>CAWIFM010000001.1:0-751334 GCA_963835525.1 uncultured Solirubrobacteraceae bacterium
CCGCGCTGTCGGGGCCCCGGTAGCTAACTGGAGCAGCATCGCGCCGAGGTGGTGGCCGAGCCTCTCGCTCACCGCCGGCGACTTTGAGAAGAGTCCTGCAATTCCGCACACAGTGCCTCGGCGCGAGTGTAAGTCTGCCGCCGTGCGCTTCCCAATGGTTAGCGTGGGAACAATTCACTTCACCGGTATGTACGGTTTCCACATTGGCGGGCGCGCCGCGAGCCGTTACGTTTGCCGGCATGACGGCCGTGGAGGGCCAGGGCTTCGTGGCGCCGAGCTCGGTTGGGGACGTCGAGCGCTACATCCGCGAGACGACGTCGAGTTCCTGTTCGCGCAGTTCGTGGACATGCACGGGAAGCCGAACGCGAAGCTCGTGCCCGCGCGGCTGCTCGACGGGCTGATGGCGGACGGCGCGGGTTCGCCGGGTTCGCCGCCGGCGCGATCGGCCAGGAGCCGCACCATCCCGACCTCGCGGCGATGCCGGACGTCAGGACGTTCACGCCGCTCCCGTGGCGGCCGAGCGTCGCGCGGCTCGCGTGCGACGTCTACGTCGAGGGCGAGGAGTGGCCCTACTGCCCGCGCACGATCCTGCGCCGCCAGCTCGAGCGCGCCCGCGCGCTCGGGTTCGAGTTCATGCTCGGCGCGGAGCTCGAGTACTTCCTCGTCCGCATGCGCGAGGACGGGACGATCGAGCTGGCCGACAAGCTCGACACGCTCGCCCAGCCCTGTTACGACATGCGCGCGCTGTCGCGCAACCTCGACTTCGTGTCCGAGGTCGCGCGCAACCTGACCTCGCTCGGCTGGAACAACTACGCGACCGATCACGAGGACGGCAACGGCCAGTTCGAGCAGAACTTCGACTTCGCCGACGCGCTGACGACCTGCGACCGGGCGATCTTCTTCCGCTACATGGTCGAGACGCTCGCGCAGGAGCGCGGCCTGATCGCCACCTTCATGCCCAAGCCGTTCTCGCACCTGACCGGCAACGGCTGCCACTTCCACATGAGCCTGTGGCGCGACGGCGAGAACGCGTTCGCGCGCGAGCCGGCCGACGACCCGCGCGGGCTCGGCCTGTCAGAGGAGGCGTACAGCTTCATCGGCGGGCTGAAGGCGCACGCGAAGGCGTACATCGCGATCACGGCGCCGACCGTGACGTCGTACAAGCGGCTCGTGGTCGGGACGCGGAGCGGGTCGAGCTGGGCGCCCGTCTACGTCAGCTACGGCTACAACAACCGCACGCAGATGCTGCGCGTGCCGGCGCCGGGGCGTGTCGAGGACCGCACGGTGGACGGGTCGTGCAACCCGTACCTGGGTGCGGCCGCGGTGCTGGCGGCCGGGCTCGACGGCATCGAGCGCGGGCTGGACCCGGGCGAGCCGACGACCGAGCTGAACCTGCACGAGCTGACCGACGAGCACCGGCGCGAGCTGGGCGTCGAGATGCTGCCCGCGAACCTGCTCGACGCGACGCGCGAGCTGGAGCGCGATGACGTCCTGCGCGCGGCCCT
This sequence comes from uncultured Solirubrobacteraceae bacterium, assembly GCA_963835525.1. Lineage (GTDB taxonomy): Bacteria > Actinomycetota > Thermoleophilia > Solirubrobacterales > Solirubrobacteraceae > DASSUW01. Next base: position 1,506 of record CAWIFM010000001.1, read on the forward strand.
GGGACGACCGACCGCGAGGACTACGTCGACTACTTCGTGAGGACGAAGCAGGCCGAGTTCGCCGAGTGGCACGACCAGGTCACTCAGTGGGAAGTGGATCGCTACCTGCAGCTGTTCTGACCTCGTCGAGCAGCCCCAACCGCCTCGCCAGCCAGGGCGCCGGCAGCGCCTGGAGCAGCAGCGTCACCACGATCGCCAGCGCGACGACGCTCGCGTAGATCTCCCCGTGCGGCACGCCGAGACCGACGATCACCCCGACCAGCGCCGCCGGCACGACCCCGGTCTCCCGCGTCCAGCACAGGAACGCGATCTCGGGCCACGTCCAGCCGCCGCCGCGATCGGGCAGCGTGCAGGCGAGGACGGTCAGCGGCCGGGCGACGAACAGCAGCGTCGCCAGCACCGCGAGGCCGGGCGAGGAGGTGGTCGGCGAGGTCGCCGAGCGGGATGTTCACGCCCAGCACGACGAACACGAGCAGCGTCGCGAGGTCGGCGGGGTTGGAGGCGAACCGGCGCATGTCCTCCTCGTGCTCGGAGTGCATCGCCAGGCCGAGGTGCTCCATGTTGCCGACGATCAGGCCGGCCAGGAACGCGCCCAGGTAGCCGCTCCCGCCGGCCGAGTCGAGCGAGAAGTAGCTGATGGCGATCACGGCCAGCACGGCCAGGCCGGCCGACTCGCGCCAGATGCCGGCCCGGTGGCTCGAGATCGTCGGCCGCGAGCAGCAGGCCGCCGACGATCCCGAGCACGGTGCTGATCGCCGAGGTCGACGATGAAGTCGGCCGCCGGCTCCATGAGGCCGCCGCCGCCGGTGAGCAGCACGCCCGCGAGCGTCAGCGCGAGCGCGGCGCCGGTCGGGTCGTTGAAGGCCGACTCGGCCACCACCGTCTGCGCGACCTTCTCGCGCAGGCGCGAGTTGACGAACAGCGGGATCAGGATCGCCGGGTCGGTCGGCGCGAGCACGGCGCCGAGCAGCAGCGCGGCGGTCCACGGCAGGTCGAACACCGGCGTACGCCGCGACGCCGGTGACCACCGCCGTCAGGACCACGCCCGGCACGACGAGCAGGCCGAGCGCCACCCACACCCGGCGCAGCACGGGCAGCGACAGGTTGAGCCCGCCGTAGAAGAGGATCATCGAGACGCCGAGCGTGAACAGCAGCTGTGCGCCGATCGAGTCGAGCGGTACGTCGACCACGTCGAGCACCGAACCGCCCAGGAGCACGCCGGCGGCGACGAGGAAGAGCATCTCGGGGACCTTGAGCAGGTTCGCCAGGAACCGCGCGACGAGCGCCGCGCCGAGCAGCACGCTGAGCGTGAGAATGACGTCGCGCGTCACGTCGCCGGGTTATGGTGGCCGCTCGGATGGTCGTCTTCGCGCTGACCCAGCAGGCCCCGCCGATCCTCGTGCTGGCGTTGCTGATCCTCGTCTACCTCACGATTCTCGAGCTGCGCCGCGAGAGCGACCTGGAGTTCCTCTGGAAGGCGTGGTGGACGCTGTTCGTGTTCCTGGGCCACCTGGTCGCCTTCGCGGTGTTCTGGATCTGGCTGCTCAGGCGCCGTGCAGACGCGCGAGCTTGAGCGCGAGCTCGAGCGACAGGAGGTCGGCTGCCCGCAGGTCGAGCCCGGTGATGCGCTCGATGCGCTCGAGCCGCTGCCGCACCGTGTTGGGGTGGATGAACAGCGCCCGCCCGCTCGCGGCCACGCTGGAGCGCGAGTCCAGGTAGCACTCGAGCGTCTCGACGAGCTGCGCGTTGCGGCGCCGGTCGTACTTCATGAGCTCCTCGACGGCCCGCCCGTAGGAGTCCTGCGGCGCCTGGTCGAGCTTCATGTGCACCAGGTAGCGGTAGACGCCGATCTGGCCGTAGGCCACGGCCCCGCCGCCCGCGGCGAGCGAGCGGCCGACGGTCGCGGCATCGACCGCCTCGCGCATCCGGCGGGGGGCGCCGGCGAGGCCGCGGTCGACCTCGCTGATGCCGATCGTCAGACCGGAGCCGCGCCCGAGCTCGTCGCAGAGCTCGTGCAGCCGCTCGACCGCGCCGGCGTCACCGGCGTGGAGCGGGACGATCGCCCGCATCGACTCACGCCCGCCGTCGAACAGCCCGAGCGGGTGGCGCCGCCGCAGCTGCGCCTGCGCCCGCGACGCGAGCTCGGGCCACGGCGGCCCGTCCGCGTTCTCGGGCGCGCGCTCGATCCGCAGCAGCGCATGGGGGCGGCTGAAGTCCCAGTGCGCCTCGCCGGCCTTGGCCTCCGCGGTCGCGAGCGTGCCCGACTCGAGCGCGTCGAACATGTCCTTGACCACGTGCTCGGCGGTCAGCCGCTCGATCAGCTCGGCCTTCTTGAGCCCGACGGCGGTCTGGTCGGCGACGGCCTGGAGCAGGTCCGCCTCCTCGTCGGTGAAGGCGCGCCCGCCGCCGGTCACGCAGCAGATGATCCCCAGCTGCTCGTCGCCGGCCACGAGCGGGGCGACCAGCAGGCCGTCGTGGGCGTTCTTCTCGCGGCGCATCAGGTCGAGCAGCAGCGCGGCGCGGCCCGGCCGCGCGGCGGTCGAGTCCGGCGGGTCCGCCACGGCCAGCGCCAGCTCGTCGTCCTCGGGCGCCAGGCGCCAGATCTGGCACGAGTCGGCGGTCAGCAGCTGGCGCGCCCCGCGCGTGACCGCGGCGTACAGCTCGTCGCGCTCCGTCACGGCGGCGAGCGTCTGCGAGAGCTGCGTCAGGGTGGTCAGCTCGTCCACCCGCCGGCGCGTCTCCTCGTAGAGCTGCGCGTTCTGGATGGCGCCCGCCACGAGCCAGGCGGTGTGCACGAGGAAGTTCAGGACGTCGTCCTCGAACTCGCGCGGCGCCTTCGTGTGCAGCACGATGACGCCGATCACCCGCTCGCCCTTGCCGAGGATCGGCACGGCGACCATCGACTGGAAGCGCTCCTCCTCGATCTCCGGCACGTACTTCATGCGCGGATCGCCCATCGCGTTCTCGCGGATGAAGGCGGGCGTCTTGGTGCGCGCGACCCAGCCGGTCAGGCCCTCGTCGAGCCCCCAGGACAGCTTGTCCACCAGGTGCGCGTAGCGCGGTGACGCCGCCCGCAGCACGAGCGTCCCGTCCTCGACGAAGTAGATGAAGCACGCGTGGCAGTCGGTCGCGTCGGTCGCGATGTCGACGATCCCGCCGAGCACGCGGTCGAGCGACAGCGACGACGACACCATGCCGATGACGGCGTAGAGCGTCTCGTTCTCGCGCCGCACGCGCGAGAGTGCGTCCCCTCTCTCAGTCACCGGCGAGACCGTCACGCGGAGCGCTCCTTTCGCTGCGGATCGTATCCGCAGTTCCTATGTGCGGATACGGCACTTCCGCACGTTGAAGGGTGTGCAAGAGACACATTGCACCTTCTGCCGAGCGATCGCTACTGTCGCGCCACCGACGAGGGTTGGAGGGCGTGGGATGTTCGACGTCATTGCGCAGGTTCAGAGCCTCGAAGAGGCGGCAGGTGCCGACTCGCTGACGCTCGACAGCGCGATCCTGGCGGAGCAGTTCTACTTCTGGACCGTCGTGCTCATGTGGCTGATCCACGTCGGCTTCATGAGCTACGAGGCCGGCGTCGTGCGCCGCAAGAACGTCATGGCCACGGCGATGAAGAACATCCTCACGATCGCCGCGGTCACGCCGACCTTCTACTACTTCGGCTGGTGGATCTACAACTGCAGCCAGCCGGGCCTGCCGATCGGGCCGAACAGCACCGACTTCACCGCCGCTGCGTGCTCGGGCGGCATCCCGTGGAGCGACGCGTTCGGGCCCAACCTGACGAACAACATCAACCTCATCTTCTTCCTGGCGTTCCTGCTGTTCTCGTGGACGACCGCGTCGATCATGTCGGGAGCGCTGCTCGAGCGCGTACGGCTCTCCGCCTACCTGGTGCTCGCAGCACTGCTCGGCTCGGTCGTGTGGATCCTGGACGCGGCGTGGGGCTGGAGCGCCGGCGGCTGGATGACGCTGCGGTTCGGCTTCCACGACTCGATCGCGTCGGGGGTCGTCCACGGCGTGGCCGGCGCGTTCACGCTCGGCGTGCTGTTCAACCTCGGGCCGCGGATCGGCAAGTACACGAAGGACGGCCTGGCCAGGACGTTCAGACCCCACAACCTGCATATGACGCTGTTGGGGCTGATGCTGATCTTCACGGGCTTCTACGCGTTCTACGCGGCGTGCCTCGTGATCGCCTCGACGGCGTTCCCGGGCTGGGCCAACATCTATCTGAGCCCGACGACGCTCGGCTCGATCGCGATGATCATCACGTTCGGGTTCGCGGGCGGGTTCACGGGCGGCTACTTCGCCAGTCGCGGCGACCCGTTCTGGACGGTCTCCGGCGGCCTCGCCGGCGTCATCGGCGTGTCCGCGGGCGCCGACGTGTATGCACCCGTCCTGGGCTACCTGATCGCGATGCTGACGGCCGTGCTCGCGGTCTACGCCGGGAACTGGATCGAGAAGAAGATGCGCGTGGACGACGTGGTCGGCGCCGTCGCCGTGCACGGCGTGTCGGGCTTCCTCGGGGTCATCTGGGTCGGCGTCTTCGCGGCCGGCTATCCGACGGGGGTCAACAACGTCGACTCGAGCATCGGCGGGCAGCTGATCGGCGTCGCGACTTTCGTGCCGCTCGGCTTCCTGTCCGGCTACGTGGCCTCGTGGGTGCTGCGCAAGCTCAACCTGCTGCGCGTGCCGCCATCGGTCGAGCTCGCCGGCCTCGACGTCGTCGCGTACCAGCACGACATCTTCGCGCCCGAGTTCGGGCAGGCGCCGGACATGCTCATCGAGCCCGACGGGACGCGCTCGCAGGTCGACCAGGTTCAGCTCGCCGAGTTGCAAGCGATCAGCAACGGACGCGGAACCCCCGACGAACGTGTGCCCGTCTAGTCGAGAGGACGTGTGATGCCAGGAATCATCAACAGCGCGCCCGACTGCGTGACGCACGTCCAGGAGGCCAGCGCCGACGACATGGCGGACTTCATCCTCCAGGCCAACTACCAGGACTGCGCGGGCTTCATGACGTTCGGGCCGGGCAGCACCTACGGCGAGGAGGGCGCGTCCGCGGCGACCGGCTACTACGTGCTGATCGGGATCGGCGGAGTGGTCATGGTGGCGGTGTTCCTCATCTGGATCCTCGCCGAGAACCGGGAGCTCGTCAGGTTCGCACTCGGACAGAAGCAGATCTCACAGGTGGAGGCGAGCCGATGATCCACAACGGCGACAGCAACCAGCAGATCGAGTTCCCGCCGCTCCAGACTCACAACAGGCGCTTCGAGTACGCGATGATCGCGATCTCGATCGCGCTCGCGATCATCGTGCTCGTGATCGTGCTCTTCACGAACCTCGGGAATGAGTTCCGTCCCAGCGCCTGAAGCGACGGACCGGCTGGCCTCCGACGACGAGCAGACCGACGGTAACGGACACGCGTCCGGCCCGCAGACGCGCGCCGCGATCGAGGCCATCGCCGCCGCCCGCCGCCGACGCCCGCCGCAGCGCGCCTGGGTGCGCGCCGCTCTGATCGTCGGCCTCCTCGCGCTCACCTTCGTAGTGGCCAGGAGCTGCCAGCAAGCCCAGATCCGCATCACCCAGGAGCAGGCGATCGCCACCGCGGAGCGGCGCGTCCCGTTCGAGCCGACGCAGGTCCAGGTGCGGATGCTGCGTCAGGGTCTCGCGTCGCGGCCGTTCTGGATCGTCTCGCTTTCGGTGCCGCGCGAGGGGGAGGCGGAGGTCTTCGACGAGCTCGCTGTCGTGCGCGTGGACGCCAACACCGGCAAGGTCGAGGACGTGCGCATCCAGCGCGATGCCCCGCAGCCCGGCGAGGGCTGAGCGCAACACAGCCCGGAGTTGTGTGCTGGACCCGGGCTACAGCGCCGGACGGCCGGCAGCGTCAGCCTTCGTGGGGCTCGTGATCAGCCGCGTTCCACGCCCGCGCGTCACGAAGCCGATCGACCAGCGGATGAGGACGAGCAGCCGGTTCTGGAATCCGATCAGGTAGAAGAGGTGGACCACCAGCCAGGTCACCCAGGCGAGGAAGCCGCTGATCTTCACGCCCTTGATGTCCGCGACGGCGGCGGCCCGGCCGATGGTGGCCAGGTTGCCCTTGTCGCGGTAGCGGAACGGCGGCGGCGTGCGGCCCTCCAGCCGGGCGCGGACGGCCTTCGCCGCGTAGCGACCCTGCTGCATGGCGACGGGCGCCACCCCGGGGAGGGCGTCACGACCGCGGACGCGGACCATGTCACCGAGCGCCAGGACCTCGGGATGTCCGGGCAGGCTGAGGTTCGGCTCGACCGTGACGCGGCCGGCGCGGTCCTGCTCGGCGCCCGTGGCGTCCGCGAGCGCGGTCGCCAGCGAAGAGGCGGTGACGCCGGCGGCCCAGACCACGGTGCGCGTCGGGATCCGCTCCGTCGCGCCGCCGCCGTCCTCGACCGTCACGCCGGTGTCGTCGATGTCGACGACGGCGCGTCCCAGCACGGGCGTGACGCCAAGTCTGCGCAGCGAGCGCTCGGCCTTGGCCGACAGCGACGGCGGGAATCCGGTGAGCACGCGGTCGGCGGCCTCGACGAGCAGGACGCGGCCGGTGCCGGGATCGGCGGCTCGGAAGTCGCGGGGCAGCGTGTCGCGGGCGAGCTCGGCGATCTGCCCGGCCATCTCGACGCCGGTGGGGCCGGCGCCGACGACCGCGAACGTCAGCCACTCGCGGCGCCGCTCGGGGTCTTCCTCGAGCTCGGCGGCCTCGAACGCGGACAGGATCTGGCCGCGCACGGTCAGCGCGCTTTCGAGCGACTTCACCTCTGCCGCGTGTTCGCTCCACTCGTCGTGGCCGAAGTAGGAGTAGTGCGAGCCGCCCGCGACGATCAGCGTGTCATAGGGCACCGGGTCCGGTACCGGCAGATCGCCGACCGGCCGGAGGACCACCTTGCGCCGCTCGAGGTCGAAGCCGTCGACCTCGGCGAGCAGCACGCGCACGTTGTCGTTGCGCTTGAACACTGCGCGCAGCGGATAGGCGACCTCGCCGGGCGACAGCGCGCCGGTCGCGACCTGGTAGCTGAGCGGCTGGAACAGGTGGAAGTTGCGGCGGTCGATGAGCGTGATCTCCACGTTCGCCTTGCGCAACCCGAGCGCGGCCTGGAGGCCGCCGAAGCCGCCGCCGACGATCACGACCCGGTGGGTGCTCATGGCCTCATCCGAACGTGAAAGCGTACGCCTCGGCGCCGGGCTCGAGGAACGTGATCTCCAGCGTCCGGTCGCGGACGGCGTCGTGCTGGCGCACGAGCTGGTACATGCGGGCGTCCGTGAGCAGGCCGGTCCCATCCTCGCCGACGTCGACACCGTGCGACTGGCCCGGCGGCTCACCGTCGAGACGCACGCGGAAGGGAATCGGCCCTCGCGTTCCGGGCGAGAGCACGAGGTGCGCGTCGCGCGCGTGGAACCGGCAGGTGATGGTCCCGCCGGCGCGGTCGAGGACGACGTGCTCGGGCTCGGTCGTCCACTCGCCGTCGAGCATCCAGTGGCTCGAGCGCCCGCTGCGACCGTAGCCCAGATACGTCTCGAGGGTGTAGAGGTGGTCCCAGTCGGCCGCCGCCTCCACCCCGAGCCCTTCGACGGTCACGAGCTCGCGCTCGACGCCGAGCAGCCGCTGGAGGATGCGATCGCTCTGCTCGTAGCGTCCTTCGCCGAAGTGCTGGTCGCGGATGATGCCGTCAGCGTCGACGAAGTACAGCGCCGGCCAGTAGTGGTTCGCGAACGCGCTCCAGACCTCGTAGTCGTTGTCGACCGCGACCGGGTAGTCGATCGCGCGCTCTCCGGTCGCGCGCCGTACGCCGTCGATGTCGTGCTCGAACGAGAACTCGGGCGTGTGGACTCCGATGACGACCAACCCGTCGTCGCGGTAGGCCTGCGACCACGCGCGCACGTACGGCTCCTGGCGCAGCCAGTTGATGCACGTCCACGTCCAGAAGTTCACGAGGACGGCGTGGCCGCGCAGCTCGGCGGGGCCGAGCGGCTCGGAGTTGAGCCACCCGGTCGCCCCGCCGAGCGAGGGCATGTGCACCTGCGCGGACACGGCCGTCTAGCGCAGTGAGCCGAACGCGGCCCGCAGCTCGGAGGACAGGAGCTCCGGCTCCTCCCAGGCGGCGAAGTGGCCGCCGCGGTCGACCTCGTTGAAGTAGGCGAGGCCGGGGTAGACCGCCTCGACCCAGCTGCGCGGGGCAGCCCAGATCTCGCCGGGGAACGTCGTGAAGCCGACCGGGACCGAGACCGGCGGAGGGGCCTGGCCGGACGCGTGGGCCGCGGCCAGGAACTGCCCGAACTCCCAGTACCACCGGGCGGCCGAGGCGCCGGAGCCCGTCAGCCAGTACAGCGTGATGTTGTCGACGATGCTCTCCCGGGTGAGGTTGCCCACGGGCTCGCCCTCGACGAACGCGCGCGAGATCTTGTAGTAGCTGTCCGTGTCGTGGTCGAGCATCCAGGCCGCCAGGGCGATGGGCGAGTCCAGCAGGGAGTAGCCGATCGTCTGCGGCCGGGTGGACTGCTCCAGGAAGTAGCCGAAGCCGTCCGTCGAGAACGCGTTGACCGCGTCGAGCGCCGCGCGCTCCTGCTCGGACTCCGCCGGCAGCTGGTCCTTGATACCGAGTGCCGGCCCGAGCAGGCTGACGTGGATGCCGGCCAGCCCCGCGGGTCCTTGGCGGCCCATCGCGTCCGTGACGTCGGCGCCCACGTCGCCGCCCTGGGCGACGTAGCGCGTGTAGCCGAGGCGGTTCATCAGCTCCGCCCACGCGCGTGCGATGCGGCCGGAGTCCCAGCCGAGCTCGGTCGGCTCGCCCGAGAAGCCGTAGCCGGGCAGGGACGGCAGCACGAGGTGGAACGCGTCCTCGGCGGTGCCGCCGTGAGCGGTCGGGTCGGTCAGCGGGCCGATGGTGTCCAGCAGCTCGATGACCGAGCCGGGCCAGCCATGCGTCATGATCAGCGGCAGCGCATCCTCGTGCCGCGACCTGACGTGGATGAAGTGGATCTCGACCCCGTCGATCTCGGTCGTGAACTGCGGCAGCGCGTTCAGCCTCGCCTCGCACGTGCGCCAGCTGTACTCGCTCGTCCAGTAGCGGGCGAGCGCCTGCAGCGTCGCCAGCTGCACGCCCTGGGAGCGGTCTGCGACGAGCTCTTCGGAAGGCCAGCGCGTCGCCTCGATCCGGCGTCGCAGCTCAGCGAGCTGATTGTCCGGTACCTCGATCTGGAACGAGCGGATGGCTGTTGCTTCGGCCGTGGCCGGCATGACGGCGCTCCTCGGTTTGCTTACGGGCGCAACCCTCGCCCTCATGTCAGCGCGTCGCGCCCGTGAGTCACCGGTCTGCTCACTGGTCGTTCCGTGAAGCTCAGGCCAGGGCGAACGCGGACTCGGAGACGGGCAACACGTTCGCGAGCTCGTGGCGGGAGCGGATCCCGAGCTTGGCGAACACCTTGCGCAGGTGCCACTCCACGGTGCGAGGACTGAGGAAGAGCCGCGCGCCGATCTCCGGGTTCGACAATCCATCGCGAGCGAGCCGCGCGATCTGCCGCTCCTGCGCAGTCAGCTCATCGCGCGCCTCGGCGGTCCGCGTTCGCGCCTTCTCGCCCGTGGCCAGCAGCTCACCCTGGGCGCGCTCGGCGAACGCCTCCATCCCGATGTCCATGAACAGATCGTGCGCGCTGCGGAGTTGCTCGCGGGCGTCCTTGCGCCGGCCCTCGCGGCGCAGCCACTCCCCGTAGAGGAGATGCGCACGTGCGAGGTGTGGCCGGAGCCGCGTACGCCCGAGGCGTTCGACGGCCTCGCGGTAGGAACGCTCGGCGGCCTCACCCTCGCTCAGCAGCGCGCGTGAGTGGGCGTGGACACCGAGCGCCCAGTCGGCGTCGCTCGCCTCCGTCTGCTCGCCGAGGCGCGCGAGCGCGTCCCTTGCCTGCTCGTCGTTTCCGGTCCTGGTGGCAGCCTCGATCAGCTCGCCCAGCGCCCACGTGGCGATGAACATCTGCGGCGTGCCCCCGGTCGCCTCCACGGCCGCCGCGAGCGCCTCTTCGTAGCGACCCAGGCCGTTCATGAGAACGGCGTTCGCCCAATGTGCGTACTGGACGGCGGTCCCCTGGCCGCCGGCGGCGGCTCCCGTGATGACGCGCTCGATCAGCTCCGAGGCCTCGGCCTCCCGGCCGCGGAGCCCCGCGAGCGAGATCGCGGCGTACGGGCCGATGCGGCTCCCCGTCGCCTCCTTGACGGCCTCGACCTCCGCCACCATCAGGGCCGCGAGCTCGAAGTCGCCGCCCCAGACAGCGGCCTGACCGCACACGTTGTCCGCCACGGCGAGGACCTCGAGCGCACCGGAGTCGCGCGCGAGCTGGACCGCGCGCGTGGGGATCTCCAGGACGTTGTCGTAGTCCCACAGCCAGGTCGCCGCCCGCGCCGCCAGCCAACCCCACCGGAGCACCTCCTCGACGGAGACCTCGCTGCTCGTGAACGCCGCGACCGCGCGCCGCAGCATCGGCGCCGCCACGCGCGTCCCCTCCGTGAAGATCAGCGCCAGGCCGTCGAGCAGCAGGTCGCACGGAAGCGCACGATCTGGCGGATCGGGGGCGGTCACCGCAGCGCGGGAGACGTCGAGGAGGCCGCCGCCGGCGCCGGCCAGGTGCCCGGCGAACAGCGCCGCGCCCCACGCGTCGAGATACGTATTGCGTGAGAGACGCACGTCGAGCGGCTCGAGCTTCCTCGCAGCCTGGAGCAGCAGCAACGGGGCGTCGCCGCCGCGGCGCTGCGCGAACACGATCTCGGCCCGGAGCAGATCGATGCGGGCTCGCCCGAGCTCTTCGAGCGGCCCGGACTCCGCGGCAGCCAGCAGCCCGCGAGCAACGTCGAAGGCCCCCGCCCCCAGGCTGGCCTGGGCGGCGGCGAGCGCCCTGTCGGCTCGCCGCGCGGGGTCGCCCGTGAGTGCGACCGCACGCTGCAGGAACGCGGCCGCGGCGGCCTGGCCGCCGCGGGCCTTCGCCCGGCCGGCCGAGAGCTCCAGCTCACGCGCCACGTCCTCGTCGGGCCCGGCGGCCGCAGCGGCCAGATGCCATGCACGACGATCCGGGTCCACGTTCCGATCCGTGACCTGCGCGAGCGCCAGGTGGGCCGCCCGCCGCTCCGGCCCGGCGGCGGACCGGTACACGGCCGAGCGCGCCAGCGGATGGCGGAACGTCACGCGTTCCTGCACCGCCAGCAATCCGTCCGTCGCGTCAACCGCAGAGAGCGCGATCCCGAGGCGTTCGCAGGCGCGCTGCAACAGCAGCGGATCGCCGACCGGGTCGGCCGCTGCGACGAGCAACACGCGTCGCGCGTCCTCGGGGAGGGCCTCGAGCCGCCGGAGGTAGCTCTCCTCGATCCGCTTCGAGAGATCGGGGGCCTCCGGCATGCCGAACCCGCCGGCCAGCTGGGTCGGTGTCAGCCCTCGGGGCAGCTCGAGCAGGGCGAGCGGATTTCCTCGTGTCTCCGCGAGGATCCTGTCGCGTACTCGCTCGTCCAACGGGAACCGCAGGCTCGTGCCCAGCAGCGCGCGGGCATCGCCGTTGAGCAGGCCCTGAACCTCGAGATCCGGCACGTGCCGGAGCTCCTCGCCGGGATCGCGTGCCGCGAACACGAGCCCGACCGGCTCCGCCAGCAAGCGGCGAGCGACGAACGCGAGCGTCAGCGCCGAGGCGTGATCCAGCCACTGCGCGTCGTCGACGATGCAGAGCAGGGGGCGCTCCTCGGCCACCTCCGAGACCAGGCTCAAGACCCCCAGGCCGACGAGGAACCGGTCCGGGGCCGCGCCCGAGCTGAGCCCGAACACGATCTCCACGGCCTGACGCTGTGGAGCCGGCAGCCGCTCGAGCCGGTCGAGCAGCGGTGCGCACAGCTGATGCAGGCTCGCGTAGGCCAGCTCCATGTCGGACTCCACCCCGACCGCCCGGACGACGGTGAGATCCGACGCCGACTCGGTCAGGTACTCCAGCAGCGCCGTCTTCCCGATCCCGGCCTCGCCCCGCAGAACCAACGAGCGGCTCTCTCCCTGCCGGATCATCCCGACCAACTCGTCGAGCAGGGCGCACTCGCGAGCCCGGCCCTTCAGGCTCGCTTGCCGTCCGGCTCCGGGGAAACGATGGTTCATCGTCCGCTCGACGCACGGTACCGTCGGGACATGATCCGTGTCGACCTCGTCCTCGAGCGCAACGAGGCCTCCGACCTCGCGCCCGTGACGAGCCGGGCGGCCCTCGACGCTCACGGCTGGGATGTCGCGTACTTCATCTTCCTCGACGAGGGGCATCTCGACGACGCGGTCGCGGTGATCGGCCACGCGGCCGGCCGGCCGCTCGCGGAGGGCTGGGAGCACCACCCGGTCGCCGTCGAGTGCGGTGCGGATGCCGGCAAGACCGACGACGCCGAGGCGTCGGCGTCGTACGGCGCCTTCACGTACGTGGTCGCCAGCCACTACGGCAAGAAGGCCGGGCCGCTCCAGGTCACGCGGCAGTGGATGGCGCGCTTCCGGCAGGACGACCTGGCCGGGCGCGTCGACGACTACAGCGTCTCGATGCAGGTCATGCGCGGCAGGTTCACGCTGCACCGGCTCGTCAACGACGCGCTGGCCGCGAGCGGCGTCGAGCTGATCGCCGACGACGAGCGGATGGCTGCCGCGTTCATCGCCGCCGCCCGCGCTGCCGGCGAGAAGAAGGGCAAGAAGTGGGCGCGCCGCCTCGAGGACGGCGACCGCGCCTTCAACATCGAGGCCGCGGCGTTCCGCGCGGACGGCAACCTGCTGCTCGGGCTGCGCTTCCCGGTCACCGCCTCGGGCGCTCCCGTGCTGGTGGAGCTGGCCGGCGTGCCCGCGTTCTTCGACGGCGGCGAGGAGCCGTCCGTTGCCGCGGTCTGGCACCTCGACGGCCCGGGGTCGGGGGCGGCGCCGGTCGGTTTCCGCGCGCTCAGCACGCGCGACGGGCGCACGTTCGACTGCGTGCTCGGCAACCTGGACGCGACCGACAAGGACTCGCTGCTGATCGAGTGCTACCCGCACGGCGGGCCGGCGCTGTCGTCGCACTGGCGCTTCGACCTCGGAGACCGCGGCGACGGTGGCGCGGCGCGCGCCTGGCACGTCCACAGTGAGCTCGGCGACGACGAGCAGCGGGTGGAGGGCATCGCCCCGGGTCCCGACGGCCACTCCCTGTACGTGGTCGACGAGGAGGGCAAGGTCGGCATGCGCTTCGTGGTCGCCGACTGACCTTCACATCGCCTTCACGAATCGGCTGCATGCCAAACTTGCCCGCCCGATGTCACCTGGCGCGCTTGAACTCGTGGTGCCTGACGAGCTCGACGGACGAGCGGTCCTTGCGGTGCTGGCGGAGCGCCTGACGCTCGAGGTCGACCGCGCGACGACGTCCGACCGCGTGCTGCTCGACACGTTCGACGCCCGGCTCCGCGAAGCCGGGCTGCGCGCGGAATGGCCGGCCGGGCGCGCCTCGCGCCGCCGGTTGACGCTGCGCGAGCCCGGGATGCCTCCGCGGGCGGCGGACGTCGAGGCCGGCGGCGCGGTCGCCCTCGCGGCCGTTCCGCCCGGGCCGGTGCGGGATCGGCTGGCGCCCGTGATCGAGGAGCGCGCCCTGGTGCCGGTCGCCCGCGTGCGCAGCCGCGTGCTGCGGGCGGCGGTCCTGAACGGCGACGCCAAGACCGTCGTGCGGCTCGCGGTCGAGCATCCCGTCGTCGACGGCCACGAGCTGGCCGGGCGGCTGCTGGTGGAGCCCGTGCGCGGCTACGAGCGCGACTTCGATCGCGTGGTCGCCCGGTTGCGCGACGGCCTCGGCCTCGCGCCCGCTGACGTGCCGCTGTTCGACGCGGCCGTGAAGGCCGCGGGCGGGCGGCCCGAGGGCGTGCAGTCCAAGCCCGTGTTCGAGCTGGCGCGCGGCACGCGTGCGGACGTGGCGGCCGGGGTCGTGCTGCTGCCGCTGGCGGACATCGCCGAGGTGAACGTCCAGGGCACGCTCGACGACGTCGACACGGAGTTCCTGCACGATCTGCGGGTCGCGGTCCGGCGTGCGCGCTCGGTGCTGCGCGAGCTCCAGGGCGTTCACCCGCCGGCGCCGCGCTCGCGGCTGCGGACGGAGCTCAAGTGGGTGCAGACGGTCACGGGGCCGCTGCGCGACCTCGACGTGCAGCTGCTCGAGTGGGACGAGGTGGCCGGCGACCGCGCGGACGAGCTGGCGCCGCTGCGAGCGCTGCTCGAAGAGCGCCGGGCCCGCGAGCTGGTGCGGGTGAGCCGTGCGCTGCGCGGCCGCCGCTTCGCGGCCGCGCTGGAGGCGTGGCGGGCGCTGGCCTCGGCGCCTCCCTCCGAGGAGCCGCGCGCGGCGCTGCCGATCGAGTCCGTGGCGGCCGACCGGATCCGCAAGGTGTACCGGCGGATGATCCGCGACGGGGACCGGATCGACGACGAGAGCCCCGACGAGGACCTGCACGAGCTGCGCAAGCGCGGCAAGGAGCTGCGCTACCTGCTCGAGCTGTTCGGCTCGTTGTTCCCGAGCGACGTGGTGAAGCCGCTCGTGCGCGCGCTCAAGGACCTCCAGGACGTGCTCGGGCGCTTCCAGGACCGCAGCGTGCAGACGGAGATGCTGCGCGAGAACGCGGACGAGCTCGCGGCGCTCAGCGGCGGGCCCGGCGCCGTGCTCGCCGCCGGGCTGATCATCTCCGCGCTCGAAGCCGACCAGCACGACGCGCGTGCGCACTTCGCCGAGCGCTTCGAGGCCTTCTCGTCGCGCGAGCAGCGCAAGCTCGTGCGCGGCACGTTCGCGAGGGTTCGCTGAAGGTCCTCGCCACATACTCGATCAAGGGCGGCGTCGGCAAGACGTCCGCCGCCGTCAACCTCGCGGCGCTGGCCGCCCGCGAGGGCCGGCGCACGCTGATCTGGGACCTCGATCCGCAGGGCGCCGCCTCGTTCCTGTTCCGCATCCGGCCCAAGGTCAAGGGCGGCGGGAGCAAGCTGGTCCGCGGTCGCCGCGATCCGCTGAGCGTCGTCAAGGGCACGGACCTCGAAGGGCTCGACCTGCTGCCCGCCGACTTCTCCTACCGGCACCTGGACATCACGCTCGACCAGAGCAAGAAGCCGCTGAAGGGCGTCTCCCGCGTGCTCGACCCGCTCGCCGAGCACTACGACGTCGCGATCCTCGACTGCGCACCGTCGATCTCGTTGGTGTCCGAGAACGTGTTCACGGCCGCCGACCGGCTGCTCGTTCCGCTCGTGCCCTCGACGCTGTCGGTGCGCACGTTCGAGCAGCTGCACACGTTCCTCGCGGACGGACCCCAGCCGGCGCCCGGCGTCGTGGCGTTCCTGTCGATGGTCGACCGCCGGCGGCGGCTGCATCGCGAGCTGGCGGAGTCGCTCCCGGAGACGATTCCCGGCGTCGCTCGCGCCGCGATCCCGGTGGCCAGCGCCGTCGAGCTGATGGGCGTCACGCGCGTGCCGCTGGTCGTCAACCATCCGCGCAGCCCGGCCGCACGTGCGTATGCGGAGCTGTGGGCGGAGGTCGTCGCGGGGCTCTAACGCGCCGGTCGACCGCTCCAGTGCTAGCGCAGTGACCTGAAGGTCGCCCGCATCTCCTCGGAGAAGATCTGCGGCTGCTCCCAGGCGGCGAAGTGGCCGCCTTCGTCGACCTTGTTGAAGTGGAGGAGCTTGGGATAGGCATTCTCCGCCCAGCTCCGCGGCGCGGGATATAGCTCGTCGGGGAAGACGGTCACGCCGACCGGGATCTCGACGCCCTTGACGTCGAAGAAGGCCAGATGGCTCTCCCAGTAGAGGCGAGCCGAGGAGACCGCCGTGTTGGTGAGCCAGTAATGCGTGATGTTGTCGAGCACGTCGTCTCGGGAAAGGCCGCCGGGTTGGCCGGCGAACGCGCGGGCGATGAGCTGGTAGCTGCGCTCGTCGTGGTCGAGCATCCAGGCCGCGAGGCCGACCGGCGAGTCCGCGATGCCGTAGAGCGTCTGCGGGCGGTTGGCCATCTCGGTCGAGTAGCCCAGCCCCGTCGCGAAGAAGTGCTCCAGGATGTCGTAGGCCCGGTCCTCATCGGCTGCGAGACCGTCTGGCTTCGGGCCGCCGGTCGCGAGCGCCTTCGAGACGTCGGGCGGAACGGTCGCCGGCATGTTGGTGTGGATGCCCAGCAGACCCGTCGGGCTTCAGCAGGGCCAGCTGCTCCGTGACGGCATTGCCCCAGTCACCGCCCTGCGCGACGAACCGCGCGTAGCCCAGGCGCTTCATCAGGGTCGACCCACGCCCGGGCGATGCGGATCGGGTCCCAGCCGGTGTCGGTCGGCTTCCCCGAGAACCCGTGGCCCGGCAATGACGGGATCACGAGATGGAAGGCGTCCGCGGCGCTCGCGCCGTGCTGCGTGGGATCGGTGAGCGGATCGATGATCTTCAGCTGCTCGATGGTCGAGCCCGGCCACCCGTGGGTCACGATGAGCGGCAGCGCGTCCGCATGCTCGGAGCGGACGTGGATGAAGTGGATGTCCACCCCGTCGATCTCGGTGATGAAGTGCGGCAGGGCCGCGAACCGCTCCTCGAACCTGCGCCAGTCGTAGTCCGTCGCCCAATAGCGGGCGAGGCCTTGATCGTCTCGAGCCGCACGCCCTGGGAGGGATCCGTTTCGCGGTCAGGCCATCTCGTCGCGTTGATCCGGTCGCGCAGGTCTGTGAGCTCGTCGTCCGAGACGTTGATCTCGAACGGCCGGATCTCGGTCCCGTCCGAGCCGGTGGTCGGCTGTGTGGTGGTGGTCTGAATCGACATCGATTCTTCTCCTGTTTTGTTGGTCACGCGGGGCGTCCCGGCGCGCCTGTGATGGCGCGCCGGGACGCTGAAGCCCGCGTGAGTTCAGAGCCTGATCAGTCGTCCGCCGGGATGTCGGCTCGGCTGATCGAGAACGTGGGCACCGGCGCACCGTCCTCGTCCTGCTGCCATCCGGCAACAGGCAGGAGCTGAGCCTTGAGCACAAGGGAGTCAGTCTCCGCCAAGACGGTCGTGGCCGCGGCGCCGGTCAGCTGCAGCCCCGTGCCGTCGAACACCTGCGTCGCGGGGCTGATGAGCGCGACCCCGTCGCCGCCGACGAGCTGGGCGGCCTCGGTCGCCAGAGACTGGGGCACGTCGCAGACGTCCTCGATCCCGATCGGGAGCACGTTGTCGGTCATCCCATCCGCCGAGGCGGTGATGGTGGTGGTGATGGCGAAGAACGCGTCGCTGAAGGTCAGCGGAGGGTCGTCGTCCTGCGCAACCCGCGCGAGCGCGAGGTCCTCCGGCGGGGCGGCGCAGACCAGCGGGCCGGCGGGAACGCCGGGAGTGCCGGGAACGCTCGGAGCGCCGGGACTGCCGGGAGTGCCGGGAGCGCCGGGCGCGCCGGGAGCGCCGGGAGCACCGGGCTTCACGATCGTCACGATCTCGCAGCCCTGCACGATGACCTGATCGGCCGGGTCGACCCGACAGATGTCCTTGCCGGGTCCGCCGTTGACGACACGATCCGCCCGGCCGTCGACGGCGTTCAGGCGGTCAGCGCCGCGCCCTCCCAGGAGTCGATCCTTGCCACCGCCACCCTTGATCCAGTCCTTGCCGCCGAATGACTTGATCACGTCGGTCTTTGCGGTGCCGACGATCCTGTCGGCTCCCTTGGTGCCGACCAACCGCTTCGCCTGCGCGGGGCCCGCCGAGGCGAGCATCAACGCGGCAAGGGCGGCGATCGCAACCAATGCGATGTGTCGCTTCCCTAGACGTACGAACTGCCGGTCCTGGAACTCCATGATGTCCTCCGTTTCGTGGCGAACCTGCGTCCGCCATTGGTCGTCGATTCGAGCGCGGCTCATGCCGAGATGGTCCCGGCGCCCGCCCGGTGACTCGACCGGGCTGGCTAGCGTCCTGCGGTCCGGCAACCCGGCGCCCGGGGTATGGCCAACCGGACATTGGTCAGCCGTCGATGAACTCTTCGCCTGCGTCTTCGTTGCATTCGATGCTCGGCGGCTCCTCGCCCGGGAAGGCGAGGAAGTCGTATTGCGGCGTTCCGAATCCGCGCATGTCGATCGCGAGCGCCGGCCGTCGCTTCGAGCCGTTGCCGAAGAGGAACCCGGTGTCGCCGCCCCATGCGCCGTACTGGGTGACGCCGACCGTGTAGGCGCACTGGTCGAAGAGCTCGAACTCCTCGACCGGCTCGCCCAGGTCCTCGATGTCCTCGGTGAGCGACTCCACCTCCTGCTGGAGGTCGTCGACCCGGTCGCGCAGCGTCGACGGGCCGGCGGCGAGCGCCGCCGGTGCGCAGGCGGCCATGCCGCCCACGCGCAGATGATGAGGATCAGGGCTCGCATGTCAGTCAACCGCCTCTCCGGGCTCGTCCTGGCATTCGCGGCCCGGCCGGTCGCCGCCGACGAGCGCGAGGAACATGTAGTCGGGGTCGTCCCAGTCGCTGCGGTCGATGTGCAGCGCCGTTCGGTAGCCCGTGGGGCCACCGAGCTGCCCGAACAGGAAGCCGAACTGCTGGTCGGGATCGCCGACCTCGGTCACGGGAACCCACGAGACGCAGGACTCCCACTCGTCGAAGCGCTCGGAGATCGTCTCCAGCCGCTGGGACCTCGCGCGCAGCTGCCGCGCCTTGCGCTCGAGCATCCTCAGCTCCTGCCTCGGGCTGGGCCGCCGGCGCAGGGACGCGGGCTCGGCGGTGCCGCCGGGCTGGGGACTGTCCGACCGGCAGCCGTTGCCGCGGAAGTGCATGAACAGGTAGTCCTCATTGCCGGCCTTACGCCGCCGGTCGACGGCGAGCCCGTCCATGAAGCCGACTCCGGTTCCGTCGCGGTCGTCGTACAGGTAGCCGGACTGCCGGTCGCGGTCGCCCTGCTCGTTGACGGGCACGTACCGGATGCACGTGATCCAGTCCTCGGCGTTCTCGGCCGACTGCTCCATGCGCTCGACCTGCCATTCGAGCTTGGCCACCTCGCGGCGCACCGCGCGCACGTTGGGGCCGAGCGCGTTCGTGCGGGGCCACGGCGAGTCCTCGCCGGCCGCGACCGCCCCGGGCGATCGCGCCTCGGTGACGGCCGAGCCGGCGAGGGCGAACATCACCACGACGGCGCACACGACCGCGAAAGCGAGACGCAGCGTCACTTGGTCACCTCCACTGCGCCGGCGTCACAGGCCGGCCCTTGGGGACGGGGCACGCCGCGCTCGTCCGTCCGCAGCAGGGTGCTGAGGTCGGCCACGAGCCCGGCGAGGTGCTGCTCGCCCTCCCGCCCGCGGGAAGCGGCGGGTTCAGGCAGGCGGCGGTCGGCACCCGGTCGAGCGCCGGACTCGCAGCCTGCGGCAGGCGC
This sequence comes from uncultured Solirubrobacteraceae bacterium, assembly GCA_963835525.1. GTDB lineage: Bacteria > Actinomycetota > Thermoleophilia > Solirubrobacterales > Solirubrobacteraceae > DASSUW01. The sequence continues at coordinate 20,866 of CAWIFM010000001.1, forward strand.
GTCTCGGACAGCCCGCCGTAGCCGTGCAGCGCCTCCAGGCCGGAGGGCACGCCGACCGAGTCGGTCGGCGCCGCCAGGCGGCACGACGCCTCGGTCACGACGTTGAAGCCGTGCGAGATCGAGGCCGGCGTGTCGCAGCTGTCCTCCGTCGGCTGGGTCTGGCCGCCGTTGAACTCCACCTTGGCGGGCCCGATGACCGAGCCGAACGCCTCGAGCCGCTCCCCGGCGCCGAGGTTGGCGCCCACCGGGGCGACGTTGTCGGCCACGGTCGACGAGACGAGGGTGAGGACGCCGGCGGCGTTCAGCCCGCCGCCCTTGCCCTCGGCGTAGTTGTCGCTCACGGTCGAGTTGGCCACGTACATGTCTCCGCGTGACCAGATGCCACCGCCGACGTGGGCGACCGCGAGGTTGCGGGAGATCGTCGAGTTGATGACCGTCACGGTCGCCTCGCCCGAGATCGCGCCGCCGCGGTCGTCGGCGCGGTTGCCGCTGAGCGTGGAGCCGATGACCGTGACGTCCCCGTCGAGGGTGAAGATCGCGCCACCCGGGCCGTCCGCGGTGCTGCCGCTCACGGTCGAGTCGATCACCGTCACGTCGCCGTCCTCGTCGGCGTAGATGGCGCCGCCGTCGCCGTCGGTCGTGTTGCCGTCGAGGTGGCTGCGGACGACGAGGATGTCGCCGGTCGAGCCGAGCGCGCCGCCGGAGCCGTCGACGAGGTTGCCGCTGAGGGTCGAGTCGTAGACCTGGATGCCGCCGCGCCGCGCGTACACGGCGCCGCCGTCGTCGTTGGCCAGGTTGCCGGTGAGGACCGAGCGGATGATCGTGGCGCGACGTTGCGACATGACCCCGCCGCCCGGCTCCTCGGCCAGGTTCTGCTTGATCGTGGAGTCGATGACGGCGATCTCGCCGCGCGTCACGACGGCGCCGCCCGGCCCGTCGCTGCCGCCGCGTGTGAGCGTCACGTTCCGGAGCTCGACGAAGCCGGTCCCGTCCTGGCGCAGCAGCCGCTTCTCGAAGCACGTCTGCCGCAGCGTGTGGCCGTGGCCGTCCAGGAGCACCGGGCGCGGCGACTCGCGCATCGGGTCACCGCGCTCGCAGGCGCGGAGGAAGATGTCGGCGGTGACGTCGATCGCCGTCACGCGCGGGTTGCCCCACGCCGCCCGCAGCTCGGCCTCGGTGTCGACCGCGACCGGGGCCTTGCTCAGCAGCGTGTAGCCGTGGGTGATCCGCCGGCGGCCCTGGCGGCAGATGACGCGTCCCTCGTAGACGCCGTCGACCTCGTACAGGCGCCGCTCGGTGCAGGCGTAGCCCGTGACCTTCCGCCGGTAGATGCGATCGTGCAGCCAGCAGCGGCCGAGGAACACCGGCCGGACGCAACGCTTGTCCGCGCGCCCGTAGCAGCGGCCCTTGCGGCCGCTCTCGTCGTTCAGGCAGCGCTGGTAACGGCGGACGAAGCGCGTGCCGGTGCGACACGGCGTGCCGACCACCCAGACGCCGAGTACCGACCCTGGGCCGGCGCTGCGCGTCGAGCCGAGGCGACAGCTCCGGGCGTCCGTGCGCTTGTACGGAACGTCTTCGCCCTCGCCGACCTCGCGGTCGGCCCACGGGGGTCCGGCGCTCGCAGGGGTTTGTCCTTCGTCACCACCCGCCAGTGCTGTGCCCGCTCCGGCGAACAGCAGCACGAAGACGAGAAGCAGCGCTCCGATGAGGGCGCTGGGGGAGATTCGTGCAATCGACATTGGAGTCGATTCTCCGGCGCGGCAGCGCAGCCTCAAGCGCGTGCGCTTATCGCTCGATCACCAGTTCCTGTTGCCGACGGGGGACGGCTGGCGCACCCTCGACTGACCATGACCACGAATCCCTGAGGAGACGTTCTGATGCATCGAAGAAGGCTCTTGGTGCTCGGCATCGCGACGGTCGTCGCGGGCCTCGCACTGCTCGTCGGCGTCGTCGGCGCCGTCTCGCACGACGACCGCGGACCGCGGCTCGACGCGGCGGCGATCGGCGCGCCGAAGAGCGACGAGCCGAGGAGCGACGTGGCTGTCGCGCCCGCGCCGCGCCCGGCCCGCCGCGAGCGCGTCGCGACCCCCGTCCGCGTCGAGATCCCCTCGATCGGCGTGCGGGCCCCGATCATCCGGCTCGGCCTGAACCCCGACCGCTCGCTCGAGGTCCCCACGGACTACGGCGACACCGGCTGGTGGTCGGGCGGCTCGCGGCCCGGCGAGACCGGCCCGGCCGTCATCGTCGGCCACGTCGACTCGCACAGCGGCCCCGCCGTGTTCTACCGGCTCAACGAGCTTCGCAAGGGCGACAAGGTCGTGGTCGTCCGTCGCGACGGCAGCCGCGCCCGCTTCACCGTCCAGGGCAGCGAGCGCTTCCCGAAGGACGAGTTCCCGACCGCGCGCGTCTACGGCCGCACCGATGGTCCGACGCTGCGCCTCATCACCTGCGGTGGCGCCTTCGACAGCTCCACCGGCCACTACGTGGACAACACGATCGTCTACGCACGCTGACCGTCCGGGCGCCCGGCTCGCAGAGGGCGAGGCGGGCGCCACCGGGGCAGTACCCTGCGCTGCGTGGCGGAGTTTGAGTGGCCCCGCTATCCGCGCATCCTCGTCGGCCTCGATGAGTCGCCGGCGGCGACGTTCGCGCTGCGACACGTCGTTCCCTACGCCGTCGACCAGCGGTCGCAGCTGACCTTGCTGACGGTGGTGCCCGATCCGCCGCGCACGCTGGTCGCCGCGGGCGTGTCGCCGCAGCGGGTCGCCGAGGAGATGGAGAGCCGGGCGGAGCAGCACCTACGGCGGACGACCGCGACGCTCCCACGCGAGCTCTCGGTGACCACGGTCCTACGCCATGGCGATCCGGCCGAGGAGATCCTCGCGCTGGTCAGCGCGCAGCCGGTCGACCTCATCTGCATGGGCGCCCGTGGCCGCGGACGCATCAGCGGCGCCCTGCTCGGGTCGGTGTCCAGCGCCGTGCTCCACCACAGCCCGGTGCCGGTGCTCGTGCTGCACCCGCCGCGCGAGCCGGCCGAGGCCGGCTAGTGCGGCCGCAGCTGGGTGGGAGGCCGGGGTGCCGGCCGCGCGGCCTGATCTCGGCGTCAGAGCCTGGATAGGGGTCGCTATACGACCCTTAGGCAGGACTCGTCCTGGATGGGTGGCGCCGACGAACGTCAACCCCGGCTGGGTGCGGCGGCGGCGAGGTCGGTCGGCGGTGCATTTCGTCAACCGCGCGGCATCCGCGGTGTCGCGGTTGACGTTGCGCACCGTAGAGGGCACCTAACGTCAACACGACCGGCCGAGGGCGTGCGCGGTTGACGTTGCGCACCGCGCAGCCGGTGCATTTCTGCATCACTGCGCGCGGCCGAGCTAGGCGGGTGCAGCTTGCCTCGCTTTGCGGGCGCAAGTGCATCACCCGCCCCGCCACCTCCTCACCCAGCCGCAGTTCGACTTACAACTAGTCGCGTGCTGACTCAGGACTCAGCCGAGCAGTGCTCGGTGTCGGGGCAGACGGCGAGGACGCGCATGCGCGGCTGGCCGCCGCGGAGGCGCAGGCTGAGCAGCAGCGACGACGCGTTGTTGTCGTAGGCCGACTCGAGGATGCGGCGGTCGCCGTTCACGCGATGCACGAGCACGTAGCGGCCGGGGCGCAGCCCGCTGAGCGGCAGGTACTGACCCTCGAGGTTCGCCGTGTAGTTGTCGCCGTACCCGGGCGAGATGCCCTCGTGGATGCTGAGCAGGCTCGACCGGTCCAGGCCGCAGCGGCTGCGGTAGACCGGCTCCGCCGGCTTGGCGGGCACGACGCGCGTGCGTACGGGGTAGCGGTCACCGAGGCAGAAGCCGCTCTTGCGGTCGGCCACCACGGTCTCGCCGCTGTCCGCGCGCCGGAGCTCGTAGCGGTCGAAGCCGAGCAGGTGCCAGTGCCGATGGTCGGGCGACCGCACGTAGCGCAGCCGGCCGACGTCCGGGACGACCGCGCGCGGGCTGTCCACCTGGACGACGACCTGATCCGCGGACATCGTCCGCACGCCCGCCGTCTGCCGCTCGCCGTCGATGATCAGCGGGCCGGCGCCGATGTTGCGCACGGCGGAGTTGAAGCCGAGGCGCCAGCCGCTGCGGGCCTTCGTGAGCACGAGGCCCGACGGCGTCTCCTGGTCGAGATCGGGCAGCAGCGGCTGTCCTTCGGGCGCAGATCCGTCGACGGCGATCGCCGCCGGGACGATGGCGGCCGTCGCGACGACGGCCGGCAGCAGGCGCAGCAGCGCGCGCTTCATGCGGCGAGCTGGAGCCGCACCGGCGCGAGCGTCCGGCGCTTCGCCAGGTGCGAGACCGCGTGCAGGAAGCGCTGGATCGCCAGGCTGTCGTGGTCCGGCCGGGTCAGCACGGCCGCCTCGAACGCGGGCTCGGCGTCGGCAAGCTCGACCAGCCGCACGCCGGGAATCGCGTACCGCTGCGCCACCGAGGCGGGCAGCAGCGCGGCGCCGGCGCCGGCCGCGACGGCCAGCAGGACGGCCTCGACCCGCGGCTCGGACGCCTCGACGAAGGTCGGCGACAGCCCGGCGTCGCGGCACAGCGAAACCACGGCATCGTGCAGAGCCGGGTTGGCGTCCCGGGGCAGCATCACGAGCCGCTCGGGATCGAGTCGCGCGAGCGTGAGCTCGGGCTCGGCCGCCTTCGAGCTGCCGGCCGGAACCGCGGCGACCAGCGACTGGGCGCCCAGCGAGGTCGCGTGCAACCCCTTGGCCGGAGCGGGAAGGCCGACGATCACGGCATCGAGCCGCTGGTCGCGGACCGACTGGATGAGCTGGTTCGTGGGGCCGGACTCGAGCGACACCTCGACCCGGGGCCCCGAGGAGGCGAGCTCCTGAAGGGCGCGCGGGACGCTGGCGGGGAGCGCGTCGGGCACGTAGCCGATGCGGAGCTTGCTGCCCGCCGCGTCGTGCGCGTTGCGGGCGGCGAGCTGGGCGACCTCGGCCTGATGGAGGACGTGGCGGGCCTCGACGAGCAGCGCGGAGCCGGCCTGGGTGAGGGCCACGCTGCGCTGCGTGCGGTCGAACAGCCGCACGCCCAGCTCGACCTCGAGCTTGCGGATCTGCTCGCTGACGGCCGGCTGCGCCACGTACAGGCGCTCGGCGGCACGGCGGAAGTGCAGCTCCTCGGCGACCGCCACGAAGTACCTGAGGTGTCGCAGCTCCACTTAGGTGCGCTCCTTCGTCGTCGGCATGGCGACAACTCTGCGGCAGCGGCGACGCCCGGCCTAGACGGCCTGGCCCGCACAAGACTGTCGGGTTGTCCGGACACTCGCGCGACCGTCCGGCTGACAGGATCAGGGCGTGTCCCCGACCGTGCTGGTCGATCGACGACGACGCCGAGTTCCGCCGCCTCGCGGTCGCAGGTGCTCGCGCGCCATGGGCCTGCAGGTGGTCGGCGAGGCCGCGACCTCCGCGGCGGGCGTCGCGGCCGCGGCCGAGCTGCGGCCCGACTCCGCGCTCGTCGACGTCGAGCTGCCCGACGGAAACGGGATCGAGCTCGCCGCGCATCTCGTCGTCGCTGCCGTGGCGGCCGCGCGTCGTCGTCACCTCGTCGGATCCGGACGCCACGAGCACCGAGGCTGTCCGGAGCTTCGGCGCCATCGGCTTCCTGCCCAAGGAGGAGCTGCTGGACGGGACGCTGGCGCCGATGCTCACCGGCGACTAGGGAGTCGGATACCGTTGAGCCGTGGCTGAGGCCCTGCGCATCGTGATCGGCGAGGACGATGTCCTCCTGCGCGAGGGCATGGCGCGGCTGCTGACCGAGGCCGGCTTCGACGTCGTCGCGCAGACCGGCGACGCGGACGACTTCCTGCGCCGGACGCTCGCCCACCGGCCCGACGTCGCGGTGGTCGACGTCCAGATGCCGCCGCGCCACGAGGACGACGGCCTGCAGGCGGCGATGGAGCTGCGCAGCAAGCTGCCGGACATGGGCATCCTCGTGCTCTCGGCAGCACTACGAGGAGGGCTACGCGCTCGACCTGATCGGCGACCGCGCCGAAGGGGTCGGCTACCTGCTCAAGGAGCGCGTCGGCGACGTCTCGAGCTTCGTCGACGCCGTCCAGCGCGTGGCCGCCGGCGGCAGCGCGCTCGATCCCGAGATCGTCGGCCGGATGCTCGGCCGCCGCCGCGCCGACGGGCCGCTCGACGAGCTCACGCCGCGCGAGCGCGAGGTGCTCGCGGCGATGGCCGAGGGCAAGTCGAACGCCGGAATCGCCGAGGAGCTCGTCGTCACCGAGGCCGCCGTCGAGAAGCACGTGGGGCGGATCTTCACCAAGCTCGGCCTCGCGCCCGCGACGAACGAGCACCGCCGCGTCCTGGCGGTGCTCACCTACGTGCGCGGCTCCCGTCGCTGATCGCGATCCGCGCTCGCGCGATCGGCGGACGTTGTTGCCGCGGAGTCGTGGCTCCCTGACCCTGGTAGATGCGCCGGCCGACCGGCCGGGCGCTCAATAGACCAGAAGGGGAGCTCCCATGATTCTCCAGCAGAACCGCATCATGTCCGTCATCGCCGCCACCGCCGCGGCACTCGCCGTCGGCGCCGCCCCGGCGCTCGCCGGCGAGGACGACGACGACTACGACGACGACGAGGTCACGCAGGTCGCTCCCGTCCAGTCGAGCGGCGCCGAGGCCGGCAGCTCCCAGGCCGGCGTGCCGCAGGGCGGCGTCGCGGCGGGCGCGGGCGGGATGGCGGAGCAGGGTCCCGGCATCGCACTGCTCGGGCTCGCTTCCGGTGCGCTGGTGCTGATGGCGTCGGGCGGCCGGCTGATCGCCGTCGCGCGTCGCGGGGTGTCTTGATCGTCTAGATTCGCGCAGGTGACCGCAGCACCGCGCGCGCGGCGTGTCCTTCGGGGCGCCGAGGTCGTGCTGGCGTTCGCCGCCGGCGTCGCGTCCTTCGCGCTCGTCGCGGTCGCGCTCGCGGTGTTCGAGTCGGGTCTCTTCGCCGCCTTCTTCGGCGCCGCGTGCGTCGCCGCCGTCATCGCCATCGCCCGGCGGTGGGGCGTCGCGTACGCGGTGCCGGCGGCGATGGCCGCCCTGCTCGGCTACGACTGGTACCAGTTCCCTCCGACCCACCCTGAGGAGTTCCCGAGCTCCGGGAACCTGGCGAACCTCGCCGTGTACCTCGGGGTCGCGGTCCTGGTCGGCGAGCTCGCGGCATCCGCTGCCCGGCGCGCAGAGGCGTCCGGGCGCGAGGCCGCCCGGCTGGCTGACGAGCAGGCCGCGCTCCGGCGCGTGGCGACGCTGGTGGCCCGCGGCGTCCCTGCCTCGGAGGTGTTCGAGGCGGTCGCCCACGAGGTCGGCGAGCTCGTGGGAGCCGACACCTCGCACCTCGGCCGGCTGGAGCCCGACGGCACGTCGGTCGCGATCGGGGCCTGGAGCCGGACGGGGGACCACATCCCGCTCGGCATGCGGCTGAGCACGGACGGGCAGAGCGTCTCGTCGCTGGTCGCGCAGACGGGGCGGCCCGCGAGGATGGACGGCTACGACGACGCCGTCGGCCCGATCGCGGACGTGATCCGAGGGCTGGGCATCCGCGCGTCGGTGGGCTGCCCGATCGAGGTCGACGGACGCCTCTGGGGTCTCGTCACCGCGTCGTCGAGAGCCGAGGGACCGATGCCGCCAGACACCGAGTCGCGGCTCACCGCGTTCAGCGAGCTCGTCGCCACCGCGCTGTCCAACGCCGAGGCGCGGGCCGAGGTGAGACGGCTCGCGAACGAGCAGGCCGCGCTGCGGCGCGTGGCGACGCTCGTCGCCCGCGAGTCGCCGCCGGCCGAGGTCTTCGCGGCGGTCGCCGAGGAGGTCGCTCGCCTCCTGGGTGTGGACGACGTGCTGATCGAGCGCTACGAGCCCGACGGGACGGTCACGCTCGTCGCGGTGTTGACGGGGCCCGGCTTCGCGCCCCCGGCCCTGACGGGCCTTCCCGTCGAGGGCAGCAACGTCAGCGCGGAGGTTCATCGAACCGGCCGGCCCGCCCGCGTCGACGACTACGCGACGGCCACCGGCGCCGCCGCCGCCGCGGCGCGCGACGTGGGCATCCGCTCCGCGGTCGGCTGCCCGATCGTCGTCGACGGAGGGCTCTGGGGGGTCACCATCGTGGCCACGCGCGGCGCCGAGCCGCTGCCGCCGGGGATCGAGCTGCGGATCGGCGAGTTCACAGAGCTGGTGGCGACCTCGATCTCGAACCTCGAGGCGCGCTCGGAGCTCGCCGGGTCGCGGGCGCGGATCGTGGCCGCCGCCGACCAGGAGCGCCGCCGTGTGGTGCGCGACCTGCATGACGGCGCGCAGCAGCGCATCGTCCACACCGTGATCACGCTCAAGATGGCCCGCCAGGCGCTCGAGCGCGGCGACGACGCGGCGCTCGGCCACGTCACCGCGGCGCTCGAGAGCGCCTCGAACACCAATGCCGAGCTGCGCGAGCTCGCCCACGGCATCCTGCCGTCGGCACTGACGCACGGCGGGCTGCACGCGGGCGTGGAATCGCTCGCCTCGCGCATGCCCGTCCCGGTCGACAACGACGTCGTCGTCGGGCGGCTCCCGGCGGCCGTCGAGGCGACCGCGTACTTCGTCGTGGCCGAGGCGCTCACCAACGTCGCCAAGCACGCGCAGGCCGCGCGTGCCGCCGTCGAAGCGCACGTCGAGGAGGACACGCTCGTCCTCCACGTCCGCGACGACGGCGTCGGCGGCGCCCGGCTCGACGGAAGCGGCATCGTCGGGCTGCGCGACCGGCTCGCCGTGCTCGACGGCCGCCTGCGGGTCGAGAGCCCGGCTGATGGCGGGACGCTGGTCGACGCCGCGATCCCGCTCGGAAACGGCGCTTGACGACGACGCGCCCGCGCGGCCGGGCCGCGCGGGCGTTGAGGGAGCTGGGATCGTCGTCGAGGGCTCGACTGCCCGCGGGCCTGCGGCCCGCGGTTAAGTCACCAGGTCGAGTCGAAGGTGCCCGGACGCAGCACCGGGGGGATCTCGCGCACGGTCGGGAGGGAGAACTCGTGGACGACGGGGGCCGGGGGGCGGGGGGTGAGGGTGACGCTCATGGCAGAGATACTCCCGCCGGCCGCCGGTCGTCGCGGCCCCGCTGACCGGCGTCCTGGTGTCGGGCTAGCCAGACACCGCCGACGACCCCGTCGATCGGCGAAGCCATCCGGCCAATCGGCAATTCGGATTGCCGCGATCGCGCCCGGCGGACAGATTTGGTCGAGCCATGACCGCTACCGGCTGGTCATGCCGCCGCCGGGAGAAGCTTCCAGCGCGGGTCGTCGTCGGTCCAGTGGTTCACGAGCGCGTCGACGCTCAGCTCGTGGACGGCGGGGTCGAGGAGACCCTTGGCCGTAGCGAGGCTGAGGACCTCGAGGTAGGTGCTCACCGACTCGGTGGGTAGCGCGGCGGCCGTACTCGTGACACTGGTCGCGACGTCGCGCATGTCGACGAGGACGAACACGCCGACCACTTCGGCGCCGGCACCGGCCAGGGCGGCGGTGAAGCGCTCGACCGCCGTGCCGCTCGAGACCGCGTCGTCCACCAGCAGCACCCGCCGGCCCTCGAGGTCCGCGCCGCGGGTCTGCGGCTCGTCGATCTCGTGACCGCGGTAGCCCGGCTTGCGGACGAAGGCGAACGGCAGCCCTGACGCCAGCGAGATCGCCGCCGCGAGCGGCACTCCCGCGGTCTCGGCTCCAACGACGACGTCGACATCGAGGTCCTGCGCGAAGCGTGCGCCGCGGGCTCCGAGATCCCGTAGCAGCTCCGGATCGGCGTAGGCGCTCTCCATCGAAAGCGGGTGGATCGGCGTGCGGTCGCCATCCCAGTGGGCGGCGCCGGGCCGCACGAGGCCGGAAGCCGTGGCCAGTCGCGCCGCGAGCTCCCTATCGCGGTCGCGCGACGGCGGCTCGAACAGCTGGATCTGGTCGAACGCCGTGAAGCCGGCGGCGGTGGGCAGGAGCTGGATCGAAGACGAGTGCATGAGGGTCTCCTTCAGGCTTGGCATGGCGTGCCGTCAACGTTGCTCCGATCGCCCGCCCATCGCGCCCGGCAAAGCCCCTGGTCTGCGGTCCCTGGCCGGGGTGACCTGGCCCCGGCGCCGAAGACAATTTGCTCCCGGAGTCGCGTCCTGATGGTGTTCGCCCTGTGATCGCCCGCACCGAGCGTCCCTATGACGTGCGCCCGGAGCGCTTGTACACGCGCGACGATCTGATGGAGGGCTGGTATCCCGGCGCGGATCATTCGGTCACGCTGGATGGCCGGATCTATGCCTACGTCAAGGCGCATGGTGGGCGCGCTCCCGACATGGATGAAGGACTGGCGCAACGCACGCACGACCACTTCATCGATGTCGCCCTTGCGGACTTTCTGATGCGCGCCGGGCGGCCGGTGGTCGGGATCATGGGTGGGTCGAGCACCCTCGCGGCTGATCCCAACTATCGCCGCGTCGTCCACATGACGGCCGCGCTCGCTCAGCGTGGATACCTGGTCGTCGGAGGCGGCGGCCTCGGGATCATGGAAGCCGCGAACCTGGGCGCCTACCTCGCCGATCGCTCGGACGCAGATCGCGATGACGCCGTGGACGCGCTCGCCGCCGCCTCACCGTGGACCACGGACGCAGCCCGCTACATGGGCGTCGCAGACAACATCCGCGACCGCTTCGCCCCGGGCGGCGACAGCCTGGCGATCCCGTCGTGGGTGACGGCAGGTGAACCGATCAGCCAGTTCGCCTCACACATCGCGAAGTACTTCTCGAACAGCATCCGCGAAGACGGAATGCTCGCCGTCGCCACTGCCGGCATCGTGTTCGCGCCCGGGGGCGCGGGCACCATGCAGGAGATCTTCCAAGACGCCGCCCAGAACGCCAACCGCACGTTCGGGCGCAGTCCCATGGCATTCCTCGACACCCAGCATTATCGCGCGGAGACGGGCCTCTATCCGACGCTGCAGCGGCAGGCGACGCGCCTCGGATTTGCCGACCTCCTTAGCCTGAGCGATGAGCCCGAGGAGATACTCGAACGCTTCCCTGCCGTCTCGGCGAAGCCTCGCGCCGACGGTACGCCAGAGATGCTCGTGAGGCGCATGCGCAACATGCGCTAGGCCGACGCCCGGTTGAACTCAGCGGAAAAGGCCCGCAGATGCAGGCCTTTTCCGTCTCCTGATGCGCCGGGCGGTTACGCGATCGACATACGGTCGTTCTCGCTCACGCGGGCGGAGGCGAGGAAGTCGACGAGCAGTTCGTTCACGCGCTCGGCCTCGTCGTGGTGGACCCAGTGGGACGCGTTGGGGAGGCGCTCGACCCGGTCGAGGTTGGGCACGTCCTCGTGGTGCGGCTCGGCGAGCTTGGGGCCGAGGTAGCGATCGCCCTGCCCCCAGATGACCAGGGTGGGCGCCGTGACGGGGCGAATCTCCTGCTTCGACCCCAGTCGCACCGCGGCGCGGTAGTAGTCGATCATCGCCTTCGCTGCTCCTGGCTGGGACCACGCATCGTCGTAGCGACCGATCTGCTCCGTCGTGTACGGCGGGCGGGCGTCGCGTAGGAATCGCTTGAAGAAGCGCCAGTCCCTACGGCGCGCGCGGCGCTCGGGCAGCCTGGGAAACTGGAAGTAGAAGAAGTACCAGGACCGCAGGAGCTGACGCGGGTTGCGCAGTCCTTCGTTCAGCTTGCGCGGATGGGCGGCGTTCAGGATGGCGAGGCGGTCGACGACCTCGGGGTGGTTCATCGCCAGGGTCCACGCGACGGAGCCGCCCCAGTCGTGACCGACCACCATCGCGGATTCCTCACCGAGCTCGCGGATGAGGCCGCGAATGTCGGCGGCGAGCTTGTCGGCGGTGTAGTCGGTGAAGCCGTCCGGCTTCGACGACAGGTTGTAGCCGCGCAGGTCGGGCGCGACGACGCGAAAGCCCGCCTTCACGAGCGGTGAGATCTGCCGCCGCCAGCCGTACCAGAACTCCGGGAAGCCGTGCAGCAGGACGACCAGCGGCCCGTCGCCGGCCTCGACGTAGTGCAATTCCACCTCGCCGACGTCAGCGTAGCCCTCGCGAAGGCCGGTGCCGGCATCCGTCGCCGGGCTGGTGAAGGTATCGGGTGTGGTGGTGGTCATGACGATCTCCTTGAGATGTGGTTGTGTGTGCAACTCCATCCTGCGCCCCTCGGCTCCGCGTCGCGCCCGTGAAATGCCCTGGTCTGCAGCCCGGGCGCATGCGCTCGTCCGCTGACGAAGCCGCTGCTGCGTACGAGGTCGGCCCTCGAGGTCGCCACCTATGCCATGGTCGCCGGTGCACTCATGACGCTCCCGCTCCTGCCCTGGGGGCTGGCACGAATTGGTCACCGCCCCGCGTCGGCCTGGACCTCGGCGCTCCAGCTCGCGCTGGTGCCCTCGGCGCTCGGCTTCGTGCTCTGGGGCTACGCGGGCGCGAACCTGCCCATGGCAACCTCCGCGTCGCTGCTCTATCTCGTGTCGGGCGTCGCCGTGGTGATCGCGTTCGTCTGGCTGGGCGAGATGCCCCGCGTCGGCGAGCTGCTGGGCGGCCTCGTCGTGATCGCGGGTGTCGTGCTCATCGGCCAGGGCGATCGACTCAGGGGCGCGACCGTGCGCCGCCCGGCTCTCCAAGGAGGATGACGGTGTTCGAGACACTCACTGTGCGCGCTGACGGACCGGTGCTGATCGTGGAGATCGCGGCCCCGCCCATGAACCTCCTCGGCCCCGACCTGGTCCGCGATCTGGTCTCGCTCATCCAGCGGGCCGAGGCCGACGACGCGGTCCACGTGCTCGTGTTCACGAGCGCCGATCCGGACTACTTCATCTCCCATGTCGACTTGACGCGGATCGAGGAGTACCGGGCGGAGGCGGCGAAGCTGACCGGCGAGGCGTCGATCGCGCTCCTGTTTCACCATCTCAGCGCGAGTCGCCTCGTGACCATCGCGCAGATCGAGGGTCGCGTGCGCGGCGCCGGCAGTGAGTTCGTGCTGGCGTGCGACATGCGCTTCGCGGCGCGTGAGTCGGCGATCTTCGGTCAGTTCGAGCAGGCGTTCGGCCTGCTCCCCGGCGGGGGCGCTGCCCAGCATCTCGTGCGTCTGATGGGTCGCGGCCGGGCGCTCGAGGTCATGTTGAGCGCGGAGGACTACGACGCCGATCTGGCCGAACGCTACGGCTGGATCAATAGGGCGCTGCCCGCCGTCGAACTCGGCGACTTCGTCGCGTCGCTCGCGCAGCGGATCGGCGGATTCCCAGTCGCGGGCCATGCCGTGGTCAAGGACCGGGTCAACGCGATCGCGCTCGCGCCGGCCGAGCAGTTCCGCCGCGACTCGGATCTCTTCGGCAACGGCGTGCGCGACCCCGAGGCGCAGAGCCGGATCCAGGCGGCCTTCGAACGCGGTCTGCAGACCCGCGACGGGGAACTGGCATTGGCTCGCCTGCTGGGCGACCGCTGATCGGCCTCGAGGATCGTGTTCCACGGTCCCACCGCCGTCCCGCGGTCGCGCCCGGGTTTCTCCCTGGTTGCCAACCGGCCGCGCCGGACGTAGCCTCGGCGGGTGGCCATGTCGACTCATGAGCCGCAGTTGCTCGGTCGGCGCAGCGAGTGTGCGGCGCTGGATCAGCTCGTTGCGAGTGTGCGCGAGGGTCTGAGCCGCGCGCTGGTGCTGCGCGGCGAGGCCGGCGTGGGCAAGAGCGCCCTGCTGGAGTATCTGGTGCGGCGCGCTTCGGGGTGCGGCTTTGCCCGGGCGGCGGGCGTCGAGTCCGAGATGGAGCTCGCGTTCGCGGGGTTGCATCAGCTCTGCGCGCCGTTCGTCGATCGCCTGGACCGCCTGCCCGGCCCGCAGCGCGAGGCGCTCGGCACCGCGCTCGGTCTGCGCGAGGGCGACGCACCGGATCGCTTCCTCGTCGGCTTGTCGGTCCTGAGCCTGTTGTCCGACGCAGCGGAGGACCGGCCGGTCGTCTGCGTCGTCGACGATGCGCATTGGCTCGACGGCGCGTCGGCGCAGGTGCTGGCGTTCGTGGCGCGCCGTCTGGTCGCTGAGTCGGTCGGGCTGGTGTTCGCGGTGCGCGAGCCGGCGGGCGAGCGGCATCTCGAGGGTCTGGCGGAGCTCGTGGTCGGTGGGCTGGCTGACCGAGATGCGCAGGCGCTGCTGGAGGCCGTGGTGGCGGGCCCGCTCGACGAGCGGGTGCGCGATCGGATCGTGGCCGAGACGCGCGGCAACCCGCTGGCGCTGCTGGAGCTGCCGCGGGGCCGGACGCCCGCCGAGCTCGCGGGCGGGTTCGGGCTGAACGGCGGGCCGGCGCTGCCCGGTCGCATCGAGGAGCGCTTCCAGGAGCAGCTGGCGGAGCTGCCGCCGGCGACCCGGCTCCTGCTCCTGGTCGCGGCGGCCGAGCCGGTGGGCGATCCGGTCCTCGTGTGGAAGGCGGCCGCCGCGCTGGGGATCGAGGGCGGCGCCGCCGACCCGGCGACGGCGGCGGGCCTGATCGAGCTCGGCGCCCAGGTGCGGTTCCGCCATCCGCTGGTGCGGTCCGCCGTGTACGGGGCAGCCGTGCCGGAGGACCGCCGGCGCGTCCACGATGCCCTCGCCGAGGCCACCGACGCCTGGGCCGATCCCGATCGCCGCGCGTGGCACCGCGCGCAGGCGACGGCGGGGCTCGACGAAGACGTCGCGGCCGAGCTCGAGCGCTCGGCGGGCCGGGCCCGGGCGCGCGGCGGCCTGGCGGCAGGGGCCGCTTTCCATGAGCGCGCCGCCGAGCTGACGCCCGAGCCGAAGCGCAGGGCGCAGCGTGCCCTGGCCGCGGCGCAGGGCAAGCACCAGGCCGGCGCGCCAGACGCGGCTCTGCGCCTGCTGGCGACGGCGGAGGCGGGGCCGCTGGACGAGCTCGAGCAGGCGCGAGCGCAGCTCCTGCATGCGCAGATCACGTTCGCCAGCACACGGGGCCGCGACGCTCCCCCGCTGCTGCTCGCGGCGGCCAAGCGGCTGGAGCCGCTGGACATGTTCCTCGCACACACCACGTACCTCGAGGCGTTCGCCGCGGCGCTCGTCGCCGACCGCCTGGCCGTCGGCGGCGACACGCGCGAGGTCGCCGTCGCCGTCCTCGCCGCCGACTGGGGGAGGTTGCCGACCGATTCGCCGCGCGCCGGCTATCTGCTGCTGGACGGGCTCGCCCTCCTCACCTGCCGGGGCTACACCGCCGGGACGCCGGCGCTGAAGCAGGCCCTGCGCACGTTCCGGGAAGCGCAACTCTCCGAGGAGGAGGAGCTGTGCTGGCTCTGGCTGGCCTGCCACATCGCCCGGGCCCTCGGCGACGACGTCGCGTGGGACGAGCTCACCGCGCGCCAGCTCGAGCTCGCGCGGCGGGCCGGCGCGCTCGCGCTGCTCCCGGTAGCCCTGGACGACCGCATCCACGTCGACCTCTTCGGCGGCCGGTTCGCGGTGGCGACGTCGCTGGCGGCCGAGGCGGCCGCCGTCGTGGAGGCGACCGGCAGCCGGATCAGCCTGCGCGGCCCGATCGCGCTGGCCAACTGGCGCGGACAGGAGGCTGAAGCCCTGACCTTGATGGAGGCAGGCCGGCAGGACGCGATGAGCCGCGGCGAAGGCCTCTGGTTCGCGCACACCGACTGGGGCAATGCCGTTCGCTACAACGGCCTCGGCCGCTACGACGACGCGCTCGCCGCCGCGGAGCGCGCCGCCGAGGGCGCGCGCGGGCTCGGCGTCCCGATGTGGGTGCTCGCCGATCTGATCGAGGCCGCCGTCCGCAGCGGCAAGCCCGAGCGTGCCGCCGGCCCGCTCGCCCGGCTGACCGAGATCGCCGAGGCCAACGGCACCGACTGGTCGCTGGGCTTCCTCGCCCGCTCGCGCGCGCTGGTCGCCGACGCGCGAGGCCGCCGAGCCGCTCTACCGCGAGGGGATCGAGCGGCTCGGCCGCACGCGCATCCGCGTGGCGCTCGCCCGCACGCTGCTCGTGTACGGCGAGTGGCTGCGGCGCGAGAACCGCCGCGTCGACGCCCGCGAGCAGCTTCGCGCTTCGCACGAGATGCTCACGGACGTCGGCATGGAGGCCTTCGCGGAGCGCGCCCGCCGGGAGCTGATGGCGACCGGGGAGACGGTGCGCAAGCGGACCGTCGAGACGCTGGACGATCTGACACCGCAGGAGGCCCAGATCGGGCGACTGGCGGCCGGCGGGTTCACGAACCCGGAGATCGGCGCGCAGCTGTTCCTCAGCCCGCGCACCGTCGAGTGGCATCTGCGCAAGGTCTTCGGAAAGCTCGGGATCAGCTCCCGCAGGCAGCTCCGCACGGCGCTGCCCGACGGCGGCCTGGTTCCGGCTTAGGCCACCACCACGCCGTGCGCCTCCTGCATGTACAGGTCGGCGGCGGCGGTCGCCTGCTCCGACGTGCTGCCGTGCTGGCGGGCGCTCAGGTACGGCGCGTACCAGTCCCACCAGTCGTGCGGCCGGCGCGGCCTTCTCGAAGCGGTCGTGGTGCTGCGCCGTCTCGAGCAGGAGCTCGCCCAGCGTGGCGACGGGCGTCTCGTCCACCCGGCCCGGCAGACGGGAGGTGACCTCCTGCAGCAGGAACTCGTTCCCGTCGGGATCGCTGAACGACG
Source organism: uncultured Solirubrobacteraceae bacterium (assembly GCA_963835525.1). GTDB lineage: Bacteria > Actinomycetota > Thermoleophilia > Solirubrobacterales > Solirubrobacteraceae > DASSUW01. Next base: position 37,464 of record CAWIFM010000001.1, read on the forward strand.
CGTACGAGCTGTAGGACTTGTGCTCGGGGTCCGGGCCGGGCACGCGACGCGCGCCGTCCGCGCTGAACGCCACGCCGTGGAAGACCTCGGACACGTCGACGCCGCGCTCGATCAGCTCGGCGCGCGCCGCCTCGATGTCGTCGACGGCGAGCAGCAGGCTTCCGACCGACCCGGGGACGGCGCTCGTGACGCCGGTGCCGAAGATGAGCGACGCCTCGGAGCCGCGAGGCGTGAACTGCAGGACCCGGAAGTCCTCGGTGAAGACGAAGTCCGCGTCCTCGCGCCATCCCAGCGACGCGAAGAACTGCTTGGTGCGCTCGGCGTCGGAGACCGGAAGGATCACGACCTCGAGCTTCATGTCGATCGGACGCGTCTCGGGGACCTGGGTGGCGGTGGCGGTGGTGAGTTCGGTGGTGTTCATGGTGTCCTCCGTGGGGGTTGGGGTGTGGACAGCACGGTCTCGCGTTTCGAGCCGCGTCGCGCCCGTGTAAACCCCTGGTCTGGTTTACGCTGGCCATGAGTGAGCTACGACTACGACGTCATCGTGCTGGGCGGCGGCTCGCCCGGAGAGCACTGCGCCGGCGCGCTCGCCGAGGGCGGGCTGCGGGTCGCGGTCGTCGAGCGCGAGCTGGTCGGCGGCGAGTGCTCCTACTTCGCGTGCATTCCGTCCAAGACGCTGCTGCGGCCGGGCGAGGCGGTGCACGAGGCGCGCGAGGCGGCGGCCACGGCCGAGGTCGACGTCGAGGCGGTGCTGGCCTGGCGGGACTTCATGGTCTCGGACTACTCGGACGCAGGCCAGGAGCGCTGGCTGGCGGACAACGGCATCGACCTGCTGCGCGGCACCGGCAGGCTGGCCGGGACCGGCGCGGTCGAGGTCGACGGCGCGCGCCATACCGCCGAGCACGTCGTGCTCGCGAACGGCTCCGAGCCGTTCATCCCGCCGATCCCCGGACTGCGCGAGCTCGACGGGATCTGGACCAACCGCGAGGCGACGGGCATGAAGGCCGTCCCGCGCCGGTTGCTCGTGCTCGGCGGCGGGCCGGTCGGCACCGAGATGGCGCAGGCCGTCCGGCGCCTCGGCGGCGATGTCGCGCTGATCGAGGGCTCCGCTCACGTGCTCGCGCGCGAGCCCGCGCCGCTGGGCGACGCGCTCGGCGAGGTCCTGCGCCGTGACGGCATCAAGCTGCTCCTCGGCGTGCACGCGACCGCGGCACGGCGCGAGGGCGACGACTTCGTCCTCGAGCTCGACGACGGGCACGTGGTGCGCGGCGACCGACTGCTCGTGGCCACGGGCCGGCGCCCGCGCGTGGACGGGATCGGGCTCGACACGGTCGGCATCGAGCCCGACCCCCACGGCGTCCCCGTCGACGGCCGGCTCCGCGCCGGCGAGCGCCTGTGGGCGATCGGCGACGTGACCGGCATCTGGCCGCTCACCCACGTCGGCAAGTACCAGGGCCGAGTCGTGGCGGCCAACATCCTCGGCGAGCCGCGCGAGGCCAACTACGACGCCGTCCCGCGTGTCACCTACACGGACCCGCAGGCAGCCGCGGCCGGCGCGACCGAGGCGCCGTTCAGCGCCACCGCCCTGGTGCCGGAGGTCGCCAAGACCGCCACCTACACGCGCGCGTACGCCGAGTCCAACGGGTTCCTGACGGTGCTCAGCGACGGCGAGCGGCTGACCGGCGCCTACGCGCTCGGGCCCGAGGCCGGTGAGTGGCTCCAGCAGGCCACGCTGGCCATCCGCGCCCGCGTGCCACTCGACGTGCTGCTGGACACCATCCAGCCGTTCCCGACCTTCTCGGAGATCTACCTCTCCGCCCTCAAGGCGCTCGCCGGCACGATGCGTCGCCGCCACTGATCGTCTGATACTGGTAGGCAGCTCCGGCCTCTGCGCGCGCCGGCGCCACGTTGTCCCGCCAGTGGGACACATTGCACGACTTCTCTCCGCAATGTGTCCCACCACGGGGTCCGCCGGATTGGCGCCGAGCCACCCTGGGGTAGCGCCTCGTTCGACCCCAGGGAGGAGACCGCTATGAGCGCCAACGAGAAGGGCCGCGCATGACCGCGCGGTTTGAAAGGGACAGCCGGGAGAAGCGTTCCGGCCGCGCCCCTGAAGGTCCCGCGCACGCGCGCAAGGGTTCGCTCGGGCAGACGCTCAAGCGGACGTTCGCCGAGTTCAAGGAGGACGAGCTCACCGATCGTGCCGCGGCGCTCACCTACTACGGCGTGCTCTCGATCTTCCCGGCGCTCATCGCGCTGGTGTCGATCGTCGGGCTCGTCTTCGATCCCGCCCGGATCACGAAGGCCCTGACCGACGTGGTGAGCTCGGCGGGGCCGGCATCGGCGGTCGAGACCTTCAAGGGCCCGATCGAGACCATCACGAGCAGCAGCGGCAAGGCCGGGATCATGCTGATCGTCGGCGTCGCCGCCGCGCTGTGGACCGCGTCGGGCTACGTCGGCGCCTTCATGCGCGCCTCGAACGTGATCTACGAGGTCGAGGAAGGGCGCTCGATCGTGAAGCTGCGCCCGCTCCAGATGCTCGTGACGCTCGTGCTCGTGCTGCTGCTCGCGCTCGTGCTCGTCGCGCTCGTGCTCACGGGCCCGCTCGCCGAGGCGGTCGGCTCCGCCGTGGGGCTGGGCTCGGCCGCGGTCACGGCCTGGGACATCGCCAAGTGGCCGGTGCTGCTCGCCGTCGTCGTCGTGATGATCGCCCTCCTGTACTACGCGTCGCCCAACGCGAAGCTGCGCGGCGTGAAGTCGATCCTGCCCGGCGCCGCGCTCGCGGTCGTCGTCTGGCTCATCGCCTCCGCCGGCTTCGCGTTCTACGTCGCCAACTTCGGCTCCTACGACAAGACCTACGGCACGCTCGGCGGGGTCGTGGTCTTCCTCGTCTGGGTCTGGCTGACCAACGTGGCGATCCTCCTCGGCGCCGAGCTGAACGCCGAGCGCGAGCGCTCGCGCCAGCTGGAGGACGGCATGCCCGGCGCCGAGCGCGAGCTGCAGCTCGACGAGCGCTCCGAGCCCAAGGCCAAGCGGCGCACGCGGACCGCCTGAACCCCAACCACACAGAGAGGAACATGCGATGACCCAGATCTACGACTCGCCCACCGAGTCATCCACCACCGACCAGGCCAAGGAGAAGGCGCAGGAGGCGGCGGGACAGGCGAAGGAGAAGGCCGGCTCCCAGCTGCGCTCGCAGGTCGACCAGCGGTCCACCGACGCAGGTCACCGCGTCAGCGGCGTCGCTTCCGACGTGCGCTCCGTGAGCGAGTCCCTGCGCGAGCAGGGCAAGGACCAGCCGGCCAGGCTGGCCGAGCAGGCGGCCGATCGTGCCGAGCGGCTCGGGAGCTATCTGAGGGAGAGCGACGCCGATCGCATCCTCGGCGACGTCGAGGACTTCGGCCGCCGGCAGCCGTGGGCCGTGATCGCCGGTGGCGTGGCCCTCGGGCTTGTCGCCTCGCGCTTCCTCAAGGCCTCGTCGATCGACCGCTACGAGAGGCGCACGAGCCTCCAGCCGCGCGAGCCGGTCGCCCCGGCCGTCCCGCCGATGCCGCCCGCGTTCGACGCGAGCCGCTGAGCCATGGCCGATGCGGTGAACGCCACCACCGGCGACCAGCGTGAGCGTCCGATCGGAGAGCTGGTCAAGGACCTCTCGTCGCAGACCTCCACGCTGGTGCGTCAGGAGATCGAGCTCGCTCGCGCCGAGCTGCAGCAGAAGGGCAAGCTGGCCGGCAAAGGCGCCGGCATGCTGGGCGGCGCGGCGATCGCGGCGGTGCTCGCCCTGGGCGCGCTGACCGCCGGTCTGATCGCGCTGCTGGACACGGCGATGGCGACGTGGGTCGCCGCGCTGATCGTGATGGCACTGTGGGCGATCGTCGCCCTCGTGCTCGCCAAGGCCGGCCAGAAGTCGCTGCAGAAGGCGACGCCGCCGGTCCCTCAGACCGTCGAGACAGTGAAGGAGGACATCCAATGGGCCAAGAACCCGACCGGATCCGCTCAGAGATAGAGCAGACGCGCGCGGAGATGTCAGAGACCGTGGACGCGCTCGGCTACAAGGCCGACGTCAAGTCCCGGGCGAAGGACCGCGTCGTGGGAGTCAAGGACCGCATCGCCGGCGCCACGCCGGACGGCGGCGACGTCAAGGACAAGGCACGACAGGCGCGCAGCGTGGCGGAGGAGAACCCGCTCGGCCTCGCCATCGGCGCGGTCGCGGTCGGGTTCGTGGCCGGCATGCTGATCCCGTCCACCCGCGTGGAGGACGAGAAGTTCGGCAGCGTGGCCGACGACGTCAAGGACAAGGTCAAGGAGACCGGCCAGGAAGCCGTCGAGCGCGGCAAGCAGGTCGCGCAGGACGCGGCGCAGACCGTGCAGGAGAGCGGGCAGGAGCACGCGCAGGAGCTCAAGGACAGCGCGCAGCAGAACGCCCAGGACGTCGGCGAGCGCCCCCAGTACACCGCTCGCTGATGCGGCGCGGCGCGGACCCGGCCCCTGCCCCTGACGGCCGCGGTCCGCGCCGCCGCCCTTGCAATTCCCGCGGCGATCGCGTCGACTGCTCGACGTGACCGACCGGCGCGCGAGCACGGAGCGGACGCGGAGCAGGATCCTCGAGACGAGCCGCCGTCTGCTCGAGCAGTCGCCTACGCCTGCGACCTCGGACATCGCGGCGGCCGCCGGCGTCTCCCGGTCCACGCTCTACCGGCACTTCCCCGACCGCGAGTCCCTGCTCGAGGCGCTCCGGCGGTACCGCCCTTCCGCGCCCGCGGAGACCGCGGACCAGCCACTGCCAGCCGGCCGGCTCGGGCGAGCGAGCCCGGTGCTGCTCGACGGGATCCACGTCTTCGACGTCGTGGCTCCCTCCCATGCTCCCCGACCAGCTCGTGGCCGAGGCGCAGCGCATCGCCGAGGTCCCGCTCGCGCTGTACGTCGTCGACATCGACGGCTCGCACCTGTTGCGCGTGGCCGGGCCCGACCGCCTTCCCGAGCGGATCGCGGTGCCGCTGGCGATCGGACCGGAGCTGGACTCCGCCGGCCTGGCCGAGCTGCGCGCCGGCCTCGCGCACCGCCGTGGCGTCGAGGTCATCCCGCTCTGGCTCCGCGGGCGCGCGACGGGCGTGATGCTCACGCTCGGCCGGCCACGACGCCCGCTCGCCGAGCTCGCTCGCCAGGCCGCCGCCGCCATCACGCTCGCCGACCGCTACACGGATACGTTTGCGCGAGGCCAGCGGCGCAAGCAGCCGATTGCGGGGGCCGAGATCCAGCAGAGCCTCCTCCCGCCCCGCATCTCCCGGATCAGCGGCGGCGAGCTGGCCGGCAACGTGCTGCCCAGCTACGAGGTCGCCGGCGACTGGTTCGACTTCGTCGAGAACCTCGACGGGGTGTGGATCACGCTCGCCGACGGCCTCGGTCCCAGCACGCGCGCCGCCGCGAGCAGCGCGGTCGCGCTCGGGGCGCTGCGCGCCAGCCGGCGCAGCGGCGGCACCACCCACGAGGCGCTGATGCTCATGCACCGGACGCTGCGCGAGATGCCCGGCCCAGCCGCCGAGATGACCGCGATCATCGCGCACTGGGATCCCGCCACGTTCAGGCTCGAGATCGTCAACTGCGGGCACGTCACGCCTCTCGTGATCCGCGCCGACCGGTCGGTCGAACCGATCGACATGCCGATCAGGCGCGGCCTCGGCGGCCGCGCGAGCCCGCGACCCTCCGAGCTGGCGACGACCCTCGAGCCGGGAGACCGGCTGATCATCTGCTCCGACGGCGTGATCACCGACGGAGACGGACGAGCCGGCCTCGGCCACGACGAGGTCGCACAGGCCGCCCTCCTTTCCGAGGACGGCTCGGCGGCCGACACGGTCCGCAAGGTCCATCGAGCCGTTCTGGATGCGAGCGGCGAGGAGCTCAAGGACGACGCCACCGTGGTCTGCCTCGCAGCCGAGTAAGTCAGGCGAGGGGCGGCGTGCCGGCCGTGGGCGCCGTGGGCGTCGCGCGTGTAGATGAGCTCGTGGGCGGCGATCGACGCGCTCATCCAGGCTCCGGCCTCGCTGCCGTCGTCGAGCTCGATGCGCTCGTAGAGGCGGTAGCCGAGCGCGTCGACGCAGAAGTCGCGGTTGGCGCGGACGTCGGCCGCGAGGAGATTGACGTGGTCGAGCCGCTTGACCGCGCAGCCGCGTCCGGTGTAGCGGCCGGGGTGGTTCTTGAGCGCGGGGCGCAGGTGGGGCGGAGGGTCGTAGCGCTCGCACTCGTGGTAGAGCTCGAAGCGGTGACCGTCGGGGTCGCGGAAGCGGTAACGGCCACGCTCGACCCACTCGTCCCCGAGGCCCGCCGCCTCGACGGCGGCCACGCGCCGCTCGAGCGCCTCCGGGCTCCAGGCGCGCAGCCCGAGCACGCCCATCCCGGAGGTCGAGGACTCGGTGAGCTTCAGCGACCACGGCTGGTAGTCGCCCCACCCGCGCAGGTATGCCGACGCGCCGTCCTCGTGCTCGACCTCCATGCCCATGACGTCGACGAAGAAGCGCAGGCTCGCCTCGCCCTTCGGGGTGAGCAGCTCGACCGGCCCGAGGTGGGCGATCTCGCTCATCCGCCCAGCCCGTCCAGCTCATACGACAGCGCGCCCGCCTCGAGCCTGGCCCGCTTGACCGCCTCCTTCTCCTCGCGCGCGAGCGAGGCCTGAAGCACCTCGTCCGCGCGCTCGGCGGCGACCACGGTGGCGCCGTCGGCGTCGAGCACCACGAGGTCGCCCGGCCGGATCTCCTGACCGCCGACGCGCACCGGCACGTCGAGCTCGCCGGGAACGTCCTTCGTGGCGCCGCGCGAGCGGACCCAGCGCGCCCAGACCGGCAGGCCCATCTCGGCCAGCTCCTCGCTGTCGCGGACGGCGGCGTCGACGAGCACGGCGGCCGCGCCGCGGACCTTGGCCTGGGTGGCGAGCAGGTCGCCGAGGAGCGCGACGGGCGCCGGCTCGGGCATCGTCAGCACCAGCACCTCGCCGGCCTGCAGACCCGCCATCGCGGCGTGGACCATCAGGTTGTCGTCCTGGCCGCAGCGCACCGTGCGCGCCGGGCCGCAGGCGCGTGAGCCGGGGACGATCTGGCGCAGCTCGACATCCACCAGGCCCTGCCGGCCGGACGCCTCGTAGACGGTCGCCGCGCCCAGCCGAGCGAGCTCGTTCACAGCTGATCGACCACCTGGGGCAGCACGCGCTGGAACGACTCGGCCTGGCGGACGGCGGCGTCGCCTGACGCGCGGCGGGCGTGGTGAGCCCGCATGCCGCCGCGCTGCCCGTAGTACTCCTGCAGGTACCGCTGGGCCTTCATCTCGGCCATGGCGGCGACCTTCTGCTCCCACACCGCGGTGATGTCGACGTGCACGGTCGGCGTGAAGTTGCACAGCTCGGGCTGGTGGGGCTCGAACAGGAAGAGCTGCGGGGGCTTGATGGTGGGGAAGGCGCTCGAGACGCCGGCGCCGGCGGCGAGGCCGCGGGCGCGGTCGACGGCGGCGTGGGCCACCGGGTGGTCCGGGTTGAAGGGGTCGGTGTCGGTGTGGGTGATGAGGACGTCGGGCGCGAACTCGCGGATGGCGTCGGCGATCTGCAGCAGGGCGTCACCGTCGATCTGCAGCGGATAGTCGCCGAGGTCGAGGCAGCGGAACGTGGCGCCGAGGTGCGCGGCGGCGGCCTCGGCCTCGGCGTGGCGGATGCGCTTGACGTTCTCGATCGTCTGGCCCTCCTGCTTCCACAGCTCGCCCGACTCGCCGCGCTCGCCGTAGGAGAGCGCGATCACCTCGGCCGTGCCGCCGGCGGCCGCCGCCTTGGCGACCGCCCCGCCCGCGCGCCACACGAAGTCGGCCGAGTGCGCGCCGATGACCTGGACGCGCCGGCTCATGCCGCTCCGGCCACGCGGCGGGTGTTGTCGACGGCCATGATCCGCACCTCCTCCTCGGTGAAGCCGGCCTCCAGGAAGCGGTCGGCCATGATCGCGAGCCCGTCCTCCACCGGCGGATTGAACGTCTGCCCGAGGTCGGTGCTCCACACGGTGCTCTCCGCGCCGACCGCACGCGTCGCCGCGTACACGTCGTCCCACGTGCACTTGCCGGTGTAGGGCGTCGTGAACGTGCGCTCCAGCAGCGCCCCGCGCTCGGCGAGCTCCTGCTGGTCGTAGTGGCCGACCCGCTGGGACGGGAACTCCGGGTGGGTGACGACGATCGTGCCCACGCCGGCGGCGAGCGCGGCGTCGACGACGGTGAAGATCTCGTCGCGCGACAGGTGGCCGGTGGCGAGCACCATGTCGTGGCGCGCGACCACGGCCAGCACGTCGAGCAGCTCGGGCAGCGGGCCGCCGTCGTCGTCGACCACGGGGACCGCTTCGGGATGCACGCCGGCCTCGCGCAGGTCGAGCTCGAACCGCACCCAGACCGGCACCTTGCCGTCCGGGTCCGCGTGCTCGACCTCGCCGAACTCGTTCTCCGAGCTCACCGTCGGGAGCCAGGCGATGCGCGCGCCCTGCCGGGCCGCCACCTCGACCGCGGTGGCGTTGAGGCCGCCGACGGCGTGGTTGAGCGTGATCGTCCCCAGCGCCCGCACGCCCGGGACCGCTGCCGTGACGACGGCCGCGCGCTCCGCGGTGGCGGTGTAGTGCGACTTCAGCCCGAAGCCGGCGAGCCCGAGCTCCAGGCAGCGCCGTGCCAGCTCGAGGTCGGTGATCCGGCGCGGCGCGAAGTCGGGCGCCACGTGCACGTGGGTGTCGAACCCGCCGCGCACGAGCTCGCGCCCGCGCTCCGAGGGGACGGGATGCTCAGCCATCGCGGCGGAAACGATAACCACGCCGCGAGGCCATCCTGCGCCTCGGCCACGAGGGCCTGGCGGTGCGCGAGCGCAACCGCGGCGCCCGCGTCCGCCGGTTCACCGTCGACGAGGCGGTCGAGATCGCCGGATCCTCGAGCTGTCCGGCCACCACGTCGCGCTCGACATCTGCAGCCGCCTCAACTCACAGGTCGTCCGCTTCCAGTTCCGGACCGTCCTGGCTCCCGGACGGCCGCAGAAGTCGCTCGCCGAGCACCGCCGGATCGTCGCTGCCATCGCGGCGGGCGACCGCGAGGCGGCCGAGCAGGCGATGCGCGCCCATCTGAGCAACGTGGCCGCCGTGCTGGTCGACGTCGCCGCGCTTCGGACGGCGGTCTGACCGTCGTCAGGAGTTGTCGACGACCTTCGGGTATATCTCCGGGCTGAGTTGCTCGGGGTCCGGGCCGCCGCGCACGCCCTTGTCGAGCGCGTCGATCGCCGCGACCTCCACGGCCTCGAGCGAGAAGTCGAAGACGTCGAAGTTCTCGGCGATGCGGTGCGGCTTGACCGACTTCGGAATGGCGCTGAAGCCGTGCTCGAGGTGCCAGCGCAGGACGACCTGGGCCGGGGTCTTGCCGTACTTGGCCGCGAGGCCGGTGACGACCGGATCGGTCATCGGGCTGCGGGCCTCGTCCCCTGTGCCGGGCATGTAGACGAGGACGCCGCCGAGCGGCGACAGGCCTGGCTGACGATGCCCAGCTCGGCGTGGAGCTCGCGGAGCGCGGGCTGCGTGAAGTACGGGTGCAGCTCGACCTGGTTGACCATCGGCACGACGTCGGTGCGGTCGATCAGGCTGCGGAGATGCTCCGCGCTGAAGTTCGAGACTCCGATGGCGCTCGTCCGGCCGTCGGCGAGGAACGTCTCGGCGGCCTTGTAGGCGCCGATCGTGTCCTCGAAGCGGGTCGGCACCGGCTGGTGCAGCAGATACAGGTCGACGTGGTCGATGCCGAGCCGGCGGAGGCTGGCCTCGAAGCCGACCTGCGCGGCGTCGTAGCCGTAGTCGCTCATCCACAGCTTGGTGGTGACGAAGATCTCGTCGCGATCGACGCCCGAGCGGCGGATGCCTTCGCCGACCTCGCGCTCGTTGTCGTACGCGGCGGCGGTGTCGATCAGCCGGTAGCCGTCGCGGAGCGCGGTCTCGACCGCGGCGGTCGTCTCCTCGGGCGGGCTCTGGAACACGCCCAGGCCGAGGGCGGGGATGGTGACGCCGTTGTTCAGCTTCAGGGCAGGGGTCATCGTCCTGTCTCGGTCGGTTCGGGGGTCGCCGTCCAGCTGGCCAGCAGGTCCAGCGCCTGTTGGGAGGCCGAGCCGGGTTCGGCGGTGTACAGCGCCAGGCGCAGGCCGTCGTCGGCGTCGAGCGTGAGCGTCTCGTAGCTCAGCTCCACCTCACCGACGACCGGGTGATGAAGGCGCTTGCTGCCCGTCCGGTGGAAGCGCACGTTGTGCGCCGCCCAGCGGATGCGGAACTCGTCGCTGCGCGTCGACAGCTCGCCGATGAGGTCCTGGAGGTTGCGGTCGTAGGGGTTGCGCCCCGCCTGCGAGCGCAGCGCCGCCACGAGCTCGGTGGCCAGCCGCTCCCAGTCGGGGTAGAAGTCGCGCGCCGCCGGGTCCAGGAAGGTGAACCGCCCGCTGTTGGCGGGCTGCTCGGGGCTCTCGAACACCGGCGCGTAGAGCGCGCGGCCGAGCGCATTGGCCGCGAGCAGGTCGCCGTGGACGTTGCTGACGATCGCCGGCGCCTCGATCTGGTCGAGCAGGCGCTGCACGACCGGGCGGACCCGCTTCTGGCCGGCCGCGAGCGCGTCGGCGCGACCGGACTCGCGGCGCGGGCGAGATCGAAGAGGTGCGCCCGCTCGGCGTCGTCGAGCTGGAGCGCTCGGGCCAGCGCTTCCAGCACGAGCTCCGAGACGCCGCTGACCTGGCCGCGCTCCAGGCGGCGGTAGTAGTCGGCGCTGACGCCGGCCAGCGACGCTACCTCCTCGCGACGAAGGCCCGGCACCCGCCGCTTGCCGTAGCTCGGCAGGCCAACCTGCTCGGGCGTGATCTTCGCCCGGCGCGTGACCAGGAACTCGGCGATGTCGTCGGCGGCGTTCATGCTGGCCACGACGGTAGAGCCTTCCCGCTCGCGTTGAGGGGCCTTCTCAGGGCCCCCTACGACGTCTCATCAGCGGGCACAGTGTCCCCATGAGCACTGACTCCCACACCGACCGCGTCGCGGTCATCACCGGCGCCTCGTCGGGCATCGGTGAGGCCACCGCCCGCGCGCTCGCCGCCGACGGATACCGCGTCGCACTGCTGGCCCGCCGCGCCGACCGCATCCAGGCGCTGGCCGACGAGCTCGGCGGCGGCGCGATCGCCATCGAGGCCGACGTCACCGACCGCGAATCGCTCGTCGCCGCCTCCCGGCGCGTCGAGGAGCTCGGCGGCGCCGACGTCCTGGTCAACAACGCCGGCGTGATGCTGCTCGCGCCCTTCACCTCCGAGCAGCGCGCCGAACAGCGCCAGATGGTCGAGGTCAACCTGCTCGGCGCGATGACCGCGACCGAGGTCTTCCTCGACCAGCTCCGCGAAGGCGGCGGCGACCTCGTCAACGTCTCCTCGGTCGCCGGGCGCACGGCCCGCGCCGGCAACGCCGCCTACGCGGCGACCAAGTGGGGCCTGAACGGCTGGTCGGAAGCGCTGCGCCAGGAGCTGCAGCCCGACGTGCGCGTGATCGTCATCGAGCCCGGAGCCGTCGCGACCGAGCTCACCGACCACATCACCCACGGCGAGACCAAGCAGGGGATCGAGCAGTTCTACGAGGCCACCGCGATCACGGCGGACGACATCGCCCAGATCATCGCCTTCGCCGTCTCCCGCCCGCGCAGCGTGTCGCTCAACGAGATCCTCATCCGGCCCACCGCCCAGTCACTCTGACGATGCAGCGACGCGCCTTCCTCGAGCTCGCCCTGGGCGCGGCGGTCGGCGCACCGTTGAGCGCCTGCGGGGGAGGATCGCCGAGCGAGGGTGGTGGCCGGATCCTGCTGGCCAGCCCGATCTGGAACGTCCGGGCGCCCATGATCATGACGACGTTCGCCGAGGCCTACGACTTCTCGGGCAGGACCGTCCACCCGGTCACGACGCACGCCATGAGCGGACTCGGCACGACTCCGGACGGCTACGCACGGTCGTGCCGAGGCGCACGGATCGGCACAGGGCTCGCGGTGCGCGGCGAGAAGGTCCGATCCGCCGGGGCGGTCGTCGACTCGTGGGCGTCCAAGCTGCGGCGCTCGATGTGATAGATCAGAGCCATGCCGGGGCCGTTCGCACGCGTTGGCGCATGAGCAACACGAGAAGCTCCATGCTCCCGGACGAGCGGCGGCGCCTGATCGCCGAGCGCCTGCGCAAGCACGGCAGCGTGTCGGTGGCCGCCCTCGAGGCCGAGTTCGGCGTCTCGCCGATGACCGCACGGCGCGACCTGGACGAACTCGAGCGGCGCGGCGTCGCGAGCCGCACGCACGGCGGCGCCATGCTGCCGGGCCTCTCGAGTCACGAGGACTCGTTCCTCCAGCGACTGGAGGTGGTCGTCGACGCGAAGGAGCGCCTCGCCGAGGCGGCGCTCGAGCTGATCGAGCCGGGCGAGGCCGTCTTCGTCGACAGCTCGACGACGGGCTACATCGCGGCCCGGCGCATCGTGCGCGAGAACCGCAAATGCACGCTGCTCACGAACTCCGTGCCGATCATGCAGTTGGTCTGCGAGCTCGATGCGCCGCAGGTCGAGGTCATGGGAGCGGGCGGCACGTTGCGCAAGCTGACACGGTCCTTCGTCGGGCCGCAGGCGGTACGGGACATCGAGGCGCACTTCGCCGACCACGTGCTGTTCTCCGTTCGCGGCGTCACGGGCGGCTACCTGACCGACCCCGACCCGCTGGAGTCGGAGGTCAAGCGTTCGATGATCGAGCGCGCGCGTCAGGTGGTGCTGCTCGTGGACGGCTCGAAGTTCGACCGGCCGGCCCTGACACAGATCGCCCGTGTCGGCGAAGTGGCCATGCTCCTCGCCGCGGACGTCGACGAGTCATCGCTGAGGCCGCTGGTGCGTGCGGGCATCGACGTCCGGCGCGTATAAGACGCCCGGCGATGCACGACTAGGTATGTGCGACATCTGCGTGAACCGGGTCAAAAAGAACTGAAACAGTCATAGAACGCCCAAAAAGCCGCTCCACCTAGGGTTTTTCCCCGGCGCGAAGGCCACAGGCCGGTTGCCACTCTGTGCCCGTCACGGATCGAGGCCCGCCAGGAGGAGAGAGCATGGCCATTGGGGGAATCCGACGTCGAGTCATCGCGCTCGTCGTCATGACGTCTGCCGTCCTTTGCACCTCCACGGCGACGGCGAGCTCGTCGCTCACCGTCAGCGGGTTGAAGACGAACGGCCTGTCGGAGCCGCTCGGGATCGGCGACGGCACCCCTGACTTCAGCTGGAAGCTCGCTGGCGCTGGCCGCACCGCCAAGCAGTCGGCCTACGAGATCCGCGTCGCCGCCTCGCAGGCAGGGCTCGCTTCCGGGCCGTACCTGTGGCAATCCGGCAAGGTCGAGTCGGCCCAGCAGTCAGACGTCGTGCTCAGTGGACAGCCGCTCCCGTCGCGTCAGCCTGCCGCCTGGCAGGTGAGGGTCTGGGACGCCTCCGGCGAGGTCTCCGAGTGGAGTGCCCCGGGCACCTTCGAGACCGGACTCCTACAGCAGTCCGACTGGGGCTCCGCGAAGTGGATCGAGCTCGCAGGACGCAACAACACGCAGCCGCTGCCGATCTTCGCGCGCGCGTTCTCCGTGGACGGCGCCAAGACGGTCAAGAGCGCGCGCCTGTACATGAGCGGCCTCGGTCTCTTCGAGGCGCAGCTGAACGGGTCGAAGCTGACCGACGAGGTGCTCGCGCCCGGTTACACGAACTACCAGCTGTCGGCCGAGTACCGCACCTATGACGTGACCGGCAAGCTCCGAGGCGGGGCGAACACGCTCGGCGTCGAGCTCGGCAACGGCACGGCCAACAACATCAAGATGGCGAACCCGGCCGTCCAGCGGGTGAACTCCTTCGCGTGGTGGAACAGCACCGCGGTCGGCAGCGGGACGCTGACGGCCCCGGCGGCGGCCGGCGCCACGAACGTCAGCGTCTCGAGCGTCGCTAACTACTACCTCGGCGGCACGATCAACATCGACACCGGCGACGGCGGCGACCGGCTCGAGTCGCGCACGATCACCGCGATCGGGACGGCGCCGGCGAGCACGACGCTGGCCGTGCCGGCGGCGGCCGGCGACTCCAACGTCAAGCTCAACAGCGTCACCGGCATGGCGGTCGGCGGCAAGCTGAACATCGGCTCGGAGACGAAGACGATCACCGAGGTGGGCACGGCCGCGGTCAACACGACGCTGGCGGCCGCCACGATCGTGGGCGAGGCGCCGCCGCCGCCGCCGGCGCTGCAGGGCGCGAGTTGGCTCTGGAACGTCGACGGCCACTCGAACGTCACCCCCGCGGGCACGATCTACATGCGCAAGACGTTCAGCGTGGCCGACCCGGCGAGCATCGCGCGCGCGCAGTTGCGCATCAACGCCGATGACTCGCACGTCACCTATGTCAACGGCCAGCAGGTGGCGCAGTCGGGCGGCGGCAACAACGCCTGGCAGACGTCGCAGATCGTCGACGTCAAGCCGCGCCTGGTCGCCGGGACCAACGTGATCGCGGTCGCGGCCACCAACGCCGGCGGCGCGGGCGGCCTGATCGGCGCGCTCGAGCTCGACGGCCAGCGGGTCGTGACCGACACGACGTGGAAGGCGCTCGCGGGCACGCCGGCGACGCCGCCGGCGGGCTGGAACACCGCCGCCTTCGACGACGCATTGTGGCCGGCGGCGTTCTCCTCGGGCCAGTACGGCATCGGCCCGTGGAACCAGAACGTCCAGACGCCCGCGACGCCGAGCCCCTCGGTGCTCAGGGTCGCCAGCGTGGCCGGCTTCCAGGTCGGCGACACGATCACCGTCGATACCGGCGCCAACCTCGAGACGCGCACGATCACCGCCGTCGGAACCGCCGGCGCGAACGGCACCGGGATCACCGTCAACGCACCGCTGGAGATCGTGCACGCGCAGGGAGCGCCGGTGCGCAACCCCTCACGGCCGGGGACCGGCGTGACGTTCGAGCCGGCTCTCGGCCAGGCCTACGCCGCGGGCGCTGCGGTCAGCACGCCGGGCACCGGCATCACGTTCACGCCGGCGCTCGACTCGGCGCACGCCGAGGGTGCGTTGGTGACCGGATCGGGCAACCCGCTGGCCGCGCTCGACCCGAGCGCGGGGGCGATGGTGACGCCGCGGCTGATCGGTCGGCTCGAGGTCACTTACAGCGACGGCTCGACCGACACGGTGGTCACGAACCGCGACTGGCGTGCCGCGTTCGGCCCGATGGTCACCGACCACTGGTTCGGGGGAACGGACTACGACGCCCGCCGCGAGCAGGCCGGCTGGACCGAGCCCGGCGCCGACCTGTCGCAGTCGGCCTCCCGCCGCGACGGCACGGAGGTCGGCTGGCGCAGCGCCGGAATCGCTCCGCCGCCCAACCTCACCACCAAGCTCGCGGCCCGCAACGCCGAGCCCGTGAAGGTCCAGGAGACGTTCACGCCGGTGAAGCTGACGAACCCGCAGCCCGGCGTCTGGGTGTTCGACTTCGGCCAGAACTTCGCCGGCTGGCCGGAGCTGCGCCTGCGGGACGGGATCCCGGCGGGCACGATCGTGAAGATGCTGCCGGGGGAGACGCTCAACGCCAACGGGACGGTCAACCAGGCCTCGATCGGCGTCGGTGGCCGCGGCTCGGACATCTTCGCGACCTACACGGCGCTCGGCACGGCGGGAGGCGAGACGTGGCGGCCGAAGTTCAACTACTTCGGGATGCAGTACCTGCAGGTGACCGGCCTGCCCGCGGGCCTGGAGCCGACGACGGACCTGATCCGCGGTCTGCAGCTGTTCGCGGACGTCCCGCGCGCCGGTGACATCGAGACGTCCAACGAACGGATCAACCGGCTCCACCGCATGTCGTACTACTCGATCACGAGCAACACGATGTCGGTCTTCACCGACTGCCCTGGCCGCGAGAAGCTCCCCTACGGGGCCGACTACGTGCAGCCGATGGGGTCGCTGAACGCGAACTTCGACTACGCGGCCTACCTGCGCAACATGCAGGTGCAGCTGGTCGAGGGCCAGTCGAAGGCGGGGCTCGACGCCGGCAACGTCGCGCTCAAGACGCCGGTCTACGACTGGGGCTACTCAGGCCAGTTCGGCGACGAGATCAACTGGGGCTCTTCGATCGTGCAGGTGCCGTACCTCCTGTACAAGCTCTACGGCGACACGCAGACCATGCGCGATCACTACGACGCGATGAAGACCTACATGGACTTCGTCGCGCGGCGCAAGGCCGGCACGGGAGCCAACGAGCACATCGTGACCGCGCTGCTCGCGGACTGGGTCGCGTCCGAGCAGACATCGCAGCAGCTGCTCGGGACGTGGGGCTACTACCTGAGCGCGAAGTACATGTCGGAGATGGCCTCGCTCACCGGCCGCAACGTGGATGCCGCGGCGTACGGACAGCTGGCGCAGGACATCAAGATGGCGTTCAACAACCGGTTCTTCAACACGACGCTGCACCGCTACACCGCAGCCGGCAACGGCGGCACGACCGGCGCGACCCAGACGGCGCAGGCCGTCGCGCTCGACGCCGGCCTGGTGCCCGAGGGCGAGCGGGCGAACGTGCTGAACGCCATCGTGGAGAACATCTACGCTTACCAGCCGTTCGGTGGCGGCCCGCACTTCAGCGGCGGCACCATCGGCCTCGCTCCGGTCGTGCGCGCGCTGCTCGAGGGCGGCCGCTCGGACGTGCTGTGGGACGTCTTGCAGGAGGACACACGGCCCAGCTACGGGTCCTTCCTGCAGCCGACGACCGCGCATCCGGAGGGGTTGACGACCCACCCCGAGCGCTGGACGTTCGGCGACTCGCAGAACCACATGATCCTGCTGCAGATCGAGGAGTGGTTCCACACCGGGGTCGCCGGCATCAAGCAGGCGCCGGACTCGATCGCCTATCGCGAGCTGATCTACAAGCCGACCCCGGTCGGCGACCTGACGCACGCCAAGGGCCACTACACGACGCCGCAGGGCACGGCGCGCAGCGAATGGCGCCGCAACGCCACCGGCATCACGCGGTTCGACGTCACGGTTCCGGCCAACACCAAGGCGACCGTCCACGTCCCCGCCACGAGCGCGTCGCAGACCTTCGTGGCGACAGGCAGCGGCGATGCCCGCTACCTGCGCTACGAGGACGGCTACCAGGTGTACGACGTGGCGGCCGGCGACGTGACCTTCCTGCAGGGCACGAGCACGGACGGCACCGTCGGAGGGACCGTCCCGGCGACGCTGTCGCTGGCGGTCGGCGGACCTGCGTCGCTCGGGGCGTTCGTGCCCGGAGCCGACCGCAACTACGACTCGTCGATGTCAGCGACGGTCACCTCGACGGGCGGCGACGCGACGCTGGCCGTGACCGATCCCAGCGGGAACGCCACGGGCCGCCTGGTCAACGGAACATTCGCGCTGAGCGAGCCGCTGCAGGTGCGGGCGAACGGGAACGCATTCGCGCCGCTGAGCACGACGCCGGGATCGTCGCTGGCGCTCCTGACCTATCCGGGTCCGGTCAGCAACGACGCGGTCTCGATCGGCTTCCGGCAGCACATCGGCGCAAGCCAGGGCTTGCGCACCGGGACCTACGGCAAGACGTTGACCTTCACGTTGTCGACCACGACACCGTGAGGGGGCGAACGAGCGGCAATGGCGCCGGCCGGAATCCTCCCCGTCCCCCGGCCGGCGTCACCGCTCGAAATATGGCGGACTCTGAGCGATTGCAGTCACCAGCCTGCACAAAAACGCAGGATCGGCCGGGGAAACCCCAGTAGCTAGGGTTTTCCCCCGGCGCGAACGTAGCGGCTGGTTGCCAGGCTGTGGCCGTCGGTCTTCGGAGCGCAGGAGGAGAGGGGATGCACATGGTCAGGTCGTGGAAGCCGGCCGGCGTGCTCGTGGCTCTGGCAGTCGCCATCGGGGTCGCCGCGTGCGGCAGTGACGACGGCGGGGGTGAGTCCGGTGAGAAGGTCGAGATCTCGTTCTTCGTCGGCAACACCGACCAAGCCGTCTTGCCCGCCAAGGCGCTGATCGCCGCCTTCGAGAAGGAAAACCCCGACACCAGGATCAACCTCGAGTTGGGTCCCCAGGGTGCGGAGCTCGACAACATGGTGAAGACGCGACTCGCCACGCAGGAGATGACCGACGTCTTCGCCTACAACGCCGGCTCGCTGTTTCAGGCGCTGAAGCCGGAGTCGCAGCTGCAGCCGGTTAACGACGAGGCCTGGGTCGAGAATCTCGATGAGGCATTCGTGCCGACCGTGTCAGCGAACAGCCAGGTGTACGGCGCACCCTACGGCTCGGCCTTCGGTGGAGGCATCCTCTACAACAAGAAGGTCTACGAGAAGCTCGGCCTTGAGATCCCGGCGACGTGGGATGAGTTCATGGCCAACAACGCCAAGATCAAGGCGGCGGGCATCGACCCGGTGATCCAGAGCTACGGCGATACGTGGACATCGCAGCTGTTCGTGCTCGCCGACTACCACAATGTGGCCGCACAGGATCCTGACTGGGCCAAGAAGTACACGGCGAATCAGGTCAAGTACGCGCAGGAGCCTGCGATCGAGGGCTTCCGGCGCCTCGAGGAGGTCAACGAGGCCGGGTACCTGAACAAGAACTTCGGCTCGGTGAAGTTCCCGCCCGCGCTGAGCCTGCTCGCCCAGGGCAAGGGCGCGCACTATCCGGCGCTGACGATCATCGTGCCGAACCTGGAGACCTCCGACCCGGACAAGATCGACGACATCGGCTTCTTCGCCCAGCCCGCGAATGACGCTGCGACCACCGGCATGACGCTGTGGCTGCCACTCGCCGTCTATGTCCCGAAGACGACCGAGGGGGACAAGCTCGAGGCGGTCAAGGAGTTCCTCGCCTTCATCGCCAGCCCGGAGGGCTGCGAGGTCCAGGCGAAGGCGTACGCCCCGACGGGCCCGTACATGCTGAAGGGCTGTGAGCTGCCGGACGACGTGCCGGCGGCGGTCAAGGACCTTCAGCCCTACGTCGACGAGGGCAACGTGACGCCGGCGCTCGAGTTCCTGTCGCCGGTGAAGGGCCCGGCGCTGGAGCAGATCACCGTCGAGGTCGGGTCGGGGCTCCGCTCGGCCGAGGACGGCGCGAAGCTCTACGACGAGGACGTCGAGAAGCAGGCGCAGCAGCTGGGGCTCGAAGGCTGGTAAGCAGCAGGCATGTCGGTCGAAGTACGTGAACGGGCGATGCCGCGGACGCGCATCGCCCGCTCGCGCTCCAAGAGGTCGAGCGCGTACCCGTACTGGTTCTACCTGCCGGCGTTCGTCGTCTTCTTCGTCTTCTTCCTGCTGCCGACGTTCAGCAGCTTCTACTACTCGCTGACGCGCTGGACGCTGTTCGACTCGGAGTTCATCGGGCTCGAGAACTTCCGGCAGTTCTTCGACGAGCCGGCGCTGACCAAGGGGCTCACCAACACGCTGATCTACGCGATCACGACGTCCGGCATGAAGGTGGTGCTGGGGATGCTGCTCGCGGTGCTGTTGACCTCGAGCGTGATCGGGCGGGCGTTCATGCGCTCGGCGGTCTTCTTCCCGGTGCTGGTGAGCACGATCGGCGTCGGCCTCACGTTCACCGTGCTGATGGAGCCTGATGCGGGCCTGATCAACAAGGCGCTGGCCGCGGTCGGCATCACCGGGCCGCGCTGGCTGGTGGACCCGAAGTGGGCGCTGATGTCGGTCGCGCTGGTCGACGTGTGGAAGGGCGTCGGGCCTGGCGACGGTGATCTACATCGCCGGCATCGTCTCCGTCCCGCGCGAGTACTACGACGCGGCCAAGGTCGACGGCGCGACGCCCGCCAAGTTGTTCCGGTACATCACGCTGCCGCTGGCGTGGCCGGCGACGGTGACGGTGATCGTCCTGTCGCTGATCGGCGGGCTGCGGTCGTTCGACCTGATCTGGGCGATGACCCGCGGGGGCCCGGGGTTCACCAGCGACGTCATCGCGTCGGTGATCTACAAGCAGTACCAGGCCGGCTTCTACGGGCTCTCGACCGCCGGCAACGTCGTCCTCTTCATCCTCGTCACCGCGATCGTCCTGCCGCTCTACTCGTTCCTGCGCCGGCGCGAGGTGCAGCTGTGAGGTGGCTGAGCCCGATCTTCGTGACGGTGATCGGCGTGGTGTTCCTGGTGCCGTTCGCCTTCATCGTCACGACGGCGGCCAAGACGCAGGCCGAGGCGGGGCAGCTGGAGTTCTCGCTGCCGACCGACTGGCAGTTGATCGACAACTTCCGTCAGGCGATCGAGGCGCGCGACTACATGCTCGTCACCGCCTTCATCAACAGCACGATCATCACCGTCGCCAGCGTCGCGATCATGGTCGTGCTCGCGGCGATGGTCGCCTACGTCCTGCAGCGGCGCCCGAGCAAGTGGACCAAGGTCGCCGACGTCCTGATCCTGAGCGGCCTGATCATCCCGCCCGCGGTCGTCCCGACCGTCTGGGTCCTGCAGGAGCTCAGCCTGTTCAAGACGCTGCAGGGCATGGTGCTGATCGAGGTCGCGTTCGGCCTGTCCTTCTCGATCCTGCTCTTCCGCGCCTTCATCGCCACGATCCCGCGCGAGCTCGACGAGGCGGCCACCATCGACGGCGCCCGGCCGCTGCGCGTGTTCTTCAGCGTGATCTTCCCGCTGCTGAAGTCCGTGACGATCACGGTGATCGTCGTCCAGTCGGTGACCGTCTTCAACGACTTCGTCAACCCGCTCTACTTCCTGCCCGGCGACGAGAACGCCACGGTGCAGCTGACGCTCTTCAACTTCCAGAGCCAGTTCGCGACCTCCTACCACCTGCTGTTCGCCGACATCCTGCTGATCACGATCCCGCCGCTGATCATGTTCATGTTCTTCAACCGAAGGATCGTCGACGGCCTGACCGCCGGCGCCGTGAAGGGATAGCGATGCGTCCGATCGATCTGCGCTGTGAGCATCGACGCGACGTGCCGTGCGTCGACGATCCCGCGCCGCGGCTGAGCTGGACGCTCGAGTCGTCGGAGCGCGGCAGGCGCCAGTCCGCCTACCAGGTCATCGTCTCGCTGGAGAACGCGCAGCTGTGGGACAGCGGCCGCGTCGAGTCCTCCTCCTCGGTCGACGTCGTCTACGCGGGCCGCGCGCTCCCGCCGGCGAGCGACTGCCGGTGGAGGGTGCGGGTCTGGGACGAGGCGGGCGAGTCGTCGCCGTGGAGCGATCCGGCGTGCTTCCGGACGGCTCTGCGCGAGTGGCGCGCCCAGTGGATCTCGCGCGACGACGCCGACGATCCGGGCGTGCCGGTGCCAGAGTCGGAGTCGGAGCGCGCCGGCGACATCATGCTCGAGCGTTGCCGGCCTGCGCCGTTCCTGCGCCGCGAGTTCGTCGTGGAGGAACCGGTGCGCCGCGCGATGCTCTACGCGACCGCCCGGGGGCTCGTCGAGCTGCATCTCAACGGAGCCCGGGTCGGCGACGCCGTGCTCGCGCCGGGGTGGACGGACTATCGCAAGCGCATCGAGTACGCGGCGCACGACGTGACGGAGCTGCTCGCCGACGGATCCAACGTGCTCTCGGCGATCCTGGGCGACGGTTGGTACTGCGGGTTCGTCGGTATGGACCTCAAGCGCGCGGGCGCCCACTACGGCACCCATCCCGAGCTGTTGTGTGAGCTCCACCTCGAGTACGCGGACGGCGCGCGCGAGGTCGTGGCGAGCGACGAGCGCTGGCGCGCGACGACCGGGCCGATCCGGTACTCGGACCTGCTGCACGGCGAGCACTACGACGCGCGCCGCGAGCTCGGCGACTGGCGCGCGGTGCGCACGCGCGAGCGCGACGGCGTGGCGCTGGTGCCCGAGCGCGCGCAGCCGATCCGCGTCACGGAGGAGCTGCAGCCGGTGTCGGTGACCGAGCGAGAGCCCGGCGTCCATATCGTCGACTTCGGTCAGAACATGGTCGGCTGGGTCCGTCTGGAGGTCGAGGGCGAGCGCGGAACCACGGTGCGGCTGCGCTTCGCCGAGATCCTCGAGGAGGACGGCTCGCTGCACGTCGCGAACCTCCGTACGGCACGGCCGCAGGAGACCTACGTCTTGAGCGGCGATGGGCGCGAGGTCTACGAGCCGCGCTTCACCTTCCACGGGTTCCGCTACGTCGAGGTGGAGGGGCCGGCGGAGCCGCCGGCGCTCGTCGGCCGCGTCGTGCACTCGGACACGCCGTGGAGCGGGCAGTTCGAGTGCTCGAGCGACATGGTCAACCAGTTGTGGCGCAACGTCACGTGGGGCCAGCGCGGCAACTTCCTGTCGGTTCCGACGGACTGCCCGCAGCGCGACGAGCGGCTCGGCTGGCTGGCCGACGCGCAGGTCTTCCTGCCCAGCGCGGCGCTCAACATGGACGTCGCCGCCTTCATCACCAAGTGGGGCGACGACATCCTCGATGCCCAGTCGCCCGACGGCGCGTACTCGGACGTCGCTCCTCGGCTCGGGGCGGAGCGGGACGGCGCGCCCGCGTGGGGCGACGCCGGGATCATCGTGCCGTGGACGATCTACGAGCGCTACGGCGATGTCCGGATCCTCGAGCGCCACTGGGACGCGATGGAGCGCTACGTCGCCTATCTCGTCCGCCACAACCCCGACCTACTCTGGCGCGCGCGCCGCAACAACGACTACGGCGACTGGCTGTCCGTGGGCGCGGATACGCCGCGGGAGGTGCTCGCCACCGCGTACATGGCGTACGACGCGCTGCTCATGTCACGGATCGCGGGCGTGCTCGGGCGCCCGCAGCGCGAGGCGCACTACGAGGCGCTGTACCGGGACGTCGTCGCGGCCTTCAACCGCGCGTACGTCGGCGAGGACGGCTTCATCGAAGGGGACACCCAGACGGTCTACCTGCTGGCGCTCCACGTGGACCTGGTCGCCGAGGAGCTGCGCGAGCGCGTGGCGGAACGCCTCGTCGCCGACATCGAGGCCAACGATTGGCACCTCACGACCGGCTTCGTCGGCGTCGGGTTGCTCTGCCCGGTGCTGACCGAGCACGGCTACGCCGACGTCGCCTACCGGCTGCTGCTCAACGAGACGTTCCCGTCCTGGGGTTACTCGATCCGCCAGGGGGCGACGACGATCTGGGAGCGCTGGGACGGCTGGACCGAGGAGCACGGCTTCCAGACGCCGATGATGAACTCCTTCAACCACTACTCGCTCGGCTCGGTCGCCCAGTGGCTCTACGAGTACGTGGCCGGCATCCGGGTCGATCCGGAGCGCCCAGGCTACGAGCACGTGATCGTCGCCCCCGAGCCCGGCGGCCTGGAGTGGGCGCGAGCGACGTACCACTCCGTCAGAGGGCCGATCCGCAGCGGGTGGCGCCTCCAGGACGGCACGTTCCAGCTCGACGTCGACATCCCGGCGAACGTGACGGCCACGGTCGTGCTGCCCGGAGGCGAGCGCCACGAGATCGGCTCCGGGCGCCGGAGCTTCACCGTGTCGTCAGAGCGAGAGCTCGTTCGCGCGCGCCCGGGCGCGGAGCTCTGAGCGCGTGCGGATGCCGAGCTTGGTGTACACGTGGCCGAGGTGGAACTCGACGGTCTTGGTGCTCAGCATGAGCTCCTCGGCCACCTCGCGGTTGGTCATGCCCGACACGACGAGCCGCGTCACCGCGAGCTCCCGCGGCGTCAGGGCCGTGTAGTCGCGCGTCTTGCGGGCCGCCGGCGCCAGGCCGCATGCGCTGAGCTCCGCTTCGCACCGCTGGAGCGCCGGCCGGGCATCGAGCTCGCCGAGCCGGCGCTGCGCGGCGAGGAGCGCCGCCGCGGCCGCTCGCCGCTCGCCCGACCGCCGGAGCACCTGGCCCTGGGTGAGCTCGATGAGCGCCTGCTCGAACGGCATGCCGAGCGGCTCGATCCGAGCCCACGCGTCCTCGAGCGAGGCGATGGCACTCGCGAAGTCGTGGCGCGCGAAGTCGAGCCTGCCGCGCGCGTGAGCTGTCCTTGCCGCCAGCAGGGGGTTGGATCGTGCCGCCGCGAGGACGCTCGCCGAAGCGATGAACTGCTCGGCCGCATCCAGCGCGCCGGCGTCGACGAGAGCATGCGCCTTGTGATGCTGCCAGGGGAGGAAGGCGGGGTCGTCCACTCCGTCGCGTGGGATCCGCTCGAGCGGATCCAGCGCGCGGAGCACGTCGCGCGGGCGGTCCTGCGCGGCGGCGAGCCCGGCCGTCGCGATCGCCTCGGCGGCGATGTGACGCTCGAAGGTCGGGGACTGCTCGTGGATCGCGCGCACGTGCGCCTCGGCGACCGGCCAGTCGCCGCGAGCCGACGGCACGTCGCTGGCTGACCAGTGCGCCAACGCGATGACCCAGCGATCCTCGGACTCGACCGCCAGGGAGATAGCTCGCTCGCTCGCGACCACGGCGCTGTCCCACGCGCCGGCGAGGTACTCCGCGCGGTTGAGCCCGGCGAGCGACAGCGCAGCCACGACGAGGAGGCCGCGCTCGAGGCTCTCGGCGGCCGAGGTCTCGAAGGCCGCGCACGCGGCACGGACGTCGCCGTCGCCGAGGAGCAGGAAGCCCTTCAGCGCGAGCAGCACGAACCCGGCTCCATGGCGCGGCGCCGCGGGATCGTCGAGCCAGCGGTCGAGCGCGGCATGCGCTTCCCGTGGCGAGCCCGTGAAGCTGAGCCCCAGGGCCAGTGACGGCGCCACGAGCAGACCGGTGGCCGGGTCGTCGGGGGCGAGAGCCATCGCGCGCTGCGCCCACTCGATGGCCTCGCGGCCCTGGAGGCGGGCCGAGGCCAGGAACGCGCTGCGCTGCGCGATCGTCGCGGAGAGCCGATCGTCGCCGGCGAGTGCGCGCCGGTCCCAGGCGCGCGCCAGCATCCGCTCGGCCGCCTCGACGTCGTCGGCGAACGCCGCGAGGTAGGCGAGGACGCTGTCCCGCCGCGGACCATCGGCGAAGCCGGTCTGCTCCGCCAGCCTGCGGGCCGCGGCGCCGTCGCCCGAGTACAGCATCGCCTCGATCGCCTCCAGCGCCAGTCGCTCGCGGTCGGCGGGAACCGAGGTCAGCCGGCTGGCAGCGATCAGGCTCGTGACGGCGCTCGACCACGCGCCGCGTGACATCTCGCCGTGTGCGTGCGCCTCGAGGTCGGCGAGCAGCGCGTAGTTCGTGATCGTGGCCGCCTCCACGCGATGCCGCATCGCCGCCACGGGGTCGTGCACGATGTCCGCGGCCGCGGCATTGAGCGCGGAGCGCCGCGCCTTCGGCACGGCGTCGTAGACGGCGGCACGCGCAAGCGGGTGCGAGAACTCCACGAACGCGCCGCCGGCACGGTCGTCCAGGCTCACGAGCCCGGCGGCGATCGCATCGTCCAGCGTCTCGAGCGGATGCTCGAGCCCGGCCAGCTCGACGACCGTCTGCAGCGGCGCGCGGACGCCGAGCACGGCTGCGGCCTCGATCAGCGTGACCACGTCGCGGGCACAGCGGTCGAGGTCCCGGCGGACCAGCTGCGCGTAGGACTCCGGCACCGGGAGCGGACGCGGCTCGTACTGCCATCCGCCGTCCCCCGGAAGCTCGCGAAGCACCGCGCGGACGTGAAGCGGGCTCCCGCGCGTGTGCTCCCACAGGCGACCGGCCGCGTCCGGGGTCATGGGGATGCCGAGCGCGAGGCCCAACTCGGAGATGTGCGACGGCGCGAGCGGCCCGACCGTCAGCTCAGCGCCCAGCTTCCGCCATCCCTCGGGAAGGGTGTCCTCGGCCGTTCCGCGTACGACGAGCAGCATGAGCGCACGGCTGGCGAGCAGCCGGCGACCCGCGAAGAGGAGGGCGCGCAGCGACTCGGCGTCGACCAGATGCGCGTCGTCGACCACGACGACGCACGGGGCCTCCTCCGGGCCCGAGCTGATCAGCTCCAGCAGCTCCAGGCCGACCGTGACGTGGCGGCCCGCGCGCAAGGCATCGCTGCCGCGGCCGTCGCAGCGCAGCAGCTGGTCGGCGATCGCGAACGACACGTGGGATTCGGACTCGTCACCGCTCGCACGCACCACGCGGTCCGCCTGCAGCCCGGCCAGGAAGCGCTCGACCAGCGTCGTCTTGCCGATTCCGGCCTCGCCCTCCACGAGCAGCACCTGCGAATGCCCGCCGGATGCCTCGGCGAACGCATCGTGCAGCGCTCGGAGCTCGGTCTCCCGGCCTACGAAGACGGACGTCGCGGCAGTCGTCACCGAGACAACTCTTGCACGGCCCAGCCGCGATACTGGGTCGCGATGGACGGTCACCGGCTTCTGATCCTCGTCATGACGCTCGCGTTCGCGCTGTCCGGTTGCGGGAGTAGCGAGAGCACGGCGGACAAGACCTTCGGCGACACCTCCAACAGCGACGAGGAGCTGATCGCCGACGTCACCGCCGCGATCAAGCAGTTCTCGTCGAGCTACACCGACCTCGTGGTCGCGTTCAACGCGGAGGACGTCGAGGACGCGCGCACGGCCGTCGAAGCGATGGACGAGCACCTCGGCAAGGCGTCGGACACCGTCGCCGGCGCCGAGAACGCGGAGCTGCGCACCACCTACCAGGACTACCTGGCCAAGATGGACGGCGTGACCGTGGCGTCCGACCGCGTGGTCGAGTACCTGGAGGCGCCGGGCGGCGCCAAGCCGAAGCTCGAGGAGCGGCTCGCGGCACGGTACGAGGACGCCGTCAAAGAAGCGCAGGCGGCCGACAAGGAGCTGCTCGACCGGCTGGCGGAGAACGCCAGTCCCGAGGAGCGCGAGCGCCTCCAGCAGCAGTACCGCGACCTCGAGCGCCAGTTCGAGGAGCGGACCGGCGGCTGAGGCGTCTCTACGCGGTCTCCTTCTCGGCCTCGAGCGGCGGCCGCCCGGTTGAACTGGTGCGACGACCGGGCGACACGCGCTAGCCGCGTTCGCGTGCCGGTTCGCTCTCGCGCGCGAAGCGGCTCTCGCCGGTCTGCTCGGCCTGGATCTGATCGAGCGACTTGCCGGCGTTCGACGGCGCGAAGAAGAAGCCGAGCAGCGCGCTCGCGGTCACGAAGCCGGTGAGGATCCAGGCGAGCGTGTGGAAGCCCGCCGCGGTGATGGCGGGGACGAAGAAGCTCCAGATGCCGAGCCCGATCCGGACGACGGCGAACATCAGCCCCTGCGCGGTGCTCCGGTTCAGGGTCGGGAACATCTCGCCGCTCCAGAGCTGGAAGAACGGCTGCTGGCTGAAGCCGCCGCCGATCCCGAGCAGGATCACGTAGCCCAGCGCGACGCCGAGGCCGAGCGGGAAGAGCGCGAGGAGCAGCAGCGCGACGATCTGCAGCGTCGCGCCGACCATGAACATCGTGCGCTGGTTGACGCGGTCGACGAACGGCATGAACACGAACGCGACGCCGAGCGCGACGAGCAGGAAGCTCCCGGCCTGCAGCGCCACGCTCATCGCCTGGCTCTGGTCGCCGACCGTGCGCAGGATGTACGGCAGGTAGAAGCCGTTGGTCCCCGCCATCAGGTTCCACAGCCCGTACATGCCGGTGAGGAAGAGCATCGTCCCGAGGTAGGGCCGTTTCAGCAGCTCACGGGCGCCGGCCAGCGTGACGGCGGCCTTCTCCTTCGCCTCGGCCCACACCGGGGACTCGCGCATCCCGCGCCGCATCGCCCACAGCACGAGCGCGACGACGAGCAGGTGGGCAAAGACGATCCGCGTCCCCAGCACGCCCAGCGGCGAGAGCACGAGGGCCATCGTCAACACGACGACCGGGCCGAGCATCCAGAGCAGCTGGGCGACGCCGGCGTGGCGCCCGCGCTTGCGGCTCGGCGCGGTCTCGGCGATCAGCGTCCAGGAAGCCGGGACGTCGGCGCCCACCGCGAGACCGGCGATCACGTAGCCGAACACGAGCATCCAGGCCTCCGAGGCGAAGATGATCCACAGCAGGCCGAAGGCATAGACGAGCAGGTCCCACTGGTAGATCCGCTTGCGGCCGTACCGGTCGCACAGCCAGCCACCCACCAGTGCGCCGATGCCGGCCGAGATCGCGTTCGAGCTGAACGCCCCGATGATGCCGACGAAGCTCGAGCTGAGGCCGAAGAGCTCGGCCCAGAGGGCCAGGCCGGCCGCGCCGGCCACGATCGAGCCGGCGTCGATGTAGTTGGCGAGCCCCGCGAGGATCGTGTTCTTCCACTGCGTCCTGGAGTCGATCTTGGGCTCGGTCATGCCCGACGGCTTTTCCGGCGGACAAAGCGACGAAACGCACTTTCCGGCTGTCGCTTTCGATCCGTCTCGTTTCGAAAGCTGAAACGAAGGTATTGACAGTCGCTGCGGAACGACGGTAGGGTCGGCCCGCCTTGGCCCAGAACGTTGCGCATCGGTCGCAGCAGGAGCGGATGCAGGAGGTCCTGCGGATGCTCGAGACACGTGACGCCGTCCACGTTGCGGAACTTTCGAAAGCGTTTGGGGTTTCGGAAGTCACCGTCCGCAGCGACCTGGCGCAGCTCGCCCGTCAGGGCCTCGTCGCACGGGTGCGCGGGGGCGTGCGGGCGCTCGAGCGCGGCCAGGCCGAGCTGGGGTTCGACTTCCGGCTGCGGCTCGAGGTCGAGCGCAAGCAGGCGATCGCCCGGGCGGCGGCGGCCATGGTCGGCGAGGGCGAGGCGATCGCGCTCGACTCGAGCACCACCGCCTACTACCTCGCGCTCGAGCTGCGCACCAAGAAGGAGCTCGTGGTCGTCACCAACGGGCTGCTGATCGCGTCCGCGCTCGCGGATGCGCCGGGCATCTCGGTTCTCGTCACCGGCGGGATGCTGCGGTTGCAGGCGATGTCGCTGGTCGGCGAGGTCGGCGCCGAGGCGCTCAGGACCACGCGCATCAGCAAGGGCTTCCTCGGCGCGCGCGGCCTGAGCCTCGACGCCGGCCTCATGGACCTCAACCCGGACGAGGTGCGCATCAAGCGCGAGATGGCGAGCGTCTGCGAGCGCGTGATCGGCATCGCCGACGGCACCAAGTGGCATCGCACGGCGCTGCTGCCGTTCGTCGCCCCGGAAGGGGTCCACGCGATCGTCACCGACACCGGCGCGCCGGCCGAGCACGTGGAGGCGTGGCAGGCGCGCGGCGTGGAGATCGTCCGCGTCGATCCCGACGAGAGCGCGCGACCGGCGCTCCGCAGGCTCCTATGACCGCCCCCGTCATGGAGATGAGCGGCGTCTCGAAGCGGTTCGACGCCACGCAGGCCCTCGCCGACGTCTCGCTCACGCTCTACCCGGGCGAGACCCATGCGCTGCTGGGCGAGAACGGCGCCGGCAAGTCGACGCTGATCAAGGTCATGACCGGGATCCACTCCCCGGACGCGGGCGTCATGCGCGTCGACGGCGAGGAGGCGACCTTCAAGGGCTCGGGCGACGCGCAGAAGGCCGGGATCGCCGCGATCTACCAGGAGCCGGCGATCTTCCCCGACCTCAACGTGGCGGAGAACATCTTCATGAGCCACCAGGACCGCGGAGCGGTCGTCCGCTGGCGGCGCATGTACCAGGACGCGGAGGCGATCCTCGCGCGGATCGACGTCGGCATGGACGTCCGCAAGCTCGCCAGCGGCCTGACGGTCGCCTCGCAGCAGGCGGTCGAGATCGCCAAGGCGCTCTCGCTCGACGTCCGCGTGCTGATCATGGACGAGCCGACCGCCGCGCTCTCGGCGCACGAGGTCTCCGAGCTGTTCACGCAGATCCGCCGGCTCACCGACGACGGCGTCGCGGTGCTGTTCATCAGCCACCGGCTCGACGAGGTGTTCGAGATCGCCGACCGCGTGACCGTGCTGCGCGACGGCCGCTTCATCTCCTCGCGGCCGAAGGCGGAGATCACGCAGGGGCAGGCGATCAGGGAGATGGTCGGCCGCGACATGGCGGACTTCTTCGTCCGCAACCCGCAGCCGCCGGGCGACGTGCTGCTGCGCGTCGACGGCCTCGGCCGCGAGGGCGTCTTCGGCGGCGTCGGCTTCGAGCTGCGCGCGCGGCGAGGTGCTCGGGCTTCGCCGGGCTCGTCGGCGCCGGGCGCACCGACGTCGCGCTGGCGCTGTTCGGGATCGCGCCGGCCGACGCGCGGCGTCGTCGAGCTCGACGGCAGGCGGCTGTCGGTCCGCTCGCCCCGCCAGGCCCTGCGCGCCGGGATCGCCTACCTGTCGGAGGACCGCCGCGCGCTCGGGCTGTCGCTGCCGCAGTCGATCACCGCCAACATCACCCTGGCGACGCTGCGCAAGTACGTGACGCGGCTGCGGCTGCTCGACTCGAACGGCGGAGCGCGAGGTCGCGAACCGGTACCGCGAGAAGCTGACGATCCGCACGCCGTCGCTCGACACGCCGGTCGAGCAGCTCTCCGGCGGCAACCAGCAGAAGACGATGCTCGCCAAGTGGCTGAACGCGCAGCCGCGCGTCCTCATCCTCGACGAGCCCACCCGCGGCATCGACGTCGGGGCCAAGGCGGAGGTCCACCAGATCGTCGACGAGCTCGCCGCCTCCGGCATGGCGATCATCCTCATCTCGTCGGACCTGCCCGAGGTGATCGCCATGAGCGACCGCGTGCTGGTCATGCGCGAGGGCCGTCAGACGGGGATCTTCGAGCGCGGGGAGGCCGACGAGGAGCGCATCATCACCGCGGCCATGGGGGCCGGATGAGCGCGCTGCTCCGCCTGCGCCCGGAGCGCCTGCGCGAGCTGTCGCTGCTCGCGGTGCTCGCCGTGGCGCTGCTCGTCTTCAGCCTGCTGATCGACAACTACCTGGGCGGCAGCTTCTTCAACCGCGTCACCGACGAGCGTGGCGATCACCGCGATCCTCGCCGCCGGCCAGACGATCGTGATCCTGACACGCAACATCGACCTGTCGGTCGGCTCGATCGTCGGCGTCACGGCCTACGTCACCGGCGAGTACCTGCACGACCACCCGGAGCTGGCGCCCGTGCTCGCCGTCGGCCTACGCGGTGGCGATCGGCGGCGGCCTCGGCCTGTTGAACGGCTTCCTCGTCGCCTACGCGCGCGTGCCCTCGATCATCGTCACGCTCGGCACGCTGGCGATCTTCCGCACGTGGCTGATCAACCACTCGGACTCGCGGACGATCACCTCCGACGGCGCTGCCCGACTGGGTGCTCGACCTCCCCAACTCGACGGTGGTCAGCTTCGGGTCGTGGGACGTCCGCACCGTCGTCCTCGGCGCCGTGGTGCTGATCGTCGTGCTGCAGCTCATGCTCGGCGGGCTGAAGTGGGGGCGCTGGGTCTACGCGGTCGGCTCCAACCCTGACGCCGCGCGCCAGGCCGCGCTGCCGGTCCAGCGCGTGATCCTCGGGGCGTTCGTCGCCTCGGGCGCGCTCGGCGGGCCTGGCCGGCTTCCTGTTCCTGTCGCGCTTCGGGACCATCACCGTCAACGCCGGCAACGGGCTCGAGCTGGCGTCCGTCGCGGCCGCCGTGGTCGGCGGCGTGAACATCTTCGGCGGCTCGGGGACGATGGTCGGCGCGCTGCTCGGCGCGCTGCTGATCAGCCTGCTCGACCTCAGCCTGCTGCGCGTGCCGGGTCTGAGCGAGTTCTGGCGCGACGCCGTGCTCGGGCTGCTGATCCTCACCGCCGTCGCCGTCGACTTCCTGCTCGGCAAGCGCATCGGCCGGATCACGCTCACGCGCGACGAGGGAGACCGCACGGCGGGGGTGCCCGATGCTTGACAAGGCGATCAAGTGGCGCTGGGAGCTGTTCCTCGCGGTCGTCCTCGTCGTCGTGTTCTTCGTGAACGTCTCGCTCTCGCGAGTTCTATCTCGGCGAGCAGAACTTCGTGAACATGTTCCAGCTCTCGATCGAGAAGCTGATCGTCGTCGTCGTGATGGCCTTCGTGATCATCAACGGCGAGATCGACCTCTCGGTCGCGTCGGTGATGGCCTTCAGCGCCTGCGTCCTCGCGGCGCTGCACGAGGCGGGCTCGGTCCCGTTCGCGCTGGCGGTCGTCATCGCGCTGCTCGCCGCGACGGCGGCCGGCGCCATCCAGGGCGCGTTCGTCGCCTTCATGGGCCTGCCGTCGCTGGTCGTCACGCTGGCCGGCCTGATCGGCTGGCGCGGCGCCGGGCGCATCCTGGTCGAGGACCGCTCCATCGGGGACTTCCCGGAGTGGTTCGAGAACGCTCGGCCAGGAGCCGGTGATCGGGCGCGTCTCGTTCGCCGTGGTCTTCTTCGTGGTCCAGCTGATCGTGGTCGCCGGGATCATCCTGCACCGGACGGCCTTCGGCCGGTCGGTGTTCGTGATCGGCAACAACGCCGAGCGTGGCGCGCTACTCGGGCGTCAACGTGGCGCGCGACAAGATGATCCTGCTGACCGCGTCGGGCTTCTTCGCCGGCCTGGCGGGGATCTGCTTCGCGGCTCGCCTCGGCTCGGTGCGCGGCGATCTGGCGACCGGCTTCGAGCTGGACATCATCACGATGGTCCTGCTCGGCGGGGTCTCCATCTTCGGCGGCTCCGGCACGATGGTCGGCGTCGCGCTGTCGATCCTGATCGTGCTCAACATCCGCAACGGCCTCGGCCTCGCGAACATCGATCAGAACACGCAGACGGGCGTCATCGGCGTGCTCCTGATCCTCTCGGTGTTGATCCCGAACCTCCTCGCCCGCGTCGGCCCGGGTCATGGCGCGCTGACGCAGAGGCGAACCGACCCAACCGGACCCATCTGACCCAGGAGGAGGGACTAGATGAAGCGATACATGTGGTTGCTCGCCGCCGTGCTGGCCGC
Source organism: uncultured Solirubrobacteraceae bacterium (assembly GCA_963835525.1). GTDB lineage: Bacteria > Actinomycetota > Thermoleophilia > Solirubrobacterales > Solirubrobacteraceae > DASSUW01. The sequence goes on from CAWIFM010000001.1 coordinate 70,163, forward strand.
GTTGGCGCTGGTCGCCGCCGGCTGCGGGGAGGACGAGGAGGAACCGGCTGCCGACGACGGCGGCTCCGCCGAGACGAGCGCCGACGGCAAGCTCGCGCCGGGCAAGGAGTTCAAGTCCGTCTTCATCCCGAAGCAGACCGGCATCGCCGTGTTCGACCAGGCGAACGACGGCGCCACGGAGGCGGCGGGCGAGCTCCAGGTGGATCCGGCCGAGTACCTCGGCCCGTCATCGCCGGACAACTGCGTCTCCGGGCAGATCGACACCGTGACCAACGCCTCCACGCAGGGCGTCAACGGGGTCATGATCTCGAACTGCGCCGGCGACCAGATCGAGCCGGCCGTCAAGCAGGCCTCCGACGCCGGCGCCACGGTCGTCTCGTGGGACTCGCCGGTTCCGTCGGGCGAGGGCGAGAGCGTGTTCATCGCCCAGGTCGACTTCGACGAGACCGGGACCGTGATGGCCGACCTGGCGCTCGACATCCTCGGTGAGGAGGGCGGCGAGTACGCCATCCTCTCGGCCGCTCCAGACGCCGCGAACCAGAACGCCTGGATCGAGGCGCACAAGGAGGCGATCAAGGACCCGAAGTACTCCAAGCTCAAGCTCGTCGACACCGTCTACGGCAACGACGACTCCGAGAAGTCCTACGACGAGGCCCTCGGCCTGGTCGACAAGCACCCGAACCTCAAGCTGATCATGGCCCCGACGACCGTCGGCATCGCCGCGGCGGGCAAGGCCATGACGGATGAGAAGCTGTGCGACAAGGTCAAGGTCTCGGGGCTCGGGCTGCCCGAGGAGATGAAGGACTACACGCTCAGCGGCTGCGCGCCGAAGTTCGCGCTCTGGAGCTTCAAGGACCTCGGCTACCTGGCGTTCTACACGGCGTACGGGATCGCCACCGAGCAGGTCAAGGCCGAGGCCGGCGCCAAGTTCGAGGCCGGTCGCCTGGGCGAGATGACGATCGAGAAGGACCCGACCCGCGACGCCGGGCTGCGGGTGCTTATGGGACCGTTCACCGTCTACGACGAGTCCAACGTCGAAGGGGGATAGCGGAGAGATGGAGAGTCGAGGCGGGCCTGACGTGGAGCGCGTGTGCTTCATCCTGCGCGTGCGTCAGGACCGCCTCGACGAGTACAAGGAGGCGCATCGGTCGGTCTGGCCCGAGATGCTCGAGGCGCTCAGCGCGACGGGCTGGACCAACTACTCGCTGTTCCTCGACGAGGACGGTCTGCTCGTGGGCTACTTCGAGACCGAGGACTTCGAGGCGGCGCTGGCGGGGATGGAGGCCACCGACGTCAACACGCGCTGGCAGGCCGCGATGTCCGAGTATCTCGTGCCGCCGATGCGTCGCATCGAAGAGGTCTTCCACCTTGAGTGACTTCGCCGCCATCGATCTCGGAGCCGAGAGCGGTCGTGTGGTCCACGGCCGCTTCGACGGCGAGCGCGTCGCGCTCGACGTCGCGCACCGGTTCGAGAACCGGCCGGTGCGGCTGCCGGACGGCCTGCACTGGAACCTGCTGTCGCTGTTCACCGAGGCGCTTGCCGGACTGCGAGACATCGACGCCCCGCTGGCCGGCGTCGCCGTCGACACGTGGGGCGTCGACTACGCGCTGCTCGACGGCGCCGGCCGCGTGCTCGGCCTGCCGTTCCACTACCGCGACGCGCGCACGGAGGGGATGGTCGCCCGCGCGCACGCGCGCGTGAGCGCCGAGGAGCTCTATGCGGCGACCGGCATCCAGACGATGCCGATCAACACGGTCTTCCAGCTGCTGGCCGACGACCGCGCGGCGGTCGCCGAGCAGATCGCGCTCGTCCCGGACCTGCTCGCGTACTGGCTGTCTGGCGAGCTCGCCAACGAGATCACCAACGCGTCCACCACCGGGCTGCTCGACGCGCGCTCGGGGACCTGGGCGCGCGGGCTGATCGAGCGGCTCAGGCTGCCGGCGGCGCCGTTCGCGGGCGAGCCGGTCGAGGCGGGCACCACGCTGGGCCCGGTGCTGGCCCACCACGGCATCGACGCGGACGTGCACCTGGTGGGCAGCCACGACACCGCGTCCGCCTTCGTGGCGGCGCCGGTCCGCGGCGAGAACGCGGCGATCCTGTCGTCGGGCACCTGGTCGCTCCTGGGGCTCGAGCTCGACGCCCCGGTGCTGACCGACCAGGCGCGCGAGTACAACCTCACCAACGAGCGCGGCGTCGACGGCACGATCCGCCTGCTGCGCAACGTGATGGGCCTGTGGATCGTGCAGGAGTGCCGCCGCTGCTGGGGCGACCCGTCGTACGACGAGCTGATGGAGCAGGCCGCGGCCGCGCGCGAAGACGTGCCGCTGTTCGACCCCGACGACGAGCGCTTCCTCGCTCCGGGCGACATGCCCGCGCGGATCGCCGACGCGTGCGCCGAGCGGGGCCAGCCCCGTCCGGAGGGCCGGGGGGAGACGGTGCGCTCGGCGCTCGTCTCGCTCGCCTGCAAGTACCGGCTCGTGCTCGAGCGGCTCGAGCGCGCCGCGGGGGTCGACGTCGAGGTCGTGCACGTGATCGGAGGCGGCTCGCGCAACGAGCTGCTGTGCCGGCTGACGGCCGATCTGCTCCGCCGGCCGGTGCTGGCCGGGCCGGTGGAGGCCACCGCGCTCGGCAACGTCCTGGTGCAGGCGCGCGCCGTCGGCGAGCTCGGCTCGCTGGCCGAGATGCGCGCCGTGGCCTCTGCGTCCGCCGAGCCCGTCGTCTACGAGCCGAGCGGCGGCGCGGAGGAGATCTACGAGCGCTTCCTGGCGAAGGAGGCAGTGGCGTGAGGCTGGAGATCGAGACCCCGTCGTGGGGCTATGGCGACTCCGGGACGCGGTTCGCCACGTTCCAGCAGCCGGGGCGGCCGCGTGACGTGTTCGAGCGGATCGACGACGCGGCCGAGGTGCACCGGTTGACCGGGACGGCGCCGGCCGTGGCGCTGCACTTCCCGTGGGACCAGGGCGTGGGGCGTGCCGATGTCGAGGACCGTGGGCTGCGGGTCGGCGCGGTCAACCCGAATCTCTTCCAGGATCCCGACTACAAGCTCGGGTCGGTGACGCACCCGGATGCGGGCGTGCGCCGCAAGGCGACCGACCACCTCCTCGAGTGCGTCGAGATCGCGCGCGAGCTGGGCTCGACGGCGCAGTCGCTGTGGCTGGCCGACGGCACCAACTACCCGGGCCAGGACGATCTCGCCGAGCGCCGCGCCCGTATGCTCGAGTGCTTGGCCGAGGTCTACGCGGCGCTGCCCGCCGAGCAGGAGCTGTTGGTGGAGTACAAGCCGTTCGAGCCGGCGTTCTACGCGACCGACCTCGCCGACTGGGGATCCGCCCTGCTGGCCTGCCAGACCCTGGGCGACCGCGCTCGGGTGCTGGTCGACCTCGGGCATCACCTGCACGGGACGAACATCGAGCAGATCGTCGCGATCCTGCGCGCCGAGGATCGCCTCGGCGGCTTTCACTTCAACAACCGCAAGTACGCCGACGACGACCTGATCGTCGGCTCGGTCAACCCGTTCGAGCTGTTCCTGATCTTCTTCGAGCTCGGCGACTCGCTGCCGCGGTTGACGATCGACCAGGCCCACAACGTCGAGGCCAAGGTCGAGGCGATGGTGCTCAGCGTGCTGAACCTGCAGGAGGCATGGGCGAAGGCGCAGCTTGTCGATCGCGACGCGCTGGCGGGGGGCGACGTGCTGCACGGCCACCAGGTGCTGCTCGACGCGTACAAGACGGACGTGCGGGCGCGATGCGCGGAGATGCGCCGCTCGCTCGGCGCGGCCGAGGACCCGATCGCCGAGCTGCGCCCCTACGTCGAGCGGATCGTCGCCGAGCGGGGCTCCACCGCGTCGGTGAGCGGGGGCTGGGGCCGGTGACGACGCTGGCCGGCATGATCGCGCGCGCCGAGGACCGCTGGCCCGACGGTGACGTCCCGGACGACGCCCTCGGGCAGGTCCTGCTCGCCTCGCACCTGCTCGGCTCCGACCGTGCGGTGGCTAACTTCGGCGGCGGCAACACGTCGGCCAAGGGCACGGCCACCGACCACGTCGGCCGCGAGGTCGACGTCATGTGGGTCAAGGGCTCGGGCAGCGACCTGGCCACCATGGAGCGCGAGCACTTCACGCCGCTGCGGCTCGACGAGATGCTCGCCGTGTTCGAGCGCGACGAGATGAGCGACGAGGACATGGTCGCCCACCTGGCGCGCTGCCAGGTCGACCCCGCGGCGCCGCGCTCCTCGATCGAGACGCTGCTGCACGCCTTCGTGCCGGCCAGGCACGTGCACCACACGCACCCGGACGGGATCAACGTGCTGGCCGGCACCCGCGACGGCGAGCGCCTGGTGGCGGAGTGCTTCGGCGACGAGGCGGCCTGGATCCCCTACATCCGGCCCGGGTTCACGCTGGCCAAGCAGGTCGGCACTGCCGTGCGGGAGAACCCGGACCTCAAGCTCGTCGTGCTGGCCAAGCACGGCCTCGTCGTCTGGGGCGACACGGCCGAGCAGGCCTATCGCCGCACGATCGAGGTGATCAACCGCGCGGTCGACTTCGTCAACGCGAAGACGGCGGGCAAGCAGAGGTTCGACGGGGCCGCGCAGGGCGCCGAAGTCGACCTGCGCGCCGTGCTGCCGCCGCTGCGCGGGGCGCTCTCCAGCGAGCGGCACAAGGTGCTGGTCGTCGACACGTCGCCGCGCGCACGGGAGTTCGTCTCCTCGCACGCGGCGCCGGAGCTGGTCACGGTCGGGGCCGCCTGCCCCGACCATCTCGTCCACACCAAGCGGCTGCCGCTGTGGATCCCCTTCGACCCCGCGAGCGAGGACGTGGCGACGCTGGTGGAGCGCATCCGCGAGCGCGCGGCGGCCTACCGGGACGACTACCTCGCCTATGCCGGCGACGACCCCGCGGATCCCGACGCTCGCGTCGTGCTGATCCAGCACGTGGGTCTGGTCGGCGTGGCGCCCACGACCAAGAACGCCATGTTGTCGCGCGACCTCTACCACCGCGCGATCGAGGTCATGGCCGGAGCTCATGCGCTGGGCGGCTTCGTGTCGCTCGACGAGCGCGAGAGCCATGCCGTCGAGTACTGGCCGCTCGAGCTCTACAAGCTCTCGCTGGCGCCGCCGCCCGGCGAGCTCCAGGGCCGGGTCGCGCTCGTCACCGGCGCCGCCGGGGGCATCGGCCGCGCGATCGCCGACTCGCTCGCCTCGGCCGGCGCCTGCGTCGTCGGCTTCGACCTCGAGCCCGACGCGGCCGGCGAGGTGTCCGTCGCCGGGGACGTCACCTCCGAGGCCGACGTGCGCGAGGCGTTCGATGCCGCCGTCGGCGCATACGGCGGCGTCGACATCGTCGTCTCGAATGCCGGCGTGGCCTCGAGCGCGCCGATCGAGGAGACCACCCTGGCCGAGTGGGAGCGCAACCACGCGATCCTGGGCACCGGCTACTTCCTCGTCGCGCGCGAGGCGTTCCGGGTCCTGCGCGAGCAGCGGCGCGGCGGCTCGATCGTGTTCGTGGCCTCCAAGAACGCACTCGTCGCCGGCCGGAACGCCGCCGCCTACTCGTCCGCGAAGGCCGCCGAGCTGCACCTCGCCCGCTGCCTGGCCGAGGAGGGCGGCGAGGACGGGATCCGCGTCAACACGGTCAATCCCGACGCGGTGCTCCAGGGCTCGCGGATCTGGGACTCGAGCTGGCGCGAGGAGCGCGCCGCCAACTACGGCATCGAGCCCGACGAGCTCGAGGAGCACTACCGCAAGCGCACCACGCTGGGCGTGAACATCCTGCCCGGGGACATCGCCGAGGCGGTACTGCACTTCGCGTCCGACCGCCGCTCCGGCAAGAGCACCGGCAACGTGCTCAACGTCGACGGCGGCGTGCCCGCCGCCTATCCTCGCTAGCGCCTTGAAGGTCACCGTGCAGCAGGTGGCGCGCCGCGCGAACGTGTCGGTCGGGACGGTCTCGAACGTCCTCAACCGCCCGCAGATCGTGGCGCCCCTGACGCGTGAGCGCGTGCTGCGCGTGATCGACGAGCTCGGCTTCGTCCGCAACGAGAGCGCCCGCCATCTGCGCACCGGGACCGGGCGGATCATCGGCCTGGTCATCCTCGACCTCTCGAACCCGTTCTTCACCGACCTCGCGCGCGGCGTCGAGGACCGGGCGAACGAGGCGGGCTACTCCGTGATCGTCTGCAACAGCGACGAGGACCAGGCCAAGGAGGACGCGTACATGCGCGTGCTCGAGGAGCGGCGCGTCCAGGGCATGCTCATCGTCCCCGTGGCGCCCGGCAGCCCCGCCGTCGACCGCGTGCGGGCGCGCGGGACCGCCGTCGTGCGGGTCACCCACCGCATCGGCGACGACGAGTGCGGGGTCGGCGCCGACGACCTGCGCGGCGGCGAGCTCGCGATGGGCCACCTGCTCGCCCTCGGGCACGAGCGGGTCGGCTACATAACGAGCGCCTCGCACGTCTGGCCGACGGACGAGCGGCGCGCGGGCATGCTGATGGCGGCTCGCAAGGACGGCAGGGGCGACGACGTTCTGCACGACATCAGCGTCGAGCACCTCAACGTCGCCCACGGTCGCGACGCCGGCGAGCGCATCCTCGGCGTCCGGCCCCGCCCGACGGCCGTCATCTGCGCGAACGACCTCGTGGCCCTCGGTGTCCTCCAGGTGATGATCCGGCACGGCGTGCGGGTGCCAGGCGACATGGCGATCGTCGGCTTCGACGACATCGAGTTCGCCTCCGCCGCCGCCATCCCGCTCACCTCGGTCCGCCTCCCACGGCGCTTCATGGGCCGGGTCGCGACGGACCTGCTGCTGGAGGAGGCGAGCGGCGACCCCGAGCACGTGCACCGGCGCATCGTGCTGGAGCCGGAGCTCGTGGTCAGGCAGTCGACGATCGGCTGATCGAGAACGCCGTCACGTCGTCGGGCACGCCCTTGACGACCTCGCCGCCATGCTCGTGCACCGGCCCGCACGACGGTGTCTCTACCTCGAGCATCTGAACTCGTACGTCCCCGAGCCGATCTCGTGGCGCTCGCCTCCGGGCAGCACGACCGTGGCCGTCACGTTCGCCGGGATGTCGACGTCGAGCTGGAACGTGCCGTCCTCCTGGAGGCGCCAGGCGCTGCGGATCGTCCCTCGCACCGACTCGAACGTGGCTTCGGCGTGGTCGAGCTCGCCGGGGGTGGGGGAGATGAGGACGTGCTCGTAGCCTGGGCGCTCCGGATCGACCCGGATGCCGGCCACGTACTCGTAGAGCCACTCCGCGACCGAGCCGAGCGAGTAGTGGTTGAAGGAGTTCATCATCGGCGTCTGGAAGCCGTGCTCCTCGGTCCAGCCGTCCCAGCGCTCCCAGATCGTCGTCGCGCCCTGGCGGATCGAGTAGCCCCACGACGGGAACGTCTCGTTGAGCAGCAGGCGGTGCGCGACGTCGGCGTAGCCGTGCTCGGTCAGCACCGGGCAGAGCAGCGCGACGCCGACGAAGCCGGTGGTCAGGTGCCAGTCGCGGCGCTCGATGGCGGCCACCAGCCGTTCCGCCGCCCGTGCGCGCAGCTCCTGCGGCAGCAGCTCCATGTGCAGGGCGAGCAGGTAGACGGTCTGCGTGTCGCCCTCGATCGACGCGTCCTCGCCGACATAGGCGCGGTTGAAGGCGGCGGCGACGTCGCGGTGCAGCGCGTCGTAGTGCGCGGCGCGGTCCGAGCGCCCCAGCACGCGCGCCATCCGCGCCATGAGCAGGGCGTCGTACGCCATGTAGGCGGTCGCGAGCACCTCGCGCGGCGTGTGCTCTCCCGCCGACAGCCAGTCGCCATAGTCGTTGTTGCGGCGCGCCTTCCACAGCAGGTCGGGGTTGTGGCGGACGAGATAGGCGAGGTAGCGCTCCATCGCGTCCCAGTGGCGCTCGAGGATCCGCACGTCGCCGTAGCGCTGGTAGATGACCCACGGCACGATCACTCCGCCGTCGGCCCACGCCGGCGCGCCGTCACGCTCGAAGGACATCCGCGGCGCGACGTCCGGGTAGGCGCCCTCGGGCGACTGCGCGTCGAGCACGTCGTCGCCCCACTTGGTGATGAAGGCGGCGACGTCCATGTTGAGCGCCGCGCTGGGCAGGAACACCTGGGCGTCGGCCAGCCAGCCGAGCCGCTCGTCGCGCTGCGGGCAGTCGGTGGGGACCGACAGGAAGTTCCCGCGCTGGCCCCAGGTGACGTTTCGCCAGAGCTGGTTGACCATGTCGCTCGAGCACTCGAAGTGCCCCGTCCACGGCGTGTCGGATCCCGCGACGCGCCCGACCAGGGCCGGCGGCTCGGCCAGGCCGGTGACCTCGACGTAGCGGAAGCCGTGGAAGGTGAACCGCGGCTCGAACACCTCAAGGACACGCCCGCCGGAGGCGGAAGTTTCCCGGCCGCTGCCGCGCAGGACGTAGGTCTCCTGCGGGCGGGCCGCGCGCAGGTTGGCGAGGTGCAGCGAGCCGTCCGCCTCCAGCATCTCGGCGAAGCGCAGCCGCACCGTGGTGCCGCGCTCGCCCTCGACCTCCAGGCGCACCCAGCCGACCATGTTCTGCCCCAGGTCGACCACGTGCACCCCCGGCGCGCGCTCGGTGACCGAGACCGGCTGCAACTCCTCGGTCACGCGGATCGGCTGCGCGCGCTCGGGCACCAGCGCGACGCCGTCCCGCTCACGCACCAGCACGGCCGGCCAGCCGCTGTCGTCGTAGCCGGGCTCCATCCACCCGTCGAGCTCGCGGCGGGCGTCGTAGTACTCGCCGTGCAGCAGATCGGAGTAGCGGATCGGGCCCGTGGTCGCGCGCCAGCCCTCGTCGGAGGCGACGACGTCGACGGTCCCGTCCTCGTGCTCGAGGTGGAGCTCGCACAGCAGCTCGGGGTAGGTGCCGTAGTGCGCGCCGGCGCGCTTGAGGTCAAAGCCGACGAAGCCCGACCACCAGCCGTCGCCGACGATCGCCGCCAGCACGTTGGCGCCCTCGCGCACCAGCTCCGTGACGTCGTGCGCCGCGTACTCGATCCGCGTGCGGTAGTCGGTCCAGCCGGGCGCCAGCACGGCGTCGCCGACGCGGGCGCCGTTGAGGTGCAGCTCGTGGACGCCGCGCGCCGTGGCGTAGAGCATCGCCCGGCGCACGCCGCCGGCCGCCTCGAAGGCGCGCCGCAGGTACGGGGCGGGGCCGCAGCGCTGGAGCATGATGTCCTCGACGATCTCCGGCTCGCTGCCGGGGACCGGGACGCCGGGATCCTCGCTCGCGTCGCGCCAGATCCACTGCGCGCGCCACTCGGCCAGGGCGGTGCGGAAGCGCGCGGGCTCGCTCCACTCGGACTCGGCGCCGTCCTCGTCCCACACCTGCACGGTCCACGAGCAGTCGGTCGCGGCGGGCAGCGCACGCCCGGCGTAGACGATGTCGACCGAGCTCGAGGACTCCACCCGGCCGCTGTCCCAGAGAACGCCGTCGCCGGCGGACACGACCACGCGGTACGCGCTCTGGCGCTTGCCGCGCTCGGACGAGTCCAGCGCCCAGCTCAGCCGCGGGGCCGGCTCGTCCAGGCACGGCACGTCCCGCCGGTGCTCGCAGCGCAGGGCGACGGCGCGCATCACGTCCTCCTCGTCTTCCCGCGGGTCGAGTCCCGCACCAGCAGCTCGGGCACGAAGGCGATGCCCTGGTGCTCGTGCCTGTCGTCCATGGTCTCGGCGATCAGCAGCTCGGTGGCGGTCCGCCCGAGCCGCTCGCGCGGCTGGCGCACCGAGGTCAGCGGCACGGCCGCCGCGGTGGCGAAGTCGATGTCGTCGTAGCCGACGATCGCCACGTCGCGCGGCACGGCCACGCCCGCCAGCAGGAGCTGCTGGAGCGCCCCGAGCGCCAGCATGTCGTTGGCGCAGAACACGGCCGACGGGCGCTCGCGCGGCGGCAGCCCGATCAGGCGCTGCGCGGCGAAGCGCCCGGCGGCCACCGTCGGCGCCTCGGTCGCCAGCACGACGAGGTCCTCGTCGGGGAGGCCCGCCGCGGCCATGGCTCGCAGCGACCCCTCGAGACGGTCGGCGATCTGCGGCAGCTTCAACGGCCCGCCGGCGAAGGCGATCCGCTCGTGCCCCTGGTCGATCAGGTGCGCGACGGCCAGCTCGCCGCCGAGCCGGTCGTCCACCGCGACGCTGCACCATGCGCTCGCGATGTCGGCCGGATGGTCGACGAGCACGACCGGAGTGCCCTGCTGCGGCAGCGTCCGCAGCTGCGGGTTCGCGTAGTCGAGCGCGGTGATCATGATCCCGAGCACCTGCTGCTGGTGGAGCTGGTCGAGGTAGCGGTCCTCGCGCGCGGGGTCGCCGTTGCTGTTGCACAGGAACAGCGCCAGGCCGGCCTGCTCGGCGGCTGCCTCGGCGCCGCGCGCGACGTCGGTGAAGAAGGGGTTGGTGGCGTCGAGGAACACATAGGCGAGCGTCCGGCTGCGGCCCTGCCGCAGCTGGCGCGCCGACTCGTTGCGCACGAACCCGAGCCGCGCCATCTCGGCCTGTACGCGCGAGCGCGTCTCGTCGCGCACGATCTCGGGCCGGTTGAGCACGTTCGAGACCGTGCCGACCGAGACGCCGGCCGCCCGGGCCACGTCCTTGACGCCGACACGCATCATCCCTTGACGGCGCCCGCGGTCAGGCCGTCCACGATCCGCCGGTTGAAGAACATGAACATGATCAGCGGCGGGATCGTGATCAGCAGGATGTCGGCGAACAGCAGGTGGTACGACTGCTCGTACTGGCTCTGGAAGTTGAAGAGCGTGAGCTGGACCGTGGCGTTCTCGTCGCCGGGCAGGAAGTAGAGCGGGTTGACGAAGTCGTTGAACACCGTGACCGACTGGACGACGATCACGGTGATCGTGACCGACTTCAGCAGCGGGAAGATCACGCTGAAGAACACCCGCAGCGGCCGCGCGCCGTCGATGGTGGCGGCCTCGTCGAGCTCGCGCGGGATGGTGGCGATGAAGGCTCTGAAGAGCAGGATGCTGAACGAGAGCCCGAACGCGACCTCGATGAGCACCATGCCCTGGAGCGTCTTGAACAGACTCAGCTCCTGCAGGACCCACACGGTCGGCACGACGGCGGGCGGGATGATCAGCCCGCTGAGGATCAACACGTCGGCGACGCGCGTCCACTTGCTCGGCCGCCGCTGCAGCACGTAGGCGACCATCGCCGCCAGCACGACCATGATGGCCACGCTGGCGACGGTGATGATCGTGCTGTTGATGAAGGCGGTGACGAGCATGTAGTCACGCGCCTCGATCGCCTGGCGGAAGTTGTCGAGCAACTGCCAGTCGGTGGGCAGCGAGAACTCCAGCTGCCCCGCCTCGGCCTGCGTCTTGGCCGCGGTCAGCAGGATGAACGCGAACGGGACGAGGAAGATCACGCCGATCAGCACGACGAAGACGGGACTGAGTCTTCTCACAGCTGCACCTCGCGGCGGCGCAGGAACGAGTAGAGCGGCAGGATGATCGCCGTCACCAGCACGAAGAGCACGACGTTGCCCGCGGTCGAGAGCCCGTAGAACCCCGCCTGGTACTGCTTGTAGATCACCGACGCGATGACGTCGGAGGTGAACCCGGGGCCGCCGCGCGTCATCGCCCAGATCAGGTCGAACGACCGCAGGCCGCCGATCAGCGAGAGGATGATCACCGTCACGGTCGCGGGCCAGGCGAGCGGCAGCGTGATGTAGCGGAACAGCCCGAACGGACCGGCTCCGTCCACGCGGGCGGCGTCGTAGTACTCGCGCGGGACGGAGACGATGCCGGCGATGTAGATCACCGTGGCCAGGCCGACGCCCTTCCAGACGTCGACCAGCGCGACCGACATCAGCGCCCACTTCGGGTCCACCAGCCAGCGCGGCCCGGTGATGCCGACCGCGGCCAGCGTCTTGTTGATGAGGCCCACGTCCGGCTCCATCAGCACGGTGAAGGTGAGGCCGACGCCGATCGTGCTCACGAGGACCGGGAAGAAGACCGCCGAGCGCATGAACGCCCGGCCGATCACGCTCGACGTCAGCAGCACCGCGAGCAGCATCCCCAGCACCACCTTCAGGCCCGAGGTGGTGACCGCGTAGATGAGCGTGTTCGTCAGGCCCTTGGTGAGCGCCGGCTCCTCGAAGAACTGCTTGAAGTTGTCGAGCCCGATGAACTCCGAGTCGAACAGCGTCCAGCGCGTGAGGCTGAAGTAGAAGCTGCTGAACGTCGGCAGCAGGAAGAAGACGAAGAAGACGACGAAGGCGGGCAGGCAGAACCAGTACGGGTACGGGCTCTTCCCGCGTACTACGACCGACATGCCGGTTGCTTACCAGCCCTCTAGCCCCAGCTGCTGCGCCTGCTTCTTGACGTCCTCGTCGTAGAGCTTGGCGCCGTCGTCGGCCGACCGCAGGCCGGAGCCGACCTCGACCGTGATCTGCTCCAGCGCCGGGCCCTTCACGGGGGAGAGGAACTCGAGCGCCGGCGTGGCGCGGTCCTCGTCCACGTAGGGCTGGAGGTCCTTGATCGCCGCGGGCACGTCGGCCGGCAGCTCGCACCCCTTGACCATCCACGGGCCGGTCGGCGCGAAGGCGCTGGCCTGGGCCTCGCAGCCCTCCGGGCTGGCGATGAAGGCGAGGAACTCCTTCGCCGCGTCGAGCTTGGCGCCCTCGGTGGTCTTCGGGACGTAGACGCCGCCCGGGAGCCACAGGGTGAGCCCGTTGTCGTCGGCGGACTTGCCGGGCTGCGCGAAGAAGCCGACGTCGTCGATCTGCTCCGGATCCGAGGTCTCGAGGTTCGGGACCGTGACCGTGAGCTGCGGGTAGTGGGCGCCCTTGCCCTGGGCGAGCAGGCTGAGCGCGGCGGGGAACTTGATCGAGCCGAAGTTCTTGTTCAGGTAGCCCGCCTTGTTGACCTCCTCGAGGTGCTGGAAGCCCTCGACGGCCGGCTCCTGCGAGTACTTGGCCTGGTTGCTCGTGTACTGCTGGTCCCAGTCCGGGACCTCCGCCGCCACGTTGTGGTAGTCGGCGAGCACGAACAGCTGCGAGGTCCACGTGTCGCCGTAGCTCTGGACGACCGGGTCGATCCCGGCCTTCTTGATCTCGGCGTTGTTGGCCATGAACTCGTCCCACGTCTGAGGGACTTCCAGGCCGAGGTCCGCGTAGACCTTCTTGTTGTAGAGGATGCCCCCGCCGAAGGCGCTGCCGAACGGCGCGCCGTAGACCTGGTCCTCGGCCGACACGCTCGGCTTGAAGGCGTCGTCGAGATCGCCCACCCACGGCTCGTCGTTGAGCGGGGTGAGCTGCGACGCCGGGTTGAGCGCCTGGAACAGCGAGCCCGAGTTGTACGCGAAGAGATCGGTCATCTCCTGCGTGGAGAGCCGCGTCTTCACCACGTTGTCGCCCTCGCCGCCCTGCGGGCGCGTCTCGAGCTTGATCGTGATGTCCGGGTTCTTCGCCTGGAACGCCTTGATCAGCGCCTCGGCCGGCTTGACGGCCTGGTCGCTGTTGTCCACGAGGAACGAGAGCGTGACCTTCTCGCCGCCCGAGGCGGCGCCGTCGTCATCGTCCCCGCCGCACCCAACGACGACGAGCACCGCCGCGAGGGCGACCAGCGCGCCGGCTCGCTTCCACGTCCGATCGAGCACCATCCGCAACCTCCCCCAGTCGCCATGAATCGTTTCAAGGTGGCGGAGGCGAAAGGTAGACCCAGATCCCGGGCGTGTCAAGACAGCGCCATCAGCACGGTATTGAGTCGATTCATAGTTAGCCCTTGACCTACGGGCAGCCGCACCGGCGGTGACGGAAAGGCGCGCCGGGGACGCCAGCCTCCTCCCTGGGCCCGGGGTCGCGGGGTGGGCACGCTTCTCGACGTGCCCACCACCCGTATCCGCAGACGTTCCGCCGAGGCTGTCGTGTTCAGCGCCGCCGCCGTCGTCGCGCTCGCCCACGCCTTCGACGACGCCTTCCTCCTGCCGCGCGGCGGCGTGCCGCTGACCCAGCACGCGCTCGCCGCGGGGATCGCGCTCGTCGCGACGGTGCTCGCCGTCGCCCGCTTCTCGTCGCTGCGGCCCGGCCTGCGCGCGGCGATCGCGTTCACGTTCGGCGCGCTCGCCATCCCCAACGGCGGCCGCCACCTGCAGCACATGCTCAACGACGGCACGACCGCCAACGACGTGACCGGCGTGCTCGCGCTGGCCGCCGGCATCGTGCTCGTGGGCCTCGCCGCCTGGATCCCGTTCCACCACCGCGGCGGCGGCCGGTGGGCCGTCCGCGTCGTCATGGTGCCCGCCGTCGTGCTCGCCGTCTACCTGGTCTTCATGCCGATCGGGGTCGGCATCGTGGACATCCACTCGCTGCACCGGCCGATCGGCAGCCCGCCGAGCGCCGACGTACGAGACGGTCCGCTTCACGGCCTCGGACGGCGTCGAGCTCGAGGGCTGGTACCGCCCGTCGCGCAACGGCGCCTCGCTGCTCATGCTCTCGGGCGGCGGCGGCAACCGCCGCAGCGCGCTGCGCCACGCCGAGATGCTCACCCGCCACGGCTACGGCGTGCTCGTCTACGACCCGCGCGGCAGCGGCAACAGCGAGGGCACCGTCAACTCCTACGGCTGGGGCTGGGAGAAGGACGCCGCGGCGGCGCTCGACTTCCTCGCCGCCCGCGATGACCGCATCGGCGTCCTCGGGCTCTCGACCGGCGCCGACATCGCGATCGACATCGCCGCCCGCCGCGACGACGTCGATGCCGTGGTCGCCGACGGCGCCGCGGCGATCGGCTACGAGGACTACGAGGAGTACATGGACTCGGCGATCGAGCGCGCGCCGATGTGGCTGCTGTTCAAGACGATCGAGGCGATCCAGGGCCGCTCCGGGCCGGAGGAGTCGCTGGCCGACCAGATCGCCCGCAGCCGCTCGCCGCACCTGATCATCTCCGCCGGCCTGCAGGAGAAGGAGTGGGGCGAGCTCTACGACCGCGCGGGCGGCGACCGCTCCGAGCTCTGGTACCTGCCCGACGCCGGCCACACGGCCGCGCTGCGGCAGTACCCCGAGGCCTACGAGCAGCGCGTCGCGTCGTTCTTCGACGAGCACGTGCTCGGGAACACGGAGGTAACCACCGGCGCGCAGCGTTCGTTCCAGCGCTGACCGGCGGTTTCCGCCATCGCGTGCGCCCGTCATACGATCGCGCGATGACGAAGACGTACAGGCGGGTGTGCGTCGCCGTTCTCGCGGCGCTCGGACTCGCTCTCCTCCCCGGCACCGCCGGCGCGGCTCGCGCGCCGATCACCTCGTGCGGCGACGCGACCGCGCCCGGCGGCATCCTCATCTCCGACATCTCCGCGCGCCGCGCGTCGTGCAAGGTCGCGCGCCGGATCGCGCGGCTGACGCCCGAACGCTGCGAGAGCGGCACGTGCACGGTGCGCGGCTACACCTGCTTCGCCGCGCCCGCGACCGACGAGCTGACGCTCGCGCGCTGCTCGAAGGCGCGCGACGACGACGAGCTCTACCGCACGGTCCGCTTCGACTACGGACGCTGACGCAGGACCTGGGCGGCGGCGCGCTCGCCGCTGGCGAGCGCGCCCTCCATCAGGCCGGCGAGCGGGCCCGCCGTGTGCTCGCCGGCGAGCACGATGCGGCCGTGCATCTGCGTCAGCACGGGGTCGTGGCCGCCCGGTGTGGCGATGGTGTAGGCGCCGCGCGCCCACGGGTCGTCCGACCAAGTCGACAGGACGGCGCCCGCCGGCTCGAGCTCGAGGTCGGGGCGCAGGCGGGCGAGCGACGCGAGCCAGCGCTCCGGCCCCTCGTCGACGCCGAGCCGCTCGAGCGCCCGCTCCGAGCCGGCGAATGCATGCGCGACCGGCTGGACCTCGCCGCCGGCGCGCGCGGTCCAGGTCCAGTAGCGCTCGGGCACCGACTGCACGGCGCTGGGCTCCGGGCGGGAGCGCAGCGGGACGAAGAGCTTCGCGGCGTGGCCCGTGCGCACCCGCGCCAGGGCTTCCCGCAGCGGCGCGGGGAGTCCCGCGATCTCGCGCGCCACCGGGGCGGGGACGGCGACGACGATCGCCCGGGCGGCGACCTCCTCGACGCTCGCGACCGGGGTCGACAGCCGGATCCGGTCGCCGAGCGCCGCGGCGAGCGCGCGGGCCAGCTCCTGGTTGCCGCCGGCGATGCCGTGCGACGGCGCGTCGCTGAACGCGGCGACGCCGGTCAGCTCCACTGCCGCGACCTGATCGGCGGCCGTCGCCGTCGAGATCTCCACGCGCGCGCGGATCGCCTCGCGGACCGCTGCCGGCTCATCCAGCCGGTCGAGCAGCGCCGCCGCGGAGCCGTGGCGCACGTCCTCGTCCTCCAGCGCCCGCTCGATCACGGCCGCGGCGGCCCGCAGCTGCTGCTCGCTGACCGGCTCGCCGCCGCGCGGGTCGCGCCGCCCGTACGCCATGCCCTTCTCCCACAGGCCGAGCCCGAGCCGGCGCGCCGTCTGCTCGACGCGCGGGTTGCCGGGCAGGATGAACTCGGCGCCCATCTCCACCAGACTGCCGTCGGCCAGCTCGCGCGACCACACACGGCCGCCGACGCGGTCGCGCGCCTCGAGCACGAGCACGTCGCGGCCGGCGCGGAGCAGGGTCTCGGCCGCCGCCAGGCCGGCGAGACCCGCTCCGATCACGGCGACGTCGGTCAGGGCGCCGATCGTAGACCGAACCGCCGCAGGCGCAGCGCGTTCAGCACCACCGAGACGCTCGACAGGGCCATCGCGAGCCCGGCGATCACCGGGTTGAGGAACCCGGCGGCGGCCAGCGGCAGCGCGGCGACGTTGTAGCCGAACGCCCACGCCAGGTTCTGCTTGATCGTGCGCAGCGTGGCGCGCGAGAGCCGGATGGCGTCGGCGGCGGCTCGCAGGTCGCCGGAGACCAGCGTGAGGTCGGAGGCCTCGATGGCGACGTCGGTGCCGGTGCCGATGGCCAGGCCGAGGTCGGCCTGCGCGAGCGCCGGCGCGTCGTTGACGCCGTCGCCGACCATGGCCACGACGCGGCCTTCGGCCTGCAGGCGGCGGATCACGTCGGCCTTCTCGGAGGGCAGCACCTCCGCGATCACCTCGTCGATGCCGACCCCGGCGGCCACCGCGCGCGCGGTCGTCTCGTTGTCGCCGGTCAGCAGCACGGGTCGCAGGCCGAGCCCCTTCAGCGAGGCGACCGCCTCGGCCGAGGTCGGCTTGACGGTGTCGGCGACGACCAGCACGCCGCGCACCGCGCCGTCCCAGGCCACCAGAACGGCGGTGCGGCCCTCCGTCTGGGCGACGTCGAGCCCCTCGGGGATCGTCAGCCCCCACTCGCGCATGAACGCCGGCCGGCCGACCTGGACGCCGTGCCCGTCCACGATGCCCTCGACGCCGAGGCCCTCGTGGTTGGCGAAGCCCTCCAGGGCGGGCAGCTCGCCGAGCTCGTCGCGCGCCGCGCGGGCGATTGCCCGCGCGATCGGGTGCTCGGACGCGTTCTCCACCGCGCCGGCGATGGCCAGCACCTCGGCGCGGTCCTCGGCGTAGACGTCGACCAGGCTCATGCGGCCGGTGGTCACGGTGCCGGTCTTGTCGAGCACGACGGTGTCCACCTCGCGCGTGGACTCAAGGATCTCCGGGCCCTTGATCAGCAGCCCGAGCTGGGCGCCGCGGCCGGTGCCCACCAGCAGCGCGGTCGGGGTGGCGAGCCCGAGCGCGCACGGGCAGGCGATGATCAGCACCGAGACGGCGGCCGTGAAGGCGAACGCGAGATCCTCGCCGGCGCCGATCCAGAAGCCGAGCGTGGCCACCGAGAGGGCGATCACGACCGGGACGAAGACGCCGGAGATGCGGTCGGCGAGCCGCTGGATCGGCGCCTTGCCGGTCTGCGCCTCGGTGACCAGCCGCGCGATCTGGGCCAGCGCGGTGTCGGAGCCGACCTTGGTGGCGCGCACGATCAGGCGCCCGCCGGCGTTGACGGTCGCCCCTGCGACCTCGTCGCCCGGGCGCTTCTCGACCGGCACCGACTCGCCGGTCAGCAGCGACTGGTCGACGGCGCTGGAGCCCTCCTCGACGATGCCGTCGGTGGCCACCTTCTCGCCGGGCCGCACGATGAAGCGGTCGCCGACGGCGAGCTGCTCGACGGGGACGCGCGTGCCGCCGAGCAGCTCGACGTCCTTGGTGCCCAGCTGCAACAGCGCCTTCAGCGCGGAGCCCGCCCGCCGCTTGGCGCTCGCCTCGAAGTACCGGCCGGCGAGCATGAACACCGTCACCGCGCTGGCGACCTCGAGGTAGATCTCGTCGGCGCCTGCGCCGCGCTCCGGCACGATGTCGAAGCTCATCGTCATGCCGGGCATGCCCGCCTCGCCGATGAACAGGGCGTAGAGCGACCACGCGAAGGCGGCGAGCACGCCGAGCGAGATCAGCGTGTCCATCGTCGCCGCCCCGTGCCTGAGGTTGGCCCAGGCGGCGCGGTGGAACGGCCACGCGCCCCACACGACCACCGGCGCGGCGAGCGTCAGCGACAGCCACTGCCAGCTCTCGAACTGCAGCGGCGGGATCATCGCCATCGCCAGCACCGGGAGCATCAGGGCGAGCGAGACGAGCAGGCGCCGCCGCAGCGGCGCCGTCTCGTCGATCTCCTCGGCCGCCGCCGGCTCGGCGGACGGCAGGACGGCCTGGTAGCCGGCCGCCTCGACCGCCTCGAGCAGCGCCTCGGGCTCGACCGCGGCGTCGAACTCCACGCTGGCCGTCTCGGTCGCGTAGTTGACCGAGGCGTTCACGCCGTCGAGCTTGTTGAGGTTGCGCTCGATCCGGTTCGCGCACGACGCGCAGGTCATGCCGGCGATCGGCAGCTCGAGGTGCGCCACCTAGCTCACCTCCTGCGTGAACGCGACGGTATGGAGGCGGCCTTCGTCCTTGAACTGCAGGAACAGCCGGTAGCGGCCCTCGGTGGGGAACGTCGCGGCGAACCGGACGGAGTCGTCCATCGGATGCACGTGCAGGAAGGCGAGGTCGCCGTCGCGCAGCGCCACCAGGTGCCCGCCGGCGCCCAGGTAGGGCTCGGTGCGGACCGGCTCGCCGTCCTTGGTGATCGTGAACCGCAGGTCGGCCTCCTGGCCGGGGCGCGCGGCGCCGGCGTCGAGCCGCACGTCGTAGCCGCCGTCGCTGACCGCCGTGGCGGCGGGCTCGGGCAGGGGGCGGAGGTCGGCCGGGCCGTCGACCCGCAGGTCGGTGGCCAGCGTCTGGTTCTCGCCGTCGTGCGAGAAGTCGGCGAACAACCGGTAGGAGCCGGCGTCGCCGACGCGCACGGGCGTGCGCCAGCTGCCGTCGGCGGCCTGCTCGGGGTGCAGGTGCTGGAAGCCGGTCAGGTCGCGCCGGGCGAGGATCAGGTGCATGCGCTTCTCGTGCTCGACGTCGAAGTCGCGCACGATCTGGCCGCTCGCGTCCTCGATCCGGAAGCTCAGCGTCTCCTCGCGGGCGCGCCGCAGCTCGGCGTCGTCGACGACGACGCGCAGGCCGTCGGCGACGATCGCGAGTCCGCGGACGGGGTCGGGGGCGTGTGCGGAGGTCATCTCGGTGTGCTCCTGAGGGGCGTCTTCGCTCGGCTCGGGTCCGATGGCGCCGCCCGCGACCGCCGCGCCGCCGAACACCACCACGAGTCCGGCCGCGAACGCTGCGAGCTTGGAGGTCACCGTCATACCCCTATAGGGTATCACGGCGGCCGCTTATCCGCGGTGAAGGAACGCCTCGCATACTGTGCGGCGAAGGGAAGTATCCCGTCGGCCGGCTCCGTCAGCACGGCGCTTCCAGCGCCCGGGGCCGGCGGCCTGACAAGGCGGAGAAACCTTCGACTGATCGTCACGACCAGCCGGAGGTTCGCCGTTGTCCCAAGCCATCGCCGCAGGGCCGCTCGCATGGAGCGGGCTGCTCGGCTTCCTCGTCCTCATGATCGTCGTCGACCTGCGGGTCGGCTCGGCCCAGCGCCAGATGACGGTCGGCACCGCGGCCCTCTGGAGCGGGATCTGGGTTGGGCTGGCGCTCGCCTTCGGCGCCGGCCTGTGGGTGCTCGAGGGAGCCGGCGCGGGCGAGGCCTACTTCTCCGGCTACGTGATGGAGAAGGCGCTGTCGCTCGACAACGTCTTCGTCTTCACGCTGATCTTCGCCGCCCTCGCGGTGCCGCGCGAGGAGCAGCCCCGCGTGCTGCTGTGGGGCATCCTGATCGCGCTCGTCCTGCGCGGCATCTTCATCTTCGCCGGCGCCGAGGCGCTCGAGACCTACTCGTGGGTGGCCTGGCCGTTCGCCGCCCTGCTCGCGTGGACCGGCTGGCGCATCCTGCGCTCCGGCGACCAGCATGACGAGGGGGAGAAGCTCGTCGCGCGCGTGCGGCAGCGCTTCCCGCGCCTCGAGCCCGCGGTCGCCGCGCTGGTCACGGTCGCCGTCGCCGACGTCATCTTCGCCGTCGACTCGGTGCCCGCGATCCTCGCGATCACCACCGACACCTTCATCGTCTTCGCCGCCAACGCGTTCGCGCTGCTCGGCCTGCGCGCGCTGTTCTTCCTCGTCGCCGGGGCGGTCGCGCGGTTCGCGTACCTGCAGCTCGGCCTCGGCGTCCTGCTGATCGGCATCGCCGGCAAGCTCGCCTACGGCGAGGCGACCGGCGAGAAGGTCTCCACCGCGCTGACCCTCGGCTCGATCATCGCCGTCATCACCGTCGCCATCGGCGCGTCGCTCTGGAAGGAGCGCCGCGCCTCTCACATCACTCAAGAGGTGAACTGAATGACCCTGCTCCTCGTCACCACGATCGTCCCGCTGCTGTTCGGGCTGTGGGCGCAGATGAAGGTCAAGCGGACCTTCAACAAGTACTCGCAGGTCGCGCCGCGCAACGGCATGAGCGGCGCCGAGGCGGCCGCCGCCGTGCTCCGCACCTCCGGCCTGCCGAACCTGCAGATCCGGCCGGTCGCCGGGCGGCTGACCGACCACTACGACCCGCGCAACCGCACGCTGAACCTGAGCGCCGACGTCGGCCAGGCATCGTCGCTGGCCGCCCTCGGCGTGGCCGCCCACGAGGCCGGCCACGCGATCCAGGACTCCCGCCGCTACCTGCCGATGCGGATCCGCCAGACGCTCGTGCCGGCGGCCACCATCGGCCAGTCGCTGTGGTTCCTGCCGGTCGTGCTCGGCCTGATCCTCGGGCTGACGGGCCTGGTCACGATCGGGCTCGTGCTGTTCGCGGTCATCGTGCTCTTCCAGCTCGTGACGCTGCCGGTCGAGTTCGACGCGTCCAAGCGGGCGCTCGTCGCGCTCGAGGGCCAGGGGCTGCTGGCGGCCGACGAGGTCCCGGGCGCCCGCGCGGTGCTGAACGCCGCAGCGCTGACCTACGTCGCCGGCTTCGTCGCCGCGCTCGGCCAGCTCCTCTACTTCTTCGCCCTCAGCCGGCAGTAGAGAGCGCGCGGATGCACGCCTCGTAGTCGCCGTCGCGCACGGCCGCCGCGTCGCCCCGGAGGGCCGCGTGATGCAGCACCGTGGCGCCGTTCTCGTCGACCTCGTCGACCGGGAAGCCGGCGGCCAACAGGTCCTCGCGCTCGGCGCCCGCCTCCACGAGCAGGGTCGCGACCGCCTCGTGGCCGTGCGTGGCGAGCAGCCACGCGCTGCGCCCGTCGCCGCGGCGGGCGTGGACGTCGGCGCCGCGGTCGAGCAGCAGCCGCACCACCTCGGGCGCCTGCCCGCGCCGCGCGGCCACGTGCAGCGAGGTCTCCTGCTCGCGGCCGCAGCGCACGTTCGGGTCGGCGCCGTGGTCGAGCAGCCAGCGCAGGCCGCGGCCGACCTGCTCCTCGCGCGCGACGTCCCAGTGGCGCAGCAGGAAGTACAGCGGCGTGTTGCCCCAGTCGCCCGTGAGGTTGAGGTCGACGTCGTACTCGAGCAGCAGCTCGAGCGCCTCGACGTGGAAGCGCTCGGCGGCGTGGAAGGCGGACTCGCCGTCGTCGGGGCTGGCGCCCGCCTCGAGCAGCATCCGCGCGATCCGCGGCGCGTTGTGGTGGCCGGTGACCGCGTACAGCGCCGGCAGGTTGTACCGGCCGCCGCCGCGCGTGTTCGGGTCGGCGCCCGCGTCGAGCAGCGTGTGCGCCGCTGCCTCGAGCTCGGCGCTGCGCTGTTCGTGGAACGGGGAGTGGCAGAGCCACAGCAGCGGCGTGCCGGGCGGGTTGCCGGCTCTGGCGTCGACCTGCGCGGCGCGGGCGAGGTGGCGGCGCACCGCGTCGTCGTCGCCGAGCACAGCGGGAGCCGGGAGGCCGGCCGCGCGGCGGATTTCGTGGCAGTGTCCTGGATAGGGGTCGCCACACGACCCCAAGGCAGGATGCTTCCGAGGAAACCACCGCCGCCGGTTCACCAGCTTCCTCACCCAGCCGCCGTTGACGTTCGCCGGCGCTACCGGCGCGTCAGCACGATCCGCCGGCTCGCGCGCCACCGCTGTCCGTCAGGCCCGGTCGCGGACACCACGACCCGCGCCCGGGTCGCCGGCCGGCGGGCGCGCACGCGGACCAGCCGCACACCGTCGGCGTCGACCGTCGCCCGCCGCGCGCCCAGCCGGCGCTCGCCGCGCCGCAGCGTCACCACGATCCGCGTCCCGGCCGGCGCTGACACCCGCACCGGGATGGCGCGGCGCCAGCGTGCCCGGTCTGGCGCGTGCACCGCGACCTGCAGCGGCTCCGACGTCGCCGCCGCGACGACCGGCAGCCCGACCTGGAGGAAGTTGGCCGTGTAGGTCGCGTCGCTCGCCGGCGTGGAGATCGTGTGCGTCGCCGCCCCGCCGTCGGACCACCCCGTGAAGATGTAGACCCGACCGCCCACCACCTGCGGCGACGGCGCGGAGAGCTTGCGCTGCACGCCGACCACGCCGGTGTGCGTGCTCGGGGCGGTCAGCGGCTGGTCGTCGAGCTCGAGCCGCAGGCCCGGCGCGCTGGCGGCCAGCGTCACGCGCGCGGTGCGCGGGTGCACGTCGCGGAACGTCGACGCCTCGAGCCCGCCTGAGTCGCGCACGGTCAGGTGGACGCGGTACCAGACGTTCGCGTCCGTGTGGCCGGTGACCGGGACCGCGAACGACCCGGAGGTGCTGCCGCTCGCGGGCTGCAGGAACGGGTGCACGTGGTCTGCGTGATGGAAGTCGACCCGCCAGCTGAAGCGCGCGCCGGTCAGCGTGCCGTCCTCGGGGTCGGTCGCGCTGCCCGCGTAGGCGATCGTGTCGCCGGCGCTGTAGCTCGCGCCGCCGGCCGGCGCGCCGATGACCGGGACCGGCGGCCGGTTGCTCGTCACGGTCAGCGTGGCGGCGCTGCTCGTCGCCGACCCGGCCGCGTTGCTGACGACGACCCGGAACTGCGCGCCGCTGTCGGAAGGCGTCGCACCGGCGAGCGTGTACGACGACCCCGTCGCGCCCGGGATGTCGGCGCCGTTGCGCTGCCAGCGGTAGGCGAGCGGGGCCGACCCCGCCGCGGAGACGGTGAACGTCGCGTCGCCTCCCGCGGACACCGTCACCGGCTGCGGGTGCGTGGAGATCGACGGCGGCGTCCCGGAGTCGACGAACCGCACGCGGTGGACGCGGCCCTCCCCGCGCGCGAGGTAATAGAGGCTGCCGTCCTCGGCCACGTCGATGTCGACCGGCGCGGGCAACCCGCTCAACAGCGTCGACTCGGCCTTGGTGATCGGGTCGACGCCCTTGATCCAGCCGCCGCAGTAGTCGGCGTAGAAGTAGTCGCCGGCGTACTGGGCGGGGAAGTTCACCGTCGCCGGGTCGTAGAACGCGCCGCCGGTGATCGCGCACTGGCCGGACGCGTGCGTGTAGTAGTGGAACGGCGTCTTGAAGCGCGAGTCGGTCGTCGGGCCCTCGGTCGTGGGCCAGCCGAAGTTGAGGCCGCCCGCGTTCGTCCACGCCTCGTCGATCTCCTCGTACGTGTTCTGGCCGACGTCGTTGATGAAGATCCGGCCCGTCGCGCGCTCGATGTCGAACGTGAACGGGTTGCGCAGCCCGAGCGCCCAGATCGAGGAGCCGTACGGGTTGTCGGACGGGATCGAGCCGTCGGGGTTGACGCGGTGGAGCTTGCCGGCCATCGAGCTGAGGCTCTGGGCGTTGCCGCCGCTGTGGTTCTCGCCGACCGCGAAGAAGAGCTTGCCGTCGGGCGAGAAGTGCAGCGCGCCGCCGTTGTGGTAGCCGGACTGCGACGGGATGCCGTCGACGATCACCTGCGCGCTGGCCGGGTCGGCCACGTCGGGGTTGGCGGCGCTCGCCGTGTACCGCACGACGCGGTTCACCACCGGGCTCGCGGCCGTGTAGTAGACGTAGACGAAGCGGTTGGTGGCGAAGCCGGGGTCGAAGGCCACGCCGAGCAGCCCGCGCTCTCCGTCCGAGGTCACCGGCACGGTCAGGAACGGCGCCGAGAGCAGCGCGCCGTCCTTGATCACCCGCAGCCGGCCGGCCTGCTCGGCGACGAAGATCCGGCCGTCGGGAGCGAGCGCCATGGTGCTCGCGGACGACACCGCGCCGGGCGCGACGACGACGTCCTGCAGCACGGGCTCGGCCGCAGCCGAAGCCGTCCCCTGGACCAGCACGACAAGCACCGCAAAGGTTGCCGCCAGCCGCATCGCGCAGCATGGATGCCCCGCTGTTGATCACATCAAACCCTTGCTACTTGCGGGACGGCTGGGAGAGAATCGGAGTCCGGTCCACCGGAGGAGGGGTCCATGCGGTTTCGCCTGAGCACGGTTGTTGCCCTGCTTGTCCTGCTGGGCGTCGCGGCCCCTGCCTGGGGGCACGGGAAGCCGGAGAAGCCCAAGCGCGTGCTGATCATCGTGCTGGACCAGTTGCGGCCGGACCTCGTCGACAAGTTCGACATGCGCAACGTCCGCGCGCTGATGCGCGACGGCGTCAACTTCGAGAACGCCTACCTCGGCCACATGGCGTCCGAGACCGTGATCACCCACAACGTGATCACCAGCGGCCAGCTCCCGAAGGACATGGGCTGGGCCGACGAGGCGTTCCGCGACAGCGACAACGTGCTCGGCTCCGGCAAGGACTCGATGTGGATCTCGGGCTCGCTCACGCGCGACCAGTTCAACCTGCTCTTCGCCCACGAGGGCTACGCCAAGCTGGCCGACTACCTGCACGCGAAGTACCCAGGCACCAAGTTCATCGCCGCCGGCCAGAAGGACTACGCCGTCCACACCTCGAACGGGCCGACCGGCGACATCTCCGTCACCTTCTCGGGCCGCAGCTTCGACTGCGACACCGACGCCGTCGCCAGCGAGTGGCGCGGCCCGACCGGCCTCAACGTGCCGAGCTACATCTCGTCGCCGAGCTGCGGGCGCTTCTACGTCGACTCCGCGAGCTCGGAGACGTACGGGACCGGGACCACGCCGCCGGCCTGGATGTACCCGCTCGACGGCAACCGCTTCGCGGTCGGCACCGACCCCGCGCACCTGGGCGGCGACGTGTGGACCACCGACGCCGGCCTGGCCATGATGGAGCGCGAGCCGTGGAGCGGCATGCTGCTCACGCTCGGCTCGATCGACAAGGCGAGCCACATGTGGGGCGGGATCACTGACGACCAGGCCGCTCCGGACGACCAGGCGCACCTGGAGTTCAACGCCAGGACGGCGGACGAGCAGGTCGGCCGCCTGATGCGCAAGCTGAAGGAGCTGGGCCAGCTCGACGAGACGCTCGTGGTGCTGACCACCGACCACGGCGGCCAGCCGTCCAAGCGCTTCCATGGCGTCAACGAGGCCGGCCGCGGCAACAACAACTGGTACTACGGCGCGACCCAGAACGGCACCTTCCTGGCGCCCTCTCCGTCGCTCGCCCCGCTGATCGCCACGGGCAACGTGCGCTTCAGCTACCAGGACTCGGCGATCCGCACCTGGCTCACCGACACCTCGGACAGCGCGAAGCGGCACGCCGCCGAGGTGATGTCGACGCTGCCGAGCGTGATCGCCACTTACCGGCTCGACGGCCGGCGCTACCGCCTGGTGGACACGAACCTGAGGGCGATGTCGCTCAGTGAGGGCATCTACTGGCTGCTGCGCGGCCAGGAGATCGTCGACACGATGGCGGCCCCGTACGCCGCCGACGTCGTCGGCCTGCTCAAGGACAACACCAGCTACGGCGTCGCGGGCGACCACGGCGGCGCGCAGCGGCCGGTCCAGGAGATCCCGATCGTGTTCGCGGGCTCCGACGTCGGGCCGCGCGACTCGCACCACGCGCTGCGCTCGATCGACATCCTGCCGACCGTCCTGCGCAAGATGGGCATCAAGCCCGGACCGGGGCTCGACGGCAAGGCGGTGGAGCTGCCCAAACGGCGCTAAAGAGGGTCGCGGCGATGCCGATGGCTTGGGGGTGAAGAGCTCCCTCGCCATCGCCCTCGCCGCCCTCGCCCTGACGCCCGCCGCCGCCGCGGCCGACGAGCCCGTCACCTCGGTCTCGGTCACCGTCGAGGTCGGGGGGTCCACGGACGCCGCGGCCTTCGACGCGCCCGAGGCCACCTGCGCTCCGCAGCTCACCATGCGGCTCGACCAGCGCCCGCTGCGCTGGCGCCGCGGCATGCCGGTGCTGCGCACCGGTCGCACCTATCGCTTCGCCGGCCGCCTGACCTGCGCGCCGGAGGGCACGGTCGTCGAGACCGGCGACGGCACCGCGACGGTGGCCGCCGACGGCCGCATCGCGACCCGGGTCGCCTACCGCGGCGGCCGCACGATCGCGTTCAGCGCGAACGGCGTGGCCGTCCGCATCGCGGTCCGCGCTGCCAGCTAGCGTGTAGGACATGAGGTTCGCGGTCATCGGCGCCGGCCCGGCCGGTTTCTACGCCTGCGAGAAGCTGCTCGCGGCGGGCTTCGAGGTCGACCTGCTCGACGCGCTGCCCACGCCGTTCGGCCTGGTGCGCTCGGGCGTCGCGCCCGACCACCCGAACATCAAGGCCGTCACGCGCGTGTACGAGAAGACGGCGGCCAAGCCGGGCTTCCGCTTCTTCGGCGGGGTGGTGCTCGGTGAGCACGTCACGCGCGCCGAATTGCTGGAGCGCTATCACGGCGTCGTCTACGCGATCGGCACCGATCTGGACCGGCGGCTGGGCATCCCCGGGGAGGATCTGCCCGGCTCGTATCCGGCGACGCGCTTCGTGGCCTGGTACAACGGCCACCCGGACGCGTGCGACGAGTCGTTCGACCTGTCCGCCGAGCGCGCGGTCGTCATCGGCAACGGGAACGTGGCGATCGACGTGGCACGCATGCTCCTGCTCGATCCCGACGAGCTGGCGCTGACCGACACGGCCGACCACGCGATCGCCCCGCTCTCCGGCGCCCAGGTGCAGGAGGTGATCCTGCTCGGCCGCCGCGGTCCCGAGCACGCCGCCTTCACCAACCCCGAGCTGCGCGAGCTGGGGGAGATGACCGGCGTCGACGTGCAGGTGGATCCGGCCGAGCTGGAGGGCGTCGAAGAGCCCGAGGAGCCCACCAAGCGGCGCAACGTCGAGATCCTGCGCTCCTATGCCGAGCGCGGCCCGGGCGCCAACGGGCGGCGGATCAGCCTGAAGTTCCGGCGCTCGCCGGTCGAGATCCTCGGCGACGACGCGGTGACGGGCTTGCGCGTCGTCCGCAACCGGATCGAGGACGGCCGCGCCGTCCCCACCGGCGAGGAGGAGGTGATCGGCTGCGGGCTCGTGTTCCGCTCGATCGGCTACACCGGCCGCCCGGTCGGCGACGTGCCCTTCGATCCCGCGCGCGGGCTGATCCGCAACGACGGCGGCCGCGTGTGCGACGAGGCGGGCACCCCGCACCGCGGCGAGTACGCGGTGGGGTGGATCAAGCGCGGCCCGAGCGGCGTGATCGGCACCAACAAGAAGGACGCCACCGAAACGGTGGCCAAGATCGTCGAGGACGCCGAGACCGGCCTGCTCGACGCGCCGAAGGCCGACGCCGACGGCTGGCCGCACGCCGTCACGTGGGAGGGCTGGCAGGCGATCGACGAGCACGAGCGCGCCGCCGGAGAGCCGCACGGGCGGCCGCGGGTCAAGCTCGTGCGCCACGACGACCTGGTCGCCGCGGGTCGCCGTGCGGTCGGGTCCGGCGCCTGACAGCTCCGCAACTCACCCTCGGTAAGCCGGTTGGGGACCGGTACTGACACAACGAACCGAGGAGGGAACGACCTTGAAGCCTCGCCTGAGCTTCGCCAACGTCACGTCCATGCTCGCGCTCTTCGTCGCGCTCGGCGGTACGAGCTACGCCGCCGTCACGCTGTCGGCGAACAGCGTCAACAAGACCCACCTCCGCACCAACTCCGTGGGCAAGTCGGAGATCCGCTCGCGCGCCGTCGGGCAGTCCGAGGTCGCCTCCAACGCGATCGGCGCGTCCGAGCTGCGCACGTCGGCCATCGGGTCGAACGACGTCAAGGACGAGACCCTCGGCGCGAACGACCTCACGGCCGCCGCGCGTACCGCACTGGCCGACATCAACGGCGTCACCTTCCGCGCGTCGGTCACCTCGGCGGGTGCGCGTGCGGCGGGCAACGTCGCAAGCGTCGCCCACACCGCGAGCAGCGGCGTGTACACCGTCGAGACCGGGCGCGACGTGAGCGCCTGCCAGTACTCGGCCGACGTCACGGGCGTGAAGGACGGGACGACGATCGAGGCCCCGACGGTCGACTTCGAAGCCACCGTCGAACCTTCGGCGACCGCCACGCAGGTGATCGTGAAGACCTACAACGCCGCGAACGTTGCGACCGACTCTCCGTTCAGCCTGTTGATCGCCTGTTGAGCGCCCGGGGGATCGCCCTCCGGGCGATCCCCCAACCTCAACGAATCCGGAACGAGCGCGTGACGCTGAGCCGGTTCTTGCCGGCCTGGCTCAGGGTGATCGAGGCCGAGTAGCTGCCGCGCCGCAGCCCGCTGAGGCCGAGCAGGCGGAGGTTGACCATCTTGCCCGGCAGGATCCGCATCGAGCTGATCGCCCCGCTGCGGCCGCCGCCCGAGCCGCTCACGTCGGCGCTGCCGCCGACCGGCTCGACGGTGTTGCCGCGGTTGCGGACCTGGAGCACCAGCGCGCGGCTCGAGCCGCTGCCGGTGACCTTCGCCTTGCCGGCGCGGAGCCGGAATCGGCGCGCGCCCGACGACGGGTTGAAGCGCAGGCTCGAGACCAGGTTGTAGGTCACGTTGATGCCCTTGCGGCGCCGCGTCGGCTTGCCGACGATGTCGAGCGCGCCGTACTGCGAGCCGCGCGAGGGCACGCGGTTGAGCGTGACGCCGACCGAGCGCGCCGCGCCCGACTCGAGCGTGAAGCGCGTGGCGCTGACGGACACGCCGCCGAGCGTCTTCGAGCGGTTGGCCGCCACCTGGCCGCTGCGCGCCTGCCGCCACGGGCGGGCGCGAACGGTCACGCGCAGCTTGCGGCCCGTCGAGTTGGTGATCGTCGCGGAACCCGACGCTCCGCGGCGCGCGGTCGTCTCGAGGATCGAGGGCGTGACCGCCAGTCCTCCCTGCGCTGCAGTCGCGCGCGGGGCCGACGGCGCGTCGGCGAAGGCGATCTGCGTGGCGGCGAGGCCGGCCACGACAGCGGCGCCGAGCGCCAGCTTACGTCGGTACATCAACGACAACTCCTCGTGCTCATGGGGCGGTGGACGACAGCGTGATCAGCAAGGTCTTCTCGTAGGTGCCGCGCGGGCGCTCGCCGGCGTCGATGCGCTGGCGCAGGCGGATCGTCACCCGCTCGTTCGACACCGGGCCGAACTCGGCGAGGATCGGATCGACCTCGGCGTTCAGCGGCTGGAAGGGGTCCGATCCCACGCGCGCCTCGAGCGGCTCGTCGAGCAGCGAGGCGTTGCTGGCCATGCGCCCGAGGCGGCGGCCCTCGGCCACGTCGCCGTCGGCGACGCTCACGCGCGTGCGGTTGGCGGTCGAGGTGATGCGGGCGCGGACGATGAGGTCGTGCTCGCCCGGACCGGCCGGGAAGCTGGAGAAGCCGGAGGCATCGTCGAGCTCGAGCGACAGCATGCTCGGCACCGACCCGCCGACCTCGGTCTGGGCGGCGGCCGGAGCGGCCGCGAGCAGCAGCAGGGCACCCGCCAGGACGAGCGACCCTCATCGGCGACCCTTCCCGACGCGGACGACGCGGATCGGGATGCGCACGCGCACGACGTCGCCGCCGGCCGCGCGGACGCGGAAGATGACCACGCGCGACGAGCGGTACGCCAGGCGGGCGACGACGTCGCCGGCCTTGCGCAGCGTGATCGTGGGCTTGGAGATCGTCCAGCCGCGCAGGCGGTTGCGGACCTGGACCTCGGTGCCGCGCGGCGCCGGCTTGCGGCGCCCGTTTATGCGGCAGGTCAGGTTGCCGGCGTAGCGGTAGGAGCGGCCGGCGGCGAGGACCGGAACGCCGCGGCGGTAGCGCAGCGGCCGCGAGGCGAGCCTCATCGACAGCTGCGGCGACGCGCAGCTCGACGCGGCCTCGCCGGCGACGCCGCCATCGGGCGGCGACGGCTGCGGGGTGAAGTTCCCGGACCCGATGTTGACGGTCACCGCGCACGGGTCGGTGTCCTTCTCCTTGCACGGGGAGGGGCGCGGGGTGTTCTCGACCGTGATCGTCCGCCGGAACAGCTCCGTCGACGTGCCTTGCTCGTCGGTCACCCAGACGACGAGCTCGCGCTGGCCGTCGGGGACACGCGTCGTGTTGACGTCCAGGAACCCGCGCGCCGGGCAGATCTCCGCGCACGTGCCGTCGGCAAACTCGTCGAGCGCTAGCAGCTCGCCGCCGAGCGACGCGGTGGCGCTCTCCAGCGGCACGCCGTCGGGCGTCGCCTGCACGGTCATGTTGAGCGTCCCGGCGGCGGGGTCGCGCCAGCCTGCCGCGTTCCCCTTGACCTCAGCGGACGCGACCGACGGCGCCACGAGCAACGCGGCACAGACGATCAGCAGACCCAGGACCCGGGCGGACATCCTCCCCATCTCAGCACGATATCCGCCCGCTTTCACCCGACACAAGTTGAGGTTTCTCAACATCAGCGCAGCCTCCATCGCCCGCCGGCGGCGGCGGGAACCGTCTCGAGCGCCAGCGCGAGCTCGCGCGGGTCGGCGTTTTCGGGCAGTTCGAACAGCAGGCAGCCGCGGGCCTGGAGGCCCACGTCGAGGCGCACCGAGCCGTCGAAACCGTGCGAGCAGGGCGCCTTCACGCCGAGCGCCGGCTTGGCCGCGCCGCCCGCGTACCGCAGGCGCGCGCTCTGCAGCGCGCTCTCGTGGATGGCGATCCCGGTGCTGCGAAGCCGCAGGCCTACGCCGACGAAGCGCTTCCCGGCCCGCGGCGGCTGCGACGTCCTGGCGGGCTCGACGAGGCCGGTGACCGTCGTCCGCAGGCGGACACCGACGTTGGTGCCGGTCAGCGTGATCGTGTCGCCGATCGCGCCGGTCGCCGGGCGCGGCGGCTGGTGGTACTCGGCCTCGATGTCGGCGCTCGGGGGCACCGGCGCGTCACCGCCGCCGTAGAACTGTCGCACGGCGCGCGAGTGGCCCTTCTCGAACGGCTCCGCCGTGGGGGCCGGTGTCGCGGCCGTGGCGGCCGGGGTGGCCTCCGCGGGCTCGGGCTCGGGCGCGGGCTGCGCCGCCGACCGCTCCGACTCGTTCGATCCGCACCCTGCGGTGAGGACCGCCAACACCCCGATCAAACCTATGAACCTCCGCATTGCCCTCCGTCAGACGGCGAGAGCGCCGGCCCCTCGGGCCGGCGCTCTCGACCTCACTTCATCTTCCCGAACTGCTCACGGGGTCGTGGTGGACAGCGTGAACGTCAGGGACTTGCTGTACGTGCCCGCCCGCAGCGCCTCGGCCGCGCCGACCGCCTGGCGCAGGTCGAGCGTCAGCGGCGCGGAGGTGACCGGCCCGCCCCAGCTCCTGAGCAGGAGCGGCGCGCCGGCCGTCTCGCTGAGCGGCGCGAACGCCGGCAGCGGGCTGTCGCCCAGGCCGACCGCGCGCGCCTGCAGCGCCGAGGCCAGCGAGAACGCCCCGTTGACCAGATGGCCGGGCGCGGTCGACGACGTGTCGCTCACGGTCAGCGCCGCGTCGCCCGTCGTCGTGGTGACGGTGGCGGGCAGCGCCGTGTTGTAGTTCGTCCCGACGCCGGGGACGAACGTGCCGAACGTGCCGCTCGTGTTCGGAATCGCCAGCTGCATCACGCTCTGGACGTTGCCGCCCACGTTGACGATCGCGTCGCCGGTGCTCTTGCCGACGAGCAGGACGTTCTCCGTGGCCGTGTCCGCGTTCGACGCGAAGTTCAGCCGTGCGACGGACGTGTAGCCCGTCTTGGTCGGCCGGAAGCCCACGTTGACGACGCACGTGCCGCGCGCGCTCGGGATCCCGAGGCCCGGAGCCAGCGGCGAGCTGCCGGCGCCCGAGCAGGTCTGACTCACGATCTGGAAGTCAGCCGAGTCGTTCACGCCGCCTGGCACGCCGCCGAGTGAGACGCCCGTGATGGTGAGCGGGATGTCGCCCGTGTTCGAGACCGTGACCGGGGTCACGTTGCTCGCGCCCGGCGTGTTGGCCGGCACCGAGTTGAACGTGGGCGGAAGAGCCAGCAGCGTGCCGACGACGGCCGTGCCGATGCCCTTGAGGTTCGCGAAGCTGACGTTGCCGTCGGCCAGCGAGCCCTGGTCGTGCTCCTGGTGGTAGTAGCGGACGCGGTTGGCGGCGGCGGCGAAGATCGGCTTGAAGTCGATCTCACCCGTGCCGGTGGCCACGTGCGGGGCGGAGCCGGTGTTCGCGATGCCGGTGCCGTCCTTGATGTGGAGCAGCTGGACGCGCGACTGGTAGTTCGGCTTGTTGATGAACGCCGCGGTCTGCGTGCCGGTGACGTCGTTCAGCGCGTCCGAGGACCACTTGACGTCGATCTCGGCCACCACATAGCGCGGATCCGTGCGCTCCATGACGATGTCGATGGCCGGCTTGAGCACGCCGTCGTCGACGTACTGGTTGTTGAACTCCTCCTGGTGGTTGTGGAAGTACACCGGGCCGACGCCGGCCTCGACCGAGCGCTTGCCGAGCCGGTTGAGCGCCTCGACGGTGGCGAGCGTGTTGGCGTAGCTGCCGATGCCCGGAGAGGGGAAGCCGCCGGATCCGATGTAGTCGGCGCCGAGGATCTTCGCTGCGGCGACGCGGGTGTCCCAGCCGGTCTCGCTCATGTCGCCGTGCCAGCCACCGGCGTGCAGGCCGTAGGCGTCCAGCATCGCGCGGTAGGCGATCAGACCCGGGATGTCGGTGGCGGCCGGGAAGTTCGAGTGGCCGAACAGCTCGACGTTGGTCACGCCCCTCTGGCGCAGGAAGTCGAACAGGATCCCGAGGCGATACGTGCGGCAGTCCGCTGTCGTCGCCTGGGCGCCGCCCTGGGCGCACTCCGGGCGCCCGATGACGACCGGGCTCGGCAGCGGCGTCGGCGGGGTGGTCGACTGGTCGTTGCTCGTCTGACCACCGCCGTTGTTGATGAAGCCGCCGTAGTTGAACAGCTGAACGCCCATCTGGCCCGTCTTGATGCCGTCGCCGACGCGATCCCTGAAGGTGGCCTTGTTGGGCCCGACATCGGCCTGGGCGCCAACGGCGACCAGGAGGACGGCGCCGGTGGCAGCAGCAGCCGCGCATCCGATCGCACGCCGTCTCAATGCCCTCATTCTTCTCCCCCTCTTCGTGGCGCCGCGCGCCGGACGGTGGACTGGGTCCCGCCGGCCCAGAGCGAACCTAACCCGTGTTCTGACGCAAGTCAACATACTTTTGTCGACTGAAGGGCGAAAAGGAAGGGCGGCGTGCCCGCAAGTATTCGGTGTGTCGACCAACAAATGCCCCGGCCCTTTTCCCAATTTCCTGCCTAGCTTTCGCTAGTCGTCGGCAATACACTCGCGCCGGCCCGGGAGGGCCGGAGGACTGTGGTCACCCATTCCGCAGAGGGGGAGGAACCCATCATGCGAAGTGCTTTCCGGACGGGCTGGCTGGTGCTGCCCGCGCTCGTGCTCACCGTGCCGTCGACGGCGGTCGCGAAACCCGCCGACGCCGGCGCGGCCGCCACACCGGTCGCGCTGCGCTCCGTCAGCGCCCCACCGCGCCAGGTGCAGGCCGGCCAGGCGTTCACGCTCACCGGACGCGTGCGCAACGTGTCCAGCCGCGCGGCGCGCCCGCGCATCGTCGTACGCATCGCGAAGAGCAAGCGCGGCTCGGGCCGCGCGATCGCGGCCAAGCGGCTGGCCCGCGTCAAGGCCGGCCGGCTCGCCAAGTACCGCGTGCGGGTCAAGCTCTCCCGCTCGCTGGCCGCGGGCCGGTACTACCTCCGCGCGTGCGCGCGCGTGGGAGGCCGCCAGAGCTGCCGCGGGGCGAGCTTCCTGACCGTCGCCGTCCAGCAGTCAGCGAGCAGCGATCGGACCGTGAGCACGCTCACGCACCACCCGCGCTACCGCGTGCTGGCCTTCACCGAGGCGCGCGACGAGACCCACAGCTCGACCGGCGAGGGCGTCGACGCGCTCGAGGACCTCGGCCGCAAGCACAACTTCAGCGTCACCGAGGCCCGCAGCTCGTCCGGCGTCTTCACCGAGAGCAACCTCAAGCGCTACCGCGCCGTGGTGTTCCTCAACACGTCCGGTGACGTGCTGAGCGCCGCCGAGCAGACCGCCTTCGAGAACTACTACAAGGACGGCGGCGGGTTCCTCGGCATCCACTCGGCGATCGTCACCGAGCCGGACTGGCCGTTCCTCACCGACCTGCTCGGGACGCGCGCGACCGGTCCGGCCGCCGCGCTCGACAGCGCGACCATCAAGGTCGCCGACCGCGTCCACGACGCCAGCAAGTCGCTGCCCGAGTACTGGGAGCTCAGCGACGAGTACTACAACTTCACCGGCAACGTCCGCGGCTTCTCGCACGTGCTCGCCACGGTCGACGAGAAGACCTACGCGGGCGGCACCATGGGCATCGACCACCCGGTCGCCTGGTGCAAGGACTACCAGGGCGGCCGCTCGTTCTACACGGCCGTCGGCCACACCCGCAACGGCTACAAGAGCGACACGCTGCGCCGCCACCTGGCCGGCGCGGTCGAGTGGACCGCCGGCGAGTCCGACCCGGTCTACAGCGACTGTGGGGCCACCGTGCTCGCCAACTACGAGCAGGTCAAGGTCACGGCGCCGCCCAACATCAACGAGCCGATCGGCTTCGACCAGCTGCCGGACGGCCGCCTGATCCAGACGACCCGCGACGGCCGCGTGCGCCTGCATGACCCGGAGACGGGCTCGTCGGACGTCATCGCGCAGATCCCGGTCTACACCCACAGCGAGGACGGGCTCTACGGCCCCGCCGTGGACAACAACTTCACCGCCAACCAGTGGGTCTACCTGTACTACGCGCCGGTCCGGATGGAGGGCACCTCGGAGTTCAGCGGCAAGCCGTACCCGGCGGAGACGCCGCCCGGCAACGCGCCGACCTCCGGCCCCGACCTGGCGACGTTCGACCCGTGGATGGGCTACTTCCAGCTCTCGCGCTTCAAGTTCGTCGACACGGCCGGCGACGTCGCCGCCCATCTCGACCTCGAGAGCGAGCAGAAGATCATGAAGGTCGAGGTCGACCGCGGGGCGTGCTGCCACGTCGCCGGCGACATCGACTTCGACCGCGGCAACAACCTGTGGCTCGTGACCGGCGACGACACGCCGGCCGGCTCGGTGAACGTGCAGCAGTTCCCGCCGTTCAACGACATGAAGACCAACGAGACGCAGAACCTCGCCGCCCCGGCCGGCGCCACCGGGACGTTCACGCTGACGTTCGACGGGCGCACCACCGGCCCGATCGCGCTGCCGC
Source organism: uncultured Solirubrobacteraceae bacterium (assembly GCA_963835525.1). Classification (GTDB taxonomy): domain Bacteria; phylum Actinomycetota; class Thermoleophilia; order Solirubrobacterales; family Solirubrobacteraceae; genus DASSUW01. The sequence continues at coordinate 105,959 of CAWIFM010000001.1, forward strand.
TCGACAACGCGGCGATCGAGGCGGCGCTCGAGGCGCTGCCCAACATCACCGACGTGGCCGTCGCGAACGCCCAGGGCGGCGCCCGCGGAGTCAACTTCCGCGGCAACCTGTCGCAGACCAACGTGCCGCAGATGACCGCGTCCGCGCCCGTCACGGTCACCACCGCGCAGGAGGGCAACTGGTTCCTCGCCCCGCACAACGACGCGCGGCGCAGCTCGACCAGCACCAACGACCTGCGCGGCAAGGTGCTGCGTATCAAGGTCAACGCCGACGGCACGTACCGGATCCCGCGCGGGAACCTGTTCCCGGAGGGGATGCACAAGACGCGGCCGGAGATCTACGCGATGGGCTTCCGGAACCCGTTCCGGATCCAGGTGGACTCCGACGGCGTCGCCTACGTGACCGACTACTCGCCGGACTCGCGGGCGCCCACCAACCTGCGCGGCCCGGCCGGCACCGGCCGCGTGGAGATCGTCCGCAAGCCGTCCAACTACGGCTGGCCGATGTGCTACGCGCCGAACCTGCCCATGTACCTGTGGGACTTCAACACCTCGACCTCGTTCGAGGAGCCGTTCGAGTGCGACAACAAGCAGGCCGGCCCGGCGAACGCGTCGCGCTGGAACACGGGCCTGCGGCACGGCCCGCCGATCACCCAGCCGGACATCTGGTACTCGTACAACGACAACGCGACCCCGCCGCAGGGCACGCCGTGCCTCGCGTACTACGACGGGTCCGGCGGCACCTGCCCGCAGCTCTTCCCGGAGCTCGGGACCGGCGGCGTCGGCCCGCACGGCGCGGCCACGTACGAGTTCGACCCGGCGAACCCGAGCGAGACCAAGTTCCCGCCGTACTTCGACGGGGCGATGATCCTGGGCGAGTTCACGCGCGACTACCTGCGTGAGGTCCGGATCGACTCCAAGGGCGGGATCCAGAAGATCAACAACGTGCTCAACTGCGGGGCGTTCGGTGCGCCGGGCGGCCTGTTCGAGTGCGACAACCCGATGGACATGCAGTTCGGGGCGGACGGCAGCTTCTACCTGCTGACCTACGGCGACGGGTTCTTCGTGGCCAACCCGGACGCCGGCCTGTACCGGTTCGACTACGTGGCAGGCGAGCAACGTCCGCGGGCGGTCATGAACGCCACGCCGACCAACGGGGTGGCGCCGCTCACGGTCCAGTTCTCGAGCGAGGGCTCGAACGACCCGGACGAGAACGACTCGATCAGCTTCCAGTGGGACTTCGGCGTCCCCGGCACGGACGCGGATCGGTCGACCGACCCGAACCCCTCGTTCACGTACACGGCCAACGGCGTCTACACGGCGCGGCTGACCGTGACGGACTCGACCGGCAAGTCGCAGTCGCGGACGATCCAGATCACCGTCGGCAACACCGCGCCGACGGTCACGGTCAACGTCCCGGTGGACGGCGACTTCTTCGAGTGGGGCGACAGCATCCCGTACACGGTCACCGTCACCGATCCGCAGGAGGCGACGATCGACTGCAGCCGCGTCACCGTCACGTTCGTGCTCGTCCATGACCAGCACGGGCACGGCGAGGCGTCGCAGACGGGCTGCTCGGGCGTGCTGCCGACCTCGGCCGACGACGCCGCGCACGGCGGCTACATCGCAGGCGGCATCAACGCGTCCTACACGGACGTGGGCGGCGCCGGCGGCACCCCGCCGCTGACCACCAACAGCCAGCACGTGGTGCAGCTCGCCCGCCAGCACGTCGAGTACGTGCAGGCGGCGTCAGGCATCCAGTTCTCGGGCGTTGCGGCGCCGGAGACGGACCCGCTGGGCGGCCTCCAGTCGGCCAACCAGCTCGATCCGGGCGACTGGCTGCTGCTGAACAACCGCTACCGGTTCGACGGCGTCAGCAACATCAGGGCACGGTTCGCCAGCAACGCGGCCGTGGACTCGCTCCGCGGTCACCTGGACGTCCGGCTCGACGCGGTCGACGGCCCGGTGGCCGCCACGTGCGAGCTGCGGGCGACCGGGGCCAACGGCGTCTACAGGAACGTCGACTGCCCGGTCACCGGAGTCACCGGAAGTCACAGGGTCTACCTGACGTTGAGGCAGGCCACGGGCGGCCCGGCGACGGGCTTCGGCCTGATCAACTGGGTCGAGTTCTCAGGACCCGGGGTGTAAGCCGTCGCCAGGGGGCGTCGCGGGTCACCGCGGCGCCCCCGCCGGCGACGGCGAGGCGATGAACGGATCCGGCTCGACGGGGATGGGCGGCCGGATCGTCTCGGTCACCGTGAAGCCCAGGCGGGACGAGGTGGGGAGGATGGAGCTCACGGTGCGCAGCCTTGCGCGCAGGCGTTGGCGAGGCGTTGGCACAACCTTGGCGCCCGCTAGGCTCTCGCGCTGCATGTAGGCGGAAAGGGAGGCACATGCGCAAGCTCCTCGTGCTGCTCGCCTTGGGAGCGCTCGCGGCAGGGGCCGCGATCCCGGCGGCGGCGGACTCGGGCAAGCACCGGTCCAAGCACCATGGCCACAGCTCGTGCGGCAAGGTCCGCGGCGGGTACGAGACGATCCTCGACGGCAGCCGGAGATGCTTCGAGCGCTGGCGCTACGCGGGCGGCGCGTCGATGACGCTGCAGCGCGACGGCACCGTGCGCTCGGGTCCGGGCGAGTCGGGCCTGGGCGTGCTCTGGTACGCGGCGCGCCCGTACGGCGACTTCTCGCTGAAGCTCGAGTTCCGTGACGACGCGCCGGATCCGGGCGCTCGGGCCAACGCGGGCGTCCAGGTCCGCTTCCCGGCGCCGAACCCGCCGGTCCCGGGCTGCCCGATGACCTTCGACGGCAACCCGATCACCGACGCGGGCGCGCCGGCCTGGATCGCGGTCAACTGCGGCCACGAGATCCAGATCAACGACAACGCGGAGGGCGACGCGCGCAAGACCGGGTCGATCTACGGCTTCAAGGACCTCGACATCGCCGCCGCGCGGCCGGTCGCCAAGGGTCAGTGGAGCGAGCTCGAGATCCGCGTGGAGGGGCAGAGATACCGCGTGTGGCGGGACGGCGTGCTCATCAACGAGTACGAGAACGTGCCCGGCGTGTTCCTCGAGGGCCGGCCGAACGACCCGCCGTCGGAGGCGCGCGGGCTGGTCGGCTACATCGGCCTCCAGGCGCACGGCGGCGAGAACGACGTCGCGTCGTTCCGCAACGTCCGCATCCAGAACCTCGACTAGCTGAACCGCAGGGTCGCCTTGACCCCGCGGAACCCGAAGGCGTCGGAGAAGCGGTCGGGCTCCACACGGAGCCCGACCAGCTGCTCCATCGCCTCCGGCCAGCGCTCCCGCATCGCCTCGAGCGCCGAGACGGCCGCCGTCCAGTCGGTCTGGTGGGCGTTGACGCTCCCGAACACCACGCGGTTCTCGATCACGAAGTCGCGGCCGAGCAGCGTGCCGTCGAGCTCGACGCGGTGGGCGTGGGCGTCGAGGCCGAGCAGGCAGGCGACGCCGTTGCGGCGCAGGGCGGCCATCGCCTCGACCATCATCTCGGCGTTGCCGGCCGCCTCGATCGCGACGTCGAAGCCGCCGGTCTCCTCGCACACCGCGCTCAGCGGGGTCTCGGCCGTCGACACGTAGCGGGCGCCGGAGGCGGCCACGAGCCGGCCCTTGTCGCTCTCCGCCGCGCTGCGCGACACGGTCCACACCTCGTGGCCCGCGATCCGCAGCATGTAGGTCGCGAGCATGCCGATCGCGCCGGCGCCGATCACCAGCGCGCGCGCCGGCTCCCACGGCTGGCGCTCGCCGATCGCCGCCACGTGGCGAATCGCGCGAGCGCAGATCGAGCTCGGCTCCGCCAGCACGCCGAGTCGCCCGAGCGAGCGCGGCACGCCGACGAGGTGCTCGGCGTCCTCGACCACCAGCTCGCTCGCGAAGCCCTGCAGGGACGTGATGCCGCGCTCGGTGTAGTCGCCGGTGTCGCAGGCGTCCGGCGAGCCCTCCTCGCAGGCGTGGCAGTGCCCGCACGAACGCCGCACCGTGGCGGTCACGAGGTCGCCCTCCGCGAACCCCTCGCCGCCCTCGGCCACGACGCCGAGCAGCTCGTGCCCGAGGATCAGCTCGCTCTCGCCGGGCGGCGCGGAGCCGAACTCTCCGGCCGCGATCTCGCGGTCGGTGCCGCACACGCCGACCTCGAGCGTGCGGATGAGCAGCGCGCCCGCGCGCGGCTCGGGATCGGCCACCGTGGCGGTGCGGGTCGTTCCGCCCTGGAGCGGGGTCGTGATCAGGGCCTGCATGGCCTACACGTTATGGTCGCGGCCATGGCCGTCGTCGTCACCTGGCTCGGGCAGGCGAGCTTCCGCTTCGACGTCGGCGACCGGCGGATCCTGGTCGATCCGTTCTTCGCCGAGCACGACGCGCGCCTGTACCCGCCGCTCTCGGTCGACGAGCACGGCTCGGACGTCGACTGGCTGCTGGTCACCCACCCGCACATCGACCACCTGGACCCGTACTCGCTGCGCGAGGTGTCGGCGCGCAGCGACTCGCTGACCGTCGTGGCGCCGGCGCCGTGCGAGCGGGAGGTGCGCGATGCGGCCCCGGACGCGGCCTTCGCCGGCGTGAACCGCGGCGACCGGCTCGAGCTCGGCGAAGCCGTCGCGGTCACCGTGGTCCCGGCGGTCCACGGCATGACGGTCGCGGATAGCTATCCCGACGACCCGCGCTTCGTCGGCTACGTGCTCGAGCTCGAGGGCACGCGCTTCTACCACGCGGGCGACACGATCGTCAGCGACTCACTGCGCGCTGCGCTGGACCCGCTGCACGTCGACGTCGCGCTGCTGCCGGTCAACGGCCGCACCTACTACCGCGAGCTGGAGGGGCTCGTGGGCAACATGGGCACGCGCGACGCGGTCATCCTCGCGACCGAGATCGGCGCCACGATCCTCGTCCCGTACCACTGGGACCTGTTCCGCGGCAACACGGAGTGGCCGGGCCGCGTGGTCGACGACGCCGTCGAGGCCGAGGCCCCGCTGCACGTGCTCACCCTCCGTCGCGGTGTGCCGTGGGCGCTTTGACGCGCCCGTCGGCCAGCAGCTCCCGGAAGCGCTCGATCGAGTCGGTCACGCCGGCCTCGATCGGCCGCATCACCGAGCCGCCGATCAGCTCGACGAACGAGGAGCCGTCCATGCTCGGCGGGAACGGCAGCGGCTCGTCGGCGGCGGTGATCGTGACCTCCGGGACCGCGGCCGCGATCAGCCCGATCAGCTCGGGCATCGAGACCTCGGGACCGTCGAGGTTGTGGACCGAGGCGCCCGTGTACTCGACCTCGCTCGCGCGCACGAAGGCCTCGCCGACGTCGGCCGTGTACTGCATCTGCACGCTGCCGCCGAACGGGATGTGGTAGCCGGCGCCGGCGGCGGCGGCCACCAGCGCGGTGGTCGGGGCCGAGGTGAGGCCCTGGTCGCGCCCCGGGCCGTAGACGGTGTGGGGGCGCAGCCCGATCGAGGAGACGCCGTAGTCCGCGAAGTAGCGCTCGCCGGTGCCCTCGTTGGCCCACTTGAAGACGCCGTAGAGCGTGCTCGGGTGCTCGCCGTCGCCGAGCGCGGCGATCGATGAGGCGTAGACGAGCGGGGCGAGCCGGTCCTTGCGGCGCCGCACGGCCTCGAACACGTTGACCGTGCCGAGCACGTCGACGCGCGCGCCCAGCGGCGGGTCGGCGCGCACGAACGGGACCTGCAGCGCCGCCAGGTGGATGACGTGCGTGATGGCGTGCTCGTCTATCGCCCGCTCGACCGCGTTGAGGTCGGCGATGTCGCCACGCACGCGCGTGATCTTCTCGGCTTCCTCAGGCGTCAGCGCGAGCGCCAAGCGCGGCGCCTGCTCGCCGACGTCGAAGCTGACCACCTCGTGCTCGCGGTCGAGCAGCGAGCGGATCGTCCATACCCCGATCGCGCCGTAGGCGCCGGTCACCAGGTAACGGCTCATCGCAGTGTTGCCCCCTGTGAAGCGGAGCCGACGAGCGAGCAGTAGCGGCCGAGCACGCCAGTGCTGAACGCGGGCGCGGGCGGCTCGTACTCCGCGAGTCGTCGCGCCAGCTCGTCGTCGGCGACGTCGACGCTCAACGTGGCGCTGTCGACGTCGACAGTGATGCGGTCGCCCTCGCGCAGCGCGGCGATCGGGCCGCCGCGCACCGCCTCGGGGCTCACGTGGCCGACCATGAGCCCGCGCGTGGCACCGGAGAAGCGCCCGTCGGTGACCAGCGTCACCGAATCGCCGAGGCCTGCGCCCACCACCGCCGAGGTCACGCTCAGCATCTCGCGCATCCCCGGCCCGCCCGATGGCCCCTCGTTGCGGATCACGAGCACGTCGCCGGGAACGACGGCGCCGCTCGCGATCGCCTCGCTGCACGCCTCCTCGGACTCGAAGACGCGCGCCGGCCCCTCGTGGCGGCGCATCTCGGCGCCCGACACCTTGACCACCGCACCCTCGGGCGCGAGGTTGCCGCGCAGCGCCACCAGCCCGCCCGGCGGCTTGTACGGATCGGCGACGGTGTGCACGACCGAGCCATCGGGATCCGCCGCGCTCGCGCTGGCCTCGGCGAGCGTGGCGCCGGCTACCGTCGGAGCGTCGCCGTCGACCAGCCCGGCCCGGATCAGCTCGGCGATGACCACGGGCACGCCGCCGATGTCGTGCAGATCGGTGGCGACGTAACGACCGCTCGGGCTCAGGCTGCCGATCACCGGGGTGCGGGCGCTGATCTCGACCAGCTCGTCGAGCTCGAGCCGAACCTCCGCCTCGCGGGCGATGGCGAGCAGGTGGAGAAGGCCGTTGGTCGAGCCGCCGGTGGCGGCGATGCCCGCCATGGCGTTGCGCAGCGCCCGGCCGTCGAGGAAAGCGCGTGCGCTCGTCTTCAGGCGCGTGGCCAGCGCGCCGCATTCGGCGGCCGAGCGGCGGCGCTCGTCGAGGTCGTCGGCGGGGAGCATGCCCGCGCCGAGTGGAGCGATGCCGAGGAACTCGCAGGCGATCCCCATCGTGTTGGCGGTGAAGTTGCCGGCGCAGGTGCCGGGCCCCGGGCAGGAGCCGCGCTCGATGGCGTCGAGCTGCTCGCGTGTGATCAGGCCGCGGTTGTGGGCGCCGACCGCCTCCCACACGTCGAGGATCGTCCTGCGCTCGGCGCCCGCCCGCATCGGCCCGCTGTAGAGCACGATCGACGGCTTGTCGATCCGCGCCAGCGCCATCAGCGCGGCGGGCACGGTCTTGTCGCAGCCGACGATGCAGACCAGCGCGTCGAAGTCGTGCGCGACGTCCATCAGCTCGATCGAGTCGGCGATCAGCTCGCGCGAGACCAGCGAGGCGCGCATGCCCGGCGTGCCCTGCGACTGGTTGTCCGAGACGGCGATCGTGTTGAACTCGAGCGGGACGCCGCCCGCCTGCTCGACACCGGTTGCCACCGCGGCGGCCAGCTCGCGGTGCGTGAGGTTGCAGGGCATCGTGCCGGTCCAGGTCGAGGCGATGCCGACGATCGGGCCGGTCAGGCGATCGGGGTCGATCCCCATCGCGCGGAAGTGCGAGCGCGCGCCGGCGCGGGAGGCGTCCCCGGCCAGCGTCTCGCGTGCGTGTCGGCGCTCGCGCTCGTACGGCACGCGCGGCAGGTTATTGAAGCGTGGCTGCCAGCCAGTCGACGGCCGCGGGCACGTGCGCCGGGTCGATGTGGTGGCCGGCGTCGGACTCGTGGTACTCCACGGGCATCCCGGCGCCCTCGAGCAGCTCGCGCGCCGTGCGCGCGAACTCGACGCTCATGATCGGGTCCTGGCGGCCGTGGGCGATGAAGGCGCGGGTGTCGCGCGGCAGCTCGGGCTGCCAGCCGTCGACGGTGGGGACGAAGCCCGAGAAGGCGAGGATCCCGGCCGGCGCGGGGCGGTCGGGGCCGAGGCCGAGCGAGTAGCTCATCACCGAGCCCATCGAGAAGCCGCCGAAGACCGTCCGCTCGGGCCCGATCCCGGTGCGCTCCCACAGCGCGTCGTGCAGCGCTGAGAGCTTGCGGTAGGCGGCGTGGAAGGTGTCCGGGTCCGGGTAGCCGACGCGCGGCACCACGTACCAGTGGTGGCCGGGCCAGCCGGGGAGCTCGAGCGGCGCGCGCGGCGTGACCACGTGCAGCCGCCGCTCCGGGTCGAGCACGTCGGCGATGCCGAGCAGGTCGTTCTCGTCGGCCCCGCGGCCGTGATGGAGCACGAGCAGCCCGGCGGCCTCCCCAGCCGCCGGGCGCTCGCGATGGATCAGCTCGCTCATGCGGCCACGCGGCGGGGGTTCTCCACCGGCCGCAGGACCTGCTCGAGGTGCGAGCGCAGGTGCTCGTGCTGCTTGGGCAGGCGCAGCTCCTCGCCGAGGTGGTCGGGATCCTCGTCGACGGCGAAGCCCGGGCTCATGGTCGCGATCTCGAACAGCACGCCGCGCGGCTCGCGGAAGTAGATCGAGAGGAAGTAGTCGCGGTCCTGCACGGGGGTCACATAGCCGCCGGCCTCGCGGATGCGCCGCTGCCAGTCGAGCTGCTCGTCGTCGGGCGTGGCCCAGGCGATGTGGTGGACGGTGCCGGCGCCCTGCACGCTGCGCGTCTCGGGCGCGGGGTCGTAGGCCCAGCGGAACTTGCGCTCGGACCCGTTCAGGAGGTACTCGCCGCCGTCCTCGTAGGCGAAGCCGAGCACGTCGGTGAGCATGCGCTCCTCGACGCCGGCGTACTCGGAGTACGCGCGGGCGCCCTCGATGCCGAGGATGGCGTGCTCGGCCGGGATCTCCGGGTGGCCGGCGCGCAGCGGCGGGTTGGCCCGGTCGGCCACCACGAGCTCGAGGCCGAGCCCGTCGTAGTCCTCGAAGCGCAGGCTGCCGTCGCCGCGCGTGCCGCGGCCGAGGCGCTCCTCCCAGAAGTCGAGCGACGCCTCAGAGGCGACGCCGAGCTGGAGCGTGTGGATCATCCCGGCGCCGGCGCGGCCGCGTGCCGCGCCGGGGAACTCGAACCAGGTGAGGATCGAGCCGGGAGTGCCCTGCTCGTCGCCGAAGTAGAGGTGGTACGCCTCAGGGGCGTCGAAGTTGACCGTCTTCTTGACGAAGCGCAGCCCGAGCAGATCGGCGTAGAAGCGCACGTTCTCCTGGGCGTCGCCGGTGATCATCGTGACGTGATGGAGGCCCGCAAGTTTCATGCCTCCATTGTAGCAGATGTAATTGCATGTGCAACTACTTTGGTGTCTGGAACTCCGGCGACGTCGAGCCGTTGAGGATCGAGGCCGGGACGGTGACGCGCTTGGCCAGGTACGACGGCAGCTGGGTGCCGGGCTGGCCCTCGATCGTCGCTGTGCGGGCCTCGGTCAGGAACGGCAGGCTGATGCTGCCGCCGTGGACCGTGACCGTCTGCTTGGTGGGCGCGTGCAGCCACCAGTCGGTGTTCGCGTCGGTGACGCGGATCGCGATCCGGTGGCCGGCGGCGAGCTTCCAGTCGGCAGACCACAGGTCGAGCGCGATCGGCCCGCTCGAGCGGATCAGGTGCCCCTGGCGCGTGATCAGCGGCCCGCGGCCGTTCTCGTCGAGGTCATACACGTCGACCACCAGGTTCGCCCGCGGCAGTGTGGTGGACACGTCGACGACCGCGCGGCCCGAGCCCGCCAGATGCACGGCGCGGGCGAGCGGCGGCGAGATCGTCCAGACGCCGGCGGTCGCGCTCGAGCCGGTCGAGCTCGCGGTGCCGTCGTCGGTGTAGCTGCCGGTGTTGAGCGCGCTCGTGTAGCTGGTGGCGTCGTCCGGCGGCCAGGCCTCCTCCGCACGCCAGCGGCCGTCGTTGGTCTGGACCGCGATCATCGGGTCCTCCGTCGCGGGGGCCTGGCCCTTCAGGAAGCGGTCGTAGAAGCGCATGACCTCGTCGAACCAGCCGGCGCGGCCCATCTTCAGGCGGCCGGTCTCGTCGGTCTCGTTGCCGCGCACGTGCTCCCACGGGCCGAGCCATGCGCGCTCGTAGCCGGTGTGGTTCTCCAGGTACTGCGCCATGCCGTCGGCGACCGTGTTGTTCTCGGTCAGGCCCTGGGTGAGGAACAGCGGCACGTCCGAGCCGGCCGCGCCGGGGATCAGGTCGCGGGCGCGCCAGTAGGGCGAGTAGTGGTCGTCGCCGCCGGCCTGGTCGGCCCAGTTGAGCACCTTGCAGCCGGGCCTTTGCGTGTCGTTGGCGCCGTTGAGCGTGTAGCTCGGATCGTCGAGCAGCGGGCCGGGCGTCGCGTCGATCGCGTCATAGAGCGCGGGCGTCAGCAGCGAGTTGAGGCGCCGGATGCCGTCGCCGTAGAGGTAGCGGTAGAGGTCGTAGACGGGCTCCTGGCTGACGACGGCCTTCAGGCCCGCGGGCTGTCGGTTGACGCCGACGAGGCCGGTGACGCCGTCGTAGGACTTGCCGTACATGCCGACGCTGCCGGTGGACCATGGCTGCGACGCCGCCCACTCGACCGCCTTGACCACGTCGGCCTGCTCGCCCGGGCCGCCCCAGTCGAGGCAGCCGGTCGAGCCGCCGAACCCGCGCAGGTCGACCATCACGAACGTGTAGCCGCGCTCCATCAGCCTGCCGCCGACCACGAGGTCGTGGAAGCGGTCCGACGGGCCGGTCGAGGGCCCGACCGGGTCGTAGCTCGTGCCCTGCACCGGGCCGACGGCGCCGGTCTGGCCGGAATGGCCGAAGTACGGGCCGATCGACAGGATCACGGGGGTCGGCCCCGTCGCCTGCGCGGGACGCAGGATGTCGGCGTGCAGCTGGACGCCGTCGGTCGACGGGATCGTGGCCTCGGTCCAGGTGGCTCCGGGCGGCACGTCCGCGGCGGACGCGGTGGCCGGCAGGACGGCGAGGGCGAGAGCGATGGCGGTGATGGCGAGCCTCATACAGGCTGCAACGCACGCCGGCCGCGAAGCTTGCGTAGGCTGCACCCCCGTCATGGCCACGCTGATCGGCGTCGATGTGGGGACGAGCGGCACGCGCGCGCTGGCGGTCACCACCGAGGGCCGCCTGGTCGCCGAGGCGACGCGCGCGCACGAGCTGCTGACGCCGCGGCCGGGCTGGACCGAGCAGCACCCGGCTGAGTGGTGGGACGCGTGCCGGGCCGCGCTGGCCGAGGTCGCGGCCGCGGCCGGCGGCGACGTGGTCGGGCTGGGCCTCGCCGGCCAGATGCACGGGTCGGTGTTCCTCGACGGCGCCGGCGAGGTGATCCGCCCTGCGCTGCTGTGGAACGACCAGCGCACGGCCGCGCAGTGCGACGAGATCACCGCGCGGGTCGGCGCCGAGCGGCTGCTCGAGCTGGCCGGCAACCCGGCGCTGACCGGCTTCCAGGCGCCCAAGATCCTGTGGCTGCGCGACGAGGAGCCGGACGCGTACGCGCGCGTGGCGAGCGTGCTGCTGCCCAAGGACTACGTGCGCTTCATGCTCACCGGCGAGCACGCGACCGACGCCTCGGACGCCTCGGGCACGCTGCTGCTCGACGTGCGGGCGCGCGACTGGTCGGACGAGATCCTCGACGCGCTCGAGATCCCGCGCGAGTGGCTGCCGGAGGTCTTCGAGGGGCCGTCGGTGACCGGCACGCTGCGTGACGAGGTGGCCGACGAGCTGGGACTCCCGCGCGGCCTGCCGGTGGCCGCCGGCGGCGGCGACAACGCGGCGGCGGCGGTCGGCGTCGGCGTCGTGCGCGAGGGGTCGGTCTCGACCTCGATCGGCACCAGCGGCGTGCTCTTCGCGCACCGCGACGCCTTCACGCCCGACCCCTCGGGCCGCGTGCACGCCTTCTGCCACGCGGTCCCGGGCGCGTGGCACCTGATGGCGGTGACGCTCTCGGCGGGCGGCTCGCTGAGCTGGTGGCGCGAGCGCTTCGACGCGGGCTTCGCCGAGCTGGTGGACGAGGCGGCTCGGGGGTCGATCCGGGCGCCGAGGGGCTCTTGTTCCTGCCGTACCTGACCGGCGAGCGCAGCCCGCACCTGGATCCCGCACGCCCGCGGGGCGTTCGTCGGGTCTCACCCTTCGCCACGGCCGCGCGCACCTGACACGGGCGGTGATGGAGGGCGTCGCCTTCTCGATGCGCGACGGGCTGGAGGTCATGCGCGGGCTCGGCACGCCGGACGACGACATGCGAGCGGTCGGCGGCGGCGCGCGGTCGCCGCTGTGGCTGGCGCTGCAGGCCGACGTCTACGGGCGGTCGGTGCGGCGGACCGAGGTCGACGAGGGGCCGGCGTACGGAGCGGCGCTGCTGGCCGGCGTGGCCGCGGGCGCGTTCGCCGACGTGGAGGAGGCGAGCGCGCAGGTGCGGCTGCGCGCCGAGGTCACCGAGCCCGACGCCGTCGCGCGCGGCGCGGTACGAAGAGCTGTACGCCGTCTACCGGTCGCTGTACGGGTCGCTGCGCGACCAGATGCACGAGCTCGGTCGCGTCGCTGCCGTGTGAACCGCCGCTGGCATTCCGCCTCGCCGCCTGATTCGCTTCGCCCCGTGCACGCCCGCGTCGTCGTCGCCGCCGTCCTGCTGGCGCTCGTCGTGGCCGGCGTGGCGGAGGCGCCGCCGCACGTGCAGGTCGCGCACGCCCGCGCGGTCTCGCCCGTGCGCGGTCGTCGCCGCTCCGATCGGCGAGCCGCGCCTGGTCGCGCTCGGCGGGATCGAGGAGGCGCAGCGGTTCGCGCGCCGGCGCGGCGGCACGATCGGCTTCGCGGTCGCCGTCCCGGGCAGGCGCATCCGGGGCGTGAACCTCAATCACCGCTTCTACTCGGCCAGCGTGGTGAAGGCGATGCTCGCGCTGGCGGTCGTGCGGGCGGCGCCTCGGCGTGACCTGACGGCCGGCGAGCGGGCGCTGCTGCGGCCGATGATCACCGTCTCCGACAACGCCGCGGCCTCCACGGTGTACGCCCGCGTGGGCAGGGACGCGCTGATCCGGATCGCGCGGGCGGCGGGCATGACGCGCTTCGACGTCGGCTTCAACTGGGCCGACGCGCTGCTCACGGCGCACGACCAGGCGCGGCTGTTCCTGCGTATCGACCGGCTGGCGCCGCGGCGGCACCGCGCCTACCTGCGCGAGCTGCTGGGCTCGATCGTGTCGTGGCAGCGCTGGGGGATCGCGCCGGTGGCCGAGGAGCGCGGCTTCCACATCATGTTCAAGGGCGGCTGGCGGATCGGCATCTTCCACCAGGTCGCGCTGCTCGAGCGCGACGACCGCCGCATCGCCCTGGCGGTGCTGACCAGCGGCACCGAGCACGGGTACGGCCGCGAGACGCAGGCCGGCATCGCCGCTCGGGTGCTGTCGCGCCCGGTCAGCCGGCCGGCCGCAGGCGGAGCTTGAACTCGAGCGTGCCCTCGTCCTCGACGGTGACGACGCCGGCCACGCTCGGCGGCTCGATCTGGAAGTCCGCGAAGGCGATCGGGGCCTCGCCGACAAGCTCGATCGTGTCGCCACCGAGCCGCTGAGCGCTCACCTTGACGGTGACCGGCTGCGTCTCGCCGTGCAGCGTCAGCTCGCCGCGCACCCGCTGGTTGCGCCGCGACAGGTCGACCGGCTCGCTCAGCTGGAACTGCGCGTCCGGGAAGCGGTCGGTCTCGATGCCGCGTGTGCGCAGGGCGTCGTCGCGCCGCGACTCGTCGGAGCGCAGCGTGCTCATGTCGGCCTCGAGCACCGCGCCGGCGATGCGGTCGCCCTCGACGTTGACGCCTCCGCCGACTTCGCCGGTCCGGCCGACTGCGTCGGCGACGCCGATGCTGGCGAACTCCTCGCGCACGCGGTAGCCGACGAACGTCTCGGCGCCCTGGGCGACCACCCAGCTCGCCGTGTCCGTCGCGGGGGTCGCGGTGGACGCGGGCTCCTCCTCCGAGAGGGTTGGCGGGGGCGGGGCGTCGCCGCCGCGCAGGGCGAAGACCGCGAAGGCTCCGCCCACGACGAGGACGAGGACCGTCGCGAGGATGATCAGCCGGCGTGCCATGGCGCCCATCCTGGCCGATGGCGGGTAAGCCTCGGGTAAGACCGACGGTTCTCAGGAACCTCCCAGGATTCTCCGAGGATCCTCACAACGCGCAGATCGATACTGATGGCCATGACACGACGGCTGGATCGCAGGCAGGCCCTGGGAGCGTTCGGGACGGTGAGCCTGGGCGCGCTGCTGGCCGCGTGCGGCAGCGACCGCGTCGAGACCACCGACGGCGGCACCGCGACCGTCGAGCCCGAAACCACCACCTCGCCCGACACCGCGAGCCGCTTCGGCGACGAGTCCAACTGCACGCTGACCCCCGAGATGACCGAGGGCCCGTACTACTTCGACGCCGACAAGATCCGCAGCGACATCCGCGACGGGCACGACGGCGCGCGGCTGGACCTCGCGCTGCGCGTGCGCGACGCTTCGTGCTCGCCTCTGGCCAACGCCGTCGTCGATCTCTGGCAGTGCGACGCCGAGGGCGCCTACTCCGAGGACGGCGACCCCTTCCTGCGCGGCGCCCAGGTCACCAACCAGGACGGCATCGCCGAGTTCACGACGATCTATCCCGGCTGGTACCAGGGCCGGACCGTGCACATCCATGCCAAGGTGCACCTCGACTCGTCGACCGTGCTGACGACCCAGCTGTTCTTCGACGACGCGGCGACCGACCGCGTCTTCGCGGCCACGCCGTACAACTCGCGCGGCGAGCGCGAGGTGCGCAACGACGGCGACGGGATCTTCGACGAGGCCCTCGTGGTGGATCTCTCGCGCGAGGACGACGGCTACCTGGGGACGATCTCCTTCGATGTCGCAGCCAGCTGAGCCGCGCGTGCTCGTCGTCGACGACGAGCCCAACATCGTCGACGTCGTCACGATGGCGCTGCGCTTCCAGGGCTTCGCCGTGGAATCGGCGGGCACCGGGGCCGCGGCGATCGCCGCCGTGTCGGACTTCCGGCCCGACCTGATCGTGCTCGACGTGATGCTGCCCGACATGGAGGGCTTCGACGTCGCGGAGCGGCTCGGCGCCCAGCGCAACCGCGTCCCGATCATCTTCCTCACCGCGCGCGACGCGACCGACGACAAGATCCGCGGGTTGACCTTGGGCGGCGACGACTACGTGACGAAGCCGTTCAGCCTCGAAGAGCTCGTCGCGCGCATCCGCTCGATCCTGCGGCGGGCGGGGCTCGCCGAGCCCGAGTCCAGCCGTTTGACCTTCGAGGACCTCGAGCTCGACGAGGAGACGCGCGAGGTCGTGCGCGGCGGCGTGCACGTCGACCTGACGGCCACCGAATACCGGCTGCTGCGCTATCTGCTGCTCAACCCGCGCCGGGTGCTCACGCGCGCACAGCTGCTCGAGCATGTCTGGGACTACGACTTCGGCGGAGACGCTCGCGTGCTCGAGACGTACGTGAGCTACCTGCGCAAGAAGCTCGACGCCCACGGGCCGCCCTTGATCCACACGGTCCGAGGCGTCGGCTACGCGCTGCGGCCGCCGCGCACGTGATGGCATCGCTACGGACACGGCTGCTCGTGGCCGTGCTGGCGATCACGGCGGCCGGCCTGCTCCTGCTCGCCGGCATCACCTACTTCGGGCAGCGCTCGTTCCTGCTCGACCGGCTCGACGATCAGATCGCGCACGCGCCGCCCGCCGCCGCGGACGCGCTCGGAAGCGGGGGCGGCGGACCGCGGCCCGGGCAGCCGGGCGGGGCGGGCGGGCCGGGTGGCGGCGGGCCGGGCAGCGGGCTGCCTCCCGGGACCTACGTCGAGCACCGCGACGCCGACGGGACCGTCGACGACTCGCAGGTCTTCGATTACGGGCAGGACATCACCGCCGATCCGGCGCTGCCGGCGGACATGCCCGTGGGCGAGGCCTTCACGGTCGACGGCGAGAACGGCGACGGCAACAGCTACCGCGTGTACGCCGAGCCCGACCGCTTCGGCAGCGGCATCACCGTGGTGGCGGCGCCTCTGACTGAGATCGAGGCCACTTTGCATCGACTGCTGCTGCTCGAGTCGCTCGTGATCGGCGGCGTGCTGCTGCTGCTCGGGTTCGTCGCATGGGCCGTGGTCCGCGTCGGCCTCCTGCCTTTGGATCGCATCGGCCACACGGCGGGCGCGATCGCCGGCGGCGACCTCTCGCACCGCGTCGAGTCCGTCGACCCGCGCAGCGAGGTCGGCCGGCTCGGCATCGCCTTCAACGCGATGCTCGACCGGCTCGAGGGCGCGTTCACCCAGAGGCAGGCGAGCGAGGACCGGCTGCGCCGCTTCCTGGCCGACGCCTCGCACGAGCTGCGCACGCCGCTGGCGTCGATCCGCGGGTATGCCGAGCTGTTCCGCATGGGCGCGGCGCGCTCGCCCGAGGACGTCGAGAAGGCGATGCGGAGGATCGAGGACGAGGCCGCTCGGATGGGCGTGCTCGTCGAGGACCTGCTGACGCTGGCCCGGCTCGACGAGATCGCCGAGGCGCCGCACACGTCCGTCGACGTCGCCGCGCTGGCGGGCGACGCGGTCGACGACGCGCGTGCGGTCGCGCCCGAGCGGGAGATCGCGCTGTCGTCGTCCGCCGACGGCGGAGCCGTGGTGCTCGGGGACGCGCATCAGCTGCGGCAGGTCTTCGCGAACCTGCTGCGGAACGCGCTGATGCACACGCCGGCCGGCACGCCGATCGAGGTCGGCGTGGGGATGGCCGACGGGTCGGTGCGCGTGGACGTGCGCGATCACGGGCCTGGCCTGCCCGCCGGAGATCCGGCCGCGCTGTTCGAGCGCTTCTGGCGGGCCGAGGGCGGCCGGGAGCGCGGCAAGGCCGGCGCCGGGCTGGGGCTCGCGATCGTGGCGGCGATCGTGGATGCGCATGGCGGGACGGTGTCGGCGGCGGATGCGCCGGATGGGGGTGCCGTGTTCTCGGTGTCGCTGCCTGCGTCCGGCGCCGGGTCCGCTTGAACTGCGGCTGGATAGGGCGGGCGACCGTCCGTGGGAGTGCTCAGCGGGTCGTCCGTGAGGGCGTTCCGGGGCGGTCGGTGCCGTCCGATGGGGGACATAGGATACGAACATGTGTTCGCAAGTGATATTGGGGCGGTCGGACGGAACGAGGCCGCTGGAGGTTCTGGAGCTGGAGATCACGACGCTCGCCACGCAGATCCATGCCGCGACCTGCCGGTGGCTGTGTCTCGTGGGCGAGTACGACGCGCGCGAGGGCTGGGCGACCTGGGGCGCCAAGACGTGTGCGCAGTGGGTTGCCCTGCAGTGCGGGATCGCGCCAGGGTCGGCGCGCGAGCACGTGCGCGTGGCCCGGCGGCTGCGTGAGCTGCCGCTGATCCGAGCGGCGTTCGCCGAGGGCGAGTTGAGCTACTCGAAGGTGCGCGCGCTCACGCGCGTGGACAACGTCGAGCGCGAGCAGGACCTGCTCGACCTGGCCCGGCACGCGACGGCCTCGCAGCTGGATCGCCTGCTGCGGGCGTATCACGGTGTGGTCGCGACCGAGCGGGCGGCCGCCGGCGAGCCGCCCGAGCGGTGGATCGCGTTCGACCATGCCGACGACGGGAGCCTGCTCGTGCGCGGTCGCCTGCCTGCCGAGGAGGGCGCGCTGGTCATGGCCGCGATCGAGGCCGCGCGGGATCGGCTCGCGCAGCGGGACGTTCCCGCGGGAACGTCTGACGGTGGCGAGATTGACGTTCCCGCGGGAACGCCTCGGCGAAGCTCTGGCGAGGCGCGCGCCGACGCGCTCGTCGCGCTCGCCGACGCGTTCCTCGGCGGCGGCCCCGAGGCGCCGCGGACGGGCGGCGACCGCTACCAGGTGGTCGTGCACGCCGATGCCGCCGCGCTCTCGGGCGAGGATCCGGGCGGCAGGTGCGAGCTGGACGACGGCTCGCCGCTCGCGATCGAGACCGCGCGCCGGCTTGCGTGCGACGCGTCGCTCGTGCAGATGCTCGAGCGGGACGGGCAGCCGCTGCGGATCGGGCGCAAGACGCGCACCATCCCGCCGGCTCTGCGGCGGGCCCTGAACGCGCGGGACCGCGGCTGCCGCTTCCCGGGATGCGGGTCGCGGCGGTTCCTCGACGCGCATCACATCGAGCACTGGGCGGACGGCGGCGCGACGGACCTCGACAACCTGGTCCACCTCTGCGGATACCACCACCGGCTCCTCCACGAGGGCGGCTATCGGATCACGCGCACAGCGGGCGGCGGGATCGCCTTCCACCGGCGGGACGGGCGGCCGATCCAGGCGTGCCGGGCGCGCGGCCGTCCGGCGAGGCTGCCGTCGACACGGCGGCCCGACGCCTGTGTGGCGCTCTCCCACGACCGGCTCGACCTCGGGTACGGCGTCGAGGCCCTGCTGACGTTCGCTCCGATCGCGACGGGAGAGCCGCCGGGGATCTGAGCGTCAGCCGTCCAGCAGCCGCCGGACCGAGGCGACCTTGTCGTCGAGCGTCTGCTCGCGGTCGCGGCGCTCGTCGAGCTTGAGCACCGTGTACACGCGCGGCGCGCCCTGCTCGAACGGGACCGCGTGGAGCTCGGCGACGATCGCGAGGATGTCCTCGGTGCTGCCCTCGAGTGAGGTGCCCATGGCGTGGAGGGAGAAGCGGACGCGGTCCTGGGCCTCGAGGCGGCGGTGGATCTCGGCGATGTACGCCGACGCGCTCGCGTCAGGGCGGCCGAGAGCGATGACGGTGAGATCGGCGGTGGCCACGGGCGGCGAGGCTAGCGGCACGGCGCGACCGCTGGGCGGTCGCGCCGTGCGCGCGGATCATGAGAGGGTCGTGGCCGAGCCGTCGCTCGGGGGCGTGCTGCCGCCGCCCGGCGGCGTCGCGCCGTCCGTGGCCGGCGGCGTCGTGCCATCCGCGCCCGACGGCGGCCCGCCGCCCGAGGGCATCGTCGCCTCGAGGGCCTCCTGGACCTCGTCGACCGACAGGCCGAGCTCCTCGGCGAGCGCCTCCGCCATGCCGGACCGGTCCGCGCCGGCGCCCGGCCCGCCGGCGCTCGGTCGAGCCGCCTCGAGCGCGTCCTGGAGACGGCTCTCGCTGACGCCGAGCTCCTCCGCGAGGGCGGTGAGGTCGAGGCCTCCTGGGCCGCCCGGACCGCCGGGCCGGCCCATCGTCGAGGGCGTCGCGCCGGTGGCGGACGAGCTGCCGGTGGCGGCGACGCCGATGCCGGCGGCGCCGGCCAGGACGACGGCGCCGAGCACGACGGCGAGTGTGCGGGAGCGGGGGTTCATGCGGTCCTCCTGTCGGGGGTGACGAGCGGGGATGAGGTGGTGCGGCGGCGCTGCGCGAAGACCCACGTGCGCATGGCGACGTAGCGGGTGACCGTGGCGGTGAGGTTGGCCGCGACGAGCACGGCGAGCTCGACCGCCCGCGGCGGCTCCGCGGACAGCCCGTGCAGCACGAGCAGGGCGCAGTTGGTCAGGGCCAGGGTCAGGACGAACACGAGGCCGCCGCGCAGGTGATGGCGCAGCAGTCCGGCACGCCCGCGCACGCGGAACGTGAAGCGCCGGTTCGCCGCGGTGTTGCCGATCGCGGTCAACGCGAGCGCGAGCGCGTTCGCGCCCGCGGGGCCCAGAGCGCCCCGCAGCGCGAGGAAGAGCAGCGCGTGGGCGATCGTGCTGACCACGCCGACCGCCGCGAAGCGGGCGAGCGGGGCGCTCGCCATCAGTCGCGCGACGCCGCGCAGATCGTCCACCGCCGTCCGCACGATCTGCACGCGAGAGTCGGGATCGTCGATCCAGTCGACCGGCACCTCGTGGATCCGCAGCCCGCGTCGCTGGGCGACCACGAGCAGCTCCGTGTCGAAGAACCAGCCGTCGTCGCGGACCTCGGGGAGCAGCTCCTCGAGCAGGTCGGCGCGCACGGCCTTGAAGCCGCATTGCGCGTCGCTGAACCGCGCGCGCAGGACGGTCCGCAGGAGCCCGTTGTACGCGCGCGAGATGACCTCTCGCTTGGGGCCCCGGACCACCCGCGAGCCGTGCGCGAGCCGGGTGCCGATCGCCAGGTCGCTGTGACCCGAGAGCAGCGGCGCGACGAGCGGGAGCAGGCCGCGGAGGTCGGTCGAGAGGTCGACGTCCATGTAACAGACGACCTGCGCGTCGCTCAGCGACCACGCAGCGCGCAGCGCGCGCCCGCGGCCCTTGCGCTCGAGCCGCAGGAACGAGACCGACGGCAGCCGGCGCGCCAGGTCCGCCGCGATCGCTGCCGTGGCGTCCGTGCTCGCGTTGTCGGCGATCACGATCCGCCAGGTGAACGGGAACTCGGCGGTCAGGTAGCGGTGCAGGCGGCGGACGCTCAGCTCGAGCGCAGCCTCCTCGTCGTGCACCGGGACGACGATCTCGATCTGCGGGCGCGCGGCGACGGGCCGCCGCCGCGGCGCCGCCGCCGCGGGCAGGGCGGTCACGGGACCCACCGCCCGGGGCTGACGCGCTCGACGACCGCGACGCGGTTGGGCGGCGCGGACGCCGACGGAGGCCGAGCGTGGGCAGGAGCGGCGGCGGGGATCGTCGCCGCGAGCGTGGCGGCCGCGAGGACCGCCGGCAGCAGCCGCCGGATGCGTCGCGGTCGGAGATGGGCGATCGGTGTCATGCGACCACCGTCGGCCCCGACCGTGCGAACCACCTCGGAGCACGCTGGGAGATACCTGAGAGACACGCGCTCAGGGAACTCCCAGGGTCGTCCCAGCCCGCTCTTGCACGCCGCGCCGAAGCTCGCCGCATGTCAACGACCTCGCTCCCGCTGCCCGCCGGCCGCCGCGCCCGCACCCGGGCGCTCGCGCTGCCCGCCGTCCGCCCCGAGCTCGCCGCCCTGCTCGTGCTTGCAGGCGTCCTCTACCTCTGGGCGCTCGACCGCAACGGCTTCGCCAACGAGTACTACAGCGCCGCCGTGCGTTCGATGAGCACGAGCTGGCACGCCTTCCTCTACGGCTCCTTCGACACCTCCGGCGTGATGACGGTCGACAAGCCGCCGCTCGCGCTCTGGGTTCAAGCGCTGTCCGCGCGCGCGTTCGGGTTCAGCTCATGGAGCATCCTCGTCCCGCAGGCGCTGATGGGCGTCGCGACGGTCGGCCTGACCTATGACATGACCCGCCGGCATTTCGGTCGCGTCGCCGGGTTCGCCGCCGGCCTCGCCCTCGTGCTCACGCCCGTCACCGTCGCCATCGCGCGCCACAACAACCCCGACGCCCTGCTCGTGCTGTGCTGCACCGCCGCCCTCTGGTTCCTCGTCAAGGGGCTCGAGGACGGGCGCACGCGCTGGCTCGTCCTCGCGGGCGCTGCTGTCGGGCTCGGCTTCGAGGCCAAGATGGCCGCGGCGCTGCTCGTGGTGCCCGCCATGGCTGCCGCGTGGGTGTGGGCGGCGCCGCGTAACCGCGTCAAGGGCCTGCTGGCCGGCGGGCGCGGCGATGACGGTCACCGGACTCGCCTGGCCGCTGCTCATGTGGCTCACTCCGGCGGCCGACCGCCCGTGGATCTCGGGCACGAGCGACAACAGCATCTGGTCGCTGATCCTGGGCTACAACGGCCTCGGCCGCCTGTTCGGGCAGGACGGCGGGCCCGGCGGCATGGGCGGCGGCGGGACGATGTTCGGCGGCGAGCCCGGCCTGCTGCGACTGCTCAACGAGGCGCTCGGCGGCCAGGCCGGCTGGCTGCTCGGGGTCGCGCTCGTCGGCGGCGTCGCGCTGCTCGCGCTCACGCGACTGAAGCGGACCGACGCGCGCACCGGCTGGCTGATCGCGGTCGGCGGCACGTTCCTCACGATCGCCGTCGCCTTCAGTCGCGCGGAGGGGATCTTCCATCCGTACTACGTGGCCCAGCTCGCGCCGTTCACGGCCGCGCTGGCCGGCGCGACCGTCGCGGTCATGCTCAACCACCGCTTCGTCGCGGCCGCGGCGGTGGTCGCAGGCGTGGCGACCGAGATGATGGTCATCGGCGGCGACGCCGCCTGGATCGCGGCGGCCGGCGTCTTCGCCGCCGTGCTGCTCGCGAGCGACGTCTTCGGCCGCAAGGCCCGCGCGTACATCGTCGCGGCCGCCATGGCCGTCCTGCTCATCACGCCCGCGAGCTGGTCGGCGCAGACGCTCGGCCACGCCACGAGCGGGACGTTCCCCGCCGGCGGCGCCGCCACGATGGCCGGCGGGCCCGGCGGCGGCGGCGGTGGCGCACCCGGTGGCGGCAACCTGTTCGGCGGCGACACCTCGTCGATGACCGCCGCGCTCGAGTACGCCGCCGCCAACGGCGGCGGCACGATCGCCGTGTCCAGCCAGTCCGGCGCCGCCGGCTCGCTGATCACCTCCGGCGCCGACGTCGCGGCGATCGGCGGCTTCTCCGGCCGCGAGAGCCAGGTCACCGTCGAGTGGCTGGCCGACGCGGTCGAGCAGGGCCGCATCCGCTACGTCCTCACGGAGGGCGCCGACGGCCTGGGCAACGACAGCCGCATCGGCTCGAGCCAGGTGATGGCGGCGGTCGAGCAGGTCGGCGCGCCCACCACCGTGGACGGGCTCTACGACCTCAGCGGCCTCGCCGACGAGCTCCGGGCGCTGTGAGGCCACAGCGCCGACACGGCCGGCCGCAGCCGCGGATCCGAGCCGTAGACGAGGAGCACGAGCATCGCCCCGTAGATCGGCAGGTGGCCCATGAGCTCGTTGGCGCCGAAGAACCACAGCGTGGCGTTGAACGGGATCCCGGCCACCAGCACGATCACCTGCGGCAGCGCCCCTGAGATCACGAGCAGCCCGAACAGGACCTCGATCGCGCCGGCCACGCGGATGAACTCGAGGTCCGTCCAGCCCAGCCCGATCTCGCGCGCGACGTTCAGCTCCGGATGATCGGCGAGGAGCGCGAGCGCGAGGTCGGGCCGCGCGAGCTTCTCGTCGAACGCCACGATGATCAGCGCCACGCCGGCGGCCACCTTCAGCGCCCACACCGCGCGCGCGTGGTCGAGCAGCGCCGGCTCGCCCGCCGTGCGGAGCTCGTGGTCGGCCGACCAGCGCCCCGGCCCCGCGAGCAGCACGTAGATCGCCAGGCCCAGCATGTCGATGCGCGACAGGACCGGCAGGACGCCGAACTCGAGCATGCCGAGCGGGCCCGCGACCACGAGCAGCGCGGCGCCGGCGCGGGCGTGCCAGCCGGTCGCCATCGAGATCGCCACGACCGCCATCACCGCGCCGAGCAGGATCCCCGCGACGTCGGCCTGGAGGTCCATGGCGGGGGAGAGGTAGAAGCCGAGCGACAGCAGCCCGACCAGCGACACCGTCAGGTGCAGGCGGATCGCGAACGGCATGAACGGCGACAGCGCGGCCAGGAACGGGACGTCGACGCCCGGCCAGAACCGCGCGATCACCCGCACGAGCACGGTGGCCAGCACCGCGCAGCCGAGCAGCGCGAGGGTCAGCGTCTCGCCGGCGAAGCCCCAGTCGGAGGGATAGCCGCCGAACTCGAACCAGCGCTCGTGGGCGAACACCATCGCCCGCGGGATCCTAGGGCTCGAGCTCGACCCGCATCGCGGCGGCGAGGGCGCCGCCGAGCACCTGCAGCGTGTCTCCGAACCGGACCGTCAGAGGACCGCCGAACGGCTGGCGGTCGAGCACCTCGAGCTCGTCGCCGAGGCAGACCCCGCGCTCTGACAGGTAGCGCAGCATCTCCGGATCCGAATCCGACACGCGGACGAAGCGCCCGCGATCGCCGGGCTCCAGGTCGGACAGGCTACGCGTGGTGCTCTCGTCGATGACCAGCTCGGCGGTGGGGATCGGGTCGCCGTGCGGGTCGTGCGTGGGGTTGCCGAGCTTGGCGGCGATCCGCGCCTCGAGGTCCTCGGACAGCACGTGCTCGAGCGCCTCGGCCTCCTCGTGCACGCGGTCCCACGGCACGTCGAGCTGCGTCGCCAGGTAGAGCTCGAGCAGCCGGTGGTGGCGCAGCACCTCGAGCGCCAGCCGCTCGCCCTCGTCGGTCAGCTGCACGCCGCGATAGGGCACGTGCGCGACGAGCCCGAGATCGGCGAGCTTCTTGATCATCCCGGAGGCCGACGCGGGCGTGACCTCCAGGCGGTCGGCGAGGTCGTTGGTGGCCACCGGCTCGCCGCCGCCGCGGTGCTGGAGCGAGTAGATCGCCTTGGCGTAGTTCTCGACGGCTTCCGAGGAGCCGGTCATACGCTCACCAGGAGCCCGGTCAGGAACATCAGGCCGATGCCGCCCAGCAGGCCGCCCACCGCCGCGGGGTGCAGCGTGCGCCCGGAATCGTCGCGCATCGTGGGCGCGAGCTGGACGATGACCTGCACGATCGCGCCGGCGCCGAAGCCGAACAGGAACGCCGCCAGCGAGGCGTTGAACGCGGCGGCGCCGATCCAGGCGCCCAGCACCGCGGGTGCGCCGGCGAGCAGGCCGAGCACCGCGAGCCGGCCCAGCGACGGCTTCAGGTGCGCGATGGGGGCGACGATGGCCAGCCCCTCGGTGGTGTTGTGGAGAGCGAAGCCCACGACGAGGAACGCGCCCAGGGCGAGCGCGCCGACGGCGTAGGCCGAGCCGATCGCCACGCCCTCGCCGAGGTTGTGCAGGCCGATGCCGACCGCCACCAGCAGCGCCAGCGTCCCGCCGGAAGCCTGAGTCCGCCGCGCGGCGAGCCACGCGGACACGCCGGTGAGCAGCAGGTAGGAGACGACGCCGCCGACCAGCACCAGCGCGGCGCCGCCGAAGGCCTGCGAGCCCCCGCCCGCCAGCTCGAAGCCCTCCAGGGTGGCGTCGATGGCCAGGAAGCCGAGCAGGCCCACGGTCACCGCCATCACCACGCGCAGCCAGTTCGGCGGGATCCGCCGCATCCACGGCAGCCACAGCATCCCCAGCGCGATCGGGATGACGCCGACGTAGACGCCGAGCAGCGCCATCAGCCCGAAGAACGAGAGGTCGTTGGAAGGCGTCTCGACGGCCACCGGGATCTCGTGCGCGAAGGTCCCGCCCGTCGAGGTCATGAGCGCCACCTCGTAGGCCTCGCCCTCGACCCACGGCTGCTGCACGCGCACCGTCGCCGTCTCGAGCCGGCCGATCGGCTGGTCGGCGCCGGAGAACTGCGTGAAGGCGTCGTTGACCACCGCCTGCGCGATCGTCACCGGGTCCGGCCCGTCGTTGCGCACGGTCAGCTCGATCACGCCCGGCGTCAGCTTCGTGCGCTCGACGGCGAGCTCCTCGGCCGGCGGCCCGCGCCGCTCGGCCAGCCCGGGCCCGCCGAGCACGGCGAAGGCCCCGATGGCGATCATGATCAGCACCAGCGGGACGAGCCCCAGGACCCAGGTCGGGATCCCGCGCAGCTCGTCCACGGTGGCGGCGCGCCCCTCCATCAGGTCACCTCGAAGAAGCCCTGCCAGCCGAGCTCGGTGAACTCGGACTGGTGCGCGTGGAACATGAACGGGCCGGGGTGGGCGAACTTCCACTCGAGGATCCCGCGCTGGCCCTGGCAGAGCATCACCGTGTCGGTGAACTCGGACGGGGTCTTCGACGTGCCCGTGGGGTAGTAGTGGAAGAGGTTCCCGTGCAGGTGGAACGAGTTGATGAGGTCGTACTCGAGCACGTTGACGAGGTAGATCCGCACCAGCGTGTCGCGCGCGACCTGGATCGGATCGTTCATGTAGGCGAACGGGATCGAGTTGGCCGCGTACATCTCGTTGGCGCGGTCGAAGTTGGTGTCGAACCCGTTCATCACCATCACCATCTCCTCGGCGTCCTCGCGGCCGTCGGCGGGGTCGACGATGAACGCGCCGTAGAGGCCCTTGGCGATGTGCTCGGCCAGCGGCCGCACGTGGCAGTGGTAGAGGTGCAGGCCGGCCGGCAGCGCGTCGAACTCGTAGACGGTCTTGCCGCCGGGCTCGATCTGGCCGGCGCCGATCCCGGGCACGCCGTCCATCTCGGACGGGTGGATGCCGTGGAAGTGGATCGTGTGCGGGTGGGCGGAGCCGTTGGCGAAGGTGATCCGCAGGCGCTCGCCCTCGCGGCAGCGCAGCGTCGGCCCGGGGATGCGCTGGTTGTAGGTCCAGGCCGCGAACTTCACGCCGGGGGCGACCTCGATCTCCTTGTCGACCGCGTAGAGCTCCCACTCGCGCAGCACGCGGCCGTTGGCCATCCGCGTCGTCTTGCCCCAGTCGAAGTCACGCAGGACCTCGTGCGGGTCGAAGCCGTTGGCCGCGTGGTCGACCGTGCGGCCGTCACGGAAGTCGGCGTGCCCGTGATCGGTCGTGTGGTGGGCGCCGTGGTGCTCTGCGGCCTGCGCCTCCCACGGGTGGCTATGGGGGACGGTCTGGTGCAGGAGCGCGACGCCGCCGGTGGCGGCGATGCCCCCGGCGAGCAGCTTTCGGCGCGTGAGCTCAGCCACGCGCAGGATTATGGCACGCCTAAACCTGTTTGTCGAGCTGCCGAGAAGAGCAGCCAGCGCCCGTGGTCGAGCGAGCGCTCGGCGGGGTAGCGCCCGGGATCGGCGAGCAGCAGCCGCGCCGCCTCGTCGGCCAGGGACGACAGGGCACGGGCGGTGAGCTCCGGGTCGGGTGAGTCGATCGCGCCTCCCAGCTGGGCGATCACCGCGGCGCGGCCGGCGGCGATCCGCTCGCCGAGCAGCCCGGGAGCGCCCTCGGCCGGCACGAGCATCAGCCGCCACGTCACCGGGTCGCTCTCGACCGCTCGCAGGTAGCCGCGCAGCGCCGCGATCAGCGCGTCGCGCGGGTCGCCGCCCAGGTCGCGCGGGAGGAACTCCTGCAACTGCCCGAGCGCGCGCACGGTCTCGCGCTCGACCAGCGCCTCGAGCAGCGCGCCGAGATCCTCGAAGTGCCGGTACACGATCGGCCGCGTGATGCCGGCCCGGCGTGCCACCGCCTCGATCGAGACGCCGTGGAAGCCCTCTTCCGCGACGACGGCCTTCGCCGCGTCGAGCAGCTGCTCGCGCCGCGCGGGGGCTTTCATGCGTGTGACGGTGCTCACCCTGAATATGTTACGTACCCGTAACTTAGGGGTATCGAACGCTCCACGATGGACACCGACATTGCGATCATCGGCAGCGGCTTCAGCGGCCTCGGCATGGCGATCCGCCTCAAGCAGGCGGGCTTCAGCGACTTCGTCGTCCTCGAGCGCGCGGGCGAGGTCGGCGGCACGTGGCAGGCCAACACCTATCCCGGCTGCGCCTGCGACGTCCCGTCGCACCTGTACTCCTTCAGCTTCGCGCCCAACCCCGACTGGACGCAGACGTACTCGACCCAGCCTGAGATCTGGGCGTACCTGCGCCGCGTCGCCGACGCCTTCGGCGTGCGGTCCCACGTGCGGCTGAACACCGCGGTGGAGTCCGCGGCGTGGGCCGACGACCACTGGGAGCTCGAGACCTCGCAGGGCACGCTGCGCGCACGCGTGCTGATCGCCGGCATGGGCCCGCTGACCGAGCCCAAGATCCCGGACATCCCCGGGCTCGAGGACTTCGACGGCCCGGTCTTCCACTCCGCCCGCTGGGACCACGACGCCGACTTGGGAGGCAAGCGGGTCGCCTCGATCGGCACCGGCGCCTCGGCGATCCAGTACGTGCCCGCGATCCAGCCCGAGGTCGGGCAGCTGCACGTCTTCCAGCGCACGGCGCCCTGGGTGCTGCCGCATTCCAACCGGCCGATCCGCGGCTGGGAGCGGCGCCTGTTCCGCCGCGTGCCGGCCGCCCAGCGGCTCGTGCGCGGCGGCGTCTATGCCGGCCGCGAGGCGCTGGTGCTCGGCTTCGTGAAGAACCCGCGGCTGATGAAGGTGGTCGAGCGGCTGGCCCGCAAGCACATGCAGCACCAGATCGACGACCCGGAGCTGCTCGAGAAGGCCACGCCCGACTACACGATCGGCTGCAAGCGCATCCTGCCCTCCAACCGCTGGTACCGGGCGCTCGGCAAGCCCAACGTCGAGCTCGTCACCGACGCCATCGCCGAGGTGCGCGGCAACGCCGTGGTGACCGCCGACGGGCGCGAGCGCGAGGTCGACGCGATCGTCCTCGGCACCGGCTTCCACGTCACCGACATCCCGGCCGCCCACCGCATCCGCGGCCGCGGCGGCGTGCTGCTCGACGACCTCTGGCACGGCAGCCCGCGCGCGCACCTGGGCAGCACGGTCGCCGGGTTCCCGAACCTGTTCTTCCTGCTCGGCCCGAACACCGGGCTCGGGCACAGCTCGATGGTCTACATGATCGAGTCGCAGATCGCCCACGTGATGGCGGCGCTGCAGCACGTGCGCAAGCAGGACGCGACGACGATCGAGGTCCGCCCCGAGGTCCAGCGGAGCTACAACGCCGCGCTCGAGCGCAAGCTCGAGGGCACGGTGTGGAACACCGGCTGCGCGAGCTGGTACCTCGACCACACGGGCCGCAACTCGACCGCCTGGCCGGACTGGACGTGGAAGTTCCGCCGTCGCGTGGCGACGCTGGACCCGGCCGAGTACGTCCTCGACGCCCCGGTCCGGGAGCCGGTGCCGGCATGAGGGTGCTGCTCACCGGCGCGGCCGGCGGCATCGGCACCGCGACGATTGCCGAGCTGCGCGAGCGCGGCGCCCTCGTGGTCGGGCTCGACCTGCTCGCCGGCCCCGACATCCTCGCCTGCGACGTGCGCGACCAGGCCTCGGTCGACAAGGCCGTGACCCAGGCAATCGGACGGCTCGGCGGGCTCGACGTGCTGATCAACAACGCCGGCCTCGGGCTGCCGCAGTCGGCCGGCCTGGCGCCCGACGACGACGCGCTCGCGGTGATCGACGTCAACCTGCTCGGCCCGTGGCGGGTGACCGCGGCGGCGCTCCCCGCGCTCCGCGAATCCCGCGGGCGCGTGGTCAACGTCGCCTCCGGGCTCGCGCACCTCGCGCTGCCGTGGGGCACCGCCTACTGCATGAGCAAGCGCGGGCTGACCGCCTACTCGGACGCGCTGCGGCTCGAGTACGGCGGCGAGATCACGGTCACCACCGTCTACCCGGGCTACATCCGCACGCCGATCCACGCCGCCTCGCAGGAGCGCGGCGTGGCGCTCGAGGGCAGCGTGCCGGCCGAGAACGTCGAGGACGCCGCGCGCACGCTGGCGCGCGCCGCGCTCGGGTCGCCGGCGCGCGACCTCGCCACCACCCGCCAGGGCGCGATCGGCTACGCGTTCATGCGGCACGTGCCGCGGCGGCTGCTCGACGCAGTCGTGCGGCGGCGGCTCTCGAAGGTCACGCTCCCGGCTTCGTGACCATCAGGAAGACGGCGGCGATCACCAGCAGCCCGGCGACCGCGCCGACGATGCCCTCGGTGCGCGCCTGGCGCAGGTACTCGTCCGACGGCTTGCCGGACTCGTCGAGGTCGTGCTGGACCATCGGGCCGAGGCGGCGGTCGGCCGGCACGAAGTAGGCGCCCTGCATCCCGCCGAGGACGATCGCGATCAGGAACGTGGCGCTGATCCAGAAGGACCCGAACCCCCAGTCGCCGTCGATCGTCTGGTAGATGCCGGTGACGATGATCAGGCCGAGGGCCGGCGAGGCCATGCGCTGGTTGATGGCCAGCTGCAGCTGGTGCACGTAGGGCAGGTGGCGCACGCCGGCCTTCATCGCCACCGGGAACATGATCGCCTCGGCGAAGGTGGCGCCGAAGCCGACGACCACGGCGCTGACGTGGATGAAGACGGAGATCTCGTAGAGGCTCATGGCGTGAACACGATCTTGCCAAAGACGTCGCCGGAGGCCATCGCCGCGAAGCCCTCGCGCGCCTCGCTCAGCGGAAGCACCCGGTCGATCTCCGGCCGGATGCCGCTCGCCTCGCACAGCCGGGCGAGCTGGGAGAGCTCGTCGCGCGTGCCCATCGTGGAGCCGATGACGTTCAGCTGGAGGAAGAACACGCGCTGCAGCTCGGCGGGCGGGTTGCCGCCGCTGGTGGAGCCCGAGACGACGAGCGTGCCGCCGGGCTTCAATGCGCGCAGGGAGTGCTTCCAGGTCGCCTCGCCGACCGTCTCGAGCACGGCGTCGACGCGCTCGGGGAGCTTGGCGCCGCTCTCGAACGCCGCGTGCGCGCCCAGCTCGACCGCCTTCTTGCCCTTGGCATCGTCACGCGACGTCACCCACACGCGCAGCCCGGCGTTGCGGGCCAGCACGATCGCCGCGCTCGCCACGCCGCCGCCCGCGCCCTGGATCAGCACCGTCTGGCCGGGCCGCACGCCCGCCTTGACGAACAGCATGCGGTAGGCGGTCAGCCAGGCGGTCGGCAGGCACGAGGCCTCCTCGAACGAGAGCGCCTCCGGCTTGGGCACGAGGTTCCCGCGCGGCACCGCCACGCGCTCGGCCAGCGAGCCCTGGTGCTTCTCGCTCAGCAGCGTGCGCTTGGGGTCGAGCGTCTCGTCGCCGCGCCAGCCGTCGCTGGAGATCACCGAGTGGACGATCACCTCGTTGCCGTCGGGGTCGACGCCGGCGGCGTCGCAGCCGAGGATCATCGGCAGCGCCTCGTCCGACAACCCGACTCCGCGCAGCGACCACAGGTCGTGGTGGTTGAGCGAGGCGGCGCGCACCTCGACGGTGACCCACCCGTCGGGCGGCTCGGGATCGGGGCGCTCGCCGACCTCCAGGGCGGCAAGCGGGTCGTCGGCGTTCGTCGTGGCTGCGTAGACGGCGAGCATGCGATCGGGGCTACCCGTCGTACAGCGCGTCGAACGTGTCCGCGTAGCGGCGCTCGACGACCGCGCGCTTGACCTTCATGGTCGGCGTCAGCTCGCCCGCCTCCTGGCTGAGGTCGACCTCGAGCACCGTGAACTTCTTGATCTGCTCGATGCGCGCGAACTGGGCGTTGGCCTGGTCGACGTCCTGCTGGAGCCGCTCCCGCACGCGGTCGTGGGTCGCCATCGCGCGCACGTCGCCGTCGATGCCGAGCTCCTCGGCCAGCGCCGCGGCCTCGTCGGGGTCGAGCGTGAGCAGGGCCACCAGGTAGGAGCGGTTGTCGCCGTGGACGACCGCCTGCGAGATCCAGCGCGACTCGCGCAGCGCGTTCTCGATGTTGGTGGGGGAGATGTTCTTGCCGCTCGAGGTGATGATCAGGTCCTTCTTGCGGCCGGTGATGCGCAGGTAGCCGTCCTCGAGCTCGCCGAGGTCGCCTGTGCGCACGAGGTCGCCCACGAACGTCTCGGCCGTCGCCTCGTCGTTGCGGTGGTAGCCCTTGAAGACGTTCGGGCCGCCGAGCAGGATCTCGCCGTCCTCGGCGATCTCGACCGCGAAGCCGGGCAGCGCGGGGCCGACGGTGCCGAAGCGCGGGTCGTGCGGCGGGTTGAGGGTGGCCGCGGCGCACGTCTCGCTCATCCCGTAGCCCTCGAGCACGGTGATCCCGCAGGCGTCGAGGAACTCGAGCACCTCGAGCGGGATCGGGGCCGCGCCGGTCAGGGCGAGCTCGAGCCGGCCGCCGAACACCTGGCGCACCTTGCTCAGCACGAGCCGGTCGGCGAGCGCGTACTGCGCCTTCAGCGCCGCCGAGGCGGTGCCGCGCCGCATCGCGGGGCGCGCTTTGCGACCGGTGGCAATCGCCCACGCGAACAGCCGCTGCTTGACGGCGCTGCCCTCGCTGCCGCGGGCCAGCACGCGGGCGTGGATCTTCTCGAACACGCGCGGCACCGACGGGAAGTGCGTCGGCGCGGCGGCGCCGACGTCCTCCACCAGCTTGCGCGAGTCGCCGCTCCAGAAGGCGAGCGTGCAGCCCACCTCGAGCGAGACCATCTGCACCACGCGCGCGAGCGCGTGCGCCAGCGGCAGGAACATGAAGAGCACCGCGCCCGGCTTCAGGCCGACCTGCTGCCGGTAGGCCTCGCCGGTCGCGAGCACGTTGCGGTGCGTGAGCATGCAGCCCTTCGGCGGGCCGGTGGTGCCGGAGGTGTAGACGATGGTCGCCACGTCGTCGATGCCGACGGCCTCGAGCCGCTTCACGAGCGCGGCCTCGTCGACCTCGCCGGCGCGGCCGCGCAGGTCGTCGACCGTCGTGGTGTCGCCCGCCGGCACCATGCTGATCACGTGCTCGAGGCCCGGGAGCTGGTCGCGGACGGCCTCGATCTTCGCGAGCTGGCCCGCGTCCTCGAGGATGATCGCCCGCGCCTGGGAGTGGTCGACCACGTAGCGGCACTCCTCGGGCGAGTTCGTCTGGTAGACGGGCACCACGACGAGCCCGGCGGCCAGGATCGCGGCGTCGGCCAGCGTCCATTCGGGCCGCGTCTCGCCGAGCAGCGCGACCTTCTCGCCGGGCTCGAGGCCGAGCGCGGCTAACCCGCGCGCCAGCTCGCGCACGGCGGTCCCGAGCTCGGCGAAGGACCACTCGTGCCAGGTCCCGTCGCGCGGGAAACGGATCGCGGTGCCGCTGTGGCGCTCCGCTGCTTCGAGCACCATCTGGCCGAGGGAGTTCTCGCTCATGGGGCGCGATCCTGACATAGCCTTCGCTCGCATGGGCCTCTCCGACTTCGAACGCACGCCGCTGCTCTTCGGGCCGTCGCCGGTCCACCGGCTCGAGCGCCTGACCTCGCACCTCGGCGGCGGCGTGCACCTGTGGGCCAAGCGCGACGACTGCAACAGCGGGCTGGCCTTCGGCGGCAACAAGACGCGCAAGCTCGAGTACCTGGTCGCCGACGCGCTCGCTCAGGGCTGCGACACGCTCGTCTCGATCGGCGGCGTGCAGTCCAATCACACGCGCCAGGTCGCCGCCGTGGCCGCCCGCTGCGGCCTGAGGGCGGTGCTCGTCCAGGAGAGCTGGGTCGACTGGCCGGACGTCACGTACGACCGCGTCGGCAACATCCTGCTCAGCCGGATGATGGGCGCCGACGTGCGGCTCGTGGACGCCGGCTTCGGGATCGGCTTCAAGTCGAGCTGGGATGCGGCCATCGCGTCGGTCGAGGAGGCCGGCGGCAAGCCGTACGCGATCCCCGCCGGCGCCTCCGACCACCCGCTCGGCGGGCTGGGGTTCGCCCGCTGGGCCGGCGAGGTGGCCGAGCAGGAGCGCGAGCTCGGCGTCTTCTTCGACACCGTGATCGTCTGCTCCGTCACGGGCAGCACGCAGGCGGGCATGATCGCCGGCTTCGCGGCCCAGGAGCGCGAGCGGCGCGTGATCGGGATCGACGGCTCGGCGAAGCCGGCCGAGACCTGGGAGCAGGTGGCTCGCATCGCGCGCTTCACCGCCGAGCGGATCGGCCTCGGGCGCGATCTGCGGGACGACGAGATCGTGCTCGACGACCGCTGGCACGCCGGCACTTACGGCATCCCGGACTCCCGGACCGTCGAGGCGATGCGCCTGTCAGGCTCGCTGGAGGGGATGCTCACCGACCCGGTGTACGAGGGGAAGTCGATGGCGGCGATGATCGACCTCGTCGCGGGCGGCGAGATCGAGAAGGGCTCGAACGTGCTCTACGCGCACCTGGGCGGCGCGCCGGTGCTGAGTGCCTACGCGTCGCTGTTCACAACGGCCGCTCGTTGATCCACGGCGGCACCGGCTCGAGGTCGTTGACGAACCCGGGCGTCGCCTCGACCCGATCCAGCCAGGCGGCGACATGCGAGAACTCCCGCGGCTCGGCGCCGGCATCGGCGCCGCAGTGCACGTACCCGTACAACGCGAAGTCGGCCACGGTGAAGACGTCGCCGGCCAGGAACGGGCGGCCGTCGGCCAACCCCCGGTCGAGCGCGGCGAGCGCGTCGCGGCCGCGCTCGAGGCGATTCGCGAACACCTCCGGCATCGTCACGTCGCGGCCCGCCAACTTGAGGAAGCGCGCCACCGACAGGTCGGCCTCGATCCGGTTCTGCTCGAAGAACATCCACTGGTACACGCGGGCCCGTTCGATGCCGGGCGGGGGCAGCAGGTCGGTGCCCTCGGCCAGGAACAGCAGGATCGCGCCGGACTCGGGGATCATGTCGCCGTCGTCGGTCTCCAGCACCGGGATGCGGCCGTCGGGATTGCGGCCGAAGTGCTCGTCGGTGCGCGTCTCTCCGCGGAAGAGGTCGACCGAGACGGACTCGTAGGGGAGGGAGAGGTGCCGCAGGACGAGGCGGCACTTCAGGCAGTTGCCGGATGAGGCGTGCTCATAGAGCTTCATGGAGGCGGCAGACTACGCAGCTCGAAGTGCATCGGGTCGGGCCGCGTCGGCCAATCGCCGCCCCACGTGAAGCCGTGCCGCTGCATCGTGCGCACGAGCCGGCGGTCCTGGCGCGAGCGGCCCATGAACGGGTTGGCGGAGGCGTTGAGGTCGATCGCCACGCCCCAGGCGTGCAGCGAGAGCTGGCCGCGCGGCTGGATCCGCCGTGGCGCGTGGCAGCCGGCGTAGTCGCCGGGGTTCACCAGCCGCGAGAGGCCGCGCCGCCGCAGCTCGCCGAGCGCGGCGCGCAGCGCCGGGATCATCTCGCGGTGGCAGGTGACGGAGCCGAGGATCGGCACCCGCCGCGTGACGATGTAGCGGCGCAGGAAGGCGGGGTCGAGCCGGATCCAGTCGTCGCCGTACGGCAGCCCGACGGCCGGCTCGCCGAACATGACCTTGAGCTGCGCGGGCCGGGCGGGACCGACCGGACCGGCGCCGTCGACGATCCTCGCCGCGGCGTCGCGCTCCGTCCAGCGGATGAGCCGGCGCGGGGAGACCGGCTCGCGCAGCAGGACCATGACGGTGCTGCGCAGCGGCCTCACCCGGCGATCGCGGGAGGCGAGCGCCACCTCGGCGTTGCGCAGCGCCTCGTCGGCCACGACCCCGACCACCCGCGCGCGTCCGCTTTCCAGCCGCAGCGAGCCGCCCACGCCGAGGCCGCGCAGCCCCGCCGACGTCGTCGACAGGATCGCCGTGCCTGGCCGCAGCTTGGCGAACGGCTCGCGCTCCGCCTCGGGCAGCGTCGCGGCGTACCCGGCGGGGTCGACCGCGAGCGTGTCGAGCGGGATCGCGTAGCCGGCCTTCACGCGCTGGACGACGCGCCCGTCCGCGCCGACGCCGGCGCGCAGCAGGATCGCGCCCCGCCCCACGGGCGTGGCGGCCGCCACCTCGGGGTGCGCGCTCAGCCGCCGCGCGGCGCGCCCCGGCCGCTCGAGGCCCCACACGATGGCGCTCGTCGCGGGCGGGGGGTCGTGCACCGGCGGCGGCACCGACGGCGTCGTGGTGGGGACGACGGCGGCGCGCGCGGCGGGCGGCGAGTCGCTCGAGCCGCCGCAGCCGGCGAGTGCGAGGAGCGCCGGCACGGCAAGATGCACGCCGTGATCGACGACGCGCTTGAGTGGGTGCAGACCTGGGAGTCCCGCTGGGGCGAGCGCCCGGCGGCGCCGCCCGTCGACCCCGACCGCTGGGCCGCCGCCTGGGACGAGTTCACGACCCGGATGGACGGCAACTTCCCCTTCTTCCACCCGCGCTTCGCCGGCCAGATGCTCAAGCCGCCGCACGCGGTGGCGGTCGCCGGCTACGTCGCCGGGATGCTGGTCAACCCGAACAACCACGCGCTCGACGCCTCGCCGGTGACGAGCGAGATGGAGAAGGAGGCGGTGGCCGAACTGGCGGCGATGCTCGGGCTCGGCGAGCCCAACCTCGGCCATCTGACCGCGAGCGGGACGATCGCGAACCTCGAGGCGCTGTGGGTGGCGAGGGAGCTGCATCCGGACAAGGGCGTCGCGTACGGCGCCAACGCCCACTACACGCACGCGCGCATGTGCCAGGTCCTTCGCATGCCCGCGCACGAGGTGCCGGCCGACGCCCACGGCCGGATCGACCTCGACGCGCTCGACGCCCTCTGCGCGCGCGGCGAGGTCGGCACCGTGGTGCTCACGGCGGGCACCACCGGGCTCGGCGCCGTCGACGCGATCGATCAGGCGGCGGCGCTGCGCGAGCGCCACGGCGTGCGGATCCACGTCGACGCGGCCTACGGCGGCTTCTTCGCGCTGCTTCCAGATGCGCCCGCCGGGCTGCGCGCGATCGGGTCGGCGGACTCGGTGGTGATCGACCCGCACAAGCATGGCCTTCAGCCATACGGATGCGGGGCCGTGTTGTTCGCCGATCCGGGGGTCGGGCGTCTGTATGCGCACGACTCGCCCTACACGTACTTCACGTCCGACGCGCTGCACCTGGGGGAGATCAGCCTCGAGTGCTCGCGCGCCGGCGCGGCCGCCGCCGCCCTGTGGCTGACCCTGCGCGCGGTGCCGCTCGAGCCGGTCCTCGCCGCCGCCCGCCGCGCCGCGGTGGCCTTCGCCGCCCGGCTGCGCGAGTCGGACGTCCTGCGGCTGCACCTCGAGCCCGAGCTGGACATCGTCACCTACCTGCCGCCCGCCGAGACCATCACGCAGCTCGACGCCGCGAGCGCGGCGATCCTGCGCGCGGGCATGGAGGACCCCGACGACCCGGTGTTCCTCAGCACCCTGCAGATCTCGGCGGAGCATCTGCACGGGGTCGAGCGCGACGCGCCCTCGGCCCGGATCCTGCGCAGCGTCCTGATGAAGCCCGAGCACGAGTCCGCCACCGACTGGCTGGCTACCCGAGTTGAGCAGCTAGCCGCTCGTACACGGCAGGGTGGTTGAGCAGCGCCAGGTGGTGCGTGGAGCCGACGTGGAAGGGCTCCTGCGTGCGATGCGAGGCGCTTCGCTCCAGCACCAGCCAGTCTCCGACGAGGCGCGCGACCGGATGCTCCTTCTGCCGCGTCACGGTGGCGGAGACGAAGCAGTGGCGGGCGCTCTCGTGCAGCGGGACGTCCAGTCCCCGCCGCAGGTCGCGGATGCCGGCGCTGCGGCGGCGCAGCAGGGACGCGAACGCCCGTGACTCGGGCATGACGCCGAGCACCTCCGCCGCGTAGTGGACGGCCGACTCGAGCGGCGCGCCAGTGTGCGGGGAGCCGAGCGTGATCACATGGGACACGTGCCGCGTCCAGTCGCCGCCGGCGTGGCAGGCGCTGCACGCCACCAGGCCGCCCATCGAGTGCCCGATCAGCGCGATCTCCTCGATCTCGCGCTCGGCGACGAGCGCATCGATCTCGTCCGCCAGCTCGCTGCCCGCTGTCGGAGATGCTGCGGCCGGTGTTGTAACGGGCGTAGACCGGCGTCCAGCCCGGCAGGCGGTCGCCGTAGCGAGTACCGCCTCCGTAGCGCCAGGCGTGCTCGGTCTCGAACAGCCCGTGCACGAAGATCGCGAGCCGTGGCGTCTCGTCGCCCTCGACGCTCAGCGTCGTCGGGATCGCCAGCGGCGGCTCCAGGACGTCGCCCCGCAGCCCGTTCAGCACGCCGAGGAGCGCCGGCGACACCTCACGCTCGGGGAGCACGGCCGAGGCGCGGCCGGCCAGCGCCGCGCCGCCTCGCACGCTCGCGTAGACCGCGCCTGCGATGGCGTCGTGCAGGGCCTTCGCGGAGCCGGGGGCGAACGCGCGGGCGGCGATCGCCTGATGGACCTGCCTGATCCCGCCCGTGCCGAGCGCGAGCTCGTCGAAGGCGAGCCGGGTGAGTGCGCGGAGTTGCGTCACGGTCGCTCGACCAGCGTAGAAAGCGCGACCATCGTGCGCGTTCGCATGACCTTGGGATCGCGCCGCAGCGCCTCGATCACGCGCTCGAGCTCCTCGATGCCCTCCACGCGCACGCGGACGACCGCGTCGGCGTCGCCGGCCACCGTGTGGGCGGCGATGACCGCGGACAGGTCGGTCACCGAGGCCAGCAGGTCGCCCGGGGCGACGCTGTCGGCGCAGTAGAGCTCGACGAACGCCTCCAGCCGGTCGCCCAGCGCCTGTGGGTCTATGACCGCCGTGTAGCCGACGATCACGCCGGTCTCGTGCAGGCGGTCGACGCGGCGCTTGACGGCCGAGGCCGAGAGCCCTACGGCGGCGCCGACGTCGGCCAGCGTCGCACGGCCGTCGCGCTCCAGATGATCAAGGATCTTGCGATCGATGTCGTCGAGACGGACGGGACGTTGCACGTCACGCCAACTCTATGCCGTCTCGATTGCGCGCGCGTGAACAGAGCGCTACATCGGCAGGACATGTTCGAGGAAGCCCAGCTGTACTCGCCGGTCACCGAGAACGAGGACGGCTCGGTCACCGTCGAGCTCGCGGGCGACCATCCCGGCGCCTGCGATCCGGCCTACCGCGAGCGGCGCAATCACATCGCCGCGCAGGCCGTGGCCTGGAAGCCCGGCGACCCCACTCCGCGGATCGAGTACACCGAGGCCGAGCACGAGGTGTGGCGGATCGTCTCGCGCGAGCTGGCGCCCAAGCACGAGAAGTACGCGTGCGGCGACTTCCGCGAGGCGGCCGGCCGGCTGGCCCTGCCGGTCGACCACATCCCGCAGCTCGACGAGGTCACCGCAGGGCTCCAGGACCTCACCGGCTGGACCTACCACGCCGCGGCCGGGCTGGTCCCCCTGCGCGACTTCCTCGGCTCGCTCGGCGACCGCGTCTTCCACTCGACGCAGTACGTCCGGCACGGCGCGATGCCGCTCTACACGCCCGAGCCCGACCTCATCCACGAGGTCGTCGGCCACGGCAACCTGCTCGCCGCGCCGCGCTTCGCCGAGATCAAGCGCCAGGCCGGGCTCGCCGCCCAGCGGGTCGAGACCGACGACGCGCTCCAGTTCCTGGCCGACGTCTTCTGGTTCACGATCGAGTTCGGAGTCATGCGCGAGGACGGCGAGGTGTGCGCCTACGGCGCCGGCATCCTCAGCTCCTACGGCGAGATCGAGGAGTTCCGCGGGGCGGACCTGCGGCAGCTCGACATCCTCGCCATGGCCACGCAGGAGTACGACATCACCAAGTACCAGCCCGTGCTGTTCTGCGCCGACGGCATGGGTGAGCTGGAGGACGTCGTCGGCGGCTTCTTCGCGGAGTTCGACGACGACACGCCGGCGCGACTGAGGGGGGACGCGGGGGTGGCGCTGTCAGCGTGACGGCGCCGCCTTCGCGCGGGCGCGCGAAACCGGGTACGGTCGGACGCCCATGGACTACCAGATCGATCATGACCCCATCGAGCGAGGTCACCTGGTCGTAGCGAGCGGCGAGCTCGACATCTCCGCCACGCCGCGGCTGTCGACCGTGCTCGCCTTCGCCTCCGCGAGCCCCGGCGGCCGCCTGGTGCTCGATCTCTCCGAGGTGGCGTTCATCGACTCTACGGCGCTCGGGACGATCCTGAAGGCCGCGGCGCAGTTCGACGAGGCGGGGACGAGCCTCGCCGTGGTGGCGCCGGACGGCCCGGTGCGCCGGCTGCTGGAGATGACGAACCTCACCCAGCGATTCCGGCTCTACGCCACGCGCGACGCCGCCCTGTCGGCGGACGGCGCTCCCGCTTAGCGGCGGAGCAGGTGGCGGGCGACGAGCGTCGCCCAGTCGAGCACCCCGGCGGCGAGGTGCCCGAGCGGTCCGGTGTAGAGCCAGGCGCGCAAGTGCCCGGTTGTACAGTGATTGGCCGCCGATGGCCACCGAGGTCCAAACCGTCGTCACCGAGCTGCCCGAATCGCGCGTGCGCGTGGAGGCCGAGGTGCCGGCCGAGGAGGTCGAGCGCCGCGTCGCCCAGGCCGCCAAGCGGCTCGGGCAGGGCATCCGGGTACCCGGCTTCCGCGCCGGCAAGGCGCCGCCGCCGGTGATCGTCCAGCGGATGGGCCGCGACGCCGTCCTCGACGAGGCCGTCCGCGACTCGATCGGCACCTGGTACTCGGCGGCGATCGACTCCGCGCACGTCGTGCCGGTCGGCGAGCCGCAGCTCGACATGGGCGACC
This sequence comes from uncultured Solirubrobacteraceae bacterium, assembly GCA_963835525.1. Taxonomy (GTDB): domain Bacteria; phylum Actinomycetota; class Thermoleophilia; order Solirubrobacterales; family Solirubrobacteraceae; genus DASSUW01. The sequence goes on from CAWIFM010000001.1 coordinate 145,512, forward strand.
TGCCGGCCCAGGGGCAGCCGCTGACCTTCTCGATCGAGATCGGCGTGCGGCCGAAGGCCACGCTCGGCGAGTACAAGGGCCTCGAGGTCGGCCGCCGCGAGGCCGTCGTCGCCGACGAGGCGATCTCCGAGGAGCTCGACCGCCTGCGCGAGCGCTCTGCCCGGCTCGACACCGTCGAGCGGCCCGCCGGCAAGGGCGACTTCGTCGTCATGGACTACGTGGGCACGCGCGACGGCGAGCCCTTCGGCGGCGGCGAGGGCCGCGACCAGATGGTCGAGGTCGGCTCCGGCCGGCTCGTCCCCGGCTTCGAGGAGCAGCTCGAAGGCGCCGCCGCGGGCGACGAGCGCACCGTCACCGTCACCTTCCCCGAGGACTACCCGGCGGCCGAGCTGGCCGGCCAGGAGGCGCAGTTCGCGGTCACGGTCAAGGAGGTCAAGGCCAAGGAGCTCCCCGAGCTCGACGACGACCTGGCGGCCGAGGGCGGCTTCGACACGCTCGACGAGCTGCGCGAGGACATCCGCAACCGCCTGGCGGAGGTCGACACGGCGCAGATCGAGGGCGAGTTCCGCGAGGCGGCGCTCGACTCCGCGGTCCAGGCCGCCACGGTGGAGATCCCCGAGGCGCTCGTCGAGGCGCGCGCCCGCGAGCTGTGGGACTCGATGCTGCACTCGCTCGCGCACCAGGGCATCAACCGCGAGACCTATCTGCGGATCGCCGGCCGCGACGAGGCCGAGATCGTCGAGCAGAGCAAGCCCGACGCCGAGCAGGCGCTGCGGCGCGAGGCGGTGCTGGCCGCGATCATCGAGGCCGAGGAGATCGAGCCCAGCGACGAGGAGGTCTTCGAGGCCGTCGAGCAGGCGGCGGCCGAGGGTGCCGGCGGCGTCTCTCCCAAGAAGCTGCTCGAGCGCCTGAAGTCGCAGGGGCGGCTCGACTCCCTCAAGCAGGACCTCGCCCAGCGCAAGGCGCTGGAGCTCGTCACCGAGTCGGCCAAGCCGATCTCGGTCGAGCAGGCTCAGGCTCGCGAGAAGCTCTGGACGCCGGGTGACTCCGAAGGCGCCAAGAGTGGCTCAACCGGCCAGATCTGGACGCCTGGTTCCTAGTCGCAAGACCGGGAATCCCCGCGTCTGCCGATTGCTACGCTGTCGCCGGGCTCCCAGCCCAGAAGCTGAGCAGGACTCGAGCGCCCGAAGCGAAACGAAGCGAGGACCGTGAGCCCACTCGTACCAATGGTCGTCGAACAGACCTCCCGTGGGGAGCGCGCGTTCGACATCTACTCCCGCCTGTTGAACGAGCGGATCGTCTTCCTCGGCACGCCCGTCGACGATCAGATCGCCAACCTGATCGTCGCGCAGCTGCTCCACCTCGAGGCCGAGGATCCCGACAAGGACATCTCGCTCTACGTCAACTCACCGGGCGGTTCGGTCTACGCGGGGCTCGCGATCTACGACACGATGCAGTTCATCAAGCCCGACGTGTCGACGATCTGCGTCGGCATCGCGATGTCGATGGGCGCGCTCCTGCTGGCGGGCGGCGCGAAGGGCAAGCGGATGGCGCTGCCCAACGCGAAGATCCTCATCCACCAGGTCTCCTCCGGATTCCAGGGGCAGGCGACGGACATCGAGATCCACGCCCGCGAGGTGATCGACCTGCGCCGCCGGCTCGACGAGATCATCGCCGACCACACCGGCCAGGAGATCGACAAGGTCAAGCAGGACACCGAGCGCGACTACTTCATGAGCTCCGAGGAAGCCGTCACGTACGGCATCATCGACAGGGTGATCTCCGAGCACTAGGGGAGACGGACCATGGCGCGCCCCACAGACTCAAACGAGCAACTCCTCTGCTCCTTCTGCGGCAAGTCGCAGCGCCAGGTGAAGAAGCTGATCGCCGGGCCCGGCGTCTACATCTGCGACGAGTGCATCGATCTCTGCAACGAGATCATCGACGAGGAGCTGACCGCTCCGCCCTCGTTCGACATCGACAACCTGCCCAAGCCGAGGGAGATCTACGGCGTCCTCAACGAGTACGTCGTCGGTCAGGAGCAGGCCAAGCGCACGCTGTCGGTGGCGGTGTACAACCACTACAAGCGCGTGCAGATGATGCAGGCGGACGACTCGGACATCGAGCTCCAGAAGTCGAACATCCTGCTGCTGGGCCCGACCGGCTGCGGCAAGACGCTGCTCGCGCAGACGCTGGCGCGGATCCTGAACGTGCCGTTCGCCATCGCGGACGCCACGGCGCTGACCGAGGCCGGCTACGTCGGCGAGGACGTCGAGAACATCCTCCTGAAGCTGATCCAGGCCGCCGACTACGACGTCAAGAAGGCCGAGACGGGGATCATCTACATCGACGAGGTCGACAAGATCGCCCGCAAGGCCGACAACCCGTCGATCACGCGCGACGTCTCGGGTGAGGGTGTCCAGCAGGCGCTCCTGAAGATCCTCGAGGGCACCACCGCCTCGGTGCCGCCGCAGGGCGGGCGCAAGCACCCGCACCAGGAGTTCCTCACCATCGACACGACGAACGTCCTGTTCATCTGCGGTGGCGCGTTCGCGAACCTCGACAAGGTGATCGAGCGCCGGATCGGCCACAAGGGCGTGGGCTTCGGCGCGCAGATCGAGTCCAAGTCCCAGCGCGACACCGGCGCCCTGTTCGAGAAGGTCCTGCCCGAGGACCTCATGCAGTACGGGCTGATCCCGGAGTTCATCGGGCGCCTGCCCGTGTGCTCGGCCGTCCATCAGCTCTCGCGCGACGACCTGATCACGATCCTCACCGAGCCGCGCAACGCGATCGTCAAGCAGTTCCAGCGCTTCTTCGCGTTCGACGGCATCGAGCTGGTCTTCTCCGGCGACGCTCAGACGGCGGTGGCCGACAAGGCGCTCGAGCGCGAGACCGGCGCGCGCGGCCTGCGCTCGATCATCGAGGACATCCTGCTCGACGTGCAGTTCGAGCTGCCCTCGCGACGCGACGTCAAGAAGTGCGTCGTGACCAAGGAGACGGTCGACCGCGGCGTCAGGCCGACGCTGGTGACCGAGGCGCCCGACGAGGGCGAGTCGCCGGAAGCGAAGTCGGCCTAGGCCTTCAGCTCGACCTCGGGCGCCGACTCGTCGTCGGCGATGCCGCTCCACAGGCTCCGCAGGACCGTGCCGGCGAGGACGTCGAGGTCGAGCCGCAGCTTGACGTCGTAGCGGGCGACGCCGCGGCGGCAGCGGCTGTTGATGCGCGCGCGGACCAGCCGCTCGCCGTCATCGGTGCGGATCGCGACCGTACGGCGGTCGGCGCCCTCGGGGCAGCCGTCCGCGTAGCGGACCACGAGCCGCGGCCGCACCGTCGTGAGGCGCCGCATCTCGCCGTCCCCGATCGCGTGGCTGGAAGCGGTGAGGCAGCTGTGCCAGCCGGGCTTCTCAGGCGCGGTGCAGCGGGACTGGGCCGAGGCGGGCGTGGCGGTGAGCAGGGCCGCCAGGGTGACGCCGGCCCATCCGATGGTGCGATGCATGCGGGCGAGCCTGCCCAAAAAAGCGGAGCATCGACCTGACCGGACGGGGAGTCTTCACACCCTGTCGTTCGCACGGAGCAGGGTGAGCGCGTTCACGGTGGCCACGCCGCGCCACTCGACGGCGGCCGCCGCGTTCCAGTCGGGCCACGCCACGCGCCAGCCGCCGTCGTCCTGCTGGGCGCGCTCGAGGGCGTCGAGATCGCTCTGCACGTCGAAGCGGCGGCGGCTGCGGCGACCCGGCAGGGGGGAGAGGTCGAGCGCCGAGGGATGCTCGGATCCGGGGTCGGAGGTCGGGATCGGCCCGAGGGCGTCGAGCGCCGCGGTCGCGCGGGTGTCGTCGGGGTGGGCGTCGAGGAAGTGGACGCCGAACAGCACGTCGTAGCCGAGGCCGATGTCCTCGCCGACACGTGAGGCGTCGATCTGCGCGATGCGTGCGAACAGGAACTCGTCCGCCTCGTCCAGCCACGGGTGGCTGAAGCCCAGGTTGTGCAGCGCGGCGGCGTTGGCGGCCGTCTGCGTCACCGACGACTCGTCGGAGAACCGCCACCACGGGGCATGTGGCGCATCGGTCTCGAGCACGAACGGGATCCCGCCGTCCTCGCGGGCGATCGTGGCCAGCCAGTCGACGGCGGGGCGGACCATCGGGTCGTCGTGGACGCCGATCTCGTGCAGGATCTCCATCGCGGTCTGGACGCCGACGGGCTGGCTGGTGGGCGCGCGCATGTCGGGCTCGATCGCGTGGCCGAAGCCGCCGTCGTCGTTGCGGAAGGCGCGTATGGCGTCGAGGACGGGCTCCTTCGGCCCGCCGTCGAAGCTGTGCTCGAAGCGGCGGCGCTCGAGGACGCGGGCGTTGGCGTGCAGGAAGCTGCGTGCGGCGTCGAGGTTCATGCCGCCATCGTGGCGGGAGCTCGCGCGTCCGTCTTGAACGAAACGGACCTCTCGCCGGCGGCCCCGGCGCCCTCGGCCAGCAGCGCGGCCGGCGGCAGGCCCGCGAGGCGCGTGCACTCGCGCGTGAGGTGGGCCTGGTCGGCGTAGCCGGCCTCGAGCGCGAGCCGCGCGAGGTCGGTCCCCTCGAGCATCAGGAACCGCTGGAACCGCAGGATGCGCTCGAGCGTCTTGGGCCCGTATCCGACGGCGTCGAGGAACCGGCGCCGGAGCTGCCGGTCGCCGATCCCGATCGCGGCGCGCGGCGTGCCGGTGGCGGCGGCGCGGACGAGCGGGTCGGCTTCGCCGCCCCTCCGCATCACCGCCGCAGCGAGCTCGTGCACGTCCGCGACCTGCGGCGCGTCCCGCCAGACGTCCTCGAGCGGCACGCTGCGGTCGAGCAGCTCGGAGGCGGGCAGGCCGAGCGCCGCCCCGGCGGCGCCGACGCGGAAGCGCACGCCGAAGGTCGTCCCGCGGGCGTTCGTGAGGTGCGCGCGGGTGGCGGGCCCGGCGACGTGCAGCTTGCCGTTCACGCTGACGATGTCGACGCAGGCGTCGGGAAGGATGCGGTGCGTGCGGTCGTCGCCGTCGTTGATCCACAGGCAGGCGAGGAGCGGGCCGGCGGTCGGCAGCTCGCGGTAGGCCATGACGGGCAGGTTAGGGACCGGCGAACTGCGGCTGGGTAGGGGAAGCCGGTGTATCGGCCGGGCGGTCGGCCCCGGTCCGTGGCGCTTTTCGGTCGCATTACCGACCAGAAAGCGCCACAAGCCCCGAACCCGCCTCCCTACAAGCCCGGGGTTCGTGCCGGCGCAACCGCATCGAGCCCTAACGCCTCGACGGCCTCGACCGCCGCGGCGCGCCACGCCGGCACGAGCCCGGCGCGAACCCGGCGATCGACGAGGTCCGAAACCGTGAGCGCGAACTCGTGCCGTGCCGCCCACAGCAGCTCGGCGCCGCACACCGGCACGCCGGGGGCGACGAGCTCGAGCAGCTCCGGGCGGCCGTCGGCGAGCGCGGCGACGGCCGGGGCCTCGGTGCCGTAGCGGCGGACGAGCCGCTCCGGGGCGGCGACGGACCGCAACGCGGCGGGCGGCGCGGCGCCGACCAGCGGCAGGCGCGCCGTGCGGCACGGGCGGTCGGTGATCCGGTCGACGGCGTCCTGGGCCATCCGGCGGTACGTGGTGAGCTTGCCGCCGACGACGGCCAGCGCGCCCGTCGGGTCCTCGGCGATCAGGTGCCGGCGCGAGAGGTCGGCGGTTTCGCCGTCTCCGGCGGCCAGCGGCCGCAGCCCGGCGTAGCGCCCGCACACGTCGCCCGGGCCGAGCGGGGTGGCGAGCGCGGCGGAGGCGCGGTCGAGCAGCTCGGCCTCCTCGGCGGCGTCCGGCTGCGGCTCGTCGGCGGGCTCGCCGGGGACGTCGGTGAGGCCGATCGCCACGAGCCCGTCCGAGCGCGGCAGCGCGAAGACCCAGCGCCCGTGCTCGCCGGGCACGGGGACGTTGACCGCCGCCCGCGGCTCGCCCAGCCGCGCGGCCGGCACGAGCAGGTGCGAGCCGCGGCTGGGACGCAGCGACACCGAGGTCAACGCGTCGGTCCAGACGCCGGCGGCCACGACCGTGTGGCGCGCGCGCACCGTGAAGCCGGCGCCGGTCAACGCGTCGACGGCTTCGACGCCGTCCTCGCGCAGCCCGGTCACCTCGGCGTAAGTGAGGATCCGCGCACCGTGGGCGGCCGCCGTGCGGGCCACGGCGACCACCAGCCGCGCGTCGTCCTCGAGCTGGCCGTCCCAGCTCAGCAGCGCGCCGCGCAGCCCGCCCGGGCGCAGGGCCGGGGCCAGCCGGCGGGCCTCCAGAGCGCTCACCCGCCGCGGCGGCGGCAGCAGGCGACGGCTCGTGCGAGCGCCGACGCGCAGGCCGTCGCCGACGCGCAGGCCGATCGCGGTCTTCAGAGCGGTGTTGCGTCCCATTGCCTCGTCCAGAGGGATCAGGAACGGCAGCGGCCGCGCCAGGTGCGGCGCGATCGTGCGCATGAGCGTCGCCCGCTCGACGGCGCATTCCCAGGCCAGGCCCCACTCGCCGTGCTGCAGGTAGCGCAGCCCGCCGTGCACGAGCTTCGAGCTCCAGCGGCTCGTCCCGAACGCCAGGTCGCGCCGCTCCAGCAGCGCCACCGACAGGCCACGCGAGGCGGCATCCAGGGCCACGCCGGCGCCCGTGATCCCGCCGCCCACCACGACGACATCGACGACTTCCCCACCTGCAAGCCGCTCGATCGCAGCATCGCGGCTCACGGCCGCAGGTACCCGTCGACGGCACGGGCCAGCTCGGCCCACGGGTCGACCGCCAGCTCACCGTGCGAGGCGAGCACGAAGCCGCGCGCGATCAGCTCGATGCCGGCCGACAGCACCTCGGGCGAAGCGTCCGTCCGCACCGACCCGTCGCCGGCGGCCAGTGCCTCCGCTGCGGCCGCCACCGCGATCCGCTGCATGCCGCCGAGCCGCCGGGTCACGTAGGGGAGCAGCAGCTCCGGGTCGACGTCGAGCAGCCGCACGAAGAGCGGGTCCGACGCCAGCGCACGGGAGCCGTTCACGACCATCGCGACCACGCGCTCGCGGGTCGTCGCGCCCTCGGAGGCCTGCCCGATCAGGCGGCCGAACTCGCGCGTCATCAGCGCCGCCAGCACCGCCTCGAGATCCGGATAGCGCCGGTAGAGCGTCATCCGGCTCACGCCCGCCCGCCGCGCCACGTCGGTCACCGTGGTGCGCCGCACCCCCACCGCCAGCACGCACTCGCGCGCGGCGTCGAGCAGGCGATCGTCCTCGCTGTGACGTTGTGACATCGCTTGTTGAACTGTAACACCGCATCGCGCGATCTAGACTCCGCACGCCCCATGAGCATCGATCTCGAGCACCGCACGCGGTACGACCCGGAGGAGGTCGAGTCGCGCGTGCGCACTCGCTGGCTCGACTCCGGGCTCTTCCATCCCGAGCCGGCCGGGACGGCGGAGGAGAACTACTCGATCGCCATCCCGCTGCCGAACGTCACCGGCGCGCTGCACATGGGGCACGCGCTCAACGGCTCGGTCCAGGACACGCTGATCCGGCTCGCCCGCATGCGCGGCAAGCGCACCAAGTGGATCTTCGGCACCGACCACGCCGGCATCGGCACCCAGACGCTCGTCGAGCGCGCGCTGCGCGCCGAGGGCACGAGCCGTGAGGAGCTCGGCCGCGACAGGTTCATCGAGCGCGTCTGGCGCTGGCGCGACCAGTACGGCTCCACCATCGTCGAGCAGTTCAAGCGCCTCGGCGCCTCGGCGGACTACGAGGACGAGCGCTTCACGCTCGATCCGCCGTACGTGCGCGCGGTCCAGAAGGTCTTCGTCGACCTGTACGAGAAGGACCTCATCTACCGCGACAACCGCATGGTCAACTGGGACCCCGGGTCGCGGTCGGCCATCTCCGACCTCGAGGTCGAGCAGCGCGAGGTCACCGACACCCTCTACTACGTCGACTACCCGCTCGAGAGCGGGCACGGCTCGCTGACGATCGCCACCGTGCGGCCGGAGACGATGCTGGCCGACACGGCGATCGCCGTCCACCCGGACGACGACCGCTACACGCGCCTGATCGGCGAGGTGGCGATCCTGCCGATCGTCGGGCGGCGGCTGAAGATCATCGCCGACGAGTACGTCAAGCCGGAGTTCGGCACCGGGGCACTGAAGATCACGCCGGGCCACGACCCGAACGACTTCGAGATCGGCCGTGCGCACGGGCTCGAGGAGATCAGCGTGATCGGCGAGGACGGCCGCATGACGGCGGCCGCCGGCGAGTTCGAGGGCATGACGGCGCTCGAGGCGCGCGAGGCGGTGGTCGAGAAGCTGCGCGCCGAGGGGCGGATCGCCCGCACCGAGCAGTACCGCCACGACGTCCCGTACTCGCAGCGGTCGGGCGAGCGGATCGAGCCGCTGATCTCGCTCCAGTGGTTCATGCGCATGGACGAGCTGGCCAGGCCGGCGATCGAGGTCGTCGAGTCCGGGCGCGTCCGGATCCATCCCGAGAGCCAGCGGCGCCGCTACCTGGAGTGGATGGAGAACATCCGGCCGTGGTGCATCTCGCGCCAGCTCTGGTGGGGCCATCAGATCCCCGTCTGGTATCGCGGCGACGAGACCTACGCCGGGATGGAGCCGCCCGCCGGCGACGGCTGGGAGCGCGACCCCGACGTGCTCGACACCTGGTTCTCGAGCGGCATCTGGCCGTTCGTCACGCTCGGCTGGCCCGACCAGACCGCGGCGCTGAAGGCCTTCTACCCGACCGACGTCCTCTCCACTGCGCGCGACATCCTCTTCCTCTGGGTCGCCCGGATGGTCATGTTCGGGCTCGAGTTCGTCGGCGACATCCCGTTCGACGACGTCTACGTGCACCCGGTCATCCAGGCGCCCGACGGCCGCCGGATGTCGAAGTCGCTCGGCACGGGGATCGATCCGCTGTACCTGATCGACGGCGGCCCGCGCCCGCCCGTCTTCGCGGAGGGCGGCGAGTTCCCCGCCTACGGCGCCGACGCGGTGCGCTGGGGGCTGCTGGCCAGCTCCTCGACCCAGGACGTGCGCTTCAACGAGGAGCGCGTCGCCCAGGGCCGCCAGCTCGCCAACAAGCTCTGGAACGCCTCGCGGCTCGTGCTGCTGCGCGTGCCCGAGGGCGTCGCGATGCCGGAGACGGCGCCCGCCGCCGAGACGGTCGAGGACCGCTGGATCCTCTCGCGCCTGCAGGCCGCGAAGACCGACGTGGCCGGCGCCATCGACCGCTTCGAGTTCCACGTCGCCGCCCTGCGCCTCTACGACTTCGTCTACGGCGAGCTGTGCGACTGGTACCTGGAGATGATCAAGCCGCGCCTCTATGCCGACGACAACCGCGAGGTCGTCGAGCTGTCGCTGTTCGTCCTCGGGGAGACGCTGGCGCTCGCCCACCCGATCATCCCGTTCGTCACCGAGGAGCTGTGGGACAACGTGCCCGGCGAGGACGGTCTGCTGCTCGTCCATCACTATCCGGAGCCCGACGACTCGCTGCGCGACGAAGCCGCCGAGGCCGACGTGCGGCGCGCGATCACCGCCACGCAGGAGCTGCGCGGCTGGCGCGACCGCGTCGGCGCCGCGGCCGGCAAGGCCGTTCCCGCGCGGCTCGAGGCCGAGGGCTACGACAGCACGGCCGAGCACATCGCCCGGCTGGCGCGCGTCGAGTGGTCGTCCGACGGCGGCGAGCCGGTCGCGACCGTCGGCATCCCCGGCGGCAGCATCCTCGTGCTCGCCTCCGATGCGGTCGACGTCGAGGCCGCGGCCAAGCGCGCCGAGGCGCAGCGCGCGACGCTGGAGAAGGAGATCGCCCGCGCCGAGGGCAAGCTGGCCAACGAGGGCTTCGTGGCCAAGGCGCCCCCCGCCGTGGTCGAGAAGGAGCGCCGCAAGCTGGAGGAGCTCAAGCGGGAGCTGGCCGACCTGTGAGCACCTGGCGCCTCGAGGACGCCGAGGCCCACCTGCTGTCGCTGGAGCTCTTCGGCATGCGCTTCGGGCTCGAGCGCATGCGCCGCCTGCTGACCGTGCTGGGCAGCCCGCAGGACCGCTTCCGCGCGATCCACGTGGTCGGCACCAACGGCAAGTCCTCGACGGCGCGCATGACCGCGGCGCTGCTCGAGGCCCACGGCGTGCGCACCGGCACCTTCCTGTCGCCGCACCTGACCACCTTCGCCGAGCGGATCCGGATCGGCGACGCCGACCTCGGCGCCGACACCTTCGGCGCGGCCGTCCAGCGCGCCGCGGCGGCGGCGGGCAAGGTCGACCGCACGCTCGAGGAGGACGACCGGGTGACGCAGTTCGAGCTGCTGGCCGCCACGGCGTTCGCGGAGTTCGCCGCCCAGGGCGTCGAGGTCGCCGTCGTCGAGGCGGGGCTCGGCGGCCGCCACGACGCCACCAACGTGCTCGGCGCTCCGGTCGTGGTGCTCACCAACGTCGGCCTCGAGCACACGCGCTGGCTCGGCCCGACGGTGCCCGACATCGCGCGCGAGAAGCTCGCCGTCGTACGCCGCGGCGCCACCCTCGTGACCGGCCCGCTCGACCCCGAGGTGCAGGAGCTGGCCGCGCAGACGGGCGCCGAGGTCGTGCCCGCGCCGCCGGTGGGGGCCGGTCCGGCCGGGTACCAACGCGCCAACTTCGCGGCCGCCGTGGCCGCCGCCCGCGCCCTCCACGGCGAGCTCGACCCCGCCCTGGTCGTCGACGTCGCGGCGCGCGTGCGGGTTCCCGGGCGGATGCAGGTGGTGGCCGAGGATCCGCTGACCATCTACGACGGCGCTCACAACCCCTCAGGCATGCACGCGCTCGTGCAGGCGCTCGACGTCGGCCCGGTGATCGCGGTGGTGTCGATCCTCGACGACAAGGACGCGGCGGGCATGCTGCGGGCGCTCCTCGGGAAGACCGCGGGTGCCGTGTTCACGCGCTCCGTCAACCCGCGCGCGCTGTCGCCCGCCACGCTCGCCTCGCTCGCCTCCCAGCTCGGCGGGCCGCCGTCCGAGATCGTCCCGGACCCGCGTGCGGCCGTGGCTCGCGCACAGGAGCTGGCAGGCCCGGACGGGGCCGTCCTGGTCACCGGCTCGATCTACCTGGTGGCCGACCTGCTGGGCGAGCCGGGGCGCCGGAGGGCGTCCGCGCTGTGAACGATCGCGGCCCGAGCCTGTTCGCCATGGTGGCCGTCGTGGCGGTGGTCGTGGCGCTCGTGATCCTGGTCTTCTTCGCCATCGGATTCGGGCTCGGTCGGGCTTTCCTGTAACCCCTCCGTCTACGATTCGTTCAGCAATGCCCTACTTCGGCATCTTCGGGATCACGAACGACAGCCTGAACACGGCGGTCAACGTGCTCCTCCTCGTGCTGGTCGTCGTCTGGTTCGCGCTCATCTTCTGGACGTACGCGGACGCCCGCCGGCGGATCGACGATCCGATGCTGGTGGCCTGCGCCACCGCGGCCTCGCTGTTCCCGTTCGTGGGCACGATCGTGTACCTGATCGTCCGCCCGCCGGAGTTCGTGGACGACGTGCGGCTGCGCGAGCTCGAGATGACCGCGGCCGAGGCGCGGCTGGCCCAGCTCGACTATCAGCTGTGCCCGCACTGCGACTACGAGATCAAGGCCGACTACCTGCGCTGCCCGAGCTGCTCGCGCAAGCTGAAGGAGCGCTGCTACTCGTGCGGCAAGCCGGTCGACCCGGCGTGGAAGCTGTGCCCGTACTGCGAGGCGGAGATGGAGACCCCGCCGCCGCCGCAGGCCACGCGCAGCCGCCGCCGCCGGTCGCAGACGACCGACCAGCCGACGGTCGCCGCCGAAGCGATAGAACCTGAGCCTGAGCGCCAACGGCGCTAGGCGGACGAAAGGACCAACGTGGACAGGACCCTGATCCTGGTCAAGCCGGACGCCTTCGCGCGCGGGCTGACCGGCGAGATCATCCAGCGCTTCGAGAACAAGGGCCTGAGGATCGCCGCCCTGCAGCACATGACCATGAGCGAGGCGATCGCCAAGCAGCACTACGCCGAGCACGAGGGCAAGCCGTTCTTCGGCGAGCTGGTCGAGTTCATCACCTCCGGCCCGCTCGTGGCGATGGTGCTCGAGGGTGAGCAGGCCGTGGCCGCCGCGCGCCAGGTGATCGGCGCCACCAACCCGGTCGAGGCCGCGACCGGCTCAATCCGCGGCGACTACGCGATCGCCGTCGGCCAGAACATGGTCCACGGCTCGGACTCGGACGAGTCCGCGGCGCGCGAGGCGAAGCTGTTCTTCCCCAACCTCTAGTCCTGGCCTCGGCCTCGCCGCAGCGGCGGGCGATCCTGGCCGGCGCGGGCATCGACTTCGAGGTCCGCCCGGCGAACGTCGACGAGGACGAGCAGGGCGACCCGGCGGCGGTGGCGGAGGCCAACGCGCGCCGCAAGGCCACCGCGGTGCCCGGCGCCCTCGTGCTGGGCGCCGACACCGTGGTGGCGCTCGACGGCGTGGTCTATGGCAAGCCGCGCGACGAGGCGCAGGCGCGCGAGTACCTGGGCGCCCTGAACGGCCGCACGCACGAAGTGGTGGGCGCGATCGCGCTGGCCCGCGACGGCGAGGTGGTCGCCACGGCGGTGGAGACGACGAAGGTCACGTTCCGGCGGCGCTCCGAGGCCGAGATCGCGCAGTACGTCGCAACTGGCGAATGGTCCGGCAGGGCGGGCGGCTACGCCATCCAGGAGGAGGGTGGATCCTTCATGGTCGAGCGGATCGACGGCGACTACCTGAACGTCGTCGGACTCCCGCTGGAGCGGCTGAAAAGCCTCCTGAATCCCTGATTTCAGCCTCCGGACCCTTCGGTACACTCGACGCCCGGCGGCGGGCTCGGCTTCAACCTGCTGCGCGCTCCTCCTGAATGGGCTTCTTCTCGTACCTCACCGGTTTCGGTGGCCGTGACATGGCCGTCGACCTCGGCACGGCCAACACGCTCGTGTACGTCCGCGGGCGCGGTATCGTGCTGTCCGAGCCCTCCGTGGTGGCGATCGACAGCCGCACCGGGGAGGTCCACGCGGTCGGGATCGAGGCCAAGCGGATGCTCGGCCGGACCCCGGGCACCATCAGCGCCATCCGCCCGCTGAAGGACGGGGTGATCGCCGACTTCGACGTCACCGAGGAGATGCTGCGCCACTTCATCCAGAAGGTGCACCAGAACCGCTGGGCGCATCCGCGCGTGGTGGTCTGCGTGCCCTCCGGCGTGACCGGGGTGGAGAAGCGCGCCGTCGAGGAGGCGTGCCTGAGCGCCGGCGCCCGCCAGGCGTACCTGATCGAGGAGCCGATGGCGGCCGCCATCGGCGCCGGCCTGCCCGTCGGTGAGCCGACCGGCAACATGATCGTCGACATCGGCGGCGGCACCTCCGAGGTGGCCGTCATCTCGCTCGGCGGCATCGTCGTCTCGCAGTCGGTGCGCGTCGGCGGCGACGAGCTCGACGAGGCGATCATCAACTACGTCAAGAAGGAGTACAAGCTCCTGATCGGCCAGCAGACGGCCGAGGAGGTGAAGCTCGAGATCGGCAGCGCCTTCCCGCTCGAGGAGGAGGTGCAGGCCGAGATCCGCGGCCGCGACCTGGTGTCCGGCCTGCCCAAGACCGTGGTGCTGACCTCCGAGGAGGTGCGCGCCGCGCTCGAGGAGCCGCTGGTCCAGATCATCGACGCGATCAAGGAGACGCTCGACCGCACTCCGCCCGAGCTGGCGTCGGACATCATGGACCGCGGGATCATGCTGGCCGGAGGCGGATCGCTGCTGCAGGGGCTCGACGAGCGCCTGCGCGAGGAGACGCAGATGCCCGCGCACCGGGCAGAGTCGCCGCTCACGTGCGTCGCCGTGGGCTCCGGCCGCTCGCTCGAGGAGTTCGAGGCTATCCACCGCTCGAACCGCAACAACCGCAACCGGCGACCGCCCAGGCGATGATGCACGACAAGGTCGTACGCAGGCGCCGCGCGGTCCTCGCCGCACTGGTGCTGGCCTCGCTGTTCCTGCTGACGGCGTACTTCGGCGAGTCCTCGTCGGGCACGCTGCACGGCGTCCAGCGCACGACCATGGAGGTGCTGGCGCCGATCCAGGAGGGCGCCAACCGCGCGCTCAAGCCCTTCCGCGACCTCTTCGGCTGGTTCGGCGACACGCTCGACGCCAAGGAGGACCGCGACCGCGCCGAGGCGGAGCGCGATGCGCTGTCGAAGAAGCTCGCCCAGGTGACGCTCGAGCGCGACCGGCTCGCGCAGGCGAAGGGCCTCGACCAGATCAACTCCGCCGGCGGGCTCGACGACTACGAGCCCGTCGAGGCCCGCGTGATCGCCCGCTCGCCCAGCTCCTGGTACCAGACCTTCCAGATCAACAAGGGCTCGAGCGACGGCGTGGCGGTCAACCAGCCGGTCGTCAACAGCGCCGGCCTGGTCGGCAAGATCAAGGAGGTGTCCGACGGCAACGCCGTCGTGATGCTGCTCACCGACCCCGAGTTCGGGGTCTCGGCGCGCGCGCTCGAGAGCGGCGAGCCCGGCAGCGTGAGCCCCGCGGTCGGCGCCGCCGGCGACCTTCGCTTCGAGCTCGTGCCGAACGCCAAGGAGGTCCGCCGCGGCGAGCGGATCATCACCGCCGGCACGAGCACCTCCGCCAAGGTGACCGACCTCAGCTCGCTCTACCCGGCCGGCATCCCGATCGGGATCGTCGACCGGATCGAGACCGGCGAGGGCGAGCTCGACCGCGTGATCCACGTCGAGCCCGTCGCCGAGCTGCGCAAGCTCGACATCGTCGAGGTCCTGACGCAGCCCGATGCCGACCTGAGGGCGCAGACGCCGTGACGATGACGACCCAGGCCGCCGGCCGGCTCGCGCTGCTCGGGCTGCTGGGCGGCATCATCCAGCTCACCACCGTCTCGCAGGTGTCGGTCTTCGGCGTGCCCGCCGACCTCTCGCCGCTGCTGGTGGCCTCGGTCGGCTTCCTGTGCGGCTCGGTGGCGGGCTCCGTGTTCGGCTTCTGCCTCGGCCTCTTCGTCGACACCGTGCTGCTGCAGACGCTGGGCGTCAACTCGCTCGTCTTCACCGCCGTCGGCTACGGCGCCGGCCGCGTGCGCGAGCTGCGCGACCCGGCGCACACGCTGGCGCCGGTCGTGGTCGGCGCGGCGGCCACGGCGATCGCGGCCGTCAGCTTCTCGCTGCTGCAGTTCCTGCTCGGCGTGGAGGCGCCGGTCTCGTTCGAGCTGCTGCGCCAGATCCTGATCACGGTCGTGCTCAACACGCTGCTGGCGCTGCCGGTGTACGCGATCTGCCGCCGCGTGCTGCTCCCGTACCTGCCCGACGACCCCCGCCGCCGCCGTCGCCGCGCGTACACGACCGGCGGCCTCAGCCCGCTCTCGCGTGCCTAACCCCGTCGAGGAACGCCGCCCGCCGATCACGCCGCAGCTCGCGGTGCGCGTCGCCGTGCTCGGCGGCCTCGCCTTCGTGCTGTTCGCGATCGTCTTCTTCCGCCTCTGGTTCCTGCAGGTCCTGTCGGGCGAGGACTATGTCTCGCAGGCCCGCGACAACCGCGTCCGCAAGGTCCGGATCGAGGCGCCGCGCGGCAACATCGTCGACCGCCACGGCACCGTGCTGGTCAAGACGCGAGTGGCGCCGGTGGTTCAGCTCGTCCCGAGCTCGCTGCCCGACTCGGTGCTCGAGCAGGCCGACGAGTTCCGCAAGGAGCGCGGCGAGGCCGAGAAGGCGCGCCTGGCGGCCGCCGACCAACTGCGCTCGCTCGAGCGCGACATCCGCGAGCGCCGCGGCGGCGCCACGCGCAAGCAGCGCCGCGACCGCAGGCGCCTGGCGCGCTCCGCCCGCGAGGCCGCGCCGGTGCGCCGTCCCGCCCGTCCCCGTCGGAGAGCTCGAGCTGCGCCGCCTCTACCGCCGGCTGGGCCGCGTGATCGACGTCAAGCCCAAGACGATCCACGAGCGCGTGATCGAGGGCGTCGCCGAGCTGCCCTACTCGAACGTCACGATCCGCACGGCGGTCGACCGCAACGCCTTCAACTTCATCCGCGAGCGCAAGGAGGAGTTCCCCGGCGTCGCGGTCGAGAAGCAGTACCTGCGCGACTACCCGCACGACGAGCTGGGCGCCCAGCTGTTCGGGACCACGCGCGAGATCTCTCCCGAGGAGCTCAAGCTCAAGCGCTATCGCGGCGTCGAGCCCGGCACGCGGATCGGGGCCGACGGCATCGAGGAGAGCTACGACGAGTACCTGCGCGGGACCGACGGCTTCACGCGGGTGGTCATCAACGCGCTCGGCAGCCGCGACGACCGCCGCCAGATGAGCCGGCGCGAGCCCAAGCAGGGCAAGCGCCTGCGCATCACGCTCGACCTGAACCTCCAGCGCGCCGCCAACGACGCGCTCGCCCGTGCGGTGGGCGCGGCCTCGCAGAACGGCGCCAAGGCCGGCGCCTTCGTGGCCATGGACCCGCGCAACGGCGAGGTCCTGGCCCTCGGCTCCTACCCGAGCTTCGACGCCAACGAGTTCGCCAAGCCGATCTCGCAGGCCCGCTACAACGCGCTCTCCAGCGAGGACCTCGGGGCGCCGCTGTTCAACCGCGCGATCGCCGCCACCTATCCCACCGGCTCGACGTTCAAGCCGGTCACCGCGATGGCGGCGCTCGAGGAGGGCGTCATCACGCCGGCGACGCCGATCGTCGACGACGGCGAGTTCGAGCTCGGCGACCGCGTGTTCAAGAACGCCAAGGACGCCGTGTTCGGCACCCTCACGCTGCCGGCCGCCCTCACCGTCTCCTCGGACGTCTTCTTCTACACCCTCGGCGCGGAGATGAACGGGCGCGGCCCGGTGCTCCAGGAGTGGGCCAAGCGGCTCGGCGTCGGGCGCAGGACCGGGATCGACATCCCCGGCGAGTTCGCGGGCCTGGTGCCGGACTCGAAGTGGCGCAACGAGGGCTACAAGGAGTACCGGCGCTGCGCGAAGAAGGCCAACGTGACGCCGGGGACGACAGAGGCGCTGTTCGCGTGCGGCGGCATCGAGCGCGAGTGGTCGGGCGGCGACAACGTCAACCTCGCCGTCGGCCAGGGCGACCTCCAGGCCACGCCGCTCCAGATGGCCACCGCCTACTCGACGATCATCTCGGGCGGCAAGGTCGTGCGGCCGCACCTCGGCATGCAGGTCGAGGACGGCAACGGCGTGATGCTGGAGGAGATCCGCACGCCGGCCCGGCGCCGCGTCTCCTTCGACCAGGCGAACCGGGATGCGATCATGGCCGGCCTGCACGGCGCCGCGACAGCCGACGGGGGCACCTCGAGCGACGTGTTCGCCGACTTCCCGTATCGCGACATGCTGTACGGCAAGACCGGCACGGCCGAGCGCGCGCCCAACCCGGACCAGTCCTGGTACGTCTGCTACGTGGACCACCCGACGAAGCCGATCGTGGTCGTCACCACGATCGAGCGCGGAGGGTTTGGCGCGGAGACTGCGGCACCCGCGGCGCGCCTCATCCTCAATGAGTGGTTCGATTTGAAGGACGACGAGTTCCACGCCGGCTCCGACCAGTCAAATTGAGCAGCCACCCGATCCAGCCCGCTTCTGAGCCGCCGCCCCCGCTCGTGCCGCGCGAGTGGCGCCTGCGGCTGGACCCGTTGCTGCTGCTCGCCACGCTCGGGCTGGTGGCCGGGTCGCTGATCGCCCTCAACGGCGCGACGCAGAACGACGTGACCGGCGAGCCGCACTACTACGTGTACCGCCAGGCGGCCTACGCGGGCGTCGGCCTGATCCTCATGTACGCCGTCTCGCGGCTCGACTACTCGCGGCTGCGCGAGCTGCGCTACCCGGTCTACGGGGTGCTCCTGGGCATCCTGGTGATGGTGCTCGCGATCGCGGGCGTCACGCGCGGCACGAGGGCGTGGATCGAGCTGCCGTTCTTCAACTTCCAGCCTTCCGAGCTCGGCAAGGTGCTGCTGATCGTGGCCCTGTCGGGCTTCCTGGTCGACCGCATGCGCCGCATGGGCCGCGACACGACGGCGCGGATCATGCTGCTCGGCCTGCTGCCCACGATGCTCGTGATCGCCGAGCCGGACCTCGGCTCGGCGCTCGTCTACGTGGCCGGCACGATGGCGCTGCTGTTCGTGGCCGGGGCGCCGTGGCGGCACTTCGCGGCGCTGGGCGCCCTGTTCGCGCTCGCCGTCACGACCGTGCTGG
The DNA here is from genome assembly GCA_963835525.1 of uncultured Solirubrobacteraceae bacterium. Taxonomy (GTDB): domain Bacteria; phylum Actinomycetota; class Thermoleophilia; order Solirubrobacterales; family Solirubrobacteraceae; genus DASSUW01. The sequence continues at coordinate 163,649 of CAWIFM010000001.1, forward strand.
TGGCGGCGCCGATGGCGGGCGTGCAGGTGCTCGAGCCCTACCAGGTCGATCGCCTTACCTCGTTCCTGCACCCGTCCGCTGATCCAGGCGAGGAGGGCTACCAGCTCCAGCAGGCGCTGACCGCCATCGGATCGGGCGAGAAGACCGGTCGCGGCGTCGAGAACGCGACCCAGACGTCGCTCAACTTCCTTCCCGAGCACCACACCGATTTCGTCTTCGCCGTCATCGGCGAGACCTACGGTTTCGCCGGTTGCGCGCTCATCCTGTCGCTGTACGCGCTACTTATATGGCGAGGTTTGCATATCCTGACCGTCGCGAAGAACCTGTACGGCGCGCTGCTCGCCGGTGGCATCACGGTGATGCTGCTCTTCCAGCTCTTCGTGAACATCGGGATGAACGTGGGAATCATGCCCATCACGGGCGTGACCGCCCCGCTATTGAGCTTCGGCGGCTCGTCGATGCTCGCGACATTCCTGGCCCTCGGCCTGCTCCATTCCGTCCACGCGCAGGCGCGCGAAACGGCGGAGCTCAAGGGGAGGGCAACCATCTTCCAATGAGGAAAGTTTTCAGTGAGAAAGCAAGTGCTGGTCACGGTCGACCGCGGGGAAACCCGTGTCGCCATGCTGGAGGCGTCGGGCGATCCCGAGGCTCCGGCCAAGTCCCGCCGCCGGCGGGGTAAGAAGAAGGCCGAGGTTCCGGCCGGATACCGCGTCGCGGAGGTCTACTTCGAGCGCCGCGGGGGCCGGTCGATCGTCGGCAACATCTACAAGGGCAAGGTCGACAACGTCCTGCCCGGGCTCGAGGCCGCCTTCGTCGACATCGGCCTCGACAAGAACGGCTTCCTGCACGTCGACGAGATCGTCATCCCCGGCAAGGAGCAGGTGCGCCGCGGGCGAGGGGCCGGATCCCCTGGGACGCGGATCACCGACCTGCTCTCGCCCGGGCAGGAGATCGTCGTCCAGGTCGTCAAGGACCCGCTGAAGACCAAGGGCGCCCGGCTCTCGATGGAGGTCACCATCGCCGGCCGCTACATGGTCTACGCGCCCACCGGCGAGGGAGTCGGCGTCTCGAGGAGGCTCGAGGACAAGGAGCGCGACCGCCTGCGCAAGGAGGCCAAGCAGCTCGACCTCGACGGCGGCGGGGCGATCATCCGCACCGCGGCGCACGGCGCCGCCCGCAAGGACTTCGAGCGCGAGCTGCAGTACCTGTTCAAGCTCAACGAGGTGCTCGAGAAGCGCGTGCGGGAGGCCGAGGCGCCCGCGCTCGTCTTCCAGGAGGCCGACCTCTCGGTCCGTGTCGTGCGCGACATCTTCTCGGAGCACTTCGAGCGCGCCGTGGTCGACGACCCCAAGGCCCACCACCGGCTGGTCTCCTTCTTCGCCCGCACGGCGCCGGAGCTGGTCGACCGCGTGGAGCTGTGGGAGGAGGCCGAGCCCGCTGTTCGAGGGCTACGGCGTCGAGCCGGTCATCGAGGGGATGCTCAACCGCCGCGTCGACCTTGCCAGCGGCGGCTACCTGATGATCGACTACGCCGAGGCGCTGACCGTCATCGACGTCAACACCGGCTCGTTCATCGGCAAGGGCAAGGCCGCCCGGCTCGAGGACACGATCACCAAGACGAACCTCGAGGCGGCCGAGGAGGTCGTCAACCAGCTGCGGCTGCGCGACATCGGCGGCATCATCGTCATCGACTTCATCGACATGGCGCGCGCCCGCAACCGCGACGCCGTGCTCAAGGTGCTGCGCAAGGCGCTCGACGAGGACCGGACCAAGACCTTCGTGGTCGAGATCTCGCCGCTCGGCCTGGTCGAGATGACGCGCCAGAACGTCACCGACGGCGTGCGCGAGATCATGTCCAAGACCTGCCCGGTCTGCCACGGCGAGGGCGTCGTCAAGTCGGAGGAGACGATCGCCATCGGCATCGCCCGCCACCTGCGGCACATGCTCAAGGAGGTCGGCGACGGCGGTCCCGAGGCCTACCTGCTGCGCATCAACCCGAAGGTGAGCGCCTGGTTCACCGCCGACGGCGCGCGCGAGCTGCACGCGCTCGAGGACCAGACGGGGAAGTACTTCCACTTCGAGGGCTCCGAGGGCCTGCCGCTCGACCACTTCGCGGTGACCATGGAGGGCACGCGCGACGAGATCGAGGAGCGCTCCGTGCCGTTCCGGGCCGGCGAGGAGGTCCACGTCCACATCGTCGAGCCGCACATGTACAACCCGGACGACGGCGTGGCGAAGATCGACGGCTACCTGATCGACGTCGTCAACGGCATCGCCTTCGTGGGCGAGAAGAAGCTCGTGCGGATCGAGCAGGCCGGCCGCACGTCCGCGGTGGCGGCGCTCACCGGCGCCGACGCCGAGGCCGCCGAGGAGGCGGCCAAGGAGCGCTCCGAGGAGCGCAAGCTCGTCGACGAGCGCGCCAAGCGCTCCGCCGCCGCCAAGCGGGGCGCCGCGGCCCGCAAGGCGCGCGAGGTGGAGTCCAAGCCCAAGCCGGCCAAGGCCAAGCCCGCGAAGCGGCGCGCGAAGAAGGCGGCCGACGAGGAGGCAAAGCCGAAGCCGCGCGGCCGGCAGCGCAAGCGGTCCAAGCAGGACGAGGACGGAGCCGTCGAGGCCGAGGCCGTCGCGGCCCTGACCGACGAGGAACCGTCCGAGGCCGGCACGGCTCCCGCGGCGGCGGACGACGCGTCGGAGAACGGTGACGCGCTATCCTCTCGCCCTCGGCGCCGAGGCCGCAGAGGCGGACGGCGCCGTTCGCGCGCGAAGGCCGCGGCCGACGAATAGAGCTTCTGAACCATGTCCTACGCAGTCATCAAGACCGGCGGCAAGCAGTACCGCGTCGAGGAGGGGCAGACCCTCCTCGTCGAGCGCCTGCCCGACGAAGCCGGCGCCACCGTCGAGCTGACGACCCTGCTGCTCGCCGGCGACGGCGACGCCCAGTTCGACGCGTCGAAGCTGGCGCCGGTCAAGGCCGAGATCGTCGGCCACGAGCGCGGCAAGAAGCTGCGGGTGTTCAAGTTCAAGCCCAAGCGCGGCTACCGCCGCCGCACGGGCCACCGGCAGGAGCTCACGCGGCTCCGCATCACCAAGATCGGGAAGTAGCGACGCAATGGCACACAAGAAGGGCCTCGGCTCCAGCCGCAACGGGCGCGACTCGAACTCGAAGCGCCTCGGTGTGAAGGTGTTCGCCGGCGAGACCGTGACCGGCGGCGAGATCATCGTTCGCCAACGCGGCACGAAGTTCAAGCCCGGCGACGGCGTCGGCATCGGCAAGGACGACACGATCTTCGCCAAGTCGGCGGGCACGGTGCAGTTCCAGACCGGCCGCCGCGGACGCGTGATCTCCGTTCAGCCGAACGTGAACGCGTAGCCCGCGACCCCCGGGTCGAACTTCAGGATGAGGTCGTGCTCGCCGGCGCGCGGCCTCTTCATGAGCTCGTAGAGCCGCTGGCCGTCGACGGTGATGGTGCGCTCGTGCTCGCCGTCCACGAAGACCTCGACGCGCGCGGGCTCCGGTGAGCCGAGTACCAGGTAGATCGACTTGCCGTGCACGCGGGCGGTGAGCGTCGCGCGGTCGACGGCCTCGGCCGACTCGTCGTCGACGCTCCAGCGACCCTCCAGCGCGAAGCGGTCGGGCGGCAGGCTGCGGGCGCCCGGGTACTCGTGCACGCCGGCCCGGGGCGGGGTGACCCAGCCCTCGGCCCGCGCGACCCCGAGGTAGGTCTCCGGCGTCGCCTCGCCCGGCACCTCGCCCGCCTGGCGGCCGGCGCGGGGGCCGGGATCCTCGAGCAGCGACCGGATCGCCTGCTCGGTCTCCTCGTAGTCGCCCTCGCCGAAGTGCGCATAGCGGACCTGGCCGGTCGCGTCGATCAGGTACTTCGCCGGCCAGTACCGGTTGCCCCAGGCGTCCCAGGTGCCGAAGTCGTTGTCCTGCGCCACCGGGTAGCGGAGGCGGTTGCGGGCGATCGCGTCGCGCACGTTGCCCGGGTCCTTCTCGAACCCGAACTCGGGGGTGTGCACGCCGACGATGGTCAGCCCGCGGTCGCGGTAGCGACGGTCCCAAGCCCGCAGGTACGGCAGCGTGCGCAGGCAGTTGATGCACGTGTAGGTCCAGAAGTCGATCAGCACGACCTTCCCGCGCAGGGCGCTCAGCGTGAGCGGCGGCGAGTTGAGCCAACGAGTCACCCCCTCGAACTCGGGCGCCTCGCCGAGCTCCGGCAGCCCGCTCGAGGCGGGCGCGAAGCGCGGCGCTCCGCGCAGGTCGGCCAGCTGGTCCTCGACCGCGTCCGAGCGCTCGAGCGCGCCCGTCGGGTTGACCAGCACGGCCGGCAGGTCGTCGGCGATGGCGGTCTGGAAGCGCAGGTCGGCCTCGACGAGGATGGCCAGCGCGGTGAGCACCATCACCGCGCCCATGACGCGCTGGAGCTGCGGCCCGCGGACGGGCCGCAGCACGCGCCGGCCGCCGAGGCAGAGCGCGAGCAGGGCGGCGGCCGAGCCCACGGCGTAGCTGAGCGCCACGGCGACCGTCGACCCGGAGGCCGCGCCGACGGAGATCACGGCGGCCAGGATCGGACCGGCGCACGGGGCGTAGACGAAGCCGAGCGCGGCGCCGACGCCGAGGCCGCTGAGGAAGCCGTCGCCGCGGGTGCGCGGGCCGTAGCGGATCAGCGGCGACAGCCAGGCCTCGAGGCGGTCGGCGAGCCGCGGCGCGAGCAGCAGGCCCCCGAAGCCGAGCAGGACGAGCACGGCCACCGTGCGCAGGGCGCCGGTGCCGAGGCCGACGCCGTCGACCAGCTCGGCGATGCCGACGATCGTGATCGTGAAGGTGACGGTGAGGCCGAGCACGATCCCCAGCGGCCGCCGCCGCCCGCCGGTGGCGCCCGCGGAGAGCAGCGCCGGGAGGATCGGCAGCACGCACGGCGAGAGCGCCGTGCCGGCGCCGGCGATCACGGCGAACAGCATGAGGAGCGCCACGCACGAACAGTACGCGGCGTCGGATTACAAATCGCTTTCGCCTGCCAGGCGAGTCGCTCCTTCGTCGCACTCGCCTTCGGCGACGTTACGTTACGCCGGCTGCGCGGTGGGGCGGATGAGGATCTCGTTGACGTCGACGTGCGGCGGCTGCGAGACGGCGAACATCACGGCGCGGGCGACGTCGTCGGCCTGCAGCGCCTCGATCTTGGGCGGGTTGTCGAAGAACGGCGTGTCGACCATGCCCGGCTCGATCAGCGTCACGCGCACGCCGCTGTCGTTGAAGTCCAGCCGCGCGGCCTCTCCCATCGCCGTCACCGCGTGCTTGCTGGCCGAGTACAGCGAGCCCTGCAGCGCGCGCCGGCCGGCCACCGAGCTGGTGAGCAGCAGGTGGCCCTTGCTGTCCTTCAGCGGCTGCATGGCGGCGCGGATGGTCAGCGCCACGCCGTAGACGTTGGTGAGGACCATCTCCTTCCACTCCTCCGGCGTGCCCTTGTCGAACCCGCGGGCGCCGCCGAAGCCGGCGTTGGCGAAGGCGACGTCGATCCGCCCGTACTCGTCCAGCGCGCGCTTCACGAGCGCCTCCTGGTCGGCCCACTCGGTCACGTCGCAGCGCACGGCGATCCCGCCCACCTCCTCTGCCAGCGCCTGCAGCTTGTCCTCGGAGCGGGCGGCCAGCACGAGGCGGTAGCCGGCCTCGGCGGCGTGGCGGGCGGTGGCGGCGCCGATGCCGGTCGACGCGCCGGTGATGAGGAAGACGGGTTGTTCGGGGCTCATGGCCGAAAGGTGTACCCGTTCCGTGCCGACAAGAGAGGCATGAAGCGCACCGTGCTCGCCGCCATCGCTCTGCTCGCCGCCTTCCCCGCCGCCGCCTCGGCGGAAACCGTCGAAGGCGTCGTGGTCGCGCGCGACGCGCAGCGCGGGATCGTCGTCACCGCCGGCCGCAACGGGTCCGTCGCGGCCCTGCGCGTCCAGCGCGCCGCGGCGTTCAAGCCGGGCGCGAAGCTGCGCGCCAAGGCGACCCAGCTCGGGGACGGGACCTACCGCGTGCGGCGCGTCAAGCGGCGCGGCCGCGCAGGCGCCGCCAAGGCGCGCTTCACCGTGCTCGCTCGTGCCGATCGCACGCTCGTCGCCTCCGCGGGCGGAACCACCTTCACGCTCGGCGCCGGCACGGCCGCGCCCGCCCCGGGCGCCGTCGTCGCCGCCCGCCTGCGCCTGGCCCGCGGCAAGGCCACCGTCGCCAGGCTCCGGCCGCTCGCCCAGCTCACCCGGCTCGAGCTCAACGGCCGCTTCGCGGGGTTCGCGAACGGCGTCCTGCAGCTCGACGTGGGCGCCGGCACGCTGCTCTCCGTCACGGTGCCCGCGGGCGTCGAGCCTGCGCTCCAGGCCGGCGACGAGGTGGAGCTGCTGGTCGACGGCTCGCTGCATCTGATCGCCATCGACGGCGAGATCGAGGTCTATGGCGCGCTCACCGCGATCGCGCCGGAGTCGATCAGCGTCGGCGCCGTCACCTGCGCCGTCCCCGAGGACCTCGACGTCAGCGACCTCGTGGTCGGCGACACCGTGCTAGTCCTCTGCTCGCTCGTCGACGGCGTGCTGACCGCCGCCGAGCTGGAGCTGGACGAGCCGTGGCTCGACGACGAGCCGTTCGACGAGGAGCTCGAGCCCGAGGAGTGAGCCGCGCCGTGGCCTACCGTAAGGGGCCGCGATGCTCACCGACAGGGCACATCTGGAAGTGAGGGCGGGCGCCGGCGGCAACGGCGCCCTCTCGTTCCGCCGCGAGGCGCACGTCCCCAAGGGCGGCCCCGACGGCGGCGACGGCGGCCGCGGCGGCGACGTCATCCTGCGCGTCGACGACTCCATGCGCGACCTGCAGGCCTTCCGCCGTCGCGTCCACTTCCGCGCCGACCGCGGCGGCCACGGGCAGGGCTCGCAGCGCCACGGCGCCGACGGCGAGACCATGATCGTCCGCGTGCCACCCGGCACGCAAGTGGAGAAGTGGGACGGCACGCGCTACGACCTCGTGCGCCCCGGCCAGGAGGTCACCATCGCCCGCGGCGGCGCGGGCGGCCGCGGCAATACGCGCTTCAAGTCCTCGACCCGGCAGACGCCACGGATCGCCGAGCGCGGCCTGCCCGGGGAGGAGGGCCGCCTCGACCTGCACCTCAAGCTGCTCGCCGACGTCGGGCTCGTCGGGCTGCCGAATGCCGGCAAGTCCTCGCTGCTGGCGCGCCTCACGCGCGCGCACCCGAAGGTGGCCGCCTACCCGTTCACGACGCTGGAGCCGGTGCTCGGAACGCTGGAGGGCGACGACCGCCAGCTCGTGATCGCCGACATCCCCGGGCTGATCGAGGGCGCCCACGAGGGCGCCGGCCTTGGGCACGACTTCCTCGCCCACGTCGAGCGCACGCGGCTGCTCGTGCACGTGCTCGACCTGGCGCCCCTCGACGGCTCGGACCCGGTCGCCAACCACGGCGTGATCGAGCGCGAGCTGGCGGAGCACGACCCGCGGCTGGCCGAGCTGCCGCGCATCCTCGCCCTCTCCAAGGCCGACCTCGTGCTCGAGGAGGATGCTGCCGCCGCGACGACCGAGTGGGAGGAACGGCTCGGGGTGCCGGTCGTCGTCACCTCCGCGGCCACCGGCGCCGGCCTCGACGTCCTCGGGCGCGAGCTGCTGCGCCGCGTGCCGCTGGCCGAGCCCGAGGACGAGGCGGCGGGCGAGGACGAGGTAGCGGCCTTCCAGGTCTTCCGCCCGGCGGCCGGGCGCGAGTTCGAGGTCGAGAAGGTCGGCGACCGGGAGTTCCGGGTCACGGGCGCCGTCGTCGACCGCCTGATCGCGCGCCACGACCTCGAGAACGAGGAGGCGCTGGCGCACGTCGAGCACCGGCTGCGGCGCATGGGAGTGATCTCCGCGCTGGAGCGCGAAGGGTTCGAACCGGGCGACGACGTCGAGCTCGGCGGCGTGGTGTTCGAGCTGGACCCCTCCTAAGCTGCGGGCGACATGCCCGTCGCCGTCGTCAAGCTGGGATCGTCGATCGTCGCCGAGGAGAACGGCGAGCTGCGCCTGTCCGTGGTCGCGCGCATCACCGAGGAGGTGGCCGCGCTCCACCGCGCGGGCGTCGACGTGGTGGTGGTCACGAGCGGCGCGATCGCGCGCGGCATGCAGCTGCTCGGGCTCGGCTCGCGGCCGGCGGCGGTACAGGACCTGCAGGCGGCGAGCGCGGTCGGACAGGGGCGGCTGTACCGCACCTACGACGAGCTGCTGCGCGAGCGCGGGATCCAGAGCGCCCAGGTGCTGCTCACGTTCTTCGACATGAGCGCCCGCACGCACTACCTGAACGCCCGCGCGACGCTCCAGAAGCTGCTCGAGTGGCGCATCGTGCCGGTGATCAACGAGAACGACACGACGACCACCAACGAGGTCTCGTTCGGCGACAACGACTTCCTGGCCGCCCAGGTCTCGGTGCTCGTCAACGCCGACGTGCTCGTGCTGCTGACCGACACCGAGGGGCTCTACACCGCCGACCCCCGCACGTCGCCGGAGGCGCGCCTCGTCGAGCAGGTGACCGACCCGGAGTCGCTCAAGGAGCTGCACATCGGCCACGCGCCGTCACCGCTCGGCTCGGGCGGGATGCGCTCGAAGGTGGTGGCAGCCGAGATGGCGTCGGCGGCCGGGATCCCCGCCGTGATCGGCAGCGGCCTCGTCGAGGGCGTGATCGCGCGCGCCCTGGCCGGCGAGCCCGCGGGCACGCGCTTCGCGCCCCAGCCGGTGCGCCACTCGAGCTTCAAGCTCTGGCTCAAGTACGCCAAGCCGAGCCACGGCATCGTGACCGTGGACGCGGGCGCCGCCCGCGCGCTGCGCGAGGGCGCCGCCAGCCTGCTGCCGGTCGGGATCGTCGACGTGCAGGGCGGCTTCGACGCGGGCGACGCCGTCGACGTCCGCGACCGCGGCTCGGCGATCGGCAAGGGCATCAGCAACTACTCGGCCGAGGAGCTGCGCCAGGTCATGGGACTGAAGTCCGCCGAGGTCCGCGAGGTGCTGCCGCGCGCGTCCGACGAGGCCGTGCACCGGGACTACTTCGTCCTGTCCTAGTTGTAACCACCGAGCAGGTTGTTCAGGCGGTTTTTCGGCGTAGCGTCCTGGCTAAGGGTCGTCAGACGACCGCAGGGCAGGACGCTTCGAGGAACCGCCCTCGCCGGCCTCCCCAGCTCGCCCTACCCAGCCGCAGTTCGCCGACAGAACGACCTGCTCGGGTCTTTCACCTAGTCGATCTCGACGTCGTCGCCGGGGCCGCCGTCGAGGTCGTCGGCGCCGGGGCCGCCGAGGAGGATGTCGTCACCGTTGCCGCCGCGCAGCGTGTCGGGGCCGCGGCCGCCGAGCAGCTGATCGTCGCCGTTGTCGCCGTCCGAGCGCAGGGCGATCGCGTCTGCCTCCAGGGTCGTCGCGCCGAGCCGGTCGTCACCGGCGAGCAGCGGCAGGCTGAGCCGGTCGGCCGGCGCCTCGGCACCGGTCACGTCGAGCCTCACGGACAGGCCGGTGACCGTCGCGCTTCCGTCGTCGCCGGTCACGGTCGCGATGTCGTCGCCGTCCGAGCCGGTGGCGATGACCGTGTCCTCGGCGCCGTCGGCGCCGAGCGCGATGCTCAGCGCGGTCAGGTCGGTGCCGCGGACGTCGTTTGCGACGAATCGGTCGACGCCGCCGAGCGCCGCGGTGTCGATGCGCTCGACGTCGTCGAGGTCCATGAGGATGTTGCCGAGGTTGCGGATGAAGCGCACGCGGCCACCGTTGGCCGCCACGTCGAAGATCTCTGCCCCCGCCGAGCCGTTGAACGTCATCGCGTCGGCGCCGTCCTGGCCCTCGACGACGTCGTTGCCGTCGCCCGGGTCCCAGACGAAGCGGTCGTCGCCGGCGCCGAGGAGGGCCGTGTCGTCGCCCTGGTTGCCGTCGACGACGTCGGCGCCGTCGGCGGCGATGACGAGGTCGGGGCCGCGGCCGCCACGCACGGTGTCGGCGCCGGCGCCGCCGTCGACGGTCAGGCGCACGGCGTCGGCGGCCAGCGCGCTCGCGTCGATCGTGTCGTCGCCGTCGCGGCCGTTGACGGTGAGCCGATCGCCGCTCTGCGCCCCGGAGAGCGCCAGCATGAGGCCGTCCGGCAGCCCGGTCACGTTGGCCGTGCCGACCGCGCCGGTGAGGGCGATCGCGTCCGCTCCGTTCGAGGCCGAGTCGAGGACGACGCTGTCGGCCGCCCCGTCGGTCCCCATCGCGAACCGGAGCGCGGTCAGATCGGTGCCGGAGACGTCGAACGTCATCAGCGTGTCGCCTCCGCCCACCCCCGCGGCGTCGATCCGCTCGACGCCGTCGAGGTCCATCGCGATGTTCCCGACGTCGCGCGTGAAGCGGACGCGCGGGCCGCGGTTGAAGACGGAGAGCGTCTCGGCCGCGCCGGAGCCGTTGAAGGCCATCGTGTCCATGCCGTCCTCTCCTTCGACGAGGTCGCTACCGTCGCCGGCGTCCCAGGTGAAGCGGTCGTCGCCGGCGCCCAGGAAGGCGCGGTCGTCGCCGCCGTTGCCGTCGACCGCGTCGATGCCGTCGCCGCCGAGGAGGGTCTCGGCCGCCGGGCCGCCGACCAGCGCATCGTCGTCGGGCCCGCCGTCGGCGGTGACCGCGAGAGCCGTGGCCGTCGAGGCGACGCGGTCGAAGCCGGCGAGCGCGTTCACCCGCAGCTGGGCGGCGCCCGCGATCGTGAGCGGCGCCGCGACGCCGGTCACGGCCGTGTCGGAGACGTCGATCGTGTCGTCGAACTGGGAGCCGTTGACGACCACGCTGTCGACATCGGCCGTGATCGCCTGGACCGTGGTGCCGGTGAGGTCGTCGGTGGTCAGCGCGCCGGCAACCACGTCGACCTGCTCGAGCCGGCTCGCGACGAGGCCGCCGAGCCGGACGCGCGTGCCGTCGGGCGAGATCCGGAACGCGCCGCCCTTGACGGTCAGCGTGTCGCGCCCGTCGGCGCCGTCGACGGTGTCGTCGCCGCTGCCGACGTTGACGCGGTCGTCGCCCTCACCGAGGCTCACGGAGTCGTTCCCGCGGCCGCCGTCGACGACGTCGTTGCCGTCGCCCGCGATCAGGCGGTCGCCGCGGCCGCCGCCCAGCAGGGTGTCGGCGCCGGTGCCGCCCTCGATCGTGACGCGCCGGATCTTGCCGCGCACGCGCACGCGGTCGTCGCCGCCGCGGGCGCGGACGAGCACCTTGTCGAACCGCCGGCGTGCGACCTTCTTCTTCCCGGCCACCACGAAGCGGCCGCGGACGCGCAGCGTGAGCTTGTCGGCCTTGCTGCTGCCGGTGACGAGCAGCGTGCGCTGCTTGACCTTCACGGAGGCGTTCGCGTCGGCGGTCACCGCGAGGGCGGCGGTCAGCAATCCGGCAGCCAGCAGGATGCGGGGCGAGGGCGGCGTCATGCCCCCAAGACGCCGGGGACGTCACGTTCTTCCCTTTAGACTTGACGCATGGCCGTCGCCACCCGCTCAGTCACCGAGATCTGCCTTCAGGCCAAGGCCGCCGCGCGCGAGCTCGCGCAGATCGACAGCGCGACCAAGGCCCGCGCGCTGCTGGCGATCGCCGACGCGCTCCGGGAGCGGACGGGCGAGATCCTCGAGGCGAACGCGCGCGACCTCGAGGCTGGCCGCGAGTCCGGCCTGTCGGCCGCGTTGATGGACCGGCTGGCCCTGGATGAGCGCCGCGTCGAGGCGATGGCGGCCGGCGTGGGCGAGATCGTGGCGCTGCCCGACCCGGTCGGGGAGGTGCTCGACGGCTTCCGGCTCCCGAACGGGCTCGACGTCCGCAAGGTGCGCGTACCGCTCGGCGTGGTGGCCGTGGTCTACGAGGCGCGCCCGAACGTGACGATCGACGCCGCGGCTCTGGCGCTCAAGTCGGGCAACGCGATCGTGCTGCGCGGCTCGTCGTCGGCGACCCACTCGAACGCCGTGCTGGCCGCGGTGGCCGCCGAGGCGGCCGAGGCCGCGGGCCTGCCGGCGGGCTCGCTGTCGCTGGTGGCCGGCGGTGGCCGCGAGGAGCTGGCCGAGCTGGCCACCCAGGAGGGCGTCGTCGACCTCGTCATCCCGCGCGGCGGCGAGGGCCTGAAGGCGGCGCTGAGCGCGGTCGCCAAGGTCCCGGTCATCTACGCGGCGTCCGGCAACTGCCACGTCTACGTGGACCAGTCGGCCGACCTGGACTCCGCGCGCGAGATCGTCGTGAACGCCAAGGTCCAGCGCCCGGGCGTGTGCAACGCGGCCGAGACGCTGCTCGTGCACTCCGCGGTGGCGGACGCCTTCCTGCCCGCCGCCTTCGAGTCGCTGCGCGACGCCGGCGTCGAGCTTCGCGGCGACGAGCGGGTCCGCGGCCTCGACGGCGCCGTCGGCGAGGCCACCGACGAGGACTGGGCGACCGAGTACCTGGCGCTCGTGCTCGCCGTGCGGGTCGTCGACTCGGTGGACGAGGCGATCGAGCACATCAACGCCTACGGCTCCGGCCACTCGGAGGCGATCGTCACCGGCTCGGCGGGCGCCGCGCGGAGGTTCCAGCACGCCGTCGACGCCGCCTGCGTGTACGTGAACGCCTCGACCCGGTTCACCGACGGCGGCCAATTCGGGATGGGCGCCGAGATCGGCAACTCCACGCAGAAGCTGCACGCCCGCGGGCCGATCGGCCTGCGCGAGCTGTGCACCTTCAAGTACCTGGTCGAGGGAGACGGCCAGGTCCGTCCCTAGTGAAGGTCGGTCTGCTCGGCGGGACGTTCAACCCGCCGCACATCGGCCATCTCGTGTGCGCGCAGGAGGCGTGCGCGCAGCTCGAGCTCGACCGCGTGCTGCTCGTGCCGGTGCACGAGCCGCCGCACAAGGGCATCGAGGCGGACCCGGGCTTGGAGCACCGGGTGGAGCTCTGCCGGCGCGCGGTGGCCGGTGACGAGCGGCTCGAGCTGTCGCTCGCCGACGCCGAGGTCCCCGGGCCCTCCTTCACGGTCGATACCCTCCGAAGGCTGCATGAGCGCTGCCCGGGAGACGATCTGACCTTCATCGTGGGAGGGGACATGGCGTTCTCCCTGCCCACCTGGCGCGAGCCGGAGGCCATCCTCGAGCTCGCGGAGCTGGGCGTGGCAGAGCGCGAGGGCGTGCGCCGTGCCGACATCTCCGAGCGCCTGGGCGACCTGCCCGCGCACCGGCTCCGCTTCTTCGACATGCCCCGACTCGACATCTCCTCATCGCTGATCCGCCGCCACGTGGCGGCCGGCCGCCCGATCCGCCACCTCGTGCCGGACGCCGTCGTGGACTACATCGACCAGGCGGGGCTGTACCGATGACGCTGGCTCCCGACAGGCTCGCCGAGCTGGTGGCCGGCTACGCGGCCGACACGAAGGCGATCGACCCGATCGAGCTCGACCTGCGCGACGTGCTCGGCTACACGGACTACTTCGTCATCGCCACCGGCAACACCGACCGCCAGGTCAAGGCGATCCACGACCGCATCCACCAGGGGATGAAGAAGGAGCACGGGCTGCTCCCGCGGCGCGTGGAGGGGCTCGGTGAGTCGCGCTGGATCCTGATGGACTACCTCGACGTGATCGTCCACATCTTCACGCCGGAGGCGCGCGAGTTCTATCGCCTCGAGCAGCTCTGGGGCGAGGCCCCGAAGCGCGCGGTGGGCGAGTAGATTCCGTGTTAGGGTTCCCTAACTTTGAAGTGGCTCCTCATTCTTGTCGCGGCCCTGCTGGTCGGCTGCGGGGCGGACGACGAACCGGCCGTTGAGACCGGTGCCGCCGGCGACGGCGCCTTCCCCGCGACGGTCGAGCACAAGTTCGGGACGACCACGGTGCCGTCGAAGCCGGAGCGGATCGTCGTGGTCGGCCTCACCGAGCAGGACACCGTGCTGGCGTTCGGCTACAAGCCGATCGCCACGACCGAGTGGTACGGCGAGCAGCCCTACGCGGTCTGGCCGTGGGCGCGCGACGCGCTCGGCGACGCGAAGCCGACCGTGCTCAACGCCGCCGACGGCCTCCAACTCGAGCGGATCGCCTCGCTGCGGCCCGACCTCATCATCGGCGTCAACGCAGGACTGAAGCGCAGCGACTACGAGAAGCTGTCGCGCCTGGCGCCGACCGTGCCGTCCGGCAAGGGCAGCACCGACTACTTCTCGGCGTGGGAAGAGCAGGTCGAGCTGGTCGCAGCCGCGCTCGGCAAGCCCGAGGAGGGCCGAGACCTCGTGCAGAGCATCAAGGACGACTACGCGGAGGCCGCCGCCGCGCACCCGAGTTCGAGGGCAAGACCGTCACCTTCAGCCAGAACGGCTTCTACGACGGGCTCCTCTACGTCTACCCCGACGGGCTGAACACCGAGTTCCTGACGATGCTCGGCTTCACGATCAACCCGAAGCTCACGCCGCTGATCGAGCGCGAGGGCGAGCAGGTCACCGTCTCGGCCGAGCGCCTGGGCGTGATCGACGCCGACGTGATCGTGTTCGCCACCGAGCAGCCGTCCGACGTCGCCGCCCTCAAGAAGGTCCCGACGTTCGACAACCTCGGGGCCGTCGCGGAGAACCGGGCCGTCTACACGGACGGCACGCTGGCCGGGGCGATCTACTTCATCAGCCCGCTCAGCCTGCCGTACGTGCTGGAGCGCCTGGTGCCACAGCTCGAGGCGGCGGTCGCGGGCGAGGCGCCGCAGCGGGTGCTCGACGCCTCGCGTTGACCTAAACCAACGCACGAGCGCTTGCCAGCGCCCGCCCGCGTGCAGGAGGATCCGTCTTTCCTAGACCGGAGGAGAGGGGTGGGGTCATGAGGTCGTGGATGGGGGCAGTCGCCGTCGTGGCGTTGGTGCTCGCGGCGCCGGGCGTGGCGGTCGCGGGTCCTGACGACCCCGCGCAGATCCAGTTCAAGCTCCCGAACCGGGCGGCCATCGCCGAGTTCGAGGCGCTCGGGCTCAACATGGATCACGCGATCCACGACACCGCCGACGGCGGGGCGCTCGTGAGCGCCTGGGTCACCGATGCCCAGCTCGCCAACCTCGAGATGCGCGGCTACGACCCCGTCGCGACGATCGCCGACAAGAACGCGATCGACCGCATCCGCGCCGAGCGCGACAAGACGATCAGCGACCTGCGGGCGGCCGAGCGGGCGCTGCGCGGGGGCGGCCGGGGCGCCAAGAGCCTCGCCCCGGGCACCGTGCGGGCCCAGCGCGCCGACTACTACGAGAACAACGTCGGGCGCTTCCTGTCGATCGAGGGCTACACGACCCAGGCCCAGATCACGTGCACCGGCAACAACTGCGACTACACCGGCCCGCCGCTCGTCGCGGAGTACTACGACGCCGCCGGCAACCGCCTCGGCGGCGGCACGATGGACGAGTTCATCGACCCCGGCGTGTTCCCCGACTATTACCAGTATCACTTCTTCGTCTTCCGGGTGGGCAACCGGGGCGATGGCGGCGCGCTCCCCACGACGATCAGGATCGGCGCCCCGAACGGCGACTCCGACACGATGGACGTCCGTGAGTGGATCGCCCAGGACCCGCCGCCGCCGGGCCCGGGCTTCCTGTCGGGCTTCCTGACGCACTACAACGACTCGCAAGAGGCGTACAAGAAGATGCGCGACCTCGCGGCCGAGTTCCCGAACATCTCGCAGGTCTACGAGCTGCCCGAGAAGACGCGCGGCTACCAGCGCAAGGCCCAGACGATGCTCGGCTACGTCAATCAGCCGACGACGCAGCAGCCGAACCCCAACCCGCCGAATGCCACCGTGCCGTACGTGCGGTTCGATGCCAACAACCTGCCGGTCGCCGGCTCCTCTCCGACCACGGCCCAGCAGCCCAGCACGGTGGTGCTGACGTCGAAGGCCTACGGTCATCTCGGCGGCAACAACCTGACGGCGCAGATCGTCGATCCCGGCGCCGGAGACTCGCCGCTGAGCGTGAGCGTAGTCGGGAACCAGATCCGCGTGAGCGCGGCGACGAACACCGCGGGAGCGATCACGAGCACCGCGGCGCAGGTCGTCGCGGCGATCAACGCCGACCCGGCCGCCTCCAACCTCGTCATGGCGTCGCTATGGCGCACCTCGCCCGGCACCGGAGTCGTCGCAGCCGGCGTGGCCTCGCCGCTCAGCGACCTGTTGCGCGCGCCGGCGACGTTCCCACGCGGCCCGCAGACGCAGAACATGCTGCGGATCGGCAAGACGCGCGACGGCTCGAAGGTCGGCGTCTTCCTCTACTGCCAGGAGCACGGCAACGAGATCGCGACCTCGGGCGTCTGCCTCGAGACCGCGGAGCGGCTGCTGCGCAACTACGGGACCGACCCGGAGACGACCGCGTTCGTCGACGGGCTGGACATCTTCCTCGTCCCGCAGATCAACGGCGACGGCGCAGCGCACTCGCTCTATGACTCCAACCGACGCACGAACCTCTCCAACTGGTGCGAGGACACCACGCGGTTCCCGAGCAACGAGACGGACCCGGCCTCCCGCAACGGCTGGGGCGTCGACCTGAACCGCAACTTCTCCCAGGGGTCGATCTTCGACGGCTTCGTAGGGGCGACGTTCTCGGACTGCACGAACAGCAACTTCTCCGGCCCGTTCGAGTTCTCCGAGCCCGAGACCCGCAACGAGTCGTGGGTGCAGACGACGTTCCGGAACATCAAGTTCGTCAACAACATCCACTCGTCCGGCGGCTTCTTCATGTGGCCGCCCGGCGCCTACACGCCTCAGCGCGTGGCGCTGCCGTACCCGGCGTACGGGACGCTGAACTTCTTCGACCAGACGGGCAAGGAGGTGCTCGACCGCATCAAGTCGCACCGGCGCACGGCGATCCTGCCGCAGCAGACCGGGCCGGTCATCGACGTGCTGTACTCGGCCGCCGGCAACAGCGCCGATGAGGCGTACTACAGCAACGGCATCATCGGCTTCGACTTCGAGATCGGGGCCCAGCACTTCAACGACACGGGCACGGGGAATGCGACCTGCAACCCGGGTCAGCAGCCGCCGTTCGGCACGAACACGACGAACCCGTGCCTGCTCAACGAGGGCTTCCACGAGGCGATGGAGTTCGCGTCGGGCAACTACGGGCTCCTGAAGGAGGCCCTCGACTACTCCAACGACATCACGGCGCCGATCGTCGACGCGGTGTCGACGCCGGCCAACGGCTCGCTCGTCTCGAAGTACGAAGTGGAGTTCACGAGCGACGAGGCGGCCTCGATCTACTACACGACCGACGGCTCGACGCCGACCACGGCCTCGACGGAGTACAAGCCGCCGCGGGCCCGGGCGCAGCCCGAGCCGCTCGAGCTGCCGGCCGGCACGACGCTCAAGTGGGTCGCCCACGACTTCAAGGGCAACACGTCGGCGGTGAAGTCGCAGAAGTTCATCCCGCACGTCAACGCGGAGGGCACGGTGACCGGCACGGTGCCGGCCACGCTCTCGCTCGCGGTGAACCCGTCGACGACCTTCGGCGCGTTCACGCCGGGCGTCACACGGACCTACCTCACGTCACTGGGCAGCACCGTGACGTCGACGGCCGGTGACGCGACGCTGAGCGTGGCCGACCCGAGCCCGGTCGGCACGGGCCACCTGGTGAACGGCGCGTTCGTGCTGTCGCAGGCTCTGCAGGCACGCGTAGGCGCCGCCCCGTACGTCAACGTCGGCTCGGCGGCCGCGCCGCTGAACCTGCGCTCGTGGAGCGGGCCGACGTCCAACGAGAGCGTGGCGGTGGACTTCAGCCAGCTCGTCAACAGCATCGATCCGCTGCGGACGGGCACGTACAGCAAGACGCTGACGTTCACGCTGTCGACCACCAGCCCATAGGACGCCAGAACGACGGAAGGCCGCTCACGTGAGCGGCCTTCCGTTGGAGGTGGAGCTAGTCGGGCTCGAACCGACGACCTCGTGACTGCCAGTCACGCGCTCTCCCAGCTGAGCTATAGCCCCAGAGCGGTCCCGGGAATGGTATCGCGATCCTGTCAATCGGCAGCAGACTGCCGGGGTTGAGGGCGTGCACGGCGCTAACCTCCGCGCCGCATGGCATCCGAGCATCGCTACGACCCGAAGGTGATCGAGCCCAAGTGGCAGCGCGTCTGGGAGGACGAGCGCACCTGGTACGTCTCCGACGGCGAGGACGGCGGGACGCCCGCCTCGTACGTGCTCGAGATGCTGCCGTACCCCTCGGGCGAGCCGCACATGGGCCACCTGAAGAACTACGCGGTCGGTGACGCCGTGGCCCACTTCCACCGCCGCACGGGCCGGCGCGTGCTGCACCCGATGGGCTACGACGCGTTCGGGCTCCCGGCCGAGAACCACGCGATCAAGACCGGCGAGCACCCGCGCGACTCGACCGCGAAGTCGATCGCGGCGTTCCAGCGCCAGATGCGGTCGTGGGGGATCTCGATCGACTGGTCGCGCGAGTTCGGCACCCACGAGCCGCGCTACTACCGCTGGACCCAGTGGATCTTCCTCCAGCTGTTCGAGCGCGGCCTGGCCTACCGCAAGGAGGCCGCGGTCAACTGGTGTCCGAAGGACGCCACGGTGCTGGCCAACGAGCAGGTGATCGACGGGCACTGCGAGCGCTGCGGCACCGAGGTCGAGCTGCGCCAGCTCGAGCAGTGGTTCTTCCGCATCACCGACTACGCCGACCGCCTGCTCGACGACCTCGAGACGGTCCAGTGGCCGCCGAACGTGGTCAGGATGCAGCGCAACTGGATCGGTCGCTCCGAGGGCGCCGAGGTCACGTTCAGCCAACCCGAGCTGGGCGTCGACTACCCGGTCTTCACCACACGGCCGGACACGCTGTTCGGCGCCACGTTCTTCGTCATGGCCCCCGAGCATCCCGACGTCCTGCGCCTGGCCGCCGGCACCGAGCACGAGCAGGCGGTGCGCCAGTACGTCAACCGCGTGCTGGCCGAGAGCAGCGAGGAGCGCGCCGACACCGAGCGCACCAAGACCGGCGTCCCGCTCGGGCGGACGGTGGTCAACCCCGTGAACGGCGAGCGGATCCCGATGTTCGTCGCCGACTACGTGCTGATGGAGTACGGCACCGGCGCGATCATGGCCGTGCCCGCGCACGACCAGCGCGACTACGACTTCGCGACGACCTTCGACCTGCCGATCCGGCCGGTCGTCGCGCCCGCCGACGGGAGCGAGACCGACGGCCCGTTCGTCTCCCACAGCGACGACGAGGTCCTGGTCAACTCGGATCGCTTCACGGGGATGACGGCGGTCGAGGCCAAGGACGCGATCATCGACTGGCTCGACCAGCAGGGTCGCGGCCACCGCTCGATCAACTACCGCCTGCGCGACTGGCTGCTCTCGCGCCAGCGCTACTGGGGCGCTCCGATCCCGATCCTCTACTGCGACACCTGCGGCATGGTGCCGGTTCCCGAGGCGGACCTGCCGGTCCTGCTGCCCGACGTCGAGGACTACAAGCCCAAGGGCCGCTCGCCGCTGGCGACCGCCGAGGATTGGGTCAACACGACGTGCCCGAGCTGCGGCGGCGCGGCGCGGCGCGAGACGGACACGATGGACACGTTCGTCGACTCGTCGTGGTACTTCCTGCGCTACACGGACGCCGACAACGAGCAGGCGGCCTGGGACCCCGGCGTCACCAACTACTGGACGCCGGTCGACCAGTACATCGGCGGCATCGAGCACGCGATCCTGCACCTGCTGTACGCGCGCTTCTTCGTGAAGGTGTTCGCGGACATGGGGCTGCTGGACTCGCAGGAGCCGTTCCAGAAGCTCTTCACCCAGGGGATGATCACCCGCGACGGGGCGAAGATGTCCAAGTCGAAGGGCAACGTGGTCAGCCCGCTGCCGATCATCGAGCGCTACGGGGCCGACACGGCGCGCGCCTACATCCTCTTCATCGGCCCGCCGGACCAGGACGCGGACTGGAGCGACGAGGGCGTCGAGGGCGTGCACCGCTTCCTCGGCCGGCTGTGGCGGCTGGCGGGCGACGTGGCCGAGCGGACCGGCAAGCGCGCACCCGACCCCGACGCCGGCACCGGCGAGGGCGACGACCTGGAGCTGCTGCGCAAGGTCCACTGGGCGATCGACAAGGTCACCAACGACCTCGCCGACCGGTTCGCCTTCAACACGGCGGTCTCCGCCGTCATGGAGCTGGTCAACGAGGCCTCGCGCCGGCGCGAGACGGCGTCCGACGACGTCATGCACCTCGCCGCCGCCACCGCCGCGTCGCTGATCTTTCCGTTCGCGCCGCACACGGGCACCGACGCGTACGAGCTGCTGACCGGCGACCGCGTCTGGGAGCAGCCCTGGCCGGCCGCCGATCCGTCGCTGCTCGAGCGCGACGTGGTCGAGGTCGCCGTGCAGGTCAACGGCAAGCTGCGCGACCGCATCCAGGCGGGGCGCGACGCCTCGCGCGAGGAGCTCGAGGCGCTGGCTCGCGAGCGGCCGAACGTGGTGCGCCACCTGGAGGGCCACGAGGTCGTCAAGGTGGTCGTGGTGCCGGGGCGGCTCGTCAACTTCGTCGTGCGCTGAGCCTTTCTTCACACCTGCGGCGCTGAATCGTCACCTTCGCGTGCTGATCCGTCACGCGGTCGCGCGTAGGTTCGAGCCGTGCCCGACCTCGCCCCTCGCCAGCTCGCCGCCTGCGCGCTCGCCCTCGTCGCCGTCTCCCTGCTCGGCGCGTGGCATCTCTCGCGCGCGGGCGGCGGCGGCGCGGGCGGGGCCGCGGCGCCGGCGCCGATCCGCGTGGACGGCGGCGCCGAGGGGCGCCGCGCTGTCATCGTCCACGTCGCGGGCGCCGTCCGGTCGCCCGGCGTCTACCGGATGCGGCCGGAGGCACGGGTCGACGACGCGGTCGGCCGCGCCGGCGGGCCGACCGCGCGTGCGGACCTGAGCCAGGTCAATCTGGCGGCCAAGGTCGAGGACGGCCGTCAGGTGCTGGTTCCGGAGCGGGTCCGCGCCGCCGCCGCGGGGGCCGCCGCGCCGACCGCGCCCGGCGTGCCGCTCAACGTGAACACGGCCACGCTCGAGCAGCTCGACGAGCTCGACGGGATCGGCCCGGCCACGGCCCAGAACATCCTCGACTACCGTGAGGCGAACGGCGGCTTCGGGGCGGTCGACGAGCTCGGGCAGGTGCCGGGGATCGGCGACGTGCGGCTGGCCTCGCTGCGCGAGCAGGTGCGGGTGTGAGCGGTGCGCGGCGTCCTCGCGGCGGTCGACCGCCACCCGCGGCACGTCCTTCTGTTCGCCGTCACCGCCGGCCTCTTGACCGGGCCGCTGACGCCGGCCGCGGCGCTCGCGGTGGCAGCGCTCGGAGCAATCATTGTGGCGGCCGCGCGCCCGCTCTCTTCGCTTCCGTACGTCGCTGCGGCAGCGGTGCTCGCGGGCGGCACTGTCGCCGACCTGCGGCTCGCCGCCTTCGAGGGTGGATCGCTCCCGCACCTGCACGGCCGGTCGGTGAGCGGTCGTGCGACGCTGCTGGAGCCCGTCCGCGAGCGCGCGTTCGGCCCCGCCGTCGCGCGCGCCCGGCTGGCCGGCGGTCCGGCGGACGGCGAAGTCGTGGTCCTGCGCGTCCGAAGTGCGGGCTCATGGCCGGAGGTGGGCGAGATCGTGGCCGTGGAGGGCGAGGTTGCGCCGCTCGGACTGTTCGACGCGTATCAGCGCCGGCGCGGCGCGGGCGCGGCGCTCGAGGTGTCCGGGCTCCACCGCACGGGCGAGCGGCGGGGAGGGCTCGCGGGCGCCGTGGACATCGTTCGCCGGCGCGCCGAGGCCGGCCTGGTCCGCGGCCTGAGGCAGGAGGAGGCGGCGCTCCTGCGCGGCATGGTCCTCGGCCAGGACGAGCGGCTGACGGACGACGTGCGCGACGAGTTCAAGCGCTCGGGCCTCGCCCACGTGCTCGCGGTCAGC
This sequence comes from uncultured Solirubrobacteraceae bacterium, assembly GCA_963835525.1. Classification (GTDB taxonomy): domain Bacteria; phylum Actinomycetota; class Thermoleophilia; order Solirubrobacterales; family Solirubrobacteraceae; genus DASSUW01. The sequence goes on from CAWIFM010000001.1 coordinate 185,515, forward strand.
GGCCAGAACGTGATGCTGCTGGCGACGCTCGTGCTCGTCGCCGGCGGGCTCGTCGGCGCCCCGCTGCGCACGCGGCTGCTCGTGGCGCTCGCGCTCGTCGCGCTCTACGTGCCGCTCACGGGCGCCGGCCCGTCGATCCAGCGTGCCGGCGTGATGGGCGCGGCCGGCCTCGTCGCCGCGCTCGCGGGGCGGCCGGCGCACCGCTGGTACGCGCTCGGGCTCGCCGCCGCGGTCACGCTGGCGCTCAACCCGCTCGCGGTCGGGGAGCCGGGCTGGCAGCTCTCCTTCGCCGCCGTCGTCGCCCTGCTCGCGGTCGCCCCGCCGCTGCGCGCGGTGCTCGCCCGCCGGATGCCCGGCCCGGTCGCCGACGTCGCCGCCATCACGATCGCGGCCACGCTCGGGACGGCGCCGCTGATGGCCCTGCACTTCGAGCAGGTGTCACTGGCCGCCCTGCCCGCCAACCTGCTCGCCGCGGCGGCGATCGCCCCGGTGATGTGGCTGGGGATGCTGGCCGCCGCGGCGGCGCAGGTCGCACCGGACCTGGCGCTGCCCTTCAACGCCCTCAACGCGCCGCTGCTGGCGTTCGTCGAGTGGGTGGCGCACACGTTCGCGGCGGCGCCCGCGTCGGTCGTGCCGGTGCGGATCGGGTCGCCGGCCGCGCTGGCCGCCGTGTACGCCGCGCTCGTGGCGGCGATGCTCGGCGTCCGGGCGGCGTGGCGGCGCGTCCCGGCCATCGAGCTTCGCCGCAGCCACCGGGCGGTCGCGGCGCTGGCGGCGGTCGCGCTCACCGGGCTCGGCTGCGCGGCCGCGCTTGACGACGGGCCGGCGCCGCCTGCGCCCGGCGAGCTCGTGGTCTCGTTCCTGGACATCGGGCAGGGTGACGCGACGCTGCTCCAGAAGGACGGCGTCGCCGTGCTGGTGGACACCGGCCCGGCCGGTGGGCCGATCCTGCGGCGGCTGTCGGAGGCCGGCGTCGAGCGGCTCGACGCGCTCGTCATCACCCACGCGCAGGCCGACCACGAGGGCGCGGTGCTCGAGGTCCTGCGGCGGTTCCCGACGCGGCTGGTCGTCAACGGCGGCGCGGGCTGGCCGACGCGCGTGCAGGCAGGTCTGGCCGGCGCCACCGGCGCGCGGCGGATCCCCGCCCACGCCGGCCAGGTGCTCACGCTCGGCGGGATCCGCATGCGGCTGCTCTGGCCGCCGCCGCCCGGCCCCGGCTTCCGCCCCGAGGGCGACCCCAACGGCCGCGCTGTCGTGGCCCATGTGGAGTCGGGCGACTTCGACCTGCTGCTGCCCGCCGACGCCGAGTCCGGCGTGACCGCCGCGCTCGACCTTCCCGACGTCGAGGCGCTCAAGGTCGCGCACCACGGCAGCGCCGACGAGGGCCTCCCGGCCCTGCTCGAGCGCACCCGCCCCGAGTTCGCCGCGATCGAGGTCGGCCGCGACAACTCGTACGGCCATCCGGCGCCGTCGACGCTGGCCGCGCTGCGCGCCGTCGATCACGTCTACCGCACCGACCGCGACGGCACCGTCCGCCTCCGCGTTCGCGGCGATGCCATCACGGTCGACGACTAGACTCGCCCACCCGTGCCCAGCTTCACGCCCGCCTACCTCATCCACGGCGACGACCACGGCAGGATCGGCGAGCGCCGCGCCAAGCTGCGGGCGATGGCCGAGGCCGAGAGCGGGCAGAGCGGCGTCGAGCTGTTCGAGGGCGACGCGTGCACGGCCGACGCCGTGGCCGGCGCGCTGAGCGCGATGACGTTCGCGCTCGGCCGGCGGTTCGTGATCGCCGACGGCGTCGAGCGCTGGAAGGAGGCCGACGTCGCCGCCGTCGCGGCCGCCATGGAAGGGATGGACCCCGAGTCGCTCACCGTCGCCTTCTTCGCGCGCGAGGACGGCCGGGTCAAGGCGCCCGCGGCGCTGCACAAGGCGGTCGAGAAGGCGGGCGGCAAGGTCGCGGCCGAGAACGTCCTGAAGGCACGCGCGCTGCCTTCGTGGCTGGCCAAGCAGGCGTCAGAGCTCGGCTTCGAGCTCGACCAGCAGGCGGCAAAGGCGCTCATCGCCCAGGTCGGCGACCGCCAGCAGCGTCTGCTCCGCGAGCTCGAGAAGCTCGCGCTCGAGTACGGGCCGGGCGCGCACGTCGGCGTCGAGGAGGTGCAGGCGAGCTCGGCCAGCTCGGCCGAGCGCAAGGCGTGGACGCTGGCCGACGCGGTCGTGGCCGGCGACGCGAAGGCCGCGGTGCGGCTGCTCGTCGAGCTGCGCCAGCAGGGCGAGCGGCTGCCGAGCCTGCAGTACCAGATGGTCCGCCGCGTCCGTGACGCGCTCGCGATCGCCGAGGCGCTCGCCGCGGGCAAGCCCGCCGCGCAGGTCCGCAAGACGCTGCGGATGCCGTCCTTCGCCGCCGACCGCCTGATCGCCGACGTCTCAGGGCGCGACGTCGAGTCTTACCGGCGCGCGCTGGAGCTGCTGGCCGGCCTCGAGGTCGAGAGCCGCGGTGGTGGCGGGGCCGCGGTCAGCGAGGACACCGCCGCCGTGCGAGCGGTGCTCGCGGCGGCGAACTGACGGCTACCCCGGCCGAGCGGCAGAGATGCGCCGCCGTGCGCCGTTCGCTGAGCTATTCGGCGGAGCCCTTGCGAATCCGCGCGGCGCGCGACTTCTTGCGGGCGCCGTTGTTGCGGTGCAGGGCGCCGCGCTTGACCGCCTTGTCGATCAGCTGCACGAGGCGGTGGTGCTCGGCGTCGGCGGCCTTGTCGTCACCCTCGGTGACGGCGGCCTGCAACCGGCGGAAGTAGGTCTTGATCGCGGACGTGTACTGACGGTTCTCAGCGCGCTCTCGCAAAGAGCGCTGATTCCGCTTGATCTGTGACGCGATGTTGGCCATGACGCAAGGAAACCGCGGATCTCCCGCGGCGGCGGCGTACTATAGCGCGCCGCTTGTCGGCGCCAGACCGCCAGCCCAGGCGCACGGCGGTGAACACGGCGATCTTCTCCGTGGCCACCGGCCTGTCGCGCATCGCAGGCCTCGTCCGCGAGGTCGTGGCTGCGCGCTATTTCGGCACCACCGGGCCGATGTCGGCCTTCACGGCCGCGTTCCAGGTTCCCAACCTGGTCCGCAGCCTGTTCGCCGACTCGGCGCTGAGCGCCGCCTTCGTCCCGGTCTTCACCGAGCTGCTCGAGCACAAGAAGCGCAAGGAGGCGCTCCAGCTCGCGGCCGCGCTGTTCGGCCTGATCCTCACGGTGCTGAGCGTCATCACGGTGCTGTTCATGCTCCTCGCCGGGGTGATCATGCCCCTCTTCATCGAGGGCACGGCGCTCGACGACCTGGCGGTGGGCCTCAGCCGCGTGCTGTTCCCGATCGTGATCCTGCTCGGCATCAACGGCCTGCTGGTCGGGATGCTCAACGCGCACGACCACTTCGCGATCCCGGCGATCTCGCCGCTGGTGTGGAACGTCGTGATCATCGGCTGCCTGGTCGGGCTCACGCCGCTGTTCGAGGGCGACGAGCAGATCTACGCGTACGCGATCGGCGTGCTGGCGGGCACGGCCGTCCAGCTCGCGATGTGCTTCCCGGTGCTCCGGTACCTGCACATCCCGGTCCGCATCAGCCTGCATTGGCGCGATCCGCGGATCGGCCGCGTGCTGCTGCTGATGCTGCCGGTGACGATCGGGCTCGGCCTCATCAACTTCAACCTGCTGATCAACACGTACTTCGGCTTCCTCATCGACGAGGAGGCGCCCGCCTCGATCGACAAGGCGTTCCGGATCTACATGCTCCCGCAGGGCATGTTCAGCGTGGCGGTCGCGACGGTGCTGTTCCCGGCCCTCAGCCGGCTCGTCGCGCGCCAGGACTGGGACGGGCTGCGGGCGCTCCAGGGCAACGGCATCCGCCAGATCGCGCTGCTGCTGATCCCGGCGGCGGCGGTCACGATCGCGCTGCCGGAGCCGATCACCCGGCTCGTCTACGAGCGTGGGGCGTTCGACGCGCAGTCGACCGACCAGGTTGCCGAGGCGCTCTTCTGGTTCAGCTTCAGCCTCCCCTTCAGCGGCTTCAACCTGCTGCTCACGCGAACCTTCTTCAGCCTCCAGCGTCCATGGACGCCGACCGCCCTGGCCGGCGTCACGCTGGCGATCAACATCGCGGTGAGCGCCGCGCTGTACGAGCCGCTGGGCATCGGGGGTGTCGTGCTCGGCACCGTCGTGGCCACGGCCGCGATGACGGCGGGGCAGGCGTTCTACCTGCGCCGCCGGATCGGCGGCCTCCAGCTCGGCACGACGGCGCGGGCGACGATGAAGATCCTCGTCGCCGCCGCCGCGCTCGGCGGCGTGGCCTACGGCACCTGGTACGTCCTCGAGGATGCGCTGGGCGTCAGCCTGCTCGCGCAGATCGTCTCGGTCGGCGGCGCGATCGCCCTCGGATCGGCCGTCTACGCCGGTCTCGTGCTCGCCATGCGCATCCCCGAGGCGCGCCAGATCCTCGAGCTGTTCACGCGCAGGCTGCGGCGCTCCTAAGCTTCACCTCCCGTGGCCGACCAGGCGCACATCCGGAACTTCTCGATCATCGCCCACATCGACCACGGCAAGTCGACGCTGGCCGATCGCATCCTGGAGCTCACGCACACCGTCGATCCGCGCGCGATGCGCGCGCAGCTGCTCGACAGCATGGACCTCGAGCGAGAGCGCGGGATCACGATCAAGGCCCAGGCGGTGCGGGTCTTCTACACCGCGCGCGACGGCGAGCACTACCAGTTCCACCTGATCGACACGCCGGGCCACGTGGACTTCACTTACGAAGTAAGTCGAAGCCTCGCGGCGTGCGAGGGAGCGCTGCTGGTGGTCGACGCGTCGCAGGGCGTCGAGGCTCAGACGGTCGCCAACACCTACCTGGCGATCGACTCCGGGCTGGAGCTGATCCCGGCCATGAACAAGGTCGACCTGCCGGGCGCCGAGCCCGACCGCGTCGGCGAGGAGATCGCCGAGCTGATCGGCGAGCCGGCCGGGGACGTCCGCCGCATCAGCGCCAAGACCGGCGAGGGCGTCGAGGACCTGCTCGAGGAGCTGGTCAAGCGCGTGCCGCCGCCGCACGGCGACCCCGACGCGCCACCGAGGGCCCTCATCTTCGACTCCGAGTTCGACCAGTACCGCGGCGTGATCGCCTACATCCGCGTGGTCGACGGCACCTTCAAGAAGGGCGAGGCGATCCGCGCCTTGGCGACCGGCACCGAGGCCGACATCGACGACATCGGCTATTTCACCCCGGCCGAGGCGCCGGCCGAGGAGCTGCACGCGGGCGAGGTCGGCTACCTGATCACCGGGATCAAGGACGTCAGCAGCCTGCGCGTGGGCGACACGCTGACCACGAAGGGCAGCAAGGCGACCGAGGCGCTGCCCGGCTACCGCGACGTCAAGCCGATGGTGTTCTGCGGCCTGTTCCCGATGAACAACGACGACTACCCGGAGCTGCGCGACGCGCTCGAGAAGCTCACGCTCAACGACGCCGCGCTGTCCTGGGAGCCGGAGACCTCGGACGCGCTCGGCTTCGGCTTCCGCTGCGGCTTCCTCGGCCTGCTGCACATGGACATCGTGCGCGAGCGGCTCGAGCGCGAGTACGACCTCGAGCTGATGGCCACCATGCCGAGCGTCGAGTTCGAGATCACGCTCACCGACGGCAGCGTGATCCCGGTCCACAACCCGACCGACATGCCCGACCCGGCGCGCATCGCCGAGGTGCGCGAGCCGTACATCCGGGCCAGCATCCTCTCGCCGAAGGAGTTCATCGGCCAGATCATGGAGTTGTGTCAGGACCGCCGCGGCGTCCACAACGGCATGCACTACCTGAGCTCCGAGCGCGTGCAGATCACCTACGACCTGCCGCTGGCCGAGATCGTGCTCGACTTCTTCGACCAGCTGAAGACCCGCACGCGCGGCTACGCGTCGCTCGACTACGAGCCGATCGGGCTGAGGGCGAGCGCCCTGGTCAAGCTCGACGTGCTGCTCGGCGGCGACCCCGTCGACGCGCTGAGCATGGTCGTCCACCGCGACAAGGCGTACGACCAGGGCAAGGTGCTGACCGAGCGGCTGCGCAAGAAGATCCCGCGCCAGCAGTACGACGTGCCGATCCAGGCCGCGGTGGGCGCCAAGATCATCGCCCGCGAGACGGTCAAGGCGTTCCGCAAGGACGTCACGGCCAAGTGCTACGGCGGCGACATCTCGCGCAAGCGCAAGCTGCTCGAGAAGCAGAAGGAGGGCAAGCGGCGGATGAAGCAGGTAGGCCGGATCGAGGTGCCCCAGGAGGCGTTCCTCGCGGTGCTCGAGCTCGGGGACGAGACGTGAGCACCTACGCCGTCGGGCGCGAGAAGGTCCGCGAGTACGCGCACGCGGTGGGGGAGACCGACCGGCGCTACCTCGACCCCGAGGCGGCGCGCGAGGCGGGCTTCGCCGACGTGGTGGCGCCGCCGATGTTCGCCGCCGTCTACTCCGGGCCGGCCGTCTTCCCGGCGATCATGGAGTCCGGCCTGGACTTCTCCCGCATGGTCCACGGCGCCCAGGAGTTCACCTGGCACGAGCCGGTGGTGGCGGGCGACGAGATCACCACCGAGGCGTCGCTGGACTCGAAGTCCGAGCGCGGCGGGCTCGAGTTCTACGTCTTCAAGTCGGTGTCGAAGAACCAGCGCGGCGAGCTGGTGTGCGAGGGGCTGTGGACGAACATCGTGAGATGAAGGTGACGCCCGACCGGTACCTGACGTACCGGTACGCCGGCGCGAGCGGGGACTTCAACCCGATCCACCTCGACGACGAGTTCGCCAAGTCGGTCGGCCTGCCCGGCAGGATCCTCCACGGGCTGTGGACGATGGCCCAGTGCGCCCGCGCGCAGGGCGACGGGCTCGAGCTGCGGTCGCTCTCCGTGCAGTTCCGCGGCATGGGCGTGCCCGAGCAGGAGATCACGGTCACCACGACGGCCGACGGCACCGTCGAGGCCACGCAGGGCGAGAACCGGCTCGTGCGGCGGGGCAAGGTCGCCTTCCGCGAATGACGTGGTGGCAGCGCGGGGTGATCTACGAGATCTACCCGCGCTCGTTCCAGGACTCGGACGGCGACGGCGTCGGCGACCTGCTCGGCATCACGGCGCGCCTACCGTATCTGCGCGCGCTCGGCGTGGACGCCATCTGGGTGACGCCGATCTACCCGTCGCCGCAGCGCGACTTCGGCTACGACATCACCGACCACTGCGACATCGATCCGCAGTACGGGTCGCTGGACGACTTCGACGCGCTGGTGCGCCTGGCGCACGCGCAGGACCTGCGGGTGATCCTCGACTACGTCCCGAACCACACCTCCGACCTGCATCGGTGGTTCCGCGAGCACCCCGAGCGCTACCTGTGGCACCACGGTCCTCCGCCCAACAACTGGATCGCCGTGTTCGGCGGGCCGGCCTGGGAGCAGGTGGGCGACCGCAGCTACTACCACGCCTACCTGCGCGAGCAGCCCGACCTGAACTGGCGCAACCCCGAGGTGCGCGAGGCCATGTACGACGTCCTGCGCTTCTGGCTCGACCGCGGCGTCGACGGCTTCCGCGTCGACGCCCTGCGCCAGCTGCTCAAGGACCCGCAGCTGCGCGACAACCCGCCCGACCCGGAGTACGCCGGCGGCCCCGAGTACGACTCGCTGATCCCGCTCCACACCACCGACCTCGACGAGCTGCAGGAGATCGTCGCCGAGATGCGCTCCGTGATCGGCGAGAAGCTGTTCATCGCCGAGGTCTACGTCGAGATCGAGCGGTTGATGCGGTACTACGCCGGCGGCGCCCAGATGCCGTTCAACTTCCACCTGCTGAGCACCCCGTGGAAGGCGGAGGCGATCGGTGACCTGGTCGAGCGCTACGAGGCCGCGCTGCCCGAGGGCGCGTGGCCGAACTGGGTGCTCGGCAACCACGACCGGCCGCGGATCGCCAGCCGCGTCGGCGCCGCCCAGGCGCGCGTGGCGGCGATGCTGCTGCTCACCCTGCGCGGCACGCCGACGCTCTACTACGGCGACGAGCTCGGGATGACCGACGTGACGGTCGAGCGCTACGACTTCCGCGACGGCGCGCGCACGCCGATGCAGTGGAGGCGCGACGGCGGCTTCACCGACGGCGAGCCGTGGCTGCCGTACGGCGACCTGGCGGTCAATGCCGAAGGACCGAACTCGATGCTGGAGCTCCACCGGCGGCTGATCGCCCTGCGCCGCGAGTTCGCCGAGGAGGACTACCGAACGCTGCACGCGGACGATGGCGTGCTCGCCTACGCGCGCGGGGATGGCCACGCCGTGGCCCTCAATCTCACCGGCGAGCCGCGCCCGCTGCCGGTCGCGGGCGAGCTCGTGCTCAGCACCCACCTCGACGGCGGCGCCGGCGTTCTGCGGGCCGACGAGGGCGTGGTTCTTAGAATCTGACCCGTGCTCACGCCGCGACAGGAGCAGCTGCTCGTCAAGGTGATCGACGGCTTCAACGCGAACGGCCAGCCGGTCGGCTCGAAGGCGCTCGCCGCCGACCCCGAGATCCCGGCCGGCGCTTCGACGATCCGCAACGAGCTCGCCGTGCTCGAGGAGCAGGGGCTGCTCGCGCATCCGCACACCTCCGCGGGCCGCGTGCCGACCGACGCCGGCTACCGCTACTTCGTCGACCGGCTGCTGCCCGCGCGGCGCGAGGCGCAGCCCGAGCTGCAGCTCTCGCTCGTGCGCCGCGAGGTCGACGAGGCGATGCGCATGACCACCGAGACGCTCTCGCAGGTCACGAACCTGCTGGCGATCGTCTCCGCGCCGCCGATCGCCACCACCACGCTGCGCCACGTCGAGGTGCTGCCGCTGCAGCCGCAGGTGCTGATGGTGGTCGTCATCACCTCCACCGGCGGCGTCTCCAAGCGCGTGTTCACCTTCGACCGGCCGGTCGACCCCGGCCTGGCCGACTGGGCCGCGGCCTATCTGAACGAGCAGCTCGCGGGCATGGGCATCGGCTCGCGCATGTTCCAGGCCAAGCTCAACGACCCGGGGCTACAGCCGCGCGAGCGCGCCTTCATCGCCCAGCTCGCGCCCGCCTTCACCGAGCTCGCCATGACGGCCGAGAACACGCTCTACGTCGACGGCGCCGCGCGGCTGCTGTCCGAGCACCGCTTCCAGGACGTCTCGCAGCTCAACGAGCTGCTCGACGCGCTCGAGCGCCGCGTGTCGCTGCTCGGGCTGCTCTCGCGCGCGCTCGACGAGCGCGACATCTACGTGCGCATCGGCGGCGAGAACGAGATGCCCGCCCTGCGCTCGCTGTCGCTGGTGGCCGGCAACTACGGGCTCCCGCAGCGCAACCTCGGGACCGTGTCGGTCATCGGCCCGATGCGGATGGACTACGCGCGGGCGATCATCACGGTGCGTGAGGCGGCGGCGCAGCTCTCCCGCTTCGTCGAGGACATCTACGAGTGAACTACGGCTGATGCCACGCGACTACTACGAGGTGCTCGGCGTCGCGCGCGACGCCGACGAGGCGGCGGTCAAGAAGGCCTTCCGGCGGCTGGCGCGCGAGCTCCATCCCGACGTCAACGCCCACGACCCGGACGCCGAGGCCAAGTTCAAGGAGGCGGCCGAGGCCTACGAGGTGCTGTCGGACCCCGATCGCCGGCAGCAGTACGACGCCTACGGCCACGAAGGCCTGCGCAGCGGCGGCTACGCCCCGAACTTCGGCGACTTCGGGTCGATCTCCGACCTGTTCTCGGCCTTCTTCGGCGCCGGCGGCTTCGACGCCGCGTTCGGCGGCGGCCGTGCGCGCGGCGGGCCGGTGCAGGGCGGGGACCTGGCGGTCGCCGTGCAGATCTCGCTCGAGGAGGCCGCGCACGGCAAGGAGGTCGAGGTCGCCTACGACGCCCGCGCGCGCTGCCACACCTGCCACGGCAACGGCGCCAAGCCCGGCACGCCGATCGAGACGTGCCCGCGCTGCCAGGGCTCGGGCCAGCTCCAGGCCGTCTCGCGCACCGCCTTCGGCCAGCTCGTCCGCTCCGCCATCTGCGACACCTGCGGCGGCGACGGCCGCATCCCGCGCGAGCCGTGCGAGGAGTGCCGCGGCGAGGGCATGGTCGTCGAGCGCAAGCGCGTGCAGGTCGGCGTGCCGGCCGGCATCGCCGACGGGCAGCGGATCCACGTCTCGGCCCGCGGGCACGCGGGCGAGCGCGGCGGCCCGAACGGCGACCTCTACGTCGTCGTGCGCGTCGCCGAGGACGAGCGCTTCCTGCGCGACGGCTCGGACCTCATCACTGTCGTCGACGTCGTCGCTCCGCTCGCCGCGCTCGGCACCACGATCGAGGTCCCGACGCTCGACGGCCCGGTCCCCGTCGAGGTCAAGGCCGGCACGCAGCCGGGCGAGACGATCACGCTCGGCGGCCGCGGCATGCCGCCGGTCCGGCGCGGCCGGACGGGCGACCTGCGCGTCGTGGTCAACGTCACGGTGCCGCGCCGGCTGACGCCCGAGCAGCGCGACATGCTCGAGAAGTTCGCGGGCACGCTCACGGTCGACAACGAGCGAGCCGACGAGGGCATGATCGCCAAGCTCAAGCGCGTGCTGGCCGGTTGATCCGCCTCGCCATCCGCGTGCGAGCGGACCGCGCCGAGCTGGCGCTGGCGGACCTGCTGCCGATCCTCGGGGCCGGCGCGGAGGAGCGTGAGGTGGACGGCGACGTCGAGTACGCCCTCTACGGGCTCGAGGCCGAGCTGCCGCGGGAGGACGAGATCCGGGCGCTGACCGATGTCGTCGGCGTCCGCGCCGAGCCGGTGCCGGACGGCTGGGAGCGGCGCTGGCACGAGTACCTGCGCCCCGTGAGGGTCGGCGACCTGGTGGTGCGGCCGCCGTGGATCGAGGGTGGCCGGGACGACCTCGTGATCGACCCGGGCGTGTACTTCGGCGCCGGCACTCATGCGACGACGCGGATCTGCCTCGAGCTGCTGTTGCGCGAGCCGCCCGCCGGCGCGATCTGCGATTGGGGGGCGGGAACGGGGGTGCTGGCGATCGCGGCGGCGCGGCTGGGCTGGGGGCCGGTGACGGCGGTCGAGGTCGAGCCCGGCGCCGTCGACCTGATCCGGGCCAACGCCGAGCGCAACGGCGTCGCCGTCGAGGCGCGGGTGCACGACCTGCGCGACGGGGCGCCCTGGGCCTCGACCGTCCTCGCCAATCTGCCGAAGCCCGTCCTGCTCGAGATCGCCGGCCGCCTCGGCCGGCCGGCGCACGACATCGCCCCGGCGACGCACATCATCGCCTCCGGCATGCTCGCGGCGGAGGCCGACGAGGTGGTCGCCGCGTTCGGTTTGCGCGCGCGCCGTCGGCTCGAGCGCGAGGGCTGGGCGGGAGTGGTGCTCGGATGATCCGGCTCGCGGTGCGGGTGGCGCGCGCGCAGGCCGAGCCGGTGCTCGCCGAGCTGCTCGAGCTCGTGCCCGGCGGGCTGGAGGAGCGGGACGTCGACGACGACACCGTCGAGTACGCGCTCTACGGCGCGCCGGGCGAGCTGCCCGACGTCGGCGAGCTGCAGGCCGTCGCGGGCGGCGCGCTGGTCGACGTCTCGACGAGCGAGGTCTCCGACGGCTCCGACTGGCGCGACTGGCACCGGCCGCTCGACGTCGGGCCGCTGCGCGTGCGGGCGCCGTGGGCACCCGAGCGGCCGGGCGCGCTCGACGTGGTGATCGATCCCGGGCAGGCGTTCGGCACCGGCGCGCACCCGAGCACGCGGCTGACGCTGGCGCTGCTGACCGCTGTGCCGCCCGGCGGCCCGCTGGCCGACTGGGGCTGCGGCTCGGGGATCCTCGCGGTCGCCGCCGCCCGGCTCGGCTTCGATCCCGTGCTGGCGTGCGACCACGAGCGCGAGGCGGTGGCCGCGACGCTGGCGGCGGCGGAGGCGAACGGGGTCGAGCTGACGACCACGCGCTGCGATCTGCGCCGGACGCCCGGCCCGTGGGCGCCGACCGTGCTCGCCAACCTCGTGGGCCCGCTGCTGCTCGAGATCGCCGCGCTGATGGAGCGCCCGCCGGAGCGGCTGATCGCCTCCGGGCTGGAACTCGGAGAGGCCGACGAGGTGGTGGCGGCGTTCGAGCCGCGCGGCCTCCGCCTGGCGTCGCGCCGCGACGGCGACGGCTGGTCCGCCATCCTGCTGGAGCGATGATCTCGCTCGACGACGTCCAGGCCGCGGCGCGCCGGATCGACGGCGTCGCCCACCGCACGCCCGTCCTGACCTCGCGCGCGCTCGACGAGGCGACCGGGGCGACCGTGTTCCTCAAGGCCGAGAACCTCCAGCGCGCAGGCGCCTTCAAGTTCCGCGGTGCGTTCAACGCCGTCGCCTCGCTCAGCGACGAGGATCGCGCCCGCGGGGTGGCGACGGTGTCGTCGGGCAACCACGCCCAGGCGCTGTCGCTCGCCGCGAAGCTGCATGGGATCCCCGCCGTGATCCTGATGCCGGACGACGCGCCGGCCGGCAAGCTCGCCGCCACCGAGGGGTACGGCGCCGAGGTGATCCGCTTCGACCGCTACGGGCAGGACCGCGAGCAGCTGCTCGCCGAGCTGGTCGCCGAGCGCGGCCTGGTGCCGGTCCATCCGTACGACGACGAGCGCGTGATGGCCGGCCAGGGGACGGTGGCGCTCGAGCTCGTCGAACAGGCCGGCCCGCTCGACGTGCTGCTCGTGCCGATCGGCGGCGGCGGGCTGATCAGCGGCTGCGCCACGGTCGCCGAGGCGAACGGCATCCGCGTCGTCGGCGTGGAGCCCGAGGCGGGCGACGACGTCAAGCAGTCGCTGGCGGCGGGCGAGCGCGTGCGGATCGACGTGCCGCGCACGATCGCCGACGGCCAGCAGCTGCCCGATGCCGGGCGAGCTGACCTTCGAGGTGATCCGCGAGCGCGTCGACGAGGTGGTGCTGGCGAGCGACGAGGAGATCGTCGACGCCATGCGGTTCCTGTTCGAGCGGGTCAAGACCGTGGCCGAGCCGAGCGGCGCCTGTGCGCCGGCCGCGCTGATGGCGGGCCGCGTTTCCGGTGCGCGTGTGGGTCGTCGTCATCTCCGGCGGCAACGTGACCGCAGAACGGTTCGCCGGGCTCGCCGTAGCATCGGGCCCATGGCCTGGAACGTCCTGATCCTCGGCGGGGGCTTCGGCGGGCTCTACGCGGCCCGCAAGCTCGAGCGTTCGCTGCCGCCCCACGCCGCCAAGGTGACCGTCGTCACCGACGTCAACTTCATGCTCTACACGCCGCTGCTGCCGGGCGCCGCGGCCGGCACGCTGGAGCCGCGGCACGTCGTCGTGCCGCTGCGCGAGCACCTGTCGCGGACCGACCTGCTGCTCGGCCGCGTCACCGGCGCCGACCCCGACCGCAACGAGGTCTTCGTGACCACCGCCGAGGGCCACAGCGCACGCTCGGGTACGACCACGTGATCGTCGCGCTCGGCTCGATCTCCCGCGCGCTGCCGATCCCCGGCCTCAAGGAGCACGCGGTCGGCTTCAAGACGCTGTCTGACGCGATCGCGCTCCGCAACCACATCGTGCAGACGCTCGAGCGCGCCGAGTCGGTCGAGGACGAGGAGGCGCGGCGCGCGCTGCTCACGTACGTGTTCGTGGGCGCCGGCTACGCCGGGCTCGAGGGCCTGGCCGAGCTGCAGGACTTCGCGGCCGACGTCGTCGACCTCTATCCGCGCTCTCGCGTGCAGGGCCTGCGCTTCATCCTCGTCGAGGCGCGCGACCGGGTGATGCCGGAGATCTCCGCCGAGCTGGCCGAGTTCGCCACCGCCGAGCTCCGCCGCCGCGGGGTGGAGGTCCGGACCTCGACCACCGTCGAGCGGATCTCGGCCGACTCGGTCGAGCTCTCCGACGGCGAGGTCGTGCCGTGCCGGACCGTCGCCTGGACGGCCGGCGTGCGGCCGCACCCGGTGGTCGAGAAGCTCGGGCTGCCGCTCGACCGCGGCGGCCGGATCGTGGTCGACCGCTTCTGCCAGGTCGAGGGACGCAGCGACGTGTGGGCGATCGGCGACGCCGCCGCCGTTCCCGACCCCGCCCGGCCCGGCCAGCCGACGCCGCCGACCTGCCAGCACGCGCTGCGCCAGGGCCGCACGGTGGCGGGCAACGTGGCCGCGGCGCTGGGGGCTGGCAAGCCGAGGCCGTTCACCTACAAGACGCTCGGCGTGTTCGTGGACATGGGCCACCGGAAGGCGGTCGCCGAGACGGTCGGCATCAAGTGGCGCGGCTTCCCCGCCTGGTTCCTGGCCCGCACCTACCACCTGGCGATGATGCCGGGGATCAAGCGCCAGATCCGGCTGGTCGTGGACTGGACGGTCGACCTCGCGTTCGGCCGCGACACGTCCGAGCTCGGCCAGCTCGGGCACCCGCCAGAGCTCGAGATGCCGCCCGCCGGCGGCCCGGCGGCCGAGACGGTGGCCCGCTGACCGCGGGCGCCGTCGCGCTCGTGCTGGCCTCCGCGGGCCTGCACGCGTTCTGGAACTGGCTCGTCGCCGACGCCCGCGACAGCCACGCGGTGGGGGCGGTGGCGCTGCTCACCGCCGCCATCGTCTTCGCCCCGGTGGCGGTCCTGACGTGGGACGTCCAGTCCGGCGCCTGGCCGTACATCGTCGCGTCGGCGCTGCTGGAGCTCGCGTACTTCGCGCTGCTGGCGGCCGCCTACGAGCGGGCAGATCTCAGCTTCGTCTATCCGATCGCGCGCGGGACGGCGCCGGTGCTGGTGCTGATCGTGTCGCTCGCCGCGCTCGGGGCAGACCTCTCCGCCGGCGAGGCCGCCGGGGTGCTGGCGGTCGCCGCCGGGGTGTTGCTCGTGCGCGGCGTCGGGAGCGGGGCCGCGACCGGGGTCTTCATGGCGCTCGGAGTCGCCGGCTGCATCGCCGCCTACACGCTGGTCGACGACGAGGGCGTCCGCCACGCCGCCGCCTTGAGCTACTTCGAGGCGGTGCTGCTGATCACGGCGCCGGTGTACGCGATCGCCGTCGCGATTGCCCGCGGCCCGGGGGCGCTGCGGGCGGCTGCCACTCCGCGGTCTGCTGCTGCCGGCGTGGCCATGTTCAGCGCCTATGCGCTGACGCTGGCGGCGCTCGAGATCGCCGCGGCGGCCCCGGTCGCGGCGTTGCGGGAGACGAGCGTGGTGATGGCCACGGTCGCCGCTGCTGTTGCCGGGCGTGAGCGGGTGCCTAGGCGGCGGTTGGCGGGGGCGGTGGTCGTGGTGCTGGGTGTTGCCTTGATTGCGCTGTGAGGGCTTTGGCGAACGTCAACTCCGGCATTGAGGGAGAGGGATCGGGGCCCCGCTGATCGTTTGTCACCTTGGAGTAGTCTCTGACCTACGTCAGAGATCGCCGCAGTCCGCAGCTTCAACCGGCTCGTCACCCGCCAGGTCGGCGCGCTCAACGACCGCTATCTCGGCCATCGGCCGCTCGGCGAGTCGCGCGTGCTGTTCGAGATCGGCGCCGACGGGGCCACCCCGCGCGACATCCGCGCCCGGCTCGGATTGGACTCCGGCTACCTCGCCCGCCTGCTGCGCGCGCTCCAGCGCGACGGCCTCGTCACCGAAGAGCCGAACCCCGCGGACCGGCGCACCAAGCGCCTGACGCTCACCGCCGCGGGCCGCGCCGAGATGGCCGAGCTCGACCGCATCTCCGACGAGCTCGCCGCCGCGACGCTGGCGCCGCTCGACGCCGACCAGCGCGCGCGGCTCCTCCAAGCCCAGGCCGAGGTCCGCCGCCTGCTGGCGATCTCGATGGTGTCGATCGCGCCCGAGGTGCCCGGCTCGGCCGACGCGCGCTGGTGCCTGGGCCATTACTTCGCCGAGCTGGCCGAGCGCTTCGAGGAGCACGTTCGACCCCGCGCGCACACTGCCCACCGCCCCCGAGGACCTGTTCCTGCTCGCGCGCTTCGACGGCCAGCCCGCCGGCTGCGGCGTGCTCAAGGCGCTGACCCCTGAGACCGGCGAGATCCTGCGCATGTGGGTCGACCGGTCGCATCGGGGCCTGGGCATCGCAGGGCGCCTTCTGGAGGCTCTCGAGCGGCACGCGTCCGCGCGCGGACACACGACGATCCGCCTCTACACCAACCGCTCGCTGGATGAGGCGAAGGCGCTGTACCGCTCTCGCGGCTATACGGAGATCGAGCGCTACAACGACGACCCATACGCGAACCACTGGTTCGAGAAGCGGCTGTCGGCCTCCAGCACCGAGCGCGCCTGACGGCACGAACGCACCCGCCAGGGCGCCACGGCGCGGTCGATCTGCACCACGCGGCGCTCGCCGTCGAGCCACGCGAGGTCGAGCGCGAAGCGCATGCCGAACGTGTGCACCGACCGGCAGCGCGGGATCTCGAGGGCCACGCCGGGCGGTAGCGAGCGCCGGCCGAGGAGGCCGGTCAGGCGCCGCGGGCCACGGGCGATGATGAGCTCCATGCAACCACTAGGAGGATCGATCAATTTCTCGCCCCACCCCGGCGTACACTAGGAAGTGCTTGCAGATCGCCGATCGCATCAAATCCGATGTCGCCACCGCCATGAAGGCGGGCGAGAAGGAGCGCGTAGGGGCGCTCCGGCTGGTGCTCTCGGAGCTCCAGAAGGCGGAGAAGGACGGTGAGGCCGACGAGCTGGCCGTGCTGCGGCGCGAGCGCAAGCGGCGGCGCGAGGCCGCCGATGCGTACCGCGAGGCGGCGCGCGAGGATCTCGCCGAGGGCGAGGACTTCGAGGCGCAGGTGATCGAGGCCTATCTCCCGGCCGAGCTTTCCGGCGACGAGCTCGACGCGCTCGTCGCCAAGGCGGTGGCGGAGACCGGCGCCTCGTCGCAGCGCGACATGGGCCAGGTGATCAAGCACGTCATGGCGGCCGCGCAAGGGCGGGCGGACGGCCGCGCCGTTTCGACCAAGGTGAAGGACGTACTAAGTGGCGCGTAGGCAGATGGAGCTCTCGAACGAAGTGGCCGCGGAGCTGGCCGGCTCCCAGGACCTCATCCTGCGCACGCTCGAGGAGCACCTCGAGTGCGACGTCTTCCTGCGCGGGAACGTCCTCACGCTGGACGGCGAAGCCGACGCGGTGCAGGCCGGCGCCACGGTGGTGCGCGAGCTGAGCTCGATGGTCGACCGCGGGCACGACATCGGGCCCGCCACGATCGAGGCCGTGGCCCGCGTGCTCGACGAGCGCGAGTCGCCCGCCAAGGTGCTCGACGACGTCGTGTGGCGCCACCGCAACCTGCGCGTCACGCCGAAGTCGGTCAACCAGAAGAAGTACGTCGACGCCATCCGGCGTTCGACGATCACCTTCGGCATCGGCCCGGCCGGCACCGGCAAGACCTTCCTGGCGATCGCGATGGCGACGGCCGCGCTGGCGCGCCGCGAGGTCAACCGCATCATCCTCACCCGCCCGGCGGTCGAGGCCGGCGAGCGCCTCGGGTTCCTGCCCGGCGACCTGATGGCGAAGGTCGACCCGTACCTGCGTCCGCTGTTCGACGCGCTGCACGACATGATGGAGGCCGAGAAGGTCGCCGCCCATCTCGAGAAGGGCGTGATCGAGGTCGCGCCGCTGGCCTTCATGCGCGGCCGCACGCTCAACGACTCGTTCGTGATCCTCGACGAGGCGCAGAACACCACGCCCGAGCAGATGAAGATGTTCCTCACGCGGCTCGGCTTCGGCTCCAGGATGGTCGTCACCGGCGACATCACGCAGGTCGACCTCCCGCGCGACCAGAAGTCGGGGCTGATCGTGGTCAACGACATCCTCGAGGGGGTCGACGGTGTCGAGTTCGTCCACTTCGGCGGCGAGGACGTCGTCCGCCACAAGCTCGTGCAGCGGATCGTCGCCGCCTACGACGAGCACCAGAAGCGCTCCGCCTCGGAGCTGCGGCCGGCCGAGCGCCGGCGAACCGCCTGAGTTGCTCGACGTCGATGTGATCGGCGACGCGCGGCCGCTGGCGCGGATCGTCGAGGCGTGCGCGCTCGCCGCCGCCTCGGCGGGGGTCGACGACGGGCACGTGGCCGTCGAGTTCGTGAGCGCGGAGCGGATCGCCGAGCTCAACGAGCAGCACCGCGGCAAAAGCGGTCCGACCGACGTGCTGTCGTTCCCGGTCGACGAAGCCGGCATGGCCGCCGGCCCCCGCGAGCTGGGAGACGTGGTGATATGTCCCGAGCACACCGAGGACCTGCTGGAGGCCGTCGTGCACGGCGTGCTGCACCTCACGGGCATGGATCACGAGCAGGACGATGGCGAGATGCTCGCCCTCCAGGCCGAGATCGTGGGCTGGCTGCGATGAGCCAGCGCTCGGGCTTCGTCGCGCTCGCCGGCCGCCCCAACGTCGGCAAGTCGACGCTGGTCAACTCGATGGTCGGCCACAAGGTCGCGATCGTGTCCGACAAGCCGCAGACCACGCGGCGCGCGATCCGCGGGGTGGTGACGGCGCCGGACCGCTTCCAGCTCGTGCTGACCGACCTGCCCGGCGTGCAGCGGCCACGCGACGCGCTCACCGCCCGCATGCAGCACCGCGTCGAGTCCGAGATCGGCCAGGCGGACGCCGCGCTGTTCGTGGTCAACGGGGAGCAGGGGATCGGCGGCTCCGGCGACGTGTTCATCGCCGAGGCGCTCAAGGGCGTCGACGTGCCGGTCGTGGTGGCCGTCAACAAGGTCGACCGGCTCGACCGCCCGCGCACCGTGCTCGCCCTCCAGGCGGCCGCCGACCTGGTTCCGGACGACGCCGAGATCTTCCCGGTGAGCGCTCGCACCGGCCGCGGCGTCGGGCCGCTGCTCGAGCACCTCGCCTCACTGCTGCCGGAGGGGCCCTTCTACTTCCCGTCCGACGAGATCTCCGACCAGCCCGAGCACGTGGTGCTCGCCGAGCTGGTGCGCGAGCAGGTCCTGCACCGCACGCGCCAGGAGGTCCCGCACTCCGTCGAGGTCCAGGTCGACGAGATCCACGAGCAGAACGACCTGGTCGTCGTCCACGCCTACCTGTGGGTGGAGACCGAGTCCCAGAAGGGCATCCTCATCGGAGCCCACGGGCGGATGATCAAGGCGATCGGCATGGCCGCCCGGCGCGAGCTCGAGCGCGAGCTGGGCAAGCGCGTGCACCTCGACCTCTCGGTCCGCGTGCGGCGCTCGTGGCGCGGCGACGAGACGCTGCTGGACCGGCTCGGCATCACGTAGCCATGCTGCTCCGCGGTCTGCTCTGCGCCGTGATCGCGGCGCTCGTGGGTTGCGGAGGCGGCGAGGAGCGGGTCGCACGCGACGACCTGCCGCGGAAGCTCGACGCCGAGCTGGCCAAGCGCGCGCAGGAGCTCGGCGTCCCAGGAGCGGCCGCCGCCCTCTACCGGCGCGGTGAGCTGGTGTGGTCCGGCGCGTGGGGGAAGGCGGACATCGAGGCGGACAGCCCCATGACCGCGCAGACGCCCGTCGCCTACGCGAGCGTCGGCAAGATGATCACGGCCGCGCTCGCGCTCCGGCTCGCCGAGCAGGGGCGCCTGTCGCTCGACGATCCCGTGCGCAGGTGGGTGCCGGCCTGGCCGGGCGAGCGCTCCAGGACGCTCCGCGACCTGCTCGGGCACGACGGCGGGATCGAGGACGCGCCGGAGCGGTTCTATCTCGCCCAGCTCCGGCGGCCCGCGCGGCGCTTCCGGCCGGCGGACTGGCTCGCCGCCACCCGGCCCCCACGCCCCGAGGACTCGCACGTCTACAACAACTCCGGCTTCGTGACCGCGGGGGTGGCCCTGCGCCGCGCCGCCGGCGCCGGCTGGCTCGACCTGCTGCGCGACACGGCGCCCGGGATCGCCCTGCAGCCGGACCAGCGCGTGGAGGGCGAGCCGGCGCGCGGCTACGTCTATCCGGAGGGCGCCGGCGACCCGCGCGCCTTCGGCGACGGCGGGCCGTTCGTGCCGTCGACCTCGCTGGCCACGGCCGCGTGGACGTCCGGTGGCTACGCCGGCTCCACGGAGGCGATGGCCGGCTGGGCCGATCGCCTGTTCGCGGGCGAGGTGATCGACGAGGACTCGCTGAGCGAGATGACGGACTTCCGCCCCAGCACCGCCCTCGGCGACGCGTACGGGCTCGGCCTCGCCCGCTTCGAGATGCACGGCCGCGAGGCATGGGGCCACCTGGGCGGCATGCCGGGCTTCCACACCGACCTGACCCACCTGCCGGAGGAAGGGCTGACGCTGTTCGCGGTGTGGAACGACGACCTGATCGACCAGGGCAGGATCCCCGAGACCCTGTGGAAGGTGGCGCTCACAGGCGGCTGAGGCGGTCGTAGAGGGCATCGGCCGTCGCGCGCTCGAGGTGGCGCACGCGGGCGTCGGTCTGCTTGCCGAACGCGACGAACACGTCGGCCAGCCGGCCGCGCCGCTGGAACGGGTTCTGGCTCACCTCGTGCCACTCGCGGTAGCGCGCCGGGCCGAGCACCGTCGTGCGCGACAGCCGCAGCGAGCGGATCGCCAGCCGGCCGCCGTCCAGCCGCCAGCCGGCGGTGCGGTGGCGCAGCAGCCCGTAGCCGCCGAGCAGGAGGGCGGCCGGCAGCACCCACGGCCCGGCCGGCGTGAACGCCCACACGCCGGCGCCCACCGCAGCGCCGAACACGGCCGGCGGCAGCACATAGCGCCGGGCGGCGCGGGCCGGCGGGCGCTCGAGCCCGTCGAGGTCGTCGGCCAGCTCGGGCAGCAGCTCGTCGAGGAACCCGCGCACCTCGTCGCGCCGCAGCAGCGGGAAGAGGCTCTGCGCGGCGGCGGCCTCCTTCGCGTGCCCGATGACCTCCATCCGCAGCGCAGCGAAGCCGAACGGGAGCCGCAGGACGTTCTCGACGACCTCGACCGCGCGCACGCGCTCGACCGGCACCGTCGCCTCGCGCCGCGCCAGCAGCCCGCGCCGGATCCGCAGCCGGTCGCCCTCGCGCGTGACCGTGAAGCCCGAGAAGGCGATCACGGAGCCGAGCACCGAGAGCAGCCAGGCGGCGACGAGCAGCGCGACGACGATCGCCACGGCCGCCATGACCGTGTGCGGGAGCAGCCGTACCGCGTCGTCCTCGTCGAACGGCTGCTGCACGAGCTGGAAGAGGCCCGCGACCGCGGGGAGGATGACGCCGAGCTGACCGGCCGTGAGGGCGGCGATCAGCAGCCGCGAGCGCGTGAGGCGGCGCTCCGGCCCCTGCGTCTCGGGCGCCGGCGCCGGCCCGTGGTCGGCGAGCAGCGACCGCAGCTCGCGCACGTCGTCCTCGCCGGTCGCGTCAAGCACGATCTCGCCCTGGGCGCCGCCGCCGCCCGTCTGCACGTGCACGGCGTAGACGCCGAACAGCCGCTGGACAGGCCCCTGCTCGAGGTCGAGCGACTGGATGCGCGTCAGCGGCACGTCCGTCTCCTTGGTGCCGATCAGCCCGCTCTTGCGGTGGACCGCGTCCGGCGTCACCCACCAGGTCGTCGTCCGCCAGCGCACGAAGCCGAGCACGGTCGAGGCCACGACGCCGATGAGCCCGAACGCCAGGCCGCGCAGCATCGAGCCCTCATCCATCCCTCCCCGGAACGCCGACAGCCCGACCAGCACCAGCAGCGGCACGGCGAACTCGCGCAGCGCGCCGACCGCGTAGACGGCGATGCCCGCGCGGTGCAGGCGCCGCGGCTCAGGGCTCATCCGCGGTCCGTGCCAGGTCGGCGATGCGGTCGCGCACCTCGGCCGCGTCGGCCACACGCAGGAGCGGGATGCTGTGGCTGCCGGCGGCGGTGTGGACGACGACCGTCGCCAGGTCGAGCGACTGGTCGATGACGCCGCGCGTGGTGTCGACGTGCTGCACGCGCAGCATCGGGACGAGCGTGCGGCGGATCGTGAACGTGCCGCGGCGGATGTCGATCGCGTCCGGCCGCACCTCCCAGCGCCAGCGGCGCCAGCGCAGCGAGGGCACGAGCGTCACGCAGATCAGCAGACCGGCGACGGGCACGACCCGCAGGGCGAGCGCGAGGGCTCCGTCGAGCTGCCCCGCGACGATCATGCCCACCACGACGGCGACGCCCCA
This sequence comes from uncultured Solirubrobacteraceae bacterium, assembly GCA_963835525.1. Lineage (GTDB taxonomy): Bacteria > Actinomycetota > Thermoleophilia > Solirubrobacterales > Solirubrobacteraceae > DASSUW01. Next base: position 207,515 of record CAWIFM010000001.1, read on the forward strand.
GAGGAGCAGCTGCTCGCCGCGCCAGACCCAGCGCGCCTCGCGCGCGAGCGTGCGCGTCGGCTCCGGGGTCACAGCTTCCGTGCCAGCCGGCTGCCGAGCCGCTCGAACTCGGGCAGTCCGAGCTCTGCGTCGAACAGGTAGGGGAGGGTCACCACGGGCGCCGACGCGGCGCGTCGCAGGCGGCGCAGATGGCTGCGCTGGGCGCGGGCGCGCTCGTACGCGGTGAGCGCGGCCCGCAGGTCCGGGCGCCCGTCGGCGACCGCCCGCATCGCCTCGGCGTCGGCGGCGCTGAAGCGCTCCGGCCACATGCCGTTGACGACGATCGCCTCGAGCCCCAGGCCCACCGCCTCCGGCAGCCGCGCCTCGAGCTCGAGCGTCTCGTTGACCGGCATCTCCTCCGGCAGCGCGACGGCGAGGTAGCCGGTGCGCTCGGGGTCGGCCAGCATCTCGCCGACCCTGGTGGCCTGGCGGCGGATCGGCCCGACGCGCGCGATCTCGGCGAACGTGCGCGGCGTGGTCAGCATGGCCAGCCCGTGGCCCGACGCCGGCGCGTCGACGACGACGAGGTCGTAGGGGCGGTTGTGGCGGTCCCAGCGGTCGCTCTGGGCCAGCTCCCACACCTTGGCGATCGTGATCAGCTCCTTGGCCCCGGGCGCCGCCGCCACGAAGTAGCCGAAGGCCGACGAGCGCGCCAGCACCTTCAGCCCGACGCCGCCGATCTGGCGCGCGAGCCACTCCTCGAGCGCGCGCTGCGGGTCGATGGTGATCGCCCACAGGTTCTCGGCCAGCTCGACCTCGGTCTCCGCCACCACGCCCTCACGGCCCAGCGCACGCGACACGCGATCCTGCTCGGCGACCTCGCAGACGATGGTCCGGCGGCCCGCGGCGGCGGCCGCCAGACCGAGCGACGCGGCCACCGTGGTCTTGCCGACGCCCCCCTTGCCGGTCACGTAGAGCAGCCGCCGGTCGCGCAGGAGTGCTTCCATCGTGGGTGACAAGGATGACAATGGCGTTCATGGACCCGAGGATCAGCGCGGCGTACGAGTCGTGCCGGCGGCTGCAGCTGCGGCACGACCCGACGTACTACTGGGCCACGCGCCGGCTGCCGGCCGACGTGCGCCCGGCCACGCACGCGCTCTACGGCTACGTCCGCACCGCCGACCAGATCGTCGACGGGCCGCGCCGCCCTCCGACCCCCGCGGCGCGGCTGGCGGCGCTCGACGCGTGGGAGGAGGAGCTGCGCGGCGGCCGGTCGTCGCACCCCGCGGTGATCGCCCTCATGGACGCCGGTGCGCGCCATGACCTCCCGCTCGACGAGCTCGAGGTCTACATGCGCTCGATGCGTGTCGACTGCGGACGCGTGCGGATCGGCAGCGACGACGAGCTCGACGAGTACATGGACGGCTCGGCGGGCTCGGTCGGCCGGATCATGGCGCCGCTGCTCGGCGTGCCCGAGCGCTTCCGCGCCGACTTCGGGCACCTGGGCCAGGCGTTCCAGCTCACCAACTTCATCCGTGACGTCGGCGAGGACTGGGACATGGACCGCATCTACCTCCCCGGACTCGACGACGAGGATCTCGGCGCCGGCCCCGGCACACCGCGGCTGCGCGCCGTCGCCGGCCGGCAGGTGGCGCGGGCGCGGGCGCTGTTCGCGGCCGCCGAGCCCGCCGTGGCCGCGGCCCCGGCCTCGGTCCGGAACGGCATCCGGCTGGCCTGCGCCGCTTACGGGCGGATCCTCGACCGTGCCGAGGCGGCCGGGGGCGACGTGCTCGGGCGCCGCCTCGGCGTCCGCACGCGCGACATCCTGCGGGCGGCGGTCCGGCGGTGACGCGCCGGGCCACGCTGCGCGGCGCCGAGCGGACGCCGCTCTCCGAGCGCGCCGACGTGCTGGTGTGCGGGGCGAGCTTCGCCGGGCTCGCGGTGGCGCGCGAGCTGGCGGGGAGCGGGGCCGACGTGCTGGTGGTCGACCGCTACGAGATCGGCGAGCGAGCCACCTCCGCCTGCGCGGCGCCGACGCCGTGGCTGCACGCGATGGGCGTCGGGCGCTCGATCCGCCAGGAGCTGCCGTGCATGGCCTTCCACACGCCGCACGGCTCGGCCCGCCACCGGCTGCCGTGGAGCTGGTCGAGCTTCGACTACCGCGAGCTGTGCGAGGCGCTTTGGGAGCAGTGCGACGCCCGGTTCGAGATCGCCAAGGTCGAGCGCCGCGACGGCGAGATGGTCCACACGGATCGTGGGACGCTGACGGCGCCGCTGATCGTCGACGCGCTGGGCTGGCGGCGCGTGCTCGGGCCGGGCGAGAACGTCCAGCCGCCCGACGCGATGATCTCGCGCGGGCTCGAGGTGCATCCTCACGACCCGCGCGGCGCCGACCTCGACATCTGGATCGATCGCTCCGTGGTCCGCTACGGCTACGCCTGGTCGGTCCCGGCGGCCGGCGAGCGGCGCGTCGGCGTCGGCTCTTACGAGCCGCGCCACCACGTCAAGGACCCGACGCGCGAGATGGCGCGCCGGCTCGGCACCGACGCCGTCCGCTACCAGGGCAACTGGTTCCCGCACGCGCTGCGCCCGGCGGCCGAGGACGGCGTGTTCTTCGCCGGCGACTCGGCCGGGCACTGCATCCCGCTGTCGGGCGAGGGGATCCGGACCGCCTTCTACTTCGGGATCGCCTGCGGCCGTGAGCTGCGCGCCGTGCTGGCGGGCACGCAGCGGCGCGAGCAGGCGCTGGCGGCCTACGCGGCGTTCTCGGAGGCCCATGCGCCGTTCTTCCGCCGCGCGCTGCGGCTGCAGCGCCTGATCCCCGCCCTGCCGCCGCCTGTGCTCTCCGCGCTGCTGGCCGTGATGGGCCGCGAGCGTGTCTGCCGGCGAACGTTCGCGTGGTATCTCGAGCAAGCGCACCCGCGAATTGCTCAGAATTCTCGTGCGAGCGCCGATCAAGCGGTGAGTGCGCGCACGTCAGCTCCGCTCACCCACGCTTCCCGCCGCTGACCCGCGGCCCGCGGCCGTCCACGGCCCGCCGGCCGACGACGCCCTCACCGGCCTGGCCAACCGCGCGCTGTTCCTCGACCGCCTGCGGACGCTGGCCGCCGCTCGCGGCTCGCTGGCTGTGCTCTTCCTCGACCTCGACGACTTCAAGCTCGTCAACGACGGCTGGGGCCACGACACGGGCGACCGCCTGCTGCGCGAGGTCGCGGACCGGCTGCGCTCGGCCGTGCGGCCGGGCGACCTGGTCGCGCGCCTGGGCGGCGACGAGTTCACCGTCCTGTGCGACGGCGTGTCGGGCGAGCGCGAGGCGCTGGCGATCGCCGAGCGCCTCCGCGAGGCGCTCGACGAGCCGTTCGAGATCGCCGGCCAGCGCCGCCACGTCCGCGCCAGCATCGGCTGCCGCCTGGCGAGCGGCGAGTCGGCGGGCGCCGAGGCGCTCCTGCGCGACGCCGACGTGGCCATGTACCAGGCCAAGGACAAGGGCCGCGATCGCATCGAGCTCTACTCCGAGGAGACGCGCCGCCGGATCGTCCGCCGGCTCGAGGTCGAGCAGGAGCTCCGGGCGGCGCTCGAGACCGATGGCCTCGACGTCCACTACCAGCCGCAGGTGGACCTGCTGACGGGCCGCGTCGCCGGCGTCGAGGCGCTCGCTCGCTGGACGCACCCGCGCCTGGGCGCCGTGTCGCCCGCCGAGTTCATCGCCGTCGCCGAGGAGAGCGGGCTGATCGGCCCGCTCGGCTCGTTCGTGCTGGGGCAGACCTGCCGTCAGGTCGCCGTGTGGCGCTGCGAAGGGCTGCGCCTCGCGGCCACCGTCAACGTCTCGGCGCACCAGCTGAGCGACCCCGGGTTCGCCGACTCCGTGGCGCGCCACATCGGAGCTGCGGGCCTGGAGCCGAGCAGCATCTGCCTCGAGCTGACCGAGAGCGCCCTGATGGGCGCCGGCGAGGGGCCGCGCCAGACGCTCGCATCGCTCAAGGACCTCGGCGTCTACGTCGCCATCGACGACTTCGGCACCGGGTATTCCTCGCTGGCGGCGCTCAAGCGCCTGCCCGTCGAGGTCGTCAAGGTCGACCGCTCGTTCGTCGACGGGCTGGGCACCGATCCCGAGGACTCGGCGATCGTCGCCTCGGTGCTGAGCCTCGCCCACGCCATGGGCCTGCACGTGATCGCGGAGGGCGTCGAGACGCCGCTGCAGGCGGCCGAGCTCGTCTCGCTCGGCTGCACGGTGGCGCAGGGCTTCCTGTGGTCGCCCGCCGTGCCGGCGGGTGAGGTCGCCGGCGTCGCCGGCGAGCTGGCCCGCGCCGGCGGGCACCGCGGCGCGGAGTTCCGCGGCGAGCGCAGCTTCATCGACGAGATGCTGCACCAGATCGGGATCGCCAAGGAGGCCCTGTGAGCGTCGCCGCCGGCATCCTCGCCCTGCTCACCGGGCTGGCGTACTCGGGCCTGGGCGTGATCGCGGTCTACGAGCTCGGCCGCAACCACAAGACGCGCGGCTTCTCCTACCTCGGCGGCGCGTTCGCGCTGATGGCCGCGACCTGCGGGCCACACCACCTCGTGCACGCGGAGCACCACCTGCTGTGGAGCGAGGCGGCGAGCGGGCCGATGCTGGGCGCGCTGGCGATCGGCTTCGTGCCGGGCGGGATCTTCGTGCTGCTGCGGATCGAGGCGGCCTTCGGCGGGCGCGGCGACCGCTTCATCACTGGCACGCCGCTCGTGCTCGCGATGCTTCCCTGGGTCGTGGTGGCCGCCTGCGGCGCGATCGTGTGGGAGGCGCTGGGCGACGCTCGCCAGGTGAGCTTGCTCGGGATGGCCGCGAACCTGCTGCTGTTCGTCAACTACGCGATCGTGGGAGTGCTCGTGCTGCGCACCCAGCTCGCGCGGCGGGCCGGGCTCGGCGGCTGGTCGGTGTCCGGACTCGCGCTCGGCGGCGTGTTCGTGACCTGCGGCATCAGCCACCTCGTCGCGGGCCTCGCGACGCCGGCCGACTGGCACACGCTGCTGTTCGACGTGCCCGGCGTGCCGTTCTCGATCTACTTCCTCTGGGTGGTGCGGAGCCTCCACCGCAACTCCCTGCGCGACTGGAACCGCCGGCCGCTGGTGGGCCGCGCCTCACGGCAGAGCCGCCCGTCCCCCTGGGCCACTACCTAGGAGCCGCGCGACTCCTAGACTCCCGCGTCCATGGCGGACGCTCCCATCGCCTTCGACGAGAACGGCCTCGTGCCGTGCGTGATCCAGGACTGGGCGTCGGGCGAGGTCCTGACGCTCGCGTACATGAACGAGTCGGCGCTCGAGCGCACGCGCGATACCGGCGAGGTGCACCTCTACAGCCGCTCGCGCGGCGAGCAGTGGCACAAGGGCGCCACCTCGGGCCACACGCAGGCGGTCAAGGCGCTCCGCTACGACTGCGACCTCGACGCAGTGCTGGCGCTCGTGGTGCCGGCCGGCCCGGCCTGCCACACCGGCGAGCGGACCTGCTTCCACAACGGTGACCTCCAGACGGCGCCGCACGAGGTGCTGCCCGGGCTCGAGCGCACGATCGCCGACCGTGCCGTCAACGCGCCGGAGGGCTCGTACACGGCCGAGCTGCTCGCGAATCCCGTCCACGTGGGCGAAAAGGTGCAGGAGGAGGCCGAGGAGGTGGCGCGCGCCGCGCGCGAGGAGAGCGACGAGCGCGTGGCCGAGGAGGCCGCCGACGTGCTCTACCACCTGGCCGTGCTGCTGCGCTCGCGCGGGCTCTGCCTGGCCGACGCCGAGGAGGCCCTGCTTGCCCGGCGTCGCTGAGACCACGCACAACCTCGTACCGGTCTGCGAGACGTTCATCGAGGACTGCGAGACCCCGGTCAGCGCCTTCCTGAAGCTGCGCGGCTCCGGCCCCGCCTTCCTGCTCGAGTCGGCCGAGCAGGGCCAGCGCGTCGGCCGCTGGTCGTTCATCGGCTACAAGCCGCGCAAGGTGCTGCGCTGGACGCTGGCCGACGGCGGCGACCCGTACGCGATCGCGGCGGCGGAGATCGCGCAGTACCGGCAGGCGCCGATCGAGGAGCCGATCCCGTTCACGGGCGGCGCGGTGGGCTTCTTCGGCTACGACTGCGTGCGCGCCGTCGAGCGGCTTCCCGACGTCAACCCCGACCCGGTCGGACTCCCCGACATGGCGCTGATGCTGTCCGATGTCATCGTGGCGTTCGACCACCTCAAGCACACCGTCACGATCCTCGCGAACAGCTATGAGGGCGAGGACGCGCGTGAGCGGATCCGGGAGGTCCGCGAGCGGCTCGCCGGCCCGCTCCCGCACCCGCCCGCGCAGGCCAGCCCGGAGCCGCAGTTCGAGTCCAACATGCCGCGCGAGCAGTTCGAGGCGAACGTCGCCCGCATCATCGAGTACGTCCACGCCGGCGACGCGTTCCAGGTCGTGCCCAGCCAGCGCTGGTCGGCCGAGGTGCCGGTCGAGCCGTTCTCGATCTACCGCGGGCTGCGCGCCGTCAACCCGTCGCCGTACATGTACTTCCTCGACTTCGAGGACTTCCAGATCGTCGGCGCCTCGCCCGAGCCGCTGGTCACAGTGTCCGGCCGCCAGGTCTCGACGCGGCCGATCGCCGGCACGCGTCCCCGCGGCGCGACGGTCGACGACGACAAGGCGATCGCCGAGGAGCTGCTGGCCGACGAGAAGGAGCGCGCCGAGCACGTGATGCTCGTCGACCTCGGCCGCAACGACCTCGGCCGCGTCTGCGAGTTCGGCACCGTGAACGTCGACTCGTTCATGGCCGTCGAGACCTACTCGCACGTCATCCACATCGTCTCCAACGTGACCGGCGTCCTGCGCGAGGACGTCAGCGCCGTCGACGCGCTGCGGTCCGTGCTGCCCGCGGGCACGCTGTCGGGCGCCCCGAAGGTGCGGGCGATGGAGATCATCGACGAGCTCGAGCCGGTCAAGCGCGGCGCCTACGGCGGCGCCGTCGGCTGGCTGTCCTACGACGGCGACCTCGACACCTGCATCTGCATCCGCACGGTGGTGGTCAAGGACGGCGTGGCCCACATCCAGGCGGGCGGCGGCACGGTGGCCGACGCCAAGCCCGACTACGAGTACGAGGAGTCGCGCGCCAAGGCGCGCGGCGTGGTGCAGGCGATCGAGCTCGCCGCGCGGCAGGAGGCATGGCCGTGAGGGTCCTGATGGTCGACAACTACGACTCCTTCACCTACAACCTCGTCCAGTACCTGGGCGAGCTGGGAGCGGAGCCGGTGGCGGTGCGCAACGACGCGGCGTCCGTGGACGAGCTGCTCGAGGGCGGCTACGACCGCGTGGTCGTCTCGCCCGGGCCGTGCACGCCGAACGAGGCCGGCATCTCGGTCGAGGTCATGCGGCGCTTCCCGGAGGCGGGCGTGCCGACGCTCGGCGTCTGCCTCGGCCACCAGTCGCTCGTGCAGGCGTTCGGCGGCACCGTGGTCCGCCACGTGCCCGTGCACGGCAAGGCGACGGAGATCGAGCACGACGGCTCAGGGCTGTTCAAGGGCCTGCCGAGCCCGCTGACGGTCGGCCGCTACCACTCACTGGTCGCCGATCCCGAGCTGCCGGAGAGCCTGGAGGTCACCGCCCGCGGCGGCGGCGTCGTCATGGCGGTGCGCCACCGCGACCTGCCGGCGCTCGGCGTCCAGTTCCACCCCGAGTCCGTGCTCACCCCCGACGGCAAGCGGCTGCTGGAGAACTTCCTTGGCGATCCTGACTGAGGCGATCGACGCGCTGGCGTCGCGCCGCGACCTGACCGCCGAGCAGTCGGCGGCGGTGCTGGCCGAGATCATGGAGGGCAACGCCTCCGAGGTGCAGACCGCGGCGGTGCTGATCGCGCTGCGCACCAAGGGCGAGACGATCGACGAGCTGGTCGGCCTCGCCACCACGATGCGACGGCTGGCCACGCCGGTGAAGACCGGCCGGGACGACCTCATCGACACCGCCGGCACGGGCGGCGGGCGGCCGACCTTCAACGTCTCCACGACCGCGGCGCTGATCGCCGCCGGCGCCGGCTGCGCGGTGGCCAAGCACGGCAACCGCTCGGCCACCGGCCTGTCGGGCTCGGCCGACCTGCTCGAGGCGCTCGGCGTGCGGATCGACCTGGGGCCCGGCGAGGTCGCCCGCTGCATCGAAGAGGCGGGCTTCGGCTTCATGTTCGCGCCTGCCCACCACGGCGCCACGCGCTTCGTGGTGCCGGTCCGCAAGGAGCTCGCGGTACGCACGATCTTCAACTTCCTCGGGCCGCTCACCAACCCCGCGGGGGCGACGCGCCAGGTGATCGGGGTGTCGGACGCGGCGTTCCTGGACACCATCGCGGGAGCGCTCGCCAAGCTGGGGGCGCGAAAGGCGCTGGTAGTGTCCAGCGCCGACGGTCTGGATGAGATGAGCACGTCGGGGACAACGCGCGTCGTGGAGGTCGACGGGCCAGAGCTTCGCTCCTACGAGGTCTCTCCGGAGGACGTCGGGCTCGCCCGTGCCCGCCCGGAGGAGCTGGCCGGCGGCACGCCGGAGGCCAACGCCGCCACCACGCGGCGGATCTTCGAGGGCGAGCGCGGCCCGCAGCGCGACCTGGCAGTGCTCAACGCCGGCGCGGCGATCTACGTTGCGGGGCAGGCGGACACGCTCGAGGAGGGCGTCCGGGCGGCGGAGGCGGCCGTCGACGACGGTCGCGCGGCGGCCGGCCTCGAGCGCCTGGTGGAGATGACGCAGGAGCTGGCGCCCGCGTGAGCGTGCTGGAGCGCATCGTCGAGGACACGCTCGGCGAGGTCGGCCGCCGCCGCGAGTCGGTGCCGCTGTCGCGGCTGGAGGCGGCCGCCGCCGAGCGGCCCGAGCAGCGCCCGTTCGAGGAAGCGCTGCTGCGGTCCGGGATCTCGCTGATCGCCGAGCACAAGCGCCGCTCGCCGTCGGCGGGCACCATCCGCGACGGGTCGACGGTCGAGGACATCGTGCTCGCCTACGAGCGCGGCGGGGCCACCGCGCTGTCGATCCTCACCGAGCCGTTCCACTTCGGCGGCTCGCTCGACGACCTGCGGGCCGCGCGGGCCGTGACGGACCTGCCGGTGCTGCGCAAGGACTTCATCGTCGATCGCTACCAGCTCTACGAGTCGGCGGCCGCGGGGGCCGACGCGATCCTGCTGATCGTCGCCGCGCTCGACCCCGACAACCTCTACGAGCTGCTGCGCGAGGCGCGGGCGCTCGACCTCGACGCGCTGGTCGAGGTCCACGGCGAGCGCGAGCTCGAGGTGGCGCTCGACGTCGAGGCCGACATCCTGGGCATCAACAACCGCGACCTCGCGGACTTCTCGGTCGACATCGAGCGCACGTACGAGCTGCTGTCCGACATCCCGGCCGGCAAGACCGTCGTCTCGGAGTCGGGCTTCTCCACCCGCGACCAGCTCGACGACCTCGAGCGGGTCGGCGTCGACGCGGTGCTGATCGGCGAGACGCTGATGCGCGCCGGCGACGTCGAGGACGCGTGCCGGCGCCTCACGGGCGGCGCCGACGCCGACGTTTAGCCGCGACTAACCACGCGGGGCCACCCTTGGCGGTTGCAATGACGCGGCGCAAGCTCGCAGTGCCCATGGTCGCGGCCCTGGTGGGCGGCGCGGTCACGGCTGCCGGGATGTTGGCGGGATCCGGCGGCGGCAACGTCGTCGGTCGTCAGCAGGGCCTGCTCGCGCTCGACTCGGGCGAGACCTTCTCGGCCACCGAGCTCTACGAGCGCGCCGCGCCGTCGGTGGTGTCGATCAGCGCGCGCACGGTCCAGCCCGGGGCGGCGGCCTTCCAGACCGCGACGGGAGGCGAGATCGGCGTCTCGACCGGCTCGGGCTTCGTGCTCGACGAGGACGGCCGCATCGTCACCAACGCGCACGTCGTGAGCGGCGTCACCGCCGTGCAGGTGACCTTCCCCGACGGCCAGATGGTGCAGGCGGAGGTGATCGGCAAGGACGAGGAGACCGACCTCGCGGTGCTGCGGGTCGCGCCCGGCCGGCTCGACCTGCGCCCGCTCGAGCTCACCGACTCGCCGACCGTGCAGCCGGGCGATCGCGTCGTCGCCATCGGCAATCCGACCGGCCTGCAGGCGATCGCGGGGACCGGCCGCATCTCCGGAGCGGAACGACGGATCGAGGCGCCCGGCGGCTACGTGATCGACGGGCTGCTGGAGACCGACGCGGTGATCGAGCCGGCCACGTCGGGCGGGCCGCTGATGGGAGCCGACGGGCGAGTGGTGGGCATCACTTCCAGGCTCGGCGAGGACACCAGCTACGCGGTGCCCGCCGACGTCGCCCGCGACGTGCTCGCCGAGCTCGAGGAGCGCCACAAGGTGATCCGGCCCTGGCTAGGCCTCCGCGGCCGCGAGGCGCCGGGCGGCCTTGCGGTGATCGACTCGAACGCGGGCGGGCCGGCCGAGCGCGCCGGGCTGCGCGCCGGCGACGTCGTGCAGTCGATCGACGGCGTCGAGGTCCGCAGCTTCGCGGAGCTGCTCGACCATGTCGACGAGCGCGCGGTCGGCGACACGGTCGAGCTGCACGTGCTGCGCTCCGGCGCCCCGCTCGACATCTCGATCCGGCTGGAGGAGCGCCCGGCGACGCTGCCCGCGGGCTAGTCTGAGGGGCCATGCCCCACGTCAAGCTCTGCGGCATCACGCGGCACGAGGACGCCGAGCTGGCGGCCTCGCTCGAGGCGTGGGCGATCGGGTTCATCCTGTGGCCGCAGTCCAAGCGCGCGGCGGATCCGGCCGTGGCGGCCGGGATCGCGCGCACGATGCGGCGGCGGCTCGAGCTGGTCGGCGTGTTCGTCAACCCGACGCTCGACGAGGTCGCCCACGCAGTCGAGAGCATCGGGCTGACCCACGTGCAGCTGCACGGCGACGAGGGGCCGGCGTTCTGCGCCGCCGTCGCCCAGCGCACCGGCGCGCGCGTGATCAAGGCGCTCGGCATCGAGTCGGGGGCGGACATGCGCGACATCGAGCGCTTCCACACCGACTTCCACATGCTCGACACCGGCCGCGGGACCGGGAAGACGTGGGACTGGCGGCTGGCTGCCCAGCGCCACTCGCAGATCCCGGCGATCCTGGCCGGCGGGCTGACGCCGGACAACGTGGGCGAGGCGATCGCCGCCGTCCGGCCGTGGGGCGTCGACGTGGCGTCTGGCGTCGAGGCCGAGCCGGGCATAAAGGACCCCGCGAAGGTCGAGGCCTTCATGGCCTCCGTGCGGGGAGCCGCGGTGCCGTCTTGACCGCCGTCGAGCATCGCTTCGGGCCCTACGGCGGCCAGTACGTCCCCGAGACGTTGATGCCGGCGCTCGCCGAGCTCGAGGCCGCGTGGCTCGAGGCGCGCGACGACGAGGGCTACCGCGCCGAGCTCGGCACGCTGCTGCGTGACTTCGCCGGCCGGCCGACGCCGCTCTACCACGCCAAGCGCCTCTCGGAGGCGGCCGGCCACACCATCTACCTCAAGCGCGAGGACCTGCTCCACACCGGCGCGCACAAGATCAACAACGCCCTCGGCCAGACGCTGCTGGCCAAGCGCATGGGCAAGCAGCGCATCATCGCCGAGACCGGGGCCGGCCAGCACGGCGTGGCGACCGCCACCGCCTGCGCGCTGCTCGGGCTCGAGTGCATCGTCTACATGGGCACCGAGGACATGCGGCGCCAGAAGCCCAACGTGCAGCGCATGGGCCTGCTGGGCGCCACCGTGTCGCCGGTCGACGCCGGCGCCCGCACGCTCAAGGAGGCCGTCTCGGCGGCGATCCGCGACTGGGTGGCCAACGTCGGCGAGACGCACTACGTGATCGGCTCGTGCGTCGGCCCGGCGCCGTTCCCGGCGCTGGTGCGCGACCTGCAGCGCGTGATCGGCGACGAGGCGCGCGCCCAGATCCAGGAGGCGGCCGGCCGGCTGCCCGACCGCGTGATCGCCTGCGTGGGCGGCGGCTCGAACGCGATCGGCACGTTCATCCCCTTCGTGGGCGACGACGAGGTGGAGCTGATCGGCGTCGAGGCCGCGGGCGAGGGGATCGAGACGGGCCGGCACGGCGCCCCGCTGACCATCGGCGGCCGCGGCGGCGTGCTGCACGGCGCGTACTCGGCGATCATGCAGGACGAGGACGGGCAGATCCTCGAGGCGCACTCGATCTCGGCCGGGCTCGACTACCCGGGCACCGGGCCCGAGCACGCGTACCTGCGCGACAGCGGCCGCGCGCGCTACGTAGCAGTGACCGACGAGCAGGCCCTCGCCACGTTGCAGCGCGTCTGCCGGCTCGAGGGCATCATCCCGGCGCTCGAGTCATCGCACGCCCTGACGTGGGCGCTGCGGGACGACGTGGGCGCCGACACGCTCGACGTCGTCTGCCTCTCCGGACGCGGGGACAAGGACCTCGCGGAGGTCCTTCCGAAGCTTGGCCTCGGGGACTGACAAGATCGCCGCGGCCTTCGCGGCGGCCGACGGGCAGGCGGCGCTGATGCCGTATCTGATGGGCGGCTTCCCCGACCTCGAGGCGACGGTCGCGATCGGCGCCGCGTGCGCCGACGCCGGCGCCGACCTGGTCGAGCTCGGCGTCCCGTTCTCGGACCCGCTGGCCGACGGCCCGGTGATCCATGCCGCCGGCACGCGGGCCCTCGCGGCGGGCGCCACGCTGCACGGCGTGCTGGGGGCGGCCGCGCAGATCGCCGAGCGCCTGCCCGTGGTCCTCATGTGCTACGCGAACCTCGTCTTCGCGCGCGGGCCGGAGCGCTTCGCCGACGAGCTCGCGCGGGCCGGCGTGAGCGGGTTGATCGTGCCGGACCTCCCGCTCGGCGAGGACGGGGCCGTGCGCGACGCCTGCGACGCCGCCGGACTGGCGCTCGTGCCGCTCATCGCGCCCACCACGCCGGACGACCGGATGGCCGAGATCGCCCGCCGCGCGCGTGGATTTCTCTACACGGTCTCGGTCACCGGGACCACCGGCGAGCGGGCCAGCGTCGACCGTTCGCTGGCCTCCGTGCTCGAGCGCGCGAAGCGCGACTGCCCCGTCCCGGTCGCCGTCGGCTTCGGGATCTCGAGCCCTGAGCAGGCGGCCGAAGCGGTCGCCGCCGGGGCCGAAGGGGTGATCGTGGGGTCGTGGCTGGTGCGCGCCGCGGGGGAGGCCCCCGACCCCGCTACCGCTGTCGGTGCGCGGGTCGCGGCGCTGGCAGAGGCCTTGCGCCGCTAGGCTTCGCGCCGCATGGGGGTGCTCCTCACACTCATCGCCGGCCTCGTGGTCTGGGTCGTCCTGTGGGCGCTGGGCGCCAAGGGCTTCGACGCGTTCATGATCACCGTCCTGATGCTGGTGATCGCCGCGGCCGGCTACATGCTCACTCCGCACCTGCCGGGCCGCCGCCGGCAGGACTAAAGTGCCTGCGCACCGCAGGGTGCGCGGGTTAACGCAATCTTCCCAGCTTGCTCTTAGCCTGTTGCGGTCTAAGAACGGGCGTGCGTAGAATCGCCGCCCAAATCAAACCCTTTATGAGGAGGGGTTCCTTGAACTCACGCTGGTTGGCAGCAACGGGCTGCCTGGTAGCCGCGCTCGCGATGGGCGTAGGCGCCTGCGGCGACGACGACGATGAGGGCAGCGGCGACACCGGTGGTAGCGGCGAGGCCAAGACCGTCACGATCTACTCGTCACTCCCCCTGCAGGGCGCTTCTCGCCCGCAGACGACCGCTCTGGTGAACGGCATCAAGCTCGCCCTCGAGCAGGCCGGCAACAAGGCCGGCGACGTCACGGTCAAGTACGAGTCGCTCGACGACTCGACGGCGCAGGCCGGCTCTTGGACGCCGGAGGCCACGACCGCGAACGCCCGCAAGGCCGCTCAGGACGACTCGACCGCCGTGTACATCGGCGAGTTCAATTCGGGCGCTTCGGCGGTCTCGATCCCGATCCTGAACGAGGCCGGCGTCCCCCAGATCAGCCCCGCCAACACGGCCGTGGGTCTGACGTCTGACGAGCCGGGCGCGAACCCGGGCGAGCCGGACAAGTACTACCCGACGGGTCAGCGCAACTACACCCGCATCGTCCCCAAGGACACGATCCAGGGCGCCGCCCTGGCCACGGTCATGAAGGAGGACGGCTGCACCAAGGTCGAGCTGACGAACGACAAGGAGGTCTACGGCGCCGGTCTCGCCTCGAACATCGAGAGCGCGGCCGAGGCCCAGGGCCTGGAGATCATCGCCAACGACGCGATCGACAAGAACGCGGCGAACTACCGCTCGCTGGCCCAGAAGGCCAAGGGCGCCGGCGCCGACTGCTTCGTCTTCTCGGGCATCACCGCCAACAACGCGGTCCAGCTCTACAAGGACTTCTCGGCCGCTCTGCCGGACGCGAAGCTCTACGGGCCGGACGGCGTGGCCGAGTCCGGGTTCGCCGACCCCAAGGAGGGCGGCATCCCGGCCGAGGTGGCGGCCAAGATGAAGGTAACCGTCGCGACCCTGTCGCCTGACGAGTACCCGCCGGAGGGCCAGGAGTTCTTCACTCAGTTCGAGGAGAAGTACGGCGAGCCCAACCCGGATCCGTACGCCATCTACGGCTACGAGGCCGCGCGCCTCGCGCTGGACGCCATCGAGCGCTCCGGCACGGGGACCAAGGAAGACGTCATCGCGGCGCTGTTCGACACGAAGGACCGTGAGAGCGTGCTCGGCACGTACTCCATCGACGAGAACGGCGACACGACGCTCACCGACTACGGCGTGTACACGATCGAGGGCGGCGAGCTGACGTTCGACTCCACGATCAAGGCCCAGGCCGGTTGATCTGAAGGATCACGGGATTCCACCGGGGGCTGGGAAGAAATTCCCGCCCCCGGTGCCCGTCTTCTGAAAGAGTCGCACCAACATGGAAGCCGCAAGCGTTCCTGCAGAGCGCCCAGCCGCCCCGGGTCAGGCGGCGCGGGACTTCGTCTCCAAGTACGGGCTCATCGTCGTCCTGCTCGCGATGCCCGTCTATTACGCGATCCAGGACCTCACCAGCGACGAGGCTGATCTCTCTCGCCTGGGCAACAACCTGATCGACGGCCTGTCCAACGGCGCCATCTGGGCGCTGGTGGCGATCGGCTACACGCTGGTCTACGGCATCGTCGAGCTGATCAACTTCGCCCACGGCGAGGTGTTCATGATCGGCTCGTTCATCGCCGCCGGGTTCTTCGGCACGATCGGCCTCACGCAGGACACAGGCACCGTGCTGCTCGTCTTCGGCCTGCTCATCAGCATGCCGGTCTGCATGCTGGGCTCCGGCCTGCTCAACACGATGATCGAGCGGGTCGGCTACAGACCGCTGCGATCGGCGCCCAAGCTGGCGCCGCTGATCACCGCGGTCGGCTTCTCCTTCATCCTCCAGAACATCGGCCTGCTGTGGCTCGGCGGCTCGCAGGAGGGCATCACCGACCTGATCCGCTCGCAGAACGAGCTGATCACCATCGGCGGCATCGAGATCACCAACGGCGACGTGCTGGCGATCGGGGCCACCATCCCGCTGCTGGTCGGCATGACGGCGTTCATCGGCAGCAGCCGCCTCGGCAAGGCCATGCGCGCCACCGCGCAGGACCCCGAGGCCGCGCGCCTGATGGGCATCAACGTCGACACGACGATCTCCCTGACCTTCCTGCTCGGCGGCATGCTGGCCGGCGCCGCCGGGCTCATCTACGCCCTCTACCAGACGACGATCTGGTACTTCCAGGGCTTCACAGCCGGCCTGGTGGCTTTCACCGCCGCGGTGATGGGCGGCATCGGCAACATCCGCGGCGCGGTGCTCGGCGGCCTGATCATCGGCTTCATCCAGCAGATCTCGGACAACCGGATCGGCTCGGAGTGGACGCCGGCGATCGTCTTCGTCTACCTGATCCTGATCATGGTCTTCAAGCCGTCCGGTCTGCTGGGCGAGGAGACGAGGGAGGCCGGATGACCGAGACCGCTCCCGCGCCTGAGCGGGTCAAGCAGCCCCGGGGCTTGAAGCGCCCGGTCATCCCCGAGTGGGCGGAGAAGGCGTTCATCCCGATCTTCTTCGGGATCGCGATCCTGGTGCCGTTCGTGATCGACTCGGGCGGCAGCCTGATCTTCGACATCACGTTCGCGCTCGCCTACGTCGTGATGGCGCTCGGGTTGAACATCATCGTCGGCTTCGCCGGCCTGCTCGACCTCGGCTACGTGGCGTTCTTCGCGATCGGGGCGTACACGATGGGCTGGCTCGGCTCCGGGTTCTTCTCCGAGGTCGGTGGCGGCGAGGGCTGGCACGTCGGCGTCTCGGGCTTCGCGGCGAACCTGCCCGGCATCCATCTGAACTTCATCCTGATCGTCATCGCCGCGATCGTGTTCACGACGATCGCGGGCATGATCATCGGCCTGCCGACGCTGCGCCTGCGCGGCGACTACATCGCGATCGTGACGCTCGCGTTCGGCGAGATCATCGGCCGCCTGGCCGTGAACTTCGACCAGGTGAAGTTCTCGAGCCTGCCGCTCATCGGCGGCCCGCTCGGCAACGCCTTCGGCGAGGAGCAGGTCATCACCGCGGGAAGGCAGGGCATCACGCCGGTGGACAAGATCGCCTTCCCCGGCCTGGACCCGTTCACGTCGCTCGAGCTCAAGCCCTGGTACTGGACCGCGCTGGGCCTCGTGGCGATCGTGCTGTTCGTGAACTTCCGGCTGCGCGACTCGCGGCTGGGCCGCGCGTGGATCGCCCTGCGCGAGGACGAGGTGGCCGCCGTGTCGATGGGCGTCCCGGCGGTCAAGACCAAGCTGCTGGCCTACGGCACGGGCGCGGCCTTCGGCGGGATGGCGGGCGCCTACCTCGGCTCGTTCCTGAACACCGTCAACGCCGACCAGTTCCAGTTCTACTTCTCGATCCTGGTCCTCGGCATGGTCATCCTCGGCGGCCTCGGCTCGATCTGGGGCGTCGTGCTGGGCGCGATCGTCCTGTCGTTCATCAACAACTGGCTCATCCCGGACGTGCTGAACGACGTGCCGAGCAAGCTGAGCCTCGACTTCGACATGACCCAGATCACCTTCGCGATCTACGGCTTCCTGCTCGTGATGATGATGATCTTGAGACCTCAGGGCCTGATACCGGAACGGAGGCGCGAGCAGGAGATGACTCACGCCGACGAGCACGCCGAGGAATCCGTCTTCGTGGCACGGGCATGAGCGCGACCAACGGCAACATGGTCCTCGACGCGGCCAACGTGACCAAGCAGTTCGGCGGCCTGACCGCGGTCAGCGACGTCAGCTTCCGCGTGCCCGAGCGCTCGATCGTCTCGATCATCGGGCCCAACGGGGCCGGCAAGACGACGTTCTTCAACATGCTCACCGGCTTCTACAAGCCGACCTACGGCCGGATCGAGTTCGACGGCAAGAACGTCACCGGCGGCCGGCCCGACGTGATCATGAAGCTGGGCATGGCGCGGACGTTCCAGAACATCCGCCTGTTCGCGACCATGAGCGCGGTCGAGAACTGCATGGTCGGCCAGAACTCCCGCATGAGGGCGGGCCTGTTCGGCTCGATCATCCGCACCCCCGGCGTCCGCAAGGAGGAGAAGCGCGTCGAGGAGAAGGCGCGCGAGGAGCTCTCCTACGTCGGGGTCGCCAAGCGCCACCACGACAACCTGGCCATCAACCTGTCCTACGGCGACCAGCGGCGCGTGGAGATCGCCCGTGCGCTGGCGTCCGACCCGAAGGTGCTGCTGCTCGACGAGCCGACGGCGGGCATGAACCCGCAGGAGTCCGACGAGCTGACCAACTTCATGCGCAGGCTGCGCGAGGAGCGCGGCATCACGATCGTGCTGATCGAGCACGACATGAAGGTGATCATGGGCGTCTCGGAGTACATCACGGTGCTCGACCACGGCGAGAAGATCGCCGAGGGCGGGCCGGCCGAGGTGCGCAAGGACCCGCGCGTGATCGAGGCGTACCTCGGCAAGGCGGCGGCCGAGACCGGAGGGAGCGAGTAGCCATGGCCTTCCTCGAAGTCAAGGACATCCACACCTACTACGGCAACATCCAGGCGCTCAAGGGCATCTCGCTCGAGGTGGAGGAGGGCGAGTGCGTGACGCTGATCGGCTCCAACGGGGCCGGCAAGTCGACCACGCTGCGCTCGATCTCGGGCCTCACCCCGCCGCGCGACGGCTCGATCAAGCTGGCCGGCGAGGAGATCTCGATGCTGCCGCCGCAGGAGATCGTGCGGATGGGCATCTGCCAGTCGCCGGAGGGGCGCAAGTGCTTCCAGCGCATGACGGTGCGCGAGAACCTCGAGCTGGGCGCGTTCCTGCGCCGTGACAGCGAGGGCATCCTCAAGGACCTCGACCGCGTCTACGAGCTCTTCCCGCGGCTCAAGGAGCGCGAGGCTCAGAAGGCGGGCACGATGTCCGGCGGCGAGCAGCAGATGCTCGCCATCGGCCGCGCGATGATGGGGCAGCCGAAGCTGCTGCTGCTCGACGAGCCGTCGATGGGCATCGCGCCGATCCTGGTCGAGCGCATCTACGAGACGATCGCGGAGATCAACCAGCAGGGCACGACGATCCTGCTGGTCGAGCAGAACGCGAACTTCGCGCTCGAGGTCTCCAAGCGCGCCTACGTGCTGGAGACCGGCAAGGTCGTGATGTCCGACGTCTCGGACAGCCTGCGGACCAACCCCGAAGTGCAGAAGGCATACCTCGGAACATGACCCAATTCGCTCTCCTGGGCGCTGCGGCGCTGTGGCTGATGTACCTGTGGCTGCTGTCGGCGATCGTGGCCTCGTACCTGTCCGAGCGCAAGGGCTACGGCGAGAAGATCGGGCTCGCGTTCGGTCTGATCCTGTCGCTCATCGGCACCATCATCTGGCTCGTTTGGCCTCCGAAGCCGGACTCGAAGTGGAAGAAGATCGGGCCGTGGGGCCGCGGCAAGGACATGGAGGAGCGGCTCGCGGCCGTCGAGGCCGCTACGCACCACGACACGTAGCTACTGGATGGCATAAGGCCGGTGAAGGACCATGGGTCCTTCGCAGGCCGCCATCGTGAAGCGTGCGCCGCGCGGGTGATCGCAGCCGGGCTCGGCGTAGCGCACCGACGTGCTCGCGACGGTGAGCTGTCGCTGGGCGGGATCGAGCGCGGCGGGTGTGAAGGCGACGAAGGCGGCCGCGCCGGCGGCCGCCGCGGCCGCGATGCGGCGCCGCCGCTCACGCCGCGCGGTCGCGCGGCGTGTGGCGCGGGCGAAGTCGTCGCCCAGGCGGGCGAGATCGGGGGGCAGCTCCACCATCGTTGTGTACGGACTATGGGGCGACGGGCCCCGGTGTGTCAGTGCCCGTCGCCGCCGCAGGCCTCGGGAATGCGCACCGGGAACTCGCGTGTCAGCGAGCCCTCGCCGGGGCGGCCGCTGATCTTGCAGTAGCTGAAGCGGCCGGAGTTGAAGTGCAGCAGCGCGCGGTAGGGATAGCCGAGGCTGCTGGCCTGGTTGGTCTCGACCTGCGGAGCGTCGGCCGTGATGGCCAGGCACGAGTAGCGGCCGATGGCGGAGCCGAGGTCGAGCGCCGGGTCCTCGCCGCGGGCGCTGCGCGGGAAGCGCTCGCACTCGACGCGGTCGATGCTCTGCGTGAACTCGCCGGACTGCACTCGGCTGAGGGCGTCGGCGTGGACGGCGTCGTTGAGGTCCCCGGCCAGGGCCTGGCGGACGGCGATCGCCTCGGCGCCCTTCAGCCCTCGTGCGCCCTCCCCGCGGCCCTCGCGCAGGCGCAGCTCGGCCTGCAGCTCGGCGGCACGCTGGGCCCGGTGCTCGCGCTCCTGGCGGGCCTCGGTGGCCGCGCGCTCGTCCTTGGACTCGGTGATCGCGGGGATGCTGAGGACGAGTGCGACGGCGAGGGCCGCAAGCAGGATCGCGCCGGCGAAGGCGGCCGGCTTGCGGGCGCGCGGGGGGATCTTGCGGACGAGGAAGCCTGGGATCTCGAGCAGGCCGGGGAGCGGCTCGTAGCGATCCTGGCGGCTCGCGTTCACCCGCGGCACTTTACCAGTGACCCCTGAGCGGTGGTCAAGTGTCTTGCAGGGCCGAGCGCAGCGCCTCGTCGAGGTCCGGGTGCCGGTGGCGGTACCCGAGCTCGAGGGTGCGCCGGGGGATGGCGTTCTGACCCTCGAGCACCAGCTTGGACATCCCGCCGTAGAGGATCTTGAGGGCGAACGCGGGCACCGGCACGATCGCCGGCCGGTGGAGCGCGCGGCCGAGCGCCTTGGAGAACTCGCGGTTCGGCACCGGGTGCGGAGCGGTGGCGTGGACCGGGCCGTGCCAGCGGTCGTCGTCGATCGCGGCGAGGTAGATGCCGATGACGTCCTCGAGGTGGATCCAGGGCATCGGTTGCTTTCCGCCGGCCACCGGGCCGCCGACGCCGAGCCGGAACGGCAGGAGCATGGTCTTGAGGGCGCCGGCCTGGCGATCGAGCACGACGCCGGTGCGCACGCGCACGACGCGGACGCCGAGCTCCTCGGCGTTCGCGGCCTCCCGCTCCCAGGCCTTGCAGACCTCGGCCAGGACGTCGTCGCCGGGCGGGGCGTCCTCGTCGATCGGGTCCGGGCGGTCGCCGTAGTAGCCGGTTGCGGCGGCCGAGATCAGCGCCGCGGGACGTGGCTCGGCCTCGCGCATGCCCGCGACCAGATTGCGCGTGCCGATCTCGCGCGACTCCCGGATGCGGCGCAGCGCGTCGTCGTTCCAGCGCTGCAGGAGGTACTCGCCGGCGAGGTGCACGACGGCGTCGCGGCCGGCGAGCGCATCGGCGGGAGCGGGGCCGGCCATAGGGTCCCAGCGGGCGTCCTCACTGCTCCGGCTGAGGACGGTGACCTCGTCGCCGCGCTTGCGGAGCTCGTCGACTATGAGCGAGCCGAGGCGGCCGGTGCCGCCAGTGACGGCGATCCGCTTCACGGCCTGACTGCCCCGAACTCCGTCGTGTCCCCGGGCGCGTAGCCGACGGAGCCGGGATCGGCCTCGGCGGTGCCCTCGCGCGTGGCCTGCGCCGCCACCGCGGCGGCGACCGCCTTCGGGACGTCGCGGTTGAACGGCGAGGGGATGATGTGGTCCTCGCGCAGCTCGTTCTCGGGCACCACGTCGGCGATCCCGCGGGCGGCGGCCATCTTCATCTCCTCGGTGATCTCGCGCGCGCGGACGTCGAGCGCGCCGCGGAAGATGCCCGGGAAGCAGAGGACGTTGTTGATCTGGTTCGGGTAGTCCGAGCGGCCGGTGGCGATGATGCGGGCGTAGGGCTCGGCCTCCTCGGGGGCGACCTCGGGCGTCGGGTTGGCCATCGCGAAGACCATCGCGTCGTCGGCCATCTTCGCCAGCGCCTCGGCGGGCATCACGCGCGCGCCGGAGAGCCCGATGAACAGGTGGGCGCCCTCGATGACCTCCTGCGGGCCGCCCTGGCGGCGCTCCTCGTTGGTCGACTCGGCGAACCAGCGCTTGATGGCCGGCATCGAGCCGTCCTGGTAGTCGGAGCGGTCGGTGCTCAGCGCGCCCTTGGAGTCGCAGCCGATGATGTGGCGGACGCCGGCGGCGATGAGGATCTTGGCGACGGCGATGCCTGCGGCGCCGAGGCCGACGATCAGGACGTCGAGGTCCTCGAGCCTGCGGCCGGTGAGCTTGGCGGCGTTCAGCAGGGCGGCGAGGACGACGACCGCGGTGCCGTGCTGGTCGTCGTGGAAGACGGGGATGTCGAGGCTCTTCTTGAGGCGCTCCTCGATC
Organism: uncultured Solirubrobacteraceae bacterium; assembly: GCA_963835525.1. GTDB lineage: Bacteria > Actinomycetota > Thermoleophilia > Solirubrobacterales > Solirubrobacteraceae > DASSUW01. The sequence continues at coordinate 229,196 of CAWIFM010000001.1, forward strand.
TCGAAGCAGCGCGGCGCGCTGATGTCCTCGAGGTTGATGCCGCCGAAGGTGGGGGCGACGGCCTCGACGGTGGCCACGATCTCGTCGGGGTCCTTGGTGCTCAGGCAGAGCGGGAAGGCGTCGACCCCGCCGAACTCCTTGAACAGCATCGCCTTGCCCTCCATCACGGGCATGGCGGCGCGGGGACCGATGTCGCCGAGGCCGAGGACGGCGCTGCCGTCGGACACGACGGCCACGGTGTTGCGCTTGATCGTGTACTGGAACGCCTTGTCGGGGTCGTCGGCGATCGCTTCGCAGACGCGCGCGACGCCGGGCGTGTAGGCCATGCTGAGGTCGTCGCGCGACCTGAGCGGGTGCTTGTTGTGCTGCTCGATCTTGCCGCCGACGTGCATGAGGAACGTGCGGTCGGTGGAGTCGACCACCTCGGCGCCCTCGACCGCCGCCACCGCGATGACGATCTGCTTGGCGTGGTCGGTGCCGGCGGCATCGACGGTCATGTCGCGGAGCGTGTGCACGTCGTCGACGGCGACGAGGTCGATCGAGCCGATCGTCCCGGCCGCGTCGCCGATCGCGGTGGCCACCCGGCCGAGCATCCCCGGGCGGTGGTCGATCCGCACTCGCAGGACGAACGAGAACTGTGCGGATGTGGGGAGCGGCACCGGCTAGTGGGCTTCAGTAGCCGAGGCGGGCGAGGCGCTCGGCCTCGGCCTGGCGCTTGGCCTCGCGCTCGGCGCGGCGCTCGTCGTCGCGGTCCTTGCGCTGGCCCTCGCTGTCCACATGGACGATGCGGACCGAGGATCGGAACGAGCCGTCGCGGCCGTGGGTCTCGAGCTCCTCGCGGCGGGCGGGCCGGTCCCCGCGGTCTCCGCGATCGCCGCGGTAGCCGCCGCCACCGCCGCCGCCCTGGCCGCCGCGGTAGCGCCGCCGCCGCCACCTTGGCCGCCGCCCTGACGGCGCCCGCGGCCGCGGCCGCGGCGGTCGTCGTCGCGTCCGCGCGGGTTGACGATGGCCTTGACGTCGCGCACCGGGGTGGCGGCGAGGCGCACCCAGGCGGTGAAGACGGGGTCGCCCGGCTTGTGGCCCTGGGCCTGCTCGGCGCAGACCGACGACCACTTCATGGTCTCGCCGTCGTCGCGCCGCTTGGGCTGGAGCGCCTCGATGACCGCCTCGTGGCCGCCGACGCGCTCGATCGCGGCGACCAGGCGCGCCTGCGCGCGGGCCGAGCGGCTCGGGGACGTGGCGGGCGCGGCGGGAGCCTGCGGCTGGGCTGCCGGCTGCGGCGTCTCGGCGCCCTCGGCCTCGGGCGCGGCCTCGCCCTCGGCGGGCGCCTCCGCGGCGGGCTGCTCGGGCTCGGGCTCGTTGGCCTCGACGGCCGCCTGCTCCTGCTTGCGCAGCTCGCTGAGCTTGGCGAAGAACGTGCGCCGGTGCTTCTCGGCCGCGGTCAGCCGCCGGCGGCGACGCGGCCGCTCGCCCTGACCGCCACGGCCGCCCTGGCGCGGCGGGCCGCCCTGGCCGGCGTCGGCGGCCGGCGCCTCGGGGGCGGGCGTCTCGGTGGCCGGGGCCTCAGCGGTAGGCGCGTCGGCGGCCGGGGCCTCAGCGGTAGGCGTCTCGGCAGCCGGCTCCGCGGGCGGTTCCTGCGCGGGCTCGGCGGGCGTCTCAGCGGCGGGCGCCTCGGCAGCCGGCTCCGCGGGCGGTTCCGGCGCGGGCTCGGCGGGGGCCTCAGCGACGGGCGTCTCAGCGGCAGGCGGCTCGGCCGGTGCCTCGGACGCGGGCTCGGCGGGCGTCTCGGCGGCGGGCTCCGCGGGTGGCTCCGGCGCGGGCTCGGCGGGTGCGTCGGCGGCCGGCTCTGCGGACGTCTCGGCCGGCTCGGCCGGCTGGTCCGCGGCGGGTTCGCCGTTGCCCTCGGGGCTGGTCGCCTGCGGCGTCTCGGGCTCGGGCGTGGGCTCGCGCTCGTCGGGCACCATTGACTCGCCAGCATAGCGGCGCGGACTCATACGGCGGGCCGCCGGACCGCGAGATCGTTCACAACCCGATCCCCGGAACCTCCGGACTCCGCGTGTCCCCGCCGTGCCGCACGGCTACTAGCCTTCGAGGTGCATGGCCCAGACCAACGGAGACGCCCCCCGCGAGCTGTTCCTGATCGACGGGAACTCGCTCGCCTACCGGGCCTTCTTCGCGCTCCCGGAGTCGATCGCCACGTCCGACGGGCGCCCGACCAACGCGATCTTCGGCTTCGCGTCGATGCTTGTGAAGATCCTCACGGACTACGGCGAGGTGCCGACCGTGGTGGTCTGGGACGCCGGGATGAGCGGCCGCAAGGAGCTTTCCGCCGACTACAAGGCCCAGCGCTCGTCCCGCCCCGACCTGCTCAAGCTCCAGTGGCCGCACCTGAGGCCGCTCGTGGAGGCCTTCGGCTACCGCAACATCAGCGTCGAGGGCTTCGAGGCCGATGACGTGATCGCCGCGCTGGTCGAGCAGGCCCGGGAGCGCGGCATCCCGGTGATGGTCGTCACCGGCGACCGCGACGCCTACCAGCTCGTCGGCGACGGCGTGCGGATCATGACCACCAGCCGCGGGATCACCGACACGAAGGTCTACGACCGTGAGGGCGTGATCGAGCGCTACGGCATCCCGCCGGAGAAGATCCCGGACTTCATCGGCCTCAAGGGCGACACCAGCGACAACATCCCGGGCGTCCCGGGCATCGGCGACAAGACCGCCTCCGAGCTGCTCCAGCGCTTCGGCGACCTCGAGACCGTGCTCTCCAGCGTCGACGAGATCTCCGGCGCCAAGCGCAAGCAGAACCTGGTCGAGCACGCCGATGCGGCCAGGCTCTCCAAGCAGCTGGCGACGATGGTCCGCGACGTCCCGATCGAGCTCGACCTCGAGGCCGAGTTCACGAAGGTCCCGGACCGCACCAACCTGCGCCCGGTGTTCCGCGACTGGGAGCTGCGCGACCCGCTGCGGCGCCTGGAGGAGGCGCTGTTCGAGGCCGAGGCCGAGGCCATACCCCGACCCGAGGCGGCCGAGGCCCGCACCGTCCCGGTCACGACCGGCGCCACGGCGGCCGACGTCGCGCGCCTCGAGGGAGACGAGCTGTACCTCGTGGCGGTCGCGCCCGAGGCGCCCGAGGGCGAGCTGATCCCGCGCGCGGAGCGCTGGCGGTTCGGCGCCTATGCGGGCGGCAACCAGGCGCTGGCCGGCGAGATGGACGACCCCGCCGAGCTCGTCGCCGCGGCCGGCGACCGGCCCGTCGTCGCCCACGACGCCAAGGCGCTCGGCACCGTCCCGCAGAACCTCGTCTTCGACACCGAGCTCGCCGCCTACCTGCTCGACCCTGCCCGCCGCGGCTTCCCGCTCGACGAGCTGTCCGAGGAACGCGGCCTGGCCGTCGACGCCGAGGACGAGAACGCCGCCCGCGCCATCCTGATCCACGACCTCGCGGCACAACAGCGCGAGCAGCTCAACGAGCGCGGGCTGACCGACCTGCTCAACGACATCGAGCTGCCGCTCGTGCACGTGCTGCGCGAGGCCGAGAAGGTCGGGATCAAGCTCGACACGAAGCTGCTGGAGGAGGCTGCTGGCCGCATCCGCACCGACGCGGTGCAGCTCGAGCGCGAGATCTGGGAGATGGCCGGCGAGGAGTTCATGATCGGCTCGCCGCAGCAGCTCGCCGAGGTGCTGTTCGTCAAGCTCGGCCTCAGCCGCAAGCGCCGCGGCAAGACCGGCTTCAGCACCGACGCGCGCGTGCTGCAGGCGATCCGCGACGAGCATCCGATCATCCCCAAGATCGAGCGCTTCCGGGAGCTGACCAAGCTCGTCCAGACCTACCTCGACGCGCTGCCCGCGTGGATCGGCCACGACGGTCGCCTGCACACCACGTTCCTGCAGACCAACGCGGCAACGGGCCGGCTCGCGTCGATCAACCCGAACCTCCAGAACATCCCGATACGCACCGAGACGGGCCGCGTGATCCGGCGCTGCTTCGTGGCCGAGCCGGGCAACGTGCTCACGTCGATCGACTACGAGCAGGTCGAGCTGCGCGTGCTCGCGCACATCGCCGACGAGCAGGTGCTGCGCGACATCTTCCTGCGCGGCGAGGACGTCCACACCGAGACCGCCTCGAAGGTGTTCGAGCTCCCGCCCGAGCAGCTCGACGTCGGCATGCGCTCGAAGGCCAAGATGGTCAACTACGGGATCGTCTACGGCCTGAGCGCCTACGGGCTCGCCGATCGCCTGCAGATCGCGCAGGAGGAGGCGCAGGAGTTCATCGACCGCTACCTCGAGCGCTTCCCCGCCGTCCACCAGTTCATGAAGGACGCCGTCGAGCAGGCCGAGCAGCACGGCTACGTGAGCACGCTCTTCGGCCGTCGCCGCCAGATTCCCGAGATCCGCGCCCGCAACTGGCAGACGCGCAAGCTGGGCGAGCGGCTCGCCGTCAACTCCGTCATCCAGGGCACCGCCGCCGACATCATCAAGGTGGCGATGGTGCGCGCCCACCGCGCGCTCGCCGACGAGGGCCTGAAGACCCGTCTGATCCTCCAGATCCACGACGAGCTCCTGGCCGAAGGACCCACCGAGGAGGCGGAGAAGGCCGTCGAGGTGATCTCGCGCGAGATGGTCGCGGCCGCCGACCTCGACCCGCCGCTGAAGGTCGACGCCGGCTCTGGCCCCAACTGGCTCGAGGCCAAGTAGTGGTCCCACCCGCCGGCCATGACGCCACTGGATCGGCCGCTGATCGCCGCCTGGCGGCGTCCTCGACCCTTGAAATCCCAGAGGGATTCCTGCGGATCTGCGTCCTTGCCAGGCGCCGCCAGCGACCGCCCAGCGGCGCCCTGACCGACGGGCGGAACCACTAGTGGATAAGGGCGTCGCCGTCGCGGTGGCGGCGGTGGTCGGCGGCCTCGTCGTCACGCAGGCCCCGCTGAACTCGCAGCTCGGGCGCGTCGTGGGCAGCGTGAACGCGTCGGCCGTCGCGCTGGCGGTCTCTTGCGTCGCCCTGCTCGCGCTCGCGGCCATGACCGACGGTCTCGGCGGGATCCGGAACCTCGGCGACGCGCCGCTCCACGTGGCGATCGGCGGCGGGCTGGCGGGCGCGCTCTACGTCGGCAGCATCGTCTTCACGGTCCGGGCGCTCGGCGCCGGTGGGCTCACGGCGGTGACGATCGCGGGCCAGCTCGGCCTCGCCGTGGTGATCGACCACTTCGGTTGGCTCGGCGTCGAGCGCTCCCCGATCACCGTCGCCAAGGTCGCCGGCGTCGTGCTGCTGGCCGTCGGGACGTGGCTCGTCATCCGTGAGTAGCGTCGCCGTCGTCGGCGCGGGCACCGCCGGCTGCGCCGCCGCCCTGCTGCTCGTCCGCGACGGGCACCGCGTCACGCTGTTCGAGCAGGCGGCCGAGCCCGGTCCGGTCGGCGCGGGCATCCTGCTCCAGCCGACCGGGATGGAGGTCCTGGAACGGCTCGGCATGACCGTCCCCGGCGCCGAGGTCCACCGCCTGCGCTGCACCAACGCGGCCGGGCGGACGCTGCTCGACCTGAGCTACGACGTGATCGGCGCGTACGGCCTCGGCGTCCACCGCGGCGCGCTCTTCCACGCGCTGTTCGATCCTCTGGAGGCGGCGGGCGTCAAGCTCCGTCTGGGCACGCGCGTGACCGAGCCGCCCGCGGGCTACGACGTCGTGGTGGCCGCCGACGGCGCCCGGTCCGCGCTGCGCTCCGGCGCGCGCGTGAAGCCGTACCCGTGGGGCGCGCTGTGGTTCATCGGCGACCGCGGCGACCTCGCGCCCGACATGCTCGACCAGGTCGTCGACGGCACCCGCTTCCTGGCCGGCGTGCTGCCGACCGGCCCGACCCAGGCGAGCCTCTTCTTCAGCGTCCGTGCCGACCGCCCGCGCGACTGCCTGGCCAACGGTCTCGACGCCTGGCGCGCCGAGCTCGAGCGCCACCCGGCCGCCGCCGCGCTCGCCGCCCAGATCCACGACGCCTCCCAGCTCCAAGAGGCCCGCTACCTCGACGTCGTGATGCGCGACTTCCACCGCGGCAACGTCGTCTTCCTCGGCGACGCCGCGCACGCCATGAGCCCGCAGCTCGGGCAGGGGGCCAACCTCGCGCTGCTCGACGCCGCCGCGCTCGCCGACGCCCTGAAGGCGGGGGAGGGCGTGGCCGGCTACACGCGCCGACGCCGCGCCCACGTGCGCTTCTACGCCTTCGCCAGCCGCTGGATGACGCCGTTCTTCCAGTCCGGCCGCGACCGCCTCGCGCCGCCGCGCGACGCGCTGCTCGGGCCCGCCGCGCGGATTCCCTGGGTCGGCCGTCAGATGGTGCGCACGATGGCCGGCCTCATGCTCTTGCGAGATCGGGCGAAATGACGAAATACTTTCGTTCTCGCAGGTGTTTCGTCCAGCGCAATTGACGAAACACTTTCGCGAACGCTAGTATTTCGTCAATGGATTCCTTTGGCGGCCTGTCAATCGATGAAGCTGCCCAGCGCCTGGGAAGGAGCCCACAGGCCGTTCGCATGATGGCTGCCTCGGGAGAGCTCGACGCCGTGAAGCGCGGGCACAGTTGGTGGCTGGACGCGCGTGCCGTCGAAAGGCGGCGGCGTGAGCCGCCCGGTCGTGGCCGCCCTCTCTCGCCTGAGATGGCATGGTCCGTTCTGTTCCTCGCGTCCGGGGAGCCACAGCACGCCCACCGCGTCGCGAGTGAGGCACATCAACCATCGAGAGCTCGACGGTGGCTACGTGAGCATCCGTTGCCGGCCCACGTCCGCGGCTTGCGGGCTCGCGGTCGCCGCGAGTCCTTCGATGCCCACCCAGCTGAATTGCGCCGGATCATCGGCCGCCGCGATCTGATGTCGACTGGCATCAGTGCCGCAGAGGAGGTAGGACTCCACGGTCAAGGAGCGGCCGCTGAGTTCTACGCGCCGGCGTCTGCCCGTCGGGCGATCGTCAGCGAACACGCACTAGAGGAAGGGTCAGGTTCGGTCTTGGCGCGCTGGGTTCCCGACGATGTCTGGCCCGCGATCGCCCGGGCGCGGGCGCCGCGGGCGGCCGTCCTCGTCGATCTGCTGGAGAACGACGACCCGCGCGCCCGTCGTGAGGCCGGCCGGGCGCTCGCCGCCGATGACCGAGATTGAGCTGCCTCCCGACCTTCCCGGGCCGTGGGGAGCCGTCGGTGAGCTCGTCGAGCTTCTGCCACGAGACTGGGTGCTGATTGGCGGTCTCATGGTCCAGATCCACGCGTGGGAGCGGGGGATAACCAATGTGCGCGCCACGGTCGACGTCGACGTGCTCAGTCAGGCTCGTCCCCAGAGTGCGCTACGCGCCATCGATGCGTCGCTCACGCGAGCGGGCTTCGAAGCGCTCCCGGACAGTGACGGGTACGCGCATCGCTACGTTCGCGGCGAGCTGATCGTTGACGTGCTGGCGCCCGATGGGATGAATCCACCACCGACGCTCGACGGAACGGTCAAGGCTGTCGGGGTGCCGGGAGGTTCACAGGCGCTCACGCGTGCCGAGACCGTGATGGTGCGTAGCGGCGATCGCGTGTTCCAACTGCGTCGCCCTTCATTGCTCGGTGCACTGCTGATCAAGGCACGTTCGCTCCTCGTCCACCACGATCGCGCGGCTCAGCGCGAGGACCTCCTGAGACTGCTGTCCCTGGTCAGAGAACCACGTTTAGCGGCCGAGGAGATGACTCGAAAGGAGCGACAATGGCTCATACGCGCCGAGCCTGAGCTCCGTCTCGAAGAGACGTCGAACCTGACGGCCGTGGAGATGCGCCGCGCCCGACAGGCGTATCGGCTACTGATCCAGTAGCCGCCGCTGCCCGACGTCTTCATGGCCCGAAGGCCGCCGGGTAGCTGACCTCGCCCGGTGCGAGCTCGCCGCGCACCATCCAGGCGGGATCCTCGATGCCCCACTGGTTGGTGATGCCGTCGGGCGCTGCCGGGCGGAAGCCGAAGCGCGTGTAGTAGTCGACGTGGCCGAGCAGCACGACCGGCTCGTCGATGCGCTCCAGGCCCTCGCGCATCAGCGCGGCGCCCACGCCCGAGCGCTGATGCGACGGCAGCACGGCGAGCGGGCCGAGCGTCATCGCCCGGTCGCCGCGCGAGAACAGCAGGTGGCCGACGATCTCGCCGTCGACCTCGGCCACCAGCGACAGCGCCCATGCGGGGTCGCCGCGCAGCGCGTCGACGATGTCGGCCTCGTCCGGGCGGCCGAAGGCCGCCTCCTCGACGCGCCGGACGGCCTCCCGGTCCTCCGGCCGCTCCTCCCGGATCACCCCCGCGAGAGCGCGGGCGCCTCGCCGGCAGGGACCTCCTGGTAGTCGGGCAGCGTCTTGAGCACCTGTTCCGCGCCGGCCGGCGCGTAGATGGCGAGGATGACCATCGGCTCGTAGCCGGTGTTGATCGTCGAGTGGAACGCGCCCTTCGGGATGAACACCGTGTCGCCGGGGCGGACGCGCTGCGTGTCGGTGTCGTCGACCATCTGGTCGCCCTCGCCGGCGAGGATGTAGAGGATCTCGTCGGACTCGGGATGGTTGTGGCGGTCGTGGCCCTTACCCGGGAGCAGGATCACGTGCATCATCGAGACCTCGGTGCCCTCGGTGTTGTCGCTCGCGACCAGCGGCTTGATCACGCCCCAGTCGAAGGTCATCGTGGGCAGCGAGGCGGTATCCACGAACTTGCTCGGCATCAGACAGCCAGCTCCTTGAAGCGCTTCATGTTCTCGGTCATGGCCACCTCGGTGGGCAGCCGCTCCATGCTCGACGCGCCGTAGAAGCCGGCGATGCCCTCGGTGCGGTCGAGCACGTACTGCGCGTCCTCCGGTTCGGCCAGCGGCCCGCCGTGGCAGAGCACGATCACGTCCGGGTTCACGCGCACGGCCGCGTCGCGCATCTCCTGGATCTCCACGACGCACTCGTCCAGGGTCTTGGCCGTGTGGGCGCCGATCGAGCCCTTGGTGGTGAGGCCCATGTGGGGGACGAGCACGTCGGCGCCCGCCTCGGCCATGGCCACGGCGTCTTCGGGGTTGAACGTGTAGGGCGTGGTCAGCAGGCCGAGCTCCTTGGCCTTGCGGATCATGTCGACCTCGAGGCCGTAGCTCATGCCGGTCTCCTCGAGGTTGGCCCGGAAGGTGCCGTCGATCAGGCCGACGGTCGGGAAGTTCTGCACGCCCGCGAAGCCCGCGTCGGCGATCTGGCGCAGGAAGACGTCCATCAGCCGGAACGGGTCGGTCCCGCAGACGCCGGCGATGACCGGCGTGTCGCTCACGACCGGGAGCACCTCGCCCGCCATCTCCATCACGATCGCGTTGGCGTCGCCGTAGGGCATCAGGCCGGCCAGCGAGCCGCGGCCCGCCATCCGGTAGCGGCCGGAGTTGTAGATGATGATCAGGTCGGTGCCGCCCGCCTCGGCGCACTTCGCCGACAGGCCCGTGCCCGCTCCGGCGCCGATGATCACGCCGCCGCCGTCGAGCGTCGCGCGCAGCTTGGCGCGTGCCTCGTCACCCGTCATGACTTCATGTACTCGTCGAGCTTGTCAGCCATCGCCTCCGCGAACTCCGGGTCGTTGACGTTGCAGTCCATCTCGATCAGCTCCACGCTCCCGTCGAGGCCTGCGCGCAGCTCGTCGAACAGCGCCGCGTCGGCCTCCGGGTCGTGGAACGGCTGGCCCTCGGCGTCGATCATCGACACCCCGCCCAGCGGCAGGAAGAGCGCCGTCGGGCCGGTGGCGGCCGACAGCTTGCGCGCGATCCGGCGGCCCAGCTCCGCGCACTCCTCCTTGGTGGTGCGCATCAGCGTCACCGACGGGTTGTGCACGTAGAGGTTGCGGTCCTCGAACTGCGGCGGGACGGTCGCGCGGGCGCCGAAGTTGACCATGTCGAGCGCGCCGACCGACACCACCTGCGGAAGCCCGAGCCGTCCGGCCGCCTCGAGCCGGTCGGGTCCCGCGGAGAGCACGCCCCCGACGAGGTCGTCGCACAGCTCGGTGGTCGTGATGTCGAGCACGCCGGCGAGGAAGCCGGAGTCCATCAGGCCCTCCATCGCGCGCCCGCCGGCGCCGGTGGCGTGGAACGTGAGGACCTCGTAGCCGAGCCCCTCGAGCCGCTCGCGCGCGTGGGTGACGGAAGGAGTGGTGACGCCGAACATCGACGCGCCGATCAGCGGCTTCTGCTCGCCGAGGTCGACCTCCGGCGCCTGCATCATGCCCGCCATGGCGGCCGCGGCGTTGGCCAGGATGCGGCCCGAGATCGAGTTGACGCCCGCGACGTCGGTGACCGAGGCCATCATCGTCACGTCGCTGGCGCCGACGTAGTCGGCCGTGTTGCCCGCGGCCATCGTCGACACCATCAGCTTCGGCGCGCCGACGGGCAGCGCCTGCATGGCGCGCGTGGCGATCGCCGTCCCGCCGGAGCCGCCGGCGGCCAGCACGCCGCCGATCTTCCCCTCCGAGTACAGGCGCCCCGCGAGCTCCTCGGCCGCCTCGGCCATCGCTGTCACCGCGGCGCCGCGGTCGCCGGCCGCGGCCAGCGCGGACGGGTCGCCGCCGACGTGCAGGTCCGGCTCCACGCCCGCCGGCTCATTGACGCCCGCGTCGGCCAGGATCGTGTCCACGCCGTGAAGTCGCAGCCGGTCGCGCAGGTACGCGTACTCGGCGCCCTTGGTGTCGAGCGTGCCGACCAGCAGGACCGTCTTCGAGCCCTCCACTTCACTCCTCCCCTCGGTGGGACCGGCCGCGACCCTACCAACTGCTTCCGGTCTACGGAAGGTTGTGATTGGATGACGGAATGCCTGATCGCCGGGACAGCGTCCAGTCGCTCGAGCGCGCCTTCGACCTGCTGGAGGCGCTGGGCGACGGCGGCGAGCTCGGGGTCACCGAGCTGGCCAACCGGACCGGGCTCGTGCCCAGCACCGCGCACCGTCTGCTGCACACCCTGGCCAAGCGCGGCTACGTGAGCCAGAGCAGCGAGTCGGGCCGCTATCTGCTCGGCTACAAGGTGGTCGAGGTGGCGAGCGGGCTCGAGCACCGGCTCGAGCGCCTGCGGGTGGTGGCGCGGCCGCACCTGGAGGGCATCCAGCGCGAGACCGGCGAGACCGTCAACCTCGTCGTGCTCGACGCCGACCGCGTCGTCTACGTCGACCAGGTCGAGGGCTCGCGCCAGGTCCGCATGTTCACGACGGTCGGCACCAGCGTGCCCGCCCACACCACCGGCTCGGGCAAGGCGATCCTGGCCAACGGCCCGTCGGAGGCCTTCGAGGCGCTCTACGGCGGCCGCGAGCCGCTGCCGAAGCTCACCGAGCACACGCTGACGACGCTGGACGCGCTCGAGGACGACTTCGCCCGCATCCGCCGCCGCGGCTACGCGCTCGATGAAGAGGAGCACGAGGAGGGCGTGGGCTGCGTCGCCGTGGCCGTCTTCGACCACAGCGGGCGGGCGAGCGCCGCGATCAGCGTGTCGGGGCCGTCCGCGCGGATCCTGGGTGCGAACGCGGGGCGGCTGGGCGGGCTGCTGGTGGGGCACGCCGCGAAGGTGTCCGACGCTTTGGGCTTCGAAGCCGCGGCGTAGCGCGGGCGAACGTCAACTGCGGCGGGGTAGGGAGGCTGGGGATGCCGGCGGTGGCGATTTCCTCGAAGTGTCCTGCCCTGGGGTCGTATAGCGACCCCTATCCAGGACGCTTCGCCGAAATCCGCCGGGCGGCCGGCTCACTCGCTTCCCTACCCAGCCGGGGTTGACGTTCGTCAACCCGGCCGCAACAGATCCAGCGTCCCGCGCAGGTGCGCCGCCAGCACCATCTGCGCCTGCTCCAGCTCGCCACCCCGGATCGCCTCGGTCAGCGCCCGGTGCTCCACCAGGATCGACGCGCTGCGCTCGGCGCTGATCAGCAGCGAGGTGATGATCATCCGCTGCTGGCGGTCGCGCAGCGAGTCGTAGAGATCGGTGACGATCGGGTTGCCGGCGGCGGTGACGAACTTGGTGTGGAACTCGCGGTCGACGGCGACGAAGCCGTCGGCGTCGCCCGCCGCGGCGCGCTCCTCCTGCTCGGCGATCGCCTCGTCCATCGCGCGGGCCAGGATGTCGCTCGGCCCGCTGGCCAGCACCTTGTCGAGCGCGAAGCGCTCGACGAGCATCCGGGTCTCCATCACGGCCTCGACCTCGCCGACCGAGACCGGCACCACGAGCGCGCCGCGCTTGGGGTAGAGGCGCAGCAGGCCCTCGCCCTCGAGCCGCAGGAACGCCTCGCGCACGGGCGTGCGGCTCATGCCGAGCGCGTCGGCCACCTCGCCCTCGGTGATGAAGTCGCCGCCGGCGAACGTCGAGTCCAGGACCCGGTCCTTGGTGAACGCGTAGGCGCGGTTCGTGGCGGTCATCTTCATCGCCGAGCTTGCCATAGGTACCGTTCAGATGCTACAAAGATGCAAGATAGATGCAACGTCCTGGGGAGGACGGGGGAGAGGGGCTGTGGCGGTTGCCGAGCTGGTGCAGGGATTGCGGGACGTCTATCCCGCCGAGAGGCTCTTCACGGAGCCCGCGCGCGTCGCGCCGTACGAGTCCGACGCCCTGACCGCGTTCCGCCGCCGGCCCGAGGCGGTGGTGCTCGCCGAGACGCGCGAGGAGGTGGTGCGGACCGTGCGGCTCTGCCATCGCGAGCGCGTCCCGTTCGTGGCGCGCGGCAGCGGCACGAGCCTGTCGGGCGGCTCGCTGCCCGTCGAGGGCGGCATCGTGATCGGCCTCAACCGCCTCAACCGGATCCTGCGGCTCGACACCGAGGAGCGCGTCGCGGTCGTCGAGCCCGGCGTCATCAACGCGCACGTCACGCGCGCCGCGGCCGCGCACGGCCTGTTCTACGCGCCCGATCCGTCGAGCCAGTCGATCTGCACGATCGGCGGCAACATCGCGTTCAACTCGGGCGGCGCGCACTGCCTCAAGCACGGAATGACGGCCAGCCACGTGCTCGCCGTCGAGGCCGTCCTGCCCGACGGCGAGGTCGTGCGGCTCGAGAGCGGCGCGGGGGCCGACTGGGTCGGCGGCTTCGTCGGCTCGGAGGGCCTGCTCGGGATCGCGCTCGAGGCGACGCTACGGCTGCTGCCGGTGCCCGAGGCCACGCACACGGTGCTGGCCGCCTACCCGGACCTGCGCACCGCCGGCGACGCCGTCGCCGCCGTGGTGGCGGCCGGGCTGCTTCCCGTCGCGATGGAGATCATGGACGAGCTGGCGATCCAGGCCGCGGAGTCCTCGGTCAAGCCCGGATATCCGAGGGTTCCCGCCCTCCTGATCGTGGAGCTCGACGGCGAGCGCGCCTGCGTCGACGAGGACGTGGCGCGGCTGCGCGAGGTGATCCGCGCCTCGGGGGCCACCGAGGTCCGCGCCACCGAGGACGCCGCCGAGCGGGCGCTGATCTGGAAGGGCCGCAAGAGCGCGTTCTCGGCCGTCGGCTGGCTGGCGCCCGACTACCTGGTGCAGGACGGCTGCGTCCCGCGCACACGGCTGGGCGAGGCACTCGAGGAGATCGGGCGGCTGGCCGCCCGCGCGGGCCTGCGCGTCGCCAACGTCTTCCACGCCGGCGACGGCAACCTGCACCCGCTGATCCTCTTCGACGGCCGCGAGAGCGGCGCGGTCGAGCGCGCCGAGGCGCTGGCCGGCGAGATCCTCGACCTCTGCGTGAGCCTGGGCGGCTCGATCACCGGCGAGCACGGCATCGGGGTCGAGAAGCGCGACTTCCTGCCGCGCATGTTCGACGCGCCCACGCTCGACGTGATGCGACGCGTGGCCCGCGCCGTCGATCCGCTGGAGCTGGCCAACCGCGGCAAGATGTTCCCCCCGCGCTCGACCCACCGCGCGCCGGCGCCGGCGGACGATGGCGTACGGGCGCTGCAGGACGCCGTCCGCGAGCACCCACGCGTGCTCCCGCGCGGCGGCGGGTCCAAGCCGGCGCTCTCCACGCCGCCCGAGGGCGTCGTGCCGCTCGTGGTGTCGGGCCTGCGCGGCATCGTCGAGTACGACCCCGAGGAGCTGACGATCACCGCGCTGGCGGGCACGCCGGTGCGCGTCGTGCAGGAGGCGCTCGCCGCCCACGGGCAGCACCTGCCGTTCGATCCGCCGCTGGCGCGCGCGGGGGCGACGCTCGGCGGCGTGGTCGCCGCGGGGACGTGCGGATCCGGCGGCCACCGCCACGGCGGCGTGCGCGACTTCATCATCGGCGCGCGCTTCGTCGACGGCACCGGCGAGCTGGTCGGCGCGGGCGGCCGCGTGGTCAAGAACGCCGCGGGGTTCGACCTCGCGCGGCTGATGGTCGGCAGCCTGGGGCGGCTCGGGGTGCTCGTCGAGGTCGCCTTCAAGGTCTTCCCGGCGCCGCCCGCGTGGGGCACGCTGGCGGCCGAGGCGCCGGGCCTCGATGCGGCGTTCGAGGCGGCGCAGCGGGCGCTGGCCGCCGGGCTCGACATCGAGGCGCTCGACCTCGAGCCGCCCGGCCGCGTGCTGGTCCGGCTCGGCGGTCCCTCGACATCGCTCGAGCCGCGGCTCGAGCGGCTGCGCCGCGCGCTCGCCCTGCCGGCCCGCAAGCTGCTCGGCGCCGAAGAGGCCCAGCTGTGGGACGGCGCCGGGCGGCTGGCGTGGGCGCCGCCGGAGGCCGCGCTGGTCCGGCTCGCGCTCGGCCCGCGCCGCGCCGCGGCGCTCGACCGCTCGACTCGCGGGCGCCGCGCGGCGCTATACGCGCGCCGGCGGCGCAGGCTGGGTCGCGTGGCCGCCCGACCGCGCGCTGGAGGAGCTCGACGCCCTGCTGCGCGACGCCGGCGCCGGCGGCGTGCGGCTGACCGGCCCGCCCGGCATGGTGCTGCTCGGCGCCACGAGTGGCGGCGCCTTCGCCGAGCGCGTGCGCCGCGCGCTCGACCCCGACGGCCGCTTCGCCGGCACCGCGCGCCGCTTCGTGCCCCTGCGCCAGGAGGCCGTCGCCTGATGCAGCACGCGATCGCCGTCGACGGCCCCCGGGTTGCGGCCATGGCGGACGCGATCGGCAGCTGCGTGCACTGCGGCTTCTGCCTGCCGACCTGCCCGACCTACGTCACGGGCGGCGAGGAGCCGCACTCCCCGCGGGGCCGGATCTTCCTGATGAAGGACGTGCTCGAGGGGACCATCGGCCTCGAGGAGGCGCTGGCCCCGATCGACAGCTGCCTCGGCTGCCAGGCGTGCGTGACCGCGTGCCCGTCCGGCGTCGAGTACGGCGAGCTGATCTCTGCCTTCCGGGCGCACGCCGAGCCGCGCCGGCCGCTCGCCGACCGCCTCCGGCGCGGCCTCGTCGCCCGCACGTTGCCGTACCCGCGCCGCTTCCGCGCGGCGGCCACGCTCGGCCGGCTGGCGCCGAAGGTGGGGCCGCTGAAGCCGATGCTCGACCTGCTCCCCGGCAGCCTGCCGAAGGCGCAGCCGCTGCCGGCCGTCTTCCCGGCCGAGGGCACGCGCCGGGCGCGCGTGGCGCTGCTGGCCGGCTGCGCCCAGCAGGTGCTCGAGCCGGAGATCGGATGGGCCACGCTGCGGGTGCTGGCCCGCAACGGGGTGGAGACCGTGGTGCCGCGCGGACAGGGCTGCTGCGGCGCGCTCGCCATGCACGGCGGCCGCGCCGGCCAGGCGCGCAAGCTCGCGCGCCGCAACCTGCGCGCCTTCCCGGCCGGCGTCGACGCCGTCATCACGAACGCCGCCGGCTGCGGCTCGGGCATGAGCGAGTACGGCCTGCTGTTCGCCGGCGAGCCCGACGAGGAGCGCGCCCGGGAGCTCGCCGGCCGCGCGGTCGACGTCAGCGCCTTCCTCGACGAGCTCGGGCTGGTGGCGTCGCCCGCGGCGGAGCCGCGGCGCATCGCCTACCACGACGCGTGCCACCTGGCGCACGCGCAGAAGGTGCGCGAGGCGCCACTGCGGCTGCTTCGCGCCGCCGGCCACGAGGTCGTCGTGCCGGACGAGTGGGAGCTGTGCTGCGGCTCGGCCGGGACCTACAACGTCGAGCAGCCGGAGACGGCCGCCGAGCTCGGCCGCCGCAAGGCGGCCAACCTGCGCGCCACCGGGGCGGACGTGGTGGCGGCGGGGAACATCGGGTGCCTCACGCAGATCCGGCAGTACCTGGACCTGCCCGTGCGTCACACCATCCAGATTCTTGACGGGCAGTGAGGGCTGTGGAAGCATCACCGAATCGCAGAATGACTATTCCGTATTGCGGAACAGGGGGAGAGGGGCACATGTCGGGGACGTCGAAGCTTTGGATGGCTCTGCTGACCGTCGTCGTATGGGCGCTCGCCGCGACCGCGGCGCAGGCACAGACGACGATCAAGGCCGGCGACGCGGCGTGGCAGCCGGCTGAAGTCACCGTGCCCACCGGGGCGACTGTGCGATGGGAGTTCGACCAGACGACGCTGCCGCACACGGTCACATCGACGAGCCCCAACTGGACCAAGGACGAGGCGCGTGACGCGGGCGGCGCCGCGGTCACGCACACCTTCGACGCCCCCGGCATCTACACGTTCCGCTGCAACCTCCACGGCGGGATGACCGGCACGATCACCGTCGAGTCCGACGAGCCGGATGACGTCCTCGTCTTCTCCCGCACCACCGGCTTCCGCCACGAGTCCGCGATCGCCGCGGGTCGCACCGCCATTCAGCAGATGGGCACGTCCGAGGGCTTCAACGTCACGCTCAGCGAGGACCAGACGCTGTTCACCGATGCGGGCCTGCGCCCGTTCGAGGTCGTCGTCTTCCTCAACACCGACGGCGAGGGCATCCTCAACGGCGCCCAGCGCAACGCCTTCGAGCGCTGGACGCAGCGCGGCGGCGGCATCGTGAGCATCCACGCCGACCTCAACGCCGACCGCAACTGGGCCTGGAAGGGCGAGATGAACGGCGGCGCCTGGTTCCTCAACCACCCGGCCCCGCCGGTCCAGTTCCAGCAGGCCACGGTCAACGTCGTCGACACGACGCACCCGGCCACCAAGGACCTCCCGGAGCCCAACTGGGTGCGGACGGACGAGTGGTACAACTTCACTGCCGAGCCGGAGAACGTCCACGTCCTGCTCAAGCTCGACGAGAACACGTACGACGAGCAGGACGGATCGGCGGCCGCGGACGACCACCCGATCGCGTGGTGCTCGAACTACGACGGCGGTCGCCACTTCTACACCGCGCTCGGGCACGAGGGGGCGTACTGGTCCGAGCCTGACTACCTCGACCACATCCGCGGTGCCATCAAGTGGGCCGGCGGCGAGGAGGCGGGCGACTGCGGGCCCGACCGCGAGGGCCTGCCGACCGACGCGTCGTTCGACAAGGTCACGCTCGACGACACGACCGAGAACCCGATGGAGATCGCAGTCGCGAGCAACGGCGACGTCTACTACGTCGAGCTCGGCGGCGCGGTCAAGCGCTACGACCGCTCCGAGAACACGGTGACCCGGATCGCCACGATCCCGGTCCACCGCGGCAACGAGAACGGCCTGCTCGGGATCACGCTCGACCCGAACTTCGACACCAACAACCACCTCTACCTCTTCTACAGCCGTCCCTCGCCCGAGGTGCAGCGCATTTCGCGCTTCACGGTGTCGGGCAACACGCTGACCGACGAGCGGCCGCTGCTCGAGTTCCCGCACCAGCGGATCATCTGCTGCCACTCGTCCGGCTCGATGACCTTCGGGCCCGACGGCAACCTCTACATCTCGACCGGCGACGACTCGCAGCACGCCGAGTCGCAGGGCTACAACCCGATCGACGACCGGCTGGCCAACGAGCCGGGCGACAACCCCGACGCCGACCACGCGCGCGACGCGCGCCGCTCGTCGGGCAACACCAACGACCTGCGCGGCAAGATCCTGCGCATCAAGCCGGTCGCCGACCCGTCCGGCGCGCCCGGCGCCGGCACCACGTACACGATCCCGGCCGGCAACCTGTTCGGCCTCGGCGGCAAGTACCCCGGGATCGACGGCCAGACGCGGCCCGAGATCTACACCATGGGTCACCGCAACCCGTTCCGGATCCAGGTCGACCAGGAGACGGGCTGGGTCTACAACGGCGAGGTCGGCCCGGACGCGGGCGGCGAGAACGCCAACCGCGGCCCGCGCGGCTACGACGAGCTCAACCAGATCCGCGAGGCGGGCAACATGGGCTGGCCGTACTGCATCGCCGACAACAAGGCGTACTCGAACTGGGACTTCGGGACCCAGACGCAGAGCGGGTTCTTCAACTGCTCCGGCACCGGCGGCGTCAACGACGGCCCGCTGAACGACTCGGCGTGGAACACCGGCAAGGCGAACACCCCGCCGACCACGGGTGCGCTGCTGTGGTGGCCGTACCAGCCGCACGCGAACGCTCCGAACTTCCCGTGGAACACGCCGCCGCTGGCGATCCCGCAGGGCCCCGGCCGCACCGCGATCGCCGGCCCGATCTACCACCGCGACCGCACGCAGCCGACCGACACGCGCTTCCCGGCGTGGTTCGACGACAAGGTCTTCTTCGCCGACTGGTCGCGCGACTGGATCTCGACGCTCGAGCTCGACGCGCAGGGCAGGCCGGCGGAGATCGTCGAGTTCATGCCGAACGCCGACTTCAGGCACCCGCAGGACATCGAGATGGGCGCCGACGGCTCGCTCTACGTGCTCGAGTGGGGGCGTGACTTCAACTACGCCGGCTCGGGCATCAACCCCGACTCCGGCCTCTACCGGATCGACTACGCCAAGGGCACCCGCACGCCGGTGGCCCGCGCGACGTCCGACAAGGACTCCGGCCCCGCGCCGCTGACCGTCCAGTTCTCGAGCGCGGGCTCCGAGGACGCCGACGGCGACGACCTGACCTTCAGCTGGGACTTCGGCGACGGGCAGACCTCGACCGAGGCGAACCCGACGCACACCTTCACCAACGCGGGCACCTACAACGTCCGCCTGACCGCGACCGACTCGACCGGCAAGTCCGGCAGCTCGACCGTGATCATCATCGCGGGCAACACGCGCCCGGTGGTCAACCTGACCGTGCCCGTCCAGGGTGGCATCTTCGACTGGGGCGACGAGATCCCGTACACGGTGACCGTCACCGACCCGGAGGACGGGACGATCGACTGCAACCGCGTGAGCGTCAACGTCGGCGTCTTCCACGACGAGGGCGGCAACGCGCACGTGCACCCGGGCGTGGACCGCACCGGCTGCACGGGCACGATCGAGGCGCCGGCCGACTCCGGCCACGAGAAGAGCGCCAACATCGCGCTCGTCCTGATCGCCAACTACACCGACAACGGCGGGCAGCCCGGCTCCGCGCCGCTGACCGGCGCGTCGACCCGGCGGTTGACGCCGAAGACGATCCAGGCCGAGCACTACACGGACCACACCGGCACGCAGACGAACACGGTGGCGAACGCGGAGGGCGGCCGGACGGTCGGCTTCACGGACGCGAACGAGTTCATCTACTTCGAGCCGGTGTCGCTGGCCAACATCGATCAGCTCCGGATCCGCTACGCCGCGGGCGAGGACGGCGGCTTCGTCGACGTGCGCGAGGGAGCCGTGGACGGCGACGTGATCGGCACGGCCTCGCTGCCGCCGACCGCGAGCTGGACCGACTTCCAGAACGTCACGATCCCGATCGACCCCGAGGGCACGACCGGCAGGCTGTACTTCACGTTCCGGGCGATGAGCGCCACGAACCCGACGGACCTGTTCGACCTCGACGAGTTCACCTTCATCGGCAAGGGCGTAGCGTCGAACTCGTCGCCGACCGCGTCGGCGACCGCCGACAAGGTGGCCGGCCCGGCCCCGCTGGCCGTGAGCTTCACGGGCACGGGGGCGGACGCCGACGGCGACACGCTCAGCTACGCGTGGGACTTCACGAACGACGGCACGACCGACGCCACGACGGCGAACGCGACCCACACCTACGCGCAGCCGGGCGAGTACACGGCGAAGTTCACGGTCAGCGACGGCGAGCGCTCGCGGAGCGTGGAGATCGACATCGAGGCGTACCCGCCGCTCGCGTCCTGCCCGGGCAATGACGAGTTCGACGGGACGACGCTCGACACGGGGCGCTGGAGCGTGGTGCGCCGTGACGACAACTTCCTCTCGGTCAACGGCGGCACGCTGAACCTCAACGCCCAGCCCGGAGAGGACATCCACGGCGGGGCGACCGGGCAGCGAAACATCGTCCTCCAGGACCTGCCCGACTCCGGGCCGTGGACGGCGACCGCGCGCGTGACCTGGAACCCGACGGTCAACTTCCAGAACGCCGGCCTGGTCATCTACCAGGACGACGCCAACTGGATCAAGAGCGGCATGGTGTGGGCCAACGGCCGCGCGTTCGAGGCGTTCAAGGAGCTCAACAACACCGCGTCGGGCCTCGGCTCGGCGACCGTCGACGCCTCGTTCCCCAGCACGTTCTACGTGCGCTTCACGAGCGACGGCACGACGATCCGGGCCCAGCGCTCGCCGGACGGCCAGACCTGGACCAACACCGGCAACCCGACCAACCTCAACGGGCTCACCAACCCGAAGGTCGGCATGTACGCCACGGCCTCCACGGCCGCCGGCACGCAGGCCAACACGGCGCGCTTCGACTACTTCACGCTCGACGCGCCGCAGGACCCGAGCGACGAGTTCGAGGGCACGTCGCTGAACCTCTGCCGCTGGTCGCAGAACGTCCGGCACCAGCCGACCGGCTACACGGTCGGCGGGGGGAACCTGTCGCTGCCGGCGGCGCACGGCGACTTCTTCGCCAACGCGCCGAACGACAACCCGAACATCCTCCTCCAGCCGGCCCCGTCCGGCCCGTGGACGATGACCACGCGGCTCACGTTCAACCCGAACGAGAACTACGAGCAGGCCGGCCTGCTCGATCTACGGCGACGACGCCAACTACGTCAAGGCCGACTACGTCTACGCCGGCGGTCGCGGGCTGGAGTTCCTGCGCGAGGCGAACAACGTCGCGGCCGGCTTCGGCGGCTTCGTGAACATCTCGACGCAGCCGACGACGGTCGACATGCGAATCACCTCCGACGGCACGACGCTACGTTCCTACTACCGGTTCGCGGGTGGAGCGTGGACGCCGTACGGCGAGCCCGCGACGCTCGCGAGCGTGCCGAACCCGAAGATCGGCGTCTACGCCAACGACGGCAACCAGACGGTGACGACGCGCGAGAACGCGGTGTTCGACTTCTTCCGCATCCAGGCGGGGCTGCCGGACACAACGGCGCCGACCACGACCCATACGCTGGCGCCGGCCGCGAACGCGGCGGGCTGGAACACGGGCGACGTCACGCTGACGCTGGCTACGGAGGCCGGCGCCACGACCCAGTACAAGCTGGGCAGCGGGGCCTTCCAGGCCTACACGGGCCCGGTCACGCTGAGCGACGAGGGCACGACTGTCGTCACGTACCGCTCGACCGACGCCGAGGGCAACGTCGAGGCCGACAAGACCGTCACGGTCAGGATCGACAAGACGGCCCCGACCTCGACGGCGACGCCTCCGGGCGGCACGTTCGCCGAGCCGACGCAGGTGACGCTGGCCGGCGCCGACTCCGGATCCGGGCTCGACAAGCTCGAGTACCGGCTCGACGGCGGCGACTGGATCGATTCCGCCGCGGTGACGATCAGCAGCGGGACGCACACCCTCGAGCACCGCGCGACGGACGTCGCAGGCAACGTGGGCACGGTCGGGTCCGGCACGTACACGATCCAGAGCACCGGCGCCCCGGTCATCGAGGCGTTCGCGGATCCGACGTCCGGCTCGGCCCCGCTCGACGTCCACTTCTCGGTCGACGGCCTCGATCCCGACGGCGGAGCGCCGCTGCGCTACCGCTGGTCGATCGGGGGCGGCACCGTGATCGGCTCGTCGTTCGACTGGACGTTCACGACGCCCGGCGAGCACACGGTGACGGTCACGGCGACCGACGACGAAGGGTCCACGGCCACCGACGAGCTGACGGTGACGGTGACCGAGCCCGGGGGCGCGGCGCCGACGGTGGAAGCCTCGGCCGACAAGCAGTCCGGCCCGGCTCCGCTGGCGGTGAAGTTCTCGGCGGACGGCAGCGACGACGTCGTCTCCTACCACTGGGACTTCGGTGACGGCAACGGCACGTCGCTGGACCAGAACCCGACTCACACGTACATGACGCCGGGCCCGTACACGGCAACCGTGACGGTGACCGACGAGGCCGGCAAGACCGGCACCGACACGGTGGCCATCACGGTCACCGACCCGCCGGGCAACGCAGCCCCGAGCGTCGAGATCGCGGCGGCGCCCGCCTCGGGCAACGCCCCGCTCGACGTGCTGTTCAGCTCCGAGGCGACCGATCCCGACGACGACGAGCTCACGTACCTGTGGGAGTTCGGCGACGGCGACACGTCGTCCCAGGAGGGCTCGGTCCGCCACGTCTACCGCCAGGGCGGCACCTACACGGCGAAGCTGACGGTCAGCGACGGCACGCTGTCCGACAGCGCGACGGTGTCGATCACGGTCGGCAACCCGCCGGCCAACCAGGCCCCGACGGTCCAGATCGCGGCCGACCCGATCAGCGGCAGCGCTCCGCTCGACGTGCGGTTCACCGCGTCGGGTCGCGATCCCGAGGGCGGCCCCCTGATGTACACGTGGGACTTCGGCGACGGGGCCGGCGGCGCCGGCCGCAGCGTCACCCATCGGTATCTCACGCCAGGCCCCTACACCGCGAAGGTCACGGTGAGGGACGCCCAGGGCGTCGACCGGGACGGCCACGGTGCAGGTGACGGTCGGGCCGGCGGTGCAGGGCGGGGTGCGCGGCGCGCAATCCGAGCTCGCCGTGCCGGCCTCCGTGCGGGCGTTCCGCGCCCGCGGCCTGAAGGTGACGCTGTCGTGCGAGAGCACGGGCAGCGGGCGGGCGACCCTGAGGGTCACGTCGAAGGCGGCCAAGCGGCTGAGGCTCGGGACCCGCACGGTGGCGGTCCGGCGCCTGAGCTGCACGACCGGCAGGGAGCTCTCGCTGCGGCTCAAGCCGTCCCGCGCGACGGCACGGCGGTTGGTGAGGGCGAAGGCGAGGACGCTGCGGATGACGCTCAGCGTGTCCGTCAAGGGGCGGGGGACGCTCGAGCGCAAGGTGACGATCCGATAGGCGCCATCCTCGCCATCGAGCGCGTGGGCGAGACGGGACTCGAGCGGTTCCGTCTCGCCCACCGCGCTCTGCCCGGCCTCGACCTCTCCGAGGTGTCGCTGCGGACGCGGCTGCTCGGGGCCGAGCTCGCCGCGCCCGTCGTGCTGGTGGGCGACTGCGCGCGGACGGCGACCGAGCACGGGCTCGGGCTCATCGCGAACGAGCTCGCGCCCGACCGGCCGCGGCTGTGGCTTGCGTCGTGCGACGTCACCGACCTGCGCGGCGACGGGCCCGAGCGCCTGGTCGCCGCGCTCGAGGCGGACGGGCTCGTGCTGCACCTGAACGGGATGGACGATCCCCGCATGCGCGGCGCCGGCGAGGCGATCGCCGGCCTCGTGCAGCGGCTCGCGCCGTTGCCCGTGGTGGCCCGGGGCGCCGGCTACGGCATCGACGCCGCCGACGCGCGCGAGCTGCGCGCGGCCGGGGTGGCGGCGATCGACGTCGGCGGGCCTGCGCGCCCCGGGTGGGGCGTGCCCACCGCCGACGCCGTGGCCGAGGCGGTGCTCGGCGCGCCGGACCTGCCTGTGCTGGCCGAGGTCGCCGGCGCGATCGACGCGGCGAAGTGCCTGGCGCTCGGCGCGGCCGCGGTCACGCTGGCCGCCGACGATGTCGCCACCGTGCTCGAGGAGCTGCGGCTCGCCGTCTGGGCTGCGGGAGAGCGGACGCCCTCCGGGCTCACGCCCGGCCACCTTCGCCAGCCGGAGCCGTGGCGACCGCCAACGAGTGGGCTCACAGAATGAGCGACGCGACCGCGAGCAGCTCCATCACCACCGGCGCCACGAGGTTCCTGGCGTCGTTCGCCCGGATATGGGCGGCGATCGCGAGCAGGAAGTAGACGACGAGCCCGATGCCGGCGGCCACGCCGATCGGCGGCCAGAACAGCCCGGCGATCAGGCCCGATGCTCCCGCGAGGAGGATCCAGGCGAGCCGGTCGAGCCTGTCCTCGGGCACCCCGACCCGCGTGTAGGTCTCGACCACCTCCGGGCGGTGTGACAGCTTGCGGAGTGCCGTGAAGGCGAGCAGCACGGCGAGCAGGATGGAGACGATCATGACAGGAATCTAAACATATGTATAGATTGAACGCGTGAGCCCGCAACGCAGCAATCGAGCGCAGCTCGTCGAGGGCACGCTGCGGTGCCTCGAGCGCCTGCCACCCGAGCGCATCACGGCGCGGGCCATCGCAGCGGAATCGCGGGCGAACCTCGCGTCCATCGCGTACCACTTCGGATCGAAGGACGACCTCGTCACCGAGGCGGTCATCGAAGGGCTCGACCGCTGGCTCGCCGAGATCGAGAGCGCACTGGCCACGGTCGGCGCGGAAGACCCGGTTGTGCGCTACACCCGCGCGTCCGAGGTGGTCGAGGCGACGCGGCGCCGGCACCTCGGCCTCGCGAGGAACTTCCTCAGCGCCATGGCCAAGGCCCAGCACGATCCCCGCGTCGCCGAGCTGCTCGCCGAGGGCTTCCGCCGCACACGGCCTCACGTCGCCGTCGTGCTCGGCCTCGGCGACGACGCAGCGGGCAACGACGCCGCCGGTCTCGTCCACTCGATGTTCGTCGGGCTCCTGTTCCAGCAGTTGCTCGATCCCGGGCTCGCCATCGACGGCGAGCGGCTGGAGCAGGCGAAGCTCAGGTTGCGTCGCGTCCTGCCACGCTAGCTTGCGGCAGGATCATCGATTATCTATGGTCCGGCGCGGAGCCGAGGCGAGGAGGAGAGCATGGCCGTGGTCGAGGAGGTCCTGGGCACGTTCCACGGGTCGGACGAGTTCCCGATCGACTGGCAGGAGGGCGAGAAGGAGCTCTTCTGGATCTTCGACGACCTCCACATCCCGAACCCCGTTTCGCCGATGTTCTTCGACATCGGCGGCTGGTGGCTCACGTGCGACCACATGTTCCGCCGCTTCGGCACGCCGTTCGCGTGCGACTGGATCGCCAAGGAGATCAACGGCTACGTCTACACGGCGGCCGTCCCGTGCGACCCCGGCCTGCACTCGGAGGCGACCGAGTACCAGGCCCGCTACGTCCCGCGCGTGCCGCGCGAGGCCGACCACGCCGCGAAGATCGGCGCCTACCTCGGCTGGGTGCTGCCCGAGTACGCCGGCAACTTCCTGGCCTGGTGGCGCGACCGGCTGCGGCCCGAGATCGAGCGTAACTTCGCGTACCTCGACGGCATCGACTACGAGGCGGCTTCGATGCGCGAGATGGCGGTCTACCTGGAGGACGCGATCGACGTCCACGACCGCCACTGGAAGATCCACTGGATGCTCAACTTCGCCCAGTTCGCGTCCACCACGAACCTCAACGCGGTGATCGCCGAGGTGCGCGGAGGCGAGGACCCGGGGCTGATGGGGCGGCTGCAGTCGAGCCTCGAGGACCGCAACTGGGACTCGATCGAGGACCTCTGGAAGATCAAGGAGGAGGTCAAGGGCGACGAAGAGCTCAAGGCCGCGTTCGAGGCTGAGACGGCGACCGACGTGCTGGACGCGCTCACGCGCTCCGAGCGCGGGCGGCGCCTGATCTCCGAGCGCATCGAGGCGCACCAGGAGACCTTCGGCAACAAGGCGATCTGGTCGCACGAGTTCGCCTTCAGGACCTGGCGCGAGGACCCGGCGCCGATCGTCGGCGCGATCACCGGCTACCTGCACTCCGACTACGACTACCCGTCGAACATCGCGTCGGTCCGCGACGACCTCGAGGCGGCCAAGCGCGAGGTTATGGAGGGCGTCGAGGGCGAGGGGCGCGAGAAGCTGCAGCAGGCGCTCGACCTGTCGCTGAACATGAACCCGCTGACCCCGGACCACCACTTCTACGTGGACCAGGGGACGAACGCGCGGCTGCGGCTGGCGCTGATCGCGATCGGCCGCAAGCTGGCCGACGGGGGCGTGCTCGAGGACGCCGAGGACGTGATGTACCTCCGCTACAACGAGCTGCGGCTGCTGATGGCCGACCAGGACGCGCTCGACGCCAAGGAGCTGGTCTCCGACCGCCGCGACGCGCGCGAGGAGGCGGCCGAGCGGCGGCCGCCGTCGTGGGTCGGAACCGCGACCAAGACCGCGCTGGAGTTCCCCTACAACGCGCTCTGGGGCTTCCCGGAGAAGTTCCATGCCGGTGAGCCGGCGACCAGCGGCGAGGTGCGCGGCCTGGCCGCCTCGCCGGGCGTGGTCGAGGGTCCGGCGCGCTTCGTCGCCTCGCTCGACGAGTTCGACCAGGTGCGCGACGGCGAGATCCTCGTGTGCCGGATGACCAACCCGGCGTGGGTCGTGCTGTTCACGAAGATCATCGGGCTGGTCACCGAGGCGGGCGGCGCGGTCTCGCACCCGGCGGTGGTGGCGCGCGAGTTCGGGATCCCGGCCGTGGTGGGCACCACCAACGCGGGCGAGCGGATCAAGACGGGCGATCGGATCCGGGTGAACGGCTCGTCCGGGGTGGTCGAGATCCTGACGTGAGGGAGCCGGCATGGATGGCCCCGGCCTCGCTGGAGGAGGCGTTGGCGCTGCGCGCCGAGCACGGTGACGCGACGGTGCTGGCGGGCGGAACGTTCGTCGGGATCCTCATGAACCAGGGCTTCCTGGTGCCGAACGCGCTGCTCTCGCTCGGCGGGGTGGAGGAGCTGCGCGGGATCGAGGTGGTGGACGACGAGCTGCGGCTGGGCGCGATGGTCACCCACCGCGCGGTCGAGCGCTCCCCGGCGGTCCAGGAGGGCTGGCCCGCGCTGGCGCGCGCCTTCTCGCTGGTCGCCAGCCCGCGCGTACGCAATGTGGCGACGGTCGGCGGCGTGCTGGCCGACGCCGACTACGCCTCGGACCCGCCGGCCATGCTCGCCGCACTCGACGCGAAGGTGGTGCTGCGCTCGCCGCGCGGCGAGCGCGCGCTGACGGTGGGGGAGCTGATCCTCGGCTTCTACCGGACGAGCATCGAGCCCGACGAGCTGCTGGTCGAGGTGCACGTCCCGGCGCCGGCGGGGCCGGCGACGTACCGCAAGTTCCGCTCGCGCTCGGCCGAGGACCGGCCGTGCGTGGCGGTGGCGGCGGCGCGCGGCGACCGGCTGCGCGTGGTGGTGGGCGCGGTGGCGGGGACGCCGCAGGACTTCCCCGACCTGTGCGACGGCGACCCCGCCGAGGTGGCGGCGGCCTACGCGGAGCGGATCGAGCCGCTGAGCGACGCCCGCGGGTCGGCCGAGTACCGCCGGCGCGTGATCGCCGCCGAGGTGCGGCGTGCGGTGGAGGAGGTCGCGTGGACCCGCGCGTGACCGGCGCCCAGCGCTACTCGTGCCATTCCGAGCGGCCCAGCATGCTGCACGCCGCGTTCGTGCGCTCCCCGTACCCGCACGCGCGAGTGCTGTCGGTCAAGGGCCCGGACGACGTCGTCGTGCTCACGCCGGACGACGTCGCGGACCTGAGTCCCTATGGCTGCCAGGTCAAGGACCAGCGGGTGCTGGCCGACGTCGCGCGCCACATCGGCGACGTGGTGGCCGCCGTGGCGGCGCCCACCCGCGCCGAGGCCCGCGCCGCCGCGCAGGCGGTCGAGGTGGAGTACGAGGAGCTGCCCGCCGTCTTCGACGCGCTCGAGGCGCTCGACGCCCCGCCGATCCACGAGCTGTCCGTCTCGGCGGGCGAGGCCTCCTCGATCGAGGTGCGCCCGATCGAGGGGACCAACGTCTGCCATCGCTTCCGCATCCGGCACGGCGACGTCGCACGCGGGTTCGAGGACGCCGACGTGGCGGTGGAGGAGACCTACCGGGTGGCCGGCGCCGCCCACGCCCCGATGGAGCCGCACGCCGCCGTAGCCGAATGGGAGAGCGGCCGCCTCACGCTGTGGAGCGGCACCCAGACACCCTTCAACCTTCGCAGCGACCTCGCCGGCTGCTTCGGCATCCCCGAAACCGCGATCCGCGTCATCGCCCCGCCGATGGGCGGCTCGTTCGGCGCCAAGACCTTCGTGCGGCTCGAGGCGCTCGTCGCCGCCCTCGCCCGCAAGGCCGGCCGGCCCGTGAAGGCGGTGCTCGACCGCGGCGAGGAGTTCGTCACGCTCAACCGCCACCCGGCGGTGGTCAGAGTGCGGATCGGCGCCCGCCGCGACGGCACGCTGACCGCCAAGGAGGTCGACTGCTGGGCCGACACCGGCGCCTACGCCGACTGCGGCCCGGGCGTGGCGACCAAGATGGGCTACGCCGGCGTCGGGCCGTACCGGATCCCGCACGTGCGCGTGGACTCCATGGCGATCTACACGAACCTGCCGCCCAACGGCGCCTTCCGCGGCTACGGCGCCACGCAGTCGGTGTGGGCGTCCGAGCGCACCATGGACCTGCTGGCGCGCGAGCTCGACCTGAGCCCGCTCGAGCTGCGGCGCATGAACCTGCTGCGCGACGGCGACACGTTCGCCACCGGCGAGGTCATGCACGACGTGCACTTCGAGGAGTGCCTGCAGGCCGCCGCCGACGCCGTCGGCTACGAGGCCGACCCGCGCGGCAAGGGCCTGTGCGTCCTGCTGAAGGGCATGCAGACGCCCAGCCGCGCCGCGATCTCGGTCGAGCGCACGCCGGTCGGCTACGTCGTGCGCTGCGCGTCGACCGAGATGGGCCAGGACGTGCGGCAGTCGATCCGCCTGATGGCGGCCCAGATGCTCGGGTGCGAGCCCGGGCAGATAGAGGTCCCCGAGCCGGACACCGACACCTCGCCGTTCGATACCCGCACCACGTCGAGCCGCTCGACGCACATGATGGGGCGCGCGCTGGCCGAGGCCGTCAAGGACGAGCGTGGCTACGGCGAGGTCCGCAACGAGGGCGGCCTCGACCCCGACACGGGCCAGGGCGTCGCCTCGACGCACTGGCATCAGGGCGCCGCGGCGGCGTCGGTCAGCATCGACGAGGAGACCGGGCGCATCACGGTCGAGCACCTGCACGCCGCCGTCTACGCCGGCCGCGTGGTCAACCGCCCGGGCGCCGAGCTGCAGAACGAGGGCTCGATGCTGATGGGCCTCGGCACCGCGCTCTTCGAGGCGGTCGAGTTCTCCGACGGCCAGGTCACCAACGCGAACCTGTCGGAGTACAACCTCCCCGCCGCCCGCGACGTGCCGCGGCTCACCCACGAGCTGCTCGAGCGCGACGGCGCCGAGGTGCACGGGCTCGGCGAGACGGCGCTGCCCCCCGTGCCCGCCGCGATCGGCAACGCGCTGGCCTCGCTCGGCGCGCACGTCACGCAGCTCCCGATGACGCCGGAGCGCGTGCTGGAGGCGCTGTGAGGATCGAGCTCACGCTCAACGGCCGCCCCGCCACGCTCGACGCCCGCAGCGACGAGATGCTCTCCGAGGCGCTCGACCTGCGCGAGACGTGCGCGATCGGGGTCTGCGGCGCCTGCACGGTGCTGCTCGACGGCGAGCCGGTCACGGGCTGCCTCACGCTGGCGGCCACCGTCGCCGGGCGCGAGATCACCACCGTCGAAGGGCTCGACGAGGCCGATCCCGTGCTGCGCGCCTTCAACGACGCCCACGCCTTCCAGTGCGGCTGGTGCACGCCGGGGTTCGTGCTCACCGCCAAGGCGATGGCGCCGGGAGACGACATCGGAGAGGCCCTGGGCGGCAACCTGTGCCGCTGCGGCTGTTACGTCAAGATCGAGGAGGCGGTGCGGCAGTGCGTCTCGTGACCTACGACGCCGGCGCGGGCCCGCGGGTCGGCGCCTTGGCTGGTGCAGACACGGTGGTCGACCTCGCGTTCGGCGGCGACATGGTCGAGTACATCGAGGCGGGCGCGCCGGAGAGCACCACGGTGCCCGTGGAGGGCGCTCGGCTGCTGGCGCCGCTGCGGCCGCGCTCGATGCGCGACTTCCTCGCCTTCGAGGGCCACCTGCACGCCGCCCTCTCGCGGCTCGGCCGCCCGATCCCCGACGAGTGGTACGACACGCCCGCGTTCTACCGGGGCATGCCGGACACGGTGATCGGGCCCGACGAGGAGATCCCGTGGCCCTCGTACACCGACAAGCTCGACCACGAGCTCGAGCTGGCGGCGATCATCGGCAAGCGCGTCAAGGACGTGAAGCCCGAGGACGCCGCCGACTGCATCTTCGGCTACACGATCTGGAACGACGTCTCGGCGCGCGACGTGCAGACGCGCGAGCTGCCGGTCGGGATGGGCCCGTCGAAGGCCAAGGACTGGGACGGCTCCAACGTGCTCGGGCCCTGCATCGTCACCGCCGACGAGCTCGACGCCGGCAATCTCGCCATGCGCGTGCGCGTGAACGGCGACACGTGGGGCGAGTCCAGCTCGGCCGAGATGCACCACAGCTTCGCCGACATGATCGCCTACGCCTCGCAAGCCCAGACGCTGTACCCGGGCGAGGTCTTCGGCTCGGGCACGGCGCCCGGCGGCTCGGGCCTCGAGCTCGACCGCTGGCTGCAACCCGGAGACATCGTCGAGCTCGACATCGAGGGCATCGGCGTGCTGCGCAACCGCATCGGTGAAAAGGGAGGAGCCTGAATGGCCTACGTCGTGTGCGCCAAGTGGACCGCCAAGGAGGGGACGGAGGACCGCCTCGCGGAGATCTGTGAAGAGATGACCGAGCCGTCGCGTGCCGAGCCGGGCAACCGCTTCTACCAGGCGCACCGGGACCCCGAGAACCCGCGCCTGTTCTTCCTCTATGAGCAGTACGAGGACCTCGCCGGCTACGAGGCGCACATGGCGTCCGAGCACTTCACGCGGCTCGTGAAGGAAGAGGCGATCCCGGAGATCCTCGAGGCGCGCGAGCGGGAGTTCTACGAGACGCTGTGATGCATCGCGAGCGGGTCAAGGACGTGATCCTCCAGCGGATCGTGTCGGGCGAGTACCCGCCCGGCTCGCGGCTGGTGGAGACGCGGATCGCGCAGGAGCTGGGCGTCTCGCAGGCGCCCGTGCGCGAGGCGCTGCGCGACCTCGAGCAGCTCGGCTGCATCGTGCACGAGCCGTTCCGCGGCTGCTCGGTGCGCGCCTTCAGCGCCGACGAGCTGCTCGAGGCGTTCCCGGTGCGCGCGGCGCTCGAGGCGCTGGCCGCCCGGCTCGCGGCCGAGCGGATCAGCGAGCAGGAGCTGCTGCGGCTGGCCGAGCTGCTGGAGACGATGCGCGAAGCCGCCCGGCGCGGCGACGCCCACGGCCAGTCGCAGGCCAACGCGTCCTTCCACGCGACGATCGTGCGCGCCGCCCGCAACGTGACGCTCGAGCGCCAGTGGGCGCTGCTGGAGCCGTTCTCGCGCACCTTTCTCACGGTCTCGCAGTCGGGCCTCGACCTGCTCGCGCTCTCCGAGCGCCATATCCCGATCCTCGACGCGCTGCGCGCCCGCGATCCGGACGCCGCCGCCGACGCCATGCACCGACACCTGATGGACGCCGCCGAACTACTGAAGGAGCCCGTGTGAGACGCATCGTCGACCTCTCGATGCCCGTCCACAACGACATGGTCACGTTCCCGCGCGTGCCGCCGCCGGCGTTGTGCGTGTACGAGAGCCACACCGAGTTCGCCGAGCGGATCGGCGCGGCGGAGTACGGCGTCGACTCGCTGACCGCCAGCTACCTGATCGTGATCAACGACCACGTCGGCACGCACCTCGACGCGCGCAAGCACATCGTGCCCACAGCGGGCGGGCCGGACACGATCCCGCTCGAGTACTGCATCTCCGACGGTGTGCTGCTCGACTTCACCGACCGGGCGCCGGGCGACATCATCAGCGTCGAGGACATCGAGGCCGCCCTGGCCAGGATCGACTACACGGTCAAGGAGCGCGACATCGTGCTCATCCACACCGGCGCCGGCGCCTACAACCACGAGGAGCGCTACCGGACCGACCATCCCGGCATGAGCGGCGAGGCGACGCGCTGGCTGATCGAGCGCGGCGTGCGGCTGATGGGCTGCGACGCCATCACCTTCGATCCGCCGGTGTGGGCGATGTTCGAGAAGCGCAAGTTCTGGGAGGCCCACCGCGTGATGTGGGACGAGGAGTACTGGCACCTGGAGAACCTGATGAACCTCGACCAGATCGGCCGCCCGCACGGGTTCCAGCTGTGCGTGCTGCCGGTCAAGTGGGTGGGAACCACGGCCGCCCCCGTCCGCGCCGTGGCGATCATCGACGAGTGATGCTGCGCTTCGACGACGACGCCTGCACGGAGGTCGCCCGGGCCGGCGGCAAGGGCGCCTCGCTCGCCCGCATGACCTCGTACGGGCTGCCGGTGCCGCCCGGCTTCGTCGTCGAGTCCGAGTGGCTGGTCGCCGCGCTGGGCGACGGCGGCGCGGAGCTGCGGGCCGCGCTCCCGGACCACGAGCGCGCGCAGGCGATCGTCGGCGCCGCCGAGCCTCCCGCCGAGATCGCCGAGGCGTACGGCGCGCTCGGCGACGACCCGCCGGTCGCCGTGCGCTCGAGCGCCTGCGCCGAGGACGGCGAGGCGGCCTCCTACGCCGGCCAGCAGGAGACCTATCTGTACGTGCGCGGCGTAGACGACGTGCTCGTGCGCGTGCGCGACTGCTGGGCCTCCTTCTTCTCCGAGCGCGCGCTGTTCTACCGGCAGCGCAAGGGCTCGCTCGAGGACCTCGACATGGCCGTCGTGGTGCAGCGGATGGTGAACGCGGACGTGGCCGGCGTGCTGTTCACCTGCGACCCGGTCCACCACCGCCACGACCGGATGGTCGTCGAGGCCGTGCTCGGGCTCGGCGAGGCCGCCGTGTCGGGCGAGGTCACGCCCGACCACTACGCGGTCAAGCGCGACGGCACGCTGAAGCGCGCCCAGGTGGCGCGCCAGCCGTTCGCCATCGTGCCCGCCGAGGCCGGCGGCGTCGAGAAGCGCGAGCTGGGGGCGGAGGGCGGCGTGCAGAAGCTCGACGAGGACCAGCTGCGCGCGCTGGCGCGCATCGGCGACGACCTCGAGCAGCGGCTCGGCGTCCCGCAGGACATCGAGTTCGCGATCGAGGGCGGCGAGATCTACGTGCTGCAGGCGAGGCCGGTGACCGTCCAGTGAGCGACCTGCTCGAGCAGTGTCGGGCGTGGATGGACGAGGTCCATCCCCACGCGCTCCACCTCGAGCGCACGCTGCACTGGCTGCTCGAGCTCGACCCCCACGCGTCCGAGCCGGCGCGGATCGCCGCCGCCACGCACGACGTCGAGCGCGCCTACCCGGATCCGTCCGCGGGCTGGGACAGCGCGGTCTCCTGGGACTCGCCCGAGTACAACCGCTGGCACCAGGACCGCTGCGCCGAGATGGTCGCCGCCGGCCTGCGCGAGCGCGGCGCGGGCGAGGACCTCGTGCGCGTGGCGGCCGGGCTCGTGCACGTGCACGAGGACGGCGGCTGGCCGGAGGCCGACCTCGTGCAGGCGGCCGACTCGCTGTCGTTCCTGGAGACGATGGTCCCCGCCGTGCTCGCCTGGGTCGAGGAGGGCCGCGCCCCG
Source organism: uncultured Solirubrobacteraceae bacterium (assembly GCA_963835525.1). Taxonomy (GTDB): domain Bacteria; phylum Actinomycetota; class Thermoleophilia; order Solirubrobacterales; family Solirubrobacteraceae; genus DASSUW01. The sequence continues at coordinate 262,723 of CAWIFM010000001.1, forward strand.
CGCGAGCGCGCCGAGGGCAAGCTGCGCCACAGCGTCGAGCGCATCAACCCTGGCCTGCCGCGGGCGCGCAGGATCGCCGAAGCGCTGCTCACGCCCGCGCTGTCGCGCCTGCGCGCCGCCAACGACCCGGCCGAGGTGCGCTCGGCGTTGGCGCTGGTGCGCACGGGGCGCATGCACCGGCTCGCGCGCGACCGCTTCCCGCGCATGCCGCTGTGGCCCGGCCACCCGGCCTTCGAGGTCGTCTCCTACCGGACGCCGCAGGGCATCCGCGCGGCCGGCGACCAGCCCTGGGGGCCGCCCAACGACGCCTGCCTGGGCTTCATGAGCGAGCTCGTGATGGGCACCGTGCACAGCGGCGCGCACATCGACGCCCATGCCCACATCACGATCGACGACCGCTGGCACGGCGGGTCCGCGGCCACCGACCTCGGCGACTTCGGGCCGCTGCGCGGTGACGCCACCGAGATCGCGCCGCTGTGGCGGCGCGGCGTGCTCTACGACGTGCCGGGCCACCGCGGCGTGACGTCGCTCGACGCGGGCGAGCCGGTGGCGGCCGAGGAGCTGGAGGCGATCGAGGCCGCGAGCGGCGTGGCGGCGGGGGAGGGCGACGTCGCGCTCGTGCGCACCGGCTACCTCGCCCACTGGCCCGATCCGGAGGCGCTGGCCGCGCACCGCGGCGCCGGCCCGGACATCTCCGCCGCCCGGCTGCTCGCGGACCGCGGCGTGCTGGCCGTCGGCTCGGACACCGAGACGTTCGAGGTCCAGCCCGCGCCCGACCGGGGCACTCCGGCGAACCCGCAGCCGGTCCATACGCTGCTCCTGGTGGAGCGCGGGATCTACATCCTCGAAGGGCCTCGATCTCGAGGGCCTCGCGCGTGCGGGCGCGCGCGAGTTCCTCTTCGTCGCCCTTCCGCTGGCCATCCGCGGGGCCACCGGCTCGATGGTCGACCCGGTGGCGATCGAATGAGTGGGCCAAGCAAGCTTGGCCTTGCGAGTTCGCTTCGCGAACATCGAGTGGCGCCCGCCCGCGTGCGCGCCGGCCTCGCGCTGCTCGCGGCGCTCTTCGTGGCGTCGCTCGCGCTGCGGCCGCAGCTCGTCGGCGTCGGGCCGCTGCTGCCGGAGATCGAGGCCGACCTCGGCGTCTCGCACGCGGTCGCCGGGCTGCTCTCCACGATCCCCGTCATCTGCATGGCCGTGTTCGCCCCCGCCGCGGCGCCGCTGACCGCCTGGGCGAGCCTGCGGACGGCGATCGCGGCGTGCGTGTTCGGCGTCGCGGCGTTCGGCCTGATGCGCGCGGCGGCGCCCGGCGCAGGCCTGGTGCTCGCGCTGACGCTGCCGGTCGGGATCGGGATCGCGGTGGCGGGCGCGCTGCTGCCGATCGCGGTGAAGGCGCGCTTCGCGGACCGGCCGGCGTTCGGGACCGGCGTCTACACGACCGGGCTCAGCGTCGGGGCGGCGCTGGCGTCGTTGCTCGCCGTCCCGCTGTCCGACGCGTTCGGTGGGTGGCGCGGCGCGCTCGCCGCGTTCTCGGTGGCCACGGTGGTGCTCGCCGCCGGCTGGCTCGCGCTGAGCCGCGGAACCTGGACGGCCCGGTCGGCCGAGCGGGCGCCGCGACTGCCGGTCCGGCGCGGCATCGTCTGGGGGATCGTCGCCGTCTTCGGCCTGCAGTCGGCGATCTTCTACGCCTTCGTGTCGTGGATGCCCGACGCCTTCCAGGAGCGCGGCTGGAGCGCGGCCACGGCGGGCGCCCTGGCCGCCGTCTTCGGGCTCTCCGCGCTTCCCACCGGCCTGCTCGTGCCGTGGCTGGCCGACCGCGCGGGCTCGCGGAGGCTGTGGCTGCTGGGCTCGTCGGCGGTCACCGTCGCGGGCCTGCTCGGGCTGGCCGCGCTGCCCGGAGCCGCGTTCGCGTGGGCGACGATCGCCGGGGCCGCGATCGGCGCCGTGTTCCCGCTCAGCCTCACGCTGTGCCTCGACGTCGCGCGCGACCCGGCCGACGCGGGCGCCGTCGCCGCGCTCGTCCTGCTCGGCGGCTACCTGCTGTCGTCGCTGTCGCCGGTGGGGCTCGGCGCGCTGCGCGACGCGACCGGCTCGTTCTCGCCCGTGCTGTGGACGATGTTCGGCGCCTCGGTCGTCCTGTTGGCGTGCTGCCTCCCGCTCACCGCCGAACGCCTGAGGCCGGCATGAAGGCCTTCCTCTCCTGCGCGGTGACCGGCGGCATGAGCGTTCCGTCGCAGAGCCCGGCGATCCCGATCACGCCCGAGCAGATCGTCGACGCCGCGGTCGGCGCGCACGCGGCCGGCGCGGCGATCGTCCATATCCACGTCCGCGACCCGGAGACCGGGAAGCCGAGCCCCGACCTCGGCCTGTTCCGCGAGGTGCTGGCCGGGATCGGCGAGCGCTGCGACGCGATCGTGCAGCCGACCACGGGCGGCGGCGTGGGCATGACGATCGACGAGCGCGCCCGCGTGGTGACCGAGTGCCGGCCGGAGATGGCCACCTTCAACTGCGGCTCGTTCAACTTCGGGATCTTCAAGGTCCGCCGGCGGCCGGAGATGGCGCCGTGGGAGGTCGAGTACCTCGAGGGCACGCGCGACTACGTGTTCCGCAACACCTTCGGCGAGATGGAGCGGCTGTGCGAGCTGTTCCGCGAGGCGGGCACGAAGCCCGAGTACGAGTGCTACGACGTCGGGCACCTGCACAACCTGCACCACCTCGCCGAGGCCGGGCTGGTCGACTTCCCGCTCCACGTCCAGTTCGTGCTCGGCGTGCTGGGCGCCAACGCCGCCACCTTGGATCAGCTCGTGCACATGCACCGCACCGCGACCGGCCTGTTCGGCGACCGGTTCACGTGGTCGGCGGCCGGCGTCGGCTATCCCGCCGAGTTCCAGCTCGCGGCCGCCTCGCTGGTCATGGGCGGGCACATCCGGGTCGGCCTGGAGGACAACCTGCGCGTCGCGCGCGACCGCCGAGCGGAGTCGAACGCCGAGCTGGTGGAGAAGGCTCTCACGCTCGCGCGGCTGCTCGACCGCGAGCCGGCGACGGCGGGTGAAACGCGCGAGCTGCTGGGCCTCGGTTGAGGTACGATCGCGCCATGCGGCGCTCCCGCATGCTGGCAACCCTGACGGAGACCTTCTGGGTCCTCGTGCTGGCCGTGGTCGTGCTGTTCGCCTTCTTCGTGGCGCTGGGCGCCTTCCAGCCGGGCGAGGTGATCGTGTTGACGCTCGTGGTGTTGGCGCTGGCGCTGCTGTGGGTCGTCCACGCGGTGTGGGACTCGCGCCACCGCGATCCGCATGATCCGTCGGTCGTCCGCGCGCGTGAGCGGCGCGGGTTCTAGGGCGCGAACTTCGGCTGGGTAGGGGAGCGGGGAGGCCGGCGGCGCCGTTTTCCTGTGAAGCGTCCTGCCCTGTGGTCGTCATACGACCCCTAGCCAGGATGCTTCGCTGGAATCAGCCGCGCGGCCGGCTCCCTCGCCTCCCTACCCTGCTGCCGTTGACGTTCGTCCCTTAGTCTCCCCGCGTGCTCACCCCCGAGATCCAGGCCGTCCTCGACGAGATGAACGCGGCGCCGGGCCTGCCGCCGCACGAGGTCCCGGTCGACGATGCGCGCGCCGCGCACAGCATGGAGGCGGCGAACCTGTGCGGCGAGGGCGAGCCGGTCGCCGAGGTGCGTGACCTTCGCGTCGGGCGAGGTTCCCGTGCGGACCTTCCGGCCCGAGGGCGACGGGCCGCTGCCGGTCGTCGCCTACCTGCACGGCGGCGGCTGGATGATGGGCACGCTGGATAGCTACGACGCGTTGCTGCGAGCGCTCGCCAACGCCTCCGGGGCGATCGTGGCCGGCGTCGACTACCGGCTCGCGCCCGAGCACCGCTACCCCGCGGCCGTGGATGACTCGCTGGCCGCCATCGAATGGCTCGCGGACAACGCACAAGAGCTCGGCGGCGACGGCACGCGCCTCGCGGTGGCCGGCGACAGCGCGGGCGGCAACCTCGCGGCGGTGGCCGCGCGCAGACTGCGCGACCGGATCCGGTACCAGGTGCTCGTGTATCCGGTCATCGACGCGGTGTTCGACACCCCGTCGTACGTCGACTTCAACGAGGGCCACGGCCTCAGCGCCGCCTCGATGCAGCGCTTCTGGCGTCTCTACCTCGACGGCGCCGACCCCACCGACCCCGATGCCGCGCCGCTGCGCGCCCACGACCTCGCGGGTATCGCCCCCGCCTTCGTGCTCACCGCCGAGGAGGACGTCCTGCGCGACGAGGGCGAGGCCTACGCGGAGGCGCTGCGCGAGGCCGGCGTGCAGGCCGAGCTGGTGCGCTGGCCGGGCACGATCCACGGGTTCTTCCGCTGGCTCGCGGTGACGCCCGCGGCGCGCGAGGCGATCGACGCCGTCGGCGCCAGGTTGCGCAAGGCGCTCGTCACGGAGTGACACTGTCGGCCCCAGCAGCGATACTGGGCACGTGAGCAGCGAACCGGTCCCTGGCGAGGAACCGCGCGATCCCGCGCGGGCAATCGGCGAGCGGCTGGCCGAGCACCGTACGCGCCGTGGGGTGAAGGTCTCCCAGCTGGCGCGCCAGATCGGCGTCTCGCCCAGCCTCATCAGCCAGATCGAACGCGGGCAGTCTCGTCCGTCGGTCTCGACGCTGTTCGCGCTCGCCGAGGCCTTGGACGTCCCCGTCGACGCCTTCTTCCGCAACGGCGAGGCTGCGCCGCCGTCCGCGCCCCGGGCGGTCGAGACCCGCGAAGGCGTGCGCGGAGACCGCTACGCCGTCCGGCACCACGAGCGCGCCGCCATCGACATCGAGGGCGGCGTGCGCTGGGAGCGGCTGACGCCGGCCCCGCTCGACGACGTCGAGTTCATGGAGCTGATCTACGAGCCCGGCGCGGAGTCGAACTCCGGGCTGTACCGCCATCCGGGCTACGAGATGGTGCTCGTGCTCAGCGGCCGGCTGCAGATCTTCGTCGGCTTCGAGAGCTACGACCTCGGACCGGGCGACAGCATGGCCTTCCCCTCGTCGCTCCCGCACCGCTACGTGAACCCGGGCGAGGAGACCGCGCACGCGGTCACCACGATCCTGCGCGACGGGCTGCCGCCGCAGGGCGCCGGCGATACCCGCTCGTAAGTAGCACTCCCGCGTGCCGGAACCACACTGGTGAATTGCGCCCAAATCGTGTAGTGTTGCTGAAAGACACGGGAGGCGGCGGCGTTAGCGTCACTCCCTGCCTTTGCCAACACACCGGATGGGTTCCATGGCCAGTGACGCGATCAAAGTCGACGAGCTGCTTCCACGCGACGAAGGGGGCGATCCCTCGGTCGGCATCGGGGCGCGGCTCGCCGCCCACCGGGCGGAGCGCGGGATCAAGGTTTCCGCGCTGGCGCGCCAGATCGGCGTCTCGCCGAGCCTGATCAGCCAGATCGAGCGCGGGCAGTCTCGCCCGTCGGTCTCGACGTTGTTCGCGCTCGCCGAAGCGCTCGGCGTGCCCGTCGACGCCTTCTTCCGCGACGGCGACCAGTCCCAGGCGGCGCCCGAGCCCCAGCGGCTCAGCGTCGTCGGCGAGGCCCTCTCGCCCGATCGCGAGCAGCGCTATCTCGTCCGGCGCGGCCACCGGTCGGCGATCGACATCGAGGGCGGCGTGCGCTGGGAGCGGCTGACGCCGGCCCCGCTCGACGACCTCGAGTTCATGGAGCTCGTCTACGGCCCCGGCGCCGAGTCGCACAAGGGGCTCTACCGCCACCCCGGCATGGAGATGGTGCTGGTGCTGAGCGGGACGCTGGTCATCTTCCTCGGCTTCGAGCGCTACGAGCTCGAGCCGGGAGACAGCATCTGCTTCCCGTCCTCGACGCCGCACCGCTACCTGAACCCGACAGAGGAGACCACCCGGGCGGTCACGGTGATCCTCCCCGATGGGGAGATGCACGGCCCCCCGACGAACCAGAGGAGACCATAGGGTGCTCGATCAGAACGTCCAGCAGGAGAACGGACTGACACCGACCGGCAAGGGGCTCGACCTCTCGTTCCTCGGCAAGCCGCACGAGCACGATCCCCGCCGCGTCTACAGCACGACCGCCACCGACTGGCAGGCGCGCGTCGACTTCGACCGCCTGCGCAAGGACCGTCTCGCACGCGCGCGCATGAAGATGGAGGAGCACGACCTCGGCGCGCTGGTCTGCTTCGTCGGCGAGAACGTCCGCTACATCACGAGCGTCTTCCAGGGCAACTGGAAGAACAACATCTACATCCGCTACTGCGTGCTCCCGCGCGACGGCGAGCCCGTGCTGTTCGAGACCGCCGGCTCGGACATGCGAGTGCGCCAAGATCGACGCTCCGTGGCTGAACGGCAACATCCGCCCGGCCATCACCTGGAAGTGGGCGGAGACGGCCGAGTCGTTCATGGCCGACAAGATGGCCAACTCGGTGCTCGACGTGCTCAAGGAGAACGGCGTCGAGAACGAGAAGATCGGGCTCGACGTCTACGACCCGAGCGCCTACGAGGCGTTCAAGAAGCTCGACCTGAACATCGTCAGCGCGTGGCCGGCGATGTCGGGCGCCCGCATCGTCAAGACGCCGGACGAGATCGAGTGCCTGAAGATCTCCTCGGCGATCGGCGACACGTCGTTCTGGAAGATCGAGCACGAGTGGCTCAAGCCGGGCGTCAAGGAGTCGCGAGATCACGGCGAAGGTCAACGAGTACCTGTACACGCAGGGCTTCGACTTCGTCTACGACATCATCGTCGCCTCGGGCGGCAACACCAGCCCGTACCGGCGCTGGCACACCGACAAGGTGATCCGCGAGGGCGACCTGGTGATCATCGACCAGAACGCGGTCGGCCCCGGCGGCTACTTCGTCGACTTCGTGCGCTGCTTCAAGGTCGGCGGCCGCTGGACGCCGAAGGAGAAGGACCTCTACAAGGAGTGCTACGAGTCGATGTACGCCGCCATCGAGCAGATGAAGGCGGGCAACACGACGGCGGACGTGGCCGAGAAGCTGCCGGACGTACGCCGACGACAAGTACGGCACGGTCACCCTCCAGCAGTTCGCGCACTCGATCGGCCTCTCGCTCTACGAGGGCATGTGGATCTCGCGCGCCTACTCGCTCGACTATCCCGGTCGAGCTCGAGGAGGGCATGTACTTCGCGGCCGAGACGTTCGCGGGCCACCCCGGCCTCGAGCAGACGGTCCGCCTGGAGGAGAACCTGCTCGTCACCAAGGACGGGCCGGTGATCTTCACCAAGCACCCGTTCGACGACGACGCGCTCGCCTGGCGTGACCACGGTCCTCGTCACCGACCACGTCTTCGGCGACCTCGACGCCGAGCGCGCGGCGCTGGCCGAGATCGGCGTGCGAGCTCGAGCTCGCACCCGACCCCGACGGCGCTCGCCGCCGCGGTGGCCGGCGCTGCCGGCGCTGCTGGTCTGCTTCGCGCAGGTCGGACGAGCAGGTCGTCGAGGCAGCCTGCGCGGCTGCCGGATCATCGCCCGCTACGGGATCGGCGTCGACAACGTCGACGTGGACGCGGCCACCGCGCACGGGCATCCAGGTCACCAACGTGCCGGACTACTGCCTCGACGAGGTGGCCGACCACGCGATGGCGCTGCTGCTGGCGGCGGCCCGCGGCGTGGTGCGGAGCCGCGCTGGGCGTGCGGCGGGCGACTGGGCGGTGCCGCAGGAGAGCGTCCACCGCATTGCCGGCCGGCGGCTCGCGCTGATCGGCGTCGGGCCGCATCGGCCGGCGGGTGGCCGATCGGGCGCGCGCGTTCGGCTACGAGGTCGTTGGCTACGACCCGTACGCCGACGAGCAGCGGGATCGCGCCGCCGGAGCGTGGAGGAGGCGGTGTCGAGGCCGACGCCGTCTCCCTGCACGCCCCGCTCACCGACGAGACGCGCCACATCATCGGCGACCGAGACGCTGGCCGCGATGCAGCGCGCGCGCCGATCCTGGTCAACACCTCGCGCGGCGGGCTCGTCGACCTGGACGCGGTCACGCGGGCGCTCGACGAAGGCCGCCTGTCGGCGGCTGGCGCTCGACGTCACCGAGCCCGAGCCGCTGCCGGACGACCACCCGCTGCGCACGCACCCGCGGGCGATCGTCACGCCGCACATGTCCTTCTACTCGGTCGAGGCGCAGGCCGAGCTCCAGCGCCGCGCGGTCGAGGAGGTCGTGCGCGCGCTGACCGGCGGCGAGCCGCGCTGTCCCGTCAACGAGCTGCAGCCGGGCATCGACCGCCGATCTTCCCGGACCTGCGCCGGCAAGGTGGCGCTGGTCACCGGCGGCTCGAAGGGGATCGGGGCCGCGACGGTGCGGGCGCTGGCGGCCAACGACGTGCGCGTCGCGGTCAACGGGCGCGAGCAGGGCCCGATCGACGAGCTGGCGGCCGAGGTGCGGCCGGCATCGGCATGCTCCGCCGACGCCACGCAGTGGAGCGAGATCGAGCGCATGCGCGAGACCGTCGAGGCCGAGCTCGGGCCGGTCGACATCCTCGCCCCGTTCGCCGGCGGCTTCGGCGCCTACACGCCGGTGCAGGACATCTCCGAGGACGAGTGGCACTCGGTGATCGACAACAACCTGACCGCCACGTTCCTGGCCATCAAGTCGTTCCTGCCGGGCATGATCGAGCGCGGGCGAGGCACGATCGTGACGATGTCGTCGAACGCCGGCCGGCACCTCGACGCCACGCTGACCGCGTCCTACGCCGCATCGAAGGCGGCGATCATCCAGCTCACGCGCCACGTGGCGCGCGAGGTCGGCTCCCACGGCATACGCGTCAACTGCGTCGCCCCGGGGACGACCGAGACCGACCGGATCATGCGCATCCTCACCGAAGAGGGCCGTGCGGAGATCGCCGCCAAGTCGCCGCTCGGCCGGCTCGGCAAGCCCGAGGAGTGCGCCCACGCGACGCTGTTCCTGGCCTCCGAGGCCGCCGCCGGCTACCTCACCGGCACCACCCTCGACATCTCCGGCGGAAGGATCATGCTTTGAGAATCGACGTCCACAACCACGCGATCCCGCAGGCGGCCGATCGAGCTGCTCAACCGGCGATCGCGTCTACGGCGCCACCGTCGAGGACGGCGTCTGGCGCGGCGGCGTGCACGTCAACTTCGAGCTGGCGCCGTCGTTCGTCGACGCGGGCGCCAAGCTGGCCGAGCTGGAGTCCAAGGGGCTCGACGCGGCGGTCGTGTCGGTGTCGCCGACGATCTTCTACTACCACGTCGACGCCGAGGCGGGCGAGGCGATGGCGGTGGCCGCCAACGAGGGCCTCGCCGCGATGGCGTCCGAGCGCCTCGAAGTGGATGGCGAGCGTCCCGCTCCAGGCGCCCGGAGCGCGCCGCCGCGGTGCTCGAGGACGCGGTCGCGGCGGGCGCCGTCGGCGTCGAGATCGGCACCAGCGCCGCGGAGACGCCGCTCGACGATCCGTCGCTGGAGGTCTTCTGGGCCGCGGCCGCGCGGCTCGGCACTGCCGGTGATGCTCCATCCGGCGTACGTGCCCAAGCACCCGCGCCTGCAGGACTACTACCTCGAGAACGTGATCGGGTTCCCGCTCGAGACGACGATCGCGCTCGAGCGGCTGATCTGCGCCGGCGTGCTCGATCGCCATCCCGAGCTACGCGTGGTGGGGCTGCACGCCGGCGGCTACTTCCCCTGGCAGGCCGGCCGCCTGCGCCATGCCCGCACGGTGCGGCCCGAGCTGGCCGACAGCCCCACGGACCCTTGGTCCTACCTCGGCCAGATCCTGCTCGACCCGATCACCCACGACGCCGACGCGCTGCGCTACATGGTGGGCAAGGTCGGCGCCGAGAACATCGTCCTGGGCACCGACCTGCCGTTCGACATGGCGACCCCGGACCCGCTGGGCGCGCTGCGGGCGGCGGTCGACGAGGAGACGGTCGCGCAGATCACCGAGCGCAACCCGGCGGAGCTGTACCGATTCACGACGGAAGGGATCACCAGCCGTGTCTGACACCCCCTGGAAGAGCGACAACCACTTCGTCAGCCCCTGGAACTTCGAGCCCGAGGCGCTCGAGGGAACCTCGCTGCCCGCGAAGGTCGAGTTCCACGACGTCACGCTGCGCGACGGCGAGCAGCAGGCGGGCGTGGAGCTCAACGCCGACGAGAAGGTCGCGATCGCCGAGAAGCTCGCCGAGGCCGGCGTGCAGCGGATCGAGGCCGGCCTGCCGGCCGTCTCGCCGCAGGACGCCGAGGCGGTGCGCCGCATCGCCGCCGCCGGACTCCCGTCACGCGTGTTCGCGTTCTCGCGCTGCATGGTCGACGACGTCAAGCGCGCGCTGGACTGCGGCGTGAAGGAGATCGTGATGGAGGTCCCCTCCAGCGAGCACATCATCGAGTACGCCTACCGCTGGGAGTACGAGCGCGCGATCGAGCTGACCGTCGAGTCCACGAAGTTCGCGCACGAGAACGGGCTGTGGGTCTCGTTCTTCCCGATCGACTCCACCCGCGCGGACATCACGACGTTCCTCGACATGATCGAGCGCATCGCCCGCGAGGGGCACATGGACTCGCTGACGCTGGTCGACACCTTCGGCGTGCTCAACCCGCAGGCGGCGTCGTTCCTGGCGCGCAAGGTGCAGGAGCGGATGGACGTGCCGCTGGAGACCCACTTCCACATGGACTTCTCTTTGGGAGTTGCCAACACGCTGGCCGCCATCGCCCAGGGCGTCGAGACCGCGCAGGTCTCCGTGTCGGGCATCGGCGAGCGGTCCGGCAACACACCCCTGGAGGACACCGCGCTGTCGCTGGAGCTGCTCTACGGCGTCGACTCCGGCATCGACCTGCAGAAGCTCTACGGGCTCTCGCAGCTCGTGCGCGAGAAGGCGCGCGTGACGATCCCGTCCAACCGCGGGATCGTCGGCGACCGGATCTTCGACGTCGAGTCGGGCATCATCGCCAGCTGGGTCAAGAACGTGGGGAAGGAGCGCATCACCGAGGCGTTCCCCTTCCGGCCCGAGCTGGTCGGCCAGACCGGCCCGCGGATCGTGCTCGGCAAGGGCTCCGGCCTCGACTCCGTGCTGATCTGGCTCGACAAGTGCGACCTCGGGCCGGCGTCCGAGGACGAGATGCTGGCCATCCTCCAGGAGGTCAAGGCGACCTCGCTGGAGCAGAAGGGCCTGCTCGACGAGGACACCTTCGTCTCGATCGCCCAGGGCGTGCTCGCACGCGAGCGGGCCGCCGTGTAACTCAGGAGGAGAAATGACGCACATCAAGTTCGAAGGCGACGCCGACAACGTCGTCTCCGGGTCGTACTCGACGGGCACCGGGCCCGTGCTGCGGTCCGACAACATGGAGGTCACGAAGATCTCGTTCGCCAAGGGCAAGGGCGCGGACATCCACACGCACCCCGAGGAGCAGCTGATGTACGTGCTCGAGGGTGAGCTCGAGGTCACCTGCGAGGACGAGACCTACCGCGTGGGCCCGGGCGAGGCGACCTTCAACCCCTCGAACGCGCCGCACGGCGTGATGGCGATCGAGGATGTGGTGGCGCTGAGCTTCAAGAACCAGGTGGCGCCGATCTACGAGCCCACCGGGCGGCTCGGCGGCTGACGCCGGCGGTGCGTGTCGACTTTGCCGCGCATATCGCGGCAAAGTCGACACGGGCGACCGGCGCGGCCGGATCCCTCGCCTCCTTACCCAGCCGCAGTTGACGTTCGCCGGCGCTACGCCGCCGCCCGCACCATCGCCTGCCGCCGCGCCACCCAGGTGGCCACCGCGGCCAGCGCCAGCACGACCGCCCCGTACGCCCACGCGTCCGCGTACGACCGGTGCTCGGCGACGAAGCCGACGATCGCCGGTCCGACCACGTTGCCGACGTAGATCCCCGAGAGCACGAAGCCGGAGGCGGCGGCGGACGTCTCGCGGTGGCTGCGCACGGTCGCGTAGTGGAGCAGGCCCGGCCAGCCCCAGCCGGTGGCGAAGACTGCCAGCGTGGCGACGACGTAGACGGCGTGGTTCTCGCCCGCCAGTGCCAGACCGACCAATGCCACGGAGCCGGCGGCGGTCAGCCACAGCAGCTCGGAGAAGCCGATCGACCCACGGCGGTCGGCGACCCAGCCGGCCCCGACGCGGACGACCACTGCCGCGAGGCTCCCGAACGCGAGCAGCAGGCCGGCCGCGCCCTCGCCGAAGCCGCCGGCGACCGCCGAGTCGACCGCGAAGGTGGGAATCGCGTTCGCCACCGCGCCGGCGAAGAGCCCAACGAGGGCGAGGGCCAGCAGCAGCGGCGTCGGGCGCCCCGCCCGTCCCACGCGCGGGCCCCGGCCGCCGGACACGCGCGGCCGGACGACCAGCGCGACGATCACGAGCACGGCCGCGCCGGCGAACGCGACGCGCCAGCCGGCCAGCAGGCCCACCACCGGCAGCGCCAACCCTGCCGCCAGGCTCGCGATCGGGACTGCCGCCTGCTTGGCGCCGAACGCGACGCCCTGCCGCGACTCGGGTACGTCGCCGGCCAGCACCACGTTGCTCGCCACCTGTGCCGTCGCGTTGGCCATGCCGCAGAAGGCCAGCGCCAGCGCGACGTGCCACCAGCGGTCGGCGACGAACGTCATCAGCGCCAGCGCCGCCAGCGCCAGGGCAGCCGAGAGCTTCAGACCCGCACGCGCGCCCACGCGCGCGACGAGGTGCCCGAGCGGCGTGGCCGTCAGCGCCGAGACGGAGAAGCAGACGCTCACCGCCAGGCCGAGCCCCGCCGTGCCGAAGTCCAGGTCGCGCTGGAGCTGCACCGCCTGCGCGCTGACCAGGAAGAGCGGCAGCACGGCGAGGACCGAGTAGGCGACGGACACCAGCGTCGCGTGCCTTCCGGACGTAGTGCGGCTGAACGTCACTGAGGAAGTATTAGCAGCGCTACGGCACCCACGGGCAAGCCGCGCTCCCCGTCTACTGCGCGGAGCCAAGCGCCTTGACCGGCAAAATAGGCTGCAACCGATTGCACTCCAGAACTTTCCAGTGGCACGCTAGGATCGTGAAGGACTGCTTGCAGAGTTGGTAGTGCTGCTGTAAGGTTCGGCCCCGTTCGTCAGGTGTGCGTCATGGCGTGCACGCCGAACCCCCTAGGAGGAGGAAGGTTGAGGATGGCAAGGTCACCACTTGACCGAGCGTTCAGCGAACCGAGGAACCGGCGGGAGTTCCTGCGCGCAGCCGCTTCAGGTGCTGCACTGGCGACGATGGGCGGCGCTCTCGCCGCATGTGGAAGTGACGAAGGCGACGCGGCGGAGGGCGGTCGCTCGGTAATCCGCTTCGCCTTCGCCCCGGATCCCGTGTGGGACTACATGAACGACAACGGGATCATCGTTAAGTACGAGGAAGAGCACAACATGCGGATCGTGACGTCGTCCACCTGGGACGAGTTCGCGTACTTCGCCGGCGGCCACGGCGACATCGTCTCCACCGCCACCTACGAGCTCCCCCTGCTGGAGGAGAAGACCGGCATCGAGACGGTCACCTTCGGCAAGTACAACCTCCTCCGCATCACGCCGTTGGCCGCGCCCGGCAAGAACTACACGACGCTGGCCGACATCCCCAAGGGCTCCAAGATCGGCGTCCCGAGCGCCGTCTCCTCGACGCTCGTGTGGGGCATGTACGCCAAGAAGCTGCACGACCTCGACTTCCGCGTCGGCGGCGGCGACTTCGAGCTCGTCGTCGAGGACCACTTCGTCATGCCCGAGCACGTCGTGCGCGGCGATATCGAGGCCGCGCTCGCCATCCCCGAGGCCGCGATCCCGTACATGCGCAAGGGCGAGCTCGAGGTCATGTACGACGGCAAGCTGCCCTACGAGGTCTACGGCGAGATCTGCTCGTGCGAGCACGCGGGGATCATGGGCAACAACTTCACCGCCACGAAGAAGTGGTACGACGCCCACCCGAAGGAGGCCGCCGCCTTCCTCGCCCTCTGGGAGGAGGGCATCAAGGGCTGGCGCGAGAACCAAGCGAAGATCATCCAGACGTACCCGCAGCACTTCGCCGTCGAGGAGGACGCCGACGTGAAGGCGATGACCGACTACATCGCCGACAACGACTGGTTCGTCGAGAGCGTGTACCTCGATGACGAGTGGATCAAGAACGAGACGCAGCTCTATGACCTCATGAAGGAGACCGAGTTCATGGAGGCCAACACGAAGGTGCCGGCGTTCGAGCCGGTCGAGCCGCCGACCATCTAGAGCTGGATGTCGAGCATCGCAACAGCGCCCCCGCCCGTGCCCGTGCGGACGGGGGCACAGCAGGCCGACGCGCGCAAGCGCGCCGAGCGGCGGTCCCGCTGGATCTGGCGCGGCGCCGGCTACCTCACCTTCCTCGCCGTCTGGCAGTTCACCTCGACCTACCTGGTGCAGGACTTCATCCTGCCGCCGCCCGCGGTCATCGCGGAGGAGATGTGGGGGATCATCACCTCCGACCAGCTGGTCACGAACTTCTCGGCGACGCTGACGGTCATCGCGATCGGATTCACGATCGCGTTCGCGATCGGAACGATCATCGGCATCGCGATGGGCGTCAGCCGCTGGTGGGAGGCGTTCCTGGGCGACTGGGTGATGGTCACGCTCACCACGCCCGGTCTGGTCTTCGCGCTCGTCTGCGCGATGATCTTCGGCCTCAGCGAGCTCGGCCCGATCGTGTGCGTCGTCGTGACGGCGTATTCCTACGTGGCCGTCAATGTCGTTGAGGGCGTCAAGGCGGCGCCCAAGGACCTCAACGACATGGCGCGCGCGTTCAACGTGTCCAAGTTTCACGGGCTGCGCCACATCCTGCTGCCGTTCCTCGCCCCGTTCTTCTTCACCGCCGCCCGCTACGGGTTCAGCGTGTCCTGGAAGATCGCCACGCTGATCGAGGTCATCGTGGGCACCGAGGGCATCGGCTTCATGATGCGGCGGGAGTTCCAGTCGTTCAACATGGCCGGCTTCCTGTCCTGGGTGCTGCTGTTCTTCGCGTTCGCGCTGTTCCTCGAGCGCGGCGTGCTGCAACAGCTCATGAACCGCGCCAACCGCTGGCGGCCGGAGGTGGCCAAGTGAGCGCCATCGCAGTCCGCACCCCCGCCGCCAAGCGGGCACGCAGCGGCCGCCTGACGCGGATCGTGAAGGCGAGGTGGTTCGCGCGGCTCCTGTCCCTCATCACCTTCCTGGTGGTCTGGCAGGTCTCGATCCCGCTGCTACCGACGCTGCTCGTCCCCACACCGGCCGAGGTTGCCGAGTTCATGTGGGCCGAGATCCAGGGCGACACGCTCGCGCCGCAGACCGTCTATCAGGCGTTCGGCACGAGCCTCGTCCGGCTCGAGCCTCGGCCTGGCGATCGCGTTCGCCATCGGCATCCCGATCGGCCTGCTGATGGGGCTGTCGAAGAAGGCGGACTGGTTCGGCCACGACTTCGTGGTCGTCGGCCTGGCGATGCCGTCGCTGGTGTGGGCGCTGATCGCCGCCATGTGGTTCGGTTTCGGCTCGATCGCCCCGCTGATCACCGTCGTGCTCGCGGCGTGGACGTTCGTGGCCATCAACGTGGCCGAGGGCGTCCGCAACGTGCCCAAGGACCTCATCGACATGGGCCGGGCCTACGGCGTCAGCCGGTTCGACTCGATCCGCTACGTGATCTTCCCGTCGCTGATGCCGTTCTTCTTCGCGGCGCTGCGCTACGCGCTGGCGAACGCGTGGAAGGGCCTCGTGCTGGCGGAGCTGTTCGCCTCGACCAACGGCGCCGGCTGGACGATCAAGTTCTGGTACGACGCCCACCGCGCGCAGGGGATCATCGGCTACGCGCTGTTCTTCGTCATCTTCGCGCTCATCGTCGAGCGCCTGATCTTCGGCCGGCTGTCCGCGTACGTATTCCGCTGGCGGCCTCAGCCCGGCGCTCAAAAGGAAGGGGAGTGACGGTGGGGACCATCAGCGTCCAGAACCTGCGCAAGGAGTTCGTCTCGGACGACTCCACGGTGGTGGCGCTCGAGGACGCCTCGTTCGAGGTGTCCGGCCACGAGTTCGTGAGCGTCGTCGGCCCGTCGGGATGCGGCAAGTCGACGCTGCTGAACATCCTCAGCGGGATCGAGACGCCGACCTCCGGCAACGTCGAGATCACCGAGGGCGGCCGCGACGCGCGCCTCGGCTACGTGTTCCAGGCCGCGCGGCTGCTGCCGTGGCGGTCGGTGATGGACAACATGCTGTTCGTCCAGGACGAGCGCGACGCGGAGGCCCGCGCGCGCTGCGAGCGCTATCTCGACATGGTCGAGCTCGGCCACACGAAGAAGAAGTGGCCGGGCCAGCTCTCCGGCGGCATGCAGCAGCGGGTCGGCATCGCGCGCGCGTTCTCGATCGAGCCCGACGTGCTGCTGATGGACGAGCCGTTCAGCCACCTCGACGCCATCACCAGCCGCACGCTGCGGCGCGAGCTGCACGAGCTGTGGGACAAGACGGGCAAGACCGTCCTCTTCGTCACACACGACGTGAGCGAGGCCGTGGAGCTCTCCACCCGCATCCTGCTCTTCGCCAAGGGCGGGCACCTGCAGGACGACATTCCCGTCGACCTGCCGTTCCCGCGCGATCCCGCGTCCGACGAGGTGGCTCTGGCCAAGGCCGAGCTGCTTCGCAAGTTCGAGTCCCTCGACCTGGTGGCCACCTGACATGCCTTTCCTGCATCTCGACGAGATCGACAAGGAGTTCGTCACTCCCAAGTACTCGACCGCGTTCGGCGAGTTGGTCGCCGGCGAGAAGATCGAGGTCGGGCGCCTGCGCTTCGACGCCAACGAGGGCGCCGTGGAGCATGCCCACCCACAGGAGCAGGTGATGATCATCCTCTCCGGGCGCCTGCATGTGGAGATGGAGGGCGCCGAGGCCGAGCTGGGGCCGGGCGAGGGCTTCCACGCCCCGCCGAGCGTGCCGCACAAGGTCACCGCGGTGGAGGACACCGTCGTCATCAGCTGCAAGGACGTGCTCGACGGCGTGGGGCACAAGGTCGCGCCCGGCGAGAAGGACCAGCTCGAGCGTCTGGGCAAAGCCTAGGGTTCCGCTAACTTGGCGGGCATGGTCCCCGCCACAGCAACGACCCGCTTCTGGCATCCCTTCGCCGACATGGGCTCGGTGAGTCGCGCCGAGCTGGTGATCGAGCGCGGCGAGGGCGTGCACGTCTACGACACCGAGGGCAACCGCTACCTCGACGCCACCGCGAGCCTCTGGTACGCCAATCTCGGCCACAGCCGCGAGGAGATCGCCGAGGCGGTCGCCGCGCAGATGCGCACGCTCCCGGCCTACTCGACGTTCGGCGACTTCGGCAACAAGCCGTCCAACGACGCTGTGCGAGCGGCTCGCCCGCCTGGCCCCGATGGACGACGCGCGCGTGTTCCTCGGCTCGGGCGGCGGCGACGCGATCGACACGGCGGCCAAGATCGCTCGCCGCCACTGGTTCCTGCGCGGGCAGCCCGAGCGCGTGCACCTGATCTCTCGCACGCACGGCTACCACGGCACGCACGGGTTCGGCACGAGCATCGGCGGCATCGAGGCCAACGTGACCAACTGGGGCCCGCTGGTCTCCGCCACCTCGGCGGTGCAGTGGGACTCGCTCGAGGCCCTCGAGGCCGAGATCCTGCGCGTGGGTCCCGACCGCGTGGCGGCCTTCTTCTGCGAGCCGGTGATCGGCGCCGGCGGCGTGCTGCCGCCGCCCGAGGGCTACATCCAGGGCGTGGCGGACCTGTGCGCCGAGCACGGCGTGCTGCTGGTGATCGACAGCGTGATCTGCGGCTTCGGCCGGCTCGGCACGTGGTTCGGCGTCGAGCGCTGGGAGGATGTCCGGCCGGACCTGATCACCTTCGCCAAGGGCGTGACCTCCGGCTACCTGCCGCTGGGCGGCGTGGTGGTCTCGGGCTCGGTCGCCGCCCCGTTCTTCGACGAGCCGGGCGGGCCGATGCTCCGCCACGGCGCGACGTACGCCGGCCACCCGACGGTCTGCGCCGCCTCGCTCGCGGTGCTCGACATCTACGAGCGCGAGAACATCATCCCACGCGCGCGTGAGCTCGAGGGCGTCCTGGCCGAGGTGCTGGAGCCGCTGGCCTCGCACCCGGCGGTCGCCGAGGTGCGAGCGGGGCTCGGCCTGCTGGCCGCCGTCCAGCTGCACGATCCGTCCGCCGTCGCCACGGTGGCCGCAGGGCGCCCGCGAGGCGGGCGTGCTGCTGCGGCCGCTGATCGGCGCGCTGGCCGTGTCGCCGCCCCTGATCGTCGAGCGCGAGCACCTCGAGCAGATCGCCGACGGCTTCCGCGCGGGCCTCGACCGTGTCTGAGCGGCCGGCCTGGCACACGGACGAGTTCCCCGAGCTGCGCTCGGGGCCGCCGTGGGTCACCGAGGAGATGGTCGCCGCGCAGCCCGGCCTGGCGCGGCAGATGCTGTCGACGCCCCCCGAGGGGATCGTCGACCTCGCCGCGGCGTTCCGCAGCGGCGAGCCGGTGACGGTCGTCGGGTGCGGCACGTCCGAGCACGGCGCGCTGGCGATCGCTGCGCTGGTGAACGAGGCACTGGGTGGCGACTGGCCGCCGAAGGTCGTGGCGCGCCAGTCGCTCGACGCGGCCGAGCAGCCGCAGCGCGGCGGCGTCTGCATCGGGATCTCGCACGACGGCGGCACGCGCGCGACGACGCTCGCGCTCGAGGCCGCCGCCGCCAACGGAGCCTCGACCGCGCTCGTCACGAACCGGCCGGGCGGCTCGGCCTCCGAGCCGGCACAGCGGGTGATCGTCACGCCCGTGCACGACGACTCCTGGTGCCACACCGTCGCCTACACGTCCTCGATCCTCGTCGGCGCGCTGCTGGCGCGCGAGCTCGGCGGCGAGGGGATCGACGCCGACCGCGCCCAGTCGATCCTCGAGGTCGCGCTGGAGCGCCCGCCGGCCGCCGCCGCGATCACCGGCGCCGACCGCATCGTGTGCGCCGGCTTCGGCCTCGACTTCATCACCGCCCGCGAGCTGGCCCTGAAGCTCGCCGAGGGTGCGCGCGTGCCGGCGGCCGCTCTGCAGCTCGAGTCGCTGCTGCACGGCCACCTGGCCGGCGAGGACGCCGGCACCGCGGTCGTGCTGATCGAGAGCGACCCCGCCGTCGACCGGATCGAGCGCCGCGCCGCGATGGCCGCCTCCGCGGTGGGCGCGATCGGCATCCCCGTGCTGACGCTGCTCCCGCCCGAGGGCGTGCCCGGCTCCGCCGCGCGACTGCTGGCCGGCGCCGCCGAGCTGCACCGGCTGACGCTGGCCCTGGCGGCCCACCGAGGCGTCAACCCGGATCTGATCCGCCGCGAGGAGGAGCCCTATCGCCGCGCCGGCTCGGCCGGCGAGGGCGGCGGCGACTGGTAGTCACATCTCCCAGAGGGCGAAGATCCGCACCGGCGACCCCGTCGCCCCGACCAGTCGCAGCGGCACGATCATCACCGTGAACCCCGAGTGCACGGGGATCCGCTCGATGTTGGCGACAACCTCGGTGTGGTTGACCAACCGCTCGGCATGCGCCGTGTGGTTCGGGTACGTGATGTCGGCTGGGTTGTCGGTGGACACCGCGTCGGTCAAGACGTTCGTGACGCCCTGGTCGAGGATCCAGCGCGACGCCTCGGCGTCCAACCCCGGGTACTCGCTGACGAAGCGCAGCGGCTCGTCCCAGCGCGCTCCCGTGTAATACAGGAGCGCGCCGCCCGTCGGCAGGCCGTCGATCTCCGCCTCGTCCATCGCCCGTCGCACGCGCTCCAACGTGATGTGCGTGCGCGGCGGCACGTCGGAGACGTCGATCCACGCCGCCTCGGCGAAGCAGTGCTCGATCGGGAAGGCGTCGATCGAGAGGTCGGGGCGGTCGGGGTGGAAGTGGGAGATCGCGTCCATGTGCGTCGAGTCGTGGTCGCACATGGAGATGCCCTTGACCGCGTAGCCGCGGAACGGCGTGTCGCCCAGCCGCATCCGCGACTCGGCGTGCGTGAGGTGATCCCACATGGCGACCTTCATGTGACCCGGGTAGACCGGGATGTCGGGCGAGATCTCGCGCGTGAGGTCGAGCACGGCGAGCCGCTTGCCGAAGAGCGTGATCTCCGCCTGTTCGGCGTACACGCGGTAGTCCGTGTTCACCATGCCACCCATCCTCCGTCGATCAACAGGATCTGCCCGGTCACCAGGCTCGCGGCCGGCGAGGCCAGGAAGGCGACCGCCGCGCTCACCTCCTCCACGCGCCCGACGCGGCCGAGCGGGATGCGCCGCACGACGTCGGCCTTGAACTCGGGGTCCGCGAGCATCGGAGCCGTCAGAGGCGTCTCGATGAACGTCGGCGCGACGGCGTTGACGGTGACCGCGTGCGGCGCCCACTCGACCGCCAGTGCCTTGGTCAGGCCGTTCACGGCGTGCTTGCTCGCGCAGTACGCCGCTCGGCCCGGGTAGCCGACCGAACCCATCTGCGAGGAGACGTTGATGATCCGGCCGCCGCCGCGCGACACGAGGACCTCGCCGGCCGCTTGGCAGACCAGGTAGGTGCCGCGCACGTTGACCTCCATCACGAGGTCGAAGTCGGCGACCGGCTGCTCGAGCGTGGGGCCCGGGCGGTTGAGGCCGGCGCTGTTGACGACGATCGAGAGGTCGCCGTGTTCGCGCGCGGCGCTCACCGCGCCGGCGACGGCATCGGGGTCGGTCACGTCGGCGACGTGCACGAAAGCGCTTCCGTCCGTCTCGGCGGCGACGGACTCGAGCTCGTCCCGCGAGCGGGCCACGAGCGAGACGGTGGCGCCCATCTCCGCCAGCGCGAGCGCGCACGCGCGGCCGATCCCGCGGCCCGCGCCGGTGACCAGCGCGTGCTGCCCGTCGAGCCGGAACGACTCGGCGGTATTCATAGCTGGAGCACCACCCGGCCGACCACCTCGCCCGCCTCGAGCGCCGCGAAGGCCTCGTCGGCCCGCTCGAGCGGGAGCACGCGGTCGACGACCGTCTGCACGCGGCCGTCGGCGACGAGCCGGATCGCGCGCTCGAGCTCGTCGCGCGCGACGTAGCGCGAGCCGACGACCTCGACCTCCTCGAGCACGAAGCGCGCCGAGGGCAGCTCGATCGAGCGGCCGACGCCGTAGCCGACGGCGACGATGCGCCCGCCGGGCCGCACGAGCCGCTCGGCCTGCGCGATGGTCGCCGGCGTACCCACCGTGTCGACCACCACGTCGACCTCGGACGGCGGCTCGCCGACGCGCAGTCCTAGCCCGCGCGCGACCTCGAGCGCGCGCGCAGACACGTCGACGCCCGTCGCCCGCGCCCCCGCGGCGTGTGCGATCTGCAGCGCGTGCACGCCGACCCCGCCGAGGCCGATGATCACCACGTTCGTGCCGGCGGTCACGCCACCTCGTGTCAGCACGGCGCGGTAGGCGGTGCCGAGCGCGCAGGTGAGCGGGGCGGCGTGCACGGGGTCGATGCCCTCCGGCACGACCGTGAGCCGGTCGAGCGGCGCGACGAGCTGCTCCTGGAAGCCGCCGGGGTGCGTGAAGCCGGTCCACGCCTGCGGGCTGCGGCAGAGCTGCTCGTCCCCGGCGCGGCAGCGGTCGCAAAGCCGGCACGGCCACACGTGGTAGACGACCACCACCGTGCCCGGCTCTAACGCACCGGCCGGGTCAGTCTCCAGCACGCGGGCGCAGATCTCGTGGCCGCAGACGTGGGGGAGGGCCAGCTCGTCGCTGTACGGCATCTTCCCGCGTGCGGTCTTGACGTCGGAGAAGCAGACGCCGCAGGTGAGGATCTCGAGTCGTGCCGTGCCGGGGCGCAGCCGCGGCTCCGGCAGATCGACCGGCTCGAGCGGCTCTCCGTAGCCGGTGACGACCATCGCTCTCATACGATCACGCCATGGATCTCGGCATCTTGGGAGGCGAGGTCGTGACCGGCGACGCCCGCCGGCCCGCGAACGTCTACGTGCGCGACGGCAGGATCGCCGCGGTGACGGCCGAGCGCCGCGACGCCGCGGAGACGTTCGACGCGACGGGCGCGCTCGTGATGCCGGGCATGGTCGACGCCCACGTCCACTTCATGGACCCCGGCGACCCCGAGCGCGAGGACTTCCCGCACGGCACCGCCGCCGCCGCGCGCGCCGGCGTCACCACCGTGATCGAGCACACGCACGCCGCCCCCGTGATCTCGGCGGCCGACCTGGAAGCCAAGCGCGAGCACCTCGCCGGGCGTGCGCACGTCGACTTCGCGCTCGCCGCCCACGCCTGGCCGGACCGGCTCGACGAGGTCCAGGGCGTGTGGGAGGCGGGCGCCGCTTTCATCAAGGCCTTCACGTGCGCCACCCATGGCGTCCCCGGCTTCGACGCCGCCCACCTGCGCGAGCTGCTGCGGCGCGCCGCCGCCTGTGGCGCCCCGGTCCTCGTCCACGCCGAGGACGAGTCGCTGACCGCCGCCGCCGAGCAGGACCTGCGCGGCCGGGAGGACGGCGCGGTCATCCCGGCGTGGCGCAACCGCGCCGCCGAGCAGGTCGCGCTGTGCACCGTGTCGACCCTCAAGCACGACACCGGCGCGCACGCGATCGCCGCCCACGTCAGCCATCCCGCCGGGCTCGAGCGCGCCGCGGGCTGCCTGATCGAGAGCTGCCCGCAGTACCTGACCCTGCTCGAGGACGAGGTGCTCGAGCACGGCGCGTTCCGCAAGTTCACACCGCCGGCCCGTGCGCGCGACGCGAGCGACCTCGCCGCGATGTGGCGAGCACTGGCCGACGGCACGATCGACTTCGTGTCGAGCGACCACGCCCCGTCGACGCCGGAGCAGAAGCGCTCGGGCTCGATCTGGGACGTGCACTTCGGGCTGCCCGGCATCGACACCACGTTCAGCGTCCTCCTCGACGGCGCCGCCGCCGGGCGCATCACCTACGAGCGCATCGTGGCCGCCTACTCCGAGGCGCCCGCGCGCATCTACGGCCTCACGGGCAAGGGCCGCCTCGAGCCGGGCGCCGACGCCGACATCGTCGTCGTCGATCCCACCACGCGCTGGACGGTGAAGGACGAGGACGTGCTGTCGAAGGCCGCCTGGTCGCCGTACAGCGGACGCACCTTCACCGGGCGCGCCGTCCGCACCTACCTGCGCGGCGAAGAGCCGGGCGCGGGCCGATTCGTGGCACCGCAGCACTGAGACTCACCCGCCGCCGACCACCGCGACCACGAGCGAGTCGACCGAGGCCGCCGACGCCGTCGCCGGGTCCATCGAGCGCGTGCGCCCGAGGAACGCCTTGACGTCGCGCAGCGCGGTCGCGGGCAGCCGCGACAGCGCCTCGATCCGCTCGTCCACGCGCGACGCCAGCGCGTCGGAAGCCACCACTTCGGTGACCAGCCCGTCGCCCAGCGCGGTCGCCGCGTCGACCCACTCGCCCGTGGTGACCATCTCGAACGCGCGCCGGCGCGGGATCGCGCGCGGCAGCCAGCTCATGACGATCGTCGGCGCGTAGCCGGCGAGGATCTCCGGGAACGAGAACCGCGCGCCCTCGGCGGCCACTGCCACGTCGCAGTTGCCGACGAGGCCCGCGCCGAAGCCCGCGGCGTCGCCCTGCACCTCGGCGATCGTGACCAGCGGCGTGGTCTGGAGCGTCTCGTTGAGCGCCGCGATCCCGCCCGCGGTCCGGCGTACGGCTGCCGGTGGGGGAGCTGCTGCGCCGGCGCGCGCCGCGTCGCGGCCGAGGCAGAACGCCGGCCCGCGCGCCCGGATGCGCACGAACCGCGCCTCGGGATCGGCCGCCGCCTCGTCGATCGAGGCCTTGAGCGCCTCGACCATCGGCGGGCTGAACAGGTTGTCTTCGCCGCGCTCGACGGTCGCCACGAGCATGGCCCCGTCGCGCTCGAGCAGCAGTTCCTCGGTGGAGATCAATTGAGCCTTCCCGGGTTGGGATCGCCGTACCAGTCGACGTCGTCGGCGGCCGTCCGCACGGTCACGCTCTGGACGTCGCTGAACTCGTGGAAGGACTCCCAGCCGCCCTCGCGGCCCACGCCGGAGTCCTTGACGCCGCCCCACGGCGAGGCGGGGTCGAGCCGGTGGTGGTCGTTGACCCACACCATGCCGCTGCGGATCCGCGGCGCCACGCGGTGGGCGCGGGCCACGTCGCGGGTCCACACCGCCGACCCGAGTCCGAAGGGGATGTCGTTGGCCTTGCGGATCGCGTCGTCCTCGTCGCTGAACGGGATGACGACGGCGACCGGCCCGAAGATCTCCTCCTGCGCCACGCGCATGTCGTTCGACACGTCACGCAGGACGGTCGGCTCCACGAAGAACCCGCCGTCGAGCGGCGCGGGCAGGGAGGGCGTGCCGCCGCCGGCCACCACCGTCCCCTCGCCGAGGCCGATGTAGTCGAGCACGCGCTCGCGCTGGCGCGCGGAGATCAGCGGCCCCATCTGCGTCTGCTCGTCGGCGGGGTCGCCGACGCGGATGCCCTCGGCGCGGCGCGCCAGCCCGTCGACGATCTCGTCGTAGATCTCCCGCTGCACGAGGATCCGCGAGCCGCAGATGCACGTCTGCCCCGCCGCGATGAAGGCGGCGAAGGCGGAGCCCGCCACCGCGCGGTCGACGCCCGCGTCGGCGAACACGATCACCGGCGTCTTGCCGCCCAGCTCGGTGGTGGCGCGGGCGAAGCGCCTGGCGGCCGCCACGCCGATCTCGCGCCCGACCTCGGTGCCGCCGGTGAAGGTGAGCCGGGCCACGCCCGGATGCTCGGCGAGCGCCCGACCGGCGCCGCTGCCCAACCCCGTGACCACGTTGACGACGCCGTCCGGGATGCCCGCCTCGACCGCGATCCGCGCAAGCTCCAGCGTGGTGAGCGGTGTCAGCTCGGACGGCTTGATCACCACCGTGTTGCCGTTGGCCAGCGCCGGCGCCAGGCTCTTGGCGAGGATCATCAGCGGGTGGTTGAACGGCGTCAACAGGCCGCAGACGCCGATCGGGTGCCGCAGCAGGTAGTTGACGTACGGGCCGGGCATCGGCACCACGGCCGTGCGCTCGGCGATCAGCAGTGCGGCGTTGTAGCGGAACCACTCGCTCAGGCGGCCGACTTGAGCGCGGGTCTCCCGCAAGGGCCGGCCGTTGTTGCGCGTCTCGAGCCGGAACAGGTCCTCGAGCGAGGCGTCGATGGCGTCGGCGAAGCGGTTGAGGATCTTCGCCCGCTCGCTTCGGTCCATCCTCGGCCACGGGCCTTCGTCGAACGCCCGCCGGGCAGCCTTGACCGCGCGGTCGACGTCCTCGGCGCCGCCGTCCGGCACGGTGGCGATGACCTCGCCGGACGCCGGGTTGAGGACGTCGAGCGTCATCGCTCCGGCACCCCGCCGAGATGGTCGAGCACGCGGTCGCGCACCAGCTCGAGGTGCTCGGCGACGATCGCGCCCACGCGCTCGGCGTCGCCGTCTAGCACCGCCTCGTGGATCAGGTCGTGCTCGCGGCCGAGCTCGCTGGTCCGGCCCGCGATCAGCTGGTAGACGCGCAGGTAGCGCTCGGTCTGGTCGCGCAGCCGGCTCACCGTCGCTGCCATCCGCGGCCGCGCGGCGCGGTCGTTGAGCGCGCGGTGGAACGCGGCGTGGGCGGTGAACCAGGCGGGGCTGGGCTCGCTCGACGCCTCCATGGCGGCGAGCTGGCGGCCCATCTCCTCGACGTCTTCGGAGCGCATCCGCGGCGTCGCCAGCCGCGACAGCACCGGCTCGAGCGCGATCCGCATGTCGTACAGCTCCTCGAGGTCGAGCACCGACAGCTCCGCGACGGTCGCAAACCGGCCGCTGCTCTCGATCAGGCCCTCGGCCTGGAGCTCGCGCAGCGCGTCGCGAACCGGCACCCGGCTGACGCTGTACTGGTCGGCCAGGGCCTCCTGCGAGAGACGCCGCCCCGCGGCCAGCCGGCCGCTGAGGATGTCGTCCCGCACGCGCTCGGCGATCTGCTCGGCAAGCGTCCGCGTCTCGAGCTGGCTCACGGCCGAACACCGTATACCGAATACGGAAATGCCGCAACGGGTTCTTCAATGCTGTGGCATCACACTGTCAATCTCCTTGATCTATGTGATTCAACACATTGCGCGACCTATGCCGCGGGCCTAAGATCCGCGAGCCATGTTCCGTGATCCGGTCGCGGCGGCAGTGAACCTGGCGGAGGGGATCGCCGAGCGGGCCGCTGCCCACGACGCGGACGGCACTTTCCCGGAGGAGGACTTCCGCGCGCTCCACGAGGCCGGTCTCCTGGGCCTGCGGATCGACGAGCGCCACGGGGGCGCCGGCGTCGACGCGCTCACCTATGCCCGCGTGCTCGAGATCGTCTCCGCGGCCGCCGCCTCGACCGGCCTGGCGCTCAACATGCACTCCTCGGCGACTGCGCTGCTGGGCCGCATCGGCAGCGAGGACCAGCGCGAGCGCTGGCTGCGCCCGGTGGTCGAGCAGGGGCGCGCGTTCGCGAGCCTGACCAGCGAGCCCAACGTCAGCCTGCGGCACATCGAGTTCAGCACGACGCTGCGACCGGCCGACGGCGGCTACCACCTCGACGGGCTCAAGCACTTCGCGTCGCTCGCCGGCTTCGCGGGCAGCTACCTCGTCTTCGCTGCCGCCGAGGGGTCCGGCGCGGCTGCGGCGCTCGTGCCGGCCGACCGTGAAGGGGCCGAGGTGGTGGAGACCTGGAACGCGACCGGGATGCGGGCGACGAACAGCCACTCGGTGCGCTTCACCGGGTGCTTCGTGCCGGCCGAGGACGTGATCGAGATCGACCTCGACCGCGACGGCAACGTCACCGACCTCTACCTGCTCGGCTACGGCGCGGTCTTCCTCGGGATCGCGAGCGCCGCGCATCGCACGGCGGTCGAATACGCGAAGGGCAAGAAGTTCGGGCCCGACGAGGTGACGATCGCCCACTACCCGGCGATCCAGCGCAACGTCGCCGAGATGACGGTGAAGCTCGACGCGATGCGGGGGCTCGTCGAGCGCGCGGCGCGCGAGGCGGACGATGCTGACCCGCGAGACCGCGCCCGCCTGCTGCTGGAGGCGAAGTGGGCGGGCGCGGTCGCCGCGCGCGACGTCACCGACCAGGCGCTCCAGGTCGTGGGCGGCGCGGGCTACGCCAAGCGCATGCCGCTCGAGCGCTACCTGCGCGACGCCCGCGCCGGCGTCGTGATGCCGCCCAACCTCGACGCCTGCCTGGAGACGGTCGGGATGCTCGCTCTCGGGGTAGACCCGCCGGGGGGATTGTTCGGGGGCTCATGATCGGCGCCGAGCTCGACCTGCGTGTCGACCAGGAGCGCTTGCGCTCGGTGATGGCGCGCTACCTGACCGGCGTCTCGATCGTCACGGCTCCCGGCCCGCTCGGGCCGGTCGGCCTGACCGCGAGCTCGTTCACGTCGGTCTCGGTCGAGCCGCCGACCGTGCTCGTCTGCCTGCACGCGGACAGCGCCGTCCGCCGCGCGATCTCCGAGGCCGGCTGCTACGCGATCAACATGCTGGGCGGCTCGCAGGCCCGGCTCGCCCGCCGCTTTGCCCGGCGCGGCGTCGAGCACGCCGAGCGGTTCCGCTGGCTCGAGCTCGAGCAGGGGATCACCGGCAGCCCGCTGATCGTCGGCGCCGCCGCCTGGCTCGACTGCCGGCTCCAGCAGGAGTTCGCCGTCGCCACCCACGTGATCGCCATCGGCGAGGTGCTGGCCGCGGGCGCCGACCCGTGCGGCGAGGCGCCGCTGGCCTTCCACGAGCGCGCTCTGGGGCCGCTGCGATGACGCACCGCCCTGGCATCGAGAGCGTGCTCATGATCGCCGACGTCGCGCGCGCGATCGACGACTTCCGCCCGCTCAGCGAGACCCTCGACCGCATATGCGAGCGGGTGGTCGGGCTCAGCGGCACCGACGTCTCCGCGTTGCTCCTGCCCGACGACGACGCCGGCGCGCTCGTCATCAAAGGCTCGGCGGGGATGAGCGACGCCTACGTCGAGTACATCAACAGCGAGCACCCGCTGCGGCTCGAGGACGTCGGGCCGCTCGGGCTGTCGCCCACCGCCAGCGCGTACCACGGCGGCGAGACCGTGGCCGTCTCCGACATCGAGGACGAGCCGATGTTCGCGTCCTGGCGCAGCGGCGCCCGCATCGAGGGCTACCGTGCGCTGGCCTGCGTGCCGGTGATCGTGCGCGCGCGGGTGATCGGCGTCCTCAACTGCTACGGGCGAGAGCCGCACGCCCACACGCCGGACGAGCTCGAGCTGCTGCACCTCGTGGCGCGCATGGCCGGCGTGGCGATCGAGACGGCGCGGGCCGCCGACATGCAGCGCGACTCGGCCGAGCAGCTGCGCTTGATGTCGGGCCGGCTGCGCGAGCAGAACGCCGAGCTGGCGCGGCTGACCTCGATCCAGTCGCGGCTGGCCGAGACGCTCGCGCAGGCCGACGCGACGGCGGTCGAGCGCACTGCCGAGACGCTCGCCGAGACGACCGGGCGGGCCGTGCTCGTGTGGGGCCGCGGCGGCCGCGTGCTCGCGTTCTCGGGGGCGGGTGGGGACGAATTACGCGAGGCGATGGGCGTCCTGGCCGCGGGGCCGGGGGTGGAGCGCCGGCTGCGCCGGCAGCCGCTGGTCTCCGACGAGAGCGCCACGATCCTGCGCATCGGGACCGCCGACGCCGCGCTCGGCGCGCTCGTGCTGAGCCCGCCGATCGCCGACGAGGGCGAGGTCGCGATGCTCGCCGCGCGCCACGCCGCCGCGGTCATGGCGGGTGAGCTGCAGGGCGAGCGCGCCGGCCGGATGCTCGAGGCCTACGCGCGGCCCGCGATCCTGCTCGCGCTCGTGCACGGGCTGCAGGGCCGCGCGCAGCAGCAGGAGGCGCTCGGGCTGCTTCAGCTGTCCGAGGGCGCCGACCTCAGGCTCGCGGTGCTCCGCTGCCCGACGCCCGAGGCCGCGCACCGGCTGGCGCGCCGGATCGAGGGTCTGCGGCAGGCGGGCTGGCCGGCCGTCGCCGCCACCGCCGACGGCAGCGACGCGCTGCTGCTGCTCGAGGGCGAGCCCGCCGACGGGCTCGCGACCGCCGCCGCGGCCACGCGCGAGCGCTATCTCGAGGTCGACGCGATCGGCGTCAGCGACGCGGTGCGCGACCTCGCCGCGCTGGCCGGCGCCCGCGGCCGGGCGCTGATCGCGGTCACCACGAACGCCGAGACGGGCGCGCCGGTCACGCGGTTCGAGGAGCTGCGCGGCCTAAGCGACGTCGCGCAGAAGCTCCCGCCCGCCCTCGCGCGCGAGCTCGTGGAGAGCACGCTGGGCCCGCTGCGCGAGCACGGCGATCTCGTGGCGACGCTCCACGCCTACGTAGCGCACGGCGGCCGGCAGCGCGAGACGGCAGAGGCGCTGCACATCCACCCGAACACGCTGCAGCAGCGGCTGCGCCGCTGCGCGGAGCTCGGCGGGCCCGATGTCCGCGACCTGCGCGAGCTCGGGCGTGTCGTGCTGGCGCTCGAGTGGGATCGGCTGCTGGCAGCCGAGGTCGCGCCGGACAGGGAGGGATCGTGGCAGCCCTCAGCCTGAACCACGTCAGCGTCTGCGCCGACGACATGGAGGCGTCGATCGACTTCTACGCCGACCTGTTCGGCGCCGAGCCGATCCCGACGCCCAACTTCGGCTACCCGGTGCAGTGGCTGCGCCTCGGCGACCGTCAGCTGCACCTGTTCGACCGGCCCGAGGAGCCGCGCAGATACAGCCACTTCGGGATCACGGTCGAGGACATCAACCCGGTCTACGAGAAGGCGCGGGCACGGGACGCCTTCGACCGCGCGACCGGAGGCCACCACCTGTACGAGCTTCCCGGCGACTGCGTCCAGCTCTACCTGCGCGACCCGCACGGCAACTTCGTCGAGGCGGATGCGCAGGGCGTGGACCGGCTGTCGCCGGAGGCTCGGGCGGACATGCAGCGGCTGGGGGACCGCTGCCCGCAGAGCGCGGAGAACCTCCGCGCCACGTTGTTCCTCCACTGAGGGAGAGGAGACCTCGATGATCAGATGGACGACCTTGATCGCGATCGCCGCGGTGCTGGCGCTGGCCGGCTGCTCGGAGGATCGCAGCGAGGGCGGAGGCGGCGGCGGGGGAAGCGAGCCCGCCGCGGAGTCCGACAACGTGGTCCGCTTCACCTTCGCCCCCGACCCCGTCTGGCGCTGGCTGAAGGATCAGGGCATCAAGGACGAGATGGAGCAGGAGGCGAAGATCCAGATCCTCGACTCCTCGACCTGGGACGAGTTCGGCATCTACGCCGGCGGCCACGCAGACGTCGTCTCGGTCGGCTCCTTCGAGGTGCCCGAGCTGGAGAAGCAGACCGGCGTCAAGTCGGTGATCTTCGGCCGCTACAACATCGCCCGCGCGGTGATCGCGGTCCGCAAGGACAGCCCGTACCAGTCGCTGTCCGATCTCAAGGGCAAGAAGATCACGACCTTCACCGCCGTCTCCGACGCCCTGCTGTGGGGGTCGATGGTCAAGAAGAGCGAGGGCATCGACTTCAAAGCCGAGGACGCCGACTTCGAGTTCGTGCTCACCGACGTCCAGAACATGGCGTCGCTGGTGGCCAAGGGCGACGCCGAGGCGTGCATATGCCTGCCCGACTTCGCGATCAAGGAGCTCAAGTCCGGCGACCTGCGGATCCTCTACGACGGGCAGTCGGACGGCGAGAAGTTCCAGGCCGACATCGTCGAGGGCCACCCGGGCCCGGCGATCAATGTCTTCGTCGCGCGCGAGGACTGGTTCAAGGAGCACCCGAAGGAGGCGGAGTTCTTCCTGTCGGTCTGGGAGCGCGGCATCAAGGAGTGGAACGAGCACCGCGACGAGATCATCGCCGCCTATCCGCAGGACTTCGCCGCGCAGAACAAGGACGACGAGAAGTGGATCTCCAGCTACCTCGACGACCACAACTGGTTCATGGACTCGGTCTACCTCGATGACGAGTGGATCGCGGGTGAGAACCAGGTGTTCGACCTGCTGAAGGAGACGGGCTTCATGGAGCAGGAGCAGGAGCCGCCGCCCTTCGAGACGGTCGGGGCGCCGGCGACGCGATGAGCGACGTCGCCCTCGGCGGGCACGTAGGCGGCCACCGGTTCGCCGTCAGCAGGCGCTGGCGGCGGGCCGCCCTGGTCGTCGCGGGCTGGGCCGCCTTCCTGGGGTTCTGGACGTACGCGTCCCACAACCTCGTCAACCCGTTCATCCTCCCGACGCCGGTGACGGTCGCCGAGGAGATGGCCGACATCGTCAGTTCCGGCGCGCTGTTCGAGCACTTCCAGTGGAGCCTGATGAAGACGCTGGCCGGGTTCGGCCTCGCGGTCGCCTTGGGGTTACCGATCGGCTTCCTGATGGGCCGCAGCCGCTGGTGGCGGGCGTTCTTCCACATGCCCGTCACGGTGGCCGGCAACATCCCCGGCATCACCTACGCGGTGCTGGCGCTGGTGATCTTCGGGATCAGCCTCGAGGGGCCGATCATCGCCGTCGCGCTGATCTCGATGCCGTACATCGCGATCAACGTGGCTGCCGGCCTCGACGGCATCGACCGCGGGCTGGAGAAGATGAGCCACGTCTTCCGGCGCAGCAGCCGGCAGATCGCGCGCCACGTGCTGGTGCCGACGGTGATCCCGTTCGTGTTCGCCGGCGTCCGGCTTTCGTTCGCGCTGGCCTGGAAGGTGGAGGCGATCACCGAGGTGTTCGGCTCCTCCAACGGCGTCGGCTACATGATCCGCCAGTCCTACGACCGCTTCTCGGTCGCCGGGATCCTGGCGTGGATGTTCTTCTTCGTGATCTTCATCCTGCTGATGGAGCGCTTCGTGCTGCAGCCTGCTGAGAAGCGGCTGTTCCGCTGGCGGCCGAAGGAGGTGGGGGCATGACGACTCATGTCGCCGCTCGCCCGCGGCTGCGGACGTTCGCCGCTTCGGACGCCGGCGCGCAGACGGCGTCGGCGCTCGTCGCCCTCGCCTTCTGGGAGCTCCTGGGCGCGACCAACGAGCGCATCCCGGTGCCGAGCGAGGTCCTGTCGTTCTTCTGGGAGGAGCTGACCAGCGGCGTGCTGTTCGCTGCGTTCTACAACACGCTCGACGGGTTCCTCCTCGGGCTCGCGATCGCGCTCGCGGTCGGCGTCGCGCTCGGCATCGCGATCGGGCTCTCGGACCTCGTGCGGGCGTTCTGCAACGACATCGTGCTGGTGGGCCTCGCGGTGCCCGGCGTGATCTGGGCGCTGCTGGCGATCCTCTGGTACGGCTTCAGCTGGAAGGCGCCGGTGGCGGCGGTGGCGCTGACCGCCACGCCGTTCATCGCCGTCAACGTCGCGCAGGGCGTGAAGGCGACGTCGCGCGACCTGCTGCGGATGTCGAGGTCGTTCGGCGTGCCGCTGCACAAGCGGATCCGGCACCTCGTGCTGCCGTCGGTCATGGATTACGTGTTCGCCGGCTTCCGCTTCGCCGTGATCATGGGCTGGAACGCGGTCCTGCTCGCCGAGTGGTTCGGCGGTCGCGACGGCGTCGGCTACCAGACCCGCACGTTCTACGACTCGAACGACTTCACGGGCTTCGTGTCGTGGGTCCTGTTCTTCATCGTCTTCATCGTGCTCCTGGACCGTCTGGTCCTCGAGCGCGTCGCCCGGCGGACGTTCCGCTGGCGCGCCCAGCCCGCCGAGGGAGGAGGCCACTAGTGGCGACGCTGACCATCGAGAACCTCACGAAGGTGTTCCCGCCGCCGGCCAAGAATCGGCCGTCGGTCCGGGCCATCACCGAGCTCAGCCTCGAGCTCTCCGGCCATGTGTTCGTGTCGGTCGTCGGGCCTTCGGGCTGCGGCAAGAGCACGCTGCTGAACATCCTCTCGGGCACCGAGCCGCCGACCTCCGGGAGCATCTCGGTCACCAAGGACGACCGGCCGGCGCGGCTCGGCTACGTGTTCCAGGACGCGCGGCTGCTGCCGTGGCGGACGGTGATGGACAACATGCTCTACGTCCAGGACGGCCAGCGCGAGCGCGCGCGAGAGACGGCGCGGCGCTACCTGACGATGGTCGGGCTCGACGAGGTCCATGACTCCTACCCGGGCCAGCTCTCGGGCGGGATGCAGCAGCGAGCGGGCATCGCGCGGGCCTTCTCCGTCGACCCGGACCTGCTGCTGATGGACGAGCCGTTCAGCCACCTCGACGCCATCACGGCGCGCTCGCTGCGCGAGCAGCTGCAGACGCTGTGGGAGGACTCGGGCAAGACCGTGCTGTTCGTGACCCACGACATCATGGAGGCGGTCCAGCTCTCCGATCGGATCGTCGTGCTCTCGCACGGGGGCCGGATCCACGCCGACATCCCGATCGACCTTCCGCGGCCGCGGAAGGCGTCGGACCCGGAGGTTGCGGCCGTGCAGGCCGAGATCCTGGGTCGCTTCGAGTCGATGGAGCACGACGCCGCCGTGGCCTGACGTTTCGTTAGTGTTACTTCACGATGGTCGACTATGAGCAGCGCGTCGACATGCACGCGCTCAGGGAACGGCGCGTGGCGCGCGCGCGTGCGGCGATGGAGACCGCAGGGCTCGACGCGCTGCTGGTCTGGAAGGACGAGAACGTCCGCTTCCTCTCCGCCCTGCGGGCGCAGATCATCCAGGGCAAGAGCGCGCTGCTGAACGGCTGCCTGCTGCGCGCCGACGGCACGATGACGCTGTTCGCGTCCGGCGGCGAGATCGACCGGGTGCGGGCGCGGATGCCGTGGATCGAGGACGTGCGGCCGATCCCGATCATGGAGGCCCGCGGGCTCGTCCGCGGGGCGTTCGAGACCGTCATCGCGCCCGCGCTGGGCGACCTCGAGCGGATCGGGGTCGACGAGCTGGCCTACGCCCAGGTCGAGGCGTTCGCCGAGCTGGCGCCGGGCGTGCGGCTGGCGGACGGCGACGCGGTGATGCAACGGGCCCGGCTGGTGAAGGACCTCGACGAGCTCGCGCTGATGAGGGAGGCGTGCGCGATCGCCGAGGCGGTCACCGAGACCGCGATCGCCGCGGTGCGGCCCGGCGTGCGGGAATACGAGGTGGCCGGCGAGGCCATGCGCACGCTGTACCGGCTGGGCGGGGAGATGGCCCATCTCGCCACGCCGTTCGTGGCCTCGGGCGAGAACATGAGCCCGCCGCAACGCTTCTCCTCGGACAAGCTGATCCGCGACGGCGATCTGGTTTTCATCGACATCGGCGCGATGTGGAACGGCTACTACGCCGACATGGGTCGCACCGTGATCTGCGGCCGCCCGAGCTGCCGCCAGCAGGAGGTCTATACCGCCGTCTACCACGGCCTCCAGGCGGCAGTCCGCATGATGCGGCCCGGCTTCACCAACGACGACGTCGCCGCCGCCGTGCGCGCAGAGGGCAGCGAGCGCGGCCTCGGCGGCGACTTCCTGTCGCTCTTCATCGGCCACGGGATCGGCATGGGGGCCAACGAGCCGCCCTACGTCGGCGAGGAATTTGCGGGCGCCGAGACGATCGAGCTCCGGACCGGCATGACGATGGCCATCGAGCCGCTCATCTGGGTCCCCGGCGTCGGGGTGCGGCTCGAGGACACGATCGCCGTCGGCGAGGACGGCGGGATCGCGCTCAGCCGGTCGCCGTTCGACGAGCGGCTGCTCCTCGGCTGAGTCAGGACCGTTACAGGCTCACTTCAAAGTCGTTACTCCCACTTACGAGCGGGAAGAGGACTCGTGGGGATGAGTACGGAGGAGTTTCAGCTTCAGCTGCTCAACGGTGTGACCTTCGGGGCGCTGCTGTTCCTGGTGTCCAGCGGCTTCACGCTGATCTTCGGTCTGATGCGGATCGTCAACCTCGCCCAGGGGTCGCTGTACCTGCTGGGCGGCTACATCGGGTTGAGCACGATCCGCGCCACCGGCTCGTTCTGGCTCGCGCTGCTGGCCGGCGCCACCGCCGTCGGCGCCATCGGCCTCGTGATCGAGCGCGGGCTGCTGGGCGCCGTGCGGGGCAAGCCGATGTCGGAGATCCTGCTCACCGTCGGCCTCTCGTTCATCGTGGCCGACTTGGCGCTCGCCACCTGGGGCGGCGATCCGGTCACGCTCGAGGCGCCGCCCGGGCTCGACGGCAGCACCGACGTGTTCGGCATCACCTATCCGGTGTTCCGCCTGGCCGTGCTGGTGCTCGGCGCCGCGGTGGCGATCGGGCTCTGGTACCTGCTCGAGCGCACGCGTCTCGGGGCGATGGTGCGCGCCGGCGTGGACGACCGCGAGATGGCGGCCGCGCTCGGCATCGACGTGCGCGCCGTGTTCACCGCCGTGTTCGTGCTCGGCGCCGTGCTCGCCGGTCTGGCGGGCGTGGTGGGCGGCGCCTACCTGAGCCTGTTCCCCGGCGCCGACGCCGAGATCCTCACCTACAGCCTCGTGGTCGTCGTGCTCGGCGGGCTCGGGAGCCTGCGCGGCGCCGTGGTCGGCGCGCTGCTCGTGGGACTCATCTACACGTTCGGCCAATCGCTGGTGCCGGACCTGGCGTACTTCGTGCTCTTCGCGCCGATGGCGCTGATCCTCATCGTGCGCCCGCAGGGGCTGTTCGGGAGGGCGGGATGACCAACTTCGTCAAGTGGGGCGCCGCCGCGCTTGCCGTGCTCGTGCTCGGCTATCTGCCGTACCTGGCCGGCCCGTTCTACATCTCGCTCGCCACACAGGCGCTGTTCTTCGGCCTGTTCGCGCTCTCGATCAACCTCATCTCCGGCTTCGGCGGCATGATCACGCTCGGCCACGCCGGCCTGATGGGCGTGGCCGGCTACGCGCTGGCGATCCTGTCGGTCAACGAGGGCTGGGGCCTGGCGCAGGCGATCGCGGGCGCACTGGTGGCCGTCGTGCTCGTCTCGGCCTTCTTCGCGCTGCTCGTCGTCCGCACGCGCGGGACCTACTTCGTGATGATCACGCTCGCCGAGGGCATGGTCGTGTGGGGCATCGCCCTGCGCTGGCAGGAGCTGACCGGCGGTGAGAACGGCATCCCGGGCGTGCCGAAGCCCGACTTCGCCGACGCCTACTGGCAGTACTACTACCTCGTCCTGATCGTGGTCGCGGTGTGCACGGTCCTGATCGCGCTGCTCGTGCGCTCGCCGTTCGGCCTCGCGCTCAAGGGCATCCGCGACGCCGAGGACCGGCTCGCGCCGCTCGGCTACAACGCCACGCTGCACAAGCTGATCGCCTTCACGATCTCGGGCTTCTTCGCCGGCATCGCCGGGCTCATGCTGGCGATGTACAACTCGTTCATCGGGCCCAGCGACGTCTTCTTCCTGGCGTCGGCCGAGGGCCTGCTGATGTCGATCCTCGGCGGGATCGCGACGATCAGCGGCGCGTTCGTAGGCGCCGGCGTCGTGGTGATCATCACCAACTGGGCCTCGTCGTACGTCGACCGCTGGCAGACGCTGCTGGGCGTCGTCTTCGTGCTGGTGATCCTGTTCGCGCCCGACGGCATCGTGGGCGCCTGGTCGCGCTGGGTGTGGACGCCGTTCACGCGGCGCTTCGGCGCGCGCGAGCGCCCGGCCGCCCGCGTGGCGACGAGGGCGGAGCAGTGAAGGCCGTTCTCGCCTTCGCGCTGGTCCTGTCGCTCGCCGCGTGCAGCGCGCCCGAGCAGGCCACGCGCGACGTCGACCAGGGGCCGATCACCGTCGGTCTGCTGTCGCCCACCAGCGGGGCGGTCGCCGCCGCCGGCACCGACATGAAGAACGGCTGGGAGCTGTGGTTCCGCCTGAACGGCGACACGGTCGCGGGCCGCGAGATCGAGACCATCC
Organism: uncultured Solirubrobacteraceae bacterium; assembly: GCA_963835525.1. Taxonomy (GTDB): domain Bacteria; phylum Actinomycetota; class Thermoleophilia; order Solirubrobacterales; family Solirubrobacteraceae; genus DASSUW01. The sequence goes on from CAWIFM010000001.1 coordinate 299,390, forward strand.
ACGAGGACACGGCGGGCGATCCCACGACCGCGCTCACCAAGGCGCGCCGGCTCGTCGAGCAGGAGGGCTCGAAGATCCTCGCCGGGCCGCTGCTGGCCAACGAGGGCTATGCGCTGGCCGGCTACGTCAAGGAGACGGCCGACCTCGTCGCCCTCAACCCGGTCTCGTCGTCGGACGACCTCAGCCAGCGCAAGCGGGTCCCCACCTACATCCGCACCGGCGGCTGGCAGAGCTCGACGCCGACGCACGCGGCCGGCGTGTGGGCGGCCGAGCACGGCTGGAAGCGCGTCGCCACGCTGTGCAACGACTACGCCTTCGGCTACGAGAGCTGCGCGGGCTTCGTCAACACCTTCACCGACAAGGGCGGCGAGGTCGTCAAGCAGCTCTACGCGCCGCTCGGCACGTCCGACTACTCCTCCTACGTCGCCCAGATCGACCCCGACGAGGTCGACGGCGTGTTCGTCGAGACCGTCGGCGCCGACTCGCCGCGCTTCCTGGCGGCCTGGGACAGCCTCGGCTTCAAGGACAAGGTGGAGTTGATCGCCAACGAGACCACTGTCGAGCAGTCGGCGCTGCGCACGATCAAGGGCGACGGCCCGCTCGGGCTGATGTCGTTCGGCCACTACGCCGAGGGCCGCGAGGATCCGGCGACGGCGGACTTCGTGCGCGAGTACCAGAAGGCGTACGGGATGCGGCCCTCCTACTACGCGTGCGCGACGTACACGGCCGCGCAGTGGCTGACCACGGCGCTCGAGGAGACGGGCGGCAGGATCGCCGACACCGACGCGCTGGTGAAGGCGATCGAGGGCGTCCAGCTCCAGGACACGTGCTTCGGCCCGATGAAGCTCGACCAGTGGGGCGGCACGGTGGCCAACATCTACCTGCGCAAGGTCGTCCGCGCCGACGACGGCGGGCTCGTCAACCAGGTCGAGCGCGCGGAGAAGGACGTGAGCCAGTTCTGGGACTACGACCCCGAGGCGTTCCTGAAGCAGCCCGTCTACTCGCGCGGGTACCAGGGGACGGACTGGCCGTGACCGCCGTCCTTCAGCTCGACGGGGTCACCCGGCGCTACGGCGGCGTCTGCGCCGTCGACGACGTGACGCTCGAGGTCGCCGGCGGCGAGCGGCACGTCGTGATCGGCCCCAACGGCGCCGGCAAGACGACCCTGTTCAAGCTCATCTCGCGGCTCGAGTCCGTGTCCGAAGGCCGGATCCGCGTGTTCGACCGCGACGTCACGCGCATGTCCCCGCACCGGGTCGCGCACCTCGGGCTCGCCCGCACGTACCAGATCACCCAGGTGTTCGGGGCGTTGAGCGTGGTCGAGAACGTGCTGCTCGCGGTCCAGGGGCCGCTGGCCAGCAAGTTCCGCATGCTGCGGCCCGCGCTCGGCCAGCGCGCGCTGGTCGCCAAGGCGCGCGAGACGCTCGACCGCGTCGGCCTCGGCCACCGGATCGACCGGCTCGCCGCCGAGCTCGGCCACGGCGAGCAGCGCCAGCTCGAGCTCGGCCTCGCGCTGGCCTCCGACCCCAAGCTGCTGCTGCTCGACGAGCCGGCGGCCGGCCTCTCCGGCGCCGACCGCACCACGATCCGCGACCTCGTCCGCGGCCTGCCCGAGGACGTCACGGTGCTGCTCATCGAGCACGACATGGAGCTCGCGCTCGGGCTCGCCGACCGCGTCACGTGCCTCCACAACGGCGCGCTGGTCGCGCAGGGCACGCCGGACGAGATCAAGGCCGACGAGCGCGTGAAGGACATCTACCTGGGCCGGGGCGAGTGATGCTCGAGGTCCGCGACCTGCACGCCGGCTACGGCCTCTCGACGGTGCTCGATGGCGTCGACCTCGACGTGGGCGACGCGGAGTTCGTCGCCGTGCTGGGCCGCAACGGGATGGGCAAGACGACGCTGTGCCGGGCGATCATGGGGCTCGACCCGCCGGGGGTGACGGGTGGCTCGATCTTGTATGACGGGACCGAGCTGACCGGCATGCAGCCGCACAAGGTGGCGCGCGCCGGACTCGGCTACGTGCCCCAGGGCCGGCACGTGTTCCCGACGCTCGACGTCGTGAAGAACCTGACGGTCGCCGCCCGCGGCGAGGGCTGGACCGTCGACCGCGTCTGGGAGGCGTTCCCGCGGCTCGAGGAGCGGCGCGGCAACGACGCCGGGCTGCTGTCGGGCGGCGAGCAGCAGATGCTGGCGATCGCGCGGGCGCTGATGACCAACCCGCGGATGCTGATCATGGACGAGCCGTCCGAGGGGCTGGCGCCGATCATGATCGACGCCGTCGCCGAGCAGCTCCAGCGGTTGAAGGAGAGCTCGATCGGGCTGCTGCTGGTCGAGCAGAACTACTCGCTGGCGATCCGGCTCGCGGACGTGGTCTACGTGCTCGAGAACGGCCAGGTCGTCTTCCGCGGCAGCGCCGGGGAGCTGGACGCCGAGGAGGAAGTGAAGCACCGGTATCTAGGCGTAGGCGTCTGACGCCGGTACGCTCCGGCGCGGGAAGCATGGCGCCGGTACGCACCGCTCAGTTGGATCCGCAGCGTGACTTCGAGCGGCTGCGCGCTGCGGCGCGGCGGCGGTTCATCGCGCGGGCGCGGCGGGCCGGCCAGCAGGCCTTCCACGACCTCGACGACGCGGCCGACGAGGCGTACCAGGAGGCGTGGCTCGAGCTCACTCGGCGGCCCGCGCCGCCGGTCGACGACCCCGCCGGCTACGTCGCCGGCATCATGTGGCACCGGTTCCACCGGCGCGAGCTGCGACCGGTTCGCGCACCCGCGGCGCCGCTCGACGACCGGCTCGCGGGCGGCGGTCCGGCGCCCGACGAGGTGGCCGTCGCGCGCGAGACGCTGTGGACGGTGCAGGAGGCGCTGTCCGATCTGCCCGACCGGGAGCGCGCCGCCGTGCTGCTGCGGTCGCTGGGCCTCGGGCTCGACGACGTCGCGGCCAGCCTCGGGGTCAGCGCGCGCCGGGCGCGCAAGCTCTCCGACAGCGGCCACCGCCGGCTCGCCCGCGAGCTCGAGGCCGCGAGCGCGGGCGAGCGCTGCGCCGGGGTCGCCAGCACGCTGCGCGCGCTGTCGCTCGGCTGGGAGATCGCGGGGCGCCGCCGGGCGCGGCTCGAGGGTCATCTCGCGTCGTGCCCGGCGTGTCGCGCCACCGTCGCCGCTCTCCGCCGCGAGGGCAGCCTGGCGGCCTTGCCGGTCGTGCTCGCCGGCACGCCGGCGGAGGGGCTCGCCGAACGCGCCGCACAGGCCGCGGCGCGCGTCTGGGAGCGCGCGTCGGCCGGCAGCGCCGAGGCGTCGGCCGGTGTGCTCGGGGGCGCGCTGGTCACGAAGGTCGTCGCGGGCTGCGTCGCGGCGGGCGTCGTCGCCGGGTGCGTGGCGATCGCGACCGGCGACGATCCGGCTCCGGCTCCGACGTCGGCCCGCACGGCCGCGCCGCCGGCGCAGGCTGCGCTGGCGAGCGTCGCGCCGGCACGGGTGGCAGGCGCGAGCAGCGTCGCGGCGCGGCCCGCCGAGCGCGTCCGCCGCGCTCGGCAGCGCGCTCGCGAGGCCGCGCGGTCGGTCCGCCGGGCACAGCGGCGCACGGCGCAGGCCGTGCAGCGCACGCGGGAGGCCCAGCAGAAGGTGCAGCAGGCGCAACAGCGGACCGAGCAGGCGCAGGCGAACACGCAGCAGGCGCAGGAGCGGATCGCCGAGGCCCAGGCCCAGGTCGAGCGCGCCACGACGGACGTCGATCAGGCCCTGGAGAAGGCCTTCGGTGGCGCGCCGTAGGCAAGTCGGGGGGGCGGTTCGCTCCCGCCGTGGACACCCATGCTCATGACCCACCACCAAGGAGCGACCATGCCCCGGCGCCTGCTCATCGCTGCGCTCGTGCCCGCCACGTGCCTCGCCCTCGCCGCCGCCGCCCTCGCCGCCGACATCATCCGCGGCGACTCGGCCCCGAACACCCTGCGCGGCACCTCGGGGGCGGACCGGATGTACGGCATGGGGGGCGCCGACCGCATCACCGGGCGCGGCGGTGGCGATCTCATCTACGGCGGCAGCGCCGCCGACCGCGTGTCCGGGGGCGCGGGCGCCGACAAGCTCTACGGCGGATCCGGTGGCGACCGCCTCACGGGCGGCGCCGGCCAGGACGTGATCTACGGCGGCAGCGGGGGCGATCGCATCTTCGCCCGGGACGGCGGATTCGACGCGATCTACTGCGGAAGCGGCAACGACGCCGTCGAGAAGGACGCGATCGACTACGCGGCGGCTTGCGAGTAGGACCGCGCAACGATGTCATCCCGCCCACCCGGCCCGGGCAGCGCCGCCGAGGGCGGCGCGATGTCGAGGTAGTGCCGGAACGCCCAGTGCGACACCCGGTTCCGCTCAAACAACCGCACGAGCCCGTTCATCGGCGGCCCGTGCAACCGTCGCACGGACTGCTGCGCGTGGTACATGGACTCGAACGGCAGCCTATGGCGCGCCGAGAACGCGTGATAGCGCGCCAGCGCCGCGGCTAGGTCCTGGCGGCCGTCGAGCACGGCCCGGAGCTCGCGCCCGCAGGCGACGCCGAAGTAGAGGGCGGTGCGGATGCCCTCGGCGGTCAGCGGCAGGCAGTGGCCGGCCGAGTCGCCGACGAAGAACACGCCGTCCGCGGTGGCAGGCCGGAGCCGGTGCGGGATCCAGTTGCCCTGGAAGCGCACCGCGTCGGCCTCCACGTCGGCGGCCAGCGTCAAGGTCGGGTCCTTGACGTGCAGGCGCGGGTCGAACGAGCCGACGCCGATCCGCAGCTCGTCGCGCGCCGGGAACGACCAGCCGTAGCCGGGCGAGATGTAGCGGCGGTCGAGCCACAGCTCGAGGTCGTCGCCGGTCCCCTGCGGATGCACCTCCAGCCCGCGCGACAGCGCAGCCTCCGGCGGCTGGATGTTGTCGCCCGGCCCGAGCACCCGCCGCCAGCCGAGCGCGTCCACGATCACGCGCGCGCGAACGTCGCCGCGGTCGGTATGGACGACGTTGCCGGTCCGCCCGTTCACCTTCGCGGTCTCGAACCGGGCGGCGCCGCTCTGGTCCCACAGCAGTCCGCACAGCGTCCGGTAGTCGAACGTCGAGAACGTCCACGGCAGCGGCCAGCGGGCGGTCGCCCGAGGCGTGTGGACGAGCAGCGATCCGAAGGTCTGGCGGATCGATTCAGAGAGGCCGAGGTTGTGCAGCCACTCGGTCGGGGCGGCGCACGCCGAGGTCTGCCGCTCGCCGATCTCGTAGCGGTCCAGCACGAGCACGGAGGCGCCGCTCGCGCGTAACTCACGCGCGACCGCCAGCCCCGCGAAGGAGGCGCCGCAGATCAGGACGTCGGTGGCGGCGTCCGAGGCGAAGCGCGTGCGCTCGGCGCCGCGCTTCGTTGCACGGACGGGCATACGGTGAAGATCGCTACAGTATCTGGCCGCTAATGGAAGCCACAATGACCCCTCCCACCGACACCGAGACCGACGCCAAGGTCGTCGAGGGCAGCGACGGGTTGCTGCTTGAGATCGACGGCCAGATCGTCCCGAATTACGACGCCACGATCGTCCCCTTCGAGGAGGGCGACGTCGTCACCGGCAAGGTGGTGCGGATCGACAAGGACGAGGTCCTCGTCGACATCGGTTACAAGAGCGAGGGCGTCATCCCCTCCGGCGAGCTGTCGATCCGCAAGTCGGTCGACACCTCGGAGGAGGTCGAGCTCGGCGAGGAGGTCGACGCGCTGGTCCTCACCAAGGAGGACCAGGACGGCCGGCTGATCCTGTCCAAGAAGCGCGCCCGCTTCGAGCGCGCCTGGCGCCGCATAGAGGCCGCCGCCGAGTCCGGCGAGCCGGTCATCGGTGCCGTGATCGAGGTCGTCAAGGGCGGCCTGATCATCGACCTCGGGGTGCGTGGCTTCCTTCCCGCTTCGCTCGTCGACATCCGGCGCGTGCCGAACCTCGACGAGTACCTGGGCCAGAACATCCAGTGCAAGGTCATAGAGCTCAACCGCTCGCGCAACAACGTGGTGCTCAGCCGTCGCGCCGTGCTCGAGGAGGAGCGCAAGGAGCAGCGCCAGGCGATCCTGGAGCGCCTCCAGCCGGGCCTGATCATCGAGGGCCAGATCTCCAACATCGTCGACTTCGGCGCCTTCGTCGATCTCGACGGGATCGACGGCCTGATCCACATCTCCGAGCTGAGCTGGTCGCACGTCAACCACCCGAGCGAGATCCTCTCGATCGGCGACACCGTGCAGGTCAAGGTGCTCGACATAGACCGCGACCGCCAGCGCATCTCCCTGGGCCTCAAGCAGACCCAGGAGGATCCGTGGCAGCGCGTGGTCGACACCTACAACGTGGGTGACGAGCTCGAGGGCACGGTCACCAAGGTCGTCGCGTTCGGCGCGTTCGTGGAGATCCTCGAGGGCGTCGAGGGGCTCGTGCACATCTCCGAGCTCGCCCAGCAGCACGTAGAGAACCCGCGCGAGATCGTCCAGCCGGGCGACGAGGTGAAGGTGAAGATCCTCGAGATCGACTCCGAGCGCCGCCGCCTGTCGCTGTCGATCAAGCGCGTCGAGGGCCAGGTGCTCGAGCGCCGGGTGCTCGCCGACGCCGACATCGAGAACGTGCCCGAGCTGGGCCTCTCCGAGGACGTGTTCGCGGCGCAGGGCGAGGTCGCCGAGCAGGAGGCCCCCGAGGTCGACGCCGAGGCGCCGGTCGAGGAGGCCCCGGAGGCCGAGGCCGAGGCGCCCGTCGAGGAGGCCACTGAGGCCGAGGCCGAGGCGCTGGTCGAGGAGGCCCCTGAGGCCGAGGCCGAGGCGCCGGTCGAGGAGGCCCCTGAGGCCGAGGCCGAGGCGCCGGTCGAGGAGGCCCCCGAGGCCGAAGCGCCCGCCGAGGAGCCCGAGGCCGAGGCTGCGCCGGAGCCCGAGGCCGAGTCCGAGGACTCCGAGAAGAGCTGAGCGCGCCGCCGTTCGTCGGCCTGACCGGCGGCATTGGCGCCGGTAAGTCGGAGGCCCTGGCGGCGCTCGGTCGCCTGGGCGCGGCCACGCTGTCCGCCGACGCCGTGGTGCACGAGCTCTACCGCAACCCCGAGATCCACGCCGCCGTGGTCAAGCGCTGGGGCGACGAGGTCGCCCCCGGCGGTGTGGTCGACCGCCCGGCGGTCGCCCAGCGCGCCTTCGCGACCGACGACGAGCGCGCCTGGCTCGAGGGCCTACTGTGGCCCAAGGTGGGGGAGCGGATCGCGGAATGGCGCGCCATCGAGTCGACGCGCGAGCCCGCGCCGCCCGCGCTGGTCGTCGAGGTGCCGCTCCTGTTCGAGGCGGGCAGCGACGCCGCCTACGACGCGACGATCGCGGTCATCGCCGACGACGTCGTCCGGGCGGACCGCGCCGCGGCCCGCGGTCACGAGGCTGTCGACGAGCGGACCGCCCGCCAGCTCCCGCAGCACGAAAAGGCGCAGCGAGCGACCTACGTCGTGCACAACTCCGGCACGCTGCAAGAGTTGGAGCAGGAGCTGTCCTCCGTACTCGCGAAGCTGACGTCGTGAGCGCCCACGCACAAGCCCGTCCCCGCCCTCGCCGCCGGTCGCGCCGGACCAATGTCCTGCGCCGGCGCGCGCTGCTGCTCGGCTTCGTCGTGGCCGCGACCGCGGTCGTCATGGCGATCCTCTCGCCGTGGGCGGACAAGGCGGTGCAGGAGATCAGCCTCCCGCTGCGCCACGACGACATCATCCGCCAGCAGGCGGAGGACAAGAACCTCGATCCGTCGCTGATCGCGGGCGTCATCTACGTCGAGTCGCGCTTCCGCGACCAGACCTCGCACGTCGGCGCCAAGGGCCTGATGCAGATCATGCCCGCGACCGCCGACTACATCGCCCGCAAGTCCGGCGGCACCGAGTTCGAGCAGGGCGACCTGGCGACGCCGCAGATCAACATCGCCTACGGCTCGTGGTACCTGCGCTACCTCCTCGACCACTACCACGGGAACACGATCCTCGCGCTCGCCGCCTACAACGGCGGCGAGGGCAAGGTCGACGAGTGGTGGCGCAACGCGTCCGACCGCGGCGAGCGCTTCCGCGTCGCCGACCACATCCCGTTCCCGGAGACGCGCGCGTACGTCGGCAAGGTGCTGTCCGCCCGCCGCGCCTACCGGCGCGAGTACGCGAAGGAGCTCGGCCTGTGAACCACCGCAAGCTCGGCCGCACCGGCCTCGAGGTATCGGAGATCGGCTACGGCGCCTGGGGCATCGGCAAGACGATGTGGCTCGGCGCCGACGACGACGAGTCGCTGCGCGCCCTCAACCGCGCCATCGACCTCGGCGTGAACCTGATCGATACGGCGCTCGGCTACGGCAACGGCCACAGCGAGCAGCTCGTCGGGCAGGTCGTGCGCGAGCGCTCCGAGGACATCGTGGTCACGACCAAGATCCCGCCGAAGAACATGACGTGGCCGGCGCCCGACGGGATCGATCCCGAGGCGGCCTTCCCGGCCGAGTGGGTTCGCAGCTGCACCGAGCGCTCGCTGAGCAACCTCGGCCTCGAGACCGTCGACGTCCAGCAGTTCCACGTCTGGTCGGACGAGTGGGTCGGGCGCGGCACGTGGCTCGAGGGGATCGAGGCCCTGAAGTCCGAGGGCAAGATCCGCGCCTTCGGCGTCTCGATCAACGACCACCAGCCGTCGAACGCGATCAAGCTGATCGAGAGCGGCGCGGTCGACACCGTCCAGGTCATCTACAACGTCTTCGACCAGTCGCCCGAGGACGAGCTCTTCGACGCCTGCCTCTCGCACGGGGTGGGCGTCCTCGCGCGCGTGCCGTTCGACGAAGGCTCGCTGACCGGCACGATCGGGCCCGACAGCGAGTTCCCGGAGGGCGACTTCCGCAACCGCTACTTCGGCGGCGATCGCCTGCAGCAGGTCGACGAGCGCGTGGAGGCGATCGTCGGCGAGCTCGGGATCGAGCGCGACCAGCTCGCCGAGGTCGCGCTCCGCTACATCCTCTCGCATCCGGCGGTGTCGTCCGCCATTCCGGGCATGCGGTCGGTGCGCAATGTGGAGCGCAACGCGGCGGTGGGGGACGGGCGTGGCCTGCCGGAGGAGCAGGTGGCTGCCTTGAAGAAGCACCGCTGGGTCCGGGACTTCTACCGGTAGCGGCAGCACGGTTTTCCACGAAGCATCCTGCCCAAGGGTCGTCTGACGACCCCTATCCAGGACAGTTCGCCGAAATCGCCCGAAATCGACGCTCCCCTACCCAGCCGCAGTTAGGGCCGGCGCGGCGGTAGTGGCCGGCGGCGCGAACGCGCCAGCCGGCCGTTGCGGTCCGGGTGCTCGTCCGCCTCCGGCTCCGGATCCGGCGCCGCCGCCCGCATCGCCTCGGCACGGTCGCGATCCTCGGCGCGGCCGACGAGGTAGAAGACCCACGAGACGCCGGCCACGGCCAGGATGCCCGCAAGCGCGAGCAGGATGGCCGCAAGGGTCGTCGACATACCGCGAGAATACGCCCGTGAGCGAGCGGGTTCTGGCAGAGCGACTGGGGCAGCTGAGCCTGGAGGGCAAGGTGCGGCTGCTGACGGGCGCCGACTTCTGGGCGCTGCACGACGAGCCGGCCATCGGCCTGCGGCGGCTCGTGACGTCCGACGGCCCGGCCGGCGTGCGCGGCGAGCGCTGGGACGAGCGCGAGCCGTCGGCCAACGTGCCGTCGCCGACGCTGCTGGCCGCCACCTGGGACGAACGACGGATCGAGCGGCTCGGTCGTCTGCTTGCCTCCGAGGCGCGCCGCAAGGGCGTCGACGTCGTGCTGGCCCCGATGGTCAACCTGCACCGCACGCCGTACGGCGGCCGCCACTTCGAGTCGTTCAGCGAGGACCCGCTGCTGACGGCCCGCATCGGCGCCGCGTACGTGCGCGGCCTGCAGGCGGAGGGCGTCGCCGCCACGGTCAAGCACTTCGTGGCCAACGACTCCGAGACCGAGCGCTTCACGCTCGAGGCGCGCGTCCCCGAGCGTGCGCTGCGCGAGCTGTACCTGGCGCCGTTCGAGGCGATCGTCCGCGACGCCGGGGCGTGGACGGTGATGGCCGCCTACAACGCGGTCAACGGCCCGACGATGACCGAGTCGCCGATGCTCCAGGAGATCCTCCACGACGAGTGGGGCTGGGACGGGCTCGTGATGTCGGACTGGACGGCAGCGCGCAGCACCGAGGCGGCCGGCAACGCTGCGCTCGACCTCGCCATGCCCGGCCCGCAGGGGCCCTGGGGAGAGGCGCTGCTCGAGGCGGTGCGCGACGGCCGGGTGAGCGAGGCGGTGATCGACGCCAAGGTGCTGCGCCTGCTGCGGCTCGCCGCGCGCGTCGGCGCGCTCGCCGGCGTCGAGCCGGCCGGGCCGTTCGCCCGGCCGTGGAGCGACGAGGCGGTGGCGGCCGAGCTGCGCGAGACCGCGGCGGCCGGGTTCGTGCTGGCCCGCAACGACGGCTTACTGCCGCTGGCGCGGCCCCGGATCGCGCTGCTGGGGCCCGCCGCCAAGGTGGCCCGCACGCTCGGCGGCGGCAGCGCGACGGTCTTCCCGCCCTACACGGTGTCGCCGCTCGAGGGCCTCCAGGCCGCCGGGCTCGACATCGCGCACGCGCCCGGCGTGCGCGCCCACACCCGGATCCCGCAGGCCACGCCGGAGCTCCTGCCCGGCGGCGTGCGCGTGCGCTTCCTCGACGCGCAGGACCGCGAGCTGGCCTCCGAGCACCGGCACGGCGCCGCCTTCACGTGGCTCGGCACGCTGCCGCCCGGCACCGCGGCGGTCGAGCTGCGAGCCACGCTGTCGCCCCAGACCCCGGGCGAGCACGTCGTCGGGGTCACCGGCGCCGGCCGGCACCGGCTCGAGCTCGACGGCGAGGAGCTGTTCGACCGGCACGTCGAGCTGTCCGAGGGCGGCGACCTCGGCGAGGCCGTCCTGCGCCCGCCCCAGTACGGCATCCCGGTGACGCTCGACGGCGACCAAGCGCTCCTGCTGCGCTACGTGCCCGAGCCCGATCTCCCCATGGCCGCCGTCCACATCAACGTCGAGCCGCCGTTCGGCGACGAGGAGGCCGAGCTCGAGCGCGCCGTCGCGCTGGCGGCCGAGGCCGACGTCGCCGTCGTGGTGGTCGGCACCAACGAGGAGGTCGAGTGCGAGGGCGTCGACCGGGACGACCTCGCCCTGCCCGGCCGCCAGGACGAGCTGGTCGCCCGCGTGGCGGCCGCCAACCCGCGCACCGTGGTGGTCGTGAACGCCGGCGCGCCCGTCCTGCTCCCGTGGGCGGACGACGTCGCCGCCATCCTGCTCGCCTGGTTCCCGGGCCAGGAGTTCGGCAACGCGCTCGCCGACGTCCTCACCGGCGCGGTCGAGCCCGGCGGCCGGCTGCCCACCACCTGGCCGAAGACGGAGGAGGGCCTGCCCTCGACCGCGCCGCAGGACGGCGTCCTGAGCTACGACGAGGGCATCTTCGTCGGCTACCGCGCCTACGAGCGCGACGGCCGCGAGCCGCTCTTCCCCTTCGGCCACGGCCTCGGCTACACGACATGGGAGTACGCTGTCCGTGGAGCCGTCCAACACCCACGTAACCGTCCGCCTGCGCAACACCGGCGACCGCCGCGGCCGCGAGGTCGTGCAGGTCTACGCCTCCAGGCCCGACAGCGCGGTCGAGCGGCCGCTGCGCTGGCTGGCCGGGTTCGAGATCGTGGAGGCGGACGCGGGGGAGGAGGTCGAGGTCGACGTCACCGTCCCGCCGCGGGTGCTGGCGCACTGGGACGGCGGCTGGACCGTTGAGCCCGGTCAGTTCCGCTTCGAGGCCAGGACACCGTCGTGAACACGCGGTCGCCGGCGATGCACAGCGCCGAGAGCGGCCCCGTCCAGGCCGGGTCGCCGGCCGCGAACGCGGCGGTGGCGTAGGCGTCCGCCGTCCCCAGGTCGCGGTCGATCACCGTCACCGAGTCCAGCCCGGACGCCGGCCGGCCGGTGCGGGGATCGAGCACGTGCGGCCCGCGCTCGTAGGCGCCGGAGGTCGCCACCGCGCAGTCGGAGACCGTGATCGCCGCCGCCAGCCGGTCGTGCTCGTACGGGTGCCGGACGCCGACCCGCCACGTGCCGCGCAGGACGACGTCGCCGCCCGCGTCGATCAGGCAGCGGCCACGGCCGAAGGCGGCGGCGCGCTCTACCGCCCAGCCCTTCACGTAGCCCGACGGGTCGAGTCGCCCGCCGGCGCGCGCGTCGAACCATCCGCACGTCTCCACCCGCAGCTCCTCGCAGCGCGCCAGCACCTCGAGAACGAGCGGGTGCGGGTCGAACCGCTCGCCGCGGCCGAGCCGCGAGATCTCGCTGTCCGGCCGGTAGGTGCTGAACGTCGCGTCGACCCAGCGAAGCCACGCGAACACCCGCCCCGCGTCGATGTCGCCCGAGACGCGCACGGGCATCCCCATGACGTGCTCAACCGGCACGGCGCGCCTCCCGGATCGCCCCGCGCAGCGACTCGAGCCAGATCTCGCTCGACGAGGTCGCGCCCGTCACCACGTCGACGTCCGCGTTGCCGGCGCGCAGCACGCGCTCGCGCAGGATCGGCTCCGCGCGCGCATTCAGGGCGTCGGTGTGCGGGCCGTCGCCGCTCATCGCCACCGTCTCGACGCCGACGAGCCTGCCGCGGAGCAGCGTCGCCCTGACCTGGATGGCCGAGAACGGCGTGGTCAGCGCCGGGCCGAGCGCGCTGACCGAGCCCGGAGGCGCGGGCGCGGGCGTGGCGATGGCCGGCGGCTTGCGGGGATCGTCCGCACTGCGGGTGACGGGCGGCGTCGTCTCGTAGCGCGCGAGCAGGACCACGGCCACCGCGGTCAGCACCAACGCCAATGCCGCGCGCCGCATCAGAACGCGAACCGCTCGACGTAGACCTGACGGCGCGGCACGCCCGTGGCCCGGACCGCGTCGGTCATGGCGGGCGGGCCGCAGACGAAGACGTCGCGCTCGGCGAGGTCGGGCACCAGCTCGAGCAGCCGCTCGGGCGAGAGCGGCGTCCCGCCGACCAGGTAGTGCACGTGCGCGAGCTCGTCGAGCTCGGAGCGCAGGATCACATCCTCCTCGCGGGCGACCCGGTAGACGACGACGACGTCACCGGGCAGGTCCTCCAGCAGCGCCCGGACCGGCGTGATGCCGATCCCGCCGGCGATCAGCGCAACCCCGCGGCCGGTCGGCCTGAAGCCGCCGAACGGACCCTCGGCGATCACCCGCGTGCCAGGCTCCACGTCGCGCAGCGAGCTGCTGTGGTCCCCCAGGGCCTTGACCGTGATCCGCAGCCGGCGGCCGTCGGGCGCCGCCGACAGCGAGAAGGGATGCGCCTCCCACCAGTGCCGCCGGGTCGAGGAAGCGCCAGGTGAAGAACTGCCCCGGCCGCGCGCGCAGCCGGCCGAGCCGCCGGCCGCCGATCTCCAGCGAGACGACCCCGGGCCCCTCGTCGACCACCCGCAGCACGCGCAGCCGGTGGCGCGTGCTGCGCCACAGCGGGAGCCCGATCCGGAACACGACCAGCGCGCCGAGCGTGACCGCGTAGAGCGCGTACCAGTACGCGCGCGCCGCCGGCCGTCCCACGAACGAGCTCCCGGTCGCGAGCTGGTGGCTGAACGCCAGCGCCACGCCGAGGTAGGCGTAGAGGTGGACGAAGTACCACGTCTCGTAGCGCAGCCGGCGGCGAACGATGACGCACCGAGGTGACCGTGACGGCGATCAAGGCGACGAGCCCGGCGGTCGCGGTGATCACGCCGGGGTAGCCGCTGATCAGCCGCGAGACCTCGTCCGGCGAGCGAGATCCGGTCACCGAGCGTGTAGCCGGCCGTGGTCAGCACGGCGTGCGCGACGAGCAGCGTCAGGCAGGCGAAGCCGTTCCAGCGGTGCACGCGCGCGAGCCGCTCGAGGTCGAGCCCCGGGATCCGGGCGAGCAGCAGCAGCTGCACGAGCGCGAGGTAGGCGCCGAGCAGCCCGGTGACCCGGCCGAGCCCGGTCAGCAGGCTGGCGGTGTCGTGGATGTCGGACGGCGTCCACAGCGCGACCACGACGATCGCGTTGAGCAGGGCAAGGGCTGCCGCCGCCGCGAGGGACGGCGACGGCAGCCCGGAGCACCAGCTAGCCCTTGACGGCGCCTGCGGTCAGGCCCGCCACGATGCGCTTCTGGAACAGCAGGACGAGCAGCACCAGCGGTATTGCGACCACCACCGATGCGGCCGACTGCGTCCCGAGCGGGACCTCGAACTGCGAGGACCCGGTGAACTGCGAGATCGCCACCGGCGTGGTGCGGGCCTCGACGGAGGAGGTCAGCGTGCTGGCCAGCAGGAACTCGTTCCAGGCGGCGATGAACACGAGGATGGCGGTCGTCGCCAGGCCGGGAGCGGCCAGGGGGATGATCACCTTCCGGAACGCCTCGAAGTTCGTCGCCCCGTCGACCAGTGCCGCCTCCTCGAGGTCCCTCGGGATCTCGCGGAAGAACGACACCAGGATGTAGATGGACAGCGGCAGCGCGAAGGTCAGGTACGGGATGACCAGACCGATCAGCGTGTTGTAGAGCCCGATGTCCGTCCAGAGGCGGAACAGCGGCGCGGCGATCGCGATCTGCGGGAACGTCGAGATCGTCAGCACGATGCCGAGCAGGAGGAACTTGTAGTTCATCTTCAGGCGCGCCAGCGCGTACGCGCAGAACGAGCCCACGATGAGTCCCAGGAACGTCGTCGTCAGACTTACGATCGCGCTGTTGGCGAGCGCTCGGAGGAAGTCGTCGTTCTGGAAGATCGACTTGTAGTTCTCGAGCGACGGGTTGGGCGGGATCACGTCCGCCGAGGACAGATCGGCGCCCGTCTTCAGCGAGATGTTGACCAGCCAGTAGAACGGGAACAGGCAGAAGACCACGACCGCGGCGACGGCGACGTAGATCCACCAGGGCGGTCCCGGCGCCTTCGGCCCCTTCTTGACGGCGGCGTCGACTGGAGTCGCGACTGCGGGAGCAGCTGTTGCGCCCATGGCTATCGATCCTCCGTCAGGCCGCGGATGTTGCCGCCCACGAACCTGATGTAGAGGAACGACACGATCATCACGATGATGAAGGTGATGATCGAGTACGCCGCTCCCTCACCGTAGAGGCGGTTCTCCTGGAATGTTCGCTGAGCGATCAGCGACATGGTTGTTGTGCCGTTGGCCCCGTTCGTCAGCACCTTCGGCAGGTCGAACGCCCTCAGCGCGTCAAGCGTGCGGAAGATCAGCGCGACCAGCAGCGCCGGCATCAGCAGCGGCAGCGTGATGCGTCTGAACCGCTGCCACGCCGTGGCGCCGTCGACCTTGGCCGCCTCGTAGATCTCCGACGGGATGACCTGCAGGCCCGCGAGCAGCAGCAGCGCCATGAACGGCGCCGTCTTCCACGTGTCGGCGAGGATCATCACGATCAGCGCCTGTGGCTCCTCCCCCAGCCACACCGTGTTCGTGCCGAGGATCTGGTTCACCAGACCGAGGTTCGGGTCCACGATGGTCTTCCACATGATCGCCGTGACCACCGTGAGCACGGCCCACGGCACGAGCACCGTGGTGCGGAGCAGGCCCTGACCCTTGAAGGCGGCGGCCATGATCAGCGCCATCGCGAGCCCGATCAGCGTCTCCAGGAACACCGACGAGATCGTGTAGACGAACGTGATGATGATCGAGTCGACGAACTCCGGGGTCTGGAACGCGTCGATGTAGTTGCCGAGCCCTGCCGGCGAGGCCCATCGCGACACACCAGCCCGGATGAGGCTGTACTCGTGCATCGAGAGCCAGATGGCGTAGATGATGGGATACACCGCGACGAGTGCGATCAGCACCATCGACGGCGTCGTCATCAGCCACGCCAAGCGGCGCTCCGGGATGCCCCGGGAGCGCCGCCGCTGCGTGCCGGCCGTTACTGAAGCGGCCTCAGCCATAACCGATCAGAACGTCTCCAACGCCGCTTGCATCTGCGTCTTGGCGTTCTTCAGGGCGTCCTCGGGCGAGACCCGCCCGGCGAGCGCCTCGTTGACGTTCTTGTAGATCGCCTGCGAGATCTGCGGATACACCGGCGAGACCGGACGTGCCTTGGCCTGGCTGATGGCGTCCCGCAGCTGCTCGGCGAACTCGTACTTCTTCTGGATCTCCGGATCGTCGTACGTCGCCGTCAGCGTCGAGGACTGCGACGCCGTCAGCATCTGGGCCTTCTGGTTCTCCGGCCCGGTGACGTAGTCGATCCACTTCAGTGCGCCGCCCGGGTTCTCGGAGTAGACCGAGATGACCTGGTTGTGGCCACCGAGGATGCCGGCCGTGCCGCCGTCCTCGAAGGCCGGGAACGGGGCCACGTTGAACTTGCCCTTGACCTTCGAGCCCTCGGCCTCGCCGAGCGCGTAGGCGTACGGCCAGTTGCGCATGAAGGTGGCCTTGCCCGACTCGAAGTAGCGCCGGGACTCCTCCTCCATGTAGGTCGTGACGCCGTTGGCGGCGGTGCCGTCCTTGACGCCGTCGACCATGAACTGCAGCGCCTTGACGTTCTCGGGCGAGTCGATCATCGCGGTCTTGCCGTCCTCCGACAGCACCTCGCCACCGGCGGCGAACGCGATCTCGAGGAAGTCGCACGTCAGGCCCTCGTACGGCGCGCCCTGGTAGACGATGCCGTCGTTCTCGGCCGCGACCTTGTACACGTCCTGCCAGGTCGCCGGCACCTCGTCGACCTGGTCGGTGCGGTAGTAGAGGAACGCCGCGTCGGTCTGCTGCGGCATGCCCCAGTACTTGCCGTCGTAGTTCACCGTCTCGAGCGTGGCCTCGATCACGTCGGCCTTTCGGGTCTCGACGTACGGGCTCATGTCGAGCAGCCACTTCTGCGACGCGAACTCAGCGGTCCAGATCACGTCTGACGAGAACACGTCGCACTCGCCCGACTTCGCCTCCTGGCGCTGGACGAACTGCGTGCGCTGCTCGTCGGCCGAGGTCGAGAACTCGAGCAGCTCGACCGTGACGCCGTTGTTCTGGGCGTTGAACTCCTTCACGGCGGTCGTGACGTCGCCGCCGGTGTCCTTGCCCATACAGACCGTCACGTTGCCCGAGGCGTTCTCCATGGAGGCCGGATCGACGGCCTTGGCGCCTTCGGTCGCGCCGGTCTCGCTGCCGGTGCCGCCGCCTCCGTCGCCTTCATCGTCGCCGCAGGCGGCGATGAAGACCCCGCAAGCGAGCGCCATGCACAGCAGGTACATCAATCTCTTGGACACGAGCTCCCCCTCTGTCCGTGGGTGTGGTCAGGAACGTACCCTCTTCCCATCCATGAGTGCTTCCCGGCGGCGATCGGTGCCGCCGGATGTCGTGGAACGCACGACCAGCCGGACCGGCAGCTGCCGTCCGGCCACCTGGCCGCCCTCCAGGGCGGCCAGGAGGAGGTGCGCTCCGACCGCGCCGCTCTCCTCGAGCGGCTGCGCGATCGTGGTGAGGCCCGCGTAGCGGGCGATCTCGATGTCGTCGTAGCCGACCACCGCGAGGTCGTCCGGCACACCGACGCTGAGCTCGTCGGCCGCCTCGAGCACGCCCATCGCCTGCGTGTCGGAGGCCGCGAAGATCGCCGTCGGCGGGTCTGCCAGGTCCAGCAGCTCACGCGTGAGGACCGTGGCGGGCTCACGCCCGTGCGAGGCTCGTCGCACGAGCTCCAGGTCCACCTCGAGCCCGGCCGCGCAGAGCGCCTCCTGATAGCCGACGCGCCGCATGGCGCTCGAGGTGAACCCGTGGTAGTTGTGCTCGAAGTCGCCGAGGTAGGCGATCCGCTCGTGGCCGAGCTCGAGCAGGTGGTCGGTGGCCATGCGGCCGCCCGCCACGTCGTCCGTGTGCACCGCCGGCAGGCGCTCGTGCGGGTAGTCCACGAGCACCACCGGCATCTCGGCCTCTACGAAGCGGCCGAGGTCGGCGTCCGGGGGGCACAGCGAGATGGAGAGCAGGCCGTCCAGCCCGCCCGGCAGCGTCCGGAAGAACTCCGAGTCCTGGCCGGGGCGCTCGACGTCGAACAGCACCATGCGGTAGCCGGCTCCCGCCAGGATGTGCGAGATGCCGCGGAGCCGCTCGATCACGGAGGGCCGGGTGAAGAACGGCGCCACGACACCGACCGACAGCGTGCGGCCGGTCGACAGGGCCCGGGCGGCGGGGTTGGGGGCATAGCCCAGCTCGGCGATCGCCTCGAGCACGCGCTGCCGCGTCTGCTCGCGCACCGCCGACGAGCCGTTGAGGACGCGCGACACCGTCGCGACGCCGACCCCGGCATGTCGAGCGACCTGGGTGATGGTCGCCAACCCTCGCACTCTCCTCTCCTCCATGGAACCGCTTCCATGGAATCAGTACCAGGTTCCGCCGTCAACCGGCGGACAGTCCGCGCGGTGCGTATCCTGCGCCGCCATGTCGTGGTGGCGGGACGGGGTCCTGTACCAGATCTACCCGCGCTCGTTCGCGGACTCGAACGGCGACGGGATCGGCGACCTGCGCGGCATCGCCGCGCGGCTCGACCACCTCGAGTGGCTGGGCGTCGACGGCATCTGGCTCAACCCGACGATGCCCTCGCCGAACGACGACTGGGGCTACGACGTCGCCGACTACCGCGCCGTCCATCCCGACCTCGGCACGCTGGAGGACATGGACGCGCTGGTGGCCGAGGCGGGCCGGCGCGGGATCCGCGTCCTGCTGGACCTGGTCCCGAACCACACCAGCGACCGGCACCCGTGGTTCCAGGATGCCCTCGCGGGCGGCCCGCACCGCGACTTCTACGTCTGGACCGACCAGCCCAACAACTGGCTGTCGAACTTCGGCGGCTCCGCCTGGACCCTCGACGACGCCTCCGGCCGGTACTACCTCAACAACTTCCTGCCCTCGCAGCCCGACCTCAACTGGTGGAACGAGGAGGTCCGCGAGGCGTTCGACGACGTGCTGCGGTTCTGGTACGAGCGCGGCATCGCCGGCTTCCGGATCGACGTCTGCCACGCGATCGTCAAGGACCGCGAGCTGCGCGACGACCCGGCGGCGACGCCGGACGACCACCCGAAGGTGCGCGAGCGCGGCACGCGCCAGGTGTTCTCGATGAACCGGCCCGAGGTGCACGACGTCCTCAAGCGCTGGCGGCGGCTGTCGGAGCCCGACCGGATCCTGGTGGGGGAGACGTACGTGCTCGAGCTCGACCAGCTCATCCCCTACTACGGGACCGGCGAGGACCAGCTCCATCTGGCCTTCAACTTCCTCTTCGTCCACTCGGACCTCGACGCCGCGCAGCTGCGCCGGCTGGTCGAGGCGATCGAGGAGAAGCTGCCCGCCGGCGCCTGGCCGGTGTGGACGGGCTCCAACCACGACGCCGGCCGGCTCGCCACGCGCTGGGCGGGCGGCGACGAGGCGAAGGCGCGCGTCGCGCTGCTGATGCTGCTCACCCTGCGCGGGACGCCGTTCCTCTACTACGGAGACGAGCTCGCGCTGCCCGATGCGGAGCTGGATCCGGCGAAGGCGCTCGACCCGGTGCCGCACCGGACCGGCGACCCGAGCCGCAACCGCGACGAGTGCCGCACGCCGATGCAGTGGGACGGCGGCCCGGGCGCGGGCTTCACCGACGGAGCCGAGCCGTGGCTGCCGTTCGCCGACGGCCGCAGCGTCGCCTCCCAGCGCGAGGACACGGGCTCGACGCTGCACCTCGTGCGCGACCTGATCGCGCTGCGGCGCGAGCGCGCCGACCTCCGGGAGGGCGGCTACGAGACCGTGGAGAGCGGGGCATGGGTCTACCGCCGCGGAGAGGGCACCGTGGTGGCGCTCAACCTGTCGGACTCGCCGGTCACCGTCGACGTCACCGGCGCGGTCCTGGTGGGTACAGACCGCTCGCGCGAGTCGTTCGACGGCCGCCTGGAGCCATGGGAGGGCGTGGTGGTCGATGGCTGAGCTCGCCTGGTGGCAGCGCGGCGCGATCTACCAGATCTACCCGCGCTCGTTCGCGGACTCCAACGGCGACGGGATCGGCGACCTGCGCGGGATCGCCTCGCGGCTTGACCACCTGTCGGAGTTGGCGGTGGAGGCGATCTGGCTGTCGCCCTTCTTCCGCTCCCCGATGGCGGACTTCGGCTACGACGTGTCCGACTACCGCGACGTCGACCCGATCTTCGGCACGCTCGAGGACTTCGACCACCTGGTCGAGCAGTGCCACGCCCGGGGCATCCGCGTGGTGATCGACTGGGTCCCGAACCACACCTCCGACCAGCACCCGTGGTTCCAGGCCTCGCGCAGCTCGCGTGACGACCCGAAGCGCGACTGGTACGTGTGGCGCGACCGGACGAACGACTGGACGTCGCAGTTCAAGGCCGTCGGCCCGTCGTGGACCTTCGACGAGCCGACCGGGCAGTGGTACCTGCACTCGTTCATGCGCGAGCAGCCCGACCTGGACTGGGACAACCCCGAGGTCGAGGCCGCGATGCACGACGTCATCCGCTTCTGGCTCGACCGCGGGGTCGACGGCCTGCGGCTCGACGCCATCCACAAGGTCGCCAAGGACCCGCTGCTGCGCGACCATGCCGCCGCGCCGCGCCGCCACGACGAGGACTGGGAGACGATCCACGAGCGGCTGCGCGGGATCCGCCGCGTGGTGGACGAGTACGAGGACCGCATGGTCGTCGGCGAGGTCGCGCTCCAGGATCTGCACAGGATCGTGGGCTACCTCGAGTCGGGCGACCAGCTCCACCTCGCGCACAACTTCGTGTTCGTCGACCTGCCGTGGGACGCGGAGGCGTTCCGGACCTCGATCGACGCCTTCGAGGCGCTGGCCGAGCGGACGGCGTGGCCGGCCTGGTTCCTCGAGAACCACGACATGGCGCGCATCGCCTCCCGCTTCGGCCCCGGGCCGGCGCGCGCCGCCGCCGTCATGCTCTACGCGCTGCGCGGCACGCCGTTCGTCTACCAGGGCCAGGAGCTCGGGCTGCCCGACACGGAGATCCCGCCCGACCGCGTGGTCGACGTCGACGGCCGCGACCCCGAGCGGACGCCGATCCCGTGGGAGCCGGGGCGGGGCGCGGGCTTCACCTCGGGCGAGCCATGGCTGCCGGTCGACGACGCGTACAACGCGCGCGAGCAGGCGGGCGATCCGCGCTCTTCGCTCTCGCTGTTCCGCCGCGCCGCGGCGCTGCGGCGCGAGCTGCCGGCGCTCCAGAGCGGCAGCCAGCGCACGGTCGAGGCCGGGCCGGACGTGCTCGCCTGGCTGCGCGACGAGCGGATCCACGTGGCGGTGAACTTCGCCGGCGAGCCGCGGCCGCTGGACGCGCGGGGGAGCCTGCTGCTCTCGAGCGACCCCGACGGGACCGGCGAGCGGCTGGGGCCGCACGAAGCCGTGATCGTGAGGCTCGATTGATCGACGACCTGCTGTCCGAGGAGGGCTGGCCCTATGCGTCGTCGCCGCCGGTCGAGGAGGGCGACCCGGGCCGCTTCCATTGCCTGTTCGGGCGCGACTCGCTGATCACCGCGCTGCAGCTCCTGCCCGCGCGGCCCGACGTGGCGCGGGCGACGCTTCGCGCGCTCGCCGACCGGCAGGGGCGCGCGACGCACCCCGGCACGCTCGAGGAGCCCGGCAAGATCGGGCACGAGTTCCGCGACGCGGCGCCCGAGGAGTTCGTCGCCGCGGGCTGGGGCGGCGAGGGCGCGTTCGCCTACTACGGGACCGCCGACGCCAGCTCGTGGTTCGTCGTGCTCGCCGCCGCCGCCGGGGGCTTCGAGGACGCGGCGCGGGCGGCGGGGGAGTGGCTGACCGGCGCGCTCGATCGCGGCGACGGTCTCGTCCGCCACGCGCCGGGGAAGTGGGGCGCGCTGACGCAGCAGGGCTGGCGCGACACCGTCGACCCGTCCCAGGCGTACGGCGGCGGCATCCTGCGGCCCGACGGCGCCGTGCCCGAGCCGCCGCTCGCCGACCTCGACTCGCAGGCGGTCGCCTACGCGGCGCTGCGCGCGCTCGGCAACGACTCGCGTGCCGAGGCGCTGCGCGCCCGGCTGTCGGCGCTCGTGCCGGAGGTCATGGCCGTCGAGGCCTCAGGTCGCGTCGTGGAGGGCGCCGGGTCGCAGCTCGGCTGGCTGCTGTGGGCGGACGCCCTCGACGACGATGCGCGCGAGGCCGCCGCCGAACGGCTGTGCCGGCCCGACATCCTCACCCCGTACGGGCTGCGCACGCTGTCCAGCGACTCGCCCGTCTTCGAGCCGCACGCCTACCACCGCGGGACGGTGTGGCCGTTCGACTCCTGGCTCGGCTGGGGCGGCCTGCGCGCGGCCGGCCGCGCCGAGGAGGCCGAGCGCGTCCGCACCGGCGTGCTGGATGCGCTCGACCGCCTCGGCCGCTCCCCCGAGCTGTACGCGGTCGACCTCGACGGCGAGGTCGCGCCCGTCGCGCTCTCCAACCGCGTCCAGGCCTGGACCGTCGGCGCCCGCTGGGCGCTCGAGAACGAGTGGGACGGCCGCCCGCCGCGGCCGTCCCGGCTCGTCTAGCGCGCTTCGACCACCAACTCGTGGTCACCGCGGCCCGCCTGCACGGTGACCTCGAGCCCGCGGTTGGTGGTGCGCGCATCCCAGTCGGTGCGGCGCCCGTCGAGCCACACCGAGCGGACCTGCGAGCCACGCGGCAACGTGTGGCCGATCAGCAGGTCACGCAGCTTGACGTCCGTGTCGACCTCCGTGCGGTAGCGCTTGCCGTCACGTGACGCCGCGACGTCGATCGAGCCCTTGCCGAGCCGGATGTCGCGGCCGGCGATCGGCGCGTTCGACGGCAGCTGCGGCACGACCTCGAGCGCGTCGCGCCCCATGTCGGGCCGCACGCCGAGCTGCTGGTGCACGGCCGGCCAGACGGTGCCGTAGTGGCCCCAGGCCTGGACGAACATCGCCCGGCAGCTCCAGCAGCGCTGGATGTTGGCGTCGTTCGGGCCGGCGCCGTCGAAGTCCGGCGACGGGAGGATCTCCGGCAGCGAGCCGGGCTGCTCGTCCGGCGTGCCGCCCGTGTAGGGCTGGCCGAACATCGGCTCGGCCTCGGCGTCGGTGTAGCGGCGCTGGCCCTCCATGCGGCCGTAGTTGCCCTCGCCGACCGCCTGGATCGCGGTGTTGAGCCCGAAGATCGTGCGCTCGCCGGCGCCGGTCGGCCCGCCGCCGCAGCCGGTGTGGAACAGGCCGAGGTTGTACGGGCGCTGGCCGCTGTAGCAGTCGGTCTCGCGCAGGGCGAGCGCCTGGTCGCCGTGGTCGAAGGTGGCCAGGCCCGGCATCGCGACGCCGCCGATGGTCAGCTCGGCCTCCATCGGCGTGACGCCGATCCAGTGCTTGTCCTGCTGCTTGTTGTTGTCCGCGCCGACGGGCGGGTCGTCGATCGAGTCGGCGTACTGCGGCCCGTCGGGCGAGCCCGGGAACCACCAGTCGTTCTCGAACCGCTGGTGCAGGCCGCGGGCGAGACCTGACGCCCACTCCTGCGTCGCCCGGTCGCCCTCCGCGCGGGCCAGGTCGGCGAGGTCGTAGAGACCGCGGATCAGGTAGACGGAGTTGTCGAGCTTCTCGATGCCCATCCCGTCGCGCTCCACGTTGCCGGAGCCCTCGGGCCAGCCGTCGCCGTCCGCGTCGAGCCGTTCGACCACCGCGTGCATGCCGCGGACGGAGAAGTCGTACAAGTCGTGACGGAAGCGGTCGTCGCCCGTCCAGCGCCAGATCAGGGCGACGGCGCTCGGGTACTTGACCGTCTCGTCGGTGTTGAAGTTGTACTTGCCGCTGGTCGCGTTGATCGAGTCGTCGCCGAACCAGTTCGAGCCGTCCGAGATCACCTCGTGGGTGACGATGCCCGAGCCGTCGTTGAGGATCTCGGAGACGTCGCGCAGCCCGGTCAGGTGGTCCTTGATCGCCTCGAACTGCCCCATGGCGACGCTCGCGAACGCGGTGTACTCGCCGTCGGTGGCGAACATCCACGGGTAGTCCGGGAAGCCGGCCCCGACCCAGCGGGCGCGCTCGACGGTGCCGAGCGGCGCGGTGTACTGGTTGCCCTGGTCGAGCCAGCGGACCTGCAGGTCCTCGGAGGCGCGCGTGAGGTCGAGCACGTTCTGCTTGCCCCAGTCGACGGCGGCCTGCAGCCGCCGGTCGCCCGGCAGCGACAGCCGCGTGCGGTCGCCCCAGCGCTCGCGGGCCTCGATCTTGTCGCGCAGCGACCGGGCCGGATCGCGCAGGGCGGCGCGCAGCTCGGAGCGCGCGTCGCGCGGGCCCTTGTCGGAGCCGGTGACGGCGATCCACAGCGTCTCGCTGTCGCGGCCGTCGACCCTCACGCGGTAGCGCAGCTGCCCGCCGGCGCCCTTGCCGAACGGCCCGTCGTCACATGCGCTCGGCATCTCCTGGGCGGTGCAGACGTTGCTGCCCTGCGGGCCGCGGTGTCCGGCGCCCACCTCGGCGCCGGAGGGCCGGCGGTCGGACGCCACGTAGGCGGCATAGTCGTGCGGCGTCGCGTTCGGGTGCGGCAGGGTGCCCTGCTCGCGGAAGCGCAGCGCGCCGTCCTCGACGGTCGCCGTGTCTGGCAGCTGGTCGCTCGCGTGCGGCGTGTTGCCGAAGCTCCACGGGTACTCGGCGAGCAGCTCGGAGTGGGCGTCGACCTTGACCGTCACGGTCCGGGCCGAGGAGCCGGGGTTGGTCATCTTCAGGCCGATCAGGGCGCCGCGGCGGCCGTCGGGCGCGAAGTCGGTGCGCTCGAGCCGCAGGCCGCCGGTGGTGGGCAGGCCGAACTTCACGTAGCCCCAGCCGCTCTTGAACTCGGTGGCCCGCCCGACCCACTGGTCGTCGATGCCGAACCAGACCCCGTCGACGAGCTTGATCGGCTCGCTCCAGATGCCGCCCATCTCGCCGGCGATGTGCCAGCCGTTGGCGTAGAAGCGCCCGTCCTGGAAGCCGATGATGCGCGCGCGCTCTCCCGCGGCGGCGTACCGGCGGTCCTGCAGCCGGTCGGTGATCGACAGCTCGGGCGGCGCCGCCTGGGCGGCGGCCGGTCCGATGATGGCCGCGAGCACGAGTGCGGCGGCGACGGCACGTATGAGGCGCAAGTTGTTCCCCTCCCGAAGCACTAAAGCGCTTAAGTCCCTGTGTCTACAGTACCCCACCTATGCCCGGAACGAACCGCCGGCCGACGATCGACGACGTCGCCGCGCGGGCCGGGGTATCGCCGGCCGCCGTGTCGTTCGCCATGAACGACAGGCCGGGGGTGGGGGAGGAGACGCGGCGGCGGATCCTCGCCGCGGCCGAGGACCTCGGCTGGCATCCCAGCGCGCATGCCCGCGGCCTCGCCCAGGCCCGCGCGCGGGCGATCGGGCTGCTGCTCGCGCGCCCGCTCGAGCAGCTCGAGTTCGACCCGTTCTTCGTGCGCTTCCTGGCCGGCGTCGAGCGGACGCTGGCCCGCACCGACCACGCGCTGGTGCTGCGGGTGAGCGACGAGGCGGACCTCGCCGCTTACGAGCGGCTCGCCGCCACCGGCCGCGTCGACGGGTTCCTGCTCTGCGACGTCGAGATCGACGACCCTCGCTTCGAGCGGATCGAGCTGCCGGCGGTGGTGGCCGGCCATCCCGTCTCGCCGTGCCCCTTCCCGTGGCTGGAGACCGAGCACGCGCGCGGGATGGAGGCCGTCGTGGAGCACCTCGCGGAGCTCGGGCACCGGCGGATCGGCTTCTGCGGCTCGAGCGAGCGGTACGAGCACGTGCAGGCGCGTCTGCAGGTGTGGCGCGAGGCGCTGGCGGGCCTCGGGCTCGAGCCCGGGCCGGTCGCCTTCGGGCAGCCGCCGCTGGACGGGGACGTGACGGCGATCGTGACCACCGGCGACGTGCTCGCCGCGGCCACGCTGGGCGCCGCGCGCGAGCGCGGGATCGACGTGCCCGGCGACCTCTCGATCAGCGGCTTCGACGACTCCCCGCTGGCCGCCCTCGCGTCGCCGCCGCTGACCAGCGTGCGGATCGACTACGCGCAGTTCGGCGAGGCCGCCGCCGCGGCGCTGCTCGCCGCGGTCGCCGGCGAGGACGTGCCGCCGTTCCACGGCGCGCCGCCGGAGCTCGTGATCCGGGCGTCTACAGCTCCGCCTCCGGGTTCGTGACCTGGCCCTGCCGCAGCCGCGAGTGGGTGCGGCCGTAGATGAAGTAGATGATCAGGCCGACAGCCATCCAGATCAGGAAGCGCCCCCACGTCTCGAGCGGCAGGTCGACCATCAGGTAGATGCAGAGCAGCGTCCCGATGATCGGGAAGACCGGCACGAACGGCACCCGATAGCCGCGCTCGAGGTCCGGTCGCGTCCGCCGCAGGATGATCACGCCGATGTTCACCACCACGAAGGCGAACAGCGTGCCGATGTTCACGAGCTTGACGATCTCGGCCAGCGGCACGACCGCAGCCAGGGCGGCGAACAACACGCCGAGGAGGCCGATGATGAAGACCGGCGTGCGCGTGCGCGGGTTCACGCGGGCGACGCGCTTCGGCAGCAGCCCGTCGCGGCTCATCGCGAAGAGGATGCGCGACTGCCCGTAGAGCAGCGTGAGGACGACGCTGGTGATGGCGACGAGCGCGCCGAACGAGATGACGTCGGCGCCCAGCGAGAACCCGGCGCCGTCTTCCAGCACGGTTGCCAGCGGCGCCTCGGCGCCCTTGAGCTGGTCGAACGGCAGCGCGCCGGTGGCCACCACGGCGACGACGATGTAGAGGAACGTGGCGATCGCCAGCGATCCGATGATCGCGCGCGGCAGGTCGCGGGCCGGCTCCTTGACCTCCTCGCCCGAGGTCGACACCGCGTCGAACCCGATGTACGCGAAGAAGATGATCGACGCGGCGGTCACGGTGCCGCCGAAGCCCTCGCCCTCGACGAAGAACGGGTCGAAGTTGTCGGCCGTGAAGGCGGTGATCCCGAGCACGATGAAGAGCGCCAGCACGGCGAGCTTGATGAAGACCATGATCGTGTTGGTGCGCGCCGTCTCGCGCACGCCGATCATCAGCACGCCGGCCACGGCGAGCACGAGGAAGGCGGCCGGCAGGTTGACCGTGCCGCCCTCCCCGGGCGGGCTGCTGATGGCCTCGGGCAGGGTGATGCCGAAGAGGCTGTCGAGCAGCTCGTTGAAGTACTGGCCCCAGCCGACCGCGACGCCGGCGATCGAGACGCCGTACTCGAGGATCAGGTCCCAGCCGATGATCCAGGCGGCGAGCTCGCCGAGCGTCGCGTACGAGTACGTGTAGGCGCTGCCCGAGACCGGGATCGAGGAGGCGAGCTCGGCGAAGGCGAGCGCGGAGAACGCGCACGTGACGCCCGCGAGCATGAAGGCGATCACGATCGACGGGCCCGACGTCGTGATCGCCTCGCCGATGATCACGAAGATGCCGGTGCCGATGATGGCGCCGAGGCCCAGCGCGGTGAGGTCGAGCGCACCGACGGCGCGGCGCAGCTCGGTCTCCTTGGCGTGGGTGTCCTCGACGAGCCGGTCGATCGGCTTGGTGGCGAACAGCCCGCTCATTCGGATCCCTTCCTCGGCGGCGTGATGACGAGGACGGGCCGGCGCGAGCGCCGGATCAACTGGATCGACTGGTCACCGAGCAGGCGGCGGGCGACCGCGCCGCGGGTGGAGCCGCCGCACATGATCACGTCGGCGTCGTGCTCCTCGGCGAACAGCAGGACGCTGCGCACCACCGGTCCGCTGAGCGTGTGCTCGGTGGCCTCGACGCCGGCGGCGCGGATGCGCTCGGCGATCGCGGTCGCCGCGCGCTCGGCCGGCTCCGCGGCCTCCGATCGCGGGACCGTGGAGAACGCCTCGAGGTCGACCCCGTCGGCGCTCACCACATCCACCACCGCGCCCGACTGCCCTGCGAGCTCCGCCGCCGCGTCCGCCAGCCACGGCTGGTCGGACCCGGCCTTGGCCGCCACCACGATCCGCTGCACGCGAACACCCCCGCTCGGTCGCTTCCCCTGGCGGGGGTCCTACCCATCCGGGACGGTCACTATCGTCTAGGGGTCCATGCCGCCTTTCAAGCTGGACGCCGTCTACTCACCCACCGCCGACCAGCCGAAGGCGATCGACGGCATCGCCGAGGGCGTCGAGTCGGGCGCGCGCGGGGTGACGCTGCTGGGCGCCACCGGCACCGGCAAGACGATGACCATGGCCGCGACCATCGAGCGGCTGCAGCGGCCGGCGCTCGTGCTCGCCCACAACAAGACGCTGGCGGCCCAGCTCTGCAACGAGTTCCGGACCTACTTCCCGTCGAACGCCGTCGAGTACTTCGTCTCGTACTACGACTACTACCAGCCCGAGGCCTACGTCCCGAGCAAGGACCTCTACATCGAGAAGGACTCGGCGATCAACCAGGAGATCGACCGGCTGCGCCACGCCGCCACGGCGGCGCTGTTCGCCCGGCGCGACGTCGTGATCGTGGCGAGCGTGTCCGCCATCTTCGGCCTCGGCTCGCCGGAGACGTACAACGACAACTGCCAGATCCTGCTCAAGGGCGGCGACGTGGATCGCGACGAGTTGCTGCGC
This sequence comes from uncultured Solirubrobacteraceae bacterium, assembly GCA_963835525.1. Lineage (GTDB taxonomy): Bacteria > Actinomycetota > Thermoleophilia > Solirubrobacterales > Solirubrobacteraceae > DASSUW01. The sequence goes on from CAWIFM010000001.1 coordinate 327,902, forward strand.
AAGCTCGTCTACCTCCAGTACAACCGCAACGACACGGCTCTGGGGCGGGGCACGTTCCGCGTGCGGGGCGACACGCTGGAGGTCTTCCCGGCCTACGCCGAGACCGCCTTCCGCGCGCTGCTGTTCGGCGACGAGGTGGAGCGCCTGCAGCACTTCGACCCGCTGACGGGCGAGCTGATCGTGGACGACCTGGAGCACGTCGCGATCTGGCCGGCCACGCACTACAACGTCAAGGAAGGGACGATGGAGCGCGCGGTCGAGGAGATCGGGCGCGAGCTCAACCACCGCACCGCCGAGCTCGAGGCGGAGGGCAAGCTGCTCGAGTCGCACCGCCTGCGCCAGCGCACGCAGTACGACATGGAGATGCTGCGCGAGGTCGGCTTCTGCAGCGGCATCGAGAACTACTCGCGGATCCTCGACGGGCGGCCGCCGGGCGCCCGGCCCTACTGCCTGATCGACTACTTCCCCGAGGACTTCGTGTGCTTCATCGACGAGTCGCACCAGACGGTGCCGCAGCTCGGGGCCATGTACGAGGGCGACCGCTCGCGCAAGACGACGCTGGTGGACTACGGCTTCCGGCTCCCGAGCGCGCTCGACAACCGGCCGCAGACGTTCGACGAGTTCCTCTCGATCTCGCCGCAGCTGGTGTTCGTCTCCGCCACCCCGGGCCCGTACGAGCGCGAGCACTCGGCGACGGTCGTCGAGCAGATCGTGCGGCCGACCGGGATCGTCGACCCCGAGGTCGAGGTGCGCGAGACGCGCAACCAGATAGACGACCTGATGCGCGAGATTCGCGGGCGGACCGAGCGCAACGAGCGGGTCCTCGTCACGACTTTGACGAAGAAGATGAGCGAGGACCTGACGGACTACCTGCTCGAGATGGGCTTCAAGGTCCGCTACCTGCACTCGGAGGTCGACACGCTGGAGCGGATCCAGATCATCCGTGAGCTGCGGCTCGGCGAGTACGACGTGCTGATCGGCGTCAACCTCCTGCGCGAGGGGCTCGACCTGCCGGAGGTCTCGCTCGTCGCGATCCTGGACGCCGACAAGGAGGGCTTCCTGCGCGGCGAGACCTCGCTGATCCAGACGATCGGGCGCGCGGCCCGCAACGTCGACGGCAAGGTCCTGATGTACGCCGACAAGCAGACCGTGGCGATGCGCAAGGCGATAGACGAGACGGACCGCCGGCGCGCGATCCAGGTCCAGTACAACCTCGACCACGGCATCACGGAGGAGTCGATCGTCAAGGGCATCTCCGACATCTCGGAGTTCCTGATGGGCGACAGCAAGGTGCCCAAGTCGCGGCGGCGGCGGCGCGAGAAGCGGGTCGACATGGAGCCGCACGAGATCGAGTCGACGATCGTCGAGCTCGAGGAGGAGATGCTGGCCGCCGCCGAGGAGCTGCGGTTCGAGTACGCGGCCAAGCTGCGCGACGAGATCCGCGAGCTGCGGCGCGAGCTGGACGAGGCCGCCGCGGCCTAGGCGGATGGGGGGCCGACCCCGACGGCCGGCCCCCCGTGTGCCGCCTGCCGGCTCGGAACCACTGCGGTGTCCCGACCGCCCACCCCCGGGATCGTCAGCCGGTTCTTCGTGGACGCCTGAAGTTTTCCCTGCCCGCCCCGGCCCTGGGCCGCTTTCCGGTGGCATCGTATGCCAGTACACGCAATCGTTTGCGTTGAGTTGGCTCCACGGCCTGTCACCTTGCGGACATGACCGGCGAGGATGAGTTTCTCGCGGCCCGCGCCGTCCCCGGCGTGGAGGACGCGTCGTCCGGCGCCTTCCGCCGGACGGTCCGGCTCCCGCATGGGCCGGGGGTGATCGCCCTCGAGGGCGTCGTCGTTGCCGATCCGCGCGATCGCGCCGAGGCCGAGCGGGCGGCGCGGCGCCTCGCCGGCGCCGACTCCGCGGCGGCGGACGCCCATCTCGCCGGCGACCCGCTGCTGGGTCCGCTCGTCGCGCACCGTCCCGGGCTGCGGATGCCGGGCACGGTCGACGGGGGAGAGCTCGCGGTCCGCGCCGTGCTCGGCCAGCAGGTGTCGCTCGCCGCCGCGCGCACGCTCGCCGGGCGGCTCGTGGCGGCGGCCGGCGAGCGGCTCGCCGAGCCGCGCGGTGCCCTCACCCACCTGTGGCCCGAGCCGGCCGCGATCGCCGAGGCGGCGCCGCGGATGCCGATGCCGCGCTCGCGGCAGCGGACGCTTGCCGCCCTCGCGGCCGCGCTGGCCGGCGGCCTGCGGCTCGATCCGGACTCCGACCGGGCGGCGGCGCGGGAGGCGCTGCTCGAGCTGCCGGGCATCGGCCCCTGGACGGCCGAGTACGTGGCGATGCGCGCACTGGGCGACCCGGACGCCTGGCTGCCTACCGACCTCGGCGTCCGCCACGGCCTCGAACGGATCGGCGTGGGGGAGGAGGCGGCCGAGGCCTGGCGGCCGCACCGCACGCACGCGGTCAGGCACCTGTGGGCGAGCGCGACGAGGTAGCGGCGGCAGGCTACGGTCCCGCACATGCCCACCGCGGACCGGCCGCACATGCCGGGCTACGGCGTCGCCGGCCCGGACGCCGGCCTGCTCCCGTGGTCGTGGGCCGAGGAGCGGCTGCGCGATGCGTCGCGCTACTGGGTGGTCACCGTCTCGCCGGGCGGCGAGCCGCACGCGATGCCCGTCTGGGCGGTGTGGCTCGAGGATGCGCTGTGGTTCAGCACCGGCGGCCGCTCGCGCAAGGCGCGCAACCTGCGCGGCGAGCCGCGCTGCGTGGTGCACACGGAGGGGCCGGACGTGGTCGTGGTCAACGGCGTCGCCGAGGAGGGCGAGCTCGCGCGGATGGCGGAGGCGTACGGCGCGAAGTACCCCGAGCTGCCGCCGGATCCGGCCTCGAACCCCATCGTGCGCGTGCGGCCGGTCACGGTGATCGGGATCGACGAGCGCGAGTTCACGACGAGCCCGACGCGCTGGCGGTTCACGAACCCCGGGCATTGAGGGGAGCGGGATCGGGGAGTTTCGTGAAATCCAACGATCCCGCCCGCCTCGGATTTCACGAAACTCCCCATCCAGCCGCCACCCCACCCAGCCGCAGTTGACTTTCACGCGACGACTACTCGAGTGGTACGCCACCCACCGCCGCCCCCTCCCGTGGCGCGCCACACGCGACCCCTACGCGCTGCTCGTCAGCGAGATCATGCTCCAGCAGACCCAGGCGGCCCGCGTGATCCCGTACTACGAGGCGTTCCTCGCGCGGTTCCCGACCGCCACGGCGCTCGCGACGGCAAAGCCACGCGACGTGCTCGAAGCCTGGAGCGGCCTCGGCTACAACCGCCGCGCGCTCCGGCTCCAGGCCGCCGCCCGCGTGGTCGTCGAGCGACGGCTGGCCCGACGACCTGACCGAGCTGCCCGGCGTCGGCCCCTACACGGCGGCCGCGGTCGGCTCGTTCGCATGGGACCGCGACCAGGCGGCCGTCGACACCAACGTGCGACGCGTCATCGAGCGTTTCGACGCCACGTCGTACGCCCCCGCCGCGCTCTCCCGCCGCGCCGCCGAGCTGCTGCCGCCCGGCCGCGCCGCCGACTTCAACCAGGCGATGATGGAGCTCGGCGCCACCGTCTGCCGCCCGCGCGCGCCGCGCTGCGACGACTGCCCTGTGCGCGACGGCTGCGCCACCCGCGCGGCCGGCGGGCCCGCGCCGGCGCCGCGGCGCCGCGGCGCCGAGCGGTTCGAGGACAGCGACCGCTGGGCGCGCGGGCGCATCGTCGCCGCCCTGATCGACGGCGCGCCGCTGCCCGCGAGCCTGACCGCCGAGCGGCGCGAGCGCGCGCTGGCCGGTCTCGAGCGCGACGGGCTCGTGGTGCGAAGCCGTGACGGATCCGTCGCACTTCCGGAGCATTGATCTGCTCAGCGCAGGTAACTGCGTGACTATCCTCAGCGCGTGGACCGAGACGCCATCGAGCGCAGCGACTTCCCGGTCGGCCGCCGCGGCTATGACCAGGAGGCCGTCGACGCCATCTGCGGCGCGTCGCCGACGAGTTCGAGGCGCTGCGCGGCCGTCCTCCCGCCGGGCCTGCGGCGTCGCCGCTGGCGGCCGGCGCCTCCGAGCAGGTGCGGCTGATCCTCGAGGCGGCCGAGGCGAGCGCCGCCGAGCTGCGCGCCGACGCCGGGCGCGAGGCCAGCGAGCCACGTCGCGCGCGTGAAGGACGCCGCCGGCGGCATGCTGTCGCGCCTCGACGACCTCGAGCGCGAGCTGGGCGGCCTGCTCGACGCCCTGCGCCAGAGCGGCGAGCGCCTCAACGAGGGCCTCGCCCGGCTGCAGCAGCAGGCGGGCGAGCTGGGCACCGCGGCCGGCGAGCCGGCCGCCCCGGAGGAGCCCGCCGACGCGCCGGCGCCCGCCGAGCCCGCGGCCGCCGGCAACGGCGCCCCCGCCGGCGGCGACGAGGCCGGCGCGCGGCTGATCGCGCTCAACATGGCCCTCAGCGGAACGCCGCGCGAGGAGACCGCGCGCTACCTCGCTGAGCACTTCCAGCTCGCCGACGCCGCAGCGCTGCTGGACGACGTCTACTCAGCGAGCCGACGAGTGAGCGCCCGCCCGCCCGAGCTCGACGCGCTGCGGGCGCGCATGGCGGAGCTGAGCGATCTCGGCTCGCTGAGCCGCCTGCTGTTCTGGGACCAGCAGACGATGATGCCGCCGGGCGGCGCGGAGGCCCGCGCCGAGCGCGTCGCGACGCTCTCGCTCGCCATCCATGCGCGCGAGAGCGATCCCGGGCTCGGCGCGCTGCTCGACGCCCTGGACCCGTGGGCCGCGGGCGAGGATCCCGACTCCGACGACGTGCGGCTCGTCTACTGGTCGCGGCGCGACTACGAGAAGTCGGTCCGCGTGCCGGCCGAGCTGGCCGCCGAGATGTCGAAGGCCCGCGCGCTCGGCCAGCACGCGTGGCAGGAGGCGCGCGCGGCCAACGACTACGGCCGCTTCCGCGGCTCGCTGCAGCGCCACGTCGACCTCCGCCGGCGCTACGTCGAGTGCTTCGAGGGCTTCGAGCACCCCTACGACGCCCTGCTCGACGACTTCGAGCCCGGCCTCACGACGGCCGAGCTGCGGCCGCTGTTCGCCCAGCTGCGCGACGCCCTCGTGCCGCTCGTCACCGCCGCCGGCGACGCGGATCAGGCGCGCAACAACGGCGCCCTGCTCGGCACGTTCGGCGTCGACGCGCAGCGGATCGCGGTGATGAGCGTGCTCGAGGAGATCGGCTTCGACCCGCAGTACTGGCGGCTGGACCCGACGCTCCACCCCTTCGCCGCCGGCCTCGCGCCGAGCGACATCCGGCTCACCACGAAGTACGACGAGAGCGACTTCGCGGTCGCTCTCTACTCGGCCCTGCACGAGTTCGGCCACGGCCTCTACGAGGCGCAGGTCGATCAGAGCCTGTTCCGGACGACGCTCGACGACCCGGTGTCGCTCGGCGTGCACGAGTCGCAGAGCCGCATGTGGGAGAACCTGGTGGGCCGCTCGCGCTCGTTCTGCGCGTGGATGCACCCGCGGCTCTCCGAGTGGCTGCCGGGGACGGTCGAAGGGCTCGACGCGGCCGGCCTGTACCGGGCGGTCAACACCGTCCAGCCGTCGCTGATCCGCACCGAGGCGGACGAGACGACCTACAACCTGCACATCGTCCTGCGCTTCGAGCTCGAGGTGGCGCTGATCGAGGGCACGGTGTCCGTCGACGACCTCCCGGCCGCCTGGGACGAGGGGATGGAGCGCCTGCTCGGCGTCCAGGTCCCGACCGTCGCCGACGGCGTGCTCCAGGACGTGCACTGGAGCACGGGGCTGTTCGGCTACTTCCCGACCTACACGCTCGGGAACCTCATCGCCTCGCAGCTGTGGGAGCGCATCGCCGAGGACCTACCGGACCTCGACGAGCAGATCCTGCGCGGCGAGTTCGCGCCGCTGCGCGAGTGGCTGCGCGAGCACATCCACCGCCACGGCCGCAAGTTCCCGCCGCGCGAGCTGCTGCGCCGGATCACCGGCGACGACCTGCGCGTCGAGCCCTTCCTCCGCTATTTGCGCGAGAAGCTCGCCGACGCCGGGACGCTGGCGCGCACGGCCTGACACGAACGTCCGTTCCCCTCCCTAATATGGGAGCGGTCTTATGTCCCGTTCCGGAAATCTGGTCGTCTCAGGCGCCCGCGAGCACAACCTCAAGGACATCTCGGTCACGCTCCCGCGGGACTCGCTGGTGGTCATCACGGGCCTGTCCGGCTCGGGCAAGTCGTCGCTGGCGTTCGACACGATCTATGCGGAGGGGCAGCGCCGCTACGTCGAGTCGCTGTCGGCCTACGCGCGCCAGTTCCTCGGCCAGATGGACAAGCCGGACGTGGACTCGATCGAAGGCCTGTCGCCGGCCATCTCGATCGACCAGAAGACCACGTCGCGCAACCCGCGGTCGACGGTCGGCACGGTCACCGAGATCTACGACTACCTGCGCCTGCTCTGGGCCCGGGTCGGCAAGCCGCACTGCTTCAACTGCGGCCGGCCTATCGCCGCCCAGTCGGCCGAGCAGATCATCGACCAGATCATGGCCACCGACGACGGCGAGCGGTTCATGGTCCTGGCGCCGATCGTCCGTGGCCGCAAGGGCGAGTACGGCAAGCAGCTCGCCGAGCTGCGCAGCGAGGGCTTCACGCGCGTGAAGGTCGACGGCGAGCTGCGCCTGCTGGAGGAGGACATCGTCCTCGACAAGAAGTACAAGCACGACATCTCGGTGGTGGTCGACCGGCTGGTGATGCGGCGCGACATCCGCAAGCGGCTGGCCGACTCGGTGGAGACCGCGGTGGCGCTCGCCGACGGGATGATCGAGATAGAGACCGTGCCGCGCGACGGCGGCCCGGTGGAGACGACCACGTACAGCGAGCGCTTCGCCTGCCTGCACTGCGGGATCTCGATGCCCGAGCTCGAGCCGCGCTCGTTCTCCTTCAACTCGCCGCACGGCGCCTGCCCGCGCTGCACCGGCCTCGGCTCGCAGATGGAGATCGACCCCGAGCTCGTGGTGCCGGACCCGTCGCTGACGCTCAACGAGGGCGCGATCCTGCCGTGGTCGAGCGGCGCCACCAGCTACTACGAGCAGATGGCGACGGCGATCGCCGAGCGCTACGAGGTCGACCTCGACACCGCATGGGAGGACCTGAAGGACGACCAGCAGAACCTCTTCCTGTACGGCACGAACGGGGACAAGCTGTACGTCTCGTACCGCAACCGGATGGGGCGCAAGCGGTCGTACATGACGACCTTCGAGGGCATCGTCCCGAACCTCGAGCGCCGCTATCGCGAGACGGACAGCGACTGGTCGCGCGAGAAGATCGAGGAGTACATGTCGGTGCGGCCCTGCCCCGAGTGCGCCGGCGCGCGGCTGCGGCCAGAGTCGCGGGCGGTGAAGGTCGGCGGGCTGGCCATCCACGAGTTCAGCTCGCTCAGTGCCAAGCGGGCGATCGTGTGGCTCGACGCGCTCGAGCTGTCCGACCACGATCGCGCGATCGCGCGGCTGATCCTGCGCGAGATAGACGAGCGGCTGCGCTTCCTCGACAACGTGGGCGTCGGCTACCTGTCGATGAACCGCGCATCGGCCACGCTGTCGGGTGGCGAGGCGCAGCGGATCCGGCTGGCCACGCAGATCGGCTCCTCGCTGGTCGGCGTCCTCTACATCCTCGACGAGCCGTCGATCGGCCTGCACCAGCGCGACAACGAGCGCCTGATCGCGACGTTGAAGCGCCTGCGCGACCTCGGCAACACCGTCCTGGTCGTCGAGCACGACGAGGGCACCATGCACGCGGCGGACTACCTGGTCGACATGGGGCCTGGCGCCGGCGAGCACGGCGGCCACGTGGTCGCGCAGGGCACGGCGGAGGACGTCATGCGCGTCCCGGAGTCGCTGACCGGCCAGTTCCTGTCGGGCGCGCGCAGCATCGAGCCGCCGCCCAAGCGCCGCAAGCCGTCGGCCCACGTCGAGATCCAGGGGGCGACGCAGCACAACCTCAAGCAGGTCGACGTCAAGGTCCCGCTCGGCGTGTTCACTGCGGTGACCGGCGTGTCGGGCTCCGGCAAGTCGACGCTGGTCAACGAGATCCTCTACAAGGCGGTCTCGAACAAGCTGCACCGGGCGCGGATGCGGCCGGGCTCCCACAAGCGCATCCGGGGGCTCGAGCACCTCGACAAGATCATCAGCGTCGACCAGTCGCCGATCGGCCGCACGCCGCGGTCCAACCCGGCCACCTACATCGGGCTGTTCGACCAGATCCGCGACCTCTTCTCCAAGACGCAGGAGTCGCGCGCCCGCGGCTACAAGCCGGGCCGCTTCTCGTTCAACGTCAAGGGCGGCCGCTGCGAGGTCTGCCGCGGCGACGGCCAGATCAAGATCGAGATGCACTTCCTGCCCGACGTCTACGTCCCGTGCGAGCAGTGCCACGGCAAGCGCTACAACCGCGAGACGCTCGACATCCGCTTCAAGGGCAAGAACATCGCCGACATCCTCGAGATGCCGATCGAGGAGGCGCTCGAGTTCTTCGCCCACATCCCGAAGATCAGGCGCCGGCTGCAGACGCTGCACGACGTGGGGCTCGACTACATGCGCCTCGGCCAGCCGGCCACCACGCTGTCGGGCGGCGAGGCGCAGCGCATCAAGCTCGCCGCCGAGCTCTCGAAGGTCGCCACGGGGCGGACGCTCTACATCCTCGACGAGCCGACCACCGGCCTTCATTTCGCCGACATCCAGCGCCTGCTCGAGGTGCTGCAGCGGCTGGTCGACGCCGGCAACTCGGTCGTGGTGATCGAGCACAACCTCGACGTGATCAAGGTGGCCGACCAGCTGATCGACATGGGGCCCGAGGGCGGCGAGGAGGGCGGCCGGATCATGGCCACCGGCACGCCGGAGGAGGTGGCGGCCGCGAAGGCGTCGCACACCGGCGAGTTCCTGCGCGCGCTGGTCAAGCCGGCGGCGGCGCCGAAGAAGAAGCCCGCCCGCCGCCGCAGGGTCGCGACAGCGGCCTGACCAAAGGTCGTAGGACCAATTGCCCGTGGAAAGCCGCGGGCGGCTGCGTCACCGTGACGGGCATGAAGCTCGTCGAGATGGAACCCGTGGTCGAAGGCCTGTACGCGTCCGCGGCGACGCCGATGCCGTTCGGCCGTGACCTGGAGATGCGCGCCTTCCTGCTCGAGCGCGCCACCGGCAACCTGCTGATCTACGGCGCGCCCGGCACCAGTGACGTTGACGGCGTCTGGCGCCACTACCTCAACCACTGGCACGAGGCGGCCTTCGCCGAGGACACCGGGGCGCCGCTGTTCGTGAACGCCGCCGACCGTGCCGAGGTCGAGAAGGAGCGGCACGTGCGGGCCGCCTTCTCGCGGCGGCACATGCTCGACGACGACGTCGAGGTGATCCCCACGCCCGGCCACACCCCGGGGGCGACCGCGTACCTGTGGGACACCGGCTCCCGCCGCATCCTCTTCACCGGCGACACGATCTACTTGCGCGACGGCGAGTGGCGCACCGCCGTGCTCGACTCCAGCGACCCTGAGGCCTACCGCGACAGCCTCGCGCTCATCCGCGAGCTTGACTTCGACGTGCTCGTCCCGTGGATCGCGAGCGGCCCGCACTACGCGATGACCGACCGCGAGGACGCGCGCCGGCGGATCGACTCGCTGATCGATCGGATCGGGTCAACGCGCTGACCTTCGAGCGGAAGTACGGCTAACCGCATCGACCCGCCGTCGTGCCCTTGGCACGATGGCGGCGTCATGATCGATCGTCGCCGCTGACGCCTCTCTGCCGCACGCCGCACGCGTGCGCCGCCGTCCGCAGTCGCGACGTTCGTCGCACCTCGCCGCCCATTCCGGTTGCCGCGAAGGGTGCGGACCGCTCCTCACCGACACACTCGTCCGAAGGAGCTTCCATGACCCGCCGTCCACCGAAGAAGCAGATCCGCCGGCCGCTCGTCCAGCCGCGCCAGCCGAGGCTCATGCGGCCCGCTCCGCGCAAGCTGCCCCCGCAGTACCGCAGGAGCTAGCAGCGCGACCGCGGGTTTCGCCCTCTGGGCGAAACCCGCAAGGGAACCCGGCCCCCTGGGGCCGGTGTTCCCCTCACCCCGAAGCGCGGTCTCAGCGCCTGCACGTTGTTGACGTACTGCTGGGTGTCGTCGTACATGCCGCGCTCGCGCACCGATGCAAGGCCCTGGTAGTAGCCCGCGATCGCGGCGCTCTCGTCGCCGCCCGCGTCGGTGATCAGGCGCTTGAGGTACATGACGCCGGCGTGGATGTTGTCGGTCGCCGAGTTCGGGTCGAGCTGCTGCTCGCCGGCGAGGTTCTGCTGCACGTAGTCCCACGTGCCCGGCATCACCTGCATCACGCCGCGGGCGTTGGCGGAGGAGACCATCCCGTTGTTGAACCCGCTCTCCTGCCAGGCGATCGCCGCGGCGAGCGAGGGGGAGACGCCGTGCGCGGCAGCGACGTTCTGGATGTCGGCGGCCGTGACGTTCTGCGCGGTCGGGGCGGGGGCGGCGTCCGGGACCACGTGCGCCGCGGGCTCCGGTTGGCTCGCGCCGGCCGGCGCGGGCGCGCCGCCCGGCAGCTTGAGCACCGTGCCCTCGAGCAGCAGACCGTTCGGGTCGAGCCCGTTCATGGCCGCCATCGAGTCCATCGACACGCCGGTCTGCGCGGCGAGCGCGGCGAGCGTGTCGCCGGCGCGCACGGTGTACGCGCCCTGCGGCGCCGGACCGCCCGTCGCGGGCGCGGCGGCCTGCGCCGGAGCGGCCGCGCTGCCGGCCAGGCTCAGCGTGGTGCCGGTGATCAGGAAGGCGTTCGGGTCGAGCCCGTTGGCGGCCGCCAACGACGACATCGAAAGACCCGCCCGGGAGGCGATGGCGGAGAGGGTGTCGCCCGCGACCACGGTGTACGAGCCGCCCGACGACGACGGCGCGGCGGCGGCCTGCGCCGGGTCGGCCGGCGCGAGGCCGGCCTGCTGGAGCGAGGCGTAGCCCTCGACGGTGCTCGGGACCATGATCGTCGATCCGAGAACGACCTGGTGGTCCTCCGAGACGCCGTTGAAGGAGGCGACGGTCCGCGTCGTCAGGTTGTTCGCGGCCGCGATCGACCACAGCGTCTCTCCCGGCTGCACGGTGTGTGGTACCGCGGCGGATGCCGGCGCGGCAGGGATCAGCATGAAGAGAGCGAAAATCAGCAGGCGGCTCGGGCGCAAGTTCCATGACCTCCGTGGTCCGGGGTTCGCCACTCATCCTCACCCCGAGGTCACCCACGGGGAACCTGCCCGCGCGGCGTTACGTCGCCCTGCAAGGCGGCCTTCATGGCATGCTCAAGCGCCTTGGACGCCGCCGATCTCAAGCTGTGGGGCCAGAAATGGCGCTGGTACGAGCGCAATTCGCTGCCCTGGAACCGGGCGCGGATCCACTACGAGTTCGCGCGCCGGCGCGCGTTCTGCCGCTGGCCCGTCCACGGCAACGTGCTCGAGATGCTGCTCGAGGACCGGCTCGAGCTCGGCGAGCACGTGCTGCTCGAGCCGGGCGTATGGCTGACCGCTCAGGCGCCGGCGCGGATCCGCATCGGCGGCGGCACGTTCCTCAACCTGGGCGTGCAGGTGGCGGCCGCCGACCTGGTGGAGATCGGCGAGCACTGCATGCTGGCCAACGGCTGCTTCGTGACCGACGCCAACCACCGCTTCGACGATGCCGAGAAGCCGGTCCCGTGGCAGGGCTTCACCTCGAAGGGGCCGACGCGGCTGGGCGACAACGTCTGGCTGGGCGCCAACGTCGTCGTGACCAGCGGCATCACGATCGGCGACCGCTGCGTGGTGGGCGCCAACTCGGTCGTGACCACCGACCTACCGCCGCTCTCGATCGCCGCCGGCGTGCCCGCGAAGGTGCTGCGGACGATCGAGTACCCCGCTAGCCCTTCGACAGCATGATGTTCACGCCGAGCACGACGGTGGCCGCGAAGGCGGCGAAGGCCACCACGGCCAGGCCCGCGTAGACGAGCGCGAAGGTCCCGTCGCCGCGCCGCGCCGCCTCGGCCGAGCGCGCCATGCCGAGCACGACGAAGGAGTACGTCGTCGACACGATGACCGCCGCCGCGAGCGACACCCACACGACCTCGAAGATGTCACCGGCCTCGACCGCGCCCAGCATCGCTCAGCCCTCCGCCGTCAGGGTGCGGCCGCCCACGAGGCGGCGCCCGAAGATCCACACCAGCAGGGCGATCACGCCGAGCGAGACGATCACCGGGCCGGCGGCGCCGTCGCCGAAGAGCTGCGTGACGCCGTAGGTCACGCCGCCGACGATGGCGGAGGCCGGGAGCGTCAGCACCCAGGCGACGACGATGTTGCCGGCGACGCCCCAGCGCACCGCCGAGATCCGCTTGGCCGCGCCGGCGCCCATGATCGCGCCGGAGATGACCTGCGTCGTCGAGAGCGGGAAGCCGACGTGCGAGGCGGAGAGGATCACGGCTGCGCCGACGCTCTGCGACGCGAACCCCTGCGCCGGGTCCATCTTGATGATGCGGCTGCCCATCGTCCTGATGATCCGCCAGCCGCCGACGTAGGTGCCGAGCGAGATCGCCGTCGCCGCCGACACGACGACCCAGGTCGGCGGATCGGAGCCCGACTCGAGGTGGCCGCTCGCGATCAGGGCCAGCGCGATGATGCCCATCGTCTTCTGGGCGTCGTTGGTCCCGTGCGAGAGCGAGAACAGGCTGCCGGAGACGATCTGCCCGAGCCGGAAGCCGCGCGTCACCGTCCCCGGGTGCTGGCGTCCGATGATCCGGTAGCAGATCACGATCCCGATGCCCGCCGCGACCAGCGCGAGGACCGGCGCCACCAGGGCCGGGACCATCACCTTCTCGATCAGCCCGTCGCCGAGCACCGCATCGGCGCCCTCGGCCGCGATCGCCGCTCCCACCACGCCGCCGATCAGCGCGTGCGAGCTCGACGACGGCAGGCCGAAGTACCAGGTCGTGAGGTTCCAGGCGATCGCGCCGATCAGCCCGGCGAAGACGATCTCGAGCGTGACGAAGTCGGGGTTGACGATGCCCGAGGCGATCGTGGCCGCCACGGCGAGCGAGAGGAACGCGCCGACGAAGTTGAGCACCGCCGCCAGGGCGACGGCCACGCGCGGCGACATCGCACGCGTGGAGATCGAGGTCGCGACGGAGTTCGCGGTGTCGTGGAAGCCGTTGGTGAAGTCGAACGCGAGCGCGGTCGCGACGACGATCCAGAGGACGAGCTCTTCGCCCATCGGCTACTGGTTCTTGATCACGATCCCCTCGAGGATGTTCGCCGTCTTCTCCGTGGAGTCGATGGCGTCCTCGAGGCGCTCGTAGATGTCCTTCCACCGGATCACGAGCATCGGATCGATGCCGGTCTCGAACAGCGCGGCGAGCGCCTCGCGGACGACACGGTCGCCGTCGTTCTCGAGCCGGTTGACCTCGACCGTGTAGTGGCGGATGTCCTTGAAGGTCCGCAGGCGCGGCATCGCGTCGGCGATCGCCCGAGCCGCCTGATGCAGGATCCGGCCCATCTCGGTCGCCTTGTCCATCGAGGCCTCGATGCGGTACAGGCCGAGGAAGTCCGAGACCTCCTCGATGAAGTCGACGATGTCGTCGAGCGACGAGGCGAGCGCGTAGATGTCCTCGCGCTCGATCGGCGTCACGAACGTCGAGTTCAGGCGCTGGATGATGTCGTGCGTGATCCGGTCGCCCTCCTGCTCGCAGATGACGACCTCACGGGCCAGCTCTGCGCCATCGGGCCAGTGCTCGAGCATGCGCTCGAGCAGCTCCGCCGCCCGGACGATGTTGGCTCCTGCCTCCTCGAACAGGTCGAAGAACTCGCGCTCCTTGGGCGCGAACAGCTGCGCAAGCCGTGCCATGGCGGCGCAGTCTATGACCGCTTGTGAATGAGTTGTGAACGACTTGTAATCAGCTCAGACAGCCGTGCGGTGCGGCGGGAGCATGGCGCGCAGCCGCTCCATCTCCTCCGGGGCGATGCCGTAGGCGTGCTCGGGCGCCGGGAACGCGCGCGTCCGGACCTCCTCGGCGTACTCGCGCACGCCGCGCACCATCTCGGCCTTCACGTCGGCGTAGCGCTTGACGAACTTGGGCTTGAAGCCGTCGTGGATGCCCAGCAGGTCGTGCAGGACGAGCACCTGCCCGTCGGTGCTGCCGCCGGCGCCGATCCCGATCACCGGGATCTCCATGTGCCCCATGATCGCGTCGGTCACCTCGGCGGGGATCGCCTCGAAGACGATCGAGAAGCAGCCCGCCTCCTGGAGCGCGAGCGCGTCCTCGAGCACCGCCCGCGCGCGCTCGGCCGTGCGGCCCTGGGCGCGGTAGCCGCCGAGCGCCGTTGCCGTCTGCGGGGTGAGGCCCACGTGACCCATCACCGGCACGCCGGCGCGCACGATCGCCTTCGCGCGCTCGGCCATGGCGCCGCCGCCCTCGAGCTTGACCGCGTCGCAGCCCGCCTCCTTGACGAAGCGGTGGGCGGTGGCGATCGCGTGCGCGTCGGACGCCTCGTAGGACCCGAACGGCAGGTCGCCGACCAGCAGCGGCGTCTTCAGGCCGCGCCGCACGGCGGCGGCCAGCATCAGCAGCTCCTCGACGGTGACCGGGACGGTGTCCTCGTAGCCGAGCACGTTGTTGGCGGCCGAGTCGCCGACCAGCACGACGTCGGCGCCGGCCTCCTCGACGACGATCGCGCTCGGGTGGTCGTAGGCGGTGACCATCACGATCGGCTCGCCGAGCGCACGCATCTCAGCCAGCTTGGTGAGCGTGACGGGCTTCTCGTGACGGGGCGGGGACGACATCGTTGATTCCTCCTAGGTGGTCGGCGCCCGCTCAGGGGTCGCCGCCGTGTGGACGATGGTGTTGTCGATCAGACGGGTGGCGCCGATGCGCGCCGCCACGGCCACAAGTACCCGGCCGTCGACGGTCGTGATCGGCTGGAAGCTGTCGGGATCCACGAGCGCGAGGTACTCGGGCTCCACGCCGTTGAGGGCGCCGCGCGCCGCACGCTCGATCGCGCGCGCGTCGCGCTCGCCGCCGGCGGCCGCCGTCTCGGCGGCGCGCAGGGCGCGCGAGAGGGAGAGCGCGCGGGTGCGCTCGTCGGGCGAGAGGCGCACGTTGCGGCTCGAGAGGGCGAGCCCGTCCGCCTCGCGCACGGTGGGCAGCACGGCGAGCTCGACGGGCAGGTCGAGGTCGCGCACCATGCGGCGCAGGACGGCGACCTGCTGGGCGTCCTTCTGGCCGAAGAACGCGACGTCCGGCGCCACGACGTTGAGCAGCTTGGTCACGACGGTGCACACGCCGGCGAAGTGGCCGGGGCCGCGCTCGGCGCCCTCCAGCACGTCGGACAGTCCCTCGACGCGCACGGTCGTGGCGAAGCCCGGCGGATAGACCTCCTCCACGCTCGGCGTGTAGAGGACGTCGGCGCCCAGCTCGGCTGCCTCGGCGGCGTCGCGCACCTCGTCGCGGGGATAGGCCTCGAGGTCCGCCGCCTCCTCGAACTGGGCGGGGTTGACGAACAGCGAGACGACGACGGTGTCGCAGCGCTCGCGGGCGGCGCGGATCAGCGAGTGGTGGCCGGCGTGGAAGGCGCCCATGGTAGGGACGAGGCCGACCGTGCCCTCGCGGACGTGGGCGCGCATCTCGGCGTTGGTGCGGATCGTCCTCACGCGACCACCGCCCGGGTCGCGTCGGCCAGTGCGTCGAACAGCGGCAGCAGCTCCGGCGTGCGCTCTTCGACGGCCGCCCGCTGCCGCGCCACCGTCTCCTCGTCGCCGCGCGCGATCGGGCCGGTCAGCGCCTCCTCGGCGCCGCGCGCCGCCCAGTTTTCGACGGCCGCCCGCACGAGCGGGGCGAGCAGCGCCCGCTCGACGCCGGCCGTGGCCGCCAGCCGCTCGGCCGCGCCCTCCAGCGTGACGAGGAAGTTGGAGGCGATCGAGGCGGCCGCGTGGTAGGCGGCGCGGTCCTCGCCGGCCACGCGGGTGGCGCGCATGTCCAGCCGCGCCGCAAGCGCCTCGGCAACCGCGAGCGCCCGCGGCGTGGAGCCGTCGACCGCGCAGCCGGCGCCGGCCAGCACGTCGCGCGGCGCCCCGGCGGGCACGGTCATCAGCGGGTGCAGCGAGAACCCCTCATGCGGCGCCAGCACCTCGAGCCCGGTGGCGCCGGAGCAGTGCCCGACGAGCGGGCCGGCCTCGACGGCGGCCGCCGCGGCGGCGATCTCGGAGTCCGGCACGCACAGCAGCACGGTGCTCGCGCCACGCGCGGTCGCGCCACGCCCGAGCGGACTCGAGGCCCCGAGGGCTGCGGCGAGTGCGGATCCGAGGCGGCCAGCCCCGACGATGGCGATGGAGTCCAGTTCCCTCACGGAGATACCGGCTTCAGGCGTCAGACAACAGGATAGTCCGCCGCGGAGGTGATTAAAGTCACTCCACGATGGGGACCGCAGCCGAGAGGCGCGAGGAGCTCAAGGCCGTCTGGCAGCAGGCGCAGGCCTGCACCAACTGCCCCCAACTCGCCTCCACCCGCCAGACCGTCGTCTTCGGCTCCGGCAACGCCGACGCCGACCTCATGTTCGTCGGCGAGGCGCCTGGCGCCAACGAGGACCGCCAGGGCCTGCCGTTCGTCGGCCAGGCCGGCCGCCTGCTCGACACGCTGCTCGAGGAGATCGGCCTCACGCGCGGCGACGTCTTCATCGCGAACGTCCTCAAATGCCGGCCCCCCGGCAACCGCGACCCGCTGCCGCAGGAGATCGACGCCTGCCAGGACTACCTGTTCCGCCAGCTCGAGCTGATCGAGCCGCGGGTGGTGTGCACGCTCGGCAACTTCTCGACCAAGCTGCTGCGCGGCGACCCCTCGACCGGGATCACGCGCCTGCACGGCCGCGAGGAGATCCGCCGGATCGGGCCGCGGCGGGTGCGGCTGTACCCGATCTACCACCCGGCGGCGGCGCTCTACACGCCGAAGATGCTCGACACGCTGCGGGCCGACTTCGCGCGCCTGCCGGACCTGCTGGCGCTCGAGCCGCCGGACCAGCCGGAGCCCGAGGCCGGAGCTGGTCGTGCCCGAGCCGGAGATCGTCCTCGAGGTCGAGGTCGAGCGCGAGCCCGAGGCGGCTCAGCTCGGGCTCTTCTGAGCCGCCCGCTCGTCGGCGGTGATCGCGTAGCGCTCGTGGTCGCGCCACTGGCCGCCGATCAGCAGGTAGCGCGGGGAGAAGCCCTCGAGCCGGAAGCCGGCGCCGCGGGCGAGCGCGATCGACGGCTGGTTGCCGGGCTGGATGTTGGCCTCCAGCCGGTGCAGGGCGAGCGGCCCGAAGGCGTGGTCGAGCACCTGCTCCATCGCCTCCCGCATCAGCCTCTTGCCCGCGTGGCGCTGGTGCGCGTAGTAGCCGAGGAAGGCGGACTGGAAGGCGCCGCGGACGATCTGCGAGATCGTGAACACGCCGGCGATCTCGCGCTCGTCCTCGGCCAGGCAGGCGACGAGGCACGCGAAGTCGTCACGTCGCGAGCGGGCGAAGAGGTCGTCGAACTGGTCGGAGCGCTCCGGCGGGTAGGTCCACGGGCGGTGCAGCTCGCGGCTCTCGCGGGCCAGCGCGAGGAACGCCTCGCGGTCGGACCGCTCCAGCACCCGCAGGCTCACCCGCGCGCCCTCCGGCGGCGCCTCGGGATAGACCTCCCACGGGCGCAGCGCGGCGCCGGCGACCGCGGACAGCGGGCGGCGGCGGAGCATCGGGCGTCTCACACGGGAAATCAAAGCGCACCGTGATGATGACCGATGCGAATGCCCCGGTCGCGATCGACGCGCGAGCCGCCACCCGGCCCGAGCTCGGCGGCGTCGAGCGCTGGGCCCGGGAGCTGGTCGCCCGGCTGCCCGCCGTGCGGCCGGAGGGCTACGTCGTGCTGCGCCCGCCGCCGGCGTTCACGCACGCGGCCGGCCATGCCTGGGAGCAGGTCGTGCTCCCGCTGCGAGCGTCGCGAGTTGGCGCGCGGGCGCTGCTGTGCCCGGCCAACCTGGCGCCGCTCGCCTACCCGCGCTCGGTGGTGGTCGTCCACGACGCGGCGGCGCTGCGCCATCCGGGCTGGTACTCGAAGGCGTACGTCGCGTGGCAGCGGCTCGTGCTGCCCGCCATCGCCCGCCGCGCCGTCCGGCTGGTCACGGTGTCGGAGTTCTCGCGCGGCGAGCTGACCGAGCTGCTCGGCGTCGATCCCGGGCGTGTCGCGGTCATCCCCGGCGGCGTCGGCGAGCGGTTCACGCCCGCCGCCGACCCCGAGCCGGCGCGGCAGGCGCTGTCGCTCACCCGGCCCTACGTCCTCTGCGTCGCCTCCCAGACCGCGCGCAAGAACCTCGCGGCGCTCGTGCCGGCCGCGCGGGCGCTGGCCGCCGAGGGGATCGAGGTGGTGGTGGCAGGCGGGCACCGGCCTCAGTTCGCGCGCGAGCACGGCCTCGAAGCCCTGCGCCTGCTCGGCCACGTCGACGACGCGCTGCTGCCGGGCCTCTACGTCGGCGCCGCCGCCTTCGCGCTGCCGTCGAGCTACGAGGGCTTCGGGCTGCCGGTGCTGGAGGCGATGGCGGCCGGGACGCCGGTGGTGGCCGCCGCGGCGGGCGCGCTGCCGGAGACGTGCGGCGACGCCGCCGTGCTGGTCGAGCCCGGCGGCGAGGCGTTCGCGGCCGCGCTGGCCGCGCTGCTCGGCGACGGCGCGGAGCAGGAGCGGCTGCGCGCGGCCGGCCTCGCTCGGGCGGCCCGCTACACCTGGGACGGCACCGCGCGCGCCGTCGACACGCTGCTCAGCGCTTGAGCCGCGAGGCCGTCTCGCGGAACGCGGTCAGCGACGGCGCGCTGACCACCGCGCCGTCGCGCAGCCGCCGCAGGCCGGAGTAGCCGAACGCGTTGTCGGTGCCCTCGAGCGACAGCCACGTGTACCAGTAGACGCGGCCGATGCGGAGCCTGCGGCGCTCCGCCGCGAGCAGCTCGAGGCCTGTGCGCAGACGCTTTGCCTGGCCCTTCTCCGAGGTCTCGAACCCGTCCGACTCGAGCTTGCCCAGCGCCGCCGGCCACGACAGCTCGGTCACCCAGAGCGGCTTCCGGCGGTCTCCGTAGCGCTTCATGATGCGGCGCGCCCGCCGCACGAGCTCGACCACGTTCACCGGCTTGCGGGTGTAGGGGTGCAGGGCGACGACGTCGAAGCTCTTTCGCCCGCCGGCCCTGTAGATGCTCCGCAGATCGGCCCAACTGCGGTTCGGCAGGCCCGCCAGCACGAGCCGGGCCTTCGGGTCGGCCGCGCGCAGGCCGGCGCGCGCGCCGCGCAGCATCCGGACGAACGACTTGGCGAACGGCTGGGTCGACCAGTAGAGGTCGATGTTGGGCTCGTTCCAGACCTGCCAGTCGCGGATCGGCCTTGCCGTCAGCTCGGGATGCTCGGCCCAGAGCGAGCCGCCCTTCCCGTAGCGCGCGACGAGCGCGGCCAGGAAGCGCCCCACGTCGGCGCCGTCGCGTGGGGGCGACGCCGGGTCGCCGGGCTTGGCCGCCGCCCACGGCGGCGTCCCCTGGACGATGGGGAGGACGCCCACGCCGTGGCGCGCCGCCGCCAGCACGACGGCGTCGTAGGCCGCGTAGTCGACCGCTCCGGGCCCGCCCGGCTGGCCCTGCGACCAGTAGAACGGCGTCCGCGCCGTCGTCGCGCCGCTGCTCGCCAGCATCTGCCACTCGGTTTCACGGTCGATCGCCGAGTCCGTCAAAGGGCCGTCCGCCACCACGCCGAGCCAGTCCCGCGGGACCTTCGGCGGGGCGGCCGCGGCGGGCGCAGCGGCCAGCAGCAGAGCGGAAAGGGCGAGCAGGACGACGACTCTCATGGGCCACTAGGATTGCCCACGATGGCCGGCCGTGTCGCGCTCGTCCACGACTTCCTCCTCGACGTGCGCGGCGCGGAGCGCGCCTTCCTGGCCATCTGCGACGCCTGGCCGGAGGCCGATGTGTTCACGGCCATCTACGACGAGGAGGGGACGGAGGGGCGCTTTGCGGCACGCTCCCCCAACACGTCGTTCCTGCAGAAGCTGCGGCCCAGCGCGCGCACGTTCCGCCCGCTGCTGCCGCTCTATCCGTACGCCATCGAGGCGCTCGACCTGCGCGGCTACGACCTCGTGATCTCCTCCTCGAGCGCTTGGGCGCACGGCGTCCTGCCCGATCCCGGCGCCGTGCACGTCTGCTACTGCTACAACCCGTTCCGCTACGCGTGGTCCGAGCGCGAGGCGACCCTCGCGGCGCGCTCCATGCCGGTGCGGCTGCCGCTCCAGCTCGTGCTCTCCCGCTGGCGGCAGTGGGACTGGATCGCCGCCCAGCGCGTCGACCGCTACGTGGCCATCTCGCGTCTCACCGCGGCCCGCGTGCGGCGCTACTTCGGCCGCGAGGCCGACGTCCTGCACCCGCCGGTCGAGCTCGACCGGTTCTGGCCCGGCGAGGTCGGCGAGCACTACCTGGTGGTGGCCGAGCTGATGGCGCACAAGCGGATCGACGTCGCCGTCGAGGCCTTCAACCGGCTGGGACTGCCGCTCGTCGTGGTCGGCGACGGACCCGAGGCGCGGCGGCTGCGGCGGCTCGCCGGCCCGACCGTGACGATGGCCGGCCGGCTCAGCGACCCCGAGGTCGCCCAGCTGATGCGCAGCGCCAAGGCGCTCGTCGTCAACGCCGCCGAGGAGTTCGGGATCGCCGCCGTCGAGTCGCTGGCCTCCGGCCGGCCGGTGATCGCGTTGGCCGCCGGCGGCGTGCTCGAAAGCGTGCAGGAGGGCGAGACGGGCGCCTTCTACAACCAGAGCGAGCCGGCCGCTCTGGCGGACGTGCTTGCCGCGTTCGATCCGATGGCCGTCGACCCCGCCGCCTGCGTGGAGGCCGCCCAGCGCTTCGGCACCGGGCGCTTCCAGGCTGCCCTGCGCGCCATCGTGGACGAGACGGTCGCCGCGGAGTCCACCGCGGACCGCGACCGCCCGGCGGTCGTCACCGGGCTGCTGCCGCGCCGTGCGGCTCGGCGCGCTGCCGCTCGGCGCTAAGGAGATGTGTGCGCTGCGTCACACAAAACGCCGCGCAGCGTGCAAAAAGCGGCGATTTGCGCTTCACTTCTTTATTAGCGCCTAAAACCTGCGACCAGCGGGCAGAAAACCGCGTAACTTGCGGCGGCGCTGTGGGTTCTCTGTAGTGCCCGTGCTCCGCTGTGGAGTCACGGAGGTCTGAACCGTACCCGGGTCCTCGGCGTAGACGCGTTCAGGCAATCGCCTCGAAAGGGCGGCCGTCCGACCTCCCCCGGGCGGGCCGACCTCAGACGGTGGCCGCAGGAAGCGGCGCCTCGCCGGATGGCTTCCGGACCGATATCACACGGTCATATGGTTGCGCCGGCAACTGATTGGGGTATAATTCCTACCGTAAGAGTTGGTTTTGAGATGGCTGCGACAAAGACGAAAGGAAAGACCACGAGCACGCTCGCCGATATCCCGCGCCCGCGGATCCAGCCTGAGCATGAGGCGGATCCCACAATGGACTCTCTCCAGCTGCTTCTGCGTGAGGCGGGTCGCTACCCGCTGCTGAAGCCGAGCGAGGAGATCGAGCTGGCCCAGCGGATCGAGAAGGGAGATCTCGCCGCGAAGGACCGCATGATCAACTCCAACCTGCGCCTGGTCGTCGCGAACGCGCGTCGCTACCAGGGTCAGGGGCTCGCGCTAGGCGACCTCATCCAGGAGGGCATGCTCGGCCTGATCCGGGCCGTGGAGAAGTTCGACTGGCGCAAGGGGTTCCGGTTCTCGACATACGCGACGCTGTGGATCCGCCAGGCCATTCAGCGCGGACTGGAGAACACGAGCCGGACCATCCGGCTCCCGGTCCACGTGGCCCAGCGCTCCCGCAAGGTCGGGCGTATCGAGCGCGAGCTCACGACCAAGCTCGGTCACGAGCCGACAGACGAGGAGATCGCCGCCGTGGCGGACCTCCCGCTGGAGGACGTGATCGAGATCCGCAAGGCGGATCGCGCGGTGGTCAGCCTCGACAAGCCGGTCGGCGACGAGGGCGACACGTCCTTCGGCGACCTGCTGGCGATCGAGACGGCCCCCGTCGACGAAGAGGTCGGAGAGAAGCTTCGCTCCGAGACGCTCCTGAGCGCCATCGCCGAGCTCCCCGAGCAGGAGCGCAACGTCATCGAGATGCGCTTCGGCGCCGGTGACCAGGAGCCTCAGACGCTCAGCCAGGCCGGTCGCAAGCTCGGTGTCAGCACCGAGCGCGCCCGTCAGATCGAGGAGCGGGCGCTGAAGCGCCTGAGCCAGCGGACTGACGTCATGGCGCTACGCGAGGCCGCGTAACACCCCCTTCGAGAGGCCCGGGAGACCGGGCCTCTCGTCTTTTAAGGCTCGATCCGGTTCAGATCGCCGGCGCCCTCGATGTCCGAGCGGACAGCGGGGTCGCCGGTGTAGCTCACGTCGGCGGCGCCCTGGATCCTCACGTCCAGCTCGTCGCTGACGTTGAGCTCGGCGTCCGCGGCGCCCTGCACGTCCACTCGCGCGGTGCGGACGCGCAGCTGTGAGAGGCGGGCGTCACCGGCGCCCTGGATCGAGGCGGTGAGCCGGTCGACGGTTCCGCTGGCCTCGATGTCGCCGGCTCCCTGGATACGGAGCTCGAGCACCGGCTGGTCGAGGCCCTCGAGCGTGACGTCGCCCGAGCCCGCGATGTCCACGGCCGCGAGCTCTGACACCGGGACCTGGACCTCGACGTCGTTCAGCGGGTCGGGGCCGATCACGATGCCGCGGTCGCGGATGTCGATCTTCAGCACGCCGCCGCTCGACTCGGTCACCACTCGGTCGATCACGTGCTCGCCGGCAGCGACGCGGACCTCGCGGCCGTCGCCGGGAACGACCTGCACGTCGACGCTCTCGGACACCTCGAGCCGGTCGTAGGCGGCGACCTGGCGTGTCTCGGTGATGCGGTCTCCGCCGCCGCAGCCGACCAGGAGGAGCAGGAGCAGGGGGGCGAGGCGCCTCATGGGAGCGGGATCTCCGCGATCAGAGTGGTGCCGAGGCCGGGTGGGGAGTCGATGTACAGGTGCCCGTCAAGCGCCTCGACGCGGTCGCGCAGGCCGCGCAGGCCGCTGCCGGCGGCGAGGTCGGCCCCGCCCGCGCCGTCGTCGCGCACGATCAGCCGCACGCGGCCGTGCTCGACCGCCAGGCTCACGCCGGCCGACATGGCGCCGGCGTACTTGGCGACATTGGTGAGTGCCTCCGAGGTGACGAAGTAGCACGCGGCCTCGACCTGGGGCGGGAGGCGGCGCTCGGGCACCCCGTCGACCGTGGTGGGGACAGGCGCCCGGGCGGCGAGCGCCTCGAGCGCGGGCCCGAGCCCGCGATCGGTCAGCAGGGCGGGGTGGATGCCGCCGGCGAGCTCGCGCAGCTCCTGCACGGCCAGCCGCGCCTCCTCGCGCGCCTGCGCGATCAGCGGCGCGGCGGCGGCCGGGTCGTTGAGTCGCGCCTCCGCCAGCCCGAGCGTGAGCGACAGCGCCACCAGGCGCTGCTGGGCGCCGTCGTGCAGGTCGCGCTCGATCCGGCGGCGCTCGTCATCGCCTGCCGCGATGATGCGGGCTCGCGCGTCGCGCAGGTCGTCGACGCGCTCGCGCAGCTGGACCGTGCTCGGGCCGAGCATGACGCGCGCGAACAGCGCCCACAGCCACGCCGCGCCGTTGTACAGGTGCAGCGAGAGCAGCACGGCGGGAGCCCCGATGAGAACGAGCGGCAGCGCCTGCAGCGGCGACTCGACGATCCAGCCGAAGAACGTGACCGTCGTGAAGAGCACGATGAGCGGCGCGAACAGCAGCACGAGCGAGAAGAAGCCCGTCGCGCAGACGATCGCGAACGACGCGACGCCGAGCGGGAACTTGAGCGCGCACGAAGACCAGGCCCTTCCAGGTCATCGGGTCGCGCAGCCAGCGCATGATCCGCTCGAGCGGGGCGGCGGGCAGCTCGGGCGGCGTCGCGATCGGCACGCCGAGCACGCTGCGGGCGAGGCCGCGCTCGATCGCGGCCATCCCGCGCCAGGCGGCGAGCGTGGCGAGCAGGATGCCGAGGCCGACGATCAGCACGGCCAGCGCCGCGCCGGTGCTGACGCCGACCACCAGCACGATGAAGTACGCCAACCCCAGCGGGAAGGCCAGCAGCAGGTAGAGCAGGTTCAGCCATGTCTGCGGCCGGGTCACGACGCCGGCGAACCTGGCTGCCCACGAGCTCACGCCCCGCAGGCTAGACCGGCATGGTGCGGCGCGGCTCTACGGCGGTCCGGCAGGGCCGGCTGAGGACAGCCTCAGCGCTCGCCGCAGCGCAGCGAGCTGCGCGCGCGGCCGCTCGGCGTCACCGCCGAGGACGGTGTGACCGGCCGCGCGGGTGGCGAACGTGAGCGCCTGGGAGAGGTCGTCGAGCGCGAGCGCCCGCGATCCGCGCGTGCGGCCGACCGCCTCGCGCCGGCGGCGGGCGAGCAGCTCGTACGGCTCGCCCTCGCGCAGCGTGGCGTGCCCTCCCGCGTGCCGGACGCGCAGCTCCGGATGCAGGACGGTCGGGATGCCTTCGGCGCGGGCGCGCAGGCACAGCTCCATGTCCTCGGCGAAGAGGTGCACGGCCGGGTCGAACGGCCCGAGCCGCCGCAGCGTCGCGGTGTGCGCGGCCAGGCAGGCGGCGATGGCCCAGCCGACCGTGCGCGCGGTACCGGCGCGGTGCGGCTCGGCGCGCTCGCGCAGCTCGCGCGGCAGCAGCGGGGGATGGACGAGCGCGGGGATCAGCGCGCCGGGCGTGCCGGGCAGCGGGTGCGCCGAACGCTGGACGGTGCCGTCGGAGTTGAGCAGCCGCGGCGCGTGCAGCGCGTGCGGGTGCGCACGGGCGAGGGCGGCGAGCGCGGCGAGCGAGCCGTCGACCAGCTCGCAGTCCGGGTTGAGGAGGACCGCCACGTCGTGGCGCGCGGCGGCCACGCCGGTGTTGCTGGCGGCGCCGAATCCGGGGTTGTCCGGGAGCCCGATCACCTCGGCGCCGCGGGCGCGGGCGAGCGCGGCGCCGCCGTCGGACGAGCCGCTGTCGACGACCACGAGCTGCGGCGGCGCGGCCAGGTGGCGCTCGAGCGAGTCGAGCAGCGCGCGCAGCTCCGGCTCGGAGTCGTGGAGGACCACGACGGCCGTGAAGGTCACGGGCGGATCGCCTCCAGCGCCTCCCTGAACCGCTCGGCCGACGCCTCGACCGGGAACTGCTCGCCTCGGGTGCGCGCGGCGGCAGGCGCCGCCGGGTCGGCAAGCACTTCCTGGAGCGCGGCGGCGGCCGCGGCCGCGTCGCCCGGCGGGAACAGGCGGCCGGCGCCGCCGGTGACGATCTCGCGCGGCCCGCCGGCGTCGGCCGCGACCACCGGCCGTCCGGCGGCGAGCGCCTCGACGAGCGCCAGCCCCCACGGCTCCGCGTCGGCGCAGTGCAGCAGGCAGTGCGCGCGCGCCAGCGCCTCGCGCGGGTCGGCGACCGGTCCGAGGAAGGTCACGCGGCCGGCCAGGTCGCCGGCGGCCGCGCGCGCCTCGAGCTCGCGCACGAAACCGCCCGAGTCGCCGGGAATCGGCGCTCCCGCGAGCTCGAGCCGGAGCCCGGGCACGCGCGCGGCGACCTCGAGCGCCAGGTCCGGGCGCTTCCACGGCACGAGGGCGGCGAGCGCGAGCGCCCGCGGCGGCCCGACGGCGGCGCCGCCGAGGCGGCGAAGCGGTCGAGGTCGACGCCGGGACGCAGGATCGTGGCGGGCGCCGCGACGGCGGCGGCGATGGCCTCGGACGCAGCGGCCACACCGTCCGTGCGACGCGTGGCCCAACGCACCGCCGCCGCGACCCCGCGGCGCGGCAGCAGGTCCATGTGCACGGCCAGCAGCGGCGGCCGGCGCCGCAGCGGCGCGGTCGCGAGCACGGCGCGGGCGCCCCAGGCGACGAGCGCGGACGGACGCCGCCGGACCGCCAGCGCGTGCACCTCGCGCTCCAGGCCCGCGAGCCCGCGGGCGTGGGCGGCGCCGAGGCGCAGCGGCCGCTCCTGCAGCGCAGCGTGCTCGAGCCCGGCGGTGCGCACCGCCTCGGCCAGCGGGCCTTCGGGGCAGGCGACGACGACCGGCTCGCCGAGCCGGGTGGCGCAGTCGAGGAGGATGCGCTCGGCGCCTCCGAGCATGCCGGAGTAGGACACGATCACCGTCGGGCTGCCGCTCATCGCCTGGGTAGCATCGCGCTCCATGCCACGGACGAGCAGCCTGCGCGAGGCGACCGCCCGCGGCGGCGTGGTTAACGCCGCCTTCCTGTCGGGGGCCGAGGCGCTCGTCCTGGTCCAGGGCCTGCTCGCCACGGCGCTGCTCGGCCCCGACGCGATCGGCCTCTACGGCATCGTCACGACGACCGCGATGACGATCGTGGCGCTGCGGCGGGTGGGCATCGACGAGGCGTTCGTGCAGGAGCGCGCTTCGGACGAGGAGGCGGAGTTCCAGCGCGCCTTCACGGTCGAGCTGGCGCTCGCGATCGTCGCCGTGCTGGCGATCGCCGCCTGCGCGCCGGTACTCGCCGCCCTCTATGACGACGAGCGGCTGCTGCCGCTGACGCTGGCCGTGTCCTATCTCCCGCTGGCCTTCGCGCTCCAGGCGCCGCAGTGGGTCTTCTTCCGCCGCATGGACTACGTGCGGCTGCGGGCGCTGCAGGCGATCGTGCCGCTCGGCACGGTGGCGGTGACGGTGCCGCTGCTGCTCGCGGGCGTGGGCGTGTGGGCGCTGGTGATCGGGCCGGCGGTCGGGAACGCGCTCGCCGTGGTCGCCGCGCTGCGCGTCTCGCCGTACCGGCTGCGGCTGCGCCCCGACCGCGACGCGGCCCGCCGCTACCTGCGCTTCTCGTGGCCGATCTTCGTCAGCGCGGTGGCCGCGCTGTTCGTCCTGCAGGGGCAGATCGCGGTGTTCGGGCTCGACGAGGGGCTCGCCGCGGCGGGCTGGATCACCCTGGCGGCCACGCTGACCCGCTACGTCGACCGGGCGGACATGATCCTCGCCACCACCGTCTATCCGGCGATCGTGCGCGTGCGGGACCGGCAGCCGGTGCTCGAGGAGACCTTCGTGAAGTCCAACCGGCTCGCGCTGATGTGGGCGTTCCCGTTCGGCGCGGGGCTGGCCCTGTTCGGAGCCGACCTGGTCGACTTCGTGCTCGGCGACGAGTGGGAGCCGGCCGTGGTGCTGATCGGCGGCCTGGCGGTCGCGACCGCCGTGCAGCAGCTCGGCTACAACTGGTTCGCCTTCTACCGGGCTCGCGGCGAGCCGTGGCCGCAGGCGGTCGAGTCGGGCGCCTTCGCCGGCGCCTTCGCGGCCTTCGCGGTGCCGGGGGCGCTGCTCGGCGGGAGCTGGTGGTTCGTGGCCGGCCGGATGGTCTGCACCTTCTGCGCGCTGGCGGTGCGGCGAATATACCTGCGCCGGCTCTTCCCGGGCGCGCGGCTGAGCTCGCTCGCCTGGCGCGGCGCCGCGCCGGTCCTGATCGCCACCGCGCCGGTGCTCGCCGTGCGCGGCGCGCTGTGGGGCGGCGAGCGGACCGCGGCCCAGGCGATCGCGGAGCTCGTGCTGTGGCTGGCCGTGCTGGCGCTCGCCACACGCCGGCTCGAGCGCGGCCTGTTGAGCGAGCTGGCGGGCTACCTGCGCGTCCCGGCCGGCGCGCGGTCGTGACCCGCGCCCTGCCGGTCGCGCTCTGGCTCGCGGCCGCCCTGATCTCGGGCTTCACGCTGAGGCGCTACCTCGAGCCGTTCGACGAGGGCCTGCTGCTCCAGGCGGCGACGCGCATGGGCGACGGCCAGTGGCCGTACGCCGACTTCGGCTGGGCCTACGGGCCGGGCCAGCCGCTCGTCGTCGCCGCCGCCTTCAAGCTCTTCGGCCCCTCCGTCATCGCCTGGCGCGTCCTCCGGCTCATCGCCGACGCCACCATCGCGCTGCTCGTCTGGAGCCTCGTGCGCCGCGAGGCCGGCCCGCGCCTGGGCGCTCGCCGGCTGGCTCGCCGCCGCCGTCACCATCGCCCAGCCGACAAGCGCCAACCCGGTCGCCGATCGCCCTCGCGCTCGCCCTCGGCGCGGTCACCGTCGCGGTCGCCGGAGACGCGTCGCCGCGCCGCGCCGCGGCCGCGGGAGCGCTCGCCGCCCTGGCGGGCTTCTGGCGCCCCGACTTCGGCCTCGTCGCCGCCCTCGCCGTCGCCGCCACCCTCCTCGCACGCCCCAAGGGGGGTCAGACCCCCCTTGGTCCCGGGAGGTCGTTTGGCCGCAATTTGCGGACTTCCAGCCGCCGCGCGAACCGCGAGGGGGGTCAGACCCCCCTTGGTTTGGTTGCTTGGGCAATGGGTGCGGCGGTGGTCGGTGGGGTGGTGCTGTATGTGCCGTTTGCCGTGGTGGCGGGGCCCGGGCAGCTGTGGGACTCGCTGGTGGGCGCCGGGGTGCGGGACGGGGCGGCGTGGCGGTTGCCGTTCCCGCTGGAGTACGAGGGGACGCTTCGGGGGTGGCCGCCGCGGGCGCTGGCCGAGGACGTGAAGGACGTGCTCGGGTTCTATCTGCCGCTGATCGCGGTGGTCGGGCTGGTGGTCGCGCCGCTGGCGCTGCGGCGGCGGCTGACGCCGGCGGTCGTGGGCCTCGCGGTGCTGGCGCTCGGCGCGCTCGGCTATCTGCTCTCGCGCGCCGACGAGCTGCACGCCCAGCCGTTGCTCGTGATCCTGTGCGCGCTGCTCCCGATCGCCGCGGCGAGCGTGGATCGCGCGGCTCTCGTGGCGATCCCGCTGGCGCTGATCCTGCTCGCGGGCGCGGCGAACCGGCTCTCGGCGCTGGTGCTGCCGCCGGACCTCGAGCCGGTGCGCCTGGCGGGCGTGCCCGGCATCCGGGTGCCGCCGGCCGAGGCGCGGGCGCTGCCCGCGCTGGTGGCCGCCGTGCAGCGCGCGGTCCCCGAGGGCGAGCCGGTATACGTGGCTCCCCGGCGCTCCGACCTCGTGACCCTCACCGACCCGCTGCTGCACTTCCTCGTCGACCGCCCCAACGTGCTGCGGCGCGACGCGCTGCTGCAGGCGCAGCCCGAGGAGCAGGCGCGGATCGTCGCCGCGCTCGAGCGCGAGCGGCCGCGAGCGGTGATCCGCTGGCTGGACCCGGTCTCCTCGCGCCCGGAGCCGAACGAGCGCGGCCGCCCGAGCGGCTCCACCGCGCTCGACGACTACCTGGCCCGCGCCTACGAGCCGCAGGCGCGCTACGGCGACTACGAGCTGCTGGTGCCGCGGTGATCGCCGTCCGCGTCGCCATCGTCCTGATCGCCGTCGCCGCGATCGCCTGGCTGGCCGCCGGCATCGCGGCGAGCCGCGCGCAGGAAGAGCTGCGCGACCTGGTCAACGACACCGAGCGACCGACGCCCGCGCAGGTCAGGAGCGCCCACGAGCTGCGGCGGGAGGCCGAGCGCGGCACGCCCGGGCAGCGGGCGGCGCTGATCGAAGCCACGCTGCTCCTCAAGGGCGACGACACGGCCGGCGCGCGGCGCGTGCTCGAGCAGGCCGTGCGCGAGGAGCCGGAGAACGCCGAGGCGTGGCTGCTGCTGGCGCGCGCCACCGAGGACGACGA
Source organism: uncultured Solirubrobacteraceae bacterium (assembly GCA_963835525.1). Lineage (GTDB taxonomy): Bacteria > Actinomycetota > Thermoleophilia > Solirubrobacterales > Solirubrobacteraceae > DASSUW01. The sequence goes on from CAWIFM010000001.1 coordinate 357,552, forward strand.
TCCGGCGCGGTCCGAGCAGGCTATGGACCGGGTGCGCGCGTTGGCGCCGGACGTTCCGCCGCCGTGAGCGGCGAGCCGGCGACGCGCGTCACGAGGTACAGCGGGCGCTGCAGCGTCTGCTCGTGCATGCGCGCCACGTAGCGGCCGAGGATCCCCAGGCCGACGAGCTGGACCCCGCCGAGGAACAGCACCGAGATGAGGATCCAGGCGCCGAGGCTCGCCGTCAGCCAGCCGGCGGCCGTCGCGACGAGCAGCCCGAACGCGGCAAGGCTCGCCAGCGCCGCCGTCAGGCTCCCGAGGTACGTGGCGAGCGCGAGCGGGACGTCCGAGAACGACGTCACGGCCTCGAGGGCGAGCCGGAACAGCGCCCGGTAGGAGGCTCCCCGGCCGGAGGCGCGACCGGCGCGCCGGTACTCGATCGGGACCTGCTCGTACCCGACCCAGGCGACCATCCCGCGCAGGAACCGGCGCCGCTCGGGCATCCCGCGCAAGGCGTCCACCACGCGCCGCGACATCAGGCGGAAGTCGCCCGCCTGGCCTTGGTAGGGCGTCCGTGCCAGGCGCTCCATGAGGCCGTAGAACCCGGTCGCCAGCGTGCGCTTGAGCCAGCTCTCGTCGCGCCCGATGCGCCGCGCGTACACGACGTCCGCGCCCTCGTCGGCGAGCCGCAGCATCTCGGGGATCAGCTCCGGCGGATCCTGGAGATCGGCGTGCATGATCACCACGCGATCGCCGCGGGCGTGGTCGAGCCCCGCGGACATCGCGACCTCCATGCCGAAGTTGCGCGAGAGCTGCACGAGCACGATGCCGTCCTCGCGCGCCGCCAGCTCCTCGATCACCGCCGCCGAGGAGTCGGTGGAGCCGTCGTCGACGAACACGATCTCGTGCGGCACACCGGCCAGCGCGGCGCGGACGCGGCGGTGCAGCTCCGGGAGCACCGCCTCCTCGTCCAGCACCGGCACGACGACCGAGACGCTCATGCGGGCCGGCACACCATGCCGATCGAGACCCCGGCGGGGAACCGCGCGCCGCGCGCGATCAGCGCGGCCTCGGCCCGCATCGGCAGCTCGAGGGCGCGGTTCAGCGCTCCGCCGGTGAGCTGGTAGTCGGTCCGCCCGTCCCGCGGGGCGCGGCGCCGCGCGAGCACCCGCACCAGCGCGATCGGCGGCAACAGCAGCGAGTTGAAGTACGTGAGGAGCTCGGGCCTCCAGCCCGCCGCCGCCAGCCGGTCGCGCAGGCTGTGCGCCGTGTAGCGGCGCAGGTGATGGTGCGAGTCGTCGTGCTGCGACCACAGCCAGCCGTACGCCGGCACGGTGACCAGCAGCAGCGCGCCGGGCGCCGCGACGCGGCGCAGCTCGGTCGCGGCGACGTCGTCGCGCTCCACGTGCTCGAGCACGTCGGTGGCCAGGATCAGGTCGAACGTGCCGTCGGCGTACGGCAGCGACTCGATCCCCGCCGCCTCGACCTCGCCGAGCCCGCGGCGGCGGCAGAACTCGATCGCCTGGCGCGACGGGTCGACGCCGCGGGCGGTCCCGAGCCGGCCGAACTCCGCCAGGTTGCGCCCCGTCCCGCAACCGGCGTCGAGCACCTGCGGGCGCTCGGGCACGCCCGCGCGGCTGAGCATCGCCCACAGCACCGCGCGCCGGCCGCGGAACCACCAATGCCCGTCCTCGAGGTCGTAGAGCTGCTGGTAGACGTGCTCCTCCACCGAGTCGAGATCGTATGCTCTCGCGCTTCGTGAGGGTCCTCGCCGCCGCCGGCGTCTATGCGCTGCTGACGCTGTTGCTCGTCGGTCTGGGGTTGCTGCCCGGCCACACGCTCTCGGCGTCGGACTACCTGTGGTCGGGCGCGCCGTGGCAGGCGGTCGCGCCGCCCGGCGTGTCCGGGCTCGGCTCGAACTACGAGCAGGCGGACGCGGTGCTCGTCTTCCAGCCGTTCGCGGAGTGGGCGCGCGGCCCACTGCCCGACGTGCCGCTGTGGAACCCGCACATCATGGGCGGGCGGCCGTTCGTGGCCAACGCGCAGTCGGCGCTGTTCTCGCCGTTCACGTGGCCGACGCTGATCCTGCCGTTCTGGTGGTCGCTCGGGATCGCCGCGGGGATGAAGCTGTTCACGGCGGCGATGGGCACGTACGTGCTCTCGCGCGCGCTGGGGGCCCGGTTCGCCGGCGCGCTGCTGGCCGGGATCGTCTTCGCCTTCGGGCTGTTCTTCGTCGTGTGGCTGACGTGGCCACTGAGCAGCGTGTGGGCATGGCTGCCGTGGCTGCTGCTCGCCGTGCTCGGCGTGGTGCGCCGCCGGGGCGCGCTGCCCGTCGCCGGGCTTGCGCTCGTCGTGGCGGCGCAGTTCTTCGGCGGGCACCCGGAGTCGAGCTTCCACGTCCTCGCCACCGGCAGCCTGTTCGCCCTGCTCGCGCTGTCGCGGATCGACCGCTCCGCGTGGCTGCCCGCCGTCGGCCGCCTGCTCGCGGGCCTGCTCGCGGGGAGCGCGCTCGCCGCGATCGCGATCGTGCCCTTCGTCGAGCTGCTGGCGCACTCCGCCGACCTCGCGGCGCGCGAGCAGGCCGACCCGCTGCACATGGACGCGCGCTTCCTGCTCGGCTACGCGCTGCCTGAGTACTGGGGCCGCCCGTCGGGCTTCCAGATCGCCGGCTTCCTGGTCGCGCGCGCGTTCTACGTCGGGGCGCTGCCGCTGATGCTGGCGGCCTGGGCGATGATGCGGCCGACGCGCGAGCGCGTCGCGGTCGCCGCCGCGGCCGCCGTCGCGCTGGCGGTCGTGATCGGGCTGCCGGGCGTGTTCGACCTGGTGACCGCGCTGCCGGGCTTCGCGTCGGCCTACAACACGCGGCTCGCCGTGGTCCCGGCCCTGGCGCTGGCGCTGCTCGCGGGCTGGGGGCTCGACGACCTCGCCGAGCGGGTCGAGCGCCCGCGCCTGCTCGTCGGCGGCGCGCTCGTCGTGCTGGCGGTGCCGGTCGCGCTGGTCGTCGCGCGCGTGCCGCTCGAGCACCTGGGCGAGGCCCTCGAGGTCGCGTGGGCGTCGGCCGCGGCGCCCGTCTCGGAGGCCGGGGTGACGATGCTGCGACTGGCGGCGCTGTCCGTGTGGATCGTGGCGGCGGGCGCCGCCGTCGTGCTGCTGTGGCTGCGGGCGAGCGGGCGGATCGCGGGGAGCACGTTCGCCGTGGTGGCCTCCGTGCTGGTGGCGGCCGACCTGCTGAAGATCGGCACGGGCATCAATCCCGCGATCCCGGTCGAGCACGCGAAGCAGCCCGCCACCGAGGCGATCCAGCGCCTGCAGGCGGCGCGACCTGCGCGCTTCGCCGGCCTGGCGCCGGAGCTCGGGCTGCAGCCGCTCGTGCCCGACACGGCGATGCGCTACGGGCTGTACGACGCGCGCGGCTACGACTATCCGATCGAGCGCCGCTACGACACCCTGTGGCAGCGCGCGGTCGCGCCGCCGCGCGGGTTCACGCCCCCGACCCTGCTGGTGGAGCCGGATGACGAGTCGCTCCGGGTGCTCGGCCTGCTCGGCGTGACCGACGTGATCCAGCCGCCGGGCGAGCCGCGCGTGCCGGGGTGGGAGGTCAGCTACGAGGGCGCCGACGCGCGGCTGTACTCGAACCCGCATGCCGTGCCGCGCGCGTGGGTGGTGGCGGGCCAGCGCACGGTCGAAGGCGAGGACGCCGCGCTCGACGCGATCCTGGATCCGGCATTCGAGCCCGCGCGGACCGCGATCGTCGAGCGGCCGGTCGCGGGGCTCGGGGACCTCCCGGCCGAGGGAGGCGAGGCGCGGATCCTGCGCTACGAGCCCGACCGCGTGGAGCTCGCGGCGACCGCCGACCGGCGCTCGCTCGTGGTGCTCTCCGACGTGCACTTCCCGGGCTGGCAGGCGACGGTCGACGGCCGCGAGGTGCCGATCGAGCGAGTGGACTATCTGCTGCGCGGCGTCCCGGTCGACGCCGGGACCCACCGGATCGAGTTCGCCTACCGGCCCGCGAGCTGGCGGATCGGCTGGATCGTGAGCGTGCTCGCCGCCCTGGGTCTGCTCGTCGCGGTGTGGAAGAGTGGGCGGCCATGGCCGAGGCGCTCGACCGCACGCTGAACCGCCTGCGCGCCGCCGCCGCCCCGGCGGCGCTGAGCGCCGCGGCGCAGCGGGCGCTGAAGGCGGCCGACCGCTCGCGCGGCATCTATCCCGCCCTCGGCGAGCTCGCGCGGCGCTACCGCGGGGTGTCGGACCCGCCCGACCTGACGCAGTACGAGCTGCGGGTCTTCTCCCAGAACGGAGAGGACGGCGTGCTGGCCGAGATCCTGCGCCGGATCGGGGTCGCGGGCGGCGGCTTCGTCGAGTTCGGCATCCAGGACGGCAGCGAGGGGACGACCGTGTTCCTGGCGCAGGTGCTCGGCTGGCCGGGCGTCTACCTGGAGGCCGACGCGACGGCGTACGAGGCGCTCGAGCGCCGCTTCTCGGCGAACCCGCGCGTGCGCACCGTGCACGCCGCCGTCGAGCCCGGCAACGTCGAGTCGCTGTTCGAGTCGGCCGGCGTGCCCGAGGAGCCGGACGTCGTGTCGATCGACGTCGACGGCAACGACTACTGGATCTGGCGGGCCGTCGAGCGCTACCGGCCGCGCGTGGTGGTGATCGAGTACAACGGCGACCTGGACCCGGGTTCCGAGCTCCTCATGCCGTACACGCCGGGCTTCCGCTGGGACCACAGCAGCGGCTACGGGGCGTCGCTCGGCGCGCTCGAGGCGCTGGCGGCGGAGAAGGGCTACGTGCTCGTCCACACCGAGTCGGCCGGCGTGAACGCCTTCTTCGTCCGCTCGGAGCTGGCAACCGACCTCCCGGCGGGGGACGCCGTGCCGCGGCGCAGTGCGAACCACGCGCTCATGGGGCTCGGCCATCCGCCGCCCCGGCAGCCGCCGGGGTTCGCGGCTCGCCCGCCGCGATGAGCCGTGCCGCCAGCGCCAGCGCGACGAGCGTGAGCGCCGGCAGCTCCCAGTCCCAGTCGATGCCCGCGTGTAGCGCGAACGCCCCCAGCGCGGCCGCCGCGCCGGGCAGCGCGGGCCCGGCGCGCACGGCCGCGACGGCGCATCCGGCGACCAGCAGGGCGAGTGAGAGCAACCCGACGAGGCCGAGCTCGGCCGCGGTCTCCAGGTACAGCGAGTGGGCGTCGCGGATCGACCTCCCGGAACTCGCGCTCGCGCAGCCAGATCGCGCGGAAGCTGCCGCTGCCCTCGCCCTGCAGCGGATGGTCGGCGAACGTCCCGACGGCGACCTTCCAGTACGCGTAGCGGTTGCTCTGCACGGAGGCGAGCCGCTGCGCGCCCGCGCCGCGCGGGTCGTCCTGACCCGGCGCGCGCTCGACGCTGAGCATGGCGACCACGGTGCCGATCAGCACGATCGTCACGGCGGCGAGCGCCACCGCCCGTAGCGGCGGCGCCGGGGCGTCCCGGCGCCCCGCGAGGGCGCGAGCGCCGAACCAGCAGGCGGCCATCGCCGCCAGCAGCCCCGCAAGCGCGGCGACGCCCGCGGTGCCGGCCGCGCCTTCGGCCGTCCGCAGCCCGTCGACCGCCACGGCGAGGACTCCCGCCGTCGCCATGCCTCCGCCGACGACGAGCAGCGCGGCCGCGAGGCGGCCGCGGCTGGGAGCGATGGCGAGCAGCAGCAGCACGCCGGCGGCGAGCGCGCCGAGCGCGCCGCGCGAGAAGGTGAGCAGCACCGTGAGCGCGAGCGGCGGGGCGGCCGCGGCGGCCGCCGCCCGCAGCCGGGCGGGCCGGCCGGCGTCGCCCGCGAGCGCTGTAGCGAGGACGAGCCCGATCGCGGCGAAGGCGCCCGAGCCGTTCCAGTAGCTGAGCGGGTAGGCGAGCCGGTCGCCCGCGGACACCACGTCCTGGAGGTCGACCGCGCCGGGGACGAAGCGCTCGGACAGGCCGTACAGGCATGCGCCGGCGATCGCGGTCAGCAGCAGCGGCTCGGTCAGCGTCCCGAGCACCGCGATCGCGAGCGCGAGGTACGGGAGGTACAGCAGCAGGCGCTGCACGTCGTCGACTGCCGCGCCGCCGTCGGGCGCCCAGCTGAGCGAGATCGCCGTCCAGGCCGTCAGCGCCGCGAGGCCCGCGAGCGCCGCGCGGCCCGGTCCGGACGCCGGCAGCGGCCTCGGGAGCGTGACCGCGGCGATCGCCAGCAGCGCCCACGCGACGATGGCGGCCCACAGGCGCGGGCCGTCGAAGTACGCCCCGTTCAGGCACGCCAGCAGCCCGGGCCCGAGCAGTAGTGGCAGTGCGAGCAGTACGGGGAGGCGGGCCCGCATGAGCGGGGAAGCCTAGTGTCGGGCGCCCGTATCCTGCGCGGGCTGTGCGGACGGTCCACCGGGACAGGCTGATCGCGTTGGGCCTCGCCGCCCTCGCCTTCGCCGTCGCCATCGCCCAGCGCCCGGGCATGATGTCGGCGGACACGAAGATCGGCCTGCACCTCGACCCCGGCGGCTTCCTCGCGAGCGTCGCGTCGACCTGGTCGCCGACCGAGGACCTCGGGCACGTCCAGGGCGGGCAGTACAGCGGCTACCTGTTCCCGATGGGGCCGTTCTTCGCGCTCGGCCGCGCGGCCGGCCTTGCCCCGTGGCTCGTGCACCGGCTGTGGCTGGGCGCGCTGCTCGCCCTCGCCGCGTGGGGGACGCTGCGGCTGCTCGACGCGCTGCTCGAGCGCCCGCGCGGCGTCGCGCACCTCGTCGCGGGGCTGGTCGTGCTGCTGAACCCGTATGTCGTCGTGTTCACCGCCCGCACGACGGTGACGCTGCTCGGCTACGCCGCGCTGCCGTGGCTGCTGCTCGCCGTCCATCGCGGGCTGCGAGCGCCGCGGTCGTGGTGGTGGCCGGCGGCGTTCGCCGTCGTGGTGGCGTGCAGCGGCGGCGGGGTGAACGCGGCGGTGACGGCGTGGCTGCTGCTGGGCCCGCTGCTGCTCGCGCTGTACGAGCGCCTGGTGGGCGGCGTGGGATGGCGGGCGCTGCTGGCGTTCGGCTGGCGGACGGCGGCGCTGACCGCGCTGGCGTCGCTGTGGTGGGTGATCCCGGTGCTCGTGCAGACGCGTCACGGGGTCGACTTCCTGCGCTTCACCGAGCAGCCCGGGTCGATCTGGTCCACCACCAGCCTCTCGGAGTCCCTGCGCCTGATGGGCTATTGGCTGTCGTATCTCGGCGTCGGCTTCGGCGGCAGCCTGCGCCCGCTGTTCTCGGGACGGCGGGGTGATGCTGTTCTCGTGGCCCGTGGTGATCGCCGGGCTGCTGGTCCCGGCGCTGGCTCTGACCGGGTTCATCTGGACGCGGCGGTGGCGGTACGGGCCGTTCTTCCTCCTGCTGGCGCTCGCGGGTCTGCTCGTGATGACGGCCGGCTACCCGGAGGGGACGCCGCTGCGCCGGGCGATGAACTTCACCTACAACCACGTCGAGGCGGTGCGGTTCCTGCGGACGTCCTACAAGGCCGGCCCGCTGATGGCGCTCGCGATCGCCTGTCTGGCGGGCGCCGCAGCGGCGCAGTTGCGCGGTCGCGCGCGCTGGGCGCTGGCGGCCGTGCCGCTCGTGCTCGTCCTGGCGGCGTGGCCGCTGGCCACCGGCCGGGCGCTCGACTCGCAGCTGCTGCTCGAGCGCGTGCCGCCCGCCTGGAGCGCGGCGGCCGACCACGTGGACCGCCCCGGCGGCCGGCGACCGGCGAGCCGTCGTGCTCCCCGGCCAGCTGTATGGCTACTACGACTGGGGCGGGACGGTCGACGCGATCCTGCCGGCGCTGGCCGAGCGCCCGGTGGCGGTGCGCTACGCGGTCCCGTACGCGGACCTGCGGTCGGTCGACCTGCTGTGGACGCTCGACGGGCTGGTGCAGCAGCGGCGGGCGCTGCCCGGCCAGCTCGGCCCGCTGCTCGACCTGCTGGGCGCCGGCACGGTGGTCGCGGGCGCCGACGACGACCGCCGCCGCAGCGGCGCCGTGCCGGCCGGCACGGCGGCCGACGTGCTCGACCAGCTCGGGCCGACCGATCGCGCGTGGGGGCCGGTGCGCCCGGAGCGGCGCGCGGCCGGGACGCTCGGCGGCCGGCGGCGGCTCGCGCGCGTGCGCGCCTGGGATCGGCCGGCCGCGCGGCCGGCGGTCCGCGTCGAGCCCACCACCGGCGCCACCGTGATCGACGGCGGCGCCGAGGGGATCGCGGCGCTCGCGGCACTCGGCGCGCTGCCCGCGCCCGGCGTGCTCCTGTACGCCGGGGACCTCGATCCGGCCGCTCTGCGAGCGGCCGCGCGCGGGGGAGAGGTCGTGATCACGGACTCCAACCGCCGGCGCGTGCTGGCGGCCGCGCGGATGTCGCAGAACCACGGCGCAACGGTGGCCGCCGACGAGCCGTTCACGCCCGACGCCGCGGTCGTCGACCTGTTCCCGGCGCGCGGGCCGGACGGGCAGACGGTGGCGGTCCTCGACGGCGTCACGGCGCTGCGCGCACCGTCGTCGCCCGCGTTCCCGCAGTTCCCCGAGCGGCGGCCGTTCGCCGCGTTCGACGGCGACCCGGCGACGCACTGGCAGGCCGACCGCGCGCTCGTCGAAGACGAGCACTGGCTCGAGGTCGCCTTCGACGGCCCGCGCGACGTCGACGCGGTCGAGCTGCTGCCCGTACTCGGATCGGCTCGGCCGCGTGACCGCGGTCGAGATCGGCGGCCGCACGTACGACGTGCACGACGGCTGGAACCGGCTCGAAGTCGGGCTGAGCGGCGTGTCGTCCCTGCGCGTGCGGATCGCGCGCGTGCGCCATCCCAACCTGCGCGAGCCGAACCCGGGCGGCCTCCGCGAGCTGCGGATCCCCGGCGTGCGCGTGCGCGAGGCGCTGCGGCCGCCGGTGCTGGCCGAGCGCGCGCTGGCGGGCCGCGACCTGACGCGCACCGCGCTCAGCTACGTGTTCGAGCGCACGGCGGGCGACGACCCGTTCCGGCGCGACGGGGCGGTCGGGACCCCGGGGGCGGGGCTCGTCCGCGACCGCGGAGACGGGGAGCGCGGGCTCGAGCGGCTGATCGCCCCGCCCGCCGCGCGCAGCTGGAAGGCCGACGGCTGGGCGACGACGGCGGCGCAGGCGCCCGACTCGGCGCTCGACCGGCTCGCCGGCGTCCGGACCGCCGCGCGCTTCGAGTCCTCCGGGCGCTTCGAGGGCCGGCCCGGCGCGCGTGCCTCGAGCGCCTTCGACGGCACGCCGCGCGCCTGGATCGGCTCGTTCGAGCGGGGCCGGCCGACCTGGATCGAGTGGACCCTGCCGCGGCCGCGGACGCTGCGCGAGCTCCGGCTGACCGCCGCCGCGCGTGCGCGTGCGGCGGCCCACGCGCGTGCGCCTCGGCGGCGACCTGCTGCCCGTGGCCGCCGACGGCACCGTCGCGCTTGCCGAGCCCCGTCCGCGCCCGCCGCTTCCGGCTCGAGATCGTCGACGCCGCGTTCCCCGCCGGGACGCCCGGCTTCATCCGGCAGCGCCGCGCCGTCGGGATCGGCGAGATCGAAGGCGCCGGGGCGCCGCGCGTGCGGGTGCCGCGCGCCGGGCCGCTGCGATCGCGCTGCGGAGACCTGGCGGGGACGGTCGGCGGCGCGGAGCTGCGCCTGCGCGCCGAGGGCGACGTCGCCGCGCTCGACGCCGGCGAGCCGCTGCGGGTGCGCGGCTGCGCGCCGGTCGCGCTGCCCGCGGGGCCGGCGCGGCTCTCGCTGCCGGCCGGCGTGCTGGCGCCGTACCTGATCCGGCTGCGCTCGCCGGCGCCGGTGGAGAGCGCGCCGCCTGCGGCGCCGGGCCGTGTGGTCGACTCCGGTGAGGCGGGCCGCAACTCGCGGCGCGGCGTGGAGCTCGACCTCGACGCGCCCGCGTGGCTCGTGCTCGGGCAGGCCTACGGCGCGGGCTGGCGGGCGAGCTGCGACGGGCGCGCGCTGGGCGCGCCGGAGCCGGTCGACGGCTACGCGATGGGCTGGCGCGTGGACGCCGGCTGCCGTGAGGCCGATCTCTGGTTCGCGCCCGACCGCCTGGTCCGGCTCGGCTACTGGCTCTCGGCGCCCGTGCTGCTCGCGCTCGTGCTCCTGCTGCTGCGCCGCCCGCCGGCGGTGCGCGAGGGCCCGCCGCCGGAGCTGTCCGACTCGGACCCGCCCGCCCGCATGCCGGTTGGTCGCGCGGCGCTCGCCGCGCTCGTCGCCGGGGCCGCGCTCGGCTTCGTGTTCGCCGCGCGCTCGGCGCCGTTGATCGCGATCGGCACCTTCCTCATCCTCTGGCGCGGCATCGGCACCCGTGCGCTCGTCGCCGCGGCCGGCGCCCTGCTGCTCGCGGTCGTCCCGCTCCTCACCCTCGTCGTCCCCGTCCGCGATCCCGGGGGCTACAACTTCGAGTACGCCCACGAGCGGATCGCCGTCCACTGGGTGACGGTCGCCGCGGTGGTCCTGCTCGTGCTCGCGCTCGCGCGCACGCTCAGTACGGCCATGGGCCGTCGCGCAGCCGCGCCACCACCAGGGCCTTGATCGCCAGGTTGCGGGCGAACCAGGGCAGCTCGGCGACCTGGCGCAGCACGTTGCGCGCCCGCGCGCGGCCCCGCAACGGCACCCGCTCGTACTCGGCGAGCGAGCCCGTGCGGCCCGCGTAACGCCAGCGCGACGAGAACACGCACTCGCTCAGCAGCGCGAGCGTGACGCCGACCGAGGAGAAGGCGTCGTGCACGAGCATCGCCCCGCCCGGGATCACGCGCCGTCCCCAGCCGGACAGGTCCGCCCGCGCGGGCCCGTAGCGGTGCGCGCCGTCGACGTAGAGGAGCGCCACCGGCTCGTCGACGTCGGCGTGCGCGTCGGCCGACGGGCGGCGCACGTGGCGCACGCGCGACTCGACGCCGGCGCGCGCCAGGTTGGCGCGGAACGCCTCGTGGTCCTCGGCGCCGCGCGACGCGTCGGGCGCGATCTCCTGCGGCCCGCGGTCGCTGCCGGCGTGCGGGTCGATCGCCACCACGGCGGGCGCGGCCGAGGCGAGCACGATCGTCGAGCGGCCGCGGAACGAGCCGATCTCGACCACCGCGCCGCCGGCCGCCGCCGCATGCGCCCACAGGCGCCGGGCCTGGGCGTCGGTCAGCCACCCCTCGACGCCCGCGGCGGCCGCCAGCGCCGCCTCGGCGTCCCTCAAACCGCGACCCCGAGCGGGCGGCGCGCGAGCCCGAGCGCGAGCACCGACAGCGCGGCCGCCGCCTGGAGGCCGAGGACCACGATCGCGAAGCCCTCGATCGTGCTCAGGCCGGCGCCCGACAGCAGCGCGATCTCGGCTCCCGCCACCGCGCCGAGCGCGTACAGGAACGTCACGCGGTTCAACGCGAGCATGTACTGCACGCACAGGTAGCCGGCCGCCAGCAGCGTCATCGCCAGCCCGAGCGTGAACAGCGCGCCCGCGGCCACGACCGTCTCCTCGCCGAAGGCCAGCCGCAGCACCAGCTCGGGCGCGACCGCGTAGGCGAGCAGCATCGGCAGCGCCACGAGCGAGACGACCCCCAGGGCGCGCAGCAGGATCGGCCGCGCGTCGCCGCCCTCGACCGCGCGGCGCACGGCCGCGGGCAGCAGGTAGAGACCGACCCCGATCGCCACCCACACCACGGCCTTGGCGGCCACCGCGGCGGCTGCGTAGGCGCCGGCCTCGTCGCCGCCGATCTGCCGCTTGACGAGGATCACGTCGACGTTCTGGAGCACGGCGACGAGGAAGAGGCCGAGCACGGCCGGCCATGCGCCGCGCATCAGCTCGCGCAGCGACTCCGTGTCGTGGCCGCGCGCGGGCGCGCCGAGCCGCCGGCGGGCGACCCAGGCGAGCGCGGCGGCCACCACCAGCATCGACAGCGGCGTGCCGAGATAGGCGCCGCTGACCCCGAGCCCCGCGCCCACCAGCACGAGCGCGATCACCACCCGGCCGACGGCCTCCAGCAGCAGCGACCACGCCACCGGCCGGTACGCGTGCTGGCCCTGGAGCACGCCGCGCTCGACCGACAGCAGCAGCCACAGGCAGCCCGTGGGCAGGGTGGCGGCCGCCGCCCACACCTCGTCGACCGACAGCACGGAGGCGATCTGCTCGCGCAGCAGCGCCGCGAGAACCGCCACGACGGCGCACGCGATCAGCAGCGTGCGGCGCCAGCGCGAGAGCGTCGCGGCCAGCTCGGCGCCGGTCCCCAGCCGGCCCATCGCCGTCTCGCGCGCCACCGCCACCTGCACGGCGGCGCCGGGCACGGCGAGGATCAGGAAGGTCGAGAGCAGCGCGGCGAGCGAGCCGTAGCCGTCGGCGCCGAGGATCCGCGCGAAGAGCACGGTGAAGACCAGCGCGACGGCGTTGGAGGCCAGCGTGGCGGCCGCGAGGCCCGCCGCCTTGAGCGTCTCCGAGGCGGCCAGCGTGGTCCGCAGCCGCGGCCGCTGCGCCTCGGCGGCCGCCTCCAGGACCGACAGCGTCTCCTGCGCCGTCCGGTCCCACGTGAAGGTCTGCGCGCGGGCGCGGGCCGAGGCGCCGAGCCGCTCGCGCAGCTCGCGATCCTCGACCACGCGGCGCACCTGCGCGGTCAGCTCCGGCCCGTCGCCGGCGAGCAGGCCCGTCTCGCCGTCGACGATCGACTCCGCCAGGCCGCCGACGCGCAGAGCGACGCTCGGCGTCTCGCAGAGCGCCGCCTCCATCACCGTCAGGACCCAGCCCTCCGCCGACGAGGCGGTCAGGTTGACCCAGCTGCGCGCCAGCAGCTCGGCCTTGCGCTCCTCGGTCACGTGGCCGTGCAGGACGACCCGCTCGCCGAGCCCGCGGCGGGCGATCTCGGCCTCGAGCGCGATTCGGTGATCGCCCTCGCCGGCGATGTCGAGCTGCGCCTGCGGGACCCCGTCGAGCACGTCGAGCAGCAGCTCGATCCGCTTGTACTGCTTGAGCCGGCCCAGGTAGAGCAGCCGCGGCTCGGGGGCGCGCTCGCCCGGCGCGTACTGGTCCTGCTCGACGCCGAGGTAGCCGACGTGGATCTGCTCGTCCGGGATGCCGAGCTCGACGAGATCGCGCCGCGCGGCGTGCGAGATGGTCACGAACGGCGACGAGCGGTACAGCCCGCGCAGCGGCAGCGTCTCGGCGAACAGCGCCGCCACGGCGCCCGCGCGGCCCATCTCGGCCACGTAGTGGTCGCGGTGGACGTGGTGCACGAGCGTCACGCGCGGCCGCCGCAGCCACAGCGGCGTCAGGAAGCTGATGCCGTTGACCACCTCGAGCGCGACGTCGGCGTCGCGTCCCACGCCACGCAGGACGGCGACCGCGGCGCGCGGGAAGACCGTCACGCGCCCGCCCATCCGGTGCAGCTCGAGGTTGGGCGCCGGCGACTCGAACGCCGCCGCTCCGGGATAGCTGCCGGCCACCACCGTGACCCGGTGTCCCCACGCGATCCAGCGCGACACCTGGCCGTAGAGATTGGCGCCCGTGCCGCCGCCCTGGGGGTGGGTCCAGTCCCTGTCGGTCAGCAGCAGGATGTGCCGCACAGCCATGCGGCAGCACCGTATCCGAATAGACTGCGACAGCCATGGCCTTGCGACTGGCAACCCTGCTCGTCGCCCTGGCGCTGTCGCTCGCCGCCCCGGCCGCGGCGCTCGCACAGGGTGCGGGAGACGATCAGTACAACGATCCGTTCGGCAGCGGGCAGAACGACGACTCGCCCTCCGGCGACGAGGACGCCGGCGCCGATCCGGGGACGAGCGAGCCCGAGCAGCCGGCGCCCGCGCCGGAGCCCGCGCCCGAGGCGACGGCCTCCCAGCAGGAGCCCGCGGGCGAGGAGCAGCTGCCCTACACAGGCGCCGACGAAGGCCTGGTGGCCCTCGCCGGCGGGATGCTGCTGGTGGGCGGCGTCGCCCTTAGAGTGCGGCTGCGGCGCGCGGGCTAGCGGACCGTCGCGGCGCCGGTCGTGGCGCCGGACCGCAGGCCGCGCTTGAGCGCGAGGTAGGACGGGCGCAGGGCGCCGTTGGCCTCGACGAACGCCGAGTCCCAGCGGTTGCCCTTCTTCTTCGCCCACTCGTAGAAGTAGACGCGCGAGATGCGGCGGCTGGACTTGGCGATCTTGTAGACGCGCTTGACGGCCTTGGCCTGGTGGGCCTTGGTGTGCTTGCGGCCGCCGCGGCTGCCGTCAGCCGGCTTCAGGCGCAGGATGCCGCCGGTCTCGGTGAGCCACACCTGGCCCTTGACGGTGCGCAGCAGCTGCTTGGTGCTGCCGGTCGCGTCGTTGGCGTCCTTGTAGTTGTGCACGCCCCAGATGCGGGCGCTCGGCGCGTAGCGCTTGAACTTCTTGATCCACGGCAGCATGTCCTTGCCGTCGAGCACGTCGGCGGCGACGATCGTGCAGGTGCGGCAGTCGCTGCGCATCGCGTTGTAGTAGCGGGCGGCCATGCGCGGCTTCTTGTAGGTCGGCTGGGCCGTGTGGTTGGCCTCGTTCCAGGCCGTGAAGTCGGTGACCCACGGGAACTGCTCGCGGAAGAGGCGGAAGCTCTTGCGGTACAGGCTCAGCGAGGGCAGCTTGCGGTGTCCGTTGGCCGCCAGCCAGTTGCGGTTGAAGGCCACGAGCGGGCGGACGCCGGTGGCCTGGGCCGCCTGCATCCAGTCGTGGGTGTACTGGACGTCGCCGGCGCTGCGGTACCAGTCCCAGTTGAGCACGTAGCGGCTGTGCTTGACACCGAGCTTCTGGAAGGACGGATCGGCGAACATCGTGGCGTGCTGGTCGCCGACGCCGACGATCGGCGCCTTGGCGGCGGCGGGGGCCGCGATGGCCACGGTCAGGAGCAGGCTGAGGCTGAGAAGACGGATCATCACTCTGTTCATCGGTAGGGACGCTTCGGCTCTTTACGGTCTTCCGCCCCCCTGGTTACGGATCTGTCACCCGCCTGGGGGATAGGGTTCTGCGGCCGTGATTCGCCCCCTCTCGACCACCGGTCCCGAGGCGACCGAGCGGGCCGGCGCGGATTTGGCCGCACAGCTGGATCCAGGCGACGTCGTGCTCGTCTCCGGCGAGCTCGGCGCCGGCAAGACGACCTTCGTGCGCGGCGCCCTGCGGGCGCTCGGGGTGGCGGGAAGTGTGACCAGTCCCACATTCGTGGTCGGCCATGCGTACGAGGGGACGGCCGGCCCCGTGTCGCACCTCGACCTCTACCGCCTGGCCGGGATGGGCGACGAGGACCCCGGCCTGCTCGACCCCTTCTTCGCCCCCGACGCGATCGCCTTCATCGAGTGGCCCGAGCACGCCCCCGGCGCCTGGCCCGAGGAGCGCGTGACGCACCGCGTGCAGCTCGCCCACGGCGGCGGCGACGAGCGCCGGATCGAGGTCACGTGATCCTCGGGATGGACACCGCCACGCCCGCCACGGCGGTCGCCGTGTGGGCGCCGGACGGCCCGGCGGTCGAGCGCCGCGACGATCCCGCGCCGGGCGAGCGGCCGGGCCACGCCGCGCGGCTGCTCGCGCTGGTCGACGAGGTCCTCCCAGGCTGGGACGCGATCGACCGCATCGCGGTCGGGGTCGGCCCCGGGGGCTTCACCGGCCTGCGGATCGGCATCGCCACCGCCCGCGCGCTCGCGCAGGCGCGCGACCTGCCGCTGGTGGGCGTCTCCAGCCTGGCAGCGCTCGCCGCGCCGCACGACGGCCCGGTGGTGGCGGTGATCGATGCGCGGCGGGGAGAGGTGTTCGCGGCCTCGCCGGGCGTGTTCGAGCCGGTGGCGCTCGCCCCCGAGGCGCTGGCCGCGCGGATCGAGCCCGGAACGCTGGCCGTCGGAGACGGGGCGGTACGCTTTCGTGCGGAGCTCGAACGGGCCGGGGCGACCGTCCCGGCGGACGACTCCCCGCTGCACCGCGTGAGCGCGCTCGAGGTGTGCCGGCTCGGCGCCGCGGGGGAGCCGGCCGACCGCGACGCCCTCCTCCCGGACTACCGCCGCGAGCCGGACGCCAAGCCACGCCAGCCTTGACCGCCCCTCCCGCCGCCGCCCTCGAGATCCGCACTCTCACGTACGCCGACCTCCCGCAGGTCGTGGCGACCGAGCGGCGCGCCTTCACGACCCCGTGGTCGCTCGCCATGTTCGTGCTCGAGCTGTCCAAGCCGTCGGGCATCTGCCTGGCCGCCGAGGCCGACGGCGAGCTCGTGGGCTACCTGATCTGCTCGCGCTACGACACGATCTGGCACATCATGAACGTGGCGGTCGACCCCGACCGCCGTCGCCGCGGGATCGCCTCGGCGCTGATCGCCGCGCTGCTCGATCGCGTCGGGCCGGAGGCACAGCTCACGCTCGAGGTGCGCCGCTCCAACGGCGGCGCGATCGTCCTCTACGAGCGCTTCGCGTTCCGCTCGGCGGGCGTCCGGCGCCGCTACTACGCCGACAACGGCGAGGACGCCGTGATCATGTGGCGCACGCCGGCCACGCTGCGCGGGACGCTGGACGACGTCCCCGGCACATGATCCTGGCGATCGAGACGTCCTGCGACGACACCTGCGCCGCCGTCGTCGACGCCGCGGGCGCGATCCGCTCGAACGTCGTCTCCTCCCAGGGCGTGCACGACCGCTTCGGCGGCGTCGTCCCGGAGATCGCCTCGCGCCACCACCTCGAGCTCGTCAACGCCGTGGTCGACGACGCGCTCGCCACCGCCGGAGCGACCCTGGACGACCTCGACGCCGTCGCCGTGACGCAAGGACCGGGCCTGGTCGGCGCGCTGCTCGTCGGCGTGGCCACCGCCAAGGCGCTGGCCGCCGCCCGCGGCCTGCCCCTGATCCCCGTCGACCACCTCCAGGGCCACGTCGCCGCCAACTTCCTCCAGCCCGACCCGATCGAGCCGCCGTTCGTGTGCCTGATCGCCTCCGGCGGCCACACGCTGCTCGCCCGCGTCACCGACCACCGCGGCTACGAGCCGATCGGCCAGACGCTCGACGACGCCGCCGGCGAGGCGTTCGACAAGGGCGCCCGGCTGCTCGGGCTCGGCTACCCCGGCGGGCCGGCGCTGTCGAAGCTCGCAAGCACCGGCGACCCGGCGGCCTTCGCCTTCCCGACCGGCGCGCGCGTCCAGGGCCTCGACTTCTCCTTCGCCGGGCTCAAGACGGCGCTGCTCTACAAGGTCCGCGACCTCGGCCCCGAGGAGACCGAGCGGTGCGTCGCGGACCTTGCGGCGAGCTACGAGCACGCGATCGTGGAGGCGTTGATGGCGCGCGTGCAGCGCGCGCTCGCGCTCGAGCCGCGGCTGGCGATCGGCGGCGGGGTCGCCGCCAACCGCCTGCTGCGCGAGCGGGCGGCCGCGCTCGGCGTGCCCGTCCACATCCCGCCCCCGGAGCTCTGCACCGACAACGCCGCGATGATCGCCTCCGCCGCGCGCTACGCCGACGCGGTGACGTATCCCGGCTACCTCGATGTCGACGCCTACGCTCACGCTCTATAGCCGTCCGGGCTGCCATCTGTGCGACGACGCCCGTGCCGCGCTGGAGCGAGTACGCGCCCGCGCGCCGTTCTCCCTGCACGAGGTCGACATCACCACCGACGAACGGCTGCACCGCCGTTACCTCGAGCGCATCCCGGTCGTGACGCTCGGCGACGAGGAGCTGTTCGAGTTCTTCGTCGACGAGGCGGCGCTCGAGAACAGGCTCTATCGTCTCCCCGGATGAGCTTCGGCGACGTCGCGGCACGTGGGGAGGACCAAGCGCTGTCCGACCGGCTCTCGCTCGGCGTCGCCGCGCGGCTCTCGCGCTACCTGCAGGTGCTCACGCAGGCGCGCAAGATGGGCAAGGAGACCATCTCCTCGCAGGAGCTGTCCGAGTACACGCACGTGAACTCGACGCAGATCCGGCGCGACCTGTCCGGGTTCGGCAAGTTCGGCAAGCGCGGGGTCGGCTACAACGTCGACTCGCTCGTCTCGCAGATCCGCAAGATCCTGCGCACGAGCGGGCAGCACAACATCGCGCTGTTCGGGGCCGGGCACCTCGGGCGCGCGATCGCCTCGTCGGACATCTTCGCCGACCACGGCTTCCGCGTGGTGGCGATGTTCGACTCCGACCGGGGCAAGGTGGGGGAGGAGATCAACGGCGTCAAAGTGCGCCACACCGACGATGTCCGCACCGTCGTCGAGGACGAGGACATCGTGGTGGGCGTGCTGGCGGTCCCGACGGTCGCCGCCCAGCCGCTCGCCGACTCGCTCGTCGACGCCGGTGTCAAGATCATCTTCAACTACTCCGAGGCGCTGCTCCAGGTGCCGCCGGAGGTGACGGTCCACACGTCCAGCCCGGCGGTCGACCTCCTCTACGCGCTCTACTTCTACCTGACCTGAGTTGATCGACCTCGCCACCGCGCGCGAGACCTTCGAGACCTCCCAGGACCTCACGGTCGGGATCGAGGAGGAATACGCGCTCGTCCATCCTGAGACACTCGAGCTGATCCCCAAGTTCGAGGAGCTGCGCGACGCC
Organism: uncultured Solirubrobacteraceae bacterium; assembly: GCA_963835525.1. Taxonomy (GTDB): domain Bacteria; phylum Actinomycetota; class Thermoleophilia; order Solirubrobacterales; family Solirubrobacteraceae; genus DASSUW01. The sequence continues at coordinate 375,989 of CAWIFM010000001.1, forward strand.
GGCGCCGACGACCCGGTGCTCGCCGTCGCGATCGCCGGCGAGCTGATCTCGTCCGAGATCGAGATCCGCTCCGGCCGCGGCGAGGACGTCGGCGACGCGCGCGCCAAGCAGCAGGAGGCGCGCCGCCGGCTGTTCGCGCTCGCCGAGGCCCACGACGTGCGGCTCGGCACGACGGGCACCCACCCGCTCTCCGACTACCAAGAGCAGCACATCATCGACACGCCGCACTACCACCGCGTCGAGGACGGCCTCAAATACGTGGCGTGGCGTAACAACACGTTCGCGCTGCAGGTCCACGTCGGCGTCCAGGGAGCCGACCGCGCGGTCCAGGTGTGCGACCGGCTGCGCCCGGTGCTGCCGCTGCTGCTGGCCATCTCGGCCAACTCGCCGTACGTCGACCGGATCGACTCGGGCCTGCACACCGCCCGCAGCCAGACCTTCACCAAGTCGTTCCCCCGCTGCGGGATCCCGGATCCGTTCGGGGGCTGGAACGCCTGGGCCGAGTACGTCGACCTGCTCGTGCGCACCGGCTCGATCGTCGAGTTCACCCAGCTCTGGTGGTCGGTCCGGCCGCACCACTCGTTCGGCACCGTCGAGGTGAGGATCTGCGACGCCCAGACCACCGCGGCCGAGGCCGACGGCATGGCTGAGCTGATGGTCGCCTGCGTGGCCCAGGCGCTGCGCGAGATCGACGCGGGGGAGACGCCGCCCGACCTGCCGCACCGGCTGATCGAGGAGAACATGTGGCGCGCCATCCGCTACGGGCAGGACGGCCGGCTGCTCGACCTCGAGGCGCCGGCCGTCGAGGAGTACCCCGCCGCCGAGGCGCTCGACCGCCTCAAGGCCTGGACCGGCGCCGACATCACGCTTCCCGCCCTCAACGGCGCGCAGCGCCAGCGGCGCATGATCGATGCGGGCGCGAGCCCGTATGAGGTGTACGCGAAGTGCGTCGAGGAAACGAGATCCACATATGAGACAGCCGTCTGAAGAGGAGATCCGGGCCCTCGAGGCCGAGATGGAGAAGCTGACCGTCGACGACGTGCTGCTCCAGACGATCGTCACGCTGATCAACCTCGGCGCCCGCAAGGCCGGGCTCGCCGAGGGCAGCAAGGCCGACCTGCCGCAGGTCAAGGAGGCGATCGACGCCGCTCGCGCTCTGCTGCCGATCGTCGAGGAGCGACACGGAGAGGCGCTGGGGCCTGTCAAGGAGGCCCTGTCGCGGCTCCAGATGGCCTACGTGCAGCAGTCTGGCGGCCAGGCGCCGCCCGCCGAAGAGCCGGAAGGCCCCGGCCCCGCCCAGCAGTCCGGCAAGCTCTGGGTTCCGGGTCAGTAGCGCCGCGGCGCGCGATAACATGCGCCCCGCTTCAGCGGCGGTCCGGCCGGGCTGCCGCTTCGCTTTGCGAGCTTTCCTGATTCCAGAGGGGTTCCCTTGACCGATTTCCTGTCCGACTACGGGGTCGTCGTCGCGCTGATCTGCGCGGGGTTCGCGATCGCGTACGGGCTGCTGACAACACGCTCGCTGCTGGCGCTCTCGCCCGGCAACGAGACCATGCAGGGCCTGTCGGCGGCCATCCAGGAGGGCGCGTCCGCGTACCTCCGCCGCCAGTACACGACGATCGGCATCGTCGGTGTCGTCCTCTTCGTCGTCCTCTTCTTCGTCCAGGACTGGTCGGTGGCGATCGGCTTCGCCATCGGCGGGGTCGCGTCCGCTTCAGCCGGCTTCATCGGCATGAACGTGTCCGTGCGCTCCAACGCCCGCGTGGCGGAATCTGCGCGCGGCGGCATCGGACCGGCGCTCGACGTCGCCTTCCGCGGCGGCGCCGTGACCGGCATGCTCGTCGTCGGCTTGGCGCTGATCGGCGTGGCCGGCTACTACGGCATCCTGACCCTCGCCGACAAGTCCGAGAAGGACGCCGTCGACGCGCTGATCGGCCTCGGCTTCGGCGGCTCGCTGATCTCCGTCTTCGCCCGTCTGGGCGGCGGCATCTTCACCAAGGGCGCCGACGTCGGAGCCGACATCGTCGGCAAGATCGAGGCCGGCATCCCCGAGGACGACCCGCGCAACCCGGCGGTGATCGCCGACAACGTGGGCGACAACGTGGGCGACTGCGCCGGCATGGCGGCCGACCTCTTCGAGACCTACGCGGTCACCGCCGTGGCGGTCATGCTGCTCGGCGTTCTGACCTTCGACAACGAGGCGGTCGTGATCTACCCGCTGGTGCTCGGCGGCGTCTCGATCATCGCGTCGATCATCGGCACCTTCGCGGTCAAGTCGAAGACGGGCAACGTCGAGCGCGCGCTGTACCAGGGCATGCTCGTGGCGGGCGTGATCGCCGCGCTGCTCTTCATCCCCGTGACGCTGTGGATGATGGACGACCTGGCGCTGCTCGCCGGCGGCGACGGTCCCGGCGTGTGGGACATCTACCTGTGCGCGCTGATCGGCCTCGGCGTCACCGCGGCGCTGTTCGTGATCACCGACTACTACACGTCGACGCGCTTCGCACCCGTCAAGAGCACCGCCAAGGCGTCGGAGACGGGCCACGCGACGAACATCATCCAGGGCCTCGCCCAGGGCCTCCAGGCCACCGCGCTGCCGGCCCTCGTGATCGTTGCCGGCATCTTCGGCTCTTACGAGCTGGCCGGCGTCTACGGCATCGGCGTGGCCGTGATGGCGCAGCTGTCGCTGACCGGCCTGATCGTCGCGCTCGACGCCTTCGGCCCGATCACCGACAACGCCGGCGGCATCGCCGAGATGGCCGACATGCCGGAGGACGTGCGCAACGTCACCGACCCGCTCGACGCCGTCGGCAACACCACCAAGGCGGTCACCAAGGGCTACGCGATCGGCTCCGCGGCGCTCGCCGCGCTCGTGCTGTTCGCGGCCTTCAAGATCGAGCTCGAGGAGGAGACCGGCGCGGTCGTCACCTTCGGCATCGACAACCCGGACGTGCTGATCGGCCTGATCGTCGGCGGCATGATGGTCTACCTGTTCGCGGCGCTCTCGATGGAGGCCGTCGGCCGCGCCGGACAGGCGGTGGTCGAGGAGGTGCGGCGCCAGTTCCGCGAGCACCCCGGGATCATGGACGGCACAGAGAAGCCGGAGTACGGCCAGTGCGTGGACATCGTCACGCGCGCCGCTCAGCGCGAGATGATCATCCCGTCGCTGATCCCGATCGTCGTCACGGTGATCGTCGGCGTCCTCTCCGCCCAGGCGCTCGGCGGCCTGCTGATCGGCGTGATCGTGGTCGGCCTGTTCATGGCCATCTTCATGACCGCCGGCGGCGGCGCGTGGGACAACGCGAAGAAGCTGATCGAGGACGGCGCCCATGGCGGCAAGGGCTCCGAGGCCCATGCCGCGTCGGTGACCGGCGACACGGTCGGCGATCCCTTCAAGGACACCGCCGGCCCCGCGATCAACCCGATGATCAAGGTGGCGAACATCGTCGCCCTGCTGATCATCCCGTTGATCGCGTAAGCAGCGCCTCGACCCTTTCCTCGTCTATGACGCCCGCGAGGCGGCCCGCAGCGGCCGCCTCGCCGCGCGTGGTCGCGCCGAGCTTGGCGAGGATGCGCGAGACGTGCACGCCCGCCGTGCGCGGGCTGATGTAGAGCGCCTCGGCGATCTGGCGGTTGGTCCGCCCGGCCGCCATGTGCACGAGCACCTCGCGCTCGCGCGGGGTCAGGCCGGACGCGTCGTCCTCGGGCGCCTCGCCGACGTCGATCCGGGCCCGCGCCGCCAGCGCCTCGACCTCTCGCAGCAGGCCGTGTGCCCCGGTCGAGCGCGCTGCCTCGGCCGCTGCGCGGAGCGGGCCGGTCGCCTCGTCGCGGCCGGCGCCGGCGTCCAGCAGCGCCTGGGCCTCACGCAGGCGCGCCTGGCCGGCCCGGTAGGGGGCGGGCAGCGCCTCCCAGGTCTCCGCAGCCGCGCGCCAGGGCCCGGGCATGGATTGCGCCTCCGCGCGCGCGGTCAGCGTGAGCGCGCGGGTCAACGGCACGTCCGCCGCCGGCCCGACGTCATCGAGGCGCCCGAGCAGCTCGGCGGGCTCTCCGCCGGCCGCCACGCCGGCCGCGACGAGGCCTGCGATCACGCGCCGGTCGTCGGTGAGCCGGTCGAGGCCCTCGCGCACGGCCGCACGCGCCTCCTCGTGGTGCCCCTGCGCAATCGCGAGCTCGGCGGCGACCCGCGCTGCGCCGCCCGCCAGCTCCGCCATGCGCGCCTCCACGCCCAGCTCCCGGGAGGCGGCCAGCGCCGCCTCGGCCGCAGCGAGGTCGCCGCGCTGGAGCGCGAGCTCGGCCTTCAGCAGCGTCAGGTGGGAGGCCGCCATCTCCGAGACCTCGCCCGCGAGCGTCTCGTCGACCAGCCCCCACGCCTCCTCCAGCCGGCCGAGCGTGATCATCGACTCGGCGGCGTTGCCGGCGAGGAACGCGGTCCAGTGCCGATCCAGCCCGAGCGCGCGGCTCGCCGCCGCGCCCTCCAGCGCGACCTCGACCGCCTCCTCGTACCGGCCGGACGCGTCGAGCGTCGACGACAGGTTCACGTATGCGCGGCCGAGCGCCTCCGTCCCGCCGGTCTCGCGGGCGATGGCGACCGCCTCGCGCAGGCACTCGATCGCCGCCTCGGTGTCTCCCAGCGCGCCGCGCGCGGCGCCGAGCACATTGACCGCGAGCCCTTCGATCTCGCGCGCGCCGGCGTCGCGGGCGACGCCCACCGCCTCGAGGGCACGCTCGCGCGCCTCGCTCATGCGGCCGTCGAGCATCTCCGAATAGGCCAGGTCGGTCACGGCGCGGGCGCGAGCCTCCGACGGCGGCTCGGCCGGGATCAGCGCGAGCGCGCTGGCGTGATGCTCGCGCGTGGAAGGGCCGGCGATGCCCGCCGCCCACGAGTACCAGGCCCGCTGCGAGTGCAGGATGCCGGCACGCACCGGCTCGGCCGTGGGATCGGCGAGCGCGAGCGCCTCGTCGAGCAGCCCGACCGCGACGCCCGCCTCGCCGGCCTGGACGGCGGCGTCGGCGGCGGACTCGAAGACCTCGAGCTGCGGATCCTCCGACAGCGCGAGCGCGCGCTGGTAGAGCACGAGCGCCTCGCTGGGGGCGTATACGCGCTGCGCGGCGGCGGCCGCGCGCAGACAGGCGGCGAGTGCCCGGGCGGCGTCGCCCGAGGCGTCCCAGTGACGGGCCACTGACGCTGCCGCCGACGCGGGGCTCTCGCCGAGCTCGGGCCGCTCCTCCAGCACGCGCGCGCAGGCGGCGTGGAGGCGGCGGCGCTCGCCCGGCAGCAGCTCCGCGTAGGCCGCCTCGCGAACGAGCTCGTGCCGGAAGGCGAGCCGGCCGTCGCGGGGATCGGTCGTCAGCAGCTGATGCGCGACGGCTTCGCGGACCGCCGCCGCCAGCTCGCGGGGCGGCAGCTCCACGAGCTCGGCGAGCAGATCGTCGTCGACCCGCGCGCCGGCGGCGGCCGCGGCGCGCAGCACGGCCTGCGACGGCGGCGGCAGGGCGGCGATCCGCGTCGACAGCAGGTCTCGCACCGACGACGGGAGGTCGTCGCCACCTGCCTCGTAGAGCTCCTCGGCGAGGAACGCGTTGCCGCCCGAGCGGCGCGCGATCGACGCCGCCGTGCCGGGATCGGCGTCCAGCAGCTCGGCGATCTCCGCCTCGCCGAACGGTTCGAGCTCGATCCGCCGCACCCCGTCCGCGCGGGCGAGCTCGGCCAGCCAGGCGCGCAGCACCGGCCGGCGCGAGGCCTCGTCGCTGCGGTAGGTCGCGACCAGCGCGACCCGCTCGCCGCGCACGGCGCGCGCGAGGTAGGCCGCGAGGTCGAGCGTCGAGCGGTCCGCCCAATGCACGTCCTCCAGCACCAGGAGAAGCGGAGCCGTCGAGGCCACCTCGGCCAGCAAGTCGTGCGCCTGCCCGAGCATGCGCCCGCGGGCCGCCGCGCCGGCGCCCTCGCCGGGCGCTCCCGACGCGCCCGGGAGCAGGCTCGCCAGCTCGGGCGGCGCGCCCGCGCACATGCGCTCCCAGGCGCGTGGCCCGACGGCGCGGCCGAGGTCGCGCAGCGCCTCCGTGAAGGCCAGGTACGGCGCCGTCCCGGCCGTGAGCTCGACGCAGCCGCCGGAGGCCACGAGCATGTCGCCGGCCGCCGCGCGACCGGTCAGCTCCGCGATCAGGCGCGTCTTGCCGACGCCCGCCTCGCCGCCGACGAGCACGACCTCCGGCCGGCCCTCGGCTGTCGCTGCGAGGGCCGCCTCGAGTGCCGCCAGCTCGGCGGCGCGGCCCACGAACCGGCGGCGCATCGCGCCGATCATCTCAGCAATACGTCACCGTCGCGGCGCGAAGTACGTCATCTGGCCGATGTGCCGCTCGAGGAGCGACCGTAGCGTCGGCGGCATGAAGACCCTCATCGCCATCCTCACCGCCGTCGCGGTGCTCGCCGTCGCCGCTCCCGCCGGCGCCATGCCGATCGACAACTACCGGTCGATCCCGTCGGACACTCCCTCGACCACCGCCCCCGCGCCGCCTTCCCCTTCCGGCGCGGAGACCTGGGTGGTCATCGCCGTCGCCGCGCTCGCGTTCGGCGCCGGTGCCGGGGCCGCACGGCTGGCTCCGGCGCTGCGCCTGCGGAGCGCCTCGTGACGGCCGTAGGCGCCGATCCCGGCGTCTACGAGGCCTGGCTCGGCGAAGCCACCGAGCTGATGCTCGACCAGGCCGGCGTCGGCCCCGGCAGCCGCGTCCTCGACGTGGCGGCCGGGGCCGGCGGGCAGACGCTGACGGCGGCCCGGCGCACCGGGCCGGACGGCATCCTGCTGGCCACCGACATCTCGGAGCCGCTCGTCGATCGCGTCCGCGCCGGCGCCATCGCGGAGGAGGTCTCGCACGTGTACGCGGCGGTGGCGGATGCCGCCGCGCTCGACTTCATGCCCGGCGCCTTCGACGCCGCGATCTGCCGGCTGGGACTGATGCGCCTGCCCGACGTGGCCGCGGCATTGCGAGCGGTCCGCCTCGCGCTGCGGCTCGGCGGCCGCTTCTCGGCGGTCGTCTACGACGAGGCCGAGCACAACCCGGTGCTCGCCGCGATCTCGGGCACGGAGGACCCGTTCAGCCTGTCGCCGCCGGGCGTCCTGCAGGCGGCCCTCGAGGACGCCGGGTTCGTCGACGTCGAGGTCGAGTCCGTCGACGCGCCGCTGCGGTTGCCGGACGAGGTCCGCGTCCCGTTCCGGCTGCTCGTGGGCGGCGGTAGGCGGTCATGACGTCCTGATGTTGTTAAGGTCCGCAGGGCAGTGTCGGCGAGCGAGGCCAGCGCGCTGTTCGATGTCGTCGGTGAGGGCGCGCCGGTAGGTCTCGCGCTGGTCGACACCGAGCTGCGCTTCGTCCGCATCAACTCCGCGCTGTGCGCCATCAACGGCCGCCCGCGCGAGCTGCACATCGGCCGTCGGCTCGACGAGGTGCTGCCGGAGATGGCGAGCGTGCTCGTGCCGATCTACCAGCACGTCATCGAGAGCGGCGAGCCCGTCCTCGAGCGCGAGCTGACGGCCGAGCAGCCCGGGACCGGGCACGTGCGGCACGTGCTCGCGAGCTGGTTCCCGGTGCGCATCGACGGCGAGGTCACCGGCGTCGGCGCCGTCGTGATCGACGTCACCGACCTCAAGGCCGCCGAGATGAGGCTCGAGGGAGTCCTGCGCCAGCTGCCGGTCGGCGTGGTGATCGCCGACGCCGCGGGCCGCGTGCTGCTCACCAACCAGCGGCTGGGGGAGATGGGGATGAGCGTCGCCCCCAGCGGCACCTACCTCGCCGAGGCGGAGTTCGCGGCCTGGCACGGCGACGGGCGGCCCTACGCGCGCGACGAGTGGCCGCTCGCGCGGTCGCTGATGCGCGGCGAGGTCGTGCGCGGCGAGGAGATGGAGTTCGCCGGCTCGGACGGCAGCCGTCGCGTGCTCGAGGCCAACTCGGCGCCGATCCGCGACGGCATGGGCACGATCGTGGCCGCCGTCGTCGTGGTCCAGGACGTCACCGCGCGCCGGCAGGCGACGCACCGGCAGGACCTGCTCGTGCGCGCGGGCGAGGTGCTCGACTCGGCGCTCGGCGTCGACGAGCGGCTCGACCGTTTCGCCCGGCTCCTCGTGCCCCAGCTGGCCGACTTCGTGAAGATCGAGCTGCTCGAGGGCAAGAGCGGCCGCCGCCCGGTCGCCATCGCGCACCAGGACCCCGCGCGCGAGGCGCTCATGCGCGCGTGGCGGGACCGCGGCACGCTGGCGGCCTCCGAGCGCGTCGGCATGGGCACCACGATGGCCACCGGCGAGGCCAAGCTGACGAGCGAGATCGTCCCGGAGGCCGTGGTGCGGTCGGCGCTCGAGACCACCGGCGCGGAGGGCGCCGAGCTGATGCGGGCGATCGGCCCGCGGTCGCAGATCGTCGTCCCGCTGCGGGCGCGCGGGCGCGTGCTCGGCGCACTGTCGCTGACCATGGCCGAGTCCGGGCGCCATTACGACGAGGCCGACCTCGACCTCGCGCGCGACCTCGGGCTGCGCGCCGGCCTGGCCGTCGACAACGCTCGGCTGTACGAGGAGGCGCAGGCGTCGGCGGTCGCCGAGCAGCGGCGCGCGGAGATGCTCGACGCCCTCGCCGCCGCCTCGCTCGCCATCCACCGAACGCGCCGCGTCGACCGGCGCCTGCAGCTCATCGCCGAGCGCGCGCGCGAGCTGACCGGCGCCCGCTTCGCGCACGCGATCGTGCAGCCCGGCCGGGCGGACGAGCTGGGTGCTCGCGCCGGCGAGTCCGTCGCGGGCGAGGAGCCCCTGTCGCGGCCGCTCACCGCGCGCGACGGCAGCGAGATCGGCCGCATCGACGTGGCCGGCAAGGTCGACGGCGAGTTCGCGCCGGCCGACGAGCACCTGCTCGAGGACCTGGCGCGCATCGCGTCGCTGGCGATCGAGAACGCGCGGCTGGAGGAGCGCGAGCGGCATATCGCGCGCACGCTGCAGGACAGCCTGCTCCCGCGGGAGATGCCGGAGATCGAAGGGCTCGAGGTGGGCGCCCGCTTCCTGGCCGGCGGCGAGGGCACCACGGTGGGCGGCGACCTCTATGACCTCTTCCCGGTCGAGGACGAGTGGGCGCTCGTGGTCGGCGACGTGTGCGGCAAGGGCGCCGAGGCGGCGGCCCTGACCGGCATGGTGCGCTACACGCTGCGAGCCGAGTCGGTCCACCACTCGAGCCCGTGCGATGTGCTGCGGCTGCTCAACGACGCGATCCTCCGCCAGCTCGGCGACGGCCGCTTCTGCACCGTCCTGCACGGGCGCGTCACGGTCGGCGGCGGCCGGGCCCGGCTGGTGCTGGCCAGCGCCGGCCACCCGCCACCGCTCGTGCTGCGCGCCGGGGGGCGGGTGGAGACGGTGCCCGCCGGCGGGCCGCTGCTCGGCGTCCTGCCCGCCGTCGTGCACCCCGACGTGATCGTCACGCTGGGACCCGGCGACGCGCTCGTCTGCTTCACCGACGGCGTGACCGAGGGCCGCGGCCCGGACGGGATGTTCGGCGACGAGCGGCTGGCCGAGCTGCTGCGCGGCTCGGCGGGCCTGGACGCCGGCGCGATCGTCGACCGGATCGTCGACGTCGCGGTCGAGTACCAGGGCGGCCGCAGTCAGGACGACCTTGCGGTGCTGGCGCTGCGCGTCCCCAGCGTATTGCGCCGCGTGTAGGCCAGGATCGCGCCGGCCGCCGCGATCGCCGCCGCCACCAGCACGGCCGGCTCGTAGCCCGGCCCGTCGACGATCGCGCCGCCGAGCGCGTTGCCCGCGGCGTTGCCGGCCACGATGCCCATGATCATCACGGTGAACGCCTCGGTCACGGTGCCGGGCGGGGCGACGTCGTCGAGCAGCGCGGAGCCGGTGATGGCGGCGGGAGCGAGCGTCGCGCCGACGACGACCAGGACGGCGGCGAGCCCGAGGCTCGATCCGGCGGCCGCGAGCAGAGCGCAGCCTCCCGCGAGGGCGGCGAGCATCAGCGCGAGGCGCGTTGCGGGCCTGCCGGGCCACGAGCGCGCCCCGTAGACGAGGCCGGCGGCCAGGCTGCCCGCCGACAGGGCGGCCAGCAGCAGTCCGCCCTCCTCCGCCGAGCCGTCGACGGCCGTGAAGGCGGGCGCCGCGACCTGCACGATGCCGATCGCCGTGCCGAGCCCGGCCAGCGCGGCGAACACGGTCCGCACCCCGGCCGCCGCCAACGGCCCGAGCCACCCGGTGGCGTGCGCCTCGCCGCGCCAGCGCCGCGAGGCGCCGGTGGAGGCGAAGGCGAGCGCGGCCCCCGAGGCGAGCACGGCGGCCGCGGCCGTCGCCGCGGCCGGCGAGGCGACCGTGATGATCCCGGCCACGAGCGCGGGCGCCGCCACCACCGACACCTCGAACACGATCGCCACCATCGCGTAGGCCGCCTGGCGCCGCTCCTCGTCCTCGACCAGCACGCTCCACAGCGAGCGCATGGCGGCCGGCACCTGCGGCAGGCAGGCGCCGCCGGCGACGGCGCACAGCACAAGCACGGCCGACGGCGCAATCCGGTCGGCGGCGAACACCAGCGCCGCGACCGCGAGCGCGTGCCCGGCGGCGGCGGCGCGCAGCACGCGCGGTTGGCCGAGCCGGTCCATCAACCGCCCCTGCGCGACGGCGCCGAGCGCGTTGGCGAGCCCGAAGGCGCCGGCCACGCGGCCCGCCTCCGCGAACGAGCCCGTGGCCTCACGCGCGAGCAGCAGGATCGCGAGGATGTACATGCCGATCGGCAGCGATCCGAGCGCCGACGCGACCACCGGGCCGCGGGCGCCCGGGACGCGCAACAGGGCCCAGTAACGACGCACGTCCGACGAAATCTAGAATCGGCCGCGGATGAGCGTGGTCTCGCAGGTACTGTCGGCGGCGATGATCCTGATCGGGATCGCGCTCGTCGTCCGCACGCTCGCCGAGGGCGGCGGGTTCGCGCTCGGGCTGCTGTTCGGCGTGCTGTTCATCGCCGCGGGCGCCGCCCGCCTCTACGCGGAGCGGCGGACGTGAAGCCGCTCGGCAAGTCGCTCGGCGCTCCGGCCCTGTTCGGGATCGTCCAGGGCTTCGTTGCCGCCTCGGTGTACTTCGCGGTCGGCCTCGTCGCCCAGCGCGCGCTCGGCTTCACGTGGCTCGTGTTCCTCGCCGGCGGGCTGCTGTTCGCGACCGTGGTGCTCTGCTACGTGGAGGGCGCGTCGCTGCACCAGGAGCGGGGCGGGGCGACGGTGATCACGCGTTTCGCCTTCAACGAGCTCGTCAGCTTCATCGCCGGCTGGGCGATCTGCCTCGACTATCTGATCCTGATCGCGATCTGCGCCTTCGCGACCACCGACTACGCGGCGGTCTTCGTGCCCGAGCTCGAGTCGGGCGCTCCCGAGTTCCTGATGGCGGCGGCGCTCGTCGCCTTCGTGACGTGGTGGAACGCGCGCGGCTCCGACGCGCCGCGCTACAACCGCGCCGTCCTCATCGTGCTGGGCGACCTCGCGCTGCAGGTGCTGATCGTCGCGCTGGGGCTCGTGCTGCTGTTCGAGCCGGAGGTGCTGACCGACCCGGCGTCGGTCGCGGGCACGCCGTCGATGGAGGACATGCTGTTCGCCTTCCCGCTCGTGCTGGTGGCCTTCAGCGGGCTCGACGCGTCGTCCGGGCTGGCAGGCCAGGTCGCGATCGGCCGGCGCGGGCTGCGGCGGCTGATCTCGGTGCGGCTGCTGGCGGCGCTCGTCCCATACGTCGGGATCGCGCTCGTGGCGTCCGCGACGCTGCCGGTCGAGCGGCTCGACGAGGGCGGCCCGGCGGGATGGATCGAGGCGCCGATGCTGGGCATCGTCGCCGACTTCTCTCAGGAATGGCTGCGCGAGGGCCTGCGCTACGTGGTCGCCGTCTCGGCGATCGCCATCCTCGCGGCGGCGTGCAACGCGGCCATGCTCGGCGTCTCGCGGCTCGGCTACAACCTCGCGCTGAACCGCCAGATCCCGTCGCGCATCGGCTACCTGCACCCGTCGACGTCGACGCCCGTGGTCATCATCGGGATCGGCGCCTTGGTGGCGACGCTCCTGCTGCTGACCGCCGACCTCGAGTTCCTGCTCGCGATGTCGGCGTTCGGTGCCACGCTGGCCTTCACCCTCGTGTGCCTGTCGGTCTGCCGGCTGCGATGGAAGGAGCCCGACCGCGACCGGCCCTACCGGATGCCGCTCAACGTGCGTGTGGCGGGCGCCGACCTGCCGGTGCCCGCCGCGCTCGGCACCCTCCTCTCGGGCGCCGCCTTCGTGGGCCTGCTCGCGTTCCACGATCGCGCGCGCTGGGTCGGGCTCGGATGGATGGCCTTCGGCGTCCTCGTCTACGTCTACTACCGCACCTCGGAGGACAAGCCGCTGCTCAAGCGCATCTCGGTGCCCGAGCAGGTGCTCACGCGGCGCCGCACCGAGGTCGAGTACGGCTCGATCCTCGTGCCGATCCTGGGTACCGAGCTAGACGACGACATCGTCCAGACCGCGGGGCGCCTCGCCTCCGAGGAGGACGAGGACTTCGGCGAGGGCGGTGCGGTGATCGAGGCGCTGTGGATCTTCGAGGTGCCGCTCACGCTGCCGCTCGACACGAGCGTGCCGGACGCCGAGCTCAAGCGCGCGCGGGCGGCGCTGGCGAGGGCCAAGGCCGTGGGGGAGGAGTACGAGGGCGTCGAGGTGGCCACCGCCGTGGTGCGGGCGCGGAGCGCCGGCGAGGCGATCGTGCGCGAGGCCAAGCGGCGCGGCGTGGAGGCGATCGTGCTGGCCGCCGAGGAGCCCGTGCGCACACGCGGTGGCGTGCTGTACGGCGGCAAGGAGGGCCTGCGCGACACGTTCGTGGGGGAGACGACGCGCTATGTGCTCAACAAGGCCGCCTGCCGCGTCGTGCTGACGGCTCCGCCGGCCGCGGGCCAGGACCCGACGCGCGTCGCCGACGTGCCGCCCGAGGCGCCTGTCGGCCATAGCCCCGTGCCCGATCGCTAGGCTCTCGCCGATGTTCGTCCTCGTGGTCGGAGCGGGCCGGGTCGGCTCCTCAGTGGCGACCTCGGCGCTGCGCGCCGGGCACACGGTCTCCGTCCTGGACGAGGACCCGCTCTCGCACGAGCGGCTCGACGTCGAGCTGGGCCAGTCGTGGGAGGAGGCCGGCGGCCGCTTCACGATCGGCACGGCGCTCGAGCTCGACGCGCTGGTCGAGGCGGGCATCGAGGAGGCGGACGTGTTCATCGCCTCCACGAACGGGGACAACACCAACCTCGTGGTCTCGCAGATCGCCCAGCGGCGCTTCGAGGTCGAGCGCGTGATCGCACGTGTGCTCGACCCGCGCCGCGCCGCCTGGTACTCCGAGCAGGGCGTCCAGACCATCTGCCCGACCCAGATCGCGATCGAGCAGCTCGAGCAGGCGGCGCTCGCCGAGGCCTGATGGACACCACCCTCTACGTGATCATCGCCGGCGCCGGCAAGGTCGGCTGGAACCTGGCCCGCGAGCTGATCGAGAAGGGTCACGAGGTGACCGTGCTCGAGCAGGACCGGCGCCGCTACCTGACCGTCGAGCAGGAGCTCGAGCACGCCGTCCAGTACGGCGACGCGACCGAGCTGTGGGTGCTCGAGCGGGCAGGCATCCAGCGCGCCGACCTCGTGGTGGCGGTCACCGGCGACGACGAGGACAACCTGCTGATCTGCCAGGTCGCGAAGGAGAAGTACCTCTGCGAGCGGATCATCGCCCGCGTCAACAACCCGCGGAACCTCGAGCACTTCAAGCTCATGGGAATCCAGCCGGCGGTCAGCGCCACCGACCTGATCCTGCGCCTGATCGAGCACGAGGTGCCGCGCTACGGGCTCGTGCACCTGCTCGACCTGCCGGAGGAGCGGCTGGAGATCATCGAGCTGGTGGTGGCCGACGGCGCGCCCGCGGCGGGCCAGAAGGTCGCCGAGATGTCGCTGCCCGACGGCGCGCTGGTGATCTCGGTGCTGCGCGACGGCAGCGGCTTCGTGCCGAAGGCGGACACGGTGGTCGAAGCAGGCGACGAGGTGCTCGTCGTGCTCGACCCAGGGCTCGAAGAGGCCATCACGCGCGAGTTCGTGGGCGAGAACGGCAGTGGCTGACGCGGACGTGCTGATCGTCGGCGCCGGCGCCGCGGGCGCCGCCTGCGCGTCGGCGCTGGCCGAGGGCGGCTTCGACGGCACTGTGGTGCTGGCGGGGCGCGACGTCGACCCGCCGTACGAGCGGCCCTACTGCTCGAAGGACTACTTGCGCGGGGACGTGGAGCGCGAGCACACGTATCTCGACCTGCCGGACGGGCTCGACCTGCGGATCCGCACGTCGGTGATGAAGCTCGACACCGAGGCGCGCACGGCCAAGCTGCCGGGCGAGGAGCTCTCGTTCGGCCACGCGGTGCTGGCCACCGGCGCGAACGTGCGGCGGCTGCGCGTGGACGGCTCCGACCTGGAGGGCATCCACTACCTCCGCGCGCTCGGGAACGCCGACGCGATCCGCGCCGACGCCGAGGACGCCGCGAACGTGGTGCTCGTGGGCGGCTCCTACATCGCCTGCGAGGTCGCGGCGTCGTTGACCGCGCAGGGCAAGGCCTGCACCCTGGTGATGCAGGAGGAGGGCCCGCTTTCGCTCGGCTTCGGGCGCACCGCGGGCGAGTTCTTCGCCGGCGTGCTGCGCGACCACGGGATCGACTGGGTGCCGAACGACGCTCTCGGGCGGTTCGAGGGCGACGGCCGCGTGCAGCGCGTGGTCACCGAGTCCGGCCGGTCGCTCGACGCCGACCTGGTGGTCATGGGCATCGGGGCGGTGCCGGATGTGATGCTGGCCAAGTCGGCCGGGCTGGAGCTCGGCGAGACCGGCGGCATCGCCTGCTCGTCGGTCCTGGAGACCTCCGCCGCGAACGTGTGGTCGGCCGGCGACGCGTGCGAGTACGACTCCGTGGTCCACGGCCGCCGGCTGCGGATCGAGCACTGGGAGCACGCGAGCGCCCAGGGCGCCGCCGTGGCCGCCGCGATCATGGGCTCGCGCGAGCCGTTCGCCGAGGTCCCCTACTTCTGGTCGGACCTGGCGGACTGGTGCACGCTGGAGTACGTCGGGCCGGCTGCGTCGTGGGACGAGGAGGTCGTGCGCGGGTCGGTCGCCGACGGGGAGTTCACGATCTTCTATCGCGACGGCGGACGGGTGGTGGCGGCGCTGACGGTCGGGCGGTCCGACGATCTGGACCGCGCGCGGGAGCTCATGGCGTCCGGGGACGTCGTCGACGCGGACTCGTTGTGAGGGCGCGAACTTCGGGCTTGTAGGGAGGCGGGATCGGCAGGGCGAGCGGTCGATCCAGCCGCTTCCCTACCCAGCCGCAGTTGACGTTCGTTAGAGCGACGCAGTCTTCGGCAGCCGCAGCGGCTGCCCGCCCTGCGCAACCCGAGGCTCGGGCGGCTGCCCGCGCAGCAGCCAGCCACCGTCGGGCCGGCGCTCGATCTCGCCTCGCGCGATGAGCTGACCCAGCGCCGTCGTCACGGACGGGCGGCGGGCGCCGACCATGCCGGCCAGGGTCCGGTGCGGCAGTCGCAGCGAGACGACCACACCGCCGGGGGCCACGCGGCCCCAGCGCTCGGCGAGGCACCACAGCAGCGCCAGCAGCCGGTCGTCGACGCGGGTGAGGTGTCCGATGGCCTGCATGATCACGAGCCGCTCGGCGCGCCGGGCGGCGCGCTCGACCAGCGAGGCGAAGATCTCCGGCCACTGCGCGGCGCGGACGGCCAGCGCGTGGTCGATCACCGCGACGCGTCCGTTGGTCAAGGCGCTCCAGCGCACGCTGCGGGGCAGCAGCACCTCGGCGTCGCTGTCCTCCCACGCGCGCAGCAGGTCGCCGGGCCCGAGCAGCTCGGCGGAGGGGTGATCGCTCACCGTCGCCTCGCGCACCAGGAGTCCCTCGAGCACGAGCAGGCCGATCGGCTGGCTGCCCTCGGTCAGGGTGCGTCCCGGGCTCCACGAGCCGCGGGGGATGTTCACCGCACGCACAAACAGCCGCTGCGAGACCTCGCGCACGCGGCGCGGGTCCAGGCCCCGGGCAAGCTCGGGGTCTGCCTCGAGCAGCTGTATCGATCCGCTCCCGCCTTCAGGCATACGTCCTCTCGGTCCCTGGGCCCCCTGCCGGGAGGCCGCACCCCATGAAAGGTAGCGCGCCGGTCAGCGAATAGAACCCGTCACGGCGCGTAAAGCCGGTCAGCCCTCCTATACTGGGCGCCGCCCCTTGCCGGGTGGTGTAATTGGCAGCACGCCAGATTCTGGCTCTGGTAGTTGGGGTTCGAGTCCCTGCCCGGCAGCTCCGTCGCTTGCCTATGCGTTCGAAGCTGATCACCCTGACTCTTACCCTCGTGCTGTCGGCGGGGATCGCCGCCTGCGGCGAGGACGACGAGCCCACTTCCGGCAGCGGCGCCGAGTCGGCCGCCACGCCGACGCCGACCGAGACCGCCTCCGAGGCGGGCGTCGAGGCGATCGTGCAGGCGATCGGCAAGGACACGAAGTCCAAGCCCGAGATCCCGGCTCCGCAGGGCGATCCGCCGCCCGAGCTGGTGATCCGCGACATCGTCCCGGGCAAGGGCCCGAAGGCGAAGGCGGGTGACGATCTGAGCATGCAGTACGTCGGCAACTCGTGGTCGACCGGCCAGCAGTTCGACGCCTCGTGGGATCGCGGCGCCCAGCCGTTCACCTTCCCGCTCGGCGCCGGCCAGGTGATCCCCGGCTGGGACGAGGGGATGGTCGGCCTGCGCAAGGGCGGCCGCCGGCTGCTCATCATCCCGCCCGACAAGGGCTACGGGCCCAACGGCACCCCCGACGGCGCGATCGCGCCCAACGAGACGCTGATCTTCGTCGTCGACAGAGTCGGCTAAGCCGCCGCCTGCTCCGCCCAGTCGCGGTACAGCCGCCAGTACGCGCCCTCCGCGGCCAGCAGCTCGTCGTGCGTGCCCTGCTCGGCGATCGTGCCGTGGTCGAGCACGACGATCCGGCCGGCGGTGCGGATGGTGGAGAGGCGATGGGCGATGACGATCGCCGTGCGGCCCGCCAGCAGCCGCCGCAGCCCGGCCTCGATCAGGCCCTCGGTGTGGATGTCGACGTTCGCCGTCGCCTCGTCGAGCACGAGGATGCGCGGCTCGGCGATCAGCGCGCGGGCGAAGGCGACCAGCTGGCGCTGCCCGGCTGAGAGCTGGATGCCGCGCTCGCCGATCTGCGTTTCGTAGCCGTCGGCCAGCGCGCCGATGAACCCATGCGCGTGCACGGCGCGCGCGGCCGCCTCGATCTCCTCGGGCGTCGCGCCCGGCTTGCCGAACGCGATGTTCTCCCCGATCGTGCCGCTGAACAGGAACGCCTCCTGTGGCACCACGCCCATCTGCGACCGCAGCGAGTGGGCCGTCACGTCGCGCAGGTCGTGCCCGTCGACCAGCACGCGGCCCGAGGTCGGGTCGTAGAAGCGCGCGACGAGCTTCGCGAAGGTCGACTTGCCCGCGCCGGTGGCGCCCACCAGCGCCACGGTCTGCCCGGGCGGGACGTGCATCTCGACGTCGCTCAGCGCCGGCGCTCCCTCCCCGTACGCGAACGTGACGTCGTCGAAGTCGATCTCGCCGCGGATGCGGCCGAGCTCGACGGCGTCCGGCTTGTCGCTCAGCTCCGGCTCCTCGTCGAGCAGCTCGAAGATCTTGTCGAGCGCCGCCATCCCCGCCTGATACGTCGTGTAGAACTGCGACAGCGACTGGATCGGATCGAAGAAGTTGTTCAGCGCCGCCACGAAGGCGACCAGCACGCCGATCGTCACTTCGCCGTCGATCGCCTGCATGCCGCCGTAGACCAGGATCCCCGCCGTGGCGACGGCCGACAGCAGCTCGACGGCCGGGAAGTACGCCGCGTTCAGGTGGACGGTCTTCATGTTCGCTTCGTAGTTGTCCTCGTTGAGCTCGTCGAAGCGCTCGAGGTGGCGGGGCTCCTGCGCGAACGTGCGCACGACCCGGATGCCGGACAGCGTCTCCTGCAGGTAGGCGGTGATGGCGGCGACCTTCTCGCGCGTGGCGCGGTAGGCGTTGGCCGACACGATCCGGAAGGCCAGCGAGCCGAGCGCGAGCAAGGGGAAGACGAGGAAGGTCAGCAGCGCAAGCTCGAGATCGAGCACGAGCAGGATCACCGCCGTGCCGAGCAGCGTCAGCGTCGAGCCGAACAAGGTCACCACGCCGTCCGAGACGAGCTGGTCGAGCGCCTGGACGTCGTTGGTCAGCCGCGAGATCAGCACGCCCGCCTGGCGCCGCGAGTAGAAGCCGACCGACAGCGTCTGCAGGTGCGCGAAGAGCTGGATCCGCAGGTCCTGCAGCACTCGCTGGCCGACCCAGCCGACGAGGTACGTCTGCACGTAGGTCGCGCCCCAGTAGACGAGCGCGCTGACCAGGAACGCGACGACGACCCACGTCAGCGTCGTAAGGTCGCCCGGCACGATGCCGTTGTCGATCGCGAGCTTGGCGAGCGGGGGAGGGGCGAGCGCGGCCGCGGTGCCGGCCAGCAGCGCGGCGAACATGAGCAGCGTGCGAGCCCGGTAGGGGCGCAGCAGCACCAGCAGGCCGCGCAACTTGCGGCCGCGGCCGCCGGTCGAGCGCCAGCGGGCGACGATCTCGTCGCGGCGCGTCACAGCCCGGCCGCCGCCTCCTGCGGCTTGCGGTTGAGGAACACCTGGTCGGGCAGGCCCTTCTCGGCGATCTCCGCGTACAGCTCGCTGCGCTCCAGGAGCTGGGCGTGCGTGCCGCGCGCCGCGATCCGGCCGCCCTCGAGCACGACGATCTCGTCGGCCAGCGCGATCGTCGACAGCCGGTGCGCGATCACGAACGTCGTGCGCCCGGCCATCACCTCGCGCAGCGCGTCCTTGATCGCCTGCTCGGTCGAGGCGTCGACCGAGCTGGTGGCGTCGTCGAGCACGAGGATCCGGGGATCGGCGAGCAGCGCCCGCGCGATCGCGATCCGCTGGCGCTGGCCGCCCGAGAGCGTCAGCCCGCGCTCGCCCACGCGCGTGTCGTAGCCGTCGGGCAGCGCCTCGATGAAGCCCGCGGCCTGCGCGCGCTCGGCCGCCAGCACTACCTCCTCGCGGGTGGCGTCCGGCCGCGCGTAGGCGATGTTGTCGTGCACGCCGGCCGAGAACAGGAACGGGTCGTCGTCGACGACCGCGATCGCGTCGCGCAGCGAGCGCAGGTCGACCTCGCGCACGTCGGCGCCGTCGATCCGCACCGACCCGGCGGTGACGTCGTAGAGCCGCCCCAGTAGCTGCACGAGCGTGGTCTTGCCGGAGCCGGTGGCGCCCACCAGCGCCACCGTCGTGCCCGCCTCGACGGCGAGGTCGATGCCGTGCAGCGCCGGTGTCGGGGCGCCTTCGTACTCGAACGACACGGCGGTCAGCTCCACCCGGCCGGCGCCGGGCGGCAGCGGCGGGGCGTCCGGAGGCGCGACCAGGCGCGGCTCGCGGTCCAGCAGCTCGAAGACGCGCGCGCCCGAAGCGGTCGCCCGCTGCGCGAGGCCGAGCGCGATCCCGAGCTGGCGCATCGGCCCGATCAGCATCAGCAGGTACGCGTAGAAGGCGGTGAAGTCGCCCAGCGTGAGCGACCCGTTGACCACCTGGCGCCCGCCGAGCAGCAGCACCACGGCGAGCCCGAGGTTGGGCAGGAAGCCGATGAACGGGTTGTAGAAGGCGCGCAGCCGCGTGGTCACCATCGACTGGTCGAACACGCGCGTGACGCTGCTGCGGAAGCGCTCGAGCTGGCGCTCCTCGGCCGCGAACGCCTTGACCACGCGCACGCCGGACACGTTCTCCTCGACATCGGCGGTCAGCTCGGCGATCCGCTGCTGGACCTCGGTGAGGGCCGGTCGCGAGATGCGGCCGTAGCGGGCCGCGATCAGCACCACGAACGGCACCGGCAGCAGCGACAGCGCGGCGAGGCCGGGCTGGAGGAGGAACATCGCCGCCGAGGCCAGCAGGATGGTGAGCGCGCTCTGGGCGATGAACACCAGGCCGTAGCCGAGGAAGAAGCGCACGCTCGCAAGGTCGACCGTCGAGCGCGACATCAGCTGGCCCGTCTGCTGGCGGGCGAAGAACCCGAGCTCGAGCGACTGCAGGTGCTCGTACATGCGGTTGCGCAGGTCGAGCTCGACGCCCAGCGAGACCCGGCCCGACACGAGGCGGCGCGCGACCGAGAGCACCACCCGAACGAGCGCCGCCAGCACGACGAGCCCCGCGTACAGCTTCAGGTCGTCCTGGTCGTCGCGCGTGACCGCATCGATCCCGCGGCCGGTCAGCCAGGGGATCGCCACCGTCGCGCCCATGGCCAGCGCGGCGAGCACCAGCGACCACACCGTGCCGGTGCGATACGGGCGCAGAAAGCCCAGGAGACGGCCGAAGGTCTTCATCGAACGGGACACATTACGTGGGCCCGCTGGTCCGCCAGCGAGTGTGCGAGACTCGCGGCCCGCATGGCAGACGACGCGATCTCCCTCCGCAATCGGTTCGCGATGGTCAAGGGCGCGTGGGACGAGAACCTGCGCGGTGTCGCCTTCCCGTCGCTCGGCGACGGGACGGCGGAGCAGAAGATCGAGCGGCTCGAGATCGCGCTCGTGGACGAGATGCGCAACCGCGCGACGCCCGAGAGCGCCGAGCAGGTCGCCGACGCGATGTGGAGCCTCGTGCACAATCGCGACGACTCGGATCCGGTCAAGCAGCGCGTGACGGGGCACCACGAGGATCTGGCGCGGCTCAGCCACCGCGGCCTGCGGTGAAGGCCGGCCTCTGCGACACCTGTGAGCACCAGAAGCTCGTGCGCAGCGGCCGCGGATCGGTCTTCTCGATGTGCCTGCGCCACCGGACCGAGCCTGAGCGCTACCCGAAGTACCCGCGCCTGCCCGTGCGCGGGTGCGCGGGCTACTCGATCGTCTCGGGCTCGACCAGCACCAGGTAGTTCTGGTCGGCGTCCAGCGGCTGGACCGAGGCCAGGAAGAGGTTGCGCAGGGTCAGGTCGTCGACCTGCTTGGCCTCCGCCGGCGCCATGCTCGCGGGCGTCGGCGTCTTCGCCGACAGCGTGTCGTCGAGCGGCACCTGGAGCTGCGACAGGAGGTCGCCCGGCCGGTAGAAGACGGCGCGCGTCTGGCGCTCCGAGGCCGTGGTGGACGTCGCCGGCGCCTGCGGGAGCAGCACGGCGACCATCGTCACGTCCTCGAGGTAGCGGAACGAGTAGAGCGCCAGCTCGAGCGCCTCGCGCAGCAGCAGCCGGCCGCGCTCCTTGCTCGCCTTGCCGGTCGGGATCGTCCCGTTCGGGCCCAGGCCGTTGAGGATGTAGAGCAGCCCGTCGCCCTCCATGTACTGCAGCGTGCCCCCCAGCGGGCGGACGGCGACGCCGATGTCCTCGCCCTGCAGCTCGAGCGCCGAGCTGCGGACCGACACGAGCTGGTCGCCGCTGTCGAGCTTGTACTGCAGGCCGACGTGGCCGGCGATCTCCTCGGCGCCGTCGACCATGCGGGCCGTCTCCGGCTCCCAGGACGACCAGTTCTCCGCCAGCTTCGGCCCGCTCTCCTCCTGCGCGCCGAGCAGCAGCGCCGTCCCGCCGGCCACGCACAGCGCGATCCCGGCGAGGACGCCGAACAGGAAGCCGAAGCGGCTGCGGAAGGGGGACGGCTCGTTGGGGACGGCGGCCTCGACGCTGAGCTGGACGGCCTCCTCGAGCTCGGCCGTCGCCTTGTTGTCGTCCTCCGGGCCCGTCCGCCGCGCCGGCGACGGAGGCGGGATCAGATCGCCGGCCACGTCGCCTCGTCGAGGACGTCGATCTCGGGCTTGCGCAGGCCGACCCCGTCGAGCAGCGAAGTCACCTCGTCGCCGTACAGCTCGCCGTGCTCGACCAGCTCGTCGGCCACGCGCGAGGTGGCCTCCCGGTTCTGGATGACGGTGTTGTAGGCGACCACGAAGGCCTGCCCGAGCAGGCCGGCCACCAGCGGCCGCTTGTTGGCGTCCGACAGCGTGGACCCGAACGGGTTGAGCTCCTCGCCGCCCGGCGAGCGGTTCATGATCTGGTAGCCGATGCGCTGGAAGCGCTCGTCGATCCTCTTCTCGGCCTCCGCGCGGTCGTCCTCGTGCTCCATCCGGTCGCTGAGGTCCACGCGGGTCGGGCCCATCGCGCGGAAGCCGACCATCATCGCCGCGCGGCTGGTGACCGAGTTGACGTCGCCGGTCACGCCGGTGGTGTTCTGGCCGTAGAAGACGTGCTCGGCCGCCATCGCGCCGAGCCCCCAGATCAGGTCGCCGACCTCCTCCGAGCGCCAATGGCCGAAGCGGTCCTCGATCTCCGCCACCCAGTGGTGGCCGCCGGAGGAGCCGCGCTTCTTGATCGAGAGCCGCGTCGAGAGCCGGTTCTCCATGAACAGGTGGCCGCAGACGGCGTGGCCGGCCTCGTGGATCGCCGTGGCCCGCTCCTCGTGCTTCGGATAGGGCTGGCCGATCGCCACGCCGGCCTCGACCGCGGTCATGGCCTCGACGAGGTCGCGCCGGCTGAAGTACTCGCGCCCGTCCGCGTGCGCGTAGGTGAGCGCGAGCGAGCAGACCTGGTCGATCATGGCCGGCGAGTAGCCGTTGGTGATGCGCGCCAGCTCGTCGCGCTTGGGCGGCGTGTCGAGCTCCTCGTCGTGCGAGACCTTGCCCAGATAGAGGTCGAAGATGTCGCGCCGGTCCTCCCACGTGGGCGTGCGGAAGTAGATGTGGCGGCCCATGCGGCCCGGGCGCGTGAGCGCCGGGTCGAGCTGCTCGAGCGCGACGTTGCAGGCCCCGATGAAGTAGATCTGCTCCGGCCGCGGCTTCGGCGGCTTGCGGCGCATCCGCAGCCTCCACAGCTTCTGCGGGATGACGTACAGGGCGTCGAGGAACGTGTTCTGCTTGCGCGTCGTCCACTTCTTCATCAACGGCGGCTCGTCGATGCCGTCCATGACCACCAGCAGCTGGTTGAGCGCCAGCCCGCCGCCCCCGCCCATCCCGCCCGGGATCATGAAGCTCTGGCTGATCCGGTTGATCCGGTCGTAGAAGCTCGGGTAGATCTGCTGCGGCTCGGGGGCCCGCATCTCGAACATCCGCTCACGCCACGCCGCCGTCTCGCAGACGAGATCGCCGTCCGGGGTGAGAGCGCCCGACGGCCCGTAGAACAGGTGGTCGTGCACGGTCGGGACGGCTTGCGGCGCGTAGCCCGAGCCGAGCGCGGCGCGACGGCGGCCCACGGCGTCGATCTCGTCGATGAACACGATGCACTGGCCACCCCACTTGGCGGCCAGCCGCTTCGCCTTGAAGGCCAGGAAGCGCACGAGCACCGCGTCCATGCCGATGAAGGTCTGCGCGAAGCCCGAGCCGGGGATCGTCACGAACGGGCAGTTGAACGACGTGGCGATGCCCTTCGAGAGCATCGTCTTGCCCGTGCCGGGCGGGCCGAGGAAGAGCACGCCGCGCTCGCGCTTGCCGCCCGCCTTCTCGAACTCCTCGCCCGACTGCCAGAGCGAGACGACGCGGGTGATCTCCTCCTTCGCCTCGGCCTGGCCGCGGACGTCGGCGAGCTTGACGCCCCAGTCCGCGTCGCCCGGCTCGTAGGCCTTGATCTGCTGGATCCCGAGCAGCAGCATCGGCCCGAACAGGATCAGGAAGTTCGCGAAGAACAGGATCGTCACGATCGGCAGGTACATGGCCGCGACCGGCAGGAACGCGAGCAGGACCTCACCGAGCGTCTCCAGGCCGCCCATGACCGAGGCGTCGCCGCCCGTGAAGGCGTTGAAGGCCATGGCGATCAGCGTCAGGCTGCCCACCACGACGAAGATCCGCCACAGGTTGCGGTACTTCTTGCGCCAGTACCAGAGGCGCCGGCGCGACATGACGTCCTCGTCGCGGAGCTCGCGCTCGGCGCCGTAGAGCGCGGGGATGGGGATCAGCTTGTGCGCGAGCACGTCGATCAGCCCGCGGAAGGCCGCGACGCCGAGCACGGTGCCGACGAGCGCCCAGAAAGCCGGCCATTCGAAGCGCTCGTAGAGGACGATGAAGAGCGCCGGCGAGGTGAGGATGGCGACGAAGGTCGCCGCGCGCCCGAGCCGCCGCCACTCGCGCGCCAGCGCGATGCTGTGCTCGTTGACCCGGCGGCTCACAGCGCGATTCTACGGGGTTGTCATGCTGACCATTTGACCGTGCAGCCACGTGCCTGCGTCTCGGCGCGTTCGACCGCCTCGCCGGCCAGGACGGCGTCGAGCGCGGCACGCAGCCAGGCGGCATCCTGCGACGGGTCCTGGTGGTCGGCGTCGGGCGCCCCGTGGTAGGCCAGCCGCTGCTCGCCGTCGAGCACGAAGACCTCCGGCGTGCGCTCCGCGCCGAGCGCGCGGGCCACATTCTGCGAGCCGTCGTAGGCGTAAGGGATCGGCCAGTCCTGGTCACGCACGAACTGCGCCATCCGCTCCGGTGAGTCGGCCGGGTGGCTGGCGGGATCGTTGGAGCTGACGGCGAGGAAGCGCACCCCTCGCGATCCGTACTGCTCGGCGACGGCCCGCAGGCGCGGGTTCCACGCGATCACGTACGGGCAGTGGTTGCACGTCTGCACGATCACAGTGGCGGGCGGGGCGTCGGCGGCCGGCACCACGTGCTCGGCGCCCTCGGTGTCGGTCAGCGAGAAGGCGGGGACCGGATCCCCGATCGCGAAGCTGTCAGCCATGGCTGGATGATTGCGCGGCGAGCACGCGGGCGGCTGACGCCCGCACGCGCTCGCGGAACGCCTCGTCCCGGCGCGCCTCTTCCAGCAAGGCCCTGTAGACGCGGCTGTAGGAGCCGCGGCCGGTGGTCAGGATCACGTCGATGCCGGCGCGGGCGGAGGCGACGGCGGCCTCCTCGACGTCGGCCACGGCCTGGACGGCGGCCGCTTCCAGCGAGTCGGTCATCGCCACGCCCTCGAAGCCGAGCCGGTCGCGCAGCACGCCGTCGACGATGGCCGGCGACTGCGAGGCGATGTGCTTCTCGTCGAGCGCCGGGTACGTGGCGTGGCCGACCATCACGAACTCGGTCCCCATGTTGACGGCGATCACGTAGGGCTGGAGGTCGTCGTCGAGCTGGTCGCGCGTGCGGTCGATCACGGCCGTGCCCTCGTCGGTGTTGACCGTCGCCCCGCCGAGGCCGGGGAAGTGCTTGACGGTGGTTGCGATCCCCGCCTCGTGCCAGCCGCCGATCGACTCGGCCACGGCGGCGGTCGCCGCGTCCGGGTCGGTGGTGAAGGCGCGGTCGGCCATCGCGGCGCCCTCCACCGTCGGGATGTCCGCCACCGGCGCCAGCGTGACCGAGATGCCGGCGGCGCGCAGGTCGCGGCCGGCCGCCTCGGCGTCCTCGCGCACGGTGCCCCAGGCCTGCTGCTCGGGGGCGGAGCGCTCGGGCTCCGCCCACGGCACGATGCGGATCGCGCCGCCCTCCTGGTCGACGCAGATCAGCGATCGCGGCGCCGCGCGGCGCAGGGAGCGGGTGAGGCTGCGCAGCTGCGCGGGGTCGGCGACGTTGTCGCGGAACAGGATCGCGCCCGCGGCGCGGCCCTCGCGCAGCGCCTCCCGCACGTAGCTCGGCGCCGTGGTCCCGGCGAAGCGCAGGATCACCATGCGGCCGACCTGCTGCTCGAGCGACAGCTCGTCGACGGGCGGCGGCGCCGGGGTCTCGCCCGGCGCGGGCTCGCCGGCCTCGCGAGCCGGCGGTTTCCCGGAGTCGCCGCCGGCTCCCACGGCCAGGCCGCCGAGGAAGGCGAGCGCTGCGGCGGCGGCCAGCGCCAGGCGACGGCGCCGCACCTGCTCCCGCCGGCGCCTACGGTGGGCTTGCGGACGCTCCACGCTCGTGATCATGGCGCAGCCGCCGATAACGGTCCTGATGGAGCGCACCGCGTATGAGGTCGAACCCGTGCTGCAGGCCGTGGCCCGCACCATGCAGGCGTGCCTGGGATACGGCACCGTCGTGGTCAACCTGCACCGCCCCGCCTGGGACGACTTCGAGACCGTCGTGGTCGTGGGCAGCGACGACGCGCGCGACGTCGCTGCTCGGCCAGACCTCGAGCACGGCCGACTGGTCGCTGCTGCTCGACCCGCGCTTCGAGCGTCGCGGCGCCTACCACGTCAAGGACGGCGAGTACGACTGGAGCCAGGACCCGCTGACGACGTGGGTTCCGACCATGTCGGTCTCGGCCGATCCGGACGCCTGGAGCCCCGAGGACGCGCTCTTCGTGCCGCTGCGCTCCGCCGCCGGCGACATCCTCGGCATCCTCTCGGTCGACGAGCCGGCTGACGGCCGCCGGCCCGACGGCGAGAAGCTCGACCTCCTGGTGGGCGTCGCCCAGCATGCCGCCCTGGCGCTCGAGCACGCCCAGGAGGCGGCTGCCGCCGAGCGGCAGCGCGTCTCCGTCGGGCACCTGCTGCGCCTGACCGCCTCACTCGCCGAGCGGCGGACGACCGGCGAGATGCTCGACGCCGTCTGCCACGGCATCCGCGACGCGCTCGGCTTCGAGAAGGTCGCCGTGGCGCTGGAGGGCGAGCAGCGAATGCTCGAGCTGCGGTCCACCGTCGGTATGACCGACGAGGAGCTCGCCCGCTTGAGCCGCGTCCCGCTCGACGCGGTGGCCCCGCTGCTCGATCCTGCGCTCGAGTGCGACGGCGTCGTCCTGCTCGAGCGCGGCGAGGCGCAGGCGCGCGTGGACCCGTCGCTCCGCGGCGCCTCTTTCGGCCGGCTCAACGGCCGCGGGGCGCGCGCCTGGGAGCAGCACGTCCTGATCGTCCCGCTGCGCGACCGCGAGGGCGGCCTCGAAGGCGCCGTCTGGGTCGACGACCCGCGCGACCGCCTGCTGCCCAGCAGCGAGACGCTGCAGGCCCTGCGCGCGTTCGCCAATCACGCGATGAGCGCCGTCGAGTCGGCGCGCCAGCTCGAGCTGATGCGCCACCTGGCCGAGCACGACCCGCTGACCGGCCTGCGCAACCGGCGCGGCCTGCAGGAGCACATCGACGCCGAGATCGCCCGCACGGGCACGGTCGCGGTGATGGTGTGCGACCTCGACAACTTCAAGCGCGTCAACGACACGCTCGGCTACGTGGAGGGCGACGAGGCGCTCCGCCGCTTCGCAGGCGTGCTGGCGGCGGCCGGTGGCCTTGCCGCCCGGCTCGGCGGCGAGGAGTTCGCCGTCGTTCTGCCCGGCTGCGACGAAGCCGCCGCGCTGGCGGCCGGCGAGCGCGTGCGTTCCGAGGTCGCTGCCGTGTTCCACGACTTCCCGTGGCCGGTCACCACCTCGGTCGGTGTCGCGGTGACCGGGCCGGGCTGCCAGGACGCCTCGCAGCTGCTGCGCGCCGCCACGCGTGCCGTGTTCGGAGCCAAGCGGCTCGGGCGCGACCGCTGCGTCGCCTACCACGCCGAGGCGCTCGAGTCGCTCCTCGGCACGCTCGACGAGACCGGCGAGACGCGCGAGCAGCTCGCCGCCGCGATGCTCCTGGCCGAGACGCTCGACATGCGCGACGTCGGCACGGCGCGCCACTCGCAGACCGTCGGCCGCTACGCCGAGGAGATCGCGCGCGAGCTCGGGGTGCCGGACGCTCACGTCGAGCGCGTCCGCGCCGCGGGCGTGCTCCACGACATCGGCAAGCTCGGCGTCGCCGACGCCGTGCTCAAGAAGCCCGGCAAGCTCACCGACGAGGAGTGGGCCGAGATGCGCCGCCATCCCGAGCTGGGAGCGCGGATCCTCGACCACGCCAACCTGCGTGACATCAGCGCGTGGGTGCTCGCCCACCACGAGCGCATCGACGGCCGCGGCTACCCGCACGGCCTCGCCGGCGACGTGATCCCGCTCGAGGCGCGGATCCTGGCCGTCGCCGACGCCTACGAGGCGATGACCGCCGACCGCGCCTATCGCGCTGCGCTGGGCCACGACGCCGCCCAGCAGGAACTGCGCGACGGCTCCGGGACGCAGTTCGATCCGGAGGTCGTGGAAGCCTTCCTGGCGGTGCTCACGCGGGGACGGAAGACCCGGCGCCGGCAATTCGGCGCTAGGGTGGCCTAAACCCGCGACGAGCGGGTAACGGGTCAGCACACGGACTAGGAGGGACGATGCGAGGCTTCGGGCTGACCATCGAGCCGCTCGCGGAGGGCGCGGTGTGCGTGGCACTCCGCGGCGAGTTGGACCTCGAACACGCCTACACGTTCGATGAGGAGTTGCGGCGGGTCGAAAGGGGTCGACCTGAGTGCCTCGTGCTCGATCTGCGGGGCCTGTCGTTCCTGGACTCGTGCGGTCTCGCACGGCTGCTGGCGGCGCGCCGGCGGGCGCGGCGCGAGAAGCGCCGGCTGCTGCTCGTGCGTGGGTCCAAGCCAGTCCAGCGGCTGATGGCGATCACCGCGGTGAGTGAGCACTTCGAGCAGGTGGCCGAGGTGCCGGAGGAGCTACGTCCGTCGGCCCGCCTCGCGGGCCAGCTTCAGTAGCTCGCGCACCGGCTGCGGGACATCGGGCTCGAAGAAGGCAGCCGTACGGCGCCCGCTGGCGTCGTCCACGAGCACGTCGTAGCGCATCAGGTCCGCCCCGCGGCCCGGCGGGCCGCCCGCGGGCAGGGCGGCCGCCAGCTCCTCGAGCTCGCGCGCCGGCCCGGGCTCGAGATCCTCGGTCTCGACCACGAGCGCCGGGCGGCGGAGGCCCGCGAAACCGCCCTGCTGGCGGACCTCGATCCTCATTCCCAGCGCACGCCGACCTCGGCCCACGCCTCCCGGACGGCCTTGGCCTGGTCCGAGCCCGCGCCGAAGCGCTGCCGCGCGGCCCGGTGGGTGATGCGCGCGAACTGCCGGAACGTCGCGGTGGGGGTGAGCAGCGGGTTTCGCAGCGCGTCGTACCAGATGTGGCCCGGCGCGTGCCAGGACTTGCCGCCGAGGCCTGAGGCGAGCAGGTAGAAGGCCTTGTTGGCGATCCCCGAGTTGATGTGGACGCCGCCGTTGTCCTCGAACGTGCGCACGTAGTCGCGCCAGTGGGCGGGCTGCGGGTCCTTGCCCAGGCAGGCGTCGTCGTAGGCGGTCCCCGGGGCCTTCATGCTGCGCAGGGCGTCGCCGTCGAACTCGTCGCCGCGCAGGTCGGCGCCGATCAGCCAGTCGGCCTCGTCGGCGGTCTGGCCGAGCTTGTGCTGCTTGACCATGACTCCGGCGACGTCGGCGAAGTGCTCGTTGAGCGCCCCGGACTGGCCCCAGTACTCGAGTCCGGACTCGTCCTCGATCACGCCGTGACCGAGCTCGTGCCCGATCACGTCCAGCGACTTCGTGAAGCGCAGGAAGATCTCGTCGTCGCCGTCGCCGAACACCATCCGGCGGCCGTCCCAGAACGCGTTCGGGTACTCCTCGCCGAAGTGCACGATGCCGCGCAGCGGCATGTTCTCGTTGTCGATCGAGTCGCGGCTGAAAACGTTCTGCCAGAAGTCCCAGGTGGCGCCGAGGCCGTCGAACGCCTCGTCGACGGCGGGGTCGCCGGTCGGGCCGTCGTCCTCGTCCCTGACGCGCCTGAGGCCCGTGATCTCCCAGCCGTGCTTGGCGTCCATGATGGAGCGGGTGCGGCGGCCGGCCGCGGCGGCGGCGAGCGCGTCATGGCCCTCGCGTGCGCCCTTCCTCCCGATCGCCTTGGCGTTCACCGAGCGCGCATGGCGGATCGTGGTGTCGGCGTTGAGGGTGCGGAGCGCCCATTCGCGCTGCTTTGGGCTGCCGCGATCGGCGACGCGGCTGAGGACGAAGGGCGGTACGACGCAGTGGAGGGGGTTGCGGCACATGCCGCGTTTCTATTCCCGGCGGCCGTGTGCCGTCAAGCGGGGAGGACAGCGGCACGACGCGGCCACTGCGCGATCAGCAGCCCGCTCGCCACCAGCAGCGCCCCGCCTATGGCGGCGAGCGTCACGTGCTCGTCGTAGATCGCGGCACCGAACGCGAGCGCCCCGAACGGCAGCAGCAGCGTGATGTAGGAGACGGTCACGGCCGGCAGCTGCCTGAGGAGGATCGTCAGCGTCACGAACGGAACCGCGCTGCCGATGACGGCCAGGTAGGCGATCGAGCCCAGGGACTGCGCCGTCCAGGCCGC
This sequence comes from uncultured Solirubrobacteraceae bacterium, assembly GCA_963835525.1. GTDB lineage: Bacteria > Actinomycetota > Thermoleophilia > Solirubrobacterales > Solirubrobacteraceae > DASSUW01. Next base: position 406,122 of record CAWIFM010000001.1, read on the forward strand.
TTGGCTCCAGTCCTCGGTGGGGACTGAGGTCGCGAGTAGTAGAGCGCCGCCGGCCAGCATGGCCCAGCCGTTCAGCACGATCGGATCGAGCCGCTGGCCGCGCCGCTTGATCGACACGTTCCCGATCGCGGCACACAGCGGCGCGATCGCACACGCCGTGGCAGCCAGCAGTGCCCACTCGGCGTCACCGAGCGCCAGGCTCTCGCCGAACGCGATCGCCAGGCCGACGATGGCGACCCCGATGCCGGCCACCAGCCTCGCGCGCAGCGGCTCGTCGGCGAGGGCGACGGAAGCGATCGTCGCGCTGTAGAGCGGCATCACGCCGAACAGCACCGCGGCCAGCCCGCTCGGCACGTACTGCTCACCCCAGTAGATGAGCCCGTAGGCGCCGGCGAAGGGGAGCAGCGCCAGGATCCCGGCGAGCACCGCGTCGGTGTTGAGTTTGCGCCCCAGAACCCGCGCCAGGACGAGCAGCCCGGCCCCGGCGATCGCGAACCGCACGCCCGCGCTCAACAACGGAGGCACGTCCTCGAGCCCGATCTTGATCGCGACCCAGGTCGACGACCAGATCAGGACGTTGAGGGCGTACAGGGACCAGATCAGCGAGCGCGGCATGGCGGGGGAGGAGGGTACGAGCGCGCCGTCGCGGGTTCAGTACGGGTGACCCGACTCGATACGGATGGGTAGGGGAACCCGTTGATGGTCGCCGATCCCGGTGGCAGCATGGGTGGCGCATGGATGCTTCTGAGGACCTGTTGGCGACCGGCGCCTTCGTCGAGTGCGTGTTCTCCTGCCCGTCATGCGGGCTCGCGGGGACGAGCCTGGTGCGGCCGCAGCACCTGATCGGCAAGACCTGCCTCGGCTGCGGCGAGCCGGTCGTGCTGTCCGTGTTCGAGCGGTTCCGCTCGTCTCGGTCGCGTACAACCGACGGCTGACGCGCCGCCTTCAGCCCGCCTCGGCCAACGCGCGCCGTATCCGCTTCGCCGAGATCGGCCCCCGCGTGCCCAGCGACTGTGCGAAGTGCGACACCCGGAGCTCCTCGAGCATCCACGGCACCTCGCGCAACGCCAAAGAGCCCGGGACCGCGGCGAGCCGCTCGCGGTAGGCGCGCTCGAGCTCGTGGACGCCGTTCATGCGGTCGCGGTCGACCGCCACCGCGTCCGGCAACCGTTCCAGCCGCCGGGCGGCGGCGCGCAGGTAGCGCTCGACGTCGGCCAGGCGCTCGACCCCGGTGGTCGCGACGAACCCGGGATGGACGAGGCGCGCGAGCTGCTGGCGGACGTCGGCGCGGGCGGGCTGCAAGGGCACGGCGGTCAAGGGCTCCAACTGGCGCGACACCTCGCGGCCGGCGTCGAGCACCCCGACCACCGAGGCGACGACCGCCGCAGTGCGGGAAGCCAATGCGCCCGCCACGTGGCCGCGCAGCCGCGCGAAGCCCGCCTCGTCCCACGCGGGCCCGCCGCCCGACGCCATCAGTGCGTCCGCTGCGGCCACGACCGCGTCGTCGAGCACCGCGGCAAGGCTGCCGTGGGGCGCGGCGGACAGCGCCAACCGGTCCGCGTTCGAGAGACGGTCGTGGACGTACTTCGAGACCGAGGGCGTGGACAGGAGCAGCAGCCGGCGCGTGCCCGCCCACATCGACGCGGCCTGCGCGCCCGGCGTCTCGAGCACCTTCACGCCCACGGAGGCGCCCTCGTCGACCAGCGCCGGATAGGCGCGCACCGCCTGGCCGGTGCCGCGCAGCGTCACCTCGCGCGGAAGCGAGCCGACCTCCCACGCGGTCAACCCGGTCCGCTCGAGCTTCGACGAGGCAGCGGTCAGCTCCGCTCGCAACAAGGGGCGCACCTGCGCGCGCACGTCGCTCAGCGACTTGCCGGAGGCGAGCACGCCACGCTTCGAGTCAACCACCCGGAACGTCACCCGCAGATGCGGCGGGAGCGACGAGAAGTCCCACGCCTCGGGCGGGATGGCGAAGGTGTCGATCGCCCGCGAGAGATCCTCGGCCAGCGGCCGGCGCCGCGGTTCGAGCTGCTCCAACGCGCGCACGGCGGTCTCCGGCACCGGCACCAGCCGGCGCCGCAGGTCCTTCGGCAGTCCTCGGATGAGCGTCGTCACGAGCTCCTCGCGCAGCCCCGGGACGAGCCACTCGAAGCGCTCCGGCCGCACGGCGCCGAGCAGCTGCAACGGCACGACCACCGTCATGCCGTCATCCGGAGCGCCCGGCTCGAAGCGGTAGTCGAGGTCCAGGGTCAGCTCGCCCTGGCGCCACGTGGTCGGCCACTCCTGCTCGTCGACCGCATCGGGGGAGCGGACGAGCACGTCCCGCGTGTACGTGAGCAGATCCGGCGGCTGGTCCCGCCACCAGCGGTCGAACCCCGCCGCCGAGACCACGTCCAGGGGCACCCGCTCGTCGAAGAACTCGAACAACGCCTGGTCATCGGCCACGATGTCGCGCCGCCGCGCCCGGTGCTCCAGCGCCTCCACCTCCTCGACCAGCCGCCGGTTCTCCGCGACGAAGGCGTGCCGTGACTCCCACTCGCCCTCCACCAGCGCGCGCCGGATGAAGAGCTCGCGCGAGAGCACCGGGTCGATCCGCCCGTACTGCACCTTGCGGTCGGTGACGATCGGCAGGCCGTAGAGCGTCACCCGCTCGGTCGCCACCACCGACCCCTGGCGCGGATCCCAGCGCGGCTCGCTGTAGGTGCGCTTGACCAGGTGCCCGGCCAGCGGCTCCACGTCGGCCGGATCGATCCGCGCCGCCACCCGCCCCCACAGCCGCGTCGTCTCGACCAGCTCGGCCACCATCGCCCAGCTCGGCGGCTTCCTGAACAGCCCGGAGCCGGGGAAGATCGCGAACCGCGCGCCGCGGGCGCCGGTGAACTCGCGCGAAGCCTCGTCCTTCATGCCCACGTGCGACAAGAGACCCGACAGGAGCGCCCGGTGGATCTCCGGAGCCGAGGCCGGCGTCCGGTTGAAGCGCACCCCGACCCCCTTGGCCGCCTCGCGCAGCTGCGCCACCAGGTCCTGCCACTCGCGCACCCGCAGGTGGTGCAGGTGCTCGGCCAGGCAGCGCTTGCGGAACTGGTTGCTGGAGAGCTGCCGCTGCAGCTCCTTCAGGTAGCGCCACAGGTTCAGGAACGAGACGAAGTCCGAGTCCGGGTCGGCGAACCGGGCGTGCAGCTGGTCGGCCTGCGCCTGCTGGTCGGACGGCCGCTCGCGCGGATCCTGGATCGACAGCGCGGCCGCGATCACGATCACCTCCTCGGCGCAGCCCAGCTTGTCGGCCTCGACCACCATCCGCGCCATTCGCGGATCGACGGGCAGCTCCGCCAGCCGGCGCCCCACCTTGGTCAGCCGGCCGGAGGCATCCAGCGCGCCGAGCTCCTCGAGCAGCCGGATCCCGTCGCGGATCTGGCGCTTGTCCGGTGGGTCCAGGAACGGGAAGTCCTCGATCCGGCCGAGGCCGAGCGCCGCCATCTGCAGGATCACGGAAGCGAGGTTCGTGCGCAGGATCTCGGGGTCGGTGAAGCGCGGCCGCTCGAGGAAGTCCTCCTCCGCGTAGAGCCGGATGCAGATGCCGTCCGAGGTCCGGCCGCAGCGCCCCTTGCGCTGGTCCGCGGAGGCCTGCGAGATCGACTCGATCGGCAGCCGCTGCACCTTCAGCCGCGCGCTGTAGCGGCTGATGCGGGCGGCCCCCGGATCGACCACGTAGCGGATCCCCGGCACGGTCAAAGACGTCTCCGCCACGTTGGTGGCCAGCACGACCCGCCGCTTCGCGTGCGGCTTGAACACCCGCTGCTGCTCGCTCGCCGACAGCCGCGCGTACAAGGGCAGCACCTCGACGTCGAGCCGGCCCCGCAGCACGTCCGCCGTGTCGCGGATCTCGCGCTCGCCGCTCAGGAACACGAGCACGTCGCCCGGTCCCTCACGCAGCAGCTCGTCGCACGCGTCGGCGATCGCGTCCTCCTGGTCGCGGTCCGGATCCTCGACCGGCCGGTAACGCACCTCCACCGGATAGGTCCGTCCTGAAACCTCGACCACCGGCGCGTCCCCGAAGTGGGCGCTGAACCGCTGCGGGTCGATCGTCGCCGACGTGATGATCACCTTCAGGTCGGGCCGCCGCGGCAGCGTCCGGGCCAGGTACCCGAGCAGGAAGTCGATGTTCAGCGACCGCTCGTGCGCCTCGTCGACGATCACCGTGTCGTAGCGCTTGAGCAGCTTGTCGCGCCGGATCTCGGCCAGCAGCAGGCCGTCGGTCATCAGCCGCACCTGCGTGTCACGCGACGAGCGGTCGCGGAAACGCACCGCATAGCCCACCTCCGAGCCCAGCGGCACCTTCATCTCCTCGGCGATGCGCGCCGCCACCGTGCGCGCCGCCAGTCGCCGCGGCTGGGTATGGGCGATCCGCGAGCTCCCAGCCTCGAGGCACAGCTTCGGCAGCTGGGTGGTCTTGCCGGAGCCGGTCTCGCCGGCGACCACGACGACCTGGTGCGAGCCGATCGCCTCCAGCAGCTCCTCCCGGTGCGCGCTGACCGGGAGCTCGGGCGGGTACGCGATCAGCGCCAGGTCGCGACGCCCTCGCCGCCGGAAGCCGGCGCTCGCGCGGCGTTCTGCTCGATCGCGTCGAGGATCTGCGGCCATGCCGCGCGCGGCATGTCGTGGCCCATGCCGTTGACGATCAGTAGGCGGGCGCCCGGGATCGCGCGCGCCGTGGCGCGCCCGCCCGACGCCGGCACCATCCGGTCCTTGCTGCCGTGGATGACCAGCGTCGGCGCCGTGATCGTCCGCAGCAGCGGCGTCCGGTCGCCCGAGTGGATGATCGCCGCGAGCTGCCGGGCGCCCGCGGCGGGGTTCAGGCCGCGGTCGTAGCTCATGCCGGCGATCCGCCGCAGGTCCTCGTTGTCGCGCTCGAATTCGGGCGAGCCGATCTTCGAGAAGACGCGCACGGCGTGCTCCATGTACTGCTCGCGGCCGCGCGGCGGGGCCTTGATGAGGATCGGCCAGATCAGGGGGGACGGCTGGCCGCTCCAGCGCGACCCGGTGTTCGACATCCATGAGACCAGTGAGAGGACGCGGTCCGGGTGCCGCGCCGCCATCGTCTGGGCGATCATGCCGCCCATCGAGGCGCCGACCACGTGTGCGGCGTCGATCCCCAGGTGGTCCAGCAGCCCGGCGCCGTCGCCCGCCATGTCCTCGAGCGTGTAACTGGCGGCCCGCTTGTCGCGCCGTAGGAGCTGGTACACCGACGGCACGGCCCCGTTCATGTGCTGTGACCGGCCGACGTCACGGTTGTCGAAGCGGATCACGTGGAAGCCGCGGTCGGCCAGCGCGGCGCACAGGTCCTCGTGCCAGCCGAGCATCTGCGTGGCGAGGCCCATCGTCAGCAGCATCGCGGGCGCCTCGGGGTCGCCGAACGTCTCGTAGCAGAGCTCGACGTCGTCGTTCACGGTGCATAGCTGTTCCGGCATGAGCTCAAAGACGTTACAGCGGCTTCTCGAGCCAGAACTCGCTTCGGCCCCCCTCGACCGGATGCTCCGACCGCACCGTGTAGCCCTCGCTGGCGTAGAGCGCCATGGCCTCCGGCAGCATGTCGGTGGTGAACAGCCGCACCTCGCGCTGGCCAGCGTCACGCGCGATCCCCTCGAGGTCGGCCAGCAGCCGCCGCGCGAGGCCGCGCCCGCGGGCGCGGGGCGTGACGAACATGCGCTTGATCTCCGCGACGCCGGGCTCGAGCTCGCGCAGCCCGGCGCAGGCCACCGCCGCGCCGTCGTCGTAGAGCACGATCCAGGCGGCGTTGGGGCCGCGGAAGACATCGACGGTCCCGAAGATGCGCGGGGACGCCTCGAAGCCGGGGCCGGCGCGCTCGCTCACGAGAGCCATGTACTCGTCCCACAGCGCCACCGCGGCCGGGCCGTCCGGCGGCTCGTGGCGCGCCTCGATCACGCTCGCCTCCGCAGCGCGAGGACGACCACGTCGTCGTCGAGATCCGGCGACCATGCCTCCGCCTCGCGGTACAGCAGCTCCACCAGGCTCTGCGCGCCGAGCTCGCGGGCGTGCTCGGTGAGCAGCCCGGGCAGCCGCAGGTCGCCGAACTGGCGCCCCTCGCGGCGCGCCTCCGTGAGCCCGTCCGTGCAGGCGAAGACGAGGTCGCCGGGGCCGAGCGGCGCCTCCTCGGCGGTGTACTCCTCGCCCTCCTCGAGCCCCAGCGGCAGGCCCGTGCCGCGCAGTTCGAGCTCGGCGTCCGCGGTGATCAGCAGTGGCGGCGTGTGCCCCGCGTTGCACCAGCGGATCCTGTGCTCGTCGATCACCATCATCACCGCCGGCACGAACGTGATGCCGGGCAGGCGCCCGCGCAGCAGGACGTTGGTCTGGCTCATCACCTCGGCCGGATCGGCGGCATCGTAGGTCCGCGCCTCGACGAAGAACCGGACCATCGAGCTGATGGCGGCGACCTCGATCCCCTTGCCGCTCACGTCGCCCACCAGCAGCGCCACCGAGCGGTTCGGCAGCCGCCAGATGCCGAAGAAGTCCCCGCCCCCGGCGGCGTGGCCGGAGGCCTCGAACACGAGCCCCGCGTCGAACCCCTCGAGCTCGGGCAGCGGACCGGGCACGAAGCCGCGCGTGAGCGCCAGCGCCACCCGCCGCTCGCGCGCGAAGTCCAGCGCGTTGGCGATCGCCCCCGCCGCCGCCAGCCCGAACGCCTCGATCCGCGCGAGCAGCGCGTCGTCGCACAGCCCCGGGCGCTCGTCGGACACGGTGAGCACGCCGAACAGCCGCGTGCCGATCGAGAGCGGCACGTGCGCGAACGACTGGATCTCCTCCTCTTCGATCACCCACGGCAGGAACTTCGCCCGGTCGACCTCGCGGCTCACGTACGGCTCGCGGGTCTCGGCGACGCGGCCGATCATCCCCTCGCCGACCACGAAGCGCGCCTGCCGGACCCGCTCGGAGAACCCGAGCGAGTGCAGCACCGTGAGATCGCGGCTGGCGGGCTCCTGGCGGGTGAGCATCACCTTCGACGCCCCGCTCAGGTGCGCCGCCTGCTGCACGATCGCGCGGTAGACGTCGTCGAGCTCGAGCGAGACGCCGAGCTCGTGCACCGCGCGGTTGAGCATCAGCTCCTCGTGCGTGCGGCGCTCCTCGCGGCCGAGCAGCTCGGAGCGGTCGAGCGCGATGGCGGCCAGGTCGGCGAACACGCCGGCGCTGCGCACCTCTTCGTCGCTGAAGGCGCCGGCGGACAGGGCGAGCACCCCGAGCATGCGGCCGTCCGGTGTCTGGACGGGGCAGGCGAGCAGCGCCGACGACGCATAGAAGCTCCACGTCAGCCGCGCCTGCTCGGCGGGCAGCTCGTCCTCGAGCCGCCGGCGCAGCGCCTCGGCGCCCGGCCAGCGCGTGATGTCGTCCATCAGCAGCGGCGAGCCGCGCTCGATGGCGGCCTCGGTGATGCCCGGGCGCTCGGTGTCGTACGGGCGGCTCAGGACCGCCCCGAGCGCCTCGCGCACCTCCGGGGAGGAGAACCATGTCGCCACCGGGCGGATGTACTGGCTGTCCCAATCGACGACCACGAACGCGCAGCCGTTCAGCTCGAACAGCCGCCGCAGCTGAGCGACGATCTCCTCGAGGGTCTGGCGCAGCCAGGGACCCTCGGTCGTGATGTCAGTCGGCGAGTGGATCGTCGTCGTCGGAGATCTGCTCGAGCAGCTCGAGCGCGGCGGCCTGCGCAGGGGTGGCGCCCACCTGGCCGCCGCCTAGGTCCTCGAGCTGCGGGAAGAAGCTCGCGTGGATGGCGATCTCCTCGGGACCGGAGTCCTCGAGCACGATCACGGCCCGGCCAGGCCCCTCGTCGCCGTTGAGCGACGGCTCCTCCTGGAGCGCGGCTCCGGCGGCGGTGAGCACGGCGACCGCGATCTGGCGCCAGTGCGCGATCGCGTCGTCGCGCTCGGCGGGGGTCATCTCCGCCAGGTGGTGATGGTTGCGCTCCGCCAGGGCGGCGACCGCTGCCTCTAGCGGCGCCTCGGCGAGCAGGTCCTCGGGAGTCGACACAAGGTTCAGTATGGCGGTATGAAGCCCGTCACAGTCACCGTCACGATCGAGCGTCCTCGCGAGGAGATCTACGCCGTCCTCGAGGACCTCATGAACCACGAGTCGTTCACCGACCACTTCCTGACCGACTTCCAGCGCACCGAGACCGGCATCCGCGTCAAGGGCAAGGGGGAGGAGGCTGGATGGAGATCACGCCCGTCGAGTCCACGCCGGAGCGGATCGTCGAGGAGGGCCGCAGCGGCCGCGGCATGCGCCGCGTGATGGCTCCCGTCATGCGCGCCTACCTGCGCAAGCAGAACGGTCGCGCGCTCGAGCGGCTCAAGGAGCAGCTGGAGGCGCGCTGAGCGCCTCCAGCGCGGACCGCAGGCGCGGCGGGATGTCCGCCGGCCGCCGCGTCTCGCGATCCACGAAGACGTGCACGAACCAGCCGGTGGCGGCCTCGTCGCCACTCTCGGCGTAGAGGGCGATCTCGTAGCGCACGCTCGAGCGGCCGAGGTGGCCGACCCGCAGGCCGGCCGTCACCGTCTCCGGGAAGGAGAGCTCGTGCTTGAACTCGCAGTGCGACTCGGCGCACAGCCCGATCACGTCGCCACCGTGGATGTCGAGCCCGCCCTCGCGGATCAGGTACGCGTTGATCACGGTGTCGAAGAAGGCGTAGTACTCGACGTTGTTGACGTGCCCGTAGACGTCGTTGTCGTTCCAGCGCGTCGGGATCGCGAGGCGGTGCGGGTACTCGCTCACGCGGCGACGGTGCGGGCGGCCACGACCTTGGCGAAGCCGCCGAACATGGCGTCGGAGAGCGCGCGCTGGCCGGGGAGGTGGCACGCGTCGGCCGCCCGCGCCTGCTCCTCGGTGAGGCCCGCGGCGGTCAGCTCGCCGTAGCCGGCCTCGTACCAGCTGTCGAGGCCCTCGTCGTGGGCCTCGGGGTGGAACTGCACGCCCCACGCGGTCTCGCCGTAGCGGAACGCCTCGACGGTGCCGTGGCGGCGACCCAGGAGCTCGACGGAGCCGGGCGGCGCCTCGATGCCGTCCTCGTTCCAGTGCAGCGCCATCGCTCCGTCGGGCAGTGCGCCGAGCACCGGATCGCCGGCCGCATCCGGCAGCGTCTCGACCGGGAACCACCTGATGATCGGCTGCTCCAGGCGGACTACACGCCCCCCGAGCGCATGCGCCAGCAGCTGGCCGCCGAGGCACACGCCGAGCACCGGGATCCCGCGCGCGACCGCTTCGCGCATGAAGGCCGCCTCGGCGGTGAGCATGGGATCGGAGTCGATGTTCCGGACCGACTGCTCGCCGCCGAACGACACCACGCCGTCGATGCCGTCGAGATCGGGCAGCGGCTCGCCGGCGCGCAGGTGGATTTCGAGCAGGTCGACACCGGCGGCCCGCAGCGCGTCACCCGCGTGTCCGGTGAACGCGTCTTCGAGGTTGTGGAGGCAGGCGATGACGGGAGGCACAGTTCCGGGGGTTCGGTTTCCCGCACCAAGATAGACAGGAGGACCGTATCGAGCGGGCCATCCCCCATTGGGAGTATTCCTGTCGTTCCCCCCAACATACGAGGCGCGGCCCAAGGATGGGCCAAGGTGCCTCGACCCGCTCCGACCCCGGCTTGCTCCCTCTCTCCTCCCCGGCGGTCGCTCGGTCGGAAGCAACGTGATTGAAGGGCGTCGTCGCGGTCCCCCAGCCGCGGCGGCGCACCTCACGTTTTCTGTTACGAGACGCGGGGCGAACGTCAACTTCTTGGCATTGAGATGGCGGGCTGGGGCGGGCGTGTCAACTGGCGACCCCTATGCGGACGTTAGGTGACACACCCGCGCCGGCCCAGCCGCTGCCCTACCCAGCCGCAGTTGATGTTCGCTACGCAGCCACAGCGGACATCGGCGCCGAGCGCTTGTACTCCTCGGCCGCATCGCGCAGGCAGTCGACCATGACCGCGATCGGGCCCACCGGGTCGGGCTGGAAGACCGCGCCGATCCGCCGGTAGGGCGGGCGGCCGCGCAGCGGCCGCACGGCGACGTCCTCGCGCGTCGACGCCAGCGCCAGCCCGGGCACCAAAGCGACGCCCATCCCGCTGGCCACTAGGCCCTGGATCGCGAAGTAGTCGTCGGACGTGTAGGCCACGCGCGGCTCGAAGCCCGCGTCCTGGCAGGCGCGCAGCACGATGTTGGAGTCGGCGCACGTGCCGCGCAGGCCGACCAGCATCCACTCCTCCTCGCACAGGTCCGTCAGCGCGATCGCGCGCCGGGTGGCGAGCGGGTGATCGGCGGGCAGCGAGGCGTAGAGCACGTCGTCCATCAGCCGCTCGACGCCGAGGCCCTCGAGTGAGATGTCGGTCTCGAAGCCGCCCTCCTCGGTGATCACGAGGTCGAGCTCGCCGCGGCGCAGGGCGGGGATCGACTGCGGCGGGTCCAGCAACGACAGGTCGACCCGCACGCCGGGCCGCAGTTGGCGGAACTGGGACACCGCGCGCGACACGATCGTCCCGGCGGCGGTGGCGAAGGAGGCGAGCCGCAGCTTGCCGCGGGCGTCGGAGGCGATCTCCGTCAGCTCGGCCTGCGCGTGGGCGAGCTGGGCCAGGATCTGCTCGGTGTGACGCACGAGCGCCTCGCCGGCGGGGGTGAGCTTGATGCCCTTGGGCTGGCGCTCGATCAGCTTCACGCCGGTCTGCGCCTCCAGGCGCGCGATCTGCTGGGACACAGCCGGCTGCGAGTAGGAGAGCGACTCGGCGGCGGCCGAGAACGAGCCGCGCAGCGCCACCTCGCGCAGGACCTTCAGCAGGCGGAGATCGTCCATAAGGCCACATTATCACAGAGATCAGAAACGATCATTTGAGATTATGGGCGAGGTGGCCGACACTGTGCTCAGTCGCCGTCAAAGGAGCCCCGAAATGACCAACTCGTCCCTCATCCTCCGCCCCGCCACCTCCGCCGACGCCGCCGATCTCGAGCGTCTCGCTGCACTCGACAGCGCCCGGCCCCTGGCCGGGGACGTGATGCTCGCCCACGCCGACGGCCAGGTCCGTGCCGCCGTCTCGCTGGAGAGCGGCCGTTCGGTCGCCGACCCGTTCTACCCCAGCCTCCAGCTCGTCCCGCTGCTGCGCGCCGCCGCCGGCGAGCGCCCCCGCCGCGGCCGCTCGTGGCGCCGCGTGCAGCGCGCCGTGCGCCCCGCGCTCGCCTGACACAGTTGCGTGAATCCGCCGCGTCACCTCTGGCGCGGCGGATACGGTAATCGCGATGAGCATCACGGAGGATGCGCCGGCGCCGCCCACGGCGCGCCGCTCACCGCTGCAGCTACCGGGCCGCGCCCGGAGGGCGTCGCCATGGTGGTGGCTGGTCGTCGTCTCCTCGGTGCTGCTGGTCGCCGCGCTCGCCGTCCTGACCGTCTGGGGTTTCGCCTCGCGCGAGACCCAGGTCTCCCGGTACCGCGTTCTCGGCACCGTCTCCACGATCGAGCTCGACGTCGGCGCCGCCGATGTCGAGATCGTCGGCGGCGCCCCCGTGGTAGAGGTCCGGCGGACCGCGGAGTTCGCCTTCGGGCGCCCGCCCGAGCAGACCCGCACGCTCGACGGCGACGCGCTGAAGATCACCTCGCGCTGCCCGGACACGGTGGTCGGCACGTGCGACGCCGCCTACCGCATCGCGGTGCGCGACAACGTCCAGATCAACGTGATCACGACGAGCGGCCGCGTGCGCGTCAGCGCGCTGAACGGCTCGGCCCGCCTCCAGACCGGCTCGGGGGCGATCGCGGTCGACGGCTTCTGCGGCTTCCAGCTCATCGCCACCTCGGCGTCGGGCGACGTGCGCGGCGCCGCCGGCTGCTCACCCGACCGGATGGAGCTGCGCTCGACGGGCGGCGACGTCCACGCCATCGTGCCGGCGGGTCGCTACCGGGTCGACGCCGGCAGCTCCCGCGGCAGCGCGGAGGTGCGCAACCTGACCGAGACCGAGGACGCCCCGTTCGCGGTCCAGGCCATCAGCGGCACCGGCGACGTGCTCGTGGAGGGCCGGGGATGACGGCGATCCGTGCCCCGCGCGGGCTCGAGCTGCCGCGCCACCTGGCCCTCGCCGGCCGCACGCTGCTGTACCTGCTGCTCGGGCTCGCCTACGGCGTCTCCTACCTGGTGGTCGTCGGCGGCGGGCTGCTGCTCGGGGCCGTACTCAGCATCGTCTGGATCGGGCTGCCGCTGCTGGCCGCCGTGGCACGGCTCGTGTGGCAGCTCGCGGAGGGCGAGCGCCGGATCGCCAACCGCTGGCTCGACGCCCACCTGCCGCCGGTGCCCCGCGCGCCCCGCGGCGACTGGCGCGACGTGCTGGAGGCGACCGGCCACCGGCCGTTCTGGCGCGCGCTCGCGATGCTGCTGCTCAAGCTGCCCGTCGCGCTGCTGGGCCTGATCGTCGCCGCCGCGCCGGTCGCGCTCGCCGTGCTCATGCTCGTGCTCGCCGTCGACGGGTTCGGCGGCGGGGGCGACCGCTACGTCGGCCCGTGGGCGCTCGGTCCGGCGGTCGCCGTCGCGCTGATCATCCTGGCGGGGGCCGCAGCGGTGGTCTCGATCGGCGTGCAGGAGGGCGAGGGCCGGCTGCTGCGCAGGCTCGCGCAGGCGCTGCTGCGATCCGAGCCCAAGGGCGCCGGACCGGTGCGCGAGATGCTGGCCGAGCGGCTCGGCGACCGCTCGCTGAACATCGCCTACTGGCTGCCCGACCGCCAGATCTTCGTCGACGAGCGCGGCCACCCGGTCGACCTGCCCGAGTCCGGCTCCGGTCGCGCCTGGACCGCCGTCGAGCGCGAGGGCAACCGGGTGGCGGCGATCGTCCACGACGCCGAGCTCGACGCCACCCCGGAGCTCGTCCATGCCGCCGCCTCGGCGGCCTCGCTGGCGCTCGACAACGAGCGCCTGAAGGCCGACCTGCGCGCGCGGCTGGAGGAGCTGCGCCACTCGCGCCGCCGGATCGTCGAGGCGGCCGACGACGCGCGACGCCAGATCGAGCGCGACCTGCACGACGGCGCGCAACAGCAGCTCGTCTCGCTCGCGCTCGACCTGCGCCTGCTGCGCGCTCGGCTCAAGCACGAGCCGGAGGTGGCGGAGACCGTCGAGGAGCTCGCCGACAAGCTGGCCACCGCGCTCGCCGAGCTGCGCGAGCTGGCGCGCGGCATCCATCCCGCCGTGCTGTCCGACCACGGGCTCGGCCCCGCCATCCACGTGCTCGTCGAGCGCTCGCCGCTCACGGTCGACTGCGACCTCGCATTCGAGGATCGGCTGCCGGCGCCGGTCGAGGCCGCCGCCTACTTCGTCATCGCCGAAGGGCTGACCAACGTGATCAAGTACGCCAACGCGTCCAAGGCCACGGTGAGCGTGCGCCGCCGCGACGGCATGGTCGAGGTCTCCGTCGGCGACGACGGCATCGGCGGCGCGCGGATCGACGCCGGCTCGGGCCTGCGCGGCCTCAGCGACCGGCTCGCGGCGCTCGAGGGCGACCTCGAGCTCGACAGCCCGCTCGGCGAGGGCACGCGGCTGTCCGCCCGGATCCCCCTGACGGGGACGACGTGATGCGGCGTCTGCTCCTCCTCGCTGGTCGTCCTCGCCTTCGCCGGCTGCGGCGGCACCACGACCGTGCGCGAGGGCGACCTCGAGGTCCAGGGCGAGCAGGCGGCGCGCGGGCGGCCGACGCCCGAGGCGGCTCCGGAGCGCGGCGGCGGCTTGCGCGTGGCGTCGGCGCGGCTCGCGGCGATCACCCACGGCCAGGCCTCCGACCCGTTCTGGGCGATCGTCAAGAAGGGGCTCGACGACGCCGCGCGCCAGACCGACGTCGCAGTCTCCTACCGAGCGCCCGACAGCTACGACATCGCCCGCATGCGGCGGCTGATCGACGAGGCGATCGAGGCCAACCTCGACGGCCTGATCGTCTCGCTTCCGGACGCGCAGGGCCTGCGCGCCCCGATCCGGCGCGCCCGGCGCGCCGGCATCCCCGTGATCTCGATCAACTCGGGCAGCGACCGCTTCCGGGACCTCGGGATCCCCATCCACGTCGGCCAGCCCGAGTACCGCGCCGGCTTCGAGGCCGGACAGCGGATGGCGAAGGCCGGGGTGCGCCGCGGGCTGTGCGTCAACCAGGAGGTGGGCAACGCCGGCCTCGACGAGCGCTGCCGCGGCTTCGGCGACGCCCTGCGCCGCTCGGGCGGGACCGGCGCGGTGCTCGGCATCGACATCCAGGATCCCGACCAGGCGCGGCAGCGGATCGCGCAGGCGGTCCGCGACAGCGAGGCGGACGGGATCCTCACCCTCGGCACCGCCAGCGCGCTGCCGGCGCTGGCGGCCCTGCGCGCCGGCTTCGGCCGCCGCGTCCAGCTCGCCACCTTCGATCTCTCGCCGGAGGCGCTGGACGCCGTGCGGGTCAGGCGGATGCTGTTCGCCGTCGACCAGCAGCCGTACCTGCAGGGCTACCTGCCCGTCGTCCTGCTGGCCGAGCGCTCGCGCCACATGCTGTTCCCGGCGCGCGGCGAGCTGATCCCGACCGGACCCGACTTCGTGACTCCGGCGAACGCCGACGAGGTGCTCGAGCTCAGCCGGCGCGGCTTCCGCTGAGCTCCGCCGCGCTGGCCAGTGCTCCCATGGCGCGGAGGCGCGCCGCGGTCGTCTCGGCGGCGGAGGGGTCGGGCATCCGGATCAGCGCGTCGACCATCAGGCGCGCCGCCGTGTAGCGCTCGCCGTAGGCGTCGAGCGCGTCGGTCGCCGCGACCACGCCATCGAGCGACCCGGCGCTCAGCGCGTCGGCCCAGTCGGCGATCCAGCGCAGAGGGGGCGCGCAGGCCTCGCGGGCGACCCGGCGGGCCTTGGCGGCGAGCGGCTCGACGTCGCCGCGCTCCAGCGCGACGAGCTGCACGCGCGCGCGCAGCTCGTGGACCCCGTCGACCAGCCCGCGGACCTCCTCGCCGTAGTCGATCCGCGCGCGCGTGCGCTCGAGCCCCACGAAGGGCCGCAGCACCTCGATCCCGCGGAAGCGGAACGACGAGTCGCTGCGGTGCAGGCCGACCGCCTCGACGCCCGCGGCGGCGCGCTCGCCGGCGGCCGTGTCGAGCGCCTCGAACCGCGCGACCGCGTGGCCGGCGAGCGCGAGCGAGCCCATGGCGCAGGTCCGGCTGCCCTCGTGGTCGACGAGGTCGGG
Organism: uncultured Solirubrobacteraceae bacterium; assembly: GCA_963835525.1. Lineage (GTDB taxonomy): Bacteria > Actinomycetota > Thermoleophilia > Solirubrobacterales > Solirubrobacteraceae > DASSUW01. Next base: position 421,325 of record CAWIFM010000001.1, read on the forward strand.
CGCCTCGCTCGTGGCCTCCGCCAGCTCGTCGAGACGCCCGGCGCCGAGCAGGCAGACCGTCTGCGCCGAGGCCGCGTGCATGCGCCGGTGCGGGCTCAGGTCGCGCGAATAGGCGGCCGCCTCGCGCCCGGCCGCGAACGAGTCCTCGAAGCGTCCCCCGCGCGCCAGGCAGACCGCGGCGATGACCACCGACTCGGCCGCCTCGACGCGGTCGGGCATCCGGCGCACCAGCTCGAGCATCCGGTCGGCGGTCGCGCCCGCCTCGCAGAAGCCGCGGTCGGCGTCGCGCCAGCCGAGCGCCTCGAGGCCATGCGAGAGCAGCTGCGTGGAGCCGATCCGCTCGGCGATCTCGATCGCCCGCTCGGCGGCGCGGCGCGCCTTCGTGAGCTCCTCGCCGTCGAGGACGAACCAGCGGGTCATCGAGGCGCGGCCGATCAGCAGCGCCCCGACCTCGAACGTGTCCTGCCGCTCGGCGTCGCCGGCCAGGCCCTCGTCGATCTGGGCGACCGCCCACTGGCGCCATTCCGGCCGCGTGAACGCGCCGGGGTAGCGCGCACACAGCAGGGTGGCATGCGCGCGCAGCCGCTCGGCGTCCTCGCCGCGGGCGAGGTCGAGCCCCGCCTGGTAGGCCGCCAGGCTCTCGTCGGCCCGGACCGCGGCGTGCAGCGCGCGGGCCTTGAGCTCCAGCGCGGCCAGGCACTCCGGCGCCTGCCGCGCGAGCGCGAGCGCGCGGTCGGCGAACTGGACGGCGTCGTCGGTCGCCGCCCGCCGGCGCGCGCCGTGGCCGGCCTCGATCAGCGCGGCGACCGCCTTCGCACGCACGTCCTCAGGCCCCACGGCTCGCTCGTAGTGGTGCGCGAGCAGGTCGACGAACTCCTCGCGGCGGTCTCCGGCGAGGCCCGCGATCCAGTCCCCGACGCTCGCGTGGACCGTGCGCCGCTGCGCGTCCGGGATCGAGCCGTAGGCGACCTCGCGGATCAGCGCGTGGCGGATCCACAGCTCCGTCTGGCCGGGCAGCGACGAGGTCGGCCGCGTGGTCACGAGGCCGCGCTCCTCGAGCGCGCGCAGGGCGTCCGAGCCGGCGCCCGTCGCCTCCAGGCTGGAGGCCCAGAACGAGCGGCCGACGACGGCGGCGTCCTGGAGCGCGCGCTTCTCGGCGGGCGGCAGCGCGTCGACGCGCGCGGCGAGCACGGCTCGCACCGTGGTGGGGACCGGCTCGTCGCGGCCGCGGTCGCGCAGGTGGTACGCGATCTCCTCCGCGAAGAACGGGTTGCCCTCGGCCTGCGCCACCACGCGGTCGTGCACGGCGGGGGGCGCGCCGGGCAGCAGCTCGGCGACCAGGCGGCGCGACTCGTCGTCGGTCAGCGGCTCGAGCGTGAGCTGCGACGCCGCCCGCCGGCCGCCCCAGCCGGGGCGGGCCTCGAGCAGCTCCGGCCGCGCGGTGACGACGACGAGCAGCGGCCCGGCCGACCGCGCGACGAGCTGCTCGAGCATGTCGAGCAGCGCCGCCTCCGCCCAGTGCAGGTCCTCGACGACCATCACGGCGCCGCCGCGCGCGGCCAGGCCGGTGGCCAGCCGCGGCCAGGCGAGCGCGACCTCGGCGGCGACCGACTCGGGCTCGAGGTGCTCGAGCGGGTTGCCCGGCAGGTTGATGCCGGCGGTGACGGCGAGCGCCGAGACCGTCCGCTCGGGCTCGGCCGAGACACGCTCGACGAGCCGCCGCAGCTTCTCGCCGGCCAGCGCGGAGCTGTCCTGCAGCAGGATGCCGGCCGCCGCCCACAGCAGCTCGCGTAGCGGCCAGTAGGTGAGGCCGTCGCCGTAGGCCAGGCAGCGGCCGATGTGCACCCCGGCTTCGGGGAGCGACTCGCGGGCGCGGCGCAGGAACTCCTCGAGCAGCCGCGACTTGCCGGCGCCGGCGTCGCCGACCACCACCACCAGGCGTGGGCGCGTCTCCTCCAGCACCGTCCGGTGGACGGCCTCCAGCAGCGACAGCTCGTGGTCGCGGCCCACGAACGAGGTCCGCGGCGCGTGCCGGCCGGCGCGGAAGGTGCGCGTCTCGCGGGCCTGCGAGCCCTCGTAGCGGACGGCGTGCTGCGTGAGGCGGGCGGTCAGCTCGTCCACGAGCACGGTGCCCTTTGGCGCGCCGCCGAGCAGCGCCTGCGCCCGGTCGAGCACGTCGCCGGCGGGCTCGCCGTCGCGCACGAGCACGTCGCCCGTGGCCACCGCGGCGCGGCCCTCCAGCCGCAGCGCGAGCTCGACCGCGCGCCCGGCGTCGTCCTCGTGCGCACGCGGGACGCCGAAGACGCCGACCACGTCGTCGCCGGGCAGCACGCTGGCCTCGAGCCGCTCCAGCTCGTCGCGCGCCCGGTCCGGCTCGTCGCAGGCGAGCGCGACGACGGTGACGAGCTTGCGTTCGTCGCGCACCGGCGCGACGGGCGCCGGCGGGTCGGTCAGCAGCCGCTCGTGCAGGGCGCGCAGGTCGGCGCCGGGGATCGCGCCGAGCTCGTCGCGCAGGCGCACGCGCAGGTCCTCGTAGGCCCGCAGCGCCTCGGCGACGTCGCCGCGCGCGGCCAGCGCCTCCATCAGCAGCACGTGGCCGCTCTCGCGGAACGGGGCCGCCTCGACGATCGCGCGGCCGGACCGCTCGGCGGCGCCGATGCCCGAGCCGCCGAGCTCGAGCGCAGCGCTGCCGACGCGCTCGAGCGTGCGCAGCCGCAGCTCCTCCAGCTCGCGGCGGCGCTGCTCGACCCACGGGTGGTCGTGCGCGAGCAGGAACGGCGCGGCCGTGACGTCGAGCACGTCGTGGCCGGCGCGGCAGGTCTCCGCCCAGTCGGACGCGTCGTAGGCGGCCTCGGCGCGCTCGAGGTCGGCGTGGGCGGCCTCGACGTCGATCCAGGGGGAGCCTGCGAGCATGAGCTCACGGCGACCTTCGAGCGTCCCGGGGCCGAGTGCCGCACGGATCTTCGACAGCAGCGCCGTGAGTACGTCGTCCGGGCTCGCCGGCGCCTCGCGCGGCCACAGCAGCTCGATCAGCTCGTCGCGCGACACCGGGCGCGCACGGTTCCACGCCATGTAGGCGACGACGAGCCGGGCCTGGCGGCCGCGCAGGCCGATCTCGCGGCCACCGATCTCCACCGCCATCCGTCCGCACAGCCGGATCGACAGGGTTTCGGCAGGGTCGGCGGCGGAGGATCCGGTCATCGATGCCCGGCTACGCGAAAGACGCTCTCGTGGAGACGTGGTGGGTGCAGGAGCGCCTCGGCGACCCCGCGATCCGGATCGTGGAGGTCGACGAGAACCCCGGCCTCTACGCCGAGGCGCACATCCCCGGCGCGATCGGGCTCGACTGGAGGACCGACCTCCAGCACCAGGTCAGGCGCGACTTTCTCGGCCCCGACGCGTTCGCGGAGCTCTTCGGCTCGCACGGGATCTCCAGCGATCACATGATCGTGCTCTACGGCGACCGGAACAACTGGTTCGCGGCATACGCGTACTGGTACCTGAAGTACTACGGCCATCGCAACGTCAAGTTGATCAATGGACCGCGCGAGAGGTGGATCGCGGAGGGCCGCCCGGTGACGACCGAGCGACCCTCGTACCCCGCGGCCCGCTTCCGCGCCGCCCACGCGGACGACTGGATCCGCGCTAAGCGCCACGAGGTGCTCGCTGCGCTGGACGACGGGGTCGTGCTGGTCGACGTCCGCTCGCCGCAGGAGTTCCGCGGCGAGCTGATCGTCATGCCGGGCTATGAGTCAGAGGCCGCACAGCGCGCGGGCCACATCCCGGGCGCCTTGTCGATCCCGTGGTCGCGCGCGGTCCAGGAGGACGGGAGCTTCAAGCCCGCCGACGAGCTGCGTCTGCTCTATGGCAGCGTGCTCGACGGCGAGGCGGTGATCGCCTACTGCCGGATCGGCGAGCGCTCGGCGCACACCTGGTTCGTGCTGCACGAGCTGCTCGGCCGCGACGACGTCAAGAACTACGACGGCTCATGGACCGAGTGGGGCAACCTGGTCAACGTCCCGATCGAGAAGGGCTGAGCAACACGGCGTGGTGGACGGGCGGTCGGGTCGTGTACCAGAGCGTGAAGCGCGACACGACCGGCTCGCCGCCGAGCAGCGCGAGCGCCGCCTCGACGCGCGCGGCCAGCGACCGCTCGTCCGTGTCCACGAGGCGCATGATCTCCTGCATATGGCCATGATCGGCCGCCCGGCGGCGCGGGACCACCGACCGCCGGGCGGAGATCGGATCGACTAGCGGTCGAGGTCGAAGCTCATGCGGACAAGCGTGCCGCCGCCGGCCCGCGCGCTGATGTCGACCTTGCTCGCGACGCGTCCGACCAGGGGCAGCCCGAGCCCGAGGCCGGGGCTGTCGTGCCGCGGGGCCATGCCGGCGCCCGCATCGGCCACCGACAGCATCAGCTTGTCGCCGTTGTGACGTCCCTCGATCGCCACCTCGCCGCCCGGCTGGCCGCGGTAGGCATGGATGACGCAGTTGGTGACGACCTCCGACACGGCCAACAGGACGTCCGACAGCGCTCCCGGGTCGGCGCCGAGGCCCCGCATGAAGTCCCTGACCGCCTTGCGGGCGACGCTCGGGGCGCCTGGATCAGCCGGGAATGAGCGCTGGAAGCTCGCTGCTGCTTCGCTCAAACCACGTGAGAGTACCGTCAGTCCCGCAGAAGCAGCGTGGCCAGGCCGCGAACTACCCCGACGGTGGTAGGCGCGGCGCGCGCGGCCAGCAGCGTGCCGGCCACGTACGGCGCGGCGGACGATCCGGCGTCGTGGCGGATCGACAGCCGCTCGTCCGGCAGGCCGAAGACCACCTCGGTCGAGACCGTGAAGCTCGGCAGCCGCAGCGAGTGCACCTGCGTGCCGCCGATCGTGCCGCCACGCGCCTCGCGCACGCCCGACGTCTGGTCGACCGGGCGCTCGACCTGCGCCGCGCCGAGCAGCTCGGCGAGCTCGCGGGCGGTGCCGCTCGGGCTGTCGGGCTTGCCGGCGCTCGCGTAGTCGATCACCTCCCACGACGGGATGTGCTTGGCCGCCAACAGCGCCGCGGCCTGCGCCATCGCTGCGGTCACGGAGAAGTTCCCGGACGAGATCACGCCGACGCCGCGCGCCCGCGCCGCCTCGTCGAACTCGGCGAAGTCGTCGGCCGTGAGGCCGGAGGTGCCGATCACGACCGCCACGCCGTGCGCGATCGCGGTCAGCGTGTTGGCCTTCACGGCGTCGTGCGACGTGTAGTCGATCAGCACGTCGACGCCGTCGAGCGCCTGCTCGACGCTTGCGTACACGGGCGCGCCGTGCAGCTCGCCGCCCGCGGCCGAGCGGCTCACGCCGGCGTTCAGCTCGAGGTCCTCGGCGGCGGCGACCGCTTCCGCCACGGCGCCGCCCGTCCAGCCGGTGATTCCCGCAACGCAGATGCTCAGTGTCGACATCGCGCCGCTACGGTATCGGGAGCGTGCTCACGGTCCGCGACGGCTTCTATGACGAGATGGTCGGCGGCGGAGGAGAGCCGCGCGCGCACGCGCGCACGCTGGTGGAGGCGCTGGAGGTGCTCGGGCCGGAGGCCCTGGCCGCCGCCGGGCGCCGCCGCGACGCCATCTTCATGCAGCAGGGCATCACCTTCGAGGTCAGCGGTTCCCCGGACACCGAGGGTCCCGCGCGCGACCGCCCGTTCCCGCTCGATCTCGTGCCGCGGATCATCCCGGCGGCCGAGTGGACGACGATCAAGCGCGGCCTGGCGCAGCGCATCCGCGCGCTGAACCAGTTCATCGACGACGTCTACCACGGGCGCGAGATCGTCCACGACGGGCTCGTGCCGTGGGACTTGATCGTCTCGCGCTCGGGCTTCGCTCGCGCCGCGCACGGCATCCGGCCGCCGGGTGGCGTCTACACGCACGTCTCGGGCTGCGACCTCGTGCGCGACGGCGAGGGCTCGTGGAAGGTGCTCGAGGACAACGTGCGCACGCCGAGCGGGATCTCGTATGTGCTCGAGAACCGCGTGGCGATGACGCGGCTGCTGCCCGGGCTGTTCTCCCACTACCGCGTGCGGCCGGTCGACCACTACCCGGCGCTACTGCGCACGGCGCTTTCGCAGGTGGCCCCGACGGGCGGGGAGGAGGAGGCGACGGTCGTCGTCTGGACCCCCGGCCCGTTCAACTCGGCGTACTTCGAGCACGCCTTCCTGGCGCGGCAGATGGGCGTCGAGCTGGTCGAGGCGTCGGACCTGGTGGTGCGCGACGCGGTCTGCCACATGCGCACCACGCGCGGGCTCCAGCGCGTGCACGCGATCTACCGCCGCATCGACGACGACTTCATGGATCCGCTCGAGTTCCGGCCCGACTCGATGCTCGGCGTCCCGGGCCTGATGCGCGCGTACCGGGCCGGCAGCGTGGCGATCGTCAACGCGGTCGGGACCGGCGTCGCCGACGACAAGGCGATCTACCACTACGTGCCGGAGATGATCCGCTACTACCTCGGCGAGGAGCCGATCCTCGACAACGTGCCGACCTACCTGATGACCGACGCCGACCAGCGCGCCTGGGTGCTGGAGCGGCTGGGGGAGATGGTGGTCAAGCCGACGAGCGAGTCGGGCGGCAAGGGCGTGTTCATCGGGCCGACCGCCACCGAGCAGGAGATCGAGCGCCAGGCCGAGGAGGTGCTGCGCCAGCCGGAGCGCTGGATCGCGCAGGATCTCGTGCGGCTGTCGACCGTGCCGACCGCGGGGCACGACGGCGCGCTCGCGCCCCGCCATGTCGACCTGCGGCCGTTCGCGGTGTTCGGGGACGACATCCGGATCGTGCCGGGCGGGCTCACGCGGGTGGCGCTGCGCGAGGGATCGATGATCGTCAACTCCTCGCAGGGCGGCGGCTCGAAGGACACCTGGGTGCTCGACGACGGCCCCTCCACGGAGGCAGAGGCCCCCGCCGCGCGCTGGGCGCCGCCGCGCATGCCGGAGCTCAGCCAGGGCGAGTGGTCGGGCCAAGAACAGCAGCAGCAGCAGCAATGCTCGCCCGGATAGCGCACGAGCTGTACTGGATCGGGCGCCAGCTCGCGCGGGCCGAGCACACGGCGCGCATGCTCGACGGCGTCTTCCATGCCGACGTGCAGGCCCGGCCCAACGACCCGGCGGGCGTCCTGCTGTCCTGGGATCACCTGCTGACGATCGTCTCCGGCACGCCGCCGGAGAGCTCGGCCTCGCGCGACGAGGTGCTGCGCGCGCTGACGCTCGACCCGGACCATCCGACGTCGGTCCTCAATTGCGTCACCCGCGCGCGCGAGGGCGCGCGAACCGTGCGCGACGTGTTCTCGGCGGAGATGTGGGAGGCGATCAACACGTTCCACATGGGGCTGCTGCGGCGCGACATGTCGGCCGCGCTGCGCTCCGGCCCGTACTCGGTCTACAACTACGTGCGCGAGCGCTGCGGGCTGTTCTGGGGCGTGACGTCGCGGACGATGCTGCGGGACGAGGCGCACGCCTTCCTGCAGGCGGGGGCGGCGATCGAGTCGGGCGACATGGTGCTGCGGATGCTGCGGGTGGCGCTGCCCGTGGCCGGCGAGGAGCACGCGCTCGACGGCCAGGCGCTGGCCCTGCTCCAAGCGGTCGGCGGTTTCCAGGCCTACCGGCGGGCCGTTCCGGCGCCCCCCAACGCCGCTCCGGTGGCGCGCTTCCTGCTCTACGAGCGCGACTACCCGGACTCCGTCGCCTTCTCGGTCGAGGCCCTGCACACCGCGCTCACCGCCGCCGACGCCAGCTACCGCAGCTCGCCGGCGGTCCTGCGCGTGGGCCGGCTGACGGCCGATCTCGACTTCCGGGCACGCGCGCCCGAGGGCGCCGGGACGATGGCCGAGACGCTCGAGGCCGTCCAGCGCGAGCTGGCGCAGGTCGATGCCGACATCGGCCAGCGGTACTTTGGAGGCACGGCGCCGGTGGCCGGCCGCCTGGTGACCGCATGAACTTCGCCATCCGCTACCTGACCGAGTACCGCTATGACGCGGAGGTCAGCGACAACCTGAACGCCCTGCGTGTGAAGCCGGCGACCACGCCGACGCAGCGGGTGGAGGACTTCGTGGTGCGCATCGACCCCGAGTCGCGCCTGCACCAGCACTACGACTACTTCGGCACCACCGTGATCGAGTTCGGCATCTCGAGGCCGCACGACCACCTGTCGATCGACGTACGCGCGCGAGTGAAGACCAGCGCGCCCGAGGACCCGCCGGAAGAGGCGTGGGCGGCGTTGGAGGAGGCCTCGTATCGGACCGCGGCGGGTGAGTTCCTGCTCCCTGACGGCGAACCGGACGCGCTCGAGCTCGACGAGCTGGTCGGGCTCTCCAGGGCCGAGAGCCCGCTGGCCACCGTGCGCAGGCTGGTCGACGTCATCCCCGACAAGTTCGAGTACCGGGCCGGCGTGACGTTCGTGGGCTCGACGGTGGCCGACCTGCTCGAGACCGGCGCCGGCGTGTGCCAGGACTTCGCGCACCTTGCGCTGCTGCTCCTGCGCCGCCACGGGATCGCCGCCCGCTACGTCTCCGGCTACCTGTGGGCGCCGCCGAGCGGCGACGAGGGCGCCGAGTCGGCGGAGGTCGAGACTCACGCGTGGATCGAGGCGCTGCTGCCGGCCGGCGGCGAGCCGGCCTGGGTGTCGGCCGATCCCACCAACCGCACGCTCGGCGGGGAGACGCACGTGAAGGTCGGGCACGGCCGCAAGTACGCCGACGTGCCGCCGGTCAAGGGCGTGTTTCGAGGCTCGGCAGAGGCCGAGCTCTCCGCGTCCGTGAAGATGACTCGCACGGACGCTTCTTCTCCGGCACGGGCCTGACCCGCTCGAACGCGACCTTCGCGCCGGCGGCCGTGGCCAGCGCCGCGACGGCGCCCACCACCAGGCCGGCGCGCGGGCCCGCGACCTCGGCGATCCAGCCGACGAGCGGGGCTCCGATCGGCGTCGAGCCGAGGAAGACGACCGAGTAGAGCGCCATCACGCGGCCGCGCATCGACGGCTCGACGGCGAGCTGGAGCGACGAGTTGATGCCGGCCGCGAAGGTCACGCTGACGGCGCCGAGCGGAATCAGGGCGAGCAGCTGGAGCTCGAGCGTGGGGGCGACGGCGACGAGCAGCTCGGCGGCACCGAACGCCGCGGCGGCGGCGACCAGCAGGCGCGGGCCGACTCGACCGCGCGCGCCCGCGGCCAGCGCGCCGGTGACCGAGCCGATCCCCATCGCGACCGCGAGCGCGGTGTACGTCGCGGCCGTCCCGTGCCAGGTGAAGCTGGCCAGCAGCGGGAGAAGGATCTGGAAGTTGAAGCTGAGCGTGCCGGCCACGGCCATCATGGCCAGCGGGATCCGCAGGTTCGGCGTGCGCGCGACGTAGCGCAGCGCCGACCGCAGCTGGCCGCGGGCGCGGCGCGTGACCTCCGGTGTGTGCAGGCGCGCGGGGTCCATGGTCTTGAGCGCGACCAGCATCGCCCCGAACGAGACCGCGTTGACCAGGAAGCACGGGCCGACGCCCAGGAGCGCGATCACGCCGCCGGCCGCGGCCGGGCCGAGGATGCGCGCGGTGTGGACGATCACGGAGTTGAGGGCGACGGCGTTGACCACGCGGTCGGCACCGACCATCTCGATCACGAAGCTCTGGCGCGCCGGGTTGTCGATCGCGTTGATGGTCCCGCGCGCGAACACGAGCGCGTAGACCATCCAGATCTCGACGTTGCCGCTGGTGGTCAGCGCCCACAGGGTCAATGCGGGCAGCACCATCAGCGACTGCGTGATCATCAGCAGCCGCCGCTTCGAGACGCGGTCGGCGAGCAGGCCGCCCCAGGCGCCGAACAGCAGGATCGGCAGGAACTGGAGGCCGGCGGTCACGCCGACCGAGACGCCGCTGCCCGTGAGCTGCACGACCAGCCACATCTCGGCCACCGTCTGCATCCAGTTGCCGGTGAGGGAGACGACCTGGCCGGAGAAGTACCGGCGGTAGTTGGGAACGCTGAGGGAGGCGAACGTGCGAGCGAGGCCTGCGCTCACTGCTCGAGCACCCGCTCCAGGATGTCGGCGGCGCGCTCGAGCGCCGCGCGCTCCTCGGGCTCGAGCGTCTCGAGCCTCTGGGCGAGAAACGCCGTCTTGCGTGTGCGCAACTCCTCCAGCAGCTCCTTGCCGGCGCCGGTGACGGCGACCAGGCTGGACCGCCGGTCGAACAGGTCCGCGGTGCGCTCGATCAGCCCTTCCTCCTCGAGCCGCGCGAGCACGCGCGTCGCCGTCGGCCGCTGAATCTGCTCGCGCGCGGCGAGCTCGCTCGGCGTCAGCGGCCCATGCCGCTCCACGGTGGAGAGCGCGGCCGTCAGCGACGGCGACAGCTCGCCGCCGGCCTCCTGCCGGAGCCGCCGCGCCACCCGCACGATCGTGTGCCGCAGATGCCCGGCGAGATCCGGTCGCGTCTCCAAAGTCGTTCGCACAACTAATTACCCTACCAAACTAGGGGTCTGACCCCCCTTGGTCGCACTGGCGCCGACCACGGCGCAGAGCCAAGCGGCTGCACCCCCTCAACCCCAAGGGGGGTCAGACCCCCCTTGTTCGCCGGCGGAGCGTCGTGGTGTTGCCGGCGGCGTCGGTGATGCGGGCGGTGACGGTGACGCGGCCGCGCACCTTCGCCGCGCGGCGGCTGGGCTTGAGGCGGATCGTGCGGGAACGGCCCGGCTCGAGGGCGGTCCGGACTCTGGCGATGCGCTTGCGGCGACGGGTCGTCGCCGTAAGGGTGGCGGTGGCGGGCTCGCTCGAGCGCAGCCGCACGGTCAGGCCCGGCCGTGACAGTCGCAGGGTTGCCGTTGGCGGCGTCGCGTCGGCGACCTCGACGGTCCCGGTGGTCGTGGCCGACTCGCCGCAGGAGTTGGTCACCGTGAGCGTGACGGTGTGGGTGCCGGCCGCGAAGCGGACGATGGGTCCGGGCTCGACCGCGCCGAAGCTCCATGCGTAGGCGAGGCCTGAGCACGAGCCGGGGACCGGGGATGCGGCGGAGGCCGCGGCGCTGAGGGTCACCGGGGCGCGGTCGGACGCGCCCGCGGGAGCCGCGAACGCAGCCGTAGGCGCGGGGCGCGGCCAGTTCTGCACGGCGGCGATCTCCTCGTCGGACATGCCGGCGTAGATCGCGGCCAGAGGGTTCGCGTCGTAGGCGAGCGCAGCGAGCCGGGCGGCTTCGTCCTCGGCGGCGCCGTCGCCCCCGGGCAGCCCTCGCTGGATCTCGTAGGACAGGTAGGCGACCGTGCCGCCGGCCGGGATCGAGACGTCGTCCCAGCGGTACGCGAGGTTGTCCACGAACTTCCCGTCGGCGGTGATTGTCGTCGCGAAGTCGATCCGGTCGCGGCCGCCACGCCCGTCGAAGACGTGCGCCAGGGCGAGGTCGTTGTTGCCGAGCGCCGCGTCGTGGTCGCTCGTGACCGCCCACCGGTCGCCGGCCGCCAGGATGGCGTCGCCGCTCGAGCTGGACCGGACGCGTGTGAGCGCGTCGGACCCCAGGTCACCGGCATGGATGCCGTTGATCAGGTCGTCGCCGATCTGGACCGAGGTGATGCGCGGCGCCCCGCTCGGGTTGCGCAGGAGGTTGAGGATGCGCGCCCCCGGGAGCCCTCTCGCGCTCACGTACACCTTGCGGCGGACCTCGAGTCCGTCGATCGCCTTCGCCGGGAAGACCTGCTCGCGGCCCTGTTCCTCGTCGAAGCAGACGTCTGCGCCCGGGACGCTGGAGGCGTAGGCGTTCGCCGCGCCGTCGCCTCCGACGAACAGCCCGCCCCAGTAGTCATAGCTGTCATTGGTCGAGCGCGGCCCGGGAGGCGTGTTGTTCGGGCCGTTGCTGCCTCCCGCGTCGAATGTCCCGAGCAGGGGGAAGACGGCCTCCGGGAGCCTGAAATCGAATTCGTAGCCCTCGGAGTCGTAGCCGAAGGTGCCGCCGCACGCGGCAGCGGCGGCAGGCGCCGGGACCGCCGTCGCGGCGGCCAGCGCCACCGCGAGCGAGAGCAGTCCCCTCATGAGGCTCGCCGGGTTCATCGTCGTCTCCTGTCGTCGTGAGCCGGCGACCGTAGGCGAGCGCGGCGCCGCGCGAAATTGCGGGAACCCCTCGACTTTGAGGCGCGATCGAGACTGGTATGCAAGTATTCAAGGGCGATGGAGGCCTTGCTCACCGCTGCCACGAGGGATCGGAGGACCCGGCCCCGGGGCCAGATCTACGTGCTCCTGCGCGACGCGATCGTGTCCGCGCAGCTGGCGCCCGGCCGACAGCTGTCCGAGAACGAGCTGGCCGCGCTGCTCGGCGTCAGCCGCACGCCGATCCGTGAGGCGCTGCAGCGCCTCAGGGACGACCGGCTCGTCGAGATCGTGCCGCAGCTCGGGACGTTCGTGACCCGCATCAGCGAGAACGCGGTCGCCGACGCGCAGTTCGTGCGCGAGGCGCTCGAGTGCGCGGCCGTCCGCGGCGCCGCGCTGCGCGCGCGCGACTCGGACCTCGCGGCCCTCGAGGTGATCATCCGCGGTCAGGAGGCCGCCCGCGAGGCCGCCGACTACGACCGCTTCTACGTCCTCGACGACGACCTGCATCGCGCGCTGTGCGATCTCAGCGGCCATGAGATCGCGTGGTCGCTCAGCCAGCGCGCGAAGGGCCACCTCAACCGCGTCCGGCGGTTGAGCCTGCCCGAGCCCGGCTACCTGATGGAGATGATCTCCGAGCACCGCGCCGTCGTCGCCGCGGTGGCCCAGCACGACCCGGACGCCGCCGAGCACGCCCTCCGCCACCACCTGCGGATGGTGCTCTCGACCCTGCCCGCGATCCGGGCCCAGCACCCCGACTACTTCGAGACCGAGAACGAGGAGGAGAGCGCATGACCACGATCGACGCGGCGGCGACGCTGTCGCCGACCGACCTGCGCCGGCTCTACGAGCAGATGGTGCTCATCCGTGTGTTCGAGACCGAGTCCGAACGCCAGTACAAGGCCGCCAAGATCGGCGGCTACTGCCACCTCTCCTCCGGCCAGGAGGCCGCCACGGTGGGTGTCGTCCACACCATGCAGGAGGACGACGTGCTGGTCACCGGTTATCGATGCCACGGCTTCGCCCTCGCGCGCGGGGTATCCCCCGAGGCCGTCATGGCCGAGCTGTTCGGCCGCGCCGACGGCTGCGCCCACGGCCGCGGCGGCTCGATGCACCTGCTCGACGTCGACAAGGGCTTCTACGGCGGCTGGGGCATCGTCGGCGGCCAGCTCCCGATCGCCACCGGCCTCGCGCTCGCCCTCGTACGCCGCGGCAAGTCGCAGGCCGTGGTCTGCGAGCTCGGCGACGGCGCGATCAACATGGGCGCCTGGCACGAGTCGCTCAACCTCGCGGCGCTGTGGGACCTGCCCGTCGTCTTCCTCGTCGTCAACAACGGCTACGGCATGGGCACCAGCGTCCAGCGCGCGTCGGCCGAGCCGGACCTCTACCGCCGCGCGTCCGCGTTCCGGATGCACGGCGAGCGCGTAGACGGCGACAACCTCGAGGCCGTCGTGGAGGCGTCCGACCGCCTGCTCAAGCGCGCCCGCGAGGCGCGCGAGCCGGCCGTGCTGGAGGTCGTCACCTACCGCTACCGCGGCCACTCGGTGGCCGACGCCGGCCTCGCCTATCGCACCAAAGAGGAGATCGCGGCGAAGCAGGCGCACGACCCGATCGCCCGCCTGCGGGTCACGCTGCGCGAGCAGGGCTGCACCGACGACGAGCTCGACCGCGTCGACGCCGAGGTCGACGCGCGCGTCGAGGCCGCCGTGGCCTTCGCCGAGGCCAGCCCCGAGCCCGACGTGAGCGAGCTGGCGCGCAGCGTCTACGCGCCCGGCAGCGGCGGGCAGTTCGCCCGCATGCGCCCGGGCAGCCCCTTCGGCGAGGAGGAGCTCGTGTTCAACGGCGGGCTCGGCTCATGAGCGCCGTCGCAGAGGCAACCGGAACCCAGCGGATGACCTACCGCGAGGCGCTGCGCCTCGCCATGCGCGAGGAGCTTGCCCGCGACGAGCGCGTCTTCATCATGGGCGAGGAGGTCGGCGTCTTCGAGGGCTCCTACAAGGTCACCGCCGGCCTGATGGACGAGTTCGGGCCCGAGCGCGTCCGCGACACGCCGATCTCCGAGGAGGGCTTCGTCGGCGCCGCGGTCGGCGCGGCGATGGGCGGCGAGCGCCCGATCGTCGAGATCATGACGATCAACTTCCTGCTCGTCGCGATCGACCAGGTCGTCAACCACGCCGCCAAGGTGCGCACGATGTTCGGCGGCGAGGTCGGCTGCCCGATGGTCATCCGGACGCCGAACGGCGCCGGCAACCAGCTCACGGCGCAGCACTCGCAGTCGCTCGAGGGCTGGTTCGCGCACACGCCCGGCATGAAGGTCGTGGCGCCCTCCAACCCGGCCGAGGCCAAGGGCCTGCTGAAGGCCGCCGTCCGCGACGACGACCCCGTCCTCGTGGTCGAGAACCTGCCGATCTACAAGGAGAAGGGCGAGGTCCCGCTCGACCCCGAGTTCATCACCCCGATCGGGCTCGCCAACGTCGCCCGCGAGGGCTCGGACATCACGCTCGTGTCGCACTCGTTCGCGACCGTCCGCGCACTGCGCGCCGCCGAGAAGCTCGCCAGCGAGCACGGCGTGAACGCCGAGGTGGTCGACCTGCGCTCGCTGCGCCCGCTCGACGTCGAGACGGTCGCCGCGTCGGTGATCAAGACCAACCGCGTGGTGTGCGTCGAGGAGGGCTGGCCGTCGTACGGCGTGACCGCCGAGCTGGCGGCGCGGATCCAGAAGGCGTGCTTCGACGACCTCGACGCCCCGGTCGAGCGGGTCGGCATGGCGGAGGTGCCGCTGCCCTACGCGAAGAACCTCGAGACGGCCGCGCTGCCGGGCGAGGAGCGGATCCAGGCCGCGGTGCTGAGCACGCTCGGCCTCGCTCGCTGAGGCACTCCTCACCGGTGTAGGGTCGGCCGTGGGCACTGCCTATGGCCGCCACCACCGAGACACCCGTGCGGTCGGTGCCGGCGCGACGTGTCCGGCCGCTGGTCGACGCGGCGCTGGCGGCCGGGATCGTCGCGGTGCTGCTGTTCCCGATCGGAGCCAAGCTCGCGGCCGACCGGCTGCCGGCCGGCCCGCCGCCGGCGCTCGCCCCGTTGCCGGCGGACGCCCGGCCCGCCGCCCTGCGCGACCTTCCCGTCGGGCTGCAGCCGGGCGGCGACCTCGATGCGGCGGCCGCCGCGCTGCTGGGCGAGCGAAACGGGGCGCGGCTGCTCGAGCTGGTGCGCAGCGGCGACACCGGATTCCCGCGCGGGGGCGTCTATCCGACGCTCGAGCCGCTGCTTCCGGAGACCTTCACGCGCGCGCAGGCCGCGGCGGCCACGGATCTGGGCGCCAGGCTGATCCTCCTCGAGGCGGATCCGGCGTTCACCGGGTCGGCGGCGCCTGCTGCGTTCGCGCTGCTCGACCGCGCCCGGCAGGGAGGCGCGTGCGAGCCCGCGCTGAATCTGCTGCTGCTCGTGGCGTCCGACAGGTACGCCGACGACCGCATCGTCGCCCGGGAGGGTGAACGGGCCTCGCGTGCGTGTCCCGGCGACCCGACGGCGGGATGGCTCCTCGGCCAGTTCCAGTCGAGCAAGGCAGTGCCCGGCATCGGCCTGTACGACTTCGGCCCCGACGATCCTGCGCCGGCGCTCGCGACCTTCGAGCGGCTCGTTCGCGAGCACCCGGGCTCGGCGGCGGCGTGGGCGGGGCAGGCGGACGCGTTGGTGCGGGCCGCCGAGACGACGCGGCCGGACGCCCCGTGGGTCGCGCGTCAGCGCTACGAGCGGGCACTGGCCGGCTACCGGCGCGCCGCCCGCCTGAGCCCGGGAGCCGAGGCCGACATGGGCGTGGCGCGCGCGCTGGCGGGCCTCGGTCGAGCCGACGAGGCCGCCGAGATGCAGCGCCGCGTCGTCACCGCGCTGCCCTCCGCGCCGCTGGCGCAGGCCCAGCTCCTGGTCTACCTCGAGGATGCGCGCGACTTCGCGGGAGCGGCCGCCGCCGCCGAGCGGCTGCAGGCGCTGGCCGGGAACGCGCCGCCGGGCCCTGGGCTGTTCCCGAACCTCCCGGTGGATTCGGGCTTGAGCGTCGAGCACGAGGACCTCCGCGGGCCGATCTCGCTCGGCGCCGGCCGGTTCGTGCCGCTGTCCGTGCGGCTACGGGACCCGTCATCTGCAGGCGGCGGGTCGAGCGCCGTGGTCGACGACCTCTCCTTCATCCCGGCCTATCGCGCCACCCCAGGCGTCACCGGCGGCGACCGCTGGTGCGCGGACTGGTCTCGCCGGCGCGACCTCGTGCTCGCCGGGCGCCCGGCGGAGGCGCTCGCCGGGATCCCGGCGAGGTTCAAGGCGCTCCCGGGCCACTCGCGGTCTTGCGAAGCCGACCTCGCCGCGCTCTACGTGGCCGGCATCGCGCGGCTCGAGCTGGGCGAGCGGCCCCGTGCCGAGGCGCGCGCGATCGTGGATGGGCAGTCCGCCGGCGGCGGAGGTACCACGCCGCTGACGGGTCTCGATGACGAACGCCAGAACCTCTGGCGGTGGGCGGGAGATCTCGGCCGCGCCGAGCGGGCCGCGCGCGAGTGGGCGGAGCGCGCGCCGCTCGCCGCGCTGCCGGTGCTGCGGCTCGCCGAGATCGAGTTCTTGCGCGGTCGCTACGACGACGCCGTGCGTCACTTCGGCGTTGCCGCGAGGCGAGCGCGCGAAGGACGCGTGCCAGACGTCGCGCTCGAGACGCGCGCGATGCTCGACCGCGGCGCCGCGCTGCGGAAGGCCGGCCGGCACGAGGAGGCCCTCGCGGCGCTCGGCCAGGCCGACGACGTCGCGTCACGTGCGGCTGCCGTGGAAACGCGCGAGGACTTCGGCATCCCGCCCCCGGGGCTCGTCGCGACCTCATACCACGCGCGCGTGCAGCTCGCCGAGGCCGCCCGGGAGGCCAACGAGCTCCCGGCGGCCGCGGAGGCCTACGCGGCTGCCCGCGAGCGCGTGCCCGAGCTCGAGGACAGCGGCGAGACGTTCCATGTCGAGCAGCTCGAGAACAATGCCGCGGTCGTGGACATCGCGCGCGGGCGACCGGAGAGCGGCTACGTCCTGGCCCGCCGCGCGCTCGAAGTCGACCCGGAGAACCCGGCGCTGCTGATGACCGCCGGCTACGCCGCCGAGCGCGCAGGCGAGCCCGCCGAGGCGATCCGGCTCAACCGCGCAGCGCTGGCCGCCGACGCCACCGCCTACCCGGCCGCCAACGACCTGGGGGTCCTGCTCGCCCGCCGGGGAGACGACGATGCGGCGGTGGCGGTGCTGCGGCGCGCCGTCGGCGCCGAGCCGGGCTACGCGCTCGGCTGGTTCAACCTCGGGGTGGTGCTGGCCGGGATGGGGCCGGCGAACCTGCTCGCCTCGCAGGGCGCGCTCGCCCGCGCCTTCACGCTCGATCCGGACCTCCGCGACCGCAAGCGGGAGCCGACGATCGACGCGCGGACGTACCGCACCGGGCTCGACGTCTCACGGCCGCTGCCGCCGGAGTGGAGCTTCGCCGCGTCGCAGAAGCAGGCGCCGGCGAAGACCGTCGGCCTGGTCGCCATCCTGCTCGTGGCGTTCACGCTGAGCCGGACGCTGGGCGGCGGCTCGGGGCGGTCGCTGGCCGAGAGCTGGCTCGCGCCGCTCGGCCGCGCCACCGAGCGGTTCACGTTCCTCCGCGTGCTCGGGCACCCGGCGATCGCCATCGCGGCCACCCTGCTGGTGTTCGTGGCGCCGCTGGCCCGCGACCCGAGCGGCGGCGTAACGGCCGCTATCGCAGGCGTGCTCGGGCTGTGCCTGCTGCTCGCCGTCGCGTTGCGCGGTCGCAGCATGGCGGGCGGCGGGGAGCAGCGCACGTGGCCGCCGGCCCTGGCCTTCGGGCTTGGCGGCGCCGCGGCCGGCGTGAGCTGGGCACCGCTTCCCGTGCTCGGCGACAAGGCGAGTCCGCGGCTGCACTGGGCGGCGCCCGCCGCGCTCGCGGTGATCGCCGTGCCGCTGGTGATCGCGACCGCATGGTCGGACATACCGCTCACGCGCAGCCTCGCCACCGCCGCCCTGATCATGGCCGCGTCGCTGCTCACCCCGATCAAGCCCGTCGACGGCGGCGCCATCGCCGCGGCGGGCGGGACGGCCGCGGGCATCACCGGGATCGCGCTGGCCGCGGTGCTCGCGCTCGGGCTCGTCTGAAGGCGTGGAGCTCCTCGCCGGCGAGCACATCGGGGCGCTGGTCGCGACCGCCGCGGCGGCCTGCGCGGCGGTGCCTGCGGCGCGCCGGTGGCCGGTGCCGGTCTCGCGCGGCCTCGCCGCGCTGATCGGCGCCACCTACCTCGCCGAGCACGCGTCGTTCATCGCGCGCGGCACGTGGTCGGCCGACTTCAACCTGCCGCTGCACCTGACCGACGTCGTCACGATCGTCTCGGTGCTCGCTCTGTGGACCGCGCGGCCGCTGCTGGTCGAGCTGACGTGGTTCTGGGGGCTGACCGCGTCGCTGCAGGCCGTGCTCACGCCCGACCTCGGCTCGGCCGACTTCCCGGAGCTCCTGTGGTGGACGTTCTTCGTCACCCACTCGGGCGCGGTGGTGGCGGCGCTGGTGCTCGTGGTCGGACGCGGGATCGTGCCGCGGCCGGGAGCGGTGTGGCGCGCGTTCGGGGCGACCGTCGCGGTCGCGGCCGCGGCGGCCGCGGCGAACCTGCTGACCGGCGGCAACTACATGTGGCTGCGGGAGAAGCCGGACGAGGGCTCGCTGCTGGACCTCATGGGCCCGTGGCCGTGGTACATCGTGAGCGCAGCGGTGCTGGGCCTGCTGCTCTTCAGCCTGCTCGGCGCGCTGGCAGCTCGAGTACGGCCAGGCCCTCGAACAGGTGGACGGCGGCGCCCGCGCGACGGGCGAGCCCGCCGGCCAGCTCGCCGTCGAAGCCGGTGACGGCCGCCGAGCCCTCGTCGCGGACCTCCACGCGCCCCGTGGTGACCGCGACGCTGACCGCGCCCTGAGCGGCCGCGCGCCGGACGAGCGCGCGGATTGCGCCGTCGAGGCCCGCGACGGTCGCGTCCTCGTCGACCGCCAGGGAGACCGGCACGCCCGCGGAGCGTGTGTGGGCGGCGACCTCGCGCGCAATCGCCGCGACCGAGCGCGGCGGCCCCAGCGGGCCTCCCGTGAGGACGTCGAGCGCGACCGCGAGCTCGTGGTCGCCGATCGCCGTGCGCAGCCGCGAGGCGGTCCCGGCGATCAGCGCGGCGTGGCTCGCCTCGGCGCGCCGCCGGGCGCGGTGGCGCGCGACGGCGCCGCGCAGCCAGAGGGCCCCGATCACGGTCGCCGTCCCGATCGCGAACGTCGCCAGCGCGCTGCGGAGCGGCCCGCCGCCGGCGACGAGCAGGAGCCCGAGGGAGACGATGACCGCGGCGGCGGGCCAGACGTCGGGGACCTCGAGCGGACGGAAGCGGACGGAGCGGCGGCCGGACGCGGTGACGAACATGATGGGAGCGTGACAGCTTCGGTACCGGTGTTGACGCACTGGACACGGGTTCCAGCGCCCGCATAGGATCGACAGCGATCAGTCGCGCTCGACCAGTGAGGGACGAGGATGCGGGCTCGCCGGTTCCAGGTAGGTCGTGCCGCCATCGCGTGCGCGGCGCTTGTCGCGCTCTCTGCGCCGGTCGCGGTCGCGACGCCGCCCGACGAGGAGGCCGCGCCCCCTGCCACCGGGGTCGAGGTCGCACAGCCTCCGGCCGAGGTCGAGATCGCGGCTCCGCCGGCCGCCGACACGGTTCCCGCACTTGTCGACCAGCCGCCGGCGCCGGAGCCGGAGCCGGCGGTGACGGCCGAGCCGGCAGACGCCGCGGGCCTGAGGGAAGCGGCTCCGCCGAGCACCGACCCGGCACCGGTCGTGACGCCGCGTGCCGTGCCGGCCCCGCTCCGGGCGGCCGCGCAGCAACCGCCGCCGGAGGAGCCCGTCGCTCCGCCGGCGGAGCAGCTTCCGCCGCAGTCCGACCCGAGCTGCGTCTTCCCCCAGTACCACCCGGCCCTGGCCGACGAGCCGTGCGACGTGCTCGCCGCCGACTGCACCGTGCTGGGAACGCCGGGGCCCGACATCCTGGTCGGCGGTGCGACGGCCGACCTGATCTGCGGCCTCGGCGGCGATGACGAGATCGACGGCGGCGACGGCGACGACTCCATCCTCGGAGGTGACGGGAACGACCGCATCACGGGCGGGCCCGGTGCCGA
Organism: uncultured Solirubrobacteraceae bacterium; assembly: GCA_963835525.1. Lineage (GTDB taxonomy): Bacteria > Actinomycetota > Thermoleophilia > Solirubrobacterales > Solirubrobacteraceae > DASSUW01. Next base: position 441,590 of record CAWIFM010000001.1, read on the forward strand.
CTGCCTGCTGGGACAGGCCGGCGAGGACGAGTTCGTCGACGCCGCCGAGGCGGACGAGAACGCCGCCGTCGGTGTGACCGATGTCGCCGTCGAGGAGTACCAGGAGTTCCCGGCTGCACCCGACGCGCCCGGGTACAGGATCGTCGCCGTCGGCCGCGACGGCGTCTGCCACGTGATCGGAGTCGCCGGCCAGCCGGTCCACCCGCCGCCGGAAAACTCGCTGGAGGGCGTCGAGGCCGCCAACGTCGTCTTCGAGCTCTCGCAACTGATCAACCAGGCCTCGGGCGAGGCCGCCGCGGCATTCCCGCTCGAGCTGCCGGACACCGCGCGGGCCGTGGACGGCGTGGTCCGGCTGCTGCTCGACTGCGACGGCGCTCGCGTCACCGGCACGCTCGAGCTGTTCGAGCAGCGCGGCGAGCGCCGCGTGAGCGCCGGCGAGGCCGAGTTCGACTGCACGCCGCCGTCCGAGGTGGCGGAGGTCGAGCTCGAGGACGCGGCACGCGGGCGGCTCGAGGATCGCGGTCGCCTGGCCGTGATCGCACGGGTCACCGCCGAGGGCTACTCGGCCCCGCACGAGGACCGGCTCACGATCCGGAGCGCCCCGTGACCAGGACCGTCGCGGGCTTCAAGCGGCTGAGCCCGGCGTACAAGGCGATCATCGGCCTGGTCGCCCCGATCGGGACGATCGTCGCGACGCTGCTCGCCCTGAACGTCATCTCGCCGTTCGGCGAGGACGCGCTCGCGGCCGGCGTCGACCGCACCACCGAGGCCGGCACGGCCGCGATCACCATCCGCTTTGCCTCGCCGGCGGTCTCGTTCACGGCCGCCGGCGGGTTCGACTACCGTGCCCGCCGCGGCGCGCTCCGCTACGCGTTCGAGGGCGCCGACGACCTACGGGACGTCGAGGTCCGCTTCGCCGGCCGGGACGTCTACCTCAAGCTGACCGAGGAGGGCGACTGGGTCCACGCCAACCTCGACACCGCCCGCGAGCAGGTCGCCGACTACGCCGAGGCGGCCGGCCTCGACTCGCCGCCCGCCGGCCTCGCCTCGATCCAGGAGCTCGAGGTCAACGACCCGTCGCAGGTGCTCGCCGAGCTCCGCCGCGCGAGCACGGTCGAGGAGCTCGGCGAGGAGACGATCTTCGGCGTCGCGACCACGAAGTACCGGGCCGAGATCGAAGGCGACCAGCCATACGTCGCCACCGCATGGATCGACGGCTCGAACCTCATCCGCCGGCTCGAGGTGGTCAACGAGCAGGGCCCGGCGCCGTTCACGATGACGATGGAGTTCGCCGACTTCGGCGAGCCCGTCGACGCCCAGCGGCCGCCGGCCGAGGACGTCCAGGAGCTCGAGGACCTCCTCGACCAGCTGCTGGCTTAGACCTCGATCCAGGCGGTCAACCGCGCGCCGGCTCGAGTCGCGCCTGCGGGATGAGGCGGTCGAGCCAGCCGGGGAGCCACCAGCTGCGGTCGCCGAGGACCTGCATCACCGCCGGCACGAGCACCATCCGCACGATCGTGGCGTCGATGGCGACGGCGCTCGCCATCCCGACGCCGATCAGCACGAGGAACACTTGGTCGCTCAACGCGAAGGCGCCGAACACCGATGAACAGCGGCAGCCGCGCGGCGCTCGCCTCGCTCTGGTCGATCGCCTGGGCCGTGGAGCCGCCGACTAGGAAGCTCGCCGACGAGCTGATCCTCTCGCGCGGCGGCGCGACGCGGCTGGTGGCTCGCATGGAAGAGGCCGGGCTGGTCGAGCGCGAGACGCCGCCGACCGACCGGCGCGCCACCTTCGCGGTCATCACGGCCAAGGGGGAGAAGGCGCTCGCGCGCGCGCTGCCGGTGCACCTCGAGCTCGTCGAGCAGGCCTTCAGCCGCCATCTCGAGCCCGACGAGGCGGAGACGGTGCTGCGCGTGGCGGCAAGAGTGTGCGAGGCTCATGGCTGGCCGGCCAAGACGCCGGGCTAGCGCATGGCAGTCGACCTCGTCATCGACATCGAGAACAGCCCGGGAGCGCTCGCGGAGGTGGCGGCCGCGATCAGCGACGCCGGCGTGAACATCGCCGCCGCGACGTGCATCGGGAAGGGCGACCGGACCGAGCTGCACATCCTCGTCAAGCACGCCGAGGCCGCGCGCCACTCGCTTGCCATCTCGCACGTCGGGGTCACGCGCGAGCGCGAGGTCGTGGTGGTCGACGTCGAGGACCGCCCCGGCGTGCTCGCGGACCTGACCCGCAAGATCGCCAGGGCGGGCGTCGACCTGGACCTCGTCTACGTCGCGACGCAGAACCGCGTCGTCTTCGGGGCGCAGGATCTCGACGGGCTGAGGGCAGCGATCGCGTGAGACGCGTCCTCGGCACGGTGGCCGGGGTCGTCGCGAGTCTCGTCGTCGCCGCGCCCGCCGTGGCCGCGCCCGAGCTGTTCGTGCGCACGCAGCGATGGGACACGCATGAGGAGACGGGCCAGTGGATGCCGCTCGCGTCGGCGCCCTCGTTCAACTTTCTCGGCGGCTACGAGATCGGGTACCGGCTGCAGGCGTCGGGCTTCCAGCGCGTGGCGCTCGCGATCGCCGGCGTGCCCGACGGTACCCCGACCCAGCCGGGCAACGAGGCGCCCTACTGCGTCGGCCAGAACGGGACCGCGGGCGACATCAAGCCGGCCGGGCCCGAGCTCCAGTTCGAGGGCAGCGGCACGTACACCGTGAAGGTCTCGGTCGCCACCACGGGCGACTGCCTGACGGCGGGGGATTCCAACACCGGAGCGTTCTCCGTCGATGCTCCGGTCGCGCCGTCACTGGCCGGCGTGCCGCTGATCTACCGCACGAAGCCGCTCAAGGGCAATCCGTTCGTCGGCGTGCAGGCCGCCCCGCCGCCCGGCGGCCAGGCCGAGATCACGTGCACGCTGGGCGGCGACGTCGTAGGCCCGTGGTGGACCCTCCGCGAGGACGCTTTCACGCGTCCCGGCACGTGGGCCTGCGTCGCGCGGGGCACCGCCGAGGGTCTCGACGAGAACTTCGAGACCGTCCTCTTCGGGACGCCGTGGTCGGCGCCGCTCAACGTCGAGGTGCGCAGCGACTTCCGCCGCAAGCTCGGCCAGATCACCCGACTGCGCAAGAAGCGCCCGCGCTTCACCTTCACGGCCGAGTTCCCCGAGGCGGCGGCCGGAGGCGCCGTGCGCGTCACGCTGTTCCGCGCCAACACCTGCAAGCTGCGCAAGGTCGCCACCTATCGCGGGCGGTTCGGGCCCAAGCGCGCGCGCTTCACGATGCGCCGGCCGCGCCCGGGCCTCTACCTCGGCCGCTTCTCGTTCGAGGGCACGTCCCTGCTCAACGCGAGCACTGATCCGAACCCGATCCGGCTGCTGGCCCGGAGCAACCGGATGGAGTTCGCGCCGGCCGGCGTCTACCCCCGCTGCTAGCCCGCCGGGTCGACGATCCCTTCCTCGATCCAGGTGAAGCGCCCGCCGAGCACGCCCTGCGCGAGCTCGTAGGCGTCGGTGTCGTCGTTGTCGAACAGGCTGCCGAACAGCGCCTCGACGCGCCGCCGCGCCTGGCGGCAGAACAGGTCGGCCAGCTCGGTCGCCTCGGCGGAGCGGGCGGGTCGCTCGCGCCGCAGCGTGTCCGCGTAGACCACGGCGGCGGAGATCGCGAACAGCTCGGCTCCGATGTCGACGATGCGGCCGAGCACGGCCTGGCGCTTCTCGAGCTTCGCCTGCCATCGGCCCATCGCGTAGAAGGTCGAGCGTGCGAGCCTGCGGGACGAGCGCTCGGCGAAGCGCAGGTGCCCGGCCAGCTCGCCGAGCTCCTCGAAGGCGTTCGGCTTGACGCCCTCGCCGACTGCCAGCTTGGGCAGCCAGCGCGCGTAGAAGGCGCCGGCCTGGACCGCCGAGCGGGCCTTGGCCTTCAGGTCGCTGTCGCCCTCCAGCAGCTCGCCCGCCACCTGCAGATGCTGGTCGACCGCCTCGCGCGCGATCAGCAGGTGCATGATCTCGGTCGAGCCCTCGAAGACGCGGTTGATGCGCATGTCGCGCATCGCCTGCTCGACCGGCACCGGACGCTCGCCGCGCGCCTTCAGCGACTCGGCGGTCTCGTAGCCGCGGCCGCCCCGCACCTGCATCAGCTCGTCCACCACCTGCCAGCCCAGCTCGGACGCGTAGAGCTTGGCGATGGCCGCCTCGATCCGGACGTCGTTGCGCTTGTCGTCGGCCATCCGCGAGGCGACGTCGAGCATCGCCTCGAGCCCGAACGCGCTGGCGGCGATGAAGGCGACCTTCTGCGCCACGGCGTCGTGCCTGCCGACCGGCTGGCCCCACTGGACCCGCTCCGACGCCCACTCGCGCGCCACCTTGGTCGCCCACTTGGACGTGCCGACGCAGATGGCGGGCAGTGCCAGGCGGCCCGTGTTCAACGTGGTGAGGGCCACCTTCAGCCCCTTGCCCTCGCCCGCGATGACGTTCTCGCTCGGGACGAAGACGTCCTCGAGCCGGGTGACCGAGTTCTCGATCCCGCGCAGGCCCATGAAGGCGTTGCGGTGCTCGACGGTCACGCCGTCCGTGTCGTAGGGCAGGACGAACGCGGTGATGCCCTTCTCCGGCACCTTGGCCATGACCACGACGATGTCGGCGATGGCGCCGTTGGTCGCCCACAGCTTCACCCCGTTGAGCCGGTAGCCGCCGTCGACCGGCTCGGCGGTCGTGCCCAGCCGCGCCGGGTCGGAGCCCACGTCGGGCTCGGTGAGCAGGAAGGCCGAGATGTGGTCGCGGGCGACGAGCGGCAGCCAGCGCTGCTTCTGCTCCTCGGTGCCGAACAGCAGCAGCGGCTCGGCGACGCCGATCGACTGGTGCGCCGACAGCAGCGTCGACAGCGAGGCGTGCATCGAGCCCGCCAGCGCCAGCGCGCGGTTGTAGTAGACCTGCGAGAGCCCGAGCCCGCCGTACTTCTCGGGCACCTTCATGCCGAGCGCGCCGAGCTCCTTGAGCCCGTCGATCACGGCGTCTGGAATGCGTGCGTCGCGCTCGATCGCCAGCGGGTCGACGTGCTCGACCAGGAACGCCCGCAGGCGCTCGAGGAACCGCTCGCCGCGCTCGACCGCCTCGGCGTCGAGCTTCGGCTGGGGATGGATCAGGTCAAGCCGCAGGCGGCCGAGGAAGAGGTCCCTGCCGAAGCTCGGCAGCTTCCACTCGCCCTCACGGGCTTCCTCGGCGACCTGGCGGGCTTCGCGTTCGGTGACTTGCGTGGCCATGCATGCCTGTTACCCGCTACGCCGATGGCACGACGCAGGTGTCGTTCGCCGCCGCGCAGCTGAAGATCCGCCCGTCGCCCTGTCTCAGCCAGATCTCCGGCGTGGCGAGCGGGACGAAGAACCGATCGGGGTCCGTGTCCTTGACGTTCGGGTCGCCCGGCGGCCTGCGGTGGACGATGAAGCCCACGCGCTTGGTGTCGTCCGCGATCGTGATCCGGTGCAAGGCGCCGTAGGCGTCGGTGCCCTCGAACGGGGTCGGGTTCTCCCACGCGGCCGTCCCCTCGCCCGGTGCGAGGCCGTCGCCGAACAGGTGCAGCCCCCAAGCGGGATAGTCGCCGTCCGTCCGGTTGTAATGGATGACCGCGGTCGTGACCCGCGCCTGGATGATGGTGACCGTGCGCGGGGCGCTCGTGACGGTCTTCCCGGGCGCGTAGGTCAGCACGGCGCGGTAGGTCACCCGTGCTCCGTCCGCCAGCGCCGACGTGTCGTCGAACGCCGTGTAGACCGGCGACGAGCTGTCGGTTCCGACGTTCGTGAACGGCGCGCCGTCGACCGACCGCTGGATCGTCACCACGTAGTGCGCGTGCTCGGGCGTGGCGACCGCGCGGACCTCCACGGTCCCGCGCACGCGGCCGTTGTCGGTCGGCGCCTCGAGCGCGATGGCGGGCGGGGCGACGGTCAGCGACCGGTCGCGGCTCGTGCGCTCGTGGCCGGCGTTGTCGAGGACGACGGCCTTGTACTCGATCCGCTCCCCCGGCTTCTCGTCGGCGACGTCGTGGAACACCCGGTAGGGCGCGTTGTCGTCGGTGCCGATCGAGCTCCAGCCGTGCTTGCCGCGCGCGAGGAACGTGACCTCGTAGAACGACTTGCCGTCGACGTCGGCGGCGATCTCGACGCGGTCGCGACCCGATGACGGCACCCGCACCGAGATGTCGGGCGCCTTCTTGCTGCGCGGCACGTGATCCTCGGCGCGGTAGACCACGGCCGACAGCGCCGGCACGGTCAGGCTGAGCCTGCCGGCCGAGTCGGACCTCAGCGAGCCGGAGCCCGAGCCGTATACGCGATCGAACCAGCCGCGCGACATGTAGGTCGGGACGGCGGCGGTCTGCGAGCTCTCGGAGTTGTTCAAGGCCACCACGTACTCGTGCGGATGGCCGCGGTCGAGCCGCGAGAACGCGTAGACGGATGACGACCCGAAGCGGTGGATCTGGGCGCCGTCACGCAGGGCGTGATGGCGCTGCGTGAGCCGTGCGAGGTCACCGATCGCGCGGTACAGCGGATGCGCGGTGTTGAAGTTGTCGACTGCGTGCGTGCTGTCGGTGCCGAGCAGGTCGTCGTCGAGGTAGGCGGGCGTCACGCTCGCGAACATCGTCTGGCGGGCGACCTGGTCGCCGCCGCTCCCCGTGAAGCCCTGCTCGTCGCCGTAGTAGACGACCGGGTTGCCGCGCGAGAGATACATCAGCTCGTGCGCCAGGCGGTCGCGCGCCACCAGCTCGGAGTCGGTCGCCCCCGAGTTCGCCCGCGTCACGAAGAAGCCGAAGCGCCCCATGTCGTGGTTCCCGAGGAACGTGGGCAGCTGGTAGACGTTGGAGTCGGCGTCGGTGTACCAGTCGTCGCCGGCGAAGAAGTCGCGCAGGTCGTTGGCGGCGGTCGACCGTGCGGCGAAGTTCTCGGCGGCGGCCTGGAACGGGAAGTCGATCACCGCCTGCACGTCGTCGTGCGTCGTGAAGTGCGACGTGAACGACTTCGTGGTGTCGAACACCTCGCCGAACATGAAGAACTCGCGCTTGCCCTGGCGGCGCGCGTACTCCAGGACCTCGGGCGCGAAGGCCTGCCAGAACTCGTCGTTGACGTGCTTCATGGTGTCGATCCGGAAGCCGTCGATCGCCATGTCCTTGATCCACGTCTTGTAGATGTCGACCATGCCCCGCACCACGCGCGGGTGCTCGGTGAACAGGTCGTCGAGCCCGAAGAAGTCGCCGTAGTACGAGTTCTCGCCGACGAACGTCGTGTTGCCTCGGTTGTGGTAGAGCGTGAGGTCGTTCAGCCAGGAGGGGACCTTGGGCGGCTGGCCGGCCGGCACGAACGGGACGAACGGGAAGCTCGTGGCCGGGTCGAGCGAGGGGAAGCTGCTGCCGCCGGCGTAGTCGCGATCGTCGAACACCCGGCCCGACGCGGTGCGGTAGGGCGACACGTCCTTCGACACGTACGCCGGCCGCTTGTGGTCGACGTAGTCGATGACGTCGGCGGTGTGGTTGGTGATGATGTCGAAGAAGACCTTCATCCCGCGCGCGTGCGCGGCGTCGACCAGCGCGCGCAGATCGGCGTTGGTCCCGAGATGCGGGTCGATCTGCGTGAAGTCCGTGATCCAGTAGCCGTGGTAGCCGGCCGACGGCCCGTCCTCGAGCTGGACGGCCTTGTTCTTGAAGCTCGGCGTCAGCCAGATCGCCGTCGTGCCGAGCCCCTTGATGTAGTCGATCCGGTCGAGCAGGCCCTTGAGGTCGCCGCCTTGGTAGAAGCCGGTCGCGGTGGGGTCGAAGCCGTGCTCGAGCCGGCTGCCCGCGATGTGCCCGGTGTCGTTGCCCGGCAGGCCGTTCTCGAAGCGGTCGGCCATGACGAAGTAGAAATTCTCGCCCGTGACGGGCGCCCGCAGGCTGTGACGGGCGTCGCCGCCGGCCCAGGCCGGAGCGGCCAGGACGGCGGCGAGCAGGACTGCGAGAACGGCGACGGCGCGCGGACCGGGCATGGACCCCTCCCCCTCGGGTACATGCGCGATCCTACTTGAGCTCTGTGCGATGGAGCCGGACCAGTCCGATCGCCAACACCAGGCCGACCCAGACGGCGCTCGCCGTGGCGAGCTGCGCCCAGTCGGTGCCGCTCATGGTCGCCGTGCTGTCCGCGAGCGTGGCCATCGGCCGGCCGAGGTCGAGCCAGTCGGCGGGCTTGTCGAGCGCGTGGATGGTCTCGCCGAGGATCGACCAGCCGATCGGGATCACGAAGTACATGACGATGGCCAGCGCCGAGTTCATGAAGGCCAGGCCGAAGGCGACCCCGCCGAGCACCGTGATCAGCTCGAACAGCGTGAAGCGGCCGAGCTCGCCGAGCCCGAGGTCCCAGCTCCCGCCCGCGATCGCGGTGCCGAGGGCGGCGATCACGAGGCACGCGGCCACGGCGCACAGGGTCAGGATCGTGGCCCCGATCGTCTTGGCGACGACGATCCGCTCGCGCTGGGGCACGAGCGCGAAGGTGGAGAGCCCGGTCCGCTGCGACCACTCGCTGGTCACGAGCAGGATGCCGAGCACGGGCAGGACGATGGAGATGACCTGGACCGAGTCCGAGACGAGCGTCGACAGGTTGTGATCGGCCTCCTCGCCGAACACGAGCGACAGGGTGACGAGCGCGGCGGCCAGCAGGACGATGACGATCAGCAGCCAGAAGCCGGCGCGCGTGTCGGCCGACTTGCGAAGCTCGACGGCCGCGAGGCGGGGGATGCCCGGGCGGGCGATGACGGCGGTGCTCATGAGATCAGGGCCTCCTCGCGGCCGCTGGAGGTCAGGGACAGGAAGAGCTCCTCGAGGCCGCCGGTGTCGGCGGGGCGCAGCTCGAGCAGGACGACGCCGGCCGCGGCGGCGGCGCGGCCCACGGCCTCCGCCTCGGCCTCGACGAGCAGCGCGCCGTCGGAGCCGGGGGTGGCGGTCAGGCCCGCCTCGGCCAGCGCCTCGTGCAGGGCGACCGGGTCGAGCCCGCGCACGACGACGCCGGTGGCGGCGAGCAGCTCCTGCTTGCTCCCCTGGGCGACGATCTTCCCGTTGCCGATGACGACGAGCTGGTCGGCCACCGCCTCCACCTCGCGCAGCAGGTGCGACGAGAGCAGCACGGTGCCCGCGCGGTCGGCGAAGTCGCGCAGCAGCCGGCGCATCCAGGCGATGCCCTCGGGATCGAGGCCGTTGGCCGGCTCGTCGAGGATCAGCACGCGCGGGTCGCCGACCAGCGCCTGGGCGATCCCGAGCCGCTGGCGCATGCCGAGCGAGTAGGTGCCGACGCGCTTCTTCCCCGCCGTCTTCGACAGCCCGACGTACTCCATCAGCTCGTCGACGCGTGGGCGCTCGACGCCGAGCACCTTGGCGGTCAGGGTGAGCGCCTCGCGGCCGCTGCGGCCGGAGTGCTGGGCCGAGGCGTCGAGGAGGACGCCGACCTCGCGGCCCGGGTTCGGCAGGCTGCGGTAGCTCGTGCCCAGGACGCTGGCGCTGCCGGCGTTCGGGTTCGTGAGCCCGCAGATCATCCGCAGCGTGGTCGACTTGCCGGCCCCGTTGGGGCCGAGGAAGCCGGTCACGGTGCCCGGTTCGCAGGAGAACGAGATGTCATCGACCGCCAACTGGCGGCCGTAGCGCTTGCTGAGATGCTCAACGGCGATCATGGTCTCCAGGGTCGTCACAAATGGCCGGGCGGTCCATCCACCCTAGGGTGAGTCCGTACCGACCTTGGTCGATGCCCGTTACGACTTCGGTCGGTGTGCGCGCCGCCGCCGCGGCCCTACGCTGTCCCGCGATGGAGCTCGAGCATCCACGGCTGCTGCCCGGCGTCCTCGTGCCCGATCCCGAGCGCGATCCGCGCAAGCGGTCGACGCGCGACTGGGTCGTCGACCTCGCGTGCTTCCTGATCGCCGTCGTCGGCGGCTTCCTCGTCTTCGCCGAGGCGATGGACCGGATGAGCGACGAGCTCCAGTTCTACGACCTCGTGGGCGGTGCGCTCGCCTCGCTTGCGATCTGGTGGCGGCGCCGCTGGCCGGTCGGGATCGCGTTCTTCGTGCTGGCGATGAACACGTTCGCCACCTCGGCATCGATCGCCGGCGCCATCGCGTTGTTCACGGTCGCCGTGCACCGCCGCGCGGCGATCGCGATCGCGATCGGCGGCGTCTCGCTCGCCATCACCCCGATCTTCCTGGCGATCCACCCGGACGACGACGCGCCCTACTGGGTGAACTTCGTGATCGGCGTGCTGGCCACCGCCGGCGTCATCGCGTGGGGCATGTTCGTGCGCGCGCGGCGCCAGCTCGTGCTCTCGCTGCGCGACCGCGCCGAGCGGGCCGAGGCCGAGCAGCAGCTGCGGGTGGAGCAGGCGCGCCAGCACGAGCGGGCGCGGATCGCGCGCGAGATGCACGACGTGCTCGCGCACCGCATCTCGCTGCTGAGCCTGCACGCGGGCGCGCTCGAGTTCCATCCCGACGCGTCGCCGGAGGAGGTCGCCAGAGCGGCCGGCGTGATCCGCGCCAGCGCCCACGAAGCGCTGGAGGATCTGCGCACCGTGATCGGCGTGCTGCGCGCCGAGGCGGGCGACGGCGACCCCGAGCCGCCGCAGCCGACGCTGGCCGACCTGCCCGGCCTGATCGAGGAGTCGCGGGAGGCCGGCATGCAGGTGCGCTTCGAGTGCGAGCTGCCGGACCCCGCGGCCGTCCCGGCGGCGACCGGGCGCAGCGCGTACCGGATCGTGCAGGAGGGCCTGACCAACGCGCGCAAGCACGCGCGCGGGGCGGCGGTCGAGGTCACGGTCGCGGGCACCGCCGGCACCGGGCTGACGATCGAGATCCGCAACCGGCTGCCGGTCGGGGTCGCGGCCGCGAGCGAGATCCCCGGCACCGGGACCGGGATCATCGGCCTCGCCGAGCGGGCGAGCCTGGCCGGCGGGCGGCTCGAGCACGGGCGCACGCCCTCGGGCGACTACCGGCTGTGGGCGTGGCTGCCATGGCCGCCGTGATCCGCGTCCTGATCGTCGACGACGACGCGCTCGTGCGCGCCGGCCTGTCGATGATGCTGGCGGGGACCGACGACATCCGCGTGGTCGCAGAGGCGTCCGACGGGTCGGAGGTCGCCTCCGCGGTCGACGCCTTCGGGCCCGACGTGGTGCTGATGGACATCCGCATGCCGGGCATGGACGGCCTGGCCGCCACCGAGCGCCTCCGGGCGCGCGAGAAGGCGCCGCACGTCATCGTGCTCACCACTTTCGACGCCGACGACCACGTGCTGCGCGCCCTGCGCGCCGGCGCTGCGGGGTTCCTGCTCAAGGACACGCCGCCGCCCGAGATCATGCGCGCGATCCGGCTCGTCGCGGCGGGCGAGGCGATGCTCTCGCCGACCGTCACGCGGCGCCTGATCGAGCACGTGGCCGACGACGGGCTCGGCGCCCGGCGCGAGCGCGCGCGCGAGCTGTTGGACCGCCTGACCGACCGAGAGCGCGAGGTCGCGGTCGCGATCGGCCAGGGCAAGTCGAACGCCGACATCGCGGCCGAGCTGTACATGAGCGTCGCGACGGTCAAGGCGCACGTCTCACGGCTGCTGACCAAGCTCGAGGCCGGCAACCGCGTTCAGATCGCCCTGCTGGCGCACGACGCGGGCATCGCCTGAGCCCGGGCTAGACCAGCTCGCGCATGCGCCCGGCGGCCTCGACGGCATCCTCGCGCGAGCGGACGCCGAGCTTGCGGTAGAGGTTCTTCAGGTGCGAGCGCACCGTCTCGCTCGACAGGACGAGCAGGCGCGCGATGTCCTCGTTCGAGGCGCCGCCGGACAGCAGGTCGAGGACCTCCCACTCGCGGTCGGTCAGCGGCGAGCGGACGGGCCGCAGGCCCATGCCGCCGGTCGGCGCCGAGCGGTAGTGCTGGACGAGCTGCATGGCCAGCCGGCGCGAGATGGCGGCCTCGCCGTCGAGCGAGCCGCGCAGCGCGCGCGGAAGCGAGGTCAGCTCCATGTCCTTGGACAGGTAGCCCGCGGCGCCGGCCCGCAGGCCGCGCAGCCCGAGCGCGTCGTCGGCCGAGCCGGTGAGGAGCACGACGCGGATCTCCTGATCCTGCTCGTGGATCCGCCGCGTGGCCTCGATGCCGTCCATCTCGGGCATCATGTAGTCCATCACGACCACGTCGGGCCGGTAGAAGAGCGCCAGCTCGACCGCCTCGCGGCCCGTCGTGGCCTCGGCGATGACGGTCATGTTGTCGGCCTGCAGGGTGTCGCGGATCAGGCGCCGGACGAGCGGGTCGTCGTCGGTGATCAGCGCGCGGATCCGGGGGGTGTCGTCCGTGACGTCGCTCATCAGGAGATCCGCGTTCGTGACGCGCCCTGGCCGTGGCGGTGGGCGGACACTCCGCCTTCCGGAGCCAGCAGGAGCGACATCAGGACGGTCGAGCGCATCGTGCGCGGCGGCTGGGGCCGGGTGCTGGGGTTCAGGACGGCGCGGGCGCGGTTCGCGAGGGGATTCGGCGCGGGGGACGGCTTCATGCTGCGCAGACTCCCCGGCGGCGGTTGGCGCCCGCTTACCGTCCCCTTGACGCCGCCTTGTGATGATTTACGGGCAGCGCGACCGTCATACGACCATGACCTCCATCGAGCTCGACGACCGGACCGCCTTCGAGGCGCTCGCCACCCGCCACCGGCGCGAGCTCCAGCTCCACTGCTACCGGATGCTGGGCTCGCTCGAGGAGTCCGAGGACCTGGTCCAGGAGACGTTCCTGCGCGCCTGGCGGCGGCGCGAGACCTTCCAGGGGCGCTCGACCCCGCGGGCCTGGCTGTACCGGATCGCCACCAACGCCTGCCTGGACGCGCTGCAGCGGAGCCCGCGCAAGCCGCGCGGCGGCGAGGTCCCGTGGCTGCAGCCGTATCCCGACGAGCTGCTCGAGGGGATCGCCGAGCCCGAGGCCGAGCCCGACGCGCAGGTCGTCGCGAAGGAGACGATCGAGCTGGCGTTCATGGTGGCGATCCAGCACCTGCCGCCGAAGACACGGGCGGTGCTGATCCTGCGCGACGTGCTCGACTGGCCCGCCAAGGACACCGCGGCGCTGCTCGAGACCAGCGTGGCGGCGGTCAACAGCGCGCTCCAGCGGGCGCGCGCCGGCCTCAAGGAGCACCTGCCCGAGCGGCGCGCCGAGTGGGCGGCCGGCGCCGATCCCACCGAGGCCGAGCGCGAGCTGCTGGATCGCTACGTCGAGGCCAGCGACCGCGCCGACGCGCACGCCATCGCCGCGCTCATGCGCGAGGACTCGACGTGGTCGATGCCGCCGGAGCCCGGCCTGTGGCGCGGGCGCGACGCGATCGTGGCGTCCTGGCTCGAGGGCGGGATGGGCACGGCGGAGTTCGGCGAGTTCCGCTGCCGGGTGACTTCGGCGAACCTCCAGCCCGCGGTTGCCTGCTACCTCAAGCGGCCCGGCGAGAGCGAGTACCGCGCGCTCGCGCTCGACGTGCTGCGCATCGAGGAGGGCGAGATCGCCGACATCACGAGCTTCACCTACCCGGTCTTCCCGGCGTTCGGCCTGCCCCCGAAGCTCTGATGCGCTTCGAGCGCCGGATCGTCTCCGTGCCGCCGGGCGGCACGCTCGAGTACGACGAGGCGGACTGGCGCGATGCGCTGGTCCTCGTCGTGCGCGGCGAGATCGAGCTCGGCGGCGAGCGGTTCGGCCGCGGGTCGCTGCTCAGCCTCGCCGGCCTGCCCGTGCGGGCGCTCCACAACCGGGGCGCGGAGCCGGCCGAGCTGCTCGCCGTCAGGCGTCGGCGAGCAGCGCGCGCGGCACGAGCAGGCAGGTGATCGGCCCGATCGCGAGCCGCTCGGAGCGGCCGGGCAGCAGGTCGCCGCCGGCGGCGACCTGGTCGCGCGGGGGCGCCGGGAGCCCGAACAGCCCGTGCCCGAACTCCGCCGCGTTGTGGCGCAGCGCGCGGCCCGCCTGTGGGCGGCTCAGCCGCCAGCCCGCCGCCACCAGCGTCGTGCCGTGCCAGAGCTCCCAGCGCCAGCGGCGCAAGGGGAGGCGGCCCGGCGGGAGCTCGTGGAGCGCGTAGCCGAACTGGAGACCTTCGACGGTGGGCACGGGGCCCTCCAGGCTAGCGCCGCGTCACCTGTTCGTAGCGCGTAGGATCGCGCCAAGGCGATAGAAGGAGGGGGACATGCTGGGGACGCGCAAGGCGGCGCTCGTGGCCACGATGGCCGTAGCAGCGATGCTCACCGTGCCGGCGGTCGCGGCCGCCGACGGGGACGGACTCGAGCCCGGCGGCCTGACGCGCTTGAAGGAGCGCGTGACGGTCAACGTCGTGTTCGTCGGCATCGAGGAGGACGAGGCGCCGTGGGGCGACGTCCGCAGAGGGCTGCTCTCGCGGTACGAGCCGGTGGTGATCTCGCGCGGCTACTACGGGATCACCGAGAAGCTCGGCCTCGACTACTCCTACGACTACCGCCCGTACTACGCGTCCCGCTCGTGGGAGGACGGATTCTTCTCCTACTTGTCGTCCGCCGGCGTGTCCAAGCCGCTGACCGAGTTCCAGCAGGCGTACAACGAGCAGGCCGGCGTCCTCGACGTGACCAGCAACCGCTGGATCGACGGGCCGTCGGTCGAGAAGCGCCTGATCGACACGGCGCCGCACGGCGTCGACACCCGCAACCCTACGATCTTCTTCATCGACTGGTACGGGCGGCGTGACTTCAAGTTCCACGTCTACTCCAAGACCGGCGAGCCGGACCCGGACACCGGTCATGACTTCGGCCTGCTCGCCGACTCCCGCAAGATGGTCGCCTGGGGCGGCACGACGCCCGACGACGAGGAGACGGGCCTCGGGCGCCGCGGCGTGAACCGCGTCTGGTTCTACGACCTGTCCGCCGGACCCGAGAGCTGGGGCGGCAACTTCGACGTCACCAACCCGGACCTCGACGGCGACGCGGTGGCCGACTACCGCATCCCGGTCTCGTGGGAGTACGGCAGCTACCGGCCGCGGTCCGCGCTGCCGGGCGACCTCGGCAAGGTGATCCGCTTCGTCGGGACCGACATGCTGTTCACGGCCTCGCCGATCTACCCGCCGTACTTCAACGCCGACCGGCTGCCGCGGAACGTCGACCTCGACACCAACACGGCTGAGGGCTGGGCCGGCGAGGACGCCTCGCGCGAGCTGATCAAGCGCGACCTGTTCCTCGACGAGGAGCGCGAGCTGCCCGCCGGCTTCCCGCTCAGCGACGACTACCAGGACCTGTCGTTCAGCGGCTCCCTGAAGCGCTGCTTCGACGGCGAGTTCCGCGACCCGCCGTTCTCGTGCTTCGCGGACTTCCAGCATTACCCGCCGGACGCGAACTCGTACCTGTGGTCGGTCTTCAACCACGACCGCTATCTCGACCGCGACGCCGACTACGAGGCCGCGCTCGTCAACTACGCGTTCACGGGTGAGGCGTTCACGCCGCTCGGCTACGCGTCGGACAACTGGCTCGACGGGACGCAGAGCGGCGTGTTCAGCTTCGTGTCGCCCGAGATCGTGGACGCCGGCTACGGGCTGACGACGACGATGATCCACGAGTACGGCCATCACTCGTCGCTCAACCATCCGCACGACGGCTACGACCCCGGCGTCGAGGGGGAGATCATCCCGACGGGTGACTTCTTCTTCACGTGGCTCGGCGACGAGTCCAACTCGATGATGAGCTACATCGACGTGAACTGGGACTTCAGCCAGTTCGACCGCGACAACTCGGCGCGCCAGCACGCCGCCGGCTACATGATGATCGCCAACCGGATCGCGGCCGACGTGGTGCGCGACCGTGACCGCCGCAAGGCCGAGCGGGACCTCGAGGCTGCCGACCGCGCGCTGCGGGACGCGCAGGACGCGATCGCGCGCCACGACTACAACCGCACGCTGGACCGCGCCGGGGACGCGTACTGGCACGTGCGGGCGGCCGCGGACAAGGCGGGCGTGAAGGTGCGCGTGCGCGAGCCGAACACGTGGACCGTCGTGGGCGCGCCGGTCGAGTCGAGGATCGAGCCCAGCATGATCGACCTCGGCGTCGCGCAGAACCGCAAGCGGTTGCAGCGGTGACGCACGAGGAGATGCTCGAAGTGGCCCTCGCCGAGGCGAGGGCCGGCTTCGAGGAGGGCGGGGTCCCGATCGGGGGCGCGCTGTTCGACGCCTCTGGCGAGCTGCTCGGCCGCGGCCACAACCAGCGCGTGCAGCGCGACGACCCGTCGGCGCACGGTGAGACGGAGGCGTTCCGCAACGCGGGGCGCCGCCGCTCCTACCGCGACACGACCATGGTCACCACGCTGGCCCCGTGCTGGTACTGCTCGGGCCTGATCCGGCAGTTCGGGATCGGGACGGTGGTGGTGGGGGAGTCGCGGACGTTCCAGGGCGGCGTCGAGTGGCTGCGCGAGGCCGGCGTCGAGGTGATCGACCTCGACTCGTCCGAGTGCGCCGACCTGCTCGGCTCGTTCATCGAGCAGCACCCGGAAGTCTGGGACGAGGACATCGGGGAGTGAGGAAGCCGTCGGCCGCGGCCGGGAGCGCGCTGTTCTTCGCGCTCGCGCCCGGCATCGTCGCGGGCCTGATGCCGTACCTGCTGACCGGGTGGGAGACCGGGGAGGAGTGGTGGCTCCCGCTGCGCGTGCTCGGCGGCGTGCTCACCGCGGCGGCCGCGGCGGTGCTCGTGCACGCCTTCGCGCGCTTCGTGAGCGAGGGGCTCGGCACCCCGGCGCCGGTGGCGCCGACCGAGCACCTGGTCGTGGGCGGGCTCTACCGCTACGTGCGGAACGTGATGTACATCGCGGTCACCACGGCGATCGTGGGGCAGGCGCTGCTGCTCGGGCAGTCGGTCCTGCTCGCCTACGGAGCGCTGATGTGGGCGTTCATGGCGGCGTTCGTGAAGCTCTACGAGGAGCCGACGCTGGCCGACCGGTACGGCGCGCGGTACGAGGAGTACCGGCGCGCCGTCCCGGCGTGGTGGCCGCGGCTCAGCGGAGGACGATCGCCCAGCTCGTCACCTTCGCGTCGAGGCTCCGGCCGACGCCGTCGGTGATGCGGACGACGACCTTGCGCGAGCCCTGCTTCGCGTACGTGTGCTTGCCCTTGACGGCGAAGGAGCCGTCGGCTCGCCGCTGGACGGTGCCGGATGAGCGGTCGCCGTCGCCCCAGCTGATGAGCGCCTCGTAGTCGCCCGGCCGGGCGTTCGGATCGCCGTCGGTGAACGTCGCCACCGTGGCGTTGACGGTCCTGCCGGCGCGGGCCTCGAACGTCGTGCTCTGGGCGGTGACCGGGTAGTCGAGGCCGACGTCGAGCCGCGAGATCTTGTTGCGGCTGCCCTGGATGACCCAGAGGGCGCCGTCGGGAGCCGAGATGACGCGGTCGTTGAAGCCGCCGGGGATGCGGTGGGCCTTGGTGAACGTGCCGTCGAACGTCATGCGCGACACGACGCCGCCCATGAACTCGGAGATGTAGAGGGCGCCGTCGACGCCCACTGTCATTCCGAGCGGGTCGGTGTTCTCGCGCGGGAGCGCGTATTCGTCGGTGAACTCGCCGGCGGTCGTCACGCGCGAGATGACGTTGTCGTTGCGCTCGGCGACGTAGAGCGCGCCGTCGGGGCCGGCCACGATGGCGCCCGGCATGCCGTTCTCGCCCGGGACGTCGAACTCGGTGACGACGCCGCCGGTCGTGATGCGGCCGAGCTTGTCGGTGTTCGACTCGCTGAACCACAGATTGCCGTCGGGCCCGACGGCGATGTCGCCGGCGAAGGCGCTCGTGGAGAGCAGCGGGTACTCGGTGACCTGGCCGTCGGCGGTGATGCGGCCGATCTCGTCGTCGCGGCCCTCGGTGAACCACAGCGCGCCGTCAGGGCCCTCGACGATCGAGGTCGGGAACGAGTCCTGGTCGAGCGCGTAGCTCTGCGAGGAGCCGTCGGTCTCGACGCGGTGGACGGCGTCGCCGCCCGAGTCGGCGACCCACAGGGAGCCGTGGGCGACGGTGATGGCGCCCGGCATCTGGCCGAGCTCGTAGTGGCGGATCCTGCCGCTCTGGCCGATGCGCCAGATCCGGCCGAGGGAGCTGTCGGTCACCCACGTGGCGCCGTCGGGGCCGATCGCCATGTCGTTCGGGAGGGCGAACTCGGCGGGGAGCTTGTAGGTCGTCAGCCGCTGGGAGGCGTTGGCGGCGGTCGCCGAGAGACCGGCGACGACCACCATCGCGAGCACGGCCGCGACCCGGGGGAGGAAGGGGAGATTGCGCATGCAAGCAGTCTCCGCGCGTGCCCCCGGAGCCCGCATCAGGGATTCTCCTGGTCTGTATGGAGGCCATCGTCCTCTGCGGCGTCCAGGGCAGCGGCAAGACGACGCTCTACCGCGACCGCTTCGCCGCCACCCACGAGCACGTCAGCCTCGACGTGCTGGGCAGCCGCGCCCGCGAGGCGGCGCTGATCGAAGCGTGCCTGAAGGAGGGGCGGCCGTTCGTGGTCGACAACACGAACCCGACGGTCGCCGACCGCGCCCGCTACCTCGACGCAGCGCGGGAGGCGGGCTTCAAGGTGATCGGCTACCTGGTGGAGGGAGACGGCCGATCCGAGCACGTCGGCCCCGGGAAAGCCGCCGCCACCGCGCGGCGCTTCGTGCGGCCTGCGCCGGAGGAGGGGTTCGACGAGCTCTGGCACGCGGTGCCCGCGCCCGGCGGCTGGCGGATCGAGCCGCTGCTGACTACGCCACCACTGTTCTGAGCGCGTCGTCGATCGCGCGCAGCGTGTCGTCGGAGAGCGTCACGCCCGCCGCCGCGACGTTCTCGCTCACCTGCTCGGGCCGCGTGGCGCCCACGATCGCCGAGGCCACGTTGGGCTGGCGCAGGACCCAGGCCAGCGCGAGCTGCGACATCGTCAGCCCTGCGCCCTCGGCGACCGGCCGCAACCGGTCGACGGCCTCGAGGATGTCGTCGGTCAGCCACTGCTTGATGAAGCGGTTCATCTTGCTGTTCTTCGCGCGCGAGTCGGCCGGGGGCGCCTCGCCGGGCCGGTACTTGCCGGTCAGCACGCCCTGGGCGAGCGGCGACCACACCACCTGCGAGATGCCGTTGCGCTCGCACAGCGGGATCACCTCGGCCTCGGGCCCGCGCCACAGCGCCGAGTACTGCGGCTGGCTGGACACGAACTTCGCCACGCCGGACAGATCGAGGGCCGCCTGGATCCCGTCCGCCGGCCACTCGCTGAAGCCGATGTAGCGCGCCTTGCCGGCCTCCACCACCTCGGTCAGCGCGCCCATCGTCTCCTCGAGCTCGACGTCGTCGTCGTAGCGATGGCACTGGTAGAGGTCGACGTAGTCGACCCGCAGGCGCTCGAGCGAGGCGTCGATCTGCTTGAGGATCTGCCCGCGCGAGAGGCCGCGGTCGCGCGCCGACATCGGGAAGAAGACCTTGGTGGCGAGCACGTAGGAGTCACGGGGGTAGTCCGCGAGGATCTCGCCCCACGCGCTCTCGGCCGCGCCGCGGCCGTACACGTTGGCGGTGTCGAAGAACGTGACGCCGGCGTCGAACGCCGCGCGCGTGCAGGCCTCGGTGCTCTCGCGCTCGACGCCGACCCCGTAGGTGAGCCACGAGCCGAGCGCGATGGCCGATACCCGCAGATCCGAGTCGCCGAGTCGTCGCTGCTCCATCCGCGGATCCTCGCACCTCGTCCTCGGGGGCTGCCCGCACCAGGCGCCCGGGGGGTCCCACCGGCGGTGACGCCTGGTTGCCGCCTGTCCGCGGTCCAGGGCCACCCGTACCTTCGTCACTCCCCAGACGAAGCGAGACATGACATGAAAAAGGCACTACTGATCATCGGCGTGTCGCTGCTCGGGCTACTCGCCCTCGGCGGCATCGCCTACGGCACGAACCAGGCGTTCTCGACCACCGAGACCGAGACCACGCGAGTATCCGAGCGCGTGCGGGCGATCGCGCTCGACATCGACACCGGCGACGTGGAGCTCGTTCGCGGGTCGCAGGTGACGGTTGAGCAGACGAGTGAGTACCTGATCAGCGAGCCGCGGGTCGAGCAAAGCGTCAAGGACGGCGTGCTCACGCTCAAGAGCGACTGCGGCGGCCTCTTCCTGCTCGACTGCACGACCGACTACCGCATCGAGGTCCCGTCAGGCGTCGCGGTCCAGGTCAGGACCGACGTCGGCAACGTCACGAGCACGGCCCTCGCGTCGAGCGACGTGCGCGTCAAGACCGACGTGGGTGACGTCGACCTCGGCCTGACCACCGCGCCGGACCGCCTCGAGGCGCTCACCGACGTCGGCGACGTCGACTTCCGGCTGCCGGACGCCGCGTACGCCACCGACACCGACACCGACGTCGGCGAGATCGACATCAACGGCGTCGTGCAGGACGATCGCGCCCAGCGGTCGGTCACGGCCAAGACGGACGTCGGCGACATCACGATCCAAGGCCGCTGACAGGCGTTCCCATGTCGGCCTGAAGCTGGGCGGGCGTCAGCGCGCGATTGTAGATCCGGACGTCGTCCATCGTGCCGGCGAACCACTCGTTCCAGATCGCGTTGCCGCCCAGCTTCAGCGGCCCGGTGGACACCGTCATCGCCCCGCCGGCCGCCAGCGAGCGCACCTCGGCGCCGTTGACGTACAGCCGCAGGGTGCTGCCGTCGTAGGTCGTCGCCAGGTGCGTCCACGTCGCGTTCGCGATCGCCGACGGACCGCGCGCGTCGCGCTGGCCGCCCACGTAGGCCTGACCCGTCGGCTGCCCACTGCTGGTGCTCGCGTAGAGGGCGTAGGTCATGTGCGTCGCCTGCTCCTTGAAGGCGACGGTGCGCCAGGCGTTGCCGACGGCGGTCGGCCGTACCCACGCCTCGAGCGTCATGCCCGTGGTCAGGTCGAGCTCCGCGTGGTCGTTGATGCGCACGCTGTCGTTGGTCCCGTCGAACGTCAGTCCGCCGCCGTTGCGGCCGGCGGCCGTCCACGTCGGCCCGGTGAGCGTGCCCGTGTGGCCGCGCCCGGCGCGGTCGGTCAGCGTCGTGCCGCTGCCCTCGTTGAACGAGTAGGCGGCCACGAGCCCCGGCGTGCTGCTCTGCTGGAACGTCGCGGACAGGCTGAGGCCGCCGGCCGGGACGGTCACGGTGTGCGCCGCGGCGCCGCCGTCCGACCAGGAGGAGAACGCGTAGCCGGACTGCGGGGATGGCGCGTCCACCGCGTAGCGGAAGCCGACGACCTCCTCCTGCGCGAACGGCGTCGTCCGGGTGATCCCGTCGAGCAGCAGGCTCAGGCCGGTCGGTGAGGAGGTCAGCGAGACCGGCGCCTTCTCCGGCCGGATGATCACCGAGTCGGTGGCCTGGATGCCGTCCTCGTCCGTCGCCGTGAGCACGATCTCGTAGCTCGTCTGGCCGTGGAAGCTGTGGCCGCTGGAGGGGATGGTCAGCGAGCCGGAGCCGCCGGTCACGCCGTCGAGCACGGGGTGGATGTGGCTGTCGTGGTGGAAGACGACCTTCCACGACAGCGAGCTGCCGCCGAGCGCCCCGTCGTCGGGGTCGCTGCCCTCGCCGGAGAACGCGATCGCGTCGCCCGCCCGGAAGGTCCGCGCCTCCGTGGGCTGGAGGATGGTCGCGGTGGGCGCCGACCCGACGGTGATCGTCACCGGCTCGGAGATCGTCTCGCTCGCGCCGTCGGACGTCGTCAGCCGGGCGGTGTAACGCCCGCTCGAGGCGTACGTGTGGGACGGGTTGGCCGCCGTCGAGGTCGCGCCGTCGCCGAACTCCCAGCGGTAGGTGAGCGGCCGGCCCTCGGGGTCGGCCGAGCCCGCGCTCGAGAAGCCGACGGCGAGCGGCGCCGGCCCGCCGGTCGGGGTCCCGGCCGCGCGCGCGGTCGGCGGCTGGTTGGCGTTGAGGTTGCGGATCCGGCGCACGGCGCCGGCGTTGTTCTGCTCGAACGGCCCGGCGTCGACGTACCAGAGCGAGCCGTCCGGCCCCTCGGCGAGGGCCACGATGTCGCCGTAGGGCCCGTCGGGGTCGCCGTCCGGCGGCTCGAAGCTGCGCACGGCGGTCACGTTCCCGGACGCGTCGAGGCTGAGGCGCTTGATCCAGTTCATCGCGTAGTCGGAGAAGAAGTACTCGCCGGCGTACTCGGCCGGGAACTGGGAGCCGCGGTAGATGAAGCCGCCCGTCACCGACGCGTCGTGGCCGTCGTGCTCGTACGAGTAGGCCGGATTGGTCATCCCCGCCGTGCCGCACGGGCCCTCGCACTGCGGCCAGCCGTAGTTGGCGCCGCGCACGCCGACGTTGATCTCCTCGAAGTCGCTCTGGCCGACGTCGCCGATCATCATGCGGCCGGTCGGCTGGTCGATCGAGAAGCGGAAGGGATTGCGCAGCCCGCGGACCCAGACGGCGTCCAGGTTCGGCCCCGCCCCGTCGTGGAACGGGTTGTCGGCGGGAACCGACCCGTCGGCGGCCACGCGCAGGATCTTGCCGTTGTAGGACCTGAGGCTCTGAGCCGACTGGGCGTCCAGGTGGTCGCCGACCGCGATGTACAGGTATCCGTCGGGCCCGAAGCGCAGGTCGCCGCCCTGGTGCCAGACGTCGGCCGCGACGTTGTTCTCCCACACCACGACCTCGCTGCTGAGCGGCGCGGTGCCGCCGCTGACCGTGAAGCGAGACACGCGGTTGCGCAGCGAGCTGTGCGTGTAGAAGAGGTAGACGCGGCCGTTGAGCGCGAAGGCGGGGTCGACGGTCATGCCGAGCAGCCCGCGCTCGTTGTCGGCGGGGACGTTGGGGATCTGGAGGAGCGGCACCGGGTCGGCGTTGCCCGACCCCGGCTGCACGACCCAGACGGTGCCGTCGCGCTCGGCCACCAGCATGCGCCCGTCGGGCGTGAAGGTCAGCGCGGTCGGCTCGTCGAGGCCGATGACCACGCGGTCGTTGACGAAGCTCGGCGTGGAGTTGACGACGTTCACGGTGACCGGCGCGGACGTCGTCGCGTTGCCGGCGGCGTCGCGCGCCACCGCGGTCAGCGTGTGGCTGCCGGCCGCGCTCTGCGTCGTGTCCCATTGGACCTGGTACGGGGCGCTCGTGTCCTCGGTGCCGAGGTCGGCGCCATCCACGCGGAACCGCACGCCCGCCACGCCGCGGTCGTCGGCCGCCGTGGCCGCCACGTTCACCGTGCCGCTGACCGTGCCGGCCGCCGGGGCGGTGAGCTGGACGGTCGGCGGGGAGGTGTCGCAGGGGGCCGCGGTGACGGTCAGGGTCGCCTGGGCGGAGCGGTTCGTGGCCGCGTCGTAGGCGTCGACGGCGATCGGCAGGCTCGCGCCGCAGGTCAGGGCGCCGAACGTCGCCGTCGTGGCGCCGGTCGTGCCGGCCGGCGCGCCGCTGCGGTAGAGGCCGTAGCCGGCGACGGCGACGTCGTCGGTCGAAGCCGTCCAGCTCACGGTCGCGGACGTCTCGGTGGCCGCCGTCTGCGTGAGCCCGGTCGGCGCGGTCGGCGCCTGCGTGTCCGTGGCCGGCAGGGCCACCGGGGTCGTCATGTCGGACTGGACCTCGGCCGCCGTGAGCGCGCGGTCGTAGATCCGCACCTCGTCGATCAGGCCGCGGAACCGCTCGGCCGTCCAGATCGAGTTGCCGCCGATGCGCAGCACTCCCGTGGAGACGGCGGCGTTGCCGGTCTGCGGCTTGGTCGCCACCTGCGTGCCGTTCACGAACAGCCGCACGGTCGCTCCGTCGTAGGTGGCGGCCAGGTGGGTCCAGGCGTTGAGCGGCAGCGCGGCCGGGCCGATCGCGTTCTGCTCGCCGCCGATGTGCACCTGGCCGAGCGGTCGGTTGGCGCTGTTGGCGGCGTACAGCGCGTAGGCCATCCCGTTGGTCGTCTGCTTGAAGATGACGGTCCGCCAGGCCCCGGTGAGCTGCACCGGGTTCACCCACGCCTCGAGCGTCAGCTGGTTCGTGAGGTCGAGCGAGGCGCTGTCGGGGACGGTGACCCAGCTCGAGGTGCCGTTGAACGACAGCCCGGCGCCGAACCGGCCGGCCGCGGTCCACGTGGTGCTCGTCGCCGTGCCGTGGTTGCCGGTGCCCGACGCGTCGCTGACCGCGGTGCCCGTGCCCTCGTTGAAGGAGTACGCGGCGACGGGCCCCGGTCCCGCGGCGCGGGCGGGTGCGGCGACCAGCATCGACGTCAAGACGGCGCACACCATCGTGCGTACGGCTGATCGCTCCAAGGACGCTCCCTGCCCGGTGGATCGGCGACTCCGGCGCGCGCAGAATGCCAGGTCACGGGTGCCGGAGCAACCCCAATTGACGGTCAGTCATTTGGTGTTTTCGCATAAACAACCGTGCTTGACAAAGAAGTTTGTCAATGCTGGAGTGTGCGCGTGCTCGATGTCGAGGTGATCGAGGATCCGGCGGCCGCGGCCGTGGCGCTCGACCCCGTTCGCGCCCGGCTGCTGGCCGAGCTGCACGAGCCCGCATCGGCCGCGGCGCTCGCCGAGCGCGTGGGAATGGCGCGCCAGAAGGTCAACTACCACCTGCGCACGCTCGAGGCGCACGGTCTGGTCGAGCCCGCCGGCGAGCGGCGCTGGGGCGGGCTCACCGAGCGGCTGCTGGTCGCCACCGCCGCCTCGTACCTGGTCTCGCCGGCCGCCCTCGGGCACGTGGAGGCCGATCGCCTGTCGGCCCGCTACCTGGTCGCGCTCGGCGCCCGCATGGTGCGGGAGATCGCCGATCTCGCGCGCCGCGCGGAGCGGACCGGCAAGCGCCTGCCGGTGCTCGCGCTCGACACCGAGATCCGCTTCGCGAGCGCGGCCGACCGTGCCGCCTTCGCCGACGAGCTGACCGCTGCCGTGACGGGCCTGGTGTCCCGCTACCACGACGCCGGCGGCCGCCCGCACCGGCTCGTCGTCGCCGCCCATCCGCTACCAAAGGAGGCACCATGACCGCCCGGCTCGTCCGCACCGAGATGGAGGTTCCCGGGACGCCCGAGCAGGTGTGGGAGGCGATCGCCACCGGACCCGGCATCGCGTGCTGGTTCGTGCCCGCCGAGGTAGACGGGCGCGTGGGCGGCGAGATCGTCACGCACCATGGCCCGTACGGCGACTCGCGCGGCGTGGTGACCGCCTGGGAGCCCCCGCGCCGCTTCGCCTATGAGGAGCGCGAGTGGGCGGACGGCGCGCCCCCGTGGGCGACGGAGATCGTGGTCGAGGCACGCTCGGGCGGCACCTGCCTCGTCCGCCTGGTCTCCGGCCTCTTCAGCGGCGGCGAGGACTGGGGCGACGAGATCGACGGCTCCGACGCCGGCTGGGCGCTCGGCATGGAGAACCTGCAGCGCTACCTGACGCACTTCGCCGGCCTGCGCTGCTCGCATGCGCTCGCCGTGGGCGTCGGCGGCGAGGGCGCGTGGCCGGGCTTCGCGGCGGGGCTCGGGGTGGGCGGCGCGGCCGAGGGCGAGCGCGTCGACGGCCCGCTGGTGAGTGGGGTCGTCGAGCGCGTGCTCGGCGAGATGGTGCTGCTGCGCGACGACCACGGGATCGTCGAGGTCTACGCCCACCCGGGCGACGGCGTCACCCATCTGGTCGTGCGCGCGTACCGCTACGGGGACGGCGGCCCGGCGGTCGCCGCACGCGAGGAGCCGGCCCTGCGCGCCTGGATGGACGAGCACGTGGCGGCGGCGGCGCAAGCGTGATCGAGCCGCCCGGGGAGCTGTCGCCTCTCACCGCCGCCCTCGGCGAGGCCGGCCGGGCGCCGACCGACGCTGCGAAGGCGTCCGTCTACCGGCAGCTGCTGGACGCCGTGCTGCTGGCGCCGCTCGACCCCAAGAGCACCGAGGAGCGCGCGATCCTGCTCGTCGAGCGCAAGGGGGACGGCCGGCTGGAGCTGCCGGCCTTCAGCTGCCGGAGGGCGTTCCGGCTGTGGGGCGTGGTTCCCACCCATCTCGCCGTCCGCGCGCCAGACCTGCTCCAGACCGCTCTGCTGGAGGGCGTCGACCGCGTCGTGCTCGACCCGTCGGGTCCGGTGCGCGTCACGCTCGGCTCCTGGGAGGTGCGCCGGCTCGCGGCCGGGACCGCGCCCGAGGTCCACGGCTCGCCGGACCGCGACGCCCGCAGCGCGCTCGGCCTGCCCGATCCGCCGCTCCCCGAGGCGTTCAGGCGCGCGGTCTGCGACGCCGTCGCCGAGCTCGCCGCCGTGGAGTCCGCTGCCGTCTTCGAGGCCGATCCCGTACGCGGCCGCAGGCACCTCGTGGTCGGCCTCAGGCTCGCCGGCGACGAGCCCGCCGAGCCGCTGATCGAGCGCATCCACGACGGCATCGCCGCCGCCGTCCCCGACGAGGCGATGCTCAACTACGCCCGCCTGGAGGACGGCGAGCCGTTCGCGAGCCTCGAGCCCGACGCGACCGTCTACCGCACGTAGACCGGTCGGCCCGCCAGCATCGCGTCGCCGAGCCTGCCGGGCGCCTCGTCGTCGATGACCGTCATCGCGAACGGCGGGACGCCGCTGGCCAGCGCGGCCTCGGCCGCGCTCATCAGCGCGGCCCGCGACATGCCCGGGTCGAGCAGCAGCCCGATCGCCACTCGCCCGTCGACTTCGGCGGCGTAGGCCGCGCGGATCGTCGGCTGGCCGGCGCAGAACGCGCGCAGCGGCGTGAGCACGTCGTCAGGCACCTCGTCGGGCGCGAGTCCTCGCACGGTCGCGTCCCCGGGGACAGGGTGGGCAGGCGGGTGGTCCTCGGGCAGCGCGGCGATCTGCGCCGGGTCGATCATCGTCGAGAGGTCGCCGCCCGGATTGATGAGCAGATGCACGCCTTGGCCCGCGAGCATCTGCTGCAGCGCCGGCATGCCGAGTCGCACGAAGCGCGACCACTCGGGAGGCGCCTTCTTGCGCATCTGCGCCTCGGACGAGTACACGGGAACGGTCCTCTGGCCGTGCGCCGGAAGCACCGTCAGGCCGATCTCCGCGCCCGGCTCGGCCGGAAGCTCCATGACCTCGCCGGGCGGGCCGGTCTGCGGCACGATCAGCTCGCTGGCGTACAGCCGCTCGAAGAACGCGGATTCCTCGCGGGCGCCGGCGGCGACCTGGACCATCACGCCCTCGAGCTCGTTGGCGGGCTCGAGCGGGATCCGGCCGGGCTCGATCACCTCACGACCTCGAAGTCGCCGTCGGCGAGGCGGTCGCCCCAGAAGGCGACGACAGCGTCGATGCCTTCCCAGACCGGCCTGCCCTCGGCGCCGTAGTCCCACTCACCGAACGGGCGGGAGAGTGGGAGGCCCGTCGCCCGGCCGCCGAGCGTGCCCGCTTGGGCGCGCTCGATCATGCTCGCGGCCACGGCCCGCACCGTCTCGGCACCCTCCTCGCGCCCGCTGCCGCGCAGCGTGCCGAGTAGGTCTGTCGCTCGGGCGTTCAGCGAGCGGAGGAGCGTCACGAACTCGTCGACGTCGGATTGCGCCACCTGCCGCGGGCTCATCGCGGGGGCAATCCTGGCAGAGGCGGCTCTCGGCCTGCCAGGAAGTCATCCATCGAGATCCGCGCCTCGATCCAGCCGGCGTCGAACTCCTTGAAGAAGATCTGCGGGCCGCCGCCCGGTCGCGGATCGGGCGGGTCGAGCTGCGCCTTCGCGAAGCCCTCGAGCCGCGTCGTCTCCTCGCCGGCCGGGATGCGGGCGATGATGATCTCGTCCTTCGCCTGGTACGGGCCGCCCTCGTACCAGTGCTCGGGCAGCGCGAGCTCGTCGCGCACCTGCTCGACCGACTCGAACTTCCGCGCGTCCTCGATCTCGAGCCACCATCCGACATGGCGGCCGTCGCCGACCGCCCGGGATGAATCGCCGATGTTGATCAGGAACTGGTCCGTGGTGCTGGTGCTCGTGATCGGCTTCGGAACCGGCTCGGCGAAATTGCGAGCCTCGTTCGGGAAGCGCTCCGAGTAGTCGAGCTTGCCGAGCTTCTGCAGGTCGCTGACGTCGTCGGCCGCGCGCGCCGCGTTCCCGGCGCCGACGACGTCGTCAGCGAGCTTGCTGACCTTGGAGGCGCCCGAGGCGGTCTTGGCGCCGGCGGCCGCGCCGCCGCTGGCCAGCGTGGCCAGCGCTGTGATGCCGACCTCGCCGACGAACTTGCCCGGCTCGCCGTTCTCGAAGTGGTTGATGCCGAGCACCGCCTTGGTGGTCTCCCACGGGTGGTTCCAGGCGTACTCGGCGCCGTCGGCGAACCCCTGGCGCGCCTCCGCGCTGCCCTCGGGGTCGATGCGCTCGTAGTAGGTGCTCGCCTTGACCCCCTGCCAGCCGAGCTCGCCGACGCCCCAGACGGCGCCCGCCGCGCCCTCGATGACGTCGACCGCGAAGGCGGGCGAATGCGGGTTCCACGGGTCGCCCTGGTTGCCCGCCCACTCCCAGCCGTCGGCCACCTTGCCGCCCGTCCACGTGGCGCCGTCGGCGACGCCGCCGGCCGCCCACGAAGCGCCGTCGCCGATGCCGCCGAGCACGTCCTTGCCGACGCCGAGGGCGCCGCTCAGGAAGCCGCCGTCGTCCTCCTCCTTTGGCGGGGGAGGCGGTGGTGGGGGAGGCGGCGGGTCGGGCGCGGCCGCGGCGACGGCCGAGAACGTCGCGGCGGCGGTGCGCGCGGCCTGCTCGGCGCGCTCGTAGGCCTGCTCGCCGGCGGTGCGGGCGGCGCTCGCGTCGGCGTTGGCGGCGTCGAGGCGGTCTCCCATCCGTGCGACAGTCGCGGGGTCGGCGTCCTCCTCGACCATCAGGATCCCTAGCGAGGTCGCGGCGCTGCTCGCGGCGACCAGCGCGTCGGCGAGCTGCGTGCGTGCGCGGTCGGCCTCCTTCTGGGCGGCCTCGAGCTCGGAGGCGTAGCGGCGCAGGGCGCCGGCCGCCTCGCTGAGGTGCCCGTCGGCGTCGCGCAGCGGCACCGCGGCGGCGAGCGTGGCGGCGCGGGCGGCGAGCGCCGCGATGCCGGTCCACGGCACGCCGGCGGTGGAGTTCGCGATCTCGCCCGCGAGCGCGCTCAGCTGCGCGCCGGCCGCGCTCAGGCCGGCGGCGCCCCCGCGCAGTCCGTCGGGCTCGCCGGGGATCTCGGGGATCCCACCTCCGCCTCCGGCGTCGGGGTTCACGGGATGGCGGTGAGGTCGGTGAACGTGTACAGGGCGGCCGCGGCGTTCATCGTCGTGCCCAGCCCGCCGACGGTGTCGGCGGTGCGTCCGAGGGCTCCGCGCCAGGCGGTGGCGAGCTCCTCGAAGGCGGCGGCCGGCTCGGGGAAGCCGCAGGCGCCGGGGACGCCCGAGGCGGCGGCGCTCATCGTGGCGTTGGCGGCGTCGACCTCGGCTCCGGTGGTGCTGAGGCCGCTTCCTGCGGTCGAAAGTGCTTCGGGAACGACTGCGATTTCCATTGCGTTACAAATCTCCGTATGCGGCTGCCTGTCATGCCACCCGTGCAGCCCATGCTCGCCAAGCCCACAGGGGATATCCCCGCTGGCCTGTTCTATGAACCCAAATGGGACGGATTCAGATCGGTTGTCTTCCGCGACGGCGACGAGGTGGAGATCGGGAGCCGCAACGAGCGGCCGATGACGCGCTACTTCCCCGAGGTGGCGGATGCGATCAGGGCGAGCCTGCCCGAGCGCTGCGTCGTCGACGGGGAGATCGTGGTGCCGGGGGAGAAGGGGCTCGACTTCTGGGCGCTCCAGCAGCGCCTGCACCCGGCGGCCAGCCGGGTGAACATGCTCGCCGAGGCGACGCCCGCGAGCTTCATCGCCTTCGACCTGCTCGCGCTGGGAGACGACGACTACACGAGGCGGCCGTTCCACGAGCGCCGCGCCGCGCTCGAGGGCGCTCTGGCCGGCGCGTCGCCGCCGATCCATCTCACCCCGATGACGCGCGACCGCGAGCTGGCGGCGCGCTGGTTCGAGCTGTTCGAGGGCGCGGGCCTCGACGGCCTGATCGCCAAGGCGCCGGACAGCACCTACCAGCCCAACAAGCGGGTGATGGTCAAGGTCAAGCACGTCCGCACCGCCGACTGCGTGGTGGCCGGCTACCGCGTGCACAAGTCCGGCCCTGGCGTGATCGGCTCGCTCCTGCTCGGCCTCTACCGCGACGAGTCCGCGCCGCCCTCGGAGTGGGGACCGGTCTCCAGCGGCCTCGCCCCGGTCGGCGTCGTGGCCGCGTTCCCGATGGCGCGCCGGCGCGAGCTGTTCGAGGAGCTCCAGCCGCTGGTCACGGGCTTCAAGGGCCATCCGTGGCACTGGGCGGGCGGCATGGACCTGCGCGGAGGGCCGGGCAGCCGCTGGAACCCCGAGAAGGACCTCTCGTTCGTGCCGCTGCGGCCCGAGCGCGTGGTCGAGGTCCGCTACGACCACATGGAGGGCTCCCGCTTCCGCCACCCGCCGCAGTTCGTGCGCTGGCGCCCGGACCGCGAGCCGGAGTCGTGCGGCTATGCCCAGCTCGAGGTGCCCGTGCGCTTCGACCTCGCCGACGTCCTGCGCGGCGAGGTCACTCCGTCTCGGTAGCCGGATCGCCGTCTGCTGCGGCGGCCAGCTTGGGCACCAGCTCGTCGACCAGCAGCGGAATGCTGAGGACGCTGATGAACGAGGTCGCCTCGTACAGCTCGCCGTTCTCGGGCAGGAAGACGTCGCGGCCCTCGGTGCGGACGCTCAGCCGCCGGTAGACCTTGTTGTCGCGCACCTTCTCGGCCGCGCCCGGGTTGGCGAACCAGAGCAGGGCGCCGACGTCGAGCAGGTCGAGTTTCTCGCCCGAGAGCTGACCGCCGAAGTCGTCGCCGCCCACGTCCTCGAGCGCCTCGGGGAAGGTGAAGCCGAGGTCGGTCAGCAGGCGCGAGCGGGCGTCCTGCGGGCCGTACACCCAGATCCCCTGGTACGGCGTGGCGACTGCCGCGGTCTGGTCCTTGAACTCCGGGTTCTCCTTGGCCGCCGCCTCGAGCTGGGCCGCGGCCTCGTCGCGCAGCTTCTCCGCCTCCTTCGGCTTCCCGACGGCGCGTCCGACGGTGAGGATCTCGTCCTGCCACGAGGAGCCCCAGTCGACCTGGCCGGGAGGCTGCGCGATGGTCGGCGCGATCTTCGACAGCGTCTCGTACTCCTTCTTGGTCAGGCCGGAGTAGACGGCGATGATGAGGTCCGGCCGCTGGCCGGCGATGCGCTCGAACTCGAGCCCGTCGGTGAAGTCGAGGACCTCGGGCCGCGGCGCGTCGCCGAGTGCCTCCTCGGCCCACGGGAAGATCGCGCCGGGGTGCTTGCCGTACCACTCCGTGGTGGCGACCGGGACGACGCCGAGGGCCAGCAGCGCGTCCTGCTCGCGCAGGCCGGCCACCACGACGCGCTCCGGAGGCTCCTCCACCGTCGTCGAGCCGTACCGGTGCTCGATGGTCACCGGCAGGGCTCCGGCCTCGACGCCGGATGCGGAGGTCGATTCGGACGACGGAGCGCCCTCGTCGTCGGACCCGCAGGCCGTCAGCAGGAGGGCGGAGAGGAGGGCGATGACGACGATACGCATGGTTAGGGCACCCTAACTGAGTAGGGTGCCCTAACGCGCGGTCCTCCTAGAACAGGTGCTGGTACGACAGCGCCGAGTAGGCCCAGACGAGGCAGTCGTTGCCGGTCGTCAGGCTGTTCGTGCGCGAGGTCGTGCCGGCGGGGAGCAGCGTGTTGGGGACGCTGAACCGGTCGTCGTCCCACAGCGGCCCGTCGGAGCCGTCGTAGGTGTTGGCCGCCGAGACGGCCTGGCCCTGGAAGGTCATCGGGCCTTCCGTGAACGCGGCCTGTCCGTCGGCCACGCCCGCGTTGAGGTTCGCGAACAGCGGTTGCACCGGGACGCTGAGGTTGGTGAACACGTTGCTCATCGTCGGGGTGGTCCCGTTGCCGGTCACCGCGCCGTGGCGGATGGTGATGTGCCCGGTCCGCGCCAGCGGGCTGTTGGTCCGGAAGATGATCACCAGCGAGGCGCCCTGGCCGTCGGCGCCTCCGATGCCGCCGACGCCGCCGACCGTGAAGCTCCCGTTGCCGGTGACGACGCCGGTCGGGAACACGTGGCGGTAGACGCGGTTGGCGCCGAGCTGGTTGATGTTCCAGCAGCTGTCCTTCGACGCGCCGACCAGCGTGCCGGTGCGGTTGACGCCGTTGAACAGCGCCTGGCTGTCAGGGCCGCCGATGGTCATCCAGTACAGCGCCGCATGCTGGACGATCGCACCGTTCGGGAGGCCGTTGATGGTGATCGTGTTGGTGCTCGGCGCGCCGGCGCGGGTGGCGAGGCTGACGCCGTTGGACGTCACGCCGCCGTTGGCCAGCTGGAACTGCGCGCCGGGCCGCAGGCCGGTGTCGGCGAGCCGGGTCGAGGCGGTCAGCAGCCGGATTCGCGGCTTGCTGATGCCGTTGTCGGCGTCGGTGATCGGCTTGCCCGTCGCCTGCAGGTGGCCGAGCAGCGTCGAAACGGACGCGTTCGTGGAGACCTGCCGGAGGACGGCCCACGCGCCGGCCACGTGGGGCGCGGCCATCGAGGTGCCGCTCTTGGAGCCGAAGCCGCCGCCGGGCACCGACGAGTTGATGCTGCTGCCGGGTGCCAGCAGCTCGACCAGCGGCGACGAGTTCGACAGGCTCGCCACGACGTCGGTCTTGGTGGTGTTGCCGACCGTGATGGCCGACGAGATGCAGGCCGGGGCGCTGACCGCGGTCGCGGAGCCGTCGTTGCCGGACGAGATCACGGTGGCGATGCCGGACGAGCGCAGGTTGTCGATCGCCGCCTTGCGCGAGTCGGTGTCGCAGTTGGCGGTGAACAGGCCGCCGCCGAGGCTCATGTTCACCGACGAGATGCGCAGGCTCGACCGCAGCGCCATGACGCGCTCGAGGCCCTTGATCTGGTCGCTCGTGAAGCTGCGGGCGCACGGCGTCGGCCGGCTGCCGCAGCCGCTGTCGAAGCGGCTGAACACGTTGATGGCGATCAGGTTCGCGCCGGGCGCGACGCCGCTGAACGACGTGCCGCGGCCGGCGGCGATGCCCGCCACGTGCGTGCCGTGCTGGCAGTCACCCGGGGCGTAGGTGCAGGGCACGCCGGAGCCGACGGCGGTCGAGCTGCTCGCGCCGCCGGGGCAGTCGGCGGCCGAGAAGCAGGCCTCGGAGACGACCTTGCCGGCGAGGAAGCTGTGCGCCTTGTCGACGCCGGTGTCGAGCACCGCGACGTTCTGGCCGGAGCCGTCGCGGCCGAGCGAGTTGGCCTCGGTCGACTCGACGAGCGGCGTGCTCTGGGCGAGCGTCGGGTCCGACAGCTCGTCGGGCTCGATGCTGGCTGCTAGGCCGGAGCGCTCGAGCGCGGCCAGCGCGTCGGCGTCGAGCTCGAGGGCCACCGACGGGATCGTCTCGAACGTGTTGACGACCTCGTGCTTGGTGCCGTCCAGCACGCGGACCAGCCGCTCGCGCACCGAGTCGATCCGCGTACGCTGCTCCTTGACCCGAGCGTCGTCGAGCGCGCCCTCGGGCGTGAACTCGGTCTGCAGGCCGACGATCACGCGCACCGTGCCTTTGTCCGGCGCCAGCTTCGCGAAGTCGTCGCTCGGCGCTCGCTTGGCCGTCAGGTCGACGGTGGGGAACCGGTCCGGTGGGACCGGGATCTGCGGCAGGCCCGCCGCGCCGGGATCGGCGGCCGGGGCGACCGCCGGGAGCAGGGCAAGGGCGAGGACGGCAACCGTCCAGGCGATGCCCGCCGTGAGCCGTGGCGACATACGTGACTCTCCTCGAGTCGAGTGATGGGACGCCGCAGGCTCGGGTACGCGGCTTGGCGCGTCCTTGGGGTTACCTAGAGGACCGGAAGGTGCGTTTTAGCGGGAATTTCGTGGCTTCTGCGGGCGTCTGCGCGCGCGCGTAGCGAACGTCAACTGCGGCTGGGTGGGGAAGCTGGGAAGCCAGCCGCGCGGCGGGATTCGGCGAAGCATCCTGCCCTGGGGTCGTATAGCGACCCTAGAACAGGACGCTTCGTGGAAACCGGCGCCGCCGGCCTCGCCGCCGCCCCACCCAGCGGGGTTGATGTTCAGGACTTCTTGCCGGCGATAGCGCGCTGCAGCTGCGCCTTGTTCATCGACGACCGGCCCTCGATCCCGAGGTTCTTCGCCTCTTCGTAGAGCTGGTCGCGCGTGCGGCCCTTCGGGCGGTTGGTGCCCGACCGCCGGCCGCCGCGGCGACCCGACGACATGTCCTGCGTCGACGTGCGCGAGCGCGTGCGGGACTCGCCGGACCGCGCCCGCTCCTTGTTGACGGTGCGCGCGGCGACCTCCTCGGCGCGCGACTCGGAGGCGCCCTGGTCCTTCTGGCTGTCCTTGATGTGCTCGTACTGCCGGGCCCGCTTGGAGCCCGGCTTCACTCCGCGTGGTGGCATGCCATGGCCCTACCCGGCAGCCCAGGTGGCCGGAACATCGGCGCCGCCCTCCTCGGCCACGCGCGCGCCGAAGCGCAGCAGCGCCGGATGCGAGGAGATCTTGCCCGCCACCAGCGCCTCTCCGAGTTTGAAGGTCGAAGAGCGGGCGACCAGCTCGGGCGGCACGAAGGAGAACACGGCCTGGGCGAAGGCGGCGTCGGCCGCCGAGTTGAGCCGCATCAGCACCAGGTTGTCGGCCTGCGAGATCACGTTCTCGTGCACCTTCTGCGGGCGCTGGGTCGACACCAGCAGGTAGAGGCCGAACTTGCGCCCCTCGGCGGCGATCCGCACCACCAGGTCGGCTGCCAGCGCGGTCAGCTCGTCGTCGGGCCGGCCCGGGCACACGTTGTGCGCCTCGTCGATCACCACCAGCATCGGCACACGCCGCGCCCGCCGGCTCCACAGCCGCTCGAGCACGGCGGCGGCGGTCACCGACTGCTCCTCGCGCGTGGGGAGCGAGCCGAGGTCGACGACCAGGCAGCGCGGCCCGTCGTCGTCCAGGGCGTCGAGCACCGTGCCCGGCTCGCCCCGCGCCCAGATCCCGTAGTCGTTCAGGCCGAGGTTGCCGATGCGCGTGCCCAGCCGCCGGGCCTCGGGCCGCTCGCTGGCCATCAGGTCCTCGAGCGTCGGCGGCCGCTCCGCCGCCAGCAGCGCGGCGAGCTCGGCGTACTCGTCGCGATCCGTGATGGGGTCGAGCCGCAGCAACGCTGCCTGGGCGGCGGTGTCGAGCTCGCGCAGCGCGACCTTCAGCGGCCGGTCCGCGCCCGGCGCCGCCGAGTGGACCTCGACGCCGCCGGCGACTTCGCGGTAACGCGCCGCCAGCTCAGGATCGGCGCCCTCGCGCACCGTGCCGAGTCGCACGTAGTCGGAGTTGGGATCGAGGATCACGAGCCGCAGCTCGGTGTTGGCCAGCAACCGCTCGAGCATCAGCCCCAGCGAGTACGTCTTGCCCGAGCCCGACTGGCCGCACAGGAACGTGTGGCGGTCGAAGCCGCCGGCGTCGAGCTCGAGCGGCACGCCCGGCGCGAGCGCCAGCTGGCCGACCGCCAGGCGCGCCCGCGGCCGCGCGGCCCGCTCCGTCCACGCCCGCACCTCGTCGGGCGTCGCCGCGCGCAGCGCCGCGTCGTGGAACGGCCGGTCGGGCCCGTCGAGCACCGTCCCCTCTCCCTGGGCGACCCGGATCACGATCGTCGCCCCGTCGGCTCCGCCGACCGTGTGACGCTCGAGCCGCAGGCTGACCACCTGCCCGAGCCGCGGCGGCTCGTCGGACTCGAGCACCACGTAGCCGCCCGCCTGCAGCTCGAGATGGTGCAGCGAGGCCTGGAAGGAGAACTGGCGCCCGTCGAGCGACGTGGCGAGCGGCAGGATCGCCGCCTCGAGCTCGCGGCGGTTCGTCCGGAACGCCTCGAGCTGGTCCTCGAGCGCCATCAGGTCGTCGCCGCCGCCTCGCGCTGCGCGCGGTCGACCGCGGAAACGACGTCGCCCGGGTCCGAGATGCCCACGAAGCGGAACTCGCTGTCGTCGGTGCCCGCCGTGTCGAAGTCGACCGTTCCCACCCGCAGCAGGCGCTCGCGCAGCGACTGGTCGGTGTTGACGTTCTGCACGCGGTCGATGCGTGTCTGCTGCATGCGCTTGGAGAGGATGCCGCGGCGGATGTAGAGCCGCTGCGTGCTGACCAGGTACGTCGTCGACATCCGCTTCACGAACCCGAAGGCCAGCGCCGCCGCCAGCAGCACGACGCCCACCAGGAACCCGACCGACCAGCTCCAGATCAGGCCGGCGATCACGCCGACCGCCGCGGCGGCGGCGACACCGCCGATGTAGAACGACAGGAGCGCCCGCCAGGACGGATGCCCCTCGAACACGATGCTCTCGCCGGGGTGCAGGTCCATGCCTGGATGCTGCTCCGCCGCCGGGTGATCCGCAATCACCCGGATCGGGTGATAGCCGTTCGCGCCGGCTCGTCCTTCACGACGCTGGGGCCTGAACGAGTGAGCGGCAGCCGCCGGACCTCGACGAGCTCGAGCCCGAGCGCTTTGATGCGGGCGAGCAGCCCGTGCAGCTCGGCCTGGTCGCGCACCGGCCCGTGGAGCACCGTCTCGACGGCGCCCGGGCCGCCCTGCAGGCCCTCGAGCCGCTCGAGCGCGGCGCTGCTCACGCGGCCGCGGACGCGGATCTCGTAGGTCGTCTCACGCACCGGCGGCCCCCTGCCGGGCGCCGGCGATGGCCGCGATCAGCGCCACCCCCGCGGCCACGAGCGCGGCGACGATCAACACGACGCCCGCGGTGGGCGGATCCCAGGAGAACAGCACGATGGCGCCGAGCGCCACGACCGCGCCCTGCAGCAGTCCCCGGTGCTCGGCGACCCAGCCGACATGACGGCCGCTCGCGAGGCCGCGCACCGCGCCGCGCGTCCGCGAGGCGATGGCCTCCGTGCGGCCGAGCACGAGCGCGAGCAGCGCCACGAGCACCGCGACCACCACGATCACCCGCACGCCGGTGCGCAGGAGCCCGATCAGCGCGTCGAAGATGTCCGCTGCTGCCTGCCTCGGCAGCACGTTCTGGTCGATCGCGTCGAGGTACGCCGAGCGCCCGAGCCCGGCGGCCGCGATCAGGATCAGCGAGGTGACGATGAGGCCGAGCCCCACGCGCAGCAGCCCCCGGCGCCGCGGACGCGACAGGAACACGTAGGCGCCGAGGCACAGCAGCGCGAGGATCGGCAGCACGATCGTCAGCCGCTCGATCAGGTCGACGCCCTCGCGCGCCTTGACCAGGCCCTCGGATTGCAGCAGCGTCACGCGGCCGTCGACGGACGCCGGGATCGCGGCGGCCAGCCGGTCGAGCCCGCGCTCCTGCAGCGCCTGGCGCACGCGGTCGACGACCGCCCCGAGGTCGAGATAGACGGTGTCGCCGTCCAGCAGCAGCCGGCCGGACTGGCCCGTGGTGAGCAGCGCCACGATCCGCGCGTGCGCGCGGCGGTTGGCCTCCACCCACAGTCGCTCGAAGTTCTCGGAAGCCACGAACGAGTCCAGCCGCGCGCGGATCGCCTGTTCGAGGGCGGCCGAGAGCGCGGGCGCGAAGGGGTCGGCCTGGCTGGGCAGCGCCTCGCGCATGAGCGACGCGAAGTCGACCCGGCTCGTGATCGCGTTGTCGAGCTTGTCGGCCACCGCCTGCTGGACGGCCGGGCTGTTGGCGATCGGCGCCATCGTCGCCACGTAGCGGTCCGTGTCGAGGACGGTCTCGCGCACGTAGAACGCGACCAGCGACAGGGCCACCAGCCCGCAGCCGAGCACGAGCAGGAGCGCGAGGCCGGCGCCGCGCAGGCGCCTGCGGAACGCTGCGCGGCGATCGAGCTTGGCCTGCGCCTGCTCGAGCTCCTGCTTCAGCCGCGCGACTTCGTCATCGTGCACCGTGTCGGCCACGACGGGGAGCATCCCGCGCCGCGGGGTGGCTGGGAATCACCCCGGCTGGGTGATCTCGTCCGGCACGGGGCGCAGCGCGTCCATCCGCTCGCGCCGCGGCCTGCCCGCCTCACCGGCGGCGGTCTTGATCACGGCGGCGAACGGCAGGGCCAGGATCGCGCCGACGACCCCGAGGATCGAGGACGCGATCAGGACCGCGACGATCGTCGTGAACGGGGAGATCTCGATCGCCTGGCGATAGACGATCGGGTAGACGATGTAGTTCTCGACCTGCTGGTAGATCAGCTGGATGATCAGCATGATCACCGCCGCCTCGGTGCTGACCGTCAGCGCCACCGCGACGAGGATGATCGACGCGATCGTGGCCCCCACCTGAGGGATGAGGTCGAGGAAGCCGGCGATGACGGCGAGCACGATCGGGAACGGCAGGCCGAGCAGGTAGGACGACACGAACGCGACGGTGCCCGCGACGACCGAGATCGCCACGTTGCCGAGCAGCGACTGCGAGACGGCGAAGATCGACCGCTCGACCACCGGGCTCCAGCGCTGCTCGACCTCGGGCGGCGTGAACCCGAACAGCCACTTCGTGATCGTGGGCCGCTCCATCAGCAGGAACAGCGCGAGGAAGGTCAGCGTCACCATCGAGAGGAGCGAGCCGAACACGCCGCCGGCGATGCCCAGCAGGGCGCTCGCCGCGTCGGGCAGCCCGGCCGCGAGCTCCTTCAGCGCATTGGCGACATTGTCGTCGATGCCCGCGGTGTTGACGAGGTCCTGGAACCAGTCCTTGCTCTTGAGCTCCTCCCAGTACGCCGGCAGCGACGCCACGAACTCCTTGATCTCGTCCCATAGCGGGCCGGCGGTCACGAGCACGATCACGAAGACGACGAGGAACAGCGCGGCGAACACGACGAGCGCGGCCCTGCCGCGCTTCCACCCGCGCTTCACGAGCGCGCCCACCACCGGGTCCAGCCCGAGGGCGATGACCGCGGCGACGAAGATCGAGAGCAGCGTCCCGAGCGAGACGATGGCCAGCGCGATGAGGAAGCCGAAGGCCAGCACCGTCATCAGCGTGCTGGACGGGATGACGATCGCGACGCGCTGCGGCGGGCGGTCCATCGCGGCTCTACT
This sequence comes from uncultured Solirubrobacteraceae bacterium, assembly GCA_963835525.1. Classification (GTDB taxonomy): domain Bacteria; phylum Actinomycetota; class Thermoleophilia; order Solirubrobacterales; family Solirubrobacteraceae; genus DASSUW01. Next base: position 480,500 of record CAWIFM010000001.1, read on the forward strand.
GGCTGCCGGCGGCGGCGAGCGCGTCGGCGAGCTGCTTCTCCTGGTCGTCGTTCAGGGAGGTCTGGATGATGTGGCCCTCGATCTTGATCTGGGGCAGGACCTTGTCGAGCGAGACCTTGCGGACGAGCAGCAGCACCGCGGCGCTGCCCGGGTCCAGCTTCTCGCCGAGCTCCTTCATGAACTTGTCGTCGACGCCGTAGTCGCTCACGGCTCCGGCCGCCGCGCCCGACGCCGCGCCGATCGCCATGCCGAACAGCGGCATGAAGAAGATCAGGCCGATCAGGCCGCCCCACAACGCGCCCGACACGGCGCCCGCGCCGGCCAGCGACGGCTGGTGGAGCTTGACCTTCCCGTCCTCGCGGTGCTCGATGATCACCATGTCGTCGAGCTCGATCTCGTGAGACTTCTGCGCCTCGGCAACACCGGCGGTGACCTGCTGTGCGGTGGCAAGGTCGGGGTACGCAATCGCTACGAGGTCGCTCATAACACGTCCTTTTGGTCGTTCGGAGCCCGAATCCTCTCCAGCGGACGGGTGAGTTGCCCTCACTCCCCGCGGGTGATGTAGTTGTCGACAACGTCCGCTCACCGGCGAGAGACGAGTGACGACCACGGCCCCCCGCAAGTCGGCCGGCAGCCTGCCGGCCACCAAGTTCGCGTACCCCCCGGAGCAGCCGGCGATCATCGATCGCGGGCGGCTGATGGACGCTCTCGACGAGGGCATCCGCCGGCCTCTGACGCTGATCTCCGGGCCGCCCGGCGCCGGCAAGACCGCGCTGCTCGGAAGCTGGATCGGCGCCGGCCGGGCTCCCGGGCCGGTGGCCTGGCTGTCGCTGGATCCCTCCGACGGCGACCGGCGGCGGTTCTGGCGCGCCGTGCTCGAGGCGCTCACGCGCGCGGGCGCGGGCAAGGCGATCGCGGAGCTCGCGTCCCACCCGCGCGCGCGGGCCGATGCGCTGGTGTCGGCGCTGACCACCGCGCTGGCGGAGCGCAAGCAGCCGATCGTGCTGGTGCTCGACGACTTCCACGAGGTCGCCGACGCGGTGCACTCCGACGTCGACCATCTGCTGCACCGTCCGCCGCCCGCGCTCCGGCTGGTGATCGCGACGCGCTCCGATCCGCCGCTGCGGCTCGGCCGCCTGCGGGTGCAGGACCAGCTCACCGAGCTGCGCGAGCCGGACCTGGCGATGACGCTGGACGAGGCGGCGCAGATGCTGGCGGCCGCCGGCGTGTCGATGAGCGAGGCGCACGTGCAGCGCCTGTGGGAGCACACCGAGGGCTGGGCGGGCGCGCTGCGACTGGCCTCGCTCCCGCTGCGCGACCATCCCGACCCCGGCGCCTTCGTCGACGACTTCGCGGGCGACGACCGGGCGATCAGCGACTACCTGATCTCCGAGGTGATGTCGCACATGACGCCGCCCGATCGCGACTTCCTCATGCAGACGTCGATCGTCAGCGTGGTCAACGGCGAGCTGGCGGACGCGCTCACCGGCCGTGAGGACGGCCACCGGCACCTCGCCGACCTGGCGCGCGGCGGCCTCCTGCTCGCGCCGCTGGACCGGCGTGGCGAGTGGTACCGCTATCACGCGCTGTTCCGGGAGCTGCTCCAGGCCGAGCTGCGCAGCGACGCGGCGGCGCTGGCGCCCGAGCTGCACCAGCGTGCCGCGCTCTGGCTCGCCGGCAACGGCGACGACGCCGCCGGGCTGATGCACGCGGTCGAGGGCGAGGCCTGGGACCTCGCGGCGCGCCTGGCCGGCGAGCGCTGGGTCGACCTGCTGCTCCGCGGCGAGGTCGGCGCGCTGGGTCCGCTGATCGACCGCCTCCCCGGCCGGTGGGCGGCCGAGGATCCCGAGGTCGCGCTCGCGGTGACCAGCGTGCTGCTGGATCGCGGTCAGCACGCCGAGGCCGCGAGGCTGCTGACCGACGCCGAGGCGGCCGCCGAGCGCGTGCCGGCCGAGCGCCTGCGCCGCTTCATGGTCTCGCTCAGCGCGCTCCAGCTGCACGCCGCGCGGCTGCGCGGCGATCTCGCCGCGGCGTTGCGGACAGGGCACGAGCTGTCCCGCCGTGGGGAGCTCGACGCGGGCGTGGTCGACGCGGACCTGCGTGCGCTCGCCCTCGTCAACCTCGGGATCGCCGAGCTCTGGACCGGCGAGCTCGACGGCGCCGAACATCACCTCGAGCGCGCCCGCGGCGCCGCGGGCGAGGCCGGGCACGACTGGGTGGTGCTGATCGCCGCCGCGCACCTCTCGGTGCTGGCCGGCACCCGGCACGACTACCCGCGGTCCGCGAGGCTGGCGCGCGAGGCGATCGCGCTCGCCGAGCGGCGCGGCTGGCAGCGCACGTGGCCGGCGGGCGCCGCCTTCCTCGCCCTCGCCGGCGCGCAGTTCCTCTGGGACCGCACCGACGAGGCCGCCGAGACGGTCGAGTACGCGCGCGAGGCGCTCGCCGGCACCCAGGAGCGCCCGCTGCGCGCGGGCCTCGCGCTGATGCGCTCCGGCGTGCTCGCCGACCGCGGCGAGCCCGAGGCCGCGCTCGCCGTGATCGAGGCGGGCGTCGAGGAGCTGGGCGACTTCCCGCTGCTCCCGACCATCCGCGACCACTTCGCGATCCGCGAGGCGATGCTGCGCGCCCAGCTCGGCGACCGCGAGCAGGCGGCGCGCCTGATGAACGGCGGCGCGGGCCCGGAGACGCTCGGCAACGCCGTCGTGATCGCGCAGTTCCAGCTCGCCGACGGCGACGCGGAGATCGCGCGCGAGACGCTCGCCCCGTGGTCGGGCCGGCTCACCGGGACGGTCGAGGGCGTGCAGGCCTGGGTCGTGGAGGCGCTCGCGCTCGACGCGGCGTCGGACCACGACGGCGCGGCCGACTCGCTCGAGCACGCGCTCGACCTGGCCGAGCCCGGCGGGCTGCGCTGGGCGCTCGTGCAGTTCGGCCGTCCGCTGCAGCCGCTGCTGGCCCATCAGCTGCGCCGCGGGACCGCGCACCGTGCGCTGGTCGGCGAGTTGCTGGAGGCGCTCGACGGCAGCGACGGCCGCAGCCGGTCGAGCGCGCCGCTCATGGTCGAGCCGCTCAGCCCGCGCGAGCAGGCCGTGCTGCGCTACCTGCCGACCATGATGTCCAACCAGGAGATCGCCTCCGAGCTGTTCGTCTCCGTCAACACTGTCAAGACGCACCTGAAGGCGATCTACCGCAAGCTCGACGTGGCCGACCGGCGCGAGGCGGTCCGGCGCGCCCGGCGCCTCGAGCTGCTGGCGCCCTGATCTAGCTGTAGTTCCTGAGCACGTGGTTCCTCCGGCCGCCGTGCCTGACGGGCGAACGTCAACTGCGGCTGCGTAAGGGGAGCTGGGGAGGCCGGCGAGGGCGGTTTCCTCGAAGCGTCCTGCCCTGCGGTCGTCTGACGACCCTTAGCCAGGACGCTACGCCGAAAACCGCAACGAATCCTGCCTAGGGGCCGTATAGCGACCCCAATTCAGGATTGGACGCCGAAATCCGGCCGCGCGGCCGGCTCCTCAGCTTCCCTTCCCAGCCGCAGTTCGCCGGCTGAACAACGTGCTCGGCACCTACAGCTAGCTCGGCGGCAGGCGGCGGACCTCGATCAGCTCCAGGCCCAGCGCCTGGATGCGGTCGAGCAGCCCGTGCAGCTCGGCCTGGTCGCGGACCGGGCCGTGCAGCACGGTCTCGACCGGCTCGAGCTCGCTCGCCATCCCCTCGAAGCTGTCCAGCAGCGCCCGGCTGACGCGGCCACGGATGCGGATCTCGTAGCTGGCGTCGCGCACCGCTCTCGGCATGCCGCTGACGTTGACGCCTATCCGGGTGATCCGGCTTCACCCCCGGCGGGTGATGCCGACTCACCCCGCGGGGCGGGACGGTGACTGATCGACAACCGACCGTGGAGGGCACGTTGACCGGGCCAGTCTCGTTCATGGCCGTGGGGTTCGGGCCGGAGGCGACCTTCGAGGGCGCCATCGTGGCCGAGCTCCGGCGCTTCGAGGACAGCGGCATGCTGCGCGTGCTCGACGTCCTGTTCGTCAGGCGCGACGAGTCGGGCGAGATCGAGACGCGGCCGGGGATCCCCGGGCGCCCGACGCTCGTCTCCCAGGCCGACGTGGACGAGGTCGCGGCCGCGCTGGAGCCCGGCCACGCCGCAGGCATGCTGCTGCTCGAGCACGTGTGGGAGAGCGAGCTCGAGCAGGCGATCGCGGCGACCGGCGGCGAGATCCTCCAGCAGGGGTTGTTGAGCACCGAGCAGACCCAGGCCCTGGTGAGGTGAGCATGTCCATGGCAACCGGAGTTCCGCAGATCGGCCGCAACTGGTGGCTGTTCCTGGTCGTCGGCGCCATCTCGATCCTCGCCGGCATCCTGGCCATCGTCTATCCGGACATCACGCTGCTCGCGCTCGGCATCTTCGTCGGCGTCGGGCTGCTGTTCGTCGGCGCGCTCGACATCGCGGAGGCGATCGGCGGCGCGCCGGACTCGCGGGCGCTGACGTCGATCGTCGGCGTGCTGTCGATCATCGCCGGCATCGTCTGCCTGCGGCGGCCGGGCGAGAGCCTGATCGCGATCGTGGTGGTGCTCGGCATCTACCTGATCGTCTCGGGCATCATCCGCTTCATCCGCTCGTTCTCGGAGCTGGAGGACCGGGCGGCCCAGATGGGGCTGGGGATCATCGACGCCATCCTCGGCATCCTCATCCTCTCGCTGCCGAAGCTGAGCCTCGTCACGCTGGCCGTGCTGTTCGCGCTGTCGCTGATGATCCGCGGGGCGTTCATGGTCTACGTCGCGTTCAAGCTGCGCGCCGTCCGGCACGCCGCCGAACCTCCGGCCGCGGTGCCCGCATGACCGCCACGCCCCTCCTCGACGAGCTCGGCCCGCTGCTCGGCCTCGTCCGCGGCAGCGACTCGGTCGAGCTGAAGCTGACCATCCCCGACTCCCATCACCGCTCGACGATCGTCGGCCTCGGCATGGATCCGCTCGAGGCCCAGATCCGGCTGGTGACGTTCTTCGACACGCCCGACCTCACGCTCAACAAGAACGGCCTCGTCGTCCGGGCACGGCGCGTCCAGGGCCGCGGCGACGATTCCGTGATCAAGCTCCGGCCGGTCGTGCCGGGCGACCTGCCCGAGGAGCAGCGCCGCTCCCCGGCGATGGTCGTCGAGGTCGACGCGATGCCCGGCGGCTATGTCTGCTCGGCGTCGATGAAGGGGCGGCTCGGCGACACCGACGTCAAGCGGTGCCTCGGCGGCGAGCGGGCGATCCGCAAGCTGTTCACCAAGGAGCAGCGCGCCTTCTACGAGTTGCACGCGCCCGACGACATCGCGCTCGACGATCTCTCGGTGCTCGGCCCGATCTTCGTGCTCAAGCTCAACTTCCGGCCGGAGGGCTTCAACCGCAAGATGGTGGCCGAGCTGTGGCTGTACCCCGACGGCGAGCGGATCCTCGAGCTGTCGACCAAGTGCCCGCCGGCGGAGATGCTCGACGTCGCCCTCCAGACGCGCGCGTTCCTCGAGGATCGCGGCGTGGACCTCGGCGGCGCGCAGCAGACCAAGACGGCGACGGCGCTGAGCTTCTTCGCCGGCGAGCTGCAGGCGGGATGATGCAGTACGCGGGCGAAGTGGCGCTCGGGCTCGTCGTCGCCGGCGGGCGCGCAGGCCGTCTCGCGCTCGCGCCGCTCCGGCTTGCGGCGCGGACGCCGGTCGTCGGCGCGCCGCTGCGCTACGCCGGAGACTCGCTCGCGCTCGACGGGCGCGCCGCCCGCGTCCGGCTCGAGGCGATCGTCATCGCGGAGCTCTCGAGGCCGGAGATCGAGTGGACGATCGACCGGATCGTCGCGGCCGTGCTCGACGACGAGCGGACCGAGCGCGTGATGGAGCGCGCGCTGGCCAGCCCCGGTCTCGAGCGCCTCATCGTCCGAATTCTCGAGAGCCGCTTGGTCGACGAGCTGACCGAGCGGGTGCTCGCCAGCCCGGAGCTGCAGCGCGTCGTCAGCCACGTGGCGTCGAGCCCCGAGGTGATGGACGCGCTCAGCCACCAGACGGAGACGCTGGCTGACGAGATCGTGACCGACGTCCGAGGCCGCGCGCAGCGCGTCGACGACATCGCCGAGCGGACGGTGCGCGGTTGGCTGCGCCGGCCGCGCCCGCAGCCCACATGAGCACACCGACGCTCGTCAGCGCCCCGGCGGCCTCGTACGCGGGCCTCGCCACGCGAGCCGTCGGGCTGGCGGTCGACGTGGCGATCGCCCAGGTCATCGTGTTCTTCGGCGGCGCGGTGCTCGCGCTCGTCGCGTCGCTGGTGGGCGGCGACCTGGAGCTCGAGACGCTGGGGCGCGTCCTCGCCGGCTTCGCGTGGGCGGCCGTGGTCGGCTGCTACTTCGTGTTCTTCTGGTCGACCGCCGGGCAGACGCCGGGGATGCGGCTGATGGGGCTGCGGGTCCTGGACCCCTCCGGCGGTCATCCGGGCGTGGTGCGGTCGAGCGTGCGGCTGGTCGGCCTCGTCCTCTGCATCATCCCGCTGTTCGCCGGCTTCCTGACCGTGCTCGTCGACGACCGCCGGCGCGGGGTGCTCGACATGCTCGCCCGTACCGTTGTGGTGTATGTCGAGGAGTGAGGAGGGCATGAAGCGGGTGCCCGGCGGCGAGTTCGCCATGGGCTCGGAGGCCTTCTATCCCGAGGAGGCGCCGGTGCGGCGCGTCGCCGTCGAGGGCTTCTGGATCGACGAGCGCCCGGTCACCGTCGCCGAGTTCCGCCGCTTCATCAAGGCGACCGGCCACGTGACCGTCGCCGAGCGGCCGCTCGACCCGGCGGACTATCCGGACGCCGATCCGTCGGCGCTCGTGCCGGGCTCGCTCGTGTTCCAGCCGTCACGCGGCCCGGTCGACCTGCGCGACTTCCACAACTGGTGGGCGTACGTGCCGGGCGCGACCTGGCAGCGGCCAGAAGGCCCGGCGAGCGACACCTACACGCGCGGGCGCCATCCGGTCACGCAGGTCGCCTACGAGGACGCTCAGGCGTACGCCGCGTGGGCGGGCAAGGCGCTCCCGACGGAGGCCGAGTGGGAGTACGCCGCCCGCGGCGGGCTCGACGGCGCCGTCTACGCGTGGGGGGACGACTTCGCGTCCGGCATGGCGAACACGTGGGAGGGCGAGTTCCCGTGGCGGCGGCTCAACGGTCCCGCCGGGACGTCGCCGGTCGCCAGCTTCCCGGCCAACGGCTACGGGCTCTACGACGTGACCGGCAACGTCTGGGAGTGGACGTGCGACGAGGCGACCGCCAACGGGTCTGCGCAGCGTCCCTGCTGCGCGCCGACGGAGGCCGGCGAGCACATCCCGCGCCGCGTGATCAAGGGCGGCTCGCACCTGTGCGCGCCCAGCTACTGCCTGCGCTACCGGCCGGCCGCCCGCCAGTTCGAGGCGGTCGACACGTCCACCAGCCACATCGGCTTCCGCTGCATCGTGCGCGATGGCTGAGGCCATCGGGCAGGTGCTCCCGCTGGCCGTCGTGGTCGCGCTGAGCCCCGTGCCGATCATCGCCGTGGTGCTGATGCTCGGCACGCCGCGGGCGCGGGTGAACGGTCCGGCGTTCCTGCTCGGGTGGGCGGCCGGTCTGGCCGTCGTCGGCGCGCTCGTTCTTGTCGTGGCGAACGTGGCGGGGGCGGGCGAGGACGCGCAGCCGGCGACCTGGGTCGAGATACTCAAGCTCGCGCTGGGCCTGCTGCTCGTCCTGCTCGCCGTCAAGCAGTGGCGGGGCCGGCCGCGGCGCGGCGCGGAGGGCGATCTGCCCGCGTGGATGAAGAAGGTCGACACGTTCACGCCCGGCCGCACGATCGCCATCGCGGTGGCGTTGTCGGGCGTCAACCCCAAGAACCTCGTGCTCATCGTGGCCGCCGGGGCGGCGATCGCCCAGACCGGCATCGACGCCTCCGAGCAGGCGATCGCGCTCGGCGTCTTCGTCCTCGTGGCCACGCTGGGACCCGGCCTGCCCGTGGCGGCCTACTTCCTGCTCGGCGACCGGGCACGGCGGATGCTCGACGAGGTGAAGCTGTGGATGGCGGGCCACAACGCGGCGATCATGGCCGTGCTGTGCCTCGTGATCGGCGCGAAGCTGATCGGCGACGCGATCAGCGGACTCGGCTGACGGCGTCCTCGACGGTCGCGTAGACCACGGACGCGTCCGTCACCCCTTCGCGGCGGAGCACGTCGCGCACCTGCCCGATGTCGCGCGCCATCACGAGCCTGACCCCCTCGCGGTCGAGATCGCCGCGCAGCTGGAGGAGCATCTCGGCGGCGGTGACGTCGACGAACGGCACCGTCTCGGCGTCGAGCACGACGGCCTTGACCGCGGGCTCGCGCGCGTGGGCCAGGATGGTCTGGCGGACGTGGTCGGCGTTGGCGAAGAACAGCCCTGCCTCGACCCGCAGCACGACGACACCCGGCTCCGCCTCGGCGTCGCCGCGCTCGACGTCGACCCAGTGGCCGCTGGGCACGCGCCCGAGGACCGCGACGTTGGGCCGCGAGGCGCGATAGAGCAGGAGCAGCAGCGAGACGCCGATGCCGATGAACAGGCCGGGCAGCGTGTCGAAGATCAGCACGCCGGCGAGCGCGGCGACGGCGGCGATGAAGTCCGGCCGCGCGGCCGGGCCGTAGATCCGGCCGAGTCGCTTGGTCCACACGCGGTACAGGCGCACGAGGGCGGGGACGTCGACCAGCTCGATCACCGCCGCGATCACGACCGCGGCCAGCGTGGCTTCGGGCAGGCTCTCGAACAGGCCGGTCAGGAACAGCAGCGTCACGACGGTCAGCACCGCGACGACGATCCCCGACATCTGGCTCTCCGCGCCCGCGCCGCCGTTGACCGCCGTCTTGGAGAGGCTGCCGTTGACGACCATCCCGCTCGCCAGGCCGCTGCCGAGGTTGGCGGCGCCGAGGCCCACGAGCTCGCGGTCGACGTCGATGTCGTAGTGATGGCGGGCGGCGTACGTCTTCGCCGCCCCCAGGCCCTCGGCGAAGCCGACGAGCGCGACGGCGACGCCGCTCGCCGCCAGGTTCAGGTAGTCGGATGCCGAGGCGTCGGGCAGCCCGAACGAGGGCAGGCCGCTGTCGATGTTGCCGACGATGTCGACGCCGTCCGGATCGAGCAACTCGACGACGAGAACGCCGAAGGCGACGGCGACCAGCGAGCCGGGCACGACCGGAGCGAAGCGACGCAGGCCGAGCACCAGCGCCAGCGAGGCCAGCCCGATCGCCAGCGTGGCGGCCTGCGTGCCGCCCAGCTCGCCGAGCAGGTGCCAGATCTGCTCGAAGAAGTCGCCCTCGCCCTTCTCGACGCCGAACAGCTTCGGCAGCTGGCCCGCGACGATCGTGAGCGCGAGGCCGACGATGAACCCCTTCAGCACCGGCTCGGAGATGAAGTTCGCGAGGAAGCCGAGCCGCAGCAGGCCGGCGCCGAGCGCGACGACGCCGGTCACGATCGCCAGCACCGGCGTCAGCCCGAAGTGCGGCGCCACCGCGGCCGCGGAGAGCGCCGCGGTGGCCGACATCGGACCGACGATCAGGTGCTTCGAGCTGCCGAGGATCGCGTAGAGGACGAGCGCGGGCGGCGCCGCGTACAGGCCGACGACCGGGGACACGCCCGCGATCGACGCATAGGCGAGCGACTCCGGGACCAGCACCGCCCAGACCGTCAGCCCCGCGACCAGGTCGCCGCGGCTCAGCCTCATTCGCGAGCCAGGGCCGCCATGGCCTCCTTCTCGAGGTCGAGGTACTGGTCGGCGCCGACGCCGACCTCGACCTGCGTGATCGTGCCGCCCTTGAACGGCGCCGGCGAGCGGTACAGGCCGCTGACCGCGTCGCTCGAGTCACGGCCCACGCACAGCCCGTCGCCGCAGAGCGCGAAGTACGCGACCTGCGCGCGCATCGGCCCCTCGGCGACCACGTCGTCGTTCACGTACAGGCGCGTCGTCCCGTGCGACTCGCCGCGCTCGCCGGCGGACTCGCGCGTAAACTCCATGCCGAGCACGTGGCTGCCGGGCTCGAGCTTCTCCGACACGAAGGTCTGCTCGGGCGCGATGCCGAGGAAGTTGTAGACGTAGTGCAGCTTCTGCTCGTGCAGGAACAGCGCGTGGCCGCCGAAGCGCGAGCCGTGGGCGAAGATCACGCCCTCGGCGTCGGGGCTCGTGAGCTCGACCTCGGCGAGCACGCGGAACGAGCGCCCGCGGATGTTCACCGAGGCGACCTCCGGCACCTCGGCCGTGTGGGGGAAGTAGACGTAGGTGTCGCGCGGCTCCTCGGCCTGGGGCCGGACCTCCGTGAGGATCTCGACCGGGAGGCGGTCGTCGAGCGGGAGGACGTCGTACTTGGCCGCCTCCTCGAACCAGCGGTCGACGAGCGCCTTCGCGCGCTCCGGCTGCTCGGAGGCGAGGTCCCTCGCCTCGGCCCGGTCCTCGTCGACGTGGTAGAGCTCCCACTCGTCCTTGTCGAAGTTGCCGATGCCCGACGTCGGCCCGTGGACGGCGACCACCTTCCAGCCGTCCTCCCACATCCCGCGCGTGCCGAGCATGCAGTAGTACTGGCCGTTACGGCGCGTCGGCCCGTCGGCGTCGAACGTGTAGCGCATCGACGTGCCGACGAGCGGGACCTGCGGGTGGCCGTCGACGACGTCGGGCATCTCGACGCCGCAGCAGTCGAGGATCGTCGGGACGATGTCGGTCACGTGGTGGTACTGGTTGCGGACCTCGCCACGCGCCGCGATCCCCTTCGGCCAGTGGATGACCAAGGGGTCGCACGTGCCGCCCGCATACGAGTAGCGCTTGAACATCTTGAAGGGCGTCGAGAAGGCGACCGCCCAGCCCGTCGGGTAGTGGTTGTAGGTGTTCGGGCTGCCGAGGTCGTCGAGGTGCGCCAGGTTCTCCTCGATGTCGTCCGGCCAGTTGTTGAAGAACTTGTTCTCGTTGACCGAGCCGTCCGGCCCGCCCTCGCCCGAGGCGCCGTTGTCGGCGCAGTACATGACGATCGTGTTGTCGAGCTGGCCCGTCTGCTCGAGGTAGTCGATGACGCGGCCGACCTGGTGGTCGGTGTACTCGCTGAAGCCGGCGAACACCTCGGCCATGCGGCTGAACAGCCGCTTCTCGTCGTCCGACAGCGTGTCCCACGGCCGCACGACGTCGTTGGGGCTGAACGTGCCCTCGGGCATCGGGTTCAGCGGCGTCAGCTCGGTGCCGGCGGGCATGATGCCCTTCTCGATCATCCGCTCGAGCACCCACTCGCGGTAGGCCTCGTAGCCGTCGTCGAACTGGCCCTTGTACTTGTCGGCCCACGACGGGTCGACGTGGTGCGGCGCGTGGTTGGCGCCGGGGCAGAGCCACATGAACCACGGGCGCGAGGGCGCGGACTGGCGGCTGTCGCGCAGCATCTGCAGCGCCTGGTCGGCGATGTCCTTGGAGAAGTGGTAGCCCTCCTCGGGCAGCGCGGGCTGCTCGATCGCGTGGTTGTCCTCGACCAGCGTGGGATACCACTGGCTGGTCTCGCCGCCGAGGAACCCGTAGAAGCGGTCGAAGCCCTGCTGGAGCGGCCAGTTGAACTTGGGGCCGCCGGGGTTGGCCTCCTCCGGCGGCACGTTGTGGTCCTTGCCCACCCAGTACGTGTTCCAGCCGTTGCCGCGCAGGGCCTGGGCGATCGTGGCCGTCTCGCGCGGCAGGTGGGCGTTCGACCCCGGGTAGCCGGTCGCGCCCTCGACGATGCAGGCGAAGCCGGTCTGATGGTGGTTGCGGCCGGTGAGCATGCACGAGCGCGTGGGGGAGCAGAGGGCGGTCGTGTGCCACTGCGTGTAGGTGAGGCCGTTCTCGGCCAGCCGCTGCATGGTCGGCATGCGGATGCGGCCGCCGTACGGCTCCCAGGCCGCGAGGCCGGTGTCGTCGTAGAGGACGATGAGGACGTTCGGCGCGCCCTCGGGCGCGCGCTGTGGCGTGTATGGCGTCCAGTCGGGAGTCGAGTCCCGGACGTCGACCGAGATGCGGCCGTTGAAGGGAGCTGGCATGGCCCGAGTTTTGCCACGGGCCGGGTGACGGCTCGTCACCCGGACGGGGTGATCCTCTGTCACCCGCTGCCTGCGTAGGCTCCCCGCCGATGACGCAGGTCGGAGACCGGCTCGAGCACGCGATCGAGGAGCGCGCCGACGTCGAGCACGAGATCGAGCGCGGCGAGGCCGAGCAGCCGGCACGCAAGAAGCTGGTCCGGACGGTCTTCTGGCTGGCCGTGACGGGGATCTCGCTCTACCTCGTGGCGCCGAGCCTGTTGGACACGCTCGGCTCGTGGGACGACCTGGATCGGCTCTCGCCCGCCTGGCTCGGGCTCATGCTCGTGCTCCAGGCCGGCGTGCTGGCGTGCGTGTGGGCGCTCCAGTACCTGGCCATGCGCGGGCCTTCGTGGCCGGCGGTCATCAGCTCGCAGCTCGCCGGCAACGCGCTCGCCAAGGTCGCGCCGGGCGGCGGCGCGATCGGGGGCGCGCTGCAGTACCGGATGCTGGTCCAGGCCGGGCTCCCCGGGCCGCGGGCGCTGGCCGGGCTGACGGCCGTGAACCTCCTGACCTTCGCGGCCGTGCTGGCGATGCCGGTGCTCGCCATTCCCGGGATCCTGCGCGGCGGCGTGGACCGCAGCCTGCTCGAGGCGGCGGCGATCGGCGTGGCGGTCTTCGTGGCGCTGTTCGCGATCGGGGCGGTGTTGATCGCCCACGACGGCGCGCTGACCTGGGTCGGCCGCGTGATCCAGCGCGTCCGCAACCGGTTGCGCCGCCGCTCAGAGCCGCTGCAGCACCTTCCCGACCGCCTGCTGCGCGAGCGCGACCGGATCGTGGGCACGCTCGGCCCGCGCTGGAAGCGCGCGCTGGCCGCGACGAGCGGCCGGTGGGCGCTCGACTACGCCACGCTGCTCGCCGCGCTCGCGGCGGTCGGCTCGCAGCCGCGGCCGTCGCTCGTGCTGCTCGCCTTCTGCGCCGCCCAGATCCTCGCCCAGATCCCGATCACGCCGGGCGGGCTCGGCTTCGTCGAGGCCGGCCTCACGGCGATGCTCACGCTGGCCGGCGTCTCGGCCGGCGCCGCGGTGCTGGCCACGTTCGTCTACCGGCTCTTCTCGTACTGGCTGCCGCTGCCGGTGGGGCTCGGCGCCTTCGGCTGGCACGCGCGGCGCTATCGCGCGGCCACGACCGCCACGTGATCGGTCACGCCGGCGCGGCGGAGGACGTCGAGCGCCGGCGGTTGCACGTTGGCGAGCCGGAGCTCCGCCCCTGACCGGCGCAGCTCCTCGGCCAGCTCGAGCAGCGTGTCGGCGCCCTGCACGTCGAGCTCGGTCGAGGCCTCGAGGTCGACCACCACGATGCGCGCCTGATCGGTGAGGGCGAGCACCTCGTCCTTGACCGCGTTCGCGTTCGGATAGAAGAACGGGGCGCCGATCCGCACCACGACCTCGTCGTCGTCGCGCCGCAGCTCGGTCACCGTCGGCCGGCTGATCCGCGCGACGACGTAGACGAGCGACAGGCCGGCGGTGACGATCAGGCCCTGCAGGACACCGAGCGTGAGGACGCCGGCCAGCGCCAGACCCGCGAAGACGAGCGCGCTGCGCCGGATGCGCGCCAGGCGCCGGATGCCGGCCACGTCGAAGAACCCGGCGATGGCCACGATCACGATCGCCCCCAGGGTGGCCTGCGGGAGGTGCTCGAACACCGGGGCGAGGAACGCGCCGGTGGCCAGGAGCAGGACGGCCGCGACCACCGACGCCATCTGGCTGCGCCCTCCCGCCCCGTCGGCGGCGGCGGTCTGGCTCGCGCCGCCGGACTGCACGAAGCCCGACGACAGCCCTGCCAGCGCGTTCGAGGCCCCCATCGCCATCAGGTCCTGGTTGGGATCGACGCGATAACCGTGCTTGACGGCCAGCGCGCGGGCGACGCCGACGGCCTCCGCGCTCAGGATGAGCACGCCGAGCGCCGGTGCGATCAAGGCGACGAGGTCGTCGGCCGACACGTCCGGGATCGCGGGATCCGGCAGCGCGTCCGGGATGTGGCCGACCACGTCGACGCCGTGCTCGTCGAGGTTGAGGAGCGCCGAGACGACGATCGCCAGCACGAGCACGAGCAGCGTCGACGGCACGCGCGGGATGAAGCGCTTGCCGAGGATCAGGCCGGCGATCGACGCGGCCCCGACCGCCAGCGTCGTGCCGTGCACCTCGCCGAGCTCGTCCACGACGTCGGCGAGGTACGCGAAGAAGTCGCCCTCGCCGGGCTCGACGCCCAGCAGCGCGGGCACCTGCGCGAGCGCCACGACCATGCCGAGGCCGAACAGGAAGCCGGTCATCACCGGCTTGGAGACGAGGTCGGCGACCGCGCCGAAGCGCAGCGCCCCGCCCGCGATCAGCACCACGGCGACGACCAGCGCGAGCGCCGCCGACAGCGCCGCGAACTTCTCGATGTCGCCGCCCGCCATCGGCCCGACCGTCGCCGCCGAGACCGCCGACGTGGCGGTCGTCGCGCTCACCACGAGCTGGCGCGAGGTGCCGAGGAACGCGTACGCCGCCATGGCGACGGGCGCGGCCATCAGGCCGGCCTCCGGCGGCAGGCCGGCGATCTGCGCGTAGGCGACCGCCTGCGGCGTGACCACGCTCCAGATCACCACGCCGGCGATCAGGTCAGGGCGCAGCCAGCTGCGCTCGTACGAACGCAGCCAGGGGATCACGCGAACACGGTCGCCCAGTCGTCCTTGACGCTGATCGTCGTGTAGCCGCGCGCCAGCGCGGCCTCGGCGCCGCTCGTGTAGTCGAACTCGCGCTCGGCGTCGTCGTGCACGACGAGCAGCCGCAGGCCGGTCGAGAAGTCGAGCATCGGGATGTCGCCGTTCGAGTTGCCGCCGCCGAGCGCCGGCCGCCGCCCGATCCGGCTCCAGATCCGCACCGGCTTCTCCGGCCCGTCGTCGAAGAAGTCGATGCCCTTCTTGTAGGCGAGTTGCCCGTCGGCGTACTCGAGGCCGTAGCTCGAGCCGATCACGCGCTCGGGCGGGATCCCGTACACGTCGTGCGCGATCGAGCGCATGAAGTCGCGGTCACCGCCCGAGGCGATGTAGGTGGCGAACCCGTTCGCCTCCAGGTAGCGCAGCAGCTCGACCATCGGCACGAACGCGCACTCGCGGTACGAGCGGTCGAGCGTCGGATGCCGCGCGTCGGCGAAGAAGTCCGCCGCCGACGCCGCGTAGTCGTCGACGGTCACGCCGCCGAATGCCTCGGCCACGCCGGCCATCAGCAGCTTCACGTCGGAGTCGTCGCCCTCGTAGTGCTTGGTGAGCGCGGCGCCGAGCCAGCCGTGGTCGCGCTCGTAGGCGGCCTTGTAGGGCTGCCGCGAGCGCAACGCCGCGTCGGCCTCCGCCATCGCCACCCAGCGCCGCAGCGTGAAGTCGAGCTGGACCGGCATCGGCTTCTCGCACCACAGCGTCCCGTCGTTGTCGAACACCGCGACGCGCGGCTCCGGGGCGTCCGCCACGAACGCCTCGATCGCCGCGCGCGTCGCGGTGTCGTTCCAGGACGCGAGGTCAGTCACGGGCCATGGCCGCCGCCATCTCCCGTTCGACGTCCACGTACGCGTCGTCGGCGACGTCGAAGACGACCTTGACGATGCGCCCGCCGGTGAACTCGAACCGCGGCTTGTACTCGCTGCTGACCGCGTCGCCGCCGTCATAGCCGATGCACAGGCCCTCGCCGCACAGGCTGAAGCGCGAGGCGACGGTCCGGATCTCGTCCTCGGCGACCACCTCGTCGTCGACGAACAGCTTCAGCGGCCCGTGCGGCTCGTGGTGCTCGCCGGTGCGCTCCTTCGTGAACTCGACGCCCACGATGTGGGTGCCGGAGGTCGGCGCGTCGGCGACGATCCGCTGCTCGGGCGGGATGCCGAGGAAGTTGTACGTGTACGTGAGCTTGCCGTCCTTGACGAACAGCGAGAACCCGCCGAAGCGCGAGCCCTGGGCCACGATCACGCCCTGCGAGTCCGCCGTGAACTCGACCTCGGCGAGGATCCGGTGCGAGGCGTTGGTCGTCCTGGCCGCCGACGCCTCGGGCACCTCGCTCGTGCCCGGGTAGTACGTGTAGCGGCCGCCCTCGGGCACCGCGATCTCGTACTCGAGCGAGCGGAACTCGAAGATGCCGAGGTCGTTGAGCGGCAGCACGTCGTACTTCTTCGCCTCCGCCAGCCACAGCGCCTTGAGCTCCTCGAGCTTCTCGGGGTGCTGGTCGGCGAGGTCGTGCGCCTCCGAGCGGTCGTCGTCGGTGTGGAAGAGCTGCCACCGGTCCTGGTCGAACTTGCCGAGGTTGAGCGGGACGGGCCCGTGCTCGGTGACCGCCTTCCAGCCCTTGTGCCAGATCCCGCGCGTGCCCAGCATCTCGTAGTACTGCGTCTCCTTCGCCGTCGCCGCGTCCGCGGCGTCGAACGAGTAGCGCATGGAGACGCCGGGCAGCGGGGTCTGCTCGTAGCCGTCGACGACGTCGGGCATGTCGACGCCGCAGCAGTCGAGGATCGTCGGGACGATGTCGGTGCAGTGGTGGTACTGGGTGCGGACCTCACCCCGCGCCCGCATCCCCGCCGGCCAGTGGATCACGAGCGGATCGCAGACGCCGCCCTGGTACGAGTAGCGCTTGAACATCCGGTAGGGCGTGGAGAACGCGACCGCCCAGCCCGTCGGGTAGTGGTTGTAGGTCTCCGGGCTGCCGAGCTTGTCGATCATCGGCAGGTTGTCCTCGATCGTGTCGGGCCAGGCGTTGAAGAACTTGTTCTCGTTGACCGACCCGTTCGGGCTGCCTTCGCCCGAGGCGCCGTTGTCGGCGCAGTAGAGGATCAGCGTGTTGTCGAGCTGGCCCGACTCCTCGAGGTAGGAGACGATGCGGCCGACCTGGTGGTCCGTGTACTCGCTGAAGCCGGCGTAGACCTCGGCCATCCGGCTGAACAGCCGCTTCTCGTCGTCGTTCAGCTCGTCCCACGGGCGCATGCTGTCGCCCTCGCTGAAGGTGCCCGGCGTCATCGGGTTGATCGGCGTGAGCTCGGTGCCCTCCGGCAGGATCCCGCGCTCGATCATGCGCGGGAGGACCCACTCGCGGTAGGCCTCGTAGCCGTCGTCGAAGGCGCCCTTGTACTTGTCGATGAACGCCTGCGGCGCGTGGTGGGGAGCGTGGTTGGCGCCCGGGCAGAACCACAGGTACCACGGCTTGCCGGGCTCGGACTGCTTGGAGTCGCGGATGAACTCGAGCGCCTTGTCCGCCAGGTCGCTCGACAGGTGGTAGCCGTCTTCGGGGCCGTACGGCTGGCTGACGTAGTGGTTGTCCTCGGCGAGGTCGGGATACCACTGGTTGGTCTCGCCGCCGATGAAGCCGTAGAAGCGGTCGTAGCCGAGTCCGAGCGGCCAGTCCTTCTTCGAGGAGCCCATCGTCCACGCGTCGACGGGGATGTTGTGGTTCTTGCCGATCCAGAACGTGCTCCAGCCGGCGTCGCGCAGGACGGACGCCATCGAGGCGTTCGAGCGCGGGATGTGCGAGTTGTAGCCCGGGAAGCCGGTCGAGGTCTCGGAGATCGAGGCGAAGCCGTTCTGGTGGTGGTTGCGGCCCGTGAGGAACACGGAACGCGTGGGCGAGCACAGCGCGGTCGTGTGCCACTGCGCATAGGTGAGCCCGTTGTCGGCCAGGCGGTCCATGGTCGGCATCTCGATCCGCCCGCCGTAGGGCGACCACGCGGCGCGCCCGTGTCGTCATAGAGGACGACGAGGACGTTCGGGGCTCCCTCGGGCGCCCGGTCGGGGAGGAAGGCGTTCCAGTCGGGCTTCGAGTCGCGGATGTCGAGGTTGATCGTGCCCTGGAACGGCCTGGCCATGTGTGCGCCTCCCTTGGATTTCTCGCGACGACGATGGCGCGCCGACGGGTGAGGCGTCCTCACCCGGGCGGGGTGATCGCCTGCGCCGGGTATCACCGGAGCCGTTTCCCGGTTCAGTCCGGGTACAAGGTGGCGATTACCGAAGGTATGGCCTGGACTCCAGCACTCGAGCTCAACGAAACCGGCACCGGCTGCCGGCTGTCGCTCGGCGGCTGGGCGCACGGGGAGGGGGAGACCCTCCAGCGGGCCGCCGACCAGCTGATCGCGCGGCTGCTCGACGTCGCCCTGCGCTTCCGCACCTCCGGCTACAACTTCGCGCGCACGCTCGGCCGGCCGACCCTGCACGACGTCAGCTTCGTGTGGGAGCTGGGCGAGATCGCGGCCGGGGGCGGCGACATCCGCCCCCGGGTCTTCGGGTTGGACTAGGTCTCGATCGCCCCCGGGCGCGTCAGGGCCCAGATCACCCAGATGGCGAGCCCGATCTCGACCAGCGACCAGATCGGGTAGTAGGGGATGAAGAAGAAGTTCACCAGCGCGCTGAGCATGCAGAGAATGATCGCCGCCACGCCGGCCCACGCCTTGCGCGCGAACAGACCCATTCCGGTGGCCAGGATCGCGATCCCGACGAGCAGATGGATCCAGCCCCACGCGCTGACGTCGAGGTCGAACGTGTAGTTCCGCGCGACGACGTAGAAGTCGTCGTTGAAGATCGCCACCAGGCCGCCGAGCGCCTGGAAGACGCCGATCAGGACCATGATCGTGCCGGCGAAGGCGATCCCGCCTATCGCCCAGCCCGATACCTGGTCCTGCGGCTCCCGCTGCTGCATCGTCGACATGCATCGCCTCCTTGTTGATGGGGCCGCGGCAATGGTCCGGCGATCCGGGGTGAACGGACATCACCCATGGCGGGTGAACGCTCGATTACGACAGCAGGCCCAGGCGCAGGGCCTGCGCGCCCGCCTCGCCGCGCGTGCGCGCGCCGAGCTTGGCGCGGATCGCCGCGACGTGGTGCTCGACGGTCTTGGTGGAGAGGAACAGGCGGTCGGCGATGTCGCGGTTGCGCAGCCCGTCGGCCACGAGGGCGAGCACCTCGAGCTCGCGGGCGGTGAGCTGCGAGGGGTTCTCGCGCGTGGCGGCCCGCGGGCCGCGCGCCAGGTTGGCGGCTCCGCGCCGGCGCAGCTCGCGCGCCACCATCGCCGCGGCCGCCGTCGCGCCGAGGCCGCGCAGCTCGTCGTGCGCACGCCGGAGGGCCGCCTCGTCCTCGGCGCCGGCGAGCGCCAGCGCGGCCTCGTACGGGCAGCCGAGCGCGGTCCAGCCGTCTGCCGCCTGCTCGTGGGCGCCGGCCAGCTCGAGAGCGTAGGGCTCGGGGACGTCGGCTCCGGGATCGACGTCGGCGCCGGCGCGCCGGCGCCAGACGGCGATCTCGCCGGAGATCCAGCGGGCGCCGCGCCGCTCGGCGAGGGTGGCGATGCGGTCGGTCTCGGCCAGCACGCCGTCGTTGTCGCCCGTCAGCCACGCCGCCTCGGCGCGCGCCACGGCGACCGGTTCGATCCGCTGGAGCTCGGGACCCGCGAGCGCGAGCGCCTCGTCGAGTGGCGTCCACGGGTCGGGGTCGCCGCGGCGGGCGCGCAGGCGGCCGAGCACCGTGAGCGCCAGCACCACCGGGAGCTTCGAGGCATGGCGCTCGCGGCTCACCAGCGTCGCGGTGTCGGCAGCGTCGTCCCAGCGGCCCTGGTCGAGCTCTGAGCGCGCGCGGTAGCCGAGCAGGTAGATCCGCCACAGGTCGAGCTCGGGATCGCTCGCGAACTCGGTGGCGGCGCGCAGGTAGCCGTCGGCGAGTGGATATGCGCGGTGGCGGATCGCCGCCCACACGAGGTTCGCGTACGCGCGGAGCGTGTCTCCGACGAGCCCGGCATCCAGTGCGAGCTCGAGGCTGCACTCGGCCGTGGCGCGCGCGCCGGGCCCGTCCGTCAGGAACTGCATGGTCCCGATCGAGTTCAGCGCGTGGAGCTCGATCTCGCCGCTTTGCGACCCGCGGGCGAGGTCGAGCGCGCGGGCTCCCCACTCGGCCGTTTCGCCGGCGCTCTCGTGGTTCATGGCCAGCGAGGCCATGTTCGCGTACGCCATCGCCAGCTCGGGCCCGGGCTCGAGCGGCTCGAGGATGGCGACCGCATCCTGCCCGGCGCGATAGGACTCCTCGACCCGGCCGGGACACCAGAGGATGCTCGACAGCGCACACAGCATCGCGCCTTCGCCACGAGGGTCACCGAGCCCGCGGTGGCACTCGAGCGCGAGCTGGAGCTCGGCGATCGCCTCGTCCGGCCGGTCGACGATGAAGCACTCCTGCGAGCGGCGCTCGTGCAGCGCGGCGCGGGCCGCCGGCTCGAGGCCGGCGCCGAAGCGCAGCGCCCGTGCGTACTGCGCAGCCGCTTCGCGGTGAGCGCCGGCCGCCGCGGCGCGCTCCGCGGCCGTGGGCGCGAAGCGCCGCACCGCGTCGGCGTCGCCGGCGCCCTCTGCGTGGTAGGCGAGCCGCGCCGGGTCGGCGCCGGCGAGCGCGGCGAGCGCTCGGCGGTGCAGCGCCAGCCGCCGGTCGGGCGCGAGCGTGTCCTCGACGGCGACGCGCGCGAGGTCGTGGCGGAACGCCACGGCTGTGCCGGTCGCGTCGAGCACGCCGCAGGACAGACACTCCTCGAGGTGGCTCGTCGCGTCGCCGGCCAGCGCTTCGAGCAGCGGCAGCTCGACCGTCCCCGGCACGATCGCCGCGGCGTCGAGCAGCCGCCGCGCGGGAGGGCTGAGCGGCGCGACGCGCGCCAGCACGGCGTCGCGGACCGTCGTCGGCAGCTCGACGCCGCCGGCCGCGAGCGCCTCGGTGACGAAGAACGGGTTGCCGGCCGTCCGGCGGTGCAGCTCGGCGGCGTCGACGCCGTGCGGCTCGGCCAGTTCGGCGACGGCCTCCATCGACAGCGGCATGAGCCGCAGCCGGTCGGTCGCCCCGCCGCGCGAGAGCTCGCCGAGCGCGATCCGGAGTGGATGGCCGCGATCCAGCTCGTCGTCGCGGTAGCTGGCGACGACCAGCGCCGGGACCGCGGAGATGCGGCGCCCGAGCAGGCGCAGGACGTCGAGCGTCGCGTCGTCGGCCCAGTGCACGTCCTCGAAGACAAGGATCGCCGGAACGCGCCCGGCGAGGTCGCGCAGGACGGCGGCGGCCACGGCGTGCGGCGGGGCGCCGTCGGCCACCAGGTCGGCGAGCTCGCCGCCGGTGACCGCGGAGATGTCGACCAGCGGGCCGAGCGGGGAGAGCGTGAAGAGCCCGTCGCACTCGCCCCACAGGATCCGGGCGGTGCCGGCGTGGCGCGCGCAGAAGCGGCGCAGGAGCACGGTCTTGCCGACGCCGGCCTCGCCCGCGACCAGCATCAGCCGGCCGCCGGAGTTGGTCGCGGCGTCGAAGGCGGCGTCGAGCGCCTCGAGGTCGGCGGCGCGCTCGAGCAGCGTGTCCTGCGCGGTCAGGGCCATCGTGCGCATTCTCTCCCGTCGCCGGGGGTGAGGCAAGTTAGTCTGATATCGTACTAATTTGTGCCGCCGGACACCGCCAACCTCGGGTTCCTGCTGGCGAAGGCATCGCAGCGGTGGAACGAGCGGCTGGCGCGGGCGTTCGCCGAGCGCGGCCACCGCGGCGTGCGGCCGAGCTACGGGTCGGTGCTGCTGCCGCTGTGGGAGTCCGACGGACTGCGGATCGGGCAGCTCGCCGAGCGCGCGCGGCTGTCCAAGCAGACTCTGACCACGCTGGTGCGGCTGTGCGAGCGCGACGGCCTCGTCACGACGCGGCGCGATCCCGCGGACGGGCGCGCGACGCTCGTGACGCTGACCGAGCGTGCGCGCGGCCTCGGCGTGGTCGCCGCCGAGGTGGTCGCGGAGCTCGAACGAGAAGTCGAACGTCGCCTCTCGCCGGCGCGTCGCCGCGCGCTCGAGGCGGCCCTACAGGAGGTTATGGAGATATGAGGCCCACCGATGTCATCGACGCCCTGTCGGCGCGGCTCGCCGACGGCGATCTCGAAGGCGCGCTCGCGCTCTACGAGCCGGCCGCGACCTTCGCGCCGCAGCCCGGCGAGCAGGTCAGCGGGCTCGACGCGATCCGTCCGGCGCTCGAACGGTTCATCGCGTTGAAGCCGGCTATGACGGGAAGCATCGAGAAGGTGCTGGAGGCCGACGATGTCGCGCTGGTGGTCAACCGCTGGACCCTCGCCGGGACCGGCCCGGATGGCGCGCCGATCGAGATGGCGGGCGTGAGCTCGGACGTGATGCGCCGCCAGGGCGACGGCAGCTGGCGGATCCTCGTCGACGATCCGTGGGGGCCGGACCTCACATAGTCGCCCGCCCGGTCGTCTTAAGAAGATGACCACCGCCACCATCACCGGCATCCGCGAACGCGTCGATGCCATCGACTGGAGCGCGCTGCGCGAGCGGCTCGACGAGGAGGGGCACGCGATCACGCCGGTGCTGCTCGACGACGCCGAGACCGACGAGCTCGCCGACCTGTTCGACGGCGGCAGCTTCCGCAGCACGATCGACATGGCGCGGCACCGCTTCGGCGAGGGCCGCTACCGCTACTTCGACCATCCGCTGCCGGAGGTGATCGCCGAGCTGCGCAGCGCCTTCTACCGCCACCTCGCGCCGATCGCCAACGACTGGGCGGGACTGCTGCGGGGCGAGAACCGCACGTTCCCACTCGAGCACGAGGCGCTGCTCGAGCAGTGCCGCGCGGCGGGCCAGGAGCGCCCGACGCCGCTGATCCTGCAGTACGGCGAGGGCGACTGGAACGCGCTCCACCAGGACCTCTACGGCGACGTCTACTTCCCGTTCCAGGTCCTCACGGTCGTCGCCGACGACTTCGAGGGCGGCGAGTTCGTGCTGATGGAGCAGCGCCCGCGCGCGCAGAGCCGCGCGCACGTGCTCAGGCCGCCGCGCGGCGCCTTCGTCATCTTCCCGACGCGCGAGCGCCCGAACCGCGGCCGCAACGGCTACCACCGCGTCGGTATGCGGCACGGCGTCTCCACCGTCACGCGCGGCGCGCGCACCGCGCTCGGGGTCATCTTCCACGACGCGCGGTGATCGACTCGGTGCCCTCGTCCCAGCGCCACGGGACGTCGGCGCCGGTCAGGTGCACGCCGCCGATCCAGCGGTCGATGCCGTTGAGCGTGACGTGGTCCTGACGGCCCGCGAGCACCTCGCGGCCGGTCTCGGTGAGGCGCACGAGTGTGCCGTGGCCGACGGGCGCGGCCGCCTCCAGCAGCGGCGCCGGCGCGGTGGCGAGCCGGCTCATGCGGTCGAAGGCCCAGTCGTCGCCGAGGAACGGCCGCGCCTCGCGGGCGCCGAAGCGGACGAAGGCGTCGCCCGCGATGGCCGCGCCGTCGGCGACGGCGGCCAGCAGGCGCCGCTCGGTCAGCGACAACCCGTCACGGGTCGACGGGTACTCGCGGCTGAGCCGGTCGAAGGCCTCGGCCACGAATCGCAGCTCGGCCGACGGGGTCGCCGCGATCTCCCCGAGGCCCTCGGGATCGGGCGCGCGCAGGGCCGCCCAGGCGCGGGTGGCGTGCTCGAGGCTGCCGGCCGTCAGCGCCGTCGCCGCCGTGTCCGGCAGCCGGCCGAGCTGCTCCGAGCTCAGCTCGCCGAGCCCACCGAAGTGGGCGAACCCGAGGTGCTCCCCGACGCAGATCAGCGTGATCCGGTCCGCCGGCACGTCCAGCGCGCTCAGGCGGGCCAGGATCTGGACGAGCTGGAGCTGGTCGTAGAGGTCGGCCTCGAACCACAGCACGTACTCCCCGTGGCGGTGCTCGGCCAGCAGGCGGTCGCGCTCCGCGAAGAGATCGGCGTCGACGCCCAGGAACGTGCTCCGGATGCGCCGCAGCTCGGCGTCCGGCACGTCGGGCACGGGCCCGTCGTGCAGGACGTCGCGCCACGGCATGACGCGCTCCGCCAGCCCCGTGCCTTCTATGCCGGGCACCGTACTGTCGCCGTTGGTCACGTGCAGCGCGGGCAGCGGACGCGTCGCGAGCAGGTGGGCGCGCGCGGTCGCGTACGACTCGCCGGTCCTGGCCATGCGCGCGCGCACGCGCGCCTTGAAGTCGGCCTGCTTGGTCATGCTCGTCTCCTCCGACCCATCCTCGCGGACCCCCGGCGACCGGCGAAGGCGGGTGCGTTCGACGATCATGACCTCCGTCCGAGAGGTGGACCTCCCTTTGCCTCCGTCGATCGAGCCCGGCCGGGCGGGCTGCCGGAGGTTCGGCGGGGACGGCCGCCGCGCCGGATTGTCTCACGAAGCCGCGCTGCCGGCCGTTGTACGCCCATGAGCCTGCGCCTGTACGACTACGCCGCCTCGGCCAATTGCTACAAGGTCCGCCTGCTGCTCGCACAGCTCGGGAGGCCCTACGAGCGCATCCTCGTCGACATCTTCGGCGGCGATACGCTCACTGACGCCTACGCGGTGCTCAACCCCGCCCGTGAGACGCCGGTCCTACAGATGGAGGACGGCACGTACCTGCCCGAGTCGGGCGCGATCCTGGCCCACCTGGCCGAGGGCACCGCGTTCATGCCTTCGGCCGCGGTCGAGCGCGCGCAGGTGCTGCGCTGGCTGCTGTTCGAGCAGACCGGCGTGATGACGCCGATCGGCGGCTTGCGCTTCCGGCTGCTGACCGGGCGCATCTCCACCGAGGCCGCGGAGCGCCGCCGCCGCGGCGCGCTCGACGGCCTGGCCGTGCTCGAGGGGCACCTCGAGCGCCACGACTTCCTCGTCGCCGATCGCTACGGCATCGCCGACGTCGCGATCTACGGCTACACGCACGTGGCCGGCGAGGCAGGGATCGATCTCGCCGAGTTCCCTGCGGTGCAGGCGTGGTGCGAGCGGGTGGCCGGAGCGGCCGGCTACATGAACGACCTCGAGCCGTACCCGGCCAACGCGATGCCCGGCGCGGGGCGGTCGATCTATGGCTAGCGCTCAGCGCGGCAAGCATCCTGTCCAGGGGTCGAAATACGACCCTTAGGCAGGACGCTCCGAGGAAATCGGCCCCGCCGGCCTCACCGCTCCCCCTACCCAGCGGCGGTTGACGTTCGCTGGACTCTAGGCTTCGCCTGTGGGAGGCGAGAAGATCGAGGACGCGCTGGGGCACGAGGCCGGCCGGTCGTGGTGCCCGCACCTGGCGATGCTGATCGAGTCACCGGACCAGCTGCACGCCTCGCTCGCCTCCTTCTACCGGCTCGGCGCCGGCCGCAACGGCTGGGTCTTCCACCGCTCGCTGCCCGACCACGAGGCGCGTGACCGCGCCGGGCTGGAGGCAGCCGGGCTCGATGTCGGGGGGCTGGAGCAGGAGGGCCGCTTCGCGCTCAGCCAGGCGCCGGTCGACGAGCCGCCCGAGTCGTGGGCGCAGCCGTGGGTGCCCGTCATCGACGAGCGGCTCGGCGAAGGCTTCGACGCCGTCTGGTGGTCGCGCTTCCCGGTTGGCGTGACCGATCCGGCCTATGACCTCGCGGTCCAGTACGACGCCGCCTGGGACGCGGCGATGCGTGACCGCCGCGCCGTGTCCCTGTGCGTGTACATCGTCGGCAACGCGGCCGGCGAGGCCGCCGCCCGCCTGGGGGACATCCACGACGGGCTGCTGCACGTGACCGGTGACGGCGCCTCGCTCACGCGGACGCGGGAGCCATGAGGGTCGCGCGTCTCCACGGCCTGCGCGACGTGCGGCTGAGCGACGAGCCGACGCCCGAGCCGGGTGCGGGGGAGTGCCTGGTGCGCGTGGAGGCCGTCGGCATCTGCGGCTCCGACCTGCACTGGTTCGAGGAGGGCGCGATCGGCGACGCGCGGCTGGCTGCGCCGCTCGTGATGGGGCATGAGTTCGCGGGCGTCGTGGAGGAGGGGCCGCTGGCCGGCCGGCGCGTGGCCGTCGACCCGGCGATCCCGTGCGAGCGCTGCGACCTGTGCCGCGAGGGCCATCCGAACCTCTGCACAGAGGTCAGGTTCGCGGGGCACGGGATCTGGGACGGCGCGCTCCGCCAGTACCTGAGCTGGCCGACCCACCGGCTGCACCCGCTGCCGGACTCGCTCGACGGCGTCGCGGGCGCGCTGCTCGAGCCGCTCGGCGTCGCCATCCACGCGGTCGACCTCGGCCACGTCGACGTCGCCGCCCGCGTGGCGATCGTCGGCTGCGGGCCGATCGGGCTGCTGCTCGCGCAGGTCTGCGCGGCGGCCGGCGCCACCGTCGCCCTTGCCGTCGACCCGCTCGAGCACCGGCGCGCCGCCGCCACGCGCGCCGGCGCCGAGACCGTCATCGGGCCCGGCGAGCTGGACGCCTGGGAGGGGCCCGAGGTCGACGTGGTTTTCGAGGCCGCGGGCACGGACGAGGCTGTCGACCTGGCGCTGCGCGCCGCGCGGCCCGGAGCGCGCGTCGTCCTCGCCGGGATCCCGGCCGGCGATCAGACGACCTTCTCGGCCTCGATCGCCCGTCGCAAGGGCCTCACGCTCGTGCTCGTCCGCCGCATGAAGGAGGTCTACCCGCGCGCCCTGCGGCTCGCCGAGGCCGGCGCGGTCGACCTCCAGTCGCTCGTCACCCACCGCTTCCCGCTCGACCGCGCCCCCGAGGCGTTCGAGGTCGCGGTCGCGCGCGAGGGTCTGAAGGTCGTCGTCGAACCCTAAGGCCGGAGCAGCACCTTGAATGCGCCGTCCTGCTTCTTCTGGAAGATCTCGTAGGCGCGCGGCGCCTCGTCGAGCGGCAGGTGGTGGGTCGCGAAGTCGTCGACCCCCAGCGGGTCGCCGCCGTTCGACAGCAGCGGCAGCAGATCGTCGATCCAGCGCCTGACGTTGGCCTGACCCATCCGGATCGTGAGCTGCTTGTCGAACATCTGCAGCAGCGGCATCGGGCTGATGGCGCCGCCATAGACGCCCGACAGCGAGACCGTGCCGCCGCGGCGCACCAGCTCGATCGCCAGGTGCAGCGCGCTGAGGCGGTCGATGCCCGCCGTCTCGATCACCTTGCGCGCGGCGACGTCCGGCAGCAGCCCGGCGAGCCGGTGGGCGAGCTTGCCGATCGGAGCTCCGTGCGCTTCCATTCCGACGGCGTCGATGACCGAGTCGGGTCCGCGGCCGTCCGTCAGCTCGCGCACCGCGGCGGGGACGTCGTCTGTGCTCTCGAGGTCGATCGTGTGCACGCCGTGCGCGTTGGCGCGGGCGATCCGGTCGGGGACCAGGTCGATGCCGATCACGACCCCGGCGCCGCGGTGCTGGGCGACGCGCGCCGACATCTCGCCGATCGGGCCGAGCCCGAGCACGACCACGCTGCCGCCGTCCGGGATGTCGGCGTACTCCACCGCCTGCCACGCGGTCGGCAGCACGTCCGAGAGATAGACGAAGCGGTCGTCGGGCGGCCCGTCCGGGACCTTGATCGGGCCGAAGTGCGCCTGCGGCACGCGCAGGTACTCCGCCTGGCCGCCCGGCACCTGCCCGTAGAGCTTGGTGTAGCCGAGCAGCGCCGCCCCGGTGCCGTGCTCACGGACCTGAGTGGTCTCGCACTGGGACATCAGCCCCGAGTCGCACATGAAGCAGTGCCCGCAGGAGACGTTGAAGGGGATCACGACGCGGTCGCCGGGCGCGATTCGCGTGACCTCGGCGCCGACCTCCTCGACCACGCCCATCGGCTCGTGGCCGAGGATGTCGCCGGCGTCGATGTACGGCCCGAGCACCTCGTAGAGGTGCAGGTCGGAGCCGCAAATTCCGGTCGACGTGACACGGATGATCGCGTCGGTCGGCTCCTGGATGGCGGGATCGGGGACCGTGTCGACGCGCACGTCGTGGGTCCCGTGCCAGGTGAGCGCTTTCATGCGCTGCCTCCGTGGTTGGATCGGGGTTCGAGCGGGTCGACCGCGGGGCCGTTGAGCACGTCGCCGTCGACGTCGAAGCGCGACGCGTGGCACGGGCAGTCCCAGGTCCGCTCGGCCGCGTTCCAGACGACCTGGCAGCCGAGGTGCGTGCAGCGGCTGGACACCGCGTGGAGGTTGCCCTCTACGTCACGGTAGCCGGCGACCTTGTCCCCGCCCGCCGAGACGATCGCTCCCTCGCCGGGCGCGAGGTCCTCGATCGGCCGCGTGCCCCGCTGCTTGAGGCGGTCGGCGAAGAAGTGCACGCCCACGCGCGTGTTCTCGACGAGGAAGCGCGGCGCCTCCTGCAGCCGGACGCGGGTGGAGGAGAACAGTGAGGCCCAGTCGTTCTCGCGCTCGAGGATCGCGTCGGCGATCAGCGCGGCGGCGGCCGTCCCCGCGGTGATGCCCCACTTCTTGAGGCCTGTGGCGACAAAGACGTGGCGCGAGCGCAGGTGCAGCCGCCCGGCGTAGGGGATCAGGTCGTCCGGCATGTAGTCCTGCGAGGACCAGCGGTGCTCGATCGACTGCACGTCCCAGTGGCGGCGGGCGAACTCGATCAGCGCCTCGTAGCGCTCCGGCTGCGCCTTGCTCGATCCCACGTGGTGACCCTCGCCGCCGACCAGCAGCAGCTGGCCGTGCGCGCGCAGCGACCGCGTGGGAGGGCCCGCGTTGATGAACATGCCCTCCGGCGGCGGCTCGGCGATCCTCGCGGTCACGACGTAGGAGCGGTTCGCGTACGCGCGGGCGAAGAACCCGCCGCGGTCGAGGAACGGCATCAGCGTCGCGACGACCACGTCGTCGGCGATCAGCGTGCCGCGATCGGTCTCGACGCGGCACGGCTCGCCCTCGTGCACCTGCTTGGCGCGCGTGTGCTCGTACACCGTGCCGCCGGCTTCGACCAGCAGCCGCGTGAGCCCGAGCACGTAGGCGCGCGGGTCGAACTCGGCCTGGTCGTCGAAGCGCACCGCGCCGTGGACGTCGAACGGGAGCGGGGTCGTCTCGACGAACGTGGCGGGGAGACCGGCCTGGGCCGCGGCCTCGGCCTCGCGCTCGATCAGCGGCCGCTGCCAGCCCGCGCTGCCGTACAGGTACGCAGGCCGGCGGCGGAAGCCGCATTCGATGCCCTCGCCGGCCAGGTCGGCGATGTGCTCCTTTGCCCACTCCATCGCCTGCCCGTAGCGGCGCGCGGCGTCGCGGCCGTGCGCGAGCCGCAGCAGTGCGTACGCGCGTCCGTGCTGCGAGGTGACCTTGGCCGTGCTGTGGCCCGTCGTGCCGCCGGCGACCACGTGCTGGTCGATCACCGCGACCGAGCGACCCGCGCGCGCCAGCTCGAGCGCCGCGGTCATGCCGGTGATGCCGGCGCCGATGACGGCGACGTCGACGTGCGTGTCGCCGTCGAGCGGCGGGTGCTCGGGTCGCGGCTCGGTGGTGTCGAGCCACAGTGAGACGTGCCGGCCGTCCATCAGTCCTCTCTGGCTCCGACGCCGCCACGCATCTCGCCGGTGCGGAACCGGCCCCCCGCGCGCGGCGCCAGCCGCGGCGTGTCGGCGCCGGCACTGTCGCGGAGGCCGGCCAGCAGCTCGAGCAGCGCGTCGCCCGAGCTGTGGCGGGGCGTCCAGCCCAGCTCGTCACGAGCGCGGGCGGTGCTCATGATCGGCACGCCGAGGGCCATGTCGACCCAGCCCGGTGGAGACGGCTGGAGTCGCAGGCGCCAGGTGACGCTCGCGGCGGCGCGTAGCAGTCCGGGGTGCACGCGGCTGGGACGCGCGCCGAGCAGCTTGCCGAGCTCGTCGCCGTCGAGCACCGGGTCGGCCGCCAGGTTGAACGCGCCCCGGACCGGCGCGTGCACGGCGAGCCGGAACGCCTCGCCGACGTCAAGCGAGTGCACCGCCTGGAAGCGCAGGCGGTCGGTCTTGGGGACGACGGGGATCAGACTGCGGCGCACGAGCGGGCTCGGCAGGAACGGCCCCGCGAACAGGCGCCGGATCTCGGACGCCGCCTCGCGCTTGAACACCAGCGCGGGCCGCATGCGCACGACTCGCATTGCGTCGTGCTCGGCCTCGAAGCGGTCGAGGATGCGCTCGACCTCGGCCTTGTGGCGCGAGTAGAAGGAGGTCTCGATGCCGTCCGTCGGCCAGCTCTCGTCGACCGCGCGGTCCTTCGGGCCGGGCGAGTAGGCGCCGACCGACGAGGAGTACAGGAGCGCGGGGACGCCGACCCGGCCGGCGGCCTCGAACACGCGCCGGCTGCCGTCGACGTTGGTGGCCCGAACTCGCTCGAGATCGCGTGAGGGCTGGATCAGCCACGACAGGCAGACCACGGCGTCGGCCCCCTCGATGACACGGTCGAGATCGTCGCGCGTGACGTCGAGCGAGTGCCATTCGACCTTTGGCTCCGCGCTCTCGGCGGGCCGCCGCGCGACGGCGGCGATCGAGGTCACCTTGGCATCGGCCGTCAGCGCCGCCAGGACGCTCGTGCCGATGTTGCCGGTCGCACCGATCACCGCTACGCGCATGTCGCTGCCCTTCCCGCCCTAGCGGGCGCTTGAAACGAAGGCGGCGTCGGCTGCGCGCATGCGCAGCCGCTCCAGCCGCCGTCGCTGCGACCGCGCGCGGGCGATCAGGTCTTCGAAGTCGACGCCCTCGAGCCGCGGATCCGAGCCGTGCGTGTGCCGCAGCGCCTGCCAGAGCGCGAGCTTGCCCTCGACTCCGAGCGCCAGAGCCTCGATCTGCTCCAGCCGGGACACCGGCGCATGGCCGAGCAGCTCGGCCGCGAACCGCAGCCGAGCCGCCTGCATCGCGGCCCATCCCAGCGCGACCTTCGCGGGGTCCTGGCGCACGCGGAGGTGGTCCATCACCTCGATCAGCGCTCCGCGGTCCTCCTCGATCTCAGCGGCGATCTCGCCCCCGACGGCCCGGTGCGCCAGATCGACGCCCGCGGTCGCGCCCGCGAGGTGGTCGTTCAGGTAGACCGAGAGGTCGTCTTCACCGAGGCCGAGCATCGTCTCCCCGTGGCCCTACCCGGGGCGGATGGGTAGTAGAGCCGTCATGACTGAGCGCGGACCCGAGCAGGCGCTGGCCAACGCCATCGTGAGCCTCTTCAAGCAGTACTACGGGAAGGGCCCGACCGGCGCCAAGGCGTGGGTGCTCGACGAGTACGTCTTCGTCGCCCTCGAGGGCGGCCTGACGCGCAACGAGGAGACACTGCTCGCCGACGGCAAGGAGGACGTCGTCCGGTCCTACCGGCTGGCTTTCGAGGAGAGCATGAGCCAGGTGATGATGAACACCGTGGCGGAGATCATGGGGCGCGAGGTTCTGACCTACCACAGCCAGATCGTCTTCCATCCGACGCGCGCATTCGAGATCTTCGTGCTCGAGCGCAAGGAGTAGGTCACGCCGCCGTCAGCACCTTGAAGCGCGGCGGCGCCGGCCGCCCGGCGGCGCGCAGCGCCGCCGGGTCGCCGGTCAGCAGCCACGTGCTGTCCGGGCGGCGGACGAGCTCGCCGCTCGTTGCGAGCTGGCCGACCGCCGACGAGATCGTCGGCCGCCGCGCGCCGACGAGCTGGCCGAGCAGCCGATGCGAGATCCGCAGCGGCACGTGCACGCCCTCCACCGTCATCCGGCCCCAACGCTCGGCGAGGTGCCAGAAGAGCGCAACCAGGCGCCGGTCGACCTTCGTCATCTGCGAGATCGCCTGCGTGGTCGCCAGCCGCGCGGAACGCTGGCTCAGGCGGTCGATCAGGGCCGTGTACAGCTCGGGATAGCCGCAGAGCTGGACTGCGAACCGGCGCCCGAGCAGCGCGAGGCTGACGTCGGAGAGCGCGCTCCACAGCACCGTGGGCTCGAGCAGCCCGGCCGGCTCCTCCAGCGTCCACGGCCGGATCACGTCGCCGGCGCCGAGCAGCTCCGTGCTCACCGTGTCGCCGAGCACGACCTCGCGCGCGACGACCCCGTCGATCACGAGCAGGCCGAGGTGGCTAGGCGACGAGCGGGTGAGCGCGGCCAGCTCGCGCCCGCCGTCGTAGAGCTCTTGCACGCTGACGACCAGACCGTGCGCCGCGGCGTCGCGCCGCTCCGGCGGCAGCAGCCGCCCAAGGTCGGGGTCGAGCTCGAGCAACGGGGCCCGGTGCCTCCCATGCATCGATGGTGATCGTGGACGTGCTCGGGGTGGCGAACTCGACAAGGACTGCTCCTGAACGGTTGGCAAGTCCAAACCGAGCGGCGACTGGCCCATCGTCCCGAACGCTTCTCGTCTGGCGAAACTCCGTCCCGGGGTCCACGACCGCAGACCACGAGCACGGGCGACAAGCTTACCGGCGTGGCCGGTCAGGCATCACACATCTGATGCCCCGCGTGCTCCGCGAGGGCGGACACCGCGTCCCTGAGGATCCGTGAGACGTGCATCTGCGAGCAGCCGACGCGCTCCGCGATCTCGCGTTGCAGGAGGTCCTCGCTGTAGCGGAGCCGGACGACCTCGCGGGCGCGGTCGTCGAGCACCCCGCTGATCTGCTCGAGCGCGATCGCGGCGTCGGCGACCGCGTAGCCGTCGTCGGGGTCGGCCGCGCGGTCGAGTGCGGTCGCGCCGTCTGCCTCGTCGGGCCGCAGCAGCTCATCGAGCGACTCCGCCACGCGGGCCGCGCCGAGCTGGAGCGCGTCGCTGACCTGCTCGATCGTCACGTCGAGGCGTTCGGCGACGTCGCCCGCCGTCGGCGATCGGCCGAGCTCCTGCCAGAGCTCGTCGCGCGCCCTCGACACGTCGAGCCATCGCTCCTGCAGGTCTCGGGGAGGCCGGACGAGCCACGTGCTGTCACGGAAGTGCCGGCGCAATTGGCCGAGGATCGTCGGCACCGCGAACGTCGAGAACGCGGTCCCGCGCCGGTGGTCCCAGCGATCGACCGCGGCCACGAGGCCCAGGTAGGCGACCTGGATGAGGTCGGCCACCGGCTCGGACCGGTCGCGATAGCGCGACGCGAGCTGCCGCGCCAGCGGCAGGTAGCGCTCGATCAGCTCGTCACGCGCGCGCGTATCGCCGCGACGATGGCGGCGCTGAAGCTCCTGGTCTGTCGTTCTCAACGGGCCCCCACCTCCTTCCTGAAGGCAGCGTCAGGGTCCTCGTCGGCGGCGAGCTTGAGCGAGCCGTCGAGCGCCTCCTGGAGGTGGCGCTGCTGGATCGGCAGCGCCCAGTCGGTCAGCTTGCGCAGCTCGGCGTGGTCGGCCTTCTCGTTCATCTTGGCCACGATCGACCAGTGGCCGACTTCGCCGGCCTCGGCCATGGTGAGGAACTCGAAGCCGTCGAGCGGATCGTCCTCGCCGCCCAGGTAGGCCTCGCGCATCTCCGTCGCCTCGCGCTTGGTCTCGCGGGCCTGCTCGAGGATCGCGGTCTTCTTGCCCTTGAACGAGCCCGCGACGGCGGTGCAGCGCTTCTGCGTCTCGCGCGCCTCCTCGGCGGCCTTGGTGAGCCGCTTGGCGAGGGGCGCGTGCTTCGCGCCCAGCATGCCGCGCACCTCGCGCGCGGCATCCTGGGCGGCCATGGCGAGGCCGAGGACCTCGGCCAGCTTGCTCTCGAGGTTGGTCAGCGTCGCCATCTAGCTGACGGCGTCCTTGACCTTGCTCATGACCCCGTTGGTGTCGTTGGCCACCACGCCGGTCGGCTCGTCGGACAGGCCGGCGGCCTCGCGCAGCCTGCGGGCGATCTCGGCGATCTCCTCGGGCGCGTAGTCGGGCGCGAACACGCCCTCCTGCGCGGGCAGGTCGAACGCCGGGAAGCCCTCGGGCGCGTCGTCGACGACCTCGAGCTGCTCGCCCGTCTCCGGGTGGACGCCGTTGAAGACGGCGGCGATCTCGAGGTAGTCGCCGGGGGAGAAGCGGTAGATCTTCAGGTGCTCGCCTCGCTCGAGGTGCGGCCGGCACTCGGGGATCTTGTCGGTCGGAATCCGCGGCGAAGGGAAGAGCTTCATGAGGTCGGCGCCGGTGAGGTTCTCGATCGCTCGCGCGTAGGCGAGCTGGTGCACGCCGCCGCGCACGAGCAGGTACCCGGTCAGTGCGCGGGCGGCGGGGTGGTCGACCATCTCGTAGACCTTGAGCTTGTTGTTGCGCGCGCCGGTCTCGAGGAAGAAGTTGTGCGTCAGATCCTCGACCAGGTCGCCGGTCGAGGTCACGAAATCGCCGTTCCACGGCTTGCCGTTGGAGTCCTGGACGAGCGCGGCCGCGCCTCCCGCGATGATGTGCTGCGGGTTCAGCAGCTTGGCCGGGTCGGGCAGGTCGCCCTTCTCGCCGGTGCCGGTGAGCATCGTGTTGATCGCGGTCGCGACCAGCTCGATGTGTCCGAACTCCTCGGCCGCGATGTTCGACACCAGGTCGAAGAACGGCCGCGCCTCCTGGCGGGCGCGGAAGTTGAACGACTGGAACGTGTAGTTCATGAAGGTCGACATCTCGCCGAACTTGCCGCCCAGCAGCTCCTGGACGACGGCGGCGCCGGCCGGGTCAGGGGACGAAGGCGGCGGCATCTCCGTGGCGATGCGGTCGATGCGGAGGATCATGGGGAACTCCTCGTCTTTGGACAGCGGTTTCGCCCTTTCGCTCCCCTCCGCTCGGCGCCGGGCAAACACGAAAGGCATGGCATCTGACCGTTCGGTCGGGAAGCGAACCACCGCACGTTTGACCCCGAGGGTCCGGACGGTAGGACCTCGGCGAGATGCGGGAGCCACACGCACGACGCGACGAGGCGAAGCCGGTTCCGCGGGACGAGCGGGCCAGCCGGCACAGAGCGGCGCGACGCCAGGCCGAGCGCCGGCACGCCGTCGTCGTGGCGGAGTGGCTGCGCAGGCTGGATCGCGAGTCCGGCCCGGCGCGCAGGTGACGTTCCCCGGGCCCGCCTACGCCGCGGCGGCGTCGAGCTCGACCAGCCGGTTCCACTCCGGCTTGTCCTCGCGCCAGCCCTCCTCGGTGCGGTCGCGCTTCCAGTAGCCGGAGATCGAGAGCGCCTCGCGCGGCAGGCCGCGATCGATCAGCAGGTGGCGCCGGATCTCGCGCACCGAGCTCGCCTCGCCGTGGACGAAGGCGTGGACCGTGCCGGGCGGGAAGTCGAGCGCGGCGACCGCGGCCGGCAGCGCGTCGCGTCCGTGCAGCCACGTCAGGTGCAGCTCGCCCGGCGTCTCGAGCGGCTGCTCCTCCTCGGGCCCTTCGACCTCGATCAGCACGTGCACGGGCACGCCGGCCGGCACGCGCGCCAGCGAGGCCGCGATCGCCGGGATGACGGCTGCGTCGCCCGCCATCAGGTGCCAGTCGGCCGCCGGGTCGGGCGTGTAGGCGCCGCCCGGGCCGAGCAGCAGCAGCTCGTCGCCGGGCCGGGCGGCGACCGCCCACGGTCCGGCCACTCCGGTGTCGCCGTGGTGCACGAAGTCGATCGTCAGCCGGCCGCGCTCGGCGTCCCAGTCGCGCACGGTGTAGGTGCGGGTGCGCGGCTCGGACGCTCCCGGCGGCGTGATCCGGAGCTTGACGTAGTGGTCGGTGAACGCGCCGGCGCCGAAACCGTCGAGGCCCTCGCCGCCGAGCACGACGCGGATCATCTGCGGTGTCAGCGGCTGCGTCTCGAGGACGCGCGCGCGGCGGGGAGTGCGTTCGGCCATTCGAGTTAGGGTAGCCTAACCCGACGCTGTGATCCGTGGCTGCCTACTCGTCGCTGCGGGCCAGCAGGTCCTCGGCCTCGGCGATCGCCGCCTGCACCATCGCGGTCTCGATCAGCCCCGAGACGGCGAGCGCGTCGATCGCGCCGGCGGCCTCGGTCTCGTGCACGAAGCCCTTGTCGACCAGCGCCTTCACGACCTGCGCCGATGCGCGCGTGCGGTCCTCGATCGAGGCCTCGCCGCGGCCGGAGAAGGTCTCGAGCGCCTGGACGAGCGCGGCGCCGCGGGCCGCCTCGGCGAGCTCGATCGCGGCCTCCGCCTCGGCCCGCGCCTGCAGCTCGGCGCCGACGATCATCACGACCTCGGGCGTCAGGTAGCCCTGCCCGAGCAGCCGGCCGCCCGCCTCGCGCACCGCCTCGGCGAAGCGGGTCGCCCAGACGTGCTCGATCAGCAGGACACCGGCGTGGTCGCCCGGGCCGATCTCCTCGGTCAGCCGCCGCAGGTCCTCGAGCGCGAAGCCGGCGGTCCCCGCGAGCGCCTCGGCCGGCGTGCGCGTGCCGCCGTTGCCGCCGGCGCCGTTGGCCCCGAGCAGGTGCGCGATCGTCCGGTCCGGCGGGTCGGCCAGGACCGGGTTGAGGTCGACCTCGGTCAGCTGCCCGTCCGGAGAGCGGTGGAAGAGCCGCGCGTCGAGCACGCGGATCATCCCGCGCCCGCGCAGGTCGGCCAGCTCGCGCGCGATCTCGCCGCGGAAGCGCTCGGTCGTCTCGAACCCGAGGAGCACGATCTGGATGGGGCCGTGGCTCACAGTCCGGCAAACATCCCACGGCGCCGAACCCGTACGCAACACCCCGCGCGGGTGATTTGAGGCCTACGCTGGTCCCGTGGCCGACGCCTACCGCATCCTCCTGTTCGACATCGACGGCACGCTGGTCAGCACCGGCGGCGCCGGGGCCGTCGCCTGGAAGCAGGCATTCGAGGAGCTCCACGGGATCCCGGCGGACATCGGCGAGTTCACCGACGCGGGGATGACCGACCCGGACGTCGGCGCGAGGACGTTCGAGGCCGTCATCGGCCGCGAGCCCACGCCGCACGAGCTCGCCCAGCTCGTCCAGCGCCGGCTCGAGCACCTGCCCGAGGCCGTCGCCGCCAGTGAGGGCTACCGCGTGCTCCCGGGCGTCCCTGAGCGGCTGCGGCAGCTCAGCCGCGACGGCCACCTGCTGGGGATCATCACCGGCAACGGCGACGGCGCGGCCCACATCAAGCTCGCGCGCGGCGACCTGAACCGCTGGTTCACCTTCGGCGCCTACGCCAGCGCCGGCCTCGACCGCGCCGGGATCGTGCGCCAGGCGGTCCAGCGCGGCGAGGCGATGCTCGGCCGCGACGTGCCAAACACGGAGATCTACGTGGTCGGCGACACGCCGCTCGACGTTAAGGCGGCGCACGCCGCCGGCTGCACCGCGATCGGCGTCGCAACCGGCCACTTCGACGCGGCGGCCCTGCGCGAGGCGGGCGCCGATCAGGTCGTGGAGACGATGGCGGAGCCCTTCTCCTTCCTCTCAGACCCGTGACCATCCCCGGCGACGATCCGCGCGCTGTCGCCGCCTTCGAGGCGATCCACGCCGGCGACGTCGAGGGCCTCGAGCGGCTGCTCGCCGAGCACCCCACCCTGGCGACCGCCCGGTTCACCGACGAGCGCCGGCACGAGCGGACGCTTCTGCACACGGCGACAGACTGGCCGGGCCACTTCCCGCGCGGCGCGGCGACCGTGGCCGCGCTCGTCGCCGCGGGCGCCGACACGGAGGCGTCCTTCGGAGGGCCGCACGCCGAGACGCCGCTGCACTGGGCGGCAAGCAGCGACGACGTCGAGGTGCTCGACGCGCTGGTCGCCGTGGGCGCCGACGTCGACGCGCCGGGATCGGTGATCGACGGCGGTGGCCCGCTGGCCGACGCCGTCGCCTTCGGCCAGTGGCGCGCGGCGCGACGGCTGCTCGAGCACGGCGCCCGCGCCAACCTCTGGCAGGCGGCCGGCCTCGGCCTGATGCAGCGCCTCGAGGCGCAGCTCGCGGACGGGCCGTCGCCGGACGAGGTCACGAACGCGTTCTGGTGCGCTTGCCACGGCGGGCAGCGCGAGGCGGCCGAACGGCTCCTCACAGCGGGCGCCGACCTCAACTGGGCCGGCTACGACGAGCTCACGCCGCTCGGCGCGGCCGAGCGCTCGGGGGCGACCGAGCTGGCCGGCTGGCTCCGCGCGCAGGGCGCGCGTTAGCGATCGGTGGCCGCGAGGCGCAGGCCGAGCGCGACGAGCGCCGTGCCGGTGACCGCGTCGATCGCGCGGCGCACGCGCGGGCGGCGCAGCACGTCGCCGGCGCGGGCGATGGCCATGGCGTAGGCGCTCAGCCAGGTCAGCGTCAGCGCGCAGAAGAGCAGGCCGAGCCCGAGCAGGGCTGCGAACGAGTCGCCGAACTGGGGGAGCAGGCTGCTGAAGAACACCGCCATCTTCGGGTTGCCGAGGTTGCTCAGCAGCCCCTGCCGGAGCTCGCTCCCGCTCGCGCGGCCGACCTCGACGTGGGCCGGCCGGCGGCGCACGGCGGCCAGCAACGCCTGTCCGCCGAGGAAGACGAGGTACGCGGCGCCCGCGAGCTTGAGCGCGACGAAGGCCGGCTCGGAAGCCATGAGCAGGGCGGCCACGCCGGCGCTGGCGGCCAGCGCCCAGACCGCCTGCCCGCAGACGACCCCCGTCGCTGTTCTGAGCCCGGCAGGCCGGCCGCCGGCGAGCGTGTTGCGGACCGTCAGCGCGGTGTCCTGCCCGGGCGTCACGATCACCACCACCGCCACGCCCAGGAATGCCAGGAGCTCGGCCATCCGGTCGCGAGCCTACCGGTCGGCCAGGGCGTGGAAGGCGTCGAGGACGGGCTCGGTCCGCTCGGCGCCGGTGATGGTCCACACCACCTCGTCGCCGGCCGTCTCGACGCGGTAGTCGAGGAACGGGCAGCAGGCGTGCTCGCGGCGGGCGAGGTCCTCGACCTGCTCGCGAACGCCCGCGCTGAACGCGAGGACGACGGCGCCGGCGCGCCTCTCGCGGCTCAGCAGGGAATCTGCGAACAGCTCGCCGTACTCGGCGAGCCGCTCGTCAGGGGTGTCGCGGGCGGTGGACATGTCGCACGCGATCGGGGCGTCGGGGAGGGGAGGCAGGTGCATGCCGGGTAGCGTAAACTCTGGAGTATGGTCCAGAGTCAAGGGTCCCGAGCATGAAGATCGGCGAGATCGCGAGCGAAGCGGGAGTCACGGTCGACACCGTGCGCTTCTACGAGCGCGTCGGCGTCCTGCCCGAGCCGGCGCGCACCGAGTCCGGCTACCGCGACTACGAGCCCGGCACCGTCGAGCGGATCCGGCTCACGCGCGAGCTCCAGGCGATCGGCTTCACGCTCGGCGACGCCGTTGACGCGCTGGCCGCCCATGACGCCGGCGGCGCGACCTGCGAGTCCGAGCGCTGGCGGCTCGACGCCGTGCTCGGCCGCGTGGACGCCAAGCTCGCCGAGCTCACCGCCCTGCGCGGGCGGATCGTGCAGGCCCGGGAGGCGTGCGAGGCCGGCTGCTGCATGTTCACGGCACGGTGACGACGATCCTGCCCGCGGCGCGGCCCGACTCCAGGTAGCGGATCGCGTCGGCGACCTCCTCGAGCGGGAACGTGCGGGCGACGACCGGGGTGAGGAGGTCGGCCTCGATCAGGTCCGCGAGGGTCTTCATCGCCTCCTGCTTGCTCGGCGTCGAAAAGCTCAGCGCCGGCAGCGCGCTCGAGAACGGCGTCCTTGCGATCAATCCCACGAGCCGCAGCAGGCTGCCGGGCCAGCGGCGGCCACCGAAGCCGTCGTGGCCGATGAGGACCCACTTGCCCTGCGGCGTGAGGGCGCGCCGGATGGCCGGGAACGGGTGGTTGCCCGGCACGTCGACGATGAGGTCGTAGCGATCGCCGGTGCGCGTGAAGTCCTCGCGCGCGTCGAGCACCCGGTCGGCGCCGAGCGACCGCACGAGCTCGAGCTTGTCCGCCGCGTCGACGCCGGTCACGCGCGCGCGGTGGGCCTTGGCGAGCTGGACCGCGACCGTGCCCACCCCGCCGCCGGCGCCGTTGACGAGCACGTTCTGACCGGGCAGGAGCCGGGCGTCGCCGCGCAGGTTGGCTAGCAGGATGAGGCCCGCGGTCGGCACCGCCGCGGCCTGCTCGAAGCTGAGTCTCGCCGGCTTGGGCGCGAGCAGGTCCTCCGGCACCGACACGTACTCGGCGAACGCGCCGCCGTTGCGCCACTGGATGCCCCTTATGGTCTCGCCGAACACCTCGTCGCCGGCCTGGAACCGCGTCACCACGCGGCCCACCGACTCGACGCGCCCCGCCATGTCGATGCCGGGCACGCGGTGCCTCGGCCGCCGCACCCCGTTTCCCATCAGCCGCAGCACCTGCGGCCGGCCGCGGACCGTGTGCCAGACGTCCGGGTGCACGGATGCCGCGTGCACGCGCACGAGCACCTCGTCGTCCGCCACATCCGGCGGGTCGAGGTCGCGCATGCGCAGGAGGTCCGGTGCCCCGTAGCGCTCGGCGACGATCGCCTTCATCGGGTCGGCGGCAGCAGCGCCAGCGCCTCCAGCTCGAACCGCAGCTGGGTGACGAGCGAACGGGCCTCGCCCCGCCGCTCGAGCAGCTCCAGGCTCGCCCAGTAGTGCTCGAGCTTCTGCGGGTCGGCTTCGACGCCGGGCCGGGTCGCCAGCGTCATCCGCAGCTCGCGCATCTTGGCGACCTTGTCGGCCGCGTAGATGGCGATCGCCTCCGGATCGGCCTGCCCGACGGCCTCGCGCAGGCGCGCCTTGCGCTCGCGGTACGTGCCGTCCGGCGAGGGCTCGGTCACGGCGCTCACGAGCTCGGCGACGCGCGCGCCGAATCGCTCCTCCAGCTCCGTGCGCCCGACGCCCGCGTCCTCAATCACGTCGTGCAGCACGGCCGAGGCGACGACCTCGTCGGGGTAGTCGCGGGCGCGCAGCAGCTGCGCGACCTCGAGCGGGTGGAGGATGAACGGCGCGTGGTCGGCGTCGCGGCGCTGGCCGGTGTGCCGGTCGGCCGCGAACTCCAGGGCGGAGCGCGTGATCGGGAGCTCGTCGACGAAGCTGGGGAACTCCATGCGCCGCGAACGCTACGCGGCGAGCGGGTCAGGCGCGCGCACGTGGCGGCCGGGGCCGGGACCGCCTCATTGGGCGGTCCCGACCGCGGCAGGACGCGTCAGTGATCCGTCACGTCGTCAGCGCCCTGCGGAGCCGGCCGCTGCCTGCGGGGTCGTGGGTACGAGGGCCAGCAGCGCGTTGAGCACGGCTGCCAGGTTGTTGCCGAGCAGCCCCTGCGGGTTCAGCAGGTTCGAGATCCCGCACAGGAGGTCGCCGAGCAGACCGCTGCCGGGGAGCGGGCTCGGGATCGCCGTGATGCGCAGGTTCACCTGGTTGAGCTGGATCCGCAGCCCGAGCAGGTTCAGGTCGAGCGGCCCGAGCACGAGCGTCAGGACCGGGCACGCGACCTGGGCGCTCTGCGCGGCCCCGCCCTCCTTGGTGAGACCCGAGACGGGCATGCGCACGCCGGTGCGGCTGACGCGACGGTGCTTGAGCCGCCCCGTGAGCTTGCCGACCGCGAGCACCTTGTCGCCGCGGGAGATGAAGCGGTTGATGGTGTAGGTGCCTGTGAACTTCTTTCCGTTCTTGGCGGTACCGGTCACGTCGATCTTCTTGGTCAGATCCTGGGCCGGCGCCTGCGCGCCGGCGGTCGATGCGGCACCCAGCAACAGGCCGCAGGAGAGCGTGGCCGCCACGGCGGCCAGACGGATACGAGACAAGAGGTTCCCCTTCCTCCGGTGGTTGACTGCCGCTGGCCTTCCCGCGGCTCGCGAGCGCTGAACGGTTCCGCAGGGCCGAGCGCCTTCGCGTCAATCGCCGGTGACCACCTGACCTTCACGAGGGTGGCGCGTTGCGACCTATGTGAACGAAATCGACACACGGCTCGCCGAGCTCGCCGCCGAGGTCGCGGAGGCGCCGACTCCGAGGGCGGCGCTGCGACGGCTGGGCGAGCTCCGCGACGAGCTCGAGGCGTTCGAGCGCCGCCAGGTGGCGCGCGCCCTCGCCGAAGGCGCGTCGTTCGCGGCGATCGCCCGCGACCTCGGGCTCTCGCGGCAGGCCGTCCACCGGCGCTTCCGCAGCGTGGCGCCCGAGGAGTCGAAGCTGCAGACGGCTCCGGACGTACGCCGCGTGCTGCAGTACGCCCGGGACGAGGCGGCCGCGCTGGGCGGCGGCGACGTTGGCAGCGAGCACATCGTGCTCGCCGTGCTGCGCGCCGACGACCTGCGCGCCGCCGAGCTGCTGCGGGAGGCAGGCGCCGCGCTCGACCGGGCGCGAACGCACGTGGAGGGCACGTCGCCACGGGCCAAGCTCTTCCGCCGCGATCCCGACCCGGGCGAGCTGCTCGCGTTCCTGGAGACGTCCGCGCGCGAGGCCAGGGCCCGCGGCGGCCGCCGCATCGAGGTGGAGGACGTGCTGGCCGGCGCGCTCGAGGATCCGTCGGGCGGCGCGGCGCGGACGCTGCGCGCCCTCGGCGCCGATCCCGACGAGATCCGCGAGCGGCTTGCTACCAGCTCACGCGGCTCAAGTAGTCGATCCCGGCCTTCGCGGTCCTGAACTCGGCCTCCTCGTCGCCGGGGTGCGAGAGCTGCGGCTCGTCGTGCTCGATGAAGAAGTGCTTGTCGCCGCGGTCGCCGGCCCGGAACACGTCGGGGAAGTCGAGCATGCCGGGGCCGACGTCCTCGACCGGGTTGCCCGCCGTGCCGTCGGCGTTCAGGCGCATGCCCCAGACGTGGTCCTTGACGTGGTAGCCCATGTAGCGCTGCCCGTGCGCGCGCAGGTAGTCGACCGGACTCTCGCCACCCACGACGATCCACAGCAGGTCGAGCTCGAACATCACCAGTGACGGCTCGGTCTCCTCGACGTACACGTCGTAGAGCGGCGCGCCGTCGGCGCGGCGGTTGAGGAACTCGAAGTCGTGGTTGTGGTAGAAGAACTTGAGGTCGTACTCGGCCGCCAGCGCGCCCGCCTCGTTCATGCGGTCGGCGATCTGCTTGAAGCGCTCCTCGGTGTACGGCGGCCCGTACCAGGCGAGCCCGGTGTACCGCTGGCCGAGCTCGGCGGCGTAGTCGAGGTTCTCGCGGTAGCTGTCCTTCCAGGTGGTGCTGTCCGGGTCGATGTCGAGTCCGTCGTGGCTGGCCAGCACGCGCAGCCCGGCCGCCTCGAGCTCGCGCCGGAACTGCTGCGGCGTCCACTCGAAGCGCCAGTACGGCTCCACCTCCGTGTAGCCCATGGCGCCGAGCCGGCGCAGCCCCCTGCGCGCCTCGTCCTGCGAGTTGTCCATGACGCGGCGCATCGTGTAGAGCTGGATGCCGCGCCGCTTGCGCGGAACGCCCGCCGCGCCCGCTCCGATCGCGGCGCCGAGAAAGCGCCGCCGGTCGATCCCCAGTGTCATCGCTGCCTCCTAGCCCTCGTTGAAGCGGATCTGGTCGACGTCCATGCCGCCCGTCGGGAACGCAAACACGAGCTTGTGCTTCCCCGCGGGTGGCTGGATGGCGAGCGTGAAGTCCTGCCGCGTCTCCCATCCGCCCGTGTTGGGCACCGCGATCGTGCCGAGCAGCGGACCGCTCACCGGGTCGTCGAGCCGGACCTCGATCGGCCCGCCCTCGCCGCCCGCCGCGGCGGTGACGGTGATCGAGGCGATCCCCGCCAGGTCGACCGGCTCCCACGCGACGTAGTTGACGCCGCCCTCGGTGCCGTCGTCCTCGGTCGAGCCGACCTGCTCGCCGCCGCCGGCGCCCGCGATCGGGTAGACGATCACGCCGCGCTGCTCGGTGAAGTGCTCGGCCTGGAGCAGCCGCGGCCAGATGCGCAGGCCGTCCTGGCCGCCCAGCGCCGGAGCGCCGGGCAGGCCGCCGCCGTCGGTGTAGGTGGCGGAGATGAGCCCGAAGACGTTCGCGTCGTCGCCGTGGCTCGCCTCGCCGCCGGCCTGGAGCGTGCCGCGGCAGCCGGTCGCGTCGCTGATCGGGTGCGAGTGCTCGTCGTGCCCGAGCAGGTACTGGACCCGCATCCGCGCGCACGCGGCGTGGTCGCCGGACACCGTGCCGTCCTCGTTGTCGGTGACGGTGACCTCGAACGGGATCGCGTCGCCGAAGTCGAAGAAGCCGCCCTCGAGCGGCGAGCTGATCTCGACGGTGGGCGCCGCGTTGCCGACCACCACGGTCACGTCGTCGGTGCCGCTGCGGCCCGTGCTGTCGGTCACCGTGAGCGTCGCCCGGTAGCTGCCGACCGCGCCGTAGGTGTGGCTCGGATTCGGGTCGGTCGAGCCGGCCGTGCCGTCGCCGAAGTCCCACTGGTAGGTGATCGGGTCGCCGTCGGGGTCGCGCGTGCCTTCGCTCGAGAACTGCACGGCCTGGCTCGCCGCGCTGCTCGTGGCCGGGTCGGCGCTCGTCTCCACGAGCGGGCGCCGGCCGCCCTTGACGTAGTCGACGCGGTAGAGCGCCGAGTCGGGGCCGCCGCCGAACCAGTTGCTGCCGTAGTCGAGCACGTAGAGCGAGCCCTCCGGGCCGAACTCCATGTCCATCGGGTTCTGCCAGCGGAAGGCGTCGTCGTCGAGGAACGCCGAGACCTCGAGCGGCCCGCCGCGCGGGTCGAGTGCGGTCTCCTTGATCCAGTCGCGCCCCCACTCGTACGGGAACCAGTGGTCGTCGTAGTAGGCGGGGAACTTGGTCGTCGACGGGCTGCCCGGCGTTGTAGTGGTAGACCGGCCCGGCCATCGGCGACTCCGAGAGGCCGGGTCGCATCTCCTCCTCCCACGGGCCGTCGGTGCCGTACCAGATGTCCGGC
Source organism: uncultured Solirubrobacteraceae bacterium (assembly GCA_963835525.1). Lineage (GTDB taxonomy): Bacteria > Actinomycetota > Thermoleophilia > Solirubrobacterales > Solirubrobacteraceae > DASSUW01. Next base: position 524,837 of record CAWIFM010000001.1, read on the forward strand.
GTCACGGCGCGCGGGAGCAGGCGGGCGCCGGTGTTGCGCGGCGACTCGTTGACCGGGCCGTTGCACACGAACGCGCCGCCCGAGGTCCCGGTGGCGAAGTCGTGGTCGCGGTAGGGCTCGTTGTCGCCGATGCAGTAGGGCCAGCCGAAGTTGCCCGGCCGCCGCACGATGCTGAACTCGACCTGCCCGTCGGGGCCGCGCAACGGATCGGCGCCGCCGTCAGGCCCGTAGTCGCCGACGTAGACGTGGCCGGTCTCGCGGTCGACGGCGATCCGGAACGGGTTGCGGAAGCCCATCGCGTAGATCTCGGGGCGGCCCCGAGAGGCCTTGAAGAGGTTGCCCGCGGGGACGGTGTAGCGCGCCGCGTCCGGGTGCGGCTTGATGCGCAGGATCTTGCCGCGCAGGTCGTTCGTGTTCGCGGCCGAGCGCTGCGCGTCGAAGGCCGGGTTGCGAGTGGCGCGCTCGTCGATCGGCGCCGAGCCCTGCGACTCGAACGGGTTGGTGTCGTCGCCGGTCGACAGGTAGAGGTTGCCGGCGGAGTCCCACGCGAAGTCGCCGCCGTTGTGGCAGCAGATGCCGCGGTCCTGGTCGACCTCGAGCAGCTTCTGCTCGCTCGCGAGCTCGAGCTCCTTGGCGGCGGGATCCCACTTGAAGCGCGACAGGCGGTTGACGCCCTTGAAGGCCGCGAACTGCTCCGCGGTGCCGTCGAACGGGGCGTCGCCGGCCGGCGTGGTCAGCGGCGGGGCGTAGTAGACGTAGACCCAGCGGTTGGAGGCGAAGCCGGGGTCGAGCGTGATCGCCTGCAGCCCGTCCTCGTCGTGGTTGTAGACGGGGATCGTGGCCGCCACCTTGGTCGCGCCGGTCGCGTCGGTGTAGCGGACTGTGCCGTCGCGCGCGGTGTGCAGCACGCTCTGGTCGGGCAGCACCGCGAGCCCGATCGGCTCGCCGGTCTCCTCGGCGCCCTTGGCCAGCGTGACGCGCTCGAAGTTGCCCCACTCGGTGGCGCCGCACTCGCCCTCGACCAGGTTGGCCGCCCACCTGATGCCGCCGAGCAGGTGGCGCCGGAACGCGTTCTCGCCGTAGGACTGCGTCGTATGGCCGCCGCCCGTGTACCACGCGCGCCCGCCGTCGTAGTTGTGGCACCAAGCGATCGGATGGTCGACGCCCATGGCGCCGTTCTCCAGCGTCGCGAGGACGTGGACGTCCCCGCGCGGGTTGGAGCGGAACGAGTACCACTCGTCCGTCCGCCGCCAGCGCTGTGGCAGGCCGGCGGTCGAGGGGTGCTGACGGTCGCTGACCTCGACGGTCGCCTCCTGGACCGGCGGATGGCTGTCGAACTGGGCGCCGACCAGGCCGGCGTACCAGGCCCAGTCGTACTCGGTGTCGGAGGCGGCGTGGATCCCCGCGTAGCCGCCGCCGTTGCGGATGTAGGCCTCGAACGCGGCCTGTTGGGCGTCGTCGAGCGGGTCGCCCGTGGTGGAGAGGAAGACGACCGCGTCGTAGCGGGCGAGCGTCTCGGCGTTGAAGACCGCCGAGTCCTCGCTCCAGTCGACGGCGATCCCCTCGCGGCCCGCCACCCGGCAGATCGCCTCGCGGCCGGCCGGGATCGAGTCGTGCCGGAACCCCGTGGTCTCCGAGAACACCAGCACCCGGCCCGATCTCGCCTGGTCACAGGCGCCGCCCACCGCGGTCTGGGCCTGCGCAGACGCAGGCAGAAACAGCGCGAGCGCGCACGACAACAGCAGCCCTGTACGGAGCATTCGACCTCCCGCCAAATGGCTTCCTCCCGGACAGGGGTTATACCCATTCGGGCCGATCTTTTGCGTAGTTCTTGGCGAAAGGGGGCAAGCTCGAAGCGTGCGATCGGTTCTCGTGCTCGCCGCGGCGGTGCTTGCCGTCACCGCGCCGCCGGCCGACGCCGCGCGCTGCGAGCAGCGCGGGACGGCGCGCTCGGTCATGGTGGTGGCCGCGCATCCCGCGGCGGCCTCCGCCGGCTGCGACGTGCTCGCGCGCGGCGGCGCCGCGATCGACGCGGCGGTGGCCGTGCAGGCGGTGCTGGCGGTCGTCGAGCCGCAGTCGTCCGGGCTGGCGGGCGGCACGCTGATCACCGGGTACGACCGCTCGGCGCGGCGCGTGCGCGGCTACGAAGGGCTTGCGCGCGCTCCCGCTCACGTGACCGACGGGTTGCGGACCCCGACGGAGGCCGAGCGTGCGGCGCTCGGGGTCGACGAGTTCGAGAGCGAGGCGCTGGCGACCGGCCGGGCGGTCGGGGTGCCAGGAACGCTGCGTGCGCTCGAGCGCGCGCACCGCCGCTCCGGCCGGCTGCCGTGGCGACGGCTGTTCGACCGCGCGATCGAGCTCGCCAGGCACGGCTTCGCGCTACCGCCGTACCTGCACGACCTGATGGGGGAGACGAGCCAGGGCCTCGCCCGCTGCCGCTATCCGGACCTGCGCGCGCGCTACTGCGACGGCGACGTCCCGAAGCCCGTCGGCGCGCGCATCGTGAACGCCGAGCTGGCCGAGGTGCTCCGCGAGGTGCGCGACGGCGGCGCCGACGCGTTCTACGACCCGGACGGCGAGATCGCGCCGGCGATCGTGGCACGCGCCGCGGCGGGGCCGTACAAGCTGGAGACCGACGCCGCGGGGCCGGCCGTGATCCCGAGCCTGATGACCGCCCGCGACCTCGAGCGCTACGCGGCCGCCGAGCGGCGGCCGGTCTGCCGGACGACGCTCCGACGCCGGCTGTGCACGGCGCCTCCGCCGTCGTTCGGCGGGCTCACGGTGCTGCAGGAGCTCGGGCTCATGGAGCGCGGCCGGATCGACCGGCTGCCGCCGTCGGCGCCCGAACGCGTGCACCTGTCGATCGAGGCCAGCCGACTGGCGCAGTTCGATCGCCGCGAGCACGTCGGCGACCCGGACTTCGACCCCGTCCCGGTCGCCGGGCTGCTGGCCGGCCGCTACCTCGACGCGCGCTTCGGGCTGTTCTCGCCGGCGCGCGCCATCCACCCGGTCATGCCGGGGAACCCGCCCGGGAGCGCGCCCGACGGCGGCGCCGACATGACCAGCCAGGTGAGCATCGTCGACCGCCGGGGCGACGCCGTGTCGATGACCACCACGGTCAACTCGGCGTTCGGCGCGCACATGGAGGCGCGCGGCATGATCCTCAACAACGCGCAGGAGAACTTCACGCGGCTGGACTCGATCTCGCCGGGCGCGCGCGTCAACCAGATGGAGCCGGACAAGCGCCCGCGCAGCTCGATGGCCCCCTCGCTGGCGTTCGACGATCGCGGCCGGCTGCGGCTCGTGCTCGGCGCCGCCGGCGGCAGCGCGATCCCGGACTACATCGCCCAGACCTTCCTCGGCGTCACGGTGGACGGCATGGACCCGGCGGCGGCCATCGCCCAGGGCCACTGGAGCGGCCAGGAGATCGCGAGCAACTGCCAGGGCGCCGTCGACGCCTACTCGGAGCTCGAGGCCGGCACCGCGGCCGCCGCGCTGCTCGGCGAGCTGCAGGCCCGCGCCCACCCGTGCGCGCGCGTCGTAGAGCTGCGCAGCGGGCTGGGCGCGATCGCGATCGATCGCCACGGCCGCCTGACCGGCGCCGCGGACCCGCGCCGCGACGGCGCGGCCTACGGCGAGTAGCGAGCCAGCGCCCAGGCGAGACAGCCGAACGCGGTGGTGGAGAGCACGGCGCGGACCACGTTCCAGGCCGCCCAGCGCGCCTCGTGGAACGGCTCGCGTCCGTCGGGACCGGTGGCGGCCTTGATCGCGTCGTTGAGCGGGAGGTGGACCGCGAAGGTGATCACGACCACCACGAGGGAGAGCACCAGTGCGGCGACGATCCACGGCAGCACCGATCCCTCGCCGCCGATCAGCGCCGCGGCCGCGCCCGCGAACAGCAGGGGGCCGAAGAACCACAGCATGAACAGCGGATTGACGATCGCCCGGTCGATCGCCTGGAAGGCGGCGACGAACGTGCGGTCGTCGGTCGCGCGGAGGCCGGGCATGATCGCGAGCGCGAAGATGCCATAGACGCCGGCCATCAGCCCGGCGGTCAGCGTGGCCGCGAGGAGTGCGACGGTCTGCATGATCAGGCCGCCAGCGGGGCCAGCAGCAGCCGCTGCACGCCGGCGCTGAGCAGCGGCGCGTGGGCCTCGCGGTCGTACTTGCGCGCCAGCCGGGCGAGGTCGCGCAGGCTGCGCGGCAGGCCTCGCCGGTTCATCCGGCCGGCCTCCGCCATCTCGACGACCTCGGCCAGCATCTGCTCCATGGCCAGCGCGGGCCGGACCTCGACGAGCACGCGCGCCTCCTCGTCGCCGGCGTTGGCGAACGAGTGGATCGTGCGGGGGGCGACCTCGACGACGTCGCCGGGACCGGCCAGGCGGGTGCGCAGGCCGACGCGGAAGCGCATGAGGCCGGTGACGACCTCGAAGCGCTCGGTCTGGATCGGATGCACGTGCGGGATCGGGACGGCGCCGCCGGGGGCGAGCCCGAGCTCGAAGGCGAGCAGCTCGCCGCCGGTGCTCGCGGCGGTGTGGGTGAAGGTGAAGCGCTCGCCGGTGACGGGGTTCTGGAGGGTCTGGCCGGGGGAGATCATGTCGACAGTGAAACGGCTGCAGATGAGACTGTCCATAGCCAGAACTCGCAGATACATACGCGATCGTCTACGATTCCGGCATGGACGGACTGGCCGGACTCCTCGACGGACCGCGAGCCCACGAGGCGTTCCTGCTGCGCTCGAGCATGGAGCCGCCGTGGTCGCTGCGGATCCAGGACGAGGCCCCGCTCACGGTCATCGCGATCGTGCGCGGCGAGGCGTGGCTCCTGCCCGAGGCCGGCGAGCCGGTCGCGCTGAGGCGCGGCGACGTCGCGATCATGCGTGGCCCGGACCCGTACACCGTCGCCGACGACCCCTCGACGCCGCCGCAGGCGATCATCCAGCCGGGCCAGCGCTGCACGACGCCGGACGGGCAGGAGCTCAAGCTCATGCGCGACCTCGGCGTGCGCACGTGGGGCAACGCCGCCGACGGCGAGACGGTGATGCTGACCGGCACCTACGAGCTGCACAGCGAGGTCAGCGGCCGCCTGCTGCGCGCGCTGCCCGGCTCGCTCGTGCTGCGCGAGGACGAGTGGAGCTGCCCGGTGATCCCGCTGCTGGCGGACGAGATCGTCAAGGACGAGCCCGGGCAGGAGGCGGTGCTCGACCGGCTGCTCGACCTGCTGCTGATCGCCGCGGCGCGCGCGTGGCTCGCCCGCCCGGAGGCGCACGCGCCGGGCTGGTACCGGGCCTCCGGCGACCCGGTGGTCGGCCACGCGCTGCGGCTGCTGCACCACGACCCGGCGCGGCCGTGGACGGTCGCCGGTCTGGCGCGGGAGATCGGCGTGTCGCGCGCCGCGCTGGCGCGTCGCTTCCACGCGCTGGTCGGCGAGCCGCCGATGACCTTCCTGACCGGCTGGCGGATCGCCCTCGCCGCCGACCTGCTGCGCGAGCCCGGCGCCACGATCGCCTCCGTCGCCGACCAGGTCGGCTACGGCACGCCGTTCGCGCTCAGCGCGGCCTTCAAGCGCGTCCGCGGCGTCAGCCCGCGGGGCTACCTCCGGTCCGTCCGACCCGCCGTCTAGCTTCCGCGATCGGCGTGGTGTCAGCGAAGTCCGGTTAGAGCCCGGCGCTGTCCCGCAACGGTGAAGCCCCCATGAGGGGACGAGCCCGGTCGACTGCCCGCGCCTGTTGGAACGTCCTCGGAAGAAGGACAACCACTCCCTTCCTCCGACCGCCCCACCCGGAGGAAGCAGATGCAGAAGACCTACACCCTCGGCAGCCGGACCTTCGTCCTCGACCAGGCCAAGGCCGAGGCGGCGCTCGCCGCCAAGCGCGTCGTCGGCGGGCGCGAGACGATGACCTTCAACCTGCTCCCGCTGCGCTACGGCTGGGCCTACGAGCTCTACCGCACGATGAAGGCCAACCACTGGGAGCCCGAGGACGTCCAGATGGCCAAGGACATCGAGCAGTGGCGCTCGCGCACCGCGCTCTCGGACATCGATCGCTGGATCGTGCGCATGGGGATCGGCTACTTCTCGGCCGCCGAGGGGATCGTGGGCGACAACATCATCCACGTCGTCCGCGAGCTGGTGACCGCCTCCGAGCTCAAGCTCGTGCTCGGCCGCCACGCGCACGAGGAGAACATCCACGCGGACTCGCTGCTCTACATGATCTCGTCGCTCGGGATCGACCCGCATGAGTGCGAGGCGATGTTCGAGGACGTCCCGACGATCGCCGCCAAGAACGCGTTCGTCACGCAGGTCTCGAAGGCGCTGCGGCGGGACCTCGACCCGCACGACCCGGCTTCCAAGCGCCTGCTGGCCAAGAACGTCTTCGTCTTCGGCCAGTGCATGGAGGGCACCCAGTTCTACGGCCTGTTCGGGATGATCCTCTCGCTCTACCGGCAGGGGAAGCTGCCCGGCATCGGGACGATGTTCCGCTACACGCTGCGGGACGAGTCCAACCACATCGAGGTCTTCCGCCGCCTGCTGCTCGAGCTGTCGCTGGAGAACCCCGAGATCTGGGACGACGCGCTCAAGGAGGAGCTGCGCGAGCTGATGCGCGAGGCCGTCCGGCTCGAGCAGGCGTTCATCGCCGACTGCCTGCCCGTCGAGGGCGTCGGGCTCTCGCGCGACGAGTTCGCGCAGTACATCGACTACATCGCCGACCGCCGGCTCGAGGGCGTCGGCCTCGCCCCGCTGTCGCCCGGCGTCTCCAACCCGCTGCCCTGGCTGTCCGAGCTGATGGACATCCGCAAGGAGCAGAACTTCTTCGAGGGGCGGGTCACCGAGTACCAGAAGGCATCCGCGCTGGCCGCCGTCGCCGACGAGGAGCTGTGATGGTCATCGAGTTCGCCGAGATCCTGCACGACCTCGAGCTCAAGCGGGCCGCCGCGCTCCAGCCCTCTGAGCGGCCCATGATGGACGTGGCGGCCGCCGTCGGAGACGCCGCGGCGGTGGACGTCGCCGTCCGCGACGACGACGGCATCGCGGCGCCGTACACGCCCGCGCTCACCGGCGCCCTGGTGGCGGACGCGCTGAGCACGCTCGCCGCCGCGGCCGGCGAGGCCGAGGCCGACACGGCGGCCGGGCGCGCCATCGTGCGAGCCACGGCCCGCCGCGTCGGCGAGCGCCTTGCAGGCCTGGGGGGCGCGACGATCACGACGGCCGACCTGTCGGCGCTCGTCGAGGCGGCGCTGATCGAAGCCGGGCACTACGACGTGGCCAAGGCGCTCGTGGTCCAGCGCGTCCCGCCGTTCGGCACGCATACGGGGACGCTGCGGCTGATCCGCCGCAGCGGCGACGTGGTCCCCTGGAGCACGCCGAAGATCGAGGCGGCCGTGCGCAAGGCGTTCCTCTCGCTCCGGTCCGACCCCGCTCCCGCGGCGGCGATCGCCGAGCGTGTCGCCGAGCGCGCGCAGTCACTCGGCGTCGCCTATGTGCCGATCGAAGCCGTGCAGGACATCGTCCAGGAGGAGCTCGTGCTCGGCGGCTACATGCGCGCGGCCGAGCGTTACATCGTCTACCGCGCCGAGCGAGCCATGCTGCGAGCGCAGGAGCCCCGGCCCGATGCCGCGCCGGAGATCCCGGTGCTCGAGGCCGACGGCAGCGAGTCCGTGTGGACGGGTGACGACCTGCGCGAGCGGATCGCCTTCGCCGCCATCGGGCTCGACCTCGGGCTCGATGCCGCGCAGCTCGAGCTCGAGCTGCGGCGCTCGATCCGGCCCGGCGTGGCGCGCGCCGACCTGCGCCGCCTCGTGGTCCTCAACGCCAAGGCGCTGGTCGAGCGCGACAGTGACTTCTCGCCGTTCGCGGGACGCGTGCTGCTCACCTACGTCTACGAGGAGGCGCTCGGCTGGGACGTCGTGCGCGACGGCATCGGCGGGCTGCGCGAGGCGCACCGCCGCGCGCTGCGACCGATGCTCGAGCGCGGGGCGGCGATCAACCGGATCGACCCGCGGCTGCTCGAGTACGACCTCGAGCGGCTCGCCGCGGCGCTCGACCCATCGGCCGACCTGGACTTCGACTTCCTCGGCCTGCAGACGCTCTACGACCGCTATCTGACCGTCGATAAGACGGGGGCGGCGCCGGTGCGGATCGAGGCGCCGCAGCTGTTCTGGATGCGCGTCGCGATGGGCGTGTGCCTTCCGGAGGCCGCCGACCGCGAGGCGCGCGTGCTCGACCTCTATGCCGCCTACAAGGAGCGCCGCTTCTGCTCCTCGACGCCGACGCTGTTCAACGCCGGCACGCCCCATTCGCAGCTCTCCTCCTGCTACCTCTACTACATCGAGGACACGCTGTCGGCGATCGTCGGCCGCGGCATCGCCGAGAACGCGATGTGCTCGAAGTGGGCGGGCGGGCTCGGCGGCTCGTGGACCGCGGTGCGCGGCACCGGGGCGCACATCGAGTCGACCAACGGCGAGAGCCAGGGGGTCGTCCCGTTCCTGAAGATGCACAACGACCAGCTCGTGGCCGTCAACCAGGGCGGCAAGCGGGCGGGGTCGGGCTGCGCCTACCTCGAGGTCTGGCACAACGACATCCGCGAGTTCCTCGAGCTGCGCCGCAACACGGGCGACGAGCGCCGCCGCACGCACGACATGAACACCGCCTGCTGGGTGCCGGACCTGTTCATGAAGCGGATGGAGGCGCGCGAGGGCTGGACGCTGTTCCGCAGCCACGACGTGCCCGACCTGCACGAGTTGTATGGCGCCGAGTTCGAGGCCGCCTACGAGGCCTACGAGGCGCGCGTGGAGGCAGGAGAGCTGCACGGCGAGCGGATCCCGGCGATCGAGCTGTGGAAGCAGATGCTGCGCATGCTGTTCGAGACCGGGCACCCGTGGATCACGTTCAAGGACCCGTGCAACGTGCGCAGCCCGCAGGACCACGCGGGCGTCATCCACTCGTCGAACCTGTGCACGGAGATCACGCTCAACACCGGGCCGGACGAGACCGCGGTCTGCAACCTCGGCTCGATCGTCGCCGACCGGCACCTCACGGCCGCCGGCGAGATCGACCACGAGAAGCTCCGCGAGACGATCCGCGTGGCCGTGCGCGCGCTCGACTGCGTGATCGACGTCAACTTCTATCCCACCGAGCCGGCGCGGACGGCCAACACGCGCCACCGCCCGGTCGGCCTCGGCGTCATGGGGCTGCAGTACGCCCTCTACCGCAAGGGCGTGCCGTTCGCGTCGGGCGAGGCGGTCGAGTTCAGCGACGAGCTGATGGAGGCGGTCGCCTACTACGCCTACGAGGCGTCGAGCGACCTCGCGGCCGAGCGCGGCCGGTATCCGTCCTACGCGGGCTCGAAGTGGGACCGCGGCCTGCTCCCGCCCGACACCGTCGACCTGCTGGAGGCCGAGCGCGGCCTGCCGATCGACGTGCCGCGCGGCGGCCGTCTGGACTGGACGCCGCTGCGCGAGAAGATCGCCGCCCAGGGCATGCGCAACTCGAACGTGCTGGCCATCGCCCCGACGGCGACGATCGCCAACATCATGGGCACGTCGCCCTGCATCGAGCCGCTCTACAAGAACCTGTTCGCCAAGTCGAACCTGTCGGGCGACTTCGCGGTGCTCAACCCGTTCCTGGTGCGCGACCTCAAGGCGCTCGGGCTGTGGACCGGCGCGCTGGCCGAGGAGATCAAGCGCCACGACGGCGACCTCGAGCGCGTGCCGGGAATCCCGGACGAGGTCCGCGAGCGCTACCGCACGGCGTTCCAGATCGACAGCGAGTACCTGATCGCCGCCGCCGCGCGGCGCCAGAAGTGGATCGACCAGTCGCAGTCGCTGAACCTGTTCCTGGCGGCGCCCGACCTGAAGTCGATGAGCCACATGTACCGCGCCGCCTGGCACGCCGGGCTGAAGACGACGTACTACTTGCGCACGCTCGGCGCGTCGTCGATCGAGAAGGCGACGGTGTCGGCGGCGGCCGCCTGCTCGATCGAGGCGATGCGCAACGGCGAGGAGTGCGAGGCCTGTCAGTAGTCGAGGCCGAGCGCCCGTGCGCGGTCGCGCGTGGGCTCCGGGTCGTAGGGGGCGCGCCGCCAGGTGGCGGTGCGTCCCTCGAGGTCGAGCAGGAGCCAGAAGGCGGTCGCCTGCGCGTCGAGGCCGCTCCACCAGCCGAGCCGCGAGGGCGCGGGCGCGCCGACGGCGCCCGGGTTGAGCAGCCACTTGCCGGCGGAGAGGTCGAGCGGCACGTCGGGCACGATTGCGGCGGCCCGGGCGCCGCGCGGCGTCTGCTCGAAGGCGGCGGCGACGTGGGTGTGGCCGACGAGCCCGAGGTCCGCGCGCTGGACGGCGAGGCACGCCGTCGCATTCGACGGCCCGACGTACTCGTGGACCGGGTTGCGCGGGCCGCCGTGCCAGCACTGCACGCCCTCGCGGCGCGCGGCGGGCCGGCGTGAGCGCATCCACGCGAGGTCGTCAGCGGGCAGTCGCTCGGCGGCCAGCTCGATCGAGCGGACCGCTGGCGAGCCCGGCTCGCCGAAGCGCAGCGGGTCGGCGGAGCCGGTCGCTCCGTAGTCGTGGTTGCCCATCAGCGCGACCGCGCAGCGCTCGCGCGTACGGGCGACCACATGCTCGGGATCAGGCCCGCGGCCGATCATGTCGCCGAGCGACCACAGCTGCTCGGCGCCGCTCTGTTCGGCGGCGGCGATCACGGCGTCGAGCGCGTCGGCGTGGGCGTGGGCGTCGGCGAAGACCGCGACGAGCATGTGCGGACGCTAGCGGCGCCGGCTGCGGTGCGAACGTCAACCCCGGCTGGGTAGGGCGGCTGCGGTTTTGGCCGCTGCGCGGGGATGGGGAGTTTCGTGAAATTGAACGCGGGCGTACACCGCGAATTTCACGTTATGGCTCTAGACGGGGACTTTCGTGAAATCCACGCGGTACGCCGGCGTTGAATTTCACGTTGTTCCCCGCGCACCGGCAGGCACCCCAGCCGCCCTACCCAGCCGGGGTTGACGTTCGCCAGACCCGGCGCCACGTAGAGGATCAGCTCCAGCCGCTCATCGGCCGCGACTCCCTCACCGCGGCCGTCAGCGTCTGCACGTGCTCGGGATGCCCGAGCAGGATCCCGCCGATCGCGCGGCCCTCCTCGTCGAGCACGAGCTTGCGGTAGCGCAGCGCGTCCGGGTCGGCGTCGGCGAGCTCGCGTGGCCCGTCGATCTCGCCGATCGAGAGCAGCTCGACGCCGACCACCTTGAGCATCGTGACCGGGACCGTGCCCGCGTACGGGCGCGAGCCGCCGACCGCGTTCTCGGCGGCGACCTCGGCCTGCTCGACGGCCACCGGCCACAGCCCGAGGATCGAGCCGCGCCACTCGGCGAGGTCGCCGGCCGCGAAGATCCGTGGGTCCGACGTGCGCAGGTGGTCGTCGACCAGCACGCCGCGCTCCACCTCGAGCCCGGCGTGCCGCGCGAGCTCTGCCGACGGCGCGACGCCGGCCGCCACCAGCACGACGTCGGCGGGCAGGCGGCGGCCGTCGGCCAGGATCGCGGAGCCGTTGTCGAGCGCGGCCGCCTCGGCCTCGATCAGCACCTCGATGCCGAGGTTCGCCAGATAGCCGCGCAGCAGCTCGCCGGCGCGCTGGTCGAGCTGGCGGCGCAGCAGCCAGGCGCCGCGCTCGAGCACCGTCGTGTGCAGGCCGAGCTTGTGCAGCGCATAGGCGGCCTCGAGCCCGAGCAGCCCGCCGCCCGCCACCACCGCGGTCTGCGCGCCGGCCTGCTGGACGTACTCGCGGACGCCGAGCGCGTCGGACGCGGTGCGCAGCACGAACGTGCCCGCCCGTCCAAAGCCGGCGATCTCCGGCAGGAACGCCTCCGAGCCGTTGGCGAGGATCAGGCGATCGAACGGCAGCCGCTCGCCGGTGCCGAGCACCACCTCGCCGGCGTCGCGGTCGATCTGGAGCGCGCGCGTGTTGAGCCAGCAGGTGATGCGGTTGTCGTCGTACCAGGCGTCGGGCAGCAGGTGCAGGCCGACCATCGCCGACCGCCCGTAGATGAGCCGCGAGATGCCCATGCGGTTGTAGAGCGGATGCGGCTCGGCGGCGACGACGTCGATCGCGCAGTCCGGGTGGCGGCGGCGCACGTGGTCGGCGGCGGTGACGCCCGCGATGCCGTTGCCGATCACGACCACGCGCTCGACCGCGGGGTCGAACGGGAAGTCGATCGAGACCACCACGTTGGAGTCGCGCCGCGGCGTCATCGAGACGGTGACGGGGCCTTGGATCCGCGCGCAGCAGGCCATGCGGTTGTGCGCGGGGTCGAGCCCGAGCCGCTCGAGCGTCGCCTTCTCATCCGCGCCCACGGGGGAGAGGCTCTCCATGCCGGAGAGCACGCACACCGGGTCGGCGCCGCAGACGCCCATCCGGCAGCCCGCCTCGATCGGCTGCTCGGCGGTCTCGGCCAGCTCGAGCAGCGGCGTGCCCGGCTTGGCCATGATCCGCGGCCCGCCCTCCTCGAAGGTGACCTCGGCCTCCGCCACTGCGCGCAGCGCGGCACGCGCGCCGAGCCCGAGCCGCGCCACCACCCGTGGCGGCGCCGGCAGGCCCTGCCGCTCCAGGAACACACGCTCCTTGGCGAACGTCCGCCGCAGCCACACGACGGTGAGCGCGAGCACGGCGGCGCGCAGCGGCCAGGCGACCCAGTCGGGCCCGGGCGCGGCCCACCAGTAGAAGAGGTTGATCGCGGCTGCCCCGTAGAGGGCGGCGAGCTTGGGTGTCGTGGCCGGCACGAGCGCCTCGAGCACGACGAACGACCCGGCGCTCGCGGCGGCGGCGAGCGCCACCACCGCCGTCTCCTGGTCGGTGAAGAACGCGATCACCAGGCCGGGGAACGCGGCCGTGAACAGCTTGCGCGTCGTGCTCCACTGGCGATCGCCGTCGTGGACGTCGGCCAGGAACGCGACCTTCGGGTTGAAGTCGAAGCAGTTCTTCGTGCAGCCGAGGCACGGCCGGCAGTGCGAGTTGGGCACGTTGGCGAACGGCGTCTGGCCGTACATGCGCTGGACAGGCAGCATCGGGCACAGCGACGAGCACCAGCCGCTCTTGCCCTTGAGCAGGAAGCCGCCCGCGAAGGCGGCCACGAGCGCGCCGCCGATCAGCGCGGCCGTCGCCGCGCCGCTGTCCTCGAACACGCTCGGACGGGCGAGGACGGAGGCGAGGAAGAGCGCGATCCCCACCAGCGGCGCGTAGGTGCGGAACCAGGCCGGCGCGGTCGCGCCGCGCGTGAAGCCGAGCACGCGCGGGACCTGGTTGGCGGCGGCCAGCGGGCAGACGTTGCGCCACAGCCCCGGCGCCACGAACCACACGAGCGGCAGCAGCGGCACCAGCAGCTCCCACCACAGGTCCAGGCCCGTGGCGGGGTCGGCGAGGAGCAGCGCGCAGACGCCCAGCGCGGCGAGCACCGAGGCCACGCGGGCGGCGCGCCACACCGGCTGGGGGACGGGGTCTCGGACCTGGGTGAAGTTGGGGAACGGGTCGACGGCACGCCCCGCGCCCATCAGCTCACGCCGTCCTCGATCAGCTCGGTCAGGAAGCGCAGGCGCTGCGAGACGATCTTCCCGAGGTCGAACAGCATCGCGCGCGCCAGCTCGGGGTGGCGGCCGGCGAGCGCCTCGAACGCGTCGAGGCTGAGGCGGCGCAGCTCGCCGTCGGTCGTCGCGACGAGCGTGAGCGAGCGCTTGCCGCCGTCGAGGAACGCGACCTCGCCGACCACCGACGGCGCGTCGATCGTCCGGAACGCCGCGCCGGAGGCGACGGCCAGGCTGCCGGTCGTGAGCAGGTACAGCGCGCGGTCGTCGTCGCCCGCGCGGATGACCTCCTCGCCGGCCGAGAACCGGCGCGTCTCGGTGTGGTCGAGCACCGCCGCCCAGTCCGCCTCGGCGCGATCGGCCAGGAAGGTCAGGTCGCTGTCGGGCGCATCGTCCGTCGGGTAGTCGAAGTACGAGCTCAGAACCGGGATTCTGCCGGTTTCTCGCGTACAGGCCGCGGGCAGGGGACCTGACATGCGTAGAACAGCCCTCGTGATCCTCGTCCTCGCCCTACTGCTGCCCGCCACGGCCGCGGCCCACGACCGCAAGCCGCGCTGGAAGCCGGTGCCGACCGGCTCCGACCAGCAATACCGCGGGCTCGACGCCGTCGACAAGCACGTTGCGTGGGTCGGCGGCAGCGACGGCGAGGTCCTGCGCACGACCGACGGCGGCCGGACGTGGAAGGACGTCTCGCCGCCCGACACCACGGGCCTGCTGTTCCGCGACGTCGAGGCGCAGGACGACCGGCGCGCGAGCGTGCTGGCGATCGGCGAGGGCGACGCCTCGCGGATCTACACCACCACCGACGGCGGCCGGCGCTGGAAGCTCGCCTTCGTCAACGACGACCCGCTCGCCTTCTACGACTGCATGGACTTCTACGACGGCGGCCGGCGCGGCCTCGCGCTCAGCGACCCGGTCGACGGGAAGTTCCGGATCGCCGCCACCGACGACGGCGGCAAGAGCTGGCACGTGCTCCCGAACGAGGGCATGCCGGACGCCGTGGCGGGCGAGTTCGCCTTCGCCGCCAGCGGCACGTGCCTGGTCACGAGCGGCCGCGACGCCTGGTTCGCCAGCGGCGGCGGCGCCTCGCGCGTGTTCCGGTCGCACGACGGCGGCTTCACCTGGAAGGTCACCGCCGCGCCGATCCCGGCCACCCCGGCCGGCGGCGTGTTCTCGCTCGCGTTCCGCAATGAGCGCGAGGGCGTGATGGTGGGCGGCGACTTCGAGGCGCCCGAGAACGGCGCCGACGCGTCGGGCTTCACCCGCGACGGCGGCCGGACCTGGATCGGCGGCGGCGACCTCTCCGGCTACCGCTCGGGCGTCGACTGGGTGTCCGGCGAGCGCGCGACGCTGATCGCCGTCGGCCCGACCGGCTCCGACGTCAGCTTCGACGGCGCGCGCAGCTGGAAGGCGTTCGACACCGCGGCCTACGACGCGGTCGACTGCGTCCGTGGCACCTGCTGGGCGAGCGGCCCCGCCGGCGCCGTGGCCGTGCTCGCCCGCTAGCGCGCGCGGCCGAGTCCGGTCGGGTCGGCCACCATCGCCGGCGCGAGCTCGGGCGAGCCCTCGGGGAACGCGCTCTGCACGGCGGCGTCGAGCCGGCCCAGCCGCGCCTCGATCGCGGGGTGGCGCTCGGGCGGCGTGGAGGCGAGAAGGTCCTCGAGCAGTGCGCGCAGGCGGCGGCAGATCTGGACCGAGTGGGCGCCGTAGTCGCGGATCTCCTCGAACGCGAGGTCGAGCACGTCGTCCCAGCTCGGCGTCGGCCAGACCAGGCGCAGGTCGCCTGCCGCGTCGCGGGCGAGCGAGGCCTCGAGATCGCGGCCGGACAGCTCGCGCACCAGGACCTCGAGCACGTCGAGCGCCTGCACCGCCGTCGTCGGGTCGTTGATCGCGGGTGACAGGGCGCGGATCGCGGTGTCGACCACAATCCGCATCGCGAACGCGGGGTCCTGTTCGATCGTCCGCTCGTCCTCGATCTCGACGAGGCGGGCGAGATGGGTCTCGTCGAGGCGGCCGCCGTGGATGCGAAGCAGCTCTCGGTGCGGGCCGACGAACTCGCCGACGCCCGGCACGAGCTCGATGACGGCGCCGGCGCGAGTCGCGGCGTCCACCAGCGCGCGGCGGTCGAACGACGTGACGACGCCCGGCCGTCCCGGCAGCACCACGCGCTGCGGATCCGCGGTAGCCCACGCGGCGTCCGCCGGCGGATGCTCGCCGAGCAGCGCCGGATACGTGTCGCGCGCGGCGCGGACACCCTCGCGGACGACCGCCCGGTAGAGCGTGCGCGGGCGCAGGCGGTCCGTGACCCGCTGCAGGAGCGCGAGGTAGAGCACGCTCGAGCCGACGAGCAGCGCGAGCGCCACCGCCACCGTGATGTCGGGCGCGAACGCGGCCGCCTCGCCTTCGATCTCGCGCAGCGCCACGAGGGAGTAGATGAACGCGGCCAGGAAGGTGCCGATCGCGTGCTTGGTCAGCGCGTCGCGGCGGAACCAGAGCACGAGCCGCGGCGAGTACTGGGCGGCCGCGAACTGGACGACGACCAGCACGCTCGCGAGTACGAAGCCCGTGAACGCGATCATCCCGGTCGCCGTGGCGGTGAGGATGTCGCGCGCCGTGCCGATGCCGACGTCGGGCGGGACGGCGGCGTCGCGGCGCTGGTCGAGCTCCGGCACCAGCAGCCCGAGCAGGATCGCGGCGACGAGGTACAGGACCGGCACGACGATCAGGCTGTGCCGGAAGCGGCGCCGCATTCCCGCAGGCAACCAGAGCGCGGGCGCGCTGGCAATCGCCGAGACTCCGTTCACCCACGGGGGGTGATGCGCGCTCACCCCGGTTCCCGGAACGGTCCCGACGTGTGAGCGTGGACGTCGCGTCGTTCCTGGCCATCGTCGCCACCGGCGCGATCGCCGCGACCGTGGCGGCCGTCGTCGGGGCACGCGGGCTGTTCGTTCCCGTGGTGGTCATCGAGCTCCTGCTCGGCGTGCTGATCGGCCCGCAGGTGCTCGACTTCGCGAACGTGAACTCGTTCACCGAGTTCTTCGCCGACCTCGGTCTGGGCATGCTCTTCTTCTTCGCCGGCTACGAGATCGACCTCGCGCGCATCAAGGGGCAGCCGCTGCGGCTCGCGGTGCTGGGGTGGCTCCTGTCGCTCGTGCTCGCCTACTCGCTCGGCGGCGTGCTGGCCGCGCTCGGGGTGGTGGTCTCGCTCCTCTACGTCGGCTCGGCGCTGGCGACGACGGCGATCGGCACGCTGATCCCTGTGCTCTCGGACACGGGCGAGCTGAAGACGGACTTCGGCCGCTACCTGCTCGCGGCCGGCGCGGTCGGCGAGTTCGGGCCGATCCTGCTGCTGACGCTGTTCCTCTCGACCGACGGCGCGCTGCACAACGCGCTGCTCTTGATCGCGTTCGTCGTGGTGGCCGTGCTGGTCGCGGTGCTGGCGGTGCGCTCGGCGGAGCGCACGATCCCGATGCTGGAGCGCACGATCGAGGCGAGCTCGCAGCTCGGGGTGCGCTGGATCGTCGTGCTCGTGTTCCTGCTCGCGTGGCTCGCCGCCGACCTCGGCCTCGACCTGCTGCTCGGCGGGTTCGCGGCCGGCATGATCACGCGGCAGGTCCTGAGCGAGCGCGAGCTGCCGGCGTTCGACTCCAAGCTCACGGCCGTCGCGTTCGGGGTCTTCATCCCGTTCTTCTTCGTGATGAGCGGCATGCGGCTCGACGTCGACGCCCTGTTCGCGAGCGCGTCCGGCGTCGCGAAGCTGGGGATGTTCGTCGTCCTGTTCCTGGTCGTGCGCGGCACGCCGGCGCTCCTCTTCTACCGGGGCGTGCTCCCGTTGCGCGAGGACCGGTTCGCGCTCGCCCTCTTCTCGGCGACGCAGCTGCCGCTGGTGGTGGCGATCACGACGGTCGCCGTCGACGGCGACCACATGACCACGTCGACGGCGGCGGCGCTCGTCGGGGCGGGCGCGCTGTCGACGCTGGCCGGGCCGCTCCATGGCCTGCACATGCGCCGCGTCGCCGCCGAGAAACGGGCCGCGCCGGCGTGATGCTCCCGCTCGCGGTCATGGCCGCCGGCGCCGCCCTCGCGGCGGGTCCGCCCGGGACGACGCACCTGACGATCGGGGTCAGCGGCGACCTACTCCCACACCTGCCGGTCGTTTCGCGCGCCCACGCGCTCGCGGGCGGGCACGGCTACGACTTCCGGCCGATGTTCCGGCGCATCCGGCCCTGGGTGCGCCGCAACTCACTCTCCTTCTGCCATGTCGAGACGCCGCTGACGCCCGCGCCGCCCGTCGGCTACCCGCGGTTCAACTCACCGCCGGCGCTGGCCCGCGCGGTCAGCGCCGCCGGCTTCGACGCCTGCAGCACCGCGTCGAACCACTCGGTCGACCGCGGCCAGGCGGGCATCGATGCCACGCGGCGGGCGCTGCGGCGCGCCGGCGTCCGGCACACCGGCTCGTTCTCCCGGCCGCGCCAGCGGCGCCGGCCGCTCATGTTGCGCGCCCGCGGCGTGAAGGTCGCGTTCCTCGCTTACACGCAGATGACGAACGGGATCCCGCTGCCGCACCCGTGGTCGGTCAACCTCGCGAGCGCCGGCCGGATCCTGCGCGATGCCCGCCGGGCGCGCCGCGCCGGCGCGCGCGCGGTGATCGTCAACCTGCACTGGGGCACCGAGTTCAGCCACTCACCGGACGCCTTCCAGACCGGGCTCGCACGGCGGCTCGGCCGCTCGCGCGCGATCACCGCGGTGGTCGGCCAGCACGCCCACGTGGTGCAGCCGATCCGGCGGGCCGGGAAGACATGGGTCGTGTACGGCACGGGCAACCTGCTCTCGAACCAGACCGCGGCTTGCTGCCCGGCCGCGACCCAGGACGGCATGCTCGTGCGGCTGCGTCTGCGCGTCGGCCCGAAGCGGGCCCGCGTCGAGCGCGTCACCTACGTGCCGACGTGGGTCCGCCACCCCGACTACACGATCCTGCGCGCCGCCCGCCACGGGGTGTCGTGGCGGCGAACGGTGTCCGTGGTCGGGCGGAGCCCGCGCGTCAGGCCGCAGCCCTGAGGTCCGCGCGCTCGACCGTGTCGACGAAGGCGCGGACCACCGCCGGGTCGAACTGCGTCCCCGCGCAGCGGCGCAGCTCGTCGAGCGCCTCCGCGTGCGACAGCGCCGCGCGGTACGGGCGGTCGGAGACCATGGCGTCGTAGGCGTCGCAGACGGCGATGACGCGGGCGCCGAGCGGGATGTCGTCGCCGGCGAGGCGGTCGGGGTAGCCGGTGCCGTCGAAGCTCTCGTGCGAGGAGCGGACCAGCGGCGCCGCCGCCGAGAGGGCGGGCGCGGCCTGCATGATCCGCTCGCCGATGATCGTGTGGCGGCGCATGAACGCCCACTCGTGCTGGTCGAGCGGCCCCGGCTTCTCGAGGATCGCGTCCGGCACCGCGGCCTTGCCGATGTCGTGCAGCGTGGCCGCCTGCCGCACCGCGGTCCGCTGCTCCTCGCTCATCCCCAGCCTACGGGCGGTCTGCTCGGCCAACGCCGCGACGCCGCCGACGTTCTCGCCGAGGTCCGGGTTGCGCTCGGCGATGACCTTCAGCAGGACGGCGGTGCTCTGGCCGCCCGCCGAGGCGCGCCGGCCGTTCTTCTCGGCGTACATGCGGCGATCGGCGGTGCGCAGGGCGTCGGCGGGGTCGCAGTCGGGCCGGTCGAGCACGGCGCTGCCGAGCGCGGCGCTGATGTTGAACCCGTCGCCGTGCTCGCTCAGAGCTGCGCGGCTCATCTCGGAGATCTCATCGTGGCGGCCGGTGGCGAGGACGCAGAACTCGTCGCCGCCCATCCGGTAGGCGCTGCCGTGGCCGGCGACGGCCGCGGCCAGGGACCCGCCGAGGCGCGCGAGCAGGGCGTCGCCCGCGGGATGGCCGTAGGTGTCGTTGTAGGCCTTGAAGCCGTTGAGGTCGAAGAGCATGAGCAGGAGCGGCTTCTCGGGCGTGACGCCGCGCAGCCCGGCGGCGAGGTCCTCGCCGAAGCGGCGACGGTTGCCGAGGCCGGTCAGCTCGTCGGTGTGCGCCTCGCCGCGGCTGGTGCCGAGCAGGCTCATGTGCTCGCCGAGCGTGAGCCAGAGCCGCACGCCTGCGACGGCCAGCGTGGCGAAGGCGAGCAGCACGGCGATGTCGCTCGCGCGATGGAAGTGGTCGACCAGCAGCAGGACGAGCGCCGCGGCCATGGCGCCGAAAGGGAGGACGAGCAGCCGGCGGCCTTCGAGCCGCATCGTGCGCGCCCGGTCCAGCGGCTGCCACGCGCCGACCGCGGTGGCCAGCGCCGACGCCGGCCACAGCCACTGGAGCCAGGCCGGCCCGTCGGACTGCCCGTCGGCGATCGCGCTCAGGTAGACGATGTCGGCCGCGCCGCTGAGCACGAGCCCCACGCCCACCAGCGCCAGCGGCCGGTCGGGCCGCCAGCCGGTGAGCGCGAGCGCTCCGACCATGAGCACCAGGAGCAGGACGTCGCCGACCGGATAGGCGAGGTTCGTGGCCACCGGGGCCAGCTCGCCCTCCACGCTCATGGCGAGGATCGGCGGCAGGACGAGCGCGGCGGTCAGCGCAGCCACGCCCAGGGCGGCCACGACCCCGTCGAGCCACAGGCTGGCGTGGAACTCGCGGATCCGCCGGCGCATGAGCAGGACGACGGCGGCCCAGCACGCGGGGTAGAACACGATCCAGCCGGCGTCGCTGATCGACGGGTAGGGCGGAGCGTCGAGCTTGGAGAGGACGAGCGCGTAGTACAGGTCGGCAGCGCTCCAGGCGACCAGGCCGAAGCCGATCAGCGCCCAGGCGAGCCGCTCCTCGCGCACGTACACCGCACGGGCGACGCACACGAGCGCCGCGCCGATGAGCGCCCCGTTGTAGACCCAGTCCTCGATCACCCGCGTCACGAGCTCGCTCTTCCCCAGCCCGAAGGCGTGCGCGACCTGGATCGCCACGGCGGCGACCAGGACGTACAGGGAGGCGCGAACGAGACGCGGCGTCGAGCTCATCAAGACATTGATCGGCGGATCGCGCCGGGTCTAGAGCGTCAGCCGAGCGCGGGGATCTCGGCGCGCAGCGACGTCCCGGCCCCGGGCGGGCTGACGATCTCGAGCGAGCCGCCGAGCGACTCGACGCGGTCCGCGAGGCCGCGCAGGCCCGACCCGCCGGCCGGATCTGCGCCGCCGGCGCCGTCGTCGGCGACCTCGACGACGACCGTCGCGTCGCTCGCGACCACGCGGACGCGCACCGACGACGCGACGGCGTACTTGGCGACGTTGGTCAGCGCCTCGGCGATCAGGTAGTAGGCGGCCGCCTCGACCGGCTCCGGCAGCCGCTCGGCCGGGACCTCCGCGATCTCGACCGGGACGGGCGCCCGGCCGGCGAGCATCTCGACGGCGGGCCGCAGGCCGCGATCGGTCAGCACCGCGGGGTGCAGGCCGCGGGCGAGCTCGCGCAGCTCGGCCAGCGCGAGCGAGAGCTCCTCGCCGGCCGCCGCCAGGGTCTCTCGAGCTCCGGCCGGATCTGAGTCGAGCTTCGCCTGCGCGAGCCGCAGCGCCAGCGAGAGCGCGACCAGGCGCTGCTGCGCGCCGTCGTGGAGGTTGCGCTCGAGCCGGCGGCGCTCGACGTCGCCGGCGGTGACGATGCGCGCGCGCGACGCGGCGAGCTCCTCGAGCCGGGCGTGCAGCTCGTCGTTGAGGCGGTGGACCTCCGCCTCCTGCGCCTTGCGCTCGGTGATGTCCGTGTAGGCGACCATGTTCCCGACGATCCGGCCGGACGCGTCCCTCACCGGCGCGGCGGCGACGGAGACCGGCACGAGCGTGCCGTCCTTGCACAGGCGCTCGGTCTCGTGGTCGTTGATCGATTCGCCGGCGAGCACGCGGGTGAACAGGTCCTCGCTCTCGGCGCGCTTGTGCGGCGGCGCCATCGGCAGGCCGCCGCGGCCGACCATCTCGGCGGCCGTCCAGCCGAAGATGCGCTCGGCGGCGGGGTTCCAGAGCCGGATGCGGGTGTCGAGCCCGAACTCGACCAGGGCGAGCGGCGAGGAGTCGATCAGCGCCTGCAGCTCGCCCTGGGAGACGTCGTCCGCGATGGCCGCGAGTCTAATTCACGTGCCGACGTACTCCGCCAGGTGCTCGCCGGTGAGGGTGGAGCGTGCAGCGACGAGGTCGGCGGGCGTGCCCTCGAAGACGATCCGTCCGCCGTCCTGGCCGGCGCCCGGGCCGAGGTCGATGATCCAGTCGGCGTGCGCCATCACGGCCTGGTGGTGCTCGATGACGACGACCGACTTGCCCGAGTCGACGAGCCGGTCGAGCAGGCCGAGCAGCTGCTCGACGTCGGCGAGGTGCAGGCCGGTGGTCGGCTCGTCGAGGATGTAGACGCCGCCCTTCTCGCCGAGGTGGGTGGCGAGCTTGAGCCGCTGGCGCTCACCGCCGGACAGCGTGGTGAGCGGCTGGCCGATTGTGAGGTAGCCCAGCCCGACGTCCGCCAGCCGCTCGAGGATCTTGTGCGCGGCCGGCACCTTCGCCTCATCGGCGCCGAAGAACTCCTCGGCCTCGGCCACCGGCATCGCGAGCACCTCGCTGATGTCCTTGCCGCCGAACGCATACTCGAGCACCGACGCGTCGAACCGCTTCCCTTCGCACTCCTCGCAGGTGCTCGCGACGGTGGCCATCACCCCCAGCTCGGTGTACACCACGCCGGCGCCGTTGCAGTTGGGGCAGGCGCCCTCGGAGTTGGCGCTGAACAGCGCGGGCTTGACCCCGTTGGCCTTCGCGAACGCCTTGCGGATCGGGTCGAGCAGCCCCGTGTAGGTCGCCGGGTTGCTCCGCCGCGAGCCGCGGATGGCGCCCTGGTCGATCGTCACCACCCCGTCCCGGCCGGCCACCGAGCCGCCGATCAGCGAGCTCTTCCCCGACCCGGCCACGCCGGTCACGACGACGAGCATGCCGAGCGGGATGTCGACGTCGACCCCCTGCAGGTTGTTGGTGGCGGCGCCGCGCACCTCCAACGCTCCCGACGGCTCGCGCACCGACGGCTTGAGCGAGGCGCGGTCGTCCAGGTGCCGCCCGGTGGTGGTGTCGCTGTCCCGCAGCTTCTCGACCGTGCCCTCGAAGACCACCTCGCCGCCGGCGTAGCCGGCGCCGGGGCCGAGATCGACGACGTGGTCGCCGATCGCGATCATCTCCGGCTTGTGCTCCACGACGAGCACCGTGTTGCCCTTGTCGCGCAGCCGCAGCAGCAGCTCGTTCATCCGCTGGATGTCATGCGGGTGCAGCCCGATGCTCGGCTCGTCGAAGACGTAGGTGACGTCGGTGAGGCTCGAGCCGAGGTGGCGGATCATCCTGGTGCGCTGCGCCTCGCCTCCCGACAGCGTGCCCGACGGCCGGTTGAGCGACAGGTAGCCGAGCCCGATCTCCACGAACGAGTCGAGCGTCTCGCCCAGCGTCTCGAGCAGCGGGGCGACCGACGGCTCGTCGAGGCCGCGGACCCACTCGGCGAGGTCCGAGATCTGCATCGCGGAGACGTCGGCGATGCTGACGCCGCCGATCTTCGACGAGCGGGCCGCCTCGCTGAGCCGCGTGCCGTCGCAGTCGGGGCAGGTGGTGAACACCACCGCGCGCTCGACGAAGGCGCGGATGTGGGGCTGCATCGCGTCGACGTCCTTGGACAGCATCGACCGCTGGATCGAGGGGATCAGCCCCGCGTAGGTCAGGTTGATCCCCTCGACCTTGATCTTGGTCGCCTCGCGGTAGAGCAGGTCGTGCAGCTCGCGCTTGTTGAACTTCTTGATCGGCTTGTCCGGGTCGAAGTAGCCGCAGCCGCGGAAGATCCGGCCGTACCACCCCTCCATGCTGTAGCCGGGGATCGTGAGCGCGCCCTCGTTGAGCGACTTGCTGTCGTCATAGAGCGCGGAAAGGTCGAAGTCGTTGGTCGAGCCGCGGCCCTCGCAGCGTGGACACATGCCGCCGGTGCGGCTGAAGCTCGCGCTCTTGGTGATGGTCTTGTCGCCGCGCTCGACCGTGATCCCGCCGCTCCCGTGGACGGACGCGACGTTGAAGGAGTACGCGCCGGGCGAGCCGATGTGCGGCTTCGCGAGCCGGCTGAAGAGGATGCGCAGCATCGCGTCGGCGTCGGTCGCGGTGCCGACCGTCGAGCGGGGGTTGGATCCCATCCGCTCCTGGTCGACGGCGATCGCCGTCGTCAGCCCGTCGAGCACGTCGACCTCGGGCCGCGCCAGCGTCGGCATGAAGCCCTGCACGAAGGCGCTGTAGGTCTCGTTGATCAGCCGCTGCGACTCGGCGGCGATCGTGCCGAACACCAGCGAGCTCTTGCCCGAGCCCGACACGCCGGTGAACACCGTCAGCCGGCGCTTCGGGATCTCGAGGCTGACGTCCTTGAGGTTGTTCACGCGCGCGCCGAGCACGCGGATCAGGTCGTGGCTGTCCGCGGCGTGCGCCGTCATGCCAACCACCGGCCGTCGCGCATCAGCGTGCGGTCGGACAGCTCGTTCACCTCGCGCCAGGCCTGCATGCGGCGCGGGAGGATACGGAACCAGCGGTAGGGCGTGGTCAGCTCACGTGGGTCGAATCCGCTGCGCGCCGCGAACCGGTCGCCCTGCTCGGGCGGCAGCGCGTCGATCTCGAGCACCTCGACGTCGCCGTCGATCATCGACACGTCGCGGGTCTGGCCCAGCCCCAGCCGGACGGTCCCGGTGGCGGCCAGGTTCCGGCCGGTCGGGCTGTCGGCCGGCGTGGCGACCAGCAGCGCCTCGCCGTCCCAGTCGAACGACAGCGGCACCAGGTACGGCATACCGTCCGCCGAGGCGCTGGCCACCCAGACGTCGACGTCGTGGGCGAGCCGGTGCTCGGTGTCGCGACGACGCTCGGCGCGCGAGCGCGATTCGGCGCTCACCGGTCCTGGAGGAGGCCGAGCACGTTGCCGTCGAGGTCGGCGACGGTGGCCACCAGGCGGCCGCCTCCGACGTCGTGCGCGGGCTCCTTCACGGTCGCGCCCGCGGCGGTCACCTCGGCCAGCTTGGCCTCGATGTCCGGCACGTGCCAGTAGGCCACCGGCCCGGTCATGCCCTGCGGGCCGCCGCCCGGCACGAGCCCGATGTGCTGGCCCTCGGTGTCGAAGCCGACGTAGTAGGACGAGTCGGCCTGCGGCTGGATGCCGACCAGGGCGGTGTAGATCTCCTTGGCTGCCGCCAGGTCGGAGACGGGATGAAGCACGGTTTTGATCATGCCGGCCAAGCTACCGCCGGCCGGCCGGGGGCGCTTCTCGAATCCTGATCGATCCACGCGGTCGGCACCCCAGCCGCCCTACCCAGCAGGCAGTTGACGTTCGTCTGTCGGGTACGCACGGCGGAGCGACGTGCTCGGGAACTACATCTCGGACACCACCACCGGCCGCCGGTATGCTCGCCCGGAGAGGAGCGTGAAGGCCATGACGGTCGTGGGCATCGCGCAGGGGACCGACACCGGTGCGGCTGTCCCCGCGCGCCCGCTGATGCTGCTGATCGCCGCCGCGGGGATCGCCGCCGCCGCGATCTGCGTCGCGCTGGCGCTCACGAGCGACCACCAGGCCAGTCCCGAGGTCCAGGGCGCCCTGATGGCGTGGATCACGCTCTCGTACGTCTTCGCCGGGCTGGTCGCGTGGTGGCGGCGGCCGCGCAACCATCTCGGACCCCTGATGATCGCCGCGGGCTTCGGCGTCTTCCTCGCGAGCCTGACGTCGTCGAACTACGGGCTCCCGTTCACGATCGGGGTCGCGTTCGATCTCGGCGCGGCGGTGCTGTTCCTTCACGTCTGCCTGGCGTTCCCGAGCGGCCGGATCGGGCCGTGGGAGCGCGCCCTGGTCGGGGTCGGCTACGTCACCGCGGTCGGGGCGCAGCTCGTCGGCATGGCGCTCGGCGGGTTCGGGCCCGACAACCTGCTGGAGCTCGTGTCGAAGGCGGACACGGCATACACGCTGCTGCGCGTGCAGCTGCTCGTGCTCAGCGCCATCCTGCTGGCCGGAATCGGCTTCCTCGTCGCGCGGCGCCGGCGCTCGGACGCGCCGCTGCGCCGGTCGCTGGCGTGGCTGGCCGACTCGTTCGCGCTCGCGCTGCTGATGCTCGCGTTCCTGTACACGACGGCGGCGCTCGGCCTGGTGAGCGGCCAGGCGGCGTTCGAGACGATCAGGAGGCTGACGCTGTTCGCGGTCGGCCTCGCGCCGATCGTGTTCCTGGTCGGTCTGCTCGACGACCGGCTCGCCCGTTCGGCGGTCGGTGACCTGTTCGTCGAGCTACGCGGCAACCAAGGCCCCGCCGAGCTGCGCGCCGCCCTCGCACGCGCGCTGCGCGACCCGTCGCTGACGCTCGCGTACTGGCTGCCGGAGTTCGGCAGCTGGACCGACGTCGACGGCCGCGCGGTCGAGCTGCCCGACGGTACGGGCGGCCGGGCGGCGACGCTGGTCGCCGATCGCGACGGCCTGCCGGTCGCCGCGCTCGTCCACGACGCGTCGCTGCGCGACGAGCCGGCGCTGCTCGACGCCGTGACGGCGGCGGCGGCGATCGCGCTCGAGAACGCGCGGCTCAGCGTCGAGCTGCGCGCCCGGCTGGAGGAGCTCCGCGGCTCGCGCGCCCGGATCGTCGAGGCCGGCGACGCCGAGCGCCGCCGGCTCGAGCGCAACCTCCACGACGGCGCACAGCAGCGGATGGTCGCCATCGCCCTCCAGCTGCGCCTGCTCGAGAACCGCGTGCGCGACGACCCCGCCGCCGCGGAGATGGCGTCGGCGGCGGGAGAGGAGCTCAAGCGCTCGCTGAACGAGCTGCGCGAGCTGGCGCGCGGGCTGCATCCGGCGGTGCTCGAGCACGGGCTCGGCGCGGCGCTCGACGCGCTGGCCACACGCTCGGAGATCCCGACCATCGTCCGCTGCGACGTTCCGGGTCGCCTGCCAGAGCCGGTCGAGCTGGCGGCGTACTTCGTCGTCGCCGAGGCGCTGACCAACGTCGCCAAGTACGCGCACGCGAGCGAGGCCAGCGTCCGCGCTTGGCGCGACGGCGAGCTGGCCGTCGTCGAGGTGTCCGACGACGGGGTCGGCGGCGCCGACGACACCAGGGGCTCGGGGCTGCGCGGCCTCGCGGATCGCGTCGAGGCCCTCGACGGCCGCCTGCGCGTGGTCAGCCCGGCGGGAGCGGGGACGGTCGTGACCGCGGAGCTGCCGTGCGGGCCGTGATCGCCGACGACAACCTGCTCGTCCGCGCGGGCATCACCGCGCTGCTGCGCGAGGCGGGGATCGAGGTGGTCGCCGAGGCGGCGTCCGCCGACGAATTGCTCGCGGCGGTCGACGCCCACGAGCCCGACATGGCGATCGTGGACATCCGCATGCCGCCGACGCACACCGACGAGGGGCTGCTCGCGGCGAGCGAGATCCGCCGGCGCCGTCCGGACATCGGGATCGTGATCCTCTCCGAGCACCTCGAGGCGGGGACCGCCACGCGCGTGCTGGCCGAGAGCCCCGAGCGCCTCGGCTACCTGCTCAAGCAGCGCGTGACCGACGTCGGCGACTTCGTCGGCACCCTGCACCACGTCGTGCGGGGCGGCTCGGCGCTCGACCCGCAGGTCGTGTCGCGGCTGCTGGCCGCCTCGGACGACGGGCCGCTGCGGACGGTGACCGACCGTGAGCGCGAGGTGCTGCAGCTCGTGGCGGAGGGGCGCTCGAATCAGGCGATCGCGGACGCGCTCGACATCACGCTGGGCAGCGTGCAGAAGCACATCTCGAGCATCTTCAGCAAGCTCGGGCTGCCGGACACCGGCACCGAGAACCGCCGCGTGCTGGCCGTCCTCGAGTACCTCCAGACCTGACGCGACCGGCGGCGAACCGAACCGCCGCCCCCCAGCGCACGCCGTCCACGGAGACCGGCGAGCCCCGTGGCCGCGGCGCGTCCCGCACGGGACCCTCGGAGCATGTCCATTCACGCTCCCGAACTCCGCACCGTCGTCGTCCAGCCGGACCGCGAGGCGGTCGTCACCGCCCGTGACGTCGTGCGCACCTACGGCGACGGCGACGCCACCGTGCACGCCCTGCGCGGCGTGTCGCTCGACATCGCCAAGGGCGGCCTGACCGCCGTCATGGGCCCGTCGGGCTCCGGCAAGTCGACCCTCATGCACATCCTCGCCGGGCTCGACCAGCCGACCTCGGGCGCCGTCGAGGTGGCCGGCGTCGACGTCGGCAGCCTCGACGACACGGCGCTCACGCGCCTGCGCCGCGATCACATCGGCTTCATCTTCCAGTTCTTCAACCTGCTCCCGATGCTCACGGCGGCCGAGAACATCGCGCTGCCGCTCAAGCTCGCCGGCGGCAAGCCCGACGAGGCCTGGCTGGCCGAGGTGATCGACACCGTCGGACTCGGTGACCGCCTGACGCACCGGCCGTCGGAGCTGTCCGGCGGCCAGCAGCAGCGCGTCGCGGTCGCCCGCGCGCTCGTCTCGCGCCCGACGGTGATGTTCGCCGACGAGCCGACCGGCAACCTCGACTCCACGACCAGCGGCGAGATCCTCGGTCTCCTCCGCCGGTCGGTCGACGAACTCGGCCAGACGACCGTGATGGTCACCCACGACGCGCACGCCGCGGCGATCGCCGACCGCGTCCTGTTCCTCGCCGACGGCGACATCGTGCGCGACCTCGGCGCCTCGAGCGCGCACGACATCCTGGCCACGCTCGAGCAGATCAGCGCACGATGATCGCCGTCGCTCTCAAAGGACTCGCGGGCCGCAAGGTCCGCGCGCTGCTGACCGCCTTCGCCGTCGTCATCGGCGTCTCGATGGTCAGCGGCACGTTCATCCTCACCGACACGATGCAGCGGACCTTCGACGGCCTGTTCGCGGCGTCGTACGAGGACACCGACGCCGTCATCGCCGGCAAGCAGATCGTCGAGACCTCGACGAGCGGCTCGGCCACCATCCCCGCGTCACTGCTCGACGAGGTCCGCGCGCTGCCCGAGGTCGAGGCCGCGAGCGGCACCGTGAGCCCTGCCGAGGTCAACGGCGCCGACATCATCGGGTCCGACGGCAAGGCCATCGGGCAGGAGAGCCTCGGCACCAGCGTCGACGCCGCCAACCCGCAGTTCAGTCCGCTGAAGCTCAAGACCGGCGAGTGGCCGGCGGGCCCGGACCAGGTCGCGATCGACGCGGGCACCGCGAAGAACGAGCGGTTCGCCGTCGGCGATACCGTCGACATCGTCACGCCGTCCGGCAA
This sequence comes from uncultured Solirubrobacteraceae bacterium, assembly GCA_963835525.1. GTDB lineage: Bacteria > Actinomycetota > Thermoleophilia > Solirubrobacterales > Solirubrobacteraceae > DASSUW01. The sequence continues at coordinate 553,656 of CAWIFM010000001.1, forward strand.
GGACAGCTACCGCATCAGCGGCACGGTGTCCTACGGCGACGTCGACTCGCTCGGCTTCGGGACCATCGCCGCGTGGGACCTCGAGACCGCGCACCGCGTGCTCGATCGCGAGGGTCAGTTCGACGGCATCTCGATCGCGGCCAAGGACGGCACCTCGCCGTCAGCGCTCGTCCGCTCCGTGCGGCCCCTGCTGCCCGAGACGCTCGAGGTCAAGGACAGCGCCAAGCAGGCGGAAGAGGCGTCGGCGGAGCTCGACGAGGGCATGGCGTACATCCGCTACTTCCTGCTCGGCTTCGGCGCGATCGCGTTGCTCGTGGGCGCGTTCGTCATCTTCAACACGCTGTCGATCACAGTCGCCCAGCGCACGCGCGAGTTCGCGACCCTGCGGACGCTCGGCGCCTCGCGCAAGCAGGTGCTGCGCTCGGTCAGGCTCGAAGGGCTCGTCATCGGCCTCGTCGCCTCGACGATCGGGCTCTTCCTCGGGTTCGGGATCGCCAAGGGCATGCTGGTCCTGTTCAGCGCCCTCGGCGTCGACCTGCCCGACGGCGGGACCGTGTTCGCGATGCGCACGGTGATCGTGTCGCTGCTGGTGGGCACCGGCGTGACGCTCCTGGCGGCCATCGCGCCCGCCCGGCGCGCCACCCGCGTGCCGCCGATCGCGGCCGTCCGCGAGGGCTCGACGCTGCCGGAGTCGCGGCTCGCCGCGCACTCGCTCAAGCTCGGGCTCGGCGTGACGGGCGCCTCCGTGGCCGCCGTCGCGGCCGGCGTGTTCGTGCTCAGCGGCGGGCTCATGGCGCTGGCGCTCGCCTTCGGCGTGCTCGGGCTGTTCGCCGGCATCGCGCTGCTGGCTCCGCGGCTGGTCAAGCCGCTGGCCAAGGTGGTCGGCCTGCCGGCCCGCCGCGCCGGTGGCATCGCCGGCGAGCTGGCCGAGGCCAACGCGCAGCGCAACCCCGGCCGGACGGCGTCGACCGCCGCCGCGCTGATGATCGGCATCACGCTCGTCACGGTCGTGGCGGTGCTCGGCGCCGGCATGAGCAGCGCGACGAAGGACGCCGTCAGCAAGCAGCTCCACGCCGACTACGTGGTGGCCAGCGACAACGGGCTGCACTTCGACGCCGACGAGGGCGACGAGCTGGCGAGTGCCGACGGCGTGACGGCCGCGGCGCACGTCCGCTACGACTCAGCACTCGTGCAGGGCGAGGAGACCGGCGTCACCGGCATCGACCCGGCGACGATCGGTCGCTTCTACCGGTTCGAGTGGACCGAGGGCTCGCTCCAGCGGCTCGGCACCGACGGCGCGATCGTCACCGCCGACTACGCCGAGGAGCACGACCTCGCGGTCGGCAGCCGGCTGACCGTGCAGTCGCCCTCGGGCGACGAGGTCGCGGCCGTCGTGCGCGGCGTCTACGACCCGCCGAAGGCCAAGGCGCTGCTCTACAGCGTCAGCATCACGCAGGCCGCGTTCGACGACGCGTTTCCGACCCCGAAGAACGCGTACACGTTCCTCGAGGCCGGCGAGGGCGCCGCCCCGGCGCTCGAAGCGGTGATCGCGGACTCGGGCGACGCCACGCTGGACACCGGCACCGGGTACGCCGAGGCCGCCACGAAGGACATGGCGACGGTCCTGGCCATGCTCTACGTGCTGCTCGGGTTCTCGGTCGTCGTGAGCCTGTTCGGCATGGTCAACACGCTCGTGCTCTCGGTCTTCGAGCGCACGCGCGAGCTGGGCATGCTGCGGGCGATCGGCATGACGCGCCGCCAGGCGCGCCGGATGATCCGGCACGAGAGCGTCATCACCGCGCTGATCGGCGCGGCGCTGGGCCTCGGCCTCGGCGTGTTCCTCGCCGCGCTCGTCACGCAGGCGATGTCGGACTACGGCATCCCGATGACGCTCCCGTTCGGGACGCTGGCGGCGTTCACGCTCGTCGCCGTCCTCGCCGGGATCGGGGCGGCGATCCTGCCCGCCCGCCGCGCGTCGCGGCTCAACGTGCTCGACGCGCTGCACTACGAGTGACGTGCAGGCGCCGGGACCGCGGTTGCGGTCCCGGCGCCGGCAGGTACTTGCTAGATCAGATCCTTGAGGTCAGCGCGCGGAAGCTTGTGCTTCTCGCCGTCGACCTTGAGGATGGTCTTGCCCTTCTTGACGCTCGTGTGGTTGCGCACCCAGCGGCGGCCGACCGTCTGGGCCGACTTCACGCTGTTGGCGCCCACGAGCTGGATCACGACGTCGTCGCCGGGCGCGCCGTCGAGGACGTCGGTGCCGAGCCCGCCGATCAGCACGTCGTCGCCCTCGCCGCCGAGCAGCGTGTCGTTGCCGTCGCCGCCGAGCAGCACGTCGTCGCCCTCGCCGCCGGTGGCGGTCAGGAACGCCGTGTTGGCGGCCAGGCTGGTGGCGTCGACCACGTCGTCGCCGTTCAGCGCGTTGACCGTCAGCCGGTCGCTGGCCGCGATCGCGCCCGAGATGGAGACGCGGGCCGGCAGGCCGAGGACCTGCATGCCGGTGCCGGAGCCGGTGACGGTCACCACGTCGTCGCCGTTCGTGGCGTTGACGATGACGTTGTCGGCCGCCAGGTCGTCGCCGCCGGCCGTGGCGGCGAGGTCGGGCTTCACGACGTCGACATCGGTCCCGGACAGGTCGTTGACGGTCACCGTGTCGGTGCCGCCGAGCGCCTTGGCGAGGATCGACTCCACGTCGTTGAGGTCCATGACGATGTTGGCGATGTCACGGGTGAACCGCACGCGCCCGCCGTTGGCGGAGGCCTCCATGCGCTCGTTGGCGGCGGAGCCGTTGAACAGCATCTCGTCGGTCCCGTCCTGACCCTCGACGACGTCGCTGCCGTCGCCCGGATCCCACTGGAACGTGTCGTTGCCGGCGCCGAGGAAGCCGACGTCGTTGGCCTGCTGGCCGTCGACGAAGTCGTTGCCGTCGCCGCCGAGCAGGATGTCGATGCCGTTGCTGCCGAGCAGCTGATCGTTGCCCGTGCCGCCGTCCACCGTGATCTTGATCAGGGCGGCCAGGTTGCCGGTCGCCGAGAAGCTGTCGTCGCCGCCGTTGGCGTTGAGGACGAGGTTCTCGGAGGTGCCGATGTCGATCGCGAACGGCGCCGGGTTGAGCCGGTCGAACCGGACGCGGGTGCCGTTGGCGGTGGTGGTGAACTGCTCGGCGCCGTTGCCGCCGTTGACCTCGACCGAGTCGGTGCCCGCGCCTCCCTCGTTGAGGTCGGTGTCGTCACCGGGGTTCCAGATCATGCGGTCATTGCCGCTCTGTCCGAAGGCCTGGTCGTCGGCGTCGCCGCCGGTGAGGGTGTCGTTGTCGTTGCCGCCGAACAGGAAGTCGAAGCCTCCCTTGCCGAGCAGCGTGTCGTTGCCGGACTCGCCGAACAGCTGGTCGTTGCCGGATCCGCTGGTGAGCACGTCGTTGCCGGCGGCGCCGAACAGGTCGGCCCGCGGCAGCGCGCCGTTGACCTCACTGATGGTGACCACGTCGTTGCCGCCGAGGCCGAAGACCTTGATCACCGAGGTGTTGGCCACGGTCGGTGTCCCGCCCACGACAGAGACCGCCCCGCCGTTGACGAGGATGTTGCCGGCCGCGTTGCGGCTGACCGTGATGTTGTTGTCGAGCGAGTCGCCCGTGACCGTCAGCGTGCCGTTGCCGAACGACCCGGTGACCGCCGCGCTCGCCGTCGCGCTGGTGACCGCGAGCACGCCGATGGCGAGCACGCCGCCGGTGACCAACCGGCGCACAGAGCGCTGAAGCACGTCCTTGCTTCCTGGATGCATCGTGTCTCCTTTGAGAGCTGACCGCTTCCGGCCGCAGTTCGGCCGGCTCCCCTGAGACGCCACGGCACCCGCGTCTATTCCCGGGCTACAGTCACGGGATGGCGAGAGCAGTGATCCTGGCGGTGGCGGCGTTGCTGGTGGCGATGGCGGGCAGCGCCGCAGGCGCGGCCGAGAAGACCTACTACGAGACGCCCTACGGCGAGGTGAAATACAAGCCGAAGCGCATCGAGTTCAGCGACCTCACGCTGACGAAGATCCGCTGGAGGCACTGGAACGACCGGCGGTCGCTCGGTCGCGGCCGGGCGCGGATCAACACGTGCGAGCCGAGCTGCGGCGAGGGGAGCATCGTGCGCGGCACCGCCAGGCTGCGCGTGTTCCTGCGTCACCGCGAGGACGGGCGGATGGTGTACGGCTGCCTGAAGGGCACGACGCGCGCCGGCGGAGAGACGCGGCGGGTGCAGTGGCCACCCGGCTGCGGGAGCTGACCCTCGCGCGAGCGCGCGCGGGTGACGAGCACGCGTTCCGCGAGCTCACCGACCCGCACCGGCGCGAGCTGCAGCTGCACTGCTACCGCATCGTCGGCTCGGTCCAGGACGCCGAGGACCTCGTGCAGGAGACCCTGCTGGCGGCGTGGCGTGGACTGGAGGCGTTCGAGGGCCGGGCCTCGCTGCGCTCGTGGCTCTACCGGATTGCGACCAACCGCTCGCTGAACGCGCTGCGCGCCCGCTCGCTACGCCCGGGCCGGCTCGAGCCCTACCCGGACGCGCTGCTCGAGGACGTGCCCGACCGCTCACCGGGACCGGCGGCGCGCTACGAGGCCCGCGAGGCGGTGGAGCTCGCGTTCATCATCGCCCTCCAGGGGCTGCCGGCCCGTCAGCGCGCCGTGCTCGTCCTGCGCGACGTGCTCGGCTTCAGCGCCGCAGAGGTCGCCGGGATGCTCGACACCGGCGAGGTCGCGGTCAAGGGCGCCCTCCAGCGAGCACGCGCGGCGGTCGACCGCGAGCGGCCCGCTCGGCCGCCCTCCGCCCACGAGCGGGATGTGGTCGGGCGCTTCGCCGAGGCCGTCGAGCGGGCCGACGTCGACGCGCTGGTCGCCCTGCTCACCGGCGACGCGCGGCTCACCATGCCGCCGTTGCCGCTCGTCTACCGGGGCCACGAGGCGATCGCCGCCTTCCTGCGCGAGCGCGAGGACGTGCGCGGCGCGCCGCTGCGCCTGGTGCCCACGCGGGCCAACACGCAGCCCGCGTTCGGCGCCTACCTGCACGAGCAACCGCGCGGGCTGTTCGTGCTGACTCTGGAAGGGGACGCCGTCGCGGGGATCACGTGGTTCTCCGACACCGCCCTGTTCCGCCACTTCGGCCTGCCGTCGTAGTCTCCCCGCCCATGCCGGACGCGGTCATCTTCGATCTCGACGGGGTGCTGGTCGACTCCGAGCAGCGCTGGAACGGCGCCAAGGAGGCGCTGGTCCGCGAGACCGGCGGCCGCTGGCTCGAGGAGGCGCCCACGCGGATGATGGGGATGAGCTCGCCCGAGTGGGCGGCGTACCTGCACGACGATCTCGGCGTGCCCATGGAGGCCGTCGAGATCAACCGCGAGGTGGTCCGGCGGATGGAGGAGGGCTACCGGGAGGAGCTGCCGCTACTGCCTGGCGCCTCCGAGGCCGTCCGGGCGCTCGCCGAGCGCTGGCCGCTGGGGCTCGCGTCGTCGGCGAACCGCGAGGTGATCGACCTCGTGCTCGAGCTGGCGGGCTTCGGCGACGCCTTCAGGGTGACGGTGTCCTCCGAGGAGGTCGAGCGGGGCAAGCCGGCGCCGGACGTCTACCTGGCCGCCGCGCGGGGCCTCGGCGTCGAGCCCGCGGGCTGCGTCGCGATCGAGGACTCCAGCAGCGGCCTGCGCGCGGCCGCCGCGGCGGGCATGACCGTGATCGCCGTGCCCAATCCGCACTATCCGCCGGCGCCGGAGGCGCTCGCGCTGGCGAGCGCCGCGGTGGCGACGGTCGGCGAGGTCACCCCGGAGCTTGTCGAGGGCGCCGCGTGAACTGCTGCTGCCAGGGCGTCGACGAGGTCTTCGGCGAGCGCACGGCCCGCCACGATCTCGCGCGCTACCGCCGGCGCGGGCCCTCGAAGCCGACGCGGAGGCTCCTGGAGGCTGTGCGGCGGGAGGGGATCGAGGACGCGAGCGTGCTCGACATCGGCGGCGGGATCGGGGCGATCCAGTACGAGCTCCTCGACGCGGGCGCCCAGCGCGCCACCGCCGTCGAGGCCGCCTCCGCCTACGTGCGCGTGGCCCGGGACGAGTCGCGGCGGCGCGGGCTCGGCGACCGCATCGCGTACGAGACGGGCGACTTCGTCGAGCTCGCCGACGACATCGAGCCGGCCGACGTCGTGACGCTCGACCGCGTGATCTGCTGCTACCCCGACATGGAGTCGCTGGTCGGCCGCTCCGCCGACCGGGCGCGGCGCGTGTACGCGCTCGTCTATCCCCAGGACCGCTGGTGGGTGGGGCTCGGCATCCGCGCCACCAACCTGTTCATGCGTATGTCGCGCCGGGCGTACCGCGCCTACCTGCACCGCAGCGACGAAGTTGACGCCGTGGCGCGAGCCCACGGGCTCGCGCCACGGCACGCGCGACGTGCCGGTCCGATCTGGCAGGTCGCCGTGTACGTCCGGGACCCGGGCTAGCGGGCGATCCGGCCGATCAGCGTCATGCGGTCGTGGTCGGCCGCGTCCTCGGCGAAGCTCGCCAGGCCGTGGCCGCGCGCGCCGGCGTAGGCGCCGGTGCCGTACTTGACCTCGAAGCGGGCGAGGCCGGTGAACGAGGCGGCGGTGGGCGGCCCGGCGCCGTCCTGGCACGAGTCGCCGTCGACGGACAGGACGAGGCGGTTCGGCGAGCCGGCACCCAGCACGATGCTGCCGTCGATGGGCGCGCACACGCCGCCCTCGCCGTTGGGGAACGCCTCGGCGACGCGGAGCTTCATCGAGCCGCTGTAGTCGCCGGTGCCGACCGGCGTGCCGCGGAACTTGCCGCCGGCGAGCTCGAGCGTGCAGACGCCGCCGGGGCACGACGGACTGTCGACGATCGTGGCGTCGCCGCGCACGACGAGCCGCTGCTTGACCTGGTGCTTGCCCTGGTCGGCGCCGGCCGAGCTCGTCGCCAGCGAGAACGCGAAGCCGGCCAGCACGAGCGCGAGCACGCCGAGCAGGCGGCTGCGGGGGATGGATTGCATGGGGAGTCTCCTTCGGGGGGTGGGGGAGGATCAGGCGCGCGCGTTGACTTCCCAGACCGAGATCGGCCGGCGCGTGCCGGTCGAGATCGCGGCCACGGAAGCGAGCGCCTTCAGGAACGCCTGGCCGTACTCGGCGAGCGCGCGGCGCGCCTGGGACTCCGTCTCCCAGAGCACGATCATCATCGCTTCGCCGCTGTCGCGGTCGACGAGGTTCAGCGCGCCGGCGAAGCCGGCTTCGGCGTTCAGGGCGGGGACCATCTCGTCGGTGACGATCCGGTCCATGTCAGAGCGGCGGCCGGGGGTGGTGCCGCCTTCGATGAGCTGTGCGTACATGAGCCGCAGTGTGCGGCCGGCCGCGCCCGCGTTCATCGGTGCGATCACGTAACCGGGCCACCTAGATGACTGATTCCACGACCCACGCACCCGCCTGACCACGTCCCGCGGCGCCGCATCGGCACCCGCTGAATCGGCCCGTGGCTCCACCACTGTGCCGATAGCACGGGCACCGCCCGGCATCCACGGTACGCGGCCATGCGGGCACGCGGGCCGCGAATCAATCATCTGGGCAAGAATGCGCCCGTGGACCACGCGCTGGTAGGGCGAGCCCGCGAACGCGAGGCGATCGCGGCCGCGCTGCGCGCGGGGGCGGGCGCCGTCGTGGCGGTCGAAGGCGAGCCCGGGATCGGCAAGTCGCGCCTGCTCGGCCACCTGGCCGCAGAGGCGGAGGCCGGCGGCGCCGCCGTGCTCGGGGCGCGCGCCTCGGAGTTCGAGCACGACGCTCCCTACGCGCTGTGGACCGAGGCGCTCGACCTCGACGATCGCCGGATCGCGCGCGTCGCCGACCCCGCCGCGCTGGATCCCATCGTGACCGCCGCGCCCGCGGCGGTCGACCGCCATCGCACCCACCGCGCCCTGCGGGACCTGCTCGAGCGCCTCGCCTCACGCCGGCTGGTCGTGTGGATGGACGACGTCCACTGGGCCGATCCGGCCTCGGTGGACGCCCTCGCGGCGCTCGTGCGCCGGCCGCCCGCCGCGCCGGTGCTGATCGCCGTGGCGGCGCGCGAAGGGCAGATGCCCGCCGCCCTGGCGCTCGCGCTCGCCGGCGCCCATCGCGAGGACCGCGTCACCGCGCTCGCGCTGGCGCCGCTGAACAGGGACGAGGCGGCCGAGCTCGTCGGCGACGCCGCCGCGGCGATCTTCGAGCCGAGCGGCGGGAACCCGTTCTACCTCGAGCAGCTCGCGCGGGTGCGCGACGCGCCCCGCCGGCCCGCCGGGGCGGTCGACGACACGGTGCCGCCGGCGGTCGCCGCGGCGCTGTCGTCGGAGCTCGACGCACTGGCCCCCGGCGCCCGGCTCGTGCTCGAGGCCGCCGCCGTCGCCGGCGACCCGTTCGAGCCCGAGCTGGCGGCCGCGGTGGCCGATCTGCCCGAGGCCGACGCCCTGCGCGCGCTGGACGAGCTGCTCGTCAGCTCGCTCGTCCGGCCGGCGGCGGCGCCGCGCCGGTTCGCGTTCCGGCATCCGGTCGTCCGCCACGCGGTCTACGTGGCCACGCCGCCGGCCTGGCGGCTCGGGGCGCACGCTCGCGCGGCCGAGGCACTCGAGCGCCGCGGCGCCGGAGCGGTGGCGCGCGCCCACCACGTCGAGTACGCGGCGCACGCGGGCGACGAGGCGGCGATCGCGCTGCTCACGACCGCCGCCGAGCAGCTCGAGGCGCCGGCGCCCAAGACGGCCGAGCGCTTCTACGCCGCCGCGCTGCGCCTGCTCGGCGACGACCGTGAGCGCGGCAGCCGGCTCCGGCGGCTGCTCGCCGACGCGCAGGCCGCGGCGGGTGACGCCGAGGCCGCCCGCCGGACGCTCGTCGACGCGCTCCAGACGGCGGGACCGGAGGACCGGCTCGTGCTCACCGTCGCGCTCGCGAACCAGGAGTGGTGGCTCGGCGGTCACGAGGAGGCGCGCCGCAGGCTGCAGGTCGCGCTCGGCGACCAGCCCGCGCAGCCGTCCGCGGACCGGATCAGGCTCCGGCTCGCGCTCACCCTCACCGCCCTGCTCGCCTCCGATCTCGACGAGGCGCGCGCGCAGGCCAGCGACGCGCGCGCCGACGCCCGCGCGCTCGACGCTCCGGCGTTCGAGCTCGCCGCGCTCGCCGCCGCGGCACTGGCGAGCGCGTCGGCGGCCGACCGCGGCGACGAGCCCGAGCGCCGGCTCGCCGAGTCCTCGGCCGCCCTCGAGCGGCTCACCGGCGCCGAGCTGGCCACGCGCCTACCGGCGTTCTGGATGCAAGGGCGGACCCGGCGGGCGCTCGGCCGGCTCGATGCGTCGCTGGACGATCTCCGCCGCGGCGCCGCACTCGCCGAGCAGACGGGCCGCGAGCGGATCCTGCTGATCCTCACGATCGAGTCCGTGGCGACGCTGATCGAGCTCGGCCGCCTCGCGGAGGCGGTGTCCGCCGCCGAGGAGGGCCTCGAGCGCGCCCGCCTCGCCGGCAACCCGCGGATGCTGCTGTGGGCGCAGAGCGCGCTCGCCTCGGCCCTGCTGGCTTCGGGCGACGTCGCCGAGTCCTTGCGCCACGCCGAGCAGGCGGTGCAGGAGGAGACGCGCCCGGACTTCCACATGGCCGGTCAGCCGGGCTGGTGCCTGGGCGCGGCGCTGGCCGCCGCCGGCAACGCCGACCGGGCCGTGGTGGTCATGCTCGGCGCGTTCGGCGGCCCCGAGCTGCCGACCCTGGTCCCCGCCGACCGCCCCGCCGCGGCCCGCGACCTCGTAGAGGCGCAGCTGATGCTCGGCGACGTCGCCGGCGCGCAGGCCACGCTGGCGTGGGCCGTGGCGGTCGCCGAACGCGCTGGTACGCCGCCCGCGCTGGCCGCCGCCGGCGAGGCCCGCGCCGCCGTCCTGCTCGCCCTCGGGCAACCGGAGGCCGCCGCGACGGCGGCACGCACGGTCGCCGCCGATCTGCCGCTCGCCTCCGCCCGGGCGCTGCTGCTCGAGGGGCGGGCCCACGCCGCGGCCGGCGACCGCCGCGCCGCGGTGCGGACGCTGACGGCGGCGGAGGCCGCGCTCGACGGCTTCGGCGCCCGGCGCCGGCGCGACGAGGCCGTGCGGGAGCTGCGCCGGCTCGGCCACCGGGTCGTGCGGCGCGCCTCGGACGCCGAGACCGGCCTCACCGCGCGTGAGCGCGAGATCGCCGCGCTCGTCGCCGCGGGACGCACGAACCGCGAGGTCGCCGCTCAGCTCGTGCTCAGCCCGCGCACGATCGAGGCCCACCTGCGCAACATCTACGGCAAGCTCGACGTGCGCTCACGCGTGGAGCTCACACGGGCGCTGGAGGGGCCTCAGCCGTAGCGCCGTGGATGAAGAGTGGCTTCGGGGCGGCGCTGCCCCATCCGTCGATCGCCCCAGCCCAGGCCAGCGCCGCGTCGGCGTCGGCCGCCGGGAGCTCGATCCGCGAGCGACCGCGAGAGAGCGCGACGATCGCGGCGGGAGCGTCGGGCCGGCGACTGACCGCGGCCCACCAGTCGGCTGCCGACGAGAGAGGGCAGACCCGCAGCACCACGTAGGAAACGTAATCAGCCTGCACGTCAGCAATGTTACTCCGGCTCGGCCGCGGCTAGTCCAGGGCCGCTCGCATCTGCCGGCCGTGCGCGGAGATCCACCGGCGCGTGCGGTCGGCGCGCGCGCGGCCGCCGTCGCGCCACATGCGGCCGAACCGCTCGTGCCCGCTGTCGACCGCCGCGCCGACGACGCGGTAGCAGCGCTCGTGCGCGTGGATCGCGGCGTCGGCCACCCGCAGGCGCTCGCCGCGGGCGAGGCCGTACGCGTCGGCGAAGAGGCGCAGCCGCTCCAGCGTCCGGCCGCGCAGCTCCTCGGGCAGGTCGCGCTCGTCGCGCAGGGGCGCCCACAGCCGGGCGGCACAGGCGACGTCCCACGTCGCGGAGCCCGGGCCGGCGAGATCGAAGTCGATCAGCCCGACGGCGACCCCGCCCGCGAAGATGACGTTGTCGAGGTTCGGGTCGTTGTGGCAGACGATGCCGTCGCGGAACCGTGCCGGCACGAAGTCGGGCCACGTGTGGCCGGCGGCGTCGAACGACGCGGCCGCGTCGTGATAGCGACGGAGCAGCTCGGCGACGCTGAGCAGCGCCTCGTCGCTCCACACCCAGTCCTGGAGGGGCTCGATCGCCGCCTCGCCCGGCAGGAACGAGAGCATCTCGCGGCCGCGGTCGTCGACTCCGAGGAAGCGCGGCGCGCCGTCGAAGCCGGCGCGCTCGAGGTGCTCGAGCAGCGCCCACGTCGCCGTGCCGCTCGGAGGCCGGCGGACGGTGTCGCCGACGCGGGTCACCCGCCCGGCGTTGGTGAGCCCGCCGTGGAGCAGGACCTCGTCGCTCATGCCCGCTGCAGCAGCCCGCTCGCCAGCCCGGTGTGGGTGACGAGGCTCGTGATGAACCCGCCGCGGATGCCCGCGCCGACGGCGTCGACCTTGGCGGTGCCGTAGGCGACGGCGATGACGTCGGGCACGGCGTGCAGCTGCTGCGCGTCGATGCCGATCAGGCGGTCGGTCAGCGGCGTCGACACGGGGTTGCCCTCCCCGTCGATCTGCACGCCCGACAGCTCCCCACGCACGCCCAGATCGTATATCTGGCGGCGCTCCTGCTCGGTCAGGGCGCCCACGACCGTCGACAGGCCCTGCTGCCAGGCGCCCACGCCGATCACCGCCTTGGTCACGTCGGGGTAGCGCTCGATCGCGCGCGCGATGTCGGGCTGCGTGCGCAGCGTCTTGGCGGTCGCGGCGTCGGGGAGCACCATCGGCGCGTAGTAGAAGAACCCCTGCCCGTTCGACTTGCGCGCCAGGTCGCGCACCAGCTCGATCGAGCTGTCGTCGGAGGGCAGCGACAGCGCGCCGGTCAGCTGCACGACGTCGCACGCCGGCAGGCTCGTGAGCGCCGTCCGCATCGCCATCAGCGAGCGCGCCCAGGCCAGGCCCAGCACGTCGCCGGGCTCGACGATCTCGTCCAGCAGCTCGGCCGCCGCCCGGCCGAGGGCGGTGCGGAGCAGCACCTCGTCGTCCTCGGGCGCGTCGATGACCACGCAGTGGCGCAGCCCGTGGGCCGAGCGCAGGCGGACCGAGAGGTCGAGGTCGATCTCGCCGCGGGTGTCGAGCTCGATGCGCACGAGGCCCGTCTCGCGCGCGCGGTCGAGCATGCGCGCGACCTTGAAGCGGCTCATGCCCAGCTCGGCCGCGATGTCGATCTTGCTGACGCCCTCCAGGTAGAAGCGGCGCGCGACCGTCGCCGTCAGCACGAGCTCGGCGGGTCCCGCGGCGGCCTCTCGATGGGTGCTCATATGAGCATCTGGGCGCTCAATTTGACACACGAGTCCCGATTGCGCAAACATGTGGACACGAATGAGCGCGGGGACGCTCATTTGAGCGGAAGGGAGAAGAGATGCGCTGGGCGCTCGCACTGACGCTGCTCTGCGCGCTGGCCCTGGGCGGCTGTACCTGGGCCGGGGCGGGCGGCGGGACAGGGACCGGCACCGTGACGGTGGCGATCGTCGCCAACCCGCAGATGCGGGACATCCAGGAGTTCACGAAGGAGTTCAATCGCGAGCACCCGGACATCACGGTCCGCTATGTCACGCTCCCGGAGAACGAGGCGCGCGCCCGCATCACGCAGGACGTGGCGACCAAGGCGGGCCAGTTCGACGTGGTGATGATCGGCACCTATGAGGCGCCGATCTGGGGCCGCAACGACTGGCTGACGGAGCTCAACGACTACGCCGCCGACGATCCCGACTACGACGTCGACGACCTCATGCCCGCCGTCCGCAAGGGCCTCACGGCCGACGGCGACCTCTACGCCCTCCCGTTCTACGGCGAGTCGTCGATGCTCATGTACCGCAAGGACCTGTTCGAGCAGGCCGGCCTGGAGATGCCCGACAAGCCGACCTGGACCGAGGTCGCCGAGTTCGCGCGCCGGCTCAAGACGCCCGACCGCGCCGGCATCTGCCTCCGCGGCCTGCCCGGGTGGGGCGAGCAGCTCGCGCCGCTCGACACGGTCATCAACACCTTCGGCGGCCGCTGGTACGACGAGGACTGGAACGCCCAGCTCACGTCGCCGGCCACCGCGAAGGCGGTCTCGTTCTACATCGACCTGATCAAGGACGCCGGCGAGCCGGGCGCGCCCAACGCCGGCTTCAGCGAGTGCCTGACCGCGTACACGCAGGGCCAGGCGGCCATGTGGTACGACGCGACGGTCGCCGCCGGCTCGCTCGAGGACCCGGAGGTGTCCAACGTGGTCGGCAAGAACGGCTACGCGGCGGCGCCGGTGATGGAGACCCCGTGGTCGGGCTGGCTGTGGGCGTGGTCGCTGGCGATCCCGAAGACGGCCAAGGACCCGGACGCCGCGTGGGAGTTCATCAGCTGGGCGACCTCGAAGGAGTACATCCGGATGGTGGGCGAGCGCCTGGGCTGGGAGCGCGTCCCGCCGGGGAGCCGCCTGTCGACCTACGACATCCCGGAGTTCATCGAGGCGGGCAAGGGCTCCGCGGAGGTGACGCTCGACGCGCTGAAGACGATCGACCCGAACAAGGCGACCAAGGACCCGGTGCCCTACACGGGGATCCAGTACGTGCAGATCCCGGAGTTCCAGGATCTCGGCACGAGGGTGTCGCAGCAGTTCGCCGCCGTCCTCGCCGGCAACAAGTCGGTCGAGGACGCGCTCGAGACCGCCCAGGAAGAGGCCCAGGCGGTCGCCGACGACGGATACAAGGACTAGGGGGCAATCGATGGCAACGACAGCGACCTCGGCGCCTCGGGCCCTCGGGCGGCGCCGGCAGACCGCGAGCCTGGCGGCCGAGCGCCGCCGCCGCCGCGGACCGCTGCTGCCGGCGCTGATCTTCACGATCATCGTCACGCAGCTGCCGTTCGTGGTGACGCTGGTCTACAGCTTCTTCTCGTGGAACCTGCTGCGACCCGGCAGCCGCGAGTTCGCGTGGTTCGAGAACTACCAGGAGGTCCTGACCAGCTCCCGCACCTGGCACGCGCTGTGGGTCACGGTGCTGCTGACCGTCGGCGCGGTGCTGTTCTCGGTGCTGGTCGGCCTCGCGTGCGCGCTGCTCGTCGATCGCAAGTTCCTCGGCCGCGGCATCTGCCGGACGCTGCTGATCGCGCCCTTCCTCGTCATGCCCGCGGCCGCCGCGCTGCTGTGGAAGACGACGATGCTGAACCCCGTCTTCGGCATCGTGAACTGGGTCCTCGGCCCGCTCGGCGTCGGCGACGTCGACTGGGCGAGCCAGTACCCGGTGTTCACGATCATCCTCGTCGAGACCTGGCACTGGGCGCCGTTCATGATGCTCATCCTGCTCGGCGGGCTGCAGAGCCAGGACCGCAGCGTGCTGGAGGCCGCGCGCGTCGACGGCGCGACGGCGTTCCAGAGCTTCCGGTTCCTCACCCTGCCGCACCTGCGCCAGTTCCTCGAGCTGGGCGTCGTGCTCGGGTCGATCTACCTCGTCGCGACCTTCGACTCGATCTTCATGATCACCCAGGGCGGGCCGGGCACGGCCACGACCAACCTGCCCTTCGAGCTCTACCAGTCCGCCTTCCGCGCCTTCGACGTCGGCGAGGCGGCAGCGCTCGGCGTGATCGTCGTCTTCCTCACGATCATCCTCGCCACCTACGCGCTGCGCGTGATCTCGCGGCTGTTCACCGACCCGGTCGTGGCCTCGCGGGTGCTCGACATCTCTGCGTACCGCCGGAAGGAGGAGGTGGCGGCATGAGCGAGTCACGCATGGTGGGCAGCTCGCGCCTTACCGGCTCGGTGCTGGGGCTGCTCGGCTGGGCTGCGGCGCTGCTGATGTTCTTCCCGGTGTTCTGGATGGTGCTCACGGCCTTCAAGCAGGAGCGTGACGCCTTCACCTCGCCGCCGAAGTTCGTCTTCGAGCCGACGCTCGACCAGTTCGACGCCGTTCTGAGTGGCGGGCTGGAGACCGCGCTGCTCAACTCGCTGTGGGCGACCGTCGGTTCGACCGTGCTGGTCGTCGCCCTGGCGCTGCCGGCCGCCTACGCGCTGTCGATCCGGCCGGTGGAGAAGTGGACCGACGTGCTGTTCTTCTTCCTGTCCACGCGCATGCTGCCGGTGGTCGGCGCCATCGTGCCGATCTACATCATCGCCCGCGACATCGGGATGCTCGACAACATCTGGACGCTGGTGACGCTGTACACGGCGATGAACCTCCCGATCGCGGTCTGGATGCTGCGCTCGTTCATGAGCGAGGTGCCGACCGAGGTGCTCGAGGCGGCGCGCGTGGACGGCGCGAGCCTGTGGGCGGAGGCGCGCAAGGTGCTGTTCCCGATGATCGCTCCGGGCATCGCCGCCACGGGGCTGATCTGCGTGATCTTCGCGTGGAACGAGTTCTTCCTGGCGGTGACGCTGACCGCGGTGCGGGCGCAGACGGTGCCCGTCTACCTGGTCGGCTTCATCACCAGCGAGGGCGCGTTCTGGGCGCGGCTCTCGGCCGCCGCGACGCTGGCCGCCGTGCCGGTGCTGCTGTGCGGCTGGGTCGCGCAGCGGTACCTGGTGCGCGGCCTCACGCTGGGGGCGATCAAGTGAGCGCGCTGGCCTCGTCGACGGTGCCGGGGCCTTCGTATGACCGCTCGCGGGTGGCGACCGGCGTCGTGCACTTCGGGGTGGGCGGCTTCCATCGCGCGCACCAGGCGATGTACCACGACCGGCTGATGAACGAGGGCAAGGCGCTCGAGTGGGGCATCTGCGGCGTCGGGGTCATGCCGGGCGATCGCGCGATGAAGGAGGCGCTCGACGCGCAGGACGGGCTCTACACGCTGGTCGTCAAGCACGCCGACGGGACGTATGAGCCGCGGGTGATCGGCTCGATCACCGAGTACCTGTTCGCGCCCGACGATCCGGAGGCGGTGATCGAGAAGCTGGCGGGCTCCGCGACCCGGATCGTGTCGCTGACCGTCACCGAGGGCGGCTACAGCATCGACCAGATCACGGGCGACTTCGTCCCCTCCGGGGACGTCGAGCGCGACCTGGAGCCGGGCGCGTCGCCTCGCAGCGCGTTCGGCTTGATCGTCGAGGCGCTGCGGCGGCGGCGCTCGCGTGGGGTCGAGCCGTTCACGGTGATGTCGTGCGACAACCTGCAGGGCAACGGCCACCTGTCGCGGCGCGCGTTCACGGCGTTCGCCTCGCTGCGCGACCCGGAGCTCGGCGCGTGGGTCGCCCACGAGGTGCGCTTCCCCAACTCGATGGTCGACCGGATCACGCCGGTGACCACCGACGAGGATCGCGCCGAGGTGCGCGAACGGTTCGGGATCGAGGACCGCTGGCCGGTCGTGTGCGAGCCGTTCACGCAGTGGGTGCTCGAGGACTCGTTCTCCTTGGGTCGGCCGCCGTACGAGGAGGCGGGCGTGCAGGTGGTCGAGGACGTCGAGCCGTACGAGCTGATGAAGCTGCGGCTCTTGAACGCCTCGCACCAGGCGCTCTGCTACTTCGCGTATCTGGACGGCTACCGGCTCGTCCACGAGGCGGCGCAGGACCCTCTGTTCCGGGCCTTCCTGTGCGGCTACATGGACCACGAGGGCACGCCGACGCTGGCGCCCGTGCCGGGGGTCGACGTCGAGGAGTACAAGGCGACGCTGATCGATCGCTTCTCGAACCCGGAGGTCCGCGACACGATCGCGCGGCTGTGCGCCGAGAGCTCGGACCGCATCCCGAAGTGGCTGCTGCCGGTGGTGCGAGCGCAGCTCGCGTCCGGCGGCCCGATCTCGCATTCCGCCGCTGTCGTGGCGAGCTGGGCGCGCTACGCCGAAGGCGTCGACGAGCAGGGCGAGCCGATCGAGGTCGTCGACCGGCTCGCGGATTCGCTGACGGCGATCGCGCGACGCCGGCGTGAGGACCCGGACGCCTTCATCTCCAACCGGGAGCTGTTCGGCGACCTGGTGGACGAGCCCCGGTTCGCCGAGGCCTATCGCTGGGCATTGAGTTCATTGCACGAGCGCGGCGCGCGGGCGACGCTCGAGTCCATCGTCAAGGGGTGAGGCCGTCATGGCAGAGATCCAGTTCAAGCAGATAACGAAGCGGTATCCGGATGGTTTTGAGGCCGTGAAGGCGATCGATCTGGACATCAACGACGGCGAGTTCATGATCCTCGTGGGTCCCTCGGGGTGCGGTAAGTCGACGGCCTTGCGGATGATCGCGGGGCTCGAGGACATCACCGACGGTGATCTGATCATCGGCGGTGAGCGGGTCAATGACTTGGCGCCGCGCGATCGGGATATCGCGATGGTCTTTCAGAATTACGCGCTGTATCCGCATATGACGGTGCGCGACAACATGGGCTTTGCTTTGAAGTTGTCCAAGACGCCGAAGAGCGAGATCGATCAGAAGGTGACCGAGGCAGCGCGGATCCTGGATCTCGAGCAGCATCTGGAGCGCAAGCCGGCGAATCTGTCGGGTGGTCAGCGTCAGCGGGTGGCGATGGGCCGCGCGATCGTGCGCGATCCGAAGGCGTTCTTGATGGACGAGCCGCTCTCCAATCTCGATGCGAAGCTGCGGGTGCAGATGCGCACGGAGGTGGCGCGGATCCAGAAGCGGCTGGGGACCACGATGGTCTACGTGACGCACGATCAGACCGAGGCCATGACGCTCGGTGACCGCGTCGCGGTGATGCGGGCGGGGATCATCCAGCAGGTCGACACGCCGGCCAATCTCTACGAGAGCCCGGGCAACCTGTTCGTGGCCGGCTTCATCGGGTCGCCGTCGATGAACTTCCTGCCGGGACGCGTGGAGAACGGGTCGGTGAACACGCCGATCGGCAACATCCCGCTCAAGCAGGCAGACGTCGGGGGCGCCAAGGAAATCATCGTGGGGATCCGCCCGGAGCATTTCGAGGACGCGGCGGTCGATCCGGACGCCCATCCGGACCGGATGAAGTTCCGCACCAAGATCGACGTCGTGGAGTCGATGGGCTCAGAGCTCTACGTCTACTTCGACGTGAAGTCCGAGGAAGTGCAGAGCGCCGAGCTGCAGGAGCTGGCCGCCGACGCCGGCATGGAGGATCTGCCGTCGCACGGTGAAGGCCAGCAGGTCGTCGCCCGGCTCGTCTGCGGAGAGCAAGGCCTCACCGGGCGGCGAGGTCGAGCTGGTCGTCGACACCAGCCAGATCAAGCTGTTCGCCGCCGACAGCGGCAAGAACCTGACGGGCTAGACGGGACGCCGTCAGCGTGGGTGTGGGCGGACGGCCGCCGCACCCTCCGCCCAGGATCGTGGTCGCCTGACTGGCGCCGCTCTGCGGATGCGCGAGGGCGATTGACGCGCGTTGCGATGGCGCAAGCCGCGAGGCAACTGAGCCGCGCTGTCGCGCTCACGCGGAAGCGCAAGCGGGGTCGGGCGGCGTTCCCGCGCGAACGCTGACTATCGCGTTTCGTCCAACGCGGTAGCGAGGCTGAAGCCTGCGCGACCGGCAATCACGCGAGAGGACTAGACGCCGGCGGGGCCGCTAAGCGCGGGCGTGCGCCGTCTGGAAGGCGCACGCCCGCTGCTGACTTCGCGTTCGCACCGTGACCGCGCGATGACCTGCCGCGACTGACCCGGCTGCGCGCTCGAACTACCGTGCGGCGGTCACGGTCGCGTCAGTCGTACCCGCAGCGTCGTGCTCTTGCCGCTGGCGCCGCTGTTGTGGTCCATCGGCTTGAGCTGCAGCGTGGCGCCGACCTTCTTGCCGTGCCGCAGAGCCGTCCTGATGTGGTGGTTGACCCGGCTGGGCAGCTTGGCGTGCAGGTGACGGCGTCCGGTCACCGTGGCGAACACCCGGTAGCGGGCGTAACCCGGCTTGCCGGCGATCCGGACCTGCGTGCTGTAGCCGAGCTTGCAGGTGCGGCTGCAAGCCGCGGTGAACGCGATCCCGGCGCCGCTGAAATGCTGCCGGTGGGCGGCTGAGGCGCGCAGCGTCGGCGGCAGGCCCGCCTCGGTGACGTAGATGGTCCCGTCCTGGCCGACGGTGATGCCGGACGCGCCGGCGACCGCGCCGGGCGTCGTGACGGGGGACTGGTCGCCGGTCTCGGGGTCGACGGCGATGACGCCGCTGGTGGAGTCGGCGACGAGCAGGTCACCGGCGGAGTTGAGCGCGATGCCTTGCGGGGTGGTGAGCTGGCCGCCGCTGGTCAGGGTTCCGGTGACGCCCGTGTAGGGGTCGAGCTCGGCGATCTTGCCGGGCTGGGCGACCAGCAGCTCACCGCCGGGGGTGGCGGCGATGCCGCTGATCGGCGTGCAGCCGAAGTTCTTGGTCAGGGTCTGGGCGCCGGTGGTGAGGTTGACGGCGATCACGTAGCTGCCGCCGCCCTCGGCCTGATCGCACGAGGAGGAGGCGGTCGTGTACATGGTGTTGCCGGCGACCGCCCCGAACTCGGGCACGACGTCGTACTGGTCGTAGAGGCCGCCGGAGGAGACGACGGTCGGCGCGCTGCCGGTGAGGCTGAGGACGCGGTCGGTGTCGAGCGCGTACAGGGACGAGCCGGAGGCGACCACGGACATCGGGTACGGGGTGGAGGCGACGGGCGTGATGGCGAAGCCGGGGGCGGTCAGCGAGTAGATGCCGGCGCCGCGGGGGCTGGGGCCGAGCGGCCCCTGGTTGGCGACATAGAGCGTGCCGGTGGGGCTGATGGCGATGCCGCCGAGCGTCGTCCAGGGGGCGCCGCCGGCGAGCGAGGTGACGGTGCCGGTGGTCGGGTTGATCTGGGCGACCCGCGGGTTGCTCGGCGTGGCGGCCGACGCTGAGGCGGGCACGGCGACGGCGGCGAGACCGACCGCGGCCGCGCACAGCCAGCGCCGTGTCTTCGGGGAGGGGGAGTGGAGGGTCTTCATAACTGGGCACGATCCCGCCCGCGCGCCCGCGCGTCGTCAGTACCGAGCTACGGCACCGGCGGGTCGCGCGCTACGTAGTCGTGGCAACCGGAAAGGTCAGTACAGCCCGACCGACGGCGCGCGCGCAGCTCTGACGCACAATCAACCTGAAAGCAGCTACCTGAAGCAGCCCCCATGGGCACCACAGCTCGCGGCAGCCCCGCAGCGCCAGCGCCAGACGCAACAGACTGCTGCCTTCTCTTTGATCGCGCGCGATTCGTCAAGGGCCTCCCGGCGGGTCGGTGACGCGGGGTGCCGGTCGCGGTGGAGGTGGGCTCATTTCTCTTTCGGCGCTCGGGTCGGCGCAGAGTGTTCGTGGGAGCTGTCTCGGCTTCTCAATTCCATGTGGGGCCGTCAGGCGGCCAGAAAGCAACGGGAGCTTGCCGAGAGAGGGTCGGGCCGGCGCGGGGCGGCGGGCTTGAACGGTTGTTGGCGGGACAGGACGTGCCAGGCGGCGATCAGGATCTTGCGCGCGACGGCGGCCTTGGCCGGGTTCTTGCCGGCCCGCTGCGCGAGGTCGCTGTAGAGCTGGTGCCACGGGTTCGAGGGTCGCCAGGCGTGTTGGGCGGCCTCGACGGCGGCCCAGCGCAGCGTCCGCGAGCCGGCCTTGGAGAGCGCGCCGGTGCGTGAGCGGTCGCCGGACTGGGCGCGCAGCCGCCGCAGCGAGATGCGCAGACCCCATTGCGTCTGCAGACCGAAGATCCGGTTCATCGCCGAGGCGCGCATCCGGACCAGGTGCGTCCGCCGCCGCAGCCGCTCGCGCAGCCCGGTCCTCCAGCGGCGGGACCCACAGCTCGGGCACCAGATCGCGACGGGCGAGCTCGGCCAGCACGCGCGCGTCGACCTTGTCGGTCTTGCACGCCAGCGGCGCGACATCACGGACCTTGCGCGCGTGCGCGATCTGCACACGCCAGCCCGCCGCGGCGAGCTGATCGCGCACCCAGACCGCGCCGCTCATCATCTCCACCACCGCACGCACATCGACACCGCGCTCGATCACCAACCTGGCCAGACCGTCAGCGTCGGCCGGCACCGCACCCTCGCCGACGATCACGCCGGCGTCGCTGAGCGAACACCACGCCGCCCGGCGATAGGACCAATCGATCCCGAGATACTCCACGACAGGGCCTCCCCTTCGCGGGTTGAGACTGCAGACCAACTCAGTCTGCGGGGAGGCCCGCCTTCGGCGCGCCCTCCTTCATGACAATTCCATGCAAAGGAGCACTCAGACGTTCCCGCGGGAACGCCTCCGCAGCGGTCAGGCGCAGTCGTGGACGCCCATGCCCAGGGCGATCTTGCGCGGCTTGGGCTCGTCGTCGACCCAGACGTCGATCGGCATGCACAGGAACGTGTCGGTGAGCATGAAGCCCGACCAGAACGTGACCGGCTTGCCGCCGGCGCTGCTCCAGGCCCGATTCGCCGGACAGGGTTTGAACGTCACGACGCGATGGCCGTCCTGCGGGGTCAGCTCGACCTGCTGCGGCAGCGGCCCGTAGCCGAGGCTCGCGGCGCGGTAGGTCCGCTGGGAGAGCGCCAGCGTGACGCGGTGGCCCGGTTGGAGCAGTACGAAGATCTTGTCGCCGCCGAACTCGCGGATCGTCTCCGGCTCGGTGTAGACGGCGTTGGTGATGACCAGCGGGCCGACGACGAGGTTGTCGGGGTTGGTGTACGCGTCCCCGAAGTCGTAGCCGGACTGGCTCCGGCAGCCCACGACCACGCCCTGCGGGCGCAGCTTCGATGGCTCCGGCACCGCAGTCGCGACCGCCGGCTGCAGGGACTGTGCCTGCTGCTCCTCGGCGCAGGCCGCGAGCAGGGCGGCGGCGAGCAGGATCGGCGCCAGGGTCCTCATCTACCGGCTCTACGCCCACCCCACCGAACCGGTTCCACGGTTCTCGCTCCCGCCCGACGAGCCCGGCTAGGGTCTTGCCATGGCTGTGAGAAGGATCGTCGCCTACGCCGGCGGGCGTGAGCTCATCGCGTCTCGGGATTTCTACGTCGAGGTCCTCGGGATGGAGATCGCCATGCGAGAGCCGGTCCTCGACCTCCAATCGCCTGACAACCCGACGGCTGAGGTCATCATCGGCGCCCAGGAGATGCAGGGGCCGAAGCCGAGCTTCGGAATCGACGTAGGTGAGCCCGCGGCAGTCGACGCCGCGCACGCCGAGGCCGTCAGACGAGGCCTTAAGGTCGTCTACCCGCTCACCGACGAGCCATGGGGCGTTCGCCGCTTCTTCGTCGAGGATCCCGGTGGCACGATCGTGAACGTGCTCGCGCACATCGGCTGACCTGACCGAGCGAGTGGAGGTGCGACACATGTCGGGCGCGGAGGAAGTCGAGGCGATCCACGCGGTGGTGCGCGACTACGTGGAGGGCTGGTTCGACGGCGATGGCGGCCGAATGGAGCGCGCGCTTCACCCGGAGCTGGTCAAGCGATCCCGAGACGCAGGCTCCGGCATCAGGACGCTGTCGGCGCGTCAGATGATCGACGCCACCGTGGAGGGGGAGGGTCGCCGCGAGGATGCCGACGATCGGCGGATCGAGATCGAGCTCGAGCACGTGAGCGGGGACATCGCGAGCGTCACGTGTCTCTGCCATCTCTATGTCGACCTCCTTCACCTCATCCGCGGGCCGGACGGGTGGAAGATCGTCAACGCAGCGTGGCGCTGGCGGTGAAGCCCGGGTCGATGGCTCGTCTCCCCGGCGTGGTCGTGCGCGCCGCCCTCGGTTTCGGGCTGGAGCCGACGACGCTGCAGCCGTTGGGCGGACGATCCGGCTCAGCCTGGAGCGACGGGCACGTCGTGCTTCGCGTTGGCGAACGCGTCGCCGGCGAAGTCCTGGCAGCATCGGCTGCCTCTGGCCACCTCCCGGTTCCCCGAGTTCTCGACCGGCTCGAACTGAACGGGGTCAGCGCTGCGCTGCTGGAGAGGGCCCCGGGGCGACCGGCGGGCGAGCTGGCCTTGGAGCACCCGGACCGCGGTGCAGCGACCGGCCGGGCCTGCGGCGCTCTGCATCACGCGCTGGCCGCCGTCGACTGCCCCATCGGCGTGCGAGACACACCGGGAGCAGACTGCACCGAACGCCGCCTGCTGCACCTGGACCTGCACCCGTTCAACGTCCTGGTCGATGACGACGGTGAGCCGACCGCCGTGATCGACTGGGCCAACGCCGCCGGGGGCGACCCGGAGCTCGACCGGGCACGAACCTGGAGCCTGCTGACGCTCGATCCCGCGGCGCGAGCACTCGGCGACAACCCTGGATGGGTGGCGCTGACCGATCACTGGCTCACAGCCGGCCGCTTGCACACCCTCTCGGGCGCGGCGCGCATGTGGGCCTGCAACTTCATGCTCGGCGACCTCGCCGCACGCCATACGGACGCGGAGCTGGGGCACATCCGGCACGCGATGCGGCTCGCCTAAGCAGCCGCGGGCTGGAACACCTCGATCGGGTTGCCGGCCGGATCCTCGGCGAGGATCTGCCGGCCGCCCGGGCCGCTGACGACCTCGTTGCGGAACGTCACGTCGGCGGCCCGCAGCCGCTCGACCTCGGCGTCGATGTCGTCGACGATGAAGTGGATGCGGTTCCAGCCGCCGGGCTCCGGGGTGCGGCCGTCGGGCATCGGCCGGCCGGCCGAGCTCTTCGGGCCGCTGAGGAGCAGCCGCAGGTTGCCGCGGACGACGTCGGCGAACGCGGGCGCGAAGTTCGTGCGCACGGTGAAGCCGAAGACGGTGGTGTAGAAGTCGACGGCCTTCTCGACGTCGTCGACCATGTAGCGGACGTTCACGAGCTCGTCAGGCACGTGCTGTCACCTCCTGCCGGATTGCTGCGATGAGGAAGCCGATGCGCGTCTCGAGCTCCGCGGCGGTGCGCTCGAACGCCGGCGGCGTCCCTTCGCGCGCCGGGTCCGGGATGCTCCAGTGCACGAGCTCCGGCGCTCCGGGGAACTCGGGGCAGACCTCGCGCACGCGGTCGCAGAGGCTGATCACGTGGTCGAAGCGGCGGTCCGCGAACTCGCTCAGGTGCTTCGAGCGCCGCGCGGAGATGTCGATCCCGCGGTCGCGCATGACGCGCACAGCGTGGTGGTGGAGAGGCTTGGGTGCGCTGCCCGCGCTCACCGCCCTGAGCGCGCCGTCCGACAGCCGCTCGCACAGTGCCTCGGCCATCTGCGAGCGCGAGCTGTTGCCGGTGCAGAGGAAGAGGACGTCGGCCGTCGTCGACGTGTCGTGTGTCGGTGCGGCCCACGCGAGCGCGGGGTGCAGCGCGCCGCCCGCGCCGGCCAGCAGCTCGCCGCAGTGGGCCAGATCGAGCACGTAGTAAGTGTCGCGCCCGTCGGCGGCGCTGCGGCGCAGCGACACCAGGCCGCCGTCACGCAGCTGGCGCAGGTGGTACGAGACCAGGCTCTGGCGCCGGCCGGCCAGCTCGCACAGCTCTCCCACGCGGCGATCGCTGCGCGCCAGCTCGCTCAGGAGCTGCCAGCGCAGCGGGTGCCCGGCCAGCCGCAGGAACCGCGGCGGTGCAGTCTTGCCGCGCATGGCCCAGGAGAATACATCAATCCAGTTTGATGCGTCGACCAACCCCTCATCCTGATAGGTTTCACGATCCGGTCAGTTCGTCGGATCGTGAACAACAGTGATCCATCTCGCTCTCTTCGAGCTCGAGACCAGCGCACAGCGCGAGTTCGACCCCTGGTACGAGCGGGAGCACGTGCCGCGGATGCTCGAACGGCCGGGATGGCAGAGGATGCGGCGCTACCGCTGCACCGACGGCCGGCCGCTGCTGTCGCTGTATGACCTCGACGACGGGCTTCCGGTCGACCCGTACCGGTCGGAGGCGCCGTTCCGGTCCGGGCGGTTCGAGGCGCGCGGGATCCGCGACTACCAGGCCCGCACGTGGCGCGAGGTCCATTCGGCCGGCGACCACCTGGAGCGTCCCGAGTGGCTCAACGCCGTCTTCGTCGACGTCGCGGACGCGTACGCGGGCGAGTTCGACCGCTGGTACAACGAGGTCCACGTGCCCGAGATCCTGGCCTGCCCCGGCTGGCGGGCGAACCGGCGCTACGAATGCGTCGACGGGGAGCCCCGCTTCCTCGCGCTCTATGACCTCGAAGACCCCGTGACGCCGTTCAACAGCCCGCAGTGGGAGGCGGCGGTCGGCTGGGACGACCACGTCGACCACATCCGCGGCTTCCACGGGTTCCGCGTCTACGAGCTGACGTTCGACTCCCGGGAGGCGGCATGAAGCGGATGGACCCACAGCTCGTGGTCGAGGCGCAGGATCCATCGCACGGGAGGCGGACCACGATCACGTGGGCCGACCGCTCCTTCACGATGGAGGGCGACAACCAGGTCGCGCACGGCGGCACCGGCGACGGTCCCGACGGCTTCGACATGATCAGCGCCGCGCTCGGGCAGTGTCTGCTCACGACGCTCCTGCGCCGGGCGCAGCGCGACGGCGTCGCACTGCGCTCGGCCAAGGCCGTGGTGTCGACCAAGGCGCGCCTCCGGGGCAACGACCTGGCGCCCTACCTGAGCGACTTCAAGGTCGACATCCACCTCGACGGCGACCTCGACGAGGCCACCTGTGCCGAGCTCGAGGAGGCGACGCGGACGCTCTGCGGCGTCCGCGAGACGCTGCTGCGCGCGGCGAACATCGAAGAGCACGTCCATCTGGGACCCGGGCCGTGACCGGGAGCCCCTGGGGCCCCGGCGACGAGATCGGCCGTCTCAACTGGATGACCCCGGAGTCGCAGGCCGCGGCGCTGGCGGGCGCCGACGCCTCGCGCCCGTTCGACCTCGCCGTGGACTACTTCATGGGCATGCCGTCGTGGACGCGGCTCGGCGACCCGAAGTACGACATCTGGCTCACCCACACGCCGCGCGGCGAGGGCCACGCGTACGCGGGCACGGCGATCTCGATGTACACGCACGTCGGCACGCACATCTGCAGCCTCAACCACCTCGGCCGCGACGGGCGCTTCTGGAACGGCTGGAACGAGGCCGAGCATCTCGGCAGCCGCGCATGGCGCGTGGGCGGGCGCTACCCGCCGATCATCGCCCGCGGCATCCTGCTCGACGTCGCGGGCGCCAAGGGCGGCGACTGCCTCCCCGACAGCTACGCGATCACGCCCGAGGACCTCGCGGAGGCGGGAGCGGACGCGCTCCGCCGCGGCGACGTTGCGCTCGTGCGCACCGGGCGCATGACGCGCTGGCCCGATCACGAGGGCTTCATGAACGACCCGCCCGGCCTCGGCATGGCCGCGGCGCGCATGCTCTCCGAGGAGGCGGAGGTGATGTGCGTGGGCGTCGACGCCGGCGGCGAGGCGCTGCCGCCCGAGCAGCCCGGGACGTTCCTGCCGGTCCACTCGTACCTGCTCGCCGAGGCCGGCGCTCCGGTCATCGAGAACCTCTGGCTCGAGGACCTTGCGGCGGCGCGGATCAGGGAGTTCGCCTTCCTCGCGTTCCCGCTCAAGCTGGCCGGAAGCACCGGCGCGCCGGTGCGTCCGGTGGCCCTCCCGGTGGTTTGACACTCACCGGTCGCCCTGTTCAATATACGTACGGATGTCCGCATGTCGAGAACAGGCGTGACTCAGCTTCAAGCCTCCGGCGCCGGCAGCAGGCAGGAGCTGGACCTTTACCGCGGCATGAAGCTCGTCCGGGGTGTCGAGCTGGCCATCGAGTCACTGCACAAACGCGGGCTCATGCGCGGCTCGTTCCACTCGTCGGTTGGTCAGGAGGCCTGCCCGGTCGGGGTCTGCTCGGTGCTGGGGCAGGACGACGTCGTGACCAGCACGCACCGGGGCCACGGTCACGCCGTCGCCAAGGGCGTGCCGGTCGAAGGGATCCTCGCCGAGCTCTGGGGCCGCGTCACCGGCGTGAGCGGTGGGCGCGGCGGGTCGATGCACCTGCACCACCGCGAGAGCGGCTTCCTGGGCGAGAGCGCGATCGTCGGCGGCGGCCTGCCGTGGGCGGCCGGGGCGGCCTGGGCGCGACGGCGGCTCGGTGGGGCCGGGGTTGCCGTCGCGTTCACCGGCGACGGAGGAGCGGGGGAGGGCGTGTTCCACGAGACGCTGCTGCTCGCCCGCCACTGGGGCAGCCCCTGCCTGGTCGTGTGCGAGAACAACGGGCTGGCGCACTCGATGCCGTCGCAGCTGCTGTTCGGCGAGCCGGGTGCGATCGCGCGGATGGTCGAGGCCACCGGCGTCGAGTCGCGGCACGTCGACGGCCGCGACGTGCTCGCGGTGCGCGAGGTCGCGGCCGAGCTGCTCGAGCACGTCCGCGGCGGGCGCCCGGCCTTCCTCGAGTGCGAGCTCTTCCGCGTCCGCCCGCACAGCATCGCCGACCCCGACTACCGCTACCGGCCGCAGGAGGCCGGCGACGAGTGGCTGGCGGCCAACGACCCGATCGAGCACCTGCGCCGGGCCCTCGGCCCCGCGGCCGCGCCTGAGCTCGACCGGATCGACGCCGAGGTGGAGGCGGAGGTGGCCTCCGCGGTCGCGGCGGCCGAGGCCGCCGAGCGGACTCCGGCCGGCGACGCGCTGCGGCACCGGTACGCGACGCCGGAGCTCGACGCGCGTGACTGAGCTCAGGTACGCGGACGCGATCCGCGCGGCCCTGACCGCCGAGCTGGCCGCCGACGAGCGCGTGGTGCTCCTGGGCGAGGAGGTCGGCGCGCTCGGCGGCGTGTTCACGGTCACGCGCGGGCTCCAGGAGCAGTTCGGCGAGGACCGGGTGCTCGACTCGCCGATCTGCGAGAACGCGCTGGTCGGGTGGGGGATCGGCGCTGCCACCGAGGGCCTGCGGCCCATCGTCGAGATCATGTTCTCGGACTTCTCGCTGCTCGCGCTCGACCAGATCGTGAACCTCGGCGCGAAGCTGCGGTTCATGAGCAACGGGCAGTTCAGCGTGCCGCTCGTGATCCGCATGCCGGGCGGCGGCGGCACCAACCACGGCCCGCAGCACTCGCAGAGCCTCGAGTCGATCTTCGCGCACGTGCCCGGGCTGGTGGTCGCGATGCCGAGCACGGCGTCGGACGCCTACTGGATGCTGCGCGAGGCGGTCGCCTGCGAGGACCCCGTGGTCTTCCTCGAGAGCAAGCACCTGTACTTCCGCACCGCCGAGGAGGTCGACGAGACCGGCGGCCCCCGCGGCTTCGGCGCGGCCGTGCGCCGCAAGGGCGCCGACCTCACGGTCGCGACCGCAGGCCGGATGACGCATCAGTGCCTGGCCGCCGCCGACGCCCTCGCCGCCGAGTCGATCGACGTCGAGGTGATCGACATGCGGTACATCTGGCCGATGGACACCGATGCCGTCGCCGCGTCGGTGACCAGGACCAACCGGCTCGCTGTCGTCTACGAGGCCGTCGAGTTCGGCGGCTGGGGCGGCGAGCTCGCAGCGTGGGTCGCCGAGCACCGGTTCGACGAGCTCGACGCGCCGGTGGCGCGGCTCGGGTCGGTGCGCTCGCCCGTCCCGGTCCAGCAGCACCTCGAGGACGAGGTCGTCCCGACCACGGAGCGGATCCAGGCGCGGCTGCGCGACCTGGCCGGATACTGAGGGAGATGACGATGCGTGCAGCGGTGTGCGGACTCGGGACGATCGGGAACCAGGTCGCGCGCCTGCTGATCGAGGGCCGCGAAGGCGTCGAGGTGGTCGGAGCCGCCAGCAAGGACGAGGCCCAGATCGGCCACCCGCTGCACGAGGTGCTCGGGCTCGGCTCCGGTGGGCCCGTGGTGGCCGACACTGTCGCCGCCGTACTGGCTGACCGGCCCGACGCGGTCGTCCTCGCCACCGGCTCGTTCCTGCCGGACGTCCGCGAGGACGTCATCGCGTGTGCGCGCGCGGGCGTGAACGTGGTGTCGCCGTGCGAGGAGCTGGCCTTCCCCTTCACGCGCGACGCCGATCTCGCCCGCGAGATCGACGAGGCGGCGCGGGCCGGCGGCGCGACGATCCTCGGCACCGGCGTGAACCCGGGCATCATCTTCGACACGCTCGTGATGACGGCGAGCGCGGTCTGCTGGGACGTGACGGCGATCCGCGGGCGGCGCGTGGTCGACACCGTCGAGTTCGGCCAGAACATCCACCTGCGGCTCGGGATCGGCTACACGCCGGAGGAGTTCGAGGCGGGGCACGCCGGCGGCACGATCGCCGGGCACGTCGGGTTCCCGGAGTCGATCCAGATCGTCTGCGAGCGCCTCGGCCTGGAGCTCGACCGCCCGGTCGAGGAGCGCTTCGAGCCGCTGGTCGCCACGACGCCGGCGCCCACGAAGTACGGCCAGGTCGAAGCCGGGCGCACAGAGGGCTTCGTCCAGATCGCGACCGGCATGGTCGGCGGCCGCGAGCTGATCCGGTTCGAGCTGCTGCTCCACCTGCGCCCCCGCGAGGCCGGCTACGAGCCCGCCGACACGATCGAGATCGACGGCCGGCACCCCGTGCGGCTCACCATCAGCCCCGGCAACGACGCCGTGCTGGCCACCGCGGCCGTGCTGGTCAACAGCCTGCCGGCCGTGATCCACGCCGAGCCGGGGTTGAAGACGATCAAGGACCTTCCGGCCGCCGCGGCGTGGCTCGGCGGCCCACGCGAGGGGATGCTCCGGTGATCCACGTCGAGATCCCAAGCGCCGGCGAGACGCTCGCCGCCGACCTCTACCTGCCCGAGGGCGACGGCCCGCACCCGTGCGTCGTCCTGGGCGGCGGCTGGTGCTACGTGAAGGAGCTCGTCCAGCCCAGCTACGCGCGGGTGTTCGCCGAGCGAGGCTTCGCGGCGCTGGTGTTCGACTACCGCTACATGGGCGGCAGCACTGGTGAGCCGCGCCAGCACATCGACCCGTGGCAGCAGATCGAGGACTACCGCAACGCGATCTCGTACATGGAGTCGCGCGAGGACGTCGACGCCGCGCGCATCGGGGCCTGGGGCATCTCCTACAGCGGCGGCCACGTGCTCATCCTCGGCGCGCTCGACGCGCGCGTGCGCGCGATCTGCGGCGTCGTGCCGACCGTCGACGGCTACCAGAACATGCGCCTCGCGCACGGCACGCTCGGCTTCAGGCGGCTCCAGGCGGCGCTGAGCGAGGCGCGGCGGAAGCTGTACGAGACCGGCGAGCACACGTACCTCCCGCACCAGCCGCGCGACGAGAGCGAGCTGGCGAGCTGGCCGTTCCCGAAGAGCAAGGTCACGTTCACGCGGCTGAAGGAGACACAGGCCCCGGCCTACGAGGGGCGGTCGACCGCGGCGTCGACCGAGATGCTGCTCGCGTACAGCGTCATGCCGTTCGCCGAGCGCCTGCACACCACGCCGACGCTGCTCGTGGTGGCCGAGGGCGACGACCACACGCACTGGGACCTGGCGGCGCGGGCGTACGACGCCATCCCCGGCGAGCGCAAGCGCATGCACGTCGTCCCGCGATCCGGGCACCTCACGCTCTACGAGGACGAGCAGGCGGTGTCGGCCGTCGCGCAGGTCGCCGCCGACTGGTTCACCGAGTACCTCTAGGCGCGCTCGATCGCGAGCTTCGCGGCCAGCTCGCCGATCGACCCCGCGGTCCGGATGACCATCGGGGCCAGCACGTCCTCGATCTCGCCGGCCGCGCGCAGCGGATGCGGGATCGAGATGTTGATGGCCGCGATCGGCCGCCCCGAGGCGGCGAGCACGGGCGCCGCGACGCCGCGCAGGCCATCGGCGATCTCCTGGTCGTTGAGCGCGTAGCCGCGCTCGCGGATCCGGCGGAGCTCGGCGGTCAGGCGGCGGCGGTTGACGATCGTGTGGCCTGTCAGCCGCACCACGTTGCTGCGGTCGATGATGTCCTCGGCCTCGTCCTCGGGCAGGAAAGCCAGCTGCGCTCGCCCCAGCGACGACGCGTACGCGGGCAGGCGGCTGCCGACGTAGAGCCGCAGCGAGATCAGGTGGTCGCTCAGCACGCGCGCGACGTACACGACCTCGGTGTCGTCGAGCAACCCCATGTTCACCGTCTCGTCGGTGTCCTGGCGCAGCTGGCGCAGGTAGGGGAGGGCAAGCTCGGGCAGCTCGCGGCTGCTGAGCGCCGAATGGGCGAGGCTGACTGCCTTCAGCCCGGGCCGGAAGCGCCGGTCGTCGAGCTCCTCGAGGTAGCCGAGCTGGCGCAGCGTCTGGCAGAAGCGGTAGCAGGTCGCCCGGTTGAGCTTCGTGAGCTCGGCGACCTGGCTTACGCTCAGCGACGGGCGCTTGTCGCTGAACAGCTCGAGGATCGAGAGCGCGCGCGACACGGACTGGATGCCCTGGTAGCCGTCGCGATCCCCCTTTCCCTGTCTCGTCCCCGGCACTTGAGGCTCCTCACCGTACCAGCGGCGCCAACTGGTCCAGCGTCTCGAGCCGGCCCGCGAGCGAGTCGTCGGGCTGCAGGTCGAGGATGAGCTCGGTGCACCCCGCCTCGCGGTATGCGCCGAGCCCGGCGACGACCTCCTCCGGCGTGCCATACAGCCCGTTCGGCTTGTGGACCTGCGGGACGCCGAAGGCCAGGTCGCAGCGCGGGCACACGTCGATGTCGGCAGGGTCGCGGCCCGCCTCGCGCGCGAGCTCGCGCAGGCGCGGCACGAGGTTCGCCAGCTCCGGCGGGCCGACGGCCATCGGCTGCCAGCCGTCGGCGATCGCGGCCACGCGGCGCAGCGCCGCGGTGCTCGCCCCGCCGATCCAGATCGGGGGCCCCGACGCCTGGGCCGGCTTCGGCGCGCTGCGCACGGGCGGCAGGCGGTAGTGCTCGCCCTCGAAGGTCGCGACCTCGGACGACCACAGTTCGCGCAGCACGGCGATGTGCTCGTCGAGCAGCGCGCCGCGGCGCTCGAACGGGACGCCGAGCGCGTCGAACTCCTCGCGCAGCCAGCCGGCGCCGACGCCGAGCACCACGCGCCCGCCCGACAGGTTGTCGAGCGTGGCCACCAGCTTCGCCGTGTAGGCGGGGTGGCGCAGCGTCGGCAGGATGATGCTCGTGCCGAGGCGGACGCGGGTCGTGCGCGAGGCGACGAACGCGAGCGTGACCAGCGGCTCGAAGAACGTCTCGTTCGCCGCCGGGTCGAACGGCTGCAGCTCCTGCATCGGATACGGCGAGTCGAACGCCGCCGGCATGACGATGTGGTCCGCCACCCAGACGGAGTCCATGCCGGCGTCCTCGGCCGCCACCGCCAGCCGGAGGATCTCCTCCGGCCCGCCCCAGGCGACCTGGTTGGGGATCACGATTCCGAGTCGCATAACCTGTTCGCTATACGTGCAGTCGTACGTATACTGAGCAACGTGTCCGGGGCTGTCAACCTGACGCCGTGAGGTTCGCCGTCGACACCGGTGGAACGTTCACCGATCTCGTCGTGGAGGACGACGACGGCCGCCTGTCCCTCTACAAGAGCGCGACCGTCCCGGCTGATCCGGTGCAGGGCATCCTCGACGTCTTCGCCGTCGCCGCCGGCGAGCGCGGCGTCGCGACCGCCGAGCTGCTCGGCGCCGGCAGCGTCCTCATCCACGGGACCACGCGCGGCCTCAACGCCGTCCTCACCGGGACGACGGCGCGGACGGCCTTCCTCACCACCGAGGGACACCCCGACATCCTGCTGTTCCGCGAGGGCGGCCGGACCGAGATCTTCGACCTCAGCAAGCCGTACCCGGAGCCGTACGTCCCGCGCTCGCTGACCTTCGAGGTTCCGGAGCGGATCGGCCCCGACGGTGGCGTGCTGAAGCCGCTCGACGAGCCGGCGCTCGTCGCACTGCTGGGCACGCTGCGCGAGCGCGGGGTGGAGGCCGTGGCGGTCTGCCTGCTGTGGTCGATCGTCAACCCCGCGCACGAGCTGCGCGTCGCCGAGCTCGTCGCCGAGCACCTCCCCGGCGTGCCCGTCACCGTCTCGCACCAGCTCAACCCGTGCGTGCGCGAGTACCGCCGCGCCTCCTCGACCTGCCTCGACGCCTCGCTCAAGCCGGTGATGACCGCGTACATCGAGACCGTCGAGCAGCGGCTGCGCGACGCCGGCTTCGCCGGCCGGGTGCTGATCGTGACCTCGTCCGGCGGCGCGCTCGACGCGCGCGATGTCGCGGCCGCGCCGATCCACTCGCTCAACTCCGGCCCCTCGATGGCGCCGGTGGCAGGCCGCCACTTCGCGGCGGCCGACACGGCGGATGGTGGCCGACACCGGCGGGACGAGCTACGACGTCAGCGTCGTTCGGCGCGGGCGCATCCCGTGGACGCGCGAGACGTGGCTCGGGCGGCCGCACTTCGGGCACATGACCGGGCTGCCGTCGGTCGACGTGCGCAGCGTCGGCGCCGGCGGCGGCAGCATCGCGCACGTCGACGCCGGCGGCCTGCTGCATGTCGGCCCCGAGAGCGCGGGAGCCGACCCCGGCCCGGTCTGCTACGGCAGCGGCGGGACGCGGCCGACGATGACCGACGCCTGCCTCGTGCTCGGCTACGTCGACCCCGACTACTTCCTCGGCGGCCGCGAGCGGCTCGACCTCGATGCCGCACGCGACGCGATCGCGGCGCAGGTCGGCGAGCCGCTCGGCCTCGCGGTCCACGACGCGGCAGCGGCCGTCGTGCGGGTGGCGACCGAGCGCATGGTCAGCGCGATCGAGGAGATCACGATCCACCAGGGCATCGACCCGCGCGACGCCGTGCTCGTCGGCGGTGGCGGTGCGGCGGGCTTCAACGCCGTCGCCATCGCGCGCGCCCTCGGCTGCCCGGAGGTGATCATCCCGCCGATCGGCCCCGCCCTCAGCGCCGCCGGCGCGCTGATCTCCGAGCTAGCGCGCAGCTTCGAGATCACGTTCCGCACGACCGACGGCGACTTCGACTTCGCGGGCGTCAACGCGGTGCTCGAGCAGCTCGAGGCGATGGCGCGCGGATTCATCGACGGCCCCGGCGAGGGCGCCATCGAGAGCCGCGATCGAGCTGTCCGTCGAGGCCCGCTACCCGCACCAGGTGTGGGAGCTCGAGTCGCCGGTGCGCGAGACGCGGATCGAGACGCCCGACCAGCTCAGGCGGTTGTGCGAGGACTTCCACGCCGTCCATCGCGACGTCTTCTCGATCGCCGACGAGGCGTCGGGCATCGAGTTCCAGAGCTGGCACGCGCGCGCGATCTGCCGGCTGCGCGAGCCGGTCCGGCCGCGCGCCGAGATCGTGTCCGGCGAGCCCCGGCGGCGCGACGTCTACCTGCCCGGCCGCGGCCTGACCCCCGTGCCGGTGTGGAGGCTGGCGGCGATCCCCCTCGAGGAGCCGATCGACGGCCCCGCGGTCGTCGAGACGGCGACCACCACGGTCGTCGTCGACGCCGGGGCGCGCTTGCGGCGGCGGCCGACCGGCACGCTGCACATCGCCCCCGGGGCGGCCGTCGCGGAGGGAGGTGAGGCATGGACGGCGTCCGCATGGCGGTCCTGAGCAACCGCTTCAACGCCGTGGTCGGCGGCATGATGAACACGATCTTCCGCTCGGGCCGGTCGGGCGTCCTCAACAGCGCGCACGACTTCTCGTGCTGCGTGCTGAGCGCCGGCCACGAGCTGGTCATGGGCGCCGAGAGCCTCCCGATCCACATGATGAGCGGGCCGGACCTGATCGCCCGCCGGATCGTCGAGCTGCACCCGGTGCTCCGGCGCGGCGACGCGTTCCTGCACAACTCGCCCTACAGCGGCAACTCGCACGCGGCCGACCACGCGATGCTCGTGCCGGTCGTCGACGACTCGGGCGTCCACCGCTTCTCCGTCCTCGCCAAGGCGCACCAGGCCGACTGCGGCAACTCGCTGCCGACCACCTACATGGCGGCGGCGCGGGACGTCTACGAGGAGGGCGCGCTGCTGTTCGACGCATGCCGCGTCCAGGCCGACTACGCCGACAACGACGACATCCTGCGCATGATGCGGCTGCGCCTGCGCGTGCCCGACCAGTGGTGGGGCGACTACCTCGCGCTGCTCGGGGCGGTGCGCGTGGGGGAGCGGCGCATGCTCGAGCTCGGCGGGGAGGTCGGCTGGGCGGATCTGGAGACCTTCGTCACGGACTGGTTCGACTACAGCGAGACGGTCATGGGCGACGTGATCGCGGGCCTGCCGTCCGGCCGCGTCGAGTCGGTCAGCCGGCACGACCGCTTCCCGGGTGCGCCCGACGGCGTCGAGGTGAGGGCCGTGATCGAGGTGCGCGGCGACGAGCGGCGGATCGACGTCGACCTGCGCGACAACGTCGACTGCATGGCGAACGGCCTCAACCTCACCGAAGCGACGGCGCGCACGGCGGCGATGGTCGGGATCTTCAACAGCATCGGAGCCGGAGTGCCGCCCAACGCGGGCAGCTTCCGCCGGATCGGCGTTGCGCTGCGCGAGAATTGCGCGGTCGGCATCCCGCGCCACCCCGCGAGCTGCTCGACGGCGACGACGAACCTCGCCGACCGCCTTTCCAACGCCGTCCAGCGCGGGCTCGCCGAGCTGGCCGACGGCATCGGCCTGGCCGAGTGCGGCGGAGTGATCCCGGCCGCGGCCGGCGTCGTCTCGGGGCGCGATCCACGTTACGGCGGCGCGCCGTTCGTCAACCAGATCTTCATGGTCATCACCGGCGGGGCGGGCACGCCGTGGACCGACGGGTGGCTGACGATCTTCCACGCCGGCGGTGCGGGGATGCTGCGGCGCGACAGCGTCGAGATCGCCGAGCTGCGCCATCCGATCCACGTCGACGCCCAGCGCCTGGAGCCCGACAGCGAGGGCGCAGGGCGCTATCGCGGCGCCCCGGGCGCCTACGTCGAGTACGGGCCGAGCGGGACCTCGCTGACCGTCGCGTACGGCGCCGACGGCGTGGAGAACCCGGCGCTCGGGGCGCGCGGCGGCCTGCCCGGTGGACCCTCGCGCCATTTCAAGCGCGACCGCGCGGGCGCGCTCGAGGAGCTGCCGCCGCAGGCGTTCGTGGAGCTGCAGGACGGCGAGCGGATCGTCTCCGTCACGGCCGGCGGCGGGGGCTACGGCCCGCCTGCCGAGCGCGACCCCGAGCGCGTCCGCCACGACGTCGTGGAGGGCTGGGTGAGCCGCGAGCGGGCACGCGAGGTGTACCGCGTGGCGCTCGGCGCGGACCTCTCGATCGACGCACCCGAGACGGCCGTATTGCGCTTGACCACCACCACCTGATTCGCTACGTTCGCTGTGCGCGTAGTGAACAAGTGTGCGCATCGTGGACGGAGGGAAGGGTGGCAATGCACCGGTTCGGTACCTCACTGCGGCTTCTCACGGGCACCGTTTGCGTCGGACTCGCGCTCGGGGTCGTGGCCTGCGGTGGCGATGACGAGAGCTCCGACAGCGGCGGCGACGGCGAGCAGGCGGCCCAGACCGGGGGCGGCGGCAAGTCGCTCGAATGCAAGGACGGCGCCATCACCGTCGGCATCGCCAAGGCGCAGAGCGGCCCGGCCTCGTTCTTCGACATCGCAGGCACCCGCGGCGCGAAGATCGCCTTCGACCAGATCAACGCCGACGGCGGCATCAAGGGCTGCCAGATCAAGACGATCGAGGGCGACACCAAGAGCGACCCGGCGGTCGGCGCGCAGGTCGCGCGCGAGATGATCGAGCAGGGCGCGCAGATCCTGCTCGTGCCGGACGACTTCGACCTCGGCATCGCCGCCGCCCGCGTCGGCCAGGAGGAGGGCGTGCTGACGCTCTCGACGGCCGCGTCCTCGACCGAGTTCGCCAAGGCCGTCGGCGACAACTTCTTCAACTCCGGCCCGACCACGACCCAGCTCGGCGAGGCCCAGGCGCGCTACGCGCTCGGCCAGGAGTGGATGACGACGTACATGGTCATCGACGAAGGGCTTGCCTACTTCACCGAGCAGGACGCCGCCTATCGGGCGACCTACGAGGCCGACGGCGGTGAGATGGTCGGCACCGACAAGGTCGACTCGCTCGGCGGCCAGTCCGACTTCGGGTCGACGATCTCCAAGATCCAGAAGCTCGACCCGCCGCCGGCCGTGATCAACGTCCAGATGATCTTCCCGAACGTCGGCACCTTCGTGAAGCAGCTGCGGGCGGCCGGCCTCGACACGCCGGTCCTGGGCAACGTGACGCTCCAGACCCGCGAGCTGCCCAAGCTGGTCGGCCCCGCCGGCTCCCACGACGTGTTCTACTCAGCCCAGGTGTACTTCGAGGGCGCCAACGAGGATCCGGACAGCGACCCGGGGATGGACGAGTTCGCCACCGCCTACGAGAAGAAGTTCGGCAACTTCCCCGAGCAGGCGAACGGCCCCGGCTCCTACCAGGCGCTGATGGCGATCAACGAGGCGCTGCAGCAGGAGAACGTCGTCGACGCGGGCTCGGCGGCCGAGGCGATCCGGGCGCAGTCCAACGTCGAGGTCCCGGGCGGCACGCTCGTGCGCTGGGAGGACGGCCACGCGATCTGGAACATCACGATCGACGGCCTCAACGACGACGGCGAGTTCCGACAGTTCGAGGTGATCGACGCCGAGTGAGCTGACAGCGACCAACGTCGTCAAGCGCTTCGGCGGCGTCACGGCCCTGGCGGGAGTGGACCTCGAGGTCGGCGAGCGCGAGGTCCTCGGCCTGATCGGACCCAACGGCTCGGGCAAGACGACGCTGGTCAACTGCATCTCGGGCGTGCTCGAGATCGACGGAGGTGAGATCGCCCTCCGGTCCCGCCGGGTCACGCGCGCGTCGCGGCCGCGACGCGCGCGGGCGGGACTCGCGCGCACGTTCCAGACGCCGCGCCTGTTCGCGGAGCTGACCGTGCGCGAGAACGTGGCGGTCGGCCTCACCGCGCTCGGCCGCCGGCGTGGACGGGGGGATCGGGTGGAGCCGCTGCTGGAGCGCCTCGCCCTGCAGGACCTGAGCCGGCAGGTCGTCTCCAGCCTGCCCTACGGTCATCAGCGGCGCGTCGAGATCGCGCGCGCGCTGGCCGGCGAGCCGACCGTGCTCCTGCTCGACGAGCCCGCGGCCGGGCTCAACGACGCCGAGACGGCCGAGCTGCGCGAGCTGCTGCGCGAGATCCGCGGCGACGGCTGCTCGATCCTCGTCATCGACCACGACATGAGCCTGATCATGGGCGTCAGCGACCGCATCCAGGTGCTCGACGAGGGCCGCGTCATCTTCACCGGCGCGCCCGAGGAGGCCTTCAAGCAGAAGGACGTCGTCGAGGCCTACCTCGGCACGGAGGAGGACTGATGCTGCTCGAGGTCGACGACGTCGTCGCCGGCTACGGCATCACGAAGGTCCTGAAGGGCGTGTCGCTCACCGTCGAGGCGGGCGAGTCGCTGGCCGTGCTGGGCGCCAACGGCGCCGGCAAGACGACGCTGATGATGACGCTCGCCGGGTTGGTGCGGCCGTGGGAGGGCACGATCCGGCTCGACGGCGAGGACATTACCGCCGTGCCCGCCGAGGAGCGCCCCGCACTCGGCATCGTGCTGGCGCCGGAGGGCCGGCGGATCTTCTCCGGGCTGTCGATCGAGGAGAACCTGCTGATCGGCGCGACCCCGCTGCAGCGCCGCTTCGGCGCCGCCGAGGCGCGCCGGCGCGCGACGGCGGCGCTCGAGCGCGTGTACGCGATGTTCCCCGTGCTCGGCGACCGGCGCCATGACCGCGGGACGCACCTCTCCGGCGGCCAGCAGCAGATGCTGGCGATCGGCCGCGCGCTCGCCGCCGAGCCGCGCGTGCTGTTGATGGACGAGCCGTGCCTCGGCCTGGCGCCCAAGGTGGGCAACGAGGTCTACGCGGTGTTGCGGAAGCTGCGCGACGAGGGGCAGAGCCTCGTCGTCGTGGAGGAGTCGTCGCGGCGGGCGCTCGACTTCGCCGACCGGGCCTGCGTGATGAAGCTCGGCGTCAAGGTCCTCGAGGACGCCGCCGGGGCGATGCGTCAGGACGAGCGCCTGCTCGAGGCCTACTTCGGGGTCGGCGGCCCGGGCGCGTGACCGAGCTCGTCCAGCACGTCGTCGACGCGCTGAGCGTCGGCTCGACCTACGCGCTGCTGGCGCTCGGGCTGACGCTCGTGTTCAGCGTCATGCGGCTCATCAACTTCGCCTACGGGATGATGCTCGTCTGGGCGGGCTACATCGCGATCGTCCTGCTCGACGCGGGCGTCCCGTTCCTGCTCATGGTGCCGCTCTGCGTGGCCTTCGCGACCGTCCTCTCGATGGTCATCGGATGGCTCGCGTTCCGCCCGTTCATCGGCGCGCCGGCGATCACGTTGCTGATCACCTCGTTCGGCGTCCTGCTGATCGTCCAGTACGCCGCGATCGTGATCTTCGGCGAGCAGCCGCGCATCCTGCGGCTGCCGCCGCTGTTCGCCGACGTCGTCGAGGTCGCGGGCGTCCGTGTTCCCGTGCTCGAGCTGATCACCATCGGCACCGCGGCGGTCGTGGTGGCGATCTTCTACGCGCTCCTCAACCGGACCCCGTTCGGCGCGCAGATCCGGGCCGCGGCCGAGTTCCCGGACATCACGCGCCTGATGGGCGTCAAGCCCGACCGGGTGCTGATGATCGTGTTCGCGATCAGCGGGGCGATCGCCGGGGTCGTGGGGCTGCTGTGGTTCGCCAAGGTGGGAGCGATCACGCCTCGCTCCGACCTCGATCCCACGATCAGCGCCTTCATCGCGCTCGTGCTCGGCGGCCTCGGGTCCACCCGGGGGGCCCTGATCGGCGGCCTCGCGCTGGGCGCCCTCGAGGTCGGGATGGCGGCGACGCTGCCGGGCGAGGCGCTCGGCTACCAGCCGGCGATCGTGTTCGCAGCCGTGATCGCGATCCTCGTCCTGCGGCCCGGCGGCCTCGTCGCGGAGCCGGCGCGATGATCCGGCCGGCGCTCCGGCGCGACCACGTCCCCGGGCCGCTCGGCTTCGCGGGCGCCGTGGCGGGCCCGCTGCTCGCGGTCGGGATCGTCACCGCGCTCGCGGCAGTCGTCTACGCCGACGAGACGATGACCGAGGTCGTGCTCCTGTTCGGCATCAACGCGATCATGGTCGTCGGCTTCCAGGTCTTCGTCGGCAACACGGGCCTGGTGTCCTTCGGGCACGTCGCCTTCATGGCGATCGGCGCCTATGCGGCCGGC
Organism: uncultured Solirubrobacteraceae bacterium; assembly: GCA_963835525.1. Lineage (GTDB taxonomy): Bacteria > Actinomycetota > Thermoleophilia > Solirubrobacterales > Solirubrobacteraceae > DASSUW01. The sequence continues at coordinate 593,586 of CAWIFM010000001.1, forward strand.
CTCGCCGCGATCCCGCTGCTCGACAAGGAGCTCTTCCTGCCGGACCTGCCGGGCTTCCTGGCCGACGTCGAGCTCGGCGTCGTGCCCGCGCTGCTGGTGGGCGGCCTGGCGGCGGCGCTGCTCGCGCTCGTCACCGGCGTCGCGCTCATGCGCCTCAGCGGTGCCGCGGCCTCGATCGCCACGCTCGGCCTGCTCGTGATCACGGTCAACGTGCTCTCCCAGGCGGGCTCGATCACCAACGGCCCGCGGCCGCTCTTCGGGGTGCCCGACCACACGAACTTCTTCTGGGTCTTCGTCTGGCTCGCCGTGGCGGTGCTGATCAGCGCGACGTTCAAGTGGTCGCGCGCCGGGCTGCGCGCCCGCGCCAACCGCGACGACGACGTCGCGGCCGAGTCGGCCGGCGTGCCGTCGCTGGGCGCGCGGCTGCTGCCGTTCGTCCTGTCGGCGTTCCTCACCGGCATCGGCGGCGGCCTGTACGCGATGCTGCTGACCGCCTTCTCGCCGGCCTCGTTCGCGATCCCGCTGGTGGTGGTCGTCCTGACGATGGCGATCGTCGGCGGCATCAACAGCATCACCGGCGCGCTGGCCGGGGCGGCGGTCGTGACGGTGGTCAACGAGCTGCTGCGGCGGGTGGAGAACGGGGTGGACCTGCTCGGCCTGCACCTGAAGACGGCGACCGGCATGTCCGCGGCCGTGCTCGGGCTGGCGCTGATCCTGATGCTCCGCTGGCGGCCCGAGGGCCTGCTGTCGGCCCACGAGCTCCAGGTCGAGGAGCGCCGGCGGTGAACTTCTCGCTCTGGCTCTGGCCATACGGCCGCTGGGGCGGGCTCGGGGCGATGGCGGAGGGCGCGCGGCGCGCCGAGGCGCTCGGCTTCGCCAGCGTCAGCGTGTCCGACCACACGATCTGCACCACCGGTCCCGAGTCCGGCGGCGTGGGGGAGGTCTGGCCCGACTGGAGCGTGCTGAGCACCTATCTCGCGACGCAGACGACGACGATCCGGATCGTCACCTGCCTCGTCGTCCCCTACCGGCCGGTGTTCCCGCAGGCCAAGCAGATCGCCACCGTCGACCAGGTGTCCGGCGGCCGCCTCACGCTCGCCGCCGCGGTCGGCTGGCTGCGGCCCGAGTTCGAGATGCTCGGCGTCAGCTACGAGGACCGGGGCTCGCTGACCGACGAGTACCTGCGCGCCATGCGGGTCCTGTGGACCGAGGACGAGCCGCGCTTCGCGGGCCGCCACGTGAGCTTCTCGGACATCGTCTTCGAGCCCAAGTGCGCGCAGGCCCCGCACGTGCCTATCTGGGTGGCGGGCGGGAGCGGGCGAGCTCCGATTCGCCGGGTGCTCGAGCTCGGTGACGGCTGGATGCCGATGGGCGGCGACCTCGACGGCGAGCTGCGCGAGACGGTCCTGCGGGTCAAGGACGGGGCGGCGGCGCGCGGGCGCGATCCCGAGGCGCTGACCTTCCGCTACACGATCGGGATCGGCGAGGCCAACGCGGCGCTCGCCAGCCTCAGCCGCAGCATCGCCGTCGTCGATGATCCGACCGCGGTCGGCAGGCAGGGGTCGCCCGCCGACATCGCCGGCGAGATCGCTCGCTTCGAGGAAGCCGGCTTCACCGAGCTCGCGATCAACTTCTCCGGGATGTCGTCGGCCGAGGTGCTCGAGCAGCTCGACTGGTTCGGGGCTGAGATCATGCCGATTCTCTGAGCGCCTGAGCGGGTACTCGCCCATCCGATGCACCGGAGGAAGGTGTGGGGGATGGCGGTACTGGCCTGGCTCGCCGGCGCGACGCCCGCGTCGGCGGCCGTCGTGAGCTCGGCGACCAACTTCGACGAGGTCCGGCCCGAGGCGGCCTGGATCGCCGCGCCGGACGCCCGGTTCATGATCACGGGCAGTGCGCGCGAGGTGAAGGTCTTCGCGGAGAAGGGATCCGATCTCCCGTCGTTCCACTTCGAGGCCGCTGTGGGGGACGTGCTGAAGCCGGGGGTCTACGACCGCGCTCTGGAGTGGGTGGAGCGCGGGCGACCCGCGATCCGGGCGCCCATGTGCTCGGTGGACTTCGGGCGGTTCGAGATCAAGGACTTCGCTCTGGGCGCCGACGGCGTGCCGAATCGCGTCTGGGTGGTCTTCGAGTACCAGTGCGACGAGCACACGTGGCCGCAGTTCGGCGAGATCCGCTACAACGCGCCGGTCCCGGACGGAGCCGCGTACGCCGTGCCGGCGGTGCAGCGCTGGTCGGCGTGGGACTTCGGCCGGCCGCGCCGGGACGTTCCCGTGACGGTACGGGCCACCGCGCCTGTGCAACTACCGGGCGCGCGCATCACCGGAGCGGACGCGGCCGCGTTCGGGATCGTGTCCGACGGGTGCGCGGGCCGGTCGCTGGCCGCGGGCGGGAGCTGCCAGGTCGTCGTTCGGTTCGCGGCGGGGGCGCCCGGCGCCCGCAGCGCGACGCTCGAAGTCGGGCCGGTGCAGTCGACCGTGCAGGGCTTCAACTACGGCGGGCGCACGCGGCTCGACATCACCGGTCAGCCAGGTGAGGGCGACCCCGAGCCGCCGGTATTCGGCGCCTTCACGCCGCCCGACTCGCGATTCTCCGTCCACGGCCGCGACAGTGCGGCCGGGTTCTACGTCGCCGGCCGCGGCGGTGGTTGGACCGGAAGCTTCCGCACGGCGAACGGGGCGCCGCTCGTCCCGGGCCGCTACACCGGCGTGAAGAACAACATGCACCTGCCGTCGCCGCAGCCCGAGCCGGGCATGAGCATCTCAACGCTCTGGGGCTACGGCGATCCGTGCTCGGCCAGCGAACGCGAGTTCACCGTGAACGAGATCACGCGCTACCCGGACGACCTCACCACGAAGTCGATGGCGGTCGCGTTCGAGCACCGCTGCACCTCGCCTCCGGGCACGCTCGTCGCCGGCACGATCTCCTTCCGCGTCGGCGACACCACGCCGCTCGCGCCGTGGATGTCGGGCGTTCCCGCGGGAACGCCGTCACCCGCGAGCGGTCCGGCCGCGACGGGCCGCCACGCGGCGGCATGGCGGTGCACGGGCCGGATCGGCGTGCGCGGCACCGGGCGCTCGAACCGCCTCCACGGGACCGGCCGCGCCGACCGCATCCTCGCCGGCCCGGGCGACGACCGCATCCGCGCGGGCCGGGGGAAGGACTGCGTCGCAGGCGGCGCGGGCCGCGATCGGATCGCCGGCGGCTCCGGCGCCGACGTCCTGCTCGGCGGCGCCGGCCGCGACGTGCTCATCGGAGGCCCGGGCCGCGACCGGCTCGACTGTGGACCGGGGCGCGACACGGCCTACGTGGGCAGCGGCGACCGCACGCGCCGCTGCGAGCGCGTCCGTCGCCGCTAGCTGTAGATCCTGACCACGTTGTTCCGCCGGCTGCCGTGCCCGAGGGACGAAGGTCAACTGCGGCTGGGTGGGGAGGCTGGGGAGCCGGCCGCGCGGTCGGTTTTCGGCGTCTGATCCTGGCTAGGGGTCGCTATACGACCCTAGGCAGGATTCGTTGCGGTTTTCGGCGTAGCGTCCTGGCCAAGGGTCGTCAGACGACCGCAGGGCAGGACGCTTCGAGGAAACCGCCCTCGCCGGCCTCCCCAGCTCCCCTTACCCAGCCGCCGTTGACGTTCGCCTCGTCGGGCACGGCGGCCGGAGGAACAACGTGCTCAGGAACTACACGTAGTGGGGTCTGACCCCACCTATCCAGGATTCGATGCCGAAATCCGCCGCGCGGCCGGCTCCACCCAGCCGCAGTTCGCCGACTGAACAACCTGCTCGGCGCTTACAGCTAGCCGGTCTCGGGCACGAACTGGCTCGCGATCACGGTCGCCCCCTGGGGATCGGCGATCAGCGTCATCCGGACCCAGGGCGCGTCGAAGGGCGGGACGACGATCGTGCCGCCGAGCTCGGCGGCCTTCGCGGCGGTGGCGTCGGCGTCGTCGGTCGCGAAGGTCACGCTCCAGTGCGGCCGGACGTCCGGCTGGTCGTCCGGGATCGGGTTGAGGCTGGCCACGACGTCCTCGAACCCGGCCGGACCGCCCATCTCGGCCACCATCTCCCGCAGGCCCGGGGTGCTCTCCTCGAGGTGATCGCCGTAACCGGGCAGCGTCCACATCTCGTTGCCGCCGCCGACCGTCAGCGTCTGCCAGCCGAACACGGCGCCGTAGAACGCCTTCGCGCCCTCCACGTCACGGGTGCCGAGCCCGTTGAAGTTGAGCGCGCCCGCCTCGTTGACGACCCGGGCGCCCTTGTGCCCCCTCGCCTGCCAGACGCTGAACGCCGCGCCCTCCGGATCCGCGAACACCGCCATACGCCCGAAGCTCGGGATGTCGAAGGGCTCCCTCAGCGCCGTTCCGCCCGCGTCGCGGACCTTCGAGGCGGTCTCATCCACGTCGTCGACCCAGATGTACGTGTTCCACACGGCGTTCGGCGGCGCGCCCGAGGGGATCGAGCCGAGGGCCGCGACGTCGCCTCCGCGGATCCGCGCCATGAAGTACCTGACCTCGGACTCGGGCGGCATCACGTCCTCGACCTCCCAGCCGAAGAGGCCGGCGTAGAACTCGGCCGCGGCCTTCGGGTCGGGCTGGTTGCTGTCGACCCAGCAGGGGACTCCGGGGACGTAACCGTCGCGTTCTGGCATTCGCTGAACGCTACGGACGGTCGAGGTCAGGATCTGTCCTCAATGCGGCTCCGAGTAGGGCGTGTCGCTCTGGGCTGCGGTGGCGGCGATCTCGCTGGCCAGCGCGACGAAGTCGTCGACCAGGCGGTCCGGGTCGTCGCGCCGCCGCGCGAGGACGAGGACCGCCGGCGCGGCGTCGACGAGCGGCACGAACGCCACCTCGGGGAACGTGAAGTAGCGGGAGATGATCGCCGGGGCGGTGTCGATCCCCTCGCCGCGGCCGATCAGGTGCAGCCACTCCTCGAGGTTGGCGCCCATGTGCGGGCTGACGGGCGGCCGGTGGCCGAGCTCGTCGACGAGCATCCAGAAGTCGCACCAGTCGTCGGGGACGGGCGGCGGCTGCTTGACGAAGACCTCGCCGTCGAGGTCGGCGGGGGAGAGCTGTGCGCGCTTGGCGAGCCGGTGGCCTGAGGGGAGCACGACGATGCGCGGCTCCGACAGCAGGGGCGTGATCTCGAGGTCGGGCTCGTCGAGCGGCAGGTAGAGGAACGCGACGTCGGCGTTGCGCTCGCGCACGCCGTCGATCAGCTCGGTGAAGTCGAGCGCCCGGACCTCGACGCGAACGTCCGGGTGCATGCCCCCGAAACGCGAGAGCAGCGGAGCGAAGACGCCGCCCGGCGCCGGGCCGAGCGAGCCGATGATCAGTGAGCCGGCTTCGCCGCGGGCGAGGGCGCGGCAGCGATCGAGCGCGTTGTCGGCGTCCGCGAGGATCCGTCGCGCGTCGACGAGCAGCGCCTCACCGGCCGGCGTGAGCTCGACCCGGCGGGTGCTGCGCACGAGCAGCGGACCGCCGACCTCGCCTTCGAGCTGCCGGACCTGCGCGCTCAGGGCCGACTGCGCGAGGCTCAGGCGCGCCGAAGCGCGTGAGAAGTGCAGCTCCTCGGCGACCGCCACGAAGTACCGGAGCTGGCGGAGGTCCACGGCGCGAATCTATCGCGTCACGCGCATAATCGTGCGCGAGTTGCTGTTGTATGCGCGCTCGCCGATCGCGCAGCATGCCGCCCGTGACCGAGGTGAGGAGAGTCCGGGTCGCGGTGGAGGGCACGCCCGTCTGGGGCCGCCTCGCCGGCGACGCCATCGAGCTGGACGACGGCAGGACCGTCGCGGAGCGCGAGGCTGCGTACCTCGCGCCCGTCGTGCCGTCGAAGATCATCGCCGTCCACCTGACCTACCGCAGCCGGGTGGACGAGTACGCGGCGCAGATGCCACCCGCGCCGTCGTACTTCATGAAGCCGCCGACGGCGCTCAACGGCCATCGCGGCGAGCTGCGCCGCCCGCGCGGCGCGCGCTTCCTGAACTACGAGGGCGAGCTGGCCGTGGTCATCGGCCGCCGCATGAAGGGCGTCGGGATCGACGAGGCGCTTGCCACGTCGCCGGCTACGCGCCCGCCAACGACGTCGGGCTGCACGACTTCCGGCACGCCGACCGCGGCGCGATGCTGCGCGTCAAGGGCCAGGACGGGTTCCTGCCGATCGGCCCCGAGCTCGTACCCGCCGGCGAGTTCGACCCGACCGACTACACCCTCCGTACGTACCTCAACGGCGAGGTCGTGCAGGAGGCGACGGCGGACGACCTGATCTGGGGCGTCGCCTACCAGCTCGCCGACCTGTGCCGGCTGATCACGCTCGAGCCGGGCGACGTCGTGCTCACCGGCACGCCGGCGAACTCGCGGCCGATGGAGCCGGGCGACGTCGTGGCCGTCGAGATCGACGGCCTCGGCCGGATCGAGAACACCGTCGTCGACTGGGACGTCGACCTCACGGGCGCGGGCGAGCAGATGGCCGTCACCGCCAACACCCTGCACGTCGCCCTCGCCATCCCGGAGGACGAGGCGGAGAGGAGCGTCACCGCATGAAGGTCCACGTGGACATGAACCTGTGCCAGAGCCACGGCGAGTGCGTCATGCCGGCGCCCGACGTGTTCGAGCTCGGCGACGACGACGTCCTCGTCTGGCAGGAGAACGTCCCCGAGGAGCGGCGCGAGGCCGTCGAGGCCGCCATCAACGCCTGCCCGATGATGGCGATCCGCGTGGAGGGCTAGTGCAGAGACTCGTCGTCGTCGGAGCGTCGCTGGCCGGGCTGCGCGCCGCCCAGGCGGCGCGCGCCGCGGGGTTCGACGGCGAGCTCGTCGTCGTGGGGGACGAGGAGCACCTGCCGTACACGCGCCCGCCGCTGTCGAAGGAGCTGCTGGCGGGCGCGCAGACGCCCGACGACTGCGCCTTCCCTGCCAAGTTCGAGGCCGAATGGCGCCTCGGCGTCGCGGCCACGGGGTTGGACCGCGCGCGACGCGTCGTGCGGCTGGCCGACGGCGACGAGGTGCCGTACGACCGGCTGATCGTGGCCACCGGCTGCCGCGCCCGCCAGTGGCCCGGCGCCGAGGGCGTCCACACGCTGCGCAGCCTCGACGATGCGCTCGCGCTGAAGGCGGCGCTGGCCGAGCGCCCGCGCGTGGCCATCGTCGGCGGCGGCTTCATCGGCTGCGAGGTGGCGGCCACGGCCCGCAAGCAGGGCCTCGAGGTGACCGTCGTGGACATCGCGCCGTTTCCGATGGTGCCGCTCGGGCCCGAGCTCGGCGCCCGCTGCGCGGACATGCACCGGGCGCACGGCGTCGACCTGCGTCTCGGTGTCGGCGTGCAGGCGCTGAGCGCGACGAGGATCGAGCTCACCGACGGAACGCGCATCGATGCCGACCTCGTTGTCGCGGCGCTCGGCGCCGTGCCGAACAGCGAGTGGCTGGGCGCTGCCGGCGGCGTCGCGTGCGACGCGACGCTCACCACGCTCGTGGATCCGGACGTCCTCGGCGCCGGCGACGTCATCTCGTGGCCACACCCGCTCGCGGACGACGAGCCGGTGCGCGTCGAACACTGGACGACGGCCGCCGAGCATGGCCAGCTGGCGGGTCGGAACGCCCTGCTGCCCGCCGGCGAGCGGACGCCGCACGAGCTGCCGCCCTACTTCTGGTCGGACCAGTACGACGTCAAGATCCAGGCCGTCGGGTTCCCGGCCCGCGCCGACCGGCTCGAGATCCTGGAATCTGAAGGCAGCCGGTTCGTGGCCGCCGGCGCCCGCGACGGACGGCTGGTCGGCGTGGTCGCCTTCAACGCCGCCAAGCGGCTCGGCTGGTACCGGCGCCAGCTCCCGGAGCAGCCGAGCTTCGAGCACATCAAGGACCTCGTGGCGGCCGACGAGAAGGCGCTGGGCGCGGCGGTGGCGGCATGACCGCGGCGCTCGTCCTCCAGCACGGCGACTGGGGCCCGCCCGGGCTGCTGGCCGACTGGGCGGCCGCGCGCGGCATCCCGCTCGACATCCATCGCGCCGACCTCGGCGAGCCGCTGCCGGAGCTCAACGGCCAGGCCTTCGTCGCCTCGCTGGGATCGCCGCACAACCCCGATTCGCCGGTGCCCGAGGTCGCCGCGGAGCTGGAGTTCGTCGACCGGGCGGTCGACCGCGGCATCCCCGTCCTCGGCCTCTGCTTCGGCGGCCAGGTGCTCGCCAAGGTGCTGGGCGGCGAGATCCAGCGCGCGCCGCGGCCCGAGCTGGGCTGGCACACGATCGCCTCGTCGGCGCCGGACGTCGTGCCCGAGGGCCCATGGCTGCAGTGGCACTTCGACCGCTTCACGCTCCCGCCCGGCGCGACGGAGCTCGCCCGCTCCGCGACCGCTGTCCAGGCCTTCGCGCACGGCCCGCACCTGGGCGTGCAGTTCCACCCGGAGAGCACGATCGAGATCGTCCGCTCCTGGGCGTGGACCGACCGCGGGCGCGTGAGCGCCCTCGGCATCGACGACGGCGAGGCGCTGCTCGAGCGCGGCCGCCACCACGCCGAACCGGCCGCCCGAGCGGCCTTCGACCTGTTCGACGCCTTCTGGCAGCGCACGCGCACATGAGCGAGGAGACCCGCATGCAGACCGACACCGCTCCCGTTCCCCCGGGCACGGCCCAAGACGGCCCGCCAGTTACCTCGATCCGGGTCCTCTACCCGGACCTGCACGGGGTCGCCCGCGGCAAGGACGTGCCGATCTCCGAGTTCGACCACGTGATCGAGAAGGGCCTGTGCTTCTGCTCGGCGGTCATGGGCACCGACCTGCGGCACACGCCGGTCGTAGGCGGGGATGAGGGCTACCCCGACCTGATCGCGCGCCCCGACATGGCCACGATGCTCTCGCTGCCGTGGGAGCCCGGCGTCGCCTCCTGCCTGGCCGACCTCGAGCCGGCGGAGGGCGGGCAGCCGATCGCCGATCCCCGCGGGGCCGTCCGCCGGGCGGCCGCGGCGCTGGCCGAGCTCGGGCTCGAGCCGATCGTCGGCCCCGAGCTCGAGTTCTTCCTCGTCGAGCGCGACGGCGACGGCCGCATCCGCCGCCGCGTCGACCAGCTGAGCATGGTCTACACGGTCGGCCCGCAGGCCGATCCCGGCGGCCTCGTGCGCGGCATGACCGAGAGCCTGGCCCAGCTCGGGCTCGGGGCGTTCGCCGTCAACCACGAGTTCATGAACGGCCAGTACGAGATCAACCTGCGGCACTCCGACGCCTTGACCGCCGCCGACCGCGCCTTCCGCCTCAAGTCGGCGGTCAAGGACATCGCCGCCCAGAACGGTCTGATCGCCACCTTCATGGGCAAGCCGTTCAACGACCAGGGCGGCTCGGGCACCCACCTGCACCTGTCATTGAACCGCGACGGGCGCAACGCGTTCGACGCACCCGGGGCCGACGGCGGCGTGGCGGGCGAGCTGCACGCGTTCACCGCCGGCGTGCTCGCGCACGCGCCGGCCCTGATGGCCTTCCTCAACCCCACGATCAACGCCTACCGGCGGATCCAGCCCGACTCGCTGGCCCCGACGCACGCGAACTGGGGCTGGGACAACCGCGCCACGTTCATCCGCATCCCGCCCGAGCGCGGCGGCGCCACGCGGATCGAGATCCGCGTCGGCGACGGCGGCGCCAACCCGTACCTGGCCATCGCCGCGACCCTGGCTGCCGGCACGCACGGCATCCGCGAGTCGCTCACCCCGCCGCCGCCCGTCGAGGGCGACGCCTACCGCGCGGCGCCCGAGGTGATCGGCGCCGAGCTCCCGACCTCGCTCGAGGCCGCGCTCGACGCGCTCGAGGGCGACGACGTCCTGTGCGCCGCGCTCGGCCCGGAGATCGTCCAGACGTTCCTGGCGGTCAAGCGGTTCGAGGTCGAGCGCCATCGCGCGTGGGTCTCGGACTGGGAGATCGACGAGTACCTCCACCACCTCTAGGGCCATGACACAGACACGCGAGTTCATCGACCTGTCCGACCACGACGCGTTCGTCGACGGCGTCCCGCACGAGGCGTTCGCCGAGCTCCGCCGCGAGGACCCGGTGCACTGGAACCCCGAGCCGGACGGCCCGGGGTTCTGGGCGGTCACCCGCTACGAGGACATCCGCTTCGTCCACCGCAACGTCGACCTCTTCTCGTCGGAGATCGGGGGCACCTCGCTCGAGGACCTCGACGAGGACCAGATCGAGGCGCGCAAGTCGATGATCGACATGGACCCGCCGCGCCACGACGAGCTGCGCGGGTTGATCGCGCGGCGCTTCACGCCGCGCGCCGTCGGCGTCTGGGAGGAGAAGGTCCGCAAGGTCACGCGCGAGGTGCTCGACCTCGCGCTGCCCAAGGGCGAGTTCGACTTCGTGCACGAGGTCGCATCGGAGATCCCGATGCAGGTGTTCGCCGAGATCCTCGGCGTACCGCTCCAGGAGCGGCGCGAGATCATCGAGATCGGCGACCGGCTGCTCGGCAACCAGGACCCCGAATACAAGGTCCCCGACGACGACGCGCACCGCCACCTGCCGTTCTCGAGCCCGGCGGCGCTCGACATGTTCGCGTTCGGCCGCCGGCTCGCCGCCCAGCGGCGCAAGGAGCCCAAGGACGACATCATCACCCAGCTTGCGTTCGAGCCGCTGAGCCAGCGCGAGTTCGACGTCTACTTCGTGCTGCTCGCCACGGCGGGCAACGAGACGACACGGCACACGATCACGCACGGGCTGCTCGGCCTGCTCGAGTTCCCCGACCAGCTCGAGCGGCTGCGCGACGACCCGTCACTGGGCAAGACCGCCGCCGAGGAGATGTTGCGCTGGGGCACGCCGGTGCACCACTTCCGCCGCACGGCGGCCGTCGACACCGAGCTGGCCGGCACCGAGATCAAGGCCGGCGACAAGGTCACGACCTGGTTCGTCTCCGGCAACCGCGACGAGTCGGTGTTCGAGGCGCCCGAGCAGTTCGACGTCGGCCGCACGCCGAACCCGCACATGGCCTTCGGGCCCGGCGGCATCCACCACTGCATGGGCGCGCACCTGGCGAAGATGGAGGTGCGGATCGCGTTCGAGGAGCTGCTGTCGCGCACCACGGACATCGAGCTGACGGCGCCGCCCGAGCGCCTGCGGTCGAACTTCTTCAACGGGATCAAGCGCCTGCCGGTGCGGGTGAGCCTGTGATCGCCCGCCTGGATCACGTCTGCCTGCGCGTCGCCGACGTCGCGGAGGCGACCGAGCGCTGGCGGCTCCAGTTCGGGCTCACCGAGCGCGCGCCGGGCGTGCTGGCGTGCGACGACGAGCCGCGCGCGCTCGAGCTGGTCCAGGGCGAGCCGGGCTTCGACCACGTCGCCTACGAGCTCGCCGGCTCGCTGGAGGACGCCGCGGCGCACCTGGCCGGGCTCGGCGTCGCGCACGAGGTGACCGATCACATCGAGCTCGCCGACCTCGAGGGCAACGCGATCCACCTGCTGCCGTACAGCGAGCCGGAGTCGCGGCTCGTGGCGCATGCGCGGCCGGCGGGCCTGCAGCCGGTCGGCCACCCGCGCAAGCTCGGCCACGTCAACTTCCTAACGGCGCGGGTCGGGGAGCAGAAGGACTTCTACGTCGACGTCCTCGGCATGCGGCTGACGGACTGGCTCGGCGACGGCGGCGTGTGGCTGCACGTCGGCTCCGACCACCACGTGATGGCGCTGGTTGACAAGGGCTACTCCCACTTCCACCACCTCGCCTTCGACGTCGTCGACATCGGGCAGATGCGGATGGCGCTCGACCACCTCGGCCGGCACGGCCGCTGGCTCGGCTGGGGCCCGGCGCGCCACGGCGTGGGCGGCAACATCGCCTCCTACGTGCGGATCGTCGAGGAGGAGTGCTTCGTGGAGCTGTACTGCGACATGGAGCAGCTCGAGGCCGGCCACGTGCCGCGCGAGTGGCCGGACGACCGCTTCTCCTCCAACACCTGGGGCCCGCTGCCGCCGCGCTCCTACTTCCGCTTCGACGAGGCCGCGGTCGCCTCCGAGCGCGAGAGCCTCGAGATGCAGGGGGTGACGCTCACGTGACGCTCCAGGGCTACACGGTCCCGCGCACGCCGGGCGGCCGGGCGAGCCTGGTGCCGGCTCCGCCGTGGCACTACGTCGGCGACTTCCTCGTCGTCGACTTCCACGCCGACCCCGAGGCGGCGATCTCGGTGCTGCCCGAGGGTCTGGACCCGCATCCCGACCCCGGCCGTTGCGCCGCCGTCTTCGCCGACTGGCAGTCCTGCTCGGAGGGCGGCGACGAGCTGCTCGACCCCGTCCGCTCGCACTACCGCGAGTTCTACCTCGTGGTCAACGCGCTGCTCGACGGCGAGGAGGTCACCACCTGCCCGTTCATCTGGGTCGACCAGGACTTCGCGCTCGCCCGCGGCTGGATCCAGGGCTTCCCGAAGAAGCTCGGCGAGGTCTGGATGACGCGCACCTACCAGCTCGCCTGCCGCGCGGCGCCCGGGGTGGAGGCGGGCTCGTCGTTCGGCGGCACCTGCTCGGCGCGCGGACACGCGCTCGCACGCGCGCGCGTGACGCTGCAGGGACCGAGCGCCGGCGGCTCGCTCCACACCGCTCCGTCGATCGTCAACGTCCGCCACTTCCCGCGCCTGGCCGCGGGCCGGCACGACGACCCGCAGGTGCACGAGCTCGTCCGCTCGCGCAGCCGCAACCGCTCGGTGTCCGAGGTGTGGGAGGGCGACGCGGAGCTCGAGCTGTTCTCGGCGCCGGGCGAGGAGCACACGCTGCTGAGCCCCGTCGGGATCGTCCGCGGCTACCGCTTCACCTTCGCCTACACGGTCGACGACCTCGAGACCGTGAAGGAACTCGGTTGATCGAGCACTTCATCGCCGGCCGCCGGGTGGCAAGCGAGCGGAGCTTCGAGACGATCTCGCCGATCGACGGGTCGGTGCTCGACGAGGTCGCGCGAGCGAGCCCCGAGGACGTCGAGCTCGCCGTGCGGGCGGCCCACGACGCCTTCCCGGCGTGGGCCGCGCTCGGACCCGCCGGCCGTGCCGAGCACCTGCACCGGCTGGCCGATCTCATCGACGCCAACGTCGATCGCCTGGCCGAGATCGAGTGCGCGGACATGGCGATGCTCCTGCGATCGCTACGCGCCCGCGTGATCGCCCGCGGCGCCCTCAACTACCGACACTACGCCGACCTGGCGGTCGCCCACGAGGAGCGCGACTGGCGCTCGAAGGGCACGTGGAACCGCGTCCAGCGCATGCCTGCCGGGCCCGCGGCCGTGATCACGCCGTGGAACGCGCCGTTCATGCTCTCGACCTGGAAGACGGCTCCGGCGCTGGCCGCCGGCTGCACGGTCGTGCTGAAGCCGGCCGAGTGGTCGCCGCTGTCGTGCTCGGTGCTGGCCGAGCTGGCGGACGAGGCGGGCCTGCCGCCGGGCGTGCTCAACGTCGTGCAGGGGATCGGCGAGGAGGCCGGCGCCGCGCTCGTCTCGCACCCGCTGATCCGCCGCGTGTCGTTCACCGGCTCGACTGAGACCGCCCGCGCCATCGGCACGGCCGCCGCGCGGAACATCGTCCCCTTCACCGCCGAGCTGGGCGGCAAGAACCCGCTGATCGTGTTCGAGGACGCGGACCTCGAGGCCGCCGCCCGCAAGGCGGCGCTCCAGTACGACGACGCCGGCCAGGTCTGCCTGTCCGGCACCCGGCTGCTCGTGCAGGAGAGCGTCGCCGGCGAGTTCCTGGAGCGCTTCCAAGCCGCCGTCGACGAGCACGTGCTCGGCGACCCGCGCGAGGACGCGACGACGATCTCGCCGCTGATCCACGCTGATCACCTTGCCCGCGTCGAGGGCTTCGTCGAGCGCGCGCGGGAGAGTGGCCAGAAGATCGTGCGGGGAGGGCGCCGCGCCGGCGGGCTGCTCTACGAGCCGACGCTCGTCGAGCCGACCTCCAACGACGCCGAGATCGTCCAGAACGAGGTGTTCGGGCCCGTCCTGACCTTCCAGACCTTCGCGGCCGAGGAGGAGGCGATCGCCCTCGCCAACTCCACGCGCTACGGGCTCTCGGGCATCGTCTACACAGGCTCGCTGGGGCGCGCGGACCGCGTCGGCCGGGCGGTGCGCGCCGGCACGGTGTGGGTCAACACCTTCCTCGTGCGCGACCTCACCGCGCCGTTCGGCGGCGTGGGCCAGTCGGGCATCGGGCGCGAGGGCGGCGACTACGCGCTCGACTTCTACTCGGACCTCAAGACCCTCCAGATCCTGGACGGCTCGGTGTCGTGATCGATGCCGCCGACATCGCATGGATGGAGGACCTGCTCGTCGAGCTGGTCGTGGCGTCGAGCGAGGAGGCGGGGCAGGGAGTGATGGCGCGGGCGTTCGCAGATTGCGGCCTGACGCCGGTCGATGTGCCGATGGACGCGGCCGCGATTCGCGCCGATCCGCACCACTCGCCGTTCAGCTGGGACGTCTCCGGGAAGCGCAATGTCGTCGCCACGTGGAACGGCCGCGGTGGTCGCTCGCTGATCCTCAACGGCCACGTCGACGTCGTCCCGCCGGCCTCCGAGGCGCTGTGGACGAGCCCGCCGTTCGCGCCGCGTCGCGACGGCGACTGGCTCTACGGGCGCGGGGCGGGCGACATGAAGGCCGGGCTCGTGGCCATGACCGGCGCGGTGCGTGCCCTCCGCCGCGCCGGCGTCGAGCTGGGCGGCGACCTGCAGCTGCAGTCGGTGGTGGAGGAGGAGTGCACGGGCAACGGCACGCTCCAGTGCCTGCTGGCCGGCGCGCAAGCCGACGCCTGCGTGATCACCGAGCCCCACCACGACCACCTCACCGTCGCGCAGGTCGGCGTGCTGTGGTTCCACGTCGACGTGCGCGGCGTGCCGGGGCACGCGGCGCGGGGCGGCCGCGGCGCGTTCGACGCCGCGCTGGACGTGCTGGCCGCGCTGCGCGCGCTCGAGGCCGAGCTCAACGAGGACCCGCCGCCGCCGTACGACGCGATCGAGCACCCGATCAACCTCAACCCGGGCGTCGTCACCGCCGGCGACTGGCCGTCGACCGTCCCGGCCGAGTGCACCTTGTCATGCCGGATCGCGATGTACCCGGGGCAGGATCCGGCCGAGCTGCAGCGCGCGGTCGAGGCGGCGGTCGCGCCGTACCCGGTGCGCTACGACGGCTTCGTCTGCGAAGGCTCGGTGGTCGACGAAGGGGAGGACGTCGTGGTCGCTCTCGGCGACGCGTACGCGGCCGTTCATGGGGACCGGCCGGCGCTGAGGGCGACGACGGCGACGACGGACGCGCGGCACTTCGTTCGCCGCGGGATCCCGGCGATCTGCTTCGGGCCGCAGGCCGAGCAGATCCACGGGATCGACGAGCGCGTGTCGCTGCGCTCGATGGGCGAGGTGGCGCGCGTGCTGGCGCGCTTCGTCCTGGATTGGTGTGGGGAGTCAAACGACGGAGGAGAGTCAGATGGCCGTAGTTGAACCGCCCGCGAGGGCCGAGGCGGCACCGGACGCCGCCGGCGGGCTGCATCGCCGAGCGCTCGGCGTTCCCGACCTCGTGTTCTTCATCGTCGCGGCGTCCGCGCCGCTGACCGCCGTGGCGGGCGGCCAGGCCGTGACCTACCTGGTCACGGGCAACCAGGGCATCCCGCTGCTGTTCGTTCCGCTCGGGATCGTGCTCGCCATCTTCGCCGTCGGGTATGCGGCGATGAGCCGCCACGTGGCGGACGCGGGCGCCTTCTACACGTACGTGGTCCGCGGTCTCGGCCGGATCCCCGGCGTCGGCGCCGCCTTTGTCGCGCTGGTGTCCTACAACGCGATGCAGCTCGGCATCTACGGGCTGTTCGGCGTCGCCATGGGCGCCTTCGCGGCCGACAAGCTCGGCATCACCATGGATTGGTACTGGTGGTGCCTGGTGGCCGGCGGGATCATCGGGATCCTCGGCGTGCTGCGGATCGACCTCAACGCCCGCGTGCTCGCCGTCCTGCTGATCCTCGAGATCGTCGTCGTCGCGGTGTTCGACTTCGCGATCCTGGCCGACCCGGGGCCGCAGGGCCTGTCGGGCGCCGGCTTCGACCCCGGGAACGCCACCGGCTCCGCGCTCGGCGCGGCGCTCGTGTTCGGCGTCGCGTCGTTCGTCGGCTTCGAGTCGGCCGCCATCTACAGCGAGGAGGTCAAGGACCCCAAGCGCACCGTCGCGCGGGCGACCTTCATCGCGGTCGGCGCCGTCGCCGTCTTCTACGCGCTCTCGAGCTGGCTGCTGGCCAACGCGGTCGGGCCGGACACGATCGTGGACCCCGGTGCCCTCGTCGAGGCCGGCTTCACGACGCCCGACGGCGCCGCGCCCGACCCGACCACGGTGCTGATCGGCTCCGGCGCGGAGCGTCTCGGCGCCTTCTGGGGCGACTCGGCGGCGCTGCTCTTCGCGACCAGCCTGTTCGCCGCCCTGCTGAGCTTCCACAACGCCGTGGCGCGTTACTTCTTCGCGCTGGGGCGCGAGGGCGTGCTGCCCGCGGCCGTCGCGCGCGTCAACCGCGCCGGCGCGCCGGCGGTCGCCTCGCTCGTGCAGTCGTCGGTCGCGCTGATCGTCGTCGGGCTGTTCGCGGTGCTCGACAAGGACCCGGTGCTGACGCTCTTCACGTGGCTGACCAACCTCGGAGCGCTCGGCGTCGTCCTGCTCATGGCCATCACGTCGTTCGCCGTCGTGGCCTACTTCCGCGACCGCCCCGAATCGAAGGACTCGCCGTGGAGCACGGCGTGGGCACCGATCATCGCCGGGTTCTGCCTGCTCCTGATCCTGGTCCTCGGGATCGCGAACTTCAACGTGCTGATCACGGGCGCCACCGACGCGCCGACCGACTCCGTGTCGATCATCCTGCCGATCGTGCTGTTCGGCGCCGGCATCGTCGGCCTGATCGTGGCCGCGGTCATGAAGTCGCGCGCGCCCGAGCGCTTCGCGCGCATCGGCCAGCGCACGGCGGTCGAGCGGGCCGAGCACATCCAGTGAGCGATCCGGCGCGGCGCGCCCGGGCTCACCCGGGCGCGCCCGCCTCGACCAGGATCCGCTCGATCGCTGCGGATGTGCGGCCGCCCGCCCTCGCCGAGGATCACCGCCTCGAGAAGAGCGGTCCAGCCCGGCCGGTTGACGTGGTCGAGCTCGATGTCGGTCTTCAGCAGCCGCGCGACGATCGTCGCATAGCCGCGCTCGGCCGCGCGGATCAGGCCCGTCCCGTTGAAGCTGTCCTTGGCGTCGACGTCGGCGCCGGCGTCGAGCGTGAGGTCGAGCAGCCTCGGGTCGTCGCCGACCTCGCTCGTCGCGATCAGATAGGCGCTCTGCTGCGAGTCGTCCTTGGCGTTGACGTCGGCGCCCTCCTCGACGAGCCGGCGCGCCGCGGCGACGTCGTTCTCGTAGGCGGCCGCGAGCAACTGCCGGTCGATCGCCCGCAGCCCGTCCTCGGGTGCCGCGGGCTCGTCGCCGCCGCAGCCGGCGAGCACGACCGCGACCAGCGCAACCAGTGTCCTGAGCGCCCGCATCGTCCGTAGACTCGCGGGCCGTGGTGAGCGAACGCAAGGCGGTCGTCGAGCGTTACATCGAGGGATTCCGGCGCGGCGACCGGGAGATGATCCTCGACTGCGTCACCGATGACGTCGAGTGGAACCTGCTCGGCTGGCAGTCGCTCGCGGGCAAGGACTCCTTCGCGGGCGAGATCCAGAACGACGCGTTCGTGGGCACGCCGGAGCTGACGATCGAGCGCATGGTCGAGGAGGACGACGTCGTCGTCGCCTTCGGTGCCGGGCGCGGCCGCCTGCGAGCGGGTGGCGAGCTGGAGTTCGTGTTCAGCGACGCCTTCTACTTCGACGGCGACAAGATCCGGCGGCTCGACACCTACCAGGTCAACCTCTAGCGGCGTGGCATCGACCGCGTCACCACGGCTCGGCCTCCTGCTGGCGATGGCGATGTTCGTGCTCGTCGTCGACACGTCGCTGATGAACGTGTCGATCTCGGCGGTGGTGCGCGATCTCGACACGACGGTGAGCGGGGTGCAGTCGGCGATCGCGCTCGAGGCGCTCGTGTCCGCCGCGTTCATCCTCATCGGCAGCAAGGTGGGCGACCTCTTCGGCCGCAAGCGCGCGTATGTGCTCGGCCTGCTCGGCTACGCGGTCGGCGCGATCGCGATGACGCTCGCCCAGGACCTGCTGGCGATCGTCATCTTCTGGTCGATCATCGGCGGCCTCGGCGCGTCGCTCCTGCTGCCCTCGATGCAGTCGCTCATCCACGGCAACTTCGAGGGCGCGGCGCAGAAGAAGGTCTACGCGCTGGTGGGCGCCTCCGCCGCGATCGCCGCCGCGGTCGGGCCGCTGATCGGCGGCTTCATCACCACCTACCTGTCGTGGCGCGTGGCGTTCCTGCTCGAGGCCGTCGTCATCGCCGTCGTGCTGTCCGGCCTCAAGCTGGTCCACGACGCGCCCTACACCGGCTCGCGCCGCGTGGACCCGGTGGGCGCGGCTCTCTCGGTCCTCGGCATGGGCGGCGTCGTGCTCGGGATCCTCGTGTGGCAGGAGGGTGGCGAGGCCGTCGGCGCGCTGATCGCGGCCGGCGCGGTCGCGCTGGGATCGCTGGTCTGGTGGCTGACGCGGCGCAAGCGCGAGGGCAAGCCGACCCTGATCGACCCCGAGCTGTTCCGGTCCAAGCACTTCCGGACGGGCATCTCGGGGCAGACGCTCCAGCAGATCTCGCTCGGCGGCATGATGATCGCGCTGCCCATCTACCTGCAGATGGTGCTCGAGTACAACGCGATGGAGGCGGGCCTGTCGCTCGCGCCGCTCTCGCTGACCATGTTCGCGATCGCGCTGCTGGCGGGCAGGAGGTCCGGCGGCCGGCGCCCGAGCGCGATCATCTGCCTCGGCTTCGGGCTCCTCGTCGTCGGCGTGGCCCTGCTGATCCCGATCGTGCCGCGCGCGGACTCCGGCTGGTCCCTCGTCATCCCGCTGATGATCGCGGGATCGGGGCTGGGGCTCCTGGTGTCGCAGCTCAACAACTACACGCTCGCCCCGATCTCCGAGGAGCGGGTCAGCGAGGCGGCGGGCGTCAACTCCGCCGGCGGCTCGTTCGGGCTGTCGTTCGGGCTGGCCTTCGCCGGCGCGATCATGCTGGCGACCCTCTCGATCGCCTTCACCAACAAGGCCGACGCGAGCAGCGTGCTGCCGCCGGACGACAAGGAGCAGGTCGCCCAGGTGCTGGAGGACGACGCGCAGGTGATGAGCAACACGCAGCTCGCCGAGCTGCTCGCCGACGAGCCCGAGGAGGTCCAGGCGGAGATCCTCTCCATCAACACCGACGCGCGGCACCTCGCGCTGCAAGTGGCCTTGCTCATCCCGCTGCTGGCCGCGCTGGCCGGCCTCGCCAACGCGTTCCGCATGATGCGGCTGCCCGACCTGGAGCCGTCGGCGGCGGCCGAGGGCCTGGCCCTGGCCTGACCGCCCTCAGTCGGCGTCCGCGCCCGGTGCGACGGCGCCCGCCGGCGTGGCTCCGCCGTTGCCTCCGCGGCCGGGCTCGGCCGGCGGCGCGGCCTGCGTGACCCGCATCCCGGCGAACTCGGACACGGTCTGCCTGCGGAGCGCGGCGACGGCGGCCGCGAGCAGCGCGCCGAGCAGCACGATGCCCCACGCCGTGCGCAGCGCGTGCGTCGGCCCCCACAGGATGAGCAGCAGATAGGCGGCGGCGAGGGCCGCCCAGGCGGCGCCCATCCGCTCGTCGAACACGGGCGCGAGCCGTCGGCGCGCGGCCGTCGCCCAGCCTGCGGCGCCCGCGAGGAGCGTGCCGAAGACGACGACGGCGCCGTAGAGGATCGCCGCCACGCCGATCTGGCCGAGGATCTCGCTGCCGATCAGCCAGCCGCGCCGGCCGGCCTCGCGCGACTCCGGCGAGGTGAGCGCGTCGACCGCGTACTCGCCGGCGAGGCGCCGGGCCACCAGTACCGTGAGGCCGACGAGGATGAGCGCCCAGCCGACGTTGCGCAGCGTGCGGCGGCGCTCTCCGGTGGCGAGGTACACGGCCAGCGCATAGAGCGCCAGGACGAGAACGAGCAGCGCGCCGCTCAGCACCCTCAGCACCTTCACGGCGGTCTGCGCCGCGGCGAGCTTGTCGGAGCTCATCACGGTGATCACGCCGGCGTCCGGCGGGATGCGGTCGAGCACCGAGCTGGACAGGCCGAGCTCCGTGCCGAGCCGCTGGACGATCTCGCCGAGGTCGAGGGTCACGTTGCCGTCGCCGGTCGAGATGCCGTGGCCCGTCTTGTCCTCGACCACGTTCACGAGCTTCTGCTGAGCCAGCGAGCTGGCCTCGACCCAGAGCTGCTGGACCGCCGGCGTGTCGAGCAGGCGGTCGACCGCGTCGGTCGCGGGCTGTCGCAGCGCGCCCGCCACGGGTCCCGCGAGCGGCTTGAGCTGCTCCGGGAGACGCTGCTCGAGGTCTCCGGCCACGTCGGCGTTCTCGTAGAGCTCGTTCACGAGGTACACGGACAGCGCCGAGCGCACGGCGGGATCCTCGATCAGCTCGGCGCTCGCCTCCCTCCACGAGTCCTCGTCGAGCATCTGCCGCTGCACCCAGAGCGTCAGCACCGAGGCCACCGCGATCAGCGACGCCGCGACGATGAGGACCCACACCAATGCTCGCCGGCGTCCGGACATGACCTAGTAGTTACCGAACCCGGCGATGGCCGCGGGGGGGACCTCCTTCGGCGTCCAGCCGCCCGGGAAGCCCTCGACCGGGCCCCACTGGCCCAGCTCGGGCGGGACCATCACCGCAATGCGGGAGGTCTCGCGACGGCTGTGGACTTCATGGAGCATCGCCGGCGTCGCCGCCGTCCGGTTGGCGACGACCAGCACGGTGGTCTCGGACATCTCTCCTCCTCTCGGTTACCGGCGGCGCGACACGCGGCGTGCGGTGCGGCGTCCGGTGCGGCGGGCGACTCTGCGTGATCCGAACATGTGGGTCCTCCTCAGCTCGCGGTGACGGTCGTCGCGGTCTCCATGGCGTGGTGCAGCTGCGCTTCCTCGGCCGACAGCAACCCGATCTCGACGAGGTCGAGCGGGCTGATGAAGCCGTCGCTGATGCGGAAGCCGCCCGCGCGCCCGATCGCGTCGCGCAGCGGGATGGCCCACTGGTGCTCGAGCAGCAGCAGCGCGGCGGCCGAGTCGTTCGGGATGTCCTCGATGACGTCCCAGGCCGTCTCGTCGGAGAACACCTCGATGCCGTCCTGCGCGGCGGCGGCGCCGGCTATCGCGCCCTCCACCATGCCCTCCTCGCCGTCGATGCCGAGGCCGATCAGCGCGGCGACGGTGCTCCCGACCTCGATCGCCTCGTCCTGCGTCAGGTTGCTCAGGTGCTCGACCTCGACCTCGCCGCCGGCGTCCTTGTAGACCGCCAGCGCGTCGATCACGCGCACGGTGTCGTTCTCCTTCAGGCGCTCGAGCTCCGCGATGATCTCGCCGTGGAACTCGGGATGCTGGAAGCCCAGCACGATGAGCTGGACCGGTCCGATGGCCATGGGTGTCTCCTTTCGCTCGTGCAGACGATCGAGCGGCGGCGCTCGGGCCGCATCATCTGAATGGGGTGAGACGTCGCGCGAGCGGCCGACGATCCTGTTCACAGTGATCGGCCACGCACTGGTCCACGCGCCCCGGCACGCGCTCGACCCGGTGTCGGAGCGGTGGGTCGCCGCCGGCTTCGCCGTCGGGTCGCTCTGCTTCTTCTTCGGGCCCTTCCCGGGCTTCGTCCAGCTCGTCGGCGCACGCGCCGACGCATGGGTCTTCTTCGTCGGCTCGCTCTTCTTCACGGCCGCCGCCGGCCTCGAGCTCATGCACGCGACCCGAGACCGCGCGGACCGCGACGCGACCTGGTGGTCGGCGGCGATCCAGTTCGCCGGCACCCTGTTCTTCAACTTCAGCACCTTCGACGTGCTGCTCTCCGACCTGACCACCAAGCAGGAGGACCACCTCATCTGGGCGCCCGACGCGTTCGGCTCCGCCTGCTTCCTCGCCTCGGCCGTGATCGGCTACCGCGCCAGCGCGAGGCCGCGGACGATGGCCGCCGTCAATCTCGCCGGCTGCATCTTCTTCGCGATCTCGGCTGTCGCCGCGTACGTCGTGCCGGACACCGGCTCGATCCTCGACCTCGCCGCCGCCAACTGGAACACCGCCCTCGGAGCACTGTGCTTCTTCGCCGGCGCCCTCATGCTCGCCCGCCACCCCGGAGGTACGACCCCATGACGATCTCCCATAACGGCCACGACCTCGCCGAGGGCCTCGAGACGCTCGCCAAGGAGTACGGCAACCGCTTCCTGCGTGAGGCCGCGCCCGATCACCAGCTGCCCGAGCACGGCATGACGGGCACCGACGCGATGCGGCTGGTCGAGTCGGAGCTCATCCTCGACGGGATACCGATGCGCAACCTGGCGACGTTCGTCACGACCTGGATGGAGCCCGAGGCCCAGCGCGTCATCGCGGACAACCTGCACCGCAACTTCATCGACCACGCCGAGTACCCCCAGACCGCCGAGATCGAGCAGCGCTGCATCCGCATGCTCGCGCACCTGTTCCACGCCCCGGGCGAGACCACGGGCGCGCGCTGTCAGGGCTCTTCGGAGGCGATCATGCTCGGCGCGCTGTCGCTGAAGTGGAAGTGGCGCGAGCGCCGCGAGGCCGCCGGCAAGGACACGGCCCGCCCGAACCTCGTGTTCGGCGGCGACGTGCACGTCGTGTGGGAGAAGTTCTGCCGCTACTTCGACGTCGAGCCGCGGATCATCCCGCTCCAGCCCCACAAGTACACGATCGGCCCCGAGGACGTCGAGCCCCACGTCGACGAGAACACGATCGGCGTCGCCGCCGTGGTCGGCACCACGTTCACCGGCCACGCCGACGACGTCAAGGGGATCAACGACCTGCTCGTCCGGCTGCGCGACGAGAAGGGGCTCGACGTCCCGCTGCACGTCGACGGCGCCAGCGGCGGGTTCGTCTGGCCGTTCCTGTACCCCGACTCGGAGTGGGACTTCCGGCTCGAGCAGGTCCGCTCGATCAACGTCTCCGGCCACAAGTTCGGGCTCGTCTACCCGGGCATCGGATGGCTGATCTTCCGCGAGCGGGCCGACCTGGCCGAGGACCTCGTGTTCTACGAGAACTACCTCGGCAAGACCGACGCGACCTTCACGCTGAACTTCTCGACGGGGTCGGCGATGGTGCTCGCCCAGTACTACAACTTCGTCCGCTTCGGCTTCAACGGCTACCGCTACATCATGGAGA
This sequence comes from uncultured Solirubrobacteraceae bacterium, assembly GCA_963835525.1. Classification (GTDB taxonomy): domain Bacteria; phylum Actinomycetota; class Thermoleophilia; order Solirubrobacterales; family Solirubrobacteraceae; genus DASSUW01. The sequence goes on from CAWIFM010000001.1 coordinate 616,824, forward strand.
CGATGCAGGCGAACGCGCGCTCGCTGGCCGAGCGGATCGCCGGCATCGGCGAGTTCGAGCTGATCGGGCACGAGGACGCCGAGCGGCTCCCGCTCGTCGCCTTCCAGCTCACCGACGGCCACGACTACGACGAGTTCGACGTCGCGTCGCAGCTCGCCGCCGAGCGCGGCTGGATGGTGCCCGCCTACACGCTCCCGCCCAACGCCGACCACGTGACGATCATGCGCGCGCTGGTCAAGCTGACGCTCGGGCAGTCGCTCGCCAGCACGCTGGCCGACGACATCGCGGCGGCGTGCGAGACCTTGAGCGTCAAGGGGGGCCTGCACGAGCGGGACCGACAGCGGGTGAAGACCAACACGGGGTTCTGATGGACCGAGTGGAACGGACTCTCCGCCGCTTCGCGCTCAACGACGAGCACTCGCTGCGCACCGCGCTCGCCGACCCCGGGTCGGCGAGCGATCTCGACGCCAAGACGCAGGCGCTGATCAGGCTCGGAGCCCTGCTCGCGGTCGGCGCCGAGACGGTTTCAATGCGCTGCACCGTCGAGATGGCCACCGCGGCCGGGGCGACGGACGACGAGATCGTCGGCGTGCTGCTCGCCATCGCGCCGGCCGTCGGCAACGCACGCGTGGTCGGAGTCGCGCCGCGCCTCGGGCTCGCCCTCGGGTACGACTTCGACGCCTGAGCGCGAGCTCGCCGCCGACCAGCGACGATGTGACGGCATGAGCGTCGAGGCCCTCGTCCTTGCCATCGCGAGCGCCCTGCGGCCGAGCACCAGCACCGCGGCCGTGTACGCGCTGCTCTCGTCCGAGCGCCCGCGTCCTTCCCTCGCAGCCTTCGCGCTCGGCGGCCTGCTCGTCAGCTGCGCGTTCGGCGTCGTCGTCGTGTCGGCGCTCCACGGCGTGGAGCTGCCGGGTCACGAATCGACGCGCACCGCGATCATCGAGCTGGTGGCCGGCACGGCGATGATCGGCTTCGCCGCCGGCTCGTGGTCCGGCCACGTTCACCGCCTGCGCCGCCGCAGTGGTGGCGGCGAGAGGCCCGGGCGGATCGTCGCCACGCTGCGGCGGCCGACGCTCAAGGTCGCGGCCGCGGCCGGGGCCGCAACGCACCTGCCGGGCCTCTTCTACCTCGTGGCGCTGAACGCGATCTCGTCCGGATCGCCGCCGCTCGCGGAGGCGATCGTGGCCGTCCTGGTCTACAACGCGATCTGGTTCAGCATCCCGATCGCCGCGTTCGCCGTCGCCGGCCGCCATGCGGACGGCGCGCACGCGAAGATCGCGCAGATCAACGCCTGGGCACACGAGCGTGAGCAGATGCTCGTGGTCGTGGTGTTCGCCGCCGTCGGCGCCTATCTGGTCGTCAAGGGGCTCGTCGTGCTCGCCTCATAGCTCGACGACGTCGTCGACGAGGTCGAGACCCTCGGGGCGGTGCGTGACGAGCAGGATCGACCGGCCGGGCGCCGCGGTCAGCAGGTCGCGCATGAGCTCGTCGGCGGTGCGAGGGTCGAGATGCGCGGTCGGCTCGTCGAGCACGAGCACGGGGGCGCCGGCGAGCAGGGCGCGCGCCAGCGCGACGCGCTGGCGCTGGCCGCCGGACAGCGCACGGCCCGCCTCTCCGACCTGGGTGTCGAGCCCGTCGGGCAGGCTGCGCACCCAGTCCCACAGGCGGGCCTGCCGCAGCGCGTGCTCGACCGCGGCGTCCGGGGCGTCCGGCCGCGCGAGCCGGACGTTGTCACGCAGGCTCGTCGAGAACAGGTGCGCGTCCTGCCCGACGACGGCGATCGCGCGGCGGACGTCCTCCTGGCGGTAGTCGCGCAGGTCGCGTCCATTGAGCGTCACGCGTCCCGTGTCGGGGTCGAGGAAGCGCTGGAGCAGCTCGACGATCGTGGTCTTGCCGGCGCCGCTGGCGCCGAGCAGCGCGACGCGCCGGCCGGGCTCGACCGTGAACCGCACGCCGGCGAGCACGCGTGCGCTCACGTCCTCGAACGCGATGCCGATGGGCGGCGCCGGCGCCGGGGCGGGCACGGCCGGGTCCGCGACCGCCGCCTCGCGATCGAGCAGCTCGAGCACCCGCTCGCCCGCCGCGCACACGCGGCGCAGATCGCGCGCCGCCGCGCCCAGCGGCTGCACCGCCTCGAACGAGGCGAGCGCGAGCAGCGCGAGCATGGCGACGAGCACGCGGTCGACGTCGGCGGCGGCGAGGGCGAGGACGCCGGCCACGGTCGCGCCCGCGATCGCGACGCCGGCGCCGTCCGCCAGCCCGCCCGCCAGGGCGTCGCGGCGGGCGACCGCGACGAGCGAGCGGTCGGCGGCGCGGACGCGGCGCAGCGCGGCGTCGCCGGCTCCGTGGACGAGCAGCTCGGGCGCGCCGGCGAGCAGCTCCACCAGCTCGGCCGACAGCCCGCCGCGGGCGGCGGCGTGGCGCTCCCCGTGCCGTGCCTGCAGCCGGTCGGCGAGCAGCGGGACCGCGACGCCGCCGGCGAGCAGGCCGCCGGCGAGCACGACGGCGGCGGCGGGGAGGAACGCGGCGGTGACCCCGACGGCGACGGCCGCGCTCCCGGCGGCCACGATCGGCGGGATCAGCACGCGCGGATGGAGGTCCTGCAGAGAGTCGACGTCGGCGACGGCGCGCGCGAGCAGGTCGCCGTCGGCGTAGGCCTCGAGCCGCGCCGGCGCCAGCGGCTCGATCCCCTCGTACACGCGCGTGCGCACGTGCGCCAGCGCCCGCAGCGCGACGTCGTGGCTCGCCAGCCGCTCCAGGTACCGGGCGAGCGGGCGCGCGAGGCCGAAGAAGCGCACGGTCACGATCGCGGTCGTCAGCGCGAGGATCGGCGGCTGCTCGGCCGCGCGGACGATCAAGTAGCCCGCGGTCGCCATCAGCCCGGCGCCGAAGCAGACCGCGGCCACGCCGAGCAGCGCGGCGAGCGCCACCCGGCGCCGCGGAGCGCCGGCCAGGGAGAGCAGGCGTCGCAACGTGCCGGTCATGCCGCGATGGGCAGGGAGTCGGGCACGTGCGGCAGCCGGATGACGCGGTCCGCGCGCGCGGCGAGCTCGGGTCGGTGGGCGATGAGGAGCACGGTGCGACCGGCGCGGATCCGCTCGACCGCCGCCGCCACGATCGCGGCGCTCGCCGGGTCGAGGTCGGCGGTCGGCTCGTCGAGGATCACGAGCGGCGCGTCGCGCAGGAACGCGCGGGCGAGCGCGAGGCGGCGGCGCTCGCCCGCCGAGAGCGGGCGGCCGCCCGCGCCGACGCGCGTCCCGTAGCCGTCCGGCAGCGCCTCGACGAATGCGTCGACGCCCGCGAGCCGCGCCGCCTCGCGGACCCGGTCCAGGCCGGCGCCGGGGTCGCCGAGACGGACGTTGTCGGCGACCGTCCCGCGCACGAGCGTCGGGTGCTGGGGGACCCACGCGACCATGCTGCGCCACAGCTCCGGCCGGCAGCTCGCGAGGTCGACGCCGCCGACGGTGACGCGGCCCTCCGTGGGCGCGAAGAGGAGCAGCAGCAGGCCGGCGATCGTGCTCTTGCCGGCTCCGCTGGGACCCACCAGCGCGACCGTCTCGCCCGGGACGAGCTCGAGGCTCACATCGTCGAGCACCGGGCCGGCGCGCGCCGGATAGGAGAAGCCCACGTGCTCCAGGCGCACCGTCGCCCGTGCCGGGTCGGGCGGGACGAGCGAGCCGCCGGCGACCGCCTCGGGCGCGCGGTCGAGCAGGTCGAGCGCGCGCGCGGCGACGGCGAGCCCGTCGGCGCTCGCGTGATAGTCGGCGCCCAGCCGCCGCAGCGGCGCGTACAGCTCGGGCGCGAGCACGAGCACGAACAGGCCGGCCTCGAGCCCGAGCGCGCCGTCCACGAGCCGCAGGCCGACGGCGACCGCGACGATCGCCACGCCGAGCGTGGCGGCCAGCTCGAGCACCGCTCCCGACAGGAACGCGACGCGCAGCGTGCCCATGGTGGCCCGCCGGTACTCGGCGCCGACCGCCGCCAGCCTGACCGCCTCGCCGTGCGCGCGGTTGAAGGCGCGCAGCGTCGGCAGTCCGCGGACGACGTCGAGGAAGTGCACGGACAGCAGCCGCAGCGCCTGCCAGCGCTCGGCCGAGCGCTGCTCGGTGTAGCGGCCCACGAGCCACATGAACAACGGGACCAGCGGGAGCGTCGCGGCCATGATCGCGGCCGACAGCGGGTCCACGGCGGCGACGGCGGCGAGCACGGTCAGCGGGACCACGCAGGCCAGCACGATCTGCGGCAGGCAGCGGGCGAAGTACGTCCCGAGCGCCTCCACCCCCTGGACGGAGACGGCCGTGATCTCGCCCGCCTCGACGCCGTCGAGCGCGGCGGGCTGGGCGCGGAGGCGGCGCGCGGCGAGCGCCAGGCGCAGCTCCGAGAGGACCGCCGACGCGGCGTGCCGGCCGGCCACCTCGACGCCCCAGCCCAGCGCCCCGCGCGCCGCGAAGGCGGCGGCCAGGAGCACGAGCTCGCCGACCAGGCCGGCCGCCGGGGCGCCCGCGAAGGTCCCCGCGACGATCCGCGCCAGCAGCCACGCTTGCGCGATCGCGAGCAGCGCGATCCCGAGCCCGGCCACCACGTCGGCCGTGAGCGCCGCTCGCGCCGGCCGGGCCGCGCGGAGCAGGCGCCGGTCGAGCATGCGGCCATCCTCCGCAAAGCGCGCGAGGCGCTTCTCACCCGAACCGGATGATCGTCATGGTGGTACAGGCCCCCGCGCGATGATGGTGGCACGCCTCCTTGCCGGGCATGCGCGACTCGAAGATGCTCACGGTCAGATGAGTGACGGGTCCACTCTGCTGCTCGACAGGCCGACCGAGCGCCGCCATCGCCCGCGCGTTCGCGAGGGCACCGTGCGGCGCGAGCGGCTGCTCCGCCGCCTCGCGCAGACGACCCACGTGCCGCTCACGCTGCTCGTCGCGCCCGCGGGGTACGGGAAGACGACGCTGCTCGAGCACTGGCTCCAGGAGGACCCGCGACCCGTCGCGTGGCTGACCGTCGACGAGTTGGACGACGACCCGGATCGGCTCGTGGCCGCGATCGCGCACGCGCTCGACGACGTCGCCGCCACGCTCGCCGAGCTGGCCGACGCGCTCGAGTTGCGCGAGGAGCCGTTCGTGCTCGTGCTCGACGACCTGCATCACCTGCTCTCGCGGGAGGCGCAGGGCGTGGTCATGGCGATCGCCGACGCGATGCCGTACGGCTCGCAGCTGGTGGCGGCCGGCCGCCGGGAGCCCGACCTCCCGATCGGGCGCCTGCGTGCGCAGGGGCGGCTGTTCGACCTCCGGGCGCGCGACCTCGTGATGACGCGGCGCGAGGCGGTGGCGATGTTGAGCCTGGTGGGAATCGACCTCGAGCCGGAGGACACCTACGTGCTGCTCGAGCGCACCGAGGGCTGGCCGGCCGGGCTCTATCTCGCCGCCCTGTCGGTCGACGGCCACCAGGACGTCCACCGTGCGGTCGCGCGCTTCGGCGGAGACGATCGGCTCCTTGCGGACTACGTGCGCGACGAGCTGCTCGGCCGGCTCGACGCCGAGCAGCTCGCCTTCCTCGAGGAGACGTCGGTGCTCGACGAGCTGTCCGGCGCCGTGTGCGACGCGGTCCTGCATCGCCGCGGGTCCGGCAACGTGCTGCGGGACATGTCGCGCTCGAACCTGCTCGTCGTCCCGCTCGACGACGCGGACGGGTCCTACCGCTATCACCCGCTCCTCGGAGACATGCTCCAGGCGGAGCTCCGTCGCGCGCGACCGCAGTGCGAGGCCGAGCTGCACCGGCGGGCGAGCGACTGGTACGCGGGAGCCGGCGACGCCGATCGCGCGATCGACCACGCGATCGACGCCGGCGACGCGGAGCGCGCCGGAGAGCTGCTGTGGGCCACCGCCGCCCGGGTGTTCGACGGCCGCGGCGCCGAGGTTCGCCGCCGCCTCGAGCGCTTCCCGCCCGACGTCATCGCCGCCCATCCGACGCTGGCGCTCACGGCTGCGGCCCAGCACCTCGCGAACGGCGAACGGGACCTGATCGAGCACTGGACCGCGGCCGCCGAGCTTCGCCTCCACGGATCGGCGCCCGCGTCGCTGCACGCAGGGGTCGCGGCCATGCGCGCGGCCGTCGCGCGCCACGGCATCGACGGGATGGTGTCGGACGCCGAGAGCGCATATCGGCGCATGCCCGAGGACAGCCCATGGCGGTCGTTCTGCTGCCTGCTGCGCGGCGTCGGCGAGCACCTGCGGGGCGACGCCGCCACAGCCCGGACCCACCTCGAGGAGGGTGCTCGCCGCGGTGCGATCGCCGCCCCCACCGTCCAGTCGCTGTGCCTGGCCCAGTTGGCTCTGCTCGCCCTCGACGACGACGATTGGGAGCAGGGGCCGCTGCTCGCGGCACGCGCTCGTGCGCAAGTGGATCGCTTCGGCAGCGAGCGCCACCCGGCCGCGGCGCTCGTCTTCGCGGTGTCGGCGCTCGTCCGCGCGCACCGCGAGCGCGTCGAGGACGCCCAGGCCGACCGGCGGCGCGCCGTCGAGGCCATGACCTCGCTCGACGACTCCATCCCCTGGTACGACGCCGAGGTCCGCGTCGTGCTCGCCCGCGCGGCGCTCCGCCTCGGGGACGTGACGGGCACGCGGACGCTGCTGGGCGAGGCCTCCAGGACGCTGTCGCAAGAGCCCGCCGCCGCGGTCCTGCGAGGCTGGGTCGACGAGCTCTGGGATCAGGTCGAGGCGTTCACGCTGATCGAGCTGGTCGGCCCGTCGTCATTGACCACCGCGGAGCTGCGCGTCCTGGCGCTGATGCCGACCCACCTCTCGTTCCGCGAGATGGGCACGCGGCTGCACGTGTCCGGCAACACGGTCAAGACACACGCGCACGCGGTCTACCGCAAGCTCGACGTCTGCTCGCGCTCCGAGGCCGTGGTCCGCGCGCGCAGCACAGGGCTGCTCGACGACTAGGCGTAGCACCGAGCAGGTTGTTCAGTCTGCGAACTGCGGCTGGGTAGGAAGGCTGGGGAGCCGGCCGCGCGGCCGGATTTCGACGTCGACAGGACAAGTGTCCTGGTTCGGGGTCGTCAGACGACCACAGGGCAGGACGGTCGGGGGTAGCTCAACTGGCGCCGGTCTCGCCGATCACCTACCCAGCCGCCGTTGACGTTCGCCCGCCGGGCACGGCGGCCGGAGGAACGACGTGCTCAGGAACTACGGCTAGGCGTTCAGCAGACGACGCGGCGGGCCGTAGCTCGCGAAGTCGTCGGGGCCGATGAGGTCGCGGTGCAGGGCCGCGACGAGGACCTCGAGATCGGCGGCCATGTGCGCCTGCTCGGCCCGGCGCAGCGCCTGCGCGATCTGCCAGCGCTGGCGCTCGTGCCGGCGCGAGTAGGCGTGCACCGCCCAGATCGTCGCCACGAGCACGCGCGTGGTATCGCACTCCGCGCAGCTGAGGAGCACGCGGGCGCGGGTGCCGTCGAGATCGTCCGCGTCCCAGCGGCTGACGCTCTCCGACCCGCAGAGCGGACACCGGTGCAGCTTCGGCGTGCGGCGTCTCAGCACCGCACCACGGTCTCACTCGCCGCGTCGCCCAACCTCACCCGGTTCGTATGAGGCCGCTGCGCCCGCTCAGCGGCACGCTGCGCACGGCCTTCGAACCGAGGAGCAGACCCGATGACGCAGACGTTCGAGCCGGGGAGCCGGCCCACTCAGAGCGCATACGAGATCGAGGGCAGGCCCTGGGTCCTCTTCGCCGGGATCATGATCCTGATCGTCGGCGTGATGAACGTGATCTACGGCATCGCGGCCATCGACCAGTCGACGTTCTTCATCCAAGACGCCAAGTTCGTCTTCGCCGAGCTCAAGACGTGGGGATGGATCCTGCTCATCGTCGGCGTCATCCAGCTCGTCGGCGCCTTCGGGATCTGGTCGCGCCGTGGCTGGGGCCGCTGGATCGGGATCATCTCGGCGAGCGGCAACGCGGTCATCCAGCTGCTCTTCATCGCGGCGTTCCCGCTCGCGTCGCTGGCGCTGCTGGCGATCGACCTCCTGGTGATCTACGGCCTCGCCTCCTGGGACCACCGCGAGCGCTAGACCGGGGGACGGCCGGCGACGGCGGCCTCCAGGGCCTTGGCCGCCTCCGGCGAGAGGTGGTGCCGGACGAGACGGCCGCCGCGGCCTTCGAGGGCGGCGACCATGGCGTCGACGTGCTCGGGGGCCGCGAGCAGGAGCAGCGCCGAGGACTTCTCGGGGATTTCGGCGCGGAGCTCGTCGATGAAGGCGTCGTGGAGATGGGGGACGTGCCGGGCTTCGCTCAGTCCACCCGCGGTCGCCCCGCCGACGATCCCGACGGCGAGCCCCATCGGCCCGAAGAAGATCCCGACGACGGCGCCGGTCAGGGCTCCTTCGGCGGTCCGCTTGCCGATCACGTCGCCCTGGTCGTCCATGTCGACGTAGCGGCCGGCGAAGGTGCCACGGACCACGATGCGGTCGTGCCGGTGGTGCTCGACGAAGGCGATCTCGTGCACCCATGGCGCGTCCCGAGACCCGTCGAGCACGTCGGCGTACGCGTGCTCGGCGGCCGGGATGCGCTCGAAGACCATGAGTGCGAGATCGAGGCTCATGTCGTCCAGCGCCCGTAGCCTCGCCAGCTGCGCACGACCCACAACGTCGCGATGATCGCGCTCAGCGCGAAGAGACCGTAGTAGGCCCCGTGGAACACCCAGAGCTCCTCACCGGAGGGCGTGCCGGCCCACAACGCTGTGTTCGGCCAGGCGAAGTCCCATCCCGGGCCCACGAATCCCTGGGTGACGACGATTCCCCACCCGTACGACTGGTCCCAGATGGCGTGGAGCGCCGCGACCCCGAGGAACGTCCAGACAACCCGTGAAGTCACCCGGAACGATCCGCGCGGCGAGGTGGCTGCAGCGGCGAAGAGCGCACCGCCGAGCAGGGCCGTCCACGTGATGTGCATGAACGGCGAGAGGATCGCGCGAAAGGCCTCGGTCTGCACGACGCTGAGCACAGGGTTGTCGTCGGCGTGGTCGATGAAGGCTCGCATCGCGTAACCGGCGCTCTCGAACGCGGCAAAGCCTGCGCCGACCGTTGCGCCGAAGATCATTCCGTCGCGCGGGCGCCTGATGCGGACCTGATGCGCGACCGCGAGCAGCACGAGCCCCTTCGCCGACTCCTCCACGAGCCCCACGACGATGAAGGTTCCCTGCGCCGAGGGCAGGAGGTACGTCTCGGTGAGCGCCGAGGCGACGACTCCGACCGTTCCTCCGGCCAGGAAGCCCATGAGCAGCACCTCGCCCGTCAAGTGGCCCTCGCCGGCCCGCGACAGCGCGAACATCACCACCGTCGCCGGGATGAGGAAGCTGCCGAGCACGAGGATCGTGGGCACGAGGATGACGTCGTCCGTCAACGCAGTGACGACCGCCGCGACGAGCCACACGGCGCAGCCGACGATCAGCACGAGCCACCAGATGTGCTTCGACACGAGCGGCGACATGGCCTGGGTGATGTCGGGTGCGCTCATGGTCGGCGGACAGGAAGTCCTGCGCGCGAGCCTAGGAGGGCGCTGCGACGGTCGTCCCATCCGAAACGGGTGAGGCGGCGGCGGTCTCGGCGTCGGTCCGGGCCGAGCTAGCGCGTCGTCCTGCGCACCGCGTCATCGACGGCCGCGACGGCTGCCACATAGGCGGCGTGGGTCCCGAGGCTCGTGGCCATCACGTCGGCGGGCCATCGCCACGGCGGCGGGGTGCGCCCGAGCAGCGGGAACAGCGTGAGGGTCGCGGTCATCAGCGCCGCGCCGAACGCCGCGCTGGCGCGGGGTTCCCCGATGGCGCGGCGCAGTGCGCCGTGCGCCAGTCCGAACATCGAGCCATAGCTCCAGCGGAGGATCAGCCCGAGCTCCCGGTCCTCACGCTCGGTGACGTGGGGGAGGTGCATGACGGCCGCGACGATCTGGCCCGGCACGAGGCTGTCGTCATAGTCGAGTGGTTCGCGCCCGCGGTGGCGCACGCGGCGCTCGGCCTCATACGCGAGCGTCAAACTCGCCGTTCCGGCCGCGCCGGCGAGGACACTGCGGAGCGGCCACGGAAGGCTCACGCTTGTCAGAGAACCAGCGCCCGCATCGCCGCACCTCATGCGATGGGGATGACCCGCACGGCGACGCGCGATTCAGCATGCTGCACATGGGCGAACGCGTCGAGGAGACGTCGGCGGGCTCGGACGTCCCCAGCGCCGAGCTGAACGCGCGGATCCGCCGGGCCCTGCGCGAGGCACGCACAGAAGCGGTGCTCGTCCTGGCCGTCGACGTGGCGTTGCTCGGAGGTCTCGCGGCCCTCGACAGGGCGAAGGGCTGGGACATCATCGAGCCGTGGTGGGTGTGGCTGGTGCTGGCGGCCCCGGCGCTCATCCTCATCGTCCTGCTCCTCGCCGTGCCGCTCGCCGAGCTGAGCCCCGGACGGGTCCGGGACGCCGGCGTCGCCCTGCTGGGGCTCCTCGCCGCATCCGATGCCGCCGCCGTCAGCGTCCTCCTCGCCGCCCTTGTCGGCAGCAGCGCGGAGAGCCTGAGTGCGGGCGAGTTGCTCGCCCATGGGGCGGTCGTGTGGCTCACCAACATCATCACCTTCGGCCTGCTGTTCTGGCAGCTCGACGAGGGCGGGCCGCGCATGCGCGCCGAGCTTGGCCGGCTCGATCCCGACTTCCAGTTCCCGCAGGACGTGAATCGGCGCGCCGATTGGAGCCCACGGCTGAGCGACTACCTCTACGTGGCGCTCACCAATGCGATCGCCGTGAGCCCGACCGACACGATGCCCCTGACGCGCCGCGCCAAGGGTCTCATGGCCGTGGAGTCGCTGATCTCCTACGCCGTCGTGATCCTCGTCGTGTCCCGCGCCGTGAACGTCCTCGGCACCTGACCGGCGCGCCGTCCCGCCGCAGGTGTCCTCTCGTTCGCAATCAGATCGTCATGAGGCCGCGGATCACGAGGCCGGCACCCGCGACGAGCGACACCGTGAGCAGCAGCGTGCGCGTGTGTCTGAGCGCCCAGGTCCGAAGTCGGTCGACGGCACCTCGGGCCGCGGGCGGGTCGATCACGCAGATCGCGAGCGCGGCGATCGGCAGCGCGAACCAGACCACGTTGTAGACAAGCACCTCGGCGAGGCCGTCGGGGATGCTCGGCTGGTGGGCCGCGATCACGTTCAGCGCGATCAGGTAGAAGAGCCCGGGTATGTGCGTCGCCGGGCCGGCGAGCGCCGCAGTGTCTGCGCTGAGCCGGCGCTCGAGCAGTGTCGTCCAGCGGCGCGGGGCGTCGGGCGCGTCGTCGGCGTGCGGCCCGCCGACGCGCCCGGTGAGCACCAGAACGGCGAAGGTCAAGGCGACGATGCCGCCGACGATCTCTGCGATGCCCTTCGTCTCGTCGCGGCCCGAGTTGATGTCGACCCCGTTGAACGCCCAGATAACGAGCAGGCCGAAGGCGATCGTGAACGTGAGTCCCGCGCTGATGTAGACGATCATCAGCCGCCGCGGGGATTCGCTGCCGACCAGCGCGTAGACGGCCGCGAGGCTTGTCGGGCGGACCGTGCTGGCCAGCGCCAGCAGAACGACCTCGATCGTCATGCAGACGCCGCGTCCCCAGCCGCCCCGTGACCAGCGGCGGCGGCGTCCGGCATCTCGGTCTCACGGTTTGCGAGCGTGATCAGAACCGCGCCTCCGAGCGCGGCCAGAAGCGCCGCGAACGCGACCGCGACGTGCCAGACGGGGCGCGTGAGCCGCTCCTCGTAGAGCACGATCCCGAGCAGCACGCTGACCGCCGGGTTCGTGACCGAGACCGCTGCCATCGCCGGCGCGAGCTGTCCCGTCGCGAGCGACAGCTGCTGTATCACGAAGCCGGCGAACCCGAAGCCGAGCAGGGCCCACGTGCGCCAGTCGCCCGCCGCCTCACCGACGCTGACGTGGAGGTCGTTGAGGACCGGCTTCGCGAAGCCCGCCGAGAGGCCGAAGACCAGGCCTGCGCATACGCCGAGAACCGCGGCGCGAAGTGCGGCAGAGGTCTTCGCGCGCAGCCACACGAGCAGTACCGCCACCACAGCGCTCACGACGAGGACCGCCAGCAGCAGGCTCTCCGTCGACGCGTTGTCCACGCCTGCGTCGGGATCGCCGACGAGCACGAACAGCGCAAGCCCGATGACGACGACTCCCGCGCCGAGCACCTGCCGCCGCACGACGGTCTGGGCGGTCAGCCAGTACCCGAGCGGCAGCGCCCAGACGATCGTCGTGACGAGCAGCGGCTGGACGACGACCAGCCTGCCGCGATCCAGCGCGGCCCCCTGCGCCGCGTATCCGAGCAGCAGGACGCCGGTCCCGAGCAGCCAGATCGGAACCGCGAGCTGCCGCACGAGCCCGCCCACGCCCTCGACCGCGATGCCTCGCCGTGCGAGGGCGAACTGCCCGCGCTGCTGCAGCGCGGCCGCAAGTGCGAACAGGATCGCTGCTACGAGCGCGAGGAAGGCTGCCACAGACCGCGAGTCTCCCGGATGTCGATGACGTTCACGATCATTCGTCGACGCGCAGCGTGAAGGTCGCGCTCGCGCTCTCTCCCGGTGGCACGCTACGGAGCCCGTCGTGGCTCCGCAGCGCGTCGACCGGCGCCATCATCGGCTCGAAGCAGATGACGGGCTGGTCCGGCGGCGCGTAGATCTGCGCGTAGCGGTAGGACGAGACCAGCTCGACCGTCAGGCGCCGGCCGCCGCCGGCGACCGAGAACGACGAGCCCGGCGCCACCGCGAACAGGTCGTCGAAGGTGCGCCCTCCGAGCGCGAACGCCTCGGCGTCGAGCTCGCGGGCGGCGCCGGTCGGCAGGCTGAGCGGATCGAGCTCGAGCGCCGTCCGGGCCGGCAGCTCGACCCACCAGTCCTCGCGCGCCGCGCCGGGCGGCGCCAGGTAGGGGTGGAAGCCGAACGACAGCGGCACCGCGCCGTCTTCGCCGGCCGTCACGGTCGTCTCCACGGTCAGCGCTCCGTGCTCGAGCCGCATGGACAGCTCGAGCCGGTGCGGGAACGGGAAGACGGCCAGGAGCTCGGGATGGGCGGCGAAGTCCAGCTCGGCGGTCAGCCGGGCGGGCCCGCTGTCGGTCAGCCGCCAGTCGGAGGCGGCCGCGAGCGCACCATGGATCGGAAGGCAGTGCTCGTCGCCGTGCAGCAGCGGCGAGTCGCGGTCGAGCTCGACGCGCCGCCCGCTGACGTCGTAGCTCCAGCCGCCGAGCCGGTTCGCCCACGGGTACAGCAGCGGGATCCCGAACACGGCGCCGTGGTCGAGGTAGGCGGGAAGGCCTCCGCCGATCCCCAGCAGCTCCTCGCCGCGGTGGCGCAGCGAGCAGCCGACCATCCCGGCGTGGGTGGCGAAGCGCGCCGTCAGGTCGTCCTCCGGGGCGGCGATCTCGACGAGGTCCGCGGCCATGCGCGCAGTCTCCGGTGTGCCGCGCGGAGAATCTCATCCGCATTGGGTGATGGCTGCGAGCCGCCCGTGGAGTTCGGTACGGACATGGCCACGACAACCCATGCCGCAGCGGCGCCGTACTCCGTCGACCAGCCTCAGCCGGCCGACGTGTTCGTCGCCTTCGGGATCACCGGCGACCTCGCGAAGGTCATGACCTTCCGGTCGCTCTACCGCCTCGAGCAGCGCGGCGTGCTCGACTGCCCGATCGTCGGCGTGGCCGTCGACGACTGGACGGCGGACGACCTGCGCGAGCACGCCCACGCGGCGATCGCCGCCGCCGGGCCGGTCGACGATGCGGTGTTCGAGCGCTTCGCCTCCCGGCTCACCTATCTCCAGGGCGACTTCGGCGACCCGGACACGTTCAAGCGGCTCGCGTCCGCGATCGGAGGCGCCCGCTCGCCCGTCTTCTACCTCGAGATCCCGCCGTTCCTGTTCGGGACCGTGGTCGCCGGCCTCGCCGGCGCGGGGCTGACGAAGAACGCGCGCGTCGTGGTCGAGAAGCCGTTCGGGCACGATTTGGACTCCGCGCGGGCCCTCAACGAGCAGATCCACGAGCACATCGACGAGTCGCAGCTGTACCGGATCGACCACTTCCTCGGGAAGATGGGCCTGGCCGAGATCCTCTACCTGCGGTTCGCGAACACGACCTTCGAGCCGATCTGGAACCGCAGCTACGTGTCGTCGGTCCAGATCACGATGGCCGAGGACTTCGGCGTCGACGACCGCGGCCACTTCTACGACCCCGTCGGGGCGATCCGCGACGTCGTGGTCAACCACCTCATGCAGGTCGTCGGCGCGGCTGCCATGGAGCCGCCGGCCGGCGGCGGGCCGGCGATCCTCAAGGACTCGCTGTGCAACGTGTTCCGCGCCATGCCGCCGGCCGACCCGGCGCGCTACGTGCGCGGGCAGCACGTCGGGTACCGGCAGATCGACGGCGTCGCGCCCGACTCGGAGACCGAGACCTACGCGGCGCTGCGGCTGGACATCGACAACTGGCGCTGGTCCGGCGTGCCGTTCTTCATCCGCACCGGCAAATGCCTGCCGGTCACCCAGACCGAGCTGCGGCTCGTGTTCCGCCACCCGCCGCGGCTCGGCTTCGCGGCGCAGGGCCGGCGGCCGGAGCCCGACCAGCTCATCATCCGGCTCGATCCCTCGACCGGCATCCGCATGCTCGTCGAGGCGCAGCGCGGCGAGGAGGTCGAGCCCGAGCAGATGCCGATGGACGTCGAGTTCCCCGGGGCCGCCGCCGACGAGCCGGCGCCGTACGAGGTGCTGCTGCACGCCGCCATGCGGGGCGACAGCGCGCGCTTTACGCGCCAGGACGGCGTCGAGGAGACCTGGCGCGTCCTGCAGCCGCTGCTGGACTCGCCACCGCGCGTGCACCCGTACGCGAAGGGGAGCTGGGGGCCGCCGGCCGCCGACGAGCTGATCGCCGGCCACGGGCGCTGGCACGAGCCCTGGGTGCCGGGATGAGCAGCCAGGTCGCCAACGGAGCCAAGCCGCTCACGCAGAGCGCCGCCGCGCCGTCGCCGTTCACGCCGATCGCCGACTACGCGTTCCTGTCGGACTGCCACACCGGCGCCCTGGTCGCGCCCGACGGCGGGATCGACTGGCTGTGCGTGCCGCGCTTCGACTCGCCGAGCGTGTTCGGCACGCTGCTCGACCGCGGGGCCGGCGTGTTCCGCGTCGGGCCGTTCGGCATCAACGTGCCGACGGCGCGCCAGTACGACCCCGGCACGAACGTGCTGGTGACCACCTGGAAGACCCCCGCGGGGTGGATCGAGGTCCGCGACGCCCTCATCATGGGCCCGCGCCGGCGCGCGGACACGATCACGCCGCACACGCGGCCGCCGGCCGACGACGACGCCGAGCACATGCTCGTCCGCACGGTGCGCGGCCTCGGGGGCGAGGTCGAGGTCGAGCTGGTGTGCGATCCGGCGTTCGACTACGGCCGCACGCTGGCCGAGTGGACGCTGAGCGACGACCTGCACACGGCGGACGCCACGGGCGCCGGCCAGACGATCCGGCTTCGGACCGACATGGCGGTCGGCGTCGAGGGCAATCGCGTCCGCGCCCGGCACGTCATCAGCGAGGGCGAGGAGCTGTACTGCGCGCTGTCGTGGGCCGAAGGGCTCGAAGCGCCGGCCGACGCCGCCGAAGCCGGCGCGCAGATCGCGGCGACGGTGCACTTCTGGCGCTCATGGCTCGGCCGCGCGCGGTTCCCCGACCACCGCTGGCGCGACCCGATCCAGCGCTCGGCGCTCGCGATCAAGGGGCTGACCTACATGCCGACGGGCGCGACGGTCGCCGCGCTCACTACGTCGCTCCCCGAGACCCCGGGCGGCGAGCGCAACTGGGACTACCGCTACACGTGGATGCGCGACTCCACCTTCACCCTCCAGGCGCTGCACTGGCTCAACCTGGACTGGGAAGCCGACGAGTTCATGCAGTTCATCGCCGACATCGAGCCGAACGACGACGGCGCGCTGCAGATCATGTACGGGATCGACGGCCGGCGGGACCTGACCGAGTCCACCCGCGACGATCTCTCCGGCTACGCCGGCGCGCGGCCGGTGCGGATCGGCAACGGCGCGTTCGACCAGCGCCAGAACGACGTGTTCGGCGCCGTGCTCGACTCCGTGTTGATGCACACGCGGCGCAGCCAGCGGCTGCCGCGGCGGTTGTGGCCGATCGTGCAGACCCAGGCCGAGTGCGCGAGCCGCGTCTGGCGCGAGCCCGACCAGGGCATCTGGGAGGCGCGCGGCGAGCCGCAGCACTACGTGTCCTCCAAGCTGATGTGCTGGGTGGCGCTCGACCGCGCCGCCAAGCTCGCGGGGATCCGCGGCGACCCGGAGCTGGAGGCGCAGTGGGCGGCGACCGCGGAGGAGATCCGCGACGACATCCTCGAGCACGGCGTCGACGCGCGCGGCGTCCTGCGCCAGCACTACGCGACCGACGCGCTCGACGCGTCGACTCTGATCGCGGCGCTGTTCGGGTTCCTCGAGCCCGACGACGAGCGGCTGCGCGCGAGCGTGCTCGCGATCCAGGACGAGCTGACCGAGGACGGCTTCGTCCTGCGCTACAAGACCGACGAGACCGACGACGGCCTGTCGGGCAAGGAGGGCACGTTCCTGATCTGCTCGTTCTGGCTCGTCTCGGCGCTCGCGGTCGTCGGCGAGCTGCAGCGCGCGCGCGACCTGATGGAGCGGCTCCTGCGGGTGGCCTCGCCGCTCAGCCTCTATGCCGAGGAGTTCGACGCCGGGACGGGCCGGCATCTCGGCAACTTCCCGCAGGCCTTCTCGCACCTGGCGCTGATCGAGGCCGCGGCCCGGATCATCGTCACCGAGCGGCTCGACGAGGTGGGTTCATGAGCGACTACGACGTGATCATCATCGGCAGCGGCGCGGGCGGCGGCACGCTCGCGCACCGGCTCGCCACGACCGGCAAGAAGATCCTGCTGCTCGAGCGCGGCGACTGGCTGCCGCGCGAGCCGGAGAACTGGTCGGCGAGCGACGTCTTCGTCGACAACCGCTACGTGTCGCCGGACACGTGGTACGACGGCGAGGGCAAGCCGTTCCAGCCGCAGGTGCACTACTTCGTGGGCGGCGCGACGAAGCTCTACGGCGCCGCGCTCTACCGCCTGCGGGCCGAGGACTTCGGCGAGCTGGCCCACCACGACGGCGTCTCGCCCGCGTGGCCCGTCGGCTACGACGAGATGGAGCCGTACTACACCGAGGCCGAGCAGATGTACCGCGTGCACGGCGCGCGCGGCGAGGATCCGACCGAGCCGCCGGCGAGCGCGGCGTACCCGTTCCCGGCACTGGTGCACGAGCCGCGGATCCAGCAGCTCTCGGACGACCTGGAGACGGCGGGCTTCCAGCCGTTCCACGCGCCGTGCGGCGTCATGCGCGACGACGCGAACCCGCCGTTCAGCACGTGCGTGCGCTGCGCGACGTGCGATGGGTTCCCCTGCCTCGTGCACGCCAAATCGGACGCCGAGGTGCTCGGCGTGCGGCCCGCGCTCGAGTACCCGAACGTGACGCTGATCACCGGCGCCCGGGCGGTCCGGCTCGAGACCGACGCCGCGGGCAAGACGGTGACGGGCGTGGTGGTCGAGGACGGCGAGACGTTCCGGGGCGATCTCGTCGTCGTCTCCTGCGGCGCGGCCAACTCGGCCGCCCTGCTGCTCGCGTCGGACGGCCTCGCCAACGGGTCCGGCCAGGTCGGGCGCAACTACATGTTCCACAACAGCCAGGCCGTCCTGGCGTTGTCGAAGGACGAGAACCCGACGGTGTTCCAGAAGACGCTCGGGCTCAACGACTTCTACTTCCGCGGCCCCGAGGTCGACTACCCGCTCGGCAACATCCAGATGGTCGGCAAGTCGACGGCGCCGATGTACCGCGGCGAGAAGCCGCTCCAGACAAAGCTCGCCCCGACATGGTCGCTCGACCAGGTGGCCCGCCACGCGATCGACTTCTGGCTCTCGACCGAGGACCTGCCCCGGCCGGACAACCGCGTCACGCTGCGCGGCGACGGGAGCATCGCCCTCGCGTACAAGCCCAGCAACGAGGTGCCCGCGAAGAAGCTGTACGAGCAGCTGCGGTCGATCCTCGGCCATCTCGGTCTCGAGCACGGCCACCTGATCCCGCGCCACGCCTACCTCAAGAACGCGATCCCCGTCGCGGGCTGCGCGCACCAGGCCGGCACGTGCCGATTCGGCTCCGACCCCGCCACGTCGGTGCTCGACGTCGACTGCCGCGCCCACGAGGTGGACAACCTCTACGTCGTCGACACGAGCTTTTTCCCGAGCATCGGCGCGGTCAACCCGGCGCTGACGGCGATGGCCAACGCGCTACGCGTCGGCGACCGGATCGGCGAGCGGCTCGGGGCCACGGTCCGCAAGGCGGCGATCGCATGAGCACCGCGAACGGGCAGAGCCACGTCGTGGTCCTGGGCGCGGGCATGGCGGGCCTGGCGTGCGCGCGGCGCCTGGCGGATCACGAGCACGTTCGCGTGACGCTGGTCGACCACCACAACTACCACCAGTTCCAGCCGCTGCTCTACCAGGTCGCGACCGCCCAGCTCGCTCCGAGCGACATCGCGTTCCAGATGCGCAAGCTGTTCCGCGACAAGCCGAACGTCGACGTCAAGCTCGCCGACGTGGCGTCCGTCGACCCCGCCGCGCGAACGGTGACGATGACCGAGGGCGAGCCGCTGACGGGCGACGCCCTCGTGGTGGCCACCGGCTCGGTCCCGAACTTCTTCCGAACGCCGGGCGCCGAGGAGCACGCCTTCCCGCTCTACAGCTACGACGACGCCACCCGCCTGCGCTCGCGCATCCTCGGCGTGTTCGAGGACGCTGACCGCGACCCCTCGCTGCTCGACCAGGGCGCGCTGAACTTCGTCGTGATCGGCGGCGGCCCGACCGGCGTCGAGACGGCCGGGGCGCTCGGGGACATGATCCGGGACACGATGAGCGTGGAGTACCACGACCTCGCGGTCTCGGCGGCCCGCGTCCACCTCGTCGACGCCGGCCACGTCCTGCTCGCCGCGTTTTCGGAGACGGCTCACGACTATGTGGCCAAGGTGCTGCAGCGCAAGGGCGTCGACCTGCACCTCGGAGTCAAGGTCACCGAGATCGGCGCGGGTCACGCCACGCTGTCCGACGGCACGACGATCCCGACCCGGTGCGTGGTCTGGGGAGGCGGCATCAAGTCGGCCTCGATCGGCCTCGCGCAGGGCGCCGGCGGGCGCGTGAACGTCCTGCCGGATCTCACCGTCGACGGTCCGCCGGGCGTATATGCCATCGGCGATGTCGCCAACATCCCAGGCCCGGACGACCGCTACCTGCCCCAGCTCGGCTCCGTGGCGCAGCAGAGCGGCAACTGGGCGGCCGACAACCTGCTCGCCGACCTGGCCGGCAAGCCACGCAAGCCGTTCCACTACCACGACAAGGGCATCATGGCCATGATCGGCAAGGGCGCCGCGATCGCCGAGGTCGGCGCGCACCGCCACGAGCTGCACGGCGCGATCGCCCACGCCGCCTGGCTCGGCGTCCACGCGTCGCTGATGACCGGCGTGCGCAACCGCGTCGAGGGCTTCCTCGACTGGGGCTGGGACGCGTTCTCCAGCACGCGCGGCCCGATGGTGCTCGATCGCTCGGACGCCGCCCGCATCGACTGGGAGGACGACCGCGTCTCCGAGTCGGCGGTCGTGTGAGCACGCTCGCCTCGACCACCGTCGATCTGGCTCGCCTGCAGTTCGCGGCGACGTCGATCTACCACTTCCTGTTCGTCCCGCTGACGCTGGGGCTCGCCCCGCTCGTCGCGGTCATGCAGACGATCTGGCACCGCACGGGGAACGAGGCGTGGCTGCGGCTGACCCGGTTCTTCGGGACGCTGCTGCTGATCAACTTCGCGATCGGGGTGGCGACCGGCCTGGTGCAGGAGTTCCAGTTCGGGATGAGCTGGTCGGTGTACTCGAACTTCGTCGGCGGGGTGTTCGGCGCACCCCTGGCGATCGAGGGCCTGGCCGCGTTCATGCTCGAGGCGACCTTCCTCGGGCTGTGGATCTTCGGCTGGAACCAGCTGCCGGCGCGGCTGCACCTCGCGACGATCTGGGTCGTCGCGCTGGGCACGTGGGGGTCGGCGTACTTCATCCTGGTCGCCAACTCGTGGATGCAGCGCCCGGTCGGCTACGAGATCGTGGACGGCGAGGCGCAGCTCACGAGCATCGGAGCGCTGCTCTCGAACCCCTTCGCGCTGACCGCGTGGCTGCACACGATCCTCGCCGGGTTGATCTTCGGCTCGATGGTCATGCTCGGCGTCTCGTGCTGGCACTTCCTGCGCGGCCGCAACGTCGAGCTGTTCCGCCGGGCCGCGAAGCTGGCGCTGATCGTCGCGGTGCCGGCGACCCTCATCCAGCTGTCGGTCGGCAACCGCTTCGGGGAGGCGGTGACGAGCGCGCAGGGGATGAAGATCGCCGCCTCGGAGGCGCAGTGGGAGACCTGCCAGCCGTGCGGCTTCTCGGTGTTCCAGATCGGGGGGTTCACGGCGCAGGACCCGGACCCGAGCGTCTCGATCACGATCCCGCGGCTGCTGTCGTGGATGGCGACCGGCTCGTTCGACGGCAAGGTCGAGGGGCTCAACCAGCTCCAGGCCAAGCAGGAGCAGCAGTTCGGTCCCGACAACTACATGCCGCGCGTCCAGCTCATGTACTGGTCGATGCGGGTGATGGCGATGCTCGGGGTGGCGATGTTCCTGATCGCCGCCGTCGGGGCGTGGCTGTACCGCAAGCAGAAGCTCGACAAGGCGCGCTGGTTCCAGCGGACCGCGATCGTGGCGATCGCCTTCCCGTACTTCGCCGCGACCGCCGGCTGGATCCTGACCGAGATGGGCCGCCAGCCGTGGATCGTCCAGGACCTGCTGAAGACGGCCGACGCCGTCTCGCCGAACATCAGCTCCGCCACGGTCGCGACGAGCCTGAGCGTGTTCGGGCTGCTCTACATCACGCTCGGGATCGTCGACTTCGTCCTGATGCGTCGCTACGCGAGCGTCGATCCGCCGCAGATGGGCGACGGCGACGGGCTGGGCGGCCTCGTGGGCGCGCGGGATTCGGCGCCGGCAACCGGAGCGGGATGAGATGGGGCTCGAGGAGTTCTGGTTCGTCCTGATCGCTGTCCTCTGGGGCGGCTACTTCCTGCTCGAGGGGTTCGACTTCGGGGTCGGGATGCTGCTCCCGGCCCTCCCCCGCGATGAGCGCGAGCGCGGCCTGATGTTCGAATCGATCGGACCGGTGTGGGACGGCAACGAGGTGTGGCTGGTGGTCGCAGCCGGCGCGACATTCGCCGCCTTCCCGGCCTGGTACGCGACGATGTTCTCCGGCTTCTACATCGCGCTGCTGCTGATCCTCGTACTGCTGATCGTGCGCGTCGTCTCGTTCGAGTGGCGCGGGAAGCACGACTCCCGGCGCTGGCGGGCCGGCTGGCTGTGGGCGAACACGATTGGAAGCGCCGGCGCCGCGTTCATCTGGGGAGTGGCGCTGGCGAACCTCGTCCACGGTCTGCCCCTGGACTCCTCGCACGTCTACACCGGCGACTTCCTCGACCTGTTCAGCCCCTACACGGTCCTCGCGGGACTCGCGGTGGTGGCCATCTTCGCGGCCCACGGAGCGACGTACCTGACGCTGCGGATGTCCGGAGACTTCCGCGATCGGGCGGCCGCGACGGGCAGGCGCCTGTCGGTGCCCGCCGCGATCCTCGGCATCGCGATCGTCGCCTGGACCGTCGTCGTCGCCCACGATCGCAACAGCCGGGGCATCCTCCCGACGGCCGTTCCCGCGGCGCTGACCGCGCTCGCGCTGCTCCTGGCCGCGCTGCTCATACGCGCGCGCCGCGAGGGCTGGGCGTTCGCGGCGACGGGCGCCGGCGCGGTCGGCTTCGTCGCGACGATCTTCACCGGCTTGTATCCGCGCGTGCTCGTCTCGCACCCGGTCTTCGACAACAGCCTCACGATCGCCAACGCCGCGGCCGGGCACTACGCGCTCCAGGTCATAACGGTCGTCGCCGCGATCTGCACCCCGCTCGTGCTGCTCTACCAGGGCTGGACCTACTACGTGTTCCGCAGGCGACTGGGTGGGGAGGAGATCCGCCCTCCCATCGGCTAGCCGGCCTCAGCCGGGGCGGCCGCGGGAGACGGCGCCGCCGCCGCCGCCGCGGTCTCGGCCTCAGCCTCCGTGCGGGCGCGCGCGAGGTCGGCGGAGATCTTCACGGCCGCCGACGTCAGGGGCGCGGCGACGATCAGCCCGATCGTCCCGAAGAGGGCGCCGCCCGCGATCGTCACGATCAGGACGGCGAGCGGGTGGATCCCCAGCGCGGCGCCGTACGCGATCGGCTGGATCAGCTGCTGCAGCGCCCCGTTGGCGAGCAGCACGACGACGCCCATGGTGATCGCCGTCGACGTGCCCTCGGCGCCGAGCGCCAGCAGGACCGTAAAGGCGCCCGCCGTCCACGCCCCGATGTAGGGGATGTACGCCGCGACGAAGTTCACGACGGCGATCGAGCCGGCGAGCGGAACGCCCAGCACGAGGGCGCCGAGCCCGATGACGATGCCGTTGAAGGCGGCGACCGCCGTCACGCCGGCGAAGTAGCCCCGCATCGAGCCGATCGTGCGCTTGCTGACCGTGCGGGCGACCGGCCGCGGGACGCCGAGGTGACGCTCGAGCCAGCTTCTGATCTGCGGTCCGTCCTTGAGCAGGAAGAACAGGCTGAGCACGGTGAAGGAGAGGAAGATCGCGAGCGAGGCCAGTTCCTCGATGCCCTTGCCGAGGCCGGTGATCAGGAACTGGAACGCGCTGCCGATCGAGCCGCTTGCGTCGCTCTTGGCGTTCGCCGCGGTCTGCGAGCTCACGCCGAGATCCTTGAGGGTGCTCTCGAGCTTGTTCGCCGCACTCTGAAGCTGGGAGTTGATCTCACCCGACTGTCCCGAGATGCCGCTGAGGACCAGCAGGGCGAGCGCCCCGCCGGCCGCCACGATCAGCAGCAGGACGATCCCGGCACCCGCCCCGCGCGGCACCCGGTGACGCTTGAGCCACGCGACGAGCGGCGCAAGCACCGAGGCGAGGAGAGCGGCCGTGACCACGGGGACGACGATCGTCTGCGTGAGCGAGAGCAGCCACACCATGGCTACCAGCAGCGCGGCGACGCCGACCAGCAGCCACGACATCACGCCGAGGTCGCGCAGCCAGCTGGGCGCCGCGAAGATCCCCGCGAGCTCGCCGGGCTCGAGCTCGACGAACTCGGTCTCGCCGTTGCCGCCCTGCTCGCGCACCCGGCGGCGCGTGGGTCTGAGCTTCCGCATGCCCGCATCCTGCGTGCCGGGCGCCGGCTCCGCCTCATGCCGATCGGATGATGCGACGCCCTAGGCCGCCGGTGAGGCTGACGCCATGACCCAGGCCGCTCCGCCCCGCGCCGGGCTGGTGCTCGTCGCGCTGATCCTCGTCGCCGGCGTCGCCAACCTGAACCTCTCGGTCGCCAACGTCGCGCTGCCCGACATCGGCCGGCACTTCGACTCGTCGCAGACGATGCTCGACCTGATCGCGGTCGGCTACTCGCTCGGCCTGGCGGGCACCGTCCTCTACCTGGGCGCGCTCGGCGACCGCTACGGGCGCAAGATGATGCTGCTGCTGGGCCTCGCGCTTTCGGTTCCCGCGTGTCTGCTGGCCGCCCTCGCGCCGAGTGACGTCGTGCTCTTCGGGGCGCGGGTGCTCGGCGGCGTGTCGGCGGGGATGGCCTATCCCACGACGCTCGCGCTGATCACCGCGCTGTGGTCGGGGCCGGGCAGGACGAAGGCGATCGCTCTGTGGTCCGCGCTCGGCGGCGCGATCGCGTCGCTCGGGCCCCTCATCGCCGGCGGCCTGCTCGAGCAGTTCGACTGGGGCTCGGTGTTCATCATCACGCTCCCGCTGGTGGTGGTGGCGTTCCCGATGGCGGCGCGCCTCGTGCCCGCCCACGTCAACGAGTCGACGGAGCCGGTGGACAACTTCGGCGGTGTCCTCTCGATCCTCCTCGTCGCGGCGCTGATCCTGGCGATCAACTTCGCCCCGGTGCCCGGCAAGGGGGATCTGGCGCTCGTGCTGGCGGGGATCACCGTCGTCGCGCTGATTGCCTTCCTCCTCCGCCAGCGCCGCGCTGGCAACCCGCTCTACGACCTGCACGTCGCCGCCCGCCGGGTCTTCTGGGTCGCGGCGGTCGCGGGGATCATCGTGTTCGGCTCGCTGATGGGCGCAGCGTTCATCAGCCAGCAGTACCTCCAGAACGTGCTGTCGTACTCGACTCTCGGCGCCGGCGCGGCGTTCCTGCCGGCGATCGTGTTCATGGTGCTCGTCGCTCCGCGCTCGGCCAAGCTGGTCGAGGCCCGGGGCGCCCGCTTCACGCTGCTGTGCGGGTACGTGTCGCTGCTGCTCGCGTTCGGCTGGATGTTGCTGCTGTGGCAGGAGGGCAGCGCGTACTGGGAGATCGGGCTCGCGTATGCGTTCATCGGGATCGGCGTAGGGTTCGCCGGCACGCCGGCGTCGCATTCGCTGACCGGCTCGGTGCCCGTACGGCGCGCGGGGATGGCGTCGGGCACCGCCGACCTGCAGCGTGACCTCGGCGGCGCGATCATGCAGTCGATCTTCGGCGCGCTGCTCACCGCCGGGTACGCCGCGGCCGCCGCGGCGGCGATCACCGCCTCGAACGACCAGGTGAACGAGAGCGTCCAGAACCAGCTCACGAAGTCGTTCGCCGGCGCGGAGGCGATCGCGCAGCAGTACCCGCAGAACGCGAGTCAGATCACGGCGGCGGCCAAGCAATCGTTCCTCGACGGAGCCGACTGGGCGTACACCGCCGGCCTCGTCGCGGTGCTGCTCGGGGCGGTGCTCGTCTTCTTCCTCTTCCCGCGCAGGGACGCCGAGCAGCAGCTGCTCGAGAGCTACGCCGCCGAGGACGCCGTCCCGCGCTCAGACGCTACTTGCGCAGCGTCGACCACCAGGTGAACAGGTCCAGCAGCAACGCGAAGCCGACGAACACCCACTCGGCGCCGTAGACCCGGTCGGAGTAGATGCCCCACATCATCATGTAGGTGATCGTGGTCCAGGGCAGCAGGAAGAAGCCGAGCACCCAGACCACCCAGCCCGAGAAGGCGTCGATGAGCAGGTCCCAGCTGAAGATCGCGAAGCCGAGGATGAAGAGCCGCGGCCAGAAGAGCAGCGAGCCGATGATCACGAGCTCGATCGCCCGTCCCGGCGAGACCCCCTCGGAGCCTGATCCGCGCGTTGCCATGCGCCGGCATGCTCATCGGCGCGGCGACGCGCCGCCTCATCCCGATCAGGTGAGTCCGGCCCAGAGGCGCCGCAGGGCGCCCGGGCAGAAGTCCTGCTTGCGCAGCGTGCCGACGGCGCCACAACTGTGCGCGACGGCGCCGATGTCGTCGGGGTCCTCGAACGAGATCAGCACCACCGGCGAGTCGGAGCCGGCATCGCGCAGGCGCCGCGTCGTCTCGATGCCGTCCATCTCCGGCATCCGGACGTCCATGAGGATCAGGTCGGGCCGCAGCGACTCCGTCATGGCCAGCGCCTCGGCGCCCGACGCCGCCTCGGCGACCGCATCGAAGCCGGGCGTGGCGTCGATCACGTCGCGGGCCGCCGCGCGGAACACCGCCTGATCGTCGACGGTCAGCACGCGCACGGAGCGACGGGGCGTCGGAGTCATGGCGTTGTCTGAACCTGCCACGGCTCCCACGCGCGGGCAATGGCACCCGCCTGTGTTCAGCGCGGGGGTGCCCGCACGCGTCAGCTGTCGGGGGTCGTCGCTGGCGGCGCCAGCTCGGATTCCGACAGGAACATGAGCGCGGCCTTGACGCGCTTGCTGACGTCGTCCGCGAACGCGAGCCCGAGCTTGAGGAAGATCGCGTTGATGTGCTTCTCGACGGCGCGCTTGGTGAGCACGAGCGACTCGGCGATCGCCGCGTTGCTCTTGCCTTGCGCGATCTCGGCCAGGACCTGCCGCTCGCGAGGCGACAGGTCGGCCAGCGCCGAGCGCTCGATCGCCACCTTGCCCTGCACGAGGGCGTCGACCATGCTCGGGTCGATCACGGCGCCGCCGCGCACGACCGTGTGGACCGCGTCGCGCAGCTCGGCCCGATCGTGGACCCGGTCCTTGAGCAGGTAGCCGCGGCGGTCGGAGCCCGCTTCGAGCAGCGAGAGGGCGTAGAGGGGCTCGTCGTACTGGCTGAGCACGATCACGCCGACGTCGGGATGCGTCTCGCGGAGCCGGTTGGCCACCCGGATGCCCTCGTCCGAGTGCGAGGGCGGCATCCGGATGTCTGTCAGCACCACGTCGGGACTCTCCCGCTCGACCGCGTCGAGGACCTCCGGGAAGTCACCGCAGGCGGCGACGACGTCGAACTCGGGCTCGAGCAGCTGGACGATGCCCTCACGCGTGATCAGGTTGTCGTCGGCCACGACGACGCGCACGCTCATGCGGCGACTGTACCGGCTGCCCGCGTGCCGCCCTTTGCTGTCGTGTTGCTGACAGTTAGAGTGCCCCCCGTGGCAACTGCGGTGACCGGCCCCGTGCCGCAGATGCAGGTCCTGAGCTTCTCGAGTCGTGCAGGCACGGCGGAGCTCGTCGGCGCCCGCGTGCCGGCGGCCGCCCAGCGGGTCGTCGCCATCGCGATCGTGCCGATGGTCGCCGTGACGTTGGCGCTCGCTCTCACCGGCGATCACCTCGCGCGGCCGGTCGCCGCCGGCCTGTACTGGAGCTACCTGACCGCCACCACGCTGGCGGTCGGCCTCGTGTGGTGCAACCGACGGCCGGCGAGCCGGTTCGGGCCGCTGCTCGTGGTGTTCGGGGTCCTGATCTGGATCATGTCGTGGCAGGGCTCCGACTGGCCGCTCCTCTTCAATCTCGGCGTGCTCGCCGAGGCGCCGGCCTGGCTGCTCACGATCTACCTGTTCCTGGCGTTCCCAATGGGGCGGATCGAGCCTCCCGCGGCGCGCTGGCCGATGTGGGGCCTGGGGATCGGCGCCCTCGTCACCTTCCTGCCGTGGGCACTTCTCTCGCCGGTCATCACCGGCGGCGGACCGCTGACGCGCTGCGCTCCGGACTGCCCGGCGAACGTCCTCCAGATCGGCTCGGATCCGAAGCTCGCCGAAGTCGCGGGCAAGGCGGAGACCTACATCGCGCTGACGCTCACCGCCGTTGTGTTCGCCCTCTACGTCATGCGCCTGCTGCGGGCGTCGAGGCCTCAGCGCCGGTCGCTCGCCGCGGTCGCCGTCACGTCGCTCCTGTTCCTGCCGGCGTGGTTCGTCTTCAACTTCAGCGCGTGGATCCTGGAGCTCGATCTCCAGACGCTCCAGACGATGGCGTGGGGGATCGTAGGAGCGCGGATCCTCCTGCCGCTGGGCTTCCTCGTCGCGCTCCTCCAGGCCGACCACTTCGCCGGCAGGGCGCTCCGCGTCCTGCTCGAGCGGCTCGCCGCCAAGCCGTCGCCCGAGCAGTGGCGCGACTCGGTGGCCGCGGCGCTCGACGACCCGGCGCTGAAGCTCGCCTACCGCGAGCCGGCCACCGGCGCGTTCCGTGAGCCGTCCGGCCACAGCCTGACGCCGGCGGAGCTCGAGCCGCACCAGGCGTGGGTCGCCGTCGACCGCGACGGCGAGCCGGTCGCGGCGATGGTGATCGACGAGGCGTTGACGGCGGATCCGGAGCTGGTGCGCGCCGCCGCGTCGGCCACGCTGCTGGCCGTGGAGAACGGCGCGCTGGAGGGCGAGCTGCGCGCGTCACGCGCGCGCATCGTGGAGGCCGGCCATGCCGAGCGGCGGAGAATCGAGCGGGACCTGCACGACGGGGCGCAGCAGCGTCTGGTCGCGCTGCGCATGCACCTGTCGCTGGTCGGCGAGCAGCTCGGCCGCTCGCGGGAGCTCGAGACGCTGGGCGTCGAGGTCGACGAGGCGATCCACGAGCTCCGGAGCCTGGCGCACGGGGTCTATCCGCAGCTGCTCGCGCAGGCCGGTGTCGGGACGGCGCTGATGGCGGTCGCCCGGCGCTCCGGGATGCCCGTGCGCGTGCACGAGCACGGCCTGTCCAGGCACGCCGAGCCGGTCGAGATCACCGTCTACTTCTGCTGCGCCGAATGCCTCCAGAACGCGGCCAAGCACGCGGGCCCCGGCGCCTCCGTGACGATCACGCTCGGCGAGAGCGACGCCGGGGTCGAGTTCTGCGTCGAGGACGACGGCGCCGGCTTCGATCCGGCGACCGTGGAGCGGGGCTCGGGACTCACGAACCTCGCGGACCGCATCGCGGCCGTCGGTGGGACGCTGCACATCGAGTCGAGCCCAGGAGCGGGGACGCGCGTCACCGGCCGCGTGCCGGCGCGGTCGCCGCAGGAGAGCCGGACCGCCGGCTAGTGACCATGGCGATGAGCACGCAGCGCGCCGTGGCTCTCGCCATGGCGCCGATGACGGCCGTGACCGTCTGGCTCGCGCTGTCGAGCGACCACCTCCGTTGGCCGGCGGCCTTCGCGCTGTACTGGGGCTACCTGGTCGCCGCGCCGATGGCCATCGGCCTGTACTGGCGGCTGCGGCGGCCGGCGAGCCGCTTCGGGCCGCTGCTCGTCGCCTACGGCGTCGTGGCGTGGGTCGTCAGCTGGGCGTCGTCGGACTGGCCGCCCGCCTTCGACGCCGCCGGGCTCGCCCAGCCTCTGTACTTCGCGCTCACGCTGTATCTGCTGCTCGCCTTCCCGACGGGGCGGCTCGAGACCCTGACGGCGCGCCGGCTGTTCGCCGCCCAGGTCGTGGCCCTGCTCGTCGCCTTTCCCGTCCTCTTCCTGTTCTCGCCGGTGATCATCGCCGGCGGCGTGCTCGCCGGCTGCGCGCCCGGCTGTCCGGAGAACCTGCTGCAGGTCGGCTCCGATTCCACGCTCGTGGAGGTGGCGGTGAAGGCGGGCCTCGCCATGACCGTGGCGATCGTCGTGGGCGTGATGGTCGTGTACGTCAGACGGCTGCGCACCGCGACCCGGCCACGGCGGCGGGCGCTGGTGGCGGTGAAGGTCACGTCCATGCTGTTCCTGCCGGTGGTCGCGGCGTCCCATCTGGCCGTCCTGCTCGAGCTCGATCCGGGGCTCCTCGAGACGCTGGACTGGGCGACGGCGTTCGCACAGCTCCTGGTGCCGCTGGGGTTCCTGATCGCTCTGGTCCAGGCCGAGCTGTTCGCCGCCGGCGTCCTGCGCGAGTTGCTCGAGCGGCTCACGGCGCGGGCGACGCCGGACGGGTGGCGCGACGCGATCGCCGGCGCGCTGGACGACGACTCGCTGCGACTGGCGTACTACGACCCCGCGTCGCAGCGGTTCCGCGAGTCCGACGGCCGCGAGCTCGCGCGGCCGTCCCGGGGCTCGGGCCGCGCCTGGGTACCGGTCGACCACGGGGCTCGCGAGGTGGCGGCGATGGTGGTGGACGAGTCGCTGACGGAGGACCCGGAGCTCGTCCGCGTGGCGGCGTCGGCGACGTTGCTGGCGGTGGAGAGCGGTGCGCTGGAGGGTGAGCTGCGGGCCTCGCGCGCGCGGATCGTGGAGGCCGGCGACGCCGAGCGTCGGCGGATCGAGCGAGACCTGCACGACGGGGCGCAGCAGCGCCTGGTCGCGCTGCGGATGCATCTCGCGCTGGTGGCGGAGAAGCTCGGCCGCTCGAGTGCGTTCGACAGCCTCGGCGCCGAGGTCGACGAGGCGATCCACGAGCTGCGCGATCTGGCGCAGGGCCTGTATCCGCCGCTGCTCGGGCAGGCGGGCGTCGGGACGGCGCTGGCGGCCATCGCGCGCCGGTCCGGGATGCCCGTCCGCTTCGACGTGAACGGGCTGTCGCGGCAGTCGATCCCCGTCGAGACGACCGTCTACTTCTGCTGCGTCGAATGCCTGCAGAACGTGGCCAAGCACGCCGGCCCGGGCGTCTCGGTCACGATCGGCCTGGCCGAGGTGAACGGCAGCCTCGAGTTCTCGGTCGCGGACGACGGCGCCGGGTTCGATCCGGCGAGCGTGGCGCGCGGCTCGGGCCTGACGAACCTCGCCGACCGGCTGGCGGCGGTGGGCGGGACCCTGCGGATCGACTCGCAGCCCGGCGACGGGACGCGCATCACCGGCCGAGTGCCGACGGCGCGATGACCACGCACGCGCTGTGGGCCAGGCCGCGCGGTCGAAACTCCAGCTTCCCTACCCAGCCGCAGTTGACGTTCGTCAGCGCGACGAACGTGGTCGCCGCGCGGCTGCCTTGACAGCGCTCTCCGGGGATGGTGTGGTCGGCCGAGCGGGGCAAGCGATGTGGGTCGACGTCGAGCGGAGGGAATGGGATGAGCGAGGACCGCAGGCCCCGGAACCGGGACGAGCGCGAGCGCCGTGAGAAGCAGGACGGCATCACACGGCGGGACTTCCTCGACGGCGCGGCCGTCAGCGCCGCGGGGCTCGCCGCCGCGGCGGCCTTCCCCGGGCTGACCGGAGCGGAGGCGATGGCCCACGGGTCGGATCCCGGCCTGCCGGCGGGCTACTACCCGCCGGGCTTCAGCGACCCGCACAACGGCATCCCGTCACAGGTCATCCGGCGCACGATCAAGATCGACGGGCCTCCGCCCTCGAGGCCGAGCCAGGTGCACTCGACCAAGGGCGGCCCCGGCATCCACGCGCACGTGCGCGACACCGGCGAGAAGTACGACTGCGTCATCGTCGGGTCGGGCGCGAGCGGGATCTCGGCGGCGAAGTGGTACCAGGACCGCTTCGGCCCGAACAAGAAGATCCTGCTCGTCGACGCGCTGCCCGACTTCGGTGGCCATTCCCACCGCAACGAGTGGCACATCCCGAACGCCGCCAACGGCAACGCGGACGTGACGATCCTGCGCAACGGCGGCACGGTGAACCTCGACAGCATCGGGAGCTGGAACCGGGACGCCCCGGGCGGCATCCCGGGCTCGTACGGCCAGCCGGCGGTCGACTTCCTGGCCTGGGCGGGCGTCAATGTGGCCGACGCGACGAAGTGGCAGAACGGCGGCGCGGCCGGCATCCCCGGCTCGCTCGGCCTCTATCAGCACCTGCTGTTCCCGGCGGCCGAGTTCGGCACCGACCGCGTGATCCCGAACCGGAACGCCGGCCCGTTCGCGGGCATGGAGCCCGCGACCGTCGCCGGGTGGACGGCGTTCCTCGGCCGCACGCCCTACTCGCAGGCGGCGAGGGACGCGATCCTGCGTGTGCAGACTGCGGACGAGGACTTTCTCGCCAACGCCCCCGGCGCGCCGCTGACCCAGGAGCAGAAGCGCGCCTACCTGACCACGATCACCTACAAGCAGTACCTGCGCAACCACGTCGGCGTCAACGACGAGGCGTTCCACGGCGAGTACTGGCGCGGCTCGGGCAGCCTGCTCGGGGCCGGCGGCCAGGCAGTCTCGGCCGCCGACTGCTGGATCCTCGGCCGGCCGGGCTTCCCGGAGGGCGTCGGCCTCGGCGACACCGAGGAGATCCAACTCGCGGGGATCGGCAGGACGCCCTACCAGGACTCGCGGGCCGACAACGGCCCGACGCGCGCCTGGCCGGACGGCAACGCCTCGCTGCTGCGGCTGGCGCTGAGCCGGCTGATCCCGAACGCGTTCCCGGACGTCAACGTCGGCGACGGCCCGATGCGGCCCGACCAGCTCAGCGTCCTGAAGACCACGTGCCGGTACGACCAGCTCGACCGCTCGTCGAACAAGGTCCGCGTCCGGCTCAACGCGACCGTCTTCAACGTGCGGCCGTCCAAGCGCAAGGGCGAGTACTCGCCGGTCGATTACGTGCTCAACCACGTGCCCGGCGACCGCCACCACGGCCACCACGGCCACTGGTGGCACGGGCCGGAGGGCCGGCGCGTGTGGGGCAAGCACGTGATCATGGCGTGCTGGAACCGCGTCACCGCGCACGTCGTCGAGGACCTCCCGAAGAAGCAGGTCGAGGGCCTCTGCTACGCCCGCAAGGTGCCGCTGATCTACGGCCGCGCCGGGCTCAACAACTGGCAGGCGTTCGCTGACGCCAAGGTCGCGAGCGTGGCCCCGCGCGGCACGAGCCTGTTCTGGGACAGCTTCAGCGTCGCGGCGGGAGCGGGCTTCGGCCCGAACGCGACGTCCGGCAAGTACTACGGGCCGACACCCAACCAGCCGCCGAGCAGCCCGGCGTCGCTCGCCTTCACCGTGGTCCCGAACCATCCCGAGGCGATCCCGCAGGTGTTCGCGTACTCGACCGGGCAGCAGATGCTGCGCGAGATGAGCTGGGAGGACCTCGAGGACTCGGTGATCGACCTGATCGACCGCACGGTCAACAAGCTGGGCGGCAACTTCGACCCGGAGCGCGACATCAACGACTGGAAGATCAACCGCTGGAGCTACGGCTACGCGCACGAGCTGACCTCGACGTTCGACCCGTCGCTGTACGGGGCCGTCGAGAAGCAGCCCCAGTACGCGGGCCGCCAGCCGTACCGCAACGTCTCGATCGCCAACTCGGACTCGGAGGCGTTCGCGTACACCCACTCCGCCATCAACGAGGCCTACCGGGCGGTGCAGGACCTGCCGAACCTGTGACGGGCATCGAGATCGACGCCGCGGCGCGGAAGGCGAGGGCCGCGCCCGGCGTCACGTGGGCCGAGTTCGACGAGGCGACGCAGGAGCACGGGCTCGCGGTCACGGGCGGGCGTGTGTCGCGGCTCAGCGTGGCCGACGCGGCACTCGGCGACGGCAGCGGCTGGCTCGAGCGCAGCCTCGGGACGACGGGCGCCAGCCTGATCGAGGTGGGCGAGGACGTCGTCACCCTGCGGCTCCACGCCGTCGGCCCGACCCTGCTGTGCGGGTTCCTCGGCTTCCCGCGCGATCGCGCCGTCGAGGTCGCGCGGACCTACCGGGACCTCATGGCGACGGCGCCCGACGCGCTCGGCGGCGGGCTGCTCCTGGGCGCCGGCCTCGGCGGCGTCTGCAACGTCGTCGTCTGCCACCTCGGCCCGGTCGAGGACGGCGAGCGCGTCATCGCGCCGCTGCGCCAGCTCGGGCCGTCGCTCGACGCTCTCGCGCCCAACCCGTACCGCGCGTTCCAGCGCATGTGGGACGACAGCCACCCCGAGGGTACGCGCGAGCACGTGCGGCGCGCGTACGTGAGCGAGCTGACCGACGCCCGCCTCGACGCGGTCGTCGAGCGGGCGAACCTCCCGGCGGCGAGCCTCTCGTACGTGTTCCTGCGGCCGCTGGGAGGCGCGGTCACGGATCCGGACGCCGCGTGGGCGTGCGAGTGCGTCGGGCTCTGGCCCCCGGTCCCGGAACTCGATGCCGGGCAGATCGCGTGGGTCGACGGGCTCGCGGAGGCGGTCGCGCCGCACGCGGTTGATGCTGCGACGATGCGCGCGTGACGACGCAGGTCCCGCTGAACGCGTGGCAGGTCGGCCCCTGGAACCGCTGGGCGTACGTGCACGTCGACGAGGTCGTCGACACCGTCCCCGTGGCGCGCGGCGACGGTCCCGTCGCGCCGCTCGAGCGAGCGGAGGCCGGCCTCGACGACCTCGTCGAGCCGCTGCTCGCGACGGCGTATGCCGACGGGCTGGCCGTCGTGCACCGCGGGCGGCTCGTGGCCGAGCACTACGGCGGCGAGATGACGGAGCGCTCGCTGCACCTGTCGCAGTCGGTCGGCAAGTCGGTGCTCGGCCTGCTGGTCGGGGCGCTCGGCCTCGACACCGGGGAGCCGGTGACGGAGCGCGTCCCGGAGGTGGCCGGCAGCGGCTACGACGGCGCGACGGTCCAGCACCTGCTCGACATGACGGCGGCGATCGACTTCGTCGAGGACTACGCCGCCTTCGTGCGCTACGACTTCGCCTGCGGGTGGCACCCGGAGGTCCCGGGCGCCCCGCGGACCATCCTCGACTTCCTGCCGACGATCGGCCCTGCCGACTGGCGGCACGGCGAGCGCTTCCACTACGCCACCCCCAACACCGACCTGCTCGGGCTCGTCGCCGAGCGCGCGGGCGGCGCGCCGCTGGCCGAGCTCATCGCCCGCGAGCTGTGGGGCCCGCTGGGCGCCGAGCAGGACGCGGGGCTGACGGTCGACGCGGCCGGAACGGCGGCGATCGGCGGCGGCTTCTGCGCGACGCTGCGCGACTACGCGCGGCTCGGCGCCCTCGTGTCCGGCGGCGGGCGCGGCATCGTCCCGGCGAGATGGATCGAGCGGCTCGGTGCTGGCGACGCGGTCGCCTTCGCGCGCCGCACGGTTCCCGACATCGGCGGCGACGGCTACCGCAACCAGTGGTGGCGCCGCGACGGCCGCACGCTGGCGCGCGGCATCCACGGCCAGCTGATCGCCGTCGACGGCGAGACGGTCGTGACGATCCTGTCGTCGTGGCCGGCCGCGCTCGACCCGGCGCTCGAGGCGGCGCAGCTGGCTGCGGTCGCGCGCGTGGGCGAGCGGCTCGCCGGCTAGACCGCCTCGTCGCCGGTGTACATCGCCGGCGGCGGCTTGCGGAAGCCGCGCGTCAGGTAGACGAGGTAGAGCAGGCCGACGGCGAGCCAAGCGAGACCGACCTGGAAGGCGACGTCGGACAGCTTCGTCCACAGGTAGACCGTGAACGCGAAGCCGAGGAACGGGATCACGGCGAACTTGAAGATGTCCGCGCCGCCGCGCCGGTCGCCGTCGATCACGTAGGTCTTGATCACCGCGAGGTTCACGAACGAGAACGCCGCCAGCGCGCCGAACGAGATCATCGACGCGACCGTGCTGAGGCTGATGAACAGCGCGGTCAGGCCGAACAGGCCGACGACGACGTTGGCCACCACCGGCGTCCGGTACCGCGGGTGCAGGCGCCCGAACACCGGCTTGGGCAGGCTCCCGTCGCGCCCCATCGCGAAGAGGATCCGCGAGACGCTGGCCTGGCTCGCCATCGCGCAGGCGAAGCAGGCCGCCACGTAGGCGGCGGTGAAGAAGCTGTTGAGGAAGTCGCCGCCGATCGCCGTCATGACGTCGGCGCTCGCGACGTCCTGGTGGTCGGCGAAGACGCCGAAGTCCGGGAACGCCAGCTGCCCGAGGTAGGACTGGAAGATGTAGACGCCACCACCGATCAGCGCGCAGAGCATGATCGCCAGCGGGATCCTCCTGCGTGGATCCTCGGTCTCCTCCGACAGCGTCGAGACGGCGTCGAAGCCGAGGAAGGACAGCGCGAGGACGGCCGCGCCGGCGAAGACGAGGCCGAGGTCGGTGTCCGAGTCGAAGAACGGCGAGGCGAACGACGCCCCGTCCGGGATGTCGCCGATGGCCATGACCGCGAACACGGCGACGAAGACGAACTGGGCGGAGACGAACACGAGGTTCATGCCCGCGAGCAGCTTGATGCCGAGGATGTTCAGCCCGGTGACGAGCGCGACGGCGAGGATGATCCACAGCGCCTGCGGCGTGCTCGGGAAGTAGTCCTGCATGTACAGCCCGATCAGCAGGTAGTTGATCATCGGCAGGAAGATGTAGTCGAGCATCAGCGCCCAGCCGACCATGAACCCGAGCGGGCGGCCGAACGCGCGCGAGGCGTACGTGTAGGCCGAGCCGGCGACCGGCTGCGCGATGACCATGCGCCCGTAGCTCCACGCGGTGAGCCCCATCGCGATCGTCGTCACCAGGTAGGCGAGCGGCAGGTGGCCCTCGGTCGAGGTCGTGACGATGCCGTACGTCGTCCAGACCGTGAGCGGCACCATGTACGCGAGCCCGAAGAACACGAGCGCGGGCAGGCCGAGCACGCGCTTGAAGCGCACCTCCGGCTCGGCGGGGCGCGGCGTGATCAGTTCAGCGCTGGTCGACATCACCGGCACAGCCTCCAGCCCGCCACCGCGATGCCCTGCGCGCAGGCGACGAGATCGTCGATCGGGACGTACTCGCCGACCGTGTGCGCCCAGTCGATCGCGCTCGGCCCGTACATGAGTGCCGGCGTCCCCGTCTCCAGCGCGAAGGTCGCGCCGTCGTACCAGCTGCCGAGCCCGCCGAGCTTCACGGGCAGGCCGAGCGCGGCGTTGGCGCCGAGCAGCGCGCGCACGCTGGGCGTGTCGACCGGCGTGTCGGACGGGTTGACCTCGGTGTGCCAGGCGAAGGTGGGAGGGTGCTCGACCAGCCACGAGTCGGTCTCGCACCAGCGCCGCAGGAACCCCTCCACCTCTGCCTGGGCGTCCTCCGTCCAGCCTCGCGCGTCGGCCTGCTGGGGCAGGATGAGCACCGACATCTCGACGGTCGCGCGGTCGGGGATCGTCACGTGCCAGCCGGCATCGGCCACGAAGCTCGTCACCACGATGTCGGGCGGGTCGAGCAGCGGGTGCCGGAGGTCCTTGCGCGCGTGCCACTCGCGGCGCAGCCGGTCGACGCCGTCGAGCAGGAAGCGGGCCTTCTCGATCGCATTGACCGCTCCGCCGTCGCGCCAGTGCGGGTGCTCCTGCTCGGCGTGGCCGGCGCGGCCCGGGACCTCGATCGTGCAGTAGACGGTCCCGCGGCACGCGGGCCAGACCTCGAGCGAGCTCGGCTCGGTGACGATCGTGTAGTCGCCGGTGACCCCGTGGCGCGCGCAGGCCAGCCCGCCGATGCCGCTCGACTCCTCGTCGGTGTTCGTGCAGACGACGACGTCGCCGCGCAGCGCACCGGTCTCGGCCAGCACCTCGGCGGCGAGCACCATGGCGGCGATGCCGCCCTTCATGTCGCACGCGCCGCGTCCGACGATGCGCCCCCCTGCGACCTGCGGGTCGAACGGGTCGTGCTCCCAGCCGTCCTCGCGGCGGGCGGGCACGACGTCGATGTGACCGTTGAGCAGCAGCGACCTGCCGCCGCCGCTGCCGGGCAGGCGGGCGGTGAGCTGCGGGCGGCCCTCGAAGCCGAGGCCGGGGACGCTGAGCGGGTGGTCGGCGACGTCGGCGGGGTCGGGCTCCCACAGGTCGATCTCGGCCCCGCGGGCGCGGAGGCGGTCGGCGAGCAGGGACTGCAGCGCGGCCTCTTCGCGCGGCGGATCCGCGGGTCCCGAGCGGCTCGTGGTGTCGAAGGCGATCAGGGCGCAGGCGAGCTCGACCAGCTCGTCGCGCCGCGCGGCGACGCGGTCGACGAGCAGCTGCTCGTCGCTATCGAGCGTCGTGGCGTCCAGCGCCCCCGCGGCCATCGGCGCGCATCCTAACCCTTGGGTTACCGTACGGCTCATGGCCAACACGAGGCTCGACGAGGCGGACGGTCTGACCGTGGCCGACGTCACGCACTCCCGGTTCAAGGCGCTGCCGCCGAGCGCGACGGTCGGCGAGGTGCGTGAGTGGTTCGAGGCGAGCGAGAGCCGGCAGATGGCGCTGTTCGCGGATGAAGACCGGTACGCAGGCTGCCTGTTGCGAGGCGACCTGGACGCGGCCGACCCGGCCGAGCCTGCCGTCGCCTACGCGCAGCGCAGGGCGACGGTCGCCCTTGACGAGCCCGCGGCGCGCGCCGAGGAGCTCGCCCTGGCCACGCCGGCCCGCCGCGTCCCGGTCGTCGACGACGAGGGGCGGCTGGTCGGGATCGTTGCCCTGACCGCCGATCTGCAAGGGTTCTGCGGGACATGAGACTCAGCGCACGGCTGAGTCAGCAGCCGCGGTCGAGCCGCGGGTATAGGATCGGCTCCGCGAGAGAGCATGTCGGCGCCGGCGACAGGTTGTCCAGTGCACGCGGAGTTCGACCCGCTCAGCGAGGAGTTCCTGCGTGACCCGTATGCCGTGATGGCGGAGCTGCCGCTGGCCGAGTCGCCCGTCTTCTATGCGCCGTCGCTCGACTACTACGTGGTCACGCGCTACGCGGACGTCGAGCGCGTCTTCCTGGATCCGGAGACCTTCAGCGCGGCGACCGCGCAGCTGCCGTTGATCCCGCTGCCGCCCGAGGTGGGCAGGACACTGCTCGACGGCGGGCACAAGCCGCAGCCGTCGATGGTGAGCCTGGACCCGCCCGCGCACGGCCGGCTGCGCAAGCCGGCCGCCCGGGCGTTCACGCCGCGGCGCGTGGACGAGATGGAGCCGCGCATCCGGCGGACCGCCGCCGAGCTGCTCGACGCCGTCGACGCGAGCGGCCCGTTCGACCTCATCGCCGCGCTCGCGTTCCCGCTGCCGATGCGGATCATGTTCGGCTTCATGGGCGTGCCCGAGGCGGACTGGGCGCAGCTGAAGGAGTGGTGCGGGAGCCGCGCGAGCCTGGCCTGGGGGCGGCCGGCTCCCGACGAGGCGCTGCACCACGCGCAGCAGATGGTCGCCTACCGGCGGTACCTGCGCGAGCTCGTGGCGGTCAAGGCGACCGACCGCGGCGACGACTTCGCGAGCGCGCTGCTCGAGATCCACGACGAGGATCCGGAGGCGCTCACGCAGGAGGAGGTCGCCTCGATCCTCTTCTCGCTCAGCTTCGCCGGGCACGAGACCACGAACAACCTGATCGGCAACTGCGTGCGGCGGCTGCTCGAGGCGCCGGAGCGGTGGGCGCGGCTGGTCGGCGAGCCGGAGCTGATCCGGGGCGCCGTCGACGAGATGCTGCGGTTCGATCCCTCGGTGCCGGTGTGGCGGCGGGTCACGAAGCGGCCGGTGACGCTGGGCGGCGTCGACCTTCCCGAGGGCGCGAAGCTCTTCCTGTGGCTGGCCGCGGCGGGCCGCGACGCCGAGGTCTTCCCGGACCCCGAGCGGTTCGATCCCGAGCGCGACAACTCGCGCCGGACGCTCGCCTTCGGGCGCGGCATCCACTTCTGCATCGGGTCGGCGCTCGGGCGCATGGAGGCCGCGCTGGCGCTCGTGGAGCTGACCCGCCGCTTCCCGGGCCTGCATCTGGCGCCGCCGGACCAGGACGTGCCGTTTCATCCGAACATCTCCTTCCGGGGCCCGCAGGCGCTGTGGGTGGAGGTCTGAGCATGTCCAGCTCGTACGCCGCAACGATCGAGCAGGCGCCTCTGTCCCGACAGGAGCATTGCTCGGCGGACCCGGACCTGCTCGCGACGATCGGGCGTGCGCTCGGACATCAGGTGCGGATCATTCGGAACCCCACCGAGCGGGCGCTCTACACGGTCGGCGCCGCCGAGGGCGCGCCCGGCACGTTCGAGCCGATCGTCCGCATGGGCGACCGCGGCCTGGCGCGGCTGGGCGCCACCGAGGGATTCCCCGGAACCGTCGACGCGCGCGTCCCCGATGAGTCGCTCAGCGACGAACGGGCGGAGGCCGAAGGCGAGTTCGTCGAGCGGCTGTACGACAACGGGATCAATCGCGCCTTCATAGTGATCGCCCCCCACGGAGGCGACATCGAGCGGCGGACCGACGACCAGGCGGTCTGCGTCCTCGCGGGCCTGCACGACAGGGCGGTCAGCGGCTGGCTCTGCCGCGGGTGGTCCGTGGGCGGCGGGGCGTTCCGGCACTGGCACATCACCTCGACCGACCTGCACGAGGCGAGCTTCCCGAAGCTCGCGCGGGTCATCGGTCGCCGGTTCCGGTTCGCGGTCGCGTTCCACGGGTTCGACGACGACGAGGTCCCGCACGACGTCCTCCTCGGCGGCATCGCGCCCGATCCCTTGAAGCTCGAGGTCAAGGCGGCCATCGAGGCCGCCGTCCCGTCGCTCGCGGTCCACATCACGCAACCCGACGAGAAGTACGGCGGCGACAGCAGCCGCAACGTCGTCAACCGCCTCGCGGCCGGCGGCGCGGCGATCCAGATCGAGCAGAAGCCCCACGTCCGGACCGCCCACGGGCGCGCCGTCGCCGAAGCGGTCGCGGGCGTGTACCGCTCCAGGCTGCCGCGTTTCGAGGGTTGCCGGGGCCGCGGGATCGCCTGCTACGTGAGGTGCGCCCTGCGCACCACCCGGCGTGACGCGCCTCCCTGCCCGCTCGCCTAGCTCTTGTGGATGTCCTCGATGCCCATGTGCTCGTCGACCGACCTGGCCCACTCGACCGAGGTCGGCGCGTCTCGCCAGTTGTGCATGGGGCCGCCCGTGACGGGGTCGAGGCGGGGGATCGGCTGGCTCATGATCCGCTTGAGCGCCGCTCGCAGCTCGGCGTCCGAGAGCTCGCCGTCGCGCAGCAGGTCCCAGTCGCGGCCCTCGGGATAGCCGCCGACCATCATCACGTCGTCGCTGCCGCCGAGCTCGGTGTGCTGCTCCTCGGGGAACGCCGTGTGCGAGACGCCGGCCG
This sequence comes from uncultured Solirubrobacteraceae bacterium, assembly GCA_963835525.1. GTDB lineage: Bacteria > Actinomycetota > Thermoleophilia > Solirubrobacterales > Solirubrobacteraceae > DASSUW01. Next base: position 657,003 of record CAWIFM010000001.1, read on the forward strand.
GCACGACGATCACGTCGCCGGCCGAGAAGAGCATCGGCTCCTGCGCGGCGCCGCCGAGCCGCAGCGGCATCGTTCCGCTGACGACTCCGAGCACCTCGTGGCTGGTCGAGTGGAAGTGGGGATACGGGTAGACGCCCCGCTCGGTCCAGTTGTTGAGCCAGTCGTTGCGCTGGAACGTCTGCTTCATGGCGGCCTCGAGATCGCCGTCGGGGCCCGCCTGCACGGCGTTGCGGTACACCAGCAACGGCAGCCGGCTGTTGACCACCGTGCCGTCGGGCGCGTAGTGATGCTCCTCCGCCTGGATCGCGACGTCAGTCATGGGCACAGCCTGCCACAGGAACGGGGCGTAACGTGAGGGGCTCAAGACAGGGGAGGAGCCGTCATGTCCAGCCGTCATCTGTTCCGCGCCGTCGCCGCCGCAGCGCTGGTGCTCGCTCTGGGAGCCTGTGGGAGCGACGACGAGGGAGGCGGCGACTCAAGCGGCGGCGGCGGTGAGCAGCTGACCATCTACTCCAGCCTGCCGCTCCAGGGAGCCGCGCGGGCGCAGGCGGTGGCCACGGTCAACGGCGCCAAGCTGGCGCTCCAGGAGGCCGGGGGCAAGGTCGGCGACTTCACGATCGAGTACCAGTCGCTCGACGACTCGACCGCTCAGGCCGGCGGCTGGGAGCCCGGCCAGACGGCGTCCAACGCGCGTAAGGCCATCGCCGACGACTCGACGATCGGCTACATCGGCGAGTTCAACTCGGGCGCCACGGCCGTCTCGCTGCCGCTCTTGAACGAGGCCGGCATCGCGCAGGTGAGCCCGGGCAACACCGCCGTGGGCATCACGTCCGACGATCCCGGCGCCGAGCCAGGCGAGCCCGACAAGTACTACCCGACCGGCAACCGCACCTACGCCCGCATCCTGCCAAAGGATACCTACCAGGGCGCCGCCCTGGCGGCGCTGGCCAAGGATGAGGGCTGCGCGTCCGCGTACATCCTCAACGACAAGGAGGTCTACGGCTCCGGCCTGGCGAGCAACGTCGAGCTCGCAGCCGAGAAGGTCGGCCTCGAGATCAAGGGCAACGAGGGCATCGACAAGAACGCCCCGAACTACCGCTCGCTGGGCGCGAAGGTCAAGGGCACCGGGGCGGAGTGCTTCATCTACTGCGGCATCACCGCCAACAACGCGGTCCAGCTCTTCAAGGACATGGCCGTCGCCCTGCCGGAGGGCGCGCTGCTCGGGCCGGAGGGCGTGGGCGAGACGGGCTTCTTCGACTCGAGCGAGGGCGGCCTGCCGCCCGACGTCGCGAGCCGCGTGCTGGTCACGATCCCGGGCGTCGCGCCCGAGGAGTACCCGCCGGCGGGTCAGGAGTTCCTGAAGGCCTACGAGGCGGAGTACGACGAGAAGAACCCCGACCGCTACGCCGTCTACGGCTACGAGTCGATGAGCCTGCTGCTCGACGCGATCAAGCGGGCCGGCGAGAACGGCGGCGATCGCGCGGCCGTCGTCGAGCAGCTGCTGGCGACCAAGGACCGCGAGGGGGTGTTCGGCACCTACTCGATCGACGAGAACGGAGACATCACGCTGACGCCGTACGGCGTCTACGCGATCGAGGACGACCAGCTCGCCTTCGACCGGACCGTCGAGCCCCAGCTCTAGATCCCGGGGTCGAGGTCGATGCGCACGCTGAGCAGGTCCGTGCCCATGACACGGGCGGCGGTCGCAATCACCACCGGCATCGTGCGCTGGCGCGCTCGCGGGTCGTCGTCCGGCACGACGTGAGCGGTTCCGGTGCGCCAGCGGCGGCCGAGCTTGATCCGGACGCTCGGGTCGGCCTGGAGGTTGCGCACATAGCCGGCCTTGTAGCCGTGCTCGGCGACGATCCAGCAGGTGTCGCCGTCGAGCGAACGCCCGACCGGCGTGTGCCGCGGCTGGCCGCTCTTGCGTCCCGTCGTCTCGAGGATCGCGATCCCGGGCGCGGGCAGCCCGGCGTTCACGGCCGCCTTCACCAGCGGATTGAACAGCCGTGCGCTGAGAAAGGTCGAGACTCGCCGCCGGTCGATCACGCGTCTCGCCATCGGCTCATTACACACCCTGGTCGCACGACTCCGATAGACCTGTCTACGTGAGCGAGCGACCGAGCTTCACCGTCGAGTACCTGGAGCCGGTCGAGATCGCCGCCGAGCCGCTCCCCGACGAGTTCTCCTCGTCCCGGCTGCGGCGCTCGCTGCTGGCCTTCGCCGCGGTCGTCGTGGTGGTGGTCGCCGCGGTCGCTCTGGTGCCCGGTCTCGGCTCCCTGCGCAGCGCGTTCATGGGCGCGCAGCCCGGCTGGCTGGCGTTCGCCGCCGTCCTCCAGCTCGGGTCGTGCGCGGCCTACGTGCTCGTGTTCCGGGGCGTGTTCTGCCGGCGCATGAGCTGGCGCACGAGCACCGAGATCGGGCTCTCCGAGCTCGCAGCGAACTCGGTCTTCTCGATCGGCGGGGCGGGTGGGCTCGCGCTCGGAGCCTGGATCCTGCGCCGCGGCGGCCTCGCCGCCGACTTCATCGCCCACCGCACGGTGGCGTTCTTCCTGCTGACGAGCCTCGCCAACGTCGTCTTCCTCGCGCTCGGCGGCGTGGCGCTGGCGACCGGCCTGCTGGACGGATCGCCGAGCTTCCTGCTCGGGCTGGTCCCCGCCGTGGCCGCCGCGGCGGCGATCGTGCTCGCGCTCGGGGCGCGCCGGCTGGCGGGGGCGCTCGCGCGGCGCTCGATGCGAGCCCGGCTCGCCGCGGGTGCGAGCGCACTCGGTGACGGCGTCGACGAGGCGCTGCGGCTGCTGCGGAAGCGCGATCCGGCGATCCTGGCCGGCGCCTCCGGCTACATGCTCTTCGACGTCGCGATGCTCGGCGTCTGCTTCGCCGCCTTCGGCAACGACGTCCCGCCGGTCGGCGTGCTGCTCGTCGCTTACATCATCGGCCAGCTCGGAAGCCTGATCCCGATTCCCGGCGGGATCGGCGGCGTCGACGCCGGCCTCATCGGCACGCTCGTGGTCTACGGCGTGGACGCGACCGACGCGGCCGTCGCCGTGATCGCCTACCGCGGGCTGCTGCTGTTCATCCCGGCGGCGCTCGGCCTGCCGGCGCTCGCCGTCCTGCGCCGCCGGCTGCGCGCCGAGTCGCACGACATCGCCGCGTGCGCGCCCGGGGAGTCCGTGGAGGTGCTCGGCCGCGGCCTCGTGCAGCGACCCGAGCCCGTCGTGCGCCCGCTCCCCGCCCCGTAGGCTGGCTGCATGTCGACCATCAGCCCGATCCTCTCCGCTTCGCAGCTCGAGAAGCTCGCGGCCCTTGGCGAAGAGCGGACGGCGGAGGCCGGCGAGGTGCTCTTCCGGATCGGCGACGAGAGCTATCCGTTCATCGCGATCCTCGAGGGCGAGGCGGCGATCCTCGACGCCGCGGGCGACGAGATCGTGCGCCACGGCGCGTCGGGCTTCCTCGGGGAGCTCAACCTGATGACGGGGCAGACGGTGTTCCTCACCGCGGTGGCGCTTCAGCCGATGCGCTACATCGCCGTCGAGCGCGACGTGCTGCGGCCGGTGCTCTTCGAGGACGGCCCGCTCGGCGACGTGCTGCTCTCGGCCTTCATCGCGCGCCGGGAGGCGCTCCAGACGCACCAGGGCATCGGAGTCGAGATCGTCGGGCCGCGGTCGTCTGCCGCGACCCGCGCGATGGTCGAGTACGTGCGCCGTTCGCGGCTCCCGTACACGTGGCGCGACCCCGAGCACGATGCCGAGCCCGCGCTGGCCGAGCTGGTCGCGCGGATCGCGCCGGAGGAGCTGCCGCTCGTGCGGCTGCCGGGCGGCACCGAGCTGCGGGCGCCCAGTGGGGGAGAGGTGTGGCGGGCGCTGGGCATCGGCGCCGAGCTCGCTGCCCGCGAGGAGGTCGACCTCGTCGTGGTGGGGGGCGGGCCGGCAGGCCTCGGCGCGGCGGTCTACGGCGCCTCGGAGGGCCTGACGACGCTGGTGGTGGAGAGCACGGTGCTGGGCGGCCAGGCCGGCGTGTCGCGCCGGATCGAGAACTACCTCGGCTTCCCGGCCGGCATCAGCGGGACCGAGCTGACCGCGCGGGCCGTGACGCAGGCCCGCAAGTTCGGCGCGCGGATGGCCACGCCGTACCGTGCCGTCGCGCTGGAGCCGGGCACCGACCGACATGTGGTGCGCCTCGACGGCGACGTGGAGATCGCGGCTCGCGCGGTCGTCCTGGCCACCGGCGCCGACTATCGCCGCCTTCCGGTGGCCGACCTCGAGGCCTACGAGGGCATCAGCGTCTTCTACGCGGCCGGGCCCCCCGAGGCACAGCTCTGCGGCGCGCGCCGGGTCGCGGTGGTCGGCGGCGGCAACTCCGCCGCCCAGGCGGCCATCTGGCTGGCCCGGGGCGGGGCGCTGGTGACGCTGCTGCACCGGCGCGCAGACCTGCGCGAGACGATGTCCGACTACCTCGTCGGCGACCTCGAGCGCCACCACGTCGCGGTCCGGGACCGCTCCGAGATCGCGGCCGTCCACGGCGACGACGGACAGCTCGAGGCGGTGACTCTGCACGGCGGCGAGCGGCTGCCGGTGTCCTACCTCTTCCTGTTCCTGGGCGCGTCGCCGTGCACCGACTGGCTCGGCTCCAGCGTCGCCCGCGACGAGCACGGCTTCGTTCTCACCGGCGCCGACGCCGGCGCGGCCGAGGCGCTCGAGAGCTCGGTGCCGGGTGTCTACGCCGCCGGCGACGCGCGGTCGGGCTCGCTCAAGCGCTGCGCGACGGCCGTCGGCGAGGGAGCCACGGTCGTGCGGCTCGTCCACGAGCGGCTCTCGCGTGTGACCGCCTGACGCCGCTGATCGCCCAGGAGGGTGATCGCGACGATCGAGGCGCAGGTGACGGCGATCGCCGCGACGACGGCGGACAACGTGATCCAGGTCGCCGCGAGCGGGAGCAGCAGGATGACCAGGCCGCCGCCCAGCAGGGGCGTGGGCCGGCACACCGGCCGGGACACGATCGGGGCGTGCAGCGCCCACAGCAGGACGAGGAACGCGCTGACCGGGACCGCGATGGCGTAGCCGACGGCGACCGGCGACGCGGCGACGTGATGGCCGGTGTGCTCGACCGCCACCTCGAGCCCGGCGCCGACCGCGGCGAGCGCGGCGAAGATGCCGTAGTGGCCGTAGCCCCAGAGGTACGAGCGATCGCGATGTGAGGCGAGGCCCTCTCCGGCCGGCTGGAGGAAGTACAGCCACCAGAGCGCGAAGACGAGCGCGAGGGCGGAGACGGCGACCGCCACGAGCGGTGCGCTCACGCCGCCGGCGGCGAGCGCCCGGTCCACGCCGGTCGACGCGGCGAACACGCTCTCGCCGAGGAGGATGATCGTGAAGAGGCCGTAGCGCTCGGCGATGTGATGCGGGTGCCAGCTGCTGGGCCGATTTCGCTCCGCCCAGCGCGGGATGGCGAGCTCGAAGACGACGAGCCCCGCGAAGAACAGGAGCGTCGCGTCGAGCCCGAGCCACAGCACCCAGGCCACCTGCGCGATCGTGATCCCGATGGCATGGCGCAGCGCCATGCCGCGACTCGCCGGATCGTCGACGGCCACCCTGAGCCACTGCGCGACGAGCCCGAGCCGCATGATCACGTAGCCGAGCGCGACCGCTCCGAAGTCGCCGTGCTCGAGGGCGGCCGGGAGGCCGGCCGCGATGACGAGCACGCCGGCCATCTGGACCATGGTCAGCAGGCGGTAGGGGACGTCGTCGGTGTCGAACGACGACGCGAACCAGGTGAAGTTGATCCACGCCCACCAGATGGCGAAGAAGACCTGCAGGAAGGGCACGAGCTCCTCGAGCGCATGACCATCCGCCAGCGCGTGGGCGTAGCGGGCGGTGAGGCTCGCGATCGCGATGACGAACGTGAGGTCGAACAGCAGCTCGAGCTGGCTCGCGGCGCGATGCGGCTCGTCCGTCGCGCGAGCGGTCATCCGGATGCGCGTCTGCAGGCTCACGGCACGAGGACGTCGGTCATCGCTGCTCGGCGGGGGTGAGGTGCGGCCGAGTGCGGTCGGCGGACAGCGCGATGAGCGACGCTGCGACCGGGGTGTGCGGGGCCGCGACGTGCGGATGCGCCTTCGCGACCGGCTGCTTGCGCTCGTGTCCGCGAATCGCCCGCACCAGGACGACCGGCGCGGCGAGGACCGTACCGACCACGAGGACGACGAGCGCGAGCGCGACGATCGGGACGAGGAACAGCACGGTGACGAAGAGCAGGCCGGGGATGCAGAGGATGAAGCCCGGGAAGATCGTCGCCGACACGACGAGCGCGATCGGGAAGAAGGCAAGCCCTTCGACCAGCTCGGATGTGGATGGCGTGTCGTTCATCACGCGGCCTCGAGCAGCACGCGCGTCGCGGCGCGCTGCGCGTCGATCCGGTCGCGCACGCGCTCGAACGGCTGGTGGGCGTGCATGGTGGTCAGCAGGAACAGCAGGCGCGGGCTCATGAGCGGCCGATCCAATCCTCGAACCGGGTCTCGCCGAGCTGGGCGTCCTCGCCGGGCAGCAGGCTGCCGTTGGTCAGCGTGGTCCCGAAGTACTGCGCGTCGGGGTCGGTGACCACCTGGCGCGAGTCGCCGTGCGCGCTCAGGCCGTAGCCGATGAGCTCGTCGAAGCCGTAGGACCGCGGGCCGGCGACCTCGACGATCCCGTTCACGGGCTTGCCCACGGCGATCCTGGCGACGCCGCGGGCGGCGTCCTCGGCCGCGATCGGCTGGATGCTCGCCGACGGCACGCGGACGGTGTCGCCCTCGGTGGCGGCGGCGGCGATCGAGTCGACGAACTCGTAGAACTGCGTCGAGCGGACGATCGTGTACGGGATCGACGAGGCCTCGATCAGCTCCTCCTGCGCGACCTTGGCACGCAGGTAGCCGCTGCCGGGGAGGCGATCGCTGCCCACGACCGACATCGCGACGTGGTGTCCGACTCGGGCCGCCTGCTCGGCGACCAGGATGTTGCGGGTCGAGGTGCGGAAGAACTCCATCACCGCGTCGTCCTCGAACGACGGCGAGTTGGAGACGTCGATGACCACGTCGGCGCCTGCGAACGCCTCGGCGAGGCCCTCGCCGGTGAGCGTGTTGACGCCGGTGCTGGGGTCGGCGGCGACCGCGTCGTGCCCGTGCTCGTCGAGCGTCGCGACGATCTTGGACCCGATGCGGCCGTTGCCGCCGATGACGATGATCTTCATGACTTCCTTTCGGTTCAGTAGAGGGCGAGGAGGCGGTTGGCCTCCGCGATGGCGTTGGCGAGGCTGTGGGCGCTGACCTCGACGGCGGTGTCGATCCGCAGCATCAGGTCGCCGTCCTCGAGATGGGTGAAGCCGATGAGCCGCCCGCCCGACCAGAACTCGGCGGTGCCGTACTCGGCCTCGCCCGGGCTGACGACCATGACCTGGACCTCATGCGTGTTGCAGACGTTCATCTCGGCCTCTTTCATGAAGGTCAGGCCGCGGCGCTCACGGGCGCGGCGACGGCTTCGAGGATCAGGCGCGCGGTCGCGTCGGGGTGCGAGACGGCCGCGGCGTGCGAGGCGGTGGGCAGGTCGACCGTGCGGCGGGCTCCGGCCCGGTGGGCCATGAAGCGCTGGAGCTCGGCCGGGATGTTGCGGTCCTGCTCGGCGACCAGGAACCACGAGGGGATCTCCTTCCACAGCGGGCGGTCCCCGGAGGGCGCCTGCAGGGCCTCGAGCGTGACGGGGCGCTGCGTGGCCGCCATGCGGGCGGCCTCGGGCGCCGGGACGTCGGCGGCGAACTGCTCGTTGAAGATCTCGCGATCGATGTACAGGTCGGTCGTGCCGTTGCTGCGGTGCACGGGCCGCAGCGCGTCGCCGAGCGTGCTGCCGGGGAAGCGCTGGGCGAGCGAGAAGGCGCTCTCGCCGGGCTCCGGCGCGAAGGCCGCGACGTAGACGAGCCCGGTGATCTCGCCGGCGTTGGCGTCGACGTTCGTGATCACCATGCCGCCGTAGGAGTGGCCGACGAGCACCACGGGGCCGTCGATCGAGCTGACGAGGTCGGTGACGGACTGGGCGTCGGCGGCGAGGCCGCGCAGCGGGTTGGCCGCGGCGATGACATCGTGACCGGGGCCCTCCAGTGAGCGGACGACGCGGTCCCAGCTCGCGGACTCGGCGAAGGCGCCGTGGACGAGCACGATCGTGGGGGGCATGAAGGAGGCTCCTTTGGGCTGGAAACGGGGCACGAGCCAAAGGTGCCGTTTCCTCCCGTTGGTCGCCCCCGGGTATCCCCGGGGCCAGGGACCCGGGGACCCCGGGGTCAGGCCGAGGCGATTGCCGACGGCTCGTCAGGGAGCGCGTCGTGGAGGTCGCGGCGCGAGCGGATGCCGAGCTTCGTGAACACGTTCTTCAGGTGCCACTCGACCGTGCGCGGGCTGATGTACAGCTGCGCCCCGATCTCGGGATTCGTGCGCCCGTCACGCGCCAGACGGGCGATCTGCGCCTCCTGCGGGGTGAGCTCGTCGCGCGTCTCCACCGTGCGCTTCCGCACCGTCTCGCCCGTGGCCAGCAGCTCGACGCGGGCACGCTCTGCGAACCCTTCGGCGCCCATGGCGCTGAACATCTCGTGCGCGGCGCGCAACTGCTCGCGCGCGTCGACCCGGCGCTGCTCGCGGCGCAGCCACTCGCCGTAGAGCAGATGGGAGCGGGCGAGCTCGACGCGGATCCGGGTGCGCTCGAGCCGCTCGATCGCCTCGCGGTACTGCGCTTCGGTGACGTTGCCCTCGCTCACCAGCGCCCGTGACCGCGCGAGGATCCCGAGCGCCCAGTCGGTGCCGCTCGCCTGCGTCCGTTCGCTCAGGCGATCGAGCGCGGCGGGGATCGAGTCCGTCGCGCCGCAGCGGACGCCCGCCTCGATCAGCTCCGCCAGGGCCCAGGCGGAGTTCGCGACGACGTCGTCCGCGCTCGCCCGCTCGGCTGCCGCGTGCGCGTCCTGGTAGCGGCCGAGGCCGTTGAAGAGCAGAGCCAGTATCCAGTCGCTGACGGTCAGCCCCAGGCCTTCGCCCCTGGCCGTCGCCGAGATCCTGCCGGCCTCGATCATCGCGACGGTGTCGGCCTCGCGGCCGCACCACGCGGCCAACATGAACTTCGCGTACCGCAGCGGCGCCATCTCGGTCGCCTGCGAGATCGCGTCGGCCTCCTCGATCAGCGACGAGGCGGCGCCGAAGGCTCCCGCCTGCACGTAGAGGGCCGCGCGATGCGTGACTGCGTTCGGGAGCACGCGGAGCATGCCCGTCTCGCGCGCGATGCGCACCCCGCGGGTCGCGAGCACGTACCAGAGCTCGTCGTCCCAGAGATCCTGGGCCAGGCGACACGCCAGCCAGAACCAGCGCTGGTCGCGTGCCGTCGATCCGTTCACGTGCCGGTACGCGTCGAGCGCCTTCCGCACCGGCGGCACGCCGGCCGCGTAGCCCTCGGCGAACCTCGTCGCCAGGCCGTCGACGAGGAGGTCGACGGCGCGCGGCGGCTCTGGCGCCGCCGGTCCGGCGCGCGCGGCCTCGGCCGCCTCGCGGACGCCCGGTCCGTCGCCGAGGCGACCGGCGAACATCGCGGCCGCCATCGCCTCGAGATAGGTCTCGCGGGCCATCGCCGCGTCGAGCGGATCGAGGCGCCGGGCGGCATCGAGCAGCAGCCCCGGAGCGTCGCGGCCACGTGTGCGGGCGAACACGATCTCCGCGCGCAAGCGCTCCAGCCGGGCGCGGTCGAGCTCCTCCAGCGGGCACAGCTCCGCCAGCGCCAGGAGCTCGAGCGCGGCGTCAGGGGCCGCCGACTCGAACTTGCCCTGGGCGGCAGCCAGCGCCCGCGCGCCGCGGGAGGCCGGGTCCGGGGTCAGCTCCGCCGCTCGCTCGAGGAAGGCGGCCGCCGCCGCGATGCCGCCCCGGGCCGCCGCCCGGGAGGCCGAACGCTCGAGCTCCGAGGCGACGTCTTCGTCCGGCCGGTCCGTCGCGAGCGCGCGATGCCACGCCCTGCGGTCGGGGTCGCGCTCCGGGTCGGTCGCATCGGCCAGCGCCCGATGGACCTCCTGGCGTTCGGGCGGGGCCGATGCGCGGTAGGCCGCCGAGCGCACGAGCGGATGGCGGAACTTGACGCGCCCGTCGATCTCGAGCAGTCCGGCTTCCGAGGCGGCCGCCGCCGCTTCGAACCCGATGCCGAGCCGCTCCGCGGCCGCCCACACGAGCGTCGCGTCGCCGACGGGCTCGGCGGCGGCCGTGAGCAGGAGCCGCCGGGTGTCCGGCGGGAGGGACTCGAGGCGTCGCCGGAAGCCCTGCTCGATGCGGCTCGCCATCGGCACGGCCTCGGGCACGCCGTAACCACCGGCGAGCTCCGCCGGCGTCATCGCCCGCGGCAGCTCCAGCAGCGCCAGCGGGTTGCCGCGCGTCTCGGCGACGATGCGGCTCCGTACCCGCTCGTCGAGCTGGACGTGGGTTCCGGACTCGAGCAGCGCGCGCGCGTCGGCATCGGTCAAGCCGCGCACCGTCATGTCCGGCAGCCCCGGGAGCTCGCTCTCGTCGCCGACCTCGCGGATCGCGAGGACCAGACCGACCGACTCGGCGTCCAGGCGCCGCGCGACGAACGCCAGCGCCTGCGCCGATGCGCGGTCCAGCCACTGAGCGTCGTCAACCACGCACAGCAACGCCTTGTCCCGCGCTGCCTCGGCGCACAGGGTCAGCACCGCGAGGCCGACGAAGAACCGATCCGGCGGGTCGCCGGCGCTGAGGCCGAAGGCGGTGCTCAGGGCTTCGCGCTGGGGTCCGGGCAGCGCGTCGAGGTGATCCAGCAGCGGCGCGCAGAGCTGCTGCAGCCCGGCGTAGGCGAGCTCCATCTCGGCCTCCGCGCCCATCGCCCGGACGATGCGGCATCCGGATGCCTCGTCCACCAGGTAGTCAAGGAGCGCGGTCTTGCCGACCCCCGCCTCTCCGCGCAGCACGAGCACGGGGCTTCGGCCCGTGCGCAAGCGAGTCAACAGCTGATCCAGCGCTTCGCACTCGCCACGCCGCCCGAGCAAACGGCCGCGCGGATCACCGTGTTTCATGAGCGCGCCAGAGCCTACCGGGGTGGCGTAGGTTCCCAACATGACCTCCTCACCGACGACCGACGTCGAGAGCCGATGCGACCTGCTGCGGTCGCTCCACCGCCCCGGCGCCCCCCTCCTGCTGCCGAACGCCTGGGACGTCGCCACCGCGAGAGCCGTTGTCGCGGCGGGGTTCCCCGTGGTCGCGACCACCAGCGGCGGCGTGGCTGCCGCGCTCGGCTACGAGGACCACGAGCAGGCGCCGGCCGGCGAGATGCTCGCCGCCGCAGCGCGGATCGCAACGGGCGTCGATGTGCCCGTGACGGTCGATGCCGAGGCCGGATACGGGATGGAGCCGGCCGAGCTGGTGGCTGCGCTGCGGAGCGCCGGCGCCGCCGGGTGCAACCTCGAGGACACCGACTACGCCGCCGGCGGCCTCCGCGATGCCGACCAGCAGACGGAGTGGTTCCGGGCGGTTCGCAAGGCGGCCTCGGATGACGGGTACGGGCTCGTGATCAACGCCCGGATCGACGTCTTCCTCGGTCCGTTGCTCGCCGGCGCCGGTCCCGGGACCCAGAAGGAGCTCGTTCCGGAAGCGCTGCGGCGCGCGAACGCCTACCTCGAGGCCGGCGTCGACTGCGTGTACCCGATCGTCCTGTGGGAGACGGACGCGCTGCGCGGCTTCATCGCGGAGGTGAGCGGCCCGGTGAACGTCGTACGCATGCCGCCGGCGCCCTCGGTCGCCGAGCTGGCCGCGCTGGGCGTTGCCCGGGTCAGCTGGGGGCACTTCCTGTTCCACGACGCGATGGCTCGCTTCGGGGACCAACTCGCTTCGCTTCAGGAGGAACCGTCATGAAGATCGTCGTCATCGGCGGCCACGGCCTCATCGGATCCAGGCTCGTCGCCCAGCTCGGCGACGACGGCCATGACGTCGTCGCCGCCAGTCGCCGCACCGGTGTCGACGCCGTCACCGGCGAGGGCCTCGCCGAGGCGCTCGCCGGCGCCGGCGTGGTCGTCGATGCGTGCAACTCGCCGTCCTTCGAGGACGACGCGGTGATGGACTTCTTCCGGACGTCGACCGGCACCCTCCTGGCCGCGGAGCAGGCCGCCGGCGTCGGACATCACGTCGCGATGTCGGTCGTCGGCTGCGACCGCCTCACCGACAGCGGCTACATGCGCGCCAAGGCCGCCCAGGAGGAGGTGATCACGGCTTCGTCGATCCCGTACACGATCGTCCGCTCGACGCAGTTCTACGAGTTCGTCGAGATGATCGTCTACGCCGCCACCGAGGGCGACACCGTTCGCCTGCCGCCGGCGCGCATCCAGGCCGTCGCAGCCGGAGATGTCGCCCGCGCCGTGGGCACGACCGCCGTGGGCACGCCCGTGAACGGAATCGTCGAGGTCGCAGGCCCCGAGCCGGTCGCCTTCGACGAGCTCATCCGCCAGGCGCTGGGCAGCGACCCGCCCCATGTGGTCGTCGACCCCGCCGCGCGCTACTTCGGCGCCACGCCGGGCGACACCGGCCTGCTCCCGGGCGAGGGTGCCCAGCTCGGGGAGACGAGGTTCGAGGACTGGCTCAGCCGGTCCGCCATCCCCGGATAGTGTCGCCCCCTTCGAGCGCGAGCTCGACGGCGCGCCGAGCGTGCAACCGAGTGGTATCGAAGACAGGAACCGGGGCGTCTTCGGGCCCGACGAGCAGGTCGATCTCGGTGCAACCGAGCAGGATGCCCTCAGCGCCCCGGTCTGCCAGACCGGCCATGATCCTCCGATACTCCGTGCGCGAATCGTCGGAGATGACGCCGACGCAGAGCTCGTGGTAGATCACGTCGTGCACGATTCGCCGGTCCGGCTCGCCGGGCACCATCACGTCGAGACCGTGGACGTCTCGCAGCCGCCCGACATAGAACTCCTGCTCCATGGTGTACGCGGTGGCCAAGAGGCCGACGGTCCGCAGCCCTGCTCCGGCGACGGCCTCTGCCGTCGTGTCGGCGATGTGGACGAACGGGATCGAGATGGCGCCGGTGATGGCGTCGGCGACCTTGTGCATCGTGTTGGTGCAGAGCACCAGCAGCTCGGCACCGGCCGCCTCGAGGCCCGCCGCCTCGGCAGCGAGCAGCGCACCGGCCCGGTCCCAGTCGCCGGCGCGCTGAAGCCGCTCGACCTCGACGAAGTCGACCGACCGCAGCAGGCAGTCGGCCGAGTGCAGTCCCCCGAGACGATCACGGGTCTCCTCGTTGATCATGCGGTAGTACTCAGCGGACGACTCCCAGCTCATCCCGCCGAGCAGGCCGATGCGCTTCATGGTCCGCAGACCTTCGCGCATCCGGCTTCTCGACCGCGGAGTGACGTGCCCGCAGCACCAGCCAGCCGGCTGCGGCGAAGCAGGCCCAGCCGATCGAGGCGAGCGGCGGGGCGTGAGCGCCGATCAGCACCGAGGCGCCGAGCATGACCTGAAGCGCCGGCCGCGCGCCGGCACGGCGGTAGGCCAGGACGGTCGAGACCATCACGACGATCAGCGCGATCGAGCCGAGGGCCCAGAAGAGGCCGGGCTCGCCGAAGATCGGGTTGCTGGCGAAGTCCTGGACCATGCCGGGGGCGATCGCGTCGCGCTGGTCGGCCGGGAGGTCGTTGAGCCGGTCGCCGAGCACGCCGAGCGCGATTCCCTCGAACGCGACGTAGGGCACGTAGAAGACGACGAAGGGGATGAGGGCGAAGCGGCCGACGGCAGCCGCCCGTCCGCTGAGCCCGTCGAGCATGCTGTAGATCGCGATCGCCAGCAGCGGGAGGGAGATCACCATGCCGACGTGGACGACCTGGAAGCGCGTGGTGACGTCCCGGAGCCCTTCGTAATCGCCGATCATCGGGTGGAACCAGAGGAGGACAGAGAAGGCGAGCGGAACGCCGATCAGCGTCGCGGGGCGGAGGAGGTTCATGAGTGCAAGCCTCGCCGGACCGCCCGGCGCCGGACATGGGAGTCGGCAGGCGTACGGGCGCAGGGCAGGTTGCGGGCGGCGTGCGGCCAGCCGTACCTAGTCAGCCGGAGCGCGAGCCGTCAGGATGGCCTCATGACGACGCGTCGGACGCTCGCCATCGCGGCGGCGGCCCTGCTCTGCGGAGTCGGCGACGTGCTGCTCGTGCTCGGCAGCGAGCACTTCCCGGATCCCGGCGTGTGGGCGGTCTTCGGGCCGGTGGTCGGGTGGAGCTTCGTGGGCACCGGGCTGTATGCGTGGCGGCGCCGGCCCGAGTCGCGCTTCGGGTTGCTGATGGTCCTGGTGGGCTTCGCCTGGTTCCTCGGGCCGCTCTCGGCGGCGGACTCGCCGCTCGTCTTCACGCTCGGCATCCTCGCGAGCGGGCTCTGGGGCCCGGTCTTCGGCCAGCTGCTGCTGAGCTTCCCGACCGGCAGGCTGCCGACGCGGGCGCGGCGCCGTCTGGTGGCGGCGAGCTACGTGCTGATCCCGCTCGCCCCGGTCCCGGCGCTGCTGGTCAGCGACGCCGGCCAGGTGGTCGGCGAGTGCCGGGGCGGATGTCCGCGGAACGTGCTGCTGATCGAGCGGGACGCGGGCCTCACCGATGCCGCGCTCGCCCTGGGCTCGGCGCTGTCGCTCGTGCTCTGCCTCGTGGCGGTCGGCATGCTCGTCCGCCAGTGGCGCGCGGCGGCGGCGCCCGAGCGCCGGAGCCTGCTGCCGGTGTTCGTCAGCGGCGGGGTGAGCCTCGCGCTCGTCGCCGCCTACGCGACCAGTCAGGTCGACGCCCTGCTGTGGATGGCGTTCGCGGCCTTCGCCGCCACGCCGTTCGCCTTCCTCGCGGGCCTGGCGCGGGCGGATCTCTCCGGCTCGCGCGGCGTGCGCACGCTCATGGCGCAGCTCGGGGATGCGCCCGAGCGGGCGGACCTGCGCGACGCCCTGGCGCGCGCGCTCGGCGACCCCGCGCTCGAGCTCGCGTTCTGGATGCCGGAGCTCGGGCGGTACGTCGACGCTGGCGGAGCTCCCGCCGAGCTGCCCGGCGAGGACGACCCACGCCGCACCGTGACCGAGATCGACCATCACGGGCAGCACGTCGCGGCCATCGTGCACGACCGCGCGCAGGACACCGACACCGTTCGCGCCGCAGGGGCGGCCACCGCCCTGATGCTGGAGAACCAGCGTCTCGATGCCGAGCTGCGCGCGCGCCTGGTCGAGCTGCGCGCCTCGCGGGCGCGGCTGGTCGAGGCGGCCGACGGCGAGCGCCGGCGCATCGAGCGCGACCTCCACGACGGCGCCCAGTCCCGGCTCGTCGCGCTCGCGCTGAACCTGCGCCTCGCCCGCATGAGGGTGACCGACGGCTCCGACACGGCTGCGCTGCTCGACGGCTCCATCGACGAGCTCGGACAGAGCCTGAAGGAGCTGCGTGACCTGGCCCGTGGCATCCATCCCGTCGTCCTCTCCGAGCGCGGGCTCGAACCGGCGGTACGGGCCCTCGCCGCGCGCGCGGCCGTGCCGGTCGACGTCGTGGGCCGCGCCACCGGCCGCCTGCCCGCGGCCGTCGAGACGGCGGCGTACTTCGTGGTCTCGGAGGCGCTGACCAACGTGTCCAAGTACGCGCACGCCGAGCGCGCGACGGTGCGGGTCGAGCGCGTGGACGGACAGCTGCTCGTGGAGGTGAGCGACGACGGCGTGGGAGGCGCCAGCGCCGGCGACGGCTCCGGACTCCGAGGCCTGGCCGACCGCGTCGCCGCGCTCAGCG
Organism: uncultured Solirubrobacteraceae bacterium; assembly: GCA_963835525.1. Lineage (GTDB taxonomy): Bacteria > Actinomycetota > Thermoleophilia > Solirubrobacterales > Solirubrobacteraceae > DASSUW01. The sequence continues at coordinate 672,777 of CAWIFM010000001.1, forward strand.
GCACGCTCGAGGTCTCGAGCCCTCCGGGACAGGGCACGCGGCTGCGTGCGCAGCTGCCCTGCACGTGAGCGCCGCCCTCCGCGTCGTCGTGGCCGAGGACTCGTTCCTGCTGCGGGCGGGCGTCGTGCGCGTGCTCGAGGACACCGGCTTCGTCGTGGTCGGCGAGGCGAGCGACGGCGAGGAGCTCCTCGCGCAGGTGCGCGAGCACGGGCCCGACGTCGTCGTGACCGACATCCGGATGCCACCGACGCACACCGACGAGGGCCTGCGCGCCGCGGCGGTCATCCGCGCGGAGCTTCCGCGGACGGGCGTCGTCGTCCTCTCCCAGTACGTCAAGGAGAGCTACGCGATCCAGCTGCTCGAGGCGAGCGCGGCGGGCGTCGGCTACCTGCTCAAGGATCGCGTCATGGAGCCGCGCGGCTTCGCGGAGGCGGTCAGAGAGGTGGCGCGCGGCGGCTCCGCGCTCGACCCCGAGGTCGTCGCCCAGATGCTCGACCGCCGCCGCCGGGGCGGTCCGCTCGACGAGCTGAGCGAGCGCGAGCTCGACGTGCTCGCCGGCATGGCCGAGGGGCGGTCAAACGCGGCGATAGCGACCGGGCTCGGCATCGGCGAGGGCGCCCTCCAGCGTGACGTCGCAGGCATCTTCAGCAAGCTTGAGCTCCCTGACGACGCGGAAGGACATCGCCGGGTGCTGGCCGTGCTGACGTACATCCGCGCACAAGAGGGTTGACCGAGGTGCGGGTAACCCCCGGATTTGCGGGCGAGGGATGATTCACGAGACGCCGGGGCGTCTAAGTAGGCATGACCGATCGGCTTCATCCGCTCGATGCCTGGCGCAGCACGCCGTACGACGCAGTGATCGCCGGCGGCGGGCCGGCGGGCCTGAGCGCAGCTCTCGTGCTGGGCCGGGCGACGAAGCGCGTGCTCGTGGTCGATGACGACCGGCCCGCGAACGCCGTGTCCCAGGGTGTGGGCGGGCTGCTCGGGCACGATCGGGTGAAGCCGGCGGACCTGCGGGACAGCGGCCGGCGGCAGCTCGAGGAGCATGCGAGCGTCGACATCCGCCATGGCGCCGTCGAGGACGTGGAGCGCATCCGGGACGGGTTCATCGTGAGGCCGGCGCACGGGCCGCCGGTGCGCACCCATGCGATCGTGCTGGCTCACGGACTGCGCTACGACCCGCCGCCGCTGCCCGGGATCAAGGCGCTCTGGGGGCGGTCGGTGTTCCATTGCGCGTTCTGCGACGGCTGGGAGGTGCGCGACCGGCCCCTGGCGTTCCACGGCAGCGGCCCGGGCGCCGTGCGGTCGGCGCTCGTGCTCGCAGGTTGGAGCAACGACGTCGTGCTGTGCACGGACGGCGGGCCGGATCCCGGCAGCATGCTGCCGGCAGCCTCGGGCGTGCGGGTCCGGACCGAGCCGATCGCCCGGCTTGCCGGCGACGACGGCGGCCTCGAGCAGATCGAGTTCACGCATGGCCCGGCCGAGCGGCGCGAGGCCCTGTTCGTGACCACGCGCCGCGACCAGCCGAACGGGCTCGCCGCCGCGCTCGGCTGCGAGCTCACGGAGGCCGGGACGATCTTCACCGACGCCGACGGGCGGACGAACGTCCCCGGCGTGTACGCCGCCGGAGACGCCGCGACCGCCCATTCGCGGTCGGTGGCCAATGCGATCGGCACCGGGTCGCGCGTCGCGTACGCGGTGGCGCTCGACCGCCTCGCGCCGGTCGTCGCCGCGGCTGCCTGACCGCGCGGTGCGGTTGGCCGCACGCGTCCGTGCCGGTTCGGGCATCGCGGCACGCCGGGCGGCTCCCTGGTGGCGCGGGCGTCTGGATGGGACCTTCGAAGGCGTCCCCCAAACCAGGAGCCTCCCCGTGAACCCTGCCTATCCGCTGCAACTCGAAGGATCGCTGGATCCGCCGCTGAACCGCTGGCAGCCGCTGATCAAGTGGCTGACGGCGATCCCGCACGTGATCGTGCTCTTCTTCCTCTGGATCGCCTACGGCGTGCTGAGCGTCGCCGCCCTGTTCGCGATCGTCGCCACCGGCCGCTTTCCGCGTTCGATCTTCGACTTCAACGTCGGAGTGCTGCGCTGGACCTGGCGCGTCGGCTTCTACTCCTACAGCGCGCTCGGCACCGACCGCTACCCGCCGTTCACGCTGCGTGACGTGCCGGACTACCCGGCACGGCTCGAGGTCGAGTACCCGGAGTCGCTCTCCCGCGGCCAGGCGCTCGTCAAGTGGTGGCTGCTCGCGCTGCCCCAGTACCTGATCATCGCCGCGCTGGCGACCGTTCGCGGCGTGCTGGTCTTCGTCGCGGGCGCCGCACTCGTGTTCACCGGCCGCTACCCCGAGGCGCTCTTCGACCTCACGATGGGGATGGAGCGCTGGACGTACCGGGTCGTCGCCTACGCCTCGCTGATGACCGACGAGTACCCGCCCTTCCGGCTCGACGCCGGGACCGAGCCGGTGGCGAGCCTCGCCTGATCGTCACGCCTCGCCGCTCACCGCACTGTCAGCCTTCGCGTGCTGACGGTGCGGTTGCGGGCCAAGTCCACGGCGGTCACGCGGATCGTCAGGGCGAGCCGGCGGCCCAGCCGGCGCTGGAACCGCTGGGGCAGCTTCAGCGTGACGCTGCGCCGGCCCGCGGCGAGCGGCAGCCTGCGCTCCGCGAGCACGACGTCACCGACGCGCGCGAGCCGGATCCTGCCGGCGGAGCCCACGAGCTCGAGCTCGAGGGCTGACGCCTCGTTCGGAGTGACGGCCACTCGGACTCCGTTCTTCAGCAGCCGCGCGCGCTTGATGGTGCGCGGTGCCGAGAGGGCGAGCCGAGGCGGCTCGGCGTCGAGGGGGGCGACCGCCTGGGGCGCGGGCGTCGCGCCGGTCCGGAAGGTGCGATCGCGCCCGTACGTCGTGCCGTGGCCGTTGCCGGCCACGGCCCGGTAGTGGTACTCCGTCTCGGGGGCGAGGCCGCCGAGGACGCCGCTCACCGGCACGTACGAGTCGCCGCCGAGGCTGCGGCCCTCCGGAAGCGCCGCCGTCGTCCGCCCGTACGCGGCGGTGGTGCCGTACTCGAAGCGATAGGTCGTCTCGTTGGCGGTCTGCGTGCCGCTCGGGTTCACGACGGCGCCGACCGTCGCCGCGTTGTGACCCGCGCTCGACACCGAGCCCGTGCGCACGCCGGGGACGGGCGTGGTCGCGTACTGGATCACGATCCGGTTGCCGGCCGCCGCGACGAGATCGCGCTTGCCGTCCTCGTTCACGTCGGCCGCGATCGCGCCCGTCAGCGCGGGATCGATCGGGAACGCGTTGCCCACCCGGATCGAGCCCGCGGGACCCGTCTCGGGCAGGAACCTGCCGTTCGCCCGCCCGTCGGCCACGATCACCTCTCCCTTCGCGATCTCCGTGGTGAGCACGTCGTCGAATCCGTCGCTGTTCACGTCGGCCACCTCGAGGTACAGGAGGCTCCTCGGAGGCCCCGGCGGCGCGACGATGTCGAACACCGGCTCCGGGCTGGCCGCCGTGTGGTTCGGCCCCGGCAGGGGGGCGAAGCCGCGGTCGCTGCCGAGCACCGCGAACCAGGCCCGGAGGCAGGTGACCGCGAGGTCGGCCTTCCCGAGGCCGTCGAAGTTGCCCGCGGCCAGGTCGACCGGGTCGTCCTCGCAGGCGGGGTGGTCCGAGCCGACCTGGGTGAGGCCGCCGCCCGCGGGGGAGAAGATGCGCACGATGGCCGGACCGATGCATGCGACGCCGAGCTCCTGTCCGGCGTCGGCCGTCAGGTCCGCGATCGCCACTCCGGAGGGCCGGCAGCCGACGGGCACGTGCGCGGCCTCGAAGTGCCCCGTGCCGTTCCCGCGCAGCACGGAGACGTGCGCCGAGGGAGCCGCCACCGTGCCGGCGCCGATGTTGGCGACGACGAGGTCGAGGTCGCCGTCACCGTCGAGATCGCCGGCGTCGACCGCGCTGGGGGCGTCCCGCACCGTCAGCGTCTCGCCCCGGACGAGGCCGCTCGGGCCGCCGAGCAGGATGGACACGTCGTCATCGCCGCCGTCACCCGGCGGACCGGCGTTCGCCACCGCGAGGTCGTCGCGCCCGTCGCCGTTGAGGTCCCGCGCCAGCAGCGCGCCCGGCCGCACGCCCACGGGCACGTCCGGGGACTGGTGCGCGAACGCGCCGGCCGGGTTGCCCGTGCCGAGCCAGACCGAGACCGCACCCGGGCCGGCACCGTACGCCGCCGCCAGGTCCTGCCTGCCGTCGCCGTCGAAGTCGCCGGCGGCCACCGAGCTGGCGCTGCCGGCGATGTCGAGCGCGGCCGGCGGGTCGAAGCTCGGGCTGATCGCCGCCGCCGACGCGGCGAACGCCGCCATCAGGCAACCGGCGAGCATCGCCGAGCGTGCGAGGACCACTGCGAAGCTGCGAGGACTGATCGTCATGCCCGGGTATGTCCGCGAACTCGGCCGAGCGTTACAGCTGCTTGGCGCGCCAGTCGCGGAAGGCGTTCCGGAGCTCGTCCCGCAGGCCGGGCGACACGCCCTCGGCCTCGACGCGGCCGCTAAGCGCGATCGTCTGCTCGAACTGCGCGACGTAGTCGCGGCAGGCGTCGCACTCGGCCAGGTGCGCCTCGAAGCGCACGCGGTCGTCGCGGGGGAGAGCGTCCTCGAGGTAGTCGGTGATGACCTCGACGAGCTCGCGGCAGGGCATCTCGGGCAGATCAGGCATCGGCGAAGTAGGACTCGAGCTCGGCGCGCACGCGGGAGCGGGCGCGGTGGAGGAGGACCCTTTGATTGGTCTCCGTGACGTCCAGAGCGTTACAGACTTCGGCGGACTCGCAGCCGTGCACGTCGCGCAGCGTGATCACGACGCGCTGCGTGGGGGGCAGTCGCTCGATCGCCTTCCGCACCTTCTCGAGCGTCTCCGCCGACTCCGCGTGCCGCTCGGGCGACTCGTCCCACCGCTGTGGCGGCGTGGCCCAGTGGTGAGGCCAGCGGTCGTGATCCGCACCCAGGAAGCGCTCCGGATCGACAGCGTGCGCGTCGCCGGCGAGCTCGCGGTCGGCCAGCGAGGCGAAGGGGATCGTCCGCCGCTCGCGCTCGCCGCGCGTGCGAGCCTGGTTGAGGGCGATCTGGAAGACCCAGGTGCGGAAGCTCGAGCGGCCCTCGAAGCGCTCCAGGCCGCGCAGGACGCCCAGCCAGGTCTCCTGCGCCACCTCCTCGGCGACGGCCGTGCTCGGCACATAGACGCGTGCCACCCGCATGATCGCCGCGGAGTAGCGCTCGACGAGCTCGGCGAAGGCTGCCTGCTCGCCGGCGAGCAGACGCTCGACGAGCGTCGCGTCGGGGTCGGCGCCCGGAGCGCCTATGGCTGTGTCGTGGACAGGGTGAACGTGAGCGTCTTGCTGTAGGTGCCGGTCCGCAGCGGGTCCGCGGCGCCGATCGCCTGCCGGAACTCGAGCGCGACGGTGTCGTTGGAGATCGGCCCGTCCCAGACCAGCAGGTTGAGCGGCGAGGCGGCCGAGCCGACGTTGTTGTACGCCGTGCCCGTGTTGGCCGCGTTGCGCGCGCGTGCCTGCAGCGGCTGCGGCAGCGAGAACGTGCCGTTGACCAGGCGCCCGGTCGCCGTGCTGCTCGGGTCGGCGACGCTCAGCAGCGCGTCGCCGGCGGTGGAGATCACGTTGGCGTCCGTGGACGCGAAGTACGTGCGCGTGACGCCCGGCGTGAAGGCCCCGAACGTGGCGGGCGGCCCGATCGACAGCGACAGCGTCGCCGGGACCGTCCCGCTGACCGGGGTCTCGACCACCACCGGGCCGGAGCTGCCGAGGATCGTGTTCGGCGCGCCGAAGTCCTCCACGTCGGCGCTGTTGCCGGCCGAGAGCAGGCCGTTGATCGTGCTGCCCGCGAGGATCGGCCCGTAGGCGCCCGCCAGCCGGCTGAAGCGCTCGTTCGCCGACACCTGGGTGTTGCCGGTCAGCGCGAGCCCGCCGTTGAACGTGCTGCCTGCGATCGTCACGTCACGCGTGGTGTTCCTGACCTGGGCGGCGCCGTTCACCGTCGTGCCGAACAGCTGCACCGCCTCGGCTCCGTCGCTGGTCAGCGCGCCGGCGACCGTGCTGTCTTTGGCGACCAGCGAGGCGCCCGAGCCGACGGTCACGCCACCGCTCACGTGCGCGCCGTCGAGGCACGTCACGCCGCCGGCGACCGCGACGCCGGACTGCGATCCGGTGAGCGTGGTGGTGCACGCGGGCGAGGCGCCCGGCAGCACCGTGGCGCGGTAGGACTCCGCGGTGCCGTAGTTGCCGGCCGGATCGATCGCCCGGTGCTCCACGAGGTGCGTGCCGAAGCCCGGGACGAAGCCGCCGCTCGGGTGGTCGTCCGGCAGCGTCTGCTCGAACGTCGCCCGTGACAGGCCGCCGGTGCCGAGGTTGCCGTAGGTCAGCGCCTTCACGTCGGTGCCGGAGTGGCGGAACCTGAACGGCGACTCCGGCATCGGCTGCTCGGGGAAGCCGAAGTAGTTGAACCAGCCGTCGCGATCCAGGCGCAGCTGGCCGACGACCGCGGGCTCGCCCTCGTAGCCGGCGCGGTCGTCCTGCGGATACAGCCACATGTCCCAGCCGTCGAAGTAGACCGGGTGCTCGAGGTCGCCCTCCAGCGCGGTCAGCGGCTCGGACAGCTCGCGCGGCGCGGTCGGCGCCACGGCGTCGACCTTCCACTCGACCGCGTCGGACAGCGCCCCGTCGGTCACCGTCGCCGTCAGCGTGTGCGTGCCGGGCGCCAGGCCGAGCGCGCCGAGGTCGAGGTTGCGGCTGTTGCGCGGGTTGGGGACGGCGACCCCGTTGACCGACCACGCGACCGGCAGGACCCGGTCGCTCGGATGGTTGGTCTCGACGTAGACGACCTCGTCGCCCGCCACCGGGTGGGCGCGCGCCGTGGACGCGGTGATGTCCGCCTCCGCCGGCGACGCCGTCACGGTCGTCTCGCCGACCGTCCACTCCCGCGTCTGCACGAAGCGCGGCCCGTTGTAGCCGGAGTTCGTCGCGCTGTTGCCCGTCGACGGGTTGCGCACCCAGTCGATGCCGTCCGGCCCGACCGGGTCGCGCACCTCGGCCTGTACGACGGTGCCCGGCGCGAGGTTCAGCGGCTGCAGGTCGAGGTTGCGGCTGTTGCCGCTGTCGACCACCTGGCCGCCGATCCTCCAGGTGACGAGGTGCTCGTGGAACCGCGGATGCCCGGTCTCGAGCCACAGCACCGAGTCGCGCGGCACGGTGCCCGCCGGCGTGCTCCGGACGTTCATCTGGCCCGCGTTCCGCATCCCGGTGAGCCGCGCGACCATGTGCTCGAGGCCGACCTGGTCCCAGTCGAACCCGATCCAGCGCATCATCGAGTGCTCGCTCGGCCGGCGCTGGCCGCACGGGAACGTCCCGCCGCCCTCGTGCAGGCCGATGGTCCCGCCGGACAGGCTCTCCTCACCGAGCCAGCGCCACCACTTGTGCTGCGCGGCGATCATCTGCGCCGCGCTGGTCATGATCGTGTGATGGAAGCTGCCCGGCTCGCCGCCGGTGTAGCAGGGGCGGATCACGTCACGCGAGGAGTACGGGTACTCGTCGGCCATCGAGCCGAGCGAGTGGCCCAGCTCGTGCAGCGAGATCAGCGGGCCCTGAGGGGAGCCGCCGGAGGTCGTCGCCTGCGTGCCGCCGATGCCGCCGTAAGTGAACGTGTTGAAGATCGCGAGCGTCTGGATGTTCTGCGACGACCGGGGAATCCCGAGCACCGGTGCCACGTACGTGTTGAGGATCCGTTCGTGCGCCTGGTTGCCGGTCTCACACGGGTTCACGCCGGCGGGGTAGTAGGCCGCGCGGTCCTGGCAGTTGAGCGGCGCCGGCCCGTACGTGGTGCCGCGGGCCAGCGGGTTGGTCAGCCCGTCGGAGTACCACAGCCGCAGGGCCGTGTCCTTCGCGTCGATCGGCCCTTCGCGCACGCCGGTGTCCCGGATCGTGCCATTGGCGTGCCGGACCCGGCCGTCAGGATCACGCCGCGTGCCGTAGTCGATCGACGCGATCTCGACTGCGTACACGTTCACGTGGTTGCGGTAGCTGCGGAACGGCTCGGTCGCCCACATGACCGACAGGTTCCGGTCCACGTCGGCGAGGAAGATGCTCTGCTGGTCCCACTGGTAACCGTCGCCGAGGATGATCAGGTTCAGGCGCTCGGCGGCCGGACCGGTGATCTGGATCGGGTGGACCTCCGGCTCGGGCAACGGCAGAGGCGGCGGTGGGCCCTGCGCGTTCGCCGTCGCGGCCTGCATGCCGAGCAGCAGCACGGCGGACACCAGCGCCTTCAGGCATCGACTCATCGAGCACCGCCCTCCCCTTGCAGACACCTTCGCCGCGAGCTAAGCGCAAAACGCGCTCAACCGCAACAGACCGCTTAGGGAATTCCACGGTCGCGGTACACCGGCCGGTAGGCGTCGTACAGCCAGATGATCGTCGTGATCAGGAAGGCGAAGAAGAGCCCCATGTCGAGCTCGAAGTCGCGCCGCTCGCCGAGCAGGGCGTTCGCAAGGTAGACCAGCACGAGGTTGGCGGCGAGCAGGGCGGGCGGGGCCGCGACGTTGATCGCGGCGTTGGCGAGCACGATCGCCGACACGCCCAGCGCGATCTGCAGGCCGGTCGCGTCGATCCCCGGCAGGATCGAGGCGAAGATCGTGCACAACAGCGTCAGCAGCGCGACCTGCTCGAGGACCTCCCGGGTGACGAGCCGACCGCGCCCGGGTGTCGACGGCACCGGGCCGGCGCTCACCCGCCACGACCAGTCGGGGGCGGGTAGGCGGGGGATGACGACGAAGACGACGACGAGCGCCGCGACCACCAGGGCGACCACGACCGCGACCCCGAACGCGGGGTAGTCGCGGACGGTGTCCGTGAAGTCGAGCTTGGCGATGTGGATCCAGTACTCCTGTGGGAGCTTGACGAAGATCCACAGCCCTGCCGCGACGAGCACCCAGAAGCGGGCGGAGAAGCGCGACGGCTCGTAGCGAAGTCGCGCGACCTCGTACGCGATGAAGAAGTACTCGAACGTGTTCGGGAACAGCAGCAGCATCAACCGGTCGTCGGTGAGCTCGAAGAGCGCCACGCCGACCAGCCGGTAGTAGAAGAGGAAGCGGGCGACGCGGAAGGCGGGGTGGCTCGTCCAGTTCCGCATCGTCGACAGGTAGGCGATCGAGAGGTAGTAGATGTCGAGCGCCTTGTCGACGCTCTGGTAGGACCCCGTCTCGCTCGTGTCCACCTCGGTGAAGGTGGCGAGCAGCGTCTGGTCCGCCGCGTCGATGACGAGCGCCACCACGATCACGAGCGGAACGCGCGGGATCAGCAGCGGGACGAACAGCCGCGCGGCGACGATGAGCACCACGAGCGACGCGTCCTGCGTCGAGGCTCCGAGGACGACGTCGGCTGCTTCCACGGGCGGCGCCGAGCCTATGCCATCACGGCTGGGTCCCGTAGTGTCGTCCTATGAACGCTGAGGCGACATGAGCACGCCTGCCGTCGGGGACGAGCGCCGACCCCCGGGCGGCGAGCGGAAGGGCCCCCTGCGCGTGGTGATCGCCGACGACTCCGTGCTGCTGCGTTCGGGAATTGCGCAGCTGCTGGAGGACTCGGGCTTCGACGTCGTCGGTCAAGCCGGCGACGGCGAGGATCTGCTGCGCAAGGTCGGCGCGCACAAGCCCGACATCGCGGTGGTCGACGTGCGCATGCCGCCGACTCACACCGACGAGGGCCTGCGCGCCGCCCATCGGATCCGGGCCGAGCACCCCGGCACCGCGGTGCTCGTGCTCTCCCAGTACGTCGACGAGGCGTACGCCTTCGAGCTGCTGTCCGACTCGACCGAGAGCACCGGCTACCTGCTCAAGGACCGCGTCGCCGACGTCGAGAGCTTCACCGACGCCGTGCGGCGCGTGGCAGACGGCGGGTCGGCGCTCGATCCCGAGGTCGTGTCGACGCTCCTCGGCCGCCGGCGACGGGACGACCCGTTCGCTGCGCTCACGCCGCGCGAGCGGGAGGTGCTGGTGCTGATGGCCGAAGGGCGCACGAACGCCGCGATGGCAGGGGCGCTCGGGGTCAGCGAGCGAGCCGTGGAGAAGCACGTGACCGCGATCTTCTCCAAGCTCGACCTGCCACCCGCCGCGGCCGATCACCGGCGCGTGCTGGCCGTCCTGGCGTTCCTGCGGTCCGAGTAGCCGCGCCCTCCCCGCCGATGCGGGCCGGGGAGGGGCGAGCTCCTTCGATGTGATCAGGCGGCGGCCGCGACCGGGTGCGGCGCCGCGGCGGTGCGGTCGGCCTTGGCCGGGCGGTCGCTCGGGAGCCGCCAGAGGACCAGCAGGGCACCGGCGAAGGACACCAGGGCGGCGGCCGTGAGGCCGAGACCGAGCGCGTCGGTGAACGCCCGGCCCGCCGTGCCGGCCAGCTCCTGGCCAGCCGGGCCTCCGACGCGCTCGGCGATCGCATGGGCGGCGCCGATCGACTCGCCGGCGGCCTCCGGGGCGCCCGCCATGTCACGTGTGTACGCGCTCGCGATGATCGAACCGATGACCGCCACGCCGAGGGCTCCGCCCACCTGGCGCGTGACGTCGCTCATGGCCGACCCGACTCCCGCCTTCGCCTCGGGCACCGCGCTCATCACCGAGTCGGTGGCCGGCGCCATGGCGGAGCCCATCGACAGGGCCAGGCCGAAGGTGACGAAGCCGAGCAGCACGGGAGCCATCTCCGGCGTCCAGGCGAGGCTCGTGGACAGCACGACGGCGACGCCGGTAAGGCCACCCGCGATGACGCGGGTGCGACCGAGCCTATGGGCGAGGCGGTTCGACGCTCCCGAGCCGATGACGAGCCCGAGCGCGAGCGGCAGCATCGCGGCGCCCGCCTCCAGCGCGCTGAAGCCGTGAGCGAACTGGAGGAACTGCGTGAAGGCGAAGACGGATCCCATCATCGCGAAGAAGATGAGCCCGACGCCGACCGACGCGACGGTGAAGCGCGGGTCGCGGAAGAACCCGAGCGGCAGCATCGGCGAGGCGACGCGACGCTCCCACCAGATGAACACGGCGCCCAGGACCGTGGCGGCCGCGAAGCAGCTGAGGACGACCGGGTCGGTCCAGCCGCGCGGACCGGCTTCGATGATGCCGTAGACGAGCGTGACGAGCGTGCCGATCGACAGCGCCGCCCCGCGGAGGTCGAACGCGCCGGGGCGCGGATCGCGGCTCTCGGGGACCAGGACGAAGCCGGCGATCAGCGCGACGGCGACGATCGGGACGTTGAGCCAGAACACGGAGCTCCAGGAGAACCACTCGAGCAGGAGGCCGCCGACGAACGGGCCGAGGCCGATCCCGACGCCCGCGATGGCCGACCAGATGCCGATCGCCTTGCCGCGCTCCTCGCGCGGGAAGACGTCGATGATCACCGACAGCGTGGCAGGCATGATCATCGCCCCGCCGACGCCCATCGCCGCCCGCAGCACGATCAGCTGCGTCGCATCCTGCGCGAACGCGGCGAGCACGCTGGAGACGCCGAAGAGCACGAGCCCGGCCTGCAGCGCCTTCTTACGCCCGAAGCGGTCGCCGAGCGTCCCCATCGTGAGCAGGACGCCGGCGAAGGCGAGCAGATAAGAGTCGACGATCCACTGCAGCGTCGAGCCCGACGCCGAGAAGTGGGTCTGCAGCGTCGGCAGCGCGACGTTCAGCACGGTGTTGTCGAGCCCGATGATGAGCAGGCTGAGGGCGAGGACGCCGAGCGTCTTCCAGCGTCGCTCGTACACCCTCGGGTCGGTCGTTGCGGTCTGCATGGGGGAGCCTCCGCTCAGGGGATCTGGACTCGGCGCACGGGGATCGCGCGGGTCCGGGGGGAGAGGTACGGCGGCAGCAGCGCGAGCGCCGCGTGCCGGTCGGCCGCCTCCACGCGCCACCACACGTCGTGACCGCCGGCGAGACACGTGCAGTCGGCGAGCCGGTGGCGCAGCGGGCTCTTGAAGCCCTGCCAGGCCGCGAACACGGTGTCGCAGTCCGGCGCGTCGTGGCGGTGGTGGAGGAGGAAGAACGGCACAGCGCCGAGGCTGCCGCAGACTCCGGGAGCGGACATCAGGGACGCCCCCTGAACCAGGCCCCTGATCGGGCGTATGCTCGCGGCACGTCCTCCGCCACCGCTCCGCTCGTCGGCCGCGGCCCCGCGCTCGAGCAGCTCGACGCCGGGCTCGACGCCGTGGCGGCCGGGGCGGCGACCTGCCTCGCCGTCGAGGGTGAGCCCGGCATCGGCAAGAGCCGGCTGCTGGCCGAGCTGCGCTCGCGGGCCGAGGCTCGCGGCCACCTCGTGCTCTCGGGCTCGGCGGCTGAGTTCGAGAGCGACCTGGCCTACGGCGTCTGGGTCGAGGCGCTCGACGCCTTCATCGCCTCGCGCCCGCTCGACGACCCCGAGCTGGCCTCGGACCTCGCGCCTGTCCTGCCCTCGGCGCGCGACGGACAGGAGGGCCCGCTCGGCGACGTGCGCCACCGCACCCACCGGGCGGTCCGCCGGCTGCTGGGCGACGTCGCCGAGCGCGAGCCGCTCGTCCTCGTCCTCGACGACCTCCACTGGAGCGACGCCGCCTCGGTCGAGCTGATCGCCGCGCTCCTGCGCCGGGGCATGGCCCCGCGCGTGCTGCTCGCGCTCGGCTACCGCAGCGGACGCGCGCCGCCGGGCCTGCCGACGGCCCTGGCGACGGTGATCGAGCTCGGGCCGCTCGACGAGGAGGAGTGCCGCTCGCTGGCCGGACCGGAGCTCAGCGCGCGCCGGCAGGCGACGATCTTCCGCGAGAGCGGCGGCAACCCGTTCTACGCGCTCCAGCTCGCGGGCGCCGCGCGGGTGCCGGGGCCCAGCACTTCGGCGGATCGGATGGCCGCCGACGTCGACGTCCCGCGTACCGTCGCGGCCGCGCTCGTCGAGGAGCTCGACGCCCTGAGCGGCGGCGCGCGGCGGCTGCTCGACGCCGGCTCGATCGCGGGCGACCCGTTCGAGCCCGAGCTGGCCTTTGCGATCGCCGAGCTGCCGGCGGACGCCGGGATGGCGGCGCTGGACGAGCTCCTCGACGCCCGCCTGCTGCAACCGACCGCGGTGCCTCGCCGCTTCGCCTTCCGCCACCCGCTGGTGCGGCGCGCCGTCTACGAGTCCACCGGCGGCGGCTGGCGGCTCGTCGCTCACGCGCGCGCGGCGAGCGCCCAGGCCGCCCATGGGGCGTCGGCGGCCACGCGCGCCCATCACGTCGAGCAGTCCGCCGGCCGCGGCGACGCTGCGGCGATCGAGCTGCTGCTCGAAGCCGGTGCGGCGACCGCGCCACGTGCGCCCGCCGTCGCCGCGCGCTGGTTCGCCGCGGCCCTGCGGTTGCTTCCCGACGCCGACCATGCCGCGCGGCTGCGGACGCAGATCGCGCTGGCCCATGCCCTGCGCTCGACCGGGGACCTGGATCGCTGCGTGGCGACCCTGCTCGAGGCGCTCGAGCTCGTGCCCGCCGGCGACACCGGCCGGCGCGTCTCGCTGACGGCGGCCTGCGCGGCGGCCGAGCACTTCCTGGGCCGGCACGAGCAGGCTGAGCGACGGCTCGTCGCCGAGCTCGACTCGCTGCCCGATCCCGGCTCGCGGGACGCCGTCGTCGTCCTGCTGGCGCTCGCAGCCGGCGGCATCCTGACGCTCGACCACGACCGTGGCCGCTCCTTCGCCCGCCGCGCGCTCACGGCGGCGCACGCGCTCGAGGACGACGACCTCATCGGGGCCGCGGCGTCCGCGCTCGCGCACGCGTGCGCCAACGCCGGAGTCGTCCCGGAGGTGAGAGCCAGCATCGACGAGGCCGCGCGGAGGCTGGACACGGTGTCCGACGAGACGCTCGCGCGCTCGCTCGACGCGGTCAACCGCCTGACGTGGGCGGAGTTCCTCGTCGAGCGATACGAGGACGCCGACCGCCACGGCACGCGCGGCGTCGCCGTCGCGAGGGCCACCGGCCAGGATCAGTTCGTCCCGATGATCGCCGGCGCCCACGCGCTGAGCGCCATGCGGCGCGGTGACCTCGCGGCCGCGTGGGCACTCCAGGACGACGCGCTCGAGACGGCCGAGGTGGCGGGCAACGACTACGTCACGAGCTGGGTGCTCACCATCGTCGCCCACGTCTGCATGGCGACGGGCGACCTCGAGAGCGCGCGCCGCGCTGCCGAGCGCGCGGTCGCTCTCGTCGGCGGCCTGGCGGACAGCCGCATCACGGCGATCGCGCAGATGCGCCTCGCCGCCACGTGCCACGAGATGGGCGACGAGCCGGACGGCGTGGCGGCGCTCGTCCGCACGGCGGGCGGCTGGGACTTCCCGCGTGTGACTCCCTGCTGGACCGTCTTCTACGCGGAGTCGGCCGCGCGGGTGGAGCTCGCGGCCGGCCGGCTCGACGACGGTGAGCGGCTCGCGGCACGCGCCGAGGCGACGGCCCGCGAGTTGGGGATGCCGCTCGCCAAGGCGGTCGCGGAGCGTGCGCGGGCCGCCGTGCACCTCGCCCGCGGTGAGCCGGCCCCGGCCGCGCGCCTGGCGCTGGTCTCGGCGGACGCCGCCGGCGCCGCCGGGGCCCCGATCGAGGCGGCGTGCTCGCAGGCGCTCGCCGGGCGCGCGCTCGCGGTCGCCGGCGAGCGTTCGCAGGCCGTGGAGCTCCTGCGCTCGGCGGAGCGGGCCTTCGACACCCGAGGCGCGGCGCGCCAGCGCGGGCAGGCCCGCCACGAGCTGCGGCGGCTCGGTGCGCGAGCCGAGCCGCGCGGGCCGTCCGGCGCCGACGGCGGCGGGCTTGAGTCGCTGTCACGGCGCGAGCGCGAGGTCGCCGACCTGATCACCGCCCGCAAGACCAACCGCGAGGTGGCCGCCGAGCTCTTCCTCAGCGAGAAGACGGTCGAATCGCACGTCCGGAACATCTTCGCCAAGCTCGGCGCGTCGTCTCGCGTGGAGGTGGCGCGCGCCGTCGAGCGCGCAGCGTCGTGATCGCGGGGTACCTGTCCGAGCTGGCGGACCGCCTCTCGGCGCGGCTCGGCGACGGGCTGCTCGGCGCCTGGGTGGTCGGCTCCGCCGCGCTCGGCGACTTCGACCCGCAGCGCAGCGACATCGACGTGCAGGCCGTCAGCGCCGAGCGGCTCCCGCCGGCGGAGCTGGAGGCGCTTGCGGCGGAGCTCTCGCACGCGGCGCTGCCGTGCCCGGTGCGCGGTCTCGAGTTCGTGCTCTACGCGCGCGAAGACCTTGACGATCCGCGCGGCCCGGCGTTCCAGCTGAACCTGAACTCCGGCCCGGGAATGGAGCACCACGCGGGCTTCAACGCCGAGGCCGAGCCGCGGTTCTGGTTCGTGCTCGACGTGGCGATCGCCCGCGAGCACTCGCTCCCGCTGGCCGGGCTCGGGCCGGCGGCCGTCCTGCCGGCGCTCCCGCGTGAGCTCGTGAGCGCTTCGCTGCGCGACTCGCTCGCGTGGTTCCGCGCGCACGACGCCGGACCGGCGGTGCTCGCCGCCTGCCGTGCCTGGGCGTGGGCATCCGACGGGCGCTGGCAGTCCAAGGGCGACGCGGCGAGCTGGGCGATGGCACGGCTCGACGACCCCACGCCCGTCGCCGACGCGCTTCGCCGCCGAGCCGACGCGGCTGCGCCCGGCCCCGCGCCGGCCGCGGCCGCCAGGCTCATCGACTCCGTCTATCGCATGCTGGAGCCTCAGTCCGAGGCGCTCCACCCGACCGAGGAGCGGCTCCCGTCCGCGACCGCCGGCGGGGGAGCGAGACGTTTCTCCGGCTAGAGTGGTGTCCAGGGCACTTCACCGCTCCTGCGAAAGCGACTTCGCGCAGAGCACCGCTCGGCGGTTCGGCCGGCCGGCGATCTCACGGAGGGTTTCCTCTCCAGCGACCAGAAGGGCCACCTCTGATCGAGCCTCGGACACCCCGTGACACGGGTGATCCGCGCTCGGGAATGGAGCGCTGAGCCATGCGCGAACGACACTTTGCGCGCGTATGCCACTCGTGCCGCGCGCCGATGGCCCGCCAGGAGGAGACGTGCTGGCGCTGCGGGACCCGATGGGCGCCCGAAGACCAGCCGCAGACGACCCTCAGGCTGATCGCAGGCGGTGGACGGGACGACCCGCCCGCCCCGGCGATCGTCGTAGCGGTCAAGGCCGCATACGCGGACGCGGCGCGCTGGGCGGATGAAGGCGGGAGCGTCGTCGCCGAAGGGGCTCACCCCGACCGGTGAGTCGGCAGGTCAGCCGAACGCGCCGGCGGGGAGGATGAAGCGAGACGGGTTTCGCGCCTCCGACCCGCCACCGGCGTGGCGAAGCGCTCCGTGCAGGCCGTGGCGCCGTGAGGTCGCCTCGGCGGCTTCGGGGATCCCGCCGTGGGCGATGATCCACGTGATCACCGCCTGTGAGTCGGCTCCCTCGGCGATGATCGCGGCGCGTTCGATCACGCGGCCGCCCGAGGCATGCGCTCGAGCCAGCCGCGCGACGAGCTCTTGGATGGCGAAGTCGTCCATGGTTCAGGCACGTCCCATCTCGAGCCACACACTCGTGTTGTGGTCCCGGCGTACGCCCCAGCGAGTGGTCAGCAGCTCGACGAGCTCAAGGCCGTATCCGCCGTAGCGCTCCCGCCGGGACGCGCTGCTCGACGTGACGGCGCCCGCGGTGCCGGCGTTCTCGACTTCGAGCCGCAGAGTCTTGGCGGTGAGGTCCATCCGAAGCACGATGGTGGTGCCGCTCTCGAGGTCGCCGTGGCGGACGCTGTTGGTGACGAGCTCGGTGGCCAGCAGTCGTGCGTCGTGCAGGATCCAGGGCGCGACGAGCCCGGTGAGGCAGTGATCGATGACCATCCGCGCGGCTCCGGGAGCCAAGGCGCCGATCGGAAGCTCGATCTCGGCAAGCTGGCCGACTTCCGGGGGCGACACTCCGCCGGTATGGCGGCCATTTGCTTCCGGCCGCAAGGCCTCGATCTCGGCACGGAGGTGGTTGTTCTCGGCCTTGAGCGCGGCTGCGCCCCGGCGTAGCTGGCCGAACGCGGCGGTCAACGCTTCGACGGTCTCCCCCCGAGCGAGGCCGTTTGACGGTGCTCCGCCGTTTGACGCGCTGTCCGCTGGCATGGCCGCCCTCCGTGGACCCCCCTGCTGGCAACCGACCTGTTGCGGTCAGCTGCAGGAGTTTCCGCCGATGTGCGGAGGATCAGAAGCGGCGCGTCGGGGTCAGCACTGTCGTCTCACCGGGCCGCGTCGGGGCTGAGGCTCCCTGCTGGTGGACACGGTATCAGGGGATACACTGACGACATCGCCGTTGGGTGCTTCTCGCTCCTCTCTACCTCGCGCGCGATCTTGTCTGTGAGGGGAACGAGAAACCGGGGCGCCATGCCCGCAACATCCAGCGATGGTCCCTCCCGCGATGGCCCCGCGGCGCACGGTCAGCTTGCTGCCGCCATCTCCACCGCGGTCGTGCACGTCTTCAGCGATCACACGGGAAGGGGACCGACGAAGGCTCGCACCACGCTCGACGGCGACCTGGTCGTCGTGATCCTGCAGGAAGGCATGACCAAGACCGAACGCTCCTTGGTCCACGCCGGCAAGGAAACCGAGGTGCTGCGACTCCGCCGCATCATGCAGGACACCATGAGCGTCGATCTGATCGCCGTCGTCGAGCGACTGACCTCGCGAACCGTGCAGGCGTTCATGAGCGCGAACCACCTGGCTCCGGACACGGCAGCCGAGATCTTCCTCATGGACCGCGCCGTCGACGTCCCGGCGGTGTAGACCCGCTAGTCGCGTAGCGAGAGGTCGACGGCGCGCGCGACCTGCTCGCGAGAGCGTGCGCGGACCGCGCTGCCCAGCGCGGCCTGCCATCGCTCGGCCGTCACCGCACCGTGGTCCAGACCCAGATCAGAGAGGATCGCGGCCCGGTCGACATGGCGCGCGATCTGCTCGGCGCGACGTGTCGCGGCGACGTGCTGGGCGCGCACGAGCGGCGTGCGCCCGCCATCGCTTGACATCGTCAGCAGGTCCTCGGTCACCTGCACGACGGCCCGACGGGCGCATTTCTCCCATGGCGCGTCGGATGCCGAGTCCACGACGACCTGGCGCACGACCCGCCAGCCGGCGTGATGGGACTCGCAGCGGCCGACGAGAAAGCGGGCCAGCGCCTCGGCGACCACGGTCGCTCCGGGCTCGGAGCCGTGCACGTGCAGGTGGCGCAACGCCTCGCTGACGCCGCGGCCGCTCTGCACGGCCCGGGCGAGCTCGTCCGGCGTCCGGCGGGGCCTGCGTGGTGTCCGCGCGCGTTCGATGCGGGAGCCTTAGGCGGCCGCGCCGGCTCGGGCGTGAGTGCTCAGACGGCGAAAGACCATGCACACACTGTATTCCTCGAGCGAACAGACGCAGACGCGCTACCCTGGCTGGGTCAGACAGCGAGGGCAACCTGAGGGCGAGACCTTCAACTGAACGTCCCCTTCCCGCGTAAGCCGCCTGATCTTCTGATGGCCGAGAGTCCACCCATGGGTGGGCTTTCCGCGTTAACGGGGCCGCGCCTTGCGGCGCCGGATCAGGGCAGGATGTCGTTCAGCGTCGCCGTGAAGCGCTCGCCCGACTCCTCGAGCTCGCCCTCGATGTGCAGGCGCGCAGGGCCGGTCTCGGTCCACAGCTCGAGGAAGTACGCCCAGCCCGGCGCGCCCGAGTCATCGGACTTGGTGATCGCCTCGACGCCGTAGATCTCGCGCGGCGGGACCACCAGCGCCTCGGGACAGTCGTCCTCGACGCGACGGCGCAGGTCCTCGACCTCGAGCCGATCGCGAGACACGGCGCGGAGCTCCTCGTAGTCGCCGTCCACGACGAGTTCGACGACGTCCTCGAGGACCCGATACATCGCGTCGGGCATCAGCTCGAGACTTTCCACGATCTCTTCCCGTCCGCCCAGCTCGTGGCTCGGCGTCAGGCTGAGCCGGTTGTAGAAGTAGTCCTCGCACGCCGTGCGCGCCTGACGGCGGATGCCCTTGGACAATCCCGCGGCGCCGAGCGCAAAGGCCCCCGCCTCGATCGCCTCCTCGAGCGTCCCGTGGCGGCGCGTCAGCTGCGCGGTCACCGCGCGACCGTGCTCCGAGTCGCGCGCCGTCGACGAGCCGTCCATCAGCATCGAAGGAGCGTCGTGGCGGCTGTAGCCCGCGCAGACCCGCACCGCGGAGTGAAGGACGATGAGGTGGTCGCCCACTAGGCCCGCATCATCCGGATCGGCCAGCTCGTCGAAGCTGTGCTAGTAGCGCCGCCACGACCCGGCATCCTACGAGCCGAGCGCCGCCGCGGGGTGACCTCCGCTCAAATACGGGACCGGCCCCGCAGTCGATCCCGTTTGCCTCGAGGGTGCGTTGCCTCGTCGCGCTAGGCGCGTGTCGGCGTAGAACCGCTCTCAGGCCGGGATTGTTGGCCGCAGGGCCAGCCTCAAACTTCACCCTACTCTCAATCGGGACGGCGCGAGCGAGTTCCGCTACTCGCTTCGCCGGCTTTCGGGCGGTGCGTTGGGGGTAGCCACCAGGCGAGCAACCTCGCCCTGTGGCCGCGCGATCGTTACTGCGGACTAGCGGTGTGCGTTATGAGATGGCTCGCCAGCACGGCGGGCGCCGCGGTCGGCGACGACGATCTGGAGCTTGCCGCCCGGATGGCGCGCGAGCGCGGGAAGCCGTACGACCTCGACGGCCGGCTCGGCGACCCCGACGTCGCGCAGGCGCTGTTCGACCGCCGTGCGTAGCCGCGTCTCGAGCGCCGGCGCCTCGCCGCGGGCGACCACGAGCAGCCGTAGGCGCGGGCCTTCCTGTACGACCTGGAACTCGATCACTTCGCGGTCGCGGGCGACGACGGCGAACTGCAGCGGGTGGACGGAGACGGTCGCGGCGCCCGTGCCAGGCAGCTCGAGCACGTCGTCGCTGCGTCCCTGGATCGCGTGGATGCGAATCAGCGTGCGCCCGCAGGGGCACGGGTCGGGGTCCAGCGTGACGGCGTCGGCGACCTGGAGGCGGATCAGCGGCTGGGTGCGGTTGGTGAGGCTCGTGATCAGCAGCCGCGCCCCGGGCTCTCCGGAGGGCACGGGCCGGCCGTCCTCGTCGACGTTCTCGACGATCGTCATGTCCTCGAACAGGTGGATGCCCGTGCGCCGGTCGCACTCGGCGCCCCACAGGCCTTCGGTCGTCCCGTAGAAATCGAAGGGCCGCACGCCGAACGCCTCCTGGATGCGCGTCGTCATCGCCGGCGTGCGCCGTTCGCCGTTGGTGGACATCGCTTCGGGGCTGATGCGCAGCCGGCCCGCGAGCTGCTCCTCCGCGAGCAGCACCGCGAGAGAGGGGTAGGCGTTGATGAACTGTGGCTGGAAGCCGTTGAGCTGCTCGACCAGCCGCGTGAGCGGGAGCGTGACCGGCAGCGAGAGCACGCGGTGCAGCCCGATGTCTACGGTCTGCGTGATGCGTCTGCTCATGTGCGACGGCGAGGCGGCGCCGAGCGCGGCCACGCGCAGCCGGCGCGGCACCCGCGGGCGCACGCCGACCATCGCGTTGTAGCGCAGGAACTGTGCGATCAGCGCGCGCCATGCCGGGCGGTCGTAGACGAACAGGCCCTTACGGCCCGAGGATCCGCTGGTGGTCATCGCCCGGTAGCGGCCCAGGTGCAGGGGATCACCGGTCAACGTTTCGACGTGCGCGAGCAGCTCGTCACGGCGCAGGCGCGGGTCGGTCACGAGCTCGTCGAAGCGTTCCATCAACGTCGCCTTCTCGAGCGTCGGCAGCCATCCCAGCTCGACCGGGCCGGTCAGTCGGCCGATCCGCTCGCGGTAGAAGGGCGAGTGCGCGACTGCGTGGCGCACGAGCTCGTCAAGGCGTTGCTGCTGAAAGCGGGCAAGGCGCTCGCGCGGCCAGCGCTCGCGCTCCGCGAGCTCGCGCGACAGCCGGGCGCCGGCGGCGAAGTCAGTCAGTCGCTTGCGCTGATAGCTGAGCGTCATCGCCGGCTCTCAACCTGGCGTCCGGCCCGCGCGAGGTCATCGAGGAACAAGCGGCTCATCCGCTGCCCGAGTCGCTCGTCCACGAGGTCGGGCAGGGTCAGGCGCTCGAGCGAGAGCCCTAGCTGCATGGAGTAAAGGGCCGCCGTCAGCTTCCGCGGGTCGTCCGGCAGCTCGTAGCCGTGATCCTCGGCGTGGCGCGCGAGGGCGGCGACGAAGGGCGCCTGCGCACGCGTGTGGATCTCACCGAAGCGTTCGCGCAGCGCCGGCCGGCGCACGACGTGCGCCCAGAACTCGAAGAAGACCGCGAGCCAGCCGTCCTCCTGGCCGCGTCGCCGCTCCGCCGCGAGCGCGAGGGCATCGAGCCCGCTCTCAAAGGTCGGCGCGGCGGCGAGCCCGCGCTCGTAGTCGGCGATCCCGTGCTCTGCGCGGCTCGCGTAGACGGCGAAGAAGAGATCCTCCTTCGAGTCGAAGTTCGAGTACACGGCCCCCTTGGTGTAGCCCGCATCATCGGCGATCGCGTCGAGCGAGGTGGCGTGGAAGCCGTTGCCCGTGAACAGCCGATCCGCCGCCGCGACCAGGTCCGCGCGCGTCCGCGCCTTTCGCTCTTCACGTGTGGGTGCTGTTCGCACGGGCCTGGCCACGTTCTCGTTGCCGCTGTCGTCTACGCCGTCAGCGTCCGAACGTTGCTCTCGGCCTCGGTCGCGGTGGCGACGATCGGCGTCAGCGTCATGTGTGCCTTGATCTCGTCCGGGTTGTCCGAGCGGTCCTCGTTGAGGTCCTCCAACGCCAGCGTCTTGCGGAAGTCGAACTCCTGTCGGTCGACGCCATCCGCCCGGATGATCTTGCCGCCGTCCGGCGTGAGGCTGCCGTTCGCGATGACGTCGTCGCCGGGGGCCTCGGCGAACTCACCCACGGGGTCGTGGCCGACCAGCGTGGTCGTCATGCGGTAGGGCGTGTTCGCGTCCTTGTCGGACTTGGTGAACGTCACGGCGGCGTGCACGGAGACGTCGGCGTTCGCCACGTCGACCTGGATCGGATCCAGGATGCAGGTGATGATGCGGGCCATGTTGGCCTCCAGTGGAACCCGCGGGCTCCAGTTACGTCTAGCCGGGAGAACTCCCGCCCGCGCCCGGTGAAAGGCACTAAGTGCGCCTCGCGAAGGGGCGAGGGGCGGCATACCGATAGTATATACATACTATCGGTATCAAAGCAAGTGTCCCCAATTAGGCGGACACGCCGGCCGCGAGGGCCTTGGGCGCGATGAGTGGTTGGGCCGGGTCGTCGAGTTGGACTCGCCGGGCGCCGTCGGCGGCGAGCGAGTTTCGCGTCAGGAACTCGGCCATCGCCTGAGCGACCGGCTCGGGACGCTGGATCTGCAGCAGATGGCCGACTCCGTCGATCGTGCGTTCCTCGACGTGGGGGAGCGAGGAGCGCAGGAACTCGGCGATCTCCAGCCACAGCGGCTGGGTGTTCGCGCCGATCACGGATAGGACCGGCGTGCGAATGGCGGCAGCCTGCTCGGGCCCGAACGTCCACTCGGTCAGGGCGGGCAGCTCGACTCCGAAGAAGGTGTCGGCGTCCTTGACCGACTGCGTGACCACACCCGGGATCCGCTCCTCGAGCAGCGCTCGACACTCCTCCCAGGCGAGGCCGCTTGCGGCGGACACGAACATCGCAAACGCGCCCGAGTGGTCGCCGCTTCCGTATGCCTCGAACACCGGGCCGGCCGCCTTCAGGAACGCATCGCCGAGAGGCAACGACAGCAGCGTCGGCTCCAGCAGCGTGAGCGTGTGCACCTTCTCGGGATGGTCGAGGGCCAGTTGGACTCCGATCGACGCGCCGGTGGAATGGCCCGCGATGTGAGCGCGTCGCACACCGAGCTGCTCGAGCAACGCCGCGGCGTCGGCGGCGTGATCGGCGAAGCTCACCGGCGGCGGAGTGTGGGTGCTGCCGACCCAACCCCGCTTGTGGTAGCGGATCAGCTGATAGCGGTCGGCCAGTGCCGGCTCTGCAAGGAGCGGCACGAAGCAGTCGGCGATCAGCATGTCGATCAGCAGCACGGGCTCCCCTGCTCCGCGCACCTCGTATTCCAGTGCTGCGCCGTTGACATTGATGCTGTCCATGGGTCCTCCTGGTCGGTTCTGGGCGTTGGCCCTAACCGATGGGCGTGAGCGAGGCGGTTACGGCCGTAACCGGCTCGGTTACGCTGGCGCTGAGATGTGCGATGAGGGCGGTGAGGCCGTCGTCCAGAGCGGGCGCGACGCGGCAGCGCGGGGCGATTGGCAGGCAGCCTTCGACCTTCTGATGAAGGCGGACACGGGCGGTTTCGCCGGCCCCGCCGAGCTACCGCTGCTTGGCGAGGTGGCCTACGCGGCCGGACACCTCGATGTGGCGATTGAGGCGTGGGAGCGTGCTCACGCGGCCTGCGTGCAGGCGGGCGATCCTGGCGCGGCAGCCGCGGCGGCGGTTCGAGTCGCGATGCACCTGCTTTTCGACACCACGCTCATGGCCCCGGTGCGGGGCTGGTTGGCACGCGCGGAGCAACTGCTCGACGGGCAGGATGAGAATCCCGCGCACGCGTGGCTTGCGGCGATCCGTGCCTACGAGCGAATGCTGACGGGAGACCTGACCGGTGCTCGCCCGTGGGCCCGGCGCGCCATCGATGTGGGCGCCAGGTGCGCCCCGGCGGCGTATGCGATCGGACGGGTCGCAGAAGCGCGGCTGCTGATCCTGGACGGCGACGTGCGGGAAGGCCTGGCGCTGCTCGACGCCGTGGGTGTGGCGACGGTCTCCGGGGACCTCGACGCGCTCTCGACGGGAGTCGTCTACTGCGAGCTCGTCTGCGCGTTGCAGGGCCTCGCGCAGTACGACGTAGCCGAGGAATGGACCGAAGTGATGGAGCGGTGGTGCAAGACGAGTGCGATCGGGAGCCTTCACGGGCGCTGCCGGGTCCACCGTGCGGAGATCCTCAGGCTGCGCGGATCATGTGCCGAGGCGGAGCATGAGGCGCTCGAGGCGTGTGACGAGCTTCGTCCATACCTCCGACGCGAGATGGGCTGGCCTCTGAGCGAGCTCGGACGGATTCGCCTTCGTAAAGGCGACATCGAAGGCGCAGAGCGAGCGCTGCTCGCAGCTCATGGCGCAGGATGGGATCCCCAACCCGGCCTCGCCCTCGTGCGCCTGGCGCAACGAGATGTAGTCGCTGCGGTCGACTGCATACGGGAGGCGTTGGAGCGCCCCGTGCGCGTCCCCTCGAAGGAGCTGCCGCCGGACACCGAGCTGCGGCGGGCGCCGTTGCTCGAGGCGCAGGTCGAGATCGAGGTCGCGGCCGGCAACGTCGACCGAGCCGGTTCAGCCGCCGACGAGCTGGAACTCGTGGCCGCTCGATTCCAGAGCAAGGCACTGGTAGCCGGCGCGACGCTCGCTCAAGGCAGAGTGTGCCTCGCCAAGGGTGACGCCGTGGGCGCGGAGCGGCTCTGCTCCGAGGCTGCGCGACTCTGGAACGAGGTCGGCGCACCCTATGAGGCAGCGCGGGCTCGCCTGGATCTCGCCGAGGCTCTGCGCGCGGGCGGCAGCGCAGACCGGGCCGCGCTGGAGCACCAAGCGGCTCGTGCGCTTCTCGACCGCATCGAAGACGGCCACGACCAGCTCGGCGAACCGGCTGCCATGAACAGCTTTCGTCGCGAGGGCGACTACTGGTCGATCGTGTTCGAGGAGCGCACGGTGCGCGTGCGAGACCTCAAAGGCATGCGGTACCTCGCGCAGCTCCTCGCCCACCCCGGCCGGGAGCTTCACGTGCTGGACCTCGTCGCCGCCGAGAACGGAGTTGCGCCGGTCGAGCGCGGGCAAGCGGCCGGCCCGTGGCGCCCGACACTCGGAGATGCCGGCGAGATGCTCGACGCGCGCGCCAAGGACGCATACCGGCGACGCCTGGCCGAGATCGAGGAAGACATCGAGCAGGCGCGCGCCCTCGGCGACGCCGAGCGAGCCGCACAGGCGGACGCAGAACGCGATTTCCTGATTCGAGAGCTGTCGCGCGCTGTCGGCCTGGGTGGCCGCGACCGACGCGCCGCATCCGCATCCGAGCGCGCCCGCGTCGGTGTTACCCGCGCGGTCCGCAAGGCGATAGGCCAGATCGGCGAGCACCATCCCCAACTCGGCGAACATCTCGACCGTGCGATCCGCACCGGCACGTCCTGCGCCTACCTGCCCGACCCTCGGGCCTCCGCCGGATGGAGGCTCTGACACACCCGTGCCAAGCCTCTAGGCGGCCGCGCCGGCTCGGCGCCGGCTCTGGATCAGCGCATGGTTGAGCATCGTGGCGGCGTCGTCCTCGCGCGCGACGACGACGAGCTTGTTCCAGGCGCCCGCATGCACGACCCGCTCGTTGTAGGTCTGCGTCCGGAAGCCGGCCGCGTAGACCTCGGGCAGCGTGTCGCCGATCCCGTACATGCGGCGCCCGCCGTCGCTGCCGCGGATGACCGCCACGAGCTCGCGCGTGTTCTCGAAGTCGTCGGCGGCGACGAACTCGACCAGCGGGTGCTGCGGTGGGCCGCCGCTTAGGAACGCGACGACGTACTTGCGGTCCCGTCCCCAGGCGTTCTCGCGGATCGTCTCACCGAGTCCGATCTGCACAGCACCCTCGGTGCGTGTCGTGCCCATGAACACGCGGTAGCGCGAGTAGCCATCGCGCCGTTTCGGCCATCGATACGACTGGCCTTCGCGCTCGTGCAGAAGGCGCCATTCCTCGGCCAGGTCGGTCGACTCCCTGCGAGCGCGAGTGCCAGGCCGGTCCGCGGGACCGTCGGCGCCGACATGGCTGACGATCGGATGCGCGAAGCCCGCTTCGGAGAGCCGGGCCAAGAGCGGCCCGAGCTCGCGGTCCGGCACGTGATCGACGGTGACCGAGAACGGACTCATCGCTCGTCTTACGAGGATAACGTAGAGAAACGTAGTACGTCAGCAACCGTTGTCTCGAAGCTGCTAGGGTCACGGCAAGCGCTCAGACCCCCTGCCGACGTCGACGAACCTGCGGCTTCCTCGATCGTCACTCACGGGCGGGCGCACCAGGAGGACTCAATCGAGACCCCCACCCCTGCAGAAACGAGCACCCCATGCATGTCACCATTCGACGCTACGAGTCGATCGACCAGAGCCGCAAGGCCGAGGTCCTCAAGAAGGTCGACGAGACGCTCCTGCCCGTGCTGAGCGAGCTCCCGGGCTTCAGCGGCTACTCGCTCATCGACGCCGGTAACGGCGTCATGACCTCCGTCGGCTTCTTCGACACCGCGGCGCAGGCCGAGGAGTCCACGCGCGTCGCCGGCAGCTGGCTGCGCGAGCAGAAGCTCGAGACGGCGCTCCCGAGCCCGCCGAAGATCACGAGCGGCAACGTCGTCGTCCACAAGACGCGCGAGCTCGTCCAGGCCTAGCAGCCGTTTGAGCCGGACAGGTGTAAGGAGAAGGCCCGCACATGCGGGCCTTCTCCGCGTTCTACCGGGCGATCAAGGCGAGCAGGTGATGATGCCGCCGAACCACTCGATCCTCCCGATGTAGCCGGCGAGCCTCAGGTACTCGGGTGGCGCTGGCCGGGAGCGTCTTCGTGATCGACGCTGTCGTCCCGCAAAACACCTCCGTGCCAGCGACGTCGCGGACCTGGCGATCATCTTGAGCCTTCGACCGGCCAGTGCGTGACGGGCGGCGGCGCCAGGTCGTCGGGGTCGTCCACCAGGACGAGCATCTCTTCGACCCCGGTCAGCGCCAGCACCCGCTGGATCGCTTCCGTGCCGCGCACTACAGCGAGGTTGTGCCGGTTGCTGCGGGCGAACTCATTCTGTCTGAGGAGCTCCTTCAACCCGAGCACGTCCATGAAGGTGAGTCCGCGCAGGTCCAGCACGACGTGACGCACGCCATCGGGTTGTGGCGCCAGACCGTCGAGCACCTCTGCGACCTTGGAGACCGTGAGAAGGTCGAGTTCGCCGCTGAGCGCGACCAGGGCCGTGCGACGGTGCGTGCGAGCTTCGACTACAAGCTGGTCTGCGGCGAGCTGCTCGGCGACAGATCTGGCGGGTTCCTCTGAGGACACGGAGCCCCTCTCTCGCCCCTCTCAGGATGCTGCGCGTGGGGGCAGGAGGAACGGAGAACCCGAAGCGTGCCCCCATACTCGCAGACGGCGACTCCAACGGTGGAACAGTGCCAGGACGGGACCGGCCCCGCAGTCGGGACGGTGCGAGCGAGTTTGCCCTACACGGCGACGGCCTCGAGGAGGTGCGGCCCGGCTGTCAGCGCGGTTGTGCTCGCCAGGCGGAGGTCGGCCTGTTCGAGAATCTGGGTGAACTCTGCCTCGGTGCGCTCGCGGCCACCGGCATAGGCCAGCATGATCAGGTCGAGGAGGGCGTCAGACAGCATGGGGGCGCTTGGTGTCATGCGCTCTCGGAGGATCAGCTCGACGATCACCACTCGCGCGGCGTCGCCCATGGCGGCACGGCAGGTTCGCAGGATGTCGACGCACCGGTGGTCGTCCCAGTCGTGCAGGACGCTCTTGAGGATGTAGACGTCGCCACCGGCCGGGACCGAGGAGAAGAAGTCGCCCTCGACGAGCTCGCAGCGATCGGCCACGCCCTGTTCGGAGAGGTATTCCTGTGCCAGCTTGAGCACTCCTGGCCGCTCCAGCAGCACGCCGGCGATCTCCGGACGGTGTCGTAGGACCTCCGCCACCAGGGTTCCCGTTCCACCTCCGACATCGACGAGGGTCCGCGCGCCGCGCAGGACGTCGGACGCGGCCAACTCACGAGCCACGGGCAGGGTTCGAGCCACCATGCGGGCCGCCGCGCTCGCCTCCGTCACCGGATTCGACGCGTAGTACTCGAACAGCGGGACGCCGTAGACGCTGTCGAATGCCGTCTCGCCGGTGCGGACAGTGTGCAGCAGCTCACCGAACGAGCGATACATCTCCTCGCCGAAATTGACTACGACGTCGCGCATGCGGCCGGGTGCGCCGGCGCGCAGCGCCGCAGCCGCGTCGTTGGACGCAAAGCGCCCATCCTCCAGCTCGCAGAAGACGCCGGCGGCGACGAGCGCACGAAGGACGCGGCGCAGCGGCGACGCGTGCGCGCCTACCGCACGTGCGATGGCCTCGGCAGCCAGCGGCTGCGCGCCGACCACGTCGGCCACGCCGAGCTTCGCCGCGACGTACAGCGCCTGCGAGAGCTGGTAGCCCCGGGCGAGCTGCATCACTGTCTGCTCGGCGGATTCCAACTGCCCCATCCTATGCTCGGCCTGCTCGCGAACCGCGCGAGGCGCCCACCGTCAATTGCCGATTATCCCGATGCCCCCGCCGGAGAGCAGACTGGCGACGAGGCCGAGTCCGACCGTCGGCGCTCCCAGCGTTGCGAGCGCAGCGCAAACGAGGGTGGCGGTGATGGCGTGTGACGTGAACCGCATCGGCGGGACCTCCAGTCGCGAGCAAAGGTGACGTGCCCAACAGAGCCGCCGAAGCCTCGGCCAGATACACAGCAACAGGTCTCGGTGGACAGACCGGGGGACGTGACCGCGCGTGGCGAGGTCATGAGCGCTTGTAGCGGGTGGCGCGGTACTCGTCGACCCAGGCCTTTGAGCTTCGCCAGGTGCCGTCGGCGGCCTTGGCGGCCTTCAGGCGGCCTCGGATTGCCGCCACGCGCAGCGCGTTCGCGGAGAGTTGCTTGGTCGCGAGGGCGGGGAGTGGGACCAGCCGTGCGGGGCCTGCGACTGCCGGGACGACGAACTTGTAGAGGTTGTCGAGCACGGCTCGTGCGAGGAACTCGCCGAGCGGCCCATGGTCGCCGCCGTCGGCGCGGCGAAGCGCGGCGAGGTATCGCGAGCGGTCGCCTTTGTAGATGATGGCCGGCGGGATCCCGAGGCGAACGAGGAGCAGGTTGAGGATGAGCCGGCCGGTCCGGCCGTTGCCGTCCAGGAACGGGTGGATCTGCTCGAAGCGGGCGTGGAGCGCCGCCAGCGACTCGGCGATCGTCGCTTCGTCGGCGCCGCGCAGTGCTGTGGCGTCCGTGATCCAGTCGCGCATGAGGGCGGGCACCTCCGTCCAGGGCGGGGGCTGCATGCCTCCGGGAAAGGGTTCGATGTCGTGCTCGCGGAACGAGCCCGGGCCTTCGCGGTCGGTGGCCTGAGGATGCGGCGCGACGTCCCACACCGGGGTCGTTGCCAGGGCGTGTACGCGGCGGACCTCGGCGAGCGACGCAAGCTCGCCTTCGGACCATTCGCCTGGTTGGATCCCGTGCCCATAGACCCAGTCGGCAGCGGTCGCGTAGCCGCGGACCTCCAGATACTCGCTCAGCTCCTTGTTGCCGACCGCGCGACCCTCGCCCGCCGGCCAGCGGAGATTTTGTTCGGCTGGGGCACATGCGAATCGTACCGAACACTTTGTCGAGAAGTGTTCGGCTGCCGGCGAACGATCTGTACCGAACACTCCTGTGGATGGCGGCGATCAGCTGCTCGGCGATCCTCATCGACGGCATGGTCATCCGCATGGTCCTCCTGCCCGCCGTGATGCACCTGCTCGGCGAGCGCGACTGGCGGAGCCGACCGCTAAGGAACCGCGAGCGGACGTCTCCGCCAGCGACTCAGGTCGCGCAGCGCGACGGCGAGCGTGAGGGCTCGCGTCGAGAGCATCAGTCCACTTACAAGCAGGGCCTCGGCGAAGTGCAGTGATCCGAACTCCGCCTCGGTGATCGTCCGCGCGATCCACACGACGAGCGTGATCGTCGCCGGAGCGAAGTAGACGACGAAGAACCAGGCGGCTGTGGCGAGGCCCAAGAGGTAGACCCACCGGAACCAGCGGCCCACCTTGACGTCGCGAGGATGGGCCTCGGCGAGCTCCCGCGCCTGCTCCATCGAGAGCATGCGCAGCGCGCGGCGCGCCAGCAGCTGATTGACGCGATAGAGGTTGACGCAGCCGGTCGCCGTGATGAGCACGGCGTAGACGTCCGTGCGGGCGAAGACGAAGAACTGCGACGCGATCGCGAACAGCTGCACGAACGTGAGCGCGGCACAGAGACGTACCACGCCATCGCCCAACGGCCACCATCCGACCTCGGCTCCGAAGCGCGCGAGCAGCAACGCGAGGAGCACGATCGCGTCGAACGCCATGCCCGCGAGCAGAGCGCTGTAGCGCTGCCGCCGTGGGAGGCTCCAGAGTCCGGTCAAGTCGATCTCGAAGGCGAGGAAGTAGAGGCGCCTGCTCACCGAGATACGCGCGCTGACGCCCTCGGCGCGCGCCGCCAGCCAGTGGCATGCCTCGTGCGCGCCCGCAAGGGCGAGGGCCATCACCGTCAGCGCGGCCAGGCTCCGGGCAGGCGTGCTGAGGAAGAAGATGTCCGAGACCTCTGGGAACAGTCCGGGACGGATGGCGATCAACGCCACCGTGCCGAGCGCGCATGCGGCGTAGCCAAACCACGCGGTCGGTGAGAAGCAGCGGCGCAGCCACGGCGATGCCGGACGCGATCGAAGCTCGCCGCCATCAGCGCCCTCGTCGTCCGAAAGCGTCGCGAACCCGAGCTCGAGCAGCGACTCTGCGAACGCGGCGACGTCGATGTCCTCGCCGGCGGCTCGGCGTGCCTGCTCGGCCGCGTCGTCGAGCGTCCGGCCCTCTCGCAGCAGGGCGAGCACCTGCACGCCGATGGCCGGGAGCACGACGTAGACCGACAGCTCCGCGTGGCCGACGATGAACTCGTCTCCCTCGGGCACGATGCTCAACGGTCGGACGGCCAGCGTCGCGCTTCCCGCGAGCCCGACGTGCTCGCTCGGGTTGTCGGTGTAGGCCGTCACGCCGCCGTCGTAGACCGCTTCGGCGGTGCCGTCGCGCAGACTTCGCAGTTCGGGTCCTGCGGCCATGGCTCGACCGAGGTCGAACAGCTACCGGCGAAATCGATGAGCTGGTATGCGCCGGCCGCAACCGGCGGCACGATGCCGGTGAGGTAGCGCAGCGCCTCCATCGCCACGACGGCCCCCAGCAGCTGAGCGACGGGCCCGATCCCCCGGTTGACGCGCTCCGTCCGGAGCACGCGCTCCCACGTGAGCAGCGGGAGGTCGATGTCCTCCGCAAACGTGGCCCGGTAGGCCTCCAGACACTGTCGGCACGCGCTCCGTCCCGGGTCGACCGACCAGTACAACCCCTGCGTGTAGGACAGGCCTCCTCGGATGAACGGGATGCCCGCGCCGACGCATGCCTCGTTCACCCAGAGGTCGACTTCATCGGGCTCGTCGATCGCGGAGATCACGAGATCGGCGCCGGGGAGCAGCGTCCGGACGTCGTCGGGCCCGAGCACCCGCGCCTCGACCGCCCGTACGTCGGCGCCCGCATCGAACTCCCGCACCCAGGCGGCTACCCGCTGTGCCTTCGGCTGGCCCAGCTGCTCCTCCGTGTAGACGAACTGGCGGGCGAAGTTCTGCAGCTCGACGATGTCGAAATCGAGGATCGTCAGCTTCGACACGCCGAGGCCCGCCAGGTTCTGGATCACGGACGACCCCAGGCCTCCGGCCCCGAGGACGACCACCCGCGCGTCGAGGAGCTCCCGCTGAATCTCCTCACGGCTCCGCTCCAGCGTCGTGAAGGCGTCGAAGAAGGCGAGATTGCTGAAGTACCGTTGCCGCTGGCGATCGCTGAGGTGCGCGGGGGCAGCAGCGTCCTCCAGCCAGCCCAGACGGCCTAGGACGTCGAGCGCCTCGTGGATCTCACGCAGCTCGATATCCGGCCAGCGCCCGGCGAGCGCCGTCCGGAGCTCGCTCGGGGTGCGGACGCCTTCGGCGAGGAGGATGAGTAGCGCCCGGGTCTGACCTTCGGGATCGGCGAGCTCCACCCGGCTGCGCGGGTCACGACTGAGCAACAGCGATTCCTCGTGGGCAAGGCAGTTGATGGACTTCAGGCGCGGCGTGACCATCTCTCTCCTCGTGCGGGGCGGCGTCAGAGGTGCAAGCAGCCGGGGAGCCGGTGACCGGGTGCGGTCGACCGGCCCACCTGGCGGGGCGAGGGGGTCAGGCGCCCCCGGCCTCGGGATCGGGGTGCGGGCGGGTCGCCTTGATCGCCTCCACCGTCTTGATCTGGATCTGCATGTGAACACCTCCTTCGTTGGTCTCTGAGGAGAACGGACGCGGGCCAGCGAGGTACGGGGGCGTTCCCCGCCACGCTGTAGGGAGGAAGAGGCGATCGACCACCGCGCAGATACGTCGCAGACCGACGATCCTGGCGCCCTCGGAGTTGAACCGAAGCGGCGGCTGGCGCGCAGTCCATAGCGGTAAGGGATCCCGCTCCTCCTCCCCGGGGGCATGACGAAAGGACGCAACGATGACGCGCAAGCGCGCGACCCGAGCCGCTGCGTGGATCGCGGTCGCCGGGGTGCTCAGCGCACTCACGGCGGGCGCGGCGAGCGCCGCGGAGACGGCAGTCGGCCTGACCAACGCGAACCCGAGCACGCTCGTGACCTTCCCGGTGGGCAACCCGGGCGCGGCCACGCCGGCGACGATCAACTTCCCGAATGTCGACGGGGGCATCCTCGGGCCCGACACGAACCTCATCGGGCTCGACCACCGCCCGCGCGGCGGCGGCCTCTACGCCCAGGCGACCCGTGGCACGCTCTAC
Organism: uncultured Solirubrobacteraceae bacterium; assembly: GCA_963835525.1. Classification (GTDB taxonomy): domain Bacteria; phylum Actinomycetota; class Thermoleophilia; order Solirubrobacterales; family Solirubrobacteraceae; genus DASSUW01. The sequence continues at coordinate 705,410 of CAWIFM010000001.1, forward strand.
GTGCTCACGCCGGCCGCGGCGGCGGGGCAGTTCAACGCCACCCCGGTCAACGTCACCCCGTTCGTCAGCCCCTTCTTCAGCAGCTTCCTCAACGACTTCGGCTTCGGCTTCAACCCCGTCGCGGACGCCATCCGCGTCGTCGAGGAGGAGAACCTGAACTTCCGCTTCAGCCCGAACAACGGCAACTCGCTCGGGACGGACGGAAACCTCAACCCCGGTGACCCGCGCATCGTGGCCGCCGACTACACGAACTCGTTCGACGGCGCGACCAGCACCACGCTGTACGACATCGACTCGGGCTCCGACCGCCTGTTGACCCAGGGCTCGGTCGGCGGCACGCCGGTGTCGCCGAACACGGGCAACCTGATCGACGTCGGCCCGCTCGGCGTCGACACCACGGACAACGCGGGCCTCGACATCGCGCAGGCGTCAGGCACGGCCTACGCCTCGTTCGAGCCGGCCGGCAGCCCGGGCAGCTCGGTGCTGCACAGGCTCGACCTGTCGACGGGCGCCGCCACCCCGGTGGGCACGATCGCGGGCGGCATGCCGCTCGAGAGCCTGTCCGTGGTCCCGGCCTCGGTGCTCCAGTTCCCCTCGTCCGCCACGGCGGTGAGGAAGAGCAGCGGCCAGGTGCAGATCCCGGTCACGCGCACGGGCCCGGCGAACCGCACCGCCACCGTGGCGTACTCCCTCTCCACGGGCAACGGCGGGATGCTGACGTTCGCGCCCGGCGACTACCAGGAGAGCATCGCGGTGCCGACGACCGGCAACGTCACGATCACGCTGAGCGGCGAGAGCGCGAACGCGATCCTCGGGCCGCAGGCATCGACCGGCGTGGTCGTGGTGGACGACACCGCTCAGACGCCGCAGCCCAGCCCCGGGCCCGGCATCGACAACACCGCGCCGGTGCTGCTCGCCAAGGCCGGCGCGCTCAAGGACCGCGTGCTGCGCGTGCGCTTCTCGTGCAACGAGGCGTGCTTCGTGCGCGCGTCCGTGCGGCTCGGCGGCAAGAGGGTCGGCACCGCGACCGACAGGATCGGCCGCGCCGGCATCGGCAAGCTGCGGATCCGCGTGAACGGGGCGGGCCGGACGGCCAGGCGCAGCAAGCTCACGCTGCGGCTGACGGCGCGCGACCGGGCCGGCAACCTCCGCTCGCTGTCATTGCCGCTCGGCTGAATAGCGGCCGGCACGAGATCTGCGTGATCGCGCATATTGAACCCGCACAACGCAATTCCATGGGCGATATGCGTGATCGCGCAGATTTCATCAATCCTGCGATCAGGAGGATCTGTGCCAGGCCCTCGGGCTGACGCCCGACTTCAAGTACCCGTCGGCCTTCGAACGCGTGCGGACGAAGCTCGCCGAGACCGTCGTCGAGGAGGCCGAGGCGCTCGCTGACCTCGCGCACGTAGACGAGACGTAGTGCGCTACGCGATCGGCCGGTGGCTCCGTTGCCACCGGTCGACGCGTCCCAGCAGCCGCCGCACGCGCTACTGGCGTGCCATGGCGACGCGGAGTAGCTCGTCGGGATCGAGTCGGTGGTCGGCGTCCGCCGCGGCGTCGCCGATGTCGATCTCGACCCAGTTGACTTCGCCGGTGAAGGCGTTGGGGATCGGGTAGTCGTCGGCGACGAGGGCGCCGTCCTCCTTGCCGACGTCGCAGGTGTCGTCGGCCGAGAAGATCATCGCGGCGGTCGCGGCGACGGTGCCTTGTCCGACTTGCTGGCCGTCGAGGTACAGCGTCGCGGTGCCGCCCTTGCCGAGCCCGGGGCCGTCGTAGTCGAACTCCATTCGGGCCTGGTGGGTGCCGGCCGGGATCTCGCGGTCGCTGTCGACGTAGAACCGCTGGACGCCGAGCAGGTTGTAGCAATAGCGCAGCCGGCCGTCTTTGACGTACAGGCTCCAGCCGCCGATGCTGCCGCCCTGGGCGATGATCACGCCCTGCACGCCACGCACGCCGTTCGACGGCACGACGATCTCGGCGGTCACCGAGTGCGACTTGTTCTTGATGCTGACGACCGAGCTCTCGGTCAGGCGGCCCATGCCGCCGAACAGCCGCTGGCGGTTGCCCTTGATGAGCGTCGGCCGGCCGGCGAGGTCCGGGTTGAGCCGCTCGCCGACGCGGTCGTCGAGCGGCAGGACGTTGTTGCGGGTCGCTTCGATCACGAACAGGCGCTGGAGCTCGTGGAGCTTGTCGGGGTGCTGCGAGGAGACGTCCTCGAACTGCGTCCAGTCGACGTTGGTGTCATAGAGCTCCCAGACGTCGTCGTCGAACGCGGGGACCTCCTCGCCGACGAGCAGCCACGGCGTCTTGTGGCGGGTCACGGCGGTCCAGCCCTTGTGGTAGATGCCGCGGTTGCCGAACATCTCGAAGTACTGGGTCTCGTGGCGCTCGCCGGCCGGCGCGTCGTCGAACGCGTAGCGCATGCTCACGCCCTGCATCGGGGTCTGCTGGACGCCGTTGACGAACTTCGGCTCGACCAGTCCGGCGGCGTCGAGCACGGTCGGCGCGACGTCGATCACGTGCGAGAACTGCGTGCGGACCTCGCCCTTCGCCTCGACACCGGCAGGCCAGTGCACGATCGTGCCGTTGCGCGTGCCGCCGAAGTGCGAGGCGACCTGCTTGGTCCACTGGTAGGGCGTGTCCATCGCGTGCGCCCAGCCGACCGAGTAGTGGCAGTAGGAGTCCGGTCCGCCGAACTGGTCCAGGCGCTCGATCATGAACTCCGGCGTCTCCAGGGCGGCCGCCCCGTTGAAGTTGATCATCTCGTTGAACGTGCCGTTCAACGTTCCTTCGGCCGAGGCGCCGTTGTCGCCGATGATGTAGTAGACCAGCGTGTTCTCGAACACCTCGAGATCCTCGAGCGCGTCGAACAGCCGCCCGACGTGGTGGTCGGTGAACTCGAGGAAGCCGGCGTAGACCTCCATCTGGCGGCGCAGCACGGGCTTGAGGTCGTCGGGCATGTCCTCCCAGGCCGGGATCTCGTCGTGGCGCGGCGTGAGCTCCGCGTCTGCGGGGATCACCCCGAGCTCCTTCTGGCGCGCGAAGGTCCGCTCACGCTGGGCGTCCCAGCCGTCGTCGAACTTGCCCGCGTACTTGTCCGCCCACTCCTTGGGCACGTGGAAGGGAGCGTGCGTCGCGCCGGGCGCGAAGTACATGAAGAACGGCTTGTCACCCATCAGCGACTTCTGCGAGCGGACCCACTTGATCGCCTTGTCGGTCATGTCGCCCATGAGGTGGTAGCCCTCCTCGGGCGTTCCCCACGGCTCGACGGGCGTCGTGCCCTCATACAGCGCCGGGTAGTACTGGTGCGCCTCGCCGCCGATGAACCCGTAGAAGTACTCGAAGCCGCTGCCCGTCGGCCAGTTCTCGAACGGCCCCAGCGGGCTCGTCTGCCACACCGGCACCTCGTGGCACTTCCCGAGCTGGGCGGTGGAGTATCCGTTGAGCTTGAGGATCTCCGCCAGCGGAGCGCACGTGTTCGGCCGCATCGAGTTGTAGCCGGGCGCGGCCGTCGCGATCTCCGTGATGCCGCCCATCCCGACCGTGTGATGGTTGCGGCCACTCAACAGTGCCGCACGCGTCGGCGAGCACAACGCCGTCGTGTGGAAGCGATTGAACTTCAGGCCGCCGGCCGCGAGACGCTCCGCGTTCGGCGTCGCGCACGGCCCGCCGAACGCGCTCGAGGCGCCGAAGCCGACGTCGTCGATGAGGACGACCAGCACGTTCGGGCGCCCCGGCCGGCGGCCGCAGCTCCTCGATCGGCGGGAACGACGTGTCCGGATCCTTGGCGTCATAGGTCACCAGCCCGGAGCGCGGCTGATCGGGGATCGGCAGCACCTCACGGTGGACAGAACGCTCATCACTCATCAGGCGTCGCTCCTCTCGATGTTCCGTGCCGTACGGTGTCAGCATCGGCCATCGATGCGGTCCAGGCATCGTCCAGATCGGGTGATCACGCAGGAGCGGCCGTCGGTGCCCCTCAACCGCTCCCGAAGTCTCCCGCGTCGATCAGATCGTGCCGGAGCGCGGCGATGAAGACGTTGGCCTCCGCCGTCATCCGCTCCTGATCCTGGAGCTTGAGCGCGACGGCGATCTCCGTCATGCCACGCTGGAGGTCCAAGTCGTATCGCTTCGCGACGTCGTCGGTAACCACGAGATCGCGGTACGTCCCGCACTGCCCGCAGCGGAGCCGCAGGTCCCACCGGCCGTGGTCGAGCGCCTCCGCTTCGACCGGCACGACTGAATCGTCGTGGCAGAGCGGGCACTGGTGGAGCCCGGATCCGGGCTGCGGCTGACGACGTCTGAACACCGGACGCCAAGCCTCTCCGAACGTGATCGCAACCCGCGTCGCCCGGATCGGATGATTACGACTAGAGATGATCGCCGTTCGTCGGTCCACCGGTCGGGCTCGACGTCGCCTCGGTCACCACTGGCGAGGCGCCCTGTCGAGCCCCGGATGCGACGCTCGAGGCGCGCTCGCGGACGCGCTGCATCGCCACGCCCATGTCGCCCTCGAGGGTCGTCAGCAGCGCCAGCTGCGCCTCGCGGTTGGCGTCTGCCCACAGGGCCTGGGCGCGAGGTCGGGAGAGCGCCTCACGCGTGGCCTGCTCGGCCAGCTGACGCAGCCCGCCCGCAATCGGAGCGGCGAGCGCTGGAGCGGCTCGGGAAGCGCCTCGCCGAGCTCGCCCGGCACGTCCACGCTGGCGTACATCTGATCGACGAGGTAGATCGCGAGCTGGTCGCGGATGACGCGGTCCTCCAGCAGCTGGGTGCTGGTCCGCGTCCAGTTGTCGGTGTTCAGAAGCTGCCTGTTCGCCCACACGGCGAGGATCGCCCGAACGCGAGCACGGACGCGAGCACGACGAGCTCGTCCAATTCGTGTGAAGCGATGCCGCCGGCGCGGCCGTAGGGTCGCGGCAGTGCTGAGCGAGACCCGCACGCCTACGTTCACGCTCGAACTGAGCGGCGCCGGCCACGACACGCAGATCGCCGCGGCCGGCGGTGCCGTCGGCCTGCACGAGGCACGCGAGCTCGAGCGCGCCATCGTGTCGGGGATCGGCCGGCGACGGACGCGCGTGGTGGTCGACCTCACGGAGGTCACCGAGGTCGGCCCCGGACTCCTCGGGGTCCTGCTCCGCCTTCGACGCGGCGTCACTCGGGTCGGCGGCACGCTTGCCCTCGTCGGCGCGAGCGGAGCAGGCCGGTGATCTATCTCAGGACTGGGTGATCAACGGTGCTGCCGACCTGGATGACGTCAGCGGCGTAAGACGATCCGGCAAGGGCAAGGACAGCGCAAGGCTGCGACGGAATGGCGCCGCAGCGCGTCAAGGACGCCATCAAGCGGCTGAAGATGACCGAGGAGTGCCGAGCCCCGCGAAGTCCGCTTCGAGCGTCAGTCGGCCCTGCTTGCGCAACTCCTGGGCGATCGCACGCAGCAGGTGCTGCATCGTGATCGCACCCCCCTCGTCGGCGGCAAGAAAGGCGGCCGTGACGGAGCAGTTGCGGATCGACCCACCCGTGAGCCTGAACCGGTCCGCCAGGACGTCGAGGTCGACATCGTCGGCGACCGGCGCCTCCGCGGGCACCAGCCCCTGCCAGAGCCGGCGCCGGTCGGCCGCCTCGGGGAACGGGAACTCGACCAGGACGTCGAGCCGGCGCAGGAACGCATCGTCCATGTTGGCGCGCAGGTTGGTCGTGAGGATGACGGCGCCGGCGTAGGCCTCCATGCGTTGCAGCAGGTAGGCGACCTCGATGTTCGCGTAGCGATCGTGCGCGTCCTTGACCTCGGAGCGCTTGCCGAACAGCGCGTCGGCCTCGTCGAAGAGCAGGACAGCGTTCGAGCCTTCTGCGGCGGCGAAGATGCGGTCGAGGTTCTGCTCGGTCTCGCCCACGTACTTCGAGACGACCGTGGCGAGATCGACGCGGAAGAGGTCCAGGCCGAGGTCGCCGGCGATGACGCCGGCCGCCATCGTCTTTCCCGTGCCCGACTCGCCTGCGAAGAGGACCTTCAGGCCCTGGCCGCCCCCCACGGCGCGTTCGTAGCCCCACTCGGAGAGCACGAGATCGCGGTGGCGGAGGAAGGCCGCGACGGATCGCAGCAGCCCGAGTGGCTCCGCGGGCAGCACAAGGTCGTTCCAGCCGGCGCGCGGCGGGACCCGCACCGCCAGGTCGCCGAGGCGCGTCCGCGAGGCATCGCGGGCGCCGCGCTCGAGATCGGCGGCGGAAGGCGGCCCGTCCCCGCGCGCGTGCGCCGAGGCGAGAGCGACCTCGGCGGCGTGGGCGATCTGAGCCATGCTCAGGCGGAAGTGGGCGGCGACGCCGTCGACGTCCGCGCCGGTTGCCTGTGCGCGCCAGAGCGCCCGGCGCTCGGCGAGGGTCGGTTCGGGCACCGAGATCGCGAGCGCGCGCAGGCCGGGGACGGCCGCCGCGTCGGGGCGCCGCGCGCACAGCAGCGCGCGGGGCCCGAGCTCGGCGATGGAGGCAGCCACTCCGGCGAGGTCGTCGTCCCGAGACAGGTCGTCGAGCTCGAAGCACAACGCCGCCCCGGCCAGCGCCGCCCGCAGCTCGGCCGCCGCGGCGTCCTGCGGAGTCGTCGCCTCGCGGGCGTGCACGACGAGGACCGGGCCGCCCCGAGCTGCGGCGAGCAGCTCCGGGCCGTCGGCGCCGACCGCGAGCAGCGGAACGCCCAGCCCCGGGTCGCCGAGCGTCTTCCGCAGCTGCGCCACCGTGCCGGCTCGGCTGCCGTTGTTCGCGGAGGGGTGGACGAGCCGGTCACCGGGAGGTTGAGCGGCGAGGCCGGCGCCCAGCAGGTGACTCGCCAGGCGGTCATCGACCTTCACGAGTCGCTCGACGACCGGCGTGGTCGCCTCGCCGTCGAGCAGGCGCACGGCGCCGACCCGGCGCAGCGGTGCGTCGGCGGCAAACCGTGCGAGCACGGCTTCCGACTCCCAGGGGTCGTCGGCCAGCAACCGGGCGGCGAGCCGCGGGCTCGCGAGCCTCCGCGTGACGTCATCGTGCAGGTAGCTCAGCAGCCGGCCGAACCGCGGGTCCAGCTCCGGCGCCGCGCACAGGGCGAGCACCGCGACGTCGAGCCCTTCGAGGCCGAGCAGCGCGCCGGCCGATGCGATCCGGTCGTCGACGCCGTCGACGGTCGACCCGTTCGCCAGCGCGAGGGCGGCCTCGTCTGAGACATACAGGCCTCGGAACGGATCGCTGGGGTGCGGGTCCGTGGCGGCGACGGCGGCGACCGCGTGGCGCACGCGCTCTCCGACGGCCGCGAAGACGGCCGGCGCCGTCGCGGGCTCACCCGTCGCCGAGTTCACGGGCCATCGCCTCGGCCTCGGTCTCGAGCGCTCCGCCGGCGTCCGTGACGGTGAGGGGCCCTGTCGTCGGGCTGCCCCGCTGCTGGACGACGTGAGTGAGCTCATGTGCGAGCAGCGCGTCGCCGCTCGCGGTGCGCGGCCGGTACTCGCCGTGCGCGAAGAAGATGTCGGCTCCGGTCGTGAAGGCCCGGGCCGACACCGACCGGGCGAGCGTGTCGGCGTGCTCGTCGGCGTGTACGCGCACGTCCGTAAGCGGGTCGGCAAGCGCTTCGCCGACGCGTTCGCGGACCGGCCCGTCGAGCGCGCGGCCGTGTCCCCGTGAAGTGGCGATGGCGGACTCGACGTCGGGATGCACCCGTCCGCCGGGAAGGAGCCCCGATCCGGGCGCGGCGAACCGCGCGAAAGCGGCGTTGCCGGCGTTCGAGGCGACCTTCCTCAAGGTATCGACGGGCGTCGCCGGCTCGCGAGTCGGCTCGTCCGCGCGGTCGTGCAGTCGCTCGTGCCTGCGCGTGCCGGACATCAGATCAGCCCGGCGCGAACGGCGTGGGCCACGGCGTGGGAGCGTGTGCGAGCGTCGAGCTTGGTGACGACGTCGTGCAGCACGTTCTTCACCGTGCGTTCGCTGTAGCAGAGCTCTGCCGCCACCTCCCGCGTCGCGTGGCCGTCGGCGATCAGCCGCAGCACCTGCTCCTCGCGGTTGGTCAGTTGCGCGGAGCGGCGTTCACCGTCCCCGGCGCGCACGGCGACGAGGAGGCCGCTCAGCAGGTCGGAGGGCAGTACGCCGGCGCCCTGCAAGGTCGCTCGGACGCTCGCCTCGAGGCTTTCAGGCGTCAACGTGTCTTTACGCAGCACGCACACCGCACCGGCCTCCATCGCGGCCAGGATGTCCTTCTGCGGCCAGTTCGAGGCGCTCACGATCAGCCTGGCCGTGCTCGCCCCGCGGAGGTCGCGGATGAACGCGAGCGCGTCCGCGGCCGAGGCGTCGACGATCACGATGTCGCTCGTCTCCAGATCGGAATGGCGCGAGGCGGCGTCCACGCTGCTGACGCCCGTCACGCGTCCGACCAGCGGAAGCTCCTCAAGGCAGGTGGCGAGCCCGAGCCTGAAGATCGAATGGGGATCGACGATGAAGACGGCTACGTTGCCCACGGCGCTCCTTGCCGGTACACCTTTGGGACTCTGCACCACTTCGAAGGTTCGATACTAATGTGAACCTTCTTACGGAGTAACAGGCCGGCGCGCGTGCCCCTCATCCTCACTTCACAGGCCCAGGTGATGTGCTCCCACGGCGGGAAGGTCATGCTCATCCCGCGCCAGGGGGTCGTGACCATCCGCGGAGCTCCCGTGATGTGCGTGCCCGACGTCATCGGCGCGCCGATCGTGGGCTGCGCCCAGCCGCCGACGCCGGCGACCAAGCCGTGCACCACCGTGGTGTCGGCGCTTCCGGGCTCGTGGTCGCTCAACGTCCTCGTCGGCGGCAAGCCGGTGTACCTGCAGACCCTCACCGGCATGACCGACGGTGTCCCGCCATCGCCGATCATGGTCGTGTACCCGGGGCAGGAGCTTGTTCAGGGCTGATCGGCCCGAGCTGGATCGGCTGCCAGGCGGGATCGCGTCCGCGCAGCACGACGGTCGTCAGCTCGCGCGGGTTCGTGGGATTCACGCGCACGATCCGGCTCCGGATGTTCCGGCACCCGTTGTCGCTCTGGACGACCGCGAGCTCCTTCCCGTCGGGCCGCCACTCGACGTCGCAGCCCTGGAGCGGGAGCACCTTGGCGTTCTCGAGCGCGAGGTCGTCGGGCGTCGTGAGCACGATCTGGAAGCGGCTCGTCGCATGGCTGCTCACCAGGGCGAGCCGTTCACCCGAGGGGTCGACGGCCACCGCCGCCACGCCGCGCCGCGGCTGCGCCGGAGTCCTCAGCGAGCCGCCGCCGCGCCAGTCGCCGGCGCGGGTGGAGAACCGCGTGTCGGTCTTCAGCCGCAGGAGCCCGAAGCGCCAGTCCGCGCCGTTGGTGGGCCTGGCCGCGGCGAACAGCGTGCCGCCGTTCGGCATCCACGTGAGCTCGCCGAGCCGCCAGCCTTCGAGGCGTTTGCATGACGGCCGGCTCGCGTCGGTTCCGGACAGGGCGCTGAAGCAGACACGATCGCCGAGCTCGGGGTCGTGGCTCACGAAGGCCAGGACGGGTCCGTCCGGGCCCTCGGCGACCGACGGCTCGTCGAGGTCGTCGCCGGCACGGCTCAGGTCGAGCTCCGTGGGGCGCCCGGGGGTGCTCGTGCTCGCGATCACCAGCTCGCCGGTGTCGGTCCGCGCCACGACCGCGCGGCCGTCGGGGGTCCACGACGGCTTGGTGCCGACGATCTCCCGCGGCAGGAGCGCCGTGACGGCTCGGCCCTCAGCACCGTCTGCGGTCACGAGCTCGGGCCCGCCTTCGTAGGCGAGGCGCGGGAACCCGGCGGAGACGACGACCCTCACCCGGCCGTCCGGCGCCTCCTCGCCGGCGGCGGGCACCGTGCGGACGACCGTGCCGGGAGCGGATTCGTCGATCGCGAGCACCGTCCGCGGCTCCAGGCCGGCGGCCTGCACCGCGGTGGCCGCCGTGGCCGCCGCCTGGCCGCTCGTCGGCGGCACGGCTGCGGCGCCGGCCTCAGGGGTCGGCGTCGGCTCCGGCTTGGGCTGCTTGAGGAACACCTCGACCGCCGTGCCCGTGGGCCGCTTCTCGCCCGCCGACGGCACCTGGTTGACGATCGGCCGGTTGGGGTTCGGGCGCGGGTTCTGCTTGCCGAGCTTGAGGCCCACCTCGGCCAGCTCCTGATCGGCCTTCGCGATCTTGAGGCCGTCGAGGTCGGGCACCTTGACCTCGGTGCCGGCGAGGATGACGTTGACGGCCGTGCCCCGCCTGCGAATCCGGCCCGGCACCGGGACCTGGCTGGCGATCTCGCCCTTCGGATCGAGCTCAGGAGCGACGTTCCCGAGCGTGAGGTTCCCGGAGACGAGCCGCTGGTCGGCCTCGCTCGGAGTCAGCCCCCTCACGTCCGGCACGCGCGTCCCGCGGGCGCCCCGGGCGAGCAGCAGCGTGACCACGGTCCCGGGGTCGACCTCGCTGCCCGCGGCCGGCGTCTGGCCGATGACGGTTCCCGGCTCGACGTCGGTGCGCACCTCGTTCTTCGATTCGGGCGACACCGTGAGTCCGTCCTGCTCGAGCCGCTCCTGGGCCGCGAAGGCGCTGGGCTCTCCCTGGACGTCGGGCACCGTCACGCGATCCGGCCAGAGCAGGAAGACCAGCACGGCGGCGATCACCAGCAGCAGGACGAGCAGCGCCAGCCACCACGGGATCCAAGGTCGCTGGCGGTAGGTCGCCGTCGCCGCTACGGCGGGGTCGGGCTCGCCGTCGGCCGTCCACGCCCGCAGCTCGAGCATCCGGTCGGCCGTGCGCCCGATGATGAGCGGCCTGCGCGGCCGGACGACGATCGGGATCGCGGCGGTCTGGGCCGGCACGATGCCGGTGCTGACGTCCGGGAGCACGAAGCGGCAGCGGTCCTCGCGCTCGGATGCCCCGACGTCGACCGCGATCGGTGCGTTGCCGAGGTTTCGCACGTCGGCGTAGAAGCGCCGGCGCCGCCGCCCGGTCGCCACCGGCGGGCTCGCGGTGAGCGCGATCAGCTGGAACGGCAGGACGTCCACCCAGGCCGTCGCCCGCGCCTCGAGCGGCTGCGCGACGGCGCTCGCCACGACCTGGAACTCGTAGCGCCCTGCGCGCGCGTGGGCCGTCCGCGGCGGGTGGATCGAGACCTCGAGCTCCTTCTCGTACTCGTCGCTCCCGAACGACATGAGCCGCACGATCTCGTTCTCGACCGACCACCAGCCGTCCGGCAGGCCGTCGACGCCGACCCGGAAGTGCTCGACGAGCTCGCTCTCGTTGCGGACGAGCGCGGTCAGCAACACCGTGTGACCGGCCTCGACGCTCAGCTGGACCGGCAGGTTGCTCGTGGTCTCCTCGCCCGGGCCCTTGAGCCGGAGGACGACGCGGCCGCGGGTGCCCGTGGCCTGGGCCGGTGGGGCGATGGTGGGCAGGGCGACGGTGGCGCCCTCGCCCGAGCTGTCGGCGGCCACCCCGTTGCGGTCCCAGGCCAGGAACTCGTTGCAGCGCGGGCACCAGTCGATCTGCTCGGAGAGCTGGTCGAGGCCGCAGCTCGGACACACCCGGTTCATGCGCGGCCCTCCTCGACGCGCAGCCCCTTGTAGGTGGCGTGCACGGGGCGCAGCTGCTCGACGACCTGGTCGATCGCCGCCCGGCGCTTGCGCGCGGGCTCGACCGCGCTGACGACCTCGAACGAGGCGGCGGCCGCCGGCGGGACGCGCTGCTCGGCGCTGAAGGTGGTGCGCCCGAAGTCCCGCACCCTCAGCCCGAGATCCGGGAACAGCAGGTCGAGCACGAGCTGCAGCGACGCGCCGGTGCCGCGCCTGCGGGCGATCACCGTCGCGCTGCCGACGAGCGCGCGGCGCCGGAACTCGTCGCGGCCCAGCAGTCCCTCCCAGCGGCCTTCGGGGTCGACGCCGAGCCACTCGCCGACGAGCGTGACGAACTCGGGCGGCGCGAGCCTCACGTCGATGTGCGCGTGCAGGGCGTCCAGGAAGGCGACGATCGGGTCGAGCACCTCCTCCAGCCCGTGGAGGAACCGCATCGCGAAGTCGTTCTCCCGGTAGACCACCGGCATGCCGTCACGCAGGTACCTGCGCGCGGAGGCCGTGGGGGGCGCGGACTCAGTCACGGCTGCAGCTGACGGCGTGGTTTCCGGAGCAGATGAGCTCGTCTCTGCCGATGACGAGCGCCGCGCCGGCCGCGTTCGGCTGCACTTCGCGGGTCAACGGATCGCACTCGTAGATCCGGAGCAGCGAGATGCGCTTGACGCGCGGAACCGTATGCACGACCGCGCGCAGGTCGCCGTCGGTGACGGCGCGGCCGAACTCCCACCCCTCCGGCACGTCGTCGAGCGACCCGCCGAACGGGTTGACGTATCGGAAGAGCGCGCGCCGGATCTCGTGCTCGACGCGCAGCGGGTCGGCGAACCGCTCGACGCGGGCGTTGACGGCGACCTGGATGCCGCGCAGCCGCACGGGCTGAACGTCGATCGACGTGCCCAGCACGCGGCGGTCGTCGAGGTACGTGCGGACCTGAGCGAGCATCTCCTTCTCGGGCGTCAGATCGTCGAACTCGAGCGGCCGGGGTGGCTCGGGGAAGCGGTCCGGGACCGCCGGCAACACGAACACCGGGATCGCGCGCCCGTCCTCCGGCCGGCCGCAGCGGGCGCGCGCGACCCGCGGTGTGGCCTCGCCGGCGAGGAACTCGAAGTCCAGGGCGGTCACGGCGCGGTCGCGGGTGCGCAGCTCCAGCTCGGCGCGCTGCCGTCCGACGTCGATCGTCTCGGCGTCGACGCCGCCGCGCGCCGCCGCGTCGTTCCTCACCGACGCGACGCCGGGGATGCCCTTGCGGAGCACCCGCAGCGCGTCCGGTGCGACGTTGCCGCGGGCACCGCCGCCGTGGTGGTAGGCGGCCATCCGAAGCGTCGCGGCCTTGGGCGGGACCGCCCCGTGCTGGACCCAGCCCCTGCGGGGAGCGAGGATCGCCGGCCCGAGCTCGACCCTGCCCGACGCCGGGTCGAACCGGAAGTGCCGGTCGCCGGCGCGGCTGTCCGCGAACGAGTCGACCGCCGTCCACGGCACCCACTCGAGGCTGCCCTGCTCGCGCACCTCGAGCAGTTCGTCCGTGCTGGCCGGCTCGAGCGCCGGAACCAGCCGGACGTGGAAGGTCTGGGCCGGCGTTCCGTCGCTGACCCCGAGCTCCTCGTTGGCCACGCGCGCCGCGTGCTGGGCGGGCAGCCGCGCGCCCACGACGTGCGCGGTGATCGAGTCGATCAGCGGCGGCCGGCGGTAGCGCCGCTCCGGTAGACCGTCCTCGGCCAGGCGGCAGCGCACCCAGTGCCAGCGCTCGCCCGCCACCTGCGCGGCGGCGGTCGACTCCGGCATCTGCAGATCGATCTCACCGCCCCCCGCGTTGAAGCCCTTGGTGGTGTCCCTGCGCACCCGCGCGGGCGCCCAGTTCTCCTGGCTCGGCTGCGATGCGCTCGGCTTGGCAGATGCCTCCCACTGCAGCGGCGGCCGGTTTGGGTCGATGCCGGCGCCCCACGCCTTGGAAGCGTCGACGCTGATGCGGAGCATGAGGCGGTCGAGCGGCTCGGCGAATCCGAGGTAGAGCCCGTCGCCCGGAGCCGGCGCGGCGCCGAACCCGGCGCGGTCCGGTCCGGTCGGCCGGCAGACGCCCTGGCTCACCGCCAGGGTGTCGACGCGTCCGCCGCGGCGCAAAGCGACGGCGACCGGGCGCAGCGGGCGGATCACGAACGTCTCGGAGATCTGGAACGCGATCGTCCGCTCGCCCGGCGCCGGGGTCGTCGTGACCTCGGTCTCGTATGCGGGGATCGTCACCTCGCGCTCGGCCGGCCCGGCGAGGCGGAAGTCGATGTCGACGGTCGCCGCGACCGGGGGTGCGAGCTCGATGTCGAGCAGCCGGAGCAGCGCGATGTGGAGCCGCTCCGGGATGCGGTCGATGCGGTAGCCCAGCATCTCGATCATCGACGCGAACTGCTCGATCAGCGTGATGCCCGGATCGGAGACGTTGTGCTCGTCCCACTCCGGGCAGCGCAGCGCGATCCGTTTGCGGGCCTGCGTGACCAGATCCTGGAAGCGCAGGTCGTCGAGCGGCTGCAGCTCGAGCGTCACGACGCGTCCTCGGCGGGCACGACGTAGAACGGGAAGACGAGGTTGCGCAGCTCGTTCGTCGCACGCACGCGGTAGCGCAGATGGACGAGCAGCTCGCCCTCCCTGCGGGACTCGAAGACGATGTCCTCGATCGCGACGCGCGGCTCCCAGCGGTCGAGCGCGACGCGCACAGCCTGATCGATGCGCGCGAGCGTGTCGGCTTCGATCCGCTCGAAGACGCAGTCGTGCACGGCGCAGCCGAACTCCGGGCGCATCGGCCGCTCGCCGGGCGCGGTCGAGAGGATGATCCGGATCGCCTGCTCGACGTCGATCTCCTCGCGCGCCAGGGCGATCCGGCCGCGATCGTCGACGCCGAGGGGGAACGCGAGCCCGGTTCCGAGGACGGTCGTCATCCCAGCATCACCTGGGCGCCGGAGATCTGCACCGGTCCGCTGGCCTTCAGGCTCAGCATGCCGGCCTTGATGGTCACCTGCCCGCCGCTCTCGATCGTCAGCTCCGCGTTCGACTTCAGCTTGAGCGAGGCCTTCGCCTCGATGGCGACGTCCGCGTCGCTGTCGACGGTCACGCCCGTCGCTCCCTTCATCGCCGCCTTGCCCTTCGCGGTCACGCTGACGTTGCCCGGGGCGCCGTCGCCGCCCGGCTCGGTGGTCAGGGTGGCGTCGCCGGCGGCCGTGAGCGTCAGCTTCTGGTCGGACGTGATCGAGATGTCCTCCGCGGCGTCGACGACCACCTGCTTGTCGCTGCGCAGGGCGAACGAGCCGTCCTGGTGCACGAGCTCCTCGGGCTTGCCGTTCCCGTTCCACACCGACCCGAGCACCACCGGGCGCTCCTCGTCGTCGTGCTCGAAGCCGAGCAGGACCTCGTCGCCGGGCTGGGGCATCATCAAGATGCCGCGGCGGCCGCCCGCGGCCGCGCCGGCGACGCGGGCCCACCAGCCCTCGTGGTCGGTCCCGAGCGCTGGGTAGGAGACGCGCACGCGACCGATCTCATCGGGGTCCTGGTTGTTGGTGACCAGTCCGACGACGATCGTGTGACGCCACTGGCGCCTCTCGCGTGTCGTGTCGCCGAGCGGCCGGGCGGGACCGGGCGAGACCGTGAAGCGGGTCTCGTAGCCGCGGCTCGAGCGGACGATGTGCGTGGCCGAGGAGAGCGCGTACGTGCCGCCGAAGCGCGAGCCGACGCCGCTGACCTCGATGCCCCCTCCGGCGCGCAGGCGCGGGTCGCCGATCGTCGCGCCCTCGGCCTCCACGAACCCGTCGGCGATGCGTGCGGCGAGGCCTTTCGCGAGCGCCTCGGCCTGCGCCTGTGAGGCGACCGGCTGGTCGGCGACGATGAACGTCCCGCCGCCGAGCGCGGTCGCGGCGTCGGCGCGCGCGATGCCGATCGAGGTCCCGCCGGCGGCCGGCTCGGCGGTCGCGACGACCTCCTGCTTCTGGATCGGGTCCCAGCAGCGGACGGAGACGGAGTCGACCTGGCGCATCCCGGTGACGCGGGGCCGGAAGTCGAGCAGGGTCTCGCCCCAGGCGAGCTGGATCGGCGAGTCGGCGGCAGTCGACGCCGACGAGGGCCGGAAGTGCAGCTCGCGTGCGCTGACATAGACCTCGAAGCCGGTCTCGTCGGCCAGGCGCCAGAGCAGCTCCCAGTCGGTCTCGTTGCTCTGCTGGACGAACGGGACGGTTTCGCCCGACTCGATGGTCCCGGCCGTCAGCCCGTTGCGCTGCGCGACCGCCTGGGCGATGTCGCCGTAGCTCATCTCCTGGTAGGTGTCGGTGCGCTTCGTGCGGTGCAGGGCCTGCGAGCGGTCGTAGGCGCGCACGGCGAGGATCGCCTCGCTCTCGGTGAACTCCGGCTCGAGCGCGCCTACGACGCCGTCGAACAGGCTCACCGGCTCGCCGCCGTCCGGTGCGCCGAGCAGCACCTCGAAGGCGCCCCCGAGCGCGAACGTGGCGCTGTCGGCGAGCTCGAGGCGCGGATCGGCGAGCCGGACCGAGGCGCGGTCGGGCAGCCGCAGGTGCTGCTCGACGCGGATCTCGAGCACCTGGGCCTGCATGGCCGGGTCGAGGGCCTGGCCGTCGACCTTGATCTCGGCGCCGGCGAGCAGTGGGCCGGTGACCGCCGTCATCCCGGGATCTCCAGCCTGCGGCCGCGCTCGAGGCGCACCGGATCGTCGATGCCGCTGGCGACGGCGATCTCGCGCCAGCGGGTCGCGTCGCCCAGGTACTCGAAGGCGAGCAGCGGCAGGCTGTCGCCGTCGCGCACGGTGTGCGAACGCACGCGCTGATCGGCGCGGGTCGTCGGGTTCTGGGCGGCAGCGGGGGTGCCGCCGCCGGAGCGCGCGTCCTTCTCGACCTGGACGAGCGTCATGGCGGCGATGGCGCGGATCGGCGTGCCGTCGGGCGAGAAGAGCTCGAACTGCACGTGCAGGTGCCGGCAGACCGCCTTGAAGCTCGTGAACGCTCCCCAGCTCAGCGTGATCGTGGGCGGCCGCGCCTGGTTGACCTGGCCGCCCGCGGTGAGCGCCTGGTCGACCTCCATGATCCGGAACAGCTGGTCGGTCGCGGTCGAGACGTCGCCGTCCGGCGCGGCGTCGAACAGCAGCTCCAGCCCCAGCTCGCGTGCGTGACCACCGGCGAACTGCGCCTGGGGCAGGCTCGTGCCGACCACGGGCCGCGTCGTCCAGTCGTTGGCCTTGGCGATCGAGTACTGCGTCGGATTGAGCCAGCACTCGAGGCGCTGCCCGCCTTCGATGTCGAGTCGTGCCTTCTGGAAGCCGGTCGAGTCGGGCATGGCGATCAGACGAACCCCGCGTGCGAGATCTCGAGCGACTCGGTGGCCGCCCCGGTGCTGGAGCCCATATCCGCGCTCGGTCCCATCCAGCGGACCGGCAGCGCCTGGGCGAGCGCGAAGTGCCGGACCGGCTTGCCGGTCGGATCGTTGATCGTGATCGTCACGGTGGGACGCTGGCTCGGCGTCTCGGAGGTGAACAGCCAGCTCAGCAGCGTGTCCTCGTCGGTGATCCCGCGGCCGAGCACCACGTTCGGGTAGCGGACGCGACCGCGGAGCTGGTGGACGTACTCGTTGTTGCCACCCTCGGCGTACTCGAGGACGTCGTACTCGACGCCGAGGCCGGTGCACTGGGCGAAGCGCCCGATCACCTTGCCCTGGATCTCGATCAGGAAGGCGAGCTCGGCGAGCGGGTCGACGGGCGTCCCGGGGCCGCCGGCCTGCTGTCCGCTGGTCGTGGTCGGGCTCATGGCAGCTCCCCGGCGCGCTCGCGGTCGAGCAGAAGCTCGCGGCGCAGTCGCGCAGCGATCTGGTCGTAGAGGTCGTCGACGTCGATGGACGGGGCGGCGGCGGGGGTGGGGGCGGGTGTCGGCACGGGAAGCGGGGTCTGCGCCGTCGCGGTCGTCGCGGCGCGGACGGAACCGGCGGGCTGGCCGCCGGCGGAGGAGAAGACGACGCTCGCGCGCCCGTCCGGCGCAGCGACCAGCGAGCCGCCGCTCAGCGCCGCCAGCCGCGTGGGGTCGGTGGTCGCGCTCGGCCGCTTCTCGAACCGGCGCGCAAGAGACCGCTCGGCGACGGGCGTGGCTGCCGCGCCGTTCGAGGCGGGCGCGACCGCCGCGGACTCGGGTTCAGCCGAACGCGTCCGGCGCACGGGGCGCAGCTGGGCGGGCGAGCGCCGCGAGCCGGAGACCGGCGCGCGCGCAAGCGTCGCCACCGCGACGGGCGGCGGCGATGCGCTGTCGCCCCGCGGCACAGCGACGGGACGGTCTACAGCTGGCGATGGCACGGCGGACGGTGCGTTGGCGGGCGCTCGGCGGAGCGGCCGCGACGGCTCGGCAGCAGTCACCCGCGCGAGAGCAGGCGCTCGGCGCGCCGAGCGCGTCGATTCCGGGGCCGACTCGCCGGGCGAGGATGGCCGCTCGCCGGCAGGCCTGGCCGGATCGCGCATGAGCTCAGCGAGCTGCGGTGCATCGGCCTGCGTGTTGGGCACCGAGCGCGCTGGTGTAGCGGCGACCCCGCTGGACATGCTCGTCCGCGCGATCGGGGCCGACTCGCTGGGCAAGCTCGTTCGGGCGATCGCGGGCGACTCGCCGGCCGGACGGACTGGTTGTGGGGCGCGCGTCGCGGGTGGTGGTGTATCGGCGGACGCTCGGCGTGGCGACGACGTCGGTTCGTGGGCGGGCACGACGGCGGCGCTCTTTCGCGCGATCGCAGGCGCTTCCTCAGAGCGTTCGGCGTGGAGAGTCAGGGGAGCGGGATCTCGGCGCTCGCCTGCTGCGGTTGGCTGAGCAACATCGCCGCCGGCCGGCGTGCGGGCGACAGCGGGACCACCGCGACGGGGAGGCGTCGCACCCTCGGGCGCAGGCACCGCGGCTCCCTCTGGCCGCGGGCGATCACTCGAGGGCACCTCAAAGCCGCTCGGTGTCGCTCCAGGCCCGTCGCTCACGGTCGGCGCAGCCCGCAGTCTCATGAGCGCACCGCGAGACGGCGTGGGCTCAGGCAGAACCGGCGCGGCGTCCGGACCATCGTTCGTGCGCGCGACTGCTCGTCGCGGCGTACGACTTTCCTCGGGCCGAATCGGCACGCCCTCGCGACCTGGCGTCTGAAGCGCCGGCTCCCTCGCCACGGCGCGTGATGAAGCAGACGGCTTCGGGTCGGCGGGAGCTTCTGCGCGCGGCTCGCTCGTCGTCGACGCTCGCGCGACTACTCGCGGCGATGAGGTGGCGGATGGATGGGCGTCAGGTCGAGAGTCGTCGGCCGCGACGGTGGCATCGCGTGGCTGGTCCGTGGCCTCGTCACGGGCGGACTCGCGGACGGCGGCAGACGTCTCATCGGCCTTCGACGTGCGCGCCATCACTCGCGGCAAAGACGTGCCGGACGGCTCGATGCCCGGTCGAGCGTCGTCGTCCGCCGCGGTGGCATCGCGTGGCTGGTCCGTGGTCTCGTCATGGGCGGACTCGCGGACGGAGGCAGGCGTCTCATCGGCCTTCGACGTGCGCGCCATCACTCGCTGCGTTGGTGCGGCGGACGGGCCGGGGCGCTCGCTGGACGCCGCTCGGTCGGCAGCTGCACGAGGTGCTCGAGCTGCATTCGACCGCGCCTCCTCGGCGGCGACGGGGGTCGCGGACACGCGGGCGACGGAAGGCGTTTCACCGGTCTTGGATGCGCGCGTGGTCACGCGCTGTGCTGGGGCGTCGGATCGAGCTGCGTCGCGGGCCACCGGCTGGTCGGCTTGGGCGCGCGACTCGCTCGCGGCGCGCGCGACGGAACGCGTCTCACTCGCCTTTGATCCGCGCGGCGTCGCTCGCTGCGTCGGGGGGACGGATCGAGCGATTTCGCCGGCCGCCGGGAGGTCGGCACGGGCTTGCGACTCGATCGGAGGGTCGTCACCGCTGGATGCGCGGGCAACAGCAGGCGTCTCACTGGGAGTCGACGCTCGCGCGACTACTCGCCGCAGTTCGGTGTCGGCCGAGCCGGGCCGCTCGTCGGTTGTCGTCGGGTCGGCGGCAGCCGGTGGGCGTCCAGCGGTGGTGGCCCGATCGAGGACCGGCCGAGCTTCGTCGCGGGCCTCCGCTGCGTCCGGCTCGGCGCGCGGCTCGCTCGCGAGGTCGTCACTGCTGGATGCGCGTGCGAGCGAAGGTGTCTCAGCGGCCGTCGGCCTGCGCGCCGTCACTTGCTGCCTTGGAGCGTCGGACGGACTTGGGCGCTCGCCGGTTGCCCCCTGGTCGGCGGCCGGGCGAGATCCTCGCCTCGTGGTCTCGCCACGGATCGACGCGCGGGCAACCGTGGGGCGGTCGCTGCGCCGGACGGTCTCTGTCGGCGACTGCTCGCCGACGGACGCGGAGACGCCGGCATCGTCCGGTCGCGTACGAGTCTTCGGCTGTCGACTCGACCTCGATACGGCTGCGCCGGGCGCCTTGGTCGGAGGAGAGGGCGCGCGATCGGGTCCCTCGGTGCGCGGTTCTGGGGAGGGCCGGGTCTTGGCGTCGGGTTCTGCTGACGGTGTCTCGCTGGTCGTGGAGCTGCGCGCTACGACTCGCTGTGCCGGGGCGTCGGACGGCTCGACGGCCGGTCGAGGTTCCTCGGTGCCGCGGCGCGGCAGGCTCTTGGTGTCGTCTTCGGCGGGGGCGGCGGGAGGCGTCTCGCTGGAGGTCGATGTGCGTGCCACGACTCGCTGTGCCGGGGCGTCGGACGGCTCGATGGCCGGTCGAGGTTCGTCGGTGCTGGGGGGCGGCTGGCTCGTGGTCTCGGCTTCGGCGGGGGCGGCGGGAGGCGGCTCGCCGGTCGTCGTGGAGCTGCGTGCCACGACTCGCTGTGCCGGGGCGTCGGACGGCTTGACGGCCGGCCGGGGTTCGTCGGCGCTGGGACGTGACCGGCTCGTGGCCTTGTCACGGGTCAACGCGCGGGCCATGGTGGGGGAAAGGGAGGGCGGGGGAGGCGGCTCTGGTCCCTCAGCGGGAGCCTCTACCGCCGCGCCGGGCGAGGCAGAGCGCTCGTCTGGGGCCGCCGGGCGGTCGCTGTGCTGGACCGTCTCGGTTGAGGGGGTAAGACGTTGCGGCACCGCGGGCGGCGTCGACGAAGCCAGCTCGTGCGGCTCGCTTGCCGGTGCGCGCGCCAGGCGCCTCGCCCGAACCGGCGCCGGAGCGGTCGAGCGCTCGGGATCGGTCTCAACTACGTCGCGTGCGCGAGGCTCCCGCACATTTGGAGACACGTCGTCGACGGCCGGCGTGCGGGCCACGACCGGCCCTTCCTCCACCCGGCCGCGTCGCACGCCGCCTGCCTGGGCAGCGCGCGCTGCGCGCCGAGACGAGGCCGACGGGCGCGAGGGGGCGCCTCCCATCGGCTGCCCGCCGAGCAACGGCTGCATGCCCTCGGGAAGCTCGCCGAGGAACAGCCACCGGGCGGCTGCGTCGTTCATGCCCGGTACCTGCAGCGGCGCTGAGTCGTCTTCTGTCGTCGCCCGCGCAGCAACCCGCTGCGGCGCGAGCCGCGTCGCCGCTGCCACGCTGGCCGGCATGCGCCGACCGCCCAGCCGGGCTGCGAGAGCGCCACCGCTCGCGCGCCACAAGGACATCCGGCGGCGCGTCACCTTATAGCCGAGCCAGGGACCGCCGGTCATGACGCACCGACCTCCTCGGTCGCCATCGGCGACGCGTGCTCCAGGAACCGGCGCCGGTCCGCGTGCTCGAGGTCGAGGAGCACGTCCAGCGGCCAGTGGAGGTGGTGAGCGAGCTGTGCCACCTCCGCGAACAGGTCAGGCGGAGATGGCCGCGTCATTTCCCCGGCGGCCCGTCCTGGATCTGGCTCAGGTCGACCTCGAACTCGTGCCGGCAGTCCGGGCACGACACGAGCCCGACGAGATCCCCGTCGGTGTTGATGCGCTCGTAGAGGCGCTGCAGGTGATCGAAGTCGGCCGCGTACAACCCCTCGACGAGCTCTGGAGTCACGTCCGCGACCGACCCGATCCGCGAGATGACCCGCGCGAGCAGCAGGACGGTCACGTACGCCTCGTTGCGCCTCACGGACGGATCGCGCAGCGGCTCGATCTCGTCGCGCGCCGTGGCGAGCCGCATCACACCCTCACGGTGCACGCTTCCGCTCGCGTCGACGTACCCCAGGGGCAGCGTGAACGCGTACTCCGTCCGCATGTCGGCCTATTCGCGCTCGAAGCCCTCGTGAGCGAGCTCGAGCTCCTCGACGAGGATCTCGTTGGCACCGGAGTTCAGGCCCGGCGAGCTGTAACGGCACGGCCAGGCACGGATGAACTTGAAGGTCATGACCGGGTTGCCCTCCCAGTCGACCACCGAGATGGTGCCGTCCTTGCGCGAGGCGTTGATCTTGCCGTCGACGATGTCCTTACGCCACTGCCAGAGCTCCATCTGAGTGTCGATCCCGCGCTTGAGCGTGATGTTCGACCACTTCATCTGGCCCGGGAACTTCTGGATGATCGACTTGCCGTTGGCGTCCGAGGCCTCGTGCGAGACGACCTCGCTCTCGCTCGTCAGGCCTGTGCACTCCTTGAAGTAGCCGGCGGCCTCGGCGCCCCCGAGGTTCAGTTGGAAGTAGTAGCTGCCGGCGAGGTTCTCATTGGGCATCCGTGTGCTCCTCTCTGGTCAACGGATCAGGCGCCCTCTCCGGCACCGACCTGGAACTGGCTGATACGGAAGACGATGAACTCGGCCGGCTTGACCGGCGCGATCCCGATCTCGACCGTGACCTGGCCGGCCTCGACCAGATCCGGCGGGTTGGTCTCGTCGTCGCACTTGGCGTAGAAGGCCTGATCGGGTGATGCGCCGAACAGCGCCCCGTCGCGCCAGACGCGCGTCAGGAAGTTCGACGTCGAGATCCTCAGCTGCATCCACAGCCGCTGGTCATTGGGCTCGAAGACCGCCCACTGCGTCCCCTCCATGATCGACTCGGAGATGTAGTTCACGAGCCGGCGCACGTTGATGTAGCGCCACTCGGGGTCGCTCGAGAGCGTCCTGGCTCCCCACACGCGGATGCCGCGGCCGGGGAACGATCGGATGCAGTTGACGCCGTTCTTGTTGAGCTCTCCCTGCTCGGCCGAGGTGATCTGGAAGCCGAGGCCGTTCGCGCGGCGCACGACCTCGTTGGCCGGCGCCTTGTGCACGCCGCGGGTCGAGTCCGTGCGCGCCCACAGCCCGGCGACGTGGCCGCACGGGGGCACCATCAGCGGCTGGCTCGACGGGTCGAGCACCTCGATCCACGGGTAGTACAGCGTCGCGAACTTGGAGTCGTAGCCGGCGGCGTTCATCCGCCAGTCGAGCACCTCGGGCGGCAGCATCCGCGGCGGGGCGTCGAGGATCGCCATCCGGTCCCCGGCGTTCTCGCAGCTCGTGATCATCTTGCCCTGCAGGTCGCGCAGGACGTCGTCGTTGTCGGCGGCGAACGTCATCAGGTCGGGGACGCAGAGCATCGTGATCTCGTCGATCGCGCTCAGGCCGTCCATCCCGGTCCGCCGTGACACGTCGCCCGTGACCTCGCCGACAGTGAGCTGCGCGCCGTTGGCCGCGGCGAGCGAGTACTCACCCGCGGCCGGGGCACGACGCAGGTCGGGCAGCGCCGCGTTGACCTCTTCGAGCCTGACGTACTTCGACTGCGTGTTCACCGTCGTCACGACGTTCTGCGGGCCCGGCGCCATCGTGAGTCCCGTGAACTCCTCGGGCTCCTGCTCGCCTGACGTCACGACGACCTTGTAGGTCGCCCCGCCTCCGTTGCCGTTCGCGCCCTCCTTCGGCTCCTCCGACAGCTCGACGGCCACGGGCTCCTCGGCGTCCGCGCGCGCGATCACCCGCAGCGAGTCGCCGCCCTCGGCGCCGGCCGCGGGCAGCGCGGCCTGCCGGGCGCCCTCGGGCTGTCCGCCCACGCGCACGACCCAGCAGATGCTCCCGCCGTTGTCGAAGTACCCGGCGACCGCATAGGCGAGATAGGCGCCCTTCATGTAGGGCGAACCGTCGTCTCGCGTCGGATCGCCGAAGGTGCGAGCGAACTGGGTCCAGTTCGAGATCTGCACCGGTGTGTTGAGCGGGCCGCCGGGCGCGAGCCCGACGAACGCCGCCACCGACGTCCCGACGCCCTCAATGGGCTTGGACGCCGACGGGACCTCCTCGACATACACGCCGGGCGTCAGGTAAGTGGGCATGACCCTCCTTCGTTGTTTCGCCGGCCGAACAGCTCCCCGTGGAGGCGCTCCGCGGCCGGCGCCGGTACGACGCGCGGCGTTGAAGTGCCCGGGGTCAGCACCTCGATGACCTCTTCGTCGCCGCGCCAGACGACGACCGTGGCCGCGGGTGCGGCCACGCGCAGGCGTGCGCACAGCCCTGACGGCGTCGGGCCGACCACCACGGCGTCGGGCAGACTCTCCGCTGCGCGTGCGACGAGCGCGTCGTCCTCGATCGCGTGGTCGACGACAGCGGCGCCGCCCTCCACGAGCGCGCGGGCGATGCCGACACGCAGGATGGGGTCGAGCGCTCCGAGGAGCACTCGCGGGGGGTTGCTCGTCGCATTCACGGCAGTCCGAGTCTCCGCCATCGGGGCGGGAGCGCGCGGGCAGCAATTCAGGAACCGTCGGTGCCCGAACGGGCGGCTCGCCTGCCCGTCAGGGACGAGCTACGAACTCTCGATCGTGAGCTCGAGGCCGCCGCCGGGCACCACGAGGTCCGCCGCAGCGACCGTGCCGCCCGGCGTCCGGCACTCGCACCGGTGCGTGCCGGCCGGCACGCCGTCGAAGGCAAAGCGCCCGTCGGGGCCGGAGGACGCCCACGACCCGACGGCGGGCAGCACGAGCCAGGCGTCGGCCACCGGCCGGCCGTCGGCCGAGCGCACGATGCCACCGCAGCGGTGGCGCTCGAAAGCCGACCGCGCCCCCGGGCGCAGATCGGCGACGCGCACGGTGCGGGTGCGCACCTCCGGTCCGCGCTCGACGGTGACGCCGGGCACGACCGAGATCGTGACCACATAGTCGAGCGAGACGCGATAGCGCCCGCCGACCGCGGTCCAGAACTCGGCCTTGTGGTCGCCCTTCGGCTGGCCGATCCGCGACGTGATCGGCCCTTCGGCGGCAGTCGTCTCGGCGAGCCGCTCGCCCAGGACGCGGTCCGGCAGTCGCGTATGCGCGAGCAGAACCGCCAGGGTCTGCGACAAGAGCCGGTGCTCGTCCTCCGCCTCACGCGTCCACGCCGTGACGGCGTAGGAGCACTCGAGTCGGATCGCCGGACGCTCGAGCCGGACCGGGCCGTTGCCGCGATGCTCGTTCCAGCCGCCGGTGGCCCCGTCGGTCGCCTCGCGGAGGTCGTAGAGGAAGAGGTCGACCGTCGGCGCGGTCAGCCCGGCGGTCCACTGGGTGGTCGGGGCCTCGAAGGACACGCGCACACCGTCGAACCCGTGCTCGGCGAGCTCGGACTCGAGCAGTCGCCGCAGCGCCGCATCGAGGTCGGCGAGCATCGTGTTGAGCGGGACGCTGACCGTCGCGGGCACGCACCGACCGTAGCCCAGCCCGGGACGGCCGGACAGGGCCGTCCGGCTGCCCGAATGGGCACGTCGCGCGCGGATGCGGTCCACACTCCTGCCGCCTCCCGAGCCTGAGGTTACGATGGCGCCGTGAGCGTCTTCCTCCGTCACGGCGACCGGCTCATCCCGATGCGGGAGGAGTCCTACCAGGCCGAGTCGGTCCTGGAGCGGCTGCTGGCCGAGAGCCCGGCCCTGCTCACAGGTGACGACGACTCCTCGGCGCGGCGCCTGCTCCTGCTCGGCCGCGCCGACGATCAGGCAGGCCCCGACTACGTGTTCCTCGACCAGGAGGGGATACCGACGCTCGTCGAAGTCACGCGCAGCGCGGATCCGGAAGCGAGTCGCGAGCTGGTCGGGCAGATGGTCGACTTCGTCGCCAACGTCATCGCGTATCAGGACCCTGCGGCGCTACGCGCCATGCTGGAAGCGCGGTGCCGGGTCGAGGGACGGGACGTGCATGACGTGCTGCACGAGGACCTCGGCATCGACGAGGAGCCCCGGCACTTCTGGGAGCACGTCCGCGTCAACATGAGCGTGGGACGGATGCGGCTCATCTTCGTGGCGGACGCCATCCCGGCGCCGCTCCAACGGATCGTCGAGTTCTTGAACGAGCAGATGAGCCCGACCGAGGTGCTTGCACTCGAGATCAGGCAGTACGTGGAAGAAGCGGGCCGGCAGCACACGCTGGTCACACGCGTGTTCGGCTGGACCGCCGCGGCGCAGCGACGCAAGGGCCGCGGGCCGGCGCGCGCGGCGTGGACGTGGGAGGACTTCCGGCGAGCGCTGCCGAAGCCGCAGTTCGAGGTCGCCCAGGCGCTCGCCCGTGAGCTCGATGCGGCCATCGTGCAACGTGGCCTCGATTGGAAGCCGGAGTTCCGCCGGTCGGCGATCGCCTATCAACGCCCCGGCGGTTACACCGTGGTCCTGATCGAGCTCGCGGCCGAGACGCCCGTGCGGCTGGCGATCAAGCTGCCGGATGCGCCGCGCGCGCTGGGCATCAGCGACCCCTATCCGGACCTGCTCGACGACTGGAACCAGACGACGCACCAGTGGAGCTGGCAGGTCGTCTCGCCGGACGCGGCTCCGGAGGTCGAGCGGGCGATCGAGATCGTGCAGCAGTACCAACCCGAGTCGGGCCCCATGACCGCCGGCCCTGCCGAGGAGGCGAACGGGCAGGCTGCCCTGGCGCCCCCCGCTGCCCACGCCTGAATCAGGGCGCGGGCGGGGCTTCGACGAAGCTGTCCGGATCGTCCATGCGCCGGGCCAGGTCCGGCGGCGTGTCGCCGCCGATCTCCACGAGATCCCAGCCGGGCTCGAGTGGCCCGTAACCGTTGCTCC
The DNA here is from genome assembly GCA_963835525.1 of uncultured Solirubrobacteraceae bacterium. Classification (GTDB taxonomy): domain Bacteria; phylum Actinomycetota; class Thermoleophilia; order Solirubrobacterales; family Solirubrobacteraceae; genus DASSUW01. Next base: position 731,882 of record CAWIFM010000001.1, read on the forward strand.
AGTCGCCGGCGATGAGCGGTCCGTCCGACGTCTCCACGAGGCGCAGCACGACTTGGCCGGAATCGTCGGTGGACTCGTTGCGGTCGGGCCCCTCCGTCCACCAGCCGCGGAAGACGCCGTCCACGATCTCCCCGCTGACGGTGCCCTCGTGGTAGCGGTACACGCCGCGCAGCCGGGTGTCGTCCGGCTCGCAGCCGTGGACCGTGTAGGGGGGATCCTCGTCGTAGCAGCGCAGGACGAGCGTTCCGTAAGCGTCGGACTCGTAGACGCCCTCCAGCCGCTCCGCCGTCAACGGCTTGTCCTCATCGCCGGGTTGCGGCCGGTACGCGAGCTCCTCGCTCCAGAACCGCGCGAGGTTGTCCTCTTTGAGCGGCGCGTTGCTGACCGAAATGTCTCCGGCGAACGGGTAGTTGAGGACGACCGTGAGCAGGAACGCCGATGTGACGACCATCGCCAGCGTTCCCATGAAGACGATCCCGCCGATTCGCGACAGCTCCGGGCGGTACTCGAGTACGAGCAGCAGGAACACGCCGATGACGACGAGCACGCGCAGCATCGTCGGCAGGTCGGCGGCCGCGATGTTGAGCCGCTCGCGCCGCATGGCGCCGATCTCCGTCAAGTTGTCGAGAGCCTGGCTGTAGGTCTCGGTCTGCGAGGCCCCCTCCGGCTCGACCGTGTGGTACTCGGAGTGCATGGCCTCCAGCGCGGCGGTCGCCTGCGGACTGGACTCGCCGTCCTTCATCGTCTCCCACTCGTGGTTGGCGACGGCCTCCACGTACGCGTCCACGGAGGCGTCCAGCCGGTCCCGGTCCTTCTCCGGTAGCGCGTCGTTGGCCCGGACGAGCTCACCGATCGTCGTCGCCTCCGATGCGACGACGGCCTCGGCGTTCCCCATCATGTCCAGGACGGCGGCGATGACGAAGGCGAGGATCAGCGCGAAGATCAGCTCGTAGACCACCCGCAGGCTGTCCGCGACCGCCTCGAACTCGCTGTCCTCCCGCGGCGGGAAGATCCGCCGCGCCAGCACCACGCCGACGACGGTGACCAGCACCATGCCGCCGAGGCTGAGCACGACGATCTCGATCGTCGAAAGCGAGTTGAGGATCGATCGTGCCAATTTCGGCGACGATCACAGCGAACCCGCATCGTGCTCACAACCCGGTCGGGACAGGTCTGCCCGAACGGGCAACGACCGTGCGGTAGCGTCGCATCGCCGATGCCGAGCGGGCCGACGTACAGACCGCGGCGAGCGGACAGGTCGCGCGTCACCACCGAGACGCGAACCGCGCAGCACGCGGCGAACAGGGCCCTGGAGCTGCAGCGCTCGGCGGGCAACCGTGCGACGACGGCGGCGCTGAGCGCCGCGCTCGTCCAGCGTGACGAGAAGTCGGCGGCTCTGCTCACGAAGATGGCCAAGCCGCGCATCAAGCCCGGGCCGGCGGTCGACGTGCAGAAGGACCTGGTCAAGAAGCTCGATGTCGACCACGCGGGCGAGTTCGCCGGTGGGATCCTGAACCTCGGCGGCATCCTGATCGACGCGATGCCGGAGTCGAACGCGGAGCTCATCGACAAGGCGGAGCTCGTGGACCTTCCGACAGCCGGGAAGTTCATCTCAGCCGGCAGTCCCCGGGGCGGCAAGGTCAAGGAGCACGGGTTCGATCACCTGGTGGTGGAGAACACCCTGAGGACGATGATCGCCGCGAGGGAGATCGACTACCTGCGGCTGGCCGGACTGCCCAACGACGAGTGGAAGATCCTCATCGAGGTGCACTACTACCGCGAGCGTGACATGGCTGCGACGGGGTTCCACAAGGACACGCTCGGCGAGACGCTCTTCGTCAACCTCAACTACCACATGGACAAGAAGGTCATCGGCCCGGAGTACGTGATCAACCCGCCGGTCTCGGCGACGCACGAGGAGCAGATCAAGACCAGCCTGCCCGCCTCGGTCCGCCAGGACCTCGCGGTGACGCGCGGGAAGCTCGGCGAGCCCACCGAGTACGGGACCGGCATGGTCGACGCGTATGGCTACGTCGCGTTCGTGGACGAGGCGGTCCACCACGCGACGCCGTTCTACGGGCACCGCTGGGTCACGGGGCGCGACCTCAAGTGGTACCTCGAGGAGAAGTACCCGGCGGCGCTCAAGGAGGCCACCGCCGCGTATCCCAGGTACGCGAACCGGCCGTGGCGTCACTGGCCGTGGGGGTTCTCGAGCTACGTCGACCAGAGCATCATCAAGGCGGCCGACAGCGGCAAGTGGCTGGCCTGGATGCAGATCCTCGCCGACCCCGGCAATGCGGATCGGCGCTTGACGCGCAATGACATCAAGGCGATGCCCGCGGCGGAGTTCGATGACCTGCTCGACGTGGTCGGCACCGAGGCGAACGCGGACAAGGAGGTCAAGCGCACGCCGAGCAAGCGCACGGAAGGCGCTTCCGGAGGCTTCCAGTCCGCGTCGATCCCCGGGGCGGGCCTGCATCCGATCAGGCCGGACGGCAAGCCCGCGCTCAAGCGACGGCTGAGCGACGCGGACTTCCGCAAGCAGCTTCCGCCGGAGCCGCAGGCGACGGAGAAGCGGCGCTTCTTCCGGACCTGGATCCGGGTCATCCCGAAGGCGAAGGCCGACGATCTGCGCAAGCGCCTCGAGGCGACATGAAGGACCGGGTCACGCGAGCGTCGGAGCGACGTCGGCCCGAGCGCGCCGCCTTGCCGGCGAACGATCTTCTCCGACTGCAGGCGACGGCCGGCAACAGCGCCGTGACCCGGATGGTTCAGCGGATGAAGATCGGCGGCGTCCTGTACACGCGCGGAGCGACGGTGCAGTTCGCGGACGACTACCTCGCAGAGAAGAAGCGCACGCTCGACGCCGCCGAGATACTGAGCGTGTTCGGCACCGACGAGAAGGGCTTCAACGTGCTCTTCAACGTTCTCGCGACGGGCACCGCCGATTTCGCCAATCTCGACGACTTCATCAAGGAGATGAACATCGCGAGAAGGGACTGGGGAGCGCAGAAGCTCTTCTACGAGAAGCCGGGGAGCCTGACGGCCAAGGTGAGCGACGTCACGGGGCAGGAGGACAACCGGACGATCACGCTGTACTCGGCGCGCGGCAGCGAGAAGGTGCAGCGGCTGTTGTGGTGGGCGTTCCAGAACAACATCCCGGTGCAGGGCTTCGAGGACGAGGGCGACTTCGACCTCCTGACGGCGCGCCAGGCGCCGATCGATGCGCCCTTCAAGGGTCACTTCGCGGATCGCTCACACACCGTCAAGCACATGCGTCAGAAGGGCGGGCGCCTGATCAGCATCGTGCTGAACGCCTCGGGGAGCAAGGCGCTCAGGGACGTGAAGAAGGACCCCGAAAGCCTCAAGAAGGGCCAGGAGGGATACAAGCGTGGGGCCTTCGGCCTGAAGACCGAGGCCGACTTCATCAGCGTGGCGATCGGCGTAAGCTCCGATACCTGGGACTGGCTGAAGGACAAGATCCTGCTGATCCGGCTGCATCCTTCCGACGCCACCGGTCCGGCCGACTTCCTGGGCGGCCCGTCGGAGAAGAAGGGACGGAGCGGGGCTCCGGAGCGCATCGAGGGCGTCGGCAGGATCGTGGATGTGCCCGGCAGGGGGATGAACTGCCTGATCAGGGCCATCTATCGCGCGCTCAACATCGACGTGGACGACGCCCAGGTCTCCCTCGTCCGCTGGCACCTGCAGGAGCAGCGCGTCGCGCATGGGGCGAACCCGCTCGACCTGGTCGACGCTGCGGGTATCGTGCTCATCGGGTTCCTTCGGCAGCAGGGAGTCATCGCCGCCAATCGCGGGATCGAGGTCTACACCCCCCACCAGCCGGCCGCGCATGTCGTGGCGCAGGGAGCGATGGGAACCCAGCCGATACGCCTCTGGCTCAGCGGAAACCACTTCCAGGCGATCGTGCCCGGCTAGCGCAACGAGGCGGGCCGGCACGTCGCCGGCGCCGCTTTGCCTCACCGTGAGTGCGCAACGTCCGGGGGTACTAGCCAACAGCGACGATGCCGGAGGGGGGACACAACAGGGTCACAACCGCGCCGCGGCGGTCGGGTCAGCCGGGTCCGCGTAAGTCTCGGAAGGCGCGAAGGAGCGCGTCGCGTGTGGCGGGGTCGGCCGGTGGCTCGGTGGTCTGCTGCAGGGATCCGATGAGGCGACGGGTGTCCTCGAGGTAGCCGGCGCAGCCGTCGCATTCGGCGAGGTGGGCCTCGAAGCGGTGGCGCTCGGTGTCGGGCAGGGCGCCGTCGAGGTAGTCGGTCACGAGTTCGACGAACTCGCGGCAGACGAGCGGATCGGTATGGCGGCGTCGCCACCAGCGCATCAACGGTTCGCCTCCACCAGCGGGGTGAGCGCAGTGCGTACCCGCGCGCGTGCGCGGTGCAGGAGTACGCGTTGGTTGCCGTCACTCAGCTCGAGCAGCTCACAGACCTCCTCGGGGGATACTCCCACGAGGTCGCGGAGCGTGATCACGGCCCGCTGGGCGGGCGGCAGGGTGTCCACGGCTTGGAGCAGGTGCTCGCGCAGCTCGGCCGCGAGCAGGCCGGTCTCGGGGTCGCCGTCGAGCCTGGGCGGGGCGCTCGACCAGCGGCCGTCGGCACCGAACGCGGCAGGCTCGATGGTCGGGCCGTCGTCGCTCTCGAGCGCTGAGAACGGGACGCTGCGGGCGTCGCGGACGGCGTAGGTGCGTGCGCGGTTGACGAGGATGCTGAAGATCCAGGTGCGCAGGGACGAGCGGCCCTCGAAGTCGTCAAGTCCACGGACCACGGCGAGCCAGGTCTCCTGAACGACCTCGTCGGCCGCCGAGCTCGTGCGCACGAACGTCCGCGCGACGCGTCGCAGCGCCCTGTCGTGCCGGTCGACGAGGGTCCGGAAGGCAGCTTCGTCTCCGGCCCGCAGACGTTCGAGAAGGACGCGATCGTCGTCCACCGCGTGCCGAACCTACCGCGCGGGCGGCGCACAGGCCACGGATCGCGCGCCGCCCTGCGATGTCGCTCGTAAGGGTCGATCGCGTCGCGGCGGCTCTAGAAGTCGGCGTCCTGCTGGCTGCGCTCGAGCTGCTCGAGCGCGGCGCCTCGTCCTCGCTGGGCATGAACGCCTCGCTGAACCGGTCGAACGTGCCGGGCTTGAGGCCGCGCGTTGTTACACGCGTGCCGCTCGCATCCGCCGCAGGAGGGTGAGCGCGGCGGCCGCGAGAGCGAGGAGGCCGCCGAGGAACAGCCACGTCGACGGTTCGTCCTGGGCGAAGTCCGACCACGCGCGCGCCGAGCCGACCAGCAGCAGCACGGTCGCGACCAGGAAGGTCTGGAGCAGCACCCGCCATGCGCTCCAGCGCTCGTCGAGCGAGAGCAGCAGCGCGCCGATGCCGACCTGCGCGGTGAAGCAGGCGAGCACGCGCGCCGTCAGCGGCGTGAGCGTCCACGGCCAGACGTCGATCGCCGTCGACGGTGAGATCAGGAACACCGCCGCGGCGAGGACCGCGCAGCCGCCGACCAGCCGCGCGACCAGGATCGCGGCCCGCGGTACGACCGGATCGCCCGGCGCTCGCACGCGCGGGTCCAGGCGCTGGTTGCGCAGCCACAGCCAGCCCACGAGCGGCGGCGCCGCGATGTACACGACGACCCAGCCGTAGAACGCGAACGCGGCCAGGAACGGCGCGTCGCCATGGTTGAAGCGGTCGTAGTGGATCAGCGTGACGACCAGCATCAGCGCCGCGAACAGCGCCGCCGACAGCACTCCCACCGACACGGTGTGCCACTGGCGGGCCGTCGCGACGCGCGTGAAGAAGTACGCGCCGGCGCCGTAGCCCGAGCCCATGAAGATCGCCGTCATGTCGGGCTTGAAGGTCCACGCCCAGAGGTCGGCGGTGCGGTCGGGCAGGCCCCAGAGCACGATCAGCGCCGGGATGAGGATCGCGACGATGATCCAGCTCGCCCATCGAACCTCCGGCAGCACCCGGCCATCCACGGCGGGCGTCGATCGGACCCTGACCCTCGCCGGCGAATCCACCTCGGCGACCGTGGCCCATGTGTCCGGCATCTGATCCTCCTTCGACGGTTTGTCGCAGGAGTAGTCACGGTCGTCGATCCTGCGTTACACGACCGACGGTTGGCGAAGACGCGTCGGATGCCCCGGCACGCTCGTGTTGCAACGCCTTCCGATCCGGGATAGGTTCGCGTGCCTGGCCGGCTCGGCGCCCAGAAGGCGCCAAGGAGGGCTCTGTGAGAGTTGAACGTCGGACTCTCGGGTGCGGGCCGAGAAGCAGGTCCATCGCCATCTGGTTGCTCGCCGGCGCATGCTTCGCGTCACCGGCGCGGGCCGCGACGCATCTCACGGCCACGACGCCCGTGGGGAAGATCGTGATCGCGAACGGCGATGGCAGCGACCGGCGCGTGCTCGGGAGCGGCTGGGAGTCGTTCATCTCACCGGATGGGGCGTCGGTCGCGGTGACCGACTGGGACCCGGGTCCGCCGGCGCCGATGAACCACAGGCTCGAGCTCTATGCCAGCGCCGGCGGCGCGCCGGCGCATGTGCTCGCGATCGAGTGCCTGGACGTCTACTGGTCGCCCGACTCGACCAAGCTCGCATGCGTCGACCTCGAGATCGGCGCTACCGATCCCCCCGGCCGCCTGCTGGTCATCGACGCGGCGACCGGCGCGGAGACGACGCTCGGCACGGGCTACTTCCACTCTCGCGTGAGCTTCTCGCCGGACTCGGCCCGGCTCGCCTACGTGCAGAACGCAGCCTCCTCGAGCCGCGGCGGCGCGCTGAAGGTGGTCGAGCTCGCCACCGGCGCGACCACGACGCTCCGGCGCCGCGCCGCGGCCCCTGCCTGGGGTCCGCGCGCGATCGCCTTCAGCATCGTCAAGCCCGGCGGCCCCACCGGGCGGACGCTCGACGTCGCCGTCGTCAAGCCCAACGGCACCGGGTACCGCCGCCTGACCCGGTTCCGTCCCCAGTTCTTTCAGAGCGGCTTGTCGCCGGTCGCCTGGTCGGCGAACGGCAGGCGGCTGCTCGCCGCGCTCGGCGGCCAGGACACCTTCGTGGCGTATGCGGTGAACCCGAGGCGCGGCGGGGCGCGCCGGATCCACCCGTTCGTGACGCCGTCCGCCCTCAGCCGCGACGGGCGATTCGTGATCGGCGGCGACAACACGGAGGCGTCCTATGACCCCGCGAGCTCGAACGTCGTGCGCGTCCCGTGGAACGGCGGCAAGGCACGCGTCCTCCTCCGCCGCTCCGGGAGTCCGAGCTTCGATGGCTGAGCGCGGCTGGGCGGTCGCTTTGACGGTGTTCGTGTTGGGTTTCGCCAGTGCCCCCGCCGAGGCCCAGCTGAAGGCGACGGCGGTGTCTGCCGGCAACTACCACGCCTGCGCGCTGCTCTCGGACGCCACGGTCAAGTGCTGGGGAGACAACCGGCAGCGTCAGCTGGGCGATGGAACGCGTAAGCGCAGGCTGACCGCCGTCGCGGTGCAGGGTCTGGCCGGCGCGACCGGCGTGAGCGCAGGCCGGGGCATGAGCTGCGCGGCACTCGCGGACGGGACTGCTCGGTGCTGGGGCGACAATTACGGGGGCCGGCTCGGAGACGGCACGACGACCAGCCGGTCGGTGCCGGTCGCCGTTCAAGGCCTCACCGGCGTCGTCGCCGTCAGCGCCGGCGGGGGCAGCGCATGTGCCCTGCTGGCCGACCACGCGGTTGCGTGCTGGGGCGACAACTCCAGCGGCGAGCTCGGCAACGGGACACGGGTGAGCAGTCCGACGCCGGTCGCCGTGCCCGGGCTGACGGACATCACCGCCGTCAGCGTGCGCGATCGGAACGCGTGCGCGCTGCATGCGAACGGGACGGTCAGCTGCTGGGGCTGGGGCGGCAGTCCCGGGGACGACAATTCGGCCGATGTCCTGAGCCCGACGCTCGTGCCGAACCTCACGGATGCCGTCTCGGTCGGCGCAGACCCGTACCACGCCTGCGCCGTCACCGCGCGCGGCGTCGCCGAATGCTGGAGCTGGTCCTCGCCGCCGCAGGTCGCTCCCGGGTTTGCGGATGTGAGGGCGTTCAGCTACAGCGCGGACGTCTTCCAGTCCGAGCACAGCTGCGCGATCACCTCCGGCAGCACGGTCAGATGCCAGAGTCCCCGCCCGCACGTGGGGCAGGTGGGAATCGGTCCGACGCTGACCAAGCGTGTGGTCACGGTGCCCGGCCTCCGCGGCGTCACGTCCATCAGCGCAAGCGACTTCTATACGTGCGCGGTGCCGGCCGACGGCAGCGTCAGGTGCTGGGGCGGCAACAGCTACGGGACTCTCGGCGACGGCACGACCCAGACCCGCTTCCGGCCCGTCGCGGTGCGGGGCATCGACAAGCCGGCGTCAGGCCGGCCGGGGCTCGAAGTGTTCAGCGGGCGGTGGGACGGGCACGTGCGGACGCTGCGGATCACCCGGAAGGGTCGCGCGAAGATGGCCACCTCCCTCGGCTGCTGTACCCGCGTCATCGACCTGTCCTTCCGTCTGTCGCGGGTCCGCGGCACGTACTCGACCGCCCGCGCCCGCGCTCGGGTCACGCGCGTGCGCGTGTTCGACGCCGGCGTGCTCGGTAGGCACGTGCCGCGCGTGGGGCAGGTCGGGACCCTGCGGCTCAAGCGCGGGATCATCAGGGAGCCGTTTCTCGGATGGGACTTCTGCGACGACGCCAACGCGGGCAAATGCGGTGCGTGACGGCGGCTACCCAGGCTGCGCAGAAAGCACCGATTTGCAGGCACTTCTCATGCCGGAGGGTGCCCTACCTGTGCGCTTTCGGCGCCTTCAGCGTGACGTGGAAGCGGACGGTGGTCGGATTGCCGAGGCTGTCGCGGGCGAGGACGGTTGCGCGCGCGCGGAGTTTCTGGTTGGTCTTGAGCGTACGGAAGCCGCTCGGTGAGAGGCGGAAGCGGGCGGTCACGCGGCGCCCGGCCTTCGCCGTGAATGATCGGGAGGCGACCTTGCGCACCCGGCAGGTGCCGGTCACCGGCTCGGCGTAGCGTCCGCAGAAGAGCCGGAAGCGGCCGCGGCGCGAGACGCGGACGGCGCGGTTCGCGCGCGCGAGGGCGCTCGCGAGCAGTCTCGGGCCCGTGGTGTCGGGCGCCGCAGCCGCCGGTGCCGGCGGAGCGATCGGGGTGGGCTCGCCGAGCACGTCGCGCAGGAAGACGTTCTCGAAGTTGTCGTCGTCCTCACCGCTGAGGTTGGTCGCCGGCGACGAGAAGGCGACGAAGCGGCCGTCGGAGGAGATCGCGGCCTCGCCGGCGTTGCCATTGCCCGGTACGCCGGTCGCACCGCCGGCGCGGCTGACGAGCGTCGTCGTGTTCGCATGCAGGTCGCGCACGAAGACGTCCCGGAGTGCGTCGTCGTCCTCGCCGCTCAAGTTGGTGGCGGCGGAGCGGAATGCGACGAAGCGTCCGTCGGCGGAGATCGACGGGCTGAAGGAGTCGTCGTCGCCCGACGCGCCGCCGGCGCGGCTCGCGTACGTCGTGATGCCGCTCTGCAGATCGTGGACGAAGACGTCGAAGAAAGGGTCACTGTCCTCGCCGCTCAAGTTGTCGGCCCCCGACTCGAAGGCGACGACGCGCCCGTCGGCCGAGATCGACGCGGACGAGGACTCGCCGTCCGCGCCCGTCCCGTCGCCGGCACGACTCGCGTGGATGGTGGTGTGCGTCTGCAGGTCGCGGACGAAGATGTTGGTGTACGCGTCGTCGTCCTCGTCGCTCAGCTCGTCGCTGGTGGACTGGAAGGCCACGAAGCGCCCGTCGCCGGAGATCGAGGCCGCCCGCGCGCCGTCGCTGCCCTTGGCCCCGTCGATGGCGCTGGCGCGGCTCACGTACGTGGTGGTGTTGGTCAACGAGTCGCGTACGAAGACGTCGGTGCGTCCGTCCTCGTCCTCCGTGCTCATGTTGTCGGCATCCGAGCTGAACGCGACGAAGCGCCCGTCAGCGGAGATCGCAGGCGCGAGCGAATCCCCGTCGGCGGCCCCGCCCGTGGCGGTGCGGCTCACGTAGACCGTCGTGCCGGCCTCGAGATCGCGAACGAAGATGTCCACGACGCCATCGTCGTCGTCGCCCGTCAGGTTGTCGGCGGCCGACTCGAAGGCGACGAAGCGCCCGTCGGCTGAGATCGCAGGCGCGAAGGAGTTGGCGTCCGCGATGACTCCCTTGCTACCGCGGCTGACGAGCATGGTGCTGCGCGTCCGCAGGTCGCGGACGAAGACGTCCGAGACCCCGTCCTTGTCCTCGTCGCTCAGGTTGCCCGCGCGCGACTCGAACGCGACGAAGCGGCCGTCGGCGGAGGTCGACGCTGCGTACGCGCTCTGGTCGCCGGGCGCGCCGGCCGGCCCGCTCGCGCGATTGACCAGGAACAGATCGTCCTTGGCCGCGTGCGCGGCGGCGATCGGACCTGCTCCGATCGCCGCCGCCATGACAAGCGGCACCAGGCCGCGGGAGAGCGGCATCACGGCCGCACGATCCGGAGCGCGATGGCCCGTCGGTTGCCCGTGTTGCCCGCGCCATCCGTCGGCGTGGCGCGCAGCGTGTACCGGCCGGGCCGGAGCGCCCGTCCGCTGAACGCCACGGTCGAGCGGCCCGCGGCGAGCGAGCGGGAGAAGCCGCCCGCGCGCGTACGCAGCGTGCAGCGTTGACGCCTGCGATTGACCCGCGTCGGCTTGCGGCAGCGCGTGCCGACGCGGCGACCCGTGCTCACCGCCAAGGCGTCGAAACGCACGCGTGCGGGCTCGCTGAGCTCGACCGTCAGGGTGGTGCCCCGGCGCCCCGAGCGGAAGCGACGCGGCGACGCCGACAAGCGCGACAGGATCGGCGCCGTGCGGTCGGCACCGGCGCTCGGCCCCCCGCCGGCCGGCGGCGGTGTGACGCCCTCGAGACGCGCGACCGCGACGTCGTAGCCGACCACCTGCTTCGAGCCGGCGAGCACGATCCGGCCATCGGGCTGCAGCGCTACGGCGTAGGCGGACTCAAGCCCACCGGACTTGACGGTGGACCGCCCGTCCGAGCTGAACGTCGCGTCGAGCGCGCCTCCCGGCTGCAGCCGGGCGGCGGCGAAGTCGGCGTCCGTCAGGCTGGGCTGTGCCATGCCCGCGACGACGATCCTGCCGTCCGGCTGCAACAGCGCTGCGAAGGCCGCCTCGACGAGGCCGAAGTCGATCGCGGACGTTCCGTCGGCGCCGAACGCGGTGTCGAACGTGCCGTCCGAGCTCAGCCTCGTGACGACGAAGTCGATGTCGTCGTTGCCGTAGCCGGCGACGACGATCTTGCCGTCCGGCTGCACCAGCACGGCCTGCGCGCTCACGATGTCGCCGGCCCCGAAGGTCCGCGTGCCGCCGAACGTGTCGTCGAGCGTGCCGTTGCGGTTGTAGCGCGCGACGGCCATCCGTGGCGGCGAGTTGGATACGACCGCGTCACCGGCGACGACGATCTTGCCGTCCGGCTGCAGTGCCACAGCGTTGGGAGAGAGGTCGGCGTCCGCGAAGCTGGTGCCGTCCACGGAACCGTTGGCGTTCAGCCGAGTGACGCCGGACTCGGAGCAGCAGCCGACGACCACGATCCCGCCGTCCGGCTGCAGCACGATCGCGGTCGGGCTCGCGGGCTCCTGCTCGACGCCGAAGATCTTCTTCCCGTCCCCGTCGAAGCTCGCATCGGGCGAGCCGTCCGGCCTGAAGCGCGCGACCGCCATGCGCGTGCTGGACATCGAGTCCGTTGTCCCGACGACCACGATCGTGCCATCCGGCTCCAGTGCCGCCGCACGGCCCTCGTCGTTGCCGCCGAAGTCGGCGACGACCGTGCCGTCGCCGGCGAAGGCGTTGTCGAGCGAGCCGTCGGAGTGCAGCCGCGACAGGGTGAAGTCCTGGGCGGCGCCGCCGCTGCCGGCGACGAGGATCCTGCCGTCGGGCCGCACCATCACCGCTCGTGCAGCGTCGGCGCCGCCGTAGTTCAGGGTCCGCATACCGTCGCCGTCGAAGCTCGGGTCCAGATCGCCCGCCGCTGCGGAGGCGGTGGCGGGCAGGGCAAATGCGAGCACGGCGAGCAAGGGAAGAATGCGGGCGGTCTTGGGCATGGCACGCAGGATCCCGGCGACGCCAGCGGCGGGTTATGGGGCACGCTCCCTACTCTTTTGCGAGCGCCGCCGGCAACTCGTCGCGCGCGCTGATCCCGAGCTTGCGGTAGGCGGCGCTGAGGTGCTTCTCGACGGTCTTGCGGCTCACGTACAGCGTCTTGGCGATGTCGGGGTTCGAGCGTCCCTCCGCCGCCAGCGAGGCGACCCGTCGCTCGTTGGCCGTGAGCGCCTCGACTCCGCTCAGCTGCGGCCGGCGCGGTCGCGCGCCGGCGATCAGCAGCTCGGTCCGGGCGCGCTCGGCGAGCGGCGCGGCGCCGCAGCGAAGCGCGAGATCGAGCGCCCGGCGGAGCGGCTCTCGCGCTTCGACGTTGCGGCGGCGGTGGCGGAGGGCGACGCCGAGATCGGCGAGCGCGCGGGCGTGCTCGAGCCGGGCCGGTGAGGCCGCCAGCACGTCCACCGCCTCGGTGAGATGGTCGACCTCGTCGCCGATCACGCCGAGGGTGCGCAGCGCGATGCCGGTCGCCCGGGGAGCGCCGAACCGGCGCGCGAGCGCGAGCTCCTCCTGGGCGAGCGCGAACGCTTCGTCGCGCCGGTCGAGCGCCGCGCAGGCGATGGCGGCCTGCGAGCGCCAGTCCGCCGAGGCGGGGTTGGGCTCGTGCATCACCTCCTGGCGTCGTCCGACCTCGAGCACGTCGGCGAGCGCGGCGCGCGGGTCGCCCTGCGCGAGGCGCAGGCGGGCGCGCGCATTCAGGAGCAGCGTGCCGGTGTAGCCGTCGCCGATCGCGCCCGGCTCACCAGCTGCGTCGGCGGCCTCGAGCGCGGCTTCGGCGGGCGCGAACTCGCCGCCCTCGGCGTGCGCCTGCACGAGCGCGGCAGTCGCGCCGAGGATCACCAGCCGGCCGGCGTGCCCGTAGGCCGCGAGCGCGGCCTCGGCGTCGGCGACGGCGTCGCCGAGCGCTCCGGCGCGAAAGTGGGCGTCGGAGCGGAACGCGAGCAGCGGCCCGACGCGGTAGTTGGCCTGCTGCCTACGGGCGTCGTCGAGCGTCGACGAGAGGATCCGGTGCGCGTCGTCGAGGCGGTCGGCCACCGTCAGGCAGCGCACCGCGAACCCGACCACGACGGCCAGGATCGGGTCGGCGCCCACCGCGGCGATCGCGCGCTCCGCCAGCGCCACGGCGCGCTCCGCCGACTCGCCGGCCACGGTGACCTCGGTGGCGGCGACCAAGAGCTCCAGCGCACCATCGAGCTCGCCCGCCTCGACGCGTTGGCGTACTCGCACGGCGCGGGGGAAGGTCGCGCGACGGGACGTCAGCGCGAAGCGCGCGATGCTGGCCAGATGAGCCTCGATGTGCACGGCCAGGGCGGGATCCGCGTCCGGGCTCGCCGCGAGCGCACGGTCGAGGATCTCGACGCCCTCCGGGGGGTCGACCATGCCGACGATCGCCGCGAGCGTGCGCGCGGCGTAGAGCCGCGCGACGGTGTCCGTCGTCGTCTCGACGCCGCGGCGCAGGTGCTCGATCGCGGGCTCCAGGTCGAGCGTGAGCGACTCGGCGAGCCCCAGCTCGAGCAGCACCGCGGGGCGGCTGTCGTGGCCGGGCGGCTCCTCGAGCGCGCGGCGGAGGTAGGTGACGGAGGCGTCGGGTGCGCCGCGCGGGACCGCCTCGCGCGCGGCGTCGCGCAGCCGGTCGCATACCCATTCCGCGGCACCCGGCTCGGTGGCGAGCAGATGCGCGGCGACGCGCTCGGGAGCGGCGTCCTCATCGGCGAGCATGCGCGCCGCCCGCTCGTGGCCGGCCGAGCGCGCGGCCGGCGACAGCTGCTCGTGGACGGCGCTGCGGATGATCGGGTGCACGAACTGCAGCGCGCGGCTCTCGGCCAGGATCCGGCCGCCGCGCAGCGCGTCGGCGGCTTCGCCGGCCTCGCGAGCGTCGAGGTCCGCGAGCGCGGCAGCGTGCCGGATGAGGGCGCCGTCGCCGACGATCGCCGCCGCGCCGGCCAGCTGCTGGGCGGGCACGGGGAAACGGGCCAGCCGCGCCCGGACCGCCGCGACGACACCGTCGGGCGCGGCCCCGAGCACGTCCGCCGCGCGATCCGGGCCGGCCTCGCTCAGCGCGCCCGCGAGCTCGCCCAGGAAGAACGGGTTCCCGCCCGTGAGCGCGTGACAGGTACGGCAGAGCGCCGTCATCGCCTCGGGCACGGCGGCGCGCACCAGCTCCGCCGACCCGCCGTCGCTGAGCGCCGCGGGGCGGACCAGCACGGGCGCGCCGCCCTCCGCCAGCATCGTGGCGACATCGGCGCCGCCGGGCTCGCCGAGCGGCCGCGCGGCTAGGACGAGCAGGACTGGGGTGGGGCCGAGCCGCCCTCCGAGGTAGGCCAGGAACCTCAGCGACGCCGCGTCGGCCCAGTGCGCGTCGTCGACGAGCAACGCGAGCGGCCGGTCCCGGGCGAGGTTCGCGGTCAGCCGGTACAGCCCGTGCACGACGGCAAACGCCCCCTCCGGCCCGAGTGGGAGCGAGGCGGGCTCGGCGAGTGTGACGTCGAGCAGCGCCGCCGCGTGGCGCGCCGCCCCCTCGAAGGCTGTCGCGGGATCGCCGCCGTGTACCGCGGGCTCGAGCAGCTGGCGCACGACCCCGAACCCGAACGCGCGCTCGAGCTCGGCCCCGCGAGCCACGAGCGGCACCAGCCCAGCTTGGCGCGCGGTTTCGCGCGCCGCGCCGACCAATGCGGTCTTACCGATCCCCGCTGGACCCTCCACGACGACCGCTCTACCTTCACCCGCCGCCACGGCTTCGACGGCCGCTCGGATCACGCCAAGCTCCTCGCTCCGCTCCAGGAGGCCGCCCAGCTCGCCGTGCGCCATCGTGCTCATCCGGTGGGATCCCGCAGTCCGGGCGACTCTACAGCGGCCCCGCTGGCAAGGCCGGGAGAGCACGGCGCCCGATGGGGGGTCGTTCCGCAAATTTCGGTGGAAGGTGCGTGACCGCGGCGCGGGCGATCCGTGAAAGGGGGCATGAGAAACAGAACGCTGTTGGCGGCCGCCGCCGTCGCCGTGTGCATCCCCGCCGTCCCGGCCGCGGCCGACCCGCTCGAGCCGGGTCAGGTGCTGCATCATGTTCAGGTGCAGTCGATGGCGGGGGATCGCAACCGCGAGGTCGAGACGACGCGCAGCTCGACCGCATTCCATCGCGTGGTCCGCGATCGCGACCAGGGCGGCAAGATCGTCCGCGAGGAGCTCGTTGACGCCCGCAGCGGGCGGATGTCGACCTACGACGGACGGCGCGGTGTGCGCTATGACCGCGTCTGCAAGCCCGTCGCCAAGCAATGGGTCTCGGTTGAGGAGGAGCCCGGCGAGGCGATCGCCGCGAAGATCGCGTCCGGGGACTATCAGCGTGGTCGCGCGGCGCGAGGCCTTCGGGCGCCGCGGTGCTCGATCTGACCGGCGACATCGGCGAGCCCGACGTCGGGCCTCAGCGCATCGATCTGACCGTCGACGAGGCGACCGGCACGAAGCTGGCCACGGCCACCGGTCGCGGCGGGCGGGTGCTGGACGACCGCGTTCTCCGTCAGCGCCGGCAGCGTGTCGTCGCAGCTGAGCCCGGAGGCGCGCGACGCGCGCGCGCGGATGAGGGCGCGCAGGCATGTCAGTCGCACTGACCTCAGTGGACGAAGCCGTGGCCGGTGCGCTGGAAGTGCACCGGCCGCGTCTGCGGCTGGACGCCGCCCGACTGCTGCGCGGCAGCGGCGAGGATCCGGAGGATGTGCTGCAGGACGTGCACGAGCGCGTGCTGGTCGCGGCGCGCTCGGGAGCCACGGGCTGGGAGGCGCTGCCCTACCTGCGCCGGGCGGTGCGCAACCGGTGCGTGGACGTGCTGCGCGCCCGGTCGACGCGACCCGCGACGGTCGAGCTGGCCACCGACCTGCCCGGCGCAGGCGGCGACCCCGCGGGCGTCGCGCTCGACCGCGAGCGGCTGGGCGAGCTGGTCGCGGACCTGCGCGCGCTGCCGGATCGCCAGCGCGAGGCACTGCTCGCGGGCGTCCTGGCCGCGCCCGGCGCGGCCCGGCGAGCGGCGCGACGAAGATGCTGATCGTCCGTGCGCGGCGCAACCTGCACGTGCTGGCGCTGGCGCGCGAGCTGCCGTGTCACGAGGTCCGCGCCGCGCTGGCGGCGAGCGCCGAGCGGGGCGTGCGCCCGAGCGAGCTCGTGCGCCGCCACGTCCTCGGCTGCCCGGCGTGCCAGGCGCACCGCGCGCGACGAGGAGTCGTGGCGTTGTTCGCGCCGCTGCTGGCCTGGATCGGGTCGCTCGGCTCCGAGCTCGGCGCGGCGAAGGTGCTCGCGGTCGTGGCGATCACCTCCGGAACCGTGCCGGTCGTCGCGCCGCACGTGCGCGGCAGCGATCCCCCGGGTCGACCCGCCGCGCGCACGGCACGCCGTCGAAGACGCGCGCGGCCGAGCCGGTCGCGCCGGCACGCGCCTCCGGTGACCCCGGCGCCGTCGCCCGCAGACCCGCGCGCTCGAAACCGGACCGCAAGCCGCGCATCGAGCCGGCGCCGACGCCGCGGCCCCGCGTCCCCAGCACGCACCAGCTGCGCGAGGCCGACCTCGCCAGAGCCCGAGATCAAGTCCGCCCTCGATCGCTCGGCCACGCCGCAGGAGCAGTCCACGATGACGCCGCGCCAGAAGCAGCTCGCGGCCTACCGCCGGCTGCGCGAGGAACGCCGCGCCGCGCGGAAGGACGAGCGGCAGCTCCGCCACTCGCCGCGGCCACGCCGCCGCCCGCCGCGACGCCGCCACCCGCGGCCACTCCCGCGCCGACGGCCAGTCCGCCGCCCGCGGCGACCGCGACGCCGCCGCCCGCCGAGGCGACGCCGCCGCAACCCCGCCGGCTGAGTCCACGCCGACCGCGGTCCCCTCGCCGTCACCCACACCCACCGTGCCCCCAACCGCGATCGTCACGCACTCCGGCATGCCGAGACGCCGTAGCGGGCACCGGGCTCAGGGCCTGCCGAGCCGCGTCTGGGCGGCTTCGGCGAGGTAGCGGACCATGCGCGCCACGGCGGGGACTCGACGTCCGCGCAGCCAGGTCGCGTAGAGGCGGCGGCGCGGGTTGCTGCCGCGGATCGGGCGCACGGCGATGTCGGCTCGCCGCTCGGACATCGTCAGCTCCGACAGCAGTCCGACGCTGAGGCCCGCGGCGATCATCGCCCGCGCCACGGTCACGTCCTGGACCTCGTGGACGCGCGGCTCGATGCCGGCCTGCGACCAGAGCTGGTCGAGCATCGCTCGATAGGACAGCGCGTGCTCGACCGCGGGAGGCGCGATGAAGCGCTCGTCCGCCAGCTCGGCCAGCGGGACCTCCCGGCGGCGGCCGAGTCGATGGCGGGCCGGTAGGACGATCCAGTACGGGTCGTCGGCCAGGTGGAGCTCGTCGAAGCCGTCGTCGCGGCTGGCGCCGGGAGGCCGGGACGTCCGGGATCCGCCACACCACGGCCACGTCGAGGTCCCCGGAGCGGAGCTTGCGCAGGGCCGCCGGCTCCTCGAGCTGCTCGATCTCCAGCTCGACCTCGGGATGAGCCCGCTCGAAGCGGGCGACGGCCGCGGGCAGGAACGTGTTGCACGCGGACAGGAAGGCGCCCACCTTGAGCGTCCCGCTCTCGAGTCCGGCGATCGCTCGAAGGTCGTCCTCGGCGGCGCTCACCTGGCCGAGGATGATCTCGGCGTGGTGGCGCAGCCGGGCTCCGGCTTCGGTGACGCTGACGGGGCGCGTCCCGCGGTTGATGAGCGTCAGGCCCAGCTGCCGCTCCAGCGCCGCGACGTGGTGCGAGACGACGGACTGCGCGTAGCCGAGCTCGAGACCGGCGGCCGAGAACGAGCCGTGCTCTGCCACGGCGTAGAACGCTCGCAGGCGACGCAGATCGTGCATCGATAAATCCAATACTAATCCAGACACTATCTGTTGCGTCGATTGCCACTCTCCGGCGATCTTGGTCGTCCGACTGACGACCAAGGACACCGGATGACAATCGCGACACACCACATAGACGCGTTCGCGGGCACCGTCCTCGCACCCGGCGACCACGGCTGGGACGCCGCTCGGCAGGCCTTCAACACCGACATCGACCAGCAGACCGGCGGCGATCGCCATGCCGGCCGACGCGGTGCGACGTGGCGAACGCCCTGCGCTTCGCCGACGCGTCACGGCCTGCGGGTGGCGCCGCAGCGGACGGGCCACAACGCCGGCCCGCTCGGCGACCTGCGAGGACGTCCTGCTGCTGAAGACGGACGCCCTCGACGGCGTCGAGATCGACGTGGACGCGCGCCGCGTGCGCGTGGGCGCGGCGACGAAATGGGAGCAGGTGACGCCGCGGCTGTCCGAGCTGGGGCTGGCCGCGCTGCACGGCTCCTCGCCGGACGTGGGGATCGTCGGCTACTCGCTGGGCGGCGGGATCGGCTGGCTGGCCCGCAAGCACGGCATGCAGACCAACGCGGTGACCGCGATCGAGCTCGTCACCGCCGACGGCCGGCTCGTCCGCGCCGACCACGAGCACGAGCCCGAGCTGTTCTGGGCCCTGCGCGGCGGCGGCGGCAACTTCGGCGTCGTGACCGCGATCGAGTTCGAGGTCTCCCGGTGCGCGAGCTCTACGCGGGCGCGCTGTTCTTCGGGCTCGAGCAGACCGCCGACGTCCTGCACGCATGGACCGAGCTGCTGCCGCACCTGCCCGAGGAGATCACCTCGTGGGCCAACGTCCTGCACTTCCCGCCGCTGCCGGAGCTCCCCGAGGCGATCCGCGGGCGCTCGTTCGCGGTCGTCATGGCCGCGTTGCTCGGCTCCGAGGCCGACGGGCGCGAGCTGCTGCGGCCGCTGCGCCGGCTGCGGCCCCGAGATGGACACCTTCGCGATCCAGCCGCCGGTCGGGCTCAGCGACCTGGCGATGGACCCGCGCGAGCCGCTGCCCTTCCGGAGCACCCACGCCCTGATCGACGAGCTGCCCGCGGCCGCGATCGAGGACGTGGCCCGGATCGCCGGCCCGGGCTCGTCGCTCACGATGGTGCAGCTGCGCCACATGGGCGGCGCCCTCGCCCGCCACGAGCCGGGCGCGGGAGCGCGCGCGACGCTCCCCGGCGAGATCTGCGTGTTCGGCCTCGGGGTCGTCCCGGACGCGGCCGCGGAGCCGGCCGTCCTGTCTGACCTGCGGCGCTCTCGGCCGCCGTGGCCGCGCAGCGCGTGGGCGACTACCCGAACTTCGTCGAGGACCCGGTGGACGACGAGCGGCTTCTTCGACCCCGACACCTGGGAGCGCCTGCGCCGCGTGAAGGCGCTCTACGACCCGCAGGACCTCTTCAAGGGCAACCACC
>CAWIFM010000002.1:0-149953 GCA_963835525.1 uncultured Solirubrobacteraceae bacterium
GGCCTCCCACGCCTGGCTACGGGCGAGGGCGGCCTGACAGAACACGCCGGCGGCCATGAAGCCGCCGATCCCCACACACAGCAGCGCGAGATCGGCCCTTCCGGCCGTGAACTCGTCGCCGTAGAGCAACTCCATCGCGAACGGCCCGGCGACCAGCGCGCCGGCCGCCAGCACGCCCGCGAAGCCCGCGAGGATCACCGCCACCTTGACCGTCGCGCGATGCAGGCTCTCCTCGTCGCCGCGGGCGCGGAAGGTCGTCAGGCTCGGCAGCAGCGACGCCTGCACGCCCTGGAGCAGGAACACGGGCGCGCGGACGAGCAGCGTGGCCGCGAACAGCACGCCGGCCGCCGCGGCGGCGCCCTCGCCGCCGGCGATCAGCACGAGCAGCGGCCCGCCGCTCACCAGCACCTGCTCGGCGCCGGCGATCACCGCGGCGGGCAGCGCGAAGCGCGCGGCGCCGCGCGACGTCGTCGCGCTTGCCGGGCCGCTCGGCGGCGATCCGCCGCAGCGCCGCGCGGCGGCGCGAGAAGCAGCGGCGCCAGCGCGCCGCCGAAGGCCGCGGCGGCGATCGCCACGGCGGCCACCGTCTGGCGAGGCGACGACGAGCAGCGGCAGGGCGATGACGAAGCGGATCGCCCCGTCGGCCAGCAGCACGAGGCCGTAGCCGCCGAACCACTGGACGCCGCCGGCCAGGCCGCGAGCGAAGTAGGAGAGCGCATAGCCGGCGAGGCCGGCGACCAGCGCCACGGTCAGGATCGGCTCGCCGCCGAACAGGCCGGTCGGTGATCGGCGCCCACGCCAGCACGCAGCCGGCCACGGCGGCCGTGCGTGACCAGCGCGGTCGAGCCAGGCGGCCGACCGCACGGCCGGGCGGGCGTCCTCGCCGCGCGCGACGTGGTCGGCCACGGCGCGCGAGATCGTCTGCTCGATCGGGCGGAAGAGCAGCACGGCGAGCAGGAACATCGCGCCCCACAGCGCGCCGATCGCGCCGTAGGCGGCGGGGCCCGAGCGCGCGCGCCGCCAGCACGTTGAACGCGTAGGCGAGCACGCCGGAGGCGAGCGTGCCGATGCTCATGAGCGCCGCGTCGGACCGGTCGACGGCATGAAGCAGCGGGCGGGGAGAATCCCCGCCCGCCGGTACGACTGCTGAGGCGCTCGCGCGGCTCACGCGGCCTCGACAGCCTCCGCGCGCAGCTCCTGGTGCCAGGCCAGCGTCTTGGCCAGGCCCTCCTCGAGCGACACCTGCGGCTCGAAGCCGAGCAGGCGCCGCGCCTTGGAGAGGTCGGGCACGCGGTGCCGGACGTCCTGGTAGTTGCCGCCGATCTCCTCGAAGCCGACGTGCTTGACGCGCAGGGCGCCCTCGATGCCCATCGCCTCCTGGACCTTGCGGGCGAGCTCGATGATCTCGATCGGCTCGTCGTTGCCGATGTTGATGACCTCGCCGGAGGTCTCCGGACGCGCCAGGGCGCGGACGACGCCGTCGACCGTGTCGCTCACGTAGGTGAACGAGCGGGTCTGCAGCCCGTCGCCGTGGATCTCCATGTCCTTGCCGTCGAGCAGGTCCTCGAAGAAGACCGACAGCGGGCCGCCCCACCACGACGCGTGGTTGCGGACGCCGTAGGCGTTGAAGAAGCGCAGGATCGTGACCTTCAGGCCCTCCTCCTCGGCCATCCGCAGCGCCAGGTGCTCGTCGAAGTACTTCGACGCGGCGTAGGACCAGCGGCGGGTCGTCGGCGGGCCGAGGACGATCGGGTCGTCCTCGTGGAAGGGCGGCTCGGCCTGGCCGTAGACGTCGGACGTCGAGGCGAGGACGACGTGGGCGCCGGTCTCGCGGCCGAGCTCGAGCGCGACGTGCGAGCCGTCGACGTTGACGGCCAGCGTCTTGAGGGCGCCGCCGTAGCGGGGGATCTTGAGCGCCGCCATGTGGGCGATCGCGTCGCAGCCGCCCATCGCCTCGCGCATGCGCTCGGCGTCACGGCAGTCGAACTCCTCGAACCGGAAGTTCGGGTGGTCAAGCAGGCCCGCCAGGTTGTGCAGCGTGCCCATCGACATGTCGTCGACGCCGACGACGGTGCAGCCCTCGGCGAGCAGGCGCTCGCAGAGGTTCGCTCCGATGAAGCCGGCGGCGCCGGTGACCCCGATCGTCGGGGGCAGTTGCATGGTCCGATCCTCCTTGCTGTCTCTCATGGTCAAGCCGCTTCCAAGCGGCGCTGGGGGGCAGGCAGACGGGCCTCCAGCCCGGTCGCGATCCGCTCGGCAACGCCGAGAATCGCCTGCCCGTGCACGATGTCCGGATAGACCTGGGCCGACGACGCGACGACGAGGCCGGGCACGGCGAACGGATCCGGCATGGCGGATCCGACCGGGTGCACCGGCTCGGCGACGCGGGCGCGCGCGACCTGGGCCGCGATCACGTCCTCCTCGCGGAACGCGGGGAACATGGCCTTCAGGTGGCCGAGGTACTCGCGCCGGATGTCCGAGGTGGGCTTGTCCAGCTCGGGGGAGTCCGGGTTGACGTACTTCGGCAGGTAGACGAGATGGCCCTCGGCTGCCGCGGGGTCCACCACGTGTGTGGTCTCGACGACGCTCGTGAGCGGGATTCGCCGGTCGGTGATGTTGAGCGCGTAGTGCGGGCTGACGCTGGCGCGCAGACGGGCGACCAGGCAGACGATGCCCAGGTAGCGCTGGCGGTCGGGCCCGAGCGCGCTCTCCAGCTCGGGCGCCAGGATGTGCGGCAGGTTGGGGCGGATCTGCGTGGCCACCACGGTGTCGTGGGGCCGGAACCCGGCGTCGAGCACCACGCCGATGGCGCGGTGGTCCGAGCACGGGACGAAGCGGACGGGGGTGGAGGTGAGGACCTGGCCGCCGCGCGAGCGGATGCGGTCCGCCAGCCGGTCGACCATCGCCTGGTAGCCGCCCTCGATGGCGCCCATGACCTCGCGGCCCTTGCGGTCGCGCGTCCCGGAGGTCCGGTTCATGCGCGACCACAGGTAGGTGGCGGGCAGGTCGTCGAAGCGCCCGTCGAACTTGGAGTCGAAGAGCGGCCGCCACAGGTTCTCCCACAGGCGGTCGCCGCAGACCCGGCGCGTCCACTCCTCGAGGCCGATCCGGTCGAGCTGCGAGTGGTCGGAGATCCGCTTGCAGCGCAGCACGAAGCGCACGAGCCGCGCGCGATCGGCCGCCGACAGGCCGGGGAAGGTGAGCAGCTGCGCCGGGGTCGACATCTCGGCGTGACGGCCCTGGTGGTAGAAGCCCACGCCGAGCTTGCGCCAGCGGATCTTCAGGCCGAGCTCGTCGGCGAGGGTCAGCACGCGCTGGTCGGTGGTCGTGACCGCGTGGTAGAAGCGGTCGACGCGCACACCGCCGAGCTGCGTGCTGCCGGCCAGGCCGCCGAGCGTCCCCGCGGCCTCGTAGACCGTGACCTGCACGCCGCGCGCGGCGAGCTTGTCGGCGAGCCCGAGGCCGAGCAGTCCGCCGCCGATGATGCCGACGCCGTTCACGACCGCGCCCTCGCGACGGCCTGGCGGGCCATGACCCGGGCGTAGCCGCCCATGGTCGGCAGCACCTTCATCTTGCTCTCGCCCTCGCGCTTGCCCCAGTCGAGCGTGACCGGGACCTCGGCGATCGTGATGCCGAGGCGCGAGAGCTTCATGAGGATCTCCGCCTTGCAGGCGAAGCCGCGCTCGCGGATGAACGAGTCGCCGTAGCGCTCGTAGCCGTCGTGCAGGGCGCTCGCGCGGTAGACGCGGAAGAACGACGACACCGTGCTCGCGTCGAGCCCGCCGCCGCGGCGGATGACCGAGGAGGCGGCGCGCGACAGGAAGCGCCGGTGGGCCGACACGCCGACCAGCTCGCCGCCCTTGTGGTGCGAGGCGAGCACGACGTCGGCGCCCTCGCGGGCGGCCGCCAGCATCGCCTCGAGCGCGTCGAGGTCGCTGGTCGTGTCGGACTCGAGCGTGACGATCAGCTCGGCGGGGCCGGCGAAGGTCAGCGCGCGGCGGAAGCCGCGGTCGAACGCCTTGCCGGGGCCCATGTTGCGCTCGGCCTCGAGCACCTGCACCGGCAGGTCGCCGTCGTGCTCGCGCGCCACCTCGACCGTGCGATCGGTGGAGCCGTCGTCGACGAGGATCACGTAGCCGCCGTCGCGCCAGAGGTCGGAGCGGCGCTCCAGGTCGGCGAGCAGGCGCGGGACGTTGGCCTCCTCATTGAAGGCCGGGATCACGAACACGGCCATCAGTAGGCCCCCCTGCGGTTCAGGACCGTCGGCAGCGTCTGGACGAGGATCTTGATGTCCCACCAGAGCGACCAGTTGGTCACGTAGACGTAGTCGAGCTTCACCATCTCCTCGAAGGGGATGTCGTTCCGGCCGAGCACCTGCCAGAGGCCGGTGATGCCGGGCGTGGTCTCGAGCCGCCGGCTGGCCCAGCCGGTGATCTGCTCGGACTCGTGGATCACGAACGGGCGCGGGCCGACGAGGCTCATCTCGCCGCGCAGCACGTTCCACAGCTGCGGCAGCTCGTCGATGCTCCACTTGCGCAGGAAGGCGCCGACGCGCGTGATCCGCGGGTCGTCGTGGATCTTGAAGAGCGGCCCGCCGCCCTCCATCTCGTTGAGCTCGGCCATCTCGAAGCGCTTGGCCTCGGCGTCGACGACCATCGAGCGGAACTTGACGATCCTGAACTCGCGGCCGCCGCGCCCGTGGCGCGCCTGCTTGAAGAAGACGGGCCCGCGCGAGTCGAGCTTGATGGCGATCGCGGAGGCGATCAGGATCGGCGAGATCGCCAGCAGGCCGAGCCCGGAGGCGACGATGTCGAAGCTGCGCTTGAGCGCCTTCACCGTGCGCGAGAACGACATCGACGGCAGGCTCACGACCGGCACGCCCTCGATGTCCTCGATCGCGGCGTTGGACGCGAACAGCTCGTAGAAGTTCGGGACGATCGACAGGTGCACGTCGGGCCGGCGCACCTCGCGCACGAGCTCGAGCGTCTTCTCGTGCGGCGCCTCGGAGGCGGCGAGCACGATCCAGTCGATGTTGTGGGTGTCGACGAGCTCGGTCAGGTCGGCGGTGGTGCCGAGGACGTCCGCGGCGGGCTCGTCGTCGACGAAGCCGACCAGCTCCAGCCCGTACTCGGGATGGGAGGCGAGCTTGCGCTCGAGCAGGCGGCCGGTGGCGCCGGCGCCCACGATCAGCGTGCGCCGGGCCCGCATGACGTTCGGGAACAGCCACGTGCGGACGACGCCGCGCAGCGTGGGCACGATCACGATCGCCAGGCCGAGGAAGATGAACGCCTCGACGGGCGAGTAGATGAACACGTCGAAGCCCTTCTTCAGGCCCTGGCCGAGCACGAGCAGCGCCATCGAGCCGGCGAGCAGCGCGTTGAAGAGCGTCGACACCTCGTCGAAGCTCTTGCGTGCGATGGCCCGGGCCTGGCCCTCGTAGAGCCGGTAGACGCCGAAGATCCCGAGCCACGACAGCGTCATGGCCGGCACCAGCAGCGCCAGCAGAGGAGTCGGGGCGATGACCGCGGGCGGCCCGATCATCTCGGCCAGCACGTAAGTGCCGGCGAGCGAGACCAGGATCGCCACGAGGTCCGCCCCGAACAGGAGCCGGATACGACCGCGCGAGAAGCCGCCCCGCCGACGGGCAGGCGCAGGCACCGCGGGCGGCGGGACGACCCGCAGCCCACCCTGGTGCAGCGCCTCGGTGTCGGCGGTCGCGGCCGTCAGCTCAGGACGCCAGCCGCTCATGCTGGATCACGAGGTCGTGCATGTAGGCGTAGCGGGTCGCCTCGGTGCGGTTCGCCACGCCGAGCTTGCGGTACGTGTTGGAGAGGTGGAACTTCACCGTCTGCTCGGTCACCCACAGCTCGCGGGCGATGCGCTGGTTGGTGTAGCCCTCCGCGGCGAGGCCGAGGATCTCCTTCTCGCGGTCGGTGAGCGGGCAGTCCTCGTTGCTGACGGCCGGGCGGCTCGCGCGGAAGCGCTGGACGACGTTGCCCTGCGCGATCTCGCGCAGCATCGTGCCCATGCTGACCGGGTGCACGCTCTTGGAGAGCACGCCGTCGGCGCCGGCGTCGAAGGCCTCGCTCAGCCACTCCTCGTCCATCCGCATGGTGAGCAGGAGGCGCTTGGCGTCGGGCGCGTGCTCGAGGGCCTCGCGCAGGCGGGCGATCGCGTTCTCCGGCAGCTGCATGTCGTCCACGACGACGACGTCGGGACGCAGCTCGTTCAGCGCGCCGACGGCGGGGCTGCGGCCGTCGATGAACCCGACGACCTGGAAGCCTGCGGTCTGCCGCAGGGCGAGTCTGATGGCGTGAACCACGAACGAGTGGTCCGCGACGATGACAAGACGCTTCATGCTGCCACCTCCGTGGGCTGGAACTGCTCTACGCGGGGCGACGGCAGATCCGTTGCCGGGGGTCGCGCCTCCGCACGTTGGCGCCGCGTGACGCCACGGAAGTCCACCGTGGTCAGGGTCGCGGCGATGTTGTCGTGGTCGATGCCGGGGTGGGCGGTGACGATGAGCGCCAGGTCGGCGCCCTCGAGGGCCTCGTCCAGCTCGGTGTGCCGGAGGCCGAAGGCCTTCAGCTCGGGAACGTAGGAGTCGTGGTAGGCGATCTCGGCGCCCAGGGCCTGGAGCCGGTCGATGATCTTCAGCGCGGGCGACTCGCGGATGTCGCCGACCGCCGGCTTGTAGGCGACGCCGAGGACGGCGATCTTGGAGCCGCGGACGGCCTTGCCCTGCTCGTTGAGGGCGCGCTCGGTCTGCTCGACGCAGAAGTAGGGCTGCGACTGGTTGACCTTGCCGGCGAGCTCGATGAACTCGGTGGCGAAGTCCAGCTCGCGGGCCTTCCAGCTCAGGTAGAAGGGATCCACCGGAAGGCAGTGGCCGCCCATGCCGGGGCCCGGCTCGAAGCGCATGAAGCCGAACGGCTTGGTGGCCGCGGCGTCGATGACCTCGCGGATGTCGAACTCCATCCGGTCGGCCAGGCGCGCCAGCTCGTTGACGAGGGCGATGTTGACCGAGCGGAAGATGTTCTCCAGCAGCTTGGCCATCTCGGCGACCTCGGGGCTCGAGACCGGGACGACCTGCTCGCAGACGTGGCCGTAGACGGCCTCGGCGCGGTCGCGGCAGGCCGGGGTGAGGCCGCCGATGATCTTCGGCGTGTTGCCGAGGTCGTAGGTCTCGTTGCCCGGATCGACGCGCTCGGGCGAGAAGGCGAGGTAGAAGTCGCGGCCGGCCCGGAGCCCGGTCTCCTCGAGGATCGGGAGGACGCGCTCGCGCGTCGTGCCCGGGTACGTGGTGGACTCGAGGACCACGAGCTGGCCTGGGCGCAGCGCGTCGGCGACGGTCTGGGCGGCGCCGATCAGCGGCCCGAGCTCGGGCTCGCGGTTGGCCGTGAGCGGCGTGGGGACCGCGATGATGATCGCGTCGCAGAGGCCGAGCCGCTGCGTGCGGGTCGTGGCCTCGATGCGCGAGGCGACTGCCTGGAGGCGCTCCGACGGGATGTCCTCGATGTAGGACTCACCCGCGCGCAGCTGGTTGACGCGGCTGGCGTTGGTGTCTACGCCCACCACGCGCTGGCCGGCCTCGGCGAACGCCACCGCCAGGGGCAGGCCGACATAGCCGAGCCCCACGATGCCGATGGTCATGCAAGCTCCTTCCGTGTCTCGAAGTCGCCGAGCCTCGTCCTAAGCCCGGCAAGCAGCTCGGCGATCTGCTGCTGCTCGAGGCGCCTCAGCTCAGCGAAGAGCGAGGCAACGTCCGTGTGTCCCTCTTGCGTGGCCTCGAACTCGAACACGCGGTAGCGCGCACGGAGGTCGAGGTTCAGCGACAGCGCCGTCAGCAGGTTCTCGAGTGTCTGGTCGGACTCGCGTCCGTTGCGGAGGTCGCTGATGCTTATTCCCACGACGGCCAGCTTGGAGCCTGGCCGGGCGTCTAGGAAGGTGAGATGAAGGGGGAGGCCGCAAGCGTCTTCGTGCCCCAGGGGTCGCTCAGCTCACCCTGGCCGGGAGGCTTCGTAACCGGACCTGGACGCATGTCTGACCCCCCGCGGTTACGAAAATCACCCACGCGCGGCTACAGTTCCCGTACAGTGCTGCTCCGGCAGGAAGCTGGAGCCCTCGGAGAGGAACCCGGATGAGTGACTTCATGGATGACGTGCCACCCCTGCGGACGATCGTCGCGGATGACGACCCGCTTGTTCGCCGGTTGATCCGCGACACCCTGCAGCGTGAGAACGTGACGGTGATCGCCGAGGCGGCGACCGGCCGCGAGGCGGTCGAGCTCGCGCTCTTCTATCGCCCCGACGTCGTGGTGATGGACTACATGATGCCCGAGATGGACGGCATCGAGGCGACGCGGCGGATCTACGACCAGGACAACTCGATCCGGGTCATCCTGCTGACCGGCGCGGGCGACGAGTCGCTCGGGCTGCGCGGCCTGCGGGCCGGCGCCGCGGGCTACCTGTCCAAGGACATGGAGCTCGCTTCGCTCCCGCGCGCGCTGCGCGGGTCGCTGGACGGCGAGGCGGCGATCTCGCGCCGGCTGGCCATGCACCTGGTCCAGCACTACCGCTCGGCGCCGACCGGCGGAATGGGCCTGCGGCCCGTGCGCAGCAAGCTGACCGACCGCGAGTGGGAGGTCCTGGACCTTCTCTCGGGCGGCGCGTCGACCGACGACATCGCCCGCCTGCTCGTGCTCTCGACCGAGACGGTGCGCTCGCACCTGAAGAACCTGTACCGCAAGCTCCAGGTCCGCTCGCGCGAAGAGGCCGTCGAGGCCGCCGCGCGGATGCGCGAGCTCGGCGGCGTCACCGCTTAGGGACGAACTTCGGCTGGGTGGGGCGGTGGGGGAGCCGCCCGCGCTGGCGATCCCTCGTCGGCGTGGCGCAAAAGGGTCGCCTATGCGACCGAAAAGCGCCACGCGTCCCGGCGCGGCCGCGGAATCGGCCGACCCCGCCTCCTTACAAGCCCGGGGTTCGTGGACGGCGAACGTTAGAGTCGCCGCCGAAATGGTCGGCATCGACCTCCTGGAGATCGACCGCCTCGAGCGCGCGCTCGCTCGGCGCCCCAAGCTGGCGGAGCGGATCTTCACCGACGGCGAGCGGGCCTATGCGGCCACGCGCGCGCGGCCGGTGATGCACCTGGCGGCGCGTTTCTGCGCCAAGGAGGCGGTGGCGAAAGCGCTCGAGCTGCGCGAGTGGAGCTGGCGCGACGTCGAGGTGCTCGGCGGCGGCGACGAGCCGCCCTCCGTCAAGCTCACCGGCGCGGCGGGCGCCAGGGCGGCCGAGCTCGGCAAGGAGGTGAGCGTGTCGCTCACTCACCAGCACGGCATGGCGGCGGCCGTGGCGGTCCTCACGTGAGGTGGCTCGAGCCGCTCCCGACGGCGGAGCAGATGCGCGCGACCGACCGCTGGGCGATCGAGGAGCGCGAGGTGCCCTCGCTCGACCTCATGGAGCGCGCGGGTGAGGGGCTTGCCCATGTGATCGCCCGCCAGGCGCCGGCGGGCCGGATCGTCGTGGTCTGCGGCAAGGGGAACAACGGCGGGGACGGCTTCGTGGCCGCTCGCGTGCTCCGCGAGGCCGGTCGCGAGGTCGACGTCCTGGCCGTCTGGGGGGTGGAGACGCTCCAGGGCGACGCCGCCGAGATGCTCCAGCGGCTTCCCGGCGAGCCGCCGGAGCCGTTCGAGGCGGGCCGGCTGGAGGGGGCGCACGCGATCGTCGACGCGCTGCTGGGCACCGGGACCACGGGCGCGCCCCGCGAGCCGGCCGCCGGTGTCATCGACGCGATCAACGCGGCCGGCGTGCCGGTGATCGCCGCCGACGTGCCGTCCGGCGTCGACGCCTCCACCGGCGCCGTGGCCGGCCCGGCGGTCCGGGCCGTCGCCACCGCCACGTTCCATCGCGCGAAGCCGGGCCTGTGGATCCACCCCGGCAAGGCCCACGCCGGCGCCGTCGAGGTGATCGACATCGGGATCCCGTCCGGCGCGCCCGCCGAGCCCGAGATCGGCCTGATCCGCCCCGGCGTGCTCGAGGAGATGCCGCGCCGCACGCCGGAGTCGACGAAGTTCAGCTCCGGCAACGTGTTCGTGATCGGCGGCTCCACCGGCCTCACGGGCGCGCCGACGATGGCCGCCATGGCGGCGATGCGCGCCGGCGCGGGCTACGTGACCGTCGGCGCGCCCGCCTCGCTGGAGGGCACGTTCGCCACGCGGCTGCTGGAGGCGATGCTGGCCGGCCTGCCCGAGCAGGACGGCTCGCTGACCGCGGAGGCGGTCGAGCCGGCCGTGAAGGCGATCCGCCGCGCCGACGCGGTCGTCCTGGGGCCTGGGCTCGGCCGCGGCGAGGGCGCCCGGGCCTTCGTGCGGGCGCTGTTCGAGCGCGTCGACGTGCCGCTGGTGGTCGACGCCGACGGCCTGAACGCCCTCGCTGGCATCTGGGACGAGCTGCCGCAGCGTCGCTGGCCGACCGTCCTGACCCCCCACGCCGGCGAGCTCGGCCGCCTGCTGGGGATCGAGTCGGACGAGATCGGCGCCGAGCGCCTCGCGCACGCGCGGGCCGCGGCCGCGCACGCGCGCGCGATCGTGGTTCTGAAGGGCGACGACACGCTGGTCGCGGCGCCCACCGGCCGCGTGGCCGTCTCGCCGGGCGGCGCGCCGGGCCTGGCCACCGCGGGCACCGGCGACGTCCTCTCCGGCGTGCTCGGCGCGATGCTGGCCAAGGGCCTCGCGCCCGCCCACGCCGCCTGTGCCGCCGTCCACGTGCACCTGCGGGCCGGGAAGCTCGCGGCCGAGCCGCACGGGCCGGACGCGGTGATCGCCTCCGACGTGATCGCCCTCCTGCCAAAGGCGCTCGTAAAGTAACGTCGCCCGAAGGTCCGAACTTGTGAGGACCGGCAGGGCGAAACCGGATTCAGCGATGGCCCGAACCGTACGCGAGATCATGATCACGGACGTCCCGACGGTGACGGTCGCGGACTCGGTCGAGACGGTGCTGCACGTGCTGCGCGAGCACGAGCTGCCGGGCGTGCCGGTGGTCAACGAGGGCGGCCGCTGCGTCGGGATCATCACCGAGGCCGACCTCGTGCTCACCGACGAGAACGAGGACTTCCACCTGCCGCACTACTTCCAGCTGATGGGCGGCATCGTCTTCCTCGAGTCGGTCTCGCACTGGGAGGAGCGAGTGCGCAAGGCGTTCGCCGCGACGGCGGAGGACATGATGACCCCGGAGCCGATCACCATCGAGCCGTCCGCCACCGTGCGCGAGGCCGCGCACCTGATCGCGCTCAAGAAGCACAACCGCCTGCCGGTCATCGAGCACGGGCGCCTGGTCGGCGTCGTGACCCGGGTCGACGTGCTGGACGCGCTGGCCTCCGAGGACTGATCGTGAGGGCCCTGGCCCGGGTCGACCTGGGCGCGATCGAGCGCAACTGCGCGCGCCTCGCCGCCCTCGCGGCGCCGGCGAAGCTGTGCGCCGTGGTCAAGGCCGACGGCTACGGCCACGGGGCGGTCCCGGCGGCCCGCGCCGCGCAGGCCGGCGGCGCGCCGTGGCTGGCCGTGGCCACCGCGGGCGAGGCGTACGAGCTGCGGTCGGCGGGCGTGGGAGGGCCGATCCTGGTCATGGGCGCGCTCGCGCCGGCCGAGCTCGACGTGGCGCTCGAGGCGCGCGCGGACGTCGTCGCCTGGCGCGAGGAGTTCGCGGCCTCGCTGCCCGAGCGGGCCCGCGTGCACGTCAAGCTCGACACCGGGATGGGCCGGCTGGGCACGCGCGACCCGGACGAGGCCTCGCGGGTGGTCGAGGCGGCGGGCGACCGGCTCGCCGGGCTGATGACGCACTTCGCGACGGCCGACGAGGACGACGCGAGCTTCCTCGAGGCGCAGCTCGAGCGCTTCGAGGAGTGGATCGCCCG
Source organism: uncultured Solirubrobacteraceae bacterium (assembly GCA_963835525.1). GTDB lineage: Bacteria > Actinomycetota > Thermoleophilia > Solirubrobacterales > Solirubrobacteraceae > DASSUW01. The sequence goes on from CAWIFM010000002.1 coordinate 11,911, forward strand.
CCATCCCGGCGTGCCCGTCCACGCGGCCAACTCGGCCGCGACGCTCCGCCTGCCGGCCGCTCGCTTCGACATGGTGCGCTGCGGCATCGCGATCTACGGCATGGACCCGTTCGGGCGCGACCCCGCCGCCCACGGGCTGGAGCCGGCGCTCGAGCTGGTCAGCTACGTCGCCGAGGTCAAGCGCGCGCGGCCGGGGGAGAGCGCCGGCTACGGCCGCCGGTTCGTGGCCGAGCGCGAGACGTGGCTGGGCACCATCCCGATCGGCTATGGCGACGGCTACCGCCGCGGGCTCACCAACGACGCGGACGTCCTCGTCGGTGGCCGCCGCGTGCCGCTGGTGGGCACGGTCTCGATGGACAACATCACCGTGGACCTCGGCGACGAGCCGGTGGAGCGCGGGGCCGAGGCGGTCCTGATCGGCGCCCGCGGCGGCGAGCGGATCCTGGCCGAGGAGCTCGCTGCGCGGCTGGGGACGATCAACTACGAGATCACGTGCGGCCTCTCGCCGCGCGTGCCGCGGGAGCACCGTTGAGCACGGAGCCGCTGGAGCTCGCTCGCGAGGCCCTGTCGGGGCACGAGGCGTGGCTCGTGGGCGGCGCCGTGCGCGACCGCCTGCTCGGCCGGCCGACCGACGACGTCGACATCACGCTGGCCGGCAACCCGCGCCAGGCGGCGCGCACGATCGCGCGCGCCGGCGGCGGCGTCGCCTTCGAGCTGTCGGGCGCGTTCGGGGCCTGGCGCGTGGTCGGGCCCGGCCACGGCTGGCACGTCGATCTCGTGACCCTGCAGGGCGACATCGACGCCGACCTCGCCGCGCGCGACTTCACGATCAACGCGATGGCCGAGCCGCTGGCCGGCGGCGACCTGCTCGACCCGCACGACGGCCGCGCCGACGTCGAGGCGCCGGCTGGTCCGGATGGTGTCCACGACCGCGATGGCCGACGATCCGCTGCGCACCCTGCGCGCCGTGCGGCTCGTCACCGAGCTCGGCTTCGAGCTGGACCCGGCGACCGCGGCGAGCATCGCCGAACACGCGCCCTCGATCGACCTCGTGGCCCCCGAGCGCGTGTTCGGCGAGCTCAAGCGCGTCGTCACCGCGGACCGCGCCCGCCAGGGGCTCGAGCTGATGGGCGCACACGGGCTGATCGACGCGGTGCTGCCCGAGCTGGCCGCGCTGCGCGGGGTCGAGCAGAACGAGTTCCACCACGCCGACGTCCTCGGCCACACGCTCGAGGTGCTCGACGCGGTCGCCGCCCTCGAGCGGGGCGACCTGGGCGACAACGTCGCCGACCTGCTCGCCGCGCCGCTGGCCGACGAGCTCACGCGCGGCGGCGCGATGCGCTTCGCCGCCCTGCTGCACGACGCCGCCAAGCCGCAGACCCGCGACGTGCGTCCCGACGGGCGCGTCACGTTCATCGGGCACGACGAGGTCGGCGCCCGGCTGTCACGCGACGTGCTGCGCCGCCTGCGCGCGTCCCAGCGAACGATCGACTACGTGGCGGCGCTCACGCTGCACCACCTGCGCCTCGGGTTCCTCGTCCACCGGCAGCCGCTCGACCGCCGCGAGATCTGGCGCTACCGGCGCGCCACCGCACCGTGGACCGACGACGTCACGGTCTTCACCGTCGCTGACCGGCTGGCCACGCGCGGGCGCAACGCAGAGGAGGCGATCACCGCCCACGTGGAGCTCGCGCGCGACATGCTGGCCGCCGCTCCTCCGCCCACGGAGCCGCTGATCCGCGGCGACGACCTGGCGCGCGAGCTGGGGATCGTCCCCGGCCCGCGGCTCGGCGAGCTGCTCGCCCAGCTCGAGGAGGACCGCTACGCCGGCGCCATCGCCACCCGCGAGGAGGCGATCGCCAGGGCCCGGCAGTTAGCCTCAGGCGATGCCCGCTGACCCTGACTGCCTGTTCTGCAAGATCGTCGCCGGCGAGATCCCGTCCACCCGCGTGGACGAGGACGAGCGCACCGTCGCCTTCATGGACATCAACCCCGCCACGCACGGCCACCTGCTGGTGATCCCGCGCGAGCACTCGACCGACCTGCTGGAGGTGCCCGAGGAAGACCTCGAGGCGTGCGCGCGGATGGCGAAGAAGCTCGCCGCGCGGGCGAAGGAGCGGCTCGACGCCGACGGCGTGAACCTGCTCAACTCCTGCGGCCGGGAGGCGTGGCAGACGGTCTTCCACTTCCACGTGCACGTGATCCCGCGCTACGCGAACGACCCGCTGCGCCTGCCGTGGGTGCCCGGCCCGGGCGACCGCGACGAGATCGCCGCCGCCGCCCAGGCGCTCACCTGATCGCTACATCCCTGCCTCGGCCTGCAGCTCGGAGGCGCTCAACGCGCGGTCGTAGAGACGGACCTCGTCGAGCCGGCCCGTGAAGCCGCCGAGCTGCAGGGCGGCCGCCGGCGCCCCCTGCCGCGTCGTGCGCGCCCCGACCTCGTGCCCGTTGACGTACCCGCGCACGCTCCCGCCGGACCAGGTGGCAGCCACGTGGACCCATTCGCCGGCCTTCACGGATCGCGGGACCGCGACGCGCTCACCGCCGTTGATGACGACGACGCGTGCATCCCGTCGAGACTCCGGCTTGAACCAGCCGGTCACCGTCACGATGCGCGCCGCGCCGGTCGAGAGCCGGCGGAGCGAGACCCGCTGCCGCTTCGAGGCGAACCGAAGCGCCCGGCCGTACCGGCCCTTCACGCGCGTCGCGCCCGCGATCCTCGCGTGGTTGCCGTTCCCGGAGCGGTCCCGCACCTTCCGGCCCGAGCGCTCGTCGAAGCTCCACGCGGCGATGAGGGCGGCGGACGGGGTCGTCCCGTCGGAGCTGGCCGACAGTAGCTGACCCGGGAACCCTGGCAGCGGAGGCAGCGGAGGCAGCGGCGGGAGCGGCGGCAGCGTGGGGGTTGGCGTGGGCGTCGGTGTGGGTGTCGGTGTCGGAGTGGGTGTCGGTGTCGGCGTCGGCGTCGGCGTGAGTCGGTGTCGGCGTGGGCGTCGGGGTCGGGGTCGGAGTGGGTGTCGGGGTCGGGGTCGGGGTCGGGTGGGAACCGGGCCGCCGGTGGAGTTGGCCTCGTCGGCGCCGGCGTCGGGCCGGTTGCCGGTGCGGCTCTCGCCGTCCAGGTCGGTGCTCACGCCGCCGCTGGGGTTGCCGAAGTCGATCGCGGCCGCCCCGGCCCGCAGGTGCAGGTCGTTGGGCTCCTGCCGGAACCCGGTCGGAGCCACCGTCCCCTGGTTGCACGCGCTGCCCGACGCGACGACGTTGTAGCGCCACGTCGCCTTGCTGCAGTTCGCGGAGGAGTTGTTGCTGATCACATTCGAGTCGATGACGTCGTTTCTGACGCCGTCACCGTTGGGGTTCAGCCACCCGAACCCCAAGGTGGCGCTGTTGTGGCGGATCGTCACGCCGTCGCCGTCACCGAGCCCGATCGAGTAGTAGCCGCCCCCGGACGGATCGCAGCAGTCGATGAAGTTGTTCTCGATCAGCAGGTTGCGCGTGTACTGCGCGGACGGATCGGTCCCGAAGATGATCGCGAAGTGCGCGCACTGCCAGATCCGGCTGTTGCGGATCGTCACCCCGTTGACGTTGCCGATCCCGATGCAGTCGATATGCGCCCCCGACGTGAACTTGCGGAAGTCGTGGATGTCCATCGAATCGAACAGGATGTCCGTCGCCGGATCAGAAGACTGATACGGCTCGGTGATCCAGTTCATCCCCTCCTGAGCCGCGCTGTCAGGCCCGTCGACCTCGCCATCGAGATACTGGATGTGATCCGAGCCGCGGATGAAGAACTGCCGCATCTTGATCCGCCGGTAGACGATGTTCTGCGCCTCCTGGCGGTTGTAAGTCGCGGCGTTGACCGTGAAGTCACGGAACTCCATGTACGAGCCGCGGGTGATGTCGATCGACCCCACCGTCACGGAGGCCCCGGCTGCAGGACGGAACACGACTGCCGGCCCTGACGCCTTCGGCGCCGCGTCGATGTCCTGGCCACCATAGGAACCCGCGCGGATCTCCACCGTGTCGCCGGCCGCCGCCACCGAATACGCCCGCTCGAACGACCCGCAGGGCGCCGACGAGGAGCACGCCGCCGAATCCGAGCCCGACGGCGACACATACAGCGTCGCCGCCTGCGCAGACACCGCAGCCGACAACACGACGACCAGCGAGAACAGCAGAACTGCAGAAGCACGGCGGGTTGCCCCGGCGGCAGCGGGCATCGGCACCTCCTGGGCGCTTGACGAGACGACGAGATCGGGATCCGCCCAGATCCGCGCGCAGGCACGCGCGCGGCCACGAACTACTCGTGAAGCCGTTCTGCTGAGCTACCGTGCCCTTGAACGGATCTGTGCCTCGAGCTCTGCGCCCCCGCCGGTGCCGGTGCTCGGACGGCCCCCTGTCTGACGCTCAGCTATTTCCCACGGATCAGAAGTCTTCAAACCGGTTCTCTCCCGCTCTTGCACGCTGAGCCGCGGGCCGGATAGGTTCTCCCCGTCGGGATCGGCACTGCGGAATTCCGCGTCCGGTCGAGGTCCATTGCGGCGCGAGGCGAACCTCGCGCCGTGCAGCAAGCGGGGTCTATCTGTGGGTACCGGTACGGTCAAGTGGTTCAGCGACGACAAGGGCTTCGGGTTCATCACGCCCGACGAGGGAGGCCGTGACCTCTTCGTCCACTTCACGGGCATCACGGGCGACGGTTATCGGTCGCTCGCGGAGGGCGCCAAGGTCGCCTACGAGGAGGAGGCGGGCGACAAGGGCCCGAAGGCCATAAACGTAGAGAAGCTCTAGAACCCGCGGGCCGGGGCCCGCGCACCACAACCCCGGCCGGTCTGTCGTGTTGAATGCCGGGATGCCCCATCGCCCCAGACTCATCGCGGCTGCCGGCGCGCTGCTCGTCGCGCTCGTGTGCGCGACGCCCGCGTCGGCGCGGATCATCGAGATCGGCGCCGACGCCGCCGAAGCGACACCGACGTGCCCGTCGAGCCCCTGCCTGGCGGTCTCGCGGACGACCGGCTATCAGGCCAAGGTGGTCGACAGCCGCGAGACATACATCGTCCCGGCCCCCGGCAGGATCGTGGCCTGGACGATCTCGCTCGGCAGCCCCGACCAGCGCCAGATCGACTTCTTCAACGGCAACTACGGCGACGCGTCCGCGGGCCTGACCATCCTGCGCCGCGGCAAGCGGCTCTACCACCGCGTGCTGGGCCAGACGCCGGTGATGGACCTCGAGTCCTACTTCGGCCAGAAGGTGCAGTTCCCGCTTGACCGCTCGATCCCCGTCAAGAAGGGCTACGTGGTCGCGCTGACGGTGCCGACGTGGGCGCCGGCGCTGACCCAGCTGCTCGAGGACGGCTCCTCGTGGCGCGCGAGCCGGGCGAAGAACCGCTGCGACGACACCGACTCGCAGACGGCACAGACGCGGATGAACACGCGCACGCAGTACCGCTGCCTGTACAAGGCGCGGCTGACCTACAGCGCGACGCTGATCACGAACCCGAAGCCCAACAAGAAGCCGGACTGATCAGGCCCGCCGGCGGCCGCTGCGCGGTCGCGGGGGCGGCGCCGCGGGCATGCGCACGCCCTCGGAGCGGTCGGGAACCTCGGGCGGCATGTGGCCGAGCAGGTCCAGCAGCGCGTCGACCACCTCCGGATCGAACTGCGTCCCGGCGCACTGGCGCAGCTCCTCCGCCGCCTCGTCGGGCGACAGCGCCTGCCGGTAGGGGCGGTTGGTGATCATCGCGTGGTAGGCGTCGCAGGCGAGGATGATCCGCGAGCCGATGGGGATCAGCCGTCCCTTCAGGCCGTCCGGGTAGCCGCTGCCGTCCCAGTGCTCGTGCTCGTGGCGCACCACGGGAGCGATGACGGTCAGGTCCGGGATCCGCAGCAGGATGCGCTCGCCCGCCACCGGGTGCTCGGCCATCAGCGCCCACTCCTCGGGGTTCAGCGGGCCCGGCTTGTGCAGGATCTCGTTCGGCACCGCCAGCTTGCCGACGTCGTGCAGGAGGGCGGCATGAGCGATCCGCTCGGCCTGGTCGGCCTGGAGGCCGAGCAGCATGGCCACGCCGCGCGACAGGTGCACGACCTCCTCGGAGTGCTCGTGCGTGTAGTTGTCGCGCTCCTCGATCGCCGCCGCCAGCGCCTGCACGGCGGCCGGTGAGCCGCGCTGGGCCTGGAGCAGGGCCAGCTCGCGCTCGACGTCGGGGTTGGCGACGGCCACGCGGCCCTTGCCCGTGCGCTTGGCCAGCAGCAGAGCGCGGTCGGCGTGCTCGAGCAGGGCGGTGGCCTCGAGCGGCTCGTGCCACTGGGCGACGCCGAGCGAGCAGCCGCCCACCATCGAGGCCGCCATGGCGTCGCGGACGCGCTCGGCGACGGCGCGCGCGGTCGCCTCGTCGCTGCCGGGCAGCAGCAGCACGAACTCGTCGCCGCCGTAGCGGGCCACCAGGTCGTACGGGCGCAGCTCGGCCTGGAGCAGGCTCGCGACCCGGCGCAGCAGCTCGTCGCCGGCCTGGTGGCCGCGCACGTCGTTGATCTGCTTGAAGTCGTCGAGGTCGATGATCACGAAGCTCAGCGGCGTGCCGTCGCGGCGGGCGCGGGCGATCTCCTCGCGCACGCGCACCTGCATGGCGCCGTGGTTGAGCAGGCCGGTCAGCGCGTCGGTCCGCGCCGCCTGCTGCACCTGGTGGTAGGTCTCGGCGTTGTGGCAGGCGACGGTGGCGAGGTCGGCGATCGCCTCGAGCGTGCGGCGGTCGTCCTCCTCGACCCGGCGCATCGTGGTCCAGCCGACCGACAGCGCGCCCTTGAGCTCGTCGTTCCACACCATCGGGACGGAGACCGCGGTGCGGAAGCCGCGCAGCGAGGGCTGCGAGCCGGTCGTGTCGTTGCGGTAGTCGTTGGTCACGAAGGTGCGGCCGGTGAGCAGGGCCTGGCCGGCCGCGCCCTCGCCGGGCTCGAGCCGGATGCCGTGCCACTCGGGCGCCACGTTGTGCCCGGCGGTGGCGACGCCGCCCTCGCGCGCGTTGCCGAGATAGACCCCGCTCAGGTCGGCGCCGACCGCGAGCGCGGCCTCGCGCGCCAGCGTGCGCAGCACCTCGTGCAGCTCGAGCGACTGGTTGAGCGCCCGCGCGGCCCGCACCAGCGCGCGATCCTGAGCGGCGCGCGCCGTCCGCCGGTGGACCGCCTCCAGCCGCGACAGGCCGGCGGCGGCGACGCTGACGAGCGTCTCGGCGCCGGCGATCTCCTCGGCCGTGAAGGTGCGCGGCGCGTGCATCAGGGCGATGGCGACGCGCCGCACCTCGTCGTCGTGGGTGACGGGCACGAACAGGGCGGAGGCGACGTCGAAGGCATCCACCAGCTCGCGCCGGATCTCGTCCGACCCGCGCGCGTCGGGCACGTGCAGCGTCTCGCCGGTGGCGACCACGCGCGCGACGCCCGACGGGCTGCCGGCGAGCACGATGTCGTAGTCCGGGAGCCCGGGGGCGGAGACCGTGGTCTGGCCGCTCGCACGGTCCTGCGCGATCTCGAGCAGGTGCACCTGGTCGGCCGCCAGAGCCTCGTGCAGCGCAGCGATCAGCTCGCCGCCCAGCTGGGCGGCGGTATGCGCCTGCGCCGCGGCGTGGGCGACGCGGTCGAGCGGGGTCTTGGCGCTTCCTGCGCCTCGGCTTGAAGTGGAATGAAGTACGGCCTGGCCTTCCCTACGAGAGGGGTTACCAGGGTCATCGGCCGCCTAGAGGGCCGCCTTGATCAGCAGGCGCCCGGATTCTGGGCGCAGAAGTCCTCGAACTGCTCCGCCTCGGAGTCCGCCGGCGGCGGCGTGTCGTTCGTCGGGCTGTCGGCTTCGGCGTCCGGAGCGGCGGTTCCGCCGCCACTGGTGTCGGGCGTCGTGGCGCCCGTGTCGCCGGTGGCCCCGCTGTCCTCGGGCGTCGTCGTGTCGTCCGTCGAGCCCTCGTCGGTCGAGGAATCCTCGTCGGCCGCAGCGGCGTCCTCGTCCGCGGCCGGCGCCACGGTCGACTCCGGGAGCACGACGTCGGCAGGCGGGCCCGGCACCTCGGGCGCCAGCGACTCGTCGCTGCCGCAGCCGGCGGCGGCCAGCGCCAGCAGTCCTGCGGCGATGATCGCGGTGAGGCGCCGCCCTCGCACGGCGCTCACTCCTCCACGACGCGCGGTAGCGCCGACATCCGGCGGCCGCAGGTCGGGCAGTCGTTGAGGTCGCGCTGGGCGGGCTGGTCGCACCAGTTGCAGAACCGGAGCGTCTCCACGGCCCAGGGCAGGCGGGAGCGCGAGGGAGGCAGGGGCAGCAGTTTGCCGACGATCTCGAGCTCCTCGCCGGTCTCGCGGTCGCGGTACACGCGCCCGGGCTCGGCCGGCAGGAGCACCTCGCGGCCGGACGACGGGGCACGCAGCCGGTACGTCTCTCCTGGCATCGCGCCGCAGCGTAGCAGCGGCCCGGGACGGCGAGCCTCGTAGAGTGGCGGGCCGTGCGCGTGCTGATCTTCCACGGGTACCTGCTGTCGGGAACCGGCTCCAACGTCTACAACGCGGCGCTGGCCGAGGCGCTGGTACGCGGCGGGCACGAGGTCCACCTGCTCTGCCAGGACCGCGACCCGCTGGCGCTGGAATGGGTCGACGCGGCGGGCGACTGGGACTCCGGCGCGCTGGAGGTCCAGACCCGCCGCGAGCTGCCGCGGGCGACCGTCTATCGCCCGGACATCGGCGGTTTGCTGCCGCTCTACGTCGCCGATCGCTACGAGGGCATCGAGGCGCGGCCGTTCGAGGAGCTGTCGCCGCAGGAGGTCGACCGCTACGTCGGCGCCAACGTGGCCGCGGTCCGCGAGGTCGCCGAGCGCGTGCGGCCCGACGTGGCGCTCGCCAACCACCTCGTGATGGGACCGGTCGTCCTGGCTCGCGCCCTCGACGACGCGCCGTACGCGGTGAAGATCCACGGCAGCGCGCTCGAGTACACGGTCAAGCCGCACCCGCGCTTCAAGCCCTACGCGCAGGAGGGCCTGGCGCGCGCGGGCGGGATCCTCGTGGGCTCGTACCACACCGGGGCGAGCCTGTGGACCGAGATGGACGACCCCACGGTCGAGGAACGCACCCGGCTGGGCCCGCCCGGGGTCGACGTGGAGCGGTTCACCCCGCGCGAGCCGGACGAGGCGCGGGCGGGGCTCGCGCGCCTGCGCGCGCACCTGGACACGCTCGAGCACGACCCCGCCGACGAGTCGTCCTTCGCGCGCTCGCCCGGCGAGGCGGCGGCCGCCCTGGCCACCGTCGGGCCAGAGGATCGGCTCGTGGTCTTCGTCGGCAAGCTGATCGCCTCCAAGGGCGTGGAGCTGCTGCTCGCCGCCTGGCCGCTGGTCCTCGCCCGCGAGCCGCGCGCGCGGCTGCTGATCGTCGGCTTCGGGGCCTTCCGGGCCGGGCTCGAGCAGCTTGCCGCGCACCTGGCGGCCGGCGAGCTCGACGCGGCGCGGGCCCTGCGCAGCGAGCACGGCGCCGAGCTGCCGCACCTGGCCGCCTTCCTCGACGCGCTGGAGGATCCGGACGGCTACCGCGCGGCGGCCCGCGGCATGACGGACCGGATCGCCTGGGCGGGCCGGCTCGACCACTCCGAGCTGCCCGACGTGCTGCCGGTGGCGGAGGCGATGGCGGTGCCGAGCACCTTCCCGGAGGCGTTCGGCATGGTCGCCGCCGAGGCCGCGGCCTGCGGCGCACTTCCGGTGGTGGCTGCGCACTCGGGGCTCGCCGAGGTCGCCCGCACGCTCGGCGCCGCCGCTCCGGAGGCCGCGCGCGGCTGGCTCACCTTCGAGGTCGGCCCCGGCGCCGTGCGCGAGCTGGCCGGCGACCTCTCCGCCTGGCTGGAGGCGCCGGAGGACCTGCGCACCGCCACCCGCGAGGCGATCGTGGCCGCGACGCGCGAGTCCTACTCCTGGGACGGCGTCGCCCGCTCGGTCATCTCGGCCGCCCGCGGCGAGCTGGACGGGCTGCCGCGGCCTGCCGCCAGCTAAGTCATTAGGATTGCGCCCTTCATGAGGAGAGCGTTGTTGCTGGCGGGGATCGTTGCGGCTTCGGCTGTCCTTGGAGGCTGCAATCTCGCCGACTCCGGGACCAACACGGTCAACGGCAAGGAGCAGTTCGTGGCCAAGTGCGCGTCGTGCCACGTGCTCGAGCGCGCCGGCGCCACCGGCGTCGTGGGACCCAACCTCGACGAGGCGTTCCAGCGCGCCCGCAAGGACGGCTTCGGCGAGAGCACGTTCGAGGGCCTCGTCCACGCCCAGATCCTGCACCCGGCCATCAACCCGCAGATCGACCCCGTGAGCAAGCGCGAGGCCAGCATGCCCGCCGGGCTCGTGAAGGGCGAGGACGCCGAGGACGTCGCGGCCTACGTGGCCTCCGCGGCCGGCAAGCCCGGCGAGGACACCGGCGCGCTGGCCGAGGTCGGCGGCGGCCCGGAGGGCACCGCCGAGGCCGAGAACGGCGTGCTGGAGATCCCCGCGGCCCCGTCAGGCGCGCTCTACTACGTGTTCGCCGACGCGACGGCGCCGGCCGGGCAGATCAAGCTCGAGTCGCCGAACGAGGCGTCGGTCGACCACAACATCGCCGTCGAGGGCAACGGCGTCAACGAGGAGGGCCCGGTCGTCAACAACGGCGGGGTCTCGGAGGTCGACGTCGACCTCGAGCCCGGGGACTACACCTTCTACTGCTCGGTCGAGGGCCACCGCGAGGGCGGCATGGAGGGCCAGCTCACGGTGGAGTGAGCAGGGCCTCGCGCTCGCGGCGCTCCTCGCGGTCGGCGTCCTGCGCCGCGCGGTAGAAGAAGAAGCACAGGGCGAAGACCATGATCAGGAGGTCGACGGAGACCATCATGGCCCCCGCCGTCTGCTGGTCGGCGAGCGCGCTGAACCCGTGCCCGCGGTCGCCCTCCGAGTACACGCCGGTGTAGATCGGCACGCGGATGAGCACGAAGCTCATGCCGAGCAGCATCCCGGCCATGCGCGCGCCGATCATGTACGGCACCTTCCACAGCTCCCCGCGCAGCCGGCGCCGCTTGGGCTCGACCGCCGACCACCACACGAGCACGCCGATCGCCACGAAGCTCATGTGCTGCAGCGCGTGGACGAGCGGGTACCTCACCGCCGCCTCGAAGAAGATGGAGAAGTGCCAGCCGAAGAGGACGAGCACGAAGACGGGCACCGCCACCAAGGGCCGCTTGAGGACGTCGAACCAACGCCGCAGCGGAGAGCGCGCGAGCGGCACCAGGACGTCGCGGGGGAGATAGAAGCCGAGCACCGGGTTGCGCACGCCCACCAGCAGCAGCGGCGCGGCGAGGTCGGCGATCAGCAGGTGCTGGGCCATGTGGGCCGACAGCAGGTCCTCCGACAGCGGGTGGATGGGCGAGAAGAACCCGATGACCCAGAGCGCGATGCCGGCGTGCCAGAGGGCGATCTGCGAGCGCGGGACCGCGACACCGCGGGCGTGCAGCACCCGCAGCGCGCGCAGGTACAGCGCCTCGGCGGTCGCCACCAGGACCAGCGCGCCTACATCCATGGGCCTATTACAGCGCGCGGATGAGGAGCGTCAGGCCGATCACGACGGCCGCCGCCGCGAGCACGTACAGCAGCACCTTGAAGGCGTCGCCCTCTCGGCGCAGCGGGTCGATCACAGGATGTAGACCGTCGTGTACACGATGATCCACATGATGTCGACGAAGTGCCAGTAGATCCCCGGCACCTCGACGCCGTGGTGCGCGGCCGCCGAGAAGTGGCCGCGGAACGCCCGGATGGTGACCATCGCCAGCAGCGTCAGGCCGATGAAGACGTGCGCGCCGTGCAGGCCCGTGAGCCCGTAGAAGATCGTCCCCTGCGCGTGGTCCTGCGGCGCGAAGCCGATGTGCACGTACTCGTTGATCTGCACGAACAGGAAGGTCGCGCCCAGCAGGAACGTGGTGACCATGCCGGTCTTCAGCGCCCAGCGGTTGTCGGTCTTCACGCCCTCGAGCGCCCAGTGCATCGTGAACGAGGACGAGACCAGCACCGCGGTGTTCACGCCGGCGATCAGCTTCGGGAGCTCGGTCCCCTCGGCCGGCCAGTCGGCGCCGCCCACGACCCGGATGAAGAAGTAGGCCGTGAAGAAGGCCCCGAAGACCATGATCTCGCTGATGATGAAAAGCAGCATCCCCAGCGTCCGCGAGTCGACGCGCGAGGAGCGGTGGGCCTCGGGCGGCCCGTGATGGTGCTCGACGGCGTGCGCCTCCATCAGGCCTCCGCGCCCACCGGCGAGGACTCGATGTGGTCGACCGGCTTGTTGGTGGCCGTCTGGACGCGCTCGACGAGCTTGTCGGCCACCCACTTCGACTGGTCGGCGGGCAGCGTCGAGATCACGATCTCGGAGATGTGGAAGTACTGGACGGCGTTCATGATCGCCGTGTACGGGTCCGGGTCGCCGATCATGCCCGCGGCCACGATCCCGCCCTCGTCGAGCGAGGCCAGCAGCTGCTCGAGCCGCTCACGCGCCTGGGCGACGGCGCCGCCGTGCACGTGCTCCTGCGGCACCACGGCGATGAAGCGCCTCGGGCCCTCGGCGGCCAGCTCCTTGAGCCGCTGCGACAGCTCGTCCGACGACACGGTGACGTTGGCGACCACGAGCGTCACGCCGAAGGGCAGGCCCTCGGCGGCGAGGTCGACCACCACGTGCTCGACCGGCAGGCCGGTGTCCTGGCGCAGCTTCTCGGGCAGGTCGCGCCGCAGCCAGCCGGAGCTCGCCGCCGGCAGCGTGGAGACGATCACCTCGTCGATCCGCTCCGAGGCGATGGCGTCGACGGCCGCGTTGTAGGGATCCGGGTCGCCGACCTCGCCGCTCGAGCGGATCCCGTTGTCGCGCATCCACTCGCGCGCAAGGTCCACGCGCACCTGGGCGCTGTCGCGCACCACGTCGTCGTAGACCACGTTGCCGTGGCGGGGGCGGGCCTGCGGGACGACGACGTGGAAGGTGACGTCATCGCCCTTGCGGGCCAGGATGGCGTCCAGCAGCTTCTCGCCCGCGATCGTCTCGTTGGCGAGGACCAGGATCTTCGTCACGTCTCGCTCTCCCTCTCATCAGCCGGCGCCCCCGCCGGCTGCTTCGGTCTCGCCTCCGCCGGAGGCTGGAAGATGCCGTGCTGGGCGCCGGGCACGCCGTACTCGTACGGGCCGCCCACCACCAGCGGCACGCGGTCGAAGTTGAAGACCGGCGGCGGCGAGGACACCTGCCACTCGAGCGTCAGCGCCCGCCACGGGTTGGCATCGGCGCGCGGGCCGCTGCGCCACGAGGCGACGGTGTTGTAGACGAAGATCAGCGTCGCGATGCCGAGCAGGAAGGAGCTGAGCGAGATGAAGAGGTTCCAGGTCGCGAACTGGTCCGGGTAGTCGGCCACGCGCCGCGGCATCCCCTGGACGCCGATCAGGTGCATCGGGCCGAAGGTCAGGTTGAAGCCGACGAAGGTCAGCCAGAAGTGGATCTTGCCGAGCTTCTCGTCGTACATCCGGCCCGTCATCTTCGGGAACCAGTAGTAGACGCCGGCGAAGATCGTGAACAGCGAGCCGCCGTAGAGCACGTAGTGGATGTGGGCGACGATGAAGTACGTGTCGCTCACGTGGATGGTCAGCGGCACCATGGCCAGCATCACGCCCGAGATGCCGCCGAGCGTGAACATGGTCAGGAAGCCGAGCGCGAACAGCATCGGCGTGTCCAGGTGGATCACGCCACGCCACAGCGTGGCCAGCCAGGAGAAGATCTTGATGCCGGTCGGCACGGCGATGATCGCCGTCGTGACCATCATCGGGATCCGGATCCACGTCTGCATGCCGGACACGAACATGTGGTGCGCCCAGACCGTGAACCCGAGCAGCACGATGGCCAGCAGCGAGAAGGCCATCATCCGGTAGCCGAAGATCGGCTTGCGGGACTTGACCGAGACGACCTCGGAGATGATCCCGAAGCCCGGCAGCATCATGATGTAGACGGCCGGGTGGGAGTAGAACCAGAAGACGTGCTGGTACATCAGCACGTCCCCGTCGGCCGACGGCCTGAAGAAGTTGAAGTGCAGCGCGTAGTCGAAGAGCACGAAGAACTGCGACGCGGCGATGAAGGGCGTGGCGATGACGACGAGCAGCGAGGTCGAGAAGTTCGCCCACACCAGCAGCGGCATGCGCCAGAACGACATGCCGGGCGCGCGCATCGTGACGATCGTCACGAGGAAGTTCAGCGCGGTGGCGATCGATGACGCGCCCGCGAACTGCACGCCGATCGTGAAGAACATCTGCCCGATCGGCACGTCGGTCGAGAGCGGCGAATAGGCCGTCCAGCCGGTCGCGAACGAGCCGCCGGGCGCGAAGAACGACGCCGTCATCATGATGCCGGCGATCGGGAGCATCCAGAACGACAGCGCGTTCAGCCGCGGGAACGCCATGTCCGGCGCGCCGATCATCAGCGGCAGCACGTAGTTCGCCAGCCCGGCGAAGACCGGGATGATGAACAGGAAGATCATCAGCGACGCGTGGACGCTGAACAGGCCGTTGTAGGCGTTCGAGTTCACGAACTGCATGCCCGGCGCCGCGAGCTCCGCACGCACGATCATCGCCAGCAGGCCGCCGACCAGCATGAAGAAGAACGAGGTGACGACGTACTGGATGCCGATCACCTTGTGATCGGTGTTGACGCGGAAGTAGTCCTTCCACGAGTACGCGCCGTGGCTCGAGTGGTCCTCCGGCCGGGTCGGGCGGCCGGAGATGTAATAGAACCAGTAGTCGAACGAGCCGATGCCGCCGAGGAAGAAGAGCGGCGCGACGAACAGCGACAGCAGCAGGATCGCGTTCTGCGCCTTGGCGGTCATCCCGTCGTCGAAGCTGGGATAGCCGTACGCGGCGCGGATGACCAGGATCAGCGCGGCCGAGAAGAGCACGCCGAGCACCAAGAACACGAACCCACGCGTCAGTCCCGGTGCTCGCACCCTCGCTGTCACTGGCCTGCCACCTCCTTCAGATACTTCACCAGCGCGTCCACCTGCTCCTCGGACAGGCTCTCACCGTAGCGCGGCATCAGGCCCCCCTGGAAGCCCGCGGTGATCTTGGCGTCCGGATCCTCGATCGACTGCTTGATCTCCGCGTCGCTGAGGTCGGGCACGACCTCGTCGAGGTTCGGGCCGGTGGTGCCGGTCGCGGCCGCGTCGGCCAGCGTGTGGCAGGACTTGCAGGCGGTCGGCTGCGCGGCGTCCGTGAACAGCGTCTTGCCGTCGGCCTCGCCGCCGCCTCCTCCGCCGCCGGCGCCACCGCCCTGCGGGCCCTGGGCGAGCTCCTCGAGCTTGGCGTCGAACTCCTCGCGCGAGACCACGTGCGCGCTCTGGCGCATCGTCGAGTGGCCGAGCCCGCACAGCTCGGCGCACACCACCGGGAACTCGCCCGTGCGGTTCGTGGTCGTCACGCGGATGTGGGTGTCGATCCCCGGCACGGCGTCGATCTTCATCCGGAAGGCCGGGACCCAGAAGTCGTGGATCACGTCCTTGGACTGGACCGTGAAGTTGACCGGCGTGTTGGCCGGCAGCCAGAGCTGCGGCGAGGAGATCTCCTTGCCGCCCTCACCCGGGTAGTGGAAGGTCCACGTGAACTGCTCGCCCACCACGCGCACCTGCATCGTGTTGGCCTCGGCCTTCTCGATGTCGGTCAGCACGACGTAGGCGTAGGTGCAGAGGGCGACCAGCAGGATCGCCGGGATCGCCGTCCAGATGATCTCCAGCCTCGTGTTGCCGTGGATCGGCGGACCGTCCTTGAGCTCCTCGCCGGGCTTCATGCGGAACTTGATCGCGCAGTAGAGGACGATCGTCTCCACCAGCACGAAGACCGGCACCGAGGCGATCAGCAGGACGTCCCACAGCGTGTCTATCGGCCCGGCCTGCTCGGAGGCCGGGACCGGGAACCAGTCGATCCACAGGGCCAGCGCGATGCCCAGCGCCGAGGCGACGGCGCCGATCAGGAGCATCGTGCGCACCTGCGCCCGGCTCTCTCGCGAGTCGACCGGGGGCTGGTCGCTCATCCGCGGCTCTCCTCACAGCCCATGGAGGCGGCATCCTACGCAACCGCTGCGACGGAGGCTGCGCTCAGGCGGCGGCGCGCGCTTCCACCTGACCACCCAGCGAGCCGCCGCCCGCCCGGAAGTCCGACGGGGAGACGCCGCGGTGGCGGCGGAACGCCTTGGCGAACTGCGCCGGCTGGCGGTAGCCCACCCGGTGGGCAACCTCGCGCACGGTGAACATGCGCGTCGCGAGCAGGTCGGCGGCGCGCTCCATCCGGACTTGCGTGAGGTGGTCGCGGAACGTCGTGCCGCCGATCTCGGCGTAGGCGCGCTGCAGCTGACGCCGCGAGGACGCCACGCGGTGAGCGATGTCGTCGAGCGAGAGGTCGGACGCGTAGTCGCGATCGACGATCGCGTTCGCCTCTTCGAGAAGGCTGGAGCGGAGCCTGATGGTGGAGGGTCGCTGCATGGGGCCTGACGGAGCTTCTACGCGCCGTTGTGCCCGATCGGATCACGAATCCGGTCCTCCATGCAACCACTTGGTCCGGATTGCGACGATCGTTGCAAAGGGGCAACGTTTACCGGGCGCCACGCGGCCCGGCGGGCCTCTAGACTCCCGCGCCATGGACCGCCGCCTCGCGCGTCGTAACCTGCGCACGGCCCTGATCGTGGCCGTCATCGGGCTGCTGATGTTCGCCCTGACCTTCGTCGCCGCCCTCCTCTACGACGGCGTATGAGCGCGCGCGAGGACATCGCGGGCGCCCCGCCCGTCGGCGAGGAGGTCCACATGCCGGCGCCGAGCGCGCTGCCGCTCATCAACGCGGCCGCGCTGGCGATCGCCATCGTGGCGATCACGATCTCCTGGTACGTCGTCGGCGTGGCGCTGCTCATCTTCCTGGCGACCACGGTCCGCTGGGTCCGTGACGTCAAGCGGGACATCGCCGAGCTCCCGCTAGAGCATCATCACTGACGAAAAGCGGGCAAGTTCCGGCCTGCTTCAAATAGGCTTCCGCGCTGTGAAGGAGGCCGGGACCCACGTCGCCCCCGAGCTGGCGGCCGCCTACGCTGACGCCTTCGCGGCCTACCTCGCGGACCGAGGGGAGCGCGAGCTGGGCGCGGCCTACGACATCGGCCGCCGCGCCGTGGCGGCGCAGCTCAGCGTCCTGGACCTGGCCGAGGCCCACCATGCAGCCCTCCGGCAGGCGATCTCCGACGGCGGTCCGCCCGCGGACACCTTGCAGGCCGGCGCCGACTTCCTGCGCGAGAGCCTGTCGATCTTCGAGAGCGTGCACCGCGGCTACCGCGAGGTGCAGGAAGTCGCGCGGATCGAGCACGAGCACGTCGAGCAGCTGCGAGCGCTGGCCGACGCCTCGGTGGCGCTCAACTCCTCGCTCACGGTCGAGGAGATCCTCCAGCTCACCGCCGACGCCGCCCGCACCCTGATCCGCGGCTCGCGCGCGACCGTGGCGATCTTCGCGCCCGACCCGCGGCTGCACCCGCTCAACGCGACCTCTCCGCCGCTGCCGGCCGAGGGCGAGGCCGAGCCGGCCCGCCTGACGGCGCGGCTCACGGGCCGCGGGCGCGAGCTCGGGATGCTCGAGGTGCTCGACTCCCACACGCGCGAGTTCACCGAGCGCGACGACACGGTGCTCACCCAGCTCGCGCAGCTCGCCTCGGTGGCGATCTCGAACGCGCAGCTCTACGAGCGCGAGCGCACGATCGCGCAGACCCTGCAGCGCTCGCTGCGACCCGGCGGCCTGCCGGATGTCCCGGGCCTGTCCGCGGCCGTCAGATTCCGCCCGGCCGGCGAGAGCGTCGAGCTCGGCGGCGACTTCTACGACCTCTTCCGGGCCGGCGGCGGCGCGTGGGCCGCGCTGATCGGCGACGTGCAGGGCAAGGGCCCGGACGCCGCCGCGGTGACCGCGCTCGCCCGCCACACGCTGCGCGCGGGCGCCGTCTACGAGCACCAGCCGAGCGGCGTGCTCGCGCTGCTGCACAAGGCGCTGCGCGAGCAGCGCAGCGACGGGCGCTTCTGCACCGTCGCGCACACGCACCTGCGGATCGGCAAGGGCCGCCTGCAGGTCGAGCTCGCGTGCGGCGGCCACCCGCTGCCGCTCGTCGTGCACCCGGACGGGCACGTGGAGCCGGTCGGCCGGCTCGGCACGCTGCTCGGCACCGACATCGAGCCGCAGCTCTATGACGTGACCGTCGAGCTGCGCGAAGGGGACGTGCTGCTGCTCTACACCGACGGCGTCACCGAGGTGCGGCGGCGCCGTCGCGAGGTCTTCGGGCTCGCGCAGCTGACCGAGCTGCTGAGCACGTGCGGGGCGCTGCCGCCTGACGCGGTGGCCGACCGCGTGGAGGCGGCGGTGCTCGCCGCCTCCGAGGGCCGCCTGCGAGATGACATGGCGATCCTGGCCTTCGGCCCCACACGGCGGGGTTGACGGACTTATGCTTCCCCGCCGAGCCACAGCAACGGAGGACATCGATGGCTGAACCGACGGACGCGACTTCGGACGGACAGAGGGAGTCGAACGCCGAACTGCTCACCGAGCTGGTCGCCCACCTGCGCAACAACCGCACACAGCTGCGGCAGGAGTGGGCGAGGCGGATCGGCGAGGCGCGGCTGCTGACCGCGCTGACGCAGGAGGAGATCTTCTCCGAGGCGACGTCGGTTTACGACAACTACGTCGAGGTGCTGGAGACCGGCTCGGTCGAGGCGCTCCAGGACTACGCCCGCAACCTGTCCGAGCGCATCATCCCCCGTGGCGTCGAGACCGACGAGGTCCTCGGCATCGTGCTCCTGCTGCGTGACGTGCTGGCGCGCTCGCTGTTCCAGAAGTACCAGACCGACTTCGACTACCTCAACCAGGTGCTCGACGCCTACGAGCCGGCTGCGAACCGGATCGCGAACACGGTCGCGATCAACTTCGTCCAGGAGCGCGAGCGCGTCATCCGCCAGCAGCAGGAGGCAATCCGCGAGCTCTCGACGCCGGTGCTCCAGGTCCGCGAGCGGCTGCTGATCCTCCCGATCATCGGCGTGCTCGACGGCCAGCGCGCCCGCCAGCTCACCGAGCAGCTCCTGCGCGGCATCCGCGCCAACCGCGCGCGAGTGATCGTCATCGACATCACCGGCGTCCCGACGATCGACTCGACGGTGGCCAACCACCTCGTGCAGACCGTCGACGCCTCGCGCCTGATGGGCGCGAGCGTGATCATCACCGGCCTCTCGCCGGAGATCGCGCAGACGCTGGTGACCCTCGGCGTCGACCTCTCGAAGGTCAACGCGGTCGGCGACCTCCAGGGCGGCATCGAGGAGGCCGAGCGCCTGCTCGGCTACCAGGTCTCGCTCGAGACGCCCGGGCTCGACGCAATCGCGATGCAGTAGTGGCCGTCCCGATCCTCAAGCAGGGTCCGTTCCTGATCGCCACCATCCAGGCGGCGCTCACGGACACGGACGTCCTGCAGTTGCAGGACGACGTGATGGCGAACGTCACGCGCCATCGCTCGCGCGGGATCATCGTCGACGTCACCGCGCTCGACGTGATGGACTCGTTCGTCTCGCGCTCGCTGCAGGGGATCGCACGGATGACCCGGCTACGCGGCGCGGAGACGGTGATCGTCGGCATCCAGCCGGAGGTCGCCTTCGCGATGGTGCAGCTCGGGATGGCCTTCGAGGACGTGCTCACCGCCCTCGACCTCGAGGAGGGGCTCGCGTTGCTGACGCGACCCTGGAAGGAGGCCGGCGACAGTGGCGGATGAGCACGAGTCGGTGATCCAGATCGAATCGGACGCCGACGTGGTCACCGCCAGGCAGCGCGCACGGGCGATGGCCTCGGAGCTCGAGCTCACCAGCACCGACCAGACGCTGCTCGCCACCGCGATCTCCGAGGTCGCCCGCAACATCACGACCTACGCGGTGCGCGGCGAGGTCATGCTGAGCGTCATCAGCGACGGCAGCGGGAGGCGGGGGATCCAGGTGATCGCGCAGGACCAGGGGCCCGGCATCGAGAACGTCGAGCAGGCACTGCAGGACGGCTTCACGAGCGGCGGCGGGCTCGGCCTGGGCCTGCCCGGCGCGCGGCGGCTGGTCCACGAGTTCCACATCGAGACCGCCCCCGGGCGCGGTACGAAGGTCACGCTCGTCATGTGGGAAAGGGAGAACGCAAGAGCAGCATGAAGCCGTGGCCGGTGGTGCTGGAGCGCGGCGTGGCGGGGCTGGCGCATGAAGGTGAGGGCCGCTCGGGCGACCTGGCGGTGTTCGCGGCCTCGGCTCGCGGCGGCCTCGTCGCGGTGATCGACGGCCTCGGCCACGGCGACCCGGCGGCCGACGCCGCCGACGCCGCGGCCGACGTGCTGCGCACCGAGGTCGAGCGCCCGCCGCAGGAGCTGCTCGAGCTCTGCCACGAGGAGCTGCGGCGCACGCGGGGCGCGGTGATGACGCTGGCGTGGTTCGATCTCGAGGCGCGCACGATGATGTGGACGGGGGTCGGCAACGTCGAGGCGCGCTTCGTGCGCGCGGGTGACGGCGGCGATGGCCGCCACGCGTCGCCGGTCGTGCTCGGCGGAGTGGTCGGCTTCAACCTGCCGCAGGTGCGGCTGGGCACGATCCCGCTCGAGCCGGGCGACTCCGTCGTGCTCGCGACGGACGGCGTGGCGGCCGACTATTCGTCATCGCTGGAGTCCGGCATCGCAGCCCAGGCGCTGGCAGAGCGCGTGCTCGAGCGCCACGGCAAGGGCACCGACGACGCGCTCGCCGCCGTCGTGCGCTACCTGGGGCCACCCGCTCAGTAGCCAGGTGCTGCCCGCACCACGGGCAGGCGGTCGCCGCCCTCGGGCGCGGTCCCGGGCCGCACCCACGGACGCTGGGTGCCCCGTTGGGAGCGCCGGCGCCCCACTGGGACATTCCCTGGCATGAACTCCCCACGCAACTTGGCTGCTAGCGCCGGACGTTGGAGCGCGCAGCACCGAAAGACCGCCATCCTCGGATGGATCCTCTTCGTAGTCCTCGCCACCTTCGCCGGCAAGAGCATCGGCCAGAAGGAACTGCCGATGGCTGAGATGGGCAACGGTGAGTCCAAGCGCTCCATGCAGATCATGGAGTCCGCCGACTTTCCCGAGACCGTCGGCGAGCAGGTCCTGATCCAGGGCAAGGGCTCGATCAAGTCCGACTCTCCTGAGGTCACCGCGGCCGTCAAGGACACCGTGCAGCGCCTCGAGAGCATCGACGGCGTCACCGACATCCACAGCCCGCTCAACAAGGCCGATCGCCACGACACCGTCTCTGAGGACGGGCGCTCCGTGGTCGTCAACTTCAGCCTGCCCGACGCCGACGAGGACGAGGCCAAGCTCATCGAGTCGGCCAAGGCCCCGCTCGCCGCGGTCGCCGCGGTCCAGAAGGCTCATCCCGAGGTGCGCGTCGAGGAGTACGGCGGCGCATCCGAGCGCCATGCCCTCTCCGCCACCGAGTCGGCCGACGAGGCCAAGTCCATGCAGTTCTCGTTCGGCGGCACGCTGCTCATCCTGCTGCTCGCCTTCGGCGCCATGGTCGCCGCCGGCGTCCCGCTCTTCCTCGGCCTGACCTCGGTCGGCGCCACCATCGGCCTGCTCGGGCCGGTCAGCCAGATCTCCGGCCTTCATCCCGCGGTCGCGCAGGTCGTGATGCTCGTCGGCCTCGCCGTCGGCGTCGACTACGCGATGTTCTACATGCGCCGGATGATGGAGGAGAAGGACAAGGGCCGGTCCGCTGCGGACGCGCTCGACGTCGCCGCGGCGACCTCCGGCCGCGCCGTGCTGATCTCCGGCCTCACCGTGATGGCCGCGATGGGCGGCATGTTCTTCTCGGGCAACCCGATCTTCGTCTCCTTCGGAATCGGCACCATCATCGTCGTCGGCGTCGCCATCCTCGGCTCGCTGACCGTCCTGCCCGCGATCCTGTCCTACCTCGGTCAGAAGGGCTGGCTCGAGAAGGGCCGCCTCCCCTTCATCCTCAAGCGCCGTCACCGCACCCAGGGCGAGTCCCGCATGTGGGGCGCCATCCTCGACCGCGTCCTCAAGCGCCCGCTCGTCTCGGCGATCGCCGCCGGCGGCATCCTCGTCGCCCTGACGATTCCCGCGCTCGGCATGACCCTGAAGGACCCCGGCACCGAGAGCATGTCCCGCGACGAGCCGATCATGCAGACGTTCGACCGCATCGACGCGGCGTTCCCGGGTGGCGCCGTGCCGGCCGTGGCCGTCATCAAGGCCAAGGACGTCACCGCCCCCGCAGTCGAGGCCGGCATCGCCGACCTCCAGAAGCAGGCGATCGCCAGCGGCAAGCTGCACGAGCCGACGTCGGTCGAGATCAGCCCCGACAAGACCGTGGCCATGGTGGCCATGGCCATCGACGGCAACGGCAACGACGCCGCGTCCCAGGCCTCGCTGGAGGCCCTGCGCGAGGACGTCATCCCCTCCACCATCAACAAGGTGGCCGGCACCGAGACCGCCGTCGGCGGCGAGACCGCCTTCTCGAAGGACTTCCTCGACACGATGAAGTCCCATCTGCCGATCGTGTTCCTGTTCGTGCTCAGCCTGGCCTTCATCCTGCTGCTGGTCACGTTCCGCTCGATCGTGGTGCCGATCAAGGCGATCATCCTCAACCTGCTCTCGGTCGGCGCCGCCTACGGCATCCTGAAGCTCGTCTTCCAGGACGGCCATGGCGAGAAGCTGCTCGGCTTCGAGTCGGTCGGAGGCATCGCATCCTGGCTCCCGCTGTTCCTCTTCGTGATCCTCTTCGGCCTCTCGATGGACTACCACGTCTTCGTGCTGAGCCGGGTGCGCGAGGCGGTCGACCGCGGGATGTCCACCGACAACGCCGTGGCTCACGGCATCAAGTCGACGGCGGGCATCATCACCAGCGCCGCCGCCGTCATGGTCATCACGTTCGCGGGCTTCGCGACCGGGTCCGACCAGACCATGAAGCAGATGGGCGTCGGCCTTGCCGCGGCCATCCTGATCGACGCGACGCTCGTCCGGGCGGTCCTCCTCCCGGCCACGATGAAGCTGCTCGGCAAGCGCAACTGGTACCTGCCCAAGGGCCTGCACTGGCTGCCGAAGTTCGAGCACGAGCCGCAGATGGCTCCGGCCGGCGCCTAGTCCGGTAACGCAATGAGTCATCGGCCGCGGGGTTCGCCCCGCGGCCGTTGGCGTTTAACGGGCGAACGTCAACAGCGGCTGGGTAGGGGAGCGGCGAAATTGGCCGCGTCGCCGGTCCCTGGCGACTTTACGGCGACATACGCCGCGAAGTCGCCAGGGACCGCCGGCGCGGTCGGCACACTCGCCTCCCTACCCAGCGGGGGTTGACGTTCGTCAACCCAGAACGCGAGCGTCGACCACCATCGCGCAGAACAGCAGCGCGAGGTAGGCGAGCGAGAACAGGTACGTCCGCAGGGCGCTGCGCCGGTCGGCCGCCCGCTGCAGCCGGACAGACAGCGTCAGGAACCCGCCGCCGAGCGCGACGGCGCAGACCGCGTAGATCGCCCCGAAGAACCCGAACACCACGGGCAGCAGCGTCAGCACGACCAGCAGCCCCGTGTAGAGCACGATCTGGCGGCGTGTCTCGGTTTCGCCGTGGACCACGGGCATCATCGGCACGCCCACGCGCGCGTACTCGTCCTTCATCAGCAGCGACAGCGCCCAGAAGTGCGGCGGCGTCCAGTAGAAGACGATCGCGAAGAGGTACAGCGCCGCCGGGTCGAGCCCGCCGGTGACGGCGGCCCAGCCGACCAGCGGCGGCACGGCCCCCGCGGCGCCGCCGATCACGATGTTCTGCGGCGTCGAGCGCTTGAGCCACATCGTGTAGACGAACACGTAGCCGAGGAACCCGCTCAGCGCCAGGAACGCCGCGAGCAGGTTGACCGTGGTGGCCAGGAGCAGGAACGACAGCGTGGCGAGGATGAGGCCGTACGCGAGCGCCGCCCCGGGCCGCACGCGCCCCGCCGGGACCGGCCGCGTGGCGGTCCGGGCCATCTGGGCGTCGATGTCACGGTCGTAGTAGTGGTTGACCGCCGCCGCTCCGCCGGCGGACAGCGAGCCGCCGATCACGGTCAGCGCCACGAGCCCGGGCGACGGGTCGCCCGCCACGTACATCGTGGTGACGGTGGTCAGGAGCAGCAGGAGCTGCACCTTCGGCTTCGTCAGCGTGACGTAGTCCGCCAGCGACCTGGCTCAGCTCGAAGGGAGCCGCCGTCGTGGCGCGCGACGCTTCCATCTACGCACGCACCATCGGCTTGCCGGCCTCGAACTTCTGCGGGACTCCGGTCTGGCGCTCGATCTGGCGGCGGATGTCCTTCATCGGCTCGACCGAGCGCACGCGTGGGACCACGTCGAAGTTGTTCTCCGGCGGCGGCGACGGCGTGAACCACTCGAGCGTGTTCGCCTTCCACGGGTCCGGGCCGGCGATCGCGCCCTTCTTGAGCGACTGCACGAGGTTGACGATCGTCAGCAGGATGCTGAGCCCGAGCACGAACGCCCCGATGGTGGAGATCAGGTTCATGATCGTCCAGTCGGTGTTCGAGTACTCGTAGATTCGTCGCGGCATGCCGTCGAGGCCCGCCGAGTGCTGGATCAGGAACGTCAGGTGGAACCCGATGAAGAAGAGGACGAACGAGACCTTGCCGAGGCCCTCGGACATCAGCCGCCCGGTCATCTTCGGGAACCAGTAGTAGAGCGCCGCCACCATCGCGAAGGCCGAGGCGCCGAACGCCGTGTAGTGGAAGTGCGCCACCACGAAGTAGGTGTCCGTCAGCTGCCAGTCGACCGGGAAGACGGCGAGGAAGATGCCGGTGATCCCGCCCATCAGGAACGTCGCGATGCCGCCCACGCAATAGAGCAGGGGCACGCGCCACTCCACCGTGCCGCGCCACAGCGTGGCGACCCAGTTGAAGATCTTCACGCCCGTCGGCACCGCGATCAGGAAGCTCGAGAGCATGAAGAAGGCGAGGACCACGGTGCTCATCGGCGTGGAGAACATGTGGTGCGCCCACACGAGCATGCCCAGGAAGGCGATGCCGGCGGTCGCCGCCGCGATCGCCTTGTAGCCGAAGATCGGCTTGCGCGCGAAGACCGGCAGGATCTCCGAGAAGACCCCGAAGGCCGGCAGCACGAGGATGTAGACCTCGGGGTGGCCGAAGAACCAGAACAGGTGCTGCCACAGCAGCGCCGAGCCGCCCTCGGTGGGATCGAAGAAGCTCGTCCCGAAGTTGCGGTCCAGCAACAGCATCGTGACCGTGGCGGCCAGCGACGTCAGCGCCAGGATGATCAGGTACGCGTAGATCAGGATCGTCCAGACGAACAGCGGCATGCGGCCCCAGCCCATGCCGGGCGCGCGCATGTTGTGGATCGTGGCGATGAAGTTGATCGCGCCGATGATCGAGGCCAGGCCCGTGAGGTGGACCATGTAGATCCACGCCTCCTGGCCGTTCGATGGCGAGTACTCCTTCAGCGACAGCGGCACGTAGGAGAACCAGCCGGCCTCCGGCGGCGTGAAGAACAGCGACGCGTAGAGCGCGATGCCGCCGAACAGGAACATCCAGTACGACCACGCGTTGAGCCGCGGGAAGGCCACGTCGCGCGCGCCGATCATGAGCGGCAGGAAGTAGTTCGCGAAGCCCGCCCAGACCGGCACGACGACCAGGAAGATCATCGTGGTCCCGTGCAGGGTGAAGATCTGGTTGTACTTCTCCGGCGTCAGGAAGGTGTTGTCCGGCGCCCCGAGCTGGATCCGCATCAGCAGCGCCTCGACGCCGCCGATCACGAAGAACACCAGCACCGTCGCCAGGTAGAGGATCCCGATCTTCTTGTGGTCCGTGGTCGTCAGCCACGTCATCCAGCCGCGCCGTGGCCGCTCGACCTCGTGGGCGATGATCTGGGGCCGCGCCGGGATGACCGCCACTAGCGACCCTCCTCCTCGGTTGTCGACTCGCGCTCCTCGCGAGTTGCAGCGGCCTCTTCCTCGGCGGTCTTGATCTCCTCGGCCTTGCGCTCGCGCCAGGCCTGCCAGTCGTCGAACGGCAGGCCGATCACGTGGGCGACCATATCGGCGTGGTTGCGGCCGCAGAACTCGGCGCACTGGCCCCCATAGACCACACGGTCCGCGCCCTCGGGGAGCGCGTCGAGCGGGATCTGGAACCAGGTCTTGTTCGTGTAGCCCGGGATCGCGTCCATCTTGCCGCCCAGCGGCGGGATCCACCACGAGTGCGCGACGTCCTTGGATTCGATGTCCAGCGTGATCGTCATCCCGATCGGCACGTACATGGCGTTGTAGGAGAAGACGCGGTCCTCTCCCTCTTCCTCCGGATAGAAGAAGCTCCACGCGTACTGCTCGCCGATCACCTTGATGTTCATGGACGGCGAGCCGCGGGGCGGCGCCGGCTGGTCGGTGGCGGCGTAGGCCACGTTCGCGGCGACCGGGTTGCCCTCGGCGTCGATCTCGGACGCCGCGGGGTTCTTGATGTCGTCGAGCAGGAGGAAGGTGAAGACGGTGAGGAAGATCAGGATCGCCGCCGCGCCGACCGTCCAGCCGATCTCGAGCTGCGTGTTGCCGTGGATCTGCGCCGCCACGCGGCCCTTGCGGGCGCGGAACTTGAACATCGAGTAGACGAGCAGGCCCTCGACGCCGATGAAGATCACGAGCCCGATCAGCGCGATCAGGATGTAGAGCGTGCGGATCGCGTCCGCGTTCGGCGAGCCGGCGGACTCGGGCAGGAACCAGCCGGCAGACGCCGTGGGGGCGAGCACGAGCGCCCCGAGGACCACGGCTCCGAGCACCGCGCCCGTCCGGCGAAGGCGACGCCGCGTCTTGGTCTTCTCGTCCAGCCCCACGGCGTCGGCAGTATATGGACGCGGCACCGGGTAACGGCCGCTCACCGGCCGGTGAAGTCGGCCGGCCGCTTCTCCAGGAACGCCTGCACGCCCTCCGCGAAGTCGCCCGACGCCGCGGAGCTCTGCTGGATCGACGCCTCGAGGTCCAGCTGCCCGGCCATCCGGGTGAACAGCCACGCGTTGAACTGGCGCTTGATCCCGGCGTAGGCGGCCGTCGGGCCGGCCGCCAGGCGGGCTGCCAGGTCGTCGACCATCGCGTCGAGCTCGTCGTCCGCGGTCACGCGGTTGATCAGGCCCCATTCGAGCGCCTGCCTCGCACCGATCCGCTCGCCGAGCATGGCCATCTCCGTCGCACGGGCGAGGCCTACCCGCTCGGGCAGCAGCAGCGACGAGCCGCCGTCGGGCACCAGACCGATGTTCACGAAGGCGAGCAGGAAGTAGGCCGACTCGGACGCGACGATCAGGTCGCAGACCAGCGCCAGCGAGCAGCCGATCCCCACCGCCGGCCCGTTGACCCGCGCCAGCACCGGCTTGGGCAGCTCGCGCAGGCCGGTGATGATCGGGTGGTAGACCTCGTGCAGGACGGTCTCCACGTCGGGATGGCCCTCGGGCGTGGGGTCGAAGCCGGTCCGCAGGTCGGCGCCCGAGGAGAACGCGCGGCCCGCGCCCGTGATCACCACGGCGCGGACGCCGTCGTCGGCGGCAGCCTCCTGGACCGCGGCCAGCAGGTCGGCTCCCAGCTGCTTGTTCCAGGCGTTCAGCGCGTCCGGCCGGTTGAGCGTGATGCGCAGCTCGCCGTCGCGGCGCTCGAGGGTGACGGTCTCCATGCCCTCTACCTATCAAGGAGGCCGGTCGCGCGCGCCCATTCGCGCGTACGAGCCATGCCCTCGTCGAGCGTCGTGGACGGCCGCCAGCCGAGCTCGGCGCGTGCGCGCTCGTTCGGATAGGTCGCGCGCCGTGTGACGAACGTCACAGCCGCCGGGCCCACGCCCATCGCTCGCGCCGCGGCGCGAAGCACCGGCGCGGGCAGCGTCCTGACGGGTCGGCCGCCGAGCCGCCCGAAGTACTCGCGCGCGAGGACCGGCTCGCCGTCCCACACCGTGTACGCGCGCCCGGCGGCCCGCGGCTCGCGCAGCGCCCGCACGATCGCGTCGACGAGGTCGTCGATGTAGGCGAGCGTCATGACCCCGTCGCCCGGGCTCGGGAGGTAGAAGCGGCCGGCGCGGATCATCTCGAGCGGCCGGATCACCCAGGGGATCGAGCCGGGGCCGTAGACGTCGCCGGGCCGGATCACGGTCGCGCCGCGTCTGAGGGCGAGCGTCTCGGTGGCGCCCTTGGTGTCCACGTAGGGCAGCCCGCACGGCCGCGGCGGGGCGTCCTCGCGGAGCTCGCGCCGGAACTCGTAGCCCCAGCCCGCGACTGAGGCGATGACCACCGTGCGCCGCGGGCCGGCGGCGTCGAGGACGTTGCGGGTGCCGCGGACGTTGACGCGGACGAAATCCTCCATCCGGCCGCGCTCGGCGACGATGGCGGCGGCGTGGACAATGGCGTCGGCGCCGCCCAGCGCCGCGACGGTCGCCGATGGATCGGAGACGTCGGCGCGGCGGTCGGGGTTGCCGGTGACGTCGATCCCGATGACCTCGTCGCCGTCGGCGCGGAGCCGGTTGGTGAGCGCGGCGCCGATGAAGCCGGACGCGCCGGTGACCGCGACGATCATGGCCTCAGCGTCTCATGCGGGACGACCCACAAACCGCCCCACGCGAAGCCGGTGCATTGGCGCCCTCCCCTCAATGCCAGAAGTTCGTCCCGGCACAACCCGTACGGGCAGCCGTATCCCGCCACGCCGCACCACGCACTACGCTCGGCCGCGTGCGCCGCTCGACCGCCGTCCGCGCGGCCGCCCTGACGGTGCTCGCCGCCGGAGTGGCGGCACCGCTCGTCCGCCGCCGCCTGCGTCTTCCGCCGCCGGCGGTCATCGCCTCCGCCGCGGCGGCCCCCGCGGCGCTGTGCGTGCTCGTCCCGCGCTCGCGCGCGCGTGACATGGGGACGTGCCTGCTGCAGATGTACGCCTACGTGGCCGCGTACAAGATGCCCTACGACGACCCCGAGGCGCTCGGCCGTCGCGTCAAGATCGCCTACCCGGTCAAGGCCGACCGCCTGCTCGGCGGCGGCACCACGCCCACCCTCCGCCTCCAGCGGGCGCTCGGCACGCCCGGGAGCTTCAAGGCGTGGGAGAAGCTGCTGGTCTGGTCGCACTGGTTCTGGTTCGCGTTTCCACACGGCACCGTGCTGTACCTGATCTTCCGCCACCCGGAGCGGTTCCAGAGCGGCGCCTCCCGGATCTACGCGACCTTCGACATCGGGCTGCTCGGCTACTGGGCGGTGCCGACCGCGCCGCCCTGGTACGCGTCGGCCGAGGGCTACATGGCCGACGGCCGCACGCCCGAGCTGCGGCGGATGATGGTCGAGTACGGCGAGCACTTCTGGAGGTCCGGCTGGGCCCCGCTGTACGGTGTCCTCGGGGGGAACCCTTTGGCCGCCATGCCGTCCCTGCACTTCGCGACATCCGTGTCGGCGGCGCACGTGCTTGCCGAGACGTCCCTGGTCGCAGGCTCGCTGGGGTGGACCTACACGTTCCTGCTCGGGCTCGCGCTCGTCTACCTCGGCGAGCACTACGTGGTCGACCTGGCGGCCGGCCTCGCCCTGGCCGAGGGTGTGCGCGCCGGCGCGCCGGCCGCCTCCCCGCTCGCGCGGCGGCTCTCCTCCGCGATCCAGACCCTCGAGGTGAGGGCGCGCCCATGAGGGACGCAGCCGCCGCGCCCGTGGATTCGCCCAACCCCCTACTGGAGGAAGACGACGAGGGCACGCCACCACGGCTCCAGTTCACCGGGCGCAACCTCCTCGTGCTCGGCGGCTTCCTCGCCGCCTCGCTCGCCGCGCTCTACTACCTGCTGCCGCAGCTGGCGGGCCTCGAGGACACCTGGCACCGGATCGAGGACGGCAGCCCGTACTGGATGTTCCTGGCGCTGCTCTTCACCCTCGGGATGTTCGGCGGCTTCGTGATGATGTTCCGCGGCGTGTACGTCCGCGCGCCCGGCGGCGAGCGGATCGGCTGGCGCGAGAGCTACCAGATCACGATGGCCGGTCTGGCGGCGTCGCGGATCTTCGCGGCCGGCGGGGCCGGCGGCCTGGTGCTGACCGCGTGGGCGCTGCGGCGGGCGGGGATGCGCAAGCGCGTGGTCGCCGACACGACGCTCTCGTTCCTGATCCTCACCTACTTCCCGTACGTGATCTCGCTGATCGTGTGCGGGCTCGGGCTGCGGGTCGGGATCTTCCCCGGCGAGGCACCCTTCGGGCTGACCGTGGTACCGGCCGTGTTCGCGTTCTTCGCGCTCGCCATCGGCCTCTCGATCGCGCTCGTGCCGACCGACCTCCAGCGCCGGCTCGGCGGCTGGTCGCGCGAGGGCGGGAGGCTCGCCGACCTCGCCACCAAGCTCGCCAACCTGCCCGCCTCCGCCTCGGCCGGGATGCGCGACGCTCTCGCCCACCTGCGCTCGCGCGATCCGGCGCTGACGGGCGCGATCCTCTTCTGGGCCTTCCAGATCCTCGTCCTGTGGGCGGCCTTCCGCGCGTTCGGCGACGCGCCGCCCGCCGCCGTGCTCGTCCAGGCCTTCTTCGTCGGCATGCTCGGCAACCTGCTGCCGATGCCGGGCGGCGTCGGCGGGGTCGAGGGCGGCATGATCGCCTCGTTCGTGGCCTTCGGGGTCGACCCCGGCCTGGCCGTCGTCGCCGTGCTGATCTACCGCGCCTTCACGTTCTGGCTGCCGCTGATCCCCGGCGTCATCGCGTTCTTCCAGCTTCGCAAGACGGTGGAGCGCTGGTCGCTAAGCTATACAAAGTGAAGTAAGGCAACGCCGGTCGATTGGGGACACTGGAAAACATGGCCAACGACGTCGAGAACGTGATCATCATCGGGAGCGGGCCGGCCGGCTACACCGCCGCGCTGTACACCGCCCGCGCCAATCTGGAGCCGCTCGTGATCGAGGGCTGGCTGTGGGGCGGCCTGCTCCAGCAGACGACCGACGTCGAGAACTACCCCGGCTACCCGAAGGGCGTGATGGGCCCGGAGATGATGCAGGACTTCCGTGACCAGGCCGAGCGCTTCGGCGCGCGCTTCGTGACCGAGAACGTCACCCGCGTCGAGCCCGGCGCCGACGGCGAGCCGCACACCGTCTGGGTCGACGAGGACGAGTACAAGGCCCGCGCCGTCGTCCTGGCCATGGGCGCCGAGCACAAGAAGCTGGGCGTGCCGGGCGAGGAGGAGCTCGGCGGCCGCGGCGTGTCCTACTGCGCGACCTGCGACGCGGCCTTCTTCAAGGAGCGCGAGACGATCATCGTGGGCGGCGGCGACTCGGCGATGGAGGAGGCGATCTTCCTCGCCAAGTTCTCCTCCAAGGTCACGATCGTGCACCGGCGCGACGAGTTCCGCGCCTCCAAGATCATGCTCGAGCGCGCCCGCTCGACCGAGAACATCGAGTTCCTGACGCCGTACGTGGTCGAGGAGCTGCTGGCCGGCGACAATGGCGCGCTCGATCACGCCCGCGTGCGCAACACGGAGACGGACGAGACCCGCGAGCTGCCGATGAACGGCGCCTTCATTGCCATCGGCCACGAGCCGCAGTCGGAGATCGTGCACGGCATCGTCGACATCGACGGCGAGGGCTACGTGGTCACCGAGGGCAAGTCGACGCGCACCAACGTGCCGGGCTTCTTCGCCGCCGGCGACCTGGTCGACCACACCTACCGCCAGGCGGTCACCGCCGCCGGCACCGGCTGCATGGCCGCGCTCGACGCCGAGTGGTACCTGCGCGACAACCCGGCGGTGCCGACCCCGGCCGCGCTCGAGGGCACCGGCGACCTCGCCGAGGAGCAGTGGGCGCCCGTGGCTCAGCCGACGCGCAGCGCGTAGGCCGCGTCGAGGTCGCGCGACCCCTGCACGAGCACCGCGACGTAGTACACGCGCGCGCGGCTTGATCGGTTGCGCAGCGTGATGCGCTCGGTCCGCTTGCCGCGGCGGGCCGACCGCTTCAGCGGCTTGGCGCCGAGCGACTTCGCCTTGCGCGAGTAGACGCGCAGGTCGACGTCGTCGGTGCGGACGGGATCGGCGGAGATCCGCGCGCGCGACCGCCCGCGCAGGCGGATGCGGTAGACGTCCGCCGGATCCTCGAACGCGTCGATCGTGGCCCCGAGGCGGCGCGTCTTGCCGCCCTTGAAGATCACCCGGTCGGCCCGGCCGAAGCCCCGCCCGTCGACCCAGAACATGGTCGTCGTTGGGCTCGAGCGGGTCGGGCGCCGGCGCGGCGCGGGTCAGCGCGGCCTCCACGTTCAGCACGCCGAAGCCGGTGTCAGGCCCCCAGCCCGGATCGTCGTGGTCGATGGCCGAGAGCCGCACGGCCTGGACTGCCTGGTCGGGCGTCAGGTCGGGGCGCGCCGCGCGCACCCAGGCGATCGCGCCGGCCACCATGGGCGCGGCGAAGCTTGTGCCGCTCTGCTGCTGATAGCCGTCCCCGTCGGGATCGAGGGCGACCGGGACGGCGGTCATGATGTTCTCGCCCGGCGCCGAGAGGTCGATCGCGGCGTTGGCGTTCGAGAAGAACGAGCTCCGGAAGCCCGGCGCCGGCCCGACGGCGGCGACCGTGACGACGTGCGGCAGCGAGGCGGGGAACTCTGGCGGGTTGCCCTCGGCGAACTCGTTGCCGGCCGCGGCGACGGGGACGATCCCGTTGGCGACGGCGGCCTGGATGGCCAGGTACTCCGGGAAGCAGGGCGAGTTCGCCCCGTAGCTCATGTTGATGACCGCCGCCCGGCGCTCGATCGCCGCGCCGATCTGGTTCGCCCGACTCGCGGCAGGTGAGCTCCTCCGAGCAGCGGCAGGTTGAGGGCGCGCGCGCCCGGCCAGACGCCGACGATGCCGAGCCCGTTGACCGGCGCGGCCGCCACCGAGGTGGTCGCCGTGCCGTGCGCGTTGGTGACCGCGAACTGATCGATCGTGTCGGTGTTGCCGCCCTGCCACTCGGGATGCGAGCGGTCGAGCTGGGCGTCGACGACCGCGATCAGCGGGCTGTTGGCGTCGACCACCGGGGGCGTCAGGGCGGGGTTGACGATCCAGTCGCGCCAGTCGTTCGGCGGCACCGACAGCGGATCCTGGGCGACCGCCCGCTGCAGCGGCTCGGCCAGAGTGTCGGGCTGTGCGTACGTGAGCAGGCTCCCGAGCGCGCGCGCGAAGGCGCGAGCCCGCGAGCGCGCGACCGCGTAGCCGCCGGTGCCTGCGGGACCGATGTGCTCGGCGCCGAAGCGGCGGGCCACGGCCCGCGTCCGCGCTCCCGGGCGGGCGCCGACGATCCACGTCCCGCGCGCCGCTGGCGCCGACGCCGCGACGGCGTCGCCGGGCAGCGCCATCGGTGGCTCGGGCGCGTCCGCCATCGCCGGGGGCGCAGCCAGCGCAGCGATGCCGGCCCCGCACGCGAGCGCCCGCCAGAGGAAAGCCTTCACGCCACTCAGGCTAGTGGCTCACCGGTGCGCGCCGCTTGAAGCAGGCGCGGCGCCGGGCGCCACCGATCGTCGCCGTACTCCGCCTGCAGGCCGCGGAGCACGGCGAGCACGCGGTCGGGGCCGATCAGGTCGCCCCAGGCGAGCGGCCCGCGCGGGTGGTTGAGCCCGAGCTCCATCCCGGCGTCGATGTCGGCGGCCGAGCCGACGCCCTCGCCGAGCGCGAAGCACGCCTCGTTGACGAGCTGGGCGACGATCCGCGGGAGCACGAAGTCGCCCACGCGCTCGACGTGCAGGCCGCGCGCGGTGAAGAAGCGCTCGCACGCCTCCGGCGCGTCCCTCTTGATCTCGACCAGGCGTCCGGGCGGTGGCAGGACGCTGGCGTTCAACTCCCACTCGGCCAGCTCTTCCTCGCCCAAGGCCTCGGCGACCGGCTCGGGGTCCGCCGGGCGGCCCGGCGGGTACTCGTACCAGCCGCGGCCGCTCTTGCGGCCCACGTGCCCGGCGGCCACGCGCTTCGCCACCAGCGGCGACGGCCGCCAGCGCGGCTCGCCGAACGACTGCTCGTAGAAGGACCGCGACACGGCGAGCCCGACGTCGAGCCCGACGAGGTCCATCAGCTCGAACGGGCCCATCCGGAAGCCGCCGGCCAGGCGGCAGATGCGGTCGACCTGCTCGGGCGTCGCGAGCCCGTCCTGGACGGCCCGCAGCGCCTCGAGGCCGAACGGGCGGTTGCAGCGGTTGACGATGAAGCCGGGGCTGTCGGCGGCGTCGATCACGTGCTTGCCCATCGCCTCGCCGGCCTCGCGCGCGACCGTGAGCGCGTGCGCGCTGGACTCCTCGCCGGCCACCACCTCGACCAGCCGCATCTTGGCCGGCGGGTTGAAGAAGTGCATGCCGACCACGCGCTGGGGGTGCGGGAGCCCGGCGGCCATCGCCGTCACGCTCAGCGAGGAGGTGTTGGTGGCCAGCACGCAGCCGGGCTCGACGATCTCGGCCAGGCGCGCGAACAGCTCGCGCTTGAGCGCGAGGTCCTCCGGCGCCGCCTCGATCACCAGGCCGCAGTCGGCGAGCGCCTTCAGGTCACGGACCGGCTGGACGCCCTCGGGCGCCCGCGCCAGCGCCTCCGGATCGGGGTCGTGGAGCAGCGTGTTCAGGCTCGCCTCGGCCGCGAGCGCGGCGATCCCCGCGCCCATCGTGCCCGCCCCGACGACCCCGATATGTCTCACCCTGGATCCACCGATTCTCGCGGCGCCTCACCGCCGTGGGCGGCGCCCAGTGACGATCGGCCGAGTCCCAAAGGGACCACCCTGAGGAAGCTCGGCCGATCGCCCCTGGCCGGCACCCGCGACGCCGAGGCATCCACGATGATCGGCGGATCCAGGGTCACGCGAGCGCGTTGATCCCGGTCTCGGCGCGGCCGATGATCAGCTTCTGGATCTGGGAGGTGCCCTCGTAGAGCGTGGTGACGCGGACGTCGCGGAAGTAGCGCTCGACCGGGTGGTCGTCGACGTAGCCCGAGCCGCCGTGGACCTGGATCGCCAGGTGCGCGCAGTTCTGCGCGGCCTCGGTCGCGTAGAGCTTGGCGATCGACGTCTCGGTGGTGCTCGGCTTGCCCTGGTCCTTGAGCCAGCCGGCGCGGAACACGAGCAGGCGCGCCGCGTCGGTCTGCACGCGCATGTCGGCGATCATCGCCTGCACGAGCTGGAAGGAGGCGATCGGCCTGCCGAACTGCTCGCGCTCCTTGCGCGTAGGCGACCGAGTGGTCGAGCGAGCCCTGGCAGACGCCGACGCAGCCGGCGGCGACCGAGTAGCGCCCGGAGTCGAGCGCGCTCATCGCGACCTTGAAGCCCTCGCCGACCTCGCCCAGCAGCGCGTCGTCCGGCACTTCGACGTCGTCGAGCGCGATCGAGGCGGTGACCATGCCGTGCAGGCCCATCTTGCCGTGGATCTCCTGCGTCGCAGAAGCCCGGCGTGTCGGTCTCCACGAGGAAGCAGGCGAGCCCGCGGTGCTCCTTCTCGGGATCGGTCTGGGCGAAGATCATCGCGACGTCGGCGCGGGTGCCGAGCGAGATCCACATCTTGTTGCCGCTCAGCACCCAGCCGTTGTCGGTCTTGCGCGCGCGGGTCTTCTGGTTGGCGGCGTCGGAGCCGGTGTCGGGCTCGGTGAGGCCGAAGCAGCCGAGCCACTCGCCGCTGCACAGCTTGGGCAGGTAGTGCTGCTTCTGCTCCTCGGTGCCCCAGCGCAGGATCGACGAGCACACCAGCGAGGTCTGGACCGAGATCACCGTCCGCATCGCCGAGTCGTGGCGGCCGATCTCCTCGACCACGATGGCGTAGGTGACGTAGTCGAGCCCGGCGCCGCCGTACTCCTGCGGGACGATCGCGCCGAGGTAGCCCTGCTCGGCGATCTTGCCCACGAGCTCGGTGTCGAAGTGGTGGTTGCGGTCGTTCTCACGCGCGCGCTCGGCGAGCTCGCTGTCGGCGAACTGCCGCGCGGTCTCGCGGATGAGCTGCTGCTCGTCGGTCAGGTCGAAGTCCATGGACCTCGACGCTACTACGATGGCGTCCAGTGGACGTCTTCACGGTCGTCTTCGGCGGCACCCTCCTCTTCTTCATCGTCTTCGTGCTGCTGCTGGGCGTGTTCTCCAAGCGCTCCGCGCGCGACTATCTGGACTGGAAGCCCACGCGCTCGCCCGAGGTCGAGGCGCAGAACGAGATCGACGACGTCGAGCAGATGATCGCGGCGCAGAACGAGATGAGGCGGCGCCGCGGCGCCCCGGAGATCACGCGCGAGGAGATCGAGGAGCGGTGGCGCGAGTCCTGATCGTGGGCTGCGGCTGCCGCGGGCAGGCGCTGGCGCGCGATCTGGTCGCAGCAGGCCATGCCGTGCGCGGCACGACCCGCGACGAGTCCCGCACGGCGGCCATCGCCGAGGCGGGCGCCGAGCCCTACGTCGGCGACCCCGACCGGATCGGCACGCTGATGGGCGCGCTGTCCGGCGTGACGATCCTCTGCTGGCTGCTCGGCCACGTGCCCGACCCCGACCTGCACGGCGGCCGGCTGCGGATGCTGTTCGAGAAGCTGGTCGACACGCCGGTGCGCGGCGTGGTCTACGAGCGCGCGCTGCCGGCGGGAGAGGCGATCGCGCGCGACGCCGCCGAGCGCTGGCGCATACCCGTCGAGGTGGTCGAGCCGGGCGGTGACGCGCGCGCGGCAGTCGACCGGCTCCTGGGGCTATCATGAATCCCGTAAATTCGGGTCGGAATTAGGAGGCTCAACGTGGCCGACTACGCGAAGGACGTGCTCGTAGACACCCAGTGGGTGCAGGACCACCTCGACGACGACGGCGTCCGGATCGTCGAGGTCGACGAGAACCCCGCCCTCTACGCCGAGGCCCACATCCCGGGCGCGATCGGGTTCGACTGGAAGAAGGACCTGCAGGACCAGGTCAAGCGCGACTTCCTGGGACCGGAGGAGTTCGGCGCGCTGTTCGGCTCGCGCGGCATCTCCAACGACCACACGATCGTGCTCTACGGCGACCGCAACAACTGGTTCGCCGCCTACACGTACTGGTACCTGAAGTACTACGGGCACGACGACGTGAAGCTCGTCAACGGGCCGCGCGAGAAGTGGATCGCCGAGGACCGGCCGACCACCACCGACGTGCCGAGCTACGAGCCCACCAGCTTCATCGCGCAGCCTGGCGACGACGCCATCCGCGCCAAGCGCGACGAGGTGCTCGCGGCGCTCGACGCCGCCACCAAGCTCGTCGACGTCCGCTCGCCGCAGGAGTTCTCCGGCGAGCTGATCGCGATGCCCGGCTACGAGCAGGAGGGCGCGCAGCGCGCCGGCCACATCCCGGGCGCCGCCTCGGTGCCGTGGGCGCAGGCCGTGCGCGAGGACGGCACCTTCAAGTCGGCCGACGAGCTGGGCGAGCTGTACGGCGCCAAGGGCGTCACCAACGGCGAGCCGATCATCGCCTACTGCCGCATCGGCGAGCGCTCGGCGCACACCTGGTTCGTGCTGCACGAGCTGCTCGGCAAGGACGACGTCAAGAACTACGACGGCTCCTGGACCGAGTGGGGCAACATGGTCAACGTCCCGATCGAGAAGTCCTAGCCAGCAGGTCTCCGAGTATGCGGGCGGTCGCTCCCCAGATGAGGTGGCCGCCCGCCTCGTACGTCGGCGTGCGGAAGGGGATGCCCCGCCGCACCAGCCGGCGCTCTCCGTAGCCGGCGCGCAGCTCCTCCAGCGACAGCTCGAGCACCTCGTCGACCTCGGTCTGCTGCATCACCCAGGCGAAGCCGGGCTCGATCACGCCGACGAACGGATAGATCGCGTAGTTGGTGACGAAGGTCGGCGTCGGCGGCAGCGCGCCGACCACGCGCACCGCGTCGGGCGGCAGGCCGACCTCCTCGTGCGCCTCGCGCAGCGCCGTGTCGAGCAGCTCCTCGCCGTCGTCGCGCCGGCCGCCGGGGAACGAGATCTCGCCGGCATGGCGGCGCAGGTCGTGCCGGCGGCGGGTGAAGACGGCGTGCAGCGCCGTCCGCCTCGAACAGCGGCACGAGCACCGCGGCGTCGCGGCCGCCGTGCACGTCCATGGCCAGCGCCTCGTCGGGCGCGACCAGCACCGCGGCCAGCTCCTCGGTCAGGCTCAGGCGAGCTCGACCCGCTCTTCGAACATGACCTCGCCCTCGAGCGTGCGGTGGACGGGGCACTTGGCCGCGATCACCTGGAGCCGCTCGATCTGCTCCTCGTCGAGGTGCGGAGGCATCTTGAGCACGAGCTCGAACTTGGTCGGGCAGCCGCGCTCGGCGGGCGTGTACTCGACGTCGACCGCGAGGCCGCTGGTGTCCCAGCCCTTGCGCTGGGCGTACATCTCCATCGTGACCGCCGTGCACGAGGCGAGCGCCGCGGCGAGCAGCTCCTGCGGGCTCGGCCCCTCGTCCTGGCCGCCGGCCTCGATCGGCTCGTCGACGGTGAAGGTGTGGTCGCCTGCCTTCACGTCGTGGGTGAACTTCTCGCGCTGACGCGCGACGGCGCGCATTGAGCGCGTATCGCTGCTTCGATTCAGGAGAGCCATCTAGTCCAATGGATTGAACACCATGCCGGTGAGCACCTTAGGGAAGAAGTAGGTGCTCTTGGGAGGCATGGATTCCCCGGTCGCCGCCACGTCGCGCACCTGGGACACCGGCGTGCCGCGCATGAAGAAGGCCGCCTGGGCCTCTCCGGACTCAACGCGCTCGCGCGCCTGGGCGGTGTCGCGCGCGTAGTCGAGCCCGTGCAGATGCGAGATGTCGTCCTCGCTCATGCCCAGCGCGCCCTGCAGCACGAGCGCCTCGAGCACGGCGGTGTCGAGGTCCCGGTAGGGCTCGGGCTTGTCCGGCAGCGCCTCGGCGGCGATCGCGGGGTCGCGCAGCGTGAGCATGAGCGGCCGGCCGGTGGTGGGCGTCGAGGTAGCCCATGCGCACCGGACCGTCGCCCTGCGGCTCGAGCTCGTCGGTCGGGCGCGATCTCGAAGTCGCGCTCGAGCGTGGCGCGCAGCCGCTCGCGGTCAGCGATCTCGGTGAGCAGGCGGTGGGTGGGGAAGACGGTCAGGCCCGGGTCCTGGAGCGCGACCAGGCACATCAGCACGTGGCCGGCGCCGCCCTCCTCGTGGTGCACGCGCGCGGTCTCGTAGCGGTGGTGGCCGTCGGCGATCAGCAGCTCGGCGGGCGCGAGCGCGGCGCGGACGGCCTCGATCGCCTCCGGGTCGGCGACGCGCCACAGCCGGTGGATGGTGCCGTCCTCGTCGGTCACCTCGGCCCACGGCTCGGTCCCGAGGTGCGGCTCGAGCGCGCCCCACGCCGCCCCGGCCGGGTCGTCGTAGAGGCTGAAGATGGGGGAGAGGTTCGCGTGCGTGGCGCGCGTGAGCCGCAGCCGGTCCTCCTTCGGGCCCGGATGCGTGCGCTCGTGCGGGCGGATGCGGCCAGGGCCGTAGTCCTCGACCGCCACGCGCGCGAAGAACCCGTGGCGGGTGCGGCGCCGGCCGTCGGGCCCGGTGTAGTCCTGCTCGAGCGCCCACAGGGCCGGCGCGTCGTCGCGGGACGAGGACGCCGTCGCGCTGCCACTGCTCGAACACGTCGGCGGCGTGGGCGTACGGGTCGTCGCCCTGCGGGAGGTCGATCTCGACGACGTTGTAGGGCGAGCTGAGCGAGCAGCTCGGCGCGCTGCTCGGCGTCGATCACGTCGTAGGGCGGGGCGACGACGGGCTGGAGGCCGCCGACGCGGTCGCGGTCGTAGTGGAGCGCTTTGAAGGGGCGGACGTCGGCCATGTGGCCGACGAGGTTAGACGCCGGTTCAGCGCTTGACGCCGAAGTCGACCGTGTAGGTCGTGCCCGCGGCGTCCGAGACCGGCACGCCGAGCACGATGCCGACGCCCATCTCGCGGAACGAGCGCTTGAGGATGTTGGCGCGGTGGCCGGGCGAGTCCATCCAGGCCTCGACGGCGCCGCGCGGCGTGCCGTAGGAGCCAGTGCCCCAGGCGAGGTTCTCGCCGAGCGCCCAGCCCTGGTCCTCGCGGACGTAGTTGGCG
The DNA here is from genome assembly GCA_963835525.1 of uncultured Solirubrobacteraceae bacterium. Lineage (GTDB taxonomy): Bacteria > Actinomycetota > Thermoleophilia > Solirubrobacterales > Solirubrobacteraceae > DASSUW01. The sequence continues at coordinate 51,929 of CAWIFM010000002.1, forward strand.
CGCAGGATCCGGTCGACCATCGTCACGCCCTCGGGCGTGGTGTGCTCGAAGTAGCTGTCCTTGACCATGTCGCGCGAGTGGCCGAGCGCGGCCTTGCGCAGCCGCTTGTTCTCGCGCAGCGCCGGCAGGTCGTTCTCGGCGCGGATCTGGTTGTGCAGGCAGAGGATCGCGGCGCGGATCGCGGGCGAGGTTGTCCCCGGTGGCGTCGAGATCGGCGTTGGCGCACTCCTGCGCGGCCTGGGCCTTGGCGGGCGCCCGGTGCTTCTTGGCCTCGGCGACGCCGGCGGCCGGCACGAGGAGGAGCGCCGTGAGGAGTGTGATGAGTGTGGTTCGAAGCTTGAGCGACATCTTTGGCAACCCGGCGAGCTCCTTGAGCCCCGTGGCTTTGCGTCCCGCCCTCACGAGCGGTTTGCCTTTGTCTTGTCACTCCGTTATTCGGCCTCGGTGGCCGCGGGCTTGAGCCATCCGGGCACAGCCTCTACTTCTGGGGAGGGCGGGTGGCTCTGCACCCACGCCACCGCGGCCACCACGAGCAGGCCGCCGGCGATCTGGATCCCGGTCAACGCCTCGTCGTGGATGGCCCACGCCACCAGCGTTGCCAGCACCGGCTCGAGCGTCGCCACCACCCCCACCCGCGCGGCCGGCAGGTGGCGCAGCGCGCTGAGGTTGAGCAGGAACGGCGCGAGCGTGCCGATCACGACCACGCCGAGGGCGAGCGCGACGTTGCCGGCGCTGTCGAGCTCGCCGAGCGGGAACGTCCACGGTGGGCTGACCAGCAGCCAGAAGAGCGTCGCGAAGCCGAGGCCCCAGGTGAGCGTCGTGAACGCGTCGTACGAGCGGCCCGCGCGCTCGAAGCCGACCAGGTAGATCGCGAAGGTCACCGCGGCGACCAGCGCGTAGACGACTCCGAGCCCGTCGATCGAGCCCGCGTCGAACACCTCCACCACGAGCGCCGAGCCGGCGATCGAAAGTGCGACCGCGCCGTAGAGCGACGGCTTGAGCCGCCGCCCGTGCGCCATCCGCAGCCACAGCAGCACCATCGCCGGCCCGGTGAACTGGATCACGAGCGCGACGCTGATCGGCATCCGCTCGATCGCCAGGAAGTACGAGAACTGCACGATCGCGACGCCGGCGAAGCCGAGCCACGCCATCCGCGCCACGTCCGCGCGCGCGATCCTCAGCCGCCGCCGGTCGACCACTGCCAGCGCGCCGGCGAGCAGCACGAACGACACCGTCACCCGCAGCTGGCTCAGGTGCGAGGCCGAGACACCGTCCTCGAGCAGGAGCTTCGCGATCGATCCGTTGACGGCGAACATCGCCGCGGCGACCGCGGCGAGCAGGTAGCCCAGGCGCGGGCGGCGGCGATCGTCGTGCATGCGCCCCCATTGTGGCTGCCATACTCGCGCCATCGGGGCGTAGCTCAGCTTGGCAGAGCGCCGCGTTTGGGTCGCGGAGGTCGCCGGTTCAAATCCGGCCGCCCCGACTTAGCGAAAGGCTCGCGTTTGCGGGCCTTTTTCTATACCGGGCGGTTACTCGAGCCCCCGGCGGTGGGCGAATGCCGCCGCCTCGACCCGTCCGCGGACGTTGAGCTTGCGCAGGATTCGCGAGACGTGGACGCTCGCGGTCTTGGGGCTGATGAACAGCTCGGCGCCGATCTCGCGGTTCGTGCGTCCGGCGGCGATCAGGCGCAGCACGTCGCGCTCGCGCGCCGTGAGATCGAGGTCGTCCGCGCCGCCTGGCTCCGGCGCAGCGCCCAGATCGATGCGGCCGCGCCGCGCCAGCACTCCGATCTCGTCCAGCAGTGGACGGGCGCCGAGATCGGCGGCCGTGGCCGCGGCGGCGCGCAACGGCCCGACAGCGGCGTGGCGCTGCCCGAGCGCGAGGGCGGCCTCGGCCTGGCGCCAGCGGGCGTAGGCGCCGGCGGCCGGGATCCCCAGCGCATCGGCGCGCAGGATCGGCGTGTCCCACGCAGCCGGATCGGGCGCGTGCGCCGCGCGCGTCAGCTCGGCCACGCACAGTGCCTCGTAGAGCAGCACTTCGGGCGCGGGCGCGCCAGATGTCGTCCTGCCGACCTCTCCTGCGATCCGCTCGGCCAGGTCAGCGGCGCGGGACTGCGCCTCGCGCTCTCCGGGTTGGTCGAACCGCGCGCGCGCCCCCTCTGCGAGCTCGGCCTCCACGCGCATGCCGACCCAGTACAGCCGGGCGGTATAGAACGGATACTCCTGGCCCTCGCTCCGCGCCAGCCTGCGCATGACCAGGTCTCGCGCCGCCGCGGCTCGTCCGGCTGACAGCTCGAGCTCGGCGGCCGTCGCGTCGACCGGCGCGTTCCACATCGCTGATGCCTCGGCCTTGAGCCTCTCACGCGCACGCGCGAGGCCGTCCCGCGCGGCGCGGGAATCGCCGCGCGCGGCCGCGACCTGAGCGACGGTCGCGTGCGCGCTCCCCTCTGCCAGCCCGCCCGCGTGCAGCGCGAGCGCCCGGCCCGCCAGCTGCGCGGCATGGTCCCAGCGCCCGGCCCGGAACATGCGGTGCGCGGCCTCGCCCAGCAGCATCGCGCGGTAGCCGGTGCCGAGTCCCAGTGACCGGCTGGCCTCGAGGCCGTCGAGCGCAATTCGTGCGGCTTCGTCGATCCGGCCCGCCTGGTCGACCACGTCGCTGAGGTTCACGTAGGCGCGACCGATGTCGTCGAAACTCCGGAGCTCCAGCGCGATCGCGAGCGCCTCCCGGAGGCACGCCTCGGCCGCGGCGTGCTCGCCGAGGCCGGAGCGGCAGGCGCCGAGCGTGTTGAGCGCGTGCCCCTCCTGAGCGCGCGCACCGACCGCGCGGGCGACCGCGAGCGCCTCCTCGCAGCGAGCGATCGCGTCATGCGCGTAGCCGCGAAGCATGAGCAGCTGGCCCTCGGCCGCCACGACCCGTGCGCGTTCGGCGCTTGGCGGATCGGCCGGCAGCGTGGCAACCGCTGCGCGGCAGGCTGCCGCTGCCTCGTCGCCGCGGCCCGCGAGCCATAGGAATCGGCCGAGGCGCTCCTGCGCCAGCCCGGCGCGGACCGGGTCGCGCTCGACGTCGACCTGGGCCACGGCGTCACGCGCCAGCGCGACGGCGCGCTCGCGATCGGCGGCCAGGGCCGCCGCGTCGGCAGCGCGGCGTGTGAGGTCGATGCGGTCCATCCCGGCACGCGCCTCGGCAGCCTCGACGCGATCCCAGACGTCGAGCGCGTACTCGAAGTGGCGCTGCGCCTCCGGGAATGCTGCGATCCGTGCGGCCGAGCGTCCGGCGTCGACGGACGCCGCCAGTGCCTCTTCGAGCTCGTGCGCGGCCTTCCAGTGATGCGCAAGCTCTGCGGCGGTTACCGCCGTGCCCTCACCCGCGAGATCCGGCGCGTTCGTCAGGGCGCGGGCGATCGCCGCGTGGAGCCGTGCGCGCGCGCCGGGCAGGACGTCCGCGTACACGGCTTCGCGCATCAGCGCATGGCGGAAGGCGTACGCGTCGCTGCCGCTGCGCACGAGCACGTGATGGGTCACGGCGTCGCGCATCGCGTCCTCCAGCTCGAGCTCCTGCAGCTCGACCGTGGCGGCGAGCAGGCGGTGGGACACGCTCGCTCCGGCGCACGCAGCGACACGCAGCGCCGCCCGGGCGCCCTCCGACAGCTGCTCGATGCGCGCCATCATCGCCTCGCGCACCGTCTCGGGCAGCTCGGTGTCGCCGGCGGCGAGCAGCTCCTCGGCCAGGAACGCGTTGCCCTCCGACCGCGCGAGCACCTGCGCTGCCAGCTCGGGGGCGGGCACCTCGCCGCGGATCGTGGTCAGGAGCTGGACGAGCTCTTCCTCGTCGAAGCGCGACAGCTCGATCCGCTCGACGCCGCCGGCGTGTGCGGTGACGAACACGTGAAGCGGGTGGTGCCGGTGCAGCTCGTCGCTGCGGTATGTGGCGACGAGCACGACCGGCTCCTGCCGCAGACTGCGGATGAGGTACGCGAGCAGGTCGCGCGTGGAGCGGTCAGCCCAGTGCAGGTCCTCGATCGCGATCACGGTCGGGGCGAGCTCGCCGAGGCGGCCGATCATCGCGAGCACCAGCTCGAGCCTGCGCGCGTGGCTGTCCGGTGCCGTCGGATCGAGGACTGCGCGTGCAGGCCCGAGCACGCCGGCGAGCGCGTCGGGAGTGAGGTCACTCTCGAGCTGGCGCAGGATCGCGGCGAGCGGCGCGTGCGGAAGCTCGTCCCCGCCGAGCTGGATGCAGTTGCCGATCACCACGCGCGCGCCGGTCGCGGTCGCGCGTGCCGCGAACTCCGCCAGCAGGCGCGACTTGCCGACACCGGCCTCGCCGCTCACCAGAACGGTGGACGCCGCGTCCTTTCGCGCCGCCGCGAGCGCGGCGTCGAGCGTCGCCAGTTGCTCCGCGCGCCCGATGAAGACCGGACTGGAGATACGGCGCACCACGCGCCGATTATCGCGCCGATTCGGGCGCGGCTCGCAGCCGTATTGGCGCAGGACGACGCGTCGATGGTGAATCAGGATCGCAATCGCGCCGTTGACGAGGCCGAAGTAGACCGGGTAGATGAGCAGAGGTCCGCGCCGACGACACACGAAGTGGCGACGATCGGCTCCTCGGCGATCATCCACCCGATCACCCCGCCCGACCCGAGCATGATCACGACTCATGAGCCTGGTCGCGGCGGATTGCAGACGACGATGCCGACCCTCGCCGCGGCAGGATCGCCAGGACGAAGATGATCGCGAGCACGCTCCAGATCAGCCACGTCCCGCGGTGCGGTCGAGTCGCCCCGCGGAGGGTGTCGCGGACGTAGGGGATCGTGTCGGCGATCCCGACCAGAACGGCCAGCACGCCGAGCACGGGTGCGATTTCGGTCATCGCCGGAGCAGCGTCACGGTGGCCGTACCGCCGAAGCGATCGAGCGCGAGTTCGCCGTGCGCGCGCATGCCGATGGCGTCGATGAGGGTCGGCACGAAGCGACGGATCGTGCCGGGATCGGCAAGGCGGCCGCGCTCGCAGCCGTGCAGGTCGATGGCTGCGAGCAGGCCCCAGTGCGCGATCATGCGGCTGGGCTTGCCACGTACGTGTAGTAGTTGCAGGCCGCGAAGAACGTGCCGCCCTCGACGGCGCGGCGCTGGTCGGCGAGCCACGCTTCGACGTCTGCGGCGGGCACCAGGCCGCTCTTGGCCGCCAGTGGCGCGTAGGCCTCGGCCAGATTGAGCATGAAGCCGCTCGACCCGGCCTCGGCATAGACGTGGGCCTGCGTGGCGACGAGCCGGAGCCCGGCCTGAGGCAGGAGGCGCGGGAGCTCGCGCATGACCCGAGGCGAGCTCATGATGATCGACTGGACCGCGCCCTCCATGACCTGGCCGAGCTGCGGGTCCGAGTTGTCGAAAGTCAGCGACGCGTAGTCGCCGTCGAAGACGACCACGGATCCGCCCGGGCGGGTCACGCGTCCGGCTTCCGCGAGCACCGCGAGCGGTTCGCGGACGTGGCTGATCAGGGTGTGGGCCACGGTGGCGTCGAAGCTCGCGGACGGCAGATCGAGCTCGTGCGCGTCGCCGATCGCGAAATCGACGCGGCCGCCGATGCCCTCGGTGGCGGCGAGCCGCTGGGCGGCGGCGATGAAATCCGGACTCTGGTCGATGCCCGTCACGGTGCCGGCGAACCCATCGCGCCCGGCGATCGCGCGCGCGACGACGCCGGTGCCGCAGCCCAGATCCAGGACGGCCGCGGTGGATGGCAGCCCGATCAGATCCAGGTACGCGTCGCGGTAGGCCACGAACGTCGGATCGCCGGCGCGGAACTCGAGTCGCTCGATGAACCGCTCGCGCGTCGCGGCGTCCTGCTCGTTGACGAACTGCATCGCGTCGCGAACGCGGACCGGTGTCTCACCAGGGCTCGGTGAGGGTGGCATCGGATACCTCCGGAGGATCGATGCGCCGACGCTATGCCTAAGGCACGCCTCTACGCATCCGGCAGATGCCCATGCCGGTCCTTACACGACCCCGCGCGGCCAGAAGCCGTCGATCTTCTCGAACGGCGGGTCGGCGAGCCGCGTCGAGAAGACCAGGAGCTCGGCCTCGGCCTCGGTGTCGTTGTGGACCGAGTAGCCCTCCTCGCCCGTCATCCGCACCGCCGTCTGCGGCCCGGCCTCGAAGACGTCGTCGCCCACCTTGAACGTGACGGTGCCCGAGATCACGAAGTAGACCTCCTCCTGGCCCGGGTGGCGGTGGCTGTAGCTGCCGCGGCCGCCCGTACCGGGCAGCATGCGCCGCCAGCTGAACGACACCTGCTCGGTTCCGAGCGCGTCGCTGTACCAGCGCTGCTCGCCGAAGTCCGGCCATTGGGCCATGAAGTCGAGCGCGTCCTCACGGTGGGCGATCGTGTAGCCGGTCATCTCATACCTCCTCGGGAGAACAGTTCCAGGTCGTCGCGGTGTCTGCACTTCAGAGATCCATCACACCATGGAGGCCTGTGAAGATGACCGCCCGAGAGGCCGTGTCCCGCTACTACGACGCGTGGAAGACCAGGAAAGGTGACTTCAGTGAGGTCCCGCTCGCCGACGACTTCCGGTTCACCGGGCCGGTCGCGAGCTTCGACAGCGCCGGTGGCTATCGCGCGATGGCCGCCCAGGCGGGGGCTGCGGTCACCGCCTTCGCCGTGCGCCGGCAGTTCGTCGAGGGCGGCACCGTCTGCTCGATCGTCGACTGGCAGATGGGGATCCCCGGCACCGGTCCTATGACCGCCGCCGAGCTGCTCGAGGTCGAGGACGGCGTCATCGTCCGCGGCGAGCTGATCTACGACGCCGAGCAGCTCCGGCGCGCGATGGCCGAGGCCGGCGGGTGAGCGCAGTCCGCGACGACACCTTCCGCGAGCTGGCAGAGGCGCATCGCCGCGAGCTGCAGATGCACTGCTACCGGCTGCTCGGATCGGTCCAGGACGCGGAGGATCTCGTGCAGGAGACGCTGCTCGCCGCCTGGCGCGGCCTCGAAGGCTTCGAGGGGCGCGCTTCGCCGCGCTCGTGGCTGTATCGCATCGCCACCAACCGCTGCCTGAACGCGCTGCGCGACCGCGGACGGCGGATTCCCGAGCTGCCGGGCCCGCCAGAAGACGCGCCGGTCCCGCCGGAGCCGACGCGCCGGCGCGAGCCGGTCTGGCTCGAGCCCTACCCGGACGCCCTACTCGACGTGCGCTACGAGCAGCGCGAGGCGATCGGGCTGGCGTTCGTCGCCGCGCTCCAGCGCCTGCCGCCGCGCCAGCGCGCGGTGCTCGTCCTGCGCGACGTCCTCGGCTTCCGCGCCGCTGAGGTCGCCGAGATGCTCGACGTCAGCGAGGCGTCGGTGACCAGCGCCCTGCATCGCGCGCGCACGGCGCTCGAGCCGCTCCCGATCGACCAGGCGCCGCTGCCGGACTCGCCGCTCGAGCGCGCGCTCGTCGCTCGCTTCACCGACGCGTTCGAGCGCGGCGACGTGCGCGGTGTCGTCGAGCTGCTGACGGCCGACGCGCTGCTCACGATGCCGCCGGAGCCGCTCGAGTACGAGGGTCCCGCTGCGATCGCCGGTTTCCTGTCGACCGTCCCCGCAGGCGGACGCCTCGAGCTCTTCCGGCTCGTCCCGACCCGCGCCAACGGGCAGCCCGCCTTCGGCTGCTACCTGCGCGATGCGCACGCGCCGGTCGCGCACGCCTACGGGCTCATGGTCCTCACGCTCCGGCGCGACGGCATCGCCGCCATCACCGGCTTCCCCGACACCAGCGTCTTTCCGCACTTCGGACTGCCGCGAACGCTGCGCTGACAATCGCTGGACATGACTGTGCACTGAATTTGACAAGCAGCTCCGATCTGTGCATGATTCGCCGTACAGTGATGTGCAGCGAAATAGAGAGGATCTCGATGAACATGGTTCGGCCGGGCGATCGCGGCTGGGATGCCGCCCGCGGCACCTTCAACCTCCTGATCGACCAGCAGCCCGAGGCGATCGCCTTCCCGGCCGACGCGCGCGAGGTCGCCGCCGTCATCGCCGGCGCGCGCGAGCGCGGCCTGCGCGTCGCGGCCCAGGCGACGGGGCACAACCCCGGGCCGCTCGGCTCGCTGCGCGACACCGTGATCCTCAACACCTCGGCCCTCACCGGCGTCACGATCGACGCCGCGGCCCGCCGCGTGCGCGTGGGCGCCGCCACGCGCTGGGAAGAGGTGACGCCGCGCCTCTCCGAGCTGGGGCTGGCCGCGCTGCACGGCTCGTCGCCCGACGTCGGGATCGTCGGCTACTCGCTGGGCGGCGGCATCGGCTGGCTCGCCCGCAAGCACGGAATGCAGACGAACGCGGTGACCGCGATCGAGCTCGTGACGGCCGACGGCCGCCACGTCCGCACCGACCCCGAGCACGAGCCGGAGCTGTTCTGGGCGCTCCGCGGCGGCAACGGCAACTTCGGCGTCGTCACCGCGCTCGAGTTCGCCGTGCTGCCGGTGCGCGAGCTGTACGCCGGCGCCATGTTCTTCCCGGTCGAGCGCTCGGCCGAGGTCCTCCACGCGTGGACGGAGCTGCTGCCCTCGCTGCCCGAGGAGCTCACGTCATGGGTCAGCATCATCCACTTCCCGCCGCTGCCGGAGGTGCCCGAGGCCGTCCGCGGGCGCGCGATGATCATCGTCAAGGCGGCCCACCTCGGCCGGGAGGCCGAGGGGCGCGAGCTCCTGCGGCCGGTGCGGGCGCTGCGCCCGGAGCTCGACACGTTCGCGATGCAGCCTCCGGTCGCGCTCTCCGAGCTGGCGATGGACCCGCGCGACCCGCTGCCCTTCCGGTCCGCGCACGCCCTCGTTGACGAGCTCTCCGGCGAGGCGATCGAGGACATCGCGCGCATCGGCGGGCCCGGCTCGTCACTCGCGCTGGTCCAGCTCCGGCACATGGGGGGCGCCCTCGCCCGCCGCGCTCCCGGCGCCGGTGCCCGCGCCACGCTCCCGGGCGAGGTCTGCGTGTTCGGCCTCGGCGTCGTGCCCGAGGCCGCCGCCGAGCCGGTGGTCCGCGCCGAGCTCGACGCCATGACCGCCGCGGTCGCCCCGCACCGCGCCGGCGACTACCCCAACTTCGTCGAGGAGCAGGCGGACGCGAGCGCCTTCTTCGACCACGCTACCTGGGCACGCCTGACCGCGGTCAAAGCGCTCTACGACCCCGAGGACGTCTTCAAGGGCAACCACCACATCCCGCCGGCCTGGGAGCGGGCGGAGGCCGCCGCGTAAGAATGGCTCGGTGGGCGACTTCGACCGCACGACGATCGACGCGTCCCTGGCGCGCCGCCTGATCGACCGCCAGTTCCCGCAGTGGTCCGATCTGCCGATCGCCGAGGTCGCTCTCGACGGCTGGGACAACCGCACGTTCAGGCTGGGGCCCGACCTGAGCATCCGGCTGCCGACCGGGAGCTGGTACGCCAAGCAGGTGGAGAAGGAGCAGCGCTGGCTGCCCGTGCTCGCCCCGCAGCTCCCGCTGCCGATCCCGGCTCCTGTGGCCCGGGGCGAGCCCGGCGAGGGCTATCCGTTCCCGTGGTCGGTCTACCGCTGGCTCGAGGGCGAGCCGGCCGCGACGACCGAGCTCTCCGACCTGACCGGCTTCGCGGTCGCCCTGGCCGGGTTCCTGAGCGAGCTGGAGCGGGCCGACGCGGCCGGCGGCCCGGCGCCCGGCGAGCACAACTTCCTCCGCGGCGGGCCGCTCGCCACCTACGAGGACGAGACTCTGCAGGCGATCGAGAAGCTCGGCGACACGATCCCGCGCGACGACGTGCTGCGGGTCTGGGAGGACGCGATGTCCACCTCGTGGGACCGCGAGCCCGTGTGGGTGCACGGCGATGTCGCGGTCGGGAACCTGCTCGTCCGCGACGGCCGGCTCGCGGCGGTGCTCGACTTCGGCTCCTCCGGGGTCGGCGATCCCGCGTGCGACATGGTCATCGCCTGGACCTTCCTGTCGGGTCCGAGCCGCGACCGCTTCCGCGCCGAGCTCGGCGTCGATCGACGGGCACGTGGTCGCGCGGCCGCGGCTGGGCGCTGTGGAAGGCGTTGATCACCATGCCCGGCGCGGCGGCGCGGCGCGACATCGAGCAGGTCATCACGGACTGGCGAGCGCGCGCCTGAGGTTGTCGAAGGCCTTGCTCCAGCCGTCCTCGTGGGAACGGACCGCCTCCTCGTCCCACAGGCCGCTGTGAGTGAAGCGGACGGTGGTGACACCGTCCGCCTCCTCGAACTCGAGCTCGATCAGTTGCCGGGTGGCGTTCCCGTCCCAGAGCCAGGTGAAGGCCAGGCGACGGGGCGGGTCGATCTCGGTGTACTGCCCGCCGCCGCCGTACTCGACGTCCTCGTGCGGGTTGCGCATGACCACCCGGACGGTTCCGCCGACGCGGAGGTCGACCTCGGCCACCGTGGTCTCCCAGTCGTGCTCGGCGTGCCACCAGCGGCGGATCACCTCCTCGCTGGTCCATGCGTCGAACACCGCCTGGGCGGACGCCTCGTACGTGCGCCGCATCTTCAGCGTCGTCATGTGTATTCGTCGTGGAGGTTCCACCACTGGTACGGCGCGGTCTGCGGGTAGCCCTCCGGCGAGTCCTCCCACTCCTCCTGGCGCCCGAGCGCGGTGATGTCGAGGTAGGCCCACGTGGTGCCCATGGCCTCGTCGCCTCGGGCGTCGATGAAGTAGGTGCGGAAGATCTCGTCGCCCTCGCGGATGAAGGCGTTGGTGCCGTGCCACTCGCCGACGCCGTGGTCGGAGTCGAAGTCGTCGGTCAGCGTGTACCACGGGATCTGCTGCCAGCCCATCCGCGCCTTCCAGCGCTCGAGGTTCTCCTGCGGCGCGCGCGAGACGAACGCGAGCGTGGTGTCGCGGGCGTTGAGGTGGGCGAGGTGGGCGACCTGGTCGGCGAGGAACGAGCAGCCGCCGCACCCGTGCTCGGGCCAGCCGTCCACGCCCGGCTCGTAGAAGAAGCGGTAGACGATCAGCTGGCGGCGGCCCTCGAACAGGTCGAGCAGACTCGCCGGCCCGTCGGGGCCTTCGAAGCGGTACTCCTTCTCGACGGCCAGCCAGGGCATCCGCCGGCGCTCGGCCGCCAGCGCGTCGCGCGCCCGGGTCAGCTCCTTCTCCTTGACCAGCAGCTTCTCGCGGGCGGCGTCCCACTCCTGGGGGGTGACGGTGTTCATCGGGACTCCTTGAGGTAGTCGTCTACGACGTCGAACAGGCGCCCCCAGACAGCCCGTTGGCGATCCATCCAGTCGGCGGCCTCGCTGAGCACGTCGGGCGCCAGCGAGAGCCGGTGCGTGCGGCCCTGGATCACGCGTGTGACCACGCCCGTCTCCTCGAGCACCTTCAGGTGCTTGGTGATGGCGGGCTTGGACACCCCGAAGCCGCGGGTGGCGTCGCCCACCGTCGCCGGTCCGGCGGCGAGGCGCTCGACGATGCCGCGGCGGATCGGGTGCGACAGGGCCTTGAACGGATCGTTAACCACAAGGTGAACGGTAGCATTCACGCCATGTACGCATCGGTGGGGGATCTGAGCATCTACTACGAGATCCACGGAGAGGGGAGGCCGACGGTCCTCCTGCACGGGGCCTACATGACGGCCGGCATGTTCGGGCCGCTGCTGCCCGGACTGGCCGGGACGCGGCAGGTGATCGTGCCCGAGATGCAGGGCCACGGGCGCACCGCCGACATCGACCGCCCGATCACCTACGAGCAGATGGCCGACGACACGGCGGGCCTGATCCGCCACCTGGAGCTCGAGAGCGCCGACGTCGTCGGCTACAGCATGGGCGGCGGCGTCGCCCTGCAGCTCGCCATCCGGCATCCCTCGCTCGTACGCAGGCTCGTGGTCGCCTCGGCCGGCTACCGGTACGACGCGATGCCGGCAGAGGCGATCGAGATGTTCCCGTCGATCACGCCGGAGATGTTCGCCGGTTCGCCGTTCGAGCAGGCGTATCACGAGCTCGCGCCCAACCCGGGAGACTTCCCCAAGCTGGTCGAGAAGCTCAAGGAGCTCGACACGACGCCGTTCGCGTGGCCGGACGAGGACGTCCGCGCGATCGCCGCGCCGACCCTGATCATCGCCGGCGACTCCGACGTCGTCCGCCTCGAGCACGTCGTCGGGTTCTTCAAGCTGCGCGGAGGCGGCGTGATGGGCGACCTCGCCGGGCTGCCGGAGTCCCAGCTCGCCGTGCTGCCCGGCACGACCCACTTCATCCCGCCCGGCTCCGGGCTGCTGGACCGCGCCGACTGGCTGCTGGCGATGATCCCGCCGTTCCTCGACGCGTGACCCAGAATGTCTTCGCGATGCGCCCGGAGGTGCGGGCCGAGTACGCCGAGGTGCGTGCGAGGCTCGAGGGCGACGCGGAGTTCCTGACGCGGCTGGAGCGGTTCTTCACCGAGCTGCGCGATCCGCTCGCGGCGCTGTACGGCGACGACCCGCGCTTCCCCGCGCAGTTCGCCGCGCTGCTCGACGCCATCGCCGCCACGGCCGCGCTCGCGCGATCCGGGCCTCCGCCGGCTGGACCACGAGCGCGAGATCACGCCGGACTGGCTGCAGCGCGAGCAGGCGGTCGGCTACGTCTGCTACGCCGACCGCTTCGCCGGCACGCTGGCGGGCGTGCGCGAGCGGCTGCCGTACGTGCGCGAGCTGGGCGTCAACTACCTGCACCTGATGCCGCTGCTGGCCGCGCGCCCGGCGCCCAACGACGGCGGCTACGCGGTCGCGGACTACGGCGCCGTCGAGCCGGCGCTCGGCACGATGGACGACCTGCGCGCGCTGGCCGCCGATCTGCACGCCGCCGGCATGGCGCTGTGCGTCGACGTCGTCCTCAACCACACCGCGCGCGAGCACGCGTGGGCGCGCGACAGGCCGGAGTACTACCGCACGTTCCCGGACCGCTCCGAGCCCGACGAGTACGAGCGCACGCTGCCCGAGGTCTTCCCCGACATCGCCCCCGGCAACTTCTCGTGGGTCCCCGAGCTCGGGCGCTGGGTGTGGACGACGTTCAACGAGTATCAGTGGGACCTCGACTACACGAACCCCGAGGTGTTCGTCGCGATGTCGCAGGTCGTGCTCGACCTCGCCAACGCCGGCGTCGACGTCCTGCGCCTGGACGCCGTGCCGTTCCTGTGGAAGCGCAAGGGCACCGACTGCCAGAACCTGCCCGAGGTCCACCAGCTGCTGCAGGCGCTCCGCGCGGTGGGCCGGATCGCCGCCCCGGGCGTCGCGTTCAAGGCGGAGGCGATCGTCGCCCCGGCCCAGCTCGTGACCTATCTCGGGACGGGCCGGCACGAGGGCAAGGAGTGCGACCTCGCCTACAACAACGTGCTGATGGCGCTGATGTGGAGCGCGCTGGCGTCAGGCCGCGTGGCGCTGATGACCCACGTGCTGGACGGCATGCCGGCCGTGCCGGCGGGCGCCGGCTGGGTCACCTACGTGCGCTGCCACGACGACATCGGCTGGACGATCACGCCCGAGGACGCGGCGGCCGTGGGCGAGGACGCGCACCTGCACCGGAGCTTCCTGTCGGACTTCTACGCCGGCGACTTCCCCGGCGTCGTTCGCCCGCGGCGCGCGCTTCCAGCCCGACGACGCCACGGGCGAGGCGCGCACGAGCGGGATGACGGCGTCGCTGGCGGGGCTCGAGTCGGCCGGCGAGGACGAGCTCGCGCGCGAGCTGGCGATCCGGCGCGTGCTGCTCCTGCACGCGGTGGCGTTCGCGCACGGCGGGCTGCCGCTGATCTACATGGGCGACGAGCTCGGGCTGCTCAACGACCCCGCGTGGGCCGACGACGAGCACCAGCGGGAGGACAACCGCTGGATGCACCGCCCGCCGATGGACTGGGCCGCCGCCGAGCGCCGCCACATGCCCGGCTCGGTCGAGAGCGAGATCTGGGACGGGCTGCAGCGCCTGATCTTTGCGAGGCGCTCCACGCGCGCCACGCACGCGTACGGCGCCGGGCAGCCGCTGTGGACGGGCAACGACCACGTCTACGGCCTGCTGCGCAGCTACGCCGGCGAGCGGCTGCTCGTGCTCGCGAACTTCAGCGCCGGCGAGCAGCCGGTCCGGCGCGCCCTGCTCGACGAGCACGGCATGCGGCTCACCGATGCGGCCGCCGCTCCCGACGGCCGGCCGCTGCGCGCGGGCAGCGAGGAGCTCGTCCTCGCGCCGTACCAGTTCCTGTGGATCAGGGGCTGATCCGCAGCGCCTCGATCGCGTCCGTGAAGGCGAAGCCGGGGCTGTCGCCGCCCTCGACGGTGAACACGCGGCGGCCGCGGGCGACGACGCCCAGCCCGTGGCGCGGCGTGGGCATGTCGGGCAGCGCCCGCCAGCGGCGTGTGCCGGGGTCGTAGAGCTCGACCTCGCTGATCGTGCCCGCGGACTCCTCGCCGCCGGCGACCACGATCCGGCCGTTCACGGTTGCGGCGCCGATGCCGCCGCGCTCCTTGCGCATGGCGGGGGCGCGGCGCCATCTTTGCGTGCGGGGGTCGTACGCTTCGACGACCTTGAAGTTGGTCCCCGCCGACCGACCGGCGAGCACATAGAAGCGCCCGCGCGCCACCGCGCCGGCGAGGTGCTCGCGCGCCGTCGGCATGGCCGGCCCGGCGCGCCAGCGGCGGCGCTTGAAGTCGTAGACCTCGAGCGTGGTGAGCGCGCCGCCCTGTGCGGCGCCCCCTGCGGCGTACAGCCGCCCGCGGATGACGCCGGCGGCCAGCGCGGCGCGCGCGGTCGGCGCCGAGGGCAACCGGCGCCAGCGGTCGCGGCCGGGGTCATAGCGGTAGAGCGTCGCGACCTCCTGGCCGAGCCCTGAGCGGTAGCCGCCGAGCACGTAGACGCGGCCGCGGTGGGCGACGGCCGCCGCGTGGTTGAGCCCGACCGGCATGTCGGCCACCCGCCGCCAGCGGTCGTTCTCGATGTCGTAGCGCTCGGTGGCGGAGCTCGTCTCGCGTGACGGCTCGAAGCCGCCCATCACGTAGATGAAGCGGCCGACGCGCGCCGCGGCCACCTCGGTCCGCTCGAGCGTCGCGGGTCGCAGCGACTCCCACTGCGCCGCTGCGACCGGCCGGCTCTCGCTGCCGCAGCCGGCGGCGGCCAGCACCGTGCACGCTGCGAGAAGAGCCCGCACCACTGCATACGAGGATACGCGGCTTGCCCAAGGCTTCCGCGCGCCTTTGCCTTTCCTTTGCGCACCCGCGCCGACCATGCCCGAATGGTTCTCATCGTCGGCGGCGGGCTCGCCGCTCAGCGCGCGGCGGAGACGCTGCGCGCCCGTGATCATCGCGGCCCGATCCGGGTCGTCTGCGGGGAGCCGGTCGCTCCCTACGACCGGCCGCCGCTGTCCAAGGAGCTGCGCGCCGAGCCGTTCCGGCCGCCGGACTGGTACGCGACGCATGACGTCGAGCTGCTGCTCGGCCGCCGCGCCGCGCGGCTCGATGTGGTCGCCCGGCGGGTCACGCTCGAGGACGGCGAGCAGCTCGGCTACGACAACCTGATCGTCGCCACGGGCGCCCGGCCGCGGCGGCTGCCGATGTTCGCCGGCCGCCCGAACGTGCACGTCCTGCGCACGCTCGCGGACGCCGACAGCCTGCGCGCCGCGCTGGCCCCCGGCGTGCGGCTGGCGATCGTCGGCGCCGGCTTCGTCGGCCAGGAGGTCGCCGCCACGGCGCGCGGCCTCGGGGCCGAGGTGACGCTGATCGAGGCGGCTGACGTCCCGCTCGCCGTGCTCGGCCCGCGGCTCGGCGGCTGGTTCGCCGACCTGCACCGCAGCGAGGGTGTCCGCGTGGAGCTCGGTGTGTCCGTGGCCGACGCGGGCCCGGCCGGCGCTCCTGTCGAGAGGCTCGTCCTCTCCGACGGGCGGATCGTCGACGCGGACGCCGTGCTCGTCGGCGTCGGCGTCGCGCCCGAGACGCGCTGGCTCGCCGGCTCACCGCTGGCCGACGGCGTGGCCGTCGATAACGGCGCCCGCACGATCGCCGCGCGCGTCTACGCGGCCGGCGACGTCACCGGCGGTCAGCACTGGGAGCTCGCGGCGCGGCTCGGCGTCGCCGCCGCGCGCTCGATCCTCGGCCTGCCGGCCGTGCCCGCCCCGCCCTCCAACGTGTGGAGCGACCAGTACGGCGTCCGCATCCACCTCGTCGGCCGGCCCGGGCCAGAGGTCGAGATCGACGGCCGGCCCGAGGCGCGCGACTTCACCGCCGTCCTGCGCCACCGCGGGGTCGCCGTCGGCGCCCTGCTCGTCGGCCGCCCGCGAGAGCTTCCCCGCTGGCGCCGCCAGCTCGCCCAGATCCACGAGGAAAGGACTGCCGCATGACCCTGCTGCCCAAGGTCGACGAGTACGCCTGCTGCGGTCACGGCGACTGCGCCGCGATCGCCCCGAACGTCTTCCGCGTCGACGAGATCGCCGTGGTCACGGGTTCCGGCCCCGACGACGTCATCCTCGAGGCCGCCCGCGCCTGCCCGGCGATGGCGATCGAGGTGGTCGACGCCGAGAGCGGCGCCCTGGTCGACCTCTAGGCCGAAGCGGTGACGATGTGCGTCTCCATCGGGAAGCAGACGCCGTCGTCGTCGGTGTGCGGCAGCAGCGCGGTCGCGAAATCACACGCGAGCGCGTCGCGCGACTCGCCTGAGAGCGCAGACAGCGGTCCGGCCAGCGGCGAGGCGACCTCCTGACGGCTCAGGAGGTCGCCGGCCGAAGGGAACCGGACCGGCACGATCCGGATGCTCACCGAGACGTCGCTGAAGCCGGCGCTGCGGACGAGGTCGCGAAGCTCGGCGCCGTCGGAGAGGGAGAACGGCGCGCGCATGATCGCTCCGGCCTCGCCCGCGTGCCGGTCGAGCGCCTCGGCGAGGCGCAGCCAGCCAGGGTTGTGCTCGGCGGCCCGCCACACGCTGACGGCCAGCCGTCCGCCGGGTGCGAGCACGCGGCGCATCTCGCACAGCCCTGCACTGCGGTCGGGGAAGAACTGGACGCCCTGCTGGCACAGCACGAGGTCCAACGACGCGTCCGGCAGCGGCAGCGCGCAGGCGTCGGCCGCCAGCCAATCGATCGCGGGCTCGGCCGCTCGCGCCACCTCGAGCATCCCCGGGTTGAGATCGAGCCCGGTGGCGCTGCTCACCAGCGGAGCGATCCGGCGCGCGACGATCCCGGTCCCGCAGGCGACGTCGAGCGCACGGTCGTCGGGACGCGGTCGCGCGAGCTCGATCAGCCGCTCGGCGAACGGTCCGAAGAAGGCGGGCACGAGGTAGCGCTCGTACGCCTCGGCGGCGGTGCCCACGACCTGCCAGCGCTCGGTCATCGCGGCTCCAGGCGGATCACCGGGATGCGGCGGCCGGAGGCCCAGCGCCGGTAGCGGTCGAAGCCGGGATAGATCTCGACCGCACGGGCGAAGTGGCGGTCGCGTTCGGCTCCGTGGAGCTCGCGCGCCTCGACGGCGCGGGTGACGCCGCCCATGGTCACCCGTGCCCGCGGATGCGGCTCGCAGGTTGTGGTACCAGGCGGGGTGGTGCGGCCGCCCGAAGTTCGAGGCGATCACGACGACGGCGTCGCCGTCGTCGAGAGCCAGCACGGGCAGCGTGCGCAGGACGCCGCTCCGCGCTCCGGTGGTGGTCAGCATCACCAGGTTGACGCCGGCGAGCCACGACGGACAGCGTCGTGCGGCCGCGGGTGAGCCGGTAGACGAGCGTGTCGGCCGGCTGCTGGATCCGGCCATAGAGCAAGGCCATCGGGCGCGTCGCCGCAGTCCGCCGCACGACTCTGCGAACCGGCCCCGCGTCCTCGTAAACGCAACTGGTCATTGCAATAAGCCGAGCGTATCAAACGCAACGAGGTGTTGCGATAATTGTTTGCCCATGGATGAACCTCGCCGCCGCCCGGGGGGTCGCAGCGCCCGCGTGCGCGCGGCCGCGCTCGAGGCCACCATGGCCGAGCTCGCGGAGACGGGCTACGCGGCGCTCACCCTCGCCAACGTCGCCGCGCGCGCGGGCGTCAACAAGACCACGCTGTACCGGCGCTGGGGAACCCGCGAGGCACTCGTGCTCGACGCGATGCTGGCCCTCGCCGGCGAGGGCGTGCGGATCCCGGACACGGGCTCGCTCCACGGCGACCTGCTGGCGATCGCCCGCGGCGCCGCTGCGACGGCCGCCAGCCCGCAGGGCCAGGCCGTCGTGCGCGCCGTCGTCGCGGCGGGAGCGCACGATCCCGCTCTGGCGACCGCGAGCCATCGCTTCTGGACCGAGCGCCTGGCCATGGACGGCGTCGTCGTCGAGCGCGCCGTCGCGCGCGGCGAGCTCCCGCCGGAAACCGACCCGCGGGCGGTGATCGAGGCCGTCCTGGGCCCGATCTACTTCCGACTGCTGGTGCTCGGGGAGGATGCGGATCCGGCCTTCGTCGAGCGCGTCGTCGCGCTGATCGCGAGATAGTGCGGGCGTGGACCGGATCGCGGCACGCAACAGCGCGGACTACGAGTCGCCGATCGGCCTCACCGCCGACCCCGTCGTCTTCACGCTGCTCAACAGCCGCCTCAGCGTCCTGCTCGCCCGGCGGTTCGAGGAACCCCAGCGAGGCATGTTCGCCCTGCCGGGCGGCTTCGTCGGCACCGACGAGTCGCCCGAGCAGACGGCCGAGCGCAAGCTGCGCGAGAAGACCGGCGTCGGCTCGGTCCACCTCGAGCAGCTGCGCACCTACGCCGATCCGAAGCGCGACCCGCGCGGCTGGCTGCCCTCGATCGCCTACCTGGCGCTCGTCGCTCCCGAGGCGCTGCCCGAGCAGGGGCCCGAGGGCCGCGAGCCGGGCTGGCACCCGGTCGACGAGCTGCCCGAGCTCGCACTCGACCACGAGCTGATCGTCGACGACGGCCTGTGGAGGTTGCGCGCCCGGGTCGCCGACAAGACCTGGTTCGTGCGGGTCGGCGGAGGCCTGCTGCCGGAGCGCTTCACCTTGGGGCAGGCCCAGCGGCTGTACGAGGCGCTGAGCGGCGAGACCGTCGACCCGGCGAACTTCCGCCGCGACGTGAAGGCCACCGGCCTGCTGGCCGACACCGGCGAGCAGCGCTCGGAGGGCCCGGGCCGGCCGGGCCGCGTGTATCGCCGCGTCTAGTCCTGATCGAAGTCCACCACGACGGCCAGCTTCTGCCCGTGCCAGTAGAAGGTCACGGACTCTGGCTCGTAGCTGACGCTGTCGGGAGCGGGCAGCTCCGCGTCATTCACCAGCGCCCGAAAACGCGTCTCGATCTCGTCGTGCCTGGTCGTTGGAGTCACCCGTCCCAGCCTGCCGACCAGATCGCAACACGGGCAAAGCGCACAGTGACAAACCTGCGACGCGTCCGTAACTATTCTCGTCGAAAAATGAGAGTCGAAGGCCAACGAGATCAGCGAGCAGATGCAGAGCGCGCTCCCGCCCCAGACCAAGAAGCTCGAGCACGAGAACACCCTCGTCCTCTACGCCTCACAGGGCAAGGACCGCTCCGCCGCCATCGACAAGGCCCTGTCCGGCCTGTGATTTTGAGGCGGGCGCGGTCTAAGCTGCGCCCGCCAGGCCCCTGTAGCTCAGCTGGATAGAGCAGCGGACTTCTAATCCGCAGGTCGCAGGTTCGAGTCCTGCCGGGGGCATTTCCAGCCGCGAGGCGTCAGGAGGCGTCTGGGCGTTGACCGCGAAACCGCCGATGATGATGTGGCGTACGCCGGCTTCGTGAAGGGCCCGGAGCAGCGGCTCAGGGTTCAGCGCGTCGGTCATCGCCTCCGTGCAGGCTCGAACGCCTCGGCGAACCGTTTCGCGAACTCGGTGTGTGCCACAGCGTTCTCGAGGTTCCTCGTCACGCCTCGAGCCGCGTCGCGACGCACCCGAGCGCGCTCTGCTTCTTCTTCACGCCTGACCTCGTCGTGCGTCCAACCGCCTCGCTCGGGCTTGTCGGCCATGGACTGATCGAACGCGGGGCACCGGCAACCCGGCAACGGTCCCGTCAGCTGGGCATCGAGCACGGTTGCCCGATTCGAACCGCCGCCTGGACCGAGCGCATCTGGACTGCTCCGTCGCGGTGCGGATAGGCTCGCGCCCGAATCCCTAAGGAGAGGACGGGCGATGGCGTACGGACGTGCCGTTTCAGCCCCGCGCCGCTGGGCGCTGGGGGCCGTGTGTGGGCTGATCGCCGGAGCGTCGGCAGTGGTGCCTGCGGGTGCAGGGGCGAGTGTGCCGACGTACACGCTGAAGTCCGACGCCGCGGTGTTCGTCAGCGGGCAGATCCGCGCCGACGGCCCTCGGATCCCCGGGGTCGCCGAGTGCCAGGCGGTCGCTTGCCGGCACGCGAAGCTGCGCGTGCGGCTGCCACAGAAGTTGCGATCGCGGCCGGGCGGGGTGCAGGTGGCGATCAGGTACACGCGCGGCGGGTTCGGGGATTCGCTCGGGCTGTACGTGTACCGCGCGGGTGGCGGTCCGCCGGTCGCGTCCTCGACCGGCCAGGTCGGCACTGCGCAGTCCGTGCTGTTGCCGAAGGCCGATCGCGACTACGACGTCTATGTCGCGTTCAACCCGCTGATCCCGGAGATCGCCCAGCCCGTGCTGGCCTTCGAAGGGCTGGCGGAGAACGAGGACGCTCCGCCCGTGCGGCCGCTTCGCCGGATGCTGCCCGACCTCGAGGTGCTGGCGCCGAGGGTGGCGTCGTTCGGACATCCGGAGCCGATCTTCGGCGACTCCGCGCCCGATGGGTCGTCGTGCTTCGGCAGCGAGATCGACGAGCAGGGTGCGCGCGTGTGCCTGCGCTTCGGTCAGCGTGCCGCGAACATCGGCAGCGGGCCGGTCGATGTGCGGTGGTCGGTGGATGCGGACGTGTTCGAGGACAACGTCCGGGCGGTCCAGCGCGTGTACAGCAGCGACGGCTCGTTCGCCGAGCAGTGGGCCGGCAGCATGATCTACCACCCGATCCACAGCCACTACCACTTCGAGGACTTCTCCCAGTCGACGCTGCACGTGGTGGCGCCGAGCGGGCTCCCCAGGAGCGCGCCGCTCACGGCCGGGCGCAAGAACGGGTTCTGCATGGCCGACACCGAGATGCACTGGTGGGGGCTGAAGGGCGACGCCGCGCAGTCGTATCCCGCACCGCGCTGCCTCGAGCCGCGAGAGACCGTAGGCGGCCGCATCTACTTCCAGAACGGCATCAGCCGCGGCTGGGCCGACGAGTACACCTGGGATCTGCCCGACCAGATGATCGAGGTCAGCGCCGTGCGCGACGGGACCTACTGGCTGGTGACCCGGATCGACACGGCGAACAAGATCGAGGAGGAGTCAGACGCGAACAACTGCCTGATGATCAAGGTGAAGCTCGCGAACGTGACGAGGGCGAGCCGGAGCGCGGCGCTCGTCGGGAGCGCGCGGAGGTGCGCGTTCGTGTGACGCGCTCCTCAGAGGATCTGGACGGCTTCGTCGTGCGGCACCCGGTCGGCCGTCTCGATCCACCGCTCGGGCGAGCGCCGCTCGGGCGACTGCTGGCGCGCCGGGTAGCCGAACGAGATCACCATCGACACCTGCTCGCCTTCGCCGACGTCGAGTGCGACGCGCATCGCATCCGCGTCCGAGATTCCGTTCGGGCACGAGCCGATGCCCTCGTTCCAGGCCGCCAGCATCATGTTCTGCGCAGCCCGGCCGGCGTCGAACGCGAGCGGGCCCTTGCCGTACGTGACGATCGCGATCACGAGCGCCGCGCCGGTGACGTTGCGTGGCGCCCATACGGCTCGCGCCACCTCGTCGACGCGCGAGCGGACGACGACGAACCGGCGCTGCTGGCGGTTCTGGCTGCTGCCCGCGAGGCGGCCGGCGTCGAGGATCCGGCGCGTCGCGTCGTCCGGGATGGGGCGGCCGTCGTAGTTGCGGACCTCGCGGCGGCTGGCGATGGCGAGGAACGTGTCCATACCCGTTGAGTATCCGGGTTGTCAGGCGGGCGTGATGTTCTGGTTGAGGTGGAAGACGTTCTCGGGGTCGTACCCGGCCTTGAGCGCCCGCAACCGGGCGAGCTTGGCCGGCGGGTACGCGCGTGCCACGCCGACGGCTCCCTCGTCGCTCATCGCATTGACGTACATGCCGGTCGAGAACGGCTCGAGCGTCGCCGCGTAGCGGCGGGCGGCGGCCATCCGCTCCTCGTCCTCGCCGGGATCGGACCAGCGCGCGGCGCTGACGAACTCGAACATCGCGTCGCGCTGGCTGAACGCGCTGTCGGCGTCGGGCACGTCGGCGATCGCTCCTCCGTAGGCCTGGAGCGAGGCCGCGGGCAGGCGCTCGCCGTGGCCGTCGGGCGTGCCGCGCAGCAGGAACGCGTCGATCGCGTCGTCGGGCAGTGACCGGAAGTAGTGGCCCTTCCAGTAGCGGCGCAGGGCGTGGCCCTCGAGCGTGTCGTCCATCCGCTGGAGATCGAGGTACGGGAGCTCCTCGATCCGCTCGCTGATCGGGCGGCCGAGCGCGCGCAGCGCCGGGAGGAGCTGGCGCTCGATCTCGGGCTCGCCCGCCCACACGAAGCCGACGCTCGCGACCGGCCGGCCGTCGCGGATCGCCGACCCAGGCGGTGAACGTCGCCGCCCGCGGCGCGATCGCGTTCAGGTCTCGCCAGCCGCGCATCACCGGCGCCGCTTCCTCGATCGCCGAAGAAGAGCTCGACGACGTGGGCCTGGCGGGCGACCGGGTGCAGCCGGAACTCGAACTCGGTCACGATGCCGAGGTTGCCGCCGCCGCCGCGCAGGCCCCAGAACAGCTCGGGCTCGCCGGCCTCGTCGACGCGGATCCGTGCGCCCGCGGCCGTGACGAGCTCGAACGACTCCACGTTGTCGCACGACAGCCCGAGCTGGCGGGCGAGCCAGCCCATGCCGCCGCCGAGCGTCAGCCCGCCGACGCCGGTGTGGGACACGTTGCCCGCGGTCGTCGTCAGCCCGTGCTCCATCGCCGCGCGATCGAGCGCCCCGAGCAGCGCGCCGCCCTGCACCCGGGCGCGACGGCGCTCCGGGTCCACGTAGACGCCGCCCATCGGCGTCAGGTCGATCATGAGCCCGTCGTCCGGGACGCATACGCCGAGCACGCTGTGTCCGCCGCAGCGCACGCCGATCTCGAGATCGCGTTCGCGCCCGTAGGCGATCGCCTCGGCCACGTCGTCCGCGCTCGCGCAGCGCACGATCGCCCGCGGGCGGCGGTCGACCATGGCATTCCATACCTTCCGGGCCTCGTCGTAGCCGGAATCGCCCTCCACGAGGACCCGGCCCTCTGCCGTTGCACGCATCATCGCGCCGGATTCTCCGGAAGGCGGCGGGCCGGCTCCAAGGGGGTCGCAACACGGCAGGGGTACGGCGTCCCGTACCACGGGGGCGCGTAGCAGTATCGTCGTGACGTGGGTGAGATCCGCACGACGGTGGACGCGACCGGCCGGGCATACATAGACCTCGCGACCGAATCCGGTGGCGAGATCCGCGACTCCGTGGCGCTCGACGACCACGACGAGGCCGATCGCGTTCCTGCGCTGGGCTCGATCGTCCTCCACTTCGACTTCTACGGACGGCTGGCGCGGATCGAGGTCACGGGCTCGGCCGACTCGGTGCTGCCACCGGCTCTGCTGGAGTCCGCCGAGCGGACGTAGTTCCCAGGATTCAAGTATTTCTTGCGCGGCCCGCGTCACGGCTGAAGACTGCGCCGGTCCTGGCCGCGCGGCAAGCGTGGAGGGCACGACGAGGAGGGACTCATGGCCACACGCTTGAAGGCGGCCCTGCCGCTCACGCTGTCGATCGGTCTTCTCGCGTTCCTCGCATCCGAGGTTGCGCTCAACTTCACGTTCCACTGGGTGACGGTGGAGAACGGCGTGTTCGGGGCGTACGGGGTGCCGCAGAACGTGCACCTGATCCTGCCCGCGCTGTTCGTCGCGTGGGGCCTGTACTTCCTGCTCGGCGCCGACAACGCCGCGCTCGGCAAGACCGTGATCGCGGCCGCGACAGGCTCCGCCGGGGCGGGGATCGCGATGTGGATCGGCCCGATGCTCGCCGAGTCGCCGGACTTCTGGGGCATCGCGCTCATGATCGGCGTCACGGGCGCGGGCCTGGTCGTGCTCTCCACGACGGTCGACGACGACCGGTTCTCGCCGGCGCCCGCGTTCTGCTGCTACGCGGCCGTGTTCTTCTGGTGGATCGCGACCGGCCTCGACAACTTCGTGCCCGGCGGCAAGGGGCCGCACTCCGCCGAGGCGGTCGTCGCGGCGATCACGGACACGCCGCTGGCGGCGGGGACCGGCGCGTTCGGCGGGCTGCTTTCGATGTCGTGGATCGCCGTGATCGTGAGCGTGTTCTTCTCGCTCGTCGTCGGTGCCCTGCTCGGCGCGCTGTCGGTCCGGCTCGCGGGCGCGTTCGGGAAGGTCGGCGCGCGCGAGACACCGGCCGAGCCGAAGGTGGCCGTCAACGCGTAGCCTGCCGCGCGTGCGCCGCGCGGTCGCCCTCCTCGTGCTCCTCCTGCTCGCCGCGGGGGCCGACCGCGCGATCGCCGCGCCGGCGGACGTGCGCGTGATGACCTTCAACATCTGGCTCGGCGGCGACGTCGTCGACTTCGGCAAGGTGGTCGAGACGATCGAGGCATCCGACGCCGAGGTCGTCGGCCTCCAGGAGGCGGAGGGCAACACGCGCAAGGTCGCCCGCGCGCTCGGCTGGCCGTACTGGAGCGACCGGCTGCACGTCGTCTCGCGCCACCCGCTGATCGACCCGCCCGAGGCACGCGGCGAGTACGTGCTCGTCCAGCTCAGGCCGGGGGAGGTGCTCGCGCTCGCCAACGTCCACCTGACCTCCGATCCGTACGGGCCCTACGCCGTCCGCGACGGCCGGTCGCTCGCCCGCGTGCTCGCGCTCGAGCGCCGCACGCGCCTGCCGGAGATCCGGGCGACGCTGCGCGCGCTCCCCGACGGGGTCCCGACCCTGATGACCGGCGACTTCAACACGCCGTCGCACCTGGACTGGACGGCGGCCGTCGACGCCGTCCGCGACGACGTCCGCTACCCGGTCCCGTGGCCCGTGACCCAGGCGCTGGCCGCCGCCGGATTCCAGGACACCTACCGCGCGGTGCACCCGGACCCGGTCGCCAGCCCCGGCATCACCTGGACCTACGGCTATCCGTTCCCGCGCCTGAACGCGAACGAGGTGATCGACCGGATCGACCTCGTCCAGGCCTCCGCCGGCATCCAGGTCCTCGACAGCGGGATCGCCGGCCCGCCCGGCACGCCCGACGTCACGATCCCGGTCGACCCGTACCCCTCAGACCACCGCGCGGTCGTCTCCACCGTCCGCCTCACCCCGGTCGCGCCGCGGCCGTTCGCCTCCGTGCTGCACCGCCGTGTCACGCGCGGCGACGACATCGGCGTCCGCTACGCCGCGCCGCGCGGCGAGGGCCGCGACCACCTCGCGATCGCTCGTGCCGGCAAGGAGATCATGACGCTGCCGCCCCAGGAGGCGAGCTTCTTCGGCCACGTCACCTTCGGCTCCGGCGGCCTGCGGCCGGGGCGCTACGAGGCGCGGCTCGTGAGCCGTGGCCGCGTGCGCTCACGCAGCGACTTCTGGGTCGTCGCGCCGCGCGCGCGACCGAGCGTCCGCGCGCGCGGGTCGCGGATCTCCTGGCGCAACGCGCCGGCCAACCGCCGCGACTGGATCGGCATCTGGAAGGCCGGCGACACCGACCTCTACAACGACTACCTCGCGTTCGCTTACACGGGCGCCAGCGTGGCGGGCGCCACCGACCTTCGCCGGCCTGAAGCCGGGGCGCTACGTCGCCCGCCTGATGAAGGACGACGGCTACGCCGAGCTCGCGCGCACGCGCTTCAGGATCCGTCGCTAGTCGCGCAGGCGGAACGGCCAGTCGGCACGGTCGTGGAAGACCAGGGCGAGGCCGATGGCCGACAGCACGAGACCGACGCCACCGTGGTGGATGCGGGCGCCGAAGACATACAGGCGCCTGAGCGCGCGGTCGTAGGTCATGGGCGTGTGATCGACCGTTTGGCGCCGATCTTGCGCAGATCCAGCACCTCGACGGCGTTGGAGCCCGGCCGCAGCGACTCCGGCGGCACGAGCGCGACGTACTGCCCCGGCGGGAAGACGCGGGTGGTCGCCGCCACGCGGCCGTTGACGGCGATCGCGATCGGCGCGCCGTCGGGCAGACCCGTCACGTCGCCCGAGACGAGCGCCGGCACCACGCGCGCGTCCGCCGCCACGTCGTCGTAGTCGCCCGCAGCGTCGACCGTCGCCCGCGCACCGGGGGCGTCGACCTGCCGCCCGATCAGGTCCGGCCGCGGCCCGACCGCGTACACGCCGTCGCGCAGCAGCCGCTCCTCGACGGCGTCGCGCGCGCGGAGCCCGTCGAGCACGGTCGCCAGCGAGGCAGGCTCGCCCGGCTCGCCCTCGCGCATCACCCCGATCGGCGTGCCGCCGTCCAACGGCCGCTCGCCGGCGGGCATCCCGTCGGTCCGCCACGGCATCCGCACGCCCGCGGCCGCGGCGATCGTGGGCAGCGCGTCGACCGTCCGCACCGCGCCGTCCTCGACCCGGCCGGCGCGCTGGCCGGGCGCCTTGACGATGAACGGGACGACCGCGACGTCGGGCCGCGTGGCGTCCGTCACCCGCCGGCGCGGCTCGCCCGCGCGGAAGGACACGCCGTGGTCGGCGGTGACGAGGATCACCGCGTCGTCGTAGAGGCCTGCGGCTCGCACCTTGTCCAACAGACGCCCGAGGAGGGCGTCTGCGTACTGCGTCTGCAGCACGTGCCGCTGGAAGGCCTGGTCGACCAGCCACTGGCGGCGCGTCCAGTGCTCGCGCCCGAACCCGGGGTAGCTCCGGCGGTGGATCGTGTAGGCGCGGCCGTCCGGCAGGTAGCGCGCCGGCCCGTGCGGGAGCGAGGAGTGCACGAAGACGAGCGGCGGCCGTGCCGAGTGGCGGTCGAGCGCGGCCTCCGCGCGTGCGAAGCCGAGCGTCGCGTCGTCGGCGCGCAGGCGCTCGATCACCTTGCCCAGCAGCTTGTCGCGCGAGCCGCGCGCCTCGATCCCGGCGAACCGCCCCTCGGCCTCGCTGCCGAAGCCGAGCCAGCCGCGGTCGATCGCCGGCAGCCCGTCGCGCAGGTCGTCGGGCAGCAGCAGGTGCTCGGCCACGATCGTCAGGTCGTCGGCGAGCGCGCTGAGCCGCGCGCGCACCGGCGGCCGGATCTCCGGGCACAGGCGCGCGGGGCAGACGTCGGTGATGGGCTCGACGACGGCGAGCTCGTGGCTGTGGCGGAAGAGCGTGAAGAGGCTGCGCGGATGGTGCGTCGAGGTCGGCAGGTCGCCCGGCTCGGGCAGCTCGCCGGTGAGCTGCGCCGGGACCGCCTCCGGCGTGCTGTCGGCCACCGTCGTCGCGTTGCGGTGCCACGTCGCGCCCGCCGCGAGGCGGGCCAGGTTGGGGAAGCGCTCGGCGTCGATCGAGCCGTCGCTCGTCAGCGTCGACACCGGCAGCTCGTCGAAGAGGACGAAGACGATCGGCGTCGAGGAGCGCGCGGGGCCGCCGGCCGAGGCCGACACCTCGCCGGCCGACAGCAGGTCGGAGACCGGGGAGACCACGAGGAAGAAGAAGAGGAAGACGAGCGGCGCGGGGGAGAGGAAGGTGAGGAACGTGCGCACCACCGCCGCTCGCGCGTACGCCACCGCGAACGCCGCGCCCAATGCCAGCGCGACGCCGACGGCGGCGACCGAGCCCGACAGCGCGTCACCGAGCGGAGGCAGCACCAGCGCCGCCGCCAGCAGGCCGACGAGCACGAGCTGGAGCGCTCTGTCCAGCCCGCGCCGGAGCCGCCCGGCCGCCCACACGACGGCGGCGCCGGCCAGCGGCGGCACGAGCGCGTAGCCGATCGCGAAGAAGACGATGTCGAACGTGGTGTTGCCGCGCGCGACGAAGAACTCGGCGCTGCCGCCGAGCAGGCCGAACAGCGGCTGGACGAAGGCCAGCGCCCATAGCGCGCTGAGGTGCAGGGCGCTGGTGGTCGGGCGCACCGGCCGCATTGTCGCGCGTACTCTCACGCCATGAGAGTCATCGTCCTCGGGGCGGGGAACGTCGGCCGGGCGGTCGTCGACGCGCTGCACGACGAGCACGAGCTGACGGTGATCGACACCGACGCCGAGCGGCTGTCCGCGCTCGGCGACCGCTACGACGTCCGCACCGTCGAGGGCAACGGCACGACCAAGCGCGTCATGCGCGAGGCCGGCGTCGAGGACGCCGGCCTGTTGATCGCCTGCAGCCCGCGCGAGGACGCCAACCTCGTGAGCGCCATGCTCGCCCGCAAGCTCTCTCGCGCGCGTGTGATCGTGCGCACGAGCAGCCCCGAGTACCTGGAGGCTTGGCGGGAGCGGGAGATCGACGTCGACTTCATGGTCTCCTCCGAGCTCGAGACGGCGAACGCGATCTCCGGCCTGATCGGCATCCCCGCCGCCCGGCAGACCGACGTGTTCGCCGACGGCAAGGTCCAGATCGTCGAGTTCGACGTGCCCGCGGACGCCGGCACGGGCCCGGTGATCGGCGGGCCGCTGCGCGACGCGGAGATCCCCCAGGACTCCAAGGTCGTCGCGATCATCCGTGGCAAGGAGCTGGTCATGCCGCGCGGCGGCGAGAGCATCGAGCCGGGCGACCGCATCGTGATCATCGCGGCGCCCGCGTCGGCACGCCAGTGGAGCCGGCTGATCTCGCACAACCAGCAGCAGGTCGACGACCTCGTCGTCTTCGGCGCCGGGCGGATGGGATCGACGATCGCCCGCGTGCTGCTGGGCCGCGACGTCCGCGTGCGGCTCGTCGACTCAGACTCGCACCGCGCGCTCGAGGCGGCCGAGGCGCTGCCCGGAGGCGCGCGTGTTCTGCGCCCACGCGTTCGACCCCGAGTTCCTCGAGCGCGAGCGGATCGGGCGCGCGTCGGCGGCCGTGTTCTGCCTCAACGACGACGCCAAGAACCTCTACGCGGCGGTGCAGTCGCGCGTCCACGGCGTCCGCCTGACCATCGCGCTGGCGCACGACCCCGGCGCCGTGTCGGTCTACGAGCGCGGCGGCGTCGACGTCGCCATCAACCCGCGACAGGTGATCGCCGAGGAGCTCGTGCGCTTCGCGCACGACCCGCGCATCCGCCAGATCGCGATGCTCGACGACGACCGCTTCGAGATCCTCGACCTCACCGTCCGGGAGGATTCCGAGCTGGCCAACCGGAGCTTCGACGACCTGCCGCAGACCGGCTCGGTGATCGGGGCCATCGTCCGCGACGACCGGGTGCTCTTCCCGCACGGCACCGACCAGCTCCTGGCCGGCGACCGGGTGATCATCTTCGTCGAGTCGCGCCGCGCGGCGCTGGTCGAGAAGGTGCTCTAGCCGGGTGCTGGGCGTCGACGTCGGGAGCGCCCTCGATCTCGTCGGCGGGGTGCTGAAGTGGGTGGGGGCGGCGTTCGTCGTGCCCGCCGCGGTCGCGCTCGGCTACAGCGAGCCGTTCTGGCCGTTCCTGCTCGCGGCCGCGGTCACCGCGGGCGCCGGCCACGCGCTCGACCAGATCACGGGGCCGAAGAGCGGCGCCGCGGTGGGCCCGCGGGAGGGCTTCCTCGTGGTCGCCCTGATCTGGCTGCTCGTGCCGGTCTTCGGGATGTTCCCCTACCTCCTGGGGGGCGTCGATCAGCTCTCGAACCCGGTCGACGCCTTCTTCGAGTCCGTGTCCGGGTTCACGGCCACCGGAGCCACGCTTGTCACAAACGTCGATGCGCTCGACCGCTCGATGCTGTTCTGGCGCCAGTTCAGCCACTGGCTCGGCGGCATGGGCATCGTCATCCTCGCCGTCGCCGTCCTGCCGCGCCTGCGGATCGGCGGCCGCCAGCTCCTGCAGTCCGAGCTGGCCGGACCGACGGAGATCGAGCGCTTCGGCGAGACCGTGCGCGAGACCGCGCGACGCCTGTGGACCCTCTACGTCGGCCTCACGGTCGTTGCCACTCTGGCCCTCGCGGCCACCGGATGGCTCGGGCTCGACCCGGCGATGACGCTGTTCGACGCGGTCGGCTACGCCTTCTCGGTCGTCTCGCTCGGCGGCTTCGGCACCCGTAACACCTCGGCCGCCGACTTCGCGGCCGTGACGCAGTGGCTGCTGCTCCTGCTCATGATCGTCGCCGGCATCAACTTTCTCCGGCTCTACCGCGTGGTCGTCCAGCGACGCTTCCGCATCTTCGCGGCCGACGAGGAGCTGCGGCTCTACCTCGCCTTCGCGGCGCTCGGGTCGGCGCTCGTGATCTTCGAGCTGCTTGCGCGCGGGACCGAGAGCGGAGCGGCGGCCATCCGCCACGGCTCGTTCCAGGCCGTCGCCGTGATGACCACGGCGGGCTTCGGTACGACGGACTCGTCGGTCTGGGGTCCGCTCGCCACCATGACGTTGCTGCTCCTGATGTTCGTGGGCGCGTCGGCGGGCTCCACCAGCGGCTCGATCAAGGTCGTCCGCCACCTGCTGCTCTTCAAGCTCGTGCGCCGCGAGCTCGAGCACGCGGTGCACCGCGAGGCCGTGGTGCCGATCCGCGCCGGCGGCAGGGTGGTGGACGAGCGCGCGCTGCGCTCGACGGTCGTGTTCGTGCTCATCTACGTGCTCGCGTTTGCGATCGGCTGCCTCGCGCTGCTCGTCGACGCCCGAGGCACCGGCGCCGAGCTGGCGATGATCGAGGCGATCGGCGCCTCGGCCGCCTGCATCGGGAACGTCGGCGTGGCCTTCGGCTTCGCCGGGCCGTTCGGCAGCTACGCGCCCTTCAGTGACCTGTCGACCGTCGTGCTCACGCTGCTGATGTGGCTCGGCCGCGTGGAGATCATCCCCGTCGCCGTCCTGCTCAGCCGCAACTACTGGCGCGACTAGCGCACGTTGAGGCGCTGCACCACGGTCTTCGAGCCGTAGCGCACCACGAGCCGGTAGCGCCCGCGCGCCAGCCGGACCGAGACGACGCGCCCGCGCCGTGAGGCGACCGCGCGCCCGCCGCGCCTGAACACCGCGCTGACGGCCGAGGCGGAGGCGACCTTGACCGAGCAGGTCACCTTCACCTTGCCGCCCTTGGCCTTGCCGGGGACGCAGGTGACCACCGCGTCGCGCCCGGCGGGGCCGGTCGCCCCCGCGGCGCCGGTAGCGCCGGTGGCGCCGGTGCCGCCGGTGCCGCCGGTCGGGCCTGCGGGACCCTGCGGCCCGGCGGTGCTGAGCACGTCGGTCGTCTCGCACTCGCCCACGTCGTCGGTCGCGTCCAGCACGGCGCTGTCGGTGCCGCCGCCGCAGCGCACGAGGTCCGACGCGCCGTCGCGCGAGCGCACGGTGTCGTTGCCGAGCCCGGCGCGCAGCAGGTCGGCGCCCGAGCCGCCGGTCAGCTGGTCGTCGCCCGTCCCGCCGTCGAGCTCGTCGTCGCCCTGGGCGCCGTCGAGCACGTCGTTGCCGCCGCCGCCGCTGAGGATGTTGGTGCCCGTGGTGCCGCTCAGCACGTCGGCTCCGGCGCCGCCCGAGATCGCCTCGACGTCGGTCTCGACCGTGTCGTTCTCACCGGCCTCGCCGTCGTCGGCCTGGCCGTCGGAGTCGGCGGTGACGGCCGCCGTGCGCGCGAAGTAGTCGGCCGTGTCGGTGCCCGACCCGCCGACCAGGAGGTCGGAGCCGGCGCCGCCGTCGAGCACGTCGTTGCCGGTGCCGCCGTTGAGGACGTTGGTGCCGGCCGAGCCGGTCAGGCGATCGTTGGCCGAGCCGCCGGTGAGGTTCTCCACGTCGGTCCAGACGAGGTCGTACTCGGCGGCCTCGCCGTCGTCTGCGACCCCGTCGAGGTCGGCGGTCACGGGAGCCGAGCGGGTCGAGTAGGTCACGGTGTCGGTGTCGGCGCCGCCGTACGCCTCGTCGCCGGTGCCGCGCCCGACGTCGAGCACGTCGTTGCCGGCGCCGCCATAGAGCTCGTTGGTGGCGTTGTTGCCGGTCAGCGTGTCGTCGCCCAGGCCGCCGAGCAGCCGCTCGACGTCAGGACGCACGTTGTCGGCCTCGGCGGTCTCGCCGTCGTCGGCGGCGCCGTCGAGGTCGACGGTGACGCCGGCGATGCGGGCGCCATAGTCGGCGGTGTCCGCGCCGGCGCCGCCGTTGTGCGTGTCGCCGCCCGCGCCGCCCTCGAGCAGGTCGTCGCCGGCGTCGCCGTTGAGCACGTCGGCGGCCGCCTCGCCGTGCAGCGTGTCGTCGCCGGGGCCGCCGGAGAGCGTGTCGGCGAGCGCGCTGCCGGTCAGCGTGTCGCCTGCCGTGCCGCCGATCACGGCCTCGACGTCGGTGCGGACCGTGTCGTCCTCGCCAGCCGCGCCGTCGCCGTCGAGGCCGTCGAGCGTGACCGTGACCGGCGCCATGCGGCCGGCGTACGTTACGGTGTCCGTGCCCGCGCCGCCGGCCAGGATGTCGTCGCCGTCGCCGCCGTCGAGCGTGTCGTTCGCCGCCTCGCCGTCGATCGAGTCGTCGCCGGCTCCGCCGGTCAGCACGTTGATGATCGAGGTCGTCCCGCCGAGGATGGTGTCGTTGCCCGACCCGCCGGTGACGTTCTCGACGTCGACCTTGACGTTGTCGGTCTCGGCGGGCGTGACGCCGTCGCTCGGCTGGCCGTCGTTGGCCGTGCCGTCGATCGAGATGGTCACGGCCTGGGTGCGGCCGGAGTAGTCGGCGAGGTCGGTCCCGGCCCCGCCGGTGAAGACGTCGTTGCCGGGCCCGCCGACGAGCGAGTCGTCGCCCGTGTCGCCGTTGAGCGCGTCGACGCCGGTGCCGCCCACGAGCCGGTCGGAGTCCGGCCCGCCGTTGAGCGTGTCGTTCGCGTCGCCGCCGGTGAGCGTGTCGTCGCCCGAGCCGCCGCTCAGCGTGGCGATCGGGGTGCCCCCGCCGACGGTGATCGTGTCGCCGCCGTCACGCGCGTCGAGGTTGAGGCCGGTGATGGACCCGGAGGGGCACGTCACCTCGGAGGGGTTGACCTGGGTGCAGTTGGCGCCCGCGGTGATCGGCGCGCCGCCCGTGTCGGTCAGCGTGTACACGCCGCCGCCGAGCGACACCGACAGCCGGTTCTCCTCGTTCTCCGCGGCAAGGAAGAAGAGGGTGGGCGCGGCGGTCCACGCCGTGGCGGCCGAGGCGGCGGTCGGGGCGACGGCGAGCAGGAAGGCAGCCAGAAGTGCGATACGACACAAACGTGACATGTGTCGCGATGATCGACAGCTTTTATCGCAGCTTGACCTACTGGACAGATGGTCGATAGCGTCGCGACGGTGATCGGGCGAGCGGGGCTGCCGGTGCTGGTCGTGCTGCTGTTGGCGGCGCCCGCGCAGGCGAAGACGACAACGCACACATGGCGCGTCGGACCCGTCGACATGCGCGCATACGCCACCGAGCAGGCGCTTGAGAGCACCCGCGCGCCGAAGAAGTTCGGCTACCTGACGGCCATGCACGCCCGGATCGTCGACGCCGCGGGCAACCCCGTGCCGCAGGAGCGCGTGATGCTCCACCACGTCTTCTTCGTCAACCACGGCCGCTTCCGTGGCGACCGGCGCGCAGGCGACTGCCGCGCCCGCAACGGCGAGACCTTCTACGGCACAGGCGAGGAGGATCAGGCGGTCCAGCTCCCGCCCGGCTACGGCTACAAGCTGCGCAAGGGCGACCGCTGGCGCGTCGGCTGGATGTTCATGAACCACCGCCACGTGCGCGAGCGCGTGTACCTGCAGTACACGGTCACGATCACCGACGAGCCGCGCATCCCGGTCACGCCGCACTGGATCAGCGTGAGCTGCGCCGACGGCAAGATCTACAGCGTCCCGGGCGACGGCGGCGTGCACGAGCGCTCGCGCACGTGGGTCGCGCCGCGCAACGGCCGGATCGTGGCCGCCGCCGCACACGCCCACGGAGGCGCGCTGTCGGTCGACGTCGCCGAGCAAGGCTGCGGCCCGCTGTCGTCCTCCACCGCGCTCTACGGCCCGCCCGAGGACCCGATCTACGCGCTCTCGCCGGTCCTGCACGAGCCCGCCCCGCGCAGCATGTCCGTCGCGACCTCGCAGACCGGCTGGCCGATCGCGCGCGGCGACCGGCTGCGCATCACCTCGCGGTACTCGAACGAGGCGCCGCACAGCGCGGTGATGGGGATCATGCACCTCTATGTCGCCCCGGGTCCCAAACCCGCGGCGAGCTGCCCGCCGGCACCGGTCGACATCCAGACGCACCGGCTGGTCTCCACCGGCCGCACCGAGCCGCCGCCCGTGACCCCCGAGCTGTCCGAGCTGGGCGTCGACGGGATCGCGCGGCCGGTGACCGACCTGACCGGCCCGATGGCCGTCCTTGACGGCGACGCCGCCGTCAAGGTCCGCAACGCCGCGTTCGCCCCGCGGCGCCTCTCGGTGCCGAACGGCGCGGTCGTGCGCTGGACGTTCGGCGATCCGGTTCAGCACGACGTCACGCTCGCCTCGGGGCCACGCGGCTTCGCCTCGGCCTACACGGTCCGCGGCGTCTACAAGAAGCGGCTCAACGTGCCCGGCACGTACCGGATCTTCTGCTCGCTGCACCCGGTGACCATGTCCCAGACGATCGAGGTCCGCCCGTGAAGGAGTGCGTCGTGATCCGCGGCGGCAAGCCGTTCTCCGGCCTCCAGGGCCTGTCCTACTTCGAGGGGATCTCGGCCGAGAGCGCCGGCGCGCAGGGGCTCTGCATGCACCTGCTCGAGATGCCGCCCGGCGCCGAGGCGCTGCCGCACCTGCACGAGGCGCACGAGACCGCCATCCTCGTGCTCGACGGCCGCGCGCGCATGCGCTACGGCGACGGCCTGAGCGAGGAACTCGAGGTCGCGAGCGGCGACTTCCTCTACATCCCGCCCGGGATGCCGCACCAGCCGTACAACGCCTCGGATGAGCCGTGCCGGGCCGTGATCGCGCGTACCGACCCCAACGAGCAGGAGAGCGTCGTCCTGCTCGACGCCCACGGCCGCAAGAGCTAGCGTCTTCCCATGAGCGGCCTCAGCCGCGCGCTCGTCGCGCTCGCCGTCGCGGGCTTCGTGCTCGGGCTGGCGGCGCTCGCGCTGGTGACCGCGAGCGACCGCGAGGACGTTCCCGGCCCGTCGGTCGCATTGGCGCTCACGCTCGGCTGGGCGTTCATCGGCGCGGGCCTCTACGCGTGGTGGCGGCGGCCGGAGAACCGCAGCGGCGCGCTGATGACGATGGTGGGCTTCGTCTGGTTCATGGGCGCGCTGACCAGCGCGGACAGCGCGTGGGCGTTCACGATCGGCCTGGCGCTGAGCTCGCTGTGGATCGCGGCGCTCGTGCACATGCTGGTGGCCTTCCCGACCGGCCGGGTGGCCCCGGGTCTCGAGCGCACCGTCGTGCGGCTCGTCTGGTTCACCGCTCTGATCGCAGGACCGTTCTCGCTGCTCGTCTTCGAGAACGAGGACTGCGACGACTGCC
Organism: uncultured Solirubrobacteraceae bacterium; assembly: GCA_963835525.1. GTDB lineage: Bacteria > Actinomycetota > Thermoleophilia > Solirubrobacterales > Solirubrobacteraceae > DASSUW01. Next base: position 87,360 of record CAWIFM010000002.1, read on the forward strand.
CGGACAACCTGCTGCTGGTGTGGTCGAACGAGACGGCGGCGACCGTGCTCGAGGCGGTCGGCTTCTTCGTGCTGGTCGTCGTCCTCGGCGCCCTCGTCGTCGTGCTGATCCGGCGCTGGCGCTCGTTCGGCCCGGTCCAGCGGCGGGCGCTCAGCCCGGTCCTGTGGACCGGCACCGCCGTCGCGGTCGTCGCCCTCCTGACCGTGGTCGCGAACGCGGCCTCCGCGGACGACGTGATCAGGGTCCTCGACGCGGTGCTGACCGTACTGATCACCGCGGTGCCGTTCGCCTTCCTGGTCGGCCTCATGCGGTCGTCGCTCTCGCGCGCCGGCGCGGTGAGCGCGCTGTTCGATCGGCTCGGCGGCGTCAGCGCGCGCGACGCGCTGGCCGAGGCGCTCGGCGACGACACGCTCACGCTCGCCTACTGGCTGCCCGACCAGCGGCGGTACGTCGATGCGCAGGGCCACACGGTGGCGCTCGAGGGCGCCGTGACCGAGATCGAGCGCGACGGCACCCCGATCGCCGCCATCCTGCATGACCCGGGACTGCTCGAGGACCGCGAGCTGGTGCGGACGGCGGGCGCCGCCGCGGCGCTCGCGCTCGAGAACGAGCGGCTGGCGGCCGAGGTGCGTGCCCGCTACGACGACCTGCGTGCGGCCAGCGCGCGGCTCGTCGCCGCCGGCGACGCCGCCCGCCGCAAGATCGAGCGCGACCTGCACGACGGCGCCCAGCAACGGCTCGTCTCGCTGTCGGTCACGCTCAACCTCGCGCGCAAGAACACCGAGCCCGGGTCACAGGTCGCGAAGCTGCTCGACAGCGCGATGACGGAGCTGACCGCCGGCCTCGCCGAGCTGCGCGAGCTGGCCCGCGGCATCCATCCCGCGCTCCTGACCGAGCGCGGCCTGGACCCCGCGCTCCAGAGCCTCGCGGCCCGCGCGCCGCTGCCGGTCAGCGTCTCGGCGTCGGTCGAGGGCCGGTACGCGCCGGCCGTCGAGGCGGCCGTCTACTTCGTGGTGATGGAGGCGCTCACCAACGTGGCCAAGTACGCCTCGGCCAGCGCCGCCGAGGTCACCGTCGAGCAGGTCGACGGCCACGTGGTGATCGGCGTCCAGGACGACGGGATCGGCGGCGCCGACCCGGCGTCGGGCACCGGCCTGGCCGGGCTCGCCGACCGCGTCGCCGCGCTGGGCGGGCGCCTCGTGGTCGAGAGCCCGCCCGGCGGCGGGACCGTCGTGCGGGCAGAGGTGCCCGCACGACGATCTTCCTGACGAGCTACTTCAGGGACGTGAAAGCGAAGTCCCAGGTGGCCAGGTTGCGGCTGACCACGCCGTTGACGTTCTCCGAGCGCAGCATCGCCTGCGTGTCCCACAGCCACGGCACCGCGGCCGCCTCCTCGGTGATCGCCTTGTCGACCTCGCCCCACGCCTGGTTGCGCTCGGCGGGATCGTTGACGACCTCGGCCTCGTCCATCTGCTTGTTGATGGCCGGGACGTCGAGCAGGGCGAAGTTCGAGTTGCCCTCCTCGAGGATGTTCTTGCCGTTGAACACCGGGTTGAGGAGCGTCTCCGGGTCGGCGAAGTCCTTCAGCCAGCCCACGCTCGGGCAGACGTCGGGCTGGTTGCCCGGCACCTGGCAGAACTTCGTGTACATCGAGTCGCGCACGACGTAGCGCATCTTGACGTCGAAGCCGAGCGCCTTGAGCTGCTCGACGGCGACCTGCGTGACGTTCTTCTGCTGCGTCGCGTTGTCCGACACGCCGGTGAGCTTGCGCGCCGTCGTACATGCCGGACTCGTAGCCCGCCTTCTTCATGTACTCCTTGGCGAGCTCGAGGTTGCCCGAGGGCTGGGCCATGAAGTCGGCGCCCGGTGCCCTCCTCGCCGCCGGCCTCGTCGAAGCCCGGCTGGCCCGGCGGGATGTAGTGCGTCGGGATGTCGCCGGTGATCGGGCCTCCGAACGCCTGGCGCAGCGCCTCCTTGTCGATCGCCGCGTTGAGCGCTCGCCGCACGTCGGCGTTGTCGAACGGCGGCCGGTCGGTCCGGAACGCGATGTAGCGGAAGCGGCCGGTCGGCGGCGACAGCTCCATCAGGTCCTTCTGGTCGCCCTGCGAGACGCTCTTGAGGATCGGCGCCGGCAGCTGGAAGTCGCCGGAGATCTGCGACTGGCCCTCGAGGATCTGGCGCGAGGCGACGTCGGGGTCGTTGCCCTCCTTGATCGTGATCGAGTCGACGTAAGCGGGCTTGTAGTCGGTCGACGCGTCCCAGTTCGGGTTGCGCACGAGCTTGATCTCGGTGCCCGGCGTGTAGCCGGTGAGCTTGCCCGACTCGTCGTTCTCGACCATGTACGGACCGGTTGCGACCTGGTTGTCGCCGTACGCGGACGGCTGCTTGCGGTCGAACTTCTGCGCGTACTCCTTCGGCACCGGCGCCGAGGCCGGCATCGACAGCGCGGCGGCCACGATGGCGCCGCGCGGGGCGTCGAGCTTGAGCACGATCGTCTGGTCGTCGGGCGTCTCGATGCCCGAGATCTCGTCCGCCTTGCCGTCCTGGAACGCCTTCAGGCCCGTCAGGGCTCCCATGTAGGCGCCGACGTACGGCCCTGCGACCTCCGGGGTGAAGCCGCGCTCGAGCCCGTACTTGACGTCGGCCGAGGTGACCTCGCGGTCGACCGGCGGGCTGAACTTCACGCCCGTGCGGATCTTCACGGTGACGGTCTTGCCGTCCTCGGCGATCTCCGGCGGGCCCTCCGCCAGATCGGGCTCGAGGTTGCTCGCGTCGTCGGGCTGGTACGAGTAGAGCGGGCGCTGCGTCGCGTACGCGACGTTCATCCCGTACTGGTAGTACGTGCTGCCCGGGTCGATCTTGTCGACGTCGGCGGCGTACATGACCACCAGGTCACCGCCCTGCTTCGCTTCCTGCTGCGGGGCTTCGCCGCCCTGATCGGCAGCCTCCTCCCCGTCGTCGCCTCCGCACCCTCCGAGCGCAAGGACGAACGCGGCCCCCAGGGCCAATGCGACACTCCTCATCAATGGACCTCCCCTTCGAGTTGCGCCGGAGGGTAGTGAGGACGCAGGCGGCATGTCGACCGCAACGCGCACCCACCGGTAGGGAGGTAACTCAGGCGTTCTCGAAGACGACGTCCTGCGCGCCCTCCCAGAGGACCATGCGGCCGAGCTCGCGGAGCTGGTCGGCGCCCTCCGTGACCGTCAGGAAATGGTTGCCGGCGAGCTGGCCGACGATGCTCGCGAAGCACGTGCCGCCGTACGGGAAGAGGATCTCCGTCTCGCTGTAGCCGCCCGGGTAGAGCAGGACCTCGCCCGGCGCGGGGTGGCTCGTGTGGTTCTCGAAGTCGAGGTTGGTCTCCATGTCGCCCAGCGGGATCCAGGCCGACTCGCCGCTCCAGCGCACGTGGATGATCTTGTTGCGGAACGGCAGCAGCGCGCGGAACGCGGCGCACGTCCTGGGCGCCGCCTCGACCCAGTCGGCGCCGAACTGCAGCGGTCCGGCGGTGATGCGCAGGTCGCTCATGCGGGGTCCTTTCGTGGCGTGATCAGGCGGCCTCTCGAGGCGCCGCCGCGAACGAGGGTGCGGACGATGCGCGGGAGCGGCCGCCCTGCGAAGGGGCTGAGCCGATGGCGGTCCACCAGCTCGGGCGGCCGGCGTTCCCCGAGGTCCACGAGCACGAGGTCGGCGTCGGCGCCCGGCTCGAGCCGGCCCTTGGGGAGGTTGAAGCGCTTCGCCACGCTCGCGCTCGTCAGCGCGGCGACCGTCTGTGGCGGCAGTCGTTCGAGCAGCAGTGAGAGCATCGTCTGCGCGCCCGCGATCCCGCCCCAGGCGGCGGTGAAGTCGCCCTCCTTCATCTCGGGCGGGCACGGCGAGTGGTCGGACGCGACGAACGCGACGTCGCTCAACGCGCGCCAGAGCGCTTCGACCTCATGGGCCGGCCGCAGCGGCGGCGCGCACTTCGCGCGCGTGCCGAGCGTCTCTAGGTCCTCCTCGGTGAGGGTCAGGTAATGCGGGCACGTCTCGCACGTGGCGTTGCTCGCCGCCACGAGGGCGACGCCCTCGGCGCTGCTGACGTGCACGACGTGCAGGTCGCAGCCGGTGCGCTCGGCGAGCTCGATCGCGACCTCGATCGCCTCCAGCTCGGCCTGGATCGGGCGCGAGGCTACGAAGTCGCGCCAGCCCGTGCCCTGCGGGTCGCGCAGCGCGGACGGCCGCTCGGCGTGGACGAGCACGGGCAGCCCGAGGGCGGCGGCGCGCGCCATGCCGGCCTCGAGCACCTCGTCGTCGACGGCCGGGAAGTCCTCGATCCCGCTGTCGCACATGAAGGCCTTGAAGCCGGCGACGCCGCGCTCGGCCAGCTCTTCGAGCCGGCCCAGGTTGCCCGGCACGAGCCCGCCCCAGAGCGCGAAGTCGACCACCGACGACGCGGTCGCCGCCTCGACCTTGGCGTCGAACGCCGCGCCGTCGACCGTCGGCGGGTGGGCGTTGAGCGGCATCTCGATGCAGGCGGTGGCGCCGCCCGCCTTCAGCGCGGCCGAGCCGGTGGCCCAGCCCTCCCACTCGGTGCGGCCCGGCTCGTTGAAGTGCACGTGGGCGTCGATCGCGCCGGGCAGCAGGTGCAGGCCGCGGGCATCGATCTCCTCGGCGGCGGCGGGCAGCTCGGGCCCGATCGCCTCGATCAGCCCGTCGGTGACGGCGACGTCGGCCTGGATCGGGAACACGCCGGGCAACACCAGGGTCGCGCCGCGGATCAGCAGGTCAGACGGCACGCAGCAGGCGCTCCAGGGCGTCGAGGGCGACCGCCACGTCGGCCTCCTCGACCGACTCGGCGGGGTTGTGGCTGCCGCCGCCGCGAGCGCACGAACAGCATCGCGGTGGGGGCGATGTGGGCCATCATCGCCGCGTCGTGGCCGGCGCCGCTCGGGAGCCGTGTGCCGACGCCGAAGGCCGCGGTGAGGCGCTCGTCCATCGCCACCGCGGGGCTGTCGCCGCCGGAGCGCCACGTCGACCTCGACGCCGCGGCCCTTTCCGGCCTCGGCGCGCAGCGCCTCGAACGTCGCGCGGCGCGTCGCGTCGTCCGGGTGCCGGAGGTCGAGCGTCAGGGTGACGCTCCCCGGGATCACGTTGCGGACGTTCGGCTCGACCTGCACGCGGCCGACGGTGCCGCCCGCCCGCTCGACGGCGAGGATCCACTCGGCGGCGGCGGTCAGCGCGTCATGGCGGTCGCCCATCGGCGTGGTGCCGGCGTGGCCGGCCTCTCCGGCGAAGGTCACCTCCGCGTGGCTCTGCCCCTGGATGGCGGTGACGACGCCCACCGGCTCGCCCAGCCGCTCGAGCACGGGGCCCTGCTCGATGTGGACCTCGACGTAGCCCTCGACGTCCACGCGGGCCGGGCCGGGGTCGCCCACCAGCTCGCGGAGGCGCACGTCGCCGTCGCGCCGGTCGAGCCAGGCCGCGTCGAAGCGCCCGGTGAGCGCGGACGACCCGAGGTAGGCGGTCCCGAAGCGGCAGCCCTCCTCGTCCGCGAACCCGATGACCTCCAGGTCGCGCGCGACGCGTTCGGCGGCCTCGATGGCGATCAGCACGCCGAGCGGCCCGTCGTACCTGCCGGCGTCCACCACGGTGTCGAGGTGCGAGCCGAGCATCAGAAACGGCCCTTCGCCGCGGCGGCCGATGAGGTTGCGCACCGCGTCCTCGCGCGTCTCGAGGCCGGCTTCGCGCATCCAGCCCCCGACCAGCGCGTTCGCCTCCCGCATCGCCTCGGTGCCGAAGCGGCGCGTCAGGCGGCCGGGCTCCTCGCTGATCTGCGCGAGGGCGTCGCAGCGCTCGAGCACGCGGGCGGCGCCGCTCAACTGCCCCGGTACGTGCTGTAGGACCAGGGCGAGACGAGCAGCGGCACGTGGTAGTGCGCCTCGGGGTCGGCGATCGTGAAGCGCACGGGCACGCGGTCGAGGAACGCGCGCTCGCCGAAGTAGTCGCCGACCGCGAAGGTCAGCTCGTACTCGCCGGCCGGCGTGTCCTCGAGCAGCCGCGCGCGGCCGTCGTCGTCGGTCGTCGCGGCGATCAGCTCGTCCCCGCGGCGCAGCTCGATCGCGACGCCCGCGGCGGGTCGCCCGCGCGCCGTGTCGAGTACGTGGGTGCTCAGGCTCATCGCGTCAACGTCAGCGTGATCAGGCCCTGGGCCGGGAACGGGTCGGTGTAGACCCTGCGTCCGTCCGCCTCGCCGACCGGGTCGCGGGTGTGGTTCTCGGCCGTGAAGCTCAGCTCGGCGATCTGCTCGTGGTCGGCCAGCAGCCGCATGCCCATCTCGTGCACGAGGTGCTGGATCGACTCCGACACGAAGTCGTCGAACGTGCGCGCGAAGTGGTCGCGCACGGCGAGCGAGTCGACCGGCTCCGCTCCCGGCGCGTAGAGCCAGTCGGCGTCGATACGCACGAACAGCGGCCGGTCGCCGCGCTCGGGCAGCGTCGTGTACTCGTCGCGCGCGAAGTGGGTGAAGGCGCTGCCGCGGGTCTTGAGCAGCATCAGCCCGTGGCGGCCGCCGCGCACCTCGCCGGCGCCGTCAGGGCCGAACTCGACGCTCCCCACTCCGTGGTCGTCGCCGGAGCGCGAGAACACCTTGCCGGCCACGCGGTCGAAGCGCAGCTCGCGGCCGCTCACGCGGAGCGCCTCCATCACGGGGTAGGTGGTGATCATCAGCTCCCCGATGTGCGCAAGGAAGCCCTCCAGGGTGCTGCCGGGGAACGCCGCGGCCTCGCGCAGGATGAAGTTCTTCATCGTGTCGGTGGCGACGACGTTGGAGTTGTCGCCCTCCGTGTAGGCGGGCTCGAAGTTCTCGCCCAGCACCTCGACGCTGACCTCGCAGGCGAAGACGTCGTCGCCGCTGATCCGGTGGACCGGGACGCGCAGCTTGCCGTAGGAGATCCTCACAGCGCGTCCTCCAGCCGCAGCCGGGCGATCTTGGCGATCTCCTCCAGTGCCACGCGGATCTCCTCGTCCTCGGTGTTGGCCAGCCGCTCCGACGCCACGCGCAGGATCGACTCCTTGGTGTGCTCGCGCGCGCACACCACGAAGGGGAAGCCGAAGCGGTCGCGATAGGCGGAGTTGGTGCTCGTGAAGGCCTCGTACTCGTCGGGGGTCAGCCGGTCGAGCCCGGCCGACGACTGCTCGCGCGTTGAGCTGTCGGTCAGCGTGCCCTCGATCGCCGCCTTGCCGGCCAGGTCCGGATGGGCGCGGATGAGGGCGAGCTTGCGCTCCATCGGGGCCGCGTACATGGCGGCCACAAGCGCCTCGTAGAGCTCCTCGCGGCCGGCGAACGGGCGGTCCCGGTAGGCGGCCTCGGCGACCCACGGCGAGTGCTCGAACAGCGAGCCGAAGCGCTCGACGAACGCCGCCTGGTCGAGCTCGTTGATCGCCTTCATCTTGTGCGGATTGAAGCAGTCCGTAGTCCGCCGGGAGCGCTGGTACGTTCGCGCCACCATGAGCGCCACCACCGCTTCTCGCGAGCCCTCGGGCTTCCTCGCCCGCCGTTTCCGTCTCCACGAGCGCGGGACCAACCCGCGGACCGAGGCGCTCGGCGGCGTCGCGACGTTCCTGACGATGAGCTACATCGTCTTCGTCAACCCGGCGATCCTGTCGGCGGCGGGCGTGCCGCTGGACGCGGTCATCGTGTGCACCGCGCTCGCCGCGGCGGTCACCACGGCGGCGATGGCGCTGGCCACCAACCTGCCGTTCGCGCTCGCCCCGGGCCTCGGCATCAACGCCATCGTGGCGTTCGACATCATCCTGGGCCGCGGACTGCCGTGGCAGGTCGGCATGGCCGTCGTGGTGATCGAGGGCGTCGTCGCCGTGATCCTGGTGCTGGCCGGGCTGCGGACGGCGATCATGCACGCCGTCCCCATGGCCCTCAAGCTGGCGATCGGCGTCGGCATCGGCCTCTTCATCACGCTCGTCGGCCTGCGCGAGGGCGGCATCGTGGTCAACAACCCGGCGACCGGCATCGGGATCGGCGACCTCACGGCGGGTCCGCCGCTTATCGCCCTCGCCGGCATCCTCGTCGCGGCCGTCCTGGTCGCCCGCCGCCAGCGCGGCGCGGTCATCCTCGGCGTGGTCGCGGCCACCGCCCTCGGCCTGATCTTCGGCGTGCTCGAGCCACCCGACGGCGTGGCCGACGTCCCCGGCTCCGACGAGTTCTCGATCATCGGCGAGCCGCTCGATCCGGACTTCCTCGGCGACGCGCTCTCGGTGTCGCTGATCCCGGTGATCTTCGCCCTCTTCATGACCGACTTCTTCGACACCATCGGCACCGCCGTGGCCGTCGGCCGCGGCGGCGGCCTGCTCGACGACCGGGGCCGTCTCCCGCAGGCCGACCGGCTGCTGCTGGTCGACTCGGGCGCGGCAGCGGTCGGCGGCGCGATGGGTGTCTCGAGCGTGACGACCTACGTGGAGAGCGGGGCCGGCGTCGCCGAGGGGGCGCGCACCGGCCTGGCCTCGCTCGTCACCGCCGCCCTCTTCCTGCTCACGATGTTCTTCGTCCCGATCGTCGCCCTCGTGGCGCAGGATGTCCCGTACGTCGAGGACAGCTTCATCCATCCTGCCGTCGCGCCCGCGCTGGTCATGGTCGGCTACCTGATGATGCGGATCGTCCGCGACATCGACTGGGAGCAGCCGGAGAGCTCCATCCCGGCCTTCCTCACCATCGCCGGCATCCCGCTCACGTTCTCCATCGCGGCCGGTATCGGCTTCGGAGTCATCGGCTACGTGGTCGTCATGTGCGCGACCGGCAAGATCCGCCAGATCCACGCGCTGATGTGGGCCATCGTGCCGTTCTTCCTGCTCTACTTCGCGGCCGACTGGCTCGAAGTGAACGTGTTCTAGCCCTGACGCGGCACGCTCAGCCGAGCGACGCGCCCTTGCGCGATCAGTCGTCGAGCGCGAACAGCAGGAACTGCGTGAATTGCGTGGCGGCGAAGTTGTTGTCGCTGACCAGCACGAGCGACCGCCGGCCGTGCCTGAGCCGCGGCCCGAAGGTCATGCCCTCGACGTTGTCGAGCGGGATCCCGAGCTCGTCGAGGTCCAGAAGCAGCTTCTTGCGGGCCGTCGTCCCGTGCAGCGACACCTCGAAGAGCTTGATCGTGTTGCCGGTCCCCGGCGCGCCGACGGAGAACGAGCGCTCCATCGCGAGCAGGCGATCGTCGTCGAGCGGCAGCAGTTCCACCAGCCCGTTGACCGAGAACTGGGTGGCCGGCACCGGCGGCTCGGCGACCGGGTCGGTGTCGTAGAACCACTGGCGCTCGAGCCGGCGCTTGCGCAGGTCGTAGCGCAGGATGCGCGCCCGGCTCCCGTTGGCCACCGTCGCGGCGGGGCCGTCCTGGAGGAGCGCGTTCTCCGTCGCGACGAACAGGTCGTGGCCGTCGGCGGCGGCGCTCTCGAAGCCGAGGTTCTGGCGCACGCCCTTCGCCGGGTCGGGCGTGACCAGGAACTCCGTCGGCACCGGCAGGGCGCCGAGGAAGCGACCGCCCAACGAGTAGCGCCGCACGAAGGGGTCGATCCCCGTGTTCCTGATGCCCTCGGAGGTGAAGATCAGCTCGCGGTCCTTGGTCAGCGTGAGGCCTTCGGGATCGAGGCTGTTCGCCGGGTACGGGCTGCCGTCGGGCGCCAGCATCGTCGTGACGTCCTTGAAGCGTACGTCGCCGTCGGTCAGCCGCCCGTCACGGACGTCGAGGGCGACGGTGTAGTAGCGGACGGGGTCGATCACGCTCGCGTCGTCGGCGATCGCGTGGTAGACGCCGCGCCTGTGGTCGTAGGTGATCGACGACAGGCCGCCGACTGTCGTTCCTTCGAACGTCGTCCCGGTCGGGACGATCGCCTGGCCGCGGAAGTCCAGGTCGAGCCGGTGGGCCGAGGCGGGTGCGGCTGCCGCGAGCATCGCGGCGACGATGACGAGCGCGAGTCTCATGGCCCTCGATCCTATATTCAGCCCGCGCGCTGTGGCCGATGAGGATCGGCGCGCGATCCGGTCTTACGTCGTGATGACCGACGAAGATCAGATCCGCACTCTCATCGAGCGCTGGGCCGAAGCGGTCCACGCCGGCGACCTCGACGGCGTGCTCGCCGACCATGCGCCCGACATCGTCATGTACGACGTCCCGCCGCCCTACGACGGCGTTCGTGGCATCGACGCCTATCGCGACACCTGGCCCGGCTTCTTCGAGTGGCAACGCCGCGGCGCCACGTTCGACATCCTCTCGCTGGAGGTCACCGCAGGGGAGAGCGTGGCGTTTGCGCACGCGCTGCTCCGCTGCGGGACGCAGGCGGAGCACGAGGCGAATCCGGAGAACCGCCTGCGGCTCACGATCGGCCTGCGCAAGGAGGGCGACCGCTGGGTCGTGACCCACGAGCACCACTCGTTCCCGCACAGCGCGGACTAGACGCTCAGGGGGACGAGCTCGAAGCGGTCGACGTCGACCAGGCCGCGGTCGGTGATCTTCAGCGACGGGATGACCGACAGGGCCAGGAACGAGAGGGTCATGAACGGCGCGTCGTCACCGACGCCCTGATCCTTCAGCATCTCCTGCAGCTGCTCGAGCCGCTCGACGACGTCCTCGACCGGCTCGTCGGACAGCAGGCCGGCGACGGGCAGCGCGAGCTCGCCGCGGATCGCGCCGTCGCGGGCGACGGCGATGCCGCCGCCGATCTCCTGCAGGCGGGTCGCGCAGACCGTCATGTCCTCGTCGGTGACCCCGACGACGACGAGGTTGTGGGCGTCGTGGGCGACGGTGGAGGCGAAGGCGCCGGCCCGCAGGCCGAAGCCGCGCACGAGCCCGAGCCCGATCCGCCCGGTGGCGTGGTGGCGCTCGATCACGGCGATCTTGGCGAGGTCGCGCGCGGGGTCGGCGACCACGCGGCCGTCGCGCAGCGCGGGCTGCTCCTCGCGCGCGTTGGTGATCAGCTGGCCCGGGATGATCTCGATCACGCGCACGCGCGAGGCGGCCGGGATCGCGAAGGCGTCCGGGCCCAGCGGGGCCGCGCGCATGGTGCTGCGCACGCGCTCCGGGATCGGGGGCCGCGAGAACGGCTCGGCGGCGCCGCCGGCGGCGACGAGCCGGCCGTTCTTGTACACGCGCGCGGGCGCGAAGGTCTCGAGGTCGTCGAGCAGGACGAGGTCGGCACGCATGCCCGGCGCCACCGCGCCGCGGTCCATCAGGCCGTGGCAGCGCGCCGGGTGCAGCGTCGCCATCAGCAGCGCGGCCTCCGGCGAGACGCCCTCCTCGACGGCCACGCGGCACATCTGGTCGATGTGGCCGAGCCGGTAGAGGAAGTCCGGCTCGCGGTCGTCGGTGCAGAACGCGCAGTGCTCGGGCCCGTACTGGCCGACCAGCGGCAGCAGGTCGCGCAGATTGCGGGCGTTGGAGGCCTCGCGCAGCAGCACCCACATGCCGCGGCGGCGCTTCTCGAGCGCTTCGTCGAACGTCGTCGCCTCGTGGTCGGAGCGGATGCCGGCGGCCACGTAGGCGTCGAGCGGCCGGCCCACCACGCCGGGCGCGTGGCCGTCGGCGTGCGTGGCGCCCGCCACGTCGAGCCGCGCCAGCACGTCCGGCGCGCCGGCGATGACGCCGGGGAAGTTCATCATCTCGGCCACGCCCAGCGCCCGCGGGTGGCGCAGGATCGCCTCCATGTCGGCCGGCTCGAGCGGGCTCATGGGCGACTCGAAGTCGCTGGCCGGCACGCACGAGGGCGCCATCACGAAGACGTCGAGCGGCAGGTCCTCGGACGCCTCGAGCATCCAGTCGACGCCGTCGATCCCGAGCACGTTCGCGATCTCGTGCGGGTCGGTCACCACCGCGGTCGTGCCGTGCGGGACGACGCAGCGCGCGAACTCGGCGGGCGTGAGCTTGGACGACTCGATGTGCACGTGCGCGTCGATGAAGCCCGGCACCAGGTACTGGCCGCGCGCGTCGACCCGCTCGCCGTCGTCGTAGGAGCCCAGCCCGGCGATCACCCCGGCGAAGATCGCGACGTCGACCTCGAGCCACTCGCGCGTGAACACCGAGAACACGTGCGCGCCCTCGATCACGAGGTCGGGCGCCGCATCGCCGCGCGCGACGGCGATCAGATCTGCGTCACCCCGACTCAAGGGGTCTGACCCCTTGCGTGGCCCCGGCTCAAGGGGTCTGACCCCTAACAAGCCGTACGTCGATCTCGTGGGCGCCCGCGTCGAGCGCCGCCATCACCACGTCGCCTAGCGTGGCCAGCACCTCGGCGCGGCTGCCGCTGAGCGCAGTCAAGCCGGGCCCGGCCTCGCGCGCCAGGCCCGTCGGCCCGGCGACGTCGAGCGCCGCTGCGAGCGCCTCGTCCGATCCCTTGATCTCGTACTCCGCGGTCAGCTCGGCGGGCGGGACCGGCATCAGACCCCGACGATGTGGTCGGGGCGGACCGGGACCCGCTTGAGCTCGGCGCCGGTGGCGGCGCGCAGGGCGGCGACGATCGCCGGGGTGGAGGAGATTGTCGGCGGCTCGCCCACGCCGCGCAGGCCATACGGCGCGCCCGGATCCGCGAGCTCCATGACGTCGAGCTCGACCGGCGGCATGTCGAGCACGGTCGGGATCAGGTAGTCGGTGAACGACGCGTTGCGGACCTCGCCGTCGACGACCTGGATCTCCTCCATCAGCGCCAGCCCCAGGCCCTGGGCGATGCCGCCCTCGATCTGCCCCTCGACGGCGAGCGGGTTGATCGCACGCCCCACGTCCTGGGCGGTGGCGATCTCCACCACCCGGACCAGGCCGAGCTCGGTGTCGACGTCGACCACCGCGCGGTGGGCGGCGAAGGCGAAGGTGACGTGCGCGTTGCCCTGGCCCTTCTCGTCGAGCGGGAACGTGGGCCGGTGGTGGTGCTCGCGCGTGATGTCGATGGGCTCGTCGAGCGAGCCGCCGCGCCGCTCGAGCTCCTCGCGGACCGCCTCGCAGGCGAGCTTGACGGCGCCGCCGGTCATGTAGGTCTGGCGCGAGGCCGACGAAGAGCCGGCCGAGCCGACGTGCGTGTCGGCGGGCATCACGATCACGCGCTCGACGCCGAGCTCGTGGCGGGCGATCTGCTCCTGCACCGTGACCAACCCCTGACCGACCTCGGCGGCCGCCGTGTACACCTCCACCAGCGGCTCGCCGCCTACCAGCGACAGCTTCACGCGCGCGGTCGAGTAGTCGTCGAAGCCCTCCGAGTAGCCGACGTTCTTGTAGCCGACCGCGTAGCCGACCCCGCGCCGCACGCCCTCGCCGTGCGTCGTGTTGGAGTGGCCGCCGGGCATGATCTCGCTCGGCCCCGGCAGCGGTCGCGAGGACACGCTGTCGAGCAGCTCGACGACCGGCGCGGGCGAGGTGATCGGCGCGCCGGTGGGGATGATCGTCCCCTCCGAGGCGGCGTTGCGCTTGCGCAGCTCGACCGGGTCCATCTCCAGCGCGGCCGCCAGCTTGTCCATCTGTGCCTCGTGGGCGAAGCAGGTCTGCACGGCGCCGAAGCCGCGCATCGCCCCGCACGGCGGGTTGTCGGTGTAGACGACGTACGAGTCGATCAGCGCGTTCGGCACTTCGTACGGCCCGGCCGCGAAGCACGCGGCGTTGCTGCACACCGCCGTGGAGCTCGAGGCGTAGGCGCCGCCGTCGAGGAGGATCCGGCACTTCACGTAGACGAGGTCGCCCTCGCGCGTGGCCCCGTGCTCGTAGCGCATGCGCGCCGGGTGGCGGTGGATGTGGCCGAAGAACGACTCCTCGCGGCCGTACATCATCTTCACCGGCTTGCCGGTGTGGAGGGCGAGCAGGCAGGCGTGGATCTGCATCGACAGGTCCTCGCGACCGCCGAACGCGCCGCCCACGCCGCCGAGGGTGATGCGCACCTTCTCGGGCGGCAGGTCGAGGCTGGCCGCGGTCTGGTCGCGGTCGACGTGCAGCCACTGCGTGGAGACGAAGAGGTCCACGCCGCCGTCCTCGGCGGGCACCGCGAGGCCGGACTCGGGGCCGAGGAACGCCTGGTCCTGCATCCCGACCTCGTACTCGCCGCTGACCACGACCTCGGCGGTGGCCTCCGGGTCGCCGTGCTCGATTCGCACGTGGCGCAGCAGGTTGCCGGACGGGTGCAGCGGGTCGGCGTCGAACGCCTTCTCGGGGTCGGTGACCGGCTCGAGCACCTCGTAGTCGACCTCGATCTTGGAGGCCGCGTAGCGGGCGGTCTCGGGATGGTCGGCGGCCACGATCGCCACCGCCTCGCCCTGATAGCGGACCTGGTCGAAGGCCAGCACCGGCTGGTCGGGGATCTCGAGCCCGTAGACCTTGCGGCCGGGCACGTCCTCGTGCGTGAGGACGGCGAACACACCGCGGATGGCCAGCGCCGGCGCGATGTTGATCTCGCGGATCCGCGCGCGCGGGTGCGGGCTGCGCAGGGTGGAGCCCCACAGCATCCCGTCGGCCCACAGGTCGGACGAGTACGCGAAGTCGCCCTTGACCTTGGGGATCCCGTCGGGGCGGCGCAGGCTCTCGCCGATCCCGCCGCGGATCGAAGTCTCGACGCTCATACGGCCACCTCCTGCATCCGGCGGCTGGCCTTGCCGATGTCGCGGGCGATCTCGTCCTCGTCGGCCATGGTGAGACGGCCGTTCTCGACGACGGACTTCCCCCCGACCAGCAGGGTGTCGACGATCGGGCGCGCGCCGAGCACCAGCGCGGCGACCGGGTCGGCGATGCCCGCGTGGTCGAGGTCGCCGAGCTGCCACAGCGCGACGTCGGCCAGCTTGCCCGGCTCGAGCGAGCCGATCTCGTCTTCGCGGCCCAGGCAGCGCGCGCCGTGGATGGTGCCCAGCGCGAGCGCCTCGCGGGCGGTCAGCGCCTGCGGGCCGCCCTTGATGCGCGCGACGAGCAGCGCCTCGCGCAGCTCGCCGGAAAGCTCGCCCGCCTCGTTGGAGGCTGCGCCGTCGACCCCGAGGCCGACCGGCGCGCCCGCCGCCGTGAGCGCGGCCACCGGCGCGATGCCGGCGCCGAGCCGCGCGTTCGAGGACGGGCAGTGCGCCACGCCGGTGCCGGTCTCGCCGAACCGCCGCACCTCGCGCTCGTCCAAGTGCACGCAGTGGGCGAGCCAGACGTCGTCGCCGAGCCAGCCGACCTGCTCGAGGTACTCGACCGGGCGCACGCCGAACAGCTCGAGGCAGAACTGCTCCTCGTCGAGCGTCTCGGCCATGTGGGTGTGCAGGCGGACGTTCCGCGCTCTTGCGAACTCGGCCGTCTCGGCCATCAGCTCCTTGGTGACGCTGAACGGCGAGCACGGCGCGAGCGCGACCCGCACCATGGCGTCCGGCGCCGGGTCGTGGAAGCGGTCGATCGCCTCGGCGCAGGCCTGGAGGATCGCGTCGCGGTCCTCGGTGACCTCGTCGGGCGGCAGGCCGCCTTGGGACTTCCCGAGGTCCATGCTGCCGCGGCACGGGTGGAAGCGCACGTGCAGCTCGCGCGCGGCCTCCACCTCGATCGCGAGCAGGTCGCCGGCGCCGCGCGGGAAGACGTAGTGGTGGTCGGTGCTCGTGCTGCAGCCGGAGCGCGCCAGCGCGGCGAGCCCCGCGCGGGCGGCGGCGCGCTCGATGTCACCGTCGACGCGCGCCCACACGGGGTAGAGCTCCTGCAGCCACTCGAACAGCGTCGACTGCTGCGACATGCCGCGCGTGGCCCACTGGTACAGGTGGTGGTGGCAGTTGACGAGCCCCGGGGTGGCGAGCATCCCGCGGCCGTCGATGCGCGTGCCTTCACAATCGGCCGGACCCTCGCCAACCGCATCGATGGCGCCGTCCTCGATCACGATGTGGCCGTCGGCGTGCTCGGTGCCCGCGGCGTCGACGGTGGCGATCGCGCAGCCCTCGATGACGAGCTTCATCGCGTCGCCGCCAGCCTCACGGCGTCGAGGATCTTCTCGTAGCCCGTGCAGCGGCACAGGTTGCCGGCCAGCGCCTCGCGGATCTCGGGGTCGCTCGGCTGCGGCTTGCGCTCCAGCAGGTCGTGGGTGGCCACGATCAGGCCGGGCGTGCAGAACCCGCACTGCACCGCGCCCGCCTGGATGAACGCCTCCTGGATCGGGTGCAGCTCGTCCTCATCCGGCGCCAGGCCCTCCACGGTGACGATCTCACGGCCTTCGGCCTGGCCCGCCATGACCAGGCACGAGCAGACAAGCTCGCCGTCGAGGTAGATCGAGCACGAGCCGCACTCGCCCTGCTCGCACGCGTTCTTGGAGCCCGGCAGGGCGAGCCGCTCGCGCAGCACGTGCAGCAGGCTCTCGCCCTCCCACAGGCCGTCGACCTCGCGCTCCTCGCCGTTGATGAGGCAGGTCAACCTCATGCCCAGGCCCACTTCAGCGTGCGCCGCGCCATGACGGCGAGAGCGTGGCGGCGGTAGACCGCGCTGCCGCGCTGGTCGTCGATCGGCGACGCGGCCTCGGCCACCAGCTCGCCGAACCGCTGCGCCGTCTCGTCGTCGATCGCCCCGTGGCCGTCCCAGTCGAGCGCCTGGTCGATGAACGCCTCGGCGTCGCGCGCGCGGCGCGGGGTGGGGGCGGCCGAGCCGATGCACGTGCCGACGCTGCGCTCCTCCTCGTCGATGGAGAGGGCGAACGAGCAGACCGCGATGACCATCGCGTTGCGCGTGCCGATCTTGCTGAACTGCTGCGAGCCGCGTGCGACCGGGATGTGGAAGGCGGCGATCAGCTCGTCGGGCTCGAGCACATTGCGCTTCGGACCCGTGATGAAGTCCTCGATGCCGATCTTCCGAGTGCCGCGCGTGGACGCCAGCTCGATCGTCGCGTGGCTCGCGTACAGCGGCGGCAGCGCGTCACCGGCGGGGGAGGAGGAGCCGAGGTTGCCGCCGATCGTCCCGCGGTTGCGGATCTGCGGCGAGCCGACCGTGCGCGAGGCGATGGCCAGCCCCGGCAGCACGTCGCTCAGCTCGGCGATCGCGCGCGTGTATGTGACGCCGGCGCCGACGCGCAGCATGCCGTCGTCGCGGTCATGCTCGGTCAGCGAGGTCACCCGCGTGAGGTCGAGGATCGCCTCGGGGCGGGCGCGGCCGAAGTTCATCTCCACCATCACGTCGGTCCCGCCCCACAACGGCATCGCCTCGGGGTGGGCCGCCTTGGCCTCGAGGGCCTCCTCCCACGTGGCCGGCTGCAGGAACTCCATCCGGGCAGTCTATGCGCGAGTAACTAGCCGCAGGCAAGCGCGGGATCGAGACCTGCAAGCTGCACGCCGACCACGTCCCGAGCCATGAAGCTGCGGCCGTCGCGCTGCAGGTACCAGAGCATCTCGTAGCGCCGCTGGGTCGTGCCGCCGCACGGCGTGCGGTCGACGGTGACGAGCGTGTGCCGCACGTTGCCGCCGGCCTCGACCCGCAGGTCCTCGACCCGCTGCGACAGCGTCGTCGCGTACCCGGCGCGCCACGTCTCGAAGCTCAGCGACCGCGCCTGCACCACCGGCCCGAGCCGGTTCCACGCCTGCCCGAAGCGGCCGGCGTCGAGCGCCGCGTAGAAGCGGTGCACGAACTGCGGCGCGGTCAACGGAGGCGCGGCCGGCGGGGCGGGCTTCTCGACCTCCTCGACGCGCGTCACGGGCGGAGCCTGCCGCGCGGCCACAGCCTGCGCCTTGTACGCGCGAACCTCGGCAGGCGCCGGGTCGCGGTACCCGTCGACGGCGAGCACCAGCGCCACGGCGGCCACGCCCGCGAGCGCCACCGCCGGCACCACCCGCGCCGTCGTGCCGACCACGAGCCCGCACGCACACGCGGACGCGCCGGCCACCGCCACCCAGACGGCGGGGGCGGTGCCGGCCGCCGCCATCACGGCAAGCGCCACCGCCGCCCCGGCGAGGAGCGCGCCGAGCAGGCCGAAGGGCCGTGCGTCGAGGGTCCGCATCATCCAGATGAACCTCCCAAGCACCACCGGTCCAAGTCCCTGACCAGAAGTCCAGTCCTGCTGGTTCGAACGCGGACAACGAACGCCCAGGCGACCGCTAGACTCGGCTCCGCGCCTGGTGGGCGTAGCTCAGTTGGTAGAGCTCCGGGTTGTGGTCCCGGCGGTCGCGGGTTCGAATCCCGTCGCTCACCCCTTACAGCAGCGTCCCGAAACGGACGCTGCGCCGCTGGCTGGCCGCCTAGGGCCTACCGATCTGGGTACATCCGTGTTCATCGGTTCCGTACGCAGCTGAGACGGCCTTCGAGGCGGAGGAGTCCAAATGGCAGCGCCAATTTCCCGTCGCACGTTCCTGACCACCGGCGCGGCCGCTGCTGGTGCTCTCTTACCCGGCGTCACCGCCTATGCCGGGCGTCACCCAAGCGACGGCGTGCGATTCACACTCGATGCGGAGGTGCTCGACGGTGGCGAGCAGGTCACCTCGATCACCCTCCACACCGCCCGGCTCGGCCGGATCGACCCGGCCAGCCTGACCACCGGCACCTTCAGGGTGCACGCCAAGGCGACCAGCCCGATCCCCATCGCTGCCGGCGATCTGATCTTCAGTGAGTACGACCTCGACCGCGCGGTGACCGCTGTCCGGCTCGACCACTGGGGCAACATCGTGCTGGACCTGGCACACGGCGAGGGCCAGGTCGGCGGCGGCACCCTCGGCTACATCGTGAGCAAGGGCCGCAACGTCATGCTCGACCTCGTCTACACCATCACTCAGACCGCCCCGATCGCCTTGCGCAACCGCCGCTCGATCACGATCAGGCGGTTCGCGCAAGGTCGGCTGTCGGATCCCGAAGTGGACGCCTTCAGCTACCACGTCTCCCGCTCGGGCATGAACTACCGGCTGTACTCGCCCCGCCACGGCGGACGAGGCAGGCACCCTCTCGTCGTCTGGCTGCACGGCGGAGGTGAGGGCGGCTCGCTGCCCGATCACTACTACGACAACGAGACGCCGTTGCGGGCCAACCGCGGTGCGCTCGGCTTCGCCACGCGGGAGGCACAACGGATCTTCGACGGGGCCTATGTCGTGGCCCCGCAGAGCACCTCGTACTGGATCGAGGACGGACCCCGCTTCGCGCCGCTCATCCGCGAGATCATCGGCAACCTCGTCCGCCGGTATCCGATCGACCGCGAGCGGATCTACGTCGCCGGCTGCAGCAACGGCGGCTACATGACCATGGAGATGACTTCGATCTACCGTCACCTGTTCGCTGCGGCCGTGCCGATCTGCGGCGTTGTCGAGTCCCTCGAGCCAGGCGGCCCACCGCTGCTCACCGACGCCGAGCTGAGGGAGATCGACACCCCGACATGGCTCGTCACCTCGCGCGACGACCCGGTCGTGCCACCGGAGCCCAACACCATCCACGCCCACGACCTCATTCCCGGCTCCTTGATGACCCTCTACGACCACGTCATCTGGAACGGCCACCAGTTCAGCGGCCACTGGTCGTGGATCTACGTCGCCCGCAACGACCCGGCCATCAACGGCACGCACATCTGGCAGTGGATGGCCGACCAACGCGCTGACCTACCCGGCGGGGCCGCGGGCGGCCCCGCCGAGCCGAGCGGTCAGTACCGCACGCTGTCGAGGTAGTCGAAGCCCGCCTGCGCGGAGGCGAACGGGTCGAAGGTCGGATCGCCGAACGGCGGATCCTGCTCGTAGATGTACAACTTCACATAGCCCTCGGCCGCCCGCAGGATCGGCTCGAAGACCATCTCGCCGTCACCCATCGGAACAGGCGTGGCGTTGGCCGGATCGGCGACGTTGATCCCGTCCTTGACGTGCAGGGCGAAGATGCGGTCGCCGTAGCGGTTGAGGAGGGCGACGGGGTCGGCGCCGCCGTCGGTCGCCCACAGGACGTCGAGCTGGAATGCCACGTAGCGCGGGTCCGTGTTCTCGACGAGGATCTGCCAGGCGCTCTTCATCTGGCCGGTGACCGGGTCCGCGTACTGCGTGCGGAACTCCTGCTGGTGGTTGTGGCCGTAGAACTTGCCGGTGCCGTTGCGCACCGAGCGCCGGCCGAGCTCGTTCATCACGATGGCGGTGGCGAGCGTGTTCTCGTAGCCGTTGTTGTTGGCCGGCGGGTTCGTCGGAGAGATCCCCGGCGTCGGGAACCCGCCCGAGCCGACGTTCTTCTGGCGCAGCGTCTTGGAGTCCGCCAGCGTCTGGGCGAAGTTGGTGATCGAGACGTCACCGTGGCGCGACGGCGCCTTGAGGTGGTACTTGTCGAGCAGCGCCTTGAACTGCGCCGCCGTCCGGCCGTTGAACGTGAACGGCTCCACGTTGCGGTAGCCCATCTCGCTCAGGCGTCGCAGGACCTCCTCGGCCCTGGCCTGCGTGGCCGCGTCGGTGCCGAAGCCCACGTAGGCGGCGAAGTTCCACAGCTGGATCGAGATCTCGTCGTCCGTGATGCTGTGACTGTTCCCGGGTGGGCCGTCGTTCTGCTGACTGCTGGTCGCCGAGGCGGCGACGAACGCGCCGCTGATCGCCACCAGGACCGCGGTGGAGACGAGCATCGCCAGCAGCCTGCGGGAGATGTGAGACATGAGTCAGTGCCCCCTTCCGCCGCGCCGCTCGCGCAGCCCGGCGACGTAGTCGTAGCTGCGCTCGGCGGTGCTGAACGAGCCCGCCGGGTTGCGCACCGGATCGGGCGCGGTGTCGCGCTCGATGACGTAGTGATGGTCGCCGGTGTCGAGGCCGGCGAAGAACGGCTCGAAGGCGATGTCGCCGTCGCCGACGTCGGTCATGTCCCAGTCGAAGAACTGGCCGGTGACCGCCGGGACGTTGCTGTAGTCGATCCCGTCCTTGACGTGGAAGAGCGGGAAGCGCTCGGGCATGTTCCACGGGTACTCGTACGGCCTGACGCCGGGGAAGCGCGACTGGCCGACGTGCGACCAGAAGATCTCGAACTCGAAGAACACCAGCCTGGGGTCGGTCTCCTCGAGCAGGACGTCGTAGAGCCGGGTGTCGCCCTCGAGGGCGTACTCCTCGGAGTGGTGGTGGTGGTAGAAGCGCATGCCGCGCGCGCGGGCGGCGGCGCCGAAGCGGTTGAAGTCCTCCGCGGCGCGGCGGTAGCCTTCGACCGTCTCGCCGTAGCGCTGGCCGGGGCGGCTCGCCGTCCCGATGTACGGCAGGCCGATCTCGTCGGCGTCCTCGAGCACCTGGTCGAGCTGGGTCACGAACGAGTAGGCCGTCGGGTCGGCCGAGTAGTAGTTGACGTGGCTGCCGATGCCGCGCAGGCCGTACCGGCGCAGCAGGCGCCGCAGCTCGTCGTTGGTCCAGCGGCGGCCCTGAGCGGTGTAGCCGGCGAACTCGATCTCCCGATAGCCGATGTCGCTCAGGCGATCGAAGACCGCCTCGAACCCGAGGCTTGCCACCTGGTCGCGCACCGTGAACAGCTGGATGCCGATGCGATCGCGCGGCAGCAGCCGGTCACCCCCCCGGCCACCGTGGCCCGAGGCGCCGGGCACGAACGGCCCCAGGCTCGCGGCGGCGGCCGCCCCGGTGGCGGCGCCGACGAAGCCGCGGCGGTTGAGCTTCTTCCCATCCATGAATCCCCCTCTCGTCGTGAACAGCGCCGA
Source organism: uncultured Solirubrobacteraceae bacterium (assembly GCA_963835525.1). Taxonomy (GTDB): domain Bacteria; phylum Actinomycetota; class Thermoleophilia; order Solirubrobacterales; family Solirubrobacteraceae; genus DASSUW01. Next base: position 108,924 of record CAWIFM010000002.1, read on the forward strand.
GGGGGCGCCGCCGGAGCGGCGCCCCCTCGGGCCGGGTGGGCCTACGGCCGCAGGACCACCTCATCCGTGCCCTGCTGCGGCGTCTCGCCGCCGCCGGGCAGGTCGGTGTAGGTCGCCACGAAGACCGCGGCGAGGTTGCTCGCTCCGGCGTGCCCTGTGTCGAGCGGGACCGAGATGTCGCCCTCGCAGCCGGCGGTCGAGCTCTGCGGGTGCCCGTGCTGGTCGTGGCCGAGGATGTAGGCCACGCTCACGCGCGCGCAGTCGACCGGCTGATCGTCGGTCACGGTGACCGTGAAGTGGACCGTGTCGCCGAAGTTGAACGGCGGCGTGGTCGAGGCCACGGTGAGGTTGACCACCGGGGCCTGGTTGCCGATGACGATCCGCACGGAGTTCGAGGCCGAGCGGCCCGTCGAGTCGGTCACTCGCAGCGTGGCCTCGAAGATGCCGCGCTGCGTGTAGGTGAACGTCGGGTTCGCCACACGCGAGTCGACGGTGCCGTTGGCGTCGAAGTCCCACGCGTAGGCGAGGTTGTCGCCGTCCGGGTCCTCGGTGCCCGCGCTGGAGAACCGCACGAGGAGCGGTGGCGCGGTCGCGGACGTCGGGGTCGCCGACACCTGGACGACCGGCGTGTACTCGCCGCCGCGCACGAAGTCGATGCGCGACAGCTGCGCCTCCGGGAGCTCGGCGAAGAACCCGTCGCCGTACTCGAGCGTGTAGAGCGCGCCGTCCGGGCCGAACTCCGCGTCCATCGGGTTGTCCTGGACGATGTTCGGGCTAGCGCTCTCGGGGCCGCCGAACAGGTGGTGCATCGCCGCGAGAGTTCCTCCGTTCGGGCGGTTGAGCTCGAACACCTTGAAGTAGTCGCGCGTCCACTCGTAGAACAGCGGGTGCCCCTCGAACACGCGAGGGAACCGGAACGCCGACCGGTTCTCGGTGTCGAAGTCGTACGCCGGCCCGCCCATCGGACCGATGCCGTCGCCGCCGCGCATGTTGAGCAGCTCGGGGAAGAGCCCCTCGTCGCCGGCCGGATAGCTGTACCAGACGTCAGGCCACTCGACCTGCGGGATCTGGCGCAGGCCGGTGTTGTTCGCCGAGTCGTTCGTCGGCCGGAAGCAGTTGTACTCATCGCCCGACTGCGGCGCGTTCGGCGTGAAGTCGAAGTCGACGTACGGCTTGTCCGGCGTGGCGCAGAACGGCCAGCCGTAGTTCACCGGACGGCGGACGAGCATCCAGCGGCCCTGACCGGCCGGTCCACGCGCCGGGTCGGCCGCGTTGGCGTCCGGCGAGTAGTCGCCGACGTAGACGTCGCCGTTGTTGCGGTTGACCGCGAACCGGAACGGGTTGCGGAAGCCCATGGCGTAGATCTCGGGCTTCGTCCGCGCCGTGCCCGGGCGGAACAGGTTCCCGGACGGGATCGAGTAGCCGCCGCCGGTCCTCAGGCGGACGCGCAGGAGCTTGCCGCGCAGGTCGTTCGTGTTGCCCGACGTGCGGCGGGCATCGAACGCGGGATTGCGGTTCGCGCGGTCGTCGAGCGGCGAGTAGCCGGACGACTGGAACGGGTTCGTGTCATCACCGGTCGACAGGAACAGGTTCCCGTCGCCGTCGAAGTCGATCTGGCCGCCGACGTGGCAGCAGAGCCCGCGATCGGCCGGCACCCGGATGATCTCCTGCTCGCTCGAGACGTCCAGCCGGCCGCTCTGGAACTTGAAGCGCGACAGCAGCAGGTAGCTGGTCTGCGCGTTCGCGGCGAACAGGGCCAGGCGCGCCCGGTCCTCCGGCGTGTTCAGCGTCTCGGGGGCGTCGCCCTCGTTGATCCCCGTGCCCACCACGTCGGTCGGCGTGTTCAGCCGAGGCGAGTAGTACAGGTAGACCCAATGGTTCTCTTCGAAGTTCGGGTCGATCGCGATGCCCTGCAGGCCCTCCTCGTCGTGCTGGTACAGCCCGCGCGGATTCTGGGCCGTGTCGGCCATGTTGATGACGAGCGTGTTGAGGCCGTTCCGCGGGTTGTGGATCCGCACCTGGCCGGTGCGCGCCGTGTGGAGCACACGGCCATCCGGGAGCACCGCGAGGCTCATCGGCTCGCCCGGACGGTCGTTGAGCAGCACCTTCTGGAACCGCGACTGGTCCGGGAAATCCTGTGCCGCGGCCGCGGCCGGCAGTGCGAGCAGCGCCACGCAGGCGCACAAAGCTGCCCTTCTCATTCGATCGACCTCCCCCTCGGGTCAAAGTGCTCGGACGGGATCGGCGACGGCACGTGCCGGCGCTTCGCGTCCCGAGGCGCGCGTCGAACTGCCACTACGGAACCAGGGCCCCGCCGGGGGGCTGCGAGCCGCCATCTCTTCTCCCCACTGATCGCGTGCCAAATGGCACGAACTCGGGCCGACGTTACCCAGGCAAACGTCGCTCAGAGCGCACTGTTAGGAATCCTTGACATGGCTTACGCGACCTCGAGCGCGTAGCCCACGCCGCGTCGCGTCACCACCAGCTCGGGCCTCGACGGCTCACGCTCGATCTTGCGGCGCAGGTTCCAGATGTGCGCGTCGCACGCGCGCTCGCCGCCCACGTAGTCGGTCTGCCAGAGGTGCCGGAGGATCTCGCCCCGGGTGCGCGGGCGGCCCGGCACCTCCGCCAGGAACATCAGGAGCCGGATCTCGGTCGGCGTCAGGTGGGCGGAGCGGCCGTCGACCTCGATCTCGAGCTGCTCGAGGTCGATCCGCATCCGCCCGACGCGAAGCCGCGCCGCGGCGCCATGCAGGGCGACCTTCCGGCGGCGAAGGATCTCGCGGACGTGCGACCGGTCGGCCAGGAGCCGTATCCGCTCCACCGCCAGAGCGCAGAGGCCGGCCAGGATGTTGAGGAAGGCGACGTCGTCGGCCGAGAAGCCGTTGTCCCCCGGGCGGCCGACGACGATGACGCCGAGCGGGCCTTCGGTCGCCGGGAGCGGCAGAGCTGCGACCGACTCGGTGCCGGGCCGCAGCGCACACACGGCGTGATGTGGTTGCTTCCCGCGGGCGTCCGGCTGCGATGGCTGGTACATCGGCTGCCCGGACCGGGCCACCTGGGCGATGGGACTCGGTCCGTCGAGGGGAATCGAGGTCAGCCGCTGCCGAGCCTCGGGGCGCGGGCCGCCGCCGTACGCGGTCCGGAGGTGGCGGCCGTCCTGCTCGGTGATCGCTACGACGAGCAGCTCCGCGCCGAGGCCCGCTCTCGCGGCAGCGCCCGCGACAGACGCGAGCCGCTCGACCTCTCGGAGCTGCGTGAGTTCGGCGGCGGCCGTGTGCAGAGCCTTGAGCTGGGTGGTGAGCCCGGCCCCCAACGGCTGGGCAGCGCGTTCGCCATCAACCGGCTCGGTGGTGTCTCGTACCTGAAATCTGCTTGCTGCTGCAACTTCCCCCATTCGGCAAGCGTAACCAGACTTTTGGGTGTTGTCAAGCAAAAGCTGATAGGCTTTTGGATGAGATACGGTCGAAAGATCTACCCGACGATCCCACCGCTGCCGTGACGTCCAGATCGCCAACCCCGATAACGCTTGCCGGTGCAGGCGCGGTTCTGATGGCCATCCGCTCGACGGGCCGCACGACGCGCGCGGAGCTGGCGGAGGTCACAGGGCTCTCGCGATCGACGCTCGCCGAGCGTCTCGACGTGCTCATGGATTCCGCGCTCATCAGGCAGGGCGACGCGATGCCGTCCGGCGGCGGGCGTCCCCGGAGCACGGTCGAGCTCAACCCGTCGGCGGGCGTCCTTCTCGTTGCGGATGTCGAGGCCACGCGGACCCTCCTCGCAGTGCTCGACCTGGCCGCCGCGCCGCTCGGCGAGACGAGCGAGGCGATCGCCGTGGCGGACGGGCCCGCCGCAGTCCTCGAGGCCATCGCACTCGGGTTCGAGCGTCTCCTCGGTGCCGTGGGCCGCCAGATCGTGGATGTCCGCGGAGTCGGCATCGCCGTACCGGGCCCCGTTGCGTTCGCCACCGGGCGGCCGGTGCGGCCGCCGCTCATGCCGGGCTGGCACGAGTTCCCGATCCGCGAATGGTTCGCGGATCGCTACGGGGCACCCGTCGTCGTCGACAACGACGTCAACGTCATGGCCTTCGGCGAGCAACAGACGTGGCTCGAGGACTGCGAGCAACTGCTCTTCGTCAAGGTCGACGCCGGCATCGGGTGCGGGATCTCGTCGATGGGCCAGATCCTCCGCGGGGCCGACGGGGCGGCGGGCGACATCGGGCACATGCGTGTGACCGGGAGGGACGACGTCCGCTGCAGCTGCGGCAACCACGGCTGCCTCGAGGCGGTCGCCGGCACCGCCGCGATCGCCGGGCGGTTGGCGGAGGCCGGTCGTGACGCCGCGGACGCCGCCGACATCGTCCGGCTCGTCCAGGCCGCCGACCCGCTGGCCAACCGACTCGTGCGCGAGGCGGGGCGCCACCTCGGCGAGGTCCTGGCGCGGTGCGTGAGCTTCTTCAATCCGGGAGCGGTCGTGATCGGCGGCCCGCTCATGGAGGCGCCACAGCCGTTGCTGGCCGGCGTGCGCGAGGTGACGATCGCGCGGACACCTCCTCTGGCCACGTCCCACCTCCGCATCGTCGCGAGCCGACTCGGCGAGCGTGCGGGGGTCGTCGGCACCGGCCTGCTGCTCTGCGAGCACGTCTTCGCGCCGGCAGCGATCGACGACGTCGTACGGATACGCCCGCACTTCGAAGCCGAGCTCGCTTAGCTCGCTCCATTTTGCCGTCTATCAGACAACTTCAGTCGTTTTTCAGACGATACTCACGAAGTTTTGCTTGACATATGGCATAAGTCTGTCTAGCGTCCGGCAAATGGAGGAGAGGGAAGTGAGGGTCGGCATCGCTGGTGCCGGCTTCATCGGAGCTGTCCACGCGCGGTCGGCGCGCCTCGCAGGCGCCACGCTCGCCGGCGTCGCCAACTCGTCACCGGAGAACGCCGAAGCGGCGGCTCGCCGGCTGGGGGCGGAACGCTCCTATGAGTCGGCACTTGCGCTCGCGGAGTCGCCCGAGGTGGACGTCGTGCATGTCTGCACGCCGAACCATCTGCACCTACCCGTCGCCGAGGCCGCGCTGGCCGCCGGCAAGCACGTGATCTGCGAGAAGCCGCTGGCGCTGGATGCCGCGGGCGCCGAGCGGCTGACCCGGCTGGCGGAGAGCACGGACCGCTGCGCGGCCGTGCCGTTCGTCTATCGCTACTACCCGATGGTCCGCGAAGCGAGGGAGCGGATCCGGACCGGCCGCGCGGGTGCCGTCCGCCTGATGCACGGCACCTATCTGCAGGACTGGCTGCTCAAGGCCGAGGACGACAACTGGCGCGTCGACGCCGATCTCGGCGGCGCCTCGAGGGCGTTCGCGGACATCGGATCGCACTGGTGCGACCTCGCGGAGTTCGTCACCGGCCATCGGATCGCCCGCCTGTCGGCGCGCACCCTGACGGCCATCCCGGATCGTGTGCGCGCGTCGCACCGCAAGGCGTTCGCGGCGGGCGGCAGCGACGGGGAGACCCGTTCGGTCGGCACCGAGGACGCGGCGGTGATGCAGTTCGAGACGGACCACGGCGCGGTGGGAACGACGGTGATCAGCCAGATCTCCGCCGGCCGCAAGAACCGCCTGTGGCTGGAGGTCGACGCTGCCGAGGAGTCGCTCGCCTTCGACCAGGAGGAGCCGGAGACGCTGTGGTGCGGCCGCCGCGAGGCCGTGAGCCTCCTCAAGCGCGACCCCGCAGTGCTGTCAGAGCCGGCGGCGCGCATGAACTGGCTACCGGCGGGCCACCCGCAGGGCTGGGCCGACTGCTTCGCCGCGTTCGTCGCCGACGCGTACGCCGCGATCCGCGACGACCGGCCCGTCGACGGGCTGCCGCTTTTCGCGGACGGCCTACGCGCCGCCCGGATCACACAGGCCGTGCTCGAGTCGGCGGCCGAGGACCACTGGGTCGATGTTCCCGCCCGCGAACCGATGGAGGTAGCCCCGTGACCGCAGGTCCGATCCTTGAAGTCCGCAACATCGCCAAGCAGTACCCGGGCGTGAGGGCGCTCGACGGCGTGGACTTCGACGTCCTCCCGGGCGAGGTGCACGTGCTCCTCGGCCCCAACGGCGCCGGGAAGTCGACGCTGATCAAGTGCGTGTCGGGCGTGGTGGCGCCGTCGGAGGGCGAGATCCTCGTCGCCGGCGAGCCGCTGCCGACCGGCGAGCCGTCGGAGTCGATGGCGCGCGGGGTAGGCACGATCTACCAGGAGCTCGACCTCGTCGACGACCTGACGGTCGCCGAGAGCGTGTTCCTCGGCCATGAGATCCGCCGCGGCGGCCTGATGGACCGGGGCGCGATGCGGCGCGAGACCGCGGAGCTGCTCGAGCGGCTGGATCACGCGAACATCTCGCCGAACGCGAAGGTGCGCTCGCTGCGGCCGGCGGGCCAGCAGATCGTCTCGATCGCGCGCGCACTGTCGCGCAAGATCCGGCTGCTGATCATGGACGAGCCGTCCGCGATCCTCGACGACCACGAGATCGAAACGCTCTTCGGCGTGGTCAGGCGCCTCACCGCCGAGGGCGTCGGCGTCATCTACATCTCGCATCGCCTCGACGAGGTCAAGCGGATCGGCGACCGCGTCACCGTGCTCTCGGACGGGCGGACGGTCGCGGTCGGGCTTCCGTCCGATACGCCGCAGGACACGCTCGTGGAGCACATGGTCGGCCGCAAGGTCGAGCAGCTCTACCCCGAGCGCCAGAAGCGCAGCGGCGACGTTCTGCTCGAGGTGCGTGACCTCGAGCGGCGCCCAGAGGTCAAGCCGGCGTCCTTCGAGGTCCATGCGGGCGAGGTCGTCGGCATCGGCGGGCTGGTCGGTGCCGGGCGGACCGAGCTGCTGCGACTCATCTACGGTCTCGACTCCGCTGACAACGGCGAGGTCGTGGTCGACGGCGAGCGGCTGCCGGGCGGTCGCCCGGACGCGGCGATCGCCGCCGGCCTCGGCCTGGCGCCCGAGGACCGCAAGTCGCAAGGGCTGCTGCTGGAGTGGTCGCTCGCCAGCAACGTCACGCTGGCCGACGTGGGCGCCTACCGGCGCCGCGGGCTGCTGAGCCCTCGAGCCGAACGCAAGGCGGCGGGCGAGCTACTGCGGGAGCTCAAGACCAAGCCCGACAACCCGCGCGCGCTCGCACGCGAGCTGTCGGGCGGCAACCAGCAGAAGGTCGTCCTGGCGAGGTGGTTGATGCGCCACTGCAAAGTGCTGCTGTTCGACGAGCCGACCCGCGGCGTCGACGTCGGCGCGAAGGCCGAGATCTATCGCCTGATCACCGACCTCGCGAAGTCCGGCAAGGGCGTCGTCGTCGTGTCGTCCGAGCTTCCCGAGCTGATCGGCCTGTGCACGCGCATCCTGGTCATGCGCGAGGGCGAGCTGGTCGCCGATGTCCCCGGCGAGGAGGCGACCGAGTTCGAGCTCCTGCGCCACGCCGTCACCCATCCCGAGTCCGTCCCGGAGGAGATCCGATGACCACCGTCCCCGAGGCCGCCGGCCGGCGGCTCCCGTTCGGCTTGTCCGACGGCACCTTCCAGTTGCAGGAGTACGCGCTCGTAGGCGTCGTGATCGTCCTGCTCATCGCCGGCGCTGTGCTCGAGCCGGACGTGTTCCCGACGTCGGACAACATCCTCAACGTCCTGCGGCAGAGCTCGGTGATCGGCGTGCTCGCGATCGGCATGACCTTCGTCATCGCCACCGCGGGCATCGATCTCTCCGTCGGCTCGATGGTCGCCGCCGCGGCGGTCCTCGGCGGTCAGTTCGCCGATTCCGGAAGTGCGGCGTTCCTGCTCGGGGCGCTCGGCATGGGCGTTCTCCTCGGCGGTGTCAACGCAGGCCTGATCGCGTACGGCAGGGTCGTTCCGTTCATCGCCACGCTCGCGATGTTCGCGATGGCGCGAGGTCTGGCCCTCTGGATCAGCGACAAGACCCCGATCACGATCTTCGACCTCGAGGGCGTGCGCTGGTTCGGCACGGGCGAGGTCGTCGGGATCCCGTCTGCGGTGATCGTCTTCCTGGCCGTCGCCGTGGGCGCCTGGATCCTGCTCAACCGCACGAGCTACGGCCGCCACGTCGTCGCCGTCGGCGGCAATCGCGAGGCGGCGCGGATCGCGGGCGTGAAGGTCTCGCGGATCGTGTTCAGCGTGTACATCATCAGCGGCCTGTGCGCCGGGCTCGCCGCGATCCTGGTCTCAGGCCGGCTCTCGAGCGCGTCGCCCGTCATCGGCAACCTCTATGAGCTCGACGCAATCGCCGCCGTGGTCATCGGAGGCACCGCGCTCTCCGGCGGGCGGGCGACGATCGTGGGCACCGTCCTCGGCGTCCTGACCTTCGCGCTGATCTTCAACCTGATGACGCTGATGGATCTGGCGGTGGAGATCCAGCTGATCACCAAGGGGGTGATCATCGTCGCCGCCGTCCTGCTCCAGCGCAAACAGCCCTAGCCGGTAGCACCCGCAGCACCCCGTTCAGAACCTTTCGGAGAAGAGGAGGAGTACCCATGTCCATCAAGCGATTCGTCATCCCACTCTGCGCCGCCCTGGCGCTCGGCATCGCCGCCTGTGGCAGCGATGATGGTGGGGGAGATGGTGGGAGCACCGTCAAGCAGGACGACGGCTCTCCCGCCCAGACCAAGCCGGTCACCATCGCGTTCAGCGCTCCCGGCGCCGACCACGGCTGGATGGCCGCCATCACCGACAACGCCCGCAAGCAGGCGGACGAGCTCGAGGGCGTCACGCTCAAGCTCGCCGAGGGCGTGACCGACTCGGCTGCCCAGGCCGATCAGATCGAGACCCTGATCGCCTCGAAGCCCGACGCGCTCGTCATCCTGCCCAACGAGGGCGACGCCCTGACGCCGGTGGCCCTCAAGGCCATGGAGGCAGGCATCCCGGTGGTCAACGTCGACCGCGAGTTCAGCGAGAACGGCGCCTACCGGACGCTGATCACGGGTGACAACTACGGCATCGGCTACCAGGCCGGCAACTACTTCGCCGACGAGCTGAAGTGCGAGGGCAACGTCGTCGAGATCCAGGGCATCGCCGGCATCTCGGTCACCGAGCAGCGCTCCCAGGGCTTCAAGGACGCCCTCCAGCGGCGCTGCGAGGGCGGCGTCGAGATCGTCGCCAGCCAGCCGGCCGACTTCCTGCCCGACAAGGGCCTCACGGTGATGGAGAACATCCTCCAGGCCCAGAAGGACATCGACGCCGTCTACACGCATGACGACGATATGGCCGAGGGCGTCGTGGCGGCCATCGAGAACGCGGGTCGCGAGGGCGAGATGTTCCTCACCGGCGCCGGCGGCTCGAAGGCGGCGATGGAGCGGATCAAGGCCGGCGGGCTCTACCGCGCCACGTTCCTCTACAACCCGTCGATGTCGTCCTCCGCGATCAACCTCGCGCGTCTGATCGCCCAGGGCTCCGGCCTCTCGGATCTGGCCGAGCCCGAGGTGCCCAACAAGATCACGGTGCAGGCTACGACCGTGACCAAGGACAACGTCGACGAGGTCATGGACATCGGCTACTAGACGGCACCTGCCCGCCGGGCTCCCCAGGGGCACCACGGCTGAACACGTGTGCCGTGGTCGCCAGTCGGCGCCCGCGGTGTGCGAGCCGCGAGCACTCCTCCATCGCGGCGTCGGGGCGCCAGAGTCGGAACCTCCTGCCGACCGTCCCCGAGCCGGCCTGCGCCCGTCGCCCCACTGAGGGCGGCGGGCCAGACCGCCGTGTCTGGCTGCGCGCGGATGGTCGTACCGTGCCGATGACCGAGGCGCCGCCTGCCTGGTTGATGGTCAGTGCGACGGGGAGACGTGATCAACAGACTCGGCTTCACGCAACCCGCGTGACGCCGAGTGGCGACGTTCGTGACCAAATATCTCCGCATCGCCGCCGACGTCGAGAGCGCGGACTCAGCGGGGTCAGCGGGACGCCGACGTTCTTCGTCAACGGCCGCCGCCACTACGGGCCATACGACATCGCCTCGCTCTCCGCAGTCGTCCCCACTGCCGAGGCGCATGTCGTTCAAGCGCCCGTCAGGCGGCGGTCTCGCGGTGTGGCAGCTTCCAGCCCGGCCGTGGGAAGTGGCAGTTGTAGCCCTGCGGGTAGCGCTGGAGGTAGTCCTGGTGCTCGGGCTCGGCCTCCCAGAAGGGGACAGCCTCGCTGATCTCGGTCACGACGTTGCCGGGCCACAGGCCTGAGGCCTCGACGTCGGCGATCGTGTCCTCGGCGACCCGGCGCTGCTCGTCGCTCGTGTAGAAGATCTCCGAGCGGTAGCTGGAGCCGAAGTCGTTGCCCTGGCGGTCCTTCGTGGTCGGGTCGTGGATCTGGAAGAAGAACTCGAGAATGTCTCGGTAGGAGATCCGCTCGGGGTCGAACACGATCTCAACCGCCTCGGCGTGACCAGGATGCTTCCCGTACGTCGGGTGGTCGTTCTCCCCACCGGTGTAGCCGACCCTGGTCGAGATGACGCCATCACGCCGGCGCAGCAGCTCCTGGACGCCCCAGAAGCAGCCTCCCGCGAGGATGGCGGTCTCGGTGTTGTCGCTCATCGCGCTCTCCTTTGCTCCATCGCGTTAGCCGAATGTAAACGAGTAGGCCTTGGCGCCTGGCTGGAGGAAGGTGATCTCCAGGGTCCGCTGGCGGACCGCGTCGTGCTGGCGGGATTTGCGCTCACCGGCCGCTCCACCTTCTTCTTCAACCCGCTCGCCGTGGTTGTGACCGGCAACCACTACCTCTTCGACATCGCGGCTGGCATGGTCGTCACCGCGATCGGCTACACCATCACGCGGCCGATCCGGCGCCGCCCCGGGGTCGAGCCGCTCATGTCGGCGAGCCGTCTGCGCGCCGCAGGATCGGTCGGTCGCAGGCTGTGAAGATCGCACCGCGGCTTGACCCACGACACTGATGGGCGAATGGGGAGCGCGACCCATTCACGTACGGCTACAGCGCCGTGAGGATTCTCCGGGAGTGAGAGCACGGCGATGTCGGGTGGCGCCCTCGTGTGGGGAGCTCGAGGGCTTCACCCGCGGCCGTCGATCGCACGCGATGAGCACGAACCTGCAACGCGGCGAGTTTCGGGTCCTCGGCCAGGATCATCCGCTCACGCGCGCGACGTCGCGGCTTTCCGTCGCGGTCGAGCAATGCTTCACCGTCTCGGGGTTGCTGGCGGTCGGCGTGTACGGGCTCATCGACGGGCTCTCGATCGGTCTGCCACTGGCTGTCGCCGCCGCGACGGTGCTGATCGCGCTGCTCGGGCGCGTCGGCGCGCTCATCCAGTTGCGCAAGCACCGGGCGGTCGATCTGATCGCGGAAGGCCGAGGATCGCTTCCGGTTGACGCCGTCGTGCGTGAACGGCGTCGGCTGCTCGACCCTGCCGATCGCGAGCGCATGGCGCGGACGCTCGACGTGATCCGCGCCGAGGTCGCCCTTCCGGGAGCCGCGCGCCATCGAGTGCAGCCTCTCTACAACGTCTCGGTGGTCCGGGGCGTTGCATCAGAGCTCGGCGAGCTCGCGATCCTCGTCCGGGAAGGCGGCGCGGTGCGTGGTCTCGCCCGCGCGGAGCAGCTGGTCACCGACGGCCGGTCACCGCTGTACGGCGAGAGCGAGGTGGTGCTGCATCAGGAGCTCGGCAGAATTCGCTTCCTGCTCGCGAGTCCGGACGGCAAACGTTGACCTGAATGGGGATCGCTCCCCATTCCGAGTCGGCCGCTGCGCCCCTAGCGTGACAGTCGTGCGAAGCCTCCGAAGGTTCCTGCGTCGAGAGCCGCCGCAGGAATCAGCGTGTCCGCGGTGCGGGGTGCCCGCGCCGGCGGGTGACGTTGTGTGCACCGCGTGCGGTTGGGATCTGCACGACGCGTACCACGATCCGCTCGTCGAAGCGGACAAAGACACGGTCGCGGGCGACCGGGGCGCGTAGCCGCGCTTCTCGACACCGCCCCGGCGGGCGGGCAACAGGGCTAGCATCAAGGGCTGGAGCGGCCCTTCGATGTCCCTGTTTCGCCGCGCAGTCCTGGTCAACGTCACGGTGCTGGTGGCGGCCGCGCTGCTTCTTGCCCTGTCGCCGGCGACGATCTCGGCGACCGTGACGCGGAGCGAGTGGATCGTGTTGGCGGCCGGGACGGCGGCGGTGATCGTCGTGAACCTGCTGCTGCTGCGGCGGGTGTTCGGGCCGCTCGAGCGGCTGGAGCGGGTGATGAGTCGGATCGATCCGTACGAGCCGGGCCGCCGGATCCGCGAAGGCCGAGGCGACCGCGAGATCGCCAGTGTGAGCAGGGCGTTCAATGCGATGCTCGACCGTCTCGAGCGCGAACGGACCGACGGCAGGCGGCGCACCCTGCGAGCGCAGGAGGCAGAGCGGGGCCGAGTCGCCCGCGAGCTGCACGACGAGGTGGGGCAACTGCTCACCGGAGTCATGCTCCAGCTCGAAGGGCTCGCCGCCGCCGTGCCTGCGTCACGCCGAAACGATGTCGTCGGGATCCAGGACAACGTGCGGGAGGGCGTGCAGACGGTGCGCGAGATCGCGCGTGGCCTTCGCCCGCCCGCGCTCGAGGAGTTCGGGCTTCGTGCGTCGCTCGTGGCGCTGGGCGCCGGCTTCGGCGAGCGCGCCGGGCTGAAGGTGCGACATCGCATCGATCCGGAGCTGCCGCCGCTCGACGCCGAGACTGAGCTGGCGCTCTATCGCGTCGCCCAGGAGGCAATGACGAACGTCGCACGCCATGCGCGCGCCCACGAGATGGAGCTGCTGCTGCGCGCCGAGGATCACGCGGTCGTGCTCACGGTCGCCGATGATGGATGCGGGATCGCGACCGATGACCTGAACAGCTCGCATGGTGTCGCCGGGATGCGCGAGCGCGCCTTGCTCGTCGGCGGAAACCTCGAGATCCGGCGACGCGCGCCGCATGGCACCGAGGTACGGCTGGTGGTGCCGCTGCGATGAGCTCGCCTCTGAGGACACGGATCCTGATAGCCGACGACCACACGCTCGTGCGCAGCGGGCTGCGGTTGATCCTCGATGCGGCGCCCGACCTGGAAGTGGTCGCAGAGGCCGCGGACGGTGTCGAAGCGGTGGAGCGAGGTCTGCACGAGGATGTGGATCTCGCTGTCCTCGACGTCGCGATGCCCGGGCGGACGGGGTTGCACGCGGCGCGCGAGCTCGCGAGCCAGCGACCCGGCCTGCGATTGCTGATGCTGTCGATGCACGACGAGGAGCTCTACTGCCTGCAGGCGCTGAAGGCGGGAGCCTCCGGGTACGTGCTCAAGAGCGCGGCTGAGCGCGATCTCGTCGAGGCGTGCCGCGCGGCGATGCGCGGGGACACGTTCCTCTATCCACCCACGGTCCGGTCACTGCTCCGAGCATGGCTCGACGATCCGACGCGGGCGCCGGCCAGCGAGTTGACCGCGCGCGAGGAGGAGGTGGTCAAGCTCGTCGCCGAGTCGCACACGAGCGAGGAGATCGCCGACCTGCTGCACATCAGCCGGCGGACCGTCGAACGCCACCGCGAGAACATCCTGGCCAAGCTGGGCCTGACGGATCGCATCCAGCTCACGCGCTACGCGATCCGCCGCGGACTCATCGACCCCTAGTAGCCCTGTGCGTGTAACGCACTACAGGTCTGGACTGACGGTCGAGCCGCACCCGCTGATCGTGACCCTAGAAGAGGCCAACCGTGCGGCCATCTTCGTTGATGTCGACGTTGAGCGCGGCGGGCTGCTTGCCGAGTCCGGGCATCTGGGTGATGTCGCCGCACAGCGGCACGAGCCAGCCGGCGCCGGTGTAGGCGCGGATGTCGCGCACGGGGAGCGTGAACCCTTCGGGAGCGTTGAGCAGGGCGGGGTCGGCGGACAGTGAGAGGTGGGTTTTGGCCATGCAGACCGGCAGATGCTCGAGGCCGTCGCGGGTGTAGGTGTCGATGCGTTTCTCGGCGTCCATGTAGAAGACGACGTCCGCGGCGCCGTAGACGCGGGTGGCGACCGCCGTGATCTTCTCGCGGATCGGCGTGCTGTCCTGGTAGAGGAGCTTGAAGTCGTTGGGCTGCTCGCAGGCCTCCACCACGGCGGCGGCCAGGTCGGCGGCGCCGGCGCCGCCGCGGGCGAAGCCGTCGTTGGCCTCGGCCGCGAACGCCCCGGCCTCCAACGCCGCGTCCTTGACGAACGCGACCTCATCATCAGTGTCACCCGGCCGGCGGTTGACGGCCACCACGGCCGGCATCCCGAACTCCTTGATGATCCCGAGGTGGCGGCGCACGTTGGCCATGCCGGTCTCCAGCGCGCCCATGGCGTGCGCGCGGCCCACGCGCGGGTCGTCCTCCACGCCGCCGTGGTGCTTGACCGCCCGCACCGTGGTCACCAGCACGACCGCGCTCGGCTTCAGCTCACCGAAGCGGCAGACGATGTCGAAGAACTTCTCCATCCCCATGTCAGACCCGAACCCGGACTCGGTCACCACGTAATCCGCGGTCTTGAGGCCGATCAGATCGGCCACCAGCGAGTTGTTGCCATGCGCGATGTTCGCGAACGGGCCGCAATGCATCAGACACGGCTGGCCCTCCAACGTCTGAATCAAGTTCGGCTTCAGCGCGTCCTTGAGCAACACCGCCATCGCCCCCGCCGCCCCCAGATCCTCCGCGGTCACCGGCCCGGCGCCGTCGAAGGTGTGCGCGACCGTGATCCGACCCAACCGGCGCCGCAGATCCTGCAGATCGCGCGAGACGGCCATGATCGCCATCACCTCACTCGCCGCCGTGATGTCAAACCCGCTCTCGCGCGGATAACCGTTCGCGCGACCGCCCAGCCCGACCGTGATCTGCCGCAACGCCCGGTCGTTCATATCCACCGCCCGCCGCCAATCGATCCGCAGCTGATCGATGTGGTGCGGGTTCCCGTGCAGGATCGACGCGTCCAGCATCGCCGCCAACAAATTGTTGGCCGCCCCGATCGCGTGAATATCGCCCGTGAAGTGCAGGTTGAGATCCTCCATCGGCACCACCTGCGTCATCCCACCCCCCGCCGCGCCGCCCTTGATCCCGAACACCGGCCCCAACGACGGCTCACGCAAACACGCCACCGGCCGCTTACCGATATGCCCCAGCCCCTGCGTGAGCCCGACCAGCGTCGTCGTCTTACCCTCACCCGCCCGCGTCGGCGTCATCCCCGTCACACAGACCAGCTTGCCGTCCGCGCGACCGGCCAGCCGCTCCGTGACCGAGAGGTCGATCTTCGCCTTATACCGCCCGTACGGCTCAAACTCCTCAGGCTCGAGGCCGAGACCCTCCGCGATCTCCTCGATCGGCCGCAGGACCGCGTCCTGAGCGATCTCGAGGCTGCTCTTCATGCGCTCCTCCTCCTGCTCGTCAATGGCTCACGGCCGCCGCGGCCAGCTCCGACACCAGCCGGTCCTCATAGAAGCGCTCGAGCGCGAACGGCGCGATCAGGTCCGGCTGCCGGCCCGTGTCGACGAGCTCGGCGAGCGTGCTGCCGACGATCGGCGCGGCCTTGAAGCCGTACGTCCCCCAGCCCGCGCTGACGTGGAAGTTCTCGACCTCGGTGACCCCGAGGATCGGGCTGTAGTCGGGGCTCAGGTCGCACAGCCCGGCCCAGCTGCGCAGCAGCCGCGCGTGCTCGAGCTGCGGGAACAGTTCCAGCGCGTGGCGGGAGACCTCCTGCAGGAAGTTCAGCGTCCCCTGCATGCGATACGTCGTCCACGGCTCGATCTCGGCGCCCATCAGGAACTCGCCGCGGTCGGTCTGCGAGATGTAGACGTGCATCTGCGACGACACGATCACGACGTCGAGCAGCGGCTTCATCGGCTCGGTCACGCACGCCTGCAGGATGTGCGTCGTGATCGGCATCGGGACGCCGGCCATGTCGGAGATCAGCGAGCTCCAGCCGGCGGTGCAGTTGAGCACGACGCCGGCCTTGACCGTCCCGCGGCTCGTCCGCACGGCGTCGATGCGCCCGTTGGCGCGCTCGAAGCCGAGCACCTCGGTGTAGGGGTGCAGCTCGGCGCCGCCCGCGTCGGCGCCGCGTGCGAAGCCCCAGACGACGGCGTCGTGGCGGATGATGCCGCCCGGCGGGTGGTAGAGCGCGCCGACGATCGGATACGTGGCGTCGGGCGAGACGACCATGGCCGGCGCGAGCGCCTTGACCTCCTCGGGCCCGATGAAGCGCGAGTCGATGCCCATCAGGCGGTTGACCTCCGCCCGGTCGGCCATCACGAACGCGGCGCGGTCGCCGTGCGCCAGCGTCAGGTGGCCGCACTGCGAGAACAGCAGGTTGAAGTCCAGCTCGCTCGACAGCCCCTCGTAGAGCTTGACGCTGGCGTCGTAGAAGCGCGCCCCCTCCGGGGTCTTGTAGTTCGAGCGCAGGATCGTCGTGTTGCGGCCCGCCGCGCCGCTGCCGAGGTAGCTCTTCTCGAGCACGGCGACGTCGGTGATGCCACGCTGGCGCAGGTAGTACGCGGTGGCCAGCCCGTGCGAGCCGCCGCCCACGATGACGACGTCGTAGCGGTCCTTGAGCTCGGGCCGGCGACGCCACATGCGGCGCTTGCGGAACAGGTCACGCATCGGCGCCCTCCGCGGCGTCGGCCACCACGGTCCACATGTACTCGCCGAGGGCCGCGCCGAACAGCATCAGGTAGCGGTCCTCGGCCTCGCGCAGGACCATGCCCGGCGTGCGGGCCACGGAGCCGGGGCGGAAGGCGCCGACCGGCATCACCGCGGGGCGCAGGTCGATCGCGCAGAAGCGGGCGAAGACCTCGCGCGCGCGCGGCCCTGAGATCGCCAGTGCCGCGTACGCCGTCGTGACCTCGACGACGGCCGCGGTCCCCGCGGCCTCCTCGAGCCGCGCGCGCAACGCCGCGGTCTCGCCGGACGGGCAGATCGCCAGCGTACGCCCGCGCGTGACCGGGCACCACCACGTCTCGCCGTCTCGCATGGCCGTCCCCAGCTCGAGCGCGATGCCGAGCGCCGCCGGCGATCCATGCAGCTCGAGCTTGCCGAGGTGCGAGAGATCGGTCCAGGAGCATCTGCCCGCCTCGTCTGCGACCGCGACGTTCCAGCCGTCGCGCTCCTGGAAGCGTGCGCCGGCCGCCCGCGCGACGCGCTCCATCGGGCTGCGCGCGAGCGGCGTGCGCCCGCCCTCGGGCTGCGCCGCGTCGACGGAAAGGAACTCGAAGCTCACGAGCGCAGCACCTCGCCGTCGGGGTCGTAGAACGGGCGCGTCACGACCTCGGCGCCCGTGCGCCGGTCGCCGTCGGAGATCGTGATCTCGGCGCCGTCGGAGGCCAGCGCGGCGGGCACCCACGCCATCCCGATGACCCGCTGGAGCTGCGGCGACCAGCGCGACGACGTGACGCGGCCGACCGCGGCCCCGTCGGGGCCGACCACCGCGGCGCCCTCGGTCGGCGCGCGACCGTCGGCCGTGGTGAAGCCGACGAGCGCGGTCTCGAGCTCCTGCTCCCCGTAGCGCTCGAGCGCCCAGCGGCCGATGAAGTCCTCCTCCTTGTCGAGCTTGACGATCCACGGCATGGCGGCGCCGAACGGCGTCGACTCGGAGTCGGTGTCCTGCCCGACGAGGATGTGCAGCTTCTGCAGGCGCAGGATGCGCTGCGGCTCGAGCCCGAACGGCCGCAGTCCGTGCTCGGCGCCGGCCTCGAGCAGCGCCTCCCAGAGGTACTCGCCGTGCGCCGCCGGGAAGTGGATCTCGTAGCCCACCTCGCCGACGAAGCCGATCCGCATGATCAGGCACGGCACGCCGGCGACGCGCGCATGCTTCGCGTCGAGGTAGGTGAACGCCTCGGCCGAGCAGTCCAGCTCGGTGACCGCCGCCATGATCTCTCGCGCGCGCGGGCCTGCCAGGTTGACCGCGCACAGCGCCTGCGTGACGTCGGTCATATGGACCTGCATCCCCCAGTCGGCCAGCCACCAGCCGAACCACTCCTCCACCGCGCCGGCGCCCGACGACGTCGTCGTGACGTAGAACGAGTCGTCGTCGAGACGGCAGATCGTGCCGTCGTCCATGATCCGCCCGGCGTCGCTCGTCATGACGCCGTAGCGGATCCGCCCGGGCTTGAGGTTCGAGAGCCGGTTGGGGTAGAGGCGGTCGAGGAACGCGCCCGCCTCCGTGCCTGAGACGATCAGCTTCCCGAGCGTCGAGACGTCGATCAGCCCGGCGGCCTCGTGCACGGCGAGCGCCTCGCCCTGCGGGTCGCCGTAGTCGTACGCGCGCCGCCAGTCGCCCGCCCACTGCACCGACGCGCCGAGGTCGCGATGGCAGCCGTGGATCGCTGAGCGCTTGGCCGGCTCGATCGGGCGCCCGGCGAGGATGCCCATCGGGACCGGGACCCAGGGCGGCCGCGCTGTCGTCTGCCCGACGTCCTCGAGGGCCAGCCCGGTCTCCTGCGCCATCAGCCGCGCCATCGGCAGCGACGAGAAGCGGCCCTGGGACGGGCCCATGGTGACCGTCGTGTAGCGCTTGGCCAGCTCCATCGAGTCGTAGCCCTCGGCGATCGCGTGGCGTACGTCCTTGACCGTCACGTCCTCGTCGAGGTCGACGAAGCAGCGCCCGCGCTCCGCGCCGCTGACGGCGGGCGGCACCGCGACCGGCTCGGGCTCCTCGTGCACGGGCTCGCGACGCGCGCCGTTGCCGAGGCCGAGACCGTGCGCGGCCGCAAGGCCGGCCAGCTCTCCGGACGCCTCGGCCGCCGTTCCGTGGCCGGCCAGGCTCCCCGCCGCGTACGCGCCCGGCGGCAGCTCGGCGAGCGCGAAGTGCCCCAGCCGCGTGTCGTAGCTGCGTCCGCGCCCCGGCCTGCAGCGCGAGCGAGGCGGCCGGCGCCTCGCCGCCGCAGACGACGAGCAGGTCGCAGTCGACGCTGCGCTCGCCGTCGTGGCGGTCGAGCGGGGCGAGCACGGCGGCGCTCAGCGCGCGCCCGCCCTTGGCCGCGACCACGGTGTGGCCGGCGAACAGGGGCGAGACCCTCCAGCTCGGCGGCGAGCGGGCGCGGCGACGGTCGCAGGTCGGCGACCGCGGCGATCTCGACTCCGGCGGCGCGCAGGTCGCGGGCCGCGGCCAGGCCGCGATCGCAGGTGGTCACGACGACCGCCCGCTCGCCGGGCGCGACGGCGTAGCGCGCCACGAGCGCCAGCGCGCCGCCCGAGAGCATGATCCCCGGGCGGTCGTTGTCGGCGAAGACCAGCGACTGCTCGATCGTGCCGGTGGCGAACACGAGCTGCCGGGCGCGCACCTGGTGCAGCGTGTCGCCCTGCCAGACGGCGACCAGACCGTCGAAGCAGCCGAGCGCGGCGGCGCCGGTGAGCAGCTCGACGCCCGCGCGCACGCGCCTGCGCGACCAGCTCGGCGGCGCGCTCGTGGCCGCCCTCGTCGAGCAGCCGCCCGCCGGGGACCGGGCCCTCGTCGGCCAGCACGACGTCGGCGCCCAGCTCGGCGGCGGCGATCGCCGCGCGCAGGCCCGGCGGCGCCGCCGCCGGCCACGAACACGTCGGCGTGGCGGCGGCGGTACTCGGTCCGCCACTCGCGCTCGTCCTGGTGCTTGCGCAGCCGCCCGAGCCCGGCGGCGTGGCGGAGCACCTTCTCGTACAGCGGCCACAGCCGCCGCGGGCGGATGAACGTCTTGTAGTAGAAGCCGACCGGCGTGAACGGGCCGCCGAACAGGTCGGTGGCGCGCATGACGTCGAAGTCGAGCCCCGGGCTTCGCGTTCATGTGCTCGACGCTCATCCCGCCCGCAGCGGCTCGGTGCTCGCGCGCACGCCCGGCCGCCCGTCGACGGCCACCAGGTCGGTGCCCGCGCTCACCGCGGCGCCGCCGAGCAGCCCGCGGCGGCGGTGGTACTTGAACGAGCGCGAGAACGTCCGCCGGCCGGCCGCGTAGAGCGCGGAGCGCGATCGTGTCCCCGGCGAAGCCCTGCACCGGCTTGCCGTCGAAGCTGAACTCGAGCACCGCGCCGCGGTCGATCAGCTCGCCCGGCTGCGGTCCGAGGCGCGTCACGCCGGCGGCGGTGCGTCGGCGGGCAGCGCGGTCATCAGCACCTCGTTCGTGCGCGTGTCACGGTCGGCGACGAACCAGCTGCGGCAGCCCGGACCGGTGGAACCACCACTCGCGCTGCACGCCCGCCACGTTGCGGCGGAAGTAGTTGTACTCGTTGAGCTCGCGCCAGCTCGGTCGCTCGCGCGGGCGCGCCGATGGCCTCGCCGCCGAAGGAGAAGTCGGTCACCTCGCGCACGCCGCAGTTCGGACACGACAGCAGGAAGGACATGCGTGCCCCGGATCCTAGACAAATACGTACAAAGCACGCAAGGACTAGACCCCTACGCGCGCTCGCGGCGAACCACTCGAAGACGCGCAGGAAGCGCGGGTCGACGCGCCACTCCTCCTGCAGCTCCCACTGCACCGCGAGCACGGGCGCGCCCTCCAGCTCGACGGCCTCGACGAGGCCGTCCGGGGCCGTCGCCGTCACGCGCAGGCCGTCGGCCACGCGGTCGAGCGCCTGGTGGTGGAACGAGCTGACCTCGGCGCGCGCCGTCCCGAGCGCGGCGCGCAGCAGGCTCCCCTCGGCGACGTCGATCGCGTGGCGCGGGTGCGGCGGGGGCGGGTCCCCCACCAGCGACGCGTGCTCGACCGTCTTCCACGCCTTCCAGCCGGGGTCGGTCGGGTGGTCGCGCCAGCGCGGGTCGTCGCCGAGGTGCTGCACGAGCGTGCCCCCGAGCGCGACGTTGAGCACCTGGATGCCGCGGCACATTCCGAGCACCGGCAGGCCGCGCTCGAGCACCCGCGGCACCAGCTCGAGCTCGAACGCGTCGCGCTCGGGCTCGGTCGCGGCCAGCGACGGGCCGGGCTCCTGCCCGTAGCGGCGCGGCTCGATGTCGCGGCCCGGGCGCGAGCACCACGCCGTCGAGGCGGTCGAGCGTGGCCTCGAGCGCGTCCATCGCCCGCGGCAGGATCACCGGCACGGCGCCGACCATGGCGAGCGGCCGCGGCACGCCGACGGCCGCCGTAGTCGCCGAAGTCGTGGAAGCTGGCGCTGATCCCGATCAGGGTCATCGCGAGAGGCGGTCGAACCGGCCGGCGAAGAACACCAGCGGGTCGCCGTCGCGGTACTCCATGTACTCGACGCGCCCGACCCACAGCCGGTGGTCGCCCGCCTCGTGGATCGCCTCGACGCGGCAGCCGACGTGCGCCAGCGCGCCCTCCACGAACGGCAGCTCCTTCCACCAGGTGAACGCGGGCGCGACCTCCTCGACCGGGCGGCCGGCGAAGTGGCTCGCGAGCGCCTCCTGCTCGGCCCCGAGCACGCTGATCCCGTAGCGCCGCGTCCGCGGCAGCAGCGCGTCCATCTTGCAGTCGCCGAGCGAGACGACGACCAGCGGCGGGTCGAGCGACACCGACATCACGCCGTTGGCCGTCATGCCGTGCACCTGGTCGCGCTGGGCGGTGGTGACGACCGTGACGCCGGTGGCGAAGCGGCCCATCGCCTTGCGCAGCCGGCCCGGCGCCGCCCCGCGGCTGGTCTGGGTGAGCGTCGCGACGCCGCGCAGCGATTCGGAGGGGTTCACGAGCGAGGCCGGGTCTTGTCGGGGTCGTAGAACGGGAAGCGGACCACCGTAGCGGGGATGCGCTTCTGCAGCCCGTCGAGCTTGCCGATCTCGACCGCGGTGCCCAGCTCGGCGTACTGGATCGCCATCCGGCAGAGCGCGATCGGGCGCTTGCGGTACGGGCTGCGGCAGCCGCTCGTGACCACGCCGACGCGCTGGCGGCCGACGTAGACGTCGTCGCCGTGGCCGGCGACCTCGTTGCCCTCGAGCTCGAGCCCGACGAGCGTGCGCTGCGGATGGGCCTTGCGCTCCTCGAGCGCGGCGCGCCCGACGAAGTCCTCGTCGGTGGTGGCCAGGCCGACGGTGAAGCCGATGCCGGCCTCGAACGGGTCGACCTGGTCGTCGAACTCGTAGCCCGCGAAGATCAGGCCCGCCTCGATGCGCAGGATGTCGAGCGCGTCGAGCCCGAGCGGCAGCATCCCGTGAGGCTTGCCCGGCCTCCCAGATCGCGTCCCACACGGCGGGGCCGTCGGACGGGTGGCACCAGACCTCGTAGCCGAGCTCGCCGCTGTAGCCGGTGCGCGAGACGACGACGGGGATGCCGTCGTAGTCGCCGATCCGCCCGACGCAGAAGCGGAACCACTTGAGCTCCGCGAACGCCGTCTGCGTGGCCGGGGTCCAGATCAGGCCGGCGAGGATCTCGCGGCTGCGCGGGCCCTGGACGGCGAGGTTGTGCAGCTGGTCGGTCGAGGGCTTGACCCAGGCGCGCAGCCCTTCGGCCTGCTCCTTGAGCCAGACGCCGTCGTAGGGGTCGCCGCCGACGAAGCGGAAGTTGTCGTCGCCGAGCCGGAAGACGGTGGCGTCGTCGATCATCCCGCCGGTCTCGTTGCAGAGCGCCGTGTAGACGACCTGCCCGGCGGCCAGCCGGCGGATGTCGCGCGTGCACGTGCGCTGCAGCAGCAGCTCGGCGTCGGGGCCGAGCACCTCCCACTTGCGCAGCGGCGAGAGGTCGATCACGGCGGCGCGCTCGCGGCAGGCGTAGTACTCGCTGACGGCGCCCTCGTTGTCGTAGCAGTGCGGCAGCCAGTAGCCGCGGTACTCGACGAAGGTGCGCGTCAGCTGCGAGGTGCGGGGGTGGAACGCCGTCTCCTTCGACAGCTCCGGCTCGGCGTCGGCGGTCACGCGGTGGGCCACGGCCATCGAGAAGCGGTTCTGGGCGGGATACACGCGCACGTGGACATCGGTGCACTCCCATGCGTTGGCGGGGTCGATGTCGTCCGGGCAGGCGGACGATGCGCAGACGAGGTCGTCGGAGGCCCGCAGCAGCACGTAGTCGCCGGGGCGCGACCACGGCTCGTCGGCGAGCAGGATCATGTCCGCGTCGAAGCTCGTGTTGTAGAAGAAGTTGAGCGCGTTCCAGCCGCGCCGCGGGGCGATCGGGTAGGGCTCGAGCACGCCGTTGAAGTTGTCGGTGCAGTTGATGTGGCCGAAGTAGCCCGCGTCCTCGTAGTACTTCGACGTGCAGGCGAGCCCGAACGTGTCGTGGCGGCCGACGGTGTCGCGCACGACCTCGACCAGCGGGTCCTGGTCGACGTCGTAGAACTTCCCGTGCAGGCCGGGCATCGGGTACGCGTTGCCCATGATCGTGCGCGTGGTGGTGGCGTCGAGCCCGCGCTCGAGGCCGCGCTGGAGCTTGCCGGCGTTGAAGGCGAGGAAGTCCGAGCACTGGCGGCCCTGGACGTCGAGCACCTGGATGTACTCGCCCTTGCGCACCTCGTAGGCGAGCGCGGTGGCGCGGTCGACGCGGAAGTCCAGCCGCGGCTCGGCCAGCGGCGCCGGCAGCTCGACCTCGACGAGCGGCCGCGGCGTCGCCCGCCGCACCTCGACGACGAGGTCCGAGGCCGGCGGGTCTCCGTCGACGATCCGGCCCGCCGGCGCGCCGACCACCAGCGTGGCCTCGCGCTCGGCCAGGAACGCCTGCGAGGCGCCGGGCGGCGAGTCGGGCCCGAACAGCCGCAGGCAGCGCCGGTCCGCCGGTCGCGTCGGCGTCGTGCGCGATGCCGAGCGCGCCCGGGTCCTCGCGCCCGTCGGCGGCCAGGACCGTCAGCTCCGCCGGCTGGCCGCCGTCCGGGTCGCGCACCGTCACGCGGTCGTCGCCGTGCAGGCGCACCACGGTCTCGCCGCCGGCGCGGACCCACCACAGCTCCCAGGCCGGATCGGGCGCCTTGAGCCCGGGGACCTGCAGCGTCTCGACGGCCATACCTAGGCGCTCGCGGGCGCCTTCGCCTCCTCGTCGGCGGCCTGGGCGATCAGCTGCTCGGCGAGGTCGCGCTTGCCGGCCGCGTCGAGCTTCTTGACCTCGTTCTCGACCGCGCGCCGGTTGTAGGTCTGGTTCCAGTAGTCGAGCGCGTCGAAGCCGAGCAGGACGGCCTTGCCGACGAACTGCCGCAGCACCTCGTTGGTCGGGCCCATCACCCAGCCGGCCTTGGCGTCGCGCAGGTAGCGCTCGAGCTCCATGTCGCGCTTGTAGCCGGTGCCGCCGCAGGCGTGCAGCATCTTGTCGACCACGTGCGCCGTGTTCTTGGCGGCCTCGAACTTGATCTGCCACGCCCAGTGCAGGAAGTTCGCGCGCGCGAACTCGCCCGGCGCGAGCGTCTTGGTGTTGTTGTCGGTCTCCGAGTCCATCGCCTGCGCGACCGAGTACGTGAAGATGCGGCAGGCGTTGGTGTCCATCACCGCCTCGCCGACGTAGTCCTGGATCGTCGGGTAGTCGGCGACCCGCAGGCCGACGTCGACGTGCTTCTTGCGCGTCGTCTGGCGCTTGCCGATGTCGATCGCCCCCATCGCGAGGCCGTTCCAGACCGACGAGGAGCCGATCAGGAACCACGGGTCGACGGACTCGTCGTTGGACGCCGCGCCGTCGCCGATCGGGCCGACGAGGTTCTCGGCCGGCACCTGGACGTCCGGCACCTCGAGCGGGCCGGACTGGTTGCCGCGCAGCCCGAGCGCGTCCCACGACGACGGCTTGGCCTCCGCCTGCTCGCCGTCGATCACGAACACCGACAGGTCGTCGTAGCCGGAGAAGTCCGGGCTCGTCGTCTGCACGACGTAGAAGTCGGCGAAGCCGCCCGACGTCGTCCACGACGCCTTCTTGCGCACCTTGTAGCCGCCGTTGGAGCGCTCGGCGCCGGAGGAGATCGGATACCAGAAGTGCGAGCCGGTCTCGGGGTCCGAGTACGAGAGCGTGCCGATCTTGCCGCTGTTGAGCGGGCGGATGTACTTGTCGATCAGCGCCTCGGTCGGGCGCAGCATGATCGCCTGCACCGCGCCGATGTGCATCACGTAGCACATGGCCGTCGAGGCGCAGCCGTAGCGCGCGATCGTCTCGCACGTCATCGCGTAGGCGACGTGGTCCTGCCCGAGCCCGCCGTACTCCTCCGGCACGGTGAGCGCGAGGAAGCCGTGCTCGCCGAGCAGCTCGAGGTTGCGCCGCGGGAACTCGAGGTTGTCGTCGGACGTCTTGGCGTTCGCGCGCAGCTCCTTCTCGCACAGCTCGATCAGGAGGTCGCGCAGCTCGCGCTGGCGGTCGTTCAGCACCCAGTCGGGGTCCCAGTCGTAGCCGAGGCCGAAGTAGAGCTCGCCTCCCCAGCGCTTGTCAGCCATGCAACCAGTCCTCCAGCACGTTCGATGGACCCTCGCCGGGTGTGGACAAATAGGACCAAACCCGTCACCGGTGGTTCTACCGCGTCGGGCGGCGCCTGTCCATCGTCCTGCGGTTGACACCCGTCCGAAACAATTGGTACAAACGCACCGAAGAGTGGGCGAATTCGTCCACTCGGGGCCGAGGACGGAGGGAATCAATGGCGTCTGCCCAGGTTGAGGAGCGGCAGCTTCTCAAGGCGATGACGTGGTGGGACGGCTTCGTCGTCGCGCTTGCCAATCCGGGGTTCCTGATCGCCGCGCTGGGCGGCTCGATCGGCGCTCTGGGCACGGCGGGCGCCTTCGTGCTGTGGACGATCTCGATCATCCTCGGCTCGCTGCAGAACAACATCCACGCCGAGCTGGCGGCGATGTTCCCGTCCAAGTCGGGCGGCATCGCCCTCTACGCGCACGAGGCCTGGCGCAAGTACCTGACGGTGATCGGCCCGCTGTCGACGTTCGGCTACTGGATCGGCTGGTCGGTCGTGCTGTCGATCAACGGGTTCGTGGCCGGCGCGCTGATCCAGTCGCAGTGGTTCTCCGGCAGCGACTGGACGAGCACCGGCGCGGGCTTCGACTTCTCGCTGCCGATCGTCATCGGCATGGGCCTGATCATCCTCGTCTGGGCGATCAACGTCTTCGGCGTCCGGCCGGCCGTCTGGTTCGGCTACATGACCGGCGCGCTGCTCTGCATCCCGTGCTTCGTGCTGATGGTCTTCCCGTACCTGACGGGCGACTGGAACAGCGCGAACTTCACCTGGGGGATCAGCGAGGGCGGCGGGCTGGCGCTCGCTCTGACGTGGCTGTACTTCATGTGCTGGTCGGCGTACGGGATCGAGGTGGTGGCGACCTTCGCCCCCGAGTTCCACGACACCGAGCGCGACACCGCCAAGGCGCTGCGCGTGTCGGCGCTGTTCTGCACCGCGGTCTACGCCTTCGTCCCGCTCGGCCTCGGCGGCGTGCTCAACACGGAGCAGGTCACCGCCGGCGTCGCCGACCTCAGCTTCTACGGCAGGCGTTCGACATCCTCGTCGGCAGCACGCTCTCGGACGTGATGATCCTCTGCATCGTCGGCGGCCTCGTGCTGTCGATGAACACGGCGACGATGGACGGCTCGAGAGCGCTCTACGGCATCGCCAAGGACGGGATGACGATCAAGCAGCTCGGGACGCTCAACCGCCACCACGTGCCCGCGCGCGCGATGACGATCGACGCGCTGCTCAACATCCTGCTCATCACCTACCTCGCGGGCGTGCTCGAGATCCTCGCGGTCTCGAACGTCGGCTACGTGTTCGCGACCGTCACGGCGCTCGCCGGCTTCGTGCTCCTGCGCCGCGACCGGCCCAACTGGCCGCGGCCGATCCGGCTCCCGAACTACTGGGTCCCGATCGCCGCCGTGCTGGCGTTCATCAACCTCGTGTTCCTGATCGCCGGCGGCTTCATCTACTCCGGCGGCTTCCTCGGCATCGAGGGCTACGGCTACGGCTGGGACAAGACCCGCACCGGCCTGCTCGTGCTCGTCGCGGCGATCGTCCTGTGGGCGTGGCGGCGCGTGGTGCAGGACAAGCAGCCGCTGCACCTGCGCGAGCAGATCCCGCAGACGCCCGAGGAGGAGGCCGCGAACAAGGAGCTGCGCGGCGGAGCCGGTGCCGGCCTGAGCGCGTCGCTACTCCGCCCGCAGGTCCCAGCGCGGGAGCTTCGCGATCGCCGCGCGGTAGCGCTTGCGGTGGACCGGGCGCAGGAACACGAACCACACGATCAGGCCCGACGGGCAGCAGGAAGAACACGCTGAACACGTTGCCGGTCAGCGTGAACAGCATCGCCAGCGCGAGGACGACCAGGCCGACGGCCACGGGCAGCACGCGGTAGCGCAGCTGCAGCTTGCGGATCTGGTCGTACTCCTCGGCCGGGATCCGGTTCGAGTCGTAGCTGCGCCCGCACTGCTCGCACGTCCAGCGCTCGCCGTAGGCGAGGTCGTGGCGGGCGCCGCACTCGCAGGTGATCGTGATCGGAGGCCCGGCCATGGGCCTCCTAGTGTGCCGGAGGCTCCCAGCCCTCGAGCACCGGCGCCTTCCAGTCGGCGCCGACGGTGCGCGAGCCCTCGACCCACGGGCCGAGCTCGGGCTGGGGGAACTTGGCGTGCGCCGCCTTCAGCGCGATGCCGTAGGAGTTGCCCGACTGCAGGTGCTTGATCAGCACCTTGCGGGCGATCTCGTCCTCGCGCCCCTCGGGGATCGCGAAGTAGATCTTGATGAACGAGTTCGAGTAGCGGTCGAAGACGGCCGGCACGCCCTCCTCCTCGAGCAGCGTGACGTCCTCGAGCCAGTTGATGTCCTCGCCCGGCGTGGCGGCCAGCAGGTCGACGTCGTCGAGCTCCTCGATCCACTCCTGGTAGCTGAAGCGCCGGCCCGACAGGTACTCGGCGTCGATGCTGCGGATCTTCTCGGGCTCGCGCACGGAGCTCATGACTCGACCTCCGCGGGCAGGTAGTCGATCGGGTTCGTCAGGTGGCGCTCGAGCATGCGCTCGATCCGCTCCAGCGCGCGCTCCTCGGTCACGCCCGGGATGTAGTCGGTGCCCGCCAGCGGCACGCGCGCCATCGCGGCGGCCTCGACGGTCAGCGCGCACAGGTCCTCGGGCTCGAGCGAGTGGACGATCGTCTTCCCGCACGCGCGCGCGAGCATCTGGACCTCGAGCGTCAGCGTGTGGAGGAAGTTGTAGACGCGCTCGGCCGCCTCTTCGACGTGCAGGCGCTTGCGCAGCTCGGGGTCCTGGGTGGTGATCCCGACCGGGCAGCGACCGGTGTGGCAGTGGTAGCACTTGCCGGCGGGCACGCCGACGGTGCCCTCGTAGTCGGTGACCCCGGGGATCTCCTTGTTGCAGTTGAGCGCCATCAGCGCCGAGTGGCCGATCGCGACGGCCTTGGCGCCGAGCGCGATGCACTTGGCGACGTCGCCGCCGTTGCGGATGCCGCCGGCCACCACGAGGTCGATCTCGTCGACGAGGCCGACGTCCTCGAGCGCGCGGCGCGCCTCGGGGATCGCCGCCATCAGCGGGATGCCGGTCTCCTCGGCGGCGACGTGCGGGCCGGCGCCGGTGCCGCCCTCGGCGCCGTCGAGGTAGATGATGTCGGGCCCGCACTTGGCGGCCATGCGCACGTCGTCGTAGACGCGGGCGGCGCCGAGCTTGAGCTGGATCGGGACCTGGTAGTTGGTCGCCTCGCGGACCTCCTGGACCTTCAGCGACAGGTCGTCGGGGCCGAGCCAGTCGGGGTGGCGGGCCGGCGAGCGCTGGTCGATGCCGGCCGGCAGCGAGCGCATCTCGGCCACCTGCTCGGTGACCTTCTGGCCCATCAGGTGGCCGCCGAGGCCGACCTTGCAGCCCTGGCCGATGAAGAACTCGACGCCGTCGGCCAGCATCAGGTGGTGCGGGTTGAACCCGTACCGGCTCTGGATGACCTGGTAGTACCACTTGGTCGAGAGGTCGCGCTCGGGCGGGATCATCCCGCCCTCGCCCGAGCAGGTCGCCGTGCCGGCCATCGACGCGCCCTTGGCCAGCGCCATCTTGGCCTCGAGCGAGAGCGCGCCGAAGCTCATGCCCGTGATGTAGACCGGGATGTCGAGCTCGAGCGGCTTCTTGGCGAAGCGCGCGCCGAGGATCGTCTTCGTGTCGCAGCGCTCGCGGTAGCCCTCGATCACGAACCGGGTCAGCGTGCCGGGCAGGAACATCAGCTCGTCCCAGTGCGGGATCGGCTTGAACATCGAGAAGCCGCGCATCCGGTAGCGGCCGAGCTCGGACTTCACGTGGATGTCGTCGATGACCTCCGGGGTGAAGATGCGACTGTGACCGAGAGCCATCAGAGCACCAGCTTTCTCTCGGACGGCTCGAGGGTGTCGTAGTTGTAGAGCTTCTTGCCGCACACGAACTTCTGCAGCTCGGGCGGCGCGCCGAGCCCGTAGATGCGGAACTTGCGCTCGACGAACTCGGTGTCGGCCTCGGTCCACTCGCCGGGCACGCAGTCGATGCCGAGCGACTTGACCTTGCCGCCGACGTAGAGCGTGCCGTCGTACATCGAGTCGCCGAGGCCGGGGCCGACGTCGCCGCAGATGATCTGGCGCCCGCGCTGCATCATGAACGCGGTCATCGAGCCGGCGTTGCCGAGCGTGATGATCGTGCCGCCCTTCTGGTCGATCCCCGTGCGGGCGCCGACCTGGCCGTGGACCACGAGGTCGCCGCCGCGGATCGCGGCGCCGGTCAGCGAGCCGGCGTTGCCGTCGATGACCACGACGCCGGACATCATGTTCTCGCACACCGACCAGCCGACGCGGCCCTTCACGTGCACCTCCGGCCCGTCGTTGACGCCGAGCCCGAAGTAGCCGAGGCTGCCCTCGATGGTGATCCGGCAGCGCGTGAGGATGCCGACGGCGAGCGAGTGGCGCGCGCCCGGGTTGAGGATCGTGACGTCGAGGATGCCCTCCTCGTAGAGCAGCCAGCGCAGCTCCGAGTTGATCTTGCGCGTCGTCAGGTCCTTGGCGTCGAACGTGGCGCGGCCGTCGGCGATCTCCGAGATGCGCGGGACGGTGTCGTCGAGCTCGACCAGGCCGCGCGCGTCGTAGTGTCAGCGATGCCACACCATCACCTCGCCCTCGTACGGGTCGTAGGTCTCGATCTCGCGGTCGATCACCGCGCGGATCGCGATCTCCTCGGACGCGAGCGCGACGAGCTCGTCGGACTCGTAGAGCACGAGCGGCTTCGCGGCCAGCTCGTCCTTGGCCATCCCGAGCGCGTTCTCGGTGACGCACAGGTAGGTGAAGACGCCGTCGAGCTCGTCCAGGCTCTGGCGCATGGCGTCCTCGAGCGAGGCCCCGTCGTTCATGCGCTCGGCCAGGTAGACGGCGATGATCTCGGAGTCGCACTCGGACTGGAAGCGGTGGCCGCTGCGCTCCAGCCGGCGCTTCCACTGGTGGTAGTTGGTGAGCTGGCCGTTGTGGACGACGGCGATGTCGGAGAACGGATACGCCCAGTAGGGGTGCGCGCCCGAGATGTCGACGTCGGACTCGGTCGCCATCCGGCAGTGGCCGATCGCGTGCGTGCCCGCGAAGCCGTCGAGCCGGTAGTCGGACGCCACGGTCTCGGCGTCGCCGAGGTCCTTGACGATCTCGAGCGCGTGCCCGAGCGAGAGCACCTCGGCGCCGGGGACGTCCTCGACGCGGTCGGCGAGCTCCTTGAGCTCGCCGTCGTACTCGAAGATGACCGTGAACGCGTACTCGGTGGCGTCGCGGCTCTCGGAGATCCGCGCGCCGGCCGCCCGCAGCCGCCGCTCGACCTCGGCGCGGTTGCGCCGCAGCCGGTCCGCGAACTCGAAGTCGCGCGGCGTGTTGGCGTCGGCGAGCTTGACGTGCATGACGTAGTCGTCCGCGGGCGGCCGGTAGAGCGCGTAGCCGGTCGAGTCCGGGCCGCGGTGCTTCATCGACTGCAGCATCCGCGTCATGTCCGGGCCGATCGTGTCGCGGCCGTTCTTGTAGATGAGACCGGCGATCCCGCACATCTAGGGCAGCACCTCCAGGTACTCGTCGCGCTCCCAGTCGGTGACGGCGGCCAGGTAGCGCTCCCACTCGTCGCGCTTGTAGTGGTTGAACACCTTGTAGAGCCGGCCGGGCATCGCGCTGCGGATGACCTCGTCGGCGGCGAGCGCCTCGAGCGCCGCGCCCAGCGAGTCCGGCACCTTCTCGATGTCGGCGCCCTCCTGCAGCAGGTCGTAGGTGTTGCCCTGCTGCGGCGGTCCCGGGTCGACCTCGCGGCGGACGCCGTCGAGGCCCGCGCGCAGCAGCGTCGCGATCGTCAGGTACGGGTTGCAGGACGAGTCGACGCCGCGGTACTCGAAGCGCCCGCCGGCCGCGACGCGCACCGTCGTCGTGCGGTTCTGCCAGCCCCAGTTCTTGTAGATCGGGGCCCAGAAGCCGGTGTCCCACATGCGGCAGTACGAGTTGACCGTCGGGTTGCCGACGCACATCAGCGCCGGGAAGTGGTCGAGCATGCCGCCGAGGAAGTGGCGGGCGAGGTCGGACAGCTGAGCCGGGCCCGACGGGTCGTGGAAGACGTTGTTGCCGTCGTCGTCCATCAGGGTGAAGTGGTGGTGGTGCCCGTTGGCCGAGACGCCCGTGAACGGCTTCGGCATGAAGCTCGCGAGCAGCCCGTGCTTGCGCGCCACCGCCGCGCAGACCTGGCGGTAGGTGGAGATGTTGTCCGCGGTCCGGAGCGGGCGGTCGAAGCGGAAGTTCAGCTCGAGCTGGCCGGGCGCGTCCTCGTGGTCGCCGTAGCTCATGTCGAGGCCGAGCGCCTGCCCGTACTCGACCACGTCCATGAGCACCGGACGGAGCTCCTCGAACTGGTGGATGTGGTAGCAGTACGGCTTGGTCACGCCCTCGGGCTCGGCGCCGTCCTCGGGCTTGCGCAGCCACATCATCTCGGGCTCGATGCCGATCAGGAACTGGTAGCCGAGCTCCTGCTCGAACTCGTGCGCGATCTGCTTGAGGTTCTGCCGCGGGTCGGCGTCGAGCAGCTCCCCGGTCTCCGTGTCGTAGCAGTCGCAGAACACGCGCGCGACCCGCTTGTCCCAGGGCAGCACCCGGAAGGTGTCGAGGTCGGCGACGGCCGCCAGCTCGGACTCCTCGGGCCCGAAGCCGATGTAGTTGCCGTAGCGGTCGGTGAACAGGTTGGCCGTGGCGCCGTAGACGAGCTGGTAGCCGCGCTGGGCGACCTGCGGGAAGAACGAGGACACGACGCCCTTGCCCATGATCCGGCCGGTCACCGACACCTGCTGGAAGAAGACGTACTTGATGCCCTCGGACTCGATCCGCTGCGTCAGCGCCTCGATGCGCTCGCGGCGGCCGGGCTGGTTGCGGGCCTCCTCGAGCGTCGCCGGCGCGGGCGCGATCCGCGGGCTCGCGCAGACCGTGCTCACGGTTCCGCCGAACGAGGGCGTCGGCTCGAGCGCGATGCTGCCGTTGCCGTCGCCTTCCATCAGCTGGCTCCTTCCCTCGCTCCCGGGGTCCCCAAGTGGCGCGACTATACCGGGCATTTGAGCGAATTGGTACAGAGCCGGAGAGCGCTGTACAGTGCGCAAACCGCGCGATGATACCTCCACTTCCGAGCTCGGTCCCCTACCTCGTCATCGGCGCCGGCGTCCACGGCCTCTCCACCGCGTGGCACCTCGCACGACGCGGGGAGGACGTGCTCGTCGTCGACAAGACCGCGGTGGGGGCCGGCGCATCGGGCATCGCGTGCGGGGTCGTGCGCAACAACTACTTCCAGCCCGCGATGCAGGAGCTGATGGCCGCCTGCGTGGAGATCTGGGAGTCCGAGCCCGAGACGCTGCACTACCACGGCTCCGGGTACATCGCGCTCGGCCCCGCAGCCCAGGAAGCGGACCTCGTGGCGGTCGCCGAGCGCCAGGAGCGCATCGGCTACAGCTCAGAGCTGGTCGTCGGCCGAGCGAGCGGTCTTCGACCACATGCGAACGCTCTACCCGACTGGCGGGCGCCCGGGCTCGAGGTCTGCCTGCACGAGCATCGCGGCGGGTTCGCGTTCAACCAGGAGTCGATGCAGGGGCTCGCCGGCCTGGCGCGCGACGCGGGCGCGCGCATCGCCGAAGGCGTCGCCGTCACGGGCTTCCAGCTCGACGGGAGCGGGGCCGTGACGGCGGTCTCGACGACCGCGGGCGAGATCGCCGTCGACCAGGTCGTCGTCGCGGTCGGCCCCTGGATCGGCGAGCTCTGGGGGCTGCTCGACCTTCCCGCGACGCTCGACGTGCACGAACCCGACGGCTCGGTCGCGCGCGACCGCCCGATGTGGACCTACTGGTACCTGCAGGAGGGTGAGATCGAGGTCGACCCCGCGACGTTCGTGACGGCCGCGGGGGACCCCTCGCCGGTGCTCCACGTCGACTCCGACGCACCGCTGCACGATGACGAGGGCCGGCTCATCACCGACGAGCCGTGGGGCATCTACGTCAAGCCCGACCGATCGTCGGTGCAGGGCGGCGCGGCGCCGCTGCGCATCGGGCCCGAGTTCCAGGTCGACCCGTACCCCACGGGCAGCGTCGACCCCGGCTTCGCGGACCAGTGGTGCGCCGCCCTCTCGCACTGCCTCGAGCGCTTCGCCGGCTGCCGCCCGCTCTACCGCCAGGTGCGATCCGGCGGCGCCGGCGCGTTCTCCGCCGACAACTTCCCGATCTTCGACTACATGCGCCCGAACGTCTTCGTCGTGGCGGACTCGAACCACGGCTACAAGATGATCGCCGTCGGCCGTGAGGTCGCCGACGTCCTGACGGGCGCGCACTCGTCGCTCCTGCATCCGTTCCGCTACGACCGGTTCGCGACCGGCGACCTGCACCCGGTCTCGCACAGCCCCTACCCCTGGAGCTGAGCCGGCCGCCTGTGCGGCGCGGCTGCGCCGCGCGGCGGCTGTCCGGCGGTGTGGCCGATCTGGACGGGCCGCCGCGCCTCCAGCCACCGGACGACGCGCGGCTCGAGTCCGCCCGGCGCGAAGAGGTCGCTCGAGTGATGGGTCACATCACCGGAGGTCGTGTGGCAGAGCTCCTCGAGCTGCAGGACGGCCGTGGCGCTGCCGGACACCGAGCGACGCCCCCTCGGCGTCCTCCGGCCCGATCAGGCGAGCGGCGATCGACGTCATCGAGTAGGCGATCGGCACACCCTCCGCGAGCAGCACGTCGAGGACCATCTCCCCGCGGCTGATCGCTCGGCGCAGCCGAGCCTCGGAGGGGAGCGGAGCGTCCGGGTGAACGGTGTCGACCATCAGCGCGAGCGGCCGGCCGTCGGCGACGACCACGCGCTCGACGCGCGTCGCGGTCGCGCCGGGTTCGACGCCCAGGCGCTCGGCCAGATCGCGGTCGAGCGCGACCGTCTCGATCTTGAGGTCCTGCGCGCCGAGCTTCACGCCACGCCGGCGGGCCAGCGACGAGTAGGACTCCAGCCGCTCGAGACCTTCGCGGAAGCCGGCCGGCCGCCCGACCTCGCCGACGAACGTGCCGCTGCCCTGGCGGCGCACGATCTCGCCGGTCTCCTCGAGGCGCCGCAGAGCCGTCCGCAGGGTCCCGCGCGAGATCCCGAGCATCGACGCGAGAGCGTTCTCCGGCGGAAGCCGGTCGCCGAGCCGGTGGCGGCCCGACGCGAGCCAGTTTCGCAGCGCCTCTTCCGCGCTGTCGACGAGCGATCGCCGAAGGAGCATGGGCTCGCGCGTCGTCCTGAGCCACGGCGCAAGCGTACCTATGCTTGCGCCGTGAGCGAACAGGCATTTCGCCGCGCCGCGCACGCGCTCGTGGACGGCGTCGCCGACCACCTCGCCGCGTTGCCGTCGCGCCCCGTGTGGCAGCCGCTCCCCGACGACCTGCGCGAGCGGCTTCTCGACCTGCCACTGCCCGAGCAGCGCGAGCACGCTCGACGACCTGGTCGCGACGGCGTTGAGCGACGTCCTGCCCCATGCCGATGGGCAACGGCCACCCGGCGTTCTTCGGGTGGGTCAACCCGCCGCCCTCGGCCGCCGGCGTCGTGGCTTCGCTGGCGGCGGCCGCGATGAACCCGAGCGTCGTCGCCGGAGACCACGCCGATGTCCACCTCGAGCGCACAGTGGTGCGCTGGCTGGCCGAGCTCGTCGGCTTTCCGCACGCGCCGGGCGCCGGCCTGCTCACGAGCGGCGCGTCCGCCGCGACGATCGTCTGCCTCGCGGGCGCTCGCGGCCGTGCGCTGGCGGCTGTCGGCCACGACGTGCGGCGCGACGGCCTCGCCGGCGCCCCGCCGCTCGTGGCCTACGTGCCGGCCGAGGCCCACAGCTGCGTGCGGCGCGCCCTGGAGCTGCTCGGCCTCGGCAGCGGGGCGATGCGCGAAGTGCCGCTGGACGGGGGCCGGCTCGACACGGATGCGCTGCGGGCCCTGATCGCCGCGGATCGCGCGAGCGGCGCCCAGCCGGCGCTGCTCGTCGGCTCGGCCGGCACCGTCAACGCCGGCGTGATCGATCCGCTCGACGCGCTCGCCGACGTCGCGACCGCGGAGGGGCTCTGGTTCCACGTCGACGGCGCCTATGGCGCATTCGGCGTGCTCGACCCGGCGATCGCGGCCCGCTTCCGCGGCATGGAGCGGGCCGACTCGCTGACCCTCGACCCGCACAAGTGGCTCGGCGTTCCGGTCGATGCCGGCTGCGCGCTCGTACGGCGCGGCGACGACCTGCGCGACGCGTTCAGCCTCATCCCGCCCTACCTGCGCCAGGACACCGGCGCCCCGGTCG
The DNA here is from genome assembly GCA_963835525.1 of uncultured Solirubrobacteraceae bacterium. Taxonomy (GTDB): domain Bacteria; phylum Actinomycetota; class Thermoleophilia; order Solirubrobacterales; family Solirubrobacteraceae; genus DASSUW01. The sequence goes on from CAWIFM010000002.1 coordinate 144,476, forward strand.
GCACGTTCGCCGAGTACGGGTTCGAGCAGACGAGACCGTTCCGCGCGCTCAAGACGTGGGCGACCATCGCCGCGCGCGGCCGCGCCGGCATCGTCGCCCAGGTTGCGCGCGCGAACGCGCTCGCACGCGAGCTGGCGGCGCTGGTCGAGAGCGAGCCCGAGCTGGAGCTGGCCGCTGCGCCCGAGACCTCGATCGTCGCCTTCCGCGCGCGCCCCGCGGGCTGCCCGCAGTCCCGGCTGGAGACCGTCAACCGCGCGCTGCCCGAGGCGGTTCAGGCGCGCGGGCGCGCCTTCGTCACCGGCACCGTCCTCGACGGCCGCGAGACGCTACGCGCCTGCATCCTGCACCCGGACACAGGCTCGGAGCATCTCGCGATCCTCGTCGCAGAGGTCGTCGCGACTGCCCGCACGCTGGCCGCTTGCGATCCTGCCGACCGAGCATGAGCATGGAGAATTCCGACGAGCGAACCGAGCTGATCCTCACGACGCTCACCGAGGCGTTCGAGCCCCTGATGAAGGCGGACGCCGAGGCCTTTCGGACCAAGTTCCGCAAGATGGCGGCCGACCCGTTCGCGTTCTATCGCGGGAGCGCCTGCGTCTTCTATGCCGACATGCGCGAGCTCGAGGACCGCTGGGCGGACGAGCGCACGAGCCGCGTCTGGATTCACGGCGATCTGCATGCGGAGAACTTCGGCACGTACATGAACGCCGAAGGCGTGCTGACATTCGACGTCAACGACTTCGACGAAGCCTACGTGGGCCACTTCTCATGGGACCTTCGCCGGTTCGTCGCGAGCCTCGCGCTGATGGGCTGGCAGAAGGCGCTCCCCGAGGATGCCGTGCGCGAGCTCGCAGCCGTCTACCTGCGGGCCTACGTGGAGCGGGTGCACGTGTACGTCGAGGAAGAGCACGACTCGGCGTACGGGCTGCACCTGGACAATGCCGAGGGGCACATCCTCGACGTGCTGCGCGCCGCGCGCCGCGCGACTCGCATCGCGCTGCTGGAAGGCCTGACTGAGCTGAACGGCGACGAGCGCCGGCTGCGACGCTCTGGCGCGGCGCGCGAGCTCGACGACGACGAGCGCACGCGCGTGATGGAGGCATTCCGCTCCTATCTTGCGACGATTCCGCCCAGCAAGCGCGAGCGGCGTGAGATCTACTACGACGTGAAGGACGTCGTCGGCAGGTCAGGCTTCGGAATCGGGAGCGCCGGACTGGCCGCGTACAACGTGCTCATCGAGGGCCGCGATCAGGCGCACGAGAACGACGTGATCCTGACGATGAAGCAGGGAAACGTCCCGGCTGCGAGCCGGATCGTCACCGACCGTCGCATCCGCGAGCATTTCGAGCACGAGGGCCAGCGCACCGTCATCAGCCAGCGCGCACTGCAACAGCACACTGACCCGCTGCTCGGTTACACGACGATCGACGGCGTCGGCTACGTCGTCGCTGACCTCTCCCCCTACGAAGCCGACCTCGATTGGTCGGAGATAACCGAGCCTGACGAGATCCGCCCCGTTGTTGCCGACCTCGGCCGCGCCACCGCGAAGATCCATTGCATCTCGGACTCCGACAGCGACGAAGGCCTCGTCGAGTTCTCCACCGAGGAGGCGATCGCCACCGTGCTCAACGGCGAGCAGGACGCGTTCGTCGAGGACGTCATCGACTTCGGGAGCGAGTACGCGCAACGCGCGCGGCGCGACCACGAGCTGTTCGTCGACGCATTCCGAGGCGGGCACTTCGAGCACGTGTCGGCGACCTGAGGCACTACCCGTCCGGGCCCGGTCACACGACCGGCAGCGTGAGGACGAAGCCGAGCCCGCCCACGAGCAGAGCGAGCGCGAAGCCAAGGACTCCGATCCGCAGCGGCCGCCAATCCAGGCGCAGCGAGATGCCCGCGAAGAACAGCACTGCGGCGAAGAACACGGTCGCAAGGACGTAGCGGTCGCCGTTGCGCTTGGCCGCGCTCCCGTCCTGGTAGAGCGTCGTCGGCGGCGGCGTCGAGCTTCGCGCTCAGCGCGAGATCGCGGGAACGGTACTCGGGCATGTAGAGCGGTCCTGAGATCGCGCGCGGGTTGGTGAACGGCCGCTGCTCGAGCCAGGCGCGGAAGGCCGGCACGAACTCTGGACGGAACCGGCGGCGGTAGATCGACTCCAGGCTCCTGTCCCCGGCTTGGCGAGCGTCGAGCCAGCCGTCGAAGTACAGGAGATCGTCGATCCGGAGTTGCCCCGCCCGCGTCGCCGCCTGCTGAGCTTTGATGCGGGTGGCAGACGCGCGCGCGAAATTGTCCGACTGCTCTCCAGACCAGCGCGCTGCCTGGTATCCGCACCATGCCGTCACCAGCGTCGTGAGCGCGAGCAGGAGCACGGCCCCGAGCTCGAGGCGGCGCTCGGCGCGATCAGGTGGTGCCTCGCGACCTTCCGTGAGGGCGTGCGGCGCGTGCACGTGGCCGTGTCCCAAGGGGCCGAAGACTCCCCGGCCGGCACCGGCGTCGTCTCATCCGATGTGAGTGATGCCGCTCCCGTCCCGCCCGATCACACTCCGCTCGTGGCGATCCCACCCGGACCGTCCGGATGAACGTCGCTGTAGCGCTCGTCGTCGTCGTCGCGTCGGCGAGCCTGGCGATCACGGCACTGCTGCTCGTCCGTCGAAACGCTCCGGACGGCAGCTACTTCAACGACGGTGACCGGGCCGCGGGCGTCTTCGGCGTGCTGGCCACCGGCTTCGCCGTGCTCCTCGGCCTCGTCGTCGTGCTCGCGTTCACGAGCTACGACGAGGCCCGCACAGGTGCCGGAACCGAGGCGCTGACCGTCGCGCAGCAGTACGAGGTGGCGCATCTCCTTCCGCCCGTGACCGGCCGCCGCCTCGCCGCGGAGCTCATCGTGCTACGGCCGCTCCGTCGTCCATCAGGAGTGGCCGCGGATGCAGGACGGTACCCAGACCGACGCGATGAACCCGTGGGGCGTTGCCCTGCTGCGCACTCTGCGAGCCGTCGATCCACGCACGGCGTCCGAGCAGGCCGCCTACTCGAAGTGGCTCGACCAGCGCCTCGACCGCGAGACCGCCCGCAGCGCGAGAATCCATGGCGCGACCGGCGTCATCCCGGTGCCGCTCTGGCTCGTCCTCTACGTCACCGCCGCGATGATCGTCGGCTTCATGTTGTTGTTCGCCGACAGCGGGGAGCGCGCGTTCGTGCAGGCCGTGCTGATCGGCACCGTCGTCGTCGTGATGACCGTCGACACTGCTGGTGATCCGCTTCCTCGACAACCCCTACCGAGCCGGACTCGGCAGCCTCCGCCCGGCCGCGATGGAGCGGACGCTGGTGCTGCTCGAGCAGGAACGCCGGGCCGTCGGCGACTCCACGCCGATGCCCTGCGACGCCCGCGGCGCCGCGCTCTGACCGCAGCGGCGGCGGCCCGGATCACTCCTCACAGCGGGCGACCGCCGGGCGGCGCGGTCGGCGCGAGCCGGACCGCGGGCAGCCACGCCTCGCCGCGCTCGCGTGCGCACGCGATACCAGCGGTCGCTGCTGCGCCCGTCCTCGGCCGTGACCGTCGTCGCGCCGCTGACGTAGCAGTCGGCGACCAGCCGGTCGCCGTGGCGGACACGGCCGACGACGTTCGCGGGCGCGTACTTGGCGTACGGATCGCCCGCGAGCCCGAGGCGGCAGTCGTCGCTCGGCGAGTTCCGGCAGGCCACCTCGGCGTTGAAGACGGTCACCGGCGCCCCGCGGGCGTCATCGGGGCCGTTCACGGTCAACGCGAGCGCCACGCCGACGACCGCCGCCGCGGCCGCGCCGGCGGCGGCCAGCGCCGGCCAGCGACGCCGGCGGGCGCGCGCTCGCGCCGGGATGCGCGCGAGGATCGACGCCGCCGTGTGCGGCAGCCGCGACGCGTGGTCGGGCGCGAGGCAGTCGGCGACGATCGGGCGCCACTCCGGCGGCAGCTCGTCGGCCAGCCGCAGCGGCGCGCGCCCGTCGGCGTACGCCTGCGCGGCGGCGGCGCGGGCGCGCGGGCCGGCCCCGGGGAACGGGTACAGGCCGCCCGTCAGCAGCTGGTGGATCGTCACCCCGAGCGCCCAGATGTCGACGGTCGGCCGCACCGGGATCCCGCGCTCGGAGATGCGCTCGCTCCACCACTCGGGCGGCAGGAAGTCGGACGAGCCCACGCGCGGCGCGTAGGCGTGGGTGCCCTCGAGCTCGCGCGCGAGGCCGAAGTCGGCGAGCCGCACGGAGCCGTCGGCCATCAGCAGCACGTTGCTGGGCTTGAGGTCGCCGTGGACCCAGCCGCGCGCGTGGATGTGCGACGAGCGCCTCGCAGATCGCGGTGATCACGGGCACGGGATCGACGTCGCCGAGCGCATCCTGGAGGTTGCGCTCGCCGCGCTCCATCGCGACGACGACCGCGCCGTGGACCGCGGCCAGCGACGGCTCGTCGACGACGAACGTCTCGAAGGTCCGCACGAGCAGCGGATGGTCGGCCTGCTCGTTGAAGCGGGCCTCCTCGAGCTGCGCGTACTGCGACGGCGAGAGCAGGCCGCCGGCGATGAACTTCAGCGCGGCCTCGGTCCCGTCCTCGCCGCGCGCGGCGTACACGCTGCCCCACGAGCCCGAGGCGATGTGCTCGCCGACCCGCCATGCGCCGGCGCGGATAGCCGGGCGGGACGTCGACGACGGCGCGCGTCATGCTCCCCTCCGCGGCAGCAGGCGACGGTGCTCGTCGCGCACGATCCCGTACCGCAGCGCGATCGCGACGAGCGCCTCGCGCTTGCTGTCCAGCCGGCCGGGCTCGGGCGCCTTGACGCGCAGCTTCTCGATCGCGAGGTAGTCGATGTGGTGATTGACGGCGGCGCGGGTCAGCTCGATGCGTCCGCGCAGGCGCTCGACGATCTCGCCGGCCGTCGGCAGGGCGACCGACGCGCCGTCACGCAGCCGCGGCTCGCACAGCGCGACGAGGATCAGGAAGTACTTGGCGGTCTCGTCGAGCGAGAACGCCGCGACGGTCCGATCGCCCTCGAGCGACGCCCCGGGCTCGGCGTACGCGTGCTGGGGCGCGAAGACCAGGAACTCGGCGGGCGCGCTCGCGCGTCGGCAGCGAGACGCGGGCGAACTCGAACGGCACGGGCGCCGCGATCCGCCGCGGAGCGACCGTGATGTACTCGCCGCCGCCCTCCGGATTGTCGACGACGTAGCTCGCCTCCGCGCTGAGGTTCGTGATCAGCCAGTAGTCCTCGGCGGCCGTGAGCTCCCCGGCGAGCCGTGACACGCCCTGGTCGGCGAGCTTGATGTCGACGTCGAGATCCGGCCCGCCGCGGCCGAAGCTGAGCGTCTGGCCGGGCTGGACGTGGACCACCTGGGACGGGAGCCCACCGTCCGGGGAGGGGACCTGAACGAGGACGGTCTCCATCACTTGCCTGAGCAATCTTACGCGCGAAATATTCCAACACAGTGTGGATAACCGAACCCTGAGAGCTCTCCGG
>CAWIFM010000003.1:0-1241036 GCA_963835525.1 uncultured Solirubrobacteraceae bacterium
ATGACGCAGGAGCTCGTCGAGCGCGAGCGCGAGGTCGCCGCGCTCGCGGCGCTGGTCGACGCCGTCCCGGCCGGGGAGGGCCGCGCGGTGCTGATCGAGGGTCCGGCCGGCATCGGCAAGAGCGCGCTGCTCGCCCAGACGCGGCGCCGGGCCGCCGACGGCGGCTCGCTCGTGCTCGCCGCCCGCGGCTCCGAGCTCGAGCGCGAGTTCCCGTTCGGCGTCGTGCGCCAGCTGCTGGAGGGCGTGGTGGCCGGCCGCGACGATCTGCTGACCGGCGCGGCGGCGCCCGCCGCCTCGGTCTTCGGGTCGCCCGACGGCGAGGGCGACGTCTCCTTCGCAGCTCTGCACGGGCTGTTCTGGGTCGCGCTGAACCTGGCGGCGGAGCGCCCGCTGGTGCTGGCAGTCGACGACCTGCACTGGTGCGACCGGCCGTCGCTGCGCTTCCTCGCCTACCTCGCGCGGCGGCTCGAGGGCCAGCCGATCCTGGTGCCGGCCACCGTGCGCTCCAACGAGCCGGGAACCGACGTGGCCCTGCTCGGCGAGATCGCCCACGACCCGTCCACGGTCTCGATCCGGCCGGTGCCGCTGAGCGCCGAGGCCGTGCGCACGTGGGTGCGCGAGCGCCTCGGCCCTGAGGCCGACGAGCCGTTCTGCGCCGCCTGCCACGAGGCGACCGGCGGCAATCCGCTGTACCTGCGCCAGCTCCTGACCGCGCTCGAGAGCGACAGCGTCAAGCCCGTGGCGGCGAACGCCGGCGTGGTGCTCGAGATCGGCCCGCGCGCGGTCTCGCGCACGGTGATCGTCCGGCTGGCGCGACTCTCGCCCGACGCCATCGCCGTCGCCCGCGCGGTCTCCGTGCTGACCGAGAGCGCCACGCTGCCGGCGGTGGCGGCCCTCACCGGCATCGACGAGGCGCGCGTGGCCGACGCGACCGGCGCGCTGGCGCGGGCGGAGATCCTGCGGCCCGAGGCGCCGCTGGCCTTCGTCCACGCGCTCGTGCGCGACGCCGTCTACCAGGAGCTGCCGCCCAGCGAGCGCGAGCTCCAGCACGAGCAGGCCGCGCGCGTGCTTCGCGACGCGGGCGCGCCGCCCGAGCAGGTGGCGGCGCACCTGCTGGCGGCGCCGCGGCGAGGGCAGGAGTGGGTCGCCGAGCAGCTTCGTGACGCGGGCCGCGCGGCCGTCGTGCGGGGCGCGCCGGAGAGCGGCGTCGCGCACCTGCGACGGGCGCTCGAGGAGCCCGCGCCGGACGCGTGGCGGCCCGGGCTGCTGATGGAGCTCGGCCTGGCCGAGGTGCTGACCGAGGGGCCCGCCGCCGTCGACCACCTGAAGGAGGCGTACGCGACGCTCGAGGACGACGACGCGCGGGCGCTCGTGGCGTACGCCCTCGTGCACGCGCTCGCGTTCACCGACCACGCCGACGAGGCCGCCGCCTTCGCCGCCCGCTCGGGGGCCGAGCTCCCCGAGCGGCTCGCCGACGAGCGCGACGCCCTGCTGGCGGCGGGACTGATCATGCGCTTCTTCGGCGCCGGCGCCCCGGAGGACCTGGACGAGCTCGCGGCCCACTTCGAGCCGCCGCCTCCGGGCGCCCCGCTGGGCACCAAGCGGGTCGCGGCCATGTCCGCGCTGTACAGCGCCTACACCGGCAACGACGCCGACTCGTGCGTCGAGGTGGCGCTCGCGGCGCTCGAGGGCGACGAGCTCGCGACCCGCGACAACGGGATGATCGCGCTCGCCGCACTCAACACGCTCATCCTCGCCGACACCCCCGAGGCCGACGTCCATTGGGCGGCCGCCATCCGTGAGGCGCACCGCCACGGCTCCCTGCTCGGCGTCTCGTCGCAGCACCTGTGGCACGGCTTCGCGCTACTCCAGCTCGGCGAGCTCGACGAGGCGGAGGCGTCGATCCGGACCGCCCAGGAGGAGTTCGACGAGTGGGGCTTCGGCGTGACCGCGCTGCGCTACACGAGCGCCTTCATCGGCACCGCGCTCGCGGAGCGGGGCCGGCTCGACGAGGCGCGCGCGATGATCGAGCGCGGGCGCGCTCATCTGCACCCGTGGGCCGACGGCAGCCGCTTCTGGCGCGCGGCCAACCTGGCGCTGCTCGTGGCCGAGGGGCGCGACGAGGAGGCGCTTGCCGCCTACGAGGAGTACGCGCGCCTGCACGCCTGGACCGTGCTGCCGGCGGCGACGCACCCGCGCTCGAACGCGGCGCGCGCGCTCGAGCGGCTCGGCCGTCACGACGAGGCGATCGCGCTCTGCGAGGAGGAGCTTGCGCTCGCGCGCACGTGGGGCGCGCCCGGAACGGTGGGGCCGGTGCTGCGCGTGCTCGGGCTCCTGCGCGGGGAGATCGGCCTGCTCGAGGAGGCCGTCGCGGTGCTCGAAGGCTCGCGCGCGCGGCACGAGCTGGCCAAGGCGCTGGCCGATCTCGGCTCCGCCCTGCGCCGCGACCGGCGCCCGAGCGACGCCCGCGAGCCGTTGCGGCGCGCGCTCGAGCTGGCCGACGCGTGCGGGGCCGACGGCCTCGTCGAGCACGTGCGCTCGGAGCTCTACGCCACGGGCGCCCGCCCGCGCACGACCGCCACCGGCGGGGTCGAGGCGCTGACGGCCTCAGAGCGCCGAGTGGCGGGCTTCGCCGCCGAGGGGCAGAGCAATCGCGACATCGCGCAGGCGCTGTTCGTGACGCCCAAGACCGTCGAGGTCCACCTCAGCAACGCCTACCGCAAGCTCGGCATCCGCTCGCGGCGCGAGCTGGCCGGGGCGCTCGACGCCGGTTGAAAGACTGGGGACGGCGTTTAGGGGTCTCCCCGATGGCGCGACAGCCGGTCGCGTCCATGCTGTGCTCATGACCTCACGAGCGGTCACGATCACCCTGGAGCTGCGCCTGGCGGGCGACGAGCTGGACGGGCGCGCGACGGACGGCAGCGAGGAGCGGCCGTTCAGCGGGTGGCTCGGGCTGCTCGTCGCGATCGACGCCATGCTGGCCGCGGCGCCCGAGGCCGTCGAGACCTAGTCAGCCCACCAGTCGCGCCGGCCGGTGACGTCGTCGCGCGGAGCGTCGCCGAGACTCGGCGCGCCGATCACGAGGATCTCGAGGCCCTCCGGCCCGGCCTCGTAGCCTCGCCACGTACCGGGCGGGACGCGCACCGCGTCCCATTCCTCGAGCTCCACGATCTCGTCGTCGAGCTTCATCCGCCCGCTCCCGCGCACGACCACGTACACCTCCTCCTGCGTCTTGTGCGTGTGGCCGTACGGAAAGCGATAGCCGGGCGGGACGCGCTGGTAGCTCAGGCCGGATTGCTCGAGCCCGAGCGCCCCGGTCGCCGCGCGGAACTCCAGGTCCGGCGCGCCGTCGAAGTTGGAGCCGAGATCCTCCAGATCCTCCTTGATGTTCCTGAGCGTGAACGGCACTAGTCGCGGCGCTTGCGCTTGCGCCTCTTCGACGACGACGGGTGCGGCTTCGCCGGGGGGCCTGGCTTGGGCTCGGGCTCGGGCGCGATGCCCTGACGGCGCTCCTCGGCCTCCCGCCGCCGCAGCGCCGATTGCTTCGCGCTCGGCCACGGCTCGGCGTTGCCGGTCCGCCAGGCCGGCGGCACGGCGGTGCGCCCGATCAGCATGAGCCCGAGCGCCACGAGCCAGAACACCTGCACGAGCGGCACCGGCATCAGCTGCGGGAAGACCGAGACGACGCCGGCGACCACGCCGAGGATCCCGAGGAAGCGCGTCACCAGCCCGGCGCGCATGGCGTTGAGGGAGACCAGCAGCGTGCCGGCCGCCACCACGAACTGCCCGACGTAGGCGAGCAGCGCAAGCGTGATGGTCGCGCTCGAGATCACGTCGCGGGCGTCGTCCACCGTCCGCGGCCCGTCGAGGAAGCTGTTGAAGGAGATCGTCCGCTCGATCTCCGCCCCCGCGGTGCCCAGGAAGTAGAGGACGGCGCCCACGATCGTCATGTAGACGGCGGCGCGCGGGAACTCCGGCCGCCGCGCGCGGGTGGCGACGGCGAGGAAGGTGACCGCGTAGGCCAGCGCCACCGGCGCGAGCCCGCGGAGCAGCCCGGAGACGATGAAGCCGAGCGCGTTGTCGACCGTGTACTGCATCGCCTCGAGCTGGATGCTCGGCTGCGCGCCGATCGGGCCGTCGCCGAGCCGGCCGAGCGACTCGAGGAAGCCGGCCTCCGGGGAGTCGCGCAGCAGGGTGACCCACCAAAGGAAGCCGCCGAGCAGGAAGACGGCGGCCAGGAACGCGGCCGCGCCGGCGCGCGGGCGCTGGCGCTCCTCCCAGGCGAGCTGCTGCTCTCGATCGTCGGCGACCGCGGTCACGGAGACGAAGATCCTAGGCCCCCGTCAGGCGGGCCGCCGAGCCGCGTGCGGATGTCGCGGTCGCCGATCCGCCGCGGCGGCTCGGGATCGGTCTGGTTGCGGCCGGCCACGCGGGAGACGCGGTCCCCCGCGAAGAGGACCAGATCCAGGACGGGCGCGGCGAGGCCGATCAGCGCCTCGATCCGGCGTTGCCTCGCGAGCTGACCAGCGGTTCGATGCGGCACGGCGGGCGATTGTAGACTCGCCCGCGTGCTGATCCGCGAGGTCATGACGGAGTCCGTCGTCACCGCCGCGCCCGAGCGCACGGTGCGCGAGGTCGCCGAGCTGATGCGCGAGCGCAACGTCGGCTCGGTCGTGCTCGTGGAGGACGCCAAGCCGATCGGCTTCGTCACCGATCGCGATCTCGCGCTGTCGGTGATCGCCGACGGGCGCGACTTCGGCGACCACATCGCCGACCACGCCTCCTCGCCGGTGATCACGGCCGAGGCCGGCATGGACGTCGAGGAGGCGGGCGAGCTGATGGTGCGCCACGGGATCCGCCGCCTGGTGGTGGTCGACGGCGGGCGCCTGACGGGGATCGTCACGCTCGACGACCTCGCCTCGCGCACCGGCGACGCCGAGCTGGCCAGCCAGCTCTCCACGCGCGTGACGCGGGCCGTTATGCCCGACTTCTTCTTCCACGAGCGCGGCGGCGGGTAGCCTTGGTGCCATGGAAGGCTTCGGAGGCTTCTTCAACGATCCTGATTTCCAGAAGCGGCTGCAGGACATGGCCGAGCAGATGCAGTCGTCCCAGAACCTCGCCTGGGCCGACAACGCGATCAAGCTCGCCGTCGACATGACGGTCGCCGCGATCAACCGCGTGAACCTGCAGGGCAGCGCCGAGGAGCAGGCCAAGCAGGTCCGCTCCGTGATGGCCGTGGTCTTCCCCGAGGCCGTCACGCTGGTGCGCGAGGCGCGCCAGGGCTTGTCCTAAGCGGTCTGCGGCTGCTCCTCATCGACGCGGGCGGCGCGCCCCTGCGCGATGACCTCCTTGAAGGAGCGGATGCGGAACAGGAAGAACAACGCGGCGAACCCCGCGCCGAAGGTGACCGCCGCGATCGCGATCTGCTGCCCGACGGAGTAGGCGGCCACCGTGGCGCCGGCCGCGGTGCCGGCGAACACCTTCACCAGCAGCGCCTGCTGCACGCCGGCGCCGCCGGGGGTGAAGGGCACCAGCGCGGCGATGGCGTTGACGCCGAGCACCAGCAGCACGTTGCGCACCGAGCCGCCGACGTTGAACGCCTCCAGCAGCAGGAAGAAGGCCGTGAAGCGGAACAGCCAGCCCACGAACTGGATGGCGAACACCTCGCGGAAGTAGCGCCGGCGGTCGAACAGGATGGTCAGGCCCTGGCGGACCCGCTCCCAGAAGCGCTTCACACGCGCGGAGAGCAGGGCGAAGGCGACGATCGTCGCGATCCCCGCGACGGTGATGAGGAACAGCGTGAACTGCGGATGGCCGGCGAAGAACGCGAGGTCGAAGGCCGGCAGCTTCGAGAAGTCCGGCGGTTTGGGGAAGACGCCCTGCGTGAACGCGAAGGCGAGGATCGGGATCGCCATGCAGAGGTCGAAGATCAGCTCGACCGTGAAGGCCGCGGCCACCGCCGGGTAGCTCGAGTTCGGCACGCTGGTCTTGGTCAGGAACAGGCGCACGACGTCGCCGCCGCGGGCGGGCACGACGGCGTTGAAGCCGTAGCCGGCCATGTAGGCGCCCCAGATGAAGCGGAACTGGATGCGCTCGTCCGGATAGGCGGCGCGCAGGATGTTGAACGAGGCCCGCGCGCGCAGCGTCAGGTAGACCAGGAACGCGAACAGGGCCGGGAACAGCGCGAGCCACTGGATCGCGGCCAGGCTGCCGAAGAAGTCCCCGACCGCGTCGAAGAACGCATCGAAGGAGTCGCCGATCGACGCGAGTGGCACGTCAGTGCCCCGGAGCGGTCGGTGTGTGGCCGCGCATGAGCTGCACGAGGCTCCACAGCGAGACGATCGCCCACACGCCCTCGAGCAGCAGGAAGCCCCACTGCTGGTCGATCCACGCGAGGACCGCCAGGATCGCCGAGCCGATGAAGTTGAGGACCAGGTAGAGCTGGCTGTCGATCGGGAGTCTGCCCGCCTGCGACGCGGCGAAGGCCGCGAGGATGAGCAGCGACCCGGCGACCTGGACTAGCTGGTAGGACACCCCTCCAGACTACGGCGCAGTACCGGCGCCCGGCCGAGCAGGGTTTCCATGGTGGCCACGCGCAGGCGCCAGGGTGTGAGGCGCAGCACGCCGGCGTCCGGGTCGGCCGGTCCGTCGGGCCAGATCGAGTACGGATCGTGGCCCAACGGCTCGGGCGCGGCGCGGAACAGCTCCCAGGCGTGGGCCCTGGTGTCGACGTCGTCGACCCACTCCGCCGCGCACTCGGCGATCGCCGTGTCCTGCGTCGTGTCCCAGTAGCTGCACGAGACGTGCGGGCTGTGAGCGAGGTGCGCGATCTTCAGCGCGGTCGGCCGGGTCGTGATCCAGCCGACGAGGCCGTCGTCCGTGCGCTCCCAATACGGGTGGAGGATTCGCGAGCGAGGCCGCCCGCGTCGGTCGACGGTCGCGACGGTGCACCAGACGATGCGGTGCGCGATGTCGACGAAGGCGTCATCTACAACCATGGTTGGGTATAATAACACAACTATGGTTGTGGATCTGTCTCTCTCCTCACTGTTCGCGGGCTGGGCGATGGCCGACGAGATCCAACGTCGCCTGGCGGCCGACGGCTTCGCCGACCTGCGCTTCTCCGACGGCTTCGTCTTCCAGCACCTCGTGGAGGGGCCGGTGACGATCGGCGTGCTGGCCGAGCGGCTCGAGGTGACGCAGCAGGCGGCCTCGAAGTCGGTCGCCGACCTCGAGCGGCGCGGCTACGTGGCGCGTACGCCGGATCCCGCCGACGCGCGGGCGCGGCTGGTCGCTCTGACCGAGCGCGGGCGCGGGGCGATCGAGGGCGCGCGGCGCCAGCGGGCCGCGCTGGGATCCGAGCTGCGCGAGAAGCTCGGCCCGCGCCGCGTCGAGGCCGCCGGCCGGCTGCTCGACGACGTCGTCGCCGAGCTGGGCGCCGCCGCCGCGGTGCGCGGGCGCCGCGTGAGGGCGCCGCGATGATCGAGGCGATCCGGCGCGAGCTGGCCGCGCGCGCCGACCCGGCGAAGGCGCCGGAGATGCGGGCGTACATGAAGTCGGAGATGCCGTTCCTCGGAGTCCAGAAGCCGGGGCGGAGGGAGGTCGCGCGGATCGTGTTCGAGGCGCACCCGCTCGACGGGTTCGTGGCGTGGCACGACACCGTGCTGCGGCTCTGGCGCGAGGCGACCTATCGCGAGGAGCGCTACCTGGCGATCGCGCTGGCGCGCGACCGGCGCTACCGGTCGCACCGCACGACGGCCGCGCTGCCGATGTACGAGGAGCTGATCGTGACCGGCGCCTGGTGGGACTTCGTCGACGAGGTGGCGATCCGGCTGGTGGGCGAGCTCGACGTCGCCCCGGTCCTGCGCAGGTGGGCCTCGGATCCGGACATGTGGAAGCGGCGCACGGCGATCATCGCCCAGATCTCCCGCAAGGACGGGACCGACACGCAGCTGCTCCTCGACTGCATCGAGCCCAATCGGGGGGACCGCGAGTTCTTCATCCGCAAGGCGATCGGGTGGGCGCTGCGCGAGTACTCGGAGGTCGATCCGGACGGGGTCGAGCGCTACTGCGCGACCCACGAGCTCAGCCCGCTGAGCCGGCGCGAGGCACTGAGGAATCTCGACCGGATCCGCTCGACGTAAGGTCCCGCCCGTGGCCGTGACGGTGTACGGCGTCATCGGGGAAGGCGGTGTCCTCGCAGGACTCCGCCATCCGACCATGCACCCGGTGCAGCCGCTGCTGCACGGGCTCGGCCTCTGCCACGTGCGCACGCAGGTGGCGATGGACGAGCCGCTCGTCTCCCTGCCGGACATGCTGCCGCGCCTGACCGAGTCGGTGTTCGGCTACGTCGCGGAAGTCTCCGAGCGAACGCCGGTGATCTACGTGGCCTGCGACGGCCAAGAGGAGGCGGCGGCCGGCTGGCGCGACGGCGAGCTCGAGCTGCGGCCGCTCTCCGGCCTGTGCGTCGTGCGGCGCAGGCTGTTGCGCCGGCGCGAGACGGGGGCCATCGACGCCGCCCTCGGCTGGCTGGGCGTGCGCCGCGCCCGTGGGCGGGACCGCCTGGCGGCCGTCGGGCTGGCCGAGCGGCAGGTGTGGGAACCCGCTACTTGAGCAGCCGCGAGAGCCGGCGGTCCTTGAGGACGCGGTCCTCGGTCTGGCAGTGCGGGCAGTAGCTCATGACGTAGTCCTCATAGAAGACCGCCTCGAGCACCGTCTCGCAGCGCGGGCAGGGCTCGCCCTGGTGGGCGTGCACGCGCGTCGGCTTCGGGAACTTCTCGGGCAGCGGGAGCGGGACCTGCTCCTCGTAGACGTCGAGCACGCGCTGCAGCTCGCCGGGGATCGCCTCCTTGAGGGCATCGACCTCCTCCTCGGAGAGGTCGTCGCCGCGCTTGAAGGGCGACAGCCGGGCGGCGTGGAGGATCTCGTCGACCCAGGTGCGGCCGATGCCCGTGATCACCCGCTGATCGCGCAACATCGAGTGCAGCGGGCGGGGAGCGGCGAGTCGGTCGCCGAGGTCGGTTGGAGCCTCGGGCCAAGCCTCGGGGCCGAGCCCGTCCAGCGCCTCGTCGGCGTCCACGGCATCGGGACGCAGGAGCTTCACCCACGCCGCCTGCTTGGTGCCGAACTCGCGCACACGCAGCTCGCGGTCTGCGGGCAGGCGGAAGAGGACACGGGACGTGCGGTCCTTCATCGACGCCCGCTTCTCGAACAGCTGGATCCGCCCGGCGCTCATCAGGTGGATGAGGAGCGTCAGCGCGCCCTGGGCCGGCGTGTCGACGTCGAGCAGCAGCAGCTTCCCGCGCCGCCGGGCGCCGGTGAACGACGCGCCCTCGAGCGAGTGAAAGGACGGGTCGAAGGTCTTCAGCGCGTTGAGGCCGGGCGTCATCGCCGACTCGATCGTCTCGCCGGGCAGCGCCTCGTCCAGCCGGCGGGCGACGATCTCCATCTCGGGCAGCTCGGGCACTCAGAAGAGGCTACTCAGCAGGGGATCGCGCGGCGCCTCGCGACGCAGGTCGGGCACGCGCGCCATGTACTCGCGATGCCCGCCGCGCTGAAGGCGAGCAGCCCGAGCTGGGAGCGAACCGGCCGGAGCGTCAGCCCGTCCTTCCACGACACGTCCTCTAGCTCGTCGAACCGGATCGCGCGGTAGCCGGCCACCGGTTCGTCAGGCGGCGGCGAGGACTCCGAGCACCTCGTCGTCGTGCGTCTTCGGCGAGGCCTTCTCGATCACGTGAACGACCGTGCCGTCGCCGTCGATGATGAACGTCGAGCGCTGGGCGCCCCAGTACTTCTTGCCGTACATGCTCTTCTCGGCCCAGGTGCCGTAGAGGTCGCAGACCGCGTGGTCCTCGTCGGCGAGCAGCGTGAAGTTGAGCGACTGGCCGCCGTGGAACTTCTTGACGCGGCTGACCGGGTCGGGCGAGACGCCTATGACCGTCGCTCCGGCGGCGTCGTAGTCCGCTGCGCGGTCGCGGATGCCGCATGCCTGCGTGGTACAGCCGGGCGTGTCGGCCTTGGGATAGAAGTAGAGGACCACCGTCTTGCCGGCGTAGTCGCTCAGCGAGACGTCGTTGCCATCCTGGTCGGGGAGGGTGAAATCGGGTGCCTTCGCGCCGGGTTCGATCATCGTGCTGACGTTAGCGAGGGCTCGAAACTGCGGCTGGGTGGGGAGGCGGGGACGCCGACGGAGCGGTTTCTTCGAAGCGTCCTGCCCTGGGGTCGTATTTCGACCCCTATCCAGGATGCTTCGCCCAGCACTGCGTGTTGGGGGTCAGACCCTCAACATTGGGGGTCAGACCCTCAACACACGTCGGCCGCCCCACCTCCCCCACCCAGCCGCCGTTGACGTTCAGAACTCGATGCGCACCACGGCCCGCCGGACCGTCGGGCGGCTGACCTCGGTGAAGCCGGCGGCGGCGAACGCTCCCTCGGTGCCGACGTGGAGCTCCTCGAGGATCGCGTTCTTCGTGGTCATCGGGTAGCCCTCGACCGCCCGGGCGCCACGCTCGCGGGCGTGGTCGACGGCGGCGCGGGCGAGTGCGTAGCTGATGCCCCGGCGCCGGTACCCGGCGCGGACGAAGAGGCAGGTCACCGCCCACACGCTCTCGTCGGCCTTGTCCTCGTCGCGGCCCTCCCACGGCACGCGGTTGTTGCGGAGCAGCCCTTCGTACGAAGTGCGCGGCTCGACCGCGCACCAGCCGACGGGCTCGCCGTCGAGGTACGCGATCAGCCCGGCCGTCTCCTCGCCGGAGCACTGCTGCCGGAGCCGGAAGGCGCGCTCCTCGGCGGGGAACCTGGCGAATGCCTCGCGCGGCCGCAGCTTGTACCGCTGGCAATAGCACCGCGACGCGGGACCGCGCGCGCCGAATACGGTCACGAGATCGTCGAAGTTCGTCTCCTCAGCGGGGACGACCTTGATCCGTCCAGTGCCGCCCACAGCCCGGACGCTACCGCGCCAGCGCCGAAGTACAGGCACGGCAACCACGGCGCCACCCCGAAGAGCGCGTCGTCGGCGTAGCTCGCAGCGCCCAGCTCCACCAGCATGATCTCGGCCAAGGGCCCGAGCACCGCCGCCGACAGCGCGACCGCGAACGCGACGGGGGCCGGATCCCACCACGCCCAGATCGCGATCGCCACAGCGCCGCAGAGCACCACCGAGACCGTCGCCGGCTCGCCGTCCACCACCGCGGTCAGCGCGTAGAGCGCGAGCACCAGGGCGGCGCCCAGCACCACGTCGGCCGGCGAGCGCACGCGCGCGTCACGCCGGCCCGACCACGCGGCCGCCAGCACGGCGCCGGCGACCAGGAACGGGAACCAGACCTGGCTGCGCCAGATCTCCGGCACGCCGTCCCACTCGTAACGCGTCGCGCCCGAGGCGACGTGGCAGGCGTCCCCGGCGAGCGCCACCACGAACCCGAGCGCCGCGATCGTGACGGCCGTGCGCACGCGGAGACAGTACCGTCCGATCTCATGGACCCCTGGGTGCGGGAGGCCGCGGCGGAGATCGGCAAACGGGCGGTGCGGGAGCTCGAGGCGCTGGTCGGGGTGTCGTCGCCTTCCGGTGACATCCACGGCGCGGAGGAGTGCGCCGCCGTGTGCGCCGCGCTGCTCCCCGACGAGGCCGCGATCGAGCGGATCCCCTGCTCCTCGCCCGACCACGCGCCCGACCTGGTCGCCCATCTCACGGGCACGGGCAGCAGGCGCGTGCTCCTGCTCGGGCACCTCGACACGGTGATCGCCCACCAGGACCACAAGCCGCTCACGCGCCACGACGACAAGCTCGTCGGCTCCGGCGCGATCGACATGAAGGGCGGCGACGTGCTCGCCATCGGGATCATGCGCGCGCTGGCCAAGCGCCCCGACGCCTACGCCGAGATGGCCTTGCTGCTGGTCTGCGACGAGGAGTGGCGGACCGGCTCGCTCGACCACGTGCACCGCTTCGAGGGCTGGGACGCGTGCCTGTGCTTCGAGGGTGGCGAGCAGACCTCGAACGGCGACGACGGGGTGGTGGTGCGGCGCAAGGCGGCCGGGACGATCCGCGTGACAGCCCACGGCCGTGCCGCGCACTCGGGCTCGGCGCCCGACCGCGGCCGCAACGCGCTGCTGGCGCTCGCCTCCGCCGCGCAGGCCGTCGCCGCCTGCCACGACCCGCACGGCCCGCACCGCCTGACCGCGGTGCCGACCGTGCTTCGCTCCGGCGAGGCGTTCAACGTCGTGCCCGGCCACGGCGAGCTGTTCTGCGACTGCCGCGCCGACGAGCTGAGCGCCATAGAGGCCGTGCTCGAAGCGGTCCCGGACGAGGTGCGCGGCGTCACCCTGCACGCGGAGCTGATCCGCCGCTGGCCCGGCATGCACTCCGAGCACGCGGTCGCCTCCGTGCTGGCCGGCGCGTCCGAGGCGCTCGGCCGGCCGGTCCGCGGCGCCTCGCGCGGCGGCGCCAGCGACGCGAGCCACTTCGCCGCGGAGATCCCGGTGACGATCGACGGCCTCGGCCCGCGCGGCGGCAAGGCCCACAACCCGGGCGAGTACGTCTACGAGGAGTCGCTCACGCCGCGCGCCGAGGTGGCGCTCGCCGTCCTCAAAGCCGTCCTTTGATGCACAGCCGCTTCGACGCGCTGCGCGAGCGCCCGTTCCGGCTCTTGTTCATCGGCCAGGGCGTGTCGCTGCTGGGCGACGGCATGGTCGGCGTCGCGCTCGCCTTCGCGGTGCTCGACCTGACGGGCTCGGCGAGTGATCTCGGCATCGTGCTCGCGGCGCGGACGGTCCCGCTCGTCGCCTTCCTGCTCGTCGGCGGCGTGTGGGCCGACCGGCTGCCGCGGCGCGCGCTGATGGTGACCACCGACGTCATCCGGTTCGCCGCGCACGGCCTGATGGCGGGGCTGCTGATCGCCGGCGAGCCGAGCGTGTGGACGATCGCCGCCCTCGCGGCGATCGCCGGCGCCGCGAGCGCGTTCTTCAACCCCGCGATCACCGGGATCATGCCCGCCGTCGTCAGCACCGAGCGCCTCCAGCAGGCCAACGCGCTGCGCAGCCTGACCGAGGCCGGGGGCCGGATCGCCGGGCCGGCGCTCGCGGGCGTGCTCGTCGTCGGCATCGGGCCGGGCTGGGCGCTCGCCGTCGACGCCGCCACGTTCGCCGTCAGCGCGGCGTTCCTGGCCGCCATCCCGATGCCCGCCCACGTGCCGTCCGAGTCGCACTCGTTCATCGCCGACCTGCGCGACGGCTGGAACGACTTCCGGTCGCGAACCTGGCTGTGGACGACGGTCGCCTCGACCACCTTCGGGAACATGATGTTCGCCGCCTACTTCGTGCTCGGCCCGCTCGTCGCCGACCGCGACCTCGGCGGCGCCGGCGCCTGGGCGGTGATCGCGTCCGCCTTCGGGATCGGCCTGCTCGTCGGCGGCATCGTGCTGCTCCAGCTCGACCCGCAGCGCCCGGCGCTGGTCGCCACCTTCGCCGTCGCGCTCTACACGCTCCCGCTCGCGTTCCTCGCCATCCCCGCGGCCACGGTGGTGATCGCCGCCGCCGCTCTGCTGGCCGGCGCCGGGCTGGCCGTCGCCAACAACCTGTGGGAGACGACCCAGCAGCGCCACGTGCCCGAGGAGCTGCTCTCGCGCGTGAGCTCCTACGACTGGTTCGGCTCGCTCGCGGCCGTCCCGATCGGCATGCTGCTCTGGGGACCGATCGCCGACCAGATCGGCGTCAGCGAGGCGCTCACGATCGCCTTCGTGCTCCAGCTCGCGAGCATCCTGCTCCTGCTCGCCGTGCGCGACATCCGCGAGCTGCCAGCACACCCCTAGGCGATCGCGAGTGACTCCAGCTCGCGCGGGCGCAGGAGCAGGAGCAGCTCTCCGCCGGCGCGCTCGGCCTCCACGACCGCCACGCCGCCCTTCTTGAAGTCCAGGCGCGCGCCGGTGAAGTCGTGCACGACCTGCGAGAACGACGGGTCGTGCCCGACCGCGAGCACACGAGCGTCGGCGCCGTGGCGCATGAGCAGCTCGAGCGCGTCCTCGCGGTCGAAGCCGTTCGACAGCGAGTCCTCCTCGACCGGCTCGATGTTGAGCGCCTCGCAGGCGAGCCGCGCGGTGTCGCGCGCGCGCACCTTCGGGCTCGTGTAGCAGGCGTCGAACTCGACTCCCAGCTTTGCGAGTCCCTTCCCCGCGGCGACCGCTTGGCGCTCGCCGCGGGGAGTCAGCTCACGCTCGGCGTCGGGCTTGGATTCGTGGGGAACGGCCTCTCCATGACGAAGAAGCCAGAGCTGCGGCGCCATCGCGGCGTGACGATAGCGGCACCGCCGTGCTCCTCGAACCGCCAGTACCCGAGCGCACGGTACGGGTCGTCGGCCTTGTGCACCCCGCCCTCCACGGCGGGTGCGTCCTCGATCTGCATGCGCGAGTACGGAGCTCGCACGACGCCACCCCAGGTAATGACGTCATCGATCGGGAGCATGCGGCGCTCGCCGAACTTCTGCAGCCGCACGACGACCAGCTCGACCTCCCAGCCGCCGTCGTCCGGCCATGTGTCGACGACCCTCCCGATCTCCTCCCCGTGGCAGTCCAGGACGCGATAACCGAGCAGGTTCATCCGAGAAACGCGTGGCATAGCGCACTTATCGCCCTGGGGCGGGCGACGCGCTACCGGGTCAGGACCCCAACTTGTACGCGCGGATCGCCGGCCCGGTGTAGCTCTTGCCGTCGCTCGCCGTCCACCGCACGCGGTACGCCTGCTTGGCGCGGTGCTGCGCGCGCAGCCCGAACACGCCGTTCGAGGTGGTGTTCAGCCGGCGCAGGACGCCCCAGCCGTGCCGGTTCGGCCGGCGGACCTCGACCGTCACGCGGGTGACGCCGGACTGCGGCCGGATCAGCCCCCACAGCACGTCGGACGGGCCGTAGCGCTCGACCGCCAGCGGGTTCGGGAAGGCGCGGTAGGCCGGCTTGCGCTGGCCGTTGTTGCGCCGCAGGCCACTCTCGAAGCCGCGGAAGCGATAGCCCTCGTCGCGCGGCGCATCGTCGCGCATCAGGTACTGCGAGAACAGCGCGACGCGCGCGTTCACGTAGGCCATGTGCTCGGCGATCGCGTAGTAGGCGGGCTGGCGCTCGTACGAGACGCCGGAGATGCGATCCGGCTCGGACTGGATGCCGAACTCGGTCAGATAGATCTTCAGCCCTCGCGGCAGCCCGCGCGCGCGGCCGGCCTTGTCGAGCGCCGTCACCAGCCGGTCGAGCACGCCGATCGTCACGTCGTCCTTGTCGGACGGCTCGAAGCGCGGCCCGATGCGCGTGGTGTAGGCGTGGTGCGCGTAGCCGTCGGCGTCGAGCCGGGCGCACGAGCGCGTCTTCTTGTACTTCGAGTTCAGGCACGTCATGCCGCGCAGGAAGGCGAGCGGGTGCACGACGTTCTCGTTGCCGCGCGGCGACGTCTCGCCGATCAGGATGTCGTCCCGCCGGTTCTCGGGCACGCTGCGGATCGCGCGATGAGCCTCGCGGTAGAGGTTGCGGTAGAGCCCGGGAGAGACCGGCCGCTTCTTGCGGTACTGCGGCATGAGGAACTGCGGCTGGTTGGGCTCGTTCCAGATCGACCACGTCTCGACCTGCGCTCCGTAGCGGCGGGCCAGCGCCGTGACGAACTGGCCGAACTGCCTGGCGTTGGGCCGGTTCAGGTGGCCCTTCTTGCTCTTCGTCGCCCAGCGCGGGACGGGGCCCGTGGGCGTGAGGATCACCTTGATCCCGCGCGCCTGGGCGGCGGCCATCAGGCCGTCGAGCTGCCCGAGGGCCGGATAGGCGTTCGGGTCGGAGGCGTTGAAGCTCGGCTTGCGCTTGCGGTCGGGGCCGGGCGCGAACTGCTGCCAGTAGACGAGCTGGCGGATCTGCGTGACGCCGAAGCCGCGGATCTCGTCGAGCGTGGCGTCACGGCGGCCGGGGTCGAGCAGCTCGTCGGGCGCCTCGAAGGTCATCACCTGGCGCGGCGAGGCCTGCGCGGGCGCGGCAAGCACGATCAGGAGCGTGAAGGTCAGGAGTGCGATTCGCATAGGAAGTCCCCCCGAAACCGCCCACTGCGGCCCCGGTTGCGGTATGAGGGTACGGTGCCCGGCGATGTCGGCCATCGTCGACACGCCCGAGGAGGCCGCCGAGCAGGAGCTCGAGCCACTGCTCGTGCGCCGTCCGCTGGAGGCGTTCCTGGACGCGCGGGGGCTCGGCGAGGGCCCGCTCGACGCGGAGACGATCGGCGAGGGGCACTCGAACGTCACCTTCGCGATCCGCCGCGACGGCGGCGCCTGGGTGCTGCGCCGGCCGCCGCGCCCGCCGCTGCCTCCGTCGGCCCACGACGTGCTGCGCGAGGCGCGCCTGCTGAGCGCCGTCCAGGACGCCGACGTGCGCACCCCGCGCGTGCTCGCGACGTGCGACGACGACTCCGTGATCGGCGCGCCGTTCTACGTGATGGAGCTGATCGAGGGCGACGTGCTGACCAGCGAGCTGCCGCCCTCGCTGGAGGGCGAGGCCGCTCGCATCGGCGACGAGCTGGTCGACGCGCTGGTCGAGGTGCACGCCGTCGACTGGCGCGCCTGCGGGCTGGAGGGCTACGGCAAGCCGACCGGCTACCTGGAGCGCCAGCTGCGCCGCTTCGGCGGCCTGTGGGAGCACAACCGCACGCGCGAGCTGCCGGAGCTCGACCGTGTGAGCGCGTGGCTGGCCGAGCACCTGCCCGAGTCCGGCGACGCGACGATCGTGCACGGCGACTACCGGCTCGGCAACACGATGTTCGCGCCCGGCGCGCCGGCCCGCCTGAACGCGATCTTCGACTGGGAGCTGGCCACGATCGGCGATCCCCTGGCTGACGTCGGCTACCTGGTCGCCACCTGGTCGCAGGCCGACGATCCGGAGGACGCCATGCGCGGGCTGACCGCCGTGACGCGGCAGCCCGGCTTCCCGACCCGCGACGAGTTGATCGCCGGCTACGAGGAGCGGTCCGGGCGCTCGATGTCAGACGTCCGCTGGTACATGACGCTCGCGCTGTGGAAGTCGGCGGTGTTCCTCGAGGGCTCCTACAAGCGGCGGCTCGCCGGCCGCACCGAGGACCCCTTCTTCGACCTCCTCGAGCAGGGCGTGCCGGCGCTCGCCGACCGGGCATGGCAGACCGCCGCGGGCTGATCCTCGACTACGGCGGTGTCCTCACCAGCGACCCGTTCGCCTCGTTCGAGGCGTTCTGCGCCGCCGAGCGACTGGCGCCTGACACCGTGCGCGACCGTCTGCGCAGCGACCCCGAGGCGCGCGACCTCTTGGCGCGGCTGGAGACCGGGGCACTGACGGCCGCCGAGTTCGAGCAGGCGTTCGGCGCACTGCTCGACGTCTCGCACCCGCGCCTGCTGCAGCGAATGTTCGGGGGCATGGAGCACGACGTCGCGATGATCGACGGTGTGCGCGCGCTGCGGCGCCCGGGCCTGCGGATCGGGCTGCTCTCGAACTCGGTCGGCGACGCCGCGACCTACGACCGCGACCTGCTCGAGGAGCTGTTCGACGCCTGGGTGATCTCCAGCGAGGTCGGCCTGCGCAAGCCCGACCCGGCGATCTACGAGCTCGCCGCCGAGCGGATCGGCCTCCCGCCGGCAGCATGCGTATACGTCGACGACCTGCCCGGCAACCTCAAGCCGGCGCGGGCGCTCGGCATGGCCACCGTGCTGCACCGCGGCGACGCCGAGGCGACGCTTGGCGAAGTGAGCGCGCTTCTGAGATAGTCGCGCGATGGCCGACTACTACCTGCAGATCACGGGCATCGCCGGAGAGAGCAAGGAGGCCAAGCACAAGGACTGGATCGACGTCCTGTCGTGGTCCTTCGGCGAGACCAACGCCGGGACTGCCGCGGCCGGTGGCGGCGCGGGCGCCGGCAAGGTCCAGATGAGCGACTTCAGCTTCATGAAGGCCACGAGCAAGGCCAGCCCGAAGTTGTTCCTGGCCTGCGCGCAAGGGCAGCGCATGAAGGAGGCCAAGCTCTCCGCGGTCAAGAGCGGCGCCATGCAGCAGGAGTACCTCAGCTGGACGTTCAGCGACGTGCTCATCAGCTCGTACCAGACGACGGGCTCCGGCGGCGACATCTCGATGGACTCGGTCTCGCTCGCCTTCTCCAAGGTCCAGGTGGAGTACAAGCCGCAGAATCCCGACGGCTCGCTCGGCACGCCGGTCGTGGCCGGGTGGGACGTGATGGCCACCAAGAAGTTCTGACCGCCTACGACCGGGTCCCGTACCCGGGCCATCCGTTCGTTCAGACGCACCCCGACCGCCTGGCCACGGTTGCGACGCTGTTCGGGCTGCGCGCCGCGGCCCCGGACGCGTGCCGGGTCCTCGAGCTCGGGTGCGGCGACGGCGGCAACCTCGTGCCGATGGCCTACGGGCTGCCCGGCGGCACGTTCTGCGGCGTCGACCTCTCGGAGCACGCGATCGAGCGTGCGCGCCGGGTGGCCGGCGCGCTGGCGCTCGGCAACGTGCGCCTCGAGTGCGCCGACCTCGCCGCGCTGCCGGCGCTCGGCGAGTTCGACTACGTGATCGCCCACGGCGTCTACTCGTGGATCGCGCCGGAAGCGCGAGACGCGCTGCTCGCCGCCTGCCGCGGGCACCTGGCCCCGGGCGGCGTCGCGTACGTCTCCTACGACGTACTGCCCGGCGGGCACCTGCGCGAGATCACCCGCCAGATGCTGCGCTGGCACCTGCGCGCGGTGGACGATCCGGAGCTCCGGATCGCGCAGGGGCGGGCGCTGCTGGAAGCCATCGCCGCCGCCCGCCCGGAGGACGACGAGATGCGCCGGGCCGCCGAGCGCGCGCTGGAGCAGGGCGACGCGGCGTTCTTCCACGACGAGCTCGCGCCGCACCACGAGGCCGTGCTGTTCTCCGACTTCGTCGGCCATGCCGGCCGCCACGGCCTGCGCTTCCTCGCCGAGGCCGACGTGTTCGAGATGGACGCCGGCCCGCTGCCGCCCGAGCTCGCCGGCGCCCCGATCGAGCGCGAGCAGTACCTCGACTTCTTCAAGGGGCGGATGTTCCGCCAGACGCTGCTGTGCCACGCCGGCGCCGAGCTGCACGAGGGCGGCCTGGAGGTCGTGCGCGGGATGCTGGCCTCGTCGCCGGCGCAGCACGTCGGCGACGGCGAGTTCCGCGGCCCGCTCGGGTCGACGCTCAAGACCGACCACGAGGCGGTCAGGGCCGCCTTCATCCGGCTCGGCGAGGCGTGGCCGGCCGCCCTGCCCGTCGCGGAGCTCGGAGACGACCCCGCGGTGGCCGAGACGCTCCGGCGCGCGTACGCCGCCAACCTCGTCCGCCTCCACGTGTGGGCGCCGCCGCTCGCGACCGCGGCGGCGGAGCGCCCGCGCGCGAGCGCGCTCGCGCGGCTGCAGGCCGGCGAGGGCACGCGGGTGACGACGCTCATGCACACCACCGTCGAGGTCGGCGACGAGCTCGGCCGCCGGCTCATCGGGCTGCTCGACGGCACGCGCGACCGCGCGGCGCTGATGTCGGAGCTGGGCCGGCCCGCGGATGAGGTCGAGCGCAGCCTCGAGGGCCTAGCCCGGCTCGGGCTGCTGGAGCGCTGAGAGCAGCGCCTCCCACTGCGCGGCGACCGCCTCACGGTCGTACGCGCGCGCGGTCTCGAGTGCGGCGGCGCCGTAGGCGCGGCGGCGGGCGGGATCGGTCACGAGCTCCTCGAGCGCGGCGGTCAGCCCCGGCACGTCCCCGGGCGGGACCAGCGTCCCGTCGCGGCCGGCGGTGATGATCTCGCCCGGCCCGCGCGGGCAGTCGAAGCTCACCACCGGCAGGCCGTGGCTCATCGCCTCGAGGATCACGAGCCCGAAGCCCTCGAAGCGCGAGCTGAGGGCGAACACGCTCGCCTGCGCGAGCGCCTGGCCGAGCCGCCGCGTCGGGCCGGTCAGCTCGATTCGCCCGGCGAGGTCGAGCGCATCGACCTGCGCCTGCAGCGCCGCACGCTCGGGCCCGCCGCCGTGGATGCGCAGCGCCCAGTCCGGATGGCGCCTCGCGATCGGCGCGAAGGCCGCGATCAGCAGGTCGAAGCCCTTCTGCGAGGTGAGGCGGCCGGCCGCCGCGATCACCGGCGCCTCGAGCGCCGAGCGCCCTCCGGGCGAGGCCGGCGTCGGGTTCGGGATCCGCACCACGCGGCGGGCGAGGCGCGCGTAGTCCTCGCGGTCGCCTTCGGTGAGCGCCACGAGCGCGTCGAGCTCGCGGTAGCGCCGGCGGACGTCGGCGGCCAACGCCGGGCGATGGGCGTGGAAGTTGAGGTGCTCCTGGGCGACGACGACCGCGCCCGGCGGCGCCGCCGCGGTGGCGAGCAGCGCCCACGCGGGTCGCGTGGCCAGCACCACGTCACCGCCGGTGGCCCGAAGGCGCCGCAGCAGCTGCAGGTCGGTCCACAGGCTCGCGGCGCGGTAGCCGTAGTCCTCGGGATGGACGAGCACGCTCGGGAGCGTGGCCAGCGTCCGCTCGGCGAGCCCGCGCTCGCGGCCGCGGTCGTCGAGCGTGGTCACCGTCACGCCGGCCGGGAACGGGAAGAACGGCCGCCGCGGCCCCCGCCGCCTGAGCGCGATCAGCTCGACCTCGCGATGGCGCGCGAGCTGCTCGGCCAGGTCGAGCGTGGCGCGGACGGTGCCGCCCATCGCGTGCGCGTTGGCCAGGACGATCCGGATCGCCGGGGGACCGGCGCGCGGCCGCGGCGGCGGCAGCCGCCGGACCAGGGCGAGCGCCAGCCGGTGGAGCGCGATCGCCGGGGAGCCCAGCAGCCGGCGGCGCAGGGACGGCACGGCCGCGAGCGTAGCCGCGGTTCACGAAACGCGAACAGCATGGACACGGGACGGACACAGGTTTCCGCCGCCCCTGGCCCACGATGGCGCCAGATGCCGCGGATCAGCGTCGTCGTCCCGATCTACAACGTCGAGCCCTACCTCGACGAGTGCCTGCTCTCGCTGAGCGCGCAGAGCTTCGGCGACCTCGAGGTCGTGATCGTCGACGACGGCGCGACCGACGGCAGCGCGGCGATCGCGGCGCACCATGCCGAGCGCGACCCACGGCTGCGGCTGGTCCGCCAGGCCAACCACGGCCTCGGCCACGCCCGCAACTCCGGCGTGCAGGCCGCGACGGGCGAGTTCCTCACGTTCGTGGACAGCGACGACCGGCTCCCGCCCGACGCGCTCGAGCTGCTGCTGGGCTCGCTCGAGCGCACGGGATCGGACTTCGCCACCGGCAACGTCCACCGCTTCACCAGCGCCCGCTCGTGGCCCGCGCCGTTCCTGCGCAAGACGTTCCTGCGCCGGCGGTCGCGGACGCACGTCTCGCGCTTCCGCTGGCTGCTCTCGGACCGGATGGCGCAGAACAAGCTGTGGCGCCGCTCGTTCTGGGACGAGCACGGGCTGCGCTTCCCCGAGGGCGTGCTGCACGAGGACATCCCTGTCGTGGTTCCGGCCCACTTCCAGGCGCGGTCGGTCGACGTGGTCTCGCGGCCGGTCTACCACTACCGGATCCGCGAGGACGGCGAGCTCTCGATCACCCAGCGCCGCGCCGAGCTGCGGACGCTGCGCGACCGGATCTCCGCTGTCGAGCAGGCCCGCCGCCACATCGTGCGCCACGGCCCGTACGGCTCACGCCGCTGGTACGACCAGTGCGTGGTCGCCGAGGACCTGCGCTACCACCTCGACGTCCTCGGCGAGGCCGGCGACGAGTACCGCGACGCGTTCCTCGAGCACGCGACCGCGTACCTGGACCGCGCCGGGCCCGGCATCGAGGACCACCTGCCGCCGGTCCAGCGGCGGAAGTGGCAGCTCGTCCGCGGCCGGCGCGTCGACGAGCTGCTCGAGCTGCTCGCGCAGCCGGCCGCGGGCCGGCTCGACCGGGCCTGGCTGGCCCGGCACCGCGCGGGCCAGGCGGTCACGCTGCTGCGGCCGGCGCGCGCGCCTCAGTCGCGCGAGCCGCGCCCGTACAACACCTTCGTCAGCCGCCCGAGGAGCTTCGTCGTCCGCGCGCTGTAGGGGAACATGTGCACGTCGCGCTTCATCGCGAAGCGCGTGACGAGGATCGCCTGCTGGCGCGTGTACTTGCGAATCCCGGCGGCGCCGTGGCGGACGCCCATGCCGGAGTCCTTCCAGCCGCCCATCGGGAGCTCGTAGGCGAAGTAGTTGACGTTGGCGTCGTTGACGCAGGCGTAGCCCGCGTCGATCCGGTGCGCGATCTCCTCGCCGCGGGCGCGGTCCTTCGTCCAGACCGACGACCCGAGGCCGTACGGCGAGTCGTTGGCCAGCCGGATCGCCTCCTCGGCGTCGGCGACCTTCATGATCGGCACGGTCGGCCCGAAGGTCTCCTCGGTCATGGCCGTCATCGTGTGGTCGACATCGGCCAGCACGGTCGGCTCGAAGAAGCGGCCGGCGCCCTCGCGCACGTGCCCGCCGGCGGTGATGCGAGCGCCGGCCTGGCGCGCCTGCTCGACGTGCTCGCGCACGATGTCGAGCTGAGGGCCGAAGGTGATGGCCCCGACCTCGACGCTCGCCGGCCCGGCCGGCGGGCCCTGGCGCAGCTTCGCGACGCGCTCGGTGACGGCGTCCACGAACTTGTCGTAGATCGGCGCCTCGACGTAGACGCGCTCGACCGACACGCAGGTCTGGCCGCCGTTCTGCATCGAGTAGTAGGTCGCGGCGTTGGCGGCGCGCTCGAAGTCGGCGTCGGCCAGCACGATCATCGGGTCCTTGCCGCCGAGCTCGAGGCCGACGGGCGTGAGCGTGTCGGCCGCGCGCGCCATGACCTTCTTGCCGGTCGCCGTCGAGCCCGTGAACATCACGAAGTCGACCTCGTCGATCAGGAGCTGCGCCTGGTCGGCGCCGCCGATCAGGACCTGGATCGCGTCCTTGGGCAGCCCGCACTCGCGGATCCCCTCGGCGAGCAGCAGCGAGGTGAGCGGGGTGACCTGCGACGGCTTGAGGACGACGGCGTTGCCGGCGGCGAGGGCCGGGATAGCGTCGCCGAAGTTGTTGGTCAGCGGGTAGTTCCAGGGGCCGATCACGCCCACCACCCCGACCGGCCGATAGCGGACGCGCAGCTTGCGCCCCAATACGAACGGGTTCGTGGTGCGGATCTTCTCCTCGGCCAGGTACTTGGGCGCGTTCTTGGCCCAGAAGCCGCACCCGCCGGCGCCGTAGGAGAGCTCGACCACGGCGGCGTCCTCGTACGTCTTGCCGCTCTCGTCGACGATGGTCTGGATGACGCGCTCGGCGTTGTCGACCATCCACTTCTGCATGCGGCGCAGGACGCGGCCGCGGCCCTCGAAGCCGAGCGCCTCCCACGCAGGCTGGGCCGCGCGGGCGCGCGCCACGAGCCCGGCCACCTCTTCAGGCGGCGTGACCGTCAGGCTTTGGATCACCTGGCCGGTGGCCGGGTTCTCGACTTCGATCGTGTCGGTCTTCTCGAGCGTCGCCATAGGGCAACGCTAGCGGGTCAGCCCTTGGCGGCGAGCCGCTCGATCCGAGCCTCCTGCGTGGGGCGGTCGCGCGCGTCGGTCGGCAGCGTGCCGATCGTGTCCACGACGTCCGTGCCGTCGGTGACCTCGCCGAACACCGTGTGCTTGCCGTCGAGCCACGGCGCGGCGTCGGTGGTGACGATGAAGAACTGCGAGCCGTTGGTGTTCGGGCCGGCGTTGGCCATCGCCAGCGCGTACTTGACGACCTTGTGGTCGTTGAACTCGTCCTCGAACGTGTAGCCGGGACCGCCCGTGCCGGTGCCCTGCGGGCAGCCGCCCTGGATCATGAAGTCCGGGATCACGCGGTGGAAGATCAGCCCGTCGTAGTACCCGTCCTCCGCGAGCTTGCGGAAGTTGTCGACCGTCTTCGGGGCGTCCTCGTCGAACAGCTCGAGGACGATGTCCCCGTGGTTCGTGGTCATCGTCATCTGGGACATGCCGCGAACCGTAGCGGTCAGGTGCGAGCGGCTTCGACCCGGAGCGTATGGCCCCGGACCTCGGTGCCGTCGACGGCGCCCGCGACGCGCGCGGCCTCGGCGGCCGGCACCTCGAGCAGCGCGAAGCGCTCGAGCATCCGCACGTTGCGCACCGCCTCCCCGTCAAGCCCGGCGAGCGAGGTAACGGCGTGGATGATGTCGGCCTCGGCCAGGCCGGCGGCCCGGCCACCGGAGGCGATCAGCTTGGTGTAGTCGCCGTGACCGTTGGCGTCGTGCGGCTTGCGGTGGCGGCGGGGCGGCTCCTTGGTGGGAACCGGAGCGACGTGCGCGCCCTCCGCCCACGGCGCCACCTGCGTGCCGGCGTGCTTCTCGATCGCGGCGAGGTCGCGCTTCTGGCGCGGCTCGATGAAGGTGATGGCGCGCCCGCTCCGGCCCACACGGCCCGTGCGCCCGATCCGGTGCACGTAGACGTCAGGCGAGGTCGGCACGTCGAAGTTGACGATGTGGGTCACGTCCGCGATGTCGAGCCCGCGGGCGGCGACGTCGGTGGCGACGAGGATCGGCAACCGCCCGCCCTTGAAGGAGATCATCACGCCGTCGCGCGCGCCCTGCGACATGTCGCCGTGCAGCGCCTTGACGTTCATCCCCTTGTCGCGCAGCGTGCGGTAGAGCTGCTCGGTGCGGATCTTCGTGCGGGCGAAGACGATCGCCTGCGTCGGGCGCTCGGACTCCAGCACGCGCGCGAGCGTGGCGACCTTGTCCTGCGCCTTGGTCTCCACGAAGAACTGCTCGACCGTGTCGATGGTCAACGTCGCCGACTTGACCTTGATCATCTCCGGGTCGTAGAGGTGGCGCTCGGCGAGCGCGCGGATCGGGCCCGGCATGGTGGCGCTGAAGAGCGCCGTCTGGCGGCCGTTGGGCATGTAGGAGAGGATCTTCTCGACGTCCTCGAGGAAGCCCAGGTCGAGCATCTCGTCCGCCTCGTCGAGGACGACGTTGCGGCACGAGTGCAGCATCAGCGAGTGGCGTGAGATGAGGTCGAGCACGCGCCCGACGGTGCCGACCACGATCGGCGCGCCGCCCTTCAAGTACGCCTGCTGGTCGCGGATCGGCGCGCCGCCGAAGACGGCCACCGGGTTGATGCCCTTGTGCGCCCCGTAGACGCGCAGCGCCTGCGTGACCTGGATGCAGAGCTCGCGCGTCGGCGTCAGGACGAGCGCCTGCACGTCCGGATCCTCGGGATCGACGGACTGGAGCATCGGCAGCCCGAAGGCGGCGGTCTTGCCCGTGCCGGTCTGCGCCTGGCCGATCACGTCGCGGCCTTCGAGCAGCACAGGGATGGCCTGCTCCTGGATCGGACTGGGCGACTCGTAGCCCACGTCCTTGAGGGCGGCGAGGAGGTCCTCGGACAGCCCGAGGTCGGCGAACGTGGTCATTCCGGAGAGTGACTTTAGGACGCCGGGTCGAGGAGCAGCTTCCCGGTGGTGCGGCGAGCCCTCAAGTCCTCGTGCGCGCGGCGGGCCTCGGAGAGTGGGTAGACCTCGCCCTCGACCACCTTCAGCGAGCCGCTCGCCACGCGCTCGAAGAGGTCCTGAAGCGGCTCGGCGAGCATCTCCTGCGGCCGCGTGAAGCAGTGCGCGAGCCAGAAGCCGATCACCGCGGACGAGTGGCGCATCAGGTTCCCGGCCGCCACCTGGTTGGGCTCGCGTGAGGCCATGCCATAGGTGACGAGGCGCCCGAAGGGCGCGAGCGCGCGCAGCGAGGCGTCGAACACGCGGCCGCCGGCCATCTCGAGCACGATGTCGACGCGGCGGCCGTCGTTGGCCTCGATCAGCGCCTCGGTGAGGTCCTCGCGCGTGACGTCGACCGCGGCGTCGGCGCCGAGCTCGAGCGCGAGCTGCCGCTTCTCCTCGGTCGAGGCGGTGGCGATGACGCGCGCGCCGAACGCCTTCCCGAGCTGCACCGCGAGCGAGCCGACGCCGCCGGCCCCCGCATGGACCACCGCAGTCTCGCCCTCGCGCAGGTGGGCGGACGTGCGGTACAGGTGCCAGGCGGTCAGGCCCTGGATCAGCAACGCGAGCGCCTGGCCGTCGGACACGCCGAACGGGATCGGGAAGGCGCTCGCCTTGGGGACGGCGGCGTACTCGGCGTAGCCGCCGCTGCCGACCAGCCCGGCGATGCGCTTTCCGTCCTCGGTCTTGCCGGCCACCTCCCCGCCGGGGGTCAGCGGCAGCTCGTACGGCGCGAGGTAGGTGTTGTCGCTCGCGTGGGTGTCGGCGAAGTTGACGCCGGCCCGCGACACGCGCACGAGGTGCTCGTGCGGGCCCGGCTCGGGCATCGGCGCGTCCTCGACGAGCTCGAGCGCCTCGGGACCACCCCACTCGCTGATGCGGATCGCTCGCACGGCGAGGGCAGGCTACCCGCTACTCTGCCGCCGCGATGTCGCTGACCGTGGTGGGCTCGATCGCCTTCGACGCCGTGGAGACGCCGACCGGCAAGCGCGACCGCCTGCTCGGCGGCGCCGCCGTTCACTTCTCGCTGGCCTCCTCGTTCCTGGCCGAGACCCGCGTGGTCGGGCCCGTGGGCGACGACTTCGGGCCCGACGAGTACGCCGTCCTGCACGACCGCGGCGTGATCACCGACGACATCGAGCACGTCCCGGGCGGCAAGACGTTCTTCTGGTCCGGGCGCTACGAGCGCGACCCGAACGTCCGCCACACGCTGCAGACGGACCTCAACGTCTTCGCCGACTTCGAGCCCAAGCTCTCGGAGGCCTCGCGCGCGGCCGAGACCGTCTTCCTGGCCAACATCCATCCCGGCCTCCAGCACGCCGTCCACCAGCAGTGCACCGAGGCGAAGTTCGTCGCCATGGACACGATGAACATGTGGATCGAGGTCACGCGGCCGCTGCTCGAGGAGACGATCGCCGGAGTCGACTGCCTGATCGTCAACGACGAGGAGGTCAAGCAGCTCACCGACGAGCCGAACCTGGTGCGCGCCGCACGGGCCGTGCAGGAGATGGGCCCGCGCGTGGTGATCGCCAAGCAGGGCGAGCACGGCGCCGGCATGTACACGCCCGACGGCTTCTTCGGTCTGCCCGCCTACCCGACCGCCGACGTGGTCGACCCGACCGGCGCCGGCGACACCTTCGCGGGCGGCTTCATGGGCTACGTGGCGGCCCACGCCGGCGAGGAGCTCGGGGACGAGCTGCTCCGCCGCGCGATCGCCTACGGGACGGCGCTCGCCTCCTTCAACGTCGAGGCGTTCGGCACCGAGCGGATGCAGACGCTGACCGGCGACGAGGTGGCCGAGCGGGTCGCCGAGCTGCAGCGCGTCACGCGGTTCGACGCCGCTCCGGTTCCGCTGCGGGCCTAACACTCCTCTCAGGAAGTCTCAGGAAGCGGCGCCCGGACGGCCTTACCGTCGTCGCATGTCCGAATCTACGACCATCATCGACGAGAGCCGCGTAGAGGCCTTCGTCTATCGCATCATCGACGAGATCGCCGCGGCCATGAACGTGCCGCTGAGCGTGATCGGCTTCCGCCTCGGCCTCTACAAGGCGATGGCCGACGGCGAGCCCGTCACCTCCGTCGAGTTGGCTGAGCGCACCGGCACCGACGAGCGCTACGTGCGCGAGTGGCTGGCCGGCCAGGGCGCCGGCGGTTACGTCGAGTACGACCCCGAGACCGGGACCTACCGCCTGCCGGCCGAGCACGCCGCGGTCCTGGCCGACGAGGACAGCCCTGTGTACCAGGGCGGCATGTTCCAGTCGGCGAGCGCGGCCATGCTGGCCCAGGACCACGTCGCCGAGCGCTTCGTCACCGGTGACGGCCTCGGCTGGCACGAGCACCACCACGACCTGTTCGACGGCACCGCGTCGGTGTTCGGCATCGCCTACAAGACCCTCCTGGTGCAGGAGTGGATCCCGGCGCTCGAGGGCGTCGAGGCGAAGCTCAACCGCGGCGCGCTGGTGGCCGACGTCGGCTGCGGCCACGGGATCTCGACGGTCCTGATGGCCGAGGCCTACCCGCAGTCCACGTTCGTCGGCTTCGACTACCACGAGTCGTCGATCGAGAAGGCCCGCCACCTTGCCGCCATCGCCGGCGTCGAGGACCGCGTCCGGTTCGAGCTCGCCACGGCGACCGACTACCCGGGCTGGGGCTACGACCTCGTCGCCTGCTTCGACGCCCTGCACGACATGGGCGACCCAGCCGCCGCCGCGCGCCACATCTGGTCGTCGCTCGCCGAGGACGGCACGTGGATGGTGGTCGAACCCGCCGCGGGCGACTCCCCCGAGGAGAACTTCAACCCGCTCGGGCGGATCCGCTACGGCTTCTCGACGCTCGTCTGCACGCCCGGCTCGCTCAGCCAGCCGGGCCGCGCCGGCCTCGGCACCCTGGCCGGTGAGCAGAAGCTCTCCGAGGCGATCCGCGCCGGCGGCTTCGCTCAGGTCCGCCGCGCGGCGGAGACGCCGTTCAACATGGTGCTCGAGGCGCGGCCGTAGCGGTACCCGACGCCGCGCACCGTCGCGATCGTCCCTGCGTCGTCGCCGAGCTTGCGGCGCAGGGACGACACGACGACCTCCACGACGTTCGAGCCGCCCGTCCACTCGTAGCCCCACACGTCCCGCAGCAGCGCGGCGCGCTCGACCGCCTGGCCGTCACGGGCGCGCAGGTACGCCAGCACCTGCGCCTCCAGCGGCGTCAGGCCGGACGGCTCGCCCGCCTCACCTTCGTCGAGCAGCTGGCGAGCGCCGAGCTCGGCGAGCCAGCCCTCGACCGACGCCGGACCGAAGTCCATGCACACGGTCCCGGACTCGCCCTCCAGCGGGAGGTAGCCGATCGTGATCGCGCACGACGGATCGGTGCCGATCAGGTCCACGGCCCGGGCGTAGACACGCCGCAGCTCGGGACGCATCTCCATGTAGGCGCGCGTGGCGTCGAGCAGCAGGGCGGAGAGTGCCGCCATGTCCGTGATGGGGACGATCCAGCGCAGGTAGAGCGCCCGCTGGCCGCGCGGGATCGGGTCGCTGCGCAGGTGAGCGCGCCAGCGGCTCGCGAGCGGGTCGGCGTCGATCACGCGCGGGCTCACGTCGCCCGGCTGGGTGAGGCAGGCGAAGCCCGCCACGGCGCCCGTGCCCTTGCAGGCGACGATGAACGCGTCGGGCACCGCCGCCCACCACGCGCGCAGGACGTCGGCCTCCTCGGGCACGAGGGCCTCCATCGCCGGCAGGTCGGCCGCCGTCGCGGGCCTCACGAGCTGCTCGCCGGCGGCGGCGGGGAAGAACGCCCGCCGCACCGACTCCTCCTCAATCAGGTACAGCAGGTCGGCCGTGTAGCGCGGGAGCTCTCGCCGCGGGGCGCCGCGCAGCTCGGCGCGCAGGCAGCTCCAGGCGGCGGCGCGCAGGCGCCAGTACTCCTGCGGGTCGGCCGCGCGCAGCAGGGCGGCCGTCGCCTCGCGGACGGTGTCGTGGACGAGCAGCCCGCCGGCCGTGAGCTCGACGAACGGCAGCCCGCGCACGCGCGCGAATGCCTCGGTGGCCGGCTCGGCGGGCAGCATGGCCGCGAGCAGCGACAGCGTCGTCCGGCGGGTGAGCGCCGCGGCGTTCAGTGCGCGCCGCGTCGGCGCGTCGAGCCCGTCCAGGTACACGCGCGCCAGCTCCTCGCCGACCGTGCCGGCGGCGATCTCCTGGATCGCCAGCCCCGGGCGGTCGCGCAGCGTCCACGCGGCGAGCTGGAGGCTCAGCGGGTGACCGTGGGCGACGGCGTTGATGCGCGCCGCCGTCTCGCCGTCGACGCCGTTGCCTCGCAGGAGGTCCTCGGCCTCCTCGGGCGAGAGGTTGGACAGCGGCACCGAGCACAGCAGCGGCCCGTAGCTGCGCCAGCGGTCGAACGGTGCGTTGCGGCCGCCGATCACCACGCGCACGTTGACGGGCAGTGCCGGGAGCACCACGCGGCAGAGCCAGTGGTCGAGCATCGCCAGCAGCTCGAAGGTGTCGAGGATCAGGACGACGCGCTCGCCGCGGGCGCCGACCGCCGCCACGGCCTCCTCGACGGAGGAGCCGCCGAGCGCGGCCAGGAACTCGCGCTGCGTGGCGGGCACGACGTGGCCGTCCAACTCGATCACGGTGGCGCCGGCGCCACGCGCCTCACACGCGAAGGCGTGCAGCAGCGTCGTCTTTCCGACACCGGCGAGGCCGTGGACGTAGGCCACGACCGGCCCGTCGGGCTCGAGCAGCTGCCCCAGCAGGGCACGCTCGCGCTCGCGCCCGGTGATGTCGCCTGCCTGTTGCGCCAGCAGGCTTCCGAGCGTCTCGGCCATGACGAGCGACGGTACGGGCTCGGACGACCCGCTGTCATTCGAGCTAGCACGAGTTACGATGCCCGCGATGGGCTGGACGATGCTGTATCTGTTCGTCTTCCTGAAGCTCCCCATCGTCGCCGCCTGCCTGATCCTCTGGTGGGCCATCCGGCAGACGTCGGACTACGACGAGAGCGACGGCGGCGGCCCCTACCGGCGGCCGCATCCCGCCCCGAAGCTCCCGCACGCCCCGCGGCGCGGCCCGCACCGCGAGCAGGCGCTGCCGGCCCCACCGCGTGTCCGCAGCGTGCGGGCTCGCGCGCGCGAGACGCTTCGCTGACTGCCACACTTGCGCGCGTGATCACGTCCGTCCTCTCCGACGGGACGATCCGCCGCCTCGTCGCGGAGGGGCGGATCGTCATCGAGCCCTGGGACGAGGCGCTCGTGCAGCCCGCGTCGGTCGACCTGCGGCTCGGCGACTCGTTCCGCGTCTTCCACAACCACCGCGTGACGGCGATCGACCTGCGCGAGCCGCCGCGCAACCTGACCGAGGAGGTCCGGATCGAGGAGGGCGAGCCGTTCGCCATCCATCCGGGCGAGTTCGTGCTCGGCAACACGCTCGAGCGGGTCGCGATCCCCGACGACGTGGTTGCGCGGATCGAGGGCAAGTCGAGCATCGGCCGCCTCGGGCTGATCGTCCACGCCACCGCGGGCTTCGTCGACCCCGGCTTCCAGGGCACGCTGACGCTGGAGATCACCAACCTCACGCGCGTGCCGATCAAGCTCTACGCGGGGCTCGCGATCGCGCAGCTCTCGTTCATGGCGCTCGACCAGCGCGCCGAGCGGCCGTACGGCTCGCCCGAGCTGGGCTCGCACTATCAGGGCCAGCTGGCCGCCACCGAGTCCCGCTACATGCGCTAGGTTCCCGGCCGTGCTCGAGCTCCTGCTGACCGCCGCCGAACACGGTGAGGAGACCTCGAAGACCTCGTTCTACGTGGCCGGCCTCGCCCTCACGGCGTTCGCCGTGATCGTCTCGGCGATCGGGATCCGCTCGCACGGCCACTGGCCGTCGTCCTCCGGCACGGCGCGCGCGGTGATGGGCGTGTGCGCCCTGCTGATGGTCGCCACCATGGCAACGGCAGTCCTCACGGGCTGAACCGTCACAATAGGTGCATGGGCACCGAGGAACAGACGATCAGCGGCGACGGCGTAGCCACGGCGTCCGACTCGCTCACGATCACCGACAACCGGACCGGTCGCACGTACGAGGTGCCGATCGAGGACGGAACCATCCGCGCGCCTGCGCTGCGAGACATCAAGGTCGACGACGACGACTTCGGCCTCATGACCTACGACCCGGCGTTCATGAACACGGCGTCGTGTCGCTCGGCGATCACGTACATCGACGGCGACAAGGGCATCTTGGAGTACCGCGGCTATCCGATCGAGCAGCTGGCCGAGCAGTCGAGCTATCTCGAGGTCGCCTACCTGCTCGTCCACGGCCATCTGCCGAACCAGGCGCAGCTGGACGAGTGGGAGCACGAGATCACGATCCATACGTTCGTGCACGAGAACGTGAAGAAGTTCATGGAGGGCTACCGCTACGACGCGCACCCGATGGGGATGCTGTGCTCGTCGGTGGCCGCGCTGTCGACGTTCTATCCCGACGCGCCGCAGATCAAGGACGAGGACATCCGCTACTCGCACGTGATCCGGCTGATCGCCAAGATGCCGACGCTGGCGGCCTTCGCGTACCGCCACAACATGGGGCAGCCGTACGTCTATCCGGACAACGACCTGCGCTATCCCGGCAACTTCCTCAACATGCTCTACAAGATGACCGAGCTCAAGTACCAGCCGGATCCGCGGCTGGAGCGGGCGCTCGACATCCTGTTCATCCTGCACGCCGACCACGAGCAGAACTGCTCGACGTCGGCGGTGCGCTCGGTCGGCTCCTCCGAGGTCGATCCCTACTCGGCGGTCGCGGCCGGCGTCTCCGCGTTGTACGGCCCGCTGCACGGCGGCGCCAACGAGGCCGTCCTGCGCATGCTGCGCCGGATCGAGGCCAAGGAGAACATCCCCGACTTCATGGCCGGCGTGAAGGAGGGCAAGGAGCGCCTGATGGGCTTCGGCCACCGGGTCTACAAGAACTACGACCCGCGCGCCAAGATCATCAAGAAGGCGACCGACGAGGTGTTCGAGGTCACGGGCACCAACCCGCTGCTGGAGATCGCGCTCGAGCTCGAGAAGATCGCGCTCGAGGACGAGTACTTCGTCAAGCGCAAGCTGTACCCGAACGTCGACTTCTACTCGGGCCTGATCTACGAGGCGCTCGGGATGCCGGTCGGCATGTTCCCGGTCCTGTTCGCGATCCCCCGCACGAGCGGCTGGATCGCCCAGTGGCTGGAGATGATCGACGACTCCGAGCAGAAGATCGCGCGGCCGCGCCAGATCTACACGGGCGACCGTGGGCGCGACTACGTGCCCATCGGCGATCGGTAGTAAAATGAAACCGTGTCGTTCGTCATCCGGCCGATCCAGCCCGGCGACAAGGAGCTCCTCGTCAGCGGGCTGCGGCAGCTCAGCGAGGAATCGATCCGCAAGCGGTTCCTCGCCGCCAAGCCGCGCTTCTCGAAGTCCGAGCTGCGCTACCTGACCGAGGTCGACGGCGTCAACCACATCGCGCTGGTCGCGGTGCTCGAGGACGACCCGGACCAGCTCGTGGCGGTGGCCCGCTGCGTGCGGCTGCCCGACCGCCCCGGCACCGCCGAGATGGCGATCGTGGTCGGCGATCCGTGGCAGGGCCAGGGGCTCGGCACGGCGCTCACCCACGCGCTGGCCGACGCGGCCGTCGCCGCCGGCATCCGCCGCTTCGCGGCCACGATGCTGGGCGACAACGAGGCCGCGCGGCGACTGATGCGGACCTTCAGCCGCCGGCTCGAGGAGGCACGGATCGAGGGCGGGCTGCGCGAGGTGACCGTAGAGCTCGCCGCCTGAGACCCGGTAACCCTGGCTTACACCAGGTAATCTGGCCGTTCGGGCGCCGATTCCCCGGCGCCCTTTTCGCCCTCACAGTGCCTTCCAAGCGCATGTCCGCGGTTGCCACTCAACGGGCGCCCGACGGCGTCCGGATGCTCGACGCCCTGGGCGTAGCGGTCTGCCTCGCCGACGGGGACGAGCTGCTCTACGTCAACGAGGCGTTCGAGCGACTCACCGGGTGGGACGCTGAGACGACGCTCGGGTGCCAGCTGACGACCGTCCTCCTCGGCGAGGTCGAGCGGCCGGGCCGCTCGCTGGTGACCGTCCGCCGCCCCGACGGCGCGAGCGTGCAGTGCGAGCTGACGCTCACCGAGGTCCCCGGCGGCGACTACTGGGCGGGCGTCCTGGTCCAGGCCGCCGTTCCGGGCGCCGACGAGGCCGCCCTGATCGAGACGGTCATGCGCGTCGAGCGCGATCGCACCCAGGCGTACCTCGACGTCGCCCACGCGCTGCTGGTGCTGCTCTACGCCGACGGCACGGTCGGGCGGATCAACCGCCACGGCCGCCAGGTGCTCGGCGACGCGGCCGGCGACCTGGTGGGGACGAACTGGATCGACACGGTGGTCCCGGCGGAGGACCGCGAGGCGGCGCGCGAGTCGTTCGAGGCGCTGGTGGCCGAGAGCGAGACCGTCGCGCACTACGAGGGCGAGGTGCTCACCCGCGCCGGCAAGCGCCGGAGGATCGCCTGGCAGGCCACCTCGCTGACCGACCCGAAGGGCCGCATGGTCGTGGTGCTGTCCGGCCAGGACATCACCGACCGCGTACGCGCCGAGTCCGAGCTGCGCAAGCTGGCCTTCTTCGACGCGCTGACCGGCCTGCCGAACCGCGCCCAGCTCGAGTCGCGCCTGCGCGCCGCCGTCACCCGCGCGCGACGGCGCGACCGCGCGGTGGCCCTGATCCTGATCGACCTCGACAACTTCAAGCTCGTCAACGACTCGCTCGGCCACGGAGCCGGCGACCGGTTGCTGCGGCGCGTGGCGGGACGGCTGCGCGGCGTGGAGGGCGAGGCGGGGCTCCTCGCGCGCAGCGGCGGCGACGAGTTCATGCTGCTGGTCTCCGACGTCTCGCGCGAGCGCGCCGTGCAGGTGGCGCGCAAGACGGCCGACGAGCTCGCGACCCGGCTCACCAGGCCGTTCACCGTCTCGCGCGCCGAGTTCCACGTGGAGGCGAGCATCGGCATCTCGGTCTTCCCCGGCGACGCCGACGGCGCCGAGGAGCTGCTCCAGCACGTCGACGTGGCGATGTACCAGAGCAAGGGCCGCGGCCGCGCGGCGTCGACCGTCTACGCCGGCATCACCCACGATCCGCTCGAGCGGCTCTCGCTCTCGCGCCGCCTGCGGCGCGCGATCGCCCACAGCGAGCTCGCGCTGCACTACCAGCCGATCGTGTGGACCGCCAGCGGCCGCATGCACTCGATGGAGGCGCTGCTGCGCTGGCACGACCCCGACCGCGGCCTGGTGAGCCCCGACGCCTTCATCCCGGCGGCCGAGGAGATGGGCCTGCTCGACCCGATCGGCTCGTGGGTGATCGAGGCGCTGGCCGCCCAGGTGGTGGAGTGGCAGGCCCAGGGGCTGCAGCCGCGCGTGTCCTTCAACGTCTCGCCGCGCGAGCTGCACCGGCCGGACTTCGCGGCCGACCTCGGCGAGCGGCTGCGCAACGCGGGCGCCGACCCGACGCTGCTCACGATGGAGCTGACCGAGTCGGCGACGCTGCGTGAGCCGGAGCGGATCGGGCCGCTGCTGCGCGAGCTGCGGGCGCTGGGGCTGCAGCTCGCGATCGACGACTTCGGCGCGGGCTGGTCGTCGCTGTCGCGGCTGCGCTCGCTGCCGGTGCAGATCCTCAAGATCGACCGCTCGTTCCTGCGCGAGATCCCCGAGAACCCGGAGGCGGGCGCGATCGTGCGCGCGATCATCGCGCTGTCGGACGCGCTCGGCCGCACGACGGTCGCCGAGGGGGTCGAGCTGCCGGTCCAGCAGCACTTCCTCGCCGCCCAGGGCTGCCCGCTGTCCCAGGGACGGCTGTTCGGCGACGCGCTGCCGCCGGAAGAGATGACCGAGCGCCTGCAGCGCGAGCGGACATTGATCTGACTCAAGCGGCGGCCTCGGGAGCCCGATGGGATCTTGTGAGGCCCTACCGGTCGCTACGCGCGCTGCTCGTCGACGTTCCCCCTGCACACGGGCGGATCATCATGCGCGCGATGGAGGAGGCCGGCTGGCGGTTGAGGATCGAGCACGCCGACGGCCCGGACGAGCTCGCCGCTGCGCTGCAGCGCCGCGGCTGGGGCGCCGTGCTCTATGGCGGCGACGGCCCGCGCGCCGTGCCGGCCCGCAAGGCGCTGGCGCTCGTGCGGCTCGCCGATCCGCATGTGCCCTTCCTCGCCGTCTCCCCCTACGTCCACGCTGGCGACCTGAAGGCCGTCGTCCGCGGGCTCGACGGCGTGGCGGCCGTGGTGCCCGACCCGGCCGAGCTGCCGCGCGCCCTGCGCCGCGCGCTCGACTCCACGCGCCTGCGCCGCCGCGTCGGCGGCGCGCACAGGCTCCTGCTCGCCCAGCAGGCCGTCACCGACCACGTGGCCGCCGGGCTGGAGCCGGCCGAGCTGCTGTCGCGCACGCTGGCCACGCTCGGCGAGACGTTGGGCTGGAGCTGCGGGGCCGTCTGGCGGCCGTCGCCGGACGGCGGCGAGCTGCGCTGCGCGGCCACCTGGCACGCCGCCAGCGCGACCCCCGAGGTGGCAGCGCTGGCCGATGCCTCGAGTCGCACCGTGCTGGCCGCCGGCCAGAGCCTGCCAGGACGCGTGTGGGCCTTCCGCCGGCCGGCCTGGGTGGCCGACCTGGGCGCCAGCGAGCCGCGCGCCGCGACCGCGCGCCGGGCCGGCCTGATGACGGCCACGGCCTTCCCGATCGCGATCGCCGACCACTGCGCCGGCGTGATCGAGTTCTTCTCGCACGGCATCAGCGAGCCGAACCCCGAGGTGTCGGCGATGTTCGCCACCGTGGGCAGCCAGCTCGCCCAGTACCTCGAGCGCCACACCGGCGCCGCGGTCGACGGCACGCGCCGCTGGCTCGACGCCGCCGAGGCGCCGTTGCTGGCTCTGGATGCCGAGGGCCGCGTGCTGCTGGCCAACCAGAACGCCTGCGCGCTGGCCGGGCGCTCGGAGGAGGAGCTGCTGGGCGCCCACTGGGTCGACGCCGCCGTGCCCGTGCCCGAGCGCGACTCCGTGCGTGCCGCGCTGCTGGGCGGCGCTCGCGCCGAGCACGTGATCGGCGGCGACCGGCTCGTGAGCTGGCAGCTGACAACGCTGTCCGAGGGCGACGGCGTGCTCGGCACCTGGGCCACCGGCACGGTGCGCGAGGCCCCCGCCGCCAGCTCTCTGGAGGCGCGACTGCGGCGTGCGCTGGCGGCCGACGAGCTGCGGCTGCACTACCAGCCGATCTTCGCCCTCGACTCCGGCACGCTCGTGGGCCTGGAGGCGCTGCTGCGCTGGGACGACCCGGTGCACGGCCCGGTGTCGCCCGCCGAGTTCATCCCGCTGGCCGAGGAGTCCGGGCTGATCGACGCGATCGGCGACTGGGTGCTGGGCGCCGTCTGCGCGCGGCAGGTGGCGTGGGCCGCCCGCGGCATGACGCCGCACATCTCGTTCAACGTCTCCCCCAGCCAGCTGCGGCGCGGCGACTTCATCGCCCGCGTGCGCGAGCGGATCGGCGCCCCGGGCGTGGATCCGGGGAGATTGACCGTCGAGCTCACCGAGTCCTCGACGATCGAGGACCCGGCGCTGGCCGAGACCGTCGTGCGCGA
Organism: uncultured Solirubrobacteraceae bacterium; assembly: GCA_963835525.1. Taxonomy (GTDB): domain Bacteria; phylum Actinomycetota; class Thermoleophilia; order Solirubrobacterales; family Solirubrobacteraceae; genus DASSUW01. The sequence continues at coordinate 37,068 of CAWIFM010000003.1, forward strand.
CCTGCACGCTCTGGGGCTTCTGATCGCGCTCGACGACTTCGGCACGGGCTATTCCTCGCTGTCACGGCTCGGCGAGCTGCCGGTCTCGATCCTGAAGATCGACCGCGCGTTCCTGCGCGGCGTGCCCGAGCGGCCGGAGGCGGCTGCCGTGGTCACGGCGATCCTGCAGCTCGCGAACGCGCTCGGCCGCACGGCGGTGGCCGAGGGCGTCGAGACCGAGGCGCAGCGCGCCTTCCTGGCGCGCGAGGGCTGCCCGCTGGCGCAGGGCTTCCTGCTCGGCGCGCCGGCGCCGCCGGAGGCCGTCGAGGCGCTGATGGCGCCGGCCGCCGTACCCTGAGGGCATGCGCTTCTCAGTCGCGCTCGCGATGTGCGCGGTCCTGATCGCCGGCTGCGGCGAGGACGACGAGCCCGCCGCCACGCCGTCCGCCTCGGTGGCGGACCTCACGGTCGAGGTCGAGCCCGGCGGCAAGACGGCCACCGTCAAGTGCGACGCGCCGGAGGACTGCCCGGAGATCGACGGGCTGGACCCGAAGGTGTTCGAGCCGACACCGGGCGACGTGGCGTGCACCCAGCAGTACGGCGGCCCGGAGACCGCCACGGTCACGGGCACGTTCAAGGGCGAGCAGGTCGACGCGAAGTTCGGCCGCCAGAACGGCTGCGAGATCGCGCGCTGGGAGGACGCGTTGCCGCTGCTCGAGGCGGCTCAGTGAGCTGGCAGGTGATCGTGCGGACCGGGCCGCGCGTGCAGAAGCAGCGAGCCGCTTCGCTGGAGGAGGCGCTGGAGCTGCTCGAGACCGAGACGCGGGTGGCGGCGAACACGATCCGGCGGCCCGAGGTCGACATGCGCTTCCGGCGCTTCACGCCGGCGCAGCAGGTGGCGGTGCGAGCCGAGGTGCGGGGGCCTGGCCCCCGCTCGGGCTTCGACGTCCGCGGCGACGGCTCGGTGCAGGGGTGGACGGGCCGCATGCGCCGCCGGCTCGTCGAGCCCGAGGGCGACGAGACCGTCTACGAGGCCCTGCGGCGGGCCCTTCAGAGCACGAGCGTCGAGCCGTAGCGCCGTAGCCAGCGCGCGTGGTCGCGCCAGTCGGGCACGCGTTGTTCGAGCAGTCGCCAGAAGCGCGGCGAGTGGTCCATGACCTCGAGGTGGCACACCTCGTGCTCGACCACATAGTCGAGCACCGCCTCGGGTGCCAGCAGCAGCCGCCAGTTGAACGACATCCCGCCGGTGGCCGAGCACGACGCCCAGCGGGTGCGCTGGCCGCGGATGGTCAGCCCCTCGTACGTCACGCCCGCGCGCGCCACGGCGTCGTCGAGCCGATCGGCGATCTCCTGGCGAGCCGAGCGCCGGTACCAGCGCTCGATCGCCTCGGCGGCGTCGCGCTCGGGGACGAGCAGGACGTCGCCCCGGCGGTGCACCCGCGTACGCCGCTCGGGGTGCAGCCGAAGCTCGGCGCCGAGGTACGGGAGCGTGCCCGGCGTGCGTGCGACCTCGGCCACCGCCCGCGCCAGTGCCCTGCGGCGCCGCTCGATCCACGGCGCCAGCTCGCGCACGGCCGCGTCCGCCTCGCGCCTGGCCGCCCGCTTGGGCAACGTCACCGACACGCCGCCGTCGCCGTCCACGCTCACGCGGACGCGGCGGGCCCGGGTCGATCGGCGAAGGGTGTACTCGGTCACGCTTGCCATGATGGCGAGCATGGCGGACTGGACCGTGCAGCTGCCTCCTGCCGTGCGCGAGCCCTACGAGGTCTTCATCAACGGCGTCCGCCAGGAGCCGGGCAAGGACTTCGAGGTGCGAGGCCGCACGCTGGTCTTCGACCGCGCGCTGACCAAGGAGGGCCGACTCGGGTTCTGGCGCTGGTTCTGGGGCGCCTGGGGGATCGGGACGTACCGCAAGAACGACCAGATCGACGTCGCCTGGCAGGTGAACGGGCAGCCGCGCGTGGCCCACGCGCTCGAGATCGAGCCGCCGCGCGCACCGTGACGGCTCACACCTCGCTGAGATCGGCCGGCCTGGCGCTGTAGTCGACGCGGAACCCTGAGGGCGGCGTGAAGGTGGCGGCGGCGGCACGCTCGGCGTCAGCGGGGTGCAACGCAGGCTCGATCGCGTAGACGCGGTAAGCCGGCGACCACATCGTCGCGAAGCCCTTGGGCGGGTCGGTCACCAGCGCCGGTGCCGCGTCAGCGAGGAATCCGTCGAGCAGCCTGCGGTCCCAGGCGAGGCCTCGGACGGCGGCGGCCGACGCGACGGCGATGTCCCAGGTCTCGCTCTGATCCACCCCGACGCCGGCGAGGACATGCTCGGGCGTGAGCCGGATGGTGACCGCCCACATGAGCTGCGATCTGGCTCCGCCGGCGCTCCGCCAGTCGTCGCGCGGGATCGGGCGCGGGACGAGCGGTGGAAGGTCCGGCGGCGGCCAGGGTGGATAGCTCCAGTGCGACGCCGCCCCCGCCGACCAGATCTCGACCCGCCGTCCGAACCGCACGAGCACGAGGCCCGCTCGGGCCTTCCCCCAGGCGATCGCGTCGTCGATCGCCAGGTCCTCGGCAGCGTCGGTCGTTCTCCGCCATGCACGCTCGAAACGGGCGTTGAACCGGCCGAGCAGCCGCTCCGTCTCGAGATCCTCGGACTCCTCGACAAACACGACGGGCGGTCGGTCTGCATGGGGGTTCGGTGCGTCCATCTCGGTCGGGCGCGATTCAACCACGCAAGTTCGATACGGTCGGGCGGGATAGGTCCATCGTCCATCGGAGGGCTGATGAGAGGGAGAGGGGCACTCGCGGCAGCGATCGGTTCGCTGCTGCTCATACCGGCGACCGCCGCCGCGGCACCACCGCCCGGCGCAGCGATCTCGGACAACCTGGAGTTCGTGACCCGCGTAGCGGGCGCGGCCGGCATCACGGAAGGCAAGTTCGACGTGGTGCGCGGAAAGAAGGTCCTCGTCGTCACAGGCCGCTTCGGCTTCAAGACGTACGACGTCAGCAACCCGGAGAAGCCGGTGCTGCTGGACGAGTACATGCCGCCCGGGATCGACCCGGTGGGGTCCACGACCTCGCCGACCGGCGGCTACTGGCAGGACGAGGACATGGAGGTCGACACGAAGCGCAAGCTGATCATCGGCGCGCTCGATCCGCGGCACAACACCGTCGGCGCGCCCGACGGCGCCTGCCCGCACAACGACGGGCTCGCGGTCCGCGATCCGGACTGCAAGAGCGGCTTCTATGTCATCTCCTACTCCGACCCGCGCAACATGCGGCAGATCGGCGACCTGGTGAGCCTGCCGTCGGGCCACACGGCGAGCTGCATCCAGGACTGCAAGTACATCTGGACCGGCGGCCCGGCGCGGCGGTCGGACCAGGACTGGCTGGCGACGACGATTCCGCAGGGCCCCGGCCCGGTGACGCTGCAGAACCGCCTGATCGCCGACGGCCGGCCGATCTGGGTCACGGACCTGCGTGATCCTGCGCGCCCGCAGGTCTCCGACGAGCCGGTCGACCTGTACCGCAACGACGGCTACTCCGACTACTCGCACGACGTCGACGAGGACGAGCGCGGGATCGCCTGGGTCGCCGGCCGCGGCGGCATCCGCGGCTATGCCACCAAGGGCAGGCACCGCGACCCGTACCAGAACCGGGTGCGCGAGGCGACGCCGTTCGACCCGATCCTGGTCGCCGGTGGCGGCCTCGAGTGGGACGAGCCGCCGGACAACGTCAACAACGCGAGCGACCCCAACGACGGGGTCTCCGAGGCGACCGACTTCATGCACAACTCCGGCCGGCCGACCGACGGCTGGGTCAAGGCGTCGGGCGTGAAGAGCGGCAACGTGCTGATCGGCACCGAGGAGGACTTCACGACGCCGTGCCAGGAGAGCGGCAGGATCGTGGCCGTCGACATCACCGACTCGCTCGGCGGCGAGCCGGCACAGAACTCGACGCGGACGAAGCCGTACCGCATGAACGCGCTGGACAGCTTCCATCCGTTCCTCGACACGCCGGAGACGACCAATCCCGCGAACGGGTGCTCCGCGCACTACTTCGAGATCCGCCGGTCGACGCTGGCGGCCGGTTGGTACACCCAGGGCCTGCGCCTGGTGGACGTGAGCAACGCCCGCCGCCTGCGCCAGGTCGGCTATTACCGCGTGACCGGCACCGGGACTGACAACCCGTCGTCGAACTCGTGGGACGTCGCCTGGTACAACGAGGATCCGCCGAAGGGCAAGGCCTCGCGCAAGGGCAAGAAGAAGAAGCGCGGACGCAAGTCCACGCACAACAGCAAGGGCGACTACGTCTACCTGATGGACATGTCGCGCGGCATCGAGGTCATGCGGCTCAAGGGCGGCTCCAGCGCGTCCGCCCGCATGAAGTCGGTCACCGCGCCCAGCGTGCGCAAGGACGACCCATGGGCCGCGAAGCCCGTCGCAGGCTCGAGCCTGTCCGACGGCGCCTTCGTCTGCCCGCTGTTCCAGTGATGTGATCGCTCGGGTGGGGCGCCGTGCCTAAGCGGGCACGGCGTCCCGCCAGGGCGCCATCACGCGCAGCGCGCTGAGGATCGCGCGCGTGGCGGTCGAGCGGTTCAGCGTGTAGAAGTGGATGCCCGGCGCGCCCTTGGCCAGCAGGTCGGCGCACTGGAGCGTGGCGTACGCGACGCCGAAGTCGAGCACCGCGTCGGGCTGGTCGGCGCGCAGGCCGAGCTCGCGCAGCAGGTGGTCGGGGATCGTGGCGCCGCACATGCTCGTGAAGCGCCGGATCTGGTCGTAGTTGGTGATCGGCATGATCCCCGGCACGATCGGCACGTCGATGCCGATCTCGCGCGCGCGGGCGACGAACTCCCAGTACGCGGTGTTGTCGAAGAAGAGCTGCGTGATCAGGAAGCGCGCGCCGGCGTCGACCTTCTCCTTGAGGTAGCGCAGGTCGCTCTCCGCGGAGGAGGCGTGGATGTGAACCTCGGGGAAGCAGGCGGCGCCGATCGCGAAGTCGTAGTCGTCGCGGATCAGCTCGATCAGCTCGCGCGAGTACTCCAGCCCGCCCTCGGTGGCGGTCCACTCGGTCTGGCCCCGCGGTGGGTCGCCGCGCAGGGCGAGGACGTTCTGGATGCCGGCGTCGCGCATGACGTCGAGCATGTCGCGCAGCTCGCCGGTGGTCGCGCCGACGCAGGTGAAGTGCGCCATCGCCTCGAGCCCGTGCGTGGACTTGATCGAGGACACGATGTCGATCGTCTTGCGCTTCTGCTCGGTGCTGCCGCCGGCGCCGTAGGTGACCGACACGAACGTCGGGTCCATCCGCGAGAGCTCGGCCAGCGCCCGGCCGAGGTTGCGCTCGCCTTCGTCGGTCCGCGGCGGGAAGAACTCGAACGAGAAGGAGGGCTCGCCCGAGGCCAGTCGCTCGTCGATGCGCATGCGGGAAGTCTAGGCCGCGATCGACCAGTGCTCCGGCGCTTCTCCTGCACGATGCGCCAGCCCGCGCTGCTCTAGGTGGGAGAGCCAGGCACGCGTCTTGCTCAGGAGCCAGGTGGCGGTGAGCTCGTTGAAGCGTTCGCCGTAGACGCTCTGGGCGATCTCGTAGGCCGTCCCGGGCAGCGCCGTCTCGACCGCGGCCAGGCGCTGATCGATCAGCGCCCGGTTGGCGGCGACGTGCCCTGCGACGTCGGTGAACGGGCGGCCGTGGCCCGACAGCGCGAGCCTCGCGTCGAGGTTCTCGACCTTGCCGAGCGAGTCGAGGAACTCGGCGACGGGGTCCGGCGTGTAGCCGGTGTCGAAGTAGAGGCTGACCCGCCCGAGCAGGTGGTCGCCGGAGATCAGCAGGCGGCGCTCGGGCTGATAGAGGCAGATGTGGCTCGGAGCGTGGCCAGGCGTCTCGGTGACGCGCCAGTCGCCGAGGTCGGTGCTGATCGTGTCGCCCTCGGTCAGCTCGCGGTCGATCCGCAGGGTGCCGGCCTGGCCGCTGCCCTGGGTGCGCCGGCGCTCGATCCAGCGCTGGACCGAGTCGGCCGGCACTCCGCTCTGGTGCGCGACGACAACTCGCCGCTTGAGCGCCTCCTCGAGATCGTCGTCGGTGTGGTGGGCGTGGTTGCGGTCCATCCAGACCTCACAGCGCGCCCGCTCGGCGATCGCCGGCGCCTGCCCGCAGTGGTCGACGTGGGCGTGCGTGCAGACGATCAGCCGCACGTGCTCGACCTTGAGGCCGGCCTGGTCGAGCGCGCGCTCGAGGTGCGCCATCGACCCGGGCTCGTGCATCCCGGTGTCGACGAGCACGACGCCTGAGCCGGAGGCCAGCGCCCAGGCGTTGCAGTGCGGAACGCCGGGCCACGGCAGCGGGAGCCGCAGGCGCCACACGCCGGGGATGACCTTCTCGCCGCGACCGACCTCGCGGCTGCGTGTGGGTTTGCGCACGGCGCCGGACGGTAACGTGCGGCGCTCATGGGAGTGGTCGATGACTACTTCGCCGCGCTGGCGCGCCGCGACGTCGAGGCGATGGCCTCGCTTTGGGCCGCGGACGGCGAAGAGCACATCTCCGTTCAGGTCGACGCCGTCGGGCCCGGCGGCGTGCGCGAGTACTTCACCGAGTTCTTCGCCGCCTTTCCGGACTTCGCGCTCGAGGTCCAGTCGACGCTCAACGACGGCGACCGCTCGGCGGTCCACTGGACGGCCGTCGGCACGCACCTCGGAACGCTGTGGGGCGTCGAGCCGACCGGCGCCCGGGTGGACTTCGAGGGAATCGACCTCCTGGCGGTGCGCGACGGCCTGATCGTCCGCAACGACGCGGTGGCGGACACGCTCTCGATCGCGCGCCAGCTCGGCCTGGTGCCGGCGGGCGGCTCGGCCGCCGAGCACCGGCTCTTCTCGGCGTTCAACGCGAAGACGCGCGTCGAGCGGCGCGCGGTTGCGAAGCGCGAGCTCGAGCGCGTGGCCGACGGGGTCTGGCTGCTGCGCGGCGGCGTGCCGCGCACGATGAACGTCTACCTGCTCGAGGACGAGGGCGGCGGCGTGACGCTGTTCGACGCCGGCATCCGCTCGATGACGCACGCGCTGGCCGAGGCGGCGGCGCCGCTGGGCGGCATCAACCGGATCGTGCTCGGCCACGCGGACGCCGACCACCGCGGCGCGGCGCCGGGCCTGCGTGTCCCGGTCTACTGCCACCCCGCCGACCGCGAGGCGGCGGAGAGCAGCGAGCCGCTGCGCACCTACCACGAGCTCGAGAGGCTCGGGATCCCGGCCCGCTACGTCTACCGCCACCTGCTGAGCTTCTGGGACGGCGGCCCGGTACGGGTGGACGGCATAGTCGAGGAGGGGGACGAGGTCAGCGGCTTCCGCGTCGTGCACCTGCCCGGACACGCGCCGGGGCTGATCGGCCTCTTCCGCGAGAGCGACCGGCTGGCCCTCACTTCCGATTGCTTCTACGTCATCGATCCCGAGACCTCGCGCAAGGTGCCGCCGGGCCCGCCTCATCCCGCCTTCAACGAGGACACCGAGCAGGCGCGTGCCTCGATGTTGAAGCTGGCGGCCCTCGAGCCCTCGGCCGCGTGGCCGGGGCATGCGGACGCTCTGACGGGCGACGTGCGGGGCCAGCTGGAGCGCGCCGCCGCTTCGTGATGGCACGCAAGAAGGTGAAGGCGCCTCCTTCCGAGTACCGGTCGCCGGACGGCGACGTGCTCGTGCTGCGCGGTTCGATGACCGTCGGCACGCGGCGCGAGTACGCCGACGCGCTGGGCGGCTCGCCGCTCTCGCAGGAGGACGCCTGGCACCGCGGCGTGGAGTTCCTGTTCGAGCGGCTGGCGGTCTCTTGGGCCGTTGCGGGGACCGAGCCGCTGACCCGCCAGAAGGAGCTGCTCACGCGCTTCCGCATGGCCTCGCAGGACGAGCGCGCCTGGATCCGCGACGTGCTGCGCGAGCACTTGGCCGAGCACTTCCCGGACCTGCAGGCGCCGTGATGGATCCCGCGGCGCAGGCCGCGCTGTTGTGCGACTACTGCCTCGAGGTGAAGCCGGGCGAGCAGGTCGTGGTGCGCTCCACGACGCTGGCGACTCCGCTGCTGCTCGCTCTGCAGCAGGCGTTGCTGGAGCGGGAGGCGTGGCCGCTGCTGCGGGTCGGGTTGCCGGGCCAGGACGAGGGGTTCTGGGCCGCGGCGCGGGACGTGCACCTCGACGGGTTCCCTCCCCTCGAGCTCGTGGAGGCCGAGAGCACGGACGCGTCGATCATGATCCACGCGCCTGAGAACACGCGCGCGCTCTCGGGGGTCGACCCCGCTCTAATGAGCCGCGCGGCCCGCGCCCGCGCGCCGATTCGCGAGGCGGCGCTGAAGCGACGGTGGTGCGTGTCGGTGTGGCCGACGCCGGCGTTGGCGCAGGACGCGGGCATGTCGGTGGCGGACTTCGCGGCGTTCGTGTCGCGTGCGCTTTTTCTGGATCGTGATGACCCCGCGGGTGCGTGGCGGTCGCTTTCCGCGTCTCAAGCGCAGTTGATCGAGAGGTTGGCTGAGGCTTCGGAACTGCGCATTGAAGGAGACGGAACTGATCTCGTCGTGGGGGTGGCGGGTCGCACGTGGATCAACTCGGATGGGCGGCGAAACATGCCGTCGGGGGAGGTCTTCACCGGGCCGTTGTCTGCGTCCGGACTGATTCGCTTCGACATCCCGTCGTCGCCGCGCGGCGTGCGGGTCTCGGGCGTCTCTTTGGAGTTCCGCGACGGCGTGGTGGTGGCGGCGCGCGCGGACGAGGGCGACGAGGTGTTGCAGGCGATGCTCGCCACCGACGACGGCGCCCGCCGGCTCGGCGAGGTCGGCATCGGCACCAACACCGGCATCGACCGAGCGGTCGGGCTGACCCTGCTCGACGAGAAGATCGGCGGCACCGTCCACCTCGCCCTCGGCCGCTCGTACCCGGAGACGGGCGGCACCAACGAGTCCGCCATCCACTGGGACCTCATCTGCCGGCCCGACCGCCTCACCGCCGACGGCGAGCCGATCCACCTCTAGAGGGGGGCGAATTTCAGTCCGTGGCGCATAAGGGTCGGTATGCGACCCCAATGCGCCACGGACCTCGAAGTCGGGCGACTCGCGACGGCGCAGCATGGTGTCGTCGCGCGGTACCAGTTGCTGTTACTCGGCTTCAGTGACGGGTCGGTGAAGCGCCGCGTTCGCAGCGGACGGCTTCATCTCCTTCATCGCGGGGTCTACGCGGTGGGCCACACGCTCGCTCAGGATCGAAGGGCGGCTGGATGGCCGCGGTGATGGCGGCGGGCAGAGACGCGGTGCTCAGTCACGGCGACGCGGCAGCAGCGTGGGCGCTGCGCCGGCCCGGATCGGGAGCCATCCACTGACGATCCCGGGCGATCCGGGCCGCCGAAGGCGAGCGGGGACTGCGAGTGCATCGGAGCCGGAACGCTGACGCCGCACGACACGACCACACACTGCGGCATCCCGATCACCACGCCCGCCCGCACGATCGTCGACCTCGCCCGAACCCTCGCCGGCCGCCCCCTCGAGCACGCCCTCGACCTCGCGGACCAACGCAGCCTCATCGACTTCGCCGACCTGAGACAACGCCCCATCCCGCCCTCCTTACAAGCGGTGTTGTCCCTCTACAGCGAAGGCGCGACACCTACCCGAAGCGAGATGGAGGAGCGCTTCCTGGCGCTCTGCGACGACCACGGAATCCCTAGGCCCAGCGTCAACACCCGCATTGAGGGGCATGAAGTCGACTTCGTCTGGCGGGACGCGCACCTCATCGCGGAGGTCGATGGCTACCGCTACCACCGCGCGCCCTCGAGCTTCGAATCCGACCGCGAACGCGACGTCATGCTCGTCCTCGCAGGCTGGCGCGTGATGCGCTTCACCTGGACCCAGCTCACGACCCGGCCCGCATGGGTCGCAGCCGCCCTCGGTAACTGGCGCCAACATTCCTGAGAAGGAGTACAACCCCCGGCCGGGAGAACTCCTAACGCAGGGGAGAACTTGATGCACCGGTTGCTGGGGCCGCTGGCCGCCGTCGTCGTGGCGCTCGTCGTCGTGCCGAACGCGTCCGCCGCGGGCTGGACGTGCGAGGCGAGCGCGTTGCGAGCGCAGGTGCTCACCGCGCCCACCATCGAGCCGGCCGTCGCCAACCGCGGCGCAGGCTGCCAGGAGGCCGGCGGGGGCGGCGCCTTCGCGCCCGCGCTCCCGCTCGGCCTGACCGCCAGCGTGCTGACCGCGAGCACGCTGCTCGAGGGCGCAGTCGCGGCTCCCGATCCCGAGCGTACGGCGCGCGCCACCGGCACGGTGGCCGACGTCGGCGTGGCCTCCCTGCCCGAGCTGCCGATCGAGCTGCCCGACCCGGACTTCTCCGGCCTCGGCGCCGTCCAGACCCCGGTCGGCAGGGTCGACCTGCGGCCCGCGCTCGAGGCGCTGATCCAGCCGCGCGCGCTCCCGGACGTCGAGTTGCTGCGCGTGAAGGCGGCCCAGGCCGAGGCCGGCGCCCGCTGCGTCGGCGGGGTGCCGCGCTTCAGCGGCGCCTCCTCGCTCGCCTCGATCGCCGTCAACGGCGAGGAGCTGGGGCTCGAGAACGCCGTCAACGAGACGGTGCGGCTGATCGACTCGCAGTCGATCGACCCGTCCGACGTCGACGTCTCGAAGATCGTGCGCCCGCCGGGCGTCAACCTCGGCCCGCTCCAGGACGTGATCCACCCCATCCTGAACGCGCTGCCCAACATCACGGTCCCGGCCACTATCGCCCGCATCCGCGTCACGCCGAACGAGCGGATCGAGACCGGCAACCGGCTGGTCCAGCGCGCGCTGCACGCCGAGATCACGATCGCCGGCCAGCGCCTGGCCGACGTGGTGGCGGGCGAGGCGGTCGTGGGCGTCGACGACGTCAACTGCGGCGGCGTCGCCGGCCTCGCGCTCGAGTGCACGCTGCGCCGCCTGGTCCTGATCGACGTGTACGACGACGCCGGCCGCGTCCAGCTGCTGGGCGCCGCCGACCGGCGCTACATCGGCCGCCGCGTGCGGATCCGCTTCATGGCCGATGGGAAGACCGTCGCGCGACCGCGCGTGCGCCGCGACGGCACCTTCCGCGCCACCGCCCCGCTGCCCGACGCGCGCATCCGAGGCACCAACAAGGCGCGCTACGAGGCCTCGATCGGCAAGCAGCGCTCGATGCGGCTGAAGCTCATGCGACGGATGCTGGTGAGCGAGATGAGCAGCCGCGGCGGGGTGGTGACGATCGCCGGCCGCGTCGTGCAGCCGCTCACCCAGCCGGTCGAGACCGTGCTCGTCAAGCGCCGCGTCACGTGCAAGCGCTGGAAGGTCGTGAAGCGCTTCAAGCCGGCCCGCGACGGCTCGTTCCGCGTGCGGCTGAAGGCGCCGAGCGAGGGCGAGGCCGCCGTGTACCGGATGACCACGCGCGTCAAGCTCTACGACTGGTTCGCGAAGACGTACCCGACGTTCACGCTGCCACGCTACGTGGACCTCGGCTAGGGGAGTGTGGTCAACCCCACCCCGGCGCGGGAGCCACCGCGCTGGCCGCGACGACCCCACGGGCCGACACTTTCCGCATGGCCGTGTCCGCCGCAGTAAGCGTCCCTGCGCAGACGCCGGTCGCGCGGCTGCGGCAGATCGGCGGCGACGCGCTCTACCTGCTGACCGGCCTCGTCACCTCGATCGTGGCCTTCACGGTGTGGGTCTGCGGGGTGTCGCTGTCGCTCAGCCTCGGGCTGCTGATCGTCGGCTTCCCGATCGTGCTCGCCAGCTTCTGGTGCTTCCGCCTGCTGGCCGACGTCGAGCGCAGGCGCGCGGCGCTCGTGTTCGGCATGCCGATCGCCTCCGCCTACCGCCCCCCGCCGCCCGACGGACGTCTCGCGAGCCGGCTGAAGACCGCCGCCCACGATCCGCAGCGCTGGAAGGACGTCGCCTACCTCGCCCTGCACGGCGTGCTCGGCTTCATCTGGGGCACGGTCTGGCTCGTGCTCGTCGGCTTCACGCTCGGCAGCCTCTCGCTGCCCGCCTGGTGGTGGGCGATGCCGGACAGCGCGCAGTACCTGTGGTTCACGATCGACACGTGGGAGGAGGCGGTCGGCGCCGCCGCGCTCGGCGTCGCGCTGCTGCCCGTCGTGCTGCTGCTCCAGCGCCCGCTCGCGCTCTCGCAGGCGTACATCGCCAAGGCGTTGCTCGGCCCGACGCTGGCCGCCCGCGTCGAGCGGCTGACCGAGACGCGCGCCGGCGTCGTCGACGCCGCCGCCACCGAGCTGCAGCGGATCGAGCGCGACCTGCACGACGGCGCGCAGGCGCGCCTCGTGGCGCTCGCCATGGACCTCGGCATGGCCGAGGAGCGCTTCGACCGCGATCCCGAGGGGGCGCGCCAGCTCGTCGGCGAAGCGCGCCTCGAAGCCAAGCGGGCGCTCGCCGAGCTGCGCGACATCGCGCGCGGCATGCGGCCGAGCCTGCTCGAGGAGCGGGGACTCGGCCCGGCCATCACCGCGCTCGCCGGCCGCAGCCCGGTGCCGGCCACGGCGACCGTCGACGTGCCGCGCAAGCCGCCCGTGACGATCGAGACCGCGGCCTGGTTCGTGGTCTCGGAGGCGCTCACCAACGCCGCCAAGCACAGCCACGCCGATCGCGCGGCCGTCTGGGTGACGCTCCGCAACGCCCACCTGCACGTCGAGGTCGTCGACGACGGCCGCGGCGGCGCTGACCCGGCCGGCTCCGGCCTCAAGGGCCTCGCCCAGCGGGTTGCGGCGCTCGACGGGTCGCTCGAGGTTCATAGCCCCGCGGGCGGGCCGACGGTCGTGCGAGCATTGCTGCCGTGCGGGTGGTGATAGCCGAAGATCTCGCGCTCCTCCGCGACGGCCTGGAGCGACTGCTGCGCGACAGCGGCTTCGACGTCGTGGCCGCCGTGGCCGACGGCCCGTCGCTGCTCGACGCCGTCCAGGAGACCGCCCCCGACGTCGCGATCGTCGACGTCCGGCTCCCGCCCGCCTTCCGCGACGAGGGCGTGCGCGCCGCGCTCGAGCTGCGCCGCCGCAAGCCCGGCTTCCCCGTCCTGATCCTCTCCCAGTACGTCGAGCAGACCTACGCGGCCGAGCTGCTGGCCGACGGCACCGGCGGCGTCGGCTACCTGCTCAAGGACCGCGTGTCGGACGTGCGCGAGTTCGTGGAGGCCGTGCGGCGCGTCGCGTCGGGCGGGATGGCGCTCGATCCCGAGGCGGTGTCGCAGCTCGTGGCCGGTCACGAGGACGGCCCGCTGGCCCAGCTCTCCACGCGCGAGCGTGCGGTGCTGGCGCTGATGGCCGAGGGCCACACCAACCACGGAATCGCCGACGAGCTCCAGATCACGCCGAGCGGCGTCGAGAAGCACGTCGCGAGCATCTTCGCCAAGCTCGGGCTGCCGCCGGCGGAGAGCGCGCACCGGCGCGTGCTGGCGGTGGTCGCCTACCTCAACGGGTGAGGATCAGCGGCGCGCCGTCGGTGACGACGATGGTGTGCTCGACGTGCGCGGCGGGAGCGCCGTCGGCCGTGCTGATCGTCCAGCCGTCGTCGCCCGCGACGATGCCGGGCCCGCCGGCGCCGAGGATCGGCTCGATGGTGATCACGAGCCCCGCGTGCAGGAGCGCCGGATCGTCCCCGGGCGTGTTGGGGACCGACGGCTCCTCGTGGATGGTGCGGCCGATCCCGTGGCCGCCGAGGTCCTCGAGCGGGGAGACGCCGCGGCGCGCGGCCTCGTCCGCCACCGCCTGGCTGATCGCCCGCACCGGGGCGCCCGCCACCGCCGCCTTCATCCCGGCCGCGAGCGCGGCGTCGGCGGCTCGCACGACACGGGCGGCGCGCGGCGAGATCGCGCCCACCGGGACGGTCACGCAGGCATCGGCGTAGAAGCCGTCGAGCTCAGCCGTCACGTCGAGCTTGACGAGATCGCCGCGGCGCAGCCGACGCCGGCCGGGCACGCCGTGCACCGCCTCGTCGTTGACGCTGATGAAGATCTCGGACGGCGCGTCGTAGACGAGCTTCGGCGCCGATCGCGCCCCGTGGCGCGCGAACACCCGCCCGGCCAGCGCGTCGAGCTCGCCGGTCGTCACGCCCGGCTGCACGCGCCGGCGCAGCTCGCCCAGCACGACGGCGACCACATGGCCGGCGCGCCGCAGACCCTCCAGCTCCTCCTCGGTCTCAATAGACATCGCCGCAACATTGTCCATGCCGCGCAACCGCTACCGTGCGCCGTCCGATGCGCCGCACCAAGATCGTCGCCACGATCGGCCCCGCCTCGCGCGATCCCGAGGTGCTCGTGCGCATGATCGAGGCGGGCATGGACGTCGCGCGGCTGAACTTCTCGCACGGCTCCGCGGAGGAGCACGCCGAGACCGCGCGCCTCGTGCGCGACGCGGCCGGGCGCGCCGGCCGCCAGATCGCGATCCTCCAGGACCTGCCCGGCCCCAAGCTCCGGATCGGCCCGCTGGCCGACGGGATCGCCGAGCTCAAGCCCGGCGACCACCTGACCTTCGTGTGCGGCACCAACGGCTTCGAGGGCGACGCGCGGCGGATGGCGATCACCTGGGCCGGCCTGGCCGACAGCGTCCACAACGACGAGATCATGTACCTCGCGGACGGCGCCGTGCGGCTGCGCGTGACGGCCACGCGACCGGGCGACGGCGAGATCGACGCCGAGGTCGAGATCGGCGGCGCGGTCGCCTCGCGCCAGGGCCTGAACATCCCCGGCGAGACCGCCGAGCTTCCGAGCGTGCCCGAGGAGGACCTCACGCACGTCCAGACCGGCGAGCAGATCGGCGTCGACCTCGTGGCGCTGAGCTTCGTCCGCCGCGCCGAGGACATCACCTTCCTGCGCAAGCACACGCGACTGCCGCTGATCGCCAAGATCGAGAAGCCCCAGGCCGTGCAGCGCGCCGAGGAGATCGTGCGCGCCGCCGACTGCGTGATGGTCGCGCGCGGCGACCTCGGCATCGAGCTGCAGCTCGAGGAGGTCCCGATCGTGCAGAAGCAGGTGCTGGCGCTGGCCGGCGCGCTCGCGCGACCGGCGATCACCGCGACCCAGATGCTCGACTCGATGGTCCGCTCGCCGCGGCCGACGCGCGCCGAGGTCACCGACGTGGCCAACGCGATCCTCGACGGCACTGACGCCGTGATGCTGTCGCAGGAGAGCGCCGTCGGCCAGTACCCCGTGGAGTCGGTGGCGATGCTGGCCTCGATCGCCAACGTCACCGAGAGGACCCTCCCGTACCGCGAGTGGAACGAGAAGCGCGTGCGGCGCGACCGCCGCGACCCCGCTTACACGCTCGCCTACACGGCCTGCATGGCGGCGCACGAGCTGGGCCTGGCCGCGCTCGTCGTGCCGACCCTGAGCGGCCGCTCGGCGCGCCTGATCTCGGCCCACCGCCCGAGCGTCCCGATCTACGCCCTCTCCCCCGGCCGCGAGACCGTTCGCCGGTGCGGGCTGATGTGGGGCGTCCAGGCCGGCTCGATGCGCCGCTACGAGGTGACCGAGGAGCTGATCGCGGCCGCGGTTGCGCGCACCGTCGAGCTCGGCTGGGTGAAGAAGGGCGACCGCGTCGGCGTCACCGCCGGGCTGCCCTCCGGCAAGCCCGGCACCACGAGCCTGCTGCAGATCCAGGAGGCGTGACACGGCGCTGCGGATCGCCTTCGAGCGTGCCGGCGAGGGGCCGCCGCTGGTCCTGCTCCACGGCTACGTGGGCGGCGGCCCGGCGACCTGGGCTCCGCAGATCGAAGGGCTGTCAGACGCGTTCACGGTGATCGCCTGGGACGGGCCGGGGACCGGCCGCTCCGACGATCCGCCCGAGTCCTACGGCATGGCCGGCTTCGCCGACCGCCTGGCGGAGTTCATCGACGAGCTCGGGCTCGGGCGGCCGCACGTGGCCGGGCTCTCGTTCGGCGGCGCGCTGGCGCTCGAGCTGTACCGCCGGCACCCCGAGATCCCGCGAACGCTGATCCTGGCCTCGGCCTACGCGGGCTGGGCGGGCTCGCTGCCGCCGGACGAGGTCGACCGCCGGCTCAACCAGGTCCTGGACCTCGCCGACCTCCCACCGGAGCGCTTCGTGAGCGCGGTCGAGCCGACCATGTTCGACGGCGAGACGCCGCCGGACTTCCTCGCCAGCCTGTCGGCGTTCCACCCGGCCGGACTGCGGGCGATGGCGCGCGCGGTCGCGGAGGCGGACCTGCGCGACGTGCTGCCGGAGGTCGACGTGCCGACGCTGCTGCTGTACGGGGAGCACGACGTGCGCGCTCCGCGCGAGGTGGCGGAGGCGATACATGCCGGCATACGAGGCTCCCGGCTGGTGTTCCTGCCCGCCGGCCACCTCTGCAACATCGAGGCGGCGGAGCCGTTCAACGCGGAGGTGCGCGGCTTCCTTCAGGAGGCGTAGAACTTCGCCTCGGCACGCCCGAGCTCGGTCACGGGCTCGTCGTCGTACATCCACTCGCGCGCGATGCGGTGCCAGTTCGCGCCTGCCTCGAGCTGCGAGAGCACGGCGAGCGTGAGCAGCTCGACGCGGCGGCCGAACAGGTGGTCGGCGGGCAGCGTCTCGTGGCGCATCTGCCCGAAGTGCGAGGAGCGCGGGTCCGACATCTCGATCATCACCTCGGTGGCGACCTCGGGCTTCAGGTACACCTCGTCGTCGAGCACGTACCACCACGTGGCGTCGAGGAACTGGGCGAGCAGCTTGTCGGGCCGGAAGCGGTCGGGCTCGCGCAGGAATCCCGTGCGGCTGAAGATCTCGTGCAGGCGCTCGCCGTCGCCCTCGTGGCCGGCACGCTGGCAGGCGAGCTCGATCTCGATCAGCTCGGCCGGCATCACCTTGAAGAGCCCGAAGTCCAGGAAGGCGACGCTGCCGTCTGGCTGGAGCAGGAAGTTGCCCGGGTGCGGGTCGCCGGAGAACTGGCGATGGCGGTACATGCAGCCGAAGAAGAAGCGGAAGATGATCTCGCCGACGCGGTCGCGCGTCTCCTGGTCGAGGTCCTTGATGGCGTCGAAGCCGAGACCCGTCACGTACTCGCTGACCAGCACCTTCTCGCGGCTGAGCGAGGTGACGACCTCGGGGACGCGGATGAACGGGTGGCCGCGGAAGATGCGGGCCAGGGTGCGCTGGTTCTGGGCCTCGAGCTCATAGTCGAGCTCGTCGCCGATCCGCGTGCGGATCTCCTCGGCCGTGCTCTTGACGTCGAGCCCCGGTGCGATCCGCTTCATCAGCCGCAGGATGATCCCCAGGTTCTGCATGTCGGCCCGCACCGCCTGCGCGACGCCCGGGTACTGGACCTTGACCGCGACGTCGCGGCCGTCGTGCAGCCGCGCCCGGTAGACCTGGCCGATCGAGGCGGCCGCGATCGGCTCGCTCTCGAACGCGTCGAAGATCTCCTCGATCGGGTCGCCGAGCTCGGACTCGATGACCTTGCGCATGTCAGAGAAGCGCACCTTCGGCGCGGCGTCGCGCAGCTCGCCGAGCTTGCGCTGGAACTCCTCGCGATGCTCCTCGGGCACGAGCCCGACGTCGAGGAAGCTCATGACCTGGCCGAGCTTCATCGCCGCGCCCTTCATCGTCCCGAGCGCCGCCACGATCTGCTCGGCCGCCTCGAGGTTGCGGCGCTCGAGCGCGGCCTGCTTGCCCTCGTCGGAGCGGCCGAGGTTCGCGGCGCGGGTGCCGAGGTGGCGCGCCGCCTGCCCGGCGGCCAATCCCGACACGCGCGCCGTCCGCGCGACGCGCGAGGTCGGGATCCGGTCTTTCGCCATCAGGGAGTCACGGTAGGCGCTGGCGTCGCTTCGAGCGGCGCCGGGGTCTCCGTGGGCGTCGGGGTCGGCGTCGGCGTGGCCGTCGGCTCCGCCGTCTCGGTCGCCTCCGGCGTCTCGGTGGCCGTGGGCGTCGCGGTCGGAGTGGGCGTCTCGGTGCTCGAGCCGGGGAAGAACGTCGTGCCGCCGCCCTCCTTGGTCGCCGGCCCGCCGAACACGAGCTCCGACATGGTGAGCCCGACGACGGCGATCGCGAAGGCCACGGCGCCGGTCGCCAGCGCGATCTTCCAGTGGTGCTTGACGGGCGCCCGCCCGCGCAGCCCGAAGGGGTCGTCGTCGCCGACCGTCACGTCGCCCTCGCCCGGCGGCAGCGGGTCGAACTCCGGATCGCGCACGGCGGCTCCGGTCGCGCTGCGGCGCGTCCCGAGTGGGTTCACGGCGGTGATCTTCTCGGCCGGCTTGCGCAGGCCCTCGGACACCAGGGCGACGATCACCGGCGTCATCGCCGTGGCGATCAGGGTGCCGCGCTCCCAGATCATCGGGACGATCACGGCGGCCGCCACGGCGGCGCCGGCCGAGATCGCCAGCGTCTGGATCGAGATCCCGCTGCCGCTGTCCTTCTCTGCCATCCCTCTGTTCTAGCGGCTCACCTTCGAGCCGGGCACGATGTCGTCGCGCCCGTCGGGCCAGCGGACCCACGCCTTGTGGCCCCCGTCGTAGTCGTCACCGAGCAGCACGAGCGTGGCCGGGTCGCCGAGCGCCGTGCACTCCTCGGACCCCTCGGGATCGAGCCCGCGCCAGATGCGCACGAACCGGTTGGACTCGAGCTCGTCGGCGACCGTGGTCGGGTCGGTGTGGCCGGGCCGGACCACCGTCTCGGGTGGCAGCTCGAGCAGGACCTCCATGATCGAGCGCTTGAGATCGTCGTAGCCGGTGCTGCCGGGCGCGCGCACGCCCCCCACCGAGCCCTTGAACAGCGTGTCCCCGGTGAACACGTTGCCGTCGACCACGAGCGCGAGCATGCCCGCGGTGTGGCCGGGCGTGTGCAGCGCGCGCACGGTCAGGCCGCCGATCGATAGCTCTTCGCCGTCGTTCAGGTCGCCCGTCGTGCCGGGGACCCGTTCCTCCGGATGCGCCAGCACCGTTGCGTCCGGCCAGCGCTCGAGCGCGTCGCCGAGCTCGGCGACGTGGTCGTGGTGATGGTGGGTGAGTAGGACGTGCGTTACGGTCAGGCCGTGCTCGTCCGCCTTCGCGAACAGCGGGGCGAGGGGGCCGCCGGCGTCGACGAGGAACGCGTCGCCGCCGGGCTCGGCCGCGACAAGATAGGTGTTGGACAGCCAGCCATCGCTCATGGAGCGTTCGACGATCATGGAACTCATTCATACCTGTTATCGCATCGGCGACATCGATCGCAGCGTCGCCTTCTACGAGGCGCTCGGCTTCCAGGAGCGCCGCCGGATGCCGATCCGCGACGAGGCGATCAACGTCTTCATGGGCCTGCCCGGAGACGGCGACCGCCTGGAGCTGACCTACAACCACGGGGTCGACTCCTATGAGATGGGCACCGGCTACAACCACATCGCGCTGACCGTAGACGACCTCGATGGCACGCTCTCCGAGCTCGGCGGCAAGGGCATCGAGCCCGAGAAGCCTCCCTACCAGGTCCGCGAGGGCGGCTCGCGCATCTGCTTCGTACGCGATCCGGACGGCTACCGCGTCGAGCTGATCGAGAAGTCTTAGCGGTCCGGCGCATGTTCGACGCCTTTCCTGGGAATCACCCGCCCGAGGGAGATCACCGCCCACGGGAGGCCAGGCATGGCAGCACACAGCGAACACACCACGACGACGACCACGGACAGCCGCTCAGGCTCTGGACTGGCCGCGATGATCGTCGGCATCATCGCGATCCCCGCGGTGCTCATCCCCATCCTCGCGATCGTGATGGGCATCATCGCGATCGTGTTGGGCGTGTCCGCACGCCGCAGCGGCGCGACCAACGCCGGCCAGGCGATGGCCGGCATCATCTGCGGCAGCATCGGCCTCATCCTCGCGCTGGGCATCATCGTCCTCGCCGCCTCCTCGGCGAGCTAGCACGTCCCGACTCGGGCATGGCGCCGACATGACCGCCATGCCCGAGAAGCGACTCGCGGTCGTCGACCTCGGGTCGAACTCCTTCCGGCTCGTGGAGTTCACGTGGGTGGCGCAGCAGTGGTGGAAGCGCACCGACGAGATCCACGAGCCGGTCCGCATCGGCGCAGGACTCGACGCCGCCGGCGTGCTGGGCCCCGAGCCGATGGAGCGCGCGCTCGAGACCGTCGAGCTGTACGCCCACTTCTGCCGCGCCACCGGGATCGAGGACATCCGCGCGGTCGCCACCTCGGCCATCCGCGACGCCACCAACCGCGACGAGTTCCTGCGGCGCGCCGACCTCGACGTGCAGGTGCTGACCACCGAGGAGGAGGCCTTCTACGGCTACCTCGCGGCGGTCAACTCGACCACGCTGAGCGACGGCGTGGCGCTCGACCTCGGCGGCGGCTCGATGCAGCTCACGCGGGTCGAGGACCGCCAGGCGCTCGACATGCGCTCGTGGCCGCTCGGCGCCGTCCGGATGACCGAGCGCTTCCTCAACCGCGAGCGCGTCAAGCCCAAGCACCTCAAGGCGCTCCGCGCGCACATCGCCGAGTCGCTCGAGGACGCGCCGTGGCTGGACGACGGCGGCGCGCTGGCCGGCATCGGCGGCACGGTCCGCAACCTCGCCGCCGCGGCCGAGCTGCACGAGGACCTCCCCTCCTTCGGCGTCCAGGGCTTCCCGCTGCGCAAGGCGGTGCTCGACGAGCTGGTCGATGAGCTGGCGGACCGCACGCCGGCCGAGCGCGCCGACGTGCCCGGCATCAAGCCCGAGCGCGCCGACCTGATCCTGGCCGGCGCCATCGTCGTGCAGTCGGTGATGGAGGCCGGCGGATTCGACTGCATGGAGGTGACCGAGGCCGGCCTGCGCGAGGGCGTGTTCTACGCGTCGCTGCTCGACGGCTCGTACCCGCCGCTGATCGAGGACGTCCGCGAGCACTCCGTCCGCAACCTGGCGGCCCAGTACCACGCCGACATGGCGCACACCGAGCACGTGGCCGGGCTCGCGCTGTCGATGTGGGACGAGCTGGGCAGCGGCGACCCCGACGAGCGCGAGCTGCTGTGGGCCGCCGCGATGCTGCACGACATCGGCGTCGCGATCGACTACGACGACCACCACAAGCACTCGCGCTACCTGATCCTCAACGCCGGCCTGCCGGGCTTCTCACCGCGCGAGACGGCCCTGATCGGGCAGATGGCCCGGTATCACCGCAAGGGCTCGCCCACGCTCGGCCAGTTCTCGGCGCTGGGCCGCAAGGGCGACGACGAGCTGCTGACGCGCTGCTCGGCCGTCCTGCGCCTCGCCGAGCAGCTCGAGCGCTCGCGCGATCAGGCCGTCGACCGCGTCGACGTGCGGATCGAGAACGGGCGCGTGGAGCTGCGCCTGGAGGCGCACGAGGACGTCGCCGTCGCGCGCTGGGCCGCGCAGAAGGAGCAGGACGTCTTCAAGAAGGCGTTCGGGCGCGACCTCGAGGTCAGCGAGGCGCGGTCGTCTCAGAGGGCGTGACGGTCACGAGCTCGCGCTCGCTGACGGCGTCCACGACCTCCTCCTCGGCCTCCTCGCGACCGCTGTCGGGCTCGGCGTCGCAGGTCACGCGCATCATCCCGGTCGAGACCTTCTCGTCGCCGACGACGATCAGGCCGCAGATGACGTCGCCCTCCTCCCAGCCGATCCGCTCGAGGTCGAACCACGACAGGTGCACGCGGTTGGCCGTGCCGCCCCAGGGGCAGCTGCGGTCGTGGACTTCCTTCGCCTTGCAGACGGCCTGCATGTTCTTGGCTGAGGCGTCGACGTTCGGCATCAGTCCAAGAGTACCCCCGGGTTGAGGCGGGACTCGGGATCGAGCGCCGCCTTGGCGGCGCGCAGGGCGGTGGCGAACGGCTCAGGGCGCTGGCGGTCGTACCAGGGCCGGTGGTCGCGCCCGACGGCGTGATGGTGGGTGATCGTGCCGCCGGCGGCCAGCACCGCGTCGGCCGCGGCGCCCTTGATCTCCGCCCACTGCTCCTCCTCCTCGCCGCGCCGCGCAGGCGCCACGACGGTGAAGTAGGGTGCGGCCCCGTCGGGGTAGGCGTGGGTGATACGGCAGGTGCACGGCACCGCCGCTTTCACCGCCTCGATCAGGCCCGGCAGGCGGTCCCAGGTGACCGCCGTCTCGAACGTCTCGGTCAACACGCCCATCGAGACCAGCGTGTCGCGCAGGTACGGCGCGCGCAGGAACGCGTCGCGCCAGGCCCCGCCGGCGCCTTCGATCACCTCGCCGTGCCGCTCGCACAGGGCGCGGGCGTGCTCGACCGGCTCGTGCGCGCCCTCGAAGCCGAGGTGCAGCGTCGTCCGGTCGCCGCTGAGGGTGAGCTGCGCCTCGCGCGCCTCGACCAGCCGGCAGTTCGACGGCCGCATGCCCGACTGCACGATCTCCCGCACCAGCTCCAGGCCGACGGCGAAGTCGTCGAGCTCGACGCGCGCGCTCCAGCGCGGCTCGTCACGCGGGCGGATCCGCACCCACGCCTCGGTGATCACCGCCAGCGTGCCCTCCGAGCCGAGCAGGAGGCGGTCCGGCGACGGGCCGGCGCCGGACGCGGGCAGCCGGCGCGACTCCCAGATCTCGCCGCGCGCGGTGACGGCGCGGACCGACTCGACGAGGTCGTCGATGTGCGTCGGCCCGGTGGCGAAGTGGCCCGCGGCGCGAGTGGCGATCCAGCCGCCCAGCGTCGAGCGCTCGAACGACTGCGGGAAGAAGCGCAGCGTCATCCCGTGCTCGGCGAGCTGCTACTCGATCCGCGGGCCGGTCGCGCCGGCCTGGATCCGCGCCGCGCGCGAGACCGGGTCGACCTCGAGCACGCGGTCGAGCCGGCCGAGGTCGAGCGACATGCCGCCGGCCACCGGGTCGACGCCGCCGACCACGCTCGTCCCGCCGCCGTACGGCGTGACCGACAGGTCCTCGTCGTCAGCGCGCTCGAGCGCGCGCAGCACGCCCGCCTCGTCGTCCGGCCGCACCACCATGCCGGGCAGCCGCGGGAACTCGCCGCGCAGGGCGCGCACCACGTCGAGGTACGACGCGCCGTGGGCGTGGAGGGCGAGATCGGGGTCGACCGTGAGCGGCGCGGGCCGCTCCAGCTCGGGCGACCCGAAGCCCAGGTGCGCGACCAGCTCGGCCGCGCCCTCGCCGACCGGATCGTCCTCGTATCCCCATCCCCAGTGCCTGCGACGCGGCATTACCCTCCTCACCAAGTGACGTTCCCGCCCGGCATCCTCGCGCGCGGACCCTGGCAGAGCCGCCAGGTGGCCGCGAGCTGGCGCGACGACTCGTTCGAGCCCGACGAGGACCAGAACGCCGAGGCCGACCGGGCAATCGCCGAGCTCGAGGACCGCGGCTCGCCGGCCCACGACGGCCTCGCCGCCCGCCTGGTCGGCTTCGAGGCCGACGCGGAGGCCCTGCGGATGGAGCTCCAGCCGATGCGCTGGTCGCTGCGGCTGGGCGCTAACGCAGCCGCCTCGCTGTCGGTCCTGTGCGTGGCTCGCGACGCCGGGGGGCGCTGGCTGGCCGGCCGCCGCGCGCCGTGGGTGGCCACGTGGGCAGGCCGCTGGGCGCTCGGCGCGGGCGGCTCGGTCGAGGTCGGCGAGGACCCCGTCGAGGCGCTCACCCGCGAGCTCGAGGAGGAGTGGAGCGTGCAGCCGGAGCGGCTGGCCGTGGAGGCGCTGGTCTCCCTTCCGACCGGCCTGGTCATGCTCGTCGGCCAAGCTTGGCTGCCCGAGGGCGCCGAAGTGGAGCGCGACGCAGAGCACGACGCCCACGCCTGGTGGCCGCCCGAGCCCGCCGACTGGCCGGACGAGGCCGACCCCGTGCTCCGGCACATGGCCACACTGCTCGCACAGTGATCACCTTCAACCGGCTCAAGTACCTCTCGTTCGCGCACTCGGCGATCTACTTCACGCTGCTCGTCCTGTGGCTCTCCGACGGGCCGGAGGGCCTGCGCTCCATCTTCGGCTGGTTGCACGGCATCGGCTGGATCGTCATGTCGCTGCTGTGCATCGTGGCCGTCCGCAAGCGCGTGATCCCGCTCTGGCTGGCGGTCATGGTCGCCGTCGTCGGAGGCATCGGGCCGTTCGCCGGGAGCATCTCCTTCGTCGTGTGTGAGAGACGCAATGCACCGGCGGAACGCGCTCTGGAACGCGGTATGGTCTAAAGCCAGCAATGGCGGTCAACACCACGGTGGAAGTGACCATGCCGGCGATGGGTGACTCGGTATCCGAGGGCACCGTGCTGGAATGGCACAAACAGGAAGGCGATCAGATCTCAGAAGACGAGGTCCTCGTCGAGATATCCACCGACAAGGTCGACGCCGAGGTGCCGGCGCCCACCACCGGCACCGTGGTCAAGATCCACGCCGCCGAGGGCGACACCATCTCGGTCGGCGCCCTCCTCGCCGAGATCGCCCCGGGTGAGAACGGAGCCAAGCCCGCCGCGGCCGCGCCCGAGCCCGAGGCCGGCGGCGAGACGCTCGAGATCGTGATGCCGGCGATGGGCGAGTCCGTGTCCGAGGGCACGATCCTCGAGTGGGCCAAGCAGCCCGGCGAAGAGGTCGCCGAGGACGAGACGATCGTCGAGATCTCGACCGACAAGGTGGACGCCGAGGTGCCCGCGCCCGCCTCGGGCACGATCGACGAGATCCTGGCCCAGGCCGGCGACACCGTCACGGTCGGCCAGGTCATCGCCCGCATGACGACCGGCAACGGCGCCGCGCCGGCGGCGAAGGCGCCCGAGACGACCTCGGCGCCGCGCCCCCAGGGCAGCGCGCCGGCGCAGATGCCGGACGGCGTCAAGGTCACGCCGGTCGCCGCCCGTATCGCGGACGCGCTCGGCGTGGACCTCTCGAAGGTCCACGGCTCAGGGCCCGCGGGTCGCATCTCCAAGGCCGACGTGCTGGCCGCCGGGAACGGCGCCCCCACGGCGGCCGCCGCCGAGGCGAAGCTGCTCAAGGGCGCCAGCGCGATGCTCGCGCGCTACATGGACGAGTCGCGGTCGATCCCGACGGCGACCTCCTTCCGCACGATCACCGTCACGACGCTCGACGCCCGTCGCAAGCAGCTCAAGGAGGCCGGCCAGCGCGTCTCCTTCACCCACCTGATCGCCTACGCGGTGGCCCGCGCGGCCACCGAGCAGATGCCGGTCATGGCGCGCGCCTTCCAGGAGATCGACGGCAAGCCGCACGTGCTCGACACCGGCGCGGTCAACCTCGGCATCGCCGTCGACGTGGAGCGCAAGGACGGCGGCCGCACGCTCATGGTCCCGGTCATCCGCGACGCCGGGCGGCTCTCGTTCCCCGAGTTCCTCGACGCGTTCGGCGACCTCATCACGCGGGCGCGCGAGAACGCGCTGACCGCGGACGACCTCCAGGGCGCCAACGTCTCGCTCACCAACCCCGGCGGCATCGGCACGATCGCCTCCGTCCCGCGGCTGATGAGCGGCCAGGGCACGATCGTGGCCACCGGGGCGATCGGCTTCCCGCCGGGCATGGCGAACGTGGCGGGCGCCGAGAAGGTGATGACGATGACGTCGACGTACGACCATCGCATCATCCAGGGCGCCGAGTCCGGCCAGTTCCTCCAGGTCGTCGAGCAGTACCTGCAGGGCGAGCACGAGTTCTACGAGCAGGTCTTCGCCGACCTTGGAGCCACGCTCGGCACCGCCCCCGCGCCGCCGGCCGTCAAGGTCGCGGCGCCCGCGGCGGCGCCCGCCCCGGCCGAGGCCGAGGCCGAGGCCGCGCCGAGCGAGCAGCTGCTGCAGGCGGTCCAGGCGGCCACATCGCTGATCAAGGCGCACCGCACGCACGGCCACCTGGCCGCGCGGCTCGACCCGCTCGGCTCCGAGCCCGAAGGTGACCCGGCGCTCGACCCCGAGCCGCTCAATCTGACCGAGGAGATCATGCGCCAGATCCCCTCGAAGATCCTGCGCACCTACGTGCCGGGGGCGACGCTGGCCGATGCGCTGCCGCACCTGCGCGACACGTACTGCGGGACGATCGCCTACGAGATCGAGCACATCGCCTCGCACCGCCAGCGCATGTGGCTGCGCGAGAAGATCGAGTCCGGCGCCTTCCGCGCTCCGCTGTCGCACGACGAGAAGCGCAAGCTGCTGCGGCGGCTCACGCAGGTCGACTCGCTCGAGCGCTTCATGCACAAGGCGTACCTGGGCCAGAAGCAGTTCTCGATCGAGGGCCTGGACATGACCGTCCCGATGCTCGACGAGATGATCCAGCTCTCGGCCACCGCGGGCGCGCGCGAGGTGGTCCTGGGCATGGCGCACCGCGGCCGGCTCAACGTGCTCGCCCACAACCTCGGGCGCGCCTACGAGACGATCTTCCGCGAGTTCGAGGGCGCCTCGTCGATCGAGGCGGTGACCACGATCCCGCAGGGCGGCACCGGCGACGTCAAGTACCACCACGGCGCCCAGGGCACCTACCAGCTCGAGGGCGACGGCTCGATCATCGTCCGGCTCGAGTCCAACCCGAGCCACCTCGAGTACGTCGGCCCCGTCGTGGAGGGCGCCACCCGCGCCGTCCAGACCTCGCGCCAGGGCCCGCACGCCTCGCTGGACACGAACGCGGCGATCCCGATCATCCTGCACGGCGACGCCGCGCTGCCGGGCCAGGGCGTCGTGTCGGAGACGCTCAACCTGCAGGCGCTCGACGGCTACACCGTCGGCGGCACGCTGCACATCATCCAGAACAACCAGGTCGGCTTCACGACCGACCCGGACGACTCGCGCTCGACCCGGTGGGCGTCGGATATCGCCAAGGGCTTCGACGTGCCGATCATCCACGTCAACGCCGACGACGTGGAGGCCTGCGTCTCGGCGACCCGGCTGGCCTTCGCCTTCCGCCAGGAGTTCGGCCACGACGTGATGATCGACCTCATCGGCTACCGCCGCTTCGGCCACAACGAGGCCGACGAGCCGGCCTACACGCAGCCGGAGATGGCGGCGATCATCAAGGGCAAGACGCCGGCGCGCGACCTCTTCGCCGCCGAGCTCGTCGAGCAGGGCGTGATGACCCAGGAGGAGACCGACGCGCTGGGCCAGGAGATCTGGGACTCGCTGTCGCGGCGCCACAAGGAGCTCAAGGAGGACCTGGCGTCCGCCGGCGCCGAGCAGCCGACCGGCGGCTACGAGCTCGACCGCTCGCCGTCGCCGGAGGTCAAGACCGCAGTGGAGGCCGAGGTCCTGCAGGGCCTCAACGACGACCTGCTCCGCGTTCCCGAGGGCTTCACGATCCATCCCAAGCTGGTCAAGCAGCTCGAGCGCCGGCGCGAGACGGTCGGCCCCGACGGCGGCATCGACTGGGCCCAGGCCGAGGCGCTCGCCTTCGCCTCGCTGCTGACCGAGGGCACGCCGGTGCGGCTCACCGGCCAGGACTCCGAGCGCGGCACCTTCTCCCAGCGCCACCTCGTGTATCACGACGCCAGCACCGGCCAGCGGATCTCGCCGATCCAGAGCCTGCCGGCCGCCAAGGCGCCGATGGAGCTGCACAACTCGCCGCTGTCGGAGATCGCCTGCCTGGGCTTCGAGTACGGCTACTCGATGGAGGCGCCGGAGACGCTGGTGCTGTGGGAGGCCCAGTTCGGCGACTTCGTCAACTCGGCGCAGGTCATCATCGACCAGTTCATCGTCTCGGCCCTGTCCAAGTGGGGGCAGACGACGCGCCTCACGCTGCTGCTGCCGCACGGCTACGAGGGCTCGGGGCCGGAGCATTCCTCGGCGCGGCTCGAGCGCTTCCTCATCCTGGCCGCCGAGGGGAACATCCGCGTCGCCAACCTCACCACGCCGGCCCAGTACTTCCACCTGCTGCGCCGCCAGGCGCGCGTGGCCAAGCAGCGGCCGCTGGTGATCATGACCCCGAAGTCGCTGCTGCGGATGCCGCAGGCGACGTCGCGGATCGAGCACCTGTCCGAGTCGCGCTTCTTCCCCGTGCTGAGCGAGCCGCGGATCGACGAGGAGAAGGTCACCCGCCTGGCGCTGTGCACCGGCAAGATCTACTACGACCTCAAGGGCCACGCGATGCGCGAGAACAACGAGAGCGTGGCGATCTCGCGCATCGAGCTGCTGTACCCGTTCCCGCAGCAGCAGATCCTCGACGAGGTGGCGCGCTACCCGAACCTGCGCGAGGTGGCGTGGGTCCAGGAGGAGCCGCGCAACATGGGCGCCCGCGCCCACATGTCGCCGCGGATGCTCCACATCCTGCCCTCGCACCTCGAGTTCGGCTACGTCGGCCGGCCCGAGCGCGCCTCGCCGGGCGAGGGCTACCCGGCCGCCCACACGGTCGAGCAGACGCGCATCATCCGCACGGCGCTCGACACCACGGAGCCGGTGTCGGTCAACCCGGTCAAGCTTCCGGGCGAGCGCTAGTCACCTGGATGACGCACCGCGCAACTCGGCCCCGGCCGAGTTGTCGCAGGGTGCATGAAGACCATCCTGATCTGCGCCCTCATCCTGGCCGTCGGCGTCCCCGCTGTCGCCCTCGGAGCCGGTGAGGGCCGCTCGCTGATCGCCGGCAAGCGCAATCCCAACGGCGGCGAGCTGACGCGTGAAACCGAGATCATCTCCCGCAACGGGACGTACTCGACGCGCCAGTCGAACCTAGGCGCGGGGGGCGGCGCCATCTACGGCTGCCGCGCCGACGCCGGCAACGACGAGCCGTGCGTCCGTGCCAACAACCTGAGGACCGGCCGCGCGTTCGAGTTCGAGACCGGCGGCAAGGAGGCCGGAGAGATCCTGGTCAAGGACACGACCGGCGTGCCGTTCGTCACCAACGCGACGGGCAAGGTCGCGAACCTCAACGCCGACAAGCTCGACGACAAGTCGGCCGAGGACTTCGCGGACAAGTCGGAGGTGCTCTTCGCGGCGGTGGCGGACGGCGGCACGCTCGGCGGCAATCGCGGCGCCACCGCCTCGAGCCGGGCAGGCGACGCCACGACGGTGACGTTCAACCGTGACGTCTCGAAGTGCTCGTACACGGCGAGCGCCAACGGAGCCACGCCGCAAGCGTTGGCCGTCGCCTCGGCCGGCGCCACCGGCACGGCCGCGAACCAGGTCGTCGTGACCGAGGACCCGGCGGCCCCGGCCGTCGCCTTCCACCTGCAGGTGATCTGTTAGTCAGGGCGCCCCAGCGCCTGCCGGACGTCATCGCCGGCGGGCGCGAAGGTCGGTGAGAGGCGATCGAGGAGCACTCCCCAGCCGGCGTGCTTCTCGATCGCCCGCCGGACCGCGTCGGTGCCCGTGTCGAGGTCGCCGGTGTGGGCGAGCGCCAGCCCGGACCAGAAGAGCAGCTCGTCGGACTCCGGCGCCAGCTCGGCGGCCTGGCGGTAGAGCGGCCCGGCCTCGGCGGGGCGCTCGGAGGCCAGCAGCTCGTCGGCGCGACCGGCCATCTCGTAGGCGCGGTGGAGGACGAGCAGGCGCCGCAGCTCGGCCAGCGGATCCGGGTGGTCCTCGACGTGCAGCTGCACGCGCATCTGCCACGGCTCGCCGTCCGCGGCCACGACGATGATCGCCGCGGACTGGCGGCCGCGGACGTCGCCGCCCTCGCCCTCCGCGGCGTCGAGCGCGACCATGAGCCGCTCGGCCAGGTCGCCGCTCGAACGCTCGAAGGCCGCCGACATGGCGGCCGGAACCGTGTCGGAGGCCATCATGTTGGCCTGGCAGGTCCAGTACGGGCCCGCTGCGTCGCCGGCGCAAGGGATGCATTCGGCGCCGGTGTGGACGGCCACCCCGCCGTCGGCGTCGACCACGCCGACCTGGCGCACTGCCGCCAGCTCGTCGGCCGCGAGCAGCTCCGACAGCGCGTCCGCGGCGCCCGACCCGTCGGCCATGAGCTCGAGCGCGCGTGGCCCGTAGGCGGGCTCGACGACCGACTGGGTCGCCACGGCGCCGACTCCTGGCCGGGCCCAGGTGCACAGCGACCCGACGGAGAACCAGTGAGACTGCACGGCCGCGCCGAGCTCCCCTGTCTCCGGATCGCGCGCGACGATCGAGTACGTGCCAACCCGCATTTGGCGCGAGGATATCTCCGGTGTCCGACCGCGCCACTCGCATATTGGCCAGGATTCGCTCGACCCCGCCCGGTTTTGTGCGCGCCTACGGCGACGTCTCGCCCGGCGCGCCGCGCTTCGCGGGCACCGTGCTGGCCGGCTGCGACGACCCGACCGTGCCCTGGCACCGGATCGTGCGCGCCGACGGCTCGCTTGCCAAGGGCGACCGCCAGCGCGCACTGCTCGAGGCCGAGGGAGTACCGTTCCGCGGCGCGCGCGTGGACATGCGCGTCGCGCGGCTGCCGGACTACGAGTGCGGCCTCGTGCGGCCGGGGTCACCGGACTGACGGTTCACCGCAACTCCTGGCCGGGCAGGAGTTGTGTCGGGCATGCGGATCAGGCGCGCTCATATCGCCGTGCTCATCGCGCTCGCCGGCGCGAGCGCCGCGACGGCCGCCCTTGTGGGCGACGGTGCGTCGGCGCAGGCCGGGCGCGTCTCGGCGTTCCCGGCTCCCGGCACGCCGACCGCGCTGCGGGCGACCGAGATCAGCCTGCGCGGCGTCGCTCCGGACCAGGTCGGCACGATGATCGTCACCGGCTCGCGGACCGGCCGCCACGAAGGCTCGCTCGAGCCGCACCCGGACGGCCGCGGCGCGAGCTTCGTCCCCGAGCGGCGCTTCCGGCCCGGCGAGCTGGTCACCGTGCGCACGCGGCTGAACGTGCGCGGGGCCCGCGACGGCGACTTCCGCTTCACCGTCGCCCGCGGCGACTTCGAGGTCGGGACGATCAGCGCCGAGAAGCGGCTGCCGCGGCTGCGCGGCTCGCACCGCACCTTCCACTCGACGCCCCTGAAGGCCCCGCGCCTGCGCGTGCTCCGCCGCCGGGCGGGGCGGGCGCCCGGCTACCTCGTGCTCAACACGGGCTGGGACGACGACCGGCCGCGGCCCGACGGCGCGCTGATCGTCGACGACCGCGGCGAGCCGGTGTGGTTCCTCAGCCGCCGGCCGGGCCGCAAGCTCTTCGACGTCGCCGTGCAGCAGTTCCGCGGCGAGCCCGTGATCACGTACTGGGAGGGGCGGTTCGCGGCCGGCTGGGGCTACGGCAGCTACGTGGTGCTCGACCGGTCCTACCGCGAGATCGCCCGCATCCGCGCGCTCGGAGGCAACCGCGCCGACATCCACGACATGCAGCTCACCGACGCGGGCACCGCGCTCGTCGCGTCCTACAACCTGGTCCGCCGCAACGGTCCGGTGCTCGACAACGTCATCCAGGAGATCGACGTCGCCACCGGGCGGCTGCTGTTCGAGTGGCACAGCGTCGGCAACGTAGGGCTGCGCGAGAGCTACGACCGCCGCCCGGACGACGGCACGCAGTTCGACTACTTCCACCTGAACGCGGTCGAAGAGGCGCCCGACGGCGATCTGCTCATCTCGGCGCGCAACACCTGCGCGCTGTACGAGATCGACCGGGCGACGGGCGCGATCAACTGGCGCCTCGGCGGCAAGCGGAGCGATTTCCGGCTCGGCGAGGGCGTGCGCTTCTGCCGCCAGCACGATTCCCGCTGGGCCGGCGACGGCGTCATCACCCTGTTCGACAACCGGATCGCGGCGCCCACTGAGCGCGGCCAGTCGCGAGCGATCAAGCTTTCGGTCGACGAGGCGCGCAAGCGGGTCTCCCTGCTGCGGGGCTACAAGCACCCGGGCGAGCTCGGCGCGCCGAACAAGGGCGGGACGCGAATGCAGCCGAACGGCAACCTGCTGGTGGGCTGGGGCGCCGTCCCGGCCGTGACCGAGTTCACGCGGCGCGGCGACATCGTGTTCGACGCCCGGTTCGCCGGCGCCCACGACGGCTCCTATCGCGCGAGCCGCGCGGAGTGGGTCGGTATGCCGGTCACGCGGCCGGACGTGGCCGCCGAGAGGCGCGGGTCGCGCGTCGCGGTGTGGGCGAGCTGGAACGGGGCCACCGAGGTCGCCCGCTGGGAGGTGCTCGGCGGCGACGCGCGTGACGCCCTCGCCCCCGCGGGCTCGTCGCCGCGGAATGGCTTCGAGACGGCGCTCATCGCTCCGCGGTCGCGCTACGTGGCGGTCCGCGCGCTCGATGCGTCCGGCGCCGTCCTCGGGACCTCGAGGACCGTCACGCCCTAGGAGACGGCCTGGGGGCCCGCCCGACCGGCGGAGAACGTGTTGAGCGTCCGCCGGTCGGGCACCCCTAGAGCAATGTGGGTCCAGCGGGAGATCACGCTGCGGCCGCGGCCGCGCGGCTTCCACCTCGTCACGGACGAGATCGTCTCGGCGCTGCCGGAGCTGCGCGAGCTGCGGGTCGGCCTCGCGCACCTGTTCATCCTCCACACGTCGGCCTCGCTGACGCTCAACGAGAACGCCTCCCCCGACGTGCGGCGCGACTTCGAGACGTGGTTCAACGAGGTCGTGCCGGAGGACGCGCCGTACTGGGAGCACACGATCGAGGGCCCGGACGACATGCCCGCCCACATCAAGGCGTCGCTGCTCGGCCCGTCGCTCTCGCTCCCGGTCAGCCGCGGGCGGCTCGCCCTCGGGACGTGGCAGGGCGTCTACCTGTGCGAGCACCGCGACCACGGCGGCGCGCGCTCGCTGGTCGTGACGCTCCTCGGAGAGTCCTAGCGCCCCCGCCAGACGGGGTCGCGCTTCTCGGCGAAGGCCGTGGCGCCCTCGCGCGCGTCCTCTGACGTGAACACCGGCCCGGCGATCTCGCCCTGGCGCTCCCAGATCTCGCCGGCCGGCCAGTCGGCGGCCGACTCCACGATGCGCTTCGTCGCGTCGATGGCCAGCGGGCCGTTGCGGGCGATCGCCGCCGCGAGCTCGCGAGCGCCCGCGAGCGCCTCGCCGGGCTCGGTGAGCCTCGAGACCACGCCGATCTGCGCGGCGCGCTCGGCGCCGATCGGCTCGCCGGTCAGGGCCAGCTCCATCGCCAGGTGGTAGGGGATCCGGCGCGGCAGGCGCAGCAGCGCGCCGGCGGCGGCCACGAGCCCGCGCTTGACCTCGGGGATGCCGAAGCGGGCGTCGCGGGCGGCCACGATGAGGTCGCACGACAGCGCGACCTCGAAGCCGCCGGCCAGCGCCCAGCCCTCGACGGCCGCGATCAGCGGCTTGCGTGCGGCCCGCTGGGTGATGCCGGCGAAGCCGCGGTCACCGACGTAGGGGCGCTCGCCGGCCACGAACGCCTTCAGGTCCATGCCCGCGCAGAACGTGCCGCCGGCGCCGGTGAGGATGCCCGCGCGCAGCGCCTCGTCCTCGTCAAGCCGGTCGAGAGCGGCGGCAATGCCCTCGGCGACGGCCAGGTTGACCGCGTTGCGCGCCTCGGGCCGGTCGATGGTGACGACGAGGATCTCGCCGGCGGGCTCGGCACGGACGGGGGTCATCCGAACAAGGTGAGCGCGGGCTCGCGCTCCCCGCGCAGCTCGGCGAGGTCGACCTCCACCCAGTCCAGCCCGCGCGCCTCCGCCAGCACGCGCGCCTGCGGCTTGACCACCTGGGCCGCGAGCACGCCGCGGCAGTCCGCCATCGCCGGGTCCAGCCGGATGCGCTCGAGGTAGCGCGAGAGCTGCTCGACGGCCTCGATCGTGCCCACCCGCTTGATCTCCACCGCGATCCAGCCGTCCTCCTCGTCGCGGCACATGAGGTCGACGGGCCCGATGTCGGTCGGCCACTCGCGCCGCACCAGCCGGAAGCCCTCCCCGCACCACTCGGGAGCGTCGGCCAGCAGGACCTGGAGGTGCGCCTCAACGCCGTCCTTCTCGAGGTTCGCGGCGTCGAAGTCCATGACATGGTCGACGTCGCTCAGGATCTCGACCAGCTCGATGTCCAGCCGGTCGTCGCCCTTCAGCTTGCGCACGACGATCCGGCCTTCCTCCTCCTCCACGACCGTCGGTGGCGTCATCCAGTTCAGCGGCTTGTAGCCGCCCGCGTCCGCGTGCACGAGCACCGACCCGTCGGCCTTCAGCATCACCAGCCGCAGCGCCTCGGGCAGCCGCGCCGACAGGCGGCCGGAGTACTCGACGGAGCAGCGGGCGACGATCAGGCGCATGGCCGCCGCAAGGTAGTCGCCCTACCGGACAGTGCGTATGCGACGGCGCGACCGCCCATGCGCCTTGTAGGGTCCGGCCCAGCGGATGAGTGCGGGGAAGGGGCATCTGGTGGAGCTCGAGCGCGTGAGCAAGAGCTTCGGCGACAACCTCGTGCTGGACGGGATCGATCTGACCATCGATCGCGGCGAGGTCGTGGTGATCGCCGGGCCGTCGGGCTCCGGGAAGTCGACGATGCTGCGCTGCATCAACGGCCTCGAGGGGATCGACGAGGGCGACGTGCGGTTCGACGGGCGCTCGCTGGCCAAGGCGGGCCGGGACGTCAACCGCATGCGGGCCGAGATCGGGATGGTCTTCCAGCAGTTCAACCTGTTCGCCCACAAGTCCGTCATGGCGAACCTGACCATGGCGCCGACCGAGGTGAAGGGACTCTCGAAGGGCGAGGCGCGCGAGAGGGCCGCGCGCCTGCTGGAGCGGGTCGGGCTGACCGAGAAGGCCGACGCCTACCCCGCCGACCTGTCGGGCGGCCAGCAGCAGCGCGTGGCGATCGCACGAGCGCTGGCCATGGAGCCGAAGCTGATGCTCTTCGACGAGCCGACTTCGGCGCTGGATCCGGAGATGATCCGTGAGGTGCTCGACGTCATGCGCGACCTCGCGCGTGACGGCATGACGATGGCGGTCGTCACGCACGAGATGGGATTCGCGCGTGAGGTCGGCGACCGGATCGTCTTCATCGACGACGGCCAGATCGTCGAGCAGGCGCCGCCCGCCGAGTTCTTCGCCGCGGCGAAGAGCGAGCGGGCGCGCGATTTCGTGGACAAGATCATCCATCACTGAAGGAGGCGGGAAGTGAAGACGACACGCTGGGCGCTGATATTGGCGCTCGTGCTCGGGCTGTTCGTGGCGGCCTGCGGCGATGACGAGGAGGAACCGGCGAGCGGCGACGCATCAGAGCAGGCCGCCGACGTCGAGCAGTTCCCCGAGGACACGACGATGGGGAAGATCCAGGCGGCCGGAGAGATCAAGATCGGCGTCAAGTACGACGTGCCGCCGTTCGGGTTCAAGAACCCGCAGACCGACGAGATCGAGGGCTTCGACGTCGACTTCGGCAAGGCGATCGCCGCCAAGCTCGGCGTGGAGCCGAACTTCATCGAGGCGATCTCCGACAACCGCATCCCGTTCCTGCAGGACGGGACGGTCGACGTGATCCTCTCGACGATGACGATCAACGCCGAGCGTGCCCAGGAGATCGGCTTCTCCGAGCCGTACTACATCGCGCGCGGCCGGATCCTCGTGCCGCAGGACTCGGACATCGCCGGGATCGACGACCTGGGCGGCAAGAAGGTCTGCACGGCGCTCGGCTCGACCTACGAGGAGACGCTGAAGGAGCAGGCACCGGACGCCGACCTGCGGCTCGTCGACTCCTACTCGGAGTGCCTGGAGCTCGTGCAGAACGGCGCCGTCGACGCCGTCTCCACCGACGACGTGATCCTCACCGGCATGATCATCCAGGACGACACGCTCAAGCTCACCGAGGATGAGCCTCTGACGACCGAGCCCTACGGCGCCGGCCTTCCGCTGGACGACGCCGAGTTCAAGGAGTTCGTCGACGGCGTCCTGGAGGAGTACAAGAGCGGCGGCGGCTGGACCGAGGCCTACGACAAGTGGGTCGGGCAGTACACGGACGAGCAGCAGGACCCGCCGACGATGACGCTCCAGGAGGCGATCGAGGCGACCTCGTAGCCGCATGGGCGACCTCATCAGCGTCCTCATCGACAACCGCGAGGAGTTCCTCGCGGGGTTCTGGGTGACCGTCCGACTCGTGGTGTTCTCGTTCGTGATCGCCATAGTCGTGGGGACGCTGGTGGCCGCCCTGCGGATCAGCCCCAACAAGATGCTGCAGCGGCTCGGCGGGGTGTACGTCGAGGTGTTCCGCAACACGCCGCTGCTGGTGATCCTCTTCATCTCGTTTGCGGGCCTGCGCCGCGGCGGGCTGGACATCGGCCCGTGGACGGCAGGGATCGCCAGCCTCGGGCTGTACACCGCCGCGTACGTGGCCGAGGCGCTGCGCTCGGGGGTGTTCTCGGTATCGAAGGGGCAGGTCGAGGCCGCGCGCTCGCTCGGCTACACCTACGTCCAGACGCAGCGCCGCGTCGTGTTCCCGCAGGCGTTCCGGACGGTGATCTCGCCGCTCGGCTCGCTGATCATCGCGATGATCAAGAACTCGGCGGTGATCGGCGTGTCGCTGCTGGCGCTGCCCGACCTGCTCAAGAGCGGGCGACAGATCCAGTCGCGCACCTTCGAGACCAACGAGGCGTTCTTCTGGGCCGCCGTCGGCTACCTGCTGCTGACCTTGATCGTCACCGTCGCCATCCGCTCGCTCGAGAAGCGCTACGCGATCCACCGATGAGCTACCTCTTCGACGCGGACAACTGGGAGTGGGTGGTCACCGGCAACAACCTGCGTTTCATCCTCGAGGGCTTCCTGATCAACCTCGAGGTGGCGGCCATCTCCATGGTGCTCTCGCTCGCGGTCGGGCTGGCGCTCGCGCTCCTGCGCCTCTCGCGGATCCGGGCGGTCAGCGTGGCGGCGGGGCTCTGGGTCGACCTGTGGCGCAACCTGCCACTCATCTTCATCCTCCTCTACCTCCTGCTCACGCTTCCGAACTCGTGGCAGCAGTGGTACGCGGACACGGTGCCCACGTGGTTCCCGGAGGGCCTGCAGTCAGGCGCCGTGCTGGCCGCCGTGATCGGGCTCGTGGTCTACAACTCCGCGGTCCTGGCCGAGATCATGCGCGCGGGCATCCTCTCCCTCGACCGCGGCCAGGCCGAGGCGGCGCGGGCGCTCGGGATGACCTACGGCCAGTCGATGCGGCACGTGGTGCTGCCGCAGGGCCTGCGCCGGATGGTCCCGGCCACCGTGTCCCAGCTCATCACGCTCAACAAGGACACGACGCTCATCTACATCCTCACGATCCAGGAGGTCGTCCGGCACGGGCGCATCGTCACCGGCTTCAACTTCTTCGGCGGTGTCCAGGCGCCGGTGCTGCAGGTCTTCGTTCTGATCGGGGCTCTCTTCATCGTCGTCAACCTCACGCTGTCCCGCATCTCGCGGCGGCTCGAGATCCGCGAGCGCAAGCGGACGGCCTCGACGAAGCCCATCCGCGACCTCGCTGCCGAGGCCGCTTAGGCCGCCTCGGTGAGCTCGCGCGGCCCGGCGCGGCGCACCTGCTCGAGCAGGTCCCGCACCTCGGGATCGGGCGCGAGCTCGAGCGCCTTCTCGCACGCGGCGATGCAGTCGGAGACGCGATCGGTGCGCGCCAGCGCGTGGGCGTAGCGGGCCCACGCGTCCGGGGACTCGGGCGCCAGCGCCGTGGCCTGCTCGCAGGCGGTCACCTCGGCGCCGACGTCGCCCATCAGGTTGGCGACCAGGGCGAGATCGAGCAGTCCCTGCTCGCTGGGCCCGTGCTCGCGCGCGCGCTCGAGCGCCTCGCGCGCGCCCGTGCGATCGAAGGTGCGCATGCGCAACCGGCCCAGCCGCTCCCAGGCCGATGCGTCGGACGGCGCGCGGGCGACCTCCTTGCCGGCGGCGTCGACGGCCTGCGAGAGCGAGCCCATGTCCTCGTAGATCCGGGCCGCGTAGCGGTACGGCGCGGGCCGCTCGCCCTCCGCGCGGATCCAGTCACGCACCGCGCGGGCGGCGGCCGAGAAGTCGCCGGCCTGCCAGAAGGCGAGCGTCATGAGCCGCAGCACGGCCGTGTTGCGCGGCTCGGCGTCGCGCGCGAACACGAGTCGCCGGGCCGCCAGCTTGAAGTCGCCCTCGGCGAGGGCGTGCTTCGCCGCCGTCATGAACCGCTCGACCCGCTCGGCGCCCGGATCGGGCTTGGAGAAGTCGACGAACTGGAGCGAGCCGGCGGGCACGGTGCGCACGCCGAGGTGGAAGCTCACGCGCGCCCACTGCTGGATGTCGTCGCCGCCGCCGGTGAAGTAGATGCCGTTGACGCTCCCGACGCCCCACTCGGGATACGACAGGCAGCGCGCGTAGCGGTGGACGACCGAGTGGTCGGGCACGCGCGAGGCGAACGGGTCGTGCTTGGCGCGGTCGGCGTCGTTCTCGCGGGCGCGCTGCTCCGCCTCGTAGGCGCGCTGCCCTTCCTCGGCGCGGCGCTTGCGGGCGGCCGCGGCGCTGACCTTGACGGCGTTGCGCGAGACCTTGCCGCCGCGCGACTCCTCGGCCAGCTGCTCGAGCGTGTCGGCGGCCTCGTTGATGGCCTTCAGGTGGCGCTCGTGCTCGAGCTGGCGACCTGGCGGCGCGATGTCGGGATGCCAGACCTTGGCGAGCTTTCGGCGCGCGAGCTGGATGTCGCGCTTGCCGAACGGCGGCTCGATCTCAAGCAGCAGGATGGCCTGCTCGATGTCCAGCACCTGTGGCATGACCTGCGTACGGTAGCGGGCGGGCTGAGGCCCGGCGGCGCGTCCATACGCGCCGGGCCGCCCGTTGCGACTCGTGTCTCTCGCCGCATGCTCGGCGGCGGTGGGTGCTGCCTGGTTCGCTGCTTAGTGACGCCAGCCCATTGCCTCTTCCCTCTCGGTCGCTCTTGGACAGGATCCGTAGGTGCTAATGCCGCCAGCCCATGGGGCCTCCTTTG
The DNA here is from genome assembly GCA_963835525.1 of uncultured Solirubrobacteraceae bacterium. GTDB lineage: Bacteria > Actinomycetota > Thermoleophilia > Solirubrobacterales > Solirubrobacteraceae > DASSUW01. Next base: position 75,637 of record CAWIFM010000003.1, read on the forward strand.
GCTCGCATTGCCTCTTTGAATCGACCAGAGCGCAGGGCAGCGCATCCGGTCCCGACCGGATGTACGGGTCCCGCAAACCCCGATGAATGCCCCAGCGCAGCTTCGTACCTCCCCTTTGGTCCTAGCTGCAGCTCGCACTATGGAACGCGCCGCATTCCAGTGCAAGCCCAGTATGCCCTGAATGCCCAACGTATGACCGGTGGCATCGCGGGCGCAAGGGCACTACCTTGGGGTCAGTGATCGTCTGGCTGGCCGTCGTCCTGTGGCTTTTGATCGTCGCGTGGTCGCTCGCGCTCATGCGCGCGGCGGGCAGCGGCGAGCGCCAGGTCGCTGCGGCGCCGAGCAAGCGCGAGGACCCGCCGAAGCTGCCGCGGCCGCTGGGCCGTCACACGGAGCGCATCGTCGTCGCGACCGAGGCCGTGCTGCTCGTGGTCGTCGCGGTCGTGGCCGTGGCGGTGTCCACGGCCGACCAGTGGCATCCGGCGGCGCTCGTCGGTCTGCTCGTGGTGCTGGTCCTCGGCAGCGACTTCATCGTCCTCAACGCCAAGCGCTTCCGGATCGGCGCTTCGTTCCTCGGGATCGTCCTCGCGATGGCGGTGCTCGGACCCGCGCCTGCGGCTGCCATCGGTTTCCTCGCGGCGTTGTGCGACGCGATCCGCAGCCGGACGCGCGGCTCTTATCTGCTCAGCAACCTCGTCACCTACGCCACATTTCCCCTTGTCGGCGGGCTCGTGCTCGCCTGGGTCGACGGCCTGGATCCGAACGAGGGCGCTTTCGCCGTCGCCGTGTTCGCCGTGTTCATGGCGACCAACCTGCTGAACTTCGCGATGATCGCCGGGCACGTCGTGCTCCTCCGTGGCGGATCGCTGCGGCGCATGTTCCGGTTCGTCTACCTGCCGGTGCTGCCGTGGGAACTCGTCACCGGGTCGCTCACGGCGATGGCCGTCTACGGCTTCGAGCTCTATGGCGCGGGGATCATCGGCCTGTTCGCGCTCGCCCTCGGGGTCTGCCAGCTGCTGCTGCGCGCGCTGCTCCAGGGGCAGAAGGACGGCGAAGAGGTCGTGCGCCGCACCGATCAGCTCGACATCCGGCACGAGGGCATGGTCGGTCTGCTGCTGGAGACCCTGGCCCTGCGCGACCCGACCGCGGCGCGGCACGCCGCGGCGGTTGCCCATTACGCGCACGAGCTCGCGCGCGCGGCCGGATTGTCCGAGCGCGAACAAGCCATCGTCCACACCGCCGGCCTGCTCCACGACATCGGCAAAGAGGCGCTGCCCGACCACATCCTGCTCGGCCGCAGCGAGCTGCACTCCGCCGAGCGGCGGCTGGTCGAGCGCCATCCCGTCGACGGCGCACGGCTGCTGCTGCGCGTGGAGGGACTCGGCGAGGTGGCCAACGCGGTGCTCGCCCACCACGAGCGGACCGACGGCCACGGCTATCCAGACGGCCTGGCCGGCGACGAGATCCCGATGACGGCGCGCATCCTCGCCATCGCCGAGGTCTATGACGTGCTCACTGCGCCGGACTCCTACAAGATCCCGCTCGGCGCCGCCGAGGCCGAGGACGAGCTGCGCCGGGTGGCGGGCTCGCAGCTCGACGGCCGGCTCGTGTGGCTGTTCGTGACCCAGGTCCTGCGCGGCACGGTCATCGACCACGAGGGCCGGATCGCCGACCTCGAGGCCGAGCTGCAGATCCAGCGCCGCATGCGCGGCGCACTGGATCAGCCGCTGGTGCTGGGCCCGCCGGCCGCTTAGAGCGCCAGCTCGTACTCGAGCGCGTCGCCGTCGTAGCCGGCGCGCAGGAAGCCGAGGCGGTGGAGGAGGGCGATCGCCGCGGTGTTGTCCCACAGCGTAATCGCGGTCAGACGCGTCATCCCGTTGGCCCGCGCCGCCTCGATCACGCGGGCGGCGAGCCGGGTGCCGACGCCGCGGCCCTGCCACTCGTCGGCGACGGTGACCGCGAAGTCGGCGATCCGGTCGCCGGGCTGCGAGGTGGCGTAGCGGGCCTCGCCGATCAGCTGCCCGATGTCGTCGACGGCGACGAGCGCGGTGTGGCTGACGTGGTCGACCTCGGTCAGGTACGTCAGCTCGCGGCCGCTGAGCCTGGGCTTGGGGCCGAGGAACCGGCGCCGCCGCGACTCGTCGCTCAGCTGCCCGAACCAGGCCGAGAAGGCGTCGCGATCGCGCGAGTCGATCGGGCGGACGTTGATGAGGGCAGCGGTGTGCATGGGCTATTCCGAGCTCGGGCGGATGTTGTGGTTGAGGTGGAAGACGTTCTCCGGGTCCCAGCGGTCCTTCGCCTCGACCAGGCGGGCGTACCGCTCGGCGCCGTAGGCGACCACCACGGAGGCGTCGCCGGCCTCGGAGATGAAGTTGGGGAACCCGGCCGGCCGCGACCACGGGGACAGCGCGTCGGTGAGGGCGCGCACCCAGTTGCGGTTGGTCGTGTCGCGCTCGGGCTCGAGCCACTGCGCGAGCACCTGGAACGCCCACTGCGCGTCGCGGTGCCCAAGCGCCGTCTCCAAGTCGCCGACGCGGCCGAAGGCGCCGCCGAGCGGCTGCAGCAGGATGGCCGACAGCGTCGACGGCGCGCCCGCGGCGCCCGCGAGGAGCGTGTCGATCGCCGCGTCGGTCAGCTCGTCGAGGAAGCCGGAGCGGTAGTAGTTGCGCAGCGCCTCGGGATGGTCCTTGTCCATCATCGACTGCACGGCGCAGTACGGCATCGGCTGGACGATGTCGACGGCCGGCTCGAGCGCCCGCAGCGGCGCGAGGTGCTCGGCGCCGCGCTCGGGGTCGCCGGCGTAGAGGACGACCACGCCGACCGCGGGGCGGCCCTGGAGCTCGGCGGGGACCATCGGGGCCGGCGGAGCCGTCATCAGCGCGAGGCCGCCGCACAGCGCGTCGGGGGCGTCGGCCATGAGGTCGCGGTAGGTCCGCATGACCTCGCCGGCGCGCTCGCGCGGCCACAGCAGCATGCCGCCGAGCACGATCGGGCCGACCGGCCGCAGCGCGAACTCGAACTCGACCACGATGCCGAAGTTGCCGCCGCCGCCGCGGATGGCCCAGAACAGGTCGGCGTTCTCGGTCTCGGACGCCTTGACGACGTGGCCGTCGGCGGTCACCACGCGCGCGGCGCGCAGGTTGTCAGGGGCCAGGCCCATCTTGCGCTCGAGCCAGCCGCTGCCGGATCCGATCGTGAAGCCCGAGACGCCGGTGCTCGACACGCGGCCGCCGGTGACGGCGAGGCCGTGCTCCTGTGTGGCGGCGTCGAGCTCGCCCCACACCACGCCGGGCTGCACCCAGGCGATCCGGCGCGCCGGGTCGACCTGGATCGCCTTCAGCGGGCCGAGGTCGATCACGAGGCCGCCGTCGCTGGTGCCGAATCCGGGCGCCGAATGCGCGCCGCCGCGCACCGCGATCTCCATCCCGTGGCTGCGCGCGTGGGCGACCGCGGCCGAGACGTCGGCGACCGACTCGCAGCGCGCGATCAGCGCCGGGTAGCGGTCGACCATGCCGTTGTAGACGCGGCGTGCCTCGTCGTACCCGTCGTCGTCGGGGCCGATCAGGGTGCCGGTGAACCGATGGATGGCGGGCGATGAGGGGAGGAGCAGCGACATGCCTGCATCGTCCCGGGGCGAGACCGTCCCCGCATCGGGGGAGTCCCTAGTTCGAAGGTGCGGGTAGCGTCACCCGAGGAATTGCGCTACGCCGCGCGGCGCAGCGCGACCGTGGGCGCCGAAGACGCGTCCACGAGCGCCTGGAACAGTGCCCGATGGCGCGGCTGCGCGGTCAGGCCCTCGGCGTGCCACTGCACGGCGAGCACGAGCCGCGGGCCGGACGCCTCGATCGCCTCGACGATCCCGTCCGCGGCGTGCGCGACGGCGCGCAGCCCACTGCCGAGGACGTCGACGGCCTGGTGGTGGAAGGAGTTCACGCGCAGCCGCCCGGCGCCGGCCACCTCAGCGAGGCGGGAGTCCGGCTCGATGTGCACGGTATGCGTGGTGGCGGTGGCCGGCTCGGTCTGGCGATGGCCGGGCAGGTGCTGGTGCAGCGTCCCGCCGCGCGCCACGTTCAGAGCCTGGGCGCCGCGGCAGATGCCGAGGATCGGCAGCCCGCGCACGTCGGCGGCCCGCGCCAGCTCGAGCTCGAAGGCGTCGAGCCCGGGCTCGGTGGGGCCGAGCTCGGCGTGACGCTCGGTGGCGCCGTAGGCGTCGGGATCGAGGTCCGGGCCGCCCGACAGGCAGATCCCGTCGAGCCGGTCGAGGTAGGCCACCGCGTCGCCCAGCGGCGGCAGGACGACCGGCATTCCCCCGGCCTGCTCGATCGCCCGCAGATAGGTCATGCCGAGCGCCATCTCGGCGTGCGGAGGCTCGCCGTGGCGTCGCAGCGTCCCGGCGCGGCTGGACCGCATCTCCGAGGTGGTGACGCCGATCAGCGGCTTCATGCCCTCATTTATCGCCCGGAGCAGGGCTTCCTGGAATGGACACTTGGCTAGTAATCGCCTGCGCCGACCCCGACACAAGGGCGATGCCTATCCTCAGACGCCTTATGTCGAGCCAATACATCTTCACGATGTACAAGCTGTCCCGGACGCATCCGCCGGACAAGCAGGTGCTGAAGGACATCTCGCTGAGCTTCATGCCCGGCGCCAAGATCGGAGTGCTCGGCCTCAACGGCTCCGGCAAGTCGACCCTGCTGCGGATCATGGCCGGGGTCGACAAGGAGTTCCGCGGCGAGGCGCAGCTCGCGCCCGGCGCGTCGGTCGGCCTGCTCGAGCAGGAGCCGCAGCTCGACGAGTCCAAGGACGTGCGCGGCAACGTCGAGGACGGCGTCGCCGAGACCCGCGCGCTGCTGGACCGCTTCAACGAGCTGGCCGCCAACTACTCCGACGAGACGGCCGACGAGTTCGCCCGCCTGCAGGAGAAGATCGACGCCGCCGACGCCTGGAACCTCGACTCCCAGCTCGACCAGGCGATGGACGCCCTCCGCCTGCCTCCCGCGGACGCCGAGGTCTCCAAGCTCTCCGGCGGCGAGCGCCGCCGCGTCGCGCTCTGCCGGCTGCTGCTCGCCGCCCCCGACCTGCTGCTGCTCGACGAGCCCACCAACCACCTCGACGCCGAGTCGGTCGCCTGGCTCGAGCGCCACCTGGAGGACTACAAGGGCACCGTCGTGGCCGTGACCCACGATCGCTACTTCCTCGACAACGTGGCCGGCTGGATCCTCGAGCTCGACCGCGGCCACGGCCTGCCCTTCCGCGGCAACTACTCGAGCTGGCTCGAGCAGAAGCAGGAGCGGCTGGCCCAGGAGGAGCGCCAGGAGTCCTCGCGCCAGCGCACGATCGCGGCGGAGCTCGAGTGGGTGCGCACCAACCCCAAGGGCCGGCGCACCAAGTCCAAGGCCCGCCTGGCCAACTACGAGCGCCTGCTCGCGGAGGAGCGCAACGTCAAGCTCGACCAGGTCCAGATCCACATCCCCGCGGGCCAGCGCCTCGGCGGCAAGGTGATCGAGGCCGACGACGTGCGCAAGGGCTTCGGCGACCGCCTGCTGATCGAGGACCTCTCGTTCGATCTCCCGCCCGCCGGGATCGTCGGCGTGATCGGCGCCAACGGCGCCGGCAAGACCACGCTGTTCCGGATGATCGTCGGCGACGAGAAGCCGGACGCCGGCGCGATCAGGCTCGGCGACACGGTCGACCTCGCCTACGTCGACCAGTCGCGCGACGCGCTCGCCGCGGACAAGACGGTCTGGGAGGAGATCTCCGAGGGCTACGAGAACATCAAGGTCGGCGATCGCGAGATGAACTCGCGCGCGTACGTCTCGGGCTTCAACTTCAAGGGCACGGACCAGCAGAAGAAGGTCGGCTCGCTGTCCGGCGGCGAGCGCAACCGCGTGCACCTGGCGAAGCTGCTGCGCCGCGGCGGCAACGTCCTGCTGCTCGACGAGCCCACCAACGACCTCGACGTCGACACCCTCCGCGCGCTGGAGGAGGCGCTGCTGGCGTTCCCGGGCTGCGCGGTGATCATCTCCCACGATCGCTGGTTCCTGGACCGCGTGGCGACCCACGTGCTCGCCTTCGAGGGCGACTCGCAGGTGCACTGGTTCGAGGGCAACTTCGAGGCCTACGAGGAGTGGCGCCACGAGCAGCTCGGCGCCGAGGCCGACCGCCCGCACCGCATCACGTACAAGAAGCTCACGCGCGCTTGACCCAGCCGGTCACGATCCGCCACTTCACGGATCCGGCCTGCCCGTTCGCTTTCTGCGCCGAGCGCCAGCGGCACCGGCTGCTGTGGCTCTACGGCGACCAGATCGACTGGCGCCTCCACATGGTCGTCCTGCGCGAGGAGAAGCGCGAGTGGAAGCACACGGACGGCTACCGGCGCCTGCAGCTGCAGCACGGCATGCCGATCGACTGGCGCGAGCGGATCTGGCTCGCGGCGACCGTCCACGCCTGTCGCGCCGTGGTGGCCGCCCGCCTGCGCTGGCCCGACCGCGCCGGCCTGCTGCTGCGCCGCCTGCGTGTGCTGACCATGGCCGGCCACCTGCTCGACGACTCCGACACCCTCGAGCTGGCCGCGACGCAGGCCGGCCTCCCGGTCGCCGAGATCGCCGCCTACTGCGCCGAGCCCGAGGTCGAGGAGGCGCTGCGCGCCGACATGCGCGCCGCCCGCAGCCCCTCCCCCGCCTCGCGAGCCCAGGACTACAAGCTCGGCGGCCCGCCCGAGGAGCGCCGCTACACGTGCCCGTCGTATGAGCTGCTGGCCGGCGATGCGCGCGTCGACCTGCCCGGCTACCGCCCGATCGAGGCCTACGAGACGGCGCTCGCCAACCTCGAGCCATCACTCACCCGGCGTCCCGATCCGGAGTCGGTGGAGGAGGTCCTGGCCTGGGCCCCGTACCCGCTCGCGACGGCCGAGATAGCCGCCGTCTGCGACGGCGAGATCCCCGACGTGCGCGTCGAGCTGGCGCGCACCGCGCGGTTCGATCCCGTGGGCGCAGACGGCTACTGGTCTCTCTAGCCCTTCTTGTAGGGATCGACGTAGACGTCGTCGATCACGTAGGAGCCGCCGAGCCCGCCCGCGGTGAAGCGGAACGAGACCTCGTCGTCGAGCAGGTTGCCGACGACCAGGAACCGCGCCGACGGGTTCCAGTCGTCATCGCCGAGCAGGCCGGGGACGACGCCGACGGGCAGTGCGAGCCCGTTGCTCATGACCACCTCGACGGTCAGCGCCCCGAGCAGCCCGCCGCGGTTGCGGAGGAAGAATCGCATCGTCGGATGGGCGAGCGTGACGCACATCGGCGGCGTCGTGGCGCTGTCGCCGGCCCGCAGCCGCAGGGCGCGCGGGGTGTCGCCGCCGTGCACGTACCACGGCTCGTTGTCGGCCACGAGGTCGGCGCCGTCGATGTCCCAGCCGGCGCCTCCGCCCGTGAGGTCGCCGTCACCGACCAGCGTGTAGGGCGCAAAGTCGCCCCACTGCGCGAAGGGCTGCTCGAGCGCCTGGCCCTCGCAGTCGGCCCGCGCGGCGGGGGCCGCCAGCAGGAATGCCAGGATCACCGTGCACGCCGTCAGCAGGTGGCGTAAGGGGATGTGCGTGGAGCCCGCCATTGGGACCGTCCTTCGGATAGGGAACGTCCTTCCGGGGGCGCTATCGGGACAGTTCAGCGCCACCTTGAGCGCACATGTCCGCATGCGTACCGATTGGCCCTAAAGTTTCTCGTCTGCCTGCCGATGGAACACGCGTGCGAGAGGGTTCGGTGGCGGACGAGCACTCCCGCCGCTCCGGTGTGGAGCGGCTGCTGGTGCGGTGGCGCCCGTACGACGCGCGCCGGCTGACCGGCCGCGAGCTGCGCGTCGAGGCCGCGGCCGCCGCGAGCTTCGCGGCCGTGGCGCTCGCGATGGCGCTGCTCGTCCCGCTCGAGCGCTCGCTGGACCCGCTGCTGGCCGCCGCCCTGGTCGTCAGCCTGGCGCTCGCCTCCCGCGTCCACCTGCACCTCGGCGGAGGCTTCGCCGTCCCGACGCAGCTCGTGCTGGTGCCGATGCTCTTCCTGCTGCCGCCGGAGGTCGTACCCGCCTGTGTCGGCCTCGGCCTGGCCGGCGGGGCGCTGATCGGCACGCTGCGCGGTCTCGAGCACCCCGAGCGCATCGTCACCGGCATCACGGACGCCTGGTACGCGGTCGGCGCCGCGCTCGTGGTGGTGGCCGCCGGCGGGCCACCGGCCGAGCTCGAGTACTGGGCGGTGCCGCTGCTCGCCCTGCTCGCGCAGTGCGCGGTCGACGTCCTCACGGCCACCATCCGCGAGTGGCTGGGGCGCGGGATCGCTCCCGCCGCCCAGCTGCGCGTGATCGCCGACGTGTACGCGATCGACGCCTGCCTGACCCCGGTCGGCTTCCTCGTCGCCATGGCCGCGGCCGACGAGCCGGCCGCCTTCGTGCTCGTCCTGCCGCTGCTCGCGCTGCTGGCCGCTCTCGCCGCGGACCGCGCCGCGCGCATCCGCGAGGCGCACGAGCGGCTCGACCAGCTCACCGAAGAGCATGCCCGGCTCGACCGGGCGATCCACCGGATCGGCGAGGCCTTCGGCTCCAAGCTCGACCGCGCGGCGCTGATCGACATCGGGCTGCGCACGGCGGTCGAGGCGCTCAGCGCCGACTTCGGGCGGGTGAACCTCGCCGACGAGCCGCTCACGCCGGCCGTCGTCGCGGCCGAAGAGGCCGCCCAGCAGACCGGCGCGCTGCGGATCGTCGAGCACGGCGACCACACCGCGATGGCCCAGCCGCTGACCGGCGGGCCGGAGGTGCTGGTCGTCGCCCGCCGCGGGCGGCCGTTCACGCAGGAGGAGCAGGCGCTGTTCGGCTACCTGGCGCAGCAGACGGCGCTCGCGATCGAGAACGCGGCCCTGCACGACCAGCTGCGGCGCCAGGCGACCGTCGACGAGCTGACCGGGCTCGCCAACCACCGCCGCTTCCACGAGGCGCTCCAGCAGGAGGCGCAGCGCACGAGCCGGACCGGCCGCCCGACCGCGCTCGCGTTGATCGACATCGACGACTTCAAGGTAGTCAACGACACCTACGGCCATCAGTTCGGCGACGTCGTCCTGCAGGCGGTGGCAGAGGTCGTCGGCCGCTCGTGCCGCGCAACCGACGTCGCCGCCCGCTACGGCAGCGACGAGCTGGCTGTGATCCTGGCCGACACCGGCGTCGAGGGCGCGTGGACGACCGGCGAGAGCATCCGGCGCGCCATCGAGGGGCTCGAGGTCGCGCTGCCCGGCGGCGCACCGCTCCGTGTGACGGTCAGCGTCGGCGTCAGCGCCCTCGAGGCAGGCGACGCCGCAGTGGTCATCGAGGCCGCCGACATCGCGCTCTACAACGCCAAGCACGCCGGCAAGAACCGCACGCGCAGCACCGGCTGGGCGGGCGCCGCCGGGGTCGAGGACGAGCGGCCCGGCAACCGCTTCAGCCGCGCCACGACCCCGCGCAGCCCGCTCTAAGCGGCGAGCGGCGCAGCGCCGCTTGCTACCTTCAGGCGCCTCGTGGTGTCGGTCGTCGCCTGCCTGGTCCTTGGGTTCGTGCTGCTCGCTTCGGCGGTCCTCAAACTCGTGGACCCGGCCGGAACGCGCGCGGCGCTGGCCACCTACGGCGTGCGCCGCGAGGAGATCGCGCGCGCGTTGTGGGGCGCGCTCGTCGCCGTCGAGGCCGCGCTCGCCGTCGGGGTCGGCGCCGGGAGCGACGCCGCCGCGTTTGCGGCCGCCGGCCTGCTCGCCGTCTTCTGCGCGGCCCAGGCCGTCGCGCTGGCGACCGGCCGCGGCGGCGCGCCGTGCGCCTGCTTCGGCGCCCGCGGCCGCGTCTCGCGCGCCTCGCTCGCTCGCACCGCCCTGCTCGCCTCCGCCCTGGCCGTCCTGCCGCTGCTGCCACGCAGCGAGCCCGGCACCGAGGCCTGGCTCGCCCTCGGCCTCGCCATCGCCCTCGCCGGCCTCGTCGCGCTCGCCGTCGTCGTCCTCTCGCTCGCCCGCGAGGTCGGCATGCTGCGGCTGGCGACCGACCCGCGCGGAGCGCTCGAGGTCGCCCACGAGGGCCCAGAGGTCGGCGCCCGCACGGCGCTCGCCGCGCACTTCGAGCTGATCCCGGGGCGGATCGGCCTGGCCGTGTTCAGCTCCGAGGGCTGCGGCCTGTGCCGCGCGCTCGAGCCGGCCGTCGAGGCCTTCGGCCGCGACCCGCGGGTGGCGCTGCGGCGCTTCGACGAGGTTCGCGACGCCGGCGCCTGGGCGGTCGCCGACGTTCCCGGCAGCCCGTTCGCCGTCGCGCTCGACGCCGACGGCACCGTGCTCGCAAAGGGCACCTTCAACACCGGCGCGCAGCTCGAGTCCGTGCTCGCCGCCGCCGAGCGGCGCAGAGGGGCCGTCCGTGCCTAGCCTCAGCGACCGGGTCGCGGCCGGCACGTCGCGCCGCGGCTTCCTCTCGCGCGTGTCGGGCGCCGTGCTCGGCGTGACGGGCGCGGGCACGGTCGCCGGGCTGGTGGCCCCCGGCGACGCCGAGGCCTACCACTTCTGCGGTCACATCTACACGACCGACTCCTGCCCGCACCCGACCGGGCTCCCGCGGATCGACTCGCGCGGCCTGCCGCTGCGCGCGCAGGACGGCCACCCGATCGACGATCTCGGCCGGCTGGTCGGGAGCGACGGGCGCGCGGTCGACGAGGACGGGCGGCCGCTGACCGACGCCGACGGCCGGCCGCTGCCGAGCGCCACGCGCACGGCGGTGTGCGACGTGGTCGCCGACCGCTTCGACATCAAGACCAAGGTCGACGGCGCCTGGTTCCGCTGCTGCGGCGGCCGCATCCGCAAGCTCGTCGACTGCTGCTCGCCGAGCCCGCGCCGCATCAACGGCGACGCCTCGCTGACGGGCTACTGCTACAAGGGCCGCAAGGTCTTCTGCGTCATGTACTACGACACCAACATCAAATGCTAGAGGCCGTGCTCATCCTCGCCGCGGCGGCGGCCGGCGTCACCGGCGCGTGGTCCCCGTGCGGCTTCTCGATGGTGGAGACGCTCGCGCCGCAGGGCTACGCCGGGCGGATGCGGGTGACCGCCGCCGCGTGCGCGACCTTCGCGGCGGGCGCCCTGGTGGGCGGCGCGATCACCTTCGGCGGCCTGGCGCTGCTCGGCCAGGCGCTCGGCGCGAGCGCCCCGGTCGCGGCGGCCGCGATCGCCTTGGCGGCGGCGATCGGCGAGGCGCGCGGCGCGCGGATCGTGCCGCAGGTGCGCCGCCAGGTGCCCGAGTCGTGGCGCCGGCGCATGCCCGTGCCGCTGGCCGCCGGCCTCTACGGCGTGCTGCTCGGGCTCGGCTTCACCACGTTCATCCTCACCTTCGCGGTCTGGGCGCTGGCCGGCGTCAGCGTCGCGCTCGGCGATCCGGCGCTGGGCCTGGCCATCGGCCTCGCCTTCGGCGCGGGCCGGCTGCTGCCGGTCGTCGTGCTCGCTCCGGCCGGCGGCGGCGCCCTGCACGCGGCGATGGCCGAGCGGCCGCGGATCCTGCGCTCCCTGCGCGCCGTCGACGCCGTGGCGCTGACGGCGTGCGCGGTCGCGCTGGTCGCCTGATGGCCGAGCGGCTGGCCAGCAATGCGAGCGACCCGACGGTCGACGGCGCGCTGATCGCCTGGCACGAGGCCGGCCAGCCCGGCGTACTCGTGCAGGACGGTCAGCAGACCCGCCTGGGCGGGGCGCATCCGGCGCTCGGCCCGGGCCGGCTGGCGGTCGTCGCCGGCTCGGAGATCGTCGTGCAGTCGACGTCGGGCGACGGGTTCGGCACGAGCGTGGCGGCGCCTGGCGCGGACGCCGTCGCCGTCTCGGAGTCGTGGCTCGCGTGGCGCGCTCGCGAGGGCGACGGCGACGTGATCTACGCCGTGCCGCTAGGCGCCGGCGGAACGCCGCGCGAGGTCATCCGCGCGCCCGAGCTGGGCCGCCCCGCGCTCCAGGGCGACCGCCTGGCGTTCCACCTGATCGGCCGCACGAGCCGCATCATCGTCGCCGACCTCACCACCGGCCAGACGGCCACCGCCCGCCAGGAGCGGCGCGCGCTGCTGCTCAACCCGTCGCTGCAGGGACGGCGCCTGCTCTACGTGCGCGCGTACTACGCGCGCCAGGAGCTGCGCCTCGGCCCCGTCACCCGCCGCGCCCCGCGCAAGGACCGGCGCCTGTGGTCGACCGTGCCCACGGGCCGGCGCGACGTCGGCCACGAGCCGGGCGACATCCACAAGCAGCACGGCCAGCCGCACAAGCTGTGGAAGCGGCCGCGCCGCGGCGTCTCCGCCACCTTGTGGACGACCGCACTGGCCGAGGACGCCGCTTACGTGACCCGGCTCCGTCAGGTCTCGGGCCAGGCGCTGGTGTACGAGATCGTGCGCGTGGACCGCTAGCGACCCGGGTACGGCTTCCCTGACGAAAGGGAGGCGCGATGATGCGCAGGATGCTCGCTGCGGCGGTGTTGACCGCGGCATTGGCTGCGCCGGTGGCGCAGGCGAACCACCGGGACGAGTTCGTGAAGGAGCCGACGGCGGTCGGCAAGGGGGGCGCGGCGGGGACCGTCGACGCGCTGGCCACCAGGGCGGCGATCGAGACGCTGCGGCGCGGCGGGAACGCCGTCGACGCGACCGTGGCGGCGGCCGGCGTGCTCGGCGTGACCGAGCCGTTCTCGGCCGGCATCGGCGGCGGCGGCTTCATGGTCATCCGCACGCCGCGCGGCAAGGTGACGACGATCGACGGCCGCGAGAAGGCGCCGAATGCGATGCGGCCCGACTCGTTCTTCGAGAACGGCGCGGCGCTGGCCTTCGACCCGGCGCGCTGGAGCGGGCTGTCGGCCGGCGTGCCGGGCACCGTGGCGCAGTGGGACGAGGCGCTCGACCGCTACGGCACGATGTCGCTGCGCAAGGCGCTGCAGCCCGGCATCGAGGTCGCCAGCCGCGGCTTCACGGTCGACCAGACCTTCGTCGACCAGACGACGCCCGTCGTCGACTACTTCAACGACGTGCCGTCGACGGCGGCGATCTACCTCGACCCGGACGGTACCCCGCGCGACGTCGGCAGCACGTTGCGCAACCCGGATCTGGCGAAGACCTACGAGCTGATCGCGCGGTCCGGACCGCGCGCCTTCTACAGCGGGCCGGTCGCTCGCGCGATGGCGGCCGCCGCGCAGAAGCCGCCGATCGCCGCCGACGCCAACCACGTCTGGCGGCCCGGCCTGATGACCGAGCGCGACCTGGCCCGCTACGACGCCGTCTGGCGCGAGCCGACCCGCGTCGGCTACAAGGGCCTCGACGTCTGGGGCATGGGCCCGCCGTCGAGCGGCGGCTCGAGCGTCGGCGAGGCGCTCAACATCCTCGAGGGCATGCCGCTGGCGGCGAGCGACCGCACGCGGTCGCTGCACTACTACCTCGAGGCGTCGCGCTACACGTTCGCCGACCGCAACAAGTACCTCGGCGACCCCGACTACGTCGACGTCCCGTTGCGCTGCCTGCTCTCCGACCGCTTCGCGGCCGAGCGGCGCGCGCTGATCACCGAGCAGGCGGTCAACGCCGCCGTTCCGGGCGGTGACTGCGGGCCGCCCGGCACCGTCGGTCTCGCCCAGGAGGGTCCGTCGACAACGCACCTCACCGTCGCCGACGACGACGGCTACGTCGTCTCGTACACGTTCACGATCGAGTCGACGGGCGGCAACGGCATCGTCGTGCCGGGTTACGGCTTCCTGCTCAACAACGAGCTGACGGACTTCAACTACTCCGACCTCAACCACCCGAACTCGGTCGAGGGCGGCAAGCGGCCGCGCAGCTCGATGGCGCCGACCATCATCACCCGGCACGGGCGGCCAGTGCTGGCCGTTGGCTCGCCGGGCGGCTCGATGATCATCACCACCGTCCTGCAGACGCTGATCGAGCGGCTCGAGCTCGGCAAGAGCCTGCCGGCGGCCATTGCGTCACCGCGCGCCTCGCAGCGCAACGGCGCGACCTCGATCGCGGAGCCCGCGTTCATGAGCACCGAGGCGGGCGCCCTCACGGCGGAGCATGGCCACGCGTTCGGGACGCCTCAGAGCGAGATCGGTGCGGTGACCGGCATCGAGTTCCTCGACCGCGGGCGCTTCCTCGCGGCCGCCGAGCCGACCCGCCGCGGCGGCGGCAGCGCGGCGGTGGTCTCTAAGCGCTAGCGAAGTCCTCGAGCACGGGCAACAGGGCGCGGGCGTCGTCGACCACGGCGTCCGCGTCCGCCAGCTGCTCGATCGGATACGGGCCGGTGGCGACCGCGGCGACGCGGACGCGGTCGGCGCGCGCACACGCGATGTCGCGCGGGGTGTCGCCGATCACCACCGTCCGCTCGCGCGGCCAGTCGCCGGCGCGCTGCCGCGCGATGGCCGGCAGCTCGGCGCGCGAGGCGTGGTCGGAGGCGAAGCCGCCCTGGCCCGGCTCGAAGAAGCGGCCGAGCCCGGCGCGGTCGAGCTTGAGGCGCGCGACCGGCTCGAGGTTGCCGGTCACGAGCGAGATCCGGAACTCGCCGGGGCGGGCGGCGAGCGCCTCGAGCAGCTCGACGATGCCCGGCAGCACGCGCTCGGACAGGTCCGCCGGGCAGAGCCGCTCGTAGGCCTCCATGGCGGCGGCCTGCACCTCGGCCCAGCGTGCGTCGGCGGCCTCGCGCGGGACGCCGACCGCGGCCAGCAGGTCGGTCACGATGTTGGCGTCGGTCCGCCCGGCGAACTCCACCCGGACGCCGTCGAGCGGAGGGATGCCGTGGACCTGCGCGGCCGCCTCGCGCAGCGCGTGCCCGTGCTCGGTCGACCCGGCCCGCAGCAGCGTGCCGTCGACGTCGAAGAGCAGCAGGAGGCTCAGCGGCGCAGGTCCAGGCCGGGCTCGAGCCGCTGCGCGAAGGCGGCGATCAGCTTGGCGGTGTTCTCGACGTCGTCGAGCTGGACCATCTCGACCGGCGAGTGCATGTAGCGCAGCGGGATCGAGACGACCGCCGACGGGATGCCGCCGCGCGAGAGGTGGAAGGCGTCGGCGTCGGTGCCCGTGTAGCGCGCGGAGGCGGCCATCGTGAACGGGATGCCCTCCGCCTCGGCGGCCGCGTGCAGCAGCTCGAAGACGGTCGGGTCGAGCGTGGAGCCGCGCTGGATGACCGGCCCGCTGCCGAACTTGTGGCTCCCGAGCTCCTTCTCCTCGGTGCCCGGCGCGTCGGTCGCGAAGGTCACGTCGACCACGATGGCGATGTCAGGCCGCAGCGTGTAGGCGGTCGTGGTGGCACCGCCGAAGGTGATCTCCTCCTGCGTCACGGCGCAGGCGGCCACGTCGCCCGGGGCGCCGCCCGCCTCGGCGACCAGCCGCGCGGCCTCGAACGCCACGAAGCAGCCGAGCCGGTTGTCCATCGAGCGCGAGACCACGCGGTTGTGGGGGAACTCGACCGGCTCGCCGCCGATCACGGCGACGTCACCGACGCGCACCATCGAACGCGCGTCGTCGCCGTCTTTCGCACCGATGTCGATGTGCAGGCCCTTGAGCTCCGGCGCCTTCTTGCGCTCCTCCTCCTTGAGCAGGTGGATCGGCTTCTTGCCGACCACGCCGGGGACGCGGCCGTCACGGGTCGAGATCTCGACGCGCTGGCCGACGAGGATCACCGGGTCCCAGCCGCCGACGCCCGTGAACCACAGGTAGCCGTCGTCGTCGATGTGGTGGACGATCAGGCCGATCTCGTCGATGTGACCGATCACCGCCACGAGCGGCCCCTCGGCGGTGCCCTTCACGCGTGCGACCGTCGAGCCGATCGTGTCGTGCGTGATCTCGGCGAAGGCCGCCGCCGCCTCGCGGAAGACGGCAGCCGGAGCCTGCTCGTAGCCCGAGGGACCGGGCGCGGTCAGCAGCTTGCGAAGCGTCTCGGGTACGGCCATGAAGCGGGCAGCTTAGCCACCCAGAAGCCCGCGCAGCACGAACTGGAGGATCCCGCCGTGCTTGAAGTACTGCACCTCCTTCGGCGTGTCGATGCGCACCCGGGCCTTGAACTCGATGTCGCCGGCGCGAACATCGACCTCCTTGGCCTCTCCGCCCTCGATGCCGGTGATCGAGAACTCCTCCTCGCCGGTGAGGCCGAGCGACTCGGCGGAGTCGCCGTCATTGAACTGCAGCGGCAGCACGCCCATGCCCACCAGGTTGGAGCGGTGGATGCGCTCGAACGACTCCGCGATGACCGCGCGCACGCCCAGCAGCCGCGTGCCCTTGGCCGCCCAGTCGCGCGACGATCCCGAGCCGTACTCCTTGCCGGCGAGCACCACGAGCGGCGTACCCTGCTCGGCGTACTTCATGGCTGCGTCGTAGATCGGCAGCTCCTCGCCTTCGTAGAGCGTGAGGCCGCCGATCAGCTCCTTGCCGGCGATGAAGTTGCGCAGGCGGATGTTCGCGAACGTGCCGCGCATCATCACCTCGTGATTGCCGCGCCGTGACCCGTAGGAGTTGAAGTCCTTGTTCTCGACCCCGTGCTCGTTGAGGTACTTCGCCGCCGGCGAGTCCTTCTTGATCGCGCCCGCCGGCGAGATGTGGTCGGTGGTCACCGAGTCGCCGAGCAGGGCGAGCACCTTGGCGCCCTCGATGTCGCCCACCGGCTCCGGCTCGGGCGGCAGGTCGTCGAAGAACGGCGGCTGGCGCACGTAGGTCGAGTCGTCGGCCCAGGCGAAGCGCTCGCCCTCCGGCACCTCGAGCGAGTTCCAGCGCTCGTCGCCCGCGAACACCTCGCCGTAGGAGGACGTGAACATCTCGCTCTGCACGGCCTCCTCGACCGTGTGCGCGACGTCCTCGGCGCTCGGCCAGATGTCCTTGAGGTAGACGTCCGCGCCGTCCTTGTCCTGCCCCAGCGGCTCGTCGAGCAGGTCGATGTCCATCGTCCCCGCCAGCGCGTAGGCCACGCACAGCGGCGGCGAGGCGAGGTAGTTCATCTTCACGTCGGGGTTGATGCGGCCCTCGAAGTTGCGGTTGCCGCTCAGCACCGACACGACTGCCAGGTCCTCGGCGTTGACGGCGTCGGAGATCTCCTCCGGCAGCGGGCCGGAGTTGCCGATGCACGTCGTGCAGCCGTAGCCCACGAGGTGGAAGCCCAGCTCCTCGAGGTAGGGCGTCAGGCCCGCGCGCTCGAAGTACTCGGTGACGACCTTCGAGCCGGGGGCCAGCGAGGTCTTCACCCACGGCTTGGCCTGCAGCCCGCGCTCGACGGCGTTCTTGGCCAGCAGGCCGGCGCCGAGCATGACCGACGGGTTCGAGGTGTTGGTGCACGAGGTGATGGCGGCGATGACCACGTGGCCGTGGTCGAGCTCGACCTCCTCGCCGCTCTCCAGCGCCACATGCGCCTTCACGGACACGCGATCGGCGACCTGGAGACCGCCGGTGCCGGCGCCGCTCGGCTCCGCCTCCGGGTCGTGCGCGCCGTCGCCGTTGGTGGCCGGCGGGTCGGAGGCGGGGAACGACTCGGCGCTCGCCTCGTCGTTGCCCTTGCGCTCGGGCTCGTCGTCGACGAGGTCCTCGAGCGCCATCCGGAACGAGGCCTTGGACTCGGTCAACGAGACGCGATCCTGCGGGCGCTTGGGGCCCGCCAGCGAGGGCACGACGTCGCCGAGGTCGAGCTCGAGCGTCTCCGAGTAGGTCGGCTCCTCCGAGCTCTCGTCGTGCCACAGGCCCTGCTCGCGCGCATACGCCTCGACGATCTCGATCCGCTCGGCGTCGCGGCCGGAGAACTCCAGGTAGCGCAGGGTCTCCTTGTCGATCGGGAACATGGCGCACGTGGACCCGAACTCCGGGCTCATGTTGCCGATCGTGGCGCGGTCGGCCAGCGGTAGGTTGGGCACGCCCGGCCCGTAGAACTCGACGAACTTGCCGACCACGCCGTGCTCGCGCAGCATCTGGGTGACGGTGAGCACGAGGTCGGTGGCGGTGGCGCCCTCGGGCAGCTCGCCGCCGAGCTTGAAGCCGACCACGCGCGGGATCAGCATCGACATCGGCTGGCCGAGCATCGCCGCCTCGGCCTCGATGCCGCCGACGCCCCAGCCGAGCACGCCGAGGCCGTTGATCATCGTCGTGTGCGAGTCGGTGCCGACCAGCGTGTCGGGGTACAGCGTCCCCTCGTTGTCGAACACCACGCGCGCCAGGTACTCGAGGTTGACCTGGTGCACGATGCCGGTGCCGGGCGGGACGACCTTGAAGCCCTCGAAGGCGCCCTGGCCCCAGCGCAGGAACGCGTAGCGCTCCTCGTTGCGCTCGTACTCGCGGTCGACGTTGACGCGGAAGGCGTCGCGCGTGCCGAACACGTCGACCTGCACGGAGTGGTCGATCACCAGCTCGGCCGGCACCAGCGGGTTGATCTTGTTCGCGTCGCCGCCGAGGTCGGCCATCGCGTCGCGCATGGCGGCGAGGTCGACGACGGCGGGCACGCCGGTGAAGTCCTGCATCACCACGCGCGCCGGGGTGAAGGCGATCTCGATGTCGGGCTCGGCGGTGTGATCCCACTTCGCCAGGTTCTCGACGTCCTCCTTGCGCACGGCGACGCCGTCCTCGTTGCGGAGGAGGTTCTCGAGCAGGACCTTCAGCGAGAAGGGCAGCCGCGCGACGTCGTACTTCGACTGGAGCGCGTCGAGGCGGTAGATCTCAAAGCTGCGCCCGCCGACCTCGAGGTCGGCGCGGGCGTCGAAGGAGTTCTCGGACATGGGTCTCTCCGGGTCAGAAGTCTCATTTGAGACTACCCCGGAAGGCCCAGTGATCCTCTCCCGTAGTCGACGCGCACCGGGTCGCCGTCGGCGTCGTGCCAGGCGATCGTGAGCGGCACCTCCTGGCCGGGCTTGAGCAGCGCGATCCGGCCGGTCCGCTGCAACTCGGTGTCGGGCACCTGCTGGGGCCCGCGCCCGGCGGCCCACAGCGACTTGCCGAAGGCCTGGAGGAACACCGGCGTGGAGGTGACCTCGCGGCCGCCCGAGTCGAGCAGGCGCACGTCGCCGATGTCGACCCGAAGCGGGTGCAGGCCGTCGTTGCGCAGCTTGGCGGTGAGCACGCGGTCGCCCGGCAGCGTCGGGTGGGTGAAGACCTCGGAATGGCCGGACCACGCCAGCGGGCCGACGCGATCGGCGCCGCCGAGGCTGGACAGCGCGACGAACGCGGCCACGGCGACGACGGCCAGGGCGGCGAGCGCGACCAGGCGGCGGCGGGCGAAGTTGGGGGCGGCGCCCAGGGGCGGCGCGACGGTCGGGCCGGCGTAAGTGCTCATCGGGGCTCCTCCGGCCGGGTGAACCAGTCACAGCCCGGCGGGTCGGGGTTCTCGTACGGGTCCCAGGTCGCGCACGTGGCCTGGCTGGCGGTCTTGACCGGCATGCCGGGGTTGAAGACGGTCGAGCCGGGGCAGGTCGGCAGGCCGGTCAGCACGTTCGAGGACGGCGTCCCGCCAGCCGGCCCGACGTTGCCGCTCCAGCAGTTGCCGCTGCCCTCCTCGTCCCACCAGAAGTCGTTGCCGTTCGGGTCGCGCGTGCCGTCGGGCCGCACGCCCATCTTGTTGTCGGCGAAGCGGTTGTCGAACGAGGTGTCGAGGCCCTTGTCGGGCTCGCCGCGGAAGGCGGCGGGCACGAACAGCAGCTTCACGCCGTCGCGCCAGTTGTCCCAGAAGTAGTTGTCGCGGACGATGTCGCCGTTGCCGCCGAAGATCCCGATGCCCGTGCCGACCGGCACCTGGAAGGTCGGGCAGACGATCGTCGGGTCACGCTGGTCGGTCGGCGTGTTCTTGCAGTAGGCGTCGCGCTCGGCGTTGAAGTAGTCCTCGTTGTTGGAGTAGATGAGGTTGCGCTCCCACTTGGCGCAGTCCTGCGGCATGCCCGGGTGGCCGGAGGCGAACGAGTCGGTCGTCATGCCGGTCGAGTTGTGGTGGAAGCGGTTGTCGTGCGCCCACACGCCGTTGCCGGCGGTGCCCGAGTAGCCGATCGTGTTGTGGTGCGAGTTCGAGTTCTTGATCTCGATCCCGTAGCGCTGGCAGTGGCCCTCCGGCCCGGAGCCGGGGTAGATGCCGCTGTCGCCCGAGCCGAACGCCTCGAGCCGGTTGTAGAGGCCGTGGTCGGAGGTGAAGGAGAGGAAGCCGTACTCGCGCGAGTAGCGCGACTGGATGTCCTCCATCCGGAAGCCGTTGGTCTCGAGGACGTAGATGTTGTTGAAGTCCGAGAACTCGACGGTGAAGTTCTTGAAGTAGATGCCGTCGGCGCGGTCGGCGCGGATGACGTTGAGCTTGGTCCGCTGCCCGGAGATCAGGACGTCCTTGCGCGTGCGCCCCATGCCCTGGATCTGGAGGTTGCACTTGCTGTCGCAGACGCGGTCCTCGTCGGGCCCGTCGCCGATGATCGCGATCAGGTTCTGGGCGTTCGGGCACTTGCGCTGGTACTCGTAGTTGGCGACCTTGGCGCCGCCGCCCTCACCGGCCACGCCGGAGGCGAGCAGCGTGCTGCCGATCTCCTCGTAGTCGTTCGCGCAATTCGGGTCGGGCTCGGGAGCGCGCCGGCTCGGCTCCTCCCGGTAGACGCCCGGCATGATGCGGATGATGGCCCCGCTGCGGGCGGCGTCGACGGCGGCCTGGATGTGGCGGAAGTCGCAGCTCCGGAGCTGCCGCAGCCGCGTCTTGCGGACCTTCGGCTGCTTGCGGAACGAGCGCCGGATGCGCTTCGCCGAGTCGCGCTTGCAGACGGTGATGATCTGGTCGGCGGTCTTGCGGTACTTGGGCACGGCGCCGACGCTGCCGTCGGGAAAGTGGGCCTGGCGCTCGGGATGGGCGAGCGCGACCGGGGCGGACAGGGCCAGCATCAGAACGGCGATAAGCGTCGACCTCATGCGACCTGCAACGAGGTTGCGGCGTGAAACTGGCGCTCAGAGCCGCGTAATCGCGGCCAGCGCGGCGTCCACGTCGGCCTCGTCGACCCACAGGCCCGTGCCGAGCCGCACGTACGGCTGCGCGTAGGGCGTGACCGAGGCGGCGATCCTGCGCTCCCGGAGCTGCATGACCGCCGTCGGAGGGTCGAGCCCGTCGACCTCGAAGCACACGATCCCCGCCGACACGTCCTCGGCCATCGGCGTCACGAGCCGCACCTTCCGGAGCTCGGCGAGGCCCTGCTTGAGCCGCGTGGCGAGGCTCTGGATCCGCTTGGTGACCTTGGTGCGCCCGATCCGGTGGTGGAAGTCGAACGCCTCGGCGAGCGCCCAGCGGTGCTCGAAGGTGTGGTAGCCGCCGGGGTTCCAGCTCGCGGCGGGCGAGCCGGGGTGGAACGTCGGGATGAAGGGGCGCAGGCGGTCCCAGGCCCGGCTCCAGACCAGGCCGGTGCCGCGCGGGCCGCCGAGCCACTTGTGCGTGCCGGCGACGAGCACGTCGACCGAGTCGATCGGCAGGTCGTCGGCGGCCAACCCGTGCACGCCGTCGAGCACCACGATCGCCTTCGTCGCCTCCGCGATCTCCTGGACGGGGATCTTCACCCCCGTCCCCGAGTGCACCCAGGTCAGCGCGAGCAGGCCAGCGTCGCCGGCGGCGCGCGCAGCCTCGATCATCCCGCTCCTCGTGGCCTGCGCCGGATCGTCGTAGAGCCGGATCTGCTGGACGTCCTTGAAGCGCAGGCGCAGCGACTCGTGCGTGGAGTAGAAGTCGTGCTCGGTGGCGACCGGGCGGCCCTGGATGCGGATGCCGCCGTAGACGAGGCCGAGGCCCATCGTCGTCGAGTCCGTGAACGCGAAGTCCGGCGGGACCTCGAGGTAGCGCGCGGCCGCCTCGAGCACTCGCTCGTCGAGCTCGAGCTCGTGCGCGTGGATGTAGCCGGCGGGATCGGCGTCGAGCCCGCGCCGGTGGCGCTCGATCGCCTCGCGGACGGGCTTCGGGTGGGTGGCGAGCACGAAGGCGTCGAAGTGGCGGACGTCTCGCGAGAGCGCGAACTGCGCCTTGACCGACGCCCAGTCGCGCGGGTCGTAGGCGGGCTTGTCAGATGAGCCGCCGCAGCCGGCCACCACGCCGGCCGCCGCGGCGCCGGCCAGTAGCTCCTTGCGCGTGAGGCCGCCCATCCGCCGACTCTACGCCGCGGGCGGGCGGCCGGTTCCGGCCTAGTGGACCTCGGACGGAGCCCGCCGCGAGCCGGTCATCTCGAACACCCAGAAGTCCTCGCCCATGACGGGGACCGAGACGTTGTAGACCGGCACCTCGCCCACACGGCCCTCGAAGGTGCCGGCGTGGGCGTGCCCGTGCAGCACGAGGTCGGGGTTGTGCTCGAGGATCGGCGCCGCGAGGCGGTCGGTGCCGAGGAAGGCCCAGATGTCGCGCCGCTCGCCCTCGAGGGTCTCGCCCGACGGCGAGTAGTGCAGCAGCACGATCCGGAACGGGCACATCGCGACGGCGCGCAGGCCCTCGTCGACCGCTTCGACCTCGGCGCCGGCCTCGGCGTAGACGGTGCGCAGCAGCGGCTCGCCGAAGTCCGGGATGTGCGAGCCGGTGAAGCCGCCGACGAAGCCCTTCGTCCCGACGATCCCCAGCTCGGTGTCGCAGATCTCGAGGATGTGGTGCGAGCGGTCGAGCACCACGATCCCGGCCTCCTCCAGCACGGCGGTCACCTCGTCCGCCCGCGCCGAGTGGTGGTCGTGGTTGCCGAGCACCGTGATGACCGGGATGCCGAGGTCACGCACGGCGTCGGCGAGGATCGCCGCCTGCTCGGGCTCGCCGTGCGTGGTGAGGTCGCCGGCCAGCAGGATCAGGTCGACCCGGCCCTCGAGCGCGGCAAACGCCTCACGCGCCCGATCGCGGTCGCTGTCGCGGCCGAAGTGCACGTCGCCGGCCGCCGCGATGCGGATCCGGCACTCGTCCTGGCCGCCCCCCGGGCGGTGCGCGGTGTTTATGGTCATCCCTCGTGGCGGGTACCCACGAGGCGATGGCCGTAGACGAGCAGCCGTTCGCCGAGATCGAGCACGCGCTCAAGCGCGCGGCGGCGGCGCTGAGCCGAGCCGGGGTCCCGTTCCTGCTCGGCGGCAGCCTCGCGAGCTGGGCCCGCGGAGGCCCGGAAACGCGCCACGATCTCGACCTGATGATCAAGCCCGAGGACGTCGAGCGGTCGCTCGAAGCCTTGTCGGAGGCGGGAATGCGGCCTGAGCGCCCGCCCGAGGAGTGGCTCGTCAAGGCCTGGGACGGAGACACCCTCGTCGACCTCATCTATTGTCCCAAGGGCCTTCCGATGGACGACGACGTGTTCGCCCGCGGCGAGGAGCTCTCGGTGCTCGGCATGGAGATCCGCGTTATGGCGCTGGAGGACGTGATGGCCACCAAGCTGATGGCGCTCACCGAGCACTCGCTGCGCTACGAGGGGCTGCTGCAGATCGCGCGCGCCCTGCGCGAGCAGATCGACTGGACGGCGGTGCGCTCGCGCACGGAATCATCGCCGTTCGCGCGCGCCTTCTTCACGCTCCTGGAAGGTCTTGAGATACTTCCCGAAGCGGCGCCTCACCGGTCAGGAACGACAGTCCGCGTCGTCACACCGCAGCGTTCCCCCGCAAAACAGGGAGGGTAGGCGACCGACATGGCAGCCAACACGATCACCCGCACCCGCCTGCGCCGGCTCGCCGACGTCAAGCCGGAGCGCGGCCGCGTCCTGTCCGTCTTCCTCAACCTCGATCCGACCGAGTTCGCGACGCCCGCGGCGCGCTCGACCGCGGTGACCTCGGTGATGACCGAGGCCGCCCACCGCGTCGACCAGGCCGACGGGCTGGACCACGAGGAGCGCGTAGCGCTGAAGGCGGACATCGACCGCGTGCGGGAGACGCTGATGGCCGGCGACATCGCCCAGAACGGCACGCGGGCGGTCGCCGTGTACGCGTGCGAGCCGGCCGACCTGCTCGAGGTCGTGCGGCTCAACCACCCGGTCGACTTCGCCGTCGTGCTCGGCCGCTCGCCGTACATCGAGCCGCTGGTCGCCGCGGCCGGCGAGGAGCGGTGGTCCGTGCTGCTGGTGAACCGCCGCAACGCGCGCTTCTTCATCGGCGACGACGGTGGCCTCGAGGAGACCGACCGCGTCGAGGACGACGTGCACAGCCAGCACGACCAGGGCGGCTGGTCGCAGTCCCGCTACCAGCGCGGCGTCGAGAAGGAGAAGGACGACCACCTCGTCCACGTCGGCGAGGTCGTCTTCCAGCGCTACAAGGAGGGCCGCTTCGACCGCCTGCTCGTCGGCGCGCCCGACGAGCTCGCCAACGACATCGAGCACAAGCTGCACCCGTACCTGCGGGAGCGGATCGTGGGCCGCCTGCACCTGGACGTCGAGAACTCCTCGCTCGACGACGTGCGCTCGGCGGCGGGCAAGGCGATCGAGGACTGGCGCCGCCGCCGCGAGCGCGAGGCGCTGGACCGACTTGTCGAGGGCGTCGGGCGCGGTGGGCGCGGAGCCGCCGGGCTCTCCTCGGTGCTGCAGGCCCTCAACGAGCAGCGCGTCGAGATGCTGCTGGTCGGCGACGGCTACCGCTCCGCGGGCGGGCGCGACTCCGCCACCGGCATGCTGCACGCCGGCGACCACGGCCCCGACGGCCAGGAGCTCGAGCGCGTCGAGAACATCGTCGAGCCGGCGATCGAGAAGGCGGTCGAGCAGTCCGCGAAGGTCATCAAGGTCCGCCACCACGACGATCTCGGGCCGCTCGGCGGGATCGGCGCGGTTCTGCGCTACTGATGTGAGCCGCGCGCTCGTCATCGTCGACTTCCAGAACGACTTCTGCCCCGGAGGCGCGCTCGCCGTGCCGGACGGCGACGCGATCGCCGGGCGGCTCAACGAGCTCGCCGGCTCGGGCGACTTCGACCTCGTGGTCGCCACGCGCGACTGGCATCCGCCCGGCCACTCGTCGTTCGGCGAGCAGGGCGGGCCGTGGCCCGTGCACTGCGTGGCCGGCACGCCGGGCGCCGAGCTGCACCACGCGCTCGACCCGACGCCGATCGACGCCGTGGTCGACAAGGGGCAGGACCCGGCGACCGAGGGCTACTCGGGCTTCGAGGGCACGGACCTGGCGACGCTCCTGCGCTCGCGCGACGTCGACCACGTCACGGTGGTCGGCCTGGCCACGGACTACTGCGTCAAGAACACGGCGCTCGACGCGCTGCGCGAGGGCTTCTCGGTGACGGTCGACAGCACCGCGACGCGCGGCGTCGACGTCGCGCCCGACGACTCCGCGCGCGCGCTGGAGGAGGTCCGCGGCGCGGGAGCGAGCGTGGCGTGATGGCGGCCGCTCCGGAGCGGCTCATGCAGATCCTGCGGCGCAGCGTCGACGACCAGCGGGTGCTGGACGCGATCGCCGAGGTGCCGCGCGACGTCTTCGTGCCGTCCGACCTGCGCGACCAAGCGTGGGAGAACGTCCCGCTGCCGATCGGGGCCGGGCAGACGATCTCGCAGCCACTCGTGGTGGCGCGCATGTGCGAGCTGCTCGAGCTGACCGGCGGCGAGACCGTGCTCGACGTCGGCACCGGCTCGGGCTACCACGCTGCGCTGCTGGCACGGCTCGCGCGCCACGTGTACTCGATCGAGGTCCACGCCTCGCTCTCACGGACGGCGGCCGAGAGCCTGCGCGCGGCCGGCGTCGAGAACGTGACGCTCGAGGTCGGCGACGGGTCGCGCGGCCTGTCGCGGCACGCGCCCTACGAGGCGATCAACGTCGCCGCGGCCGCCGGCGGCGCGATTCCCCCCGCGCTGGCCGAGCAGCTCGCCCCCGGCGGCCGGCTGGTGGCGCCGGTGGAGACCGGCGACCAGCGCCTGGTGGTCGCCCGCCGCACGCCGGACGGCGTGACGCTCACCCAGCTCGAGCGCGTGCGCTTCGTGCCGCTGGTCAGCTCACGCGGCTGAGGCGCGGGTTGGCGCGAAGCTCGCGCCCGACCTTGCCGCCGGGGCGGCCGTCGACCATCACCACGTCGGCCGTGAAGTCGTTCGAGCCGCGGATGAGCGAGGAGCCGACGCCGTAGGCGTCGACCGGGACGCTCTCGGCCTCGAACTCCCGGATGCGGTCGGCGGTGAAGCCGCCGGAGACGACGATCTTCACTTCGCCGTGGCCGGCGTCGTCGAGCCCTGCGCGCACGAGCCGGACGAGCTCGGGGTTGACGCCCGTCGGCGCGTCGTCGCCGAGACGCTCCTGGAGGCCGGCGTCGGCGAGCTTGTCGGAGGTGTCGAGCCGGATGCCCCACAGCTCGCCGTCGAGCGCGTCGGCCACCTCGAGCGCGGTGCCGAGCGAGTGGTTGGCGAAGTCGACGAGCACCGTGACGTTCATCTCGTGCGCGAACCGCTCGGCGAACTTGACGGCCGCCACCGCGGTGTCGCCGCCGTAGGCCGCGATCAGGCCGTGCGGCACGGTGCCGACGCCGCGGCCGCCCCACCACGACGCCTGCGCGTCGGTGGAGACGCCGATCGCGCCCGCCACGTGCGCGGCCCAGCCGTCGCCGGTCTGCACGAGCCAGTGGTCGTGGCGGGCCGGGAAGTACAGGATCGGCTTGCCGTTGGCCGCCTCGACGACCTCGTGGACGTTGCGCATGATCAGCGTGCGGCGCGCCAGGCAGCCGAGGTAGACGGTCTCCAGGTGGGCGAACTGCGCGTAGTCGCCCTCGATCGTCATCACCGTCTCCCACGGAGCGATCTCGTCGCCTTCGTAGAGCGCGCAGACCTCGACTTCCTTGAAGGTGTTCACCCAGCGGCCGTCGGGGCCGCGGCGGCCCGTGCACTGCTTGAGCACCGCGATCGCCTCGTCGATCCCGCCGAGGATCGACTCCTTGCGCTGGAACACCTGCATGACGACGTGCGGGTGGTGGCCGTCGGCCTCTAGCAGCGCCTTCGTGTGGTTGAAGTAGGCGTCCGAGTAGTAGCCGTCGCGGATCTTGTCGACGGGCAGACGGAAGGTGGCGGGTGACAGTCGCTGCCGATCGGCCAGGGTCATCCGTGAGGAGTATGGCTAGCCTGCTGCGGCCGTGGACCTGATCCAGTCGATCATCCTCGGGATCGTGCAGGGGCTCACCGAGTTCCTGCCGATCTCCTCGAGCGCCCACCAGCGGATCATCCCGGCGATGCTCGGCTGGGAGGACCCGGGCGCGGCGTTCACGGCCGTGACCCAGCTCGGGACGGAGGCGGCGGTGCTGATCTACTTCCGCCGCGAGCTGTGGGCGATCGCCAGCAAGTGGGTGCGCCATCCGCGGCGCTTCGACGATCCCGACGTGCGGCTCGGCTGGTTCCTGATCGTCGCCACGATCCCGATCGGGATCTTCGGCTTCATCTTCCGCGACGACATCGAGACCGGGGCGCGGAACCTGTGGCTGATCGGCACGGTGCTGATCGTGTTCGCGCTCGTGCTCGGCTATGCCGACCGCGTCGGGCGGCACGAGCGCGAGATCTCGCAGCTGTCGATGCGCGACGGCTTCCTGATCGGGCTCGCGCAGTCGCTCTCGCTGGTGCCGGGCGTCTCGCGGTCGGGCGCGACGATGAGCGCGGGCCTCCTGCTCGGGCTGGAGCGCCCGGCGGCGGCGCGGTTCTCGTTCCTGCTCGCCGTGCCCGCGGTGGTGGCGAGCGGCCTGTTCGAGCTCAAGGACGTGATCGCCGGCGACGAGCACGCCACGACGCCCATCGGCAACGTCCTGGTGGCCACGGTGGTGGCGTTCTTCGTCGGGTACGCCGCCATCGCCTGGCTGCTCCGGTACCTCGCCCACCATTCCGTGAATTTGTTCGTGGTCTACCGCGTCCTGCTAGGCAGTACCGTTCTCATCCTCGTGGCAACCGGAGCGATCAGCTGATGGCCAAAGTGTTCGAACAGATCGACGAGCAGCTGCGCGAGTTCATCGAGGCGCAGACGATGTTCTTCGTCGCCACCGCGCCGAGCGGCGACGAGGGCCACGTGAACCTGTCGCCGAAGGGCGGCCGCAACCTCTTCCAGGTCACCGGCCCGCTCGGTTTCGCCTACGTCGATCTGATGGGCAGCGGCATCGAGACGATCGCGCACCTGCGTGAGAACGGCCGCATCGTGATCATGTTCTGCGCGTTCGACGGGCCGCCGAAGATCGTGCGCCTGCACGGGGTCGGCCGGCCGGTGCAGCAGAACGACGATGGCTTCGAGGAGCTGCTCGCGACCTTCGACATCGCCGACGAGCAGCGGCGCGCCGTGCGCTCGGTGATCACCGTCGAGGTGACCCGCGTCGGCGACTCGTGTGGGTTCGTCGTGCCGCGCATGGACTACATCGGCGAGCGCGACCAGCTCTACCGCTACGCCGACAACCGCATCCGCAAGCTCGGCGAGGACGCCGTGCTCGAGTACGTGAGCGAGAACAACGCGGAGAGCGTCGACGGGCTGACCGGGCTCGATCCGCTGGTCGCGACCAACGGGCGGCCTCACGGCCGGGCGCAAGCTGTAGCCGGCGAACGTCAACTGCGGCTGGGTAGGGAAGCGAGGAGGCCGGCGGTGCCGGTTTCCTGTCGTATAGCGATAGGATCCGCCGAAACCCGCCGCCGCGGCTGACCCCAGCCTCCCCACCCAGCCGAAGTTCGTCCCTAGACCAACCCCGCGCAGACCCAGTTGTGCGCCCCCGCGCCGCCGGCCCACAGCGCGGCGGCGAGGCGGTCCTGCTCGGTCTTGGACGCCAGGTACGCGTGCGGAGTCGAGCCGCCGAGCCCCTTCCAGGTCGCCGGCAGCATCTGGTAGTACCCGGACGCGCCGGCTCCGTTGGGCGGCAGGTTCTGGCCTCCGGACTCGCACTGCACGATCGGCCACGGGATCGCCCACGGCCCGCCGGGGCCGGCGGAGGCGAGCTCGGCGGCGCGGCGGCGCTCGGCGATCAGGCGGTGCAGCGCGCGCTGGGCCGAGACGCGGCCCGAGCGCGTGCCGGCCAGCGCGTGCGTGCGGGCCGCGCGGGCGCTCACCAGCGTGGCCTGGCGGGCGGCGAGGCTGTCGCGCATGCCCGCCAGGGCCGCTCGGCGCGCGGCGATCGCCTGCGCGTCCTCGCGCCGCGTGGCGGCCAGCCGGCCGAGCACGCTCGCGAGGTGCCGGGTGCGCACCCGCGCGTCGCGCACGCGGGCGACGATCTCGGCGTTGCGGTCGCGGAAGCGGCGGGCGAACGCGATGCGCTCGATCAGGTCGGCGAAGCTGTCGGCGCCCAGCACGAGCGAGACGATGTCCGGCGGATCGGCCTTGTAGGAGGCGACCAGCTGGGCGGCGAGCAGCTCGCGCCCGTCGGCGTGGCGGCTCTGCAGGCGCACGAGCCGCCGCCGGCCCGTCTGCAGGCGCTCGCGCGTCGCGGCCAGCCGCGCCTCGGCGCTCGCGAGGTCGGCCTCGACCTCGGCCAGCCGGCCCTGCACGATCGCCACTTCGCGGCCCGCCCGCTCCGCCAGCTCCCCGAGCCGAGTGGCCGCTCCCGCCAGGGCCCGCTCGCGGTCGCGGCTGCGCTCGATCTTCGAGCGCAGCGACGACTCGCTCTGCGCGAAGGCGGGAGCGGGCATTGCGAGCGCGAGCATCAATACGGCGATGGCGCGGGACAGGCGCCGCACGCTAGCGGCGGACCCATCGCCGATCCGCCCCTGCAACCGCCGTTGCGGCACCGGCCGCGCGCGGGGATGCGCACCCCGCGCGCGGCTGACCCCGGTGCCTATCCCCCCAGTTGAGTCGCCTGCAGAGCACGGGCGTGATCCTCGGCCGGCTGGCCGCGGGCGGTCTCGATGCCGATGGCCGTCCCGCGCACGCGCAGCGTCACGGCCTTGGCGAGCCCGGCCGGCCGTACGTCGATGCCCTCGACGTCGCCGATCGGCGCCTCGCCGAGCAGTGTCTTGACCTTGGGCGTGAAGGCGCCGCCCATGCGGAAGATGAGCAGCCGTTGCGTGGTGACGGCGATCACCATCCGGCGGTCGACCTGGAGGCCGGCTTCGCCCGCCGCGTCGGCGGCGTCGGCGTGCCGGCGGTCGGCGCGGTCGTGGGCCTTGACGATGGCGAGCGGCCCGCGCAGCGCGTGGACGATCGCCGCCGCGTTGGCTCCCGCGTTCTGGGCCATCACGGCTCCCAGCAACTGCTCCGAGCGCATCAGGAACGGCTGGACCGAGTTGCGAATGGACCTGGCGAACATCACGGATGCAGGCGGTAGAGGCGGAAGAAGTCGTTCTCGACCGGCAGCACGTCGACGCCCGCGTAGCCCGCCTCGAACGCGCACTCGCGCACGGTGTCGGAGCGCATGACGGTGCCGAGCGCCGCCGACGGCTGGTCGACCATCTGGGTCGGCAGGCAGTGCGTGACGCTCCAGCCGTACATCGTGCGCTCGACCTCGTCGCCGGGCGCGCTGAAGTACTCGGCCACGCGCTCGTCGACCACGAGCACTGCGCCGCCCGGCGCCGTCGCGGCGCGCGCGGCGCGCAGCGCGTCGACCGGTCGCGGCAGGTCGTGCAGCGTCTCGAGGATCATCACGAGGTCGTACGGGCCGCCGGAGACCGCCACGGCGTCACGCTCGAAGAAGCGCACGCGGTCGTCGACGCCGGCCTCGCTCGCGTGACGGCGGGCGTCGGCGATCGAGCCGGGGTCGGCGTCGAACCCGTCCACGCACGCGAGCGGGAACGCGTGCGCCACCGCGACGCTCGACCAGCCCTGGCCGCAGCCGACGTCGGCCACGCGCGCGCCGGACTCGCGCAGACGGAGGACGACGTCGGGCATCGCGTCCAGCCACTCGCCGGGCAGGTCGTTGGTGAAGGCGGGCCGGTTGATGTGACCCTGCCCGTGGCGGAACTCCACGCCGTAGGCCTCGTAAGGGACGCCGCCGCCGGTGCGGTAGGCCTCGGTCACGCGCGGGAGCACGCCGCCGATCCCGGCCAGCATGTGGGCGAACGGGGCGATGTGGGCCGGGTCGTCCTCGTGCAAGAGCACACGGGCGTGGTCGGCGGTCAGCGCGCAGCGGCGCGACGGCGCGTCCACGACCTCGAGGAAGCCGGCGACGGCCTGCTGCTCGAGCCACTCGCGGGCGTAGCGCGGGGCGATGCCGGCACGGTCGGCGAGCTCGTCCGGCGTGAGCGCGCCGTGGCGCTCGAGCGCACGGTAGAGACCGAGCTCGACGCCGAGGTAGACGGAGAACAGCTCGAGCGCGCCGAGCGTGGCGCCGAACAGGCGCTCGGCGAGAGCGTCGGCGCGCTCTACGGTTTCGGTGTGGGGGGTCATGCACCGCAGCGTGCGCGAGCATGCCTACGGGCGACCTACGGCGGGCTTACCGGCGCAGCTTGAAGGAGCTCTGCTGCGTGGTCCGTCGCGTGCCGTCGGGCTGCTTCGTCACGACCGTCACCACGGACTTCAGCGACCGCTTCCGAGCAAGCCGGCGGCGGTCGCCGGCACCGAGCTTGAGGGTCACGATGCCCTGCTGGCCGGCGGCGATCGAGTACGCCTTGGTGAGCTTGCGCTTCCCGAGCTTGAGGGTCAGCGAGCCGGCGCAGCGATCGGTCGCGACGGCCGTGCAGCGCAGCCGCAGCTTGAGCTTGCCGCCCTTGCCGGCCTTGGTGCTGGTGCCGACCAGGACGGTGTCGGCCGACGGTGTCGGCGGGGGCGGGCCGCCGCCACCTCCCGGGTCGGACGAGGGCGGCGGCACGGACTCGCCGGTGCCGGTGATCGGCACCTCCACCACCGTGGCGCCCATCGCCACCGAGAAGGTCGCCGTCTTCGCCCCCGCGCTCGTCGGCGCCAGCCGCGCCTTCAGCTTGCAGGTTGCGCCGGCCGCGAGCACCGTGGCGTCCGTGCACGCGTCGGGATCCGCAACGGGCTCGACCTCGGCCGCGTTCGGCCCGGCCAGCGTCACCGCAGTGATCACCGCGTCGACATCGCCCGTGTTGGTGATGATCGACGTGCCGGCCGCCGAGTGCTGACCGACGAGCGCGGAACCCAGCGCGAGCGGAGCCGAGAACTCGAGCAGCGCCGGGCGCAGGCCGGTGCCGGTGATCGGCACGTCCACGCCTGCGGCGCCCATCGCCACCGAGTACGTCGCCGTCTTAGCGCCCGCGCTCGTCGGCGCCAGCCGCGCCTTCAACCCGCACGTCTCCCCCGCCCCGAGCACCGTTGTGGCCGAGCACGCGTCAGGATCCGCGACCGGCTCGACCTCGGCCGCATTCGGCCCGGCCAGCGAGATCCCGGTGATCGTCGCGTCGAAGTCGCCGTTGTTCGTGACCGTGATCGTGGCCGGAGCGGAGTGCTGACCGACGAGCGCGGAACCCAGCGCGAGCGGGCCGGAGGCGACGAGCCGCGCCGGGCGGTTCTCGACCGCGCCGGCGTCGCAGGCGGCTCCCTGCGGGCGGGCGACCGCGCGCTGATCGGCTCCCGTGCATGCCACGTGATCGATCGCCGCGCTGCCGGCGAGCGGAAGGAGGGTGTCGGTCGGCCCGCCGTTGGGGCCGAGCGTTCCCACCGGGGCGGTCACGCCGATGGCGTCGCTCGCGGCGGGCGTGTCGAAGCAGGTCGTGTCGACGACGTTGTCGCCTCCGCTCGTGACGTCGCCGGCGCAGGCCGCGGGGCCGTTGCCGGTCAGCAGGGAGCGTTCGACGGCCACGGGGGCGCCGGACGCCCCGATCGCGGGGCCCGCGGCGGCGGCCGTGTTGCCGGCGATCGTGGCGGCCCTGATCGTGCCGGGGCCGCTGATCGACAAGAGCCCGCCGCCCACGGTCGCGATGTTGCCGGCGATCGTGCTGTTGACGATCTCGAACGTGGCCGGGACGCCAACCATCACGCCGCCACCGCCGCCGCCGGCAAGTGCGCGATTGCCGGCGACCGTCGAATCGACCAGCTCGAGCTTGCCGTCCACGACCGCGACTCCGCCGCCGAGCGGCAGCTGGGAGGCGCTGCTCGCCTCGTTGTCGACCACTGCGACGCGCTCCAGCCGGAGCAGTGCGGCGTCGCCGTCGGCCAGCACGCCGGCTCCGATCGGCGCGGCGTCCGGCACCGTGCCGTCACGGATCGTCACGTCGCGGATGGTGGCCTCGACTCCGGTGCCTGAGACATGGAAGACGCGCGCGGCGTCGTTGCCGGAGACGGTCAGCGCACGCGCGCCGGGACCCTCGATGGTGAGATTCTTGTCGATCTCGAGCTGGTTCGCGAGCACGATCGTGCCCGAGAGACCCGGGGCGAAGGTCACGGTGCCGCCGGCGGCGATCGCCGAGCGCAGCGAGCCTGCGCCGCTGTCGGCCAGGTTGGTGACGGTCTCGGCCGAGGCGGCGGCCGGTGCAAGAAGCGCGGCGAGGACGGCGGAGGCCGCGACAGCCTTCCCTGGCAGTCTCATGTGTTGAGGGTGACAACAGGGGTGGTTATCTGACCTGCTCGAAAGTCCAGCCCTCCCGCAAACGGGGTAGCTAGCGCGCTGACGGCCGCGCGCGCTTGCGCTCGAGCAACACCGCGTCGGCCGCGTTCATGAGCGCGTCGAGCGAGTCGCCGTCGTCCGGGTAGGACGACCACGCCGTGGTGGCGCTGACGTGCCCGGCGCCGGGAAGGCCGGCGGCCACGGCCTCGATCGCGTCGACCATGCGCGACGCGACGGCGGCGCCGTCCGCGGGCCCGGACGCCGGGAGCAGCGCGATGAACTCGTCCCCGCCCACGCGCGCGAGCGCGTCCTCGCCGCGCAAGACCGACTCCATTTCGCCGGCCGCCCGCTCGAGCACGCGGTCGCCTGTCGCGTGGCTGAGGTTGTCATTGACCTGCTTGAAGCCATCGAGGTCCAGGTACACCAGCGCGAAGGTGTCGCCGTGGCGCCGGGCGCGTGCGATCTCCTCGCCGGCGCGCACCTCGAGGCCGCGGCGGTTGAGGACGCCGGTCAGCTGGTCGCGCTGCGCGAGGGCGCGCACCTCGGCGGCGTACTCGAGCACCCGGGCGCGCGCCGACTGGAGCACGGTGGCGAGCATCGCCGCGCCGGTGGCCACGTACGCCCAGCGGACGACGGAGTCGGCGCTCGCGTCCTCGAGCAGTGGCAGTGCCGCGGCCGCCGCGACGATGACGAGCACGAGCCGGACCTGGCGGGCCGGCAGGAAGTAGCACGCCGACAGCGCGGCGTAGAGGTAGAAGCCCTCGTAGACCTCGCGGCCGCCGTCCATGTTCGCGATGCCGCCCGCGATGACGACCGTCCCCACGAGCGGCGCGAGCACGAGCCACTGCTGGCCGATCTGCTTCCACGGCACGAACAGCATCACCGAGCCCATCGCCACGCAGGCGAGCGTCGTGAGGACGGCGACGAACTCGTTGCGGATCGTCTCCGGCTGCGTCACCCACAGGATCACGCCGCCCACGGCGCCGAGCCAGAACGCGACCGCGCCGACGGCGCGGAAGGTCGCGAGCTCGCCGGGAAGCTCGGTGTGGGGCTCGGTTGTGCTCACAACCACCTGTCATCGGCAGCGACGTCAGACATACGCTGTAAACTCGGGTACGTGGTGGAAGCCAAGACGACCCGCGTGCCCCTCAGCCGGGAACGGGTGCTCAGGGCTGCCGTCGCGCTCGCGGACGAGCGTGGCATCGAGGCGCTGACGATGCGCAACCTCGGCCAGGAGCTCGGCGTCGAGGCGATGTCGCTCTACAACCACGTCGCCAACAAGGAGGCGATCCTCGACGGAGTGATCGAGCTGATCGTCGGCGAGATCGTCGACGCAGTCGAGGACGTGACGCTCTCCGATCCGGCCGAGTGGAAGCCGCTCACGCGCCGGCGGATCCTTGCGGCCCGCGAGGTGATGCTGCGCCACCGCTGGGCGCCCAAGGTGCTCGAGTCGCGGGCCCAGCCGCCCGCGGTGCTGATGCGGTACTACGACGGGCTGCTCGGCCTCATGCTCCGGGGCAACTTCTCCGCCGACCTCGCCCACCACGCGATGCACGCCCTGGGCAGCCGCGCGCTCGGGTTCACGCAGGAGCTCTTCGAGGAGGACGACGACGCTCCGGCCGAGACCGTCGCGGCGATGGCCGAGCAGATGGCGCCCGAGTACCCGAACCTCGCCGAGATGCTGAAGGTGGTGACCCACGACGCCGACACGACGCTCGGCTGGTGTGACGACCAGTTCGAGTTCGAGTTCAGCCTCGATCTGCTCCTCGACGGCCTCGAAAGGCAGCGCGACACGAGCACATGACTTGACAGACTTACGCCGTATGTCCTAACTTACGCCATACGCTTACTGCGTACGCTTACTGCGTACACCCCTAGTGAGGTGAGGCTCGATGAGACTGGACGGCGGCGCGATGACCCCTGCCCGGAAGGACCCGCTGGCGACGCTGACGCGTTGGGTGCTGGGCCACAAGCGCACGGTGGCGGGCGCCTGGATCCTCGTGACGATCGCCGCCTTCGCGGCGGTCGGGCCGGCCTCCGACGCCCTCACCCAGGACTTCCCGATCCCGGGTCGCGAGGGGTTCGAGACGAACCAGCAGATCGCCTCGACCTACGGCAGCGGCGGCGACGTCGCGCCGATCGTCCCGGTCGTGACGCTGCCGAAGGGGACGACGGTCGACTCCCCGGGCATCGCCGCGGAGCTCGACGCGGCGCTCACCAAGGTGCAGGCCGCGCTGCCGGACGCTCGCATCGCCTCCTACGGCTCGACCGGCGACCCGGCCTTCGTGTCCGAGGACCGCCGCACCAGCTACGCGCTCGTCTACATCCCGCAGCTCCCCGGGCTCGAGCCCGGCCAGGCGGAGGCGCGGCAGGCGCAGGCCGCGCTCGACGGCGTCACGGTCGGTGGGTCGCCGGTCGAGGTCACGGGCCTCGAGGCGCTGCGGGCCGCCTCGGCGGCCGGCGAGGGCGACACCAGCGTGAGCGTCCTGCTCGAGGTGCTGGTGGCCGGCGCCGGCGCGCTGATCGTCCTCGTCTTCGTCTTCAGCTCGCTGATGGCGATCGTGCCGCTGCTGATGGCGGCGGTGGCGATCCCGACGACCTTCCTGCTCGTGTGGCCGCTCACCGGCGTGACCGACGTCTCGGTCGTCATCCAGTTCCTGGTCGCGCTCGTCGGGCTCGGCATCGCGATCGACTACGCGCTGCTGGTCGTGATGCGCTGGCGCGAGGAGCGGGACAACGGGGCGACCGGCGAGGAGGCCGTCGAGCAGGCGATGGCGCATGCCGGCTGGTCGGTCGTGTTCAGCGGCACGACCGTGGCGATCGCGCTGCTCGCGCTCCTCATCTTCCCGGTGCCGTTCCTGCGCAGCATCGCCATCGCCGGCGCGTTCATCCCGCTGGTCAGCGTCGCCGTGGCGATCACGCTGCTGCCGGTCGTGCTGGCCACGATCGGGCCGCGCCTGGACTGGCCACGCGTGCGCCGGGCCGACCGGGCGGGGCGCTTCTGGACCGCCTGGGCCCGGATCGTCGTCCGCCATCGCTGGGTCGCGGCCGTCGCGTCGACCGCCGTGCTCCTGCTGCTCGCGGCCGCCGCCTTCACGATCCAACTCGGCAGCCCGCGCGCCGAGTCGCTCGGCCAGACGGGCGCCGCGCGCGCCGGCCTCGAGAAGCTCGAGGCCTCCGGCCTCGGCGCCGGACCGCTCTCGCCGTTCGAGGCGCTCGTGCGGGGCGACGATCCCGACGCCGTCGCCGAGACGCTGGCGGCGGTCGATGGCGTGCAGAGCGCGATCGCCCCGGCCGGCTGGCGCCGCGACGGCACCGCGCTCATCACGGTCGTCCCGGCCGAGGACGGCAGCTCGAGCGACGGGCGCGCGACGCTCGACCGCATCCGCGGCGCGGCGCCCGCGGACGTCTCGATCGGCGGCCAGACCGCCCAGAGCGCCGACTTCGTCGACGCCGTCTACAGCAGCTTCCCGCTGCTCATCGCGCTGATCTCCGGCCTCACCTTCGTCTTCCTCGCCCGGGCCTTCCGCTCGCTGGTCCTGCCGCTGAAGGCCGTCCTGCTCAACCTGCTGTCGGTCGCCGCCGCCTGGGGCGTGATGACGCTCATCTGGCAGAACGGGATCGGCTCGGAGGCCATCTGGGGCATCGACGAGACCGGCTCGATCAACGCGGAGATCCCGGTCGTCGTGTTCGCCTTCCTGTTCGGCGTCTCGATGGACTACCAGGTGTTCATCATCAGCCGCATGCGCGAGGCCTACGACCGCACGGGCTCGACGCGCACAGCCGTCGTCGAGGGCATCGGCCGCACCGGGCGGCTGGTCACGAGCGCCGCGCTGATCCTCGGCCTCGCGTTCATGGCGCTGAGCGCCAGCCCGGGGACCGAGGTGAAGATCTTCGGCACCGCGCTCGCGGCGGGGATCCTGATCGACGCCACGATCGTGCGCGCGATCCTCGTCCCGGCCGTGGTGGCGATCCTGGGTCGCTGGAACTGGTGGCTGCCGCAGTGGCCGGCGAGGGTGCTCCGGGTCCGGCCGTCGGTGGTGCGACCGGAGCCCGCCGTCGAGGAGATCTGACGGGAGCGACGGGACTCGAACCCGCGACCTCCGGCGTGACAGAGGCTCCCTCGGGGGGCGAATAACGCAGGAATGCGGCTCTACGGGGTGTGTTGAGTCGCGTTCCGAGGGTCCGATGAGGCTGGTTTGGTACCCAAGTGGTACCCGCGGGGGTGTTCCATGACGGGAACGCTCCTCGTCGTCGAGCGCTCGTCGGGGCCGGTGTACTACGGCAAGTGGCGCGATTCGACGGGCCGGCAGGTCAAGCGGCGGCTCGGTGCGGCCTGGGTGGTCCGGTCGGGGTCGTCGTGGGTGCCGCGGCGCGGGCGGGTGCGCGACGGCTGGCTCGACGAACGTGCGGCGTACGTGGCGCTCGCCGCGGCGATGGCAGCGCGCGAGCGCGAGGTGGCGTCTCTGCCGGAGGGCGATGTGACGTTCGCCGACGCGGTTGCCCGGTGGATGCACCACCTCGAGTTCGTCAAGGGGGTCAAGCCGTCAACGCTCGCCGACTACCGCTACCTGCTCACTCCCGTCGGCGCCGCGCCCCGCCAGCGCGGGCGTCCGCCGGCCGCGCGCATCATGCACGCGTTCGGCGACCGGCCGCTGTTCGAGATCACCCCCGCCGAGGTCGGCAGGTACCTCGCGTCGCTCCACGCCGACCCGACGATCGGGCCGCGGACGGTCAACAAGCACCGCCAGGTGCTGTGCACGGTGTTCGAGCACGCGATGCGCGAGGACACGTTCGGCCTGCCGACGAACCCGGCGCGGCGCACGGACAAGCGCCGCGAGCCGGATGCCAAGCCGATCGACTTCTACGACGTCGAGGAGGTGCTCGCGCTCGTGCGCGCGGCGCGGGCGGGCCTGCACCGGGACCCGAGCCGCCCGGCGGTGTCGGCCGAGGAGCACGCCGAGCGCGACCGCTGCGACGAGCAGGACGCTGCGCTCTTCGTCGTCGCGGCATTCACCGGGCTGCGCATGGGCGAGCTGCTCGCGCTGTGCTGGCGCAACGTCGACTTTGCCGACGCGCGGCTGGTCGTAGAGGCGAGCTGGTCCGCCGGCGCGCTGACCTCGCCCAAGTCGCGCAAGTTCCGCTCGGTGCCGCTGGCCGACCAGCCGGCGGCCGTGCTTGCGCAGCTCGCCGCCCGCGAGCGGTTCACCGGCCGAGACGACCTGGTTTTCTGCAGCGCGGTCGGCGGCTACCTGGACGGGTCTGCGCTGCGGCGCCGGTACCGGCGTGCGCAGCGGGCGGCGGGCCTGCGCCCGCTGCGATTCCACGACCTGCGTCACTCGTTCGGCAGCCTCGTGATCCGCGAGTTCGACCTGGTATCGGTCAAGGCGTTCATGGGCCACGCCAAGATCACGACGACCGAGCGGTATCTGCACGCGCGGCCGCGACTGGACGACGCGGCGCGGATGACGAAGGTTTTCGACGCGAGCGTCGGCGAACTGCCAGTCCGCGAGATCGAACAGTAAGCGTCGGCTTCGAGCGGATGCCCTGTCGGGGTACGACGATCCTCGTCGAGCACGGGAGCAAGCTGGGTGAACGGCGTACGGAACTAGCAGCGCGCTGGTGTCGCATGGCGGCGTGATCGAGCCTCCCCGGCTACTGCATGTGCCCTTGATGCGATAGCGAGCTCCGCGTGGCTCGGCACCGATCCGCGCTGCCGCTGATCGCGCAGAGCAGCAGTCGCCCTTAGGGGACCTCGTACGGGAACTCGAGAGCGGCAGCGGTGGGGCTGGGCGCCGGCCTGGACCGATACCCGGGCAGCGACGCCGGCGGCGCCGACCACGAGGTCCTCGCCGGACCGGTTGAAGGAGGCCGTAACCCGCGTCACGCGCGCGTCCGGCGGCACGCGGACCCCGCGCGGTGCGAGCCTGACGGCACGGTGCTAGGGCACCGACGCGAGCTCCGTGTCGACGCCGTGCCGGATCAGGTCCGAACGGGATGCGATGCCCAGCTTCGTGAAGACCTTGCCCAGGTGGTACTCGATCGTGCGGGGACTGAGGAAGAGTTGCGCCCCGATTTCCTTGTTCGAGCCCCCCTCGCTCGCCAGCCGCGCGACTTGCAGCTCTTGCCGTGTCAGATCGGCGAGGGTGCTGGGGTCGCGCTTACGGGCGGTCTCGCCAGTTGCGCGGAGCTCGCCCCTGGCTCGCTCGGCCCACGGCTCGGCGCGTAGTCGTTCGAACGTCCCCAAGGCGGCGCGCAGGTGCTCGCGCGCTTCGCGGCGACGGTGGTTGCGACGCAGGTACTCCCCGTACAGGAGTTCCGTTCGCGCACGGTCGAACGGGCGGTTGGCTTCTTCGTGCATGCGCAGCGCCGCCTCGAATTCGTCGGCGGCGGAGGCGTCGTGTGCGAGCAGAGCACGGCAGCGTGC
Organism: uncultured Solirubrobacteraceae bacterium; assembly: GCA_963835525.1. Taxonomy (GTDB): domain Bacteria; phylum Actinomycetota; class Thermoleophilia; order Solirubrobacterales; family Solirubrobacteraceae; genus DASSUW01. The sequence goes on from CAWIFM010000003.1 coordinate 115,369, forward strand.
CGCTAGCGCTTGCGCCCATGCCGGCCCGTCCGGCTGCGCGAACGCTTCGAGGGCGCCGTAGGCTGCTCGGCCGTGCTCGTCGCGCCCTGCGCGGACGCAGGCCTCGACAAGATCGGGTGATGACATGAGCACGATCAGCGGATGACGACTCGCTGCCGCGGCGAGTGCGAGGAGCCGCGCGATCGTCTCGTCGGGTCGGCCGCGACTGAGATCGAGCAGGGCAAGGCCCCACTCCACGATCGAGTGCGCGAGCGCGTTGCCGCTCGCCGACGCCGACTCGGCGACCTCGGCCGCTGATGTGCGGCACTCGTCATCGTCACCTCGTGCGGCGGCGAACCACGTGAGGATCGCGAGCTGGAGGCACGCCACGCCTGTCAGGCGCGCTTCCCTGGCGAGCCTGAGTCCCTCCGCTGCTTCCGTCGCAACGGCGAACCGGCCACCGAGGATCCCTGCCACGGCGGTGGCCAGGAGGGCGAGCGTGACCGAGTCGACGGCGCCTGATGCGCGCGCCGACGCCAGCGCCCGGGCGAGCAGCGCGGCCTCGCTGCGCTCGTCCCCCACCGTCGACGCGCCCATCGCGGCCCCGGTGAGCATGCGCGGCTCCTCGAGGGACTGTGCGCGCGCGATCACGTCGAGTACGAGCGGGACCTCGCTCGCGGTCGTGCCGAGCCACAGGCTGCCGACGCCGACGAGGAGGTCGGCGAGGAATCGCTCTCGCTCGTCGTCGTGCCTGGGCAGCCCCGCGGCGCGCTGACCGGCTTCGACGACCAGCGCGTAGTCGCCCGACTGCATGCCCGAGGAGGCAGCGTCGAACAACATCTCGAGTGCCTTGCGGGAATCGACGGCGCCAGCAGCTTCGACCCCGGCGATCAGGATCGTGCCCGCCGTCGGGAGCGCCCCGCAGCGATGCTCGATCTCCCCGCGCACGTGGTCGAGCTCCAGACGCAGCCGCGGATCGCCTACCAGGCCCGTTGCTCGATCGGCGAGCGTGGACGCGCGCGCGGGCAGGCCGGCGTGCCATGACGCGGATACCGCTGCCACGAGCCGACGCGCCTTCGACTCGGTGTCGACACTCAAGTCGGCAGCCCGCTCGAACGTCGTCGCGGCGACGGCGTAGCCACCACGCAGTCGAGTTCGATCGGCGCTGCGTTCCAGCTCGTCCGCAACGTCGGCGTCGGGTCCGGTGGCGGCAGCCGCGCGATGCCAGGCGCGCCGATCGGATTCGAACTCCCCGCTGAGCGCGTCCGCCAGGGCGAGGTGGGCGGCACGGCGCTCGCTCGACGAGGCACCGTGGTAGATCGCGGATCGGACGAGCGGATGGCGCAGCTCGACGTGGGTTCCCGCGATGGAGACGAGCCCGGCCTCCTCCGCCGCGCCGAGCGCCTCAGCGCCGATCCCTGCCATCTCAGCAGCCCGCAGCACCGGCGCGAGCGAACCCGCCTCGTCGGCGGCGACCAGCAAGAGCTGCTGTTGCGTCGCGGACGGCAGGCGCCGGACGCGCTCGAGGAACAGCGCTTCGATGTCGCGGGTCAGCGGGAGCGTCTCCGGCAACGGCTCGGCGCCCGAGAGCTGGGTCCCCGAGAGGGCGGTCGGGAGCTCGACGAGCGCGAGCGCGTTCCCGGCCGCCTGCTCGACCAGGCGAGTGCGAACCGCCGGCGCGATCTCCGCGCAGACGCCGCTGATCAATGCGCCGGCCGCATCGGGATCGAGCGTGTGGAGCGTCAACTCTGCGATGTCCCGAGCCTCGAACCGATGATCATCGCCTTCGCGCGCCGCGAACAGGAGCACGATTCCTTCCGCCTGCAGGCGACGCGCGACGAACAGCAGCGCATCCGCCGACGAGCCGTCGAGCCACTGAGCATCGTCGACGAGGCACAGCAGGGGCCGCTCCTCGGCGACGTCGCACAGCAGCCCGAGCACGCCGAGAGCGACCCGGAAGCGATCATCCGCGGTGTCGCTCGACAGCGCGAAGGCGGCGCGAAGCGCGGCCGCCTGCGGCTCCGGCAGCCGATCGATCCGGTCCAGCAGTGGCCTCAGCAGCTGGTGCAGGCCGGCGAACGCGAGCTCGGTCTCGGACTGGATCCCGGTCGCGCGCAGCACGGTCATGCCATGCGCGCACTCGGCCGCGTACGCGAGCAGGGCGGACTTCCCGATGCCTGCCTCGCCCCGGAGCACGAGCGTCGCGCTTCGTCCATCACGCGAATCCGCCAGCAACCCGTCGAGTACCTCGGTCTCGACGTGGCGGCCGACGAGCATGCGCCGATCGTATCCCCAACCACCGATCGCGCTTCCGCTCCGCGACCGGCCCATGCGCACGGACACCAGAGAGCGCTCAGCGGCTCCGTCGAGTGCGGCACGTGATCGAGGTCGCGATGCCGAGGTCCGCGCGACGGAGTCGTGACCGCGCTGTCACTTTCGCGTCGTCGGAGCGGCGAAGCCAAGCCCGCTTCCGCAGTAGCGCACGCGCGTGAAGGGAGGAGCAAGTCGCGGACCCGGGAGTCTCGCCATCACACCTCTATGCGAGACCGGGGGCTGCGGGCAGCTCAGCCCTAGCCGACTACGCGGCGACCTTCACGTACGCGGTCGTCAGATGCGAAGGCTCGGGGATCGCCTGACCGCTCGCGCGCAGCCCTTCGAGATGGAATTCGATGGCGTCTCGCATCTCGCGCTCGCACTCGGCCTCAGTGCCACCAGTGGCGACCACGCCAGGTAGGTCAGGCGCGTACGCCGAGAAGTTCTCGCCCTCGGCGCCCTCGATCACGATCAGATAGCGGCGTTCAGTCATCAATCGTCCTTCGTACCCGCCTGCCTCATGATGCTCGCCCACGTCTTGGGTGCAAGGTGTCCGACGGCTTGCCGGCGATCGTCACTTCCGCCGACGACCGTTCCTGTGGTGCGGATGCGCTTGATAGGCCTCGGACACGAATCGCATCATGATCGACGCGGAGCGGCGAGGCTACGCCGGCCGACGGCATTGGTACCACCCGCGCCACCTCGCCTACTAGCCCCACGTCGCGGTCACTGACCCACAGCACGACTGGGTTCCGCAAGGGCGTCCAGACGGCGAACAGCCGGTCAAGCGGCCGTACGCGTCCACAAGTCGCAGCTTCTCGGCGTCACCTGCCTGTCCCAGGCCCCTGGCTCGAAGGAGCACCAGGGCGACGCGGTTCTCGCGCCACAGGATATTCCGGGTCTCGCTCGTCGCTGGCAACCCGCTGAGAGCGACCATGACAGAACGGCTTCGTCACCGGCACATCAGACCTGCGGAGCGGTTCCAGAACGGCTGGCTGAATTGCCCACGAGACCGATCTCGTGGCCGGTTCAGCCCCGAAGACGCCCGCAAATCGCGGGGAACGTGGCTTGTCACCTGGTCAGCTCGATTTCACCAGTGTGCAGCGTTCTTGCTCTGAAGATGTAACTCGTGGCGGCACCTGACAAGCGTGGCGTCTCCGATTCGAGCACGCTCCGCTACGCCAGTGATCGCAGTTTCCGCGTTTGGTTCTCAGCGCACCCCGACCCGATCGGCAGCCGAGTCGAGGCTGAAAGCCTCGAGCTCGTGGCAAACGACGAACGTCTGCGCCCACGCGGACGCCGCGGCGGACACCTTGATGAGGCCGGCCCTGGAGGCGGCGTCGGTCGGCCGTACATCGCGGACGTGGTCGCTCAGCGTGTCGGCCACGCTTGTCAACGCGCCACGTACGAGCTCGCGCACCAGCTCGGCTGGGCCAACGGACACCACAATCCTCCGCGTTCCCGCGCGGCGCGAGTTGCTCGCGCATCATCCGGATCAACTGAAGCTCGTACTCGCGAGCCGAGATTTCGACGGCGACGTCGGCGTCGTCGTCGAGCGCCTGCTGCGCCCACGCGCGCCGCAACTCCTCAAGCGGCGCGCGAACCTCCTCAGGCTCGTCGGCCAGCCACGGCCACTGCTGGCCGTCAGCTCGAGTCGCCAGACGTCACAGACGCCCAGACCGGTCACGGACGCCCGCTCGTGCCCGGCGATACCTTGGTCCTGCATAGGAGCTCAGCCTCCTGTGCCGGCCTCGGGGACGTCGCAAGCGTCGCCCGGGGCACCTCTACAGATGCCTACGCCAGCCCCAAGCGAGAACGGGGCGAAACTCGCCCCCACATCGCCGACGACGGCGCCGTTCGAGCGCCGTTTGGTACCCGCGAGTGGTACCCGCCGCCTTTCGAGCCACCAGAACGACCCCCTCCAGGCAACAGAAAAGCCGCCCGGTACCGGCGGCTTCGAGGAGCGGGAGCGACGGGACTCGAACCCGCGACCTCCGGCGTGACAGGCCGGCGCTCTAACCAACTGAGCTACGCCCCCCGAGGCGTGAGAAACCCCAGTATGGCACGCAAAACAGGCCCCGACCTCCCAGCCGAATCCGGAGCCGCCGACGGGGCCGCAACTCGGCGGTCCGCCGAGGGTTTCCGGGGCGTCAACCATCAGCCAGGAGGTGGGGCCCTGTGTCCCATTATCGCAAGCGCCTGTTGGCGGCTCCCGTGATCGCGGGGATGATCACGTTCGCCGCCGCCGGCACTGCCGTCGCTCTCGACATCACCGGGACCGACGGTCCGGACCGCATCGTCGGCAGTCGCGGGGTCGACACGATCCGCGCGCTCGCCGGCCCCGACCGCGTGTTCGCGCTCGCCGGCGACGACGTCGTCGCGCTCGGCGACGGCGGCGACTTCGTCCGCGCGGGCGACGGCAACGACACGCTCGATCTCGGCGAGGGCAGCGACCGCGCGCACGCCGGACTCGGTGACGACAACGTCGCCGGCGGCGTCGGCGACGACCGCATCATCGCCGGCTGGGGCAACGACACCGTCGACGCCGGGCCCGGCTTCGACCGTGTGCGCGGGCGCCGCGGCGACGACACGATCTCCGGCGGCGAGGGCTTCGACGTCCTGCACGGTGGGCGTGGGACCGACACGCTGTCCGGCGGCCCGGGCAATGACCGGCTGTTCTCGGGCTGGCGCGGCGATGGCGCCACCGACACGCTCAACGGAGACGAGGGAGACGACCGGATCCTCGTGCGCGACGGCGCTCCTGACGTCGTGACGTGCGGGCCCGGAATCGACCGCGTGCGGGCCGATCAGACCGACTCGGTGGCGGCCGACTGCGAGACGGTCAGCGTGCGTCCGCGGTAAGACGGGTACGCGGAGCTCATGTACATCGGACTGGGCACGCTACTCATCATCATCATCATCCTGATCATCGTCCTCTGACGACCACAGGAAGCTCGTGCGGGAGCCTCACCGATCCTGGTGAGGCTCTCCGCACCTGCGGACACCAGTCCTCACCCATGCCGGCGCACCGGCGTGGGACGAAGCTTTCGGAGAACTTCGCTCCCCAGCTCTCTCCGGAAGGACTCCCCCAGTGCAAAGCAGAAACCTCGCCTCCCGCGCGGCGCGCTGGAGTGCCGGGCATCGCAAGACGGCGATCTTCGGCTGGCTCGCGTTCGTCGTGCTATCGGTGGTGATCGCAGGCGCCGTCGGGCAGAAGACGATCGCCGACGAGGACTACGGCAACGGCGAGTCGAAGGCCGCCGACAAGGCGATCGCCGCCGCCGACTTCCCCGACTCCGCAGACGAGCAGGTCCTGATCCAGGGCAAGGGCTCGGTCAAGATCGGCGACGCCGCGTTCACGACAGCCGTCGAGGACACCGTGTCGCGACTCGAGGCCGTCAAGGGCGTCGACAAGGTCGAGTCCCCGCTGGCCGAGGGCAACGGGGGTCAGCTCTCGAAGGACGGTCGTTCCGCTCTGATCACCTTCGAGATACCAGGCGATGACGAGGTCACGGAGGCGCGCGTCGACTCGACGCTCGCCGCGACCACCGCAGCCCAGAAGGCCAACCCGCAGGTGTTCGTCGGGCAGTTCGGCGACGCCAGCGCCGACAAGGCCATCTCGGCCGCGTTCGAGAAGGACTTCCAGAAGGCCGAGGTCCTCTCGCTCCCGATCACGCTGATCATCCTCATCGTCGCGTTCGGCGCGCTCGTCGCCGCCGGGGTGCCGCTGCTGCTCGGCGTCACCGCCGTGGCGGCGACGATCGGCCTGCTCGCGCCGATCAGCCAACTGTTCCCGATGGACGAGTCGGCCAGCTCGGTGGTGCTGCTCGTCGGTCTTGCGGTCGGCGTCGACTACTCGATGTTCTACATGCGGCGCAAGATGGAGGAGCGCGACGCCGGGCGCTCGTCCGAGCAGGCGCTCGAGTTCGCGGCGGCGACCTCTGGCCAGGCCGTGCTCATCTCCGGACTGACGGTGATGATCGCGATGGCCGGCATGTTCTTCGCCGGCAGCATCGTGTTCCAGTCGTTCGCGATCGGCACGATCCTCGTCGTCGGCATCGCGGTGCTCGGCTCGCTCACGGTGCTCCCCGCCGTGCTGTCAAAGCTGGGTGACAACGTCGAGAAGGGCCGCGTCCCGATCATCGGCCGCATGCGCCACCGCAACCACGGCGAGTCGCGCATCTGGAGCTGGATCCTCGACCGCGTGCTCCGCCGCCCGGTGGTGTCGCTGGTCGTCTCCGCCGGCATCCTGATCGCGCTCAGCATCCCGGCGCTCAACATGCACACCGCCAACCCCGGCACCTCCGGGCTGCCGCGCGACCTCGAGGTCATGAAGGTCTACGACCGCATCCAGGCCGCGTTCCCCGGCGGCCCGATCCCGCTGCTCGTCGCGGTCCAGGCCGACGACGTGACCAAGCCCGAGGTGCAGGCCGGCATCGCGGCGATGGGCGACGCGGCGATCGCCACCGGCGAGATGTCCGAGCCCGTGACAACGAGCCGCAGCCCGGACAAGACCGTCGAGGTCGTGTCGATCCCGATGGAGGGCAACGGCACCGACGACACCTCGAACGCGGCGCTGGCCACGCTGCGCGACGACGTCATCCCGTCCACGATCGGGAACGTCAGCGGCGTGAAGGCCGACGTGACCGGCATGACCGCCGGCTCGAAGGACTTCAACGACTCGATGACCTCGCACCTGCCGATCGTGTTCGGCTTCGTGCTCGGGCTGGCGTTCCTGCTCCTGCTCGTCACGTTCCGGTCGATCGTCGTGCCGATCAAGGCGATCGTGCTGAACCTGCTGTCGGTTGGCGCGGCCTACGGGATCCTCACGCTCGTGTTCCAGGAGGGGCACGGCGAGAGCCTCCTCGGGTTCGAGTCCTTCGGCGGGATCACGTCCTGGCTGCCGCTGTTCCTCTTCGTGATCCTGTTCGGCCTCTCGATGGACTACCACGTGTTCATCCTGAGCCGGATCCGCGAGGCGGTCGATCGCGGGATGAGCACCGACGACGCCGTCGCCTACGGCATCAAGCAGACGGCCGGCGTCGTGACCAGCGCGGCCGTGGTGATGGTCGCGGTGTTCTCGATCTTCGGCTCGCTGAGCATGGTCGAGTTCAAGATGATGGGCGTCGGCCTGGCGACCGCCGTCCTGCTCGACGCCACGCTCGTCCGCGGCGTGCTGCTCCCGGCGGCGATGAAGCTGCTCGGCGAGTGGAACTGGTACCTGCCCAAGCGGCTGGACTGGCTCCCGAAGATCTCGCACGAGCACAAGCTGCCTGAGCCCGCGCAGGCGTAGGCAGTTCCGGGGCCCGCCGCAAGGCGGGCCCCGGCCGTTTGCGCTTTCATGCCCCGCATGCGCATCGGCCTCCTCACCGGCGGCGGAGACTGCCCCGGACTCAACGCGGTGATCCGCGGCATCGTCCGCAAGGGCATCAACCATCTCGGCCACCAGTTCGTCGGCTTCCGCCACGGATGGGCGGGCGTGCTCGAGAACAACTCGGTTGAGCTCACCAACGCCAACACGCGCGGCATCCTCCATCGCGGCGGCACGATCCTCGGCTCCTCGCGCACCAACGTCTTCAAGGTCGAGGGCGGGGTCGAGAAGGTGCACGAGACGATCCAGGCGAACAAGCTCGACGCGCTGATCCCGATCGGGGGCGAGGACACGCTGGGCGTCGCCCGCCGACTGGTCGACGAGGGGGTCAACGTGGTCGGCGTCCCGAAGACGATCGACAACGACCTGGCGGGCACCGACTTCACGTTCGGCTTCCAGACCGCCGTCCAGATCGCCACCGACGCGATCGACCGCCTGCACACCACGGCCGAGTCGCACAACCGCGTGATCATCGTCGAGGTGATGGGCCGTCACGCCGGCTGGATCGCCGCGTACTCCGGCCTGGCGGGCGGGGCCGACGTGATCCTCGTCCCGGAGCGGCCGTTCGACATCGACGAGGTCTGCCGGCTGATCCAGCGCCGGCATTCCAAGGGCGCCACGTTCTCGATCGTGGTGGTCGCGGAGGGCGCGATGCCCGCGGACGGCGACATCGTCTCCGAGTTCGGCGGCGCCACGGACTCGTTCGGGCACGTGCGCCTGGGCGGCATCGCGGTGGCGCTCGAGAAGGCGATCGAGGAGCGCACCGGCTACGAGTCGCGCATGACGATCCTCGGCCACGTCCAGCGCGGCGGCACGCCGCTGGCCTACGACCGCGTGCTCGGCTCGCGCTTCGGGGTGGAGGCGATCGACGCGGTGACGGACGGCGACTTCGGCAAGATGGTCGCCCTGCGCGGCACCGAGATCGTGCGCGTACCGCTAGATGAGGCGCTGGCCGAGCCCAAGCTGCTCGACCCGGCCTTCTACGCGACGGCCGAGGTCTTCTTCGGCTAGGTCCGCGGGCGGATGCCCTGGGCCGGGCGGAAGCGGTTGGCCGGATCGACGGCCGTCTTGATGTCGACGAGCCGCGCGTAGTTGGAGCCGTAGTAGGCGCGTCGGGCGCGCGCGAGATCCGGGTCGGAGTAGTTCTGGTACGCCTGCCCGTTCCCATACGGCGCGATCAGGCGGCGGGCGCGGCGAACGCGGTCGCGTGCGGTCCCGATCGAGGTGTAGGAGAGGATCTGGACGCTGAAGCGCACGTCGCGATGCACAAACGCCGTAGCGCCCGGGGCTACCTCCCCGATCGCGCCGCCATAGGCGTCGAGGATCAGCGTCGCGCCGATCCCCGCCGCGTCGAGGAACGCGCGGCGAGCGGCGGCGGAGAGCTTGCGAGCGACGTAGACGGAGGACGCGGCGAACGTCGTGCGGTCGTAGTCATGGCAGGCGGCGAGCCCGCCGTCGGCGCAGCCGGCCCAGCGCCGCTGCAGGGCCAGGTAGCCGGACGTGCCGGTGCTCAGCGACGCGCCGGGCACGTGCGTGAGCGGCGCCACGATCCGCCGCAGCGTGCTCTCGGACCCGAAGTACTGGCCGAACGCCGTGGCGCCGGACGAGGTGAGCGTGCAGATCGCCGTCAGCCGGTCCGGCGCGCCGGGCGCGAAGTCGTCCCACGCGTTGAGCGCCTCGGCGCGTGAGGCGGCCGGGTAGGTGATCCGGAAGTACGCCGCGCGGCGGACCGGCCGCACGCGCAGCCGGACCGCGGTGACGATCCCGAAGCTGCCGCCGCCTCCGCGCAGCGCCCAGAACAGGTCGTCGTCGCCCCGCACAGTCTGCTTGACGCCGTCGGCGGTGACGACGTCGTAGCTGCGCACGCGATCGATCGTGAGGCCGAGCAGGCGTCCGGCGAGGCCCATCCCACCGCCGGTCGAAAGCCCGCCGAACCCAACCGTCGGGCACGAGCCCGAGGGAATCGTGACGCCACGGCGCGCGAGCGCGGCGTAGATGTCGATGTTGCGGGCGCCGGGACCGACCGTGGCGATCCCGTCCTGCAGCCGCACTGCGTCGAGCCTGCGCACGTCGACCACGACCGCGCTGTTGCTGATCGACGCCCCGTTGTAGGCATGCCCGCCCGAGCGGGTGACCAGCGGGACGCCGAACCGGTCGGCCCACCGGACCACTGCCTGCACGTCGCCGGCGTCACGGATCTGCACCACGGCCGGCGGCCTGACGCCGTCGTAGCGGCGGTTGAAGACGAACCGCGCGCGGTTGTAGCCGCCGTTCCCCGGTACGAGCACCCTCCCGCGCACGGCGTCGCGCAGGGCGCGGACCTGTGACGGCGGCAGCCGATCGAGCTCCGCGAGCCCCAGGCCGGCCAGCGCCGCGGCACCGATGACCTCGCGCCTCGACAGGTCCATGCGCCCATCATCCCGCGGGGCGTTGAGAGAGATCAACGCCCTACGGGTTGCCTTCCGCTCCCGAACTCCGGTGCAATGGCCGCTCGGGGGGAAGGGGCAAGGGCCGGACGGGGTTCCGCCGCGCCGCGGCGGGACCCCCCGCGCCATAAGGTGCGGCGCATGAGCGAGCACGACCTCGGGGCGCTGGCCAAGTACCACGAGTTCACGCGCGAGCACCGGGCGAACCGGCTCGTGTACCGGCTCAGCCACGCGATCCTCAAGCCGTTCCTGATCGCCTATCTGCGGCTGACGCGGACGGGCATGGAGGGCATCCCGGCCGAGGGGCCGGTGCTGGTCGTCGCCAACCACCGGTCGTTCCTGGACCCGTTCCTGATCGGCACGCTGCTGCGCGCCGGCCGGCCGCTCAACTTCATCGGCAAGGCCGAGCTGTTCGTACGCCCGCGCGCCGGCTGGTACGTCTCGCGCTGCGGGTGCTTCCCGGTGCGGCGCGGCGAGTCCGACCCGGCGGCGCTCGAGACGGCGCGCCTGGTGCTCGAGGGCGGCGGCGTCCTGGTGATCTTCCCCGAGGGCACGCGGCTGCGCTGGGGCGGCCTGGCGGCCCCCAGGCGCGGCGCGTTCCGCATGGCGATCGAGACCGGCGCGACCGTCGTGCCGGTCTGCGTCCTGGGCTCCGAGAACGTCCGCCGCGCGAAGGTGATCGTGCGCCCCGTCCACTGCCAGGTGCACGCCGCCGAGCCGATCGCCGTCATCAAGGGCGAGCCGACGCTGGACGGCGCGAAGGCGCTGATGGACGAGGCGTGGGAGGCCGTGACGAAGCTGTGGCTCGAGCACGGCGGATCGCCCGAGCCGGGGGCACGCGAGCGGCCGTCGCTGAAAGAGCGCCTCCGTGCGCGATCATGGCCTTCATGGCCTGGATCTCGCCGCTGACCGAAGGGGATGCGCCGGAGGGCTCGCGCTCGCTGGCCGCCGCCCACGCCGCCACGGGCGGCCGCATGACGAACATGAAGTGGACGCTCGCGCACTCGCCGCCCGCTCTGGAAGCGCTGCTGCAGTGGTATCCGCTGCACGACGAGGTGGCGCCGCTGCTCGGCGAGCGCCGCACGCAGATCTTCTGCCACGTGATCTCGGCGCAGAACTACTGCCTGATCTGCTCGACGTTCTTCCGCCGCCTGCTCGCCGACGCCGGCGACGATCCCGACGCGCTCGAGCTCGACGAGCTCGATTCGCTGATCGCCGACTTCGGGCGCCGGCTCGCGGTCGATCCGCACTCCGTCGACGACGAGATGCGCGCGCGGCTGAACGCGCACTTCACGCCCGAGCAGATCGTGCTGCTGACGGCCTTCGGGGCGATCATGGTGGCCACCAACGTGGTCAACGACGCGCTCGGCGTGCCGCTCGACGGCTACCTCGAGCCCTACCGGGCGCGCGTGGCGTGAAGCCGGTCGCGCTGGTCACAGGAGCCGCCCACGGCCAGGGCCGCGCGACCAGCCTCGCGCTCGCCGGGGCGGGCTACGACATCGTCGCTGTGGACGTCGCCGCCCCGCTCGCCTATCCGGGCTACGCGATGGGCACGCCCGCCGAGCTCTCGTCGCTAGCTTCCGAGTGCGGCGCTCTGACGGCGGTCGCCGACGTGCGCGACGACGCCGCGGTCAGCGCCGCGGTCGACCTCGCAATCGAGCGCTTCGGCCGGATCGACCTCCTCTTCAACAATGCCGGGATCTGCGCCTACGGCCTCGCCCACGAGCTGACCGAGGCCGAGTGGGACGCGATGCTCGACATCAACCTCAAGGGCGCCTGGCTCGTCGGCCGCCGAGTGATCCCGCACATGATCCAGGCGCGCCGCGGCGTGATCATCAACAACTCCTCGATCGCCGGGCTGCGGGGCATGGCGCGCCTGTCGCACTACGCGGCGTCCAAGTGGGGGCTGACGGGTTTGACGAAGTCCTGGGCGATCGAGCTCGCGCCCTACGGCATCCGCGTCAACTCGATCCACCCGACCGGCGTCGACACGCCCTTGAACGACGGCCTCGCGGAGATGGAGGGCATGACGACCCAGGAAATCGCCGAGCGCTCCGCGGGCAACCTCCTGCCTGTCCCGTGGATCGAACCGCGCGATGTCGCCGACGCAGTCCTGTACCTGGCGGGTGACAGCGGCCGCTACATCACCGGCACGACGCTCGTGCTCGACGCCGGCCTGCTCACGCGGTGATCCCCAAGCCCCGTCCTCGGGAGCGCGGCACTGCGGTGAGCGCTGACGGAACGCAGATCGCGTGGTATCGGTACGGCGAGGGCGAGCGGGCGATCCTGTTCATGCCGACGTGGAACCTCGTCGATGCGCGCGTCGTCGGACACCAGGTCGTCGCACTCGAGCCGCACGCCACCGTGTTCACGTACGACCCGCGAGGGGCAGGCGAGTGAGCGGCCAGAGCACGGTTACGACTTCCCGAACCACGCCGCCGACGCGCTCGCGGTGCTCGCATCCACCGGGATCGAGCGAACGGCGCTCGTGACCGCCTCGAGGGGTCTGAACCCGGCGGTGCTGCTCGCTACCGACGACCCGGAGCGCTTCGACCACCTCGTCGCGATCGCGCGGTACATGGAGCTCGAGGCGGAGCCTCCCGACCCGGAATGGCTCGACTCCCTGCGGACCGACTGGCGCGGATTCATCGTCCCGTTCATGCACGCAGTCTTCACGGAGCCGGACTCGGCCGATCTGATCGAGGAGATGATCGCGATCGGGCTGGAGTCGACGCCGGACGTCGTCGCCACCGGGGAACTCGAAGTCGACTGGCGTCGGCCGGCCGGCCGCCTCGGGCAGGTCGCCTGCACGACGCTCGTCATCCACGGCGAAGCGGACGAGCCCGTCCCGGTGGCGATCGCCGAGAGCATCGTCGCCGCGATGCCGACCGCCCGGCTCGTGCTGATCCCGGAGGGCGGCCACCGGCCCGACATCCGTAACCCTGAGCTCGTGAACCCGCTGCTGCTGGACTTCCTGCTTGGCGAATAGGGGAGCGGGCGGTGCGCGGCTCTTTCATTGCCCGAATGGGCAACCCCGCCGGGATAGGCTCCGCGCGAGGACTATGTCGTTACGGCAACAGTCTGTCCGCGTCAGGCGAGCGACCCCGCAGCAGCAGGCGATCAGATCAGCAGATGCTGCGCTGTCGCCCAGCGCCGTCCAGCGCCTACAGCGCACGATCGGCAATCGCGCAGTCGGCCAGGTCCTGCGACAGGCGGCGGTCGGGCGCACGTCCCCCGGGACCAGCCCGGTCCAACGTGTGGGCGGTGAAAAGATCGGCTTCAGCCTGACCGCGGCCGCCGATGCGACGATCAAGGAGGGCCAGGATCTCCTCCTTGCGCAGTGGCGCAAGGTCAGGCAGTCAGAGCACGACTTGAAGGTCGGTACGGAGACGACCGACATCGGGCTCGCCGCGCAAGAGCTCATCACCCATCGAGGACGCCTGAAAGAGCGCGAGAAGTACCGGCGGACAACGCCCAAGCCGAGCAAGGGCGACGTCAACAAGAAATATCCGGTGCTCCCTACCGGCAGGACGGGCACCCAGGGCTTTTCGAAGTACTACCACGCCACACTCACAGGTCGAAACAGAGCACAGCAACTCGCTCTGCTGAAAACCGCAGATGCATTTGGCGATGGCAGGCTGGCCATCGACGATACGACGGGTGAAATCACGTATCAACCAGTTGCCAAACCGGCCGTTGTGATCGGCACGCTCAAGAGAGGCGAGGACGCCTTTACAGTCAAGACCGCGGCCACTTCTCCTGGTCAGCGCGACGTCCTCGAGAAGCAGGGCGTGAGCACGGACCTGAGCAACGCGTCGAAGGAGTACGTCAAGGACTCTCGAGGCGTTCTGACACGCCGCTACGCATACGTAGAGAAGAACTACTGGCAGATGATGGAATTCTTCACGACCAACCGCCATGAGGGTCGTTTCCAAACCTTCATGAAGGCCGCCGGTGACCGAACCCCGAACATCTTCGAGGCGCGCCACGAGGACGTCGACATCGTCCGCGGAGAGGGCGCGGCGTCGACGACCGGCAAGCTCACCAAGAAGCAGATGGCAGTCGCACATCAGAAGCTCGGCAGCGGGCCACAACAGCGAGGTGTGAGCCTCGCGTCCACGCCCAAGGTCGGCGCCACATACGTGAATACGGGCGAGAACTTCCGGACGAAGGACGGCTTCCGCCTCAAGGTCGACCTAGCTCTCATCCCGCTGGACGGGCCGCTGCTGATCAACCACTATTCGCACGGTGGCGTGAGCGACAAGCCCGACAAATTCAGCACCCAACGGGATCGAAGGGATGACAGTACGTATCCGTACAAGGAGAGCGCGCTTCACGCACGGGAGCTGTATCTGGAGTACCTCAAGCCGGAGTGGGTCGTCGCCATCGAGGCACACCCTGCAGTCGACGCTCCCGGTACGACCATCGACCGGACTACGCCACTCGGGACCGCAACCTCACTGTTTGAGCTCGGCAAGTCACAGTTTGGCGGAGCGTCGTTCGAGAGCGGGTTCACCCAGGGACTCCGCACTGCCACGAACTCGGCGCCGGCCGATCCAAACCACACGAACGGCTTCAAGCACGCCAAGTCGTTCGTGAAAGGCTGGACCGCAGGCAACAGGAGACACACCACCGTGGGCAAGAACGATGCGGGAGCGGCCGCAACCGCGAAGGTCACGGTGCCGCAGTACGTCTACGACCAATCGATGAAGGCCAAGATGCCCAAGGGCGAGTTCGACATCTGGCGCTTGGGGTATCTCCACGGTCGATCAGGTGCTGCGCTGATAACCAAGGGCGCGGACCTGCCTCATTGACCGGATGGGCGGTGCGCGGCTCGAACGCGCGACCTCCTGCTTGTAAGGCAGGCGCTCTGACCAGCTGAGCTAACCGCCCGCGTACCCAGCTTGACACGCCTCGGCGCCGGGTGGGAGGGTCGCCGGGTCATGCCCGCTCTCGCCGAGGAGCTCGTCGCGCGCGGTCTCGACCTGTGGCTGGAGATCGAGGACGAGGCGGAGAGTGATGAGACGCTCGAGCTGCTGATGCGCTGGCTCGCGGGCGAGCAGCTGACCGAGCGCGCGGACGAGCACGAGCTCCGCCTCAACACCGCCGAGGACGCGCTGGAGCTGTTCAGCGACAACGTCCCTTCGCTGCACCGGTTCCACGCCCAGGCGGTGCTCATGCTGCCGACCGGCCACGAGCGCCGTGACGCCGCCGAGGCGATCGCCGAGCTGTGGGACCACCTCGAGGCGACGCGGGAGGACACCGAGGAGACGATCCGCACCATCGCCGCCCTGCTCGACGCCGGCGCCGGCGACGAGGCGCTGCTCGACGAGGGCGACGAGCTGATCGCCGAGGCCGACCCCGGCGGGATCGACGTGTTCCGGCTCGCCGCCGTGGGCTACACAGCGAGCCGCCACATCGAGGTGCGCGACGCGGGCGACGAGGCCGAGGCCGCCCGCTGGGCCGCGCGCCACGGCGCGTACCTCGACGCCGACGAGGGCGAGGGCCTCCCCGCCCTCGCCGGACGTGCCGGGCAGCACGACATGGCCGGCGAGTGGGATGAAGCGGCGGACCTCTACCGCACCGTCGTCGAGGGCAGCGACCTGGGCGAGTGGAGCGTGCAGCAGATGGCCGTGCGCGAGGGCGAGCTGCGGCTCATGCTCGGCCAGCTCGACCGCGCCGCGACGGCGCTGGAGGCCGTGCTCGTGCACGCGGAGGCCCGCTATCTGACCGCCGTGACCGAGGCGGACGTGACGGACGCCGGCACGCGCCTGTACCGGATCGCCGATGCCCTCGCGACGACCGACGCGCGGCGCGGCGACTGGGACGGCGTCTTGCGCGCGCTCGATCGCCCGCGTGGGTTGCGCGGCCGCTATCAGGCCGCGCTGCGGGCGGACGCCGCCGGCCGCGAGCTGCTCGCGGTCGAGCGCGAGCTCGACGTCGCGCTGCGCGCGGCGACGGCCGACGAGGAGGTCGACGGCGTGTCGGCCGGAGCACGGCTGCTCGAGCGCTACCGCCAGGTGCGGCCGCGGCTCGACCCCTCGCGCCTCGAGACGCCGGCGGTCGCCGACGTCGCCGCCGCGCTCGGCGACGGCGAGTGCCTGTGCATCCTCGGCCACCACTTCATGGGCACGGTCGGCGTCTTCGTCGCGCCGCGCGACACCCGCCGGCCGTCCGGCCGCCTCCTGCTCGAGGACGTCGGGACCCGCGAGTGGCTCGAGCTGTTCGCCGGCGACACGGGAGGCGAGTGGCTGCAGATGCTGATCGAGCCGGGCGGCGGAGTCGACCCCGAGCCCAGCCTCTCCGAGCTGCTCGAGGGCATCGACGACGTGCTCGGCGACTGGCTGCGGCAGCAGCTCGACGACGAGGACGCGGCGCGCCTGACGCTCGTGCCCGGCGCGACGCTGCACCTCGTCCCCTGGGCCGCGCTGCCGAGCCTAGAGGGAATCGACGTGGTCATCGCGGCCAGCGTGTCGGAGGCCGTTCGCGCCCGCCGCACGCGTCCGGAGTCGGCGCCGCGCAGCGCCCTGGTGGTCGCCAACCCGACGCTCGACCTGCGCGTGTCGGCCGCCGCCTGCCGCCCGATCGCCGACCGGCTCGACGCCGCCAACTACGCGGTGACCGAGCTGGCCGCCGTCGGCGCCACGGAACCTGCGCTGCTCGCCGCGGCGCCCGGGGCCACGATCCTGCACTTCGCCGGTCACGGCCGCGGCGAGCTTTCGCACTCGGGGCTCGAGGTCCACCCGGACGAGGCGCTCGACGGCGACCCCTTCGTGGCGTGGAGCGCTGAGGCCGTCGGCTGGCGCCAGCCTCCCGCCGACGAGGAGGACGACGAGCCGCCCTGGCACGACCTGCTCGCGGACGTGCCCGGTGTCGGGCGGCTACATGAGCGCCGGTGGACACGCGTGAACCGGCTGGACCGGAGGCTGGATCGCCCGGGCAGCACACTCGTGGCGACCTACGGCGGCGACCGCCTGCTGCGGCTCGCCGAGCTCTGGTCGACTTCGGACATCCTGCTCGCCGACCCGCTCGAGGGCTGCCGGCTCGCGGTTCTCGTCGCCTGCGCGTCGGGCGCGGGGATCGGCCGCTTCGACGAGGCGCAGGCCGGCCTCCCGGTCGGGCTCCAGCTGGCGGGCATCGACAGCGTGATCGCCACGCGCTGGGAGGTCGACGAGGGGTTCGCGGCGCTGTGGGCGGAGCGCTTTTACGCCGGGCTGGCGGAGGCGGGCGCGACCGCCGACCTCGCCGCGCTCGTACGCGCGACATGCGAGGAGCTGCGCGACATGGAGGCCGGCGAGGCGCGCGAGCGGCTGCTCGCGCTGGCCGACGCCGCCGCGGACCCGTTCGCCGCCATGGCGCTCGAGGCCTACGCCCACCGGCTGCCCGACCCGCCTTTCGCCGCGCCCTCCCAGTGGGCCGCGTTCTTCCTCACCGGCCGGCCGACGCTGGAGCTCGCCGCATGACGCTCGACGAGCTCGCCACCCACTGCCGCCCGCTCGCGCCCGGAGAGGAGCTCCCGCTCCTGCGACTGGACGACGACGCGGAGCTGCCGGGCGTGGTGGCGTGGTTCGGTGCCGACCGCGCGCGGCGGGCCGTGCGCCTCCTCGTGCGCGGCGAGGACGCCGGCGCGCTCGACCGGACCGAGGTCTACGAGCTCGTCAGCACGCAGTCGATGGGCTTCGGCGACGCCGACGCGGCCATCCTCCCCGGCCGCTCCGTGGCGTGGACCGAGATCGAGCTCGTCTGCCCGGAGGCGGGCTGCCCCGAGAGCCCGCTCTACGCCGTGAGCTACAACGCGGCGCGCCCGCCGCGCTGCGCCGTCCACCCCGCCCAGGCGCTGACCCCACGGTGAGCGTCGTCGACCTGATCGGCCTCGGCCGGGACATCGGCGCCCGGTTCGCGCTCGTCGGGTTGCTGCCCGGCGTCGTCCTCGCGCTGTTCGTGCTCGCGCTGCTGTGGAGCGGCGCACCCGGCGAGGCGCCGGACCTCGACCGGATCCTCGACGAGGCGCGCGAGCTCGACGCCTGGGCCGGCGGCCTCCTGTTCCTGACGCTGCTCGTCGCCGCGATCGTCGCGCAGCCGCTGCAGCTCGGACTCGTGCGCTGGCTGGAGGGCTACTGGCCCGGGGTCGCGCGGTCGCTCGCCGCCCGCAGACGGGCGCGGTACGAGCGCCGCGTGGACGCCCTGGAGGCGACCACCGCGCCGCGCCGCAAGCCGCTCACGCCGGAGGAGCTCGCGACCATGAGCGACGCGGCGAGCGAGCTGCGCCTGCTGCCCCCGCGCGAGTACCTGATGCCGACGCGGCTGGGCAACGCGCTGCGCGCGGCCGAGGTGCGCGCGGGCGAGCCGTACGGGCTCGACGCCGTCGTCGCCTGGCCGCGCCTGTACCCGCTGCTCTCCGACCCGGTCCGCGCCGTGGTCGACGGCCAGCGCGACGCGCTCGACGTCAATGCGCGCTTCTGCTCCGTGTTCGCCGCCGCCGCGATCATCGCCGCCGGGCTGCTGGCCGCGCACGGCTGGTGGCTGCTGGTCCCCGCCGGCTGCCTCATGCTCACCTGGCTCGCCTACCGCGCCGCCGTGGCGGCGGCGATCGCCTACGGCGAGAGCATCCGCAGCGCCGTCGACCTGCACCGCTTCACGCTGCTGGAGGCGCTCCACCTGCCGCTGCCGGCGACGCCGGAGGAGGAGCGGGCGCTCAACGCGAAGCTGTCCCGCTTCCTGCTCCAGGGCGTGCCGCTCGACACGGCGTACGAGCACCGTCCCTAGGCGGCGCGCGCGAGGCGGATGACGTTCCAGGACCGGGCGGGCAGCGTGGCGTGGAGCGTCCCGGCCTCGACCCGCGCGCCGGACTCTGTGCGGGGCACGACGCGGTCCGGCTGCTCGGCGGTGTTGGCGGCGCGGGGATCCTCGTCGGCGAGCACGAGGTGCTCGGCGACCGACGGGGTGCCGAGCCCGTGCAGGGTGGCCTCGAGCGGGAGCGGCTCGGTGGCGCGGTTGACGGCGAAGAGCGTCAGGGCCTCGCCGCCGTCGTGCACCGCCGTGGCCTCGAGCACGGGCACGCCGGCCTCGCCCTCGGTGTCGTAGGCCGGCACGTCGCCCTCCACGCGCAGGACGGTGCCGCGCCCGAAGCGCGAGGCGTGCTGGAACGGGAAGTAGGTGGTCTGGCGCCAGGCCGGGCCGCCGTCGATCGTGCGGATCGGAGCGATGACGTTCACGAGCTGGGCGAGGCAGGCCATGCGGACGCGGTCGGCGTGACGGAGCAGCGTGATCAGGCAGCAGCCGACGACCAGCGCGTCGGTCACCGTGTAGGTGTCCTCGATCAGCGGCGGCGCCTCCACGAACGGCTCTTCGCGGCGCTCGAACTTCTCGGTCGGGGTCTGGTACCAGACGTTCCACTCGTCGACGCTGAGGGAGACGCGGCGGCGGCTGCCCTTGCGGCCGGCCACGGCGTCGGCGGTGGCGGCCACCGTCTCGATCATGCGGTCGAGGTCGAGCGAGGCGGCGAGGAAGGCCTCGTCGTCCGCGAACCTCGCCGGGTCGTAGTAGGTGTGCAGCGAGATGTGGTCGGCGACGTCCCACGCGAGGTCGAGCACCGTGTCCTCCCACGCGCCGAAGGTCGGCATGCGGGAGTGGGAGCTGCCGCAGACCACGAGCTCGATCGAGGGATCGACGAGCCGCATCGCCCTGCCCGTCTCGTTGGCCGCCGTGCCGTAGGCGACCGCGTCCATGTGGCCGATCTGCCACGGGCCGTCCATTTCGTTGCCGATGCACCAGACGTGCACACCGTACGCGTCGCCGGGCCGGCGGTCGGCCCACTCGGTGCCGCCCGGGGCGTTGCAGTACTCGACGAGATGGCGAGCGGCGTCGAGCCCGCGCGTGCCCATGTTGACCGCGAGCATCGGCTCCACGCCGGCGCGGCGGGCCCAGGTCAGGAACTCGTCGGTGCCGACCTGGTTGGTCTCGATCGAGCGCCAGGCCAGGTCGAGCCGCCGCGGGCGCGCCTCCCGCGGTCCGATGCCGTCCTCCCAGTCGTAGCCGGAGACGAAGTTGCCGCCCGGGTAGCGGACGATCGTGACGCCGAGGTCGCGGACGAGCTCGAGCACGTCGTCGCGGATCCGGCCGCCGTCGGGCTCATAGATCCCGCCGTACACGCAGCGCCCCATGTGCTCGACGAACGAGCCGAACACGCGCTCGTCGACTTCCGCCACCGCGAACGCGGGGTCGATGACCAGCCTGGCCCCCTGCACGCTGTGAACGCTACCAGCGCCGGTTTACGGATGATCCCGACAGGGGAAGCCGTCGGTTGTGAGCGCTATCAAGCTCACGAGGAGAGAGGTCCTCATCGGCGGCGGGATGCTCGGCGCCGCGGCTGCGCTCGGCGTGGCGAGCACCGGCTCGCCGTTCGCCGGGACTTCGCAGACCGTGACGTTCTGGCACCTGTTCGGCGGCGGCGACGGCGCGCGGTTGGCCGCGATCCTCGACGAGATCGACGCCGAGCACGGCGACAACGACGTGCGCGAGCTGATCCTGCCGTGGGGCAACCCCTACTACACGAAGCTGGCGCTGGCGGCGGTCGGCGGCTCGCCGCCCGACGTGGCCGTCATGCACGCGACGCGCATCCCGGCCTTCGCCCCGGCCGGCCTGCTGGAGGAGCTCACTCCGGAACTGCTCGCCAAGCACGGCCTCGAGGGCGACCGCTTCCTCGAGCAGCCGTGGAAGAGCGGGCAGTCCGGCGGCCGCCAGTACGCGATCCCGCTCGACACCCACCCGTTCGTCCTCTACTACAACACCGAGCTGACCGAGAAGGCGGGGCTGCTCAACGGGGACACGCTGAAGCCGCTCGACGGGCCCGACGCCCTGCTCGACGCCTTCGCCGCGGTCAAGGAGGAGACGGGCAAGACCGGCGTGGTGTTCGAGACGCGCGGCGTGACGCCATGGCGGCTGTTCCTGACCCTCTACTCGCAGATGGACGGCGCCCCGATCATCGACGAGGGCGGCAGCCGGATCACGATGGACGACGACAAGGCGCTGCGCGCGCTCGAGTGGATCGCCCAGCCCAGCAAGCGACAGGTCGGCGGCCAGGACCTCGACTACCAGGCGTCGGTCGCCATGTTCGGCAACCAGTCCGCGGCCTTCGCCTTCAACGGCGAGTGGGAGGTCACCACGTTCACGACCACGAAGATCCCCTTCTCGATGCGGACGGTGCCGACGATCTTCGACGGCCCCGCCACCCAGGCCGACTCCCACACGTTCGTCATCCCGCGTGATGCCGGGCGCTCGCCGGAGCGGCTCGACGCCGCGCTCGCCTTCATCTCGCGCATGGTCAACAAGGGCCTGGCCTGGGCCGAGGGCGGCCACGTGCCGGCGTTCCAGGAGATCTTCGACAGCGACGCGTACCGCAAGCTGTCGCCGCAGAGCAACTACGCCGACGCCGCCAACAACCTCGCCTTCGACCCGCTGGCCTGGTACAGCGGCAGCGGCTCGGACCTCGAGAACAACGCCGGCACCGCGTTCCAGCCGGTGGCCACCGGCGTCCAGCCGCCTGAGGTGGGTCTGGCGACGTTCCGCGACTACCTCGAGCTGCTCAGCACGACCCCGAGGCCGATCTGATGGCGGTCGCCGCAGAAGAACGACTCGCCCGCACCGAGCCGCATGTCGAGACGCGCCGCAGCCGCGACCCGCGCACCGGGCGCAGCGCCTTCCTCTTCACGGCGCCGTTCTTCGTGCTCTTCGTGGCCTTCCTGTTCTGGCCCGTGATCTCGGCCGTGCGCACGTCGCTGTTCCACGACTCGCTCGTCGGCCCGG
The DNA here is from genome assembly GCA_963835525.1 of uncultured Solirubrobacteraceae bacterium. GTDB lineage: Bacteria > Actinomycetota > Thermoleophilia > Solirubrobacterales > Solirubrobacteraceae > DASSUW01. Next base: position 137,263 of record CAWIFM010000003.1, read on the forward strand.
CGTCGTGGGCCGGGCTGGACAACTACGCGGACCTGCTGACCGACTCCACGTTCTGGGCGGCGATGTGGCACACGGCGTTCTTCACGCTGCTCAGCGTGCCGCCGCTCGTCCTGCTCCCGCTCGGCCTCGCGCTGATGGTGAGCCGCGTGCGGCGCATGCAGTGGCTCTACCGGCTCGCCTTCTTCGCGCCCTACGTCCTTCCGGTCTCAGTGGTGGTGCTGATCTGGAACTGGATGTACCAGCCGGGCTTCGGACTGATCAATTCGTACCTGGTCACGCTCGGCTTCGCCGAGGTCAACTGGCTCGGGCAGCCAGGCGTGGCGATGGTCTCCGCCGTCATCGCCACCGTGTGGTGGACGTTCGGCTTCAACTTCGTGCTCTACCTCGCCGGGCTGCAGGAGATCCCGCGCGAGCTGTACGAGGCCGCCGCCACCGACGGCGCCACGCCGGGCCAGCAGCTGCGGCGGATCACGCTGCCGCTGCTGTCCTCGACGTTCGTGCTCGTCACCGTCCTGCAGGTGATCGCGTCGCTGAAGGTGTTCGACCAGATCTACCTGCTCCAGGCGGGATCGGCCGGTCCGCAGGACTCGACGCGCCCCGCCATCCAGCTCATCTACGAGACGGGCTTCACGCAGTACCGGATCGGCTACGCGAGCGCGATGTCGTTCGTGTTCTTCGTCGTCATCGTGGTCATCACGGTGATCTCGCTGCGGCTGGTCCGCCGCGCCGGCACGCGGACGGTGATCTCATGACCGCCATCGGCGGCTTCGTCGAGGGCCCGCGCGCCGGCGGCTGGGCGCGGCCGCTGATCCAGGTGTCGCTCGTGCTGCTCGCCCTCGTCTGGATCGTCCCCTTCGCGTGGGCGGTCGCGACCTCGCTCAAGCCGGACGCCGAGACGACGATCGCGCCGGTGAGCTGGCTCGGGACCGAGCAGACGCTCGACGCCTACCGGATCGCCTTCGAGGACGGCCGGATCTTCACCTGGTACTTCAACAGCCTGCTCACCGCCTCGCTGATCACCATCGGGACGATCTTCACCGCCAGCCTGGCGGCGTTCGCCTTCTCGCGCATGCGCTTCCGCGGCCGCGCCGTCCTCCAGTGGATGCTGCTGGCCGGGCTGATCGTTCCGTTCCAGGCGCTGATCGTGCCGCTCTTCACGCAGATGAAGGCGCTCGGGCTGGCGGACAGCTACTGGGGCATCATCCTGCCGCAGCTCGCCGCTCCGATCGCGGTGCTCGTGTTCAAGCGCGCCTTCGACGCCGTGCCGCGCGAGCTCGAGGAGAGCGCACTGGTGGACGGCGCCTCGATGTGGCGGATCTACTGGCTGATCTGGATGCCGCTGTCGCGAGCGACGATCGCCGCAGTCGGGATCTTCACCTTCGTGATCGCCTGGAACGCGTTCTTCTGGCCGTTCGTGGTGACCAGCGCGGGCTCGCTGTTCACGATCCCGGTCGGCCTGGCGACGGTGCAGACCTCCTTCGGGGCGCTGTACGCGCAGCAGATGGCACTCGCCGTGCTCGGCGCGCTGCCGCTGCTGGTCGCGTTCCTGCTCTTCCAGCGCCAGATCGTGCAGGGCATCGCGAACACCGGCCTCAAGGGCTGATGTTCTGGTTGCCGCGCAGCAGGTTGTCCGGGTCGTAGCGGCGCTTGAGCGCTCTGAGCCGGTCGTGCATGGCCGGGCCGTAGGCGGCGCGCACGCGGTCCTGCCCCTCGTCCTCGAGGAAGTTGACGTAGACGCGGCCGCCTGAGTGCGGCTCGAGCGCGGCGTAGGTGTCGCGCACCCACTGGACGTGGCGGTCGGCCTCGGGGTCGCCCTCGAGCCAGACCGCGTTGATGTTCACGTCGTGGGCGGCGTCGCGCTGGTTGAAGGCGGTGTCCTGCTCGGGGCGGGCGACGGCCCCGCCGAGCTGGAAGACGATGATGTAGGAGCGCGGCGAGGTGATGCGGGCAGCCTGGTCGACGAGGACGTCGATCGCGGCGTCGGTGAGGGGCGGCAGCTCCCATGAGCGCCAGCGGTAGTGCCAGCCGTGCGGCACGGCCGGGTTGAAGAGCTGCTGCAGCTCGACGTACGGGCGCGGGATGACGGCGTCGACCAGCGGGGTCGCGCAGCGGCGGAGCGGCTCGAGCACGGCCTCGCCGCGCTCGAGGTCGCCGGCCCAGCAGGCCGCGACGGCGACGACCGGCTGGCCGTGGAACTCCTGCGGGATGAACGGCAGGGGCGGCGCCATGCGCAGATTGAGGATGGTGGTGAGGTCGTCGGGCGCGTCCGCGATGAAGTCGCGGTAGAAGCGCAGCACCTCGGGGGCGTCCTCGAGCGCGAAGTAGAGCGGGCCGCCGAGGATGGTCGGCCCGACCTCGTGCAGGCGGTACTCGAACGAGGTCACGACCCCGAAGTTGCCGCCGCCGCCGCGCAGGCCCCAGAACAGGTCGGGGTTCTCGTCCTCGCTCGCGCGGAGCCGGTCGCCGTCGACGGTCACCACGTCGGCGGCCAGCAGGTTGTCGACGGTGGCGCCGTGGCGGCGCATGAGCCAGCCGATCCCGCCGCCCAGCGTGAGCCCGGCGATGCCGGTGTGAGTGACGATGCCGCCGACGGTGGCCAGGCCGTGGGCCTGCGTCGCGGCGTCGAGGTCGCCCCACAGAACGCCGCCGCCGGCGCGGGCGGTTCCCGCCTCGGGGTCGACCTCGATCGCGCGCAGCGGGGACAGGTCGATCACGAGGCCGTCGTCGTTGACGCACAGGCCTGCGACGCCGTGGCCGCCGCCGCGGACGGCGAGCGGCAGGTCGCGCTCGCGGCCGAGCCGGAGGGCGGCGGCGACGTCGTCGGCGCTCGCGCAGCGGGCGATCAGCGCCGGACGCCGGTCGATCGCGCCGTTCCAGACCTTGCGGGCCTCGTCGTAGTCGTCGTCGCCGGGACGCAGGAGCTCACCCGGGAAAGTCATAGTCGCCATGGGAAGACCGTCCCACGAGGTCCGCCGGCCGGGCAAGTCCATGATTTGGACTTCCGTGGGGTCTCGGCGGTGGGAGACTCAGGTGTGTGGAGGTCCGCAGCTACGGCCAGTACTGCCCGGTTGCCCGCGCGACCGAGATCCTCGCCATGCGCTGGACGCCGATCATCGTGCGCAACCTGCTGCTCGGGTGCGAGACGTTCGGCGAGCTGATGGACGGCGCGCCCGGGATCTCGCGCACCCTGCTGAGCAGCCGGCTCGAGTTGCTCGAGCAGTACGGGATCGTCGAGCGCGTGCCGTGCGAGCGCGGCTCGCGCTACCTGCTGACCGACGCGGGCCGCGACCTCGACATGGTCGTCGAGGCCATGGGCATCTGGGGCACGCGCTGGCTCGAGGTCACGCCCGCGCACTTCGACTCGCACACGGTGCTGTGGTCGCTGTGTCGCATGACCGAGGCGGACGACCTGCCGGGCCGGCGGCTGGTGATCCGGTTCGAGCTGAGCGACGGGGACAGGCGGCGCCTCTGGGTCGTGCTCTGCCCGCCCTCGTCGGAGGTCTGCATCAAGCCGCCCGGCTACGACGAAGACCTGGTGGTGAGGACGAACTCCGAGTGGCTGGCGAAGTGGCACATGGGCCGCATCTCGCTCGGGCAGGCGATGCACGCGGGGCTGATCTCGGTCGAGGGTCCGAGCGACCTCGTGCAGACGCTGGCGACGCTGGGCCTGAGCCGCTTCGCCGACGTCGAGCCCGCGGTTGGCTAGCCTGCCGCGCATGGATCGCTCCGTCGCGTGGCGAGCGGCGCTGCTGCAGGCGCTGCTGGTGGCCGCCGTGGCCGTGGCTCTCGCCGTCGCTCTGCCGAGGTCGTTCTTCGAGGACTGGGGCTGGCTCGCCGGGCCGGCGGCCTGGGCCGGCTGCGCGCTGATCGCCGGCGCTTGGCTGCGACTGCCGCTGGGTCTCGTCCTCGTGGGCGCGGCGCTCTCGGGCCTGCCGATGCTGATCGGCGTCGCGGTCGGGATCCACTGGATCGGATCGCCGTTCGGCCTGGCCGTGTTCGGCGCCTGGTGCGGCTGGCTCGCCGACCGGTGGCGCGTAGCGGTGGCGGCCTGATGGACCTCGGGCTGCGCGACCGCGTCGCGCTCGTCACGGGCGCCTCGAAGGGCATCGGCCACGGGATCGCCGCGGGGCTTGCGGCCGAGGGCGCCCGCGTGGCGATCGCCTCGCGCTCGGCCGAGCGGATCGAAGCGGCCGCGTCCGAGATCGGCGCCCGCGGCTACGTCTTCGACGCCGACGATCTCGACGCCGTGCCCGGCCTGCTCGACCAGGTGGAGTCCGACCTCGGTCCGATCGACGTCTACGTCGCCAACACCGGCGGACCGCCGGCCGGCCCCGACCCGCTCGCCTTCACGAGCGAGCAGTGGGAGGGCGCCCACCGCTCGCTCGTCCTGACGCCGATGGCGTTGCTCGAGCGGCTCCTGCCCGCCATGGCCGAGCGGGGCTTCGGCCGCGTCGTGGCCGTCGGATCGTCGACGGTGCTCGAGCCGGTCGACAACCTCCAGCTCTCCAACGCCCACCGCCCGGGCCTGGTCGCGGCCTTCAAGGTCCTCGCCCGCCGGTACGCGAGCGCGGGCGTCACGCTCAACCACGTCCACCCGGGCCGGATCGCCACCGAGCGCCTGATCGACACCTCCGGCTCGCTCGAGGCGGCGCAGCAGATGGCGCGCGACAGCATCCCGGCGGGGCGCCTCGGCACCGTCGAGGAGCTCGCCGCCGCCGCCGTCTTCCTCTGCTCGGTCCCCGCCGGCTACGTCACCGGCACGTCCCTCATCGTCGACGGCGGCCTGACGCGCAACCTCAGCTGACCGGCAGGATCAGCTCCTCGCCCTCGTAGAAGCCCTCGGCGTCGGCGTGGAAGAGCACGCCGTCGCGCTGCGCGTAGTAGTCGAGGACCGCCCAAGCGGCCTCCAGGCCGCTCGGCACGCAGCAGGCAGTCGGGTCTCCCGTCGTCGAGCGAGACGTCGAGCTCGGTCGGCGACTCGGTCTCGGGCCCGTAGACGTCGGCCTCACGCCAGTTCGGGTCGTTGAGCGGTGCGTCGGGCCGCAGCTCGTGCCCGTACTCGCGGCTGTGGGCGACCAGCTCGCTGAGCGGCCGGTCCTCCCACTCCGTCAGTAGGACACGGACGTAGCCCATCGCGCGTTCATCCCAGCCAGCTGGGTCGCTGCAGCGCAGCGTACGCCTGGATTGCGCCGAAGACGCTCTGGACGAGAGCGGTCGAAGACACGACGATGCGCACGGTGCCGTACGGAAGGGTTCGGCGCTTTCGCTGCGAGCTCCGCGAAGGCCTGTTGACCATGGCACGACGCAGGCTACGAGATGGAAGTCCGAGTCGCCGCAGCCACCAGGCTTCGATCTCCTCCAACGTGAGCCCGTTGCCGAGATGGACGTTGACCCGCAAGGCGATCCGCTCATTGGAGATGCCGTAGCAGCGACGGAGGAAGTGCACGAAGAGCTCGACCATCTCGGGGTCCGAGTTTGTGAAGGCGAGTTGGTTGCGACTCCGTGCGCCCTCCGCCCAGTAGAGCATGCACCCCGCCTGATGCAGCGGATCACGGGCGCGCGCCAGTCGCGCACCTTCCCGCTGGGCCGCCACCCTTCGTGCTCGGGCGTTCGCGCTCGAGCGGGCCGTTCCGCTGCGCTGCCGGTTGTAGATCGGATTCGCGTCGCGCAGCGCCGCTGCCTGTGCGGGCGTCAACTCGACGTCCCGGACCCACCGGCTCACACTGCTGGACGAGACGCCGATCGTGGCGGCGATCACTTTGATCGGAAGGCCCTGTTCACGTCGCAGCCTGCGAGCCCGCTCGCGTTCAATCACCTTCACGAACGCATGTTCGCACTCGTCGCGGACAGTACCCCCAGTCGGATTCGAACCGACGATCTCTGCCGTGAAAGGGCAGCGTCCTAACCGCTAGACCATGGGGGCGCGATCCTGAGTGTAGGCGCGAACTCGTAGGTTCGCGATCGGACCGGCCAGCCGCACCAGCCGGTCAGGCCGGCTCGTCGGGCCAGCGACCGTGCTCGTCGTAGTAGACGCGCGCCGCCTCCTCGCGGTCGCGGTCGCCGCGGCCCGTGGCCAAGGACCACAGGATCACGACGATCAGGAGGATGCCTCCGGCCACCGCGATGATGCTCCAGATCAGTTCTGCCATGCCATGCCCCCGGCAGGAATCGAACCTGCGTCGCGCGGATTAAAAGTCCGCCGCTCTAACCGCTGAGCTACGGGGGCTCCAAGATGGTAAATCGGAGGGCTAAGCTGGCTCCGTGCACCCGGGGGATGAGGGTCGGAAGGTTCCCGCAAGGCGGCGCAGGAGGACCCCAGAGATCGCGGAGCGTGAGATCATCGCAGCCGCCGAGGCTTTCCTGCGCGAACAGCCCTTCCGCGCCCTGACGGTCGACGAGGTCATGCGCCGCACGGACCTCTCCCGGCCGTCGTTCTACGTCTACTTCCGCGACCGCCACCACCTGGTCCTGCGCGTGGTCGAGCACCTCGGCTCCGAGCTGTACGAGATGTCCGAACGCTGGTTGCGCGGCACCGGCGAAGGGTCGCAGCTCGCGCGCGAGGCGCTCGAGGGCATCGTCGGCGTCTACGCCGCTCACGGACCGGTGATGCGTGCGCTCGCGGACGCGGCGGCCGACGATCCCGGCGTGGAGCAGGCCTACACCGGAATCGTGGAGAGCTTCGTCCAGGCCACCGCGCGCCACATCGAGGAGGAGATCGCCGTCGGCCGGATCCTCCCGGTCGATGCCCAGGAGACGGCGAAGGCGCTGGTGTGGATGATGGAGCGGTACCTGGTCCTGAGCTTCGGCGGTGACCAGCCGACGCCGCCGAAGGCGGCAGCCGACACCCTCACCACGATCTGGACCAGAGTGCTCTATGGCGTCAGTGGCGGAAGTGCCGGCGATGGGTGAACACCATCGAGATCCCCGCCGCGTCGGCCGCCTCGACGACCTCGTGGTCGCGCACCGAGCCGCCGGGCTGGATGACCGCCGTGACCCCCGCGTCGACGGCCAGCTGCGGCCCGTCTGAGAACGGGAAGAACGCGTCCGAGGCCAGCGCGCCGCCGGTCAGGTCCGTGTCCGTGGCGCGGGCCTTCTCTATCGCCAGCCGCACGGAGTCCACGCGGCTCATCTGACCGGCGCCGATCCCGACCGACGCGAGGTCGCGCGCCAGCACGATCGCGTTCGAGCGCACGTGCTTGCACACCCGCCACGCGAACAGCATCTCGCCCCACTCGCGCTCGGACGGCTTGCGCTCGGTCACCACCTCCATCTCCGAGCGGTCCTCCAGATCGAGGTCGCGGTCCTGCACCAGGAGGCCGCCGATCACCCGCTTGACGTCCCACTCCGAGACGTTCACGCGGCGCCGCTCGCCGTCCTCGAGGATCCGCAGGTTCGGCTTGGCGGCCAGCACCTCGACCGCGTCGTCGCTGAACCCCGGCGCGAGGACGACCTCGACGAACTGGCCGGTCAGCGCGTTGGCGAGTTCGGCCTCGACCGGCCGGTTGAAGCAGATGACGCCGCCGAAGGCCGACTGCGGGTCACACGCGAAGGCGCGCCGGTACGCCTCGAGCGCCGAGCTGCCGACCGCCACCCCGCACGGGTTGTTGTGCTTGATGATCGCGCAGGCCGGGACCTCGAACTCCTGCACCAGCAGCCGGCCGGAGTTGATGTCGAGCACGTTGTTGAACGACAGCTCCTTGCCGCCGAGCTGGCGCACCTGCGAGAGCACGTGCATGCGGGCGCCGACCTGCGAGTAGTAGGCGGCGCGCTGGTGCGGGTTCTCGCCGTACGAGAGGTCGGTGACCTTCTCGTAGGCCGACATCATCAGCTCGGGGAAGTCGCCCTGCTTCTCGGCGAACCAGCGCGAGATCGCCGTGTCGTAGCGGGCGGTGTAGGCGAACGCCTCGGCGGCCAGCGACTCGCGGGTGGGCAGCGAGAGCTTGCTGTCGCCCTCGCGCAGCTCCTGCAGCACCGCGTCGTAGCTCTCCGGCTTGACCACGACGGCGGTGAACGCGAAGTTCTTGGCCGCGGCGCGGATCATCGTCGGGCCGCCGATGTCGATGTGCTCGAGCACCTCGTGCTCGGTCACGCCCCGCCGGCCCGCCCACGACTCGAACGGGTACAGGTTCACGCACACGAGGTCGACGAACTCGATCTCGTGCTCGTCGGCGGCGGCCATGTGCCCGGGGTCGTCGCGCAGGGCGAGCAGGCCGGCGTAGAGCTTCGGGTGCAGCGTCTTGACGCGCCCACCCATGATCTCGGGGAAGCCCGTGAAGTCCTGGATCTCGCGGACATCGAGACTCGCTTCGCGCAGCGTCGACGCGGTGCCGCCGGTGGAGACCAGCTCGACGCCGAGGCCGGCGAGGCCGCGGGCGAACTCGACGATGCCCGTCTTGTCGGAGACGGACAGGACCGCACGCCGGATCCGGACCTCACCCGGCTGCGTCATGGGCCACCCTCCATGGGGCGGGGACGATACCTGTGGGGGGCTGCTCACCGCCTGATCACCACCCTCCTGGGTTGCTCTGGATCGAACGACACGGCGCCGCGCGCGATCAGCTCGACGGCCTCGCACAGCAGGTCGTGCTCGAGCGGCCGCAGCAGCTCGCGCACCTCCGCGGGATCGGTGACGTCGGGCAGCTCGAGCGCCCGCTGCGCGATCACCGGCCCCGTGTCGACCCCCTCGTCGACGAAGTGGACGGTGACGCCGAACACCTTCACCCCGTAGGCGAGCGCCTGCTCGATCGCCCGCACGCCCGGGAAGGCGGGCAGCAGCGCGGGGTGGACGTTGATCACGCGCTGCGGGAAGCGGGCGAGGAACGCTGCGTCGAGCAGCGCCATGTAGCCCGCGAGCACGACGAGCTCGACCTCGCGCTCGGCGAGCCAGCCCGCGAGCGCGGCGTCGCGCCCCGCGCGATCGTCTCCGGCCGGGAACTCGCCGGCTTCCACGCCCGCCCGCGCCGCCCGCTCGAGCGCCGTGGCGCCCGGCTGGTCCGAGCCGACGGCGACCACCTCCACGCCGTGACTGCCGTGCACGCGGTCGAGGATCGCCTGGAGGTTGGTACCGGCGCCGGAGGCCAGCACGCCGACCCTCACACCACCTCCAGCTTCGGGAAGCGGCCGCCGGTGGAGCGAAGCGTCCCGGCCGCCAGCAGCGCGTCGACCCGCTCGAGGACCGACGGCGCGGCCAGGTGCGACCACGCGCCGTAGTGCGGCAGGCCGTCGTAGGAGTACTTGACGACGACCTTCGAGCGCCCGCCGCGCAGGATCTCCACGGCGCGTGTGCGCCCCACCTCGGGCTGGGCGGAGGCCACTACGTCGAGGATCGCCTCGTCCAGCGCGTCGCCGTCGACGGGGCGATGGGCGAGCTGAGCGGGGCGCGCGGCCGTCTGGCGGCGCGGCGGCGCGGGCGGCGCCGGTGCGAGCGACGGGTCGCAGACGTCGCAGCACGGGCCGGCCGGCGCGGGCTCCGAGCGGTCGCCGAAGTGGCGCAGGATGCCCTCGCGCCGGCACCTCGTGCTCTCGACCCAGGCCCAGACCGAGCGGTACTGGCGCCAGCGGACCTTCGTCCCCTCCTGGGCTGAGGTGCGGCAGAGCGCCTGCGCTCGCCCGTCCCACGGGCCGACGAGGCGCCCGGCCACGCGATCGGGCGCCGACGGCGAGGGCTGGACGACGCCCGCGCGCGCGAGGTGGCCGACGATCGCGCGCACGGCCTCCTCCTCGCCGCCCGCGAGCCGGAGGAGCTCGCCGACCGCGAGGTCGAAGCGCGGGGCCGTCGATCCGTTGGCGGCGGGCGACGATCCGGCGGCGGCCGCCCCGGCCGAGACGATCCGGCGGGCGACCGCCTGCAGCGCGTCGTCGCCGACCGACGAGCGCTCGATGAAGAAGACGTGCAGCCCCTTGTCCTTGCCCGTTGCGTAGAGCAGGCAGCGGGCGGGCCGGCCGTCGCGCCCGGCGCGGCCGGCCTCCTGGTAGTAGGCCTCGACCGAGCTCGGGACGCTCTCGTGGCAGACCGTCCGCACGTCGGCCTTGTCGACGCCCATGCCGAACGCGTTGGTGGCCACCACGACCGGCGCCTCGCCGGCCATGAACCGCCGCTGCGCCTCGGCGCGGGCGTCGCGCGGCAGGCCGGCGTGGTAGGCGATGGCCTCGACGCCGAGGTCTCCGGACAGGCGCTCCGCCAGCCGCTCGCAGTCGGCGCGCGTGCCGGCGTAGACGATCCCCGGCAGGGCGCCCGGCTCCTTCAGCGCGGCGGCGATCCCCCGGTGGACGGCCTGCTTGTTCGCGCACTTGACGACCGCGAAGGACAGGTTCGGGCGGTCGAAGCCCGTCGCCACCCGCACCGGCTCGCGCAGGCCGAGCCGGCCCACGATGTCGGCCGCCACCTGCGGCGTGGCGGTCGCCGTCGAGGCCATGATCGCCTTCGCGCCGAGCCAGCGCGCGGCGTCCGCGAGCCGGAAGTAGTCGGGCCGGAAGTCGTGCCCCCACTGGGACACGCAGTGCGCCTCGTCGACCACGAAGAGCCCGATCCGCGCGTGCCGGATGCGCTCGAGGAAGCCGGGCGAGGAGAACCGCTCGGGCGCGACGTAGAGGAGCCGCAGGTCTCCCCGCGCGGCGCGCTCGACCACCCTGCGGTTGACCGACGAGTCCTGCTGCGCGTTGACCAGGCCGACGTAGCCCGGCGCCACTCGCTCGACGGCCTCCACCTGGTCCTGCATCAGCGAGACCAGCGGCGAGACCACCAGCGTGAGGTCGGCCCGCATGAGGGCGGGCAGCTGGTAGCAGAGCGACTTGCCCGAGCCGGTGGGCATGACCACCAGCACGTCGCGGCCGGCCACGGCCGCCTCCACCGCCTCGCGCTGCCCGCGCCGGAACCCCTCGAACCCGAAGAGCTCGTGCAGCGCCCCCTCGGGATCGCGTGAGCGCGCTACGGGCTCGGGCGGTGGCGGGCCGAGCCCCGGGAGGGCGACGTTGTCTAGGGCGGTCGACATGCGGACGGGCGACCATATCGCCGGGTCCGGAGGGCAAAGGGGCGTTTGCGCGGGTTTGGCGCAGCTTTGTGACGAAGTCGTGCGCGGGGCGAACGTCAACTGCGGCTGGGTAGGGAAGCGGCGAATCGGGGCGCGGCGAGGGCGCGTGTCGACTTTGCGTCGAATAGCGACGTCAAGTCGACACGAACCCGCACGGCGGCCGGAATCGGCCAACCCCGCCTCCCTACAAGCGGAAGTTCGTCCCTACGCGCGCACGAGCGGCAATTCGAATGCGTCCTTGCTCTGGGCGTCCGCGGTGCCGGCCAGCGGATACTCGCCCGAGAAGCAGGCGTCGCAGTGGGTCGCCCGCTCGCCCTGGATCGCCTCGTAGACGCCCTCCAGCGACAGATAGGCCAGCGAGTCGGCGCCGAGCTCGGCGGCCACCTCGGCCTCGGTGCGGCCGTGGGCGATCATCTCCTCGCGCGTGGACATGTCGATCCCGTAGTGACACGGGTGGCGGATCGGCGGGGAGCTGATCCGCATGTGCACCTCCGCGGCGCCCGCGTCGCGCAGCATCTGCACGATCTGGCGCGTCGTGTTGCCGCGCACGATCGAGTCGTCGACCACCACGATCCGCTTGCCCGCCACCACCTCGGGCAGCGGGTTGAACTTCATCCGCAGGCCGTGCCGGCGCAGCTCCTGGCCGGGTTGGATGAACGTGCGCTGCACGTAGCGGTTCTTGATCAGCCCGTCGTCCTGCGGCAGCCCGGAAGCCCGCGCGAAGCCGCGCGCAGCCGGGTTGCCGGAGTCCGGCACGGGGATCACGAGGTCGGCGTCCACCGGCGCCTCGCGCGCGAGGATCTCCCCCATCCGCCCGCGCGCCACCTGCAGCACCTGGCCGCCCAGCCGCGAGTCTGGCCGCGCGAAGTAGATGTGCTCGAACACGCACAGGGCGCGCCGTGAGCCCTCGACGGCCATGCGCGTCTGCAGCCCGTCCGGCGTCAGAGAGACGATCTCGCCAGGCTGGACGTCACGCAGGAAGGTGCCGCCGATGATGTCGAACGCGCAGGTCTCGGAGGCGACGACGTACTGGTCTCCCAGCATCCCCAGCGACAGGGGCCGCAGGCCGGCAGGGTCGCGGAACGCCACCACGCGGTCCTTGGTCATCACGACCGTCGAGTAGGCGCCCTCGATCCGGCGCATCACGTCCTCGAGCGCGTCCTCGATCGAGTCGGCCTCGTGGGTCGACAGCAGCGCGGCGATGATCTCCGAGTCCGACGTCGAGCGGAACGAGACGCCGCGGCCCCGGAGCTCGGAATGCAGCTCGACGGCGTTGATCAGGTTGCCGTTGTGCGCGAGCGCGATCTCACGGCGATCGGCCCGCCAGACCGGCTGCGAGTTCTCCCATGAGGACGCGCCGGTCGTCGAGTACCGAACGTGTCCGAGCGCCATGTCTCCCTGCAGGGCGCGGAGCCGCTGCTCGTCGAACACCTGGTTGACGAGCCCCTGGTCGCGCATCGCCATGATGTGACCGGCCTGCGCGGTGGCGATGCCCGCAGACTCCTGGCCGCGATGCTGAAGCGCGTACAGGGCAAAGTACGCGAGACGAGCCACTTCGCGACCGGGCGCACAGACACCGAACACGCCGCACTCGTCGCGCGGCCCGTCGCGAAAGTCGGGGAGCTCCACGTCCGAGCCAGCGTAGCAACGGGTCCGGCGCGCTCCACGACGGTGAAACCGCAGCGTGCGCGTTCGACGCTCCGGCGGCGGGCGCCCGGGTACCCTCCCTGGCCAAGCGTTCCAGGAGAGACACATGGCGACCCACGCCCCCGTCCAGATCGACCGTCAACGGATCAAAGAGCTGATCGAGCGCGAGGAGAAGGCGCTCAACGAGGCGACGCGCAAGTCAGGCGAGATGTACAAGCGCGCGCACGAGGTGCTGTCCGGCGGCGTCGCGTCCTCGTACCAGCTGCGCGACCCATGGCCGATCTACCTCGAGCGCGGCAAGGGCCCGAAGGTCTGGGACGTCGACGACAACGAGATGTGGGACTTCCACAACGGCTTCGGCGCCATGGTCCAGGGTCACGCCCACCCGGCGATCGGCAGGGCGATCCGCGACCGCTACGAGAGCGGCACGCACTTCGCCGCGCCGACCGAGGACGCCATCGTCGTCGCCGAGGAGCTCTCCCGGCGCTGGGGCCTGCCGCGCTGGCGCTACACGAACTCCGGCTCAGAGGCCACGATGGACGCCATCCGCATCGCACGCGCCCAGACGAAGCGCGACGTGTGCATGAAGATCTTCGGCTCCTACCACGGCCACCACGACACCGTGATGGTCTCGATCGGCGTCGAGTACGACAAGATCGGCGACCGCGACAACCTCGAGTCGCTGCCCTACGGCGCCGGCATCCCGCAGGGGACCGTGGACAACACCGTCGCCGTGCCGTTCAACGACGCCGGCGCGATGGAGCGCCGGATCGAGCGCCTCGCCGACGAGGGCCGGCTGCCCGCCTGCGTGATCATGGAGGCGGCGATGATGAACCTCGGGGTCGTGCTGCCCGAGCCGGGCTACCTCGAGGCCGTCCGCGAGATCACGCGCAGGCACGGCATCGTGCTGATCTTCGACGAGGTCAAGACCGGCCTCTGCATCGCAGCCGGCGGCGCCACCGAGCGCTGGGGCGTCAAGCCCGACATGGTCACGCTGGCGAAGGCGCTCGGCGGCGGCGTGCCGACCGGCGCGATCGGCGGCACCGAGGAGGCCATGACGACCGTCGAGGACGGCTCCGTCTACCAGGTCGGCACCTACAACGGGAACCCGCTCGGCATGGCCGCCACGCGCGCGAACCTGCTCGAGGTGCTCACGCCCGAGGCCTACAAGCACCTCGACCACCTCAACGACCGCATCCTCACCGGCTGCCAGGGCGTGATCGAGAAGTACAACCTGCCCGGCTACTCGGTCGGCGTCGGCTCCAAGGGCTGCGTGACGTTCTCGCCCGCCAAGATCGTCGACTACGAGAGCTTCAAGGCCAACCAGGACGCCGACATGGCCCAGCTCGCCTGGCTCTTCAACATGAATCGCGGCATCTTCATGACGCCCGGCCGCGAGGAGGAGTGGACGCTGTCGGTCACCCACGACGACACGTCCGTGGACCAGTACGTGCAGGTCTTCGACGCGATGGCGGAGGAGCTCACGCGCTAGCCGAAACGGCCGCCTCTTCGAGGCGGCCGTCCTCGTACATCAGGTGCGCGTCGTCGCCGATGCAGACGACGCGCGCCGCTTCCGATCCGGTCGCGCGCGCGGCGATCAGGACCGCCGCGATGCGGTGGACGTCGCGCACGAGGCCGATCCGGAACAGCGAGCGCGTCTCGTTGGCGACCCGCCCGTCGCCGGCCCGCAGGACCACGCGCAGGTCGCCGTTGACCGACCGCGCCGCCATGGCGATCGAGATGTTCTCGAGGTCGTCGTCGGTGACCGCCGCCAGGGCGCACGCCCGCTGGAGCGAGAGGCGGCGCAGCAGCGACGGGTCGGCGCCGCGGCCGATCACCACCGGGAAGGCGAGCTCGCGAGCGAGGCCGACGTTCTCGCCGGCCTCGCGGTCGTCCACCGCGACGATGCCGATCCCGCAGCGTCGCAACAGCACGCACAGGCGCAGTCCGACCTGGCCCATGCCGACCACCACGACATGGTCACGCCGCGGAACCGCGCGGCGGCCGAACAGCCCCGTCAGCCGGCGGTTGATGAGGCGGTTCACGAGCCCGGCGGTGAACCCTGCCTCGAAGACCAGGGCGGCGAGCATCGAGACGGTGAGGAAGAGCTTGAGGCCCTTCGGCCCGTCGGCCACCTCGTCGTTGGGGTCGACGGTGACGAGCGTCTTGGCGGAGCCGTACGAGGCGTCGACGACGTTCTGGCCGAGCACGGCCATGCACGCGACAGTCTCCAGGACGAGGATCACGAGGAGCCCGAGCGCTCCCCACAGCAGCAGGGCGGCGCTCTTGTCGTAGGGCGCGAAGACGGCCGCCGCCAATGACGACAGGCGCCGGCGGTCCGGCACCTCGATCGGCACCTCCTCGCCGGACTCGACGATGCCCACCGGCGGATCGCGGTCCTCGCGGATGGCGATCAGATCGTCGCCGAGGCACGGGCCGGCCAGCGAGGGGCCGACGATGTCGGCCATCGAGGTGACCTCGCAGTGCTCGAGGTCGCGATCGATCTGGGCGGCCATCGTGGGATCGAAGATCGTCACCAGCATCGGGACGTCCTCGTCGACGTGGCGCACCATCAGGGCGAAGCGGAGCACGACGGCGTCGTCGCGCGAGACGATCGCGACCTGGTCGATGCCGTCGCCTTCGAGCGCATGGCGCACCTCGCGCTCCTCCGGCGCCTTCATCCGGTAGACGTCGGCGCCCGCGGCGTCGAGTGCCCGGCGCGTCTCCTCGGCCAGGTCGCCTTCCCCGATCAGCAGGACCGTCGGCACGGGCGCACCCTACCTTGGACACGTGCGCCGGCTGCCGATCCTCGTCCTGCTGCTGGTCGCCGGCTGCGGCGGCGGCGCGCCGTCGGAGGTCGTGCCCGCCGACGCGACGATCTACGTCGGCGTCGACGCGAGCCACGCGGAGCCGCTGATGCCCGAGACCTCGCGCGTGGACATCGACTTCGACCGGGACGTGCGGCCATGGCTCGGCGACCGCGCCGCGTACTTCGCCGACGGTCCCGCGGACGTCGCCGGCCTCGTGTTCGACGCCGAGGACGAGGAGGCCGCCGAGGCGTTCGGGCGCAAGGTCACGGCTGGCGGCCCGATGCGCGCCTCGGCTGTGATCGACGGCCGGCTCGTCATCACGAGCACGCGCGCCCTGCTGCGCGACGCCAACGCCGCGGCCGACTCGGGCTCGCTCGCCGACTCCACCAGGCTGGACGTGAGCGGCGAGGATGCCGACGACCCGCCCGACTTCCTGATCGCCGCCGTGGAGCCGAGCGTCGTGCCGCAGGCCTTCGAGCTGGTGAAGGTGATGGACCGGCCGGCGATACCCGACGAGGCGCTCGGCGACGGTCCCCTGACCGCCCGGATCTGGCGGGAGTCGGGCCGGCGGCGGATCGAGGTGGCCGGCCTTCCGCCTCACTCGGACACGGCGCCGACGCTGGCCAGCGTCCCCGGCGCTGCCTGGCTGGCCTTCGCCTCAGCCGACCTCGGCGAGGACGCCGCGCTCGCGCGCGAGCACGAGCAGTACGAGCAGATCGAGGCCCTGACCGGTCTCGACCTCGAGGGCTCGGTGCTGCCCCACCTCGGCGCCGGCATGTTCTTCGTGCAGGGCAAGACGCCAGCCGACATGGGCGGCCGCCTGGTGGCCGAGGTCGCGGACGAGGAGGCGCTGCGGCGCGAGGCGACCGCGCTGGCGCAGCGGCTGGGGCCCAAGCGCGCGGAGCTGCACCACGAGCGGCCGGGCGCGGAGGAGCGGTTCTTCGACCTGTCCGTCAACGGTCCCGAGGTCCCGTACTTCGTGCAGGTCGCGGACGGTCGCCTGACGCTCACCGTCGGCGTCAGCCCGGGCGGCGTCGCCGAGGACCTCGACGACACACGCGCCTACCGGGACGCCCAGCGCCGCCTCGGCGGGGCGCCGACGTTCCTCATGACTGACGAAGGTGGCTACCTCGCGGCGCGCGACGCCGGCGAGGACGGGCGGCGCGTCGTCCGCTACGTGTCAGTCCACCAGCGCGGCTAGCCCATCACGGTGCACGCGCGCGAGCTCGGCGACCGGGAGGTCGAGCTCGCCTTCGACGACCAGCGCGTCGCCGCCGACCTCGCCGATCACGTGCGCGGCCGCGCCGAAGCGCGCTACCGCCTCGCGCGGCGCAGAGACCACGAACGCGCCCGGGCCTTCGGCGTACAGCGGGCCGTCGAGCGCCACGCGGGCGCCGAGGCCGCCGGCGATGCAGCACTCCGCCAGCGCCACCGCGACGCCGCCCTCGGCGACGTCGTGGGCCGAGCGCAGCGCGCCCGAGCGCACGCCCTGGCGCACCGCGGCGTGCAGCGCCTTGATCGCCCCGAGGTCGGCGCCGGGGAGCTCGCCCTCGAGCGAATCGCCGCGCAGCTTGGCCAGCTCCGAGCCGGTCTCCGACGGCTGCCACGAGGTGCTGAGCAGCGCGACCACGTCGCCCTCGCGGGCGAAGCCGAGGCGGCCGGCGCGCGCCGGGTCGGGCAGCTCGCCGACCATGCCGACGACGGGCGTCGGGTAGATCGGCCCCTCGCCGCCCTCGTTGTAGAGCGAGACGTTGCCGCCCACCACCGGCACGCCGAGCGCCCGGCAGGCGTCGCCGAGCCCGGCGACGGCGCGCGTGAGCTGCCAGGCGATGTGCGGCTTCTCGGGGTTGCCGAAGTTCAGGCAGTTGGTGAGGCCGAGCGGCTCGGCGCCGACGCACGCGAGGTTGGCCGAGCATTCGAGCACGGCCTCGACCGCGCCGGCGTAGGGGTCGACCGCGACGCGGCGGCCGTTGCCGTCGATCGACACCGCGATCGCGCCGCCGGACTCGAGCGTGAGGACGGCGGCGTCGGCCTGCTCGGGGCGGCGCACGGTGCGCGAGCCGACCACGCAGTCGTAC
This sequence comes from uncultured Solirubrobacteraceae bacterium, assembly GCA_963835525.1. Lineage (GTDB taxonomy): Bacteria > Actinomycetota > Thermoleophilia > Solirubrobacterales > Solirubrobacteraceae > DASSUW01. The sequence goes on from CAWIFM010000003.1 coordinate 154,828, forward strand.
TGCTCGAACGCCCAGCGCCGCGAGGCGAGGTTGGCGCTGCCGAGCAGCGCGAGCAGCGTGCCGCCCGCGTCGAGGCCCTCGGCGAGCGTGCGCTCAGGCGCCGGGTAGATCGGCCGCGTGGGCTGCAGCGGCTCGAGGTCGTAGGCCGGGCACTCGTCGACCAGCGCGTCCACCGGCAGGTCGCCGACCAGCGTCTCGCCGTCGAACACGCGCAGCCGTCCGCTGCCGGTCACCTCGCCGATCGCCGTCGCGTTGACCTCCCACTTGGCGCACAGCGCGAGCACGTCGTCGACCTTCGACGGCTCGACGACGCACAGCATCCGCTCCTGCGACTCGGAGATCATGATCTCGAACGGCTCCATGTCGGCCTCGCGCAGGGGCACGCGGCGCACGTCGAGGTCGATGCCCAGGCCGCCCTTGGCCGCCATCTCCGACGACGAGGAGGTCAGCCCCGCGGCGCCGAGGTCCTGGAGCGCGACGAGCAGCCCGGCGTCGAGCAGCTCGAGCGAGCACTCGAGCAGCTTGCTCTCCTCGAACGGGTCGCCGATCTGCACGGTCGGCCGCTTGGCGCCGTCCTCGTCGCCGAGCTCGGCGCTCGCCAGCACCGAGGCGCCGCCGATGCCGTCGCGGCCGGTGCGCGCCCCGAACAGCACGACCACGTTGCCGACGCCGGCCGCGGCGCTCCGGATCAGCTTGTCGGTCTCGATCAGGCCGACGCACATCGCGTTGATCAGGCAGTTCTGCTCGTACGGGCCCTCGAAGTAGATCTCGCCGCCGACCGTGGCGACCCCGATCGAGTTGCCGTAGTGGCCGATGCCCGCCACCGCGTGCTCGAGCAGGTAGCGCGAGCGGGCCGAGGACGGCTCGCCGAAGCGCAGCGAGTCGAGGATGGCGATCGGCCGCGCGCCGATCGCGAACACGTCGCGCAGGATGCCGCCGACCCCGGTGGCGGCGCCCTGGAACGGCTCGACCGCGCTCGGGTGGTTGTGCGACTCGACCTTGAACGCGCACGCGATCCCGTTCCCGACGTCGACCGCGCCGGCGTTCTCGCCCGGGCCGAGCACGAGCCGAGCGCCCTCGACGGGCAGCGTCTTCAGCAGCCGGCGCGAGTGCTTGTAGCCGCAGTGCTCGGACCACATGAGGCTGAAGACGGCGAGCTCGACCTCGTTCGGATCGCGGCCCAGCTTCTCGACGATCAGCTCGTACTCGTGGTCGGTGAGCCCGAGCTCGCGATGGCGCGGCGAGGACACGGTCACGCCGGCGCCCCGATCAGCGCCAGCCCGTCGACCGACCCGGTGAGGACGTCGACGGCGTGCTCGGGGTGCGGCATCAGGCCCATCACGTTGCCGGCTTCGTTGCACACGCCGGCGATGTCGCGCATCGAGCCGTTGAAGTTGTGGCCGGGCGCGTAGCGCAGGACGACCTGCTCCTCGGGCAGGTCCTCGGCCCAGTAGCGCCCGGTGGTGTGCTTGGCCGGGATCGAGAGGACCTGGCCGGGCTCGCAGCCGCGCGTCCACGGGATCGAGGTGTTGACGACCTCGATGTCGACCTGCCGGCAGACGAAGCGCAGCGACGTGTTGGGGAGCAGCGCGCCCGGCAGAAGCCCGGCCTCGCACAGGACCTGGAAGCCGTTGCAGATCCCGAGCACGAGCCCGCCGCCGGCGGCGAACCGCTCGACCTCGCCCATGACCGGCGAGAAGCGGGCGATCGCGCCGACCCGCAGGTAGTCGCCGTACGAGAAGCCGCCGGGGACGATCACCGCGTCGACGCCCTTGAGGTCCGCGTCGGCGTGCCACAGCAGCTCGGCCTCGCCGACCCGGCGAGCGGCGAGCAGGGCGTCGCGCTCGTCGCACGACCCTGGAAATTGCACGACGCCGAACTTCACTCGATCTCGTACTCCTCGATCAGCGGGTTGGTCAGCAGGCGCTCGCACATCTCGCCGACCCGCGAGGGGTCGTCGACGTCGAGCTCCACGAGCCGGCCGACGTGCACGTTGCTCACGCCCTCGAAGCCGAGCGCGGGCAGGGCGCGCTCGACGGCCTGGCCCTGCGGATCCAGGATCCCGGCCTTGGGCCGGATCAGGACCCGCACCCTCAAGGCGCCGTGCGCTCCAGCCACGCCGAGAACGGCTCGCCGGCCAGCCGCTCGTACGCGGTCACGTACCGCTCGCGGGTCTGCTCCACCACGTCGTCCGGGATCGCCGGCGCGGGCGGCGTCTTGTCCCACCCCGTGCCGGACGCCCAGTCGCGTACGTACTGCTTGTCGAAGCTCGGCTGGCCACGCCCGACCTCGTACTTGTCGGCCGGCCAGAAGCGCGACGAGTCCGGCGTGCAGACCTCGTCGCCGAGGACCAGCGTGCCGTCCTCGTCGAGCCCGAGCTCGAACTTGGTGTCGGCCAGGATGATCCCGCGCTCGCGCGCGTAGGAGGCGATCCGGGTGTAGACCTCGAGCGAGACGTCGCGCAGCTGCGCGGCCAACTCCTTCGAGCCGGCCAGCTCGGCGGCCTGCTCGAAGTCGATCGCCTCGTCGTGGCCGACGTCGGCCTTGGTGGACGGCGTGAAGATCGGCTCGGCGAGCTGCTCGGACTCGCTCAGGCCGGGCGGCAGCTCGATGCCGGAGACGCGGCCGGTCGCCTGGTAGTCCTTCCAGCCGGAGCCCGAGAGGTAGCCGCGCACGACGCACTCGACCGGCAGCATCCGCAGCCGCTTGACGCGCATGCCGCGCCCGCGGAACTCGTCCGGCACGCCCTCGGTGGTCGACAGCAGGTGGTTGGGGACGATGTCACGCGTGAGGTCGAACCACAGCACGGAGAGCGCCGTCAGCACCTTGCCCTTGTCCGGGATCGGGGTCGGGTGCACGACGTCGTAGGTGGAGATGCGGTCAGAGGCCACCATCAGCAGGTCGTCGCCGAGCTCGTACAGCTCGCGGACCTTGCCGGAGGCCAGCAGGGTCAGGCCGGTCACCCCTCACAGGCTAGATGAGGGTGGGGCCAGAACCGATGGCGGCAACCCCGCGTATACCGCACGATTTCGACATTCGGGGGGAGAGTCATGAGGGTCAGCCTCACCGTCGCTGCCGTGCTGCTCGCTTTCGCCGTCCTCGCGCCATCCGCCATGGCGGCGCGCGACCGCACGCCACCCTCGATACCGACAGGCCTCCGCGTGGTAGCCGTGACGGAGGACTCGATCACGATCGCCTGGAACGCCTCGAAGGACAACTCGGGGAAGATCCACGCCTACATCGCCGGCGGCATCTACCACCCCGGCAACAGCACGACCAAGACCTTCACCGGGCTGGTGCCGAACTGGACCGTCACCTACCGCGTCCAGGCCATGGACCCCTCGGGCAACACCTCTGACGTCAGCGCGCCGCTGACCGTCACCACCCTGCCCGACCGGACGGCGCCGACCACGCCCACCAACCTGCGCCCGACCGGGACCGGGATCTCCACCGTCTCGCTCGCCTGGGACCGGTCGTCGGACCGCTGGTCGTTCGGCTACGAGGTGCTGATGGACGGCCTCCTCCTCAGCTCCGCGTCGCATCCCTACATGGGGACCCCGTCGACCACGCTGCGCAAGGTCCCGCCCGGCACCCACACGTTCCAGGTCCGCGCGCGCGACTTCGCCGGCAACATCTCGGGGCTGAGCAACACGGTCACGATCACGCTGGCGGGGAACGGGGACAGCACTGCGCCGACCGCGCCCTCGAACCTCACCGTGGAGGACCTCAACGACAACTGCGGCAGCCTGATCCTCAGGTGGACGCCGTCGACCGACGCGGACCCGCAGCTCGAGTACGAGCTCTACCTGAACGACAGGTTCTTCCAGCTGACGCCGCCCAACGTGTCCTCGATCGGCATCTACACGCAGCCTGGGACCCAGACCTGGACGGTGAAGGCGGTGGATCGCGCGGGCAACACCTCGGGCGCGAGCAACGCCGTGACCCTCACGGTCGTGGCCGACCAGAACCTGTGCTGACCTAGAGGTCGTATGGAAAATCGGTGAGCAGCTCGGCGCCGTCCTCGTGCACGAGCACGAGATCCTCCAGACGGACGCCGCCGAGCTGCTTGCTGTAGCAGCCCGGCTCCAGCGTGATGACGTCGCCCGCCAGCAGCGTGTCGGGCGTGCGGCCGAGGTTCGGGCGCTCGTGCACCTCGAGGCCTACGCCGTGGCCGAGCGAGTGGTAGTAGCCCTCGTCGAGCTTGGCGCCCGCGGGCTTCGACCGCTGCGTCGGGTAGCCCGCGTTCTCGTACGGCTCGCACGAGATGCCGTAGATCTGCTGGCAGTCGGCGCCCGCGCGGACCTCGGAGAACGAGCGGTCGAGCGCCTCGCGGGTGAGCCGCCAGTACTCCGCGAGCTCGTCCGGCGGCTGCATGCCGCCGGCGATGAAGGTGCGCGTCATGTCGGCCCAGCAGCGCGACTGGCGGTCGCGCGGCCAGATGTCGACGACCACGACCTCACCCTCGCCGATCGGGCCGTGGCCGGACTCGTGGCCGATCGCCGACTGCAGACCGTGGGCGACGATCACGTCGTCGGGCAGGTCGCAGCCGTGCTCGTCGCACACGGCCTGCATCGCCTCTCGCACGTCCTCGCTCGAAGTGCCGCCGTCGCGGATCATGCGCGCGCCGACGGCCATCGCCTGGTCGGCCGCGCGCTGGGCGCGGCGGATCCCCTCGATCTCGGTCTGCGACTTCACGCGCCGCTTGGTGACGAACACCTCCGGGTCGACGAACAGCTCGATGCCGTTCGCCCGCAGGTGGTCGGCGAGGCCGACCGGGAACTCCGGCGGGATGATCGCGCGGCCGACGCCCATCTCCTCGCACGCGCGGCGCGACAGCTCCAGCTCCACCTCGTAGCGGCTGATCCCGCGGGAGAACAGCTCGTCGGCGCCGAGGTCGTACGGGTCGAGGACCTCGATGCCGAACGGACTGACCTTGTGCTGGTCGAGCACGGTGACGGTGGCGCCGCGCTTTCCGTTCGCCTCCACGTAGAGGAACGGGTCGATGATCCCCGTCGGGATCTCGTGGAAGAGATCGGGCGAGGTCTCGGGCGACCCGAAGATCAGCAGGTTGTCAGAAGGCAAGGCGCTCCATCACCTCCGGCACGTGACGGATGTAGTGGCTGTAGTCGAAGACCGCATCGAGGTCGAGCTCCACACCGGGCTCCTGCTCGAGCAGCGTTCGCAGAGGCGTCGAAGTGTCCCACGCCTGCTGGGCGAGGCGCTGCACCAGGCGGTACGCGTCGTCGCGCTGCATGCCCTGCTCCACCAGGGCGAGTAGCACACGCTGGGAGAACAGCGCGCCGCTCGTGATCTCCAGGTTGGCGGCCATGCGGTCGGTGTGGATCACCATCCCGCGCGCGACACGCAGCGCGAGGTGCTGCATGTAGTCGATCAGGATCGTGGCGTCGGGCAGGACCACGCGCTCGGCGCCCGAGTGCGAGATGTCGCGCTCGTGCCACAGCGCCACGTTCTCCAGCCCGGTCTGGGCGTAGCCGCGCAGCACGCGCGCCAGCCCGCAGATCCGCTCGGTGGTGATCGGGTTGCGCTTGTGCGGCATGGCGCTGGAGCCCTTCTGGCCCGCCTTGAAGGGCTCCTCGACCTCGCGCACCTCGGTGCGCTGCAGGTGGCGGATCTCCTGCGCGAAGCGCTCCAGCCCGGCGCCGGCGAGCGCGATCGCGCTCAGCAGCTCGGCGTGACGGTCGCGCGGGACGACCTGGGTGGAGACCGGCTCGGACGCCAGCCCGAGCCGCTCCAGCACGCGCGCCTCGTACTCCGGGCCCAGCGAGGCGTAGGTGCCGACCGCGCCGGAGATCGCGCCGGTCGAGGCCTGGGCGAAGGCGCGCTCGAGGCGCTCGGCGTTGCGGTGGGCCTCCATCGCGAAGCCGGCGAGCTTCAGCCCGAACGACGTGGGCTCGGCGTGGACGCCGTGGGTGCGGCCGACGCACAGCGTGCCCGCGTGCTCGCGCGCCCGCTCGGCGAGCGCGGCGGCCAGCTCGCGCGCGCCGGGGACGATGACCTCGCCGGCGCGGCGCAGCTGCAGGGCGAGCGCGGTGTCGAGCACGTCCGACGAGGTGAGGCCGAAGTGGATCCAGCGGCCGGCCAGGCCCGCCGACCCGCTGAGAACGTCGACGAAGGCGGCCACGTCATGGTCCGTGACCGCCTCCCGCTCCTTCACCGCCTCGACCGTGAAGGTGGCTCCGCGGATGGCTTCGAGGTCGTCCGCCGTGGGTCCCTCGAGCGCCTCCGCGGCCGCCACCTCCACGTCGCGCCAGGCGGTCATCCGGGCCTCGTCGGTCCAGAGCTCGCCGAGCTGGGGGCGGGTGTAGCGGGCGATCACGCCCGCCATCCTAGGAGGGTCAGTGGTGCGTGCCGTCCGCGCCGGACTGGTTGCCGAGCTGCCGGCGCATGCACAGGTCGTGCTCCTGGACCCATGCAGGCGGGGCGGCGCCGGAGGTCGTGCGGAACGCGACCGCCTTGGCGTACGCGACCTCGTCGATCGGCGGGCACGCCTCCTCGGGCTCCTCGGACGGGCAGAGCGGCAGCTTCTTGAGCGCCTCGAGCTCGAGCTTGGTGAGCCTCGGGGCCGGCGGGGCCTTCGGGTCGGCGGCGGTCGGGGGCGCCACGCACGTCGGGGCGGCCTGGTCGGTCTGGCGGGGCGGCTTGACCTCGTCGGCGGCCGAGGCGACGGGAGCGAGGACGGCAAGGGCGATGAGGGAGGCGCTGAGCGCGGTCTTGATCATGAGTTCACCTGGGGCTTGTCGCTGCCGATGACGCGGGGGTCGAACGGAGCGGGCGGCTCCGGCTTGGTCTTGCTCGGCTTGTCCATCGAGCACTCGGTCCGGTAGGTCTGCTTGAGCCACTCCGGCCACTCGGCCTTGTGGCTGTCGCTGCCGGTCATGGCGTACTCCATGACGGTCTGGTCGAGCTTCTCCTGCTTGGCCTCGTCGGGGCAGTTCGCCGGCCGCTCGACCGGACAGTCGACCGTCGACTGGAACGCGAGCTGCTCCTTGGTGAGCGTGACGACGCCCTTCTTGTCGGGCTTGACGGCCGCCAGCTCGGCGCAGTACCTGGCGGTCTTCTCGTCGAGCACGTGGGCCTTCGGCTCCTTGACCGGCTTGGGCTTCGGCTCGGGAGCGGCCGAGGCGGCGGGAGCGAGGACGGCGAGGGCGATGAGGGAGGCGCTGAGCGCGGTCTTGATCATGGGTCAACTGTCCCGGGACCGCGCTCGCGCCTCTATGCACGAGGGTGCACAGTCGCGTGCACCCCTAGTTGCAGCCGGCGTCCACCGCGGCGAAGCCGCCGTCGTAGCTGGCCGCACAGGTGACGGAGCCGAACCCGCCGCCATCGACGCGCGACGCGCCGACGGTCGCCGCGGCGCCGCTCAGGGCCGCGACGGCGAGGTTCGGGCTCACGAGCGCGCTGTTCTCCATCACCGCCGTCGAGCCGCCGTCCTGCAGGTACAGCGCGATCGGCGGCACCGGGCTGCTCGCGGCGAGCTCGGACCCGCGGATCCGGACAGCGGAGCCGCCGGCGACGTACACGGCGATGACGAGCCTCCGCGTGGGGTTCGCCGCCCCGCCGTTGCCTCCGTGCCCGACGGACCCGCCGCCCTCCACCACGGCGTCCTCGATCCGCATCGCGGCACCACCCAGGACGGCCATGGCCGTGTGGAAGTGCCCGGCCTCCTCGCCGCGGTTGACGACCGTGATTTCGCGTAGCAGCGTGCGATCGGCTCCGAGGACGAGCGCCTCTCCGAGCGTGGCCTGCCCCTGGTCTCCGGTGATCCGCGTCGTGGCCGCGCCGGCGCCGGCGATCGACACGTCGGGCTTCATCGCCAGCGTCGCGTGACCGAGCTCGTAGATGCCGGGCGCGAGCTGGATGGCGTACGGCTTGGTCGCCGACGCGTCCGTGATCGACGCGAGCGCTGCGCGGAGCGCCGCGCCGTTCTCGGCCGGCGTCCGGTCGCCGCGCACGCGCACGTACGTCGCGCCCGCGAGATCGGGCCCAGCAGGCCCTGGCGGGCCGGTTCGCAGCACGCCCGGCGCCAGATCGGCGGCGGTCAGGCTGCGGTTGCGCACGTCGCGCCCGCTGAGCGAGCCGTCGCGGACGTCGGCGCCGGTGATGAACGCGCGCACCGCGTCGTTGGCCATCGCGGTTCCGCCGAGCGCGACGAACAGCGCGAGCGCCGCAAGCACGTGGGCACTGCCGATGCGTCGCATGGTCAGTTGCACCGGTCGTTCAGCGTCTGGAAGCTCGCGTTGTAGCTGCCCACGCAGGTGACGAGCCCGCTGCCTCCGCCCACCACGCGCGACCCGCCGACCCACACCGAGCCGGTGATGCCCCGCACGGCCTGGCCGGTGCTCACGAGGGCGCTGTTCTCCACCACTGCCGACGTGCCGCCGTCATGGACCGACAGGCTGAACGCCGTCGCCGCGCTGTCGGCGACCAGCTCGGAGCCGCGGATCCAGGCGTGCGACGCGCCGACCACGGTGGCGGCGTAACCGACCGTTGCGCTGTCGGACTCGAGCCGACTGTCGCGAACCTCGACGGAGGAACCCTCGGCCACGACGAGCGCGTACCCGTGGTTGTTGACGGAACGCACGTCCAGCACGGCGTCCTCGATCCGCATGGTGGCGGCCCTCACGGTCAGGGTGTTGTGGAGCAACGCGTCGACTGCGCCTCGGTTCGTGATCGTGACATCGCGCAGCACCGTCCGATCCGCTCCGAGGACGAGCGCCTCGCTGAGCACGTGCTTCCCGTGGTCTCCGGTGATCCTCGTCGCCTCCGCGCCGGCGCCGGCGATCGACACGTCGGGCTTCATGGCCAGCGTCGCAGGACCGAGCTCGTAGACGCCGGGGGCGAGCTGGATGACGTACGGCCTGGTCGCCGAGGCGTCCTGGATGGACGCGAGCGCGGCACGGAGCGCGTCGCCGTTCTCGGCCGGCGTCCGGTCGCCGCGCACGCGCACGTGCGTCGCGCCTGCGAGATCGGGCCCAGCAGGCCCTGGCGAGCCGGCTGGGCCTTGCGGACCCGCCGGACCCGTGGCGCCGGCTCGCAGCACCCCCGGTGCCAGGTCGGCGGCGGTGAGGCTGCGGTCGCGCACGTCCCGTCCGGTGAGGCTGCGGTTGCGCACGTCGCGCCCCGTCAGCGATCCGTTGCGGACGTCGGCGCCGGTGATGAACGCATGAACCGCCTCCTTGGCCACCGAGGTGCCGCCGAGGGCGACGAACAAGGCGATGCCCCCGATCACGTGGGCGCTGCCGATGCGACGTATGAGCTTGGTCTTGTGCATGCGGCAACGGTGCCGCCGACGCGCCCGCGCCTCTATGCCGCAGGGTGCACAGTCCCGTGCACCCCTACAGGTCGCGGCGCGAGACCACTCCCGCCCGGATCGCGGCGGCGGCCAGCGCGGCGCGCTTCTCGTTCTGCGGCAGCTGCTCGACCCCGAAGCGGTCGTAGAGCTCGCCGAGCCGGTGCTTGACGCCGTCGACGCCGACCACCAGCTTCTCGGCGATCGCGCGGTTGCCCGCCGCGGCCGGGCCCGAGCCGTCGAGCAGCGGGCGGCACAGCTCGACGAGCACGCGCCGCTGGGCGGGCGTGAGCACCGGGGGCGGCGTCACGGCCGCCATGACCGGCGCGGTCGAGACAGGCAGGGCGGCCACGGGATCGCAGTAGGCGATCACGCACTGGCCGACCCCGATCAGATCGCTGTCGCCGAGCCGGCGGCGGCCGTCGATGCGCTGTCCGTGGAGGAAGGTCCCGTGACGCGACAGCCCGTCGTCGACCACCGTCCAGTGCGTCCCGACGCGCTCGAGCCGGGCGTGCACGCGCGAGACCGACGGATCCCAGTCGATGCAGATGTCGCTGCCGGGCTGGCGGCCGACGATCACCGTGCCGCTCGTCTCCTCGAGGTCGACGATCACCTGCCGGCCGTCGCCGTCGAGGTAGACGAGGAACGGCGTGCCGCGGCGCGTCGCGGCGTTGCGGGCCGCGAGCTCGGCGGCCGTCACGGCGTGCGGTTGGAGCGGTGAGGCCCCCACCGCCCGCTCAGCAGTCGAGGATGCGTGCGGCGAGCACGGCGGCGTTGCGCGCGTTGTCGACGCCCACGCAGCCGACCGGCACGCCCGGCGGCATCTGGGCGATCGAGAGCAGCGCGTCGAGCCCGCCGGCCACCGACTTGGACGATGTCAGCGGGACGCCGATCACGGGCAGCGCGGTGTGGGCGGCGACCACGCCCGGCAGGGCGGCCGACAGGCCCGCCCCGGCGATGATCACGCGCAGGCCGCGCATCTGCGCGTTCTTGGCGTAGCCCGCCACGGTGTCGGGCTCGCGGTGGGCCGACATCACGCGCACCTCGTGGCCGATGCCGCGCTTGCGCAGCTCCTCGGCGGCGGCGTCCATGGCCGGCATGTCGCTCTTGGAGCCCATGACGATGCCGACCTGCGGGGTGTCGACCTCCAGGCCGTCGAACTCGGCCTCCACCGAGGCCTCGGTGACCGGCTCTCCGCTCATGCGGCAATGTCCCGGCGCAGCTGGCGCCCGTCGAAGTCGATCACGTCGGCGGCAGCATACGCATGCTCGCGGGCGGATTGCATCCCGTCCCCGAGCGCGGTCACGTTGAGCACGCGGCCGCCGGCCGTCACGACGTCGCCGTTCCGCTGCGCGGTGCCCGCGTGCGTGACCTCGACGCTCTCCGGCACGCGGTCGAGCCCGTTGATGACGTCGCCCGACGACGAGGACACCGGGTAGCCGCGCGAGGCGAGCACCACGGTGACGGCCGAGCGCGCGTCCCACTCGAGCCGCGCGCCGGCCAGCCCCCCGGGGCGCGTGGCGCGCTCGAGCAGGTCGAGCAGGTCGGAGCGCAGCCGCGGGAGGACGACCTGCGTCTCGGGATCCCCGAAGCGCACGTTGAACTCGAGCACCTTGACGCCCGCGGCCGTGAGCATCAGGCCCGCGTAGAGGACGCCGTGGAACGGCGTGCCGCGGCGCGCCAGCTCGTCCACCACCGGCTGGTGGACCTCGGCGCGGATCCGCTCGACGAACGCGTCGTCGACCTCCGGGACCGGCGAGAAGCAGCCCATCCCGCCCGTGTTGGGGCCTGTGTCGCCGTCGCCGATCCGCTTGTAGTCGCGGGCCGGCGCCAGCGGGAGGGCGCTCTCGCCGTCGCAGATGGCCAGCAGCGACAGCTCGTCGCCGTCGAGGAACTCCTCGACCACCACCGGCGTGTCGCCGAAGCGCCGCTCGACGAGCATCGCCTCCAGCGCCTCGCGCGCCTCGCGCTCGTCCGCCGCGATCACCACGCCCTTGCCGGCGGCCAGGCCGTCGGCCTTGATCACCGCCGGGTAGCCGTCGATCGCCGCCATGCCGTCCTCGACCGTCTCGACGACCGCGTGGCCGCCGGTCGGCACGCCGGCCGCCGCCATCACCTCCTTGGCGTACGCCTTGGACCCCTCCAGCCGGGCGGCCGCCGCGATCGGCCCGAAGCAGGGGATCCCCGCGGCCGCGCACTCGTCCACCAGCCCGGCGACCAGCGGGGCCTCGGGCCCGACGACGACGAGGTCCATCCCCGCGAGCTCGCCCTCGGGCACGATCGTGGCGTCGCGCGCGATCCCGGCGTTGCCCGGCGAGGCGAACAGCTCCGGACGCTGCGGGGACCGCTTGAGCGCGCGCACGATCGCGTGCTCGCGGCCGCCCGCGCCGACGACGAGGACCTTGCTCACAGAGAGGCGATGAAGTCGTCGATCGGGATCGCGGCGAGCGACTCGTAGTGGGCGGTGCCGCGCGAGCCGAGCTCGAGCGAGACCCGCGCCATCGTCTTCTCGTCGGGCGCCTCGACGATGTTGATGAAGTCGAAATGGCCGAGCGTGGCCCATTGCGCCTTGACGGTGGCGCCGAGCTGCTCGACCTCCTGGTTGACCTCGCGGATGCGCGACGGGTTGTTCTTGACCGTCTGCACGCCCTCGGGCGTCAGCGTGGAGAGCATGATGTAGGTGGGCATCGGTCCGTTGTAGCCGATACCTCCGGCCAGGTGCGGTGTTGTCTGCACCAGGACATACTTCCCCGGCCCCATGCTCCGCCTCCTCGCTTACACCTGCCTGTGCTTCGCCCTGCTCGCCGCGCCCGCCGCGGCGGCCACGGTCGAGGACCTCAAGCCGTGCTACGTGTCGGCCGGCGAGGGCGAGCCAGAGCGGGAGACGATCACGATCCGCGGCACCGACTTCACGCAGGTCTCGACGGTTGACGTGCTCTTCGACGGCGTGCTCATGGGCAGCGCCCAGACGGGCTCGGTCGGGGAGTTCGAGATCCGGTTCCCGGCCCCGTTCCAGGCCAAGGGCGAGCGCGCAGCTCGTCGTGACGATCCGCGACGCCGCCACGCAGGTCGACAAGGTCACGCGCGTGACCAACCTCGCGATGAGGGTCAGCCCCCGCCAGGCCTCACCGAGCGAGCGCGTCCGCTTCCGCGGCCGCGGCTTCACGCAGGCCGCGCCCGTGTTCGCCCACTACGTCTTCGGCGGCAAGGAGCAGAAGACGGTGCGCCTCGCCCGCCGGTCGACCGCCCCGTGCGGCACGTTCAGCGTCAAGCGCCGCCTGATCCCGGTCGAGAACGCGCGCAACGGCCGCTGGATCATGCAGGTCGACCAGAAGCGCGAGTACTCGCCGGAGCCGGACCCGGTCTGGGTCCGGCGTCCGATCGTCGTCACTCCGGTCGTGCCTTAGGCGACCGCGGGCTCGGCGGCGCTCGCGCGCGTGAACGTCAGCTCGCCGTCCGCGGCGTCGACCTCGATCCGGTCGCCGGCCGCGAACTCGCCCTTGAGCAGGCCGAGCGCGAGCGGGTCGACGAGCCGCTTGGAGATCACGCGCTTGAGCGGCCGCGCTCCGTAGGTGGGGTCGTAGCCGATGTCGCCGAGCAGGTCGCGCGCCGCGTCGGTGAGCGAGATCTCGACGCCGCGCTCGGCCACGCGGCCGATCAGCCGCGAGACCTGGAGGTCGACGATCTCGCGCAGCTGCTCGCGCGACAGGGCGTCGAACTCGACGATGTCGTCGAGCCGGTTGATGAACTCGGGCTTGAACGTCGCCTCGGCGCCCTCGCGGCCGCCCGGCATGTTGGAGGTCATGATCAGCACGGTGTTCTTGAAGTCGACCGTGCGGCCCTGGCCGTCGGTCAGGCGGCCGTCGTCCATCACCTGCAGCAGCACGTTGAAGACGTCGGTGTGCGCCTTCTCGATCTCGTCGAGCAGCACGACCGAGTACGGCCGTCGGCGGACGGTCTCGGTGAGCTGGCCGCCCTCCTCGTAGCCGACGTAGCCGGGCGGCGCGCCGACCAGCCGCGACACGGAGTGCTTCTCCATGTACTCCGACATGTCGATCCGCACCATCGCGTCCTGCGAGTCGAACATGAACTCGGCCAGCGCGCGCGCCAGCTCGGTCTTGCCGACGCCGGTCGGGCCGAGGAAGAGGAAGGTGCCGATCGGGCGGTCGGGGTCCGACAGCCCGGCGCGTGAGCGGCGCAGCGCGTCCGAGACGGCCTCGACGGCCTCCTCCTGGCCGATCACGCGCAGGTGGAGGCGCTCCTCCATGTGGATCAGCTTCTCGACCTCGCCCTCCATCAGGCGCGTGACGGGGATGCCCGTCCACTTGCCGACGACCTCGGCGATCTCGTCGACGTCGACCTTCTCGGAGAGATAGACGGCGGGCTCGAGGTCCTCCGGCGACTCCTCGGCGGCCGCGAGGCGCTGCTCGAGCTCGGGGATCTCTCCGTGGCGCAGCTCGGCGGCACGCTGGTAGTCCATCTCGCGCTCGGCGCGCTCGAGCTCGCCGCGCGCCTGGTCGAGCCGCTCGCGCAGCTTGCCGTGGCCCTCGGCCTGCTCCTTCTCGCGCTCCCACTGGGCGCGCATGCCGGACGCCCGCTCGCGCAGCTCGGCCAGCTCGCGCTCGATCTCCTCGCGGCGGGCGGCGGCCGTCTCGTCCTTGGCCACGGCGACCTGCTCGATCTCGAGCTGCTTGATCCGCGCGCTCGACCTCGTCGATCTCGGTCGGCACCGACGTCAGCTCGATCGACACGCGCGAGGCGGCCTCGTCGACCAGGTCGATCGCCTTGTCGGGCAGGAAGCGATCGGAGATGTAGCGGTGGCTGAGCGTGGCGGCGGCGATCAGCGCGGCGTCGGTGATCGTGACCTTGTGGTGCGCCTCGTAGCGCTCCTTGAGGCCGCGCAGGATCGCGATCGTGTCCTCGACCGTCGGCTCGCCGACGTAGATCGGCTGGAAGCGCCGCTCGAGCGCGGCGTCCTTCTCGACGTGCTTCTTGTACTCGTCGAGCGTGGTGGCGCCGACCGCGCGCAGCTCGCCGCGGGCGAGCATCGGCTTGAGCAGGTTGGCCGCGTCGACCGCGCCCTCGGCCGCGCCGGCGCCGACGATCGTGTGCAGCTCGTCCATGAAGAGGATGATCTGGCCCTTCGACTCCTGGATCTCCTTGAGGACGGCCTTCAGGCGCTCCTCGAACTCGCCGCGGTACTTGGAGCCGGCGAGCATGCGCGCCGATGTCGAGCGCGATCACGCGCCGGTCGCGCAGCGACTCCGGCACGTCCTCGGAGACGATCCGCTGGGCGAGCCCCTCGACGATGGCGGTCTTGCCGACGCCGGGCTCGCCGATCAGGACGGGGTTGTTCTTGGTACGGCGGGAGAGGACCTGGATGACGCGGCGGATCTCGTCGTCGCGCCCGATCACCGGGTCGAGCTTGCCCTCGTCGGCGGCCGCCGTGAGGTCGCGGCCGAACTTCTGGAGCGCCTGGTACTTCTCCTCCGGGCTCTGGTCGGTCACGCGGTGCGGGCCGCGGACCTGCTCGATCGCCTTGAGGATGTCGTCGTGCTCGGGGAGGCCCTCGACGGCCTCGGACAGCGCGAGCAGCAGGTGCTCGGTGGAGACGTACTCGTCCTGCAGCTTGCCGGCCTCGCGCTCGGCGGCGCGCAGGACGTCGAGCAGCTCGCGCGAGGTGGCGGGCTCGCGCGCGCCGGCGGTGATGGTGGGCAGCCTGTCCAGCCGGCCGCCGACCGTGCTGCGGACGGCGGCGGGGTCGGCGCCGACCTTGCGCAGGACGGGGTTGACGATCCCCTCCTGCTGGTCGAGCAGGGCGAGCAGCAGGTGCTCCGGCGCCGATTCCGTGTTGCTGCGGTCGGCAGCGAGCCGGATCGCCTGCTGCAGGGCCTCCTGGGACTTGATGGTGAAGCGGTCGAGCTGCATGGGCGCGTTTCCTAGATCTCAGTCTTGTCGACTGAGATTTTAGCGCCCTGTCAATCGTCGTCGTCGCCGCCGCGCCCGCGGCCCCGGCCGCGGCCGCTGCTGTCGTCGTCGCCGCCGGAGCCGGAGCTGTCCGACCCCGAGCCGGAGTTGTCGTCGTCGATCGTCGTCGACGGTGGCCACCGGCGGGCGCGCGGTGGCCGTCGGGTTCGCCCTGGCCGACGGAGTGGGCGTCGCGGTGCGGGACGGTCCGTGCACGCGGTCGCGCCGGCGCTTGCGCTCGCGCGGCGCTCGGCGGCCGGCGTCGCGGTCGCGCGCGGGGTCGCCGTCGCGGTCTCCTCCGGGGCGAGGTCGTCGCCCGCGCTCAGCGGCTCCGAGGACAGGCCGACCGACTGCGTCGAGAGCGTCGAGGCCGCCAGGGTCACGCCGGCCACCAGCATCACGCCGCTGGCGGCGAGCAGGAGCCAGAGCACGGTGGCGCGGCGCATGCAGACACCGTAGCCAGCGGTCGGTTAAGGCCCGGGAAAGGGCGGGACGGTCAGCGTGGCGCGGGCGCCGCCGCCATCGCGGTTGGCCAGCATCACGTCGCCGCCCCAGCGGCGCGCCAGCTCGCGCGCGATCGGCAGCCCGAGGCCGGTCCCGTTCGGGCCGGCGCGGCCGGCGGCGCCCCGGTGGAAGCGCTCGAAGACGGCGTCCAGCTCCTCGTCGGTGAGCCCCGGCCCGCGATCGAGCACCTCGACGGCGCCCGGTCGCGCGCGGACCTCGACCTCGCCGTTGCCGTAGTGGATCGCGTTCTCCACGAGCGCGTCGATGGCGCGGTCGAGGTCGGCGGGCGGGGCGAAGCCGTCGGCGGGATCGCCGGACGAGCGCACGCGACCGCCGTCGGCGCCGTCCCAGCGTGCCTCGGCACGGCGCGCCGCGTCCTCGAGGTCTACGCGCGCGGGCGGCGCGTCGACCTCGCCGGCCTGGGAGAGCACGAGCAGCTCGGAGACCATCGCCGACAGCCGGTCGAGCTCGCGCAGGCCGGCGTCGATCTCCTCGTGGGCGTCCGCGTCGGCCGTCGAGGCGCGGGCCTCCTCGAGCCGCAGCCGCAGACCGCTGAGCGGGGTGCGGAGCTGATGCGAGGCGTCGGCGACGAACTCGCGCTGGCTGGAGACCAGCCGCTCGAGCCGCGACGTCATGTCGTTGAACGTGCGCGCGAGCCGCTGCTGCTCGGCGCTGCCCTCGATCTCGGCGCGAGCCGACAGGTCGCCCTCGGCCACGCGCCGCGCCGCCTGGTCGAGCCTGCGCACGGGCCCGGCGACCTGGCCGGCGATCAGCGCGCCCGCGCCGAGGCCGAGCACCAGCACCAGCAGCCCGATCGCGATCAGCCCGAGCGTGGCCCGCCGGGTGGCGCGATCGACGGCGTCGACGCTCTGCGTCACCCGCACGGCCCCGATCGTCGCGCCGGTGCCGGTCTCGCGGATCGGCACCGCGGTGGCGACGATCGTCTCGTCGAGCGTGTCGCTGCGACGCTCCTCCTGGAACGAGTCGCCGCCGAGCGCCCTCTCGATCTCCGGGCGCGAGCCGTAGTCGGCGCCGAGGCGATCCTCGCCGGCCGAGTCGGCCACCAGACGGCCGCCGGGGCCCACGACGATCACGCGGCCGCGCACCTCCTCGGCGGCGTGGTCGGCCACCTCCTCGAGGCTCTCGCGGTCGCGCACGTCGATCGTGGCCGCGATGATCTCGGCCTGGCTGCAGCGCCTGCGACTCGACCTCGGCGTCGACCCGGTCGCGGATGCTGATGATGAGCGGGACCTCGAGGGCGACGACCGCGAGCACCAGCACGTAGGCGAGCGCCAGCAGAAGACGGAGGCGGAGGCTTACTGGAGCTCCTCGGGCGCGGTGAACCGGAAGCCGACGCCGCGCACGGTGTGCAAGAAGCGCGGAGCGGCGGGGTCGTCGCGGAGCTTCTGGCGCAGCCAGCGGACGTGGACGTCGAGCGTCTTGGTGGAGCCGAACCAGTTCTCGTCCCACACGCGGTCCATCAGCTGCTCGCGCGTGACGACGCGGCCCGCGTTGCGGATCAGCTCGGCCAGCAGGTCGAACTCCTTGCGGCTGAGCTGGAGCTCCTCGTGGCCCAGACGCGCGCGCCGGGCGCCGATGTCGACCTCCAGCTCGCCGACCGTTATCGGGCCCGGCGGCGGCTCGTCGTCGGCGGGCTGGGCGGCGCTGCGGCGCAGGATGGCCCGGATGCGGGCGATCACCTCGGCGCCGCTGAACGGCTTGACGACGTAGTCGTCGGCGCCGAGCTCGAGTCCGACGATGCGGTCGGCCTCGGTGCCGCGCGCCGTCAGCATGAGGATCGGGACCGAGCTCGTGCGGCGGATGGCGCGGCAGACGTCGCGACCGTCGCCGTCGGGGAGCGTGAGGTCCAGCAGGACGATCGCGAAGTCGCCCTCGGCGAGCTCGATCGCGCGGGTGGCGGTGCGGGCGACGACGGGCTCGAAGCCCTCGCGGGCGAGCGCCTTGGAGAACGGCTCGTAGATGCTCGGCTCGTCCTCGACGAAGAGGACACGGGGTCTTGGCGGCTGCACGGCACCAGCGAATGTAGCCGTGCCGGCGCGGGCTTTCCCAAGGCTTAACCGGCAGTTGCCGGGGCCTTGGCCGGTCGCTGACGACGGTGGAGGCATGACCTTCAGCCGTTCGAGCATCGCCGCCGCCCTCACCATCCTCGCGCTCGGCCTGCTGGCCGCCGTCGCGCTCGCCGCCGGCGGCTCCGAGCCGGCCGCCACCACCGCCCCCGCTCCGGCCGCCGAGACAGACCCGCCGGTCGAGGTCCGGACCAAGGTGATCCGGCGCACGATCCACCGCCGGCCGAAGGCCGCCGCCTCTGCGCCCGCGCGCCGCCGCGCCGGCGCGCTCTTCGACCAGTGACGACGGCACGGCCGACCAGGGCCCCGGCGACGCGCCGGGCACGGCGCCGTCGGGCGGCTCCGCCAGCAGCGGCCACGACGACGACGACCGCGGTGACGACGACCACGGCGACGACGACTGGGACGACGACGACCACAGCGGCCACGGAGGCGACGACGACTCCGACGACGACTCGGGCCACGGCGGCGATGACGACGACGACAGCGGGCACGGACGTGGCCGCGGTCGCGGCCGGGGCGGCGACGACGATGACTGACGAGCCGCTCACGGCGGAGCAGCCGGCCGAGCCGGCCCGCGACGCGCCGGCGGGCAGCGGCCGGCCCCCGCGGCGGCCCGCCAAGCCGCGTGCCGGCTGGGTGTTCGGCAGCGCGCTGGGCGTGTTCTTCGCCGCGCTCGCGCTGCTGGCCTTCCAGGTCCGCGCGGGCCAGGACCCGGCGCTCGGACCGGCTCAGCCCGTGGCCCAGGTCCAGAAGCCCAAGCCACGGCGGATCCTGATCCGCAAGGTCATCAAGCGCGTGGTCATCCACCACCCGCCGGCGGGCTCCGGCGCCGCGCCCGCCCCGGCTCAGACGTCCGCGCCGCAATCCACGACGTCCGCGCCCGCCCCGGCACCGGCGCCCGCACCGGCGCCGGCACCCGCTCCTCTGACCACGCAGTCCTCATGACGCTGGCCGAGCTCGCCTTCCCCGCCATGGGCACCTCCGTCCGGCTGCTGGGCAGCCCCGGCGCCCCGCTCCACCAGGCCCGCTGCCTGGTCGAGGACCTCGAGGCGCGGCTCACGCGCTTCGACCCGCACAGCGAGCTGAGCGCGCTCAACGCCGACCCGCGCGAGATCGTGCCCGCGTCGCGCACGCTGCGCGACGCCATCCGCGCGGCGGTCTCCGGCGCCGCCGCGACCGGCGGGCTGGCCGACCCGACGCTGCTCGGCGCCGTGGTGCGCGCCGGCTACGACCGCTCGCTCGTCGGCCACCCGCGCGCCGACCTCCAGGCCGCGCTCGCGGTCGCGCCCGAGCCGCGACCGGCGAGGCCCTCGCCCGCGGCCGACTGGCGACGCGTGCACGTCGACGACGCCGCCGGGACCGTCGTGCGGCCGCCCGGCGTCCACCTCGACCTCGGCGGCAGCGCCAAGGGCATGGCCGCCGACCTCGCAGTCGAGCTGCTGGCCCCGCACGGCCCGTGCGCCGCCGACCTCGGCGGCGACCTGCGCGTGAGCGGCGCGCACGAGGTGCTGGTCCCCAACCCGGTCACCGGCATGCTCGCCGAGGTGCTCGAGCTCGACGACGACGCCGTCGCCACCTCGGGCATCGACAAGCGCATCTGGTGGGACGCCGGCCGCCGCCCCGCGCACCACCTGCTCGATCCGTGCACCGGCCGCCCGGCCTGGACCGGCGTCCTGAGCGCCACCGCCAAGGCGCCCACGGCCACGCTCGCCGAGGCGCTGGCCAAGGCGGCGATCCTCGCCGGCCCGCAGGCCGGCCGGGCGATCCTGTCGAAGCACGGCGGCCTCTTGATCACCGACCACGGCGTCGTATTGACCGCATATGAAGGGTCTGACCCCTTGAGTGAGGTCGACTCAAGGGGTCTGACCCCTTCAGTGGGCGAGGCTCAGGTATGAGGGATCCGATGGACTACGGCTGGTGGCTGGCGAGCCGGGCGTCCGGGATCGTCGCGCTGGTCCTGATCGCGCTGTCGGTGGCGATTGGGCTCGCGATGGCGGCCAAGGCGCTCCGCAGGCCGGGCCTGCCGCGGATCCTGATCGCGGTCCACGAGCACGCGGCGCTCGCGGCGCTCGTGGCCATCGCCGTCCACGGCCTCACGCTGCTGGGCGACAGCTGGCTGAACCCGGGGCCGGTGGGCATCGCCGTCCCGTTCGTGATGGACCACGAGCCGGTGTTCACCGGGCTCGGGATCATCGGCGGCTACCTGGCCGCCATCCTCGGGCTGACCTTCTACATCCGGCGGCGGGTCGGGACGCGGCGCTGGCGCAACCTGCACCGCCTGACGCCGCTCGTCTACGTGCTCGGCGTCACCCACGCGCTGGGCTCGGGCAGCGACGCCGGCACGCCGTGGATGACCGCTCTGCTGATCGCCACCGGGACGCCGATCCTGTACCTCGGCATCCTGCGCGCGCTGCCGCCGGTCAACCCCCGCGCCGCACGTGCCGGATCGGGATGAGTGCAGTGCCCGGCGCCTCGTAGCGCACGATCTCGGCCTTGACGGACCGGCGGATCTCCTCGAGCCGCTCGATCTCCTCCTGCAGCGTCGCCGCGCGGTCCTCCAGCGCGTCGACCTTGCGCTGGAGCCGATTCAGCTTGTCCTCGAGCTCGAAGACGCGCTCGACGCCGGCCAGGTTCATCCCCAGCTCGGTCGTCATCTCCTGGATCCGGCGCAGCCGCTCGACGTCGTCGTGCGAGTACAGGCGCGTGCCCTTGGGCGAGCGCTTGGGCTCGATCAGCCCGCGCGCCTCGTACATGCGCAGCGTCTGCGGGTGCATGTCGGCCAGCTCGGCGGCGACCGAGATCATGAACACGCCGCGGTCGGTCGCGACCTTCGCGGTCACCCGGGTGCGCCGCGAGGCCATCAGGACCGGCCTCCGGCGGCCTGGCGCAGGAGGTCCTCGCGCGGGTTGCTGCCGTTCATGGTCTGCGACAGGGCCTCGACGGCCTCGCGCTGCTCCTCGGTGAGGTCGCGCGGGACGTCGATCACGAAGCGGTAGTGGATGTCGCCGCGGCTCTTGCCGCCGGACACCGAGGGCGGACCCTCGCCGCGCAGCCGCTGGACCGTGCCGTGCTTGGTCCCGCCCGGGACGCGCAGCTTCTTCGTGCCGTGCAGGGTCGGCACCTCGACGTCGGCGCCGCTCATCGCCTCGGCGACCGTGATCGGCACCTCGACCTCGAAGTGGTCGCCCTTGCGGCGGAAGACCGGCGACTCGCTGACGTTGCAGACCACGTACAGGTCGCCCGCCGGGCCGCCGCGCACGCCCGCCTCGCCCTTGCCGGGCAGGCGGATCTTCGAGCCGTCCTTGACGCCGGCCGGGATGTTGACGCGGTACTTCTTGAGCTCGCGCAGCCGGCCCGCTCCCGAGCACGTCGGGCACGGATCCTCGATCACGGTGCCGGAGCCGCCGCAGCGCGAGCACGGCCGCGTGATCGAGAACACGCCCTGGCCCTGGGACTCCACGCCGCGGCCCTGACAGACCGGGCAGACGATCGGCGACGTGCCGGGCCGCGCGCCGGTGCCGCGGCAGGTGTTGCAGGCGACGTGCGTGGAGACGGAGACCGGCACCTGCGCGCCCTCGACTGCCTGCTCGAAGGACAGCGAGATCGTCGTCTCGAGGTCGCGGCCGCGCTCGGCGGCCGGCCGCGTGCGCGCCCCGCCGCGCCCCGCGGTGGTGTTGAAGATGTTCGACAGGATGTCGGAGAACGAGCCGAAGTCGGCGCTCCCGCCGGCCCCGCCCTGACCGCCGCCGAACGGCGCGCCGAACATCGCGCCCCGGTCGTACTTCTTGCGCTTCTCCGGATCGCCGAGGACGTCGTAGGCCTCGGAGATCTTCTTGAAGCGCTCCTCCGCCCCGGCCTCCTTGTTGGTGTCCGGGTGGTACTGGCGCGCGAGCTTGCGGTACGCCTTCTTGATCTCCTCCTGGGAGGCCTTCTTGTCGACCCCGAGGGTCTTGTAGTAGTCGTCGGGGCGCGCCACGGTCGCCTCGCTACTCCGCGACGACCACGCGCGCGGGGCGCAGGATCGCTCCGTTCAGCCGGTAGCCGCGCTGGTAGACCTCGATCACGGTGCCGGACTCCTGGTCCTCGGACGCGTGCGCTGCCATCGCCTCGTGCTCGTTGGGGTCGAACGGCTCGCCCTCGGGCGAGAACGACTCGATGCCCGCGCGCGTGAGCGCGGCGACGATCTCGTCGCGTACGAGCGCGAAGCCCTTGAGGACGTCCTCGTGGCCCTCGACAGCCTTGAGCGCATGCTCGAGGTGGTCGAGCGCGGGCAGCAGCTCCTTGGCGACCGAAGCGACGCCGCGATCCTTCGCGGCCGCGTTCTCGCGCGTCATCCGCTTGCGGTAGTTCTCGAAGTCGGCCTGCGTGCGCTGCGCCAGGGCGAGGTACTTGTCGCGCTCGTCCTCGACCTCCGCGACCGCCCGCTGCGAGGCGGGCGGCACGTCGGCGTCTGCGAACGAGGTCTCGCCCGATCCCGACGCCTCGGGATCGGGCGGCGCCGCGGCGGTGAACTCGTCCGTCTCCATCACTTCTGCTCGTCGACGACCTCGGCGTCGACGACCTCCTCGTCGCCGGCGGTACCCGAGCCGTTGGTCGAGGGCTCCGCCGGCTCCTGCTGCTGCTGGGCGGCCTGCGCGCGCTCGTACATGGCCTCGGAGACCTTGTGGAACGCGGTCTGCAGGCGCTCGGTCTTGACGCGGATGTCCTCCGCGTCCTCGCCCTTGACGGCCTCGTTGACGTCCTTGATGGCCGCCTCGATCTCGGTCTTGGACGCCTCGTCGAGGTTCTCGCCCAGCTCCTTGATCTGCCTCTCGGCCTGGTAGGCGGCGTACTCGCCGTTGTTGCGGGCCTCGGCCAGCTCGCGCGCCTTCTTGTCCTCCTCGGCGTGCGTCTCGGCGTCGCCGACCATCCGCTTGATCTCGTCGTCCGAGAGGCCGGAGCCGGCCCTGATCTCGATCCGCTGCTCCTTGCCGGTGCCCAGGTCCTTGGCGGACACGTGCAGGATGCCGTTGGCGTCGATGTCGAACGCCACCTCGATCTGCGGGATGCCGCGCGGGGCCGGCGGGATGCCGGTGAGCTGGAACTTGCCGAGCGACTTGTTGTACATCGCCATCTCGCGCTCGCCCTGGAGCACGTGGATCTCGACGCTCGGCTGGTTGTCCTCCGCGGTCGAGAAGACCTCCGACTTGCGGGTCGGGATCGTCGTGTTGCGCTCGATCAGCTTCGTCATCACGCCGCCCTTGGTCTCGATGCCAAGGGTGAGCGGGGTGACGTCGAGCAGCAGGACGTCCTTGACCTCGCCGCCCAGCACGCCGGCCTGGATGGCGGCGCCGACGGCGACGACCTCGTCCGGGTTGACGCCGCGGTGCGGCTCCTTGCCGGTGAGCTCCTTGACCTTCTCCTGCACGGCGGGCATGCGGGTCATGCCGCCCACCATCACGACGTGCTGGATCTCCTTGACGCCCTTGTCCTTGGCGTCGTCCATCGCCTGGCGGACCGGCGCGACGACGCGCTCGATCAGCGCCGAGGCCAGCTCGTTGAGCTTGGAGCGGGTCAGGCGCACGTCGAGGTGCTTCGGGCCCGACTGGTCGGCCGTGATGAACGGCAGGTTGATCTGCGTCTCCTGGGCGGAGGACAGCTCGATCTTGGCCTTCTCGGCGGCCTCGTAGAGGCGCTGGAGGGCCATCTTGTCCTGCGTCAGGTCGATGCCCTGGTCGCGCTTGAACTCCGCGGCGAGCCAGTCGACGACCGCCTTGTCGAAGTTGTCGCCGCCGAGGTGGTTGTCACCCGCGGTCGACTTGACCTCGAACACGCCGTCGCCGATCTCGAGCACCGACACGTCGAACGTGCCGCCGCCGAGGTCGAAGACGAGGATCGTCTGGTCGGCCTCCTTGTCGAGCCCGTAGGCCAGCGAGGCGGCCGTCGGCTCGTTGATGATGCGCTTGACGTCCAGGCCCGCGATGCGGCCGGCGTCCTTGGTCGCCTGGCGCTGGTCGTCGTTGAAGTACGCGGGGACGGTGATGACCGCGCTGTCGACGCTCTCGCCCAGATAGGCCTCGGCGTCGGCCTTCAGCTTCTGGAGGATCATCGCGCTGATCTCCGGCGGCGAGTACTCCTTGCCGCCGGCCTTCACGCGGGCGTCGCCGCCCGAGCCGGAGATGACGTCGTACGGCACGATCGACTCCTCCTCGCGCACCTCGGCCTCCTTGCGGCCCATGAAGCGCTTGATGGAGAAGACGGTGTTGGTGGGGTTGGTCACCGCCTGGCGCTTGGCGACGGTGCCTACAAGGCGCTCGCCGCTCTGCGTGAAGGCGACGACGGACGGAGTCGTGCGGCCGCCCTCCGCGTTCTCGATGACCGTCGGCTCGCCGCCCTCGAGGACGGCCATGCACGAGTTCGTGGTGCCGAGGTCGATCCCGATGGTCTTTGCCATGTGGTGTGCTCCTCTACAAGATCTCAGTCTGCTTGACGCAGATTGTAGCCGGTCGGGCACATCCTCAGAAGCGCGCATTCGTCACACATCGGGCGGCGTGCGTGGCACGTCCGGCGGCCGTGCCGGAGCAGGTTCACGTGGAACTCGAGCTCCTGGCCGCGCGGCGTCATGGCCAGCATCTCGTCGTGCATCTCGTGGAACGGCGCGCCCTCGCGGAAGAGGCCCAGGCGCGTGCCGACCCGCGACACGTGCGTGTCGACCGGGACGTCGCGCTCGCCGTAGGCGAACAGCCTCACGCAGGCCGCCGTCTTGCGCCCGACGCCGGGGAGCGAGACGAGGAAGTCCTGGTCGCGCAGATGCGGGCCGTCCATCGGGTCCGGCAGCTCGCGCAGGATCTCCTGGATGCGCACCGACTTGACCTTCGAGATGCCGCCCGGCCGGATCGCCTCCTCGACGAGCTCGTTGGGCGCGTCGCGGACCGCCTCCCAGCTCCCGAAGCGGTCGCGCAGGCGCAGGAAGGCCACGTCGCGGTTGCGGTCGTTCGTCGACTGCGAGAGGACGGTGAGGATCAGCTCGTCGAGCCCGTGGCCGTGCGGCGGGGCGACCGGGCGCCCGTAGAGCTCACGCAGCCGGTCCCGGATCCGCCGGACGCGGGCTCTCACGTCCGCGGGAAGCGGACCCACACTCCCTCGCCCAGCGTGGCGAGCGGGCTCGCGAGGATGCCGGCCTCCGACAGCGTGAACAGGCGGTCGCCGACCACCAGCGACCGGCGGATCTGCCCGCGCCACTCGCTCTTCACCGGGTGTGAGAGACGACCGAGGTCGGCGATGCCGGCGGCGTCGACGCGGAACCCCGCGGCACCGACGAAGACGTCGTTCCGGCTCCAGCGCTGGAGCGGCAGCACGGCGAGGCCGGTCGGGGGCCAGTAGAGGAACGCGAGGTGGTCGTACTCGACCTCGCTCGACCCCTCGGGCAGCGTGAGCTGGTGCAGCCGCGTCGGGGCGCGCGGGTCGGAGACGTCGAACAGCGACAGCTGGGTGCCGAGTTGGCGGCCCTGCCGGGTGGCGTCCTGGCCGACGCCGATCAGCAGGTTCTCGCCGATCGGGTGCAGGTAGGCCGAGTATCCGCGGATCTTCAGCTCGCCCAGCACCTTCGGCGCTGTAGGCGTCGAGAGGTCGACCGTGTACAGCGGGTCGACCTGCCGGAACGTCACCACGTAGCCGACGTCGCCGATGAAGCGCACCGCGAAGATCTGCTCGCCGCGCCCGAGCCCGCCGACGCGGCCGGCCTCGGCTAGCCGCCCGTCCTCCACGCGCAGGACGGTCACGAAGCTCTCGCTCTCCTCGCCGTCGCCGTCGCCCCACCAGGGCGGCTCCGTGGTGCTCGCCACGCGCAGATGGCCGTCGTGCTCGGAGAGCGCCCACTGGCTGAGCAGGAAGCCGCGGACGCCGCCGCTCGACGTGTAGGTGGTCGTCCCGCGCTCGGACGCGTCGAACCGGTGGATCGCCGTCCTGACCCCGTCGGGCGGCTCGTCGCCGACCCTGCGCGGGTCGAACCAGCGATGCGTGGCCACGTAGAGGGCGCCGGCCGACGCGTAGACGGTGTCGGCGTCCGTCATCAGGGCGTCGGAGTCGACCGCCGGCAGGCCGCGCTCGAGGTCGACGGTGAGCACGGTGATCATGTCCGTGCCGCTGAACGTGGCCGGCCGGCGCACCGCCCGGCACGCCACGAGCCTGCGAGTCCGTTTGCGTCCGGACGCCCGGCGGGTCAGCACGCCGCGCGGCAGCCACTTGGCGGACCGGGCGCGGCGGACCTTCCTGACGCTGCCGAGGAGCGCCCGCGGAGTCCCGCGCAGCACGAGCCGGGCGGTCTCCCCGGTCAGGCGCGCGCTCAGGTACGAGCCTTCGACGTCGAGCGTGTTGATCACGCGCAGGCGGCCCGGGTCGGAGACGTCGACCTCGACGAGCCGCGTGCTCGACACCCATTCCGGAAGGCCGAGGACGTCGCCTTCGGAGTACAGCGACGAGATCACGAGCGCGCGGTTGCCATGCAGCAGCAGCGTGTGGCTCCCGTCGGCCAGGTCCAGGGTGTCGAGGACTGCCGGGGTCGCGGCGCGGACGTCGACGGCGTGCAGCGCGCCGCCGGCGATCGCGAACGCGTGCGTGCCGTTCGTCTTGACGATGTCGGGCTCGTCGACGCCCTGCTCCTGCACGTTCGTGCCCGAGAAGTCCTCGCCGCCGCCGCTCTGCGGCGCCGACACCCGCTCGCCCGTGCCGGCTCCGCTGTCGTCCTGCCCGCGGTCGGAGAGCGGCACGAACGTGTTGCGCAAAGCGTTGCGGCGGGCGTAGTGGACGAGGCCGGTGCAGGAGCCGAACGCCTTCAGGCGGGCCTTGCCCGCGTCCGCCGCGCGCGCCTCGTCACCCGCGAGGAGCAGCGCTGCGGCGAGGAGGGCGGCGAGCAGGAGCCGGAGCGGCATCGGCAGCGCCGAGCGTAGCGCGGCGCTCCAGCCAGCGGGCGACGTCCTCGACGGAGCGGCGTTCGGCCGGGTCCTCGGCGACCTCGAGCTCCAGGCCCGCCCGAGCGCAGCACGGCGGCGATGCCCCATACGTCGGTGGCCGTGGTCGCCATCCCGCCGTGCTCCTGCTCCGGCGCCATCCAGCGCCGCGTGCCGGTGCCGGACTCGACCGGCCCGGGGCGCTGGGCGATGCTGAAGTCGATCAGCTTGAGGCGCCCGCCGTCGGCGATCAGGTTGTCGGGCTTGAGGTCGAGGTGCAGCCAGCCCTGCCGGTGCAGGTAGCCGACCGCGCTGCACAGCTGGCGCCCCATCTCGATCGCGTCATCACGCGCAAGCGACGGGAGCGCGGCGAGGGTGGAGCCGCTGAGCGTCTCGAGCACGATCCAGTCGCGGTGCACCTCGTAGACGCGCACGATGTTCGGGTGCGTGAGGCGCCGCAGCAGTCGGCCCTCCTCGCGCACGTCGCCGCGGCGGACGATCACGCGGCAGCCGCGATCCTCGCTCCAGGCGTCGTACGTGTCGCAGCTATGCCCGCTGGACAGCTGCTCGAGCAGTCGGTAGCGCTTCATCCCAGAGTCGTGAGTAGGGCCCGCCGGCAGCGAGCAGCTCGTCGTGGCGTCCGCGCTCGACGACCTCGCCGTCGTCGAGCACGAGGATCAGGTCGGCGTCGCGGGTCAGCAGCAGGTCGTGCGAGATCACGAGCGTCGTGCGGTCGCGCATGAGGTCGCCGATCGAGGCGGCCAGGGCCGCGTCGAGGCCGGTCGTCGGCTCATCGAGCACGAGCACGGGTGCGTCGGCGAGCAGCGCGCGGGCGATCGCGATCCGCTGGCGCTGGCCGCCGGACAGCCGCCGGCCGCGCTCGCCGAGGTCGGCGTCGTAGCCGCCGGGCAGGCGTTCGATGAACTCGTGCGCGCCGGCGGCGCGGGCGGCCGCCTCGATCTCGGCGTCCGTGGCGTCCGGCCGCGCGTAGGCGATGTTCTCGCGCACGCTCCCGTGCAGGACGAGCGTCTCCTGGAGCAGGAGGGCGACGTTGCGCCGCAGCGAGGCGAGCCGCAGGTCGCGCAGGTCGTGGCCGTCGAGCCGGATCGCACCCGATTGCGGATCCCCGAACCGCAGGAGCATCCGCGCGATCGTCGACTTGCCGGCGCCCGAGGCGCCCACCAGGGCGATCCGCTCGCCGGGAGCGGCGTGCAGCGTCACGCCCTTGAGGACGGCCGGAGTCATGGACGACTCCGCTGAGTCGTCGTAGGCGAACCACACGTCGTCGAGCTCGAGGGCGCCGCGCACGCGGCCGAGCTCGACCGCGCCGTCGGTCACGCGGGGGCGCTCGTCGAGCAGCTCGATCACGCGCTCGGCGCCGGCCAGCGCCTTGAAGACCGTGTTGGAGAGCGAGCTGAGGTCGCGGACCGGGCCGTAGAGCTTGGTCAGGTACGCGATGAACACCAGCATCCCGCCGAGCGTCAGCCCGCCGCCGGCGATCGCCCGCGTGCCGAAGTAGACGACGAGCAGCATCCCGGCCAGCTCGATCAGGTCGACGAGCGGCGAGAAGACGCCGCGGATCCGCACCGACGACAGCTCGGCCGCGATCACGCCCTCGCCCTCGCGGTGGTAGCGGTCGAGCTCGGCGCCCTCGCGCCGCGAGGCCTGCACGAGCGCGACGTTGCCCAGCGTCTGCTCGGCGACCGCGCCGAGCGAGCCGGAGCGCCGGCGCTTCTCGCGCGAGGCGCGCTTGATCAGGCCGGAGAAGCGTCGCGCCACCACGAAGAAGAGCGGCGCCACGATCAGCGAGACCAGCGCGAGGTCCCACTGCAGGTAGAACAGCGCGCCGACGAAGAAGGCGATCTGGAGGACCGCCGCGAAGGCGCTCGCGACGCCCGACAGCACGAAGCTCTCGATCGCCGCCACGTCGCCGCCCAGGCGCGTGAGGACGTCGCCGAGCCGGCGCCGGTCGAGCGCGTCGGGCGAGAGCGTCAGCAGGTGCCCGAACACGCGCGTGCGCATGGCGAGCAGGAAGCGCTCGCCGAGCCACGTGTTGAGCAGGTCGTCGGCGAGGGCGATCGCGGCGCCGAGGAGCAGCAGGCCGACGCAGGCGGCGGCGATCCACGGGAGCGGCCCGAGGTCGCCGGGCACGAGCACCTCGTCGACGACGACCTTGAAGAGGAAGATCTCCGCGGTCTCGACCGCGACGCCCGCCGCGATCAGCGCCAGCGCCAGGGGCAGCCAACGACGGAACGGGCGGGCGTCGGGCCAGAAGCGCCGCACGACCTCGCGCGCGGGAAGCGCGGGGGCGTGGGCGATCATCGATCTACCCGCGACCCCGGCGGCCCCGGCGGCGGCGGCGACGGCGGTGGGTGTTCGTGTTGGTGCCGGTGCGCGTGCGGCCGCGGGTGCGGGTCCGGGTGCGCGTGCTGCTCGAGCTGGCTCGAGCCGCGGGTTGGATTGCCGAGAAGACGCTCACATGTCCTCCTTCAGTTGACGGTGGCGACGCTATGAGGCGGCGGGGAAGCGTCCGGGGAGCGGATGGGAAAGAGTTGGTGAAGATGCGGCACGAGGCGGTGATCGACGGCACGCTCGTCAGCTGGCTCCAGGAAGGCGACGAGCCGCTGCTCTACGTGCACGGCGTGCCGGACTCGGCGGAGCTGTGGACGCCTTTCCTCGAGCGCACGGGCGGGATCGCGGTCGACCTGCCGGGCTTCGGCCGGTCGGGCAAGAGCGCCGCCTGGCCGTATTCGCTCGAGGCCTACGCGGCCTTCCTGCCCGCCTTCCTCGACCACCTCGGCATCGATCGCGTCAGCGTGGTGGCGCACGACTGGGGCGGGGTGGCGCTCACGCTCGGGCCGCGGATCGAGCGGCTGGTGGCGATCGACACGCTGCCACTGCTCCCCGGCCACCGCTGGGGCGGGTGGGGATGGGTTCCCCGCGCCTGGCGCACGCCGGTGGTGGGCGAGCTGGCCATGGGCTTCACGGGCCGCACGATGCTGCGCCGGGTCGGCGGGCTCTCGGCCGAGCACGCCGACCAGATCCTGCGCCACTTCGACCACGGGACCCAGCGGGCGATCCTCAGGCTCTACCGCTCGGCGCACGAGAACGTGGCGGCGCTGGACGAGGTCACGGCGCCGGCGCTCGTGCTGTGGGGCGAGCGCGACCGCTATCTGGGACCCGCATGGGCGGACCGGATCGCGGCCGCGCTGGGGGGTGAAACGAAGGTCGAGCGGGTGCCCGAGGCGGGCCATTGGCCGTGGCTTGACCGACCAGAAATCCTGCAAATCGTGGAGGATTACCTGCAGTTGTCAGGGACCTGACAAGAAAGCGTCCCCTCTTCGGGTGATTTGACTCAAGTCCTGCACAAATTGTGCCGTTGGGCCTTGTAGGGTCGACGGCCGCGACGGACTGCATTCCGGCAGTACAGGACCCACACGGACTGGCTCGGAGAACTTTCGACCCGGGGCTCGGGGGAGTCTCGGATCGTTTGGGGGACTTCCATGCGCACCGTCGCACTGACGATGCTTGCCGCGGGCTGCCTGCTCGCACCGTTGTTCGCATCACCACTCATCAGCAGCGCCGACGCAACGCCTTCGCTGGACGGGCGTGAGCGCGCCATCGTGCGCGCCATCAACCGCCAGCGATCGAAGCACGGCCTGTCGAAGCTGCGCTCGAGCAGCCGGTTGGCGCGCGCCGCCGACTTCCACTCGTGGGAGATGCTCGACGCCGACTACTTCGCGCACGAGTCGCGCGACGGCGGTCCGTTCGACCAGCGCGTGCGGCGCTACGCGAAGCACAAGGCGCTCGGCGAGACGCTGGCCATGCTCGGCGGCTGCGGGCCGAAGGCGGCCCGGCGGATCGTCCGGATGTGGATGAACTCGCCCGGCCATCGCGCGGTCCTGCTGTCGTCGAGCTACCGGAGGGTCGGCCTCGGCAAGCGGATCGGCGATCTCCGCGGCGACCGCGCCTGCCTGATCACTGCTGACTTCGGCTCCCGCAAGTAGCGGCCGTAGCATCGGGGACGACTTGCGTCGTCCCCTCGCGCATCCGATGGCCCCTGTCGTGGGCGCCGCGCTGGCCGGCCTCGCCTACCTGCTGATCCAGCCGGCGACGGCCGACATGGCCGCCCACGCCTTCCGGGCGTGGCTGTTCGACAGCCAGGGGATGACCGTCTGGAACGCCCAGTGGTACGGCGGCCATCACGTGCTCGGCTACTCGATGCTGTTCGCGCCGCTCGCCGCGTGGCCCGGGCCGGCGTGGGTGGGCGCGCTCGGCGCGGTCGCGGCCACCGCCGCGTTCGTGCCGCTGGCGCGCGAGGCCGCGCCCTCGCCGGGCGCGG
Organism: uncultured Solirubrobacteraceae bacterium; assembly: GCA_963835525.1. Classification (GTDB taxonomy): domain Bacteria; phylum Actinomycetota; class Thermoleophilia; order Solirubrobacterales; family Solirubrobacteraceae; genus DASSUW01. Next base: position 185,968 of record CAWIFM010000003.1, read on the forward strand.
CGACCGCCGCTACATGGTTGTTCGCCGCCGGCGTGCTCAGCAACGTCGTGATCGGCCGGATGCCGTTCACGCTCGGCATCGCGCTCGCGGTGGCGGCGTGGCTGTGCGCCGAGCGGCCCACCGTCGCCTGGCGCGCCCTGGCCGCCGTGCTGGCGCTCGCCTGCGTGCTGGCCAGCCCCGTCGCCGGCGCCTTCCTGGCGCTCGCCGCGGCGGCGCGCGCGGCCGGCAGCGGGCGCGACGCGCTCGGGCTCGCCGCGACGCTGGTGCTGCCCGTGGCCGTCGGCGGGACGGGGATGGCGCTGCTGTTCCCGGAGGGCGGCGACGACCGCTTCGTGGCCACCGCCTTCTGGCCGATGCTCGCGGTGTCGGTGGTCGGCGCGGCGCTGCTGGCGCCCGGCCGGCGGGCGCTGCGGGCCGGCGTGATCCTCTACCTCGTCGTGCTGGTCGCGGCGTTCGCGATCCCGAACGTCTTCGGCCAGAACGCGCTGCGCCTGCCCGTGCTCCTCGGGCCGCCGCTGCTGCTGCTGGCTCCGCGCGCCGGCGCCCCGCGCATCGCGATCGCCGCCGTCCTGGTCGCGCTCGTGTACCTGCAGTGGCTGCCCGCCGTGCGCGCCGTGGCCGAGGCGCACGGCGACCCGTCGACCGAGGAGGCGTTCTTCGCCGACCCGCGCGCGTTCCTGGACGGCGCCGTGCGGCCGGGCGAGCGCGTCGAAGTGGCGTTCACGCACAACCACTGGGAGGCCGCCCACCTCGCGACCGCCGTTCCACTGGCGCGCGGCTGGGAGCGCCAGCTCGACGAGAAGGCCAACCCGCTCTTCTACGACGGCCGGCCGCTGACGCCGGAGCGCTACCACCGCTGGCTGCACGATTCCGCGGTGCGCTGGGTGGCCTTGCCGGACGCGCCGCTCGACTACTCGGCCGAGGCCGAGGCCCGGCTGCTCGAGCGCGGGCTGCCGTACCTGCGGCTCGCACACGAGTCGGCCGACTGGAAGATCTGGGAGGTCCGCGACGCGGCGCCGCCCGCGTCCAACGGGGCGCGCGTCACGGCCGTCGACCCCGCCGGCTTCGAGGTCGAGGCCGGCGGCCCGACCGTCGTGCGCCAGCGCTACACGCGCTGGTGGAACTCGGAGGGCGCGTGTGTTAGTCGCGCTCCCGGAGGCTGGACGCGCGTGACGCCAGTCGGCGGCGAGCGGGTCCGCGTCCACGCCGGCTTCCCGATGGCCGACGGGCCCGACTGCAAGAACGCTCTCGCGGGGGGTTAGCCGCCCTGGCGGCCGCCTACCGCCCCCTTAACATCTCGGGTTCGTGTCCCGTCGCCTGCTGCCCAACGGCTGGGTCGATCTGCTGCGCCAGATCGTCCTGTTCTGTGGCGCCTACTGGCTCTACCGGATCGCCCGCGGGCTGGTGGACTCCCGCGCCGCCGAGGCGTTCGACAACGCGCGCTCGGTGATCCACATCGAGCAGGACCTCGGGCTGTTCTTCGAACCCGCCGTGCACGCCTGGGCCGCGAGCCATGCCTTCGTGATCGACGGCGCGAGCTGGATGTACGTGAACTCGCACTTCGTGATCACCACGCTCACGCTCGCCTGGATCTACCTGCGCCGCAACGAGCGCTTCTACTTCGTGCGCAACATGTTCATGGTCGCGATGGGGATCGCGCTCATCGGCTATGTCGCCGTGCCGACCGCGCCGCCGCGGTTCATGCCCGAGTGGGGCTTCAGCGACTCGGTGGCGGCCTTCACCGGCGTGAACGCCGACTCCGGCTCGGCCGACCTGCTCTTCAACCCGTTCGCGGCGATCCCGTCGATGCACGTCGCCTTCGCGCTGATGCTGGGCGCGACGATGGCCCACATCGTCCGCCGCCGCTGGGCGCAGGTGCTGTGGTGGGCGTACGCGCCGGTCGTGACCTTCGTGGTCGTGGCCACGGCCAACCACTGGTGGCTGGACGGCTTCCTCGGCGCCGTCGTGGCGCTCGCCGCCGCGCTCTGCGCGCACGGTGTCTTCGCCCGGGCGCGCCCCGAGGTGTGGGCGTGGAACGTCCCGCCGCGCGCGCCTGCACTGCCATAGTCTTCGCGCCATGACGGTCGAGCGCCCGCCACGCCCGACGGCGCGGGAGTACCAGACGCTGATGCGCAACCGCCTGATCGAGTCGCGCCTCACGCCGAACGCCATCTCGCTCACGGGCTTCTTCCTCTGCCTGGTCGCCGCCGGGCTGGTCTGGGAGGAGCTGTTCCTGGTCGGCGGCATCGCCTTCATCGTGGGCTCGGTCTGCGACACGCTCGACGGCCGCTACTCGCGGATGTCGGGCAAGGGCAGCCCGTTCGGGGCGTTCCTCGACTCGACGCTCGACCGCATCGAGGAGGGCGTCGTGCTGTGCGCCGTCGCGGCCCATTTCTCGCGCGAGGGCGACGATCTGGCGGTCGCGGCCGTCGTACTCGCGGTACTGGCCTCGCTGATGGTCTCCTACACTCGTGCCCGCGCCGAAGCGCTCGGCGTGGAGTGCAAGGTCGGCATCGCGGACCGCACGGTGCGCGTCGTGATCCTGTCCGCGGGACTCGTGTTCGCGGACCTGGGCGCGCTCGCACCTGCCGTCTACGTGCTCGCCGGCCTGTCGACCATCACGGTCTTCCAGCGCATCTGGCACGTGCGGCGTGAGCTGACACGGCCGGCAGCAGACTTGTAACGCCCCGCGGTCGCGGGGGTTGAAGTAGGCAGAACCGATCCGGAGGGTCACTTGACCGAGAACATCCGTCCCCAGCCTTCGACCAACGGCGGCAGCCGCTACCAGAACGAGAAGGTGCGGGTGGCGATCATCGGCGTGGGCAACTGCGCCAATGCCTTCGTGCAGGGCGTCCAGTACTACAAGGACGCCGACCCGAACGAGCGCGTGCCCGGGCTGATGCACGTCGACCTCGGCGGCTACCACATCCGCGACATCGAGTTCTCGGCCGCGTTCGACATCGACTCCGAGAAGGTCGGCAAGGACCTCTCGGAGGCGATCTGGGCCGGTCAGAACAACACGATCAAGTTCGTCAAGGAGGACGTCCCGCACCTGGGCATCCCGGTCCAGCGCGGCATGACCCACGACGGCCTGGGCAAGTACCTCAAGGAGAAGATCACCAAGGCCGAGGGCTCGACGGTCGACATCGCGCAGGTCCTGAAGGACACGAAGACCGACGTCGTCGTCTCCTACCTGCCGGTCGGCTCCGAGCAGGCGACCAAGTGGTACGTCGAGCAGATCCTCGAGGCCGGCTGCGCGATGGTGAACTGCATCCCGGTCTTCATCGCGCGGGAGGACTACTGGAACCGGCGCTTCGTGAAGGCCGGCCTGCCGATCATCGGCGACGACATCAAGTCGCAGGTCGGCGCCACGATCGTCCACCGCACGCTCGCCCGCCTGTTCGGCGACCGCGGCGTGAAGCTGGAGCGCACCTCGCAGCTCAACGTGGGCGGCAACATGGACTTCTACAACATGCTCGAGCGCGAGCGGCTGGAGTCCAAGAAGATCTCCAAGACCAACGCGGTCACCTCGATCCTCGAGGACGAGTTGGAGCCCGAGAACGTGCACGTCGGCCCGTCGGACTACGTGCCGTGGCTCACGGACCGCAAGTGGGCCCACATCCGGCTCGAGGGCCAGGCCTTCGGCGACGTGCCGCTGACCGCCGAGCTCAAGCTCGAGGTCTGGGACTCGCCGAACTCGGCCGGCATCGTCATCGACGCGGTGCGGTGCTGCAAGCTGGGGCTCAACCACGGCCTCGGCGGCCAGCTGGACGGGCCGTCGTCGTACCTCATGAAGTCGCCCTACTCGCAGCGCCCGGACCACCTCGCGCGCGAGGCGACCGAGGAGTTCATCTCCGTCCACTCCCGGACCCGCGCCGCGGCCGAGGCCGCCCGGGCCGCCGCCGAGAAGGCGGCCGAGGAGAAGTCGGCCGTCGTCGACTGAGAACGGGTTTCGTCCTCTCCGTCCTCGCAAGCTCGGACAGCCGGACGACGTTACATGGGCCGCCTACGGGCGGCCCACTAAGCTCCGCGCGGTGCCCGAGCGGTTCTCGATCGCCCAAGTCACCCCCCACCCGTGGGAGGACGAGCACGAGGTCAACGCGTTCGCCGGTGGGCTGGCGCAGGAGCTGGCGGAGCGGGGGCACCGGCTGCTCGTGCTCGCGCCGTCGCGGTCGCCGCAGCTCGTCCGCGAGTCGCGGAAGCTGATCCGGTCGGCGCGCGAGCGGCCTGAGGCCCTGTTCGATCCCGACGGCGCCGTGCGGGTGCTCGGGGTCGGCGAGCTGCTGCCGCTGCAGCGGCGGCGCGGCGGCGCGCCGTCGCCGCCCGTGGACATCGCGCGGACGATCGAGGAGGTGCTGGCGCTCGCGCCGCTGGACTTCGTACACGTTCACGAGCCGTTCGCGCCGAGCGCGAGCTCGGTCGCGCTGCGGCACAGCCGGGCGCTGAACGTCGGCTCGTTCCACGCGCCGACCGAGCGCGTCCTCTCCACCCAGGTCGCGCGGCGCTTCGTGGAGCTGTTCTTCGGCCGCCTCGACGCCCGCACCGCGTCGTTCCAGGCGACGCGCGCGGTGATGGAGCACTTCTTCCCGGCGAGCTACCGCCTGCTCAGGCCGGGCGCCGCGCAGGTCGAGCGCCCGCCCTACGACGGTCCGCTGCGACTGGCCTTCTGCGCGCAGGAGGAGCGCCAGGCATTACGACTTTTCCTGCGCGCATTGAGACGACTCCCAGAGGAGCTCGACTGGCAGGCGACGGTTTTCTCGCCCACCGGCGCGGCCCCCACCGGGGCGCTGCGCAGCCGCCTCCGGGACCGCCTCACGCTCCTGAGCGCCGACGACACCACCGAGAACGAGGTGCTGGCCAACGCCGACGTCGTCGTCGCGGCCAGCCTCGGGCAGGCGCCCGCCCCCGGGCTGCTGGTGCGCGCGCTGGGCGCCGGGGCCGTGCCGATCGCCGCGCGGCTGCCCGCCTACGAGGAGGTGGTCGGGGACGGCCTGCTGTTCGAGCCCGGGGACGTCGACGTGCTCGCCGGCCAGCTCGAGCGCGCGATCCGCGAGCCGGCGCTGGTCGAGCGGCTGCGGGAGCCGCGCCCGGACCTCTCGTGGAGTCGCGTGGCCGACGAGGCGGAGGCCATCTACGAGGAGCTCGCCGCCATCCGGCGCCCGGCGATCGGGCTCAAGCCCGAGGTCCGCGAGCGGCTCGCCAAGCGGCCCATGATCGACGTCGACATCCACATGCACACCGACCACTCGAGCGACTGCGTGACGCCCGTGGAGGTACTGCTCGCCACCGCCGCCGAGCGCGGCCTCGGCGCGATCGCGGTGACCGACCACAACGAGATCTCCGGGGCGCACGAGGCGCGCGAGAAGGCCGCCGAGTTCGGCGTCAAGGTGATCGTCGGCGAGGAGGTCAAGACCAAGGACCAGGGCGAGGTGATCGGCCTCTTCATCGAGGAGAAGATCCCGCGCGGCATGAGCCTGGAGGAGACGATCGCGGAGATCAAGCGCCAGGGCGGCCTCGTCTACGTCCCGCACCCCTTCGACCGGCTGCACAGCGTGCCCGACTACGAGCACCTGCTGCGGGTGGTCGACCAGGTCGACGCGATCGAGGTCTTCAACCCGCGGATCGCGATCGCCGCGTGGAACGAGGAGGCGGTGCGCTTCGCGGGCAAGTACCGCATCCCCGGCGGCGCGGGCAGCGACGCCCACGTGGCGCAGGGCCTGGGGGCCGTGCGGATCCGGATGCGCGACTTCGACGGGCCCGAGGAGTTCCTCGAGTCGCTGCGCGACGCGGACATCCTCGGGCGGCCCTCCTCGCTGCGCTACGCCCAGGTGCAGGCCCTCAAGTTCCTCGAGACGCGCGCGACCCCGCCGGCGGCGCGCCGGGCCAGCCGGCGACGGCGAGTCAGGCGCGCGGTCGCGGGCCGCGACGCGCAATGACCGATGCAGGGGCAAGGAGAAAACGCCCAGTCGGCTAAATCGGTCGGCGGGATGCCCGCCACCGACGACGAGATCCGCGAGAAGTACCTCGAGCGCGCCATCCGCGAGCTCAACCACTTCACCCGAGAACTGCAGTCCTGCGACCGCTGTCCGCGCGGGAGCCTCATGCCCGTGCTCGGCTCCGGCCACCCGCAGGCCGACATCTTCATGCTCAAGCACCACCCGAAGCCGGCGGAGATCGAGGAGGGGGTCGCCTTCTACGGCCGCGCGGGCACGGCGCTGATGAAGTCGCTCAAAAGGCTCGACATCGATCCGCTCGCGGTCTACGGGACGCTGTGCGTCAAGTGCCCGGTGCCGGACACGGCGCTCGCCGCGCCGGAGTGTGTCGCGCGGCTGGTCGAGGAGATCGCCATCGTCCAGCCCAAGCTGGTCGTGGTCATGGGGCCGGAGTCGCTCGAGGTGCTCAACGAGCTCCAGCTCCCCCTGGCGCGCGAGGTGCTCGCGACGCCGGGGGAGATCCAGTCGCTGACGCCGTCGATCGACGCGCTGTACACGCCGAGCATCGACGAGGCGCTGGACGAGGAGCACGCCAAGCGCGCGTTCTGGAAGGCCTTCCGCGTGCTCGGCGACTGGTACTCGGACTTCCCGCCCTATTAGAGGGTCCGCCACGAGTGGCGCGGGACCCAGCCGAGCTCGCGCTTGGCCTTGGCGTTCGAGGCGCCGCGCGTGCGGGTCATCATCGAGTGCATCTGCGCGCCGGCCAGCAGCTTCACGAGCCAGCCGGGGAGCCGGCGCGGGGGCGGGGCGCCGACGGCGGCGGCGAGGCCGGGCACGAGCTCGGAGGCCGGGGCCGGCTCGTCGTCGACGACGTTGAAGATGCCCGGCGTGCCGCTCTCGATGGCGGCGACGGTGGCGGCGGCCGCATCGTCGATGTGCACCAGCGACCAGATGCCGGCGCCGTTCCCGCCGACCGGGAACCGCCGCTTTCGGAGCAGCTCGGCGTGCTCTCCGTTCTGCGTCAGCGAGGTTCCCGGCCCGTAGAAGCCGCCGTAGCGCAGGACGGTGCCGCCGGCCTCGGTGACGACCGCCTCGAGGTGCTTGATGGCGGCGAGCGTCTCACGCACGTCGGAGGGCGGGTCGCTGTCGAGCGGCGCGTCCTCCGCCTTGACCGCGTCGCCCTCGCGCGCGTACGGCCAGCCCGCGTAGCTCTGCCACACGAGCCGCGTCACGCCGGCCTCGCGCGCGGCGGCCAGCAGGTGATCGGTGCCCTCCGTGCGGAGCCGGTTGGTCATGGCGAACGTCTTGTCGAAGCTGCGGCCGAACTTGAGGTTCGACAGGGCGGTGAGCTGGTGGACGATGACGTCGGGCCGGGCGGCGAGGACGGCCTCGCGCACGGCGGCGGCGTCGAGCGGATCGAGCACGACGGGCTCGGCGCCCAGCTGGCGCACGCGGTCGGGGTTCGAGCGGGTGGTCCCGATGACGTGGTGGCCGCGCTCCACGAGCTGCGGTGTCAGACGGCTGCCCAGGGCGCCCGTGGCGCCGGCGAGGAAGATGCGTAGGCTGTTCATGCAGTCGAAGACGAGGCAGGTGCAGTGGCTGTGACAGCCGAGGAGCTCCGGCCGCTGATGGTGTCGATCGCCTACCGCATGGTCGGCAGCTTCAGCGAGGCCGAGGACATCGTCCAGGAGGCGTTCATCCGCCTCCACGAGGCCGGCGAGATCGAGTCGCCCAAGGCCTGGCTGAGCACCGTCGTCACCCGGCTGGCGATCGACCACCTGCGCTCGGCGCGCGTGCGGCGCGAGCAGTACACCGGCACCTGGCTGCCCGAGCCGGTGCTCGCCGACCCCGCGCCCGACGCCGCCGTCCGCGCCGAGTCGCTGTCGATGGCCGTGCTCGTGCTGCTCGAGAGCCTGACCCCGGTCGAGCGCGCGGTGTTCGTCCTGCGCGAGGCGTTCGACTACGGCTACGACGAGATCGCCGAGATCGTCGGCAAGAGCGAGGACAACTGCCGCCAGCTGGCGACCCGGGCGCGCCGTCACGTCGACGAGCGCAAGCCGCGCTTCGAGCCGTCGCGCGAGCAGCGCGAGGAGCTGGTGCGGCGCTTCGTGAAGGCGCTCAACGAGGGCGAGACGGAGCCGCTCGTCGAGATGCTGGCGGCCGACGCCGAGTTCTACGGCGACGGCGGCGGCAAGGCGCCGGCCGTGGGCCGCATGGTGGCCGGCGCCGAGGCGGTGGCGCGCCTCCTGACCGGGTTCGCGCGCGTGGGCCGCCGCCGCGGCGCGACGGCGCAGCTCGCCGAGGTCAACGGCGCCCCGGGCCTGCTCGCCTTCGACGGAGGCGAACTGGTGGCGGTGTGGGCGTTCGAGTTCTCAGGCGACGCCGTGCGGGCCATCCGCGGCGTCACCAACCCCGACAAGCTGGCTCACATCTCGAGCACGATCTTGCCGAGCTTGCCGCCCGCCTTGAAGCGCTCGTAGGCGGCGGCGACGTCGTCCAGCGGGAAGGTGGCGGCGACCGGCACGGAGAGGTCGCCGGAGACGAAGCCGGGCAGCACGGCCTTCTCGACCAGCCGCGTGGCGATCGCCTTCTCCTCGAGCGGCCGCGCACGCATGGTGGATGCCATGATCCGTGCCCGCTTGAACATGAGGGCGCGCAGGTCGAGCTCGGTCTTGGCTCCGGCGCCGACGCCGATCACCACGATCCGGCCGCGCATGGCGAGCGCCTCGAGGTTGCCCGGCCAGTTCGGGGCGCCGACCAGCTCGAGGATGACGTCGAACGGCCCGGCCTCGACGAACTCGTCGGGCGCGATCGCGTTCACGCCGAGCGCGGTCACCTGCTCGCGGCAGCCCTCATTGCGCACCGTCGCCGTCACGCGCGCGCCGGCCATCGTGCCGAGCTGGACGGCGGCCATGCCGACGCCTCCGGCCGCGCCGTGGACGAGCAGCCGCTCGCCGACCGTCAGCTCCGCCTGCGTGAGCAGGGCGTCGTGGGCGGTGAAGAAGACCTCTGGCGTGCCACCGGCCGCGATCCAGTCGAGCTCGTCGGGAACCGGCATCGCGATCCGCTCGTTGACCAGCGCCAGCTCGGCCTGCCCGCCGCCGGCCACGATCGACATCACGCTGTCGCCCGGCTCGAAGCGCTCGACCCCGTCGCCGGTCGCGACCACCTCGCCCGCCAGCTCCAGCCCCGGGATGTCCTGCGGGGCGCCGGGCGGCGCGGGATAGCGGCCTGCAAGCTGCATCATGTCGGCGCCGTTGAGCCCGGCGGCACGCACGCGCACGAGCAGGTCGCCGTTCTGCGGCGTCGGGTCCGGATGCTCTTCGACGGCGATCTGGCCGTCACGAATCGTCGCGGCTCGCATCGGCCGCGATGCTAGCGCGGCGCGAACCCTCCCCGATCGGCCGTTGCCGACGTCCGGTTGAACGGGTAATACGAGTGAATGCACGTCCCGCCGCTCTGGCGCGAGTCCCGCTTCGGGTTCGAGGCGGCCCAGCTCCTGCGCAGCCCGGTCTGGCGCGGCGTCGGAGTGGCGCCCGGCGAAGGCCGGCCTGTCCTGCTCGTCCCCGGCTTCATGGCGGGCGACGGTTCGCTGGCCACGATGGCGAGGTGGCTGCGCGCGAACGGCTACCGGACGCACCGAGCGGGCATCCGGGCCAACGTCGGCTGCTCGCAGGACGCCTGCGAGCGGATAGAGGAGCGGCTCGAGGCGCTCGCCGAGCGCACCGGCTCCAGGGTGGCGATCGTCGGCCAGAGCCGCGGCGGCGTCCTGGCGCGCGTGGTGGCGACGCGGCGGCCCGACCTCGTCTCCGGCATCGTCGGGCTCGGGGCGCCGACCGTCGGCCAGCTCCGCGTGCACCCGCTCGTGCTGCTCCAGGTCGGCGTCGTCGGGGCGCTCGGGACCGGTCGCGTGCCCGGGCTGTTCAGCATGAGCTGCCTGCGCGGCGCGTGCTGCGAGCCGTTCCGCGCCGGCCTCCTGCAGGACTTCCCGCTGGACGTCCGCTACATCTCCGTCTACTCGCGCTCCGACGGCATCGTCGACTGGCGCGCCTGCCTCGACGGCGCCGCCGACGAGCTCGTCGAGATCCACGCCTCGCACTGCGGCATGGCCGTCAGTGTCCAGGCATACGAGCAGGTCGCCCGCGCCCTCGCCGCCTTCGGCGAGCCGACGTTCGCGCAAGCCGCCTAGGCCCGTTCGAGCAGCGCCACGGACTCGATGTGCGGGGTCTGCGGGAACATGTCCACGGGACGGACGCGCGCGAGCCGGTAGCCCGCCTCGACCATCTGGGCGGCGTTCGGCGCCAGCGTGGTCGGGTTGCAGGAAACGTAGACGATGCGCGACGGCTGCGCCTCGAGGATGCGGCGCACGACCTTCTGCGACAGGCCTGCGCGCGGCGGGTCGACGACCGCGACGTCCGGCCTGCCGGCCTCCTCCACGAGATCCCGCATCGCGAGCCGGATGTCACCCGCGTAGAAGCGGGCGTTGAGGACGTCGTTGAGGCGGGCGTTCTCGATCGCGTCGGCCACCGCCGGCTCGACGATCTCGACGCCGACCACCTCACGGGCGCGGGCGGCCAGCGTGAGGCCGATGGTCCCGATGCCGCAATAGAGGTCGAAGACGCGCTCGTGGCCGCGCAGCTGGGCGAACTCCGCGGCGATCTCGTAGAGCTGCTCGGCCATCTCGGTGTTGGTCTGGAAGAAGGCCTCCGGGCTGACCAGGAAGTCGAGCCCGCGGATGCGCTCGCGCAGCTGGGGCGTGCCGTTCAGCAGCACGGTCTCGCCGCCCGCCGTGGTCTCGCCCATCGCCTCCTGCCGGGTCCAGAACAGCCCGTCGCAGCGCACCGCCTCGATCAGCGAGTCGGTGTCGATCTGGCCCGGTGAGGTGACGAGCCGCACCTGCAGCTCGCCGGTGCGCCTGCCCTCGCGGATGACGAGGTTGCGCAGCAGGCCGCGCTGCTCGCGCCGGTCCCAGGCGCCCAGGCCCTCGGCGCGCGCCCAGGCCAGCACCTGCTCGCGCAGCTCGTTCGAGCGCTCGGAGGCGAGCAGGCAGTCGTCCATCGGCACGATCTCGTCCCAGCGCCCGGGAGCGTGGAAGCCGAGCACCAGCTCGCCGCCCTCGCCGGTGCCGAACGAGTACTCGAGCTTGTTGCGGTAGCGCCACTGCTCGACGGCGGGCACGATCGGCTCCAGCTCGAAGCCCGAGAGCTTGCCGATCCGCTCCAGCGCCTCCCGCACCTGGCTCGCCTTGACCTCGAGCTGGCGCTCGTAGGGCAGCACCTGCCACGGCGCGCCGGGGTGATCGGCGACGGGCGCGATGCGGTCCGGCGAGGGCTCGAGGATCTCGACCGCCCGCGCCTCGGCGTAGGCGCGCTTGGACTTGCCGACGACGGCGCGGACGCGGTCGCCGGGGACGGCTCCGGCGACGAACACGACGTAGCCTTCGAGCCGGGCGACGCCGTTGCCGCCGTGGGCGAGGGTGTCGATCGTCAGCTCGAGCTCGTCGCCGCGCGAGGGGCGGACCTGGGAAGCGGTGCTGGGCACCCGTCTACGGTAGCTTGCGCTCGACCGCCGCCAGCACCGTCTTGCGGTTCGCGTTGCGGCGCTCGTGGTCGCGCACCTGGCGAAGCTGGTCGACGGACAGGCCGTCGAGCTGCTCGGCCACCTGCGCCGCGGTGAGGTCCTCGTAGTCGCTGATCGGGAACGCCGGCCCGAGTCCGGTGACGCGACGCGCGCCGGCGGCGATGCCGCCCGTGCCGCGCCGGACGAGCTCGCCGAACAGGTCGCTGGCGTCGTCGCGGGTCATCCGGCCGCGCTCGACGGCGTCGTCGAGCACCTCCTGGATCCGCTCGCGCGTGATGACCAGCGCGTTGAGGGGCCGTTTGCGCCGTCCTTGAACCATGCGGCGTCAGCCCTACCCCGGCCACCTAGTTCGAAACGAGCAGCTCAAGGAGCGCCTTCTGCGCGTGGCGGCGGTTCTCGGCCTGGTCCCAGATGCGCTGGCGGTCGCCGTAGAGCACGCCCTCCGTGATCTCCTCGCCCGGGTGCGCGGGCAGGCAGTGCAGGGCGATCGCCTGCGGGCCGGCGCGGTCGAGCAGCGCCTCGTCGAGCCGGTACGGGCCGAGCGCCTCCCGGCGCTGCGCGGCCGTCGACTCGTCGTCGCTCATCGACACCCAGACGTCGGTGTAGAGGGCGTCGGCGCCGGCCACCGCCTCGGCCGGGTCGGCGAACAGCTTCGCCCCGGACCCCGCCTCCAGCTGGTAGCCGCCGGGCGCGGCGACGCGCACCTCTACGCCGGCCAGGGCGCCGACGAGCGCGAGCGAGCGCGCCACGTTGTTGCCGTCGCCGACGTACGTGAGCACGCGGCCCTCGATCGATCCGAACGCCTCGCGCAGGGTCATCAGGTCGGCGAGCGCCTGGCACGGGTGGTGAAGCGGCGAGAGCATGTTGACCACGGGCACCGTGGCGTGCTCGGCCAGGCCGCGCAGCTGGTCCTCGTCCCCGGTGCGGACCCCGATCGCGGCGACGTGGCGCGATAGGACGAGCGCGGTGTCGCGCAGCGACTCGCCGCGCGTGAGCTGCAGCTCGCCCGCGCGCAGCACCATCGGGTGGCCGCCGAGCTCCACGATCCCCGCCTCGAACGAGACGCGCGTGCGGGTCGACGGCTTCTCGAACAGCAGGGCCACCGTGCGCCCCTCGAGCGCGCGCGAGGACGCCGGCGCGCTCTTGAGCGCGAGGGCGCGGTCCAGCAGTGAGATGAGCTGGCCGGGCGAGAGCTCGGTGCCGTCGAGGAAGTGCATAGGGTCGATGCGATGCGGGTTCTGACCTGGAACCTCTATCACGGCCGGACGGTCCCGCCCTCCGGCCGCTACATGCTCGGCGAGTTCTCGGCCGCCCTCGCCGGCTGGGAGTGGGACGTGGCGCTGCTGCAGGAGGTGCCGCCGTGGTGGCCGCCGCCGCTGGCCGAGACGGCGGGCGCGCAGCAGCGCACGCAGCTGACCTCGCGCAACTGGCTGCTGCCCCTGCGGCGGTGGATCTCGGAGCGCAACCCGGACATCCTCAAGTCGAACGGCGGCGGCTCGAACGCGATCCTCGTGCGCGGTGCGGAGATCCTCGAGCACCGCGCCGAGCGGCTGCGCAGCCGGCCGGAGGCACGCTGGGTGCACGGCGTGCGGCTCGCGGACGGCTGGGTGGTCAACGTGCACTCGCACAGCCACCCCGAGGAGCTCGCGCTGGCGGACACGCAGGCCGCCATCGCGGCGGCGCGCAGCTGGGGCTCCCCGCTGATCTTCGGCGGCGACGTCAACCTCGGGCGACCGCCCGCGTTCGCCGGCCTGGCGCACCTCGGCGGCAACCACGTCGACCACCTGTTCAGCGACGGGCGGCCTGCGGCCGGCCGGCGCGAGGTGCTCGATCGCGGGCACCTGTCGGACCATCCGCCGGTGGCCGTGACGCTGGCTTGATTGAATGCCCGCTTCCATGCGACGCCTGCTCCCCCTCGTGCTGATGGTCGCGCTCGCCGCCTGCGGCGGTGACGACGGAGGGGGCGGCGAGGAGGGCGCGTCCTCCGAGGCCTGCCCGGGCGGCGCCCTGGAGATCAAGATGGTCGACATCAAGTTCGACCCGAAGGACGCCACCGCGAGCGTCGGCCAGCAGGTGTGCTGGGTCAACGAGGACACGATCGAGCACAACGCGGTCGCCGACGGCGGCGAGTTCGAGTCCGAGCTGTTCGGCAAAGGCAAGACCTTCACGGCGACGGTCGACGCGCCGGGCGAGATCCCGTACGTCTGCACGGTGCACCCCGGGATGACCGGGACGCTCACGGTCGAACGCTAGGCCCGCAGGCCGAATCCCCGCAGCAGCAGCAGCGCCTTCTCGCCGACCGTGCCGTGCTTGGGCATCAGCCCGAGGTCGGTGGCGACGCCGTTGACGTCGAAGAACGCGCGGGCGCGCAGCAGCCTCTCCTCGTGCAGCTCGGCGTAGACGATCGCGTGGACGACGACGAAGCGGCCGGTCGGGGTGAGGCCGCCGATCGGGCCCTGGTGCGTGCCCAGGACCTTGCAGGGCGCGCACGCGTAGCGGCCGTCGGTCAGCCGCTCGCCGGTGGAGTTCACCCGCGCGTCGGGGAAGGCCTGCCACAGCGCCTTGGCGTGGGCGACCAGCGCGCCCGGCCCGTGCAGCGCCTCGGGCGTGAGCGGGTCCTCGTAGGCGAACTCCTCGGCGCACAGCGGGTCGAAGGCGGCGGGGTCGCGGCCCGACCAGGCGCGCTCCCAGGCGTCGAACAGCTCGTCCACGTGCACGCAGCCATCATGCCGGGTGATGCGGAGCCTGTTCCGACACCGCAACTTCCAGCTGCTGCTCTTCGGCCAGGGCGCCAGCACGATCGGCGACCGGCTGGTGTTCGTGGCGCTCGCGATCTACGTCACGCAGATCGGCACGCCGAGCGACGTGGGGATCGTGCTCGCCTGCCACGCGGTGCCGCTCGTCGGCTTCCTGCTCATCGGCGGCGTGTGGGCGGACCGGCTGCCGCGCCACCTCGTGGTCGTCACCACCGACCTCATCCGCTTCGGCCTGCACGCCCTGCTCGCCGTCCTCATCTTCACGGGGACCGTCGAGATCTGGCACATCGCGGTGATCGAGGCGTGCTTCGGCACCGCGGAGGCGTTCTTCCGGCCCGCGCTCACGGGCCTCGTCCCGCAGACCGTGCCCGAGACCGAGATCCAGCCCGCCCGCGCCGCGCTCGGGACGCTCGAGACGGTGGCCGAGTTCGCCGGCCCGGCGCTCGCGACTGCGCTCGTGCTGGGCGTGGGCGCCGGGTGGGCGTTCGCGTTCGACGCCGCGACGTTCCTCGTGTCGGCCGCCTTCCTGATCCGGCTGCGGCCGCGCGAGCGCGGCGAGCCGCCGCTGCGCACGACGATGCTCGCCGAGCTGCGCGAGGGCTGGACGGAGGTGCGCTCGCACACGTGGATCTGGGTCATCGTCTCGGCCTTCTCGTTCGGCCTGCTGACCTGCTTCGGGCCGTGGATGACGCTCGGCCCCACCGTCTCCATCGACAGCTACGACACCGCTGCCGTCTACGGCATCCTCACCTCGGCGATGGGGGCCGGCACGATCGCGGGCGCCCTGATCGGCTTCCGCTGGCGCCCGCGGCATCCCATGCGCACCGGGATGCTGCTCGCGCTGCCGTTCCCGGCCGCGTTCGGCGCGTTCGCCCTCGGGCTGCCGGCCGCGGTGCTCTTCCCGGTCTTCGTTCTGGCGGGGACGGGCATCGCGCTGTTCGACGTCTGGTGGCAGACGGCGCTCGCCCAGCGGGTGCCGCCGCACATGCTCTCGCGCGTGACGGCGTACGACTGGATGGGCTCGCTCGCGCTGCTGCCGATCGGCTATGTGCTGGCCGGGCCGCTCGGCGAGGCGCTGGGGGCGGCCGAGGTGCTCGCCGTCGGCAGCGCTCTCGCGCTGGCCGGGCTGGTGCTGACCTTCACCTCGCGTGAGGTGCGCCGGCTGGCAGCCGCAACGTCCCCGTGACGAGCACGACGACGTCGCCGCCCACCCGCGGGCGCCCGTCCTCCATCTCGGCCAGAAGCCGGCTCGGCCGGCCCATCTCGACGCCCTGGGTGACCTCGAGCCGTCGCGCGCCCAGCCTCACGTTCGCGTACGCCATCAGCGGTCCGGCCGCCGAGCCGGTGGCCGGGTCCTCGCCTGCCAGCTCGCTCGGGAAAGACCGCGCCCGCGCCGAGTCGCCGCCGATGGCGCACAGATAGAGGTTGAAGGTGCCGTCGGAGAGGGCGTGGACGGCCGCCTGGTCCTTGCGCGCGCGGCTCACCGCGTCTGCGCTCGCCAGCGGCGCGATGAGGGTGGCGAGGCCGGTGCTGACGTGCTGCGGCGCCAGCGACGGATGCGCGTCCTCGGGACCGAGCCCGATCGCGTCGAGGATCGCGGCCGGATCGACCTCCTCGCCGAACTCGGCCGGCTCCTGCAGGATCGATGCGTACGCGCGGTCGCCGTCGCGGCTCACCCGCACCGGCTGGATCCCCGCGTGCGTCTGCTGGTGGTACTCGACCTCGTCCTCGCCGCGCTCCAGCGCCACCGCCACGGCGGTGCCCAGTGACGGGTGGCCGGCGAACGGGATCTCCTCGGCGGGAGTCCAGATCCGGTTGCGGTAGTCGGCGGCCTCCGAGGACTGCACGAACGTGGTCTCGACCAGCCGCGTCTCCTTGGCGAAGGCCAGCATCACCTCGTCGCTCACGCCGTCGGCTTCGTGCACGACCGCGAGGCCGTTGCCGGCCAGCGGCGTGTCGGTGAAGACGTCCAGCAGCGTGTACGGATGCCCGCTCAGAACTCCGCCACGCCCTCTTCGGGGGTGGAGGCCTGCGCGTAGAGGCGGCGCGGGATGCGGCCGGAGCGGTAGGCGAGCCGGCCGGCCTCGGTGCCGAGCCGGATCGCACGCGCCATGCCGTTCGGGTCCTCGGCGCGCGAGATCGCGCTCGCGCACAGCACGCCGTCGTAGCCGAGCTCCATGGCCAGGGCGGCGTCCGAGGCAGTCCCGACGCCCGCGTCCAGGATCACCGGCACCTCGGCGCGCTCGCGGATCAGCCGCAGGTTGTACGTGTTGAGCAGGCCCATGCCGGAGCCGATCGGCGAGCCCAGCGGCATCACCGCGGCGCACCCGACGTCCTCCAGTCGCCGGGCCAGGATCGGGTCGTCGTTGGTGTACGGCAGCACCGTGAAGCCGTCGTCGACCAGCTCCTCGGCCGCCTCCAGCAGCGCCGGGGCGTCGGGCAGCAGCGTGCGCTCGTCGCCGATCACCTCGAGCTTCACCCAGTCGGTCTCGAACGCCTCGCGCGCGAGCTTGGCGGTGAGCACGGCGTCGCGCGCCGTGAAGCAGCCGGCCGTGTTGGGCAGCAGGCGCACGCCCGCGTCGTCGAGCACGTCGACGATCGAGCCGCGCGCGCCCGGGTCGATGCGCCGCAGCGCGACGGTGACAAGCTCGGCACCCGAGGCCTCGATCGCGGCCGCGAGCATCTCGAGCGAGCGGAAGCCGCCGGTTCCGAGCAGCAGCCGCGAGCGCAGCTCGGTGCCGGCGATGGTCAGCGGGTCTGCGGATACGTCCGTTGTCGCCATTCAGCCTCCCTGGATCGCGCGCAGGACCTCCACCCGCGCGCCCTCTGACAGCTCGTGTGTGTCCCACTGCGTGCGCGGCACCACCTCGGCGTCGACCGCCACGGCCACGCCGCGGCCGGCCGCCGGCAGGTCGAGCGAGTCGACCGCCGCCTGCACCGTCGCGCCCGTGTCCAGCTCAGCCGCCTCGCCGTTCAGCAGCACCTTCATGCCGGCACCCCCGCGAAGCGGCGCGGGTCGACCTGCGCGGCCCACTCCGGCAGCGGCTCTCCGCACGCGGCGGCCGCGATCAACTCGGCGGTGAGGGGCGCGAGCAGGATGCCGTTGCGGAAGTGGCCGGTCGCCCACAGCAGGCCGTCGGCCGCGCCCGGCCCGATGGCCGGCAGGTTGTCGGGCGTGGCGGGCCGCAGGCCGGCGCGCAGCTCCTCGACGTCGAGCTCGAGCACGCCGGGGACGACCTCGCTGATGTCGCGCAGCAGCTCGTAGACGCCGCCGGCCGTGGGGGCGGTGTCGTAGCCGCGCTCCTCCATCGTGGCGCCGAGCACGTACCGCCCGTCACCGCGCGGGACGAGGTAGGCCTGCGGGCCGCGGATCGTGCGCTCGATCAGGTCGGGTCCGCGCGGGTCGCGCAGGCGCATGATCTGGCCCTTGACGGGGCGCACCGGGACCGGGTCCGGCACCTCGACCTGGCCGGTGCCGGTCGCGATCAGCACGCGGCCGGCGCGGACGACCTCGCCGCTGTCGAGACGGGCGCCGCCGTCGAACGCCGCGACGACGCGGCCGCGCCGGTACTCGCCGCCCGCACGCTCGAAGGCCGTCCTCAGAGCGGCGACCATCCGCCGCGGGTCGACCGAGTGGTCGCCCGGCACGTCGAGCGCGAGCCGCACGGTGGGCGCCAGCGCCGGCTCGGCGCGGCGCGCCTGGCTCGGCCGCAGCCGCTCGACCTCCAGGCCGAGCTCGCGCCGGAAGGCGAGCTCGCGCTCCAGCGCCTCGGCCTCGTCGCGGTCGCGCGCCACCAGCAGCGTCCCCGTCGTGCGGTGGCCGACGTCCTCGCCCAGCTCGGCGCAGAACGCGCCGAAGCCGCGCGCCGCGCGCAGCCCCAGCTCGACCGCCGCGGCATCGCCGATCTGCGCCTCGGCCACCGGGGCGAGCATGCCCGCGGCCACCTGCCAGGCGCCGGGGTCGCCGGCGTCGATCACGATGGTGCGCAGCCCGCGGCCGGCCGCGCGCCAGGCGCAGGCGAGGCCGATCGCCCCGCCGCCGGCTACGGCGAGGTCATACGTGCTGGAGGTCACTGCTGGACATTCCCTCCCTACGCCGGCACTACCCGGATCAGGTTCGACGGTCGGCGGCCCACTGCCGCCCTCTCAGCCCGATAGTTGAGGGCTCCCGTAGTGCTTACATGGTAGCCCGATGAGCCCCCGTGAGCGCCTCGCGAGCGCCCGCCTCTACCTGGTGTGCGACGCCCGGCCGCGCGAGTGGCTCGAGGCGGCGGTGCGCGGCGGCGTCGACATCGTGCAGCTGCGCGACAAGACGCTCGACGACGGGGGCCTCGTGGCCGCCGCGCAGGAGTTCCGCGACCTCGGTGTGCTCTTCGTGCTCAACGACCGGCCCGACCTCGTGGAGGCGTGCGGCGCCGACGGCGTGCACGTCGGCCAGGACGACATGTCGCCCGCCGAGGCGCGCGCGATCGTCGGGACGGACCGGATCGTCGGCCGCTCCACGCACGCGCCGGACCAGGCCGACGCCGCCCAGGCGGACCCGGACGTCGACTACCTCGCCATCGGCCCCGTGTGGGAGACCCCGACCAAGCTGGGCCGTCCGGCGGCGGGGCTCGAGTACGTCGAGTACGCCGCCCGCACCGTGACCAAGCCGTGGTTCGCGATCGGCGGCATCGACGCGGCCAACCTCTCCGCGGTCGTCGATCGCGGCGCGAGCGGGATCGTCGTGGTGCGCGCGATCGGGGAGGCGGACGACCCCGAGGCCGCCGCGCGCGAGCTCGCGGACGTCGCTGCCCCGGACGACCGGATGCGCCGCGGCTACGCCCGCTCGCGTGAGCGCGACGACGCAGTGCGCGCCTCGCTCGAGCCGTTGGAGCGCGGCGAGCGGCCGGGGGCGGTCACCGTGGCCACCGTCGTGGCCGCCGTGGCCGGACTGCTGCTGGCGGCGCAGGCCGCGTTCGACGACGGTGCCGACGTCCGGGGCCTGCTGATCTTCGCCGCCGTGATGTTCCTGGCGGCGGCCGGCATGTGGAAGGCGCAGTACTGGGCGGTGCTCGGCTTCGAGTTCTTCCTCGGCCTCACGCTCGTGTTCGCCGCCGTGTCGTTGATGTTCGCCGGCAACGTGCTCGGCGTCGTCTACAGCCTCGCCATCCTCGCCGGCTCGGGCGTGCTGTTCTGGAAGCTCGTGCGCGCGATGGCACGACTGCAGATGCCGAAGCGACCGGGCACGTGACCTGGGCGCACACCCACATCGAGCGCGTGCGCTTCGGCGATCTCGACGCCTACGAGAGCGGTCAGACCGTGCCGCTCCCGGACGCGCTGAAAGAGCGCCTTCGCTAGCCTGCGGCGCCCATGCCCGAATCCTCCTACGACTGCATCGTCATCGGCTCGGGACCCGGCGGATACGTCGCCGCGATCCGCGCCGCCCAGCTCGGGATGAAGACCGCCGTGATCGAGAAGGACACGGTCGGCGGCCGCTGCCTGAACTACGCCTGCATCCCGGCGAAGGCGGTCCTGCGCACGGCCGACATCCTCACCGAGATCGAGGAAGCGGGCGACTTCGGGATCACCGTCGACGGCGCGAGCGTCGACTTCGGCGCGGTCATGGAGCGCCGTGCGAAGGTGATCAAGACGCTGACGGGCGGCGTCTCCGGCCTCTTCAAGAAGAACAAGATCGACTACATCGAGGGCTTCGGCTCGGTCACCGACGAGGGCAACGTGAAGGTCGGCGGGAACTTCGACGGCAGCGAGATCGAGGCGACGAAGTGCGTGATCCTCGCCACCGGCTCGCTGCCCAAGCCGATCCCCGGCACGCAGTTCGGCGGCCGCGTGATCGGCACCGAGGAGGCCTGGGCGCTGCAGGACCTGCCCGAGAGGATCGCCGTCGTCGGCGCGGGCGCCTCGGGCGCCGAGATCGCCTCCGCGTACGGACGGCTCGGCACCGAGGTGCTGCTCTTCGAGGCGCTCGACCGCGTGCTGCCGACCGAGGACGCCGACATCTCCAAGGTCGCGGGCCGCACGCTCGCCAAGCAGAACATGACGATCCACACGGGCACGATGGTGGAGAACGTCCAGGGCGGCGACGAGAAGGTGACGTTCTCGTTCGGCGACCAGAGCGAGGCCGTCGACTACTTCATCATCGCCGCCGGCCGCGGCCCCGACATCGAGGGCCTCGGGCTCGACGACGCGGGCGTGAAGCTCGACGACAAGGGCCTGATCGAGGTCGACGGCGCGCTGCGCACGTCGGTGAAGGGCGTCTACGCGATCGGCGACCTCGTGCCGGGGCCGGCGCTCGCCCACAAGGCCTCCGACGAGGGCGTGATCGCCGTCGAGGACGCCGCCGGCCTGGAGACGCACCCGATCGAGTACGTCGACATCCCGCGCGCGACGTTCTGCACGCCCAACGTCGGCTCGTTCGGGCTGACCGAGGAGCAGGCGCGCGAGCAGGGGCTCGACGTCGTGATCGGCAAGGTCCAGTACGGCGCCGTCGGCGGCGGCACCGTCTATGGCGATCGCACCGGCATGGTCAAGATCGTCGGCGACAAGAAGTACGGCGAGATGGTCGGCGGGCACATCATCGGCTCGCGCGCGACCGAGCTGATCCAGGAGCTCGTGAACGCGAAGCTGCTCGAGGGCGGCTTCCCCGAGGTCGCGCGGATCATCCACGGCCACCCGACGCTGTCCGAGGCCGTGATGGAGGCCGCGCGGGCAGCCGATGGTTGGCTCATCCACGGCTAAGTTCTACTTCGACCTCTCTTCGCCGCTGGCGTACCTCGCCGCCGAGCGCGTGAACCATGCGCTGGGCGAGGTGCCCGAGTGGGTGCCGGTGCGGCTCGGAGAACCTGGGCCGTTCCGCTGCGCCGAGGAGGTCGCCGCCTACCGCGAGGACATCGAGCGCGCCGCCCGGGCCCAAGGGCTGCAGGCGCTCGTGTGGCCCGACCCGTTCCCGTCCGACAGCGAGTGGGCGATGCTGGCCGCCACCTACGCCAAGCAGATCGGCCGCGCGGTGGCCTTCAGCCTCGCCGCCTTCCGCCAGGCCTTCGCCGCCGGCCGGGACCTGTCCGAGCGCGACAACGTGCTGATCGCCGCCGCCGCATGCGAGATGCATCCGCTGGCCGTCATCAAGGGCGCCGAGCTGCGCGGCACGCGGGAGCGGCTCGAGGCGGCCACCGCCGAGGCGCTCGCCGCCGGCGTGCAGGACGTCCCGGCGGTCGTCACCGCCGGCGGCGAGGTCGTCGAGGTGCCGGCGTGAAGGCCAACCGGGCCTATGAGCTGATCGTCCGCCGCGGCGGCCGCGGGCCGGCGCTGCTGCGCTCCGCC
Source organism: uncultured Solirubrobacteraceae bacterium (assembly GCA_963835525.1). Taxonomy (GTDB): domain Bacteria; phylum Actinomycetota; class Thermoleophilia; order Solirubrobacterales; family Solirubrobacteraceae; genus DASSUW01. Next base: position 207,557 of record CAWIFM010000003.1, read on the forward strand.
GAGCAGCTCGACCACATCGAGGTCGTCGAGATCGACTCCGGCGAGGTCGTGCTGTTCTGGGACACGACGCCGGCGCAGACCGGCCGCCTGTCACGCGCGCTGAAGGCCGACCTCGCGGGAATGGAGGCCGAGGAGTTCCTGGCGCACTGGCGGCGCTACGAGACTCACCAGTGAGCTTGACATGAGCGGCCGGGCCGGAGATGGTCGTCCAGCCTGGAGCGGTCATGGCGACCACCGCACCCATCACACCTGAGGTCGACGCCCCCAGCGGGCGGCGAGTGGCGCTGCTTGCCGATGCCCCGCTCGGCGATCCCGCGCTGGATCGCTTCGGCTTTGCCGAGTTCGCGAACGCGCTGGCGCTGATCGTCGACGACGACGAGACGGCGACGCCGCTGACCATCGCCGTCAGCGCGCCCTGGGGCGGAGGCAAGAGCTCGCTCGGCTGCATGCTGCAGACGATGCTCGAGCAGCGGGTCCGCAACCGCGGCGGCGACGACCCGCGGCTCGTCGTCTGGTTCAACGCCTGGGAGCACGACGACGCGCCGCACCTCGGCGCGGCCCTCGCGGCCTCGGTCGTGCGCGCGGCGGATCGCAACCGCCACTGGTGGCGGCGCCTGCTGTCGCCGCTGCCGAACGCGATGCTGCGGCCCGGCGAGCGCTCGAGCCAGACCGTGGCGATCGCGCTCGTGAGCGGGCTCGCCGGTCTGCTCGTCGCGCTGCTCGCCCCGGGCGAGTGGACCGCGTCGATCTTCGGCGGCGAGGAGCGGGCGGCCTCCGGCGCCGGCGTCCTCGGCGCGGTCTTCTTCGGGCTCTTCATCGCGCGCCGGCTGTTCACCAGCGGCCGCGAGGCGGCGCGCTTCCTCGACGACCCGAAGTCGGCGGCGGCGCGCGGCACGATGACCGAGGTCAAGCACCAGTTCGGCCGCCTGATCCAGCACGCGACGCACAAGGGCAGGCTGGTGATCATCGTCGACGACCTCGAGCGCTGCGGGGCCGACCGTGCGCTCGACGTGTGCCAGGTCGCGAGCCAGCTGCTCGCCCAGCCCGGCGTCGTGACCATCCTGCTCGCGGACATGGAGCCGATCGCCCGCTCCGCCGGGGCCCGCTACGCGGAGTCGATGCCCTCCGACATCCCCGTCGATCCGGAGGAGATCGGGCGGCGGTATCTGGCGAAGATCGTCCAGCTCGAGATCGCGCTCCCGCCGCCCGTGCCCGACGACATGCGGCGCGTGATCCGCGAGTACGGGCCGTCGCTGCGCCACGTGAAGCCTGCTGCCGCCCCCGAGCCACCGCGGGCCGGCCGCGTCAAGCGCGTCGTGCAGCGGCTCCGCTGGTGGCCGCTCGTGGCGTGGGTGGCCGGGGTGATCGTGTACGGGATCGCGAACCCCGCCTGGCTCGAGACGGAGGAGACCAGCACGGCCGACGACCTCATGACCCTGGGGCTCCTCGTCGCCATCGTTCTGAGCGTCTGGTCGTTCTGGCTCCGGCGGCGTGCACGCAAGAAGCGCAAGGCGCTCAAGCGGGAGATCGAGGAGCTGAAGGGCCAGCAGCTCTCGCCGCAGCAGATCGAGAAGCAGGTCGTGGCGAAGACGGCGAACCCGCAACTCATCTCAGACCTCGTGTCGAGCTCGTTCCTGGACAGCGCCGAGTTCCGGGCGGTCGAGACCTTCATCGTCGAGAACCCGCCGACGCTCCCGCGCGAGGCCAAGCGGAGCTTCAATCACGCGCAGCTGATGACCGAGATCGCCCGCGCCAGACACATGTTCGGCGGGAACCCGAACCTCAAGCCCGTGCACCTGGCGAAGTGGCTGGTGCTGCGCGAGCAGTGGCCCGCGCTCGCCCGCGCCATCGCCCGCGATCCCGAGGTCCTCGACGAGCTCGAGCGCGGCGCGGGCAAGCGCGATCCGGAGCTGGTCGAGCTGCTGGACAGCGGGGAGGCGCTCGGCGCCGTCATCGAGCGGCTGATCTACTTCCAGCCCGCCGAGAACGGCCACCCGCCGGAATAGCGCCCTTCGCTACTGTCCCGCCCGTGGCCGACGTCACCCAGGAGGCGGGCGTAGAGCGGGACCTTCCCGACCGCGATGCGGCACGCGAGTGGCTGGAGACGATGATGCTCATCCGCCGCTTCGAGGAGCGCGCGGGAGAGATGTACGCGAAGGCCAAGGTCGGCGGCTTCCTGCACCTGGCGATCGGTGAGGAGGCGACGATCGTCGGCGCCTGCCGGGCGATGCGCGACGAGGATTACCTGATCTCGACCTACCGCTCGCACGGCCACGCGCTGGCCCGCGGAGCGGATCCCGACCGCGTGATGGCCGAGCTGTTCGGCCGTGAGGAGGGCGTGTCGCACGGCCGCGGCGGCTCGATGCACATGTTCGACCTCGAGAACCGCTTCATGGGCGGCTACGGGATCGTCGGCGGCAACCTGCCGCTGGCCGCCGGCATGGCTCTGTCGTCTGACTACCAGGGACTCGACGAGGTCACGGTCTGCGTGTTCGGCGACGGCGCGGCCAACCAGGGCACCTTCGGCGAGACGCTCAACCTCGCCGCCCTATGGAAGCTGCCGGTCGTCTTCATGGTCACCAACAACCAGTTCGGCATGGGCACGGCGATCGAGCGCCACTCCGCGGTCACCGACCTGCACCGCCGCGGCGACGGCTTCGGCGTCCCGGGGCTGCGCTGCGACGGCATGGACGTGCTGGAGACCTACACGACGATGCGCGAGGCGATCCGGCGCGCGCGCGAGGACCGGCAGCCGATCCTGGTGGAGGCCGTCACGTATCGCTTCCGCGGCCACTCGATGGCCGACCCGGAGGAGTACCGCACCAAGGAGCAGGTCGCCGAGTGGCGCAAGCGCGACCCGATCAACACCTTCGCCGACCGGCTGCTGCGCGACGGCGTGCTCGAGGAGGGCGAGCCGGAGAAGCTCGACGAGGCGACGGTCGGCCGGGTCGACCAGGCGGTCAAGTTCGCCGACGACGCCGCGTTCCCGGCGCCCGAGTCGCTCTACGACCACATCTACGTGCTCGGTGATCAGGTGCAGGGCTGGTACTCGGTCGACGAGCGGTCGGCCGGCGTGCACCGCGGCGAGCACGAGCGGTCCCTGGCGGAGGCCGAGCGCGGTCCGCTGGAGCCGTACCACGAGGCGGTCGAGGCGGCCAACCGAGAGGATGTCGGCGAGAAGAAGCCGACCGATGAGGCCCAGGCGGAGGACGACGAGGCCGAGGAGGCCGCAGAGGAGCAGGACGAGGAGGACGAGTCCTAGTGCCCGTCGTCCGCTACCGGGAGGCGCTCAACCAGGCCCTGCGCGAGGAGATGCAGCGCGACGAGCGCGTGTTCCTGATGGGCGAGGACATCGGCGTCTTCAACGGCGCCTTCAAGGTCACCGTCGGCCTGCTCGAGGAGTTCGGCGAGAAGCGCGTGCGCGACACGCCGATCTCCGAGAACACGATCGTGGGCATGGGCGTCGGCTCGGCCATGACCGGCCTGCGCCCGGTCGTGGAGCTGATGACGATCAACTTCTCCCTGCTCGCGATGGACCAGATCGTCAACCACATGGCCACGATCCACTACATGTTCGGCGGCCAGGCGAAGGTGCCGATGGTGGTGCGGATGCCGCAGGGCGCCGGCCACCAGCTCGGGCCGACACACTCGCACTGCCTCGAGGCCATGTACCTCCACGTGCCGGGCATGCTGCTCGCCGTCCCGTCCACCGCCGCCGACGCCAAGGGCCTGCTCAAGGCGGCGATCCGCGACGACAACCCGGTGGTCTTCATCGAGCACGAGTACCTGTACGGCCAGCGCGGCGACGTGCCCGAGGACGAAGACCACGTCACGCCGTTCGGGCAGGCCGCGATCCGGCGCGAGGGATCCGACGTGACCATCGTCGGCATCTCGCGGATGGCGGTCACCGCCCAGAAGGCGGCCGACATCCTGGCCAAGGACCACGAGGTCGAGGCCGAGGTGATCGATCCGCGCACGCTGCGCCCGCTCGACCTAGACACCATCCTCGAGTCGGTGGCCAAGACCAACCGCGCGGTGATCGTAGAGGAGGGCTGGCCGCACGGCGGGGTCGGCGCCAACCTCGCGGCGCTGATCCAGGAGCAGGCCTTCGACGACCTCGACGCGCCGATCGGACGCGTCACCGGCGCCGACCTGCCGATGCCGTACTCGAAGCCGCTCGAGCAGATCGCCTACCCGCACGAGCCCCAGATCGTCGAGGCCGTGCTGGCGACCTTCCGCGACCTCTAGTTCCTCACTACAGCGGTGTGCATCTCCGCCGCCCGCTCGGCCTCGCCGGCGATGAACGGGCAGATCGTCACCACCGGCCGGTCGCGCGAGAACCGGTGCCACTCCCGCTCGACCGCGAGCATGCCGTCGAGGTGCTCGGCGGGGACCGGCGAGCGGCCGTACCAGAGGCCGGTGAAGCCGCGTTCGAGGGCGTCGTCGAGCGCCTCGCGCCACGGCTCGGCCGACCCCTCGGCCGGCGCCTCGTAGTCCATCTCCACCACGACCATGCGGCCGTCGGCCTCCAGCTCGGCGACGTCCAGCCCCGCGTCGGTCAGCATCGCGCGCTCGCGGTCGCCGTCGCCCGGCAGCGCGCGGTGGGCCAGCCAGCCGCCGCGGCGGAGCCCGAGCGAATAGAAGGAGACCAGGACGCCGGGGAGCTCGTCGGCGCTGCGCAGGAAGACCGCCAGGTGCGGGCAGGCCTCCGCTTCGAGGTGCTGATCGAGGTCGGTCATGCCGGCAGGCTCAACGCTACTCGCGTGCCGTGGCCGGGCGTGCTCTCCACCACGAGCTCGGCCCCCACGGCGTGCGCGCGCTCGCGCATCAGCAGCAGCCCGAAGTGCCCCTCCGACGGCCCGGCGACGGACGCGAACCCGGGGCCGTCGTCGGACACGACCAGCTCGAGCCGCCCGTCCGACGCCCGCGCCTCGATCACGGCGTGCGCCGCGCCGGCGTGGCGCTCGACGTTGGTGAGCGCCTCCGAGAGCACGCGCAGCGCCACGACCGCGACCTCCGGGGCCGGCTCGGGCAACCGCTCGTCGCCGCGCAGCTCGACCCGCACGCCACGGTGGGAGAAGCGCGTGCACAGCTCCTCGAGCGCCGGCCGCAGCCCGCCGAGGCCGGGCGTGGCGAGCATCCCCTTCAGCCGCGAGCGGACGGTGCCGTGGGCCGAGGTGACCGCCGCCCGCAGCCGCTCCCGGCTGGCCTCGTCGCCGGAGTCGAGCAGCGCGAGCTCGCGCATGGCCAGCGCGAGGTCCTGCGCGAGGCCGTCGTGCACCTCCGCGGCCAGCCGCATCCGCTCGCGCTCGAGCGCGGTGCGCTGGAGCTCCTGCCGGAGCTGGGCGGCGGCGATGCCGGCGCCCAGCAGGTCGCCGAGCAGGCGCAGCACCGCGGCGGCGCCCGAGCCGACCGCCGGCAGCGCCTCGGCGCCGCCGATGACCACGCCGAGCCGGCGGGCGCCGGTGCCGAGCGGCAGGACGAGCCAGGCGTCGGCGGGCGGCGAGAACGGATGCTCCATCAGCCATTCGCCGCGATCGTGCAGGACGAGCGGCGCGTCGCCCTGGACGGCGAGCTGCCACGCCTCGTCGTCGAACACCAGCCGGTCGCTCGCGCGGACCGGCGCGCTCGCCGTCACCGCGACGCGCTCCAGGACGGGTCCGTCGCCTGGCGGGACGTAGAGCGCGGCGATGGCCAGGCCGAGCGCGTCGCGCATCTCCTCGAGCGCGTCCTGCGCGAGCTCGGGCAGCGTGACCGCGCTCACCAGCGCCCGCGCCGTGCGGCTGACCGCGCCCTGCACGTCGAGCGGGATCTCGGAGGTCACGGCCACACGCTACCGTCGCGTCCGAGATGCCGGTTCGCGTGCTCCTGGCCGACGACCATCGCCTGATGCGCGAGGGGACGGCTGCGCTGCTGGGCGCCGACGAGCGGATCGAGATCGTGGGCCTCGCGCACGACGGCCGCGAGGCGCTCGCGCTCGCCGAGCGGCGCAAGCCGGACGTCGTCCTGCTCGACCTCAACATGCCGGAGATCGACGGGCTCGAGGCGTGCGCGCGCCTGCGGAAGCAGGACGGCGGCCCCGAGGTGCTGATGCTCACGGTCTCCGAGGAGGAGCCCGACCTGTACGCCGCGCTGCGCGTCGGCGCGGCGGGCTACCTGACCAAGGACGTGCCGCCGGCCGAGCTGATCGAGGCGGTGCTGGCGGTCGCGCGCGGCGAGCCCCGGATCGCGCCCGCGATGGCCAGCCGGATGCTCGCCGACATGGGGCGCGGCGAGGCGCCGCCCGAGGATCCGCTGGCGCGCCTGAGCGATCGCGAGCGCGAGGTGCTGGCGCTGCTGGCCGAGGGCCTTCGCAACCGTGAGATCGCCGAGCGGCTGGTCATCAGCGAGCCCACGGTCAAGACCCACGTCAGGCACGTCCTGGAGAAGCTGCGCATCCGGAACCGTGCCGAGGCCGCGGCGTTCGCGGCGCGCCACCTGGGCTGAGCACGGCGCGCAGCCCGTCGCGCATCCGCGCGCGGACCTCCTCCTGGCTGATGCCGAGCACGGTCGCCAGCCGCCCGGTCGTGGCCCCCGTGAGGCGGGCGAGCGCGACGACCTCGCGCTCCTCCTCGCGCATCGGGGCGAACGCCCGCGCCGGCGCTGCGCGCAGCGCGAGCAGGACGGCGCGCTCGGCGAGCGTCGCGGCGTCGCTCTCCGACGCCGCGAGCATCACGCGCTCCGCGACCTGCTCGGCCACGGCCTGGTCGCCGGACGCCGCGTAGGCAGCGGTGTACACGAGGGGAAGGCGGTGCATAGGGCGATGCTCCCCCGCCCCCGGGTCGCGGCCATCGACCGGAGGGCTGAACCGGGCATCGTCCGAACGGATGATCAGCTGCGAACGGCTCGCAGTTGCGACGGCATGAGTCATCCGGGCGCGACGGGAGGGCGTAGAGGCGATCGGTTCGTTCAGTACCCCTCTCCCAAGGAGCGCGCATGCGCAGATCCAAAGCCCTCGGTGCGGCGTCGGCCGCCGCGCTGATCGCGGGCTCGTTCGCCGTCTCGGGCGTCTTCGGCTCGAGTCACCGCGAGGCACCCAACATCCTCAAGGATCCGACGGCCGACAACACCGACGTCTATGCGTTCACGGCCCCGGACGCACCGGGCAGCCTGACGGTCGTCGCGAACTGGATCCCGCTCGCGGACCCGGCCGGCGGCCCGAACTTCTTCCCGCTGGACGAGAACGCGAGGTACTACGTCAAGATCGACAACTCGGGCGACGGCCGCGAGGACGTTGCGTACCGCTGGGACTTCAAGACCCGGTTCCGCAACCCGAACTCGTTCCTGTACGCCGCCCCGACGGTCGATTCCATCAACGACCCGGACCTCAACCTGGTCCAGACGTACGACCTCTATAAGGAGGATTACAACTCGAGCGGCAAGGTGATCAAGACCCGGAAGATCGCCGACGACGCGCCGGTCGTGCCTGACAACGTCGGGCCCAAGACGATCCCGAACTTCGCTCAGGTCGAAGCGGGCGGCGTCACTCCTCTTAAGGGCGGCGGCAAGACCATCGTCACCCCGGCCGACGACGCGTTCTTCGTCGACCTCGGGGCGATCTTCGACGGCATCAACATCGACAAGCCGGGCCGGCCGAACATCGGCCTCGGCAACCAGGGCGGCGGCAAGGACGACGTCGCGGGCTACAACACCAAGTCGTTCGTCCTGCAGGTGCCCGAGCGCGAGGTCACGCGCGACGGCAAGCAGGTCTCGGGCATGAGCGCCAAGAACTCCGTGGTCGGCGTCTGGTCGACGACCGAGCGCCGGAGCTACTCGGTCGGCGGCCGCCGTGGCCATCGCCGTGACAAGTGGGTCCAGGTCTCGCGGCTCGGCAACCCGCTGATCAACGAGGTGATCGTCCCGATCGGCAAGAAGGACAAGTTCAATCGCACGTCCCCCGCGAACGATGCGAAGAACTTCGGCAAGTTCGCTCTCAACCCCGAGCCGGCGCGCCTTCTGAACGCGCTCTTCGGTCTGGGGGTCCAGGAGACGAACCGCACCGACATCGTCCAGGCGCTGCTGACCGGCGTGCCCGGTCTGACGCAGATCGGCAAGAACCCGGCCGCGGCCGACACGCTCAAGCTCAACCTGGGCGTGGCACCGGCGGCGAACCCGAACCGCTTCGGCGTCCTCGCGGGCGACGTGGCAGGGTTCCCGAACGGCCGCCGGCTCGCCGACGACGCGGTCGACATCGAGCTCCGCGTGATCGCGGGCGCGCTGCTGTCGCCGCCGAAGAACGTCCCGCTCGGCGACGGAGTCGACCAGAACGACGCGCCGTTCCGCGCGCAGTTCCCGTACGTCTCCCCGGCGTGGGACGGGTTCAACAGCACCATCAAGAGGATCGAGCCGCAGCACGCCCCCGTGCCGCAGCCTCCGACCCCCTGATCCGGACTGCGGGGCCCGCCGAATACTCGGCGGGCCCCGCGCCGGGCATCTCCGATGACCCATCTCCTGAATCCCAACCGCCTGCGCCTCGCGATCGCGACGCTTCTCGCGTTCGCATCCACGCTCGTCGTCCTGATGCTGCTCAACGACGACGGCCGCGCGCCGCGCGCCGCGGTTCCCACCACCTTCGACGGCGTCGCCCGTACCGGCGCCGGCACCGACGCCGAGATCGCCCGCCTCCAGGCCGCCGTGCGCGGCGGCGCGCCGCTCGAGGCGCAGCTCGCCGGCGCGTACCTTCAGAAGGCTCGCGAGACCGGCGATTCCAGTTTCTACGTGCGCGCCGACGGCGTGCTCGACCGCGCGCTCGACCGCGGTCCCGCGGATCCTGCCGAGCTGGTCGAGGCCGCGGTGCTCGCCGCCGGCCGGCACGACTTCGACGGCGCACTGCGATCCGCCGAGCGTGCACGCGCGCTGGCGCCGGACTCGATCGCCGCGCTGCCGATCATGGTCGACGCGCTGGTCGAGCTCGGCCGCTACGGCGATGCCGAGCGGACGCTCCAGCAGCTGATCGATCGCAAGCCCACGCTGGCGGCGTACGCTCGCGTGTCGTACTTCCGCGAGCTGCACGGCGACCTCGCCGGGGCCGCCGACGCGATGGCGCGCGCGGTCTCGGCCGGTGGCGGCGCGAGAGAGAACGCCGCCTACGTCCAGACGCTGCTGGGCGACCTCGAGCTCGCCCGCGGCCGGCTCGCCGCTGCCCGCCGCGCATACGGCGCGGCGCTCGCCTCGATGCCCGGCTACGTCCCCGCCCTTGCCGGGCGAGCGCGCTTGACGGCCGCGCGCGGCGACCTCGCGGGCGCGATCGCCGGCTGGAGGAAGGTCGTGACGCTGCTGCCCCTGCCCGAGTACGCGATCGAGCTCGGCGAGGCCGAGCTGGCGGCCGGCCGTCGCGACGCGGGCCGGCGCGATCTCGCGCTGGTCGACGCCCAGCGGGCGCTGCTCGCCGAAGCGGGCGTGAACACCGACGTGGAGTTCGCGCGGTTCGCGGCCGACCACGGCAATGCGAAGGAAGCGCTGACGCTGGCGAGGCAGGCGTGGGCGAATGCCCCGAGCGTCCGCTCGGCCGACGCGCTCGGCTGGGCGCTGACCCGCGCCGGGCGCCGCGAGGACGGCCTGCGCTGGGCGCGCCGGGCGCTGAAGCTCGGCTCGCTCGATCCGACGTTCCGCTACCACGCCGGCATCGCGGCCGGCGATACGCCCGAGGGCCGGCGCAACCTGCGCCTCGCCCTGAAGCACGGGCTCGACGCCTACCCCCTGCACGCGAACCGCGCCCGTGCGGCGCTGGAGGACCGATGATCCGCATCCTCGTGGCCGCCGTGGTGGCGCTCGCCCTGCTGCCGTCCGCGGCGAGCGCGCATCCGCTCGGCAACTTCTCCGTGAACCACCTCAGCCAGGTGTCGGTGTCGTCGGACCGCGTCGACGTGCGCTACATCCTCGACGAGGCCGAGATCCCGACCTTCCAGCAGCGCGGCACGGCCGACGCGACGCTGCTGGAGCGCAAGCAGGCCGAGGTCGAGCGCCGGCTGGCGCTGACCGTCGACGGCAGGCGGGTGGCGCTGGAGCCGGCGGGCAACGCGACGATCTCGCATCCGGAGGGCCAGGGCGGCCTCAGGACCACGCGCGTGGAGCTGCCGCTGACGGCCCGGGTCGACGAGCCCCGCAAGGTCGAGCTGCGCGACGGCACCTTCCCCGGGCGCATCGGGTGGAAGGCCGTCGTGGTCGAGCCGGGACGCGGCACGGCAGTGCGCTCGAGCGCGCCGGCCGGCGACCCGACCGGCGGCCTGCGCAGGTACCCGGAGGACCTGCTGAAGAGCCCGTCCGACGTGCGCAGCGCGAGCTTCTCCGTGAGCCCGGGGACGGGGACGGTCGACGCGCCCGATGCCCCGCGCGGCGAGGACTCCGGCGGCGATCACGGCTTCGCGGACGTGTTCAGCGACGCGGCCGCCGGCAAGGGCGTCCTGATCCTGCTGCTGCTGTCGGCCTTCGCCTGGGGAGCGATCCACGCGCTCTCGCCGGGCCACGGCAAGGCGATGGTCGCCGCCTACCTGGTGGGCACGCGCGGGACGCCGAAGCACGCGGTCGCGCTGGGCGCGACGGTGACCGTGACGCACACGATCGGCGTGTTCGCCCTCGGCGCGGTCGCGCTGCTGCTGTCGCAGTACATCCTGCCCGAGGACCTGTTCCCGTGGCTCAACCTCGTGTCGGGAGCACTGGTGCTCGTGGTCGGCGCGGCGGTTCTGCGCTCGCGCATCCGCTGGATGCGGACGCCCCACGTCCAAGAGCACCACCACCATCACCACCACGAGCACGACCACGCGCACGACCACGGGCTCGTGCACTCGCACGACGGCGGCAAGCCGCACAGCCACGCCCCGCCCGAGACGTTCTCGTGGCGAGGGGTCGTCGCCATGGGCGCGGCAGCCGGCCTGATCCCCTGCCCGTCGGCCCTCGTGGTCCTGCTCGGCGCCATCGCGCAGGGCGAGATCGCGCTCGGGATGCTCCTGATCGTCGCGTTCAGCGCCGGCCTGGCGATGACGCTGACGCTGCTCGGCCTCGCGGTCGTGTTCGCCGGCAAGGCGCTCGGCCGCATGCCGGTTCCGGGGCGGCTCATGCTCGCGCTGCCGACCGTGTCCGCACTGCTGATCGTCGCCGTGGGGATCGTCCTCACGGTCCGGGCGGTCCCGCAGGTCGCCTGATGCGCGAACGAGATGCAAAAGCGAGTGATCCGCTCTTGCATCCCGTGCGCAAGAGGAGGACAGTGGCGGAGCGGGAGCCGCGACGAGAAGGAGCCAATCCAGTGACCGTCCCCCACCGCACACCACCGCTTGCTGCGCAGTCGGTCGAGAACGCCGTAGACCTTCTACGCACGAAGGGCCTGCGCGTCTCATCGGCGAGGCGACTGGTGATCGAGGCGCTGTTCGCGGCCGACCGGCCGCTGACCGCCGAGGAGATCGCGGCAGGGCTCGAAGGATGGCTCCCCTCGTCCGACCTCGCCTCCGTGTACCGGAACCTCGACACGCTCGAGGAGCTGGGGCTCGTCCGCCACTTCCATGTGGGACACGGTCCGGGGCGCTACGCGCTCGCATCGGCCGGTGAGCTCGAGTTCGTCACCTGCGAGCGCTGCGGAGCGTTCGAGACCGTGCCTGCGGGCCGGCTCGACGCCGCGCGCGCGCTGATCGAGCGCGAGACCGGCTTCCGCGCCCGGTTCTCCCACTTCCCGATCGTCGGCACGTGCGCGAGCTGCGTCGCCGCCGGCGAGGACACGCCGAGGCAGGAGCACCAGCACCATGCACATCCCTGACGGGTTCCTCTCGAACGAGGTCGCGCTCGCCTGCGCGATTCCCGCGGTCGCGGCGGTCGGCTACGGCCTGCGGCGCGCGGAGGTCGACCTCGACGACCGCCGCGTCCCGCTGCTCGGCGTCACGGCCGCGTTCGTGTTCGCGGCCCAGATGCTCAACTTCCCCGTCGCCGGCGGCACCAGCGGGCACTTCCTCGGGGCCGCGCTCGCCGCGGTGCTGCTGGGGCCGTGGCTCGCCTCGCTCGTCCTGGCCGTCGTGCTCTTCGCCCAGGCCTTCGTGTTCGCGGACGGCGGCCTCACGGCGCTGGGGGCGAACATCTTCAACATGGGCGTGATCGGCGGGGTGGTGGTCGGCGGGCTCATGCTCGCGGCGCGCCGGGCTCTCCCGAACACGCGCGGCGCGCTGATCGGCGTGACGGCCGTCGGCGCGTGGCTGGCGGTCATGGCCGGCGCCGCCGCCTGCGCGGTCGAGCTCGCGGCGTCCGGCACCGTGCCGCTGGCCACCGTGCTGCCGGCGATGCTCGGCGTGCACGCGATCATCGGCGCCGGCGAGGCGGTCATCACCGTCGCCGCCGTCAGCGCCGTGCTCGCCACCCGGCCGGACCTGATCCACGGACCGGTGCCCGATCCTGTCGCCCCGATCCTCACGGCCCCGGTGACGTCATGAAGCTCTTCACGATCCTCGCCCTGGCCCTCGCCATCGGCCTCGCCACCGCGGTCTCCCCGTACGCGTCCTCGTCGCCCGACGGGCTCGAGAAGGTCGCCGGCGACAAGGCGTTCCTCGACCAGGGCCGGCTCCACGCGGTCCAGGCGCAGTCGCCCGTGCCCGACTATGCCGTGCCCGGCATCGACGACCCGCGGCTGGCCACCGGCCTCGCCGGCTTCGGCGGCACGCTGCTGGTGTTCGGCCTCGGCTACGGCCTCGTCGTCGCGACCCGCCGCCGGACGGCCACGGCGTGAGCGGAGGCCTCCTCCACCGCACGGGCGTGGCCGGCGATCCCGCGAGCCCGATCCATCGCCTCGATCCGCGGGCGAAGATCCTCGGGCTCGCGGGGATCACGGTCGTCGGCGTCTCGACGCCGCTGCACGCCTGGCCTGCCTTCGTGGCCTGCTTCGCCGCGCTGGCGGCGATCGCCGCGCTTGCGCGGGTCGGGCCCGGGATCCTGTGGTCGCGCGTGCGGGTGATCCTGCCGCTCGTGGTCTTCGTGGCCGCCTTCGTGCCCTTCGTGCGCGGCGGCCCGGCGGTGGAGGTCGGGCCGCTGTCGCTCTCCGAGGCCGGGCTCGCGACGTTCGCGCTCGTGACCGCCAAGGCGGCGATCGGCGCGCTCGGCGCCGTCCTGCTGGGCGCGACCACGAGCTTTCCCGACATCCTGCACGGGCTCGAGCGCCTTCGCGTTCCGCGGCTGCTCACCGTGATCGCGGCGTTCATGTACCGCTACGTGTTCGTGATCGTGGACGAGGCGCGGCGCATGCGGGCCGCGCTCGCCGCGCGTGCCTACCGCCCGCGCCACCTCGGGCAGGTCGCCGCCATCGGCCGCCTCGTGACCGCCCTCTTCCTGCGCAGCTACGAGCGCGGCGAGCGCGTGTACCTGGCCATGCTCGCCCGCGGCTACTCGGGAACGATGCCGCGCCTCGCCGTGCTCGTCTTCCGGCGCGCCGACACGGCGTTCCTCGCGGCACTGATGCTGACGCTGATCCCGCTGCGGGTGGTGGCGGGATGAGCTGCGCCGTCGACGCGCGCAGCCTTCGCTTCTCCTATCCCAACGGCGTGGTCGGGCTCGACGGGATCGACCTGCACATCACGCACGGTGAGCGGGTCGCGGTGCTGGGGCCCAACGGCGCCGGCAAGACCACGCTGATGCTGCACCTCAACGGCCTGCTGACGGGCGAAGGCGAGCTCGAGGTGGCCGGCATCCGGGTCGGCGAGGGCGACGTGCGCAACCTGCGCGCGGCCGTCGGGCTCGTCTTCCAGGACCCGGACGACCAGCTGTTCATGCCGACCGTCGCCGAGGACGTCGCCTTCGGTCCGCTCAACCTCGGCGTGCCGCACGACGAGGTGCGCGAGCGCGTCGCCTTCGCGCTGGCCGCGGTGCGGATGGAGCACGTGACCGACCGTGCCCCGCACCAGCTCTCGCTCGGCCAGCGCCGGCGGGTGGCGATCGCGACCGTGCTCGCGATGCGGCCGCGCCTGCTCGTGCTCGACGAGCCGTCGGCCAACCTCGACCCGCGGGCGCGGCGCGAGCTGCTCGAGGTGCTCGACGGCATCGACCGGACGATGCTCGTCGTCACCCACGACCTGCCGTTCGCCGCCCAGCTGTGCGAGCGCGCGGTCCTGCTCGCCGGCGGCCGCGTGGTCGCCGACGCGCCCTGCACCGAGATCCTCCAGGACGAGCGGCTGCTCGCGGCTCACGACCTCGAGCTGCCGGCCGGCTTCGACCTCGGCCGCGTGGTGACGGCCGCCGCCGCCTGATCTGTACATTCCGGCCCATGGCCGACGTTGCGATGCCCCGCCTGTCCGACTCGATGGAGGAGGGCACGATCCTGAAGTGGCTCAAGTCCGACGGAGACGAGGTCTCCAAGGGCGAGGAGCTGGTCGAGATCGAGACCGACAAGGCCAACATGACCTACGAGGCCGACCAGGACGGGACGCTGAAGATCGTCGCCCAGGAAGGCGACACGCTCGCCGTCGGGGAGACGATCGCGTCGATCGGCGGCGGCAGCAACGGCGCCTCAGCCGAGACCGCTCCCAAGGAAGAGAAGGAAGAGGAGCCCGAGGAGCAGGAGGAGCCGAAGGGCGAGGAAGAGGAAGAGGCCGAGGAGGAGCAGGAGGAGCAGCCCGCGCCGCGCGGCAATGGCGGCCCGCCCGCCCAGCCGGTCGAGGCCGAGGGGCGGACGAAGGCGTCCCCCGTGGCGCGGCGGATGGCGCGCGAGCTCGGGCTCGAGCTCGCCCAGCTCCAGGGCACCGGGCCGGGCGGCCGGATCGTCAAGGCCGACGTCGAGGCCGCCGCCAAGGGCGACGGCGCGAAGGCTGCGGCGGCCGAGGAGAAGGCTCCGGAGGCCGAGCCCGAGGCCGAGGAGAAGAAGGCGCCGCCCGCCGTCGTGTCCGGCGAGGCGCAAACCGGCAAGGGCGAGACCTCGACGCAGGACCTCACGCGCCTGCAGCAGACGGTGGCGCGGCGGATGGCCGAGTCCAAGGCCACGGCGCCCGAGTTCGTCCTCAACGTCGACGTCGACATGGAGGAGGCCGTCGACCTGCGCAAGCGGCTCAAGGCGGCCGCCGCCGAGGGCCAGCCCGTGCCGTCGTTCAACGACTTCGTGGTCAAGGCCTCCGCGCTCGCGCTGCTCGACTTCCCGCGCGCCAACGGCGCCTACCGCGACGGCAAGTTCGAGCTCTACTCGCGCGTGAACGTCGGCATCGCGGTGGCCGGTCAGGACGCGCTCGTCGTCCCGACGGTGTTCGACGCCGACACCAAGTCGCTCGGCCAGATCGCCAAGGACTCGCGCGCGCTCGCCGAGCGCGTGCGCGCCGGGGCGATCACGCCGCCGGAGCTCTCGTCGGGCACCTTCACGGTCTCCAACCTGGGCATGTTCGGCATCCAGAGCTTCGTCGCGGTGATCAACCCGCCGCAGGCGGCGATCCTGGCCGTCGGCGCGATGGCGCCGACGCCGGCGGTGCGCGACGGCGAGGTCGTGGTCCGCAACATCATGCGGCTCACGCTGGCCTGCGACCACCGCATCCTCTACGGCGCCGACGCCGCCGAGTTCCTCGCGCGCATCCGCGAGCGGCTCGAGAACCCGCTCCAGCTCGCGCTGTAGGTCAGCGCGGCAGCAGGCCGGTGATCGGCGCGAGCGTCTCGTCGACGGCGCCGGCCACGTCGTCGACCGTGTCGACGACCTCGTTCACGGGCGCCTGAACGGGCTCCGGCACGGCCTCGACGACGGGCGCGACGGCCTCGCGGGTCTGCCTGACGACGCCCTGCACCGTGCGGGGCGCCTCGCCCGTCGCAGGCGGCGGCGCCGCCGAAGCGGAACCGCCGCCCGCGCCCTCCCCCGTGGTGCCAGATCGGTCGTCGGCCTGAGGCGCGTCGCTCGCGGGCGGTGACGGGACGTTCCGGGTCGCCGGCAGGCGGCGCTCCGGCGCACGGCGCGGTGCACGCACACGCCGCTCGACCGCGGCGGCGGCCGCGCCGGCCGCGACGGGCGCGCCCGGCGCCGCCGTCTGCCCGGCGGCCTGCCTGGCGGCCGGGACGGTGATGTCGCCCGCGTTCGCTTCGGCGGTGCTGTCGACCGCACCGCGCACGGCGAGGAGGCCGCCGACGATGGCGAATGCGCACAGCGCGGCCGCGATGAGCGATCCGCCGGCGCCCAGGCTGGTCATGAGTCCGCGCAAGTTCACGGCAGCATGGATCACCGTATCCGACCACTCCGAAAACCGGACATACGTCCACGCGAAACTGGCCGAACGTACGGGTCGCAACGCGTAACGCAAGGCCCCGACAGGGTTTTCGAAACCTTGAGCGTCCACGCTCCGAGTCGCCATGAGAACACTCACGCTCCTGCTCGCGCTGTTCCTGCTCGCCGCTCCGGCGACCGCGAGTGCCGCCAAGAAGGACGAGCGGCGCGCGAAGAAGATGCTCGCCGACAAGGTGTTCATCCGCTTCACGGAGACCGGCTCGATCGGCAACGAGTCCTCGCTCGACCAGCGCCTGCACCTGTGCCGCGGCGGCGACTACGTCTACGACTCGGTGTCCTACGTCCAGGGCGTGAGCATCTCCTCCCAGCGCTACACCGGCACTTGGAAGGTCGTGAGCGCGCGCGTCAGGAAGAACGGCACGAGCCGCGCGCGCGTCCGCGGGACTCCCGACGACGGCTCCGAGCCGACGACGGTCAAGATCACCTGGGACGGCAGCGTCACCCGCCTCGACGGCCTCGAGGTCATCGTGGAGCGAAGCGACCTCTGTTAGTCGAACCCGCCGTACGGCCGGTAGGCCTCGCTGTTGGAGAGCTCCTCGGTATCGCGCGTGACGCCCGGCGGGTGCTGGTCGGTGGTCACGAACAGGCAGAGCCAGTGGCGCGCGTCGTCACCCGGGATGCAGGCGCGGTAGTAGTCGCGGTCGATGCGGATGATGTCGACGGCTCCGGCCGAGTCGCGGTGCTCGGGCGCCTGCTCGACCACGTAGGCGTGCATCGCGGCCGCCACGGCCTGCCGGCGCCCGTCCTCGGCGTGCCCGGGGGACCGGTGCGCCAGCCCGGCGGCCGCCAGCAGCGCGGAGATCCCCACGACGAGCGTGGCGCCGGCGTAGTTCGACGCCACGAGGCGCGGCAGGTCCGGGCGCCGGCGCCGCAGCGCCCGTCCCAGCGGCGGCGCGAGCAGGACGAGCGCGAGCAGGTTCACCGACCCCGCCAGCACCACGCCCGGGAAGAGGTGCTCGGGCGCGCCGTCGTACGGCGGGAGCAGCACGAGCAGCACCGCATCGACCAGCGTGAGGGCCATGAACGCCGGCCATTGCCAGGCGCCGCGAAGGCGCCAGCGAAGCCGCCGGTGCCAGACGCGCTCCACGCCCTCCATGACCGCAGCGTAGCCGCCTGCCGATACCCTTTCGCCGAGTTCACGCCACCTGCGACCGGAGATCCCGGCCGGTGGCGCAAGTGGCGCAGGATCGGCGATCCCGGCGACGCGCCGACGAGGAAAGGGTAAGCACGCCACATGGCGACGGAAACGGCTCAGCAGTCGGTACCGCCCGACGTAACGGAGCACCTGACCATCGACGACCGGGTGGGGCTCCTGCGCGCGATGCTGATGATGCGCGGCATCGAGGAGCGCGCGATGACGCTCTACCGCCAGGGCAAGGTCCCCGGCTCCTTCTACGACGGCTTCGGTCAGGAAGCGGTGTCGGCCGGCGCCACCTGGGCGATGGGCGCGCGCGACCGGCTCTGCATCCTGCACCGCGACCTGGCGGCGCACATCATCCGCGGCGTCGACCCTGTCCGGATCTTCGCCCAGTACATGGGCCGCGAGACCGGCATCACGCGCGGGCGCGACGGCAACGTGCACTTCGGCGACCGCCTCGCCGGCTGCGTCGGCATGGTCTCGATGCTCCCCGACATGATGCTGATCGCCACCGGCCTGGCGATGGCCTTCAAGCTGCGCGGCGAGCAACGCGTGGCGATGACCTGGTTCGGCGACGGCTCGACCTCGCGCGGCGACTTCCACGAGGCCATGAACTGGGCCGGCGTCCAGCGGCTGCCCGTCATCTTCATCCTCGAGAACAACCAGTACGCCTACTCGACGCCGACGCAGCAGCAGTTCGCCGTCAACCCGGTCGAGCGCGCCGCCACCTACGGCTTCCCGGGCGTCTCGGTCGACGGCAACGACCCCGAGGCGATGTTCGAGGGCGTGCGCCAGGCGCGCGAGCGCGCGCTGGCGGGCGAGGGGCCGACGCTGATCGAGGCCGTGACCATGCGCATGCACGGCCACGCCGCGCACGACGACATGAAGTACGTGCCCAAGGAGCAGGTCGAGGAGTGGCGCGCCAAGGATCCGATCGACCGCCAGGTACGGCGGCTCGAGGCGCTCGGCGTCGACGTCCAGGCCGTCCGCGACGAGGTCAAGGCGACGATCGAGGCGGCCGTCGAGGAGGCGCTCAAGGCGCCGATGCCCGACCCCGACACCGCGACCGACGGGCTGTTCGCCGACGAGCCCGCACTGCTCGAGGACGGCCAGGCGCCCTGGTCCGGCTTCCAGAAGGGGAGCTGACCATGCCGACCATGACGTACCTGCAGGCGATCTCCGACGCCATGCGCGAGGAGATGCGCGCCGACGAGCGCGTCTTCCTGATGGGCGAGGACATCGGCGTCTTCGGCGGCGCCTTCAAGGTCACCGACGGGTTCATCGACGAGTTCGGCGCGAACCGCGTGATGGACACGCCGCTCGCCGAGTCCGGCATCATCGGCACCGCGATCGGCGCCGCCGTCGAGGGCATGCGCCCGATCACCGAGATGCAGTTCGCCGACTTCATCTCGTGCGGCTTCGACCAGCTCGTCAACGTGGCCGGCAAGACGTACTACCGGATGGGCCTCTCGGTGAACATCACCGTCCGGCTGCCCTCCGGAGGCGGCTTCTCGGGCGGCCCGTACCACTCGCAGAACCCCGAGGCGTGGTTCATGCACAGCCCGGGGTTGAAGGTGGTCGCGCCGTCGACGGCCGAGGACGCGAAGGGCCTGCTCATCAAGGCGGTGCGCGACCCCAACCCGGTCGTGTTCATGGAGCACAAGCACCTGTACCGGCGCGTGAAGGGCGAGGTGCCCGACGGTACCTACGAGACGCCGTTCACCGCGCGCGTGGCGCGCGAGGGAACCGACCTCGTGGTCATCACCTACGGCGCGATGGTCCACACCGCGCTCGAGGCGACCGAGGACCTCGACGGCGCCTCGGTCGAGGTGCTCGACCTGCGCTCGCTGGTGCCCATGGACGAGGAGGCGATCCTGGCCTCGGTGCGCAAGTGCTCGAAGGTCGTGATCGTCGACGAGGCGAACATGACGTGCGCGGCGGGCGCGCAGGTGGCGGCGCTGATCGCCGAGAAGGCCTTCGAGGACCTCGACGGCCCGGTCGTACGCGTCGCGACCCCGGACGTGCCGATCCCGTTCTCGCCCACCCTGGAGCAGGCCGTGCTCCCGCAGGTCGACGACGTGAGGGAGGCTTGCCGTGAGCTCCTCGAGTACTGAGACGCTGATCGACGTGATGATGCCCCAGATGGGGGTGTCGGTCGTCGAGGGCACGGTCGTCGAGTGGAAGAAGCAGCCCGGCGACTGGGTGCAGGCCGACGAGATCATCGCCTCGATCTCGACCGACAAGATCGACACCGACGTAGAGGCGCCGGCCACCGGCCGCGTGCAGGAGCTGATCGTGGAGGTCGGCGCGACCGTCGAGGTCGGCACCGTCCTGGCGCGGATCGCCACCGACGCCAAGCCGGGCGAGGCGCACCGCAGCGAGAACGCGGAATCCGCTGGCGCCGATTCCGCATCGTCGCAGGGCACGAGCGAGGCGGCCGCGGCTCTGGATGCCCCGGGCGAGGCGGGCGAGCTGCAGGGCGACACCGCGGAGTCCCACGCCGGCAGCGCCCAGCGCGGCTCGGCGGCGGCGCGGCGGTCCGGCTCGCGCCGCTACTCGCCGGTGGTGATGCGGATCGCCTCCGAGCATGGTGTGGACCTCGACCAGGTCGAGGGCACCGGGCGCGGCGGACGCGTGCGCAAGCAGGACGTGCTGGCGTTCATCGAGAACGGCGCCCCGGCGGCCGAGGAGCCGCCGATGCACATCGAGAGCCCGTACCGGCCGGACGAGCCGGCGCCGGCCAAGACGCGCACGCCGCGCTTCGAGGCGCCGGCGGCGGAGCCGGCCGCCGCGCCGGCGGGCGGCGCGCCGCTCTCGCGCATGCGCCAGGCGATCGGCGCGCGGATGCTGCAGTCGCTGCAGACGTCGGCCACCTGCACGACGGTGGTCGAGGCGGACCTGATCCGCATCGAGGCGGCGCGCAAGCAGTCGGGCTTCACGTACCTGCCGTACATCGCGCGGGCGACGGTCGAGGCGCTGCGCGAGTTCCCGGCGCTGAACGCCACGCTCGAGGGCGACACGCTGACCACCTACGACGGCGTCCACCTCGGCATCGCGGTCTCGCTCGGCGAGGGCGGCCTGATCGTGCCGGTCATCCGCGACGCCCAGGAGCTGTCGGTCGAGGGCCTGGCCAAGCGGATCAAGGACCTCGCCGTCCGCGCCCGGGAGAACCGGCTGCAGCCCGACGAGGTCCGCGGCGGCTCGTTCACGATCACCAACCCGGGCGGCTACGGCTCGATCATCGCCACCCCGGTGATCAACCAGCCGCAGGTCGCGATCCTCGACACCGAGGCCGTGGTGAAGCGGCCGGTGGTGATCACCGACGAGCTCGGCAACGACTCGATCGCCATCCGCCCCATGACCTATCTGTGCATGTCCTGGGACCACCGGGCCCTCGATGGAGCGCTCGCAGCGCAGTTTTTGAGCGCGCTGCGAAAGAAGTTGGAGAGCTGGCCGACTACCTGAGCAAGGTCTGACGGACCCCCACCCCGGGCCGCGGTCGAGCGGCCCGGGGTGGGGCGGACCCCTACCATTTGAGGTCGTGGCAGACGAGCTCTGGACCTGCAATCTCGGCCTGATCGACTACCGCGAGGCGGTCGCTGTGCAGGAGCGCCTGCGGACGCGAGTCCAGGCCGGCGAGCTGCCCGACCTGCTGCTGCTGCTCGAGCACCCGCCCGTCTACACGCTGGGCCGCCGCTCCGAGCCCGGCGAGCTGCCGATCGGCGGCGACATCCCGGTGGTCGACACCGAGCGCGGCGGCAAGCTCACCTATCACGGCCCCGGCCAGCTCGTGGGCTATCCGATCATGCGCGTCGACAACGTCCGCGAGTTCGTGGGCGCCATGGAGCGCGCCCTGGTCGCCGCGATCAACGAGGCCGGCGTTCCCGCGGGAACGCGCGACGGCCGCGAGTTCACCGGCGTCTGGGTCGAGGACCGCAAGATCGGCTCGATCGGCATCCACGTCTCGCGCCGCGTCTCGATGCACGGCTTCGCGGTCAACGTCGACAACGACCTGGCGCCGTTCGCCGGCGTGGTCGCGTGCGGGCTGCCGGGCGTGCGGATGACCTCGCTGCGCGAGGAGGGCTCGCCCGAGGGCGTCGACTGCTTCCGCAAGCGCGCCGCCTACGCCTTCGCGCGCGAGCTCGGCCGCCGCCAGCGGATCGTCACGCCGCGACGGCTGCTCGAGCCCGTTGCCGTCTGACTCCTATGCGCTGCGCGCGTGGGCGTGGCCCGCGGCAGGCCTGGCGCTGGCGGCTTCGCTCCTGCTGCCGTGGTTCAGCGGATCCGACGACGGGGAGCCGCTGACCATCGCCGGCTGGGACACGGAGCCGGGGTTCACGCTCGGCATGCTCGCCTGCGCGCTCGTGATCGCCGCCGTGCGGCGGCCGCTCGTCGTGGCGTTCGCGGCCGTCGTCGCCATCGCCCTCACGATCTGGATGCTCCCCCGCGGCGACCGCTACAGCGGCTATGACCTCTCGCTCGGAGGCTTCGTCGCGCTGGCGATCGCCGTGGTCGTGCTCGGCACGGCGATCCGGCGACGGCGCGCGTAGGCTGCAGCCCGTGAGATTCGGCCTTATGACCTTCCCGACCGACTTCTCGATCGCCCCGGCGGAGCTCGGCCGCGCGGCCGAGGACGCCGGCTTCGAGACGCTGCTCTTCGCCGAGCACACGCACATCCCCATCGCCCGCGACTCTCCCAACCCCCGCGGCGGCGAGCTGCCGGAGAAGTACTGGCACACGCACGACCCGTTCGTGGCGCTGGCCACCGTCGCGCAGGCCACGACGAAGCTGCGGTTCGGCACCGGCATCTGCCTGGTCGTCGAGCGCGACCCGATCACCACCGCGAAGGAGGTCGCCTCGCTCGACTTCCTGTCCGGCGGGCGCTTCGAGTTCGGCGTCGGCGGCGGCTGGAACCGCGAGGAGATGGCAAACCACGGCACCGACCCGAAGCGCCGCTTCGCGCTGATGCGCGAGCGCATCCTGGCCATGAAGGAGATCTGGATCAACGACGAAGCCGAGTACCACGGCGAGTTCGTCGACTTCGAGCCGATCTGGTCGTGGCCGAAGCCGGTCCAGCAGCCGCACCCGCCGGTCCTCATGGGCGGCATCGGCCCGAAGGTGCTCGACCGCGTGCTCGAGTACGGCGACGAGTGGATGCCCAACCGCGCCGAGCCGGAGGAGCTCGCGCCCCGCATCCAGGAGCTGCGCGAGCGGGCCGGGCGCCACGTGCCGGTGAGCTACTACGCCGCAACGCCCGAGGACGACTTCATCGAGCGCCTCGCCGCGGCGGGCGTGGACCGCGCGCTGCTCGACGTGCCCTCCGAGAGGGCCGACACGGTGCTGCCGCTGGTGGAGCGGTATGCCGAGCTTGCCGCCCGCCATCGCTGAGGAGCGCCTCGCGCTCGCACGCGTCGGTCGGCTCGCCACCGTCACGCCGGCCGGACGGCCGCACATCGTGCCGGTCTGCTTCGCGCTGCACGACCGCCGGATCGTCACCGCCGTGGACGCCAAGCCCAAGGAGACGCGCAAGCTCGCGCGGCTCGAGAACGTCCGCGCGACGGGCCGCGCGAGCCTGCTCGTCGACCACTACGAGGAGGACTGGACACGGCTCTGGTGGGTCCGCGTCGACGGGCCGGCCGCGGTGGTGGACGATGACGCGGCCGTCGAGGCGCTGGTCGCCAAGTACGAGCAGTACCGCGCCGAACGGCCCGCCGGCCCGGTGATCGCCATCGCGCCGGAACGCTGGCGCTCCTGGATACCCTCTCAGGCGTGAGCACGCGCTCTCGAGCCAACCCGGGCGGCATGGACGTGCTCAAGGTGCTCGGGCCGGAGACGCTGCCCTTCCGCAGCCGCAAGCCGCGCTGGTTCAAGGTCCCGGCGCCCGGCGGTGAGCGCTACCGCGAGCTCGACCGGATGATCCGCGACGAGGGCCTGCACACGGTGTGCCAGGAGGCGGCGTGCCCGAACGTCGGCGACTGCTGGGAGCGCGGCACGGCGACCTTCATGATCCTCGGCGACACCTGCACGCGCCGCTGCGGCTTCTGCAACGTCAAGACCGGCAAGCCGACCTTCAACGACCCGCTCGAGCCGCTGCGCGTCGCGCGCTCGGTGGCGAAGATGGGCCTCCGGCACGCCGTCGTCACCAGCGTCGACCGCGACGACCTGCCCGACTACGGCGCCCAGGCGTGGGTCGGCGTGATCCGCTCGATCCGCATGCAGGCGCCGTGGTGCAAGATCGAGTGCCTGACGCCCGACTTCCGCGGCGAGGAGATGCCGCTGGCGAAGGTGATCGCCGAGCGCCCCGACGTCTTCAACCACAACGTCGAGGTCGCGCCGCGGCTCTATCCGGTCGCCCGCCGCGGATCGCGCTGGGAGCGCTCGCTCCGTGTCCTGCGCAACGCGCTGGAGATGGGTGAGGGCGAGGTCACGACCAAGTCCGGCCTGATGGTGGGCCTCGGCGAGACGCACGAGGAGATGGTCGAAGCCTTCGGGCAGCTGCGCGAGCAGGGCGTGCAGGTGCTGACGGTCGGCCAGTACCTGCGGCCGACCGAGCGCCACCTGCCGGTCGTGCGCTACTGGGAGCCGGAGGAGTTCACCGCGCTCGAGCACGCCGCGTACGCGCTCGGCTTCGAGCACGTCGCCGCCGGGCCGCTCGTGCGCTCCTCCTACCACGCCGACGAGCACGTCAAGCAGGAGCAGCCGGGCGTCGGCCCAGTCGCCGCGGCAGGCTGAGTGTTCCCGCTCCGGGACAACATCCCGACCGAGCACTTCCCGATCGTCACGGTCCTGCTGATCGCGGCGAACTGCTTCGTCTACTTCTTCCTCCAGGACGGCCTGTGGCAGCTGCCCGAGACCGGCGGAGCGTGGCCGGTGAGTCAGTACGCGGCGATCCCGTGCGAGTTCACCGGGCAGTGCGCCGCGGTGGGGCCGCCCACCACCGTCGTCACGGCGTTCACGAGCATGTTCATGCACGGCAGCCTGCTCCACCTCGGCGGCAACATGCTGTTCCTGTGGATCTTCGGCAACAACGTCGAGGACTCCATGGGGCCGGTGAAGTTCATCGTCTTCTACCTGCTCGCCGGTCTGGCCGCCAACGCCGGCCAGATCCTCGTGAACACGTCGTCGGAGATCCCGTCCCTCGGCGCCTCGGGCGCGGTGGCCGGCGTGCTCGGCGGCTATCTGCTGCTGTTCCCCGGCGCTCGCGTGGTGACGCTGATCTTCATCATCTTCTTCTTCACGATCCTCGAGCTGCCGGCGATCCTCTTCCTCGGCATCTGGATCGTCCAGCAGGCTGTGCTCGCCTACTTCGACCTCCTGCAGCCCACCGAGGGCGGCGGCGTGGCGTACTTCGCGCACATCGGCGGCTTCGTGTGCGGCCTGCTCCTGATCCGCGCCTTCGCGAGCGAGAAGCGGCGCAAGCGCCAGCTCCAGCGGGCGGGGATGCGGTGAGGTCGGCGATCGCCTTCGGCGCGCTCGCCTTCGTCTGCATCTTCGGCTTCCTCACCGTCTACGTGATGATCACGAGCGGGCCCGACCTGCTGACCGGCCTGTCCTTCATCATCTTGGCGCTGCTGGCCTTCGGGATCCTCGGTGCGCTCACGGAGCCGCCCGACAAGAGACGCTGAGTGCCGTACACACTGCTGCAGGGAGGACGTCGTCGCAGGCGCCGCCGCTGGCCGGCGGTCGCTCTCGTCGCCCTGACGGCGGCGGTCACGCTGCTGCTGGCCGGCCGCGCCGGCGATCCCGACGCGCCGCGGCCGCGCGCCGCCGCGGAGGAGACGCCCGCGCCCGGCCCGCTGCTCGATCCCGGGACCGCGCCGCTGGCCGGCGGCGGCACGGCGCCCTCGCCGCTCGCCGTCAAGCTCGACGACCCGCGCGACACCGTCGGCGACGGCTTCCGCCGGCCGCCGGCCGCCGGCCTGCTGTTCGACCTCGACAGCGGCCGCGTGCTGTGGCGCGAGCGGCCCGAGCGCGTGCTGCCGATCGCGTCGCTGACCAAGATGATGACCGCGCTGGTGGCGGTCGAGCGCCTGCCCGAGGACGGGCGCGTGACCATCACCAAGGAGGCGCTCGCCTACACCGGCTCGGGCGTCGGGATGTTCAAGAGGGGCAAGCGGATCGCCGTCGGGACGATGCTGCACGGCCTGCTGTTGCCGTCGGGCAACGACGCCGCGATCGCGCTGGCGCAACAGGCGGCCGGCTCGGTGCCGGAGTTCGTCACGCTCATGAACGCGCGCGCCCGGGCCATGGGCCTGGCCTGCACGCGCTTCTCGACGGTCAGCGGCATCCGCGACAGCGGCAACCACTCGTGCGCGCCCGATCTCGCCGCCATGGCGCGCGCCGTGCTGCGCGAGCCGCGCCTGGCCCGGATCGTGCGCCGCCGCTCCGCGGTGCTGCCGTTCCCGATCAAGGGCCGCAAGCTCTACCTCTACAACAACAACCCGCTGCTGCGGATGGGCTATCGCGGCACCACCGGCGTCAAGACGGGCTACACCGAGGCAGCGGGCCGCTGCCTCGTGGCCACCGTGCGCCGCGGCGGCCGGCACCTCGGCATCGTGCTGCTCGACTCGCCCGACCCGGGCCGCCAGGCGGTCCGCCTCTTCGACCGCGCGTTCAGTCGTATTCGCTGACGATCACGCGCTCGCGGGTGCGGATCACGAGCGAGCCGTCCTCTCGCACGACGCCGAGCTGGTTCTCGGTCCGGAACCACTCTTCGCCACCAGAGGCGACATGCAGCGTGCGTCGCTCCTTGCCCGGGTGGCGCTCGAGGTAGAAGCGCAGCTGCTGGATGAAGGTCAGCCAGCCCTCGTTGACCTCGTCGTAGACGCCGTCCCAGCTTCCTGCGGGCGCCGCGCGCGTGACGCGCACGACGGTCTGGTCGCCGCGTCCCTCGAGCCTGATGACGCCGCCCGGGCCGCCGTCGATGACGTGGGCATCGTCGTCGGCCGTCGAGGCCTGGAAGAAGATGAACTCGATCTCCTCCTCGAGCTCGTCCGTCTCCCAGCCGAACCAGCGCCGGATCTCGGCCCGATCGCGCAGCGCGCGCCAGACCGTCTCCACGGGCGCCTCGATCACGATCTCGACGATGACGGGATCGCTCATGTCTCCTCCTTCGGGGCGGGGTGGCCGCCGATGACGACGCGGTAGCGGCGGCCGGGGCCGTCGAAGCCCGCGACGGTGTGGGCGAGCGCCTCGACGAACCGGTCGAGGTCCGCCGGCTCGGCGAAGCCGACCTCGGCCTCGATCGTGAACGTGAGCAGACGCCGGCCCTGCGCCTCGGCCGCGTCCTGCATGCGCGCAACGTCCCGCACCACACCGGCCGCCGTGTGGACGAGGTGCGCGGCCGCGAAGCGGTCCTGCTCCTCCGCCGCCTCTCCGATCACCGCGGGATCGACCACGAAGTCGCGGGCGACGAGCACGCGCTCGGTGCAGCCACGGCGCCTGCGCTCCTCGACGAGCTCCACGAGGCCGGCGCGCTCGAGCTGGCGCAGGTGGTAGTTCACCCGCTGGCGCGGAAGGCCCAGCTCGGCGGCGACGCGGGTCGCCGACGCCGGCTCGCGCAACCGCTCCAGCAGCGAACGCCGGAGCGGCGACAGCGCCGTACGGACGCGCTCGGGCTCCTGCAGCAGCACGGCCGCATTCTCGATTGGACAAGAGAATTTGTCAAATCGTCGTGTCGCCCTCGGTGTTGACCACCAGCACGCTGTCGCCTGGAGCCAGCGAGAGCTCGTCGCGGAAGGCGAGCAGGCCGGCCAGCCCGGCGGCGCCGCTCTCGCCGGCCGTCACGCCGTCACGCGCGAGCAGCCGCACCGCCTCGCGGGCGCGATCGTCGGAGACCGCGGCGAACGCCTCGATGCCGCGGCTCACGACCGGCCAGGCGCCGGGCGACACGCGACCGCAGTTCAGGCCCGCCATCACCGAGTCGTGCGGACCGGGGACCTCGACCGGCTCGCCCGCTTCGACGGAGGCGAGCGCGCAGGCGGCGGTCATCGGCTCGACGCCGACGATGCGGGCGCCGGCGAAGCGGCGGACCATGGCGGCAGCGAACGATCCGACGCCGACCTGCACCGCTACCACGTCCGGCTCGACCTCGACCTCGGCGCCGATCGTCCCGTAGCCCTCCACGGTCCAGCGCGGCACCTCATCGGCCCCCGCGTCCTGGATCACGAGCGCTCCGGCCTCGGCCGCGCGCTCGACCGCCTCGTCGTACGACCCGTCCACGACCTCGACGCGGGCGCCCTCCGCGGCGATCGCCTCGCGCCGGGCGGCGATCATGTCCGCCGGGACGAAGATCGTGGCCTCGAGGCCGCGCTCGCGCGCCACGCGGGCGACCGCGCGACCGTGGTTGCCGTCGGTCGCGCAGGCGAGCCGCGGGCGATCGCCGCGGACCTCGAGCGCGCGGTGGATGGCCCACGACGCGCCGAGGATCTTGAACGAGGGCAGCCCCAGCCGGCTCGACTCGTCCTTGACCCACACGCGGGCCACGCCGAGCGCCTCGGCGGCGGCACGCGCGTCGACGAGCGGCGTCGGCGCATAGCCGGGCAGCGCGCGATGGAAGTCGTACGCGCGGGCCGTCTCTCGCTCGACCGGGCCGGCCAGCGGGTTGACGACCAGCCTCACGCCGTGAGCGCCTCGACCAGCGCCGCGTAGTCGCGCGCGCCGGCCTCCAGCTCGGCGAGCTCGATGTGCTCGTCGACGCGGTGGGCGAGCGTCTCGTCGCCGGGCCCGAAGCCGATCGTGGGGATCCCGAGCGCGGCGGTCCCGCTGCCGTTGGTGCAGAACAGCCAGTGGCCGGGCTCGCCGCCGACCGCTCCCAGTGCCGCGCGGGCGACCGGAGCGTCGGCGCCCGTGTACCAGGCGGGCGCGAAGTTGCGCGCCTCGACCGGCGTGCCCGTGTAGGCGTCGAAGCGATCGAGCCCGATGGTGACCCGCGCCGTGGCGCCGCGCCGCGTCACGGCGGCATCGGCGACGTCGCGCAGCCGGCCGACCACCTCGTCCTCTCCCTCGCCCGGCAGCGTCCGCC
Source organism: uncultured Solirubrobacteraceae bacterium (assembly GCA_963835525.1). GTDB lineage: Bacteria > Actinomycetota > Thermoleophilia > Solirubrobacterales > Solirubrobacteraceae > DASSUW01. The sequence continues at coordinate 235,973 of CAWIFM010000003.1, forward strand.
GGTCGAAGGTCGCCGTGCAGCGGTCGGGCAGCACCGACAGCGCCGGATAGGGCCGGCTCACCACGTCGGTGACGACGAGGATCGCGGGGCCGAGCGCCGGGTGCTCGGGCAGCTCCATCCCGCGCGCCGCGACCAGCACGTCGGCCATCGCCTCGACCGCATTCACGCCCAGGTCCGGCCGCGACGAGTGCGACGGGCGGCCCTCGACCTCCACGATCAGCTCGGCCCGTCCGCGCTGCCCGACCACCACCGTGCGATGCGAGGGCTCGCAGATCACCGCGACGTCGGGCCGCACGCGCCGCGCCACCTCGACCGTGGCGTAGCCCTCGATCATCTCCTCGGCGATCGAGGCCGAGACGACCACACGGCCGCGAGCCGCTGCCGCGGCGGCGCCATGCACGAGCGCGGCCAGCGGGCCCTTCATGTCGACCGACCCGCGCCCGTACAGCCTCCCGTCGCGCAGCTCGCCCGCTGGGTCGGCCGACCAGGCCGCGCGGTCGGTGACCCCGACGGTGTCCATGTGGGCGTCGAGCAGCACGCACGGCCCGTCGCCGCCCTCGAGCGTGCCGGTGACCGTCCCGAGCGCGTCGACCTCCACGGCGTAGCCCAGCCGCTCCATCTCCTCGCGCACGAGCGCGGCCACCGCGCCCTCCTGGCCGGACGGGCTCTCGGTGCCCACGAGGCGGCGCGCGAAGCTCACGAGGGCGTCGACGTCCACCCCGGCATAATGCCTGCCCCCGCCGGGAGGCGGGTAAGCGACCCCCGTGAACGCGCCACGTCACATCATCTGGCGCCGCCGGCTGACGGCGCTGGGCGTGCTGGCCGCCGTGCTCGTCGTGGCCGCGCTGCTGCTCGGCAACGGCGAGGACAGCGACAACCAGGAGCCCGTCTCGTCGGCGCAGGAGCCGCCGGCGCCGCCCGAGCTGCCGCGCGGCGGGCGCAGCGTGCTGCCCGAGCACCGCGTGGTGGCGTTCTACGGCGCCCCGCAGAGCCGCGAGCTCGGCGCGCTCGGCATCGGCACGCCGAGCGGCGCGGCCCGCCGGCTCGCGCGCGAGGCGCGCCGCTATCGCCGTGACGACCGCGCCGAGCTGCCCGCGCTCGAGCTGATCGCCGTGATCGCCAACGCCGACCCCGGCGACGACGGCATGTACCGCGCGCGCCAGAGCGACTCGGTGATCCGCCGCTACCTGCGCGCCGCGCGGAAGGCCAAGGCGCTCCTGCTGCTCGACATCCAGCCCGGGCGCTCGGACTTCTTCACGGAGACCACGCGGCTCGAGAAATGGCTCAAGGAGCCGGACGTCGGCCTCGCGCTCGACCCCGAATGGCGGGTCAGCGAAGGTCAGGTCCCCGGGCAGGTGATCGGCAGCGTCGACGCGCGCGAGGTCAATGCCACCTCGGCCTGGCTGGCCAAGCTCGTCGAGGCGAACGACCTGCCCGAGAAGCTGTTCGTCATCCACCAGTTCACCGACGACATGGTCGAGCACCGTGACCTCAAGCAGCCCGAGGGGCTCGACATGGTGCTCAACGTCGACGGCTTCGGCGGGCAGGCGGTCAAGGTCGCCAAGTACCGCGACTTCACGCGCGAGGCGAAGGACTTCCACCACGGCTTCAAGCTGTTCTACGAGGAGGACAGCGGGCTCATGACACCGCGCCAGGTCCTGCGGCTGCGGCCGCGGCCGGAGCTCGTCGTCTACGAGTAGAGCGCACCGACCCAGGTCTCGGTCTCGTCGGGATGCAGCCCGCCGTGGTGGCCGCGGAAGCTCGTCGTGCGGCCGGCGTAGGGGCGCAGCCACGCCATGCGGCCCGGCGCGGGGAGCACGCACACGTCGGCCGAGCGGGGTCCTGGCGCCACGAGGTCGGACGCGCGGCACACCCGAGCGCCTTCGAGCCGTGACGCGAGCCCCGCGATGACCTCGTCGGGCTCGTTCGTGTGCAGGAACACGTCGCGCGGCGAGCCCGCAGGGCGGTGGGTCAGCAGGCCCGGCAGCTCCGGCCACAGCTCGTCGAGCCAGTCGACGCGGAAGGGGTTCGTCGCCACCTGGCCGTGGTCGGCGGGTGACCAGCACCAGCGCGCCAGTCTCGCGCAGGCCCCGCTCGAGGTCGTCGAGCGCCTCGTCCGCGAACGAGAACAGCAGCGGCGTGATGATCGCGTCGAGCGACGGCTCGTGGACATGCCACTCGTAGAGCCGGTGCTCGCCGACCGGGCGGCCGGTGTGCATGGTCGTGACGTGCGCCGTCGTGGTCGGCGGGAACTGCGTGCTCAGCTCGGTCACCTCGAGCCGGCGCAGGAACGGGTGATCGGCCGGGGATGTCGGCGAACGTGCGCACGCTGCGATCACGCTACTGGCTGACCGGCCAGTCGAGTCGAGTAGCGTTCGGGCATGGATCTCAACGACACGCCCGAGCTGGCCGAGTACCGCGCGCGGGTCCGCTCGTGGCTCGACGAGCACAAGGGTGAGGCGCCGATCCTTCGCGGCGACGACGCCATCCGCGACGAGCACGAGGCGGTCGCCGCCCATCGCGAGTGGCAGCGCAAGCTCGCCGAGGCGGGCTTGGCCGCCGTCACCTGGCCGGCCGAGTACGGCGGCCAGGGCCTAGGCCCGCTGCACCACGTCGTCGTCAACCAGGAGATCGGGCGCACGGGCGTGCCGGGGATCTTCGACGTGATCGGCGTCGGGATGCTCGGGCCGACGATCATCGCCCACGGCGACGAGGACCAGAAGCAGCGCCACCTCGGCTCGATGCTGGCCGCCGACGAGGTGTGGTGCCAGCTCTTCTCCGAGCCCGCCGCGGGCTCGGACCTCGCCGGCATCCAGTCGCGCGCCCGCCGTGAGGACGACGGCTCATGGCGGCTCTCCGGCCAGAAGGTGTGGACGACCAACGCGCAGCACGCCGCCTTCGGGCTGCTGCTGGCCCGCACGGACAGCGACGTGCCCAAGCACAAGGGCCTGACCATGTTCATCGTGCCGATGGACGCCGAGGGCGTCACCGTGCGGCCGCTGCGCCAGATCTCCGGCGAGGCGCACTTCAACGAGGTGTTCTTCGACGACGTGGGGCTGCCGGCCGGCAGCGAGGTCGGCCCCGTCAACGGCGGCTGGGGCGTCGCCATGACGACGCTGATGTTCGAGCGCGTGGCGATCGGCCTCGGCGGCGAGGGCTTCGGCTGGCGCGCCGACCGCTTCGCCTCCGCGCTGATCGGCGACGAGGACGCCATCCGCGACGCCGAGGTCCGCCACCGGTTCGGCGAGATCGCCTCCGAGTTCCTCGCCCTGCGCTTCCTCGGCTATCGCACGCTGACCACGCTCCAGCAGGGCCGCGTCCCCGGCCCCGAGGCGGCGCTGGCCAAGGTGACCACGATCCGCGCGGCGATCGCCGCCGGCGAGCTGATCTGCGACGTGCTCGGCCCGGAGGCGCTGTCGGAGGAGCGGTTCGGGACGCTGGTCTCGGACATGCCGGGGCTCAAGTCGGCCGGCGGCACCGAGGAGATCCTGCGCTCGATGGTCGGCGAGCGGGTGTTGGGCCTGCCGCCCGAGCCGCGGCTCGACAAGGGCGTGCCGTTCAGCGAGCTGCGGGCTCGCGAGCGCGAAGGGGTGGCGTCGTGAACTTCGCGCTCTCCGACGAGCAGCAGTTCCTGCAGGACGCGGCGCGCGGCGCGCTCGGGCGCGTGAAGACGGTCGAGGCTGCGCGCGAGGCGCTCGACGGCGGCGAGCTGCCCGACCTGTGGCCGCTGGCGGTCGAGGCCGGCTGGACCGGCATGCTGGTCTCCGAGGAGCGCGGCGGCGCCGGGCTCGGCGCGATCGAGGCGATGCTGGTGTTCGCCGAGCTCGGGCGCGTGCTCGCGTCGGTGCCGCTGCTCGGCCATCTGCCCGCCACGCTGCTGTACCAGGACGAGGCGCTCGCCGACGGGACGCTGCGCGCCGCGTTCGTGGCCGCGGATCCCTCTGACTGGACGACCGACCCGCGCGAGGGCCTGCGCCGCGCGCCCGCGCCGGTGTTCGAGGCCGGGAAGCTGTCCGGTGAGGTCGCCTGGGTGCCCGACGCGCCCGGCGCCGACATGCTCGTGGTCGTGTGCGCGAACGGCCGGGTCGTGATGACCGAGGACTTCGAGGTCGAGGATGCGCCGCGCTACGACGCCACCCGCTCGCTCGGGCACGTGCGCTTCCACGGCGGCCCCGCCCGCGAGGTCGAGGGCGCCGACGCCGCGGCCGCGTGGCACCTGGCACAGGCGCTGATCGCGGCCGAGTCGGTCGGCGCCGTCGAGGTCGCGCTCGAGCGCTCGGTCGCCTACGCCAAGGAGCGCTTCACGTTCGGCCGCGCGATCGGCTCCTACCAGGCGGTCAAGCACGAGCTGGTGGAGATCCTGCGGCGGCTCGAGAACGCCCGCTCGCTGATGTTCTACGCCGGCTGGGCGTGGCAGGACCGGCCGGACGAGCTGGCGCTGGCCAGCGCCGCGTTCCGGACCGCGGCGGGCGGCGCCGTCGACCACGCCACGCGGGTGCAGATCTCCGTCCACGGCGGCATCGGGGCCACCTGGGAGCACGACGCGCCGCTCTACTACCGCCGCGCGCAGCTCTCGCGGCGGCTGCTGGGCGGCACGGCCGGCGCCTCCGCCCGGGTGGCGGACGAGCTGTTCACCGCCGCGGCGGCGTGATCGTCTGGACACACGACCGCTGGCGCTTCCCGCTCCCCGAGCACAACCGCTTCCCGATCCAGAAGTACACGCTGCTGCGGGAGCGCGTGGAGGACGAGGTCGAGGTGCGGGAGGCCGAGCCGGTGCCGTGGGAGTGGCTGGAGGCGGTCCACGATCCGGCGCTGATCGAGCGCATCCGCACCGGCGGCCTGAGCGTGCGCGAGGAGCGCGGGCTGGGGATCCCGTGGTCGGAGGCGCTGGTGGAGCGCGGCCGGCGATCCGTCGGCGGGACGGTGGCGGCGGCCGGCCAGGCGCTCGAGCAGGGGCTCGGCATGAACCTGGGCGGCGGCACGCACCACGCGGGCCGCGACTTCGCCCGCGGCTACTGCCTGTTCAACGACGTCGCAGTGGCGCTGTCGCGCATGCGAGTGGAGGACCGCGCGCGGCGCGCGCTGGTCGTCGACTGCGACGTCCACCAGGGCGACGGGACGGCAGATCTGTTCGGCGGCGACCCGGACTGCTTCACGCTGTCGCTGCACGGCGCCCGCAACTACCCGTTCAAGCGCATCCCGTCCGACCTCGACGTCGACCTAGAGAGCAGCACCGGCGATGAGGCCTACCTAGTGGCGCTCGCCGACGCGCTCGACGTTGCGATCCCGCGTGCGGAGGCCGAGCTGGCCTTCTACCTGGCGGGGGCCGATCCCTGGCACGGCGACCGGCTCGGGCGGCTGGCGCTGACGAAGGAAGGCCTGCTGGCACGAGACGAGCTGGTGCTCGATCGCCTGCGTGCGACCGGGGCCGCGGTCTGCGTCGTGCTCGCCGGCGGCTACGCGGAGGACGTGCGCGACACGGTCGACATCAACGCCGCGACTGTCCGCGCTGTGACCATGCGTTCCACGCCCGTATCCGGCTGCCGATGACAAAGAGGTGATGGGCGATTCACTCCGCAAACGCCAGATGGTCCGTGTCGCAGCCCTCCTGTTCGGAGTCGGCAGCGCGATCTCGGCTGTCAGCATCGTGGCGCCGCACCAGCCGCAGCTCGAGACCGAGGGCCTGGCCTTCGTGGTCCTGGGCAGCACGCTGCTCACGGCGATCCTGCTGACCCTCGGCGAGCGCCTCCCGTTCTGGACCGTCCACCTGTGGGTGGCCGCCGGCACCACCATTGTTTCGTTCGGGCTGCTTTTCAACGGCGAGCGCCACGGCGGCGCGGCCGGCGGCGACGAGATGTACTACCTCTGGGTCACGCTCTACGCCGCGTACTACCTCGGGCGCTGGGCGACCGCCGGCCACCTGGGTCTCATGGCGGCGGCCTACACGGCCACGCTGGTGGCCATCGATCCCGGTCCGATCGGCCCGAGCCGCTGGCTGACGACCATGGGCCTGGCCGCCGGCTCGGCCGTGGTGGTCCGGCTGCTCAGCGAGCGCGTCGAGCGCCTGGTCGCCGAGCTGCGCCACGCCGCCGCCACCGATCCGCTCACAGGGCTGATGAACCGGCGGGCCGTCGGCGAGCGGCTCGGACATGAGCTCGCGCGCGCCCGCCGCAGCGGCGAGGCCTTCGCGACCCTGCTGATCGACGTCGATCACTTCAAGCAGGTCAACGACCTCCACGGCCACGCCGCCGGCGATGATGCGCTCGTCGCCCTGGCGCAGATCCTCACGCGCGAGCTGCGCGAGATCGACACGGTGGCGCGGATCGGCGGCGACGAGTTCGCCGTGATCCTGCCCTCCACGGGTGTCGCCGGAGCGCGCCAGGCGGCAGAGCGCCTGCGCGAGCGCGCGGCCATCCCGATCTCGATCGGCACCGCGGTCTACGGCATCGACGGTCACACCGGCGAGGAGCTGGCGCGCGCGGCCGACGCCGCGCTCTACGAGGCCAAGCGAAGCCGCGTCGAACCGCAGGCCTCGCCCGCGCGTTAACCCCTTCGTCGACCCTGGAGGAGGTCCCATGCGCACGCTGCCGGTCATCGCGGCGCTCGTCGCCACACTCGTTCTCGCCGCCCCCGCGGGCGCCGCCGTCAAGCGGCTCGAGGCGAACCTGAAGGGCAGCAGCGCCACGGACACGGACGGGAGCGGAAAGGCCAAGCTGCGGCTCAACCGCGCCACCCAGCGCGTCTGCTTCACGATCACCGTGCGCAACATCGACGACGTCGTGGCCGCGCACATCCACCGTCACTCCGACGGCGGCATCGTCGTCGGGCTGATCGAGGCGCCCGCGTCCGGCGACCGCTTCACCGGCTGCACGGAGGACGTGAGCAAGGCGTTGATCCGGCGGATCCTGCGCAAGCCGCGCCGGTACTACGTGAACGTCCACACCACCCCGTTCCCGGGCGGCGCCGTCCAGGGGACGCTGGGGAAGCCGCCCAAGAACTGACCCCCTCACCCAACTGCCGCCGCCCCGTCACCCCCGGGGCGGCGGCGCCTCCCCCTAACCTATGCAGGCGCCAGGGGGCGTAGTGGTAATGGGAGCACGCGGCCTTTGCAAGGCTGAAGTAGGGGTTCGATTCCCCTCGCCTCCATCGTCGTCAGTCGTCCCAGCCGTGGTGGCGCCAGGACTTCCCGCGCCCGATCAGCGTGTAGAACAGGTCCGTCTGGTCGCGGACCCCCATCACGTTCGACGCCTGCGGCCCGATCGCCGCGACCGGCACCCGGGCGCCGGTGTGGCCCTGTCCCGACGGCGTCTTGCCCGTCCCGTACGAGACGCGCAGCGGCGCGCCGTCCGCGGTCTGGACCGTCGCGTAGAAGCCGGGCGTGTCGAGCGTGTCGGACACGATCTGGCTGGTGTGCGCGTGGTCGGCGGTCTGGATGACCAGCGTGTCCGGATGCCTGCGCTGGTACGCGAGCGCCACCCTCAGCGCCTGGTCGAGCTGCAGGGTCTCGCCGATCTGCCCGCACAGGTCCGACGCGTGGTCGCGCTTGTCGATCGACGCCGACTCGACCTGCAGGAAGAACCCCTGGCGATCGTCGTCGAGCAGCCCGATCGCCTTCTCGGTCATGGCGGCGAGGCTCGGCTGGCTCTCGGGCCGGTTGGCCTCGTTGCAGCGGGTGGTCGGCGAGCCGGAGCCCGGCGTCTGGGCCGCGATGAGCGGCGCGAACTGCGTCGTCATGTTGACCGGGGCGAACAGACCCAGCACGGGCTGCCCCTTCACGCTCTCCACCGCTGACAGTCCGGCCGCGTCGGTGACGTACTGGAAGCCCTTCGACCGCGCATAGTCGATCACTGTTGTGGTGCTGTTGTCGAGCGTCTCCTCGTACTGCGCGCGGCCGCCGCCGAGGTTGACGTCGAGCCGGTGATCGACCTGCTGCTCGACGATCGAGCCGAGCCCGCCCGCGGCCTTCGTCTCGGTCGGGCACAGGTTGCGAGCGTCGGCCGGGCCCTGGCACCCGCGGCGCGAGATGTGCGACGACGGCGCCGCCGGCGTCGCGTCGCTGAGCTCGGAGGTCGTCACGTTGCCCACCGACTTGCCGCGTGACTTCATGATCTCGAACGTCGTCGTGAACCCTGCGTTCGAGCCGGGCACCGTCAGGTCCGTGCTCATCCCCTGCGAGATCCGGGCGTCGCCGGTCTTCTTGCCCGTCGACCACGCCACCGCGGTCGGCGCCGAGTCCGGGACGTAGTCCGGGGCGTAGACGGGTCCCGGCCCGTACTTGGGTGACCACGTGTGGTACTCGCCGGTGAACGGCAGCGTCTCGTACGCCATCGGCGGCCCGTAGGCCCCGTTGAGGTAGTAGCGGCCGATCGTGAGCTCGCTGTCGCCGGTCCCGTCGCCGATCAGCAGGATCACGTTCTCCGGCCGGTCCGAGTCGAGCGCCCGCTCGATCTCCTTCGAGTTATCGGGCGCGACGCCGCCGCCGCCGGCGATCACCGCGCCGGCCGAGCAGGCGGTCGCAACCGTGGCCGCCGTGACGGCGACCAACGTCTTCCTGGCCCGCATGAGGGCTCCTTACGTTGAGGGATCTCGAGGATCTCCCGCCGCGGACCGATCGCCCATCCCCGATCGGTGTGAAGCCGTTCACCCGTCTGCCCCTGGGCTGACCGCAGGTATCAGGGCGAGCGCCGCGGCGCTCAGCCAGGTATGTCCCAATTCATCCGCACGGCGACCGTCTCGGTCGTTGTCTGCCTGCTGCTCGCCGTCCCCGCGGCGAACGCCAGGCCGATCGACGGCCCGGGCACGCCCACTCCGGTACCCACGGCCGAGCCTCCGCCCGGCATGCCCACGTGGCCCGTGAACCCCGAGTCGATCGTGACGCCCCAGCCGGTGCAGGCGGCGGCCCACGACGGCGGCGGCGTCTCACCGCTGGCCTACATCCTCCCGACCGGCGCGATCGCGCTGATGCTCGGGGTCGCGCTCGTGTACGTCGCGGGTCCGCGGCGGGCGCGAGCCCGCGCCTGAACCCGCTCTTCGGCTCCGGGCCGCGCGGCGGCAACCGCGCGGCCCGTGTCGAGCGAGCCGGCCGGAGGACGGAGGTCGGCTCCGGGGCAGGAAAGCGACCCGCCCTTGACTCCGGCTGCCTCTGTCGGGAGTGACGAGGCGGACCGCCGTGAGGGCGGCCTCACACCTCCATCGGCCGGTCGAGCGTCGTTCTGAAGGCGCGTCAATAGCGCCTGGACGGGTGTCCGCCGCTATTTGTCCCAGTCGAAGTCGCGCGGGGGGCGCTGCTCGAACCACAGCCGGTCGTGCTCGGGCGTCTCCTGGAGGAAGTCCGGCGTGTCCTCCAGCACGTCCTCGGCGCCCTCCTCGCCCTCCTCGCTGGGATGGGCGAGCGACTCGTCGGCCGGGACCTCGTCGCGCTCCTCCTCGAGCCACGGATCGGGCTCGGGGTCGCCCGGCGGCGGCTCGGGCGCGGCCGGAGCGGGCGCGAGCGCCTCGACGTCGAACGGCTCGAACTCGTCGCCGGCGTCGACCGGGTCGACCGGCTCTTCCTCGGCGGGACGAACGGGCTCCGCGGAATCGGCGCCAGCCGATTCCGCAGTGGAATCCGCGCCAGCGGATTCCACGAACTCCGCCTGCTGGGTCGCGCCCAGCGCCTCGCGCTCCTGGCGCTCGACCTCGTTGGGGTCGGCGCCGCGGGAGCGCTTGAGCTCCAGGTGCTCGCGGATGGCGTCGTCGAGCAGTCCCATGCCGGCCAGAAAGGCTACTCCCCGGATGCGACGCCGTGAACGCTCCGCGGCGACGCGCTCGAGGCGGACGAGCGGACCGTGCGGTTCTTGCCGGACCGCTTGGCCTCGTACAGCGCGCCGTCGGCTGCGGCCACCAGAGCGCTCTTGCTGGCGCCGTCGGCGGTGGCCAGCGAGGCGACCCCGAACGACGCCGTCACCTTCAGCGTTCCGTCCCCGTCGGCCACCGGCAGCTCGAGCGCCTCGATCCGCCCGCGGACACGCTCGGCGAACTGGTAGGCGCCCTCGAGGTCGGTCAGCGGCAGCGCCACGGCCATCTCCTCGCCGCCGTACCGGGCCGGCTCGTCGACGTCACGCGAGGACTGGCGCAAGACGCGCGCGACCGCCCGCAGCACGTTGTCGCCGGTGAGGTGGCCGTGCGCGTCGTTGACGCTCTTGAAGTTGTCGATGTCGAGCATGATCAGGCCGAGCTCGTGGCCGTAGCGGCGGGCGCGCTCGACCTCGGCGGTCATGACCTCCTGGAACCGGCGGTGGTTGAAGAGGCCGGTCAGCTCGTCGGTGACGGCCTGCTTCTGCACGGTCTCATGAAGGTCGACGTTCTCGACCGAGACGCTCGCCTGGTTGGTGAGGTAGGCGAACAGCTCGCGCTCGCCGTGCGTGAACGCGCGATCGCCGCGCGCCACGGAGACGATGCCGATCACCTGGTCGCCGTCCTCACTGGCTCCGAGCGGGGCCGCGAGCGCGCTGGCGCCGCCGACCTGGATCTCGGCCACCTGACCGGCGTCGATGACCGCCGCCTCGGCGGCGTGCAGCGCGCGCCGGAACGACTCCGGCTCGCCCGTCCGCGCCACCTCCTTCAGGCTGTTCCCGGCGTCGCGCATGGTCGCGCGGCCGGCCGAGGCGCCGATGCCGTCGACCGCGGTCTGCACCACGATCTCCAGCAGGCCGACGCGGTCGAGGCCGGCGGCGAACGACTCGCCGACCCTGCGGATCGCCTCCTGCAGGCGCGCACGCTCGCGCTGGAGCTCCTCCAGGCGCGCCTCGAGCTGGCGCGCCATCGAGTTGAACTCCTTGCCGAGGGCGGCGAACTCGTCGTTGCCTTCGGCGGGCACGGTGACCGAGAAGTCGCCGCTGCCGAGGCGCTGGGCGGCCACCAGCAGGCGCTGGATCTCCGACTGCAAGCGCCTCGAGACGGCGACCGCGAAGATGAAGGCCAGGACGAGGAAGCCGACGAAGGCGCCGGCGGCGAAGAGCGACGGCGCGGCCGTCGGATCGGCGGTGTCCTGGTCGGGCAGCATCAGGTGGACGGTCAGATCGCCGCCGACCGCGGGCGCCTCGAACGACTTCACGCGGTAGTCGGTGCCCTCGATGGCTGTGGCGCCCTCGTCGGGTAGGTCGGACGGGGCGGCGGCGCTGGTGGACGCGAGCCGGCTGTCGCCCTGCTCGACCACGACATCGGCGTTCGTGAGCTTGGAGATCCGGTTCGCGTACTGGTCGGGCGAGAGCATGGCCACCCGGAGGCGCCCCGTCGGGTCCTCGCTCTCATCCACCAGCTGCCGCGTGACCGGCGCGACCGCCGGCAGGCCGCCGGACTCGAACCCGCCCATGTCGTCGAGCCGCAGCTGCGCGTAGCGGGCCTCGTCCTCCTCGGCCAGCGTGTCGAGCCGCCGCTGGATCTGCCGGTCCTCCGACGTCTCGACCGCGTCCGCGAGCCGCTGGTCCTGGCCGATCCGCTGCGCCACCTCGCCCGCCTCGGTCTCCAGCTCGCGGATGATCTGCTGCGAGACGGTCTGCGCCTCCGCCAGCCGCGCGTCGGTCTGGCTGCGCTCCGAGGCCACGATCAGCTGGAACAGGACCACGGCCATCGTGATCATCGGGACGACAACGATGACCACGAAAAAGAGCCGGAGACGGCTCCGGAAGCTCGGAGTGCGGAGCTGAAGTGGGCTCATCGTGGGTGCCCTAAGGCTAGGTCGCTGCGGACAACATCGTGGCAGCTACAATCGCTCGTTCACGGCGCGGGCCTGAAAACCTGCCTGACGCCGCCGTCCTCGGGGCTATAGCTCAGTTGGGAGAGCGCCTGGATCGCACCCAGGAGGTCGGGGGTTCGAGTCCCCCTAGCTCCATCGCCCGGAGGCTCTAGAACGCGCCGCGCACGCGCGGGTCGAGCCGCCCGACGATCGCGTCGGCCAGCAGCCCGAGGACGATCAGGAGCACCGTCATCCACAGCGCGGCCGCGATGACGATCGGCAGGTTGATGGCGTTCTCGGTGTTGTGGCCGATCGCACCCCACACGTAGTAGAAGAACCCGGGGACCGAGAACACCATCTCGACGAGCATGACGTTGGTGAGGAACAGCGGCAGCGTGACGGGTGCGAAGGAGACCGTCGCGCCGAACGTCGGCCGGCCGACGTGGCGGCGCATGACCCTGCCGAAGGGCACGCCCTTCGCGACCGCGGTCCGGACGTAGTCCTCCTGGGTGATCTCGCGGGCCTGGGCCAGCGTCATCCGCAGGCACATGCCGGCCAGCGGCGCGGCCAGGACCAGCCACGGGACGAGCATCGTGCGCAGCCACGTCCACGGATCCGTGAACGGCGAGGCCCAGCGCGACTCGGCGTCGAAGAAGAAAGGGAGGGGGAACTTCCCGAACACTGGATTGAAGAGGTACAGCACCGCCAGGCCCACGAAGTACACCGGCGCGCAGATGGCCAGTGCGGCTCCCGTCTGCAGTGCGCGGGCCCGCAGCGTCCGCGGGTGCCCGGCGCACCACAGCCCACCCAGGACGCCGACGACGACGCCGATGACGATCGACCCGGCCAGCAGCCAGATGTCGGCTGCGATGCCGCGCTGCCACACGACCCGGAGGGGCGTGCAAGCGCCGCTGGGCCTGGCGCCGGACCCGACTCCGCCGGGCGGTGCACAGCCGAAGTCGAGGTGCAGCAGTGCGCGGTCGAGGTCGTGCACGATGCCGCCCAGCAGCGGGTCGCCGGGATAGAGGTCCGGCCGCAGGATCCGCAGCCCGCCGAAGATGACGACGGCCACGACAACCAACACGACAGGGGCGAAGGCAAGGCGTCGTACGAGACCTCCCACCGAATGATCATAGGCCGGGTGGATCCGTCGCCACGCCGGGCGCCGGCGGTCTACGCGAGGACCTGGATTCTCCAGTCCCCGGGTCCCTGACCCCGGGTCCCCCCGGGGGCGACGGGCGGGCGGAGACGGCACCGTTGTGGCGTGCTCTCGACCCCTCCGATAGGAGCCCACGCATGAACTCGCCCATCGTCCTCATCCACGGCCTCTGGCTGACCCCGCGCAGCTGGGAGGGCTGGAAGGAGCGCTTCGAGCAGCGCGGGCACGAGGTCATCGTGCCGGCCTGGCCCCACATGGAATGTCATGAAGGAGGGCGCGCCGAAGGCGGGCCTCCCCGCAGACTGAGTTGGTCTGCAGTCTCAACCCGCGAAGGGGAGGCCCTGTCGTGGAGTATCTCGGGATCGATTGGTCCTATCGCCGGGCGGCGTGGTGTTCGCTCAGCGACGCCGGCGTGATCGTCGGCGAGGGTGCGGTGCCGGCCGACGCTGACGGTCTGGCCAGGTTGGTGATCGAGCGCGGTGTCGATGTGCGTGCGGTGGTGGAGATGATGAGCGGCGCGGTCTGGGTGCGCGATCAGCTCGCCGCGGCGGGCTGGCGTGTGCAGATCGCGCACGCGCGCAAGGTCCGTGATGTCGCGCCGCTGGCGTGCAAGACCGACAAGGTCGACGCGCGCGTGCTGGCCGAGCTCGCCCGTCGCGATCTGGTGCCCGAGCTGTGGGTCCCGCCGCTGGAGGACCGCGAGCGGCTGCGGCGGCGGACGCACCTGGTCCGGATGCGCGCCTCGGCGATGAACCGGATCTTCGGTCTGCAGACGCAATGGGGTCTGCGCATCTCGCTGCGGCGGCTGCGCGCCCAGTCCGGCGACCGCTCACGCACCGGCGCGCTCTCCAAGGCCGGCTCGCGGACGCTGCGCTGGGCCGCCGTCGAGGCCGCCCAACACGCCTGGCGACCCTCGAACCCGTGGCACCAGCTCTACAGCGACCTCGCGCAGCGGGCCGGCAAGAACCCGGCCAAGGCCGCCGTCGCGCGCAAGATCCTGATCGCCGCCTGGCACGTCCTGTCCCGCCAACAACCGTTCAAGCCCGCCGCCCCGCGCCGGCCCGACCCTCTCTCGGCAAGCTCCCGTTGCTTTCTGGCCGCCTGACGGCCCCACATGGAATTGAGAAGCCGAGACAGCTCCCACGAACACTCTGCGCCGACCCGAGCGCCGAAAGAGAAATGAGCCCACCTCCACCGCGACCGGCACCCCGCGTCACCGACCCGCCGGGAGGCCCTTGACGAATCGCACACGATCAAAGAGAAAGCGAGGTCGAGGCCCTGCGCCGCGACCCGTCCGTCATGGACGGGCTCGGTGTCACCGAGGTCGTCGACCACTACGAGCGGATCATCCGCGGCCTCGACACGCCGCCGGTGATCATGGGGCACTCCTTCGGCGGCCTGATCACGCAGCTGCTGCTCGACCGCGGCCTCGGCGCGGCCGGCGTCGGCCTGTCACCGGCGCCCGTGAAGGGTGTGCTGCGCGTGCCCCCGGACCTGCTTCGCACCGTCTCGCTGGCGCTGCGCAACCCGGCGAACCGGAAGCGGACGGTCGGGATGACGCCCAAGCAGTTGCGCCGCGGCTTCACGAACACCATGAACGACGCGGACGCCGAGGCCGCGTACGAGCGCTACTACGTCCCCGCCCCCGGCCGGGTGATCTTCCAGGCGGCGTTCGCCAACGTCAATCCGCACGCCGTGACCAAGGTCGACTTCCACAAGGACGACCGCCCGCCGCTGCTCGTGCTCGGCAACGACCAGGACCAGACGATCCCGGCCTCGGTGAGCCGAGAGGCCGCCAAGCGACAGGGCAAGTCGAAGGCCGTCGTGGACTACAAGGAGTACCACGGTCGCCCCCACCTCCCGGCCGCGCCCGGATGGGAAGCGGTGGCCGACTACGCGCTCGACTGGGCGACCAGCCACGTCGGCGCGGCGGCCGAGACGGCGGAGCCCGCGACGGCCTGACGCTCGCAGCTAGTCCGCGTGGGTGAGGTCGCCGGATCCGTCGACGCGCGGCGTCACGGCGGGCTCGCCGTAGTAGCGGACGTCGCCCGAGCCGTCGACGGCGACGTCCAGCTGCTGCTCCGCGCGCACCTCGAGGTCGCCCGAACCGCTGACGTCGACGCGCGCGTCACGTGCGGCCAGGTCGGCGAGATCGGCGTCGCCGGAGCCGTCGAGGGTGACGAGGAGCCGGGCCGCGGTGCCCGCGAGCGCGATGTCGGACGAGCCGTCGGAGAGCAGCTCGAACTCGGTGGCGTCGATGCCGTCGGCGTCGAGGTCGCCGGAGCCCGACACCTCGATGCCCGCCAGCTCCGGCACGGTGGCCTCGACCTCGACGTCGTTGCCGCCCCAGCCGCTGTGGTCGAAGTCCACCTCCAGCGTCCCGTTTCGCACCTCGGTGCTCACGTCGTCGATCACCTTCTCGCCGGCGAGCACCTGCACGCGCTGCGGCTCGCCGACACGCAGGCGCACGTCGACCGAGGAGCGGTTCTCGATGCGGGTGAAGGCGGCGACGTCGCGCATCTGTGAGGTTCGAGGGCCGTCGTCGCCGCAGCCGGCGAGCGCCAGGGCGGCCACGGGGAGGACGAGCAGGGAGCGTGGGGAGGGCATGGCTCCAAGCTAGGCGCGGCGTGCGGGCCCGGCGATGGTGATCGCACGTCCCTGCCGAGTGGGGCTGGCCTCAGACCGAGTAGCGTCAGCACATGGCTGCGGGTGACCTCGACACGACGTTCGCCGGCAACGGCAAGAAGCGGATCGGCTTCGGCGGCGACGACGAGGCGCAGGCCGTGCTCGTGCAGCCCAACGGGAGGATCGTGGTCGCCGGCCTCGGCACCGCGGCGCGCAGATTCTGCGTCGCCCGCCTGCGCGCCAACGGCAACCTCGACACCGCGTTCGGGTCGCGCGGCAAGCGCGTGATCAGCTTCGGCGGCGACAACGAGGGCGCGTTCGGAGCGGCGCTCCAGCCGGACGGCAAGATCGTGCTGGTCGGCGACTCCGACTTCCGGGTCGCCGTCACGCGGCTGAACCCGAACGGGTCGCTCGACACCACGTTCTCCGGCGACGGCAAGGTGCTGTTCAGCTGGGGGCCGATCGGCCGCGCCACGGCCGTGCTCGTGCTGCCGAGCGGCAAGCTGCTGGTCGGCGGCTTCTCGGGTCCGGAGGGCGGCAACGTCCAGGTCGCGCGGCTGAACCCGAGCGGCGCGCTCGACACCACGTTCGGCACCGGCGGCAAGGCCGCGGTCGACTTCGGCGGCGACGACTTCGGCACCGCGCTGGCGCGGCAGGCCAACGGGCGCATCCTGATCGCCGGCCGCTCGACGACCGCCGGCGCGATCGTCGCCCGGCTGATGGCGAACGGCGGACTCGATCCCACGTTCGGCGCCGGCGGCAAGCTGTCGCTGGGCTCGGGCAGCCTCGACGCGGTGCTCGTCCAGCCGGACCGCAAGATCATCGTCGCCGGCAACGCGGCCGGCTCCGCGATGATGACCGTGACCCGGCTCAAGACCGACGGCAAGCCAGACACGACGTTCGACGGCGACGGGACGGCCACGATCGACTTCGGGACGCTCGCCGACGACGCCAACGACGCGCTCCTGCAGCCAGACGGGAAGATCGTGGTCGCCGGCTACACGCAGGCGACGGATTCGCCCCCGGCCGTCGCGCGCCTCAACGCCGACGGGTCGCCGGACACGACGTTCGGCGGCGGCGATGGCAAGGTGACGATCGACTTCGGCGTCGCCACGTTCGGCTTCGCGGCCGCGCTGCAGGCCAACGGGCGGATCGTGGTCGCCGGACAGATGACCGGCGTCGACGACTTCGCGATCGCGCGTCTTCGCGGATAGCTGTCGATTTCTCCGCCTCCCGTTCGTCGTATGGACGACCATCCCGGCGAAGGAGGAACCATGAAGTACATGCTGCTGATCCACCACGGCACCACCCCGACTCCGGGCACGGACCCCTGGGAGGCGCTCTCAGACGAGGAGAAGCACGGCGTCTACGCCGCCTACCAGGCGCTCAACGAGACGCCGGGCTTCACCCCCGGCGTGCGGATGGACGACCCCGAGACGGCGACGACGGTGCGCGTGCAGGACGGGCAGACGCTCACCACCGACGGGCCGTTCGTCGACGTCAAGGAGGCCCTCGGCGGCTACGGCTTCTTCGAGGCGGACGACCTCGACGCGGCGATCGAGCTGGCGGCGCGGATCCCCGCGGCCCGCATGGGCGGCGCGGTCGAGGTCCGGCCGATCGTCGGGTGACCGGACCCCTCGAGACCACCTTCCGTGACCAATGGGGCCGCGTTCTCGCTGCGCTGATTGGCTTCCTCGGCGATTTCGACCTCGCCGAGGAGGCCGCGCAGGACGCCTTCGCGATCGCCGCCGAGCGGTGGCCGCACGACGGTGTACCCGCCAACCCGGGCGGCTGGCTGATGGCCACCGCGCGCAACCGGGCGATCGATCGCATCCGGCGCGACCGGACGCTGGCGGCGAAGACCCGCCTGCTCGAGGTGCCGGAGGCGGTTGAGGACGACGTGTTCGAGACGACCTTCCCCGACGAGCGGCTCGAGCTCGTCTTCACCTGCTGCCATCCGGCCCTCGCGACCGACGCGCAGGTCGCGCTCACGCTGCGCACGCTCGGCGGCCTGACCACCACCGAGATCGCGCGCGCCTTCCTGGTGCCGGAGGCGACCATGGCCCAGCGGCTGGTGCGGGCCAAGCGCAAGATCAAGGCCGCGGGCATCCCCTTCCGCGTGCCGCCCGACCACCTGCTGCCCGACCGGCTCGCTGCCGTGCTCGCGGTCGTCTACCTGGTCTTCAACGAGGGCTACGGAGGACGTTTCGACCTGGCCGGCGAGGCGATCCGGCTCGGAGCCTCGCTCGCCGAGCTGATGCCGGACGAGCCCGAGGTGCACGGCCTGCTGGCCATAATGCTGCTGCACGACTCGCGCCGCGCCGCGCGCTTCCGCGACGGCGACCTCGTGCTGCTGGCCGACCAGGACCGCGCGCTGTGGGACGCGCCGAAGATCGCCGCGGGTCGCGCGGCGCTCGACCGCGCGCTGGCGCTGCGCGGCAGCGGTCCGTACGTCGTGCAGGCCGCGATCGCCTCCCTGCACGCCGAGGAGCCGCACGACTGGCCGCAGATCGCCGCCCTCTACGGCGAGCTGTCGCGCCTCACCGGCTCGCCCGTGGTGGAGCTCAACCGCGCGGTGGCCGTCGCCGAGACGGAAGGCCCCGAGGCGGGCCTCGCCATCGCCGACGGTCTCGAGCTCGACGAGTACCACTACCTGCACTCGACGCGCGGCGAGCTCCTGCGGCGGCTGGGACGGACCGCCGAGGCGCGCGACGCCTACCGCCGCGCGCTGGCGCTCGTGCACGACGAGGCCGAGCGGCGGCTGCTCGAGCGGCGGCTGGCCGCGCTCTAGACTCGCGCCTCGCATGAAGCGACTGCGGCGCAGCCTCGCCCGCCGGTTGGACCCGGAGCTCGCGGCCGAGCTCAAGTCCACGCGGGCCAAGCTCAGGCGGGCACGGGCGGAGCTGGCGGCGGCCGGCCGCGACCTGCCGCCCGCGGTCGAGCAGGCGATCGCCCGCGCCCGCGAGGAGCACCTGACCTACCTCAAGCCCGAGCACCTGGGCACGCTGGCCGCCGCCGTGCTCGCCGTGGAGCACGGCGAGCTGCCAGGCGTGATCGTGGAGGCCGGCACCGCGCGCGGCGGGTCGGCGATCGTCATGGCCGCCGCCAAGGCTCCCGCTCGGCCCATGAAGGTCTACGACGTGTTCGGGATGATCCCGCCGCCCGGCGACCACGATGGCGCCGACGTGCACGAGCGCTACGCGAAGATCGCCGGCGGCGAGGCGAAGGGCGTCGGGGGCGAGACATACTACGGCTACCGCGACGACCTCTACGACGAGGTGACGGCGTCGTTCGGCCGCCTCGGCGTGCCGGTCGGCGAGCACAACGTGGAGCTCGTCCGCGGGCTGTTCGAGGACACGATCGACCTCGACGAGCCGGTCGCCCTGGCCCACCTCGACGGGGACTGGTACGAGTCCACGATGACCTGCCTGGAGCGGCTCGCGCCGCTGCTCGTGCCGGGCGGGCGGATCGTGCTCGACGACTACTACCACTGGTCGGGCTGCCGCACGGCGGTCGACGAGTACTTCGCGGGCCGCGACGGCTACCGGCTCGAGCAGCGCGCGAGGCTACACGTTGTTAGGGCACCCTAATACGGGGTAGGCCCGGCGGTATGAGAACAGCAGTGATCGCGGCCGCGCTCGCGCTGCTCGTCGCCGGCTGCGGCGACGAGCAGGAGAGCGAACAGCCCGCGCAGACCAACGACGCCTTCCCCGTCTCGATCGAGCACAAGTTCGGCACCACCGTCGTCGAGGACCAGCCCGAGCGCGTGGTGACCGTCGGCTTCAACGATCAGGACTTCGCGCTCGCCCTCGGCGTCACGCCCGTCGGCGTGCGCCAGTTCCAGGGCGGGATCGACATCACCAAGCGCCCGTGGGCGCAGGACGAGCTCGCCGGCGCCGAGCCGCAGCTCATCGGCGCCGAGGACCTCGAGCTCGAGAAGATCGCCGCGCTGCGGCCGGACCTGATCCTGGCCGTCTACTCCGGCCTGAACAAGCGCGACTACGGCACGCTGTCGAAGATCGCGCCGACCGTCGCCCAGAGCGACGAGTACCCCGACTACGGCGAGCCGTGGCAGGAGCAGGCGCAGGTGAGCAGCCAGGCGCTCGGCCGCGAGCAGCAGGGCGCCGAGGTCGTCGACGAGGTGGAGGGCGAGATCGCCCGGGCACGGAAGCAGAACCCCGAGTTCGACGGCAGCACCTTCGTGCTCGCCTCGGCCAGCGCCGGCCAGGTCTACGTCTTCGGCTCGCAGGACCTGCGCTCGCGCTTCTTGACGTCGCTCGGCTTCCAGTCGCCGCCGGAGATAGAGAAGCTGGCCGGTGACAGCTTCTTCGCCCAGCTCAGCGAGGAGCAGCTACGACTGCTCGACCAGGACGTGGTCGTGGTCTACGGGACCGAGAAGGACTTCGAGGGCTTCCCGCTCTTCCAGCGCCTCGACGCCGTGCGCGAGGGCCGGGTGATCTACATGGACGTCGACGGCGACTTCGCCAACGCGCTCGGGTTCAGCAGCCCGCTGAGCATCCCGTTCGCGCTCGATCAGGCCGTGCCGCAGCTGGCCGCCGCGGTCAAGGAGGCCAAGTAGATCGGGGCTAGACTGCCCGCCCCGACGGATGAGCCCCAAGCTGCAGCAGGTGCGCGACCGCGTGCGGCGCGCCGTGAGCCGTGAACCCGAGGCCCCCGAGGAAGAGGCCGAGGAGAGCACGCCGCCCGACGAGCCGCCGGCCCGCGAGGCGCTGCTGCGCTCGCTCGAGCGCGGCCGCGCGCTCGACCACGCGCTGATCTCGCAGGTGCGCGCGCTGCTCGCGGACGGCGAGCCCGACAGCGCGCGGGCGCTCGGTCTTGGATTGCGTGAGCATCCCGAGACGGAGGCGCTGGGCCGGCTGGCGGGCGGGATCGTGGCCCACCGCGAGGGCTACGCCGAGCTCGCCTGGGACCTGCTGCGCCCCGTGCCGCGCGAGGCCTGGACGCGCTTCGCGGTCTCCGAGTACGTGCGCTCGGGACTCGCCGTCGCGCCCGGCGAGGTGCTGGCCGAGCTGCGCTCGCTGGTGGCCGACGACCCGCCCGAGGTGCGGTCGAAGTCCTGGCACGACATGCTCGCGCCGGTCTTCGGCTACGGCGAGAGCGCGCTTGCGCGGCAGATCTACGAGCGCTTCGACCGCCACGCGCGCGAGGACGAGAACCCGTGGGACGAGGCCGACCGCAAGCGCGACTGGATGCGGCCGTGGATCGCCGCCGACCCGGGCTCGCCCACCGCGCCCGCCACCGGCCGACGCACCTTCGCCGTCATCGACTACGGCCACCCGGGCGCCGACCGCGCCTCGGCCAACCTCGGCGACCACGTCCAGAGCATCGCCTCGCTCGGCCACCTCGTCCGCCACCAGCGCGTCCGGCTGCACGGCCGCGACGAGCTCGCGGACCTGCTCGAGCGCCTGCGCGGGCGCACGCGGCCCGAACGCCGCCTGGACGACGTGGAGGCCGAGCTGGACGTCATCACCGTGCACCGCGACGCCTCGATGTACGAGGCGGTCCCCGAGGACACGTGGACGCTCTGCTTCGGCTGGTACATGCACGCGCTGTTCGGCATCCGCCACGGCTTCCCGCTGCACCGCAACCTGCGGCCGATCTTCATCTCGTTCCACTGCAACAAGCGCGGCCTGCTCACGCCCGAGGCGATCGAGTACCTGCGCCGCTACGGCCCGGTCGGCTGCCGCGACTGGAACACCGTGTTCCTGCTGCTCTCGCTCGACGTCCCCGCCTTCTTCTCCGGCTGCCTGACCACGACGATCGACACCGTGTTCCCCGACCGCGAGCCGCCGGCGCGCGACGCTCCGCTTGCCTACGTGGACGTCGAGGACATGCCCGAGGACGCGGTCGCGTTCCACCACAGCGACCTGGCGGTGCGCGAGCGCCCGTTCGTGGCCAACGTCGAGCGCGCGCTCGAGCTGCTGGAGACCTACCGCGGCGAGCATCGGGCCGTGGTCACCTCGCGCCTGCACTGCTATCTGCCGGTCCGCTCGATCGGCGCCGACGTCGAGTTCCGGCCCTCCAACCGGTCGGACATCCGCTTCGACGGCCTGATCGGCCTCGACGACGGCGCCTTCGCGGCGATGCGCGAGGACATCGACGGCAAGCTCGAGCAGGTGTTCCGCGCGATCCTCACCGGCCGCCCGGAGGACGAGGTCTACGCGCTGTGGCGCGAGCTGACCGCCGACCAGGTCGCCGAGGCGGAGCGGCGCCGCCACGAAGCCGCGCCGCCGGCACCGGCGGTCGAACCGGAGCTCGAGGCCGTCCAGGAGAAGACCGTCACGCGTGGCACGACCGCGGATGACGCCATCCACGTCGCGGTCGTCGTGCCCAGGGGCGGCGCCAATGACGTGTCGGTCCTGGTTGCCTCGCTGCTCGAGCACGCGTCGCGGCCGCTGCACGTCTGGGTCCTCGGCCTGCCCGGGAGCGGCAAGGTGGAGGAGCGCCTCGGCCAGCGCTTCCCGGAGCTCGCGGTCACCCGGAGGTGGATCCGCGACCTGGGGGAGACCACCGCGAGGCTGCTGATCGCCGACCTGCTGTCCGACGTCGAGCGCCTGGTGGTGCTGCCGCTCCCCGCCGTGGCCACCGCCGACGTGGCCGAGCTGGCCGACCTCGACCTCGGCGACCACGCGCTCGCCGCGCCGCTGAGGCCCGGGACCAAAGAGGTCAGCGGCTTCGGCGTGATCCACAATGCCGCGCTGCGACTCGACGAGCGCACCGAGCTCTCCGCCGCGCTGCGCCGCACCGCGCACGCGCGCCACCGCTTCGACTTCGACGCCTTCACGCACGACGTGCTCGTGCTCGACCTCGCGCGCCTGCGCGCCGAGCGCTTCGGCGAGCGCTCGCTCGAGCTGGTGCGGCAGTACGGGCTCGACGACCTCGAGGTCCTGCACTACCGGTTCGGGCCCGAGCACGCCGAGCTGCCTCAGCGCTGGGCGACGGTGCCGACGCGAACGCCGCAGCGCGAGCCGGGGCTCCTCTACTGGGCCGACGGCGTCAAGCCCTCGCAGCCCGAGCTGACGGCCGAGCGCGAGCGCTGGCGCGCCTACCGGACGAGCTGAACCACCCCGCCGGGCCCGAGCGACACCTCGACACCGTCGGGCGGCTGCACGATGTCCGTCTCCCACGCCGAGTTGTTCCAGGTGAGACGCAGCCGCAGCCGCCACACCCCCTCCGCCGGCAGCACGTCCTCGAGCGGGATCTTCGCCTCGACGCCGAAGCCGCCCTCCGCCTTCTCGACCTCGAGCGGCAGCTCGACCACGTCGCCGCTCTCGTCGTGCACGGCGTCGAGCCGCAGCCGGGCGCCGTCGCGGTTCCCGCGGACCTCGACGCGCAGGACGCCCTCCAGCTGCAGCGCGCCGCGCCGCGTGCGCAACGTGGTCAGCTCGAAGTCGGCCTCCTCGATCCGCGTGCGGCTGCGCTCGAGCTCGACCGTGGCCCGGATCACCTGCCCCCAGCGCTCCACGAACTCGGCCGGCCCGAAGCGGGAGACCTTCTCGCGCGCCGCCGCGCTCATGCTCCGCACGAGCTCGGGGGAGCGCAGCAGCTCGACCACGCGCTCGGCGAGCGCTGCCTCGTCGCCCTCGGGGACCACGAAGCCGTCGGCGCCGTCGGCGACCTGCTCGCGCGGTCCGTAGCGGATGTCGTAGCTGACCACGGGGCAGCCCTGGCTCATGGCCTCGAGCGTCGACAGCGGGTAGCCCTCGTAGTCGCTCGTCATCAGGAACGCGCTCGCGCTCCACAGCGCCTCGCGGGCGTGCGGGTCGTAGCCCCGCAGCGTGACCGAGCCGGTCAGCCCGGACCGCTCGATCGCGGTCTGCAGCTTGTCGCGCTGGCTGCCCTCGCCGTAGATGTCGAGCCTGGCCTCCGGGACGGCCTCGACGACGCGCCCGAAGGCGGCGATCGCGTGCATCAGGCGCTTCTGGGTCTCGAGCCGCGCCATCGTCACGACCAGGTGCGGGTCGCGCTCCGGGAGCGGGTCGGGCAGCGGCGGCACGTCGACCGGGTTGGGGACGACGAACATGTTGGTCGTGCGCCCGCGGCGCGCCGCGATGTCGTCCCTCTGGCGCTCGGTGAGGTTGACGAGCGCGTCCATGCCGTCGATCCGCTCGAGCACGCGGCGGTAGACCTGGCTCATCCCCGAGTCCCAGCGCCGCGGCGGCTCCAGGTGCATGTTGTGCATCTGGTAGAGCAGGTGGATGCCGCGCGTGCGCAGCGGGACGATGTACGGGACCAGGAAGCGCGAGTCGAGGAACACGAAGGTCCGCTCGCCGGCCAGCTCGCGGATGAACCGCCGGAACCACTGGCCGAGCGGGCCGGGCTCGCCGACCGGCGCGCCGTCGGGGCCGATCGGCTGGATCGTCGTGCGCGGGCCCGCCTTCTCGGCGACGCCGAACTGCGGGACCCGCAGGTAGGGCGTCCCATCGGCGCGCAGGTAGTCGTGGACGAGCCGGCCGTCCGGGAGCCGGTAGCCGATCCGCCACGGCGTCCCGTCCGGCCGCTCCTCCTCGGCCACCCGGCGGCCGCTCAGGTCCTCGAGCTCGCCCCCCGGCTCGTCGTCGCCCCAGCCGTGCTCGCGGTAGTGGTCGTAGACGTTGAGCAGGGAGACGTGCTCGCTCAGCAGCCCGCGCTCGAGCAGCACGCGGCGCCGCTCGTCGTAGTCGGGAGCCGCGCTGAACGCCAGCACGGTGGGCCGCACCCCGGCCTCGGAGGCGAAGAAGCGGTTGCGCATGAGCAGCGCGCGCGTCTGGCCCATGGCGTCGGCGTCGACGCCGAACGCGCACGAGAGATAGCGCCCTGCCGGAAGCTCGATCACCGCGGCATCGTAGACACCGAGATGTTGAAGTTCGGGCCGCCGGTCGCGCCCATCAGCCTGAGCCACAGCATCAGGTAGTGCTCGGTCCCCCGCGCGGCCGTGATGTCGCCGAGGTCGATCACGCGCTCGGCCGGCCAGCCGAACTCGCCCAGCAGCTCGCGCGTCTTCGCCTTGGCGGCGTCGTCGTTCCCGCACACGAAGACGACGTGGTCGCCCGGCACCGAGGCGGCGTCGACCATCAGGTTGCAGTTGATCGTGTTCAGCGACTTGACCACGCGGGCGTCCGGGAACGCGGCCTGGATCCGCTCGCCGAGGCTGTCGGTGGTGTCCGTGAACAGCGCAGGCCCGCCGCCCGAGAAGTCGAGCGGGTTGGCGACGTCGATCAGGACCTTGCCGTCCAGGTTGCCGGCGCCCGCCGCGCCCAGCGCGTCGAGCGAGGCGCCGCCGTTCGTGCAGTTGAAGACGATCTCGCCGTGGGCGGCGGCGTCGGCGAACTCCACCGTCCCGTCGCCCGCCGTCCGCGAGCCGACGCGCACGTCGTGGCCGAGCTCGGCGAGCTTGCCGGAGATCGCGCGGCCGACCATTCCCGTGCCCAGCACAGCGATCCTCATGTGAGTCCTCCTTTGCCGGCTCTTCACCTGCCGTTGGCGGGGCCTTCCCAGGCCACCGGCGAGGCTGTCGGCATGAAGATCTCACGCATCGCGATCCCCGTCATCGTCACCGCCCTCGTGGCGACCGCCCCCGCCGCAGCCTCCGCCGCCGAGTTCGAGGGCACCGTCCTCTCCGTCAACCGCGAGAAGCGCACGTTCCGGCTCGACGACTCCGAGCGCGGCATCAAGCGGATCAAGGTCACGCGCAACACGCGCTTCGAGCGCATCGACGGCTTCCGCGGCCTGCGCGCCGGCATGACCAACATCGAGTCCGTCGTCAAGCGCCGCGACGGCCGCTGGGTGGCGATCGAGGTCGAGCGGTCCGGCGGCGGCGGCGACCACGGCGGGGATGACGACTAGACCGACCTGAGCGCCTCCGTGGGTGATAGGCGCGCTGCTCGCAGCGCGGGATAGAGCCCCGCGACGGCCCCGATCGCGGCGGCGGCGACCACGCCGCCGCCGAGCGCCACGGCGGGCACGACGGCCTGCCAGCCCTGGCTGGCCGCGTAGCCGGCGGTGACGAGCGCGCCGAGTGCGACGCCGGCCAGCCCGCCGCCGGCCGCCAGCAGCAGCGACTCGGTCAGGAACTGCGTGCCGACGTCGCGGCGCGTCGCGCCGAGCGCTCGGCGCAGGCCGACCTCCGAGCGCCGTTCGAGCACCGAGATCACCATCACGTTGGCGATCCCGACGCCGCCGACGAGCAGCGCCACGGCCCCGAGACCGAGGAAGAGCGAGGTGAACGCGGTCTTGGCCGCCGCGCGCGCCTCGAGCGCGTCGGACGGCCGCGAGACCTCGACCTCCTCCGGCCGGGCCGGGTTGGCCGTGTGGCCCAGCAGGTCGCGCACGGCGGCGATGTCGTCCGGCTCGGCGCGCACGTAGATCGTGGACGCAGAGGCGTCGCCGCCGAGCAGCTCCTCGGCCGCCGGGAAGCCGACCAGCGCCGCCGAGTCGAGCGCGGGGGCGAGCGTGAACGGCTCGAGGATGCCCACGACCTGGAACCAGCGCCCACCGAGCCAGACGCGCGCGCCCGTGCGCCGCACGCCGAGATGCTCGGCAGCATCGGCGCCGAGCACGACGACCGGGTAGCCCTCGTTCGCGCGCGTCAGGAAGGTCCCGCGGGCCAGCTCGGCGCCGAGCGTGGAGAGCAGGCTCGGCTCGGCGGCCGCGACGGAGATGCCGCCGGTCTCCGCCTCGTCGATCAGGTCGGTGCGGCGGACCGTGGCGTCGGCGATGACCTTGGTCGAGGCGGTCGCCTGGACGCCCGCCACGCGGCGGATCATCGCGGCAGCCGACTCCGGGAGCTCCGCGTCCTCGCCGCGGAACGACTGCCCCGGCGCGACGCGCAGGAGGTTGGTGCCGAGCTGGTCGAGCTGGGCGATGAGGTCGGCGCGCGAGGACTCCGAGATCCCCAGCACGGCGACCATCGAGGCGATGCCGATGGCGACGCCGAGCGCCGACAGCGCGGCCCGCGTGCGGCGCGTGCGCAGCCCGAGCGAGCCGGTGCGCAGCAGGTCCGGGGCCGTCATGCGTCCGCCACCACCCTGCCGTCGCGGACCTCGACGCGCCGTGGCATCTGCGCGGCGATCTCGCGGTCGTGCGTGATCACGAGGATCGTCGCGCCCTCGGCGTGCAGCTCGCGCAGGAGCGCCACGATGTCGGCGCCGGACCGGCTGTCGAGGTTCCCGGTCGGCTCGTCGGCGAAGACGATCGCCGGCCGCGCGACGAGCGCGCGGGCGATCGCCACGCGCTGGCGCTCGCCGCCGGAGAGCTGCGCCGGGTGATGGGTCAGCCGGTGGCCGAGCCCGACCCGCTCCAGCACCTCTTGCGCCCGCTCGCGGCGCTCGCCGGCCGCCGTGCCCGTGTAGAGCAGGCCGGTGGCGACGTTCTCCAGCGCGCTCATCCCGTCGAGCAGGAAGAACTGCTGGAAGACGAAGCCGATCCGGCGCGCCCGCAGCGCCGCCAGCGCCCGGTCGCCGAGCCGCGCGACGTCCTCGCCGGCGACCGCAACCGAGCCCGCGGTCGGGCGCTCGAGCGTGCCCATGATGTGCAGCAGCGTCGACTTGCCGGAGCCGGACGGGCCGACGACGGCCAGCAGCTCGCCGGCCCGCACGTGCAACGACACTCCGCGCAGGGCCTCCACCCCGCCGGAATAGGCCTTGCGGACGCCGTCGAGGGCGAGGACCGTCATCCGGCGGTCACCACCCGCAGGCCCTCGCGCAGGCCGTCGCCGGTCACCTCGACGTAGTCCTCGGCGTAGGCGCCGGGCTCCACGTCGATCAGGCCGCCGTCGGCCGCCTCGACCGCGAAGCCGCCGCCGGCGCGGGCGAGCAGCGCGGTCACGGGAACGACCAGGACGTCGCGGCGGCGATCGGCCTCGAAGCCGACGTCGACCGGCGCCTGATCGAATCCGCGGCCGCGTGCTGCGCGGCCACGGAGGGCGATCGTGACCTCGATGGTCGGCTCGCCCTCCTCGTCCGCGGGCTGCTCGGCGACCTTGCCGACCTCCTCGATGCGACCGCGGGCCGTGCGGCCGCCGGGCATGTCGACGGTCACGGTCGCGCCCTCGCGGGCGAGCGACTGGCGCGTCGCCTCGAGGTCGACCGTGACCACGCGCCGCGTGGTCGACAGCTCGGCGATCTGGGCGCCGGGGGCGACCGACTGGCCGGGCGCCGCCCGCAGCTCGCCGACGCGCGCCGCCCCGTCGCGGAAGGAGACCTCGCCGCGCGCCAGCGCGCCGTCCTCTGTCAGCCCGCGCTCGTCCTGGAAGCGCAGGACGGCCGCCGTCGTGGCCCAGTCCCAGTCGTCGTCGACGGTCAGGTCGCCGTCGGGGTCGTGGCCGAGCGCGCGCAGGTTGCGCTCGAGCTGCCGGACGTCCTCGCCGTCGGTCATGCCGGACGAGAAGTCGCGCCAGGCCGGCAGCGCGCCGTACAGCAGCCACGCGGCCGGCTCGTCGCCGAGCCGGTAGAGCGCGTCGCCGCGGCGGATCACGCTGCCCGGCTCCGGCAGGCCGGTGACGACGCCGCTCTCTCCCGCGAGCAGAGCCGCGGCGTCGGCGTAGCCGAGCGTCCCGTCGACGCTCTCGCGGTCGACCAGGTCGCGGCGCTCGACGGCGGCGGTGGCCGTGGCGTCGGCGGCGCGGACCGGCGGCGCCTCGTCGCCGCCGGCCAGCAGCACGACCGCCGCCACGACCGCGACGGCACCGCCGGCCGCGGCTGCGACCCACTTCACTGCGAGTCCTCTTCGAGGTCGGGGAGCTCGTCACGGCAGGCCTTCTCGGCCGCCTGGAAGTCCGGGTCGTCGGGGTCCAGGCCCGTGCCCGGGCCGATGCGGATCTGGGCGCCGCCGCTCTCGTCGAAGGTCGGATCGGGGAACTTCTCCAGGCCGTGCTCGCGCATGCACTGCGCGTGGGCGAGCGCCGCCTTCTTCATCTCCTGCTCCTGCTCGGGCGACAGCTCGGGCGCCTCGATCTGCTCCCGGTACTTGCTGCACGCCGCGTCGGCCTTGCGCATCTTCTCGGGCGAGACGCGCTCGTCCGGGCCGCGCTGCGTGACGCGTCCGCCGTCGAACTGCGGATCGGGCATGTCGATCCCCTGGTCGCGCATGCACTTCGCGAAGGCGAGCATGGCCTCGCGGGCCTCGGTGCGGCGATCGCCGTCCGTCTCGCCGGTGGTCGGGTCGCCCGCGCCGCAGGCGGTCAGGGCGAGGCCGCAGACGAGCGCCGCGGCGATGATCGGTATCTGCATGCCACCAATCCAGCCGCAGCGTCCTGAGACGCGGTTCGCGCTCAGGTAGGAATCAGATGAGAGACCGGCAGCGCGAGCCGCAGGAGCGCGCCGCCGCCGGGCGCGACCTCGGCGCGTACCGTCCCGTCGTGACCCTCGGCGACCTGGCGGACAATCGCCAGGCCGAGACCTGAGCCCGCCCGCCCGCGGGCGGCCGTGGCACGGTAGAAGCGGTCGAAGACGTGCGGGAGGTCGTCGGTCGCGATCCCCGGCCCGTGGTCGCGCACCGTCAGCTCGCCGTCGCGCAGCGCGACCTCGACCGTACCGCCCGGCGGCGACCACTTCGCCGCGTTGTCGAGCAGGTTGGCCACCGCGCGGTCGAGGCGACCGCGCGCGCCGGTCGTCACGGACGGCTCGAGGTCCGTCGTGAACGCCACCGCGGGCGCGTGGCGCCGCGCGCGCTCGACGGCGTCGCCGACCAGCTCGTCGAGCCGCAGCTCCTCGTGCGGCTCACCGTTCGGCTCGCCGTCGCGCGCCAGCTCGATCAGATCGCCGACCAGCTCGCCGAGCTCCTCGATCTGCGCCACGAGGTCGGCCCGCAGGCGCTCGCGATCGGCCTCGGGCAGCGCGCCCGGCTTGCCCAGGACCTCGAGGTTGGTGCGCAGCGAGGTCAGCGGCGTGCGCAGCTCGTGCGAGGCGTCGGCCACCAGCCGGCGCTGGGACCGCTGCGACTCGTCGAGCGCCTCGAGCATGGTGTTGAAGGAGGCGGCCAGGCGCGAGAGCTCGTCGCCGCCCTCCGCCTCGATCCGCCGCGAGAGGTCGCGCGTGCGGGCCACGTGCTCGGCCGTCTCGGTGAGGTCGGTCACCGGCCGCACGGCGTGACGCGTGGCGTAGCGGGCGAGGAAGGCGGCGAGCGCGATGACGGCGAGCGAGCCGAGCGCGAGGCCGATGCGCATCTTCGCGAGCGCGTCGTCGACCTCGGTCAGCGGTCGCGCCAGCTGCACCGCCAGGTTCGGACCGGCTCGCTGGGTGAGGACGCGCACGCGCGTGCCCTCGACCTTCTCGTCCGAGAAGAACGCGCCGCGCCGGCCGTCGGCCACCGCCTGGACCTCGTCGGGATCGCCGAGGCGGCGCTGCTCGCCCGCCGAGGCGATCAGGCGGTCGCCCTCGACGAGCTGCGCGAAGACGACGGTGTCCTCGAGCGGATCCGTCCGCGGGTCCACGCCGGGCGGCACGCGAGCCGTGAAGCGCGCGCCGATCTCGGGCGGGGGCACGCGCTCCAGCGAGGCGTCGATCTGGCTGCGCAGCGTGTCCCGCACGACGACGTACGCGACGATCGACCCCAGCACGACGGCGACCGCGACCGCGCCGGCGGCGGTGAAGGCGATGCGGCGGCGCAGGCTCATCGATCTCGGAGGACGTAGCCGACGCCGCGCACGGTCTGGATGAGCCGCGGATCGCCGAGCTTCCGGCGAAGGTAGCCCACGTACACCTCGAGCGAGTTGGAGGCCGGCCCGAAGTCGTAGCCCCACACGCGCTCGAAGATCTGCGAGCGCGTCAGGACCTGGCGTGGGTGGCGCAGGAACAGCTCGAGCAGCAGGAACTCGGTCCGGGTCAGCTCGATCGGCCGGCCGCCGCGGCGGACCTCGTGCGCGGCCGGCTCGAGCTCGAGGTCTGCGAAGCGCAGCATCTCGCCGTGCCCGGCGCCCGTGCTGCGCCGCAGCAGCGCCCGCAGCCGCGCGAGCAGCTCCTCGAGCGCGAACGGCTTGACCAGGTAGTCGTCGGCGCCGGCGTCGAGCCCGCGCACGCGGTCGGGCACCGCGTCGCGCGCGGTCAGGACCAGGACCGGCGTCCGATCGCCCGCCGCCCGCAGCCTCCGGCACACCTCGAGCCCGTCCACGCGCGGCATCAGCACGTCGAGCACCAGCGCGTCCGGCGCCCGGTCGGCCAGCGCGTCGAGCGCCTCGGCGCCGTCGGCGGCCAGCTCGGTCTCGTAGCCCTGCAGCCGCAGCGCGCGATCGACCGCCTCGCGCACCGCCGGCTCGTCGTCCACCACCAGGATGCGCACGCGGCCAGGGTGCCCGGCAAAGCTGAGAGCCCGATAAGAGGCGTCTACCCTGCCGCCATGCCTTCCCGCCGTCTCGTCGCGCTCACGCTCGCGTTCACCTTCGCCGTCCCCGGCGCCGCTCACGCCCAGGGGATCGTCCTCGGCCAGTCCAAGATCCGCCACAACGGCATCGGCGACGTCTACACGGGCATGACGATCAAGAAGGCGAGAGAGGCCGCCGGCATCCCGCTGGGGCGATCCGAGGTGGGCGACTGCGTGTACCTGAGCGCCACGCCCGGCAGCCCGGACGGCCCCACCCTGCGCTTCCACGGCGGTAAGCTCCGCCACGTGACCGTCGGCCGCGACGGCTACGCCACCAAGCGCGGCGTCGAGGTCGGGGACCGCACGCGCAAGGTGCGCCGGCTGTACAAGCGGCTGACCAGCCGCCAGAACCTCGGCGGCGGCCGTGACCTCATCTTCAGGACCGGCCGCCACCGGCTGATCTTCTCGGTCGCCCAGGGCCGCGTGTACCGCATCTCCGGCGGCCGCGCCCCGTGGGCCCTCTATCAGGAGTGCGTCTGATGGCCGAGCGTTCGAGCTACGTCCCCGGGACCCCGTCGTGGGTCGACCTCACGACGCCGGACCTCCAGGACACGCTGCGCTTCTACGGCGAGCTGTTCGGCTGGGAGTTCGAGGACGCCGGCGAGGAGGCCGGCCATTACCACCAGGCGCTGCTGCGCGGGAAGCGCGTGGCCGGGATCGGCCCGAACCCGCCGGGCTCGCCGCCGGTGACGTTCTGGAGCACGTACTTCTCCGGCTCGGACGTCGACGCCCACGCCAAGGCGGTCGCCGAGGCCGGCGGGCATGTCTCCTTCGGCCCCACCGACGTCATGGACCAGGGGCGCATGCTCGTGGGACAGGACACCGCCGGCGCGATGTTCGGGATCTGGGAGCCGCGCGCGCACGCCGGCGCGCAGATCGTCAACGAGCACGGCGCGTTCTCGTGGAACGAGCTGATCGGGAACGACCTCGAGGGGGCGACGAAGTTCTACGGTGCCGTCTTCGGCCTCGGCTTCGACGACCTGGGGGACGCGCCCTACAAGCTCGCCAAGCTCGGCGACGACGTGGTGGCGGGCATCTCGGGCATGGGCGGCGAGACGCCGGCGCACTGGCTGACGTACTTCATGCACGACGAGGTCGATGCCGGGTTCGAGAAGGCGCGCGGGCTCGGCGGCGAGCTCGTGGGCGAGATCACCGACTCGCAGTTCGGCCGCCACGCCCGCGTGCGAGACCCGCAGGGCGCCGTCTTCGGCCTGATCGCCAGCCGGAACGAATAAGGCCCCGCCGGAGCGGGGCCCTATTGATCAAGCTCCGGCGGTTTGTTCGTCCCCGCCGCCGCGCACCTTGAACGCGACGAACACGGCGGCCGCCGCCCCTGCCAGGATCAGCGGGACGCGCTTGACGACCGGCGTGCGCTTGGCGACCTGGTAGGCCGCCGTGCCCTTGGCGGCCTTCTTGGCGCCCTTGGCCGCCTTGCCGGCGGCCTTGAACTTGAGGTACGTGCCCAGAGCGTCGGCTGCCTGGGCCTTCTTGCTCTTGTTGCGTCGTAGTGCCATGGGCTTCGCCCTACCCGCGCACGGCGCGATGCACGCGGAATACCATCGAAGCCGGGATGCGCTTCCGCCGCCGCCGGCCGCCGATCGTCGAACTGCTCTCCGCGTGGGGCGACGGCCCGCCGCCCGAGCTGCCCGACGAGCTGCCGGACGACGGCCGCACGATCCGCTGGAGCGCGGGTGCGCTCGACGGGGTGGTGTCGCGTCACGGCGACGCGACGGTGGAGACCGAGCGCGGCGCCGCGCTGGCCGAGCTGATCGAGCACGCCGCCACGGGCGACGACGACGCGCGCGGCGCGCTGTACGAGGCGGCGCGCGCCGACGGCATCGTGTTCGCGCTCGACGAGGCGCTCGACGCGCTGGCGCGCGCCGGCGTGCCTGCCGCGCCGGTCGCCGAGCTGGCGCGACGGATGGCGGGCGAGGCGCTGCACCGCGAGCCGCTGAAGCTGGCGATCTCGCTGCTCGGCCGTGCCGGCGACGAGCGCGACGTCCCGTTGCTGGAGACCGTGGCCCGCCACGACGAGTTCAGCCTCGTCGCCGGGGTGGCGCTCGCCAGCGTGCTCGACGACCCGGTCCGGGCGTGGTGGCGCGTGGGCTGCCTAGCGAGCGGGTGGGGCCGCGTCGAGGCCGTCTGCCGTCTCGCGGACATGGACGGCGAGCTGCCCGATGACGTCCGCTCGTGGCTGCTCCGCGACGCCTGCCGCACCGCCGAGCTGCCGGACCACGTCGCCCACGAGTGCGCCACCGCCGGGCGCCTCGAGACCGCGCTCGGCGGACTGGTGGACGACGAGCTGCTCGACGGCGCCTGCGCGATCCTCAGCGGGCTGGTGGCGGGCGGTCCGGCGCTGGACATGGAGGACTACGAGCCCGGTCCGCGCGTGGCGGTTGCCGTCCTGGACCTGCTCGCCGCCCGCCCGCCGAGCCTCGTGCGCATGTGGGCCGTCGTCGACCTGCGCAACTGGGCCGAGGACTACGAGCAGCACGTGGCGGTCGCCGAGCGCTGCGGCCGCCTGCTCGGCGGCGCCGAGGCGCGCCGCTTCGTGGCCCGGCGTCTCGAGCGGCCGGGCGAGGTGCTGCGGGTGTGGGGCATCGCGGAGTCGATGGGCTTCGACCCGTGGGAGGCCGGGTGGCGCCACCTCGAGCTGGCGCCGGTGGACGCTGAGCTGTACTTCCAGCTCGCGCGGACGCCGCACGGCGACCGCTGGGCGCGGCTGATGGACCACGCCGAGCGCGCCCTGCCGCTCGACGCGCTCGCGGCCGGCCCTCAGGACCGCCTGCTGCCCGCGGGCGGCGACGGCGAGGCCGCCCACGCGCTCGCGCAGCTCGTGCAGGAGATGCGGCCGGGGCGCTGGTCGGCGCCGCTGATGGCCACCGCGCTGCTGAGCCCGGTGATCTTCATCCGCAACGGCGCGCTGCGCGCCCTGGAGCACACCGAGCCGCAGGACTGGGGCGAGCCGGTGGAGGCCGCGCTGGCGCGGCTGGTGGAGCTCGAGCCGACCGACGACGTCCGCGCTCGGGCCCGCGCTCAGCTGACCCGCCTAGCCTGATAGCGGTGCCTCGCTTCGTGCTGCTCGCGGCGACCGTCGTGCTGATCGCCGCCGGGATCGTGGGCTTCCTGACCCGCACCGACGGTCCGTCCGCCGGCGTCCCGCTCGTCCCCACGCCGCCCGGCGAGGTGGATCGGGACATCGAGCCGTTCGCCGACCCGTACGCCTGGGACCCCGAGCGCGCGAACGAGTTCGTGGCCCGCGCGACGGCCGGGAACAGCCAGCTGCTGTACACGCTCTCGCCCGGCGGCGCGATCGCGAGCGCCGAGCGCACGGCGCGCTGGCGGCCGCTCGTGGACCGCGCGGCCGAGCAGGCCGGCGTCGACCCCGACACGCTCGAGGGACTGGTCTTCCTGGAGAGCGCGGGCCGCCCCGAGGCCCGCGCGCCGGGCGGGCTCGAGTCGGCGGTGGGCCTGACGCAGATCCTGGCCGAGACCGGCTCCAACCTGCTCGGGATGCAGGTCGACGTGGCGGCCAGCGAGCGCTACACGCGCCGGCTGGCACGAGCGGAGCGGCGCGGGCGCGAGCGCCGGGCCGAGCGGCTCCGCCGGGCGCGCATGCGGGTGGACGAGCGCTTCGACCCCGAGAAGGCGCTGGCGGGCACCGCCCGCTACCTCTCGATCGCGAGAGATCGGCTCGGCCGCGAGGACCTCTCGTTCGTCTCCTACCACATGGGCATCGGCAACCTCGAGGGCGTACTCGACGCCTACGGGAACGCCCAGCCGACCTACGTCCAGCTGTACTTCGACTCCACGCCGACCCGCCACCGGGGCGCCTACCGGCGGCTCGCGTCGCTCGGCGACGACTCCTCCAACTACTGGTGGAAGCTGCTCGCGGCGCGGGAGATCATGCGCATGCACCGCGAGGACCCGGGGCGGCTCGGCCGCCTGGCCGTGCTGCACACCGCGAAGGCGTCGGCCGAGGAGGTCCTGCACCCGGCGGACCGGACCGAGGTGTTCGCGACGCCCGAGGACCTGGCGCAGGCGTGGGACGACGGCGAGATCGTCCCCTTCCCGCAGGACGAGACGGTGACCGGCCTGCAGCGCGACGGGCGGATGGGCGAGCTCGCGCGCCGGATCGACCAGCCCACCGAGCGCTACCAGGGGCTGCGTCCGGAGGCGCTCGCGACGGCGCTCTACATCGGCGCCCAGGTGCGCGAGATCAGCGGGCAGTCGCCGCTCGTCGTCACCTCGACCGTGCGCGACAGCGACTACCAGCGCGAGCTCGTCGCCCGCAACGGCGAGGCGACGCGCCACTACTCGCTGCACACCACCGGCTGGGCCTTCGACGTCCTGCGCGACTACCGCTCGCGCCGGCAGGCGCTCGCCTTCCAGTTCGTGCTCGACCGCCTGCGATCGCTGAACGCGATCTCCTGGGTCCGCGAGCCGCGCGCCATCCACATCACGGCGGCGTCCGACGCCGAGGTGCTGCTTCCGCTGCTCGATCGTGTGAACATCGAGCCATGACCGACGCGATCCGCACGCCCGACGAGCTGCTCGAGGACCTGCCCGGCTTCCCGTGGGCGCCGCACTACCGGCAGGTCGACGGGCTGCGGATGGCGCACGTCGACGAGGGCGACGGCGCGCCGGTGGTGATGTGGCACGGCGAGCCCACCTGGGGCTACCTGTGGCGCAAGGTCGCCGCCCCGCTGCTCGACGCGGGCCACCGGATCGTGCTGCCCGACCTCCCCGGCTTCGGCCGCTCCGACAAGCCGATGGATCCGGACTGGTACACGTACGACCGGCACACGGCGATGGCGGCCACGCTGCTGGAGGACCTCGACCTGCGCGGAGCCACCTTCGTCGTCCACGACTGGGGCGGCCCGATCGGCCTGCGGCTCGCCGTCGAGCACCGCGAGCGCGTCGACCGCCTGGTGATCATGGACACCGGCGTCCTCACCGGCCGCCAGGAGATGAGCGAGGCCTGGCACGAGTTCGCCGCCTTCGTGCGCCGCGTCGAGGAGCTGCCGATCGGCTTCCTCGTGCGGCGCGGCTGCCACGTCGACCCCGGTGACGAGGTGGCCGCCGCCTACGACGCGCCGTTCCCCAACGAGACGTCGAAGACGGGCGCGCGGGCGTTCCCCGAGCTCATCCTGCAGGGCCCGGAGATGGCCGGCGCGCAGGCCGGGCAGCGCACGCTCGACGCCCTGCGCGAGGACACGCGGCCGATGCTGATGCTGTGGGGGCGCGAGGACCCCGCGCTGCCGCCCGCCGTCGGCGAGGCGTTCGCCGCCGCGCTCGGGCGCCCGGCGCCGCGCGTTCTCGACGGCGCCGGCCACTTCCTCCAGGAGGACCGCGGCGAAGACGTCGGCGCGACGATCGCCGACTGGCTGAAGTCCGTCTAGACCGCTGCGCCTTCGTCCTCGGCCGCGGGCGCGCTTGCCGCTGCCCGCGCCTCATAGCCGGCGCGCGCCGAGCGGTCGGCCTCGAGCAGCGCCTTGTCAGCCTGCATCAAGCGGGCGAACGCCTCGCGCCAGGTGCGCGGGAACGGCATCGCGAGGTTGATCAGCGCGCCGTTCGAACGCGGGACGAAGACGTCGAAGCGCGGCTTCTTCAGCGCGGAGACCACCTCGGCGGCCACGTCCTCCGGCTCGACCGCCTTCACGCGCGAGTCGGCAAGACCGGAGGTCAGCTCGGTGTTCACGTGGCTGGGCATCACGACCGAGACCTCTACCCCCGTGCCACGCAGCTCGGCGCGGACCGCCTCCGACAGCCCGACGACGCCGTGCTTGGTGGCGGCGTAGGTAGCCAGGTGCGGCAGGCCGACACGCCCCAGCACCGACGACACGTTGACGATGTGGCCGGTCCGGCGCGGGACCATCCGCCGCATCGCCTCCTGGGTGCCGTGGATGACGGCGCGCAGGTTGAGGTCGAGCTGGCGGGCGATGCTGTCCGCGCTCTCGTCGACGAGCGGCGTGACCGGCATGATCCCGGCGTTGTTGACGAGCACGTCGAGCGGCCCGAGGCGCTGCTCGACCTCGTCGATGAAGGCCACGAGGGCGGCGTGGTCGGTCACGTCGACGGCCAGGCCCAGGGCGGGCTCGCCGAGCGAGGCGGCGGTCTGCTCGGCCAGCTCGCGGTCGAGGTCGCAGACGGCCACGCGGGCGCCTTCGCGTGCCAGCGCCTGCGCGATGGCGCGGCCGATGCCCCGGCCGCCGCCGGTGATGGCGACGACCTTCCCCGTCAACGATCGTGGTTCTTTGGCCATCGGGAGAACGTTATAGGTAGGCCCCGCTGGGCAGGTACGGTGCGAACGGCCCCACGTCCCCGGCCAGGAACACCGCGCCGAGGTCCATCCGGAGCTCCAGGCCCGCCTCGAGGCACGGCGCGACCGCCCACGACTGGGCGCTGGTGATCCACTCGACGGACGCCTCGCGAGCGCCGGCGGCGGCCAGGCAGGCGCGCAGCAGCGTGACCGCGCCGTCCTCGTCGCGGGCGGCGAGCAGCCGGATCGCGCCGTCGCGCACGACGGCGTAGCCGCGGTCGGGCAGCACGAGCATGTCGCCGCCCGACTCGAGCAGCGCCACGAGGTCGTCGCCGTGCGCGGCGCCGCGGACCGCGAGGTCGACCTCGGCGGTCAGCGGCAGGTCGGCGAGGCTCCCGCGGCGGACCTCGGGCGGCGCCGTGACGCGGCGCGGCCGGCCGCGCGCGGCCAGCGCCGGGTGCAGGTGCAGTCCGAGCCGGGCGTAGCTGCGCAGGGCGCGCGGGTCGCGCGAGGCGAGCACGATCCAGCCGCGGGCGTCGCGGCCGTACTCCCAGGCGCGGGCGAGCAGCTCGCGGCCGACGCCGCCCGACTGGGCGTTAGGGCCGACCACGAGCAGCGACAGGCCCCAGAGGCCGTCGCGGACGATGCCGAGCGAGCAGCCGACGACGCGCCCGCTGCGCTCCGCCACCCACGCGCCGCCCGGGTCGGTGGCCAGGAGCCGGCGCATGCGCACCCGGCCGGCGGCGATCGGGCCGGGAGGCTCGGGCGGCTCGCCGAGGCGGCGGTTGAGGTCCTGGAACGCCTCGACGCTGAGGTCGAGCACCGGGTCGATGTCGGCGGCTTCGAGCGGGCGGACTGACGGGCCGGACACGTCCCGGACCCTAGAATGCCGCCGCGTGGAACGCACCGACGGCAGCTTCGGCCACGCAGGCCGCCGGCTGGCCTACAGCTCCTACGGCGACGGCCGCCGCGTCGTGGTGCTGCTGCACGGCCTCCTGTTCAGCCGCTACATGCACGACGCGCTCGCCCGCGCGCTGGCCGAGCGCGGCCACCGCGTGCTGACGCTCGACCTGCTCGGCCACGGCGAGTCGGACCGGCCGCCCGACATGTGGCGCTACTCGATGACCGAGTTCGGGCGCGAGGTGGTGGCGCTGCTCGACCACCTCGAGATCGAGGAGGCGGCGGTGCTGGGCACCTCGCTGGGCGCGAACACGACGCTCGAGGTCGCCTCGCTGGCGCCGGAGCGGCTGCGCGGCATGGTGATCGAGATGCCCGTCCTCGACCACGCGCTGATCGGCTGCGCCGTCGCCTTCACGCCGCTCATGCTGGGGCTGACGCTCGGCGCGCCGGTCGCCCGGATGATCGCCCGCACCGCGCGCCTCGTGCCCGCCCGGCGGCTGCCGTGGCAGGTCGACATCCTCCTCGACTGGGTCCGCCAGGACCCCGAGCCCAGCGCAGCCGTCATCCAGGGCCTGTTCTTCGGGCGCATCGCCCCGCACCGCGACGAGCGCCGGACGTTCCAGGCGCCGACGCTGGTGATCGGCCACCAGTTCGACATCATCCATCCGTTCTCCGACGCCGGCATGCTGGCCGACGAGCTGCCGAACGGGCGCCTGCTGCAGGCCAACTCGATCGTCGAGCTGCGCCTGGCGCCCGACCGGCTCACCGACGAGATCGCCGCGTTCCTCGACGAATGCTGGAAGCCGCGGGCCGCCAAGGCGGCTTAGTCAGCGAACCTTCGCGAAGCGGCGCACGGCGGCCATCAGCTCGTCGAGCTTCTCGTCACCCTGAGCGCCGTCGTCGGCCACCGCATCCGCCACGCAGTGCCGCACATGGGCATCCAGCACGTTGACGGCGACCTGCTCGAGCGCGGTCTGGACGGCAGCGACCTGCGTGAGGATGTCGATGCAGTAGGCGTCCTCATCGACCATCCGCTGGAGGCCCCGAACCTGGCCCTCGATGCGGCGGAGGCGGTTGTGGACGGCTTTGGTGTCGGCCCGCATGACCGCGAGTATACCCCGTAGGGGTAACACCACCCGCTACATTTCTCCGCCTTGTCGCACCGCCAGGAAGAGAAGCAGCGCCGACGCGAGGAGCGGGAGGCGCGCGAGAAGGCCGAGAAGGCGCGCGCAGCGAGCCGCCGGCGGCTGCAGCTCGCGCTCGGCGGCCTGGTCGCCGCCGCGGCTGTCGTCGTGGTCGTCCTGCTGGTGACGGGGACGCTCGGCGGAGGCGGAGGCGACGAGGAGTCGGCCGCCGCGACGCCCGAGGCGGCGGACGTGACGATCCCCGAGCAGGTCATCGGCGACGTCAAGGAGGCCGCCAAGGCCGCCGGCTGCAAGCTCGAGCACCCGGCGATCGAGGGCGCCCAGCACGAGGAGCGCACCTTCACGGAGGCGGACTACAAGACCAACCCGCCGACCTCGGGCAACCACTTCCCGACCTGGTCCGACGACGGCGTCTACCCGACCGGCTCGACCCCCCCGCTCGGCGAGCTCGTGCACACGCTCGAGCACGGCCGGATCGACGTCCAGTACAAGCCGGGCACGCCCCCGGAGACCGTCGACCAGCTCAACGCGCTGCTGGCCGAGACGAACGAGGGCTACCACATGCTGCTGTTCGAGAACCAGACGAACATGGACGCGCAGGTCGCGGCCACCGCCTGGGGTCACTCGCTCACGTGCCCGGAGATGAACGACAAGGTCTTCGACGCGATCCGGACCTTCCGGAACGAGTACATCGATCAGGGCCCGGAGAACGTGCCCTAAGCCGGCGCGGTCGAGCCTCGGACCACGAGCTCGACGGGCAGGATCACCTCGCGGCTCGCCGCGCCCTCGGTGAGCAGCCGGCCCGCGGCCTCGCCCTTCTCGTACAGCGGCTGGCGGACCGTGGTCAGGCTCGCCGCCGCCGCGGCGGGGATGTCGTCGAAGCCGACCACCGAGATGTCCTCGGGCACGCGCAGGCCGGCCTCGCGCGCCGCTTCCATGACGGTGAGGGCGAGCCGGTCCGTGGCGGCGAGGACGGCCGTGGGCCGCTCCGGGCCCTCGAACGCCACGATGCGCGGCACGCCGTCCCAGTCGACGCCGGCGGCCTCGAGCGCGTCGCGGTAGCCGGTGACGCGCTGCGCTCCCGCAGCGCCGACGGCCGGCGCGATCGCGAAGCGCCGGTGGCCGAGCTCGAGCAGGTGCTCGGCGGCCAGCCGCCCGCCGAGGCGGTCGTCGACGCCCACGTAGGCGTGCCCGGGGAGGCGCGGCTCGTCGACGCCCACGAGCGGCAGGCCCCGCGCCTGGGCCGCGACCACGGTGGGATGGTCGGCCGCCAGCGAGAGCAGGCAGAAGGAGTCGACGACGGCGTCCTGCACGCCGTCGCCCGCCGGGAGCACGAGGAGGGCCAGCCCCGCGGCCTCGGTGGCGCGGGCGACGCCCTGGAGCAGGATGACGGCGGCCGGGTCGTCGAACGCAGACGCGAGGCCGTCGGCGAGCAGCAGCCCGACCGCGTCGCGGCGGCCTGAGCGCAGCCGGCGCGCGGCAGGGTCGGGACCCGCGTAGCCGAGCCGGCGCGCGGCGGCGAAGATCCGGTCGCGCAGCTCCGGGGCGAGCTGGTCGGGCCGGTTGTAGGCATTGGAGACCGTGGTGCGCGAGACCCCGACCGTCTCGGCGATGGTCTTCAGCGTCACGCGGTTCCCCACCTGCCCGTTCTACTTGATCGGGGGTGGCTCCCGCCACCCCCCGGTCTCGCCGCGGTACAGCCCGGACCCGGTGAATGCGAGGCGGGCGGTCCGCACGAGGATCCTGAGGTCCAGCCGCAGCGAGGCGTGCTCGACGTACCAGAGGTCGAGCTCGATCCGCTCGTGCCACGGGAGCGAGGCGCGGCCGTTGACCTGCGCCCAGCCCGTGATCCCCGGCAGCGCGTCGAGCCGGCGCCGCTGACGCTCGTCGTAGCGGTCGACCTGGACCTGGACGGTCGGGCGCGGGCCGACGAGCGACATCTCGCCGCGCAGCACGTTGACCAGGTTCGGCATCTCGTCGACCGACGTGCGGCGCAGCCACGCCCCGAGCCGCGTGATGCGGTCGTCGCCCTCGTCGACGGCCAGGCCCTTGCCCATGTTCTCGGCGCCGCTGACCATCGTGCGCAGCTTGTAGAGCTCGAACGGGTCGCCGTCGCGGCCGACGCGCCGCTGGCGGTAGACGGGATGGCCGTGCGTCTCGAGCCGGATCGCGATCACCGCGGCGGCCAAGAACGGGCTCGCCAGCAGCAGCGCGCCGCCTCCGGCCAGCAGG
Source organism: uncultured Solirubrobacteraceae bacterium (assembly GCA_963835525.1). GTDB lineage: Bacteria > Actinomycetota > Thermoleophilia > Solirubrobacterales > Solirubrobacteraceae > DASSUW01. The sequence continues at coordinate 277,369 of CAWIFM010000003.1, forward strand.
TCGAGCGCCCGCTTGCGGCGCGAGCCGAGGTAGCCCGATCGCCTCACCGCGTGCCCTCCGGCTTCTCCCAGCCGACCTCGGCGCCGTGGCGCAGCCAGTCGTACAGGCCGGCGGCCAGCGCGGCGGTCGTCAGCACGTAGTAGCGGGCGATCAGCAGCGGCCGCGAGGGCACACGCGCGCCGGCCGCCGAGGCGGCCAGCGTGGCGGCCTGCGCGGCGGCGGCCGCCGCATACGCGCGGCCGCGCCCGAGCAGCGCGAGGGTCGCCAGCGCGGCGACCACGTGCAGGAAGGGCGAGGCGTAGCGCAGCACCCGGTGCGAGGCGATCATGAGCCCGTAGAGCGGTGGGTAGCCGCGCGGGTCGATCAGCCCGCCGCGCAGGACGATCGGCCACGCGTAGCTCATCATCCGCCGCTTGCGCGCCCACTCGCCCTCGACGGTCGGCACCATCTTCTCCGTCGCCCGCGCCAACGGCACGTAGACCGCCCGCCGGCCCGCCTTGACCACGTTGAACGGGAGCGCGAGATCGTGGCCCTCGATCGGCAGGAACGCCTCCGGCCGCACGGCGTAGATCGCGCCGTTGCCGGCGGTCACCGAGGCGAGCGCCGACTCGTGCTCGCGCAACCACATCTCGTAACGCCAGTAGACGCCCTCCTGGTTGGTGCCGGCCTCGTTGACGAACCGGACCTGCCCGCAGGCGTAGCCCACCTCGGGGTCTGCGAACGCCGCGGCCAGATGGGCCAGCGCGTCCGGCGCCCACATCGAGTTCGCGTCCGAGAAGGCGAGCAGGTCGCCGGTCGCGTAGCCGACCGCGGCGGCCTGGGCGCGGTACTTGCCGCCACGCGCCAGCTCGAGCACGAGGTCGGCGCCCGCCTCGCGGGCGCGCGCGGCCGTGGCGTCGGCCCCGGCCTCGGCGCCGCCGTCCACCGCGACGATCACCTGCAGACGGTCGCGTGGCCAGTCGAGCGCGAGCGCGTCGGCGACCTTGGCGGCGATCACCGCCTCCTCCTTGTAGGCCGCGACGACCAGCGTCACCCGCGGCCGGGCGGGTCCTGGAGCGGGCGGCGCCCACGCCGGCGCGCCCGCCCGCCGCAGCGCGGCGAGGAAGAGGCCGTAGCCCGCCTGCGCCCACGTCAGCAGGGCGACCGGGATCCAGAACAGGGCTCGCACGGCGGCGCATGGTGGCAGACTCGGAGCATGGTGCCGCCGACCCTCCGCGACGGCGATCTGGTGCTCCGGCCCAAGCGGCTCGAGGACATCGATGCGATCACCGCGGCCTGCCAGGACCCGGAGATCCCGCGCTGGACGTTCGTGCCGTCGCCCTACACGCGCGCCGACGCCGAGGCGTTCTTCGCCCGCAGCGCCGAGGAGCAGGAGGCCGGCCGGACCGTCCACGTGCTCGCCGTCGACGCGCAGGACGACCGCCTGCTCGGGTCCTTCAGCCTGATGGAGCTCGACCTCGAGCCCGGCTACTGCGAGATCGGCTACTGGGTGGTCGCGGAGGCGCGCGGGCGCGGCGTCGCCACCCGCGCCGTGCGCCTGCTCGCCGACTGGGCGCGCGAGGAGCTCGGCCTGACGAAGATCGACGTCCTGCCGCACAAGGACAACGCGGCGTCGCGGCGCGTGGCCGAGAAGGCCGGCTTCCGCGACACCGGCGAGCTGGTCGGCTCGCCGCGGGCGGGGATCGAGGAGCCGATCTACGCCCGCTATGTCTGGGTGAGCACATAGAGCTTCGTCGCCGGATGTGGCGCGCTGGCAGTATCCGGGCTCGATGGACGTCGAGCTCACGTACTGCGTGGTCAACACCGAGCGGCGCCAGCTCCTGAGCTACTGCCTGGACGCGATCGCGCGCGAGCGCGCGACCGTCGACTTCGAGACCGAGACGCTCGTGCTCGACAACGCCTCGCTCGACGGCTCGGCCGAGGCCGCGCGCTCCCACGCCGTCACCACCGAGGTGATCGCGCTCGAGCGGCGGCGCGGGAGCGGCGAGAACACGGCCGAGCTGGTCCGCCGGGCGCGCGGGCGCTTCTGCCTGATCCTCAACGAGGACTCCGAGCTCGAGCCCGGCGCCACCGCGGCGCTGCACGCGGCGCTGGCGAGCGCCGAGGGCGCGGCCGCCGCCGGCGCCACCCTGGTGTGGCCCGACGGCGTGCAGCAGCCGTCCGCCTACCGCTTCCCGAGCCCGTGGACGGGCCTGCTCTCGCTCGTCGGCCTCGGCCGCCGGTTCGTGGTCCAGAGCCACGGCGCGCGGGTCCGCGACGTCGACTGGACGCCTATGTCGGCGCTGCTGGTGCGGCGCCAGGCGGCCGCCGGCGTCGAGTGGCCCGACGGCGACGAGGTGCGGTTCTTCCGGCGCCTGCGGGCCGCCGGCTGGCGCGTGCTGTACGTGCCAGAGGCGCGCGCCGTCCACCACGAGCTCCGATGAGCGCGCACCGCGAGGCGTCCGAGCAGCGCGTCACGCCGCTCGAGCTGTTCTTCGACCTCGTCTTCGTGTTCTCGATCACGCGCGTCACGGCGCTGATGGCGCACGACCTCTCGTGGGCTTCGATCGGCCAGGGCCTGCTCGTGCTGGCGGCGCTCTGGTGGGGGTGGGCCGCCTACGCGTGGCTGACCAACCACGTGGCCGGCGATTCCGGGAGCGCCCGCGTCGTCGTCTTCACGGCGATGGCCGCGATGGTGCTGGTGGCGCTGGCGGTGCCGGAGGCCTTCGGCGACCACGCGCTGCTGTTCGCGCTCGCCTACCTCGTCATGCGCCTGGCCCACCTGGGCCTCTACTGGGTGGCGAGCCGCGACGAGCCGGACGTGCACGTCGCCGTCGCCCGGCTGCTGCCGACGGGCATCGGCGGCCCACTGATCCTGGTGGCGGCCGCGTTCACCGACGGCTCGCTGCAGGCCATGCTCTGGGTTCTCGCCCTGGCCATCGACTACGGCGGCCCGCTCGTCACCGGCGTGGCGGGCTACCGCGTTCACCCGGCGCACTTCGCCGAGCGGTTCTCGCTGATCGTGATCATCGCGCTCGGAGAGTCGATCGTCGCGATCGGGGTCGGCGCCGGCGACGAGGACCTGACGGCGCAGATCGCCCTCGCGGCGGTGCTCGCCCTGGCCGCTTCCGCCGCCCTGTGGTGGGCGTACTTCGACGTGGTGGCGCCGGTGGCCCAGCGCCGGCTCGCCGAGCTGCGCGGTGTGGCCCGCAACACGCTGGCGCGCGACTCGTTCGCCTATCTGCACCTGCCGCTGATCGCGGGGATCGAGCTGTTCGCCCTCGGCGTCGAGCAGGTGGTCGGCCACGTCGACGAGGCGCTGAAGATCGAGGCGTCGACGGCGCTGTTCGGCGGGGTGGCGCTCTACCTCCTGGGGCACGTCGCCTTCCGCTGGCGCAACGACCACACGCCGGCCCCGCAGCGTCTGGTGACGGGGGCGCTCTGCGCGGCGTGCATCCCGCTCGGGACCGAGCTGAACGCCGTCGCGTCGCTGGCGCTGGTGACCGCGCTGACCGTCGCCCTGATCGGGTACGAGACGGTGAGGGTGCAGACATGACCGACCCGGGCGGCGGCTATGGCTGGCGCAGCGCGCGGCACCTGCCGCGGCGCCGGGGCGGCGTCTTCAGCTTCGGCCGGATCGCCGAGGAGGCTGAGCTGTTCGGGCAGGACCGGCCGCTGTGCGTGCTGCTGCTGCCCGCCCCGCTGGAGGCGTTCGCGCTGCGCGAGCGCGCGGAGGACCTGCTCACGGCCCCCGGGGTGGCCGCCGTTGATCCGCCGCGCCTGTCCTACGGCGCCGCCGCGCGGCTCGGGGAGTCGTTCGCCGACGGGCTCACCGTGGTCCAGGCGCGCCGTATGCGCCTGCCCGGCTACCCGCGCGCGCTGGTCGTGTTCGACCCGCTCCAGTACCCGCTGGCCCGCGCGCTGACCGGCCTCAACCCCGACGCCGAGCTCTGGTACGGCCCCGTGGCGGTGCCCGACGGCGAGCGCGGCCGGGAGCTGCACGACCTCGCGCTCGAGCGCGCCGCGCTGCGCTTCGAGCCGGCCGAGGGGTCCGCCCACGACGCCAACCTGCCGTTGTGGAAGCGCATGGAGGCGCTCGGGATCGAGAGCGGGCGGCTCGGATCCGAGCGGTCCGACGTCAGTTAGCCGGCGGTGTCCGGATCTTCGGCTCGGTGCCGCGCAGCAGGTCCACGATGTTGCGGGTGAGCTGGTAGACCTGCCGGTCCTCGTCGATCCGGGCGGCCCATTGCGGCAGCCCGACGCGGATCATCAGCCCCTCGCCGATCTCCGTGGCCGCCAGCGCCGGCAGCGGCTCCGGCGGCAGCTCGTCGGGCACCTCGGGCGTCTCCTCGATGGCCGTCTCGACCCCGAGCGCGGCGAGCATCTCGCCGCGGCCCTCACCCGGCAGGGCGCTCTCCTCGAGCACGTTGAAGCCGCCGAGCGCGCCGTCGAAGCCGACCAGCAGCCCGTAGGCGGCGTCGCCCTCGATCAGCGACAGGACGGGCGCCGTCGCGGTACTGCGGACGTCCTCGAAGCGCGTCCCGAACGGGTCCTGGAGCGACGGCTGGGTGGGCCGCACGAAGCGTCCGGCATCGCCGTCGCGGTTGCGCTGGATCGTGACCCCGCGGCGCATGCTCTCGACGCCGAAGCTCGCGAGCCGGCCGCCTTCCGTCACGTAGCGGCGCAGCCGCCGGCCGTAGGCGCGCGTGATCCAGCGCTCGGAGCCGGCGAGCAGGACGGCCTTGCGGTCCGAGGCGCGCGGCGCGCGTGACAGCGCGAGGTCGAGGTCGCTGGTGAGGTCGTAGCGGATCTTCGCCCGGTCGAGCTGGACGAGCAGCGGCGCCACGCGCAGCAGCAGGTCCTCCGGCAGGCCGTCGTCGAACACGCGCGGCCACCGCACCAGCGTGCCGGCGTCGAGCGTGTTGGCGATCCCGTCGGCATCCTCGTCGACCTGGGCGGTCGCGGCCCAGGTGAGCGCCGGCAGGACGACGAGCATGACCGCCCGGTCGCGCGACTGGACCATCACCGGGACCGCGGCCTTGTGGCGGCCGGCGGTGAGCTCGAGCGCGTACAGCCCGGAGTCGCCGCCCGGAGCGGTGAGCTCGACCGGCTGCCGTGGACCCTCGCGCCCGGTCGCCACCGGCTTGGTGGTCCCGACGCGGCGCAGCCGCCAGCGATAGGGGCGGCCGCGGGCGTCGACGTTGACGCGCAGCTTCTGGCCCGCCGTCACGGGCTCGAGCGGCGCCTCGGCGGCGATCGAGCGGATCGTGAGGCCGGGGCGGCCGCGCGGCGGGCGCCGCGGCGGCACCTCGCGCGGCGCCGTCCCGAGATTGGCCGCCCGGTCGCGCGCGGTGACCTCGACCAGGTAGATGCCCGGCGGCGCCGCCGCGCCCTCGACGCGCCCGTCCCACACGAGCGTCCGCGAGTCCTCGACCGGACCCAGCTCGGCCACGATGCGCGGGTCGCCGTCGTCGGTCCGCCAGACTCGCCCGCGCTTGGTCAGCCGGCGCGAGACGGAGCCGACCTCGATCTGCACCGGCACGGCCTCCGGGCCGACGATCGGACCGGGCGTGATCCGCTTGATGCGGGGACGCGGCGCCCGCGTGTCGACCAGCGTGGTCCGCGGCACGATCACCGAGCGGCCCTCACGGCGCAGCGTCACGCGCACGCGGTAGCGGCCGTCGCCGACCCGCTCGCCGTCGTCGGTCCTGCCGTCCCACTCGAGCCGCAGCGGCTGCCGCGGGGTCACGACCGCCGCCTCGGCCAGCCGGCGCACCGCCCTGCCGGCGGTGTCGACCACGTCGACCCGGATCTCGGCGCGCTCGCGCAGCTCGACCTCGAAGCGGTTGACCTCCTTGCGGCCGTCGCCGTTCGGCGAGAAGACGCGCGCCAGGCTCACGACCTGCGCCACGGCGGGCTCGCCCTTGATGCGCTGCGCGGCGAAGAACGCGGCGAACGTCGCGCCGACGAGCAGCACGAAGACCGCGCGCGCGAGGGTGGTCACCTAGGGGGCTTTGTCGGTGCCGAGGACGACCACGAGGTCGGCCGGGAGGGTGCCCGTGTCGTCCGAGCTGTCGGCCAGCGCCTGGGTCTCCTCGTCGATCTGCTCGATGCGGCTGACGTCGAGCAGCCGGGCGACGTCGCGCGCCTGGCGGCGCTCGTCGGCGGCGTAGAGGACGAGCGAGTCCTGACGCGACTGGTCGTCGCTGTTGTCGGTCCGGATCATCCCGTCGGCGTAGCCGGCCGCGATGAGCTTGTCGCGCTCGCCCGAGGCGAGGCCCTCGACCGAGGTGCCGTTGAGGACGACGACGACCTTGTCGGGCCGCGCGGCAGCCGCGCGCTCGCCGGCGCCGGCCTCCGAGGTCGGCGTGCCGCCGGGCTCCGCGAGCGAGTTCGGGGGCGGCTCGGTCTCGTCGCCCGAGAGGACCATGAAGTAGACGGGCACGAAGATCGCGATGGCGAGCACGACGATGCCGATCAGCGTGTACAGCCCGGTGCGCGAGCCCTCGTCGCGACGCGGGCGGGTCGAGCGGCGCGGCGGCGTGGCCGTGCGGGTGGTGGACGCGCGCAGCGGCGCGGCGGCCGGCGCGGGGCGCGGCTCCGGCTTGGGCTGCGGCCGCGGCGTGGCGCGCGGGATCGTCGTCTCCGGCAGGTCGGCGGGCGGCTGCGCGGGCACGCCGTTGGCGGAATCGGCTGGCGCCGATTCCGGGGAGGAATCCGCTGGCGCGGATTCCTCCGGGGTCGTAGGCGGGACGGGGGGCGGGGCGACGGCCGCCTCGTCGCCGCTCGGGGCGGCGCCGTCGCCGTCGGCCTCCACAACGGCGGCGCCGGGTTCCTCATCGGCCGGCGGGGCCTCGTGCTCGACGGTCGCCGGCGCGGCGGCCGCTCGGGCCGCGGCGGCGGCCATGGCCACGGCCGGGCGCGGGCCCATCGGGATCGGCGCCGGCGTGCCCGCCTGGCGGCCGTTGCCGGCCGCGGGCTGGGCGACCGGCTGCGCCGGTCCGACCGTACCGGACCGCTCGACGGCGGGCTCGACCTCGGGGGCCTGCAGCGCGGCCTCGGCCTGGGCGACCACGCGCTCCTGCAGCTCCGCTGCGCGCTCGGGCGCGCGACCGGCCCAATCGCGCAGCCGCTTGAGCTCGCGCGCCTGGGCGAAGTAGAGCAGTGTCAGCACGGCCAGGCCGATGAAGGCGGCGAGTCCGACGTACGCGCCGTACTTCTCGACCTGGTCCTGAAGCGAGAACGCGAGGATCAGATCCATGGAGCCGAAGGCGTCGATTCTAGGAGGCCAACCGGCCGCCAGCCGTCTCCGCGGTCTCCGAGGGCCCGGCGCCGTTGCCCGAGACCGGCTCCTGAGGGGCCTCCGAGGCGGCCGCCAGCGAGGCCCGCGCGGCTGCCAGCTCGGCCACCTTCGCGGCCAGCCCGGCTGCGTCGCCCTCCAGCACGAGCAGCGAGATCTCGTCGAACGTCTCCTGGACCCACGCGGGGTCGACCGCGGGCCGATCGGCCCGCAGGATCTTCGCCGCGGGGGTGGGCTCGGGCCGCTCGTACGGGTTGAACAGCTCCTCGTGCAGCTTCTCGCCGTGGCGCGGGCCGACGATCTCGATCGCGATGTCCTTGTCCGGCTCGAGCTTGGAGAAGCGGATCATGTCGCGCGCGAGGTCCATGATCTTCACCGGGTCGCCCATCTCGAGGACGAAGACCTCGCCGCCCTGGGCCAGCGAGCCCGAGCGCACGACGAGCTGGACCGCCTCCGGGATGGTCATGAAGAAGCGCGTCATCTCCGGGTCGGTGACCGTCACCGGCCCGCCGGCTGCGATCTGGCGGCGGAAGATCGGCACCACCGAGCCCGAGGAGCCGAGCACGTTGCCGAACCGCACGGCGGTGAAGGCGGTGTCCGGGTAGCGCAGGTCGGCGGCCTCGACCGCCCACTCGGCGAGCGCCTTCGACGCGCCCATGACCGTCGCGGGCGCCACCGCCTTGTCGGTCGAGACGAGCACGAACACCTTGACGCCGATCTCGCCGGCCACGCGCGCCATCACCCGCGTGGCCAGCGCGTTGTTGCGCACCGCCTCGACCGGGTTGGTCTCCATCAGGCCGACGTGCTTGAACGCCGCGGCGTGGAAGACGACGGTCGGGCGGAACTCGGCGAACACCTCCCGCATGCGCTCCTCTTCCTTGCAGTCGGCGAGCACCGCGACGGTGTTGCGCGCGTGCCGGTCGTCCCTCAGCTCGCGCTCGATCTCGAACAGGTTGTCCTCGGCGTGGTCGAGCAGGATCAGCGCGCTCGGGCCCACACGTGAGATCTGGCGGCACAGCTCGGCGCCGATCGAGCCGCCGGCGCCGGTGACCAGCACGCACCGGCCGGTCAGGTACCCACCGGTCAGCTCCGTCTCCATCCGCACCGGCTCGCGGCCGAGCACGTCCTCCACGCGCACCTCGCGCACCTGGCGCACGAGCTGGGAGCCGTTCTGGAGCAGCTCGAAGACGGTCGGCATCGTGCGCACCGGGACGCCGCGGGCGCGGCAGGCGCTGACCACGCGCGCGCGCAGGGTGCCCGGCGCCGAGGGGATGGCGATCAGCACCTCGTCGGGCTCGACGTCGTCGAGCACGCGCCCGAGCTCGTAGCTGGTGCCGAGCACCTCCAGCCCGCGGTCGACCTGCAGGCGCTGCTTGCGCTCGTCGTCGTCGACGAAGCCGACGGGGCGGAAGCCGAGGTCGGGGTTGCGCAGGATCTCGCGCAGCAGCAGCCGGCCGCCGTCGCCGGCGCCGACGATCAGCACCGAGCGCGAGTCGCGGCGCGGGCGGTAGCCGCGCAGCGGACGCTCGTAGACCAGGTGGGTCACGTAGCGCACCGCGCCCGTGAACACGAGCATCAGCAGCCCGAAGAGCACGAGCACGCCGGTCGGGATCGTCACCGAGACGTCGCCCTCCGGCGTGGAGATCAGCTTCGGCTGCACGATGGCGACGTAGCCGACGAGCGCGAAGACGGAGACCGCAACGGCCTGGGCGATCTGCAGGTACTCGCGCTGCGACGAGTAGCGCATCCAGTGCCGGTAGAGCCCGAACAGCGCGAAGGTGGCCACGCTGCCGCAGATCGCGAACGTGATCGTGCGGGCGAAGAGGTCCTCGTAGCGCGTGGGAATGCCGCCGTCGAAGCGAAGGCGATAGGCCAGGAAATAGGCCAGCGCGACCAGCCCCGCGTCCAGCGCGACCTGCGGCAGGGCGTGTCGGTGCACGGGCAAGGCCGCGGAGCGGATCCGGCGGCGCATCCGCAGGATTCTATTGGCGAGCGCGGCCGGTGGAGGCGAGGCCGCCGATCGGTGACAGCAGCAGATCGGCCAGGACGGCGGGATCGCGAAGCGTCCGCGCGCTGACCGAAGCGTCGCGCTTCCCCAATTCGAGGTCCTCCGCGCGCTCGAGCCGGCGCAGCCGGCCATCGGCGATCAGCGCCTCGTCGACGGCGCCCAGGCGGCCCTCGAACGTGGTCCACACGGGCGTGCCGAGGGCGACCGCCTCGCGGTTCATCGTGCCGCCCGCCGAGACCACGATGTCGGCGTAGGCCATCAGCGACTGAGCGTCGATCGCGCGCTCGGGGACGATGAAGTCGCCGAGCTCGGCGCGCTGCTCGGGGGTGCGCGGGAGCACCACGGTCTGGGCGCCCTTCAGCCGGTCCAGCACGCTCGCGAACAGCGGGTTCTCGAAGCGGTGGTAGAGCGAGACCGCGGGCGGGGTGCGCACGACGGCGATCGGCGGTCCCCCGGGGTCGATCCCCAGCTCGCCGAGCACCGCCGGGTCGGGCTCGAAGTCGGCCAGGTAGTACTCCTCCTTCAGGCCCGGATACGGGCGGTGCTTGGCCTCGGTGGCGCCGTACGGCCGCAGGCGGTCGAGCGGGATCGCCTCCGGCACCACGATCGCCTTCGCCAGCCGGCAGTTGACGTTGTGCTGGACCTTCGCCCACTCGTAGTCGAAGGCCGTCGAGCTGGGGATGCCGAGCAGCCGCGCCGCGACGGTGACGTCGTTGGAGCCGTGGCCGAGCGCGATGTCGATCCTCCGCCCGCGCGCCCAGCGCAGCAGCGCCGTCGAGCGCGACAGCAGGCCCACGCCCTTGGCGGCCAGGCGGCCGCCGCGGTGGCGGCCGATCGCCTCGCACGCCAGCCCGTGCCGCTCGCACAGGTCGAGCGTCTGCGCGAAGTCGCGCGCCGTGATCAGCACCTCGGCGCCGCGCTGCTCGAGCACCCGCACGATCGGGCGCATGACCAGCACGTGCGGCGAGTTAGTGAGGTCGACCCAGACCCGCATCGCGGATCGCCGTGACGACCTCGCCCGCCTGCTCGGGTGACAGGACGGGGCTCATCGGGATCGCCAGGTGGGTGCGGGCGGCGGCGTCGGTGCCGGGCAGCGGGCGGTCGTCCGCGTACTCGCGCATCGCCGGCTGCAGGTGGGTGGGCACGCGGTAGTAGGCCTTGTGGCCGATGCCGGCCGCCTTCAGCGCGGCCGCCAGCTCGTCGGAGCGGGCGTGGCGGATCACGTACAGGTGCCAGGCGGGATCGCCGAGCCGCCGCGGGAGGTCGGCGAGCTCGCCGAGCCTCGCCGCCTCGTAGTGGCCGGCCGCGGCGCGGCGGCCGTCGGCCCAGCCCTCCAGGTGCGGGAGCAGAACGCGCAGGATCCCCGCCTGCAGGCCGTCGAGCCGCGAGTTGTGGCCCACCAGCTCGAACGTCTGCTTGTCGCGCGAGCCGTGGAACCGCAGCATCCGCACGCGCTCGGCGATCCCGTCGTCGCCGGTGACGACGGCGCCGCCGTCGCCGAAGGCCCCGAGGTTCTTGGAGGGGAAGAAGGAGAACGTGGCGGCGGTACCGAGCACGCCGGGGCGGCCGTCGGGTCCGCGCGAGCCGAGCGCCTGCGCGGCGTCCTCCAGCACCGGCACGCCGAGCGCCTCGATCTCGGCCACCGGCGCGACGTTGCCGAACAGGTGGACGACGATCACGGCCTTCGTCCGTTCCGTCATCGCCGCCCGCACGGTCTCGGGCGTGACGCAGAACGTCTCGGGGTCGACGTCGCAGAACACCGGGCGCGCGCCGGTCAGCGGGATCGCCTCGGCCGAGGCATAGAAGGTGAACGACGGCACGACGACCTCGTCGCCCGGCCCGACGCCCATGGCGCGCAGGGCGAGCGTGATCGCGTCGGTCCCGTTGCCGACCCCCACGACATGGCGGGCACCGAGGTACTCCGCCAGCTCGGACTCGAACGCCTCGAGCTCGGGACCCAGGATGAAGCTCTGGGCGTCGATGACCTCGGCGATCTTGGCCTGAATGGCCTCACGCAAGGGCGCGATGGGCGTACGCGTGTCGAAAAGGGGTACTGGCACGGGCGGCGACACACCCTAGTGGCCGCAAGTTCGGGGGCGGACCTGCGTTCCAGTCGTCAGATGGCTCCATTTCGACTCCTTGCGGGAGGTCCCTGTATGCGCAGACTCATCGCTGCCTGCGTCGTCGTCGGCGCGGCTGCCCTGGTCGCCGCCGGCCCGGCGGCCGCCGACCCGGCCTGGGCGCCGGCTGCCACGGCGCCGATCCATCCTGGCGTCCAGACCGACACCAACGGCGGCCAGTGCACGGCCAACTTCGTGTTCTTCGACGCCTCGAACAACGTCTACATCGGCCAGGCGGCGCACTGCTCCGGCACCGACGGCAACACGGCCACCAACGGCTGCGAGGCGGGCTCGCTGCCGCACGGCACGCCGGTGAACGTCGACGGCGCGACCCAGCCGGGCACGATCGTCTACTCGTCGTGGGTGGCGATGCAGGCGGCGGGCGAGACCGACGCCAACACCTGCCAGTACAACGACATCGCGCTGATCCGGCTCAACCCGGCCGACTACGGCGCCGTGAACCCGAGCATCCCGTTCTGGGGCGGCCCGACCGGCACCGCGACCACCACCGCGCAGGGCGACAAGGTGCTCTCGTACGGCAACTCGTCGCTGCGCCTCGGCATCACGCAGCTCTCGCCCAAGGAGGGCCTGAGCCTCGGCGCCACCGGCGGCGGCTGGACGCACCAGGTCTACACCGTCTCGCCGGGCATCCCCGGTGACTCGGGCAGCGCGTTCGTCGATCGCCAGGGCCGCGCCTTCGGCGTCCTGAGCACGCTGCAGCTCGCGCCGCTGGCCGGCGCCAACGGCGTCAGCGACGTCTCGCGCATGATCGCCTACATGGAGTCGCACGGCGGGCCGGACGTCACGCTCGCCAACGGCACCGAGGCGTTCCGCGGTCCGCTGCTTCCCTAGCCGAATTCGGGGTACGCTGCTCCCGGAGATGATCCGGGAGCAGCGGCTCGACCCGGTCGTGCACTACCTCGAGATCCTCGGCACGCAGCCCGTGGAGGAGCTAGGGGCGCGGTTCGCCGCGGCGCTCGACGACGGCGTGCGCTGGCTGCTCGTCGACCTCCTGCGGGCCGAGCTGGACCCGGCTGCCGAGGGCCCGCTCGCCGCGGTCGGGTGCGAGCTGCGCGACCGCGACGGCGAGCTGATCCTCATCAGCTCCGCGCCGATGGTCGCCGACGCCGTCGCGCGCTACGAGCCGACGATGCGGCCGGCCGTGGCCGCCAGCGTCGAGCAGGCGCTGACGATCCTCAAGCTGCTGCGCCCCAAGACCGCCATCCACCCGGCCTAACCGACCGCTCAGGCCTCGCCCCGGACACCCCCGCTAGCCTGGATCGCTCGTGCCGACGCTCGTCTTCGCATCGCTGACCGACCCGATCGTCGAGTTCGCCGTCGACGTGATCGACGCCATGGGGCTGCCCGGCATCTTCCTGCTCATGGTGGCCGAGAGCGCGTGCATCCCGATCCCGTCGGAGACCACGTTCCTCTTCGCCGGCTTCAACGTCTCGCGCGGCGAGTACTCGATGTTCGCCGTCGTCGCAACGGGCACCATCGCCAACGTCGTGGGTTCCTGGATCGCCTACGCGGTCGGCTACTACGGGCGCATCGACATCCTCGAGAAGCACGGCAAGAAGCTGCACATCAAGCCGTCGCACCTGGCGTGGGCGGACCGCTGGTTCGAGCGCTACGGCGACGCGACGGTCTTCTTCTCGCGCATGCTGCCGATCATCCGCACCTTCATCTCGCTGCCCGCGGGCGTCGCGCGGATGCCGTTCTGGCGCTTCACCGTGCTGACCACGCTCGGCTGCATCCCGTGGATCTTCATGCTCACCTTCGTCGGCAAGCAGGTGGGCGACCAGTGGGAGGAGTGGCGCGACCAGCTCCACTACGTGGACTACGCCGTCGCGGCCATGATCGTGCTCGCCGCGATCTGGCTGTTCATCCGCTGGCGCCGGAAGCGCAACGAGCCCGTTCAGGCGTCCGGCGAGCCGGCCGCCGATGCGCCCCGCTAGGGCGGTCGCGCTCGGGCTGCTGCAGGGCCCGGCCGAGCTGCTGCCCATCTCATCCTCCGCGCACGTCGGGCTGCTGATCCCGCGCGAAGCGCCGCCGGCGGCGCGCAAGGAGATCGAGGTGGCGCTGCACCTGGGCACGGCGATCGCGCTGGCGCTGAAGACCCGGTCGGTGACACGAGTCGCGCTCGTGGCGGCGGCGCCGCCCGCCTTGGCCGGGCTCGCCTTCGAGCGCGTCGTCGAGGAGCGGCTCGGGACGCCGGTGACGATCGCCGCCGGCCTGGTGGCCGGCTCGGCTGCGATGGTCGCCGCCGACCGCGTCCGGCCGCACCGCGCGAAGCCGGACCTCGTGGACGGCATCGTGCTCGGTCTGGCCCAGGCCGCCGCGCTGTTCCCGGGCGTCTCGCGCAGCGGCGCAACGCGCGCGGCCGCGCGGGCGCGCGGCTTCGACCGGCGGGCCGCGGCTGAGCTGTCGCGCGAGGTGGCGCTCCCCGTGCTCGGCGGCGCCGCGGTGCTGAAGGGCTACCGCCTCGCACGTCGCCGCCCCGCCGCGAGCGAGCTGTGGGCGCTTGGTGCGAGCGCCGCCGCCGCCGCCGTCTCGACCTACGGCGCCCTGCGCGCCGAACGCGCGCTCGCGGCGGACGCGCCGCTGGCCGCGTGGGCGGCGTACCGCACCGCGCTCGCGGCGGTGATCGTCGGGCGCGTCTGGCACGATCGGGCCCGATGACCGACGCCTACGCGCAGTCCGGCGTCGACACCGCGGCCGCCGACCGCGGCGTCTCCGCGCTCGTGGACGTGCTGCGCTCGATCGACCTCGGGCGCCCGTCGCGGACGGTTCCACTGCCCGGCCACTTCGCCGCCGTGATCAAGGTCGCCCCGAATCTGGGCATCGCGCTCGGGACGGATGGCGTCGGCTCGAAGCTGATCGTGGCCGAGCAGGCCGGCCGCTACGACACGGTCGGCATCGACTGCGTCGCCATGAACGTCAACGACGTCGTGTGCGTCGGCGCCGAGCCGATCGCGCTGCTCGACTACCTGGCCGTCGAGCAGGCCGACCCGGATGTGATGGGCGAGATCGCGATCGGGCTCAAGCGCGGCGCCGAGCTGGCCGGCGTCGAGATCCCCGGTGGCGAGGTGGCAGTGCTGCCGGAGCTCATCCGCGGCCATCCGTCGCCGCACGGGTTCGACCTCACGGCGGCCTGCGTGGGCACCGTGGCACTCGACGCGATCGTGACGGGCGCGGATTGCCGCCCCGGCGACGCGCTGATCGGCCTCCCGTCGTCGGGGCTGCACTCGAACGGCTACTCGCTCGCCCGCGGCGCCCTCGGCGGCCTCGCGCTCGACGAGCGCCCCGAGACGCTCGGCGGCGCCTCGGTGGCCGACGCGCTGCTCGAGCCGACCGTGATCTACGTCCGCGCCGCGCTCGAGCTGCTGCGCTCGGGGCTGCGCGTCCACGGCCTCGCCCACATCACGGGCGGCGGGGTCCTCAACCTCAAGCGGCTGAACCCGGCCGTCGGATTCGAGATCTCCGACCCGCTGCCCGTCCCGCCCGTCTTCGAGCTGGTCCGTGGGCTCGGCGCGGTCGAGCCCGCCGAGATGTGGGAGGTCTTCAACATGGGCTGCGGGTTCTGCGCCGTCGTGCCGGAGTCGACGGCCGCCGCCGCGTCCGCGCTGCTGGCCGCCCACCATCCGGGCGCGCGGCGGATCGGCACGGTCACCGACCGCGCCCGCCGCGTCGAGGTCGCCGGCCTGGCGCTATAGGTCCTCGTTCGCCGGATCGCGCGGGTCGATCTCCAGGTCGTCCTCGCTCTCCGCCGGGTCTCCCACCGCGCCCGGGACGCTCGAATCGGCCTTCTTGCGCTCCCAGTCCTCGCGGGCATCGCCGATCTCGTCGCCGAGCCGGTCGGACTGCTCCTGCATGTCGTCCAGCTCGTCTTCGGGGCGCTCGTTCATTGCTCGTCCTCCGACCTGGCGCGCTCGTCGAGCTTCTCCTTGAGGTAGGCGGCGCGGTCGGCGCGGCGCTCGTGCGTCACCGCCTCGTGCGAGTCGGTCGCCTCCTCCGCCTGCTCGCGCTCGCCGCGCTCTCGGCGCAGCTGGTCGAGCTGCAGCTCCTCTGTCTTGGGATCGGGCATACGGTCCGTGTACCCGCTTGCCGGGTATCCTCGCGCCCGTGCCGGCTTACGGGGTCCTCGTCTTCCCGGGCGGGACCGAGATCGGCCTCGAGCTGAGGCGTGCACTGGCGGAGCTGAAAGAGGTCCGCCTGGCCGGGGCGGGATCCGAGCAGGACCGCCACGGGCCGTTCGCCTACCGGGACTGGCGCACCGTGCTGTCGGTCGGGGAGCCGGGCTGGATCGACGGGCTCAACGCCGTCGTCGACGAGCTCGAGATCGACGTGATCTTCCCCGGCCACGACGATGTGTTGCTGGCGCTCGCCGAACACGCCGGCGAGATCCGCGCGGGCATCGTCACCTCGCCCGTCGAGACCTGCCGCATCACCCGCTCGAAGCGCGCGACCTATGAGTTGCTCGCGGATGCGATCCCCGTGCCGCATGTGTTCGCCGCTCCCCAGGACGTCGGCCAATTCCCCGTCTTCGCCAAGCCAGACCGCTCGCAGGGTTCGCAGGGCGCCGTGCTGGTGCCCGACGCGCCCGCCCTGATGGCGGCCCTGGCGGGTGGTTCCGACCTCGTGATGGAGTACCTGCCCGGCCGTGAGCTGACCGTCGACTGCTTCTCCGACCGCGAGCGCGGCGTGCTGTTCGCTCGCGCGCGTCCGCGCGAGCGCACCCGCGCCGGGATAAGCATGGCGACGCGCACGGAGCCGGACCGGGTGAGCGCCGCCGAGCACGCGCGAGCGATCGCGGCGCGTCTCGAGCTGCACGGCGCGTGGTTCTTCCAGCTGCGCGAGGACCGCCACGGCGAGCCGCGCCTGCTCGAGGTGGCGCCGCGCGTCGCGGGCACGAGCGCCCTCCATCGCGTGCTCGGCGTCAACTTCCCGCTGCTGTCGCTGTACGAGCACCTGCGGATGCCGGTCGCGCTCGCACCCAACGACATCGACGTCCGGCTCGACCGCGCACTGGTGAACCGGTACGCGCACGACCTCTCCTACCGCCACGTCTACGTCGACCTGGACGACACGCTGCTCGTGGGCGACAGCGTGAACGCGCGGCTCGTCGCCTTCGTCTACCAGAGCATCAACGCCGGCCGCCGCGTCGTGCTGATCACCCGCCACGCGCAGGACGTCGACGCGACTCTCGACCGCTTCCGGCTGTCGGCGCTGTGGGACGAGGTCATCCACATCGAGGATCCGTCCGTCGAGAAGGCCGACCACATCGGTGAGCCGGACGCGATCCTGATCGACGACTCCTTCCGCGAGCGCCGCGTGGCACGCGAGCGGCTCGGGATCGCCACCTTCGACTCCAGCATGATCGAGCTGCTCTGGGACGAGCGCCTATGACCGGCGAGCCGCTGATCCCGTCGGCCATGGACGTCGAGCACCTGGAGGCGATCCGCGAGAGCGTCGCCGAGGCCCAGCGCCAGGCGATCGCGGCCCACGTCCGCCCCGGCGCGGTGGTGCTCGACGTGGCGCCGCAGGTGCACGCCGGGGTGCGCCCGCTGCTCCCCGAGGGCGTCACGCTCGAGACGCTCGACCTCGACCCCGCGGCGGGCGCGACCTACACCGCCGACCTCTGCCGCCACAACCCCGAGATCCCGTCGGGCCGCTTCGACTGCATCTTCTGCACCGAGGTCCTCGAGCACACCCTGCAGCCGTTCGACGCGGCGGCCGAGCTGCGCCGCCTGCTTGCGCCGGGCGGATACCTCGTGCTCACGACGCCTTTCAACTTCCGCATCCACGGCCCGCTGCCGGACTGCTGGCGGTTCACCGAGCACGGGCTGCGCGCGCTGCTCACGGATTTCGAGATCGTGACGCTCGACGCCGTCGAGACGCCCGGCCGGCCGTTGATGCCGGTCCACTACCGCACGGTCGCGCGCCGCCCGGCCTGACTCAAGTCGCGCGCGCGGGCGCCGATCATCGGGGCATGGCCGGTTCCGTCCCCGCGTCCGTGCGCTCAGTCGCTCCCGTCAGCGACCCCTTGGTGCCGTTCCAGCGGCCCGAGCCGCCGGAGCCGGACGCGATCATGGCCTACTACGAGCGCTCCCGCCAAGAGGGCTTTTACTCCAACGGCGGCCCGAACGCCCGGCTGCTGACCGACCGCCTGGCGGACTACGTCGGCGGCGGCGCGTTCGCGATCCCGGTCGGCAATGCCACCGTGGGCCTGATGGTCGCCCTGCGAGCCGCGTGCGGCATGGCCTCCGGCGAGCGGCGCCTGATCGTCACGCCCTCCTACACCTTCACCGCCACCGCGTGCGCGATCGAGTGGGCCGGCTTCGAGCCCGTCTTCGTCGACATCGAGCGCCGCGGCTGGCACATGGACCCGGCCGCCCTGGAGGCCGCTTTCGAACGCTTCCCCGGCCAGATCGCCGGCGTACTGGCGTGCGCCACCTTCGGCACGGCCCCGCCGGCCGAGCAGCGCGCCGCCTGGCGAGAGCTGTGCGACGCCCACGGCGTGCCGCTGCTGATCGACTCCGCGCCCGGCTTCGGCAGCCGCGACGCGGACGGCGCGGCCCTCGGCGGCCTCGGCGACACCGAGATCTTCTCCTTCCACGCCACGAAGCCGTTCAGCGTCGGCGAGGGCGGGCTCATCACAACGGCCGACGCCGACCTCGCGGCGCGCATCGCGCGCATGATCAACTTCGGCCTCGAGCCGGGCACCCGGCTCAGCACCGACATCGGGATGAACGCCAAGCTGTCGGAGCTCCATTCGGCCGCCGCGCTCGCCATGCTCGACCAGATCGACGACGTGGTCGCCAAGCGTCAGGGCAACGCCGCCCGACTGCGCGACGCGATCGGCCCGGACACCAACGTGCTGTACCAGGCCGGTGCCGAGCGCTCGACCTGGCAGATCTTCCACGTGCTGTGCCCCACGCCCGAAATGCGCGATCGCTGCGTCGAGCTCGCGCCCAGCCACGGGATCGAGGTGCGCACGATGCACGACCCCGCGCTGCACACGCACCCCGCGTTCGAGTCTGCACGCCGCCTCGCCCTGCCCGTGACCGACGCAGCCGCCGCACGCGCACTCGCCCTGCCGATGGCCAACACGCTCTCAGGCGACGCGATCGACCGCATCGCCGGCCTCGTGCGCGCCGCACGCGCCCTCCCTTCCCGAAAGGCCCTCGCATGCTGAACTGGCTCGCCCGCTACGCCCCCGCCGGGGCCGCGATCCTCGACGCCGACGGGCGCCCCGAGGGCAGCCTGCTCGACGTCGGCTGCGGTCCGCACGGCTTCGCCTGCGCGCACCCGGACGTCCCCTTCGTCGGGCTCGACGTCGAGTTCCCCGCGAAGGTGGCGCCGTCGATGACCGCGATCCAGGCGCCCGCCGGCCCGCTGCCGTTCCAGGACGGCGCGTTCCACACCGTGCTCTCACTCGACACGCTCGAGCACGTGCCGCGGCCCGACCGGGCCGGATTCATCGCCGAGCTCTCCCGTGTCGCCGCCCACCGTGTCCTGCTCGCGTGCCCGACTTCCGAGGCCGCGGGGATCGACACCGCGATCCGCGCCCGCTTCACGGCCATGGGCGTCGGCATTCCCTCGTGGCTGAGCGAGCACCAGGAGTACGGGCTGCCGACGCGCGAGGAGATCGAGGCGTTCGCCGCCGACGTGCCGGGCTTCGCGGTCCGCCCGTGGCCGATGGCCAACGGCCTGCTCGCCGCCATGCTCGCCTGGGCCGACCTGTTCGAGTTCGGCGCCGAGGCGCACCGCGAGTTCCTCCAGCACCGCGACGAGTGGGTGCGCCTGCTCGAGAGCGCCGACTTCGGGACGAGCTTCCGCGGCGGCTGGGTGCTCGAGCGCACCTCGCCCGTCACGCCCCTGATCGGCGTCGACCGGCTGGCCGACGACGCCGTCGCCGCCCTGCGCTGCCTCGTGTGCGGCGCGGGCCACGAGCGCCAGGGGGCCGTCGCCCACTGCATCGGCTGCGGGGCCGCCGTCGAGCGCACGCCCCAGAACGCCTGGAGCCTCAGCAACCCGCCGGCCGGCGTGCTGCTCGCCCCCACGTGGGAGGACCCCGCCACCTGGCTGCCCGTCCTCGACGCCTACATCAGGACCGCCGCCGAGGGCGCGACGCTCTACCTCGACGCCGGGACGACGAACATCTCGCTCGACGCGATCGCCGGCGTGGTCCAGGAGGCCTGCGAAGAGCTGGCCGGCGACCGCCCGTTCGCCGACATCGTGCTGCTCGCCGCCGGCGAGCCCGCGCCGCAGGCTACGCGCGTAAGCACCGTTATCGAGCTCGCCGCCGCGCTCTAGTCGAGCTGGGCGCCGCGCCCGTGCGCGGCGACCTCGAGCAGCGCGACAGCAGGCGTCCCGCGCACGTCCTCGGCGAAGTGCTCGAGAATCCGGTCCGGATCATCCTCGAGGCCGGCCTTGCTCGACCCTTCCTTGAAGTGGACGACGATCGGGTGGGCGACGTGTCCGATCTTCGCGCCGGCGTCGCGGATCCGGTGCCAGAGATTCCAGTCGCCGGGCTCGTTGAGCAGCCACGCCTCGGGGTCGTAGCGCATGTGCGCCAGGCGGCGCGTGTACATCACGGACGCGTGGACGATCCTGCCGTGGGCGAGCGGGAGGCCGCCCAGCAGGCCCCAAGCGCCGGTGCCCGTCTCCGTCATCGCGACGCCGAACGCGAAGTCGGCGCCCGCCCGCAGCGCGTCGAGCAGCACGGGGATGTGGTCGTGCGTGAAGGCGTCGTCGTGGTCGAGCGGCGCGATCACGTCCCCGCGCGCCTCCTCGACCAGCCGGTTGACGGCCGAGGTGCCCGCCACCTGCCAGAACGAGCTCGCCCGCGACGGGTAGCGTGGCCGCTCCTCGACCTCGAGGTAGCGGATGCGCGGATCCGTGAGTCCCTCGACTGCGGCGCGGGCGTGCGGCTGCGGCCCGTCACTGCAGACGAGCAGCTCGACGTTGCGATAGCTGCCTGCGAGGACCGACGGGATCGCGCGCTCGAGCAGCAGGTCGACCGAGCCGAAGGTGGGGATGCGGACCGTCACCAGCGGTTCGCCTTCGAGCCGCACGGGCCGCGCGGCGGCCACTGATGCGCGGTCGACCTCCGCCTGGAGCTCGTCGACGAGGGTCTTGACCCAGCGCGCATGGACCACGGTCGTCTTGGGGTCGCCGGCCAGCGGCGGAACGGAGAGCCCGAGGCGCTCGACCAGGTCGCCGGCGCCGGTCACGGGATCGTCGCCGAGGTCGACGTCGTCGACCACGAGCAGGACCTCGGGGAAGTCACGCCCCTCGGACACGTACTCGCAGGCGCGCTCGAGCAGCTTGGCGATGGAGCTCACCGGCAGCTCGCCGCCACGGGCGTCGAGCGCCAGGCACGTGTCGCCGTCGAGCGGCGCCGCGACGACGTAGGCGGCCAGCGCGGGCAGCCAGTCGAGCGGCCGGCGCCAATCAGGCGCGAGCACGAGGATCGTGCCCGCCTCGGTCTGGAGCCCGCTCACGCGGGTCATGGTATGGCTCAGCCGAGGCGCACGTAGCCGACGGCGCCGCCGCCGTCGGATCCGTAGGAGCGCCGCGCCACGCTGTCGGACGAGTTGCCCTCGATCGTGTTGACGCTGCCGTCGGCGCCGACCGACTCGACGATGCCGATGTGCTCGTCCCAGACGATCAGGTCGCCGGGCTGCGGGGTCGAGCCCGCGGGCAGGGCCTTGCCGGCGCGCTGGCCCCAGGCCATCACGTCGTCGACGCGGCCGTAGCCCTGGCCGCTGTCGCCGATCGGCACGCCGGCCTGGCGGGCGGCCCAGGAGACGAAGTAGGCGCACCAGGGGCCTGGCCCGGGTGCGCCGGCCGTGGCCTGGCGGTACTGGGCGATCCGCGGCGACTCGTTGGAGCCGGGCGGCTGCTCGGTCTGGCCGACCTCGGGCCGGACGGCGGCGAGCATCGCCTGGCCGGCGGGAGTGCCGCCCGTCGAGAGCGGTGCGGCCGCGGTGGTGGCGGTCGCGCCCTGAAGAGCGGACGCGAACGCGGTGGCCGTGGTGGCGGGCGCCGCGGTCGCCACGGGCTGCGGCGGCGCGAGCAGCGACTGCAGCTCCGCGATGCGGGTGAGCGTCGCGTCCAGGCTCATCGGATCAAGCGGCGACGGCGGGCGTCGCGACCTCGCGGAGCACGGAGGCCCACTGCTCGGCGGCGACCTGCGCGCTGCGGTGCTCGGTCACGTACTGCTTGGCGGCGAGGCCGACGCGGAGGCGCAGCGCCTCGTCGTCCACCAGTTCGCGCACGATCTCGCCCATCTCGTCCGGGGTGGAGGCGTGGAAGCCCGTGACGCCGTGCTCGATGTCGGGGTAGACGACCGGGTCGGCGATCAGCGGCAGCCCGATCGCGCTCGCCTCGAGCCAGCGCAGGTCGCTCTTGCCGCGGTAGAAGCTGCTCTCGCCGGCGGGGGCGAGGGCGACGTCGTACAGCGTCATCGAAGCGGGGTAGGTGTCCAGGGCGGAGAACGGGACGGCGACGCAGCGCTGCTCGCCGAACTCCGGCGCGAGGTCGTCGGCGAAGCGCTGGCCGACGCTGACGAAGTGCACCTGGTCGCGCTCGCGCATGACCTGCGCGATCTGCGCGAGCCACGGCTGCATCGCGTTCTTGTGGCCGGTGGCGCCCGACCAGCCGATGCCGACGTAGTCACGCTCCGGGCGCGTCAGCGCGTAGCGCTTGAGGTCGATCCCGTTGCGGCAGAGGTAGGTGCGCGAGTTGAGCGACGCGTAGCGCTCGGCCAGCCACGGCGTCGAGCAGATGATGCCGTCGACGGCACGCATGCAGAGCTCGAACTCCTCGATCGTCTTGCGACCGAACATCGCGTTGAAGTCGTGATCCGTGCGCTTGCGGATGCCGCGCAGCCAGTCGTCGGTGTCGGCGAGGACGACCACGCCGGCGCGCTGCCAGTCGCGGATTGCGCCGAGCCACTCGGCGCCGCGCGGCTGCTGGATGACGACGACGTCGTAGTCCGGCACGTCGGCGATCGTCAGGTGACGGTCGATGCGGCCGTGCAGGAAGTGGGCGTTCGGCGGCTCGCCGGCGTAGCACGTCCAGTCGGCGTCCAGCGCGAGGGCGGGGAGCGCGCAGCGGTACCAGGCGGGGCCCTTGTTGCCGCGCGACATGAACAGTGTCTTGGGGATCTCCATCACAGCGTCTCCGGAACCCAGCGGGACAGGTCTTCGGCGCCCCACAGCGCCCGCATGCGAGCCGTGGACTCCTTGGTCCAACGGTCGATCTCCGGGGTCGCGTTGCGGCGGAAGAAGCTTTCGTGGTGCATGGCGACGACGGACGGCTCGTAGATGCACTCAAGCCCCGCCTTGAAGACGCGCAGGCAGTAGTCGACGTCCTCGAAGCAGAGCCGGTAGCCCTCGTCGTAGATGCCGATCTGGTCGAGCGTCTCCCAGCGGATGAACTGCAGCGCGGCGGTCACGATGCAGCGCGTCGTCTTGAGTGCCTCGGGCAGGTTGCCCGGCCCGAAGCGGTAGCGGTGCAGCCAGTCGCGGTTGAGCAGCGAGAAGATCACGCCGGCGTGCTGGATGAGGCCGTTCGGGTAGAGCAGGCGGGCGCCGACCACGGCGGCCGGGCGGCCCTCCGTGTCGGTCCGCTCGCGCATGCGGTCGAGCCAGCCGGCGGCCGGGAACTCGATGTCGGCGTTGACGAGCACGGCGTCGTGGCCCATGGCGTGGGCCAGCTCGAGGCCGACGTTGACGGTCTTGGAGAAGCCGGAGTTCTCGTCGTTGGCGACGAAGCCGATGCCGAGCTGCTCGCAGGCGAGCTCGGCCTGGGCGGCCAGCTCGGCGACCGGGCTGCCGTCGTCGACGACGAGGACCTGGGCGTCAGGGGCGGTGGCCTGCAGCGAGACGAGGCACTTAAGGAGCACGTCGAGCTGCTCGGCGGTGCGCAGGTACGCGGGAACGATGCAGAGCGTGGGACGGATGGTGCTCACGACCGGTTATTCGGCAGCGCCCGCGGCGGCTTTAACGACGACGGGCGGCCTAGTGGCCGCCCGTCATCGATCCGTCCCTCGGTGGGGCTATGTTGTTGTCAGTCCGGGGGTGCTTAGCGCAGCAGCGAAAGCACGTTCTGCGGGGACTGGTTGGCCTGCGCGAGCATGCTCGTGCCGGCCTGCTGCAGGATGCCCAGCTTCGTGAAGTTGACCATTTCCTGGGCCATGTCCACGTCGCGGATCCGGCTCTCCGACGCCACCAGGTTCTCCTGGTAGGTCGAGAGGTTGTTGAGGCGGTGCTCCAGACGGTTCTGGATCGCGCCGAAGGTGGAGCGGGCGTTCGAGACGTTCTTGATGGCCTCGTCGATCACGTCAAGCGACATGCTCGCGGAGCCGAACAGGGTGTCGGCGGCAGCCACGGAGGTGGCGGCACCGATGTCCATGATCTCGTCGAGACCGCCGGTGCCGGCCGAGCCGATGGCGCCGGACATCTCGGTCTTGGTCAGGGCGATCGTGTCGGCGGACTCAGCGCCGACCTGGAACGTCACCGTACCGGCGGTCAGCAGCTTGATGCCGTTGAACTCGGTCTTGGTGGTGATGTCCGAGATCTCCTTGCCCAGCTGCTGGACCTCGGCGGAGATCGCCTGCTTGTCGGCGGTCTCCAGCGTGCCGTTGCTGTACTGGACCTTGAGGTCGCGGATGCGCTGCAGCATCGAGTGCACCTCGTTCAGGGCACCCTCACCGGTCTGCACCAGCGAGACGGCGTCCTGCGCGTTGCGCTGCGCCTGAGCGAGTCCACCGATCTGGCCGCGCATCTTCTCGGAGATGGCGAGGCCGGCGGCGTCATCAGCCGCACGGTTGACACGGTAACCGGAAGCGAGCTTCTCCATGGCCTTGGCGGCCTTGGAAGCGGTCCCGGTGAGCTGACGGTGAGCGTTGAACGCCTCAACGTTGTTCTGAATACGAAGGCCCATGATCATCTCTCCTTGATGATTGTGTTTTGGGGGCCGGGACGACTCCTTGTCGTCCCTCCTTGCAAGCACGTTGATCGGCAGCTCGACTCACGGCTTTAGCAAGTTCTCCGGAAATGCGAACGGGCGGCCACTGGGGCCGCCCGTTGCGGAGGAGCTGGTGTCTGGAGGTACTAGCCCTGGAGCAGGGACAGGACGCCCTGGGGCGCCTGGTTGGCCTGCGCGAGCATGCTCGTGCCGGCCTGCTGCAGGATCCCCAGCTTCGTGAAGTTGACCATCTCCTGGGCCATGTCCACGTCGCGGATGCGGGACTCGGACGCCACCAGGTTCTCCTGGTAGGTCGCGAGGTTGTTGAGGCGGTGCTCGAGGCGGTTCTGGACAGCGCCGAACGCGGAACGCGCGTTGGACACGTTCTTGATCGCCTCGTCGACGTTGTCGAGCGAGAGGCCCGAGAACGCGGTGTCGGCGGCGGCGACGGTAGCGGCGGAGCCGATGTCGATGAGCTCCTTCAGACCGCCGGTGCCGGCGGAGCCGACGGCGGCCGACATCTCGGTCTTGGTCAGCGAGACCGTGTCGCCGGACTCGGCGCCGACCTGGAACGTCACCGAACCGGTGGTCAGCAGCTTGATGCCGTTGAACTCGGTCTTGCTGGTGATGTCCGAGATCTCCTTGCCCAGCTGCTGGACCTCCGACGAGATGGCGAGCTTGTCGCCGGCCTCGAGGGTGCCGTTGGAGTACTGGATCTTGAGGTCACGGATGCGCTGAAGCATCGAGTGCACCTCGTTGAGCGCGCCTTCACCGGTCTGCACCAGCGAGATCGCGTCCTGCGCGTTCCGCTGAGCCTGCGCCAGACCGCCGATCTGGCCGCGCATCTTCTCGGAGATGGCGAGGCCGGCGGCATCATCAGCAGCACGGTTCACGCGATAGCCCGAGGACAGCTTCTCCATCGCCTTGGCCGCCTTGGAAGCGGTGGCCGAGAGATTGCGATGGGCGTTGAAGGCCTCGACGTTGTTCTGGATACGAAGACCCATTGGGACGGATGACTCCTTGTCGTAAGACGGATCGCCGTTGGAATCGGCCGCTAGCAGCAGATCTTTAACGACGACGGGCGGCCGTAGTGGCCGCCCGTCATCGATCCGTCCCTCGGTGGGGCTATGTGGTTGTGAGGTTCCGCGCTACTAGCCGAGCAGCGAGAGCACGCTCTGCGGAGCCTGGTTGGCCTGCGCGAGCATGCTCGTGCCGGCCTGCTGCAGGATGCCCAGCTTCGTGAAGTTGACCATTTCCTGGGCCATGTCCACGTCGCGGATCCGGCTCTCCGACGCCACCAGGTTCTCCTGGTAGGTCGAGAGGTTGTTGAGGCGGTGCTCCAGACGGTTCTGGATCGCGCCGAACGTCGAACGGGCGTTGGACACGTTCTTGATGGCCTCGTCGATGCTGTCGAGCGTGACGGCCGAGAACGCGGTGTCAGCGGCAGCGACGGTAGCGGCGGAGCCGATGTCGATGAACTCCTTGACGCCGCCCGTGCCGGCGGTGCCGACCGTGGCCGACATCTCGGTCTTGGTCAGGGTGATCGTGTCAGCGGACTCAGCGCCGACCTGGAACGCCACCGAACCCGTGGTCAGCAGCTTGATGCCGTTGAACTCGGTCTTGGTGGTGATGTCCGAGATCTCCTTGCCCAGCTGCTGGACCTCGGCGGAGATCGCCTGCTTGTCGCCGGTCTCCAGCGTGCCGTTCGAGTACTGCACCTTCAGGTCGCGGATGCGCTGCAGCATCGAGTGCACCTCGTTCAGGGCACCCTCACCGGTCTGCACCAGCGAGACGGCGTCCTGCGCGTTGCGCTGCGCCTGAGCGAGTCCACCGATCTGGCCGCGCATCTTCTCGGAGATGGCGAGGCCGGCGGCGTCATCAGCCGCACGGTTGACACGGTAACCGGAAGCGAGCTTCTCCATGGCCTTGGCGGCCTTGGAAGCGGTCCCGGTGAGCTGACGGTGAGCGTTGAACGCCTCAACGTTGTTCTGAATACGAAGGCCCATGATCATCTCTCCTTGATGATTGGTTTTTCGGGGGCCGGAGCGACTCCTTGTCGCTCCTTGCTACAAGCGGAATGATCGGCCGCTCTCGCGGAAGCTTGAGAAAGAAGTCCGAACGGCGGACATCCGGTCGATCGTGGCGGCGCACGCGCACGTCAACGGCGGCTGCGTAAGGGGAGCTGGGGAGGCCGGCGAGGGCGGTTTCCTCGAAGCGTCCTGCCCTGCGGTCGTCTGACGACCCTTAGCCAGGACGCTACGCCGAAAACCGGCCGCGCGGCCGGCTCCTCAGCTTCCCTACCCAGCCGCAGTTCGCCGACACAACAACCTGCTCGGTACCTACAACTAGGACATGACTCGTTGCCGAATCCCGGCCGATCCCGCTCCCTCAATGCCGGGGTTGACGTTCGCCCGCTAGACCCGGACGTCAATCCCAGAACCGCCGTCCTGCGGCGGCTCCTGGGGCGCCTGGCGGCGGCGCTTCTCGCGCTCGCGCTCGCGGCGCTGACGCTCCTGCTCGCGCTCCACGGGCGTCAGCGGCGTCAGACCCACTGGCTGCACCCTGCGGTCAGGTCCGATGGGCTCGATGCGCTCCATGGCGTCAGATGGCGTTGGCGGCCTTGCGCTCGGCCTTGGCGCGCTGCTCGGCGGCGGCGCGCTCGGCGGCCGCCTCGGCGCGCGCCTTCATGCGCGCGTGGTGGGCGTCGGTGGCCACCTTGAGCTCGGCCATGATGAGCGAGCGCCAGACGGCGAGCGCGCAGGCCCAGCCCACGAGGTTGCCCACGAGGCCGGCCACCAGGGCCCGCAGCGCGGCCTCCTGGCCGGGGACGCCGGCGTTGAGGCTCAGGAAGAGGACGATCCCGAAGGCCGCGAGGGCGGTCCGGGCGCGGGTGCGGCGGATGGACGCCCGGGCGCGCGGGTGCGCGCCGACCGAGATCACGGTCGTCGCGCCGTCGGTCGCCTCGGCGGCGCCCTTCTTGCTCTTCTTCTTGCTCATCGGCCCCTCGACATGCGCAGGGCGGCCAGCTCGCGCTCGCGGACGAGCCGCACGAGCCGCTCGGAGTCCTCACGGCCGATCGAGTCGATCCGGATGCCCTTCTGGTCGGGCGCCGGCTCGCGCACGACGCGCCCGAGAGCCTGGATCTTGACGCCGGGCTCGACCTCGAGCTCGACGCGGACGTCGATGCCCAGCGGCATCTTCCAGAGGTCCTTCACGAGGATGCCGCCGCCGGAGATGTTGAGCGTCACGGTCTCGCCGCCGACGGGCTCGTCGATGCCCTTGACGCTGACCTGCAGCGTCGCCTCGACGCGCGCCCACTCGCGGCGCTGGATCCGCTCGGAGTCGCCCGACAGGACGACGCGGAGCAGCTCCGGCCGCCTGTCGTCGAGCTCGAGCGTTCCGTTGTAGCGGTTGATCCCGCGGCCGGTCGCGTGCTCGATCGCCACCTCGGTGCCGCCCAGGCGCTTGACGCGCGCGTCGTCGACCGCCAGCACCAGCACGACGGCGTCGGGCTCGGTCGTCTCAACCGTGGCCGGCAGCAGCCCGATGTGCGGCAGGCTGATCTGCACGTGCTCACCGGCCGGGATGGAAGGGGGCGACGAGGCGATGGCGGCCATTATCGATCAGGGCAGGAGCTGCTTCGCGACGGCGTCGGGGTCGAGCGGCGCGATCTCCTCGCGCGTGCTCACGTAGGACAGGGCCTTGCGGCCGTTCACGGCCAGCTCGACCGCTGCGCCCGGGCGGGCGGTCTGGTCGGCGTGCGTGAGGGCGATGTGGGTAATGCCGAGCGGCGCCAGCGCGCCGGCCAGCTCGTCGGCGGCGGCCGCGCTCAGCGTGGCCGGAAGCGCGAGGTGCACCTCGTCGACGCCGAGCGTGCGCAGGTCGTCGGCGATCCGGGCCACGGCGGCCTTGTCGGCCAGGCCGGCGGCCGGCGTGTCGACGATCGTCAGCCCGACCTCGCGACCGGCGAGCCGGCGCGCGGCCTGCTCGGCGGTGTCGGCGGCGATCACCGAGACGCCCTGCGGCTCGAGCCGCGAGGCGAGGCCGGAGCCGCCGTCCATCGAGCGAAGGGACACGACCACCACGTCGGCGTCGGCGCGGGCGTAGGCGGCGGCCAGGCGCTCGGCCGCGGAGGTCTTGCCGGCGCCGCCGGCGCCGACGAAGGCGAGGCGGCGGGCGTCGCCGCCCAGATCGGCCATCACCGGGAGGCGACGGGCGAGCGTGTTGCGGATCAGCTTCTTGAGCGCGCGCGGCTGCGCGAACGGCAGCCCGTGGGCGACGGCCTCGGACACGATGTCGGCGGCCAGCGCCGGGCTCAGGCCGGCGGCCACGAGCCGCTGCTCGGCGTTGTCGGCCGTCGCGGGGCGCGGCGCGCCCGGGCCCTGGCGGGTCGCGGGGGCGGCCGGGGACGCGGCGATCAGATCGTCGTCGTCGTCCTCGTCGGGCTCGAAATGGGAGACATAGCCTTCTGCCACCGGCACAGCTTCCTCGATCGCGACGCGATTCGGCTGCGGGCCGTACAGACCGGCGTCGACCGGCGCCGCCGCGGCGGCCGCCGCGACCAGCACCTCGTGGGCGCGATCGGTGGTCGTGGTCTGCGCCCGCGTGAGCGCGTCGGCGAAGGGAGCGGCCTGGTCGACCAGGGCCTGGATGGCCGGCGACGACAGGCCCTCGGCCGTGGCGCGGTCGTTGCGCGCCTCGAGCGGCTGCTCGTCGGGCAGCGCCGCGCGGGCCTCCACCTCGACGTACGACTTCTGGAAGAAACCGCCCACGCCGCCCGCGAGACCTTCGCGGCGGCGGAGCACGATGGCGTCGGCGCCGAACTCGGCGCGGATCTTCGGCAGCAGCTCCTCGAGGGTGCGGCCGCGGAAGGTCTTGGTGTCGGAATCGAGGGTCGTGTCCATATCCATTCTTTCCATCGGCACTAGGTCGCCATGGCAACAGCGTTGGCACCGGCACGCGCACCGAGCGATGTCGGATCCAAGACACCGATGGTCTCAACGCTGACACCGGGCGAAATCTCGTTGTAGGAGCACACGGCGAGCTGCGGGAGCCGCTGCTCGCACAGGCGCCGCAGATGGCGGCGCACGCGTGCCGAGCAGAGCAGCACCGGCCGGCCGCCCGCCGCGAGCGCGTGCTCGACCATCTCGGAGCTCGCCTCGACGAGGGCGTGCGCGCGCGCCGGGTCCATCGCCAGGAACTCGCCGTCGGCGGTCTGCACGAGCGACTCGGCGATCTCCTGCTCGAGCGAGGGATCGAGGGCGAGCGCCCGCAGCGTGTTCTCGCCGTCCAGGTACGGGGCGACGATCGTGCGGCCGAGCGCCTGGCGCGCGTACTCGGCGAGCATGGCGACGTCGCGCGTGAGCCGCGCCTTGTCGCCGATCGCCTCGACCACGGCGCCGAGGTCGCGCACGGAGACGCCCTCGCGCAGCAGCGACTGCAGCACGCGCTGGATCTCGCCGACCGACAGCACGTCGGGCACGACCTCGTCGACCACCGCGGCGTTGACCTCTTTGAGCTGGTCGAGCAGCTGGCGGGTCTCCTGGCGGGTGAGCAGGTCGGCGGCGTTGACGCGGATGCTCTCCGTGAGGTGCGTGACGACGACCGACTCGGGGTCGACGACCGTCCAGCCGAGCGCCTCGGCCTCGGCGCGACCGCTTTCCGGGATCCACACCGCGGGCAGCCCGAAGGCCGGCTCCGTGGTGGGGATCCCGGGCAGCTGGCCCATCGCGTCACCCGGGTCCATCGCGAGATGGTGACCCGGCATGACTCCGCCGCGTGCGACCTCGGTGCCGCGCACGCGCATGACGTATTCGTGGGAGTCCAGCCCCACATCGTCGCGGATTCGGACAGACGGAATGACCATGCCAAGCTCGGAGGCGATCTGGCGGCGGATCGTGCCGACGCGCTGCAGGAGCGTGCCGCCCGCCTGCTGGTCGACCATCGGCACCAGGCCGAAGCCGATCGCCAGCTCGAGCGGATCGAGCGTGAGCGCATCGAGCGCCGCGTCGCGCGGGGCGGCCGGCTCGCCCGAGGGCAGAGCCGCCTGCGCGGCGGCGGTCTTCGCCGTCGCGTCGCGCGCGGCCTTGTTCGGCGCCTTGCGCAGGGTCCAGCCGACGGCGAAGAACATGCCGCCGATGAGCAGGAACGGGAGCGTGGGCAGCGCCGGGACGAGCCCGAAGGCCATGATGACCACGCCGGCCACGAGCGGCGCCTTGCGCTGCTCGAGGATCTGGCCCGCGACGTCGGAGCCCAGGTCCTTCTCCGAGGACGAGCGGGTGACCAGGATGCCGGTGGCGACGGAGATCAGCAGCGCGGGGATCTGCGCGCACAGGCCGTCGCCGATCGTCAGCAGCGAGAAGTGGTGGGCGGCCTCGCCGAACGGCATGCCCATCTGCATGACGCCGATGACGATGCCGCCGATGAGGTTGATGCCGGTGATGAGGATGCCGGCCATCGCGTCGCCCTTGACGAACTTCGAGGCACCGTCCATCGCGCCGTAGAAGTCGGCCTCCTGGGAGATCTCCGCGCGGCGCAGGCGGGCCTCCTCGTCGGTGATCTGGCCGGTGTTGAGGTCGGCGTCGATCGCCATCTGCTTGCCCGGCATGGCGTCGAGCGTGAAGCGCGCGCCCACCTCGGCGACGCGGCCGGCGCCGTTCGTGATGACCACGAACTGGATCACGATCAGGATCAGGAAGATCACGAGGCCGACGACGACGTTGCCGCCGACGACGAACTCGCCGAACGCGGTCACCACGTGGCCGGCGTCGCCCTCGAGCAGGATCAGGCGGGTGACGGAGATGTTGATCGCCAGCCGCAGCAGCGTGGTGAGCAGCAGCAGGCTCGGGAACGAGCTGAAGTCGAGCGCCCGCGGCACGTAGAGGGTGGCCACGACGATCATCAGGGCCGCCGAGATGTTCAGCGTGATGAGCAGGTCGAGGATGAACGGCGGCAGTGGGATGACCATCATCGCCACGACCAGCACGACGGCGCCGGCGGCGAGCAGGTCGGAGTAGCGGCTGGCCTTCTTCAGGAAGTTCATGCGGCTGCGGCCCTCTGACCGGCGACTCTGTAGACGTAGGCGAGCAGCTGGGCGACGCCCTGGAAGAGCTCCTCGGGGATCATGCGGTTGATCTCGACGCTGGCGTACAGGGCACGCGCGAGCGGCGGGTCGGGGATCACGGCGACGCCGTGGGCGGCCGCCTCGCGGCGGATGCGCAGGGCGAGGTGGTCCGAGCCCTTGGCGACCACGATCGGCGCCGGGTGGTCGGAGTCGTACTTGAGGGCGACCGAGAAGTGGGTCGGGTTGGTGACGACCACGTCGGCGGTCGGGACCGCGTCCATCATGCGGGCGCGGGCGAGCTCCATGGCGCGGCGGCGCTGGGCGCCCTTGATCTCCGACGGCAGCTCCTGCTGCTTGTGCTCCCGCTTGACCTCCTCCTTGTCCATCTTGAGGTTCTTCTCGAAGCGGTGCTTCTGGTAGAGGAAGTCGGCGGCCGCGATCGCCAGGTAGGCGAGCGCGCCCCACTGCGCGACGCGCAGGATCAGCATGCAGAGGTGCGGGAGCAGGGCCTCGGCGGGCATGCCCACCAGGGCGGCCATCTCCTCGAGCTTCGGGAAGACGGCGATGGCGACGATGCCGCCGACGGCCGCGATCTTGAGCACGTTCTTGACCGCCTCGAAGGCGGCGTTCATGCCGAAGATGTTCTTGGCGCCGGTGAGCGGGTTGAGCTTCTTGAAGTCGGGCGCGAGCGCCTTCGGCGACGGCTTGAAGCCGACCTGGCCGACGTTGGCGGCGACGCCGGCGAGCACGCAGATCGCGACGACGGGCACGGCCGACATGGCGACGTGCATCCCGACGGTCATGAACAGCTCGGTGACGCCCTTGCTGGAGACGACGTCGGGCGAGGAGATCCAGCTCAGGATGCCGAGCGTCGCCTCCTGCATGCGCCTGAACATCGCCGGGCCGAAGGCCGACAGCGCCATCACGGAGGCCATCAGCACGATGGCGCCGTTGGCGTCCTGCGAGCGGGCGACCTGGCCCTTCTGGCGCGCCTCGTGGCGCTTCTTGGGTGTTGCCTTCTCGGTCTTGTTCTCGGCCATGGCTAGCCGGCCACCTTCAGCGTCTGAAGGGCGGAGGAGACCGAGCTCTGCAGCTCGTCGCCGAGCCAGCCGGCCACGAACGGCATCGAGGCGCCGACCAGGATGAGGCCGACGGTGACCTTGGCCGGGAAGCCGACCGCGAAGACGTTGAGCTGCGGCACGACGCGGCTGACGAGGCCGAAGGCGACGTCGCACAGGACGACGGCGATCAGCACCGGCGCGCAGATCTCGATGGCGGAGGCGAAGATGCCGCTGTAGGCGATCTGCGCGCCCTCGACGAGCGTGCCGATGGCGGGCGACTCGGAGAGCGGGATCGCCTCGTAGCTGCGGGCGAGACCCTGGATCACCCAGGCGTCGCCGTTGATGACGACGAAGATCATCACGCCGATCAGCGCGTAGAGCTGGTTGAGGACGCCGCCGTTGGTGCCGGTGATCGGGTCGACGAGCGCGCCGAACGAGAAGCCGATCAGCGTGTCGAGCAGGCTGCCGGCCACCTGGACGGCGGCGAACAGGGCGGCGAGCGCGAACGAGAAGCCCATGCCGACGAGCATCTCCTTGACGATCAGGCCGCCGAGCGCGAGGACCTCCGTGGGGATCTTCTCGCCGCCGGCGTTCATGGCGATCGGCGCGATGCCGAGCGCGAGCCCGACGGCGACGATGCCGCGCGCACGGGCGGGCAGCATCTTGGACGAGAAGAGCGGGGCGAGCAGGAAGAGCGGCGAGACGCGCGCCAGCACGAGCATGAAGCCGAGCACCTGCTGCTGGCTGAACTCGGCGAGGATCGACTCGGGGGTCATCCGCCCACCAGGTTGGGAATCTGGCCGTAGAGCTCCTGCGTCCAGACGACGAGCTGGCCGAGCATCCACGGGCCGCCGACCACGAGCACGACGGCGAGGCCGATGATCTTGGGGATGAAGCTGAGTGTCTGCTCCTGGATCTGCGTGACCGCCTGGAAGACGGAGACCACGAGGCCGATGACCAGGCCCACGAGCAGGAGCGGGAGCCCGATCTTCAGGGCCAGCTCCATCGCGGAGACGCAGATGCTGACGACGCTGTCCTGGGACATCAGTGGAAGCTCTCGACGAGCGATCGCGTGACGAGGTTCCAGCCGTCCACCAGGACGAAGAGCAGGATCTTGAACGGCAGCGAGATGAAGACGGGTGGCAGCATCACCATGCCCATCGACATCAAGGTCGCGCCGACGACGAGGTCGATGATCAGGAATGGCAGGAAGATCAGGAACCCGATCTGGAACGCCGTCTTGAGCTCGGAGATGATGAAGGCGGGGATCAGGACGTGGGTCGGGATGTCCGCCCGCGTCTCCGGCTTGTCGATCTTCGCCAGCTTGGCGAACAGCGCGAGATCCTTGCTGCGAGTCTGGTCGAACATGAACTCGCGCATCGGGCCCTCGGCGCGCTTGAAGGCCTGCTCCTGGGTGATCTTGCCCTTGGAGAGCGGAACGAAGGCTTCTTCCTTGATCTTGGTGAAGGTCGGCGCCATCACGAAGATGGTCAGGAACAGCGCGATGCCGACCAGCACCTGGTTGGGCGGCGCGGTCGGCGTGCCGAGGCCGGAGCGGATGAAGCCCAGGACGATGAGGATGCGGGTGAAGCCGGTGACCGTGAACAGCAGGGCGGGCACCAGCGAGATGCCCGCGATCAGCAGCAGCAGCTGGATCGCGTTGGAGCCGTCGGCCTTCATCGGATCACCGTCAGGCGGCGCAGGTTCGCGAGGAAGTTGCCGCGGGCCTTGACGGGCTTGGCCTCTTCGACCGTCTCGGCGGTCTCGTCCTCGATCAGGCCCAGCGCACGCGCCTCGGCCTCCGTGTAGGTGCGGATCGGCGTGACGCCGTGCTCGCCGGCGCCCACGAGGACGATCTCCTGGCCGGCCCGGACGAGGTGCATGCTGCGGTTGGTGCCGAGCGGAAGCGTGGCGAGCGTCTGCAGGCCCTCGCCGGACGCGGTCTCCTCACGCGACGCCTTGACCTGCTTGAGGACCCAGTAGAGCCCGTAGATGACGCCGATCACGACCGCCAGGCCGACGATCGTGCGGACGAGCCCGCCGCCGGCGGAGCCGGCAGCCTGAGCGGGCGCGGAATCCGCGTCGCCGAGCTTGAGCGGCGTACGCTCGCCGTCCGCCGCGAGAGCGGTGGGCGCGAGCAGGAAAAGGCCGAGCACGGCCGTTCCCGCCGACTTGAGGGCAGGGGAAATTCTCATCACCGAGGGGGCGAGTCTGGACAGGACTCGACACCTTCATCGGCCGCCCGTAGCGGGTCTTTAGCCCGGGTTCTCCGCTACCGGTCGAGCGCGACGACGCGCAGCTCGCAGGTGTGGCGCCCGGCGTCGCTTTCGAGCCAGCAGTCCTCGGGCCCGGGCAGCATCTCGGTGAACTCGACGGGCGCTCCGGGCGCGCGCTCGCGCGCCGGCGCCAGGAAGCGCGTCAGCGCCCGCAGCAGCGACGGGCTCTCGAAGTCGACGTACCTGGGCTTGCGCTCGAGCGGAGAGCGGGCGAAGACGCGCGCGGCAGCCGCGGTCCCGCGCCCAGGCGCCGAGGTCGCCGGGCAGCCGGCCCGCCGGGGCCGACCAGTCCGCGGCGGACCACGAGGCGGCCGACCTGGGCGCGGCCCTCGTGCGCTCCGATCGGGTCGAAGCTGCGCAGGGCGGCGACGAAGATCGGCAGGTAGAGGAACTGCGCGAGCGGCGCCCGGAAGGTGCCGGCGCGGTCGGACACGTGCCCGTCGTGGACGACGACGTCCTCGAGCGCCACCCGGGTGGCGCCCGGGGGCGCGGGCTCGTCGCCGCCGACCACGACGACGTCGCCCTCGGGGTACAGCGGCCAGCTGCGGGCGGTCATCTCGACCACGCCGCGACGCGGCGGGGACAGGTGGACGCCCGGCCCGGCCTCCTCCGCGATGCGGCGCATCATCGCCGCGGGGTCGGGGTGGCGCAGCCCGAACACGCCCTGGGCCAGCGGGTTGTCGCCGCCGTGGAAGTCGCCCAGCACGACCAGGAAGTCGCCGCGCTCGATCGCCTCGACGCCGGGCGCGGCGATCTGCAGGTCGGCCGACTGGTAGGCCGAGGCGTACCAGGCCGGCGTCCAGTCGGCGAAGGCGTCGCCGTCCGCCCAGCGGCGCTGCAGCTCGCGCTGCTCCTCGCCCATCTGGTCCCACAGGCCGAAGCCCGCGCCCATCAGCTCGCCGAGCAGCGGCGCGAGCGGCCCCGAGCGCCCGTGTGCGATGCGCTCGAGCAGATCGGCGCCACGGTCGAACACGCGGCCGCACCACCAGCGCGACGCGCGCAGCACGGCCGGCAGCGAGGCGCGCAGCTCGTCGAGCACCGCGGGCCCGAGCGTGACGTCGAGGTCGCGCATGCTGTCGAGGTACGCGATCGTCCGCCCGCCGCCGCTGTCGCCCTCGGTCCGCGCGGCGGGCCGGCCGGTGACCTCCTCGAACACCCGGTCGAGCCGGTCGAGCGCCGCGGCGACGTCCTCGCGCCGCGCGGCGGCGACCGCCGCGCGGGCGGCCTCCAGCCGGTCGAGCCCCGGCGTGCCGGCGGGCATGACGCGCTCGGGGAACGGGCCCATGGGCAGCGCCGTGCCGCGCCACCGCCTCCATCGCCCAGGTCTCGAAGTGCACGACGCGCTCGCGCTCGAGGGCGCCCGAGCGTACGGCGGTCGCGTCCGCGAACGAGCCCCAGGCGAGCGGCCCGAAGAACCCGATCGTGTCGTTCTTCGAGCAGTACCGCTGCCAGTAGCTACCGACGACGTCGGTCCAGCGCCGCGACCGCGACGGGCTGCCGGGCGCGCCGACGGCGAGCTTGTCGACCGCGCGCGCGAGCGACTCGCGGCTCTGCCACGCGACGGCCTCGCGGAAGGCCGGGTCGCGCGCCACCTCGGCCAGCCGCGCCTCCTCGCCGGGCCCGAACGCCTCCAGCCCCTCGACCGGGAAGCCCGAGCTGCGTACCGCGAAGTCGCGCCACAGGCTCCAGCCATCCGCGAGCTCCACCCGATGGTCCAGCCGCATCGCTTCTGCCGTGATATTCACTAGAGTGTCACTTTAGAGAATGTCCGGAGAACCTGTCAAGCGCCGCTACGACGCCAGCTCGCGGCGCGCCGGCGCGGCCGCGACGCGCGACCGCATCTGCGCCGCAGCCGAGCGGCTCTTCCTCGCGAACGGCTACGCGCGCACCAGCATCCGCGCGGTGGCGGAGGAGGCGGGCGTGGCGGAGGCGACGATCTACCTCGCGTTCCCCGACAAGCCCGCCCTGCTCGACGCGGTGATCGTGCGCGCCACTCGCGACAACCCGTCGGAGCGCCTCGCCGACGTCGTAGCCGCGCCCGCCCACGAGGTCCTGCCGCGCCTCGCGGCCTCGAACGCCACGCTGATGGCCCGCGCCGCACGGCTGATCGCGCTCGGCGAGGGCGCGGCCCTGATGGACGCCGGGCTGCGCCCTCTGCGCGAGCGCGCGCACCGCAACCTGCGCGCCGCGTTCCGCGCGGTCGCCGACCGCCTCGACGAGGCCGGCCTGCTGCGCGCCGGCCCGCAGGAGGCGGCGGACACCCTCTACGCGATCGCCGGCGAGAGCACGTACCTGCGCATGACCGAAGCCGCCGGCCTGCCGCCGGACCGCTACGCCGGCTGGCTGGCCGCCACCCTGAGCGCCCTGCTAGTGGTCGTGACCGAGAGCTCCGCGCATAACCCGGCGTAGTCCGGGCCGTGTCTGCCGGTGCACGGAATCCGCGAGCATGCTGGTGGCACGTGACCGGATGCCGGGTGCCGGCAGACGCGGACCGGGCCCGCCGGAATGCGTGGAACTCTCGGCCGCGGCCACTAGTCGACGTCGCGGCGGCGCTCGAAGGCGAGGCCGGCCGCCACGAAGCCCGCGGCCCAGAGGCCCAGGACGAGTAGCGCCTCGCCCCAGCTCACCTCGTCGGGGCTGGCGCCGCCGAGCGTCGCGGCGGCTCCGAGGATCGAGACGTTGACCAGCCAGTCGTCGATCAGCGGGATCAGCGGCTCGAGGATGAAGAGCCAGACGAGCGCGCCGACCACGCCGGCGACCTGGTTCTTGACCACCATCCCGACGCCGACACCGAGCGCCGTGACCAGCATGGCCGTGATCAGGCCGCCGCCCACGATCGTGCGGTAGTCGGCGGCGCCGAGGTCCGGGCCGGGCTGGGACGCCAGCAGCGGAACGCCGATCACGAGCGCGACGGCGGCCATCGCGGCGCCGACCGCGAGCGCCGTGAAGACGTAGGCGACCAGCCGAGCGAGGGCCAGCCGCATGCGGTCGGGCGCGATGAGCACGGCGGGCGCCAGCGTGCGGTGGCGGTACTCGCCGGTCGCGCCGACGATGCCGAACAGCAGCAGCGGAATGCAGAGCGCGCCGCCGAGGTTGAGCGAGTCCTTCTTCTCCTGGACCGTGTCCGGGTCGCCCGCGAGGATCGTGATCAGCACGACGGCGAGGACGAGCAGCACCGAGGCGACGCCGAACCCGAGGGCCGTGCGCGTGGTGCGCACCTTGATCATCTCGCCCTGCACGAGCGGGATCACAGAGTGGCCTCCTCGTCGCCCGTGAGCGCCAGGAAGGCCTCCTCGAGCGAGGTGGCGCGCGTGGTCAGCTCATGCAGCGGGATCCCGGCGTCGAACGCCAGGTCGCCCACGCGGGCCGGGTCGTCGGCGCCGATCACGAGCAGCTCGCCGTCGACCGTCACCTCGAGCCCGGCGCGCTCGAGCGCCGCCTGCAGCTCGCCGGCGCGCGGCGAGCGCGCGACCACGTGGCCGCCGGCGGTGAGCCGCGACACCGGGCCCTGGTCGACCAGCCGGCCGCGGTGGATGACCACCACGTCGTCGACGGTCTGCGCCACCTCCGCCAGCACGTGGCTGGAGACCAGCACCGTGCGGCCCTCGGAGGCCATGCCGCGGAGGAAGTCGCGCAGCCAGCGGATGCCCTGCGGGTCGAGGCCGTTGGCGGGCTCGTCGAGGATCAGCACCTCGGGGTCCCCGAGCAGGGTCGCCGCCAGCCCGAGCCGCTGCCGCATGCCGAGCGAGTACTTGCCCGCCCGCCGGCCCGCCGCGCCCTCGAGCTCCACCAGGCGCAGCACCTCGTCCACGCGCGAGCGCGGCAGCGACGCCATGGCCGCCAGCGCGCGCAGGTGGTCGCGCCCCTTGCGACCCGGATGGGCTCCGGCGATCTCGAGATTGGCGCCGACCGTGCGGGCGGGATGCTCGAGCTCGCGGTACGGGAGGCCCTTCACCGTCGCGTGGCCGGCGGTCGGCCGCGCGAGCGCGAGGATCATCCGCAGCGTCGTCGTCTTGCCGGCCCCGTTGGGACCCAGGAAGCCCGTGACCGCGCCGTCGCGCACGGAGAACGTGAGGTCATCGACCGCCGTGACCGCCCCGTAGCGCTTCGTCAGCCCTGCCGTCTCGATCGCCGCCACCGGGCGGCAGAGTACCGACGCCGCCTTGTCAGACCGCTGCCGAACGGCGATGCTTGCCGCATGGGTTGCTTCCTCGCGCTCCTCGCGCTGATCTCTCCGCGGCTCGCGCTGATCCTGCTGTGGCTGTTCAGCGACCTCCTCAGCCGCGCCTTCGACAGCTGGTTCCTCCCGTTCCTCGGCTTCTTCCTGCTGCCGTGGACGACGCTGTCCTACGCGGCGTTCTGGGATTGGGGGCCCGGGCGCGAGGTGACCGGCATCGAGTGGTTCTTCGTCGCCCTCGCCTTCGTGATAGACCTCGGCGCGTACACGCAGGGCCGGCGAGCCTATGACTGACTACGTGACGATCGAGCGGGCCGACAACGAGGCGATTGCCGAGCTGATCCGGCAGCGGCTCGAGGAGGGCGGCATCCCGTGCGCGGTGGCGCCCGGGAACATGGCCGCCATAGCCGGCGCCGGAGCCTCGTACAGCGTGGCCGTGCCCGCCGACAGGGTCGACGAGGCGCGCGAGCTGCTCAGCGCCTGAGGCGCTCCGAGCGCTCGAATCGCAGCGCGTTGATGACCGCGCCGGCGAGCAGGATGATGGCCAGCGCGTAGAACCACACGAGCGCGATCAGCACGAACACGAACGTCGTGCCCGCGCGCAGGGTCGTGACGTTCTGCAGGTAGAGCGGGAAGCCGTAGTCGACGATGCCCATGGCCAGCGTGGCGCCGACGGCGCCGGGCCAGACGCTGTGCCACGGGACGGCGCCGCTCGGCACCAGCCGGTAGGTCGCGCACAGCGCGACGAAGAGGACCAGGACGCCGGCCGCCAGCGTCACCCCGTACACCAGGCCGCGCACCTCGGAGAGCCCGAACGGGAGGTCGTCGGCGCTCGTGACCAGCAGACTCTGCAGCGCGGGGACCGTGACGCTGGCCACGATGAAGAGCAGCACCACGGCGAACATGCCGAGCGCGAACAGCTTCTGCCGCACCCAGCTGCGGCACGGCCGGTGGTAGATCTGGCAGAACGCGGTGTCGAGCGCGCCCCAGAAGGAGGTGGCGAACCAGATCGCGGCGACGATGGCCAGGATGCCCGTCGTCGTGGAGGACGCCTGGAGCCGGCGGACGGCCTCGCTCAGCGTGGTCTCGGCGGCGGTGGGGAAGAGCTGCTCGAGGTCGAGCAGCACGGAGTTCT
This sequence comes from uncultured Solirubrobacteraceae bacterium, assembly GCA_963835525.1. Taxonomy (GTDB): domain Bacteria; phylum Actinomycetota; class Thermoleophilia; order Solirubrobacterales; family Solirubrobacteraceae; genus DASSUW01. The sequence continues at coordinate 317,469 of CAWIFM010000003.1, forward strand.
GCAGCTCCGGCGAGCGCAGGATGCGGCCCGCGATGAACAGCGCCACCAGCGCGACCGGGAAGATCGACAGCAGGAGGTTGTAGGCGACCATCGAGGCCAGACCGGTGAGGTTGTCCTCGTAGGCCTTGCCCCAGAAGGTCGCGACGGCGGCGCGGACTCTCCCCATCCACCAGGGAGTATCCGCGCCGCGCGGTCGCTACGCGTGCGGAGCGACGGGGTCGGGCGTGACGAGCGGCTCGGCGAGCGGCGCGTCGGGCGCCTGGTCCTCGCGCGGCGAGGACTCGCTCGAGACGACCTCGGTGACGCGCAGGCCGAACTCCTCGTCGATGACGACGACCTCGCCGCGCGCGATCGGCTTGCCGTTGACCAGCAGGTCGACGGGCTCGCCGGCGAGGCGGTTGAGGGTCACGATCGAGCCGGGCCCGAGGGCCAGCGTCTCGCGGATCGTCATCTGCGTGCGGCCGATCTCCACGGCCAGCTCGACAGGGACGTCGTAGAGCCGCTCGAGCTCGGGCGTGCCGTCCGCGCCCGTGTCGGGCGTGGTGACGGTGGTCTCGAAGGCTACGTAGTCGACAGGATCGCTCATGGGGTTCCTCACTGCACGGTGACGTCGGGGAAGAGGACCTCCTCGACGTGGACGTCCGTGTGTTCCTTGATCGACTTCAGGATCTGCTTCTTGATCTTCTCGCGGCCTTCGCGCTGGATCAGCTCGTGGTCGGAGGCGTCGGTCAGCTCGTCCGTGATCAGGTCGCGGATGATCGCCTCCTGGGGCTCGGCGCCGTAGCCTTCGGGCGCGACCGGCGCGCCGTGCCCGCCGGCGGCAGCCGGCGGATGCTCGACGACGAGCGCGACCTGCAGCTTGGCGTACCGGCCGTCGGCCAGGTTGACCAGGAACTCCTTCGGGAGAACGTAGACCGTGCCGTGGACCTTGGGCTCGGGAGCCTTCTCCTTCGGCTTGGCCAGAACGGTCTTATAGGCGCCGCCGGCGATCACGAGCGCCGCCACCGCGATGATGATGATCTTCTTTTTCATTTGTCGCCTCCTTGCGACTGGGTTGCTCCATGCAGACGGGTCAGGATGATCTCGACCCGCCGGTTCTTCGCCCGGCCCGTGGGCGTTGCGTTGCCCGCGACCGGATGCTCTGCGGCATAGCCGGCCAGCGACATGCGCTTGCCGGACACGCCCGCACCGTTCAGCGTCTGAACGACGGCCGCTGCGCGGGCGCCGGACAGCTGCCAGTTGGACGGGTACTGCGAAGTTGCGATCGGCTGGTCGTCGGTGTGACCCTCGACCTGGACGGGATGCGTCCCCTCGTGGTCGATGATCCGACCGATCTCGGAGAGCGTCGGCCGCCCGCCGGACTTGACCACCGCGCTGCCCGAGTCGAACAGCACGCCGTCGGTCACCAGACGGATCTTCAGACCGTCCGGCGTGACCGTGGTGGACATCTTCTCGGCCAGGCCGGCGTCCTTGGCCAGCTTGTCGATGCGCTTCTTGAGGTCCTGGAAGCTGTTCTCCTCGGCCTGTGCCTGCTCGGCCGCCTCCTCGGCGTCCTGGGGGTTCATCGCCTGGGCGAGGGCCTGCGCGGGGCTCAGGGTCGGCAGCGGCGGGTTCGCCGGCGCTCTCTCGGCCTCCGACTCGTCGCCGGTCTTCATCATCGCCCGGCCGCCCGTGAGGACCGGCCCGGAGAAGGCCTCCTGGAGCGACTGCTCCAGCAGCTTGACCTTGCTGATGTTCGTCGACGAGATCGCGAACAGCACCACGAACACCGCGAACAGCAGCGTCATCATGTCGTAGCCCGAGACGAGCCAGCGCTCGTGGTTCTCGTGCTCCTCGTGGTGGTGCTTCTTATGCCGCCTCGCCGCGCTCATGGGTCACCTCAGGCCGCCTGCTTGGCAGCGGCCTTGGCGGCCTCCTGCTCTTCCTCGGTGGGACGCTCGCCCGGCGGCACGTAGGCCATGAGCTTCTCGGCGACGACGCGCGGGTTGTCGCCGGCCTGGATGGCGAGGACGCCCTCGAGGGTCATCTCGCGGAAGTGCATCTCGGCCTCCGAGAGCTCCTTCAGGCGGTTGGCCATCGGAAGGAAGACGACGTTGGCGGAGCCGACGCCGATCAGCGTCGCGAGGAACGCGGCGGCGATCAGCGGGCCCAGCGTGGACGGCTGGTTGAGGTTGTTCATCACGTTCACGAGGCCGAAAACGGTGCCGATGATGCCCATCGTCGGCGCCAGGGCGCCCGCCTGCATGAACGGCGCGCGCGCGGCGACGTGGCGCTTGCGCATCGCCTCGTTCTCGGCGTCGAGCACGGCGGCCACGAGGTCCGGGTCGGTCCCGTCGACGACGAGCTGGACGCCCTTGCGCGTGAACGGATCGTCGATCCCCTTGACCGCCTCGTCGAGGGCGAGCAGGCCGTCGCGGCGCGCCTGGTCGGCGAAGCCCACGAGCTGGTTCACCCGGCCGACGAGGTCGAGGTCCGGCGGCATGAGCGCCTTCATGTAGAGCTTGGGGAGCCGGATGTGCACCGGCAGGCCGCAGGCGGCGATGGTCGCGCCCAGCGTGCCGACGAGCACGATGAGGATGGCCGGGATGTTGATCACGACCATGACGTTCGTCCCCTCCATGGTCGCGCCCATGGCGATACCGACGATGGAGATGAGGATGCCGATGCCGGTGCCGAACTTCATGACCGCGGGCCCTTCTGGGGAAGCTCGCTCTCCTGGCGGGCGTGCTCGGCGTTGAGGGCGACGATGGCGCCGTCACCGGCGGTGCCGCGCACGAGCGCGAGCGTCTGGGAGCGACGCGGGACACGGGTCATGGCGTCGAGGACCGAGGCGCGCCAGGTGCGCACGAACTCGGCCACCTGGTCGGGCGACTCGACCACGACCAGCCGCGAGCCGGTCGTGAGCACGACGACGGTGTCCGGGTTGGCCTCGACGGTGAGGATCAGGTCCGGGTTCAGGTGGAACGGATGGGGCGTGCGCCCAAGTTTGTGAAGTCGGATCATGGCGAGAGAGTGGAGACGGATGGGCTCCTGATCTGGTCATCGGCCAGGAACGTCGGTAGTTGAACGAGAAAGGGCCCGCCACGTTGGTGGCGGGCCCTTCCTTGTAACGTCGCACGTAGGTCGCGGGTGGGGTTTCCGCGACCGGAGGGCGAAACCCTTATTAGCGCTTCAGGTTCACGAGGTCCTGCAGCATCTCGTCAGCCGTCGAGATGACTCGCGAGTTGGCCTGGAAGCCACGCTGCGCGGTGATCATGCTCGTGAACGACTGGGCGAGGTCCACGTTGGACATCTCGATCGCGCCGGCGGTGGTGAAGCCGTGCGTGGTGCCCGGGGTGCCGACGGTCGGCGCACCCGAGTTCGCGCTCTGCAGCCAGCGGTTCGAGCCGCTGCGCGACAGGCCGGCCTGGTTCGAGAACGTCGCCAGCGTGAGGAAGCCGGAGGACTGGCGCGTGCCGGTGCCGTCGACGTACGAGACCTCGCCGTTCTGGCCGATCGACACGTTGGTCGACCCGGGCGGGACCTGGATCAGCGTGTCGGCGCCGCCGGCGGTGCGGCCCTGGAGGTAGTAGCCGTCCTGGGTGACCAGGTAGCCGGCGCTGTTGGTGGTGAAGTTGCCCGCGCGGGTGTACTCCACGGCGCCCGCGTTCGCCGTCGGCGGGGTGGTCGTGCTGGAGGCGACCCGGAAGAAGCCCGGGCCCTGCTGGACCGCGATGTCGTACGTGCCGCCGGTGGACTGGAGAGCGCCGCCGGTCATCACGTTGTCGATCGAGCCGAGCTGGACGCCGAGGCCGACCTGGGCCGCGTTGGTGCCGCCCGTGCCGCCGCCCGGGCCGGAGGCGCCGCGCTGCGTCTGGTTGAGGGCGTCCGTGAACGTCGCGCGAGCCGACTTGTAGCCGATCGTGTTGACGTTCGCGATGTCGTTGGAGGTGACGTCGAGCATCACCTGGTGGGTCTTGAGGCCGCTGATAGCAGCGAACATGCCTCGCATCATCGGGGCATCAACTCCTTCCGTCGCCTAAGCGACCTGCGTGATGGTTGCGGGATCGACTCCGTCGACGCCGTCGACCGTGAGCGTCGGAACGCCGCCCGCGGTGGTGACCTTGTCGACCTTGCCGGTGTGAATCTGGTCGTTCTCGTCCACGTAGCTGACCGTGCGGCCGATCAGGCCGATGGCGCTACTGGCCGTCAGGTTGGAGGCCACGCGCTCATTGGCGGCGGCGAGGTTGGAGACCTGCTCGAGCGTGGAGAAGGACGCCATCTGGCCCATGAACTCGCTGTCGTTCATCGGGTTCATCGGGTCCTGGTGCTGGAGCTGCGCGACGAAGAGCTTGAGGAACTGGTCCTTGCCCATTTCGCCGCCGGAGGAGCCCTTCGGCTTCATCTCCTCGAGCGTGAGGATCCGGTCGCTGGAATTGGTGTTGATGGAGGTCATCGGTCCCGTGTCGTTGGTCAGGCGAGGACGTCCACGAGCAGCCCACCGGGGAGCTCGATGACGGTCTGGGTGGTCGGAGCGCCCTCGGCGTCGCCTTCGGCGTCGTCGGAGCCCGGGCGGCCGGAGCCGCCGAACACGGCGTCATCGCCGTCGCTCCACTCGCCGCGGGCGCGCTGCTGCTGCTGATCGCTGGAGGTCGAGACCTCGAGCGAGATCAGGTTCACGTCGCGCGCCTCGAGCGCGCGGCGAAGGTCGTCGCCGGCCTGGGCCAGCAGCCTGGCGGCCTCCGGGGAGTCGGCCACCACCTGGGCGGCGATGCCGCCGGCCGTGGCCTGCAGGCGGATCTCGATGCCGCCCAGCTCGACCGGCCGCAGCGCCAGCTTGGCGTGCGAGATGCCTCGCTCGACGGCGACGTGGAGCAGCGTCTGGACCGCGGCCGGCGCACGATGCATCGGCACGGTGCGCTCGGGGGCGGCCAGGCCGGCGACGGGCGCCGGGACCGGGGCGGGAGCGACAGGCTGGGAGGCGGGCGCCTGCGCGGCGGGCGCGGGGGCGGGAGCGGGCTCGGACGCCGCGGCAGCGCGGGCCGGGGCGGCAGCCGGAGCCTCGGGCGCGGCCGGCGCCTCGGGCGCAGCCGGAGCCTCGGCGACCGGAGCGGCGGGCACGACGGGCTTGCGCGCCTCGGGCGCGGCGGTCTGCGGCGCGGCGGGCTGCGCCGGGGCGTCGGCCTCGACCGGCACGCCGGCGGGAGACTGCGCCTCGGCGTCGGCCTCGGCCACGGCGGGCTGGGCCGGGGCGGCCTGCTGAGCGAGGACCGGGGCGCCGGGCAGCGGCGCGGCCGCGACCGGAGCGGCCTCGGCCGGCAGCGGCGCGGCGGCCACGGGCTGCGGCGCCACCGGAGCGGCGACGACGGCCTCGGGCGCGAGCATGAAGATCGGTGCGGTGGGCAGGGCGGGAGCGGCCGGGGCCACGGCCTCCGGCAGAGCCGGCGGCGCCACGGGGAGATCGACCACCGGAGCCACGGCGAGCGCGACGGGCCGGTCGGCCTGCAGCTGCTCGCGGGTGCCGGCGTCGGCCGGGGAGCCCTCGGGCGCGGTGCCCGCGGGCTGCTCGCGGCGCGGCGCGGCGTCGCGCGGCTCAGGGCCGCGGTCGCGCACGTCGGCGCGCGGCGCCTTCGGCTCCTCGCGACGGGGGGCGGGGGCAACGGCGTCGAGCAGCGCGGCGAAGGCGCCTTCGGGCCGGCGTTCGGCCGGAGCGGCCGAGGAGCGGTCGTTCAGCGCAGCGGGGCGCGTGGGCTGGGTGCGTTCTGTGTTCATCAGAGGATCGAGGGAGCGGCGCCGGAGGCGCGGTACTGCGCGGCGTTGGCCTGCACGATGCGGACGTAGTTCTGCGTCTCGGCGTAGGGCGGGACGCCGCCGTAGCGCTGGACGGCGCCGGGACCGGCGTTGTACGCGGCCAGGGCACGCGTCACGTCGCCGCCGAAGGCGTCGAGCTGCTGGCGCAGGTACTTCGCGCCACCGTCGAGGCTCTGCGCGGGATCGAGCACATTGCTCACGCCGAGGCCGGCGGCGGTGCCCGGCATCAGCTGGGTGAGCCCGCGGGCCCCCGCCGGCGAGCCGGCGTTGGGGTTGAAGCCCGACTCCTGCTTGACCAGGCCGGCGAGCAGCGCGGGGTCGATCCCGTGCTTCTTCGCGGCGGCGGTGATCTCGGCGCCGAACGGGACGTCGGACGGAAGCTCGGAGGCGCCGACGCTCATCAGGCCGGCGGAAGCGGTGGTCGCCGCCGGCGCGGAGGTCGCGGCCGTGGCGGTGGCGAGCTGCGAGGCGAACGCGCTCGACGTGGAAGTCTGTGCGGGCGCGGGCGCGCCCATCATCTGCTGGAGCTCGGCGACCCGAGCCACGACCGCGTCGACGCTCATGCGGCGGCGCCCCGGCGGTGCACGCCCAGAGCGATCTCGTCGAGAGCGCCCTGCGCACGGCGGGCCCATGCCTTGTTGTGGTCGGCGCGCTGGCGCTCCTCGAGCTTGTCCATGACCTGACGGTCACGCGCGGCGGCCTGGAGCGCGTCGCGGCGCGCGGCCACCTCGGCCTCCTGGCGGTCGAGGTCGAGCGCCCGCTCGCGGCGGTCGCGCTCGGCACGCTCCATGAACGCCTGGGCGGCGATCAGGTCCATGCCCGAGGGGCGGGCGAGCACGGCGTCGCGGCCGGCCTGGGTGGCGGCTGAGACGGCGTGCGTTGCCTCGCGCAGCATCGCCTCGCCACGCAGGCGCAGGCGGAGCTCATGCGCCAGATCCTCCTGGGCGCGCGCTTCCGCGCGCTCCCGGAGCGTCTTGACGCGCTCGAGACGGAACGTGAAGGACGGAGTCTCCACGACCGGATTGATCGGCCGCTGCTCCGGAACCTGTAGCGACGCTCGACAGGGAATCCACGCCCCTGTCTCTTCGTCTATTGGGTATGACCCGATTCGCTCTGCTTCTCGGCGCGCTCCTCGCGGGCGCGCTGCTCATCCCGTCGGCCGCGCCCGCCACGCACGCGCCGCCGACCTGCTTCGGCGGCCAGGGTGGCACCTACAACGACTTCACGATCGTCGGCACGTGGCGCGACGACGTGCTGGTCGGCACCGACGGGCCGGACGTGATCTACGCCGGCGACGGCGACGACGTGATCCTCGGCCTAGGCGGCGACGACATCCTGTGCGGCGCCGGCGGCGGCGACCGGATCGCGGGCGGCGACGGCCGCGACTGGATCGACGGCGCCGACGATCCGATGGCGATCCGCGCCGAGGCCGGCAAGAAGACCGACGATCGCGCCGACGTGATCTCCGGCGGTCCCGGCAACGACAACGCCGGCGGCCTCGACGGCGACGACTTCATCGACGGCGGCGACGGCGACGACGAGATCGGCGGGCAGCGCGGCCGCGACATCGTGATCGGCGGCGCCGGCAACGACTCGACCTACGGCGGCTCCTACCCCGCCGAGTACGACCGCGCCGACATCCTGATCGGCGACGCGGGCGACGACCACCTGACGTTCGCGGGCGCCGGCGACGACCTCCTGCTCGCCGGGGCCGGCGACGACCGCCTCCAGGGCGAGCTCGGCAACGACGAGCTCCGCGGCGGCGACGGCAACGACAAGCTCGGCCTGCCGTGGGTCGAGGTCGAGAACGGCAACGACCGCCTGTTCGGCGGCAACGGCGACGACCAGCTCGACGGCGGGCCCGGCTTCGACCGGACCGACGGCGAGGACGGCAATGACGCCTGCGTGAACGGCGAGACCGTGTTCAGCTGCGAGCTGGGCGCGCTGCCGGCGCTCGGGCTCTAGGCGACGCGCAACCGGCCCGCCCGCCGGGCGGGCCGGTCAGCCGCGCGCCCACAACCCGTCCGTGCCCTCGGCGGTCTTCGCGCCCGAGACGACGTCCTCGGGTCGCCCCTCGTGCGTGTTGACGACGATCTCCTCGATCAGCTTCGGCCGCCCCGGTGCGACGATCTCGTAGTCGCGTGGCACCGGCCTGATCACCTCGCGCCTTCAGAGCCGGCGTGCCCTAGCTGTCGTTCCTGAGCACGTTGTTCTTACGGCCGCCGTGCCCGACGGGCGAACGTCAACTGCGGCTGGGTAGGGGAGCTGGGGAGGCCGGCGAGGGCGGTTTCCTCGAAGCGTCCTGCCCTGCGGTCGTCTGACGACCCTTAGCCAGGACGGTACGCCGAAATCCGGCCGCGCGGCCGGCTCCCCGGCCTCCCCACCCAGCCGCAGTTCGCCGACTGAACAGCGTGCGGCAATTACAACCAGGCGGCTGGTACCCGCTAGGCGGCGAGGTGTAGCGGCGGGATCGCCGAGTGCAGCGGCGTTCCGGCGCCGGCGGGCGGCGCCTGCGGCGCGGGCTCGGCCGGCATCGCCGGCGCGGGCTCGGGCACGCCGGAGAGCAGCGCGAGCTGGGTGAGCATGGAGTCGGCCTCCTCGGCGGAGGTGTCCTCGTCCGGCTTCTGGCGCAGGAACGCGTCGATCGGCTCGCGCGCCGAGATGGCGGCGTCGGTCACCGGGTCGCTGCCCTGCTGGTAGGCGCCGATCGCGATCAGGTCCGACTTGTCGCGGTACGCGGCCATCAGGCGCCGGACGTCGTCGCCCGCCGAGCGCACGTCGCCCGTGACGACCTCGCCGACGAGACGCGAGACGCTGGCCAGCACGTCGACCGCCGGGTAGTGGCCGGCGTGCGCGAGGTCGCGCGAGAGGACCACGTGGCCGTCGAGGATCGAGCGCACCGCGTCGGCGATCGGCTCGTTCATGTCGTCGCCGTCGACGAGCACGGTGTAGAGGCCGGTGATGGTGCCGCGCGGCGAGGTGCCGGAGCGCTCCAGCAGCTTCGGCAGCAGGGCGAACACGCTCGGCGTGTAGCCGCGCGTGGCGGGCGGCTCGCCGATCGCCAGGCCGACCTCGCGCTGGGCCATGGCGAAGCGCGTGACCGAGTCCATCATGAGCATGACGTCGCGGCCCTGGTCGCGGAAGTGCTCGGCGATCGTGGTGGCGGTGAAGGCGGCCTTGATCCGCACCAGCGCGGGCTGGTCGGAGGTGGCCACGATGACCACGGAGCGGGCCATGCCCTCGGGGCCGAGGTCGCGCTCGATGAACTCGCGCACCTCCCGGCCTCGCTCGCCGACCAGGCAGATGACGTTGACGTCGGCCGACGTCGAGCGGGCGATCATGCCCAGCAGCGACGACTTGCCCACGCCGGAGCCGGCGAAGATGCCGAGCCGCTGGCCGCGGCCGCAGGGGACGAGGGCGTCGAGCGCGCGCACGCCGAGCGAGACGCGCTCGGTGATGCGCGGGCGCGTCAGGGGATCCGGCGGCGAGGCCTCGACCGCGCGTGAGCGGCCGGGAGCCATCGGCCCGAAGTCGTCGAGCGGGCGGCCGAGCCCGTCGAGCGTGCGGCCCAGGAGGTCGTCTGAGACGTCGACGCGCAGCGAGCGGCCCGAGGCGCTCACGCGCGCGCCGGGACCGATGCCGGTCGCCTCGCCGAGCGCCATCAGCAGCGTGCGGCCGGCACGGAAGCCGACCACCTCGGCGGGCACCGCGGAGCGGCCGCGGCCCGTCTCGATCGTGCACACCTCGCCGACCTCGGCCTCGAGGCCGGTGGCCTCGACGATGAGGCCGATCAGGTCGATGACGCGGCCGTGGCGGCGGTGCAGGTCGGCGTCGCGGAGCGCCGCGGTGGCCTGCTCGATACCGAAGCTCATGATCCCGTCGAGAGCGCGGTCTCGACGACCTCGCGGGCCCGTTGCAGCTTGGTCTCCGCGCGCGCGTCGACGTCGCCGTCGGCCGTGCGGACCACGGCCCCGCCGCGCGACACGCGGCGCTCGGCCTGGACCTCGCAGTGCTCGATCCCGCCGAGCGTGGCGCGCATGTCGTCCATCGCGTTGCGGACGAGCTCGAGGTCCTCGGGATGCACGAGCACGGTGATCCGCTCGCGCTCCACGATGCCTCGCAGCGCGCCGCGCACGGCCTCGACGACGTGCTCGGGCTGGACCGCGATCGTGCCGCCGATGATCTTCTCGGCCAGGAGCAGCGCCAGGTCGACGGCGTGGCGCTCCAGGCGCTCGGCGCGCGCGTGCTGGTCGGCCTGCACCGCCTCGGCTGCCTGGGCCAGTGACTCGAGCGCCGGTGTCAGCGCGGCCAGCGCCTCCTCGCGACCCTCGCGCAGGCCCTGCTCGCGCGCCTCGGCGCGAAGGCTGTCGGCGTCGGCCTCGGCCGACGCCAGGGCGGCCATGACGGCGTCCGCCTCGGCGTGGGAGCCCGCGTCCGGAGTCGCGGCCGGCGCCTCGAGCGCCTCGAAGGAGAACTCGGTCGGCGTCATCACAGCAGCTCGTCGTCGCCGCCGCCGCCGCCGCGCGAGAGCACGACGGCGCCTGCCTCCTCGAGCCGGCGCACGACGCCGACGATGCGGCCCTGCGCCTCCTCGATGACCCGCTTGCGCTGAGGCGGCTGGAACTCGATCTCCTCCTTGAGGAGCTCGGAGCCGCGCTCGGACATGTTGGAGAAGATGCGGCCGCGCACGTCCTCGCTGACGCCGCGGAGCGCAATCGCGAGGTCCTTCTGGTCGACCTCCTTGAGCACCATCTGGATCGAGCGGTCGTCGAGCTTGACGACGTCCTCGAAGGTGAACAGGAGCAGGCGGACCTCTTCGGCCAGCTCGGACTCGGACTTGGCCAGCTCGTCGAGCACGTTGCGCTCGGTGCTGCGGTCGGAGTGGTTGAGGATGTCGGCGAGCGACTTGACGCCGCCGGCGGCCGCGTACTCCTGGGCGATCACGTTGGAGAGCTTCTGGCGCATCACGTTCTCGACCTGCGAGACGACCTCAGGGCGCGTCTCGGCCATCTTGGCCACGCGGCGCGCGACGTCGGCCTGCTCCTCGGGCTCGAGGCACGAGAGGACCTGGGCGGCCAGCGTGGTGTGCAGGTTCGCGATCACGAGCGCGATCGTCTGCGGCGCCTCGTTGCGCAGGAAGACGTGGATCTGCTCCGGCGGCGTGCGGCGCAGGAACTCGAACGGGCGGCGCTCGATCGTCGCCGACAGGCGGCCGATCAGCTCCTCGGCGCGGGTGGCGCCGAGCGAGCGCTCGAGGATGCTGCGCGCGTAGTCGACGCCGCCCTCGGCGATGTAGTCCGCGGCCAGCACGGTCTCGACCGCCTCGCCGAGCACGTCGCGCGAGACGTTGGCGGGGACCTTGCGCGACTTGGCGATCTCGAGCGAGAGCGCCTCGACCTCGGTGTCGCCGAGGTGGCGGAAGATCTCGCTCGCCCGCTCCTCGCCGATCTGGACGAGCAGGATCGCGGCCTTCTCGATTCCCTTCAGGCTCGAGGCGGAGATCTCCGCACCCGGGCGGGTGGCAAGCTCGGTAGCCATCGTGCTAGTCCTGCGCCATCCAGTTCTTGACCTGGGCGGCGACGCGCTCGGGCTCGCGCTCCATCAGCTGGTCGAGCGCCTGGAGGTTGGTGTCGGGCGAGCGCGGCGGCAGCGTGATGGTCGGCTGCGAGGCCGGCGACATGATCTGGGTCTGCTGCTCGAGCTCGGCGAGCGAGACGGGCTCCTCGATCGAGGTCAGCCACGCGGGCGTAGTCATGGCCTCGCCCTCGCGCTTGCGCAGCGAGCGGCTCATGAAGAACAGGAAGAGCAGCGTGGCGAAGCCGATGCCGACCCACTTGAGCGGGCCGAGCAGCGTCGTCGGGACCGGGCCGGCCTTCGGCGTCTCCACCTTGGCGAAGGGCACCTGGGCGGCCTGCATCACGTCGCCGCGCGCGGTGTCGATGCCGGCGGCGCTGGTGACGGCCGTCTTGAGCGCGGCGAAGTCGGACGGCGGCACGGACTTGTCGACCAGCAGGGCGACGTGCATCTTGTTGACCGCGCCGGGCGCGACCTCCGTGCGGGCGACCTTCTTGTCGACGCCGAACTCGGTGTTCTCGGTCTTGCGCTGGTAGTTGGAGTCGGAACCGCCGGCGCCCCCGCCCGCCGAGTAGGTCGGGATGTTGGAGCCGGTGCCGGCGGGGCCGCCGGTGGTGGCGCCACCGCCCTTCAGGCGCTCGGTCTCCGTCTGCGACTTGAGCGGCACGCCGCCGCCCTTGGCGTAGGTGACCTCGTCCTGCGTGGTCTTGTCGGCGTTCAGGTCGGCGGTCACGGAGACCTGGCCCTTGCCCGGGCCGAGCGTGCGGACGAGCAGCGCGTTGAGATCGGCCTCGAGGGCGCGCGAGTAGCGGGCCTCGAGCGCCTGCTTGCCGGCCACCATGCCGCCGCCGCCGGCGCCGTCGCCCTGCGGCCACAGCAGCGTGCCCGAGGCGTCGGTGATCGTGACGTTGTCGGTCTTGAGGCCCTTGACGGAGGACGCGACGAGCTGGGAGATGCCGCGCACCGCGCCCGGGTCCATCGAGTCGGCCGAGTTGCCGAGCATGACGGCCGCCGTGGCGGGCGTAGCCTCGTCGGCGAACAGCTCGTCCTCGGGCAGCACGAGCTGCACCTGCGGGTTGCTGACGCCCTCGACGTTGCCGATCGTGCGGGCGACCTCGCCCTCGAGCGCGCGCTGGTACGTGACCTTCTGCTGCATCTCGGAGGCGCCGAGCTTCTGCTCGTCGAACAGCTCGAAGCCCTCGCCCGCGCTGCTGACGTTGACGCCGGCGCCCGCGAGGGCGACGCGTGCCTGGGAGGCCTGGCCCTTGTCGACCGCGAGGCCGGTGCCGTTGTTGCGCAGCTCGTAGGCGATGCCCTGCTCGTCGAGCGCGGCGGTGATCTCGCCGGTCTTGGCGGGGTCGAGGCCGGACGTCAGCATCGTGTACGACGGCGCGCCGGCGACCCGCAGCATGAGGAACGCGATCGCCACGATGGCGACGGCGGAGACGGCGATGATCGCCTTGGAGCGGGTGGGGAGGGCGCGGAAGGTGTCGACGAAGGGCGGCATGGATTAGACCTGGGTGTGGAAGATGTCCTGGGCGGCCTCGACGGCCTTCGTGCGGATCTGCGAAGCGAGCTGCATGGCGAGCTGGGCCCGCTCGACGGCCATCACGACCGCGGTCGGGTCGGATGCCTGGCCGGTGGCCAGCGCCTGGGCCGCCTCGGCGGCCTCGGTCTGGGAGGCGGCCAGCGAGCCGAGCGACTTGCCCAGCAGGTCGCCGAAGCCGACGCCGGTGGTCTGGCTGCCGGTGTCGGCGGCGCCGGGGGCGCCGTCGATCCGGAACTCGGGGCCGGTGACGGAGAAGGAGGGGTCGATCGGGGGGATCGTCGGCATCAGCGGAGGAGGTCGAGGGTGCGGGTGAACATCTGCTTGGCGGCCTGCATGGCGGTCACGTTGGCCTCGTAGGCGCGCTGGGCGCCGATCAGGTCGACCATCTCGGTGACGGTGTCGACGTTCGGCATGGCGACGTAGCCGTCGCCGTCGGCGTCCGGGTGGCCCGGGTCGTAGACGCGCTTGAGCGGCGTCTGGTCCTCGACCACGCCGGCGACTTCGACGCCGCCGCCCTGCGTTCCGTTGCTCATGGCCGCGGAGAGCGAGGCGCCGAACGAGCCGGCGCGCTCCTGGAGGACGACCTCCTTGCGGCGGTACGGGTTGCCGTCGGCGCCGCGCGTGGTCTGCGCGTTGGCCAGGTTCTCGGCCACCACGTCCATCCGCAGCCGCTCGGCGGTGAGCGCCGAAGCGGAGATCTCGAGACCACCGAAGAGGCTCATCAGCCGGTCCCCATCGCGGCCTTGAGGATCCCGATGCGGGCCTGGGCCACCTGCACGGCGGCCTGGTGCTCGAGCGCGTTGGCGGCGAGCTTGGCGGACTCGGAGTCGACGTCGACGGTCGAGCCGTCGGCGCGGACCGCGCCGGCCGAGGCGTCGCGGGCCGGGGAGAAGGAGAGCGAGCTCAGCGCCTCGCGGGAGTCCATGGCCGAGGAGAGCGCGCCGTGGAAGTCCACGTCGACGCGCTGGTAGCCGGGGGTGTTGGCATTGGCCAGGTTCGCCGCGAGCGCCTCATGGCGCTTGCCGGCGCCCTCGATGGCGCGCTCGAGGGCAAGCTGAGTGGTGTCGAAGAGCACTGGGACGGATCTCCTTGGAAGAAGGTGGCTACGTCCGTCCCTGGACATCACAGGCCCCATCCCTGAGGCAGCCAGTCCGTTGATCGGCGGGGACCCGCCGACCTTTAGGCCTGGTCGTTGACCCAGTTACGGGTCGGCGCGACCTGCGCGGCGGCGTAGCCCGCCATGGCGCCGCGCGCGGTGGGCAGCGAGGCGAGCTCGCGCGCGATCTCGGCGCGGGCGGCAGCGATGGTGGCGGTCAGCTCCGCCTGCACGACGGCGAGCGCCTCGAGCACCAGCTTGGCCCCGACGGGGGCGGGACCGAGCGCGGCCGCCATGCGGACGCGCTCGGCGGTGGACTCGGCGAGCTCCTCCCAGCGACCCTCGGCGGCGAGCTGACGCTCGGCCGTGGCGTGGGCGAGGAGTGCGGTCCAGGGATCCATGGGGATCAGGCCGTCGCGGCGACCTGGGCCCAGGACTCGCGCAGCTCGGCGAGCAGGCCGGAGACCGTGTCGATCATGTCGGCGTCGCGGTTCATGCGAGCCTCCACGAGCTGCTTGCAGCAGAAGACGTAGATGCCCTGCAGGCGGCTGGCGATGACGCCGCCCTGCTCGAGGTCGAGCGTGGTCAGCAGCTCGTCGATGATCGCCTCGGCGCGCGACAGGCGGTTGCCGGCGACGACGACGTCGCCGTCGCGCATGGCATGGGCGCCCTGATGGAGGAAGCGAAGGCAGCCGTCGTAGAGCATGACGACGAGCTGGCCGGGGGTCGCCGTAAGGATGCTCTGCTCCTTGTAGGCGATGGCGCGGGAAGGCGAGTAAACGGACATGTCCCGGTAGTCGGCTCGCACCGACGGAGATTTAGCTCTTATTCGCCTGGAGGCCGGCAATCTGGCTCGAAAGCCAGGCGCCCTGCGTCTGCGAGTTCTGCAGCGCCGCCTCCATGGCCGCGAACTGCGCCTTCATGCGCTTCTCGCGGGCGTCGATGCGCTCGTTCGTGCGATCGATCTGATCCTGGATGCGCTTGGTCTGGCGGTCGCCGCTCTTGATCCGGTCATCGAGGATGCCGGTACCGCCGGTCTGGCCCTTGACAAAGCCCTCGACGTCCTTGGAGAACGTCGACAGGAAGCTCTTGACGGCCGTGAAGTCGCCGTCGAGGGCGGCGGCCAGCTTGGTCTCGTCGAGGACGAGCTTGCCGGCCTTCGCGTCGGCACTCGAGGTGCCGGTCGCCTTCGGGCTCCCGATGCCGATGTCGCCCAGGTCGTTGATGCCGACGGCGCTGACCACGTCCGACATGTCCTGGCGCAGCCGCGAGAGCATCGCGTTCATGCCGGTGTCGCCGAACAGCGTCCCGCGGGCGGCCTGGAAGTCGCTCGTCGGGCTCTTCACGCGCTGCTCGGTGATCTTCGAGCGCGTGGTGTCGACGACGGCGTTGTAGGCGTCCACGAACGACTTGACCTTGGACTTGATCGCGTCGCGGTCCAGCGCCGGCTCGGTGACCGTCACGGTGACCGGAGCCGTGGTCACGCCCTTGAGCGTGAGCCGGACCCCCGGCATCGCGTTCTCGACCACGTTCGAGGAGGAGAGCTGCTGGGCGCCGGCGCCGACCCGGTACGCGGCCTGGAGGTCGTTGCCGGTGGCGCGGACGAAGGTGCCGTCCTCGGCGGCCGCCGAGCTGAACGACGCCGTGAACTCAGAGTCCTTGCCGGTCTTGCGGGCCGACAGATAGAGCTGCTCCACGCCGTCGGCGTCCTTGACCACCGCCGCCACGGCGGGACCGGTGGTCTTGGCGTTGATCGCGTCGGCGATCTGCTGCTTGGTCGCGCCCGCGTCGAGGTCGATCGTGACCGCGGTGCTGCCGGGGCTGGCGTACTGAAGCGTGATCGTCTCGGCGCCGGTGGTCTTGCCCTGCGCGTCGAAGGCGCCGGCCTGGAAGTTGAAGCGGCGCTGGGCCGAGGAGGCCAGGCGGTCGACCGAGATCGACTGGCCGCCGATGCCGGCGCCGGCGAGCATGCTCACGGCCACGCGCGCGGGATCCGAGCTCTCGGCCGTCTGCTTCTGGGTCCACGTCGAGTCGCTGCTGAGCGCCAGCGCGGCGTCCTTGAGCGTGGAGAGCCTGGACGCGACCTCCTTGAGGGCGTCCTGCTGACCGGTCACGGCCGCCTTGCGGTAGCCGATCGTGGTGATCTTCTGGCGCTCGAGCGCCATCAGCTGGTCGACGATCGAGCTCGTGTCGACGCCGGAGGCGAGACCGGAGAGGCTGATGCCGGCCATGAGGCTAGAGCGGCCCGCCCGACATCACCATCAGCGCATCTGACGGCGGGATCGTCCGGATGACGTTGCCCTCGAGGTCGCGGACCTGCACGATCACGCGGCCCGACTCCTCGTCGGTGCTGAAGTGCAGCTCGCGGTTGTTCGCGGCCAGCTCGGCAGCCCGGTCACGTGCGCGGGCGACCTCGTCCAGCACCTCCGGCGGAGGCGAAGGCGGCATGGAGATCACCGCGACGTCGCCCTTCGGCGCGCCGGCGCGCGCCAGGCTCACGGAGAAGTCCGCGGAGGTGGCGGGCGCCGGGCGTCGCGTGGCGAAGCCGGGCGTCACGGGCTGCAGGGGTCCGATCTCGAAGCTCATGTCTGCCTCGGTTGTCGGCCGCTCGCCGCCCGCCTTGAAGGGCCTGGACGTTTATCCGACGGCGGAGAACAGCAGCGCCTCGTCCGAGAGCTGCTGCTTCAGCGTGCGCTTGAGCTGCGAGTGGATCTGGCAGACGCGGCTCTCGGACACGCCGAGGATGTCGCCGATCTCGCGCAGCGTGAGGTTCTTGACGTAGAGGAGGACGGCGACCTCGCGCTCGCGCTGCGGGAGCTTCTCGAACGCGGAGCGGAACTTGGTCTTGGCCTCTTCCTTGGCGGTCGCGTGCTCGGGGTCGAGCTCGGTGTCGCCGGCGGCCAGCGTGTCGATCCGCTCGACCGTGGTCTCGTCGTCGGAGATCACCAGCGTGTTGAGCGAGGTGACGTCCGAGACGGCGATGTCGTCCTCGCGGCGGCGCAGGTCGTCGACCGAGATGGCCAGCGAGTCGGCCAGCTCGTCCTTCGACGGGCGGCGACC
Source organism: uncultured Solirubrobacteraceae bacterium (assembly GCA_963835525.1). Lineage (GTDB taxonomy): Bacteria > Actinomycetota > Thermoleophilia > Solirubrobacterales > Solirubrobacteraceae > DASSUW01. The sequence continues at coordinate 334,538 of CAWIFM010000003.1, forward strand.
GTGGATGGCGGTGAACTGGTCACGCGCCTTGGAGATGTCGCGCTCCCAGCGGCGCAGCGAGCGCGGGGCCCAGTCCTGACGGCGCAGCTCGTCGAGCACGGCGCCGTGGATGCGGGTCCAGGCGAACTGCTCGAGCGTGGCGCCCTTGGCCGGGTCGTAGCGGTCGATCGAGGCGATCAGCGCCTCGAGGCCGCAGGAGATGAAGTCCTCCACCTCACAGCGGGCGGGGAGCTCGCGGACCTTCTTGAAGACGATGTACTTCACGAGCGGAGCGAAGGTCATCACGAGCCGGTTGCGGACCTGCAGGTCGCCGGTGCGCTTGTACTCGCTCCACAGCGCGTGCGCCTCTTCCGCGGAGACGCGGCGGCGGCTGGTGGTCGAGGCGGACTTCATGTCGGACGGGGCTCCTTGCGAGGGAAGAAGGATCTGACGGACCGGACCTGTATCGGGCCTAGACCCCAGTTCCTTGATCACCGATTCGGGGTAATCGCTCGCTCGCTCACCGAATAGGCCCACGCCAGGGCCTCGGCGACGGCCGCCCACAACTCCTCCGGAACCTCGCTGCCGAGCGCCAATCCGGCCAGCGCGTCGGCCAGCTCGGGGTCCTTGTGGACGGGCACGCCCGCGTCGCGCGCGGTCTCGAGGATCGCCGCCGCGACGTGGCCGCGACCGGCCGCCACCACTTGCGGGGCGCCGGTGCCCGTGTAGCGCAGCGCCGCGGTGACGTCGCGCTCAGGCATAGATGTCGAGCGGCTCCCGCCGCGGCGTCACGCGCACCTCGGCCTCCAGGCCCGTACGAGCATGCAAGCCGTCGTGCAATCGCCCAGAGGCGCCGTCGGCGAGCTCGAACGAGCGGCCGGCGGGCGCCTCGACGCTCGCGCTCACGAGCTTGCCGGCCACGAGCTCGAGCCGCAGGTCGAGCCGGCCGAGCGCCTCCGAGTGGAAGCTGAGCGCGACGCTGCTGCGCTCCTCGCCGCCGGCGCGGACCGTCCGCGGCTCATCCTCGACCCGCACTCGCGCGGACTGCGTCGGGGTGGGCGGCGGCTGGGCGGCGGGCGGGACGACCTGCTCGAGCTGGAGGGTGACCCGCTCGGGCGTGACGTCCGCGACGCTGAGGCGCAGCGTCTCGCCCGTCCTGCCGACCTCGGTGGGGAGCTGCGCGGTCAGCGGGATGCCGGCGATCACCAGTACCCCGTGGTCCGCTCCGCGCGAGAGCACGCGCGCGACCACGCTCGTCCCCGGCCGCAGCGTGATGTCGGGCAGCTGCGTCTGGAGCAGCAGCGTCTTGACGGCCACGACCGGGTCGACCACGTGGGTCAAGGTAGCCGAGCGCCTGCCGATCACCGGTGGCGATGGACCGCGGTCTCTATATCGCTGCCTCCGGCATGCTCGCCGAGCAGATCCGGCAGGACCAGATCGCCAACGACCTGGCCAACGCCTCCACGCCCGGCTACAAGGGCGACCGCACGGCGCAGCGCTCGTTCGGCGACCTTCTGCTCGCCAACTCGGCCAACGGCGCCGTCGTCGGCCGTCAGAGCACGGCCGTGCAGGTCGACTCCATCGAGACCGACTTCAGCCCCAAGCCCGCCCGCGAGACCGGCGAGCCGCTCGACTTCGCGATCAACGGCGAGGGCTTCTTCGCCGTCCAGACCGCGCAGGGCGTCCGCTACACCCGCAACGGCCAGTTCACGCTCGACCCCCAGGGCCGGCTCGTGACCGCGCAGGGCGACCCGGTGCTCGACACCGCCGGCCGCGCGATCACCGCCACCGACGGCAAGGTCGACGCGCGGCGCGTAGGCGTCGTGGCGCTGACCGACCCGCGCAAGGAAGGCGACTCGCTCGTCACCGGCACCCCTGCCGGCGCCGCCGCGGGCACCGTCCGCTCGGGCGCGCTCGAGGCCTCCGGCGCCGACGCCGCCCGCTCCATGGTCGACATGATCGCCTCCATGCGCGCCTTCGAGGCGGGCCAGAAGGTCATCCAGGCGATCGACGAGACGCTCGGCCAGGCCGTCTCGAAGGTCGGCTCCGTCGGCAGCTGAGCCGGCGGCCTCTCAAGTCTCGTCTTCGCAGGCCGAAGACCCCGAGTAGATGCTCTCGGGACTTAACACCGCCGCTGCCGGAATGGCGGCGCAGCAGCAGCGCATGGACGCTGTCGCCAACGATCTCGCCAACGCGAACACGACGGGCTACAAGCACCAGCGCGTCGGGTTCCGCGACCTCGTCTACGAGCAGACGGGCCGCTCGTCCGCCCAGGGCGTGCGCACCGGCTCGGGCGCCGCGGCGGTCGACGCCGGCCGCGCGTTCGCGCAGGGCGCGCTCCAGCGCACCGACCGCCCGCTCGACGTCGCCATCCAGGGCGACGGCTTCCTCCGCGTCCGCCTGCCCGACGGCCGCGACGCGCTCACGCGCGACGGCGGCCTGCACATCGACGGCAACCGCCGGCTCGTGACCGCGACCGGTGCCCTCGTGCAGCCCGCGATCACGATCCCGGAGGGCGTGGCCGAGGACCAGATCTCGATCGGCGCCGACGGCACCGTGCTCGCCAACCGCCAGCGCGTCGGCAAGCTGGACGTCCTCACCGTCCGCTCGACGCAGGGCCTGCTGTCGATCGGCGACAACGCCTTCGTGGCCACCGCCGCCTCCGGCGCGCCCGTGGCCGCCCCCCAGGCCACCGTCCTGAGCCAGGGCGCGCTCGAGGCCTCCAACACCGACATGGCCGAGGCCATGGTCGCGATGATCGAGTCCCAGCGCGCGTTCCAGCTCGCCTCGAAGGCCATCACCACGGCCGACGAGATGATGGGCATCGCCAACCAGGTGAAGCGATGAGCATCCCCGGCCTGCCCGCGGTGCCGTCGAGCGCCCTCCCGACCGAGGTCCGCACCGGCTCGAAGGCCGACCGCGAGGCCTACAGCGCCGCGCTCGGCTTCGAGCAGATCATGCTCGGCCAGCTCGTCGGCGACATGATGCCCAAGGGCGCCCTCAGCGAGGGCCCCTACGCGTCGCACGCCCAGGAGGCCTTCGCCACCGGCCTGATCGCCGACGGCGGCATCGGCCTCGCCGCCCAGCTCTATCCCTCCATGCGTAAGGACGCCTCATGAGCGGTGCCCTCGAAGCCGAGCTGCTCGTCCACCTCGACGCGCAGATCGCATCCGCCCAGCGCCTGCTCGGCTTCGTGCTCGCGCAGGGCAAGGCGATCCGCGCCCGCGACGTCGACGCCGTGATCGCGCGCCTGACCGACATCCAGACCGAGATGGGCCGCCGCGGCAGCCTCGAGCAGGACCGCGCCGGGCTGCTGCAGCGCGCCGGCGCCGCGCTCGGCGTCTCGGTGGCCGCCGTCACGCTCGAGCACCTCTGCACGCTGGTCAGCCCCGGCGCCGCCCAGGCCGCGCGCGACCGCTCCGCCGAGCTGCGCGGCCTGCTGGCCGAGATCGCCCGCGAGCACGGCATCAACCGCGCGCTCATGCGCCAGGAGCTCAGCTTCCTCGCCCACCTGACCCGTCTCATCGGCCACGAGCCCGAGCCCGGCTACGCCCAGCCCGGGACCGGCACGACCCAGCCGACCGCCCCGGCCATCCACCGCGTCCTCGACCTCAAGGCGTAGTCGTGTCGATCTCCTCGTTCTACGGTCTCCAGACGTCGCTGCGCGGCCTGCTCGCCCAGCAGCGCATGATGGACACCGCCGGGCACAACATCGCCAACGCGTCGACCAAGGGCTACTCGCGCCAGGAGGTCTCGCTCGTCGCCTCCGACGCGCTGCAGATCCCGGCCGGCGGCATCGTCGGCGGCTCCGGCGCGCACATCGGCTCGGGCGTCGACGTCCAGTCCTACCGCCGCGTCCGCGACCAGTTCGTCGACCTCCAGTACCGCGCCCAGAACACCAACCTGCAGGAGTGGGCGGCGCGCACCAAGACGCTCGACCGCGCCGAGCTGGCGCTCAACGAGCCCGGTGAGAACGGCCTCAACGAGCAGCTCGCGCGGTTCTGGGACTCGTGGTCGCAGCTGGCCGGCGACGCCAAGAACGCCTCGCTCAAGCAGAACGTGGCCGAGACCGCGGGCTCGCTGGCCGGCGCGTTCCAGACCCTGCACGACCAGATCGAGCTGACCCGCGACCAGGCAGCCGCCGAGTACGCCGACCTGGCCCGCCCGGCCGGCGCCGGCGACCCGGGCGGCGAGATCGCGCAGATCGCCCGCGAGGTCGCCGAGCTCAACGACTCGATCCGCCGCTTCGTCACCTCCGGCGACATCCCCAACGACCTGCTGGACCGCCGCGACCTGCTCCTCGACGACCTGTCCGAGTTCGGCCAGATCTCGGTCGTCACGCAGCCCGACGGCATGCTCGACGTCTCGTTCGTCGACAAGGCCGCGCCCGGCTCCACCTACTCGATCGTCACCGGCGCGGCCGCGACGTGGGCCGGGCCTCCGGCCGGCGACGCCTGGTCGCCCGGCGGGCGCCTCGGCGGCCTGCTCGAGGCCTCGCGCCCCGGCGGCACGCTCGACCAGTACATCGGCGACCTGAACACGATCGCCACCAACCTGGCCAACGCCGTCAACGCGGCCTACCCGACCGGCGACTTCTTCCAGGTCGGCACGCCCGCCTCGCAGACCCTCGACGTCAACCCGCTCCTGGCCGGGAACCCGTCGCTGATCACCGGCGGCACCGGAGCCGACGGCTCGAGCGACGTGGCGCGGGCGATCGCCGCCATCCAGAACAACCCGAACAGCGGCGTCGACGGCGCCTACCAGGCGTTCGTGTCCAAGATCGGCGCGCACGTCCGCGAGTCGATCCGCCAGGAGGCCAACTCCCAGGCCCTGACCGACGCGGTCGAGAACCGGCGCCAGAGCGTGGCCGGCGTCTCGATGGACGAGGAGATGTCCAACCTCGTGCGCTTCCAGCGCGCCTACCAGGCGTCCTCTCGCGCCATGAGCACGATGGACGAGATGCTCGACGTCCTCATCAACCGGACCGGAAGGGTGGGTCTGTAATGGCGATGCGCATCACCACTTCGATGGTCCAGCGAAACATCCTCGCTGACCTCAACAGCATCTCGTCGAAGCTCACCAAGTCGCAGATGAAGGCGGCCTCCAACAAGGAGATCAGCCGCCCGTCCGACGATCCGTTCGCCACCGCGCAGGCGATGGCGCTGCGCCAGAGCCTGAGCGCCAACCAGCAGCACCAGCGCAACGTCGAGGACGCGATCGGCTGGCAGGACGCGACCGAGCAGGCGATGATGGACATGACCGACTCGATCGAGAAGGCCAAGAGCCTGCTCGTCCAGGGCGCCTCCGACTCGCTCGACCAGACGGGCCGCGACGCGGTCGCCGCCGAGCTCGAGCAGCTCATCGAGGGCATCAAGCAGACCGCCAACACGAGCTACCGCGGCTCGTACCTGTTCGCCGGGACCGAGACCTCCACGCGCCCGTATCCGCCGACGAGCACGCCGTACGCGCCCGCCGACGACGTCTACCAGGGCGACGACGCGGGCTGGAACCCGGCGAACCCCGGGATCATCCGCGAGATCGGGCCGGGCGTGCAGATGTCGATCAACGTCGTGGCCCAGCAGTTCCTGGGCGACGGCCAGGGCTCCGGCGACGGCAAGCTGCTCGACGTCATGCGCGACGCGGTCGGCAACCTGCGGTCCGGCAACGCGACCGCCCTGCGCGGCTCCGACATGGACCGCCTGGAGCAGAACTTCGACCTCCTGCTCGAGGTCCGCGCCGCCAACGGCGCCAAGACCAACCGCCTGGAGTCCGCCCTCGGCCGGCTCGGCCAGCTCGAGGAGTCCGTCGTCGGTCAGCTCTCGAAGACCGAGGACGCCGACATCGCCGAGACCCTGATCGAGCTCAACTCCCAGACCGCCGCCTACCAGGCCGCCCTCCGCGCGGGGGCCAGCATCGTCCAAACGTCCCTCATGGACTTCCTGCGCTGATCCGGCGCAGCGTCCTCTTCGTCCCTCGGAACCAAGGAGTCAGACCCCAAAATGTCCACCGTGACCGTCGAGAGCTCGCGCTTCGGCACCCTCGAGATCGAGGCCGACGCGATCATCGAGTTCCCCTCCGGCCTGATCGGCCTCGACAGCCGCCGCTGGACCATCGTCGGCGAGATCACCGACGGCCCCTTCCAGTGGCTGCACTCGATCGACGACCCGAGCCTCGCGCTGCCCGTGACCAGCCCGTGGGCGTTCTTCGCCGACTATGAGGTCGCGCTGTCGGACGACGACACCGAGCGCGTGAACGCCGGCGCCGACACCGCCGTCTACGTCACCGTCCGGGCCGGCACCGAGCTGGCCGACTTCAGCGTGAACCTGCGCGCGCCGATCGTGGTCTCGGGTGGCCGTGGCCACCAGGTGATCAACGAGGCCGACGACGCGCCCGTGCGTGCCGCGCTGTTCCCGCAGGTCGAGGCCCAGGCCGAGGTTGAGGCCAAGGCCAAGGCCGAGGCAGCTGCGTAATCCTGCGCGGCGCAACGCCGCGCAGTCTCATCCGTTTTCGAAGCATTCCAAGGAGGAATCTTCATGCTCATCATCACACGCCGTCCCGGCGAGAAGATCATGCTCGGCGACGACATCGTCGTCCACGTGATGGAGATCGTCGGCAACTCGGTCCGCGTCGGCATCCAGGCGCCGCGTGCGGTCCCGGTCTACCGCGAGGAGATCTGGAACGCCGTGCGTGAGGAGAACCGCGCCGCCGCCGACAGCGCTCCGAACGACCTCCCGGTCCCCTCCGAGCGCGACGCCTGACGCCGGGGCCTCACGGCCCCGGCGCATGCCGTCCCACCATCAGGGTTCGCCGCCCGGCCACGTCCGGGTACGGTCCAGTGTGCACACTCCGACTCCGGACCCTTCAAGGAGCTAACCCCATGTCACGCAAGCTGCTGCTCTTCGGAGCCGCGGTCGTCGCCGCCGGCGTCTTCCTCAAGCGCGACAAGGTCGCGGGGCTTCTTCCTGGGCGCGGGCAGACCTACGAACCGCCGGCCCCGCCGCCCCCCGGCCCGTCCAACTACGACGCCCCCGGGCCCGTGGCCAACACGGCCACCCCGGTGCCGGCTCCCGAGCCGCAGCAGCCGGGGCCGATCGACGAGGCCGCCGAGGAGGCCGCCGCCGCCGCTGAGGCCGCCAACATCGGCGGCACGGTGAGCAACTACGCGGGCATCGCCGGCGAGGTCGCCACCGAGGAGGAGCGCCCGCTCGTGGAGGCCGGCGAGGGCGAAGCCGAGGGCCAGGAGCAGGCCGAGCACGACCTGCGCGAGGCCGCCGCGCCCTCCGACGGCATGTCCGACGCCGAGCGCCAGATCGACGAGGCGATCGAGCAGGCCGCCAACCCGCTGGCCGGCGAGCAGATCGAGGGCCTCGCCACGCCGGGCGACACGGCGCGCGACGCGGAGCCGCTGCCCGGGGTGGAGACGCCGCCGGCCGAGCAGCCGACGGAGTCGTGGAGCCCGCCGGTGCCGGAGCGCACCGACGAGCCGGCCCCGTTCGACCCGGAGGAGCCCGGGGAGCCGCAGCAGTACGAGCCGCCGACGCAGGAGCAGCCGGCCGTCAGTCCGGACGACGAGGACAAGAAGGACGACGAGGGCGGCTCGGACTGGCGCACCTGGTCCGGGCGCTCGATCAATCCGTAGCGAACGTCAGGCGAGCTCCCACAGCTCGCCGCCGGGCACCCGGCGCGCCCGCACGCGCCACTCGAGCGCGAGCCGCCACAGCTCGGCCGGCCCACGCGGCCCGGGCAGATCGCAGACGGCGGCGACCTCGGGCGTCGCCATCGGCCCGAAGCGCCGCAGCGCGTCCTCGATGCCGGGGTGGCCGTCGCCCGCCGGCTCGGCGCCGGCGGCGACCGCCGCCTCGTGGAACCGCTCGTACGGCGCGTACCCCGAGACCTCGTGGTCCGGGCCGAACCGGACCGTCGGCGTCGTCACCCCCCGGCCGCGCTCGAGGTCCGCGCCGAAGCGCTCGACGATCGCGTTGGAGCCGAAGTCGACCCTCAGGCGCTCCAAGTCCAGCCCGCGGGCCTCGCGGGCGGCGTCGAGCAGCGCGGGCGCGGTGTCCATCCGCCGGCGCTCGAGCAGGATCGCCTCGCGCAGGCGGCGGATGAACGGGCCCGGGTCGCCCTGCTCGGACACGGCGGCCACGGCCAGGCCGGCCGGGTGGGTCGAGGAGGGCGGATCGCGCAGGAACACGCGCGGATCGGCGGGCATCCCGCTCTCGGCAGCCGCCGACGCCGTGTCGTACGCGAGGGCGGCCGCGTCGGCGGGCTCGATCCGCCGCTTGAGGCCCACGATCACGAAGGTGAATCGCAGTGCGGCGCCGAACTCGACCTGAAGGCGCCTGAGCTGCGGCTCGGCCGCCCACGACCATGGACAATAGGGATCCGTTAAGACCGTCACCGAGACCGCGGGCACATCGGCCACAATAGGACCGAGTAGATGAGCACGCTCGTAGGGATGCAGCTGAGCGGCCGGTACCGGCTGGATGCCCAAATCGGGTCCGGCGGCATGTCCACGGTCTACCGCGCGTTCGACCAGACGCTCGAGCGCCAGGTCGCGATCAAGCTCATGCACCGCGAGATCGCGTCGGACTCCGACCAGCTCGAGCGCTTCCGCCGCGAGGCCCGCGCCGTCGCCCAGCTCAGCCACCCGCACATCGTCGGCGTGATCGACGCCGGCGAGGACGAGGGCCGGCCCTACATCGTCTTCGAGTACGTCGAGGGCGAGACGCTCAAGGAGCGGATCCGCCGCATGGGCCGGCTGCCCGTGGACGAGGCGATCGCCTACGCGATCGAGATCGCGCGCGCGCTCGGCTGCGCCCACTCGCGCCACATCGTGCACCGCGACGTCAAGCCCCAGAACGTGCTGATCGACGCCGAGGGCTCGGCCAAGGTCACCGACTTCGGGATCGCCCGCACGCTCGACCAGGACGGCCTGACCGCCGACGGCCGCGTCCTCGGCACCACCGACTACGTCTCCCCCGAGCAGGCGCTCGGCCACGACGTGAACGGGCAGTCGGACATCTACTCGCTCGGCGTCGTGCTCTACGAGATGCTGACCGGCGACGTCCCGTTCCACGGCGAGAACCAGGTCTCCGTGGCGATGAAGCACGTCCGCGAGGACATGCCCGACCTGCAGGCCCGCCGCGCGGAGGCGTCGGCGACGCTCGCCTCGGTGCTCGACCGCATGACGGACAAGGACCTCAAGCGGCGCTACCCGGACATCGACACGCTGGTCGCCGATCTCGAGGAGGCGCTGGCGATCGAGGCCGCGCGCTCGGGCCGCTCGACCGGCGAGGCGACCGCAGTGCTGCGCACGCTGCCGCCGCAGGCCCGGCGGCGACTGCCGTTCCGCATGCGCCACCCGCTGCCGGTGGCCGCGACCGTGCTGCTGCTCGTGATCGGCGCGTCGCTCGTCGTCCTGCTGCTCAAGGAGGGCGTCGACCGCGCCGAGCGCGGCACCGGCGCGGGCGACATCGAGGCGCCGGCCGGGGAGCGGGTCGTCTCGGTGGGCAGCACCTCGGCCGAGGACTACGACCCGCTCGGCGACGACGAGGAGCACCCCGAGCGCGCCCCGCTGGTGGTCGACCGCCAGCCCGACACGCGCTGGATCACCGAGAGCTACAGCAGCGGCCTCGAGGGCGCCAACAAGGACGGCGTGGGCATCTACGTCGACGCCAAGCCCGGCGTCGAGGCGGTGCGGATGGAGATCCAGAGCCCCGAGACGGGCTGGCGCGCCGAGATCTTCGGCGCCACCGGCAGCCGCGTGCCGGAGGGCATCGACGCCGGTTGGAAGCGGCTGGGCGGCGGCGAGGTGCGCAGCGACCACCAGCGCTTCAAGCTCGCCGACTCGGGCGAGCGCTACCGCTACTACCTGGTCTGGATCACCGAGCTGCCGCCGGACGCGCAGCGCGTGGAGATCGGCGAGATCGCCCTGCTCCAGCGCAACGCCACGCGCTAGAACTCATGGCCCGAGCGCTCTGACTCGAAGCGCTCGAGCGCGAAGCCGAGCAGGCGGTCGCACAGCTCGGCCGGCGGCACCCCGCTTGCCTCCCACAGCTTCGGGAACGCGCTGGTCGCGGTGAAGCCCGGCATCGTGTTGAGCTCGTTGACCAGCACGCGGTCGTCCTCGACGAAGAAGTCGACGCGCGCCAGCCCCGCGCAGCCGACCCGCCTGAAGGTGTCGACCGCGAGCCGCCGCACCTCCTCGCGGACGCTCTCCGGCAGCCGGGCGGGCACCACGAGCTCCATCCCGCCGTCGTCGTACTTGGCCGTGTAGTCGTACCAGTCGCCCTTGAGGATCACGATCTCGCCCGGCACGGAGGCCTCCGGCTCGTCGAGCCCCATGACCGAGCACTCGACCTCCATGCCGTCGGAGAAGCCCTCGACGATGACCAGGCTGTCGTGCGCGAAGGCGGCGTCGAGCGCCCCGCCCATCTCCGCCTCCGACCACACCTTGCTGATCCCCACGGAGGAGCCGAGCCGCGCCGGCTTGACGAACACCGGGGTCCCGAGCACGGTCAGCTCGTGACGCACCGCATCCGGCTCGGTGCGCCAGCGGTGCTCGCGCACGGCGGCGGAGGGCACCTGCGGCACGGCCGCGGCGGCCAGCACCTCCTTGAACACGACCTTGTCCATGCACAGCGAGGAGGCGAGCACGCCGGCGCCGACGTAGGGCACGTCGAGCAGCTCGAGCAGGCCCTGGACGGTCCCGTCCTCGCCGAACGGCCCGTGCAGGACGGGGAACACGGCGTCGGCGCCGAGCAGGCCGCCGCCGGGCGCTGAGCGCGAGCGTCTCGCCGTCGTGCGTCCACGCCCCCGAGCGCTCGATCGTCACCGGCAGCACCTCGTGGCCGGCGGCGGCCACCGCCTCGCGCACGAACGCGGCGGAGCTCAGCGAGACCTCGTGCTCGGACGAGCGCCCACCCGCCAGGACGGCGACCCTCATGGCACCGTGGTCGGCGAGGGCGTCGCCGTCGCCGCCGCGGCGCGGCCGACGACGATCGTCACCCGGCTGCCCTGACGGCGCTCCTCGCCGGCCGCGGGCGTCTGGTCGAGCACGATGCCCTCCTCCGCCGGGTCGGTGATCGCCTCGTCGCGGACCGTCACCTCGAAGCCCACCTCCTCGAGCTCGGCCTGCGCCTCCTCCTCGGTCAGGTCGACCACGTCGGGGATCGCCGTCGGCTGCGCCACGGTGAGGTCGACGGCGTCGCCCTTGTCGACCTCCTCGCCGGCCGCCGGGCTCTGCTCGATCACGGTGCCGGGCGCCTCGTCCGACTCCTCGCGGGTGATCTTCCCGACGCGCAGCCCGACGCCTTCGAGCGCGCTCCGCGCGTTGTCCTGGCTGTCGCCGGTCACGTCGGGCACCTCGACCTGCTCGGGGCCGCGCGAGACCTGGAGCGAGACCTCGCTGCCGCGCTCGAGCGTGGTGCCGGCCGGCGGCGAGCTGCCGACCACGTTCCCGTTGCGCACGTCGTCGGAGAACACGCGCTCGACGCGGGTCTTGAAGCCGGCGTCCTCGAGCGCCTGCTCGGCTTCGTCCTGCGGCATGCCGGCAACCGTTGGCACAGCGGCGTCGCCCGGCCCGCCCGAGACCGTGATCGTCACCGTCGACCCTTCGGGCGCCTCGGTGTCGGGCCGCGGGTCCTGGGTGGCGACGTGGTCGCGCTCGACGTCGGGGTTCACGACCGTGACGATGTCGACCTCGAAGCCGCGGTTCTGGAGGATCTGCGAGGCGGTGGCCGACTCGCGGTCGATCACGTTCGGGACGACGAGCTGCTCGGGCCTCAACGTCAGATAGAGGCCGACGGCGATCGCCAGCACCGCCAGCGCGATCAGCACCCACAGCCACCAGCGGCTGCGGTGCTCCTCGACGACCAGCGGCGGGGGCGGCGGCGGGATCCGCTCCGGCTCCGCGCGCGCGGTCTCGAGCGCGGCGATGAACTCGTCCGCGTTCTGCCAGCGCCGGTCGGGGTCCTTCTCGAGCGCGTGCAGCACGACGGCGTCGATCGCCGGCGGGATGGCGGGCACCAGCTCGGCCGGCGGCACGGGCATCTCCGACACCTGCTTGAGCGCCACCGTCACCGGCGAGTCGGCGTCGAACGGCACCTGGCCCGTGAGCAGCTCGTAGAGCACGATCCCGATCGCGTACAGGTCGGCGCGCTCGTCGACCGGCCGGCCCTGGGCCTGCTCGGGCGACAGGTACTGCGCGGTGCCCATCACCGAGCCCGTCTCCGTGATGTCGGAGGTGCCGGCGCGGGCGATGCCGAAGTCGGTCACGCGGACGCGGCCGTCCTGGTCGATCAGGACGTTGTGCGGCTTGATGTCGCGGTGCACGACGCCGTGCTTGTGGGCGTAGCGGGCGGCGCGCAGGATCTGGAGCGTGAGGTCGACCGCCGCCTCGGGCGGCGCCGGGCCCTTCTCGCGCACGATCTCCTTGAGCGTGCGGCCCTCGACCAGCTCCATCGAGATGTAGTAGGTGCCGTCCCACTCGCCGCGGTCGAAGATCGCCACCAGGTTCGGATGCGAGAGCCCGGCGGCGCTCGACGCCTCGCGCCGGAAGCGCTCGACGAACTGCTCGTCCTCGGCGAACCGCCGGTGCAGGACCTTCAGCGCCACGCGGCGGCCGAGCTGCTGGTCCTCGGCCATGTAGACGTCGGCCATGCCGCCGGAGCCGAGCTTGCGCACGATCCGGTAGCGGCCGTCGATCAGGGTGTCGGGCTCGATGCGCTGCATCTACTCACCCAGCGCCTTCAGGACCTCGGCGGCGATCGGGGCCGCGTTCGCGCCTCCGGTGCCGCCGGTCTGGCGCTCCAGCATCGCGCATACGGCGACCTTGCCGGTGAAGCCGATGAACCACAGGTCGTCGGTGCCGTCGCCGACCTCGGCGGTGCCGGTCTTGCCGGAGACGTCGACGCCCTCGAGCTGGGCCGCCGTGCCGGTGCCCTGCTCGACGACGTTCTGCATCATCGCGGCGAGCTCGTTCGCGCTCTCCTCGGACATGACGCGCTCGGCCTCCTGCGGCAGCGGCTCGTCGATCGTGCGCCCGTCGGGGTCGACGACCTGCGCCACGAGCCGCGGCTCCATGCGCATCCCGCCGTTGGCGACGGTCTGTGCCACGGTGGCCATCTGGAGCGGCGTCACGAGCAGCTTGTCCTGGCCGATCGCCATGCGCCCGACGTCGATCTGCCCCGAGTTCGGCGGCAGCAGCCGGCCGCGCGGGCCGACCTCGCCGCTGGGCAGCATCTGGTTGTCGGGATAGTCCATCGGCGGGTCCTCATAGAACCCGAACTTGCGCATGTACTCGGCCATCGTCTCCTTGCCGAGATCCTCCGCGACCGACGCCCACGCCGTGTTGACGGAGTTCGTGAGCGCGTCGCTCAGCGTGATCTGGCCGAAGTCCTCGCCGCCGAAGTTGTCGAGCGGCGTGCCGGAGATCACCTTGCCGTTCTCGCCGTCGACGGTCGAGTCCGGGTCGTACTTGCCGCTGTCGAGCGCCGCCGCGGCGGTCACCACCTTCATTGTCGAGCCGGGCGGGAAACGGCCCTGGGTGGCGCGGTTGAAGGTCTTCGCGCCGGCCGGGTCGCTCGGGTCGTAGGTGGGATTGGCGGCCATCACGCGCACCGCGCCGGTCTCGACGTCGAGCGCCACGACGGCCCCGTTGCGGCCGCCCAGGCCGTCGAACGCGACCTCCTGGGCGTCGGGATCGAGGCTCGTGCGCAGGTCGTCGCCGACGTCGCGCGGGCCGAGCAGGCGCTCGAGCGCCCCGATCGGATCGCTGCGCCGGCCGGTCAGCTGGTCGTTGTAGAAGTCCTCGATCCCAGTGCGCCCGCGGTCGAGCGAGGTGAAGCCGACCGGATGCGCGAACAGCTCGCCGGTGGGATAGCGGCGCGCGTAGCGGTCGCCCGGCAGCGCGCGGTTGGCGGCCAGCACCTGACCGTCGGCGGCCTTGATGATCCCGCGCTTGATCCGCTCCTCCTCGAACAGCACGCGCCGGTTGTTCGGGTTGTCGCGCAGCGCCTCGGCCTCGAACACCGTCCAGCGCGACGTGAAGGCGATCAGCACCGCGAACAGCACCAGGACGAGCCCGAAGAGGCGGATGATCGGAGCGTTCACCGCAGTCCTCTCCGGCCCATCGCGCCCGCCGGGCGGCGCGCGCGGTCGGAGACCAGCAGCAGCAGCGCGAGCAGGATGAAGTTGGCCATGATCGACGAGCCGCCGTAGGAGACGAACGGCAGCGTCACGCCGGTCAGCGGGATCACGCGCGTCACGCCGCCCACGATCACGAAGACCTGGAGGGCGAAGACGGCGGTCAGCCCGGCGGCCAGGAGCTTCGAGAACGAGTCGGTGGCCAGCGTGGCGGTCCGGAAGCCGCGCTCGGCCAGCAGCATGTAGACGAGGATCAGCCCGCAGGCGCCGACGAGGCCGAGCTCGTTGGTGATCACCGCGTAGATGAGGTCGGTCGAGGGCAGCGGGATCAGCGGCGTGCCCCCCGGCGAGTTCAGCAGCGACGCTCCCAGGCCGGTCCCGAACAACCCGCCGTCGGCCTGCGCGAACAGCGACTGCGCGATCTGGTAGCCGTCGTCCTCCACCCAGGCGGGGTTGAAGGGATCGAGCCAGATGTCCACGCGGTCCTGCACGTGGCTGACGGTGTTGGCGAAGAACCACGCGCCGACGGCGAACATCGCCGTGCCGATCACCACGAACGAGAGCCGGTTGGTGGCGACGTAGAGCAGCGCCAGGAAGCCGCCGAAGTACATCAGCGACGAGCCGAGGTCGCGGATGAAGACGAGCATCAGCATCGCCGCGCCCCAGACCACGAGCAGCGGACCGAAATGCTTGAGCGGCGGGATCGTCACCCCCGCCACGCGCCGCGCTCCCTGGACCAGCACCTGCCGCGTGTCACGCAGGTAGGCGGCGAGGAAGATGATGATCGCGATCTTGCCGAACTCGGCGGGCTGGAAGGCGATCGGCCCGAGGTCGACGCCCAGGTAGGCGCCGTTGACCTGCGCGCCGATCCCCGGCACGCGCGGCAGGAAGAGCAGGATCAGGCCCGCCGCGGCGATCGTGTAGCGGTAGCGCTCCAGCACCCGCAGGTCGCGCAGCAGCAGGATGGTGGCGGCGAACAGCGCCAGCCCGACCACGAACCACTGCGCCTGCTCGCGCGCCAGCTCCTCGTCGATGCGGTAGATGACGACGAGGCCGAAGCACGCCAGCACGGCGACGAGCGGGAACATGTAGGGGTCGGCGTACGGCAGCGTGAAGCGCAGGAACATGTGGCCCGCGAAGCAGAGGCCGAGGAACCACAGGCCGTACGTGAGCGAGACGTCGGAGACGACCTCCGACTGCTGGATGAAGATCGCCGCGAAGCCTGCGGTCAGCAGCAGTGACGCGGGCACGAGGGCCAGCAGCTCGCGGTTGCGGGCGCTCACTGGAGACGGCCCCGCTCGAGCTCGCTGACGAGGTCCTCGGCGTCGTCCTTGGAGCGCAGCTTGTGCTCGGTGAAGGTGGTGCGGCGGTCCTCCGGCACCTGCGCGATCGTCACGCCGGAGGCGTAGTAGGGCTCGTAGAGCTCGAGCCCGAGCGGCAGGTCGTACGGCAGCCCGCGGTAGAGCGTCACGGTGCCCTCGGGGTTGACGCCGACGAAGTAGACGGCCCGCGACGCGGTCCACAGCCCCGCACCGACGATCGCCAGCACGACCACGAGCGCGATCAGCCCGGTCGGCACGCGGCGCCGGCGGCGCTTGCGCGGCGGCGTCGCAGTGCGCTCGGGAGGCTCCTCGATCGGCTGCGCCTCGCGAACCCTGGGCAGGGTCGCCGTCGCCTGCGCCTCGCCGCCCTCGGGTCGCGGCTCCTCGATCGTCTCGCGCTGCAAGGCGGCGGGCTCGTCTCCGTCGACGTCCTCGAGCCGGAACAGGACCACCGTGATGTTGTCGCGCCCGCCGGCGTCGTTGGCGGCCGCGATCAGGTCGCGCCCCGCCGCCTCGAGCGAGCTCCCGGCGTGGAGGATCTCGCGCACCCGCGCCTCGGGCACCATCGAAGTCAGCCCGTCCGAGCAGACCATGAACACGTCGCCGGCGCGCGCCGCGTAGGCCTGTACGTCGACCTGGACCTCGGGCTCGGGGCCCAGCGCGCGGGTGATGACCGACCGCTGCGGATGCGTCTCGGCCTGCTCCTCGGTCAGCTTCCCGCGCGCCACCAGCTCGCCGACCAGCGAGTGGTCGTGCGTCAGCCGCGTGAGCTCGCCGTCGCGCAGCACGTAGGCCCGCGAGTCGCCGACATGGGCGATCGTGACCTCCCGCTCGCCGACGTAGGCGGCCGTGACCGTCGTCCCCATCCCCGCACGCTGCGACTCGGTGCGCGAGCGGTCGTGGATGCGGCGGTTCGCCTCCTCGATGACGCTGACCAGCCCGTCGGCGGGCGAGCCGTCGGGCAGGCCGCCGTCGAACGACTCGACGGCCATCTCGGACGCGACCTCGCCGGCCTGTGCGCCGCCCATGCCGTCGGCGACGACGAACAGCGGCGCGCGGACGAAGTAGTTGTCCTCGTTGCCCTGCCGCTGGCGCCCGAGGTCGGACGCGTGGAAGTGTTCGGATATGCGCAGCATCAGGCGCGTTCGAACGTGAACTCGCTGTCCCCGATGCGGATGCTGTCACCCACGTGCAGGGGCTGCGGTCCCCTCAGCGGCTCGCCGTTGAGATAGGTGCCGTTGGTCGAGCCCAGATCCTCCAGCATGATCACCTCGCCCTGCGGGACGAGCCGGGCGTGCGCGGTGGAGGCGAACGTGTCCTGGAGGCGGATGTCGGCCGTGTCGCCGCGGCCCAGCAGGGCGCCGTCGGAGAGGTCGTAGGCCGATCCCGCGCGCAGGCCCGCCGCGTTCGCCACCCGCAGCCGCGGCGCGCCCTCGCTGCCCTCGCTCAGCCCGGCCGTGGCGTGGTGCATGCCGGTGGCCTCCTCGTAGGCCGGCTCAGTGGAGCCGCGCCGCAGGTCCTTGAGCGCCGACCGCGCCATCCAGAACAGGAACAGGTAGAGGACGGCGAGGAAGCCGAACTTGAGCGCCACGGCGACCGGGTCGAGGGCCACGCCGCTACTCCAGCTCGAACGTGACGCGGGCGGTGCCGAGCTCGATCGTGTCGCCGGCCTTGAGCGACTGCGGGCCTTGGATCCGGCGCCCGTTGACCTTGACCCCGTTGGTCGAGCCGAGGTCGCGGACGATCCAGGAGCCGCCCGACGGCCGCACCTCGGCGTGCCGGCGCGAGACGTTGGGATCGTCGACGACGACGTCGGCCTCGCGTGAGCGGCCGAGCACCGCGCCGCCCGAGCCCAGCAGCTCGCTGCGGCCGTCGACGCGCAGGCGCGCGCTGCCGCGGCGCGGATCGGGCTCGCGCAGCGGCTCGGCGAGCCGGTCGGAGACCGTGTAGACCATCGTGTGCCCGTGGTCGCCCTGGCTGGGCGGCTCCTCGGCGTGCTCCGGCGCCTTGACGAGCCGGGCCTGGATGCCGAACTCTCCGAGCCGCAGCTGATCGTCGGTGCGGAACTCGATCGCCGGCCGCGTGGCCAGCGAGATCTTCTCGCGACGGGCGTGCTCGAGCAGGTAGCCGGCCAGCTCGCGCTTGAGCTCGTCCTCGTAGCCCTCGAACTGCTTGCGGTCCGCCGGCGACAGCCAGACGGCGTACTCGTTCGGGGCGTAGACGCGCGACAGCGACTGGACGCGGTGCTCGTCCATCTCGCGCGCCAGCTTGCGCGCGATCTCGACCGGACGCACCTCGGACCGGAAGGCACGCGAGAACGTGCCTTCGACGAGGCCGGCGAGCTTGGATTCGAGGCTCTTCAGCACGCTCATGGGCGGCTGGAAGCGGTGGATACCCGTTCGGGGACGGTCATGTGCGGGGTTCAAGAGTATTCCGCGCCCGTGCGCCCACCACCGCCAGCACGCCCGCCACGACCGCGCCGGCCGCGAGCCCGCGCGGCTCGGCGAGGCCGGCCCAGCCGGCCACGGCGGCCGTCCCGGAGGCCAGCGCGGCGGCCCACGTGGCGGCCCCGACGATGTCGAGAGCCACCGAGCCCCCGCGCACCAGCCACGGCAGCACGACCGCGGCGGCCGCCCACAAGGGGGCGAGCAGCAGCACGCCGGAGGTCGCGAGCGCCTCGATCACGTCGCCGGCGCTCCCGGGCGCCGTCCCGACGGCGATCTCGCGGTCGAGCAGCGACTCGGCGAGCAGCAGCCACCACAGGCCGGCGGCGCCCAGCGCCGCCCGCGCCCACACGCCGCGCACCCGGCCCGCGACGGCGGGGTAGGCGCCCGACAGCCCGGCCAGGCCGAGAACCGGAGCGGCCGCCGGCACCGACCACGTCAGCCCGCGGCGGCGCAGCAGCAGAGGCGGGACGACGGCCGCGGCGGCCACCAGCGCGGCGGCCTCCGGCCACGGCCCGGCGAGCGCGGCCACGCAGCCGGCCGCGGCGATCAGCCAGCCGACGCGCGGGAAGAACGCCACGAGCAGGAACGCGGCCGCGGCGCCCGTGAGCGGCGCGACGAGGAGCTCGGCGCCCGGCCGATCCCCCGACGCGGCCAGCGCGAGCGCGACGAGGGCGGCGGCGACCGCCCCGGCGGCCACGCGGCCCAGCGGTGGCAGACGTGCGGTCCGCTCCAGCGGGTGCGGGGCGATCGTGCCGCCGTCGTCGGAGACCTCCGGCAGCGCGCCCGCGAGCGCCTCGGCCAGCTCGTCCAGCGTGCCGCGCGCCTCGGGATCCGGCGTCAGCGCGCGGTCGAGCGCGGCGCACAGCTCCGGCGGCAGGTCGCGCCGGCGCGAGCGCAGCGCCGGCAGCACGGTGCCGACGAGGCGGGCCGTGGCCGCCGGAGTCGGGCCCCGGACCGGGTTGGCGCCCGCCAGCGCCTCGTAGAGCACGAGCGCCAGCGCGTAGAGGTCGGCGCGCTCGTCGACCCGCTCGCCGGCCGCCTGCTCGGGCGCCATGTACGCCAGCGTGCCGACCACGTCGCCGGTCCGGGTCAGCGGCTCGTCACCGGCCAGGTGGGCGACGCCGAAGTCGGTCAGCTTGGCCGCCACCTGCGACTCGTCGGGCACGATGACGTTCTGCGGCTTGACGTCGCGGTGGATCACGCCGCGCTCGTGGGCGTGCCCGAGCGCCTCGGCGAGTGTGAGGCCCACGCGCAGGACGTCGCGGTCGCTGAGCGCGCCGTCGCGCTCCAGCGCGTCGAGCGTGCGGCCGCGCACCAACTCCGACACCAGGTACCGACCGTCGCCATCGTCACCGGCGTCGTAGACCGCCACGATCCCCGGATGGTGGAGGCGCGCCGCGGCGAGCGCCTCGCGCTGCGAGCGCTCCGGCGCCGGTCCGTGGGCCGGAATCAGCTTCAGGGCCACGTGGCGGTCGAGCCGCTCGTCGTGCGCCGCATAGACGGTCCCGAAGCCTCCCGACCCCAGGCGCGCGCCGAGCCGGTAGCGGCCGGCTACGCGCACGACCTCGGTGACGTCCATCCGGACCCCCTTCGACGGGCCCGTCCGGGACCCTTCCGGGTGTTGCCGCCGCGCGGGTTGGTATTACTGGACCCCTCTATTGGGTCGACCAGGTGTGGCGTGATGGCGCCGCGCCCCGAGGAGACGAACTTCCAGCCTTGTCCTTCTTCGACGAGGACGACGAGCCCCGCCGCACCCCGAGGCCGCGCAGAGGACGCCCGGCCGGCGGCGGCGTCGCCACAGCAGATTCCCAGACGCTCCTGATCCGCCGCGGGGTCGCGCTCGTCGGCGGCATCCTCGTGCTGCTCCTGCTGCTGTTCTTCGTGAACTCGTGCCGCGACCGCCAGCACAAGAACGCGCTGAAGGACTACAACCGCCAGCTCTCGACGATCGCCACCGACTCCTCGGAGCAGGTCGGCGACCCGTTCTTCAAGCTGCTCGAGGAGGGCGGCGGCGCCCAGCCGCAGGAGCTGCAGACGGAGATCTCGAGCTACCGCGTGACGGCCGAGCAGCAGTACGAGCAGGCGAAGGGGCTGGACGTGCCGAGCGACATGCGCGGCGCGCAGCAGGCGGCGCTGATGGCGCTCGAGTGGCGCCGCGACGGGCTCGACCGCATCGCCCAGCAGATCCGCCTCGCGCTCGGCGACGAGAGCGAGCAGGCCGACGAGGCGATCAAGGACATCGCGGGCCAGATGGCGGTGTTCATGGCGTCCGACGTGGCCTGGGACACGCGCGTCGTGCCGTTCATCACGAACGCGCTCGAGGAGGAGGAGATCGGCGGCCAGGAGATCAGCCGGTCGCCGTTCCTGCCCAGCACCGAGTGGGTCCAGCCGCAGAAGGTCGCCGAGGTGCTCGACCAGCAGCTCACCAGCGGCGACGGCGGCGGCGAGCCGACCGGCCCCGGCCTGCACGGCTCAGGGCTCGAGTCGACGCTCTACGGCGAGGTGCAGCTGCAGCCCGGCGTCAGCAACCAGCTGACCTACGAGCCCGGCACGGGCTTCGTCGTCAACTTCGCCAACCAGGGCGAGAACGACGAGTTCGACGTCAAGGTGACGCTGCGGATCACCCGCGAGGGCGGCGACCCGATCACCACCTCGACCACGATCCCGCAGGTGGCGGCCGGCGAGTCCGCCCAGGCCGAGCTGCCGCTCGACGAGCAGCCGCCCCTCGACACCGCTGTGATCATCCGCGTGAACGTCGCGCGCGTGCCGGGTGAGGAGAAGGTCGACAACAACAAGGCCGACTATCCGGCCCTGTTCTCGCGCGGCTAGGCATTCGTACACTTTTCGCCTCAGTGAACGACCTGACGGATCCGGCCGGCCTCGTCGCGCTGGCGGCCGGCGCGCTGGCCCTGCTCGCGCTGGTCATGGCGATCGTGCTGGCGGTCAAGCTGCGGCGGCTGCGGGCGGCTCAATCGGTGGTGCTCGGGCCGGCCGGCCGCGACGACCTGGTGGCGCACGCGCAGGCGCTGCAGTCGGCCTTCGAGTCGCTCCACGGGCGGGTCGAGGAGGTGGCCGAGCGGCTCGACGCCCGCATGGGCGCCGCCGAGCGCCGGCTCGACGGGGCGATCGCCCACCGGGCGCTGGTCCGCTACGACGCCTACGGCGAGCTGTCCGGGCACCAGTCGACCTCGCTGGCGCTGCTCGACGCCGCCCGCAACGGCGTGGTGCTGTCGTGCATCGCCCACCGCGACGCCGCGCGGCTGTACTGCAAGCAGGTCTTCGACGGGCGCGGCGAGCACGAGCTGTCGCCCGAGGAGAACGAGGCGATCCGGCTCGCTCTCGCGGGCGCCGCACCGCGCACCGTGACGCTCGACTGATGCGCGTCGGCTATCTCGGGCCGGACGGGACGGTCAGCCACGAGGCCCTGATGTCGGCTCCCGGCGCTGCCGGCTTCGAGCTGGCCCCGCAGCCGACGCTGCACGAGGCGGTGATCGCCGTCCACGAGGGCGCCGTCGACCGGGCGCTGGTGCCGATCGAGAACTCGCTCGAGGGCTCGGTCAACCCGACGCTCGACGCGATCGCCTTCGAGACCGAGGACGTGGTGATCGTCGGCGAGCTGCGCTGGCCCGTGCACCTGCACCTCGTGGCGGGCGGGCCGCTCGAGCTGGGCGAGATCCGCGCCGTGGTCTCGCACCCGCAGGCGAGCGGTCAGTGCGGGCGCTTCCTGCGGGAGTCGCTGCCCGGCGTGCCGGTGGTGGCCGCACGGTCGACCGCCGATGCGGTGCGCCAGGTCGCGGACGGGTTCGAGTCCGGCTCCGCGGCGATCGGGACCCGCGGCGCGGCCGACCGCTACGGCTGCGCCGTGCTGCGCGAGGACGTCGAGGACGACCCGGGCAGCGAGACGCGCTTCGTCTGGATCGCGCGGGCGGGCACCGACCCAATTACCCATCCCCACCCACCCCACCGCTTCAAGACCGCGCTGGTCTTCTGGGGCGCGGGCTCCTCCGGGCCCGGCTGGCTCGTGCGCTGCCTTTCGGAGTTCGCCGACCGCGACGTCAACCTCACCCGGATCGAGTCCCGCCCGCGCCGGCAGCGGCTCGGCGAGTACATGTTCTTCCTCGATCTCGACGGGAGCGCGGACGATGGCGCCGTGGCTTCCGCGATCGCCGGATTGCGCACCCAGGCCGACGTGGTCCGCGTTCTCGGGTCGTTTCCAGCGGCGTGAGCCTGCCGGAACTCTGGCTACACTCCGGAAAGAGCCATGGGAAGCAGCACTCCAGTACCACCACTGGGGTCCGTGCCGCGTGACGATCGCCAGCGGCACGGATCCGATACCGGCGGCAATGGCCGCTGGTCTGGTGGTCGTGTGCTGGTCCTCAACGCGACGTACGAGCCGATCAACGTCTGCACCGTGCGCCGCGCGACGGTGCTCCTGCTCAAGGAGAAGGCCGAGGTCATAGAGATCGGGCCGACGGACCTGCACTGGGCGTCTGGCTCTCTGCCCAAGCCGGTCGTGATCCGGCTGGTGACCTACGTGCGCGTGCCACGCGACAGCCACAAGCGCAAGATCACCCGCCGCGCGGTGTTCGCGCGCGACGGCTGGATGTGCATGTACTGCGGCGCCAAGACCTCGCTGACCGTCGATCACGTGATCCCGCGGTCCAAGGGCGGCGGCTCGGGGTGGGACAACATCGTCGCCTCGTGCGCGCCGTGCAACCGCCGCAAGGGCGACCGGCTGCCGCACCAGGTGAACATGCACCCGCGCATCAAGCCACGCACGCCGTCCGCGCACATCTTCATCCAGCTGGCGTCGCCGACGATTCCGGCGACCTGGCGGCAGTACTTGCCACAAGCGGCGTAAGTATCGAAACCCCTTAATCGGGTATTCGCGCGTCCGGGAGCCGGCTTGTGGATGCCGGCGAGGGACACGGGAGGCTAGGCATGGAAGGCGCACGAACGGGACCGTCACTCGCGTGGCGGCTCGCGGCCGCGGTCGCGCTCACGATCGGCTTCTACACGCTGGCGATCCTGATCGCCGCGGGGCTGCTGGCGGCGGCGATCCTGCCGTGGGTGCTGCGCGGCAGCAACAACCTGTGGGTGACGCTGACGTGCTTCATCCTCGGCGTCACGATCCTGGTGGCGATCTTCCCGCGGCGACGCAAGTTCGAGCCGTACGGCGTCCGCCTCACGGACGGCAACCAGCCGCGCCTGCTGACCATGATCGCGGAAGAGGCGCAGACGACGGGCGCGCGGGCGCCCGACGAGGTGTACGCCACGCTGGAGGTCAACGCCTCCGTCACGGAGGTCCGTGGCAGGCGGATCATGATGGTCGGGGTGCCGCTGCTGCACATCACCTCCGAGCGCGGCATGCGCGGCATCATCGCCCACGAGTTCGGCCACTACGCCGGCGGCGACACGCGGCTGGGCCCGTGGGTCTGGCGGACCTACGACGGCGTCGCGCGCACGATCGACTACCTGACCGACGACGACGGCGACGACGGCTGGACGCAGCGCGCCGTCCGGCAGCCGTTCATCTGGTACGGCAACGCGTTCATGCGGATCACCGCCGCGATCAAGCGCCGCCAGGAGTTCGCCGCCGACCAGCTGGCCGCCCGCAGCGCGGGCCGCGACGCCTACACCGAGGCGCTCCGTCGCATCCACGCGTACGGGCTGTCGTTCGACGCGTACTGGGAGAACGAGGTCGCCGCCGTCCTGCGCGCGGGCCGGCGGCCGCCGGTCGTCGACGGCTTCGCCGAGTATCTGCGCAGCCGCCCGATCGACGAGGCGGCGACCGAGTTCCTGCACGAGCAGATGAAGGAGAAGACGGACCGCTACGACTCACACCCTTCGCTGAGCGAGCGGCTCGAAGCGCTGCAGGCGTGCGAGCCGGGCGAGCCGGACGACTCAGCAGCCGCGCTGCGGCTCCTGCGCGATCCCGCGGAGCTCGAGCGCGATCTGCTCGCCGCCCTCGTGCACCCGGACGCCGCCGAGCTGCCGGGGCTGAGCTGGAGCGACGTCGGCGACGAGGTCTACCTCGCCCGGGCGCGCGCCATGCGCGCGGAGTACGGGGACCTGCTCGGCGAGGCGAAGGCCGCGGACCTGGCCGGCCTGGCGCAGGACATCGGCCCGATCGCGGGCGCCCTGCAGCGCCGCGAGCCCGAGCTGCCGGACGAGGCGGCGCCCAACTTCGCCGCCACGCTGCTCGCCGAGGCGCTGCTGGCCGCGCTCGCCGACGACGGCTGGACGGTCGCGGCCGGTCTGGCCGAGCCGGTGCACGCCTGTCGCGGGGAGGAGAAGATCGCGCCCTACGACGTGGTCGCCGAGCTGCACGACTCCGGGCCGGCCGCCTCCGCGTGGCGCGAGCGGGCGACCGAGCTCGGGATCGCCGGTCTTCCCCTGGCTTCCGCGGTGGCCGCGAAGGCCGAGGCGGCCTAGAACGAACGAAGGCCCGGAGTCGACACTCCGGGCCTTCGCACAACTCGCTGGATCTCAGAGCCGCAAGGGATTACTGAGGCCGGGGGGACCAACTCCGGCGCCCCTCACGACGGTGTCACGGTGTGGATTCCGCTCCAGCGGGGTCCAGCACCGGCTGGCTAGCGGCCGGACACCTCCAGGGTCCCGCAATAACTGTCACTCAACTTCGGACCACCCCCTTTCTCTGGTAGGGGGAGAGTAGCGAACTGAGAGGACGGGGACGACTGGTCGCCGGGCTAGGCCTCGTCGCCGTCGGGGGACTCCTCGACAGCCTCGGTCTCGACCGCGACAACGCCGTCGTCGGCGGCCTCCACGGGAGCCTCGGCGTCGCCGTTCTCGACGGCCTCGGACTCGACCACCAGCGCCACCGCCGACACCTCGTCGCCCTCGCGCAGCTTCATCACCCGCACGCCCTGCGAGGCGCGGCCGTAGCGGTTGATGCCGCGCACGCCGGTCCGCTGGACGATGCCGTTCTGGGAGATGAAGACGAGATCCTCGTGCTCGCGCACGACCAGCGCCGCGGCCAGCAGGCCCTTTGCCTCGGTGAAGGAGATCGTCTTGACCCCCTTGGCCCCGCGCGAGGTCAGGCGGTACTCCTCGACGTCGGTGCGCTTGCCGTAGCCGGCCTCGGTGACGACCAGCAGGTCCTGGCCCGGCTGCGCGACGTCCATCGCCAGCACGTAGTTGTCCTTGCCGGACACGTTGATGCCGCGCACGCCGCTCGTGTCACGGCCCATCGCCCGCGCGTCCTCCTCGTTGAACCGCACGGTCAGACCCTCGTGGGAGACGATGAGGATCTCGTCGCCGGGGTCGACCCGCCGCACGGCGACCAGCTCGTCGTCGTCGCGGATCTTGATGGCGATGATGCCGTCGGCCTTGATCGGCGTGTTGTAGGCCTGGAACTCGGTCTTCTTCACCGTGCCCTGGCGCGTGGCGAACATCAGGTACTGGGTCTCGGAGAAGTCGCGCGTCGCCAGCACGGACTGCACGCGCTCGCCCTCGCGCAGGGGCAGGATGTTCGAGAGGTGCCGGCCCTTCGAGGTCCGGCCCGCCTCCGGCAGGTCGTAGACCTTCGAGCGGTAGACCTTGCCGCGGTTGGTGAAGAAGAGGAGGTAGTCGTGCGTCGAGCTCACGAAGAGGTGCTCGATGTAGTCGTCCTCCTTGAGGTCCATCCCCGTGATGCCGACCCCGCCGCGGCGCTGCTGGCGGTAGGTGGCCAGCGGCAGCGACTTGATGTAGCCGGAGTTGGAGATCGCGATGACCATCTGCTGGTCGGCGATCAGGTCCTCGATGTCGATGTCGTCCTCGCTCGGCGCGATCACCGTGCGGCGGTCGTCGCCGTAGCGCTCGGCGATCTCCTCGAGCTCCTCCTTGATCAGGCTGAGCACCTTGTCCTCGTCGCCGAGCAGCTCGCGCAGCTCCTTGATGCGCTCGACCAGGTCGGCGTGCTCCCGCTTGATCGAGTCGGCCTCGAGCGCGGTCAGCTGCTGGAGGCGCAGGTCGAGGATCGCCTGGGCCTGGATGTGCGTCAGCCCGTAGGTCTCCATCAGGCCCGCGCGCGCGACGTCGCGGTCGCGCGAGCCGCGGATCAGCGCGATCACCGCGTCGAGGTGGTCGAGCGCGATCAGCAGGCCCTCGAGCCGGTGCACGCGCGCCTCGAGCGTCCGCAGCTCGTGCTTCGAGCGGCGGACGATGACCTCGCGCTGGTGCTGGACGTAGTTGTGGATGACCGACCGCAGCGGCAGCGTCCGCGGCACGTTGTCCACCAGCGCGACCATGTTCACGCCGAACGTCGTCTGCAGCTGGGTGTGCTTGTAGAGCTTGTTGAGGACGACCTTCGGGTTGGCGTCGCGCTTGAGCTCGATCACCACGCGCATGCCGCGGCGGTCCGAGTGGTCCTCGATGTTCGTGATCTCGGAGAGCTTCTTCTCGGCGTGCAGGTCGGCGATCTTCTTGATCAGGCCGGTGTCGCCGCCCTTCTTGACCATGTAGGGCAGCTCGGTGACGATGATCAGGTCCTTGCCCTGCTTGCCCTCCTCGATGTGGGCCTTGGCGCGCACGCGAATGCGGCCGCGGCCGGTCTCGTAGGCCTCCTTGATGCCGGTCAGGCCGAGGATCAGGCCGCCGGTCGGGAAGTCGGGGCCCTTGAGGTGCTGCATCAGGCCGACCGTTTCGATGTCGGGATCGTCGATGTAGGCGATCGTGGCGGCGATCGTCTCGCGCAGGTTGTGCGGCGGGATGTTCGTCGCCATGCCGACCGCGATGCCACTCGAGCCGTTGACGAGCAGGTTCGGGAACCGCGCCGGCAGGACGACGGGCTCCTGGTTCTGGCCGTCGTAGTTCGGAACGAAGTTGACCGTGTCGGCGTCGAGGTCGCGCAGCATCTCGCGCGCGATCGGCGCCAGGCGCGCCTCGGTGTACCGCATGGCGGCAGCCGGATCGTCGTCGAGCGAGCCGAAGTTGCCCTGCCCGTCGACGAGCATGTTGCGCATCGAGAAGTCCTGCGCCATGCGGACCAACGTGTCGTAGATGGCGCTGTCGCCGTGCGGGTGGTACTTGCCCATCACGTCGCCGACGATGCGGGCGGACTTCGCGTACGGGCGGTTCGGCTGGAGGCCGTTCTCGCTCATCGAGAACAGCACCCGGCGGTGGACGGGCTTCAGGCCGTCGCGGACGTCGGGCAGCGCGCGCCCGACGATGACGGACATGGCGTAGTCGAGATACGACGAGCGCATCTCCTCCTCGAGCCCGCGGGGCTCGATGTTGCCGCCTGAGATGGTGTCGATGCCGGCCATCAGACGTCGAGGGTCGCGACGCGGGCGTTCTCCTCGATGAACTCACGCCGCGGCTCGACCTTGTCCCCCATCAGCATGGTGAACAGGCGGTCGGCCAGAGAAGCGTCGTCCATCGTGACCTGCATGAGCGTGCGCGTGGTCGGGTCCATCGTCGTCTCGCGCAGCTGGTCGGCGTTCATCTCGCCCAGGCCCTTGAAGCGCTGGAGCTTGATGCCCTTGGCCGCGACGTCCAGGACCTTGCGGCGCAGGTCCTCGAACGAGAGCGCCTCGGCGGACTCCTCGCCGAGCCGGATCGTGAAGGGCGGCGTGCCGGCCATCTTCACCAGCTCGCCGTGCACGCGCGCGAGCTGGCGGTACTCGTTGGCGTCGAACATCGTGCGCCGCAGGCGGTGCGTGCGGGCCATGCTCGTCTTGCGCTCGGTCGCCCGCACGCGGATCATCCCGTCGTCGGACGACACCAGCTCGGTCGTGTAGGGCTCGATCTCCGGGTCGGCGCGACCGACGAGCTCGAGCAGCTCCTCGACGGTGACGACCTGGTTGTCGAGGATCTGCGACTCCTCGAGGAACTGGATGACCTCGTGGCCGTAGTCGGCCCGCAGCGCGCTGGCCCAGCCCTCGTACTGCTTGAGCAGCCGCGAGTAGCGCTGCCAGCGCGTGTCGGTGAGCCTGAAGGCCTGCCCGTCGTGGTCGGCGATCTCGAACTTCTCGAGCTTGTCGCCGAGCAGGTGCTCCTCGAACTCGGACTCCTTCTCGACGTAGCGCTCGCGCTTGCCCTGCGTGATCTTGTAGAGCGGCGGCTTGGCGATGTAGATGTAGCCGGCCTCGACCAGCTCCTGCATCTCGCGGAACAGCAGCGTGAGGATCAGGGTGCGGATGTGGGCGCCGTCGACGTCGGCGTCCGTCATCAGGATGATCTTGTGGTAGCGCGCCTTCTCGAGGTCGAACTCGTCGCGCACGCCGGTGCCGAGCGCGGTGATCAGCGCCTGGATCTCCGTGTTCTGGAGCACCTTGTCTATCCGCGCCTTCTCGACGTTGAGGATCTTGCCGCGCAGCGGGAGCACCGCCTGCGTCGAGCGGTCACGGCCCTGCTTGGCCGAGCCGCCGGCCGAGTCGCCCTCGACGATGAACAGCTCGGTCAGCGACGGGTCCTTGACCGTGCAGTCGGCGAGCTTGCCCGGCAGCGCGGTGCGCTCGAGCGCGGACTTGCGCGTGAGGTCGCGCGCCTTGCGCGCCGCGGCGCGCGCCTGGGCGGCTGACACGGCCTTGCGGATGACGGCCCGCGCCTCGGGCGGGTTCTCCTCGAGGAACTGCGCGAGCTTCTGGTTGACCACGGTGGCGACGAAGCCCTCCATGCCCGGGTTGCCGAGCTTGGTCTTCGTCTGGCCCTCGAACTGCGGGTCGGTCAGCTTGGCGCTGATCACCGCGGTCAGGCCCTCGCGGACGTCCTCGCCGGAGAGGTTCTCGTCCTTCTCCTTGAGCTCCCCGGTCTTGCGCGCGTAGGCGTTCAGGGTGCGCGTGAGCGCCGAGCGGAAGCCCGACAGGTGCGCGCCGCCCTCGTGCGTGTTGATGTTGTTGGCGAACGAGAAGACGGACTCCTGGTAGGAGGCGTTCCACTGGAGCGCGACCTCGACCGCGCCCTCGTCGGACTCGCCGGCGAAGAAGACGACCTTGCGCTGGATCGGGTCCTTGTTCTCGTTCAGGAAGGACACGAAGTCCTCGATGCCGCCGTCGTACTGGAACTCCGCCTTGCGATCCTCGCCGCGCTCGTCCTCGATCGAGATCTTCAGGCCGCGGGTGAGGAACGCGGTCTCGCGCAGGCGCTGCTCGAGCGTCGCGAAGTCGAAGTCCAGCGTCTCGAAGACCTCGGCGTCCGGCAGGAACGTGATCGTGGTGCCGGTCTCCTTCGTCGGCGCGCCCTTCTTCAGGTCGCCCTGCGGGATCCCGCGGGCGTAGTCCTGCGTGAAGGTGAAGCCTTCGCGGCGGACCTCGACGTGGAGCGACTCGGACAGCGCGTTGACCACCGAGACGCCGACGCCGTGGAGGCCGCCGGAGACCTTGTAGCCGCCGCCGTCGCCGAACTTGCCGCCGGCGTGCAGGACGGTGAGCACGACCTCGACGGCCGTCTTGCCCTCCTTCTCCATGATCCCGACCGGAATGCCGGCACCGTGGTCCACCACCGTGATCGAGTTGTCGGGGTGGATCGTGACCTCCACCGCGTCGTTACGGCCGGCCAGCGCCTCGTCGACCGAGTTGTCGACCACCTCGTAGACGAGGTGGTGCAGGCCGCGCACACCGGTCGAGCCGATGTACATGCCGGGGCGCTTGCGCACCGCCTCGAGGCCCTCGAGCACGGTGATGTCCTGAGCGTCGTACCCGGTGCGCTCCTGATCGGTCTTGCGGTCGTCTGAAGCCACGATGCCTTTCGTCTCACACAAGCGACGCCCCAGCGGGGGGACACGGTCCCCCAGGGCCGGGGCGTAGCCATAACGTGGTCATGATTCTAGCAGGCGGACCCCCTCGATCCGCTAGTTCAGGCGTAACAAAAGTGCTGCAAAATCGCCGAAAAATGCCTCGCATCAGGGTTCCCTTATCGGCGCCTTCCGCGCTTGTACCCGCAACCGGCGGACGGCGGGCCTCCCGAGCGCCCGGTTGAGACGCTCGACGACCAGCTCGGACATGAGGTCGAGCTCCTGTGCGCGCACCGCCTCGGGGCACGCCACGAGCACCTCGCCCTCACGCTCGGCCCAGGGCTCGCTGTGCGGCGCGAAGGTCGCGCCGGCGGCCTCCGGCCACGCGCGCTGGACCTCCGCGAGGAGGGTCGCGGGCGCCAGCCGGCCGGTCAGCGCCGCCAGCGCGCCGGAAACCGGAGTGAGCGCGCGGCGTCTCACGCCGCCCGCTCGTCGGCCGCCTGCAGCACCCGGCCCTCGGCGATCGCCACGCGCTCGACGCCGGGGTCCTCGGCGCCCGGCACGTGACCCAGCTCGGTGGCCGTGACGACGCTCTGGCCCGCACCGCGCAGCACCTCGACGAGCCGCCCGCGGCGCGTGGCGTCGAGCTCGCTCATCACGTCGTCGAGCAGCAGGAGCGGCGGAGCGCCACGCTCGGCCGCCAGCTCCTCGCGCTCGGCGAGCAGCAGCGCCAGCAGCCCGAGCCGGACCTGCCCGCGCGAGCCGTAGGACCGCAGCTCGCGGCCCTCGCGGCGCAGCGCCAGGTCGTCGCGGTGGGGCCCGTGGCCGGTGAAGCCGCGTTCGAGGTCGCCGTCCGTGCGCTCGGCGAGCTCGGCGGCCAGCTCGTCCGCGGACCCGGCCTTCGAGCGCGGCCGGTACGCGAGCTCGACCTCGCCCTCGAGGCCGAGCGTCCCGGCGTGGCTCGCGAAGCGCTCGCGCAGGCGAGCGACGACCTCGGCCCGGTCGCGCATCAGCTCGACGCCGTGGCGGGCGAGCGCCGCGTCCCAGGCGGGCAGCGAGCCGCGGCCGGCCCGGCCTGCCCGCACGGCGGCGATCAGGGCGTTGCGCTGGGCGAGCGCGGCGGAGTACTCGCGCCTGGTGCCGGCACGCGCCGGCCAGAGCGCGGCCACGACCTGGTCGAGATGGGCCCGGCGCAGCGCGGGGGCGCCGAGCACGAGGTCGAGCCGGTCGGGCAGGAAGACGGCCACCAGCGGCCGCGCCGGCGAGTCGGTCAGCCGCTCGACGGCCGCGCCGTCGGCGCGCAGCCGCTTCGCTTCGCCGGGCTGGAACCCGACGCTCACCTCGTGGCGGCCCTGGTCGTCCTCGGTCTCGAGCTCGAGCCGCGTGAGCTGAGCGCCGAAGCGCACCACCTCGCGCTCGTTGGCGGTCCGGCACGACCGTCCGGTGCACGCGAAGTACAGGCCCTCGAGCAGGTTCGTCTTGCCGGCCCCGTTGCGGCCGGCGATGACGGTGAGGCCGGGCCCCGGCCGCAGCTCAGCCGCTTCGTAGGACCGGAAGTCCCGCAGCGTGAGCCGCGTAACCCTCACACGTTGAGCCTGATGGGCATCAGCAGGTACTGGAAGCCGCTGCCGTCGGCGGCCTCGATCAGGCCGGGGCGCAACGGCGAGATGAGCTTCAGCACCAGGTCGCCGCCGTCGAGCGCCTCGAGCCCGTCGCGCAGGAACTCGGGGTTGAACCCGATCTCCAGCGGCTCGCCCTGGAACGGTACGGGCACGGTCTCGCGCGCCTCGCCCACGTCGGGCGTGCGCGCCGACACCGTCAGCTCGCCCTCGGAGAAGCTCAGCCGCAGCGGCGCGTTCTTCTGCGCGAGCAGCGAGATGCGGCGCACCACGTCGGCGATCTCGGTCCCGGCCAGCTGCAGCTGGTGCTCGTAGGCCTCGGGCAGCAGGGTGCGCACGTTCGGGAACTGGCCGTCGATCAGGCGCGAGGACAGGACCACGCTCGCCGCCTCGAAGACGACCTGGTTCGAGCGCAGGGACACGGCGATCCGGTCCGCGCCCTCGTGCTGGACGATCCGGGTCAGCTCCTGCAGCGCCCGGGCCGGCACGTTGGCCTCGAAGGAACGCGACAGCGGCGCCTCGAGCGTCGTGTCCTTGACGGCCAGGCGGTAGGAGTCGGTCGCCGCCATCCGCAGCTCCTGCTCGGTCGCCGAGACCAGCACGCCGGTCAGCACCGGGCGCGTCTCGTCCCGCGACGCGGCGCGAGCGACCTTCAGCACCGTCTCGACGAGCGCGGGCCCCGGGACGTCGAGCTGCTCGTCGCCGCCCGGCTCCGGCAGCGGCGGGAAGTCCTCGAGCCGCAGGGTGCGGATGTGGAAGGTCGCGGAGCCGGACGTGAGCTCGACGTCCTGCTCGGCGGCGCGCAGCTCGAGCGTGAGCTCGTCGGCCGGGAGGGCGCGCACGACGTCGACCAGCAGGCGCGCCGGCAGGACGACGGCGCCCTCGCGCACGACCTCGCCCTGGAGCGGCACGCGGAGCCCGATCTCCATGTCGGTGGCGCGCAGCTCGATCCCGTCGCTCGCCGCTTGGAGCTGCACGCCCGACAGCGCCTGCACGGCGCTGCGGGTGGAGGCTGCGCGGGTGACGGTCTGGAGCTGGTGGAAGAGGGCGTCGCGTCGGGTTGTGAGCTTCATGAAAGGGATCGCCTCTGATTCACGATGAAGATGATGAAACGGTATTCATGGTCATCGGGGCTGTTGATGGTGTGCACAGCTCGCGCATTCGGCGCTGCGCCGCGGAATCGGCGCGCACACAGGGCTGTGCATGAACCCCTGAGTCTTTCAGGTGCCCCGGACCTCACCGGCGTCCGCCGAGCTCTGTCGTCAGGCGCCGAACGGTGTCGTACGCCTCGGGATCGCTGGCCATGCGCTCGGCCGTCCTGCGGCAGGCGTGCATGACCGTGGTGTGGTTGCGGCCACCGAAGGCGCGGCCGATCGCGGGCAGCGTCTGGTCGGTCAGCTCGCGCGCGAGGTACATGGCGACCTGTCGTGGCCAGGCGACCGGCGCCGCCCGGCTCGTCGACAGGAGCTCGTCCATCGAGAGGCCGAACGCCTCGCAGGTGTGCTGTTGGATGTCGCGGACGCTGAAGCGGTGCACGCGCGTGCCGGGATAGAGGCCGGCGAGGACCTCGGAGGCCAGCTCCGCCGTCACCGGCCGCCCCGTGAGCGAGCCGTAGGCGACGACGCGGATCAGCGCGCCCTCGAGCGCGCGGATGTTGCTGTCGACGTGCTCGGCGATCAGGTCGACGGCGTCCGGGTCGATGCCCTCGAGCGCGTCCTGCTGGACCCGCTTGCGCAGGATGGTGCGGCGCGTGCCGGCGTCGGGCGGCCGCACGTCGGTCACCAGGCCGGCCTCGAATCGTTCGCGCAGCCGGTCCTCGAGCGCGTCGAGGTCGCGCGGGAGGCGGTCCGACGTGAGGACGAGCTGGGCGCCGGCGCCGTGGAGCGCGTTGAAGGTGTGGAAGAACTCCTGCTCGGTCCGCGCCTTGCTCTGGAGGAACTGGACGTCGTCGACGAGCAGGACGTCGACGCCGCGGTAGGCCGCCTTGAACTCCTCGAGCGCGTGGGTGTGGAGCGCGCCGACGAACTGGTCCGTGAAGGCCTCGACCGTCGTGTAGAGGACGGTGAGCCCGTCGCCGTGCTCGGCCAGGTAGTTGCCGATGGAGTGGAGCAGGTGGGTCTTGCCGAGCCCGGGCGGCCCGCAGATGAAGAGCGGGTTGTAGGCGAGCCCGGGCATCTCGGCCACGGCGAGCGCCGCGCCGTGGGCGAGCCGGTTGGCGTCGCCGATGACGAACTGGTCGAACGTGTACCGCGGGTTCAGCTCGGCGCCGGTGAAGACACGCGCGGGCGCGCGTGCCGGCGCGTGCGTGCCGGGCGCGACGACCTTGATGCGCGTGCCCGCCCCCAGCACGGCCTTGGCGCACGCGGCGAGCAGGCGCGCGAAGCTGGCCTCGACCCAGGCGCGACTCTCCGCCGGCGCCTCGATGACCAGTGTGTGGTCCTCCATGTGCCGCGCGACGAGCGGCTCGAGCCAGAGCTGCCACGTGGAGTCGCCGACCGCCCGGCGCATCTCCTGGCGGATGCGCCCCCAGGCATGCTGTACGTCGACGTCGGACACGTGCGCGCGGAAGGGCCTCCTCCGGGTGGAGAGGTCGCGGTTCGGACGATGGGACTGGGGGCCTCGCAGCGCCCCGGAGCCGCGAACATAGCAAAGCCCCGGCGGGCGGAACGCCGGGTTTCGGAGTGACCTCGCAAATCGCGAAAGTTCGCCCGCGAGGGGTCTGTGCACGGGTGTGTACAGCGTGTGCGCAGGCCTGTGCGAACCGCTCTCGGTATCCTGTGGCGCCGTTGCCTGGCGGGCCGCCCTGGCCCGTGGCGAAGGAGCCTGAACGTGAAGCGCACCTACCAGCCCAAGAAGCGCAAGCGCGCCCGCACCCACGGATTTCGTGCGCGCATGAGCACGCGCGCGGGGCGCCTCGTGCTCAAGCGTCGCCGCGACAAGGGCCGCAAGCGCCTGACCGTCTGAGCTCGTGAGCGCGCAGCGTGGCCCCAAGCGGCGCCGCCTGTCGCGGAGTGCCGAGTTCGAACGCGTCTACCGGCAAGGGCGCTCGAAGGGCAACCGGTACCTGGTCCTATACGCGTTCCCCCGCGAGGAGGAGAGCGACGAGGGACCGCGACTCGGCCTGTCGGTCGGCCGCCGCGTCGGCGGGGCCGTCGATCGCACGCGCGTGAAGCGCGTGCTGCGCGAGGCGTTCTGGGAGGAGGCCCAGCGGCTGCCCGCCGGCTCGGACTACGTCGTCGTCGCTCGCCCGGAGTCGCTCGCCCTGACCGAGCGTGAGGGCGAGTCGGGGATCCGCGCAGCGCTTGCGGAGCTCGTCGACGCCGTGGGGGAGGCCGTGTGATCGCGCTGATCCGCGCCTACCAGCGCTTCGTCTCCCCGCTCTTCCCGCGCCGCTGCAAGTACCACCCGACGTGCTCGGCCTACGCCGTGCAGGCGATCGAGAGCTACGGCATACTGCGCGGCTCCGTGCTCGCGGCCTGGCGGCTGCTGCGCTGCAATCCCTTCAGCCACGGCGGGTATGACCCCGTCTCGGCGCAGACCCTCTTCCGGGCGTCACACTCACAGCTCTCGTGATCGCGAACATCTTCCAGCCGCTGATCGACTTCTTCGAGCAGATCCTGCTCTGGTTCCACGACGTCGGCCTGAGCTGGGGCTGGTCGATCATCGCGATGACCGTGGTCGTCCGGGCCGCGCTCCTTCCGCTGACCTTCAAGCAGTTCAAGTCGATGCAGGCGCTCGCCTCCCACGCGCCCGAGATGAAGAAGCTCCAGGACCGCTACAAGCACGACAAGGAGCGGCTCAACCAGGAGATGATGAAGTTCTACCGGGAGAACAAGATCAACCCGTTCGCGTCTTGTCTCCCGCTCCTGGCGCAGCTCCCGGTCTTCCTGTCGCTCTTCTACATGCTGCAGAAGGACCTGCGGCTCGACATCTGTCCCGAGGTCAACCCGCCGGGGACGGCGAACCCGCAACCGTGCGGCGAGGGCGGCGACGCCAGCTTCTTCTTCATCCCGGACCTGACGGACAAGGCCACAGGCACCGTCCTCATCGTCCTGATCATCCTCTACGTCGGCTCGCAGCTGCTGTCGACGCTGCTGATGTCGACGACGACGGACCGGACGCAGCGGATGATCTTCCTGGCGCTGCCGTTCTTCTTCGTCATCTTCATCATCAACTTCCCGGCGGGCCTGCTCGTCTACTGGATCACCACGAACCTGTGGACGATCGTGCAGCAGGCGATCATCCGGAAGCGGCTCGGACCGATGAGGCCACCGGGCCAGGAAGGCGGCATGGGACTGGGAGAGCTCTTGCGAGGCGGCAGCGGGGGTGGTACGCCCGCGACCGCGACGGCCGGGAGCGGGAACGGCAACCCGCCCAAGGGTAAGCCGAGCGGACCGCCGCCGGCGCCTCCGCGCCGCAAGAAGAAACGTTCGGGGAGGCGCCGATGAGCGAAGCCGCCGACCGCATCGAGGAGCTGCTCGGCAAGGTGACCGAGGCGCTCGGGCTCGATGCCGACCTGGCCATCGAGGAGAACGACGACGGGATCCGGGCGACGCTCGAGGGCGACGACCTGGGCCTGTTCATCGGCCGCCACGGCCAGACGATCGACGCCGTGCAGCATCTCGCCTTCAAGATCGCCAACCGCGACGCGGGGCGGGATTCGGCCGTGCGCGTGACGGTCGACGCCGCCGGCTACCGCGAGCGGCGCGAGGAGATGCTGCACCGTCAGGCCGACCAGGCCGCGTCGCGCGCGGCCCGCTCGGGACGTCCGGTGGCGCTGGATGCGATGAGCGCGACCGAGCGCAAGGTCGTGCACGAGCATCTGAAGGATCGCGACGACGTCGAGACGTATTCCGAGGGGACCGAGCCGAATCGGCACCTCGTCGTCGCGCCGCGGGATTAGGAACGTCAACTGCGGCTGGGTGGGGTGGCGGGGGTGCATAAGTCCCCGATCTCCACGGATCGCGCGCTCTTTGGGGACTTATGCACCCCTCCGCGCCTCCCTCAATGCGGGGGTTGACGTTGTTTCACGTTTTTCTCCCCGGTGAAACACATACACTTCCCCGCATGGACCCGCATGACGAGGGCATCGTCGTCGGCCTGCTGGTCGGCGAAGGCCATTTCGGCGGCGACGGGCGCCAGCCGCAGGTGACGCTGCGCATGCACGTGCGTCACGAGGCGCTGATGCGCTGGCTCACGACACGCTTCCCGCGGTCCAAGCTCTACGGGCCCTACCACCACGGCGGCCGCCACTACTTCCAGTGGATGGCGCGCGGCGAGGCGCTCGTCGGCGACCTGCTGCCGCTGCTCGAGCGCCACATCACGCCCGAGCTCGACGCCCACGCCCACGAGCGGCTGGCGGCCATGACCGCCGACTACGCCGAGGCGATCGCGCGGCTGCGCGCCCGCGCTGCGCTGGCGGCGTGAAGCGGCTCGAGGAGCTCGGCCGCCGCTACGGCGTCCCGCCCGCGGGGCTCGAGGCGCTGGACGCCATCCTCGCGCTCCAGGCGGAGGATCCGACCGCCCCGACCACGGTGTCGGATCCGGGCGCAGCGGCCGACCGCCATGTGGCCGACTCGCTCGTGGCCGTCGATCTGCCCGCCGTCCGCCACGCGCAGCGGATCGCCGATCTCGGCTCCGGCGCGGGCTGGCCGGGCCTCGCGCTTGCCGCGGCGCTGCCCGACGCACGGGTGGCGCTGGTGGAGAGCGCGATCCGGCACTGCCGCTA
This sequence comes from uncultured Solirubrobacteraceae bacterium, assembly GCA_963835525.1. Lineage (GTDB taxonomy): Bacteria > Actinomycetota > Thermoleophilia > Solirubrobacterales > Solirubrobacteraceae > DASSUW01. The sequence goes on from CAWIFM010000003.1 coordinate 371,458, forward strand.
CCTCGAGCGGGCGATCGCCGCCAGCCGGCTCGAGAACGCGGAAGTGGTTCACGCGCGCGCGGAGGAGTGGGCCGACGGGCTGAACACGCACGATGTCGTCACCGTGCGCGCCGTGGCCGCGCTGCCCGTGCTGTGCGAGTACGCCGCGCCGCTCTTGGCAGACGGCGGCGTGCTGGTGGCGTGGAAGGGCTCCGTCGACGAGGACGAGGCGGCCGACGGCGCCACCGCCGCGGCGCTGCTCGGGCTGGAGCCGGACGAGGTGCTCGCGGTCGACCCGTATCCCGCCGCCGAGCGCCGAACCCTCCACCTCTACCGGAAGGTCGCCCCGACCCCCGAGCGATTCCCGCGGAGAGCGGGAATGGCGCTCAAGCGCCCTTTGGTCCGCCGGACGCCCCGCTAGCGTCGAGGGTCGCCATGGGCATCGTCTACGCCATCGCCAACCAGAAGGGCGGGGTCGGGAAGACCACCACTGCGGTCAACGTCGCGGCCTGCATCGCCGAGGCCGGATACGACACGCTGCTGGTCGACGTCGACCCCCAGGGCAACGCCACCACCGGCCTCGGCATCGAGCGCAACGGCGCGCCCGGGCTGTATGGCGTCCTCGGAGGAGAGATCGCGGCCCTGGACGCCGTGCGGCCGACCGCGATCGACCACCTCTCGCTGCTCGCGTCCACGCCCGACCTCGCCGGCGCCACGATGGAGCTGCCGCGGCTGCCGGGCTCTGAGACCCGCCTGCGCGACGCGCTCGCGGGCGCGCGCGAGCGCTTCGCCTACACGCTGCTCGACTGCCCGCCGTCGCTCGGCCCGCTGACCGTGAATGCGCTGGTGGCGGCCGACCGCGTGATCGTCCCCGTGCAGACCGAGTACTTCGCGCTCGAGGGCCTGGCAGGGCTGCTCGACACCTTGTCGCTCGTGCAACGTGAGCTCAACCCGAGGTTGACGGTGGCCGGGATGCTCCTGACCATGCACGACGGCCGCACCAAGCTGGCCCAGGACGTCGAGCGCGAGGTCCGCCGGCACTTCCCGGCGCTGGTGTTCGACACCGTCATCCCGCGCAACATCCGGCTCGGCGAGGCTCCGAGCTTCGGCCGGCCCGTCATCCATCACGACCCGTACTGCGCCGGCTCGGAGGCCTACTTCGCGCTGGCCAAGGAGGTGGCATCCCGTGGCTGAGCGAGGCATGGGCCGCGGGCTGTCGGCGCTGCTGGCCCCCACGCACGAGAACGGCGCCGCGCCCGAGAGCGAGCTGCGTGAGATCCCGGTCGACCTGATCGCGCCCAACCCGCGCCAGCCACGGCGCGGCTTCGACGAGGGCGCGCTGGTCCAGCTCGCCGACTCGCTGCGCGAGCGCGGCGTGCTCCAGCCGGTCCTGCTGCGGCCCGTGGCGGGCGGGACGTACGAGCTGATCGCCGGCGAGCGCCGCTGGCGCGCCGCCCAGCTCGCCGACTTCGAGACGGTGCCCGCGCTCGTGCGCCCGCACGACGACACCGAGTCGCTCGAGCTCGCGCTGATCGAGAACATGGCGCGCGAGGACCTCAACCCGGTCGAGGAGGCGCGCGCCTGCGCGCTGCTGGTCGAGGAGCTCGGCCTCACGCGGGAGGACGTCGGCCGCCGCGTCGGCCGCTCGCGCGTGGCGGTCTCGAACCTCCTGCGGCTGCTCGACCTGCCCGACGAGGTGCTCGAGCTGCTGGCCGCCGGCCACCTGACCGAGGGCCACGGCCGCGCCCTGCTGACCGCCTCCGACCACGACACGCGCCGCAGCCTCGCGCGGGCCGCCGTCCAGGAGGGCTGGAGCGTCCGCCAGACCGAGGCGCGCGCCCGCGACACCGGGCGCCGCACAGGTCCGCGCCGCGCCGCCACGGAGACCGCCGAAGCGGCCCACCCGGACCAGGTCGAGGCGGCCCGCCGCCTGGGCGACGCGCTCGGCCGCGCGCTCGGCACCGAGGTCCGGGTCGCACCGCGCGGCGACGGCTATCGCGTCGTCCTCGAGCTCACGGACCCGGGCGCCGCGGAGGCGCTGGCGGAGCGCCTGGGCACGCTCGAACCGGCCTGACGCGTGCCCACCCCGCCGCTATGATTGGCCGCCGCGCGGGCGATTAGCTCAGTCGGTTAGAGCGCTTCTCTGATAAGGAAGAGGTCCCAGGTTCGAGTCCTGGATCGCCCACTCGCAAAGGCCGCTCCACAGCGGCCTTTTCCATGCGGTGCACGCATGAGCCTGTTCAAACGCAAGCGCAAGCCCTCGACGCCGGATGACGCACCCGCCCCGGGATGGGATGCGATCGACGCGGCGATGAAGCGCGTCCACGGGGACGTCGAGCGGGTTCACCGGGCATTGGTTCCCGGCGTCCACCTCGGCTCGCCGCTGCAGGGGGTGAGCGCCTATCCGGAGGCCGACCACTGGCATTTCGTCACCTACGGTCTCACCGAGCTGTGGGCCAAGGAGCTCGACATCCCCGAGATCAGCGGCTTCGGCTACGAGCTCACGATGCGCGTGGCGCGACGCGCGGAGGATCGACCTCCGGACTGGGCGTTCGAGCTCCTCGCCACCGTGGCGGCCACGGCGATCGGAGGCACCGACTTCGCGGTCGGCCATCGCCTTCAGGTCGGCGGGCCGATAACCGGCGATGCAAGCTGCGCGATGGAGGCCGTCGCGTTCGTCTCCGACCCGTCACTTCCCGTCTGGACCCGCAGCCCGAACGGGAGCTTCGAGTTCTACGAGCTGGTCGGCGTGACCCCAGGCGAGCTTGCCGAGATGCAGCAGACGTCCACTGCATCGGTCCTCGATCGACTGGCAGAGTCGAACCCGCTGCTCATCACCGACGCCGACCGAGGCCAGCCCGAGATCGGTCTCCAGCACCCGCGATTTCGGCCGCTCATGCGGCCTAATGGAGGGCCCTCGGAGCGGGGGTGGGGACCGCTAGACTTCGCCGTCACGGCCCCTATCGAGGAGCGCCTCGTTGCAGGAGATGGTCATCTACGGCGTGAGCTTCGACATGGTCGGCAAGCAGCCGATCGTGCTGCTCAAGGCTGTCGACACGAACAAATTCCTGCCGATCTGGATCGGGCATCCGGAAGCGGCGGCGATCCTGATGAAGTTGCAGGGCGCCTCCACGCCGCGGCCGATGACGCACGACCTGCTGTTCGACATGCTCGGCGAGCTCGAGGTGGCCTGCACCCGCGTCTCGGTGACCGAGCTGCGGGAGAACACCTTCTACGCGTCGATCACGCTCGCGGTGAACGGCCGCGAGGTGGAGATCGACTCCCGGCCGTCCGACGCGCTCGCCCTCGCGGTGCGCTCCGGCGCCCCGATCTTCGCCGCCGAGGACGTGATCGCCGAGTCGGCGATCGAGTTCGAGCACGAGGTCGAGGACACCGAGGAGGTCGTGGACAAGTTCAAGGAGTTCCTCGACCAGGTCACGCCCGAGGACTTCAAGGGCGAGGAGTAGTCCCCGGGCTCAGGCGGGCGTCCGCGCCACCGCGAGATCGACGATCCGCGCGATCAGCTCGTCGAAGGGGATGCCGGCCGCCTCGGCGGCCAGCGGCAGCAGCGAGGTGTCGGTCAGGCCCGGGATGGCGTTGATCTCGAGCAGCGTCAGCTCGCCCGCGCCGTCGAGCATGAGGTCGACGCGCGCGAAGCCCCGGCAGCCGAGCGTCCGGTAGGCGGCGAGCGCCAGCTCCTGCGCCCGGGCCGTCGTCTCGTCGCCGATCAGCGCCGGGCAGATGAAGGCGGTGCGGCCGATCTCGTAGCGCGCCTCGAAGTCGTAGAAGTCCTCCTCCTGCGGGACCGCCTCGACGACGGGCAGCGCCTCGCCGTCGAGCACCGACACCGCGAGGTCGCGGCCGTCGACGTACCGCTCGAGCAGCACCTTGGTGTCGTAGGAGAAGGCGGCCACGATCGCGCCCGGCACGTCGGCCGCCGTGCGCGCGAACTTGATCCCCAGCGCCGAGCCCTGGGCGGCGGGTTTGACCACGATCGGGAAGTCGAGCCGCTCCTCCAGCGCCGGCAGGGCGCGCGCGGCGCCCAGCTCCTCGAAGGCCGCGTGGCTGAAGGCGTAGAAGTCGGGCGTCGGCAGCCCGGCGGCGCGCAGCTCGTGCTTGGCCACCACCTTGTCCATGCAGCGGATGCACGCCGAGGGGCCGGAGGCGGTGTAGGGGACGCCGACCAGCTCCAGCAGCTCCTGCACCGTGCCGTCCTCGCCGCCGCGGCCGTGCAGGGCGACGAAGGCGACGTCCGGCGCCACCTCCACGAGCCGGTCCACCAGGTCGGCGCCGACGTCGATCGGCACCACCTCGTGCCCGAGCTTGTGCAGCGCGTCCTCCACGCGTGCGCCCGACCGCAGCGAGACGTTGCGCTCGAGCGACCGGCCGCCCTTGAGCACGGCGACCCTCATCCCGCCCGCCTCCGCAGCTCGACCACGTTCTCGGGCGGCGCCGGCGCCGGCTTCGCACCCGTCAACGTCGAGTAGAGGTCGACCTGCTCGCGCACGACCTTGCCGATGCGCCGCACGCCCTCGCGGATGTCGTCGTCGCCCACGCCGGAGAAGTTCAGCCGCATCTCGGAGCCGCCGCGGCCGTCGAGGTAGGCCGCGCGGCCCGGCACGAACGCCACGTTCTCGCGCAACGCCCGCGCGAGCAGGTCGGTGGTGTCGATGTAGTCGGGCAGCCGCGCCCAGATGAAGAGGCCGCCGGTCGGCTGCGTCCACGTCGCCTCCGGCGGCAGGTGCTGGCCCAGCGCCTCGAGCATCACGTCGCGCCGGCGCCGGTAGAGCTCGACCAGCGTGCGCAGGTAGGCGCGCCAGTCGCGCTCCGCGAAGTAGGTCGAAACGAACAGCTGCGACAGCGTCGCCGAGCAGAGGTCGACGCCGCCCTTGCCGAGGTTGAGCTTCTCGAGCACCGGCCGGGGGGCGGCGGTCCAGCCCAGCCGCAGGCCGGGCGAGAGGATCTTCGAGAACGTGCCGAGGTAGATCACGTACTCGCCGCGGTCGAGCGAGTAGAGGGTCGGGAGCGGCTCGCCCTCGTAGCGCAGCAGCCCGTACGGGTTGTCCTCCAGCACGAGCAGCTCGCGCTCGTGCGCCAGCCGGACCAGCTCGCGCCGGCGCTCCAGCGACAGCGTCACGCCGGCCGGGTTCTGGAACGACGGCACCGTGTAGATGAACTTCGGGACGCGGCCCTCGCGGTCGAGCCGCTCGAGCTCGGCCTTCAGCACGTCGATCCGCATGCCGTGGTCGTCCATCTCGATCTGCACCACGTCGGCCTGGTAGGAGATGAAGACGGGTACCGCCCCGGGGTATGTGGGTGCCTCGGCGATCACCACGTCGCCGGGGTCGATCAGCGTCTTGCAGACGAGGTCGATCACCTGCTGGCCGCCGGTGGTGATGAGCAGGTCCTCGGTCTCGACCTCCATGCCCTCGGCGGCCATCACCTGCACGATGCACTCCTTGACCTCGTCCAGGCCCTCGGTCGGCCCGTACTGGAGCGCCTTCGCCGAGGAGTCGACCGCGACGCGCGCCATCAGCGCGGCGAAGTCCTCGGCCGGGAAGGTCGAGGTGTCCGGCAGGCCGCCGGCCAGCGAGATGATCTCCGGCCGCGCGGTGACGGCCATCAGGTCGCGCATCGCCGAGGACTTCATCGCCTGCGTGCGCTGCGAGAACAGTCCCGCGTAGCGCTCGAGGTCCCGCGCACCCGAGCGCTTCGGTGTCTCGTCTCGCCCCATTCGCCCGCTATCGTCGCACGCCGCAAGTGGAATTCGTGCTCGACCTCCTGCAGGGCGCCGGGATCGCCGCCGCGATCGGCATCCGTCCGTTCCTGCCGGTGCTCCTGGTGGGAGCGCTCGCCTCGGCCGACCTCGGCATCGACTTCGAGGGCACCTCCTTCGCGTTCCTGGAGGAGTGGCCGTTCCTGCTCGCCGTGCTGGTGCTGGTGATGCTGCTCGAGCTCGTCGCCCGCCGCCGGACGGACGTGGACGCCGGGCCGATCATGTACGCGCTGCTGATGCTCGCGCTGATCCTGGGCGCGCTGCAGGGGGCTGCCTCGCTGGCCGACCACGACTACGTCATCGCCCCCGGCATCGTGGCCGGGACCGCCGCGGCGGCCCTCGGCTTCTTCGCCGCCCGCTCGCTGTTCATCCGCGTGCGCCGCCGGCTCGACACCGATGCCCAGTCGGTGCTGCCGCTCTACGGCGAAGGCTCGGCGCTGGCCGCCGCCGGCGCCTCGGTGCTCTTCCCGCCCCTCGCGATCCTCGTCATCGCCGGGCTCGCCTGGCTGCTCGCCGGCGGGCGCCGCCGCGCCGGCGAGAAGTACGCGGGGCTCAGAATCCTGCGGTGAGCAAGAAGCTCATCCTCGTCGTCATCGACGCCATGAAGCCCGCGATGCTCGAGCGGGCCGTGGCGGGCGGCCGCGCGCCGATCCTCAAGCTTCTGCTCGAGGAGGGCCAGCACGTCGACGACTGCGTCGCCGCCTTCCCGTCGGTCACGCCCGTGTGCGCTGCCTCGATCGCCACCGGCACCGGCCCGGAGGAGCACGAGATCCCGGGCATGAACTGGTACCACCGCCAGGAGGGGCGCTACATCGAGTACGGCACGAGCTTCAAGGCGTCGCAGTCCTTCGGGCTGCGGCAGTCGCTCACCGACACCATCTACAACATGAACCTCGAGCATCTCTCGAGCGACGTCGAGACGGTGTTCGAGCGGCTCGACGACGCCGAGGTCCGCACGGCCGGCACGACGTACCTGATGTACCGCGGCCGGCACCGCCACGAGGTGTCCGGCGACACGGCGCTCACCCGCATCGCCTCGACCGTGTTCCGCCACGCGGTCTACGGGCCGAAGGAGCTCTTCTACGCCGATCTCTTCGCCTCGCGGCGCACGCCGTGCCGGTCGCAGATGGGGCTGCCGGGCATCCGCGACCAGCACTCGGGCTGTGTCGGCGAGTTCCTGGTCGAGAACGACCTCTTCGACTTCCTGCTGCTCTCGCTGCCGGACAACGACACCCACTCGCACAAGAACGGGCCGTTCGCCCAGGTCGAGTCGCTGGCCGCCGCCGACCGCCAGATCGAGCGGCTGGTCGACGCGGCGGGCGGGGCGGACGACTTCCTCGAGCAGCACGCGGTCATCGTCTGCTCGGACCACTCCCAGTCGCGCGTGGACAACGAGACCGACCTCTTCCGCGCCTTCGACGGGTTCGGCGTGCTGCCGGCGGCGCGGGTGCGCTCCGACGACGCCGAGATCGCGCTGTGCCCGAACTCGCGCGCCGCCCAGGTGTACGTGCTCGACCGCGACAAGCGGGCGCAGCTCGTACCGCGGATCGAGCGGACGCTGCTCGCGCTCGACGGCGTCGACCTCGTGCTGCGGATGACCGACCACCCGGACGGCGAGGCGGCGATCCGCGGCCGCGCGCGGCGGCGAGGACCGCGAGATCCGCTTCGCCCCCGGCGGCCACCTCGACGACGCACGCGGCGGGCGCTGGCACGTCGAGGGCGACCTCGACCTGATCGGGATGAGCGTCCGTGAGGGACGGGTCGCCTCCGCCACGTACCCGGACGCGCTCGCGCGCGCGTGGTCTGCGCTGCGGGCACGCACCTCGGGCGAGGTGCTCGCCTCGGCCAAGCCCGGCTACGAGTTCCTGGACTGGGGCGGCGCCCACCACGTCGGCGGCGGCTCGCACGGCTCGCTGCACGCCAACGACTCGCTCGGCTCGCTGATCTGGTGCGGCACGGGGCCCGACTCGGCCGACGAGCGCGAGCAGTGGGCCCTGCGCGACATCGTCCCGATGATCACGGACCACTTCCAGGTCTGAGCACCTGCTCGATCGCCTCGGCGCTGCGGCCGTTGGCGCGGATCAGCACGGCGTTCAGCCACGGATCCTCGTCGGCGGCGTCGTAGCGCTGCGGCATGTGGCTGCGCATGACGGCGATCGACTGCTCGCGGCGCACGCCGATCACGCCGCCGCGGGCGCCGGTCATGCCGACGTCGGTGATGTACGCGGTGCCGCCGGGGAGCACGCGGGCGTCGGCGGTGGGCACGTGCGTGTGCGTGCCGACCACGGCGGTCACGCGGCCGTCGAGGTGCCAGCCGAGCGCGACCTTCTCGCTCGTCGCCTCGGCGTGCATGTCGACCAGCACGAGGTCGGCGTCTGACACCTCGCGCAGGGCGTCGTCGATCGTCACCAGGGCGGGCGAGCCGGCCTGCATGTAGAGGTTGCCGCTGAGGTTGACGACGCCGAGCGAGCGGCCCTCGCGCTCGACCACCGTGGTGCCGTGGCCGGGCTGGGTGGGCAGGAAGTTGGCCGGCCGCAGGATGTTGGGCTGCTGGTCCAGGTACGGCCAGACCTCGCGGTGGCGGTAGGTGTGGTTGCCGAGCGTGATGACGTCGACGCCGGCGCCGAACAGCTCCTCGGCCTCCTTCGGCGTGATGCCGATGCCGCCGGCGGCGTTCTCGCCGTTGGCGACCACGAAGTTGAGCTCGAGCTCGTCGCGCAGCCCCGGCAGGAGGTCTTTCACGACGCGCCGGCCCGCCTTCGCCACGACGTCACCGATGAAGAGGATCGAAGTCACAGGCGACGTAGCATGACCGTATGGACGAGCGCATCCCAGTCCCACGGTGGGTCCAGCTCGTCTTGCTGCCGCTGGCCGTCCTCGGCCTGTGGGCGATCCTCAACGCGGCGGGGCCGATCCTGCTGCTGTTCATCATCGGCGGCATCGTCGCGCTGCTGCTGAACCCGTTCGTCGGGCTCCTGCGGCGGCAGCACGTGCCGCGCGGCATTGCCGTGCTGATCGTGATGGGCGCCCTCGTCGCGTCCGTGACCGCGCTCGGCTTCCTGCTCGCCAGCCCGATCGCCGACCAGGTGACGGCCTTCCGGGACAACGTGCCCCAGTACGTCGACGACGCCAACGCGTCGCTCGCCGACGTCCAGGAGTGGCTCGACGACAACGGGATCAACGTGCAGATCGCCGAGGAGGGCCAGACGGCGCTCGGAACGCTCGGCCGCAACCTGACGGAGGGTTCGGGCGAGCTCGTCACCTTCACCCAGGACGCGCTGCGGACGCTGGTCGAGGCCTCGCTGGCGCTGATCCTGATCATCGTGATCAGCGTCTACATGCTGCTCTACGGGGAGCGCATCGGCGCCTGGATCCGGACCTTCGTCCCGAGCGCTCCCGGCGACGACTACCCGACCCGGGTGCAGCGCGCCGTGTTCGGCTACGTCCGCGGGCAGCTCCTCTTCTCGCTGATCATGGGCACCAGCGCGGGTCTGCTGCTGTGGGTGCTGGGCTCGCTGGGCATCTTCCCGGACGGCAAGACGTACGCCCTCTTCTTCGGCGCCTGGTTCGCGGTGGCCGAGCTGATCCCGTACGTCGGCCCGGCGATCGGCGCGATGCCACCCGTGCTGATCGCGCTGTTCAGCGGCGAGCCGCTCGACGCCCTGTGGCTGACGATCGCCTTCACCGCGCTGCAGCAGATCGAGGGCCACATCGTGGCGCCGACCGTCTTCTCGCAGGCGCTGCGCATCAACCCGCTGCTGGTGATCTTCGCGCTCCTCCTGGGCGGCCAGCTCTACGGCTTCATCGGCGCCTTCATCTCGCTGCCGATCGCGGCGACCCTGCGCGAGAGCTTCGACTACTTCCGGCGCCACTACCGCTTCGACCGCTGGGACCTGCAGTCGGCCACCGACCCGCCGGCGAGGATCTGCCCCGAATGCGGCGCGCCCTGCCCCGAGACGGCGATCGAGTGCCCGGCCTGCGGCACCGAGCTCGGCGCCCGCGACGCCGAGGCGGCCGCGGCCTCGAGCGCGCCGACGTAGTGCGCGCCGACGGGATCTCCAAGCGCTACGGCGACCGCGAGGCGCTGCGCGGCGTCTCGTTCGAGGTCGCCGAGGGTGAGCGCGTCGCCGTCATCGGCCCGAACGGCGCCGGCAAGACCACGCTGCTGCAGATCCTGGCCGGCGCGCTCAAGCCGAGCTCGGGAACCGTGACGGCGGAGCGGGTCGGCTGGGTCCCGCAGCAGCCGGCGCTCTACTCGAAGCTGTCGGTGGCCGAGAACCTGCGCCTGTTCGCGCGCCTGGAGAAGGTGGCGGACGTCGAGCGCGCGGTGGCGCGGCATGCTCGAGCAGACGGCGCTCGCCGACCGGGCGGGCGACGAGACCGGCAAGCTCTCGGGCGGCAACAAGCAGCGCGTGAACATCGCCATCGGCCTGCTCGGCGAGCCGGCGGTGCTGCTGCTCGACGAGCCTTCGGCCTCACTGGATCCCCGTCAGCGCGAGCGGCTGTGGGAGTTCATCGGCGCCCTGGGCACCAGCGTGGTGTTCTCGACCCACGACGTCGGCGAGGCGGAGCGCTTCGCGGATCGCGTGGTCGTCCTGGCCGACGGCGAGCTGCTGTTCACCGGGGCGCCCGAGGAGCTGGTCGGCGACGACCACGACTTCGAGGCCGCCTTCGTCCGCTTCCTCCACGAACGCGGCCATTGACGTGCGCTGGCTGCTGCTCAAGGACCTGCAGATCCTTCGCCGCTCGCCGCTGCTCGTCGCGCTGCTCGTGATCTACCCGGTCGTCATCGCCGTGCTGTTCGGGTTCGCGCTCTCCGGCGGGCCGGAGAAGCCGCGCGTGGCGTTCGCCAACCTCGTGGAGCCGGGCGAGAGCACCTTCGAGGTCGGCGGCAGCACGCTCGACGTGGCCGACTACGCCGGCCGGCTCTTCGAGTCGATCGAGCCGATCGAGGTCGACTCGCGCGAGAAGGCGATCCAGAAGGTCCGCGACGGCGAGGCGCTCGGCGCGCTCGTCATCCCGCCGGACGCCACCGAGCGGCTGCGGTCCACGCTCGGCCTCGGCGGCGGCGACCCGCCCACCGTCGAGGTCTACTACAACGCCGAGGACCCGGTGAAGCGCCGCTTCGTCGAGGCGACGATCGAGTCGCGCCTGGCGGAGGCCAACGCGGCGCTGTCGGAGGTCGTGCTGCGCGAGGCGGCGACCTACATCGACGTGATCGTCAGCGGAGGCGAGATCCCGCTGCCGCTCGTCGGCGCCGTCCAGATCCTCGGGCTCGAGCGCTCGAAGGCGATCATCGACGGCGTGGCCGACGGGCTGCCCGAGGACTCGCCGGACCGGGCGGCGCTCGAGCAGGTGTCGCGCTTCGCCGGCCTGGCGGGGGAGAACCTCGACGTCTCGCAGCCGATCCTGGCCTCGATCGGCTCGCCCGTGAACGTGAAGCAGACCGTCGTGGAGGGCGACCGCACGCCGCTCGACGCGTTCGCCGTCGCGCTCGCCGTCACCGTCTCGCTGATGTTCGTCACGCTGCTGCTGGCCGCCGGCCTGCTGGCGCTCGAGCGCGAGGAGCAGGCGTTCGGGCGGCTCGTGCGCGGGCTGGTCTCGCGCACCGCGCTGCTGACCGAGAAGGTCGTGCTGAGCGCTCTCTGCGCGGTGGCGGTCACGCTGCTGATGCTGTTCGGGCTGGCCGCCTTCGTCGGACTCGACTGGAACCGTCTCCCGGCCTGGGTGGCCGCGCTGGCGGGCGGGGCGCTCGGCTTCGCGGCGATGGGCGTGGCGATCGGTGGGCTGGCGCGCGAGGTTCGCGTGGCGACGCTGCTGGCGATCCTGCTGGCCCTGCCGATCGTGTTCCTTGCCCTCGTGCCGTCGGGCAGCGTGGCGCCGACGCTCTACGACGCCATACGGGTCGTCTCGGCGCTGTTCCCGTTCGACCCGGCCCTGGAGGCGCTCGACCGCGCGATCAGCGGCGGCGAGCTGCTCGTGCCACTGCTCCATCTTCTGGCGCTGGCGCTCGTATACGGCGTAGTAGCGCGGATCGCGCTGCGGCGGTTCGCCTAGACTCGGGCGTGTGTTCCCGGCGACCAGACTCCGGCGGCTGCGCCGCACCGGCCTGCTGCGCGGCCTCGTGCGCGAGACCGAGCTGTCGGTCGAGCACCTGATCTACCCGATGTTCGTGGTGGCCGGCGGGGAGCGGCGGACGCCGATCGCGTCGATGCCCGGCGTCGACCATCTCTCGATCGACGGCGCCGTCGAGGAGGCTGGCATCGCCGCCGAGCTCGGCATCCCCGGCGTGCTGCTCTTCGGACTGCCCGCCGACAAGGACGAGCAGGGCTCCGGGGCCTGGGACGACGAGGGCGTGATCCAGCTTGCCACGCGGGCGATCAAGGCCGCCCATCCCGATCTGCTGGTCATCACCGACCTGTGCCTGTGCGAGTACACGAGCCACGGCCACTGCGGCGTGTTGCGGCCGGACGGCGTCGTCGACAACGACCAGACGCTCGAGCTGCTCGCGCGGACGGCGGTGTCGCAGGCCGAGGCCGGCGCCGACGCCGTCGCGCCCAGCGACATGATGGACGGCCGCGTGGGCGCCCTGCGGGCGGCGCTCGACGACCACGGCCTGTCCGAGACGCCGATCATCGCCTACAGCGCGAAGTTCGCCTCCGCCTTCTACGGCCCGTTCCGCGAGGCTGCCGACTCCGCGCCGCAACGCGGCGACCGCCGTGGCTACCAGATGGACCCCGCCAACGCGCGCGAGGCGCTCCGCGAGGTGGCGCTCGACGCCGCCGAGGGCGCCGACGTCGTGATGGTCAAGCCCGCGCTCCCGTACCTGGACGTGATCCGGCGCGTGCGCGAGGCGACCGACCTGCCAGTAGCGGCTTACAACGTAAGTGGCGAGTACGCCATGATCAAGGCGGCCGTCGCCCAGGGCCTGCTCGACGAGCGCGCCGCCGTGCTCGAGGCGCTCACCGGCATCCGCCGCGCCGGAGCCGACATCGTCATCACCTACCACGCCAAGGACGTCGCCCGATGGCTTCGCTGAAGCTCCGCTCGCGCCGGGACGGCGCCGCCATTCCGCTCGACGAGGCGGACAAGAAGCTGCTGAACCTGATGCAGGGCAGCTTCGCGCTCACCCGCCGCCCGTTCGAGCACGTCGCCGGCCTCGCCGGGCTGCCCGCCGACGAGGTGATGGAGCGCGTCCAGCGGCTGCTCGACAAGCGCATCATCCGCGAGATCACGCCGATCTTCGACACGCGCGCGCTCGGCTACCAGTCGATGCTGGTGGCCGCCAAGGTCGACGCCGAGCACCCGCACCGCGCCGCGAAGATCATCAACTCGCACCCGGGCGTCACGCACAACTACCTGCGCAACCACGACTTCAACCTCTGGTTCACCATTGCCGTCGAGCCAGGTACGAGACTGGGGCTCCAGGGCACGCTGGACGTGCTGGCCGCCGAGACCGGCGCGCAGTCGATCCGGCAGCTGCCGACGTTGAAGCTGTTCAAGATCCGCATGGACCTCGAGATGGAGCAGGGCACTGACGCGCTGAGCACGGCCGGCGAGGCCGTCGAGCCGCACGAGCTCGACCCGATCGAGCTGTCCGACGAGGACATCGCGACGATCCGCGCCACGCAGGGCCCGATGCCGGTGATCCCCGAGCCCTACGCACCCGCCGCGGAGCGGCTGGGCGCCTCCCAGGACGAGGTCCTGGACCGGCTGGAGTCGCTGCGCGAGCGCGCCGGCCTGCGGCGCGTCGCGGCGATCCTCTACCACCGGCGGGCGGGCTTCTCGGCCAACGGCATGGGCGTCTGGAAGGTGCCCGAGGAGCGGATCCTGGAGACCGGCAAGCGGATGGCCGCCTTCCGGGGCATCTCGCACTGCTACCAGCGCCCGACCTACGCCGACTGGCCGTACTCGGTCTTCACGATGGCGCACGGGCGCTCGAAGGAGGAGTGCGACGCGGTCCTCGACGCGATCGCCGAGGACACCGGCATCGGCGAGCGCGCCACGCTCTACTCGTCGACCGAGTTCAAGAAGGTCCGGATGCTCTACTTCACCGACGACTTCGCGCGGTGGGAGGAGGAGCGGGCCTGACCACCTCGCTGTCGGACGTCCGCTCGGCCGAGCTGTACCGCAGGGCGGCCCACGTGCTCCCCGGCGGGGTCAACTCGCCGGTCCGCGCCATGCGCTCGATCGGCCGCGAGCCGCTCTTCATCGAGCGCGCCGAGGGCGCCGAGATCTTCGACGTGGACGGCAACAACTACGTCGACTACGTCTGTTCCTGGGGCCCGCTGATCCTCGGGCACGCCCACCCGGACGTGGTGGAGGCGGTGATCGACGCGGCCGCGCGCGGGACCACCTTCGGCGCGCCCACCGCGGGCGAGGTCGACCTCGCCGAGCTCGTGTGCGCGCGCATGCCGGCGGTTGACATGCTGCGGATGACCTCCTCGGGCACCGAGGCGACCATGAGCGCGCTGAGGCTCGCGCGCGCCGCCACTGGCCGCGACAAGGTGCTCAAGTTCTCCGGCGCCTATCACGGCCACGTCGACGGCCTGCTGGCCGACGCCGGCTCCGGCCTGGCCACGCAGGGCATCCCGGCCTCGCCGGGCGTACCGGCGGCGGCCGCCGCCCAGACGGTAGTGGTGCCGTGGAACGACGAGGACGCCCTGCGCAAGGCGTTCGCGGAGCACGAGCTCGCGGCGGCGATCGTCGAGCCGTACGCGGCCAACATGGGCCTCGTGCCGCCGCGCTGCCACTACCTCGAGCTGCTGCGCGAGCTGTGCACCGACGCGCTGCTGATCTTCGACGAGGTGATCACCGGCTTCCGCATCGCGCCCGGCGGCGCCCAGGAGCTGACCGGCGTCCTGCCGGACCTCACGGTCATGGGCAAGGTGCTGGGCGGCGGGCTGCCGGCGGCGGCCTACGGCGGCTCGGAGGCGCTGATGGGCCGGATCGCCCCGGCGGGCGACGTCTACCAGGCGGGCACCCTGAGCGGCAATCCGCTGGCGGTCGCGGCGGGGCGCGCCACGCTCGAACGGCTCGACGAGGAGGCCTACCTGGCGCTCTCCGCGACCACCGAGGCCCTGGCCGACGGCCTGCGCGAGGCGGCGGGAGACCGTCCGGTGTCGGTGGTCCACACGACCGGCCTGCTGACGGTCTTCTTCTCGGAGGAGCCGCCGACCGACTACGCCGGCGCCGCGGCCTGCGACGCCGAGGCCTACGGCGCGTGGTGCCGCGCCCTGCTGGCGCGCGGCGTCTACCCGCCACCGTCGCAGTTCGAGGCCTGGTTCCCGTCGCTCGCCCACACGCCCGAGCACGTGACCCGCACCGTCGAGGCCGCGGCGGCGGCGTTCGCTGAAGTCGCATGAGTCTGGAGCGGCTGGCCCGCGAGGTGCGCGAGCACGGCGGGCTGCTCGCCGGCTCGGTCGCGACCGCCTCCGAGGACGGCCACTACGGCGCCGTGGCCGCGGCGGGCCGCCGCGCCGAGGGCCGCGAGGACGACTACGCGCTGCTGGTGGAGGCGATCCACGAGGGATATCTCCTGCACTACGAGAGCGGCCGCGTCGTGCGGCCCGAGGACCCCGATCTGTCGCTGCTGGCGGGCGATCGCCTGTACGCCCTCGGGCTCGCGCGCCTGGCCGAGCTGGGCGACGTCGACGCCGTCGCGGAGCTGGCGGACGTGATCTCGCTGGCGGCCCAGGCGCACGCCGAGGGCGACCCCGAGCGGGCCGCGGCGGTGTGGGATGCGGGCGTGCGCGCGGTCGGTGACGGTCCCGGACCGGACCACGAGGCCGCCAAGGCCGCGTGGCGGGCCCCTCGCCAGTAGCCGGTCGATAATCTTCGCCCCGCGTGCCCCAGGCTCGTCGCAAACCCCCCGCGCCTAAGTACACGGCGGACCGGAAGATGCCCGGCTCGTTCGAGGGCGAGACCGTCACGCGCCGGCGTGCGATGTCCTTGGCCGTCCATGCCGGCGGCGGCATCGCCGTCCTGACCTTCACGCTGCCCGCGCTCGGCTTCGCGGTGGGCTCGGCGCTCTTCGAGCGCCCGCCCGTGTCATGGGAGGCGGTCGGGGCGCCGGAGGACTTCCCGGACGACACCTACGTGCCGAAGGTGATCACGACGGTGCAGGGGATCGGCGAGGTCGGCAAGACCACGGTCTACGTGCGCGCCTACAACCCGGACATCGACGGCGCCAAGGACCCGGAGATCCCCGGCGGCGGCGACTTCATCGCGATCTCGACCCGCTGCATGCACCTCGGCTGCCCGGTCCGCTACGTCGAGGCCTCGGCGCGCTTCATCTGCCCGTGCCACGGCGGCGTCTACGACTTCACGGGGAGCGTGACCGGCGGTCCCCCGGTGCGCCCGCTCGACCGCTTCTACACGCGCGTCGAGGGCGACCAGGTGGAGATCGGGCCGCGCTACTCGGTCAACTCCACGTTCGAGCGCTTCCCCAGCTACCGCGATCCCGCGCAGGATCTCGACGGCATCGGCCAGTACCTCTACCCGGGCCGCTTCTCCACGCCCAAGCTCGACTGATGCCCAGGCTCCCGCTCCCACCGCTGCCCTCCGCGCTCCAGCCCAAGCCGCGCCGTCCCGGCGAGGTCGAGGACGTCAAGCCCATGGACCAGGGCAAGGAGACCGCGATCCATGCCGTCGACTGGATCGACGAGCGCACGTCGCTGTCGGGCGCCCTGCGGTGGGTGATGTTCCGCAAGGTGCCCAAGGGCACCAACTGGTTCTACACGCTGGGGTCGGCGACGATGTTCGCCTTCCTCTCGCAAGCGGTCACCGGCGTGTTCCTGGCCATGTACTACACGCCGTCGGTCACCGACGCCTACGAGTCCACGCGCCGGATCACGAACGAGATCTTCCTCGGCGAGTTCGTGCGCGGGATGCACAAGTGGGGGTCGACCATGATGGTCATCCTCATCTTCCTGCACATGGGGCGCGTGTTCTTCTTCGGCGCCTACAAGTACCCGCGCGAGCTGAACTGGATCATCGGCTTCGTCCTGCTGGTCCTGACCTTCGTGATGTCGCTGACCGGCTACCTGCTGCCGTTCGACCAGCGCTCCTACTGGGCCACCATCGTGGCGGCCAACATCACGGCCTCGGGCCCGATCGTGGGGCCTTTCCTGGGCGACTTCCTGCGCGGAGGCGCGGAGTTCGGTGCGACGACGCTGGCGCGCTTCTACTCGATCCATATGCTGCTCGTGCCCGGCCTGATCGCAGCCCTGATCGGCGCCCACATCTATCTCGTGACCCGGCTCGGGACCACGGCGCCGCCGTGGATGAAGGCCGACGTCGACGAGAGGCTGCGCGAGGACGAGGTCTGAGATGAACCAGGCCGAGAAGGAGCAATACCTCCGCGAGTACGCGCTCCTGAAGGCCAAGGGGAAGCCGTTCTTCCCCTACGCGGTCGCCAAGGACAGCATCATGGCGGCGATCGTCGTCCTGCTGATCGCCTTCCTGTCGATCCTGTTCGGCGCCGAGCTGGGGCCGAAGGCGGACCCGACGACGACGACCTACGTGCCGCGGCCGGAGTGGTACTTCTTCTTCCTGTTCGAGCTGCTGCGCGTCATCAAGCCGCCGGACCTGACGCCGCTGGCCACGATCGGGATCCCCACGATCTGCATGATCCTGATCATCCTGCTGCCGTTCGTCGACCGCTCGCCCGAGCGGCGGCCCGAGCGGCGCCCGATCGCCATGACGGCCGGCATCTTCACGATCGCCGCGATGGCGTACCTGACCTACCTCGGCGCCAACGCGGGCTCGCCGAACGAGATCGAGTACCCGGTCGCCCCGGAGTACGAAGCGGGCAAGCTCGTGGCGGCGCAGTCCGGCTGCCTGGCGTGTCACAAGATCGGCGAGAACGGCAACGACGGACCCGGCCCGGAGCTGACCGAGATCGGCAACATCCTGCCGATGGCGGCGCTCGAGCGCACGCTCGAGAACCCGACGCCGCCGATGCCGTCCTACGCAGACCTCGATCCGCAGAAGAAGGCAGACCTGGTCGCGTTCCTCGCCCAGCTCAAGGGTGAGACCGAGGGCGATTCCGAGGAGGGGGGCAGCGCCGAGGGTGGCGGGCCCTAGCGCCCGCAGCGGCACCCTCGAGGAGGGGCAGGTCCGCGCGATGTTCGACCGCATCGCGGGGGTCTACGACGTCATGAACTCGGTCATGACGGCGGGTCTGCACCATCGCTGGCGCGAGCGGGCCGTCGACCTCGCGCGGGTGGGCCCGGGGTCGCGCGCGCTCGACGTGGCGACCGGCACCGGCGACCTGGCGATCGCCCTGGCGGCCCGCGGCGCCGACGTCGTGGGCTCGGACTTCTCGGAGGGCATGCTCGACCGGGCTCGCGTGAAGAGCAGCGCCGTGCGCTGGGAGCACGGCAACGCGCTGGAGCTGGGCTATCCGGACGATGTCTTCGACGCCGCGACGGTCGGCTTCGGGGCGCGGAACTTCTCAGATCTGGCTCTGGGGCTGAGCGAGATGACCCGCGTGGTGCGCCCCGGGGGCCGGGTCGTCGTGCTCGAGATCACCACGCCGACGCGCCCGCCCTTGTCGACCTTCTTCTCACTCTGGTTCGATCGCATCGTGCCATTGCTCGGACGCGTCACCGGCGAGGACCAGGCGTACACGTACCTGCCCAGCTCCGTGAAGCGCTTCCCGGGCCCGCCCGAGCTCGGCGCCGTGATGGCGGGCGCCGGATTGGTGGACGTTCGCTGGATCCTGACCGCCGGCGGCATTATCGCCCTCCATTCGGGGACCGTCGATGGCGAGCGCTGAGGCCGTCGCCGCCGTGATCGCGGCCGGTGGCGCACACGTGCCCGGGCTGATGGACGAGCTCGAGGAGCGCCTGCAGGTGCTCGCGCGCTCGCACGGGCCGGTGCTGGCCGAGCACGCGTGCGCGACGATCGCGGCCGGCGGCAAGCGCCTGCGGCCCCTGCTGGTGCTCCTGGCGGCGGGCCCGTCGCCGGCGCATCCCGAGCGCGTGCTGCGCGCGATGGTGGCGGTCGAGCTGATCCACTCGGCCACGCTGGTGCACGACGATGTCCTGGATGCCGCCGAGCTGCGGCGCGGCCGCCCGACCGTGGTGGCCGCGGCGGGCCGCGCGATCGCGACCGCCACCGGCGACCTGCTCTTCTCGCGCGCGTTCGCCGAGCTGGCTCACAACGGGATCCCGGAGTCCGTGCGGGTGCTCTCCGACGCCTCGTCCGCCTTGGCCGAGGGGGAGCTGCTGCAGCGCGAGGACGCGTGGAACGTGGGCGTCTCGCGCGAGCGCTACGAGCACCGCTGCGATCTCAAGACCGCGCGGTTGTTCCAGGCCGCCTGCGAGCTGGGGGCGATGGAGGGGACGGCGCCGGTCGACGTGCTGGGGCGCTTCGGCCGCCGGATCGGGCTGGCCTTCCAGATGCTCGACGACGTGCTCGACGTCTCCGGGCCGGCCGAGCGGACCGGCAAGCATCGCGGCACCGACCTGCTCGACGGCACGGTCACGCTGCCGCTGATCCTCGCGCGCGAGCGCGATCCGGCGCTGCGGTCATTGGACCTGCGAGGGGTGCGCACCCCGGCGCAGGCCGAGGCGGTGTGCGACGCGATCGCCACCACGGGCGTGCTGGAAGAAGCGCGCGAGGTCGCCCTGGCCATCGTGGCCGCCGCGAAGGCCGACCTGCCGGTGTTGCCGGAGGCCCAGCAGGGGGCGTTGGAGCTGGTGGCCGACGGGGTCGTCGACCGGTACGCCTAGAAGTCTTCCGGCAGGATCGCGTCGGCGTTGACCGCGCGGACGAACCGGTCGATCTCCTCTTCCATGTTCGCCTGCTGGAGGCGCTTGAGGTCACGCAGGAGGATCTCGGTGCCGATGTCGAGCTGCTCGTCGAACCGGTCGACGGTCGGCTGGTCGAACGTGTCGACCTCGCTCCACTCGCAGTTGGGGCAGCGCAGGAGCACTTCCCAGTGCGTCGGGGAGACCTCCTCCCACTCGACCGGGAACACGAGGTCGCGGTCGCAGCAGGGGCAGAGGTGAAGGTCACGGATGGGGCCGGTGGACGGGATCGCCGCGGTGGCCTCATCGGCCAGCGTCTCGAAGTACACGACCTCGATGGCCCGGCCGGAGGGCAGCACCACGCGGCGCACGTACTGGCCGTTGTTGGTGTGCTCGCTCATCGTGGCCCTAAGATCGGCGTTCCGGTGACGAACTTGACCCCAATCGACCCGATTGGCCAGGATTGGACGAATGGTCGTCTCGCTACCCTTCGCACCAAGCCTCTGAAGGGATCAACACCGTGAGCCTTGCCGTCTTCCAGAGCATCGGCCCTACCGAGCTCATCATCGTCCTCGTCATCGTGCTGGTGATCTTCGGGCCCAAGCGCCTGCCCGGCCTGGGGAAGTCGCTGGGATCGGGGATGAAGGAGTTCCGGGACTCGGTGACCGGCAAGGCCGATCGCGATTCCGACGAGGATTCCGACGACCGCAAGCAGGCCGACGCTGCACTCGGTCGCGCCGATGACGCGCCGCCGGTCGACGGCGAGGTCGTCGACGAGCGCGAGCGCACGCGCAGCTAGAGCTCCGCGAGCCGCAACGGGCCATGGCCACCGCACTGCGGCCGATCGCGCACGAGGATCGCCTCAGCCTCGTCGAGCACCTCGACGAGCTGCGGACGCGGATCATGATCTGCCTCGCCGCGTTCGTGGTCGCGTTCGGCTTCTGCTTCTGGCAGAACGACAAGATCCTGGAGATCCTCGACCGGCCGCTCGAGAAGTCGGCGTTCACCAAGGGCAGCGACGATCCGCTCGAGCGGACGGCGGCGTTCCAGCAGGCGCAGAAGCGGCTCTACCTGCAGTGGGAGGTGCTCGCGCGCGAGATGGCGCGGTCGGACGACCTGAGCCCGGCGCTGAAGGCGCGCTGGGCCGAGATGAGCGACCTGTCGCGCGCGACGGCGGCCGTGGCGCCCGACGCCACCGGCCGGCGCCCGGTCACGCTCGGCGTCGGCGAGCCGTTCACGGTCACCTTCCGCGTCGTCGGCTACGCGGCCATGCTGCTCTGCCTGCCGCTCCTGCTCTACCAGGCGTACGCGTTCATCCTGCCGGCGTTCTCACCGCGCGAGCGGGAGGTCGCGCTGCCGCTGATGGCGATGGTGCCGTTCCTGTTCGTCGCCGGCGTGGTGTTCGCGTACTACCTCGTGCTGCCGAACGCCATCAACTTCCTGCAGAACTTCAACGACGACAACTACGACATCCTGCTCCAGGCGCGGGACTTCTACAAGTTCTCGATCATGGTCCTGATGGTGATGGGGATCCTCTTCCAGGTCCCGATCGGCATCCTGGCCATCACGCGCGTCGGAATCGTCACGCCGGCGCAGCTGCGCAAGAACCGCCGCTACGCCATCCTCGTGATCGCGATCCTGGCCATGTTGATGCCCGGCCAGGACCCCGTGACCATGCTGATGATGATGGCCCCGCTCATCGTCCTCTTCGAGGGCTCTATCCTCTTGGCTGCCGGGCTTGACCGTCGCGCTGCGCGCGCCGCCGCCCGCGAAGAAGAAGCGGAGCTGGCGGTCACCGACGACGACGAGCTTCCGAACGACCCCGATCCTGAAGAAGACTGAACCATGCTGTTCGACCTCAGAGGCTCCGGCCGCCGCACGACCGTCAAGGCGGTCTATCTCACCCTCGCGCTGCTCATGGGCGGCGGTCTCGTGCTGTTCGGGATCGGCGGTGACGTCTCCGGCGGCCTCGTCGACGCGCTGACCGAGAACAACGGCAGCACCACGACCAACGACAGCACCTTCCGCAGGCGGGCCGACGAGGCTACGCGCGCGGCCCAGGCCGACCCGCAGAACGCGGCCGTCTGGGCCGAGGTCGCCCGCACGCGCTACCAGTACGCGGGCGCCGGCGACTTCCTCGACCGCAACACCGGCGAGTTCACCGCCGAGGGCAAGGCGCAGCTCCAGCAGGCCGCGACCGCGTGGGAGAAGCACCTCGAGCTGGCCAAGAACAAGCCCGACGACCGCGTGGCGACGCTCATGGTCCAGGCGTACAGCCAGGCGGGCCTCAACGAGCCGGAGAAGGCCGTCGCGGCACAGGAGATCATCACCGAGGAACGCCCGAAGGATTCGACCTTCGCGACCCTCGCCGTCCTCGCCTACCAGGCCGGCCAGACCCGCAAGGGAGACCTCGCCACCAAGGAAGCCCTCGCCCTCGCCGACGAGGACGACCGCGAGACGCTGAAGTCCGAGCTCGACCAGGCGAAGCAGCAGAGCCTCGCCTCTCAGATCCAGGACGCGACCGAGTCGCCGGCGGCTACCGCGACCCCTGAGGGCAAGAAGAAGAAGCAGAACAACTCGGGCGATAACTAGCCCTCGACCGTCGCTAGAGTGTTGCGTCGCTCTACGCGCCCCTGTAGCTCAACTGGCAGAGCAGCGGACTCTTAATCCGAAGGTTCCAGGTTCGATTCCTGGCGGGGGCACTTCACCCTTCCACCGCCGGCGCACGCGCACGGGACGGGCGGCGCGCTCCGGTAGCACCCGACCGAGCCAGCGCGGCAGCCACCAGTTCGCGTCGCCGAGCATCTGCATGATCGCCGGGACGAGGACGAGCCGGATGATCGTGGCGTCGACGAGGATCGCGGTGGCCAGCCCGAGGCCGAACATCTTGACCCGCGGGTCCTCGTCGAAGACGAAGCCGCCGAAGACGGCGATCATGATCAGGGCGGCCGCGGTGATGACGCGGGCCGTGCGGGCGATGCCGTGGGTCACCGCGGCGTGGTTGTCGCCCGTGCGGAGGTAGTGCTCGCGGACGCGTGAGAGCAGGAAGACCTCGTAGTCCATCGAGAGCCCGAACAGGACGGCGAACATGAAGACCGGGATGAACGGGATGATCGGGAGGGTCGAGTCGAGGCCGATCAGGTCGGCCGCCCAGCCCCATTGGAAGACGACGACGAGGACGCCGTAGGCCGCTCCGACGCCGAGCAAATTCAACACCGCAGCCTTGAGCGGCACGAGGATCGAGCGGAAGACGACCGTCAAGAGCAGGAACGACAGCAGGACGACGGCGCCGAGGAAGTAGGGCAGCCGCTCCTCGAGGCGGTCGCCGATGTCGGCCCAGTCCGCGGTGTTGCCGCCGATGTGCGCGTCGACCGTCGCGCGCAGGCGCTGGATCGTGGCGAACGTCGCGTCGTCCTGCGGAGCCGTCGTGGGGTAGGCGAGGAGCGTGGCCACGGCGCCCCGCGCCTCGGGCGGCGCGACGGAGGCGATGCCCGGATCGGCCGCCACTTCCGCCCGCACGCTCTCCACCGAAGCCGCGTCGGCGACGACGACCAGCGGGCCGTTGATCCCCGGGCCGAAGCCCTGGGCGACGAGGTCGTAGGCGCGGCGCTCGGTGCGGGTGGTCGGGAGGTTGCTGTCGTCCGGGGTTCCCAGGCGAAGGTCGAGCGCCGGCAGAGCGAGCGCGACCAGGAGCGCCGTGCCGGCGATCGCGTACACCAGAGCGTGGCGCGAGACGTGATCGCCCCAGCGCAGCCAGCGCGCGCCCGAGTGCGCCCGCCGCCCGCCGATCCGCGGCCCGGCGATGGCGAGGAAGGCCGGGAGCAGGGTGATCGAGGCGAGGACCATGATCAGGACGACGGTCGAGATGCCGACGGCCGCCGCGGTCAGGAACGGGATCCCCGCGACGATCAGCCCGAGGATCGCGATGACGACGGTGCCGCCTGCGAAGACGACGGCTCGTCCCGCGGTCGCGACAGACCGTGCCGCGGCCTCAGAGACCGCCATTCCCTCCGCGAGGTGCTCGCGATGCCGGGTCACCGTCAGCAGGGCGTAGTCGATGCCGACGCCGAGGCCGATCATGCTCGCGATCTGCGGCGCGAAGGCGGGGATCGGGATCACGTATGCGATGAGCGACATCGAGCTGATCCCGAGCACGAGCCCGAATATCGCCATCCCGATCGGCAGGCCCATCGCGATCACCGACCCGAACGCGACGAGCAGGATGACCACCGCGGCGACGATGCCGATCAGCTCGCTGATCCCGGCCTTGGACTCCTCGAAGGCGAAGAACAGGTCGCCGCCGAGCTCGATCTGCAGCGGCGACCCGGCGCGCTGCTCGGCGGCATACGCCTTCAGGCGCTCGAGGTCGGCGGGGCTCAGCTTCTCGAGGATCGGATACTGGACGCGGATGACGGCCACGCGGCCGTCGGGTGAGACCTGGCGCTGGGCGTCGAGCACGTTCGGCAGGGCGGCGACGCCCGCCGAAAGCTTGTCCAGAGCGGCCGAACGCAGCTCCGCGTCGGCGTCCCGCGGCGTGACGACCACCTGCGCGGTGATGCCCGCACGCTCGGACCCCGCCTCGCCGAGCATGGCGCGGGCCTGCGCGGAGTCGGCTCCGGGCACGTCCATCGTGTCCTCCAGATCGCGGCCGAATCCCGCCGAGGCGGAGACCACGAGCACGGCGACGGCGAGCCACGCACCGACCGTGGCGTATGGGCGGCGGGCCGCGAGGCGGCCGAGGCGATACAGGGCGGAGGACATGACGCCGATCGTCGCGGCGCGCGGCCGCCGTGAACATCGGGCGAAGGAACACACTTCCCTCGGCCGTATGGCCGATGCCAGGTCCGCACTTCCGGCCGATGGCGCGACCCGCTCCGCCGGTCTACGGTGACCACGTGAGCAGCGCCGTCCACTCCTTCCTGGCCGAGCCCCGGGCTCCCGATCCGCCCGCCCGGGTCTGGTGGGACTGGCTGCTGCTGGCCGTGATCGCGACCTCCGCGGTCCTCGAGACGATCTTCCGGACCGACCTCATGTGGCGGCCCGCGGGCCTCGTCGTGTGCGTGGGCTTGTCGGTCGCGCTCCTCTGGCGCCGCACGCACCCGCTGACCGTGACCGTGATCGCGTTCGGCGGCACCACGCTGCTCGACACGGCCTCGGGCCTGTTCGCCGACGACCCGATGGCGATCCTGGCCACCACCGCGTGGGTGCTCATGCTCCCGTACGCGCTGCTGCGCTGGGGCTCGGGGCGCGACGCGGCGATCGGGATGGGGTACATCCTCGGCCTCAACGTCGCCCCGGAGATCGTCGCCGGCACGTTCGCCGACCTGATCGTCGGCTTCGCGTTCTTCCTGCTCGCTGCGGCGCTCGGCGCCGCCATCCGCTACCGGACCGGATCCCGGCTGCGAGAGCGCGACCAGGTCAGGCTGCGCGAGCGCGAGCAGCTCGCCCGGGAGCTGCACGACACGGTCGCCCACCACGTGTCGGCCATCGCGATCCGCGCCCAGGCCGGCCGCACGCTCGCCGGCACGCAGCCCACGGCCGCCGTCGAGGCGCTCGCTGTCATCGAGGAGGCGGCGTCGCGCGCGCTCACGGAGCTGCGCGCCATCGTCAGGACGCTACGCGACGGCGACGATGCCGACCTCGCGCCACAGGGTGGCGTCGCCGACATCGCCCGGCTCGCCGCGGCTGCCGACGGTCCGCGCGTGGACTTCGAGCTCGTGGGCGACCTCGACGGCCTGCGGCCGATGGTCGCTGCCGCCGTCTACCGGATCGCCCAGGAGTCGATCACCAACGCGGTCCGGCACGCGCGCCACGCCACTCGGATCGACATCCGCGTCATCGGCGAGCAGGACAGCGTGCTCGTCGTCGTGCTCGACGACGGCGAGCCGGCCGCCGCGGCCGCGCCGGGATACGGCGTCGCGGGCATGACCGAGCGCGCGGCTCTGCTGGGCGGCACGCTCGAGGCCGGCCCGAGCCCCGGGGGCGGCTGGCTGGTCACGGCGACGCTGCCGAGGAACGGCGCGTGATCCGCGTCCTTCTCGCCGACGACCAGGAGATCGTCCGCACCGGGCTGAAGATGATCCTCGACGCCCAGCCTGGCATCGAGGTCGTCGGCGAGGCCGCCGACGGCAGCGAGGCGGTCGCCCTGGCTCGCTCGGCTCAAGCCCGACGTCTGCCTGTTCGACGTCCGCATGCCCGAGCTCGACGGCATCGAGGCGACGCGCCGGCTCGCCGGCCCGGACGTCGCGGATCCGCTCGCGGTCGTGGTCATCACGACGTTCGATCTCGACGAGTACGTTCACGGTGCCCTCAAGGCCGGCGCCCGCGGCTTCCTGCTCAAGGACGCCGGCCCCGACCTGCTCACCCAGGCGATCAAGTCGGCCGCCAACGGCGACGCCCTGATCGCCCCGAGCGTGACCGCCCGTCTGCTCGCCGCGTTCTCCGACGCGCCGTCGTCGGCGCCGCCCGCCCAGCCGAGCGAGCCGTTGACCGCCCGCGAAGAGGACGTCCTGATCAGGGTCGCGCGCGGCCGGACCAACGCCGAGATCGCCGACGAGCTGTACATCAGCCTCAGCACGACCAAGACGCACCTCGCCAGCCTGATGGGCAAGCTCGGCGCCCGCAACCGGGTCGAGCTGGCGATGTGGGCCTACGAGACGGACCGCATGAAACACTGAAGTCCGTGGCGGAAGAGGGGTACTTCGGCGAGGACATCGCCGCGCGGTACGACCAGCACTCGGGGCAGATGTTCGATCCGGCCGTCGTCGGCCCGGCGGTGGAGACGCTCGCGGAGCTCGCCGGCGACGGCGCCGCGCTGGAGTTCGCGATCGGGACCGGGCGGATCGCGGTGCCGCTCTCCGAACGAGTCCGGGTCGCCGGCATGGACAACTCGGAGGCGATGCTGGATCGCCTGCGCGAGAAGCCCGGCGCCGACAGGATCGAGGCCGTCGTCGGGGACATGGCGGCCACGCGAGTCGCCGGCGAGTTCTCGCTCGTCTACCTCGTGTTCAACACGATCTTCAACCTGGTCACGCAGGACGGCCAGGTGGCGTGCTTCGAGAACGCCGCCGCGCATCTGCGATCCGGCGGGCGGTTCGTGGTCGAGGCGCGCGTGCCGGAGCTGCAGCGGCTGCCGCTCGGCCAGACCGTGCTGCCGTGGCGCGCCGACCCCGACGGAATGTCCTACTACGTCTACGACACGGTCACGCAACACCTCAGCGGCCGGCACTACGAGTTCGACGACGGCCGGGTCGTGTCGAACCCGATCGAGATGCGCTACGTGTGGCCCGCAGAGCTCGACCTGATGGCTCGCCTGGCCGGCATGCAATTGCAGGACCGGTGGGCGGGCTGGCGCCGCGAGCCGTTCACGGCGCTCAGCCCCTCCCACGTGTCGGTCTACGTCAAGCTCTGAAGGAGCTCGTCGAGGATCTCCATCTGCTCCTGCAGGCCGACCTCCATGCCGGAGTTCACGATCACGTCGCGGACCTCCTTCGAGGGCGCCTGCACGAGCAGCTCGAGCAGGGTGCCGCCGTCGACCTCGGTGAAGGTGATGACGTTCAGCACGTCCTCCTCGGCCGGCGGCGCGCCCTCGTAGACCTCGGTGGTCACGATCCGCTCGTTCGGCACGATCTCGCGGTACTCGCCGTGGAAGGCGACCTCGAACTCGCCGTGGGCGAGCATCACGTAGCGCCACGTGCCGCCGACGCGCAGGTCGATGTCCACGACCTGCATCTCGCCGCGGCGGCCGGCCCACCATTGCCGGACGATCTCGGGCGTCGTCCAGGCCTTGTAGAGCAGCTCACGCGGCGCGTCGAACTCGCGCGTGATGAGGATCTGCTCGTCGGTGGGGAGGGTGACCTTCGCCGAGCCGCTACTCGTCATCTCCGACATCTCCATCGTCCTTTCGCTTGAGCTCTTCCAGTACGACGTCCAGCTGGTCGAACCGCTCCGACCACGAACGCTCGTAGTTCTTCACCCAGTCGTGGATGGGCTTGAGCGCGTGGCCGTTGAGCCGGTACAGGCGCTGCCGTCCCTCGTCTCGCACGTCCACCGCACCCACCTCTCGCAACACCCGCAGGTGCTTGGAGACCTGCGGCTGGGCCAGGCCGAGCTGCCGCACCAGGTCGTTGACGGGGCGCTCCCCGCCGGCGAGGACGTCGAGGATCTGCCGTCGCCGGGGCTCGGCCACCGCGTTGAACGCATCCGCTGTGGTCGCTGCTCGTGCCATGGCGACCATCATATGCTGATATCGGCATATGTCAAGGTCTCGTAGGATCAGACCATGGCTTTGGTGCGGGTGCGGGGACCTCTCAAGCAACTGGCGGGCGACCGGTCCGAGCACGCGATCGAGGGCGCGTCGGTCGGCGAGCTGCTCGCCGAGCTGGAGCGCGCGCACCCGGCCGCCAAGGGCTGGATCCTCGACGAGCGCGGCGTCCTGCGGCGCCACATCAACGTGTTCGTCAACGGCGAGCTCGGCGGCCAGGACACGCAGGTGGGCCGCGACGACGAGGTCGACGTCCTGCCCGCGATCTCGGGCGGTAGCCTGCCGGGCATGCTCGCGAGCGTCGACGGCACGATCGGCCCCGCCGAGGAGGCCCGCATCCCGATCACCGACGAGGGTCTCACGCGCGGCGATGGCGGCTTCGAGGTGATGCGCCTCTACGAGGGCCGGCCGTTCGCGCTCGCCGACCACTTCGCGCGGCTCGACCGCACCTGCGCCGGCCTGCGCCTGCCCTACGACGACGAGGCGCTGCGGGCGGAGGTCGCGGCGCTGCTCGAGCAGGCGGGCCCGGTCGACGCCCTGCTGCGCGTGGTCCTGACCCGCGGCGGGCGCCGGATCCTGACCATCGAGCCGATGCCGGAGCGGCTGCCCACCGCCCGCGTGGCCACCGTCACCTACTCGCCGACGCGCGTGCTCGACGGCCTCAAGACGCTCTCCTACGCCGGCAACATGCTGGCCGGCCGGATCGCGCGCGAGCGCGGGTTCGACGAGGCGTTGCTGGTGACCCCGCACGGCCGCGTGCTCGAAGGGCCGACGTGGACCTTCTTCTGGGTCGCCGGCGGACGCCTTTTCACGCCGCCGCTGGAGGACCACATCCTGGCCTCGATCACCCGCGCCTATGTGATCGAGGAGAGCGACGCGCAGGAGCGGCCGTGCACGCTCGACGACGTCGCCGCGGCCGAGGAGGCGTTCATCGCCTCGACCGTGCGCGAGGTCATGCCGATCGCGGCGGTCGACGACATCGCCATCCCCGCGGCTCCCGGCCCGGTCAGTCTCGACGCAGGCGAGCGCCTGGCACGGCGGATCGAGCGCGAGCTGGTCAGCGCTGCGGCCTGAGTACAGCCATCCGAGCCTGCGGATGGCTGTACTAACGCGGCCGCGTCGTCTGACCGCCGGTGTGCCAGTTCACGTACCAGAGCACGTGCCCGACGCCGGCCAGCACGCCCTGTACCGTGCCGCGGACGTTGTCGAGGAGCATCGACATGTCTAGACAGGCTCCTACCCAGGATCCGTGCGGGTACTCACGGTCATAGGCAACCGCCCGCAGTTCGTTAAGGCGGCGGCGGTCTCCGATCGCCTGCGGGCAGGGGCATCCGAGGTGCTGGTCCACACGGGCCAGCACTACGACGACGAGCTGTCGCAGGTCTTCTTCGACGAGTTGAAGCTGCCGCGGCCGGACCACCGCCTCGATGTCGGCGGCGGCACCAACACCTCCCAGACGGCTCGCATGCTGGCTGCGCTGGAGCCGCTGCTGGCGGGCGAGCGGCCCGACATGGTGCTCGTCTACGGCGACACCAACTCGACGCTTGCGGGCGCGCTGGCCGGCGCGCAGGCGGGCGTGCCGGTGGCTCACGTCGAGGCCGGGATGCGGTCCTACGACCGCACGATGCCGGAGGAGCTCAACCGCGTCGTCGCCGACCACGCCTCCTCGGTGCTGCTGTGCTCGTCCGAGCACCCCGCGGAGACGCTGCGCGGCGAGCGGGTGGCGGGCGAGATCGTGGTGGTGGGCGACGTCATGGTCGACGTGGCGCGGATGCTCGAGCCGCGCGCCCGCGAGCGCGCGGGAGCGCTCGACGCGGCCGGCGTGCGGCCGGGCGAGTACCTGCTCGCCACTGCGCACCGGCCGGGCAACGTCGACGACCCGGCGCGCCTGGAGCGCCTGGTCGAGCTGCTGCTGACCGTCCCCGGGCCTGTGGTGCTCCCGTTGCACCCGCGCACCCGCGCGCGCCTGGACGCTGCCGGTCTGCTCGAGCGGCTCGAGCGCGGCGTAAAGCTCGTGCCGCCGACCGGCTATCTGGACTTCATGGCGCTGCTGCTTCACGCGCGCGGCATGCTCACCGACTCCGGCGGCGTGCAAAAGGAGGCCTACGTGGCCGGCGTGCCGTGCGTGACGCTGCGCTCGACCACCGAGTGGACCGAGACTGTCGACGCGGGCTGGAACACGCTCGTCGACCTCGACGCGGAGTCCGCGGTGGCCGCCCTCGAGCGCCCGCTGCCGGCCGAGCGGCCGCCGCTCTACGGAGACGGGCACGCCGGCGAGCGCGTGGTGGCGGCGCTGCGGGCGGCGGTAGAGTCGCGCACATGACACCGAGCGACCTGGAGCCCGGCGACCCCCTGCGCGGCGCACCGGAGGCGCCGGGCTATGTCACCACGCCGCCGCCCGGAGCGGGAGGCCCGCCGGTGCCGGCGGCTTCTGGCGCGCTCAGCGGCGCCCATGTGCTCGCCGGCTGGTGGTCGCGCGTCGGCGCGGCGCTGATCGACGGCGTGATCGTCGGCATCGGCAGCATCGTGCTGCTGATCGCGCTCACGGCTCCGTTCGGCATCGGCTTCTTCGCGGACGAGAACGTCGGCGTGGTCTCGATCATCGTCGGCTTCATGTTCGCGACCCTGTGCGTGACGATCGTGGCGTTCCTCTACGCGCCGGCGATGATGGCGCGCACGAACGGCCAGACCCTGGGCCGCATGGCCCTCGGCATCCGGGTGGTGCGGGCGAAGGGCCAGCCGATGACCTTCGGCTGGGCGATGCTGCGCGAGGTGGCCGTGAAGGCGCTGCTCTTCGGCATTGCCAGCAGCCTGACCTTCGGCCTGGCGAGCCTGCTCGACGTGCTGTGGCCGCTGTGGGACGAGGAGAACCGCGCGCTCCACGACTTCATCGTGGACACTCGCGTGATAAGGGCCTAGGCGGGCGCGAAGGTGCGGGCGGCGGCGCTGTCGCGCCCCGCCTCGGTGAAGAAGGTCTGGTCGCGGCCGGGCCCGACGCTGACGAGGCCGATCGGCACGCCGACGAAGTCGGCGATGTAGGCGAGGTAGTCGCGCGCGGCCTGCGGCAGGTCGAGCTCGTCGCGGCAGTCGCCTATGTCCTCGTCCCAGCCCGGCAGCGGCTCGTATTCCCCGGCCGCCTGGTGCATCACCGTCTGGTGGTAGGGATAGGCGTCGAAGCTCGCCTCCTCGATGCCGCGGTAGCGCGTGCAGACGTTGAGGGTGCCGAGGCCGGTGAGGACGTCGAGCTTGGTGATGACCAGGTGGTCGAGGCCGTTGATGCGGGCCGCGTAGCGCAGGGCCACGAGGTCGATCCAGCCGACGCGGCGGGCGCGGCCGGTGGTGGTCCCGTACTCGCCGCCCGACTCGCGGATGGCGTGCCCGAGGTCGTCGTCGAGCTCGGTCGGGAACGGGCCGGAGCCGACGCGGGTGGCGTAGGCCTTCGTGACCCCCCAGACCTCGTCGATGTCCTTCGGGCCGACGCCCGCGCCGGCGCAGGCGCTGCCGGCCACGACGTTGGACGAGGTCACGAACGGATAGGTGCCGTGATCGATGTCGAGCAGCGTGCCCTGGGCGCCCTCGAACAGGACGGTGCCGCCGCCGTCGAGCACGTCCCAGGTGAGCCGTGCGGTGTCGGTGATGTACTGCTCGATCCGGTGGCCGTAGGTCAGATAGTCCTCGGTCATGGACTGCAGGTCGAGCTCGGGCGACTTGGCGTACGGGCGCAGCTGGAGCCGCTTGGGCTCGAGCGCCGCGGCGATCTTCTTGCGCAGGATCTTCTCGTCCAGCAGGTCCTGCACCCGGATGCCGAGCCGAGCGGCCTTGTCGGCGTAGCAAGGCCCGATGCCGCGGCGCGTGGTACCGATCTGCAGCTTGCCGAGCTTGGCCTCGCCCGCGTGGTCGAGCAGGGCGTGGTAGGGCATGATCAGGTGCGCGTTGGCGCTGATGCGCAGGCCCGAGAGGTCGACGCCCTTGGCGCGCAGGTCGTCGAGCTCGCCGGTGAGGACCTTCGGGTCGATCACCACGCCGTTGCCGATCGCGCACAGGCGCCCGCGGTACAGGATCCCCGACGGGATGAGATGGAACTTCCACGTCGTCCCGCCGTCGCGCACGATCGTGTGGCCGGCGTTGTTGCCGCCCTGGAAGCGGATCACCATGTCCGCGTGCTCGGCGAAGAGGTCGGTGATCTTCCCCTTGCCTTCGTCGCCCCACTGGGCGCCCACGATGACGATGCCGGCCATTGCGGGAAGTCAGTCTAGGGGGCTGCGTCCGTAGCGCGACGGAGTCGCGCCCTCCCACTCCGCGTCATCGTCCTTCGGCTTCTCGGAGGGCAGCACGAAGTCCCCGTCGAGCCGGTGATCCATGCCCCACATCGGAAGCGGCTCGCCGCAGATCTCATACAGCCGCGAGACGGTCCGGGCCCCGATCTGCTCGGTCAGCGCATCGTGATCGAGGTTCGTCGTGAGCAGCAAGGCCTTCCCGTCCTCGTAGCGGGTGTTGACGATCGTGTAGAGCTGCTCGAGGACCCAGGGCGAGCTCTGCTCGGCGCCGACATCGTCCACGTGCAGCAGGTCGACCGAGCACAGCTGGTCGATCAGCTCGTTCAGCGAGTACCGGGCGTCGTCGCCGTACGTGTCGCGCAACAGGCCCAGCAGTCGCGGCAGCGAGTAGATCGCGACGGTCCGGTCGGCCTCCATGGCGGCCTTCGAGACGAGCATCGCCAGCGTCGTCTTGCCGGTTCCGACGTCGCCTGTGAACCACAGCCCGCGGCCCTCGTCGAGCCGTTCGGAGATGGATCGGACGTAGGTCCTGACCGCACGGATCAGGGCGTCGTTCATCGAGACGACGGGCTCACGGTCGAACGAGACCTCGCGGAACCGCTTCGGCAGCCGCCCGGCCACTCCCGCAGCGCGCTTGCGCGCCATCCGCGCCGGCCGGCACGAGCACGGCCGCGCCCGGCGGCCATCCTCGTCGAAGACGAAGCCGGAGCCGTCGCAGCGGTTGTCGGGGCAGGGCCTCAATATCCGTCGTCCCCGGCGTACGACATGAAGCGCGGGAACTCCTTCTGGAACGCGAGCTCGACCGTCCCGAGACCGCCGTTGCGGTGCTTGGAGATGATCAGGTCGGCGATCCCCTCCTTCTCGGAATCCTCGTGGTAGTACTCGTCGCGGTAGATGAACATCACGAGATCGGCGTCTTGCTCGATACTGCCGCTTTCGCGAAGGTCCGAGAGCACGGGGCGCTTGTCGGTCCGCTGCTCGACCCCGCGATTGAGCTGCGACAGCGCGATCACGGGAACCTCGAGTTCGCGGGCCAGCGTCTTGAGGCCACGCGAGATCTGCCCGATCTGCTCGACCCGGTTCTCGACCGCCCCGCTCGCGCGCATGAGCTGCAGGTAGTCGATCAGGATGAGTCCCAGCCCATCCGCGTTCTGCTGCGCCAGCCGGCGCGCCTTCGCTCGCACGTCCAGCACCGACAGATCTGAGGAGTCGTCGATATACAGCGGCGACTCGGCGAGGCGGTTGGAGGCCTGGAGGATCTTCGGCCACCGCGAGGGCGGGACCTTGCCCTTGCGCAGGTCGTCGCCGCGGATCGAGGCCTGGGAGGCGATGAATCGTTGAGCGAGCTCGGACTCGGACATCTCGAGCGAGAACAGCGCGACGGCCTTCTTGGACTCCAGCGCCGCGTTCTCGGCGAAGTTGGCCATTAGGGCGCTGTTGTGGACCACGATGTCGTCGGCCACGAAGTTGTGGTCGCAGGGGACCGTGAGGTCGTAGGTCTCGACTTCGCCCGCGTACTCGATCGTCGCAACTTCGTCCCACCACAGATCGGAGTCCGCGAGTTCGTACAGCACTTCGTTGGTTGTGGCGGCGGCGAGGCGCGCGAGCCGCGGTCGCGACACGCCGCGGTTGCCGACGTGCCAGTTGTGGTTGCGCGGGTGGCCTGCCGCAGCGCTGACCTCCGCCCAGGAGCGCCCACCCTTCGCCTCGAGGATCTGGTCCCACACCGCCACCGGCAGCGTGTCGATCACCGGCTTGACCCGGCGCGCGGCGCCGAGCGTCGCGACGCGTCCGAGGCGGTCCTGCTTGCCGACCACCGCAATCGTCCGCGCGAAGCGGTCGAGTCCCTCGCGTGAGGTGATCCGCACCTCGCGAGCAACTGTCTCTGTCCCCTCGTACACGGCGCGCCGGAGCGTCCGGATCGTCCCGACGACGCCGAGGCGCAGCAGCAGGTGCTGGACATCGCGTGCCAGCCGCTCGCTGATCGTCGTATAGCCGATCTGGCTGTAGCGGTCGGAGGCGTAGACATGGCCGTCGCAGGCGTAGAGCACCGCGAGAAACCGCGCGATCTGCTCATCGTCCAGGGCGAAGATCGCGTCCGGCACGAACTTGTCCGAGGAGCGGCGGCCCCAGATCCCGTGCCGCTTGCACAACTCCGTCAGTGGGTTGGCGCCGGCCCCGCGACCGGCGCTGATGCACGCGGTTCCGCCATGGGCGGCGGATAGGCGGAGCCCGAGCGCTCCAGCCGCACGCTCAACCTCGGAGAGGACCGGTGACCCTTGCCCGAAGCAGAAGCGAGGAGTGCGCTGGGTCAGATTGCCGTCCGCGATCAGCGCAGCAAGCAGTACCAGCTCGTGATCCGGCATCGCTGCCGTCGCCGCGAGGCGCGGCAGGCTGCGAGGGACGGCGATGCGCGACCCAGGGGCGATATCGCGCAGCTCCTGCCAGCCTTCGAACGTGAGGAGCGGGTGGTTGGCGGTCGCGGTGACCGAGCGGCCGAGGCGCGTCGTGAGCCTGAACACCTCCTGACGGCCGCTCCGCATGGCATGGCTGACGCGCGCCGGGCGCAGCTTGAGATCCG
The DNA here is from genome assembly GCA_963835525.1 of uncultured Solirubrobacteraceae bacterium. Classification (GTDB taxonomy): domain Bacteria; phylum Actinomycetota; class Thermoleophilia; order Solirubrobacterales; family Solirubrobacteraceae; genus DASSUW01. The sequence continues at coordinate 406,091 of CAWIFM010000003.1, forward strand.
GGCCGACCGAGGCGACGAAGGCCTCCTCGCCGGCATCGATCGACGCGACCAGTTCGTCGATCCGCCGCCGGGCGCCCGTCCGCGGGTCGTAGACGAGCGCCGAGCCGGCGAGGCACTTTCCCATCGATGGCCTTGCGGCCAGGATGATCAGGTTGCCGCCCTGGAAGCCGCCCGTGATCGTGTCGAGGTCGTCGAACCCGGAGGCGGTGCCGGTGATCGCCTTGCCCTCGCGGGAGAGGCGCTCGAGCTTGTTGAGCTCGGACTCGAGCAGGTCGTGGATCGCGCGGAAGTCCTTGCGGCTGTCCTCGTGGGCGACCTCGAGGATGGCGCGCTCCGCCATGTCCACGAGGTCGCGCGGGAGCGCCTCGTGGGAGTGCACTCGCGTCTGGATCTCGTAGGAGGCGCGCAGCAGGCGGCGCAGCATCGCGTTGTCGCGCACGATGCGGGCGTACTGGCGGACGTTGCCGACGGCCGGGACCGAGCCGGCCAGCAGGTCGATCGCCGCGCGGCCGCCGACGCTCTCGAGGTCGCCCGCCTGCTTGAGGTGCTCCACCAGCGTCAGCGCGTCGACGGGCTCGCCGAGCGTGTGCAGGTCGAGCATCGCCTGGTAGATGCGACCGTGGCCCTCCCGATAGAAGTCGTCCGGGTGGAGCCGCTCGTCGATGATCAGGGCGGGCAGCGCCGTGTCCGACAGCAGGACGGCGCCGAGGACGGACTGCTCGGCCTCGAGGTTCTGGGGCGGGGCGATCGGGCCGTCCAAGCCGCGGCGGGACGCCCCCTCGGAGGAGGACGAGCCGTGGCCGTTGGTCCGATCGGGGGCGCTCATCGGACGGTCGAGTCTAGGTCGGCCACCGGTCGCTCTGGGCCGGGTCACCGGGCCTCGCCCGCTACCTCCGCAGAATTGTCACGGAGGCGTGACGGAGTTGGAACGAAGGGCTACTTCTCTTCGGTGACCATCGTCTTGATGGTCGCGATGACGCCGGGTGTGACCTCGATCTCGACCATCCGCGTGCCGACGGTCTTGATCGGCTCCTCGAGCCGGATGTCGCGCCGGTCGATCGTGATGCCGCGGGCTTCCTGGATCGCGTCGGCTATGTCCTGCGAGGTGACGGAGCCGAACAGACGCCCGTCCTCGCCCGCCTGGTGCGGGATGGTGAGGACCGTCTTGTTGAGGAGCTCGGCGCTCTCCTGGGCCTTGGTCTGAGCGTCGACGACCGCCCGCTCGGCGACCTCGCGGCGGCGCTGCGCGGCCGCGATCGAGCCCTTGGTGGCGGGCTCGGCCAGCTTGCGCGGGATCAGGAAGTTCCGCAGGTAGCCCTTCGAGACGTCGACGACCTGGCCGCGCTCGCCGAGCTGCTCCACGTCCTGGATGAGGATGGCCTGGGGCATGACGGCCTAGCGGTCGCGGTCGCGATCCCTGCCGCGACCGCGGTCGTCACGGTCGTCGCGGGACTCGCGGGTGTCGCCGACGTAGGGCAGCAGCGCGAGCTCGCGCGCCCGCTTGACCGCCGTGGCGACCTGGTTCTGGTGCCGGCGGCACGCGCCCGTGATCCGGCGCGACCGGATCTTCCCGCGGTCCGAGATGAACTTCCGCAGGGTGACGATGTCCTTGTAGTCGACGAACTCGACCTTGTCGCGGCAGTACGGGCAGGACTTGCGGCGCCCGCTGCCGGGCCCGCCCTTGCGATCTCGCCGGCGCGTCGGCCGGCTGCGCTGCTTTGCCACGTTCGAATACCTCGCTTGACTGCGTACAGAAGTTCGGCGGCCGCGCCGCGCACGGGCGACGACCGCCGAACAGGGTAGCGGAGCGAGGCCTGCGGGCCCCGTCTAGAAGGGAATGTCGTCGTCGCCCGCGCTGGAGCTGCCGCCGCCGGCGGCGGCGGGCGCGCCGGCGGGCGCGAAGTCGCTCGTGTCGGCCGGGACGTCCGACCGCGGCGTGAAGCCGTTGCCGCCGCCGCCCGCGTCGTCGCGGCCGCCGAGGAACTGCACGGCGTCGGCGATGATGTCGATCGCCTGGCGCTTGTGGCCCTCCGGGGTGTCCCACTCACGCCACTCGAGGCGGCCGTCGATGGCGACCGGGCGGCCCTTGGAGAGGAAGCGCGCGCAGTTCTCGCCCTGGGCGCCCCAGACCGTCACGTCGAAGAAGTTCGGCTTGTCGACCCAGTCGCCGGACGACTGGTCCTTGCGGCGCGTGTTGCAGGCGACGCGCAGCGAGCAGACCGACATGCCGCTCGACGTGGAGCGCAACTCGGGATCGCGGGTGAGATTTCCGGTGATGATGACCCGGTTGATGTTGGTGGCGGCCACAGGGGCTCCTTTCACACGACTCTCTAAAGCTCGGTGGCCGAGTCTAGGGGTGGGTTCGGAGCGAACCCGCGAACCGCGCGCAGATTGGGACGAAATCTTGACGAAGCCGGAACGAAGTCCGGCAACGACTACTCGGTCTCGTCGATCTCGGGGGCCGGCGTGACCGCGGCCATGGCGGCGGGGCGCAGGTCCGGAGGCGGAGGCGTGCCCGGGCGGAGCTTGATGATCCGGAAGCGCAGGATGCCGTCCGTGATCTTCAGGTTGTGGTCCAGCTGCTCGAGCAGCGAGGACGGGCCGCGGAACTGGAGCAGGTGGTAGTCGGCCTCGGTGTGCTTGCGCACCTCGTAGACCGTGGTGCGGTTGCCCCAGTCGTGCCGGCCGACGATCTCGCCCGCGCGATCGATCGCGTCCTCGACGTTCGCGAGGATCGTGTCGCGCCGCTCCTGCTCGATCGTGGTATCGAGTAGCAGGATGAGGTCGTAAAGGGGTGCTTCGCTGGCCATGCGGCGGCGATGGTAGCAGCGCGGGGCGAGCCCGCAGCCGCCTGACCTACCCCTTCCATGCACCAACGAGTGCGCTGGGAGAACGTCATGCGGGCGGCCGCCGCGAGCCTGCTTCTCGCCATGGTCGTGGCGTGGCCACGCCTGGCGCCGCCCGAGCCCGCGCTGCCGGCGCCCGAGGCGGCTCCGCTGGCCGGCGAGGCGCCCGCGGACCCTCCGCCGCCGCCGCGAGTTCGTGAGCCGGCGCGACCACGCGAGGCACCCGCGCGCGTGAAGGGTGGCCGCCGCGTGCGGGCCGCGAAGAGGCGGAGCCGCGTGAGGAGTCGGATCGAGCGGCCGCGGAAGGCGAGGACGCGGCACCGGCGTGCGCCGCACGGCGAAGAGCCGGCGACGCCCGTGCGCGCGAACGGCACGGAGCCGGCGGCCGGTGGTGGCACGAACGGCGACTTCGCGCCGCCGCCCGATCCGGCGCAGGCCGAGTTCGGCTTCGAGAACGGCTAGGCCGAAGCCGCCGCGCCCCGAGCCTTGGCGCGGATGTCCGAGATCTGCTCGTCGATCCAGTCACCCGGGTCGCGCGAGGTGACGATCTCCTTGAGCCCCGCGGCCCGCCGCGCCCGCCCCTCCTGCGACATGGTCAGCGCGGAGAAGATCGCGTCCGCCAGCTCCTGCACGTCGAACGGGTTGACCGACAGCGCGAACTCGCCCAGCTCCTCGTGCGCGCCCGTGTTCTCGCTCAGGATCGAGACCCCGTTGCGCTCGTTCACCAACGGCCCTTCCTTGGCCACCAGGTTCATGCCGTCGAACATGGCGTTGACCATCATCACGTCGTAGTGCTTGTACGAGGCGACCGCTTCCTCCAGGTCGTCGCGCAGCTTCAGGTCGATCGGCATCCAGTCCGGCGTCCCGTGCCGGTGGTTGACCACCGCCACGAGCGCCTCGATCTTCTCCAGGTACTCCGCGTACTCGGGCACGTCGGTCCGCGATGGCATGAGCTGAGCCGTGAAGGTGATCCGCTCGGCGAACTCCGGGTGCTGCTCGAGGAAGATGTCGAACGCCGTGAACCCGCGCAGCACGTTCTTCGAGAGGTCGGCGCGGTCGACGCGCAGGATCGAGTACTCGCGCCGGCGCCGCCTGATCTCCTCCTCGAATGCGGCCACCCCGTCGCGGCGCGCCACCGCCCGCGTGGCCTCGTAGTCGATCGGCAGCGGGTAGGCCCGCACCCACACCTCGCGGTCCTCGCAGACGACCACGCCGCGCTCCATGTCGACCTCGAGGTCCAGCAGGTCCCGGCAGCACTGCAGGAAGTTCCGCCGGTACGAGCGCGTGTGGAACCCGACGATGTCGTTGGCCAGCAGCCCGTAGAAGATCTCGTCGCGGATCCGCGGAGGGCAGCACGCGCCAGGAGTCCGACTGGGTCCACGGGATGTGCACGAAGTGGTGCAGGAAGACGTCCGGCCGCTCCGCGCGCACCATCGCCGGCAGCGTGTAGAGCTGGTAGTCGTGGACCATGACGACCGGCTCGTCCTGGCCCTCGATCTCCTCCAGGACCGCCGACGCCAGGTCGCGGTTGACGACCTGGTAGCCGTTCTCGTAGGCGTCGACCTCGTGGCGGCGGATGTCCGGCGCGTTGCTCTGGTCCCACAGGTAGTGCTGGATGAACCAGAGCATCGGGTTCGCGAAGATGTTGTAGAAGCGGTCGTAGGCCTCGGCATCGGAGGCGACGAAGCGCACGTGGTAGGTGCCGCCCTCGGGCGCTTCGACCTCGATCGGCCGGCCGCCGTGCTCCTCCGCGGCCTCCACGTCGCCCTCGGTCATCGCCGATGCGATCCAGATCGCGTCGCGGTGGGACGCGAGTCCCGTCAGGGCGGTCACCAGCCCGCCGGTGCCGCGCTTGACCGATCCGTCCTCCTCGTATGAGACAGGACCTCGGTTGGAGACCAGGACCAGCGGCTGGGACGAGCCCATCAGAGCACCTCGTGGAAGATCTTCAGATAGTCGCGCAGGTAGCGCGGCGTGAGGAAATGCTCGCGCACGTGCTCCTTGCCGCGCAGGCCCAGCGATCTGCCGAGGCCTGGGTCATCGAGGATGGCAGCCACACGCGAGGCGCACTCCTCGACGCTGTCGACGAGGTAGCCGGTCTCGCCGTCCTGCACCTGCAGCGGGATCCCGCCGACGTTGCCGCCGATGAACGGCCGGCCCTTCCACAGCGCCTCGCTCACCGTCAGGCCGAACCCCTCGCGGGTCGACTTCTGGATCACGACGTCCGATAGCGACTGGAAGGCGTTGACCTCGATCGAGCCCACGTTGTTGAAGTTGTTGAGGATGTGGATGTCCGGGTCGCCCTCGGCGTGGGCGAGCGTCGAGTTGTAGAAGTCCCAGCCCTCGGGGTCGTCGGAGGCCATCGAGCCCACCAGCGCGAGCTGCACCTCGGGCCGCTCCTGCTTCACCAGCCGGTACGCGTCGATCACCCCCAGCGGGTCCTTCCAGGGGTCGAACCGTGAGACCTGGCAGATCATCGGGCGCTCCACGTCGATCCCGAACTGCTTGCAGACGTACATCGCGTCCTCGAGCGACAGCGCCATGTTCTTGGGCGCGAGCGGGTCGATGGCCGGGGGCACGATGTTCACGTTCCCGTTCATCCCCGCCGGCACGTAGCCGGCGACGTGGAAGAGGGTCTGCGGATAGCCCTCGATGTACGGGAGCAGCTGCTCCATCGTCGCAGGATTGGGCGTCGAGACGTCGATGTGGCAGCGCCACACCCAGCCCTCCGCCTTCTCCGGCACGAGCTTGTAGAGCGCGGCCGGCTGGGGATCGTGGACGATGCACACGTCCCACCCGCGCGCGAGCTCGCGCGCGTTCATCTCGTTGTACTGCGACCAGGTCGCCCACTGGTCCTCGGTGAGGTCCTGCGGGTTGCCCTGGAGCGCGTTGTGCATGATCTTCGTGGCGTTGAAGAACTCCTCGCGCCCGTAGATCACCTGCCACTCGACGTCGAGCCCGACGTCGCGCATGAGCGGCACCAGCGTGTAGAGGATCTCCGAGACGCCGCCGCCGAACGCCGTCGCGCTCAGGTGGACGACGCGGCGCCCTTTGAGCGGCTCCGCGAGCTCACGGATCTCGTCGACGAGCGAGCGTCCTACGAGATGCGTGTAGTCCGCCAGGCTCTTGCCGGCCACCGCGACGGGTTGGAGCACGCCTCAAACCTATCCGCCGACCCGGCCGAGCGGGCGCTCGCCGAGCTTGACCTTGATCTCCTGCGTCTCTCCGTCGCGGTGGACCTCGACCGGCACCTCTTCGCCCGGCTCGTACGCGGAGATCAGCTGGGCGAGCTGCGAGGAGTCCTCGACGGGCTTGCCGTCGATCTTGGTGATGACGTCGCCGCCGGGCCGGAAGGCCCGCGCCTGGAAGGTCACCTCGCTGCCGCCGCCGCGGATCCCGGCATCCTCGGCGGGGCCGCCGGGGTTGACATTCTGTACCCAGGCGCCCTGCTCGACGTCCAGCTCGAAGCGGTCCACGAGCTGGGGGTAGAGCTCGACCGAGGAGACCCCGAGGTAGGCGTAGCGCGCCTCGCCGTCGTCGCGCAGCTTGTCGATCGAGCGCTTGACGGCGTCGACCGGCACCGCGAAGCCGACGCCCTCACCGCCGCCGGAGGTGGACTTGATCTGCTGGTTGATGCCGATCACGCGGCCCTCGCCGTCCACCAGCGGGCCGCCGGAGTTGCCGGGGTTGATCGCCGCGTCGGTCTGGAACGCGCCCGCGATGTCGAAGCTGGTCAGCGAGCCGATCGAGCGGTCGATCGCCGAGATCACCCCGACCGAGAGCGACTGGCGCTCGCCGAACGGCGAGCCGATCGCCGCCACGGGCTCGCCGACCTCGACGCTCGCGCTCTCGCCGAGCGGCAGCGGGCGCAGCTTGAGGCCCTTCGGGTCGATCTTGAGCAGCGCGATGTCGGCGTTCGGGTCGGCCCCGACGATCTCGGCCTCGACCTGGTTGCCGTCGGCGAACTCGACGTAGACCTCCCTCGCGCGCGAGACCGCCTCGCCCTCGCCGGTCGTGACGACGTGCGCGTTGGTGACGACCTCGCCCTCGCCGTTGAGCACGAAGCCGGACCCCACGCCGCCGCCGCCCTGCTCGAGCGAGTCGAGCCCGCCGGCCTCGAACAGCGACAGCACGGTGACCACGCCGGGCGCCTCGCTCTCGTAGATCGCCTTCGGGTCGAAGCCGCCCTCCTGGCCGGAGTTCTCGATGACCTCGACGCGCGTGGTCTCGGCCTTGCTGGAATCGCCGCTCGCGGTGTCCTTGTCGTCGCCGCCCCCACCGCAGCCGGCGAGCGCGACCAGCGCCAATACGATCGCCGCGCGCCTCATCCCGGCAGCACCAGCGAGAAGGTCGTCGAGCCCGGAACGGACCGCACGGTCAGGCGGCCCTGCATCCGCTCGGCCAGCTCGCGCGCGATCGCCAGGCCGAGCCCCGCGCCCTGGGCCTCCTCGTTGGAGGTGAAGAACGGTTCGAAGATATGAGGCATGTTCTGTCGCTTTATCCCCAGGCCGAGGTCGGACACTTCGAGTCGCACGTGCCCGTTCCGGCGGGCTGCTGAAACCCGCACACCAGTTCCCGCGGGGGTGTGCACCAGCGCATTGTCGAGCAGGATACGAAGCACCTGGGCCACCCGCTCGGGATCGCAGTCGAGCTCGATCGGCTCGTCGGGGAGGTCGAGCGCCACCGGCGAGTCGTGCCGCTGGGCGGCCGGCGTGAACTCGCCGGCGACCTCGCGCGCGAGCTGACCGACGTCGGTCGGCTCCGGCCGCAGCTCCAGCGCGCCGGACTCCAGCCGCGACAGGTCGAGCAGCTCGGTGGCCAGCTTGCGCATGCGATCGACCTGGCCGCGCAGCTGGTCGAGGAACTGCCGCCGGGTCTCCTCGTCGAGGTCCTCGTCGGCCAGCAGCTCGAGGAAGCCGCCGAGCGAGAAGATCGGCGTGCGGAGCTCGTGCGAGGCCGAGGCGATGAACTGCTTGCGCGCCCGGTCGAGCCGCGCGAGCTGGTTCTGCATGTCGTCGAAGGCGGCGGCCAGCTGGCCGAGCTCGTCGTCGGAGTCGGCCCGGATCGGGTTCGAGAAGTCGCCGGCTGCGACCTTGCGGGCGGCCTGCTCGAGCCGGCCGACGCGCTGCGAAAGGGCGCGCGCGACCAGGTAGCCGGCCAGCAGCGCGACCGCGAGCGCGATGCCGCCGGAGAGCAGGATCTGGCGCCGGATCAGGCTCACGTTGTCCTCGACCTCGTCGAGCGAGTCGGCGAAGACCGCGACGCCCTCGACCTTGTCGTCCTTGATCAGCGGGTAGGCGACGACGGCCTGCCGGCCGGCCCCGGTGGTCATCGTGGCCGCGACCGGGCGCCGGGCGGCGACGGCCTCGTTGGCCAGCGCGCTCACGTCCGACTCCGAGACGCCGCCGTCGGGCGCCGAATCGATCTTGATGGCCACCGCCTGCGGGCTCCCGCGGAGGACGTCGAGGATCAGCACCTCGGCGCTGGAGCGCACCGCCGCGGCGCTGACGCGGGTCTCCGGCAGCACGGGGGCCTCGGGCGAGCGCGCGGTGTCGGGCACGTAGCCCTCGGCGAAGCCGGTCCTCCCGTCGACGTTCGTGCGCGCATCGGCCTGCAGCCGGTCGAGCTTCTGCTCCTGGAGCCGCTCCTCCAGCCGCGGCGTCACGGTCAGGTAGATCGTGCCGACGGCGCCGAACACGATGAGCCCGAACACGACCGCCAGCCGGTTGCGCAGCGACCGCAGGCCGAGCATTGGGCTAACTCAGTCCTCGTCGTCTCGGAACCGGTAGCCGACCCCGCGCACCGTGAACAGGTACTCGGGCTCCTTGGGGTCGGTCTCGATCTTCTCGCGCAGGTGCCGGATGTGGACGTCGATGGTGCGGGGGTCGCGGTACGCCGAGTCGCCCCACACGCGCGAGAGCAGCATGTCGCGCGTGAAGACGCGGCCGGGTGAGCGGGCGAGCGCGGTGAGGATCTCGAACTCGACGAAGGTGGTCGCCACGTTGTCGCCGTCGCGGGTCACCGTCCGCTTCACCGAGTCGATCCGCAGGCCGCGGACCTCGATCGGCTGCTCGTCGTCCGTCTCCGGCTGCGCCATGCCGGCGCGCCGCAGCGCGGCCTTCACGCGCGAGCGGAACTCGCGCATCGAGAACGGCTTGGTGATGTAGTCGTCGGCCCCCAGCTCGAGGCCGAGCACCTTGTCGATCTCCTCGGACTTGGCCGTGAGCATGATGATCGGGACCGTCGAGCCCTTGGCGCGCAGGCGCTTGCAGACCTCGAGCCCGTCCATCCGCGGCAGCATCAGGTCCAGCACCACCAGATCGAACTGCTGCTCACCGAACCGAGCGAGCGCCTCGCGGCCGTCGGACGCCTGCACGACCTCGTAGCCGTCACGCTGCAGCGGGAAGGACAGCAGCGTCTGGATCGGCTGCTCGTCGTCGACCAGCAGGATCCTTGGTGCACGATCGGCCATAGCGCTTCAGGGTCGAGGATAGTGAGAGGTACCCTCGGGTTCGTGCACGCGTCCAGAATTTCGACGGGTTCTGGCGGGCCCCGGCCGCGTCTGCCGGCACCCGGCATCCGGTCACGTGCCACCAGCATGCTCGCGGATGCCGTGCACCGGCAGACACGACCGGGACGCCGCCAGGCGACCCGCCGAACTTCCGGACACGCGCACTAGTGCTCGACGTTCGGGTTTATCGGGCTGCCTTCCTCCCGGCGCTCGTCGCGCTGTTCATCGCGGCGTTCTCTCTGGCCGACCGCCCCGAGCCCGCGACGACGGACGCGGCGGCCAACGCGTTCGACGGCGAGCGCGCCTTCGGAGACCGTGCGCCGCTGCGCAACTCGCTCGCCGAGCTGGCCCAGAAGTTCCCGAACCGGCGCGCCGGCACGGCCGACGACGCGGCGCTCGCCGACCGCGTCGCCGACACGCTCGGCCGCCCGGCAGGAGACCGCCCCGCCCGCCCGGCCTTCCGCGTCACCCGCGAGCGTGAAGGCGAGGTGGAGACGGTCGTCGGCGTGCGGCCGGGCCTGTCGAGCCGCCGGATCGTCGTCCTCTCGCACCGAGACTCGCTCGAGCGCCCCGGCCTCGCCGACCTGTCGGGCACCGCCGCCATGCTCGAGCTGGCGCGCGTGTTCCGTGCGCGCGAGCTGCGCAAGACGCTGGTGCTCGTCTCCACCTCCGGCGCCACGGACGGATTCACGGGAGCGCGCGCGTGGGCAGACGACGCGGGCGGTGAGATCGAGGGCGTGATCGTGCTGGGCGACATGGCGACCGCCCGCGCCACGAAGCCGTGGGTGGTGCCGTGGTCGCTCGGCCCCGATGCGGCGCCGCTGACGCTCCAGCGCACGGTCGAGAACGCCGTGCGCGCCGAGGCGGGCCGCCCGGGCGGCAGTCGCGCCACCGCGCAGTGGATCCGCCGCGCGCTGCCCTTCACCGTGAGCGAGCAGGGCGTGATCGCCGACGGCTCGCTGCCGGCGGTGATGATGGGCGTCTCGGGCGAGCGCGGCCCGAAGCCCGGCGCGACCGTCCGTCGCGGCCGGCTCGAGCGGTTCGGCAATGCGGCACTGCGCGCCGTCATCGCCATCGACGCCGCCGGGCCGGCACAGGACGACCGCGCGGCCGCCGCGCCGGCCTTCTCCGAGGGCCCGGAGGGGATCGTCACGATGCGCAACGTGCTGCCCGATTGGGCGGTGCGCCTGCTCGTCGGCACGCTGCTGCTGCCCGCCTTCCTGACCGCGCTCGACGGCTTCTTCCGCGTTCGCCGCCGCCACCTCCCGGTCCGGCCGTGGATGATCTGGCTGGGCGCGTCCGCGCTGCCCGTGCTGCTGGCGTGGGTGTGGGCCCGCGCACTCGGGCTGACCGGGGCGCTGGAGCCGCCCGACGCCCCCGTGCTCCCGCTGCCGGACCTCGAGCGCGGCGGCGCCGTGGCGCTCGGCTCGATCGCCTTCGTGCTCCTGCTGGGCTGGTTCGGCATCCGGCCGCTGCTGCTCGCGCGCGCCGGCGCTCGGGGGAGCCCGGCCGCGGGCAGCCTGGCCGCGGCCTCGGGCGCCGTCCTGTGCGTGACCGCCGCGGTGGTGTGGGCCGCGAACCCGTACGCCGCCGCGCTGCTGCTGCCCGCCGCCCACCTGTGGCTGTTCGCCTCCGCGCCGCGGACGCGCCTCGTCCGCTGGTGGGGCGTGGCGGCGATCGTGGCCGGGCTCCTGCCGCTCGGCTTCGCGACCTTCTACTACATGCGCGCGCTCGGGCTCGATCCACTCGAGTTCGCCTGGATGACGCTGCTCAGCGCAGCCTCCGGGCAGCTGTCGATCGCGGTGGCCGCCGTGACGGCGGCGCTGGTCGCCTGCCTCGCGGCGCTGATCGCCATCATGCGCGCGCGCCGGCGCGTGGCGGCCAACGCCGAGCCCGAGCCGGTCCGCACGCGCGGTCCAGTCACCTACGCCGGCCCGGGCTCGCTCGGCGGCACGGAGTCCGCGCTGCGGCGATGACCACGACGGCGCCGCGCTCCTCCCGGGTCCGCCGCGTCGTGCGCGCGCTGTCGACCGTGATGATCGTCGCGGGCGTGATCCTGCTCGCCGACGCGGGGGTGACGCTGCTGTGGCAGGAGCCCGTCTCGGCGGTGTACGCGAATCTCCAGCAGGGCCGGCTCGCCGACCAGCTCGAGGAGCTCGAGGCGGCGCCCCTGGAGCCCGCCGAGCAGCGGGCGCTCGACAAGATCCCCGACGAGCGGCGCCGGCTGGCCTTCCGCGCCCGCGCGCTCGACCGCCGAGCCGATCCGGGCGACCCGATCGGGCGGATCGTGATGCCGGCGATCGGCGTCTCGGAGGTGTTCGTCGAAGGCACCGGCGCCGGCGACCTGCGCACCGGCCCCGGCCACTATCCCGACACGCCCTTCCCGGGCGAGCGCGGCACGGTCGCCATCGCCGGCCACCGCACCACCTACGGCGCGCCGTTCCGCCGCATCGACCAGCTCGACCGTGGCGACCGGATCGAGCTGCGCATGCCGTACGGCCGCTTCGTCTACCGGGTCGAGCGCACCCGCATCGTGCCGCCCACCGAGATCTCCGTCACCGCCCGCGTCGCCTACGACCGGCTCGTGCTCTCCGCCTGCCATCCGCTCTACTCGGCGGCCGAGCGGATCATCGTCTTCGCGCGCCTGGAGCAGTCATGAGGAAGGTTCGGGTGCGAACCCCATCGACCGTCCGCCGATCCGTGACGACATACGTACACATGACCGCTCTAGCAGTCCGATACGAAACCGGCAGGCGACGCCGGTTCGAACGACGCGACGAGGCAAGGATGGTCCAGATGGAGCAGTTGCGTGAACGCATCCAGCGCGACGACTACTCGGTCGACGCGCACAAGGTGGCGGACGCCATCGTCCGCAAGCTGCTGTCACAGCGTCAGTGCTCGTAGCCGCGCCAGCGCGCGGCTGACGGATCCCCACGCCACCCCACGCCGGGCATGCCGGCCGTGGCGCGGCCGATCCACGTGACGGCGACCGCCGCCTCCACCCGCGCCGCGTCCGGGGCGCAGAAGCAGAGCTCGTAGTCCTCGCCGCCCGTGGCCGCCAGCTCGGAAGGCGACAGCCCCAGCGTGGCGGCGACCCGCGCGGTCTCCGGAGCGATCGGCAGCGCCTCGGTGTCGAGCTCGAGCCGCACGCCGCTCGCCTCCGCCAGCCGGCGGGCGTCGAGCGCCAGCCCGTCGGAGAGGTCGAGCATCGCGTGCACGCCCGCCGCGGCCAGCGCGCGGCCCTCGGCGAGCCGCGGTCGCGGGCGCAGGTGGCGCTCGGTCGGGCCATCCGCGCGGCCCTCCATGACCGCCAGGGCGGCCGCCGCCGCGCCCAGGTCGCCCGTGACCCCCACCAGGTCGCCGGGCTGCGCGCCGTCGCGCCCCACCAGCGCGTCCTCCCGCTCGGCCCAGCCGACCACCGTGACCGCCACCGTCAGGGCCGGCCCGGCCGCGAGGTCGCCGCCGGCGATCGTGGTGGCGCACTCGCGTGCCAGGGCCTCGGCCGCCTGGTGCAGCTCCACGACACCGGCCTCGCCGAGCCCCGGAGGCACGACCACCGACAGGTACGCCTCGCCCGGCTCGGCGCCCATCGCCGCGAGGTCCGACAACGCACCCGCGAGTGCGCGATGGCCGGCGTCGGTGGGGGTCCAGCCCTCGCCGAGCCGGAAGTGCGTGCCGTCGACCATCACGTCGGTCGAAACGGCCGCGAAGCCGCCCGCCCGCACGACCGCGCAGTCGTCTCCCAGCCAGCGCAGAACCCGCGATCCGGGGCGGCGCTCGAGGACGCCCTCGATCGCAGTCAGAAGTTCGAGCTCACCGATGGCGGTAGACGATGCGCGCGCGATTGAGGTCGTACGGCGAGACCTCCACGCGGACGCGGTCGCCAGGCAGGATGCGGATCCGGAAGCGGCGCATCTTGCCCGCGACGTGGCCGAGCACCTCGTGCCCGTTGTCGAGCTGCACCCGGAACATGGCGTTCGGAAGCGCCTCGACGACCTCGCCTTCGAACTCGACCTTTTCTTCCTTCGCCAAGCCGGAACCGCGTCCTAGATCACGTGCACGTTGGTTGCCTGTGGGCCCTTCTGGCCTTCGCCGAGCTCGTACTCGACCTTCGCGCCCTCCGCGAGGGTACGGAATCCGTCGCCCTGGATGGCGGAGAAGTGAACGAACGCGTCCTGACCACCCTCGTCGGGGGTGATGAACCCGAAGCCCTTCTCATCGCTGAACCACTTCACGACCCCGGTTGCCATGCTGCCTTTCCCACCCCCTGCACGCTTCCGCCGCCACTTTGAGCGGCCCTGACGGCGGGTTTATACCAGTCGTGGCGGCCCTCTAGGGAGTGGTTCCCGGCGTCTCGGTGGCCGGCGCATCCTGCGGCGGCGACTCGTACTGCTCGGGGTCGAACTCGGTGCCGCCGCTCGGCGCCTGCTCCTCCGGCTGCTCCTCGGGCTCCTCGGGCTCGTCCGACTCGGGCTCGTCGCTCTCCTCGGTCTCGTCGCTGAGGCCGAGCTTGTTGCCGCCGCTGCTGGAGTAGTCGCCGAAGAACGGCTGCGAGACGAAGGCCTCCTTGGGCGGCGGGAACGAGCCGCAGAAGCCGCCCATGATCGACTTCGTGTAAACCCCCCAGATCGCGGCCGGGAACGTGCCGCCGTCGACCGGGCCGCCGAAGAACAGCGTGTGCATCTCGGTGCGGTCGTTGGGATAGCCGACCCAGACGGCGGTGGCCAGGCGCGGTGTGAAGCCCGCGAACCAGGCGTCGGTGTTGCGGTCGGTCGTGCCGGTCTTGCCGGCCGCCGGGCAGCCCGTGGCGGCGCGGCCGCCGGTGCCGCCCTGGATGTTCGCCTCGAGGATCTTGGTCGCCTCGTAGGCCTGGCCGTCGGTGAAGATCCTGGTGCGCTTGACCTTCCAGCGGCGCGGCAGCTCCGACTTGCGGTCGGGGAACTCGACCTTGGTGATCGCGGTCGGCCGGTTGCGGTAGCCCCCGGAGGCGATCGTCCCGTACGCGGTGGCCATCTCGAGCGGGGACACGCCCTCCTCCAGGCCGCCCAGGGACTCGGCCGGGTAGCCGTGCACGTGCTCGCGCTTGATGCCCATGTCGACCGCCGTGTCGGCGACGTTCTCCGGGCCGAGGTCGAGCGCGAGCTGGATGAAGACCGAGTTGTCCGACCGCAGCGTGGCCTGGAAGAGGTTCATGTTGCCGCCGCTCGTGCCGCCGTAGGTCTTGATCTCGAACGGCGCGCCGAAGCGCGGGTCGCTGATCCGCGTCGGCGAGACCGACGTGTAGCGCGTCGAGTTCGGGTTCACGCCGTTGCGCAACGCCGTCATCAGCGCCATCGTCTTGAACGAGGAGCCGGGCTGGCGCTCGCCCGAGGCGGCGAGGTTGAACTTGGAGTCGGCGTAGTCGCCCGACGAGGCCATGGCGAGGATGTAGCCGTTGCGCGGGTTGATCGTGACCAGCGCGGAGGACGGGCCTGCGCTGCCGAGCTGCGAGGCGATCGCCTCGCGCGCCTTGCGCTGCTTGTCGAGGTCGATCGTCGTGTGGACGATGAGGCCGCCGAGCTTGACCGTCTGCGCGCCGTACTCCTTGATCAGCTCGTCCTTGACGTAGTCGAAGAAGTAGCTCTCGCGGCGGCGGGTGAAGTAGTCGGACGGCTTGAGGTCGAGCCCGCGCTTCATCGCGGCGTCGGCCTGCTGCTGCGTGACCATCCCGAGCTCGGCCATCTTGGCCAGCACCGCGTTGCGGCGGCGCTTGGCGGCGGGTCCGTGCTGGATCGGCGAGTAGGCCGACGGCGCCTGCGGGAGGCCGGCCAGCAGCGCGGCCTCGTGGAGGTCGAGCCGCTTGGCGCGCTTGTCGAAGTAGATCCGCGCGGCCGCCTCGGCGCCGATCGCCGTCTGCCCGCCGACCGTTCCGTACGGCGTGGTGTTGAGGTACTTCTCGAGGATCCACTCCTTCGAGTGCTCGTTCTCGAGCTCCTCGGCGAGCTTGGCCTCGCGGATCTTGCGCTGGTAGCCGGCCAGGCCCTCGCGGGTGCGGTCGGCGGTGTAGAGGTTCTTGACCAGCTGCATGGTCAGCGTCGAGCCGCCCTCCACCGTCTCGCGGTTGAGGAAGTTCTTGACCGCCGCGCGGACGATGCCCTCGTAGTCGACGCCCTTGTGCTTGTAGAAGCGCTCGTCCTCGATCGCGATCGTCGCGTCCTTGAGGACCTTCGGCAGGGCGTCGCCGGTCACCGGCCGGCTCAGCTCGTCGGCCGAGATGAAGCCCAGGCGCGTGCCGTCGGCGGCCAGCACCTCGGTGTTGGAGCCGGGGTTGCGCTCCTTCAGCGTCGTGATGGCGGGAGCCGAGGCGGCGGTCGAGACCACCCAGCCGACCACGGACAGGCCGGCGATGCCGACGACGGTCAGCACGACCATGACGGCGAGAAGGGCTTGGGAGCGATGACGACCGCGGTAGCGGCGGCGTCGCCTGTAGCGTTGCGAGCGGCTCATAGGGGCGTTCGCCGGGGCGGCGCGAACCACCCAGTGTAGACAGCGCCTCAGCTTCGGTCCGGGCCGCCGAAACCCTCCAGCAACCCCTCCTCGCGCAGGCGCGCGTGGCAGCGCGCGCGCAATGCCGCTTCGCCGGGACCCCGCTCGGGCGGCGGCACCATCCCGCCCGCGACGGCCAGGCGGACGCCCCACGGGAGGGTCTCGGCCACCGCCACGTCGCCCTCGCCGCTGAGGACCTCGACGGCGCGCGCGGCGTCCGCCGCGGGCGGGATCCAGACGTCGATCTCCACCCCGACCGCCTCGACCTTCAGCGTGTCGTTCTTCATCACGCCGGAGGCGAGCCGCTCGTTCGGGATCAGGATGCGCTGCTCTCCGGCCGCGCGCAGGACCGTGTAGTTGAGGCGGACGTCCTCGACGACGCCGTAGTGGTCCTCGAACTTGACCCAGTCGCCGACGCGGATCGGCTGCGTGATCGCCAGCATCACGCCCGCCACGAAGTTCGCCAGCGTCTGGCGGGCGGCGAAGCCGATGATCGCCGCGGCGACCACGCCGGAGGCCAGGATGCTGGCCGCGATCCGGTTGATGCCCGAGAACTGCGACAGCCGCGATCGCGAGGCCGATCAGCAGGATCACGGCGTAGATGAAGCGGCGCATGAAGCGCAGCCGCGTGGCGGTCTCGGGCGACACGTCGCCGCGCGCGAGCGAGCGCGCCAGCCGCTCGGCGCGCCGCTGGAAGGCGTGGTCGACGACGTAGGCGAGCGCGAAGGCCAGCGCCATCGTGACGACGGCGGTGATCCACTCGTCGTTCTCCCGCCAGAACTCCTCGATCGTGGCTAGGGTCATCGGCGTGGCGGAGCGTACCCGCGCCGTGCTCCTGGATGCCCTCGGAACGCTCGTGCACTTCGAGCCGCCGGCGCCGCTGCTGCGCGCCGGCCTGCGCGAGCGGCTGGGGATCGAGGTCACGGCCGGGGCCGCGGAGGCCGCGATCAGGGACGAGATCGCGTACTACCGCGCCCACCTGCACGAGGGCCGCGACGCGGAGACGCTGGCCGAGCTGCGGCGGCGCAGCGCCGAGGCGATGCGGCCGGCGCTCGGCGTCGACGCCGACCTCACGGACGTGCTGCTCGCCTCGCTGCGCTTTCACGCCTATCCGGACGCCGCGCCGGCGCTGACTGCCCTGCGCTCGCGCGGCATCGCGATCGTCGTGGTGTCCAACTGGGACCACTCCCTGCACGAGCGCCTGGCCGAGACCGGCCTGGCGCCGCTGGTCGACGGCGCGGTCGCCTCCGCCGAGCTCGGGCACGCCAAGCCGGAGCGTGCCATCTTCGAGCGCGCGCTCGAGCTGGCCGGCGCCGGGCCGGGCGAGGCGCTGCACGCCGGCGACTCGCCGCGCGAGGACGTGGAGGGAGCGCTGGCGGCCGGGCTGCGGGCGGTGCTCGTGGCGCGCAACGGACGCCCGGCGAACGCCTCTGTCCCGGTCATCGCGTCGCTCGCCGAGCTGCCCCCTTACGCTTGAGGGAGCCGATGACGAGCGTCCCGCCCACCTACGAGCACCCCGGGGGGCTGCCGTCGCGGCCCGAGCTGCCCGAGGGCGCTCCCGCCCCGCCGGAGCAGAAGCTGCTGCCGGCGCTGGGCGTGCCGGCGTGGTCGCCGCTCCTCGTCGTGCTGGCCGCCTTCCTGCTCGTCCTGATCACGCAGATCCTCGTCGTGATCGGCGTCGAGCTCGCCGGCGGCGACATCGAGAGCGTCACCGAGTCCGACGCGGCGACGATCGGCTTCACCGTCGTGCTCGACGTCGCGCTGGTGGTCTGCACGGTGGCGGTGGCCGTCTGGCTGGGCAGCGGTCGCCCGACGGCGGCCTCCTTCGGCCTGCGCATGCCCGAGTGGCGCTCGGCGCTGGGCTGGACGCTGGCCGTCTACGTGACGTTCTGGATCGCCGCGATCGTCGTCGGGATCGCGTTCGGCGAGCCCGAGGAGCAGGACATCGTCGTCGACCTCAAGGCCGAGGACTCGGTGCTCGTCCTGACCGGGTTCGCCGTCATGACCTGCGTGCTCGCGCCGCTGGCCGAGGAGTTCTTCTTCCGCGGCTTCCTGCTGCGCGTGCTGCACGAGCGGACCAACGCGGTGATCGCCGTCCTGGTCACCGGCATCGCCTTCGGGCTGGTGCATCTGCCGAGCGGCGACTGGATCGGCACGATCGTGCTGAGCCTGTTCGGAATGGCACTTTGCGTGCTCTTCATCGTGACGTCGTCGCTCGTTCCGTGCATCATGTTGCACGCATTCCACAACTCGATCTCGTTCGGCTTCACGAAGGAGCTGCCCTGGTGGGGATTCCTGCTGTTGATCCTTGCAAGCGTCACGACGACGTTTCTCATCGCTCGGTCCGCTGCGCGCGCGCCGGCCTGGTCGCGCTAGTCGCCGCGCTGCTGCTGCCCGCGAGCGCGCTCGCCCAGGACCCGATCCCGACGCCGACCCCGACACCGGTGCCGACGCCGGTGCCAGTGCCGGGTGCGCTGACGTTGCAGGCTCAGAAGGTCCACCGCGACGGCGAGCGCAAGGTCGCGCTGACGCGCACCGGCTGGCGCGTCCGCGGCGTGCTGACCCCATACATCGCCGGCCAGCAGGTCGTGGTCCGCTTCTTCCGCGACGGCCGCAAGGTCCACGAGCAGGTCGAGCAGCTGCAGCCGATCCGCGGCGGCACGGCCGGCGAGTTCCGCACGCCGTTCTCCAGCAAGCGCGAGGGCAGGGTCGCCGTCGAGGCCGTCCACCTGGCCACGCCGGAGATGGACACGGTGCGCAGCGAGAGGGTCCGTGTCAACGTGATGACCCCCAGCGTGAGCTCGCCGACGATCGTGCGGCTGCTCCAGAAGGGGCTCTCGAAGCTGCACTACACGGTCTCCCGCAGCGGCGTCTATGACGACGCGACGGCGCGCGCCGTGATGGCCTGGCGCAAGGTCAACGGCCAGGCGCGGGTGTTCAGCGCGTCCGAGGGGCTGGTGCGCCGGGTGCTGCGCGGCAAGGGCGCCTTCAAGCCCAAGTACCCGAACGACGGCCGCCATGTCGAGGCCGACCTCTCGCGCCAGGTGATGGCGTTCGTCAACCGCCGCGGCAGGGTGCTCCGCACGTACCACATCTCCTCGGGCGCTCCGGCCACGCCGACCGTCCTCGGGCGCTTCAAGGTCTACCGCAAGTCACCGGGCACGAACGCCAAGGGGATGGTGCACTCGAGCTACTTCATCGGCGGCTACGCCATGCACGGCTATGCCTCGGTGCCGGCCTACAACGCCAGCCACGGCTGCCTGCGCGTGCCGATCCCCAACGCGTGGTCGATCTACAGTTGGGTGCGCATGGGCACCGTCGTGCGCGTGTACCCGTAGACCGGCTCGGCGGCCTCGAGCACGAGTCGCTCGAGCACCGCCGGCAGCCCGCCGACCGCGTGTGCGTGGCGCATGCGGTCGGCGCCGTTGCCGTCGCGCAGGACGCGCACGATCTCCTCGAGCTCGTCGCCGGCGTACAGGCGGGCGAGCGCCAACGCCTCGTAGGCCACCTCGCGCACAGGTCGCAGGGCGCCGTGCCACCAGATGGTGGCCGCGAGGCCGTCGCGGCTCGCGCGGAAGGAGGACTCGGTCAGCGCCTCGGCCGACTCGACGCTGCCATGGCCGTCCGCGCAGGCGGCGGCGAGGGCGTGCACGAGCGCGGAGAGGCCGGCGACGGTCCCCAGCCGCGACTGGGCGTCCATCGCCCGCACCTCGACGGTGCCGAGCCGCGGATGCGGCCGGATGTCCCACCACAGGTACGTGTAGTCGGGTAGCGCTCCGGCCTCGACCCAGGCGGCCGCGGTCGTCGCGTAGTCGTCCCAGTCGGCGAACGCCCGCGGGATGACGGCCCGCGGGAAGCCGCGGAAGAGCTGCGCCCGCGCGGTGGCGAACCCGGAGTCCCGGCCGAACCAGAACGGCGAGTGGGCGGCGAGCGCCTGGAGCAGCGGCAGATAGGTGCGCAGGCGGTTGCAGACGGCGATGGCGGTCTCGGCATCCGGCATCCCTACGTGCACGTGCAGCGCGCAGGTCGGCGTCCGCTCGACGAGCCCGCGCATGGTGGCGTGGATGCGGTCGTAGCGCGAGTCCGGGACGTGGACGACGTCGCCGTGCAACGCCGTCGGGTGCAGTCCGGCGCCGGCGAGCGTGGCGCCCGCGTCGCGCAGCGTGTCGCGCAGCAGCTCCAGCTCGGCCGCCGCCTCGGCGGCGTCGGCGCACACCGAGGAGGCGCACTCGACCATCGCCTCGTAGAGGTCGGGCTTCACGAGTGGCGAGCCGATGCGCGCGATCAGCTCGCTTGCGTGGTGCTCGAGCGGGTGCGGCGGATCGGCCGTCACCAAGAGCAGCTCTTCCTCGACGCCGAGGGCAAACGGTGCTGAGCCGAAGGCGTGCTCCACTGCGTCGAGTCTACGAGGCCGTCGGGTGCCGGGCCTAGGATCAGCGGCCGATGTCCGCCCGCGATACGCTGATCGAGGAGCTGCGCCGCCACGCCCTGGTGATCGGCGAGGTCACACTGACTTCCGGGGCGGTGGCGCAGTACTACGTCGACGCGAAGCGAGCCATCCTGCGACCGGCCGGCTTCGGCGCGCTGGCCGAGCTGGTGGCGGCCTCCGCGCGCGAATACGGGGCGACCGCGGTCGGCGGCCTCACGATGGGCGCCGACGCTCCGGCCTGCGCGGCGCTGGCCGGCGGCGCCGACGTGAAGGCCTTCTTCGTCCGCAAGGAGACCAAGCAGCACGGCCTGCAGCGCCGCGTCGAGGGTCCGCCGCTCGGGCAGGGGGAGCGCTGCCTGATCGTGGAGGACGTCGTGACCACGGGCGGCTCGACCGTCCAGGCGATCGAGGCCGTGCGCGGCGCGGGCTTCGAGGTCTGCGGCGTGGTGGCGATCCTCGACCGCCTGGCCGGCGGCGCCGAAGCCATCGCCCGCGCGTCGGACGGCGCGCCCTACGAGGCGCTGGCCACGATCGACGACGTGTATCCGGACCGGCCGGACCGCTAGGACGCTCGAGCCTCGGCGGCGATCTGCTGATCGACCGCGTCAGGCGACAGCACCGCCTCGGTGACCATCACGGCCGCCCCCAGGATGCCCGCGCGGTCGTCCAACGTCGAGCGGGCGATGCGGATGCTGCGCGTGGCCAGAGCGGTCGAGCGGCGATAGACGACCTCCCGCACCCCCGCGAGCAGGTGCTCGTCGGCGTGGGCGATGTCGCCGCCGATGACGATGACGCCGGGGTTGAAGAAGTTGACGGCGCTGGCGAGCACGCCGCCGAGCTCGCGGCCGGCCTGGCGCACCAGGCGCATCGCCTCCGGCCGCCCGTCGCGCACCTGCTTGACGACGTCGCGGCCGTTGTCGGCGGGGATCCCGGCATCGGTCAGCCGCGCCGCCATGGCGCCGCCGCCGGCGATGGCCTCGAGGCAGCCGAGGTTGCCGCAGCGGCAGATGACGTCGTCGTGGTCGGGGACGTGGATGTGGCCGATGTCGCCGGCGGCGCCCTGGGCGCCGCGGTGGATGCGCCCGTCGGTGATGACGCCGCAGCCGATGCCGGTGCCGACCTTGACGAACAGCAGGTGATCGGTGTCGCGCCAGCGGGACCAGTACTCGCCGAGGGCCATGATGTTCACGTCGTTGTCGACCAGCACCGGCGCGCCGTACCGCTCGCGCAGGTGGGCGGCCACGCCGTAGCCGTCCCAGCCGGGCATGATCGGCGGCGCCACCGGCGTGCCGGTGACGAACTCCACGGGGCCGGGCACGCCGACGCCGACCCCGCGCACGTCGCCGCGCTGACGCTTGGCCTCGCGCAGCAGGCCGTCGAGCGCCTGCTCGAGCCAGGCGAGCACGACCTCGGGCCCCTTGGCGATAGGGATGTCCTCGCGGGTCTCGGCCAGCACGTCGCCGGCCAGGTCGGTCACCGCGACGCGCGAGTGCGTGGCGCCGAGGTCGGCCGCCAGCACGACGCCCGCGTCGCGGTTGAACGCGAAGGTGCGGGGCGGCCGGCCGCCGCGCGAGGCGCCGGGCTCGGCGGGCACCACGAGCCGGTTCGTGAGCAGCGAGTCGACGCGCTGGGCGACCGTCGAGCGCGACAGGCCCGTCAGCTCGACGAGCTCCGCGTGCGTGCGCGCCCGCCCGTCCCGGATGAGGCGCAGCATCGCTCCAGCGCCGTTGGGCGACGTTCCTGCAAAGCCGGCCATTTGCTCAGTCTGCCAGAGCAGACCGACGTGATCCGGGGTTTTTTGCTCAGTGCGGCTTCACCGCCAGCAGCGAGATGCTCTCCACCTCGTAGGTGCTGCAGGCGTCGAGCGCGCGCTCGGAGATGAACCGGTAGTCGTTGCGGCGCACGGTGCGCATATGCAGGCCCTGCGCCTCGATCGCCTCGACGTAGCTCGCGCGCGGGATGGCGCCGGCGATGCAGGCGGCCCACAGCTCGACGTTGCGCCGAGTGCGCTCCTTGAGCGCGTGGCCGCTGACGATGTCGGAGATCGCCAGCCGGCCGCCCGGCCGCAGGACGCGCGCGGCCTCGGCGAACACGCGGCCCTTGAGCAGCGACAGGTTGATGACGCCGTTGGAGATGACGACGTCGAAGCTCGCGTCGTCGAACGGCAGCGCCTCGATCCGCGACTCGACGAGCTCGACCTGCGGGAAGCCCTCGCGCAGCCGGCCGGCCTTGGCGAGCTGCGCGTCGGTCATGTCGACGCCGACCACGCGGCCGCTCTCGCCGACCAGCACGGCGGCGCTGAAGATGTCGGTGCCCGAGCCCGAGCCCAGGTCGAGCACGGCCTCGCCCGGCTGCAGCGTCGCGAGGTCGAGGTGGTGGCCGACGCCGGCGAAGGAGGCGACCGCCTCGGCCGGGATGGCATCCAGCAGGGCGGGCTCGTAGCCGAGGTGCTCGGCCAGGCCGCGCCCGATCTCGAAGTGCAGCTCGGCGCCGCCGCGGGCGACGTCGCGGTACATGTCCTTCACGGCCGCCTCGAGGCGCTCGCCGTCCACCAGCGAGCTTGCGTCGAGCTGGGGCAGTGTCTGCGCCTGCGTCATCTCGTTCATGAGACGACGGTAACCCCGGACCGCCGCGGGTTGAAGGGCCCCGCGCTAAGTCTCGGGTCGGGTCCCGAAATCCCTCAGGTCGAACGCCCCGAGCTGGATTCGAACCAGCGGCCTACTCCTTAGGAGGGAGTCGCTCTATCCGGCTGAGCTATCGGGGCCGGCAGCAATCTTAATCCCGACCCAACGGTCTTTCGCCAGCCGGTGGCTATGCTGGCCGCCGAATCGCCCTCGCAGGGGGGTCGCAGGGAACACCGATGTGACCTGCGCACTATCCGGTATGCGGGTGCGGGATGAGTCCAGCCGCCGACCTTGTAGGTTGTCCGGCCTCAAAGGGGAATGTATGTGCCGACCGTGTGCCTGGGGGCGCGCGCTCGGAGGAGGATTCCAACTGAACTTCGCAGCACTTAGCCGAGAGGCGCTCGCATGAGCACGGGCGCCGGGGCGAGCGACCTCCTGCACGCGGAGGACCCTGGTCTCGACCAGATGGTCCGGGGCGAGCAGGCCGTAGCCGCTCGTTCGCCGCTCCAACTCTTCTGGCGCCGCTTCCGCCGCGACAAGGTGGCGATGTCGGCCCTCGTCTTCATCATCGTCCTGATCGCGGTGGCGATCCTGGCCGCCCCGATCACCAAGCTCCTCGGCGCTCCGCCGCCGAACGAGCAGTCGACCGCCGCCCTCGACGACTTCGGGCTCCCCGAGGGCCCGAGCAGCGAGCACTTCTTCGGCGTCGACCCGATCGGGCGCGACGTGTTCAGCCGTGTGCTCTACGGCGCGCAGGTCTCGCTGACGGTCGCGTTCGTCGGCACCGGCCTGTCGGTCATCTTCGGCGTCTTCCTCGGCACCGTGTCGGCGTACTACCGCCGCTGGGTGGACACGATCATCGCTCGCGTGCTCGACGTGATGCTCGCGTTCCCCGTGCTGCTGCTGGGCCTCGGCCTGGCCACCGCCTGCTCGGGCGAGAACGGCTGCCTGGGCGGGTTGATCCAGCCCGGCCTGTCGGTCGTGATCTTCATCATCGTCCTCGCGAACACGCCTTACGTGGCGCGGATCATCCGCGGCCAGGTGCTCTCGCTGCGCGAGAAGGAGTTCGTCGAGGCGTCCCGCTCGCTCGGGGCCTCTAACGGGCGGATCATGTTCCGCGACATCCTCCCCAACCTCGTGGCGCCGATCATCGTCTACGCCACGCTCTTCATCCCGGCCAACATCCTGCTGGAGGCCGCGCTGTCGTTCCTCGGGGTCGGCGTCCAGCCGCCCCGTGCCTCCTGGGGGGACATGCTCTCCGACGCCGTCTCGATCTTCGACGTCGCCTGGTGGTTCATGTTCTTCCCGGGGATAGCGCTGCTGCTCACCGTGCTCGCCTTCAACCTCGTCGGCGACGGGCTGCAGGACGCTCTGAATCCCAAGAGCACCCGATCCAACTAGTCAAGCGAAACCAGTCGTTCCGGTAACACTCATGAAAGGACGCTTCATGCGACGGTCCTTCCAATGGACCCTCATCCTGGGCGTCCTGCTCGCTCTCACCCTCGGCGTGGCCGCCTGCGGCGACGACGGCGATGATGACGGCGAGCAGGGCACGACTCAGGGCACGCCCGCGGAGGGCAAGAAGGGTGGCAAGCTGACCGCCCTCTGGACGGATGATGTCGACAACATCGACTGCGGCATCACCTACTACCAGATGGGCTTCCAGGTCTGCGCCGCGACGCAGAAGGCGCTCTACGGCTACGAGCCGGAGGACGCCGTCAACGCGGTCCCGGACCTGGCCGAGGCGGCCCCCGAGATCTCCGAGGACGGCAAGACCGTCACCGTGAAGATCCGTCCCGGCGTCAAGTTCTCGCCCCCGGTCGACCGCGAGGTCACCTCGGCGGACGTGAAGTACGCCATCGAGCGCGGGTTCTTCAACACGATGAACAACGGCTACGCGGGCGCCTACTTCGGCGACCTCGAGGGCGCCGAGGTCGGCGCCAAGCCGGGCACCGAGATCGCCGGCATCGAGACGCCGGACGACCAGACGATCGTCTTCAACCTCAGCAAGGGGACCGGCGGCGTCGTCGCCGGCGCGCTGGCGCTCCCGCTCTCGGCCCCGGTGCCGAAGGAGTACGCGGAGAAGTTCGACGCCCAGAACCCCTCGGCGTACGGCCAGAACCAGGTCTCGACCGGCCCGTACATGATCGAGGCGGACGCCGAGGGCAAGGCGATCGGCTACCAGGCCGGCCGTCGCATCCACCTCGTCCGCAACCCGAACTGGGTCGCCGACGGTGACTACCGGCCCGCCTACGTCGACGAGATCGACATGCCGCAGGGCAACGACGACACCACGGTGGCGTCGCGCAAGATCCTCGACGGCGAGGGCATGATCAACGGCGACTTCTCGCCCGATCCCGCGATCCTCAAGCAGGTCGTCACGCGCCAGAAGGAGCAGCTTGCGCTGCAGCCGAACGGCGGCGGCCGCTGGGTCGCGATGAACACCACGATCGCGCCGTTCGACAACCCCGACGTGCGTCGTGCCGTCGTCGCCGGCTTCGACCGCGAGGCCATGCGCCTGACCCGCGGCGGCGAGCTGATCGGCGACATCCCGACCCACTACATCCCGCCGGAGGTCCCGGGCTTCGAGGAGGCCGGCGGCCTGGAGGGTCCGGGCATCGACTTCATGTCGAAGCCCGCGGGCGATGCGGCGCTGTCGGCCGAGTACTTCAAGAAGGCGGGCTTCGAGTCCGGCAAGTATGAGGGCGACGACGAGATCCTGATGGTCGGAACCTCCGAGGGCGTCGCCCAGAAGGCGGCCGAGGTCGCGAAGGAGAACTTCGAGAAGATGGGCTTCAAGATCAACCTGAGGCTCGTCACGCAGGACGCGATGTACACGAAGTTCTGCAACTCGCCTCCGGCCAAGGTCGTGATCTGCCCGAACGTCGGCTGGCTGAAGGACTTCTCGGACGCCCAGACCTATCTGGACCCGACCTTCAACGGCGACAACATCCTGCAGACCGGCAACTCGAACTGGTCACAGCTCAACGACCCGGACCTGAACAAGAAGATGAACGACGCGAAGCTCCTGACCGATCCGCAGGAGCGGGCCGACGCGTGGGCGGAGATCGACAAGGAGATCACCGAGCTCGCGCCCGCGATCAATTGGGTCTGGGACAAGACCCCGCTGATCCGCTCGGAGAACGTGAACGCCGTCCCGAGCGCCTTCCTGGGCCAGTGGGACCTGGCCTTCACCTCGATCAAGTAAGTGATCCATCCGGAGGGCCCCGCCACCCACGTGGCGGGGCCCCGCCGGGCCTTCTAACCTGCGCAGAGAGCCGAGATGGCCGCCTACATCGTCCGCCGTTTGGTCTGGGTGATCTTCCTGCTGTTCGTGGTCACCCTGGTCACGTTCATCGTCTTCACGGTGCTGCCCGCCGCCGACCCGGCGGTGCTGCGCGCCGGGCGCCAGCCCTCGCCCGAGCTGGTGGAGTCGATCCGCCAGCAGTTCGGCCTCGACGACCCGCTGATCGTCCAGTTCTTCGGCTACATCGGCGACATCCTGCCGTTCTTCGGCGGCGACGGCTTCAACTTCGGCTACTCGTACCAGTCCAACCAGGAAGTGCTGCCGCAGATCCTCGACCGGCTCCCGGCGACGATCTTCCTCACCGCCGGCGCCGTCATCCTGTGGCTGTCGATCGGCATCCCGGTCGGCATGATCTCCGCGATCAAGACCGGCACCTGGCTCGACCGCGTGAGCATGACGCTGGCGCTGATCGCCATCTCGGCGCCGGTCTACTTCCTCGGGCTCGTCGCGTTGTTCCTGTTCGACGACAGCATCGGGCGCTTCCCGCTGCTGCCGGGCAGCGGCGCCTATCAGGACGCCACGAACATCTTCGGCAAGGCGGAGGCGCTGATCATGCCCTGGTGCGTGCTCGCCGCCGCGTTCGCGGCGATCTACGCGCGCTTCCTGCGCGGCAATCTGATCGACACCATGCAGGAGGACTACATCCGCACCGCCCGGGCCAAGGGGCTCTCCGAGCGGCGCGTGATCTTCAAGCACGGCGTGCGCTCCGCGATCACGCCGATCGTGACACTGCTCGGTCTCGACATCGGCATCCTGCTCGGCGGGGCCATCCTGACCGAGACGGTGTTCAACATCCAGGGGATCGGCCGCTTCGCCTACGAGGCGATCGTTCGGTTTGACCTCCCCGTGATCCAGGGCACCGTCCTGTTCGGAGCGTTCTTCATCGTCATCATGAGCCTCGTCGTAGACATCCTCTACGCCTTCATCGATCCCCGGGTCAGGTACTGATGCCCGCCCTCCTGGAGGTCGAAGACCTCCGCGTCCACTTCGAGACGGAGGACGGCCTGGTCAAGGCCGTCGACGGCATCTCCTACACCGTCGACCGCGGCCAGACGCTCGGGATCGTGGGCGAGTCCGGCTCGGGCAAGTCGGTCTCCTCGCTCACCGTCATGGGCCTCACGCGCGCTCGCAACGCGCGCATCTCCGGCACGGTGAAGTTCGACGGCAAGGACCTGCTCGGCGCCTCCGACGACGACCTGCGCGCGATCCGCGGCAACGACATCGCGATGATCTTCCAGGATCCGCTGTCGTCGCTGCACCCCTTCTACAAGGTGGGCAATCAGATCGTCGAGGCGATCCAGGTGCACAGGGACGTCTCGAAGGCACAGGCCTACGACCGCGCGGTCGAGATGCTGAGCCTGGTCGGCATCCCCGAGCCGCGCCGGCGGGCGGAGTCCTACCCGCACGAGTTCTCCGGTGGCATGCGCCAGCGCGCGATGATCGCCATGGCACTCGCCAACGATCCGAAGCTGCTGATCGCCGACGAGCCCACCACGGCGCTCGACGTCACCGTCCAGGCGCAGATCCTCGAGCTGATCGAGAAGCTCCAGAGCGAGTTCGACACCGCCGTCGTGGTCATCACGCACGACCTCGGGGTGGTGGCCGAGATGGCCGACGAGATCAGCGTCATGTACGCCGGCCGCATCATCGAGAAGGGCACGGCCGACACGATCTTCAACGCGCCCGAGCACCCCTACACGTGGGGCCTGCTGAGCTCGATCCCGCGCATGGACGCCCCGCGCGGTGAGGAGCTGGTGCCGATCCCGGGCCGGCCGCCGTCGCTCATCAACCTCCCCGGCGGCTGCTCGTTCCACCCGCGCTGCCCGTACGTGCGCGACGCGCACCGGCGCGTGGAGCCGACGCTCGAGCCGGTGGCGGACAATTCGGACCACAAGGTCGCCTGCCTGCTCGACTCCGGCACGCGCCGCAAGCTGTGGGACGAGCTGCAGTCCGGCGTCAAGCCCGAGGAGGCGCGCAAGGACGTCATCGAGGAGGCTGCGCCGTGAGCGGCGACGTGCTGGTTCAGGTCCGCGACCTCGTCAAGCACTTCCCGATCCGCCAGGGACTGCTCCAGCGGCAGGTCGGCGCCGTGCGCGCCGTCGACGGCATCTCGTTCGACGTGATCCGGGGTGAGACGCTCGGCCTGGTCGGCGAGTCGGGCTGCGGCAAGTCGACCACCGCGCGGCTGCTGCTGCGCCTGATGGAGCCCACCTCCGGCTCGATCAAGTTCGACGGCGAGGAGATCGCCGACATCAAGGGCAAGCCGCTCAAGGACCTGCGACGCGGCATGCAGATGATCTTCCAGGACCCGTACTCGTCGCTGAACCCGCGCAAGACGGTCGGAACGATCATCGGCGAGCCGTTCGTCATTCACAACCTCGCCAAGGGCGAGGGCGAGCGCAAGCGGACGGTCCAGGAGCTGATGGACCGCGTGGGCCTGAACCCCGAGCACTACAACCGCTACCCGCACGAGTTCTCGGGTGGCCAGCGCCAGCGCATCGGCGTGGCCCGCGCGCTCGCGCTGAAGCCGAAGGTGATCGTGGCCGACGAGCCGGTCTCCGCGCTCGACGTGTCGATCCAGGCGCAGATCCTGAACCTGCTGCGCGAGCTGCAGCGCGAGATGGGCATCACCCTCGTCTTCATCGCCCACGACTTGTCCGTGGTGCGCCACATGTGCGACCGGATCGCGGTGATGTACCTGGGCAAGATCGTCGAGCTGGCCTCCAACGAGGAGCTCTACGCGCACCCGCGGATGCCGTACACCGGCGCACTGATGTCGGCCGTCCCGGTCCCGCAGCCGCGCCTGGCGGCCTCCAAGAAGCGCCAGGTGCTGGCCGGCGACGTGCCGTCCCCGGCCAACCCGCCGCCGGCGTGCCGCTTCCACACGCGCTGCTGGAAGGCGCAGGAGATCTGCCGCCAGGAGGAGCCGTTCCTGGACGCCAAGGACGGCGGCAACATGGCCGCCTGCCACTTCCCGCTCACGGACCCCGAGGTCCTCGAGCGGGTGCCTACAGCGCGGACCGCCTAGCCAGCTTCGCCAGGCGCTCGTCCCACTCGGCGCCGACCTCGGTCATCCACCGCATGGCGTCTGCCAGCGGCGCGGGCGTGAGCGTGTAGCGCGTCTCGCGCCCCTCGCGGCGCGCGGTGACGAGCCCGGCGTCGGAGAGCGAGTGAAGGTGCTTGGAGACGGCCTGGCGGCTCATCGGGAGGTCGCCGGCCAGCGACGAGGCGGTCAGGCCGGGCTGGTCGGCGAGCGTGCGCATGACCTCGCGGCGCGTGGGGTCGGCGAGCGCCCCGAAGACCTCGTTCAGGCCGGGCACAGCATGGCGGCCGACGCCAGCGCGGAGAGCTTCGGGCCCCACACCGTGTCGTGGCGCTCCTCGGTCACCGTGAAGCGCGTGCCGCCCGGGTGATCGTCGAGCCGCCATTCGACGCGCGAGCCGCCCCAGGTGAAGACGATCCGCTCCTCGGCCTCGACCAGCTCGATCACGCCGTCGCGCTCGTCCGCGTGGATCGGCGCACCCTCCTCGGCCTCGAACTCGACGTCGTCGGCGAGCCACTCGCGCAGCTCGTCCTCCTCGGTGACCAGCTCCCACGCCCGCTCGCGCGGCACGGGGAGGACGATCTCGCGGGTTACGCAACTCATAGGTTGCGCATAGTACCATGGGCGGAAACGTGCAACCAATTGGTTGCGGAAAGGACGCCATGCCCCTTGTTCCCGTCGTCATCCAGCAGGACGCTCGCGGAGAG
Organism: uncultured Solirubrobacteraceae bacterium; assembly: GCA_963835525.1. Classification (GTDB taxonomy): domain Bacteria; phylum Actinomycetota; class Thermoleophilia; order Solirubrobacterales; family Solirubrobacteraceae; genus DASSUW01. The sequence goes on from CAWIFM010000003.1 coordinate 436,083, forward strand.
CGCTCGTTCGACATCTACTCGCGCCTGCTGCGCGAGCGCGTGGTCTTCGTCGGCACGCCGATCGACGACCAGATCGCCAACGTCGTCGTCGCCCAGCTCCTGCACCTCGAGGCCGAGGACCCCGACAAGGACATCTCGATGTACATCAACTCGCCGGGCGGCGTCGTCTACTCGGGCCTGGCGATCTACGACACGATGCAGTTCATCAAGCCCGAAGTGGCCACCGTGTGCTGCGGCGTGGCGATGTCGATGGGCTCGCTGCTGCTGGCCGGCGGCTCGCCCGGCAAGCGCTCGGCGCTGCCGAACTCGCGCATCCTCGTCCACCAGCCGAGCGGCGGCTTCCAGGGCCAGGCCTCGGACATCCAGATCCACGCCCGCGAGGCGCTCGAGCTACGCAAGCGGGTCGAGGAGATCTACGCGCACCACACCGGCAAGCCGGTCGAGGAGATCTCCGAGGCGCTCGAGCGGGACCGCTTCTTCACGCCCGAGCAGGCGACCGACTTCGGCCTCGTCGACCACGTGATGTCGTATCGGAACGGCTACTCGCCGTCGTCTTCGTAAAGCGACTCGCGTGCCAGCTCGTTGCCGGACATCCCCCAGAGCGCGATCTCCAGGTAGTCGCCGCGGTAGGCGTCGGGCGCGATCAGCGTGTAGCGATCGCTCGCCAGGACGCACTGGTCGACGGTCAGGCCGGTCAGCTCGGCGGTCGCGATCGCGCCGCCGCGCACCATCGGGACGCCCCACACGAGGGTCATGGCCGCCACCTCGCCGTTCTCGCCGCGCCAGCCGCCGATCACCTCCTCGCACAGGTCCATCTTCCAGTCCGGGTTGCGCTCGGAGGTCTCGTCGGTGAAGTCGGCCCACGAGTAGAAGTCGCCCGGCTCCGCGCCGTCCTCGCCCGGCACGTAGGAGACGTAGCCGAAGAGGTCGAGCGCGTTGGCGGTGCGCGAGGTCACCGGCACGAAGGTGCGGCCCGCCCAAGTGCGGTCCGGGAACCAGCTCAGCTCGCCCGGGTCGCCGAGCTCGGTGCCCTCGGTGTCGATCCGCAGCGCGGCGCCGAGGAACTCAGCCTGGAGAGTCTCGGCCCAGCGCCCGGAGGCGATCGGCTCCTGCGGGGGCTCGGCGGCGAAGCGGCAGACGAATCGGTCCTCGGGAGGCATACGGCGGCGCAGACTACGGCACTTCGATGAGCAGCGTCACCGGGCCGTCGTTGACCAGCTCGACGTCCATGTGGGCGCCGAACACGCCGCGCTGCGCTCCGAGGCGGTCGGCGAAGCGCTCGTACAGCGGCTCCGCCTGCTCGGGCCGGGCTGCGGCCGCATAGGCGGGCCGGTTGCCCTTGCGCGCGTCGCCGTAGAGCGTGAACTGGGAGACGCACAACACCTCACGGTCGCCGAGCGGCTCGTTCATCCGGCCGTCGGCGTCCGGGAAGATCCGCAGGGCGCGCACCTTGTCCGCCAGCTTGTCGGCATCGGCCTCCGTGTCGTCGTGCGTGACGCCGAGCAGCACGAGCAGGCCCGGTCCGATCTCGCCCACTCGCGTGCCTTCCGCGTCCACCGACGCCCGGCTCACCCGCTGCACCAGCGCGCGCATGCCCTCAAACGATGACGGATGCGACGAGCAGGATCGGCACCGTGATCATCGTCGTCCACACGATCAGCCCGGCCGCGAACGGGATGTCGAGCCCGTAGACGTGGGCCAGGACGACGATGTGCAGCCCGGCCGGCATCGCGGCCATCAGCAGGAAGGCGGCCGGCAGGTCGATGAACGGCGCCGCGAGCAGGAACAGCAGTCCGGGCGCCACCACGCCGCGCAGCAGGATCGAGGCGCCGATCCCCGGGGTGAGCGGCGGCGGGAACACGAGGGCGCCGTCGTCCGCCTCCTCGGCGAGCGTGACGCCGATCGCGAAGAAGCCGAGCACGGGCACCGTCAGGACGAGCAGACGTGCGGCGTCGACGAGCACGTCGGGGGCCAGCGCGTCCGGCGCCACGGCTCCCAGCAGGATCGCGACCAGCGGCGGGTTGCGCACGAAGAAGGCGCGCACCCGGTCGCGCACGGTCTCGCCCGCCTTGGTCCCCGTGGCCGCGGCGATGGCGAACGAGCCGATGAAGAACATCGGCTGCTGGACGAGCGAGTCGTAGACCACGCCCTCGGACAGGTGGTCGAAGCCGAGCAGCGCGGCGACCACGGCGAGCCCGAGCAGCGCGGTGTTGGCCTGCAGGCCGGAGATGGCCAGCACGCCGGCGGAGGGAGGCGGCAGGCGCAGCAGGCGGCTGCCGATGAGCCAGCCCGCCAGCGCGGTCAGCGCGAGGGCGATCCATCCGAGCACGAGGCCGATGCCGACGTCGGCCCGCACCTCGAGCCGCGCCATGTTGAAGAAGGCGACGACCGGCATCACCACGTAGAGCAGGAACGTGAGGATGCGGCGCGCCCACACGCCCGCGCGCGCCCCCGCCCGCCGCTCCGCCCCCACCCCCGCCGCGAGCGACGCGGCGATGGCGAGGGCGATGAAGATCACCGCGGCAGGGTATTCAGCAAGGCCGCTCGCACGGCGTGCCGGTCGGCCGGCTTGCGCTCCACCAGCCAGCGGGCGAGCGGGGCCGGGCGGCCGATGTGGAAGCCCTGGACGAAGTCGACGCCGAGGCGCCGCACCAGGTCGAGGGTCTCTTCGTCGCCGACCATCTCGGCCACCGTGCTCTTGCCGAGCCCGCGCGCGATATCCACCACGGCCCGGATGACGAGCTGGTCGGTGCGGTCGGCCACGCAGCCGCGCACGAACTCGCCGTCGATCTTCAGGTAGTCGAACGGCAGGTGCTTGAGGTAGTAGAAGGAGGCGAAGGCGGCGCCGAAGTCGTCGAGCGCGAAGCGGCAGCCGAGCGCGGCGAGCCGGTGCGCGAACTCCTGCGCCCGCGGGATGTTGGCGACCGCGGTGGTCTCGGTGATCTCGAAGATGACCTGCGCCGGGTCGACCTCGTTGGTGCGCAGCTCGTGCTCGATCAGCGCCAGCAGCTCGGGGTCGCCGGCCGAGCGGCCCGAGATGTTGATCTCGAACGTCAGCCGGCGGCCGCGGCGGTTCTCCTCGGCCAGCATGGCGATCGAGCGCGTGACGACCCAGCGGTCGATCGCGCCGATCAGGTCGTAGCGCTCCGCGGCGGGCAGGAAGGCGGCCGGCGAGATCAGCTCGCCGAGCGGGTCGCGCAGCCGCAGCAGCAGCTCGAACTGGCTGGTGTCGCCGGTCGCGAGGTTCATGATCGGCTGCGCCTGGAGGACGAAGCGGTCCTCGTCGAGGCCGTCGCGGATCACGTCGGGCCACGACACGCGGCCTTGGCTCGAAGTGCGGCCGACCGGCCGGTGGGCGACCGCACGGTCGCGGCCGGCGTCCTTGGCCTCGTACATGGCGAGGTCGGCGTTGGCGAGCACGTCGTCGGCGTCCAGGCCCTGCTCGTCGAAGCAGGCGATGCCGATGCTGGCGCTGACCGTCCGCAGCCGCCCGGAGGGGCTCGAGATGCGCTGGCCGCGGACGGCGTCGAGCACGTCGGCGGCGGCCTGGTCGACGTCCCCGTCGGGCACCAGCAGCGCCAGCTCGTCGCCGCCGAGCCGGCCGATCGCCACGCGGTCGCCGAGGCGCGTGCGCAGCGCGTCGGCGAGCGAGACGATGAGCTCGTCGCCCACGCCGTGGCCGAGCGTGTCGTTGATGTTCTTGAAGTGGTCGAGGTCGAGGACGAGCACGCCGCCGGCGGGGCCGTAGCGGCTGACGTGCTCGAGGTGGGCCTCGAGCGCGCGCGTGAAGGCGCGGCGGTTCAGCAGGCCGGTGAGCGGGTCGTGGTCGGCCAGGTAGCGCAGCTCGGTCTCGTAGCGGCGGCGCTCGGTGATGTCCTGCGCCTGCAGGAGCACGTGCTGCGGGACGCCGGCGCCGTCGCGCACGAGCGTGAGGTTGACGGCCGCCCAGACGATCGTGCCCGCCGGGTGCAGCCAGCGCCGCTCGCCGCGCACCGAGGCGGCGTCGCCGCGGGCCAGGCGCGCGAGCGCGTGCGACTCCTCGTCGCGGTCCTCGGGGTGCACGAGGCGCACGATCGGCGTGCCCTCGAGCTCGTCCTGGGCGCGCCCCGTGAACGAGCACAGCGCGCGGTTGACCTGCAGGAAGCGGCCGTCGATGGTGGCGATCGCCATCCCGATCGGCGCCTCCTCGAAGGCGGTGCGGAAGCGCGCCTCGGCGTCGGCCTGCAGGCGCTCGGCCTCGGCCTGCGCGTGGACGTCGCGGATCGTGGCGTGGATCTCCGACAGGGCGCCGCCGTCGCGCACGGCCACGAGATGGACCTCGGCCCAGCGCCAGGCGCCGTCGGCGCGGCGCAGGCGAACGGTGAGGGAGGCGTCCTCCTCGCCGGTCACCAGCCGGCGCATGGCGGCGACGGTGGTGCCGGCGTCGCCGGGATGGACGAGGTCGGCACCACGCGTGCCGATCAGCGTGCCGGGGGCGAGGTCGAGCAGCTCGAGGCAGCCCTCGGAGATCTCCTGGACCGTCCCGTCGGGCGCGAACGTGGCCAGGACGTCGCCGGTGTGGTGGGCCAGCTCGCGCGAGCGCGCGTCTGCGGCGCGGCGGGCGGACTCGGCGCGGTCGCGCGCCGCCAGGGCGGCGCTCTCACGGCGCTGGCCGCGGCCGGCGTCGACGCCGAGCCAGACCAGCGCGAGTCCCGCCACCACCAGCCATGCCGACAGCGGCAGCGGCGCGCCCACGACCGGCCCCAGCGCTCCGGCCAGCGCCGTGAGGACGCCTAGAACGGCAGCGCTACGGCTGTGGCTCGAGCTCACCCGTCTCTTTTCGGCCAACGAGGGCCGCGGCTCAAATGTCGCGCAGCTCGGCGGCGGCCTGCTCGGGCGCTGTGATGCAGAGATTGAGGCCGGCGCCGAGCTCGAGCCCGGCGAGATGGGTCAGCCGCGGCAGGAGGTCGATCCGCCAGCAGAAGTGGTCGGCGCCGGAGGGGGCGGTGCGCACCCACAGGTTCAGCGGCGGGCTGGCGCCCAGCCGGCGGGCGAGCCGGCCGAGCACGTCGTGCAGCAGCGCGGCGCCGAGCGGGCCGTCGTCCTCGAAGCGCGCCCGCGGGGTGCGGGGGGCGATCATGATCTGGAAGGGGACCCGCGAGGCATACGGGACCATCGCCACCGCCTCGTCGTCGATGGCGACGATCCGCTCGCGCCGGCGGACCTCCTCCTGCACGAGGTCGCCGAGCAGGTTGCCGCCCATCGTGCGCGTGGCGTACGCCGTGAAGCGCTCGCGCTCGCGGGCGATGGCGGCGGGCACGAAGCGCAGCGCGTAGAGCTGGGCGTGGGTGTGCGGCAGCGAGGCGCCGGCCTCGCGGCGCTCGTTGACGATCAGGTGGCGGCACGCGCAGCCGGCATGGGCGCGCATGCGCTCGCGCCAGGCGTCCATGGCGAGTCCGAGCTGGGCGGGCTCGAGCTCGACGAGCGAGTTGACGACGTCGGGCGCGTTGACGATCACCTCGTGGTGACCGGCCGCCGGCTGGGCCGTGTAGAGGTCGGGGTTCGCCTCGCGCTCCGGCTCGTGGGCGTCCTGGGTGAGCGCGGGATAGAGGTTCGGCACCACGCGCACGGTCCAGCCCGGCGTGTCCGGCCCGCCGCCGTCGGGCCGCACCGCGTACACCTCGGGAGGCGTCCGGTCCTCGTGGCCGGGCGCGAAGGGGTCCTTGGAGGCGTCGATCGGCGGCGGCGGCTGGAGGTCGAAGTGGCCGCCGGGGCGGTCGGCGCGGGCCGACGCGATGATGCTCCTCAGACCCGTGAGCGGGTCGACGCGCAGCTCGTTCACAGGTACTTGTCGATGTCGGCCTCGAGCTCGGCGCGCGAGGTGTACTCGCCGGCCTTCACGAAGGCGGTCTTGCCGTCGGCGCCGACGAAGATCGTCATCGGGAAGAACTTGGCCGCCTTCAGCTCTTCGGCGATGTCCTCGTCGGGGTCCTCGTATGAGGGATAGGGCAGCGGGCGCTCGCCGAGGAACTTCTCCGCCGCGGGGCGCTTGTCCCCGGCGTTGACGCCGAGGAAGGCGACCTCCTTGCCGCGATCGGCGGCGACCTGCTGGAAGATCGGGAACTCGGCGCGGCAGGGGCGGCACCACGAGGCCCACTTGTTGATGACGATCGGATGGCCCTCGAGCGCTTTGACGCGCTTGTCGAAGCCGCCCTCGAGGATCGTGTTCGACTGCTCGTAGAGGGCGGCGAGCGGCGGGGGCGCGCCCGCCAGCTTCTGCTGGGCGGCATCGAGATCGAACGCCTGGGCCGCCGTTCCGGGGTCCTCGTCGCGGCCCGCCTGGCCCAGCCCGATGACCACGACAGCCACCAGCGCCGCGGCGGCCAGGATGTACAGAACACGGCGCATTGGGGTCCTCAGACTGGCAGATCGCGCCGGACCTGCTGTAATAGGTCTCGCCTCGCAGGGACGACCCGCTTTCGAGAACCGGCGGGCAGCGCAGGTCCCTCGGAGCCCTGAGATCCCCGCAGCGCGCAAGACCGCGCGGAGTAGACCGCGGTCTTTACTGAATCAACGCCTTTCATGGCTGAGTCCACGACAGTGGCCACACCGGCCACGCTTCCATCATCCAAAGACATCGAGCGGGCCTCGAAGTTCACCCGCGAGCCGTTCCTCGCCGAAGGCGAGGACGCTGCGACCGTGCTCGCGCCCGGCACGCCGCATCGGCGCGCGTTCGACGCGGCGATGGCCGAGCTCGACGCCGGCGCCAAGGAGCCGTCGGTCGGCTGGCGGCGGGCGTACTCCCTGCTGCTGGGTCTCGAGCGGCTGCTGAGCGAGGACGAGCCGCAGCTCGCCGACGGCGCCGTCCTCTCGGCCCACCAGGTCGACGCGCTCTCGGGCACGCTCACCGCCCTGTACGCGGAGGCGCAGCGCAACGGCAACGGCACCGCCAACGGCACCGTCGCGGAGGGCGAGGTCGTCCTCGCGCCCGTCGGCATCCCCGGCGAGGAGGAGGACGAGGACGAGGACGAGCCCGACGAGCCGCAGGACTGGGACGAGGGCGCGGCCGACGACGACGAAGAGCAGCTCGGCGAGGCGCCGGAGGACCCGCACGCCGGCAAGCGCTTCTGGTTCGAGCACGCCACCGGCGCCGGCAAGACGGTCGCCGCGCTCGGCTTCGTCGAGGCGTCGCGCACCGGCGGTGTCCTCATCCTGACCCACCGCCGCAACCTCGTCGACCAGTTCCACGGCGAGCTGCGCGACCGCGGCTACAAGGACAGGATCGCGCCCGCGCTGCTCAAGGGCGACGACCGTGCCGACGGCCCGGTGACGGTCGAGACCTACCAGTGGTTCGTGCGCAACGTGGGCAAGATCTCCGACGCCTACACGATCGTCATCTGCGACGAGGCCCACACGGCGCTGGGCGAGAAGACCTCCGCGTCGATCCGCCAGTGGGCGGGCCCGATCTTCATCGGCATGACGGCCACGGGTGCTCTGATCGCCCGCCACGTCACCGACCTCTTCCCGACGCAGACCTCGCGCTTCGACCTCGCACAGGCCGCGCGGCGCGGCGTGATCTCGCCGCTGCGCTGCGTGCGGATCCCGCCCGGGCCGGGCGTGCGCACGATCGCCAAGGTGCCGCTGCGCCGCGGCGAGGTGGACACCGAGTTCGACCAGGAGCTGCTGGCCGAGCTGCTGGACCAGCTGCCGTTCAACCTGGCCGTGGCCGATCTCTACAAGACGCGCTTCAACGGCGTGCCCGGGGTCGTCTACTCGGCCGGCGTGCGGCACGCCTACAACGTCGCGCAGGCGTTCCGTGACCTCGGCATGAAGGCGCAGGCGGTCTCCGGCGAGACGCCCAAGCGCGAGCTGGCCAGCATCCTCGCGCGCTACGAGAGCGGGGCGATCGACGTCCTGGTCAACGCCCAGCTGCTGGCCGAGGGCTGGAACTCGCCGCGCGCCACCGTCTGCATGCACCTGGCGCCGACCGCCTCGCGCCGCATCTACCAGCAGCGCGTCGGCCGCGTGACCCGCCGCCAGCCGGGCAAGGAGGCGGGCATCGTCGTCGACTTCGTGCATCCGGCGACCAAGCACGACGATCCGGTGGTCACGCTGCACTCGCTGCTCGACCGCGACGTCTACCGCGGCGGCGCGATCGTCGTCGGCCCGGTGCGCCGCGGCCGCGGCCGGCGGCTGCGGGTCGAGCGCCGCGTGCTCCCCGTGACGGCCGACGAGAACCGGCGGATCGAGGTCTTCGAGCGCGAGCTGTGGCGGATCGCCGTCGAGCACCTCGACTACGGCGAGCAGGTCCAGTGGGCCGCTCTGGCCGGCGCCCGCGTGGCGCCCAACGGCTGGCGGCGCGCGCGGGCGATGCTGCACTTCGACCAGGGCGGCGAGCTCAAGCGCACGTTCCTGACCACCGCCGTCGAGCGCAACAAGAACCCGCAGCTGCGCCTGAAGGCGCTGCAGGAGATCGCCTCCGGGCGCGACGCCGAGGCCTTCGACCGCGCGCTGGACTACGTGGAGACGTGGCCGCGCGACGACAAGCGCGAGGGCGTCAAGGTCGTGCTCCAGGCGCTGGCCGAGAAGAAGATCGGCCGCCGCGACCAGGCCAACAACTGGATCTGGCGCTGCGCGAACATGACGCGCGACGTGCACGAGGAGTACGCCGTGCAGCGCTGGCCGGAGACGAAGCGGCTGCTGGGTCTGCTGGTCAACTCGTCCGGGGGCGCCCACGCTCGCAACGCCCGCCGGCTCGTGCACGCGGCGCGCCAGCAGGACCGCCGCCTGGCGGCCGCGCTGCTGGCGGCTGCCCTTCCGCACACGGCCGAGGCGGGAGAGGTGGTCAACGGGGCGCGCACGCGGATGTCGCGCAAGCCGGCCGCGCTCGCCCGCGAGCTGCTGCGCAACTTCCCGAAGGGCCGCGGCAAGTCCAAGCGCCGGCGGCGCAGGAAGCAGTCCGGCGACGCCGCCGCGCCCGAGGTCGTGGAGGCCCTCGAGACCGTCGCGCTGGCCGACGGCGAGGAGCCGGAGGCCGAGGGCGAGGCGCCGCCGAAGAAGCCGGCTCGCACGCGTCGCTCGAAGCGGGCGCCGAAGCCTCCGCCGGCGGAGGCCGTGACCGAGCCGACGGGCGAGGCGGACGCGGCCGAGACGCCGGCCAAGCCGGCCCGCGCCAAGCGCGCCGCCAAGGCCAAGCCGGCCAAGCCGAGGGCGAAGCGCGCCAAGCGGGCGCCCGAGACGGTCGCCGCCGAGGCGGCGGCGACGCCGGACGCGTCGCCCGCCCCAGCCGACGAGCCGTGGACCGCCGCGCCCGAGGCGCCGGCCGCCCCGGCCAAGGCGCCCGCCAAGCGGGCCAAGCGCGCCAAGGCGAAGCCGGCCAAGCCGCGCGCCAAGCGCGCGAAGGCCGCGCCCGAGCTCCCGGAGGGAGTCGCGCCTCCGGCCAAGCGCGCCAAGAAGCCGCCCGAGCCGAACCTGCTCGAGGCCGCCAGCGAGCGCGTCCGCGCCGCCGTGCGCGAGGCGTCCGAGCGGTCAGCCGGCGACGAAGCCGCCTAGGTGCACCTCGCCGGCGTCGAGGACCTGCTCGCCGCCGGGCCCGCTCACGCGCAGCCGGCCGTCCTCGTCGATCCCCGCGCCGACGCCCTGACCGCCCGGCCATGACAGCGCACGATCGAGCAGGGCGTCGCGCGTGCGCAGAGCCGCGAGCGTCTCGGCGGCGGGCTCGGCCAGACGACGGCCCAGGTGGTCCAGCAGCTCGGCCAGCGTCGCTTCCAGCTCGTCCTTGCCCCGGCCGAGCGTCCCCGCGTTCAGCTCCGGCGGCAGCTCGTCCGGCGCGAAGGCGGCGTTGACCCCGATCCCGACCACCGCCCAGCCCTCCTGGGGCCGCGCCTCGACGAGCACGCCGGCCACCTTGCGGCCCTCGAGCAGCACGTCGTTGGGCCACTTGACGAGCGCGGCCGGGCCGGCGAGGTCGGCGACCGCGAGGCCGGCGCGCAGCGGCAGCAGCGGGTCGGGCGCGCGGACGACCAGCGAGAGCAGCAGCGCGCGGCCCGGAGGCGCCGTCCACGTGCGGCCCTGGCGGCCGCGGCCGGCGCTCTGGAAGCTGGTGGTGACCAGCGTGCCGTGCGGCGCTCCGGCGCCGGCCAAGGCCCGAGCCAGCTCGTTGGTCGACGTCGTCTCGCGCAGGTGGCGGCGCGGCCGGCCGACCTTCACTCGGCCTCCAGCCGCACCTCGTCGCCCGCGCGCAGGCCGAGCAGGGCGGCGGCGTCGCCGCCGTTGACGGCCAGCGCGAGCGCGCCGCCGGCGTCCTCGTAGAGCAGCAGGGCGCCCGCCGCGACGTCCGAGAACGTGCGGGCGACCACGCCGCGCACGCGCCGCCCGCCGGCGCGCGCCGCCATCGCGTCGCCGAGCTTGAGATCGCTGCCCATCAGATCGTCGTGCACGGCGTCGAGCGTCGCGTTGCCGTAGCCGTCGATGCCGACCACGTGCGCCACCAGAGCGTCCGCCTCCTGGCGCGGCTCCGTTTGCTCGACGGTGACGAGCTCGGCGGGATCGAGCGGCGTGCCCGCGGAGGCCAGCGGCGCCCCGCCGGCCAGCCGCGCGGCGACCGGGGCGAAGATGTCGCGCCCGTGGAAGGTCGCCGACACCGGCTCCAGCCGCCACGGCGAGACGGAGATCTCGACCACCTCGGCGACGCCGCCGAACCGCTCCGCGGCGGGCGCGAGGAGGCCGTTGTCGGGACCGACCAGCAGCCGGCCCTCCTCGGCGGTCCGCAGCGCCAGCGCCCGTCGCTGCGCGCCGACGTCGGGGTCCACGACGGCCAGGTGCACGCCGGCGGGCATGAACGGCAGCGCCCGCGCGAGCACCGTGGCTCCCGCCCGGACGTCCTGCCGCGGGATGCCGTGGGTGATGTCGATGACGCGCGCGTCGGGGCAGATCCCCGCGATCACGCCGTGGACGACGCCGACGAACTCGTCGCCGAGCCCGTAGTCCGACAGGAAGGTGACCGCGCGCGTCATCGGGCGGCGTCCGCGAGCAGCGCCTCGACGAGGCCGTCGGGCGTGTGGGGATCGGCCTCGAGGTCGGGCTCCGCGCCGCGGGCGCGCAGCTCGGCGCTGGTGGCCGGGCCGATCGAGACCAGCCGCGGGCCCTCGAGCGTCCCCGCCGCGTCGTGGAAGAAGCGCACCGACGAGGCGGAGGTGAACAGCAGGTAGTCGGCCGCCGTGGCGGCGTCGCGCGCGCCGTCGTCGAGCGGCTCGGCCACGGTCTCGTAGAGCGCCACCACGTCGACCTCGGCGCCGCGCTCGCGCAGCGCGTCGGGCAGCACGTCCCGGCCCTCGGCGCCGCGGGCGATCAGCGCCCGCCGTACCGGCGTGGCCGCGAGCGCGTCGACGAGCCCCTCGGCGACCGCGCGCTCCGGCACCACGTCCGGCTCAACGCCGCGCGCCCGCAGCGCCCGCGCGGTTCCCGGACCGATCGCCGCCACCGTGATGCCGGCCAGCTCGCGCGCGTCGCGCAGGCGGTCGAGCAGCAGGTCGGCTCCGTTGGGCGAGGTCACGCACACGAGGTCGTAGCCGCTGAGCGGCGGAAGCTGGGTCTCGAGTGGCGCGATCCGGATCGCCGGCGCCTCGACCACCGCCGCGCCCAGGGTTCTCAGGCGCGCGGCGAGCGCGCTCGCCTGCGCGCGGGCGCGCGTGACGGCGACGGTGCGGCCGTGCAGCGGCCGCGACTCCAGCCAGGCGAGCTGCTCGCGCAGGCGGGCGACCTCGCCGACCAGCGTGATCGCCGGCGGGCGGATCCGCTCGGCCGCGGCGCGCTCGGCGACGTCTGCGAGCGTGGCCAGCAGCGTGCGCTGGCCGGGGAGCGTGCCGCGCTCGACGACGGCGACCGGCTCGTCCGGCGGCCGCCCCTCCGCGACGAGCCGCTCGGCGATCCTGGGCAGGCTGCGGACGCCCATGTAGAAGACCAGCGTGCCGGGGAAGCGCGCGAGCGCCGGCCAGTCGATCGCCGACTCCGGCTTGGACTGGTCTTCATGGCCGGTGATGAAGGCCACGCCGCTCGCGACGTCGCGGTGGGTCACCGGGATGCCCGCGTAGGCCGGGGCGGCGACGCCGGCCGTCACGCCGGGGACGACCTCGAACGGGATGCCGGCCTGCGCGAGCACCAGCGCCTCCTCGCCGCCGCGCCCGAACACGAACGGGTCGCCGCCCTTGAGGCGCACGACGCGCCTGCCGGCGCGGGCGTGCTCGAGCAGCAGGCGGTGCGTGTCGTCCTGCGGGAACTGCGGGCCCTCGCCCTCCTTGCCGACGTAGACGAGCTCGGCTCCGGGGCGCGCGTGGGCAAGCGCCTCGGGTGGGATCAGGCGGTCGTAGAGGACGACGTCGGCGGCCCCGAGCAGCTCGACCGCGCGCACGGTGAGCAGGCCCGGGTCGCCCGGCCCGGCCCCGACGAGGTGGACGATGCCGGTCATCGCGTGGCCATCGCCTCCGCGGCGCGCAGCAGGTCGGCGGCGCCGGCGGCGAGCATGCGGCGGGCCAGCTCGGTGGCGGCGTCCATCGGGACCTCGTCGACGAGCCACTCAGAGCCGTCGGGCAGGCCGGCAAAACCGCGAATCGTCACGCCGTCCGCGTGAACTCCGACGGGGGTGTGACAACTTGCTTCCAATTCACGCACAGCCGCTCGCTCGGCCCGCAGGCATGCCATGGTCCGGCCATGGCTCACGGAGGCGGCGACATCGGCGGCGGGGGTGCCCTCGCGGGCCTGCACCGCGATCACGCCCTGCCCGGGCGCGGGCACGAAGACTTCGCCGAACAGCGTGCCGCCCGCCTCGCGGCGGCGGTCGAGCCGGTCGAGCCCTGCCGCGGCGAGCACCAGCACCTCCACCTCGCCGGCCGCCAGCTTGCGCAGCCGCGTGTCGACGTTGCCCCGCAGCTCGACCACCTGCAGGTCGGGTCGCACGGCCAGCAGCTGGGCGCGGCGGCGCAGCGCGCTGGTCCCGACCCGGGCCGCCTCGCGCACGTCGGCCAGCAGCTTCTCGCCCACCAGCACGTCGAACGGATCGGCCCGCCGCGGCGCGGCCACGATGGCGGTCCCGGGAGCCAGCTCGGACGGCACGTCCTTGGCCGAGTGCACGGCGAGGTCGATCTCGCCGGCCTCGAGCGCGGCCTCCAGGGCGCCGACCCAGCGCGACTTGTCGCCGGTCGCGAGCCCGGCGTCGCCGGCCGTGGCGATGGTGATCAGCTCCGCCGGCTCCGGCAGCAGCCGCTGCACGGCGCGCGCCTGGGCGAGCGCCAGGGTGCTGCCGCGCGTCCCGATCCGCAGTGGGGCGGCCGTCAAGGCCGGCGCAGCGCGCGGACCTCGGCGGGCTGCTCCGCCGCCTCGGTCTGGGGCTCTGCCAGCCCGAACAGCTCGCGCAGCAGCTGGAGGCGCGCGTGGCGGTGGGCGGTGTCGAGGCTCTTGACGTGCGTCGTGGGCATGTGCAGGAGCCGCTTGGCGATGGCGTTGGCGAGCGCTTCCACCCGCTGCCGGTCGCGCTCGGTCAGGGCCTCCCAGCGGCCGTCGTTCTCGGCCAGGACGGCCGCCACCACCTCGTTGCCGAGGCCGCGCAGCGCGGTCAGGGTCGGGAGCATCTCGAGCGAGCCGAGCCAGCCGGCGAACGTCTGGATCTCCTCCTCGACGATCCCCTCGGCCCGCCGCGCTTCGGCCTTGCGGACGGAGATGTGGCGCTTGACCTGCGCCTGCAGCCCGTCGATGTCGATCACCGTCACGCCCGGCAGGTCGCCGCAGTCATGCTCGATGTCGCGCGGCACCGCGAGGTCGAGCAGCAGCAGCGGGCGGCTGCCCCGCTCGGCCACGACGACCTCGAGGTCCTCGGCCTCGAGCAGCGTGTGCGGCGAAGACGTAGAGGAGATGACGATGTCCGCGCGCGCGAGCTCGCCGGGCAGCGCGTCGAACGACGCGGTCTCGCCGCCGAACCGCTCGGCCAGCACGGTGGCGCGCTCGCGCCGGCGATTGGCGATGAACATGGTCGAGACGCCGCGGTCGTGCAGCGCCTGCGCGGTCAGCTCGGCCGTCTCGCCCGCGCCGATGATCAGCACGTGCCGCTCGGCCAGGTCGCCGAGCGCCTCGCGCGCGGCGTCGACCGCCACGGAGGCGATGCTGGCGCGGCCCTTCGAGATCTTGGTCTCGGTGCGCACGCGCTTGCCGGTGGCCAGCGCGGCGCGGAACAGCTTGTTGCTCATCGGCCCGGTGGTGCGGGCGGCCAGCGCCGCCTCGTACGCGCGCTTGACCTGGCCCTGGACCTCGGCTTCGCCGACGATCATCGACTCCAGGCCCCCGGTCACCCGGTACAGGTGCCGTGCCGCGTCGCAGTTGCGCAGCGAGTACATGCCGTCGAGCAGCTCGCTCGGCCGCATGTCGGCGCGCCGCGCCAGCAGCGCCAGCGCCGCCGACTCGCCCTCGACCGGGTTGCCGACCACGAGGTACAGCTCGGTGCGGTTGCAGGTGGAGACGACGACCGCCTCGTCGATCGCCGAGTGCTCGGTCAGCTCGCGCAGCAGCGGCTCGGCTCCGCCCTCGGTCAGCGCGATCCGCTCGCGCAGGGCGAGCGGCGCCGTCTTGTGCGAGGCGCCGAGCGCCAGCAGCTCGGTCATTGCCGCACCGTCTCCTCTTCCGCGTCCTTCGCGCGGGCCTGCTGGCGCCGCTCCACGAGCTGCGTCAGCTCGCCGAGCTCGCGAGCGATGCGTACCAGCTTGCCCGCCATGATGGCCACGTATATCAAGAGGAGCGCGAGGAACACCAGATACGCGGCGGCGACGTACGGGCCTGCGTCGTCGAGCGGGAGGGCGGGCATCAGAGCTGCTGTGGCGCCGCGCTGCGCCCGGTCGGGAGCCATGCCTCGTCGTCGTCGGCCGCGAGCCGCCGCTTGAGCGCGCGCAGCTGCATCGACGCCTGCTTCGAGGTGAGCTCGTACTTGCACAGCGTGACGAACAGAACGGCCATGCCGAGCAGCGAGACGAGGAAGGTCAGCCGCATGTCGCCGGGCATCGAGCCGCCGGTCTGGCTCAGCACGCGCGGGTGCGTGAACGACTCGGCCATCCGCACCGCGAGGAAGTTCAGCGGCACGAAGGCGCCGGCCACGATCGAGAAGACGGCGGCCGTGCGCGCCTGGCGCTCGGGGTCCTCGATCGAGAAGCGCAGCGGCTGGTAGCAGGCGTAGAGCAGGAAGACGATCAGGAAGGAGACGAGCGTCGGCTCCTCCCACACCCACCAGTGGCCCCAGGATGCCTTGGCCCAGATCGATCCGGTGACCAGCGCGCCGATCCCCAGGATCAGCGAGATGTGGATCGCCACGTAAGAGCGCAGGTCGTGCGCCCGGTCACCGTCGCGCAGGTAGCGCACGCCCCACACCCCGCCGGCCACGAAGCCGCCGAGCGCGACGATCGCCAGCGGCACGTGCAGGTAGAAGATCTTCTGGATGAAGCCCTGGTCGGCGTCGTTGGGCGCGTAGAAGAACACCATCGCGAAAGCGCCGATGATGAGGACGACCGAGGCGATGGAGAGGGGCTTCAGCCCTCGGGCGAACACGTTGTGGCTAGTCCTCCAGGAGAAAGTCGAAGACCGCGAAGGCGAGCAGGCCGAACACGAGATCATAGAGGCCGAGCACCACCAGCCAGCGGCCAGGGAGCGCCTCCGCCCCGGCCTCCAGCAGCAGCGGCGACGTGGCGCGGGCGGCGGCGATGACGAGCGGGATCATCAGCGGCAGGGCCAGGATCGGCACGATCACCTCGCGCGCGCGGGTCTGGATGCCGAGCGCGCCGACCAGCGTGCCCAGCACGGCCACGCCGAGATCGGCCAGCAGCAGCACGGCGACCAGCTCGGGCACGGCGTCCCACGGCGTCGGGCCGAGCAGCAGGATCGCGAAGGCCGGCACGGCTGCCAGCTCGACCGCGACGAGGAAGCAGAACAGCACGGCGGCCTTCGCCACGAAGAGCGACGTGCGGTCGACCGGCGCGAGCAGGAAGCCGTCGAAGCCGCCCTGCTCGCGCTCGGCCACGAACAGGCGGGTGATGCCGAGCACGGCAGCGAACAGCAGCGTGACCCACAGCACGCCGGCCGCCAGCTCGCCCTCGACCGAGCGGCGGTCGAGCGCGAAGTGGAAGAGCACGAAGGTGCTGACGCTGAACAGCAGCATCGCCGGGATCGCCTCGCCGGTCCGCAGCTCGACGCGCAGGTCCTTGCCCACGAGGGCGCCCACCGCGCGCCTCACGCGTACAGCCCCTTCAGGTCCGCGGCGACGATCGTGCTCGCGGGCGCCACCAGCACGGGCCGGCCGCCGCGCAGGCCGAGCACGAGGTCGGCCTCGGCGAGCCCCTGCTCGACGTCGTGCGAGATGAGCACGCGCGCGGGTCCGCGCCCGATCAGCGGGGCGACGGCTCCGGCCGCCCCCGGATCGAGGTTGGCGAGCGGCTCGTCGAGCAGCAGCAGCTCCGGCTGGTGCAGCAGCGCCCGGCAGATCGCCACCCGCTGCGCCATGCCGCGCGACAGCGAGCGCACCGGCTCGTCCCCGCGCCGCGCCATGCCGACCGCCTCGAGCAGCTCCTCGGCCCGCTCGGGCGGAACGTCGTGCAGGCGCGCGTGGAAGCGCAGGTTCTCGCGCGCGGTCAGGTCGCGATAGAGCAGCGGGTCGTGCGCGACGAGCCCGATCCGCCCGCGCACCGCCCAGCCCTCGCGCGGCAGCGCGCGCCCGAGCACGCGCGTCTCGCCGCCGTGCGGGCGCAGCAGCGTCGCGAGCACGCGCAGCAGCGTCGTCTTGCCGGCCCCGTTGGCGCCGAACACCGCGAGCGTGGCCCCGCGCGGCAGCTCCAGCGTCACGCCGGCCAGCGCGACCCGCTCGCCGTAGGCACGCGCGAGCCCGCGCAGCGCGACGGCGGGCTCGCCGTCAGCGGCGTCGGCCATGGTGCGACGAGTCGCCGCGCAGCGTCTGCACCACGTGGTCCAGCGTCGGCGCGAGGACCCCGAACAGCTGGTCGATCGCCTTCGGCGAGCCGGGGAAGTTGACGATCAGCGTCCGCCCGGCGATGCCCGACACGCCGCGCGTGAGGATGCCGAGCGGCGTGTGCTTGGCGCCCTCGGCGCGCATCGCCTCGGCGAAGCCGGGAGCGTCGCGGTCGATCACCAGGCGCGTCGCCTCCGGCGTCACGTCGTCCGGGGTCAGGCCGGTTCCGCCGGTCGTGAAGATCAGGTCGCACCCGGCCTCGACGTAGTGGTGCAGCCGATCCTCGATCAGCGAGAAGTCGTCGGGGACGACCTCCATGGCGACGACCTCGCAGCCCGCGTCCTCGGCGGCCGCGGCCAGCCGCGGGCCTGAGAGGTCCTCCGCCTCCCGGCGCGACACGGACGTCGAGATGGTCAGCACAGCGGTCCGGATGGGCCGGAGCTTAGTGCTCGCGACCGGGACCACGGACCATTCCGCCGGGGGCCCGCGTCTGCCGGCACCCAGCATCCGATCACGTGCCACCAGCATGCTCGCGGATGCCGTGCGCCGGCAGACACGACCCGGACGCCGGCGGACGTGCCCGTGGCCCCGATCGCGAGCACTTAGTCTGCCCCCGTGGAGCTCCGGCAGCTCGAGTACTTCGTCGCCGTGGCGCGGCACCGTCACTTCGGCCGCGCGGCCGAGGCCGCGTACATCACCCAGCCTGCGCTGTCGCAGCAGGTGCGGCGGCTCGAGGCCGAGCTCGGGGTGGCGCTGCTGAGGCGCACGAGCCGCGGCGTCGAGCTGACGCCCGCCGGCGAGGACCTGCTCGCCCGCGCCGACGCGATCCTCGCCGAGGTCACGGGCGCGCGGTCGGCGATGGACGAGCACGCCGGCGTCGTGCGCGGCGCTGTCCGGGTGGCGGCCACGGCCGCCGACGCGGTCCGCCTGCCCGAGGTCATCGCCGCCTTCCACCGCGAGCACCCGGGCGTGCGGATCGCGCTGCGGCAGGCGTCGGCCGCCGAGGCGCTCGAGCTCGTGCGCAGCGGCGCCGTCGACCTCGCCGTGCTCTCGCTCGCCGGCGATCCCGGCGGATTGACCGTGACGCCGCTCGCCGAGGAGCCGCTGCGGCTGATCGTGGAGCCCGGCGACCCGCTCGCGGGCGGCTCCGTCCGGCTCGGCGAGCTCAGCGGCCGCCCGTTCGTGCTGGCGGAGCCGGGCAGCGCTCTGCGCGCGACGGTGATGGAGGCGTGCCAGGCCGAGGGCTTCAGCCCCGTGCCGCTGCTCGAGGTCGGCGACCCGGCCGCGGTGCGGTTCCTGGTCGGCGCCGGGCTCGGGGTCGCGCTCGTGCCGGCGTCCTGGCTGGAGGTGCCGGGGCCGGAGGTGGGCGTCGCGGTTGTGGAGCCGGCGCCGTACATCGGGTGTGCATGGTCGCCGGCGGGAGCTGCCGCCGGCGGGTGCTCTGTTGGCGGCGCGGTTGCGCGGATGAACTGCTTGCTGGGTAGGGGTGCGGCGAGGTCGGCCGCCGCGCGGGGATGTCGCCGGGGGCGACGCGATCGTGGGCACCTCACGTGCAATCCGGGTCGGTCGCCGGCGCTCGATTTCACGAAATTCCCCACACGGCCGGCTCTCCGGCTCCCCACCCAGCCGCAGTTAGTCCCTACAACACCGCGTCGAGCTCCGACACGAACCGCCGCTTCGGCCGCGCGCCGACGAGCTTCAGCACCGGCTCGCCATCTCGGAAGACCATGAACGTCGGCATCGACAGCACGCCGTAGCGGACCGCGGTGTCGACGTTGTCGTCGACGTCCAGCTTGACGAAGCGCACGTCGGGGCGCTCCTCGGCAAGCTCGGCGAGGATCGGGTTCATCGCGCGGCAGGGCGGGCACCAGGCGGCGGTGAAGTCGACGACTACAGGCGCGTCGGATTCGAGGACGTCGGCGGTGAAGCGGGCGTCGGTGGTGTCAGTGGGCATGCCGACGACGGTGGCAGCCGACCGCCGCACATCCAAGTCGGATTGCTTATCGCGCCGATCAGGCCGAGACGGGCGCGTGCTCGCGCTGCGCCCCGGCGATCAGCTCGCGGACCGCGGTCTCGTCGCCGGACCGCAGCAGGTCGATCGGGTCGGGCTCGCCGTTGACGATGCCCTCGAAGAACGCCTTGCGGTCCTGGTAGGTCGGGAGCGTCCCCTTGGCCCATCCGCGCGCCTCGTTCAAGAGCACCGCCAGCCGCGCGTAGGGCTCGCCGAACTCCTCGGCGATCTGGGCCTTGATGCGCTTGGCCAGGGCCGGCGAGGCGCCCGCCGTGGAGATGGCGATCGCCAGCGGCCCGGTGCGCACGATCGCCGGCAGGATGAAGTTGCACAGCGGCGGCACGTCGACCACGTTCACGAGCATCGCCCGGCGCTCGGCGTCCTCGAACACGCGGATGTTCACGTCGGTGTCGTCGGTCGCGGCGATCGCGATGAACGTGCTCTCCACGTCGCCCGGCCGGTACTCGCGCCGGAGCCACTCGATCGAGCCCTCCTCGGCCAGTGAGACCAGCTCCGGCACCGCGTCGGGCGCCACCAGGACCACGCGGCCGTCGCAGGCGAGCAGGCCCTCGACCTTCTCGAGCCCGATCTCGCCGCCGCCGACCACCACGCAGCGCCGCCCGGTCAGCCGCAGGCAGGCGATGTAGAACGGCGTCTCGAGCATGCCCTGCACGCACGTCTGGTCGCAGATCCCCTTGCGGAACTGGCAGACGCACTCCTTGCCGCTGTAGGCCTGGGCGGGCATTTGCGTCTAAGACACTAGCCGCTCCGCTTCAACTTCCCGTGCCGTTTGGCGTAGCGCTCGCCCGCCCGGAACACCGCCAAGCCCAGCGGGATCGAGACCACACCGAGCACGGCGAGCGGGACGACCTCGTCGCCCACTCCTGCGCCGTCGAGGATCGCCGCGCGGATGCCCTCGAGCGCGTAGGTCGCCGGCGAGATCGCGGCCAGCCACTGCATCCACTCCGGCATGACCTCGATCGGGTAGTAGACGCCGGAGACCACGAGCAGCAGGCCCTGGGCGATGAAGCCCAGCTGGGCGCCCTTCTCGGGCGAGATCAGGGGCAGCACGGCGGTCACCATCCCGATGCCCACGAACGAGACCGAGGCCACGGCCAGCAGCACGAGCGCGGCGGCGAAGTTGGCGTCCGGGAAGCTCAGGCCGAAGAACACGGCCACGACCGCGAACAGCAGCGCGGTCCGCACCACGCCGTAGAGCACGGCGAAGGCGCCCATGCCGAGCAGGTGCACGGCGCGCGACAGCGGCGCCATGAACGTGTACTCGATGGTGCCCTCCCAGCGCTCCCAGGCGACCGTCTCGGTGAGGATCTCGAAGACGATTCCGAGGTAGGCCCAGATGACCGCGCCGATCAGCAGGATCGTCGTCTGGCGCTCGACGTCGAGCGTGCCGCCGGCGGCCTCGACGCCGTCGGCGATGAACACGATCGTCAGCGTGTTGGCGACCGTCCAGATGAAGAAGGCCAGCTCCCACCAGCCGTAGCGCTTGACCAGGTAGGCGTTGCGCTCGACGACGCCGGCGAGCGCGATCGCCTGCAGCCGCGCGGCGCCCATTACGCCGCCTCCTCTTCTTCGTCCTCGAACGTGCGCCCGGTCGCGGCCAGGAACGCGGCCTCCAGAGTCTCGGCGCGGTAGCGGCGCTTCAGGGCGCGCGAATCCTCGAGCGCCAGCAGCCGCCCGCCGTCGAGGATGCCGACGCGGTCGGCCAGCGTCTCGGCCTCGGTCATGTCGTGCGTGCACAGCAGCGTCGTGGTGTCGTGCAGCTGCCGCACCTCGCGGATGAAGCCCTGCACCTCGAGCTTCGCCCGCGGGTCGAGGCCCGTGGTCGGCTCGTCGAGCAGCAGCAACGCCGGCGAGGTCAGCAGCGCGCGGGCGAGCGCGACCTTCTGCTGCATGCCGCGCGAGAGGTCCTCCATCGGCGCCGAGGCGCGGTCGACCGGGAAGCCGACCCGCTCGAGGATCTCCGGGATGCGCTGCCGCGTCTGGCCGGGCCCGAGCCCGTAGAAGCGCGCGGCGTACGAGAGGTTCTCGGTCGCCGACATGCGCTTGAAGAACGACGCCTCGACCGACACCCGGTTGACGACGCCGCGCACCGCGCGCTCGTCGCGCACCACGTCGTGCCCGAACACGCTCGCGCTGCCGCCGTCGGGCAGCAGCAGGGTCGAGAGCAGGCGCACGAGCGTCGACTTGCCCGAGCCGTTCTGGCCGAGCACGGCGACGCACTCGCCGTGGCCGACGGTGAACGACACGTCATCGAGCGCGACGACGGCGGGACGTCTTCGGCGTGTGAACTCCTTGCGGAGACGGACTACCTGTACTGCGGACACGGCAACTCCTCTCGACGGCAATTGACCAGGGGCTACCGACCGAGGCGGGGCTCGGCCAGGCGGTGAGTCAGGTCAACGTCGAAGGAGCACGTGCGGAATGCTACAGGTCACTGAGCGGGTTCGAACCCTCCGTCCACGCGCCGGCGGATGCCGAGGGGGTTCTCCTCGCGCAGCTCCGGCGGGAGCGCCTCGGCCGGCGCGTCCTGGAAGGCGATCGGGCGCGTGAAGCGGTCGGTGGCGGTCATGCCGACCGACGTGTGCAGCGGGCTGGTGGTGGCCGGGTACGGGCCTCCGTGGTGCATGCCGAAGGTCACGGCCACGCCGGTGGGGAAGCCGTTGAAGACCACGCGGCCGGCGCGCTCGCCGAGCGCGGCCACCACGTCGGCCACGTCCTCGCCCGGCTGCGCGTGCACGGAGCCCGTGAGCTGGCCGTCGATCTGCTCGAGCGCCTCCAGCAGCTCCTCGCGCGAGCCGTGGCGCAGCAGCAGGACCACGGGACCGAAGTGCTCCTCGAGCAGCTCCGGGCCGAGCCGCGCCGCGGGCGCCTCGTAGGCGGCCGGCTGGTGGCGGAAGCCCGGGCCGTCCGCCGCCGCGGCCCCGCCGAGCGGCCGCGCGTGACCCTCGAGCCGGTCCACGCCCGCGCGCAGCGCGTCGCGCAGGCGCTCGTTGAGCAGGACCTGCGGGTCGGCGGCGTCGAGCCTCGTGGCCAAGTCGGCGGCGAACGCGTCGCCCGCCTCGCCCTCCGGCACGAACACCACGCCCGGCTTGGTGCAGAGCTGGCCGCCGAAGCTGGCGACCGAGGCGGTCAGGCCCTCGGCGATCTTCTCGCCGCGCTCGCGCAGTGCCGCCTCGGTGACCACGATCGGGTTGATCGAGCCCATCTCGGCGTAGACGGGGATCGGCACCGCCCGGCGCGCCGCGCGGTCGAAGATCGCCTTGCCTCCGATGAATGATCCGGTGAAGCCGACGGCGGCGATCTCGGGCGCGTCCACGAGCGCCTCGCCCACCTCGACACCTGCGGCAGGCAGGTGCGCGAACGTGCCCTCCGGCAGGCCGGCGTCGGCCACCGCGGCGCTCAGCTCGCGCGCGACCAGCTCCCCGGTGCCGGGGTGCGAGGGATGGCCCTTGACGACCACCGGGCAGCCGGCGGCGAGCGCGGAGGCGGTGTCGCCGCCCGCCGTCGAGAACGCGAGCGGGAAGTTGGAGGCCCCGAACACCGCGACCGGGCCGAGCGGCACCCGCATGCGCCGCACGTCGGGCTTCGGGATCGGCTTGGCGTCCGGATCCGGGTGGTCGACGATCGCCTCGGCGTCGTCGCCGGCCTCGACGATCGCCGCGAAGGCCTCGAGCTGCCCGCAGGTGCGCTCCAGCTCCCCGCGCAGGCGCGGCACCTCGGGCAGGCCGGTCTCGGCCTCGCAGACCGGGATGATCTCGTCGCCGGCCGCCCGCAGGCGCGCGGCGCCGCCGCGCAGCAGGGCGACGCGCTTGGCGCGGTCGCGCAGCGCACCGGACCGGTGGACGGCGGTCGCGGCCTCGACGGCCGCGCGCACGTCCTCGGGCGAGGCCTCCTCGTAGCTCGGCCCGGGCTCGCCGGTGCGGGGGTCGACGGAGTTGAAAGTCAGCGCCATGGCGTGTACCTTACCGGTTCGGTAATCGAACCAATGCTGTCCGATCAACAGACCACCTTTCGGCCGCGCCAGCGCTACGAGCAGGTCGCCGACCGCATCGCCGCAGACATCACGGCCGGCCGCCTGGCGCCCGGCGAGCGGCTGCCCTCGGAGCGCGACCTCGCGCGCCGGCTGGAGGTCGGCCGCGCGTCGGTGCGCGAGGCGATAGCCGCCCTCCAGGTCGCGGGCATGGTCGAGACGCGGCCCGGCTCCGGCTCGTTCGTGGCCGCCGGCGCCGCCGAGCGCACGCGCGAGGCGCACGACTCGAGCCCGTCCGACCTGCTGGAGGCGCGCGCCCTCTTCGAGCCCGCCGTCGCCCGCCTGGCGGCGCAGCGCGGCCGCCCCGACGACGAGGCAGAGGCGCTGCTCGCCGAGATGGAGCGCGCCGCCGACCAGGGCGACCTCGCCGGCTGGAACGACTGCGACCGCCGCTTCCACCAGCGGATCGCGGCGCTCACCGGCAACCCCGTCGTGCTCGACCTCGCCGATCGCATCGCCGCCGTCATGGACGAGCCGCTGTGGCAGCGGCTGCGCGACGACTCGGTCGCCGTCTCCGGCCGCACCACGCTGCACCTCGCCGAGCACCGGATGATCTACGAGGCGATCGCGGAGGGCGACGCGGACGCCGCCGAGCTCTTCGCCTCCCAGCACATCCGGCGCGTCCGCCGCTATATGACCCTCGACTGAAAGGCCCCCATGCGCTTCCCCGGCATCATCCCCGCCGTCACCACCCCCTTCGACGCCTCCGGCGCGATCGACTTCGAGGGTCTGACCGCCAATGTCCACGCGCTGCTCGACGCCGGCGTCCACGGCATCGTGGCCACCGGCACGATGGGCGAGGCTGGCAGCCTGTCCAGCGCCGAGCGCCGGCAGGTGGTCGAGGCGGTCGCGCGCGCCGTCGACGGTCGCGTGCCGGTGATCGCCGGCGTCTCCGCGGGAACGCCCGCCGCCGCCATCGCGCTGGCCGCCGACGCCGCCGAGGCGGGCGCCGTCGCGCTGATGATGCTGCCGCCGCTCGGCTACCGCGGCGACGACGACGAGGTCGTCGCCTACTACCGCTCGGTCGCCGAGGCCGCCGGCCTGCCGCTGATGGCCTACAACAACCCGGAGGCGAGCGGGGTCGACATGGGCGCCGATCTGCTCGCCCGCCTCTACAACGAGATCGACCAGGTCGTGGCGTTCAAGGAGTGCTCGGGCGACGTGCGGAGGATCCCCGCGCTGATCGCCGCTGCGCCCGGTGCCGAGGTGCTCGTGGGCGGCGACGACTGGGCGCTCGAGGGCTTCTGCGCCGGCGCCACCGGTTGGGTCAGCGGCGTCGCCGTCGTCGTGCCGCGCGACTGCGTCGCCCTCTACGAGGCGTGCGGCTCCGGGGACCTGGAGACGGCGCGCACGATCTACCAGCGGATGCTGCCGCTCGCTCGCTTCGACATGACGCCCAAGCTCGTCCAGTACTTCAAGGCGGCGATGGACGAGGTCGACTTCGCCGGCGGTCCGACGCGGCCGCCGCGGCTCCCGCTCACCGACGCCGAGCGCGCCGCGCTCGCCGACGCGATGGCGGTGCTGCGGGAGGGCGCCCCTGTATGACGTCGTTCGAGGCGGTCGACTCCCACACGGAGGGCATGCCCACGCGCGTGATCACGAGCGGGGTCGACCCCATCCCGGGGGCGACCATGCTCGAGCGCAAGCTGCACTTCGAGCGCGAGATGGACGAGCTGCGGCTGCTGCTGATGCGCGAGCCGCGCGGCCACTCGGCGATGTCGGGCGCCATCCTCCAGCCGCCGACGCGCGACGACGCCGACTGGGGCGTGCTGTTCATCGAGGTCAGCGGCCTCCTGCCGATGTGCGGGCACGGGACGATCGGCGTCGCCACCGTGCTGGTGGAGACCGGCCGCGTCCAGGTTCGTGAGCCCGAGACCGTCGTGCGTCTCGACACGCCGGCCGGGCTGGTCGAGGCGCGCGTGGCAGTGGAGGAGGGCCGCGCCCGCTCGGTGACGATTCGCAACGTGCCGTCGTTCCTGTACGAGCGCGGGCGGAGCGCCGCGGGCGTGGTCTGCGACATCGCCTTCGGCGGCAACTTCTACGCCCTGGTGCCGGTCGACGACCTCGACACCTCGCAGGCGGACGAGTACATCCGCCGCGGCGCCGAGATCATGGCCGCCGTCAATGAGGCCCCGCCCGTGCACCCGCTCGACGAGCGCATCGCCGGCTGCCGCCACGTGGTCTTCCACGCGCCCGGCCGCGACGGCTCCGACGCCCGCAACGCGACCTCGATCCACCCTGGCTGGCTCGATCGCTCGCCCTGCGGCACCGGGACCTCGGCGCGCATGGCGCAGCTGCACGCGAACGGCGAGCTCGCGCTCGGCGAGCCGTTCGTCAACGAGTCGCTGATCGGCACGCGCTTCACCGGGCGGCTGGTCGAGGAGACGCGTGTCGGCGACCTGCCCGCCGTGGTGCCGGAGATCACCGGGCGCGCGTGGGTCACGGGCCGCTCGGAGTACCGGCTCGCGGCGGACGACCCCTTCCCCGCCGGCTTCGCGCTTTGAGCGCACCCGACGTCGTCGTCGTCGGAGCGGGGATCGTCGGGGCGGCGTGCGCGTACGAGCTCGCGGGCGCCGGCGCGCGCGTGACCGTGCTCGAGCGCGGCAACGGCTGGGGCGAGGGCTGCTCGTGGGGCAACGCCGGCTTGATCGTCCCGAGCCACGCCCGGCCGATCGCGGCGCCGGAGAGCCTGCGCGCCGGCCTCGGCTGGATGCTGCGCCGGAGCTCGCCCTTCGGGCTGCGGCTGCGGCCGGCGCTCGCGCCGTGGCTCGCGCGCTACGTGCGCGCCTCGACGGCGCGTCGGGCGGCCGCCGGGGAGCGGCTGCAGCGGGAGCTCAGCGCGGAGAGCCTGGCCCTGCTGCGCGAGCTCTCGGAGTCCGGCATCGATATCGGCTTCTCCGAGCCCGGCTGCCTCACCGTGTACACCGACCACCCTGATCAGGCCGCCGGCGAGGCCGCGAGCGAGACGGGCCGCGCGCTCGGAGCGCGGTTGCTCAGCGGCCCCGAGGCACGCGAGCTCGAGCCGGCCCTGACGAGCGCGGTGCGGGCGGGCGTGCTGTTCCCCGGGGAGGCGGCCTGTGACCCGGTACGGCTCGTGCGCGCGCTGGGCGCGGCGGCGATCGCACGCGGCGCCGAGCTGCGCACGGGTGTGGAGGTGGGCTCGTTGCGCGAGCTGAGGGCGGGTCACGTCGTCGTGGCCGCGGGAGCTTGGTCCGGCCGGTTGGCCGCGACGGCCGGCGTGCGGCTGCCGATGCAGGGCGGCAAGGGCTACGCGAGCGAGTGGGCGGCGATGCCGCTCGGCCGGCCGCTGTACATGCACGACCAGCGCTGCGTCGCGAATCCGCTCGCGGACCGGCTGCGGATGACCGGCGGGCTCATCCTCGACGGGCTGGACGAGCGCTTCGATCCCCGCCGCGTGCAGGCGATCCGCGCGGCCGCGGCGACCGTTCTCGGTGTGCGGGCGGAGCCGCAGCTCGTCTGGAGCGGGCTGCGGCCGTGTACGCCTGACGGGTTACCGGCGATCGGCACCCACGGCGCGGCGCCGGGCGTGGTGTTCGCCACGGGGCACGGGATGCTCGGCCTCACGCTCGCGCCGCTCACGGGACGGCTCGTCGCCGGGCTCGTCGCCGGGCGCGCCGCTCATCCGGCGCTGGGGCCGTTGTCGCCCGAGCGCTTCAGCTGACCGGGGGGGTCAGACCCCCCTTACGCCTCCGGGGCGAATCCCGCTCTGCAGAGCCAAACGCGCCCAGTCCGCGCTGCCCCTCAACCATCAAGGGGGGTCAGACCCCCCTCATACGGCGCACGCTGGTGGATGGGGCGGGCGCTCAGCCCGAGTCGTTCGATCCCGACCGGTTCGGGCGCTGGGCCGCCGCGCGGGCGGCGTTCATGGCGACCCGGGCGAGTGGCAGCGCGCCCTCGCGGAGCGCCGCCACGCGCTCGCTCTCGCGGCCGTGCAGCAGCCGGGCGGCCGCCATGCGCGCGCGGACGAGCGCCGGGTCGTAGGGCAGCCAGCGCGCGCTGCGCACGCGCGGCGGCTGTGAGGCGAGCCGCCTCGGGGCCACGTGGCGGGCGAGCCGCACCGGAACCGAGGGCACGGATTGGCCGTGCTCGTTGACCCACGCCAGCTCGGCTCCCAGCGAGCGCGCGACCCGCTCGCCGTGACGGCGATCGTCGGTCCACACCGAGACCGCGGCATCGGAGTGCCGGGCGGCGAGCGCGATCGCCTCCTCGTCCGAGCCCGCCTCCAGCACAGCCAGCACGGGCCCGGGCGGCAGCTCGCGCAGCAGCCGCGCGTCCGCGCTCACGCCGCGCAGCACGATCGGCGCGCAGAACGCCCCGTCGAGGCCGGGCAGCTCGAGCGGGCCGCCGCACAGCCGCTCGGCGCCGCCCGCCTCCGCCTCGTCGACGAGCCGCTCGACCGCCTCGAGGTCCTCGCGCGTGGCGAGCGGCCCGACCTCGGTGTCGGCGTGCTCCGGATCGCCCACCCGCAGGCGGCGCGCGCCGGCGACCAGGGCGTCGAGCAGCGGCTCCGCCGGTCCCGGCGCCACGACCAGCCGGCCGACCGCCGCCGGGTGCCGGCCGGCGCCCGCGAACGCCCCCCACAGCGCGCCGGAGACCGTCGCGTCGACCTGCGCGCCGCCGAGCACCAGCATCGTCGCCTTGGCGTCGTCGGCCCCGAGGTCGACCACGCGGTCGAGGCCTTCGAGCTCGGCGCCGTGCAGCACGGCGATCAGCTCGCCCGGCACGCCCGCGCGGATGAAGGCGGCCGCGATCCGCTCGCCGGCCAGCGGCGCGGCGGGCGCGAGCAGCACGGCGTTACCTGCCAGCAGCGAGGCGGCCGACTCCATCACCGGCTCGGCCCAGGGCGAGGCGCCGCGCCCGCGCACGCCGACGACGCCGGCCGGCGCCTGCACGAGCACCGCGCGCCGCCCGGCGCGCAGCACCGACGGCCGTCCTAGCCGCTGGTCGGCCAGCGCCCGCGGGCCGTCGTCGGCCAGCGCGTGCAGCGCGCTGACCGACGGGAGCAGCTCGGCCAGCAGCGCCTCGCTGCGCGGCCGCCCGGTCTCGCGCGCGATCAGCAGCGCCAGCCGGTCGAGCTCGTCGAGCACGGCCTGCGCGGCGCGCCGCAGGTAGTGCGCCCGGGCCTGCGCCGGCACCGCCGCCCACAGCGGCTGGACGAGTCGCGCGGCCTCGACTGCCGCGCCGGCGTCCCGCTCGGCCACTGTGCCGAGCACGTCGCCGGTGACCGGCGACCGGATCTCGCGCTCAGCCATCGACCCGTCGAGCGGTCGTGATCGTCGTCCGGTAGCGAAGAACGATCTCGTCGATCCCGTGGCGCTCGAGCAGCTCGCGGACCGAGGCGAGCGCGGCCGAGCGGCGGTCGTCGGGCAGGCTGCCGATCGAGCTGAACGAGGCGATCTGGTCGACGATCCGGTCGCGGTCGCTCCGCTGCTCGTGCTGGACCTCCTCGTCGCCCAGCGGGCCGAGCCGCGGCTCGGCCTCGAGCGCCTCGCGCCAGCCCACGGTGTCCTGCCGCCGCTGCCCGCTGCCCTCCGTCCGGTGCTCGATCACCAGCGCCACGAGCTCGTCGAACCACGGCTCGCCGTCGTCGGCGGCCACGTTCCACATGACAGCCAGCCCGCCGCTCGGCCGCAGCACGCGGGCGATCTCGGCCGGCGCGCGGTCGAGGTCGAACCAGTGGAACGCCTCGCCGACGAACACCGCGTCGACGGAGCCGTCGGGGAGCGGGATCGCCTCCGCGGTCCCGGCCAGCGCGCGGACGCCGGGCAGCCGCGCCTCGAGCACGCGCCGCATGCCGTCGACGGGCTCGACCGCCACGACCTTGCCGGCGTGCGCCACCAGCACCTCGGTCAGCTTGCCAGTGCCGGCCGCGAGATCGAGCACGGTCCGCGCGCCGAAGCGCGTGAGCAGCGAGGCGATCGCGCCGGCGGGCCAGCCGGGGCGGCCGCGCTCGTACTCCTGCGCCATCGCCCCGAAGGCGCCGGCGGCCAGGCGGTCGACCGTCATCGCCCGCGTGCGCGGCGGATCCGCTCCAGCCGCTCGCGCATGTCGGCCTCGGCGTCGTCCGGGTGGTAGAAGCGCAGGTCGCCGAGCCCTTCGGGCAGGTGCTCCTGGTCGTTGAGGTGGCCGGGATGGCCGTGCGGGTAGTCGTAGCCCGCGCCGCGCCCGAGCGTGGCGGCGCCGGGGTAGGCCGCCGACTGCAGCGCCGCCGGCGGGCGCGCCGCGCCGTGCTCGGAGATGTGCTGGCGCACGGAGCCGATCGCCCGCTTGACGGCGTCCGACTTCGGCGCCAGCGACAGGTAGATCGCCGCCTGGGCGAGCGGGAACCAGCCCTCCGGCAGCCCGACGTGCTCGACCGCCTGCGCGGCGGCGATGGCGATCGGCAGCGCCTGCGGATCGGCGTTCCCGATGTCCTCCGACGCGAGGATGATCATGCGCCGCGCGATGAAGCGCGCGTCCTCGCCGCCCTCCAGCATCGCCGCCAGGTAGTACAGCGAGGCGTCGGGATCCGACCCGCGCGTGGACTTGATCCAGGCCGAGATGTAGTCGTAGTGCTGGTCGCCGCCCTTGTCGTAGAGCACGGCCTTGCGCTGCATCGCGTCCTCGGCGTCGGCGAGCGTGACCGCCTCGCCCGTCGCCGTCGAGCAGGCGAGCTCGAGCGCGTTGAGGGCGGCGCGCGCGTCGCCGCCGGCGCGCGCGGCCAGGAACGCGACCACGTCGTCCGGGACGTCGACCTTCGGGCACTCGCCACGCTCGACCGCCCGCCGCAGCAGGCCCTCGATCTGCTCGGAGGTGAGCTGCTCGAGCTGGTAGATCTGCGTGCGCGAGAGGAGCGCGCTGTTGACCTCGAAGTAGGGGTTCTCGGTGGTGGCGCCGATCAGCGTCACCAGCCCTTCCTCGACGGCCGGGAGCAGCGCGTCCTGCTGCGCCTTGTTGAAGCGGTGGATCTCGTCGAGGAAGAAGATCGTGGCCCGGCCGCCGGAGCGCCGCTCGCGGGCGCGGGCGATCACCTCGCGCACCTCGGCGCGGCCGGCCTGCACGGCGGACAGCTCCTCGAAGGCGGCGTCGGCGTGCTCGGCGGCGAGCCGCGCGAGCGTCGTCTTGCCGGTGCCCGGAGGTCCGTAGAGCACCATCGAATGCGGCTGGCCGGACTCGAGCGCCGTGCGCAGCGCCGAGCCCTCCGCGAGCAGGTGCGCCTGGCCGACGAACTCGTCGAGCGTCTGCGGGCGCATGCGCGCCGCGAGCGGGCCGTCGGGCGGCGGCCTGTGATCAGGGCGTTTCTCAGGCGGGTCGAACAGCCGCTCCATACCTCTATCTTCGCGCAGCGATGCGACAGGTCCCGCTCAGCACCGTCATCAGGGAGTGGGGACGGATGGGTGCGCTCAGCTTCGGGGGCCCGCCGGTGCAGGTCGCGATGCTCCGCGACCTCACCGTCGAGCGCCGCCGCTGGCTCGACGCGCGCGAGTTCGAGGACGCCAACGCCGCGGTCCAGCTGATCCCGGGGCCGGCGGGCACGCAGCTCGCGATCTACTGCGCGATGCGCGTGGCCGGCACGGCCGGGGCGATCCTCGGCGGCCTCGCCTTCATCCTGCCCGGACTGGCGCTGATCCTTGCCATCTCCGCGCTGGCGCTCGCGGACTCGCCGCCCGAGTGGATCCTCGGGATCGGCGCGGGCGCCGCCGCATCGGTCGTGGCGGTGGTGGCGCAGGCGGGCATCGTGCTCACGCGTTCCAGCCTGCGGCACCGGCGCGCGATCGTCTACGTGATCGCCGGCGCCGTCGCCACCGTGTTCGCGGGCACCGGGCTCGTGCTCGCGCTGCTCGCCTGCGGATTCATCGAGCTCGCGTGGCGGCGGCGGCCGGGCGCCGCCGTGCACGCCTGGCCGGTCGCGCTGATCCTCGCCGTCACGGGGGCCGCCGCGCTGCCCGCCCTGGCGTGGACCGCGCTCAAGGTCGGCGCCCTCTCCTACGGCGGCGGCTTCGTGATCATCCCGCTGATGCAGGAGGACGCAGTCGACACGTACGGCTGGATGACCTCCGCGGAGTTCGCCAACGCCGTCGCCTACGGCCAGCTCACGCCGGGGCCGGTGGTGCAGACGGTGGCGATCGTCGGCTGGGCGGCGGCCGGGCTCGGCGGCGCGCTGCTCGCCTCGGCCGTCGCCTTCGCGCCGTCCTTCCTGGTGATCGGGTTGACCGCGGAGCGCTTCGAGCGACTGCGCCGCTCCGGCGCCGCGCGCGCGTTCCTCGACGGTGCGGGGCCGGCCGCGGCGGGGGCGATCCTCGGCGCGACCGTGCCGCTCTTCGAGCCGCTCGACGAGATATGGCAGTACGGGGTGCTGGCCGCCGCGGCACTGGTGCTCCTGCTCGGCCGCCCGCCGATCTGGGTGCTCGCGGGAGGGGCGCTCGCCGGCCTCGTGTCAACTCTGGGTTGACAGCGACCGGCCGCTCGACCTCGTCGAGGACGTGCCGGTGCTCGAGGACTTCGTCGACGACTTCGCCCAAGCCCGGATCGCCGGCCGGCGCCTCGTGGGCCGAGATCTCGGAGCGGCTCGGCGTCACCCGCCAGGCCACTCACAAGCGCTTCAGCGGCTGGCGCCAGCGCGGTCGCAGCATCGGCGGCGTGATCGAGCTGCGCTTCACGCGCGACAAGAACGGAGGCTGAGATGCTGGCTCTGCGCAACCGCCATCGCGCCGGTCGCCGGCAGTACCGGATCGACTGGCACGGCGAGCGCGAGGCCGTCCTGCCCTTCCTTCAGGAGGACGACTGGGACCTGCCGACGGTCGAGATCGAGATCGACGGCGAGCCGGTGCACGCGTGGATCGACACCGGAGGCGACGCGCTCACGCTCCCGCACACCTACGACATCGAGCCTCGCGGGAGGTTCTCGGGCACCTTCGCGGGCGTGTACGGCCGCGTCGAGGAGGTGCGGCTCGGCCCCGTCGTCGTGCACGCGGTGCCGGTCATGACCGCGGGCTTCGAGCGGCCGGTGATCGGCACCGGGTTCCTGCGCCGCTTCCTGCCCACGATCGACTACCCCGGCGGCCGCCTGGTGCTGCGCCCCCGCGACAGCGAGCCCGGCGACGGCATCGGCGTGCCGTTCAGGATCGCTGCCACGCACCTGATGCTGGCGGACGGTGTGCTCAACGACGCGCCGATGACCTTCCTGGTCGACTCGGGGCTGCGCGACGAGGACGGCGCGGCCTTCACCGCGCCGGCCGCCACGCTCGCGGCGGCCGGCATCGCGCTTCCCGCCACCGCGCCGGTGCGGGGCAGCACCGGCGCAGGCGACGTGACCCTCGAGCTCGGCCACTTCCCGATCGCGCGGCTCGCCGTCGGATCGCTGGTGCAGGAGGACCTCCTCGGCCTCTACGGCGCCTTCCCGCCCGGGCTCGAGGGGATCGACGGGCTCGTCAGCCACGGCTTCCTGCGGCGGTATCGCTGGACGATCGACTTCACGCGGATGACGATGCGGTTCGCACCGCCGGCCTGACCGCCACCGGCTCCGGCTGCGGGCCGAGCAGCAGCGCCGAGCCGGCGGCGAGGGTGACCGCGATCGCGCACAGGGCGAAGCCGGCGTCGAAGGCGGCCATCGCGTCGTCCGGCGCGGGCGTGCCGATCACGGCCACGAGCAGCGCCACGCCGAGCACGGCTCCGAGCTGGCGGGCTGTGGTGGCCAGCGCCATGCCGGTCGCGAAGCGCGCCGGCGGGATGCCCGACGCCGTCGCTCCGATCAGGGTCGGCAGGCCGAGGCCGATGCCGACGCCGGCGACGAGCTGGTACGGCAGCCAGACGCCGAAGAAGTTCGCCTCCTCGCCGGCCATGGCCAGCAGCCAGGCCAGCGCGGCGGCGAACAGCGCGGCGCCCACGACGGCGACCGGCCGCGGCCCGCTGCGCGTCGCCCAGCGGCCGCCGAGCGGCGCCGACACCGCCGAGGCGAGCGCGCCCGGCACGGCGGCGAGCCCGGTCTCCAGGGCGGTCCAGCCCCACACGCTCGTCGCGAACAGGACGAGGCACAGGTTGGCTGCGAAGAGGGCGGCGCCGAACGCCATCGTGCCGGCGTTGGACGCGCGCACCCAGCGCGTGCGCAGGAGGTCCGGCTCCAGCACGGGCGCCTCGATCCGCCGCGTGCGCGCCACCAACAGCCCGCCGATCGCGAGCGCCGCCGCGAACGTCCCGAGCGTGGCCGCGGAGGTCCAGCCCCACGTCTCGCCCTGGACGAGCGCCAGCGCCAGAGCGCCGGTGGCCCCGGCCAGCAGGACGGCCCCGGGCACATCGAGCGGCGCGGTGTCGGCCGCGCGCGACTCGCGCAGCCGGCGCAGGCCGAGCCAGACGGTGAGCAGGCCGATCGGCACGTTGATCACGAAGATCCAGCGCCAGCCGCCGGCCTCCACGAGCAGCCCGCCGAGCGGCGGGCCGAGCGCGGCCGCCACGGCGCTGACCGCGCCCCAGGCGGCGATCGCGGCCGCCCACTTCTGGGGCGGGAAGGCGGCGAGCAGGAGCGCCAGGGCGGCCGGGATCATCGCCGCCGCGCCGATGCCCTGGACGGCGCGGGCGGCGATCAGCGCGCCCGGCGAGGCCGCCAGGGCACAGGCGCCCGAGGCGAGCGCGAACAGCGCGACGCCGCCGAGATAGATCCTGCGGCGGCCGATCCGGTCGGCCGCGCGGCCCAGCACCACGAGCAGCGCCGCGAACGCGAGCGCGTAGGCGTTGACCACCCACGACAGCGAGCCGAGGCCGGAGCCGTGGAAGTCGCTCGCGATGGCGGGAAAGGCGATGTTGACGATCGTCACGTCCAGATACGCGAGGAACGTGCCGCCGACGGCGAGCCAGAACGTCGGCCACGGGTTGGATCGGTCGGGCGGCGGCTTGGAAAGAGCGAGCCCGTAGGCGGGCGAGCCGGGGAGCTGGTGGGACATGTGGGGAGACTCCTGGGGAGGAAGGAGTACGAACGATCGTGCGAAGTTCTATCAAAGGACGAACGATCGTGCTACTATTCCTCGGGTAATGGAAGCTATTTCCATGGTCGACGGCCGCCGGGAACGCGGCCGGCGGACCCGTGACTCGATCCTGCAGGCCGCCGTCCAGCTCGTGCCGGTCGAGGGCATCGACGGGGTCACGATCGGCCGCCTCGCCAGCGAGCTCGGCATGAGCAAGAGCGGCCTGTTCGCCCACTTCGGCTCCAAGGAGGAGCTCCAGCTCGCGACGATCGACACCGCGCGCGAGATCTTCGTCGAGACCGTCGTCTCGCAGGCGCGCCTGGCCGAGCGCGGCCTGCCGCGGCTCGAGGCGCTGATGGAGAACTGGCTCGGCTACATGCAGCGCGAGGTGTTCAAGGGCGGTTGCTTCTTCGACGCCGTGCGCAGCGAGTACAACAGCCGCCCGCCCGGCCCGGTGCGCGACGCGGTATGGGCCGACTTCGCGTCCTGGTCGGAGATCCTCGTCAACCGCGTCAAAGCGGCGCAGGCGGCGGGGCATCTCGACCCCGAGGCCGACCCCGAGCAGGTGGCGTACGAGCTCGACGCCCTCGGCGGCGCGGCCAACGTGCGCTTTCAGCTCGACCGCGACGCAGCGTGGTTCGACCGAGCCCGCGTCTCGATCCACGCGCGCTTGGAGGCGCTGAGGGTCTACTAGCATCGGGGCCTCATGGCCGCGCTGCAGGAGGAGACAGCAGACGTCCTGGCGCGGCTGATCCGCTTCAAGACCGTCAACCCGCCCGGCAACGAGCGGGAGTGCCAGGAGTGGCTGGCGGCCTATCTGCGTGAGGCGGGCCTCGAGGTCGAGCTGATGGGCGCCGAGCCCGAGCGCCCGAACCTCGTGGCGCGACTCAAGGGGGACGAACCCGGGCCAGTTCTGGGCTACCTGTCCCACGTGGACACCGTGCTCGCCGATCCCGAGGACTGGACGCACGACCCCTGGTCGGGCGAGATCCACGACGGCCACCTGTGGGGCCGCGGCACGCTCGACATGAAGGGCCAGACCGCCGCCGAGGTGGTCGCCGCCGCGACGCTGGCCCGCAACGGCTGGCGGCCGGCGCGCGGTGAGCTGAAGGTGATCGCCGTGGTCGACGAGGAGGTCGGCGGCCGGCTGGGCGCCCAGTGGCTGACCGAGACGCGGCCCGACGTCGCGCGCGTGGACTGGCTGGTCAACGAGGGCGGCGGGCCGATCATGCCCTACGGCGACCGCCGGATCTGCCCGGTCACCGTCGCCGAGAAGGGCACCTTCCGCTTCCGCGTGACCGCGCGCGGGGTCGCCGGGCACGCTTCGTTCCCCGGTCACGGCGACAACGCGCTCCTCAAGCTCGCGCCGGTGCTCGCCCGGCTGGGCGAGCGTCAGCCCGCCTTCGACGTCGTGAGCGAGCCGCGCGCCCTGCTCGAGGCGCTCGGCGAGGACCCGGCCGACCCGCAGGCGGCGACCGACAGCATGCGCGCGATCGAGCCGCGCCTGGCGGGAATGGTCGAGCCGACGCTGCGCGTGACGGCGGTGCCGACGCGCATCTTCGCCTCCGAGAAGATCAACGTGATCCCCGCTCGCGCCGAGCTGCAGGTCGACTGCCGCGTCCCGCCCGGGATGGACGGCGAGGCGACGATGGCGCGGATCCGCGAGCTCGTGCCCGAGGACGGTCTCGAGATCGAGTTCATGGAGCAGGTGGTCGGCAACCGCTCGCCGATCGACACGCCGCTGATGGACGCCATCCGCGACTGGCTCGGCGAGACCGAGCCGGAGGCCGAGGCGATCCCCTGGGTGCTCCCGGCCTTCACCGACTCCCGCTGGTTCCGCACGGCCTTCCCCGACTGCGCGGCCTACGGCTTCTTCCCGCAGACGCACCAGAACTTCTACGAGGCCTGGTCGCTGATCCACTCCAACGACGAGCGGATCGACGTCCGCGATCTCGGCTTCGCGGCGTCGTTCTTCGTCGATCTCCCGAGGAGGCTCCTTTGAGTCCGGTCGCAGAGGGCAAGCTCAGGCTCGGCGGCATGGCCCTGCGCAACGGGCTGCTCATCCACGGCCCGACCCACTGGGCGGCCTCGGTCCGCGACGACGCCGGCGAGATCCGCACCGCCTCCGGCCGCAAGCCGCGCCTGCGCGCGGCCGACGGCGTGCCCGGCGTGCGCGGCGTCGTGCGGCTGGGCGAGGCGTTCGTGGTCATCCCGCTCGTCAAGCGCGCGCTGCCCGCGGCCAAGCTGCCGTTCGAGTCGCCCAGCGTGCTGGCGGTCGCCGCCGCCGCCTCGCTCACCGGCGCCCTGCTGCGGCGCCGCCTGCGCGGCCCGATCGGCGAGACGGCGGCCGCCACGCTCTCGCTCGCGCCCGCCGTGCTCGCCCTGCGCGGCGGCGAGCTCGCCGCCTACCACGGCGTCGAGCACAAGGCGATCGCGGCCTACGAGTCGTCCGACGAGGACGCCGACGCGGCCGACGCCGCCAAGGAGCACGACCGCTGCGGCTCGCACCTCGTCACGCCGCTGCTGGCCTCCAACATCGCCGGCGCGCTGCTCGTGCGGCAGGTGCTCGAGAAGCCCGGCCCGGTGGCGGGCGCCGGGGTGGCCGTCGCGTCCACGGCGGCCGCCGTCGAGGTCTTCGTGTGGTGCGAGCGCAACGCCGGCACGCCGCTGGCGCGGGCGCTGCGGCGGCCGGGCTTCGAGCTCCAGCGGCTGCTCGGCACGCGCGAGCCCGACGAGCGCCAGCTCGAGGTCGGCCGCGCGGCACTGGCCGAGATCCTGCGCGCCGAAGCCTAGATGGGGTCTAGACCCTAGTCCGGTTCTCGCCGCGCGGGGCGATACTGGCCGTCGATGGTCATCGACGGCCCGCACCTCTGGCAGCAGCACCTCCCGTACGAGGGCGCGGCCGTTCCGCTCGTGGTCCAGCCGACGCCGCCGTCGCTGTGGGATCACATCGAAGGCGGCATCCTCACCTGGTCGCCGATCCTCTTCATGGCGCTCATCTGCATCGTCCTGTGGCGGACGATGAAGCTGATGCCGCGGACCAAGCCGCAGCAGATCAAGCCGGAGTCCAAGAGCTCGATCGGCTGGGCGCAGGTGGCGGGAGCCGACGAGGCGAAGGCCGAGCTGCAGGAGGTCGTCGAGTTCCTGCGCGACCCCGAGCGGTTCCACAAGCTGGGCGCCACCGTCCCCAAGGGCATCCTGCTGCACGGCCCGCCGGGCACCGGCAAGACCCTGCTGGCCAAGGCCGTCGCCAAGGAGTCCGGCGCCGAGTTCTTCTCGCAGTCGGCGGCCGCCTTCGTCGAGATGTTCGCCGGCCTCGGCGCCGCCCGCATCCGGCGGCTGTTCGCCGAGGCGCGCGCCCATCGCCCGGCCGTGATCTTCATCGACGAGATCGACGCCGTCGGCGGCCAGCGCGGGTCCGACAACAACTCCGAGCGGGAGCAGACGCTCAACCAGCTGCTGGTCGAGATGGACGGCTTCAACACGACGGGCGACCTCGTGGTGATCGCGGCCTCGAACCTGCTCGACAAGCTCGACCCGGCGCTGCTGCGCCCCGGCCGCTTCGACCGCCAGATCTTCGTCTCGCCGCCCGACGTCGCCGGCCGCGACGCGATCCTGCGCGTCCACACGCGCGACAAGCCGCTGCACGAGGTCGACCTCGAGCTGACCGCGCGCCAGACCGCCGGCCTCACCGGCGCCGACCTCGCCAACCTCGCCAACGAGGCGGCCATCTTCGCCGCGCGCGAGCACTGCGAGCGGATCGAGCAGCGCCACTTCGACGCCGCGCTCGAGCGCGTGGTGGCCGGCATGCAGTCGCGCCGCACGCTCAACGAGCACGAGCGGCGGGTCGTCGCCTTCCACGAGGCCGGCCACGCGCTGTGCGCCGAGCTGCTGCCCGGCGTCAACCGCGTGCACAAGATCTCGATCGTGCCCCGCGGCCGCGCGCTCGGCTACACGCTCAACCTCCCGGAGGAGGATCGCTACCTCAAGACGCGCGAGGAGCTCATCGATCACATGACGGTGCTGCTGGGCGGGCGCGTCGCCGAGGAGATCGTCTTCGGGGCGATCACCACCGGCGCCTCCGACGACCTCAAGCGCGTCGCGGAGATCTCGCGCGCGATGGTGCACGAGTACGCGATGGGCACCTCGATCACGTCGCGCCAGGTGCTGGCCGAGGGCGGCGCGGTGTCCGACCGCACGCGCCAGCTCCGCGACGAGGAGCAGCAGCACCTGAGCGACGAGGCGATGCGCGGTGCCGCCCGGCTCATCAACGAGCACCGCGACAAGCTCGACGCGCTGGCCAGTGCGCTGCTGCGCAACGAGGTGCTCGAGCGCGGCGACATCGACCGCATCATGGAGGGCGTGCCGCGCCTCTACCGCTCGCCCGGGCACGGGCTGCGGGTCGTCGCCAGCCGCCCGGCTGACGCGTTGACTCAAGCTCCCTGACCGTCGCGCCGATTCCCCACTTAATGGGGCAGACGCACTCCCTCTCGCGCGCGACGAGCGCTGACCGCGCCGCCGACTTCCGCGGGCTGCTCGAGCCCGGGGCGATCCGTGCCGTCTTCCAGCCCATCGTGCGACTCAGCGACCTCGAGCCGATCGGCTACGAGGGTCTGGCGCGCTTCCCCTCGCCGCCCGGCCTGGTGGCGCTGCCGCCGGACGTGACCCTGGCCGCCGCCGCCCGCAGCGGCCTGCGCGACGATCTCGAGGTCGCGTGCTGGGCCGCCATGACCGGCGCCGGCGAGCCGCCGCACGGCCGCCTGCTGTTCGTCAACGTCGCCCCCGACGCGCTCGGGCACCCCGGTCTCTCCGAGCTCGCCGAGCGCTTGCCCTCGCGCCTGGTCATCGAGCTCACCGAGCAGGACGCCGTGCAGGACATCCGCCGGATCCGGGAGCGGCTGCGGCCGTGGATCGCCCGCGGCGCCCTGATCGCCGTCGACGACGCCGGCGCCGGCTTCACCTCGCTCGAGTACGTGGCCGAGATCCGCCCCGACTTCCTCAAGCTGTGCCGCGGCATGGTCACCGGCGTCGACCTCGACGACTCCCGCCAGGCCGTCCTGCGCGCCACCGTGGCCTTCGCCCGCGAGGTCGGCGCCCGCATCGTCGCCGAGGGCGTCGAACGGCCCGAGGAGCTCGCCGTCCTGCGCGCCGCCGAGGTCGACTTCGGCCAGGGCTGGCTGTTCGGCCGCCCGGGGGTCGCCTGGCCGCCCGAGCCCGAGAGCAGCGGCCGCCGCCTGGCCGTGGCCCCCGGCGGGGGTCGCCTCGAGCGCGCGGTCGCCTCCGCCGAGACGGTGCGCGACGCCTGCACCGTCGTGGTCGAGCACCTCGCACGCACCGGGCTCATGCCGAGCGTGTACCTCGAGCAGGGCGGCCGCCTGCGCTGCCAGGCCGTGCGCGGCTACTGGCAGATCTACGACGGCATGCCCGCGGGCGCCGGCGTCATCGGCCACACGTTCCAGACCGGCGAGACGACCGACATCGTCGACACCTCCGCCGATCCCCACTTCCTCCCCTCCGTCCCGTCGGTGGTCGCCGAGCTGTGCGTCCCGATGCGCAACGGGGACCGCGTGATCGGTGTGCTCAACTGCGAGTCGCCGACCCTGCTCGGCGATGACGCACGCTGGGAGATGGACCGCTGCGCCGACCTGCTGGCCCGCCGCATCGGCGAGCTCGGCGGGCCGGAGGCGCGCGTGGCGCCCGCCCAGCGGCTGGCGCGCGCCGTCGCCCGCCTGGCGGCGCTGCAGGACCCGGAGGACATCGTGCGCGAGACGGTCCGCTCGGCGCTGCACGTGGCGGGCTTCGAGTCGGCCATGATCGCGCTCGCCGACGGCTCGGGCAGCCTCTACGTGCACCACGCCGAGGGCCCGTTCGCCGTCGCGCTGACGCAGCTCGAGGCCACCGACCTGGCCGCCATCGGCGACTGGGTCACCCGCGGCACCTCCTCCTACACCGTCAACGAGGCGTCAGGCCGCGGGTTCGCCGGCCACGAGCCGGTCCGCCGCGCGGGCGCCGCCTCGCTCATCGTGCTCCCGCTCGCCGCCGCGGGCGAGCAGATCGGCATCCTCGTGCTCGCCGACCGCACCCCGCACCGCCTCTCCACCGAGCACGTCGAGCTGCTCGAGCTGCTCGCCTTCCAGGCCGCCAGCGGCCTGCGGATGGCCGCCGCCGTGCTCGAGCTGCGTGAGCGCGCCGCGCGCGATCCGCTGACCGGGCTCGGCCACCACGCCGCCTTCTACGAGGCGCTGCCCGTCCTGCGCGACAGCGGTCCCTTCGCCGTGCTGCTCGCCGACCTCGACGGCTTCAAGAGCCTCAACGACACGCGCGGTCACGCGGCGGGCGACGACGCCCTGCGCGCGATGGCCGCCCTGCTGCGCTCGGCGTCGCCGACCGGCGGCCGTGCGTTCCGGATCGGCGGCGACGAGTTCGCCCTGGCCTTCGAGTGCGCCGGCGAGGGGGATGCCGAGCGGGTCGGCTTCCAGCTCCGCTCGCAGGCGCCGGAGCGGATCGGCTCGACGCTGTCGGTCGGCCTGGCGCTCGCCCAGGACGGCGAGAGCGACGAGGCGATGGTCGCCCGGGCGGACGCCGCGCTCTACGAGGCCAAGCGCAGCGGCAAGAACGCCGTCAGCCTGGCACCACGAGCCTGAAGGCCCGCGCCTCGACCGTCACGCGCTCGAGGCCGCCGGTGCGGATCTCGCCGTCGACGTTGATCTCGCTCTCGTCCGGGAGGGCGACCTCCACCACGTGACCCTGCTCGTGCGGCACGTCGCGCTGCTGCGCGATCGTGCGCCGGCGCAGGCCCCAGGCCCGCCGGGCGAGCCCCGCGCGCGAGCCCGCGGGCAGGATCACGAGGTCGAGCACGCCGTCGTCGGGGTCGGCCTCGGCCACGCCCGAGCCGCCGCCGAAGGCGCCGCTGACGGCAACGATCACCTGCCAGGCGGCGTCGTCGAAGACGGTGCTCCCGTCGGCCCGGACGGTGACGGGCAGCGGCCGCTCGCGGGCGGCGGCGCTCAGCGCCCCGACCCCGTAGGCGAGCGGGCCGAGGCGCGGCTTGAGCGGCTGCGCGTTCCGGGCCGCGACCGACGCGAGCCCGGCGCTGGCCACGTTGACGAACGGCCGCCCGTCGGCCAGCCGGCCGAGCTCGAGCGGCCGCGTGTCGCTCCCGTCGGCGGCCAGCTCCGCGGCCTCGCGCGGGTCGGCGGGCACGCCGTAGGCGCGCGCGAAGTCGTTCGCCGTGCCGGTCGGGAGCACGGCCAGCGGTACGTCGAGCCGGCCGGCCAGCTCGGCCACCGGGCCGATCGTCCCGTCGCCGCCGGCGACCGCCAGGCGGTCCGGCTCCCAGGCCGCGGCCTGCTCGAGCTCCTCGTCCCGGCAGCCGAACACGGCGACCTCCGCGCCGCGCGAACGCAGCACCGCGGCGAGCGGCTCGGGGTCGAGCCCGCCGCCTGACGCGCGGTTGGCGGCGAGGGCGATGCGCACGGGCGCTGAGGGTACACTCGGCCGGGTGTTCGGCAGCATCGACCACATCGGTGTCGCCGTCGAGGACCTCGACGCCGCGATCGCCGTCCACCGCGACACCTACGGCATGCCGCTCGTCCATCGCGAGACGATCGCCGAGCAGGGAGTCGAGGCTGCGCTGCTCGACGTCGGCGACAGCCACGTCGAGCTGCTCGCGCCGCTGGGCGACGACACGCCGGTCGGCCGCTTCCTCGCCAAGCGCGGGCCCGGGCTCCACCACGTGGCCTACCGCGTCGACGACGTGGCCGGCGCGCTGGACTCGTTGCGGGCGGCAGGCGTGCGGCTGATCGACGAGGAGCCGCGCACGGGTATACGCGGCTCGCAGGTCGCCTTCGTCCATCCCTCCGCCTCCGGCGGCGTGCTCACGGAACTGGTGCATGTATGACTGATCCGACGACCACTCCCTCCAGCTTCCGGCGCGCGGCGATCGGCTTCGTCGGCGCCGGCCAGGTGCTCTCCCTTCGACTGGCCGAAGACCAGCTCGAGGCGCTCCGGAAGGCGCTGCAGGACGGGAAGGAGCGCTGGTACGAGGTCGAGGCGACCGACGGCGCCGTGCTCGTCGACCTCGGGCAGGTGTCGTATCTGCGCGTCGAGTCCGGAGAGCACAGAGTCGGCTTCTAGCTTGCGCCGCCTGCGGGTCGCCTTCAACGCCGCCGACCTCGCCGTCTACCGGCGGATCCGGTTGATGGCCCACGCACCGCACCGCGTGCGCTGGGTGCGGCGCTACTCGCGGCTCGGCGAGCACGGCGCGGTGTGGCTGGCGCTCGGCTGCCTGGGCAGCGCGGCCGACGCCGAGCGGCGCGGGCGCTGGCTGCGCGCCACCGTGTGCGTCGGCGCGGCCTACCTGATCTCGACCTCGATCAAGATGGCGATCGGCCGCAAGCGGCCGCTGATCGAGGACCTGCCGCACCTGATGGCGACGCCCACCGGCCTCTCGTTCCCGTCCTCGCACTCGACCTCGTCGTTCGCCGCCGCCCAGGCCTACGGGCGCCTGCTCCCGCGCGGCCCGCTGCTCGGGGCGGCCGCCGCGATGGCGTTCTCGCGCCTCTACCTGGGCGTGCACTACCCGTCCGACGTCGCCGCCGGGGCGGCTCTCGGGACCGCGCTCGGGAGCCTCGGGCGATGAAGGTCGGCATCGTCGGGATGCCCAACGCGGGCAAGTCGTCGCTCTTCAACGCGCTGTCGCGGGCGGGCGCGGAGGCGGCCAACTACCCGTTCACGACGATCGAGCCGAACGTCGCGGTCGTTCCCGTGGCCGACGACCGGCTCGACGCGGTGGCGCGCACCATCGGCGCTTCGAACGTGGTGCCGGACACGATCGAGTTCCACGACATCGCCGGCCTGGTGGCGGGCGCGCACAAGGGCGAGGGCCTGGGCAACAAGTTCCTGGCCAACATCCGCGAGACCGACGCCCTGCTGCACGTGGTGCGCGCGCACGGCGACGACAACGTCATCCATCCGGAGGGCAGGGTCGATCCGGCCGCCGACATCGAGACGATCGAGACGGAGCTGCTCTACGCCGACCTCGAGCAGGCCGAGCGGCGGCTCCAGCGCGTGGTGCGCACCGCACGCAGCGGCGACAAGGTCGCGATCGGCGAGCAGGAGTGG
This sequence comes from uncultured Solirubrobacteraceae bacterium, assembly GCA_963835525.1. Classification (GTDB taxonomy): domain Bacteria; phylum Actinomycetota; class Thermoleophilia; order Solirubrobacterales; family Solirubrobacteraceae; genus DASSUW01. The sequence goes on from CAWIFM010000003.1 coordinate 479,198, forward strand.
CTCGAGCGCGTGATCGACGCGCTCAACGCCGGCCAGCCGGCGCGCACGGTGCCGGTGCCGGACGCCGCGCCCAACGCCATGCGCGACCTCTCGCCGCTGACCGGCAAGCCGGTGCTCTTCGTGGCCAACGTCGACGAAGGCGACGACGCGGTGCCGTCGGCTATCGCCGACCACGCGGCCGCCAACGGGGCGGCAGCGGTCGCCGTCTCCTCGCGGATCGAGGCCGAGCTGTCCGAGCTCGACGACGAGGAGGCGGCGGTCATGCGCGAGGAGATGGGCGTCGGCGAGTCGGGCCTCACCCGCGTGGTGCGCGGCGCCTTCGGGCTGCTCGACCTACTCGCGTTCTTCACCGCCGGCGAGGACAAGCCGGCCCAGTCCTGGCACATGCGGCGCGGGCTGACCGCCTGGCACGCGGCGGGCGAGATCCACTCCGACATCCAGCGCGGGTTCGTGCGCGCCGAGGTGATCGGCTGGGAGGCGCTGGTGGACGCCGGCGGCTACGCCGCGGCGCGCGAGCGCGGCACGCTGCGGCTGGAGGGGCGGGAATATCCCATGGCCGATGGTGACGTAATTACCGTCAAGTTCACGCCCTGACATGCCGTTGTTAGGCATGTGGACCTCGATGACCTGATCGGCCCGCTGCCCGCGCCGCTCGGCCGCTGGATGCTGCGGCGCATGGTGGCCTCCGGCGTGCGCTACGGCCACGAGTTCGTCGTGCTGCTCGTCCGCGGCGCCGAGCCGGACGCTCTCGCCGGCGTGCTGCGCGGCGCCGACGTCTACGCGTGCTGGGACGACGAGGGCGACCTGCTGGCCCTGCTGCCGGACACCGACCGCCACGGCGGGGCCCGCGTGGCCGACCGCGTGCGCGAGGAGACCGGCGCCGCCGTCGGCGCCGCCCACTGGGGCGGCGACCTCGCCGAGGACCTGGTCGAGCGCGCCGAGCGCGCGCTCGCGGCCGACCTCGCTCAGGCCTGAGCCGCCGCCGCTTCCTCGAGCCGCTTCGACAGCCGCCCCATCCCATGCGTGGCGGCGGCCTTCGCGCCGCTCGCGTAGTCGGTCGCCGCGTCGGGCGGCCGTTCGAGCGGCACGGTGCGCAGCGTCGCGATGTCCTTGAAGGCACGCAGCTCGTCGGCCTGCTCGATCAGCGCTCGGCGTACCGACGGCTTCTCGCGGATGGCGCCGAGGATCACGTGCTCGAGGTCGCCCTTGCGGCGCAGCAGGTCTGCGGCCGTCTTCGGGCCGATCCCCTTGGCGCCGGGCAGTCCGTCCGACGGGTCGCCGCGCAGGGCGATGAAGTCGGGCACCTGCTCGGGGTCGATCCCGTACCACTCGCGCACGCCGTCCGGGTCGACCTCCTGCGGGCCGTCGCCGCCGGTGCGCTGCATGAGCACGGTCACGCTGTCGGTCGCGCACTGGAACATGTCGCGGTCGCCGGTGAGGATCAGCGTCTTCCCGCCGGCCTCGGTCTCGACCGCTGCCAGCGAGTGCAGCAGGTCGTCGGCCTCGAGCTCGTCGTTGGAGACCAGCGACCAGCCGAGCGCCTCGTACAGCTCCGGCGCGCGCTCCCACTGCCATTCGAGCGGGTCGGGCATCGGCGGGCGGTCGGCGTGGTAGGCGGGGAACGCCTCGACGCGGTATTCGCCCGCCTCGGCGCCGAAGCACCAGACCACGGCGCGCGGGTCGTACTTCTCGATGCACCACAGCGTCTGGTTGACGGAGCCCAGCAGCGCGTTGACGGGATGTCCGTCGTCGTCGGTGATCGAGTCCGGGAGGGCGAAGAAGGCGCGGTAGAGGACGGCGGGGCCGTCGATGGCCAACAGGGGTTGCGACATCGCGACCCAGGATATGGTGCGGCCGCATGAAGACGATCACCGGGCTGGACGAGCTGAAGGCGTCGGAGGGCGAGGTCCTCGGAACCTCCGAGTGGCACGAGGTCACGCAGGAGGCGATCAACGACTTCGCCGACGTCACCGGCGATCACCAGTGGATCCACGTCGACGTCGAGCGCGCCAAGGACACGCAGTTCGGCGGCACGATCGCGCACGGCTACTACACGCTCTCGCTGGCCCCGATGTTCATGGAGCAGGTGATGTCGCTCGAGGGCTTCGCCTTCGCGATCAACTACGGCCTCAATAAGGTCCGCTTCCCGGCCCCGGTGCCCGTAGGCTCGCGCGTCCGCGCGCAGGTCAAGCTCGCCTCGCTGGAGGAGATCACCGGCGGCGCGCAGATCATGCTCGAGCTGACCTTCGAGGTCGAGGGCGGCGAGAAGCCCGCCTGCGTCGCGCAGACGCTGGCGCGGGTCTACACCGGCTAGCGGACGCGGACCGACGGCCCGGCGTCGCCCGCGAAGATCGCGCGGTAGGTGCCGGACGACGCCACGGCGGCGCGGTAGTTGCCGCCGTGCCGCACGAGCGTGGAGGCGACGGTCTCCCAGCCGCCGGCCTGGCGGCGCTGGATCTGGACCTCGGCGCCGACGCGCGCCGGGATCACCGTGCCGGCGATGCTGGCGTGGGCCCGCGGCCCGGCTGCGCCGGCCTGCGCGCCGCCCGTCCCGGTCGGGGGCGCCTTGCGGCTGGCGATCGAGGTGAAGTAGGCCCACGTGTCGAGCAGGCCGAGGCGCGCGCGGAGCGTCGCACCGTCGACCCGCGTGCGGCCGCCGGTGCCGACGATGTCGGCGCTCACGATCCGCGGCGAGGCGCCGCGCTTGAGCACCTGGATGCCGCGGAAGCGGCCCTTGACGAGCCCGCTCAGCTTGGCGCCCGCCTGCGCGCGGGTCAGCTTGACCGGCGTCCAGCGGTGCTTGGGCGAGATGTCGTCGTAGGGGTCCTCGACGGACTTCAGCCACGGCTGCGGGCCGGCGCCGACGTTCGTGTTCTCGACGTTCTCGGTCCGTCCGCCGGACGTGGAGAAGAAGAACGTGACCACCGGCTTGCCCGCGTGGGTGACGACCTGCCCGCGGGTGGCGGCGACGGCGGCGTTGGTCGACTCGGTCTCCGCGGCCACGCCGCCGTAGACCTGCGAGCGGGTGTCGGCGTAGTGCTCGAAGCCCGCGCCGGCCTTCGAGGTGGTGATCGCGTAGGTGCGCGCGGCGACGGCCTGGGCCTTGAGCGCCTCGGCCGGCCACGACGACGGCGACTCGCGCGCCACCACGCCGGCGACGTAGTCCTCGAGCGAGACCGCGTTGATCGCGTTGAGGCCTCCGAACGTGTCGGGCCGGAACTCGAGGATGCCGCGGTAGCTGCCCACGCCGCCGAGCGTGACCGCGCCGGGGCCGGAGACCTGCAGCGGCGACGAGAAGGTGGCGATCCGCTTGCCGGCGGCCGACAGCAGGTCGACCTGCGTGGCGCCGTGGCGGCGGGCCTTGTAGGTGCGCGACGGGTTGAGCGCGCGGGTCCCGGCCTGCGAGGCGCCGCTGAAGCTCGCCGTCCCGGTCGACTGGATCAGCACCCGGACGGTGGCTGGCCGGATCCGTCGTCCCGAGCTGGGTGCCGGTGTAGTAGTGGCCGAGGATCTGGTCGTACGTCCGGCCCTGCTTGGCGAACCCGTAGGCGCCGTACTGGCTCATGCCGACGCCGTGCCCGAAGCCCGCTCCGCGGATGGTGAATCGCGCCTTCGCGGCGAAGGCAGGAGTGACCAGCAGCGCGAGCGCAGCGAGTGTCAGCGAAGCGAGCCGCAGCAAGGGCATCAGGGTAGCCGGACACCGGGACTGGTAAGAAGTTGCGCTATGAGCGTGCGGAGATGAGCGAGCGCAAGGCTTCAGATCTGTTCGTGGAGTGCCTCGAGGCCGAGGGCGTCAAGTACGTGTTCGGCATCCCGGGCGAGGAGACGCTGGACCTCAACGAGTCGCTCGAGAGCTCCAGCATCGAGTTCGTGCCCGTCCGCCACGAGCAGGGCGGCGCCTACATGGCCGACATGTACGGCCGCCTGACCCGCTCGGCCGGGGTCTGCCTCGGCACGCTCGGCCCGGGCGCCACCAACCTCGTGACCGGGGTCGCCGACGCGCTGCTGGACCGCTCGCCGATGGTCGCGCTGACCGGCCAGGCCGACCTCGAGCGCATGCACAAGGAGTCCCACCAGTACCTCGACATCGTCGACATGCTGCGGCCGGTGACCAAGTTCAACACGCGGCTGAACTCGGCGCGCGTGATCCCCGAGGTGGTCCGCAAGGCGTTCAAGGTCGCCCAGGCCCAGAAGCCGGGGCCGACCCACATCGAGCTGCCAGAGGACGTCATGGCCGCGCAGGTCGACGCCGAGCCGCTGCCCGTCCGCGCCGGGCGCCGCCGGCCCGAGCCCAGCCCCGAGGAGCTGCGCGCCGCGCTGAAGGTCATCGGCGAGGCCGAGCGGCCGGTCGTGCTGGCCGGCAACGGGGTCGTCCGCACCGGGGCGGCCCCCGCCCTGCGCGCCTTCGCGTACGCGACCGGGATAGGGGTCGCGGAGACCTTCATGGGCAAGGGCGCGCTCGACTTCGAGGACCCGCGCGCGCTCGGCACCGTCGGCCTGCAGTCGCGCGACTACGCGCTGGCCGGCTTCGAGGATGCCGATGTGGTGATCACCGTCGGCCTCGACCTGGTCGAGCACGGGCCCGCGAACTGGAACCCCAAGCGCGACAAGCGGATCATCTGCGTCGACACCGTGGCGCCGGAGGTCGACGAGCACTTCATGACCGAGGTCGACCTGATCGGCGACCTCCCGTTCATCCTCACGTGGCTGGCCGAGGAGCTGTCGGACCGGACGTTCACCAGCCAGGACACGCGGCTGAACGAGATCGTGCTCGGCCGCTTCGAGGCGGCCAAGGACGACGACGCCTTCCCGATGCAGCCGCCGCGGGCGCTGTGGGAGATCCGCCAGGCGCTCGGGCGGCGCGACATCCTGATCTCGGACGTCGGCCTGCACAAGCTGTGGATCGCGCGCATGTTCCCCGCGCACGAGCCGGAGACGGTGTTCATCGCCAACGGGCTCGCGGGCATGGGCATCGCGCTGCCGACCGGGATCGCCGCCAAGCTCGTGTACCCGGACCGCCACGTCGTCACGGTCAGCGGCGACGGCGGCTTCCTCATGAACGTGCAGGAGCTCGAGACGGCGGTGCGGCTGCGCACGCCGCTGGTCAACATCATCTGGGAGAACCACCAGTACGGCTCGATCGTGTGGAAGCAGGACAAGAAGTTCGGCCGCCACTTCGGCACCGACTTCACCAACCCCGACTTCGTGCGACTGGCCGACGCGTTCGGCATGCCGGCCTGGCGCTGTGAGGCCGTCGAGGACCTCGGGCGCCACCTGCGGCACGCCTTGAGCCTCGACCTGCCGTCGCTGATCGTGGTCCCGATCGACTACTCGATCGACGTGTCAATTTCGGAGGAGCTAGGAACGGAGACAGTGGCTGCATGAACATCACAGCCGACAAGGAGACCGCCGTCGTCGACCAGGCCCCCACGCAGCTGTACATCGGCGGCGAATGGCGGGACGCGTCGGGCGGCGACACGCTGGCCGTCGAGGATCCGTCGACGGGGGAGACGCTGGTCGAGGTCGCGGACGCCACGGCCGGCGACGCGACGGCGGCGCTCGACGCCGCGGTCGCGGTGCAGGACGAGTGGGCGCAGCACCCGCCGCGCGAGCGCGGCGAGATCCTGCGCCGGGTGTTCGAGGCGATGAACGAGCGCGCCGACGACCTGGCGCTGCTGATGACGCTCGAGATGGGCAAGCCGCTCGCCGAGTCCAAGGCCGAGATCGCCTACGCCGCGGAGTTCCTGCGCTGGTTCTCCGAGGAGGCGGTGCGGATCGAGGGCCGCTTCGCGACGGCGCCGAACGGCGTCGGCCGCCTGATCACCATGAAGCAGCCGGTTGGCCCGTGCTACGCGATCACGCCGTGGAACTTCCCGGCCGCGATGGGCACGCGCAAGATCGGCCCGGCCGTCGCGGCCGGCTGCACGATGATCATCAAGCCCGCCCAGCAGACGCCGCTCTCGATGCTCGCCCTGGCGCGGCTGTTCGAGGAGGCCGGGCTGCCGCCCGGCGTGCTCAACGTCATCACCTCGAGCTCGAGCTCCGAGGTCTCCAAGCCGATCATCGAGGACCCGCGGCTGCGCAAGCTGACCTTCACGGGCTCCACCGAAGTCGGCCGCAAGCTGGTCGAGCAGTCGGCGGAAGGGCTGCTGCGCACCTCGATGGAGCTGGGCGGCAACGCGCCGTTCATCGTGTTCCCGGACGCCGACGTCGACGCCGCCGTCGAGGGCGCCGTGATCGCCAAGATGCGCAACATCGGCGAGGCCTGCACGGCGGCCAATCGCTTCCACGTCGCCGATCGCGTGGCCGAGGAGTTCGCCGAGAAGCTGGCCGGCAAGCTCGGCGAGATGAAGGTCGGTCGCGGGGTCGAGGACGACGTCAAGGTCGGCCCGCTGATCGACGGCACACAGCGCGACAAGGTCGCCGAGCTCGTCCAGGACGCCACGGGCAAGGGCGCTCAGGTGCTGGTCGGCGGCAGCGAGCGCGAGGGCGCGGGGTACTTCTACGAGCCGACCGTGCTCGGCGGCGTGACCGGGTCCGCGCGCCTGCTCAAGGAGGAGATCTTCGGCCCGGTGGCCCCGGTGATCGGCTTCGACGACGAGGACGCGGCGATCGCCGCCGCCAACGACACCGAGTACGGGCTCGTGGCCTACGTCTACACGAGCGACATCAAGCGCGCCTTCCGCGTGGTGGAGAAGCTCCAGACCGGCATGGTGGGGTTGAACCAGGGGCTCGTGTCCAACCCGGCCGCGCCGTTCGGCGGCGTCAAGGCCTCCGGCTTCGGCCGCGAGGGCGGACCGGAGGGGGTCGACGAGTACCTGGCGATCAAGTACGTCGCGATGGCGATGTAGGTGAACCCCCTCCAACTCGTCCGCGAGTGGTTCGAGGAGGCGGCCGCCTCGGGGATCATCGAGGCCGAGCGCATGGCGCTGGCCACGGCGACGCCCGACGGCCGCCCCTCCGTCCGCATCGTGCTGATGAGGGGCATCGACGACGAGGGGATCCGGTTCTTCACCAACTACGACTCGCGCAAGGGCCGCGAGCTCGACGCCAACCCGCGCGCGGCGGCCACGATCTACTGGCAGCCGCTCTACCGCGCGGCCCGCATCGAGGGTCCGGTCGAGCGCCTGCCGCCCGAGGAGTCCGACGCCTACTTCGCCAGCCGGCCGCGCGGCGCCCAGATCGGGGCCTGGGCCTCCGCCCAGGGGGCCGTGCTCGGCGACCGCGCCGAGCTCGAGGAGCGCGTGGCCGAGGTCGAGGCACGCTACCCGGGCGACGTGCCGCGCCCCGGCCACTGGGGCGGCTTCCGCCTCCGGCCCGACGCCGTCGAGCTGTGGCAGGGCCGCCCCGACCGCCTCCACGACCGCGAGCACTTCCTGCTGCAGCCGGACGGCTCATGGCGGTCCGAGCGCCTCTCGCCGTGACGGTGTGCGCGGGGCGGACCGGCGTCTGCTCTGTGGATGCGCAGTTCGCGTGGCTCCTTGGGCGGTCGGCGAGGATAGCTCCTTGAGCGACGCGCGCGAATCGCGTCGAGGGCTTAGACGGCGATTCACGCGCGATACGAGGGCGCCGGCCGCGAGGCAGCCGAGCCGCGCTGTCGCGTTCACGCTTGCTGTTTGGATCCGCGTTGACGTCCGGCCTCGAAGGGAGGCTCCGACCGGCGGCGAGCTGACTCGCATTCACGCTGTCGGCCGTTGGGCCTGACTGGCTTTCGCTGTGTCGCTCGTCGCCGGTCGGGGACGTCCCGGCGTGACTTGATAGGAGCGTGGCACCGCCCCAAGCAAGCCGTGTCCGCCGGAGGTCCACTCATTCGATGTGGAGGTGGACGAGGTCAATGATCGTGCTCGGTGCGGACACCCACAAGCGCTCGCACACGATCGCCGCGGTCGCAGCGACGAGCGGCGAGCTGCTGGGCGAGCAGACGGTGCAGGCCGGCGCGAAGGGCTCGGCGGCGCTGTTGCGCTGGGCGCGCGGTCTCGGGGCCGAGCGGGTGTGGGCGCTCGAGGACTGCCGGCACGTCTCTGGCTCGTTGGAGCGGTTCCTGATCGAGCGGGGCGAGCGGGTGCTGCGCGTGCACAGCAAGTTGATGTCCGCGTCGCGCCGGCAAGCGCGCGGGCGCGGCAAGTCCGACAGCATCGACGCACTGTCGGTCGCTCGAGCGGCGCTGCGCGAAGGCCTGGGCTCGTTGCCGGCGGCGCACTTGGACGGGCCTGGAGGCTGTCCGGCCTTCTGTGTGTGAGGCCGTGGTGACTGGTTGAGGGTCAGTCGGGCAGTCGGTCTCCGAAGTGGATCTTGAGCGCGGCGAGGCCGCTTGTCCAGGCGCGGACCGAGCGCCACTTGGTCTCGGCGCGCTCGATGGCGAGGTAGATCAGCTTGGTGGCGGCCTGTTCGTCGGGGAAGTGTCCGCGGGTCTTGATCGCTTTGCGGATCTGGCGGTGCATCGCCTCGATCGTGTTGGTGGTGTAGACGACGCGGCGCAGGTCCTCGGGCAGCGCCAGGAACGGGATGATGTGCTCCCAGTCGCGCCGCCATGCCTGGGCGATCATCGGGTACCGGTCGCCCCACTGCTCGTCGAAGCGCTCGAGCTCGACGGCTGCCTGGTCGGCGTTGGCGGCGGTGTAGATGGGCCGCAGGTCGGCGGCCAGGCGCCGGCGGTCGCGGTAGTTGACGTAGCGCAGCGAGGCGCGGATCTGATGGACGATGCAGGTCTGCACCCAGGCCTGCGGGAAGACGGCGGCGATCGCGTCCGGGAACCCGGTCAGGCCGTCGACGCAGGCGATCAGCACGTCGTTGACGCCGCGGCGCTGCAGGTCGTTGAGCACGGCGAGCCAGAACTTGGCGCCCTCGGTGTCCTGCCACCAGATCCCGAGCGCTTCGCGGTCGCCCTCGACGGTGACCCCGACCGCCAGATAGCAGGCGCGCGTGCGGACCGACCGGTCCTCGCGCACCTTCACCATGCATGGCGTCGAAGTAGACGATCGGATAGACGCGCTCCAGCGGCCGCGACCGCCACGCGGCGACGTCCTCCAGGACCGCGTCAGTGACCCGCGAGACCGTGTCGCGGCCGATCCCGATGCCGTAGAGGCCCTGCAGGTGGGCGGCGATGTCGCGCACACTCATGCCGCCCGCATAGAGGTCGAGCACGCGGTCGTCTAAGCCCGCCAGCCGCGTCTGGCGCTTGCCGACCAGCCGCGGCTCGAACGTCGCGGCGCGATCGCGCGGCGTCCGGACCTCAACCGGCCCGATATCGGTCTGCACCGTCTTGGAGGTGTGGCCGTTGCGGTGATTGCCCGCGCCACCCGGCGGCGCCTGCCCAGGCGGATAGCCCAGGTGCTCGGTCAACTCGGCGCCCAACGCACTCTCGAGCACCCGGCCCGCGAGCTGGCTCATCAACCCGCCCGGCCCGGTGATCTCCTCCGGCCCCAACCCCTCCAACGCGTCCTGCAACGCGTCGTCGGGCAACAACCCCGCGAGCCGATCCCGCGCCTGCTCAACGGAACTCTCGGGCACGGCGGGACCAGACGATCCATCCCCCCTGATCTTGATCTTCTGCTTGGTCACGGATGGCCTTTCCCGGCCCCGGAGGGCCGAATCGGTCACCCCGACCTCACACAGAACATCGGACAGAACCCGGGCCTGAGCTCGACCTGCGGTTGCTCGTCGATCACCGCGAGCGGCTCGTCCGCGCTCGCGTCGCGGTCAACAACACCCTGCAATGGCATCTGCACGACCTCTGGCCCGAGCTGCAGTTGCCGGGCAGCTCGTTGTTTCACGGCAACTGGGGGCCGCGCGTCGCGCGTCGCCTCGCTCGAGCCCAGCAGACGATGCGCGTTCGCATCGCGCGCGACGAGCTGCGCCGCATCCGCGAGCTCTCGCAGACGATCAAGACGCTCGAAGCCGAGATCGCCGACCTTGTCGCCCAGATCGCCCCGCACCTGCTCACCGAGCCTGGCCTTGGGCCGCTGACCGCCGCCAAGCTCGTCGGCGAGATCGCCGGCGCCGGCCGGTTCACCACCGACGCCAAGCTCGCACGCGCCGCCGGCGTCGCCCCGATCCCCGTCAGCTCCGGCAAGACCAACCGCCACCGCCTCGACCGCGGAGGCAACCGCCAGCTCAACGCCACCATCCACCGCATCGCCATCACTCGCCTGCGATGCCACCCCGAGACCCAGGACTACATCGCCCGCAAACGCGCCGAAGGCAAGAGCACCAAAGAAGCCATCCGCTGCCTCAAACGCCACCTCACCCGCCGCCTCTGGCACCTCCTCCAAACCGCCCCGCCCGGACCCGGACATCCACACCCATCAATCTCTTGACATAGGAGCAGCGAATGCGACGGCGACCGGCCGGAACGTTCCCGCGGGAACGTCCGCTTGCACTTCGTCCGAAGCGGCAGTCATCGCAACGATGAGACACTCCCATCCGTGGCGACCCTCAGCCAGCATTCTGGCGCTCATGTGGTGACCACGAACTTGGCATGTTGGGCAGAGAGCGCCCTGCCCCGTTCGATCCGTCGCGGCGGCCCTCTGCCGTGCAGCCATTAAGCGGGTCGCCGCATAGGCCAGCGGTCGCTCGTGTGGCGTTCGACGTGGCGGCTCAAGAGGTGGCGATCACGATGAGCGACGGCACCGAACTCCGGGCGCCGATGACGGTGCCGCATCCCTGGCAGGACCTCAGTTACGCCGAGACTGATCTAGCAACGCGCGAACTGACGATGCGGCTCCGCGACGGGGAGACGCTCGTCGTGGAACTCGGGGGCGACGGCATGGACGACGTGCCGGCGCCGGACCGCCCGGTCGTCTACCTCGACCAGCGTCACTGGATCACCCTCGCGCAGTGCCTCCACAACCCAAGCGCAGTCGCCCAAGGCGACCGGCAGCCAGCCGAGCACCTGATCGAGCTCTCGCGGTCCAAGTCGCTTGTCTTCCCACTTCGAGTGCGAACCTGTGGGAGATCGCGCCAACAGGACGTCATCGACGGGACGTTGCGCTGACGATGGTCGAGCTTTCGCGCGGGTGGCAGTTGCGAGATCCGGTCAGCGTTCGCGGACAGGAGCTCAGGCGTGCCATGGCCGGCGAGAGCCCAGTGCAAGCGGAGGCGGTGATCACGCTGGAGCCCGGTGCCATCTTCAACGCCGCCTTTTCGCCTCTGGAGCGCGCTGGGCTGCCGGACGACTGGCGCGTGCTCTCCGAGCGGATGACGAACGCCGAGGCCTCGCTCGCTGCGATGCTTGAGGACGACCCGCCAGCGGAGGCGCAGAAGCGCCGATCGGTTGCGGCTGCGTGGGCAGAGCCTCATCACCTCCTCGCCGTCCAGATGCGCGATGCAGGAACTCCGCGAGAGCACGTGCGGCTCAACACCCTTGGCAGGCTCGCAAGCGATCTCGGTACGGAACTCGCGGAGGCAGCACGCGCCGCGGAAATGGGTCACGAGCGGTTTGCGGCCTGGCGACGCGACGACCTCGACCAAGCGATCGAGACGATGCCCTACGTTCGGACCCTCCGCGAGGTGCTCTACCACCGACTGAGCAATGCGGACGATCACTGGAGCGGAAACGATCTCGCGGACTCGCAGTTCCTGTGCTGCGCGGCCGCCTCTGCCGATTTCCTCGCGGCCGAGCGCAAGTTCGGGGACTACCTGCAGCGTGCAGGAAGGCGCTACCCGGAAAACGCGGTGACCGTCACGACACTCGCCGGCCTCGTCGAGCAGCTAGGAACCACCGGGCTGGTCTGAAGCTACGACGACTACCGACGGGAAATGACGCGCTGGAGTTCGCCTGTGGTCCGCCGGCGACTGCTGGATCTCGTCCAACTCGGTAGCGCACGGCCAGTCGGCTCGTGGCGCTAGGACTGCCGCCTTCGTCGACAAGCAGCGGCGTCAGTGCGTGCGCCTGCTCGTCGCCCAAGACGGGCGTTTGCGACTGCCGCCCATTCGCTTCTGCTATCGGGCGCCTCGAAGCAGCAGTCGCGGCTATTTGGGCCGGCTGCCGAGCTGAGTAGCCGCGTGGAGCCGCACGGGCGGCTGCACGTTGTCAGTGCCTACTCGCGCGACATCATCGCGACGGCTTCGCGCTCCAGGTCGACGTATGGCTCGCCGCTGACGTCGATCGCGACGCGGTTGATCGTGCCACCGGTGAACGCGTGCGGCGCGGTGCCTGGGTAGTCGTCGGTGACTGGGTCGCTGCTGTCGCGTCCGACGCACAGGCCTTCGCCGCCGATCGAGAACTTGCCCGGCTGGGTCTTGATGCGGCCCTCGCCGACCTTGACGTCGCCGTGGAAGAGCGACAGCGTCCCGACCGACACGCCGGGCGGATCCTCGCCCTCCTTCTCAAACGCGGCGGAGAGGATCAGTTGCTCTCCGGTCGGCAGCTCCTGCGTCGGCAGCGATCCTCTGCTCGACCCTGCCGACGAAGCTGTTGACGTAGTGCAGGCGGTTGTCCTTGACGTAGAGGGCGTGACCGCCGAAGCGGGAGCCGTGCGCGAACAGCACCCCCTCGGCTCCGGCGGCCGGAATGTCCACCACCGCGGCGATCGCGAAGGAGCGGTTGCGCAGGTTGACGGCCTGCGACTCGGGCACTTCGGCGACGCCGGGGTAGTAGATGTAGCGGTTGCGCGCGGGCGAGAGCGTCGGCCGCGGCGTGGTGAGGAGTTCCAGTGCGCCGCGGTCGTCGAGCGGGAACGCGCCGTTGGCGCCGGCCTCGGCGTACCAGAGCATGATCAGCTCGTTGAGCCTTTCGGGCTCTTCGGCGGCCAGGTCGTGCATCTCGGAGCGGTCGACGTCGACGTGGTAGAGCTCCCAGGTGTCCTGGTCGAAGTTGCTCCAGCCGCTCAGCGTCGGGTGGGTGGTGACGGCTTTCCAGCCGTCGTGCCAGATGCTGCGCGAGCCGAGCATCGAGAAGAACTGCGTCTCGCGGGCGCTGGGCAGCGTCGCGGCGTCGAAGCTGTAGCGCATGCTGACGCCGTCGAAGTGGCTCTGGGCGTGCCCGCCGAGGGTCTCGGGTGGCTCGACGCCGAGCACATCGAGGATCGTCGGGACGAGGTCGATGGCGTGGTGGTACTGCTCGCGGACCTCGCCCTTGGCCTGGATGCCGGCGGGCCAGGAGATGATGCACGGGTCTGACGTGCCGCCGTTGAACTCGTAGCGCTTCCACATCTTAAACGGCGTGTTGAACGCCATCGCCCAGCCGTTGGGGTAGTGGTTGTAGGTCTTGGGACCGCCCAGCTCGTCGAGCATGGCCAGGTTCTCGGTGATCTCGTCGGGGATCCCGTTGGCGGCCAGACACTCGTTGACCGAGCCGTTGGGGCCGCCCTCGCCGCTGGCGCCGTTATCGGACACGAGAATGACCATCGTGTTCTCGCGCTGCCCGGTCTCCTCCAGGTAGTCGAGCAGCCGCCCGATCTCGGCATCGATGTGCCCGAGGAATCCGGCGTAGACCTCGGCCATGTGGCTGAACAGCCGCTGCTCCTCAGAGGAGAGCGAGCCCCAGGGCCGCGTGATGTCCAGTGCGGGGAACGGCTCGCCGTTCGGGCCCGTGTGCGTCTCCGGCGTGCCGAGCGGGTTCAGCGGCGGCAGCTCGGTGTCGGGCGGGACGATGCCCATCTCCTTCTGACGGGCCAGCGTCTGCTCGCGGATCGCTTCATAGCCCATGTCGAACTGGCCCTTGAACCGGTCGATCCACTCCTTTGGGGCGTGGTGCGGGGCGTGGCACGCACCGGGCGCGTAGTAGAGGAAGAACGGCTTGTCCGGCGCCAGCACCTTGGCGTCCTTGATGAACTCGAGGGCCTTGTCGGTGAGGTCCACGCTCAGGTGATAGCCCTCATCGGGCGTCGCCGGCGGGTCGACGGGATGGCTGTCGTACACCAGATCCGGAAACCATTGGTTCGTCTCGGCGCCCAGGAACCCGTAGAAGCGCTCGAAGCCGCGGCCCGTCGGCCAGTTGCGCCGCGAGGAGGCGAGGTTCATCTCCGCCTCCGGGCAGAGGTGCCACTTACCGACCATGTACGTGTTCCAGCCGGCGTCGGCGAGGATCTCCTGGATCTGGCCGTTCTCGGGCGGGATCACCCCGTTCGCGTTTGGGAACCCGCTCGCGCACTCGGTGATGCACGCCATGCCGTTGCGCGTGTGGTTGCGGCCGGTCAGCAGGCACGACCGCGTCGGCGAGCACAGCGCCGTCGTATGCCACTGCGTGTACGCAGCCCGTCGCCGGCGATCCGGTCGATGTTCGGCGTCGGGATCGGCCCGCCGTAGCACTCCATCGCCGAGAACCCGACGTCATCGAGCACGACATAGACCACGCTCGCAGCCCCCTCAGGCGCCGTGGGCGGCACGAACGGCGACCAATCCGGCACCGAGTCACGGATATCGACGCTGATCTTGCCCTTGAACGGCTTGCTCATATATGCGCTCCTTTGGCTGCACCACGCTTCCGGCAGCGACGCACGCGTGCCGGACTGCCCGACAGTCGCCGATAACTGGCCACCGTGCATCACCCCTAACGGGTGACCAGCGCCTGGCGCGCGCGGTGGCTCGCACCGACCGACGCGCTGCTTCGTCCGTCTGGACGCGGTCGTCTCGCCCGCGGCCCCTCGGACGCCCTCTCCGGACGACGAGCAGGCGACCGGCGACGGGCGGTCGGAGGCTGTGCCGCTCCTGCATCCGTGAAAAGCAGCCGCGACGGTCGGACTGCCCCTATCCATGCAAACCGGCAGTCGGACGTTCCCGCGGGAACGTCCGAGATGCATTGGTCCTTTGCGCGATCAGCGACAGCCGCTCGTGACTGATCACGGAGCGTCCTCGGTCTTGCGTCGTGCGCTGAGCGTGGCGCCTGGCGGCTGTCACCGTGATACGACGCGGCTGAGCGGAGCGACGAGCAGCAACAGCACGGCCGGGATCGCGAGCGCGACGGTGAGGCTCGTGACCTGGGCGACGAGGCCGATGACGGGCGGGCTGCTGAACAGCCCGGCGTAGCCGAGCGTGGTCACGCGCGAGATGGCCCAGGCGGGAGGGATGCCGGGCGCGTTGCCGGCGAGCGTGAACGCGATCGGAACGATCGTCGCAACGCCGAGGCCGAGGATCCCGTAGGCGGCGATCGCGACGCCGGGATCGGGCGCGAGCACCGCCAGCGTCATCCCGGCGCCGGCGACGAGCGAGGCCCAGGTCAGCGTCGCCTGTCGGCCGAGGCGGGCGATCACGGCATCGCCGCCGAAGCGCCCGATCGCCATCCCGAGGCCGCAGGCGGCGGCGGCGAGCGGCGCCAGGCCGAGCGACGCGCCCTGCTCCTCGTGCAGATAGACGCCGCTCCAGTCGTCGACCGCGCCCTCGGCGAACAGGCAGCAGAACGCGATCACACCGAGCGCGATCAGTCCCGGGTGGCGGAGCAGGCGCAGCGGAACGTCGCCGGCGTCGTCGCGCGAGGCGGGTGCGTCGGCCTCCTGGCCGAGCAGCGCGAACGAGCCCCACACGCCGGCCACCGACAGCACGAGCGCGGCGACGGCGAAGTGCAGCAGAGGCTCGACGTCCGCGTGCGCCGCCGCGGCGCCGACGGTGGCGCCCACGAGCACGCCGACGCTGTACATGCCGTGGATGCCGGACATGATCGGCCGGGCGTAGCCGCGCTCGATCGCCACGCCCTGCGTGTTCATCGCGATGTCGAGCGAGCCGAGCGAGAAGCCGAGGAGCAGCAGCGCCACGGCGAGCGAGCCGAGGTTCCAGGCCAGCGCGGGCAGGATCATGGCGACACACGCGCCGACGACGGCCCAGCGGGTGACCACCGCGCTCGTCCAGCGCTCGACGAGCGGGGACACGAACTGCATCGCGATGATCAGTCCGACCGGCGATCCGAGCAGGGCGAGGCTCAGCTCAGCGGTGTCGAGCCCGAGCTCCTGCTTGATCAGCGGGATGCGCGAGACCCACGTCGCCAGGACGGCGCCGTAGACGAAGAAGACGACGTTGACGCCGCGGCGGGCGGAGCGGAGCTCGTCCATTGGAAGTTGCGTATGTTGGCGGCATGGCCGCACCGGCGATCGCGCTGCTCGGGCCGCCCGGGTCCGCGAAGTCGTCCGTCCGTCCAGAGGTCACGGTTCGTACCTTCGATCGCACAACCGATCTGAGCGGCGAGCGCCGCTCGCCCTGACGTCTCGCGTATCGTGACCCGCCTCGTCTGGTGCAGGGCCAGACACGATGCAGAGAGGAGGCGCCATGCGCCGACCACTCACGCTTGCCGCGGTTCCCGCGGTCGCTGTTCTGCTCGCGCTCGCCGCGCTCGTAGCCGGGCTCGGCTCGACACCCGGGTCGGCGGTCGCGCAGGAGGAGGAGCAGCTTCAGCCGGCGCCTCCCCGTGGTCCAGACGAAGGAGCCGGGCCGTTCGGCACGCTCGTGATCCGCGGCGCCACGCTGATCGACGGCACCGGGGCCGAGCCGGAAGGCCCGGTCGACATCATCGTCGAGGGCAATCGCATCAGCCGGGTCCGACCGGTCGCCGCAGCCGACCTGGACCGGCCGCGGCCGCCGTTCGACGCCGACCACGAGGTCGACGCCAAGGGCATGTACGTGCTGCCGGGGTTCATCGACATGCACGTGCACGCCGGCGGACCGCCGAAGAACTCGGAGGCCGAGTACCCGTACAAGCTGTGGCTCGCGCACGGCGTGACCTCGGTCCGGGGCGTGCCGCTCGCCGACTTCGACTTCACCGCGAGCGAGAAGCAGCGCAGCGCACGCAACGAGATCGTCGCGCCGCGCATCTTCGACTACCCGCGGCCCGCTCAAGGCTGGGATCAGGGGCCGATCGGCGACGACCCGGCCAAGGCTCGCGCGTGGATCCGCTGGGCCGCCGACCGGGGCGTCGACGGCTTCAAGCTGCGCGACCCCGAATGCGGCAATCCTGCGGTGACGGCAGCGCTCCTGGACGAGGCCCGCAAGCGCGGCCTCGGTTCGACAGCCCACCTCGCGCAGATCTGTCTGCTGCGGGCCGGCGCGGACAAGATGAACGCGCTGCAGGCGGCCCGCATGGGGCTCGGCACCGTCACCCATTTCTACGGGCACCTGGAGTCGATGCTGCGACCGGGCGTCGAGCTGTTCCCGCCGGGCTACGACTACAGCAACGAGCAGGTGCGCTTCAGCCAGGTCACCGACTGGGTCGACAAGATCCATCCGCCAGGAAGCAGGCAGTGGCGTGCGTACCTGCGCGAGCAGCGCCGGCTCGGGACCGTCTTCGACCCGACGTTCAACATCTACGTCGCCAGCCGGGACGTGATGCGCATGCGCACCGCCGAATGGCACGACGAGTACACGCTGCCATCGCTGATGGCGTTCTACCAGCCCAGCACGAACGCGCACGGCTCGTACTACTGGGACTGGACGACGGAGATCGAGACCGGCTGGAAGCGCTTCTACGACGTCTGGTTCCGGCTCGTCAAGGATTACCACGACCTCGGCGGTCGGATCACGACCGGCTCCGACTCCGGCTTCATCTACCAGACGTACGGGTTCGGTTACGCGGAGGAGCTGGAGCTGCTCCGTGAGGCCGGGCTGAGCCCGCTGGAGGTCATCCAGGCCGCGACGTCGAACGGCGCCAAGACCCTCTACGAACCGAAGGGGATCAGGAACCCGCCGATCGGCACCGTCAGGCCCGGCAAGCTCGCAGACCTGGTCATCGCGCCGGAGAACCCGCTGGCGAACCTCAAGTCGCTGAAGGCAAACGGGCACGTGCGGCTGAACGAGGAGACCGGCGAGATCGAACGCGTGGGCGGCGTGCGCTGGACGATCAAGGACGGGATCGTCTACGACGCCGAGCGCCTGCGAGCCGACGTGCGAGCCATGGTCGACGAGCAGCAGGCGGCCGGCGACCGCGCCGCGCTGGAGGCCGCGGCGGCGCAGCAGCCGCGCGACCCTGACACTCCATGAGCTGACCCGTAGCCCGAGCAGCGCGCGATGATGCGCGGATGGAACCGACGATCGCGCTGCTCGGGCCGCCCGGGTCCGGGAAGGGCACGCAGGCCGAGCGCCTGCGCGACGAGCTGGGCTACACCTGGCTGTCGACGGGCGACCTGCTGCGCGAGGCGCGAGCGGAAGGCACCGAGCTGGGACGGCGGGCCGGTGAGTACATGGACCGCGGCGACCTCGTGCCCGACGAGGTGATCGTCGACGTGGTCGAGGACGCGCTGGCCGAGGCGGGGGACCGGCCCGTGCTGCTCGACGGCTTCCCGCGCTCGGTGGCGCAGGCAGAGGCACTCGGGCGCGACCTCCACGCCGCGATCCTCATCGACGTGCCCGACGAGGTGGTGATGGAACGCATCGCTGGGCGCGATCAGGGTCGCGCGGACGACAAGCCCGAGACGGTCCGCGAGCGCCTGCGGGTCTACCACCGCCAGACCGAGCCCCTCGTGGAGCACTACGAGCGCCAGGGCAAGCTGCGGCGCGTCGACGGGGCGCAGGACCCCGACGCGGTGCACGACGACGTCCGCGCCGCGCTTCAGTAGCCGGCGCCGACCCGCAGGTACGCGGCGGCGCGGCGTGCCGCCAGGCAAGCGGGCACGCAGGCGGCGAGCAGCCCGGCGTGCTCGACCCCGGCGTGACTGCCGAGCAGGAGCAGCGCGGCGATCGCGGCCAGCGCGAGGCCGGCGGCGACCGGCAGCGCCGCCGACACGGTGAGGGGCGCGGCGTGGACGAGCCGGTCGACCCGCTGCGGCGCCACTCCGGCGCCGTGCTCGTCGAACCGCGCCAGCGCCGCGGCGAGCGGCCGCGCCTCGCCGACGGCGGACACCGCCGCCGCGTCGGCCATCAGGTCGGCCACCGCCGCCTGGTGGTCGGCGAGCGAGGTGAACAGCGGCAGTGGCCGGAAGGCGTCGGCGACCGTGCGCGCGAGCAGCAGCCGCAGAGGGTCGCGCCGCCGCCGGTGGTGCTCCTCGTGGGCGAGGATGGCGCGCAGCTCGGCCTCGCCGGCGCACTGCACCGTGCCCTCGGTGACGTAGATCGCGGGCCGCAGGAGACCCCCGCAGAAGGCGCCCAGCATGGCGCCGGGGACCACGCGGACGGCGTGGCCGTGGAGGACGGCCGGTCGCGCGGGGAAGCGAAGGTGCCGATGGTGGCGGACCTGCCGCGCCAGCGACGCGAGCGCGCGCAGCGCGACGACGCCGACGGCCGCGGCGATGAGCGGCAGCACGGCGGCGTGGTGCAGGGCGGCGTCGGCGGCGACAACGGCGAGGACCGCGACCGCGCACAGCGCCAGCGCGTCGAGTGCGAGCGCGAGACGGCGCAGCTCAGTCATCGCGCGCCAGCCGCCGGATCTGCTCGCGGCGCTTCGGGTCGAGCCGCGACATCGCCCGCGCGAAGTGCGCGAGCGCGACGTCGCCGTACTCCTCCACCAACGCGCCGACCTCGGCCTCGGCCCGCGCCTGCGCGTACTCCTCGCGGCTCAGGGCCGGCACGTAGACGTGACGGCGCCGATGCCACTCGCGGCGCAGCAGCTGCTTGCCGTGCAGCCGCTGCATGACCGTGAGGATCGTCGTGTAGGCGCGCCGTGGCGAGCGGCGCGCGTTGAGCGCGTCGAGCACCTCGCGGACCGTCCCCCCACTGCGATCCCAGAGCTCCTCCATCACCTCGGACTCGAGCTCGTGCAGCGGCGGCGGGAACACGAGCGCAAGCCTACGCCGGTTCGGGCACCGGCCTGTGCGCGGGATCGCGCCGCAGGGCGATCGAGACCAGGCCGGCGAGGATGCAGGCGACGCCGGCGAGCTGGAGCGCGCTCGGATCCTCGCCCAGCAGGATCACGCCCAGCAGCACCGAGCAGACCGGCTGGATGGTGAGCGTGACCGAGGTCAGGGCGGCCGGGAGCCGCGGCAGCGAGATCGTGATCAGCAGCCACCCGAGCACCTGCGACGTCAGCGCCAGCACGACGAGCCAGCCGTGCGCGGGCCAGGCCGGCACGAAGCTGATCTCGCCGATGGCAAGGCCGGCGATCGCCGCCACCACCGTCGCGACGAGCGTGGTGTCGAAGAGCGGGCCGGCCGGGCGGCGTAGGTCGGAGCCGGCCTGGCGGAGCACGAGGATGAAGCCTGCGTAGGTGAGCCCGGTGAGGGCGCCGAACACGACGCCGCGGCCCGGGTTGTCGCCGTAGGCGCCGGTCTCGAGCACGCCCGAGATCAGGACCACCCCGCTGCACACGAGCGGCAGGGCGGCCAGCAGGCGCGGCTGGATCCGCTCGCCCAGGATCAGCCACGCGAGGAACGGCACCACCACGACCTGGAGGTTGCCGAGCACGGTCGAGAGGCCGGCGCCGACGTCGCCGATCGCGTAGTGCCAGAACACCAGGTCGCCCGCGAAGAAGAGACCGGCCGGGATCGCGAGCCAGCGGGCCGATCGCGGCCCGTAGCGGCGGTCCTCCCGCCACGCCAGCAGCCCGAGCAGCGGCAGGGCGTAGAAGCAGCGGAAGACGGCGGCCGTGGCCGGCTCGACCTCGGCGAGCGAGACGAGGATCGCGGAGAAGGCGATCGTCAGCGCGCCGGCGACGGCGACCGCCGCCGGCCGCCGGTTCAGCAGTGCGCCTATGCCTGGGACCCCGCCGCGATCTTGCGCAGGTCGAGCGCCTCGTCGAGCGTGGCCTCGTCGACGCCGTGCTCGCGCGCGACCTCGCGCAGCGTGCGGCCGCTGGCGGCGGCGTCCTTGACGATCTCGGCGGCCTTGTCGTAGCCGATGAACGGGTTCAGCGCGGTGGCCACCGCGAGCGTGCCCTCGGCCGAGGCCTCGCAGCCGGCCAGGTTCGCCTCGATCCCCTCGACGCACTTCTCCGCGAACAGCGTGCTCGCCGTGGTCAGCAGGTGGATCGACTGGAGCAGGTTGCGCGCCATCAGCGGGATCCGCACGTTGAGCTCGAACTGGCCCTGCAGGCCACCGACCGTGATCGCGGTGTCGTTGCCGATCACCTGCGCGCTGACCTGGAGCACGACCTCCGGCAGCACCGGGTTGACCTTGCCGGGCATGATCGAGGAGCCCTTCTGGAGCTCGGGCAGGAAGATCTCCCCGATCCCCGCTCGCGGGCCCGAGCCCATCAGCGCGAGGTCGTTGGCGATCTTGGTCAGCGAGACGGCGATGACCTTCAGCGCGCCCGACAGCTCGACCAGCGCGTCGCGGTTGCCCTGGGCCTCGAACGGGTCCTCGGGCTCACGGATCTCGAGGCCGGTGTCGGCGATCAGCGTCTCGCGCACCTTGGCGGCGAAGTCGCGGTGGGTGTTGAGGCCGGTGCCGGTGGCGGTGCCGCCGAGCGGGATCTGGGCGACGTGCGGGAGCGCGTTCTCCACCCGCCGGCGGCCGAGCCGGACCTGCGCGGCGTAGCCGGCGAACTCCTGCCCGAGCGTGACCGGGACGGCGTCCATCAGGTGCGTGCGGCCGGACTTGACGATGTCCTTGAAGGCCTCGGCCTTGTCCGCGAACGCCTTCTCGAGCCGCTCGAGCGCGGGCAGCAGGCGGTTGGTCGCCTCGTCGAGGGCGGCCAGGTGGACGGCGCTCGGGAACACGTCGTTCGAGGACTGGCCCATGTTCACGTGGTCGTTGGGGTGCGCCCCCTCGCCGGCGATCGTGGCGATGACCTCGTTGGCGTTCATGTTCGACGAGGTGCCCGAGCCGGTCTGGAAGACGTCGATCGGGAACTGGTCGTCGTGGCGGCCCTGCGCGATCTCGTCCGCCGCGGCCGCGATCCGCTCCGCCAGGGCGCCGTCGAGCAGGCCCAGATCGGCGTTCGCGCGCGCGGACGCGCCCTTGATCCGGCCCATCCAGCGGACGACGGCGACCGGGACCGTTTCGCCCGACACCGGGAAGTTGGCGACCGCCTTGCGGGTCTCCCCGCCCCACAGCTCCTGTGACGTCTCAACGCTCATGCCTACAACGCTAGCGCTGAGCCGCGCTCGTGCGTTCAGCCGGCCGAGAAGCTGACCAGGCCCGAGGTGCACCGTCAGTCCGTCGTCGTACTCGCGGTTGACCGTCTCGCGGACGCGCTTTAGGCGGCGGTCGGCGTCGGGACCTTGGCGCCGGGGCCCGGCTCGGGCGTCACGTCGTGCGGATGCAGCGGCTCGTGGCAGTGGCTGCACACGAGCACGGGGTCGGCCTCCTCGCCGCACGAGTGGCGCAGGACGATCGGCGGGCCGACGTCGCCGGCCAGATGCTCGTCGCCCCACTTCATGATCGCGATCACGGCGGGATAGAGGTCGCGCCCGGCCTGGGTGAGGCGGTACTCGAAGCGCTCGGGCTCGTCCTGGTAGCGGCGGCGCTCCAGGATCCCGGCCCGGACCAGCGTCTGCAGGCGGGTGGAGAGGATGTTGCGGGCGATGCCGAGGTTGCGCTGCATGTCGGAGAAGCGGCGCACCCCGTAGAAGGCCTCGCGCATGATCAGCAGCGTCCACCGCTCGCCGAGGATGTCCATCGCCCGGCCGACGGAACAGAACTCCGGGCGTTCCAGCTCGTACATGAAGGTCAACGGTAGCGGGTCAGCCGCAGAAGGCTGCCAGCTCTCTGGCCAGGCCGACGGGGTCGTCGTAGGCCATCAGGAAGCCGGTTCCGTCGAGCACGCGGAGCTGCGCGTCGGGCAGCAGGTCGAGCGCCTCCTCGGCGATGTGGAGGGGGTGCAGACGGTCCTCGTCGGCCCACAGGAGCAGCGTCGGGACCTCGATCAGCCGGTAGACCTCGAGCAGGTCGGTCTGGGCGCCCGTCGGCCAGCGCCGGGCGGCTCGCGCCCATGAACGCGCGCGGTTGGCGTTGCCGCCCATGCTGCTGAAGGCGTGGCGGACCAGGTCGCGCGCGGCCGGGTTGCCGCGCGCCGTGAGGTCCTCGCCCCACGCCGGCGGGAAGACGAGCCGCGCGCCGTGCGAGACCGCGCGGTCGAGCCCGGGCACCGAGCCCGCCCGCACCACTCGTGCGAGCACCCGCTCGCGCGAGGTCCGCTCGGGCGGCCCGTGCATCGCGTTCGGCATCAGCACGAGCCGGCCGGGGGTGAGCTGGCGCGTGGCGATGGCGTGCAGCAGGATCTGCGCGCCCGCGTCGTGTCCGGCCACCAGCGGCCGCGCTCCGCACGTCTCGCGGATGAAGCCGGCCATCACCTCGGCGAGCCAGTCCGGCGTGTACGGGTGGCGCGGGCGGTCCTCCGAGTCGCCGTGCAGCGGCAGGTCCGGGAGCACGAGCCGATAGCGGTGGCTGAGCTCCTCGACCACCGGCTCCCACTCGCGGTGCGAGAGCAGCCGCGAGTGCAGCAGCGCCAGCGGCCGGCCGGTGCCCGCCTCGCGGTAGGCGACCCGTGCGCCGTCGTGGTGGTGGTAGAGCCGGAGCTTCATACGCTGCGGGGACGATATGCGTCTGAAGCCGCTCGACCGCGAAGTCTTCGTCCTCGCCATCCCGGCGCTGGGCGCGCTGGCGGCCGAGCCGCTTTACATCCTGGTCGACACGGCGATCGTCGGCCACCTCGGCACGACGCAGCTCGCGTCGCTGGCGATCGCGGCCACGGTGCTCTCGACCGGCTTCACGGTCCTGAACTTCCTCACCTACGGCACCACCGCGCAGGTGGCCCGCCTGCACGGCGCCGGCCACGATCGCGAGGCGGCGCTGCTCGGCTCGCAGGCGCTGTGGCTGGCGGTCTTCCTGGGCTTCGCGCTGCTGGTCGCGACCGTTCTTCCTCGCGCCGGGCGCCGTGAAGCTCATGGGCGGCGAGGACGAGATCGCCGACGGCTCCGTCCTCTACCTGCGGATCGCGGCGATCGGCGCGCCGTTCTTCATGATCGCCGCCGCCGGCCAGGGCTTCCTGCGCGGCATGGGCGATCTGCGCACGCCGCTCGTGATCCTCGTCGTCGCCCACGCGGTCAACGTGGTGCTGGAGGTCCTGTTCGTCTACGGCTTCGGCTGGGGCCTGGCCGGCTCAGCGTGGGGCACCGTGATCGCCCAGGCCGGCATGGGCCTCGCCTTCGTCCAGGTCCAGCGGCGCGCGGGGTTCGAACCCCCGCTGCTGGCCCGCATGCGCCCGCTGATCCGGATCGGGAGCGAGATCGCGGTCCGCACCGGCGCGCTGCTCGGCTCGTTCCTCGTCGCCTCGGCCGTGCTCGCCCGCGTCGGCGCCGCCTCGCTCGCCGCGCACCAGATCGCGTTCCAGCTCTTCATCTTCCTCGCGCTCGTGCTCGACGCACTGGCGATCGCCGCGCAGGTGATGGTCGGCCGCCTGCTCGGAGCGGGCGACGGCGAGCGGGCGCGCGCGGCGGCCACTCGCGTGATCCTGTGGTCGGCCGTGGTCGGCGCCGGGTTCGGCCTGATCCTGATCGCCCTGATGGATGTCCTGCCGCACGCGTTCACCGACGACCCGCGCGTGATCGAGCAGGCGCACGAGATCTGGTGGCTCTTCGCGGCGCTGATGCCGCTCAACGGCGTCGTCTTCGCGCTCGACGGCATCCTCATCGGCGCGGGAGACACGCGCTTCCTGATGTGGGGGATGCTGCTGTCGGCCGCCGTCTACGTCCCCGTGGCGCTGCTGGCGCTCGACCAGGGCTGGGGGATCACGGGCGTCTGGTGGGGGCTCGCAGGCCTCATCGGGATGCGCGCGCTCACCTGCGGACTACGCTTCCTGGGCTCTCGGTGGGTTCTCACCGGAGCTCCCGCGTAGTACCTTGCGCGCCCGCATGCTCCGCCAAACCGCCGTCATCGCCGTCCTGCTCGCGCTCCTGGCGCCGTCCGCCGCGCTCGCGCAGAACAACCAGGACAACCAGGAGCAGCCCGCACCCACCACCCAGCCCACACAGCCGTTCCAGCCGCTCCCGCCCGCGCAGCCGACGCCGGCGCCGACGGCCGAGCCCGAGGACGACGGCGGCTTCCTGAACACCGAGATCGGCGGCTCGGCGACGCTCTACATCATCGCCGCCGCGCTGCTCGTCGCGTTCATCTTCATCGGCATGTTCATCTCGCGCGACGCCAGGCGCTCGCTGCCGAAGGCGCACCGGCCCGGCCGGCGCTTGCGCGAGGAGGGCCCGCACAAGCACCAGCGCGAGGCCAAGTCGAAGGCGCGGGCTCGCGGCAAGGCCCAGAAGGCCGCCCGCCGAAAGAACCGCTAGGGCACTGTCATGCCGTGGCGGCGCAGGCCGTCCTCGGCGGCGGCGATCACCGTCTCGATCACCTTCACCCGCGCGTAGCGCTTGCTCTCGGCCTCGACGAGCGTCCACGGCGCGAAGCCGGTGCTCGTCTCGCGCACCATGTCCTCGACCGCATCCACGTACTGCGCCCGCATCTCGCGGTTGCGCCAGTCCTCGTCGGTCAGCTTCCAGTGCTTGAGCGGGTCCTGCTCGCGCGCCTTGAACCGCTTGAGCTGCTCGTCGTCGGAGATGTGCAGCCACAGCTTCACGAGCACCATCCCCTCGGCGAAGAGGCTGTGCTCGAAGTCGCGGATCTCCTCGTAGGCGCGGTGCCACGCCTCGTCGGAGGCGAACTGCTCGACGCGCTCGACCAGCACGCGTCCGTACCACGAGCGGTCGAGCACCGCCATGCCGCCCCAGCCCGGCAGCGCGGGCCAGAAGCGCCGCTGCCAGTGGTGACGCTTCTCGTCCGGCGTGGGCGCGGCGAACTGCTGGACGCGTACGTGGCGCGGGTCGAGCGTGGCGACCAGCCGCCTGATGGCGCCGCCCTTGCCGGAGGCGTCCCAGCCCTCGAGCAGCACGCACAGCGGAGGCCCGAGCCCGTCGCCGATCAGCCCGCCCAGCCGGAGCCGCACGGCGAGCAGCCGGTGCTGTGCCGCCTCGAGCCGCTCGGCCTCCTCCTCCCGGCTCAGCCGCAGCGACAGGTCCAGCTCGTCGAGCGCGCCCACGGCGGAAACCTACAATGGCTCACTCCGTGGCTCCGCTCCGTCCGCTCCCCGCCAAGCCCGACTTCCCCAAGCTCGAGGAGGAGATCCTCGAGCGCTGGCGCGAGCGCGACATCTTCCGCGAGTCGGTGCGCCGCCGGCAGGGCGGCGAGCCGTACGTGTTCTACGAGGGCCCGCCGACCGCGAACGGGCGGCCCGGCTCCCACCACGTCATCGCCCGCGCGTTCAAGGACATCTTCCCGCGCTACCAGACCATGCGCGGCCGCTACGTCGAGCGCAAGGGCGGCTGGGACTGCCACGGCCTGCCGGTCGAGATCGCCGTCGAGCAGAAGCTCGGGCTTCAAGTCCAAGGCCGACATCGAGCGCTACGGCATCGCCGAGTTCAACGCCAAGTGCCGCGAGTCGGTGTTCGAGTACCTCGAGGACTGGGACCGGCTGACCGAGCGGATCGCCTACTGGGTCGACATCGACGAGCCCTACCGGACGCTCGAGCCGAAGTACGTCGAGTCGGTCTGGTGGGCGCTCAAGACGATGTGGGAGCGCGACCTGCTCTACGAGGGCCACCGCGTCGTCCCCTACTGCGCCCGCTGCGGCACCGCGCTTTCCTCGCACGAGGTCTCCGAGGGCTACCAGGACGTCGAGGACCCCAGCGTCTACGTCACCTTCCCCGTCGTCGAGGGCGCCGGCGCCCTCAGGCCCGGTGACAGGATCCTCGCCTGGACGACGACGCCCTGGACGCTGCTCTCCAACGCCGCGCTCGCCGTCTCGCCCGACCTCGCGTACGTGCGCACCGAGGACGGCCATGTGATCGCCGAGGCGCGCGCCGAGGCGGTGCTGGGCGAGGGCACGAAGGTCGCCGACCGCTTCCACGGCCGCGACATGCTCGGCGCCCGCTACGAGCCGCCGTTCGACTTCATCGCCACCGACGAGTTCGGCGCGAAGGGCCACACCGTCGTGCCCGCCGACTTCGTCAGCGCCGAGGACGGCACCGGCGTCGTCCACACCTCGATCTCGTTCGGCGAGGACGACTTCCGGATCGGGCAGGAGCAGGGGATCGCGGTCATCAACCCCGTGAAGCTCGACGGCACCTTCGAGGAGCGGATGGGCCGGTTCGCCGGCCAGTGGGTCAAGGACGCCGACCGCGGCATCGTCGACGACCTGCGCGAGCGCGGGCGGCTCCTCAAGGAGGAGGCCTACCTGCACGCGTATCCGCACTGCTGGCGCTGCGGGACGCCGCTGCTCTACTACGCCAAGCCGTCCTGGTACATCCGCACCTCGTCGCTGCGCGACCGCCTGCTGGCCGCCAACGAGTCGGTCGACTGGCATCCCGAGCACATCAAGCACGGCCGCATGGGCAAGTGGCTGGAGAACAACGTCGACTGGGCGATCTCGCGCGAGCGGTACTGGGGCACCCCGCTGCCCATCTGGCGCAACGAGGCCGGCGAGACGATGGCGATCGGCTCGCTCGCCGAGCTCGAGCAGCTCAGCGGCTCCAGGCTCGAGGACCCGCACCGGCCGTACGCGGACGACGTCGAGATCCCCTCGCCGACCGGCGGCGAGCCGCTGCGCCGGGTGCCCGAGGTGATCGACGTGTGGTTCGACTCGGGGGCGATGCCGTTCGCCCAGTGGCATGCGCCGCACGAGAACGAGGAGCACTTCCGGGAGCGCTTCCCGGCCGACTACATCTGCGAGGCGATCGACCAGACGCGCGGCTGGTTCTACTCGCTGCTGGCCATCTCGACGCTGCTCTTCGACCAGTCGCCCTACCGCACGTGCCTCGTCCTCGGCCACATCGCCGACGAGCAGGGCCGCAAGATGTCGAAGTCGCTCGGGAACATCGTCGCCCCCTGGGACGTCATCGACAAGCACGGAGCCGACGCCTTCCGCTGGTACTTCTTCACCTCGAAGTTCCCGTGGGACGGCTACATGTTCTCCGTCGACACGGTCGGCGAGTCGCTGCGCCAGTTCCTGCTCCAGCTCTGGAACACCTACGGCTTCCTCGTCCTCTACACGAACGTCAACGACGTCCGCGAGCACGCCGAGCCGGCCACCGAGCTCGACCGCTGGGCCCTGTCACGGCTCCACGCGACGACCGAGACGGTGCGCGAGCGGCTCGATGCCTACGACGCCACGCGCGCCGGCCACGCGATCGCCGCCTTCGTCGACGAGCTCTCCAACTGGTACGTGCGCCGCTCGCGCGCGCGCTTCTGGGACGGCGACCCGGCCGCCTTCGGCACGCTGCGCACCTGCCTGGTGACGGTGGCCAAGCTGCTCGCCCCGTTCTGCCCGTTCATCGCCGACGAGATCTACGACAACCTCGACGGCTCCGAGCCGAGCGTCCACCTGTGCGACTTCCCGGAGGCCGGACCGCGGGACGCGGAGCTCGAGGTGGCGATGGGCATCGTGCGCGAGAGCGTGCGGCTGGGCCTGGCCGCGCGCGGGCAGGCCAAGCTCGGCGTGCGCCAGCCGCTGCGCGCCGCCGTGGTGGTGGCCGCCGGCGCCGAGCGCGAGGCGATCGAGCGGCTCGAGGACATCGTCAAGGCCGAGCTCAACGTCAAGGAGCTGCGCTTCGTCTCGCAGGCCGACGAGCTCGGCTCCTACGAGGTCAAGCCCAACTACCGCGCGCTGGGGCCCCGCTTCGGCAAGCACATGCCGCAGGTGGCGGCCGCGGTGGCCGCGCTCGACCCGGCCCACGTCGCCGACGCGCTGCGCGACGGCGGCCGGGTCGGGATCAGCGTCGACGGGCACGACCACGAGCTCGACGCGGACGACCTGCTGCTGGCCATGCAGCCGCTCGAGGGCTACCAGCTCGAGCGCGAGGGCTCGCACGCCGTCGCCCTCGAGCTCGAGCTCGACGACGACCTGGTGCGCGAGGGGCTGGCGCGCGAGATCGTCCACGCGGTCCAGAACGCGCGCAAGACGGCCGGCCTCGAGGTCGCCGACCGGATCGAGCTCTCGCTCGGCGGCGACGACGAGCTGCTCGACGCCGCGCGGGCGTTCGAGGCCTACCTGACCGGCGAGACGCTGGCCGTCGCGGTCACCTACGACGGGGCCGCGGGCGAGCCGGCGACCGTCAAGGGCCGCCCGCTCCACATCGCGGTACGTAGGGCCTAGGCAGCGAGCGCGGGCTCGAGCTGCGCCTCGAGGCGCTTGCGCGGCTGCGTGCCCTGGATGCGGGTCGCCTCGGCGCCGTTACGGAAGAGGATCATCGTCGGGATCGCGAGGATGCCGAAGTTGGCCGGCGTCTCCATGTTCTCGTCGATGTTGAGCTTCACGATCCGCAGGTCGTCGCGCTCGGCGGCCATCTCCTCGAGGATCGGGGCGATGACGCGGCAGGGGCCGCACCACGGCGCCCAGAAGTCGACCAGCACGGGCTTGTCGGACTCGAGGACCTCAGCCTGGAAGGTGTTGTCGGTGACTTCGGTGATGCTGCCGGCCATGCGGTTCAGGGCTCCTCTCAGGGCGTGTTCGCTTCAGAAAGTATAGCGAGGAGATCCGGCGTCACCCACGTCTCGATCGTCGCCGCCAGCACCAGCACGGGGACGGCGACGGCGACGGTGACGATGGTGGCGGCGAGCAGCTCCTCCCACGCGCCGCGGCGCGAGGCGAGCGTCCACGCCGCCAGCGGCAGGAACAGCGCGGTGAGCTCCGGCAGCGCGTGCGGAAGCAGGCCGATCAGCAGCACCAGCGGCGACAGGCCGAGCTGGTGGGAGAGGTCGGCGGCGCCGCGGCCGAGCGCGTAGGCCTGGGTGGCGAGCGAGAACAGCGTGGCGGCGATCACGAAGCCGATGGCCAGCGGTCCGGCGCGGTCGTGCACCTTGCGCCACAGCCCCGAGTAGCTGGTGGCGACGGTCGGCAGCGACGAGCCGGCCATGAAGCCTGCGACGCAGGCCATCGCGTGCAGCGCCAGCACGAGGCCGTTGCGGTAGAGCACGAACGCGAAGTCGCTGCCGCGGGCGGGGCTGGAGATGCCCGGGAAGAAGGCGCCCGTCGGGTCGGGGGTCGACAGCGAGGCCACGAGCCAGACCGCGGCCAGCAGCAGCGCCGTGACGGCGAGCGCGCCGCGGGTCCACGCCCACAGGACGCGCCATGGATTGCGATTCCAGCGCGCGAGCGCGCTCCGCGTGTCCGCCCAGCCCTGGACGAGTGCCAGCTCTTCCGTCTTCATCACCTCAGGTCATCGGCACGTCGGCGGGCTCACCCGAGGCCGCCTCGCGCCGGCGACCGTACCGGAGGGCGGGAACGAGCCAGGCCGCCTCCAGCGCGATCATGGCCGACATCTTCGAGCTGCCGCGCTCGCGCTCGCGGAAGACGATCGGGATCTCCTCCACCCGCAGGCCGCGCCGCAGCGCGCGATAGGTGAGCTCCACCTGGAAGGCGTAGCCCTGCGATCGCACGCCTGCGTAGTCGATCGCCTCCAGCGCGCCGGCGCGGAAGGCCTTGAAGCCGCCGGTCAGGTCGCGGACGCCGACGCCGAGCACGCGCCGCGCGTACTCGCAGCCGAAGCGCGAGATGCCGCGGCGCAGGGCGTCCCAGTCACGGATCCCGCCACCGGGGACGTAGCGCGAGCCGAGCACGAGGTCGGCGCCCTCCGCCAGCGGCGCGAGCAGCCGCGGCAGGTCGGCCGGGTCGTGCGAGAGGTCGGCGTCCATCTCGACCACGCTGCCTGCGCCCGCGCGCAGCGCGTGCTCGAAGCCCGCCACGTAGGCGCGGCCGAGGCCCGACTTGCGCGGCCGGTGCAGCACCTCGACGTCGCCGCGCCCGGCGGCGATGCGGTCGGCGATCGCGCCAGTCCCGTCCGGCGAGCTGTCGTCGACCACCAGCACGTGCACGCCCGGGACGGCGGCCAGCACGGCGGCCACGATCGTCTCGAGGTTCTCGGCCTCGTTGTAGGTCGGCAGGATCACCCAGACGGACATGACGGCCGCGTAGCCTACGGGAACCGTGGCCGACCTCACCAACGCCCAGATCGCCGCCGCCTTCGAAGAGCTGGCGGACCTCTACGAGCTCGACGGCGCCGTCCAGTACCGCGTCATCGCCTACCGCAACGCCGCCCGCACCGTGCGCGACTCGTCCGTCTCGGTCATGCAGCTCACGCGCGACGGCAAGGTCACCGAGCTGCCGAACATCGGCAAGACGCTCGAGGAGAAGATGATCGCGCTCGACGAGACCGGCGACATCCCGACCGCCGTCAAGCTGCGCGCCAAGATCCCCGTCGGCCTGATCTCGGTCATGCGCCTGCCGGGCTTCGGGCCCAAGCGCGCCAAGAAGCTCTACGACGAGATCGGCGTCGACTCGCTCGACGCGCTGCGCGCCGCGGTCGAGGACGGGCGCCTGAAGGAGCTGCGCGGCTTCGGCGTCAAGGCCCAGGAGAACCTCAAGAAGGTGCTCGCCGAGCACGAGGAGGACGGGCCGTCGCAGCGCGTCGTCCTGTCGCGCGCCGTCGAGGCGGCCGTGCCGGTGCTCGAGGCGCTCCGGGCGCACCCGGCCGCCGACCGGGTCGAGGCGGCCGGCTCGCTGCGCCGCTGGACCGACTCGGTCAAGGACGTCGACATCATCGCCACCGCCTCCGACCCCGCCGCGCTGGCGAAGGCTTTGGCCGAGCTCGAGCTCGTCGAGTCGGTCAGCCAGAGCGGCGACGTGGGCGCCCGGGTGACGACGCACACGGGCCTGAAGATCGACCTCAAGGTCGTCGAGCCCGACCAGTTCGGCAACGTGCTGCAGCACTTCACGGGCTCCAAGGCGCACAACGTGGCGCTGCGCGAGGCGGCGGTCCGGCGCGGGCTGCACGTCTCGGAGTACGGGATCCTCGACGACGCCACCGGCGAGACGCTGCGCTGCTCGACCGAGGAGGAGGTCTACGCCGCGCTCGGGCTCGACTGGATCCCGCCCGAGCTGCGCGAGGGCCGCGGCGAGCTGGCGGCGGCGGGCGGCGGCGGCCTACCGGACCTGATCGAGATCGGTGACCTGCGCGGCGACCTGCACTCGCACACGACGACGTCCGACGGCACGGAGACGGCCGAGACGATGGCGGAGGCGGCGCGCGAGCGCGGCCTGGAGTACCTGGCCATCACCGACCACTCGGCCACGCACGGCTTCGGCGACCACGTGACGGCCGACCGGCTGCGCGAGCGGATCGAGGAGATCCGGGCGATCGACGAGACGCTCGACGGCTTCGAGCTGCTGATCGGGACCGAGTCCAACATCACCACCGAGGGCGCGCCCGACTACCCCGACGACGTGCTGGAGCAGCTCGACTGGGTGGTCGCCTCGATCCACACCTCGTTCGGGATGAGCGCGAAGAAGATGACCGACCGGCTGGTGGCGGCGATCGAGCACCCGCTCGTCGACGCCATCGGGCACCCGACCGGCCGCAAGATCGAGAAGCGCCAGCCCTACGAGCTCGAGATGGAGCGCGTGATCGAGGCGGCCGCCCGCACCGGCACGATGATCGAGATCAACGGGTCGCCCATGCGGCGCGACCTCAACGACGTCCACGCACGCGCGGCGGCCGACGCCGGAGTGCGCATCCTCGTCAACTCCGACGCGCATTCGCTGCGCGACCTGGCCGAGCACCCCCGCTACGGCATCGCGACCGCCCGGCGCGCGTGGCTGACCGCCGATCAGGTGGCCAACACGCTTCCGTGGAAGAAGCTGGCGAAGCTGCGCAAGCGCGCTAGCTGAGCTGGCGCAGGAAGGCGCCGCCGAAGCCCGGCGTGCGCACGAGCCGGATCGGGTGCATCGGCGAGGTCTTGTCGACGTAGAAGCGCGCGGCGTCGCGCTGCTCGATGGCGGACACGGCCGCCTCCTGGCGGCGCAGGGTGAGCGCCCAGATGATCGGGAAGCCGGCGGCCACCGCGGCGACCTGCGGCAGGAAGACGCCGGCGATCGCCGAGGCCAGCACCATGAAGAGCAGCGACCACAGGCGGTTGAGGATCGTCAGGCTCGGCCGCAGCTCGGGCAGCATCGTCTGCGTGCGGGCGGTGGCGAGCAGGCGGGCGATCGGCGGCGAGGCCTCCGCGCGGCGCCCGAACCAGACGCCGATCAGCACCGAGCCGGTCCACCAGACGGCGCTGAACACGACGAGCGTGCGGTCGCCCTCGCGGGCGAGGCCGATCACCGCGAGCGCGGCGAGCAGCGTCGCGGCGCCGGCGCTCAGAAGCACCGTCGCCTTGAGGAAGTCGCCGAACCGCACCGGTCAGTCGAGCAGGGCTTGGAGCAGGAGGCGTACGCCGTCGGTGCCGTCGACCATCACGTCCGCCTCGCGGGCCAGCTCCGACGGCCCCTCGTCCGAGCGGACGCCCACCCGCACCGCCATCTCCAGCCGGCCGCCCTCGACCAGCTCGGTGAGGCCGCGGAAGGCGTCGAGATCCGTGGTGTCGTCGCCGACGTAGAGCGCGGCGGCGAGCTTGCGGTCGCGCAGCAGCGTGACGATGCCGGCGCCCTTGTCGATCCGCACCGGCGGCCGGATCTCCAGCACCTTGCGGCCCCAGTGGGCGGTGAAGCCGGCCTTCTCGGCGGCCGCGGCGACCTCCTTCACGGCGGCCTCCGCGTCCTCCTCGTCGGGCACGCCGCGCCAGTGCAGGGCGGCGATCGCCTCCTTGTCCTCGAGCCGCACGCGCAGCTTGCGCAGCCGCTCGTCGAAGGCGTCCTCGGCGAAGTTCTGGACCCGGCGCGTCCAGGCCTGCAGCTCGCGGTCGAGCTGGGGGGCGATGGCGCCCGGCATCAGCACCTCCGACCCGTGCGAGCCGAGGTAGGCGATCGAGCCGAGCGAGACGATCCGGCGCGCATCCGAGGCGCGGCGGCCCGAGACGCAGGCGACGGTGCCGTAGCGGCGGGCGACCTCGATCAGCGGCCGGCGCGTGCTCTCGGGCATGTGCGCGTCGTCGGGGTGCTGCACGATCGGCGCGAGCACGCCGTCGACGTCGAGCAGGACCGCGGACCGCTCGGGCTCCGCCTTGAGGGGCTTGAGCAGCTCCTCGAGAGTTCCAGTGGGGCCCGGCACCGGGACTAGTATGGCGGCCCATGGCGAAGGAGCCGATAAAGGGCGACGGCTGGGCGGTGGCCTCGATCGACGACCTCGGCGACGGCCCCGGCTTCCGCAAGGTGCGTCAGGCGCTGGACGTGACGGAGTTCGGCGTCAACGGCGTCGTGCTCCCGCCGGGCTACACGAGCCGCCGCCACTATCACGAGCGCCAGCAGGAGCTCTACATGGTGCTCCGCGGCGAGATCGAGTTCGACCTCGACGGCGCCACGCACACACTCGGCCCCGGCGGCCTGGCGCGCGTCGACGCCCCGACCGTGCGTGCGCTGCGCAACACGTCGGACACCGACGAGGCGATCTACCTCTGCGTCGGCGGCCAGGGCGGCTACGTCGGCCGCGACGGCCAGGTGCCCTAGGTTCGCTTCGTGGCGAGCAGCGAGATGCTCTCGACGTCGTAGGTGCTGCAGGCGTCGAGCGCGCGCTCGGAGAGGAAGCGGTAGTCGTTGACGCGGATCTCCTCCAGCTCGAAGCCGTTCGCCTCGAGCGCATCCAGGTAGCTGCCGCGCGGGATCGCCCCGGCGATGCAGGCGGCCCACAGCTCGACGTTGCGGCGCGTGCGCTCCTTGAGCGCGCGGCCGCTGACGATGTCGGAGATCGCCAGCCGTCCGCCGTGTCGCAGGACGCGCGCGGCCTCGGCGAACACGCGGCCCTTGAGCAGCGAGAGGTTGATGACGCCGTTCGACATGACGACGTCGAAGCTCTTGTCGTCGAACGGGAGCTCCTCGATCCGCGACTGGACGAGCTCGACCTGCTGGAAGCGGCCGCAGAAGTAGCCGGCCTTGGCCAGTTGCGCGTCGGTCATGTCGACACCGACCACGCGCCCGCTCTCCTCGACCAGCACGGCGGCGCAGAAGATGTCGGTGCCCGAGCCCGAGCCGAGGTCGAGCACCGTCTCGCCCGGCCGCAGGCCGGCGAGGTCGAGGTGATGGCCGACCCCCGCGAAGGAAGCCACGGTCTCGGCGGGGATGGCGTCGAGGAGCGACGGGTCGTAGCCGAGATGCTCCGCCAGCGGCCGGCCGATCTCGAAGTGCAGCTCGGTGTCGCCGGCCGCCACGTCGCGGTACATGCCCTTGACGGCGGCCTCGAGCCGCCGGCCGTCGACCAGCGAGCTGGCGTCCAGCTGCGGAAGCGTATGGGGGTTCATGGCGCCAGCACACCACCGCGCCGTGTGACGGCGCGTGTGATCAGACGGCGGCGGCCAGCTCGGCGTGCAGCACGGGGTTGTCGATCGCCTCGCCGAGCTGCCGCGCGGACTCGACCCCGCTCGAGTCGCCGAGCCGCGCGCGGTGCAGCGCGGCGCGCACGACGAGCTCGCGCAGATGGCCGCGGGCGGCGACGCGCTCGAGCTCAGCCACGCGCTCACGCGCGTCGGGCGTCGCGTCGGCGATCGCCACGCCGGCAAGCGCCTCCAGGCAGTACGCGCGCATCCAGACGTAGGGGCCACCGACCCGCACGGCGCGGTCGGCGCCGTCGCGCAGCCGGGCGAGCGCGGCCGTGCGCTCGCCCGCCGCCTCGTGCACGAGCCCGCGCGCGCGGGCGGAGATCGCCTCCCAGCAGGGGTCGCCGATCCGGCAGCCGAGCGCGAACGCGTGGTCGAGCAGCGCCACCGCGTGGTCGAGGTCGCCCTGGCGCAGCGCCAGCTCGGCCCGCAGCGCCTCGGGGAAGGGCTGGAACGCCACCCAGCCCTCCTCGGCCACCAGCGCGAGCGAGTCGTCGAGCAGCTCGACGGCCTCGGGCAGCTGCCCGCGCAGCATCAGCGCGCGCCCGAGGATGGCCAGCGAGAACGCCGCCTGGCGGACCTCGCCGCAGCGTCGCGCGGCCGCGACCGACTCGCCGAGCAGCCCGATCGCCGCCTCGTAGTACGCCCGGTCGGACAGCGCCTTGCCGCGCACGCCGAGGATGGCGGCGCGCTCGCGGTCGTCCTGCGCCAGGCCGCCGGCCCGCGCCAGCCAGCGGCCGGCGGACACCCCGCGCGCCGCCTGGCCGGCGACGAAGCCGAGCTCGCGGCAGACCTTGCACTCCACCTCGCGGTCGCCGCCCGCCTCCGCGAGCGCGAGCGCCTCGTGCAGCACCGCCGCTCCCTCCTCGTCGCCGCCGCGGACCGAGTGCACGAGCGCGGCGCCGAGGGCCGCCAGCGCCCGCGCGAGCAGCGCCGGGTCGCCGACCCCGCGCGCCTCGGCGCAGGACTGGCGCAGGCACGCGATCCCGGCGTCGACGGCACCGGCGTCGACCGCCCGGCGCCCCGCGTCGAGCTGCCCGACGGCGGCCGCGCGGTCGCCGGCCGGCGGCGCCTGCTCGGCGTCGGCCGCGCGGCGCACGCCCGGATCGGGGTCGCGCCCCAGCTCGCGCCGGAACAGCGCCTCGCAGGCGTCGGCGTGATCGCGCGCGGCGCCGGTCTCGCCCGCCCGCGACAGGCAGCGCACGAGCAGCTCGTGGGCGCCGTCGTCGAAGCGGTTGAGCTCGACCGCGCGCGACGCCAGGCCGGCGGCCTCGAGTGGGGCGCCGGCCGCGAGCCTCGCCAGCGCGGCGTCCCTGAGCACGGCCTCGCAGAGGCCCGCGAAGCGCCGGCGCTCCACCAGCAGCCAAGCGTCGAAGTCGGGCCCCGCGCCCGGGTCGATCCCCTCCAGGAGCTCGCCGCGCACGAGCCCTGGATCCGGGTCGCCGGCCGCGAGCGCCAGCACGTCGACCGCGGCGCCCGCCGGCAGCCGCAGCTCGAGCGGGTCGCCGTCCAGCGCCTCCGGCTCGCCGAGCGCCCGGCGAAGCTGCACGAGCGTCCAGCGCAGCGCCCCGCGCGGGTCGTCCGCGTCGCCGAAGATCAGGCCGGCCAGCCGCGTGCGCGCGACCGGCCGCTCGGACAGCGCCAGGTACGCGAGCACCGCCCACGACTTGTGCCCCCGCGGCGGAGCGACGGCCACGTCGTCGCGCTCGATCTCCGGCCGTCCCAGCAGGCGGATCGCGAGCGCGCTCACCCCATGATGCTAACCGCGGCCCTCCCGCAGCAGGTCGCGGATCTCGCCCAGCAGCACGACGTCCTCCGGCACCGCCTCGGGCTCCGGCTCGAGCCCGGCCTTGCGCCGCGCCATCAGCGCGTTGATCGGCTTGACGACGAAGAAGAAGATCGCCGCGCCGACGATCGCGAAGGTGAGCAGGGCGTTGAGGAACGAGCCGTAACGGATCTGCGAGTCGTTGATCGTGATCGTGAGGCCGCTGAAGTCGGGCTCGCTGAAGACGATCGCGACGATCTGCATCAGCACGTCGTTCACGAACGACGTGACGACCGCGCCGAACGCGGCGCCCAGGACCACCGCGACCGCGAGGTCGACGACGTTCCCTCGCAGCAGGAACTCGCGGAACTCCTTGATCATGCCGCCTCCCTCCGGGTGGGTATGCTCGCCCGGCTCATGACCGGCGAGCCCGTCCACTGCCTGGTCGAGATCCCGAAGGGATCGCGCAACAAGTACACCTGGGACGAGGAGCTGGGAGGCATCAAGCTCGACCGCTTCCTCTTCTCCTCGGTGGTGTATCCCACAGACTATGGCTTCATCCAGGGCACCCGCTCGCCCAAGGGCACGCCGCTCGACGCCATGGTCTGCGTGTCCGCGGCGACCTTCCCGGGCTGCGTGATCCCGGTCCGCGTGATCGGCGTCTTCCGCACCAAGGACGAGGCCGGGCAGGACGACAAGCTGCTCTGCGTGCCCTTCGAGGACCCCAACTGGAGCCACATGGAGGAGCTCGACGACCTCCCGTCGCAGCTGCGGCAGGAGATCGAGCACTTCTTCTCGATCTACAAGATGCCCGAGGGCAAGGAGGTCGAGGTCCAGGGCTGGGAGGACCGCGCCTTCGCCGAGCAGCTGCTCGGCGAGTCGCGTCAGTAGCCGGCGTCGGGGTCCACCGGCGACAGCAGCGGCTCGCCGGCCGCGAGCCGCCGCACCTGCTCGCCGGCGAGCTCGGCCAGGTCGCGCATCAGCGTGACGTCCGGGTTCGCCACGTGCGGCGTGATCAGCGCGCGCGGCTCGGTCCACAGCGGGTGGCCGTCGGGCAGCGGCTCGGGGTCGGTGACGTCGAGGGCCGCGCCGGCGATCGAGCCCTCGGCCAGCGCGCGCACAAGCGCGTCGGTGTCGACCACCGCCCCGCGCGCCACGTTCACCAGCCAGGCGTCGTCACGCATCGCGGCGAGCTCGTCCGCGCCCACGAGATGGCGCGTCGCCGCCGTGGCCGGCGCGGCGATGACCACGAACTGCGCCCGCGGCCAGACCTCGCCGACGCGGTCGATCGGCAGCGTGCCGTCGCGGCCGCGCCGTGTCACCGCCAGGACCTCGACCCGGAAGGGCTCGAGCAGCTCGATCAGGGCGCGGCCGATGCTGCCGGTCCCGATGATCGCCACCGTCGCGCCCTCGAGCCGGTGGATCTCCGGGCGCGACCACGTCCGCGCCCGCGCGAACTCGTGCAGCCGCCTCGTTCCGGCCAGCATCAGGGCCAGTGCGTGCTCGGCGACGCCCCGCCCGAAGGCGGGCGCGGCGGAGGTCCACTGCCGCTCGCGGTCGATGTGGTCCAGCCACAGCTCCACTCCGGCCGACGGCAGCTGCACCCAGCGGACCCGATCGGGCAGCTCCGCGGGGAAGCCGTCCGGGTTCGAATCCACCCAGACCAGCCCGTCCGCCTCGGCGAGCGAGCCGATCGCGCCGCCCGCCTCGCGGACGGCGGCCTCCACCTCGGGGTCGGGCTCGGGCGCGATGTGGACGGTCGGCGGCATGCCTGCGAAGGTACCCGCCCCCGATGGCAAGCGTCCCGCTCCTCTCCGCTCGTGGCCTCAAGAAGTCCTTCGGTGGCCGCCTCGTGCTCGACGGGCTCGACCTCGAGCTCGCGGACGGGATGCGGATCGGCGTGCTGGGCCCCAACGGCGGCGGCAAGTCGACGCTGCTGGCCATCCTCGCCGGGCTCGAGCACGCCGACGACGGGACGGTCACGCGCCGCCGCGGCCTCGTCCACGCCTTCCTGCCCCAGCACGTGCCCGGCGACGAGCGGACGCCGCTCGCGTGGGTGCTCGCCGCCCGGCCCGAGCTGGCCGAGCTGGAGGCAGACCTGCACGCCGTCGAGCGCCGGCTGGCCGACCCGCGGCTGGCCGCCGACCTGGACGCCATCGGCCGCGCGCTCGCCCACCAGGAGCGGCTGCTCGCGCAATGGGCGGAGCACGGCGGCGATCGCGCCGAGTCAGAGGCACGCACCCTGCTCGACGAGCTCGGGGTGCCCGACGACGCGACGACGGAGGAGCTGAGCGGCGGCCAGCGCAAGCTCGCCTCGCTCGCCGCCTGCCTCGCGCGGCGCCCGCAGGTGCTGATGCTCGACGAGCCCGAGGCGCACCTCGACATGCGCCGCCGCGACCAGCTCGAGCGGATCGTCGACGACTTCGACGGCGCCGTGCTGATGGTCTCGCACGACCGCCACCTGCTCGACGCCTGCGTCGGCGCCATCGCCGAGCTCGACCGCGGCCGGATCCGGATCTGGCCCGGCGACTACAGCGCCTACGCCGTCGCGCGCCAGCTCGAGCTGGCGCGTCAGCAACAGGCCTTCGTCACCCAGCAGAAGGAGATCGCGCGGCTGGAGGAGGCGGTCCGCCGCTTCCGCCACTGGGCCCACATCCGCGTCAACGAGCGGGCCGCGCGGCAGGCGCGCGTGAAGCAGATGCAGATCGACAGGATGGAGAAGATCGACCGGCCGGTGTTCGAGCGGCGCAAGATGGCGCTCGGCTTCCGCAGCGCCGTGCGCGGCGGCCAGCGCGTGCTCGCGCTCGAGGGCGTCGACGTGGCCTTCGATCCCGACGATCCCGTGCTGCTCGACGTCGAGCTGGTGGTCGCGCGCGGCGAGCGCGTGGGCGTGGTCGGCCCCAACGGCGCGGGCAAGACCGCGCTGCTGCGCACCCTCGGCGGCACGCTGCCGCCGGCCGGCGGCGAGCGCTGGATCGGCTCCGGGATCGAGGTCGGCTATCTGTCGCAGGCGGCCGCCGGGCTGCCGCCGGACGTCGCCGTGATCGACGTGCTGCGCGCCGGCCGCTCGATGGCCGAGGACACCGCGGTCCGGCGCCTGATGGGCTTCCTGTTCGACTACGAGCAGACGCGGCGGACGGTCTCGACGCTCAGCGGCGGCGAGCGCACGCGGCTCGCCTTCCTGCTGCTGATGGAGGACGCGCCCAACTGCCTGCTGCTCGACGAGCCGACCAACCACCTCGACATCGACTCGATCGAGGTGCTCGAGGACGCGCTGGAGCACTACGACGGCACCGTCGTGGCCGTCTCGCACGATCGCTACTTCCTCGACCGCATCGCCGACCGGATCGTGGTGGTCGCCGATGGGACCGCCCACGCGTACGAGGGCGGCTGGTCGGCCAACTTGGCGCGCGTCTGAGCGTTCGATCCGGCCGAGCGGCGGGAAGGCTCGTCGTATGAAGGCCCCAGACACCCCCACGGACCTCAGCAAGCGCTCATGGTTCGGCACCGGCAAGCGCGTCGTCTCGGAGTTCAGGAACGACAACCTGACTGACTGGGCCGCCGCGCTCACCTACTACGCGGTCCTCTCGATCTTCCCCGCGTTCATCGCGATGATCTCGATCCTCGGCCTCGTCGTCGACCCGGCGACGATCACGCGCGTGGTCACCGACACCGTGTCCCAGCTCGGGCCCGAGTCGGCGGTCGACACCGTCACGCGCCCGATCGAGCAGATCTCGGCCAACCGGTCGACCGCCTTCCTGGGCCTGATCGTCGGCCTCGCGCTGGCGCTGTGGACGGCGTCGAACTACGTCGGCGCCTTCATGCGCGCCTCGAACTCCATCTACGAGCGCGAGGAGGGCCGCCCGTTCTGGAAGCTGCGGCCGCTCCAGATACTCGTGACGCTGATCCTCGTCCTGATGGCGGCGCTGGTCGTGCTCGCGCTGATCGTGTCCGGCCCGGTGGCCGAGGCCATCGGCAGCGCGGTCGGGCTCGGCGACACCGCCGTGATGGTGTGGGACATCGCCAAGTGGCCGGTGCTGCTCGTCGTCGTGATGCTGATGCTGGCGATCCTCTACTGGTCGGCCCCGAACGCGAAGCCGGCCGGCTTCCGCTGGATCTCGCCGGGCAGCGTGGTCGCCGTGGTCCTGTGGGTGCTGGCCTCCGCCGGCTTCGCGCTCTACGTGGCCAACTTCAGCTCCTACGACAAGACCTACGGGGCGCTCGGCGGCGTGATCGTCTTCCTCGTCTGGATGTGGATCACCAACATCGCCGTCCTGATCGGCGCCGAGCTGAACGCCGAGACCGAGCGGGCGCGCGAGCTGGAGGCCGGCGTCCCCGGCGCCGAGGAGGAGATCCAGGCTCCGTACCGCGACGTGCCGAAGGAAGAGCGCGAGAAGGCCGGCAGGACCTGACGCTCAGCTTTGCTGCGCAGCGCGCCGATGTAGTCGGGACATGCGCGTAGCCATCGTCATCGCCGCCTGGGTGATCGTCGCCCTGATCGGCGTCCGCGTGTGGCCCGACGCGGGCGCGGCGGCGACCGGCGGGAACAAGATCAGCGCGGAGACGCGCGCCGCCACGCTGCGCTTCGCGCCCGACGTCACGCCGAAGGACCGGGCGTGGATCCTGGCCTCGATCCAGCGGGCGCGGCCCGAGGCCCAGCGCCTGATCGCCGAGATCGACGGCCTCGTCGAGGTGCGCACCGACCTGCCGCAGGGCGAGGCGATCGGCCTCGCCGAGATGACGATGGACCGGGCCGTGGTGAGCTTCGACGCGCGGACCCTCAACGGCGAGCGGGCGATCGACCGCGAGGTCGTGGTCCTGCACGAGCTCGGCCACGTGGTCGACTTCCAACTCGTCGACGACGAGCTCGTGCAGCAGCTCGACACACAGATCCCGCGCATCGGAGAGTGCGGCGACTCCGCGATGCTGCCCACCGGCGCCTGCACGGCCGTCGAGGAGCGCTTCGCCGACACGTTCGCCAAGTGGGCGCTGCGCGGCCGCATCTCGCTCGCCGGCTCGGGCTACGGCATCCCCGCCCCCGCCTCCATCGAGGACTGGGGCCGCCCGCTCGGCCTGCTGGCCGGTCAGCTCAACGCGCGCTGAAGCGCGTCGGCCAGCGCCTTCGTCGTCGACCCGTCCTCGGCGCCGTGCGCCGGGTTGTGCTCGGTCACCGTGAGCCCGGCGAAGCCCGCGCCGCCCACCAGCACCTCGAGCGCGGCGCAAGCCGTCTCGAACGGGAGGCCGATGTTGTGGCCGGTGTTCTCGGACAGCGGCAGGTCGACGAAGTCGACCACGTCCACGTCGAAGTGCACGAGGTAGCGCTCGAACCGCTGCGTGGCTTGCTTCGCCGTCCCGCGCGGGTCGGCGGCCACCTCGTCGACCATGACCGACTCGAGGTTGTGGCGCTCGATCGCCTCGCGCTCGGCCGGGCGCGTCTGGTCGTCCTGCCGCGCGAAGAGGAGCACTTCGGCGGGGTCGAGCCGCGCGACTTCCGTGAGCGGCGTGTCTGCGAGGCCGAGCATGTGCGCCATGCCCATCCAGTCCAGCGTGCCGGTCTCCACGGTCTCCGGCGTGTTGAGGTCGGGATGCATGTCGAAGTAGACGAGGCCGACATGCTGCCCGGCCGCCTGCGCCCCGGCCAGCGTGCCGACGCCCACCGTGCAGTCGCCGCCGAGCACGACGGGCACATGGCCGGAGCGGATCGCGGCCTCCACCCGTTCCGCGACCTCGCGCGCCGCTTGCGCCACGCCGTCGGCGTTCTGGGCGCGGCGGTTGGCGCGGTCGGGCCGCCAGCGGCGCAGCGGGATGTCGCCTAAGTCGCGGTCGGCGGTGAGGCCGGCCTCGCGCAGCGCCCGTGGCGCCTGCTCCTGGCCGGGGGCGAAGGCGCCCAGGCTCGTGGGAGCGCCGATGATCGCGTGGTTCATAACCGGCTATCAGTGTACGTCGGTTAGGGACAACGTCAACTGCGGCTGGGTGGGGAAGCGGCGAATTCGGGCGGATCTGGCTTCGAGGGAAGCCGGCCACGCCGGCCTCCCCAGCTCCCCTACCCAGCCGCAGTTGACGTTCGCTCGCGCTCCTGCTCGCGAACGAAGCGACCGCCGCTCGAACGCGGCTCGAGATCCTCGCGAGCCGTCTCCCGAGCCACCAGCAGCGCCACCACGGTGACGCACAGAGCACCCACCACGTAAAGCGAAACCGCCACCCACGACCCCGACCACGCAAGCAGCGCGGTGGCGATGATCGGCGCCAGCGCGCCGCCGAAGATGCCCGCCACCTGGTAGCCCATCGACGCGCCGCTGTAGCGCACCCGCGTGTCGAACAGCTCGGCGATGAACGCCGCCTGCGGCCCGTACATCAGCGCGTGGAAGACCAGGCCGCCGGTGGCCGCCGCCACGACCGCCCACCACGAGCCGGTGTCGAGCAGCGGGAAGAACGCGAAGGCCCAGACCATGGCGCCGAGCGCGCCCGCCATGTACACGGGCCGGCGGCCGACGCGGTCGGACAGCGCCCCGAACGCCGGGATCAGGAACAGCTGCAGTGCCGAGCCGATCAGCACCGCGTTCAGCGCCGTGCCCTTGCCCAGGCCGACCTGCTCGGTGGCGTAGGTGAGGATGAAGAGCGTGAAGACGTAGAAGGCGACGTCGGTGCCGATCCGCGCGCCGAAGGCGATCGCCAGCTGCTTCGGGTAGTCGCGCAGGACCTCGGCCAGCGGCGCGCGGGCGCGCGTGGCGGTCTGCTCGACCTGCTGGAACAGCGGCGACTCCTCGACCCGCAGCCGGATCCACAGGCCGACGAGCACCAGGACGCCGCTGAGCAGGAACGGGACCCGCCAGCCCCAG
This sequence comes from uncultured Solirubrobacteraceae bacterium, assembly GCA_963835525.1. Lineage (GTDB taxonomy): Bacteria > Actinomycetota > Thermoleophilia > Solirubrobacterales > Solirubrobacteraceae > DASSUW01. Next base: position 522,881 of record CAWIFM010000003.1, read on the forward strand.
GCGCTGAACGCCTCGTCGGTCAGCACGGCGGCCAGCAGCGCGAGCACGCCGGCGGCCATGAGGTTGCCGGCCGGGACGCCGACCTGTGGCCAGCTCGCGTACAGGCCGCGCCGGCGCGGGTCGCCGTGCTCGGAGACCATCAGCACCGCGCCGCCCCACTCGCCGCCGAGGCCGAGCCCCTGGACGAAGCGCAGCGCCACGAGCAGGATCGGCGCAAAGATGCCGATCGCCGCGTAGGTGGGCAGCAGGCCGATCGCGCAGGTGGCCAGGCCCATGACCAGCAGCGTGGCCACGAGCACGCTGCGGCGCCCCGTGCGGTCGCCGAAGTGGCCGGCGATCACACCGCCCACGGGCCGCGCCACGAAGCCGACGGCATAGGTGGCGAAGGCCAGCAGAGTGCCGACGAGCGGCTCGGCGTTCGGGAAGAACAGCTCTCCGAACACCAGCGCCGCGGCGGTGCCGTAGAGGAAGAAGTCGTACCACTCCAGCGACGTGCCGACCACGCTCGCTGCGACGACCCGGCGGAGCGATCCCCTGCGCGCCTCCATGGCCGGGTCCTACCCACGGTCGAGGTGTCGTACCCGGCCGTCTCGGGCAATGTGTCAGATGATATGACCCACATCGACCAGCGCACTCAGACCCACACCGGGCGTTTCACGCGCGGTGAGGGAGAGCCCGAGGTCAGGCCGTACGCCGGCTACAAGCAGCTGTGGTTCTGGCTGCTGCTGGGGTGGGTGGCGAGCGGCGCGGACCGCACGATCACCGGCCCCGTGGTCACCTACATGATCGACGCCAACGTGCCGATCCTGGCCGGCACCCAGAACCCGTTCGCCCTCGGCGGCCTCGTCGGCAGCCTCCTGTTCGCCGGCTACATGCTCACCCAGTTCCCCGGCGGCTTCGTCGGCGACCGGCTCGGGCACCGGACGGTGATCGTCATCGCGATCGTCTGGGCCGGCGTGGCGACGCTGCTCAGCGGCGTCATGACCGCCCTGATCGGCTTCGTCGCGCTGCGCGTGATCACCGGCCTCGGCGCGGGCCTCTTCTACTCAAACGACCGCAGCCTGATCGCCGAGCAGACGCCGGAGGAGAAGCGCAGCCTCGGTATGGGCGTGGTGATCACCGGGCTGGCGATCGGCATCACGCTGGCGATGCTGCTGGCGGCGCCGCTCATCGACCTCGGCAGCTCGGTGTTCGGCGCCGACGACGCGTGGCGGATGCCGTTCCTCGCGCTCGGCCTGGGCGCCGTGCTGATCGGCCTCGGCATGCACCGCTTCTTCCGCAGCCAGGGCGGCGAGCACGTCTTCAAGCCGGCCTACCTGCCCGCCGCCGGGCGGCTGGGCGCCTACGCTGCCGTCTTCTTCGTCGCGGTGATGGCCATCTACATGGTCGCCACCGAGGCGGGCCTGTCGGAGTGGCTCGTCGCGCTGCTCGAGCTCGGCCTCGCCCTGGCGCTGGTCGGCTTCATCTTCGTGCGCATGAGCGGCGACGTCGGCCCTGTGCTGATGAACCGCGACCTGATGCTGATCTACCTGGCGGGCATCGCGATCCTCTGGAACCTGTGGTTCTTCAGCTTCTGGTCGGTCTCGATCGTGGCCGACGCCGCCAAGGGCGGCTTCTGGGAGTCGGCGCTGACCGCGACCTTCTTCGGCGTGGCCGGCATCATCGGCTTCCCGCTCGGCGGCTGGCTCGGCGACCGCGAGAAGCGCTCAGGTCGCGGGCGCAAGCCGATGCTGGTCAGCTTCACGCTGATCCAGGGCCTGCTCACCGTCGCCTTCGGCTTCTACCTGTCGGCCGGCGGCAACGCCCTGTGGGCGCTCGGCGCGCTGCTCTTCGTGACCAGCCTGTTCTTCAACGCCCTCCAGCCGATGTGGCACGCGCTGGCGGCCGACCTCGTGCCGAAGGCGGCCCTCCTGGGCGCCGCCTTCGGGATGATGAACCTGATCTCGGAGATGGGCGCGGTGCTCTCGCCTGCGATCAGCGGCGTGCTGCGCGACGCCACCGGCGACTGGACGGCGGCCGTGTTCCTCGACGCCGGGCTGATCCTCGGCAGCTTCTTGCTGCTGTGCTTCGTCAGGGAGAAGCGGCGGGTGGCTTCACCAGCGTCCGTGCCCCGATGACGGGGCCGAGGATCGCCAGCACCCACAGCCACGAAGAGCCCCACGGGTCGGCGAGGTCCTCGCCCGAGAGGACGACGATGGCGCCGAGTGCGACGGGATAGGCGAGCAGCGGCAGCATCCAGCGGTTGATGCCCGCCCGGCGGGCGCCGACGATCACGCCCAGCCAGCCGGCGGCGCCCACCCACAGGCCGCCGTTGTCCTGCACGACCTCGCGCTCGATCAGCACGACGGCCCAGCCGATGGCCAGCGCCAGCCAGACCCAGGTGGCCATGGACCCGCGCCACAGCAGGATGGCGGCGGCCGCGATGGTGGCGACGATGAGCACGACCCACGCGGTCGCGGCGAGCGCCCCGGCGAGCACCCAGGCGGCGAGGGCGGCGACGGTCCCGATCAGCCCGCCCTTCGCGGCGGCCTCGATGACGCGGCCGGCGCGAGCGCGGCGTGTGGGGGTCGTTTGTGGGGCGGTCTGGACGCTCATGGCTCCTGAGGTACAAGCTACCGAGTCATGGAGACCCTCCTTGAACGCCTGCGGGCGGTCGACACCACCACGCTGAGCGACGCCGGCAAGCAGCTGCGCGTGATGGACGGCGGTCTGCGGCCGCTGCGCACCGGACTCAAGCTGGTCGGGCGCGCGATCACCGTGGCCGCCGGCGACGACCTGATGCCGGTGCTCGACGGCCTCGCGCGCGCCGGCGCGGGCGACGTGCTGGTGGTCGACGGCGGCGGCACGGACCGCGCGCTGGCCGGCGAGCTGTTCGGCAACGAGGCGCTGCGCCGCGGCCTCGCCGGCATCGTCATCGACGGCGCGTGCCGTGACACCAACCAGCTGCGCGAGCTCGCGCTGCCGTTCTACGCGCGCGGCGTCTGCCCGCGCGCTCACGGCGCCAAGGCCGTGCCGGGCGAGCCGGCGATCGTGCGCTGCGGCGGCGTCGAGGTCGCGCCGGGCGACGTGGTGGTCGGCGACGACGACGGGATCGTCGTCGGCTCGCCGGACGAGCTGGCGGCCGTGCTCGACGCCGCCGAGGCGCTGCAGGCCATGGAGGCGTCGATGCTCGCTTCGATCCAGGCCGGCGAGAGCCTGTTCTCACGGCTCGACTACGACGAGCATCTGGCCCGCCTGCGGGCGGGCGAGGAGAGCGCGCTCAGCTTCCTCTAGCGAGGATCGTCCCAGCCGCCGGTCGCGTCGGTGTAGAGGATGCCGCCCGGGATCAGGTCGCCCTGGCGCAGGTGGGCGACGACCTCGCTGAGTCCCTCGTCCCAGCCCTTCACCCAGTCCTCGGAGCCGGAGGGCTCCTCGGCGAGCGTGCGACGACGCCAGCCCTCGATCCAGCGGGCGGCTACGAGCTGCGCGCGGTAGGAGTCACCGTGCTCGCCGGCCAGCGCACCCCGCGCCTTGGACTCGTCATAGGAGGCGTACTGGCCTGCGTCGAAGTCGAGCAGCTGATCGTCGGAGAGTGCCATCCGCAGATGGTCTCATTCCGAGATGACTGATGCCGCGACCCACGCACCCGCCTGACCGCGTCCCGCGGCGCCGGATCGGCACCCGCTGAATCGGCCCGTGGCTCCGCCACTGTGCCGATCGCACGGGTACCGCCCGGCATCCACGGTACGCGGCCATGCGGGCACGCGGGCCGCGGATCAATCATCTAGACGACGACGCGGTCCCGGCCCGTGCGCTTGGCCATGTAGAGCCGCCGGTCGGCGAGCTCGGCGAGCGAGTGGAGATCGGAGGCGTCGTCCGCGGTGGCGACGCCGGCGCTGACGGTGAGCGACAGGCCCGGCGCGATCGCTCCCCACGGCTCGTCGCGGATCGCGTGGCGGACGCGCTGGCAACACGCCTCGGCGGCGCTCGCGTCGGTCTGCGGCATCAGCAGGACGAACTCCTCGCCGCCGGTCCGCACCACCACGTCCTGGCCGCGCACGCCGCCGAGCAGCAGCGCGGCCACGCGCATCAGCACCTGGTCGCCGGCCTCGTGCCCGAAGCGGTCGTTGACCTGCTTGAAGTGGTCGAGGTCGAGCACGGCGAGGCTGAACGGGCCGGCGTCGGGCGCCGCCGCGTGCCGGCCGAGCTCGCGCGCGAGGTAGCGGCGGTTGTGCAGGCCGGTCAGGTAGTCGCGTTCGGCCTGCTGCTCGAGCGCGGCCCGCGCCTCGCCGAGCTCGCGCACCACCTGCTCGAGCTCGCGGTTCTTGGCGGCCAGCGCGTCGCTCTGGCTGCGCGCCGCGCGCGTCTCGTGCGTCGCGCGATCGAGCCCGCGCTGCAGCGCGGAGAGCTCCTGGAAGGCGGCACGCTCGACCTCGACGCTCTGCGTGAGGACGCGGTAGGCCTCGCGGTCGCGGCCGGCCTCGTGGAGCGCGGCGGCGACCGTGCTGAGGATCATGCTGCGCGCCTGCGGGACGCGCTCGCCGAGCCGCGCGACCGCACGCTGCCCGGAGCTCTCGGCCTCGTCGAGGCGGCCGAGCGCGAGCAGCGCCTGGACCTCGACCACCACGGTCATGGCCAGCAGGTAGGGATTCGGGTCGCCGCTGCGGGTCAGCAGCTCGATCGACCGCTGGGCGTCCTCGAGCGCCTCGCCGGCGCGGCCCGCGCGCAGCCGCACCTCGGAGCGCGTGCAGCCGAGGACGGCGAGCGCGAAGCGGTTGTGCGACAGCGACACCGCCGCCGCCATCGCGTCCCCGATCTGCGCCTCGGCGCCCGCGAGGTCGCCCTGCTCCATCGTGTAGTGGGCGAGGTCGTTGCGCGACATCGCCTCCTCCCACGGGTTGCCGGCCTCGATCGCCAGCTGGAGAACCTCGTGGAGCCGGGCGTGCCAGTCGCTGACGCCGATGTTGCCGAACACCACGCAGGCCTGGCGGCGCGCGAACAGCCGCAGCTCGAGCGTGCCGATCCGGTCGGCGAGCTCGATCGCCCGCTCGGCCTGGGCGAGCGACTCGGCGTACGAGCCGGCGAAGAAGTTGAGCTGTCCCTTGACGGCGGCCAGCTCGCTGCGGACCGCGTCCTCGCGCGCGAGCGGCTCGGCCTCGGAGATCAGCTCGACGGCGCCGTGCAGGTCGCCGCGCTGGAGCGCGATCGCCGCCTGCAGGACGAGCGCGCGGCCGCGCAGCGCCGGGTCGTCGAGCGTGCGCCCGATCTCGTGGCAGCGAATCGCCTCGGCCTCGGCGCCGTCCTTGTCTTCGTGGTGCAGCTCACGCGCGCGATCGAGCGCCCGATGAACCTCGATTGCGGACATCACCAACGGTTCGGCCGCTACTGCGCGCGACTTGAGCAGCTGCGAAAGGCCTTGCCGGTGAGCTCGGTGCCGACCGGCGACTGGAAATGCTCCCGGCTCACCCGCCTGAAGCGCCTCACGCGTGCGCGATAGATGGATCGCGTCACGTCCCAGTACGAGTCGTCCTCGGCGACCTGGCTGGTGATGACCTCGATCTCCCCGGGGTCACCTGTGCAGTCGGTCTCGGTCGGGAACTCGTCGTCGAGCGGGAAGAGGTTGCTGCGCCCCAGCCGCAACCGGACCAATTCGTCTCCGCGGGCGGCGAACACCGCGCCCGGCCGGTAGACGTTGGCCGGCGACAGCGTCACGACGGGCTCGACGCCCGCGCGGGCGTCGATCTCCGCGAGCAGCAGCAGGCGCGGCGCCGTGCCGGGCCACGGCAGCGGCTTCACCGGCGCGGCGACCTTCCCGACCACCACCACGTGCCGGCATGCGCGCGGGCGCCGGCGGTCGACCCGGAGGGTGACGCGATCCGTCCTGCCGTCGCCGTCGACGTCGCCGTGGAGCGCCTTGCCCTTCACGTGGTAGCCCGCGAGCTCCCCGTCGCAGCGCGGCGCCGGCGAGGCGGCGAGAAGCGCGGCGGCCACGGCGACGAGCAACATGGCCCGTCCATCGTAGGCCGTTCAGCAAGCTTCGAGCGCAGCGCCGAGACCGGCGCGCGAGGCGATGCCGAGCTTGCGGTACGCGTGGCGCAGGTGGTACTCGACGGTGGCCAGCGTGAGGTACTGCGTGTCGGCGATCTCGCGGTTCTTGTGGCCGGAGGCGGCGAGCTCGGCGATGCGGCGCTCGCTCGGGGTCAGGGCGCCGGCGCCGCTCGTGAGCCGCCGGCGCGGGCGCGCGCCCGTGGCGCGCAGCTCGGCCAGCGCGCGCTCCTCCAGCGGACGGGCGCCGCAGCGGTGGGCGAGGTCGAGCGCGGACCGCAGCGGGTCGCGGGCGTCGAGCGGCCGCCCGGCGCGGCGCAGCGCGCTGCCGAGCAGCACGCCGGCGCGGGCGCGCTCGACCACGGCGGGGGACTCGTCGAGGACCGCGACGGCCTCGCGCAGGAGCCGCAGCTCGTCGCCCCGCGTGCGCGCCGCGGCGCAGAGCGCCACGCCGAGCGCGCGGGGCGCGCCGCAGGCACGCGCGCGCTCGAGCTCGTCCGCGGCCAGGCGCGTCGCCGACCGAGTGTCGCCGTGCTCGAGCAGCGCATAGGCGAGCTGCGAGCGCCACGGGAGCGCGGCGGGACTCATGTGGCCGGTCGCCTCGGCGCGGCGGCCGCATTCGCCGAGGTCCTCGATCGCGTCGTCGATGTGGCCCTCCTCGAGTCGCAGCCGGCCGCGGGCAAGCAGCACGAACTCGGCCGCGTAGGCCGCCGGCAGCGCACCGGCTGATGCCGCGAAGGGACCGTCCTCGAAGAGCCGCGCGGCCTCCGAGTGGTCGCCGCGCTCGATCAGCGCCTCGGCCAGGCGCGCCACGGCGCAGCCCTGCGCCGCCGGCTGCGCGGACGCCGCGGCGAGCGCGCGGGCGTCCTCCAGCGCACGGCGGAGGTCGCCGATCCGCAGGTGGAGGCTGGCGCTCAGCGCGAGGGCGTCGGCGCGCGCGCCGTGCCGGAGCGCGCGCCGCAGCTCGCGCAGCGCGACGTCGTAGCGCTCGGTCACGACCAGCACGCGGACGGCCTCGGACCACGGCCAGCCCTCGGGCGCGGCGGCGTGCATGCCGGCGAGCGCTCGCTCCGCCACCTGCGCGGCGCGCTCGGCCGGCTCGCCGGCCATCGCCATCTTCATGGCGAGCGTGGTCAGCACGGCGGAGGTGAGCGGGGGGTCGGCCATCGCGACCGCGAGCCTAAGGAGGCCCTGCGGGGCGCCGCATCGGTGGGGGTGCCTATCTTGGCCCGCGGGCGTGCCTAGGCTCGGACGCCGAGCTCGTGCGCGGCGGCGGCCGCCTCGCGCCGCGATGCGACCCCCAGCTTGGAGAGCACGGCTGACACGTGGTGGTCGACCGTCCGCGTCGACACCACGAGCCGCTCCGCGATCTCCGCGTTGGTCGCGCCGGTGGCGATCAGGCCGAGCACCTCGAGCTGGCGTGGCGTCAGCCCGTGCGGCAGCTCGCGCGTCGCCGGCCGCGGGCCGCGCGGCGGGCTCACGCCGCGTTCGCGCAGGCGGCGCCGCACGTGCGCGGCGCTCGCGGCCGCGCCGAGCCCGTCGAAGACGGCCAGCGCTTCCAGCAGCGCGTCGTCGTCATCGGCCAGGCTGAGCGCCTCCGCGGCGTCGTACGGGTGCTCGTGCTCGGTCCAGAAGGCCGCCGCGCGCCGCCAGTCACCGTCGATCGCGTGCCGGAGGGGCTCGGCCGCCCGTTGCGGGATGTCCTCGAGGGCGCCGACGCGCCAGAGCCCGAACGCCAGCCGGCCGACGTTCCAGCGATCGCCCCGCTCGAGGACCCGGGCGTAGATCGCGAGCGCCTCATCGACCGGGACCTCGTCGCCCGTCAGCCACATGTGCTCGAGCCTCGCGGCGGCCGCGGGGGCGAGGCGCTGGAGCTCCCCCTTCTGCACGCGGTCCCAGGCGTCGTCCAGCGTCGCGCGCGCCACGGCCTCGCCCCGGCGCGACTGGATCTGCCCGAGCACGAGGCGGGACCAGGTCGCGGCGATGCTCTTGGCGTCGATCATTTCGAGCGAGAGCCGGGCGTCGGCCTCGGCTCGCGCCCAGTCCCCGCGGTGGAAGCGGCAGCGGGCGCGCAGGCCGAAGCCCCCCGCCTCGTGGCCGGCGAGCTCGTGGTCTCGCGCGTAGGCGATGGCGCGCTCGATCAGCGGCTCGTCGTCGGGCTCGCCGGGCTCGAGCCCGTAGACCGCGAGGTTGTGCAGGGCGCGCGCGGCGTGCTCGTGCAGGCCGGCCGCGTCCGCGATGGCGATCGCCTGCTCGAGCGTCGCGCGCGCCACCTCCATGCCCTCCTCCCACACCATGGCGCTGCCGACGTTGGCCAGCGCGAAGGCGTGGACCTCGTCGTCGCCGATCTCGGTCGCCAGCGCGATCGCCTGCCGGCCGACCTCGATCGCCTTGTCGTTGCGCCAGCCCAGCATGTGCAGCGCCGACAGCGAGGCGTAGGCCATGCCGAGCCGCGAGTCGCGCCCGAGCGGCTCGAGCACCTCGATCGCCCGCTGCCCGGCGGCCGCGGCCGCCGCGCTGTCGCCCGTCCACCACTCCAGGCGCGACAGCCAGCGCAGGCTGTCGCCCGTCTCCGCCCGGCGTCCGGCCGCCTCGTGCAGCGCCAGCTCCTCGCGCCGGGCGCTCAGCGCCCGCTGGAGGCGGCCGCACAGGTTGGCCTCGATCGAGACGAGGGCGAGCAGCGCCGAGCGGTCCGCGCCCAGCGTCGTCGCGGCGGCGAGCGCGGCCTCGCCGTGATCGAGCGCCTCGCGATGGGCGCCGATCGCCGCGGCGGCGCGGGCGGCCTCGCCGGCGTGGCGCAGGATCGCTTCGGGGTCGCCGGTGCCGCGGGCGTGGTGCGCGAGCCGGGCCGCGTCGACGTCCTCGCGCGCGGCGAGCGTGTCCAGCGCGAGCCGCTCGAGCTCTCGCCGGCGGGCGTCGCCGAGACCGGCGGTGACCGCCGCGCGCGCGAGCTCGTGCTTGAAGGCGACCGCCTCGCCGGTGACGCGGAGGAGGCCGGCGGCCACCGTCTCCTCGAGCGCGGAGGGGTCGGGGACGAGCCACAGCTCGGTCCGCGTGGGCACGACCGAGGCGAGCTCGACGATGGCGCGGGCGGGGTCGCTCAGGCGCGAGAGCCGCAGTGCGATCACGTCGCGCACCGACGGCGGCACGCCGGGCGACATCGAGTTGAGCACCTCGTTGACGAAGAACGGGTTGCCGGCGGTGGTGGCGTGCAGCCGGGCAGAGCTGCGCCCGGCCCGCCGCGCGAGCTGCTCGACGGCCTCGGGGGAGAGCGGGGCGAGCTGTACGCGGCGGACCGCGTCCGCGGGCAGCGCGCCCAGCACCGACGCGACCTCCGGCCGCAGCTCGATCTCGTCGCTGCGGTAGGTGAGGATCAGCGTCCCCGTCGTGCGCGCGATGCGGCGGCCGACGACCGCGATGGCGTCGAGGCTGGCCTCGTCGACCCAGTGCAGGTCCTCCACCACCATCACCGACCCGTCGAGCACGCCGAGCAGCGCCGCGAACACCTCCTCGCGCCCGGAGGGCAGCTCGATCCCGGCCTCGCGAGCGATGTCGTGGATGGGGCCGAGCGCGCGCGGGGTGAGCAGCGGGTCGCAGACGCCCCACAGGAACCGCCGGCCCTGCGCGACCTGCGTGACGAGCGACGTCTTGCCGATCCCCGCCTCGCCCGTGACCAGCACGACCCGCCCGGTCTCGGCCAGCGCGGCCTCCACCGCCGCCACCGCCGTGTCGCGCTCGAGCAACTCCATCCGGGGCGATCCTAAGCCGAATTCCTCGGGTCGGCGGGCGAAAAGTCTCGCGTTGCGGAGGGCTGTCGGCTCGGCGAGCATGCGCGCGCTCCCCACTCCCCAGGAGGTAGACATGACGTCTCTCGCCCGCCTGCTCTGCGCAGGCGCTCTGATCGCGGCAGCGACGCTGCTCATCACCCAGCCGGCTTCAGCGAACGGCGTTCCCGGCGCGATCGCCGTGCCCAAGGGCAACGAGCTGTACCTCGAGGCCCACGCCGTCGGCGTGCAGATCTACTCGTGCGACGGCCAGATGTGGACCCTCTCCGGCCCGCGCGCCGACCTCTACGACCGCGGCAGGCGGATCGGCACCCACTTCGCCGGGCCGACGTGGCAGACGAAGGACGCCAGCAAGGTCGTCGCCGCCCGCGTGAGCGGAGTCAACGTCGACGCGTCCGCGATCGACTGGCTGCTCCTCTCCGCCACCTCCACCACTCCCGGACGCCTCGGCAGGACCACGTACATCCAGCGCGTGAACACGACCGGCGGCCTCGTCCCGCCCGCGGCCGACTGCAACGCCAGATCGGCCGGGACGGTCAAGGAGGTCGCCTACACGGCGGACTATCGCTTCTTCAAGGCACGCCACCGCTGCCAGGGCGGCCGTGACTAGCGCGGAGCCATGTCCACGGTGACGGTGAGCTCACCCGCGTTGTTTCCGTACCACCCGGGCGGGCCCGTGTAGTAGTAGCCGTCGGCGAAGCCGAGGAACAGGCGGGTCGCGCCCTTCGGGACGTCATACGCGCGGCCCTTCCCGTCCCCGATCAGGAACGTCTGGGCCAGACGGGGCGAAAGCGAGTCGAATTGCTCGTGCTTGGTGAAGTCCAGTCGCTTCGGGGCCGGCCCGGACGGCGGATCGTCCGTCAGGAACACGCCGGCGAGGAACATCCCGTTGCGGTGGTGGACGATGCCCGAGATCCCGCCGAACGACTCGACGTCGGTCCCGCCCACCTGGTGGTCCCCTTCGGGGCCGTTCTCGGGAGCGTTGCCTGCGATCGGGGTCACACGGCCCGTCGCGCTCGGGAAGGTCACCACGCGCCGCACGCCGTCCGGCAGTCGCCAGGACGGCGGCGGCACGCCGGGGCCGCCCGAGCCCGGGGCGGGCGGCTGATCGAGGCCGGCCCCGTAGAGGTTGGCCTGAGCCGGCACGGCGGTGGGGCGCCCCAGCTCGCCTTCGGCGGCGACGGCCGTCGCCGAAGCTGCGGGCGCCTTCCGGGCCGCGGCGCCGGTGGGCTCCTCGCTGTCGCCGCAGGCTGCCAGGGCGCTCGACAGCGCGCCGATCACCAGGAGCGGGGCGAGCCGGGTCATGAGCACTCCCGCGGCGGCGTCGCGACGTCATTGAGCAACGGCGTCGCGCCGGCGGGGACGAGATAGACCACGTAGAACTCGACCGCCACGCCCGAGTCGTTGACGAACTCGTGCTCGTGCTCGGGGTGCACGAACGACGTTCCGGCTCCGAACTCCTGCTCCGAGCACCGCCGCCATCCGCCGTGAGAGTGCCCGTGGTGGTGCCCGTGGCCCCCCTCGCGCATGGTGAGCGTTCCGGTCTTCACGATCACGATCGACGGGCCCGGATGGCCGTGCCAGCCCGTCGTGCCGCCAACGGCGAGCGTCGCCTTCACGACCGCGACGTCGGTGTCCCGTCTGGCCTCCATCTTCAGGCCCATGCTCTCGTCGTGGATCCGGAACTGGCCGGCGGCGCCGCGCGCGAGCAGCTCGGAGGTGAGTCCGCTGGGCGGCGTCGCCAGCGCCACGCCGGCAACGCCGGGGGCGAGCGCTCCGCACACGAGCAGGGCTGCGGTCCTCTTCCTCATGGCTTCCTCTCGTCGTCACACACGATCGGGCCACGCTAAGGCGGTGCCGGGGCACCTCGATGAAGACTCGATGAAACTTCGTCGGCTACGCGACGAGCGTGCGCCACTCCTCGGGCACGCGGTAGCCGGCGCCGCGCACCGTCTCGACGACCACCGCGGCATCGCCGAGCTTGTGGCGAAGCGAGCGCACGGCGGCATCGACGACGTTGCTCCCGCCGGCGAACTCGTAGCCCCACACCTCGCTGAGCAGCTCGGGCCGCGAGACGGTCCGGCCGGCTGCCACGTCGAGGTGGCGCAGGACGCCGAACTCGAGCGGGGTGAGGGCGACGCGCCGGCCACCGACGGTCAACTCGCGCGCGCTCTCGTCAAGCGGGGCGTCGTCGTCGAGCCCGAGCTCGGCCGCCACGAGGCGCGCCAGCCAGCCGTCGACCGAGCCCGCGCCGAAGTCGAGCACGACGCTCGCGTAGCGGCGGTCGTCGAGATCGACGGGCGCCGCCCACCCGGCGTCCTCGCGCCCGCGCGGGCCGAGCGGGACGGGCAGCGGCCGGAATCCGAGCCGCTCGACGACCGGGAGGTAGGTCGCCGCATCGTTGACGGTGACGTACATGCGCCGCAGAGCGGGCCGCATGGCCATGTAGGTGCGCTTGACGTCGAGCCAGCAGGCGGCCTGTGCCGGCCCGGGCCCCTCGCCGCAGTCGACGTCGAGCCAGCGCCGCAGCCCCAGCGCGAGCTGTCCCTGCGGCAGCGGGTGATCGCGCAGGTGGCGACGCCAGGCCCCCGCCACGGGGTCACCCATCGGATCGGGCGGCAGGATCGTCCGGCTGTCGAGCAGGACGAAGAACGCCCGCACCGTGCCGTCGCGGTCGCGGACGGCCGAGAACGTGCTCGGCGCTGCCGCCCACCAGCCCTCCAGCTGCGCGACGGCCTCCGGACCGTCGTGGCGTGCCGCGATCGCGAACATCGCCGCGGCGTCTTCGCTTCGGGCCGGCTCGACCACGAGCGGCTGTGCGCCACTCGGGAAGAAGGCCTCGCGGACCACGGGGTTCGCGATCAGGTAGAGCATGTCCGCCGTGTATCGCCACAGCTCCGCGGGCGCCGCTTCCCGCACCTCGCTGCGAAGCCGCCGCCAGGCCGCCCTGCGGTAGTCGCGATGCCGGCTCGGGTCGGTCGAGCGCAGGAACGATGAGATCGGCTCGCGCACGGCGTCGTGCAGCAGGACGCCGTCGCTTGCGACGTCGATGAACGGCAGGGTGAGCAGGCGGTCGAACGCGTCCTGCGACGCGGACTCCGGGAGCATCGCGCCGAGCAGGGGCTGGGTCACGCGGCGGATGACGGAGGCCGCCTCGAGCGCCCGCCGGGTCAGTGGATCGGGAACGTCCTCCAGGTAGATCCGCGTCAGCTCGGTCACGACGCGCGTCGTTGCGGCCTCCTCGAGCACGAGATCCGGCCGTTCCCGGGCCGCGGCGGAGGCCAGCGTGAGGGCCAGCGGGTGACCGCGCGCGATCCGGTTCAGCCGCCGGGCCTCGTCGGGCGGGTGGCCCCGGGCCGTGAGGAGGAGCTCGGCCTCGGCGTCGACCAGCGGGCCGAGCGCCACGCTGTGGAAGAGGCCGTCCCAGCCGGCGCCGAACCACGCGCCCACCGGCGCTTCTCGACCCACCAGGAGGACCCGCACATGCTCGTCCAGCGCGGGCACGAGCACCTGGCGCAGCCACGTGTCCATGAGGCGGAACACCTCGAAGTGGTCGAGCGTGACGACGACTGTCCCGCCAAGCGAGCCGAGCCGGGCGACGATCGCGTCGATGTCGTGCGCTTCGCTGTCCGACACGATCGCAAGCGCCTCCAGGAGGCCTCGCTCAGTCGGTTCGATCGACCGGCAGTCGAGCGCGACGGTCGCGGGGCCGGTCATCTCCAGGCGAGCGAGGAGGCCGGCGACGAGCGCCGACTTGCCGATTCCGGCGTCGCCATGGACGTGCACGACGGACGCGTCCCCGGCCGGACCGACGAGGTCCTCGAGCATCGCCAACTCCTCTTCGCGGCCCACGAAAGAACGACTCGCGCGCTCGGCGACGACGTCACCGAGCCGTTGGGAGATGCTCATGGCTCGAATCCTCTGAGCGAGTATGGCCCCTTTCCCGACCGCGTGGGCGCCTAGAACGCGGGAGAGCCCGCCCCAAGGGGGACGGGCTCTCTGTTTCCCGCTTCCGTGCAGGCTTGTGACTACTTGCGGATGTACGGCATGGAGGGCTCCTTTCTCACTTTCAAGACTCCCCTCACGCGCCGGTGGCGAGTGCGGGTCGAAGGATCGGATGGGTGCGGCGCAGCACGCGGGCGGCGGCAAGCCAGACCAGCAGCGTGCCGACGCCGGCGAGTGCGAAGGTGGTGCGGCCGCCGTACGCGCTCGCGAGCGCGCCGCCGGCGAGGAGGGCGCAGCCGAAGCCCCAGGAGTCGACGGTGTCGAGCAGGCCGAAGGCGCGGCCGTGGAGGCGCTCGGGAACGATCCGCTGGAGCAGGACCCGGTCGCTGACCACGAACAGGCCGTTGCCCAGGCCGCTGACCGCGAAGGTGGCCATCGCCAGGGCGAGGGCCGGCGCCAGCGACGAGCCGACGAGGCCGATCCCGAGCACGCCGAGACCCAGCAGGTACCGGCGGCGCAGGCCGTCCTCGTCGGTGTCGCTCGCTCCCAGCAGCGACCCGCCGATGAGGCCGCATCCGTAAGCGCAGATGAGAAGGGCGAAACCACTGCTGCCCGCGCCGAGCTCTCGCTGTGCGAGGACGAGCTCGGCCACGTTCATGGTGCCTGCCACCATCACCACCGCGCCGGAGGTGCACATCAGTGTGCGGGTGATCCGGTCGCCAAGGACGGCGCGGATGCCGGCGCGGGTGTCGGACAGCAGTGACTCGCCAGACGCCTCGGTGGGCTGCGCCACGCCGCGAAGGCGGGTCAACAGCAGCGCCGAGACGATGAAGGTTGCCGCGTTGATCGCGAGCAGGATCTCGGGCCCTCCAGGCCCGGTGAGGAGCAGAATGCCCGCCGCGAAGGCGGGACCCAGCAGATGGCCGGCGTCGCGCGAGGCGCCGTACAGCGCGTTGGCGGACGTGAGCCGCTCCGGGCTCACGATCGCCGGCAGCAGCGCCGAGGTTGCCGGCCGGAACAAGGCGTTGCCCATGCCGAGCACGACCGCGAGCGCCATCATGGCGACGATGCCGTCGGCCAGCAGGAGGCCACCGATCGCGACCGCGCGGACCACGTCGGCGGCGATCGCGCAGCCGCGGTGGCTCGTGCGGTCGGCGAGGGCGCCCACGAAGGCCCCGAGGAGCATCGAAGGCAGCAGGTCGGCCAGCAGCACCGCGGTCGCCGCCCATGCCGAGCCGATGCGCTCGTAGGCGAAGACCATCAGGGCCACGTAGCCCACGCCGACGCCCAGCGCGCCCTGGAGGTGGGCCGCGAAGAACCAGCGGGAGCGACGCTCGGTGCGCCAGAGGTCGACGATGCTGCGCATTCAGTTCTTGATGAGGTCGGGGCGGGGCACGGCGGGTATGGTTCGCGACCCTGGCTACGTCCCGGTTACGCGTGGGTAAAGCGTTGGACTACGCGGTTCTCGGACCGCTGAACGTGAGCGGGCCGCAGGGCCCGATCGAGCTGAAGGCGCCGAAGCAGCGCGTGTTGCTGGCCGTCCTGTTGCTGGCCTACCGGGACGACTCGGTGTCGGCCGCCCGGCTCGTCGACGAGCTGTGGGGCAACGATCCGCCGGCCACCGCCGCCAAGGCCGTGCAGGTGCATCTGTCGAAGCTGCGCAGCGCGCTCGGGCCCGAGCAGCCGATCGTCACGCGCCCGTCCGGCTACGCCATTCGGATCGAGTCCGAGCAGCTCGACCTGGCGCGCTTCGAGGCGCTGAGCGAGCGCGCCCGCGCGGCCGGTCGCGACGGCGATCCCCAGGTCGCCGCCGGGCTCTGGCGCGAGGCGCTCGCCCTCTTCCGCGGCCGGCCGCTCGAGGACGTGCCGTTGCGCGGCCTCGCCGCGACCGAGGCGTCCCGGCTCGCCGAGCTGCAGGTGGCCGCTCTCGAGGAGCGCATCGCCCTCGAGCTCGAGCTGGGCGAGCACGTCGCGGTGGCCGGGGAGCTGCAGGCGCTCGTGGCCGAGCACCCGTACCGCGAGCGGCTGCATGCGCAGCTGATGCTCGCCCTCTACCGGTCCGGCCGCCAGGCCGAGGCGCTCGACGCCTTCCGCCACGCCCGGCGCACGCTGGTCGAGGATCTGGGGCTCGAGCCCGGCCGCGAGCTCCAGCAGCTCGAGAGCGCCGTGCTGGCCCAGGATCCGGGGCTGGACCTGCTGCTGGCCGAGCGACGGCGGCCGCGAGCGGTTTCCGTGCCGCCCCTGCCGGCGCCGGCCGACCCGCTGATCGGCCGCGAGGCCGACCTCGACGCCGCGGCGGCCCTGCTCGCCGATCCGGACGTGCGGGTGATCACCCTCACCGGTCCGGGCGGGATCGGCAAGACCCGCCTGGCGCTCGAGCTGGCGCGCCGCGAGTCGGGCCGGTTCGCGGACGGCCCGTGCTTTGTGCCGCTGGGTGCGATCGACGAGCCCGGGCGCGTGCTGCCCGAGATAGCCCGCGCGCTGGAGATCCCGGAGGACGACTGCATCGCGGGCTTCCTCGCCGGGCGCGAGCTGCTGCTCGTCGCCGACAACCTCGAGCAGGTGGTCGACGCCGCGCCGGAGCTCAGCGAGCTGCTCGCGGCCTCGGCGGGCTCCAAGCTCGTGGCCACCAGCCGCGCGCCGCTGCGGGTGGCGGGCGAGCACGAGCTGCCCGTGCCGCCGCTGGCCGGCGAGCCGGCGCGCGAGCTGTTCGTGGCCCGGGCGCGCGCGGTCGATCCGCGGCTCTCGTTCACGGCCGAGGACGAGGAGTGCGTCGATCGCATCTGCGAGCGGCTCGACGGGCTGCCGCTGGCGATCGAGCTCGCCGCGGCCCGCTCCAAGGTGCTCTCCCCGCCGGCGATCCTCGATCGGCTCGAGCGGCAGCTCGACCTGCTCACGGCCGGCCCGCGCGACGCCCCGGCGCGCCAGCGGACGCTGCGCGGGGCGATCGGCTGGAGCTACGACCTGCTCGAGAAGGAGGCGCGGACGCTGTTCGCCGAGCTCAGCGTGTTCGTCGGCGGCTGGACGCTGGAGGCCGCCGAGGCGGTCACGGGGCCCGACGCGCTCGACGGGATCGCCGCGCTGGTGGACCAGAGCCTCGTCACCCGCGACGGCGATCGCTTCGCGATGTACGAGAGCATCCGCGCGTTCGCGCTCGAGCAGCTGGGCGCCGCGGGCGGCCTCGACGACGCCCGCCGGCGCCACGCCCGCGCCTTCGCCGCGCTGACCGAGCAGGCCGAGGACGGGATCAAGGGGCCGGCGCAGGCGCAGTGGTTCCGGCGGCTCGACGCCGACGTCCAGAACCTGCGCGCGGCGACCTCCTGGGCGCTGGCCGACGGTGACACCGACACGGCGCTGCGCCTCGCCGGTGGGCTGTTCCGCTTCTGGGCGGCGCGCGGAGCGCTGACCGAGCGCCGCGGTCTGCTCGCGACCGCTCTGGCTGCGGGCGCGGGCAGCCCACGGCCGAGGGTCAACGCCCTCCACGCCGCCGGGGTCATGGCGGCCGAGGCGGGCGACTTCGACGTCGCCGAGGGTCACTTCACCTCTGCTTTGGAGCTCGCGCGCGCCGTCGGCGACCGCGCACGGGTCGCCCGGCTCCAGAGCAACCTGGGAACGCTCGCGATGTACGCCGGCGACCACGAGCAGGCGGTCCGCCGCTACGAGGAGAGCGCCACGATCTCACGCCAGCTCGAAGATCCGTTCGGCCTCAGCCTGGTCATCCAGAACCTCGGCATCGCGTACGACGGCGTCGGCCACCGCGACCGCGCCGTCGAGCTGCTCGAGGAGAGCGTCGCGCTCGCCCGCCGCGCCGGCGACCCGGCTCACACCGCCTCGGCGCTGCGCACCCTGGCCCGCGTGCTGCTGGCGGGCGAGACCGACCGCGACCGCGCCATGGAGCTGCTTCGCGAGAGCCTCACCCGCTCGCTCGACCTCGGCGACCGCCCGGGCATGATCGAGTGCCTCGAGACCGTGGCCGGCCAGGGCGAAGCGCTCACCGGCGCGCAGCTGATGGGCGCCGCGGAGGCGGCGCGCGCCGCGGCCGGCGCGATCCGCGGGCCCGACGAGGCCGCCTGGGTCGAGGCCACCACCGCCTCGCTCCGCTCCACGCTCGGCGAGGAGGCCTTCGAGAGGGCCCGCGCCGACGGCGCCGAGCTCCCGCTCGAGGCCGCGGTCGAGCGCGCGCTGGCTGTGGGCTCACCGCCCCTGTAGCAGCGGCGGAATGCGGGAGTGACAGTGCCTCAGAGACCGCGCTTTCGGGCGTCCTCACTCAGATCTCGCGCGAGTTGCTCGGGCTCTGTCCGGCGGCGCAGATCGTCGATCTGCTCGTCTTCTGCCAGCGCCCGGCGGTAGACGGCGTCCTGCAGCCCTTCCAGCTCGGCCTCCAGATGCTGGACGCGTGCCTCGAGCGTCACCACCTGGTGGCCCGATCGCCGGCGCGCCCATAATCGACTCAGCCGTTCTGCCATCGCGTTGAGACCTCCCCGACCCTCTGATCGGATGTCGCGCGAGAGGAAGAGGGAACGAGACCAGACGGGCGATCAGGGCCGGCCGACTGCATCCGCCGGTCAGCCTGGCCACTGACGTTACTCCTCGGAGGCGGCCTGCGCGAACGGTCAGCAGAGGCGCGGCGCCGGTGAGAGCGCGGCGCGCAGCGCGTCGGCGCTGAGCTCTTGGAGCGGAGCGATCAAGCCCCGCAGGCGCGCGAGTGGCTCGCGGTCTTCCTCGCGGATCCACTCGGCCTCGTCGCGGCTCTCGACGAACCCCGCGACCGAGTCGCGGAGGGCCGACAGCCGCGCAGGACGCAGCACGAGCGTTCGCATCTCGGGCCCGGGGTGGGTCAGCTCGTCGATGAGAGCCGTCAGCTCGCGAAGCTCGAGCACGTCGTCCGCCGACATGCTGACCGAGCGGAACCGTTCGGTGGCCATGGCGGCGACGGCGCGTGCCGCCGCGGCGACCTGCTCCGCGCCGAGGTCGAAGCACGCCATCACGATCTGCTCGCCGTCGAGGCCATGCGAGATGTCGATCCGCGCGTTCAGCATGTGCCTCCCCACCATACGTCGGCCAGAGCGTCTCCCGGGTTAAGCCCGCCGGACCGAATCGGCTCAGCAGCTGAGCACCGCCCTGATGCGGTTCGCGTCGGCGGCCCACTCGGCCGCTTGTGCGGCCGGGGCCACGAACCTGACGACGCTGATGAACACCTTCAGCGTGAGACACGCGGCCTTGCGCTGCGACGGCTTGCTCGGATCGAAACCGGCGAGCGACTGGATCAGTTGCGTCTTCACCGCGGCGGGCAGGCGCGTCGAGTTGACGACCTTGTCGGTCAGTCGCGCGAGTTGCTCCTTGGCGCCGCGCACGGTGACGAGGAAGCTCGCGTTCCCGGTGTTGCCCCCGCCGTCGGTCGCCGTGCACGCGACCGACCTGTCGCCGATCGCGAACAGGGTGCCCGAGGAAGGAGTGCAGAGGGCGCCGGCGCTCGCATCGAGGTCGTCGGTCGCCGTCACCGTGTACGTGACGGTTGCGCCGGCCGGACCGGTCGCGTCGACCGTGATGTGCCCGGGCACGACGATCGTCGGCGGGGTCGTGCCTTGCGGCGTGAGGTCGCACGCGTTGCCGGTCCCGTCGCGGTCGGTGTCGGTCTGATCGGCGTTCGGGACCAGCCGGCAGTTGTCGGCGGCCAGTGCGAGCTCGGTGTGGTGGACGTCCTCCAGGTCGAGGTCGGTCTGGTCGAGGTAGGTGTCGGCGTCGCTGTCACCTAGGACGGAACGCCAGGCGTTCATCAGGTGGTGCGACGGCGTGATGCCGTCGTCCTCCCTTGCGATCCAGCCGTTCCGCGTCGTGCTCGTGTGGAACACGTCGGTGACGGTGCGGGGGTCCGGCCACGGCTTCAGGTTGAACACGAGTTGCCGCGTACCGAATGGTGGCGGCTGGCGGTTCTCGACCAGCAACGGGTTCGGGTCGTCCACCACGGCCGGGATGGTGAAGCCGGGCAGGGGGCAGCTCGGTGCCAGGCGCAGCTCGAGATAGGCGTCGCACGTGCGCGCGAAGAAGACGTCGCGCGCATGGATCAGCGCGGAGTACCGATCGGTGGGCGTCGCTCCCCGCGCGACCCAGCCGTGCGACGCATCCGTCCAGCCGTGGAGCAGGACCGCGCGGTGCACCGAGTGCTCCGCCGCGATGATGGCGGCCTGGCCGGCGCCAAGCGATGCGCCGGCGATCACGATCTCCGACCACTTGGGCTGCGCCTCAGTGGTGTCCCAGAACCTCGCCCACCCTTCGCCCGCGAAGGTCGACGCCATGTGCTCGAGCATCTTGTTCAGCCGGTTCTCGATGCTGTTCGCCCGATCCACGTTCACGACGGTCGACTCTCCGCCTCCGTCGAGAAGCTCCATGCGGATGTGGAACGCGCAGTTCTGCGGCGAGTCCGCCGGGTCCGGACTGGGCCCACAACCGGCCGGCGGCAGCGCAGTGACCGGGAACTCGTTGCGGTACGCGAGGATGATCGTGTGATAGCCGAGGCGTGCGCTCTCGGTTCCGAGCTGGGTGAATTCCGTCGGGACGTTGAGCGCGCCACCCGTCGGCAGGAACACGAGCAGCTTCCCGACCCGGTGCCCCGCGTCGGGGAGCCAGACCAGGTTGTCCCCGCGCGCGGTGATGATTCCAGGATCGCTCACGTTCGCCGGAACCGCGCGCGTCGGTGCGTAAGGGTCAGTTTGGGCGGCGGCGCCGGCGGCGAGACCGAGCTGCGCGAGCCCGAGCAGGGCGACGGCCCAGACCGTGAGGATGCTTCGTTGAAAGGTCATGCTGTCTCCCTTCTGGAGACATGGGTGACGATCAGCGGCGAAGCGCCTCGGCGGGCTACCGAAACTCAGCCGACACCGTCGGCATCGCGTCGCCTTCCGTCCCTCGTGATTGCCGTCTCAGCAACTGCGGCGTAGATCGCGCCTGAGGGACCGAAGGCGGAGGTGCGCTGGGCCCACGCTACACCCGCCGGGTCTCCCTGTATAGGTCAGGTTTGCCGAGCATTCGCCCGAACGGAGCGGCGCAGGAATCGAACCTACCAACGACTGGGCTACAGCCGCCTGCCGGTTTTGAAGACCGGATGGGGCACCAGCCCCGTGCCGCTCCGCTGCGAAGGCTAGGGCTACGCGGTCGCGTACCGCTCCGCGTGACCGCGCCGCGAAGCCAGGACGGCCAGCGGCGCCATCAGCACGCGGACCATCCAGGCGGGCGGGAAGGGGGCGCGGACCTCGCGGGCGAAGCGCCGCACGAAGAGCGCGAGGTGGAGCGGCTTCGGCATCCCCTTGCGGGTGACGTTGCCCTCGAGCGCGAGCTCGACCGTGGTCTCGAGCAGCTGCTCCATGTCGAGCGCGGGCACGACCTCGACGCGGCAGCGCGCCGTCGAGTCGCCGCCGTTGGCGAAGCGGTGCACGCGGCCCGCCGGGACGACGACCGTGTCGCCGGCCTCGGCGACGATCCGCCGCAGGCCCATGCGGAACTTCATCGTGCCCTCGAGCACGTGGAAGCGCTCCTCCTGCTCGGGGTGCACGTGGGCGCCGGGCACATGGCCGTCGGGAGAGAGGGCCAGCTCGAACTCGAGCAGCTCGCCGGCGGTGTCCGCCGCGGTCTGCAGGAAGGTGATCTGCTCGCCGCTGACGGGGTTATCGATGGTCTGTCCGGTGAAGGCCATTCCTGGCTCCTTGCATTTGGCTTGATCCGATGCCAGGAGCCTCTTGTCCGAGACGTCGTACGTCATCGGCCGCGATGGCGATTCGCACCACACCGCAAGGACGATCTGCGCCCCGCCGCGAGAGCGATGGGGTGTCATCCGCAAGGAGGACTCAACCTCTCGGGCGTCCCGGCCGTATGACCTCCGACCAACCCTGGGGGGAGGACCCATGAAGAGGCTTGCGCTGGCCGGCGCCGTCGCCATCGCCGTCGCCGTATTGGCCGGAACCACTGCGATCGGCGGCCACGAACCGCGCTACCGGGCGCTCGGCGACGATGCGTCGTGGACCACGGTGCTCGACACGGGTGTCGGCCTCGAGGGGCTGACCAGCGACCGCCACGGCAACCTCTACACGCCGGGCCGCGGCGTCGCCCCATGCCCGATCCTGCGCACCACGCCGTCAGGTGGCGCACCCGTGGTGGTGGGGAACATCGAGGCGCCGTGCAACCCGACGGGCCTCGCCTTCGACAAACGCGGCGACCTGTTCATCGCCGATGGCGCGCGCATCGTCACCCTGCGACCGAGCGCGGCGTCCCCGCCCACCGCGACCGTGTTCGCCACCGACGTGCCCGGCGCGAACGGCGTCGCCTTCGACCGCGACGGCAGGCTGTGGGTCTCCGACGGCGCCACCGCGCAGGGCCGCGTGTGGCGGATCGGCTCCGACCGCATCCCGGTCGAGATGTTCCGCGTGCAGCCGATGGCGAACGAGGCGCAGCCGGGCGGCGTGGGCCGGGACAACCGCGGTCTGCCGCCCGGCACGATCACGATCACGCCGACCGGCCGCCAGGCCTCCAACACGCTCGGCTCGCAGCACCTGGTGGCCAACGGCCTCGCCTTCGACAGCGACGGCGACCTGCTCGTGGCCGACACGGCGCGCGGGGCGATCTGGCACGTCGCCATCGACCACAGGGGGCGCGTGAAGAGCCCGATGGGCTGCGACACGACCTTCACGTCCAACACGCTCTGCCTCGACAACGTGCTCGTCGCGCACCCCTTCCTCGAGGGCGTCGACGGGATCGTGCTCGATCGCAGGGACAACATCATCGGCGCCGTCAACGAGCGCAACGCGATCGTCGTCGTCACCGGCGACCGCACGGTCGAGCTGTTCCGCGACCCACCCGCGACGGCGCAGCTGCGCAACGAGGGCCCGCTGGAGTTCCCGACGAGCCCGGTGATCGTCGGCCGCACGCTCTGCGTGACGAGCTCGGACGGGGCGCGGCGCGACAACTTCCCGAACGCGCCCGGCGAGGGGGCGAAGGTGTCGTGCCTCGATGAGGATCTGCCCGTGAGGTGAGATCATCGGCGGATGCGGCGATGGCGACGAGTTCTGGCCTTCCAGGCCGCCCTGTCAGGGCTCGTCGCCTTCGCCACGACCGCCATATGGGCGATGACGGGCGGCGGCACGTTCTGGCCGATCTGGGTCTGGTACGGCCTTGCGATCCCGTTCGGCCTCAACGCCGCGCTCTTCGGCGCCTTCAACGTGCGGCCCGGCCGCTGGCGCAAGTTCGCCGTCCACGCGGCGCTGTTCTCCTGGGTGAGCCTCACCCTGATCGTGACGTGGGCGATGGCGGGCAGCGACGAGTTCTGGCCCACGATCCCGGTCGTCTGCCTCGCGATGCTGCTCGGCGTGCACGCCGTGCTGGCCGGCATGTGGGGCGAGGAGGAGGAGCTGGTGGAGCGCGTCGACGAGCTCACGCGCACCCGCCGCGGGGCGCTCGACGTGCAGGATCACGAGCTGCGCCGGATCGAGCGCGACCTCCACGACGGCGCCCAGGCCCGCCTGGTCGCGCTCACCATGCAGCTCGGCCGCGCCGAGGCGCGGCTCGGCGACAACCCCGAGGCGGCCGAGCTCGTGCGTGAGGCGCGCGGCGAGGCCAAGGAGGCGATCGCCGAGCTGCGCGACCTCGCCCGCGGCATCGCTCCGCCCATCCTCGCCGACCGCGGCCTCCCGGCCGCCGCCGAGGCGGTCGCCGGGCGCTCCGCGATCAAGGCGTCGGTCGACGCCAGGATGGAGCGCCGCCCGCCGCAAGTGGTGGAGACGGCCGCCTACTTCGTGATCGCCGAGTCGCTGACCAACGCCGCCAAGCACGCCGGCCCGGACGCGCGGGCGCACGTGAGCATCCGGGACGGCTCGGACCGCCTGACGCTGGAGATCACCGACGACGGCCGCGGGGGCGCAGACCCGGCCGGGAGTGGCCTGACCGGGCTGCGCCATCGCGTCGAGGCGCTCGACGGCGCGCTCACCGTCACCAGCGCCGAGGGGCACGGCACGATCATCCGCGCCGTGCTGCCCTATTAGTGCCTGCCGCGCTTCTTCTTCTTGCCGGAGTCGAAGCGCAGCTTGTAGATCGTCTTGCCGTCGCTGACGTCCCGGATCACGGCCTCGCCGCTCGCTCCGCGATACGCGCCCGTCCCGCCCGTGATGGCCACGGTGAACGGGCCCGGATCGTCCTCGCTCTGCATCTCGACCAGGCCCTGCAGCGTGATCTGCCCACGCTTGAGAGCGAGCGTCGCGACACAGTGGAACGCGGCGACCATGTACGGCGGCACGACCTCCGTGACCGTGCACACGCCGCCGCTCGTGCCGGCCTCGCGGCGGTCCTTGCGGAGAAGCTCGGTGAACACGAAGTCGTCCCCGAGCGAGGCTCCCGGCGTGCCGTTGTCCACGTACTCCGAATCGAGCTCGATGGCAACCAGCTTGAGCGTGTCCTCCCGGTGCTTGCCCTTCCCGCCGTCGGCTGCTCCGGTCCCGGCTGACACGACCAGGATCGCGAGCGTGACGGTCGCGGCGACTGCTGCGCGCTTGCTTCGCACGTCACTGCCCTCCTTCCGCCTCGACCGCCCGAAGCGGACCCGACCGTTCAGACGGTCAAAGCACTCAGGTAGCCTGCCAACCGAGGTTCGCACGCTGGCGCATTCGTTGCACATCCGGCCATTCGTTGTGGGCGCGACGGCACTCGTCGCGCTCCTCGTGGCGGGACCCGTGGAGGGCCGCTACCGCCTCGGCCTCGGCGAGCAGAGGCCGGAGATGTTCGCCGCCCCGGCGTGGCAGAGTCTGCGCCTCAGGCAGGTGCGGTACGTCGTGCCGTGGGACTGGCAGCGGGCCGGCCGCCAGGGCGACGTCGACGCCTTCATGTCCGCGGCGCGTGCCCGCCGGCAGGACGTGCTCGTCGCGTTCACCGCCCCGCTCGCGTGCTACGACGGCCTTCGCTACTCCCGCGCGCGCGGCTGCCGCGCGCCGAGCGCACGCGCCTACCGCGCGGCCGTGCGCGCGTTCGACGACGCCTACCCGTGGGTCCGCACGTACTCGGCCTGGAACGAGGTCAATCACGTCTCGCAGCCGACCTTCGGACACCCGCGGCTCGCCGTCCGCTACTACGCCGTGCTGCGGCGCGAAGCGCGCCTGCGCCACTTCCGCGTCGTGGCCGCCGACGTGCTCGACACCTCGAACATGCGCGCCTACCTGCGGGCGTTCCTCCGCCGTGCGCCCGGCCGCCCGCGCCTGTGGGGGCTGCACAACTACCAGGACGTCAACCGCCGGACCTCAGCCGACACGCGCGAAATGCTGCGCCTCGTCCCCGGCCGCGTGTGGCTGACGGAGACGGGCGGGATCGTGCGGTTCGGCGAGAGCCGGCAGTTCCGCTACTCGGAGTCGCGCGCCGCGCGCAGGACGCGGTGGATGTTCCGGCTGGCCGGCCGCTTCGATGGCCCGCGACGGGGCCTGCGGGCGCGCATCTCGCGGCTCTACGTCTACCGCTGGTACGGGGAGCCGCCCGGGGCCCGCTTCGACGCCGGGCTCGTGAACTCCGATGGCAGCCCGCGCCGGGCGTACTCCGTCGTCGCGGAGCACGCCCGGACGCATCGCTGAGGTCTAGCTGCCTGCGGCCTGCGTGTACAGGCTCTGCGCGACCGACCCCTGGTAGGGGCCGAACATCACGTTCGGCAGCGTCGTGTAGCCGTACGAGTTGACCGACACGACCGAGCCGCCGGCGATCCAGCCGCCGCCGCTCGACCCGCCGGTCATGTCGCAGTCGATGCCCATCGTCGGCGGGTTGGCCGACGTGTCGTCATAGACCAGCGGCGAGTTGCAGACCCACAGCCGCTGCCCGTTGAACGGCGGCCCCGCCGGATAGCCGTGGGCGGCGTAGTTCTGCTGGCGCGCGGTGTTGAAGGCGATGTTGCGCCCGCCGACCACGCTGGTCAGCGACTGCCCGCCGTTGGCGTTCACGACCGCTGCGCCGTTGTCGAACGAGAAGTCGCCGCTGTTGGCCCACCCGCTCGTGGTGAGCAGTGAACGTGCGGTCCACGTGCCGTACGGCCGGCTGCCGTCGGCGTAGGCCGGCACGAAGCTCCAGTTCGTGTGGAAGCCGCTGGCGCCGTCGTGGACGCAGTGGCCGGCCGTCCACACGGTGCTGCTGTTGCCGCTCAGCACCGCGGTGCCGGAGCACACGTAGTTGAGGCCGTCGTCGGTGAAGAACACCTTGCCGTTCGTGCTCGTCGGCTGGGACGTGTACGGCGGCGGGATCTGCTGCGCCGGGGCGAGCTTGGGCGCCTTGCGCGGCGCGGCCGCGAAGCTGCCCGACAGGACCTTGTCCGCCGGTATCGCGTTGCGCATGCGTTGCGCTGTCCAGTACTTCTGCACCGCGGCCTTGTCCTGCGCGACAGCCTTGGTCTCGACCCTCGCCTGAGCGGCGGGGACGGCGACCAACGCGCACGCCAAGACAGCGAGCACCAGCAAGTGAAGACGTCGCATCCATCCTCCCGTCTGTGGGGACGTCGTTTTGTGTGCGCGCGCGGCCGACACCCCTGCCGGGCCGCGCGCGGGCAATGTAGCGACCGCTACCCGGAAAGCTCGTGCTCGCGACGTGAATCCATCGGGGGAGGTCTGTGCTCGGACCGCCACTCGTCGAGCTCGTCCTCGCCGCCGTCGCGCAGCCACGACCACACGTCGGCGACCGTCTCGGCGATCGGCCGGCAGCGCAATCCCGACGCCTGCGCGCGGTCGGTGCCGACCTCCCAGGTGCCCGGGAACCCGGCCGCCGGCAGCCACAGCGGGAGCTCGATCCACGGCTCCACGCCGGCCGCCTGCAACCGCTCGTCGGGCACCCAGACGAGCTCGGCGTCCGCGCCGGTGGCCGCCACCGCCGCCTCCAGCACCTCGCCCATCGTCGTGCGGCCGGCGGGCGCCGTGCCGTTGAAGGCGCCTGCGACCCGCCGCTCGCCGAGGTCGAGCATCCAGGCCGCGAGGTCGCGCGCGTCGATCAGCTGGACCGTGCGCCCGGGGTCGCCGGGCGCGGGCACGTGCCCGCCCTGCGCGATCCGGCGCACCCACCACGGGAGCCGGAAGACGTTGTCGTGCGGCCCGCAGATGAGCCCGGCCCGCACGGCCGCCACGCGGCCGGGCAGCGCCGCCTCGGCCGCTCGCTCGCTCGCCGCCTTCTGCGCGCCGTAGTCGTCGCCGGCCTCCCACACCGGCGAGTCCTCGTCGACCGGCTCGGCCGGCCATGCCGGGTAGACGTTGCAGCTCGAGACGAACACGAGGTGGGCGTCGCCGAGCAGCGCGCACGATCGGGCGACGTGCTCGGCCTCGTAGCCCGAGGTGTCGATCACCACGTCCCACTCGCGGCCCTCGAGCGCCGACAGGTCGCCGGCGCGATCGCCGCGCAGGTGCTCGGCGCCCTCCGGGACCCGGTGCACGCCGCGCGTGAACAGCGTCAGCTCGTGGCCGCGGGCGAGCGCCTCGGCGGCCACGTGCCGGCCGAGGAAGACGGTTCCGCCGAGGATCAGGGTGCGCATGACGCGCAACCTATCAGTTGCGTGTCTCGTCTCCGAGGTGGACGGGCGCGTAGTGCTCGGCGAACAGCTTCGCCACCAGCTCGCCGCGGCTCGAGACGCCGACCTTGTCGAAGATCGCCTTGACGTGGTCGCGCACCGTGTGGGCGGAGACGTGCAGCGCGGCGGCGATGTCGGCGGTGCCGAGGCCGCGCGCCACGAGCTGGGTCACGTGCTGCTCGCGCGGCGACAGCTCGTAGGCCTCGGTGATGATCGGGGCGATCTCGGACGCCTTGGCGTGCTCGATCACGAGCGCGGTGTCGCCGGCTCCGTGCAGGCAGGAGGCGTGGCAGACGAGCCAGCGGCCGTCGTGCGTGCGCAAGCGCGCCCGCGCGCTGCCGTCCGCGCGCGCCCGCATGAGCGTGCTCACGGCGAGCATCGGCAGCTTGACGCCGAAGGTCTCCTCGCCGCCGAGGTCGCCCGCCAGCTCGTCGAGCCAGCCGAAGGCGTCGTCGTTGATCGAGACCAGCTCGCCATCGGAGTCGAAGACCAGCAGCCCCGGCCCGCGCTTGGCCTGATCGGCCGGGGCCGGGCGCGCGTGCTCGCGCACGGCCTCGGCCAGTGGTTGTGACAGGCCGGCCACCAGCTCGGTCTCGCCCTCCGTGAAGGCGCTGCCCGTGCGGAACAGCGTGACCGACGCCCACGCGTGCCCATCCGCGCGAAGCACGGCGCGCAGCTCGTCGTCCCACCCGTTCGGCTGCAGCAGCTCGCGATAGCGGGCGCTGCGCCCGGGCTCCCCGTCGCTGGCGCTGCTCAGCGCCGCGGCGGGGACGGCCGCGCGGGCGAGCTCGTTGTACGGGATCGCGTCGCCGGCCGCGAACTCGAGCTCCCACAGCCGCACGCAGGCGTCCTTGCCGCCGAACGACGCCATGTTCTCGGCCCGCGTGGGCGCCGTCGGCAGGTTGGTGGCGGGATCGAGGGCCAGCCACACGGCGGCGTCGAACGGGACCAGCCGGCGCAGGCGAGCCGACGCCGCGGCGAACACCTCACGGACGCTGGCGGCGCCGAGCGCGCGCTCGATCAGCTGGTCGCGGTGGTGCATGGCGGTAGGAGCCGGCGTCGCCACGCCACCGAGGGTTGCCACCCGCCGGCGCGGGCGCAACCCCTCAGGTGAGGGATTGTCCGCGCGCGGACGGCGTGGCTGGATTGAGGCCATGCAGACCCCCATCGAGCTCCCCGACGGCGCCACCCTGGAGTACCTGACCCCGGTCGTGGACGGCGCTCCATGCGTGATCCGCGGCACCATCCCGGCCGGCGGCGTGGTGCCGCTGCACAGCCACGCCGACCCCGAGACCTTCATCGTGCTTGACGGCCGGGCCGAGTCCTACACGGACGACGTCTGGGTGCCGGTCGGCGCGGGCGACGTCCACCACATCCCCGGTCACATCGGGCACGCATGGCGCAACCCTGCCGCCGGCCCGGCCGTGATGCACCTGGTCACCACCGCCACGATGGCGCGCTTCTTCCGCGAGATCGCCGCCGCCCCCGACGAGTTCCTCGCGATCTCCGACCGCTACGGCTACTGGAACGCCACGCCCGAGGAGAACGCCGCGATCGGGATCACAGTCCCTGCTCCAGCGCACCCTTGACGCTCGCGTCGAGCGCGTTGAGGCGGTAGAGGGCCAGCGCCTCGGGCGAGCCGAAGCGGCGGTCCGCCCCGTGGTGGGTCAGCACGCAGTGCAGCAGGGCGAGCCGCCGCTCGAGATCCAGGTCGCTCATGAACGGCTCGAGGACCTGCTGGCCGAGCACGACGTGGCCGAGCAGGCGGCCTTCCTCGGACTGCTCGATCGCCGCCCCGTACGTGAACTCGCGCGTCTTGCCCAGGTCGTGCACGAGCGCGGCGCAGATCAGCAGGTCCGAGTTCAGCCGCACGTGGAGCTGGCACGTCTCCAGCGCGAGCGTGCCGACCGCGACGGTGTGCTCGAGCAGCCCGCCGAGGTAGGCGTGGTGGCCGCCGATCGTGCACGGCGCCCGCCGCCACGCCTCGCGCAGCGCGCCGTCGTTCAGCAGCCGCTCGAGCAGGCTCGCGTAGCCGGGGTCGTGGACCTCGCGCGCCAGGTGCTCGAGGAAGCCGTCGAGCTCGTCGAGGTCGCGGTAGGCGACGGGCAGGAAGGCCGCCGGGTCGGCTCCCTCCGCGCGCGCGATCTCGCGCAGCTCGAGCTGCAGCTCGTCGCGGAACCGCTCCACCCGCCCGCGCACGCGCACGAGGTCGCCCCGCTCGAAGCGTCCTGACAGCAGGTCGGCGTCGCGGAACGCGCGCGCCTGGATGGCGCCGCTGCGGTCGCGCAGCTCGAGCGCGAGGTAGGGCATGCCGGAGCGCGCCTGCAGGCGGTCCTTGCGCGCGCACGCGAAGACCGCGTCGACCTCGTCACCGGCACGCAGGCCGGCGATGGTGGGCACGTCGGCGATCGCCATGGACCGATGATGGCTCTCGCCCCGGACGGCCCTTTCGCTACGGTGGACCGGTGCAGCCGATGCGCTGGGAGAGGCGACCCGATGGGCTCCGGGCTCCGGCCCTGGTATGCGCGTTCAAAGGCTGGAACGACGCGGGCGAGGCCGCGACCTCGGCGGCGGCCTTCATGGGCGCCAGCCTCGACGCCACGCGCTTCGCGACGATCGACTCCGAGGAGTTCGTCGACTTCCAGGCAACCCGCCCGCAGGTCAAGCTCGTCGACGGCCGCACCCGCCAGGTCGAGTGGCCCGAGTGGGAGGTCTACGAGGCGCGCGTGCCGCGCGCACCGCGCGACCTGGTGATCCTCACCGGACCCGAGCCGTCCTACCGCTGGCGCGGCTTCTGCGCCCAAGTGGTCGAGCTGGCCGAGGCGCTCGGCGTGCAGATGGTGGTGACCCTCGGCGCCTTACTGGCCGACGTGCCGCACTCGCGCCCGGTCGGCGTCACCGCCCACGCCTCCGACCCGGCGCTGGTGGAGCGTCTCAGCCTGCAGGCGCCGACCTACGAGGGGCCGACGGGGATCGTCGGCGTGCTCCAGTCGGCCTGCGCTGCCGCGGGCATGCCCGCCGCGTCGCTGTGGGCCGCCGTCCCGCACTACGTCGCGGTCGCCCCCAACCCCAAGGGCGCGCTGGCGATCCTGCGGCGGCTGGAGAGCCTGGTCGGCGTGACCGTCGACGCCTCCGACCTCGAGAGCGCGGCGGTCGACTACGAGCGCCAGGTCACGCGCGCCGTCGAGCTCGACCCCGAGGTGCAGGCCTTCGTCGAGCGGCTCGAGCGGGCCGCCGACGCCGAGGAGGGCCCGACCGACCTCTCGCAGCTCCCCTCGGGCGACGTGCTCGCCCGCGAGTTCCAGCGCTTCCTCCGCCAGCGCGGCGGCGGAAAGTAACGTCGCACGTCCTGTCCGAGCTTGCGAGGACGGGCGGGCGAAACCCTTATCGCTCAGCCGCGGGACACGCGATCCGGTAGTCGCACATGCTGCACGCCGCGAAGCTCGGCGTCGGCTCGAAGCCCTGGCCGAGGATGCCGTCGGCGACCTCGAACACGGTCTCGGTGATCCAGTCGCGGTCCTCCTCGGAGCGCGGCACCGGCACCTTGGCGTCGTCGAGCACGTAGTAGTACGCCTGCTGGGCGGCCTCGAGCTGCCACGCCTCGCGCGCGCCGACCGCGTAGAGCGAGAGCTGGACGTCGTCGCGCAGCTGCGCCGCGCTCTTGGGCCGGCCGGTCTTGTAGTCGATCAGCTCGTAGCCGCCCTCCGGCAGCTTGTCGACGCGGTCGACGCGTCCGCGCAGGAGGTGCGGGCCGATCCGGAACGAGAACGAGCGCTCGAACCACACGGGCTCGGCGTCGTCGTCGCGGAAGCGGTCGTGGTAGCGGACCAGCGCCTGGGTGGCCTTGGCGCGAAACTGGCGCTCCTCCTCGGAGTCGCCGAACCCGCCGCGCCGCCAGCCGGCGTCGAGCAGGTTGAGCAACGTCGGGAGGCCTGCCGACTCGGCCCCGTGGTAGCGCTCGAGCACCTGGTGGACGAGGATCCCGAAGCGCTGGTTGATGGTCGGCTCGCTGGGGATGCGGAAGACGCGCGCGAACTTGTACTTGAGCGGGCACGTCCGATAGGTCTCGATGTCGGAGGCGCTCAGCGCGAGGCCCTCGCCGCGCCGCGGCAGGAACGACTCCAGCGACGGCTCGGACCGCTGGGCGACGGCGCGGGCGCGCAGCTTCTCGTCGCGCTCGGCGTCGAGCAGGTACTCGTCGAGGACGCTCGTCTCGAAGATCTCGCGCTGCTCGGCCGTGACCGCCTGCAGCAGCCGCGCGTTGATCTCCGGCAGCAGGTCGCCGACGTCGGCCTCGCTGGAGCGGGTGCGCTCCATCAGCGCCGCCAGCTTGAGCAGCTCGAGGTAGCGCACGACGGCGTGCGAGACGTCGAGGTCGGTGTCGAAGCGCAGCTCGCCGAGCCGGCCGCCGACCTGGGCGACGGTGGTGAGCAGCTCGTCGCGCAGGATCCGGAAGGTCGACTGCAGCGTCTCGGCGGGCCCGAACAGCTCCTCGCGCTTCTCCTCCCACTCGCCGCTCACCGCGGCCCGCGCCTCCTCGGCGAACGGCGACGGCTGCTGCAGCGCGCCGCGCTCGGAGCGCTCCGGGAAGGCGAGCACGAGCCGCCGGCGGGCGCGCGTCATCGCCACGTGGAGCAGCCGGCGCATCTCGGCGGCGTGCGTGGCCTTGCTGTCGGGCGGCACCGCCTCCTTGATCAGGGCGTCGGGGATCGGCTCGAGCGAGCGGCGCCGCGGGCCGGGCATGCGCGCGGCCATCAGGCCGAGCACGTAGACGTGGTCGAACTCGAGCCCCTTGGCGGCGTGCATCGACATCACGCGCACGCCGTGCGGCCGCTCGCCCGCGGCCGCCTCCTCCTCGCGCAGGCCTGCGTCGGCCACGGCGGCGATCGAGCGGGCGAAATCCCTTGCTGTGGCCTGCGGCGCGCGGCGGACGTAGTCGGCGGCCAGCTGGGCGAACTTGGCCAGGTTCTGGAGCCGCTCGACGACCTCCGTGGACGCCGCGAACAGGAGCTGGCGGCGCAGCCCGAGCCGCTCGACGAGGCGGTGCACGTAGAGGTCGGGGCGCGTCGAGTCGATCGCCGCGGCGGCCGCCTTGTGCAGCCGCAGGAAGTGGGTGATGCGCTCGCGCGCCTCGGGCGGGATCTGCGGCGACTCGAGCGCGGCGCCCAGCGCCGCCACCATGTCCAGCTTGCGGCGGCGGGCGATCTGGGTGACGCGCGCGAGGTCGATCGCGCGCAGCTCGATCGGCGGGCGGGCCAGCGCCCGCACCACGGCGCCGGCGTCGCCGGGATCGACGAGCAGTCGCAGCCAGGCCAGCAGGTCGCGCACCTCGGCGCGCTGGAAGAACGCCGCCGCGCCCGACAGCCGGTAGGGCACCGCGCGCTCCTCGAAGGCCACCGCGACCGCCTGGCCCTCGCCGCGGACCGAACGCACGAGCACGCAGACGCTCTCCGGCGCGACGTCCTCGCGCGCGATCAGCCGCTCGACCTCGGCCGCTACCGCCTGCGCCTGGGCGCGCTCGGAGGCGCAGCGCCAGAAGGCCACTTCGCCGCCGGGCTCACCGTCGAGCGTCTTCTCGCCGACCACCGCCCGGGCGGCGGCGAGAACGCGCTCGCGCGAGCGGAACGAGCGCTCCAGCCGCACCACCGTCGCCGCCGGCCACTCGGCGCGGAAGTCCTGGATGTTCTTGGTCGCGGCGCCGCGGAAGCGGAAGATCGCCTGGTCCTCGTCGCCCGCCGCCGTGACGTTGCCGCTCGCCGCGAGCAGCCGCAGCAGCAGGCCTTGCGCGAAGCTGGCGTCCTGCAGCTCGTCGACCAGCACGTGCCGGTGGCGGGCGGCGAGCCGCGCCCGCACGTGCGGCTTCTCGCGCAGCAGGCGGAAGCTCCGCAGCACGAGGTCGCCCGTGTCGAGCGTGCCCGCCGCTTCCAGCATCGCCTCGTGCGCGGCGTAGAGGGCGGCGAACTCGCGCTCGCGCGGGTTGTCATCGGGCGCCCACGCCGCGTAGTCGTCCGCCGACACCAGCTCGTGCTTGAGACGGTCGATGCGCTGGACGATCGCCCCCAGGGTGGCGCTCGGGTTGCCGCGCAGGTCGTGGTGGCGCAGCGGCAGGTCGTCGATCCGCTCCAGCAGCATGGCCAGCCGGTCGGCGGCGCTGACCGGCGCCACGAAGGGGTCGAGCCCGGCCTCGAGCGCCTCGTCGCGCAGCAGACGGGCGCAGAAGCCGTGGAAGGTGGTGATCGCGAGCTCCTCGTAGGCGCCCTCGAGCCGGTTCTCGAGCTCGGCGCGCAGCGCGTCGGCGGCCACGGTCGAGTAGCAGAGGACGAGCAACGACTCCGGCCCGGCACCTTCGCGTACGAGGTGCAGGAAGCGCTCCGCCAGGACGGTCGTCTTGCCGCTCCCGGCCCCGCCCAGCACGAGCAGCGGGCCGCCGGAATGCTCGACGGCGGCGCGTTGCTCGGGGCTCAGCTCCAACACCCTCGTAGGATACGCCCGCGATGAGCCCCGACTGGCTGGGTGCGTCGCGCCGGGCGGCTGCCGCCCTGCGCTTGATGCTGGCGGAGCGGGTGACGATCGCCGAGCGCGTGGTGGAGACCGGCACGCGCGGCGAGGGCGGTGACCGCACGCTCGAGATCGACGCCCTGGCCGAGGAGGCGGTGCTGGCCGAGCTCCAGGGCCTCTACGACGCCGGCGCCCGCTTCACCGTGCTCAGCGAGGAGGCCGGGACGGTCGACTTCGGCGGCGACGAGGTGCTGGTCGTGGTCGATCCGATCGACGGCTCGCTGAACGCCAAGCGCGGCCTGCCGCATCACTGCGTGTCGATCGCCGTCGCCGAGGGGCCGACGATGGCCGACGTCGTGTTCGGCTTCGTCCAGGACTTCGGGCCCCATGAGGAGTGGGTGGCCACCCGGGGCGGCGGCGCGACGTTGAACGGCGTGCGGCTCGATCCCGGCGGTCGGCGAGCGGCGCTGGGCCTCGGACGGCAAGCTCGAGCTCGTCGGCTTCGAGTCGGCCGATCCGCGCTGGGTGCTGCAGTCGGCCGAGGGGCTCGTGCAGGTCGCCCACCGGCTGCGCGCGATCGGCACCATCGCGGCGGCCATGTGCCAGGTGGCGGCCGGGCGCTTCGACGGCATGCTCACGCTCAAGGGCTGCCGGGCGGTCGACGCGGCGGCCGCGCAGCTGATCGTGCGGGAGGCCGGCGGTCACGTCGCCTTCACGCGGTTCGAGTACCCGCTCGAGGCGCCGCTCGACCTCCTGCCGCACTCGCCCGTGGTGGCCGCCCGGTCGGAGGCCGGACTGGCCGAGCTGGCCGGCGTGCCATCCTGGGACAGGTGATCGACTGGAGCCTGGCCGGACAAGTGGCGCGAGGGATCGCCGGGCTCCAGCCCGCCGGTGACCGCGCGCCGTTCGAGCAGCTCTCGGCTCCGGCCGCCGAGAGCGAGAAGCTGGTGTCCGCCTATACCGGCCTCGAGGCGCTGACGCCGCTGCCGGCGGCCGAGGCCGTCGACCGCGACGAGTGGGTCGAGGCCAACCTGCGCTCGCTCGGCGGCGTGCTCGACCCGGTGTCGGACCGGCTCGGCTCGCGGCTCGGGCCGCTCGGCGGAGCCGCGGGCGCGCTGCTGGGGCTCGAGGCGGGCGCCATCTCCGGCTTCCTCGGCGGGCGCGTGCTCGGGCAGTACGAGTTCCCGCCGCTCGACCCGGCCGCCCCGGCGCGGCTGCTCTTCGTGACGCCCAACCTCGGCCACGCCGCCAACACCCTCGAGGCCGATCCCGACCAGCTGCTGCGCTGGGTCGCGCTGCACGAGACGACGCACGCGCTCCAGTTCGCCGGCGTGCCGTGGCTGCGCGAGCACCTCGCGGGCCTGATCGGCGAGCTGCTGGGCGCGCTCGACGTCAACCCGTTGGGCCTGCTGCGGCTGCCGGACGCCTCCGACCTGCGGGCGCTGCTCAACCGCGTGCGCGACGAGGGCCTGGCCTTCGTCGCGGTCGGCGAGGAGCGGCGCGGACAGCTCGAGGGCGCACAGGCCTTCATGGCCCTGCTCGAGGGGTACGCCGAGCACGTGATGGACGCCGTCGGCGCGGACCTGCTGTCCGACCTGGAGGCCATGCGCGCGGCGATGGAGCGCCGCCGCCACGAGCGGACCGGGCTCCTGCGGGTGCTCGAGAAGCTGATCGGGATGGACCTCAAGATGCGCCAGTACCAGCAGGGCAAGGCGTTCTGCGACGCGGTGGTGGCGCGCGGCGGGATCGAGGCGCTCAACCGCGCCTGGGCCGGCCCGGAGGCCCTGCCCGCCTACGCCGAGCTCGACGATCCGGTCGGCTGGCTGGCCCGCACCGAGCGCCTGTCGCTCGGCCGCGGCGCCGCGTGAGAGGCGTCACACTTCGTTCGAACCTGCGTTCGTTCTGTTACAAAGTACGGGCGCCGATTCCGCGTGTTCACATGGGGTTCACGGCTGCGGCGCACAAAGTCCGCTAGTCTGTGTAACGGCGAGACCGGAGAGGTTTACAAACAAGTGTTCGATGGGTAGCATCTACCACGGACAGACTTAGAAGTAATCTCCTTATCCGGGCCAACCAAGAGGGGCTGATTCCAGCAATGGCCGAGACGACCACCACCAACACCACCACCGCTCGCAAGCCTGCCAAGCGCCGGAGCACCGCGCGCAAGACGACGACGCGGCGCACCGCCGCCAAGTCGCCGAGCACCGCGACCGCTCGTCGCCAGCGCACGATCGCGCGCAACGAGACCCGCGACGCCGCGCAGGCGCAGGTGAAGGCCGCGAAGACCACCGCCGCCCAGGGCCGCAACGTGGTCGAGCGCACCGCGCTCGTCTACGTGGGCGCCACGCTCGAGGCGCGCGACCGCGTCCTCGGCGTCGCCGGCGAGCTCGCCAACCGCTTCAGCTCCCGCGCCAGCGCGGAGCGCGAGCTGGGCAAGGACATCCGCCGCTTCGAGCGCCGCGGCAACACCGCGCGCAACCAGCTCGAGCGCGACGTCAAGAAGGCGCGCACGCGCGTGGAGCGCCAGCTGCGCACCCGCCGTCGCGACGCCGAGCGCCTGATCGGGCGCCGGGTCGACGCCGCCAAGGAGCGCGTCACCGCGCTCGTGTAGTTCGAGTTTCACCCGGCGCCGCGGAGGAGCGGCAGTCCGGGAAAGCCTGCCGGCCTCATATCTCGCCGGCGGGATTCGCCGGCCACATACCTCGCCGGCGGATGTAGCACCTCTCCTCCCTCAACCGTCGACCCGCCCTCGTGGCGGGTCGTCGGTCTTTAAGGACTCTCAGCTGGTTCTCATCTTGCGCGCGATCATGTGTGGCGTGCGGCTGTTGCTGGTCGAGGACGACGTGCGCATGGCGGCGGCGCTCCGGCGCGGCCTGAACTACGAGGGCATCATCACCGACGTCACCGGCCGCGGGACCGAGGCGATCGGCCTCGCCCGCGCCACGGACTACGACGCGATCGTGCTCGACGTGATGCTGCCGGACATCGACGGCTTCGAGACGTGCCGGCGGCTGCGTGCCGAGGGCCGCTGGGCGCCGATCATGATGCTGACGGCGCGCGACGCCGTCGAGGACCGCGTGCGGGGCCTCGACAACGGGGCCGACGACTACCTGACCAAGCCGTTCTCGCTCGCCGAGCTGCTCGCCCGGCTGCGCGCGCTGGTGCGCCGCGGGCCGGTCGAGCGACCGGTCGTCTACGAGGTCGGCGACCTGCGGCTCGACCCCGCCACGCGCCAGGTCTGGCGCGGCGGGACGGAGATCTCGCTGTCGGCGCGCGAGTTCGCGCTGCTGGAGACGTTCATGCGGCGTCCCGGGCAGGTGCTGAGCCAGATGCAGCTCCTCGACGCGGCGTGGGACCTCGGGTACGAGCAGCGTTCGAACGTCGTCGAGGTCTACGTGCGTTACCTGCGCGAGAAGATCGACCGGCCGTTCGGGGTCGCGTCGATCGAGACGGTGCGCGGGGTCGGCTACCGGCTGCGCAGATGAGCCGGCTGCCGATCCGCGTCCGCCTCACGCTGGCCTTCGCAGCGGCCACCGCGCTCGTGCTGGCCGCCGCCGCCGCGTTCGTCTATGCGCAGCTGCGCGCCGACCTCGACGAGTCGGTCGACTCGGCGCTCCAGACACGCGCTTCCGCGGTGGCCCGCAGCGGCGCCGGGGCGGGCGTCGTGGGCGATCCCGAGGAGAGCTTCGCCCAGGTGCAGACGGCGGACGGGCGGTTGGTCGACGGGGCGGGCGGGGCGCGCGGGCCGGTCGAGGCCGTCAGCGGCGATCGTCGCGTGCCCGGCATCGAGGGAGCGGCACGCGTGCTGGCCCGCGGCACGATCGTCGTCGGGCAGTCGCTCGACGACCGCGACGAGGTCCTGGCCGGGCTGATCGCGACGTTCGCCTTCGGCGGGCCGCTGGCGATCGTGCTCGCGTCGCTGCTCGGATACGGGCTGGCGGGCAGCGCGATGCGGCCGGTCGAGGCCATGCGCCGCCGCGCCGCGGCCGGCGACGAGCGGCTGCCGCTGCCCGTCGCGCACGACGAGATCCACCGCCTCGGCGAGACGCTGAACGAGCTGCTGGCCCGGCTGCGCGGGTCGATAGAGCGCGAGCGCCGGTTCGTGGCCGATGCCAGCCACGAGCTGCGCACGCCGCTCGCGGTGCTCAAGACCGAGCTCGAGGCCGCCCTGCGCGATCCCGATCCACGCCCGGCGATCGCGTCGGGCATCGAGGAGGTCGACCGCCTCTCGCAGCTCGCCGAGGACCTGCTCGTCCTCGCCCGGTCGGAGGAGGGCGAGTTGCCCGTGCGGCGCGAGACGCTGCAGGTCCGGCCGCTGCTCGAGGGCGTTCGCGACCGGTTCACCGATCGCGCGACCCGCGCCGGCCGCGCCATCGTGGTCCAGGACGGCGACGTGACGATCAGCGCCGATCCGCTGCGGCTGCGCCAGGCGCTCGGCAACCTGGTCGACAACGCGCTGCGCCACGGCGCCGGCGACGTCGTCCTGCGCGCGGCGGCGGACGACGGCGGCGTAACGCTGGAGATCTGCGACGGCGGCCCGGGCTTTGCGCCCGACATCGCGGCGCGGGCGTTCGAGCGCTTCGCCCGCGGCGACATGGCGCGCACGCGGGGCGGCACCGGGCTCGGCCTCGCGATCGTGCGCGCGATCGCCGAGGCGCACGGCGGCCACGCGACGCTGGAAGGATCGACCGTCCGGGTCTGGATGCCGTCTCAGGGCCGTCTCAGCCGGGCCGCGCAGAATGGCGAGCCATGAAGCGACGCATTCTCATCACAGTCATCACCGCAGGCGCGCTGGCGGCGGGCGGCGCGGCCATCGCCGGCGCCGCCGGTGGCGACGACGACGCCACCGACACCCCGATCAGCGGCAGCGCGCTCGAGAAGGCCAAGGCCGCCGCGCTCGCCGACACGCCCGGCAAGGTCACCGAGACCGAGGTCGGCGACGAGGAGAGCTACTACGAGGTCGAGGTCACGCGGCCCGACGGTTCCCAGGTCGACGTCCAGCTCGACCGCGACTTCAACGTCGTCACCTCGAAGACGGACTCAGAGCGCGACGACTAGCTCCTGCCACAATGGCAGGGGCATGCCGACGAGAGAGCAGATCACCGAAGCGCTGAAGTCCGTCATCGACCCCGAGCTCCGGAAGGACATCGTCGAGCTCGAGATGGTGCGGGCCATCGACATCAAGGACGGTGGCGTCGTCGACGTCACCGTCTCGCTGACCACCCCGGGCTGCCCGATCAAGGGGCACTTCCAGACCTCGGTCGCGAAGCACGTGAGCTCCGTCGACGGCGTCACGCGAGTGAACGTCGGCTTCGACGTGCTCTCCGACCAGGAGAAGCAGGGCCTGCAGCGCCGCCTCGGCCGACCCGACGGCCTGCCCGAGGGCGCGCTCGCCCAGGTCGCCAACGTGATCTGCATCGGCTCGGGCAAGGGCGGCGTCGGCAAGTCGTCGCTCACGGTCAACCTCGCGGCCTCGCTGGTCGCGGAGGGCAAGAAGGTCGGCGTGCTCGACGCCGACGTCTGGGGCTACTCGGTCCCGCGCATGCTCGGCCTCGGCGGCCAGCGCCCGAAGGTCTCCGGCGAGCGCAAGATCCTGCCGCTCGAGTCGCACGGCATCAAGGTCATGTCGATCGGCTTCTTCCTCGGCGAGGACGAGGCGGTCGTGTGGCGCGGCCCGATGCTGCACAAGGCGCTCAAGCAGTTCCTCGAGGACGTCAACTGGGGCGAGCTGGACTTCCTGCTCATCGACCTCCCGCCCGGCACCGGCGACGTGTCCATGACGCTCGCCCAGCTGCTGCCGGACGCCAAGTTCGTGATCGTCACCACGCCGCAGGAGGCCGCCCAGAAGGTGGCGCGGCGCTCGGCCGAGATGGCCGACAAGGTCAAGCTCGAGATCGGCGGCGTGATCGAGAACATGTCCGGCTTCACCACGCCGGGCGGCGAGCGGTTCCCGATCTTCGGCGAGGGCGGCGGCCAGCTGCTGGCCGACGAGCTCGAGGTGCCGCTGCTCGGCAAGGTGCCGCTCACGATGCCGCTGCGCGAGACGTCCGACGCCGGGCGGCCGCTGATCGAAGTCGATCCGGACGACCCCGCCTCGCAGGCGATCCGCCAGGCCGCCCGCGGGATCGTGGCCATGACGCCGATCTCGCTGCCGGTGATGGCCGATCCGGTGCCGCCGTCGCCCGTGGGCATGTCGCTGCCCATGGCCGGCTAGGTGAAGTTCGCCGACTTCGACACCCGCGGGTACCGCACGGTCGACGTGCGGACGGGCTACGCCGAGTGGGTCCCGACCTATGAGGACACGGTCCAGGATGCGATGGACATCGCGCTGCTCGACGAGCTGCGGAGCGTCGAGTGGGCGGGCCGCGCGGCGGACCTCGGATGTGGCACCGGCCGCACCGCGGCCTGGCTGCGCGCCCACGGCGTCGCGCGCATCGACGGCGTCGACCTGACTCCTGAGATGCTGGAGGTGGCGCGCGAGCGCGGCGCACACGACACCCTGCGTGAGGGCGACGTGGCCGACACCGGGCTCGACGGCGGCGCCTACGACCTCGTCGTCGCCTCGCTGGTCGACGAGCACCTGCCGTCCTTGTCCCCGCTCTACGCCGAGGCGCGGCGGCTGGCTCGGCCGGGCGGCGCGTTCGTGCTCGTCTGCTTCCACCCGCACTTCATCATGGCCACCGGCATGCCGACCCACTTCACGGGCGCCTCCGGCGAGCCGCTGGCGATCGCCACCCACGTGCACCTTCTGAGCGACCACGTGACCGCCGGGCTCGAGGCGGGCTGGACGCTGGCCGAGCTGCGCGAGGGCGTGATCGACGACCGCTGGATCGCGGTCAAGCCCAAGTGGGAGAAGTACCGCCACCACCCGATCTCGGTGGCCTACGCGTGGCGGACGCAGGCCTAGCCGTCTTCGACGCGCACCTGCACGTCATCGACCCGCGCTTCCCGCTGGTCGAGAATCAGGGCTACATCCCGCCCCCGTTCACCGCCGACGACTACCGCACCGCCACGGCCGGCCTGAACGTCACCGGAGGCGCCGTCGTTGCCGGCTCATTCCAACTAAGGGGGCCAGGCCCCCTTACTTCGCCGGCGGGGGTAAGGGGGCCAGGCCCCCTTAGTTGGGTTTTCGACGCTCTGGAGCGGTTTGGGCCGGGTTTCGTCGGGGTGATCGAGCTCGACGGAGGCGTGAGCGATGAGGACGTGCTCGCGCTCGACGCGGCGGGTGTGCGGGCGGTGCGGTTCAACCTGCACCGGGGCGGGTCGCTGGACGAGTCGCTCGCTCGGCGCGTGCACGAGTCGGCCGGCTGGCACGTGGAGGTCTATGCCGGCGGGCGGGTTCTGGCGGCGCTGGAGGACCGGCTGCGGGCGCTCCCGCGGCTGGTGGTGGACCACCTCGGGCTCGATGAGGAGGCGCTACCTGTGTTGCGGCGGCTCGGCTGCATGGTCAAGGCGACGGGCTTCGGGCGCGTCGACCTCGACGTGGAGGCGACGCTGCGGGCGCTCGATCCCGACCGGCTGATGTTCGGCACCGACCTGCCCGGCACCCGCGCCCGGCGGCCGTTCGAGCCGGCCGACCTCGACCTGGTGGCCGAGATCGCGCCGCAGGCCCTGGCGGACAACGCGCGCGCGTGGTATCGACCTCGGGCATGAGCTACGACATCCATCTCGACGACAAGTACGGCCAGATGAACCTGGTCGACATCCCGGCCGAGCTCGCCGCCCACGAGCCGTGGTTCAACCAGACGCTGACCACGGTCAACGACGCCGTGGTGCGGCTCGGCATCATCGACGGCGACTTCCACTGGCACAAGCACGATGGCGAGGACGAGTTCTTCCTCGTGCTCGAGGGCACGCTCCTGCTCGACTTCGAGGATCGCGAGACGGTGACGCTGAAGCCCCACCAGGGCTACACGGTGCCGCGCGGGGTCGTCCACCGCACCCGCGCGCCGGAGCGGACGGCGATCGTGATGGTGGAGCGAGCGGGCGTCGACCCGACGGGCGACTAAGCCCTACTTGCCCGCGTAGTAGTCAGCGTTGAGCTTCGTGTAC
Source organism: uncultured Solirubrobacteraceae bacterium (assembly GCA_963835525.1). Taxonomy (GTDB): domain Bacteria; phylum Actinomycetota; class Thermoleophilia; order Solirubrobacterales; family Solirubrobacteraceae; genus DASSUW01. The sequence goes on from CAWIFM010000003.1 coordinate 564,743, forward strand.
TGCGCCCACTCCTCGGGGAGCTGGTCCTCGGCGAAGCAGGCATCCACCGGGCAGGCCTCGACGCAGGCGTCGCAGTCGATGCATTCCTCCGGATCGATGAAGAGCATCTCGACGCTGTCGTAGTCGGGCTCGTCCGGGGTCGGGTGGATGCAGTCGACCGGGCAGACCTCGACGCACGAGTTGTCCTTGGTACCGATGCAGGGTTCAGCGATCACGTAGGCCATCGGGCCGGGATTCTAGGCTCCCAGCCATGCTGCTGCTCACAGGCGCCACCGGACTGGTCGGTTCGGCCGTGCTGCGCCGCCTCACGGCGCGCGGCGACCCGGTGCGCTGCCTGGTGCGCGATCCGCGGCGGCTCGGAGCCGAGCGCGTGCGGGTCCAGCTGGCGATCGGGGATCTTTCCGACCCCGCCTCGTGGCGCCACGCCCTGCGGGGCGTGAAGACCGTCGTCCACCTGGCCGCCACCGAGCGCGACCAGCCGCGAGCCACGATCGAGGAGATCGACGGGCTGGCGGCGCTGCGGCTGCTGCGCGCGGCAGAGCGCGCCGGGGCGGAGCGCTTCCTGTGGCTGACGCCGCTCGGCGCCTCGCCGCACCACCGCTCGCGCGTCCACCGCGCCAAGGCGCTGGCCGAGCGCGCGGTGGCCGCCAGCAACCTGTCGACCGCGACCCTCGCCAGCTCATACGTCTACGCCCCGGGCGACCGCCGCCTGCAGCGCCTCGAGCGGCTCGCGCTCCTTCCCGCCGTGCCGCTGATGGGCCAGGGCGGAGCGCCGACGCAGCCGATCTGGGCCGACGACGTCGCCGACTGCGTCGTCAGCGCGCTCGACGACCGCGCCGCCGGGCGCTTCGAGCTCGCCGGGCCCGACGTCCTCAGCCACCGCCAGATCGTCCGGCTCACGCTCCGCGGCGCCCACCGGCGGCGCCGGCTGGTGCCCGTCCCGCTCACGCTCGCGCGTCCGCTGCTGCGCGCCCACGAGACCCTCGCCGGGCCGACCGCCTTCGCCACCTGGGACGAGGCGGAGCTGCTGACCGTGCCGATGCTCACGCCCAACGGCACGGCCGACGCCGAGCGGCTCGGCGTCCGTCCGCGTCGGATGGCCGACGTGCTGGGAGCGCTCTAGAACAGCTGCGGGATCTGCTGGGGGCGGCCGACGGCCGCCTCCATCTGGGCCGCCACCTGGAGCAGCGTGTCCTCGCCCAGCGGCTTGGCCACGAGCTGCGCCGCGGTCGGAAGGCCGTCGTCGCCGAACCCCAGCGGGATCGAGATGGCCGGCTGCCCGGTCACGTTCCACAGCGAGGTGAAGGGCGTGAAGCGTGCGGAGCGCTTGAGGTCGGCCATCGGATCCTCTCCGCAGCCGTGGATCTCGCCGATCGGCACCGGGCGCTCTCCGAGGGCGGGGGTCAGCAGCAGGTCGTACTCGGCGAAGAAGGCGACGAGCCCGCGCGCCACCGCCTGCAGCTGCGCCACGGCGCCGAGGTAGGCGACCGAAGGGAGCTTCTGCGCGCGATCGAAGATCGCGCGCGACAGCGGCTCGATCTCGTCGTCCTCCGGGGCTCGGCCGGCGAGCAGCTGCCCGTACATGATCCCCAGGCTGACCTGCGGGCCGAAGGCCTCGATGAAGAGGTCGATCGGATCGCCGCCCGGCAGCGCCGGCGACGCGGTCTCGACCTCGTGCCCGAGCGAGGCCAGGAGCTCGCCGGCGGCGTGCATCCCGCGGACGCACTCCGGGTCCACGTCGACGTCGAGCACGTTGGCCGCCGTCATCGCCACCCGCAGGCGGCCGGGGTCGCGCCGCACGGAGGTCACATAGGGCTCGACCGGGCGCGGCGCCCAGTTGGCGTCGCCGACCTCGTAGCCGGCGAGCACGTCCAGCAGCGCCGCCGTCTCCGCGACGGTGCGCGTGAGCACGCCGTCGCACGAGAGGAACGACTCGCCGAGGTCGGGCCCCCGCGAGACGCGTCCGCGGCTCGGCTTGAGGCCGACGAGCCCGCAGCACGCGGCCGGGATGCGCAGCGACCCGCCGCCGTCGTTGCCGTGCGCGACCGGCAGCATGCCCGCCGCCACGGCCGCCGCCGAGCCGCCGGAGGAGCCGCCGGGCGTGCGGTCGAGGTCCCAGGGGTTGCGGGTCGGCCCGCTGTGGCGCGGCTCGGTGGTCGGGAGGATCCCGAACTCCGGCATGTTCGTCGTCCCGACGATCACGAAGCCGGCCTCACGCAGGCGCCGCACCAGGTAGGCGTTGTGGTCGGGGCGATGGCCGGACAGGAACCTGGAGCCGAAGTTCATGCACAGACCCGAGACCGGGACGTTGGACTTGATGGCGATCGGCACGCCGGCGAACGGCCGCTCGTCGCCCGGCTCGATCGCGTCGGCAGCCGCGAGCGCGCGCTCGGAATCGACCTCGACGAAGGCGTTGACTTGCTCGTCCAGGTCCTCGATCCGCGCCAGCGCGGCGGAGACCACCTCGCGCGCGGCGATCTCCCCACCCCGCACGAGCGCGGCGAGCTCCTGGACCGGCTTGAGCATCAGGTCGGTGGCGCTCATGTCGGCGGCGGCAGCCTACGGCAATTCGACCGGCGGCGGGACGTTTTCGCGTGCCAATAACCGGTTGAGTGAGTATCTTCCGGTTATGGGGCCGGACTTTCCCGAAGGGCGACCGCTTTCCGGGCTGACGTCCTGGTACTGGCTCGGCGGGCGGCCGGCGCTCGACTTCGTCAACACGCGCCGCGAGCGCTGGCGGCGCGACGTCGAATGCCTGCTCTCGGTCGAGGACGTGGTGGTCTGGCTCGTGCGGGCGCGGCTGCTCCAGCAGCCGATGAAGGCGCCCGCCTCGGTGCTGGCCGAGGCGCGCGCGCTGCGCGAGGCGATCGACGCCGGCGTGCGCGCGGCCGTCGTCCGGCGCCCGCCCGACGCCGCCGCCGTGGCGCTGATCGACGACTGGCTGGCGCTGGCCGGCGCGCGGCCGGCGCTGCTCACCGACCCGATCGGCCGCCCCGTGCTGTCCGAGCGGCCGCGCGCTGAGTCGCCGCGGCGCGCGCTGGGGATGGTGGCCTACGACGCGGCGCGGATGCTCGGGATCGAGTCCGAGCGGGCGCGCGTGCGGATCTGCGCATCGGACAGCTGCTCGGCCCGCTTCTACGACCGCTCGCCCGCGGCGCGGCGCCGCTGGTGCTCGATGGCGGTGTGCGGCAACCAGGCCAAGGCCCGCCGCTACCGCGAGAAGTCAGTCCTCTAGCGCGCGGGCGAGGATGTCGCGGAGCGCGACCGCGTCCTCCTCCGACAGCTTCGCCAGCCGGGGAGGCGGCTGGCCGGCGCGGCGCTCGATCTCGATCCGCGTCCACTCGCCCTTGTCGGTCAGCACGACGGCCTTCACGCGGCGGTCGCGCTCGCTCGGCCTGCGCTCGGCGAGGCCGGCGGCCTCGAGCCGATCCACGATGCCCGTCACGTTGGAGTTGTCGCAGTGCAGCGCATCGGCCAGAGCGCTCATCGTCATCGGCTCACCGGGCTCCAGCGTGCTGAGGGCCATCGACTGCTGAGGCGACAGGCCCATCTCGGACAGGATCGCCCACCGGCGCCGCTTGTCCTCCATGAAGATCCGCCAGAAGTGCCTCCAGGCCTCCCGTGCGGCGGTCTCCGTCGGCTCCGTCGTCTTCAAGGTATCAAAAAGGTAGCAGACATAAAAGATTGAATACCTCAAGTATCTGCGATAAGAAGTAGCGCATGCAGATCCTCCCCAACGGCATCGAGGTCGAAGGCCTCGTGCGCGAGTTCAAAGGCGGTATCCGGGCCGTAGACGGGATCGACCTGACGGTTGAGCCGGGCGAGATCTACGGCTTCCTCGGGCCCAACGGCGCGGGCAAGTCGACGACCGTGCTCATGCTCACCACGCTGCTGCCGCCCACCGCGGGCACGGCGCGCGTGGCCGGTCACGACATCGTGCGAGAGGGGCCCGCCGTGCGCATGGCGATCGGCGCGGCGCTGCAGGAGGCGGCGCTCGACGGCCTGCTTACCGGCCGCGAGCACATGCGCCTGCAGACGTCGCTCCAGGGCATCCCGAAGGCCGAGCGCGGCGCTCGCGGCGACGCGCTGCTCGAGCGCGTCGGCCTGATGGAGGCGGCTGACCGCAAGGTCAAGGGCTACTCGGGCGGGATGAAGCGCCGGCTCGATCTCGCGCTGGCCCTCGTCCACCACCCGCGGATCCTGTTCCTCGACGAGCCGACCACCGGGCTCGATCCCCAGAGCCGGTCGGACATGTGGCAGGAGGTCGCGCGGCTCGCGCACGAGGACGGCGTGACCGTCTTCCTCACCACGCAATACCTCGAGGAGGCGGACGTGCTCGCCGACCGGATCGCGATCATCGACCAGGGCAAGATCGTCGCGACCGGCACGCCGGACGCGCTCAAGGACGAGATCGGGCGCCCGACGCTCGAGGTCGAGCCGACCGAGCGCGACGAGCTCGGTGCCGTCAGCGGCGTGCTCGAGCGCTTCGGCTCGCCCGTCACGGCCCGGCCCGGAGCGGTCGCCGTGCGGCTGGCGGGCGGCGTCGAGCAGCTCGCCGAGATCGTGCGCGCGCTCGACGGCGAGAGCCTCACCTTGGCTGACTTCCGCCTGCACGCGCCGACGCTCGACGACGTGTTCCTGGCCAAGACCGGGCGCAAGCTCGAGGGCGCCGAGGCCCCCGAGGCGGTCCCGGCATGAGGCAGCAGGTCTTGGAGATGGCGCGGCGCTCGATCCTCCAGACGCTGCGCCAGCCGGCGCTGATCATCCCGCCGATCGTGTTCCCGCTGATCATGATGGCCATCAACACCGGCGGGCTCGACGCGGCGACGAACCTCCCCGGCTTCCCCGCCGACACCTACCTGGACTTCGCGATCGCCGTGCCGTTCATGCAGTGCGCCCTGTTCGCGTGCATCAACGCCGGCGCGTCGCTCGCTCGCGACGTAGAGACCGGGTTCCTCAAGCGCCTGGCGATGACGCCGATGCAGCGCGCCGCGCTGATGATCGGCAACCTCGGCGGCGTGATGCTGATCGCGCTCGTCTCGGCGCTGATCTACCTCGTCGTGGGCTTCGCCGCCGGTATGGACTTCGAGGCGGGGTGGCTCGGCGTGCCGGCCCTGCTGGCGCTGGCGCTGCTGATCTCGCTCGCGTTCGCCGGGCTGGGCGCGTACGTGGGTCTGCGATCGGGCTCGGGCGAGACGGTGCAGGGGTTCTTCCCGCTGTTCTTCGTCCTGCTCTTCCTGTCCTCGATGAGCCTGCCGCGGCCGCTGATCGAGCAGGACTGGTTCCGCTTCATCGCCACCTACAACCCGGTCTCGTACATGATCGAGGGCGTCCGGTCGTTCATCATCGTCGGCTGGGATGCCGAGGCCCTCGCGCTCGGGTTCGGCATCACGATCATCGGCGCGGCGGCCGCGATCGCGGCTGCGTCGAGCGCCCTGCGGACGAGGCTGGTGCGGACATGACTCGCTTCTGGCAGGTCGCGAGCGCCGTCGCCTGGCGCTCGATCCACAAGATCGCCACCACCCCGCAGCTGCTGATCCCGTCGGTGGTCTTCCCGCTGTTCTTCTTCGTCGCGTTCGCCGGCGGCCTGTCGAACGTCGGCAACGTGCCCGGGTTCGACGCCGAGTTCCCGTCCGGCTACACGGCGTTCCAGTTCGTGTTCGTGCTGATCCAGGCGTCGGCGTTCGGCGGTGTGTTCACCGGCTTCGGGATCGCGTCCGACTTCGAGAACGGGTTCGCGCGGCGGCTGCTGCTGGCGGCGCCGAACCGGTACGGGATCATCGCCGGCTACGCGATCGCGGCGGCCGCGCGGACCACGTTCGTGGGGGCGCTGATCTTCGTCATCGGTCTGGTCACCGGGATGCAGGTGGGCGGCAACGGCGTCGACATCGCGGCACTCGTGCTGCTCTCGTACCTGGTCTCGCTCTCGGCGACGCTGTTCGCGGCCGGGGTGGCGATGCGGCTGCGCACGATGCAGGCCGGCCCGCTGATGCAGATGCCGGTGTTCCTCGTGCTCTTCCTCGCGCCCGTGTACGTCCCGCTCCCCCTGCTCTCGGGCTGGGTGCACGCGGTCGCGACCGTGAACCCGATCACGCCGATCGTGGAGACCGGGCGCGACTTCATCTCCGGCACGCCGGGCCCGATCGCCCTCGCCTACGCCATCGGGGCCGCCATGGTCGCGCTGTTCGCCTGGTGGGCGGCGCGGGGCTTGCGCAGCGCCGAGATGGCCGGCGGCGGCTAGACGCCCTCGACCACGAAGATGTCCGTCTTCGACGCGCTCCTGCGCAGCTCGCGCAGGGGCGCGTAGTCGTCGGACTCGTACCACCCGCGCGCCGCCCCGAGGTCAGGGAACTCGATGATCACGACCCGCAGCGGCGAGTAGTCGCCCTCGAGGATCTCGTGCCGGCCGCCGCGCGCGGCGAAGCTGCCGCCGTGCCTGGCGACGGCGTCGGTGTTGCGTTCGCGGTACTCGACGAGCTTCTCCTGGTCCCAGGCGTCGTTGACGCAGGCGATGACGTAGGCGGGCATGGCGCGGCAGCCTATGGGTAGACCGCGTGCATGGCCGCCATCGGCATCCACGCCTCGCACGAGCAGATCGCGCCGAGCGACCTGCTGGCCGCGATGCGCGACGCAGAGGCCGCGAGCTTCGAGCGGGCCTGGTGCTCCGACCACTTCTCGCCGTGGAGCGAGCGCCAGGGCGAGTCGGGCTTCGCGTGGTCGTGGCTCGGCGCGGCGATGCAGGCGACCTCGCTGCCCTACGGCGTCGTCAACGCGCCTGGACAGCGCTACCACCCGGCGATCGTGGCGCAGGCGGCCGCCACTCTGGCCGAGCTGTTCCCGGGACGGCTGTCGGTCGCGCTGGGGACCGGTGAGTTCTCGAACGAGCACATCACCGGGGACCCGTGGCCGGGCAAGGAGACGCGCAACGCCCGGCTGCGCGAGTGCGTCGACGTCATCCGCGCGCTGTTCGCCGGCGAGGTCGTCGACCACGACGGGCTCGTGCGCGTCGACCGGGCGAAGCTGTGGACGCTGCCGGCCGAGCCGCCGCCGCTGCTGGCCACCGCGGTGAGCGTGGAGACGGCGGGCTGGGCGCGCGAGTGGGCCGACGGGCTGATCACGATCAACCAGCCGCACGAGCACCTGCGCGCGATGCTCGACGCGTTCGGCGGGCCGGCGTCGATCCAGGTGCACCTCTCGTGGGCGCCGTCCGAGGAGGAGGCGATGCGGATCGCGCACGACCAGTGGCGCACGAACGTCTTCTCCCCGCCCCTGTGCTGGGACCTCGCGACGGTCGAGCAGTTCGACGAGGCGGCGAAGCACGTGCGGCCGGAGGACGTCCGCCCCGCCGTGCTGATCTCGTCCGACCTGGCGCAGCACGCCGAGTGGCTGAGCGAGTACGCGGAGCTCGGGTTCGACGCGATCTACCTGCACCACGTGGGCAAGGAGCAGCGGGCCTTCATCGAGGCGTTCGGCGAACACGTCCTCCCACGCCTGTGAAGCTCAAGGTCACCAGCGATCTGTGGTGGAAGAACGCGGTCGTCTACTGCGTCGACGCCGAGATGTTCCTCGACTCCGACGGCGACGGCTGCGGCGACCTGGTGGGGCTGATCGAGCGCATCGACTACCTCGCCGGCATGGGCGTCTCGTGCCTGTGGCTGATGCCGTTCTACCCCTCGGTCCAGCGCGACGACGGCTACGACATCACGGACTTCTACGGGATCGACGAGCGGCTGGGCACGGCCGGCGACTTCGCCGAGCTGATCCGGACGGCCGGAGACCGCGGGATCCGCGTGATCGCCGACCTCGTCGTCAACCACACGTCCGACCAGCACCCGTGGTTCCAGGCCGGGCGCGACCCCGACTCGCCGTTCCACGACTTCTACGTGTGGGCCGAGGAGAAGCCCGAGGAGAAGCCCGGCGACGTCGTGTTCCCGGACCAGGAGACGTCCAACTGGGAGTACGACCGCAAGGCGAAGCAGTGGTACCTGCACCGCTTCTACTCGCACCAGCCCGACCTCAACGTCGCAAACCCGGCCGTGCGCGACGAGATCGCGCAGGTCGTCGGGTACTGGCTCCAGCAGGGGCTGGCCGGCTTCCGCGTCGACGCCGTGCCGTTCCTGATCGAGCCGACCGGTATGCCGCAGGGCGCGATCCCCGACCCGCACCAGCTCCTGCGCGACCTGCGGCGGGCGATCGCGCGCCGCCGCGGCGACGCGATCCTGATGGGCGAGGTCAATCTGCCGCCCGTCGAGCAGCGCGCGTTCTTCGGCGACGAGGACGGCGACGAGCTGCACATGGTCCTGAACTTCACCGTCAACCAGGCGACGTACCTGGCCCTGGCCCGCGGCGAGGCCGAGCCGCTGGTGCGCGCCCTTCGCGCGCTGCCGGCGATCCCGCACGAATGCCAGTGGGCGAACTTCGTCCGCAACCACGACGAGCTCACGCTCGACAAGCTGTCGGAGTCCGAGCGCGAGGAGGTCTTCGCGGCGTTCGGGCCCGAGCCGGAGCACCAGCTCTACGGGCGCGGGCTGCGGCGGCGCCTGCCGTCGATGCTCACAGGCGACGAGGACCGCATCCGCCTCGCCTACTCGCTCGCCTTCTCCCTGCCCGGCACGCCGGTCCTGTTCTACGGCGAGGAGATCGGGATGAACGAGAGCCTGGAGATCCCGGGCCGGATGAGCGTGCGGTCGCCGATGCAGTGGTCGTCCGAGCCCAACCGCGGCTTCACCACGGCGGACGAGCCGGCCCGGCCGCTCGCGCCCGGCGACGCCGAGGTCGCGGCCCAGCGCCGCGACCCGGAGTCGCTGCTGACCTGGATGGAGCTGCTGATCCGGCGCCGGCGCGAGTGCCCGGAGCTCGGGTTCGGCGAGATGACGATCCTCGACGCCCGCGACCCGGCCGTCCTGGCCCATCGCGCCGATTGGGACGACACCACGATCCTCGCGGTCCACTCGTTCGCCGAGGAGCCGCGCGCGGTCCGCCTCGAGGTCGGCGAAGCCGACGCGGTCGTCGACCTGTTCGGCGCCGACGAGCTCGAGTCGCCCGACGGACACGTGACCGTCGAGCTCGGCCGCTACGGCCACCGCTGGTTCCGGGTCCGCCGGCCCGGCCAGCGCGTCGCGCCCTAGCTGTAGGACCCGAGCGGGTTGTTCAGTCGGCGAACTGCGGCTGGGTGGGGAGGCGGGGGAGCCGGCCGCACGGCCTGATTTCGGCGTCGAATCCTGCCTAGGTGGGGTCAGACACCACTAGAACAGGAAGCTTCCTGGATTAGGGTCGTCAGACGACCCCAGGGCAGGAGGCTTCGCGGAAACCGGCGGCGCCGGCCTCCCCAACCTCCCACCCAGCCGCAGTTGACGTTCGAGCGCAGGGCGGCAAGCGGTCCGCGCCGCCGGGGTCGTGCGAGGTGAACGAGACGCCGGATTGCATGGCGCGCATTATCGTCGCGGCCGTGCTCTTCAGGATCGCCCAGCTCCGGGGGATCGCGGCCGGGGAGATCGACCTCCAGTTCCGCCGCTGGGACCGGCCCCGGACGCGCGCCGGCGCGACGCAGGTGACCGCCGTCGGCGTGATCCGGATCGACGACGTGCGGCGGGTGAAGCGGATCACGCGCGCCGAGGCGAAGCGTGCGGGGTTCGACACGCCGGAGGCGGCGCTGCGCGCGCTACGCGCCGACGGCGACCTGTACCGGATCGAGCTGCACCTCGAAGGTCCCGACCCACGGGTCGCGCTGCGCGAGGCGATCCCCGACGACTTCACGGAGCTGAGGGCGAAGGTCGAGCGGCTGCCGTGGGGCTTCGAGTACCTCCGCCTGATCAGAGATCACCCGGAGGTTCGCGCCGAGGAGCTGGCCGCGTCGCTCGGGCTGGAGAAGCGCGTCTTCAAGCCGCGCGTGCGGCGGCTCAAGGAGCTCGGCCTCACCATCTCCCTGAGCCCCGGCTACCGCCTCTCGCCGCGCGGCGAGGCGTTCCTTAAACACGAAGGGCCCGCCGGAGCGGGCCCTTCGAAGCCTTAGCGGCTGGGACTACATCATCCCGCCCATGTCGGGCATGCCGCCGCCACCGCCGTGGCCGTTCTCCTCCGGCACCTCGGCGACGATCGCCTCGGTGGTGAGGATGTTCTTGGCGATCGACGCGGCGTTCTGGAGCGCCGAGCGCGTGACCATGGCCGGGTCGATGACGCCGGCCTGCACGAGGTCGACGATCTCGCCGGTCGCGGCGTTGAGGCCGTGGCCGGCCGCGGCCTTGCGGACGTCGTTGACGACGACCGAGCCCTCGTAGCCGGCGTTCTCCGCGATCTGGCGGGTCGGCTCCTCGAGCGCCCGGTGCACGATGCGCGCGCCGGTCTTCTCGTCGTCGATGGCGATCAGGTCGGTGTCGATCGCGTCCTGCGCCTCGAGCAGCGCCACGCCGCCGCCCGGCACGATGCCCTCCTCGAGGGCCGCGCGGGTGGCCTGCAGCGCGTCCTCGACGCGGTGCTTCTTCTCCTTCATCTCCGTCTCGGTGGCCGCGCCGACCTTCACGACGGCGACGCCGCCGGAGAGCTTGGCGAGGCGCTCCTGGAGCTTCTCGCGATCGAAGTCGGAGTCGGTGTTCTCGATCTCCGTCTTGATCTGGTTGATGCGGCCCTTGATGCCGTCGGCCTCACCGGCGCCGTCGACGATCGTGGTGGTGTCCTTCGCCACGACCACGCGGCGGGCGCGCCCGAGCTGCGAGAGCTGCGTGTTCTCGAGCTTGAGGCCCATCTCCTCGGTGATGACCTCGCCGCCGGAGAGGATCGCGATGTCCTCGAGCATGCGCTTGCGGCGGTCGCCGAAGCCCGGGGCCTTCACGGAGACGCCGGTGAAGGTGCCGCGCAGCTTGTTCACGACGAGCGTCGCGAGGGCCTCGCCCTCGACGTCCTCGGCGATGATCAGCAGCGGGCGGCCGGACTGGATGACCTGCTCGAGCACCGGGAGCAGGTCCCGGACCGAGCCGATCTTCTGGTTGGCGATGAGGATGTACGGATCCTCGAGGACCGCTTCCATGCGCTCCTGGTCGGTGACCATGTACGGCGAGATGTAGCCCTTGTCGAACTGCATGCCCTCGGTGAACTCGAGGTCCATGCCGAAGGTCTGGCCCTCCTCGACGTTGACCACGCCGTCCTTGCCGACCTTCTCGATGGCGTCGGCGATCACGTCGCCGATCTCCTCGTCGCCGGCCGAGATCGTCGCCACGCGGGCGATCTGATCCTTGCCGGAGATCTCCTTGGCCTGGGACTTGATGAACTCGACGACCTGGTCGACGGCGATCTCGATGCCGCGCTTGAGGCCGAGCGGGTTCGCGCCGGCGGCGACGTTCTTGAGGCCCTGGCGAACGATCGCCTGAGCGAGCACGGTCGCCGTGGTGGTGCCGTCGCCCGCGACGTCGTTGGTCGCCGTGGCGACCTCGCGCACGAGCTGGGCGCCCTGGTTCTGGAAGACGTCCTTGACCTCGATCTCACGAGCGATGGTCACGCCGTCGTTCGTGATGGTCGGGGCGCCGAACTTCTTGTCGAGGACGACGTAGCGGCCGCGCGGGCCGAGGGTCACCTTGACGGCGTTGGCGACGGCGTCGACGCCGGCCTCCAGCGACTGGCGGGCTTCCGCCTCGTACTTGATTTCCTTGTGAGCCATAAGTGTCTTGGTCTCGCTTCCTAGGACTGGACCTTGGCCAGCACGTCGGACTCGCGGAGGACGAGCAGGTCGTCGCCGTCCACCTTGATCTCCGTGCCGCCGTACTTGGAGTAGAGGACCTCGTCGCCCTCGGCGACGTCGAGCGGGATCCGCTTGCCGTCGTCGTCGAGCTTGCCGTCGCCGACAGCGAGGACCTTGCCCTTCTGGGGCTTCTCCTTGGCGGTGTCCGGAAGGACGATGCCGGATGCGGTCGTCTCGTCCTCCTCGACCGCCTTGACGATCAGCCGATCGCCGAGGGGCTTGAGCTTCATCTGAGTGACCTCCACTAAGATCTTTGGACCTGGCACTCTAGCGTAGAGAGTGCCAACGGGCGATGATTCTAGGACGCCGAAGCCCGAAGTCAAGGCATTCTTGGCACTCTCGTAACAGGAGTGCCAATCAGCAGACGTCCAGATTGCGCGCGAAGTGCTCCAGCCTGCGGCCCGCGGTGCCGACATTTCAGCCACGATGCGCACCCTCGGACTCCGCACCCATGCCCTGCTGGCCGTTGCCGCCGCAGCCGGCGTGATCGCCGCCCTCGCCCGGCCCTGGTACGCCGCGGCGCCGCCCACAGCGACCGCCGGCGACGGCGTCGGCTCGATCCAGGGCCCCGTCGACAGTCTGGCCTCCGGCATGGAGCGCTGGATCAGTCAGAGCGCCGGCACGGCCGGCTGGGACGCGCTCGGCGTCTGGGGCACCGTGATCGCCGCGCTGGCGGGCGTGACCGCCCTCGGCGCCCTCGGCTGCCTGGTGCCCGCGCTCCAGGGACTCTCGCGCGAGCTGCTCCGCTACAGCGCCTTCGCCTGCGCCGCCATCGTGGTGTGGAAGCTCGTCGACACGCCAGGGCCCAACGCGGCGCTCGAGCTGCGGTTCGGCGCCTTCGTGGCCGCCGCCGCGGCGCTGATCGCCTTCAGCTCAGGCTCGGCCGTGGCCTCGACGCCGCTGCGCCACCGGCGCACGGCGCCCGCCGGGTACTCGCCGCCGCCCGCACCGCCGCGCTACGAGGCGGCCGGCTCCGCGCCGCCGCCCGGCGCCTGACCGCGGCACGGCGCCGCATTCGCTATGGATGCGGCTCGTGACCGAGCTGCGCCTGCTCCGCCATGGTGAGACCGCCGGCTACGAGGGTGACCTCGGGCTGTCGGACCGCGGCGCCGAGCAGGCGCGCGAGGCGGCGGCCGCCCTGGCGGCGGAGGCGCACGGCGCCGTGCGCGTGCTGCACGCGCCGAGCGTCCGCGCCCGCCTGACCGCCGAGGTGCTCGCCGAGCAGCTCGGCACGAACGCCCGCCCCGATGAGGGCTTCGCGAACTTCGCGGTGGCCGCCGGCGGCGAGGTGCGCGAGCAGGCCGAGGTGTTCGGCGAGTACGCGGGCGAGCGCCGGCCGCTCGAGGAGCTGCCCGGCTGGCTGGCGGACCTCGCGCGCTTCCGCCACGTCCACGTCTCCGGCGGCGATCCGATCGCGTTCTGGATGACCACGCCGCTGCTCGGCTTCGAGCCGCCGGCCGTCGCCGTACGCCGCTACTGGCGGGCGATCGCCGCGGTGGCCGACGAGAAGCTCACCGTCGTCGCCGCCCACTCCGGCCCGATGCGCGCGCTCGTCGCCCACGCCTTCGCGCGGGACCTGGGCGAGCCGGACAACCTCGAGGCGGTCGCCATCCACCTGGAGGACCGGGCGCGCGTGACGTTCCGCGGGCAGACGACCGAGATCGCCGTCCCCGAGCTCGACGAACCGGACTGGGGCTAGTTTTGCGCGCCGCCGACGCCGCGCAGCCGGTCCTGGAAGTCCGGCGGGTTCTCGACGATCTGGGAGAAGCGCACGACCGTGACCGTGTCCTCGAGCCCGACCTCGCGGCCGTAGATCTGCTCGAGGAAGTGCACCATCTCCTCGGTGCGGCGGAACTCGGGGTTGTCGTGCTCGATGTCGCGCGGTGAGAGGTCCTTGACGCGCTTGACCTCGACGTTGTCGATCACGGCCTGGAAGAGCTTCTCCCGCGGCGAGTACTGGTAGCCGACCGTGACCAGCACGACCTGGTTCTTCCGGTACTTGTGCCGCTTGTCGCCCAGCCGGATCGTCGCGGTCTTGCGGCCGCGCTTCATCTGGTCGGCGAAGACGGTTGAGTAGAAGTTAAGGACCTGCACGGAGCGGCAGACTAGCGACCGGGGGTCGACTTGGACAGCGCCCGTTCGATCAGCGCCCGCTCGCCGGGGTAGCTGAGGGTGCTGACGGCCTCGGCGAGCGGGATCCAGCGCGCCTCCTCGACCTCGTGGTCATGGTCCTCGGTCGACCCGGAGACGTAGTCGAACAGGTAGAAATGGACCGTTTTGTAGACCCGGCGGCCGCCGCGCCGGTACCAGTAGTTGACGTCGCCGAGCGGCTCGCGCACGGTGGCCGTGACCCCGGTCTCCTCGCGCACCTCGCGCGCCGCCGTGTCCTCCGGACGCTCGCCGGGGTTGGCGCCGCCCTTGGGCAGTCCGGTCACGCGCCGCTTGCCGATCGGCGTGATGACGAGGACCTCGTCGCCGCGGACGACGACGCCGCCGTACGAGGTCTCCTTCAGCGGGCGCTCAGTAGACATAGCCCTGCAGCGCCGCCGGGTCGTGCACGGTCAGCCGCCCGCGCCCCTGGCTGATCACGCCGGCGCGCTCGAGCACGGCGAGGAAGCGGCTGGCCGACTCGCGCGAGGAGCCGGCGAGCTTGGCCAGGTCGGCCTGCGTCGCGACCACCGCGACGTCGTGGTCGGCCGCGCCCTCGGAGCGCGCCTGGTCGACGAGCTGGGCGAGCACCGCGGCCACGCGGCTCTGCACGGTCTGGAACGACTGCCGCGCGAGGCGCTCGTTCGCGGCCCGCAGCCGGCGGCCGAGCGAGATGACCATCTTCACCGCCATGTCGGGGTGCTCGCGCAGCATCCGGCGCATGTCGGGGCCGAGGATCCCGAGGACCTCGAGGGCGTCGGACGCCTCGACGGTCGCCGACCGTCGCTCGTCGTCGAACATCGCGAGCTCGCCGAAGATGTCGCCGGGCCCGAAGGTGGCGAGCGTGATCTGGCGGCCGTCCGGGTGCTCGCGGATGGCGCGCGCGTGCCCGGTGTGGACGACGTAGCACGTGTCCGAGTCGTCGCCCTCGCGGAACACGACCTCGCCCGCGCCGAAGCGCCGCGGCACCGAGACGTCGGCGACGCGGCGCAGATCCTCGTCCGCGAGCTCGTCGAAGACCGGCACGCGGGCCAGCAACGCGGCCGTCTCGTCAGCGCTCGCGGGCATCGTCGCCCGCAGGATACGTCAGGCCATGTCGAGGGCGCGCTCGCGCCGGCGGCGGACCACCGTGCGCCGGCCGAGCCACGCAAGCAGCCAGATCAGCGCTATGGGCAGCAGCACGGCCGCGGCGATGACGAGGATCCCGGCGCCGACCTCGAGCACCCGCACGGCGTCGTCGAAGGCGTCGCTCGGCGTCCAGGCGCCCGCGTCGTCGTCGCTGCCCGCTCGCGGCACGAGCTGGACCGTCACGTTGGCGAAGTTGGCCTCGTTGTTGACGCGGCTCAGCGAGCGGCGGGCGCGGGCGATCTCGCGCGAGACGATCTCGAGCCTTGCGCGGATGCTCTCGGTCTCGTTGACGGTCACGGCGTTGGCGAGCTGCTCGAGCAGGCTCTTGCGCTCGGCGCGCGCGTCGGCCAGGCGCTCGCGCGCGGACACCACGTTGGCGGTGATGTCGACCGAGCGGCGCTGCAGCTCGCGCACGCGGCCGAGCCGCGAGATCCGCTGGATCGCCTGCTCCATCCGATCGCTGGGGACGCGCAGGTCGAGCGAGCCGCCTTCGTTGCTGGAGACGGACGACGACTGGACGAAGCCGCCGAGGTTGGCCGCGACGTCGCCGATCTGGGTGGCCACCGGGTCGATCTCGCGCCGCGGGGTGGCGAGGGTGAGCGAGGCCGAGCGCTGCTCGGCGCGGATGTCGCGCCGGTCGGAGCTCGGGTCGCCGCCGCCGGTGCGGGCGGAGTCCCGCAGGACCGGCGCTTCGGCCTCGCCGCCGCCCGCCGCGTCGCTCGACGGCGCCTCCTCGGTGGCGATCGAGCCGGACGAGCCGGACGAGGCGCCATCGTCGCTGTCGTCGCCGCTGGGGCTGACCGACACCAGTGCGATCACCAGCACCACGCACGCCGCGAGCCCGAGCGCCGGCGAGACGTTGCGCAGCCACACGCGGAACTGCTTCTCGCGCGGGCGGGATGGAAAGCGGGCCTCGACGCGGCGGTCGAGGTGGGTCGCCCAGGCCGGGGTGGGCTCCGGGCGGTCGTCGCGCAGCAGCAGGGCCAGGTCGGCCAGCTCGGCGTGCTCGGGCGCCACATAGCGGCCCGCGAGCGCGTTGTCGACGGCCTCGAGCTCGAGGGTCTCAGGACTGGTCATCGAGGATCTCCCGGAGCTGGGTCAGCGCGCGGTGCAGGCGCGTCCCGGCGTTCGTGACGCTCACGCCGAGCACGTCGGCGATCTCCGCGTTGTCGAGGCCGGCGTGGAACTTGAGCGCGATCAGCTCGCGATCGCGGGCGGGCAGGGAAGTCAGGGCGGTGCGGACGGCGGCGCGGCGAAGCGTGCGCTCGAGCTCCTCGTCAGGGGAGGGCGAGACGGCTTCCGGCTCGCTCACGAGGGGGGCGCTGCGCTTGCCGCGCCGCAGCTCGTCGAGCGCCGCGTAGCGGGCGATGCCGAACAGCCAGGCGCGCTCGCTGCCGCGCCGCGAGTCGAAGCTCTTGCGCTTGCGGAAGGCGCGCTCGAAGGCGAGCGCGGTCACGTCCTCGGCCGCGCCGCGGTCGTGCAGCAGGGTGGCGACGTACGCGAACACGTCGTCCCGCGCGGCCCGGTAGAGCGCGTCGAAGTCGAGCGCGCTGCGAGCCGGTGCCGCTTCGGGAAGGGTCATCGCGGGGTTCACGCCCGTACTACGACGCTGCGCGCACTTCATCACGGCGCCACCGCACCCGGAGGTGCGGAGCGCTCAGAAAAGGCGCGGATCGTTCGTGATCACGCCGGTCACGCCCATCGCCTCGAGCGACCGGATGCGCGCCGCGTCGTCGACCGTCCACACGTAGAGCTCGCCGCCGGCGCCGGCGATCGCCTGCACCAGGGCGGGGGAGACGAGCCGCCAGTGGGCCATGATCGCGTCACAACGCCCGGCGTCGAGGTGACCGCGGGCGATCGCGGGCAGCCGTCGGCGGATGCGGGTGACCATGGCGTAGGCGGGCAGCATCAACAGCCGCGACTGGGTGTAGTCCCGTCGCGCGCGCGGGACCGACCATCCCAAACGCAGGCTCGGCTCAAGCGCTCGCAGCGCGACGAGACTGCGCATGAACGTGCTCGATATGAGCGCGCGCTCGATCAACCCGTGGGCGCGCAGGGCGTCCACGACGCGCGCCTCGTAACCCGGGAGCTTGAGGTCGACGTCGAGATCGACGCCGGTGGCCGCGAGGTGGGTGAGCCCTTCGTCGAGCGTCATCGCCGACGCGAGGTCGTGGTCGTAGTCGTGCGAGAGCAGCAGTCGGCTGCCCTGGCGGTCGTCGATGTCCTCGGGCAGGACGTCGAACTCGATCATGTCCACGCCCGCGGCCAGCGCCGCGTCGAACGACGCCGCGGTGTTGCCGGGCGCGATGTGGTCGGCCCCCTTGTGGCCGACGCGTCTCAGTGCTGACAGCTCGGACACCAGAACGTGGGTCGGTTGGAGTCGCCCTGCCCGCGGCCACGGATCAGCGCGGGCGGGCCGCAGCGAGGGCACGGCCGCCCGGCGGCGTTGTAGACCCGGCGCCAGCGGTCCTGGATCCCGTCGGCCGCCGACGCCTGCATGCGCGGCCGGGTCTCGCGCACGATCGCCAGCGCCTCCTCGTCGCTCACCTCCCGGACCGGCCGCCACGGGTCGACGCCCGCCGCGAAGCACCCCTCGCTCTTCCACAGGTTGCCGATGCCGGCGATCGTCCGCTGGTCGAGCAGGGCGTCGCCGATCCCGCGCGTCGGGTCCTCGTGGCGCAGCCGGCGCAGGAACTCGGCTTCGTCGAGCTCGGGCGCCAGGATGTCGGGCCCGAGCGCGGCCAGCCGCTGGTCGAAGCGGGTGCGCGACTCGGTCATCAGCTCCAGCACGGGGCCGCGGAGCTGGATGACGTCCTGCCCGTCGTGACGCATCACGAGCCAGGCGGACGACGGCGCGGGGCCTTCCGGCCTCACCCTCCAGGAACCCGTCATGCGTAGATGCGAGTGGATCACCAGGTCGCCCTCGAAGCGGATGAAGAGGTGCTTGCCGCGGGCGTCCACCGAGCGCACGGCACGCCCGCCCAACCGCTCCGGCCAGCGGTCGCGGCCGAAGCGCGGGTGCGGCGTCGCGATCTCGTCCGGCACATGCCCTTCGAGCACCGGCCGGATCCGGCTTGCCGTGTAGTGGATGGTGTCGCCTTCCGGCATGGCTTCAGGGTAAGGGGAGTCCGCCGATCACATGGAGGATGAAGTCGTGGACGACTCGCTTCTCCCTGCTCGGACGGTTCACCGTCATGGGCCTCGTCGTCGTGGCCGCGCTCGGCCTCGCCATCGGTCTCGTGCTCAAGGACCAGATCGAGCAGCGCGCGCT
The DNA here is from genome assembly GCA_963835525.1 of uncultured Solirubrobacteraceae bacterium. Taxonomy (GTDB): domain Bacteria; phylum Actinomycetota; class Thermoleophilia; order Solirubrobacterales; family Solirubrobacteraceae; genus DASSUW01. The sequence goes on from CAWIFM010000003.1 coordinate 583,021, forward strand.
GGCGCACGCGGTCCAGAACTCGCGCTTGATCGCCGAGGTCGGCGTCCAGTCGCAGCTCCGTACCGGCGACATGCGCTATCCGATCTCGCTCGAGCGGCTCAACGAGATCGACGACGAGATCGGCGCCCGCTTCTTCGATGAGAACGGCATCCTCACGGTCAAGCTGTTCAATCGGGACGGCCGGCTCGTCTACTCGAACGACCGTACGATCGTCGGCGGCCACGCTTTCAAGGGCGGCAACGTCTATACGGCGCTGTCGGGCGAGATCGTGCGCAACCTCGAGAACGGGACGGAAGACGACGGCACGGGCGAGCGCGTGCTCGAGGTCTACGTGCCGATCAGGCTCGCCCCGGGCGGCAAGCCCTCGGCTGTGCTGGAGGTCTACACGAGCTATGACACCGTCGCGCGGGAGGTCCGTGAGGACGTGCTGCTGCTCGCGCTGCTGCTCGGCGGCGGCCTGGTGCTGCTCTTCGGCACCCTGTTCCGGATCGTCTCCCGCGCCTCGCGCGCGTTACGCCACCAGGCCGTCCACGACGCGCTGACCGGCCTGCCGAACCGCACGCTGTTGCAGCGCCGCGCCGAGCGCGCGCTTCGTGGCGACGACCCGGCCGCCATGCTGCTGATCGACCTCGACCGCTTCAAGGAAGTCAACGACACGCTCGGGCACGACTACGGCGACGCGCTGCTGATCGAGGTCTCCGAGCGCCTCCAGGCCGTCCTGCGGCGCGGCGACACCCTCGCGCGGCTCGGCGGCGACGAGTTCGCCGTGCTGGTCGCCGGGGCGCCTGACCGGGCCGCTGTCATCGACGTCGCCACGCGGCTGCAGGACGCGCTGCGGCGACCGTTCGCGCTCCGCGACGTCGCCGTCGAGCTCGAGGCGAGTATCGGAGTGGCCCTCTACCCGGAGCACGGGACGACGGTCGGCCGGCTGCTCCAGCGCGCCGACGTCGCGATGTACGACGCCAAGCGCGGCGGCCACGGGGTGACCACCTACACGGCGGAGCGCGACCCCTACTCGGCCGACCGGCTCGGCCTGCTGGCCGAGCTGCGTGGCGCGATCGAGCGCGACGAGCTGGTCCTGCACTACCAGCCCAAGATCTGCCTGGCGACGGGCGAGCTCACCGGCGTCGAGGCGCTCGTGCGCTGGCAGCACCCGACCCGCGGCCTGCTCGGCCCCGATGCCTTCGTCCCGCTCGCCGCGAGGACGGGCGTGGTCGCAGACCTCACCCGCTGGGTGGTCGACCGTGCGCTCGCCGACTGCCGCACGCTCGACCTGCCGGTGGCGGTCAATCTGGCCGCCGCCAACATCGTCGACGTCACGCTGCCCGCCGCGATCGGCGCGGCGCTGGAGCGTCACGGCGTGCCCGCCGGCCGGCTCGTGTGCGAGATCTCCGAGCACACGGTGATGGCGGACCCGGTGCGCGCCGCGGCGGTGCTCGGCGGCCTGCGCGAGCTCGGCGTCGGCCTCTCGCTCGACGACTTCGGCACCGGCCACTCGTCGCTGTCCTACCTCAAGCGGCTGCCGCTCGACGAGGTGAAGATCGACCGTTCGTTCGTGGCCGGCATGACCGAAGACGAGAACGACGCGGTGATCGTGCGCTCGACGATCGACCTCGCCCGCAACCTCGGGCTGCGCGTGGTGGCGGAGGGCGTCGAGACCGGGGAGATCATGGACGCGCTCGCCGAGCTGCGCTGCGACGTGGCGCAGGGCTACTTCATCTCGCGCCCGATGGATCTTCAGGCGCTCAAGGTGAGCTTGCGCGGCCCGGCTCTGAAGCCGAGGTCGAGCAGCACGCTCTCGTAGGGCGAGCCGACCACCGGCTCGCCGTTGACGCGCTCGACCGCCAGCTTGCGCACACGGCCGCGGCGCACGGCGTCGACCAGCGCCTCGAGGCCGGGCGCTACGCGCTCGTCGTCCTCGCCGACGAGGAACTGCAGGCCCTTGCCGCTGCGCTCGACGTAGAGCACCGGCTCGGCGCCGGCCAGCACGACGTAGGCGCCCGCCGTCCGGGCAGGGGAGCGCGCTTCGAGCTTGGGCCACTTCAGAGCGGCGCCGTAGGGCTGCGCCGGGTCGGTGGCGGCGAGCACCAGTGGCGGCGCGGCGTCGTCGTCGCGCTGCGAGCGCAGCCGCTCGACCGCGCCGGGCAGCGCGAACTGCGCGCCGCCGAGGCCCTCGATGAAGTAGCCGCGGCGGGCGACGCCGATCGTCTCCAGCGCCGCCAGCGAGTCATAGAGCGAGGAGAAGCCGCCCGGGATGCCCTCGGCCAGCACCTGCTCGCGCGTGACGATGCCGTAGCGCTCGAGCAGCAGCTCGGCCTGGGCGCGGCGGCGGGCGGCCGGATCGCCGAAGCGGAACAGCGCCTCGGTCAGCGACCAGCGGCCCTGGACCGTCGGCTGCGCGCCGCGTCTCCGCGCGCTGAAGCTGCGGCGCCGCTCGGCGCGCGCCTTCTGCGACCACGGCGCCGCCGCGGTCAGCTTGGGCGAGCGCAGCGGCGCCCAGGCGTCGTTGGTCACCTCGCCGGCCCACACCAGGTCCCACAGCGCCTCGACCAGCTCCTCGGTCGGCATGCCCGGGACGTCGGTCAGCAGGTCGGAGAAGAAGCAGGCGCCCTGCGCCAGGCGGGCGCGCAGCGCGTCGTGCACGCCTCCCTCGGGTGCCGGCGGTGCAGGCGGCGCGCCGAGCAGCGCGGCGTCCTCGCGGAAGTAGAGCGCGACCCGGCCCGAGCGGCGCCCGAGCGACCCGGCGCCGACCCAGACGATCTCGCCGGCCGAGCACAGCTGGTCGAGCCACGAGGGGGAGTAGGCGCCGACCCGGCGCGGCAGCACGTCGCGCTCCCACACGTCGACGGGCAGGGCCAGGCCCTGGAGCGGGACGAGCACGTCGCGCAGGCGGTCGATGCCGGCACCCGAGGCGGGGTGGCGGTCGACGCCCTGCCAGCTCGACATGAAGCGGGCCAGCGCGCGCTGGTCGGCGGGCTCGATCTCTTTGCGCAGGGCGGCCAGCGAGGCCCGCCGCAGCCGGCGCAGGACCTCCGGGTCGCACCACTCGCGCTGCGTGCCGCCGGGCCGCAGCTCGCCGCGCACCAGCTCGCCGGCGCGCTCGAGGCCCGCCAGCACGGGCGTCAGGTCGAGCGCGTAGCGCTGCTTGAGCACGCCCGCCTCGAACGGCCCGTGCGTGCGGGCGAAGCGGCGCACGAGGCGCTCCATGGCGTCGGGGACGTCCTCGAGGAAGACCTCGGGCAGGCCCGACGGCGGCACGGAGCCGAGCGCGTCGCGGTACAGCCCGGCGTCCTCGGCCGCGATCCAGCGCGGCTCGCCGCCCACCCGCAGACGGACGGCGCGGCGCTCGCTCTCGAGTTGCCCGATCCATTCCGTCGTACCGCCGCGATCGTGCAACTCGGTCTCGGTCAGGTCACCGAGCCGGCGCAACACGTCGTGCAGGGCGTCAAGCGAGTCCGCCCGCGTGCGCTCGGACAGGCGCTGGAGGTCGGCCTCGACCTGCTCGAGCGCGCCGGGGTCGATGAGCTCGCGCAGCTCGTCCTGGCCGAGCAGCTCGCGCAGCAGGTCGCGGTCGAGCGCGAGGGCGGCGGCGCGGCGCTCCGCGTTCGGCGTGTCGCCCTCGTACATGTAGGTGGCGACGTAGTCGAAGAGCAGCGAGGAGGCGAACGGCGAGGCGGTCGGCGTCTCGACCTCGACGAGGGTCAGCTCGCGGGAGTGCAGGGAGCGCAGCAGCTCGTGCAGGCCGGGGACGTCGAGCACGTCGCGCAGGCACTCGCGGTAGGTCTCGAGCACGATCGGGAACTGGCCGTAGCGCTTGGCCACCTCGAGCAGCGACTGGCTCTTGAGCCGCTGCTGCCACAGCGGGGTGCGTCTGCCCGGGTAGGCGCGCGGGATCAACAGCGCCCGGCCGGCGTTCTCGCGGAAGCGCGCGCCGAACAGGGCGCTGCCGCCGAGCTCGCCGACGACCAGGTCCTCGAGCTCGTCGGGCTCGATCATCACCAGCTCCGCGCCGGGCGGCTCGTCGGCGTCGGGCAGGTGGACGATGATCCCGTCGTCGCTCCAGATGGCGTCGGACTCGAGGCCGAACTGCTCGCGGATGCGCGCGCTGAGCGCCAGGCCCCAGGTGGCGTGCACGCGGCCGCCGTAGGGGGAGAGGATGCACAGCCGCCAGTCGCCGATCTCGTCGCGGAAGCGCTCGATGACGATCGTCCGGTCGCTCGGCACCACGCGCGTGGCCGCCTGCTGCTCGCGCAGGAACTCGACCAGGTTGCCGGCCGCCAGCTCGTCGAGGTGGTACTCGGCCGTCAGCGTGGACGGGTCCTGGTCGACCGCCCAGCGGGCGAAGGCGCCGATCGCCTGACCGAGCTCCTTTGGCCGGCCGAGGCCGTCGCCCTTCCAGAACGGCACGGCGGCGGGCACGCCCGGGGCGGGCGAGACGATCACGCGGTCGCGCGTGATCTCCTCGATCCGCCAGCTCGAGGCGCCGAGCAGGAAACTCTGGCCGGGCCGCGCCTCGTAGACCATCTCCTCGTCGAGCTCGCCGACGCGGCGGCCGTCGGGCAGGTTGACCGAGTACAGGCCGCGGTCGGGGATCGTCCCGGCGTTGGTGATGGCCAGGCCGCGGGCCCCCTTGCGCGGGCGGATCGTGCCCGTCACGCGGTCCCACACGATGCGGGCGCGCAGCTCGCTGAACTCCTCGCTCGGGTAGCGGCCGTCGAGCATGTCGAGCACGTTCTCGAGCTGCTCGCGGCCGAGCTCGCCGTAGGAGTACGTGCGGGTGACGAGCGCGTACAGGTCGTCGACGCTCACGCCGTCGTCGCCGGCCGTGGCGGCCATGGCCACGATCTGCTGGGCGAGCACGTCGAGCGCGTTGCGCGGCACGACCGTGCTCTCGATCAGGCCTTCGCGCATGCGCTGGGCGACGACGGCGCACTCGAGCAGGTCGCCGCGGAACTTGGGGAAGATCCGGCCCTTCGAGACGTCGCCGACGTTGTGGCCGGCGCGCCCGATCCGCTGCAGGCCGGCGGTCACCGACTTCGGCGACTCGACCTGCAGCACGAGGTCGATGGCGCCCATGTCGATGCCCAGCTCGAGGCTCGAGGTGGCGACCAGGCACGGCAGCTCGCCGGCCTTCAGCAGGTCCTCGACCACGAGCCGCTCCTCGCGCGCGAGCGAGCCGTGGTGGGCGCGCGCGATCGGCTCCTGGGCGAGCTCGTTGAGCCGCAGCGCGAGCCGCTCGGCGCCGCGGCGGCTGTTGACGAAGATCAGCGTGCTGCGGTGCTCGCGAACGAGCTCGAGCAGCTTCGGGTAGATCGCCGGCCAGATCGACTTGCGGGTCGCCTCCATGCCGGTGCCCTCGAACGGATCGAGCTCGATGTCCGCGTCGGGCTCGACCATCGACTCGACCGGCACGTGGACCTGCAGGTCGAGCGGCTTGCGCACGCCGGTGTCCACGACCGTGCAGGTGCGCTTCGGGCCGACGAGGAAGCGGCCGACCTCCTCGAGCGGGTTCTGGGTCGCGCTCAGGCCGATCCGCTGCACGTCGCGGCCCGCCGCCTCCTCGAGCCGCTCGAGCGTGAGAGCCAGGTGCGCCCCGCGCTTGGTCTGCGCGACGGCGTGGATCTCGTCGATGATCACCTGCTCGACGCCCTCGAATATCTTGGCCGCCTGACTGGTCAGCATCAGGTAGAGCGACTCGGGCGTGGTGATCAGGATGTCCGGCGGGTGGCGGACCATGTCGCGCCGGTCCTTCTGCGGCGTGTCGCCGGTGCGCAGGCCGACCTTGACGTCAGCGCCGATGCCGCGAAGCGGCGCGCGCAGGTTCTTCTCGACGTCGTAGGAGAGCGCCTTCAGCGGCGACACGTAGACGAGCCGCGTGCGGTCGGCGGTCGGCTCGGCGACGAGGCGGTCGAGCGCCCACAGGAAGGCGGCCAGCGTCTTGCCCGAGCCCGTGGGCGCCGAGATCAGCGTGTGCTCGCCGGTCGCGATCGCCGGCCAGGCCAGCGCCTGAGCGGGCGTCGGCTCCGCGAAGGCACGCTCGAACCACTCCCTGACCTGCGGAGTGAAAGGTGAGAGCGGCACGTCTCAAAGGGTACGTGCGGGCGGCCGCGCCCTCGCTCGTGCTGCCCCCACTCTCTGGCGACTTCACGGCGCATGTCGCCGTGAAGTCGCCAGACGCGCTCGGATCGCCGCCGCAACCCACGGCGGGCGACGCGTGATCTGCCCCCACGTGAACCGCAGCACGGTCCAGCCGGCCACGGTGAGCGCGACGTCGCGCGCACGGTCGTCCTCGAACGCACGTGGCGAGCGGTGGTAGGCGTAGCCATCGACCTCCACGATCAGGCGAGCGTCCCGCCAGACGAAATCGACCTCGTTTCCCTCAATGCGGGTGTTGACGTGCGGCCGCGGCAGACCGTGTCGGTCGCAGAGTCTGAGGAAGCGCTCCTCGAGTTCGCTGCGAGTGACGGTGCTGCCGGCGCTGTAGCGGGACAACATCGCTTGTAGGGAGGGTGATCCCGGCCGGGTCGGGTGGGCTTCGATGGCCTTTCGGAGCTCTGCGAAGTCCACGAGGCCGCGTTGCTCGGCGAGGTCGAGCGCGTGCTCGAGCGGGCGGCCGTTGAGAGTCGTGGCGAGGTCGATGATGGTGCGGACCGGCGTGGTGATCGGGATCCCGCGGTGTGCCCTCGTGTCGTTCGGCGTGAGGGTCGTGCTGCGGTGGAGGCGGATGCCCGCGCGGCGCGTCCGCCCAGGGTCGCCGGGCACGGTGACGTGGATCGCTCCCCCGCTCGGGGGCCGTAGCTCCCACGCGGCGGCCGCACTGGCGTGGCTGAGCACCGCTTCGCCGCCCGCGGCGAGAACGGCTGCCATCCAGCGGCCTTCCATGGTCAGCACGCTGTGGCCCACCGCGTACACGCCCTGATGGACGCGATGCAGTCGCGCGGCCCGCACGCGGTGGTCGATCGCGGCCACGCCGAAGCCGAGCTTGCGCAATTGCGCACGGGCGACGACGCCGTGCTGGGCGCCGGCGAGCTTCGCGATTCCAAGGTCGTTGGCGAGTTCACGGCGCATACCGCCGTAAAGTCGCCACCCGCTGGAGTTCGCCCCCCTCAGACGGCGGGGACCGGCTCGATCAGCGTGTGGCGACGCGCCACCGCGATCACGGTGCCGATCGAGCCGATCCCGCCGGCGACCAGGAACGCCGTCGGCCAGCCGGGTCCCTCGACGATCGCGCCCGCCAGCGCCGAGCCGACCGCGATCCCGCCGACGAACGCCGTGACCGGCCACGTGTAGGCCTCCGTCAGCGCGCCTGCGGGGGCGACCCAGCCGACCATCTCGTTGCGCGTGGCCAGCAGCGGGGCGATGAACATCCCGGCCGGGAGCACGAGCAGCGCCATCACCGGCACCGACGGCGCGGCGGCAAGCGGCAGCAGGCTGAGCGGGAGCAGCGCCGTGACCGCCAGGTGCACCCGCTCGAGCGGCGGCCGGTTCGGCCAGGCGCCGTAGAACAGCCCGCCGACGGCGCTGCCGATCGACCACACGGCGAGCAGCACGCCGGCGGTGGCGGCGGCGCCGCTGGCGTCGCTGAAGGCCGGCAGCGCGACCTCACAGATCCCGACGCCGACGCCCATCGGCAGTGAGGTGAGGACGAGCGTGCGCACGCCCGGCGAGGCCAGCGCGCCGAGCCCGCCCGCCCGCTCCGTGCGCGCCGTGGGCTTCATGGCGCGCGTCGGCGGCAGCGCGGTGAAGGCCATGGTCCCCACGACGACGCTGATCGCCGACACGATCAGTGCGACGGGCGGTGCCAGCGCGATCGCGATCAGCGCGGTGACCAGCGGGCCGAGGACGAAGATCAGCTCGATCATCACGGAGTCGAGCGCGTAGGCGGCCTGCATGAGCTGTGGGCGGTCGCGCAGCAGCGCCGGCCACATCGAGCGCAGCACCGACGAGGTCGGGGGGATCGCGAAGCCGGCCACGAAGCCGCAGGCGACGAGCACCGCCAGCGGCGCTCCGGCCTCGGTGCCGGCCACGATCGCGCCGAGCGCGGCGGCGTGCACGAAGCCGAGCGGCACCAGCACGGGCCGCGGGCCGAGCATGTCGACGAGCCGGCCCTGGACCGGCGCGCCGATGCCGCTCCCGGCGGCCAGCGCGCCCGCCACTGCCCCGGCGACGGCGAACGAGCCGCGCTCCTCGCGCAGGTAGAGGATGATCGCCAGCGCGTTGATGCCGATCGGGAAGCGCGCCAGCAGGGTCGCCGCGAACAGCGCGCCGACGTGCGGCGTCCTCAGTACCGCGGCATACGCCCTCACGAGGCCAGTTCCCGCGCCCGCTCCAGCAGCGCCTCCAGCATCGGCGGCGTCAGCTTGCCGGTGAACGTGTTCTGCTGGCTCGGGTGGAAGCAGCCGAGCACGGCGTAGCGGCCGTTGCGGGTCTCGGCCGCGTGGCCGAAGCGCGGCCGCGGCCGCGGCGCCGCGATGTTCCACGCGAACTGACCGAGGCAGACGATCACGCGCGCGTCCGGCAGCAGCGCGAGCTCCCGCTCGAGCCAGTCCGCGCAGTTGTCGCGCTCGGACGGCAGCGGCTTGTTGGCCGGCGGCGCGCAGCGCACCGCCGCGGTGATGAAGCAGTCGTTCAGGCGCAGGCCGTCGTCGCGGTGGACCGACGTCGGCTGGTTCGCGTAGCCGGTGGCGTGCAGGGCGGCGAACAGGAAGTCGCCCGAGCGGTCGCCGGTGAAGACGCGGCCTGTGCGGTTGGCTCCGTGCGCCGCCGGCGCCAGTCCGAGCAGCACCACGCGCGCGTCCGGGTCGCCGAACCCGGGGATGGGCCGGCCCCAGTAGTCCCAGTCGCGGAAGGCGGCGCGCTTCTCGGCCGCCACCTGCTCGCGCCACGCGACGAGCCGCGGGCAGCGGCGGCACTCGACGATCTCGCGTTCGAGCGCCGTGAGGCCCGTCACGGCCGTTCGCCGGCGGCCATCAGCCCGAGGCTGAGCCGCTCGACGACCGGCTCGAGCTCGCGGATGTCGCCGGGCACGCCCGTGCGGATCTGGCGCGAGGCGAGCTCGACGACGGCGCCGACGATGGCGAACGCGTCGTCCGGGGAGCTGAACCGCGGCGTGGCGCCGCGCCCGGCGTCCTGCTCGTTGAGCTCCACGAGGTACTGGGCGACCGCCTCGAGCGCGCGGTCGCGGCGCTCCATGGCGCGCGGGCCGGCGCCGACGATCTCCACCAGCAGCGTCTGCGACTCGTCCGGGTAGTGCGCGAGCGTCTCGAGGAAGGCGCCGAGCGTGGTGCGGACGCGGGCCTCCGGGTTGGCCGCCGTGTTGCGCGCCGCGGCGTCGCGCATCGCCTCGAGGACGATGTCGGTCGCCGTGTCGAACAGGGCGACGATGCAGTCCTCCTTGTTGCCGAAGTGCTCGTAGAACGTGGCCTTCGACATGCCGGCCTCGCGCGCGATCGCCTCCGCCGTCGCCTCGGCGTAGCCGACGCGGGCGAAGACCGCGGCCGCCGCCGCGAACAGGCGGCCGCGCTGGCGGGTCTGACGGACCTCCAGCGGCGGGGCATGGCGCCCCCTCGGGACCGTGGCACGTTCCTGCACCGCTGCGATGGTAACCGGGCACTAGGATCACAGCCCCCGATGAAGCCCCTCCTTGCGATCCTCGGAGTGCTCGTCCTGGCCGGCTGCGGCGCCGCCCAGGAGGAGTCGTCGTCGGTCGAGCAGTTCAAGAGCGGCGACCAGCGCGCGGTCGCGCAGAAGATCGAGGATCTGCAGCAGGCCGGCAGCCGGCGCGATCCGGAGAAGATCTGCAGCGAGATCCTCGCCAAGTCGCTCGTCCAGGAGCTCGAGGCGGCGGGCGCGAGCTGCACGGACGAGATGAAGAAGGCGATCGAGGACGCCGACGACTACGAGCTCGACGTCCGCGAGGTGACCGTCTCGGGCTCGACCGCGACCGCGACCGTGAAGCGCGGCGACGACGGACCCACCGGGACGATGGAGTTCACGCGCGAGGGCGGCGACTGGCGCGCGACATCGCTCAGCTCCGGGCCGTCTTAGTCGCCACCAGCAGCTCGAGGAACGGCTCGTCGCCGAGGTTCGGCGGCGCGCCGCCGACGCGCGGTCGCAGGCGGGAGGCCAGCTCCGCGGCGATCTGGAGGCGGTACTCGCCCTGGAGCGCGGGGCGGCGCTCGAGGAACGCGCGCACGGCGGCGACGTCGTCCTGCGACACCGCGGTCACGTCCCAGGTGGCGGCCGGGCCGGGGTCGACGTCGAGCGCCTCGTTCACGCGCGGGCGGTCACCGTGGCGGGTGCGGACGACGTGGCTGCCCGCCGCGAGGTCGCCGATCCGCTGGTTCTTCGGCGCGATGAAGATGACCGTCATCCCGACCGCGTAGAAGCCGGGCAGGATGTCGATGATCCGCAGGATGTTGCGCACGGAGCTGCGCGCGAGCGTGATCGGCCGCCCGCCGGAGCGCACGACGCGCAGGCCCGTCCAGCGCTTGCCGGGCGTGCGGCCGCCGCCGAGGACCTCGAACAGCACGTCGTAGAAGAAGATCAGCGCGAACATCGCCGAGGTGAAGAGCGCGGCGCCCGCGTCGCCCGCCGGCCGCGTGATCAGGGCCAGCGAGATGATCACGGCGAGCTGGATCGTGAAGTCGATCCCGCCCGCGATGAAGCGCGACCCGATGTTGGCCAGCGTCAGCTCGACCTCGACGCCCTCGGGCGTCGCGATCGCGAGCCGGTCCTCGTACGAGACAGGAGTGGCGCGGCGGACATCGTCGGTGCTCATACTGCCTCCTGGCGATGGACGCCGATCGCTTCACGCGGGAGCGCAAAGCGGGCTGGGACGAGCTCGCCGCGCTCGTGCGCGAGGCGGGCCCGAGGCCCCAGCGGCTGGGCGCGGAGCAGCTGCTGCAGCTCGGCCGGCGCTACCGAGCGGCCGCCGCCGACCTCGCCCTCGCGCGCCGGCTGTTCCCGGGCCACCCGATCACGCGGCTGCTCGAGCGGCTCGTCACCGAGGCGCGGCAGAGCGTCTACGCGACGGAGCCGCGGCGCCGCTCCCTGCGCGGCTTCCTCGCCACGGGCTACTGGCAGCGCATCCTCGAGCGCCCGCTGATGCTGGGCCTCGCGCTCGCGCTGCTGTTCGTGCCGATGGCGCTGGCCATCGTCTGGGCGGTCGACGATCCCGCGGCGGCCATCGGCATCGTCCCCGCCGACTTCCAGGGCGCGACCGAGCCGGGATCCCACACCGGCGAGCCCGCGACCGATGAGGCGGCCGCGGCCTCCAGCGCGCTCTACACGAACAACATCCAGGTCATGTTCCTGGAGGTCGCGGGCGGCGTGCTGCTCGGCCTGGGCACCGCGGCGGTCACCGTCTTCAACGGCGGGCTGATCGGCGCGATCTTCGGGCTGACGATCGAGAACGGGGCGTTCGACGAGCTGCTGCGCTTCGTGCTCCCTCATGGCCTGCTCGAGCTGACCTGCATCGTGGTCAGCTGCATGGCCGGCCTGCGGATGGGCTGGGCGATCGTGGACCCGGGGCCGCTCACGCGCGGCGCCTCGTTCCGGCGCGAGGCACGCACGGCGATCGAGATCGTGCTCGGGACGATGCCGTGGCTCGTGCTCGCGGGCCTGATCGAGGGCTTCGTGAGCCCGCGCCAGCTGCCGCTGGCCGCCGCCCTGGCGGTCGGCCTGATCGCCGCGGGCGCGTACTGGGCGCTGCTCGTCCGGCGCGGTCATGCGCGGCCTCTCGACTTGGCCCGCAGGTAGGCGGCGACGCACGCCGCCGACAGGCTCTCGGCCGGCGCCTCGACGACCTGCGCGCCCGCGCGCCGCAGCATGTGCGCGACGCGCGTGCGGGCGCCGAGTACATCGAGCGCGACGGCCTGCGCGCCGAGCGCGTGGAGGTCGTCCGGCGGCGTGGCGAGGATCTGGTCGAGGTCGGGGTCACGCACGCTCGCGACCGTCACCGCGTGGCGGCGGCTGAGGACGGGAACGGCGTCGACCAGCGGCCGCGCCGCGGTCTCCTCCAGCAGATCGCAGAAGATCAGCATCAGCGAGCGCTTGGCGCCCTCGACGCTGCGGAAGGCGAGCTCGTAGTCGGACTCGTCGCGGCGCGGCTCGAGGTCGAGCAGCGCGCGCACCACCGCGTGCCCGCCCGCCCGCCGCGGCGCGAGCTGCCGCCGCACCTGGCGGTCGAAGGCCAGCGTGCCCGCGCGGTCGCCCAGCACGTCGGCCACCAGCGCGACGGCGACCGCGGCGTCGACGGCCACGTCGAGCCGCGTGCGGTCCTGCAGCGGGGAGGCCATCAGCCGGCCGGCGTCGATCAGGAGCATCACCTCTCGGTCCTGCTCTACCCGGTACTGGTTGCTCATCGGGCGCTGCAGGCGTTCGGTGGCGCGCCAGTTGACCTGACGGATGTCGTCGTCGGGCTCGTAGTCGCGGACCGACTCGAACTCGGTGCCGAGGCCCAGCGGCCCGCGCGTGAGCCGGCCGGCGGAGCGGAAGCGGCCCTGGCGGACGGCCAGCGCGAGCCGGCGCGCGGCCGGCACGTCGGGGTAGACCGTGACCTCGTGCTCGCCCGCCCCCTTGTGGCGCCAGCGGCCGAGGCCGAGCGGTCCCTCGCTGCGCAGCGCCACCGGCTGCAGCGTGTGGCGGCCGCGCCGCAGCGGCGTGACCGTCGCCTCCAGCCGGCCGACGGCCTCGCGCGGCTCGATGGCGAGCGCGGGCGGCGCCGGCTGGCGCATGCGCACGCGCTCGGCCTTCGTCTCCACGCTCAGCGGCGTGGGCACGCCGCGCGCGAGGTGCGAGCGGACGCTGCGCACGACCTCGGGCCGGCGGCGCACGCTGAGCGCGTCGGCCAGCACTGCCCCGGCCAGCAGCAGCGCCGCGAAGCCGCCGATGGCCGGCGAGGTCAGCGCCGTGAGGACCGCGATCGCGGCCAGGACGGCGGCGGCCCGAGGCGCGACGCTCATCGCGGGACGGGCACCTCGCCGAGCGCCGTCCGGATCGCGTCGGCGCCGTGGTAGCGCTCGAGCTCCGCCTCCGGGGTGAGCACGAGCCGGTGGGAGAGGACGGCGACTGCCATGCCGCCGACGTCGTCGGGCGTCACGTAGTCGCGCCCCGCGAGCCGCGCCGCCGCCTTGGCGGCGCCGAGCAGGTGCACGGCGGCGCGCGGGCTGGCCCCGAGCTGCACGCTCGGCAGCTCGCGCGTGCGCCGCACGACGGCGATCACGTAGCGGGCGACGTCGTCGTCGACGCGCGTGGCGTCGACGGCCTGGCGCGCCTCGCGCAGGACCTCGGCGCCGACGACCGGCTGCACGGCGTCCAGGTCGCCCGGCCCGACGCCCCGCCGCTGCAGCCCCAGCATCGCCAGCTCGGCGTCCTCGTCCGGGTAGCTCACCTCGAGCCGGACGAGGAAGCGGTCGAGCTGCGCCTCGGGCAGCGCGTAGGTGCCCTCGTACTCGATCGGGTTCTGGGTGGCGAGCACGAGGAACGGGTCCGGCAGCGGCTCCGGCTTGCCCTCCACCGAGACCTGGCTCTCCTGCATCGCCTCCAGCAGCGCGGCCTGGGTCTTCGGCGGCGTGCGGTTGATCTCGTCGGCCAGCAGCACGTTGGTGAACACGGGGCCGCGGCGGAAGACCAGCTCGCCGCCGCGCAGCGCGACGTTGCCGGTGACGTCGGAGGGCAGCATGTCGGGCGTGAACTGGATGCGGCGGAAGTCCAGGCCGAGCGCCCGCGACAGCGCCGCGGCCAGCAGCGTCTTGGCCACCCCGGGCGGCCCCTCGAGCAGCACGTGACCGCCGAGCGAGACGGCGGCGAGCGCCGTCGCCGTCATCTGCTCCTGGCCGACGACCACCTTGCCGACCTCGCCGGCCACCGCCTCGTACAGGTCACGCACCCGATCGCTCCCTTCCGCCGCTCAGGTGGGCCAGCGCCCGCCCGGCGGCGATGCCGTCGTCGTCTGCGGCGCCGTCGACCAGCGCCCTCGCCTCTTCGTGGCCGAGCCCGGCCGCCCGCGCGGCCTTGACCCACGCCTCGTCGTTCGCGTCGCGCGCGAGCGCGGCGCGCCGGGCGAGCCGCTCCCGCGCCGCCGAGCGTACGGCCTCGTTCGCCGCTCTGCGGTCGCGGCTGCGGGCGAGCGTGGAGGCGAGCGCGTCCACGTATGCGCGCCGGGGCGGGAAGAGCGGCTCCTCGGGCGGCTCCGGCGGGCCCATGCGCGGCCAGCGGGCCGCGATCAGCACCAGGGCGCTGAGGGCGAGCAGGATCAGCGCCCAGCCGAAGCGGGCGGGTATCGCCGCGAGCCCGGTCGCCGTGCCGTAGCCGTGCACGGTCTCGACGAAGGTCACGGGGCCGGGACCGGCCAGGGCGAACGCCAGCGCGGCGTTGTCGGCCTCGCCGAGCAGCCGGTTCTGGAGCGGCGACGCGTCCGCGAGCAGGACGATCCGGCCTTCGCCGGCCTCCTGGACGAGCGCGATCGGGCCGTCCTCGCCGGCCGCCAGCGGCAGCGCGCCGCCGGCGCTCTCCCAAACGCCGGCCTCCGCGGTGCGAAGGCTCTGGGCGGCGCCGGTCTCGGGAGCGGGCACGAGGACGCGCGCGCCCGGCTCGCCGCCGTCGTCCCAGCGCGGCGGTTCGCCGCCGGTGAGCCCGGCGAGCCACTCGCCCGGCTCGGCGCCGCCCGCGACGACGCGGCCGCCGCGCTCGGCGAACCGGCGCAGCGCCTGCGCCTGGCCGCGCGTGAAGCTGTCCGGGTCGAGCATCACCACCGTTCCCTCGGCCGGCAGCGTGGCGTCGGACGGCCGCTCGCGCAGCCGCCGGACCTCGGTGCCGGAGCGGTCGAGCAACTCGGCCCAGGCGGCCATGCCCTGCGGGGCGGTCGCGAACGAGGACGAGGGCGGGCCGTCCGGGCTGGGGAGGAAGGCGTCGATCGCCACCGTGACGAGGTTGACCGCCACGACCACGGCGACCGCGCCGAACGCGAACCGGCCCTCGCGGCTGCGCGGCAGCAGCTTCACGCGAGCACCTCCGCCCAGCCGCGGCGCGCGTGCTCGGCGTCCTCCTCCTCGGCAGGCCGGCCTCCGTAGGCGATCGCGTCGAAGCGGTCGCCCACCTCGCGGAAGGCCGGCGAGGGGACGGCGCGGGCGACCTCGCCGGTGGTCAGCGACGGCCGGTAGACGATCACCTGGCGGCGGTCGAGTCGAAGCAGGCCCGCGCGGAAGCGCAGGCGCACGGCGCGCTCCCAGTCGCCGTCGCGCTCGGCGCGCTCGGCCTCGCGCTCGAGCGCGCGCGGATCGTCGGTGGCGGGCAGCGCCGCCCTGCGGGCCCGCTCGATGGCCAGCGCGCGGCGCCGGATCGTCGTGCCGGTGACCGTCATGGCGGCCAGCAGCACGCCCGCCGCCAGCATCATCCACAGCACGAGCGGGCCGCCGGGCACGCTCACGCCGCGGTCGTTGATCCAGTCGATCATGGGCTGGATCCGGTCTCCGACCCACCCGAGCGGCCCGGCGAACGGCCGTGGGAAGTCGGCGCCGTGGTAGCGGCGCTGCTCGAGCACGCGCTGCGCCTCGCGGCGCGGCTCGGCGGCGGCCGCCGCCGAGCCCGCCGCCGTCACGCCTGCGGCGATCAGCCGCGCCCGCTGCTCGAGCTCGGCGCCGCGGGCGCCCTCCATCGCCTCGCGCACGGCGACCGGCCGCCCGTCGACGCGCTCGACGGCGAGCAGCTGCGCGCGCGCGGACTCGTCGTCCGCCGCGCGCTCGGCGAGGGCGGTCAGCTCGGCGCCGCTGACCGCCTCCTGGGCGGCGGCCGCCGACGGGGCCGCCAGCGCGAGCGCCGCGAGGAGCGTCGCGGCGAGGCGCCGTCTCACGAGGAGGTGGCGGGCTCCTCCGGCGGGCGGAAGCCGCCGGTCGAGCTCGGCGGCGGCTGAGATTCGGGCCGCTCGGGCGAGCTCTCGAAGCGAGACGCGTCAGCGCCCACGCCCTGCGCCAGCAGCTGGAGGTCGAAGCCCTCGTTGCGCACGCGCAGGTCGTAGTACATGACGGTCACCACCGATGCCCACAGCGGATACGTGATGGCCGCGATCAGCAGTCCGATCAGCGTGGTGAGGGCGGCGAACGCGATCTCGCTCATCGAGTCGGCGCCCAGCAGCACGGCGCCGAGCACGCCCCCGAGCGCGATCGTGATCACGAACAACAGGAGGAAGACGACGATGAGCGTGCCGAACACGCGCCACCAGTTGTCCTTCGTCAGCTCCCACGACCGGCCGATCGCCTTGAACGGGCCGGCCTTCTCGCACACCACCGCGGGGAAGGCCATCGACAGCTTCACCGCGATCCAGATGCCCGGGATGATCAGGGCGATGAAGGCCGGGATCAGGATGATGACCATCACGATGTAGGCGACGATCAGCGGCAGGAACCGGCCGGCCGCGTAGCGCAGCGAGTCGCCCGCGCCGGCGCGCTCGCCGAGGTAGGCGGCGCTGATCGCCTTGAAGCAGGCCGCGACGGCCAGGGCGGCGGCGACGCTGCTGAGGAGCTGGTCGATCAGCCGGCCGGTCACCGCGGTGCCGGAGTTGTCGACCGGGGCGTTGACGTCGAAGGCGGTCGGGTCGGTCGACCCCACGATGATGGTGCCGAGGATGTAGAGGGGCACGATGGGCACGAGGATGCAGAGCACGAGCGTGCCGAACCGGTGCCGGAACAGCCTGAAGCCGGCGTCGAGAATCTCCCCGACCGACAGCGGGCGAAGCTGCGGGGTGTAGGACGGCGCGGACAAGGGTTCCCTCCTCTAGGGACTGTGCGGGCGGCGGCTGCCTAATACCCTGTCGCGCCGCCGTCGAATCTGGCGCGCAGGAACTTACAGTGGTCGGCGCGTCAGCCCAGCGCCCGGCCGTACTGCCGCTCGTAGTAGGCGCGGTAGTCGCCCGAGCGGATCGGCTCCCACCAGGCGCGGTTCTCGCGGTACCAGGCGACGGTGCGCTCGAGGCCCTCGGCGAAGCGCACCTGCGCCTCCCAGCCGAGGCCCTTGACCTTCTCGGAGCCGAGCGAGTAGCGCCGATCGTGCCCCGGGCGGTCGGTGACGTACTCGATCAGCGAGTCGTCGGCGCCGGTGTACTCGATGATCTTCTTGACGACCTCGAGGTTGGGCGCTTCGTCCGGCCCGCCGATGTTGTAGACCTCGCCCGGCGCGCCGCGCTCGAGCACCGTCCCGATCCCGCGCGCGAAGTCCTCGACGTAGATCCAGTTGCGCACCTGCATGCCGTCGCCGTAGACCGGCAGCTTGTCGCCGTGCAGGGCGTTGAGGACCATCAGCGGGATGAGCTTCTCGGGGTACTGGTACGGCCCGTAGTTGTTGGAGCCGCGGCAGATCAGCGCCTCGAGCCCGTACGTGTGGTGGTAGGAGGCCACCAGCAGGTCGGCGCCGGCCTTGGTGGCCGAGTAGGGCGAGGACGGCTGGAGCGGGGACTGCTCGGTGAAGGAGCCGGTCTCGATCGAGCCGTAGACCTCGTCGGTCGAGACCTGGACGTAGCGCAGGCCGCGCTCGCGGGCCGCCTCGAGCAGCACGTAGGTGCCGAGCGCGTGCGTGTTCACGAACGCGTCGGGCTCGGTGATCGAGCGGTCGACGTGCGTCTCGGCCGCGAAGTTGACGACCGCATCGGCGTCCGCGATCGCCTCGGCGACCTTCTCGGTGTCCTCGATCCCGCCGACGATAAGGCGCACGTCGAGCCCTTCGAGGTTCTCGCGCCGGCCGGCGTAGGTGAGCTTGTCGAGCACCGTGATGTCGTCGCCGTGGGAGGCGAGGCGCTCGCGGACGAAGTTGGAGCCGATGAAGCCGGCTCCGCCGCAGACCAGCAGTCTCATGCAGTGACCTCCAGGCGGGCGAGATGGGCGCGCAGTCCCTCGCGCCATGGGGGCAGGACCGGCGCGTCGCCTCGCGTGGAGGCGAGCGCCGAGAAGGCGGGGCGGGGGGCGGGCCGGCCGGCGTCGGCGGTGCTCTGGCGGCGCACGTCGCAGCGCAGGCCGGTCTCCTCGAAGGTCGCCACGGCGAGGTCGAACCATGAGCAGCGGCCACTGCCGGCGACGTGCAGCACGCCGGTCATGCCCTGCTCGGCGACCGCGACGAGCGCGGGGGCGAGGTGGCCGGTGTAGGTCGGGCAGCCGATCTGGTCGTCGACCACCGCGAGCTCGTCGCGCTCGGCGCCGAGCCGGCGCATGGTGTCGACGAAGTTGCGGCCGTGCGGGCCGAACAGCCACGACGAGCGCACGATCGCGGCGCGCCCGGCGGCCCGGGCCACGGCCTGCTCGCCGGCCAGCTTGGAGCGCCCGTAGGCCGAGCCCGGCCCGGTGGCCGCGTCCTCGGGGTAGGGCTCGCTCGCCGCTCCGTCGAAGACGTAGTCGGTCGAGACGTGTACCACCAGCGCGTCACCCGCCGCGGCGGCGAGGTTGGCCGCCCCGGCGCCGTTGACGGCGGTCGCGCTCGCCTCGTCGGCCTCGGCGCCGTCGACGTCGGTCCAGGCGGCGCAGTTGATCACCGCGTCCGGGCGCGCGTCGCGGACGGCGCTGCTCACGGCGTCGGCGTCGGTGATGTCGAGGTCGGCCCGGGCCAGGGCTGCGACCTCGTGGCCGGCGTCCCCTGCGGCCGCCACCACGTCGCGGCCGAGCATGCCCGCGGCCCCCGTTACCAAGAGGCGCATGGCGGACATGAATAGCGCACGGCGGGCGGCTCAGCCCACCCGAAGGGCCAGAGAGAGCTCGAAGCGCGCCTCCGGATCCTCGAGCCGCGTGCCGAACAGCTCGCGCAGCTGGCGCAGCCGGTAGCGGACGGTCTGCGGGTGCACGCCGAGCTCGGCGGCGACGGCCTGGACCTGGCCGGGGCGGTCGAGCCAGGCGCGCAGCGTCTCGGTCAGCCGCGCGCGCGGGCCGTCGGCGAGCTGGGCCAGTGGCGCCAGCCGCGAGGCGGCCAGGTCGGCGGCCAGGCCGCGGTCGGCGGCCAGCAGCAGCGTGGCGAGGTGCTGCTCGGCGACCACAAGCGGCCCGTCGATGCCGCCGCCGGCCGCCAGCCGGAACGCGGCCGCGGCACGGCGGACGCTCGACGCGGCCTCGTGCCACGGGACCGTCGGGCCGATCGCCACCGGGGGCGGCTCGTCGTCGCGGCGCGCCGCCGATCGGGTCTCGTCTTGCCGTACGGTCGGTGCGGTCGCGTCGCTGCGTGCCACCGATCCGGCCTCGTTGCGGCCCGCCGCGCTGTCCTCGTCGCCGATCGCCGCGACGATCTGGCGTCGCCTCCCAGGGGCGTCGGGGTCGGGGACGAACACGCAGGCCAAGCCGCCCGCCGCGCCGCCGATCGCGTCGCCGCCGAGGCGCCGCGCCAGCCGCGTCCCGATCGCTTCGACGATCTCCTCGCCGGGCACCGGCTCGCCGCCGCCGGGCGGTGCTCCACCCGCCTCGGCTCCGGCCGCGGTCTCGGCGGCCGCCGCCACGAGCACGGCGAGGCGCCGTGGCAGGGGCCACGCGGCGGCCTGGGCGGCGGTGCGGATCGCCTCCTGCGAGGCCGGCGGGTCCTGGGCCAGCAGGCGGATCAGCCGCCGCCGGCGGCGCTGGCTCTCGCCGGCCGCCGCCGACTGCTCCTCGGCGTACCCGTCGGCCGACTCGGCTGAGATCTCGTCGATGTAGGCGAAGATCGCCTCGCCCAGCGAGTAGATCGCGTCCGGCGGCAGCCTGCCTGCCGTGCCGGCCTCGACGAAGCGCCGCCAGGCGAGCCGCGCGCCGACTCGGTAGGCGGCCAGAAGGGCGTCGAGGCTGCGGCCGGCATGGAACTCGCCGCGCCCCAGGTTCACGTAGGTGTCCCGCGCGCGGGTGACGTCGGCGCCGGGGTCGGCGACCATGTCGATGAAGCGATTGAGCGCGACCTCGACGCCCATCCGCACGAGTTGGCCGAACGTGCCCTCCATGGCGCGCGCGTAGTCCGGCACCTCGAGCGAGATGGCCGCGATCATCTCGTCCGCCAGGCCCGGCAGGGCCGGGCGCAGCACGTCGGCGGCCTCGGGCGGGACCGCGGCGAACGTCGTGCGAGCGGCGGGCGTCGCCATTTATCACGAGGCTACAGCAAATGGCTCCCGAAACTGGCGGCTGGGGCCTTGCGCCGGCCGATCGCTGCGGGTAGGACTCAAGGTATGTCCGCCCTGCACCGCTGGCTCAACCTCGCCGGGGTCCTGCTCCCGTTCCTCGGCTTCGTCCTCGCCGTCGTCCTGCTGTGGCACACGCTGGTCGACTGGAGCGACCTGGCGGTGATGCTGATCATGTACGTGATCAGCGGCTACGGCGTCACGCTCGGCTTCCACCGGCTGCTCACGCACCGCTCGTTCCAGACCTTCAAGCCGGTCGAGTACACGTTCGCGATCCTCGGCTCGCTGGCCGTGCAGGGCCCGGTGATGTCCTGGGTGGCCGACCACCGCAAGCACCACGCGCACACCGACCAGGACGGCGACCCGCACTCGCCGCACGGCCACGGCGGCGCCCTCTCCGGGCTCTGGTACGCGCACATGGGCTGGCTGTTCGACGTCTCCGGTACCTCCGAGCACGCGCGCTACGCGCGCGACCTCTACGAGGACCGCGGCATGCGCGTCATCCACCGCACGTTCGGCCTGTGGGTCTTCGTGGGGCTGCTGATGCCGTTCGGGCTCGGCTACCTGATCGACGGCACCCTGGCCGGCGCGCTGACCGCGGCGCTGTGGGGCGGTCCGGTGCGCATCTTCGCCCTGCACCACGTGACCTGGTCGATCAACTCGGTCTGCCACTTCTTCGGTACGCGCCGCTTCGAGGTCGAGGACCACTCGACCAACGTCTTCTGGCTGTCGCTGCTCTCGTTCGGCGAGAGCTGGCACCACAACCACCACGCCTTCCCCCGCTCGGCGCGCCACGGACTGCGCTGGTGGGAGGTCGACCCGACCGCCTGGCTGATCCGGGGGATGCGCCGTCTGCGGCTGGCCTGGAACGTCGTCGAGATCAGCCCCGAGCGCCAGCAGCAGAAGCTCGCCACGCCGTAAGGGGGCCAGGCCCCCTTACCTCGCAACGGCGTACGGGGGCCAGGCCCCCTTAGTTGCGCAAACGTGCAGGATCGTGCAGTTTCGTGCTATAAACCGCACGAATGCTGACCGCCGAACGCCGCCGCGAGATCCTCACCCGCCTGCAGCGTGACGGGAAGGTGGTGGCCAGCGAGCTCGTCATCGATCTCGGGGTCTCCGACGACACCGTCCGGCGGGACCTGCGTGAGCTGGCCGCCGGCGGGCTCGTGCTCCGTGTGCACGGCGGGGCGCTTCCGCCGCCGCCCGCCGCCGCGAGCTTCGCGCAGCGGCTGCACGTCGCTCCCGAGGCGAAAGCGCATCTCGCCGAGGCGGCTCTGCCATTGCTGGCGGATGCCGAGGTGCTGCTGCTCGACGGCGGCACGACGGCGCTCGAGCTCGCGCGACGGCTGCCTCCCGAGCGCGACTGCACGGTGCTCACCAACTCGCCGCCGGTCGCAGAGGCGCTCGCCGTCCACCCGCGCGCCGAAGTGGTGCTGATCGGCGGGCGGCTGCTCAAGGACTCCCATGTCACGGTCGGGGCGCAAACGCTCGAGGCGCTGCGCCAGGTGCGCGCCGACACGTGCGTGCTCGGCATCTGCAGCCTGCACCCGGAGCTCGGCATCACCGTCACCCACCAGGACGAGGCGTACGTCAAGCGAGCGATGATCGAGGCCTCGGCCCAGGTCATCGCCCTGGCGACGACCGACAAGCTGAACACCGCAAGCCCGTGGCTGGTCGGCCCGCTCGCAGGCGTCACGCATCTGGTGACCGACGCGGGCCGGGAGCTGAGCGACGACTACGCAGCGGCTGGGCTGACGGTGGTGCGGGCATGACGCCGCGGACCGCGACCTTCGGCGTGTTCTTCGTGAACGGCGCCGTCATCGGCACCTGGGTCGGCCACATCCCGTGGGTCCAGGAGCGCTTCGACTTCTCCAAGAGCACCCTCGGCCTGATCATCCTCGGGATGGCGATCGGCGTGATCGTCGCGCTGCCGATCATGGGCCAGGCGATCGTGCGGCTCGGCAGCGTGCGCTCCACCCGGATCACGGGCGTCTTCTGCGCGCTCGTGCTGCCGCTTCCCCTGCTGGCGCCCGAACCCTGGCTGCTTCCGCTCGCGCTGATCGTGCTCGGCGCGTCGAGCGGCGCGATGGACGTCTCGATGAACGCCCACGGCGTCGCGGTCGAGCGGATCCTGCACCGCCCGATCATGTCCTCGCTGCACGCCGGCTGGAGCTTCGGCGGCCTCGCCGGCGCCGCGCTCGTAGCGGCGGGCGGAGGCCTCGGGATCGACCCGCGCGTCGAGACGCTGATCGCCACCGGCCTGCTCCTGCTCCTGCTGGTCGTCTGCCTCCGGCGGCTGGGCGAAGGCTCGGCGACCGCCGAGGCGCCGTCCGGCTTCGTCCGCCCCACCCGCGGCGTCGTCATGCTCGCCGTGCTCTGCCTGATCGTCATGGTCACCGAGGGCGCGATGGCCGACTGGGGCGGCATCTACCTCACGCGCGACCTCGGCACCAGCACGGCCGTCGCCGCGCTCGCCTTCGCCGCCTTCTCGGGCGGCATGACGGCCGCCCGGGTGTTCGGCGACTGGCTCAACCGCCGGCTGGGCGCCGCGACGCTCTTCCAGGGCGGCAGCGCGCTCGCCGCCATCGTGCTCGGCGGCATGCTGCTCGCCGGCTCCCCGGTGGTCGCCATCGCCGGCTTCTTCCTGGTCGGGATCGGCGTCGCCAACGGCGTGCCGCTCGCCTTCAGCGCGGCCGGGCACGCGCCCGGCGAATCCGGCCCGAACATCGCGGCCGTCAGCTCGATGGGCTCGCTCGGGTTCCTCGCCGGGCCGCCGTTCATCGGCTTCCTGGCCGAGGCGACCTCGCTGCCGCTCGCGCTCTCGACGCTGTGCCTCGGGCTCGTCTTCGTCACCGTGGCCGGGCGCAGGATCGGCGCCGGTGCCGTCGGACCCAGCGTGCCGGCGATGGAGGGCGCGCGCTGATGTACGTCCTCTCCGACCTCGACGGCGTGCTGGTCGACTCCGGGGCGGAGGTCGAGCGCGTCTGGCGCGAGTGGGCGGCCGAGCGCGGGATCGACCCCGACCTCGTGGCCCGCGAGAGCCACGGCGTCCCGGCGCGCGGCGTGCTCGCGCGCGTGGCTCCGGAGCTCAACACGCCGGAGGAGATCGACCGCATCGAGCGCCGCCACGCCGCGACCGGCGGCCGCGCCGTGCCCGGCGCCGCCGAGCTGCTCGCGCGTGCCGACGCCGTGGTCACCTCGTGCAGCCCCGAGCTGGCCGCCGCGCGCTTCCGCGCCGCGGGCCTCACCGCGCCCGACGTGCTCATCACCTCGGACCTCACCGAGCGCGGCAAGCCGCACCCCGACCCCTATCTCGCGGGGGCCGCGGCGCTCGGCGCCGATCCCGCCGACTGCGTGGTCATCGAGGACGCCCCGGCCGGGATCCAGGCCGCCCGCGCCGCCGGCATGACCGTGTGGGCGGTGACCACGACGCACGCGCCCGGCGAGCTGGGGGAGGCCGACCGCGTGCTACTCGATGCCGTTGAGAACGTCGGCCGCGCCGTAGAGGTCGCCCTGCTGGGTGAAGTCCACCGCCAGTAGGGTCGGGTGCCGGTCGCGGATCCGCGCGCACTCGCGCCCGCGGCCCACCAGCACCGGGCGGGCGTTGACCTTCGCCGCATCGGAGGGCCGCGGCGTCGGGTCCGTGTTCACCCAGTGGTTGATCAGGAACAGCGGTGCGTCGTCCGTCCCGCGGTTGGGGACGCAGGTCGCCGGCCAGCGCGACGGCGTCGTGAGCTGCGCCGAGCGCTTGAAGGTGAACGGCGTCTCCTGCAGCGCGCCGTCGTAGCCCGCCGTGTACCAAGGCGCGGCGCCGCCGTGGTTCTCGGCGTAGACCACGACCTGCCGGCCGCTGTCGATCATCTCGCGCAGCGTCGGGAAGGGGCCTGCCGGGGGACCGCGGTAGACCTTCTCGGCAAGGCCTGACTCCTCGAAGGCGGCGACGATCGCCGACGGCAGCACGTAGTCCTCGATCACGATGATCAGCACCTCGTCCGGATGCTCGACGAGGAACTCCCGGACGTCGCGCAGCGCGCCCGTGAGCTCGGTGGCGCCCAGCTCGCAGAAGCGGTGGCAGAGGAACACGCCCGGCTTGCCCTCACCAGGCAGGACGCGGTCGCGGATGCGCTGGATCGCCGCGAAGCCCTCCGGGCCGAGCGTCTGCAGGTACAGCTCGCGATCCTTGTTGCCCGCCTGCTCGGACCGCTCCGACAGGTCGGTGCGCACCGCGTTGCCGACCTGCAGCCCGTAGTGCGCATCGATCAGCAGCCCGCGCACCCCGGCGCGCAGCTGGTCGCCGATCGACAGCGTGTGGGCGGCCGAGAACCAGCCCTCCTCGGCGGACGAGGACATCGAGTTGTGCGACGCGGGCAGCGTGACCTCGTTCAGGCGCTTGGAGCACAGCTCCACGTGGCCGTTGCAGGCCGCGGTGCGGATCACGGCGGGGGCAGTCGCCCCGCCCGTCGCCACGAACAGCCCCACGGCGGCGAACGCGACGAGGCCCACGGCGACCGGGGCGAACGACGCCACGAGGTCGCGGCGGCCGATCTCCTCGCTCGCGGCGCGGCGCTCGCGCGCGGCGCCTAGGAGCTCGTCGACTCCCACATAGAGCACGACGAGCCCGCCGCCGATGCCGATCAGCCGCAGCGCCTTCAGGGGATCGACGACGATCGCCACGCCGAGCACGACGAGCGCGGCCCCGCGCGCCACGCGCCAGACCGTGCGGCGCGGCTTCCTCGAGGCCAGCTCCCACCCGCGCCTGAGCGCCGGGACGAGATCCGGGAGCGTCGACTGCGAGGCGACGGCGGCGGCGACGACGGTCGCGAACGCGGCGACGAGCAGCAGCAGGCTGCCGAGATCGCCCAGGAAGGCGTCCCACACCGCGCCGGCCGCCCGCCGGTCGACCTCCTCGTCGCTCGACAGCCGCTCGACGGCCACCCGCCCCCCGGCCAGCAGCAGGACCGCGGCGAGCGCGAGGCCGGCGACGGAGAAGCCGAGCAGCTGGACCGCGCGGCGCCAGTCGCGCGCTAGCCCGATGGCGACGGCGGCGGTCGCGAGCGCGACGACGATCAGCAGGAACGAGAGCACGCGCAGGCGGTGCGCGATCTCCGCCGTGGTCTCGGTGACCGAGTTGACGGCCGTCAGCCGCAGGCCCACGTCGTCCCGGATGCGGTCCACGCCGCTGATCGGCAGGTGCACGAGCGCCGACTGCACGAGCACGCCCATGTCGCGCAGGTCGAGTCGCAGCCGCGAGTCGTCGCCCGAGAGCAGCGCGGCATGCACGCGCCGCACACCGTCCTCGAACAGCGCGACGAACGGCGGCGACCCGGTGAGGCCGGCGACGGCCGACTCGATCAGCGGCTTGGCCGACACGAGGTCCGGCTCCGAGGGCAGGATGACCCGGTCGGTGATCTCGCGGCTCAGCACGGTCCGCACGTCCGGATCGGCGAGCGCGGCGGCCGCGCGGTCGGAGAAGTGGCGCTCGGACAGCAGCTCGTAGCGGACGTAGCCGGCCACCACGGCCGCCACGATGAGCACCGCCGAGACGAAGAGCAGGACGCGGGCGACGACCTCGCGACCCATCGAGCGACCCTAGAGGATCCCGATCTCCGACTTGTCGCCGACCATGAACCGGTAGGCGCGTGGCTGCCGGTCGCCGCGCGAGATGGCCACGTCGCGGCCGAGGAGCGAGGACTCCATGCGCCCGTCGAGGTTGCGCACCGACGAGCCCTCGAGCAGGATCGAGTGCTCCACCTCGGCGCCCTCGATCACGCAGTTGCGGCCCACCGCCGTGTACGGCCCGATGTAGGCGTCGCGCACCAACGCCCCGCTGCCGATGATCGCCGGCCCGCGCACGGTCGCCCGCTCCAGCCGCGCGCCCGCCTCCACCACCACCCGGCCGTCGATCTGCGCGGAATCCAGCTCGCCGTCGATCCGCCGCTCGAGCGTGTCGAGGATCAGCCGGTTGGCCTCGAGCATGTCGTCGAGGCGCCCGGTGTCCTTCCACCAGCCCTGCACCACGTGCGGCTCGACCCGGTGGTCGTTGTCGACCAGCCACTGGATCGCGTCGGTGATCTCGAGCTCGCCGCGCGGCGACGGCTCGATCGCCTTCGCGGCCTCGTGGATCCGCGGCGTGAACATGTACACGCCCACGAGCGCGAGGTCGGTGGCCGGCTCGGACGGCTTCTCGACCAGCCGGACGACCGTCCCGTCGGAGCCCAGCTCGGCGACGCCGTAGTTCTGCGGGTCCGGGACCTGCGTGAGCAGGATCAGCGCCTCGGGCGCCTGCGACCGGAACTCCTGCACGAGGTCCTCCATGCCGCCCTGGAGCAGGTTGTCGCCGAGGTACATCACGAACGGCGACGCGCCCAGGAACGGCTCGGCCGTGAGCACGGCGTGGGCCAGGCCCGCGGGCTCGTCCTGGAGGATGTAGGTGATCTCGACGCCGAACTGCGAGCCGTCGCCGGTCACCTCGCGGATCTCGTCGCCGGTCTCCGGGGCGATGATGACCCCGACCTCCCGGATGCCCGCCGCGGCCATCGCCTCGATGCCGTAGAAGAGCACCGGCTTGTTGGCCACCGGCACCAGCTGCTTGGCCGAGGTGAAGGTGATCGGGCGCAGCCGCGTGCCGCGCCCACCGGACAGGATCAGGCCCTTGAGGTCGTCCATCGCGCCGGGAGCCTAGAGGAATCGCCCGAAACCGCCGATGTAGGACACAGCGTGTCCGCACCCGTACAAGCGACCGGCCATCCGGCCGGCACCCTCTCCAGCCTCCGCGCGCTGCTCGACGTGGCCGCCGTCGTCCGCTCGCGCGACGACCTGACGCGGCTGCTCGAAGCTACCGCCGCCACCGTGGCCCAGGAGCTGGGCTATGCCGCTGTCGTGGTCAACATGTACCGGCCGGCCTGGGACGACTACGAGGTCGTCGTCGCCGAGGACCAGGACGAGCAGGCGCGGCAGGAGCTGCTCGGCCGGCGGGTCCAGCCCTCCGAGCTCGACAAGCTGCTCGACGAGCGCTTCCGCCGCCATGGCGCCTTCCTGGTGCCGCACGACCAGTTCGACTTCGAGAGCCTCGACATGACGTGGGTGACCGGCAGCGTGGCCGGCGAGGGGCCCGACGCCTGGCACCCCGACGACGCGCTGCTCGTGCCGCTCACCGCCTCCGACGGCCGCCGGCTCGCCTTCCTCTCGCTCGACGAGCCGCTCGACGGCCGCCGTCCGTCCGACGCCGCGCTGGAGGTGCTGTCCGCCGTGGCGGCGCTCGTGGCCAGCGTCATCGAGCACGCCCAGCTCGCGGCCGAGGCGGCGCGCCACCGCGCCGCGGTCGAGCACCTGCTGCGCGTCTCGTCCGATCTGACCTCGAGCCGTTCGCGCGGCGAGATGCTGCGCGCCGTCTGCGAGGGGGTCCGCGACGCGCTCGGCTTCGAGCTGGCCGGCGTCTTCCTCGACGAGGCGGGCGACGGGCGGCTGCTGCCCGCGGCCGGCGTGGGCTTCGACTTCGTCGCGGGCCTCGGCAGCTTCGCGGCCGGCGCCGTCGAGCGCATGATCGCGCCCGAGCTCGTCAAGGAGGGCTGCGTGCTGCTCGACTCCGAGACGGCGAGCGCGCTGGCCGCCGAGGCGGGCATGCCGACCGTGTACGTCTCGCGCAACAACGGCCGCGGGCCGTACGCGTGGCACCACCACTGGCTGATGGTGCCGCTGCGCGATCGCTCCGGCGCGCTGCTGGGCTTCCTGTGGGCCGACGAGCCGGTCGACCTCCTGCTGCCGGGGATCGACGACCTGCGTGCCCTGCGCGCCTTCGCCAACCACGCCGTCGGCGCGATCGAGGCCGCCCGCGCACTCGAGCAGATGCGCGACCTCGCCGAGCTCGACCCGCTGACCGGCCTGCGCAATCGCCGCGGCTTCGAGCAGGGGCTCGACAGCCGCCGCGGCCCGCTGGCCCTCGTCATCTGCGACCTCGACCACTTCAAGCGCGTCAACGACACCCTCGGCCACCCGGCCGGCGACGACGTCCTGCGCCGCTTCGCCGATCTCCTGCGCGCATGCACGCGCGAGGACGACGCGGCGATCCGGCTCGGCGGCGAGGAGTTCGCGCTGGTGCTGAGCGGGGTCGGCGAGCGCGACGCGCTGTCCGTGGCCGAGCGCCTGCGGCGCGAGGTGGCGGTCGAGTTCCGCGACTTCCCGGTGCCGATCTCGGTCTCGGTCGGCATCGCCGACTCCGGCCCGTGCGACGGCGCCGAGTCGCTGGTGCGGGCCGCCAACCGCGCGCTGTTCGCGGCCAAGCGGCTCGGCCGCGACCGCTGCGTGGTCCACCACGCCGAGACGCTGGCCATGCTCGACGCGCTGGCCGACGACCGCGCCGGCGAGCAGCTCGAGGCCGCCATGCTGCTGGCCGAGACGCTCGACCTGCGCGACGTCGCCACCGCCCGCCACTCCGAGACGGTCGGCCGCTACGCCGAGCGGATCGCCGACGAGCTGGGCCTGGCGCCCGACCAGATCGAGCGCGTGCGCGTGGCCGGCGTGCTGCACGACATCGGCAAGCTCGGCATCTCCGACGCGGTGCTGCTCAAGCCCGGCCGGCTCGAGGTGTCCGAGTGGGAGGAGATCCGCCGCCACCCCGAGATGGGCGCCCGGATCCTCGAGCACGCCAACCTGCGCGACGTCGCCAGCTGGGTGCGCGCCCACCACGAGCGCATCGACGGCCGCGGCTACCCGCACGGCCTGGCGGGCGAGAGCATCCCGCTCGAGGGTCGCATCCTCGCCGTCGCCGACGCCTACGAGGCGATGACCGCCGACCGCCCGTACCGCCGCGCCCTGGCCGAGGCCGAGGCGCGCGCCGAGCTGGTGCGCGGCGCCGGCACGCAGTTCGATGCCGACGTCGTCGCGGCGTTCCTGCGCGTGCTCGACGCGCTGGTCTAGTACACGCCCGCGAGCTTGCGGTGGTCCCAGCTGGCCGCCTCGCGCACCACGAACTGCAGGCCGACACGCTTGGCCGCCTGGCCGCGCAGGTGCTCCGGGTCGACCGGGCCGCCCGTGTAGCGCTCGAAGATCTCGACGCCGAGCTCGAGCACGCCCTCGCGGTGGATGACCGCGTCGGCCTTCAGCATCACCCCTCGCAGCTGGTCATAGGTGTCGCCGGTCTCGACCTGCAGCGTGCAGCGCGCGTCGCGTTCGAGGTTGCGCACCTTCTGCGACTGCGCGTAGGTCCACGCCCACAGCTCGCCCTCGCGCACCACGTACCAGAGGGGCATCAGGTGCGGCCAGCCGTCGCGGCCCAGGGTGGCGCAGGTCACCACGCGCTGCTCGTCGAGGAAGGCCGCGACCTCCTCGGCGGACATGGCGATCTGCGCGCGGCGGCTGCTCACGTGCTGGGCGCGAGCAGGCGCTCGGCGGCGGCCAGCACCGCCTCGCGGGCGGCCGGCGGCTCCAGCACCGCCGCGTCGCCGGCCTCCTTGAGGATCTCCTTGACGAGGTAGTCGAGACCCTGGAATCGCAACTCGACGACGATCGCGCCGTCCTCCATCTCGGCGATGACGTTGCGCTTCTCGCGCGACCAGCGGGCCTGCTCCGGTGAGATCCACACGCGCGCGACCTGCGAGCCTTCGATCTCGCCCGTGCGCGGCCAGCCGCCGACGTCGGCGAGCGGAGCAAGCTCGGGGCGCCGCTCGAAGTGCTCGTCGAGCGCCACCGCGCTCTTGATCCGGTCGAGCCTGAAGTGCTTGAGCTTGTCCTCGTAGGCGGCCACGTACCAGGCCTCGAGGCCGTTGAACAGCGCATAGGGCTCCACCGTCCGTCGCGAGAACTGGCCCTCGGCGTTCCAGTACTCGAAGCGCAGCAGCCGGTTGTCGTGCACCGCCCGCTCGACCGTGTGGGCCACGTCGTCGGCGACCGTCGGCGAGGTGATCTGCAGGCCCTCCTCGACCGGGTCGTGGCCGAGCGCGGCCACGACCTTCTCGCGCGCGCTGCCCAGCTCCGGCTGGGCGAGGTTGAGCAGGTCGATCGCCGCCACCAGCGCCTTGGCCTCGATCGGCAGCAGCCGCGCCGGGCGGTCGAAGGTGTCCGAGTACGGCTCGGGGTCGACCTCGATCTCGCCGCTCGGCAGCACCTCGGCGTAGATCACGTAGGCGCCGCCGCCGAAGTTGACGACGTTGAGCACCGAGATGTCCTCGCGCAGCTCCTGCGGCGACATCTTGAGCTGCTCGCAGACCTCGTCGACCGGCAGTCGCCGGCCCTCGCGGCCGGCGGCGATCAGCACCGACGCCAGCGTCACGAGGCGGGCGAAGCGCTCCGGGCGGATCGTGCCCTCGCTGCCGCGTCCGCGGCCGTTGGCGTCGCTCTCGACCGCGTCGGCCGGCGGGATCGCGGTGAGCTCGGGCGGCTCGCCGCGGTGGAGCTCGGCGATCCGGTCGATCCGCTCGCGCGCCTCCTCGACCAGCTCGGCAGGGCCTTCGACGCGCGCGTGCTGCTGGAGGCCGAGGGCCCAGGAGATCAGCAGCCGCGGCACGGCGTAGTCCGTGTGGAACACGTTGTCGCGCAGCTCGCCGTAGGCGCCGAACTGACGCTCGACGTACCAGGACACCTCGTCGGAGACCCAGACCTCGGCGGCGCCGGCCGGGTCGCCGAGCTGCCACGGGGTGCGGCCGGCGTACTGGCGCGGGTCGAAGTCGGGCGGCCGCTGGAAGTCGTGCTCGGCCTTGGTCGCGTACGCGACCTTGCCGCGGATGCGCGAGAGCCGGAACACGCGCACGTCCTCGCGCTCGTGCGAGTAGCCGACGAGGTAGAACTGCCCGCCCTCGAACAGCAGGTGGTACGGGTCGACCTTGCGCAGCGCCGTCGCGTCCGACTGCATCGTGTAGTACTCGAACTCGATCCGCTTGCGGCGGTAGATCGCCGTGTCGATCTTCGCGAGCCGCGCCGACACCTCGGCCCCGCCGGCCGACGCCGTGATGCCGAGGCCGACCGTCTGCTGCAGGTTCGAGCCGAGCGGGCTCGGGCGCCCCCAGGTGATCTGCTGGAGCGCCAGCCGCAGCGGCTCGGCGTAGGCGAACTCGCCGTCGAGCAGCGTCAGCGCGGTGTTCAGGGCCGCGCGCTCGTCGTCGGTGAACTCGATCGCCGGCAGGTGGAAGGCCTCCGGCGCGAGCGAGTAGTTCTCCTGCTCGGAGAAGCCGTCGGCGGGCTTGTCGACCGTGAGGTGGATGCCGAGCGCGTCGAGCTCCGCGCGGTCGGCGTAGAAGCGGCGGGCGAAGGCGTCCTCGGTCATGTCCGAGTAGCCCTCCACGTCACGCCGGATTTCCGTGGCTGTGACCGGCCGGCGCTCGGCCATCAGGTACGAGATCAGGGACAGCTGCCTGATCAGCTTTTCGGTGTCCTTCGCCAAACCTGGCTCCAACCTTAGACGCGACCGTTCGGGCCCGATCCTCCTACCCTGTGATGCGGCGCTCTTTGCGGCAGATTGAAGCGATTCGCGGGAGTGCCGATACAGAGTCACGCCGTGCCGATGCGCCTTGTCCTGATCGAAGATCACCAGGCCCTCCGCGAGGGCCTCGAGCTGCTGCTCGGACGCGAGGGCTGCGAGGTGGTCGGCACCGCGGGCACCGCCGCCGAAGGGCGCGAGCTGATCGAGCGCCTCGATCCCGATGTTTCTCTGGTCGACATTCGCCTCGGCGAGGACTCCGGCATCGACCTCACGCGCGCGGTCCTGGACGCCGATCCCGAGCGCCGCATCGTCCTCTACACGGGCTCGAGCGACGTCGAGCTGCTGATCAGCGGGCTCGACTCCGGCGCGCGCGGCTACGCGCTCAAGGAGGGGACTCCGAGCGAGCTCACCGGCGCGCTGGCGACGGTCGCCGAGGGCGGGACCTACGTCGACCCGCGGCTGCGGCCCGCGCTGCTCTCGCGCCAGACGACGCAGCGGATGCCCTCGCTTTCCAAGCGCGAGCGCGAGATCATGGACCTGCTCGCGCAGGGGCTGACCGGCGAGGACGTGGCCGAGCGTCTGTTCCTCTCGAGCGAGACCGTCAAGACGCACATCCGCAACGCCATGAGCAAGCTGGAGGCCCACACGCGCGTGCACGCCGTGGCGATCGCCCTCCGCGAGGGCTACATCTCGGGGCCGGACTCGTGACCGACGACGAGCGGCGCCGCATCCAGCACGATCTGCGCACCCCGCTCACGATCGTCTCCGGCTTCTCGGAGGTGCTCGCCGCCGACCGCCCGATCTCCGACGAGGCCCGGCGCGACTACGCCGCCCGCATCCACGCGGCCGCCGAGGAGCTGCGCGAGATGATCGACGCGCTGCTCGATCAGCCCGCCGCCTAGGCCTTCCGACCCACGATCAGGAGGTACTCCACGGGGAGCTCGGCGTCGGCGTCGCCGGTGTTCCAGCGCCGGACGAAGTCCAGGAAGGCGCGGTCGAGCTCCGCGCGGCGGTCGTCGTCGAGGCTCGCGTAGGTGGCGATCACCGGTCCGAAGGTCGCCTTGTAGTAGTCGACGAAGCCCTGCGGGCCCCCGGGCGTGCGCTCGACGTAGGTGCCGCGGCTGAACCCGAGCGACACGCGGTCGCCGAACAGGCCGCGGACGTGCTCTTCGACGCCCCAGAGGGTCGGTGGCTCCGCGCCGAAGATCCGGAGGAACTCGCCGGCCATGCCCTCGGGCGTGAACGTGATCAGCCCGATCGTGCCGCCGGGGCGACAGACGCGGACGAGCTCGCCGGCCGCCGCCTCGTGGTCGGGGGCGAAGATGACGCCGGCCGCCGAGGTCACCACGTCGAACTCGCCGTCGGCGAACGGCAGCGCCGCGGCGTCCGCCTGCACCCAGTCGATCCCGGGAGCCTCGCGACGACCCGCCTCGAGCTGCGCCGGCTCGAGATCGCAGGCCACGACGTCGGCGCCCGCCTCGGCCGCGCGGATGGCGACGTTGCCGGTGCCGGCCGCCACGTCGAGCACCCGTTGCCCGGGCCCGATGCCGCACGCCGTCACCAGCGTCGGGCCGAAGTTCCAGATCATCTCCCTCGCGAAGCGGGGGTAGTCGCCGAGCGCCCAGACTGTCATGGGACGACGGTACGGCCGGCCGGCGGGCGTGTCTTCGCCCGCACCGGCCATCCTCGTGGCCGCGAGGATGGCCGGTTCTGGCTATCAGGCCGTCACGGCGGCGGCGCGTGCGCGGTGCGTCTGCTCGGCCCGGGCGCCCGAGAGGAGCACGAGGCTCGCGGCGAGCGTCCAGGCCAGGAAGAGCAGGAAGGCCGGGCCGTACTCGGCGTCGATGAACGTGCTCCTCCAGGTTCCGAGCGGCGATCACGACCGCGACGCTGCCGTACTTGACGCCGATGCCGAGCACCGCGGCCGCGAACGCGAGCCCCGACACCCACCCGGTTCCCCCTGCCGCCTCGCGCAGCACGCCGCACAGGCAGGCGATGAACGGCAGGAAGAGCAGGAACGCCGTCAGGTGAAGCACGATCAGGGCCGTGCCGTCGCCGTCGCCGCTCACGAGCAGCAGCACGACGAACAGCGCTCCGGACATGGCTCCCACGCGAGGCGGGATCGGACGGGACATGAGCTCCTCCTGGGTCGACGGGCTTCGACCCGAACGTACGCCGGGGCGAGTGCCGCGGCGTCACCTCGGGCGAGCTTTCGCGTCCCCCTGCCGGGTGATCTTCGCGGCGCCCGGATCCCCATCGGTGGTGATGCCGAACGGCCGTGGGGCCGGTAGCGTCACGAAGCATGATCGGGCGCCGGGCCGACTGGATCGTCGCCCTCGTACTGGCGGCCGGCTACCAGGTCGAGATCTGGGCCGGCTCGCTGTTCGACGGGCGCTCGACCCTCGCGCAGGCAGCGGCGGCCGCGCTCGCGCTCCTGGCGACGCTGCCGCTGGGCCTGCGCCGGCGCCGGCCGGCCGCCGTGCTCGCCGTCGTCGCGGCTGCGGTCGCCGCCGTCTCGCTGCTCGACGATCCCGGCCGTCAGGGATCGCTCGCCGGCTTCCTGGCGCTGATGCTCGCCTTCTACTCGGCGGGGGCGTGGGGCGACGCGCGCCGGGGGCTCGTCGTGGCAGCCGCGACGCTCGCTGCGAGCGGCGCTCTGTTCCTCGCCGCCGAGGGCGGCGGCGATCTCGGGACCGCGATCGCGCTCACGCTGGCGTGGCTCGTCGGGCGCGAGCTGCGGCGCCACCGTGAGGCGACCGAGACCGAGCGCGAGCGAGCCGCCCGGCTCGAGCGCACGGGCGAGGAACGGGTCCGCGCCACCATCGTCGAGGAGCGCGCCCGCATCGCACGCGAGCTGCACGATGTCGTCGCCCACAGGGTCAGCGTGATGGTCGTGCAGGCCCAGGCGGCCCAGCGCGTGCTCGAAGGTGAGCAGCGGACGGCGCGCGAGTCCCTCGGCGCGATCGAGTCGTCGGGCCGTCAGGCGCTCGTGGAGCTGCGCCGGCTGCTCGGCCTCCTGCGCCACGCGTCGGAGGGCGAGGACCTCGCGCCGCAGCCGAGCATGCAGCGCCTGGACGCCCTCGCGGACGAGATGCGCGAGGCGGGGCTGCCGGTCCGGATAGAGATCGACGGCGAGCCCCTCCCGCTGGCGCCGGGCGTGGATCTGTCCGCGTACCGGATCGTGCAGGAAGGGCTGACGAACGTCCTCCGGCACGCCGGCGAGGCGCACGCCGAGGTGCACGTCCACTACCGCCCGGACACGCTCGAGCTCGACATCCTGGACGACGGTCCCGGCGACGGCAACGGGCAGGGCGCCGGGCAAGGGCTCGTGGGCATCCGTGAGCGCGTCGCCCTCTATGGCGGCGGGGCGGCGGCCGGCCGCCGGCCAGAGGGCGGGTACCGGCTGCGTGCGTGGCTGCCGCTCGGCGGCGACCGATGACCATCCGCATCCTGCTCGCCGACGATCAGGAGCTCGTGCGCACCGGCTTCCGGCTGATCCTGAACGCCGAGCCCGGCTTCACGGTGGTCGGCGAGGCCGGCGACGGCGCCGAGGCCGTCGAGCGGGCCCGCCTGCTGTCGCCCGATGTCGTGCTGATGGATGTGCGCATGCCGGGCGTCGACGGGATCGAGGCCACGCGCCGCCTGGGCCGGCTCGCCGGGGCGCGCCCGCGCGTGCTGATGCTCACGACGTTCGACCTCGACGAGTACGTCTTCCAGGCGCTGCGAGCGGGAGCGAGCGGGTTCATGCTCAAGGACGCGCCCGCGGATCAGCTCGCGACCGCGATCCGAGTGGTCGCGGCGGGCGACGCGCTGCTCGCGCCGTCGGTCACCCGCCGGCTGGTCGCGGAGTTCGCGCGGCGCCCGCTCGTCACCGAGGAGCCCGCGCTCGAGGAGCTCACCGTCCGCGAGCTGGACGTGCTGAAGCTCGTCGCGCGCGGGCTCTCCAACGCCGAGATCAGCCGCGAGCTCTTCATCGGGGACGCCACCGTGAAGACACACGTCAAGCGCGTGCTGGCCAAGCTCGACCTGCGCGACCGCGTGCAGGCCGTCGTCCTCGCCTACGAGTCCGGGCTCGTGCAGCCGGGCCTACGAGAGGCCCGCGCGGACGGCGAGCGCGGCGGCGGCGGTGCGTGAGGGGAGGTCGAGCTTGCGCAGGATGCTCGTGACGTGCCGGTGCACGGTGTGCTCGCTCAGCACGAGCCGCTCGGCGATCGCCCGGTTCGTGAGGCCCTCGGCGAGCAGCACGAGCACCTCGCGCTCGCGCGGCGTCAGCTCTGGGAGCGGCGGTGTAGCCGAGGCGGCAAGCTCGCGTAGACGCTCGCGTGCCGAGGCGGCCTCGCGTTCGGCGGCGTCGCCGCGTCCGAGCGCGGCGAGGCTGGCGGCGAGCGCGAGCCTCGCCTGAGCGGCCTCGAACGGGGCTCCGTCGCGAGTGAAGCAGTCGACGGCGTCCTCGAGCAGCACGCGGGCGCGGTCGTGGTCTCCGCGAGCGGCCGCCAGCATGCCCTCCGCGATGTCGGCGCACGCCCGCAGCGGGGCGGTCCCGACCTCGCGCTCGACCTCCCGCAGGGACGCCAGCGCAGCGGCGGCGCCATCGAGGTCGCCGGCGGCGGCGCGCGCCCGCACGAGCAGCTCAAGCGCCGGCGCTCGCGACAGGCGGCGATGCTCGGGCACGTTGCGCAGGAGTCGCTCGACCAGCTCGGCGGCCTCCTGCGCGCTGCCGCGGTCGAGCGCCATCCGCGCCAGGCAGAGCTGACCGCTCGAAGAGCCTTCTGCCTGCTCGCACAGCCGCGCCGCGTCGGTGGGCCGGCCCTGGCGGCGGCGCAACTCGGCGAGGCCGGCGAGCGGGCCGCCGACCATCCCCGGTCGCGACTTCATGAAGTCCTCGATCGCGGCCTCGAGCATCGCCTCGGCGTCGCCCCAGCGGCCACGCCACAGGTAGACGGCGCCGTACTCGGCCCGGCAATAGCCGAGCATCATGCGGCTGCCGTAGCGCTCTGCGAACTCGGCGATCCGGTCGCACCACTGCGCGGCGCGGCCGTAGTCGAGCACCGCGGTGCAGGCGGAGACGAGGAAGCAGAAGGTCCAGGCGCCGGACATCGGGTTCGCGGCGCCGCCCTCGAGCGCCGTCGCGGTCGCCTCGTCGAGCCGCCGCATGCCCTCGTCGACGCGGGCGCAGGCGACCAGCGTGGCGCCCTCCAGCGCCAGCCCCAGCATCTCGAGGTCGGGAACGCCGAGCCGGCGCCCGAGCTCGGCGGCGGTGCGGGCGAGCTCGCCGGCGCGCGCGGTGTCGCCGCTCGCGTGGGCGATGTAGCCCTCGTGGAAGGCAAGCCAGCCGTGCTCGGGCGCCGGCTCGATGCCCTCGAGCAGCCGCTCGGCACGCTGGAGCCAGCCGTTGGCGACGGCCCACGATGAGCGGAAGTCGAGCTCGTCGACCGCCAGCCACAGCGCCATCCGAGCCGCCCCCAGCGTGTCGCCGCCGTCGCGGTAGAGCGT
Organism: uncultured Solirubrobacteraceae bacterium; assembly: GCA_963835525.1. Taxonomy (GTDB): domain Bacteria; phylum Actinomycetota; class Thermoleophilia; order Solirubrobacterales; family Solirubrobacteraceae; genus DASSUW01. Next base: position 620,037 of record CAWIFM010000003.1, read on the forward strand.
GAAGGCGCGCTCGCGGGCGGCGAACACGGTCGGCCCGTCGTCGAGCCACCACGCGGCCCAGCTCAGGCCCTCGTGCGCGGCGGCAGTCTCCTCGGTCGCGAGCGCCGCCCGGAACGCCGAAGCGGCCGCATCCCAGCGCGCGTGCTCGAGCTCGCTCCAGCCGTCCACACGCGGATTGTTCTACGCCGCTTGGCGGGCAGCGAAGTAGGCGCCGCCGCCGAGCGCCCGGTCGTACCCCGACCAGGCCGAGCCTTGGGGCAGCGTCTTCTCGAGCCGGTCGAACGAGCCGAGCTTGCCGCCCAGGTTGTCGATCATGTGCACGAGCGTCGCCTCGCGGGTGCACGGGACGACGGGCGAGCCGTGCTCGAGCTGGCCGTGGTGGCTGAGGATGATGTGCAGCACGGCGGCCGCCAGCTCGGGCGGGAAGTCGGGGACGTCCTCGATCTCGCTGCGGATGCGGTGGTAGCCGAGGGCGATCTCGCCGTGGAGCTTCCCGAGGTCGGTCAGGTCGATCGCCAGCGGGTCCGACGTGTAGGCGTCGAGCTTGCCGATGTCGTGCAGCAGCGCGCCGGTGATCGCCACGTCACGGTCGATGTGCGGGAAGGTCGTGGAGATCACGGCCACCGCCTCGCCGACGCTCAGCGAGTGCTCGAGCAGCCCGTGCTTGTACGCCTGGTGGTAGCGCTTGGCGGCCGGGGCGTCGCGGAAGGCGGGCCAGGTCGGCGCGCCGGCGCCGAGCACCCGGTCGAGCAGCGTGCGCAGGTGCGGGCTCTGCACCTGGGCGATCAGGTCGCGCAGCGCCTGCTCCATGTGGGCGACCGGCCGCGGCGGCCCGTCGAGCAGGTCGTCGAGCTGGTACTCGTGCGCCTCGGCCGGCCGGAGCGAGCGCACCGCGAGCTCCGGGCCGTAGCGCGGGTGCACGGCGTAGCGGCCGTTGACCGCCACGGGGGCGCCGGCCTCGCACACCGGGACGAGCTCGGACACGTGCTCGCGGACCAGCGCGACGACGGCGCCCGTGCGGTCGCCGAGCATCAGCCGCAGGTACTCACCGTCGCCGTTCGAGCGCAGCTCGCGCTCGCGCACGAGCAGCACCTGCTCGATGTCCTGGCCGTCGACGAGCTCGCGAACCAACATGGCACGCAACGCTAGACCGGGCGGCGGACGGCTCCATGGCAACATCCCTGACATGCAGAGCGTGCTGATCACCGGCGGGACCGGCGGCCTCGGGGTGGCCGTCGTCGAGGCGTTCCAGACGGCCGGCTGGCGCGTCGTCGTCACATACATCGTCGAGGGCGACCAGGAGCGGCTGCCCGACGGCGTCGAGGCCGTGTACGCCGATCTGTCCGATCCCGACGACGTCGATCGCGCCGTGCGGGTGGCGGCGGGCGACGAGCAGCAGCCGCTGAAGGCGGTCGCCAACCTCGTCGGCGGCTTCAAGGACGGCCAGCCCGTGGCCCAGACGCCGCCGTCCGACTTCGAGGCGATGCTCGAGCTCAACCTGCGGCCGACCTACCTGGTCACCCAGGCCGCCCTGCCGCGACTCGTGGCGGCCGGCGGCGGAGCGATCGTCTGCGTGTCGTCGAAGGCCGCCTTCGAGCCGTGGGCCGGCGGCTCCGGCTACGCGGCCTCCAAGGCGGCCGTCGCCGCCTTCGCCCGCGCCGTCGCCAAGGAGCACGCCGACGAGGGCGTCCGCTGCAACGTGATCGCGCCGACGATGATCGACACGCCGGCCAACCGAGCGGCGAACCCGGACGCGAAGATGACGCCGCCGGAGCAGGTCGCGAGCCTCATCCGGTTCCTTTGCAGTGACGAGTCTGCGGCGTTGAACGGCGCGGTCCTGCCGTTCTGAGGGCGCGAACTTCGGGCATTGAGGGGGCGGGATCGACAGACCACGCGGCCGAAACCTCGCTTCCCTACCCAGCCGGAGTTGACGTTCGCGCGCCCTAGCCGCCGTAAAAGCGAATCGCCTTGTCAGCCAGCGCCCTCGTATCGCGCTCGTTGGCGATCGCGTTGAACGCGATCGCGACCCCCGGGATCAGCCGGCGCGCGGCCCGGTTGGCCGTGCGCTTGCCGACGAAGCGCAGCAGCCGCGACATCATCGCGTGCTCGCGGCCGCGCTCGATCGCGGTGCCGACGTACGCCTCGGCGACCGTCTTGCCGATCCCGTCGAGCGCGTGGCGGGCGGTCTGCGGGTCCGGGTAGAGGTCGCGCAGGACGAGCAGCTCGGCCGGGCGCATCGGGTCGTGCGGGTCGAAGCCGTAGGCGGCGGCGACGAAGAAGACGAGCCGCGACTGGATCCAGGCCAGCGCCACCGCGTCGGGCACGGCGGTGAAGATGCCGCCGACGCCCGTCGCCGCGCCCTCGAAGCGCGCCAGCGTGGCGTGGCGGCGCTTGGCCATGCGGGCGAGCTCCGGCCCCGCCACGGCGAGCCGGCCGCGCTTCTCGGCCGCCCATTCGGCGGCGGCCGGGGCGTGCATGGCCGACGCCGCGAGCGCGATGTGCTCGGGCGCGCGGACCGGGTCGGCGCGCAGCCGGGCCCAGAGGTTGTCCGGCACCGTGGGGCCCGTCGTGGTCACGCGGAACCACGGTACCGTCAGGCGCATGGCGAAGTGGTGGACCTTGGTGGCGGTCTGCGTGGCGACGTTCATGCTGCTGCTCGACATCACGGTGGTGAACGTCGCGCTGCCGTACATCGAACGCGACCTCCAGGCCTCGTTCGAGGACCTCCAGTGGGTGATCGACGCCTACGCGCTCACGCTCGCCGCGTTCCTGCTCACGGCCGGCTCGATCGCCGACGACCTCGGGCGCCGGCGCGTCTTCGTGGCCGGGCTCGTGGTCTTCACCGTCGCCTCCGCGCTGTGCGGGCTGGCCGGCTCGCCGCTGATGCTCAACCTCGCGCGCGGCCTGCAGGGCGTCGGCGGCGGGATGATGTTCGCCACTGCGCTGGCGCTGCTGGCGTCCACCTACCAGGGCCGCGACCGCGGCACCGCGATCGGGCTGTGGGGAGCGACGACGGGGGCCGCCGTGGCGATCGGGCCGCTGGTAGGCGGCGTGCTCGTCGAGGCGAGCGGCTGGGAATCGATCTTCTTCGTCAACGTGCCGATCGGCATCGCGGCGATCGCGCTCACGCTGGCGCGCGTGCAGGAGTCGCGCGACCCGCACGGCGAGCCGCTCGACTGGGCCGGCACCATCGCCTTCTCGGGCGCCCTCTTCCTCGCCGTGTTCGCGCTCATCCGCGGCAACGCCGAGGACTGGAGCGCCACCATCCTCGCCTGCCTGGCCGGCGCCGCCGTGCTGCTCGTGGCCTTCGTGCTGATCGAGCGGCGCGTGCGCCAGCCGATCCTCGACCTCTCGCTGTTCCGCAAGCCCGCCTTCGTCGGCGCCTCGATCGCCGCCTTCGTGCTGTCGGCGTCGATGTTCGCGATGTTCCTCTACCTCACGCTCTACGTGCAGAACATCCTCGGCTACGGGGCGCTCGAGGCGGGCCTGCGCTTCCTGCCGATCACGCTGGTGGCGTTCGCGATCGCGCCGCTCGCCGGCAAGCTGGCCGAGCGCGGCGGCGTGCGCTGGTTCCTGGCCGGCGGGCTGGCGTGCGTGGGGATCGGGCTGCTGCTCATGAGCAGCGTCGATCCGGGCGACGACTGGACCGCCCTGCTGCCCGGCTTCATCGTGGCCGGCGCCGGCATCGGCCTCACCAACCCGGCGCTCGCCACCGCCGCCATCGGGGTCGTCGAGCCGCGCCGCTCGGGCATGGCCTCCGGCATCAACTCGACCTTCCGGCAGGTCGGCATCGCCACCGGGATCGCCACCTGGGGCGCGATCTTCCAGCACGTGGTGGCGGACGAGTTCAACCGCCGCGCACCGGTCGCGGTGGGCGACGCCGCCGACGCGGTCGCGTTCGGCGCCGTCACCCGCCAGGGCGGGGCGGCCGCCCGGCTCGCCGAGCAGGCGTTCGTCACCGGGCTGGACCGCATCCTGCTGCTCGCCGCCATCGTCGCCTTCGTGGGCGCGGTGCTCTCGGGCCTACTCGTCCGTCCCGAGGACTTCGCCTAGGAACGCGGTCACGCGCGCCTCGTACTCCTTGGGGCGCACCGACAGGCCCGACGTGTGGCCGGCCTCGGGGATCGAGTAGTGCTCCGCCGAGGGGCCGGCCGCGGCGAGGTAGGCGAGGTTGGTCGGGGTCTCGTTCGGGTCGCCGCCAGAGCTGATCAGCAGCACCGGACGCGGCGCGATGCGCGGCATCAGGTCGATCAGCGACGGCGCCGCCTTCTCGCCGCCGACGAGGCGTGCGGCGTGCATGGAGAGCCGGCCGGCGGCCCGCTCGAAGGCGCCCTGGTCGTTGACCTCCGCCTGGTCCTCCGGCCGCGCGGCGCCGTCGGACACGACGGCCTTGATACGAGGCTCGCGGGCGGCCGCCTCGAGCAGGACCTCGCCGCCGAGCGACGAGCCGAAGGCCGCGATCCGCGCCGGGTCGACGTCGGGGCGCTGAGCCACGTAGTCGAGCGCGGCGTCGACGGCCGGCTGGGCGTTGTCGCCGAGCCCGTTCGAGTGGCCGGTGCTCTCGCCGTTGCCGAACAGGTCGAAGGCGAGCACGCCGTAGCCGTGCTTCGCCAGCAGGTGGATCTCCTCCAGCACGCGCTCGCGACTGCCGCCGGAGCCGTGGCCGAGAAGGACGGCTGCGCCGTTGCGAGAGGGGACGTACCAGGCCGACAGCGTGCGGCCGCCGGAGGCGTCGATGCGGACCTCCTCGTGCGGGATGGCGAGCGAGGACTCCTGGATCTCCCAGCGCGGCGCGTGGGTGATCTGGAGGGCCGCCGCGAAGGGCATGAGCAGCGTGGAGAAGGCCACGAACGCGCCCACGAGCCAGCCGCCGCCGTGGGCGAGGCGCCAGCCGGCGGCGCGACGGCGCGGAGCCCGCCGCGGGGCGGCCACGGCGGTCAGGCCGGCCGCCACGAGCAGCAGGCCGCCGGCGATCATCCCGATGCCGGTCAGGTCGTAGCGGTCGAGGCCGGAGTTGACGGCGTGCAGGCCGTGCGAGACGACGCCGAAGCCGATCGCGAGCAGCCCGACGACCACGCCGAGCGCCACGCGGGTCGGCCGCGTCACGCGCGGCTGGGCGGCGAACCAGGCGAGCGGCGCGGCCACGATGGCCAGGACGCCGAGCACCGTGGTGTGCGAGCCGGAGAAGGTCAGGTCGAGCAGGTGCAGCGCGACGAGCGCGAGACCCGCGGCGAGCAGCGGGCGCTCGAGTCGCGCGATGCGCGGCCGGAGACGTGATCGGGCGCGGGTAGGGGCTTCGGGTGCGAGGAGCGTGGTCATCGCGTCCAAGCTTGCTCGGGAGCGACCGCGCCGGCCAGGCGGTCTCCAGGCGTCCATGCAGGTGCCACCACGTCGCGCCTGGGACGATTCCACCCATGCCGCGTGTGGTTGTCCGAACGCCCACCGCCGACGACCGGGACGAGTTCATCGCGTGCATGCGCGCGAGCCGCTCGCTGCACCGCCCGTGGATCACCAACATGCCGGAGACGCCCGAGCGGTACGCGACCTATGTCGCGCGCGCCGAGGATCCGCGAGCCGCGCCGTTCATCGCCTGCCGCACCGAGGACGGCGCCATCGTCGGGTTCCTGAACGTCTCCGAGATCGTGCGCGGGCCGTTCAAGAGCGCGTTCCTGGGCTACGGCGGCGTAGCCGGGCACGAGCGCCGCGGCTACATGACCGAGGCGCTCGGCCTCGTGCTGCGCGAGGCGTTCACCAAGCTCGGCCTGCACCGGCTGGAGGCCAACATCCAGCCGGGCAACACGGCGTCGATCGCGCTCGCCAAGCGCAGTGGGTTCGAGCTGGAGGGATTCTCGCCGCGCTACCTCAAGGTCGGCGGCCGCTGGCGCGACCACGAGCGCTGGGCGATCCGCGCCGAGACATGGCAGGCGCTCAGATGAGGCCGATGCGGGTACGTGCTTGGGAATGGAGCCTCTCGTCGAGCACAGCATGCAGCTCGCCGCGCACCGCACGCGCGTGCTCGAGCTCGAGGGCACCGGGCCCGGGATCGTGCTGCTGCACGGCTGGGGCGACTCCGCCGACACGTGGCGCCCGCTGCTCGCGGAGCTCGCGTCCAGCGGCCGGCGCGCGATAGCGGTCGACCTCCCGGGCTTCGGCAAGGCCACGCGGCTCGCCCAGGGCGCGATCCTGCCGCAGCTCGACGACTTCGCCGCGTCGCTGGTGCTCCAGTGGGGCGGCGGCGAGCCGGTGGTGGTGGCCGGCAACTCGCTGGGCGGCGCGGTCGCGCTGCGGCTGGGCGAGCGCGCCGACCTGCCGCTGGCCGGCGTCGTGCCGGTGGCGCCCGCCGGGCTCGAGATGCCCGGCTGGTTCGACATCGTCGAGCGCGACCCGATCGTCCGCAAGCTGCTCGACATCCCGATGCCGGTGCCCGGCGCGCTGATCCGCGCGCTGGTCGGCAACGCCTACAAGCAGCTCGCGTTCTCCAACCCGCGCGCCGCGCAGCGCCAGGTCGTCGAGGCGTTCGCCGGCCACAACGGATCGCGCGCGAACGTCGCCGCGCTGCTGGAGTCCGGGCGCCGGCTGCTGCCCGAGCTGGCCGTCGCGCCGTTCGACCTCGCCGCCATCGGGTGCCCGGTGCTGCTCGTCTGGGGCACGCGCGACCGCATGGTTCCCCACAGCGGCGCGCGCGTCGTGCTCGACGCGCTGCCGGAGACCCGCGTCGAGCTGATCGAGGGCTGCGGCCACTCGCCGCAGCTCGAGGCCACGGGCCAGCTGCTCGAGCTCCTGCTCGGCTTCCCGGCGTAGTCTCCAGCCCCTGCTCGACGCGCTCGCCAACCTCCACGGCGTAGTCCGCGGCGGCATCGCGGACCTGCGCCGGATGCCCGCCGAGGTGATCGACAGCGGCCCGCAGCGGACCGTGTCGCGCTACGAGGGGGCGCGCCGGCGAAAGCCGGTCCTGCTCGTCCCGCCGCTCGCCGCGCCCGCCATCTGCTTCGACCTGCGGCGCGGCTGCTCGCTGGCCGAGCACCTCGTGCAGGCCGGCCGCCGCACGTACCTGCTCGAGTACGGCGACATCCAGTTCGCCGACCGCGAGCTCGGGCTCGAGCACTGGGTCGAGGACGTCATCCCCGCCGCCGTGCGTGCCGCGTCCGCCGACGCGGGCGATCGGCCCGTCCGGGTCATCGGCTGGTGCCTGGGCGGGATCCTCGCGCTGCTCGCCCACGCCTACGACCGCGAGCTGCCGATCGAGGGCGCGGCGCTCGTAGCGAGCCCGTGGGACTTCTCGAAGGTGCCGCTCGTGGCGCCGCTGCGGCCGATCGCCGCCGTCACGCGCGGGCACGGCATCACGCAGCTCTATCAGGTGCTCGGCGGGGCGCCGGCGCCGCTGGTCAAGCGCGGGTACCAGCTCGCGGGGATCGACAAGTACGTCATGAAGCCCTGGACCGTCGCCTCCAATCTCGGCGACCGCGACCTGCTGGCCCAGATCGAGGCGGTCGACGCCTTCATGGACCGCATGCACGCCTACCCAGGGCGCACCTTCGGTCAGCTCTACCACCGCCTCTTCCGCACCAACGACCTGGCCGACGGGCGGCTGGCGCTGACCGACACGACGATCGACCTCGCCGACGTGCGCATCCCGCTGCTGGCGATCGCCGGCCGCGGCGACGGGATCGCGCCGGTCGCCGCCTGCCACCACGTGGCCGACCTCGTGCCGGACGCGCCGGTCGACCTCGAGACGGCGCCGGGCGGGCACCTCGGCGTGCTGACGGGCCGCAAGGCGCGCGACACGACGTGGAAGCGGCTGGACGCGTTCCTCGACGCACGCCGTCTTGCACCTCGCCCCACGGGCTGAAAGTACCCTCGACGCCCATGCGCTCGCTGCTCGCTGCTGTAGCCGTCCTGCTGCTGCTTCCGGCGGGCGCCGCCGCCCAGGACGATCCGGTGCTCCCGCCCGGCGCGAGGGCTGCCGGCATCGAGCTCGGCGGCCAGACCGTGTCGCAGGCCGCGGCGATGCTCGACGGCGCGTTCTCGGCCACGCTGGCCCAGCCGCTGGAGTTCCGTGTGGCCGGCCATCGGAAGCGCCTCGACCCGGCGTCGATCGGCTTCACCTTCGATCCGCTGCGGTCCGCGCGGCGGGCGTACAACGCGGCGATCGCGGCCGGCGGCCCGGCCGACGTCCCGCTGCACGTCACCTACGACGGCGAGAAGCTGGCCGCCTTCACGGTCGCGCTCGACCGCGCCTCCGACATCCGCCCGCGCAGCGCGAAGCTGAAGATGACGATCCGGCGCATGAAGGTGCGTCGCGCGCGGATGGGCTGGTCGATCGACGAGAAGGCGCTCGCCCTCTCGCTCGACCCGCTGCTCGCCGATCCGTGGGCGCTCCGCGTCGTGCGCGTGGAGCGCGAGCGGGTGCATCCGAAGCGCAACGTCATCGACCTGCGCCGCGAGCACCGGGCGGTGCTCACGATCGACCGCGCGAACTTCAAGCTGCGCTACTTCAAGAACCTCAAGCTCAAGCGCACGTACGGGATCGCCGTCGGCGCGCCCGGCTTCGAGACGCCCACCGGCCGCTTCTCGATCCACAACAAGGCGGTCGACCCGGCCTGGAGCGCGCCCGACGAGCCGTGGGCCGGCGCCTACCGCAACGAGGTCGTCGAGGGCGGCTCGGCGGAGAACCCTCTCAAGGCCCGCTGGATGGGTATCGTCGGCGGCGTGGGCATCCATGGCACCGCGGCCGAGGACTCGATCGGCACCGCCGCGTCCCACGGCTGCATCCGGATGCGTGTGGCGGACGTCATCGACCTCTATCCCCGCGTGCCGGTCGGCACGGCCGTGCTGATCCGCTGACATGGCCGAGCCCTCGCGCGCGGTCTTGATCACGGGCTGCTCGTCCGGGATCGGCGCCGCGACGGCGACCCGGCTGGCGGCCGGCGGCTGGACCGTCTACGCGACCGCGCGGCGTCCGGAAACGCTTGCCGAGCTCGAGGCGAAGGGCTGCCGGATCCTCGCGCTCGACGTCGTCGACGAGGCGTCGCGAAAGGCCGCCGTCGACGCGGTCGTGGAGGCCGAGGGCGCGGTCGGCGTGCTCGTCAATAACGCGGGCTACAGCCAATCCGGCGCGGTCGAGTCGGTTCCCGACGAGCGTGTACGCGCCCAGTTCGAGACCAACGTGTTCGCCCCGCTCGCTCTCAGCCGGCTGGTGCTGCCGGGCATGCGCGAGCAGGGCTGGGGGAAGGTGGTGAACGTTTCCTCGATGGGCGGTCGCTTCACCTTCCCGGGCGGCGGCCTCTACCACGCGAGCAAGTACGCGCTCGAGGCGCTGTCCGACGCGATGAGGTTCGAGCTGAAGGGCTTCGGCGTGGACGTGATCCTGATCGAGCCGGGCCTCATCAGAACCGGCTTCGGCGCCGTCGTAGAGCGCGAAATCGGTAGCGCTACCAGTGACCGCGGTCCGTATACGGACTTCAACCAGGCGGTCGGTGAGGCGACCGTCGGCGCCTACGAGAAGGGCTTGCTCGCCCGCCTCGGGGGACCGCCCGAGGCGGTCGCCGAGACCATCGAGCGCGCGCTCGGCGCCAGGCGGCCGCGGGCTCGGTATACGGTCACAGCGTCGGCCAAGGCGCTGCTGGCGATCAACGCGGTGCTGCCCGACGCGGGGTGGGACGCGATGATGCGGAGCTCGTTCCCGAGCCCCGGCAAGCGCTGACTCTTTAGGCTCACCTACCTCACCGGCGTGGATAGGGTCGGCGGATGCCGCCGAGGGTGAGGCCCCCACTCGAGGACGACGCCGGATCCGTGCTGCAGGTGATCGTCGCGCGCGACGTCGCCGACCTCGGCGTGCCCGACTTCACGCTCGACGACCTGCAGGCCGACTGGGCGACCCCAGGCCTGAACCTCGAGCACGACGTGCGCGTCGCCGACGCGGGCGGCTCGATCCGCGGCTACGCGATCCTGCTCGGCGACGACGCCGTGGTGATCGTCCACCCGGAGGCCGAGGGCGAGGGGACCGGCACCGTGCTCCGGCGCTGGGCCGAGGCACGCGCCTCCGAGCGCGGCACCTCGGTGCTGCGGCAGTTCGCCTACGGCGCCAACGACCGCGCGCGCCGGCTCCTGCGCGAGGCCGGCTACGAGCCCGCCCAGCACTACTTCCGCCTGCGCGCCGACCTCGCCGAGGTGCCGGGGCCGGCCGACGTGAGGCTCCGTGAGTTCCAACCCGATGACGAGGCGGCGGTCCACCGCCTGATCGAGGACGCCTTCACGGAGATCGAGGGCGTCACGCCGATGACGGTCGAGGAGTGGCGCGCCAAGGGGACCGCCAAGGCCGGGCACGATCCGCGGCTGTGGCTGATCGCCGAGGACGAGGACGGGCTTGCCGGCGCCGCGCTCGGCGAGCGCTGGGAGAACGCCACGGGCTACGTCGCCGAGCTGGCCGTCGCCGCGCGGGCGCGCGGGCGCGGCCTCGGGCGGGCGCTCCTGCTCGGGATCTTCGCCGCGTTCCGCCGCGCCGGCCTCACGCACGCCGAGCTGAGCGTGCACGGCCGCAATCGCGGGGCGCTGGCGTTGTACGAATCCGTCGGCATGCGCTCGACCTGGGAGGCCGAGCGCTGGGAGAAGGCACTTGGACACGCCTGACGTCGCCCGGATCGCAGAGCGCGCCCGGGAGGAAAGACGCCTCGGGCTCGACACGGAGTTCATGCCCGAGGGGCGCTACCGGCCGCTGCTCTGCCTGGTCCAGGTCGTGGTCGGCGAGGAGGTGTGGGTGCTCGACCCGCTGGTGGGCTTCGACGGGGCGCCGCTCGCCGCCGTGCTGGCCGACCCGGAGATCGAGATCGTGGTCCACGCCGGCCGGCAGGACGTCGCCATCCTGCGCCGCGAGTGGGGGACCGACGTGGCGAACGTGTTCGACACGCAGGTGGCGGCGGGCTTCGCCGGCTTCTCGGCCCAGGCCGGCTACAACGGCCTGCTCCACGACGTCCTGAAGATCCGGCTGCCGAAGACGGCCAGCTTCACTCGCTGGGACGTGCGGCCGCTGACCGACGAGCAACTGCGGTACGCGCGCGGGGACGTCGAGCACCTGCTGCCGCTGGCCGACGACATCCGCTCGCGGCTGGAGGCGAGCGGCCGGCTCGAGTGGGCGCGCGAGGAGTGCCGCGCGGTGGCGCTGGCGTCCGACGAGCGCGACCCGGAGGAGGTGTGGCGGCGGCTGCCGCGGGCCACCGGGCTCGATCCGCGCGAGCGCGCGGTGGCACGCGAGCTGGGCGCCTGGCGCGAGCGCACGGCGGAGCACGAGAACCGGCCGGTCGGCGCCGTCCTGCGCGACCCGACGGTGATCGAGCTGGCCAAGCGTACGCCCCAGGGCCGCAAGGAGCTGGCCCAGATCCGCGGGATCAACCCGGACGTCGTGCGGCGCCGCGGCGACGACATCATCGCCGCCATCCGCCGCGGCCGCGCCGCCGAGCCGATCCGCCTCGACGAGGCCGACCGGCTGTCGACCGAGCCGCAGGACGGCCCGGTCATCGCCCTCGCCGAGGCGCTCGTGCGCAGCCGCGCCCAGGAGGCCGGGCTCGCGTACGAGCTGATCGCCGCCCGCGCCGACCTCGCCCCGATCGTGGTCGCCGCGCGCCGCAGCCTTGAGGAGCCCGACGTGCGCACGCTGCGCGGGTGGCGCCGCAGCCTCGTCGGCGCCGAGCTGCTCGAGCTGCTCGGCGGCCGGCGGCAGCTGTCGGTCGGGCAGGGCGGGCGCATCGCCGTCGAGGGCGACTAGTCCCCGCGCGCCTCGACCGCGGTGTCGGAGTTGTCGGAGAACAGGCCGTCGACGCCGAGCGCGAAGAACTGCTCGTACTCGGCGAACGCCTTGCCGTAGGCCGCGGGGTCGGCCGAGCTGCGCAGCTCGAGCGGCAGGAACGCGTTCTCGTTGCGGAACGTGTACGGGTGCACGACGAGGCCGGCGCGGTGGGCGTCCTTCACGAAGGTCGTCGGGGCGAGCGAGCGACCGGCCGCGTCGCGCGGGACGATGTAGTCCTTCGACGGGCCGACGCCGTCGGCGTACTTCGCGATCGCCTTCAGGCCCGCGGGCGTCGCCATCTCGGCGTAGGTGCGATCCGCCGAATCCGCCGGCCGGGCGGTCTTGGCGCCGAGGAGCTGAACCAGCGGCCGGTCGGTCTCGCGGTCGAGCGCCTTCAGGTTGCCGACCTCGAACGACTGGATGAACGCCGGACCGTCGAAGCGCTTCAGCGCGCGCACCAGCGGCTTCTCCAGCGGCAAGCCGATGCCGCGGAAGTACGTCGGGTGCTTGGTCTCCGGGTAGACCCCGACGTCGAATCGCTCCGCGAGGTCGAGGACCTCCTGGAAGGTGGGGATCTCGTAGCGCCCGTTGTAGAGCGTGTTGCGCGGCCGCAGCTCCGGGATGCGCTCCTTGGCGCGCAGCGTCTTGAGCTCCTTGAGCGTGAAGTCCTCGGTGAACCACCCGGTCAGCGCGACGCCGTCGATCGCCTTGGTCGTGCGCCGGCTCGCGAACTCGGGATGGTCGGCGACGTCGGTCGTGGCCGAGATCTCGTTCTCGTGGCGAGCGACGAGCACGCCGTCCTTGGTCGACACCAGGTCGGGCTCGATGTAGTCGGCGCCCATCCGCGCGCCGAGCGCATAGGCGGCGAGCGTGTGCTCGGGCCGGTAGCCCGACGCGCCGCGGTGCGCGATCACGAGCGGCTCGGCCTTCTTCGGGTGCGACTTGGCGGGGGCGGGTCCGGTCATGGCGGCGGGCACGATAAGCGAGATCAGCGCGGTCAGTGCGAGGCGGCGGGTTCTCATGGGGCCGAAGGGAAGCCGGTGTTGCCGCGGGCCGGGTGAACAGTGCGTGATGAACGTCAACTGCGGCTGGGGAGGGGAGCGCCGAAATCCGGCCGCGCGGCCGGCTCCCCAGCCGTCCTACTCAGCCGGGGTTGACGTTCGCCCGAGCCACTGGTACAACCAGTTGAGATGACTGGTACAACCAGTGTCTCCGGCCGCGTCTACGAGCACCTCCGCGGCGCGATCCTGGCCGGCGACTACGAGCAGCTGCCCTCGGAACGCAATCTCAGCGAGGAGCTCGGCGCGAGTCGGCACGCGGTCAGAGAAGCCCTCAAGCGGCTGCAGCAGTCGGGCCTCATCCGCATCTCCCAAGGCGGCGCCACCCGCGTGCGGGACTGGCGCCGCCACGGCGGGCTGGAGCTGCTGCTCGAGCTCGACGAGGTCCCGGCGGGGCTCGAGATCGAGCGGCCGATCATGGAGATGCGCGCGAGCGTCGGCGCCGACGCAGCCCGTCGCTGCGCTGCCCGCGCCACCGCGGTCGTCCGCGCCGAGCTGGAAGCGCGTGCCGAGATGCTGGCGGCGGAACAGGACCTCGACGTCCGCAACACGATCTACGAGGCCTTCTGGGACATGATCATCGACGGCGCCGACAACCTCGCGTACCGGCTCGCGCTCAACACGCTCGTCAGCCAGCAGGCGGTGAGCCTGGACGGCGCGCGCGTCGCCGCCGAGCTGACCGACCCCGACGCGATCCGCGCGCTGGCGGCCTCGATCGCAGCGGCGCGCACGGATGAGGCGCACGAACTGGCCCGCGAGCTGCTGGAGCGGTCGGCCTGATGGTCGAGGTCCTCTACTACGCGATCCCGTTCTTCGTGCTGCTGCTTGTGGTCGAGGCGCTGTCCTTCCGCCACTACCACGAGGACGACCTCGTCGGCTACGAGCTCAACGACACCCGCACGAGCATCACCATGGGGCTCGGCAACGTGGCGATCAACGTCGCCTGGAAGGCCGTCGTCGTCGTCATCTACGCGGCCGTCTACGAGCTGACGCCGCTGCGCATACCCACGGACGCCTGGTGGGCGTGGCTGTTGCTCTTCTTCCTCGACGACCTCGCCTACTACTGGTTCCACCGCGTCTCGCACGTCAGCCGCGTCTTCTGGGCGAGCCACGTCGTCCATCACTCGAGCACGCACTTCAACCTCTCGACCGCGGTCAGGCAGACCTGGGTCCCGATGACCTACCTGCCGTTCTGGCTGCCGCTGCTGCTGCTCGGCTTCCCGCCGTGGATGGTGCTGCTCGCCCAGTCGTGGAGCCTGATCTACCAGTTCGGCCTGCACACCGAGCGGATCGGGCGGCTGCCGCGGCCGGTCGAGCTCTTCTTCAACACGCCGAGCCACCACCGCGTGCACCACGGCGCCAACGAGCAGTACCTGGACCGCAACTACGCCGGCATCCTGATCATCTGGGACCGCCTCTTCGGCTCCTTCATCCGCGAGGAGGAGCGGGTCCGCTACGGCCTGACCAAGAACATCGACACCTACAACCCGGTCAAGGTCGCGTTCGGCGAGTACGGGGCGCTGTGGCGCGACATCAGAGCCGCGCGCGGCTGGCGGACGAAGCTCCGGGTCGCGCTCAAGGGCCCGGGCTGGCTACCGGGTGGGCGGGGACGGGATAACGACCTCGAAGTCGCGCCCGCTCAATCCACCCAGCGCGTGTAGCTGGTCGTTGTCCCAGCGGCGGTCGGGCGCCCCCGAGACGAACCAGTCGGAGCCGTTGTCGGCCACGATCAGGCCGTAGGTCTTCATCGCCCGCGCCACCCGGCGCGCCTGGCGCGGCAGCCCCGAGATGTCGACGCTCGCCTTCAGCCGCAGCCGCTCGCCCATCCGCGGCAGCGACGGGTCATCGTCGTCGGAGGCGAAGTGCCGGGCGGGCCACACGTACTCGCGGCGCGAGCTCGAGACGGTCACGCGCAGCGCGTGGTCGATCTTCCCCGGGCGGGCGAGCAGCGGCAGGATCGGCAGGCCGGCGGCGTCGGCCGACGTCCAGCCCGCCGGGCGCAGCTTCGGCCTCCGCAGGTTCCACACGGCGCCCGAGCCGGCGTGCCAGCGGCCGTTCTCGCGCCGCAGCGCGAACAGCTCGTAGAGCCGGCAGCGAGAACGATCGACCAGCAGGGCGTGGCGGTCGCCGCCGCCCTCGATCTTCACGCCGCGCGGGATCGGGTAGCGCACGCGGTCGCTCTCGTCCGCGTAGTCGAACCGGACGCGCGAGCGCTTCGTGCGCTTCGACACCACGGTGTACGGGATCCCGATCGGCCTGCCCTCCCAGCGCCCCGAGCCGAAGTCGGCGTGGACTCCTTCGTCGAGGCCGATCGAGCGCACGATGGCGTCCGAGCTCGCGGCCACGGGCAGATGGTCGACGCGCTGGTTCGTGGTGAAGTCCGCAGGGAACAGCGGGCAGCCCGCCAGCGCCGCCGCGGTCAGGGCGACGGGTAGCACCCGTTCAGCGTACGAAGTCGGCGGCGTCGATGAGCCCGCGCCGCAGCGCCTGGATCATCGTCTCCACCTCGACGGCCATGGCGGCCGTGTCGATGCGCGCCCACGCGCGCTCGAGGATGTCCATCCGGCGATCGAGCTCGAGATCGAAGCGGGCGGCCACAGCGTTGGTCACCGTCGCCTCGCGCCAGGTGTCGCAGGCGCCACAGCGCATGAGCATCCACCAGTGCGTGTCGCCGACGGGCTCCCAGTCGACGGGGTTCACGAAGTCGTCGCCGCACATCGCGCAATCCTCCAGGTGCACGTCGGGATCGGGGCGATCCTGGGTGATCCGGAGCTTGTTGAACGCGCGCGAGAACATCGGGTGTGCCAAGTATTCGGACAGAGCGCCGAGAACTGCAACCGGATACCACCCATCCAGGGGTGTGGCCTGCACTACGTTTGACCAGGGCGTGTGCTCGCGCATAGCGTTGGAGCCCGCTATATGGGAGCGCTGGCGCGGATCGTCACGGGGCGCCGGTCCAAGTGGCTGGTGGTCCTCGTCTGGCTCGTCCTCATCCTCCCCTTTGGCGCGCTCGGAGGCAAGCTCGCCGACGCCACCGACAACCGCACCGAGAGCTTCCTGCCCGCCGACGCGGAGTCGACCGAGGCGCTTCTCCTCCAGGAGCAGCGGTTTCCCGGCGGCGAGAGCGTCAGCGGGCTGATCGTCTACCGGCGCCCGGGCGGCCTCACCGACGCCGACCGCGCCGAGATCGAGTCAGACGCCGAACGCGCCTCCGAGGTGATCCCGCTCCAGGGACCGGCCGTGATCCCCTTCGCGGCGACCTCGCCGCCCGAGCTCGTCTCGCCGGACGGCGACCTCGCGTACACGATCGTCGCCGTGCCCGACGACAACGACCGGCTCGCGGAGTGGGGTACCGACCTCCGCGGTGCGGTCCACGAGGATGCGCCGGACGGGCTCGAGGTCTACGTCACCGGCGGGCTCGGCTTCAACGCCGACTTCGAGGAGGTCTTCGGCGACCTCGACGCCAAGGTCCTCCTGGTCACCGTCTCGCTCGTCGTCGTGCTGTTGCTCCTCATCTACCGCTCGCCGGTGATCGCCCTGATCCCGCTCGTGGTGGTGGGGTTCGCCTACACGATCGCCCGCGGGCTCGTCTACCTGTACGCCGAGTCGGGGGCGACGGTCTCCGACAACGGCGCGACGATCCTCGTGGTGCTCATGTTCGGGGTGGGGACCGACTACTGCCTGCTGCTGGTCTCGCGCTATCGCGAGGAGCTCCGGAGCCACGAGGACAAGCACGAGGCGATGGAGATCGCGATCCGGCGCACCGGCCCGGCGATCCTCGCCAGCGGCCTGACCGTCGCGCTGACCATGCTCGTCCTGCTCGTCGCCTCCATCGGCAGCACCCACTCGCTCGGCCCCGTCTCGGCGATCGGGGTGACCGTCGCCTTCACGGCCGGGCTGACGCTGCTGCCCGCGCTGCTCACGATCACGGGTCGCCGCGGCTTCTGGCCGCGCCACCACGTGGTCGACTTCCGGCCCGAGGGCGGCGGCGAGGAGCGCGAGGGCCTCTGGCGCCGCCTCGGCCAGCGCGTCCTCCGGCGCCCCGGCGCCGCCCTGGGCGTGACGCTCGTGGTGTTCGGGATCGGCTGCCTCGGGCTGCTCGCCTATGAGGAGGACTACAGCGTCCAGAACTTCTTCAAGGACCCGACGGAGAGCGCCGACGGCTTCACGGTCATGCAGCAGGCGTTCCCCGCGGGCGCTCTCGTGCCGACCACCGTGCTCGTCGAGCGGCTCGACGGCGAGGTGACCGACGAGGACATCGCCGCCGTGCGCGAGGCGGCGCAGAACGTCGACGGCGTGGCCACGATCGACGCGGGCGACGCGCGCTCGACCGACGGCGGCGTGGCCCGCCTCACCCTGGTCTTCGAGGACGACCCGTTCGAGGCGGCCGCGCTCGAGCGCGTCGGGGTCCTGCGCGACGCCGTGCACTCCGCGGCGCCGGACGGCGCGCGCGTGCTGGTCGGCGACGGGAGCGCGGTGCAGGCCGACTTCAACGAGGCCGCCGCGCGCGACCTGAAGCTGATCGTCCCGCTCGCCCTGCTGGTGATCTTCGTGATCCTCGCCGTCCTGCTGCAGGCGCTCGTCGCCCCCGTGCTGCTGATCGCGTCGGTCGTCGTCTCGTTCCTCGGGACCCTCGGCCTCTCGGTCGCCTTCTTCATCTACGTGATCGGGGACACGGGGGTGGACAACTCGCTGCCCACCTACGCCTTCATCTTCCTCGTGGCGCTCGGGATCGACTACACGATCTTCCTCATGAGCCGGGTGCGCGAGGAGGCTCGGTACCACGGCACGCGGGAGGGGACCCTGCGCGCGCTGGCCGCCACCGGCCCGGTGATCACCAGCGCCGGCATCATCCTGGCCGGGACGTTCGCCGTCCTGCTCACGCTGCCGGTCACCTTCATCTTCGACCTCGGCTTCATGGTCGCGGTCGGCATCCTGCTCGACACCTTCGTCGTGCGCACGATCATGGTGCCGGCGATCGTCGAGCTGGTCGGCGACCGCGTGTGGTGGCCGTCGACCGCCACGGGCGGAGGGCGGGCGCTGCACGAGGCCGGTCAGCCAGCGGACTGAGAACCCCCGCTACGCTGGACCGCAATCGCCCGGTAACGCAGGGGTTACCGGGCACGCAGCCTTGGGAGGCGGAATGCGGAAGGTTGGAGCCGGGCTGGGAGGCCTGGCACTTGCTGCAGGGCTGGCGACGACGTTCGCGCTCAGCGCGGGTGCGGCGGCGCCGCCGGACGGGACCTCGGTACAGCGCGCGACGGTGGACGAGCTGCCGAACCCGGCCGAGGAGAAGCGACGCGCGCTGCGCGAGGTGGCGCTCCAGAAGGTGATCGCGGGCGACGCGAAGGTGCGCCGGCGCGGCGCGAGCAAGGTCGTCAAGGTCGCGCGCGCCAACGGCGAGGACCAGTACGTCGAGCTCGCGCGCGAGAAGACGGACAAGATCTTCGTGATCCTGGCCGAGTTCGGGGACACGCGCCATCCGAGCTACCCGGATCGGGACACCAACCCGAACATCCCGGGGCCGGCCACGTTCAACGGGCCGCTCCACAACGCGATCCCGGCGCCCGACCGGTCGAAGGACAACTCGACGGTCTGGCAGCCGAACTACGACCCCGCGCACTTCAAGGACGTCTACTTCGGCAGCGGGGAGTCGCTCAAGACGTACTACGAGCGCCAATCGTCGGGTCGCTACAGCGTCGACGGCCAGGTCACCGACTGGGTCAAGGTCCAGTTCAACGAGGCGCGCTACGGCCGCAGCGACGGCTTCCCGTGCGCCACCAACGTGTGCAGCAACACGTGGTTCCTCATCCAGGACGCGATCAACACCTGGGTCGCCGGCCGGAAGGCCGCCGGCGCCACCGACGCCCAGATCGCCGCGGAGCTCGCGACCTACGACACCTGGGACCGCAACGACTACGACAACGACGGCAACTTCAACGAGCGCGACGGCTACATCGACCACTTCCAGATCGTCCACTCCGGCGGCGACCAGGCCGACGGCGACCCCCACCAGGGCGAGGACGCGATCTGGTCGCACCGCTGGAAGGCGTTCCAGAACCTGATCGGGACCGGCGGCCCCGCGTTCAACAAGGACGGCGGCACGCAGATCGGCGAGACCGGCCTGTGGGTCGCCGACTACACGATCCAGCCGGAGAACGGCGGCGTCTCGGTGTTCGCGCACGAGTACGGCCACGACCTCGGCCTGCCCGACCACTACGACACATCGGGCGGCGGCGAGAACGGCGTCAACTGGTGGACGATCATGGGCCAGAGCCGCGTCTCGGCGCCCGAGGACCAGGGCATCGGCACCCGCCCGGCGGACCTCGGGGCGTGGGACAAGCTCCAGCTCGGCTGGCTCGACTACGAGATCGTGCCGGCGGGTCAGACCCGCGCGCTCGACCTCGGCCCGCACGAGTACAACAGCGCCAAGGCGCAGGGCGTGGTCGTCCCGCTGCCGCAGAAGACGGTGACCACCGACCTCGGAGCGCCGGCGGCCGGGACCAAGCAGTGGTGGTCCGGGACGGACGACGACTACGAGGCCACGCTCAGCCGCCAGGTCGCCGTCCCGGCGGGAAGCCCGGCGCTGAGCTTCCAGGCGCGCTGGAACATCGAGGACTGCGGGCCCGACCCGTGCGACTACGCGTTCGTGGAGGTCGACGACGGAACCGGCTGGAAGGCCATCCCCGGCTCGATCACCAAGGCCGCCGAGGGCAACGGCATCGACGGCCAGAGCGGCTGGGTGCCGGCCACCTTCAGCCTGTCGGCCTACGCCGGCAGGACGGTCGGCCTGCGCCTGCACTACCGCACCGACGGCGCCGTGCAGGGCAACACCGAGGACGCGGTCGCCGGCTTCTTCGCCGACGAGTTCGTGCTCACCGGGGCGTTCACCGACGGAGCGGAGAACGGCAACGGCGGCTGGACGCCGGACGGCTTCGCCGCCGTCGGCGCCACGAAGTCCGAGCTGTTCGACCACTACTACGTTGCCTCGAACCGGACGTACGCGGCGTTCGACAAGTACATGAGGTCCGGGCCGTACAACTTCGGCTTCCCGGACCGGCCGGACTGGGTCGAGCACTTCCCGTACCAGGACGGCCTGCTGGTCTCCTACTGGGACACCTCGTTCTCGGACAACAACACGAGCGAGCACCCCGGAGGAGGCGAGGTCCTGCCGATCGACGCCAACCCGCGGGCGGTCTACCGCCTCGACGGCAAGCCGTGGCGGGCGCGGATCCAGGGCTACGACGCCCCGTTCTCGCTGCAGAAGTCGGACTCGTTCACCCTGCATGCTCAGGAGACGGGCCAGGCGAGCTACATCCGCGGCCAGGCGGCGGTGCCGGTGTTCGACGACCGGCGCTCGTACTGGGATCCGGCCATCCCCTTCGCGGGCGTGAAGGTGCCCAACGAGGGCGTGCGGATCCAGGTCCAGAGCCAGGAGGGCACGTCGATGCGGATCCGGATCAGCTCGACGGGGAACTGAGGGCCGGCGGGAGGCCGAACGCCTCGAACAGCGTCGCGTCGAAGGTCGTGATCTCCGTGATCCGGCCTTCGCGCGCGCTGAGCACGTCGAGCTTGAAGGCGCGATAGGTGTCGTCGCCGATCGCGCGCAGGTAGCTCGCGGCGGCCGGCTGGCGGTTCGCCCGAGTGGGGACGAGCCGCCAGTCGCCTTCGCTCTCCGGTCCGAAGGCGCGCTCGAGCAGGCGCTTGAAGTCGGCGATCCCCTCGAACAGGAGCGGGTGCGGCGGCATCGTGATGCGGATGTCGTCGCTGATCAGCGCGAGCGCGGCCTCGGCATCGCCGCGCTCGTGGGCGTCGATGAAGCCGGCCAGCAGCTTGCGCTCGGTCTGACTCGCCTCGCTCCGTCCCGCGGGAAGACGGTCGCGGACCGTCGCCCGCGCCCGCTGGAGCGCGCTGTTGACCGCCGCGACGCTGAGCTCCAGCACCTCGGCGACCTGGTCGGCCGCCCACTCGAGCACATCGCGCATGATCAGCACCGCCCGCTGGCGCGGGGGCAGCAGCTGGATGACGGCGAGGAACGTGAGCTCGATCGTCTCGCGGGCGATGATCTCCTCGTCGAGCAGCCGGTCCGGGTAGGGCTGCAGCCAGGGCAGGTCCTTGAACGACTCGACCGTCGCCGGCCGCCGGCCCTTGGCCTTGATGTGGTCGAGGCACGCGTTGGTGGCGATCCTGTACAGCCACGCCCGCAGCCACTCCTCGCGCTCGAGCGTCTCGCGGCGGCGCCACGCCCGCAGCAGCGTCTCCTGCACCAGGTCCTCGGCTTCGTCGAAGGAGCCGAGCATCCGGTAGCAGTGGACGTGCAGCTCGCGGCGGTGGCGCTCGGCGCGAGCGCCGAAGTCCGACTCCATCGCCCCAGGGTAGAGTCGAGCTTTGCACCCCCAGGCGACATCCGACCGGCTGCTCGAGCGCGACGCGGAGCTCGAGGCGATCGAGCACACGCTCGCCCAGGCCATGGAGGGGGTGGGCGCGCTGATCGTCGTCAACGGCGCGGCCGGCGTGGGCAAGACGTCCTTGCTCGACGCCGCGCGCGCCGCGGCGTCCGCGACCGGCCTGCTCACCCTGCGCGCCCGCGGCGCCGAGCTCGAGCGCGCGTTCGCCTTCGGCGTCGTGCGCCAGCTCTTCGACGAGGTGCTGCGCGAGGAGACGACGGATCTGTTCACGGGCGCCGCGCGCTTCGCCGCCCCCGTCCTCGGGCTCGAGCTGCCCGGGGTGGGGGCGATCGCCTCCGACGATCCGTACGCCGCCCGGCACGCCCTCTACTGGCTGGCCGCGAACCTGTCGTCGGACCGGCCGCTGGCGCTGTTCGTCGACGACGCCCACTGGGCCGACGGCGCGTCGCTGGACGTCCTGGTCCACCTCGCGCACCGGCTCGAGGGGATCCCCGTCGCGCTCGTCGTCGCGAGCCGCGCGGAGGAGTCGCACGAGACGCTCGAGGCGCTCCGCCGCCACGCGGCGGCGCACGGCACCCTGCTGCACCTGCAGCCGCTGAGCGAGGACGGCGCCGCGACCGTGATCCGGCGGTTCGCGCCGGGCGCCGACGACTCGCAGTGCCGCGCCTGCCACGCCGCGACGGGCGGGAACCCGTTCCTGCTGCGCGAGCTGGCGCGCTCGGCGGTGAGCGGCGACGGCAGCCTCGACTCGGCGCGCGTCTCCGAGCAGAGCCCCGAGCGGGTCACGCAGGAGATCTCCGCGCGCCTGGCGCGGCTGCCGGAGGCCGCGGTGCGGCTCGCGCGCGCGGCGGCGGTGCTCGGCGGCGGCGTGCCGCTGCGGCCGGCGGCCGGGCTCGCCGAGGTCGATCCCGACGACGCCGCGCGGGCCGTCGACGCGCTCGTGGCGGCCGGCATCCTGCGTCCGCCGCTGCCGCACGAGCTCCTGCACGCGCTCGAGTTCGTGCATCCGCTGGTGCGCACCGCCGTCTACGCCGGGCTCGGCCCGGCCGGGCGCTCGCGCGACCATGCGCGCGCCGCGCGGCTGCTCGACCTGGAGGCCGGGTCGCCCGAGCTGGTCGCCGCGCAGCTGCTGCGCTGCCAGCCGGCCGGCGACCCGTGGGCGTACGAGCGGCTCGTCGCGGCCGCCCGGCTGGCCTCCGCACGTGGGGCCGCGGACGCCGCCACGCTCTATCTGCGGCGCGCGCTCGACGAGCCGCCGCCGCCGCGCAGCCGCCCCGGCGCCCTGCTCGACCTCGCCGCCGCCGAGTTCCGCAACTCCGAGCCCGGCGTCTCGATCGGCCACCTGCGCGAGGCGATGGCCGGCGAGCTCGACTCGGGCCAGCGCTTCCGCGCGACGATGCTGCTGGCGGGGCTGCTCGGGCAGACCGGCAAGGTCTCCGACGCGGTCGAGCTGCTGGAGCAGCACATCGACGCCCTCGCCGACCGCCCGGACCTGCGCGCGCCCGCCGAGGCGGGGCTGGTCAACATCACGCGGATCGATCCTGCCGCGCGCCTGCGGGCCGGCCACGTCATCGAGCGCCTGCGCCGCCGCGTCGACTCCGGCCAGGAGCACGACCAGGCGGTGCTCGGGACGATCGCGGCAGAGATGGCGATGGCCGGAGAGCCGGCCGGCCCCATGGCCGACCTGGCCGAGCGATCGCTCGACGGCTTCGACCTCACGATCGGCTCCGCGGCGGGCTGGTCGGGCTACAACGCGGTGCGCTCGCTGGTCGTGGCGGAGCGCTACGACGTCGCGCTGCAGGTCCTGGACCGCGCGCTCGAGGTGGCCCGTCAGCGCGGGGCGGTGCTCGACCGCGGGGCCGCGCTCGTCTTCCGCGCCGAGCTGTACCTGCAGACCGGCGACATCACGGCCGCCGAGGTCGACGCCCGGAGCCTCGGCGAGATCGCCGACGTGTGCGGGTGGCCGATGGGCCAGGGCTTCGCGGTGGCGTGGCTCGGCGAGGTCCTGATCGAGCGCGGCGAGCTGGACGAGGCGGAGGCGGTGCTCCCCCGCGCCCCGCTGGGTGCGCTGCCGTCCCACTACCCCCTGGTCTGGGGACTGCTCGCGCGCGGGCGGCTGCGGCTGGTGCAGGGCCGCTTCGAGGAGGCGGCCGAGGACCTGCGCGAGTCGGCGCGCCGCGCGCTCGGCATCGGGCACCGGACGCCCGCCCTCACACCGTGGCGCTCGCTGCTGGCCGAGGCGCTGCTCGGGCTCGGCGAGCGCGACGAGGCGCGGCGCCTCGTCGCCGAGGAGCTCGAGCTCGCCCATCCCGTCGGCGCCGCGCGGCCGATCGGCATCGCCCTCCGCACGATGGCCCGCGTGGAGGGCGACGACCCCCGCCTGCTGCGCGAGGCGGCGGCCGCGCTCGACGCCTCCCGCGCGCAGCTCGAGCGCGCTCGCGCACACGCCGACCTGGGCGCCGCGCTGCGCCGCGCGGACGAGGCCGACGAGGCGCGCGAGGAGCTGCGGCTCGCCGTCGACATCGCGCACCGCTGCGGCGCGGCCGCGCTCGAGGACATGGCGCTCGGGGAGCTGCGCGCCGCCGGCGCGCGGCCCCGCCGGCGGGCCACGACGGGCGCCGGGGCGCTCACGCCGAGCGAGCGCCGGATCGCCGAGCTGGCGGCCTCGGGCGCTCAGAACCGCGAGATCGCGCAGGCGCTGTTCGTCACCACCGCCACGGTGGAGTTCCACCTGCGCAACGCGTATCGCAAGCTGGGGATCAGCGGGCGCCCGGGCCTCACCGAAGCTCTGGCCTAGTCCTCGTCGAATTCGTGCTGCGTGGCCCTGGCCGGTCCGGGGCTTGGAGCCGAAGCCGCGCTGCATGCCGCCGGTGCTCACGCCCGGCGGCGGGCCGCCCGGCTGCGGGTCGCCGGCGCGGCCGCGCTGGGTGGGGCGGTCGCGGTCGCGGCTCGGCTGCACGCGCTTGGGCTCGCCGCGCTGCTTGGGGAAGTGCGGCGGCCAGGGGGCGTCGCCGAGCCCGCCCTCCTCGTCGCGGCGCGCGAGGTCGAGCAGCTGGTCGAGCGAGCCCGCGTGGAGGTCGATGTCGGCCGCGGGGTCGCCGACCGTGCGCAGCCGCTCCGGCACGTTGTCGATCCGGAAGTCGCCCGGCTCGGCGTCCGGGACCTCGTCCCACGCGAGCGGGCACGACACGCGCGCGTCCGGCGTCGGCCGGACGGAGTAGCCGGAGGCGACGGTGCGGTCGCGCGCGTTCTGGTTGTAGTCGACGAACACGCCGTGGCGCTCCTCCTTCCACCACTTGGTGGTGGCCAGGTCGGGGGCGCGGCGCTCCACCTCGCGCGCCATCGCCAGCGCCGCCCGGCGCACCTCGAGGAAGTCCCACTCCGGCTCGATCCGCACGTTGACGTGGATCCCCTTCGAGCCCGAGGTCTTGGGGTAGCCGCGCAGCCCGTGCTCGGTCAGCACGTCGCGCACCACCATCGCCGTCCGCCGCACCGCGTCCCAGGTGATCCCCGGCGTCGGATCGAGGTCGACGCGCAGCTCGTCGGGATGGTCGAGGTCGCCGCGGCGCGACGGCCACGGGTTGAAGTCGATGACGCCGAGGTTGACGGCCCAGACGAGGTGGGCCTCGTCGTTGGCCACGAGCTCCTCGGCGGTGCGCCCGGACGGGAAGTCGACGGTCGCGGTCTGGAGCCAGTCCGGCACCTTCTGCGGCACGCGCTTCTGCCAGATGGGCTCTTCCATGATCCCGTTGACGAAGCGCTTCATGACCGTCGGGCGCTCGCGAACGTGCACGAGCACGGCATCGGCGGCGGTCACGTAGTACTTGGCGAGGTCGAGCTTCGTCCAGCCGGGCTTGGGGAAGTAGACCTTGGCCGGGTTGGAGAGGCGCACCTCTCGCCCGGCCAGGTCGAGCGTCGTGAACTCGCTCCGGGCCACTGCCCGGAGCGTAGCTGCGCTAGAGCGTGGTGACGTTCGCGGCGGCCGGGCCCTTGGGGCCCTGCTCCGCGTCGTAGCTCACCTTGGCGCCCTCGGCGAGGCTCTTGTAGCCCTCACCGACGATCGCGCTGTGGTGCACGAAAAGGTCCTTGGAGCCCTCGTCGGGCGTGATGAAGCCGAAGCCCTTGTCGTCGCTGAACCACTTGACGGTTCCGGTTGCCATGTTGTGTTCCTCCACGGCGTTCGTGTGCACTGCGTACGCGGGAGAAGCGGTGAAGCGACAACTGCGGGCGCTGGGCACTACCTTCGCCGGATCGCTTGTCGATCCGGCCGTATTCGAGAGCCATAGTAGTGGGTGGCGCGTTTCCGGGTACGCTCCATCCGACGGGGAGCCCCTCCGCCAGACGACGTCAGGAGTCGGGGAGTGCTGCGTACGCAGCGGCGGAGCGCGCTGATCACGGTCACCGGAGCACTCGCGGTGACCGGAGTGCTGGTCTACGTCCTCGCCGATCGCAGGGACGAGTTCGGCACGGCGCTCGGCGCCGCCCCGGTCTGGATCCTGGTCACCGCCACCGCGCTGCAACTGCTGGCGCTCGTCTCGCGTACGGAGGCGTGGCGCATCTGCGTCGTCGCGGCGGGCGGCACCGTCGGCCGGCGCCGCCTGTTCCGCGCGGCGAGCCTGGGCTACCTGGGCAGCCAGCTCAACAGCTCGGTCGGCACGGCGACACGGATCGCCGCCCTGCGCCGCGCCGCGCCGGACGAGACCCCGCGCGTGCCGGCGCTGGTCGCGGCCGAGGTCCCGATCCTCGCCATCGAGGCGGCGCTCGCGGCGCTGACCTCGTTCACCCTCGTGGGTCCGCTGGGGCTGCCGTGGTGGCTGCCGCTCGTCCTCCTGGCGGCGGCGCTGCTGATGCTCGCCGGTCTGCGGAAGGCGGCGAGCCGCTGGCGCGCGGGGTTCTGCAGCGGCCTCGCGGTGCTGAGGAACCTGCGCGGGCGGAACGCCGTCGTCGGGCTCGTCCTCGTGGCGGTCGGGTCGCAGATCGGGCGCAACTGGCTCATGCTCGAGGCCGTCGGCGTGGACGCCTCGGTGTTCGACGCGATCGCGGTGCTGATCGCGATGGTCATCCTCAGCCAGCTCCCGGTCGGCCCGAGCGTCGGCGCCGCGGCCGTCGTCCTCATCCTGGGCGCCGGGGGCGTGGCGCTCACCGCGGCCGCCGGCGTCCTGCTCACCGCGACCGGCACCGCCGGAGCGCTCGTCTACGCGAGCTGGGCCGGGATCGATCGCCTGTGGTCAGGTCTCGTCACCGAGCAGCGGCTGCCAGTGGTCGGCCGTGAGCCGGGCGCCGTCGGTGGTCTCGCAGAACTCGGTCAGCACGGCCGCGAAGCGGTCGGGGTCGGCGTCGTGCGGTAGGTGGCCCGCGCCGGGGAAGACCTCGAAGCGGCTGCCCGGCATCGCCTCGTGCGCCGCGGCGCCGTGCGAGGCCGGGATGATCGAGTCCTTCTCGCCCCAGACGATCAGGCTCGGGATCAGCGAGGCCAGGGCGAGGCGATCGTGGGCGCTCACCCTCTGGCCGCCCGGCTCGATGACCGCGCGGACGGTGTGCAGGAACGCCTGCCGCGAGCCCGCGTTGTCGAGCGCCGTGAAGCCCTGGGCGAGCACCTCTACATCGCCGCCCGGCGCCAGCCGCACGCGGCGCAGGAGCCCACCGAGCTGGCGGCCGGCGCCGACCAGCCGCGACGAGGTCAGAAACGGCAGGACGTAGTCGGCGCCCGGGAGCGCGGCCGCCCGCAGCAGCAGGTGCACCTCGCGCCCGAGGCCGCCGCTGGACACGAGCACGAGGCGCTCGCAGCGCTCGGGGAACTGGTACGCGAACTGCATCGCGATCCCGCCGCCCAGCGAGTGCCCGACCACGGTCACGTGCTCGATGCCGAGCGCGGTCAGCAGGTCGCGCACCGCGGTGGCGTGCGCGCCCAGCGAGTAGTCGCCGCGCGGCGTCGCAGACTCCCCGTGGCCGAGCAGGTCGGGGGCGATCAGCGTGAACCGCTCACTCAGCGCCGGCGCCACCCGCTCCCAGGTCTGGGACGAGTTGGCGATGCCGTGCAGGAGCAGCAGCACAGGGCCGCTGCCGGCGGTCCGGTACGTCACCGCATGCCCGTGCAGCGTCAGCTCGTGCGGGGTCAGCGTCAATGCACAGCGCTCGGCATGAGGACGGCGAGCAGGTCGCCGACCCGCCGATCGCGGGCGAGCGCGTCCGGCAGCGGCAGCTCGGACCGGACCGTGTAGTAGTTGCGGCGGCCGACGCGGCGGCGCGACACGTAGCCGGCCTCGGCGAGCTCGCCGACGATGCGGTGGGCGGCGCGTTCGGTGATCCCCACGGTCTCCCCGATCTCGCGCAGCCGGATGCCGGGATCGTCGGCGATGCAGATCAGCACCCGGGCATGGTTGGTGAGAAACGACCATCTCGCCGGCGTGGCCATTGCAATACATGATACGAATTTCTAGATTTCCCGGTCGGATATAGTCGTGGCCACGGATCCCTGGCACACGAGGTGCGCGATGAGCGGTACCAGCAAGAGCAAGCGACCGGAAGAGCCTCCGAAGCGCGGCGAGGCTGCCTGGCGCGCGCACCGGGAAGCGATCGCGAGCCGCAACGAGCTGGCCAGCCGTCGCGCGCGTGAGCGGCGCCAGGAGAAGTACGACCAGCTGTCGGCACGACAGCGCGCGGACGAGAAGCGCGAACGCGCAGAGCTCGCCAAGCGCAAGCCGTAGCGACAGCCCCACACGACGAAACGGACCGGATTTATGGCTTCAGGCGCGAAGCGCAAGACCACGATGGCCAAGCTCAACCGCGAGCGGGCGCTCCATGAGCGCCGTCTCGAGAAGCAGGCAAAGAAGGAAGCGCGGAAGCGGCTCGCCGCCGAGGGCCCGCAGGCCCCGGCTGACGCGAACGCGGCCGAGTCGCCCGCCCAGGCTGACTGACCTCCGCACGTAATCTGGATCCGTTCCAGATCTGTAGACTGCGCGCGATGCCGGTCTCGGCCGAACTCGAGCGCATGCTGCGCGGGGCGTCACTACGCGTCACGCGACCCCGCGTGGCGGTGCTGGGGGCGGTGCACGAACATCCGCACGCCGACACGCTCTCGCTTGTCGGCGCCGTGCGCGACCAGCTCGGCGAGGTGTCCCAGCAGGCCGTCTACGACGTGCTGGCCGCGCTGACCGACGCGGGACTGGTGCGGCGCATCCACCCGCCGGGCTCGGTGGCGCGCTACGAGTCGCGGGTCGGCGACAACCACCACCACGTCGTGTGCCGGTCGTGCGGTGTCATCGCCGACGTCGACTGCGCGGTGGGCACCGCGCCCTGCCTGACCGCTTCCGACGACCACGGCTTCGCGATCGACGAGGCCGAGGTCATCTACTGGGGTCTTTGTCTTGACTGTTCCCGAGGGGGTTCCGATGTCCGATAAGCCGAACGCCGAAGTTGGAGAGATGAACGAGTCGACCCGCGGCGGCTGCCCGGTCGATCACGAGCGCGCGCTGCACCCCACGCAGGGCGGCGGCAACCGGGGCTGGTGGCCCGACCGGCTCAACCTCAAGATCCTCGCCAAGAACCCCGCGGTGGCCAACCCGAACGGCGAGGACTTCGACTACGCCGCGGCGTTCAAGACGCTCGACCTCGACGAGGTCAAGCGCGACATCGACGACGTGCTGACGACCTCGCAGGAGTTCTGGCCGGCCGACTTCGGCCACTACGGCCCGCTCATGATCCGCATGGCGTGGCACAGCGCCGGCACGTACCGCATCACCGACGGGCGCGGCGGCGCCGGGGCCGGCCAGCAGCGCTTCGCGCCGATCAACAGCTGGCCGGACAACGGAAACCTCGACAAGGCCCGCCGGCTGCTGTGGCCGGTCAAGCAGAAGTACGGCCAGGCGCTCTCCTGGGCGGACCTCATGGTCCTCACCGGCAACGTCGCGCTGGAGTCGATGGGCTTCGAGACCTTCGGCTTCGCGGGCGGCCGCGAGGACGTCTGGGAGCCCGACGAGGACGTCTACTGGGGCCCGGAGAGCACGTGGCTGGGCGACGAGCGCTACAGCGGCGACCGCGACCTCGAGAAGCCCTTCGGCGCCGTCCAGATGGGCCTCATCTACGTCAACCCGGAGGGCCCGAACGGCGAGCCGGACTTCATGGCCGCGGCCAAGGACATCCGCGAGACGTTCAGCCGGATGGCGATGGACGACGAGGAGACCGTCGCGCTGATCGCCGGCGGCCACTCGTTCGGCAAGACCCACGGCGCGGCCGACGCGGACGAGAACGTCGGCCCCGAGCCCGAGGGCGCCCCGCTCGAGGCGCAGGGCCTCGGCTGGAGCAACCGCTTCGGCAGCGGCAAGGGTGCGGACGCGATCACCAGCGGGATCGAGGTCACGTGGACCACGACACCGACGAAGTGGAGCAACAACTTCCTCGAGAACCTGTACGGCTACGAGTGGGAGCTGACCAAGAGCCCCGCGGGCGCCCACCAGTGGCAGCCGAAGGACGGCGCCGGGGCGGGCGCCGTGCCCGGGCCGGAGGATGGGTCGGAACGGCGGACGCCGACGATGCTCACGACGGACCTCTCGCTCCGGTTCGATCCGATCTACGGCCCGATCACGAAGCGCTTCCTCGAGCACCCGGAGGAGCTCGCCGACGCCTTCGCGCGCGCGTGGTTCAAGCTGACGCACCGCGACATGGGGCCGATCGAGCGCTACCTCGGCCCGGAGGTCCCGTCGGAGCGGCTGCTGTGGCAGGACCCCGTGCCCGAGGTCGACCACGAGCTCATCGGAGCGGACGACGTCGCGGAGCTCAAGCGGCAGATCCTCGACTCGGCGCTGTCCGTCTCGCAGCTGGTCAAGGTCGCCTGGGCGTCGGCCTCGACGTTCCGCGGCAGCGACAAGCGCGGCGGCGCCAACGGCGCGCGCATCCGCCTCGAGCCGCAGAAGGACTGGGACGTCAACGAGCCCGCCGAGCTGGCGACGGTGCTGCAGACGCTCGAGGGGATCCAGGCGGGCTTCGGCAAGCCGGTCTCGCTCGCCGACCTGATCGTCCTCGCCGGCTCCGCCGCCGTCGAGCAGGCGGCCAGGAACGCGGGCGTCGACGTCGAGGTGCCCTTCACGCCCGGCCGCACCGACGCGTCGCAGGAGTGGACCGACGCGGAGTCCTTCGAGTACCTCGAGCCGACCGCGGACGCCTTCCGCAACTACCTCGCCGGCGAGCACCGCCTGCCGGCCGAGTTCCTGCTGGTCGACCGCGCCAACCTGCTGACGCTGAGCGCGCCGGAGATGACCGTCCTCGTGGGCGGCCTGCGCGTCCTGGGCGCCAACTACAGGGGCTCCTCGCTGGGCGTCTTCACCTCGAGGCCGGAGTCGCTGACCAGCGACTTCTTCGTGAACCTGCTGGAGCTGGGCACGGACTGGACGGCGACTCCCGACGGCGAGTACGAGGGCCGCGACGCCGCCACGGGCGACCTGAAGTGGACCGGCAGCCGCGTCGACCTCGTCTTCGGCTCGAACTCCGAGCTGCGCGCGCTCGCGGAGGTCTACGCGAGCGACGACGCGCGGGAGAAGTTCGTGCGCGAGTTCGCGGCGGCGTGGGTCAAGGTCATGAACCTCGACAGGTTCGACCTCTAGGCCCGCTCGGCGACCAGCGCGAGCTTCCGGACGCGTCCCGCGTCCAGCCACTCGACCCACAGGCGGTGGGCGGCGACCAGGCCGTCCACCGCCTGAGCGGCGTAGGCGTCCGCCAGCGCGTTCGCAGTCGCGCGGTGCGTGCGGCTGTGGTCCTCGAGCCACGTGACGGCGAGCCCGGCGCGCTCGAGGGACGCGGTCATCTCGTCGAGCGGGGTGAGCCAGACCGTCTCGCTGTTGGGCATCACCGCCCGCTCGGCCGCCGTGAGCGGCGCTCCCTCCTCGAGCGTGAAGGCGAAGCGCCCGCCGGGCCGGAGCGCCGCGGCGACCTCGCGCGCCAGGGCGTCCTTGTCCTCGAACGCGAGCATCGTCTCGAGCAGGAGCACGACGTCGAACGGGCCGGCCGGGAGCGGCGGGACGTGTGCGACCGCGAAGCGGCAGGGCAGGTCGCGCGAGCGCTCGCGGGCGAGAGCGATGGCGCTCGCGCTGGCGTCCACGCCGAGATAGGCACAGCCGAGCTCGCGCGTGAGCAGGCGCCCGGGCCCGGCGATGCCGCAGCAGGCGTCGAGCACCGTGACCCCGGGCCCGATGCCGGCCCGCACCGCGAGGTCGCGGATCTCGCCGGCGGTCATGAAGCCCTCGCCGGGGGCGACTGCCAGCTGGCTCATGGCGGGCCGAAGGCGGTGAGGAAGCGGTCGCGGAACGAGGCCATCGGCCAGACCGGAGCGTCGGGGCTCGGGAGCACGCCGTCCTGCCAGTCCCAGCCGGCGATCCGGTCCAGCACCTCCGGGTCGCGGGCGATGACCGAGATCGGCACGTCGTGGTCCGCGCCCTGGCCGGTCACGACCGTGGCGGGCTGATGGTCGCCGAGGACGACGAGCACCATGTCGTCGTCGCCGTAGCGCTGCACGAACGAGAACAGCGCGCTCAGCGAGTACTCGATCGAGCGCCCGTACGCGGCGCGGACACCCTGCGTCGGCTTCTCCGCCGGGACGCGGTGGAAGACCGACCCGTCGCCGACCTCGTCCCAGGCGATCAGGCGCGGGATGCTCGTCCACGGGGCGTGGCTCGAGATCAGGTCCACCTCGGCGAACAGCGGCGGCCGGTGCCGGGGAGCGAGCTCGCGCCGCTGGAGGGCGAGGAAGGTGTACTGGTCGGGCATCGGCGGCAGGCCGAAGTCCGGGCCGCGGTAGCCAAGGTTGCGGCGGTCGTAGATGTGGTCGTAGCCGTAGAAGCTGCGGCCCTCGGGCCACGCCCGATGGTTCGCGGGCATGACGCCGACGGCTCGCCAGCCGGCGCGCTTGAACGCTCGCGTGAGCGTGACGCGCTCCGCCTTGACGAGCTGGTCGTAGCGCCGCTGGCCGTCGACCTTGATCCCTGCCTGCAGGGTGGAGTGCGCCAGCCAGCTGAGGCCGCCGAACGTGGGCGAGGTGAGGAACGCGCTGCGTGAGGAGAAGCCGGCGGCGCGCAGCTGCGCGGTTCCCTGGTCGAGGACGGCGTCGATGCGGGGGTCCTCGAGGGCGACCGTCCCGTAGCTCTCGACGAACACGAGCAGGACGTCCTTGCCCCGCAGCCCGGTCAGCAGCCGGCGGCCGGGGGTGTCGCGGAAGCGGTCCTGGGCGATCAGGCGGGCGAGCTCCTCGCGATCCGCCAGCCCCGCCCGCACCGCCCGCACCTCGTCGACGGCCAGGGCGGCCGCGCTCGAGGAGGCGACCGGCGCGCCGGCGACGCGCAGGGCCACCCAGACCACGCCGAGCACCGCCATCGCACGGAGCGCCCAGCCGCGGTGGCCGGCCGCGACGCGCGTCACCCGCAGCAGCGCCAGGACCGGGACGGCGAGCAACGCGACGACGAGCACAGCTGCGACGGCGACGACGAGGTCCGCGCTTCCGCCGATCGCGTCGCGCAGCGTCTCGATGCCGATCCCCAGGTAGCTCGAGTCGTCGACCGGCTTGAACGGCCGGTCGAACGCGGTGAAGAACCCGATGTCGAGGACCTTCACGAGCACGAGCACGCTCAGCACCGCTCCCGCGGCCACGGCCAGCACGCGGCGCGGGGCGGCGGGCAGCAGGGCGGCGACGGCGACGACGACGAGGAGCTCGAGCGGGAGCCGCAGGAACTCCCCGAGGGTGAGGCGGCCCGGGTGGTTCGGCGCGACGAGGGCTGCCCACACGAGCAGCAGCGCCAGGGCCGTGACCGCCACGGCGATGCTCCTGCGCTGAGGCCCGGGCCGGCGGCGGCGCCACAGCCACCACACGCACTCGCCCATCGAGGCCGCGAGCGCCGCGAGCGCGGCGGCCAGCAGCGCCTGGGTGAGCGGCCGGGGCAGGACTCCGGCGGCCGCGACCGTCAGGACCACCCCCTGCGTCGCCGCGACGACGACGCGCCACCTGCGCCGCGGCAGCGGTGCACGCATCCACGGCAGGAGCCACTCGCCGGCGAGGAAGACGTAGCGCGCAGCCCCGATCGCGAGCACCCACCAGCCGTACGCGGGCGCCACGTAGACGCTGAGGGCGAGGATGAGGAACGCGTCGACCTCGCCGTCGAAGCGCGCCCCGGCCGCGGTCACCTTCCCGGTGCGCCGCGCCACCCAGCCGTCGACGAGATCCAGCGCGAGCGCGGCGGAGGCGAGCGCGACGATCAGCGCCGCGTTGCTCGAGAGCACGGCGAGCGCGGCCACCCCGGCCGCGAGCGCGGCCCGGACGAGCGTCACCCAGGACGCCGGGGTCATCCGTCCCGGAACCGCGGCGAGAGCGCGTAGCGCAGCAGCACCACGTCGCCGATCTGGCGCACCTCGGCGAGCTTCGCGCGGCGGTCGGCGTTCCACGGGAAGCGCCCGTCGGTGACGAAGCGCGGGGCGCTCGAGTCGCCGACGAAGAAGGGCGCGACGACGAGCTGCAGCTCGTCGGCGAGGTCGTCGGCCAGGAACTGGGTGTGCACGACGCCGCCGCCCTCGACCATGAGCCGGTCGACGCCGCGGTCGGCGAGGTCCTCGCTGAGCCGGCGCATCCGCACGCGCCGGCCGCCGTCCACGATCGTCGCCACCATCCCCAGACTCGCGCGCGCGTCGGGCACCCGCGGGCTCGACGTGTACACGAGCTTCTCGACCTCGCCCGTGGTGAAGAAGTTGGAGCCCGCGTCGAGGTCCCCGCGGCCGGTCACGGTGATCTTCATCGGTGACGCGGCGAGGCCGCGGGCCGTGCGCTCCTCGCGGCGCGCCTGCGAGCGCACGAGCAGCCGCGGGTTGTCGGTGCGGACCGTGACCGCGCCGACCATGATCGCGTCGCAGGAGGCGCGCACCTCGTCGACCCGGTCGAAGTCGGCCTCGTTGGACAGCGCCAGGCGCGGCTTGTGGTCGCCCAGGTAGCCGTCGAGCGAGACGCTGCAGCTCAGCAGGGTGTACGGGCGGTCAGGCACGGCGCGCGAGCACCAGGACGGCGGCGCCCGGAAGCGTCGCGACGAACACCATCACGCCGTAGACGACCGCGGTGGCGACGCCCACCGAGGCGCCCAGGCCGGCGGCGGCGAACGCCCACGCCGTCACGCCCTCGCGCGGTCCCCAGCCGCCGACGTTGGGGAGCGCGGCGCCCATGAGCACGAGCAGCGCGAGCGGCAGCATCTGCGACAGCGGCGCCGTCACCCCCGCGGTCCGTGCGGCGATCAGGAACGTGACCGCGTGGCCGGCGACCACCAGGGCCGACGCGAGCGCGACGGCGGGCCACGCGCGCCCGGCGAGCAGCTCGCTCCGCCACACCAGCACGGCGCCGCCCGCGACGAGCGCGAGCGCGACGATCGGCACGGTCGTCCCGAGCGGCGACGGCAGCACGAGCAGCACGACGACGGTGAGGACGAGCTGCACGACCTGGCCGGCCGTGCGCTCCCACACCACCGCGCGCAGCCCGTGGCTGATCCCGCGGTGGACGTCGCCCACCACGCCGCCGGGCAGCGTGACGTTGAGGAAGAGCGAGCGGTAGTACGAGGCGACGGCCGTGCGCAGCGGCAGGTCGTCCCCCAGGCCGCGGGCCACGACCTTCCAGCGCCAGGCGCAGCACACGGTCGTGAGCACCGCGAGGCCCGCTGCCGCCGCCAGCGCCCCGGCGTCGACCGCGCGCAGGCCGTCGAGGAACGGGCCCGTTCCCAGGTGCCAGACCAGGAAGCCGAGCGTGCCGGCGGCGAGAACGGCCTTCAGCACGGCAGCACCAGCACGTCGGCGTGGTCGACGGTGACGGCCAGCTCTCCGGCCATGCGCCGCTCACGATAGGCAGCCGCCTCGACCGCGAGCGCGGGCTCCTGCTCACAGGCGGCGGCGATCCAACCATCGAGCCATTCGGCGATCAGGCCGGCGTCGGCCGCGCCGAGGCGCCACGGGCTCGGCCGGACGATGGCCCGGCCGCGCAGCCGGTCGACGGCGTCCGGGCCGAGCAGGCCGTCACGGCGCTGGTGGTCGTTGAAGGCAGCGCCGATGCGCGCGTCGAGCGGGTCCGGCGGGTCAAGGGCGACGCGGCCGGTGACCGTCAGCGTCAGCAGCATCGGAAGCCCGGCGCAGGCGGCCAGCATCCGGTCCAGCTCGTCCGCGGTCAGCAGATCCAGCAGCGCTGAGGCGGTGATGAGGGTGGCGCCGGCGACATCGCGAGCCGTCAGGCGACCGATGTCGCACAGCCGTGTCTCGACCGTCTCCGCGGGGATGTCGACGAGCTCCAGCAGCGCCGGGTCGCGGTCGTGCACCACCCAGTGCTGTGGCCGCGGCAGCCGCGGCGCGAGCCAGCGGCCCATCGCGCCGCTGCCGCCGCCGAGGTCGTGGATCACGCGGTGGGGCCCCAGCCGCCCGGCGAGCTCGGCCGAGCGCGCCGCCGCGTCGGCCGGCTCGCGCAGGCTCAGCCACTGCGGGGTGACGGTCGCCGTCATCGCGCCGCTCCCGTAAGGACGCCGGCGAAGACGGACGTGGTGGCCGCCCACGGCCGCAGCGATGCGCGCCGTTCCCGGGCGGCGTGGCGCAGGCGCCCGCGCAGGTCGGCGTCGCCGAGCCAGCTTCGCAGCGCCGCGCCGAGCGCCGCCGGGTCGCCTGGCGGGACGAGCAGCCCGCCGTCCCCGAGCGCCTCGCTCACTCCACCCACGTCGGTGGCGATGACGGGCACGCCGCGGGCCAGGGCCTCGGTGACGACCATGCCGTACGTCTCGGCGCGTGAGGGGAGCACGAGCAGGTCGGCGGCGGCGTACGTCCGCTCGAGCTCCGAGCCGGTGCGCGGGCCCGTGAACTCGATGCGGCCGTTCGCGCGCCGCTGCACGGCGGCGGCGAAGGCCGGATCGCGATCGAGGCTGCCCACGCACGTGCACCGCCACGACAGGTCGCCCACGGTGGCCAGCGCGTCGAGCAGGGCGTCGTGGCCCTTGTGCGGCGTCACGGCCGCGACGCACAGCAGCGCTTCGCCGCTGTCGGTCCCGGACGCGATGGGGGCGGGGTCGACGCCGGGCTCGGCGATGTGGATGCGCTCCGCCGGAAGCCCGTAGAGCTCGCTCAGTCGCCGTCCTGTCCATCGGCTCGTCGTGATGACGGCGGTCGCGGCCTCGAGCACGGCACGCTCGCGCGCGTCGCCGATCGGCATGTGCATCAGCACCACCTGCCGCAGCCGGCCCGCGTGCGGGACGAGCACGTCGGGCGCGGGGGAGGCGATCAGCCCGTCCAGCAGCACGACGGCGTCGTCGGGGATGCGCTCGAGCGCATCGATGCCGTGCTCGTGGACGGTCCAGCCGAGCGCGGCGAGCCCGTCGCACACCCGGCGGTCATACGTGTTGCCGCCGCTCGGCCGCGCGGGGTCGTCGATGCCCTCCGGCACGATGAAGTGGATCTCCGTCACAGCGGCCGCTCGTAGCTCGCCCATGCGACGTGGGACTCGTGCAGCGTCACCGCCAGTCCGTCGAGCCCGCTGTCGCCCAGCGCGTCCGCGAGGCGGTCCGCGACGACCTTGGCGAGCATCTCCGTGGTGGTGTTGATGCCTGCGAAGTCCGCCTCGTCGTCGAGGTTGCGGTAGTTGAGCTCGCCCAGCACGGCGCGCAGCGCGTCGGCGGCGCGGCCGATGTCGATGACGAGGCCGTCGGCGTCGAGGCTCGCGCGCCGGAAGCTGGCGTCGACGACGTACGTCGCGCCGTGCAGGCCCTGGGCGGGCCCGAACACCTCGCCGCGGAAGCTGTGGGCGATCATCATGTGGTCGCGGACGGTGACGCTGAACACGCGCTACGCCCCGTCGTAGGTGATGGTGTGGCAGAGCGCCGGCAGGCTTCCCGCGGCGAGGCGCGCCATGACGCCGGGCAGCTCGTCGAAGCGCGACTCGCCGGTCACGAGCACGTCGAACGCGGGGTCGCGCAGCAGGTCGAGCGCGAGGGCCAGCCGGTCGGCCGTCGTGCGCCGCGCGCTGCGGGCCGGCGACACCGTCCCGACCTGGCTCGCGCGGATCCGGAGGCGCCCCTCGTGGAACGCGCCGCCCAGCTCGAGCCGCACCTCGTCGTCGCCGTACCAGCTGAGGTCGATCACCGTGCCCTCGGGCGCGAGCAGCTCGAGCGAGCGCTGGAGCCCGGCGGACGTCGCGCTCGTGTGGAAGACCAGGTCGCGCCCGCCGGCGGCGTCCTCCGGCCGCGCGAAGCCGGCGCCGAGCGCGGCGGCGACCTCGGCCCGCGAGCCGTCCACGTCGACGAGCGTGACCTCGGCCGCCGGGAAGCGGGCGAGCAGGCGGGCGACGCAGCAGCCGACCATCCCGGCGCCGACGACGGCGACGCGGTCGCCGACCAGCGGAGCCGCGTCCCACAGGGCGTTGACGGCCGTCTCGACGGTGCCGGCCAGCACCGCGCGCGCGGGCGGCACGTCGTCGGGCACGAGGGTCACGGCACCGGCCGGGACCACGTACGCCGTCTGGTGCGGGAACAGGCAGAAGACGGTGCGGCCGCGCAGCTCCGGCGGCCCCTGCTCGACGGCGCCGACGTTCAGGTAGCCGTACTTGACCGGCCCCGGGAAGTCGCCTTCCTGGAACGGCGCGCGAGGCGGCACGCCGCCGCGGAACACCAGCGTCTCGGTGCCGCGGCTGACGCCGGAGCGCAGCGTGCGGACGACGACGTCGCCCGGCCCCGGCTCGGGAAGCGCGACCGGCAGGATCTCCCCGCGCCCGGGCGCCCGAAGCCAGAACGCGTGCGCGTCGTCGAGCACGTCCTATGCCTCGGCTTCGTTCGGCACTGCCAGGCGGTACGCGTGGTCGTGGGCTTCGGTTCGCATCAGAGGATCGGGATGCCGGCGGTCAGGACCTCGCAGCCGGCGTCGGTGATGAGCACGTCGTGCTCGATGCGGATGCCGCCGAAGCCGAGCAGCCGGTCGACGCGGTCCCAGTCGACCGCGTCCGCGTGGGCGCGCCGGCGCTCCTCGTCCTGGAGCAGCGCCGGGACGAAGTAGATCCCCGGCTCGACCGTGACGCAGTGGCCGGGTTCGAGCGGCAGGTCGATCCGCACGCGCGGGAAGCCGGGCCGCGTGCCCTCGCGGCCGCGGAGCACCTCGCCGGCGTCGCGTACGCCGAGGCCGACCATGTGGCCGATCCCGTGCGGGAAGAACAGCGCGACCGCGCCCGACTCGACGAGCGTGCCGGGATCGCCGCGCAGGACGCCGAAGTCGGCGAGCCCTTCGGCGATGACCCGGGCGGCGACGGCGTGCACGTCGAGCCACTCGGTTCCCGGCGCGCAGCGCTCGATCGCCGCCGCCAGGGCTGCGGCCACCACGCTGTGCACGGCCTGCTGCTCGGGGGTGAACGAGCCGGACGCCGGGTACGTGCGGGTGACGTCGCTCGCGTACCCGCGGAACTCCGCGCCGGCGTCGATCAGGACCAGGTCGCCGTCCTCGAGGGCGCGCTCCGACGGCATGAAGTGGAGCACGGCGGAGTTGGGCCCGCCCCCGACGATCGTCTCGTACGCGAGCCGGTCGGCGCCGTTGCGGAGGAACGCGGCCTCGATCTCGACCTGCAGCTGCCGCTCGCTCACGCCGGGCGCGATCAGCGCCGCCGCGGTGGCGAACCCCGCCCTGGTCGCGCGCTCGGCCTGCCGCATGCGCTCGATCTCCACCTCGTCCTTGACCCGCCGGATCCGGTTGAGCGCGTACCGCACGTCGGCTTCGAGCCCGGCGTCCGACTCGATGCCGGGCACGGGCGCGCCGAGGTTCGCGATCCGCGCGCCCCTCCGGGCCTCGAGCCAGCCCGGCAGGTCGTCGGTCGAGAGCCCCGGCTCGGCCGCGGGCGCTCCGGACCACAGGTGCTCCTCGGCCGTCGGGGCGGGCACGAAGTCGGACCAGCCGTCGACGGGGTCGAAGGCGAGCACCGCTTCCGGGCGCTCACGGTCGGTGAGGTAGAGGTACTCGGAATGGGCGTAGAAGGGGTACGTGCGGTCGGCCCGTCCGGGGACGTGGATCGGCGCCCCGGAGCCGACGACGACGGCCTGGCCGCTCTCGAGGCTCCAGGCCTCCGCGGCCTCGCGCTGCCGGCGCTGCAGGTGCGCCGCCGTCATCTCGGCCTCGGGGTCGTGGCCACGGTGGCCGACACCGCCACGCCGACGAGCACGGCGCTCGCCGCCGCGATGCCCGGCAGGAGCGCGAGGGGAGCGGTGGCGACGGCCAGGATCGCCAGCGCCGCGATGCCCAGCCCCAGCGACCGCGGCGAGAACCCCAGCGCCGCGCGATGGAAGATCCATTGGGCGAGCAGGAAGAGCGCCGGCCCGCCGAAGGTCAGGATCGTGAAGCCGAGCGTCGCCTCGTCGGCGGGGTGGGCGATCGCCATCTCGTCGCCGACGGCGATCGCGATCAGCGCGAGCACCATCATCGTCAGCGTCCACGTGCCCCACCAGCCGACGAACCCGGCATCCTCGGCCTCCTCCATGGCTGCGTGCGCGCCCTCCTCGCGCTGGAAGTAGCCCCACCAGAGCGCGACGGTCCCGGTGAAGGCGACCGCCAGCGCGACCAGGCGCTCGACCGCGAACGGCTCGCTGGTGAAGGCGCTGCCCGTCGTCAGCACGGTCTCGCCCAGCGCGATGATGAAGAACAGCCGGAAGCGCTCGAAGAGGTGCTCGCCCGCGATCTCCGTGTGCCCGAGGTCGATCGCCCGGCCCCGGCCGGGCAGCCAGTGCAGGGCCCACGCGCCGCCGTGGGCGGCCACCGCCGCGAGCCCCCAGAGCACCAGGCGCGTGTCGCCGTCGGCGATCGCGCCGGCCACCCAGAGCACGCCGATGGCCAGCTCCCAGACCATGTCGTTGACGAAGTGCTCGCCGAGCGGCCGGCCGCGCAGGGCCACGATGAGGAACCCCGCCCGCCCGAGCTGGAGCAGCAGGTAGCCGGTGACGAACAGCCACGCGCGATCGTCGAACGCGTCGGCGATCCCCACCGACATCAGCAGGCTGGCGAACATCAGCCCGACGAGCAGCACGCGCACCGGCAGCCGGCCCGGGTCGAGCCAGTTGGCGCCCCACGCGGTCATGTACCAGGCGTGGACGACCGCCAGCGCCATGATCACCGTCTCGGCGCCCGTGCGCACGTCGACGTGCTCGAGCAGGTGGTGGGAGAGCTGCCCGATCGCGAACACGTAGACGAGATCGAAGAACAGCTCGAGCGGCGTCACGACCCGCTCGGCCCCTGGCGCCCGCGAGACCGCGATCCTCACCGCCGCGATCCTACGCCAGGCATCACCCTCTCACCGGCTCGGGCGCCAGCATGCGCGCGCTCGACAGGACGGCCAGCAACAGCATGCAGACCGCCGAGCCGACGCACCAGATGCAGATCGCGTCGAGCCTCACGACCTCCACGTAGGTCAGCCAGGCGGAGAACCCCGCGCCCATGAACGAGAGCAACGCGGTCGCGCCACGCGCCGCAGGGTCGTCGCGCAGCAGCGTCACGAGGATCCCCGCGTAGCCGATCAGGCCGAGCAGCGCCACGGGCACGCCGGCGAGGTCCGCGTACTCGGACTGCTGCACGGTTGCGCATCCGTGGGCGATCGCGCACACGGGCTCCCCGCCGCCGTAGTGCACGGCGGTGAGGTAGCCGGCGATGCCGAGCCCGGCGACCGCGACGGCGGCGGAGGCGAGCCGGAGCGCCCTCACCGCCCCAGCTCCCGGTCGAGCGCCGCCGAGACCGACCGCGGGTCGAGAGGGTCGGCGTCCAGCACGCGCGGCGCGCGGCCGTCGCCGGACACGACCAGCGTCGGCGTCGAGTCGATGCCCAGCCGCCCGGCCTCGGCCTGGGCGCGAGCGAGACGGCGCTCGGCGAACGACCTGTTCGCCTGGGCGAGCGCCCGGTCGGCGTCGACGCCGGCGGCGGTCGCGACGCGGCGCAGGAAATCGTCGGTCACGTAGCCGGAGTTCTCCTGACCCTGGTTGGCGTAGAACACCTCGAGGAAGGGCCACAGCCTGCCCTGCCGCTCGGCGCCCGCCGCGACCTGCGCGGCGACGGTGGAATCAGGGCCGAGGAAGTGCAGCGCGCGTGCCTCGAGCTTGACCTTGCCGCTGCGGACGTAGTCGTTGACGATGGTGGGGAGCGTGGTCGTGGACACGCGGGCGCAGAACGGGCACTGGAGGTCGACGAACTCGGTGAGGGTGAGTGGCGCGTCGGGATCGCCGAGCACGCCGTTGCGCTCCGGAATGCCGCGGAAGAGCGCGGCGGCTTCAGCGCCGCCGGCGTCCGGCGGGGAGTCGGTGGATCCGCCGGACGACGACACGGCGACGGCGATGATGACGGCGGCGGCGGCGACGGCGGCGACGCCGCCGAGCTGCCAGACCCGGCGGCGGCGGGTCTCGCGGGCCACGTGGGCGCGCTCGGCCTCGCGGCGGGCGGCGCGACGCTGCTCGCGCAGCTCGCGCTTGGTGGTGGTGGACATCGAAAGGCTCCTTTGACGCTGGTGAGATGGGCGCCGGTTGCGGCGCGGCGGTGTGAGGCTGCTCAGCGCAGCGTCAGAGGAGGAGCTCGGCCGGCGGCGGCCGTGGCGAGC
Source organism: uncultured Solirubrobacteraceae bacterium (assembly GCA_963835525.1). GTDB lineage: Bacteria > Actinomycetota > Thermoleophilia > Solirubrobacterales > Solirubrobacteraceae > DASSUW01. The sequence continues at coordinate 661,878 of CAWIFM010000003.1, forward strand.
GGTGCTGCGAGGTGAACGGCAGGCGGCGCGGCCGGCGCCTGCAGCAGGATCGGCGCCGCGCGCAGGCGCGGCGCCGAGGGACGGAGCGAGCGGGCGAGGGCGATGGCCGCGGGAACCGCGGGGAGGGCGAGCGCGACCACGCCGCCGGCGGCGGCGCAGATGGCCAGCAGCTCGAGCCAGCCGGCGCCGAGCGCGCCGCCGTCGCCGAGCACCGTCGCCAGCAGTGCCTGGCCGCCGCAGACGGCCGCGACGCCGGCGGCGCCGATCAGCCAGCGTGGCGCGAGCCCGGAGCGCCCGACGCCGAGCCGCACCACCAGCGCGGCGAGACCGAGCGCATAGGCGACCAGCACGACCAGCCCGACTGCGCCGAGCGAGCCGCTGCCGGCCGTTTCCAGGCAGCTTTGCCCGGACCCGCCGCACACCAGCGTCGCGCGCGCCTGGTCGGCCGCCGCCGCGAGCAGCGGGACGAGCAGCAGGACGCGCAGGCTGAGCGGGAGGCGTGGCAAGGCGACTTCATGCAAGCAACTCCAGCTGAATGGAATCTCAACGGGCCGACTACGATCCGCCGATGACACGGGCACGGAAGCTTGTCGAAGGAGCGCTGAAGAAGCTCGACGAGGCCTCGGCGCGGGCCGACGCGGCCGCGGTGGCGAAGCTCTCGCCGGCGGAGCGCGAGCGCTACGACTACTGGCAGGCGCGCACCGCGGCGCTCAACGCGGGCGGGACGCCGGCGGACCTCGAGGACGCGAAGCTCGTCGGCAAGGTGCTGCACGGACCGGCGGGCGAGGTCGTGCACGGCGTGGTCAAGGCGCCCGAGCAGGACTTCATCGAGGACCCGGCGGCGTGGGAGGAGCAGCGCAAGCTCGAGCGCGCGGCGCGCGACGAGATCCGCGCGCAGTACCTCGCCCCCGGTCGCTCTCCTGTGCGGGTCACGCGCGTGGCCACGCGCGGCAAGACGCAGCTGCGCGAGGTCGCCGACTACCTGGGATCGAGCGGGCTCGCCGCAAGGCCCGAGCTCGTCTACGGCGCCTACCGCGTGCCCGACCTCATCAGCCCGGGCTCGATGGGCGGCGAGGGTCGAGGCGTCGTCGAGTGGGACGTCGTGCACGCGGCGACCGAGGCATTGCCGCGCGCCGAGACGCCGGCGGCGCGCACGCTCGCCGCCAGGGACGTGCTCGTCGTGCGCTCGCCCGGCGAGCCGGCCCCGCTCGACGAGGATCTCGCGCTGCACGTCCTCGCCGGCGCCGGCCTCGGGCCGGAGCAGACGCTCGCGATCGCGCGCGACGTCTCGATCGCCAAGCGGGACAGCGGGCCGGAGAACAGCGACATGAGGATCGTGGCTCGTGTTGAGGGCGTGCACCTCCTCGCGACCCGGCCGGTCCCCGACGTCCGCGTGCCGCTGGACCTGCGCGAGGGCCCGCCGGACGGCGTGGTGATCGACGTCCTGCAGTGGGACGCGATCGCCGTCGCGGTCCATCCGCTGCGCCAGCACCGCGCGCCCCTGCCGTCGCCGTTCCCGTACCTGCCGCTGACGCCGCAGGAGCTGCTCACCGCCTATCTCGAGATCGTGGGCGTCTCGCCCGCCGACGCCTACGGCGCCCAGGTCACACACCACCAGCCGTTCGACCTCATGGGCCGCACGAGCGCGAAGTGGGGCGTGCGCCGCACCGGCGGCGGGCCCGACCTGCCCTGCGCCGACGGGAAACTTCCGCCTTCGGCGGGCGTGTCCTTGAAGCCGCGCAAGCGCATGGCGGGCGGCCACCACATCGTGGTCGTGTACCGCGACGCGCCCGCGTATGTCGAGGGCCGCGCGCGCTTCGACGCCTACGCCGAGGGGGAGCTGAAGGCGCACCTGCGGCGCGGGCTGAACCTCCGCGTCGCGGTCCCGAAGCCGCAGAACCGGCTGATGAAGACGATCGACCGCGTCGCCGACGTGGCGGAGTTCTTCAGCGGGGAGATGGGGCACGAGGACGGCTTCGTCCCGCCCCGGTACTGCTGGCCACCGCGATGAGCGACGTCGAGCACGCGGGCTGGGCCGTCGGCGGCCCGGGCTCGCGGCTGCGACGGCGCCGGAGCCCTGTGCTCGGGGCGGTCGCGCTCGTGCTGCTCGTCGGCGGAGCGGCCGCCGCCGCGCTCGGCATCGTCCGGCTCGCCTCCGAGGCGGGGCCGGCGCAGGAGCGCATCCTCGCCCGCGGCACCGTCGCCGCGCTCGAAGGCGCCCCGACCGAGCCCGCCTCGTTCGAGGGGTCGCGCGGCGAGCCCGCGACGGTCTGGCTGAACCTCGGCGGGCTCTCGAACGTCCGCGAGACGATCGTCGCCGGGACCGAGTGCGAGCTCGGCGGGCAGCGCATCCGCGGCAGCCGGCAGGGCGCGTCGATCGCGACCGACCACTTCGAGACGATCGGCGAGGTCACGCTCGGCGCCGGCCGCAACCTCGTGTCGTGCCGGCACGTCCCGTTCGGGCGGCGGAGAAGCCGCGGGCGCCTCCGCGAGGAGCACGCCTTCGTCGTCGAGCGCGGCTCGCCGGGCGACGGGCTCGGCGGCCTGTGGCTCCTGTTCGGCGGCTCGGCCGCGTTCGTGCTCGGCGTCCCCGCGGCCATGCGATGGCGCGCCGGGAAGCTCGTAGCACGTTCGTCGAGTGCGTGGGACTGACCGCCATCCGTCAGTACGCTGACCGGCGCAGCGGGTGCACCAGGCGCCCGTCCACGAAAGGACTCGACATGCCCCACGGCCCTCAAGCCGGGATTGCCGGGCAGGCAACCAGGCTTACCGCCCGGGCCGTGCTACTCGCTGCCGTGCTGGCGGCGGTCGCGACGCCCGCGGTCGCGGACGCGGCGTCGGTGGCCTACGTCGACAACGGCGAGGTCTGGCTGGCTTCGCTCGACGGAGCGAAGAAGACGCGCCTGGCGGCGCCCGTGGTGAACAGCGCCGGCGAGACCGAGAACTGGATCGACATCGCACAGTCCGACGGCGGGCGGATCGTGGCGGTTCGCAACAAGCCGGGCCGGAACTCGAGCTTCTCGTGGTTCAAGATCTGGGAGCCCGACGGGACCTCCACCGTCGAGGGGCCGCTCAACGCCCCGGGTGGCTACGCCATATACGTCTATCCACTCGGCTTCGACATCACCGCGGACGGGTCGCACCTCGTTTACGGATACTCGAACTCGCCCTTCTGCTGCGGCTCCCCGGGCGCTCGAGGCACGTACGTCCGGCCGGCGACCAACAGCTCGCTCAATCCGATCGACACCGGCGGCCAGACGCACCCCTCGCTCTTCGGCTCGCGGATCATCTCGCTGGAGGACTCCTCGGAGCCGAAGTTCGTCAACGTCCAGGACGCGGGTGGCGGCAATCCCTACTCGAACGCCTTCACCCCGTGGCTCAACGCCTCGGGGGTCGTCGGGCTCTACCTCGAAGGCATCGACGTCGCGGCCAACGGACGCATGGCGGCGCTCGGGTTCGAGGCTTGGAACGGCGGCACGCAGACGGATGGCAAGATCGCCCTCCTCGCCATCCAGGGGGTGGACCAGGGGCCGGTGTTCCCTGCCGCGGTGGACTGCGTCGTGCCCGCGGCCGGGATCGCACGCGACGCGTCGCTCGCGCCGGACGCCGGGGCGGTCGCATGGAAGGACGACGGCGGCGTGAAGGTCGCGGCCAGCCCTTCGACCGATGCCGACCCCTGCGTGATGGGAAGCACGCCCGTCGTGATCTCCCCGACGGGTGCGTACCCGTCGATCGGGGGCGCCGACGTGGCCGCGTTCCTGCCCAAGTCGCCGACGAACCCTGGCGGCGGGAATGCGCCCCGCAACCTGATCGTGACACTCCCGGCGAGGATCAAGGCCAAGGCGCTGGCCACCTCGCGCGGGGTTGGGGTCAAGGTCGAGGTCAGCGGCGCCGGGAAGGTCTCCATCAAGGGCACCGTTCCGGCTCGGCGCCTCGGGCGCCGCGGCAAGCCGATCGTCGTCGCGACCGGGCAGCGCGTCGCGCAAGCCGCCGGCACGGTGACCATCCGGCTGCGACTCAATTCCGTCGGCCGCAAGCGCGTCCGACGGCTCAAGGGCGCGCGCCTTACCCTGCGCATCGTGCAGGGCTCCCGCGTGGCGAAGAAGGTCGTCAAGGTGCGATGAGCGCGGAAGGTCGCGCCAGTCTTCGAGGAGCGGTCGGCACGCTCATAGGGCTCGTCCTTCTCGCGGGTTGCGGCGGCGAGGAGACCAAGCCGCTTCCCGCCGCGCCCGACACCATCGAGCTCGCCACGCCGGACTTCAAGGACGGCGGCACGATCCCGCGCGCGCTCACGTGCGACGGCGCCGGCACCGCGCCCACGATCACCTGGCGTAACGCGGGGGGCGCCGTGGAGCTGGTGCTCTTCGTCGAAGACGCCGACGCCGGCTTCACGCACTGGACGGCATACGGCATCAGCGCCGCGGGCGCGAGTGGACTGGCGCCGCAGGGCCGGTTCCCGACCGGCACCGAGTACGGGAAGAACTCCGCCGGCGAGACGGGCTGGACGCCGCCGTGCCCGCCCGAGGGCGACGACCCGCACCACTACGTCTTCACCATGTACGCGCTCGAGGACGCGAGCGCGCTCCCCGCCGGCGCGGAGCCCGACGAGGTCCGCGCGAAGCTCGCCGGCGCGGTCGCCCGCGGCACGTTCACGGGCACCTACGCACGCCGCTGACCCCTGGTCGAAGGTCCGGTCGTGGAGCGATCTCCACGGCTGGACTGGCGCGGACCCCTGCGTTCTGTTCAGATACGCAGGTTGCCTGCACGAGGGGCAGGCGAATCACTTACATACGGAGGGAACAGCCCATGGTCGGGAGAAGGCCGCTCATCGCGCTTGCCGCGTCGGTGTTGTTGTTGGTGGGAGGCCAGTCCGCTGCGTTCGCGGCCGACGATGACGGCATCCCGTTCGAGCAGCTGGTCCAGGTCTACGTGCCGGATGAGGCTGCCATGGACACCGTCGTGGCCAACTACGACGCCACCGAGTACAAGTCCGTCCAGGACGACGGCTCGATCCTGCTCGCCGTCTTCGTGACGGCCGAGGAGAAGGCCGCGCTGAAGGCCAAGGGCTACGAGATCGGCCGGGTCATCGAGGACTCCAACACCGGCGCTCAGCGCATGAAGGAGCGCCAGGAGATCATCGACCAGGAGGCCGTCGCCGCCGACGTGGCCGAGAACGGCCTCAAGGGCGCGAAGTTCGAGGGCAGGTCCGTCGCCGCCGTCCCCGGCCAGGGCGACACGGTCATCCAGCGCGCCGTGGCCTTCACGGATGCGGTCGGCCCCCCCGCGACCCGCACGACCGCGCGCTTCCTCTACGTCGAGGCGTTCAACAAGTCCACGAAGCGCGTCGTGGGCTCCAACACGGCCTTCACCGGCCCGTCGCTGGCGCTCTCCTTCGCCGGCCCCGACGGCGTCTACTCGACGCCGGTCAACATGGGTCGCTTCATCGACAACCAGAACCTGACGCCGTTCGAGTACATGTACCACCGTCAGCTGATCCGCCTGACCGGTGCCTACGCCAACCTCGCGGCCGGCGACATCCAGCTTCGCGTCGCCACCGCGGCCACCGCCGGCGGAGCCGAGGCCAGCACCGAGACCTTCCCGGTCTCCGAGTGGCTCGGCCAGGGCCTCCCGCCGCACGTCGCGGGCTTCAGGACCCAGTTCTTCACGAAGTACCAGGATCCGACCGAGACCCGCGCCGACCTCGACGCGCTGGCCGCGGCGTACCCGGAGCTGATGAGCGTCGTCAACACGCCGGAGCTGACCTCCGGGTATCAGCGCAAGGCTCAGGCGACCATGAACGGCACGGCCGGGATCGGCTCGACCGCGACGGCCGTCTTCGGCCCCCTGCTGGTCAACACCACCGGCGAGATCACGGCCGCGCAGCCGGTCGCCTCGATCCCGTTCACCGGAGAGGCGGGCGTGCAGTACCGCGCGATCGTCAACGGGATCCCGGGCGGCTCGACCGACTTCATCTTCACGATCAAGGACCCCGCCGGCAACGTCCTCCAGGAGATCGACACGGGGACGAGCCCGGAGACCATCACCCAGGTGTTCGCCACGGCCGGCACCTTCACCTACGAGGTGTCGGGCTTCCAGGGCGATCTCGGCGACTTCACGCTCCAGATCCAGGAGGTCGTCCACTCGGCGGTCGTGCTCACCACCAGGGACTGGGGCCACGAGGGCGGCAACCAGGTCCAGGCCGAGTTCCTCAACCCGGGCGCGGCGAACCAGCCGCTCAGCGTCACGGTCACCGACAAGCTGATCTCGGTCTCCCTCGGCACCGACAACTCCGGCGCGCCCAACTCGACGGCCGGGCAGGTCGTCGCCGCGATCAACGCCAACCCGGCGGCCTCCGCGCTCGTCATGGCGACCACGTACCGCGGCAACCGGGGCGCCGGCATCGCCCAGCCCCGCGCGCGCACGAACCTGTCGGACTTCCTCAACGCTCCCGCGAGCGTCGCGCGTGGTCCGTTCCAGCAGCACCTGTACCGCATCGGCGCGCACCGTGACGGCTCCAAGGTGGGCGTGTTCCTCTTCTGCCAGCAGCACGCTCGCGAGTGGACCACCAGCCTCACCTGCCAGGAGACGGCGCACCAGCTGGTCGAGAACTACGCGACCGACCCGCAGACCAAGCAGCTCCTCGACAACGTCGAGGTCTTCATCCTGCCGAACTCCAACCCGGACGGCGCGCACTACTCGATGTACGACTCGTCCGTGCAGCGCAAGACGATGCCCAACTACTGCCCGACCACGGGCAACTTCGACCCGGCCGCGCGTACGACGTGGGGCGTCGACATGAACCGCAACATGGGCGAGTTCTCGCCGTTCGACGGCTACTTCGGCGCCTCGACCTCGTGCACGAACGAGCTCTACGCCGGCTCGGGCGAGTACTCCGAGCCGGAGAGTCGCAACGAGAAGTGGGTCGCGGACACGTTCCCGAACATCAAGTTCATGAACAACATCCACTCCTTCGGTGGCTACTTCATGTGGGCGCCGGGCTCCTACAAGAACGACGGGTTCCGCACCACGGCCCCGGCTCCGAACATCGGCATCGAGAACTACTTCTTCCAGGCCGGTGAGAAGATCCTCCGCCGGATCAAGGACGTTCGCGGCACCGTCATCCTCCCGGAGCGCACCGGCCCGATCGCCGACGTGCTCTACTCCGCCGCCGGCAACTCCGCCGACGACGGCTGGTACCGCAAGGGCATCATCGCCTACTCGTTCGAGACGGGCGCCGACCGCATGCTGAACCTGACCACGGGCACGGTCAGCAGACGCAGGTCGGCTTCCAGCCGTGCTTCGGCGCGGTCGGCACCGGCGGCGGCCAGGGCTCCTGCCCGGCCAACGGCTCGCTGGTCAACGAGGGCCGCGACGAGGCGCTCGAGTTCGCGGCCGGCAACTACGGCATGGTCGAGTCCGCCTACGACTACGCGATGGACATCACGCCGCCGAGCACCTCGCTCGACTCCGACGGCGTCACGCAGTCCAAGGACCCGATCGCCTACCGCTTCATCTGGAACGACGAGGCGGCGGTCATCCGCTACACGACCGACGGCTCGACCCCGACGCTGGCCTCGCCCACGTACAACAACCAGCGGGCGCGCAGCATCGGCGAGATCCTCAAGATCACTGCGCCGGGCGCGACCACCGTCAAGTGGTTCGCGGTCGACATCAAGGGCAACCAGTCCGCGGTGCAGTCGCAGTCCTTCCTGCTCGACCAGACGGCGCCGACCGTCACGGTCAACATCCCGGAGGGCGCGGTCTACACCCAGGGCCGGCCGGTCCCGCTCACGTTCTCGTGCGCTGACGAGGCCGGTGGATCGGGCGTCGCCTCGTGCGTCGGCTCGACCCCCAGCGGCTCCAACCTGCCCACCGGCACCCCCGGCATGCAGGTGCTGACGATCACCGCCACCGACAACGTCGGCAACGTGTTCGTCAAGACCGTCAACTACCGCGTCCTGGACGCCGTCAACGCCGACGGCACCGTCAACGGCTCCGTGCCGGCGACGCTCAGCCTGACGCTGGGCAGCCCGTCGGCCACGTTCGGCCCGTTCACGCCGGGCCTGGCGTGGGACTACACCACGACGATGGGGGCGACCGTCGTCTCGACCGGCGGTGACGCCGCGCTGACCGTGGCCGACGCGAGCAGCACCGCGACGGGCCATCTGGTCAACGGGACGTTCTCGCTCCCGTCGGCCCTGCAGGCCAAGGCCGCCAGCGCGGGCGGCACCGGTCCCGGCGCGTACGCGAACGTCGGCGGCTCCGCCGCGCCGACGCCGCTGCTCAGCTACGCCGGCCCGATCAGCAACGACGCGGTCACGGTGTCGCTCCAGCAGCACATCGGTTCCACGGACGCCCTGCGTACGGGCGTCTACAGCAAGACGCTGACGTTCACATTGTCGACGACGACGCCGTAAACGACCACGGCTCCCGGAGCACGTCCGCGTGCTCCGGGAGCTCAGTGACGGCCTGACAACTAGGTCAAGGCGGCCAGCGCCGCCGCAAGGCAGGCGGCGAGCGACTCCGTCCCAGGTCCGCTGACCTCGATCCGTAGGCGGCCGCCTTCGTGCCACGCGTCGACGCACGGCCACTCCGGCGCAGCACCCTCGATCCGCAGTGGGTGCAAGTCGAAGGGGCCGCCTCGCCAAGCCGTCTCGCGCTCGTGCATCGTGACGAGGACGTCGAAAGGGCGCGCCGCGCCGCGCATGAACGCCTTGCGGCCGACCACCGCGGCGAGGCGGTCGAGCCCGAGCCCCGCGCCGTCCAGGCTGTCCATGAGCGCGTCCGACGTCGCGGTGAGAGTCTCGAGGGGCGTGGCGGCAGGGGCCAGTGTGATCACGCTCGTGGTCACGAACATCCCCATCAGGTCGTGCCAGCGAGGATCGAACCCGCGGACGGAGTGCGGAACTCCGAGGCGGACGCAAGTCGCACCCGTCAGCCCGTGCACGGACGACGCCGCCGCCGCGCACAGCAGGGCGAAAGGCGTCGTGCCCATCGCCGTGGCGACGGCGCGGAGCTCGTCCGCGGCGATGTCCGCCACGAGCCCTGCGCGGGCCGGCGACCCGGACGGCTGTGGCGGCTGCCACTCGTCGTCCTGGAGGTCGCGGACGAGCGGTCCTGCGCCTGCGAGTGCGGCCTCCTCGAGGGCGCGCGCCTCGGCCGGATAGGACGCGTAGTCACTCCACCTGGAGGCGCTCGCCTCGCTACCCGCACCTTCGAGCGCCTCGCCGAGCCTCGCGCCGAGCGCTGCCGATGCGCCGCCGTCGCCGATCGCGTGGTGGAAGGCGATGGCGAGCACGCCGCCCTCCGCGCCATCTGCCACGATCCGCGCGCGGACGAGGGGCCCTCGGCCGAGGTCGAAAGGCTCCAACGTCCAGTCGCGAAGCTGCTCCAGACCGGCGGCATCGCCATCGTCGATCACCTCGCACGTCGCCTCCGCCACGTCGAGGTGCTGGACCAGCCCTTCCGGCCCGACGCCGATCCGGGCGCGGAGCGCGGGCTCGCTCCGCAGGACCGCCGTTACGGCGTCGCGCAACTCCTCGACCGAGCCCGTCCCGTCGAAGGCGTAGGCCACGGAGATGTTGTAGAAGCGCGTGTCGCGCTCGGCCATCGCATCGAGTAGCACGGCCCGCTGAGCGGGCGCCACGGCCACGGCGGTCATCCTGCAGCCTGCCACGGCGGCGCGCTGTGCCGGACTCCGGCGGGTGTCGCGGCCCGCAGGACGTCCGAAGGGCGGACATGACGACCGAGCCGGCGCGAGGCGGCAGCCGCCACCCGGGTCGCCACGAGCGAGTCGCCGCCCGCCGCCAGGAACGACTGGTCCTCGGGCCAGGCGACCTGCGTGATGCGGTGGAACTCCTCGGCGACCACCGCCGCCACCTCTTCAGATGTCGCCACGGTCAGTCGAGCAGCCGGCGCGCGGCGCTGCGCGACAGCTTCCCGTTGGCCGAGCGCGGCAGCTCGTCGACCCAAGCGGCGGTCGCGGGCACCTCGGCGGACCGCAGCGTGCCGGCGAGCCGCGCTCGTGCAGTGGTCCAGTCAGTGCTCCGAGGGCCCTCGATCAACGCGGTCAGCGGCGAGTCCGGGCCGGCGACCTGGACCACGATCGCGGCCTGCGCCCCTGTCGCCGAGATCACCGCGTCCTCGACCTGGGCGAGGCTCACCGCCTCGCCGCCGATCCAGATCGCATCCGCCTCGCGACCGACCAGGTGCAGCGCACCGTCGGCGTCGAGATAGCCCGTGTCACCGGGGAACGCCCACTCCCCTCGGGCCTCGCCCTGCCCTTCCCCCCAGACGACGACGGGGGCGGGGATGCCCGGCATGCGCATCGCGATCCGCCCGGGTACGCCCGGTGGGCAGGTCCGGCCGTCCGCGCCGTGGATCGCGACCTCCGTCCCGGGCAGCGGGAGCCCGCAGCCGGAGGAGGAGCGCGTGCCGCACAGCACCGCGGTCCCGGCCTCGCCGACCTCCGTGGCACCGTAGTAGTCGATCACCGGCACGCGCGGGAACTCCGTCACGAAGCGAGCGAGCACGTGCTCTGAGAGCGGCGATGTGACCGTCATCACGCCGGCCAGCCGCTCCACGAGCGAGGCCGGGACACCGTCGGTCCCTCGATCGCTGAGCGTGTCGAGCATCCAGGGTGCGACGCAGAGCCCGATCGTCTCGGAGCGGGTGGCCGCGCTCCAGACGAGCGTGGCGTCGAAAGCCGTGAGGCCCGTGACGGCGGCCTCGTCCACGAGCGGGAGGATCGCCATCCAGCTGCCCATCGTCGTCGACATCGCGTACGCGTGAACGAGCATCGCCGGAAGCGCGACGCCGCCGTTGCCGAAGATCGCCGTCGCGCTGATCTCGCACAGGTGGTGGTGCGACAGCTGGACGGCCTTCGGGCGGCCGGTCGTGCCGGAGCTGAAGAGCAGGGCAGCTCCGCCGGAGATCGCCTCGAGGTCGAGACCCGGACGGCAGGCGGCCACCGCGTCCGCCGGACCGGGGAGGGCGACGGCGCCGAGGTCGCGCAGCGCTTCTGCACCGCTGCGCCGCACGTCCGACGAGTCGACGACGGCCGCTTCGCAGCCGGCGCGCATGACGCCGACGTACTCGGTCGCGAAGCGCAGCCAGTCGCCGTGCGACACGTCGACCACGACGCGGCGGCCCGGAGCGATGCCTGCGCCCTCGACGCGCGTGGCGACCCGCTCCGAGCGCTCCCGCCACTGCGCGAACGTGAGTTGGTTTCCGTGCTCGTCGCGATGGGCGACGGCGTCGGCCCGGCGATCCGCTCGGACGGCGAGGGCCCCGGGTATGCTCGCGAATGGACGGCGCGTGATGACGCTCTGTGTCGAGGGCTGGCAGTGTTGGTCGGCCTCGGCCGAAGCTATCGTATGCTGCGCGCGGATGTGAGCGAACCGACCCCGCCATCCTGGCTTCCGCTGCGTGAGGACGCCTGGTTCTCACCGTTACTCGGAGTCGAGCAACGCGACGGCGAGTCACACGTGGTCGCACTGGAGCCAGTCCCACACGACGCGCACCTGATCACGTTCAGGACGAGGCCCGTGGTCGCCGCTCCCACGCGCTGGTCGGTGCAGGTGGGGGACGCCGCACACGTCGCACTCCCGGGGAACGGCTTCCTCGAGCACTCCTGTGACGCAAATTCCGCAATCGTCTTCACCGACTTCGCTGTTGTGACCCGTCGCGCGATCGCCCCGGGTGAGGCTGTCACCATCAACTACCTCGCGACCGAGTGGGAGCTCGGCCACCCGTTCCAATGTCACTGTGAGTCCGAGTGGTGTGTCGGGCTGGTGCGCGGGTTCAAGCACGTCTCACGGCCCGAGCGCGAGCGTTTAGACCCGTTCCTGTCTCCCTACCTGCGATCGTGCCGTGGCGCGTAGGACCGCCTCGCCGAGAGCGCGTGCCCATTCGGGCGTCAGCTGAGCTCGCACCGGCTCCTGTGGAAGCGTCACCAACTCGAAGCGGGCGGTCGTCTCGTGCGCCCACGCGGCGACGTTGGGCAACGGCAGCTCGTCCTTGCCGATGACGCAGACGACCGGGCATCGGATCGGCGGTCCGGGCCGATAGCGCCATGTCTCGAGGACCTCGTAATCGGCACGGATCACCGGTTCGAGGGTGTCGAGCATCTCCGCGCTGGCGAGGACCGCCGGGTCGGTGCCTCCCTCCCGCAGGTTCTCGACCAGTGCCTCGCGCGAGCCCGTGTGCAGGCTGGTCTCGATCGGCACGCGAGGCGCCTCCGATCCCGCCGCGACCAGCGCCGCCGGTGACAGTCCGCGCCGTTGCAGCCATCGAGTGAGCTCGAACGCGACGATCGCGCCCGAGCAGATGCCGACCAACGCGAAGCGCTCTGCCCCCAGCGTCGCCTCCATATCAGAGCCGATCTCATCGACCAGGGCGCTCATGTTCCGGTGAGGGGCCTCGGCCACGCGCGACTCCCGCCCGGGAGCACGCAACGCCCGGACCCGCACCGTGGCCGGCAGGATCTGCGCCAGCGCGGAGAACACCGTCGATCCGGCGCCGACGTGCGGGAGGCAGAACAACTCCATCCGGCCCACCCGGGCGCGCGGCGTCAGGTCGACCCACGACTTCACGTCGCGAGCAGCTCGCGCAGCCCATCCATGATCTGCGCGCGATCGTGGTAGACGGGAGCGTCGTGACGGAATGCGGCTGACACGGTCAGCCGCCCGTCGCGAAGGACGCACTCGAACTCCTGCTCCGCCTGGCGCAGGTCGGAGTCGATCTCGAAGCCGCTTGCGAACGGAGCGTCCGGGTCCGCCCCGAACCCGACGTGCGCGTAGTCGTGCACGTAGACGATCGTCGTGGCCAGCCATTCGTCGACCTCGTCGGCGCGCGCGGCCATCCGCTCGAAGTCGCCGAAGCAGAACTGCGTCGATTCCGCCCACTGGGCCGAGGTTCTCACCATGACGTCGTGAAAGTCGGACTCACCGGAATCGTCGCGAACGACGATGGCAGAGTAGTTGACGAACTCGCCGACAAGGCGATTGAGCATGGTGGGCGGGCGCACGTTGATCGGTATCGTCACGAGCTGCGCGCGGCTCTGCGTGTGCCTGGCGAGCACGAGTCCGACCGCCGTGGCCAGGAGCACCGAAAGCGTGCCGCCGGCCGCGCGGGCCGCGAGGCGCAACTGCCCCACCCGCTCCTTCGAGACAGAGAAGCTCGCGCTGTCGGTCGGGGCGACCTCCGGCTTGCTGAGGTCGGTGCCGGCACTCGCTCCGCGCAGTGTCGTCGCCCAGTACTCGGCTTCCGCCGTCTCGCGCGTCCGGCAGCGATCCTCGAGCCACGCGTTCGCCCGCCCGTAGTACTCGGCTCCCGGCAAGGCGCTCCACGGCCGCGGCTCGCGGCGGCTCGCGTGCCAGCTCGCGATGTCCTCCTGCATGATGCGAAACGACCAGCCGTCGAACGCCAAGTGGTGGATCGCGATCGCAAGCGCAGTCGGCCCAGGGGTCGAGATGAGCGCCATGCGAAGCAGGTCGGTCTCGAGCGGCGGCCCCGGTGGCTCGACCGTGAACGCGTCGGCCACCGCGTACGGATCGGCGTCCGGCGAGTCGAGCATCGTCACCTCGATCTCCCCGGCGGAGTCGAGCGGGGTGATCAGCTGCGTGAACGAGTCGCCTCGGGCGACGGGGCGAGCGCGGAGGGCTGCGTGGCGGCGCCGCAGCCACGCGCCCAGGCTCCTGACGTCGCGAACGTCCAGGTCGCCCACGTCTCGATAGACGAACCCGAGCACCGACATCCGCTCGACGTCGGGGTCCACCGGCAGCACCAGCGAGGCGAGCTGGTACTCGTTGAGCGGCACCGGACCGCGCGTGGTGTCGAGGTCAAGCCCTCGGGACACCTTCATCCCTGATCGCTCTCGCGAGGGCGGCCGGCGTGCGTGCTGCGAAGACGACATAAGGCGGAAGCTCGACATCGAAGTGCGATGCCGTGCGCGCCACCAACTCCAGGGACGACAGGGAGTTGCCGCCGGCTTCGAAGAAGTCCGACTCCGGGGTCAGGGATGGCACGCCGAGGACCGCGGCCGCGGTCTCGACGATCCAGGAAACGGCGTCGTCGAGCGGGTCGGCGCCCTGCGCGCGGGCGCCGTTGAGGTTGAAGGCCGACGGCACCATGTGGGGAGGCAGCCGCGCACCGAGCAAGCGCTGCAGGTCGCTCGCGGTCATGCGCCGGCTCGGCTCGAGCTCGACGGTCGCCACCAGACGCCCGGCCGTCGCGCCCGGCTGATACTCGACCGTCGCCGCGACCACGGCGGGTATCTCGCTCAAGGCCGCTTCGATGCCCTCGAGCTCGACCCGGCGGCCCTGGAGCTTCACCTGACGGTCCATGCGGCCGGACAGGAGCAGGTTGCCCCGCCCATCGATCCGGCCGCGATCGCCGGTGCGAAAGACCCTCGCGGTTCGCGTGGTCCCGAAGCGATCCTGCTCCGCTTCGCTCGCTCCCAGGTAGCCGAGTGCGACGCCGGCGCCGGCGATGACGACCTCGCCGACATCGCCGTCGGGCAGCGGAGTCCCATCGGGGCCCGCGATCAGTACCTCGACGTCGCCGAGCGGCCTGCCGACCGGCAGCGGATGCGAGCCGTCCCACTCGTCCAGGTCGAAGAACGTGGCCACCACGGTGGCCTCCGTCGGGCCGTAGCCGTTGATCAGCCGGACGCGGTCGCACGCCATCGAACGCAGCTTCGCGGCGGCGTCCGTCGAAAGTTGATCGCCGCCGAAGAGGAGGGTTCTCACCGTGTCGGCGAGCAGCGCGTCGGTGTTGCGCCCCAGGAACGATTCGAGCAGCGTCGTCGGTAGCGAGAGGAAGGTGATCCCGCGCGCAGTGCACCATTCCCTGAACGCCGCCGGGCTCGCGACCGCACGCTGGTCTCGCAGCACCATCGTGGCGCCCGCCGCCAGGGTCGGGAACAGCTGCTCCACCAGGCCGTCACTCGCCGACGAGAACTGCATCACGCGGTCGTCCGGGACGATGCCGTAGCCGCTCACCGCGCTGCGTGTGAAGTGGGCAAGGGACTCGAGTCCCACGATCACGCCCTTGGGCCTTCCCGTCGTGCCGGAGGTGAACATCACGTAGGCCGCTCGCGGGTCGATGGAGCTCTCCCCGCCGGCCGGCTCCGTCCGGCGCACCACGGACGGCATGGCGCCGGACGCGTGGTGCTCCAACACGATCACGGGACCTTGTGACGACAGCTCTTCGGCGATGCCCGCCGGCGTCGAGTCGTCCACCGCGGCCTCCTGCGGGACCCATACGGCGCCGCAGCGCAGGATCGCCAGGATCGTCGCGACGCTGATCACGCTGCCCGACCACTTGTGGACGACGAACGCTCCCGGCCCGGCGCCGTGGCCGAGAAGCTGCTCCTCCACTCTCCCCGAGAGCGCGGCGAGCGCGGCGTAGGTCAGCAGCTCGGAGTCATCCTCGACGGCGACCGCGTCGGGCCGGCCGCCCGCCATCACCGAGTCGAGCCACGCACGCCTAGCGTCCATCCGAATCCGCCTCGAGCAGCTGCAGCTTCACCTTCCCGCTCGGCGTGCGCGGCAGGGGGTCGACGAACGTGAAGCGGGACGGAACCTTGTGCCGCGCGAGCTTCGCGCGCGCCAGCTGTCTCAGCTCGGTGACGGGCGGCCGCCGGCCCGCCCGCGGCTCGACGAAGGCGTGTACACGCTGGCCCATGGTGTCGTCGGGCACGCCCTTGACCGCGACGTCGGCCACCGCCGGATGCAGGCGCAGCGCGGCTTCGACCTCCGCCGGATACACGTTCGAGCCACCCACGATGATCATGCCCGCGCGCCGGCCCACGATGTACAGGTAGCCCTCCTCGTCGGTGTAGCCGAGGTCGCCCACCGTGAGGAAGTCTCCCCGCGCGCGGGGAGCCTCACCAGCCAGCACCCGGCCCACGCGGTCGGGCTCTTCCTCGCGCAGGTAGATCGTCCCCACCTCGCCCGCGGCCAGCGGTGCCCCCTCCGCGTCGAGGATCGCGACATCGCAGCCGGAGCCCCGGCCCACGCTCCCGGGATGGGCGAGCCATTCATCACCTGTGATCTCGGTGACACCGATGTTCTCGGTCGCGCCGTAGTACTCGACCACGCGTTCGGCCGGCAGCAGGTCGAGCCAGGCGCGCTTGGTGTCCGCGGGACACGGCGCTCCGGAATGCCCCAGCTCCCTCAGCGACGACACGTCCGCGTCCAGCTCCTCGACCAGCTCAGCCGCGATCGCGAGGAAGGTCGGGGTGCAGTAGAGGTGCGTGATGCGGTGGCGCTCGATGGTGCGCACCGCGAGAGCATGGTCGGCGTTCGGAAGGAGGACGAGGCATTGGCGCCAGAACAGCCCGAAGCAGGTGTACTCGAAGGCGGAGTGCGGCGGCAGGACCACGAGCTGCCTTCCGCCCTCATGGTCGGTCTGGTCGCCGTCGGGCGAGTCCAACGCCGTGTGGTACTCGATCTCGGGGAGCTGCACGACCTTCGGCAGGCCGGTCGATCCGCTGGTGCAAAGAAGCGCCCGCGGAGCGCGCGGTGGCGCCTCGAGCGGCAGGCCCGGAGGCCGAGCCTCGAGCTCACCCTCCCTCACCAGGACGCCGGTGCCGACCGAGCGAAGCATCAAGGACAGCTCGTGGTCGGTCATGGCGGGGTCGACCGGGAGCACCGCCGCGCCCACCTTCCAGGCCGCGAAGTTCAGGATGTAGTGCTCGACCGAGGTCGGGATCAGGTTGACGACGACGGTCTCGGCGTCGATCCCACGGGCGACGAGGCCGCGCGCCACGCCGTCCGAGTGCTCGTTCAGCTGCCGCCACGAGCACGGCTCCTCCGCAGTCTCCGTCACGCTCAAGCACGCGAGACCCTCGGGATCCCGGGCGGCGTTCTCGGCGAGCCGCTCGACTATCGACATGCGGAGCGCCACCCGACGGGCCTCGCCTAGACGTCCCGGATGCGCTCCAGCAGCAAGCCGGGCGTCGCGTTCAGGAGGAAGTCGCGAAGCGGGATCGCCACGCGGAACTCATCGGCAACGCGATCCACGATCGCGAGCGCGGTCAGGGAGTCGCCGCCGAGCTCGTAGAAGGAATCGTCGGGGGACAAGCCGTCGTCGGTGTTGAGCTCCTCGCGCCAGATGAGGAGCAGCCTGCTCATCGCGTCCTCTACGAGAAAGTCCCCATCCATGCTGGCGCGAGCAGCATGACTGATCCGAGCGCGTGCGACAACACCGTCACTCCCGGCCCGGCCCGGGCCAGACACGGGCCGCGACCGCGAGCTCCGGCGCCGCGACGGCCAGCGCCGCCACCAACGCGGCATCCGGCGTCGGTAGGTCGATCATCGTCATGTCGGCGGCGTCGCCCGCGGCGGAGGACAGCAGCGCCGCGCGCTCTGACGGCGCGGACACCACGAAATCCTTCAGGTCGCGCGTCAAGCCCTCGCCGCGGGCCTTGAGATAGGCCTCCTTCCTCACCCACAACGTGAAGAACGCCGGGACGCGCTCGTCCTCCGGCAGCGCTCGCAGGGCGGCCTGCTCCGCCGGCGCGAGCGCGCTCGCCACGCTGGAGATGTCCGGCATCGCCCGGATCCGCTCGACGTCGACTCCCAGCGCCGCCCTGCCCACCGCGACGACGGCATGCGACCTCGCACGCGAGAGGGAGCAATGCAGCGCGCCGGCGTCACCGCGCAGCACCGGCCGGCCGTGCGGCCCCCCGCACACGCGACAGCGCCGCTCGAGCGGGACGTCCTGCGGCGCCACGCCGAGGTATGAGGCCAGGATCCCTCGAAGCGCCGCCCGCGAGACCGCAACGGCGTCAGCGTCGGCCTGTCGCCTGCGTCGCCGGACGTCGGCCAGCTCCTCCGTCGAGAGGATGGCGATGCAGTGCTCCACGTCGGGACGCCCGGCGAGCTGGATCCACCAGACATCCACGGACCCGTCGGGCGCCGGACCGTACGCCGCCACTACCGTGGTCGCTGACGGCGCGCGCTCGCGAGCAGCAGCGCCGCATCCAGCTTGCCGTTCACGGTCAGCGGGAGCGGATCCCGCCGCATGATGATCCGATCCGGCGTCATGTAGTAGGGCAGGTGCTCGCGCAACGTCGCGCGGATCGCGTCGACCTCGTGCGAGGCGCCCTCGTGGGTCACCACGAACAACCAGATGCCCTCGCGGGCACCCGGCACGCCTCCGACGGGCACGACCGCGGCCTGCCGCACGTTCGGGAGGCGCCCGGCGAGCGCCTCGATCGCGGCGGGCTCGATCCGGTGCCCTCGCACCTTGACCTGTTTGTCGGTCCGGCCGAGGAAGACATAGCCGGCGTCGGTCACCTGGACGACGTCACCGGTCCGGTACCACCGCGACCCGTCACCCTCGTCCCAGGGATCGTCCACGAAGTGGGAGGCGGTCTCCTCGGGCAGGTTGAGGTACTCGAGCGCAAGGCACCGGCCGCTCACCCAGAGCGCGCCGACCTCCCCGGTGGGGACGAGACGGCCCTCCTCGTCTCGCACCTCGATGACCGCGTCCCCGATCGCCCAGCCGATCGGCATCGACGCCGAGGCCGCGCCGTCTGTCAGTGCGGCCGGCGGGATGGCGCCGAGCGTGCACGTGATGGTCGCCTCCGTGGGGCCATACTCGTTGGCGACCTGCGCCGTGGGCGGCATCGCGGCCAGGATCCGCGATGCCGCCTCGCGCGTGACGGTCTCCGCCCCCACGTACAGGCGCCGCACGGAACCGAACGGGGACAGGCCGAGCATCTCCGCGACGCCGACGAGTGCCGCGGCCTGACGCGCTGTCGCGTTCACGACGGTGACCCGCTCCCGCTCGATCGTCCGAACCAGATCACCGAAGTCGGGCGGCTCGCCGACGTTGGCGAACACGATCGCCGCCCCGCCCGCAAGCGGACAGAACATCTCCCAGATGGAGTTGTCGAAGCCGATCGAGTGACTCTGCAGAACACGATCGGTGGGATCGATTCGCTCGTGGTCGGCGATCCATCCGAGAAAGCCGGCGATGGCGTCTTCGCCTATCACCACGCCCTTCGGCGGTCCTGTGCTGCCCGACGTGTAGATGATGTAGGAGATGTCCGCCGGCGATGCGTGGGCGCGGGCACACTCCCCGGTGACGCGAGCCGGCGGGAGCTTCGTCCCGTCGACGTACTCGCACACGGCGCCCACGGTCTGCGCCGCCTCGGCCGAGAATCCGATGCACACGCGAGCGCCACTGTCGCGGATCATGTGCTCGGCAACCGCCCGCGGTTGCCGGGCGTCGATCGGGACCCACGGCACGCCGGCGACCGCGGCCGCCATGATCGCGTGCCACACGCCCGGAGTGCCCGTGCCGGCGACGGCGACCGGCGCGTCGCCGTCCAGGGCTGCGATGAAGTCGGCGAGCCCCTGGATGCGCTCGCCCGCCTGGGCGTAGGTCTCGACCCGGTCCTCGCAGATCGTGGCGATCGCATCCGGGTGACTGCGGATCGCCCGCACGACTCGCTGTCCGAGCGATGGACGGCGCGCCGCGTGCCGAGTCGTGGGAGGCATGCTCGACATCGCGGTGGCGAGCGTACCAGTGGGTCGGAACCCTCCCGGAGCGACGCCCGGACCGCGCCTTGACGCCCCCGAACGGACGGCTATAGCATCGCTCACTCTGGATGTCTTTCGACGTTGAGCGGCTACCCGGTGTTGCAGTCGTCGGTCTCGCGTGCCGCCCGCCCGGTGCTCGCGACTACAGAGAGTTCTGGGACAACCTGGTCGCCGGCGTCGAGTCGGTCGAGCATCACTCGGTCGAGGACATGATCGCCGCCGGCGAGGTGCCGGACTACGCCGGTGATCCGGACTACGTCCGCGCCACCGGCGTCACGCCCGAGATCGACGCACTCGACGCCGGCCTGTTCCGTATCACGCCGCGCGAGGCCGAGATCCGCGACCCGCAGCATCGCCTCTTCCTGGAGTGCACCTACAGCGCCCTGAACGATGCCGGCTACGACCCGGCCCGACTCCGCGGCCCCGTCGGCGTGTTCGCCGGCGGCGCACCGAACGTGTATGAGGAGCACTACGTCAGGAAGAACCCCGGTGTCGTCAACTCGGTCGGCGACATCAACATCAGCGTCTCCAACGATTCTGACTACGTCGCGACCTTCACCTCTTTCAAGCTCGGGTTCACCGGTCCGAGTGTCTCGATCGCCACAGCCTGCTCCACGGCTCTCGTGGCCATTCACATGGCCTGCCAGAGCCTGCGTTCCGGAGAGTGCGCCGTCGCGGTGGCCGGTGGCGTCCAGATGCAGCTGGACCCCCACCGCGGCTACTGGTTCGAGGAGGGCTCGATCCTGTCGCGCGGCGGGCACGTACGGCCGTTCGACGCCGGCGCCGACGGCACGATCTTCACGTCGGGCGGCGGCGCGGTCGTGCTCAAGCGGCTCGACGACGCCGTGCGGGACGGCGACCACGTCTATGCGGTCGTGCGCGGATCCTGGGTCAACAACGACGGGTCGGCGCGCGCCGGCTTCACCGCCCCGGGGGTGGACGGCCAGGCCGAGCTGATCGCGATGGCCCTGGACGCGGCCGGCGTGTCGGCGGAGTCGATCGGCTTCGTCGAGGCCCACGGGACCGGCACGGCCGTCGGAGACCCGATCGAGGTGAAGGCGCTGACGCAGGCTTTCCGGGCGCAGACCGCCAAGGCGGGGTACTGCGCGATCGGATCGGTGAAGGGGAACGTGGGGCACCTGGGTCCGGCGGCCGGGGTTGCCGGCTTCATCAATGCCGTGCTGGCCCTGGACCGCCAGCTCATCCCGCCGAGCATCAACTTCGAGCAGCCGAACCCCGCGATCCCGCTGGCCGAGACGCCGTTCGCGCTCCACACGGTGGCGCGGCCGTGGCCGCGCTCGGACCGCGAGCGCCGCGCCGGCGTCAGCTCGTTCGGCATCGGCGGCACGAACGCCCATGTGATCGTCGAAGAGGCACCCTCGCTCAACGGGAGCGACCCGGCGTCGCGCCCGTATCACCTGTTCCCGGTCTCGGCCCGAAGCGATACCGCCGTGAGCGCCGCGTGCGAGCAGCTCGCGGCACATCTCGAAGACCATCCGGAGCTCGACCCGGCCGACGTGGCGACGACCCTGCAGACCGGACGCGGAGTCTTCGACCACCGGCACTTCGTCGTCGCACCGGACGTGGCTGCCGCGGCCACGACGCTGCGCGAGAACGCGCCCCGAGCGCTGCGCGGCCGCTCCAAGGCGACGTCCGCCCGCGTGGCGTTCCTGTTCCCGGGGCAGGGCGCCCAGTATCCGGGCATGGGCGCGGACCTCTACGAGCGGGAGCCGGTCTATCGAGATGCGATCGACCGCTGCGCCGAGCTGTTGCGTGATGACCTCGGCCGCGACGTTCGCGCCCTGCTCCACGCGACGGACGACCCCGACGCCGAGGAAGCGCTCAGACAGACCGAGGTCGCGCAGCCGGCCATCTTCGCCGTCGAGTGGGCTCTCGCCGAGCTGTGGTCCTCGCTGGCGATCGAGCCCGTCGCGATGCTCGGTCACAGCATCGGGGAGCTCGTGGCGGCCACGCGGGCCGGCGTCTTCTCGCTCGAGGACGGCCTCCGGACGGTGGCCGCCCGCGGCCGGCTGATGCAGGAGTGCCTCCCCGGGGCGATGCTCGCCCTGCCGCTCGGCCGGGAGGAGGTCGCGGCGCTGACCAACGGCTCGGTGGCGATCGCCGCGAGCAACTCTCCCCAGTCGTGCGTCGTCAGCGGGCCGGCCGACGCGATCGAGGCGGTGCGGGAGCAGCTCGGCGCGACCGGCGTCGAAGGGCGCCTGCTCGTGACCTCCCACGCCTTCCATTCGGCGCTGGTAGAGCCGGCGATGGGCCCGTTTGCGCAGGTGGTCGGCCAAGTCGAACGGCGCCCGCCCGCGATCCCGTACCTCTCGAATCTCACCGGGGACTGGGTGACGGCCGAGCAGGCCTGCGACCCCCAGTACTGGGCGGCCCACCTGCGCTCCGAGGTGCGGTTCTCAGCCGCGCTGAGCACGCTGGTCGCGGATCGCGACACGCTGCTGCTGGAGGTGGGCCCCGGTCAGGTCCTGACGACGTTCGCCCGCCAGCACGTCGCGGACGCGGACGGGAACCCGTGCGTCCAGTCCATGCGCCATCCGCACCAGAAGGTGGACGACCAGGCCTTCCTCCTCGCCGCCCTGGGCGGCGTCTGGGCCGGCGGGGTGAACGTCGACTGGGGCGCCCTCCGGAACGGCGAACGCCGCCGCCGCGTGCCGCTGCCCGGCTATCCCTACGAGCGTCAGCGCCACTGGGTCGATCCCGCCCCCGACGCGGGCCGTGCGCCCGAACCCGCGGCCGACACCAGCGCGAGGACGCCACTCGAGGCACCGTTCTCCGTGCCCGTCTGGACCGAGCGGCCGGCACGCGCGCGCCCGCGCCCGGCCGGCGAGGTGTGGCTGTTCCTGATCGAGGAGGACGACGCGCTCGGCGCGGCGCTCGTGTCCGAAGCCGAGGCCGCCGGCGTGAGCGCGGTGGTGGCGACCGCGGGACACGTCTACAACGAGGAGCTCGACAGCTTCTCGTTCGATCCCGACGCCCCGGACGACTACCCGCTTCTTCTCGACGCGCTCGCGGACACCGGACGCTGGCCGGACCGCATCGTCCACGCGCTCTGCCCACCGGCGGGCGCGAGCGACGGCCGGGCCGACACCG
Organism: uncultured Solirubrobacteraceae bacterium; assembly: GCA_963835525.1. Lineage (GTDB taxonomy): Bacteria > Actinomycetota > Thermoleophilia > Solirubrobacterales > Solirubrobacteraceae > DASSUW01. Next base: position 684,545 of record CAWIFM010000003.1, read on the forward strand.
ACCGGATCCAGGCCGAGGTCGACCGCGGCTTCATGAGCTTGCTCTTCCTCCTCCAGGCCTTCGCCCGCCGCGGCAATGACGACGGCACGCGACTGATCGTCGTGACGAACGGGATGCAGCGAGTGCTGGGAACGGAGACCGTCTCGCCCGGCCAGGCCAGCGTGCTCGGACCGGTGATGACCGTGGGCAAGGAGATCCCGCACGTCGACGCACGATCGGTCGACGTGGACCTCGAGGGCTCGCCGGACGCTGACATCGCGCGCGTGGCGCGCGCGGTCGTCGCCGAAGCCGGGCTGGACGATGCCGACCAGCAGGTCGCCCTGCGCGCCGGCCGCCGCTGGGTCCTGGGTCACGCCGAAGTCGCCCAGGAGCTCGACGCCCCGTCCGCGCTCCGGAGCGGCGGCGTGTACCTGATCACCGGAGGTCTCGGCGGTCTGGGCCTCGAGATCGCTCATGACTTCGCACGCGAGGCCGGTGCGCGACTCGTCCTGGTCGGCCGTCGCCGGCTGCCGCCGCGGGACGAATGGGCGAGCGCTATCGCTGCCGGCGACACGCACGCGCCGACGCTCGAGAGGCTGCTCGCCATCGAGGCCGACGGCGGTGAGGTGATGGTGTGCAGCGCCGACGTGACCGATGCTGATGCGTTGCGGCTCCTGGTCGCCGAGGTGCGGGCGAAGTACGGGACGCTGCACGGCGTCGTGCACGCCGCGGGGCTTCCGGGCGGCGGGATGATCGCGGTCCGCAAGGCCGAGGACGCACAGGCGGTCTTCGAGTCCAAGACCGTGGGGACGCTCGCCCTCATGGAGGCGTGCGGCGAGGACCTCGACTTCTTCGCGGGCTTCTCGTCGATCCTCAGCGTCGCCGCCGAGTTCGGCCAGGTGGACTACAGCGCGGCGAACGCCGTCCTCGACCGCATGCTCACCCGGCGCGCCGACTCGCCCGGGTACTTCGTGGCGATCAACTGGCCAGGCTGGACCCGGGTCGGCATGCTCGGTGAGGCGGCCCAGACGATCGGCGCCGGCACGGGCACGACCTTCCTGTCGCATCCGCTGCTGCGGACGCTGACACGGATCGACGATGACCACATCGTCTGCACGCTGCGCTTCGAGCCCGGCCGGCAGTGGATGATCGACGAGCATCGCTTCGACGAGGATCCGGTCGCTCCCGCCACGCTCTGCCTCGAGCTGATCCGCGCCGCCTACGCGGCCGCGACGGAGGTCGAGACGGTCGAGATCGCAGACGCCTTCTTCACCGGCGCGCTGATCCTGAGCGAGCCCACCGACTGCGAGATCGAGCTCCAGCGCGACGAGGACGACTGGTGGCGCGTCAGCTTCGTGGAGAAGCGCAGCGACGCCGACCAGGTGCGCGCGGTCGCGCGCGTTCGCGGCGTGGACCTTCCCGATCCCTCGCCGATCGACCTCGCCCCTGTCCGCGCGCGCGTCACGATCCCAGCGGAGCCGCAGCGCATAGAGATGTTCTACGGCGCGCACTGGCAGTCGGTGCAGAGCGCGCTCCGGGACGAGACGGCATCGACCATCCTCGTGGACCTCGAGCTTCCGGCCGGGCTCGACGCGGACGCCGGCGACTTCTGGCTGCACCCGGCTCTGCTCGACCGGGCGACCGCGATGGCCACCCCCGGTGTGGACCAGACCCAGGGCTACCTTCCGTTCGGGTACCGGCGACTCGTCGTCCACCGCCCCATTCCGGCGCGCTGCGTCGCCGTCCGGCGCCACCGCTTCGATCCCTCATCGGTCGAGTGGACCGATTGCGACGTCACCGTCGTCGACGAGGAAGGCAACGTCTGCGTCGAGATCGAGGGCTACTCGCTCAGGATCAGCACGGGCGAGGACGACCCCGGTCCCGGCGACGATGCAGCGGCCGCCTCGTCCGGGGTGCAGACCGCCGTCGAGCGCTACTTCAACGAGGAGGCGATCGATCCCGAGGAGGGCGTCGTGCTCTTCAGGCGCATCCTCGCCGCGCGCCACGGCCCGCAGGTCATCGTGTGTCCCGAGGGCGTCAAGCAGCGGTTCGCCTGGGCCGAGAGCGCCGGCTTCGAGGTGCTGCTCGAGGACTGGGCCACCACCGGACCCGCTCCGGTGTCCGGCGAGCGGCCGCTGGCAACGCCGCTGGTGGCGCCCGAGACCGAGCTCGAAGCCCTTCTCGCCTCGTTGTGGAGCGAGGCGCTCGGGATCGACGAGCTCGGCGTCGAGGACGACTTCTTCGATCTCGGCGGCTCCTCGCTCGTCGCGGTCCAGCTGCTCTCGCGGATCCGCGATCGCCTCAATCTCGAAGTCCCCATCGCGACCGTGTTCGAGACCGCCACCGTTCGGCAGCTCGCCGCGCGGATCGAGCAGCAGCTCGTCGAGCTGGTTGCCGCATTGCCGGATGAGGCGGTGCGACAGGGGTTAGAGTCAGCTCGTTGAGCCAGCCGAAGCTGAGCGACCTATCGGAGGAACGCCGCGCGCTCGTAGCCCGGCTGGCCCGGGGGGAAGCCGTTCTCGGGGAGATGCGGGTCCCGGGGATCGAGCGCACCGGCGCCACCAGCTACCGCGTGTCCAAGGCGCAGGAACGCGTGTGGTTCGCTCATCACCTGACCGCCGATCCCGTCTTCACGATCCGCTACCTGGAGCCGATCCCGAGCGGGGAGGACGAGGACGATCTGCGCGCCCGGCTGGCGTGGGTGCTCGAGCACCAGGCGGCGCTGCGGACGACGTTCCGCGAGACTCCCGACGGCGTCTGGGCGGACGTGCACCCCGACGCGCCGCCCGTCGAGGTGCTCGACCTCCGGCATCTGCCGGCGGGTGCCGCGAGGGCGCAGTTCGAGGAGTTCTCTGCGGCGGCCAACGAGCACCGGTTCGACGTGGCGCGCGACCGGTTGCTGCGGCAGACCCTGGTGTACCTGCCCGGCGGTGACCGGCAGCTCGTGACCGCGGTCCACCATCTGGTCTGCGACGTGACGTCGCTCGCCATCGCCAAGCAGCAGCTCACCGAGCCGGCCCCCGCTCCTCCCGCGATCAGCTACGCGGACTATGCGATCTGGTCGCGCGGTGAGAGCAATGCCGCGCGGCTCGAGGGCGAGCTGGCGGTGTGGCGCGAACGGCTCGAGGGCGCGCCCCCGCCCCTCCAGGTCCTGTCCGACAAGCCACGCCGGGGCGACACGACCGCGAAGGCCGCCGTCCACTCGCGCCGCCTCGACGAGCGGGCCGGGTCGGCGCTGCGGAGGGCGGCGCGATCGGCCGGCGTCTCGGAGTTCACGTTCCTCTTCGCGGCGTTCGCCGAGGTGCTCGCCGCGTGGTCGGACGAGCAGGAGATCGTCGTCTCGATACCGGTCGACGGGCGCGTGCGCGGCGAGCTCACCGATCTCATCGGGTTGTTCACCAACACGCTCATCCTGCGGGTCGACACGCCCGCGGGCGCTCCGTTCCGGGCGCGCCTGAAGACTGCGCACCGCGTGCTGCGGGACGCGCTGTCGCGACAGGAGACGCCGATCCAGGACGTCCTTCGGGTACTCCGGCCGACCTGGCGCGAGTCGGTGACCGAGCCCCCGATCCTGTTCAACAGCTTCAGGATCCCGGAGCACGTCCCGGCGGAGAACCACCTGCCGGCGAGCTGCCAGTACGAGCTGTGCGTGTGGGCGATCGATCGCGACACCGCGTTCGACGTCCAGTTCATCTACCACGAAGACCTGTTCGAGCCTCGCACGATCCAGCTCTTCGCCGCGCAGTTCGTGGAGACCGTGCAGCGGGCATGCGAGCGCCTGGACCGGCCCGCGATCGCCCCCGCGTCGGGTGCGGCACTGCGCTCTCCCACGATCAGGCAGCCGGAGCGGACGGTCCCGGGCGCGTTCGCCGAGATGGCGCGCGCCGACCCGAGTCGCGTCGCGGTGACCGTGCAGGGTTCGTCGCTCACCTACTCCCAGCTCGCCGAGGCCGGTGCGGCGATCGCAGCGGAGCTTCGTGGCCGCGGCATCGCACCGGGTTCACACGTGACCGTGACGACCGACCGGTCGACCGCGGCAGTGGTGGCCATGGTCGGTGTGCTGCAGGCGGCTTGCGTGTACGTCCCGATCCCTCCCGACACGCCGCCACAGCGACGCCGGTGGGTATTGGAGGACTGCGACGCGGCGGCGATGATCTCGGGCGACCGCGACGGGCTCGTCGTCGAGGCGCTCCGACCGAGCCACGCGCCTTTGGCGCCGGCCCGGGTACTGCCGTCATCCGCCGCCTACTGCGTCTACACGTCCGGCTCCACCGGCCGCCCGAAGGGCGTCGTGGTCGCTCACGACGGTGCCGTGGCGCACGTGCGGGCGGTGGGCGCTTCGCTCGGCATCGCTCGCGACGATCGGGTGCTCCAGTTCCACGGACACGGCTTCGATGTGGCCATCGAGCACATGTTCTTCTCGCTCGTGCACGGCGCGACCCTCGTCATGCGGGGCGACGACGTCTGGTCACCCGCCGACTTCCCGCGGCGACTCGCCCAGGAGGGCGTCACGATCGCCGCGCTGCCGACCGCCTACTGGCACGAGGTTGCGGCGGCACCCGCCGACGCCTGGCATGGTCACGACCTCAGCGCCCTCCGGGTCGTCGTCCCCGGCGGAGAGGCCCTGTCGCCCGCCGCCGTCGCAGCCTGGCACGAGCGGGCGCCCGCACACGTGCGGCTGGTGAACGCCTACGGGCCGACGGAGGCCCTGATGACGGCCACGCACGCCGACGTGCCGGCGGGCGTGCCGGACCGGGCCAGGGCTCCACTGGGCGGGCCGCTCGCCGGACGCGACCTCTGGGTGCTCGACACCCGCCTCGAGCGCGTGCCTGGTGGCGCGCTCGGCGAGCTCTACATCGGCGGCGACCTGCTCGCGGACGGCTACCACCGCGCGAGCGCGCGCACGGCGGCCGTCTTCGTTCCGGATCCGTTCTCCTCAACCCCCGGGACACGCCTGTACAAGACCGGGGACCTGGTGCGCTGCACCGCCTCTGGCGACCTCGAGTTCGTCGGGCGTCGCGACGGGCAGGTGAAGCTGCGGGGCGTCCGGATCGAGACGGGCGAGGTCGAGGCGGCGCTGCGCGCCCATCCCGCCGTGGCGCAGGCGGCCGTGGCGCACGTGGCCGCGGAGGACCCGTATCTCGCGGCGTGGGTGGTCGGGGGCGATCGCGTGGAGCTGCCTGGGGCGGGAGTCCTCCGCGCGTTCCTCGCCGAGCGCCTTCCGGCCGAGATGGTGCCGCGCGTGATCATCGAGCGCCGGGAGCTGCCCAAGACCGACGGCGGGAAGATCGACCGGCGCGCGCTCGCCTCCGAGCAGCTCGCCAGGCCGCGCATCGACCGCGGTGGCGGCGACGACTCGATCGAGGCCGTCGTGGCGAGCACGTTCGCGACGGCGCTCGACCTCGACGCGGTGGCTGCGCAGGACAACTTCTTCTCCCTCGGCGGCCATTCGCTGCTCGCGGTGGAGGTCGCGACCCGGCTCAGCGGGCAGCTCGGGCGCACCGTGGGGCTGATCGACCTCCTGGAGCGGCCGACGCCCGCGGGGCTCGCGGCCGTCATCCGGGAACGAGGCGATCACCCCCTGGCCGCAGACGCCATTCGCCGCCGTCCACTCGCGATCGGCGACGCCGTCGAGCTGGCGCCGTTCCAGGAGGCGATCTGGTTCCTGTCGCGGATCACGACGGCCGCGTCCTACACCGTGCCCCTGCTGCTCGAGTTCGAGGGGCCGCTCGACGTCGAGCGGCTGGAGGGCGCCCTCCGCGGACTGGTGGAGAGGCATACGGTCCTGCGCTACGGATTCGCCGACGCGGGCGGCCGACCGAAGGCGCGGCTCCTGCCGGCGGAGGTTGCGCTCGAGCGGCGGGCCGTCGCCGAGGACACGCTCGTCGAAGTGCTCGAGCACCTCGCCGCCGAGCCGATCGACCTCGCCGACGGGCCGCTGCGCGCGGTCCTGGTGAGCGCCGGCCCGACCAGCCACTTCCTGTACCTGGGCATCCATCACGCGGCGTGCGACGGCGCATCGGTGGAGCTCATCCTGGACCAGCTCCTCGCGGAATACGAGACGCCCGGGTCGACAGCCGAGCCGAAGCTCCAGTACTCGGACTACGTGGCCTGGGTCGACTCGCATGCCGAGCAGCAAGCGGGTCAGCTCGACTTCTGGCGCGCCCATCTCGACGGCGTCCAGAACCTCGAGCTGCCGTCCGACCGCCCGCGGCCCGCGCTCGTGGACTTCTCCGGCGGCCATCTCCTCGTCGAGTTCGAGGAAGCGCTGGCCGAGCGGATCGCCGGCTTTGCGCGCGAGAACGCGACCACGGTGTTCACGGTCGTGCTCGGCGCATGGGAGGCACTGATCGCAGGTTGGGCCGGGCAGGAGGACTTCTGTGTCGGGGTCCCGATGTCGCGGCGCAACCATCCCGACCTCGCCGGCGTCGTGGGTCCGGTGCTCACCACCCTGCCGGTCCGGGCGCGGCTCGGGGGCGACCCCTCGTTCGCTGATCTCGTCCGCCTGACGCAGGCGGAGCTGGCCGAGTGCTACGCAGCGGCCGACGTCTCGTTCGAGCGCATCGTCGAGGCCGTCGCCGTCGGGCGAGACCCCTCGAGGACCCCGCTGTTCCAGACGCTCGTCAGCTGGGAAGGCCGGCGGCCGAGCGTGACCAGCGATGCGTTCGTCGCCACCCCGCATCAGATCGGGACCGGTGCGGCGAAGACCGACCTGGTGCTGCTCCTGAACGACGCCGACGGCCGGCTCGAGGGCGTGGTCGAGTACGCGACCGCGCTGTTCGATGCGGTGACCGCGGAGCGCCTCGCGGCAGCGCTGCCAACGCTGCTCGCGGCCGCCATGGCCGCGCCCGACACGCCGCTCTCGCGCCTGCCGCGGGTGCCCGGAACGCCGGCGGCGAGGCAGCCGCCTTCCGCGCCCGGCGACGCGCCCCGGGACGACGAGACCCCGTTCGTCCCCCCTCGCACGGAGGCCGAGCGGGTGCTCGAGGGGATCTTCGCCGGTGCGCTCATGCTCGACGGTGTGGGGATCCACGACGACTTCTTCCTCCTCGGCGGCAACTCGCTCAGCGCCACGGAGGTCGCGACCTACGTGACCAGGGTGTTCCAGGTCGACCTGCCGGTGACGGCCGTCTTCGAGACGCCGACGATCGCGGGACTGTCCGGGACGCTGACCGCGCTCGCGCCGAGCCCGGACCACGTCGAGCGGGTCGCCGCGATCGCCGCGGAGATGCTCCTGCGGCGATGACTCGCGCGTTCTTCGACCCCAGCCGGCTCGATGCGTTCGCCGAGCGTCTGGCGAGCGAAGGGATCGCCGTCGGCTCCGACACGGTCGAGCTGCCGCCGGATCGGCTGTCGGGCCCGGAGCTGCGCCTGTGGTTCATCGACCAGCTCGAGCCGCACACCGCCACCTACACGATCGCCGCTGCGCTGAGGCTCCGCGGCAGGCTCGACGTGCCGGCCCTGCGCCGGGCGGCAACCGCTGTCGTGGGCCGGCACGAGGCGCTGCGGTGCCGGTTCCCGAACGTCAGCGGCATCCCCTCGGCCGTGATCGACCCTCCGGCGCAGGCCGCCGTGCTCGTCGAGGACATCGCCGACGGCGACGCCGTCGGCTGGGGCGAGCGCGCCGCGCGCGTTCCGTTCGACCTGGCGAGCGGGCCCCTCTGCCGGTTCTCGGTGGGTTGCCTGGGCGAGCAGGAGCACGTGCTCGTGCTCGCCATCCATCACATCGTGGTCGACGGGGCGGGGCTTGACACCGTGCTGTCCGAGCTGCTGCAGGCGTACGCGGGGATCGAGCTGCCAGACGTGATCGACCGGCGACGGGTGCTCGAGCTGACGCGCGCGCGCGAGGACGTGGAGCTCGGCTACTGGCGCACCGAGCTGGCCGACCTTCCCCCCGACGTGGCGATCGCCAGAGATCGCGAGCGCTCTCCGATGGCCACCCATGCCGGAGGGCGGCTCGGGCTGGCTCTCGGCTCGGACCTGCGCGTCTCCGTCGACGACTGCGCCAGGCGACTGAGAACGACCCCCGCGGTCGTCTACCACGCGGCGTACCGGTGCCTCCTGGCGCGGTTCTCGGAGGCCGGGGACATCGCCGTCGGCTGTCCGGTCAACCTCCGCGAACCGGGAGCGGGGGACGCCGTCGGGAACTTCACGAACACGTTGGTCGTGCGCTCGGCGCTGGCCGGCGATCCAGCCTTCGCCGACGTGGTGGCGACCGTCGGCGACGCCTGGCAGCGCGGCCTCGCACACCGGCGGACCGGCTTCGAGCGGCTGGTTCAGGAGCTCGCCCCCGAACGCACGCTCGAGCGCTCGCCGCTGTTCCAGGTCACGTTCTCGCATCACTCGAGCCCGCTGGAGTCCGCGACCTCCGTTGCCGGGCTCGCGATCGAGCCGCTCGGGGTGGAGACCGGGACCGCGATGTTCGATCTGGGCCTCCAGATCGCCGACTGGCGCGAGTCGACGATGGTGCATCTCGCCTACCGGGCCGACCTCTACGAGGAGGCGACGGCGCAGCGCCTTCTCGACGCTTACGGGCGCATCGTCGTCGCTGTGGTGGAGCGCCCTGAGCTGCGGCTGTCCGAGCTGCCGGTCCTCGAGCCGCACGAGCAGCGCCACGCCGAGCAGGCCGCGCGGCGCCGATCGCAGCGTGTCGCGGACGACGCAGGCGTCGGCGGGCGCTTTGTGGCGCAGGCCGCGTCCGCGCCGGACGCGACCGCCATCGTCGACGGCGACCGGATCGTCACGTACGGCGAGCTCGAGGAGCGCTCCGCGAGCCTCGCCGGCCAGCTCGAGGCCGGCCACCCGCCGGAGGCTCCCGTCGCCCTGCTGCTCGAGCGTCGCGCCGAGGCGATCGCCGCCATGCTCGCGTGCGCGCGGGCCGGCAGGCCGTTCGTGCTCATGGACCCCCGCGATCCGCCGGGCCGCCTGGAGCGAGTGGTCGCGCTGACCGGCGTTCAGACGGCGATCGCCTCGCCCGAGCTCGGGGATCGCCTCGGCATCCGTCAGCTGTCGCTCATCGACCCGGCCGGCGCCGGCGGCACGCGGCCGGCGACTCGGGCCGTCCCGCCCGGCACCGCGTTGTGCATCGTCGTGACCTCCGGGCCCGCCGGGCAGCCGAACGGCCTCGTCATCGAGCACGCCGGCCTGCTCGGACCGCTCGATGCGGGCCGCTCCGCCCACGGCCTCGGGCCGGAGGACGTGTGGACCTGCGCAGCCGGGGTTGCCGGCGCGCTGCAGGTGTGGGAGGTCCTTGGAGCGCTTGCGACCGGCGCGAGCGTCGTGGTCGTCGAGAGAGAGGACGCTCGCGATCCGAGCCGCATGCTCGATGTGCTCGAGGACCGGAGGGCGAGCGTCGTCACGCTGGCCCCGGACGGGCTTCGGCTCCTGCCACAGCTGCTGGTCGCTCGGCAACGGCGGCCTCCAGAGGCGCTCCGGCTGATCTACGACGGGTCGGGAGCCCTCCGGCCGGACGAGCTGCGCGCTTTCGCCGAGCTTGCCGGCGCGGAGTGCCCTGAGGTGGTTCGGATCGACGAGAACGGACTCGGGTCCGGCGTGGTGCTCGACCCGTTTCTCGGTCCCACCCCAGCCGGGGTTCCGGGTGAGCTGTTCACGGGCGGTCCCGGTCTCGCTCGCGGCTACGCCGGCCGGCCAGGCCTCACAGCGGCCTGCTTCGTTCCCGACCCGCTCGTGCCGGGTGCCCGGATGCTCAGGACCGGAGCACGCGCACGTGCGGGGGCGGACGGCCCGGAGCGTCTCGGGCGGGCCGACGGGCGCCTCGCCCTGCACGGTGTCGTGGTCGATCCCGGTGAGATCGAGGCGGCCCTGCTCGGCGTGGACGGCGTGAGCGAGGCTGCGATCGTGCTGCGCGAGCGGCAGCTGGTCGGGTTCGTGGCCGGCGGCGTCAAGGCGGAGGCCGCCCTGCGTGTCCTGGCTGAGATGCTGCCGGAGCGCCTGATGCCGTCGCGGCTGGAGATCGTGCCGGCGCTTCAGCGAGGTGCCGACGGAACGATCGACCGGGGCGCCCTCGAAGTATCAGACGCCGCCTGGGCCGGCGACGCGCCCGACACGCCGCCGAGCACCCCGAACGAGCGCATCCTGGCGCGAGCCTTCCAGGCGGCGCTCGGCGTGGAGGCGGTCGGCACGCAGGCCGACTTCTTCCAGCTGGGCGGCGACTCGCTGCTCGCCGTGCAGCTGGCCGCGCGTGCCAGCGCCGACGGTCTGGCCATCAGCGTGGCCGACGTGTTCGCGCATCCGACGCTGAAGCGGCTCGCGGAGGTCGCTGCCGCGAGCGATGCAGCGCCGGCGGCGCAGGAGCCCTCGTTCGACCTGGTCGCCGACGCCGACCGCGCGCGCCTGCCTCCAGGGATCGTCGACGCCTACCCGCTGGCGGCCGTTCAGGAGGGAATGCTCTTCCACCAGGCATACGGCGACGGCACGCACCCGTACCACATGATCACGACCTACGAGATCGGCGCGCCGCTCGACGTGGCCCTGCTCCAGACCGCGCTCGACCGGGTGTACGGGCGCCATCCCGCACTTCGCACGAGCTTCGACCTCGCCACGTACAGCGAGCCGCTGCAGCTCATCTGGCCGCCGGCGCCCGTGCCGCTCACGGTGCACCGCATCCGGGGCCACCCGCGTGCGCACCAGGAACGGCTCGTCAACGAGTGGATGGCGGACGCCCATCAGTCGCCGCTCGCCTTCGACTCCCCGCCGCTGCTGCGCCCGCACGTGCACGACGCCGCGGACGATCGCTTCTGGCTGTCGTTCACCGAGTGCCACGCGATCCTCGACGGCTGGAGCCTGCACCTGGTCCTGGGCGAGCTGCTCGAGACGTATGAGACGCTCCTGGAGGGCGCAGAGCTCCCGGTCGCGGCCGCGCCGTCCATCCACTACCGCGAGCACGTGGCGGCGGAGCGGGCAGCGCGCCGCTCCGAGGAGCACGGCGAGTTCTTCAGGACGATGCTCGAGGGCGCCGGCGCGACGGAGCTCGGCCATCTGGCGTCTGGCGACGGGGGCTCGGAAGCGAGCGACACGCGCCGCATGATCGTCCTCTCGCCCGATGCTCAGCGGCGGCTCGAGGAGCGCACACGGGAGAGTTCAATCCCGCTGAAGAGCGTGCTGCTCGGCCTGCACGCGGCGATCCTCGCCGTGCTGGCGGGCAGCGACGACGTGGTCACGGCCACGATCTTCAACGGCAGGCCCGAGCGTCCCGGCGCCGAGGGCGTCTGCGGGATGTACCTGAACCGGCTGCCGGTCCGGATCGAGGTCGGGGACCGGACCTTCCGCGAGCTGGCGAGGGCTGCCTTCGAGCGGGAATCCGCGATCTGGGCGCATCGGCTGTTCCCGGCCGTTGCCATAGCGGAGACCAACGGCGGCCGGCGGGCGCTGGCGCTTCCCGCCACGGGCTTCCTCTACACCCGCTTCTGGCCGCTCGCCTCCACCCGCGACCGCGGCGTGGAGCTGCTCGGCAACGCCCGTGAGATCGGCACCGACGACTCGGCGTTCGCCTCCCACTGGGATCACGATCCGAGCGACCCGAGCCGGCACCTCGCCCTGACGATCGAGGCACGCGCCGATCTCGCCGCCAGCCTCGACATGGTCGCCGCGCTGTACCGGCGGATGCTCGCCGCGCTCGTCGAGGACTTCGACACCCGCGTCGTGGATGTCCCGTTGCTGGACGAGGCGGGGGTTGCGGCGCTGCGCCGCCGCAACGAGACCGGTAGATCCTTCGAGGACGCGGACGTGCCGTTCCACAGGCTGGTCGAGCGCGTCGCGCGAGAGCGGCCGGACCGGACCGCGGTGGTGGCCGCGGACGGCACCTTCACCTACGGCGAGCTCGACCGCGAGGCGAACCGGCTCGCCCGGGTGCTCGTGCGGCGCGGCCTCGAGCCGGGAGAGCTCGTGTGCCTGTCGGTCAGGCGCGACCGGCGTCTGCCGGTCGCCTTCCTGGCGGTGCTGAAGGCCGGTGGCGCGTTCGTGCCGATCGATCCTGGACACCCGGACCAGCGGCGCCGGTCGAGCGTCGAAGCATCGGGCGCTCGCTTCGCGCTCGACGACTCCTCGCTCGCCGACTGGCTCGTCGAGGCCGCGACCGAGGACCCGGCGCCGCTCGACGTGGAGGTTCCCAGCGAGTCCCCCTGCTACGTGATCTTCACCTCGGGCTCGACCGGGAGCCCGAAGGGCGTCGTGGTCCCGCACCGGGCGATCGTCAACTTCCTGCTGTCGCTCCACGAGCGACATCCCATCACGGAGTCCGACGCCGTCCTCTTCAAGGGGTCGATCTCCTTCGACGCCAGCCTGCACGAGCTCTTGCGGCCGCTTCTCGCGGGCTGCCGCCTCGTCCTCGCCGAGCCGGGAGCGGAGCGCGACCCGGATCGCCTCGAGGCCACGATCGAGCGAGAGGGCGTGACCGAGTGCGTGTTCGTCCCCTCGGCGCTCCGGGAGTTCGTGAATGCGATCCCGCCAGGGCGGCTGAGCCGGGTCCGTGCGGTCTTCGCCGGGGGCGAGAATCTGAGCGCGACGCTCGAGCGCGACTGGCGGGCGCGCTTCGCCGGCCGGCTGATCAACGTGTACGGGCCGACCGAGGCGACCGTGGACGTCTCGTCGCATTGCGGGGAGGGGGACGAGCACGGACCGTCCGTGCCGATCGGCACGCCGCTCGCGAACACCAGCCTTCATGTGCTCAGCCGCTCGCTCGCGCCCGTCCCGCCCGGTGTGCCGGGCGAGCTCTACATCGGCGGGGTGCAGCTCGCGCACGGCTACCTTCGCGACCCGGCTCTGACGGCGTCGCGCTTCGTTCCGGATCCGTTCGACGGAGGCGGGCGCCGGCTCTATCGCACAGGCGACAGGGTGCGGTGGCTTGCCGACGGGTCGCTCGAGTTCCTCGGCCGGATCGACGACCAGGTCAAGGTGCGCGGCTTCCGCGTCGAACCGGGCGAGGTCGAGGCGCACCTCGCCGCCCTCGACGAGGTCCAAGCCGCCGCCGTCGTCGAGCGCGACGGAAGCCTTGTCGCGTTCGTCACCGGCGAGGTGGATCCGGCGCGCGCCCGGCGCGCGCTCGCCGCGCGGCTCCCCGCGCACCTGGTCCCGTCGCGGGTCGTCGTGCTCGATCGGATGCCGACAATGACCCACGGCAAGCTCGATCGTCGCGCGTTGCCCGCCGTCGTGGCGGCGCCGGCCCTGAGCACGGACTTCGTGGCGCCGCGGGACGAGGTCGAGGAGATCCTGGCGGAGGCGTTCGCGTCCGTGCTGGGCGTGGAGCGGATCGGGGTCTTCGACTCGTTCTTCGCGCTCGGCGGCGACTCGATCCTGGCGCTGCGCGCTGTGATGCGGGCGCGGAGCCGCGGCCTCCAGGTCACGCCGGCCCTCGTCTTCGAGCACGAGACGATCGCAGGCATCGCCCCCTTCTGCTCGATCGCCGAGCAGGCGGCGCCGGGGGCGAGGACGCCGGATGAACGGGCGGACGAGCCGGACCTCTCTCAGACGGCTCTCGGTCCGCAGGAGGCGGAAGCGCTCCTCGAGCGCGTTCGGGAGTCCTGGAGGTGACGACCAGCGCGGCTCGCCACCCGGTCGAGGCGGCCTATCCGCTGTCGCCGCTCCAGCGCGGCCTGCTGTTCCACAGCGTCAGCTCGACCGACCTCGACGCGTATGTGCGCCAGACGCGCTACGTGCTCAAGGGACCGCTCGAGTGGGACGTCCTCGGCGACGCCTGGCGGGTCACGGCCGCCGCCCACCCCCCATTGCGGACGGGCATCTTCTGGGAGGGCCTCGAGGCCCCCCTCCAGGTGGTGGCTCGAGAGCCCGCGCTCGAGCTCGACCTCGTCGACCTCCGGGACGCAGCGCCGGGCCGCAGCGGCCAGACGCTCGACGGGCTCGCGCTCGCGGACCGCCGGCGCGGCTTCGAGCTCAGCACGCCCCCGCTGTTCCGCGTGACGCTCGCGAGGACGGCGGAGGCGGAGCACGTCCTGATCCTCACGTTCCATCACATCCTCCTCGACGGCTGGTCGATGTCGATGCTCCTTGGAGACGTGTTCGTCGCGTACGCCCAGCTGATGCAGGGCGTCGAGCCGGCGCTCGCGCCACGCAGGCCGTTCAAGGACTACATCGGGTGGCTGGGCCGACAGCCGCTCGAAGAGGCCTACGGCTACTGGGAGCGGCGTCTCGCGGGGCTGAAGGAGCTCCCGCTCTTCGCGCGCGGCGGCTCGGCGACCTCCGGCGCGGCCGACCACGTCGAGCTGGCGAGCGAGCTCGACGTGCGGCAGACGTCCGCGTTCTCGCTCGCCACCCGCCGCCATCGCATCACCGGAGCCACCCTCCTGTACGCGTCGTGGGCGCTCGCCCTCGGCTCCGTGCTGGACGTGGACGACCTGGTCTTCGGCACGCTGGTGTCCGGGCGGCCCGAGGACCTCCCCGGCGCGGAGGACATGATCGGGCTCTTCCTGAACGCCCTGCCGACGCGGGTCGAGATCGACCGCGATGCGAGCGTCCACAGCTGGCTGCAGGCGCTCCAGCAGGCGGCCGTCCGCGACCGCCGCTTCGGTCACTGCTCCCTGAGCGAGATCGCCCGGCGCTCGTCGCTGTCGCCCGGCGCACCGCTCGTGCAGTCGCTGGTCGTCTACCAGAACGCGCCGGACATCCTGCCTCCGGAGCTGGACGAGTTCGCGTCGTATCTCAGCGTCGAGCCGCTCGTCGAGACCGAGATGCAGGGCTTCCCGCTCGTCCTGGCGTGCCTACCCGGCGAACGGCTGCGGCTCGTGCTCAGCTTCGACCCCGAGGAGCTCGACCGGGCCACCGCGCGCGCGCTGCTCGAGCGCACCGCAGCGCTGATGACCCGCGTCGCCGAGGCCTCCGGCGACCGGCTCGGCGATCTCCTCGTAGCGCCCGCGGTCGCGCCGCCGGCGGGATCGGAGGCCGACCGCAACAGCACCGTACGGCTCGCTCCCTCGCTGCTCGAGGCGCCGCCGGACGAGTCGCCGGCGATCCTCGAGGGCGAGACGCGGTCGACCTATGGCGAACTGCGGCGGCGAGCGGCCGCCGTCGCCGACGAGCTGCGCGCCGCCGGCGTCACCGCGGAGCAGTCCGTGCTCGTGTCCTGTGCACGCGGCCTGGACCTGGTGGCCGCGATGTTCGGCACGTGGGAGGCCGGCGCCGCGTACGTCCCGGTCGACCCCGGCGCGCCGGGCAGCTGGCGCGACGAGGTCGTGGCCGACTGCCGGCCGTCTGCGTTCGTCACCGACGCGCACGGCGCCGAGCGCGCCGCGGCTTACGGGCTTCCGGTGATCGTGGTCGAGGAGGCCGTCGCGGCGGCCTCGCGCGAACCCGTTCGGATCGAGCGCGCAGGCGCTGCCGCGATCCTCTACCAGCGTTCCGCCACCGGCCCGCTCGGCGTCGTGATCTCGCACCAGTCGCTCGCCGCGGCCGTGCCGGCGTGGGTCTCGGCCTATGGGCTCGCTGACGCGGAGCGCCATCTCATGCTGGGCGGCCCCGGCGACGACGCACACCTGGTGGAGGTGCTCGGCGCCGTCGGCGCCGGGGCGCTGATCGTCGTGGCCCCGGCCGGCGTCGAGCGCGATCCGCCGGCCCTCCTCGACCTCGTCGAGACGGAACGGGTCGGCGCGCTACAGCTCCCCGCCTCTGTCGCCTGCGACCTGGCGGCCTCCGGCGAGTCGAGCGCCGGTCCGCTCTCACACGTCCGCGTGACGCTCGTCGGCGGAGACGACGTCACCGGCTCCGAACTCGAGCGAATCCGCGGGCTCCTTCACGCCGGCGCCCGCGTGCTGCGGATCTGGAGCCGCTCGGAGACGACCGTCGACAGCTCGGTCGACGCTGGCGACGGTCGCGAGCGCCCGCTCCCCACCAGCCGTCTCGCCGTGCGCGATCGATCGGGCCTCGGGGTCCCCGAGCTGCATATGGGCACGCTCACGATCGGCGGCACCGGCGTGGCTCGCGGCTATCTCGGCCGGCCCGGCCTGACCGCAGCGCGCTTCGTACCCGATCCGTCGGGCCCGCCGGGCTCGCGCGCGTTCGTGACGTCAGAGCGCGTCCGCCTGCTCCCGGGCGCGACCATCGAGCATCTGGAGGCGCCGGTGCAGCGCCATCGGCGCATCCGCGGAATGCGCTTCGACCTGCGCGAGCTCGAGGCCGAGCTCGAGAATCATCCGGGGACGGCGCTCGCGGGCGCCATGCTGAGGGAGGGAAAGCTGCACGCGTTCGTGGTGCCGAGCGGGGACCGTCTCGACCTCGCCGCACTGCGCCGCCACCTCGCCGGCCGCCTGCCCGCCGCCCTGGTCCCCGACCGCCTGCACGAGGTGGCGGCGCTGCCACGCATGCGCGACGGCCGGGTCGACAGCGCGCGGCTGGCGGCCCTCGATCCGGACGGCGAGGACCTCGGAGCCGATGAGCCGCGGACGGAGGTCGAGTGGATGCTCGCCCGCGCGTTCGCCGACGTGCTCGGGCTGGAGCGGGTCGGTCTCCAGGACAGCTTCTTCGCTGCGGGCGGAGACTCGCTGCTCGCGTTGACGCTGGTCGGTCGCGTGCGGGCCGGCGGTGTCGGGATCGAGCTGAGAGACGTCCTCGAGTGGCACACCGTCGCCGAGCTCGCCCGTCATTGCGGCCCCGCCGCCGTCGGAGCCGGCGGACCGGTCGCCCCGCCTGCCCGGCAGTCCGTCGCGCTCTCACCGAGCCAACGCCGGTTCTTCGCAGACGTCCCTCGGGATCCGGCCGCGATGGACATGGTCGAGGGCCTCGAGTTCGCGGAGCGGCTCGAGCCGGCAGCACTCGAGGCGGCGGTCGCCGCCGCGGCAGCCAGGCATCCCGTGCTCCGCTCGCGCTTCTTCCTCGACGAGGGCCGCTGGCGCTGCGAGCTCGCTCGGCCGGACGATCCGACCGCCGTGCCGGCACTCGACATCGCCGACCTCGCTCACCTCGCACCCGCCGACGCCGAGCGGGCCGCCCGAGGCGCGGATCGCGGAGCTGCGCTCGACCGACGACCTGGCGGCCGGATGTCCCTGGTCGGTGCTCCTCGTCCAGCTGCCGGGCGCCAGCCGGCTCGTCGTGGCGGTGCATCACCTCGTGTTCGACCCCTTCTCCTGGAGCGTGCTGTTCGCCGACCTGATCCGTGCCACCCTGCTGGGGCCCGAGGCTCTGGACGACGAGCCGACGGCGTCGTTCGCCCGCTGGACCGAGCACCTCGAGGCGCTGATGCACGAGCACGCGGATGAGGCGGCCGGCTTCTGGGTCCGCGAGCTGGCCACGGCCAGGGCGGACTGTCCGGTGGACTTCGCGCGGGGCGAGAACGTCCTGGGCGCCCGCGCCGACCTGGTGGTCGAGCTGTCGGACGGCGACACCGAGCGCTTCCTGCGAGACCCCGAGCGGGCGCGCCGGGGCGCCGGCGCCGAGGTCCGGCTGGCGGCGGCGCTCGCTCGTGCGTTCGGCGCCTGGGCAGGGACGTCCGGCCTCTACCTGCTGCTTCAGTCGAGCGGACGCGACATCGCGCCCTCCGGACTGGACCTCTCGAGAGCGATCGGCTGGTTCACCTGCCTGGCGCCGGTCTGGATCGAGGCTCCGGACGAGCCGCCGCGGGCGACGTTGGAGCGTGCCAGGGAGCGCCTGTCCAGGGTCCTGCCCTACAAGCACACGTGGGACCTGCTGCGCACGGACGGCGCCGCGACCGGGCCGCTCCGGGACCTGCCCGACCCGCCGGTGGTGCTCGACTACGTGGGTCAGATCGACCGCCCACACGAGGCGGCGCTCGACAGGCTGGCCGCGCGGCCGCTCTTCGCACCGGGTCAGGCAGTCGGCCGCGTCGAGCCGACGGTCCGACGGCTCGGACTGATCGCGGTCGAGGCCGGCGTCGCGGCGGGCCGCCTGCGGGCGCGCTTTCACTACAGCACCAACCACCACGAGGAGCGAAGCGTCGCCGAGCTGGCGGCCCGGTTCCGCGCCGAGCTCCTGGAGGGCCTGTCAGTTGACTGTTGAAGCCGGGAGGGAGAACCGTGTTCGAGCTCGACGATGAGAAGACGATCTACCAAGTCGTGATCAACGACGAGGAGCAGTACTCGATCTGGCCGAGCGACAGACCTCTGCCCGACGGCTGGCGCGCGGACGGCCCCCGAGGACCGATCAAGGAGTGCATGGCACACATCGACGAGGTCTGGGTGGACATGCGGCCGAAGTCGCTTCGCGTGGCCCTGGGCGAGCAGTGAGCCGACCCGGCGAATCCATCGCACCGGCCACGGACCTCTGGTGGGACATGCCGCCCGCGGCCGCGGCCTGGAGGCCCCGCCTGCTGACCTTTCCCTTCGTCGGCAGCGGGGCCCGGTTCTATCACCCGTGGCGCCGGCAGCTCGCCGGCGTGTGCGACGTCCTCGCGGCCCAGCTGCCCGGGCGCGAGCGGCGGATCCGCGAAAGCCCGCAAGCCCAGATCGAGCCACTGGTCCGGGACCTGGCCGACGCGCTGCCTGCGCTCGACCGTCCCTATGCGCTGTTCGGCCACAGCCTGGGCGGCACGCTCGCCTTCGCGTTCGCCCTCGAGCTGCGCCGCCGGCGGCTGCCGGCGCCAGAGCGGGTGATCATCTCGGCGACACCAGCGCCGCACCTTCGCGACGCCACGCAGGCGCACCGGCTCGACGACGCCGGTCTCCTGGCCCGCCTGCGCACCTACGACGGCACCCCTGAGGAGCTCTTCGAGACTCCGCAGCTGGTCGAGCTCTTCCTGCCCGTGATCCGGGCGGACTTCGCGTTGTTCGAGACGTGGCAGCCGGCGGACGAGCCGCCGCTGGAGGTCCCGCTGACGATCATCGCCGGAACGGCCGACAGGACGGTGACGACGGCGCAGCTCGAAGGCTGGCGCTCGTGGACCGCCGCGAGCCTCGAAATGCGCCGGGTCGCGGGCGACCACTTCTTCGTCAAGAGCGCCGAGCGGACGGTGTTGGAGATCGTGCGCGAGGCGCTCCCATGAGAGCGATCCTGGTTGAGCGGTACGG
This sequence comes from uncultured Solirubrobacteraceae bacterium, assembly GCA_963835525.1. Taxonomy (GTDB): domain Bacteria; phylum Actinomycetota; class Thermoleophilia; order Solirubrobacterales; family Solirubrobacteraceae; genus DASSUW01. The sequence goes on from CAWIFM010000003.1 coordinate 703,510, forward strand.
CGGTCCCGAGGTGCTGGAGCTCGTGGACGTCCCCACACCGGAACCGGCCGATGGCCAGGTCCTCTACGAGGTCGACCTCGCCGGCATCAACTTCTCCGACACGCACCGCTCCGAGAACTCGTATGTCAAGCCGCAGAGGCTGCCCTACATCCCCGGTCTGGAGTTCGTGGGCCGCGACCCGTCCGGCCGGCGGGTCTGCGGATGGGTGGCCGACGGCGCGTACGCCGAGCAGGTCGCTGCCTGGCCGTCCGCCGTGTGGCCGGTGCCCGACGGGCTGACCGACGCCGAAGCGATCGCCATCGCGCTGCAGGGGACGTCGGCGTGGCTGCTCCTCCGCAGCGCCGGCCGGCTCGCCAAGGGCGAGAGCGTGCTGGTGCAGGCGGCCGCCGGCGGGGTGGGAAGCTTCCTCGTCCAGCTCGCCAAGTGCTGGGGCGCTTCACGGGTCATCGCTCTGGCCTCGACGGAGGACAAGCGATCCCTCGCGCTCGAGCTCGGGGCGGACGTCGCCGTCGACCCCGCGACCGACGAGCTGAGCCTCGCCCTGCTCGAGGCGAACGGCGGCACGCCGATCGATCTCGTCCTCGACATGGCCGGCGGGAGGGTCTTCGACCAGAGCTTCGCCGCAGTGGCCCCCGAAGGGCGCATCGTCACCTACGGCGGCGCGTCGCGAACGCCGGCGACCCCGATCCAGCCCGAATCGCTCATGAACGGCCCGCGCAGCGTGATCGGGTTCCTGATGGGTGATTCACCGCCCGTCTCCGCGTATGGGAGGCTCGCAGCGATGGTCGAGACGGGAGCGGTGAAGCCACTGATCGGGCAGTCCTATCCACTGGCAGAGGCAAGACGGGCGCACGAGGACATCCTGGCCCGTCGGACGGTGGGAGTGCAGACGCTCGATGTCCGCACATGACCCGCGGCTCCGTCTTTCGCGGGAACACGGCGTTCCGGAACTTCTGGACCGCCAGCATGATCTCCGAGATCGGCACCGAGTTCTCGTACATCGCGGTTCCGCTCGTCGCGGTGCTGACGCTGGACGCGGGACCGGCCGAGATGGGGCTCCTGCTGGCGGCCGTGACCGCTCCGAGCCTGTTCTTCTCGATCGGCTTCGGCTCTTGGATCGATCGCCGAGGGCGCCGGCGCGAGCTGCTCATCGCGTCCGACATCGTCTCAGCGGCGCTGCTCGTCTCCATCCCGATCGCGTACTGGCTCGACGTGCTCACGTTCGCGCAGCTCTGCGTCGTGGGCTTCCTCGCCGGCACGATGGGCGTGATCTGGGACGTCACGTTCGGCGTGATGATCGTCTCGATCGTGGCGCGCGAGCGCCTCGTGTGGGCCAACCAGCTCACGAACGGATCGAGCGCCGCCGCAGGCCTCTTGGGCTCGGGCCTCGGCGGGGTGCTGGTGCAGATCCTCACCGCGCCGGTCGCCGTGGCCCTGGACGGGATGAGCTATCTGGCCTCGGCGTTGTTCCTGCGGCGTACCGAGGCGGAGGAGCCGCCCGGGTACGACTCGGGCCGCGGGCATTGGCGGGCAGGATTCGCGTTCATCCGGCGCGAGCCGATCGTGCGGGCCTCCCTCGCCGCGCTCGCGACGATCAACTTCTTCACCTTCGGCTTCTTCGCGATCTTCCTCCTTTACGCGACGCGCTCGCTGGACATCGGCGCCGCGACTCTGGGCCTGATACTGGCGGCCGGCTCGCTCGGCGCCGTCGGCGGCGCCGTGGTCGCGGGGACGCTCAACCGCCGCATCGGCATCGGCCCCACATTCGCGCTGGGCTCACTCCTCTACCCGGCGCTGCTCGTGCTCGTGCCTGCCGCGGGCGGCTCGCACACGCTCGTGGTCGGGACGCTCGTCGTCGCGATGCTCGGCTCGGGCTTCGGCGTGGCCATCCAAGACGTCGCCGAGAACTCGATCTCGTTGGCGCTCGTGCCGGACGCCGTGCGCTCGCGGGTGGCCGGCGCCTTCTCGGTGGTCAACTACGGCGTTCGACCGCTCGGCGCGATCCTCGGCGGCCTGCTCGCCGCTGAGATCGGCCTGCGCGAGGCGGCGTGGATCCTGACCCTGTGCGGGCCGGTGGGCGTGGTGTTCCTGCTGGCGTCGCCGGTGATCAGGCTCTGGGACCTTCCCGAGCCGGCGCCGTTGTCGCCCGAGGTGGCGAAGTGACTCCCCCTCTCTCGCCCACGCTGCACGAGCGTTTCTTCGCCGTTGCCGAGCGCCGGCCCGGACACCCCGCGATCGTCGACGAGCACGGCACCGCCACCTACGGCGAGCTCGCGGCCGACGCCGTCGGGCTTCGCGACCTCGTCCTGAAGGCGGCGCGCGACGACGAACGCCTGATCGCGCTTCGCGCAGGACGGACGCGGACGGCGATCGCCGCGATGATCGGCATCCTTGCCGCGGGGCGGGGCTACGTGCCGATCGACCCGGACTATCCGAGCGCTCGTCGCGAGTATCTGCTGAGCGACTCGGGAACGCGACTGACCCTGACGGACGCGCCGGGCGCTGACGCCCGCCTCGACTCTTGGGGCGGCCTCTTCCTCGAGGCGGTCGAGCGGCGGCCCTCCCCCTCCGTTCCACCCGGCACCGCTTACGTCATCTACACGTCGGGCTCGACCGGCGACCCCAAGGGCTGCGTCGTTGGCCACGACAACGTCCTCGCCCTGCTCGACGCGAGCGCCCCGCTCTTCGCGATCGGTCCCGGCGACGTATGGAGCGTGCTCCACTCGTTCAGCTTCGACTTCAGTGTGTGGGAGATCTGGGCGGCACTGCTCTTCGGCGGGACCGCCGTGCTCCTGTCGCGGTCCGCCCTGGCCGATCCCCGCGAGCTCATGGGCTCGCTGGACGATCTGGGAGTCACGCGGCTGAGCGCGACACCGTCGCTCTTCTCGTTCCTGGTCCGCGAGAGCGAGACCCGTGCTCATTCCCTGCCGCGGCTTCGAAGCGTGGTCCTCGGGGGCGAGCCGATCGTGCCGTCCGACGTCGCGAGCTGGCTCGACCGCGCCGTCGCGCCACGCGCCGACGTCGTGAACATGTACGGGATCACGGAGACCACGGTCCACGTGACCTATTGCCGTCTCGATGCCGGCGTCCTGGCGGAGTTCGACGAGGGGACGCCGATCGGAAGGCCGCTCCCCCACCTCGGGATCTCGCTCAGGTCGGAGGACGGGAGACCGGTCGGGCCTGGGCAGGCGGGCGAGATCTGGGTGTCGGGCACGGGTGTCAGCCGCGGCTACCTGGACCGGCCCGCGTTGACCGCGGAGCGCTTTCGCGTCGACGGCGACGTGAGGTACTACGTCTCCGGAGACTGGGGCCTGCAGAGGATCGATGGCAGCTTCGCCTACGTCGGACGGCGCGACCGGCAGGCGAAGGTGCGCGGCTACCGCATCGAGCTCGGCGAGATCGAGGCCGCCCTGCGGCGTCTCGACGCAGTCGTGGACGCGGTCTGCGACATCGAGGAGACCCCGGCGGGGGGACGGCTGATCGTCGGCCACGTGGTCGAGCACGAGCCGCTCAGCGACGAGTGGCTGCGCGAGCAGCTCGGTGCCGAGCTCCCCGCCCACATGGTCCCCCACCGCTTCCGGAGGCTCGATCGCATCCCCCTGACGGTCAACGGCAAGCTCGACCGCGCCGCGCTCCGGGCCGCCCGCGAACGCCCATGAGCGCCCCGGTTTCGGCATATACTCGGCGTTTGGCGAGTCCGTCATCGAGCCCGTTGATGAGCACGGCGACAGTCGCGGCTGCCGGCGCCGACGCATCGGGCCGGTACCGCATCGTGCAGACTCCGCTGGCCGCGTTCGAGACCCTCATCCGTGGGCGGTGGAAGCGGGTCGAGATCAAGATGGAGTCGGTCCATCCCTCCGGGTCGATCAAGTACCGGACCGCTTGTGCGCTGGCCGCCGAGGTGCTCTCCCGCGCCGATCTGCCCTCCGACGTGGCGATCGTCGAGTCCAGCTCAGGGAACCTCGCGCTCAGCCTGGCGATGCTGTGCCGGCAAGAGGGTGTTCCGTTCACCGCTGTCGTCGACCCGTACGTCCCGCCTGCCCGCCTGAATCGCCTACGCGAGTTCGCGGCGACGGTCGAAATGGTCCACACGCCCGACGCTCACGGGTCCTACCTCCTGGCCCGCCTCGATCGGGTGGCCGCGCTGCGCGCTGAGAATCCCCGGCTGGTCTGGACGAACCAGTACGCCAATCCCGCCAATCCCGCGGTGCATCGCGAGACGACGGGCCCGGAGATCCTGCGGCAGACGAGCGGGGCCGTCGACTGCCTGCTCGTGGCGGTCTCGACCGGCGGCACTGCGCGCGGCGTGCTCGACGCCTGCCGCCGCAGCGGCGCGGCCACTGGCGTCATCGGCGTCGATGCCGTCGGTTCTCGCGCGTTCGGAGGCCCGAGCGCCACGCGGCGTCTCACGGGCATCGGGGCCAGCCGCACGTCGGAGTTCGTCCGTGCCGTCGACCTCGACGCCGTCGTCCACGTCGTGGATCGGTCTGCGTTCAGCGAGTGCTGGCAGTTCCGGGCCGACACGGGCGTGGCGCTCGGCGGTTCGTCGGGCGCCGTGCTCGCCGCCGCTCGCGAGGTGTTGCATAGACGCGGGGACATCCGGCGGCCGGTGTGCATCTCTGCCGACGCCGGCGACGACTACGCCGAGACCATCTACAACCCCGCCTGGATCGAGGCGGTGCTCGGATCCGCAGACGCGGTCGACCCCGGATCGAGCCGGTGGCGGTCGGCCGCGAGCTAGCCGGCAAAGCTCCGGCCGCAGCGAGGATCTCGTTTCTCGACCACGAGGACGTCGATCGCGCATTGCGTCAGGTCGACGTGGTCGCCCTGGTGCGCCAGGTGCTGCTGGACCATCGCGCGGGCCGCACGATCCTGCCCGAGGAGGCCTACCTGGCCTGGTCGACCCCGACCGGCGCGTCAGCGCGCAGCATCTGCCTGCCGGCGCGCGTGCCGCAGGGGGTCGGCGTCAAGATCGTCAACGGCAATCCGTCCAACCCCGCCGCCGGGATGCCGCGCGCGAGCGCGCTGATCGTCCTGTTCGACGCGGAGTCCGCCCGGCCGCGGGTCGTGATGGAGGGAGCGGCCATCAGCGCCATGCGGACCGCCGCGGTGTCCAGCTTGGCCGCCACCAGCTTCGCCGGGCAGGCCGAGACCCTCGGCATCGTCGGCTGCGGGCCCCTGGGACGCGCTCACGTCGACGCCCTCGTCCCACGCCTGCCCCGGCTTCGTGGCCTGCTCCTCAACGATCGGGTCTCGAGCCGGGCCGAGGCGCTTCGCGCCGATCTCGAGGCTTCGAGCGTCGAGGTGAGCGTCGCCGGCTCGGTACGCGAGTTGGCGCGCTCCGCTGACGTGCTCGTCCTGACCACTACGGCAGAGCAGTCCTATGTGCCGTACGAGTGGGTCGCGGACTCGGCCCTCGTCGTCAACGTCTCGTTGGCCGACCTGTGCGACGACGTGTTCCTCGCGGCAGGCCGGATCGTCGTCGACGATCTGGAGATGGTGGTGAGCGACACGCGCAGGCCGCTCGGCCGCCTGATCCGCGACGGCGCGGTCAACCGCTCCGGCGAGCGGTCTCCGTGCGTGGCCGGCAATCTCGCCGACTTCCTGACCGGCGACGTCCCGCCCGCGTCCGGTCCCACGGTCGTCAATCCCTTCGGGCTGGGTGTCTGCGACATCGCGGTCGCCGCGGCCGTCGCCGAGTACGCAACGGGATGAGCGCGGCCCACCTGATCTCGATCGAGGACGTGGATTCCGAGACGCTCCGCGGCCTGGTCGAGCGAGCGCGGTCCCACGCGGCGGGGACAGCCGAGCCGTGGCGCGGCGCCACCGGCAGGATCGTCGCCACCTACTTCAAGATCACCTCGACGCGGACGCGCACGGCGTTCTCGACCGCGGCCCTGCGGCTCGGCGCCCACCTGATCGCTTACGGGCCCAACGACCTGCAGGAGAAGACAGGCGAGTCGATCGGCGACACCGCGCGCGTGCTCTCGGGAATGCTCGACGCGCTGGTCATCAGGACCGGCGCCGATGCGCGCGAGCTCCGCGAGCTGGCCGACCAGCGCTCGATGTCGGTGATCAACGCGATGTCGCTGCAAGAGCATCCGACCCAGGCGATCACCGATGGCTCGACGATCGCCGAGCGGTTCGGCACTTGTGACGGGATCCGGCTCCTCTACGTCGGAGAGGGGAACAGCACCGCGGCCTCTCTCTGTCTGGCGCTGACCAGGTTTCCCGGCGTTCAGCTCGACTTCCGCACACCGCCCGGGTTCGGATTGAGCGACGAGGTCACCTCCGCCGGGCGGACATCGGCGGACAGGTCGGGAGCGACGCTGTCAGAGCGACACGACGTCGAGGACCTGCCGGACGCCGTGGACGTCGTCTACACCACCCGCTGGCAGACGACCGGGACCAGCAAGCCCGATCCGGATTGGCGGACCCTGTTCGCGCCGTTCCGCGCGAGCATCGAGCTCATGGCGAGATATCCGGACGCCCGCTTCATGCACGACCTCCCGGCGCACCGTGGTGAGGAGGTCGACGCGGCGGTGCTCGACGGTCCGCAGAGCATCGCGTTCCGCCAGGCGCAGCACAAGATGTTCGGTGCCCTGGCGGTGCTGGAGTGGGCGCTGGGAAGGGGTCGCTAGCCGCAAGCGCCGGCCCGGCTCACGGACCAAGCGGGAGCCCGTGCACGCCCCCGGCATGCGGTCGCGCCTCGCGCGTCTGCGAATCCCATTCACGGAACGGGACCGACATGGGCCGTTGCAGCGATCCCGGAGCGATGGAAGCGCGCAGGGCGGCGATCAGACCTGCCGCCTCGAGGTAGCTCCGCACGCGGTGGATCGTGGCACCTTCCGGGAGCAGGCTGCGCATGTCGTTGCGCATCACGTTCGTGTTCTCGGCCACCTCGATGATCGTGATCCCCTGCTCGGCCGCTGCGAGCACCGGCAGGCCCACGCACCCGTCCGGCACGACCAGGCAATCCACGTGCTCGGCCGCCAGGTCGCCGGCAAGCGGTGCACCAGTCGCCAGCGGAACGATGCGCGGGCTGCGGTGCAACCCCTTCAACGTGCAGAAGAGGTACGCCCGCGAAGCCGCCTCGGCCGCCTTGCGCGGATCGACCATGCCGACGTCCAGCGCCCACTCGTCGCGCGACTCCACCATCGGAGCGTGGGCGACCGGGACGTTCAGGAGCCCCGCGACCGCGTGCGTGAGCATCGCCTCGACGCCGCCCCACGGGTTGACCATGCCGCCGTCGTCCTGGAAGTAGCTGATGATGAACTCGTTGGTGTCTCCGGGGACCCCGATCGCGGAGTGAATCGAGACGGCGGTGGCGCCTACCTCGTCACTCAACGTCCGGATCATCTCGACCAGCGGCTCGAGCGCCTGCATCTCACCGGTGGCCCGGCCACCCGTCGAGACGAACATCTCCATGTCGAGCGGTTCTGGGAACTGGACGATCGCGCCGATGTCGAGGCCCAGCACCGCCGCCGCCCCGGTGGCCGCGTTGACGGTGCAGTCCGTGATCATCGGGTCGGGCGAGCTCTCGATCGCCACGAGGAGGCGGTTCTGCCGCACCGGTCGGAGCGCGACGGTCCCCATCAGCAAGCGCGTGAGCACGCTGCCCTCGACGTACACCGCGTTCTCGGGCATCTCGTTGAGATCGGATGCGTTGACGACGTTGGGGTGGAGCACGAGCCGGTCGCAGACGCTGCCGAGCAGACGAGCGGCGGGGGTCGCGTCGCCGGCCTCGCCGCCGATCGCACAGCCGATTCCCGTGGGGACGACGAGCGCCACGTTGAACTCGCCTGCTGCCGGTTCGATCCGCTTCCGAAAGCGGAAGACCGACTCCACCGCCTGGGCCCCGGGACCCTCCAGGAGGTCGTACTCGCACTGGACGATCCCTTCGCAGCTGCTGACGACGGCGACCCGAAGACACCGCTCGCCGGGACTGAGCGAGCCTTCGATCTCAGCACGAAGAACGTCGAGCAGCAGCCCCCTCTGGGGCGTCCATTCGATCGTGACGTCCTTGGCTGTCAGTCGCACCGAATCGTCGGCCACGCTATCGAGGGCGCCAGTGTCGGTCAAGCTTTCGGAGCGAGCTCATCAGGCAGCCCGAGCGTACGCAGCGCAAGCGGGACGAGTGCGGCGCCCGTGACGAGGCCCACCGCGATGATCGCGCATGCCGCCTGCCACCCGAGCGCTCCGTAGGCGGCCGCGAGGGAGGGTGTGATGACGATGGTTCCGAGCAGCACGGCCGCTTGATGAAGGCTCGTTCCGCGACCCAGGCTTCCGCGTGACGCGATCGCCACCGTCGCCTGCTCGACCGGCACGGCAGCCGCGAGGCACGCCGCACACAGGGTCCACATGAGCGCCACGACCAGCGGCGTGTCGACCAACGCAAGCGATCCCGCGAACACCGCGCCGGCGATCAGCGAGACCATCAGCGAACGCCGACGGCCCAGGCGGGTCGCGACCTCGAACGCCCGCTCCGGCAGCACGACGAGCAGGATCGCCCCCGGGAAGAAGAGCAGCGCGATCGTCTGCGGATCGAGGTCGAAGGCCGACTGGAGGTGGAGGATGAGCAGCAGGCCGAGGCTGTACTCGATGCCGGCGGTGAGGGCCGTGACGGCCAGGACCGGCGCGAGCACCCCGCCCACGGAGCGCAGGCCCGCGCCGCGCTCGCCCGTGGCGGCGCGCTGCTGATGCTCCGCCCGGCGGCGGCCGATCAGCAACGCGAGAGCGACCAGGTACGCTGCCGCGCCGACCCAGAAGAGCGCGCGGTAGCCGAGCGGTCCCAGCAGCGACAGGGCGATCACGAAGGCGATCACCGAGCCGAGCTGCTCGCGGGAGAGCAGCCGGGCATACGCGCTCGGGTCCTCGTCGAGCCGCTGGCCCACGTCGGCGTGCACGGCGACCCAGAACAACGAGCCGCCGGCGCCGCCGAGCGCCGCCCCGACGCCGACGGCCGCGACGTCGGATGCCAGGGCGTAGATGACCAACGCCCCGGCCGCGAGCGCCGCACCTGCGGCGGCGACGAGGTTGCGGTCATGTTTGTCGGCCAGCACTCCCGCGACGGGTCGGACGACGAGCGAGACCACGGACTCCACCGCGACGATGACGCCGATGGTCGCCGGCGATGCTCCGAGCTCGGCGGCCGCCCACAGCGGAAGAAGGAAGTCGACGACCTCGGCCGGCCCCGAGGCCACCGCCGCCGCCCGGCCGAGGCGGACGAACGAGGCCGCGCCGCGGTTCAGGTCACGTCCTCGGGCTTGAGGACGAGACGGACCGAGTTGTTCAGCCGTGCGGCCAGCATGCCGGGCATCGGAAGGCGCAGCGTATCCGACGCTCTCGCGGTCAAATTCGAAGAATGGCGAGACCCGGACTCGAACCGGGGACACCACGATTTTCAGACAGTTGCGCGTAACGCTCGAACGCCGTCGAAACTCCCGTAAAGAACGCGGGTTTCGGCCGGCCACGGCCAACAGCTGCCAAGTCCGGAAATTGCATGAAGTTGTCGGCAGTGGTGGCCACAGCAGACGGCTCGTGTCCTAGTGGCCCGGCGGCCGTCACGCGCCGACGCGGCGCGACGGGGAATGGCGCTAGACGCCCGCCGGGCGGCGGCTCGCGCGCGCGATCTGCATGTCCCGCGCCAGGGCACCGAGCCGCCGGTCATCGACAGTCTCGACGCGACGGTGACCGAGCTCACGCGCCGTGAGACGCAGATCGCGGCGCTCGCCGCGCGCGGGTTGAGCAACGTGGACATCGCCGATCAACTCGTGCTGTCCGTGCGCACGGTGGAGACGCATCTCTACCGCGCGATGCAGAAGCTCAGGGTCAGCGACCGGCGTGAGCTCCGGCCGGGACGCGGGGCGGCCCGGCCGGAGCTGTATCGGTTCTATCGGTTGACTCGGATCCGGAACCGTTGGCCGTTGTGGACGCGCACGATGTCGTGCCGGTCGGCAGCTTGAAGTGGCGGTCGGCTCGACTCCGCGGTCATCGCGTTCACGCCTCGGGAGAGCCGGCCCGTAGAGCCGGCCTTCATGAGCTTCAGCCGACCTTGAACGCGCCGCTGGAGATCGGCTGCGCCGGGCCGTGGTTGACGGAGACGGTGACCGACGCACCCGCCGGGATGGTGGCGGTGCCGGACAGCGACGTGCCGTCGACGCCGATGTCGTATATCCCGTTCGCGAGCGTCCCCTGAGTGCCGACGATGATCAGGCCGGTGGTGTCCACGTCGAGTCCGGCGGCGCCGGAGACCTGGACGGACGGCGTCACGAGCGCAGAGGGCTGGATGTCGATGGGCTGGTCGAAGCCCAGGCGGATGACCTGGCCCGCGGCGAGGCCGCTCACCTTCACCTCCACCGGCAGCTGCTGGGAGCCGGCGTCGACGAACAGGCTCGAGCGGTGGAAGCGGCCGGTCTGCGGCCGGTCGGCGCGCTTGGCGAACTGCTCCAGCGCGCCGCTGGTCGGCGGGCCGATCCGCTTGGCGCGGAAGACCAGGCGACCGTTCTTGTCCATCCGCGGCCGGGACAGCTCGAACGTGTAGACGTCGGCCGTGGACGGCTCGTCGTCGACCACGAGCGCGGCGTTGGGCGGATCCGCCCTGAAACCCGCAGCGGCCCAGTCGCGGACGAACTTGCGCGTGCTCAGGGACGAGGCCGAGCGCGCCGGGTGGTCGGTGAACGTGGTGACCGATGAGCCGGGCTGCGCCATCATCAGCCGGTAGACGCCGGATGTGTGGGTTCGGGTCAGGCTGCCGCTGTTGGCCGAGGCGACGTAGAGGTCCTGTGCTTGAGCGGCGTTGGCCGCGGGGGCGGCCACGGCGATGGCCGCGAGCGAGGCGGCGGCGATCGAGGCGGCGCGGAGGTGCTTGGGCATCGGTGTGCTCCTTGGGTCGGTTGCTGGCGCCAGCTTCCGCCCGCTGCCGCGGCGTGTCATCAGTACGCGACTACGGCATCCCGGGCCCCGGGATCAGCGTAGGGCCGCGATTTGCGTAGTCGCCTACGTATGACAAACTCGCGGCTCGGTGGGACCGTGATGGTCATGAGTTCCGTGCACCAGGCGCCCGTCGTGTTCGTCCACGGCACGCCCCTCGACCGGCGGTCGTGGCGGCCCCTTGTCGCGGAGCTCCCCGGCGTCCGCTGCATCACCTACGACCTGCGCGGTCACGGCGTGGCCGCCGCCGAAGATCTTCCCGCGAGCTATGACGCGCTGGCCGACGACCTCGTGGGCGTCCTCGCCGACCACGGGATCGACCGGGCACACGTCGTCGGTCACTCGTTCGGCGGCCAGGTGGCCGCCACCTTCGCCGCTCGGCATGCGGCGCGCGCCGCGTCGGTGACCCTCGTGTGCTGCCGCCTCGAGCCGTATCCGCCGTTCGCGCAGGCGGCGGACGCGATCGCGTCCGGCGGCATGGCGGCGATCGCCGAGGCGGCGATCGCGCGCTGGTTCACGCGTGAAGCGGTCGCGCGCGACGAGCCGGGCGTGCGATACGCGCGCGAGCGGCTGGCGGCCGTGCGCCCGAGCGTGATGGCGGCGGCGTTCCGGTTCATCGCCGGCTTCGACGGCGTACCCGCCCTCTCGGCAAGCGGCGTGCCCGTGCGAATCGTGGCCGCGGAGTGGGACTCAGTCGCAGAGGCCGCCGGACTCCGCGCCACGGCGTCCGAGATCCACGCGCCATTCGCGCTCGCCGAGGGCGTCGGTCACATGCTGCCGCTGGAGCAGCCGGCGGGGCTGGCCAGGTTGCTCAGAGGTCGTGGCGGTCGCTGACGCCTAGCTTCTGCATCGCGCGGTAGACGTGCGTCTCGACGGTCCGGACCGACAGCACGAGCTGCTCGGCGATCTGCGCGTTGGTGAGGCCGCGCGCGGCGAGCGCGACGATCTGCGCCTCGCGCCGTGTGAGCCCGGTCGCAGCCGAGTCGAGTCCGTCGATCCCGGGGAACTCCATGCCCTGCCCGGGGACGTGCAGCTCGCGCGCTCGCGCGGCCGCGCGGCGCGCCGAGTCCTCTCGGCCGTCGCGCAGGAACGCCTCGGACGCGGCAATCGCCGCCTCCATCCCGTAATGCAGCGCGCCGATCGCCGACATTTGCTCGGCGGCCTGTAGAAGCCCGTTGCCGTCGCGGGCTGCGAGCGCGGCGGCGTGCGCGGCGTAGGCGGTGTTCAGTCGTCCGTCGCAGCGGCGGGCGAGCGCGGCGATTTGCGCCGCCGCGTTGCCGGTGGCGGCACCGGTGCGCAGCGCCTCGTACGCCAGCTGGATGCCGTACGCCGGCATCTGCGGACTCAGCTCGTCGGCGGCGCTCAGCAGCCGCTCGGCGCCGGCGCCCCGCACGCAGCGCCTCGTAGACGAGCGGCGCGGCGAGCGCGGGCATGTACGCGACCTCGGCGGCGCCGCGCAGGAACCGCTCGGCGGCGGCCGGGCCGCCCTTCACGCGCGCGGCCCATCCCTCGGCGCGGGCGACGTATGCGGCCTGGCTCGAGAGGCTCGCGGCCGCCGAGCGTCGCGTGCAGGCGCGCGAGCGACGCCGCCGTCCCATCGTGGTCGCCGGTGAAGACATCAACGCCGACGCGCAGCGCGCGGACGTGGATCAACGTGCCGAACGTGTCGTGGACCTCGAAGTGCAGCTCGGCCTCCTCGTACCAGCGCGCGGCGTCGCGGTAGCGGCCGCCGAGGAAGCGCGTGTACCCGAGGCTGAACGCCGCGTGCCAGGCAGCCTCGTGGTCGTTCGCCCGGACCGCCTCGCGCAGCGTCAGCGTCATCGTGGCTTCGAGCTCCGCGACGCTGTCGCCGCTCTCGAAGCCCAGCAGCCGCCAGAGGCCGAGAGCGAGCGCGTCGCTGTAGCCGTCGAGCGGGACGGCCGGCCGGACCTCGCGCGCGAGCGCGTACGACTTCCGCATCCGTCCGGAGAAGAACAGCGACAGCGCGAGCCGGCGCTCGGCCATGCGCCGCGTCCGCGGGTCGAGGTCCGAGTCGGCCACCAGTTCCGCGAGGGTGTCGATCGAGCCCGCGAACCCTTCGTGGAGCGCGGCGTAGGCGACGCTCAGTGGCTGCAGTCGGCGCCGCCATGCGGGTCCTGCGACCACTCACGCGCCGACTCGAGCAGCGTCTTGGTCTCGGAGCGGCGGCTCAGGCCCTAGAAGAGAACGTGCGCCCGCTGCTCGAGGTAGTCGATGCCGGCGTCGTCGACTGCGACGTCGCCGGCGGCCGCGGCGAGCACGCGCTCGGCGTCGTCGTACTGCTTGCGCACCGTGTGCGCGCGGGCGAGCACCAGCGCGGCCGGCAGGCCGGCGCCATCGGCGAACGCCGGCTCCGCCAGCTGCACGCCGAGCTCGGGATCGCCCGCCAAGGTTGCCGCCCGGGCGGCGGCGGATGCGCCAGGCGGACCGTGTCGCCGCTGGGCTCGACGACCAGGAGACCACGCGTCTCGAGCTCGACGAGCGCGCCGTAGTCGCTGAGCGCGCCGATCTCGCCTAGCGTCAGCGGCTCTCCGACGGCGAGCAGCTCGACGGCGCCGCGCTCGTCGCCGCCGAGCCCGGCCATGCGCCGCGAGACGAGCTCGATGAGCGGACCGGTCACCCCCGGCGTGCCGCAGAGCTGCCACAGCCCGCGCGACTGCGCAAGCGTCCCGGCATCAACGGCGGACGAGACCAGCTCACGCGCGTAGAGCGCGTTGCCCCGGCTGCTCTCGACGATCCAGTTCAGCGCCGCGTGCTCGACAGGGCCGCCGAGCGCGGACTCCACGAGCGTCGCGACGGCCCCGTCGCTGAGGCGCTGGAGCTCGATCCGGCGCGCCCCGGCGTCCTTCCACAGCGAGACGATCGCGTCCGGGCACGGTTCGCCGGACCGCACCGTGGCGATGACGAACGCGCTCGCGGTGTTCGTGAGGTGCAGGACCAGCGCAGCTGAGACGGGATCGAGGAGCTGCGCGTCATCGACGCTGACCAGTCGACGAGCGCGCCGTCACGCTCGGCCGCCGCGAAGGCCTCGCGGGCGAGTCGCGACTTGCCGACACCGGCGGCCGCGCTGACCACGACGCCCCGACACTGGGCATCGAGCCGGGCGCGGGCGATGTCCTCGAGCTCGGCGTCGCGCCCGACGAGGGGCCACGCTCCGTCCACGAGCGTCGCGGCGGATGCCCGCCCTGGGTCCACTCACCGACGCCAATCGTCCCGCGACGCCGGCGCAAAGGTGCGAAGGGGACGCGGCTCCTACGTACCGCTCGCCCGCGAGAGCCGTAACGCGCTACGGCTGACGCGGTGGCCCGGATGACCGACGCTGGATCCATCCCAACCACCTCCCCACACAAGGAGCCCACCATGTCCATCTCCAGGAACGCAGTCGCAGCCGCACTCATCGCCGTGGTCAGCGCCGGCGCCGCAGTTCCCGCCGCGCAGGCCGCGACGACCACGACCACGACGACGCGGACCTCCGTCTACCACATCCGCGTCAACGATGGGATCCTCGCCGGCGGCGGCGACGTCGTCCGCGCGAAGGTCGTCGTCAAGAACCCGGATTCGAGCGTGCGCAGCTGGTACAACCGCTCGACGGTCCAGAAGGTCGTCCGCAAGGGCGTCAACAACCAGATCCAGAAGCCGTACCGGAGCCAGGGCTTCCGCTGCGTGCCGGTGCTGGACGGCAGCATGAACGCCTCGGTGGCGCGCTTCACGTGCAAGCTGCAGGGCGCCGACGTGCCGACCACCGTCACGATCACCTACACCGCCGCCTTCATGCCGCCGACCGCCGGCTGATCGCGGCGCCGGCACCAGCGCCCACGTCAAGCATCTGCGCTTCATCTCGTGAAGCTCGTCGACATCGATCTCCTCGGCGACCGCCTGCATCCCGGTCCGGGTGCGGCGGTCGTCGTGCTGGTGCCCTTCCTGCTCTCCTTCCTGGCGATCAGGACCAGCGCCCGGCTCACGCGCAGCGTCTCGTGGGGCCGGGCGGTGTCCAATCCGGCGGCGTCCACCTGCATCACCTCGTGTGGGCGTCTGCCTGATGATCCTGTCCGGCTTCCTGGCCTTTGTGACACCGCTGGAGGCGCCGTGGTGGCATCTCGTGGCGATCGGGTTCGGGGTCGGTGCGGGCCTCGCGATCGACGAGTTCGCGCTCTGGGTCCGGCTCGAGGACGTCTACTGGCGAGATGAGGGCCGCTTTCGTTCGACGCCGCCGTCTGCTCGTGCGCGTTTGGTGCTCTCGTCGTCATCGGCGTCCGCCCGTTCGGGCTCGACGCAACGGCGTCCGTGTGGGCGGCCGCCGCCGCCGTCGCAATCGTCCTGTCGCCTGTCGCAACGCGGCCGCTCGTGCGCGCGCAGCGGCAGTTCGGCGACCTCGTCGCCGGAGCCCCGTCCGACGAGCCGTAGTCGCCGGCTACGTCATCAAGTCGGGCGATCTCCAAGATCGCTGGCCGAGCGCAACCTCGTCTACACATGGACGAGGCCCGACACGTACCGAATCGACCACGACGGGGAAGTCGTGGTCGCCTCCGCTCGAATCCGCTCCGGAACGACGTGTCAGTGCGGGTTCTCAGGAACGCAGCGGACCGCGGCGCGCGATTTCCGCCGGCCATCTCCTCTTCATCTCCGATTCGGGACGGCGATCGGCGCGCGGCGAATGGTACCGGAAAAGAGAAAATCCCGCAGACAGGCGGGATTGCGGATGGCGAGACCCGGACTCGAACCGGGGACACCACGATTTTCAGACGGTTGGACGCAACTCTCGCACGTGTGAGAAGTCCTGCAGGAACGCCGGTCTTGGTTCCGAGGGCCGCAACCGCGAAGTCCGCAGATTGCATGCAATTCTCGGAAGTGTTGCCCACGAAGTACCGCTCGTGTCCTAATGGCCCGGCTGCGGTCACGTGCCGCGCCGGCGCCGGGCCGATGGAGGCGCCCTCGCCGACCGGAAACTCGCTGAGTGTGCTCCATTGCTCGCGAAGCGCCGTCGCGACGTGCGCTCCTGCTCGCCGTCCCGAGCGAGCGTGCGACCGGGCTCACCGGACACGACCGCTCCCACGGAAGCAGCAGCGCGCCGGTCGATCGGCCTCATTCGTGCGCACCGCTCGCCGCGGCGGGCTGGCGTGTGCAGATCGCGCACGCGCGCAAGGTCCGTGATGTCGCGCCGCTGGCGTGCAAGACCGACAAGGTCGACGCGCGCGTGCTGGCCGAGCTCGCCCGTCGCGATCTGGTGCCCGAGCTGTGGGTCCCGCCGCTGGAGGACCGGGCGCTGCGCGAGCGGCTGCGGCGGCGGACGCACCTGGTCCGGATGCGCGCCTCGGCGATGAACCGGATCTTCGGTCTGCAGACGCAATGGGGTCTGCGCATCTCGCTGCGGCGACTGCGCGGTCCGGATGCGATGACGCTGCTCGAACGGCAGGGGATGCCCGCGGTCTGGCGACGTTCGATCGCCGAAGCGCTGGCCGTGATCGAGTTGCTCGACGCGCGCATCACTCCGATCGACCACGAGCTGCGTCCGCTCGCGCGCGCCGACGCGCGCGTGATCCTGCTCGACACGATCCCGGGCATCGGCGACCTGCTCGGGCTCACGCTGGCGTCGGAGATCGGCGACGTCGCGCGCTTCAGTTCGCCGCGCAAGCTGATCGGCTACGCCGGTCTGGCCCCGAAGATCAACCAGTCCGGCGACCGCTCACGCACCGGCGCGCTCTCCAAGGCCGGCTCGCGGACGCTGCGCTGGGCCGCCGTCGAGGCCGCCCAACACGCCTGGCGACCCTCGAACCCGTGGCACCAGCTCTACAGCGACCTCGCGCAGCGGGCCGGCAAGAACCCGGCCAAGGCCGCCGTCGCGCGCAAGATCCTGATCGCCGCCTGGCACGTCCTGTCCCGCCAACAACCGTTCAAGCCCGCCGCCCCGCGCCGGCCCGACCCTGTCTCGGCAAGCTCCCGTTGCTTTCTGGCCGCCTGACGGCCCCGCATGGAATTGAGAAGCCGAGACAGCTCCCACGAACACTCTGCGCCGACCCGAGCGCCGAAAGAGAAATGAGCCCACCTCCACCGCGACCGGCACCCCGCGTCACCGACCCGCCGGGAGGCCCTTGACGAATCGCACACGATCAAAGAGAAGGCAGCAGTCTGTTGCGTCTGGCGCTGGCGCTGCGGGGCTGCCGCGAGCTGTGGTGCCCATGGGGGCTGCTTCAGGTAGCTGCTTTCAGGTTGATTGTGCGTCAGAGCTGCGCGCGCGCCGTCGGTCGGGCTGTACTGACCTTTCCGGTTGCCACGACTACGTAGCGCGCGACCCGCCGGTGCCGTAGCTCGGTACTGACGACGCGCGGGCGCGCGGGCGGGATCGTGCCCAGTTATGAAGACCCTCCACTCCCCCTCCCCGAAGACACGGCGCTGGCTGTGCGCGGCCGCGGTCGGCCTCGCCGCCGTCGCCGTGCCCGCCTCAGCGTCGGCCGCCACGCCGAGCAACCCGCGGGTCGCCCAGATCAACCCGACCACCGGCACCGTCACCTCGCTCGCCGGCGGCGCCCCCTGGACGAAGCTCGGCGGCATCGCCATCAGCCCCACCGGCACGCTCTATGTCGCCAACCAGGGGCCGCTCGGCCCCAGCCCTCGCGGCGCCGGCATCTACTCGCTGACCGCCCCCGGCTTCGCCATCACGCCCGTCGCCTCCACCCCGTTCCCGATGTCCGTGGTCGCCTCCGGCTCGTCCCTGTACGCGCTCGACACCGACCGCGTCCTCAGCCTCACCGGCAGCGCGCCGACCGTCGTCTCCTCCGGCGGCCTCTACGACACCTACGACGTCGTGCCCGAGTTCGGGGCGGTCGCCGGCAACACCATGTACACGACCGCCTCCTCCTCGTGCGATCAGGCCGAGGGCGGCGGCAGCTACGTGATCGCCGTCAACCTCACCACCGGCGCCCAGACCCTGACCAAGAACTTCGGCTGCACGCCGATCAGCGGCATCGCCGCCACCCCCGGCGGTGAGCTGCTGGTCGCCCAGCCCGGCAAGATCGCCGAGCTCGACCCCTACACGGGCGTCACCGGAACCCTGACCAGCGGCGGCCAGCTCACCACCCCGCAAGGCATCGCGCTCAACCCGGCCGGTGACCTGCTCGTCGCCGACTCCACCAGCGGCGTCATCGCCGTCGACCCCGAGACCGGCGACCAGTCCCCCGTCACGACGCCCGGCGCGGTCGCCGGCGCGTCCGGCATCACCGTCGGCCAGGACGGGACCATCTACGTCACCGAGGCGGGCCTGCCGCCGACGCTGCGCGCCTCAGCCGCCCACCGGCAGCATTTCAGCGGCGCCGGGATCGCGTTCACCGCGGCTTGCAGCCGCACCTGCAAGCTCGGCTACAGCACGCAGGTCCGGATCGCCGGCAAGCCGGGTTACGCCCGCTACCGGGTGTTCGCCACGGTGACCGGACGCCGTCACCTGCACGCCAAGCTGCCCAGCCGGGTCAACCACCACATCAGGACGGCTCTGCGGCACGGCAAGAAGGTCGGCGTCACGCTGCAGCTCAAGCCGATGGACCACAACAGCGGCGCCAGCGGCAAGAGCACGACGCTGCGGGTGCGACTGACGCGATCGTGACCGCCGCACGGTAGTTCGAGCGCGCAGCGCGCTTGGCCGCGCCGGTCGGACCGTCCCCACCAGCGCGACGCGATCCGAGCGCAGCCACCGGTCAGTCGCGGCAGGTCATCGCGGGTCACGGTGCGAACGCGAAGTCGGCAGCGGGCGTGCGCCTTCCAGACGGCGCACGCCCGCGCTTAGCGGCCCCGCCGGCGTCTAGTCCTCTCGCGTGATTGCCGGTCGCGCAGGCTTCAGCCTCGCTACCGCGTTGGACGAATCTGAGCAGCAGCCGACACGGCGCGCCGGAAGCTGCTGGCTGCTCCTTCCACGGACGCGGGCGTCTCCGCCTGCCCAGCTTACGCCCGCTCGGAACGACACGCAGGCGTCGCGCGCCGGATAGCAGACACTGGCGCAAGCCGGCGAGCGACGCCGACCGGGCACGGTCTCCCATCTCTACCGGGGCGGACAACACCGCAGAGGAACGACCACGCCGGATACGGCCCACTGTCGGGAGTCATGTTCCCTTGGTCTCGAACGACCGCGTGATGTCGCCACATGACTGGAACGCCGCCGTGCGCGCCGACTCGGCCGAAGCGACCCGTGTCCTCATCGGTGTCCCAATCGCGGGACCACTCGCCACCCGCCACTTACTAGAGGATCGGGCGCTCATGCGCGTTTGGGTATGGCGAGACCCGGACTCGAACCGGGGACACCACGATTTTCAGTCGCGGGTCGGAATGTCTCTAACAGCCGCGCAATGCCTGTAATTGAGCGGGTTCTCGCGGCCGAACCGCAACAGCTCGATGACCGCAAATTGCGTTCTTTTCTGGTGGATTTGGGCACTGGAATGCGTTCCGGTGCCCAATGGTCAGCAGTGCGTCGTCGCTCGCGGCAACATGTTTCGAAAGCAGCAGCGGCGCACCCGTTGAAGCGAGAGTCTGATGAGGTCCCGAGAGCCCCGGTCCTCGTGCAGGCATTTCATGCCATCGGGGTGAGGAGGGCCCCTGCGCCCCGGCCGATACTCGCGTTCTGGTCAGACACTGCAGATGGGAGCGACAATGGCGACGCGCAAGGCTTCCTGCCGTTGCGGCAAGCTCAGCCTGACGTACGAGGGGCCCGACCCGGAGCGCATATCACTGTGCCAGTGCTACGAGTGCCAGCGGAAGACGGGCAGCGTGCTCAGCGTGCAGGCGCGGATTCCGCGGAAGCAGGTGACGATCGAAGGCGAGTCGACGACGTGGGCGTTTCCCGTCGAGGGCGGCGGGCCGGCCGAGTTTCGCTCCTGCGACAGCGGGGGTGCCACGTATCACTTCTGCCCTGAGTGCGGTTCAACCGTGTACTGGGACATCCCGGTCGCGCCGGACGTCGTCGGCGTCGCAGTCGGCGGCTTTGCCGACCCGACGTTCCCGCCGCCGATGATCTCCGGCTTCGAGGCGTACGGGCATTCGTGGGCGATGAACGCGGCGGATCTTCCCGTGCCGCGGTACGACTACGACGGAACCGAACTCGGCGGGCCACGCGCGTGAGCCTGGTTACGGCTCAGACGTCGCGTCGCTCGAGCGCGGCGTCGACGTCGTAGCCAAGCGCGAGCGCGATCTTCGGGGCGGATTGCACGACTCGCGAGGCGCCCGTTACGGGGGTCACGGCTTCCAGGATGGCGACGACCTGCTCGCTCGTCGCGCCGGCTGCGAGCGCGAGCGAAACGGCGTGCTGGAACGAGGACGGGGCCGCGTCGACAGCGACGGTTGCGGCGACGCGCACCAGCGCCGCGGTGCGCTCGTCGATGACCGAGGTCGCGAACGAGCTGCCCCCGACAGTGATCTGGTCGATGAGGGCCTCGTCGTGGACTGCGAGCCGACGTAGGTGCTGTTTGTGCTCGTCGATTGGCATGCCGATATCTGAGCGGGTTCGGGCCGCCGGAGCGTCACCCTGCCGGGGTGAGATTCGCCGCCGGCGGGTAGATCGAGCTCTCCAGCAGCCCGACCTCGACGGCACGGGCGATCGCCTCGCTACGCGACGAGGCGCCGAGCTTGCGATAGAGCGAGACGGCTTCGGTCTTGACGGTGTTGCGCGTGATGAACAGCCGGCTCGCGATCTCCGGGAACGTGAGATGGGTCGCGAGGTAGGGCAGCAGTCGCAGCTCCGCGCCCGTCAGGCTCATCGCCCAGGCGCCGGATGACCCGGTGGTCGCCTCGACGCGGGCCCGCAGCTCCCGTGCGTCGTCGACCAGTGATCCCATGTGGGGACGGAGCTCGAGTACCTGTTCGGTCTCGGTGAGCACGGTGCGGGCGGCGCCGGGGTCGGCGAGGGCGAGATGGGCGCGCGTGAGCTCGAGCCCGACCTGGATGGTCAGCCACGGGACGCCGTGGTCGAGCAGCGGCCGCAACCGATGGGCGCGTGAGAGCGCCGCGCGGGCGTCCTCGGTTCGGCGCTCGTGGAGTGCGACGCGCGCGGTCGTCACATGCACGATCGCGCTCGAGGAGTAGTCGCCGAGGCCAGACGCGTCGACGTGCGCCTGTGCCGCCTGTGCGTGTTGGCCTGCCTCGCGCCAGTCGGCGCGCTTGGCCGCGAGGAGCGCGAGCTGCGCGTAGGCGAAGTAGACGACGTCGACTGAGCCGAACGCCAGCCCCGACTCGATCGCGTCCCGGAGGTCGGCCATCGCAGGTTCCGTGATCCCGAGCAGCGCACGCGCGACGCCTCGGACCGCGAACGCGACCGGCCTCCAACCGCTCTGCGACGACAGCTCAGCCAGCGCGAGATCGGCGTCGGCCATGCCCTGCTCGACACCGTCGGGCATCAGGCCGGCGCGCAGGTGGGCGACCCAAGGCTCGATCGTGGCGCTGCCGTCCGAGAGCGGAATCCGCGACGTCGCCCCCTCGGCAAGCGCAAGCCAGCGCTCGGCCTCTGCCGGCCGTCCGGTCAGCAGCCGCACCCACCCGCCAATGACGGCGAGCGCCGGATACTGCGCGAGCTCCTCGTCGCCGAACCACGACAGCCACTCCTCCAGGGTGTCGATACGGCCGTCGTAGTAGAGCGGTAGCGCCACCGCGTCGAGGAGGCCGGCGACGGTGTCCGTCTCACCTGCGGCGTGACCGTAGACGATGGCCGCCTCGGTCATGTCGTTGGCGAGACACCACTCCATCGCCCGGCGGTTGAGCTCCCGCGCCACGTCGGGCTCGCTGCGTTCGAGCTCCTTGCGCAGAAGCTCGGCGAACAGGTGGTGATAGCGATACCACTCGCCGTTGCGGTCAAGCGGCACGACGAACCCGTTCGTGCGCTCGAGCGCCCGAAGCGTGTCGGCGGACCGCGTCGTCTGCAGGACGGCGTCACAAAGCCGGCCGCACATGCGATCGAGCACCGACGTGTACTGCAGAAACCGCGCCTCGGCCGGTGGGAGGCGGGAGAGCAGCTCGAAGCGGAAGTACTCCGAGACGAAGCGATCGTCGCCCGCGAACGCCCGGCCACTCGCCGAGCTCGGCGCTCCCGCCTGCAACGACAGCGCTGCGAGATACAGGCCGGCAGGCCAGCCCTCCGTGTGGTCGGTCAGCTCAGCAAGCTCGTCGGCGTCCAGGTGCACGCCCGCGGCGTGGAGCAGGGCCTCGGCCTCCTGCTCGTCGAGCCGCAGATCCGCGACACCGATCTCGTGGACCAATCCGCGCGCCCGCCACCGGGCGAGCGGGAGCGCGGGTTTCTCCCGGCTCGCGAGCGCGATCTGTGACCCCGCCGGGAGGTACCCCAGCAGTGCCGTGAGGGCATCCAGGCACGACGGGTTGCGGACAGCGTGCAGATCGTCGAGCACCAGGACTACCGGTTGCTCGAGCGCCGCCAACGCGTTCCCCACGCGCGGCACTCGCTTTGACCAAGTCGATCCTCCGGGCCCCGACAGCGCGTGGAACACATCGGCCGGCACCGGCTCGACGCGGTGGATCGCGGCCGTGATGTAGCGCAGGAACACCACGGCGTCGTCATCGGTGCCATCGAGCGCGACCCACGCGAACCGCCGCGGATCAGCTTCTGCCCACCAGGTCAGCAGCGTCGTCTTGCCGTATCCGGCCGGTGCGACCACAGTCACGGCAGGTGCGGGCGACGAGCGGAGCCGCGCGATCACATCCGCCTTCGCGGCGGTCCCGGGGCGGGCCAGCGGCGGTGCAAGCTTGACCTCTACGAGGTCGAAGGGGACTTCAGCGACGGCCATCGCGCGGGTTATGAGACGTATTCACATCCGGGAGTCAGAGCGACGGTGATCCCGCCAGCGCGAGCCTACTCGACTCGTCAGAGGCGGTTTTCAACGAGCGTCATGACGCGCCTCTCGCGGGTGGACTCTTGATACTCAGTCGAGCGTGTGGATCGTGAACGCGACCGCGAAGCCGAGCGTGGTGACGACGCCGACCAGCTTGCCGCCGTGCTCGAACGCCTCGGGCATCATCGTCTGCGCGAGCATCGTCAGGATCGCACCGGCCGCGAAGGACAGGACGAACGCGATCGTGTCTGGCGAGGAGTCCTGGAACAGGGCGTAGCCGGCCAGCGACGCGATCCCGGAGACGACCGCGATGGCGATCCACATCCACATGATCCGCGACTTCGCCCATCCACTCGCGAGCAGCCCGGACGTGGACGAGACCGACTCGGGCAGGTTGGAGATGAAGACCGCCGCGAGGTAGGCGGCGCCGACGGCTCCGCCCTCGTAGATG
The DNA here is from genome assembly GCA_963835525.1 of uncultured Solirubrobacteraceae bacterium. Taxonomy (GTDB): domain Bacteria; phylum Actinomycetota; class Thermoleophilia; order Solirubrobacterales; family Solirubrobacteraceae; genus DASSUW01. The sequence continues at coordinate 726,724 of CAWIFM010000003.1, forward strand.
GTGAGGCCGATCACCATCGATTCGGGGATGCCGTCGAGCACGGTGCCGAGCACGATCGCCAGCGGCGAGCCGCCCTCTTGGTCGCCGTCGGCGTCCTTGCGATCGCCGCCGCCGAGGCTGTCGATGATCCGGTCGCCGAAGAAGAAGACCAGGCAGCCCGCGAACAGGCCGCCGACTGCCCATCCGTGGCCGGTGGACTTGTCGACGGCCTCCTCGACGAGGTCGAACGCGACGGCACTGATCAGTACGCCGGCGCCGAAGGCCATGATCAGCCCGATCGTGCGCAGGCTGAGCCGGGAAACGAGCGCGACGATCGCGCCGATCACGAGCGAGGACGCCGCGAGCGATTCCCCAGCCGAAGGAGGCGGCCATCAGTGGGTGCTCGACGTCGGCTGCGTGGGTCGAGATGCATGGAAAGCTCGATCGTCGCGGGGCGCTAGTCAGCGTCGAGCGGTTCGATGTCGCCGGGGACCCAGGTCTTGTCGAACCAGGGCTCAAGCGGGCCGTAGAGCCGCAGGATGGTGAACCATTTCTTGCCGGGGACGGTCTGGATCCAGTTGCCCGGACTGGCCGTTGGGCGCGGTCGGTCCGAAGGTGAGCGTGATCGAACCGTCGGCGTTCGCGGCCAGCGGGTCGCGGGTGTTGTTCTTGCTCGGGAACGCCTGGCCGGTCTGAAGCTCGGACCGGGTCTGGGGGTCATAGGCGACAACCGACCAGAAGTCCTTGGCCGGAACATCGGGCGGGACGGTGAGCTGGTAGTGGCTGGCTCCGTCGAGGTACTCGCCCTGGCTGTCGTGCTCGCTGAGCGCGTACTGGGATCCCACGCCGGGGATCTGCAGCGCCATGGCCGGCGTGTTCACGGTCGCGATGTAGAAGAACATGCGTGCGGGCGTCGAGGTTGCGCCCGCCCACCCCGTCGTCGCGCAGCCAGCGGTAGTCGTTGCCGATGAAGCAGGTCTTCCACCGACGGTCCGGGTACCGGTACGCCTCGGGGTCGCGGGTCTTGAACGCGATGGCCCGAGCGGTGCCGTTCGCGACCGCGGCGGCCTCGGTGAGCAGCGCGCGCATGCGGTCGTCGGGCGCGAACGGGGTGCCTTTGCTGATCCCGATCGAGGCGAGCAGCCCACGGATCTCGGGATCGATCACGCCGAGGGGTTCGCGCTGGATCACCGCGTCGAGCTCGTCGAAGAACGAGACGTCGTTGGCGTGGATGGTGTTGAACTCCTTCTCGGACAGGGAGATGAACTCCATCGCCGGCGGAGCGTCCGCTTGCGAGAGCGGGTAGACGCGAAAGCCGTCGTGGAAGTTCTTGGTCGGCGCGTCGGGCTTGCCGTCGACGAGCAGGCCGCGCGCGATCAGCCAGTTGATCCGTGACGGCGACTCCGACACGAAATACCCGTCGGGGATCGGCCCGTCGTAGCCCGCGGGCACGATCAGGTACTTGCCGCCCTCGCCACGATCCGGGCCCGGCCGGCCCATGTCGGTGATGAACCGGAACCAGGCGTCGTTGACGGTCGTCGGGCCGCAGCCGGGCGGGATCTCGACGACGGTGGGGCCATCGCGCTCAAGATCGAGGATGCCCGACACGTAGACGGTGTCGGTGTTCCCGGTCAGGAACAGCGGCGCCGAGTCCATCAGATGGTCCAGGATGCCGACCTGGTGGCAGGCCGTGACCCCGACCTCCTCCATCCCCACGCGCATCGCCTCCAGCGACGCCGCCGGCACCCCACTGAGGAACGCCTCGACACCCCGCAGGAAGTCGAGGTGGTCGTAGAGGAGTTGGGCCGTCGCCTCGGTCGGGAAGCCGTCGGCGAACTCGAGTGTGCCGATGCGGGTCTCGACCCGATCCGGCGTCAGGATCTTGGCCGGGACGGGAGTGTTGTAACCATCTGGCTTCACGATGACGCTCATCGCCGTGCTGCCTCCTGCGGAGCCAGAAGCGGCCCCACATCTCTCGTTTCAACGACTACGGACACAGCGCAGCGTCCGCGCGTCCCGTCACTCGGGCATCGTCCAATCGGGGTGAAATCGGCGCCGACGCTCCGCGCGGAGCCGCGTCGAGACCTTGCCCGCCGCGCCCTTCGGCACGTCGAGGCCACCGCAGGCGACCGGCGCGCCTAGGTGACCTGTCACTCGGGCTTCGGACGACCAGCGACAGCGCAGGGAGCAATCAACCGCACATCTCCGCGCTGCTCCTCGGGGCGACGCAATAGCGACGGCGAGGCCGCCCGCGCGGTTGGACGCACGAGGCATGATCAAGCTCGTTGTTCGCCGACACGAATTTCATCCGCGGCTGCGATCGCTGCCAACGCCGCGGCAGATCCGCCGTCCGCTCGCAACGGCGCCTCGTCGCCGCCACCCACAGCCTGCCCAACCGCTGGCGGTACACCACGGCCCCGATGCCCACATATGACGGTCGGGCACAGCCCGTCGCGAACGCATGCGCGGAAGCGCCCACGGTCATCCCCGAGCATCTCGACGAACGGCCGCGGCGACTTTCCGCAACAGCCGCCCTGGAACGCGCACGTTGCGGGGCGCCTCTGGCTGGGCGCCCCGGTCAGTTGATGCGCGCTATCCCAGGCACCCGGTCCAGGGTGAAGGCGGCCGGGTCGGGGTTGTACAGACGCAACCCGAGGTTGAAGGGGCCTTCGGGTGCGGGCAGCCAGTTGCGTTCGCGGTCTTGGCCGGGCGTGTCGTGTTGGATGAAGATCGGCACCGAGCCGTCCGTGTCGGGCTTGAGGTCGTCGTAGGTGCCGATCTGGGTTCGCCCGATGGGGTTCTCGATCGCGAAGCCGTTCGCGTCGTAGAGCGCGAGCGACCAGAACGCGCTTACTGGCGGCAGTTGCCCGCTCGCGAAGCGCAGCTCGTAGCGGTTTGAGCCGGTGAGCGGCTCGCCGTCCGCGCTGGTGAACGCGATCGGGTAGATCGCCTCGGCTGGGTTCTGGCCGGGTTGGGCCTCCTTGGCGATGGCTGATCGCAGGAGAAGGTCGAGCTGACCGGTGTCCGGCGTCTGCCAGCTTCCGAGGTCGGTCGTGATCTGCCAGCCGTTGATCGATTGCCCGAGTCGTGCCTTGAAGTCCGCCGTGAGGATCTGCGGCCCGATCTCCACATCGGTGTCGTTGTGGACCGAGTAGTACTCCCCGCCGCTCATCCGCACCGCGGTCTGCGGGGCGGCCTCGAACACATCGTCGCCGACCTTGAAAGGTCACGGTCCCGGCGAGCACGAAGTAGACCTCCTCCTGACCGGGATGCCGGTGGCCGTAGCTGCCGCGGCCGCCGGTCGACGGCGGCATCCGCCGGCAGCTGAACGAAACCTGCGCGGCTCGAACCGAGCGCACCACGTGCGGGAGTCGTGTTGCGTTCGTCTCTACCTCGGCTCAGAAACCCGCGCCAGCCTTGGGTTCCGGCCCGTGGGCGTCGCGGCCACGAATCGGCCGGGTGCCCAATCGAGTGCCCAATCAGGAGTCAACTCGACTCCTTCCGAAAAGAAGAAAATCACGTCGGCATGCGGGATTCTCCGACGATGGCGAGACCCGGACTCGAACCGGGGACACCACGATTTTCAGTCGTGCGATCGGCGTCACGCAAATCGCTCGAAATGCCTGGAAACCAGCAAGTTCTCGCGTTGCAGTGTCGCTGTGCAGATGCTCGCTATTTGCGGTCTATCCGCGGTCGGTTCGGGGGATGGAGCGCGGTTCATCTCCCGGGTTCGCGGGTGCGCTCATGGATCCACTGCAAGACCTCGTCGTGGCTCGCCTCGCCGGCCGCGACCCGCTCCACGAGCCCAGCGTCGGTCTCTACGTCCGGCGGTCCCCAGCTCAGCCCGTTGGCATCGAGGAATCGCGCGGTCAGCAGGAACGCGGCCCGCTTGTTGGCGTCCGGCAACGGATGATTCCCGACGGGGTGTTCGAGCAGCACGGCGGCCTGCTCGACCAGCGTCGGGTAGGCCTCGACGCCGCCGCAAGAGGCGAACGGCGCGTGCAGCGCCGAGTCGGCGAGCGCGAGCCCCGGCAGGGCGGCGACCGCGGCTCGGTCGGTGCCGTGCAGGAAAGTCGCGACGTCGATGAAGTCCTCCAGGGACGGCTCCCACCGTTGAGGCACGCGACCGCCTACTCGGCGAGGCGGTCGAACGTCTCGCGGTGCTTGTCGGTGAACCGCTCGGCAAACGCCAGGTTCTCGACACTCCGATCACTCGCCGCGTCGGCGAGCCGGGCACCGAGTGCGCGGACGTCCTCGTGATCGAGTCCGTATCGCGAGCGGAGATCCTCCGTAACCCGTTGTACGAGTTCGTCGCTGATGCCCTTCGCGCTCACACTCGCAGTGTACGGCGGCGCGCCGTGGCGCCTGGGACGCGCGCGAGATCATCGCGGCTGCGGCAACGCCGCCGCGCTCATCGTCGTGGTGCGTGCCGCCCGGCACTCACCTTGGACGACGTCGCCACGGGTATCGATCGGCGCTGCAATTGTCGGGACGCTACTGCGGCGAGGGGAAGATCGACTCGGTGCGGCCCGTGCGCTCCTCGAGCAGCCGGTCGGCGTGACGAAGCAGAGCGACGAGGGAAGCGAGCGCCGCGACGCTGCCAACGCCGGCGGCCATGCCGAGCGAGGCATCGGCGATCGCACCGAGCGCGATCGCGGATGCGCTGCCGCCGACCACGCTGTTGATCACGGCGACGACCGTTGCGAACGTGAAGAACTGCTTGCGTCTCTCGGGCGGCACCGCGGCGTTCTCGAACACCCCTCGTCCGTCGTCGTGGCCTGAGAGCAGGAAGAGCTTCGCCTGGTCGCCGGCGATCTGCTTGTAGTAGTTGCGGATGCGATTGATCGCGACGCCGTAGCGGAAGTCCTCGGCGCCGCACTCGACCACTCGCACGAAGGTGAAGACGCCGAGGACGTAGAGCGTCGGGAGTACGGTGAGGGCGAAGACGTCGAAGGCGGCGCCGATCTGCGATGCCTGGCCGATGAACCCCAGGGCGACCAGTGTGCTGGAGACCGAGAGGATGTAGAGCGAGGCGCGGGAGGCGCTCTCGCTCGCGGTCTGCGAGCGGGCGCCCTGGAGCGTGAAGTGCTCGGTGGTCAGCGCGGTCAAGAGCTCCTGCCGATCCGGGGCCTCCGCCACCTCACCAACGTACCCTTGCCGACGGACGGAGATCGGAGGTCGATCGATGACTCGCAGCTGAGCACATGACGCCTCCTTCGACGCCGCGCGCCACCGCCTCCGATCGGCGCACCGTCCCGGATGGTGGCCGCGCGCGCCTATGCCATGTTCACCGGCTGCCGCCCGTCGCGATCGTCGAGGACGAATTGCTCGCTGATCGCGGCGCGATAGAGGCGGAAGTCGCCGGCGACGACGACCTCCTCGCGCGACCAGGCCCGCAGTCCTTGCTCCTCGGATCTCGCGTTGAACGCATCGAGCGCCGTGTCGATTTCCTCGACCTCGGCCGCGGCGCCCGCCATGTAGACGGCGGCCCAACCGCCAGGCCGGTGCGAGTCGTAGATCACGATCGCGACCTCCGGACGCCGCGCGAGGTTCCGGGAGTGCTTCGTGCCCGGCCGCGAGACCCAGATGTACTCGCGGTAGGAGATCGGGGCGTACCAGACGGGCGAGACCCACGGTGTTCCGGCGTCGTCGGCGGTGCCGAGCGCCATGAACCGGTTGGTGTCCACGATCGAGCGCGCGATCGCCTCGTGATCCTGCTCAGCCACGGCGCACCTGGTAGCGCAGGTGCAGCACGCGGTTGCCCTCGATGACCACGTCGGGGTCCTCGAGCAGGTGCTGGCCGTCGACCGGCCCGAAGTAGCGCTTGCCGGAGCCGAACACCACCGGCACCACGTCCATCGCCAGCTCGTCGACGAGGCCCAGCGCCAGGGCCTGGCCGCCGACGTTCCCGGCCGCGACGGCGACGGTGCGCCCACCCGCCAGCTCCCGGGCCATGGCGACCGCGGCCGCCACGTCGTCGACGAAGTGGTAGGACGCCTCGGGATGCCAGCCGTCCGGCTTGGGGCGGTGCGAGACGACCACCACGTGCTCGCCGGCGGGCGGCTTGCCGTTCCAGCCGTTCATCAGGTCGAACAGGTGCCGGCCGATCACCATCGCGCCGATGCTGTCCCACGCCGGCCGGGTGTACTCGGCGGACTGTCGCGACACCTTGAACGCGCCGTCGTCGGTCAGCGGGGTGTCGCCGTTGTAGTACCAGTCGAACAGGGGCTCGATCTGGTCCTGGTCGTCGGCGATGAAGCCGTCGACCGAGACCACGTTGTGCATCACGACCTTGCTCACAGCTGTTCCTCCTGCGGGTGCGGTTGTCGGTCTCCGAGTCGTACCGCTGACCCGACGTGATCGGGAACGAGTTCAGACTATTCTGAATTCATGGCGGCCGGACCGGTCATCGCGTTCGTCTTCGGGCGGGACGACCTGCTGCGCACCCGGTTCGCGATCTCGCCTCTGATCGAGCTCGTGGCCGCGACGTACCTGGTCCGGCTGCCGCGCCGGTTCCCTGGGCACCGGGGCTGGATCGAGGGCGCCGTGCCCCGCCTGGCCGGCCTCGACCTCGACCTGCTCTACGCCGTCAACCCGCTGGGCCGCACCGCGTGGCCCAACTTCAACGCCCCGCCGCCCATCACCCCGCACCCGCGGATCGAGGATGAGCTGGCCCGCGTCGCGGCCACCGATCCCGAGGTCGTCCGGGCCGACGTGCGGCGCGTCCACCCCGAAGGCGTCCCCGCCGAGGCCCGGCCGTTCGTCGACGACCCCGCCGACGCCCTCGCGGTCCTGGTCGACCAGATGCGCGCGTTCTGGGCCACGACTCTCGAGCCCCAGTGGGGCCGGATGGCCGCCTTCCTGGAAGGCGAGATCGCGGCGCGGGCGCGCCGGCTGGTCTCGACCGGGGGTTCCGCCGCGTTCTTCGACCTCGACCCTACCGTCACCTGGGACGGTCGCACGCTGACCGTGACCCGGGTCAAGCTCGCGCCACGCGCCGTCGCGCTCGACGGGCGTGGGCTTCTGCTGATCCCGTCGGCGCTCGCCTTCGACGCCTGGCCGCGCGTCGACGCGCCGTGGGATCCCGCCCTCACCTACCAGCCACCGGGTACGGGTGACCTGTGGCAGGACGACCGTCGTGCGGCCGATGCGCTCGAGGAACTGATCGGCCGGCGCCGGGCCGCGCTGCTGCGCTCCCTCGACCGGCCCGCGTCGACCCTCGCGCTCGCGCGACGCACCGGCTGGAGCCCCGGCGGCGTCAACACCCACCTCGCGGTGCTCCGACGCACCGGCCTGGTCACCCGACGCCGCGACGGTCGCGAGGTCATCTACTCCCGCACCGCCGCCGGCGACGCGCTCTGCGCGCCCTGAACCGCGCCACGATCGCCCAGCGATCGTATGGCGCTCGACCGCGACGCCGGGCGCGTCCTCGTGAACGCCACAGCCCTGAACCTGCGCCGCGCCCGGTCCGACGCTGGTCGGCTGCGACAGCGGCCCCGAGCTCGATGCGGTCGGTGACGTCGCTCCGAGAATCTCGCAATTGCTTGTCGGCGCGCTGGGCTCGAGCCGATCATCGTGCGCTGCCCCGAGCAGCCCGACAACGCGAGGCGCACATGGGACCAAGAGCCGAAGGCCGCGCCTGACGTCGACCAGTCCGCTGAAATTCGGACTCGGGCCACCACGACCGTGTGTCGTGCGGTCGGAAGTTCGAGTGGCCGCGCAAATCGCAGGCTCGATGCGGGGTTGCGAGCGCGGCCATGGCGGCCATGGGCAGCGTTTTCGACGTCTGTCCCCTCTTTGTCCCCCGGCTACGGCACGGTAAGCACCGCACCGGAAAAGAGACACTCCCGCAGCCATGCGGGATTGCGAGTGGCGAGACCCGGACTCGAACCGGGGACACCACGATTTTCAGTCGTGTGCTCTACCAACTGAGCTATCTCGCCGTGGCGGCTAGAGAGCCTAGCGCGCCTTCAGCCACTCAATAACGTCGCCGGGACGGGTCAGGGACGAGAAGTCTCCGGTGTCCCGGATGCGCTCCGCCGCCGCCGCCATGGCTCGCACGGCGACCCAGGTGAGCATGCCTCCCACGCTGACGCGCTGCCCGCCGGCGTCGACGATCTGCTGCATCGTCAGACCGGAGTGGGCCAGCACGTTGACCGGCCGCGAGACCGCCGAGCAGACCGCGCGGATCTCGTCGGCGTTCATCAGCCACGGGGCGTAGAGCACATCGGCGCCCGCGTCCTCGTACGCGCGCAGGCGCGCGATCGTCACGGACACGTCCGGGTTGCCTCGCATGTGGTTCTCGGCGCGGGCGGTCAGGGTGAACGGGAAGTCCAGGCTGCGGGCGGCTTCGACCGCGGCGGCCACCCGCTCGACGGCCAGGTCGAGCGGGTAGAGCCCTTGCTCGGAGTCCCAGTCCTCGATCGAGCCTCCCACCGCGCCCGCCTCGGCAGCCCCCAACACGGCGCGGGCCGCGTCCTCGGGCGTCGGCCCGTAGCCGTTCTCGAGGTCCATCGACATGGGCAGGTCAGTCGCGCTGTCGACCGAGCGGATGTGGTCGCGGACCTCGTCGAGCGTCACGGTTCCGTCGAGCCGGCCCAGGGTGAACGCGAAGCCGGAGCTGGTGCCGGCCAGGGCCTTGAACCCGAGCGCGGCGAGGACTTTCGCCGAGCCTGCGTCGCAGGGGTTCGGGATGATGAACGGCTCGCCCTCGTGGAGGGCGCGGAACGCCTCAGCCTTCTCGTGCTGCGTCATGTGGCGCAGCCAACCACAGATAGCGCTTGGAGGCCGCGTCCCACGGGCCGCGTTCGTAGTCGCCGTACCGCTCAACCACGGTCAGCCCGGCGCCGGCCAGCAGCAGCTCGAGCTCCTCGGGGAAGTAGATGTGCCAGTCGAGGTCGGTGATCCGGTGCTCGACGCGGCCGTCCTCGTGGTAGATCTCGTAGCGGTTGGTGGAGCGCAGGGTCTGCGACGCCCGGTCGTAGGTGTCGGTGTAGCTGCGCACGAAGCGGGCCACGCCGTCCCCGGGCGCCGCGTGGTCGGCGTCGACGCGCAGTGGCGGCATGCCGCCGATTCCCTCGGCGAGGAAGTCGTAGCGCGGGGCGACGAGGTCGAAGGCGAAGCGCCCGCCGGGAGCGAGCAGCGACCGCACGGCACGCAGACAGGCGATGCGGCTCTCGCGCGACGTCAGGTACGCGAGTGAGTTGAACGGGACCGCGATCAGGTCGAACGGGCCGTCGATCTGCGGCGACCGCATGTCGCCGTGCACGACCGAGACCCCCGTGGCGAGCGACTCGCCGGCCAGCCGCGACCGCAGCTTCGCCAGGAACGGCTCGCTCTTGTCGAGCGCCACCAGCTCGGAGGCGACGCCGAGCCGCGCGAGCGGCAGCGTCACCCGCCCGGTGCCGCAGGCGAGCTCGAGCACGCGCCGCGGCGCGAGGTCGCGGACCAGCGACTCCCAGAAGCCCAGATCGAACGCCGGGTCGTCGGCGTTCTCGAGGTCGTAGAGGTCAGCGTCGTTCCACACGGGCTCAGGCCGGGACGGGGGTGGCCGCCGGCGCCGGCCACGTGGCACGCATGCGCGGAGCGGACATGGCGATGGTGCCCAGCATGCCAGCCGCCGCAATCGCGAATGTCGTCTGCACGCCGCCGACCGAGATCAGCACGCTCGCCGCGATGAACGAGGTGGCGAAGGCGAGCGAGGTCAGTGCCTTCTGCAGAGCGAAGACGCGGCCGTGCAGGGACTCCGGCACGGCGTCGCCGAGCAGCAGCCGGTCGTGCACGAGCGCGAAGCCGTTGCCGAAGCCGCCGAGGACGAAGACCGGCAGCAGAATCCACAGGACCGGCCACATGGCGCACAGCGCAAGATCGATCGCCATGCAGCTGAGCCCCACGATGTAGGCGCGCCGCCACTGGAACGACTTGTTGAAGCGCGCGGTCAGCGAGCCGAGCACCGTGCCCAGGCCGTGGGCCGCGACCAGCGCGGCGAGGCCCGAGCGCGCTCGTGCCGATGACGTCGCGCGCGAGGATCACCTCGCCGACGTTCGTCACGCCCGCGAAGAGGACGGCGGCGGTCGAGCTGGCCAGCAGCAGGCGCACGTCGGAGCGCCCGCGCAGCGCCCGCAGGCCGACGCGCAGGTCGGTGATCAGCGAGCGGTGCTCGAGCGCGCTCGGCGCTGCGCGTGCGCGGCCCGATCCCGGCCAGCAGTACGGCGGAGAGCGCGAACGAGGCCGCGTTGGCGCCGAGCAGGGCGGAGGGCGGCACGACCGCGAGCAGGCCGGCGGCGAGCGCGGGGCCGGCGGTGAGGCCCAGATCGTCGAGCGCGCCGAACAGGCCGAGCGCCGCCGGCCGCCGGTCGCCGGGCGCCAGGCGCGAGACGCCGGCCAGCGCGGCGGGCGAGAACAGCGCCGCGCCGGTGCCGGCCAGCGCGGCGGCGAGGATCAGCGCCGGCAGCGAGTGCGTGAAGACGACGAGCGTGAAGGCGAGGAAGCGCAGCAGGTCGGCGGCGATCGCGCACGTCCGCCAGCCGACGCGGTCCACCAGCGCGCCGAGCAGCGGGCCGAAGAGGATCGACGGCAGCAGGTCGGGCACGAGCACGGCGGTCACCGCCCAGGCGGACCCGGTGTGCTAGTAGGCCAGCAGGGGCAGCACCACGTGGGCGAGCCCCGAGCCGAGGCACGACTGCGCGTGGGCGGTGAAGAACCGCCGGCTCGGAGCGTCGGCCAGCGCGGCGCGCAGCACTCAGGCCCCCGCGGGGGCGGCCACCCGCCAGCGGCGGGGCACGAGGCGCGTGCCGCACACGCCGTGCAGCAGGATCAGCACGCCGAGCACGATCGACGGCGTCGCCGACGCTGTAGACGTTGTAGAGCGGGAACCACTCCGGCGTCGCGAAGATGTCGCCGAGGAACAGCAGGTGCGGGTCGGCCATGCCGCCCGAGTTCTGGAAGCCGCCCTCGCCCGCCATCTTGACGGCGATCTCCGGGTCGGCGGGCATGACGCCGCCGTTGGCGGCGATGGCGATGAAGTTCAGCAGCGCCGCCGAGCAGGATCACCGGGACGCCCGGGATCCGGCGGTTGACCCAGGCGAACGCGCCCAGCAGCAGGTAGCTGAGCATGTGGACGCCCTCGCTCACCGGCTCGGACGCGCCCGGGATGACCGAGATGATGAGGATCTGGACGCCGATGCCGGCCAGCGCGAGCCAGCCGTGCCGGAGCCGTAGATCCCCGAGCGCGCTCAGGCGCCCGCGCGCGAGGGGGACGCTGAGCACGCACGCGATGAAGACCAGTCCGAGAATCATGTCCCAACCCGCATCGGCGCGGGAGGCCCTCGGGCTTGCTCCAACAAATGTCCAATCGCTCAGCTTTCTGCTCGTGGACGCCGATGAGCCTTGCGTATCGGGCTTCCGGATAACGGACCGGAAGCCGTGACAAGGAGGTCACAGGCATGAAGGCACGTCTGTATCGCACCGCTCTGACCGTCTCTATGGTCGCCGTCCTTCTCGAGGGCCTCGGCGCCGGCTGGAAGTGGAGCTAGGGCTCAGCGCCCTACCTCGCTTTCCAGGTCGACACCGACTCACTCGAAACGGAGGGATGGAAACCATGAAGGTTCTTAACGGCCGCAAGTGGTAGCGGAGAGGGTGCCGTGTGCCGATAACTCGGCACATCAGGGCAGGGCACCCTCTCTTCTTTCCTCCAATGCGAAGCCTCTCGTCACGACTGCCGCCTCTCCAGGCCTACGTCACCGGGGTCATCATCCTCGGTGCGTTGTGCTGCGCGGCCGTCTTCGTGCGAGACGGAGACAGCCTTTCGCGGCTGCTCACGCCGGAGGTCATGCTGTTCGCCGTCTGCGCGTTCGCAGGCGAGCTCATCTCATTGAAGGTCGTCACGCGCGGAGCGGAGGGCGAGGTCACCACCTCGACCACGTTCGCCTTCGCCGCGCTCCTCGTCGCCGGCCCCGCCTGCGCGGTGGTCGCGCTGATCTGCGCCAGCTTCGCCGCTGACCTGATCCAGCGCAAGGCGCCGCTCAAGCTTCTCTTCAACGCCTCGCAGTACGTCGTCACGCTCACCGCGAGCGCCTTCGTGCTGCAGGCCCTCACCGGCGTCCCACGGATCGGCGAGGAGTTCCACTTCGCGCCGGTCGACCTGCCCGGCATCCTCGTCGCCGCCGCGGCGTTCTTCCTCGTGAACTCGTCGCTGGTGGCGGTCGTGATCGCCCTGGTGCAGGACATCAAGGTCGGCCGCTACCTCGTCCAGGACTGGTTCTTCCAGGTCTCGACCGGCGGCCTGATGCTCGGCCTCGCGCCGATGGTCGCCCTCGCCGCCGACTTCGCCCTGCCGTCGGTGGCGCTGCTGTTCCTGCCGCTGCTGGCCGTCCACCGAGGAGGCAGACAGGCGATCGCCAAGGAGCACCAGGCGGTCCACGACGCCCTCACAGGACTCCCGAACCGATCGCTCTTCCGCCATCAGATCGAACAGGTCGTGAACGCCGGCCGCCGCACGGATCGTACGGCGGCCGTCATGCTGATCGACCTCGATCACTTCAAGGAGATCAACGACACGCTCGGCCACCACGCCGGCGACCGTCTCCTCCAGGAGGTCTCCGAGCGCCTGCGCGCCTCGCTCGAGGAGCACCAGATGGTCGCCCGCCTCGGCGGCGACGAGTTCGGCGTCCTGATCCCCGACCTGACCACGCACGAGGAGGCCAGCGCCGTCGCGCAGGCGCTGCTCACCCAGCTGCGCGAGCCGTTCTCGATCGAGGGCCTGACCCTCGAGGTCGACGCCAGCATCGGCATCGCGTGCGCGCCCGAGCACGGCTCGGCCGTCGAGCAGCTCATCCAGCGCGCGGACATCGCCATGTACGCGGCCAAGGAGGGCGGCCGCGGCCACCTGCTGTTCGAGCCGCAGCTCGACCGCTACAGCCCGCGCCGCCTCTCGCTGGCCGGCGCGCTGCGCTCGGCCATCGCCGACGGCGAGATCGTCCTCTACTTCCAGCCGAAGGCCGAGCTGACCACCGGCAAGATCATCGGCGTCGAGGCCCTGGCCCGCTGGCAGCACCCGCGCCTCGGCCTGATCGGCCCGTCGGAGTTCGTGCCGATCGCCGAGCAGACCGGCCTGATCGGCCCGCTCACCTCGCACGTGCTCGAGGAGGCGCTGCGCCAGGTGCGCGAGTGGTCCGACAACGGCGAGGAGCTGAGCGTGGCCGTCAACCTCTCGGCCCGCTCGTTCCTGGACTCCCAGCTCGCCGTCGAGATCCCGAAACTGCTCGAGCGCACCGGCGTCCCGGCCCGCCTGCTCGAGCTGGAGATCACCGAGAGCATGCTGATGCTGGACCCGGCCCGCGCGAAGGCGACGCTCGACCGCCTGAGCTCGATCGGCCTCAGCCTGTCGGTCGACGACTTCGGCACCGGCTACTCGTCGCTGGCCAACCTCAAGCGGCTGCCGGTCGACGGCATCAAGATCGACAAGTCGTTCGTGATCGACATGCCGCACGACCAGTCGGATGCGGCGATCGTCCGCTCCACCATCGACCTCGCGCACAACCTCGGCCTGAAGGTCGTCGCCGAGGGCGTCGAGTCACACGAGGCGTGGCGGCGGCTCGCGGAGCTGGGCTGCGACCTCGCCCAGGGCTTCCACGTCTCGCGCCCGCTGCCGGCCGACGCCATGACGCGCCTGCTCGCCGAGCGCCGCCAGACGGCCGACACGCCCGAGATCCCCGTCGAGCCGTACCCGTTCCGGGTCGTGCACGGCTACGCCTCGTAGACGGCCCCGCGCAGAGCGGCCAGCCGCTCCATCTCCTCGGTCACGTCGACCGGATCGCCGAGCCACTCGGCTTCGAGCGTCAGCTTCTTCCCCTGCTTGCGGGCGCGCCACAGGCCGGCCAGCCGGCCGTCGTGCAGCACCACGCCGGGGCTGCCGACCGGGCGCCAGATCCTCTTGCGCACCTTCTCGTCGGCGAGCACCTCACGATCTCGGGCGGTCAGCAGCGGATCGCCGGGACCGAGCAGCCGTGTGCCGCGGGGCTTCGGCGGGGTCTCGAACGCCTTGCGCGTCGCCGGCCAGGAGGAACGCCTTGCCGACCTGGACGAGCTCATCGTCGACGCCCTTCAACAGCGCCTTGGCATGCGACGGCGCGATGCCCGCCCAGGCCGCGAAGTCGGTGTGCGTCGAAGGGCCCAGGTGGTGCAGGTAGCGGCGAACGAGCTCGCCGCCGTCCGCCGGCTCGAGCTCGATCCACTGGTCGGTGCGGGCGAAGGTGTTCTGGCGGCCCTCGCGGCCGGCGATGCACAGCCGGCCGTCCAGCGCGGCCATGCTCAGCAGGCCGCGGCGGGCGTGGTGGCTCTTGCAGCTCGGGCACCAGGGCAGGAGCTCCGCCGGCAGCCGGCCGCGCAGGTCCTCGTGCAGCGCGTCGCGGCTGAGGACGCGCCCGTCCAGGGCCGCCGCGATCGAGGTGACCGCGTGCTCGCGGGCGGCCTCGTAGTCGCCGGGCGCGGCGTTCAGGAGCACCGCCTTGAGCGCCCGCTCGTCGGGCGGCCTGAGCGCCTCCAGGTAGGCGGCCACGTCGGCCGCGGGCAGGATGGCCACCGCCGTCCGCGGGTTGGGCAGGGCGACGAGCTCGCGCTCGGCGAGCAGTTCATCGAGCCGCGCGGCGCCGTCGCTGCGCGCGTTGAGTGCGGTCAGTGCGGCGCCGGGTGGCGAGTCCTGCAGCGCGAAGCTCGCGGCGACCTCGGCCGGCGTGCGGTCGCGCTCGTTCAGCCCCTGCGCGGCGAGGCGGAAGGCGAGGACCTGGTCGTCCACGCCTCCCAGGCTACGCGGCCCAGGCGAGCAGGTCCGGCAGCGGGTCGATCGGCTTCGAGGTCTTGCTCGAGTACCAGCCCTCGGGCCAGATCTCGAAGTGCAGGTGCGGCCCGTCGGAGCGGCCGGTCGAGCCGACGGCGCCGAGCTGCTGCCCGGCCGCGACGGCCTGGCCCTTCTGCACGAGGACCGAGCCGTCGACCATGTGCATGAACACGTAGTCGCGCCCGTCGTCGCCGTCGGACCACGACGTAGTGGCCGGCGCCGTCCTTCTGGAAGGCGCGCCAGGAGACGAAGCCGGGGCGCGGGGCCACGATCGGCGTGCCGGCCGCGGCGAGGATGTCCTGGCCCTGGTGCGTGTGGCCGGTCCTCCCGGCGCCGAACCGCGCCTCCTGCCCGCCGAGCGAGTACGTGCCCTGCACCGGGAAGACGCCCGAGGCGGCGGTCACGGGCGGCGCGACGATCTCGACGGCCAGCAGCTGCGAGGTGCGCGCGCCGCGGCGGTTGAGGGTCGTCGCCCGCAGGCGGGCGGTGTAGCGGCCGGGAGCCAGCTCCGGCCGCCACGTCGCCGTCCGGCTGCGGCCGGTCCGCTGCCGGCCCAGGGGCAGCGTCGCCGCGGGCCGTCCGCCGGCCTCCGGGATCAGGTCCACCCGCACGCGCACCCGCCGCGGCCGGCCGCCGATCCGGTAGCCGATCGTCAGCGTCGCACCCGGAGCGATCGACGCGGGCGACACGGAGAACGCCTGCTTCGGCGCCGCCACGAACTCGGACCCGCCGGTCTGTGCCTGCGCGGGGGCCGCGAAGGCAGCCGCAAGCGCGGCAGCGAGGACGAGGGAACGGCGCACGGAAGGAGATTCGGTGCGGACCCCGACGCCCTCAACCACTGCACGCGATCGTTCACGAGGGGTCTGACCCCCGTACTACCGGCAGTAACCAAGGGGTCAGACCCCCGTACTACCGCGAGTAAATAAGGGGGCCAGGCCCCCTCAGTTGCTGTTGGGTTATATAGCGGAGTTGTAATATAGGCTCGTGGCCTCGACCTTCGAAGTGCTTGCGGAGCCGACGCGGCGCCGGATCCTCGACCTCCTGCGGGAGGAGGAACGGCCCGTGAACGATCTCGTGGGTCGGCTGGAGATCAGCCAGCCGGGCGTGTCGAAGCACCTGAAGGTGCTGCGCGACGCCGGCCTGGTCGAGGTCCGGCAGGACGCCCAGCGGCGCCTCTACCGAGTGCGCGCGGAGCCGCTCGCCGAGATCGAGGCATGGCTCGCGCCGTACCGGCGCCTGTGGGCGGGGACGCTCGACTCGCTCGAGCGTCACCTCGACGCGAAGGAGGACCGATGACCGACTACGGGACCATCGAGACACTCGACGACGGCCGCTACGTGCTCCGCTACGAGCGCCGGCTCCGCCACCCGGTGGACATGGTGTGGAAGGCGCTGACCGATCCCGCGCAGGTCGAGGAGTGGTGGGCGCGGGCCGAGGTCGAGCTCGCCGAGGGCGGCCGGGCGCGGCTGGAATGGCTGAACGGCGACGCCGGTGGCCGAGGGCCGCATCTCGCGGCTCGAGCCGCCGAACACGATCGAGTTCGACACCGACATCCACGGGCGCCTGCTGTGGGAGCTGCGGCCGGACGGCGACGGCACGCGGTTGACGCTGACCGTCACCGCCGAGCTGCCCGACGACTACCTGGCGAGCGTGCGCGCCGGCTGGCACAGCCACCTCGACTTCCTCGAGGACGCGCTCGACGGCCGCCCGGTCGACTGGCCGAACTGGCCGCAGGACGTCTGGGAGAAGCACAACGCCGTCTACGAGGCGAGCATGCGGCCCATCAGCTGAGCGCAGCCCGCCTTCGACAGCGGCTCGTTGAGGTTGCCGCACTTGGGCGACTGCACGCACGACGGGCAGCCGCTGTCGCACGGGCACTCGCTCACCAGCCGGTGGGCGTCGTCCACCAGCGCCTCGAACTGCTCGAAGCCCCGGCGGGAGATCCCGATCCCGCCGGGGTGCCCGTCGTAGATGAAGATCGTCGGGCGGCCGGTCTGCGGGTGCAGGTTGGTCGACAGGCCGCCGATGTCCCAGCGGTCGCACATGGCCAGCAGCGGCAGGACGGCGATCTGCGAGTGCTCGGCGGCGTGCAGGGAGCCGAGCATCTGCTCGAGCGGCAGGGCGGCGACGTCGTCACCCAGCTCGTACCAGAGCGCCTGCGTAGCGAACGAGGTCGCCGGCAGGTCGAGGCCGATCAGGTCGACCGCCTCATGATCTGACAGCCGGCGCCGCTGGTAGGCCAGCACCTGCTCGGTCACCACCACGGTGCCGAAGGACAGCGTCACGCCGAGCGCCGTGCGCCGCTCGATCAGCCGCTCGATGTAGGTGTCGGTCTCGTACTTGGGCTGGGTGTAGTAGTCGCCGTCGAACGGGCGGACCATCGCGCGGCGGCCCTCGAGGTCGAGCCCGTCGACCTCGTAGGAGCGGCCGGCGTGCAGGTAGACGGCGCCGTCGTGGACGGTGTTGTGGGCGCGCGCCATGTCCACCGTCCCGAGGATCTCGCCGGAGCGGGTGTCGACGATCAGCACCCCGTCGCGGCTCGCCGAGCGGAGCGAGACGTTCGCGGCGGGGAACTCCTCGGGCCGGCGCGGCACGAACGTCCCGTCCGGCCGTTCGCGCAGGTCGCCGGCCGAGACGAGCGCCTCCGCGAAGCGCCGCCACTCGGGTCCGAGGATCTCGGCGTCGGCGTCCTCCAGCGGGCCCTCGGCGGCAGCGCACAGCAGGTGCTGGGTGTGGAGCTGCTCGTTCCACGGGTCGAGGATCGCCGCCTCCACCGGGCGGTCGAGGAACTCGTCGGGATGGCGGCAGAAGAACTGGTCGAGCGCGTCCTCGCCGGCCACATACAAGGCGAGCCCACGACCGCGGCGGCCGGCGCGGCCCCACATCTGCCGCAGCGAGGCGACGGTGCCGGGGAAGGTCACGCAGATCGCCGCGTCGAGCGAGCCGATGTCGATGCCGAGCTCGAGCGCGTTGGTGGCCACCACGCCGAGCAGCTCGCCCTCGAGCAGCTTGTGCTCGAGCTCGCGCCGCTGCTGCGACGTGTAGCCCGCGCGGTAGGGCGCGATCCGCCCGGCGAGATCGCCGCGGCCTCGGTCCTCCAGCGTGAGCTGGGCGAAGCGCGACATCAGCTCGACCGCCTTGCGCGACTTCATGAAGACGATCGTGCGCGCGCCCTCGGTCACGAGGTCGGCCAGCAGGTCGGCCGCCTCGGCCAGCACCGAGCGCCGCGCCGCGGTCTTCTCGTCGACGATCGGCGGGTTCCACATCGCGATCGTGCGCTTGGCCTGCGGGGCGCCGTCGCGGTCGACCACGGTGATGTCGTCGAGCCCGGTGAGCCGCTCGGCGAGCTCGCCCGGGTTCGCGACGGTCGCCGAGGCGAGCAGGATCCGCGGCGCCGTGCCGTACGCCTCGGCCACCCGCCGCAGCCGCCGCAGCACGTTGGCCACGTGGGAGCCGAAGACGCCGCGGTAGACGTGCGCCTCGTCGACCACCACGACCGCCAGGTTGGCGAAGTAGTCGCCCCACGCCGGGTGGTTGGGCAGGATCCCCAGGTGCAGCATGTCGGGGTTGGTGATGACGACGTTCGACCGCCGCCGGATCGCCAGCCGCTGCTCGCGCGGCGTGTCGCCGTCATAGATCGCCGGCCGGGCACGCTTGACGCCGAGCGCGTTGAGCGCCCGCGCCTGGTCCTGGGCGAGCGCCTTGGTCGGATACAGGTAGAGCGCTCGCGCCCGCGCGTCGCGGCACAGCGTGTCGAGCGTCGGCAGGTTGAAGCACAGCGACTTGCCTGACGCCGTGCCGGTGGTGACGATCGTGGGGCCGGCCCACGCGGCGTGCAGCGCCTCGGCCTGGTGCGCCCACAGGCGGTCGATCCCGCGCGCCTGCAGCGCGGCGGTCACCTCCGGGTGCAGCTCGTCCGGGATCGCGATCTCCTGCGGCGGCCGCGGGTGCTGCGACGTCTGCATGACCAGCCGCTCGTCGTCGCGGCCGGCCTGGAGCAGCCCGTCCCAGGGCTCGATGTCGCGGACGACGCTCAACGGTCCTCGCGATCCTCGCGGCGCTCTTCCTGCTGCTCGAGCCGCTCCTTCTGACGGTCCTCCTGCGACTCCAGCTCGGCGGCGCTCGTGGGCCCGAGCTTGGCGGTCACCGCGATGATCGTCACCGCCACGATGACGGCCGCCACGAGCAGCGAGGCAATGATCTGGCGCGTCATGCCAGGAACGCTCCGGCGGTGCTGGCCCAGGTGGCGACGAGCAGGACGAGCACGGTGATGCCCAGCACCGGCAGGAAGCGGCCGGCGCCGTGCCACCAGCGGACGACCACGACCTTGACGGCGAGCACCACGAGCAGCAGGAAGCCGGTGACGGCGTGGAAGGCGCTGTCCTCGAGCTCGAAGTAGGAGAGGCACATGATCGCGACGACGATGAGCAGGAAGGCGATCGTGTCACCGCTGGCGCGGTGGGTGAAGGCGGCCGGCCCCGAGTCGAGGAACCGCGGCCGGAGCTTGCGGTAGACGACCGCGGCGAGCACGACCTGGTAGAGAGCCAGCGCCGTGGCCACGCTGGCCAGCACGACCTTGACCTCAGTCGGGTTCCCCTGCACGACGTCCACCCGTCTCATACTAGGTCGGCGTGAGGTGCCTCTATGTGGACTTGGATGGAACGCTGATCGGCGCCGGCAGCTCTCTGCTGCGCGACGCCGACGGCGAGTTCTCGCTGCTCGGAGTCCGCGCGCTGGAGGCCT
This sequence comes from uncultured Solirubrobacteraceae bacterium, assembly GCA_963835525.1. Taxonomy (GTDB): domain Bacteria; phylum Actinomycetota; class Thermoleophilia; order Solirubrobacterales; family Solirubrobacteraceae; genus DASSUW01. The sequence continues at coordinate 746,282 of CAWIFM010000003.1, forward strand.
GCGACCGCGCCGGCGTCGAGGTCGTCATCTACTCCGGCCGCCGGCAGCTGACCTGCTTCTACGACGCCCGCATCATGGGCATCACGTCGTACATCTTCGAGGCCGGCGCCGGCGTGGTGCTCGACGGCGAGCTGCACTGGCTGACCGGCGACATCGTCCCGCGCGACGGCAGCACGATCTTCGACCAGATCGAGGCCAGCGGCGCGCCGAAGCTGCTGCTCGACCACTACGCCGGCCGGCTCGAGTACCACGCGCCGTGGCACGAGGGCCGCGAGGTCTCGCACCTGTTCCGCGGCGAGATCGACGCCTTCGAAGCCGACGCGCTGCTCGAGCGCGAGGGCCACGGCGACCTGCGCCTGGTCGACAACGGCGGGATCCATCCCATCAGGCCGGGGATCGAGAACATGCGCGCGTTCCACCTTGTGCCCCGCAGCGCATCCAAGGGCGCCGCGGTCGCCTGGCACATGCGCGCCCGCGGCTACACGCGCGAGGACTGCATCGCGATCGGCGACTCGCGCGAGGACCTCGGCGCGGCCGAGGCGGTCCGCACGTTCTGGCTGGTCGCCAACGGCCTCGACCGCGACCCGACCATCCGCGAGGCGCTGACCGCCAACACGCGCGTCTGCGCGGAGCGCAACGGCGCCGGCGTCTACGAGGCCGTGATCACCGAGCTCGCCGAGCGCCGGTAGTCGGCGAGCCGCTCGCGCGACAGCTCGACGCGCCGGCGCACCTTGTCCGGCCAGTCGGGCTCGAGGTCGCGGAACGGCAGGCTGCTCCAGCGCAGCAGCGCGGCCGCCTCGAAGAGCAGCGCGTCGCGGCCGGCGCCGCACGCCTCCAGGAAGCGCCCGCGGGCCTCGTCCTCGCCGGCGGCCGTGAGGTAGGACGCGAACTCGCCGACGTCGAAGAGCGGATGCCCGAGCGCAGCGCTGTCGAGGTCGAGCAGTGTCACGCCCGCATCGCTCACCAGCACCTGGTCGTCGTGGAAGCTGCCGTGGATCGTCGCCACCGCCGGCTCCACGTCGGCCATTCGCGGGATCAGCCGCTCGGCGAGGTCACCGGGGTCGGCGCCGATCGCCGCCGCCGTCTCGGCCGCCGCACGCAGGTCGCGCGCCTCGAGCTCGGTGTCGTGCGCGGGCAGGTCCAGCTTCAAGGCGTGCAGCCGCGCCATCGCCTCCGCGACGGGCTCCATCCAGGGCGCACGCTCGCAGTTGCGCAGCGGCGTGCCGGGCACCTCCTCGTAGACCGTCAGGCCGGGGCGGTGCTCGAGGACCCGCGGCGAGCCGGGGATCTCGACCGGCGCCCGTCCGTCGGCCCGCAGCTTCGCGTAGGCGCCGGAAAGACGAAACACCGCGCGGCGCCCGGGCTTGTACCGCACGAGCTCGCCGCGTACCTCCGGCAGCGCGGGCAGGCGGACGTCCAGCGGCCAACGCTGCACGATCCCGTCGAGCGCGCGCTCGGCCAGCAGCGAGCCGGCGACCTTCTCCCACAGACGCTCCGTGCGCTTCGGCTTGAGCACCGTGAGGTGGGCCATGGAGTCGTAGAGCACGACCAGCCGGCGGCCGGGCTGGTACCGGACGTAGATCGGCTCGCCGAACCGGTCCGCCTCGAGCGCGCCCCACAGGTCCACTGATCGAAGTACGCGGCCTTGACTTCAAGGGTTCAGCGGAGTACGTTCACGCGGAACTCGATTCGACATTGTCGAATCCCTTTCTCCCAAGAGGAGGAGAGAAATGGAGTCGTTCTCGCTCGGCCAGCGTGCCCTGGCCGAGACGCTCGGTACTGCCCTGCTCGTGCTCGTCGGACCGGGCTCGGTGGTTGCGACCCTCGCTCTGGCGGGCGACAGCACGCCCGCGGTGACGGGCGCCGATCTGCTCGGCATCTCGTTCGCGTTCGGGCTCATCATCACGGTGCTCGTCTACGCGCTCGGCAAGGTGTCGGGCTGCCACATCAACCCGGCGGTGACCTTCGCGCTCGCCACCACCAAGCGCTTCCCGTGGCGCGAGGTGCCGACCTACTGGGGCGCCCAGGTCGTCGGCGCGGTGCTCGGCGCCCTCGGGATCTGGGCCGTGTACGCGCAGTCGGGCATCGACCTCGGCATGGGCCAGACCTCGTTCAACGAGGAGACCACGACGTGGGCGTCGGCCATCTTCGCCGAGGGCATCGGCACGTTCATGCTGATGCTCGCGATCCTGGGCATCGTCGACAGCCGCTCGCCGAACGAGTTCGCCGGCATCGTCATCGGCGGCGCCGTGGTGGCGATCATCATGGTCATCGGCCCGATCACCGGGGCCTCCCTGAACCCGGCGCGCGCCTTCGGGCCGGAGCTCGTCTCCAGCATCGGCGGCGGCGTCACCCACTGGGGTCAGCTGATCCCGGTCTACATCCTCCCGGGCCTCGTCGGCTCGGCCCTCGCGGCCTTCGCCTACGACGCGCTGGCCACCCCGCGCCGCGTGGAGCGGCCGATCAAGACCGCCGTCAGCTCGCCGGACGACGCGCTCGCGGCCAAGTGAGAGGAGATTCAATGGCCACGGTGACCCCGACGCTCCGCAAGCTGCTCAACGATCCCGAGGCGGTCGTGCGCGAGTCGCTGGCGGGCCTGGCGGCCGCGCACGGCGACATCCTGCGCGTCGACGCGGAGGCGCAGATCGTGGTGCGCGCCGCCGGGCCGCGGGACGGCAAGGTCGCGCTGATCTCGGGCGGCGGCTCGGGCCACGAGCCGCTGCACGGCGGCTTCGTCGGGCTCGGCATGCTCGACGCAGCCTGCCCGGGCGAGGTCTTCACGTCACCGGTGCCGGACCAGATGCTGGCCGCCACGAAGGCGGTCGACGGCGGCGCCGGCGTCGTCCACCTCGTCAAGAACTACACGGGCGACGTCATGAACTTCAAGCTCGCCGCCGAGGACGCGGCGGACGAGGGGATCGGCGTCGAGTCCGTGCTCATCGACGACGACGTGGCGGTCCAGGACTCGCTGTACACGGCGGGCCGCCGCGGCGTGGGCGCCACGGTGCTCGCCGAGAAGCTCGCGGGCGCCGCCGCCGAGCGCGGGGACGACCTCGCGGCGGTCGCCGGCGTGGCCCGGCGCGTGAACGAGCGCACGCGCTCGTTCGGCGTTGCCCTGTCCTCGTGCATCCCGCCCGCCTCAGGCAAGCCGATCTTCGACCTGCCGGCGGGTGAGATGGAGGTCGGGATCGGGATCCACGGCGAGCCGGGCCGGCGCCGCGAGCCGCTAGGCACCGCCAGTCACATCGCCGACATCATGGTCGAGGCGGTCGTGAGCGACCTCGAGCCGGCCGACGGCGCAGCGGTGCTGCCCTTCGTGAACGGCATGGGCGGCACGCCGCAGCTCGAGCTCTACCTGCTCTACGGCGAGATCGAGCGCGCGCTGCGCGAGCGCGGCCTGGTGCCCACGCGACGGCTCGTGGGCCCGTACATCACGTCGCTCGAGATGGCGGGCGCGTCGCTCACGCTGCTCGAGCTGGACGACGAGCTGGCCGCCCTGTGGGATGCTCCGGTGCACACCGCTGCGCTCCGTTGGGGGGTGTGAGCTGGTGCAGCCGACCGTGAGCGCCGCCGTCTCCGTCACAACCTGGATGCGCGAGGTCGCCTCCGCCGTCGAGGCGGAGGCCGATCACCTCACCCAGCTCGACTCGGCGATCGGCGACGGCGATCACGGGGTGAACCTGACGCGCGGCTTCCGGGCCGTGGTCGAGGCCGTCGGGGAGAGCGACGGCGAGCCTCCGGGGCGGGTGCTGATCGTGGCCGGCAAGACGCTGGTCTCGACCGTGGGCGGCGCCAGCGGCCCGCTGTGGGGCCTGGCGCTGCGGCGGGCCGGGCGTACCGTCGGCGACGCGCCCGAGGTCGACGGCGACGCGCTGGTGCAGGCGCTCGACGCGGCGCTCGCCGCCGTGGTCGAGCTCGGCGCCGCCGAGCCGGGGGACAAGACGATGGTCGACGCGCTCGGACCCGCCATCGAGGCGCTGCGCGAGCGCCTGGCGGCCGGCGAGGAGCTCGAAGCGGCGCTCGACGCCGCGGCCGAGGCCGCCGACGCCGGCGCCCGCGCCACGACGCCGATGCAGGCGCGCAAGGGCCGGGCGTCGTACCTCGGCGAGCGGTCGGTCGGCCATCAGGATCCGGGCGCGACCTCGACCGCGCTGATCGTCCACGCGCTACGCCGTTCCGTCGGCAGCCCGGGCTGATGCGCGAGCATCCGCTGAAGGGCCTGCCCGGCGCGCCGGGCACGGCGACGGGTCGCGCAAGGGTGCTCGCCGCCGCGACGCCCGAGTCCGCGTCCGTGCCCGCCGATCGGCGCCCGGCCGAGCTCGACCGCGCCCGCGCCGCGCTCGCGGCGGCGGCCGCCGAGCTCGAGGCGATCGCCGCGCGCCTGCGCGGCGGCGGACGCCACGACGAGGCCGACGTCGTCGCCACCGGCGCGCTGATGGCGGCCGATCCGGCGCTCGACGCCACGGTCGAGCACCACACGGCGTCCGGGCGACCGGCGCCCGAGGCCATCGTGCGCGCCTGCGACGAGCACGCCGCCGCGATCGCCGCGCTCGGCGACGAGCGGCTCGCCGCGCGCGCCGAGGACGTCCGCTCGCTCGGCCGCCGCGCCGCGAGGCTCGCGGGCGCGGCCGACGAGCTGTCCGGCGCGGTGGGGGACGACGCGGTCGTGCTCGTCGCCGACGACCTCGGCCCCGCGGACGTCGCCGAGCTCGACGGCTCGGTGGTGGCCATCGCGCTCGCCGCCGGCGCGCAGACCGGGCACGCCGCGGTCGTGGCGCGCGGGCTCGGCATCCCGCTCGCCCTCGGGCTCGGGCCCGATCTCATGCGGGCTCGCGGAGAGATCGTGGTCGACGGCGACGCCGGCACGGCGGTGCTCGAGCCGTCCGCCGCGACGCTCGAAGCCGCGCGGGCGGCGCAGCGCCGCCGTCTCGCCGAGCGCCGGCGGGCGCTGGCCGAGCGCGACCTGCCCGCGGTCACCCGCGACGGCCGGCGCGTGCGCGTGCTGGTCAACGTCGCGACCGTCGCGGAGGTCGAGGCGGGCCTCGCGGCCGGCGCCGAGGGCGTCGGCCTCATGCGCACCGAGCTGGGCTTCCTCGACGCGGCGGCCTGGCCCGACGAGGCGGCGCACCGGCGGGTGCTGAAGCCGGTGCTCGCGCGGCTCGCCGGCCGCACCGCGACCGTCCGCGTGCTCGACTTCGGCGGCGACAAGCTGCCCCCGTTCCTCGAGGGATCGCGTGCGCGCGGGCTGGCGCTGCTGCTCGGCGCGCCCGAGGCGCTCGCGGCGCAGCTCCGCGCCATCGCCGCCGAGGGCTCCGCCACCGACCTGCGCGTCCTGCTCCCGATCGCCGAGCGGGCCGCCGACGTCGAGGCGGTGCGCTCGCTGCTCCCGGCCGGGGTCGCGATCGGCGCGATGGTCGAGTCCGTGGCGGCGGTCGAGGCCGCCGCCGAGCTGGCGGCCGCCGCCGACTTCCTCTCCATCGGCACCAACGACCTGGCGCACGCCGCAGTCGGCAGCGACCGCTTCGCGGGCGCCGCACCGGCCGTCCACGACCCGCGCGTGCTCGTCCTCATCGCCCGCACCGCGGCGGCGGCGGGCGACGCGGGCGTCCCGCTCGAGGTCTGCGGCGACGCCGCGTCCGATCCGATCGCCGCGCCGCTGCTCGTCGGGCTCGGCGTCGACGAGCTGTCGGTCGGCGCCGCCCAGGTCGGCCGCGTGCGTGGATGGATCCGGGGCATGGATCACGGCACGGTCCGGCGGATGGCCCGCGAAGCGCTCTCGCTGAGCACCGCGCGAGGAGGTCGAGCGCCTAGTCCTGCAGCCCGGCGACGCAGCCCGCGAGGACCGCGACGGCGGCGGGCGCGTCGTCGCCGTCGGCCCGCAGGCGTAGGGCGGTGCCGCCCTTGGCGCCGAGGGCGAGGACCGAGAGCAGGCTCTTGGCGTCGGCGTCGCGCGCGCCCACGCTGATCACGATGCGCGCGCTGAACTGCATCGCCGCTCGCACGAACTCGGCGGCGGGGCGGGCGTGGAGGTCGACGTCGCTCGGGAGCTGCGTCTCAGAGCTTGCTGTAGCCACGGGCTTCCTCCGCCGCCTGGATGACGAACTCGAGGTCCATGCCCGCCGAGGCGGCCACCGCCGCCGCCACCACGCCCTCGACCAGCGGTGCGTCGGCGAGCCGGGCGCGGTCGCCGTCGCCGTCGAGGACGGCGCGCACGGTGAGGATCGCGCTGCCGAGGTCGCCGAGGATGACGACGCCGTCGCCGGTCTCGGCGGTGTCGATCGCGACGCGCACGCGGGCGCCGTCGGTGCCGAGACCGCCGTCCACGTCGCCGCCCGCCGCCTCGATCCGCACGTCCGGCCCGGCCATCTGGCGCGCCAGCGCGGCCGCGCCCGCCGCGATGTCGCGGCTATGCGAGACGATGACGATCCCGACCATGGGTGGAGTCTAAAGTATCGAAGACGATTCGACAATGCCGAATCCTGAACAACAGCTGAAAGCCTCGAGCCGGCGGGGCACGATCCAGTCCGTCGACCGTGCCGCGCGCATCCTGAAGGCGCTGGCGTCCGGCCCGCGGCGGCTCGGCGTGTCGCAGCTCGCGGACCAGCTCGACCTCCAGCGCCCGACCGTCCACGGGCTGCTCCAGACGCTCCAGGCGCACGGCTTCGTCGAGCAGGACCGCGACTCCGACAAGTACCAGCTCGCGGCCGGGCTGCTCCATCTCGGCACCTCCTTCCTCGACCACAACGAGCTGCGCGCCCGCTCGCTCGTGCACGCCGAGCGTCTGGCCACCGAGACCGGCGAGGCCGTCCGCGTCGGCGTCATGCACGGCTCGTCCGTGGTCGTGGTCCACCACGTGTTCCGCCCCGACACGGCGTTCCAGGTGCTCGAGGTCGGCGCCCAGCTGCCGGCGCACGCGAGCGCGCTCGGCAAGGCCATGCTGGCCTGGGCCGCGCCCGGGGCGCTCGAGGAGCTCACCGCCGAGCCGCTGCCGCGGCTCACCCAGAAGACGCTGACGGCGGCCGGTCTGCTCGAGGAGCTCGATCAGGTGCGCGAGCGCGGCATCGCGCGGGAGCGCGACGAGGCGGTGCTCGGCGAGTCCAGCCTCGCCGCGCCGATCTTCGACCACGCCGGCCACGCAGTCGGCGCCATCGGCGTCGTCGGAGACACCCCGCGACTGCTCCCGCGCGCCGCGCCGAAGCGAGTCGTCACCTCGGTCGCCGACGCTGCCCGGTCGATCTCGCGCGAGCTCGGGGCCCGCTAGTACATCCGGTCGTAGGTACCGCGCATAACCGGTGGAGTCCGGGTCAGCTGCGGGCCGGGCCCGCCGGAATGCGTGGTACTTGCGGCCGGGTGTACTAGAGCGAGGCGCGGAGGATCGCGCCGAGGTCCTCGGCGCCCGCCTCGCGCGGCGACACGACCAGCAGCCGCTGCTGCTTCAGTGCGCCCTCGACCAGGGCGTCCACGTCCTCGACGTCGTAGCCGAGCTCGCGGATGCCGGTCGGCGAGTCCGACGTCGCGCATGAGCTCGAGCAGCAGGTCCGGGAGCGTGTTCTCGTCCGCGTCGGGGAGCGGCTCGCCGGCCAGCAGCTCGGCGGCGCGGCGGTGGCGGTCGGGCGCGGCCTCGTAGGTGAAGCGGAAGGCGGCCGGGGCGGTGACGATCACCGACTGGCCGTGCGGGACGAACGCGTGGTCGTCCGGATAGCCCGGCGGCCGGTAGGAGTGCTTGAGCCCGGCGATCGGATACGCGCAGGCGTGCGGGATGTGCACGCCGGCGGCCCCGAACCCGATGCCCGCCAGCGACGCGGCCAGCATCATCCAGCCGCGCGCCTCTTCGTCCCCGCCGACGGCGTCGCGCAGGTAGCGCCCGCCGTACTCGAGCGCCTTGGCCGACCAGATGTCCGAGATCGGCGTCGACCCCTGGTAGGGCGGCCGGTCGCCGGGCGAGTCGGGCCGCTCGCGCTCCGAGTAGGGCTTGGCGACGAACGACTCGGCGGCGTGGCAGATGACGTCGAGCCCGCACGAGGCGACCACCTCGGGCGGCAGCGACGCGGTCAGCTCGGGATCCACGATCGCCTGGGCGGGCCGCAGGTGGCGATGCGAGATCCCCGTCTTCACGTGCTGCTCAGGGATGTCGAGGATCGCCACGGTGGTCGCCTCGGCGCCCGAGCCGCACGTGGTCGGGATCGCGAGCAGCGGCATCAGCGGCCCCGGCGGCTTGCGGCCCTCGCCGACCGGCGCGTTGACGTACTCCATGATCTCGCCGCCGTGGGTGGCGATCAGGTCGGACACCTTCGCGGTGTCGATGCTGGAGCCGCCGCCGATCCCGACGAAGCCGTCGAAGCCGCCCTCGACGGCGAAGGCGGCGGCCTCGGCGAACGAGTCGGCTGTCGGCTCGACCCGCGCGCGGTCCCACACCTCGACCGAGATCCCCGCCGCCTCGACCGACTCGCGCACGCGGCCGGTGATGCCGGCCCCGGCCACTCCGGGGTCCGAGACCAGCATCGCCCGCTTCACACCCAGCCGCTCGAGCTCCCAGCCGGCGTCGGCGGCCGCCCCGCGGCCGTACTTCAGCGGCGTCGCCTCGAGCGTGAAGATCTGCTCGCGCGTCACCTCGTCTCAGCCGGCTCGCGGAACCGCTCGCGGTCGAACCGGCGCTCGCGCACCAGCTCGCGCTCCTCGTCCTCGTCCTCGTGCACGTCCTTGTGGAGCGTCTCGGGCGCGAGCAGCGTCGCGATCACCGAGACCAGGCCGAGGCCGACCATGTAGAGCGCGACCAGCATCGGGTCTCCGCCATTGGCGGCCAGCAGCGCGGTCGCGATCAGGGGCGCGAAGCCGCCCGCGAACACCGACGCGAGCTGGTAGCCCAGCGAAGCGCCGCTGTAGCGCACGCGCGTGCCGAACAGCTCAGAGAAGTAGGCGGCCTGCGGTCCGTACATGAGGTCGTGGCCGAGATTGATACCGATCGCGATCGAGATCCAGATCAGCACCGGCGACTCGGTGTTGATCAGCCCGAACAGCGGGAACGCCCACAGCGTCGTGATCACGGCGCCCGCGAGGTAGAGGGGCTTGCGGCCGAAGCGATCGGACAGGTGGCCCCACAGCGGCACGGTGACCAGGCCGAGCGCCGCGGCGATGATCACGCCGGTCAGCATCGTGCCCTTGGCCAGGCCGAGCTCCTCCTCGCCGTAGGCGAGCACGAAGACGGTGAGGATGTAGAAGCAGCCGTTCTCCCCGACGCGCATGCCCATCGCCGTCAGCACCTCGCGCGGGTACTTGCGCACGACGTCCACGATCGGCTTCGGAGCCTCGGTCTTGGTCTCCTTGACGCGCTCGAACGCCGGCGACTCCATGATCCTGAGCCGGATGAACAGGCCGACGACGACGAGGATCGCGCTGGCCAGGAACGGCACGCGCCAGCCCCACGACATGAAGGCGGCCTCCGACGTGATCGCCTGCACGAGCGCGAAGGCGCCGGTCGACAGCAGCAGGCCCGCGGGCACGCCCATCTGCGGCCAGGCGCCGAAGAAGCCGCGGCGTCCCTTCGGCGCGTGCTCGACGGACATGAGCACCGCGCCGCCCCACTCGCCGCCGACGCCGATGCCCTGTGCGAACCGCAGCACGACGAGCAGGATCGGCGCCATGAGGCCGATCGAGGTGAACGTCGGCAGCACGCCGATGAGGAACGTCGCGATCCCCATGATGAGCAGCGACAGCACGAGCATCGACTTGCGGCCGATGCGGTCGCCGAAGTGCCCGAACACGACGCCGCCGATCGGGCGCGCGGCGAAGCCCACCGCGTAGGTGCCGAGAGCCAGCAGCGTGCCGATCAGCGGCTCGGACTCGGGGAAGAACAGCTCCCCGAAGACCAGCGCGGCGGCCGTGCCGTACAGGAAGAAGTCGTACCACTCGATGGTGGTCCCGATGAAGCTGGCGGTAGCGACCTTCTTGATCGATTGAGTCCCGCCCCCACGCTCAGCAGCGTCCATGGTTCCTCGCCTCCCTCGGTCAGGTAACCGAGGAACGGCCTACCCATCACAGAGGACGACCGAACCAGGCGAGGGAGAGCGCGCCGCCGGCCAGCAGGAGCACGATGGCGCCGCCGGCGAAGGCGGCCGTGACCTCGCGCTCGACCGGCCGCGAGGAGAGCCGGGTGCCCAAGTTGGCGTAGATGGACTCGAGCCGCGCCGCGTCGGGCGCCGCGAAGTAGCGACCGCCGGTGATGCGGGCGATCTCCCGCAGCGTCTCGGTGTCGGGCGGCACCAGGATGCGCTGGAGGCCGCCGAACTGGTCGCGCACCTCGACCTCGCCGGACGGCGTGCCCAGCGCGATCGCGAAGATCGGGACCTTCAGCCGCTGCGCCTCGCGCGCGACCTCGAGCGGCGAGATGCTGCTCTGCGTGTCCTTGCCGTCCGACAGCAGCACGAGCACGGCGGGCAGCCGCCGCGTCCCCGTCCCGCGCTCGTTCGGCACCGGCGCCCGCGCCAGCTCGAGCGCGCGCTGGAGGCCGACGGCCATCGCGGTGCCACCCTCCGCCTGCAGGCGGTCGAGCGCCCCGCGCACCGGCGAGCGGTCGGTGGTGGGCGGCGCCTGGATCTGCGCGAAGTCGGCGAAGGTGACCATCCCGAGGCGGAACGCGTCGGGCAGCTCGTCGGTCAGCCGTCGCGCGGCCTTGACGGCCGCGGTCAGCCGGTCGGGCTCGACGTCGTTGGCGTTCATCGAGCCCGAGATGTCGGTGACCATCACGACGGTCGCCGCCCGCTGCGGCGCCGCCACCGTGCGCTGCGGCCGCGCGAGGGCGATGACCAGCGTGGCGAGCGCGAGCAGGATCAGCAGCGGCGGGATGTGACGGCGCCAGCCCGGGCGGGCGGTGACGAGGTTGGGGAGCAGCGCCGGGTTCGCGAAGGTCGTCGCCTCGCGCCGGCGCCGCCGCTGCATCGACAGGTAGGCGAGCGCGGCCAGCGGGATCAGCACCAGCCCGGCGAGCATGATCGGCTCGCGGAAGCTCATGCCAGCGACTCCCGGTCGTCGCCAACGACGACCCGTGGCCTTCTCATGCCAGCGACTCCCTGTCGTCGTCAGAGACAGGCGGGCGCGGACGGCCCGCTCGCGCCGCCGCCACCGCGCGCGCCGGCGAGGTCGCCCGCAGCGCCGCCTCGCCGCGCCGCAGGTGGGCGGCGAGGTCGCGCAGCCAGTCACCCTCGGTTGACAGCACGAGGTGGTCGGCGCCGGCGCGGCGCAGCGTGGCCGCGACCTCCTCGCGCTCCTCGGCCGCCGCCTTCGCGAAGCGGCGCCGCACGCTGCGGCGGCTGGTGTTGACCTGGAGCTGGCGTCCGGTCTCGGGATCGACCAGCCAGAGGTCGCCCATCGGGGTCAGCTCCATCTCGCGCGGGTCGCGGATCTCGACGGCGAGCACGCCGTGGCGCGCGCGCAGCGCCCGGATCGGCCCCTCCCAGTCGCGCCCGCCGCGGAAGTCCGAGACCAGCACCACCAGGCCGCGCTGGCGGGCGACGGCGGCGGTGGCCGCGATCGCGGCGCCCAGCGAGGTGGCGCCGGCGCCGTCCTCCTCGGGCTCCCGGCGCAGCTCGGCCAGCAGCTGGAGCAGCCCGATGCGGCCCTGGCGGGGGCGCATCACCTTCGGGGAGCCCCCGCCGAACGCCACCACGCCGAGCCGGTTGCCGCGCCGGCTCGCCACGTGGCCGATCGCGATCGCCACGCCCTCGGCGACGTCGGCCTTGCGGCGCTCGGCCGTGCCGAAGGTCATCGAGGCCGAGGTGTCGAGCACCAGCCAGGCGGTCAATGCGCGCTCGCCGACGTGCACGCGCACGTGCGGCTCGCGCATGCGCGCGGTCACGTTCCAGTCGATGTGGCGGACGTCGTCGCCCGGGAAGTAGGGGCGGATCATGGCCAGCTCGGTGCCGGCCCCGACCTGCGGGGTCAGGTGCTCGCCCGGCACGAGGCTCTCCACGCGCCGCAGCACGGCGAGGTCGAGCGAGCGCAGGACGGCGGGCGGGACCGGTCCGGGCCCGGGCCGCTCGGGCGTGCGCTCCACGGCCGGCATTCCTCGCCTCACGGCAGCCGCCCACCGCGCGCCATCGCCGCGACCATGCCGAACACCAGCAGCGCCAGGGCGCCGCCGGCGAACGCCGCGGTCACCTCCTGCTTCTCGTGCTTGGTCGCCAGCCGCGTGCCGAGGCTGCGGTAGATCTCGGTCAGGCGCTGCGCGTCGGCGGCCTCGTAGAAGCGGCCGCGCGTCTCGCGCGCGATCTCCTGCAGCGTCGTGGTGTCGGGCGGCACCGGCTCGCGCCACGTGGTGCCGTCCTTGCGCGTGTGCTCGATGAATCCCTGCTGGGTCCCGAGAGCGACCGTGTAGACCGGGATCCGCAGCCGGCGGGCGCGCTCGGCGACCGTGATCGGATCCTCGTCGCCGGCCGTGTTGGCGCCGTCGGACAGGAGCACGACCGCGGCCGGCAGGCGCTGCGGCAGGCCGAGCTCGTTGGCCACCCGTGTGCGGGCGGCCTCGAGCCCGAGCGCGAGGCCGTCGCCCATCGCGGTCCTGCCGCCGAAGGCGAGCCCTTCGAGACCGGCGCGCACGCGCGCCTTGTCCGTCGTCGGCTCCACCAGCAGCTCGGCCGTGGTGCCGAACCCGACGAGCCCGAGCCGGAAGTCGCGCGGCAGCTTGTCGGCCAGCGCGCGGCCGGCCTCCTTGGCGGCGGTCAGGCGGTCCGGGTTCACGTCGGCGGCGAACATCGAGCCGGACGTGTCGGTGACCATCACCACCATCGCCTGCCGCTGCTCGGCCGCCACCGTGCGCTCCGGCCGGCCGAGCGCGATCAGCAGCGCGATCAGGGCGAGCAGGGCGAGCAGCGCCGGGATGTGGCGCGTCCAGCCCACGCGCGCGGCCACCGAGGCGAGCACGTCGACGTTCGTGTAGCGCACGGCGAAGCGGCGCTGCCGGCGCTGCGCGGCGACGTAGGCGACCAGCGCGAGGGGGACGAGCGCCAGCCCCACCAGCAGGAGCGGCTCCCGGAACGTCATCTACCTCGCGTGCCCCTCCGCCAGCTCGATCCGCGGCATCGGGACCTTCTCGAGCACGTCGTCGAGCACCCGATCGGCGTCCACGCCGGCGGCCAGCGCCTCGTAGGTGAGCACGAGCCGGTGGCGCAGCACGTCGCGCGCAAGGTCGCGCACGTCGATCGGCAGCAGGTAGTCGCGCCCGCGCAGCAGGGCCAGCGCGCGCCCGGCGTGGATCAGGTTGATCGAGCCGCGCGGGCTGGCGCCGAACTCGACCCAGCCCTGCTCGCCGGGGTCGCGGGTCGACGTGGTGAGCGAGACGGCGTACTCCATCACCCGGCGGTCGACGTAGACGCTCTGGGCGGCCTTCTGGTGGTCGGCGAGCGTCTCCGGCGACAGCACCTGGCGGGCCTGCGCGCCGCCGTCGAGCGAGCGCTCGACCACCGCGACCTCGTCGCGCGGGGCCGGATAGTCGACCACGAGCTTGAACATGAAGCGGTCGACCTGCGCCTCGGGCAGCGGGTAGGTGCCCTCGGACTCGATCGGGTTCTGGGTGGCCATCACGAGGAACGGCTCCGGCACCTTGTGCGTGTCGTGTCCGATCGTCACCTGGCGCTCCTGCATGACCTCCAACAGCGCCGACTGCACCTTCGCGGGCGCACGGTTGATCTCGTCGGCGAGCAGGAAGTTGCAGAACACGGGGCCGAGCTCGGTGTCGAACCCGCCGGTGTCCGCCCGGTAGATGCGGGTGCCGACGAGATCGGCGGGCACGAGGTCGGGCGTGAACTGGAGCCGCTTGAACGAGCCGCCGAGCACGTCCGCCACGGTCTTGATCGTGAGCGTCTTGGCCAGGCCGGGCACGCCCTCGAGCAGCACGTGGCCGCCGGCGAGCAGCGCCACGAGCACGCGCTCGAGCATCGCCTCCTGGCCCACGATCACGCGCTTGATCTCGAACAGCCCGTTCTCCAGCGCGTCATGGGCAGCCCGGGCGGGGCGGGGATCCTCATCCTCGCTCCCCAATGCCCGCAGCCGCCGATCGTCCGCTGTCATGTCTCTCCTAGGGATTAGCCTGCTCCGGCTGCTCGCCGAGCGTCACCGTGAGGGTACGCCGTTCGCCGCCGCGCTCGACGATCACACGCACCTCGTCACCCGGGCGGCGCGCGTTCACCACTGCCGAGACGTCGTCCGGGTCTCGCACCGGCTGGTCGTTGATCTGGACGATCGTGTCCCCTTCGCGAATGCCGGCTTTGGCGGCCGGGCCGCTCGCGATGACGCCTCCCACCGCGGCGCCGCCCTCGGGAGCGGGGCCGCTGGAGACGCCGAGGAAGGCGCGCTCGGGGTCCTCGCCCTTCTCGAGCGCGGGCAGCGAGCGCTTGATCTCGTCGACCGGGACGGCGAAGCCGACGCCGCTGTTGGCGCGGCCCCCGTCCGTGCGGATCTGCGAGTTGACGCCGATCACGCGGCCCTGCTCGTCCAGCAGCGGGCCGCCGGAGTTGCCGGGGTTGATGGCGGCGTCGGTCTGGATGGCGCCGGAGATCGAGAAGCCGTTGGGCGCCTCGATCGTGCGGCCGAGGGCGGACACGATGCCCGCGGTGACCGTGCCGGTGAGCCCGAACGGGCTGCCGATCGCGATCGCCGGGTCGCCGGGCCGCAGGTCCTCGGAGGCGCCGAGCTGGAGCGGCTGCAGCTCGTCGCCGACCTTGTCGGGATCGACCTTGAGCAGCGCGAGGTCGACCGACGGGTCGGTTCCGAGCAGCCTCGCCTCGACCGGCTTGCCGTTCTCGCCGAAGCGCACGCGGTACCCGCTCGCCGCGGCCTCGACGACGTGGTCGTTGGTGATGATGTGGCCCTCGTCGTCGATGACGAAGCCCGAGCCAGAGCCGGCCTGGCCGGCCTGCACGAACACGACGCCGGCGGAGACGCGCTCGTAGAGCGCGGCGACGTCGAGCGCATCGCCGGGCGTCGCGCGCGGCGTCTCGGTCGCGGCGACGGGTGGCTCGGCCTCGTCGTCGAACGCGCCCGCGAGGGCGAGGACACCGACGACGGCGCCGACCGACACCGCGCCGGCGATGAAGAACAGCAGCCGGCTCATGCCGGCACATTTTGAGCGCTCCCCCGTCAGGACGGGATAAAGGCGCTCTTCGGTTGCTCTTATGTTCGCCGCGTCATGATCGGCTCATGCCCCGCGTGCTGGTGGTCGACGACGAGCCGGCGGTCCGCGTCGCGCTCGAGCGCGCGCTGCGGCTCGAGGCCTACGACGTCGAGCTCGCGGCCGACGGGCGCGAGGCCCTGGAGCGCCTGGCGGCGGGCGCCCCCGACGCGGTGGTGCTCGACGTGGCGATGCCGCATCTGGACGGGCTCGAGGTGTGCCGCCGGCTGCGCGACGCCGGTGACCGCACGCCGGTCCTGATGCTGACCGCGCGCGACGCCGTCGACGACCGCGTGGCGGGCCTCGATGCGGGCGCCGACGACTACCTCGTCAAGCCGTTCGCGCTGAAGGAGCTCAAGGCGCGGCTGCGCGCGCTGCTGCGGCGGACCGGCCCGGCCGGCGAGGGGCCGCTGCGGTTCGCCGACCTCGTGCTCGACCCGGTCTCGTACGAGGTCCACCGCGGCGAGCGCCCGATCGAGCTCTCGCGCACCGAGTTCCACCTGCTCGCGCTGTTCCTCGAGCACCCTCGGCAGGTCCTCTCGCGCGGCCAGATCTTCGACCGCGTGTGGGGCTACGACTTCGGGACCGGCTCGAACGCGCTCGGCGTCTACGTCGGCTACCTGCGGCGCAAGACCGAGGCCGGCGGCGAGCCGCGGCTGCTGCACACGGTGCGCGGCGTCGGCTACGTGCTCAAGGAAGCCTGATGCCGCTGCGGCGGCGCATGGCGGTGGCCACCGCGCTGGCGGTGGGAGTCGCGGTGCTCCTGGCTGCCGCGATCGCCTACGCGGTCGTGCGTAACGAGCTCCGCGGCCAGGTCGACGAGCAGCTGAGCGCCCAGGGCGCGCTCGTCGACCGGGTCGACTTCCGGCTCCGCGGCCTCGGCCGCGGGCGGGGCGGCTTCGAGGGACCGCCGCCCGGCTTCCCGGCGCTCCCGGCGCGCCTGGGCGGCTCGGCCGACTACGTGCAGGTCAGCCCGGTGGACGTCGAGCGGCCCGAGTTCGCCGACGCCGAGCTCGACGGCGATCACGTGCGCGTGCTGACGGTGCCGCTCGAGCGCGGCGGATCCATCCAGCTCGCGCGCTCGCTGGAGTCGACCGACGACGTGCTCGCCCGCCTGCGCTGGGTGCTGCTCGCGCTGGTCCTCGGCGGCATCGCGCTGGCGGCGGCGCTCGGCCGGCTCGCCGCCCGCCACCTCGTCGCGCCGGTCGTGCGCGTCACCGAGGCGGCGCGCCACATCGAGGAGACCGAGGACCTCGGGCGCCGGATCGAAGTCGCGAGCACCGACGAAGTCGGTCAGCTCGCGGCCCGCTTCAACGCGATGCTCGACACGCTGGAGGGCTCGATCGCGGCCCAGCGCCAGCTCGTGGCCGACGCCTCGCACGAGCTGCGCACGCCGGTCACCTCGCTGCGCACCAACATCGAGGTGCTGGCCGAGAACCGGCTCGACGGCGCCGAGCGCAAGCGGCTGGTGGCCGACGTGCAGGCCCAGGCCGAGGAGCTCAGCGCGCTGGTCGCCGACCTGATCGAGCTCGCGCGTGGCGACCAGCCGAGCCCGGTGCCCGAGGACGTGCGGCTCGATGCGCTGGTCGCCGAGGCGGTCGAGCGCGCCCGCCGCCACGCGCCCGGCGTGGCGTTCGAGACCTCGCTCGAGCCGGCCGTGGTCGACGGCGTCCCCGACCGCCTCGCACGCGCGGTCAACAACCTGCTCGACAACGCCGCCCGCCACGGCCGCACCGTCACGGTGTCGTGCGACCCCTCGGGCATCCGCGTCCGCGACGACGGCGGCGGCATCGCCCCGGAAGACCTCCCGCACATCTTCGACCGCTTCTACCGCGGCGCCGACGCCCGCGGCCGGCCGGGCACCGGCCTCGGCCTCGCCATCGTCCGCCAGGTCGCCGAGCAGCACGGCGGCACGGTCAGCGCGTCAAGCGACAGCCACGAAACCGTGTTCGAACTGCGCATTGAGGGTCAGACCCCTTGAGTCGCCGCGACTGAAGGGGTCAGACCCTCAACAGAGCGGCGGGGAGGTCTGCGGGTGAGGCGATGATGGGGTTGGCGCCCGCGGCGCGGAGCTCCGCCTCGTCGCCGATGCCCCAGAGGACGCCGACGCAGCGGATGCCGTTGGCGCGGGCGGCCTCGGCGTCGTGGCTGCGGTCGCCCACGAGCGGTGCGTCGGCGCCGGGCGCCAGCCCCAGCGCCTCGAGGGCGCGGCGGACCGTGGTGGTCTTGACCTCCTCGGGGGCGTCGAGCTCCGGGCCGCAGACGGCGGTCAGCGACGGCGACAACCCGAGGCGCTCGCACAGCGGCTCGGCGAAGGCTCGCGGCTTGGTGGTCGCCACCGCCACCGGCACCTGCGTGGCGACGGCGGCGAGCGCCTCGGCCGCGCCCGGGACGACCGTCGTCTCCTCGAGCGACGACCACACGTAGCGCTCGCGGTAGGCAGCCAGGCACGCGCCGACCCGCTCCGGCCCGGCCAGCTCGGCGAACGCGTCGATCAGCGGCGGGCCGATGAAGCGCTCGAGCTCGGCGGCGGGCGGGACCGGCGCACCGGCCTCGCGCAGCCCGTGCTGGATGCAGCTCGCGATCGCCACCCGCGAGTCGAGCAGCACGCCGTCGAGGTCGAAGAGCACCGCGGACGGGGTCATTGGCGCATGCGCGTGCGCAGCCGCCACCACCAGCGCCGCCAGGCCGCGCCGCTGTCGAACCGCGCCGGCGGCGGGACGGTGGCCCGCACCTGGGCGACCCAGTCGTCGAGCGGCAGCTCGCCGGCGATCAGGCGGTTCAGCGCGTGGGTGACCGGCGCCTCGATGTCGGCCGCCGCCAGCGCGGCCGCCAGCAGCGGGACCATGTCGAGCGACTCGACGGCCTGGCCGATCCGCTCGGGGATCTCGCTCGCGGGAATCCCGTCGGCCAACAGCTCGCCCGCGCGCCGGTTGCGGCTCTGAGGCGCCAATGCGGTGGCCACCAGGTCGCCGGTGCCGGCCAGCCCGATCATCGACTCCGGGCGCGCTCCCTGGCGCTCGGCGAAGCGCCACACCTCGAGGAAGATGTGGCCGGCCGCCGCGCCCGCCGCGTTGAGGCCCTGCGCCTCGGTGGCGCCCGCGGCCAGCGCGGCCGCGTTCTTGGCCACCCCGGAGAGCTCGACGCCGACCGGATCGCCCGACTGCTCGCACACCACGCCCGCGCGCATGAAGACGGCGGCGATCGTGGCGGCCAGCGTCGCGTCCACGCTTGCCGCCACCAGCCCCGCCCCCTCGGTGACCATCTCGCGCGCATGCGCGGGCCCGCCCACACACGCGACCCGGCTCGCCCCGAGCGCGTTCGAGAGCAGCGTGGTCGGTGCCAGGCCCTCGGGCGGCACGAGCCCCTTGGCGAGCGAGATCACCGGCGTCCGGCGTCCCAGCCCGGCCCGCCCGAGGCCGGCGATCACCTCGTCGAGCCCGCGCGAGGGGACGCCGAGGAAGACGTAGTCCGCCCGCCCGAGCCCGCCCTGGATCGACTCGATCCGCAGGTCGCGCGGCAGCTCCACCTCGGGCAGGTACTCGCGGTTCTCGCGGTCGCGCTCGAGCCGCTCGCACTGCTCGGGCGTGCGGGCCTGGAGCGTCGTGCGGAAGCCGCCGCGGGCGAGCAGGACGGCGGTCGCGGTGCCGAACGAACCGGCTCCGATGACGACCGCGCGACGGGATCCGGGCGACGGCAGCGAGAGATGGGGCCGTGGCGGCATCGGGCTATGATGCCGACAAGGGCGCCTCGGGAGGGCGCCGGACGAAAGGCGGGAGGGCACCTATGCGCGCACTACGCGTGCGTCATCTATTCATCGCGGCGCTGATGGTCGGCGCCGTAGCCATGCTGCCGGCCAGCGCCGGCGCGCACCCCGAGGCGTGCGCCGAAGTGAGCGCGATCACCGGCGGCCCATCGGCCGAGTGGCTCGCGGACTGGACGACCGAGAACGAGGGCTGCATCAGCCAGGCAGCCCAGAGCGGCTTCGACGACTCGGCCGCCGAGCTCGCGGCCGGCCAAACCGACGGGACCGACAACCTGTCGTTGCTCTACAGCAAGCCGAAGCCCGCGGGGCATGAGGTGGAGGCCGACTTCAACTCGGACGTCGCGTTCGAGGACGGCTATGCGTATGTCGGCAACTACGACGGCTTCCAGGTCTGGGACGTGCGCGACGGCCAGGAGCCGGCGCTCGCGCGGACCGTCCTGTGCCCGGGATCGCAGAACGACGTCACGGTCAACGACGGCATCCTTGTCACGTCGACCGACTCGCGTCGTACGAACGACTCGTGCGCCAGCACGGCGACCACCACGCCGGCGGATCCGTCGACGTGGGAGGGCCTGAAGATCTGGGACGTGCGCAATCCGTACGACCCGGTGCTCGTGAAGTCGGTCCGCACGGACTGCGGCTCGCACACCCACACCGTGCTCCCCGAGCGCGACCGCCTGATCATCTACGTGCAGTCCTACGACGTCGCCGCCGGACGCTACCTGTGCGACGACGAGTCGCAGACCGGGCACGACCAGATCTCGATCGTGTCGATCCCGAAGGCCAATCCGAACGCGGCGCGGGTCGTCGCCGAGCCGAAGCTGTGGGCGGACGGCGGCAACGACGGCACGAGCGGCACGCTGCGCAAGACCACCGGCTGCCACGACATCACCGTCTACCAGGAGCAGGGCCTCGCGGCCGGCGCGTGCACCGGTCAGGGCGTGATCTTCGACATCCGCAACCCGGTCCGCCCGAAGGTGCTGGCGAACATCGAGGACACGAACTTCGCGTTCTGGCACAGCGCCACGATCAGCAACGACGGCAAGCGCGTGCTGTTCACCGACGAGCTCGGCGGCGGCAGCGCGGCCACGTGCAACCCGACGGTCGGCCAGCGCAAGGGCGCCGACGCCGTCTACGACATCACCGACCCGAGCCACCCGCGATTCCTGAGCTACTTCAAGATCCCGCGGACGCAGAACAACTCCGAGAACTGCGTGGCTCACAACGGGAACCTGATCCCGAACAAGAAGGGCCGTGACATCCTGATCCAGTCCTGGTACCAGGGCGGCGTCTCGGTGATCGACTGGACGAAGCCGAACAAGGTCAAGGAGCTCGCCTGGTTTGACCGCGGCCCGTACGGCACCACCGTGCCGCCGGGCCCGCTTGCCGGGTTCTGGTCGTCGTACTTCTACAACGGCTACATCTACGGCTCCGAGATCCAGCGCGGCTTCGACGTGTTCAAGCTCGACGATCCCAAGATCAAGGGCTCGGACAAGTTCCACTACGACACGCTGAACGCGCAGACGCAGACGCGCTTCTAAGCGCTCAGGCCAGGCCCTCGGCAAGCTCCTTGCCGAGGGCCTCGCCGGCCGCCTCGAGCTGGCGCACGTCGGTCGCCTCGATCACCCGCATGAGGTCGATCATGCGCTTGCCGAAGGGGTCGAGCGCGTCGGTGCCGACGATCGCGTGCAGCGGCACGCCCGCCTGACGGGCGCGGGTGCCGATCTCGCCGACGAGCTTGCCCTGCAGGGTCTGCTCGTCGAGCTTGCCCTCGCCGGTGATCACCGCGCGGCTGGCACGCATGCGAGTGTCGAAGTCGAGCGCGTCGAGCACCCAGGGCGCGCCCGGCTCGAGCGTGGCGCGGTGCACGGCCCACAGGCCGCCCGACAGGCCGCCGGCGCAGCCGGTCATCGGCTCGCCGCGCGGGTCGCGCGGCCAGCTCGCCGCGAGCTGCTCGAGGCGCTTCTCCAGGCGCTTCACCATCGCGGCGTCGGCGCCCTTCTGCGGCCCGAACACCTTCGGCGCGTGCTCGAACGGCGTGCGGACGTCGCACAGCACGACCAGGCGGGCGCCGCCGAGGCCGCCGGCCTCCTCGATCGCCTCCAGCGCCCCGGCGCCGCCGTCCGTGGTCGCCGAGCCGCCGACCGCGACCACGATCACCTGCGCGCCTGCGGCAGCGGCGGAGGCGATCAGCTCGCCGGTGCCGTACGTGGAGGCGGCCCAGGCGTCGCGCTCGTCCTCGGCCACCAGGCCGAGCCCGCTCGCGGTCGCGGTCTCCACGATCGCCGTGCCGCCGTCCTCCACCAGCGCGAAGCAGCCGCGCAGGTCGCGGCCCAGCGGGTCGTGGGCGTCCGCCGCCACCACCTCGCCCCCGAGGCCGGGCAGCAGCGCGTCCATGGTGCCCTCGCCGCCGTCGGCCACCGGGCACAGGTCGGGCGGCATGAGGCCGGCGCGCTCGAGGCCGCGGCCGATCGCGCCGGCGACCTCCGAGGCGCGCATCGTGCCCTTGAACGAGTCGGGAGCGACGAGGATCGGGCGCTCGGGGAGGGTCATCGACACAGTCTCGCGCCTCGGGACATGTCACCATCGATCGCCATGGCAAGCACCACCGAGCCCATCAATCTGCGGGCGTCCGACGACGAGACGTTGCAGGCTCTCCAGGCGGCCGTCGGAGTGCTCGCCGCCAAGTGGAGCGTCGTCGTGCTCACCCGGCTCGCCGAGGGGACCCATCGCTTCAACGAGCTGCTGCGCCAGATCGACGGCGTATCGCGCCGCATGCTCAGCGCCACGCTGCGCCAGCTGGAGCGCGACGGGCTCGTGGAGCGCCACGTGTACGCACGCGTGCCGGCGCGCGTGGAGTACGAGCTGTCGCCGGTCGGCGAGCACCTGCTGGTGGCGCTCGTCCCGCTCGCCGGCTGGGGCCTCGAGCACCAGATCGACGTCTCGAACGCGCGCGAGCACTTCGACCGCTTGCAGCGCTGGCGGTCGGAGGGCGACGTGATCAAGGCCCGTTCGCAGGCCGATTCTCGAAGAATTGTCTAAGAATCTCCGTCGCCGAGACGGTGCGCCAGCTCGGTGCGCGAGCTGACGCCCAGCTTGCCGTAGATCCGCGAGAGGTGGCCCTCGACCGTCTTCGGCGAGACGAAGAGGCGGGCCGCGACCTGCTTGGTCTGGAGCCCCTGCGCGACCAGCTCGGCCACCCGGCGCTCGGTCGGCGTGAGCGCGCCCGAGGAAGGCGGCCGGCCGCCGACCCGGGCAAGCTCGGCCTTCGCGCGTTCGCCCCAGACGCGGGCGCCCATCGCGTCGAAGCCGCCGGCGGCCGCTTCGAGCGCACTCCGCGCCGCCGCCTTCTGCCGGGAGCGGCGCAACGCCGACCCGTAGGCGAGCTGTGTCCGCGCCGCTTCGAGCGGGACCACGACCGGCAGCTCGACCGCGGCCCGCAGCGTGGCGACGGCGCCGTCCACATCCCCGCGGGCGCCGGCGAGCAGCCCGCGGCAGCGCGCGGCGGCGACCAGTGCGGACGTGCGGTGCAGCCGCCGCGCGTTCCCCTCGAACCAGCCGAGCAGCTCCTCGGCCGCCGCCTGCTCGCCGAGCGCGATCAGCGCCTCGACCTGGTCGGGGACCACGCGCGCCGTGCCGGGCTCGGTGATGTCCTCCGCGCGCAGGAAGTCCACCAGCGGGCCCAGCGCGCGCACGACCGCGTCCGGCCGCCCCGCCGACTGCTCCAGCAGTCCGAGCGCCGCCCGCGCGAAGTGCTCGGCGGGGCGGCCGTTCGTCCGCGCGGCGATCTCCAGCGCCCGCTCCGCGCGCTCCCGGCCGGGATCGATATCGCCCGCGATCGCGTCGGCGAGCGCCCGGAGCGCGAGCACGTATGCGCCGACGGTCGCCTGGCCCGTCTGCTCGGCCAGCGCGTGGCCCTCGTCCGTGTGCCGCGTCGCGCCAGCCACGTCGCCGCGCACGCAGTCGATCTGCGCGCCCATGACCAGCAGGTAGGCGAGCGAACTCTCGTCGCCCAGCTCGGCCGCGTGTGCGTACAGCGTCTCGAAGACCGCCTGCGCGCGATCCAGCTCGTCCCACCACAGCCACACCCAGCCCGCCTGGAACAACGGCCGGGCCATGACGCGCCGGGGGCGGCATTGCCCGTCGAGCTCCAGCACGCGCCGCAGCGTCGCCGGCGCCTGCGGGTCGCCGAGCGCCGCCTCGGCCAGCAGTTTCGAAGCCAGCGCCTCGGCCGCGCTCTCCACGCGCGCGGATGCCGAACCGGCCGTTGCGTGCTCGACCGCCTCGCGCAGCCGCTCGCGGAGGCGGAAGAGGATGCCGGCGAGCTGCTTGTGGACGGTGGTCAGCAGCTCGGCGTCGTCCGCCGCTTCGGCGATCGCCTCGCGCAGCAGCGACTCGGAGGCGCGCAGGTCGTCGTCGAGGCCGCGCACGAGCGCCAGCACCACGAGGGCACGTGCGCGCGCGGGACCGCGCTCGGTCTCGCGTAGCACGTCGTCGAGCATGTCGCGTGCCCGCCGGCTGTCGCCCGAATGGAACACGTGCAGTGCGGCGTCGGTGGTCCGGCGCCGGGCCTCGTCGGCGTGGCCGGGCGGCGTGAGGTGCGCCGCCCGCTCGAACAGGTCCGCTGCGGCCGCGGGGGCTCCGCGCGACTCGGCGCGCCGCGCCGCGTCGTCGAGCGCGGCGGCGACGGCCTCGTCGGGACCGGTCGCGGCGAGCGCGAGGTGGCGCGCCCGCTCCTCCGGCTCGGGGACGAGCTCGGCGATCGCCGCGTGCAGGGCACGCCGCGTCGCGGGATCGGTGGCCGCGTAGGCGCCCGAGGCGAGCAGCGGGTGGGCGAAGTGCACCACGCCGTCGCGGACGTCGACGACCTGGGCGCGCTCGGCCTCCGCCAACGCGTCGTCGCCCGCCACCGCGTTGACGACGGTCAGGCTCGGCTGGCCCATCGATGCGGCAACGGCGAGGGCCCGGCGTGCGACCGGCGGCAGGTCGTGCAGCCGGGCTTCGACGAGCGCGTCGAGCGTCACCGGCAACCGCTCGCCCGGCTGCAGCTCCAGCGTTCCCGCCTGCACCGCCCTCCCGAGCTCGAGCGCGAAGAAGGGGTTCCCGCCCGAGAGCTCGTGCACGTGATGGAGCACCGGGCGGGAGGGCACCCAGCCGAGCCGGAGCTGCAGCAGGCGCTGGACGGCGCCGAGGCTGAGCGGGGTCAGGTCGAGGCGGTCGAGGCGTTCGGCGGCCCGGTCGAGGCCGAGCGGCGCCGGCGCCGAGCCCGCAGTCCGCTGCGCGAGCAGCAGGCCGACAGGCTCTTCCCCGAGGCGTCGCGCAGCGAAGGCGAGCACCGCCGCGGTGGGCCGGTCGAGCCACTGCACATCGTCGACGGCGACGACGAGCGGCGCGGCGCGCGCCAGGGCGCGCAGCGCGGCGAGGGTGGCGAGCGCGACGGCCTGCTGATCCGGCGCCGCGCCGGCATCGGCGACGAGCAGCGCTGCCTCGATCGCGCGCCGCTGCGGGTCCGGGAGGTCCGCCAGCACCTCGGGATGGGCGCCGAGCAGGTCGCCGAGCGCCGCGTGGGCGAAGCTCGTCTCCGCTTCGGCGGGACGCGCGGCGATCGTCCGCATGCCCGCCGCCTCGGCGCGACCGACCGCCGCCTGCCACAGCGACGTCTTGCCGACGCCCGCCTCGCCCGCGATCAGCAGCGCGCGCGATCCCGGCCGTTCGAGGAACCGCTGCACGCGCTGCAGCTCCTCGTCCCTTCCGATGAGCTCGGCCTCCATGGGGGTGGAGGCCGAGCCTATCCCGGATCGATCAGGGCGCCTCGAGGTCCGCGACGTACTCGCCGCTGCGGACGCCCGCGACGGCCGGGCGCGCCGGCTTGTACGACCCCGGCTTGCCCTTGCACAGCTCGGTGATCGCGAAGTAGATGCTCTGCGACGCGCGGAGGCGGTTGAGCTCCGGGATCTGCGCGTCGTCCGCCAGGGCGTACTGCACCACCCGGGTCATCCGGGCCGACGCGATCTTGTCGGCCAGGTCCGCGCAGCGCAGGTCGTAGGGGTCCTGCTCGAGCTGGGCCTGCCGCTCGGCGACGTCGACCACGGGCTCGGGCGCCTTCACGGCGGCGCCTTCCTCCTCGCCGCAGCCCGTGGCGATCGCCGCGACGAGCACCAGCCCAGTCAGGAACGTCCTCATGGTGCACCTCCGGGTGCTGCGACGGACTCGGCCTGGATCACTCGCGCAGGCTCGATCGCCGCACGTCGACTCGCCTCGCTCACCGTCGCGGCCGACTCTGCCTCCAGCAGGTGGAGGCAGAGCTCGTCGCCGGGGAGGAACGTGGAGCGCAGATGGCGCACCCGCGTGCCCTCGGCCGTGAGCGAATCCGTCGCGCGCCGCAGGCGGCCCACCAGGGCGGGCAGCTCGCCGGCGCGGCTGCGCGGCAGATAGCTCTCGATCAGGTAGCTCGGCATTGCACGGCCGAAGCTACGGCCGGCCGGCGCCTGCCGAAACGGGGGATCTCCCCTGTCTTTACTGCTGCAACTGCTCGGTCTTGCACTCGGCCGGCAGCTTGTCCTCGCGCCAGCGCGAGATCTTCGTCCCGTGGCGGATGCGGTCGTTGCTGGTGTGGTCGAAGGTGACCTCGACGACCAGCTCGGGCCGCAGCGCGACCCACTCGAGCTCGCGGTCGCTCGCCCAGCGGCTCGGGTCGCCCATGCCGCGCTCGCCGGTCTCGTACGGCTTCAGCCTGGCCGGCAGCTCGCGCTTCTCCTTGGCCGAGAAGCCGGAGGTGTGGCCGACGGTGCGCAGCTCGCCGCTCTCGTCGTAGAGCCCGAGGATCAGCGAGCCGACGGTGCCCTCCTCCTTGCCGGGCCGCCAGCCCTGGACGACGGCGTCGATCGTCCGTATGCGCTTGATCTTCAGCATCCCCTTGCGCTCCCCCGGGAGATACGGCGCGGCGAGCTCCTTGGCGACCACGCCCTCGGCCCCCTCGAGCCACTCCTGCGCGCCGTCGGGGTCGAAGGCGACCGGCGTGAGGTCGACGGGCGCGTCCACCAGCTGCTCGAGCCGGTTGCGGCGCTCGTGCTGGGGCAGCTCGAGCAGCAGCTCGTCGCCCTCGGCCAGAAGGTCGAAGGCGACGAAGCGGGTCGGGGTCTGCTCGGCCAGCATGTTGATCCGCGACTCGGCCGGGTGGATGCGCTGGCCGAGCGCGTCGAAGTCCTGCCGGCCCTGCTCGTCGAACAGCACGATCTCGCCGTCGAGCACGTAGCGGCCGGCGGGGAACTTCAGCTCGGGGAAGTAGCGGGTGAGCGGGCGTCCGTTGCGCGACTGGAGGTAGACGTCGCCTGCGTCCACGAAGGCGATCGCGCGGAAGCCGTCCCACTTGGGCTCGAAGGCCCAGCCGTCGCCGGTCGGCAGCGCCTTGGCGGAGCGGGCGAGCTGGGGCAGGACCGGCGGGGAGAGCGGCAGCGTCATGTCTCCAGCAAAGCAAAGAGCCCCTGACGCTGGGCGGCAGAGGCTCTGAGAGGGTGTTGGGGAGGCGCGCTCTAGGAGAGCGGGCGGCGCTCGTTGAAGCCGGGACGATCCTCGGGGCCGAACTTGAGACCGAGGGCCACTGCCAGCGGGAGCGCGATAGCGGCGAGAGTGATCATGCCCTCATTATCGGACCATGTGCGCTATCGCTTCATACTTGATTGACTTGAGCGTCAGAAGGCTAAGCCTATGACTCTTCAGCAGCTCACGTACTTCCTCGCCGCCGCCGAGCGCGGGTCGTTCTCGGCCGCCGCCGAATCGCTGTTCATGGCCCAGCCGAGCCTGTCGGAGCAGATCCGCCGGCTCGAGGCCGAGCTCGGCGTCCCGCTCTTCGTGCGCGTGGGCCGCGGCCTGCGGCTGACCGAGGCCGGCCGCCTGTTCCGGCCGCACGCCGAGCGCACGGTCGAGGCGGCGCGGGAGGCCGCCGGATCGGTCCAGGAGGTGCGCGAGCTCACCGGCGGCACGGTCGCGTTCGGCACCTTCGGCAGCGCGCACCACTACCTGCTCGTGGGCCTGATCCAGGACTTCCGCAAGCAGCACCCGAACGTGCGCGTGCGGGCTATCGGCCAGAACTCCGCCGAGGTGGCCGACGCCGTCCGCGAGGGCGACCTCGAGGCAGGCCTCGTCGCCCTGCCGGTCGACGACCGCGGCCTCGACGTGCGGCCGGCGATGCGCGAGGAGCTGCTCTATGTGAGCGCCGACCCCGAGCGCGTCAGCGCCCCCATGACGATCGAGCGGCTCGCCGACGCCCCGCTGATCCTCTACGACGCGCGCTGGGGGCAGGACGACCCGATGCGCCGCCAGCTGCGAGAGCGCGCGCAGGCGGGCGGCGTGACGGTCGAGCCGCGGATCGAGGTCGAGTACGTGACCGCCGCGCTCGAGCTGGCCGCGCGCGGGCTCGGCGACACGGTCAGCTCGCGGCAGATGATCCGGTCGCGCGGGCTGGCGCGCAAGCTCGAGGGCGTCGGGTTCGACCCGCCGCTGCATGACACCTTTGCCTTCATCACGCGTCGCAATGCGCACCTGTCGCCGGCGACGCGGGAGTTCATCCGGCTGGCCGAGACGCGGGTCAAGGCTTTGCAGCGGGAGCTGTAGCGCCGGCGAACGTTCAGTCCCGTCGCGGCGCCGCGGTCCCACCGCGCAACCGCCGCACCACCGCGTCCGAGAACCGGGGCGCCACCCCGTTCAGCCCCAGCAGCCGCACGAAGCCCGGATACGCGACCGAGCGCTGGTCCTTCTCGACACCCCGCAGCACCGCCTGCGCCAGCTTCCCGGCGTCCGCGGCGCGCGAGCCGCCGCGGTACCAGTCGGGCAGCGAGTCCTTCTCGTGGTCGTGCAGGTGGGTGGCGATCTCGCCCGGGAAGACGGTGGTCACCGACACGCCGGAGCCGCTCAGCTCGTGCCGCAGCGCCTCGGCGAACCCCCGCTGGGCCGCCTTGGTGGCGCCGTAGGCCGCCGCCCACGGGAACGCGCGCAGACCGGCGCCCGAGGAGACGATGACGATGTGGCCGCTCGCCCGGTCCACGAGATGGCCGA
This sequence comes from uncultured Solirubrobacteraceae bacterium, assembly GCA_963835525.1. Lineage (GTDB taxonomy): Bacteria > Actinomycetota > Thermoleophilia > Solirubrobacterales > Solirubrobacteraceae > DASSUW01. Next base: position 774,262 of record CAWIFM010000003.1, read on the forward strand.
GCGCGGCCCGCACCGTGTACACGGTGCCGAGCCAGTTGACGCGCGTCATCGCCTCGATCTTCTCGACGTCCTGCCCCAGGAACGGGCCGTAGTGGGCGATGCCGGCGTTGGCGACGACGAGGTCGAGCCCGCCCGTCTCGTCGATGAACCGCGCCACGGCGGCCTCGACCTGCGCCCGGTCGCCGACGTCGGCCGGCAGCGCGACGGCGCGCGGCCCGAGGTCGCCGACCTCCGCCGAGCGCGCGAGCACGCCGACGGCCGCCCCGCGGCCGGCCAGCGCCCGCGCCAGCTCGAGCCCGATCCCTCGCGAGGCGCCGGTGACGAGCGCCCTCGTCGTCGCGTCGATCCGCATCGGGCCGGAGGATATGCTCAGGACCATGTCGCATGATCACGCCACCGTCGCCGAGGAGGAGTACCTCCAGACCATCTTCTGGCTCCAGGAGGCCGGCCTGCCCATGACCGGGGCGAACGTCGCCCGCGCCATGCAGCTCTCGGCGCCGACCGTGCACGAGATGATCGGCCGCCTCGAGCGCGACGGCTACATCACGCGCGGCGCGGACAAGGCCCTGCAGTTCACGGACAGCGGGCGCGAGCACGCGGAGGGCATCGTCACCCGGCACCGGCTGATCGAGCGCTTCCTGACCGACGTGCTCGGGATCCCGTGGGACGACGTGCACGAGGAGGCCGAGCGGCTCGAGCACGCGATGTCGCCTGTGCTCGAGGAGCGCATGCGGGCCGCGATCGGCGATGCCAAGACGTGCCCGCACGGCCACCCGCTCAACCCCGACGACCGCATCGAAGGTGTCCCGCTGGCCGACGTCGAGCCGGGCGCCAAGGTCACGGTCCTGCGCTTCGAGAACGAGGCCGAGGACCTGCTGCACCTGTTCATGCACGAGGGCTTCGCCCCCGGCAAGAAGGGCAAGGTCGCCGAGGCCGACGCCGACCACGTGGTCGTGGCGTTCGACGACGGCCAGGCCACCCTCACGCGCTCGGTCTCCGAGACCGTGTCGGTGCTCGCCGACCCCTCGCCGCCGCCGCGCACGGCGCTGCCGGAGCAGCTCGTGCTGGCCAAGGAGCGCTACGGGCGCTAGGTGACCCGGGAGCGAGCGGCGTCCACGAGACGCTGCTCGCCGCGCTCGACCAGGCCGCGCAGGCGGTCGAGCGCGTCCCACACGTCGACGTAGCGCGTGTAGAGCGGCGCCACGCCGAGCCGGATCGTGTCCGGCCCGCGGAAGTCGGGGATCACGTCGGCGCGCTCGATCAGGGCGCGGCAGATCGGCCATGCCTCGGCGTGCCGGAGCGCGACGTGCGACCCCCGCCGCGAAGCGTCGCGCGGCGATCCGAGCTCGAAGCCGAGCGGCGCCAGCCACGCGTCGTGCAGCGCCACGATCAGCTCGCACTGCGCGACCGACTTCTCGCGCAGGGCCCCGATGCCCGCCTCGGCCGTGATCCGCACGCCCTCCTCCACCGCGGCCAGGCCGGCGATGCCCGGCGTGCCCGCCATGAAGCGGCCGATGCCGTCCACCGGGTCGTACGAGCGGTCCATGTCGAACTGGTCGCGCTGCCCGAACCAGCCCTGGATGGGCGAGCGCAGGCGCTGCTGGACCTCCTCGGCCGCGTAAAGGAAGGCGGGCGCCCCCGGTCCGGCGTTGAGGTACTTGTAGGTGCAGCCGACGGCCAGCTCGACGCCGTTCTCGCGCAGGTCGACGGGCAGCGCGCCGGCCGAGTGGCAGAGGTCCCACACCACGTGCGCGTCGTAGCGGCGCGCCACGTCGGTCAGACCGGGCAGATCCGCGAGCGCGCCGGTGCGGTAGTTGACGTGCGAGAGGACCACGAGCGCCACGGTGCCGTCGCTGAGCACCGCTTCGAGATCGTCCGGCCGATCGATCATCCGCAACGTGAGGCCGCGCTGCTCGGCCAGGCCTTCGAGCACGTAGCGGTCGGTGGGGAAGTTGTCGCGGTCGGTGACCACGACGCCCTGGGCCGACAGCCGGTAGGCGTCGAGCGCCGCCGAGCACAGCTTGAAGAGGTTGACGGTCGTCGAGTCCGAGACGATGACCTCGCCGGGCCGCGCCCCGAGGACGCCCTCCGCGAGCAGGTCCCCGACCCGCGTGGGCATGTCGATCCACTCCTCCCAGCCCGAGACGAGCCGGTCGCCCCACTCGTCGAGCACGCCGGTCATCCGCTGGCGCGTGGCGCGCGGCATCCGTCCGAGCGAGTTGCCGTCGAGGTAGATCAGCTCCGGCCGCGTGATGGCGAAGCGCTCGCGGAAGCCGGCCAGCGGATCGGCGGCGTCCAGCCCGGCGGCCTCCTCGCGCGTCAGAGCCACTCGACCACCGCCTTCCAGCAGCGCGAGCCCGGCTCGAGGTGCTCGTAGTGGCTCTCGTCGTCGACGATCACGAGCTCGCAGTCGTCGCCGGCCTCGCGGGCGGCCGCCGCGAACTCGCGCGAGATGTGCACCGGCACGTCGTCGTCGCGCTCGCCGTGCACGAGCAGCAGCGGCACGCCGATCGGCAGCCGACGCCGCGGCGACGCCCGCGCGTAGCGGTGCGGCACCTCCTCCGGCGTGCCGGCGAGCAGCTGGTTGACCACGTTCTCGGAGGTGCCCAGCCGTGACAGCTCGTCGAGGTCGAGCGCGCCGGCCTGCGAGACCGCGGCATCGACGAGCCCTTCCGCCGCGGCCCAGACGGCGAGATGGCCGCCCGCCGAGTGGCCGACGGCGACCGTCCGCGAGGCCTCGACGGGCAGCGCCCGGATCGCCGCCTCGACGTCCTCGAAGGTTCCCGGCCAGCCGCCGTCTCCGCCCAGCCTCCGGTACTCGATGTTCCACACCGCCCAGCCGCGCGCCACCAGGTCGCGCGCGATCCCGCCCTCCAGCTCGCGGCCGTAGCGCTGCCGCCAGAACCCGCCGTGGATGAGCACGGCCACGGAGTCCGACTCCCCGTGCAGCTCGCAGACCTGGGACGGATGGTCCCCGTAGCTATGCAGTGACGCCAAGCGACCGCACGGCCTCTGCGAGCCGCGACACGCCTTCGTCGATCTGCTCCGGCGTCACGCCCGAGTAGGCGAGCCGAAGCGTGTTCTCGCCGCCCTCGAGCAGGAAGTCGGTGCCCTTGACGAAGATCACGCCGCGCTCGGACGCCGCCTTCTCGAGCTCCGCGACGCTGACCTCGTCCGGCAGCACGACCCACATGAAGTAGCCGCCCTGGGGCGGGCTGAACTGCGCCTCCGGCAGGTCGCGCCGGAGCGCGGTGACGAGCGTGTCGCGCCGCTCGCGCAGCGCGTTCTTGACCGTCGCGACCGCGCTGTCCATGCGGCCGGAGCGCACGAACTGGTTGACGATCGACTGCGACACCATGCTCGGCGAGATGTAGGTGTTGGTGGCGATGCCCTGGATCTGCTTGATCACGGCCTGCGGGCCGACCAGGTAGCCGACGCGGATGCCCGGGCAGACGGTCTTCGAGAACGAGGAGGCGTAGACGACCTGGCCGGAGTCGTCCTGCGAGAGCATCGTCGGCAGGCCCTCGCCCTCGAAGCGGATCGAGATGTAGGGGTCGTCCTCGAACAGCGTGAAGTCGAACTCGCGCGCGAGCTCGAGCAGCTTCGCCCGCTTGGCCGCGCTGAGTGTGTAGCCGGCGGGGTTCTGGAAGTTGGGGATCACGTGGGCGAGCGTGGGGCGGACGTTCTCCTCCCGCAGCAGCCGCTCCAGCTCCACGACGTCGATGCCGTCGGTCTCGAGCTCGACCATCCGGATGTCCCCGCCGCGGTTGCGCAGGTTGAGCAGCGTGCGGTCGTAGGTCGGCGACTCGACCACGACGGCATCGCCGGGGTTCACCAGCAGCTCGAACAGGAACGCGTCGGCCTGCATCGAGCCGTTGGTGACCAGCACCTGGTCGACCTCCACCTCGTGCACCTCGGCGATGTACTCGCGCAGCGGCACGTAGCCGACCGAGGTCCCGTACGCCGTGGTGCCGGCCGGATCGTTCTCGAAGGCGAGCTGCGCGGCCTCGCGCAGGCCGTCCACGTCGACGATGTCGAGCGACGGCGCCCCGCGGGCGAAGGAGATCGTGTCGGCCATGGCCCGCAGGATACGCGGGTCAGCCGACCGCGCACATCGTCGAAGCGACCGTCTCGATCGCCTCGACCGGCGCGATCAGCTGCACGGCCTCCGCTTCCGGCACCGCTCGGCCCGCCGAGGTGTCGAGATCCCTCAGCGCGTCCCGGCCGGCCTCCCTGAGGAACTGCGGCGCGGCCTCGACGACATCCTCGAGCGCGCGCGGCGGCTCGGCGCCGGCCTCGACCACTTCGCCCTGGTCGCGGAAGCGCCCGTAGGCGAGGCAGAACTCGTTCGCCTCGTCCACCGGGACGTCGAAGCCGCCGACCAGGCCGCACTCCTCCTCGGCGTACTCGCCGAGGCTCACGCCGTCCTCGTCGGGCTCCATGGCGGACCGGATCTCAAACACGGCGGCCTCCCGGTCGGTGGCGCCCCGCACGATCTGGTCGACGTCGGCGCGGATCTCCTCCGGCGCGCCGTCGGCGAGCGCGTTGAGAGCGCCCTCGAGCGCGTCGCCCCCGACAACTCCGGTCGCGGCCTCATTGAGCGCGACGATCTCGTGGCACGTGGCAGGGGGCTCGCGCAGCCGCTCCGGCTCGGGCGGGTCGGAGGCGAGGATGGCCGCCGGATCGGCGATGCGGCGGACGCGCTCGGCCTCGCCCACATAGAGGTCGCCGTCGGGGCCGACGGCGAGCCGCTCGACCAGGCCGAGGCGGGCGAGGGGGGCGCGGCCGTCGCCGTCGCCGAACCCCTTCGGGCCCGTGCCCGCCACGACCCGCATCTCGCCGTCCGGCGTCAGTCCCACGATCATGGCGGCGTTCGCGAGCGCCATGTAGACATTGCCCTTGCGGTCGACGGCGAGCGCCTTGACGGCGGTGCAGCGGCGCGGGTCGAGCTCGAGCGGGTCGTCGAGGCCGTCGCCGACGCAGCCGCGTTCGGCCTCGGTGCCCACCAGCGTGCGGACGCCGCCGTCGGGGTCGACGCGGTGCACGCGGCCGTTGCCGGTGTCGGCGACGTAGACGGCGCCGCGGGCGTCGGCGGCGATGTCGCGCGCAGCGCCGAACCGGGGCGCCAGCGTGGTGAGCTCGCCCGCCCGCCAGCGGGCGACGGAGTCGCCCTGCAGGATGTAGACGCTGCCGTCGGGACCGGCCGCGATCGGGCCGGCGAGGAAGTCCTCGACCTCCTCGGCGCCGTCCGGGATGGCCGGCTCCCTGCGCTCGCGCGGCCGGGCCACGAGCGTCCGGTGCTCGCCGTCGGGCGTGACCGAGACCAGCCGGCCGATGCCGCCGAGCGAGACGTAGGCCGTGTCGCCGGCGAACGCGAGGCCGGTCGGGTCGAACTCGTCGAAGCGCGGGTCGTCCGCGGTCCACTCGGAGGACCAGACCCCGGCCGCGTCGTAGTCGCGGTCCGGCGCCGGCTGGGCGTACAGCCGCGGGCCGTAGACGCTGTAGAGCGTGTCGCCGAGGAAGGCCATCGCCCGTGCCGGGTCGTCGCCGGCGTCGGCGATCCCGCCGTCGCCGGGGCGCCCGTCGTCGGTCGGCCACGCGGCGGCGCCGCCGGTCACGACCGCGAACGCGGCAAGGCCGGCCGCGAGCTGGAGGGCCGGCGGCCGCAGCGCGATGATCACCCCGGACACCACGGCGGCGGCGCCGATCAGCCCCAGGATCACCCCGGCGCCCGGCACCACCGCGACGAACGCCGACGAGGCGTCCACGGAGGCGCGCAGCTCGAGCACCGCCAGCCCCACGAGGACGAGCGCTGCGGTGGCCAGCGCGACGAACGCCCAGGGCCAGTGCCGCCACAGGGCCAGCACGGCGAGCACGGTGGCGACCGCCAGCACGATCCAGAACAGGCGCGACGCCTCGAAGCCGCCGATCGACTGCTCGAAGCCGCTCGCCTCGGACTCGCGACGCTCCCAGGGCAGCAGCACGCCGAGCCAGGCCAGGGAGAGACCCGCCGTGATCAGCGCCCGAAAAGCGATCCGTGCTCTCAAGTGGTCGTCTAACTCTCCTGCGCCTGGAAGCCGCAAACCTTACGGCTGCGGCGTGATCCGCCGCGCGACGAGGCCGCGCCCGCGGCACCCGGCGCCGGCGACGCGACACCGCACGCCGCTCGCGCGCCGCCGGTACCCGGGCATCGGCAGGAAGACCGTGTAGTCCTCTCTCTCACGTAGATGGCGTCGGGTTCGCCTTCGACGTAGACCGCCACCTCCGGAGGCAGGCCGCTCACCTCGCGCAGCCGGACCTCGCGGGCGGACGGGGTCCGTCGAACTGGGCGCCGAGGTAGCCCTGGCCGTGCAGCACGATCGCAGCCGTGCACGCGCCGCTCTCGACCTCCTCACCGCCACACGCATGCAGGGCGAGGCAGAGGGCCACGAGCACGACGCGCCGCATACCCGTCCTACGTCTCCACCACCGTCCCGTCACGGACCCGCACTCGCCGGTGCGTCCCGATGGCCTCCAGGAAGGCGCGGTCGTGGGAGACGGCGACGATCGCGCCCGGGTAGTCGCGCAGCGCGGCCTCGAGCACCTCGAGCGAGGCGAAGTCGAGGTGGTTGGTCGGCTCGTCGAGCAGCAGCAGCTCGGCCTTGGCGGCGACCATCGCCGCGATCGCCGTGCGGGCGCGCTCGCCCGGGCTGAGGCGGCCGAGCGGCCGCAGCGCGGCGTCGCCCTCGAGCCCGAAGTGGCCGAGCAGCCGCCGCGCCTCGCCCTCGCCCACCTCGGCGTGCGAGCGCACGAAGGCGACGGCGGGCACCTCGGGCGGGAGCGCGCCGGCGCCCTGCGGAAGCACCGCCGCGCGCACCGGCCGGTCGATCGCGCCGGCCATCGGCGCGAGCTCGCCCTGCAGGAGCGCGAGCAGCGTCGTCTTGCCGGCGCCGTTGGGGCCGGTGATCGCGATCCGGTCGCGGCCGTGGACGGTCAGGTCGACGTCGCGCAGCAGCGGGTCGTCCCAGCCGGCGGTCACGCCTCGCAGAGCCGCCACCAGACGGCCGCCCCCGCCGCCCTCGAGCTCGATCTTGAGCGCGGTCGCGCGGCTCGGCTTCTCGATGTAGCTCTCGGAGTCGAGCTCCTTCTGCAGCCGCCGCTCGCGCGACTGCGCCTTCTTCGCCACCTTCTTGGCGTAGCGCTTGAGCCGTGGCGCCTCGGCGCGGCTCACCGTGGTTTCCGTGTGCAACGCGTAGCCGCGTGTGGCCGTGATGTCGGCCTCGAGCCGGCGCCGCCGCTTCTGCTGCGCCTCGTAGTCGAGCTCGAGCCGCTCGTGCCGGCGCGCCTTCTCGTCCCGGTACGCCGTGTAGCCGCCTTCATAGAGGGTCAGACCCTCAACATCCAGCTCGAGGATCTGGCTGACGGTCGTGTCGAGGAAGCGGCGGTCGTGGGAGACGACGAGCACGGTGCCGGGGAAGCCGGTGAGGAACTCCTCCAGCCAGGCCAAGCCGTCGAGGTCAAGGTGGTTGGTCGGCTCGTCGAGCAGCAGGATCGTCGGCCGCGCGAGCAGGACGCCCGCGAGAAGTGCGCGCGCCGCCTCGCCGCCGGACAGCGTGCCGAGCGGCGCGTCGAGCGGCACGTGGGCGATGCCGAGCGCGGCGCGCGCGCCGTCGAGCTGCGCGTGCAGGGTCCAGCCGCCGAGTGCGCCGAAGCGCTCCTGCGCCTCGCCGTATCTCGCCAGCGCCGCCGGGTCGCCGAGTCGCGATTCGAGCCGCTCGAGCTCGCCGTGCAGCCGCCACACCTCGCCCAGCGCGGCGCCCAGCAGGCGGTCGATGGTCAGGTCCGCGCCCGGCGGCTCCTGCGGCAGGTAGCCGATGCGGTCACCCGGCCCGAGCGCGACGGCGCCGCGCTCAGGAGCGTCGACGCCCGCGAGCAGGCGCAGCAGCGTCGTCTTGCCGGCGCCGTTGGGGCCGACGAAGCCGACGTGCCGGTCGCCCGACAGCGTCAGGCTGAGGTCTTCGAAGATCGTGTTGTCGCCGAACTCGGCGCGCAAAGCGGATGCCGTGAGCATGAGGTCCTTCCGTCAGGTCGGGGTGCGTGGACTGAGGGCGCTCACTTCATCGCCGCCAAGGCTAGCGCCGCAGCCGCAGCAAGCACAGGGGAGGTGGCCGTACTGGAGCCGTCGGGCACCGCGATTAGCGTGCGTCGCGTGAGCGAGCCGCCGGAGCTGCGGGTCTCCGATGCCGACCGCGAGGCGACGGTCGCGCGCCTGCGGCTGGCCGGCGGCGAGGGCCGGCTGACGCTCGAGGAGCTCGCCGAGCGCGTCGAGCTCGCCGACGCGGCGCGAACCCGCGGAGACCTCGACGTCCTGACCGCCGACCTGCCCGCCACGAGCGCTCCCGCGCCGCCGCCGGCGCCGCCCGGCAAGGACCGTCGCTGGGTGGTGGCGATCCTGGGCGGCGAGACGCGCAAGGGCCGCTGGCGGCCGTCGCGCCGCACCAACGCGATCGCCGTCATGGGCGGGATCGACATCGACCTGCGCGAGGCGGAGCTGGCCGACGGCGCCGAGTTCCTCGCCGTCGGGGTGATGGGCGCGGTGAGCATCGTGGTCCCGGACGGCGTGTCGGTGGAGATGAGCGGCTTCGCCCTGATGGGTGGCAACTCCGGGCCCGACGACCGCCTCCCGCCGCTGCCAGAGGCTCCGCTCGTCCGCGTCCGCGCGTTCTCGCTGATGGGCGGCGTGGTGGTCGAGCGCAAGCCGGCGCAGAGGCGCCGCTAGCGCGTCCACGCTTCGGCAAGACGCACGATCGTGGCGGCGGCCGACGCCATGTCCTGCAGCGACGCCCATTCGCGCCGCGAGTGGTACTCGTGGCCGCCGGTGAAGAGGTTCGGCGTGGGCAGGCCGCGGGCGCTGAGGATCGAGCCGTCGGTGCCGCCGCGGATCGGCACGCGGAGGACGTCGAGGCCCTCGGCGCGGATCGCTTCGGCCGCTCGTTCTACGACGTCCGGGAAGGCGTCCAGGTGCTCGCGCATGTTCGAGTACTGCCGCTTGACCTCGACCTCGCGCGTCGGCCGCCGACCTCCTCGGCCGTGCGGCGCACGAGCGCGACGTGCTGCTCGAGCAGCTGCTCGTCGAAGTCGCGCGCGATCAGCTTGATCACGGCGCGCGCCGTCGTCGCGTCGACCTCGTAGGCGTGCAGGAAGCCCTCGCGGTCGCGCGTCGCCTCCGGAGTGAGCTCGGGCGGCAGCGCGGCGAGGAAGCGCCCCGCCAGCCGTGTGGCGTTGACGAGCTTGCCGGTCGCCCAGCCGGGGTGGACGTCGACGCCGGTGAAGGTGACCGTGATGCCGATCGCGGAGAAGCTCTCGTCCTGCAGCTCGCCGGGCTGCGAGCCGTCGAGCGTGTAGGCGCACGTCGCGCCGAAGCGCTCGAGGTCGAACCGAGTCGCGCCCAGGCCGATCTCCTCGTCGGGCGTGAAGCCGACCCGCAGCGTCGGCCGCGGGAGCTCCGGGTGCGCGGCGAGATGGGCGACGGCGGCCATGATCTCGGCCACGCCGGCCTTGTCGTCGGCGCCGAGCAGGGTGTCGCCGCTGGAGGTCACGATGTCGTGCCCGGTCTTGGCGGCCAGCACCGGCATGGCCGCCGGGTCGAGCACCGTCTTCCCGCGCGGCAGCTCGATCGACGCCGCCGTCGTAGGCGCGGTGGACGAGCGGCTCGACGCCCGCGCCGGGCACCTCGGGCGTCGTGTCGACGTGCGCGAGCAGCCCGACCACCGGGCCGTCGCCGGGCAACGTCGCGAACACGAAGCCGCCGCCGTCCATGGCCGCGTCCTCCAGGCCGATCTCCTTCAGCTCGCCGACCAGCAGCCGGCCGAGGTCGAGCTGCCCGGGCGTGCTCGGCTCGTCGCCGGTGTCGGCCGACGACTGGGTGTCGACGCGCACGTAACGCTGGAACCGGTCCAGCAGGTCCGGCGCCAGCGCCTCGGCAAGCGGCGACGTATAGCTCACTTGGCCAGCGAGCCCGCGATCTCCGCGGCGATCTCGGCCACCTCGGTCGGCGTGCGGCCGACGCGCACCCCGCGCGCCTCGAGCGCCTCCTGCTTGGCGACCGCCGTGCCGGCGGTGCCGGAGACGATCGCGCCCGCGTGGCCCATCGTCTTGCCGGGCGGGGCCGTGAAGCCCGCGATGTAGGCGACGACCGGCTTGGTGACGTTGTCGGCGATGAACTCGGCGGCCTCCTCCTCGGCCGAGCCGCCGATCTCGCCGGCCATCACGATCAGCTCGGTCTCGTCGTCCTCTTGGAAGAGGGCGATGATGTCGATGAAGCTCGACCCCGGGACGGGGTCGCCGCCGATGCCGACGATGCTCGAGTTGCCGAAGCCGCGCTGGGCCAGCTCGTTGCCGATCTGGTAGGTCAGCGTGCCGGACCGCGACACGACGCCGACGTTGCCCTCGCTGAAGAAGGCGGCCGGGATGATGCCCACGTTGGCCTTGCCGGGCGACAGGATGCCGGGGCAGTTGGGCCCTACCAGCCGCACGTTGTCGTTGCGTGCGAGGTGGTTGTAGACGCGCAGCTCGTCGTGGGCGGGGATGCCCTCGGTGATGCAGACCACGAGGCCGATCCCGGCGTCCTCGGCCTCGAGGATCGAGTCGGCCGCGAAGCGCGGGGGCACGAAGATCATCGCGGTGTTGGCGCCGGTCCGGGCGACGGCGTCGTGGAACGTGTTGAAGACCGGGATGCCCTCGACGTCCTGGCCGCCCTTGCCGGGCGTGACGCCGGAGACGACGTTGGTCCCGTAGCCCTTGTTGTTGAGCGTGTGGAACGTGCCCTCGCGGCCGGTGATGCCGCTCACGCAGAGCTTGCGTCTCGTTGTCGACGAGGATGCTCATCCGGCCAGCTCCACCACGCGGCGGGCGGCGTCGAGCATCGTCGACTCCGTGTGCACGTTGGGAAGGTTGGCCTCGGCCAGCAGGGCGCGGCCCTCCTTGTCGTTGGTCCCGTCCAGGCGCACGACGAACGGCACGTCCGGCTCGATCTGGGCGAACGCCTCGATCAGGCCCTTGGCCACCTCGTCGCAGCGCGTGATGCCGCCGAAGATGTTGAAGAGCACGGCGGTGACGTTGTCGTTGGAGAGGATCACCTCGACGGCCTGGGTGATGGCCTCCGCCTTCGAGCCGCCGCCGGCGTCGAGGAAGTTGGCGGGGCTGCCGCCGGCCTGGGCCACGACGTCGAGCGTCGACATCACGAGCCCGGCGCCGTTGCCGAGGATGCCGACGTTGCCGTCGAGCTTGACGTAGGTGAGGCCGCGCTCGCGCGCCATCCGCTCCTGCGGGTCCTCGCCCTCGGTGTTGCGCAGGCCGGCGTTGTCCGCGTGCCGGAACAGCGAGTTGTCGTCGAGCGTGACCTTGGCGTCGAGCGCCATCACCTGGCGGTCGGAGGTCACGATCAGCGGGTTGACCTCGACGAGCATCGCCTCCTCGCCCACGAAGGCGTCGTAGAGGCGGTTGAGCAGCGCGCCGACACCTCGCACCACGTCGGCGTCGACGCCGGCCTCGAAGGCGAGCCGGCGGGCATGGAAGTCCTGGAAGCCGAGCAGCGGGTCCACATGCAGGCGGGCGATCGCGTCCGGATCGCGCTCGGCCACCTCCTCGATGTCCATCCCGCCCTGCGTGGAGAGCATGACCAGCGGGCGCTTGGCGCTGCGGTCGAAGACGATCGACGCGTAGTACTCGGACGCGATGTCCGACGCCGCCTCCATCCACACCTCGTGCACCGTGTGGCCGCGGATGTCCATGCCGAGGATCGCCTTGGCGTGCTCCTCGGCCTCCTGGCGGTTCTTCGCGACCTTGATGCCGCCGGCCTTGCCGCGGCCTCCGATCTGCACCTGCGCCTTGACGACGCAGGGATAGCCGATCTCGTCAGCGGCGGCGACCGCCTCCTCGACCGTGGTGGCGGGAGAGCCGGATGGCACCGGAACCCCGTGGCGGGCGAACAGCTGCTTGCCCTGGTACTCCAGAAGATCCATGAAGGGCGCCGATGCTAGTACACGCCGCCACGAGCTCCACGCATTCCGGCGGGCCCGGCCCGCGTCTGCCGGCACCCGGCATCCGCACGTGCACCGGCAGCACTGCCCGGGCTCCACCGGGTTATACGCGGAGCCCGCGGCGCCGTGTACTCGCGCTCAGTGCCGGATCGTCACGCTGATCCCGTAGCCGTCGCCGGCGGTGCCGATGCCGGCGATCACCGAGCAGCCCTCGTCGATGCGCGACTGCAGCGGCTCGGCGGACTCGCCGTCGAAGTGCTCGAACGTGACGGTGACCGGATGGTCGGGCGACTCCAGCCGCTCGCGGGCGAGGGCCTCGGCGCCGGCGTCGTCGAGGCAGCGCTCGGCGGACTCGTGCGCCAGGCCGAGCACGCGCGGGCTGTAGAGGAGGTCGTCGGTCGAGCGCGCGGCGCCCGAGATCACGATCACCTCGCGCTTGCCGGTGTCGACCACGCCGTCGATCGAGCGGCCGCCGATGCCGTCGGAATGCGTGATCGTGCCGCACGGACCGTCGCCCATCGGCGCGGCGACCCGCGTCCGGTACCCGCGCCACACGGGCATCCGGTCGAGCAGCGTCTGGACGCGCGCGGCGAGCGCGGCCGGCCGCCAGCAGTCGTTCGTCACCTCGATCGCGTCGATCCTGTCGTGGAGCCGGAGCACCTTCGCGCGCGCGGCGTCGTACTCGGGTCCGAGCGGCCGCAACCCGAGCCGCTCGCACGTGCCCGGCCGGCCCGGGAGCACCATCACCGCGGGCCCGGCGCAGGCCACCAGCGGCCCGCGCAGCCCGGCCTCGCTGCGGCACGCCTCGACCGGGTCCGGCGCGTTGACGCTGAGGACCGCGACGTCGGAGTGCTCGAGGTCGGCCTTCGAGTAGCAGCCGATGCCGCTCGTGGCGAGCTCGTCCGGCGGGGCGCTGAACACGCCGGAGGCCGCGGCGACACCGCTGGCGGCGATCGCGAAGCCGAGGCCGCCGATCACGATCCGGCGGCGGATCCGGCCGCGGCGGGCGGCGATCGACCGCTCGAGCTCGTCGCCGAGCGCCTTGACGAACGGGATCTCGCTCATGGGGTGACCTCCATCAGGCGGTTCAGTCGTGCCAGGCCGCGGTGCACGCGCACGCGCGCGGCCGCCTCGGTGCAGTCGAGCCTCGAGGCGATCTCGGCGTAGCCCATCTCCTCGACGACGCGAAGCTCGACGGCGTCGCGCTCTGCGCTGCCCATCTGGTCCAGCGCGGCGGCCAGCGATTCGCGGTAGGAGTCCATGTCGGCCAGCGCCTCGATCCGGGAGATCGACTCGTCGTCGAGCGGCGGGACCTCGATCGCGAGCCGGCGGATCGCGCGCCGCTCCACATCCTGCTTGCGGAACCAGTGGGCGAGCTCCTTGTCGGCGATCCCGTACAGCCAGGCGGCCCCTGGGGCGCCCACGTCGCGGAAGCGCCGGCGGCGCTCGAAGGCGACCGCGAAGGTCTCGGCCAGCAGGTCGCCGGCCACCTCGGCGTCGAGCACGCGCCGGTAGAAGTAGGCGAGCAGCCGGTCCGCCCAGCGGTCGTAGAGCTCGCGGAAGGCACGTGGGTCGTCGCACGAGGCGAGGAGCAGCTCAGCGTCCGTCCTGGTCATCGCTCTCATAACGCCGCAAGGGGGGCGAACTGTTACGCGGTCGTGTCACAATCCACGGCCGCATGCCGCTGCCCAAGGAAGTCAACTTCGTCACGTTCGATGTCTACGGCACCCTCATCGACTGGGAGACCGGCGCCTTCGACGCGTTCTCCAAGGAGGCCGAGCGCGACGGCTACACGCTGTCGCGCGAGGAGCTGATCCCGCTCTTCGTCCAGACCCAGCAGGAGATCAAGGGCGGATCGTACGAGCTCTACGCCGAGGTCCTACGCCGTACCGCGGTCAACATCTCGCGCGAGCTGGGCTGGCCGCTCGAGCCCTCGCGGTCGGGCTTCCTGCCCGATTCCGTGATGCGCTGGCCCCCGTTCAAGGAGACCAACACCCAGCTCGAGCGCTTCTCCAAGAAGTTCGAGATCGGGCTGATCTCCAACATCGACGACAAGCTGCTCGGGCTCACGCGCCGCCACTTCAAGGCCGACTTCGACCTCGTGGTCACCGCTCAGCAGGTCCGGTCCTACAAGCCCGATCCCGCTCACTTCAAGGAGGCGGAGCGCCGGATCGGCGGCAAGAAGGGCTGGGTGCACGTCGCGTCGAGCTACTACTACGACGTCGAGCCGTGCATCAAGGCGAAGATCCCCGTGATCTGGGTCAACCGCAACGGCGAGACGCTCGACGCGGGCGCCAAGAAGCCGACCGCCGAGGTCAAGAACCTGCTCGAGGCGGCCCGGCTACTCGGGGCGGCGTGAGGGCCGTAGGGCTCCACGAAGACGTCGTCGTCGCCACCTCCCGGGTCTACCAGACCACCTGCACCCTCGTCCGCTCCGGCGGCGAGGCCTTCTGCATCGACTCGCCGATCCTGCCGGACGAGCTCGAGATCCTGCCCGCGTTGGCCGAGCAGTCGGGCTTCAGCATCGTCGGCCTGCTCGCCACCCACGCCGACTGGGACCACCTGCTCGGCCGCTACGCGTTCCCCGAGGCGCCTCTCGGCTGCGCCGAGACCACGGCCGGGCGGCTGATCAACGAGCCGGGCGCCGCCCAGCGCGAGCTGCGCGAGTTCGACGAGGAGCACTACGTCGAGCGCCCCCGGCCGCTGTCGTTGCCGGGTGCCCAGCGGCTGCCGGTGCCGGGGAAGGTCGAGGTCGGCGACCAGGAGCTGGAGCTCCAGCCCGCCGACGGGCACACCGAGGACGGCATGGCCGTCTGGGTCCCGTGGGCGCGCGTGCTGGTGTGCGGCGACTACCTGTCGCCGGTCGAGATCCCGATGCTGCACGCCAAGGGCGCGGCGCGCGCGTACCTGGCGACCCTGGCCCGGCTCGAGCCGCTGGTCGAGCAGGCCGACCACGTCGTGCCCGGCCACGGGGCGCCGATCGACTCCGCGCGCGCCGCCGCGATCCTGCGCGAGGACCGCGCGTACCTGGAGGCGCTGCTCGAGCACGGCGAGGCCGCGAAGCTGCCGCTCGCGCGCCGGACCAACGAGCAGCGCCGGATCCACGAGCGCAACGTCAAGCGCGTGTGAGCCTCCACGACGCCGACCCTGAGCTGGCCGAGGCCGTCTTCCGGGCGGCGCTCGAGCGCATGGCCGCCGATCCGCCGCCGCTGGGCATCTCGCCCGATCCGGACGCGCTGCCGCCGGGCACGATCACCCGCGAGGGCCTCGGCGGCGAGCGGGTGATGGCGCTGCTGCGGGACGCGCTGCTGCCCGCCACCACCGCGATCGATCATCCGCGCTACCTCGCCTTCATCCCGAGCGTCCCGACGCCCGCCTCCTCGCTGGCGGACCTGCTGGTCAGCGCCCACGCCATCTACGGCGGCTCGTGGCTCGAGTCGGCCGGCGCCACGCATGCGGAGAACGAGGCGCTGCGCTGGCTCGCCGACCTGGCCGGCTTGCCGGCCTCGGCCGGCGGCACCTTCGTGCAGGGCGGGACGAACGGCAACCTGTCGGCCCTCCATGCCGCGCGCGAGCGCGCCCGCCACGACGGCGCGAAGGCCACCCGCGTCGCCGTCAGCGAGGAGGTCCACTCGTCGGTGCGCTCGATGCTGCGGGTGATGGACGCCGGCACGCTCGAGGTGCCCGGCGCGCGGCTCACCGGCGAGACGCTGCGCGAGGCGCTCGGCGACGCGGACGGGGTGTTCGCGGTGGTGGCCACCGCCGGCACCACCAACCTCGGCACGATCGACGACCTGGCCGGCATCGCCGGCGTGTGCGGCGAGCGCGGGCTGTGGATGCACGTCGACGGCGCCTACGGCCTCGGGGCGCTGTGCGCGCCCAGCGTGCGCGACCGGTTCGACGGCATCGAGCGCGCCGACTCGTTCATCGTCGACCCGCACAAGTGGCTGTTCGCGCCGTTCGACTCCTGCGCGCTGATCTACCGCGATCCCGCCTACGGGCGCGCCGCGCACCGCCAGCACGCCGGCTATCTCGAATCGCTGTACGCCGACGACACGCACTTCAACGCGTCCGACTACGGCGTCCAGCTCACGCGCCGCCCGCGCGGGCTGCCGTTCTGGTTCTCGCTCGCCGTCCACGGCACGGACGCCTACACCGAGGCCGTGGAGCGTACGTTGGCCGTGACGCGCGAGGCGGCGGAGGAGATCCGGCGCCGCGACGACCTGGAGCTCGTGGCCGACCCCGAGCTGTCGGTCCTGGTCTTCCGCCGCCGCGGCTGGGAGGCCGCCGACTACGCCCGCTGGGCGGCCGACCTGCGCGAGTCAGGCACCGCGTTCGTGCTGCCCACGACCCACGACGGCGAGGCCGCCGGGCGGCTCGCGCTCGTCAATCCGCGGACCACGCTCGAGGACATCGAAATGGTTCTCGACGCAATGATCTGAATCAGGGCGGCTAACCGCACTCTCATACACGTGTCCGCTTCATTCAAGAACCGCCTGAAGGAGGCGATTCTCCGCCCATGACCACCCCGCCGCTCAAGCCGGTCCGCACCGCGAACGTCCAGCAGATGCTGGCGTCGCAGCGCGACCTGCATCTGCGCCAGCGGGAGCTCGTCCGTGCCAGCCTCACGCTGTGCCCGGGCAAGGCTCCCCGCCGGCCGGCTCGCTAGACCTCAGTCGAGGCACGCGATCTCGTAGACCTCGACGGGTCCGCGCTGGAAGCGACGGCACGCGGAGGGCAGGTGGAGCACGGCCGGTTCGCCATTGCGCAGGTGGCCGCGGACGTACCGCCCGTACGGCAGCCCGGCGCCACGCCAGCGGACGCCGTCACCGGCGGCCTCTCGCTGGATCGCGTCCCGCCTGACCCACAGGTGCGTCGCGCCGTACCGGCTCGCGAGGTCGGCGATCGCGCCGGGTGACGATCCGTAGTAGGCCCGCAGCATCGCGAACATGCGCGCACGACCGGTGCGGAAGTAGTCCGCCTCGTAGGAGGGCGCGAGCTGGGTCGAGATCACGACGGCGCGCCGGGCGGTGGCCGGCACGCACATCAGGTCGCGCGGATCGCCGGCGACGACGGCGTCCTTCGGCAGGCCGGCCAGGTAGCGCGAGACATGCGACTGCGGGCACCCGTTGCCGCTCGGGAGGCGACCGGGAAGTGCGGCGAGCGCCACGATCAGCACCACGCCGGCCACCAGCGCGCCGGCCGCCGGCGTCGCGTTGCGCAGGAGCACGGCTCCCGCGACCGTGGCGGCGGCGAGCACCGCCATCGCCACCAGACCCGGCTCGGGATCGGCCGGCGCCAGCGGGAAGACGTAGACGGCGAACGCGCAGATCGCGAGCGGGGCGCCGAGCAGCGCGGCCTTCCGCAGGCGCGGTCGCGGCACGGCCGTCAGCGCGATCCACGTAGGCCGCAGGCAGACGGCGATCGCGATCGCCGCGAACGCGACCAGCGGATAGGTGTAGCGGTGCGGCAGGTAGAGCTGGAAGAGGACGGCCTGCGAGACCGCGTAGGCGCCGAGCGCGACGACCGGCAGCGCGAGCACCTCGGCGCGCAGCAGGCGCAGGTTCGCGGGCCGCGCGATCAGCAGCGCCAGGGCGGCGACGACGATGATGCTCCCGGCCGTGCGAAGGTCGAATCCGCTGCGGTTCTGCCGCAGGTACTCGAGCAGCGACGGCACGAAGAAGTGCAGCGATCCGTGCTCGCCGAACTCGGGGAACTCGCGCGCTTCGCTCGCGGTCATCACGCGGGACCCGCCGTCCGAGACGAGCTCCGGGCCGAGCACGGCGACGGCCATGAGGACGAGCGCGAGGAGGGCGTAGGCCGCTCTTCGCACGTCCAGCCGCGGGGGCCGGATCGCCGAGACGAGCAGGACGCCGACCGCGAGCACGGCGGCGGGCGGGTAGAAGAGCGCTCCGCCGGCGGCGCAGAGCGCGGCAGGGAGCCGGTGGCCCCGCAGGGCCAGCAGGACGGTGAGCAGCACGACCGGCTGCACGAAGGCGCGCGGGAAGCCGCCGTAGAAGCGGTGGATCTCGAACAGGGCGAGGAACAGGCCGGCTCCGATCCAGGCGCCCGGCCGCCACGGCGTGTGCTCGCGCACGATGGCGAAGACCAGCCAGCCGGAGAGCGCCATCAGCCCGACGCCGAGCCACTCCCCGAACGCGATCGGGTTCGCGACCTGGCTCGCGAGCCACAGCAGCGCCTCGTAGCCGTCCGGGTAGCGCGCGGACCGCCGCAGCTCCGCCGTCAGGCCGTCGGTGAAGAGCTGGGGGTCGCGGAAGCTCCAGGTCCAGTACAGGTGGACGAGGGCGTCGGCCGACAGGACGTCCGGCCGCAGCAGCCTCAGGTTGGAGAGCACGGCCGCGAGCAGGCAGGCAGCCGCGGCGGCGAGATGCTCAGCACGGTCGTTCCTACACTCGCGACGCGCGACGCCCATCCTCCTGCCGCTGAATCTGCTGCGGCAGCCACACGTTCCGGACGTGGTCGATCACGTGCTCGCCCTCGGGCGCGTGCACGGCCATCAGGCCCGGCGGCGGAGCGTCGCCGCCGGCCAGGGCTCCGAACACCGCCTGCTCGCGCCGCTTGCGTGCGGTCCGCGGTGAGGCGCCGAAGTCGGTCGGCGACCAGTGCCCGAACTCGTCCCCGTCGAGGAACTTCAGCTCCAGGCACGAGAGCTCGGGAAGCGTCAACGGCGCGAGCTCCGAGGGCAGCATCGGCAGCTCCCACTCGAGCGCCTTCACGAACCGTATGCCGGGCCGGTTCGGCCAGGCCCACGCCTCGCAGTTGCGCCACGCGGTGTCGACGTAGCCGAGGCGCTCGGTCGCGACGTAGAAGGCGAGCCGGGGAACGCGCACCACGGCATCGGCCGCCTCGAGCTGCCACGCGAGGTCGCGCAGCGCGTGCACGGCCGGCTCCGCGAGCACCATGTCGCCGTCCCACTTGAGCGCGTAGGCCGTCCGCACGTGCGCGAACGACCAGTTGTAGAAGTACGCGAGGCTGTGGACCGAGGTCTCCGGCGTGGCGAGATGGTCCGCGCCGCAGCGGGCGACGGCGAACGGGTAGGCGACCACGTCGAGCGCCTCGGCGCCCACCGCGGCGGCCGTCTCGCGCGCCACCGCCGGCGTGCCGTCCGTCGACCCGTTGTCGACCAGCACCACGCGATCGACCGCACGCAGCAGCGGCGGCAGCGTCCAGGGCAGCGCCCGCGCCTCGTTCTTCACGCGCACGATGGCGGTCATGCCCGGGCGCGTCGCGTCCTCCGCCCAGCTCCAGCGCACGTTGAAGTCCGCGTGACCCTCGAGGTTGGCGATGGTGGGGGAGTGGCCGGAGCCCGCCCAGCGGGCGGCCCTGGCCTGGAGCTGCGTCTCGGCGGTGTGCATGCGCTCGGCGCGACGCTGGGCGAGTGCGTGGAGCTGCCCGACGCGCAGGTGCTCGTCGATCGTGCCGCGCAAGAGCGGCAGGACCGACTCGGCCCGGCGCTCCCAGTCGGCGCGCGAGCCCGCCTCGGGCGGCACGTCGTCGTAGCCGTAGCCCGCCAGGTCGGCGCGGTAGCGGCCTCGCACGACGGCGGCGGACGCGTCGTCGTACGCGCCGGGCGGCAGCGGCAGCGGGCCGGCGTTCCGTCGCGACGCCGGCGGGGCGGGGACGCCGGCGTGGGCGTGCAGCAGCGCCACCGTGTCCGCCAGCCGCTCGGCGCGACCGATGTGCCCGAGCGGCAGCTGCGCGACGAGGTCGTGCTGGACCGCCCAGTGGACGTCCTCGGCGTCGCCGGCGCCGAGCGCCGCGATGAAGCGGCGGAAGTCCTCGACGATGCCGGCCGCCGTCTCCGGGACGCGCGGGAACCACGGCTGCTCGCCGTAGAGCGCCACGAAGCGAGGCTCGCGGAGCAGCAGCTTGGTCAGCCAGCCCGACCACAGGCGCTGCCAGGGGTCGCGCACGACGGTGAACCGCATCCAGCCGTCCTCGTTCAGGACCCGCGCGCGCCGCTCGCCCTCGTACTCGGCGAGGCGGTGATCGGGCGCCCACGCGTTCATGTCGTGGACCGTGAGGGCGGCCGACGGCTCGGGCAGCGTCGAGTTCGCGAAGTCGTCGGGCGTCATGCCCGCCAGGTCGGCGAGCGCCCACAGGAGGCTCGTGCAGGCCGCCTTCGGCATCGGGAGGAACACCACGCGCTGCCGCGGCAGCACGACCGTGTGCGTCAGCACGTGGGCGGCGAAGGGCGGCTCGCGCACCGAGGCGAGGCTACGACAGCCGCGCGCGGAACTTGCGAATTTCTCGTGATCGTCACGATCTCGCGCGCCGCTGACGTGACACTGCGGGCCATGCCCGACTCACGCTTCCTCGTGCTGGTCGCCGGCTCCGGCCGCAGCGGGACCAGCCTCGTCTCCGGGATCCTGCAGCGGCTCGGTTGCACCGTGCCCGGCCCCGAGGTCCCCGCCGACGAGACGAATCCGCGCGGCTTCGCGGAGTCGCAGTGGGTCGTCGACTTCCACACGCGGCTGCTGAAGCGGGCCGGCGTGCAGGTCGCCGACGCCCGGCCTGGGGCGTGGGCGCTGACCGCGCGCGTCGGGCTCGAGGCCGACGTCACGGCTGAGCTGCGCGCCTGGCTCGGCGACCAGCTCGCCGAGTCCGAGCGCCTCGTCATCAAGGACCCGCGCATCTCGTGGTTCCAGCCGCTGTGGCGGCGTTGTGGCGACGAGCTCGGCGCCGCTGCGCGGTGCGTGACGATGGTGCGCCATCCGGCGGCGGTCATCGACTCCAAGCAGCGCTGGTACGGCGGCCGGCAGGGCGCGATCTCGCGCACGGCCGGCTGGCTCAACCAGACGCTGTTCACCGAGCGGGCGACGCGCGGGGCGCCGCGCGTGTTCATCCGCTACGACGACCTGCTCGACGACTGGACGCGCGAGCTCGGCCGCGCCGGCGAGGCGCTGGACCTGGACGTCGTGCGCAGCGCCTCGACACCCGTCCTACGCAGCGTCCATGACTTCGTCGACCGCGGCCTGCAGCGCTCGCACAGCGACTGGGACGGCCTCGCGGTCCCCGACCCCCTGCGGGGTCAGGCCGACCGGCTCTGGGAGCTCGCGTGCCTCCTCGCCGGCGGCGAGGAGGACGTCTCCGCGCCGCTCGACGAGCTTCGCGGCGCCTACACGGCCGCCTATGCCGAGGCGGAGGCGATCGCCCACTCGACGATCGCCGCGGCACGGGCGAGCTCGCCGGGCACGTCCCATCCGGCCGTGTCGCTGATCCGGCGGATTCCGCCGCGCTACCGCAGGCGGGTCCCGCCGCGGGTCCGGGCTCGCGTGCTCGAGGCCGTCCGCGGCGAGAGCCGCCGGCGCATGAAGATGTCCTGACCACCGGTCTTGCCGGTGTCGAAGCCGAGTGACCGGTAGAGCGCGATCGCCGCGGGGTTCTCGGAGTTGACGTCGAGCTCGACGCGGCGGCAGCCGCGCGCGGTTGCGCGGTCTATGACCGCCTGGGTCAGTGTCCGCCCGACGCCGCGCCCGCGGGCCTGCTCGCTCACGTAGAGGTCCTCGAGCCAGCAGTCCTCGGCGTCCCACCAGACGCTCCAGCGGTAGCGCACCTGGACGACGCCGACCGGATCGCCGTCGCCCGCCACCAGGTACTCGGTGTCGTCGCGCCCGATGAGCCGCTCGACCGAGGCGAGCATCGAGTTGTCGGAGGGCTGGTCGTAGCCGAGGTGGCCGCGGAAGGCCGCCAGCAGCGCGGAGACCGCGGGCGCCTCGTCAGGCGCCGCGCGCCAGACCCGCACCGAGGTCCTCGTACAGCGCACGCGCCGAGCGCCGGCCGAGCTCGATGCTCTCGAGGCGGAACGACTCGTCGGGCGCGTGGAGGTTGTCCTGCGGCAGCCCGAAGCCGGAGACGACGGCGGGGATCCCGCGGTTCGCGAACGACGCGAGGATCGGCAGCGTGCCGCCCGAGCGGATCAGCGCCGGCTCGCGGCCGCAGGCCCGTCCCATCGCCGCGCGGGCGATCCGCAGCGGGGCGGCGGCGGGGTCGAAGCGCGAGGGCGAGGCGAGACCGGTCTTGAGCTCGAGCTCGGCGCCGGCGGGCAGCGCGCCGCGCAGCAGACTCTCGAGCGCGGCCGCGATCGTGGCCGGATCCTGGCCGGGCGCGAGGCGGACGGAGAGGTCGCAGCGCGCCTCCGGAGGCACGATCGTGCGCGTCTGGCCGCCTTCGATGCGATGCACGTCGAGCGAGGCGTCGGCCGTCGTCCGCTCGTAGAACTCGGCGACGGCGTCTTCGTCGGCGGGCACGGCGCCCGCCTCGGCGAGCACCTCGGCGCCGTCCGGCAGCGAAGCCCAGGCGGCGCGCTCCTCGTCGCTCGGCGGCTCGACGCCCTCGCGCAGCTGCGCCGGGATGGGCAGAACGGCGGCGAGCGTCGTGTGCAGCGCGTGCAGCGCGTTGAGCGCGGCGCCGCCGTACATGCCCGAGTGCGCGTTCCGCTCGCCGGTCCGCACGGTCAGGTGCGCGAAGACCATGCCGCGCGTGGCCACCGTGAGCGCGGGCGTGTCGGCGTCGAGCATCGCGCTGTCGAACACGATCGCGCACTCGGCCCCGCGCTCGTCGGCCTCCACCCACCGGTTGACGTCGTCGCCGCCCGTCTCCTCGGCGCCCTCGATCAGCACGCGCACGTTGAGCGGCAGCTCGCCGGCGTCGGCCATCGCGCACGCGACGTGCAGCAGCGGAAGGAAGTTGCCCTTGTCGTCGCAGGCGCCGCGGGCGTAGACCCGGCCGTCGCGGATGTCGGGCTCGAACGGCGGCGTCGTCCAGTCCGACTCGTCGCCCGGGTCCTGCACGTCGTAGTGGCCGTAGATGAGGATCGTGGGCGCGCTGTCGTGTGCCTTGAGCTCGCCCACCACCAACGGGGCGCCGCCCGGCGTGTCGACCAGGTCGCAGGTGCCGCCGGCCGCCAGCACGCGCCGCTGGGCCCACTCGGCGGCCGCCTGCAGCGCGTCGTCGTTGCGGGCGCCGGCCGAGATCGACGGGATGCGCAGCCAGTCGGCCGCCTCGTGGATCAGGTCGTCGAGTTCGCTCACTTGATCACGGCGAGGGTGTCGCCGCTCGCCACGGCGGCGCCCTCGGAGATCGGGAGCTCGGCCACCTTGCCCGCCTTGTGGGCCGTGATCTCGTTCTCCATCTTCATCGCCTCGATGATGCAGATCAGCGCGCCCTCCTCGACCTCGGCGCCCTGCTCGACCAGCACCTTGAAGACGTTGCCCTGGAGCGGCGAGGTCAGCGTGTCGCCGCTTGCTCCCCCGCCTCCGCTCTTGCGCTCGCGCCGCGGCGCGGGCCGGGCCGCGGCCGGCACGGCCCCGTTGGGCGCCGCCGCCTCGCCGCGCACCTTGACGTCGAAGCGCTTGCCGGAGACCTCGACGAGGTAGGTCCGCTCGACCGTCTCGGCCTCCTCGTCGGGCTTCTCGGGCTTCGGCTGGGCGAGCGTCTTCAGCCACGCCTTGTCCTCGATCAGGTCGCGGCACGTCTCGGCGTTGGCCCACTGCTCGGAGGCCATGATCGCCTTGTGGAAGGGGATCAGGGTGCGCACGCCCTCGATCTGGAACTCGTCGAGCGCGCGCAGCATCCGCCGGGTGGCCTTCTCGCGGTCGGCGT
This sequence comes from uncultured Solirubrobacteraceae bacterium, assembly GCA_963835525.1. Taxonomy (GTDB): domain Bacteria; phylum Actinomycetota; class Thermoleophilia; order Solirubrobacterales; family Solirubrobacteraceae; genus DASSUW01. The sequence continues at coordinate 797,907 of CAWIFM010000003.1, forward strand.
CCCAGACGATCAGCTTGGCCACCATCGGGTCGTAGAGCGGGGTGATCTCGGAGCCGGCCAGCACGCCGGAGTCCACGCGCACGCCCGGCCCGGCGGGCTCGAAGTAGGAGGTGACGGTGCCCGGCGCCGGAGCGAAGTTCTTGGCCGCGTCCTCGGCGTTGATGCGGCACTCGATCGCGTGGCCGTGCCAGCGGACGTCGTCCTGGCCGAAGGCGAGCTCCTCGCCGGCGGCGATCAGGATCTGCTCGCGCACGATGTCGACGCCGGTGGTCTCCTCGGTCACGCAGTGCTCGACCTGCACGCGCGTGTTCATCTCCAGGAAGAAGTACTCGCCGTCCTGGAGCAGCCCCTCGATCGTGCCGGCCGAGTGGTACTTCACGGCCCGGGCCGCCTCGACCGCGATCTCGCCGATCTTCGCGCGCAGCTCGTCGTCGACCAGCGGGGCCGGCGACTCCTCGATCAGCTTCTGGTGGCGGCGCTGGATCGAGCAGTCGCGCTCGCCGAGATGGACCACGTTGCCGTGCTGGTCGGCCAGCACCTGGACCTCGACGTGGCGCGGGTCGGGCAGGTAGCGCTCGAGGTAGACGGTGGCGTCGCTGAAGAACTTCTCGCCCTCGCGGGCGGCGCCCTCGAAGGCCTCCTGGAGCTTGTCGGGCTCGAGCGCGACGCGGAACCCCTTGCCGCCGCCGCCGCCCGCGGCCTTGACCGCGATCGGGTAGCCGATCTCCTCGGCGATCTTTGCGGCGGCCTCGACGTCCTCGACCGGCTCGGTCGTGCCGGGCACGATCGGGACGCCCGCTGCCTTCATGAGCTCGCGCGCCTTCGTCTTCGAGCCCATCGCCTCGATCGCGCTCGCGGGCGGCCCGATGAACGTGATGCCGGCGTCTTCGAGCCGCTTGGCGAAGGCGGCGTTCTCGGCCAGGAAGCCATAGCCGGGGTGGACGGCCTCGGCGCCGGACGCCTCGATGACCTCCATCAGCTTGTCCACGTTCAGGTAGGACTCGGCGGCGGGCCCGGGGCCGAGCAGGTACGCCTCGCCGGCCCGCTTGACGTGCATGGCCTCGCGGTCGGCCTCGCTGTACACCGCTACCGAGGTGATTCCGAGCTCGTCGAGGGCGCGGATCACGCGGACGGCGATCTCTCCGCGATTGGCGACGAGGACTTTCGAGAACATGGGGGCGGTGATGCTATCTCGCGACCGGCTCATCCTCGTCAGACACGGCGAGTCCACCTGGAACGCCGAGGAGCTGCTCCAGGGGCAGCTCGATCCACCGCTGTCCGAACGCGGCCGCGGGCAGTCGCAGGCGCTCGCGGGCATCCTCGACGGGCTCCCGGACGAGCGCGTGCTCTGCAGCGATCTCGGCCGCGCGCGGCAGACGGCCGAGCTGCTCGGCCTCAGGCCCGCGCGGTTCGACGCCCGCTGGCGCGAGATCGACGTCGGCGAGTGGGGCGGCCGGCCCGCTTCTGAGATCGACGCCCAGGGAGGTGAGCTCACGAACTGGCGCGGCGGGCCGCGGACGGCGCCCGGCGGCGAGACGTGGGCGGACTTCTCGGCGCGCGTGGGCGGGGCGGTGGACGAGCTGATCGAGGCCGGCGGCCCGTGGCTCGTGGTCTGCCACGGCGGCTGCATCCGGGCCGCGGTGGCGCACGTGACGGGCGCCGATGCGCTGGCGCTCGGCTCGCCGCCGAACGCCAGCGCGACCGTGTTCGAGCTCGGCCCGCGGCCGCGGCTGCTCGTGTACGGCTCGCTGCCCGACGGCGGCCTGCCGACGGGGCTCTACTGATGCCGGCCGACGCCCGCGTGCGCACCGCCCACGCCGACGCGTGGGCGGCCGAGGGCGTCCTGCGCGAGCTGCTGGGCGGCGGCGCGCTGACGCTCACCGGCATCCGCTGCATGGCCTCCGGCCTGCCGCAGCCCGACCGCAACGGCGCCGACGTCACGGCCGCCGATCCCGATCTCGAGGGCGCGCGGGCGTTCTACGCCGAGCGCGGCCTGCCGCTCGGGGTGCGCGTGCCGGAGGGGATGCGGTGGTCCGCGGGCCACCATGTCGTGGACCTGCGCCTCATGGGCCTGCAGCCGGCGGCGTTCGTTCCGGCGCCCGCGGTGGAGGGCCTGACCGTGCGCGAGGCCGGCCCGGCTGACCTCGAAGCGGTCGTCGCCATCGACGCGGAGGCCTTCGGCGGCGAGCCGGAGGGCGCGCGCCCGTGGATCGCGCCGCGCATCGGCGCCCCGGGCTTCACCGTCGCACTCGCCGAGCTCGGCGGCGAGCCGGCCGCCACCGCCTATGCGACCGTCACCGAAGGCGCCGCCGGGCCGGCTGTGCTGCTCGCAGGCGTGGGGGTGGCCGCGGCGCTGCGCCGCCGCGGCATCGGCGCCGCCATCAGCTCGTGGCTGCTGGCGGGCGGCTTCGCGGCCGGCGCGCGGCTCGGGCACCTGCACGCGGACACCGACGGCGCAGCGCGCGTCTACGCCCGCCTGGGGTTCGGCGAAGCTGGCGCGCTCGCAGTCTTCGAGGACGTCTGAGTCTGCGCAAGTTCCTTTAGTCAACAGCGTTGGAGCGATTGTGCTTCCAAGCGGCGCGATCGGTGTCAGGCTCTCTCCCGGCGGGGAGACGATGTACGTCACCGACGCGACCGGGCTCGGCATCTACGACGTCACCGACCCCGACTCGCCGCAGATCCGCTCGCACGTGCCGCTGCCGCGGCGGCGAGCCGCGGGGGCGATGCACCTGGTCGACGTGAGCGATCCCGCCGCGCCGGTGATCGTCGACTCGCGGCCGGCGCCGGGCGATCTGACGATCTACGACGTGCGCGACCTCTCGCGTCCCGCCCCCGATCCGCTGCCGTGCGCGGAGGAGCTGGCGTGGGTGGCCGACGGCGACGGCACGTTCGGCTTCGACATCACCGATCAGGCGCGGCCGCGCCTCGTGCTGGGAGGCCCGGGCGACCCGCGCTCCGGCCACTGGCTGCTGCTCGGCGCCCTCACGGCGCCGGCGCGCGGTCGCGGGTGGCCGCACCGCGGCGCGCCGGTCGGCTTCTACGTGAGCACCGAACACCTCTGGGGCGCATTCCTCGCCCCTTCAGACTGCCCGCCCCTGGGGTCGCGTGGCAGAGATGCTGAGCGGATGACGCTCAGTCCGATAGGAGAGTCGGGCCGGCCCGCATCATGGGGCCGCGGGCCGGTCCCCTCTCCGCTCTAGGCGACCATTCCGGCGCCGACCGTGTCGTTCGTCGCCGGATCGACCACGATGAAGGCTCCCGTGGCGCGGACCTGGTCGTAGGGATCGGGGACCAGCGGCGCGCCCAGCCGTAGGCGGACGCGGCCGATCTCGTTGAGGGCGAGCTCGTCGGCGGGCTCGTCGGCGAGCGTGGTGACGTCGAGCCGGTGCACGATGGCGTCGAGCTTGGCGGGGACCGAGCGGGTGGTGTGCTTGATCAGGTAGCGCGCGCCCGGGCGAGCCGGCTCGTCGCCGAGCCAGCAGAGGGTGGCCTCCAGCTCGCGCACCGGCTGGGGCGCCTCGGCAGGGCGAGCGAGCAGGTCGCCGCGGCCGACGTCGAGCTCGTCGGTGAGCGACACCGCGATCGACCGCGGTGCGACGGCGCGGTCGCCGCCGCCCTCGAACGCGCGGACGCGGGTGCGGGTGCCGGCGGGCAGCACGATCAGCTCGTCGCCGATCTCCAGCGTCCCGGATGCGAGCCGGCCGGCGTACCAGCGCGTCCCGTCGGCGCGGATCACGTACTGCACCGGCAGCCGGGCAGGGCCGTCGGCGTGCCCGTTGCCGGCCGGCACCGACTCCAGGTGCTCGAGCAGGGATCGGCCGCTGTACCAGGTCATCGCCGCCGAGCGGTCGACCACGTTGTCGCCGTGCAGCGCGCTCACCGGGATGAAGCCGACGCCGTGGAGGCCGAGGCGCGAGGACCAGTCGAGCACCTCGCGGGCGACGGTGTCGAAGCGCTCCTCGGCGTAGCCGACGAGATCCATCTTGTTGACCAGCACGGTCACGCTCGGAACCCCGAGCAGGGAGGCGATCGCCAGGTGGCGGCGCGACTGCTCGGTCATGCCGCGGCGGGCGTCGACCAGCACGAGCGCCAGGTCGGCGGTCGAGGCGCCGGTGGCCATGTTGCGCGTGTACTGCGCGTGGCCGGGGCAGTCGTGCAGCACGAAGCGCCGGCTCGGGGTCGCGAAGTGGCGGTAGGCGACGTCGATCGTGATCCCCTGCTCGCGCTCGGCGCGCAGGCCGTCGGTCAGCCGCGCGAGGTCGGCGGCGGTGCCGAGCTCGTCGGCCATCAGGGACTTGGAGTCGTGCAGGAGGCGGCCGATCAGCGTCGACTTGCCGTCGTCGACCGACCCCGCCGTGGCCACGCGCAGCACTAGAAGTACCCCACCCGCTTGCGGTCCTCCATGGCGGCCTCGCCCACGCGGTCGTCGGCGCGCGTCTCGCCGCGCTCGGTGATCCGGGTGGCGGCGATCTCGGCGATCACGTCGTCGAGCTTGCTCGCATGCGAGCGCACGGCGCCCGTGCACGTCATGTCGCCGACCGTGCGGTAGCGGACGGAGGCCGTGAACGGCGTGTCGCCGTTCATGTGCAGGAACTCGGAGACCGCGTAGAGCATCCCGTCGCGCTCGAACACGTCGCGCTCGTGCGCGAAGTAGATCGGCGGCAGCTCGAGCCGCTCGGCGCGGATGTACTCCCACACGTCCAGCTCGGTCCAGTTGGACAGCGGGAAGACGCGGACGTGCTCCCCGCGCCGCACGCGGCCGTTGTAGAGATCCCACAGCTCCGGCCGCTGGCGGCGCGGGTCCCACTGCCCGAAGTCGTCGCGGAAGGAGAGCACGCGCTCCTTGGCGCGGGCGCGCTCCTCGTCCCTGCGGGCGCCGCCGAAGGCCGCGTCGAAGCCGTGCTCCTCGATCGCGTCGAGCAGCGTGGTGGTCTGCAGCTGGTTGCGCGAGGGCGCGTCCTGCACGCGGCCGTTGTCGATCGACTCCTGCACCGAGGCGACGAGGATGTCCGGCACGTGCCGGTCGCGGAACGCGATGACCTCCGGGAAGTTGTGCCCGGTGTCGACGTGCATGACCGGGAACGGCACCTCGCCCGGCCGGAACGCCTTGCGCGCGAGGTGCAGCAGCACGATCGAGTCCTTGCCGCCGCTGAACAGCAGCACGGGCTTCTCGAGCTCCGCCGCCACCTCGCGGATGACGTGGATCGCCTCGGCTTCGAGCTGGTCGAGGTGGTGCATCAGACCGCGCACTCGCCTTCGCCTCGCTCGACCTGGAACGGGATCTTCTTCGTCCAGTCGATGAACTCGTTCATCGTGTCCAGGCCGAACTCGACGGGCATGGCGAGATCGCGGGCCGCGTCCTCGAACTCCTTGGTGCCGACGCGCTCGGCGTAGGCGTTGAACGCCTCGCCGTCCTCGCGCTCGGCCTCGTACTTGCGGATCCAGCGCTCGACTGCCTCGGGCACGCGCTTGGCCGGCAGGCGCACCTTCAGGCGCGCGCCGTAGACGATCTCGCCGCCCTCGTAGTTGCCGCCGATGTGGGCGACGTAGGCCGGGATCGTGTGCTCGCCGACCTTGATCGAGGCGCCGTAGAACCCGATGTTGCCGATGTGGTGCTGGCTGCAGCCGTTGGGGCAGCCGGACATCTTGATGTGGATGCCACGGGTCAGCGGATCGGTGATGTTCATCGCCTCGATCCGCTCCGTGATGGCGCGGTTGAGCCCCATCGAGCTCGTGATGCCGAGCTTGCAGCTGTCGGTGCCGGGGCAGGAGACGACGTCGTTGATCTGGTCGGCCCCGGCGGTGCCGAGCCCGAGCTCGGTCAGGCGGAGCCAGACGTCGTAGAGCGCCTCGTCGCGCACCCAGCGCAGGACGAGGTTCTGGTGCACGGTGGTGCGGGCGTAGCCGCCGCTGTACTCGCGCATGATCGCGGCCAGGCCGCGGAACTGCTCGGGCGTGAGGTCGCCGCGGACGACCTCGCACCTGGACGGCGCTGAAGCCCTCCTGGCGCTGCGGCTCGACGTTCGCCCTGCGGAAGCGCAGGAACTCGGTGCCGTCGCCGTTGGGCGAGCCGTAGGAGTGCGGCTTCTCGGGCGCGTTGGCCTCCTCGTCGTGCAGGAAGAGGCGCGGCTGGGGGTCGAAGTCGCGCTCGTTGACCCAGTCGCCCTCGAGCTCCTCCTCGACCATGGCGCGCACCTCTTCGATGCCGACCTTGTCGACCAGCACCTTGAGCCGGGCGCGGGCGCGGTTGACGCGCAGCCAGTCCTGGCGGTCGAAGATGCGCAGGACGGCCTCGGTGTACTTGAGGTACTCGCCGTCGTCGGCGCTCACGAAGTCGATCAGCGTCGGCGCGACGCGCGGCATGATCGAGGTGCCGCCGCCGATCCGCATCTCGAAGCCCTTGACGCCGTCACGCTCGCGCGCGATGAAGGCGACGTCGTGGATGCCGGTGAGGGCGCGATCGGTGTCGGAGCCGGTGAACGCGGTCTTGACCTTGCGCGGCATCAGCTGCGTGGTGGGGTGGCGCACGAAGTAGCGCACGTACGCGCCCACGTAGGGCGTGGGGTCGAAGAGCTCGTCGTGGCAGACGCCGGCCCACGGGTCGGCCGTCACGTTGCGCACGGTGTTGCCGCAGCCCTCGCGGCTGGAGAGCCCGGCGTCGGAGATCTCGCGGATCAGCGCGGCCGCGTCTCTGAGCGGGATGTGGTGAATCTGGATGTTCTGGCGCGTGGTGATGTGGCCCTTGTTGAGGGGCGCGTACTTCTCCACCACGCTCGCGAACGTCTCCATCTGCTCCGGCGTGACGCCGCCCCACGGCAGCTTCACGCGGATCATCTGCACGTCGGCCTGGCGCTGGCCGTAGACGCCCTGCTTCAGGCGGAAGCCGATGAACTCGTTCTCCGCCGTCTGGCCGTCGAGGTACTTCTCGGCCTCGTTGTCGAAGTCGTCGAACTCGCGCTGGAGGATGGGGATGACGTGACCCGGGACGTCCTCGCGGACCTCCGGGTTCTCGAGGGAGCCCTGGCGCATCACGTCAAAGTACCAAATCCGGATTCAGATTCGGATATTTGAACGTGTTACGGCTGGCGGTCGACCGCTTCGCGCCGCGCCGCCTGGACCCAGGGGCTCGGGCGGGCGTGTGGCGCGGGTGGGGGCGCCGTGTCGCGCAGGAACTGCTCGACGGCCGCCATCACGGCGGCGGCCTCCTCGGGCGTGGCGCTGGAGCCTCTGAGTTCGAGGCGGGGCCGGCGGTTGACCACGGGTTGGGACGATAGCGCCGGCGAACGTGGACGCCGGCGACGCCGGCGGGGCCTTTCGCGGCGGCGTGGGGTTGTCAGGTGTCGCTATGCGTGCATAAACAACCCCAACGTGCGTGCACAGCTATTCCGGAGCCCGATTCGCAGCTATGCGTTGCGCTACGCGGAATTGCGGCGGCCCATCCCAGCCAACCCCGCCTCCCTACCTGCAAGAAGTTCGTCCTTCGCCAACTAGGATCGCGCCATGCGCCGCAAGAGCCCCGAGACCAACGAGGAGAAGCTCGCGCAACTCACAGAATTGCGCGACGCGATGGTCCACCACGCGTCCGAGAAGGCGGTCGAGAAGCAGCACGCGAAGGGCAAGTACACGGCGCGCGAGCGGATCGAGAAGCTGCTCGACCCGGGCTCGTTCCAGGAGCTCGACACCTATGTGCGCCACCGCACGACCGACTTCGACATGGACAAGAACCGGCCGTACGGCGACGCGGTGGTCACCGGGCACGGCACGATCGACGGCCGCCGCGTCTGCGTCTTCAGCCAGGACTTCACCGTCTTCGGCGGCTCGCTCGGCGAGGTCATGGCCGAGAAGATGTGCAAGCTCATGGACCTGGCGGCCAAGATCGGCTGCCCGGTGATCGGGATCAACGACTCGGGCGGCGCCCGCATCCAGGAGGGCGTCGTGTCGCTCGGCGCCTACGGCGACGTCTTCCTGCGCAACGTCCGGTCCTCCGGCGTGATCCCGCAGATCTCCCTGGTGATGGGGCCGTGCGCCGGCGGGGCGGTCTACTCGCCCGCCATCACGGACTTCATCTTCATGGTCAAGGAGACCTCGCACATGTTCATCACGGGCCCCGACGTGATCAAGACGGTCACGGGCGAGGAGGTCGAGTTCGAGGAGCTCGGCGGGGCCATGTCGCACAACTCCAAGTCCGGCGTGGCGCACTTCGCGGCCGACGACGAGGACGCCTGCCTCCAGGACGCTCGCTACCTGCTCAGCTTCCTCCCGCAGAACAACCTCGAGACGCCGCCGCGGGTGGCGCCGTCAGACGACCCGTTGCGGATGGACGCCGAGCTCGACAGCGTCGTGCCGGACAACCCGAACAAGCCGTACGACATGCGCGACGTCATCCGCTACGTGGTCGACGACGGCGAGTTCTTCGAGGTCCACGAGCACTACGCGAAGAACATCGTGTGCGGCTTCAGCCGCATGAACGGCGAGACCGTGGGGGTGGTGGGCAACCAGCCGGCGGCGCTGGCGGGGGTGCTCGACATCGATGCCTCCGCCAAGGGCGCGCGCTTCGTGCGCACGTGCGACGCCTTCAACATCCCGCTGCTCACCTTCGTCGACGTCCCCGGCTTCCTGCCCGGCACCTCGCAGGAGTGGGGCGGCATCATCCGCCACGGCGCCAAGCTGCTCTACGCGTACGCCGAGGCGACGGTCCCGAAGGTCACGGTGATCACGCGCAAGGCCTACGGCGGGGCCTACGACGTCATGGCCTCCAAGCACCTGGCAGCCGACTTCAACTTCGCCTGGCCGACCGCCGAGATCGCCGTCATGGGGCCCGAGGGCGCGGTCAACATCATCCACCGGCGCGACATCTCGACGTCGCCGACGCCCGACGAGCGCCGCCAGAAGCTGATCGACGATTACAAGGCGCGATTCGCCAACCCGTACAGCGCCGCCGAGCGCGGCTACGTAGACGACGTGCTGATCCCGCACGAGACACGTCCTAAGGTGATCACGGCACTTGAGACGCTCGCCACCAAGCGCGAGCCCGGCCCGAAGCGCAAGCACGGGAACATCCCGCTCTAAGGAAGGGACATGAAGAAGACACGAACGTCCGCACTGCTCGCCGTCGCGCTGCTCGCGCTGGCGCTCCCCACGGTCGCCGAGGCCAAGAAGGGGCCGAAGCTCACCGTGATGACCCGCAACGTGTTCCTGGGCGCCGACCTCTCGCCCGCGATCGGCGCTCCGTCGATCGCCGAGGCGGTCGACGGCTCCGGCGTGATCTGGAACGAGCTCCAGCGCACGAGGTTCGCGCAGCGCGCGAAGCCGCTGGCGCGCGAGCTCAAGCGCTCGAAGGCGGATCTCATCGGCCTCCAGGAGGTCGCCCTGTGGCGCACGCAGACCCCGTCGGATCTCGGCGGCCCGCCGTCCAACCCGGGCGCCACGTCGGCCACGAAGGTCTCCCAGGACTTCCTCGCCATCCTCAAGCGCGAGCTGAAGCGGATCCGCGCCGGCTACAAGGTCGTCGTCGTGCAGCAGGAGTTCGACGCCGAGCTGCCCGTCGATCAGGACGCCAACGACAGCACCGGCGGCGCGTTCGGCGCGGAGTTCGACGCCAGGCTGACAATGCGCGACGTGATCCTGGTCCGGCGCGCGAGCAAGGTGAAGCTCGGCAAGACGAGCCGCGGCCACTTCACGACCCGGTACGAGCCCAACGTGGGCGGCGTCATCATCCCGGTCGATCGCGGCTGGGCGTCGGTCGAGGCCAAGCTGGGCAAGAAGCGCTTCCGCTTCGTCGACACCCACCTCGAGGCGTTCGGCGACACCGCAATCCGTGAGGCCCAGGCGAAGGAGCTCACCACGGGCCCGCTGAAGAGCTCGCGCCAGGTGATCCTGGTCGGCGACCTCAACTCGGGCATCGCCCGCCACAACGAGCCAGAGCAGCCGGGCGACGACCTCGCCTTCCTCGCGCTGGCCGGCTTCGGGATGAAGGACAACGGCGCCGTGCAGAGCTGCTGCTACAGCGACCTGTTCGACCCCGCGGCCACGTTCGACCATACCGTCGACCACGTCCTGACCAAGCCGGCGCTCAACACCGTGCGCGCCGTCGTCACCGGCAACAAGCGCAGCGAGCGCACGCCGGCCGGCCTCTGGCCGTCGGACCACGGCGGCGTCGTCAGCACGCTCCGCCTGAAGTAGCCGAGCGAGGGGTGCGCGCGCCGTGCGCGCACCCCGCTGGGCCGCCCGGTCAGCTCGTGACGATCTCGGTCGTCACGGCGACCTCGCGCGCGATCGCGTCGCCGACCGCCGAGCGGGACTCCGCGCGATGGACGAGCGCGCGCAGCTGGTCCTCGGTGGCGTTGCTCGCGGCCAGCTCGATGCGCACCCGCACGGAGAGCGGGCCGGGCCTCGCGTCGCCCACGCCGAGCACGCCGCGGTTGTCGGACTCGCTGACGACCGTGACGGCGAGCTTCGTCAGCTCGATCCCGGCGCGCGCGGCCTCGATCGCGACGATCGTGGCGTCGCACGACGCGAGCGCCGCGCGCATCAGCCAGCCCGGCGAAGGAGCCGAGCCGCCGCCGCCGAGCGACTTCGCCATGTCGGTCATCAGCTCGCCGGACGGCCCCTCGACCCGGCACTGCAGGCCGCCGACGTGCACGGCGGTCGCCGGCGTGTCGAGCTCGGTCGCCTCGTCGGGGTGGTCGGCGAGGTAGCCGGCGGCGCTTTCGAGGGCGTTGCGGATCGCGGTCACGGGCCGCAGTCTGCCGCACCGAAGGTGGCGCGGTCCAGAGCGCGAATCGCGCTAGGGTCGCGGGCACGATGAGGTCGGCGGTCCTCCTCGGCACGGCGGCGGTCGCTCTGGCGCTCCTGGCGAGCCCGGCGCGGGCCGATCACACGCCTGTCCCGAGCGTGGTCGCGCTGGTCGGCTCGCTCCAGTCCGAGCTCGGCTGCCCGGGCGACTGGCAGCCGGAGTGCGCGCAGACCCGCCTGCAGCCGGTCACGGGCTCGCCCGGAGTGTTCCGCGGCACCTTCGCGGTGCCGGCCGGGCCGTTCGAGTACAAGGTCGCGCTGAACGGCACGTGGGACGAGAACTACGGCGCCGGCGGGGCGCCGGGCGGCGCGAACCTCCCGCTCGAGGCGCCGGGCGGCCCGCTCACCTTCACCTACGACCATGCCACCCACGTGATCAGCGACGATGCCCCGGTGGTCCTGGGCAGAGTGCGTGCCGCGCACTGGCTGCGCCGCGGGCTGTTCGCGTGGGATGCGCCGGACGCCGCGAGCTACCGGCTGCACGTGGCGCCCGAGGGCGGGCTGGAGGTCGTCGACGGTGCGATCCCCGGCGAGTCCTACGCCCTCACCCCGTCCGGCGCGCCGGTGCCGGGCGACTTCCCGCACCTGGCCGCCCTCGACACCTTCGAGCTGTCCGCGGCGGGCGTTCGCGCGGCCCGCGAGCTGCTCACCGGCCAGCTCATCGTCGCCGCCTACGACGCCGGAGGCGAGCTCGCCGGCTTCACGGGCGTGCAGATCCCCGGCGTGCTCGACGACCTCTACGCGAGCGCCGCGCACGCGCGGCTCGGGCCGACCTGGCACGGGCGCACGCCGAAGCTCGCGGTGTGGGCGCCGACGGCCAAGGACGTCCAGCTCGTCCTCGGCGAGCACCGGCTCGCCATGCGCCGCGGTCGCGACGGCGTGTGGCGGATCGAGGGCCGGCCGTCGTGGCGGAACGCGGCGTACGCCTACGCGGTCACCGTCTATGTGCCGGACGAGGTGGTCACCAACGTCGTCACCGACCCGTACTCGCTCGGGCTCAGCCTCAACTCACGCCGCTCGCTCCTCGTCGACCTCGACGAGCACAAGCCACACGGCTGGGACCGGCTGCGCAAGCCGGAGCTCGATCAGCCCGAGGACTCGACGATCTACGAGCTGCACGTAAGGGACTTCTCGATCACCGACGAGACCGTGCCCGCCCGCCACCGCGGCACCTACCTCGCCTTCACCGACGACCGCAGCGACGGCATGCGCCACCTGCGCCGCCTGGCCGGCAGCGGCCTCAACACGCTGCACCTGCTGCCGTCGAACGACATCGCGACGATCGAGGAGGACCGCTCGAGGCAGCAGGAGCCGGGCTGCGACCTTCCCTCCTTCCCGCCCGACTCGGAGGCCCAGCAGGCGTGCATCGAGCCGGTCCGCGACAGCGACGGCTTCAACTGGGGCTACGACCCGTTGCACTACACGACGCCCGAGGGCTCTTACGCCACGCGGCCCGACGGTCCGGCCCGCACGCTCGAGTTCCGCGAGATGGTCAAGGGCGTCAACCGCGCCGGCCTGCGCGTGGTGATGGACGTCGTCTACAACCACACGCCGGCCGCCGGCCAGGACCCGAAGTCGATCCTCGACCGGATCGTCCCCGGCTACTACCACCGGCTGTCGGCGACCGGCTCGGTCGAGACCTCCACCTGCTGCTCGAACACCGCGACCGAGCACCGCATGATGGAGAAGCTCATGGTCGAGTCGGTCGTGACCTGGGCGCGCGAGTACAAGGTCGACGGCTTCCGCTTCGACCTGATGGGCCACCACTCGAAGGCGAGCATGCTCAAGGTGCGGCGGGCGCTCGACAAGCTCGACCGTGACATCTACGTCTACGGCGAGGGCTGGAACTTCGGCGAGGTCGCCAACGACGCGCGCTTCGTCCAGGCCACGCAGCTCAACATGGCGGGCACCGGCATCGGCACGTTCTCGGACCGGCTGCGCGACGCGGTGCGCGGCGGCGGCCCGTTCGACGCCGACCCGCGCATCCAGGGCTTCGCCAGCGGCCTGCTCACCGATCCCAACGGCGCCGCCGTCAACGGCACGCCCGCGGAGCAGCGCGCCCGGCTGCTGCTCTACCAGGACCAGATCAAGGTCGGCCTCGCCGGCAACCTGCGCGACTACCGCTTCGTCGATCGCAACGGCCAGACGGTGACCGGCTCTCAGGTCGACTACAACGGCCAGCCGGCCGGCTACGCGGCCGAGCCGAGCGAGACGATCACCTACGTCGACGCGCACGACAACGAGACGCTGTTCGACGTGCTCCAGTACAAGCTCCCGCAGGGGACCCCGATGGCCGATCGGGTGCGGATGAACACCGTCGCCCTGTCGACCACCGCGCTCGCCCAGGGTCCCTCGTTCTGGCACGCCGGGACCGACCTCCTGCGCTCCAAGTCGCTCGACCGCAACAGCTTCAACTCGGGCGACTGGTTCAACCGGATCGACTGGTCCTACGACGACTCGACGTGGGGCTCAGGGCTGCCACCGAGCGGCGACAACGCCTCCAAGTGGGACTACATGCGACCGCTGCTCGCGGACCCGGCGCTCGAGCCGCGCCCGGTCGACATCCGCGCCGCCCGCGACCGCGCCGCCGAGCTGCTGCGCATCCGCTTCTCCTCGCCGCTGTTCCGGCTCGGCAGCGCGCGCGAGATCCAGCGGCGCGTGAGCTTCCCGGCCGGCGGCGCCCGGCGTGATCGTGATGACGATCGACGACCGCATCGTGGTGGTCTTCAACGCGACGCCCGATCCGACCACCCAGAAGATCTCGTCGCTCGCCAACCGCCGCTTCGAGCTGCACGAGGTGCAGGCACGCGGCGGCGATCCGGTGGTCAAGGGCTCGCGCGCCTCGCACGGCGCGTTCACCGTGCCGGGCCGGACGACCGCCGTCTTCAGTCGTACTCGGTGACGAGCAGGCCGCCGGGAGCGAGCCAGCGCTCGGCGAGCAGGCGCGCACGCTCGGGCTCGCGGTGGAAGAGCCCGACCCGGACGGCGAAGACCCGGTCGAAGCGGCGGTCGCCGAGATCGGCGTCCATCCAGCCGGTCCACCACCCGTCGCAGCCGCTCGCTCATGTCGCGCTTGATCTGACGCACGCCCTTCTCGGGCGTCCAGATGTCGATGATGAGGTGCGTCCGCGCCTCGTCGAGCCGGACGGTCGAGACCTCGCGCACGTCGAGCCGGAACCGGTGCGCCGGCTCGCCCTCCTGGTCCGGCTCGGTGATGTCCACTGCCACGCCGGCCAGCTTGGCGTCGCCCTTCCACGAGGACGGGTCGTCGGACCCGCTGTGCAGCGCGAAGCGCGGGTCGCGCAGCAGGTCGAGTGCCTTCACTCCGTGCCACATCGAGCCGATCAGCAGCTCGCCGTCCTCGAACCTGCTCTCGATGCCGGAGATGCGCGGCGAGCCGTCGCGGCGGATCGTGGCGATGGTCTTGTGGGTGTGCGCGTCGAGGCGCTCTCGCACGCGCGCCGCCAGCTCGGGCGCGGCGGCTTCGAACTCTGACCAGCTGGGCATGCGCGCACGCTGCCGGAAGGACGGCGCCACGTCCAGCAGGACGTCGAAATCGATCAAGCTGTGCGCCATGGCCGACCGCCTGCGCGAGCTGATCGACCTCGTGCTCGGCTCGATCGACGAGCCGGGAGCCAACGGGCGCGCGCTCGCCCTCCGCGCGAACTTCTCGCGCGACCACCTTGATCGCCTGCTGAACGCGGGCACCGGCGAGACGCCCGCCGCGCTCAGGCGCCGGCTGCTGCTCGAGCGCGCCGCCTGGCAGCTGCGCAGCGGCGCCGCCACGCCCTCGGAGGCCGCAGCCACCGCCGGCTACGGATCGCTGGCCGCCTTCTCGCGCGCGTTCTCCCGCGCCTACGGCGCGCCGCCCAGCGCGTTCACGCGGCGCGCCCGAGCTCGACGCGCCCAACGGCATCCACTTCCACCCGCCCGCCGGACTGCTCATCCCCGGCACGCGCGAGCCCGTCGCCCGCCGCGACCTCACCGACCGCATGGTGTCCCATCACCTCGCGCGCGTGCGCGAGCTCCTCGAGGCCGCAGCCACGCTGCCCGCCGAGGCGCTCGAGCGGCCGCTGCGCCCCGGCTTCGAGGCCACCTGGTTCGAGGGCGAGGAGGCGAGCGCGGCGCTGATGGCGGAGCGGCTCGTCTTCACGATCGAGATCTGGAACGCGGCGATGACCGGCGATCCGGTGCCCGACGAGCGAGGAGACCTGCTCCCGCGCTGTGATCGCGCCGCCCGCGAGTTCTCACGCGTGGTCCGGGCGATCCGCGACCGCGGCGCCTGGGACGACGCCTTCGTGGATGCCCTCTGCGAGCCGCCTCAGTCGTTCACCTACGGCGGCGTCGTCTCGCACGTCCTCAGCTACGGCGCGGTCCGCCGCGAGGCGCTTGCCGCCGTCCTCACCGAGCTGGGCGCGGCCGTGCCGCCGGGCGACCCGATCCTGTGGGAGGCGGGCCGCTAGCGCCCGCGCCGCAACGCCTCCTTGAGGTTGCGCTCCAGATCCTCCATCTCGCCGTCGACGGCGAAGACGATGACGTCGTCGGCGAGCACCACGCCGCTCGGCCACGTGCCTCGCTTGCGCAGCTTGCCGGCGACGCCGACGACGAGATCGCGCAACGCGTCGTCGTCGTCCCGGAGAGCGCGGCTCGCAGCGGCGAAGGCCGCCGGGTCCGGTGTCAGTGAGGCGAACGCCGCCTCGGGATCGCCGGTCAGGTGCGGGAACGCCCAGGGGTTCCAGGCTTCGACCGCATCGACGTCGAACAGCGCGGCCTGCTCGGTCGCGGTACAGACGCCGACCACCGGGGGGAGCGGCGAGGTGACGCCCAAGTCATAGCCGAGACCGATGCAGGCGATCGGCTGGCTGGGCGCCAGAACGCCCACGACCTCCGGGATGGTCGCCATGAGCATCTTCTCGACGCGCTTGAGCAGCTTGTCGGTCGGCTCGGGCGAGCGCTCGTACACCACGGTGTCGCTGATCTGCTCGCGGAGAACGCTCAGGCGCCCGAGCTCGTCGTACTGCGCCACCCACTGCTCGCGCTCCTCGCGCTCGGGCAGCGCCGCCGAGTACTCGATGCCGACGACGCGCTCGCCGTCGTACTCATAGCGCTCGGACGCCCAGCCGTATCTCCCCGCGTAGCTGCGGCACCCGACGATTCGACCCGCCTCGTAGAAGTACTCGTGCAGCACCTGCGGCGTCGCGTACATCTCGCTGCCGACGGCTCCACGCGGAGCGACGCCGAAGCGCACCGACTCCACTCGATCGCCGTCGCGGAAGTAGAGGTCCTCGTCGCGGTTGCCGAACTGGTGGCGGCGCGCGACGACGATGCGGCCCTTCCCGTCGTAGCCGTACTCCATGACGTCGCGCGTGACGGCCGGCTCGCCCGCCAGCAGGCCGCGAGCCGGCAGCTCGGACCGCTCCCCGTAGAGCGGCTCGGGCCTGTGGAGCATGGCGTCCGGCGGCGCCCAGCGCCAGCGCGCCACAGCCGCCTCGGCCCGATCCCGCAACGTCTCGTACTCGTCCGCGAGACCGGGCCAGCGGCGCTCGAATGGATGCGCTTCCGCCACCTAGCCGGGGAACCTACCCGCCGCCAGCTCCTGCCCGATGTCCTGGAGGAACTCGCGCAGGTGCTTCTTGCCGATACCGCCGGTGTAGCCCGGCGTCCCGCAGTCGATCGCGTAGTCCCAGAGCAGGCGGTTGATGTTCTCGTAGTAGGCCTTGGTCTTCGCGCGGTTGTGCAGCTCCTTGGTGAGGTAGACACCGTTGGCGGCCTCGTTCGGGTTGACGCCGCAACGTGAGGCGACCTGCTGCGCGAAGCGCGCGTAGCGATGGCTCCAGGCGATGATGTGGTGGGCTTCCAGGCCGCGGCCCGGACCGCGCCCAGCCGCCTTCATCGCCCTGCGCAGCGCACCGGCGGCGGAGGAGCGGCTGGCGCCGCGGGCGGCGTTCCACGCCGTGACGTAGTACGGCTGAGTGACGCGGCTGATCGCGATCACGCGCGTGCTCCTCTGGATCACCCCGGTCCAGCGCCCCAAAGCCCCCGCGACCGGCGCACAGAACCGCACGCAAGCCAGGATCGGCGCCCAGGGAACCGCCGCCCGCGCCTCCGGAGGGTCGATGGTGATCGTCTCGGAGCGGATCGCGCCCACGTTGCCGGCCCGGTCGTAGTCGCGCACCTGGAAGTCGAACACGTCGCCGACGTCGACGTACTCGAGCGTCATCCCCGAGCCGTCGGCTGCGCGCCAGGAGCCCCACGACGAGCCTTGCCGCCGGACGCGGAACTCCGATCGGTCGCCGATCCCCGTCCCGGGCGTGTGTGCGTCGATCGCCGGATCGTCGCCGGGCTCCCACGCGAAGTCGCCCTGGCGGGTGGCGCTGCTCTGATACTCGAGGTCCAACGAGGGCGGAGCGCCCGGACCGGTGCGGTCGAGCCTCGGTGCCCAGGACGCGTAGTAGGGATCGTCCCCGTACACCATGGTCCGCCTGTCATCAGGCGAGAGCCCGTCCCAGACGCTCCGGTAGTCCGCTCGCGTCGCCAGGGCGTGGCCCAGGGTCGACTGCTCGGCGTCAGTGTCGACGCCGTTGCTGCCGCCGTAGTAGGTCGACCACGGATATGGATCCGGCGGAGGGCTTACGAGACCGGGATCAAGCGGGCGGAGATTCGTGCCGCCGACCAGCATGAGCGCATCGAACGAGTTCCAGCCGGCGCCGCCGATCAGGAGGGCGCGCCCGTCGTCCAGGAACGCCCCGGCGCCGTTGCCCCGGTACATGAACAGCCGGCCGTCGGGCATCCGGGCCAGGATGTCGGGCTTCCGATCGCCGCTGAAGTCGCCGCCGGCGAGGAGCATGTCGTACACCTGCCAGCCCGCGCCGCCGACGAGCGTGACCGCTCCGTCGTTGAGCCAGTAGCCCGTTCCGTTGCCGCGGTACATGAGCAGCTGGCCGGCGGGCGTGCGCCCGATCAGGTCGGGCTTCCCGTCGCCGCTGAAGTCGCCGGGCATCAGCAGCGTGTCGTAGGTGTTCCAGCCGGCGCCGCCGATCAGCGTGGGCGCTCCGCCGTCGAGCCAGGCGCCTGCGCCGTTGCCCTTGTACATGTAGAGCTGGCCGCCGTGTGTACGAGCGATCAGATCGGAGCGACCGTCCCCGTTGAAGTCTCCGCCCGAGACGAGCTCGTTGAACGATTCCCAGCCGGCTCCGCCGATGATCGAGTACTGACCGCCGTTGGCGAACACGCCGGCGCCGTCGCCTCGGTACAGGAACAGCTGGCCGGCCGGCGTCCGGGCCAGGATGTCCGGCCGGCCGTCGCCGCTGAAGTCGTGGCCCGCGACGAGCTTGTTGAACGTCTGCCAGCCGGCGCCGCCGATCAGCGTGGACGCTCCGCCGTGGAGCCACACCCCGGCGCCGTTGCCGTTGTACATGTAGAGCTGCCCTGCGGGGGTCCGCGCGATGACGTCGCCGGACCCGTCTCCGTTCCAGTCGGCGTACGCCGCCGACGCGAAGATCACCGGCAGCAGTGCGATCGCGGTGCACCACGCCGCGAGACGTGGTGAGCGGCGCTTCCCTCGTTCCATCGTGAGCCTCCGGTCCGACCGGTTGATGGGGCAAAGCGCTCGCTGGTCGCGACCCTAACCGTGCCCGGCCCGCGACGTCAAACGATGAGAGGTATCACCGGGGGCGGCGAGCGCCTCTGTCCAGCATGTTCACCAACCGCCTCACCCGCGCCGGCGCGGTCGCCCTGGCGGTCGCCGCCACCGCGGCGCCGGCCGCCGCCGCCAAGCCGATGGACGCCCCCGCGGACTACAAGCTGCCGCAGGGCTTCCAGACGGCCGACCCCAGCGACGCGAGCCCCGCCCCGTCGCAGGACTTCCGCACCCCGGACACCCGCGACTACGCCGACGGCCGCGGGACCTACAACGCTCCCGAGGTCATCGTCGTCAAGCAGCCGGTCGTGCAGCCGGCCGCCGACAGCATGGACTGGGCCGACATCGGCCTCGGTGCCGGCAGCGTGATGGGCCTCAGCCTGATCGCGCTCGGCGGCGGCGTGCTGATCGTGCGCCGTCGCGGCGCCCAGCCGGTCGCCGGCTGAACGAGCTCAGGAGGCCGCCACGGGCTGACCGCCCGTGGCGGCCACTCGCTCGATCCCGCGCTCGACCGCCTCGATCAGCTGCGGCCGCAGCTCGGCGGCCGGGATGATGCGGTCGACGGAGCCGACCTCGACGGCGCGGCCGACGCTGTGGATGGCGTCGAACTCGGCGGCCAGCTCTCCCAGCTTCTCGGACCGGACCTCGGCGTAGCGGGCCTCGTCGGCCCCGTCGTCGATCCGCTCGTCCTCGCGTGTGCGGTTGTCGACCTCGCGCGCGAAGACGACCGCCGCGGCCGGTGCGCCGCCGATCACCGACGCGTGCGAGCCCTCCAGCGCAAGCGTCACCAGCGACGGGTTCAGCCGGCGCGAGAAGACCACGAAGGCGCCGCCGTGGAAGCGCGAGATCACGGTGAAGACGATCGGCCCGTCGAAGTTCACGATCGCGCGGCCGATCTCGGCGCCGTACTCGAGCTGCAGGCGGCGCATCGACTCTGGTGAGCCGTCGAAGCCGGCGAGGTTGGCCAGGATGACCAGCGGGCGCCGGCCGGAGGCCGCGTTGATCGCCCGCGCGACCTTCTTGGAGGCCTGCGGGAACAGCGTGCCGGACGTCCACTGCTCGGGCCCGTCGGCCGGGACCGAGCCGAAGCGCGCCAGCGGCCGCGACTCGATGCCGATCATCGCCACCGGCCGGCCCCCGAGATGGGCGTCCCACACCACCGAGACCTCGGCCTCGTGCATCGAGGCCCAGCGCTCGAGCGGTACGCGGTCGGCGTCGGCCACCGCGCGCATCACCGAACGGATGTCGAACGCCTTCTTGCGCCCGGGGTTGGTCTCCTCGGCGAAGACGTCGCCGACCGTCGCCAGGTCCGAGTCCGGCGCGTCGTGCGGCGCCGAGCGCACGTCGCGGTCGACCGGGTCACGGCTCTTGGCGCGGCGTGGGAAGCGCTCGCCGGGCGCCACGTAGGTGTGCTCGTAGTAGCGCAGCAGCAGCTCGCAGGCGCCGGCGAGGTCGCGCGCCCAGTACTGCGCCTGGCCGTTGGGCCCCATGATCCGCTCGTAGCCGCCGATGCCGAAGTTGTCCTCGGCTGAGATGCCGCCCGAGTAGTCGAGCGCCTGCTTGCCCGTCAGCACCATCGCGCTCTCCGGCGTCATCACGAGGATGCCGCGCGTGTGCATGAGCATCGTCGCCTCGGCGTTGAAGTACGGCTGCGCGCCGACGTTGATGCCGCTGACGATCACGTTGATCTCGCCGCCCGCCTGCGTGAAGTGCACGATCCGGCGCAGGACCGCCGCGACCCAGTCCATGTTCTCGGTGCCGGAGTCCATGGCGATCTTGGCGCCCGAGGAGACGGCGAACCACTCGACCGGCACGCCGAGCTCCTCGGCCAGGTCGAGCGCGGCGATGATGCGGCGGCACTCGGGCTCGGCCAGCGAGCCGAGCGAGCGCGTCGGGTCGCCGAGCAGGATCACGCGCAGCATCCCCTCGGGGTGCTCCCGCGTGCGGTTGCGGATCAGCCCGACGACGATGCTGGCGCGGTTGGTGGCCGGCGGGCGGTCGACCGGCATGAGGTCGCCTTCGTCGTCGAGATCGTGCTCGACGAACCCGTCGGGGTCGAGCAGCTTCACGATCTCGGCGGGGTGCAGCGTGCCGCGGCGGCGCGCCGAGATGATCCGCTGGGCGCCCTCGTCGAGCGGCTGCAGGGGCTGCGTGGGCGGGTCGGTGACCTCGACGGTGACGCCGCGGCCGGCCGGGTTGAAGAGCCGCAGCACGCGCTCGCGCTCGAAGCCGTGCTCCATCACGCGGCCGCGCACCATCACGAGCTCGATCCCGAGCTCGGCGGTTATGCGCGTGAAGCGCTCGATGATCGCGCCGGCGTCCTCGGGCCCGAAGTCCATCACCGGCCAGACGTAGAGCAGGAGGCGGTTCCACAGCAGGCGCTCGCGCGGGCGGCGGCCGGACTGCACCGAGCGGATCGACTCGAACGCCTGGCGGACCGTGCGCTCGAGCTGCGGGATCGCCGTGATCGCGCCGGACTCGTCGCGCACCGGCGACAGGTCGCGCACCTCGGCCAGGGCGACGAGGCGCTCGTCGCGCGGGTTCTCGCGCGCCGACGCGCGGAACAGGTGCACCTCGGGCGCGGACGGCAAGCGCTCGAGCTCAAAGTTCGAGAGCCGCCAGAAGTCCATCCGCGCGGCCATCATCGGGTGCATGCCGCGCAGGTCGGTGTACTCGTGCCAGTGGCCGTCGCCGCGGAAGAAGGTGACGACGTCGACCTCCTCGGACGGCGTGATCACGAACGCCGCGCGCACGACGTTGCCGGGCAGATCCGCCTCCTCGAGCAACGCACCGAGGCCTTCGCCGTCGCGCACGTAGAGGTCGGCGAGCACGCGCTCGTCGGCGGGCACCTCGCGTGCTTCCTCGGCCAGGGCGCGGAGCGCGGTCGCGAGGTCCTCGCGATCGCCGAGCGTGGTCGCCACGTGGTGGCGGACGCCCTCGTGCAGGTAGGTGGCGTATACGAACGGCACGTGGCCGAGCAGCCGCTGCTCGACCGTCTCGAGCTCGCGGATCCGGTAGTAGCGCCGCGTCATCGCCTCCATCAGGGCGCCGGCGTCGCCGACGTGGCGGCCGATCAGCGGCGCCAGCGGCTGCGGGCAGGCGACGAGCGCCGCCATGCGCTCCTCGCCATCCGGGGCGTCGTGGGCCAGCGCTTCGAGGTGGCTCTCCATCGCCGCGTACGTCTCCTGGCGCCCCTCCTCCACGAGCGGCTCGTCGCAGCGGCGCCAGCGCAGCTCGCGCACGAGCTCGGCGAGCGCCGGCTCGCGCGAGCCGAGCGCGCTCTCGAGCCGGTCGAGCACGCCTCGCAGCTCGTCGTCGCCGGGCTCGTCGAGCTCGAGCCGGCGGGCGAGGATGGCGCGCACCGCGACGCGCGCCGTGTCGGCGCGCTGCTGGGAGAGGAACAGGCGGTGGCACGCCTCCTCCAGGGCGGACGTGCGCTCGAGCCCGCTGATGCCGTAGTGCGCGAGGGCGCGCTCGAGCGCCGCCACGAACCGCTCGGGCAGGCCCTCGGCGGCCGCGTCGAGCGAGCGCAGGAAGGCGTGCAGGTACTCCTGCGGGCTGCGCAGCATCTCCTCGGAGTCGCCCGCGGCGTGCGGACGGCCGAGCGCCCGGACGTCCGCGTAGACCTCGAGCAGCCGTGGCTCGGCCTCGGCGTCGGCCGGCGCGGCGAGCACGTCGACGCCCGTCACGTCGTAGCCGAGCACCAGCCACGTCAGCCGCTCCAGCTCGCTGGTGTCCGCCTCGGCGGGCTCGAACGTGATGCGCTCGCCCTCCTCCTGCGGGGCGTCGTCGAGCGGCTCGATCTGGAGCAGCGGCCGCCCGGCGGCGACGTGGACGTTGCTGCCGACCAGCACCTCGCGCACGCGGCCGTGGACGGGCGCGGTCAGCGAGGTCTCCATCTTCATGCTCTCGGTCACGGCCACGACGTCTCCGGCCTGGACCTCGTCGCCCGCGGAGACGGGGATCGCCACCACGACACCGGGCGCGTGGCTGCGCACCAGGCCGCCCTCGTCGCGCGAGACGCGGTGCGGCACGCCGTTGACCTCGACGAGCAGGTCGGTGTCCTGCACCGCGGTCAGCGTCCGGTAGGAGCGCCCGCCGAAGCTCAACCGGCGCTCGTGCTCGGTGAGCTGCTCGACGCCGGCCTCGATCGTGGCGCCGTCGACCTCGATGCGGTAGCGGTGAGGGCCCGTCTCCCAGACCGCGAAGCGGTAGCTGACGCCGCGGTAGAGCAGGTCGAGCGTGTGGCCGACGTCGGCCTCCGCCTGCGGGCGGCCGCGGCGGGCGAGCGCGTAGAAGTGCGCGCGGTCGGCGGCCGTCTCCTCGTCGCACAGGGCGATCGCCGCCTGCACGAGCGCCGCGTCGGCGTGGCGCACGGGCTCGACGTCGCCCTGCGCCTGCAGGCGGTCGAGCCAGCCGGTGTCGACCTCGCCGGCGCGCAGCTCGGGCCGGCCCAGCAGCTCGAGCAGGAAGCCCTGGTTGGTCGTGCCCTCGTCGATCACCACCATCGTGTCGGCCACCGCGCGGCGCAGGCGGGCGATCGCCTGCTCGCGCGTGGCGCCGTGGGCGATGATCTTGGCCAGCATCGAGTCGAAGTCCGCCGGCACGGTGTCGCCCTCGGCGAAGCCGGTGTCGACGCGGATGCCGGGGCCGGTCGGCAGCCGCAGCAGGCTGATCCGGCCGGGGGCGGGGGAGAAGCCGCGCGCCGGGTCCTCGGCGTTAAGGCGGACCTCGATCGCATGGCCCCTCGGCGGCGGCGGATCGCCTTCGAGGCGGCCGCCCTCGGCGACGTGGAGCTGCAGCGCGACGAGGTCGGCGCCGGTGACGACCTCGGTCACGGGGTGCTCGACCTGCAGCCGCGCGTTGACCTCCATGAACGAGAACTGCTTCGACCCGGGCTCGTAGAGGAACTCGACGGTGGCGGCGCCGCGGTAGCCGACCTCGCGGGCGAGCTCGGCCGCCGACTCCGCCAGCTCGCGCGACTGCTCGTCGCTGAGGACCGGGCTGGCCGACTCCTCGACGACCTTCTGGTGGCGGCGCTGGTAGGAGCAGTCGCGCACGCCGAGCGCCCACACGGTGCCCTGCCCGTCGGCGAGGAGCTGGACCTCGACGTGGCGCGCGGACTCGACCAGGCGCTCCATCAGCACCGAGTCGTCGCCGAAGGCCTGGCCGGCCTCGGAGCGGGCGCGCTCGTAGGCGTTGGCGACCTCGTCCTCGTTCTCCACGCGCCGCATGCCGCGGCCGCCGCCGCCCGCGGCCGCCTTGATCATCAGTGGGAAGCCGAGCTCGGAGGCGATCCGCTGGGCGTCCTCGACGCTGTCGACCGAGCCACCGCTCCACGGCGCCACCGGCACGCCGGCCTGCTCGGCGAGCTTCTTGGCCTCGATCTTGTCGCCGAGCTTGCGCATGACGTCGGCGTCCGGGCCGGCGAAGACGATGCCCAGCCGCGCGCACAGCTCGGAGAAGGCCGGGTGCTCGGCGACGAAGCCCCAGCCGACCCAGGCGCCGTCGGCGCGCGTCTCGGTCAGCGCACGCTCGAGCGCCTCGTAGTCGAGATAGGCGGAGGCGGGGCCGATGCAGTAGCGCTCGTCGGCCTGGCGCACGAACAGCGCATGGCGCTCGCTCTCGCTGTAGAGCGCGATCACCCGGATCGGCTCCTCGCGCGAGTCGTTGAGCTCGCGGACGGCGTGGATGGCGCGCATCGCCGCCTCGCCGCGATTGACGATCGCCAGGCGCGTGATGGAGGTCACGCGACCTTTGTGTGACCGACTTCACGCTCGCGTTCAAGCGTTGAGGCGTGCGAACCCGCCATCTGTCGGGTCAGGTGGTGACCTCGACGGGCTGCGCGGTGGCCACGACGTCGAGCGACTCGAGGATGTTGCGCAGGTTGACGATCAGGGCGCCGTAGATGGGCCACTGCTCCCCGTCGGGGTCGAGCCGGGCGACGAGCTCCTCGAGCTCGGCGCGCGTGGCGGCGAGTCGCTCCGCGTCGGCGCCGCGCACGCCCTCGCCGGTCTCGCGCAGCAGCTCGAGCCAGCGGTCGCGGAAGGCGGGGTCCCAGTCGGCCGGTCGCACGTGGGCGAGCGCGACGGTGCGGACCATGCTGCGCGTCTCGGCCACGGCCTGACCGAGGCGCTGGAGGACGCCGGCGAAGTCGTCGGTCGCGCGCATCCGCCTGCGCTTGGCGGGGCGTGGGTTCAGCCTTCCGCTCTCGCGCGCCTGGCCGAGCACGCGCCGGCCCTCGTCGACGTCGTCGTCGAGCTCCTCCGTCCGCTCGATCCAGTCGTCGGTCTCCGGCGTGCCGGAGCGCAGGGCGCCGGCGATCTCGCACAGCAGGTCGCCGATCCGGTCGTCGATGACGTCGATCTGATGCGCGGCGCCGCGGTCGCGCAGCGGCGGCCATACGAGCAGGTTGACGAGCATGCCGACCGCGACGCCGATTCCGACGTCGAACAGGCGCGCGGCCAGCATCCCGCCGTCATCGGCGTAGCCGGTTGTGAGCACGACGATCGCCGTCGCGGCGGCCGTGGTCGCCTCGCCGCGCAGGCTGCGCACGGAGCCGGCGACGAGGCCGATCAGCACGGCGACGCCCAGCGACAGCGCGCTGACCCCGAGGACGCTCCCGGCCGCGAAGGCCACGAGGACGCCGACGACCGTGGCCGCCACCTGCTGCGCTCCGTGCCGCAGCGTCCCGTAGACCGTGGCGTGGACGGTCAGCAGCGCCGCCCACGGGGCGAGGAACGGCTGGGCGACGTCGAGCAGGCCGTGCGCGATCACCCAGGCGAGGGCGGCGGCGAGCGCCGTCTTGGCGAGCTGGAGCGCGCTCGTCCAGACCATCGGGTCGCGCAGGCGTTCCATGGGGCGGGCAATACCCGCCGGGACCGCTTGCTCAGACCCCCGGTTGGGGGAACACCTGCGTCGCGCCCGGAACGCCGTCCTCGACCACGAACGACGCAACCGTCTCGCCTGCGGACGTCGGCGTCGCGACGGTCACGGTTCGGAAGTCGGCCTGCCACGTCTCCGGTGTCACGTCGACGGTGACGTAGCCACGGCGGTCGCACTGGAAGAGGCGGTGCGGGTTCTCCGGGTCGTCCCGGAATCGGAGCACACGGTCAGCAGCGGTTCCGTCCCCGTCGGTGCTGATCGACGTGCCCATGAACTCGACCGCCACCGGCGTGCCGTCGAAGCGCTCGAAGCTCGGCGGCACGTTGCGCACCGAATGCACATGCGCGTCGCCCGTGATGACGATCGGATTCGAAGGCTTCTGCGTTCGCATGAAGTCGAGCACGCGCTGCCGGTCAGCGACGTAGCCGTCCCAGTTGTCCGGCCCGAATCCCTTGATGTTCGGGTCCTCGTTCTGGTCGAGCGGCGCGAAGCGGACCTGGTTGGCGAGGACGTTCCAGCGCGCGGTCGAGCTGTCGAGGCCTTCGAGCAGCCACGCGCGCTGCTCGGCGCCGAGGATCGCGCGCTCCGGGTCCAGGGCGGGAGGGCAGTAGCCGAACTGCCGCTCCGGGACCGGGCACGTGTTGTCGATCTGATCGGAGCGGTGCTGGCGCGTGTCGAGCACGTGGAACTGCACGAGGTCGCCCCAACTGCTGCGGCGGTACATCGGCATGTTCTGATCGACCGGCTTGCGCGAGCGCGGGAGAGGGCTGTGCTCCCAGTACGCGAGGTACGCCGCCGCGCGGCGCTGCCTGACGGTTTCGAGCGGTTGGTCCGGGTCCAGATCGAGGTCGGCGTAGTTGTCCGCGAACTCGTGGTCGTCCCAGGTCATCACCCACGGGTACGCCTGGTGGGCGGCCTGGAGCGACTCGTCCGTCTTGTACTGGGCGTGCCGCGTGCGGTACTGCGCGAGCGTCCTCACGGTGCCGGCCGGCGCGTGCCTGCGGGGGCCGCTGGCCAGGCCGGGGCCCTCGTAGATGTAGTCGCCGAGATGGACGACGAGGTCGACGTCGTCCTGCCCCACGAGATCGTTGAACGCCGAGAAGTAGCCGTAGGTGTAGTTCTGGCACGAGACGAAGGCGAACTTCAGGCGCTCGGGCACGGTTCCGTAGCGCGGCGCGGTGCGGAAGCGTCCGACCGGGCTCTCGTGTCCCTCGGACTCGAAGCGGTACCAGTACTCGTGCCCCGGTTTCAGACCGCCTGTGATCTCGGCGTGGACCGTGTGGGCCTCCTCCGGCCCGGCGCTCGTGTCACCGCGGTGGACGATGCGCAGGAAGGACGGGTCGTACGCGACCTCGAAGCGGACGGGGTAGGTGGCGTCGCCGACCCCGCCGCCGTTGAGCGGGTCGGGCGCCAGGCGCGTCCACAGCACGATGCCGTTGGGCGTCGGCTCGCCGGAGGCGACGCCGAGCTTGAAGGGGTAGTCGGCGAACCCCTGCCCGGCCCTCGCGGTCGGGATCGCGCTCCCGTAGAGGACGACGGCCGCGGCGCCTCCCGTGCGCAGCAGGGTCCGCCGGCTGATGCGTCTGTCCCAGTTGCCGTTCATGGCCGCAGTGTCCCGCCGTCCCGCCGTCGCGGCATCCCACAAGGGGGTGAGAGTAATCCCTCCTCATGTGTCGCATACGGTGTGACGGCGGGCTTGATCCGGTCGCGCCGGCGCCGCGCATACCGACCATGCGCAAACTCGTCCTGATCTCAGCCGCGGTCTCTGCGCTTGCGCTGCCGGGTCATGTCGGCCCTACCGCCGAGCGCAGCGGCGCCGGCGGCAGCGATCCGCAGGTCAAGACGCGGCTCGCCTGCTATCCGAAGTGCGGTCACGTTTCCGGGTTCCGTCGCGACGAGGTCAGGGGCATCCTGCTCTGAGCTCTCGGCCACGACGGCCGGTCCCTCCTAGTTCGAGGCCGCGCGCTTGACCAGCGCGTCGACGGCCTCGACGGCGTCGGTGACGCGCTCGCAGATCTCGACGCCGGGCACCGAGCGCAGGCGCGAGGTCAGGCTGCGGCCGCCGAGCACGAACCCGGCGCCGGGCCAGGTTCGCTGCACCTCGTGCATCGCGACCAGCAGCTGGTCGCCGCCGCCGGGCATCGTCGAGCTCATGCAGATCACGTCCGGTCGGTGGCGGGTCGCCGAGGAGGCCAGCGCAGAAGGCGGGACGTCGGCGCCGAGCATGACGACGTCGTAGCCGGCGTCGCGCAGCAGGTCTCCGGTCATGCGCAGGGCCACGACGTGCAGCTCGGCCGTGGGCGCGGCGAGCAGCACCCGGTGGCCGGGTCGGGCCTGCGAGAGGCGCCGGGCCTCGCGCGAGAGCGCAAGCACGCGCAGCGAGATCTCGGTGGCGAGGTGCTCGTCGGCGATCGAGATCTCGCCTCGCTCCCACAGGTCGCCGACGAGCCAGAGCGCCGGCGCGATGATCTCGTCGTCGATGGCGGGCATGCCGAGCCCCGCCTCCAACGCTTCGCGGATGGCGAGCTCGGCCGCTACCTCGTCGCCGGCCAGCAGCGCCGCGGCGTAGACACGGCCGAACTCGGCGAGCTTCGCCTCAGACGAGTCGTTCTCACCGGGATGACCCATTCCGCAGCAGGTTCCCGCGGCCGGTCGGCCACTGCAAGTACTTCGCGTTCGAGCGCGGGACGCGGTAGACGTCGATCCCGTGGTCGAACGTGGTGACCACGATCTCGAGCCGCCCGTCGCCGTCGAGGTCTCCGATCGACGGCGCCGCCGGGATGCCGATGCCGTTGCCGTTGGTCCCCTGGTTGCGCAGGCGGATGTCGTGCAGCTTCTTCCCTCGCGCGGTGAGGACGACGAGCCGGCCAGAGCGTGGGGCCAGGCCGTAGACGCCGAACACGAGCTCGGGCCGCCCGTCGCGCGTGAGATCGGCCGCGACGACCTCGGAGGCGAACGTCTTCGGCCTGCCGCGCGCATAGTCGAAGCGCCACAGCCGCCGGCCGCCCGGGCCGACCGCGTAGACGGCCCCGTCCGGCACCGAGGCGACGATCTCGGGCCGGCGGTTGCCGCGCAGGTTCACGATCGTGGGGGCCGGGATCCCGCTCGGCGGGTACCAGTCGCCGTCGGGGCGGACGGCCGGCTTGCGCGTCAGCGGCAGCCGCCGGAACCCCTTGTGCCGGCGAGCGGACCGGTTCCCCGCGCCGTACGCGCCGTCGAGCACCATGAACGCGTAGGCCTGCGTCTCGTAGGGCTCGTTCTTCTCGACGTTGGGCAGGCCGATCACCTCGTTGCGGCCGTCGCGGTCGAGGTCGGCGATCGCCGGCGGCGAGGCCGTCCACTGCAGCCACGCCTGTGCCCGCGGGTGGGGCCACTCGCCGACGTGCCGGTGGTAGTGGTCGTCCTCGACCTTCGGGCTCAGCCAGCGGATGAACTGGCCCCAGCCGAGGCGCCGCCCGGTGAACTCGTTCTGCCGGTTCGTGTACCACGGCGAGGCGAGCACCGACGTGCCGTCGTGGTTGAACAGGTTGATCTGGTGGTTGTCGTAGGTGACGACGACCTCGAGCTGCGGATCGCCGTCGACCTGGCCGACGCCGACGTTCTCCCCGTAAGCGCCGTAGCCCTGGTTGCCCACGCCGTTGAAGTCCGCGTCCGAGGCGTTGTATCGGGGCCATCCGGGTGCGACGTTCCCGGCCGCGTCGAAGACGAAGACCTGCGCGCCGTTCCGCGAGGTGTTCGTCGTGGTGGCCACCACCTCGATCCGGCCGTCGCGGTCGAGGTCGCCGGCCGCCAACCCGCGCGCCTCGGGGCACTGCCCGCCGCTGCACGTCGAGGCGCGCCACTTGACGCGCATGGCGCTGTCGTAGGCCGCCACCGTGCCCTCGTTGCCGCCGACCACGATCTCCTTGGCGCCGTCGCCGTCGAGGTCGGCGACCACGCCGGGCGCGTACACCCGCCCCTCGGTCGCCGTGCCCTTGCCCAGCAGGCGCCCGCGGTGGTCGTACAGGAACGTGCTGTAGAAGGGCGCGACGATCTCCAGCTTCCGGTCGCCGGCGAGGTCGACGAGCGCCGGCGACGCGAACCAGCCGGTCTCGCCGGTGTCGATGTTGCGCACGAAGCGCGGCGCCGCGCCGGAGGCGGTGTCGGCCCACACGAGCGCGGCGACGAGCACGATCAGCGCCGCCCGCATGCCGACAACGTAGAGAATCGGTCACGTGAGCGAGCTGGTGAAGCAGACGGCGACGTGGATGGCCCGCGCGGTCCGCGAGGGCGAGGTCAGCGCGGTCGAGCTGCTCGACGCCCACGCCGAGCGCATCGATCGGCGCAACGGCGACATCAACGCGATCGTCCTGCCGCGCCTGGAGGCCGCGCGGGCAGATGCGGAGGCAGCCGACGCCGCACGCTCGCGCGGCGAGTCGCTCGGCCCCCTGCACGGCGTCCCCTTCACGGTCAAGGAGGTGCTCGACGTCGCGGGCATGCCGACCACGAACGGCTCGCTGCTGCTCGCGGACCGCGTCGCGCGCGAGGACTCCGAGCTCGTCCGCCGGGTGCGGGCCGCCGGCGCGATCCTGCTCGGCAAGACCAATCTCTCCGAGTTCAGCTCGTTCTGGGACTCGGTCAACCTCGTCTACGGCAAGACGGTCAACCCGCACGACCCGTCGCGCACCGCCGGAGGATCGTCGGGCGGCGAGGCGGCGGCGCTCGCGGCGGCGATGTCGCCGCTCGGGATCGGGTCCGACCTCACGGGCTCGATCCGCGCGCCGGCGCACTGGACCGGCGTCTTCGGCCTGCGCTGCAGCCGTGACGCGCTGCCGTTCGCGCCGCACGCTCCGCTGCCCGCCACGCCTGGGATCCAGATGTTCGGCACGGCGGGGCCGATGGCTCGCTCGGCGGCCGATCTCGGCCTGCTGCTCTCGGTGCTCGCCGAGCCGCGCGCCGCCGCGCAGCCGGCCGGCCGCATCGCGGTCTACGAGGAGGACGGGCTGCAGCCGGTCAGCCGCGCCTGCCGGGAGGCGGTCCGCCGAGCCGCCTCGGCACTCTCGGACCTCGGCTTCGACGTCGTCGAGGATCGGCCGCCACGGCCCGCCGATCTGCGCGCGGCCTTCGACCTGATCCTCGGGCACGAGCTTGTGCCGGCGCTGACGCGGGTCACCGAGGGGCACGACGAGGAGCTGATGCCGTACATCGTCGAGATGGGCGAGGCGACGCGCGGCTTCAGGCCCTCGTTCGACGCCTACTTCGCCGCCTTCGGGCGGATCGCGGAGATCGACGCGGAGGCGACCCGCTGGTTCGCGCGCTTTCCGGTCGCGCTGTGCCCGGTGGCGCCGGACGTCGCGCCGCCCGTTGGTGTGTTCGCATTCCCGCCGGTCGACGGCGAGCCGCCGAGGCCGGGCGGCAAGCTCTCGCTCTGCGCCTACGCCAACGGGCTCGGGCTGCCCGCGGTCGCGCTGCCGGTCATGCGCTCGGCCGCCGGATTGCCCGTCGGAGTCCAGCTCATGGCCCGCCGCGGGCAGGAGCGCACGCTGCTCGCGATCGCCGAGCGGCTCGAGGAGGCCCTAGGCGGCTGGATCGACCCCGACGAACGTGGGGCGACCTCAACGGCCACCGCTTGACCGCGGCTCACCGATCCTCAAGGATCGGCCGGCGTACTACCGAGGGGGGACGGGGATGAAGGGCTCGCTTGCACTGCTGGTGCTCGCCGGTGCGATGTTGCTGCCGCCGGCGGCGTTGGCCGACGTCTGGGAGCCCGTCTCCGGGACTCCTCCCACTTCGCTCGGAGGCGGCACGACCGCCGACATCCGTCCCGACGCCTTCCGCGCTTACACCCTCGACGACGACCCCGTGGCAGCCGCGCCCGCGGCGCGGTCGCTGCGCGCTTCAACCGTCCTCACGCTGCCGGCGCCGGACGGCTCGATGCAGCGCTTCGAGGTCACCGAGGCGCCGATCATGGAGCCCGGGCTCGCCGCCCGGCACCCCGACATCATCACCTACGCCGGTCGCGGCATCGACGACCCGGCGGCGACGATCCGTGCCGACCAGACGCCGCTCGGCTTCCACGCCTCCGTCCGCGCGCCTGGCGGCGCCTGGTACGTCGACCCCTACTACCGCCTCGACGACAGCGTCTACATCACCTACTACGGGCGCGACGTCAGCCACGACCCGCACGGCGGCTTCGTCGAGCAGGAGCTCGACGAGGACACCGACCCGCTCGCCCTCGCGGCCGTCCCCCAGGGTCCCGAGGTCATCAGGCGGACGTACCGGCTCGCGCTCCTCACCGACCCCGGCTACTCGGGTTACTTCGGCGGGCCGCAGAACGTCACGGCCGCGAAGGTGACGCTGATGAACCGCGTCAACCAGGTCTATGAGGACGAGACCGCGATCCGGCTCGTGCTGATCGCCGACAACGACAAGCTCAACCTCAACACGCCGGAGCAGATGACCGGGCCGAACGGGCCCTGCGGCGCGGCCCCCTGCTACGTCACGCCGCCCGGGTGCACCGGAGGCACGCTGAACCGCACGCGGATCGTCATCGGCCAGATCATCGGGGCGAGCAACTACGACATCGGCCACATCGCGCTCGGCACCCCGGGCGGCGGCGTCGCCAGCCTCGGCGTCGTGGGCGGCAACGCCAAGGCGCAGGGCTGCACGGGGCTCGCAACCCCGGTCGGGGACGTGTTCGCCGTCGACTACGTGGCGCACGAGATGGGCCACCAGTTCGGCGGGCCCCACACGTTCAACGGCACGCAGCGCAACTGCTCGGGCGGCAACCGCAGCGCCGCCAGCTCGGTCGAGCCCGGCAGCGGCTCGTCGATCATGGCCTACGCCGGCATCTGCGACCAGGACAACCTGCAGCCGCACAGCGACCCGTACTGGTCGCAGCGCAGCTTCGACAACATCACGGCCTACGTGACCTCGGACCAGGCCGCGATCAACGAGGTCCAGACCGCCTCGCTGCGCGACTTCGACGGCACCGACTCGTTCCGGCTCCGCTTCGGCGGGAACGACTCGGCCCCGATCGTCCGCGGGACCAACTACACGCTGCCCGGCATCCAGCTGGCCCTCCAGGGAACGAGCGAGGTGCAGACCTTCGCGCGTGGCGCCGGCCCGTTCACGCTCGGCTACCTGGGCGCCGAGACCGTGCCGATCGTCCCCGGCCAGAACGACACGGCGCTCGGGATCCAGAACGCGCTGGCGGGCGGCAACGAGCAGCAGGCGGTCACGCTCACCGGCTTCAACCAGGCGACGCAGTCGTTCCAGGTGCAGATCGGCGGCGCCGCCTCCGCGGTGCTCGGCGCCGGCGGGCCGGCGGTCAGCAACGCGAACGTCGCCGCGGCGATCAACGCGATCCCCGGCTTCGCCGGCACGGTGACCGCCACCGGCGCGGGCAACGGCGGCTTCACGCTCAGCTTCAGCGGCGCCTCGGCCGGAGTGAACGTGCCGCCGGTCGAGATCGTCAACTGCACGTGCACGGCGAGCGTCCGCGAGAACGCCCAGGGTGGGCAGCCGCTGGCGACGTGGCCGGCCGGCGGGACCGTGGCGGTGAGCGGCCTCACCGCCACCGGCTTCACGCTCACGTTCAGCGGCGGGCACCAGGGAACCGACGTCGCGCCGCTCACGATCAGCGACGGCGCGGTGAGCGAGACGGTCAAGGGCACGGCCGGGGCGCTCCCGCCCGGCGTCACGGCCACGGTCGCCGCCTGGGGCGGCACCGGCGCCCTGAACGACACGGGCTTCCAGGTCACGTTCGGCTCCGGCCTGGCGAACACGGACGCCGGCTCGCTCGAGCTCGTCGCCTTCGACGGCGCGAGCGGCTTCGTCGGCGAGACCGCGCGCGGCGGGCCGGTCGACAACAAGGGCCGCATCATCGAGGCGACGGGCAACCACGCCCCGGTGGTGGAGACCGCGGCCGGCTTCACGATCCCGATCCGCACGCCGTTCGCGCTGACCGGCAGCGCCACCGACTTCGACGACGACACGATCACCTACATGTGGGAGCAGAACGACCGTGGCGGCGCCACGGGCACGGCCCTGGTGAGCAACGTCAAGGCGAACGGCCCGCTGTTCCGCCAGTTCGGGACCGCCGCGAACGTCACCGAGGACGGCACGCTGGAGTCGCCGTCGCCGGGCCTCAACGGGGTCGACAAGAACCCGACACGCGAGTTCCCGGACATGGCGCAGATCCTGGCCAACAACACCAACGCCGTGAGCGGCACGTGCCCGCCCGGCCCGCCGCCGCCGACCGCGCTCCCGCCCGAGGTCCGTGAGTGCTTCTCGGAGTTCCTGCCGACCGCCGACTGGACCGGGTTCCTCAGCGACCGGACGCTGAACTTCCGCCTCACCGCCCGCGACGGCTTCCTGGGCGCGGGCGGCATCGGCTCGGCGAGCACGAAGCTCACGCTCGCCCCGTTGGCCGGGCCGTTCCTGGTCACCTCGCAGGCGGCGCCCGCCACCCTGCGCGCCGGGACGGTGCAGACGGTCACGTGGGACGTCGCGGGGACCGCCGCGACGCCGGTCAACACGAGCGAGGTGAAGATCAGCCTGCTGAGCGGCAAGGTCCTCGCCGCGGCGACGCCGAACGACGGCTCGGCCGAGGTGACGGTGCCGAACCTCGCCGACCAGCGCGCCCGCATCAAGGTCGAGGCGGTCGGCAACGTGTTCTTCGACGTCTCCGACGCCGACCTGGTCATCCAGGCCGCGCCCGACGTCGTGGTCACCGGCAAGACGGTCCAGTACAGCGACGCCGTCAGCGGGACCGTGGTCGAGGCGACCGACGCCGACAGCGCCGGCTCGGCCCTGACCGCGACGGCGACCGGGCTGCCCGCCGGCCTGTCGCTGGCCGACGGGACGACCTCCGAGCACTCGCGGACGTGGACGCTCGCGGGCAACGTCACCGCCGCGCCCGGGACGTACACGGGCTCGATCACCGTGACCGACGGCGACGGCGAGGCGATCACGAAGCCGCTGATCGTCACGGTGACGCCCGAGGACGCGGTCGTGACCTACCTCGGCGACACGCTGTCGTCGGGCAAGGTCCTGCTCCGCGCACGGCTGAAGGACGCCGACGACGGCGCGCCGGGCGACATCGGCAAGGCCACGGTGACGTTCAAGGAGGGCTCGAAGACGCTCTGCGCCTCGCTGTCCTGCACGGTCACGCTCGCCAACGGGACGCACGCGATCACCGTCGAGGCGGGCGGGTACTACACCGGCTCCGCGCAGGCCACCGTCCGCGTCGCCAAGGCCACCAAGAAGGTCAACGCGATCGGCTTCCTGAGCCACCTGTCGACGATCTTCGCGATCGACAACAAGTACGCCGAGATCGTCTACGGCAAGGACGGCCGCGCGTACCGGATCTCGGCCGACGACATGCAGTCGATCGGCTTCTCGAGCGACGGCAAGCGCGCCGAGGTGCGGTTCAAGGCCGACCTGTGGGACCACACGAAGATCCTGCGGCCGGTCCGCGTCGGCCGGAACCTCACGCTCCAGGTCTCGCTGAGCGAGAGCGGCAAGGGCAGCATCGCCTTCTCGCTCTGGGACGGCGACGCCCTCGTCCACGATCAGCCCGAGAGGACGCTGGCAGGAGGGTTCGTCACGATCCGCTGAAAGGTACGGTTGCGGTCGTGCCACGCATGACCGCAACCGAGGCTGCCCGTCGCTTCTCGGAGGTGCTGGATCGTGTGAGCGCCGGCGAGGAGGTCGAGATCACGCGGAGCGGCGCGCCGGTGGCCGTAATCCGGCCGCCCGACGCACACCTCGTGTCAGCCGAGCGCTTCCGCGAGCTGATCGCGACTGCTCCGCCCGCAGATCACGGCTTTGCCGGCGAGCTGCGCGCGGCTGAGCAGTCGAGAACGTCATGATCGACCCCGGCGCGTCGGTGAACCGCGAGTGCGGCGACGTCACCGAGCGACTGCTCGGCGAGGAGGACCGCGCGATCAGCGTCATCACGGTCAGCGAGCTGCTGCACGGGGTCCACCGCGCCGCAGGCGAGCGCCGCGCGCGCCGCCGCGCGTTCGTCGAGCATCTGCTGGCGGGCATCCAGGCGATCCCGATCACCGAGGCGGTCGCGCGGGTCCACGCCGAGCTCTGGGCGCAGCTGACCGAGCGAGGCGAGCCGATCGGAGCGCACGATCTTTGGATCGCCGCGACTGCGGTGGCGCACGGGCTCGGGGTGGCGACCGGCAACGCTGCCGACTTCGGGCGGGTCCCCGGTCTTCGGGTCGTCCCCGTGGCGATACGCTGAACGCCATGAGACGCCGAGTCGCGCCGGTCGACCGGGTCGGGGTGGACGAGCGTGCCGCCGTGCTCGGCAAGCGCTCCATCAAGTCCGAGTCGCAGCAGCAGGCCATCCGGATGGCGGTCTCGATGGTCGATCTCACGACGCTCGAGGGCGCGGACACGCGCGGGCAAGGTCGCGCAGCTCGCGGCCAAGGCCGTCTGCCCGGCGCCCACGCATCCGGAGATCCCGTCCGTGGCGGCGGTGTGCGTGTACCCGTCGCGCGTCGCGGACGCCAAGCGGGCGCTGAACGGCTCGGGCGTGGCGGTGGCCAGCGTGGCCACCGGCTTCCCGTCGGGCCTGACGAGCATGGAGCTCAAGCTGGAGGAGACGCGCGAGGCGGTGGCGGCGGGCGCCACCGAGATCGACATGGTGATCCCGCGCGACGCCTACCTGGCCGGCGACGACCAGCAGGTCGTCACCGAGGTCGAGCTGGTCAAGGAGGCGTGCGGGCCGGCGCACCTGAAGGTGATCGTCGAGGTCGACGAGCTCGGCGGCTACGACCACATC
This sequence comes from uncultured Solirubrobacteraceae bacterium, assembly GCA_963835525.1. Taxonomy (GTDB): domain Bacteria; phylum Actinomycetota; class Thermoleophilia; order Solirubrobacterales; family Solirubrobacteraceae; genus DASSUW01. Next base: position 834,005 of record CAWIFM010000003.1, read on the forward strand.
CGCCACGCCACCTGGCTCTCGATGGAGGGCGGCGCGGACTTCGTCAAGACCTCGACCGGCAAGATCGGCAAGGGCGCCACGCCGAGCGCGACGCTGGTGATGCTCGAGACGGTGCGCGACTACGTGAACCGCACGGGGAGGATCGTCGGCTTCAAGGCCGCGGGCGGGGTGCGCACCAGCAAGCAGGCGATCCACCAGCTGATCCTGGTCAAGGAGACGCTCGGCGACGAGTGGCTGACGCCCGACCGCTTCCGCATCGGCGCCTCGTCGCTGCTCAACGACCTGCTCATGCAGTACGAGCACGGAGCCTCCGGCCGCTACCAGCGGCCCGAGGACTTCTCGAAGGAGTGAACGCATGACCGCCTCGCCCGACGCGCACCGCGCTGGCCTGGGAGTACTCGCCCGCCCCGAGGCGACCGACCACATCCGCCTCAAGGACCGCTACGGGCTGTTCATCGGCGGCGACTGGCGGGACACGGAAGCCTACGAGCCGACGATCAACCCGGCGACCGAGGAGCCGCTGACCGAGATCGCGCAGGCGTCGCAGGCCGACGTCGACGCGGCGGTGGCGGCGGCGCGCGAGGCGCTGCCGCGCTGGCAGCGGCTGCCCGCGCTCGAGCGCGGCAAGTACGTCTTCCGCATCGCGCGCCTGATCCAGGAGCGCGCTCGCGAGCTGGCGATCGTGGAGTCGCTCGACGGCGGCAAGCCGATCCGCGAGTCGCGCGACGTCGACATCCCGCTGGCCGCCGCGCACTTCTTCTACTACGCGGGCTGGGCCGACAAGCTGCGCTACGGGCTGGCCGGCCGCGACGCGGAGCCGATGGGCGTCGTCGGCCAGATCGTGCCGTGGAACTTCCCGCTGCTGATGGCGGCCTGGAAGCTCGCGCCGGCGCTCGCGTGCGGCAACACGGCGGTGCTCAAGCCGGCCGAGACGACGCCGCTGACCGCGCTGCTGCTGGCCGAGATCGTGCAGGAGGCCGAGCTGCCCGCGGGCGTGGTCAACATCATCCCCGGCGACGGCTCGGCGGGCGCGGCGCTCGTCCGCCATCCGGGGATCGACAAGATCGCTTTCACCGGCTCGACCAGCGTGGGCAAGGACATCCAGGCCGCTCTCGCCGGCCGCGACGTCGGCCTCACGCTCGAGCTCGGCGGCAAGTCGGCCAACATCGTGTTCGACGACGCGGCGATCGACCAGGCGGTCGAGGGCATCGTCAACGGCATCTTCTTCAACCAGGGCCATGTCTGCTGCGCGGGCTCGCGGCTGCTGCTCCAGGAGAGCGTGGCCGAGGAGGTCGTCGAGAAGCTGTGGCGGCGGATGGGGCTGCTGCGCGTCGGCGATCCGCTCGACAAGAACACCGACGTCGGCGCCATCAACTCGGCCGAGCAGCTCCAGCGGATCGAGGCGCTGGTCGACGCCGGCGAGCGCGAGGGGGCGACGCGCCGCACGGTCGCCTGCCAGCTCCCGGAGCGCGGCTACTGGTTCCCGCCGACGCTGTTCACCGACGTCGCGCCGGTGAACCGGATCGCCGTCGAGGAGATCTTCGGCCCGGTCGTGTCGGTGCTCACGTTCCGCACCCAGGCGGAGGCGATCGAGAAGGCCAACTCCACCGCCTACGGGCTCGCAGCCGGCATCTGGACCGACAAGGGCTCGCGCGCGCTCGCCGTGGCGCGCGGCCTGAAGGCCGGCACGATCTGGCAGAACACCTACAACCAGTTCGACCCGACGTCGCCGTTCGGCGGCTACAAGGAGAGCGGCTTCGGCCGCGAGGGCGGCGCGGTCGGCCTCCGGCCCTACGTGAGGATCTCGTGAGCCGGCTCCCGGTCGTCAAGACCTACAAGCTCTACGTCGGCGGCGCCTTCGCGCGCAGCGAATCCGGCCGGCACGTGCCGGCTGAGGACCACGAGGGCAACCAGGTCGCCAACGCCCCGCGCGGCACGCGCAAGGACGTGCGCGACGCCGTCCGGGCCGCGCGCGGCGCGCTGCCGGGCTGGCAGGGCCGCACGGCCTACAACCGCGGCCAGATCCTCTACCGCTTCGCCGAGGCGTTGGAGTCGCGTGCCGACGAGCTGACCAGCGAGACCGCTCGCCTGCGCGGGATCGAGAAGAGCGCCGCGCGGGCCGAGATCGAGGCGGCGGTCGACCACGCGGTGCACTACGCCGGCTGGACCGACAAGCTGCACGCCGTGCTCGGCGGGGTGAACCCGGTCGCGTCGCCGCACTTCAACTTCACGTTCCCCGAGCCGACCGGGGTCGTCGGTGTGATCGCCCCCGAGGAGCCCGACGTGCTCGGCCTCGTCGCCGAGATCCTGCCGCCGCTCGCGGGCGGCAACGTCGTCGTGGCCGTGGTGTCCGAGCGCTGGCCACTGCTCTCGCTGCACCTCGGCGAGGTGCTCGGCGTGGCCGACGTGCCCGCCGGCGTGGTCAACCTGCTGTCGGGCCTGCGCTCCGAGCTCGTCAAGCCGCTGGCCGGCCACCGCGACGTCGACGGCATCCTCGACGCCACCGGCGATCCCGAGGTCACGCGCCTGGCCGCCGACAGCGTCACCCGCGTGGCGAAGGCCCGCGACGACTACCTCGACGTGGCAAAGCTCGACGGCCTCACGCGGATCGAGCCCTTCCTCGAGCTCAAGACCGCCTGGCATCCGGTCGGCACCTGAGCACCGTCGGGCCGGTTAGGCTCGCGCCATGCTCTCGCGCCGTCAGTTCATCTCTCGCGCGGGCGCGGCGGGCGCCCTCGTCCTTGCTCCGCAGACCGCGCTCGAGGCGCTCGCCGCGCCGCGCGGAACCGCCGCCCGCCTGCTGCGCGGAGGCCGCTTCCGGCAGGGCGTCCTCTCCGGCGACCCGACCCCGCGCGGCATCACGCTGCTGACGGTCCTCGACGACGTCACCGGCTCCGGATCGGTCCGGCTCGAGGTGGCGCGCGACCGCGACTTCCGGCGCGTCGTGGCGCGCAAGACGATCGCCACCGGCGGCGGGCGCGGCTACTCGGTCAAGGCGCGCGTGGGAGGCCTGCAGCCGGACGAGCGCTACTACTACCGGTTCGAGACGCGCGACCGGAACAGCCCCGTCGGGCGCTTCCAGACCGCGCTGCCGGCCGACTCGAACCGGCCCGTGAAGTTCGCCTTCTTCTCGTGCAACGAGTACTCGCACGGCTACTACAACGCGTTCGACGTGATGGCGCGCGACGACATCGACTTCGTCGTCTGCCTCGGCGACTACGTCTACGGCGAGGCGTACCACTCGGTGGCCGGCGGCACGGGTGTGCGTGACGACGCCATCGGCGAGCCGAACCCGTCGAACCCCGACATCGCGAGCGAGGCGCTGACGCTCGCCGACTACCGCGCCAAGTACGCGCTCTACCGCTCCGACAAGACGCTGCGAGACCTGCACGCCAAGTTCCCGATGGTCGCGATCTGGGACGACCACGAGGTCCAGGACAACTACGCGGGCACGGCGCCGGGTGGCGGCCTCGACCCGGGCAAGCGCTGGTCGGACGCGCGCCGTGACGCCGGCTACAAGGCCTACTTCGAGGCGATGCCGTTCTTCGCGGCGGGCGGCGACCGCATCTACCGCTCCGAGCGGCACGGCCGCAACGTCGACCTGATCCTGCTCGACCAGCGCCAGTACCGCGCCGATCAGCCGTGCGGCGACGCGGTGGCGCCGCCGTGCGCAGACTGGGACCAGCCGCGCCCGCTCCTCGGCGCCAGGCAGATGAGCTGGCTCAAGAAGCGGCTGCGCAGCTCGAAGGCGCGCTGGAAGGTGATCGGCTCCCAGACGATGATGATGCCCGCGAAGGTCACGGGCGGCTCCTTCTACTCGTTCGACTCCTGGCAGGGCTATCCGCAGGAGCGCGAGGAGCTGCTCGCCTACATCAAGGCCCGCGGCATCGACGACGTGGTCTTCATCACCGGCGACATCCACCTGTTCCTGGCCGGCGATGTGCGCACGCAGATGGGAGACGGCGAGAGCGTCGCGGTCGAGTTCGTCGGCGGCTCGGTCACCTCGACGAACTTCGGCGAGATGGACATCGATGCCGGCGGCGGCGTGATCATCCCCGGCAACGACGCGGACCCGCGCACCGACCCGGGCATCATCGACGCGCTGCGCGGCATCAACCCGTGGGTCGACCAGGCCGACTTCGACCATCACGGCTACGCGCTGGTCGAGGCCTCGCGCGGCGGATTCGAGTGCACGCTGAAGCGGCTCGAGACGATCAAGCGGCGCTCGCGCGCGCAGCTGACGACGAACGGGTTCCGCTACCGGCTGGAGCGAGGCCAGAAGTCGATCAAGGGCGTCAACGGGCCGGACGCCTAGCGTCGCTTCACGGACTGCCGCACCACGCGGCCGGTGGAGTCGAGCGTCTCGAGCACGACCGCGCGGCGCAGGCGGCGGGTCAGCGTGCCCTTGATCGTGAAGTGGCGCGCGGCGCCGGGGCGCACGGTCACCGTGCGGCCGCGCACACGGCGCAGCTTGCGGCCGTCGGCACGCGCGACCGAGCCGCGCTCGAGCCGGATGTGGCGCGGGAGCCTGAGCTTCACGCGCGCCAGCGGACGGCCGCGCAGCGCCGCGACCTGCAGCTTCAGCCGCTTGCGCTTGACGGTCAGCCTGGCGGCGGGCAGCTCGCAGCCGGCGACGGCGAGCGGCTCGTCGAGCCGGGCCGTGGCTCCGTTGTGGCCGGTCAGCTCGGCGAGCACGCGCGGCTCCGGGCCGCGGCAGAGATCGCCCCGCGAGACCAGCGTCCGGTCCGCGTCGAAGGTCAGCTCGAAGCGCTCGAGCGGGACGTCGGGGATCCCGGCGAACGAGGCGCGGATCGGGCTGATCTCGACGACGCCGGCGAGCGTGAGCTCCGCTGCGCCCGACAGCTCCATGCGCAGGCCGGGCAGCGGCTGGCCCGGGAACGAGGCGAGCGCCACCGGCCCGGTCAACGGCTGCGCCAGCAGCGGCGTGCGCGCCACCGCCGAGCCGACCCGCGCCCGCGCCGGGCACGGCCCGGCGGCCTGCTCGTCCGCCGTGCAGACGTCGTCGAGCGCCGCCACGTTGATGGCGATGTTGCGCGGGAGGGTGACCTTTGCGGTGGCGGTCGACGCGTGGCCGCGCGGGACGGTGATGACCGTGCGCAGACCGGGCATGTCCGTCGAGTCGACCGACGCCTCCAGCCGCGGCGCGAACGGGACCTTGTCGCAGCCGGTCGGCGTGAAAGGGGTGGCCGCGCGCGAGACGGCGGTCCCGGCTGCCGACACGGCGGCGACCCGCGCCTGGGCGGGCTTGCAGGCGGTCGGCAGCGACGCGAACGGCGCGGAGAGCGTGAGGTCCATCGCCTGGATGAACATCTCCACCGGGAGGCCGGCCACGCTGACGGTGCTCGGCATGTTCGTGATCACGGAGTCGAGGCCGCCGTCGGCCGGGCGGATGCGCACGGGGGAGGCGATGAACACCTTGGACGCGCCGGGCGGCCGCACCACCACGCCGAGCCGCGCCGGCTCGCCGGCGGCGGGCACGACGTTGTAGACGTCGCCGCTCGCCGTTATGGGCAGGATCGCGAGCGGCGGGATGACGGTGCGGACCGACGTCGTCCCGACGCGCGTCGCGGCCGGGCAGTTGTCGGCCTGGAAGGCGGCCTGCGCGCAGCGCGGCTTCGAGGTCGGGTCGCCGGCCAGGCCGGGCGGCAGGCTGATGGTGAGATCGCGGACGTGCTCGCTGCCCGAGAACTCGGCGTGGATCGTCACGTCGGGGTGCGAGCCCGCCTGGAGCGACTTCGGCGTCACGCTGAACGCGGGCACGTCGAACTGCGCCTGCGCGATCGCCGGCAGGAGCAAGGTCAACAGGACCGCCATGAGAGAGGCACGCACCACTGCGGCGCGCCAGTCTAGTGAACGCCGGCGTCTACATCTCCGGTTGGTACTCGCCGAAGACCTCGCGCATGGCGCCGCACACCTCGCCGATCGAGGCGCGGTCGGCCAGTGCCGCGCGGATCGGAGGGAGGAGGTTGTCGGTGCCATTCGCCGCCTCGCGCAGCTCAGTGAGCCGGCGGTCGACCGTCTCCTGGTCGCGGTCGGCCTTGAACTGCTCGAGGCGCTCGACCTGGCCGCGCTCGGTCTCGGGGTCGACGGTCAGGGTGTCCTCGACCTCGATGTCGTCCTCGACGTAGCGGTTGACGCCGACCACGACGTCCTGCTCGGTGCGGTAGCGCTCGTGGTAGCCGAAGGCCGACTCCTCGATCTCGTTCTTGATGAACGCGACGGCGTCGACCGAGCCGCCGAGCTCGTCGACGCGCTCGATCAGCTTCCACGCGCGGCGCTCGATCTCGGCGGTCAGCGCCTCGACGTAGTAGGAGCCGGCGAAGGGGTCGACGGTGTCGGTGGCGCCCGACTCGTAGGCGACGATCTGCTGCGTGCGGAGGGCGACCTTGGCGGCGCGCTCGGTGGGCAGCGCGAGCGCCTCGTCGTAGCCGTTCGTGTGCAGCGACTGGGTGCCGCCGCAGACGGCCGCGAAGGCCTGCAGCGCCACGCGGACGATGTTGTTCTGCGGCTGCTGGGCGGTCAGCGTGACGCCGCCCGTCTGCGTGTGGAAGCGCAGCATCATCGACTTCGCCTCCTGCGCGCCGAAGCGGTCCTTCATCGCGTGCGCCCACATGTTGCGGGCGGCGCGGAACTTGGCGACCTCTTGGAAGACGTTGTTGTGGCCGTTGAAGAAGAAGGCCAGGCGGGGGGCGAAGTCGTCGACCTTCAGGCCCGCGTCGAGGGCGGCCTGCACGTAGGCCATGCCGGACGCCAGCGTGAACGCCACCTCCTGGACCGCGCTGGCGCCCTTCTCGCGGAAGTGGTAGCCGGAGATCGAGCACGTGTTCCACTTCGGGATCCGCTCGTTGCAGTAGGCGAACAGGTCGGTGGTCAGCCGCATGCTCGGCTCGGGCGGGTAGATGAAATTCCCGCGGGCGATGTACTCCTTGAGGATGTCGTTCTGGACCGTCCCGCGGAGCTTCTCGCTGGCGACGCCCTGCTCCTCGGCCACCAGCTCGTAGAGCAGCAGCAGCACGCTGGCCGGGGCGTTGATGGTCATCGACGTGCTGACCTCGTCGAGCGGGATGCCGTCGAACGCGGTCCGCATGTCGTCGATCGTGTCGATGGCGACGCCGGTGCGGCCGACCTCGCCGGCGCAGCGCGGGTCATCGGAGTCGAGCCCGAGCTGGGTCGGCAGGTCGAAGGCCATGCTGAGCCCGGTGCCGCCGTGCGCGAGCAGGTAGCGATAGCGCTCGTTCGACTCCTTGGCGGTCGCGTAGCCCGCGTACTGGCGGATCGTCCACGGCCGCTTGCGGTACATCTCGGCGTGGATGCCGCGCGTGAAGGGGTACTCGCCCGGCTCGCCGAGGTCGAGGTCACCCGGCAGGTCGCCGGGGCCGTAGATCGGCTCGACCTCGATGCCCGAGTCGGTGAACCGCCGCGGGTCGTCCGGGCCGACGACCGGGGCGACGGAGAGGTCCGTGGTGTTCTCGTCGACGGCCATGCATGCATGCTAAGGCGCTCGCACGAGCTTGCGAGTGCGAGTAAGCCGCATTCGTCATCATCGGCCTGGTGTCCGCCGCTCCGTTCTTCCCGATCCTCACCACCCGGGATCCCGGCGGGCTGCTCGGCTTCTATCGCGACCTGCTGGGCTTCACGGTGACGTATGAGTTCCGCGGCCCTGACGGGGAGCCGGGCTATGTGGGCCTGGAGCTGGGCACGTCGCATCTGGGGATCGGGCGGGACCCGGGACTGGCGGACGGTCCCAGCTCTCGCTTCGCCCTGTGGGCCTACGTGGGCGACTGCGACGCGACGGTTGCGCGCATGCGCGCCTCGGGCGTCGCCGTGGTCGAGGAGCCGGCGGACCAGCCGTGGGGCGAGCGCATCGCGCGGGTGCTGGATCCGGACGGCAACACCGTCATCCTCGGACAGCGATGAGCGACGCGCTGCGTGACCTGCCTCCCGTCGACGCGCTGGCCGCGCAGGTCGACGCGCCGCGGGCGATCGCGGTGGCGGCGGCTCGCGCGGTGCTGGCGGAGCGCCGGGCGGAGCTGCTCGCCGGTGAAGGCGGCGATGTCGACCTCGCGGAGCGTGCGCGGGCGTGGGCCGACTCGTCGGCGCGGCCGCGGCTGCGGCGGGTGATCAACGCGACCGGGGTGATCGTGCACACCAACCTCGGCCGGGCGCCTCTGGCGGCGGCGGCGATCGAGGCGGTGGCGCGCGCGGCCGAGGGCTACGGCAACCTCGAGCTCGACCTGGCCACCGGGGCGCGTGGCTCGCGGCACGACCATGTCGCCGGCCTGCTGTGCGAGCTGACCGGCGCCGAGGCGGCGATCGCGGTCAACAACTGCGCCGGCGCCGTGCTGCTGGCTGCCGCGGCGCTGGCCGGTCCCGGCCGCGAGGTGGTCGTCTCGCGCGGCCAGCTCGTGGAGATCGGCGGCGGCTTCCGCGTGCCGGACGTGATCGCGCAGGCGGGCGCGCAGCTGGTCGAGGTCGGAACCACGAACCGCACGCGGCGCGCCGACTACGAGGCGGCCATCGGGCCGCAGACGGGCGCCATCCTTCGCGCCCACCCGTCGAACTTCCGCCAGCTCGGCTTCGTGCAGGAGGTCGAGATCGAGGAGCTGTGCGAGCTGGGCGTGCCGGTGGTCGACGACGTCGGCTCGGGCGTTCTGGCCGACGAGATCGAGATGCTGCGCGAGGAGCCGGCCGTCCGCCGCTCGGTCCGCGCCGGCGCCGCCCTCGTGTGCTTCTCCGGGGACAAGCTGCTCGGCGGCCCGCAGGCGGGGCTGATGGTCGGTGAGGCGGGCGCGGTGGCCGCCGCCCGCAAGCACCCGCTGGCGCGGGCGCTGCGGCTGGACAAGCTCGGCCTCGCCGCGCTCGAGGCCACGCTCCAGCTCTACCGCGACCCGGAGCGCGCGCGCCGCGAGATCCCGGTGCTGGCGATGCTGACCGTCGACGAGGAGACGCTGCGGGTGCGCGCGGAGCGTCTGGCCGCCGCCGTCGGCGGCGAAGTGGTGCCGGCGGTGGCGAAGGTCGGCGGCGGCGCGCTGCCGCTGCTCGAGCTGCCCGGGCCGGCGGTGGCCCTCGAAGGCGCGGACGAGCTCGCGGCCAGGCTGCGCGCCGCCGACCCGCCGGTCATCGGGCGGATCGAGGACGACCGGCTGCTGCTCGACCCCCGCACGCTCACCGACGAGGAGCTCCCGCTCGTCGCTCGCGCGCTGGCATGACGACGCTCGGCACGGCCGGCCACATCGACCACGGCAAGACCGCGCTGGTGCGGGCGCTCACCGGCGTCGACACGGACCGGCTGCCCGAGGAGCGGGAGCGCGGGATCTCGATCGCGCTCGGCTACGCGCCGCTGGAGCTGCCGTCGGGGCGGCGGCTGTCGGTCGTCGACGTGCCGGGCCACGAGCGCTTCGTGCGCACGATGGTCGCCGGCGCCACCGGGATCGACCTGTACCTGATGACCATCGCCGCCGACGACGGCGTGATGCCGCAGACGCGCGAGCACGCGACGGTGCTGGCCGCGCTCGGAGTGGAGACCGGGGTGGTGGCGATCACGAAGGCCGACCTCGCCGACCCCGAGCGGGCCGCGGCGGAGGCGGCGGCGCTGCTGCCCGGCGCCGAGACCGTGCCCGTGTCGGCGCGGACCGGCACCGGGCTCGACGAGCTGCGCGCCGCGCTCGACCGAGCAGCGGCCGCCGTGCCCGGCCGCGCCGACGCGCCGGGCGGGTTGCGGCTGCACGTCGATCGCGTGTTCAGCGTCCACGGCGCCGGCACCGTCGTCACCGGGACGCTGTGGTCGGGCGTCGCGGCACGCGGCGCCGAGGTCCAGGTGCTGCCGTCCGGCCTGCGCGCCCGCGTGCGGTCGGTCGAGGTGCATGACGAGCCGGTAGAGCGCGCGGAGGCCGGGCAACGCGTGGCGCTCAACCTGGCCGGGCTGGCGAGGGACGAGGTGGCGCGCGGCGACGTCGTCGTCGGCCGCGCCGATCATCCCGCGCCCAGGTTCCGCGTCGACGTCGCGCTCTCGTGGGCCACTCCCGACGCGCGGCCTGACGGCGGCGCTCGGATCGGCGTCCATCACGGCACGCGCGAGTCGGCCGCGCGGCTGGTCGAGCTCGGCGGGAGGTTCTTCCAGCTGCGGCTCGAGCAGCCGATCGTCCCGCTGCGCGGCGACCGGCTCGTGATCCGCTCGCTGGCGCCGCCCGACACGCTCGGCGGCGGCGTCGTCCTCGACGCCACGCCGCGGAGGCATGGACCGTCGCGTGACCTGCTGGCGCGGCTGGCGGCGCTCGAGCGCGGCGAGGAGCCCGTCGAGGAGGCGCCGCCCGAGGAGCCGAAGCCGGCGGTCGAGCTCCCGCCGCTCACTCCCGAGGCCGAGGCCGCGGAGGAGCGGCTGCGCGAGGCGGGCGCCGAGCCGCCGCTCGACTCCGAGCTCGACCCCGACGCGCTCGCGGTCCTTCGCGCGCACGGCCGCGCCGTCCGGCTCGGGCCGGCGATGCACGTCCACCCGGAGGCGCTCGCCGCCGTGCAGGCCCGCATCACCGCGGCGATCGAGCGCGACGGGTCGATCACGCTGGCCGGCGTGCGGGACGAGCTCGGCACGTCGCGCAAGTACGCCCAGGCGTACCTCGAGCACCTCGACGCCGAGCACGTGACGCTGCGCCGTGGCGATGAGCGCGTGCTCAGGCGCGGTCGCGCCAGCGCTTGATCAGGTCCGGCAGCTCGGCGTGCATGAAGGCGAAGAAGTCGCGCGTCTGCGCAAGCCGGCGACCGGCCGGCGTGTCGGGCCCGAGCGCCGTCGCGCCCTCGTCGGCCGCCTCGATCCAGCGGCGCAGCAGCGCCGCCTGCTGCGTGTACATCTCGCCCCAGCCGTCCTCGTGGACGCGGAAGAGGTCGCGCCGCGTGCCCGGCTCGCGCGTGCGGACGAGCATGCCGACCCGCGTCAGGTAGTTCACGGCGCCGGAGACGGCGGCGGGGCTGACGTCGAGCCGCTCGGCGATCTCGGCCGCCGTGAGCTGGCCGGAGTCCTCGGCGAGCACGCGCGAGAAGACGCGGGCGGGCATGCGCGGCATGCCGCCGTCCACGAGCAGCGCGGAGAAGCGCTCGACGAAGCGATCGACGTCCCCGGACATGTGTCAGCCAGTCTACACAACTTTCAGAACTTTGTGAAAACTGTGTAGACTGAGCTCATGGCCGCGATCGACATCTCAGGGCTCGTCAAGACCTTCGGCCACGTCCGCGCGCTCGACGAGCTCGACCTCACCGTGGAGGCGGGCGAGGTGCACGGCTTCCTCGGTCCCAACGGCGCCGGCAAGTCGACCACCATCCGCGTCCTGCTCGGCCTCCTGCGCTCCGACGCCGGCGAGGTCCGCCTGCTGGGCGGCGACCCGTGGGCCGACGCCGTCGAGCTGCACCGCCGGATCGCCTACGTGCCGGGCGACGTCAACCTCTGGCCCAACCTCACCGGCGGTGAGGCGATCGACCTGCTCGGCCGCCTGCGCGGCGGCATCGACCCGGCGCGCCGCCAGGAGCTGATCGAGCGCTTCGAGCTCGACCCGACCAAGAAGGGCCGCACCTACTCCAAGGGCAACCGCCAGAAGGTGGCGCTGGTCGCCGGCCTGGCGTCCGACGCCGAGCTGCTGCTGCTCGACGAGCCGACCTCCGGGCTCGACCCGCTCAAGGAGACGGTCTTCCAGGAGTGGATCGAGGAGGCCCGGCAGGCGGGGCGCACCGTGCTGCTCTCCAGCCACATCCTGGCCGAGGTGGAGGCGCTGTGCGACCGCGTGAGCATCATCCGCGCGGGCAGGACCGTGGAGACGGGCAGCCTCGCCGACCTGCGGCACCTGACCCGCACGGCGATCGACGTCGAGACCGTCGCCGAGCCGGCCGGCCTCGAGGCGCTGGCCGGCGTGCACAACCTCCAGACCGAGAACCACCGCGCGCGCTTCGACGTCGACACCGCCCAGCTCGACGGGGCGCTGCGCCACCTGAGCGGGCTCGGCGTGCGCACGTTGACGAGCACGCCGCCGACGCTCGAGGAGCTGTTCCTGCGCCACTACGGGGACGAGATCGAATGACCGGCTTCGCCACGATGCTGCGGTTCAGCCTGCGCCGCGAGCGCGTGCGCATCCCGGTCTACGTCTTGGTCCTCGTCGCGCTCATCGCGTCGACGGCCGCGCAGAGCGAGCAGCTGTACCCGAACGCCGCCTCGCGCGCCGACTACGTCGCCACCGTGAACGGCAACCCGGGCCTGATCGCCATGGTCGGGCCGCCGTACGGGGTGACCAGCGTGGGCGGCGATACCGCCTGGCAGTGGGGCGCCTTCGGCGCGGTGGTGGCGGCGCTGATGAGCATGTTCATCGTCGGGCGTCACACGCGCGGCGAGGAGCAGAGCGGCCGCAGCGAGCTGGTCCGCGCCAGCGTGGTCGGGCGCGACGCGCCGCTGGCCGCGGCGCTCGCCGTCGCCGTCGTCGCGCAGGTGCTGATGGGCGCCGCCACCGCGCTCGTGATGGTCGCGGCCGACACGCCGGCCGCGGGCTCGATCGCCCTCGGCGCCTCGCTGGCCGGCGTCGGGATCCTGTTCGCGGGCGTCGCGGCGGTGGCCGTCCAGGTCAGCCAGAGCACCGGCGGCGCGTACGGCCTGGTGGGCGCCGTGCTCGGCGCCTCGTTCGCGCTGCGCGCGGCCGGCGACGTGGGCGACGGGACGCTGTCGTGGCTGTCGCCGATCGGCTGGGGACAGGCGATGCGCCCGTACGCGGACGAGCGCTGGTGGCCCCTGCTGCTCCTGCTCGCCTTCACGGTGCTGCTCTGCGCGGCCGCCTTCGCCCTGCTCGCACGCCGCGACGACGGCGCGGGCCTGCTCGTGCCCCGCCCGGGACCGCCGAACGCCGCGCCCGCGCTCGCGCGGCCGGCCGGCCTCGCGTTCCGCCTCCAGCGCGGGGCGCTGATCGGCTGGGCGGTCGGGCTGTTCTTCGGCGGGCTCTCGATCGGGTTGACCGCCCAGGACGCCGACAGCATCCTCGGTGACAGCAAGGAGGTCGACGAGCTGTTCGCCCAGGCGGCGGGGAGCCTGGTCGACAACTACCTCGCCGTCTCGCTGCTCTCGATGGCGCTGATCGGCACCGGCTTCGCGTTGGCCGCCGTGCTGAGGATGCGCACGGAGGAGACCGCCGGCCGGCTCGAGCCGCTGCTCGCGACCGCGCTCGCCCGGCCGCGCTGGGCGCTCGGCTATGTGGTGGTGGCGGCAGGCGGCACGGTCGTCGTGCTCGCCGCCAGCGGGCTGGGCGCGGGGATCGCGGATGCGGCTAGTTCCAACGACCTCGGCCGGCTGCCGCTGCTCGTCGGCTCGTCCGTGGCGATCGCGCCCGCCGTGTGGGTGCTGATCGGGCTTGCCGTCGCGCTGTTCGGGCTGGTGCCGCGGGCGGTGGCGGCGGTGTGGGGCGCGCTGGCGGCGTGCTATCTCGCGGCGTTTCTCGGGCCGCTGCTGGGGCTGCCGGAGTGGGTGATGGACCTCTCGCCCTTCACGCACGTGCCGTTGCTGCCGGCTGCGTCGTTCGACGTGGTGCCGCTGCTGGTGCTGACTCTCGTCGCCGTGGCTGTTGTGTTTGCGTCGGGCTCGTCGGCTTCCGCCGGCGGAACGTTCCTGCGTAGCGAACGTCAACTGCTTGCTGGGTAGGGCGGCGGCGGGGTTGGCCGCGGTGGGGAATTTCGTGGAATCCGGCGACGCGGGCGTGGGTGGATTCACGAAAGTGCTCTAGACGGGCACTTACGTGAAATTCGCAGTCCCCGCGCGCCGCAGATTTCACGAAATGATCCGTCTGGGATCACAACGTGAAATCGGAGGCCGCCGCCCTACCCAGCAGGCAGTTGACGTTCGGCCGCGCTACCGCACGCGCAACACCGCGCGCATACCCAGAGCGCGGTGGCGTTCGAGCGTGCACCAAAGCCGATAGCGACCCTTCCGCAGCCGGCCCTCCCACTCGGAGACCTCGCCCGGAAGCGTCTCCGTGATCGTCCCGTCCCCGCGCCCGCCGATTCGCTTGAGGCGCAGGTCATGCGGATCCTCGCCGCGGTTCGCCAGCTGCACGATCGCGTCACCCGCCCGAACGCTCCCGCGCGAAAGCACCAGGTTGAACTCGCGCGACTCCACCAGCAGCCGCGAAGGCGAGGCGGCCTCGGCCGGCGCCGCGAGCACACCGGCGAGAACCGCGAGCACCAGCGCGCGCTTCACCGCACCACCCGAGGCCGCGCCACCCGCGCGCCGCCGCCGAAGACGGCGCCGGGATCGACGCCGAACCAGTCGGCGGCCAGCGAGGAGTACAGGCCGCGGAAGTCCGAGGTCGCGCGCAGGTTCCCCAGCCCGTCGAGCTTGTCGAGCCCAGGGAACTCGCCGACCATGCGGCCGGTCGCGCGGGTGCCGATCACGAAGCCGATGCCGGCCGCGCCGTGGTCGGTGCCGGAGCCGTTCTCGGCGGCGCGGCGGCCGAACTCCGACCACACGAGCGTGAGCACGCGGTCGGCGATGCCGCGCGCCTCCAGATCGCGCTGGAACGCGTACAGGCTGTCGGCGGTCAGGGTGAGGTTGTCGTTCAGGGCGTCGGCCTGGTCGGCATGCGTGTCCCAGGCGCCCGGCGCAGACAGCGTCGCGCAGCGGATCGGGAGCCCGGCGGCGACCATCGCCGCGAGCCCGGCGAGCCGGCGCGGGAAGCGCTCTTCGCCGCCGGGGTAGGTCGCCTGGGGCGTGTAGGCAGGCTGGCCGTCGTTGCCCAGGGGCGCCAGCGAGGCGCTGACCTGACCCGCGAAGGCGGCGGCGCGGGCGGCCTGCGCGACCGCCGGATCACCCGAGCCGGCCAAGGCGCGGCCGACGTCGGCGAAGGCCGGGATCGCCAGGTCGCCCGGCGGGCCCCAGGCGCCCGGCGCCCAAAAGCCGAAGTCCTCGGGCGCGTCGATGGCGGCGACGGGGACGCGCGCGGCGGCCAGCGACGGACCCAATGAGCCGCCGAGGGAGATCCCCTGCAGAGGGTTGTCGGGCGTGCCGACGCGGTCGAGCACGCGGCCGAGCCAGCCGGAGCGCAGCTGCGCATCCAGAGCGCCGACCTCCCAGAAGTGGCGCGAGACGAAGTGCGACTGGTCAGGGCTGTCGTATCCGACGGCCGGCAGGACCGTGACCTTGCCCTCGCCGTGCAGGCGGGCGAGCGGCGCCGCGGCCGGATGCCACGTCAGGCGCGGGTCCTCGTGGAAGCTGTTGCCGTTCTCGGCGATCGCCAGGTTCGGGCGCAGGCGGCGGTAGTTCGGGTCGCCGGTCGGCGCGAGGATCGACAGCGAGTCGGCGCCGCCGTCGAGGAACACGCTGACCAGCACGGTGCTCGGTCCGCCGGCCTGCGCGCGGGCGATCCCCTCTTCGAAGACCGGCAGGTTGGCGAGGCGCCCCGCGCCGTACACGGAGAGCGCCAGGCCGGCGGAGCGCAGCAGGAAAGCGCGGCGCGAGAGGCCGGTGCCGGCCGGGGTCGGCATGCCGGGCTCGATGGCGGGCAGGCCGGCGCCGGCGCGGGCGTGCTCGGCGCAGCAGACACGGGAGTCGTGGGTCGGGCTCATGCGGTCAGGTAGTCGGGGGAGACGGCCACGAGCATCCGCAGCGCGTTCTCGGTCAGGACGGGATAGGAGTCGCGCTGCCAGCGCTGCGTGGCGGCCGCCATGGCGCCGGCGGCGTAGCGCTCGAGCGCCTCGCGGGTGGCCGCCGACAAGGGCGTGTTGTCCCAGAACGCGGCCGCGCGGCGCACCAGCTCCGCCGGATCGGACGGGACCTTGCCGCGCATCGTGCGCTCGTCGAGCCGCGCCGGGTTGCAGATCGCCCCCGCCATCTGCCAGCGGGCGCGGAAGGTGGCGGTGTCGATCCAGTGGGCGTCGTCCCAGCCGGCCACGTTGGGCGGCTCGAACAGCATCTGGCCGGCCTGGTCGCACATCCACGCCCACGCGGTCGTGTCGACCCCGCGGCCGACGGCGCGCAGCATCCCGGCGGCCTGCACGACGGGCGGCTTGGCCATCCGGCGACCGGGGTCGTAGAGGTGCGGGTGGCGCAGGATCGCGGCGACCAGCGGGCGCACCTTGCGGCCGGAGCCGACGTACATGCGCTCGAGCGCGCGGGCGGTGTCGCGCGGCGGCGGCGTCGGGATGAAGTAGCCCCAGAGCTTGCGGACCATGAAGGACGGATGCCGGCGGTTGCGGACGGCGAGCCGGACCGCGTCGCGCCAGTCATAACGGCCGCGGCGGCCATAGATGCGCTTGATCCCGTTGTCGTGGAGCTCGCGGTCGTAGCGGAAGCCGTGCGGCCCGCGGCCCTCGGACCACTCGGCCCGGAAGCCGGTCAGCGCGCGCGCCATCGCCCGCACGTCGCGCTCGCTGTAGCCGCGGCCGGCGCCGAGGCAGAACAGCTCCTGCAGCTCGCGCGCGTAGTTCTCGTTGACGTCCCAGCGGCTGTTGGAGGTGCCGTTGAGCCACAGCAGCATCGCGGGGTCGCGCGTGACGGCGAGCGCGAGCTGCTCGAACGAGCCGAGCGCGTGGCGGCGCAGCAGCGCGTTCTGGCGCAGCATCAGGGTCTGCGGCGGTCCGCCCGCCTTGCTGGTGGCGAACCAGTCGTGCCACACCAGCGTCATCCGCTCGATCAGCGGCGCCTCGGTCCGCACCATGCGGTCGAGCCACCAGCAGTGGTCGTGTCCCCACGCGTCGCGCGGCGCCAGCGGGCGGCCCTTCTCGTCGACCGGCGCCGGGCCGGTCAGGCGCTTGCTCGAAGGGCGCACGAGCGAGTCGACCGCGCGGTCGAGCCCGCGCTCGGCGAGGCGCTCCGCCTGGCCGGGCCGCGGGCCGAAGCCGGCGCGCCACAGCAGGCGGCGTGCGTCGTCGGGCCCGAACGGGCCGCGGTGCTTGGGGACGCGGGGCATCCCCCATGTGGTCGGCAGGTTGCCGCCGAAGCCGCAGTCAGCGCTTCGGCGAAAGGACGTCCGTCCGCCCGTAGTGCCCGACGGCGTCGAACCAGCGCTTGGCGTGCAGCCCGGCGCGCAGGTCGCAGTCGGCGTACAGGATGCCCTCGGCGTCGTACAGCGGCCCGGCGATCACCTCGCCCCACGCGGGCTCGACGATCACGGCGCCGCCGCGGCCGTAGACGTACTCGCGGTCGATCTCGGCGGGGAAGTCCTCCGGGAACGCGCTGCCGGGGATGAACTGCGGCACGGACACGACGAAGGCGCCCGACTCGATCGCGATGTGGCGCACCGAGGCGATCCAGCCGTCCGAGTCGTCCGCCGTCGGCGCGCACCAGATCTGCGGCGTGCCCTGGTAGACGGCCCAGCGCGCCAGCGGCATCCGGTTCTCCCAGCAGATCAGCCCGCCGATCCGGCCCAGCGGCGTCTCCACCGGCGCCAGGTCGTCGCCTGCGCCGATGCCGTGGAACAGCCGCTCCTGCTGGGTCGGCATCAGCTTGCGGTGGCGATGGAGCAGCCCGCCGGGTCCGATGAGCAGGTATGCGTTGTAGAGCGAGCCGCCCTCGCGCTCGTTGACGCCGACCACCACGTGCATGCTCAGCCGCTCGCAGGCGGCGGCGATCTCGTCGACCAGCGCGCCCGGGACCTCCACGGAGTTCGCATGCAGCTGCTCCCACAGCTCGTCCCAGCCGCCGAAGCCCGCCGCGCTCTTCGCCCACTTGTTTGACGGGTAGAGCGGGATGAAGGTCTCGGGCAGGACGGCGAGCTCGGCGCCGCCGGCCGCGGCCTCCTCGAGCAGCCGCACGGCCTTGGCGACGCTCGCCTCGGCATCCAGGATGACCGGCGTGGCCTGGATGGCGGCCACGCGCACGTTGCGTAGTTCGGTCACGGGAGCGATCCTAACCCCGTGCACGTCGAGCGTCAGCCCACGCCGGTGCTGTACGTCGAAGGCGCGGACGAGATCGAGGCGATCCGGGCGGCGTGGGAGCGGCTCGAGGCCGTCGTCCCGCTGCGCGGCCGGCACTTCTTCGGGGTCTTCGATCCCGGCACTTGGTACCGCGCCTGCGTGGAACGGCTCTCCGGCGAGGAGGCCGGCGAGCTCGAGGCCGGCGTCATGCCGGGCGGGCCCTACCTACGCGAGCGGCTGCGCGGCGAGCCGCCCGGAATCTACACCGAGCTTTCGGCCGCGTTCGAGCGGCTCGAGGCACTCGCGCAGCGCGATCCGTCGCGGCCGGGCATCGAGCACTACCGCCGCCGCGACGAGATCGACGTGCTGATGCCGGTTCCGCCACTGTAGGTTTCCGGCATGGCGAGGCCAGAGGGCGAGCCGAAGCGGCAGGTACTCGTGGTGGCCGGGACGCGGCCGGAGGCGATCAAGCTCGTACCGCTGATCGTCGCGCTCGAGCGCAGCCCGTTCTACGAGCCCGTCGTGCTCTCGACCGGCCAGCACGAGCAGATGGTCAGCGAGATCTTCGCCCTCGCCGGGATCACCGTCGATGCCCACCTCTGGGTCGGAGGCGCACGCTCCCGGCTCAACGAGCGCGTGGCCACACTCATGCGGCGCATCGAGGACTTCGTGATCGGCCGGTACGCCGACCTGCGGGGCGAGCAGGCGACGCGCGAGCTGATCTTCGCCGGCGGCTTTCCGGTCGCCACTCTCGTGCACGGCGACACGAGCTCGGCCTTTGCCGCCGCCCTGGCGTCGTTCCACCTGCGCATCCCTGTTGCCCACGTCGAGGCGGGCCTGCGGACCGGCGGTAACAACCTGACACCGTTCCCGGAGGAGCTGAACCGTCAGCTCATCACCTGCATCGCGGCGCTGCACCTCGCGCCGACCGCGAAGAACGAGGAGAACCTCGTACGCGAGAACGTCCCCGCGGACATCGTCTTCGTGACCGGGAACACAGGGATCGACGCTCTGCGGTGGGCCGCCGGCCTCGACGTCCCGATCGCCGATCCGTCTGTCGCCGAGCTGGTGGCCGGCGATGACCGGATCGTCCTCGTCACCGCTCACCGGCGGGAGAACTGGGGCGGCGGACTCGCCGGCATCGCGGAAGGGCTCGCGCGCGTGGCGACCTCGCACCCGGACGTGCGATTCGTCCTCCCGGTGCATCCGAACCCCGCCGTCCGCGACGAGCTACGCCCAGCGCTGGAGCCGCTTGCCAACGTGCTGCTCGTCGAGCCGCTGCCGTACACGTCGATGGCCAAGCTCATCGCGCGCTGCCATTTCGTGCTCACGGACTCCGGCGGGCTGCAGGAGGAGGCGCCGTCGCTCGGCAAGCCGGTGCTCGTCGCGCGCGACAGCACCGAACGCACCGAGGGCGTCGAGGCCGGGACGTTGCTGCTCGTCGGGACCGATCCGGCGCGCATCGCCGACGAGGCGTCGCGGCTGCTCGACGATCCGGCGGCGTACGCGGCGATGGCACACGCTGAGAACCCGTACGGCGACGGCCGCGCCGCGGAGCGCATCGTCGCCGCGTTCACGCACCTGCACGGAGACGGACCGGCGCCGCACCCCTTCGGACCCGGCTACACGCGCTCGGCGGTCTTCGCGGCGGCGGGCTATGACGTCTGGGCGGAGCCGTACGAGGGAGAGGTCGAGGAGTCCTGGGTGGACCAGGTCGCGCCCACGACGCCGTGATGGCCGTCGCCCTCCCGTTCGAAGGCATCTCGACCGTCTGGCGCGTCCTGTTCATCGTCGCCTTCGTCGTGATCGTGGTGATGATGGCCTGGACGATCCTGCTGTTCGTCAAGGCCGAACGGAGCCGGAAGCACGCGCCCGAGGCGCCGGAGCACGGCGGGGACGCCTTCACGTGGCTCTTTCTCGTGCCGGCGCTCAACGAGGCGGTCACGATCCGCGACAGCGTCGCGCGCCTGCTCGCGCTGCCGGTGGCGCATCGGCACATCGTCGTCATCGACGACGGCTCCGACGACGGCACCTCGGAGGCGCTCGCTGAGATCGGGACCCCGGATCTGCACGTCCTGCGGCGCGAGCCACCCGAGGCCCGGCAGGGGAAGGCCGCGGCGCTCAACTACGCGTACCGCATGAGTCATCAGCTGCTCGGGAACGTCGACCGCGCGCAGGTCATCGTCGTGGTGGTCGACGCGGATGGGCGCCTGCACGCCGAGGCTCCACGCTTTGTCGCCCCGCACTTCGCCGAGGACGAGCAGCTCGGGGGCGTGCAGTCGCTGGTGCGGATCTACAACCGGCAGCGCGTGCTGACCTGGCTCCAAGATGTCGAGTTCTCGGTCTACGGGTTCCTCTACCAGGCCGGCCGTACGCCCTGGGGCACGGCGGGGATGGGCGGCAACGGGCAGTTCAACCGCCTCTCGGCGCTGGACGCGGTCGCCGACCACGAAGGGCCGTGGCGCGACCGGCTGACCGAGGACCAGGACCTCGGCCTGCGGCTCGTCGGCGCCGGCTGGCACGGACGGCAGGAGTTGCGCGCGGGGGTGGACCAGCAGGGCCTGCCGGGGCTCCGGAAGCTGCTGCGCCAGCGCACCCGCTGGTCACAGGGGAATCTGCAGGCGATAGGGCTGATGCGCGAGGTCTGGCGGGCGCCGGTCTCGCTGATCGCCCGGCTCGATCTCCTCTTCTACCTGCTCATGCCGCTCTGGCAGACCATCGTGGGCGTGTCGCTGATCGTCGCGATCGTGCTCGCCGTCCTGGACGTGGCGCCGTTCTGGGGCGACCTCTTGTGGTGGCAGCTCCTGTTCTTCTATCTGCTCGGATTCGGCGGCGTGGTGCTCGGCTGCATCGCGCGCGGGGCCGGCCATGGCTTCCGCGGGTTGCTGCTCGGCCTGTTGATCGCGCAGGTCTACGCGTTCTACACGTGGTTGCTGTGGCCGGTGCTTGTGCGGGCGACGGCGCGGCAGCTGACCGATCGCCGCGGCTGGGCGAAGACCGAGCGCGAGGAGGTCAAGGACGCCGCAGCGCCGCCTCGACCACCCGCTGCACACGCCTGAAGGCCGAGCGCTGGAGCTTGTCCGGCGTGTCGCAGGCGGTGTGCCGGCAGGCGTTGTCGAGGACGCCGAGCTTCACGCCCCGCATGCCCGCCATCTGGAACTCGCGGTGGTCCGAGTGCCCCCAGCCGTCGTCGCGTTGCCAGTCGAGCTCGACGTCCTCGTCCCGCGCGGCGCCCAGCAGCTCTCGCTCGACGCGCTTGCGGGGCTCGGAGACCGCCGACCGCAGCCGGAACGCGGACCCGCGGCCGACCTCGTCGAGCGACAGCGCGTAGCGCAGCCGCTTGCGCGGCACGATCCGGCGCAGAGCGAGCGCGCCGAGGTGGTCCGGCGAGCCGGTGTATTCGCCCTCCTCGGCGCCGGTGGCCACGAGCCAGACCGTGCACGGCGGGGCGAGCTCCTCCAGGCGCGGCGCGAGCCCCGCAAGCAGTCCCACGCCGGACGCGTTGTCGAGCGCTCCCGGGCCCTGCGGCATGCTGTCGGTGTGCGCCATCAGGACGCGCACGCAGCGCTCCTCGCCGTCGCGGACGCCGATCACGTTGCGCGAGGGCCCGTACGCGGTGTCGAACCGCTGCACACGCACGCGCAGGCCGGCGTTCTCGAACCGCTTCCTGATCCGCCGGTGGGCCTTCCGCTCGAGCCGGCCGCCCGCCGGCCGCGTCCCGTCGCGCGCGATCGACACCGCCACGTCGTAGGCCTGGTCCCCAGGCGCCGCGAGCGCGAGGGCGGCGAGCGCGGTGGCCAGCACCGGCGCGATGCTACCCGTTCCGCAGCACGGCCTCGACCACCCGCTGCACGCGCCTGAAGGCCGCGCGCTGGAGCCGGGCGGGCGTGTCGCACGCCTCGTGCCGGCACGGGTTGTCGAGCACTCCGAGCTTGACGCCGCGCATCCCCGCCAGCTCGAACTCGCGGTGGTCGGAGTTGCCGGTGCCGTCGTCGCGCTGCCAGTCGAGCGACACGCCCGTCTCCTCGGCGGCGGTCAGCAGCTCGCGCTCGACCCGCTTGCGCGGCTCGGACGCGGGCGAGCGCAGCCGGAACGAGGATCCGCGGCCCACCTCGTCGAGCGACAGCGCGTAGCGCAGCCGACTCCGCGGCACGATGTCGCGCAGCGCGAACGCGCCGAGGTGGTCGGGCGAGCCGGTGTAGATGCGCTCCTCGGCGCCGGTGGCGACCAGCCAGACCGTGCACGGCGGATCGATCGCTTCGAGCCGCGGCGCCAGGCCGGCCAGCAGGCCGAGGCCGGAGGCGTTGTCCTCCGCCCCCGGCGACGGCGGCACGGTGTCCGCATGGGCCATCAGGACCCGCAGGCAGCGTCCGCCCTCACGGACTCCGATCACGTTGCGCGAGCGTCCGCGCGGCGTGTCGAACCGCTGCACGCGTACGTCGAGACTCGCGCCCTCGAAGCGCTTCCGCAGCCGCGTGTGCGCGCGCCGCTCGAGCCGCCCCGCCGCCGGCCGCGGACCGTCGCGCGAGATCGACACCGCGACGTTGTGCGCCGGCACGCCGATCGCCGCCGCGACCAGCGCGACCGCCAGCAACTCAGAAGGCGCCGCGCCGGCTGAAGACCGCCGGCACGGTCTTGAGCAGGATCGCCAGGTCCAGGCCCACCGACCAGCGCTCCAGATACAGGAAGTCGAGCCGCACGAGATCGTCGAAGTCGAGCTCCGAGCGGCCGGACACCTGCCACAGGCCGGTGATGCCGGGCAGCACCAGGTAGCGCTTCTTGTGCCAGTCCTCGAGCTGGTCGAAGTCCCGCTGCGGCAGCGGCCGCGGCCCGACCAGCGACATCTGGCCGGCCAGGACGTTGAGCAGCTGCGGCAGCTCGTCGATCGAGTAGCGCCGCAGGAAGCGGCCCAGGCGCGTCAGCCGCGGGTCCTCGCGCATCTTGAACAGCGGGCCCGAGGCCTCGTTGAGCGACTCGAGGTCGGCCTGCATCTGCTCCGCGCCCGAGCGCATGGTGCGGAACTTCAGGCAGGCGAACGACTCGCCGCCGATCCCCGGGCGCATCGACCTGTAGAGGACCGGGCCGCGCGAGGAGACCGCGACCGCGAGGGAGATCAGCAGCAGGAGCGGGCTGAGCACGACCAGCAGCAGCAGCGAGACGACGAAGTCGAAGCTGCGCTTGATCGCGTAGTCGAAGCCGTCGAACACCGGCGGGCGCAGCTCGAACAGCGGGACAGAGGCGCCGGGCACGAACTCCGCGCGGTGGACGAGGATCTCCATCGTCGACGGCGCGATCCGCACCGTGACGCCGCGCTGGTGGCACTGGTCGACGAGCTCGACGGCGCGGTCCTGCGGGAAGTCGGGGTCGGCGATGATCACCTCCTGCACGCGATGCGCGTCCAGCACCGCGGGCAGGTCCTCGATCTGGCCGAGCGAGCGCAGCCCGTTGTCGGGCCGCGGGGTGAGCGACACGAAGCCGACCATCTCGACTGGCGCGTGCACCTCGTCCTTGAGCGCGTGCGCGACGTCCTCGATGTGCTTGCCCGAGCCGACCAGCACGGCGCGCCGGCGGTAGCCGGCGAGGCCCAGGACGAAGCCGCTGCCCAGCTCGTAGAGCCAGCGCAGCGAGCCGACGATGCAGATCCCGAACGCCAGCGTGCCGTAGAAGATGTAGTAGCTCGAGTACTGCTCGCCGTTGACCAGCGCGAAGATGAGCGCGACGACCATCACCTGGAAGAGCGAGGAGACGATCCGAGACAGGCCGGGGCGCTCGGCGCGCGACGAGTAGAGCGCGGAGCGGGCGAACAGTAGGACGGTCACCAGGTAGACGAAGGCGATCGTGTCGCGCGTCTCGCCCACCGACTCGGCCCAGTCCCACTCGCCGTAGCGCAGCACCGCCTTGACCATGAGCGCGACGAAGATCGCCGCGAAGACGCCGGCGAAGTCGAGCACGAGCAGCGACGCGACGCGCAACGTGGTGCGCAGCGTCTCCATCCGGAGCAGGAAGGCCAGGGCCGGCGGCCGCTTGCGGCGCACGTCGACCAGCGGCAGGTCGACGTCGACCGGCGTGACGGTGGTGTGCGGGCGCTGCTTGGTCTCGGTGGGAACGTCTGCCAAGGTTGGTGGCTCCCGTGCTCCTAACGCGCACAGGAGGCGGATGTAGCGGGGTTAGGTGATCCCGGCGCCGGTCAGCGCTTCGACGCCGGACTGCTCGAGGGTGCGGCGGAGGCCGTCACGCAGCTCCACCTGGGGCTCCCAGCCCAGCAGCTCGCGAGCGAGCGCGATGTCGGGCCGCCTGACCTTCGGGTCGTCGGTCGGGAGCGCCTCGTGGACGATCTCCGATCGCGATCCGGTCACGTCGACGACGGCCTGGGCCAGCTCCAGGAGGGTGAACTCGTCGGGATTGCCGATGTTGACGGGAAGGTGGGCGCCGGACTCGGCGAGGCGGATGATGCCGTCGACGAGGTCCGACACGTAGCAGAACGACCGCGTCTGGGCACCGTCGCCGAAGACGGTGATCGGCCGGTCCTGCAGCGCCTGGCGCATGAAGGTCGGGATCGCCCGGCCGTCGTGCGGGCGCATCCGCGGCCCGTAGGTGTTGAAGATCCGCACGATCGAGGTGTCGACGCCCTGCTGGCGGTGGTAGGCCATCGTCAAGGCCTCGGCGTAGCGCTTGGCCTCGTCGTAGACGCCGCGCGGGCCGATCGGGTTCACGTGCCCCCAGTAGCTCTCCGGCTGCGGGTGCACCTGCGGGTCGCCGTAGACCTCGCTGGTGGAGGCGAGCAGGAAGCGGGCTCGGTGGTGCTTGGCGAGGCCCAGCGCGTGATGGGTCCCGTAGGACCCGACCTTCAGCGTGTGCAGCGGCAGCCGCAGGTAGTCGATCGGCGACGCCGGCGACGCGAAGTGGTAGACGAGGTCGACGTGCTCGTCGACGTAGAACGGATCGATGATGTCGGCGTGCAGGTGGGCGAACTCCGGCACGCGGATGTGGGCGATGTTGGCTAGGGACCCGGTCTCGAAGTTGTCGACGCAGATCACGCGATGGCCGCGCTTGAGCAACTCATCGCACAGATGCGATCCGAGGAATCCCGCACCACCCGTGACGAGGCAGGTGGCCATGTCGGCGGCAGGATATCGACAGCTAACGGGCCCGCGCGGCCTTGAGCGTCTTCTTGCTGATCCCGAGCTCGACCAGATAGTGGCGCTTCGTCTGCCGGATCGCGAGGCCCTCGGTCTCGAGCCGCTTGCAGACGACCGGACACTTCTTGCAGCGCGGCCCGGACTTGCAGCAGCGCCTCTTGGTCTTGACGAGCTTGAGCTTCCCCACGAGCGCGAGCAGCGTAGCAGGAGGCATTAGGCACCCCTAACTGGAGTAGCCTGCGGCCAATGCCAGCGGACACTTTCGTGACCAAGCTCAACGAGCAGATCGGCAACGAGTTCGCCGCCCATCAGCAGTACGTGGCGATCGCGGTGCACTACGACGCCGAGACGCTGCCCCAGCTCGCCCGCTTCTTCTATCGCCAGGCGCTCGAGGAGCGCGGCCACGCGATGATGATGATCCAGTACCTGCTCGACGCCGATGCCGGCGTCGTGGTCCCGGGCGTGTCCGCGCCGAAGGCGAGCTTCGGCGACATCGTGGAGCCTGTGGCGCTCGCACTCGACCAGGAGAAGCGCGTGACGGCCCAGATCAACGGCCTGGCCGCCACCGCTCGCGAGGCCGGCGACTACACGAGCGAGCAGTTCATGCAGTGGTTCATCAAGGAGCAGGTCGAGGAGGTCGCCACCATGTCCGACCTCCTGCGCGTCGTCGAGCGCTCGAAGCACGACCCGATGGAGATCGAGAACTTCATGGCGCGCGAGCACCCGGGCGAGGAGGGCGAGGACCCGACGGCTCCCCATCCCGCCGGCGCCGCGTGAGCTTCTCGGCCGAGCTGCGGGAGGCGGCCGCGCCGGTCTGGGAGACCAAGCTCTCCCACCCCTTCGTGCGCGGGATCGGCGACGGCTCGCTGCCCGAGGACCGCTTCCGCTTCTACATCCGCCAGGACTACCTGTTCCTGATCGACTACGGGCGCCTGCTCGCGCTCGCCGCCGCACGCGCGCCGCGGCTGGAGTGGATGCGTCGCTTCGCCTCGCTGGCCGAGTCCGTGCTCGAGACCGAGATGGACCTGCACCGCCAGTTCGCCGCCCGCTGGGGCGTCACCGCCGAGCAGCTCGAGAGCGAGCGGACGGCGCCGGCCACCGACGCCTACTGCGACTATCTGCTGCGCACGGCCTCGCTGGGCGACTTCTCGGAGCTGGTCGCCGCGGTGCTGCCGTGCATGTGGAGC
The DNA here is from genome assembly GCA_963835525.1 of uncultured Solirubrobacteraceae bacterium. Lineage (GTDB taxonomy): Bacteria > Actinomycetota > Thermoleophilia > Solirubrobacterales > Solirubrobacteraceae > DASSUW01. The sequence continues at coordinate 860,220 of CAWIFM010000003.1, forward strand.
TACGCGGAGATCGGCCGCCACCTCGCCGCGCAGGGACTCCCCGATCACCAGGGCTATGCGGAATGGATCGAGATGTACGCGAGCGACGAGTTCGGGCAGCTCGCCGACTGGTGCCGCGAGCTCACCGACGCCGCCGCCAACGACGTCGCGGGCCCGGCCCGGCGGCGCATGCACGCGGCCTTCCGCGCCTCGAGCGAGCACGAGCTGGCGTTCTGGGAGTCGGCCTGGCAGGGCTAGCATCACGTCTGTGACTCTGCTGCGCAGCCTCCTCGCCCGCCGCGACATCTGGCATCGCATCGCCGTGGAGCGGCTGACCGAGCCGCTGCATCTCAACGTGCTGTCGCTCGGCGTCGCAGCCATGCGTGACTTCCGGCGCAAGGTTCTCTTCGACCTCGTCCTGCGCCAGCAGCACGCGTTCGGGCTCCTGCACGCCGCCGACCAGGCCTGGGCGCGCGGCCTGCGCCGGGTGACGGCGGTCGAGCTCGGCGTCGGCGGCGGCACCGGCTTCCTGAACATGTGCGAGATCGCGCGCCGCGTGACAGCCGAGACGTCGGTCGAGTTCGACCTCATCGGCTTCGACACCGGCCGCGGCATGCCGGCCCCGACGGACCACCGCGACCACCCCGAGCTCTATCGCGAAGGATGGTTCCCGATGGATCGCGACCGCCTGACGGCCGCGCTGCCGCCGAACGCGCGCCTGATCCTCGGCGACCTGGCGACGACCATCGACGAGTTCGCCTCGACGCTCGACGCGTCGGCGCCGCTCGGCTTCGCCACGCTCGACGTCGACTTCTACTCGTCGTCGAAGCACGCCCTGCGGCTGTTCAACGGTCCTGCGCAGGGCTACTTCCCGTACGTGACCCTGTATGTCGACGACATCGCGATGCCGACCTCTAACCGCTTCGGCGGTGAGCTGCTGGCCATCGACGAGTTCAACGCCGAGCACGAGCTGCGCAAGATCGACGTCGACCGGACGGTCGTCACCACGCGCGTCTTCAAGCACGCCGAGTGGCTGTCGCACATGTACAAGGTCCACGTGCTCGACCACGCCGAGCGGAACGACCGGACGCCGCCCGAGCAGACCGTCGTGGTCGACAACCCCTACCTCGTACGGTAGGTCGCCATGCGACGACTCGAGACGAAGCTGGACGGCCCGATCCTGTTCGAACCCACCACGCACGGAGACGAGCGCGGGTTCTTCGCCGAGACCTACCGCCGGAGCGTCTTCGCGGAGCTCGGCGTCCCGGAGGAGATGGTCCAGGACAACCATTCGCGCTCGAGCCGAGGCATCGTGCGCGGCATGCACTTCCAGATCGGCGACGGGGCGGCCAAGCTCGTCCGCTGCGCACGCGGGGCGATCTTCGACGTCGTGGTCGACCTGCGCAGGGGCTCGCCGACCTTCGGGCACTGGGAGGGCTTCGAGCTGACCGAGGAGAACGGCCGGATGGCGTACTGCCCGGTCGGCTTCGCGCACGGCTTCTGCGTCGTCTCGGACGTCGCCGACGTCATGTACAAGCAGTCGAACTACTACGCGGACGAGACCGAGCGAGGCATCACGTACGACGATCCCGACGTCGCGATCGAGTGGCCGCTGCCGGCCGACGAGCTGATTCCGTCGGCCCGCGACTGCAAGCACCGAACGCTGGGCGAGATCCGCGACGAGCTGCCGTTCGCCTACGAGCCGCGAGATGCCCGCTCGGGCCATGTAGTCCTCGAGCGCTCGCGCCAGTGCGCAGCCCGGCAGTCCGCAGTGCGTCCGCGCGCGGCTGCGCGAGGACGCCGTTGAGCGGGCGGTCGACGCCGCCCGGCCGGTCGTCTCGACCGGCTCGACGGGCACATCGAGTCCCGCGCTCGGCGATGATCGCCTGCGTGAACTCGAACCAGGAGCAGGCGCCGCCCGCCGTCGAGGTGCACGACGCCGCTCGACGTCGCGCTCGACGGCGTCGAGGATCGCGTCGGCCAGGTCCGCCGTGAAGGTCGGCTGGAGGCGCTGGTCGGCGACCATCTTCAGCGCGTCGCCGCTCGCGGGCGCGCGCCGATCATGCGCTGCGACGAAGTTGCCGCCCTTCGACGCGCTGCCGGCGAGCCCGTAGAGGCCCGCGGTGCGCACCACGAGCGCGCCCGGGGCGTAGGCCAGCGCGCGTACTCGCCGGCCAGCTTCGTGAGCGCGTAGACCGACCGCGGGCTCGGCAGGTCGTCCTCGCCGTACGGCTCGGCGCGGCGCCCGTCGAAGACGTAGTTCGTCGAGAGGTGCACAAGCTTCGCGCGGGCGCGCTGCGCCAGCTCGCGCACCGCGCGCACGTTGATCGCCCACGCCGGGTCGGGCTCGCGCTCGCAGGCGTCGACGTTGTGGAACGCGGCGCAGTTGAGGACGACGTCGGGCGGAGGCTCCTCGAACGCGCGCGTCCAGCGCCGCCGCAGTCGCCGATGTCGAGCTCGGCATGCGAGAGAGCGACGGCGCCGTCGCCGAGCAGCTCGCGAGATCGGAGGCGAGCTGGCCGCCGCCGCCGGTGATCAGCGTGCGCGGCACTACAGGACGGTCGCGAAGCGCTCGAAGCTGCGGGCTTGAGCTCGCTCATCAGCTCGAGCCAGCGGATGTTGTAGTGGCGCGGGTCGGTGAGCGTCGTGCGATCCGGCGGCTCCGATCGCGGCCGAGCGATGTCGTTCACGGCCTCGAGCACGGAGTGGCGTGGGATGAACCCGAGCGTGCGTCGAGAGCTTCGCGTTCGAGCACTCGTAGTCGCGGGTCAAGCTTGGGCGCCGGCACCTCCTCGAGCTCGACCGGCAGGCCGGCCAGCCGCACCGACCCGGCGACGATCATCGCGAGCTCGCGGATCTGGTAGTTCGAGTGCAGGACGTTGAAGATCTCGCCGCGGACCTGCTCGGCGGGCGCCTCGTAGGCGGCGATCATCGCGTCGGCGACGTCGCGGACGTCGACCAGCGGCCGCCACATCCAGCCGCCGCCGTGCAGCAGCAGCCTGCCGTCGAGCAGCGCGTCCTTGACGAAGGTGTTGACCACGAGGTCGAAGCGCATCCGCGGGCTCCAGCCGTAGACCGTGCCGTTGCGCAGGATCACCGGCACGAGCCCCTCGTCGGCGAGCTCGAGCAGCGCGCTCCTCGCCGTAGCGCTTGGAGGTCGCGTACGCCGCGCGCGGCTGGATCGCGGCGGTCTCGTCGTGCATGCCCGGCGGCATGCCGTCGTAGAGCGAGCACGACGAGGCGAAGACGTAGCGCTCGATGCCGCGCTCGACGCACGCCCGCCCGAGCGTCTCGGTGGCGAGCGCGTTCATCTGCCAGTTGGCCTCGGGGTCGAACTCGGCGGTCGGGTCGTTGGAGAGGCCGGAGAGGTTGATGACGCCGTCGACGCCGTCGAACGCGCTCTCGGGGATGTCGCGCACGTCGGCGACGACGAGCTCGATGCGGTCGCGGAACTCGGCGAGCGGCTCCTCGCCGAAGTACAGGCGGTCGAGCAGCGCGCACGCGGTAGCCGCGCGCGAGCAGGCGCGGCACCAGGACGCAGCCGATGTAGCCGGCGCCACCGGCGACGAGGATCGTCTGGTCCGGGTTCGGGGCCTCCGATCCAAGACCGTTGGAGCGCAGCTCCGGGCCCAACGTAGGGTCGGTCATCCGGCGGCAGGATAGAACGGCGGCCGAGTGGTGTCCTACCCTTGCCGCCGCTCATGCAGCTGTCGATCGTGATCGTGTGTTACGGCGAGGACCTCTCGCGCCTGCTCGCCGAGGTGGGCGCTCAGCGAGCTCCGGGCGACGAGGTGATCGTGGTCGACAACAAGGCCTCCGCGGGCGGTACCGCGGGGATCCGCGGCCACGCCGAGGTCGATCGCGTGGTCGACAGTCCCGGCAACCTGGGGTTCCCCCCGGCGGTCAACCTCGGCGCGCGGGAGGCGACTCGTGACGTCCTGCTGCTCCTGAACCCCGACGCCATCCCCGCGCCCGGCTGCTTCGAGGCGCTGCGGCGCCCGCCGGCCACGTACGCGGCCTGGATGGGGGTCGTGACGCTGCCCGGAGGCGATCGCGTGAACACCGCGGGCGGCGAGTCGCACTACCTCGGGTTCAGCTGGGTCGGCGGGCTCGACGAGCCCGTCTCGGAGTTGCCCGTGGACCCTTACCGCGCGGGCTTCGTCTCGGGCGCCTGCCTTGCCGTGCGCTTGGACGTGTGGCGCGAGATGGGCGGATTCCCCGACCACTTCTTCCTCTATTTCGACGACGTCGACCTCTCGCATCGCCTGCGGCTGTCAGGCCGGGACTTCGGCGTCGTCCCGGCCGCCCGCGTCGAGCACGACTACGTCTTCGACAAGGGGAACCGGAAATGGCGAAACCTCGAGCGGAACCGGTGGGCGACGGTGATCCGCACCTATCCCTCCGCGCTGCTCGTGCTCGTCCTGCCGGCCCTGGTGCTCGCCGAGGTCGGCCTCCTCGGCGTCGCGGTCATGGGCGGCTGGGGCTCCGCCAAGCTCCAATCCTGGCTGGATGTGCTGCGCTGGCTGCCACGGGCCGCGCCTGAGCGGCGCCGGGTGCAGGCGACCTCGGCCATATCCGCCCGCGAGTTCGCCGCAGCCCTCACGCCGCGGCTCAACTCGCCGCTGTTCGGCGCCGTGGGGCGCTCGAGATTCGTCAACGCGGTGCTGCGGGCGTACTGGTCGATCGTGGTCGCCCTGTTGCCCCGGCGCTAGGGCAACGGCACCTCGGCCCCGTCCTCGGGGACGGTCACGCGGCCGGTGAGGCCCTCGTCGTGCAGGCGCTGATGCAGGTCGGCGCGCGTCTGCAGGCAGTGGTTGATCGCCTCGAGGTGGACGGCGACCACGCGCGTGTCCGGCGCATGGCGGGCGACGGCCACGACGTCGTCGACCGTCATCACGATCGGGTCGCCCTCGAGGAAGCGCGCGCCGCCCGCGTTGACGACGGCGACGGCGGGCCGGTGGCGGTCGAGCGCGGCGGCCACCTCGTCGCACCAGATGCTGTCGCCGGCCACGTAGAGCACCGGCTCGCCGGGCGCATCGAGCACGAAGCCGGAGACCGGAGCCAGCGCCTCGGCGATCTCGCCGGTGCCGTGCTGCGCGCCGGTGCGCTTGATCCGCACGCCGTCCCAGTCGAGCGCGTCCTCGACCGGCCGCACATCGGCGAAGCCGTGGCCGCGCAGCGTCTCGGCGTCCTCGGGCTGGCAGAACACCGACAGGTCCTTGGGCAGCAGGCGGATCGCGGTCTCGTCGAGATGGTCGCGGTGCAGATGGGTGACGAGGACGGCGTTCAGGCCGCCGACCACGACCTCGGGCGGCTCGGGAAGCGCGACGAGCGGGTTGGGGACCGGATTCGGGGTGTCCTCCACGGGCGGGCGCGCGCCCGCGGGGTCGAGCATCGGGTCCACCAGCACACACCGGCCCGCGGCCTTGACGAGCAGCGTCGCGTGGCGGATCAGGCGCAGGCGCATCCCGGCTGAAGCGTACCCTCGACGCGGTGCGCGCCCATTACGAGGACTTCTGGGCCGACGCCCCCGCGGACCCGGAGCCGTGGGAGTGGGAGCGCCGGCGGGCGCTGCTGCTCGGGGAGGCCCGGCCGGGGGAGCGCGTGCTCGATCTCGGCTGCGGCGCAGGGCGCTTCGTGGCGGCACTGCGCGACGCCGGCGCGGAGCCGGTCGGCGTCGAGCTGGCCGAGGCCGCGCTCGAACGCGCTCGCGCCAACGCGCCCGGGGCCGACTTGAGGTTGGTGGCCGGCGACGGGTCGCTGCCGCTCGAGCACGCGAGCGTCGATCTGGTGTGGTGCTCCGAGGTGCTCGAGCACGTCCCGGATACGGCGCATCTGCTGCTGGAGGTCCGTCGCGTGCTCAAGCCCGGCGGCCGGCTGCTGGTCACGGTGCCCCACCACGGGCGGCTGAAGGCGGCCGCGATCGCGCTCACGCGCTTCGAGTCGCACTTCGATCCGCTCGGGCAGCACCTGCGCTTCTACACGCGCCGTTCGCTGGCCGCCACGCTCGAGCGCTCAGGGTTCGAGGACGTGCGCGTGCGCGCCGGCCTCACGGCGTGGGCGCGGCGCCCGTAGCCGCGGCGCGGCTTGCCTCGATCACGTCCGAGGTCGAGGCCGGGGCCTGCGGATCGAGGTAGTACGCCGCTTGGAAGGCGCTCAGCGCGCCCTTCGGGTCGTTGAGGGACGTCAGCCGCAGGCGCCCGAGCCGGCGCCATGTCTCGGCGTTCGCCGGCTGCAGGTCGACGGCGCGCTCGAGCACGGCCTCGGCCTCCTGCGTGCGCCCGCGCGCCTCCTCGATCGCCGCGAGCTCGAACAGGGGGTCGACGGACAGCGGGTTGCGCTCGGTGGCGACGCGCGCCTCCTCGGCCGCCGCGTCCGGCTGCCCCTGGTCGAGCCGGTCGAACGCGGCGTCGCCGGCGTGCACGGCACGCACCGGCTGGAGGGCCGTCCACGCCGCGACGAGCGCGATCGCGATCACTCCCACCACGGCCAGCGCGCGCGGCGGCGGCATCCGCTGCCCGAGCCGGGCGAGCCGGCTGGCGTGCGGCCACGTCAGGGCCTCCGGCCCCGGCGGGCCCTCAGGATGCTCGAGCCGGACGCGCAGCGGCCCGCGCCCGGCCACCCAGCCCGCGCACAGCACGGCCACGCCCGCGTTGGCCGGCACGAACCACGTCCAGTCGATCAGCGAGTGCGCCGCGAAGACCAGCGCGACGACGACCAGCGTCAGCATCCCGATCCGCTCGGCGTCGTAGGGCAGGCCGCGGTCGGCCCGCCGCACGCCGGTCGCTCGCGCCGCCGACAGCAGCCACGCCGCCGCGGCCAGCAGCGACACGATGAGCCCGATCCAGCCGAGGTCCGCCAGCGTCTGCACCCCGTAGCCGTGGGCGTGACGGACGAAGAGCGCGTCGTCGCGGAAGCGGGAGCGGACGGTCGCGTAGGCGCCGGCTCCGGAGCCGAGCCACGGCTCCGTGGCGTGGATGTCGAGCGCCTCGCGCCAGTAGCGCGCGCGCACCGACGAGGTCGCGGTCAGGCGGTCGGGCGTGTTGGCCGGCGTCTGCGCGTTGGGGTCGGTGAGCTGGTCCCACGCCTTCGAGACCTGCCCGCCGATCCCGCCCTCCGCGGTGGCCAGGGCGAACAGCCCGAGGAGCGGGACGAGCGCGAGCACGGCCAGCGCGCCGCGACCGGCGAGCCGGCGCTGGCGCGGCGTGGGCGGCCGCTGCGCGGCCGTGAACTGGACGAGCAGCCCGGCGGCCAGCAGCACGGTCGCCATCAGGATCAGCAGCGCGCCGAACTCGTGGCCGGCATCGACGCGCGCGGCGATCGGCGCCCGGTCCGTCGTCAGACCGTCCTGCGAGAACGCCCACGCGATCACCGGCCCGGCGACCGCGACGGCGCCGGCCACGGTGACCAGCGCCCGCAGGCGCAGCGGCACGAGCACGAACCAGGCGGCGATCCCGAACGCGAGCGCGACCAGCGCGCCGCGCGAGTAGGACAGCATCATGCAGACCAGCAGCAGGCCGATCGCCGGCCAGGCCAGCGCGTTGACGGCCGCGTGGCCGTTCCGGCGCGCGGCGAGCCACAGCATCGGCGGCACGCCGAGCGCGGCCATCAGGCCGACGGAGTTCCAGTACGCGAACGGCTCGCGCAGGCGGGCGTACGTCTCGTCGGGCGCCAGCGAGGCGGGGAAGACCTTGGTCAGCAGCGCCCAGCCGCACACAAGCAGGCACCCTGCGCCGACGCCCACGAGCAGGGCCGGCCAGCGCAGCCCGGCCAGCCGCGCGAACGCGACGCCGGCCGCGAACAGCGCCAGGTAGGCGAAGGTGCGGACGGCCTCGATCCAGGAGTCGGCCGGCGCCAGCGACCAGAGGACCGAGAGCGCCGTGAGGCCGGCGAGCGCCGCAAAGGCCAGCAGCGGGCCGCCTCCGTAGAGCGGCGCCGAGTCGGTCCACGGGCGCTGGAGCAGCGCCGCCACTACGAGCGCCGCGCTCGCGAGGATCATCGCGATCAGGACGTTGGTCGTGCGCTCCAGCCGCAGCCCGCCCGCGGCCGCGAACGACGCCGCGGCGACGGCCGCGGCGATGCCGCCGGCCAGCGTCCCGTTGCCCGCGAGGCGCGGGAGCGGGATCGTGATCGTGCGCCGCCGCGGGCGGCTAACCGGATCGGCCAGGGAGGACACGTCGGATGGCGGCGAGCGAGGGGGCGCGCCGGCGCAGCTGCGGGACCAGGCCGGCGACGGCCGCGGCGGCGAGCAGCGCCAGCAGGACGAGCAGCGTGCCCGGCAGGTCGTTGCGGAACGCCGACTCGCCCGGCGTGACCGGGCGGCCTGCGACGTTGACCGGCACCTCGCCCGCGCCGGCGGCCTGCGCGAGCGCCTGCTTGTCGGCGTCGGTGGACGGGGTCAGCGGCGCCGCGGGCTCGCCTCCGCCGGTTCCGCTGCCGCCACCACCGGCTCCACCGCCGCCGCCGGAGCCGGAGTCGCCGCCGGCGCGGCTCAGCAGCGCGCGCGTCAGGACGTCGCGGCAGTCGGTGTACTGGTCGAGGTCGTCCGGGATGTTGTTGCGGGCGTCGCGGATCTCGCGTGCCGTGTAGTCGCCGGTGAGATGACCGGACTGGCACTCGCGCAGGATCTTGTTGCGGGTCGCGTCGGCCAGCGCCGTGGGCGCGGCCAGCAGGAGCGCCAGCAGGGCGATGAGAGCCGGGCGCAGCATGAGCCGAAGCACGCTAGCAACCCAAACGCACGAGCCTGCGCGGAAGTTGCGGAGCGCGCAGGGCCGCGCCGGTGGCGACGGCCCGGGCTCGGATCGGGCCGCCGCCGACCAGAACCAGCGCGGCTGAGGTGCTGACAAGCCTGAGAAATGCCAGGCCCGATGGAGCACCGCCCCGAAGGTTCCCGCGCGGTTCAGGCGGCAAACATCCGCCGCGCGCGGACGACCGCGCGCTCGAAGGCGGCCACGCTGTGCTCGATCCCGTTCTCCGCGTCGATCTCGCGGCTGGCCCGGGCCAGCGCCTCGCGCAGCTCGTCGTCGCGGACGATCCGGGCCAGCGCGCCGGGCAGCTGATCCTGCTCGACGAGCAGCGCGTTGCGGTCCGCCACAGCGACGTCGCCGGCGGCGCCGACCGTGCGGCTGCAGACGATCGGCAGGCCGGCCGCGACCGCCTCGCGCACGACCACGCCGAAGGGCTCGTAGACCGACGGCAGGACGAAGGCGTCGGCCGCCGCGTAGACGGCGGGCAGGGCGTCCGGCGCCACGTAGCCGGAGAACCGCGCCGCCACGCCCAGTCGCGCGGCGAGCTCGCGCAGCTCGCGCTCGAGCGGACCGGTGCCGACGACGTGCAGCTCCGCCTCACCCGGCGCCAGCTCGGCGAACGCCTCGATCAGGCCGCCGAAGTTCTTCTCCGGAACCAGCCGCCCGACCGCCAGCACGCGCACGGGCCCGCCGTCGCTCGGCTCGGCGCCGGCGACGGCAGCCCGGATGGGCTCGGCGTCGAACGACTGCAGGCTGACCTCGACGGCGTCCGGGGCGACGCCCATCGCCAGCAGGCGGTCGCGAGCCGCGCTGCTGGCCACGATGAAGCCCTGCGCGCGGCCGGCGAGCCAGCGATGGAGCCGGCGCTGCGCGCCCGGCAGCGCCTCGGCGGCCCAGGGGGTCAGCTCGCTGAAGATGACGAGCGGGATGCTGCGGCGCCGGCACCACGCCCAGGTGCGCAGGGCAGACGGGCCGTACTCCCAGACGACGACGACGTCGGGGCCGAAGGCCTCGAGCTCGCGCTCGAGCCCGCGCGGCCACACGACCGGCGTCCGGCCCGTCCGCCGACGCTGGGAGGACCGCAGGTGGACGGCCTCGTAGGCATGGTCCTGGGGGAACCAGTCAGTCGCCTGGTCCCAGCCTGCCGACGCCGCAGACTGGTAGACGACGCGCAGCGTGAGCCGCTCGGCGAGCCCGCGGAACAGCGGCTCGCGGTACGGGACGGGGGCGGGCGGGACGACGACGCAGCGGATGCCGGCAAGCCTAGAGTCCACTGGATGCGCGTCGCAGTCGTCGCCGAGTGGTACCCGTCGCCGGCGGATCCGGTCCTCGGCGTGTGGGCGCACCGGCAGGCGGTCGCGGCTCGCGACGCGGGCGCCGAGGTGCGCGTGCTCGCCATGCGCCGCCCGGTCCCTCCGATCTCCGCCGCCCGCCGCGGGCTGCCGGGGCTGCGCGACTGGGCGCGGAGCGTGCCGGGGCTGCTCGAGCGCTTCGAGCTCGACGGCATTCCCGTCGAGCCCGTGCCGTTCGTGGCGCCGCCGCGGCCGTGGTCGTACGGGAGCTGGGGGTGGTGGATGGCGCCGACGCTCGCGCGCGCGCTGGCGGGCCTGCACGCGCGCTGGCCGTTCGACCTCGTGCACGCCCAATCGATCCTGCCCGTCGGCCACGCCGTCCGGCTGTCGCGCCGGCAGGCGGCGCGCGTCGTCTCGACCCACGGGCCGGACATCACGCACGCGGCCCGGGCGAGCCGGCTCGCGCACCGCGAGACCGCGGAGACACTGCGCGACGCCGACCTCGTGATCGCGAACTCGGGCTGGGCCGAGCGCCGCTGCCGCGAGCTCGGCGGACCGGGGATCAGCACCGAGGTCGTGCACCTGGGCGCCGACCTGCCCCCGCCGTCGCCCGACCGGCTGCCGCGGCCCACGCTGGTCACCGTCGCCCACCTCGCCGCGGGCAAGCGCCACGCCGTCGTCCTGCACGCGCTCGCCGCCCTGCCGCCCGACCGGCGGCCCGACTACCTGATCATCGGCGACGGCCCGGGGCGCGAGCCGCTCGCCGCGGCCGCGGCCGCGCTCGGGCTCAACGGCTCGGTGCGCTTCGCCGGCCGGCTGCCACACGAGCAGGCGCTCGCCGAGGCCGCACGCTGCCACCTGTTCGTGATGCCCAGCGTCGAGGAGCCGTTCGGCGTGGCCTTCGTCGAGGCGATGGCCGCGGGGCTGCCGGCCATCGGCGTCCGCGGCGCGGGCGGGCCCGAGGACATCGCCGCCGCCGGTCCCGGCCTGGTCCGCGTCCCGCCGGAGGACCACATGGCGCTGGCGCAGGAGATCGACCGCCTGCTGGCCGACCCGGACGCCCTCGCGGCGCTCGGCCGCCAGGCTCGGGACACGGTGGCGCGCGCCTTCACCTGGGCGCGCTGCGGCGAGGCGACCGTGGCGGCGTACGAGCGGGCGCTGCGCGGATGACCGCGCGCCCGGACATCGTCCTGATCTCGCTGGGAACGACGCGCGGCCTGCGCATCGCGGACGAGGCCTTCGCCGCCATGCTGCGCAAGGCCGGGGCGTCCGTGACGGTGGCGGGCGTGAGGATCGGGGCGACGGGCCGGCTGCGGCGGTTCTACCCGGCGACCGACCTGGTGGAGATCGTGGCGGCGGCCCGTGCGGCCAGGACCGCGTTGGAGCGCCACGACCCGCGCGCGGTCGTCGCGGCGACGACCGGCGTGGCGATGCTCGCCCCGCTGGGCGACCGTCCGTACGCCGTGCGGTTCGACTCTCCGGCCGCGCTCAACCGCCCGGGGCGCCGCAACGCGATCCAGCACGCGCTCGAGCGGCGCCGGATGCGCAGCGCGCGGCTGCTGCTGCCGCTCAGCCACGCCGCCGAGCGCGCCGTTCCCGCGGGCAGCGCGCGCAGCGTCGTCGTCCCGATGCCGATCGCCCCCTCGGGCCCGGACGGTCCGCGCGAACGCGTGGCCGTCGCCTACACGCCCGACCCGAAGGCCAAGGGGCTTGACGTGCTCGGCGCGGCGTGGGGGCTGGCGGCCGTCCCGGACGCCCGCCTGCTCGTGTTCGGCATCGACCCCGGCCGCGGGCGCGCGTTCCTGGCTCGCTTCGGCATCCCCGAGCCCGCGGGGCTCGAATGGCGCGGGTCGGTCCCGCGCGACGAGTTCCGCGCCGCCCTGCGGCAGGCGCACGTCCACGTCACGAGCGCCCGCTGGGAGGACTGGGGGCAGGCCCAGCTCGAGGCGCTCGCCGACGGCACGCTGCTGGCCGCGACCCCCGCCGGCGGGCCGTTCGAGGCGCTCACGTTCGCGCGCGCCCTCGACCCGCGACTGGTCGCCGAGGAGGTGTGCGCGCACGCGCTGGCCGCGGTCATCCGCGCGGCCTTCGAGGTGTCCGAGGAGGAGCGCGCCCGCTACGCGCGTGCGGCGGCCGCCTACCTCGAGCCGTTCCGCGAGGACGTCATCCAGGGCGTCGTGGAGCACGAGGTGCTCCCGGCCCTGCTGGGCTGAACCTATACTCGCGCCGTGCCGCTGGATGTCGCGATCCAGGTCGTCAGCTACCGGACGCGTCGCCATCTGGAGGCCTGTCTCCGGACGGTGCTCGACGACCTCTCGGACGGCGATCTCGACGTTCGCGTCCTGGTGCTCGACAACGCCTCCGGCGACGACCTCTCGGCGCTCGCCGCCCGCCATCCGGAGGTGGAGTTCGACGTCGCCGAGCAGAACCTGGGGTTCGGCGCCGGCCACAACGCGCTCGCCGCGCGGCACGACGCGGCGGCGCTGCTCTTCCTCAACCCCGACGCCCGCTTCATCGAGCCGCGCACGGTGGCGCGGCTGCTCGCCGCGCTGGGCGGCGACGTGCAGGCGGTCGGCCCGCAGCTCGTCTCCGCCTCGGGTGACGTCGAGCCGTTCGACCACGGCGAGCTGCACGGCTTCCGCGCGCGTGTCGCGCAGGCCGCGGGTGACACCTACTACCGGCAGCGCGACGCCCCCGCCGACGTCGCCTGGGTGTCGGGCGCCGCATGCCTGGTCGCACGGCGCGCGTTCGACGCCGTCGGCGGCTTCGATCCGGGCTTCTTCCTCTACAAGGAGGAGGAGGACCTGTTCCTGCGCATCCGGCGCGGCGGCGGCCGTGTGCGCTACCTGCCGTCCGTGCGCGTGCGTCACGACGCGGCCGCCACGGCGTCGCGCGAGACCCACCTGCCCGACTCGGCGGCGCGGTTCATGGAGAAGCACGTCCACTCGCGCTGGCAGCGGCGCGTGATGCCTCCCGTGCACCGTGCCGTGGCGGTCTGGGGAGGGCGGCTCGACCGCCTGAAAGAGCTGCGCCCCTGATCCTCCTCCTGCACAACCGCTACCGGACGCCGGGCGGCGAGGAGCGGGCGGTCGAGGACCTCGCCTGGCTGATCCGCGGCGAGCTGGGCGAGCCGGCGGCCGTGCTGGAGCGCGACTCGGAGGCGCTGGGGCCGGCGCGGGCGGCGACGGGAATGCTTGGCGGCGGGCTGCGGCCCGCGGCGGTCGGCGACGCGGTGCGGCGCAGCGGCGCGCGCGTGCTGCACGCGCACAACGTGCATCCGGCGTTCGGCTGGCGCGCGCTGGCGGCCGCCCGCGAGGCCGGGGCGCGCGTGGTGCTGCACCTGCACAACTACCGGCTCGTCTGCGCGATCGGGACGTGCTTCACGCGCGGCGCGGACTGCACGCGCTGCCACGGGCGCAACACGCTGCCGGGCGTGCGGCTGAACTGCCGCGGCTCGCGCGCCGAGTCGCTGGTCTACGGGGCGTCGCTGGCGCTCTGGCAGCGGCGGCTGGCGGAGTCTGTCGACGCCTTCGCGGTCCCGAGCGAGTTCGCCCTCGGCCGGCTGGAGGAGCTGGGGGCGCCGCTGGGCGGGCGGGCGCGCGTCGTGCCCTCGGTCCAGCGCTCGATCGCTGCGGCGTCGACCGCTTCCTCGGGCCGCTTCGCGCTGGCCGCCGGGCGCCTGACGCCGGAGAAGGGCTTCGAGGACGCCGTCCGGGCCTGCGCGGCGGCCGGCGTGCCGCTCGTGGTGGCCGGCGACGGGCCGCAGCTCGACGAGCTGCGGGCGCTGGGCGGCGACGTGCGGTTCGTCGGGCAGATGAGCGCTTCGCAGCTGGCGCGGCTGCGGCGCGAGGCGGCGCTCGCCATCGTGCCGTCGCGCTACGCGGAGATCCTGCCGCTGGCGGCGCTGGAGGCCGTGGCGGCGGGGCTGCCGGTCGTGGCGTCGAGCGCCGGCGGGCTGGCGGAGGCGGTGCCGGGAGAGGGGCTGTATCCGCCGGGGGACGTGGGGGCGCTGGCCGAGCGGGTGCGGGCGCTGTTCGGTGACGCGGAGGCCGGCGAACGTTCGCTGGAGCTTGCGCGGGCGCGGTACGCGCCGCAGGTGGTCGCGTCGCAGCTACGCGAGCTGTACGACGAGCGAACTGCGGCTGGGTAGGGGAGCTGGTGAGCCGGCCGCGCGGCGGATTTCGGCGAAGCATCCTGTTCTAGGGTCGCTATACGACCCCAGGGCAGGACGCTTCGAGGAAACCGCCACGCCGACCTCCCCGCCGCCCTACCCAGCCGGGGTTGACGTTCGCCCGCGCTACAGCTGCGGCACACCCAGATGCCGCGTCGTCCCGCGCAGATCCAGCACCTGCGACGCCCGCTCGACCACCCGCCCGTGGTCGACCGACGGGTGCGCGGTGACGATCACGGCCAGGTCGGCGCCGTCCAGCCCCTCGTCGAGCCCGACGCTGCGCAGCCCCAGCTCGGCCAGCTCGGGCACGTGCGGGTCGTGGTAGACGACCTCGCCGCCGCGTGCCCGCAGCAGCTCGATGATCTTCAGCGCGGGCGACTCGCGTATGTCGCCGACGCCACCCTTGTACGACACCCCGAGGATGAGGATCTTCGAGCCGCGGACCGGCTTGCCGCCGTCGTTGAGCGTGCGCTCGGCCTTCTCCACGCAGAAGTACGGCTGCGACTGGTTGACCTTGCCGGCCAGCTCGATGAACTCGGCCGAGAGGTCGTACTCGCGCGCCTTCCACGCGAGGTAGAACGGGTCGACGGGCAGGCAGTGGCCGCCCATGCCGGGTCCGGGATCGAAGCGCGTGAAGCCGAACGGCTTGGTGGCGGCCGCGTCGATGACCTCCCAGATGTCGATCCCCATGCGGTCCGCCAGCCGCGCCATCTCGTTGACGAGCGCGATGTTGACCGAGCGGTAGATGTTCTCGAGCAGCTTCGAGAGCTCGGCCACCTCGGGCGTGGTGACCGGCACGAGGTGGTCGCAGACGCGCGCGTAGACCGCGGCGGCGCGCTCGGTGCAGTGCGGCGTCAGGCCGCCCACCACCTTCGGCGTGGTGCGGATCGTGTAGTCGGTGCGACCCGGGTCGACGCGCTCGGGCGAGAAGGCGAGCGCGAAGTCCTCGCCCGCCCGCAGCCCAGACTCCTCGAGCAGCGGCACCAGGTGCTCGCGTGTCGTGCCCGGGAAGGTGGTCGACTCGAGGACGATCACCTGGTCGCGCCGCACCACGTCCGCCAGCGCGCGGGTCGCGGCCAGCAGCGGGCCGAGGTCGGGCTCGCGGTTGCGGGTGAGCGGCGTCGGGACGCAGACGAGGATCGCCTCGGCCTCGTGCAGCTCGACGGCGCGCGTGGTGAAGTGGCACGAGCCGAGCACGCGCTGAAGGGTCTCGTCCGAGACGTCCTCGATCGGCGAGCGGCCGCTCGACAGCGCCGCGACGCGCTCGCGGTCGACGTCGACGCCGATGACCTGCTCGCCCGCCTCCGCGAAGGAGACGGCCAGCGGCAGGCCGACGTAGCCGAGTCCCACGATGCCGATGCTCAAGTCAGTTCCTCGATCTGCGTGAAGGTCACGGTCCGCGGGTCGGCGCCCGAGCGGACCTGGTCGTACCAGGAGACGGTAGCGGCGAGCGCGGCCCCGGCGTCCATCTGAGGGCGCCATTGCAGCCGCTCGCGCGCCGCGGAGGCGTCGAGCCGCAGCTCTGGAGCCTCCACGCCGTCGCCCGGGTCGTCGACGCGCACGTCGAGCCCCCAGCGCTCGCGCACCCACTCGACCACCCAGCCCACCGGGCGCGAGTCCTCCGGCCCGAAGTTCCACGGCGCCGCCCACTCGGCCGAGCCGTGGAGGCGCTCGGCCAGCGCCAGGTAGCCGGCCAGCGGGTCGAGCACGTGCTGCCACGGGCGCACCGCGTCCGGGTGGCGGAGCACCACCGGCTCACCGGTCTCGCGCGCCCGCGCAAGGTCGGGCAGCAGCCGATCGCGGCCCCAGTCGCCTCCGCCGATCACGTTGCCTGCCCGCGCCGTGGCCACGCGTGCGCCGAGCGAGTCGCGGTAGGCCGCCGCCACCAGCTCCTGGGCGGCCTTGGAGGAGGAGTAGGGATCACGGCCGCCGAGCGGGTCGCCCTCGCGGTGCGGGCCCGGCCCCGGCGCGTAGCACTTGTCGCTCGTCACGCACACGACCGCGGCGTCGTGCGCCGCGTCGAGCACGTGCGCGGTGCCGAGCACGTTGACCGCGTAGGTGCCGGCCGGGTCCTCGAGCGCGGCGCGCACGATCGCCCGCGCCGCGAGATGGAAGACGACCTCGGGGCGCGCCGCGGTGACCGCGGCGGCGACCGCCTCCGCGTCGCGCACGTCGACGCGGACGTCCTCGACCAGCTCGCCGACCCGCGCCGCCTCGAACAGCGACGGCGTGGTGGGAGGCGCCGACGAGAACCCCGTCACCTGCGCGCCAAGCCGGTGCAGCCACAGCGCCAGCCACGCGCCCTTGAAGCCGGTATGCCCGGTCACGAGCACCCGGCGGCCCTCCCAGAAGCCGCTCACGAGTCGTGCAGCTCGAGCTCGGCGACCGCGCGCTCGTACTCGGAGACCGTCCCGAGGTCGAACCAGGACGCGTCGGACCGGTGGGCGCAGACGGTCTCTCCCGCCGCCAGCAGCCGCTGCACGAGGTCTGGGAACTGGCACGGCCCGTCAGGCAGGTGCTCGAGCGCGCGCGCCTCGTAGACGTAGACGCCCATGCTCACGTCGTAGCTGAGGGTGGGCTTCTCGCGGTAGCCGGTCACGCGCTCGCCGTCGAGCTCGAGCACCCCGAGGTCCACCTCCACGCGCTTGCCCTGGACGGCGATCGTCAGCGCGGCGCCGCTCGACTGGTGGTGGTCGACCAGCGCCCGGTAGTCGAGCGTCGTGAGGATGTCGCCGTTCATGGCCAGGAAGGTGCCGTCGAGCCCGGGGACGACGCGCAGCGCGCCCGCGGTGCCGAGCGGCTCCCCCGGCTCCCAGTGCCAGTCGAGCTCGAGGCCCTCGGGCATCACCGTGCCCTCGCTGAAGTAGACCCGGATCAGCTCGCCCAGATGGCCGACGCAGAGGTCGATCTTCGTGAAGCCCGCCTCGGCGAGCTGGCGCAGGATGATCTCGAGGATCGGCCGGTCGCCGATCGGCAGGAGCGGCTTCGGGAGGATGGTGGTGTACGGCCGCAGCCGCATCCCGAATCCACCTGCGAGGACCACGGCTCTCATCGGCCGGTCAGGCTATACGCTCAGGCCGTGCCCGCCTGGCAGGTCCCGCTCGCGGACGTGGTCGTTCCGGAGGAGGACGTCGCGGCGGTCGCCGACGTCTACCGCTCCGGCTGGCTGAGCATGGGCCCGCGGACAGCCGAGTTCGAGCAGGCGCTGGCGGACTACACGGGGGCGCGCCACGCGCTCGCGACCGCCAACGGCACGGCCGCGCTGCACCTGATCTGCCTGGCGGCCGGGCTCGGCCCCGGCGACGAGGTGGTCGTGCCCTCGCTCACCTTCGTGGCCAGCGTCAACGCGATCGCCTACACGGGCGCGACGCCGGTCTTCGCCGACATCGCCGGCCTCGAGACACCGTGGCCGGGCGTCGCCGCCGTCGAGGCCGCGATCACGCCGCGCACGCGGGCGATCATGACCGTCGCCTACGGCGGCCACCCCGGCGAGATCGCCGACCTGCGCGAGCTGGCCGCCGCCCGCGGCCTGACCCTGCTCGAGGACGCGGCGCACGCCATCGGCATGCGCCACGAGGGCCGCCACCTCGGCACCTTCGGCGCCGCGGGAGCGTTCTCGTTCTTCTCCAACAAGAACCTCGCGGTCGGCGAGGGCGGCGCCGTCGTGACCGACGACGACGAGCTGGCCGAGCGCATGCGGCTGCTGCGCTCGCACGGGATGACCACGCTCACCTGGGACCGCCACCGCGGCCACGCCGCCGGCTACGACGTCGTCGCGCGCGGCTTCAACTACCGCATCGACGAGCCCCGCGCCATGCTCGCCACCGCGGGCCTCGCCCGCCTGGACCGCGAGACCGCCCGCCGCCGCGAGCTCGACGCCCGCTACCGCGAGCGGCTGCCCGCGCGGATCGCGCCCACCGCCGCCCCCGCCCACCACATCTTCACCGCCGTGCTCGATCCCGGGCTCGACCGCGACGCCGTCCGCCATGAGCTGCACGAGCGCGGCATCCAGACCAGCCTGCACTACCCGCCCGCGCACCGCTTCTCGATCTACGCCGACGGCGCGCTCGAGCTGCCGTTGACCGAGGCGTACGCGGCCCACGCGATCACGCTGCCGCTGTACGCGACGATGACCGACGAGCAGCAGGACCTCGTACTGGACGCGCTGGCGGCGACACTAGACTCCGGCCGATGCGCGTAGCCGTCGCGGGCCTCGGCTACTGGGGTCCCAACATCGCGCGGAACCTGGCCGCGCTCGAGGGCGTCGAGCTGGCCTGGTGCTGCGATCCGTCGGAGGCGCACCGCGAGCGCCTGAAGCCGTCGTTCCCCGGGGCGCGGTTCACAGGCGATCTCGACGAGGTGCTGGCCGACGACACGGTCGAAGCCATCGCTCTGGCCACCCCGGTCCCGACCCACGCGGCGCTCGCCCTGCGCGTCCTGCAGGCCGGCAAGCACTGCTTCGTGGAGAAGCCGATGGCCCAGTCGACCGCCGACGCCGAGGCGGTCGTGGCGGCGGCGGCCGACGCCGGGAAGACGCTGATGGTCGGCCACCTGCTCGAGTACCACCCCGGCGTGGTCAGGCTCAAGGAGCTGATCGACGGCGGCGAGCTCGGCCGCGTGCTCTACATCTACGGCAACCGCCTCAACCTCGGCCAGCTGCGCGCCGACGAGAACGCGCTCTGGTCGCTCGGCGCCCACGACGTCTCGGTGCTGCTGCGCCTGGCAGGAGAGGAGCCGTACGAGGTCGAGGCGCGCGGCGAGAGCTACATGCGCGAGGGCGTCGAGGACGTCGTGTTCTGCTTCCTGCGCTTCCCCTCCGGCCTGGCCGCCCACCTGCACCTGTCCTGGCTGGACCCGCACAAGGAGCGCCGCTTCACCGTCGTCGGCGAGTCGCGCATGGCGACCTTCGACGACATGGCGACCGAGGGCAAGATCGCCGTCTACGACAAGGGCTTCGACGACGAGTACCTCGCTCACTCGGGCGACATCTGGAGCCCGCGGATCTCGACCGCCGAGCCGCTGCGGCTCGAGTGCGAGCACTTCGTGCGCGCGGTGCGCGAGGGCACGCTGCCGATCTCCGACGGAGCGGCCGGCCTGCGCGTCGTGCGGGTGCTGGAGGCGCTGCAGCGCTCGCTCGACGGCTCCCGCCGCGAAGGTCTCGCCCGCGCCATCGCCCTATGAGCGACGACGCCGGCCTCGTTCTCGGCGACGGCGTCGACATCGGCGAGGGCGTCGTGTTCGGCGCCCACGTGGTCGTGCACGACGGCACCCGCATCGGCGCCGGCTGCGTGATCGAGGACGGCGTGGTGCTCGGCAAGCGGCCGAAGCTGGCCGGCCGGCCGGCGCCCGAGCTCGAGCCGCTGCGGATCGGCGAGCGGGTGACCGTCTGTGCGGGCGCGGTGGTCTACGCCGGCAGCGAGATCGGCGACGGCTGCATCGTCGGCGACCAGGCGCAGGTGCGCGAGCGCACCACGGTCGGCGAGCGGACGGTGGTCGGCCGCGGCGCCGGCATCGACAACGACGTACGCCTCGGCGCCCGCGTCAAGGTCCAGTCGCAGGTCTACGTGACCGCGTTCAGCATCGTCGAGGACGACGTCTTCCTCGGCCCCGGCGCCTCCACGACCAACGACGACACGATGGGCCGTCACGGCGCCGACTACGCGCTGCGCGGCGCCACGATCCGCCGCGCCGCCCGCATCGGTGGCGGCGCCGTGCTCGTGCCCGGGGTCGAGATCGGCGAGGAGGCGTTCGTGGCCGCCGGCGCGGTCGTCACCAAGGACGTGCCGCCGCGCGCCTTCATGGTCGGCGTGCCCGCGCGCCAGGTGCGCGAGGTCACGGACGACGAGCTGCTGGAGCGCTGGCGCTGAGCAGCGCCAGGTCCGCGTCGACCATCAGCGCGATCAGCTCGTCGAAGCTCGTCCGCGGCTCCCAGCCGAGCACCCGCCGCGCCTTCGACGCGTCGCCGACCAGCGCCTCGACCTCGGACGGCCGCTTGAGCGCCTCGTCGACGACGATGTGGTCGTCGGCGCGCAGCCCGACACGCTCGAACGCCAGGTCGGCGCACTCGCGCACGGAGTGCGTGACCCCGGTGGCGATCACGTAGTCGTCGGCGCGGTCCTGCTGCAGCATCAGCCACATCGCCTCGACGTAGTCCTTCGCGTAGCCCCAGTCGCGCCGCGCGTCGAGGTTGCCGAGCCGCAGCTCGTCCGCCTGCCCGAGCTTGATCGCGGCCGCGTGCCAGGTGATGCGGCGGGTCACGTACTCGACCCCGCGGCGCTCGGACTCGTGGTTGAAGAGGATTCCGCTGCTCGCATGCATGCCGTACGTCTCGCGGTAGTTGACCGTGATGTGGTGGCCGTACGCCTTGGCGACGCCGTACGGCGAGCGCGGGTAGAAGGGCGTCGCCTCGGTCTGCGGCACCTCGCGGACCTTGCCGAACATCTCGCTCGACGAGGCCTGGTAGAAGCGCGCCTCGGGGCAGACGTCGCGCAGCGCCTCGAGCAGCCGCGTCACGCCGACGGCGCCGAACTCCGCGGTCAGCGTCGGCTGGGTCCACGAGACGGCGACGTCCGACATGGCGGCGAGGTTGTAGACCTCGTCGGGCTGCGCGGCGCGCAGCGCGTCGACCAGCGAGTGGTCGTCGAGCAGGTCGCCCTGGTGGAGCGTGATGCCGGGCGTCTCGGCCGCCGAGCGGCGGGCGAGGCCGTGTACCTCATACCCCTTCTCGAGCAGCAGCTCCGCGAGGTAGGAGCCGTCCTGGCCGGTGATGCCGGTGATCAGCGCGCGGCGAGCCAAGCCTCGATCCCCTCTCTCGCTCCGTACCGCGCCCGCCAGCCGAGCAGCCGCTCGGCCTTCTCGGTCGACGGCCGGATGACGCTGGCTTGCTCGAGCTCGAGTTCCTCGACCGGCAGCACCTCGCTCGTCGCGATGTCGAAGTCCTCGTTCAGCCCGGCCGGGTGGGCCGTCGCGGTCACCACGCCGTCGGCGATGTCGTCGGGATGCGTCGGCGCGCAGGTCCCGAGGCCGAAGGTCCGGCAGATGGTGAACGGCAGGCCGAGCTCGTCATGCGCGGCGCGGCAGGTGAGCTCGCCCGCCCGGCTCGATGACGCGTAGGTGAAGCGCTCGACGCCCTCGTCGACCGCCGCCCGCAGGAGGGCGAGGTCGACCTCCGCCTGCGTGAACGGCCCGTCGGCGCCGGCCAGGTGGATGACGTGCGTGCAGCCGCGGATCGCGCGCTGCGCCTCGGCCGGGCGTCCCGCAGGTCGCCGGCGTGGACCCCGGCGCCCTCGCGCATCCAGTCCGGCGCCGGGCGCCGGTCGGAGACGCGGATCTCGAAGTCCGGGTCGCCGAGCAGCCGCCGCACCACCGCGGCCCCGATCGTGCCTGCGCCGCCCGTGACCAGGGCGCGGCTCACGTATGGCGGCGGAGCAGGCGCTCCCGCGCCCACTGGCGGGCGAAGCCGACCACGAAGCGCGGGTTGTAGCGCAGGTAGCGCCGCCACAGCCGCGAGGCTCGTGCGCGAGCCGGAACAGCCACTCGAGCCCGTTCCGCTGCATCCACCGCGGGGCCTGCGGGATCAGGCCGGCGTGGAAGTCGAACGCGGCGCCGACGGCGACGAGCACGCAGCCCGGCAGCCGGGCGGTCATCGCCGCCATCCACTTCTCCTGCTTCGGGACCCCGATGCCGAGCCATACGACCTCCGCGCCCGAGCGCGCGATGTCGGCGACGACGGCCTTCCTCCTCGTCCGCCGTGAGGGGACGGAACGGCGGCGCGTAGCCGCCGACGATCTTGAGCCCCGGGATGCCGCAGCCGCAGATTGCGGGTGAGCTGGACCAGCGCGCCGTGCGTGCGTCCGCCGTAGAGGTACATGCGGCGGCCGGTGCGCGCCGCGCGCTCGCAGGCGCGGTCCATCAGGTCCGGTCCGTAGACGCGCTCGTCGAGCGGGTGGCCGAGCAGGTTCAGCGCCCAGACCAGCGGCTGGCCGTCGGGGACCGTCAAGTCGGACCCCAGCACGGCGGCGCGCAGCTCGGGATCCTCGGCGGTCGCCATGACGAGGTGCGTCGACGCCACGCAGACGTAGCCGCGGCGGCCGCGGGCCACCTGTCGTCGATCCAGTCGAGCGTGCCCTCGTAGTCCGTCAGCGCGAGCGGCACGCCGAGAACCTCCGCGGTCGGCGGCGCGACCGGCGGGCGCGTCGGCGGGCTGGCCGATCAATGTGCCTGGCCGGTCCACGCGGGGCATTCTAGATACGTCCTCCTGCGCTAGCGCGTCGCAGGCTTTCGAGCTCGTCGAGCTCGAGCGACGGCTCGTCCCGCTCCCGCTCGGCGGCGGCCGCTTCGTGCCGGTGGAGACGCTCCTCCAGCAGGGCCAGCCGCTGCGCGAGCACCTTGCTCTGATCCGACAGCCGGGAGACCGCGAGCGAGAAGTGCAGCAGCAGCACCATCACGAAGCCGAAGGCGACCAGGAAGAGCGCGTTCGGCGGATAGGCGACGCCGATCACGCCGGCGACGGCCTCGAGCAGCCCGCCCCAGACGGACAGGCCCAGAAGGACGAAGGCGCTGAAGAGCCACAGCAGCGCGTAGCGCTCGAGCAGTCGCCGCTGGCGGACCAGCTCGAGCAGCACGACCAGCAGCGCCGCGGCGGCGGTGATCGCGACGATCTGGAGCCGTGTGTCCATCAGATCCCGTGCGCCGCCGCGACGGGCGCCTCGTCGCCGGGCTCTACGGCGTGTCGCCGGCGCGCCACGCCCACGGAGATCGCCAGCAGGACCTTCGCCATGTAGTACGCCGACTTGCCGGAGCCGGTGATCGACGACACTCCGCCGTTGCGCGTGAGCATCCGCACGGGCTCCTCGCACATCCGGAGCCGGTGCCAGTGCACCATCAGCACCGCCTCGACCTCGGGATAGTCGTGCGGGTAGTCGCGGGCGAAGACCGAGATCCCGCGCCGGTTGTAGAGCCGGAAGCCGGACGTGGGGTCGCTGACGCGCTGCCCGACGAAGCGCGACAGGAGGAAGGCGAAGAGGTGGATGCCGGTGCGGCGGCTGATCGGCGCCGGGTACTTGTGGTTGTTGGTCAGGAACCGCGACCCGCAGACCATGTCGACGCGCTCGCGGCGCATCGCCTCCTCCAGGCGCCGGATCTCGCTCGGATCGTGCTGGCCGTCGCCGTCCACCTGGACGACGAAGTCGTAGCCGTTGTCGAGCGCATAGCGGAAGCCCGCCTGCACGGCGCCGCCGATGCCGAGGTTGAACGGAAGCCGCAGCACGCGCGCGCCGGCGTCCTGGGCGATGCGGGCCGTGGCGTCGGTGGAGCCGTCGTCGACGACGAGGACCTCGTAGCCGGGGGCGTGGGTCTGCAGCTTGCGGACCACGGTGCCGACCGACTGGGCCTCGTTGTAGGCCGGGACGACGGCCAGCTTCTTTGAATTGCTGAATCTGCCCATGCGTGTTGCCAGCGTCAACGGCCGAGCGCACAGCAAGTTGCGCCGCTCGACCGCAGGCGGGCCGAGGATAGCGCCCGGGTCAGCCGCTCCGCGCGAAGAGGCGCCGGTGCACGAAGGCCTCCAGCCGCGCGGGAACCGGCCGCGCGCCCCAGAACCAGCGATGCACCGCGCGCTGGAGCGGTCCCACGCGGCCCTCGCGCGCCAGCTCGCCGGCGCGGGCGTAGAGCGCCGCGTGCTTGCGCCGCAGGGCGGCGTAATGGCGGCGGTAGCGCCGGCGGTCCTCGCCCTGCTTCGACGTCGCGGCGTGGCGGCGGTAGTCGAGGGTGACCGCGTCGACGCGCCGGCCGCGCCACCCGTGCGCGAGGGCGTTCAGCCACAGCTCCCAGTCCTCGTAGGTCTCGAAGGCCGGGTCGAAGCCGCCGGTGTCCTCGATCAGCTCGCGGCGCATCAGGGCGGAGAGGCCGATCGTGTGCCGGTACAGCAGCCGGTAGGCGTCGTAGTCGGGGAAGCGCAGCTCGCCCTCCCACGCGCCGAAGAAGCGCATGGTGCCGTAGGCGAACCCGAGCCGCGGATCGGCCTCGAGCGGCGCCCGCATGGCGTCCAGCGCGCCGGGGGCGAGGCGGTCGTCGGCGTCGACGACGATCGCGTACGGCGTCCCGACGCCGGGCCAGCCCCGCGTTGCGGGCGGCGCACACGCCGCGGTTCTCCTGGCGCACCACCTCCACCTCCGCCGGCAGCGAATCGAGCACGGCGTGCGTCTCCGCGTCCGTCGAGCCGTCGTCGACCACCACCACCCGCGCCCCCTGGGCGAGCACGCTGTCGACGGCCTCGCGCAGATAGCGTCCATAGTTGAAGCAGGCGATGACTGCCGTCACGTCGTCGTTGGCCATCGCGGGAGGAACTTAGAGCGTGCGCCTCACAGTCCGCCATCACTTCGACTTCGGGGCCGACCGCGCGGTGGTCGGTGACGACCTCGTGCGCCCCGAGGCCTGGGACGCGCTGCGGACGCAGACGAGCGGCGCGTTCGCGCTCGCCGAGACGCGCGAGCAGTGGGAGCGGACCGCCGACGAGCACCCCGAGCTCGAGGCGCGGGCGCGGCGGCTCGACGAGGTGTTCGGGCGCCTCGGGGCCGCGGAAGGTCGTCTCGTACGGCGCCGGCGGCGCCACGCTCGAGTGCTGGCTCAAGCGGGTCGCCCCGCAGCGCGACCTGGTCGTCACCGACTACGCGCAGGCCACGGTCGAGCGGCTGAAGCCGATCTTCGCCGAGGCCGAGTGCGTGGTCCACGACCTGTCGGCCGACGGCCCGCTCGACGGCGACCTGCACCTCTTCCACCGGATCGACACCGAGTTCGAGAACCGGCGCTGGCAGGAGGTGTTCGAGCGCTTCGGCGCGGTGCCGATCGTGTTCGTGGCGGCCGGGCAGGTCGATCTCCGCGGCGCCCTGGCCGAGGTCCGCAAGGGCCGCCGGCGAGGTGCCTCGCGGGCCGGCTGGGTGCGCACGCGGCCGGCGCGATCGAGGCGCTCTGGAAGCAGACGCACACGGCCGTCCCCGTGGACGTCGGCGACCTCCCTGCCTGGGAGCTGCGGCCCAGGTGATGCCATCCTCTGGCGCGATGACGGATTCACAACCGCGAAAGGCGCTGGTCACCGGCATCTCCGGCCAGGACGGGTCGTACCTGGCCGAGCTGCTGCTCGCAGAAGGGCTACGAGGTGCACGGGATCGTCCGCCGCTCGTCGAGCTTCAACACCGACCGGATCGACCACCTCTACCGGGATCCCCACGAGCACGGGCGTGCGCCTGTTCACGCACTACGGCGACCTCAGCGACCCCGTCGCCCTGACCAAGCTCATCTACGAGCTCCAGCCGGACGAGATCTACAACCTGGGCGCGCAGAGCCACGTGCGCGTCTCGTTCGACATCCCGGAGTACACGTTCGACGTCACGGGCGCCGGCACGCTGCGCCTGCTCGAGGCGATCCGCGAGTCGGGCGTCACGCACGCGCTTCTACCAGGCGTCCTCGTCGCGAGATGTTCGGCGCGGCGCCGCCGCCGCAGGCGGAGGACACGCCGTTCCATCCGCGCAGCCCGTACGCCGTGGCCAAGGTGGCCGCGTACTGGGCCGCGGTCAACTACCGCGAGGCGTACGGCATGTTCGCCTGCAACGGGATCCTCTTCAACCACGAGTCCCAGCGCCGCGGCGAGACGTTCGTCACGCGCAAGATCACGCGCGCCGTCGCCCGCATCAAGCACGGGCTGCAGGACAAGCTGTACCTCGGCAACCTCGACGCCAAGCGCGACTGGGGCTACGCCGCCGACTACGTCGAGGCGATGTGGATGATGCTCCAGGCCGACGAGCCCGACGACTACGTCATCGCCACCGGCGAGACCCACTCGCGTGCGCGAGTTCCTCGAGCACGCGTTCGCGCACGCCGGGCTCGACTGGGAGCAGCACGTCGAGATCGACCCGCGCTACTTCCGCCCGGCCGAGGTCGACGTGCTCCTGGGCGACGCGAGCAAGGCGCGAGAGCGGCTCGGCTGGCAGCCCAAGGTGGGCTTCGAGGAGCTCGTGCGGATCATGGTCGACGCCGACGTGAGCGCGCTCGAGGACCAGCTCGCGGGCAAGGTCACCCGCTACAGCCACGAGGGGATCGGCTAGTCGGAGCGCAGCCGGCCGTAGGGCTCGGGCCAGCCGGAGATGCGTGGCAGCACGGCGCGCTTGAGCGAGTCGAAGCCCTGCATGATCGCCCGGTCCCGGGCGTTGCGCGCCCACATGAGCCGGATCCGCATCGCCTCGTCCTGCGCCTTCATCGGGTCGTTGCCGGTCTTCGAGCCGGCGTGGTACCGGAAGCGGACGAGCGGCTCGGGGAAGCGGTGCACGCGCCGCCCGTGCATCAGGCGCAGGTAGAAGTCGTAGTCGGCGGCGTCCACCCAGCGCTCGTCGAGGAGCCCGGAGCCCGCGAGCAGCGAGCGGCGGAAGATGAACGTCGGCGTGGGGATGTAGTCGCCGAAGAAGAGGTAGCGGTGAAAGCTCGGGGCGGCCGGCACGTAGGTCCGCTTGACCTGCAGGTGCTCGTCGGTGAACTGGATGCCTCCGTAGAGCAGGTCGACGTCCGGGTTCTCGGCGAGCACCGCCACCGCGCGGTCGACCTCCTCGGGGTTGTAGGCGTCATCGGCGTTCAGCCAGGCGCAGAGCTCGCCGGTCGCGCGCTCGAGCCCCTTGTTCACCGCGTGCGTCTGCCCGCGGTCCGGCTCCGACACCCACGTCAGGTCGGGATCGTCGCGCCCCTGCAGCAGCTCGACCGTGCCGTCGTCCGAGCCGCCGTCGATCACGAGGTGCTCGTGCGGGGTGCGCAGCGCGGCGACGCTGTCGAGCGTCTCCGCCAGGAAGCGGCCCGAGCCGAACGACGGCGTGATGACGGAGAGCCTCATGCGCGCTTGCGCAGCACGATGAAGCGGTGCCAGGGGTTCTCGGGGACGCGATACGTCCGCTCGACGGCGAAGCCGGCGGCCCGCACGGCGGCCAGCAGCCGCTCGAGCGGCGCGCCTTCGGCGCCGACCTCCCAGAAGTGCTGGCTGCCGGGCTCGGGCCTCCATGCGCCGCGCGGGATCGGCAGCCGAGGCTCCAGCGTGCGGCCGCCGAGCGACCACTGCGGCGGTACGAAGCGCAGGAAGAGCCAGTCGCGGAGGCGCATGCGCCGCGTGGCGAGCTCGCGGACGAGCCGCTTCCGGGAGTCCGGAAGGCGGGCTCTCAGCTCGTCGAGGTACCAGCCCGGGAAGTACAGCGGGTAGGCCTTCCCGGCCCAGGGCGTCGCGTCGGGCACCGAGACCACCGCGCCGATCCGCGAGACGCGCGCGAGCTCGGCCAGCGCCCGCTCGGCGTCCTCGAACGGGAGGTGCTCCAGCACCTGGGAGCAGAGCGCGGCGTCGAACGAGCCGTCCTCGAGCGGGATGTCGGTCACCGACCCGGCCACGTCCGCGCCGAGGCCCGGATCCATGTCGAGCGTGGTCACCTGCATGCCGGCCCGGCGCAACCACTCCGTCACGAGCCCGCCGCCCGGCCCGACCTCGAGGACCGTGCGGGCCTCGAGGGCGAGCACTTCGTCGACCTGGTGCCAGTAGGAGCAGGTGCGCTCCTTGGAGTTGTAGGCCCGCGACCAGTAGTGCTCGGGCGGCACCTGCGGGCGCGGCTCGTAGGCCTCGTTCATCAGCTGCGCCGGCGCCATACGCGGGTGCCGTCACCGCCGTTGGCCGCGACGGCGAACCCGGCCCGGTCCATGAACGGCTCGAACCCGAAGTCCTCGTGATGCATGGGGTTGGCCGTGTTGACGACGAACGGGCTGTTCTCCACCAGCACGCCGTCGCGCGCCAGCGCGGGGAGCAGCTCGTGCTCGAGGACCGAGCGGCAATCCGGCAGGTGCTCCAGCACGTCCACGGCCACCACGGCCCCGAAGCCCGCCGGGGGCAGGTCCGACCACGGGTCCACCACCTCGACCCGCTCACCCAGCCCGTGGCGCGCCACCCGGAAGCGGATGAAGTCACGCTGCAGCGCGTTGAGCTCCGACACCGTGACCCGCATCCCCGCGGCGGCCAGCAGCAGGGCCAGGTTCCCGGTGCCTGCGCCGAAGTCCAGTACCCGCGCCTCGGCCGGGACGTGCGGGCGCACGTAGTGGTCGACGAACGACGTGTCGGGGAAGTGCACGGCGTTGGCGAACAGGTAGGTCTTCGAGCTCAGATAGAACCAGCGGTCCTGTCGCAGGTGCGGCGCCGTGGCGTGCCACTCGGCGCGGAACGAAGCGCCGGTGCGCGTGCGCAGCTCGTGCTCGACCACGTCCCGCGACAACCCGGTGTACGCCGCGAGGTCGCCGGCCACGTCGAGCCGGACGTCGCCGGCGACGAGCGTCCCCGGCAGGTCGATCTGCTCCGACCGGAACGGCAGGTTCGCGGCGGCGTCCGCGCCGCGATAGAGACGCTCTCCGACGGCCGGGGCCTGCTCGACCAGCCGGTCTCGCCAGCGGCGCAGCCGCCACAGGACGACGGCGTCGAACGCGCGCCAGACCCGCGCCGCGAGATCGGTCATGTCGTGCCGGCCTCGGCCCGGCTCGCCTCGACCGCGGGCGACCCGTCGGCTCCGAGCACCGACCACTGGTGGTCGACGAGCACGGACTGGTGGCTCGGCCGCTGCTCCTGGCCGCTGCCGAAGTAGTCGCCCTCGCGGACGGTGAGCTCGCACGCCCGCTGGATCCAGTCGAGCGGGTCGCCGCCCTGGTCGGCCCACAGCGTGATCGTGTACTGGCCGGGCGGGAGCGGGCAGCGCGGGACGAGGCACCGCACCTCGCCGACGGCCGGCGCCTCGCGGATCAGCACGCCCGCGGTCTGCGTGTAGAACTGCACCATCACGTCGCCGAGCAGCGTCTGGACCTGGACGGCGACGTTGAGATTGCGGATCGGCTTGCCACTGGCCGTCTCGTAGCGGAGCACGACCTCGAAGTCCTCGCCGGTCGCCGGGCTGTCGACCACGCGGCCGCCCGACTCGAAGGCGACCTCCGAGAAGCGCAGGCCGCCCGTGCCGCCGCGGTCGGTGCGCTCGGTCAGCAAGGTCCCGGTCTCGCGCACCACGCTGCGCACGTAGCTCTCTATGACCTCGGTCGTCGGGCCCTCGGTCACCTTGGCGCCCGACTCGAGCAGCATCGAGCGCGGGCACAGGCTCGAGACGGCCGTGAGGTTGTGGCTGACGAACAGCACCGTCCGGCCCTCGCCGGCCACCGCCTCCATCCGGCCCAGGCACTTCTCCTGGAACGCGAGGTCGCCGACCGACAGCACCTCGTCGATGATCAGGATCTCGGGCTCGAGGTGCGCGGCCACCGAGAAGGCGAGCCGCAGCTGCATGCCGCTCGAGTACCGCTTGACCGGCGTGTCGATGAACCGCTCGACCTCGGCGAAATCGACGATCTCGTCGAACTTGCGCGCGATCTCGGCGCGCGTCATCCCGAGGATCGCGCCGTTCAGGAACACGTTCTCGCGGCCGGTGAGCTCGGGGTGGAAGCCGGTGCCGACCTCGAGCAGGGCCCCGACCCGCCCTTCGAGCCGCACCTCGCCCTCGGTCGGCGGTGTCACGCGCGAGAGGATCTTCAGCAGCGTGCTCTTGCCGGCGCCGTTGTGGCCGATGATCCCGAAGGTCTCGCCGCGCTCGACCTCGAAGCCGACGTCGCGCAGCGCCCAGAACGGCTCGCGTTCCGGGCGTCGCCGGCCCAGCGAGCGCATCCGCTCTGAGAGCGACTCGGTCAACAGCTTGTAGCCGCCGGTGAGCTCCCCCAGCGCGTAGCGCTTGCCCACGCCGTCCGCATGTACCACCACGTCCCGGCTCATACGACGTCGGCGAAGAAGAGCTCGGTCCGCCGGAAGTAGGCGATCCCGGCGGCGAGGACCGTGAGGGCGACCGCGACGGAGATGGCCACCGCGGCGGGCTCGGGCGCGGGCGCCCCGAGCAGCGTCCAGCGGACCCCGCTCACCACCGAGACCATCGGGTTGACGGCGAACAGGTACTGCCAGGCGCCGGTCACGAGCGAGCCTGGGTAGATCACGGGCGTGGCGAAGAGCCAGGCCTGCACGAGCAGCGGCGTCGCCACGCCGACGTCCCGGTACTGGACGTTGACCGCCGCGAGCAGGATCCCGAGCCCGGCGCCGGTCACGATCGCCAGCAGCAGGAAGCCGGGCAGCAGCAGCACCTCGACCCCCGGCACCTCGCCGTACGCGAGCGCGAGCACCACGAGCACGCTGAGGGCGATCAAAAGGTCGACCAGCAGGGCGAACGTCTTCGCGAGCGGGATCACCAGCCGCGGGAAGTAGACCTTGGACAGCAGGTTCGAGTCCCCGACGAGGCTGCCCGCGGACTGCGCGACGGTCTGGGAGACGAACAGCCAGGGGACGAGGCCGGCGAGCGCGAACAGCGGATACGGCAGTCCCTCCGACGGCACGTCTGCGAGCACCCCGAAGAAGACGGCGAAGATTGAGGTCAGGACCAGCGGCTGCAGGATCGCCCAGCTCACGCCGAACAGGCTCTGCTTGTAGCGGACCTGGAGCTCTCGCTTGGTCAGGAAGTACAGGAGCTCGCGGTACTCCCACAGGTCCGCGAGGCGCAGCGACGCCCAGCCGGCGGGAGGCCGGATGAGCACCGTCGGGGATGTCGCCGCTGCCGCGGGAGCGCCGGTCATCGCGAGAAGGCTAGCTGCCCTCTCCTACGATCTCTGGGTGGCAGCTTCCGCCGTCAAGCAGCAGATCCTGCGCGTCCCAGGGGCGCGCCCGGTGATCGAGACCGTCTACCGGACGCGCAACGAGACCTGGCGGAGAGCCCGCACACGCCGCGACGGGCGGCGGCTGCGCGAGCTGTCGGCGTCGCGGTCGGACCTCCGGCTCAACGTGGGGGCGTCGGGCAACCATCTCGACGGCTGGCTCAGCCTCGACCTCCGCCCGGACGACACGTGCCTGGGCATGGACGCCGCGCGGCCGTGGCCGCTGGCGAGCGCCAGCGCGGAGGCGGTCAACAGCGAGCACTTCATCGAGCACCTGACCCTCGACGAGGCGCGGCGCTACCTGGCCGAGGCGTTCCGCGTGCTCCGTCCCGGCGGCGTCATCCGCACGACGACGCCGGACCTGCGCGGGCAGTGCGTGCTCTATGTCGAGGCCGACCCCGCGGTCCTCGAGCGCCATCGCCGCGACGGCTACGAGGCCGCGACCCACGGCGACATGCTCAACAACGCCTTCTACTCGTGGGATCACCGCCATATCTACGACTTCGAGAGCCTCGCCGTTCTCCTGCGCGACGCCGGCTTCGCGGACGTGCGCCAGGCGGCCTACGGCGAGAGCGCCCACGAGCTGCTGCGGGGCATCGACCGCCACGAGCCCGAAGAGCTCCGGTCGGTGCTGTGCGTCGACGCGGCTAAGCCCGCCTGAGCCGGCGCGTCACCGCGTTCGCGGCGCGGTAGAAGCCGATCGCGATCAGCGCGCGGTCGACGGCCAGGAAGGCGCGCTCGCGAGGCGTCAGCGAGGGCCCGAAGAGGCCGACGAAGCGCTTCATCTCCTCGGTGAACGGGCGCCGATCCCACGACTTGGCCTCCTCGTGGATGACCCGTACCGACAGCTCGGCGTCGATCAGAGCGGGCATATGGCCCGCGTAGGCGCAGCGCAGCGCGTGCTCGGTGTCGAACACGTAGTGCATGTCCTCGCGGAAGGGGCCGAGCTCGGTGAAGAGGTCGCGGCGCCAGAACGACGAGGGCTGGGGGACGCCCCAGGGGTTCAGCATCCACCAGTGGCGGCGCTGCTGCGGGAGCTCCGGCGTCCAGACGTTGCGCAGGCTGTCGTCCGCGTTCACGAACCGGCACCCGCCGACCACCCAGCGCGCGTCGGGCTGCTCCTCGAACGCGCGCACCACGTGGTCGAACGCGCCGGGGAGGTAGTAGTCGTCGCTGTTGATGTACGCCACGATGTCGCCGGTGGCGCGGCGCAGGCCCTTGTTGAGCGCGTCGGTCTGGCCCTCGTCGGACTCGCTCACCCACCACGCGATGCGGTCGTCGTAGCGCTCGATGATCTCCACCGTCTCGTCGGTCGAGCCGCCGTCGACGATCAGGTACTCGAGGTTCTCGTAGCCCTGGTCGAGGATCGAGCGGATCGTGCGCTCGATGAAGGCACCCTGGTTGAACGAGGGCGTGATGACCGTCAGCTTCGGCTTCACGACCGCAGGAACACTCCGTCGAACTGGAGCATGCGGCCGCTGGCCGGGTCGCCGAAGCCCGGCTCGACCCCGGCCAGCTCGAAGCCGCGCCCGCCCAGATGGTCGACCACCTCGCGCCAGGGCGAGTCGCCCTCGTAGAGGTGCGCGAGAGCCAGCTCCGCCTGCACGCCGCGTAGCTCGCCGAGCGACCGCTCGGCGCCGCGCAGCACGTGCATCTCGAAGCCCTGGACGTCGAGCTTGAGGAAGACGCGGTCGCCGCCGAGCTCGCCCCACAGCGAGTCGAGCCGTGCGGTGTCGACCTGCTCGGTCCCCACGTAGGCCGACTCGGGCGCGCTCGCGAGGTGCCGCTCCCCCATGTCGAGCAGCGAGCTCGAGGTCGAGTTGCCCGCGACGTGGATCTCGGCGGTGCCGTCGGCGTCAGAGAGCGCCAGCCGGCGCGCCTCCCAGCGCGCGTCGCCGCCGGCGCGCCGCTCGAGCGCGGCGAACGCGCCGGACAGCGGCTCGAACGAGATGATGCGGCCCTGGAAGCCGGCGCGCCGCATCCTCACGGCGTACTGACCCTCGTTGGCGCCGACGTCGAGCAGCAGGTCGACCCGCTCGCTCGCGAGCAGCCGCGCCCGCAGGACGTCCTCCTGGGCCGGCGCCGGATCCGGGTCGTAGGGGTGGAGCTCGTAGCCGAGCCGGCGCAGGCCGCCCTGGATGCCGCGGTTGATCGCCGCTCTCACGCGGGCTGATCCTAGAACGCCCCGCCTACCATGCCAGCCCGCGTGCGCGTACTCGTCGTCGACATCCACTACCCCGCCTTCGCGGCGCGCCACTACCGCGCGAACCCGGGGCTCGACGGGCGCTCGTACGACGAGCAGCTCGCCTCGCTGACCGGCACCTGGTTCGGCACGACGGGCATCTACCCGCACCACCTGAACGGGCTCGGCCACGAGGCGAGCGAGATCGTCGTGAACTGCCTTCCGCTGCAGCTCGCGTGGGCGCGGGAGCACGGCCTGCGGCTCGGACCGAACGCCCGGGCGGCACGGCTGCCCGGGCCCGCCGGGCTGCTGCCGCGCGACCGCGTCCTGCACCGGATCGCGCGCGCCCAGGTCGAGGCGTTCGAGCCCGATGTCGTCTACCTCCAGGACCTCTGGTTCTTCAAGGCGCCCGAGCTCGCGGCAATGCGGCGGCGCGGCATCCGCGTCGCGGCCCAGCTCGGCTCGCAGCCGCCGGGCGACGCGCGTGCCACCGAGCTCGACTTCGTGGCCACGTCGTTCCCGCACTTCGTGCCGCGCCTGCGCACCGCCGGGCTCGACGCGGAATACCTGCCGCTCGGGTTCGACGCGCGGGTGCTCGACCACGTCGACACGGACGGCGACCGGCCGCATGCCGTCGTCTTCGTCGGCGGCGTCCACCGCCCGTCCGTGCACAAGGGCGGCACTGCGCTGCTCGAGCGGCTGGCCGACGAGCTCGGCATGGAGGTCTGGGGCTACGTGGACGACCGCCTGTCGCGCGACTCGCCGCTCGTGCGCAACCACCACGGCGAGGCGTGGGGGCTCGACATGTACCGCGTGCTGGCGCGCGCCAGGGTCGCGATCAACCGCCACGGCGACATCGCCGAGGGGAACGCGAACAACATGCGGCTGTTCGAGGCGACCGGGATGGGCGCGCTGCTCGCGACCGAGGCCGCCGACAACCTGCCGGACCTGTTCGAGCCGGATCGCGAGGTGCTCGCGTACACGGATGCCGACGATCTGATCAGACAGGTGCGGCACCACCTCGAGCACGAGGACGAGCGCCGCGCGGTGGCCGACGCGGGCCGGCGGCGCACGCTGCGCGACCACGGCTACGGCGGCCGCATCGCCACGCTCGCCGGGATGCTGGAGCGCCGCCTCTGATGCGCGTCCTCGTGGTGGACACCTACTACGCCGCATTCCTCGACGAGCACTACCGGGCCCGGCCCGGCCTGGCCGAGCGCCCGTACGAGGACCAGCTCGCCTCGCTCATGGAGCGCTGCTTCGGCACGTCGGACGCGTTCTCGACCGGACTCCGCGCGGCAGGCCACGAGGCCGCCGAGGTGGTGGCGAACTGCCTACCGCTCCAGGCGCGCTGGGCGGCGGAGCACGGCGCCGCCCGCACGGCCCGCGCCGCGGCGCGCCTGCCCGGCCGCTTCGGCGCGCGCGCCCGCGGCGAGCTGCTGCGCGGCATCGCGCGCGAGCAGGTGGCGGACTTCGAGGCCGATGTCGTGCTCTGCCAGGACATGTCGTTCTTCGAGCGCTCCGACCTTGACGCCCTGCGGGCGGACGGGCGCCTGGTGGCCGGCCAGATCGCGTCGCCGTCGCCGGACGACGAGCGCGTGCGCGGCCACGACCTCGTCCTGACGTCATTCCCGCACTTCGTGGAGCGGTTCCGAGCCCTCGGCGTGCGGAGCGAGTACCTGCGACTCGCGTTCCATCCTGCGGTCCTCGACCGACTCCAGGCGACGGACAGGCGGCGGTCGCTCACGTTCGTCGGCAGCGTCGACCCGCGCGTGCACGGCGAGGGTGCGGCGTTGCTCGAGCGCGTGGCGGGAGAGTTGACGCTCGAGGCCTTCGGCTACGGCGCCGAGCAGCTCCCTCCGGGGTCGGCGCTCGCCGCCGCACACGGCGGCGAGGCGTGGGGGCTCGACATGTACCGGCTGCTCGCGGAGTCGCGAGTCACGCTCAACCGCCACATCGCCGCCGCCGAGGGCAACGCCAACAACATGCGCCTCTACGAGGCGACCGGCGTCGGGGCGCTGCTGCTGACGGAGGCGGCGCCGAACCTGCACGAGATGTTCGAGCCCGGCGTCGAGATCGTCACCTACACGGGCGCGGACGACCTGCTCGGGAAGGCGCGCCACTACCTCGAGCACGACGATGAGCGCGCCGCGATCGCCGCCGCCGGCCAGGCGCGCACGCTGCGCGAGCACACCTATGCGCAGCGCGTCGTCGAGCTCGTGCAGCTCGTCGAGAGCTAGACGCCGAAGCGCTCGCGGATGGTCACGGTGCCGCCCGCGTCGAGGTCGTGCACCGGCATGTCGCGCATCAGGCGCAGCCGCTCCGTCCGGTCCGACACGTAGGTCAGCTCGCCGGCCGGGCCGCGCGACTCGCGGAACCGGCTCGGGCGCCACGCGTCGGCCGCCTCCAGGACCGGCAGCCTCCCGACCACGTCGTCGCGCACGTAGAACGCGTTGTTGCCGGCGATGTTCGAGCCGACCAGCGCGAACCCCTTGGCCTTCGCGGTGCGCGTGAGCGCGGCCAGCGACGCGCCCCAGTAGAGGTTCGACGAGTGCTTCTCCCCGCGCACGAACGACGGGTCGTACGGGACCGTGACCGCCGCCTCGGGCCCGAACGTCGCGTTGTACTCGAGGATCAGGATCCGTGGCGAGACCACGTCGATCGCCTCGAGGATCCAGAGGTCGTTGCCGTCGAGGTCGATCGACAGGAGCCCGATGTCGCCCTCGATCCCGGCGCCCCCGATCAGGCGGTTGATGTTGTCGCGGTCGATGAACGCGGTCACGGCGTCGATCTCGTGGCGCCAGCCGAGTGCGGGTGGCCCTCGAGCAAGCGCTTGTGCGCGTCCGAGCCGTCGAGCACGAGGCCGCGCCAGTTGTCGTTGACCAGCAGGAAGCGCGTGTTGGACTCGCGTGTAGTCCTCGACGCCGAACTCGACGAAGACGTCGTTCTCGATCGGGACCTTGGCGACGAGGTACTGGATGATCCCGTCCTCGCCGAACTGGGAGAAGACCTGGAACTCGGCGTCGGCGAGCGGCGCGTCGGGCGGCAGCGCCCGCACCCGAGCGGCCTCGGCGCGGCCGATCTGCAGCCGCAGCCGCTCGAGCTCGAGCGGCAGCGTCGCGAGCGGCTCGAGCATCCCCACCGCCCGCCGCAGATTCTGAACCCGCTCCATCACGCCCATGACCTCCGCACCCGCTCGAACTCGTCGATGAAGTCCAGCACGCCGCCCACGTAGCCGTCCGCCGTGAAGCGCGGCGCCCGCTCGCGCCCGGCCGCGATCAGCCGCTCGCGCTCCGCCGGCTCGCCCGCCTTGCGCACCGCGCCGGCCACCGCCTGCGCGTCGAACGGCGGCACGAGCAGCGCAGCGTCGCCCATCTGCTCGCGCGCGCCCGGCACGTCGGCCGCGACGACCGGGCAGCCGAGCGCCATCGCCTCGAGCGGCGGCAGGTTCTCGGGCCCGAACAGGCTCAGGTAGGTCAGCGCGTGCGCGTGCCGGTAGAGGGCGACCAGCTCATCGGTCGGCACGAAGCCGAGGAAGCGCACGCGGTCGCCGACGCCCGACTCGCGCGCGAGCCGCCGGTGGTGCTCGAGCTGGCCCTTGTCGGATCCGACCAGCACGAGCTCGAAGCCGTCGAGCAGCGCGAGCGCGTCGAACAGCGTCGCGTGGTTCTTGTGCGCCCAGAACTGCGCCGGGTAGAGCAGGTAGCGCTCGCCGATGCCGTGGCGGTCGAGGACGTCGCGCGGCGGCGCCGGGCGCGCGCCCGCCTCGAGCGCGAACTCGGGCGTCGGATGGCCGAGCAGCAGGAAGCGGTCCGGCTCGATGCGCCAGTAGCGCTCGACCTGGTCGCGCCCGGCGGCGTTCGGGACGATCACGCGCGTCGCCTTCGGGATGTAGCGCGAGAAGTAGTGGTGGCGCAGCTCCCACTGCCCGTTGGCGCTCACCTCCGGATACCACGGCTGGCGGGCGTGCTCGACGTCGAAGACCGTGAAGATGAACGGCTGGCTCGCAGTCCTCGGCGTAGTTGGTCGCGAACCAGACGAGGTCGACGCCGTGCTCGGCGAGCGAGCGCTCGAACCACGTCTTCGGCGCGAAGCGCGGGGCGCCGAGCCGGTCCTGGGCGTCGCGGGCCCGGATGATCGTGCGCTTCTGCGCTGCGGCGAGCTTGCCGGCGGGCATCATGATCACGCCCGGCGGCGGGCCCTCGGGCGTGGCGGTCGCGTAGTAGACGAACTCGTGCCGCGAGCCGCCCTCGGCGGCGCGCAGGGCGGCGTGGACCGACTGCGTGAACGTGTGGACGCCGCCGCCCTCGGGGGTCAGCTGGTAGTAGACGACGGCGACCTTCACGCGGCGCTCCGCGAGCGCGCGATCACGTGGAAGGTGTCCGGCCCGATCCCGCCGTCGTCGTAGGCCGGCACGAAGCGCTCCGCGCGCAGGCCGGCGAGCTGCATCAGGGCGCGCATCTCCTCGACCGCGAAGAAGCGGTTCGACTGGCGCTCGGTCTCGCGCCGGTACGAGCCGTCGGCGCGCAGCTCGAGCACGTCGTAGTCGACGTGCATCACCATCGCGGCCGCGTCGAGCGTCGTCTCGGACACGCGCAGGAGCTCGCCGCCGTCCGGGAGCTCGCCAGCGGCGCACGCGCACCGGGTCGGCGGCTCGCGAGCAGCGCCGGCGCGTGCAGGAACTCGACCGCCACGCGGCGGCCGTGGCGCCCGCATGCCCGCGAGCGCGGCGACGATCCCGTCGTTGTCCTGCGGGTAGCCGATCGAGTCGAACAGGCAGGTGACCGCGTCGAACGGCGCGCCCGGGACGTCGAGCTCGCGCATGTCCTGCTCGATGCGACGGCGATCCCGGCCTCGCGCGCCCGCGCCAGCAGGTCGGGGCTGTAGTCGACGCCCGTCACGTCCCAGCCGAGCGCCGCGAACTCGCGCGCGTGGCGGCCCGCTGCCGCACGCCACGTCGAGCAGCGCGACCGGGCCGTCCGCCGCAGCAGGTCGTGCACGAAGCGCGCCTCCGCCGGCGTACGGCTTGTCGGCGTAGATCAGGTCGTAGTGGCGGGCGTGGAGCCCTTGGAAGCGTGTTGAGCACGAGGGCAGGCGGACGAGCGCGCGGATCTGCTCGACGACCTGGCCGATCTGCTCGTCGGTCAGCGTGATCGCGCAGGGGAGGTAGAGCCCCGTCTCCCACAGGCGCTCCGCGACCGGGCAGTCGACGTCGCGGATAGCCGTCCTGCTCGCGCAGGAACGGCTGCATGTTCATCGGGCAGAAGAACGTCCGCGACTCGATCTCGGCGCTCGCGCAGCGACGCCATCAGCTCGTCGCGCGTGAGCGGGAACGGGTCGTCGACCGTGATCGAGTACATCCAGTAGACGTTCCGCGCCCACGTCCAGCTCGGCCGGCGTCTGGATGCCGGGCACGTCGGCGAGCAGGCGCGTTGTAGGTGCGCGCGACGCGCCGCTTCTGCTCGACGAACTCGCTCGATCCGCCGCAGCTGCACGCGGCCCATCGCGGCCTGGTAGCCGGTCATGCGGAAGTTGAAGCCGGGCGGCTCAGGTGCAGGAAGCGCGGCTGCCCGAACGCGAGGTTGCGCAGGTAGCGCAGCCGCTCGGCCAGCTGCGTCGTCGTTCGTCGTGACCATCCCGCCCTCGCCGGTGGTGATGATCTTGTTGGCGTAGAAGCTGAAGCAGCCCATGTCGCCGAGCGCGCCGGTCATGCGCCCGCGCACGGTCGCGCCGTGCGACTCGGCGCAGTCCTCGATGACCGCGAGGTCGTGGCGGGCCGGCGATCTCGTTCAGCCGGTCCATGTCGACCGGATGGCCGAACAGGTGGACCGGGATGATCGCCCGCGTCCGCTCGGTGATCAGGTCCTCGACGAGGTCGAGGTCGAGGTTCCAGGTCTCGCCCTCGGAGTCGACCGGGACCGGCACGCAGCCGTTGTGGAAGGCGGCGAGCGCCGTTGCGATGTTGGTGCTCGCGCTCACGAGGACCTCGCTGCCCGGCTCGAGCTCGAGCGCGGCGACGGCGAGGTGCAGCGCGGTGGTCCCGCTCGTGCACGCCACGCCGTGGCGCGCGCCCACGTAGCCGGCGAACTCACGCTCGAAGGCCGGGATCTCCTCGCCGAACGAGCCCGAGATCTCGCCGCGGCGCACCGCCGCGGCGACCGCCTCGACCTCCTCCTCGCCGATGTAGGGCTCGAAGACGGGGATCATGAGGCGGTCTCGGCCTCGACGACGACCTTGTCCTCCTCGTCGCCCAGGAACGGGCCCTGCTTGACGGAGAGCGCCTGGAAGTCCTCGACGACCTTGATCGCGTGCACGCCGTGGATGAGCACGATCGCGTCGCCCGCCCCGACGCGCACCTCGCGCAGGAGGTGGCCGTCGTCGTCGAAGAGCTGGACGTCCACGACGCCGCGCTGCATGACGAACATCTGCTGGAGGTCCTCGATCTCCCGGCGCGTCGCCTTGTGGTAGTGCGGCTCCTCCTGGTAGCCGGCCTCGTGGGCGAGCAGGCCGAACTGGAAGGACGACTCGGGCGGGGAGAAGAACGTGGTCTTCTCGACCCTCGCGTCGGCCCAGATGATCTCCGCGTAGCGGGTGCCTTCGTGCTCGATGACCTCGATGCTCATCGCGCCATGACACTAGCGCTAAGGTCATCGGCCATGAGCTTCTGGCGAGGCAGAGCCACCGTGGTCACCGGCGGCGGCGGCTTCCTGGGCGCGCCGACGGTTCGGCTGCTGGAGTCGCTCGGGGCGGAGGTGCGCACGGTCCGCTCGGCCGACCACGACCTGCGCGACCAGCGCGCCGCTCGCGAGGCCGTCGACGGCGCCGAGGTCGTGATCCACCTGGCCGCGCGCGTCGGCGGGATCGGCTTCAACCGGCGCAACCCCGCGCCGCTCGCCTACGACAACCTGATGATGGGCGCGAACGTGTTCGAGGCGTGCCGCGAGGCCGGCGTGTCGAAGCTCGTCGCCGCCTGCTCGGTCTGCGCGTACCCGAAGTTCACCCCGGTGCCGTTCAGCGAGGACTCGCTGTGGGACGGCTATCCGGAGGAGTCGAACGCGCCCTACGGCCTGGCCAAGAAGATGCTGCTCGTGCTGTCGGACACCTACCGCCGCCAGTACGGCTTCGACTCCTGCGCGCCGGTGCTGGCGAACCTCTACGGCCCGGGCGACAACTTCGACCTCGAGGACTCGCACGTGGTCGCCGCGATGGTGCGCAAGTACGTCGAGGCGACCGAGCGCGACGAGCCGCAGGTCGTGCTCTGGGGCACCGGCGCGCCGTCGCGGGAGTTCCTCTACGTCGACGACGCCGCGCGCGCCCTGGTCGTCGCGGCCGAGCGCTACGACTCGTCGGACCCGGTCAACGTCGGCACCGGCCGCGAGACGCGCATCCGCGACCTCGCGGAGACGATCGTGCGGCTCACCGGCTACGCGGGCGAGACGGTCTGGGACACCTCGCGCCCAGACGGCCAGCCGACGCGCTACCTCGACGTGAGCCGCGCCCGCGAGCGCTTCGGCTTCGAGGCTGAGATCGACCTCGAGGAAGGGCTGCGGCGCACGATCGAGAGCTTCCGCGCGTCGCTGACGCTCAGCGCGTGACGAAGTAGGTGCTGTTCTTCAGCCCGGCGTTGAGCACGCCCTGGGCGCCCTGCGTGTCGATCGTCACCATCCGCCCGCCGGAGGCGTAGACGCGGCGGGACATGTCGCCCTCGGGGACGTAGCTCATGGCGATCGGCATCAGGTGCAGGCGCCGGTACAGG
The DNA here is from genome assembly GCA_963835525.1 of uncultured Solirubrobacteraceae bacterium. Classification (GTDB taxonomy): domain Bacteria; phylum Actinomycetota; class Thermoleophilia; order Solirubrobacterales; family Solirubrobacteraceae; genus DASSUW01. Next base: position 901,081 of record CAWIFM010000003.1, read on the forward strand.
AAGGGGGCGCTCACGCCGATGCGCCGCAGGGCCTGGTAGAGCCGCCGCCGCCACTGGAGCCGGAAGATCGCCGGGATGTGGCTGGGCAGCGTGAAGACCGCGAGGCCGCCCGGGCGCAGGATGCGGCAGAACTCGCGGACGTAGGACTCGATGGCCGTCCGGTCGGGCACGTGCTGCAGCACGATCACCGAGTACACGAGGTCGAAGCTCGCGTCCGGGAACTGGCTCAGGTCGTCGGCGCGGTTCACGACGAACGAGGCTCCTTCGACGTCCCCGTTGGCGTCGCGCGCGCCGTGGATCATCTCCTCGGAGATGTCGACGCCGACGACCTCCTCGAAGTGCGCGGCCAGCGCGCGGGTCATGCGCCCGAGCCCGCAGCCGAAGTCGAGCGCCCGCTTGCGCTCCTGCGGCAGGCGGAGCTGCTCGGCGCGGCGCATGAACGCCTCCGCCTCGGCCGTCCCGGTCGCGAAGAACTCCTCGCTGTCCCAGCGGCCGAAGCGCTTGCCCGGGCTCGTGAGGATCGCCCAGTGCGGGTCGAGCTGCGCGAGCTCGTTCCAGTCCTGTGCCTGACGATCGATCTGCATGCGGCCGATCACCCTATCCTGCCGGGGCCGTGAATCTGCGCCGCCGGCTCGAGAACCGGGACAACAACTTCGACGTGCTCCGGCTCGTCGCCGCGGTCCTCGTGCTGCTCTCGCACTGCTACCCGCTGACCGGTCACGCAGAGCCGTTCGCGGAGCTGACGGGCGTCACCCTCGGCGAGGTCGGCGTCGTGATGTTCTTCGCGATGAGCGGCTTCCTCATCGCCAAGAGCTGGACCGACGAGCCGGACCCGGGCCGCTACTTCTTCAAGCGCGGCCTGCGGTTGCTGCCGGCGCTGGTGGTCGCCGTCGCGTTCACGACGCTGATCGTCGGCCCGCTGTTCACCGAGCTGCCGCTGGCGGACTACTTCACCGACCCCGAGACGTGGATCTACCTGATCCGGGCGAGCCTGCTCGTCACGATCGCCGGCAAGCTCCCCGGCGTCTTCGAGGACAACGTCTATCCGGAGGCGGTGAACGGCTCGCTGTGGACGCTGCCGCTCGAGGCGGGCTGCTACGTGATGGTCGTCGTGCTCGGGCTGATCGGCATCCTGCAGCGGCGCGCGCTGCTCGGCGCCGTGGCCGCCGTCTTCCTACTCGCCCTCACCCCGCTCTCGCCGCTGCCGGACGCGATCTCGCACACCGCGGCGGGCGGCAACATCAAGAGCGTGGTCGAGCTGATCGCCACCTTCCTCTTCGGCGCCCTGCTCTACTCGCTGCGCGACCGGCTGCGGCTCTCGTGGTTCATCCCGGCGGTCCTCGGCGTCGTGTGGGTGGTGAGCTGGCACAGCGAGTGGACGACCCTGACCACCGTGCTCGCGCTCTCGACCACGGTCATGGTCTTCGCCTTCCGCACGCCGCCGTCGCTGCGCCGGCTGACGGCGCCGGGCGACGTGTCCTACGGGATCTATGTCTACGCCTTCCCCGTCCAGCAGTCGGTCGCCGCGCTGTGGGGGCCGGGCCTGGCGCCGGGGGTCATGTTCCTGCTCGCCCTTCCGGTCACGTACGCCCTGGCACTGCTGTCGTGGCGTCTGATCGAGCGTCCCTCGCTGCGGCGCAAGCGTCGCGGTCGTCAGCCGCAGCCCGCCCGAAGCCTCGCGCCAGCAGCAGCGGCGCCACCACGATGACGCCCAGCGCCAGCAGGAGATAGACGGCGGGCGAGACCCAGCCAGGGCGGAACAGGGAGGCGCGCTCGGCCATCTCCGGAGCGGAGGCGATCAGCGAGCGCTCCGCGGATCGCAGCGTGATCGCGAAATCCACGCCGGAGTCGGCTCCGTCGACGGTCGCGGTCGTATGCGGTGAGGCGCCGCCGGCCTGGCCGAGCACGGCCACCTTCGCGCCCGGGATGAGGCAGACGAGTAGGGGATCCTCGGTGCGCACCTCTCCGACCGGCACGACCTGTTCCGTCGCCCCGGGGTAGCCGCCGGCCAGCGAGCCGGCGCCGAGCACGCGTCCGCTCTCGGCGCCGACCACCTCGACGCGCAGCGGCGGGCCGGCTGCGCCGGCCGTCCCGACCGTCAGAGCGACGCGGTCGAACGCGGCGCCGTCCGGGCTGCGCATCGGCCCCTGGCAGCCGCGAGCGCCGCGCGGAAGCTCGGTCACCGCGAGCTGCGCGCTCGCCCCGGGCGAGTAGACGAGATCGGACCCGCGCGTGAAGCCGAACACGGCGAGCGCCGCGAGCCCGGCGAGGAACACGACGGCGAACGCCTTACGCATAGAAGCGCTCGATCACGAGGCCGAGGGCGAGCAGGTGGAAGACGAACAGGCCTGCGATCGCCGCGCCGGTCGCCGCCCCGCGCAGCCGCTCGGGGAGGAGGCTGAGCGCCCCGGCCAGCGCGAGCCCGAAGATCCCGATCGCCGGGAACAGGTAGCGGCCCTGCATGAACGACGTGCCGTCGGCCTTGACCTCGTGGTACTCGGTCCAGTGCAGCCCGAAGAGCAGGATCGCGAAGGTGCCGCCCAGGAACACCACCACGCGGCGGTCGACGCGCCGCCACGCCTTCAGGAGCGCCAGCAGCGCCGCGACGAGGACGGCGATGGTGAGCGGCCCGAGCACGCGGTAGACCCATGGGTCGAACTTGATCTCCAGCCAGCCGAAGGCCGCCCACCCCTGGGTGATCCAGACCTGCAGCAGCGGGTAGCCGACGATGGTCTTGAACTCCTGCTGGACCGGCGTGCGCGGCAGGTAGTACTGCCAGACGTAGGAGGCCAGCTCGCGCCAGTTGGTGTCGCTGCCGGCCACCTGGCTGAGCACCGGCCGGTCGAGCAGCCCGGCGACGAGCACCCAGGCCCCGAGCCCGGCAGCGAGCGCCGCCACCGCGACGACGGCGGCTCGTCGTGGCTGCCAGCGCCGGCGCGACATCAGCCCGAACAGGGCGACGAGCAGCGCCGCGGGGATCGAGCGCGTAGCTCGTCGGCTTGATCGTGCAGGCGAGGGCGACCACCGCGAAGAACGCGATGCCGTCGCGCAGCGGCAGTCCGCGCTTGATGCAGCGCACGCCGAGCCAGAGCGCGATCGTCCACGCCGCGTAGAGCATCCCGTCGGGGCTGACCGAGCTCGTCACGAAGACGACCATCGGCGCCAGCGCGGGCACGGCGGCGGCGGCGGACTGCAGCACCCGGCGGCGCCCGAGCACCTCGCCGGCGAGCAGCCACGTGCCGAGCACCATGACCGGGATCCAGAGCGCGCTCATGAGGCGCGCGCCCAGCAGCTCGTCCCACAGCGAGCCGCCCGACGCCGCGGCGTACCCGAGCGCCTGCCACGCGTAGGAGGTCGGCGGGTAGGCCGTGGCCGGCCCGGGGCCGCCCGCGTCGTCGTCCGGCCACTGCGCCTGCGTCGCCGCCCATTCGCGCTCGCGCTGGGGATCCCACTCGGGCTTGACCGGCAGCTGCGCCGCGACCTGGTCGGAGTTGACGGCGCCGATGCCCTTGGTCAGCTCGGTCGAGAAGAAGGGCCGGCCCTCGACGCCCGGCAGCGCGTGGCGCGCGGCGAGGGTCTGCGCGTAGCTGAAGTGCGCCTGCTCGTCGGGCGCCTGGAAGGCCGGCAGCGTCACGGCCCAGGTCACGGCGAGCAGCAACCCGACCGCCATCAGCGCGACCAGCGCCGCGTGCGGACGGCGCTTACCCACCGCGCACCCGGAGCGCGTTGCGCAGCTCGCGCTCGACCTGCTCGGCGGCGGCGTCCCAGCTCTGGCCGTGCACGAAAGCCCGTCCCGCCCGCGACCGGCGTTCCCACTCCTGCTCGTCGTCGAGCAGCCGCTCGAGCCCGTCGGCGATCGACGCCGGGTCGAAGCCGGCGAGCGTCACCGGCCCGTCGTCGCCGAAGATCGAGCGCGTGCTCGGCCGGTCCAGCTCGACGCACGGCAGGCCGCAGGCGAGCATCTCGCGCGGGATCAGCGAGTAGTTGGTCAGCGACAGGCAGAGCCCGGCGGTGGCCTCCGAGAACAGCCACGCCAGCTCCTCGTGGCTCGCGACGCCGGCGTCCTCGTAGTCGAACGCGCGCGGGGGGCGGCGTGCCGTTCCCGAAGAGGACGATGCGGACGCCAGGCCGCCGGCGGCGCAGCTCCTCCAGGCCCAGGAAGGCGAGCTCCACCGCGCGCCGCGGGGTGACCAGGCGTGCGTACGCCACGACGGTGTCGCGCCGGCGGGTCACGGGCCGCGGGTGGTAGACGGTCTCGTCCACGCCGTACTGGAACGTCCCGGCCTCGCCTCCGTACCGGTCGACGTAGAGATCGCGCAGCCACGGGCTCCCGGCGATTCCGTAGAGGCCGAGCTCGTACGTGCGCTCGGCCCACTCGCGCTCGACGGAGGTGGCGAAGAACTCGGGCTCGTGGTCGTTGACGAGGTAGGCGCGCGCCCGGCAGCCCTCGAGCTCGAGCGCGGGGAAGACCGTCTGCCAGCCGGTGGCGACCACCACGTCGGCGCCGTACCACTCGCCGAACTCGCGGAACACCGGGGCCTCGACCGGCGCGAACGACTCCACGATCTTGCGCCGCAGGTGCGCGTTCCCGCCGCCGTGCCCGGTGCCGAACAGGTCGTGGACCCAGACCGAGCAGATGTGGCCCATCCGCTCGAGGCGCTGGATGAGCTGGAAGATGATGTAGTGGCCGCCGGATCCGACGTCGAAGGTCGGTATGACGAACGCGACGTGCAGGCGCTCGCGGTCGGCCATCCCCTCGTACGCGGGCAGCAGCGGGGCCGGGCCGTTATGGAGCGCGCGCGCCGCGACGTCGTATCGGTTGCGCCGTGGCCAGCCGCCGGCATGGTGCTTCAGCTTCGGGCCCGGGCCGGCGCTCCCGCCGCCCTCGAGCGAGAGGGCGCGCTGCACCGGCGCCGGCAGCGCGTCTGCGCGCGAGCCGAGCACGGCGAACGCCTTGCGGCTGCTGTGGTGCAGCGCCGAGCGCGCGGTCCAGAGCGCGCGGCCGTCGATTCCCCGCTCGCGCATGTACTCGCGGTCGGCGAGCACCTGGTCGCGGATGCCGCGCAGCGACGAGCGCGGCGCGAGCGGCTCGACGTGGTCGATCGTCGCTCGTAGCCCGCGGTACTCGTCGAAGTAGCGGCGCATGAACGCGACCGGCGAGTAGTCGTGCGCGTGCAGCACGGCGGCGCCGGGGTGGTAGGCCTTGCGCCACACCGGGTGCGCGGCGAGCGCGCGGCCGAAAGCCTGGTCCTCGCTGTAGCGCACGTCGTCGAAGCGGATCTCCGCCCAGCACGCGCGCCGGTAGGCGGCGTTCACGTTCGACAGGAAGGACGGATCGCCGGCCCCGAAGATGCGCGGACCGTCGCCGAAGGTGGCGAAGAACGCGGTCAGCTCGCGCGCGATCATCGGGCTGGTCTCGGGGCGGGGGAGGTGCGGCCCGAAGACGGCGCCGACATGCTCGGAGAGGGCGAGCGCCTCCCGTATGGCGGCCAGCCAGCCGGGCGCCGGGGTGGCGTCCTGGGTCAGGAACGCGATCACGTCGCCGCTCGCGTGCTCGGCGGCCAGGTTGCGCGTGCGGCCGTGGCTGAACTCGCGCGCAGGGATCTCGACCAGGGTGGCGCCGGCGGCGCGCGCGATGTCCTGCGAGCCGTCTCTCGAGCCTGAGTCGACGACGAGGACCTCGTCCGGGCCCTCGCGGGCGAGGGCGTCGAGCAACTCGGCGAGGAAGCGCGCCCCGTCGAGGACGGGGATCGCCGCTGTGATGCGCTCGGTCATCGGGTGAGGAGACGACGGATCCGGCCGGCGGTGCGGAACGCCTGCCTGGCGATCGCGAACGCCCACTGCCCGGTCCGCGTGGCCATCACCCGGTTGGGGTCGATCTTCCAGCGCTCCAGCCAGTAGAGGCGGTCCTGGGCGTCGGCCACGACGGCGTTCGCGCGCTCGGTGCGGAAGGCCAGCTCGCGCTCGAGCTCGGCGACGCGCGCGCGCAGCTCCTCGAGCTCAGAATCCTGCTCCACCGCGGGTCCCGGCACGGCGAGCAACGTAGCAGGATGCACCCTGCTATCCATCCCGCGATGCCCTACCGAACCGCGGGTGCTCCGCGGCTCATCGAGGCGACGACGGAGCGCATCGTGCCGTGGGCGCAGGACGCCCAGGTCATCTACGAGCACTACCACCGCTACCTGTGGACGCAGCCGCTGGTAGCGGGCCGCCGGGTGCTCGATCTCGGCAGCGGCGAGGGCTTCGGCGCGGCGCTGCTCGCGGACACCGCGGCGGCGGTCACTGGCGTCGACATCGACGAGCGCGCGGTCGCGCACAGCCGGGCGAACTACCACGCCGGCAACCTCGAATATCGCGAGGCGTCGGCGATGGACCTGTCCGCCTTCGCCGACGCCGCGTTCGACGCCGTGGTGGCGTTCGAGATGATCGAGCACGTCTCCGAGCACGAGCAGGTGCTGGCCGAGATCGCGCGCGTGCTCGCGCCGGGCGGCATCCTCGTGATGTCCACGCCCGAGCGCCGCGCGTACTCCGACGACCGCGACTTCGTCAACCCGCATCACATGCGCGAGCTGACGCAGGACGAGTTCACGACGCTGCTGCGGAGCCGCTTCCGAGGGCTGGCGCTGTTCGCCCAGCGGGCCGTCGCGGGCTCGCGCATCGAGATGCTCGGCGGAGCGCGCGGCGGCGGGCACAACGTGCGGATCGAGCGCGACGAGGGCGACTGGCACGTCGCCGGCGCGCCGTCGCCGCTCTATCTCGTCGCGGTCGCCGGCAACGGCGAGCTGCCCGCGCTGCCCGGCGAGTCGAGCCTGTTCGACTACGAGCTCGAGGTGGTCGCCGAGCGCCAGGCGACGGTCGAAGCGCTGTTGCAGGAGGTGCGCGAGCGCCGAGAGGAGCTCGTGGACGCCTACGCGCGCGTCCAGCGGGCGGAGCTGGCGGAGAAGGCCGTCAAGGAGACCGTCGCCTGGCGGCTGCACGAGCGCCTCCAGCCGCTCGTCTACCGGTTCCTGGGCGAGCACACGGCGTTCGGGCGCGCCGTGCGCCGGGTCACGACGCGCATTTACGACGCGTTGCGCTAGCTAGAGGTGCTCGGCGATCCGCGGCGCCTCGCGGCGGAACGCCCACACGCCGAGCGCGCAGATGACGACGGTGATGGCGACCGGCACGAGCAGCCAGCCGGCGCCGCCGATCAGCTCGGCCGCCGTCGGCGCGCTCGGGTCGACGACCGCGTGGCGCACCTGCGTCAGCACCGCCGCGAGCGGGTTGAACATGTACACGCGCTGGTAGTCCTCCGGCACCATCGTCGCCACGTAGAGGATCGGCGAGGCGTAGAAGAGAATCTGGATGGCGACGTCCCAGATCGGCTCGACGTCGCGGTAGCGCACGAACAGCACCGAGAGCAGCATCCCGGTGCCCGTTCCGAGCACGCCCACGGCGGCGACCAGGAGCGGCAGCTCGAGCCAGCCCCAGGTCGGGTACACGCCGGTCGCGACGGCGAACACGATCACCGCGACGAGCGTCGCGCCGAAGTTCATCAGCGCGGTCAGGACCGTGCTGAGCGGGATCGCCAGCCGCGGGAAGCGCATCTTGCGCAGCAGGTTCTCGCGCCGCACGACCGACGTCACCGAGCCGCTCGTCGCCTCGCTGAAGAACTGGAACAGCACCATCGAGAACAGGATGCAGATGCCGTAGTCCTTGATGTCGGCGCCGATGTTGGCGATCTCCGTGAAGACCACGTAGATGACGCCGAAGAACGCGAACGGGCGCGCCAGCGTCCACAGGTAGCCGAGCGCCGACCCGTAGAAGCGCAGCCGCCAGTCGGTCACGGCGAGGATCCAGGCCAGCGCCCAGAAGCGACGGGTGTCGTCTCCGACCAGGTGCGAGCGCGCGGCGGTCACGAGCGCTCGATCTCGACCTCGTGCGGCAGGTCGACGAGGCCGCCGTTGTTGCCCGTGCCGTGCACGGTCAGGTACGCGAGGTCCTCGCGCGTGTCGAGCGCGTCGAGGCCGGCCCCCGCGCGAGCGAGCGACGGGGTGAGCCGGTAGCCGCCGGGCGCGAGCCAGTTGTCGATGGCCACGCGCACGACGGCGACGTCGCCGGCCCCGAAGTCGCCGGTCGGGATGTCGCGCCAGTCGGTGCGCATCGCGAACACGTTCTGACCGGCCTCGTGGCGGACAGCGAAGCCGAAGACCGGCTCCTCGAGCGGGGCGCGGAAGCGGACCTCCATCGCGATCCGCAGCCGCGCGCCCTGGGCGAGTGCGTGGATCCGCTGGCCGGCGCCGTCCTCGAACCAGGCCGCCGTGATCTCGGCCTCCGTCCGGTCGCCGGAGCGCTCGCCCTCCGACGTCTCCTGGACGTAGCGACCGAAGTTGATCTCGTTGTAGGCCTCGGCGATGTGGTGCGGGTCGCCGACTTCGACGATCCGGCCGCGCTCGAGCAGCATCGCGCGCTGGCAGAACCGCTCGACGGCGTGCATGTCGTGCGTGACGAAGACGATCGTGCGGCCGGCCGCCCTGAGCTGCATGAAGCGGTCGAAGCACTTCTGCTGGAAGGCGGCGTCGCCGACGGCCAGCACCTCGTCGATCAGCAGCACGTCGGCGTCGACCTGCGTGGCGACGGCGAACGCCAGCCGCACGTGCATGCCGGACGAGTAGTTCTTGAGCTTGAGGTCGATGAACTCCTCCAGCTCGGCGAAGGCGATGATCTCGTCGAAACGGCGGCGCGCCTCGGCACGCGAGAGCCCGAGCATGATCGCGTTGATGAGGACGTTGTCGCGGGCCGTGAGCTCCGGGTTGAAGCCGACGCCGAGCTCGATGAAAGGGGACAGGCGCCCCTCGATGCTCATGCTCCCGCCGTCCGCCTCGTAGATCCCGGCCAGGCACTTGAGCAGCGTGCTCTTGCCGCTGCCGTTGCGGCCCACGATCCCGAAGAACTCGCCCTGGCCCACCGTCACCGAGACGTCGCGGAGCGCGTGCAGCTCGTCGACGATGCGCGAGCGGAACGGGTGCAGCGCGCGCTCCTTGAGCGTCGAGTAGCGCTGGTGGGGCAGGCGGAACGTCTTCGAGACGCCCTCCACCGTGATCGCGGCAGCGTCGACGTCCGCGGTGACGGGCGGCGTGAGGCTCATCGGGTCCGGCACACTAGCCGCGTCTGCCATCGTTGGCTCGTGCCCGACGCGCGCGCCAAACGGCTCACACTGGTGGCCGCGATCCTCGGATCGGCCGTCGTCTTCCTCGACGGGACGGTGGTCAACGTCGCGCTGCCGGCCATCCGGGAGGACCTCGGCATGGGCCTGGCCGAGCAGCAGTGGGTCGTCGAGGCCTACCTGCTGACGCTGGGGTCGCTGATCCTGGTCGGCGGCTCGCTCGGGGACATCCTCGGCCGCCGGCGCGTGTTCGTGTGGGGGCTGATCGGCTTCGGCGCCACCTCGGCGCTGTGCGCGGTTGCTCCGGACTCCGTGCCGCTGATCGTGGCCCGCGCGCTGCAGGGGATGGCAGGGGCGCTGCTGGTGCCCTCCAGCCTGGCGCTGATCACGGCCGTCTTCCCGGGCGACGAGCGCGGCGCCGCGATCGGCTCGTGGACGGCGTGGACGGGGATCGCGTTCGTGCTCGGCCCGCTCGGCGGCGGCGCGCTGATCGAGTTCGCCTCGTGGCGCTGGATCTTCGCCATCAACATCCCGTTCGTGCTGGCGACGCTCTGGCTCGTGCGCTCCGGCGTGCCGGAGAGCCGCGACGAGGAGGCGCCGACGCAGATCGACTACGTCGGCGCGCTGCTGGTGTCGCTCGGCCTGGCCGGGCCCGTGTTCGCGCTGATCGAGCAGCCGGTCTACGGCTGGGCCGATCCGCTGGTCTGGATCCCGATGGTGGCCGGGCTGGCGATGCTGGCGCTGTTCGTCCGGCACGAGCGGCGGACCGACCATCCGATGATGCCGCTCGGCCTCTTCCGGTCGCGCAACTTCGCGATCGGCAACCTCGGGACGCTGCTGATCTACGGCGGGCTGGGCGCGATGTCGTTCTTCGTGGTCATCTTCCTCCAGCAGGTGGCCGGCTACAGCGCGGTCGCCGCGGGGCTGGCGCTGACGCCGATCACGCTGCTGATGTGGGTGCTGTCCCGCCGCTTCGGCGCCCTGTCGGACCGGATCGGGCCGCGGCTGCTGATGGGCTTCGGACCGATCGTGGCGGGCCTCGGCATCGTCTGGCTCGGGCAGCTCGGCGCCGAGGTGACCTACGTGACCGACGTCCTTCCCGGCGTGCTGGTGTTCGGGCTCGGCCTGTCGGCGACCGTGGCGCCGCTGACCAACACGGTGCTCGGCTCGGTGCCGCAGCACAACGCGGGCGTGGCGAGCGGGATCAACAACCAGATCGCGCGCGTGGCGTCGCTGCTCGCCATCGCCGCGGTCGGGGCGGTGGTGGCCGCGACGTTCGAGTCCGAGCTCGGCCGCGAGGGCGTCGACCCGCTGTCCGGCGGGTCGCCGGAGGTGGTCGACGCGTCGGTCGAGGCCTACCGCACGGGCATGGTCTTCGCGGGCTGCCTGGTGATGATCGGCGGCGTGATCTCGCTGGCCGGCATCGTCAACCCGCGGCGCGAGGAGCACGTGCCCCGCGACGAGCCGGGCCCCGTGCGGATCGTCCAGCCGTGCCCCGAAGGCCGCCGCGCCGCCTAACATCGGGCGCGTCATGGCGGACCGTTCACGCTCTCGCTGCGCGCCTATCGCTGGGTTGCCTACGCCGCGCTCGCCACGCTCGTGCTCATCGTGTTCAGCGGCGCCGGCGTACGGCTGACGGGGTCCGGGCTCGGCTGCCCGACCTGGCCGGACTGCTCGGGCACGTTCGTCCCGGAGCTCGACACCCACGTGTGGATCGAGTACGGCAACCGGTTGTTCTCGACCGTCGTCGGGATCGCGTGCATCGCGGCCGGCGTGCTCGCGTTCCGCGTGCGGCCGATCCGGCGCGAGCTCCTGCGGCCGGCCTCCGTGCTGGCCGTCGGCGTCATCGCCCAGGGGGTGCTCGGCGGCATCACCGTGCTGCTGCACCTGACCTGGCAGGTGGTCATCGCGCACTACCTGCTGTCGATGGTCCTGCTGGTGGCGGGCGCCGTGCTCGTGTGGCGCGTGCGCGCGGCGACGCCCACGAGCGGCGACCGGCTCGTCACCCTCGCCACCCGGGTGCTCGTCGTCTACGGAGCGGTGGTGATCGTGGCCGGCACGTTCGCGACCGCCGCCGGGCCGCACGCCGGCGGGGCCGGCACGGGTGACGTCGTCGAGCGGCTCGACGCCTTCGGCGCGGAGACGCTGCGGCAGCTCATCCTCCTGCACGGGCACATGGCCACCGCCATGGGCATCCTCGCGCTGCTGCTGTGGGGGGTGGCCATCCAGCGCAAGGCGGGGCCGGCGCTCGTGCGCGCGCTCACGGCCGTCTGCCTGCTGCTGGCGGTCCAGGGGATCGTCGGCCTGATCCAGTACCACAACGCCCTGCCGGCCGAGGTCGTGTGGGTGCACGCGTCGCTGCCCGCCGTGCTGTGGACCGTCCTCGTCTGGAGCTGGGTGGCGGCCGGCTCGCTCGCGGTGGCGCCCGCCGAGCGCGGCGCGCCGGCCACGGTCTGATGCTGATCCGCTTCCTCCGCTACGGGCTGCCGGCCGTGCTCGTCGTGGCCGGCTTCGTGATCCTCTTCACGGTCGACGGCAGCCTGCGCTGGGACGGGTGGGCGATGTGCGTCGGCTCCGGCCTGGCGATCCTGCTGATGAACGTCCTCTTCCGCTACGGCTCGCGGGGCGACCGGGAGCGCGAGGCCGAGGTCGCCGCGCGCGAGTACTACGCGGAGCACGGCCGCTGGCCGGACGAGCATTTGTAGCTTTCCTACAAATTTGGACTGGCGATGCGGGAGAATACCTCAAGAAAGCTGCGCTCATGTGCGTAAACCTGAGCGCCATGATGTCGAGAGCCGAGCGCACCGTGAACCTGATCGGCGTGATCGTCCCGTTCGTCGGGCTGATCGCCGCTGTAGTCCTTCTCTGGAACCAGTGGGTCGACTGGATCGACCTCACGATCATGGCCGTCACCTACGTGATGTTCGGACTCGGCATCACCGTCGGCTACCACCGGCTGCTCACGCACCGCGCATTCCGGACCCACAAGCCGACCGAGTACACCTTCGCGATCCTGGGCTCGATGGGGCTCCAGGGCTCGGTGATGGACTGGGTGGCCGACCACCGCAAGCACCACGCGCACGCCGACGAGGAGGGCGATCCGCACTCGCCGCACGTCGGCCACGGGTCCGGCCTGGCCGGGCTGTGGCACGCGCACACCGGCTGGCTGATGGAGACGCACGGGCTGGCGGACTGGAAGAAGTACGCCGGCGAGCTCTACGAGGACCGGGGCATGCGCCGCATCGGCCGGATGTTCCCGTGGCTCGCGCTCGCCTCGATCGGCATCCCGACGCTGCTCGGCTGGGCGCTGCACGGCTTCACCCTCGAGGGCGCGCTGCGCGGCCTCGTCTGGGGCGGCCTCGTGCGGGCCTTCTTCCTGCACCACGTGACCTGGTCGATCAACTCGATCTGCCACTTCTTCGGCACGCGCCGGTTCGAGATCGAGGACAAGTCGACCAACGTGTGGTGGATCGCCCTGCCCTCGATGGGCGAGGCCTGGCACCACAACCACCACGCCTTCCCGCGTTCGGCCGAGCACGGTCTGAAGCGCTGGGAGCTCGATCCCTCCGCGCTCGTCATCCGGGCGATGGAGAAGGTCGGGCTGGCCTGGAACGTCGTGCGGATCGCGCCCGAGCGCCAGGCCGCGAAGCTCATCGGCGCCCCCAAGGTCGAGCCGAAGCCGGCTGCCGCGCCCGAGCCCGAGCGCGAGCCCGCCGGGGTGTAAGCCACAATCGCGCTCATGTCCTGGGCGCGAGCGGGAGCTTTCGTGGCAGCGGCGGCCGTGATGGCCGCGCTGCCCGGTTCGGCTGCGGCGAAGGACTCCGGGCCGTGCGATCTCGGGCGACCCGTCGCCGAGCAGGTGCTCATCGCTCCGGAGGCCGGGACCTGGTACCAGGTCGACGCCCTGAACCCCGACATCGTTCGCTGGCGGGGCCGCTACTGGCTGTTCTTCTCCGGGAACGACATCCAGCATGCCGACGGCCACTGGCGCACCGGCGTGGCGGTCAGCAAGCGCCCGCGCGGGCCGTTCCGCGTCCTCAAGCGCAACTGGGAGTTCGTCAACGGCGGCACGCTGGTGCGCGGTGGCCGGCTCTGGCAGGCCGCAACCACTCCGCTCGGCCCGGCGCTCATGCGTAGCGACGAGGGCGCGCTCCGCTGGGATCTCGTCGCGCCTGTGCCGACGTTCCCCGACTGGCGGGCGATCGTCTCCGACTTCTCACTGCGAGCTCGCGGCAGCGCCATCCGCGCCTACTTCGCCGGCCGCGCCGGCGCGACGGGCGCCGACATCGGCGCGGTCACGTTCCGTGACGGTCGCTGGTCGGGGTGGCGGACGCTGCTGACGCGCGAGGCGGTGGTGGGCGACGGAGCCGACCTCGGCGAGCCGGTCGTGTTCCGTCACGCGGGCCGGAACCGGTTGGTCTACGGCCGGATGCGTGGCGACTACGTGCGCGAGCTCGCGCTCGCCTACCGCGATCACGGGACCTGGACCAAATGTCCTCGCCCGTTCTTCAAGGCGCCCAAGACCGGCTGGTACCGGGGCAACGTCATCGACCCCGAGCCCATGGTCATCGGCAACCGGCTCTACCTCTACTTCGGGGGCGGCGTCGTCCCCAGCCTCGGCGGGGCGATGGACGGGCGGATCGGCGTGCGCGTCTACCGCCTGCCGTGACGGCGGATCAAGACCGTTCCACCGGCCGGCTGCGCAGGCGGCCGGCCGTCTCGCGCTCGGCGCGCTTGCACGCCACCGGCGGCAGGCCCCTTGCGATCAGCTCGAGGTCGGCGACGGCCAGCCGGCCGATCTCGAGGAACGCCTCGCGCATGCCGCCCGCGCGGTGCGGCGAGAGGAGCAGGCCCTCGACGCTTCTCGCCGGGTGCCCGTCGGGCACCGGCTCCTCGGGCCACACGTCTGTCGCCGCTCGGAACCGGCCGGCGGCCACCAGCTCGACGAGCGCGTCGAAGTCGACGATGCCGGCGCGGCTCATGAGCAGGAGCACGCTGCCAGGGCGGATGAGCTCCAGTTGCGAGCGGCCCAGGAATCCCTCGTTGTCGGCCGTGACCGAGGCGAAGACGAAGATCACGCGCTGGGCGAGCACGTCGTCGAGCGGCGCCGGCTCGGCGTCGTGGCGGCGGATGAGCTCGTCCGGGAGCCACGGGTCGTAGACCTTGACCGGGCTGCCGAACGGCGCGACCAGGCGGCGCAGCTCGCGCCCGAGGTCGCCGAAGCCGACGATGCCGACCGGGCTGCCCGCGAGCAGGAACGCGTCTTCGTTGCTCTCGAGGCCGTAGGTCTCCGTGCCGGCGCGCATGGCGCGGTCGGCCTGCGTGATCCCGCGCGCGAGGTCGATCGCCATGCCGAGCGCCGCCTCGGCCACGGGCAGCGCGAAGGCCGGGCTCGCGTTGAGCACGTGCACGCCGCGGTCCAGGCATGCCGCGTAGTCGACGTTCGGCAGGAAGTTGCCCTCGACGTTGACGATCGCGCGCAGATTGGGCGCGCGGTCGAGCCGCTCCCTCGGCATCGCGGTCTGGCCGAGGATCGCCCAGGTCTCGGGAAGGTGGCGCTCGACCAAGTCGTCCGGCATCGGGCCGTCGTCGTGGGTCGCGAGCGGCCCGAGCGCCTGCAGCCGGGCGCGCGTCGGCGGGTCGCAGATCATCTCCAGCGTGCGCGGGAGGGGGTCGACGAGGAGCACGGCGGCATCTTGACAGACGAACAGTCACGATATATCGTTACCTATCGTCGATACGTCAAGGAGATATGAATGACCGCGCAATACGCACAGCAGGGCTGCGGCCCTCAAATCATGGGCTGGCTCGCGATGACGGGCCGGCACCACCATCGCCACGGCCGCGGACGCCACCGCGGCGGATTCGGCGGCCCGTTCGGCTTCGGCGGCCCCGGAGGTCCCTTCGGCGGGCGCGGCGGGCGCGCGCGGCGCGGCGACGTGCGCGCCGCGCTGCTGGCGCTGCTCGCCGAGGAGCCGCGCAACGGCTACCAGCTCATGCAGGAGATCGAGCGCCGCAGCGAGGGCGTCTGGCGCCCGAGCCCCGGCTCGGTCTACCCGGCGCTCCAGCAGCTCGAGGACGAGGGGCTGGTGCGCTCGGACGAGAGCGAGGGCCGGAAGCTGTTCCACCTCACCGAGGCCGGCCGCGAGGCCGCCGCGGCGGCCACCGCCGGGGGCGCCCCGTGGGACGCCGCCAGCGAGTCGGTCGACTCCGACGCCTGGGAGCTGTTCAACGTCGCCCGCCAGGTCGGGATGGCGATCTTCCAGATCTCGCAGGCCGGCACCGCCGAGCAGATGGCCTCCGCGCGCGAGGTCCTCAACAACGCCCGCCGCTCCCTCTACGGGATCCTCGCCGAGGACGATGAGCAGCCGCCCGAGGAGGCCTAGCCGAGGCGCAGGATCACGAGGCCGTCCTCTTCGCCGACGGCGGCGAAGCCGCACTTCTCGAGCACGCGCAGCGAGCCGAGGTTGGCGGTCAGCACGCCGGCGTACAGCGGACGTGTTGTTTCCTCCCCCAGGAACGCCACGAGGGCCGCGGTGGCGACGCCGCGGCCCCAGTGGTCGCGCCCGATCCAGTAGCCGACCTCGCGCCGGCCGTCGCGCTCGAAGCTCAGCACGTTCCCGGCCACCTCACCGCCGGCGACGATCGTCCTGATCCGGTCGGCGCCGTCGGCCAGGATCTTCGCCCAGTGCTCGTCGAACGCCGCGCGGTCGCGGCCCCCGACCCCAGCCATCGTGATCCCCGCCGGGTCGCGCTGATGCTCGAAGAAGATCGGCAGGTCGGCCGATTCGACGGGGCGCAGGGCCACCGTGTCAGCCACGCGGCAGCACCAGCTCGGCGAGCACGGCGCGGTGGTCCGTGCCGGTGATCGCGTGGACGGAGAAGGCCTTGACGCCGGCGCGCGAGTCGGCGAGCACGTGGTCGATCGCCACCGGCGGCGGGAAGCGCCGCCCATGCGGCCACGTGCCCTTGAGGCCGGCGCCCACCTCGGCGGCCGCATCGGTGTAGCCGGTGTCCAGCAGGCGCCGGAGCTCGGCGTGGTCGAGTGTGGCGTTGAAGTCGCCGGCGAGGATCCGCAGCGGCCCGTCCGGCGTGGCCGGCGGCAGCGCGCGCAGGTCGCCGCGCCAGGCGGGCATGATCGAGTCCCGCAGCGGCGGCGGCGGGTGTACGGCCGCGATCTCCACCGCGGACGCTCCTTCCACCTGCGCGGCGGCGAGCACGAGCGGGTTGCGGCGCTCGCCCCCGGCGTCGGCGAGCGCCAGCGGCACGCGCGAGTAGAGCCCGATGCCGGCCCCGCGCCCGCCCGGCTGCAGGATCTGCTCCGGCAGCAGCTCCCCGATGCCGGCGGCCTCGAGGTCGCGCTCGAGCCCCGGCGTGAGCTCCTGCACGCTCACCACGTCGGCGCGCGTCCGCCGCGCCAGCGCCACGAGCTGCTCGGCCGAGCCGGTGCCGTAGTGCATGTTCGCGCTCAGCACCCGCAACTCCGGCCCCGCCCCTCCGGCGGGCTCGCTCGGCCCACCGAGCGCACGAGGCGCGACGACGCCGACAAGCACCACGGCCAGCACCGCCGCCACCACCGCGGCGCCCCGCTGGCGCAACACCGCCGCCACGACCACCACGGCCACGGCCACGCCGGCGACGAACGGCGTGAACGCCACCAGCGGCACCAGCGGATACCCCCGCTCGAGCCCGAGCAGCCGCACCACGACCCACCCCCCACACAGGGCGACGAGCAGCCACGCGACCACAACCCGCATCCCCCAACCATAAGGGGGGTCTGTCCCCCCTTAAGTGGCGGCGTGCCAAGTCGGCCCGGCGAAATCCCCGCATCTCGCAGGTTTCCGCCCACGCCGCACCAAGGGGGGTCTGACCCCCCTTGGTGCCGGGACCGCGTCGGGGGGCCGGGGTTGCCAAGCTGACGTGCGTGACGATCGCCGACGCTCCCGCCCGGTCTTCGCTGGACCGTGACACGCGGATCCTCTCCGGGTTGCTCGAGGAGACGATCGCCGGGCAGGGCGGCGAGGGGCTGCGGCAGGCGGTGGTGCGGCTGCGCGAGGCAGCCGCGCGGGTGCGGGCCGGCGAGGCCGGGGCGGACGAGGACGCCGCCGCGCTGGTCGAGGAGATCCTCGGCGGCGACTCGCTCGACGTGATCCGCGCGTGCTCGATGGAGCTGCACCTGGCCAACCTGGCCGAGACGCGCGAGCGGGTGCGGCGCCGGCGCGGCTACGAGCGCGCCGAGGGGCCGCCGCAGCGCGAGTCGCTGGCCGAGGCGGCCGAGCGCCTGGCGGCGCGCTCGTCGAAGGCGGCGGCGCGCGCGCTGGACGACCTCCGGCTCGACCTCACGCTCACCGCGCACCCCACCGAGGCCACCCGCTGGTCGGTGATGGAGCACGCCGGCGACGTCAGCGCCCAGATCGCGCAGCTCGACGACGAGCGGCTCGGGGCCGCCGCCCGCGCCCGCGTGATCGACCGCATCCGCGAGTCGCTCGCGCTGTGGTGGCAGACCGCCGAGGTCCGGCGCGAGCGCCCGCAGGTCGACGACGAGGTGCGCCGCAACCTGCACTTCTTCGACCGCGTGCTCTACGACGCCGTGCCCGAGCTCGTGCGCGAGCTCGAGCGCTGCTTCGGCCGCCAGCCGCTCGACTTCGCTCCCCTCCAGTTCTCGAGCTGGGCGGGCGGCGACATGGACGGCCACCCCGGCGTCACCGCCGCCACCTTCACCGCCACCGTCGACCTGCACCGGCGCGTCGCCGTGCGGCTGCTGCGCGAGCGGGTCGAGCGGCTCGCCTCGCGCTCCTCGCAGAGCGCCGACGAGATGGGTGCCGGCCGCGCCGCCCTGGAGGCCAGCCTGCGGCGCGACGCGTCGCTGATGCCCGAGGTCACCGGCCGGCTCGGCGAGCGGCGCCGGCACGAGCCGTTGCGGGCCAAGCTCAACTACATCTCCGAGCGGCTGATCGCGAGCGCCGAGGAGCCCGACAGCCCGCTCGCCTACCGCGAGGCGGCTCAGCTCCGGCGCGACCTCGAGCTGGTGCGCGACGCGTCCGGCGCCGAGCCGGTGGCGGACGGCTCGGTCAAGGACCTGCTGCGGCAGGTGAGCGCCTTCGGGCTGCACCTCGCCGCGCTCGACGTGCGCCTGGCCGCCGACGCCATCGCTGCGTCGGTCCGGCGCGACGAGCCGCACCTCGACCACGCCGACGAGTCCGAGCGGCGGTACATCCTCGCGGCCCGCATCGCCGAGGCCGAGCCCGACCGGTTCGGCCCGACGTGCACGCCGACCGAGGCGCTGCACGCGCTCAGCGCCGCCGCCCGCCGCTACGGACCCGCGGCGGCCGACACGCTGGTCATCTCGATGGTCCACGAGGTCTCCGACGTCCTCGGCGCGCTCTGGCTCGCGCGCCGCGCGGGCCTGGCCGGGCCGGACGAGCCGCCGCTGCACATCACGCCGCTGTTCGAGACGCTGGACGCGCTCGAGCAGGCGCCGGCGACGATGGCCGCGCTGTACGCCGACACCGCCTACCGCGAGCACCTGGGCCGGCACGGCGACCGCCAGGAGATCATGCTCGGCTACTCGGACTCGGCCAAGGACGCCGGCTTCCTCACCAGCCAGTGGGCGATCTACCGCGCGCAGGAGATCCTCGTCGCCCACGGGCCCGAGCACGGCGTCGAGGTGACCTTCTTCCACGGCCGCGGCGGCTCGCCCTCGCGCGGAGGCGCGCCCGCCCACCAGGCGATCCTCGCCCAGCCGCCGGGGACGCTCGAGGGCGGCGTGCGCATCACCGAGCAGGGCGAGGTCGTCTCGGCCAAGTACGCCGACCCGGGCCTGGCCGGGCGCTCGCTCGAGCAGCAGCTCTCCGGCCTCCTGCTGGGCCGCGCCATGCCGGCCGCGCCGGTCCCCGACGCCTTCCGCGCCGAGATCGACCGCGCCGCCGAGCGCTCGTGCGACATCTACCGCGAGCTCGTCGGGAGCGAGGACTTCGTGCGCTTCTTCCGCCAGGTCTCACCGGTCGACGAGCTGGCCGAGCTGACCATCGGCTCGCGCCCCGCCTCGCGCCGCAGCGGCGGCCGGCTGGAGGACCTGCGCGCCATCCCGTGGGTCTTCGCCTGGACCCAGAACCGCATCATGATGCCCTCCTGGTTCGGGGCCGGCAGCGCGCTCGAGGAGGGCGACCTCGAGCTGCAGCGGGAGATGTGGCGCTCGTGGCCGTTCTTCCGGATGGCGTGCTCGACGCTCGAGATGGCCCTCTTCAAGGTCGACCTCGAGGTCGGGCGCCGCTACCTCGCGCTCGTCGACGACGACCTGGCGGCGCGCCACTGGCCGCTGCTGGAGGCCGAGCACGCCCGCGTGGTCACGCGCCTGCTCGCGATCCGCGACGGCGAGTCGCTGCTCGACAGCGCGCCCGCCCTGCGCGAGCGCCTGTCGCACCGCAACCACTGGGTGGACCCGCTCTCGCACCTCCAGGTCGCCCTGCTGGCTCGCTCCCGCGCGGGCGACGCGACGGTCGGCGGGGCGCTGATGGCAACGATCACAGGGATCGCCGCGGGGCTGCGAAACACGGGCTGATCCGGGGGGTGCGGTCTCCCGTACTTGCCTACGTGGACGGCCGAACGACAAGACGCTGGTCAGCCCGCTATCTGGGCCTACCTCGCAGTGGGAGAGTGCCTCCCATGAGCCCGATCGTCACCCCTCGCCCCCCGGTCTCGGCCCAGCACGCGTACTCGACTCCCGTCGTCCGCGAGCTGCCGCCGGTCTACCGCCCGGGCACGTTCGACTCGACCTGGTAGGTCAGCCGACGGCCAGGCGCCGTCCCGAGGCGACAGCCTCGTGGTCGAGCAGCCAGCGCTTGCGATCGAGCCCGCCGCCGTACCCGACCAGGGTGCCGTCGGCGCCGATGACGCGGTGACACGGGATCACGATGGAGACGGGGTTGCGGCCGTTGGCCGTTCCGACGGCCCGCACGAGCTTGAGGTCGCCCAGCCGCAGGGCGAGCTCCTTGTAGGAGATCGTCTCGGCGAACGGGATCTGCGCGAGCTGGTCCCACACGCGCAGCTGGAACTCCGTGCCGTGGAGGGCGAGCGGCAGGTCGAACTCCTCGAGCTCGCCCGCGAAGTAGGCGTCGAGCTGCTCGCGGACGGCGTCGAACGGGCCGTCGCCGGCCTCGGTGGCGTCATGGCGCAGGTAGAGGTCGGTCAGCCGGCCCTCGTCGTCGGCCTTCAGCAGGATGTCGCCGACCGGGCTGGGATGCAGAGCTGTGTACATGCCCCTACAACGTCCCACGCGAGCCAGATGTGATCAGCCGTATGGGTACCACCAGTCCTTGACCTCGAGCTTGGTCTCGATGTGGACGTGCTTGGTCTCCTGGAAGGCGTCGAGCCCCTCCTGGCCGAGCTCGCGGCCGAGGCCCGGAGCGCTTCATGCCGCCGAACGGGCCGGCGTCGTTGTCGGTCAGCGGGTCGTTGATCCAGACCGTGCCGGCGCGCAGCTCGCGCGCGCAGCGGATCGCGGTCTCGAGGTCGCGCGTGTAGACGTTGGCGCCGAGCCCGTAGGGCGAGGCGTTGGCCAGCTCGATCGCCTCGTCGAGGCTCGCGAACGGCACGATCGGCGCGACCGGGCCGAAGGTCTCCTCGCTCAGCAGATCGGTCTCGCGCGGGGCGCCGGTGACCACGGTGGGCGCGAAGTAGTAGCCGCGCTCGTGGCCGGCGCCGTCGCCGCCGGTGAGGACCTCGGCGCCTGCCGCCACCGCCGCCTCGACCTGGGCGCGGACCTTGTCGCGCTGGGCGGCGCTGACCATCGGGCCGACGTCGGTCGCCGGGTCCATCGGGTCGCCGACCTTGAGCGTGCGCGTGTGGTCGACGAACGCGCTCAGGAAGTCGTCGTAGACCTCGCGCTGGACGTAGAAGCGCTCGGCCGACGTGCACACCTGGCCGGCGTTGAGGAAGGCGGCCCAGGCGCCGCCGCGGGCGGCGATCTCGATCTCGCCGGCCACGTCGGCGCAGACGATGAACGGGTCCTTGCCGCCGAGCTCGAGGTTGACGCGGGCAACGCGCTTCGCCGCGCGCTCGGCGATCCGGGTGCCGGTCGCGACGCTGCCCGTGAACGCGATGCCGTCGACGCGCTCGTCGTCCACGAGCCGCTCGCCGACGTCGCCGCCGCCCGCCAGCAGGGCGACAAGGCCGGCCGGCAGGTGCTCCAGGCACGGCGCCAGCGCCAGCGTCGAGAGCGGCGTCAGCTCGGACGGCTTGCAGAGCGCGGCGTTGCCGGCGGCCAGCACCGGCGCGAGCTTCCAGGCGAGCAGGAGTAGCGGGTAGTTCCACGGCACGATGCAGGTGACCAGGCCGAGCGGCTCCTTGAGCACCAGGGCGAGCTGGCTGCTCTCGACGGGCGGGATCACGCGCCCCTCGGAGGTGCGCGCGAGCTCGGCGTAGAAGTCGAAGGCGCTCGCCGTCCAGCCGACCTCGTCGCGGTTCTCGATCAGCGGCTTGCCGCCCTCGCGCGTCATCAGCTCGGCCAGCTCGGCGGTGCGGTCGCGCATGCGCGCAGCCACCTCGTGCAGCGCCTCGGCACGCTCGGCGGCCGGCGTGCCCGCCCACTCGCGCTGGGCGGTGCCGGCGGCCTCGATCGCGGCGTCGAGCTGGGCCGCGTCGGGCGTCCCGACCTCGGCGATCGCCTCCTCGCGGGCGGGATCCTCGACGGCGAGGGCGGCCCCGTTGCCGGCCACCAGCTCGCCGCCGATCAGCAGTCGCGTCTCCATGCCCGCATCGTGTCAGAGGGCCGCCCGGAGGCGGCCCTCACGTCACGACTTGCCGGGGTCGGGCGTGTGGTCGAGCAGCTCCTGCGCGTCTTCGAGCGCGTCGGTGACCGGGGGCAGCGCCGGCGGGTTGAAGCTGAGCCTCAGCTCGCAGTCGCGCGCCACGACGTCGGCGCCGTTGGCCCACACGACGTCGAAGCCGGGGCCGCAGGTGACGGTGTCCGCGCCGGTGCCGGAGGCGCCGCGCACGTCGATCACGTCGTGGCCCGAGCCGGCATCGACGGTGATGCCGCCGGCCTTGCCCGAGGCGAAGTCGTTGCCCGAGCCGCCGTTGAGCGTGCTGCCGCCCGCCTGGGCGACGAGCACGTCGTTGCCGTCCTGCCCGCTTAGCGTCACGTCGCCGGTGAAGTTGACCAGCACGTCGTTGCCGGTGCCGCCCTCGGCCTCGTTGAACAGGGCGCCGCCGGGCACGAGCAGGTCGTTGCCGCTCTCGCCGCCGAGGGTCACCGCCCGCGCGCCGAGCCCGGCCGCGATGCGGTCGTTGCCCGAGCCGCCGGTGCCGGCGGCCTGGAGGTTGGCGGCCATCCGGATCGTGTCGTTGCCGCTGCCGCCGTCGGCCGTGGACTGGATGCCGCCGGCGAGCACGTCGTCGCTCCCGGGGCCGGCGTCGAGCCGCAGGCTGCCGGTGAAGCTGTTGACGTTGGCGACGTCGCCCTCGTCGCCGAGCGAGACGTCGACGGGGAACGCCTGGTCGACCTCGCCGCAGGTCACGGGGAAGCCCGCGATGCAGCCCGGGCCCGCCGTCAGGGCAGCCCCGAACTCGAAGAACTCCATCCGCAGGTCGAACGGGCCGTCGACGGTCCCTTCCATCTGGAGCCGGTTCACCTCACCGGGGGCGGCCGCGTAGCTGATCACCGGGGATCCGGTCGGGAAGGCCACCTCGATCGAGGCGGCGGAGGCGGTGGCAGGGGCCGCGGCGACCGTGAGAGCAACGGCGGCGAGGATGGGGCGCTTCATGGACTGGACGCTGACCGACCACCGGGCAGCGCGCCCTGACCGTTCGGGGGGCTTCGGAGGCGAGCTTTGTCAGGATCCGGACGCGGCGGCGACGATCGCGTCGCGCAGCTCTCGCAGCGCGGTCTGACGTGCCCCCGCCAGCGCCGGCTCGTCGTCCACGGCGGCGGCTTCGACCGGGACGTGGCGCGGCGATCGGGCGAACTCGCGCGCGACCGCGGCGAGCACGCGCGGATCGCGACCCCACCCACCGCCCAGGAGCACGACTGCCGGATCGGCCAGGGCGACGGCTGCCGACAGCACCCCGGCCACCGCGCTCGCCAGGTCGGCGGCGGTGCCCGCCCTCGAGTCGACGGCGCCCAGCAGCGCCGGCACGTTGATCGCGGTCGAGCCCGGGCGGCGGAGGCCGAGCGCCTCGAAGACCTCCGTCAGCCGCATCGCCCGCCCGCCGGGCCCGGCCGTCACCACGTGGGCGATCTCCCCGGCCAGGCCCGCGTGGCCGCGCAGGACCTCACCGTCGCTGACCACTGCGCAGCCGACGCCCTCGCCGAGGTAGACGTACACGAAGTCCGAGCCTTCCTCGGCGCGTGCCATCCAGTTGACGTCGTTGTCGACGGTGACGGGCCCGTCCACCAGCTCGGCGAGCACGGCCGGCGCGTCGAGCTCGCCGACCAGGAACGGGGCGTCCGGCAGCTCGACGAGGCGCCCGGTCTCGCGGTCGACCGGGTCGGCGACGCTGACGACGGCCACGCGCACCGGCCCGGCGCAGCGGGCGGCGACCTCGCCGGCCACGCTCCTCAACGTATCGGTGACGTGCCGCGCCTCGGCGTGCGACCGCGCCACGACCTCGCCGTGGACGTCGACGGCCTCGGCCACGACCCCCTCGGGGGCGATGCCGACGACCAGCGCGCAGCCGGTCGCGGCGGGAAGCCCGTAGTAGGTGCCGACGCGGCCGCGGCCCGTGGTCCGCTCGCCGGTGTCGACGACGACGCCGGCGGCGCTCAGACGGCGGACGCTCTCCGACACGGTCGGCTTGGACAGGCCGGTGGCGACGGCGAGCTCGGCGCGCGTGGCCTGGCGCTGCTCCATCAGGGCCCGCAGCACGTGCTCGTCGGAGAGCGAGCGGAGGAGCTCGAGCGAAGGTTTCGTCGGGGCCACGGGATGATTCTAGTCAGGACTCTTGCCTAGAAGGGAGATCGGTGCTACTTTGTCGCCAGTAAGGAGTCCTTCCTAAGGGAGAGAGAGGCGATGACGACGACGCTCGAGCTGCCGCACTGGGAGACCACCCCGCCGGACCCGAAGGCCGCGATCCGGGAGACCAAGGCCGCCATCCGGGCCCGCATCGAGGCTTCCGGCCGCACCGTCGAGGAGGTCTTCGCCGCCGTCGAGGCGAGGGTGGCCGAGCGGGTCGAGGAGATCGAGGCGGCCAAGCGGCGCGGCGAGAGCGCCTGGCCGGTCATCGAGTACGCCGACATCGCCGCCGGCACGGTCGCGGCTGAGACGGTCGAGCTCCTGCAGCGCCGTGGCTGCGCCGTCATCCGCGGCAACTTCGAGCGCGAGCAGGCGCTCGCCTGGGACCGGGAGATCCTCGGCTACGTCGAGCGCAACCGCTTCTTCGAGGACTACCGCGGCGCCGGCGACGACTTCTTCGGCAGCGTCGGCTCGCGGCCCGAGATCTACCCGGTGTACTGGTCGAGCGCGCAGATGGAGGCGCGTCAGAGCGACCGCATGGCGCGCGTCCAGTCGTTCCTCAACCACCGGTGGACGTACGAGTCCGACGGCGTGCAGTGGTTCGATCCCGACCGCGACTCGCTGTACCCCGACCGCATCCGCCGCCGCCCGCCCGGCGCGAGCTCCGGCGGCCTGGGCACCCACATCGACGTCGGCTCGCTCGACCTGTGGATGACGAGCGCCTACCAGCAGGCGTTCCGGCACCTGTTCGACGGGTCCGTCGAGCAGTACGACCCGTGGGATGCTTCCTATCGCACCTCCGGCCCGCAGTACCCGAGCTCCACGATGTGCTCGGTGTTCCGCACCTTCCAGGGCTGGACCGCGCTGTCCGACATGGCGCACGACCAGGGCGTGCTCCTCACGGTCCCGATCCCCGAGGCGATGGCCTACATGATGCTGCGGCCGCTGCTGTCCGACGTGCCCGAGGACGACATGTGCGGCGTCACCGTGGGACAGGTGTTCCCGATCAACGAGAAGTGGCACCCGCTGCTCATGCGCGCCCGCGCCGGCATCCCCGACGTCCGGGCCGGCGACACGGTCTGGTGGCACGCCGACGTGATCCACGGCGTCGCGCCGGTCGAGGACCAGCAGGGCTGGGGCAACGTCATGTACATCCCGGCCGCCCCCTGGTGCCCGCGCAACGAGGCGTATGCCCCCAAGGTCCGCGACGCGTTCCTGGCCGGCGACAGCCCGAGCGACTTCCCGGAGGAGCACTACGAGCGCGAGTGGCCCGACCGCTTCCAGCCCGGGCAGCTCAACGAGACGGGCCGGCGGGGGCTCGGGATGAGCTAGCCGAGAGGAATATTCCGCCGCGGCCGGCGTCGTGGGGGCATCAACCAGCGACGGCCGGCGAAGCCGCCGGTCTCCAGGAGGTCGTGATGCCCAAGGACGCGAGCACAGGCGGCCCATCCCGGCGGGGCCGGGACGGGCTCGGACTGTTCAAGAGCTTCGTCGAGTTCATTACGAGCGTGACCGGCTTCGCGGCGGCCGGCGTCGGCCTGCTCGGCACCGTCGCGGCCTTCGCGATCGCCGACGTCAACGCAGGCACCCAGGACCCGCCGGTCCCCACCCCCGGCCCCGCCGTCGACGTCGACCGGACGTCCGGCGGCACGACCCCCGCCCGCCGCCGCCGGAGGAGCCCGGCGTCGACCGCGAGGAATGGGTGCGCGACGCGAACGCTGCGTGCGCCGAGGTGGCCGTCGCCGGCCTGAGCGGGTTCGTCGACGGCGACGCCTCGGCCGCCGCCGGCGCGTTCAGCTCGCTCGCCGCGGCGCTGACGGCCTCGCCCGCCCCGTCCGGGTTCGAGGACGAAGTCGCCACGGCCGCAGACGAGCTCGACCAGGCCGCGGCGGCGGTGAGCGTCGGCGACCTCTCCGCGATCGAGCATGCGAACACTGCCACCGCGGCGCTGAACACCGTCGGCGCCACCGACTGCTGAAACGCGGAGGGCCCGGCACGTGCCGGGCCCTCGAAGTCGCGCGCGCCTACCGCGGGATCAGCCGCAGCCGGTGTTGTTGCCGCAGCTCGAGCACGTGTAGCACGAGCCGGTGCGCTGCATCATGCCGCCGCACTGGTTGCAGGCCGGCCCGAGGTCGAGCCCGACCATGCGGGCCGGGATGACCGGCGGCGTGTCGGTGAGCGCGGCGGTCGGCGCCTGGGGCGCGGCCGCCTCGGGGCCCTTCGTGCCGCCGTTGGTCGGGCCGGAGGAGCCGCCGGAGGCGCCGGAGGTGATCTCCTCGGCCGTCTTGCGGGCGCGGACCTCCTTGGTGAGGATGCCGAGCTCCTCCTGCATGTCGGCGTCCAGGAAGCGCGAGGCGAGCCAGCGCATGATGTAGTCGGGCATCGACTTCGCGAACGGGATCTCCGGGTTGGTGGTGATCCCCTCCGGCTCGAAGCGCATGTAGGCGAACTTGCTCACCAGCGTCTCGAGCGGCACCCCGTACTGGAGCGCGATCGAGATCGCGGTGGCGAACGAGTTCATCATGCCGCGGAGCGTCGAGCCCTCCTTGCCGATGTCGGTCAGGAAGATCTCGCCGACCGTGCCGTCCTCGTACATGCCGGCCGTGATGTAGCCCTCGTGGCCGCCGAGCGAGAACTTGTGCGTGAGCGACTTGCGCTCGCGCGGCATCCGCTTGCGCGCCGGCCCCTCGCCCTTGGCGACCGCGCCGACTGCCTTGGTGACGGCCTCCTCGACCTGCGCCTCGACCTGCGCGGCGGTGAACAGCTCCTCGCCGGCGGCGACGGCGGCCTCGACCTGCGCGTCGGTCCGCAGGGCCTGCGCGGTCTTCGAGCCGTCGCGGTAGATGGCCAGCGCCTTGACGCCGAGCTTCCAGGCCTGGACGTAGGCCTCCGCGATGTCCTCCACCGTCGCCGTCTGCGGCAGGTTGACGGTCTTGGAGATCGCGCCCGAGAGGAACGGCTGGGCGGCGCCCATCATCTTGATGTGGCCGACGTAGGAGATCGCGCGCGAGCCGACCGCGACGTCGAACACCGGCAGGTGCTCGTCGCTCAGCTCCGGGGCGCCGACGATCGTGCCGTGCTCGGCCACATACGCCTCGATCTGCTCGACCTGCGGATCCGAGTAGCCGAGCGTGCGCAGCGCCATCGGCACCGTGCGGTTGGCGATCGATCATGTTCCCGCCGCCGACCAGCTCCTTGTACTTGACGAGCGAGAAGTCGGGCTCGATGCCGGTGGTGTCGCAGTCCATCAGGAACGAGATCGTCCCGGTCGGGGCGAGCACCGTCGCCTGCGCGTTGCGGTAGCCGTGGCGCTCGCCGAGGTCGACCGCGTCGTTCCAGGTCTCGCGCGCGGCGGCCAGCAGCGGCGCGTCGCCGACCGCGCCGTCCGGCACCGCGTACGACGCGTCGCGGTGCATCCGCATGACGTTGTTGTGCGCCTCGCGGTTCTCGGCGTAGCGGTCGTACGGGCCGATCGCCGCGGCGATCTTCGCCGACTGCAGGTACGACCGGCCGGTCATCAGCGCGGTGATGGCGGCCGCCGCGCCGCGACCCTCGTCGGAGTCGTAGGCGAAGCCGTTGGCCATCAGGTAGGCGCCGAGGTTCGCGTAGCCGAGCCCGAGCTGGCGGAACGCGCGGGCGTTCCGGCCGATCTGCTCGGTCGGGTAGCTCGACGGGCCGACGATGATCTCCTGCGCGAGGAACACGACGTCGACCGTGTGGTTGAAGCGCTCGACGTCGAACGTCCCGTCCGGCCGGCGGAACTTCATGAGGTTCAGCGACGCCAGGTTGCACGCCGAGTCGTCCACGTGCATGTACTCGCTGCACGGGTTCGACGCGTTGATGCGGCCCGAGTTCGGCGACGTGTGCCACTGGTTGATCGTGGTGTCGTACTGGACGCCCGGATCGGCGCAGCGCCAGGCCGCCTCGGAGATCTCGCGCATCAGCTCGCGCGCGGGGACCGTCTCGGTCGGCTCGCCCGTCGTGCGCGAGATCAGCGGCCAGTCCTCGTCGTTCTCCACCGCGTGCATGAACTCGTCGGTGACGCGGACGCTGTTGTTGGCGTTCTGGTACTGGATCGAGTGGAAGCCGTCGCCGTCGATCGACATGTCGAACCCGGCGTTGCGCAGCGCGGCCGCCTTGTCCTCCTCCTTGGCCTTGCACCAGATGAACTCGCGGATGTCGGGATGGTCGACGTCGAGCACGACCATCTTGGCCGCGCGGCGCGTCTTGCCGCCCGACTTGATCGTGCCCGCCCAGGAGTCGGCCCCGCGCATGAACGAGACCGGGCCCGACGCGGTGCCGCCCTTGGCCAGCGGCTCCATCGAGCCGCGGATCTGCGACAGGTTGATGCCCGAGCCGCTGCCGCCGCGGAAGATCCGGCCTTCCTTGGTGTTCCAGTCGAGGATCGATTCCATCGTGTCCTCGACCGAGAGGATGAAGCAGGCGCTGCACTGCGGCTGCTCCTCGAAGCCCACGTTGAACCACACGGGGCTGTTGAAGGCGGCCATCTGGTGCAGCAGGATGTACGTCAACTCCGCCTCGAAGGCGTCGCCGTCGTCGACAGAAGCGAAGTAGCCGCGCTCACGCCCCCAGTCGGCGATCGTGCTGGAGACGCGGCCGATCATCTGCTTGACCGAGCGCTCGCGCGCGGGCGAGTCGAGCTGACCGCGGAAGTACTTCTGGGCCACGATGTTCGTGGCGTTCTGCGACCACGTGGACGGGAACTCCACGTCGTCCTGCCGGAACGAGCCGACGGCGGCCGTGCGCGTCTCCCACTCGACGGTGTCGAACGGGTGCACGCCGGCCTGGGTGAAGAGGCGCCGCACGGTCAGGGCCTCGCCGGAGCGCGGGTCCTTGGTGAGTGTGGTCTGCGGCGTCTGCTCCATCGATCCGACTCCTTCCGCCGCCCCTGCGGCGCTGGTCGCAAAAAAGTTGGGGCGGTGATGGTTCCGCGCGGGTCGGACGGAACGCCGGAGGCGTGGCGGAACTACCGGTTATTTTACCGACCGAGCCGCAGCCAGTCGCCGAAATCGCCCCACGCGCCGGCCGCGCGGTAGGACGCCTCGCGCCAGGCGTGGGCCCATCCGGCGAAGCGGCCGCGGCGGGCGGCGATCACGAAGGCGGCGAGCAGCCCCAGGCCGGCGAGCGCGATGGCGAGCAACAGCGCCGGGACCGTGAGGTTCGGGTCGCCCGCGGGCTGCACGACGGCGAGCTGCGGCTCGGCGGCCGGCGGCGGCGTCACGGCCGGTGCCGGCGTGGCGGTGGGCTGGACCGGCGTGACGTCCTGCTCGGACGGCGGCGGCGGGTCGTCGGTCGACGGCGGCGGCGCGGCGCCGCCGCGGTCGTCGTCGCCGCCGAAGTCGTCGAGCCCGCCGTCATCGACCGGCGGCGCGGGCGTGGAGGCCGGAGGCGGCGGCGCCGCCGTCGCGGTCGGCGCCGGGGTCGTGGGCGCCGGGGTCGGCTCCGGCTCCGGCGGCTCGCAGCGCTCCTTGTCGTGATCCTTGATCGCGGCGCGGATGGCCGGGCGGAAGTCCGGGAAGTCGGCGTCGAAGTCGTCGGTGATCGACTGCAGCGTCCGCTTGAGCGCCAGGCGCGAGTGGTCGCAGTTGTCGATCCGGCCGTCGCGGCGGAAGTCGGCGTAGACGCGGCGCACGACCTTGCGCTTGCGCAGCTTCTCCTTGCGCTCGGCCTCCTCGATCTCCTCCGGCGTGGGCGTCGGCTCCGGGGTGGGCGTGGCCGTGGGAACCGGCGTCTCCGTCGGCACGGGCGTCGGATCCTGTGCCCAGGCGGGGGCCGCGACCGCGAGGGTCGCGAGCACGGTCAGGATCACGGTCAGACGCGCGCGCATCGAGGCAGAGGGTAGCTGCCATCATGCCGCCCTCGATGAAGCTCCTCGTCACCGGCGGCGCCGGCTACATCGGCTCGATCGTCGCCCAGCAGCTGCTCGAGGCAGGCCACGACGTGGTCGTGCTCGACAACCTCTCGCGCGGCCATCGCGCCGCCGTGCCCGAGGGCGCGGAGCTGATCGAGCTCGACCTGCTCAACGACGTCGGCCTCCGCAACGCCCTCGACGACGGCTTCGACGGCGTCATGCACTTCGCCGCGCTGGCACTGGTCGCCGAGTCCGTGGCGCACCCGGAGCGCTACCACCGCTCGAACCACGTCGGCGCGCTCAACCTGCTCGACGCGATGCGCGAGGCGGGCGTCCGCAGGCTCGTGTTCTCCTCCACCTGCGCGGTCTACGGGGAGCCCGACCAGGTCCCGATGCGCGAGGACATCCCCGCCGCGCCGGTCAACGCCTACGGCAACTCCAAACTCGCGATCGACCGCATGATCGGCGACGAGTGCCGCGCCCACGGGCTCGCCGCCGCCTCGCTGCGCTACTTCAACGTCGCGGGCGCGCGCGGGGGCCTGGGCGAGGACCACGAGCCCGAGACCCACCTGATCCCGCTCGTCCTGCGCGCCGCGGCCGGCGCCAGCGACCACGTGAAGGTCTTCGGCACCGACTACCCGACGCGCGACGGCACGGCCGTGCGCGACTACATCCACGTCGAGGACCTCGGCGTCGCGCACGCGATGGCGCTCGACGCCGCCGAGGCCGGCCGCCACGCGATCTACAACCTCGGCACCGGGCACGGCTACTCGGTCAAGCAGGTCGTCGACGCCGCCCGGCGCGTGACCGGGCAGGAGATCCCCGCGCGCGAGGAGCCTCGCCGCCCCGGCGATCCGCCGGAGCTGGTGGCCTCCAGCGACCGCATCCGCGCCGAGCTCGGCTGGGAGCCGCGGAAGAGCCTGGACGAGATGATCGCCGACGCGTGGGCCTGGCATCAGGCCCACCCGGACGGCTACGGCGACTGAAGCGCGGCCAGCGCGTCGGCCAGCACGCGCTCTGGCGGCTGCGAGGCGTCGATCACCTTGATGCGGTCCGGCTCTGCGGCCGCGAGCTCGTCGTAGGCGCGCGCGGTCGCGGCGAAGAAGGCGCCGTCCTCCTGCTCGAGACGGTCCGCCGGCCGGTCGGAAATCCGGCGCCAGCCCGACCGCCGGATCGATCCGCAGCAGCAGCGTCCGATCGGGCTGCAGCCCGCCGGTGCCGAACTGGTTGATCGTCCGGATCTCTTCGATGCCGAGCCCGCGCCCGGCGCCCTGGTAGGCGAGCGAGGAGTCGACGAAGCGGTCAAGCAGCACGGTCTCGCCGGCGTCGAGCAGCGGTCGCAGCCTCTCGGCCACCAGCTGCGCCCGCGCGGCTGCGAAGAACAACGCCTCCGCCCGCGGGTCGACCTCCAGCGCCGGGTCGGCGAGCAGCGAGCGGATGCGCTCGGACACCTCGACGCCGCCGGGCTCGCGCAGGACGGTCGCGTCGAGCGCCTTCGCCAGCTCCGCTATCAGCGTCGTCTTCCCGGCGCCTTCGAGGCCCTCGACCGTGATCAGCACGCCTAGGATTCAAGCGGATGCTCGACCAGCACCCCCACGCGGCGGCCGTGCTCGGCGCCGCGCTCGACGGCCGCCCCGCGCACGCCTACCTCCTGCACGGCCCGGCCGGGACCGGAAAGCGGGCAGCCGCGCGCGACTTCGCCGCCACGCTGCTGGCGCGCGACTCCGAGTCGGCCCGCACGCGCGTGATGCACGGCACGCATCCCGACCTCACGTGGGTGGCGCCGAGCGGCGCGCACGAGATGCTGCGCCGTGACGTCCAGGAGTCGGTGGTGGCCGCCGCCTCGCACACGCCGTTCGAGTCGACCCACCGGGTGTTCGTGCTCGAGCGCGCCGACACCATGAACGACGAGGCGGCCAACGCGCTGCTCAAGACGCTCGAGGAGCCGCCGCCCTACGTCGTCCTGCTGCTGCTGACCGACAACCCCTCGCAGGTGCTGCCGACGATCAGCTCGCGCTGCCAGCCGGTGCGCTTCGACCCGCTTCCCGCCTCCGAGCTCGCGCAACGGCTCCAGTCACGCGGGATCGACCCCGAGACGGCCAGCGCCTGCGCGCGGCTCTCGCTCGGCGACGGCGAACGAGCCTTGACGCTCGGGCTCAGCCCCGAGCTGCGCGCCCGCACCGAGGCGTTCGCCCGCGCCCCGCTGCACGGCCGCGCTCACGCCGAGCAGGCCTGGCGCCCGCTGCTCGACCAGGCCCGCGGCGCCGGCGCCGCCGCCAAGCAGGAGGTCGAGGCCGCGCTCGCCGAGGAGCTCCAGTACCTGCCCAAGAAGGAGCACCGCAAGCGCGAGACCGAGTTCACCGACCGCGCCCGCCGCGCCGAGCGCCGCGCCTCCACCGGCGCGCTCGAGCACGCGCTCCAGCTCATCGGCCTCTGGTACCGCGACCTCGCCTGCGTCTCCGCCGGCGCCGAGGAGCTCGTCCACCACAGCGACCGGCTCGACCAGCTGCGCGAGGACGCCGCCAAGCGCGACGGCGCCGCCTGGCGCGCGGCGGTCGCCATGGTCGACGAGACCCGCGCCGCCCTGGCGCTCAACGTCAGCGAGGAGCTGGCGCTCGAGGCGCTCGCCTACCGCCTCGAGAGCTGATCGAGCTCCTCGGCGGCGAACCTCTCCAGATCCTCCTCCGGCGGCGGCCACGTCGGGTCCAGCCGCTCCAGCGCCTCGGCCACAAGCCGCGCCACGGTCAGGTTGCGGATCGTCGTGCCCTCGCGCGCGAGCATGCGCTCGAAGTCGTTGATCGAGTCGTAGCGCGAGCGCCAGCTCGTCGTTGGAGGGCTGCTTGAAGGCGGCGTCGATCCCCTGCAGCACCACCAGCAGCGCCCGTTCCTCCTCGGCGTACAGGCGCGCCTGGAGGTCGGCGATCCGCTCGACGAGGGCGGGCAGCTCGGAGTCGTCGGTGTCGTTGCCCGTGTCGGCCGTGTCGAAGTCGGCTAGGCGCATGTGGTTCGCTTACCCGGTATGACCGAGGTGCACGTCCACGGCGCCCATGCCACCGTCCGCGCCCCCGGGCTCGAGGACGAGGTGGCGGTGGAGGAGCCGCTCGAGATCCGCGTCGACGGCCGCCCGCTGGTGGTGACCATGCGCACGCCCGGCCACGACGAGGAGCTGGCGCTCGGCTTCCTCTACGGCGAAGGGCTGATCGACGGCCCGCGCGCGGCCGGCCCGCCGGCCGACCTGGCCGGCAACACCGTCGAGGTCGGCCGGCCCGCTGACCCGCGACCCGACCGCCCGCAGCTTCTTCACCAGCTCCTCGTGCGGCGTGTGCGGGAAGGGCGCGCTCGAGGAGGTCGCGGTGGTCAGCGAGCCGGTGCCCGACGGGCCGGAGTTCGACCGCGCCTGGCTGGCGGGGCTGCCGGACCTGCTCAGGCAGCCGACCTTCGAGCGCACCGGCGGCCTGCACGCGACAGGGCTGTTCACCCCGGAGCTCGCGTGCGTGCGCGAGGACGTCGGCCGCCACAACGCGATGGACAAGGTCGTCGGCTGGGCGCTCGGGCAGGGCCACCTGCCGTTGTGGCCGCACGTGCTGTGCGTGTCCGGCCGCCTGTCGTTCGAGCTGGTGCAGAAGGCGGCGGTGGCGGGGGCGCCGGTGCTGGTGGGGGTCGGCGCGCCGACCTCGCTGGCCGTCCGGCTCGCGGCCGACCGCAACATGACCCTGTGCGGCTTCGCCCGCAACGGCCGCGTCAACGTCTACACGGGAGCGGAGCGGGTGCGATGACCTTCGATGCGGTGGTGCAGACCGAGGACGAGGGCGTGTTCGTCGAGGTGCCCGCGGACTCGGAGTTCGCGCAGGCCCGCGCGCCGGTCAACGTCACCATCAAGGGGCAGACCTGGGAGTCGTCGGTGGCCGCCTACGGCGGGCGCTTCTACCTGCCGCTGCGGCGCGGGATCCGGCAGCTGGCGAGGATCGAGCCCGGCGACACGGTGAGCGTGACGCTCGAGCCGCGGTGAGCCCGGGCGTCGCGGTCATGCTCGGCGGCGCCGCCGGCGCGCTCGCGCGCGCCGGGCTGGCGGAGACGCTGCACTGGCCGTGGGCAACGCTCCTCGCCAACCTCGCGGGGACGGCGCTGCTGGCCTGGCTCGTGGAGAAGAACGTGGCGCGCCACCTGCTCGGCACCGGCTTCTGCGGCGCGCTGACGACCTTCTCGACCTTCCAGATCGAGACCATCCGGCTCGCCCGCGACAGCGGCGTGGCCGTGGCGGGCGCGTACTCGCTGGGGAGCATGGCGGCCGGCATGGCGATCGCCTACGGCGTCACGAGGCTGGCGCGATGACGGTCTGGATCGGCGTCGCCGTGCTCGGCGGGCTCGGCGCCTACGCGCGCTTTGTGGTCGGCGGCCGCTGGGGCACCCTCGTGGTCAACGTCACCGGCTCCTTCGTGCTCGGCCTGCTGACCGGCCTCACGGTGACCGGCGATGCGCTGCTCCTGCTCGGGACGGGGTTCCTCGGCGCCTACACGACGTTCTCGACCTGGATGGTCGAGTCGCTGCGCTCGCCGTCCGCGCTGCCGATCTCGATGGCCGCCGGACTCGCCGCCGCCGGCCTCGGCTGGCTCATCGGCGGGGCGTTCTAGCTGTCTCCTGAGCACGTTGTTGCTCCGGCCGCCGTGCCCGACGGGCGAACGTCAACTGCGGCTGGGGAGGGGAGCTGGGGAGGCCGGCGAGGCGGTTTCCTCGAAGCGTCCTGCCCTGCGGTCGTCTGACGACCCTTAGCCAGGACGCTACGCCGAAAACCGCAACGAATCCTGCCTAGGGGTCGTATAGCGACCCCTATCCAGGATCAGACGCCGAAAACCGCCGCGCGGCCGGCTCCCCAGCCTCCCCAAGCCGCATCGCCGGCTGAACAATGTGCTCGGGTGCTAGATCTAGCCGATCGGCCCCAGGTTCGGCTCCAGCCCGTAGAGGTCGAACGCCCGGAAGGCGTTGAAGCGCTCGTGCTCGGGGCCGTGGAAGTCGGCCGAGCCGGTGGTCAGCAGCCCGCGCGAGGTGGCCGCCTCGTGCAGCACGCGCGTCTCCTCCTCGCCGTGCGTGGCGTAGAAGGCCTCGACCCCGTCGAGCCCGGCGTCGGCGAACTCGGTCAGCGTGGCGAGCGCCTCGTCGATCCGGTCGAGGTCCCAGAACGGGTGCGCCCAGACGGCGACGCCGCCGGCCGCGTGGATGACCTCGATCGCCTGCGCGACGGTCGGCCGGCTGCGGGCGACGTAGGCGGCGGCGCCGGGGACCAGGTACGGCGGGAAGAGGGCGTCGCGGCCGCCGATGCCCTCGTCGCGCAGGCGCTGCGCGTTCGCCGGGTGGGCGAGCACGGCGTCGGCCAGGTGCGGCCGGCCGATCGGCTTCCCCGCCTGCCGGCGCGCCTCCAGCGGCGAGTCGTCGAGCTCGAAGCCCAGCTCGCGCAGGCGGTCGGCCATCTCGCCGATCCGCCGCGCGCGGTCGCCGCGGAAGTCGTGCAGCGTGGCCTTGAGCTCCTCGTCGGAGTCGTCGAGCCCGTAGCCGAGGATGTGCAGGTCCTCGTGCGCGCCGTGGACGGCGGACAACTCGGCGGCCGCCGAGAAGGCGATGCCGTGATGGGCGGCGGCCTCGCGCGCCTCGGGCACGCCGTCGATCGTGTCGTGGTCCGTCAACGCGACGAGCTCGGTGCCGGCGGCGGCTGCGTACGCGATCACGTCGGCGGCCGGCAGGGCGCCGTCTGAATGGATTGAGTGCGACTGGAGGTCGAAGGTCGGGGGCATGGATAGGCAGTCTGGCGGGAAGGAGAACGGCAACCCCATCTGGAGGTAAGGGATGTCGACCGAACTGATCATCGCGATCGTCGTGATCGCGCTCGTCTTGGTTGTCCTGTTCGCCGTGGTGCTGCCGCGTGCTCGTCGCGGAGCGGAGATGAAGGCGCGTGAGCGGGAGCTCGGCCAGCGCCGCGAGCAGCGCGCCGGCGAGCACCGCGAGGAGGCCGCCGAGCGCCGCAACGAGGCCGAGATGGCCGAGCAGCGCGCGCGGATGGCTCAGGCCGAGGCCGAGCGCGAGCGCGCCGAGGCCGAGATGCGCGAGCAGCGCGCCGAGATGCACGAGCGCGGCATGGCCGACGACGAGCTCATCGACGAGTCCGAGCGCGACAAGTTCGCCGGCACGTCGGCGACAACCGACGAGCCCGCGCCCATGCGCGAGGACGACGAGCGGCCGATGCACGAGCCGACCAGCGACTACGAGCAGGGCCGCGCCGACGAGGCCCGCGAGGAGCAGGGCCGCTTCGAGCGCTCGCCCGAGCGCGCCGAGGACCCGACCCGCTCAGGCCCGGCCCAGCGCTAGGTCCCGCAGCAGCGCCGTTGCGTCCTCGGGGCGCAGCGGCGCGCTCACGTTGAACCCCTGGGCGAACTCGCAGCCCAGCAGCTTGAGGTGATCGAGCTGGGCGTCGGTCTCGACGCCCTCCGCGATCACCTCGAGCCCGAGGTTGTGCGCGAGGCCGACGAGCGCCTTCACGATCTCGAAGGCGCCGGCCTCGCGGCCCATCCCGATCACCAGCGCGCGGTGGATCTTCACCGCGTCGCCCGGGAAGCCATGCAGCAGCCGCAGCGACGAGGCGCCGGTGCCGAAGTCGTCGATGTGCGAGCGCACGCCGTGCTTGTCGAGCGCGTTCTGGAGCGCGCGCTGGACGCTCTCGGGCTCGCGGCTGAGCGCGCTCTCCTTGATCTCGAGCCGCAGCGCGCGCGGGTCCACGCCGGACTCCTCGAGCGCGGCGGCCAGCATGGGGCAGAACTCGGTGTCGGCGAGCTGGCGGTGCGAGACGTTGACGCTCATGAACAGGCCGGCGCCGGCGGGCAGCTCGCGCCACTCGGCGAGCTGGGCGCAGGCGGTGCGCAGCACCCACCGGCCGAGCGGCACGATCAGGCCCGTCTCCTCGGCGATGGGGACGAACTCGGCCGGCTCCTGGCCGGGCCAGCGGCAGAGCGCCTCGAAGCCGACGATGCGCCCGGTCGCCGCCTGCACGATCGGCTGGTAGGCGACTTCGAGCTGCCGCTCGTCGATCGCCTTGCGCAGCTCGGCCTCCATGTCGAGCCGGCGCATCACCTGCTCGTGCATGCGGCCGTCGAACACGGCGTGGCGGCCCTTGCCCTCGGCCTTGG
Source organism: uncultured Solirubrobacteraceae bacterium (assembly GCA_963835525.1). Taxonomy (GTDB): domain Bacteria; phylum Actinomycetota; class Thermoleophilia; order Solirubrobacterales; family Solirubrobacteraceae; genus DASSUW01. Next base: position 938,221 of record CAWIFM010000003.1, read on the forward strand.
CGCGGTACATGGCGACGTCGGCGTCGCGCAGCACGGTGTCGGGCGCGGCGTCGGCGTCGGCCAGCGCGATGCCGATGCTGGCGTCGATGTGCAGCTCGCGCTCGTCGATGTCGAACGGGATGCGCAGCGTGTGCTGGACGCGCTCGGCGACCGCGGCGGCCTCGTGGACGTCGGAGACGCCGTCGAGCAGCACCGTGAACTCGTCGCCGCCGAGGCGGGCCACGGTGTCGGGCGGGCGGACGGCCGACTCCAGTCTGCGGGCGACCGCGATCAGCAGCCGGTCTCCCACGTGGTGGCCGAGCGAGTCGTTGACCAGCTTGAAGCGGTCGAGGTCGAGGAACAGGACGGCGGCCGCGGCGGCCGGCTCGGCGCGCTGGGCGCGGCGGATCGCCTGGTCGAGGCGGTCGAGGAACAGCACGCGGTTGGGCAGCCCGGTCAGGGCGTCGTGCATCGCGTCGTGCTGGAGGCGCTGCTCGGCCTGCTTGCGGTCGGTGACGTCGGTCTGGCTGCCGACGACGCGCAGCGCGCGGCCGCCCTGGTCGCGGACCGCCATCCCGCGCGCGAGCATCCAGCGGTAGGAGCCGTCGCGGTGCTGGATCCGGTGCTCGTGCTCGAAGTGGCGGCTGGCGCCGGTGAGATGGGCGTCGAGCGCCTGGGTGAGGGCGGCGCGGTCGTCCTGGTGGACGCGGCCGAGCCACTCGCCGGGCGCGTCGCCCAGCTCGGGCTCGCCGTAGCCGAGCATCTGCTTCCAGCGCGGGGAGAAGAACAGGCGGTTCTCGCGCACGTCCCAGTCCCACAGGCCGTCGTTGGCGCCCTGCATGGCGAGCGCGTAGCGCTGCTCGGACTCCGCCAGGCGGGCGAGCGCGTGCTGATGGCTGATCGCGTAGCGCAGGGCGCGCTCGAGCAGGTCGAGGTCGGTCACGTACTCGGCGACGCCGGCCTCGGCGGCGGCCAGGTCGGTGTCGCGGTCGGCGCAGTCGTCGAGCAGCAGGACGGGCGCGTTCGGCGTGTGGGCCAGGATCAGGCGCGCCAGACTCGAGCCCGCCGAGCTCGCAGTCGATCAGGAAGGCGTCGTGCGGGTGCTCGTCGAGCGCGGCGAGCGCCGCCTTCTGCGTCGTGACCCAGTGGATCTCGTAGCGCGGCCGCTCGATCGCCCGCAGCGCCTGCTGCACGGGCGCATGGGCCTGCTCGTCGGCCTGGACGACGAGGACGGTGACGGTGTCCGGGAGCGAGCTCACTGGTGGGGGAGCGCCGCGGCCTCGAGCCAGTACGCGGTGAAGACCTTGATCAGCTTCACGAGGGCGAGAAAGGTGACGGGCTTGGGGATGAGGGTGTTGGCACCGGCGTCGTAGGCCGCTTCGACCTGATCGGGCTCGGGATGGCGCGCGAGGACGACCACGGGGATGCGGCGGAGCGCTGCATTGCACTTGATGGCCCGGACGGCATCGAGCGCGCCGGGCAGGTCGAGGTCGATCGCGATCAGCGCCGGCGCGGGTGTCGTCACGTCGTCGGCCGCCAGGTACTCGTCGAGCGCAGGGATGGAGGCGACAGCGCGCAGGTCGCACGGGCCGGTGCCCTCGAGCAGGGCGTCGCGCATCATGTCGCGCGCGTCCGCGTCGGCGTCTGCGAGCAGCACCGTCGGTACCAAGGGCACGCCCATTCGTCCCGGTCCCGCCGTACCGGAGACCATCCGTGGCCGCCGCGTCATCTTCCCGTCCTAGCTCCTGTGCCTTCTGGGCAGCCTCGGTGCTGCCCTCTTGGGCGAGATTACGTCGCGCGAGGCGGCGCCGGACGCCCGAATCGGCGGATGTACGACAGGACTGGCCGGAAGGTTGGGTTTGGGCGATCCGGGCTCAGTCCGCGGGCCGGCGGGCGAGAACGATGGTCGAGACGAGGCGGGCGGTGACCGAGCCGTCGGTCGTCTTGAGCTCGGACTCGAGGCGCACGGTGCCGCGGTCGGGCTTCTTCGTCGACGGGCGTTTCTCGGCGCACGCGACGGTCATCGACAGCCGATCGCCCGGTCGCGCCGGCCTGAGAAGGTCGAGCTCGTGCCGCGCGGCGGCGACGACCGCGAGCGGCTCCATCTGGCTCAGGAGCTTTGAGGCGACGCAGAAGATGTGGCAGGTGGAGGCCGTGAGGCCACCGAACGGCGACTCGCGGGCCGCCTCGGTATCGACGTGGAACGGCTGCGGGTCCCAGACGCGCGCGAACGCCACGACGTCCTCCTCGGTCAGCTCGAACTCGCCGCTCGTCCGCGCCGAACCGACCTCGACGTCCTCGAAATAGGGCATGGGCGACTCTAGACCGCCGGGTCCGCCGCGGCGCTACCCTTCCGGTCGCCCCCGCCGACGTAGCTCAGCTGGTAGAGCACTTCACTCGTAAGGTCCGCTCCGCGCGGATTTCGGAGGCTCTCGGAGGACCGGTGAGGCGCTGATGCGTCGGAGCTGCGCGGTTTGCACGGCCTGGCCGCCTCCCGCGCGATCCGGTCGCGACCCGGCCGTGGCGGCGTGCGTGTGCACGAGGTGTGCATCGGTCGAGCTCGCATCGGCAGGCTCCGCCCTGCCGTCCTACCTTGCCCATCAGCGGAGGCGACCGGCGCTGTCAAGGCAGTCCGTCAGGACCTCGCCGCAGGCGAGCCGCGAAGCGGTGGCCTTGACTGTCGCCGGGCGGCGGAGCTAATCGTGGCGCCTTGCTGCCGCTTCGTGACGCGGCGTCATGCGAGGCTACGACGGGAGCTTGGGCCGCCTGCCGGCCTCGTCGACGAGCTCGTCAAGCCGCGCAAAGGCTGCCTCAAGAGTTATCGCCCGGGACTTGACCTGCGCTCTCAGGTTGGCTGCCTTTTCCCGGACTGCCCGATACGCCTCGACGCGGTCGTAGTGATGTTCCTTCCGAGTCGCAAACATGCCCGACGCCTGAAGGCCCGTGGCGACTGTCGCAGCGGCAGCGAGGATCGCGGCGTTGGTCGCGCTCACCAAGGAGCCGTTGACGTCCGCAGCGACCAGCGTGGTGACTAGCGTGGCGGCCGCCGCCAGGACGAATCCCGCCACGCGAGCAAGGTCATTTACGCGGTTGGCCTTGTCCCCGGCGCTCTGGGACTCCTTCACTCGACCGTCCCACTTCTCCCACAGCTCGCGGCAACGGCCGTAGAACGGCTGCGGGTCTTGCTGGTGCTGGGCGACCGGCGGCGTCGCCGCGTGCTGGCTATCGTCGGTCATCTCGAGATCTTCTTCGCTTGGCCCGGGCCGACGCAAGACAGCGCTCAGGGAACGACGCCAGCGAGGCTGGAGCGGAATGAACGTCGCGGCGTCCCGCGAGGACGGCCGCTTGCGGCCGCCCGCAGCGGGCGCCGGCGGCGGCCGAAGGCCGCCGCCCTTGATGCCGTGAAGAACGTTGTTACTGAGCGCCGGGCCGCTGCGTCGAATCGAGCTCGATAGCAACGCCGGCGCTACTGCCTTTCCACGGGGTGCAGAAGCGAATGCGATCGCCGCTCAACGCGGAAGCGCTCCTGGCCGACATGCCCACCGTCAACGGCCCGAGCCATCGCCCGCGCCTTGAGCGACAGCCTCGACGACGCGCAGGAGTCTGGCAGGCCCGGGGCTCGCTATCGCTATGAGGACGAGCTACAGCGCCAGCCCAACGTTTCCTGGCTTGCAGCCGAAGCATCGGAGGCGACTTTCCTTACCTGCTCAAGGGCGGCTCGCTTCGCTCGCCGCCGGCGGCCCGGCTGCGGGCAGCCGCAAGCGGCCGTCCTCGCCGGGCCGCCACGACACGGCACGGCACGACCGCGAGCTCGTGGAGAAGTACCCGCCTCGCGTTCCGCGCCCGAGCCAGCGTCACCGATCGCTCAGCGGCCGCGGCTCCGTCAGCTCAGCGCCCAATCCGCGGCGTCGGACTTCGGCTCGCGACCGTCGCGGCGCCTCCGCCGAGCAGCTGGCTGCGGTCCGGGACGAACGTCAACAGCGGGCTTTGAGGGGAGCAGCGTGTGTCGGGTCGCGCGACCCAGGCTTGTAGACGGGCGCAGTCGCGATGTCGACGCTGCCGCACGGCCAGTTACGGGCGTGGTTCGGTCATGTCCCGCCGGGACGAGTCGGGTAGACCTCCGCCGACGTGAACCCGCTGCCAGAGCTGCGACCAATATGCGACCACGAACATCCGTAGCGCGCTCACGACGCCGCCTAGCCTCGCATCGACTCGCCAGCTGCCTGACTGGGCGCGGACAGCATTGTCCCTGCATATCGCCCGTTCTTGCCGCTTCTCGCGGCTTCCCACCTAACGCGCCCGACAGGATTCGAACCTGTGACCTTCGGTTCCGTAGACCGACAGCAACACGCGAGATTTGGCTCTAGCAAGCCAAACAAGCGTCCCGGTCGCCAATAAATCGCCAGAAACTCAGCTGATGTCACTCGCCGCCCAGAGCGCACTGATCGGCACCGCTGCCATCCGGTCCCCAAACGGCAAAGTGCGCTCACCCGCGTACAGCACGATCCCGGCCCTGAAGCGGGGGCCGAGCTTGTCCTGTAGATGTACGAGTCCGCGGAAGTCCGAGGCGCTGACCGATGCAGCCGTCTTGACCTCGACTCCCGCGATCGAGCCGTCGCGCCGCTCGATGACGACGTCGACCTCGCGTCCGTCACGATCGCGGAAATGGAACAACCGTGGAGGGTCCTCTTGCCAGGCTGTCTGGCGGAGGAGCTCCGTCGTGACGAACGTCGAACACGGGGCCGGAGAGGTTCCCGTCGGCGACAAGCCGTTCCGACCCGACGCCGATCAGATGGCAAAGCAGACCACTGTCGGCGATGAAGACCTTCGACGTCTTGATGGTGCGACTCAACAGGTTTGTGCTCCATGCCTCAAGACGAGCGGTCAGGAACAGCGTCTGCAGCAGCGAAACGTGCGAGCGAACGGTGCTCGACGGCAGCGCGAGGTCTCGCGCGAGGCTGTCGACGTTCATCAAGGACGCCGATGTCGCAGCGATCGCAGATAGGAGGCGTCGCACATTCTCCTGGTCGTGGACGCGCGCGATCGAGCTGAGATCGCGCTGGATGATGGTGTCCAGATAGCTCGCGAGGAACCGAGCCCGGCGAGTCTCGTTCCGCTCCCTCGCCTCTGGGTAGCCGCCGGTGGCTAGGAGCTCCACGTAGGGGCGACGTCCCGGCGAGGTCTGCGTGACCGCCGGCCATCGCCCGTCCAGCACGTCCGCAACGAACGTCTCTCCGGCGCCATGCAGTTCGCTCTGCGTGAACGGTCCGAGGCGCAGATACTCCGCGCGCCCCGTCAGCGCGTCGGCGATGCGTGGCGCGGTCAGGATGTTCGCCGAACCCGTGAGCAGGTACTGCCCGGGCGTCGGATCGCGATCGACGCGGGCCTTGATCGCCAGCAGGAGGTCGGGAACGCGCTGGACCTCGTCGATGACCAGCGGGGTCGCTCGATCGATGATGAACCCGCTCGGATCAGATGCGGCGGCTTCCCTCGTCGCGCGTCGTCCAGCGTGAGGACCTCCGCGCCCAGATCGGCGCGAGCGATCGCTCCGACCAGCGTGCTCTTACCCACCTCACGCGCCGGCGCCGCCCGCGGCCTGGCGACCGCGGGCGGCGCTCGTCCTCAGTTGTCTTTCCAGTTGGCCCAGGCGCCGCAGTCGAACGGCTGCGCCTGGAACGCGCGGCCGAACAGCCACGGTGTGTAGAAGCCCGGTCCGGGGAGCCCGGTCTTCGGATCGGTGGTGAACACGCCGTCCGGGGCCGGAGCCACGCTGAGCGGGTCGGTCACGGCCGCGGGCGGAGCGAGGTTCGCGGGTGAGGGATCCGACCCTCCCTCCTTGATCCGGTAGACGAAGAACATCCACTGCGGCTGAGTGGTGTAAGGACCGCTGGTCCAGGGCGGGTACGGCACGTCCCACATCCTGACCATGGGAGCCCCGCTCACAGGCTGGCTGTGCCTCGTGTGCCCGAAGGTGTCGCTGTAGCCGAAGGGCTTGCCCGTGCTGGTGACGTCGCCGGTGTCGCAGCGGTAATTCAGGATGTCGACGTCGCGCAGGTTGAGGTACCACGCGTCGTCGGGCCGAAGCGCGAAGGCCACCCCCATCCCTCGCATGATTCCCTGGTAGGCCTGCTGGATGGTGCCGACCTGGAGGTGGTTCGGCATCGAGACGTACTCCTGACCCGTCGCGTGCCAGTCGCTCCCCTTGGAGGTGTGCTGACCCACCTGGCGCAGCTTGCCGTAGTCGGACAGGATGATCTGGCGGATCTGCTCCATCGCGTCGGTCGTGGCCTTGGCGTTCTGGTTGATGGTCAGGGCGACGTCGTCGACCTTGGCGGAGATGTCGCCGGTGGCCGGTGAGCCGTCCGCCAGGCTTGACAGGTCCGACGCCGTCGAGAGCAGCTGGGTGACGACCACTGCGGCCTTGCCGAACGGGCCGTCGACGATCCCCGCGATGCCCGTCAGATCGCCGAGCAGCGAGGTTGCGAACGAGAACCAGTGCGCGGTCGTGCTCTCCGGCGGCTTGAGCGCCGTGTTGACGTCGTCGCCGAACTTCTGGATCGTGACGATGAGATTCCCCTGGCTGTCGATGATGGGCGCCTGGAGATCCCTGAACCAGGTGTTGACGTTGTCCACCCACCCGAACTCGGCCAGCAGCTCGGTTCGGACCGCGTCGAGATCCGCTGCCGTGAACTCCGAGCTGCCGGGGTACTGCAGCTTGTTCAGGCTCGCGGAGGTGCCGCTCCAGTCGTCGTTCCGCGTGCCCGAGTAATAGAGGGAGCGGATGTCGCACGTCGTCTCCGTGTCGCACAGGTCGAGCTGCTGATGCTGGGCGTTGAGCCAGCGGTAGGCGGCCTGCTTGCCCGGCGTGTCCATCTGCGGCCACGCGGACGGCGCGTCATAGGCGATCTCAGACACGCTCGGCCCGAACTCCGACGCGTCCGACGGCATGCTCTGCGCCGGAGTGAACCAGCCGACGTTGTTGAGAGCCAGTACGCCCTCTTGGAACTTCGGGCCCGCGCCGCCGTTCCACGGGTCCGGGATCTGTCCGCCGACCTCGTTGGCCTCCGGACGCTTCTCGTCCGCGATCGCCGCACCGCCGACCAGCGAGTAGGCGTTCTGGTTGCCGGGCTGGTTCGGAGCTTCCGGAATGTTGTCCCACACCCAGGCCGAGCCGCCGAGCTCGTCGAGTTGGTCGCCGACCTCGAACCAGGACTGCCATGGAGCCTCGGGGCGGCTGACCGAACCGACGGTCTGCACGAACACGAGCACCGAGCGGTCGCCCGCGAAGCGCTTCAGGGTCGTCGCCATCCGGCCGAGCTCACTGACGACTGTGATGGCCGAGCATCCAAGGTTGCACTTCTCGGTGTTGATCGCGAAGGCGGCCTCGAGCGGGCGGTAGCCGGTCGACGGTGAGCCCGCGTCCGGCGCGTCGGCGCGGACCGCTACGAGGTGGACATAGGGCTCTCCGGGCGTCCAGGCGGGCACGCCGGAGCTGAACTCGGGGTCGGCGCCCGGCGTCATCGAGTACGACTTGCCGGCGATCTCCATGGTGCCTTCGTTGACACCGTCCCCGTATGCGGTCTCGAACTGGGTCTGGCCGGCCTTGGCTTGGAACCGGTACCGGTTCGCCTTGCCCTGATCCAGCGTCAAGAACCCTGTCAACCCGTCTCCCCAGTTGTACTGGGGCATCGCGCTCTGGAAGCCGTCGCCCGGCTCCCAGCCGGGCACGCCGACGATCATCGCCTGGCCCGCCGCGTGGGCGAGCGGCTTGGCGGCGAGGAAGCCGCCGGTCCCGCCGATCGTCTTGACGGCGGCGTTGAACGCGTCCGTTCCGAGGGAGCTGCCCCCGTCGGGACCCTCGGTGAAGGCCGGGTCGACGTTGAGGATGACCAACGGCGCACTCGCGGCCGTGAACTGCTCCTCGAGGCTCGTCATGGACTCAAGGAGCTGAGTCACGTCGGCGAAACTCTCCTCGCGGACCGGCTCGAGCGTCGAGCGATCGAGGGCCAGCACGTGAATGCCGGGCGCACGCCCACAGGACGGGTTGGGGTAGCGCTCGGGCACCGCGTCGGTCTGGTCGAGCCCCACCGTGATTCCGTAGCAGTCGGCGCCCATCGGGACGCTCACTTTGAGCCTCATCAGCGGGTACGGCACCCTGGCCGCGACCGCGACCTTGTCGGTCTGCGACATGACGGGTGCCGTCGCGGCGCGCGAGCCCTTGCCGCCGGCCGTCGCGACGCGCGTCGTGAGAACGATCTGGTACCGGCCGTGCTTGTCGGTCACGAGCCTCGGGCGCGCCGACGCGGCGCTCTTCAGCCGCGCGCGTGATCCCGCCGGCCGGCGGACGATCCGCCAGCGGTACTCGAGATCGGCGCCTCGGATGTGCGGCGCGCTGTCCCGACCGTCGAGCCGCACCTGCGCGCCCGCGTCCGCCTGCCGATCCACGCCGGCGCCGACGAGCGGCCGGTCGCGCGGCACGAAGAACGTGCGGACGGCGTCGTCGTAGACGGCGCGGGTTCGCAGCCGCGAGTCGGCGACCACCCGGACGCGCAGTCGGTTCTGGCCGTAGCGCACGCGGTCGCTGGCGGAAAGGGATGCCGAGCGCACGCCGTGCACGGCCGGTGAGAACCGCGTGTCGATCCGCTTGCCGTTCAGCCACGCCTTGAAGGAAACCTCGTTGGGCGGCACGCGCAAGGAGGCGGTGACCGGTGAGGCGTTGCGCTGCGGCGCCCGCAGGCTGATCAGACCGCGACGGCGGACGGCGTGGGTCACGCTCACGAAGGCCGTACCCTCGCCGCCGCCGGGGGCCACGGCGTCGACACGCACGGAGTTCCGGCCCCGCCGCAGACCGGTCGCGATGCCGACGTAACGGCCGGCGCCGACCCGACGCAGCGCAAACGCCCGGCGGTCGGCGGTCCCGCTGACCTTGCGCACGGGCCCGGTCACACGGACCACGACGCGAGCCCGCGGCTTCGTGGCGACCGGGTCGGTATCGGACGGCCGGATGATCTCGACGCGCGGAGCGGTGGACGCCGCGTCCGCTGCGGGCGTCGCGAACAGCGACGCCATCAGCGTGAAAGTGACGATCTGGAGCGCAGGGCACACGCGCCGAAGCGACGGGCGCACCGGTGTCAAGCGCGAACGGCCGTCAAGCAGACTAGCCATCACAACTCCCTGGACTGGACCCGTTTCGTGTACCGGGGCGGTGTGACGCCGAATGCGGCGCCCACCGAAACTGCACACAGGAGTACAACCGTCAACCGTCGGTAACGTTGCACGTCACACCTCGATTCAGCATCAACGCGACCGGACGGGAGATAGCCTGCAGTTGCCGCGTGTGTGTCGATCAGGTTTGTCGGAGCAGCGATCCGATGTCAACGGCGCAGAGCACGATCGTCCGGGTGATTTCGCCCCGCCGATCACCCGGGGTGATTCGCGGCCGGCGTGTCTACAGCAGCTCGAGCCGGCGCGCCGCGCTGACGGCTTCGCCACGGGTCGAAGCGCCGAGCTTGCGCCGGATCCGCTGACTATGGGTCCGTACCGTGTTGAGCGACAGGTAGAGGCGGCCGGCGATCTCGCGATAGGTGAGGTGGCTCGGCAGGAGCTCGAGCACGCGGAGCTCGGCGGCGCTGAGGGCTCCGCCGTCGACGGCGGCCTCCGCCGGTGACGCCGGCAGGCGGCGGACTTCCTGCTCGATGCCGTTCGTGAGCGCGACGAGGCCGGCGACGCGCGCGCCTGCGAGCTGTCCGCGGGCGGCCCGGAGCGCGTCGGCGGCTCCCGTCTCGTCGCCGGCGCGTGCTCGGCAGCGGCCCAGCCACAGCAGCGCATGCGCGATCTCGATCCGGTCACCGCCGCGGCGAGCGAGCGTGACGGCGTGCTCCAGGCGATCCTCGGCCTGCTCGACGTCACCGCGTGCGAGCAGCAGGATGCCGTGCGCGACGTAGGCCTGCTCGGTTGGCGGATGCTCGCCGAGCCCTCGCGCCTCGGTTGTCGACAGCGATTCCTGTGCGAGCCGCTCGGCGACGTCGAGTTCGCCGCGCACGGCGTGCGCCTCCGCGAGCACGGCCATCGCGAAGACCCGGTGCACATCGCGCTCGCCCGGTGGCGTCGCGGCCAGGTACTCGCGCAGACGCTGCTCCGACTCGGCCGTGCTCCCTGTCCAGAACAGGCAGATGGCAAGGAAGTAGGAGTCCGACGGCGCCTCGGGCGAGCCGTCCGGGCGCAGCTCGACGGCGAGCCGCGCGAGCCGCACCGCGTCGTCGACGTCAGCGTCGCCGAGCCGGCACATCGATCGCTGCCGCGCGACGCCGGCCAGCAGCTCGCGACGCTGCGTATCGCTCCGGGCATCCTCGGCGGCTCGCTCTACCAGCGCGAGCCACGGCTCCGCTTCGTCGATCTGGCCCATGGCACGGGCCATCGCCGCACGCCCGAGCGCCAGCTCCGGATAGTCGGCCATGGTGTCGGGCGGCAATCCGTCGATCCACGCGACCGCGGCGTCCGCCTGGCCGCTGCTGTAAAGCGCGAGCCAGTTGCGCTGCAACGTGTCGGCGGCGAAGTGCACGTCGCCCGCGGCGAGGGCCTGCTCGATCGCGCCGCCGAGGTCGCCGCGGTCGGCGAACCAGGCGCTCGCCCTGCGGTGAAGGTCCGCGACCCTCTCCGGATGTCGGCGCTCGAGCTGGCGTCGCAGCATGGCGCGGAACAGGCGGTGGTAGCGGAACCAGCGCCGCTCGGCGTCCAGTGCGACGACGAACACGTTGCTGCGCTCGAGCTCGAGCAGCAGCTCGGCGCTGTCGTGCCGCTCGCTCACCGCGTCGCACAGAGACCCCGTCAGGCTCTCGAGCACCGCAGTCCGCATCAGGAACTCTCGCGTCGCCTCCGGCTGGCGGATCACGACCTCCTCCCAGAGGTAGTCGACGAGGAAGCGGTCGTCGACCGGCATCCCCGCCAGGAACTCCCCGCGGTCATCGGTGTCGCGCAGCGAAAGCGCGACGAGGTTCAGCCCGGCGACCCATCCCTCGGTACGTTGCTGAAGGCCGATCACCTGCGCCGGTGTGAGGCACAGCCCGTGCGTGTCGTTGAGCAGCACCGCCGCCTCCTCGTCCGTGAAGCGGAGGTGCTCAGCCCGGAACTCGCTCAGTTCGCCCCGCGCGCGCAACCTCCCTAGTCGCAGCGGTGGATCGGATTGACCGGCCAGGACGACGTGGATCTCGGGTCCCAGCCGCTCAACCAGATAGCTCATCCCGGTGTGGATCTCGTCCGCGCTGATCAGGTGGTAGTCGTCCACAACCAGCACCACGGGGCGGGTGATGACCGTGACCTCATTGACCATCGCGGGCAGGACCTCGTCGGCGATCGAGACGCCGGGAGCCCGGAGGCGGCGGGTGGCAGTGTCGGGGAGCTCGGGCGCGACGCACTTGATCGCCCCCACCACATAGGTCCAGAAGCGCGCCGGCTGATCGTCGCCCTCGTCCAGCGACAACCAGGCAAACCGGGCCGGGCTTGCCGCCGCCCAAGCAGTCAACGTGCTCGTCTTGCCGAAACCCGTGGGGGCCGACACCAGCGTCAGACGCCGGCTGCGGCCGGCCTCGAGACCGCGGATCAGCTCTGGCCGCACGACCGGTCCGACGCCGAGCTCGGGCACGCGCAGCTTGGTCTGCGTCGCCACGAAGCCAGTCTCTGCGCGGATGCCCGCGGTCACTCGAGACACACCAGTGAACAACGCTACCCCGCGGTGGGCGCGGCGTCGACCCCTAAGCGGCGCCGCGGGCGAGGTCGAGCAGTCGATCGAGAATCGGCTCGCCGTCGGCGCGCAGCCCGTTGTGCTCATACTCGTCGGTCAACCACGTGCGCAGGCCGCGGATCTGCGTGGCCGTGTGCTCCGACAACGCCCGCGGGACGTACGCATCGTTCGCGTAGATCACCGCCGCTGCGGGGACCTCATTGGTGGCGAGCCGCGCGCGCTCGTAGAGCCGCGGCCATGCCCGCTCGGCCAGCAGGTCGGCGGCCTCTCGCAACGGCGCGAGCGTCCCGTAGTCGTCGAGCATCCACGGGAACATGTGCTCGCCGAACAGCAGCTCATGATCGTCGAATTCGCGCGGGCGGACGCGCTCGGCCGCCCAGCGCGTTGCCTGTCCGTCGGCCCACGAAGCCTCTTGGAGCAGGGAGTACAGCGGGTTACGCGAGTAAGGCACGGCGCTCTGTACGTCGTGCAGGAACGCGAGCGAGTCGTGCGGCAGCTCCAGCAGCCCGTGGAGGCGCTCGGCGCCATCGCTGAAGCCGAGCACGTGCCCGAGCTGCCGCAGCCGCCGGCTGGTCAGGCGGTCGTTGTTGGGCAGGCGCACGTCCTCGGCCTCGAGCCGCGCGGCAAGCGCCCGCATGCGGTCGCGATCCTCCGGGTAGCGCTGGTAATAGGTACGGCTGCGCGCCGCCATCAGCGAGAACGTGTGGGCGTAGACCTCGTCCACCCCCGCGTCGAACGCTGGCAGGCCGCCGGCGATCAGCGCCTCCGTGAGCCCGCCCGGAGCGATCGACAGGTAGGCAGTGACGCAGAAGCCCCCGAAGCTCTGGCCGAGCACCGACCAGCGGTCGACCCCGAGCTCCGCCCGGATCAGCTCGGCGTCGCGGACGATCGAGTCCGCGCGAAAAAGCGCCACCCGTTCGGCCTGGTCGGCCGGTGTGAGTCGCTCCATGTGCCCGATCGGCGACGAGCGGCCCGTCCCCCGCTGGTCGAGCATCAGGACCCGGAACTCCCGCAGCGCGCGGTCGAGCCAACCCGGCGAGGTCGGGCGGCGCGTCGGCCGCGGAGCCTCGCTCCCCGGGCCGCCTTCGAGGTAAACCAGGTACGGCCGGTCCAACCCGTCCGACTCGGCCACCTCGCGCGCGAACACCGTGATCCGCACACCGCCCGGATCGGCGTGATCGAGCGGAACCGAGAACTCGTGCTCGGTCAGCACAAGGCTGGGGATCCGTGCGACGGCGGTGACGGTCACTCGCAGGCGTCGCGGTCGCGGGGCGTGTCCATGGACAGGATCTTCTCGAAATGTCTGGCACGCGCGGGTTGTCGCGCCAGCAAGCCCTCGCTGAGGAAGTCGGCGACGTGCCTGGTCTCGCCGGCGAACCGATCCACAAACGCCTCGGGGTCCGGGTTGCCTCGCGGCGACAGGGGCGGGCCAAGTAAATGCCCCCGCCCACCTCCGTTTGCTCGACCAACCGCGTGATCCGCTCATCTCACAGCTGGACCCCGCGGCGCCCAACAGCGCGCCGGCCTCGGCGTCGCCGAGCGACAGCTCGGCAGCACGCAGCTCCGACCGTGCGCCCGCCACCTCGCCAGCGGAAGCGGCGGATCGGTCCTCGTCGCGAGCGCGAGCTGGCAGCCGTCCGGCAGCCGCTCGGCCAGGTACCCGATCTGGCCCTGGCACTGCACCTCGGTCACCAAGTGGACGTCATCGACCACCAGTACGAACCGCTGGCCGCTATCCGCGCACGCATCGATGAGCAACGGCAGCACGACCTCCTCGAGCGGCGGATGATCGACGCGGAGCGCATCGCCGACCGCGGCCGCGACGCGGACCGGGTCAAGCGCCGCGACGATGCCGCACGGGACTCCTGCAGGCTCAGCATGAGCGGCTCGGGCTCGCGCGACTCCGGATGGAGAAGCGGACATGCCAACTTCTCGATGAGTCGCAGTCGTGTTGCGTTCATCTCTGACTCGGCTCAGAACCCGCGCCGGGACGGGGATTCCGGCCATTGACGGTGGCAGCCGAGAAACGGCCCGGTGCCCAATTGAGTGCCCAGTCAGGGTTCAGCTCGTCTCGTCCCAAGAGGAAGCAAACCCGCTGGAATACGGGATTGAAGATATGGCGAGACCCGGACTCGAACCGGGGACACCACGATTTCAGTCGTGTGCTGAGCCCGAGGGTCTTGGGCGTCCCCACCAAGCGCGAGTTCCGCTTCGCGCGGGTAAGCGAGTGTCATGCTGGTCCCAGCCCAGACGCCTGCCAGGGACGACGAGGAGCAGCGCCTGTCCGGACTTCTGCTCCGTGATGAAGGCGGGGGTCTGCGTCGCTTCGCGCAACGCGCGACTCACGGTCGACTTGGACGAAAGGGCGCAGCGAGGTTTGCGAACGCTCGCCTCTCGCGCGAGCGATCATGCGAGTCTGGCTGGGAGTCCGCGCGCAAGGTCCCAGAGGATCAGCGAGGCGTCGTCGCTGAGCTTTGTGCGGGGATAGCGTTGGCCGGCGGGGTCGTTGGCTTCCGCGGCTCGGATCTGGCGGATGCAGGTCTCGGGCCCGTCGTACGCGACGGCGGCGACGAAGCGCTCGTCTGAGTCGTAGATCGACAGCAGTGATGCCCCGTGCTGCACGCCATCGCTCATGAGCAGAACCCGGCTCACGTCGGGAGACCGCCTCCCGATTGGATGGCGGGCGGTGAGTGCGTGCTCAGCAGCTCGGGGCTGATCGGCGGCGATCCAGTAGCCGCCATCGCGTTTTCTGTTGCGTCGTTCGGCTTCGACACGCCGGGCCCGGCGAACTGCTCAGGGATCTGGTGGCGCGCGGGCGCGCCGCCGGCGTGATCGTCTGCGCGGCGACGCAGAAGCCGGCCTCCGACGTCGTCCCGTCGGCGCTGCGTGACCTCTTCGGGTTCCGGCTCGCCTTGCGCTGCAACACGCCGCAGGCGTCGGACACGATCCTGGGCCAGGGCTGGGCCACGAGCGGGTACAGCGCGGCGACGATCCCGCCCGGTCAGCGCGGCGTCGGCTACCTGCTCGCCGAGGACGGGCTGCCCGTCCGCCTGCGCGGCTTCTACTTGCCCGACAAGCAGATCACCAGGATCGCCGAACGCGCCGCTGCCGCGCGGGCCGACGCTTGGCTCGCCGGGCACAGTGAGGAGCGCGTGCCATGACCGCGCGCGAGCGGGCGAAGGCGAACGCGCACGCGCTGCGCGCGAACGGGCTCACGATCGCGGAGATCGCCGATCGTCTGGGTGTGCCGAGAGCGACCGTGGGGGGGTGGCTGCGTGGCCGTGGCGAGTGGTACGAGGTCCGCGAGTGCGCGTTGTGCGGTGAGCGTTTCATCGCCGTCAGCGGACGGCAGCGCTTCTGCACCCGCCAGCACGCCGCCAAGCACCGGCGCGTGTTCGGGCCGCCGACTACGCGTGAGCGCTACCGCGAGCGCGCGCGGGAGCTTGAGGGCGAGCTCGCCGCCCTGCGCGCCGAGCTCGACGCGCGGGCCATCGACGCCCATCGCGAGCGCGCGTGGGAGCTCGACTCCAAGCTCGCCGTCCTGCGCGGCCAATTCGACACGCGGGCGATCGACGCGTACCGTCAGCGCGCGCGGGAGCTTGAGGCCGAGCTCGCCGAGCTGTGCGGCCGGTCCGACACGCGGGAGGCGGCGTGAGCCGCGCCCACGCGCAGGCGCTGCAGGAGCGGGGTGCCTCGCGGCGCGAGATCGCCGAGCGGCTCGGGGTGTCGAAGAGCACCCGTGGGCGCGTGGTTGCGCCGGCCGCCGACGTTCCCGCAGCGGACGTGCCGGCTGTGCGAGCAGCCGTTCACGCCGACGAACGGGCGCCAGCGGTTCTGCCGCGTCGAGCACTGGGATGAGTACCAGCGCCAGCACTGGCCGCCTCGGACGACCGCGGGCTGGCGCGAGCGCGTGCACCAGCTCGAGGCCGAGATCGCCCAGGCCCGCGCGCAGCTCAACGACCGCGAGGCCGCATGAGCATGCTCGCGCCCGAACTCGTCGGCGAGCTCGCCGCGCGCGCCGCCCGGCCGGACTTCGAGCGCCTGCAGGCGCAGCTGCACTCCTCCGGTTACTGCGTCCGCCCGGTCCGCCTAAAAGGGCAGATCGTGACCTGCGACGGCCACGGCCGTCGCCGCGTGTGGTCAACCGACACCGAACCCGACGGGATCCTCAGGAAGGCGTGCGGCAACCGCCGCGAAGCCGTCTGCCCGCCCTGTGCGGAGCGCTACCGCCAGGACGCCTACCACCTGATCGCCGCCGGCCTCAGAGGCGGCAAAGGCGTCCCCGACACCGTGGCCGAGCACCCGGCGCTGTTCGTGACGCTCACCGCGCCGAGCTTCGGGCCGGTCCACACGCGCCGGCTCGGACCGGACGGGCGGCCCCGGCGCTGTCGGCCGCGCCGCGACGGGCCGGTCTGCGAGCACGGCGTGCGGCTCTCCTGCGCGCGCGTGCACGATGAGGACGACGCGTGCCTGGGCGAGCCGCTCTGCCCCGACTGCTTCGACCACCAGGCCGCTGTCCTGTGGGACAACGCGCTCGGCGAGCTTGGCGACGCACCGTCCCGGTCTACCTGCCGCGCGTGCTCGCGCGGCTGACCGGTATGACGCAGGCGCGGCTGCGCGAGCTCGTGCGCGTCGCCTACGTCAAGGTCGCCGAATACCAGCGCCGCGGACTCGTGCACCTACACGTCGTCATCCGCCTCGACCGCGCCATGCCCGCCTACCGCGCGCACGAGGTGCACCCGCCGCCGCCGCGGTTCGGCGTCGAGCTGCTCGAGGACGCGCTGCGCGCCACGGTGGCCGAGGCCGGCGCGCCGCTCCCGCACGAGCTCGGCGGCGGCCGCGTGCACTGGGGCGACGAGCTCGACATCCGCCAGCTCGGCCACCGCGGCCACTGCCTGACCAAGAGCCGCCGCTACTCGACCACCTTCAAGGCGCTCCGTGAGGCGCGCGAGCAACACGTGCACCAGCAGCTTCGAGCACGGTCGACCGACCCGGCTCTGCTGGCGCTCGTGGATACGGGCGAGCGGATGGCGAGCTTCCGCTACGTCGGACAGGGCCATCTCACAGCTGCTGATGCCTTCCTGGCTGCTTCCGCGGCCGCGAGGGCACGCGAGAACCGTCGTGCCGCTCGCGAGGCGCTCGCGATTGCGGCGATCGACAGGGACAACACGACGAGGGAGGACCAATGCAGATCGACCATGGCCAGGTGACGGGCGAGGCCTTGTCCCAGGCCGTGCTGGACGAGCCGCTGATGACGGCTGACGAGGTTGCGGCGGTGCTGGGGGTGCATCGCAAGTTCGTGTATGCGCGCCACCACTCGGGTGCGCTGCGCGGTTACAAGCTCGGGCCGTACTACCGGTTCCGGCCGACGGACGTGCGCGCGTTCCTCGAGGCGAGCTTGGCGCCGGCCGACGCTTCGTCTGAGGCGAGGGTGCAGACGCGCCGCGCCGCGCCGCGCCGGCAGGCACGTTCCGTGCACTGCTGGAAGGGCGAGCGGCGTGAGCGTCCGGCGTGCGCGCCGCGGCGTGTACCAGGTGCGATGGCGCGAGGCCGGCCGCGGCTCGCCGGCGCACTCGGTCATGGTCTACGGCGCGAGCGACGCCGAGGCGCGGCGTAAGGCGGACACCGTCGACGCCGAACTGCGCAATCGCAAGGCCGCGGGCGAGCGGGTGGTGTCGATCGCCGTTGACCGTCCCGAGCCGATGACCCTCTCGGAGTTCCTCGTCGTCTGGCATGAGGCACACGGCAAGGAACTGGCGGCCAGCACGCAGGTGAGCTACGCCGGCGTGTGGGACAAGTGGATCGGTCCGCGGCTGGGCGCCAATCTGCTGCAGGACCTGACGCCGGCCGAGCTCGCCCGGTTCCGCGTGGCGATCGAGCGCGAGGGCGCCGGCGCGTCGACGGTTCTGAGGGTGCTGGCGGTGCTCGGGTCGGTGCTTTCGGAGGCGGTGCGGCAAGGCCAGATCGCGACGAGCCCCACGCGCGCCGTGAGCCGCCCGCCGCAGCGCCGTCAGCGCGCGGTGCGGCCGCCGACTCCCGAGCGGGTGGAGATCATCCGGGCCAGGCTTGACTCCGACATCGACCAGACGCTCGTGACGCTCCTGGCCTACGTCGGCCTGCGGCCGCAGGAAGCCCTCGCTGCGGTCTGGAGCGACGTGCTCGGCGGTAAGCTCGTGATCGACGCTCCGAAGACCGGGCGCACGCGAGTCGTTCCGCTGTTCCCAGTGGTGCGCCAGGAGCTTGCCGCACTGCAGCTCCGCCAGGGTCGGCCCGGGCCGGCGGCGCCGATCATCGCGACGTCGTCCGGAGAGCCCTGGAGTGACAGCCGGTTTCGCTCGTTCCGGCGCCATCGGTGGTCGAAGGTCGCGCCCGGCCTGCGGCCGTACGACCTGCGCCACGCGTACGTGTCGCTGATGATCCAGGCCGGGCACACCGTCGTCGAGGTGGCCAAGTGGGCCGGTCACTCGCCGCACGTGTGCCTCAGCACGTACGCGCATCTATTCGACACGCTGACCGAGCAGATCGACCCCGACCAGGCGATTCGGGCGGCGCGCTACGGTACTGGCGCGGACCCGGAACGGGCCGCCGGATGAGCGCCGTGTGCACGAGGTGTGCACAGAATCCGGCTGGTAGGCTTCCGGGGCTCGCAGCCGCTGGCAGAATTTCCAGGTTTTGCAGGCAGTTTGCGGTTCTTGCCGACGTAGCTCAGCTGGTAGAGCACTTCACTCGTAAGGAGTCTCGCGTCGGCTCCGGCAGGCCTGAAGGCGCCCCATCCAGCCGTCGTTTGCAGCCGTTTTCCCTGCTGGTGGCGTTCTTGACGAGGCGCCGCTCGAAGTCGCGGTTCGGCGTCTTTCGCCACCGCATGCAGTATGAGGCGAGGCAACTTCTGCGAGATGGCCGGCTTTGCCTGTAGGCCACCTCGTCGCAAGGATGGCGGCGTGGATGACCCGGGCGGTGATCGGCGGCGGAGACTGCGTCGTCAGTGCGTGGCGTGTCAGGTAGGCGCCGGGGACGCGCGCTTGCTCGACGGGCTCGATTCGCCGGGATCCGTCATCGAGGAGTTGGTCGCGGTCGCCGGCGGCGCGCCTTGGAGTGCCAGCACGAGTTGCGTGCGCGATCGTATGCCGAGCTTGCGGTAGATCTGGCGCAGGTGGAACTCGACGGTCTTCTGGCTGAGGAACAGCGCCGTTGCTACGTCGCGGTTGGTTGCGCCGCGCGCGACGGCTTCCGCCACGCGCAGCTCTGCGGGCGTGAGCCCGTCGCCCGAGGCGCGGATCCGGCCGCCTGCCGCGTGCAGCTCGGCGCGTGCGCGGTCGGCCCAGGCGTGCGCGCCGAGTTCCTCGAACACATGCAGCGCGGCGTGCAGTCGGCGCCGCGCCTCGGCCTGACGCCGCAGGCGGTGCAGTTTGGCGCCGTGGGCGAGTAGCGTCCGCCCGCGTTCGAACACGTTGGGGGAAGCGGCGTGGTGCGCGTGGGCGTCGGCGAAGTGCTCGTCGCCGGCGTCGGTTGCGACGAGTCCGGCGCAGCGCGCGGCGAGGGCGAGGGCGCCGGCGGTGCCGACGGTTGCCGCCTGCCGCGAGAGCCGCCGCTCGACTCGCCCGGCGTCGTCGCGCCGTCCGGCGCGGAGGAGTGCCTCGACGAGGTCGGGCGCCCACGGGATCTGCGTCGGCTCCACCACGCCGTGCTGCTCGTAGCGGCGCTCGACGTCGGCCAGCGCGGCGATCGCCGCGTGCACGTTTCCCAGCCCGAGCTCCAGGAAGCCGGCGGCTGCGTGCGCGAAGTTGACGACGCTCCCGATCCCCGCCGGCTCGGCGATCGCCAGGGCCGAGGCGATCGCGCCGCGCGCGGCATCCTCGCGCCCGCGAGCGGCGTCGAGCCGTGCGCGCATGGTCAGCGCCTGCGCCAGCGGGCCGCGCTGCCGGGTCTCCTTCGCGAGCTGCATGGCCTCGGCGAGCTCACGCTCAGCGCTCGTCCACTGTCCAAGCCTCGCGGCGCAGTCGGCCGCGACGACGAGCGGCATCACCTGCGCGGTCATCGAGCCGGCCTCGCGCAGAGCGCCGACCATGCGCAACGCATCCGCGCGTGCCCGGGCGTGCTCCTCGGTCGGGAAACGAGC
Organism: uncultured Solirubrobacteraceae bacterium; assembly: GCA_963835525.1. Classification (GTDB taxonomy): domain Bacteria; phylum Actinomycetota; class Thermoleophilia; order Solirubrobacterales; family Solirubrobacteraceae; genus DASSUW01. The sequence continues at coordinate 958,056 of CAWIFM010000003.1, forward strand.
GTTCGTGGCCATCAGCAGCGAGCCCGCGACGGGCGAGCGCGGATCGACGGCGGACGCCAGTCGCTCGAGTTCGGCGAGCAACGGCTGCGCCTCGCGCGCCCGGCCGCGCAGGATCTGCAGCCAGATGAGGTTGCCGAGCACGTGCGCACGGGCGACCGTGTCGCCGCCGTCGCCCAGCAGCGCGAGTGACCGCTCGGCGCGGACGAGGGCGACGCGGACTTCTCCGGTGATCGCCGCGGCCAGGGAGGCATCCGCCATGGCGCCCGCGCCGAGCGCCGGGTCGACGCCCGCGATCGCCTCGGCCGTGCGTTCGAGGATCTCGCTGGCGATCCGGACATCGCCGCCCCAGATCTCCGCGTGGCCAAGCATGTGGCTGGCCTGGATGCGCAGGTCCGGCGACGGCGCGGTCGCCTCGGCCTCAGCAAGCAGCCCTCGTGCGAGCGGCCCGTGGCCGGCAACGAGCGCCGCCCTGCCGCCGGCGAGCAGTCTCCGCAGACGCGCCTCGTCGTCCGGGCTCAGCCGCGCCGCCTGCTCCAGCGCGGCGGCCGCGGTCGCGTGCGCACGGCGCGCCTCTGCCTCGCCGGCGAGACGCTCGAGCGCGTCGGCGGCGCCGGCGTCCGGCCCGACTGCCGCCGCCGCGAGCTGCCACGCGCCGCGGTCGGGGCCAAGCGCTTCGGCGAGCGCGGCGTGCACCCGGCGTCGCTCGGCGGCCGCGGCATCGTGGTAGGCGACCGCGGCGATCAGCGGATGCGCGGGCTCGATGCGGTGTCCTGCGATCGCGGCGAGCCCGGCGTCCTCGAGCTCTTGGAGGGTCGCGGGCTCGACGCCGAGCGCCCGCACGATCGGTGCGAGCTCGCCCGACCCCTCGGCGGCGACAGCCAGCAGGGCCGTCCGAGCCGTATCCGACAGGGCGGCGATGCGGCCCGCGAACGCGCGCCGCACGGCGGCGCCCGGGACCGGCGGGCTGGGCAGCGGAGCCCGGCCCTCGCGCTGGTCGTCAGTGAGCTCGGCAGACAGCTCCAGAAGCGCCAGGGGGTTGCCCGCCGCGACAGCGAGCAGCTCGGCCGCGACCTCCGGTGCGAGGCCCTGGCGCGTGAGCAGGGCGGCGGCGTCGGCGTCGCCGAGCCGCTCGATCCGGAGGATCCGCACGCCGGCCGGCGGGTCCTCGCGCAGGGCGACGAGCACGGTCACGCCCGGCGGCGATCGGCGCGCGAGGTACTCGACGCACTCGCGCGACGGCGCGTCGAGCCAGTGCAGGTCGTCGACCACCACCAGCAGCCGGCCGTCCGCCAACCCGGCGAGCGCGTGGGCGGCGGCACACACCGCGAAGCGGTCGCCCGGGGTCGGCGGCGCGAGCGCCAGCGCGCCGGCGAGCGCGTCGCGCTGCGGAGCCGGCAGCGCGTCCAGGCCGCTCAGCAGCGGCCGGACGACATCCGCGAGGCCGGCGAACGGCAGCCCGGACTCCCGCTCGGTACCGCGTGCGGCGGCGACCGTGAAGCCGTCCGTGCGCCGCCGGAGCTCTGCCAGCAGCGCCGTCTTGCCGACGCCGGCCTCTCCGACCAACGCCAGCGCGCCGCCGGCCGCCAGAGCCGCCTCGAGCACTTCGAGCTCGGTGCCGCGACCGACGAGCATCGCGCGTCAACCCTGTGCGCATGCGGCCTTACGGTCCAGGGTTTTCTCTGGTGCGTCGAAGCTGCGCGCGCCGGATACTCGCCAGCCATGCGAATTCCCCGCCCAACATACGGAAGTGTCACGGCGACGATCGCGTTGTTCGCGGCGTTGGGAGGGACCTCCTACGCCGCGGTCACGATCACCGGAAAGGACGTCCGGAACGGAAGCCTCACCGGCGCCGACATCAAGAACGAGTCGATCAAGGGCCGCGACATCGACAACGGCACGCTCACCGGCGCCGATCTGAAGACCGGCTCGGTGACGAGCGCGGACATCACGGACGGCTCGCTGCTGGCGAACGACTTCAGGGCCGGTGAGCTGCCCGCCGGGCCCGCCGGGCCGGCTGGGCCGCCCGGGCCCGGTGGCCTGAGCGACGCGGTCGTCCGGCGCGTCGACCTGACTGTGCCGGCGTCGTCGCAGGCGGAGGCGACGGCGAGCTGCGCGGATGGCGAGGTCGCGATCGGCGGCGGCGCGGGCCACTCCGGCAGCGTCGCGGAGAACATCGGTGTCGTCTCCGGCGTCCCCTTGACGGCCGACGGCTCGCTGCCGCAGGACGGAGACAGGGCGGGCCGGTGGTATGCGGGCGTGCACAACAACGTCGGCGCCCCGAGGGTCATGACCGTCTACGTGCTCTGCACGACGCCGTAGATCGTCATGCGAAAACTCACGTACACGAACGTCGCCGCGACGCTCGCGCTGTTCGTCGCCCTCGGCGGCAGCTCGTACGCGGCGGTCACGCTCACCGGCGCGAACGTCAGAAACGGCACGATGACGGGCTCGGACCTCAGGAACGAGTCGGTCGAGGGCCGCGACGTCGACAACGGCTCGCTGACCGGCACGGACCTGAAGAACGGATCCGTGACGGCGTCAGACCTCGGCTCGCTGGCCGGCGCCGACGTCAAGCCCGCGCAGACTGCCGCGGGGCCGCAGGGGCCTGCCGGTCCGGCCGGCACGACGCAGGTGCTCACGCGTCGAATCTCCGACGTGGCGCTCGATTCCGGCGACGCGAAGGACGTGACGCCACGCTGCCTCGTCGGCGAGGTCGCCGTGGGCGGCGGTGCCGTTCACGACGGCACCGTGTCGGACATCGTCGGGGTCGTGTACAGCTACCCGCTGGAAGCCGACGGCTCGCCGCCTGAGGACGGCGAGCGTGCGACGGCGTGGCGGATCGGTGCCGAGAACCCCTTCTTCTCGGGAGTCGATCACACGCTCACCGCCTACGTCCTCTGCGCCAGGTCCTGAGGCGCACGTGATGGCATCGGGACCGCTGTTCGGCGTGCTCGCGATGCGCGCGCTCGACTGCGCGCGTCCCGCAGACCACCGCGCCGGCGCAGGCGCCCCCCGGCCTATCGGACGCAAAAGGTGGGCGCTGGTCGCCAACGCGGTATTCGTCGCGATTGTGCTCCTGCTGGCGACGGCCGCCGCGGCCGGCGCCCAGTGGTCGGCCCCGTTCGACATCTCGGGGCCGACCGGGATCGCCGAGGGGCCGCAGGTCGCGATCGATCACTCGGGCACCGCGACGGTGGTGTGGACACGCTACGAGGGATCCGAGGTCACGGTCCAAGCCCGCCGCATCGACGCGGGCGGCTCGCTCGGCCCGATCGTCGACGTCTCGGAGGGAGGCGAGAGCCTCAATGCGCAGCTCGCGGTCGATCCCGCCGGCAACGCGACGGTCGTGTGGACCGCCCATGACGGCCCGGACACGGTCGCCAAGGCGCGCCGGATCACCGCCGCGGGTGCGCTCGAGGCCGTGCGAACCCTGTCCGCTCCCGGCGACACCGGCTTCAGCCCCGTCGTCGCCGCGGACGCCGATGGCGACGTCACCGCAGTGTGGACCCGCTACGAGAACCCGCACTTCAGGCTCCAGGCACGACGGATCGACCCGACCGGAGCACTCACTCCGATCGAGGACCTGACGCCGGACTCCCTGTCCAACCTCCACTACGACCTCGCGTCCGGCCCGGCCGGGAACGCCTTCGCCGTCTGGCGCTGGGACGCGACCGGCGAGAGCGTCATCCAGGGGCGCCCGATCGCCGCCGGCGGCCGCGTGGGACCGATCGTGTACCTCTCGGCCGCCGGCCAGAGCGCCTTCGACGCACACGTCACAGTCGATCCGGCGGGTGCCGCGACCGCGGTCTGGTACCGGGCAGACGGCGTCGTGCAGGCGCGCCGTATCACACCCAACGGTGTGTTGGGCCAGATCGTGGACCTGTCCCACACGGACTCCCATGCGCCGGACGTGGCGGTCGACCAACGCGGCGACGCGACGGTCGTCTGGACCCGCTACGACGGCGCCACCGACAGAACCGAGCTGCGACGGCTCGCCCCGGACGGCGCGCTCGGAGCGGTCCGGGACCTGTGGACCGGCGGCGACGACGTCGGCCCGCGCGTGGCGGTCGACGACGCCGGCGACGCGACCGTCCTCTGGCTCCACACGGAGTCCGGCAGCAGCTCGGTTCGCTCCCGCACCGCGGCGTCGAGCGGCGTGCTCGGCGCGAGCATCGACCTGATCCCGGTAACCGATGACGAGATCGAGTCACCCGAGCTCGCCACCGATCCGTCCGGCAGCGCGACCGCCGTCTGGACACGCGTGGGGGGCGGGAGTGCGGTGATCGCCGGCGCCCGCTTCCCCGGTTCCCAGCAATCATCACCCCCGACCGCTCCCGCCGGATCGGCTCCTTCGCGTTCGGTCCGGCGCGCCGGTCCCGCGAGTTGCCCGGTCGTGGTGCTGAAGAAGCTCACTACCGGCCGACCGCGGCCGGGCCGCTCTCGCGTCAAGGGCGTCGCCGCGAAGCTGAGGTTGAGTAGCGCCGCACGGGTCGAGCTGGTCTTCGCCAGGCTCACGTACCGCCGCGACGGCAGACGGCGCAGAGCAACGCTGCCAGCCGGGCAGCCGTCTGGGAGCGGCAGGACCGCGACGCTGCGTCTGCGGCTCCCCCCGAGGCTCGCCCGCAGCCTGCCGCTGGGCCGGCCGGCGACGCTGCGGCTGAGGCTGCGGGCACGGTCGGCCGTGGCCGGCTGCGCCTTCGGCCCCGTCAAGACGCGCAACCTGCGCACCCGGATCGCTTGGATCGGCGTGCGGCCGACCGCTCGGACGCCCGCCCTAGTCCCTGGCGTAGCAGTGCGAGCCCGTCGCGCTCGCGCTGCGTGAGTCGCCGAGCTCCTGCGCTGCTGCGCGGGTGATTGACGCCCATCGCCCGCTGCTGCACGGTAGCCGTTGAGTCCCGGGCCGTCCATCGTGGCCGTCGAGCGGCCGGTCGAGATTCATTGCCGCTCGCAGTCCCCTCGCGCGGCAAGCCGCTGCCCTGATTGCGCACTGCGACCACGCCGGCGCGGTCCCGAAACCGTCCGGGCTGAGGGTGCGCGGCACGGGCCACGCAGTGAAGTGGTCCGGCGAGAAGTGGTCAGCGGTCACGAGCGAGGGCCCCAACCGCCAAGCGCAGCCCGTCCGGGGCGGGTCACCGGCCGGTCGTATGGCTCTACACTGCGGTCGACATACAGCCCAGCGACCCGCATCGCTTGTCGCCGGCCCGTCGGACTGTCGCCGTGGCGGACCTTCGCTTGGTGCAGCATCGCCGCAGTATGGGCGATGAGATCGGCGACAATCCTCGGTACACCGGCCGAGGGTGCGATGCGGATTTGCAGGGCTTTCGCCGACGTAGCTCAGTTGGTAGAGCACTTCACTCGTAATGAAGGGGTCGCCGGTTCGAGTCCGGCCGTCGGCTTCGCGGGATCGTCATGCCCGCTCGCCGATGCGCCCGACGGCGCCGGTGAGCCCGACGCACCCGATACACCCGACGCAACCCCTGCAGTTGACGCAGCCGATGCAGCCGACGCAGCCCGCGCAGCCGACGTTGGCGAGGCCGCCGAGGATGCCGGCCGAGCCGACGACGCCGATGCTGAGCGCGACGGCCGCGCTGCCGACGACCGCGGCGGAGCCGCTGACGCCGACGCTGCTGATCACGCCCGACGAGCCGACGACGCCCGCAGAGCCGACCACGCCGGCCGCGCCGACCACCCCGGCCGAGCCGACGACGCCTGCGGCCCCGGTCACGCCGGCCGACCCGACGACCCCTGAGGCGTCGGTGACTGCCGCCGAGCGCCAGACGCGCGGCTCGCCGGGCGTGACGGCGGTGCCGTCCTCGGCGCCGGCGCTCACACGGCCTCCCCGACGGCGCGCGGCAGCCGTCGTGAGAGCGCTGTCGAGACGTAGTTGCCGGTCATCGAGTCACCGTACCGGGAAACCGGCCGCCTCCTGATGTCGAGGCCGGATCCGCTCTTAGCCGGGGGCGGGGGAGATTCGTCGTGCTAGCCGCGCAGGCCGAAGGCCCACGGCGAGACGCTGCCGTCGGGATTCCCCATGGCGTGAGGCAGCGGCGCGAGCTCAGGCGAGTCCTCCAGCGACAGCCGGTCATCCCAGAGCAACACCCCCGGTTGATCCGTGGCGGGGTGGGCGACGGCGGGGCGCGCCGGCTGAACCGGACGCGCGGGCGCGCTGGCGCGGGGCCGAAAACGCTCAGGCCGCGGCTTGGGTGCCGACGGCAGCGGCGGCGGCGTGGGCTCTCGCACCGGGAGCATCGCGCGTGGCGTCACGCCGGTGTCGACGTCCACGGCTCGAGAACGGACCTCAGCCAAGATCCGGTCGCGGTCCGGCGACGCGGGCAGCTGCTCGAGCTGGTCAACCAGCTCCTTCAGTCGCTTCAACCGTTCCACTGCCATTCGCGTCTCCTCGACCTAACCCGTGTAGGCGGGCGTCGCGGAGCGGACGGCCCTGGGCGATCAAACGTAGCGCGTGCCTGCCTCTGCGAAAACGCAACGTTCGTCCACCCTGGCCGGAGATCGTCATGCCGGCTAGACCCCTTGGTAGGTCTGACTGGTTGACGCGCCCCACCAACGCCGCGAAAGTGGCGCAATGACGGACCGGACGAAATACATGCTCGTCGGCGCGGGCATCTGGGCGATCGGCTGGGAGGCGTTCACGTTTGTCGCCCTGCGCCTGCTGGATCGCCTGCTCGGCGAGGATTCGCGGCCCTGATCAGCCGCCTCGCTGATCGGGCACGTCGAGCGCCGGGTAGCGATCGAAGAAGCCGTGCGGCGCGAGCCGGAAGCGGATCCTCTCGTTCGACATGGTCGGGAACTCCTCCGGGTGCGGGTGGTGGGAGAAGCTCGCGGTGTACCACGCGACGACGTCCCGGCCGTCGAGGCTCTCGGCGGGTGACATGAACGCCGGCAGCCCGTCGCCCGCCTGGCCCTGGTGTTGGCCGTCCCGTCGATGTCGAAGTCGATCCGGAAGTTGAAGAAGTGCTGGTGATCCGGCGCTGCGATGTTCGGGGCGACGAGCGCCCCGGACGTGTTGCCCTCGGCCGCGTTCTTGACCCCGCGATTGAGCGTCGTGCCCATCGAGCCGACGTCCACGGCGATCGTCCCGTCCTGCCGGAACGCGTACTCGGTCATGTAGGTGTAGCTGCCGATCACGTAGGCCGCGACGACGACCAGCTCGCGGCCGAAACGCGCGTCACGGTCGAAGAACGTCGGATCGGTGCGATCCCACAGCGTCGCGGAGTCGCGCTCGTAGACGGCCGCGGCGTTGGGGAGAGCGAAGGCGCCGTCGACGCTGCCGGTGTCGCTGGCGGCGACCTCGTCGAAGAACTCCGCCGTCTCGGGGACGTCGACGTTCTTGCGCAGCGGCTCGGCGTACTGGCCGAGGTTGTACTCGCCGATGTCCATCGCCGTCCGCCACGACCAGTTCGGGTCCTGGAGCCCGTAGGGGACGTAGACCTCGCTCATCGCGATGCGGTGGATGATCGGACGGACCCGGCCGCCGTCCTCGTAGCCGATCTTGTGCAGGATGAGGCCCTCGCGCATGCCGTAGTCGACACGGAAATGCCAGCGCCCTCGATCGGGCGGTTGTACGGGTTCGGCAGCTCGCCGCGGTAGAAGAAGATCGCGCGCAGGAAGCGATGGCCGGTCGCCCTGAGCCCGGCCGGGAGCTCGCCCGGCGCCCAGACGTCGATGTAGACGTCGTCGGGATCGACGCCGCGGGCGGCCATCTTCGCGGCGAAGCGCGGGTCGGCGCGGACGACCGCGTCGCCCTCGTCGAACTCGTTGCCCCAGACGGCCGGCTGCGTTCCGGCGGGCTTCGCCGTCCAGGACAGGACGGTTTGGGCCGCCGGGTCTACGACCACCTCGTACACGCGGTTCGCCGAGCGGTCATAGACGTGCGCGAGCGCGCGCCGCGGAAGGCCGGACGCATCGGCCTTCGCCGGCTCCTTCAAAGTGACCAGGGGGAACACGGCGTCCGACGGGAAGCGCGAGTCGCGCTCGATCGTGCGCATCGCGCGGTTGATCTCCTGCGTGGTGAGGGGGTCGAGCGGGTCGGTGACCGCCGCTGACGCCGCAAGTGGCGCCTGGGCGCGGCCACGGCTGCTCGGAACGAAGGTCTGCGCGACCACCACCGCGCCGACGCCGAGGAACCCGAGTCCGGTGAGGATCACCAGGAGCGCGCTCCAACGTGGTGGTACCGGCGAACGCCTGAACTCCACGACGGCCTCCTTGCAGCGGATGAGCCACGATCGTGCCCAGCAACGCCGGTTGAAGTCAACCTCTGCCCACCAATCGAACGGTTCTGCGTATCACGGGGTTCGCGCCGGCGCTCATGACGGCCATGACCACCCCACGCCTCACCCTCACGACGGCGGCTGTCGCCGCCGTCACCGCGCTCGCGTGTGCGAGCGCGGCCGTCGCCGCGGAAGCGCAGAAGCCGGCGCAGACCGCGGCACCGCGCGCTGTCGCGCCTGACGCGGCGGCCGCCGCGCGGGCGAGCGAGATCGCCAAGACGACCTCCGCTCTCGGCTCGTACTACGACTCGGACAGCGGCGAGCAGGTCGTCGTGACCGGCCGGAAGAGCCGCCTCACCGAGGCCGCGGTCGACAAGGCCGTCGGAGCCCCGGCGCGCCTCGAGCGCCTCACGATCACGGGGGCGACGGTCGACGCGATCAAGGACGAGCTCGCCGCGCGTGACTTCAGCCCGTCGGCCAGGAAGTACAGCTATGGCGGCTACCTCGACCTCGAGAGCGGCAAGTACGTGCTGACGACCGATGCTCCGGCCGCCGTCACCGACCAGCTCACCGAGGACCACCCCGTCATCGACCTCCGTCGCGACACCGTGCGCGACATGTTCCACCGCCTGGACGACGCCCCGTCGTTCTGGGGCGGCGCGTCGATCATGAGCCCGGGCGTCGGCACCTGCTCGAACGGCTTCGCGGTCCAGCGCGGAGGCCAGCGCTTCATGACCACGGCGGCCCACTGCTTCGGCGTCGGCCAGGGCGTCTTCACGCCACCCGGCCGGTTCGTGGGCACCGTCGTCCAGCGTGGGCAGCTGAACTCGCCTTTCCCGTGGGACAACCGCGACACGGAGCTGATCGGCGGCTCGTCGTACTCCGGGCGCGTCTACGACGGCGGGATCTTCAGCACGACCTCGAAGGGCGTCGTCAGCGCCGCCGACCCGGTCCCCGGCTTCACCGGGTACTGCACCAGCGGTCAGACGTCCGGCGAGCAGTGCGGCATCACGGTCCAGAGCACCGAGGCGATCGCGTGCACGGCGACCGGGTGCAAGTGGCCGGTGATCTCATACACGGGCGGCCCTTCGCGGCCCGGCGACTCGGGCGCGCCGATGTACCTGCCGAGCGGAGCGTCGGCGTTCGCCCGCGGCACCGTGATCGCGGGTGACGGTGTGACGAGCTTCGCCGAGAAGTGGAGCCGTATGTCGGCCGGCTTCGGCATCTCGATCGTCACCGGCTGAGCGGTCAGCGCGGAGGGGGCGGCTCAGCGCCCCCTCCGCGCGTCCGAGGTCGAGGATGTAGTTGGCGACGACTGCCTCGGAGACGAGGCGGAGCCTGCGTGAATCGGCGGGGGTCATGCGGCTTGTTCCTCCAAGGTGAGTCGGGCGGGGGCGCGCTGCGGATCACGCGGCCGCAGCAAGGCGACGGCGAGGACGATCCCGGCGAGGATCGCGACGGCGCCGGCGACGAAGGCGACGTGGTAGCCGCCGAGCAGGGAGCTCGTGAGCCCGTTGCCGTTGGACAGCAGTCCCTGCGTGTGGTTGGCGGCGACGGTGCTCAGGACGGCGAGTCCGAGCGCGCCGCTGATCTGCTGGGAGACGTTCGTGATCCCCGAGCCGAGCCCGGCGTCGGCGGCCGGGACGTCGGCCATGGCCAGCGTCAGCAGCGGCATGAACGCGTTCCCGATGCCGAGGCCGATCGCGAAGTTGGCCACGAAGATCGTGGGGAAGTAGGCGGTGTCCGGCCCGACCGTTGCGAACAGCAGCAGGCCGGCGGCGGCGATCGCCATGCCGGTCGTCAGCACGGGAAGCGGCCCGAAGCGGGCTACGAGCCGCGCGGTGACGCCCTGAGAGAGCACCGCGACGGTGAGCGTCCACGGCAGGAACGCCGCGCCCGTCTCGAGGGCGCTGAAGTGGCGGACCTGCTCGAGATAGAGCGTGGCGAGGAAGAACGTCGAGTACATCCCCGTCACGAGGAACCCGCGGATGAGACTCGCGTTGATCAGCCCGCGCACGCGCAGGATGCGCAGCGGCATGATCGGGTTCTCGATGCGCGCCTCGAGCGCGATGAACGCGGCCATGAGCACCGCGGCGACCGCGCCCATCCCGAGCACGTGTGCCGACGTCCAGCCGTGGGTGGTGGCCGAGACGATCGCGTAGATGGCGCTCATGAGCGACCCGGTGACCAGCAGCGAGCCGACCCAGTCGACGCCGTGCTGGAGCCCGAGCCCGCTGTCGGCGCGGATGAGCGCGCGGCCGAGCACGAAGGTGGCGATGCCGATGGGGAGATTGACGAAGAAGACCCAGTGCCAGCTCAGGGCCTGCGTGAGCAGGCCGCCGGCGAGGAGGCCCAGCGAGCCGCCCGCCACCGAGACGAACACGTACGCGCCCATGGCGCGGGCGCGCTCGGCCGCGCCGGGGAACTCGGTGACGATGATCGCCAGGATCACGGACGCCTGGGCGGCGGCGCCGACTCCCTGGAGCAGCCGGGCGCCGATCAGCTCTGCCTGGGTCGAGGCGACGCCGCAGAGCAGCGACGCGACCGTGAAGATGACGAGGCCGGAGAGGAAGACGCGCCGCCGGCCGAGCAGGTCACCGAGACGGCCGGCCAGGAGCAGCAGGCTGCCGAAGGTGACCAGGAACCCGTTGACGACCCAGGTCAGATTCGCCTGGTCGAAGCCGAGATCCTGCTGGATGGCGGGGAGCGCGACGTTCACGATCGTGACGTCGAGGACGATCATGAGCTGCGCGAAGCAGACGATGATCAGCGTTGCCCATCGACGGCGATCGTCAGAGGGGGTAATATAAGCGGAGGCCACCTCCAGAACTATACGGAGGCACCCTCCGTTTTGTCAAGCGATCTTTCTACCGAAGCCCTCATCGCGCGCCCCAAGCGCGCGGATGCGCGGCGCAACTACGAGAAGGTCCTGGCCGCTGCGCGCGAGGCGTTCGCCGAGGGTGGCGAGTCGACCGCGCTCGAGCAGATCGCGCGCCGCGCGGGCGTCGGGATCGGCACGCTCTACCGCCATTTCCCGAATCGCCAGGCGCTGCTGGAGGCCCTCTACGTCGACGAGGTCGAGGAGCTCTGCCGCTCGGCCGCCGGGCTCGACGACGCCGACCCGTGGGAGGCGCTCAGCGGCTGGTTCGAGCGCTTCATCGGCTACATCGCCACCAAGCAGGCGCTCGCCGGCGAGCTCATGAACTACCTCGACCGCGATGCGCAGCTCTTCAAGGCCAGTCGCGCGGCGCTGTTCGAGGCCGGCGAGCCGCTGCTCGAGCGCGCTCAGAAGGCGGGCATCGTGCGCCCGGACGTCGGCTTCGCCGACGTGCTCCAGATGGTCATGGGGATCGCCAAGATCCCCGCAGCCGACCCGGCGCAGAACCTGCACATGCTCCGGATCGCGCTCGACGGCCTGCGCTACCGCCCCGAGTCGTAGCCTCAAGCGCGAGGGGCGGCCTTGCGGCCGCCCCTCGGACGTGCTTCGGTGGTGTGCCTCGGGCTAGCGGACGAGCCGGTCGCCGAGGTACGCGCCGAGCGCGGCCTTGCGGGCCTTGCTCAGCCGCTTGGCCTTGCGGGCCTTCTTCGCGGACTTCTTCGCGGCGGTGGCGCCGCCGGCGAGCGTCTCGCGGAGGTTGCGATCCTCGGCCAGCGTCGCCAGCGTGTGCGCGCCGCCGTCGGCCATCTGCTCCCAACCCCTGAAGTCGAGGTTGTCGATGTCGTCACCGGCCTGGTGGTAGTTCGGGTCGAACGCCACCCCGGCCATGCCGCCCCACTTGGCGGCCTGCGCCTCGGACTTCGCGACCTCCGCGCCGGAGAACAGGCCGCCCGCGGCGATCCCGTTGTCCTGGAACGGCTTGTAGTCGCTGCGGCCGTCGAACGCGCTCGGGTCCGGGGCGATCCCCACCGAGTTGAAGTACTTCAGGAACACGGACTCGATGTACGCGGCGCCCGGGTTCACGTTCGGCGCCGTGGCCGGCGGCGGCGTGTGCGAGAAGTTGCCGTCGTAGACGAACTTGCCGTGGTTGGGCGACGCCAGCATGTCGAAGTTGAGGTTGGCCGCGATCTTCGCGAACTCCTCATCCGAGATCGCCGTGACGTAGCGGGTCGCGCCCACCAGGCCCGACTCCTCGGCGCCCCAGAACGCGAACCGCACGCGGTTCTCGGTGCGGATCCTCTCCTTGGCCATCCGGATCGCGAGCTCGAGGTTGAAGGCCGAGCCTGAGCCGTTGTCGTTGATGCCCGGGCCCTCGAGCACGGAGTCGAGGTGCGAGCCGACGATGGTCACGTTGTCCGGGTCGCCCGAGCGGGTGTCGGCCAGGATGTTGGTCGACTTGCGCTGGTCGTTCTCGGCCTCGACGACGATCTGGCCGGTCGTGGGATCGGCCTCGCTGTTGAGCCGATCGCCCTCGGCGTAGGAGATGCCGACGGCCGGGATCTCGACGTCGGGCGGCGTGGGCTGGCCGTCCTGCGCCGTCTCGCCGAGCGTTCCGGCGACCACGCCCTCGTTGCCGGGCGTGCCCGAGTTGAAGATGATCGCGCCGACCGCGCCGGCGGCCTGTGCGTTGGTCACCTTCTGCGCGAACGGGCAGCTGCCGCGCTGCATCAGCGCGATGTTGCCGGCCGGGAAGGTGGCGAAGTCGGCGGCCTCGCAGCCCGAGGTCGACACCCGCTGCGCCGGGGTCGGGCTGAGCGTGAGGTCGACCGCGGTGATCGTGGCCACGCCGGTGTCGCCGCTGGCCGAGTAGTTCATGGTGAGGAACTCGGTCCCGTTCGCGTAGGTCTTCGCGGTCGGCGAGACCTCGCGGAGCACCGGATCGGCCGTCTCCTCGAAGGTGACGAAGTCGAAGACCTGCGTCGTCGGGCGGTAGCCCGCATCACGCAGCTTCGTGAGCACGTACTGCACCGACGCGCCGTAGCCCTGGAAGCCCGAGGCGCGGTTGCCGCCGTTCTCGTCGGCGATCATCTGGAACGCCTCCGCGTGCTTGAACATGCGCCACGCGGTGATCTCCTTGCGCAGCTCCTTCGAGGTCTTCGCGGCCTCGCTCTTGCCGTGGTGATGGTGGTGCTTCGACGGGTGCGCGGCCGCGACGGCGGGCGCGATACCCAGTGCCAGGATCGCGCCGCCGAGCGCGGCGCGCATGCGTACTGACATGTGAGGTCTTCCCCTCCCCAGGGTGGACGTTGTGCATGGCCCCGGCCGGCGCGAAGTCGTCGGCGCCGGCTCCTGGCCGATGCGATTGGGCGGGGATACTACAAGCCATAGTGGGCGGGGCGCGCCGCCTGAATCCCCACGGCGCACCCGCGTTCTGAGACGCTGGCCGCGGCATCGCCATGCCGCCCTCGCCACCCACTCGCAGCGTCGCGGTCGGATCCAGCGTCATCACGGTCGGAGTTCCCGGCGGAACGCTGATCATGCGTGGTGGCCCCGTCGAGGACGCGGACGGGCGGGAGCTCGAGAAGGCGCTTGCCGTCGAGGAGCCGGAGCGCAGGACGATCGGCGAGCTCACCGAGGGGGCCGTGATGACCGCCTCCGAGGCCACGGACCGCGTCGAGGAGGCCGCGAAGCTGCTCAGCGATGCGCTCGCGGGAAAGCTCGTGGACCTCAGCCACGCGGGGCAGGTCCTCGACGTCCTGCAGCGCCTGGACAAGGACGAGCGCTACGAGGAATGGCTCCGCTACGCGCGCTCGGTCCACGGCGTGCTCGTGCTCCTCAAGCGCTGGATGGATCTCCTGAAGCTGCTGCGGACGCTCCTGCGCAGCGGCGACGAGGTGCATGAGGCCGGCCGGGCGTGGGTGCAGCACGAGCTCGGCACGTTGCACCTCGCCGCCGGAGATTCCGCGGAGGCCGCGCGACTGCTCGAGCGTGCGCGCGCGACCAGGCAGAAGCTGGGCGACGCGGAAGGGCTCGCCGCGACCGAGCATGGCCTGGGCGTCCTCTGCCGCCGGCAGGCGGACGCCGGGTTCCTCGAGCGCAACCGCGGCCGGCTCGCCGTCGTGGCGGCCCTCGCCGTTCTGCTGCTCGTCGTCGGCGGGGTGGCCGGCGCGGTGATCACCCAGCCGGGGTCGGAGCCGCTCAGCGTGGCCGTCGAAGGCCGCGGAGCCGTGACGGCCGCGGCGGTCGCCATCAGCTGCCCGGACCGTTGCGACGCGGAGCTCGACCACGGCACCGAGGTCACGCTCACGGCCTCCGCCCGCCGGGGCTCGACCTTCGCGGGCTGGGACGGCGACTGCGGCGGCACGGAGAGCTGCCGGCTGACCATGGACGGCGCGCGGACCGTGACCGCCCGGTTCGAGCAGACGGCCCAGGCGCGAGCCGTCACCGTTCGCAAGTCCGGCGACGGCGCCGGCCGTGTGACCAGCGCGTCCGGGATCGACTGCGGCGGCGCCTGCCGGACCAGCGTCGAGAGCGGAACGCGGGTACGGCTCGACGCCGATCCGGACGACGGCTCGGCCTTCGCCGGCTGGGCCGGCGCCGGCTGCGAGGGGACCGGGGCATGCGAGTTCACCGTGGGCGAGGCGGTCACGGTCACCGCGCGGTTCACCGACACGCCGATCCCGCCCGGCGAGTTCGTGCTCACGGTGACGCTCGGCGGGAAGAGGACCGGGCGGGTGACCAGCCGGCCCGAGGGCATCGACTGCGGAGACGAGTGCGACGCTCCCTTCGCCGAGGGCAGCGACGTCGAACTGCTCCAGGAGGCGGACGAGGGCTCGGTCTTCATCGGCTGGAACGGGGCCGGCTGCTCGGGCACCGCCGAATGCGTGGTGCCGATGATCCAGGCGCAGGCGGTGACGGCTCGCTTCGATCCCGCACGGCCCACCCGGTTCATCCTCACCACGACGACGACGGGCGCGGGCGAGCTCGTCCCGCCCTGCGCCCAGGGCTGCCCCTACGAGGCGGGAACCGTGGTTCCGCTCACCGCCAGCCCGGCCGGCGGGAACAACAGCGTGGCCTGGACGGGCTGCACGCCGGCGGTGCCCGGAGACACCAGCTGCGAGGTCACGATGTCCCAGAACCGCCAGGTGTCGGCGGCGTTCAGCTTCAACGAGCCCTGAAACTCCTCAAATCCACTCGGCTTTGACCGAGTTTGTACGCTCTCTGCCATGACGTACGTGATCGTGGGGAGCTGCGTGAAGGACGACTCGTGCATCGAGGTCTGTCCCGTCGACTGCATCCACCCCAAGCCCGGCGACCCCGACTTCGAGACGGCCGAGCAGCTCTACATCGACCCGGCGCTGTGCATCGACTGCGACGCCTGCGTCGAGGCGTGCCCGGTCGACGCGATCTTCCCCGACTTCGACACCCCGGAGCGGTTCGCGTACGCGGAGGGCCTCAACGAGGAGTTCTTCGCCGAACGCAGCACGATCGAGCGGACGGCCGCGTGAGGCCGCGGATCGCGATCGTCGGCGCCGGGCCTGCCGGGGCGTTCGCGGCCGCCGCCGCGCTGCGGCAGATCGGGAACGCGGAGATCGACCTGTTCGAGCGACTGCCGACGCCGTGGGGGCTGCTGCGCGGCGGCGTGGCGCCCGATCACCAGGAGATCAAGCGCCTGCAGGACACCTTCGACCGCCAGACGCTCAGGCGCGGCTGCCGCTTCCTCGGCAACGTCGAGGTCGGCAGGGACGTCACGCACGAGGAGCTGACCCGCCACTACACGGCCGTGGTCTACGCGACGGGCGCACAGACCGACAAGTCGCTCGGGATCCCGGGCGAGGACCTGCCCGGGAGCTGGGCGGCCACCGAGTTCGTGGCCTGGTACAACGGCCACCCCGACTACCGCGACCTCGAGTTCGACCTCACTCACGAGCGCGCGGTGGTCATCGGCAACGGCAACGTGGCCGCCGACGTGACCCGCCTGCTCACCCGCAGCCCGGACGAGCTCGCGCGCACCGACGTCGCCGACCACGCGCTCGAGGCGCTGCGGCACAGCGCGATCCGCGAGGTCGTCGTGCTCGGCCGGCGTGGCCCTGCCCAGGCAGCCTTCACCAGCGCCGAGCTGCGCGAGCTGGGTCACATGGAGGGCGTCGACCTGCGGGTGGATCCGGCGGAGGTCGAGCTCGATCCCCTGTCGGCCGAGTGGCTCGCGGAGCAGGGCACCTTCACGGCCCGTAAGAACGTGCAGCTGCTGCACGAGTTCGCGGCGCGGCCACCCCGGATCGACGCTCCGAGGCGCATCCAGCTGCGCTTCCTCGCGTCACCCGTCAAGATCACGCCCGAGGCGGTCGTGGTGCGCCGCAACGAGATCGTCCAGGACGAGCGCGGTCTGCTGCGCGCACGCGCCACCGACGAGCCCGCCGAGACGATCGAGGCCGGTCTGGTGCTGCGCTCGGTCGGCTACCAGGCCGTGCCGCTGCCCGGCGTCCCGTTCGACGAGCGCGCCTTCGTGCTGCCGAACGAGAGTGGCCGGGTGCTCGACGCGCCCGGCGTCTACACCGTCGGCTGGATCAAGCGAGGGCCGACCGGCATCCTCGGCACCAACAAGCGCGACGCCGAGGAGACGATCGCCTGCCTCGCGGAGGACCTCCGGGGCGGCGTTCTGCGCGAGCCGGAGGCGAGCGGGCCGATCGACGGCCTGCTCGCGGAGCGGAAGGTCGGCGTGGTCACCGTGGAGGGCTGGCGCGCGATCGACGGGCGCGAGCTCGAGGCGGGCCGCGGCGCGGACCGCCCCAGGGTCAAGCTGGCCTCGCGCGACGAGCTGCTGGCCGCGGCGGGCTAGCGGCGCCAGCGGCCGCGATGGCGGCCGTCGCCGCGATCGCCGTCCCAGTCACTGCGATCGCGATCCCAGTCGCCGTGCCGGTCGAAGTCGTCCTCGTCGTCGGCGGGCGTCGGGGCGGGAGTCGGGGCCGGGGTCGGCTGGGCGACGGCGGTGCGCTGACGCTGGCTCTGCTGACGCCACGAGTGGCGGCTGCCCGAGTCGGACCGGCGCCAGCTGCGGCGGTCGTCGTCATCGTCGTCCTGCCACGAAGGCGAGGACGTCTCCGTCGTCACCTGGGTGGTCTGCCGGCTCGAGGTCGTCTCCGTCTCCGTGGTGGTGACGGTCGTCGCCTCGCCGGCGGTCGAGACGGGCACCGCGGTCGCCACCGGCGCGGGGGTCGCGGTCGGCGTGGCGACGGGCGCAGGTGTGGCCTGGACCGGCGTGGTGGCGGCGTGCCGGCGGCCGCGGGCGGCGCGGCGCGGGCTGAGCGGCGCGGGGCCGGCGTCGGCGTGGCGCTGCGGAGCGGCGACCGGACGGGCGGGGGAGGCGGGCACGCGAGCGTGCGCCGGGCGCGCGTCGTCGCTGCGATCAGAGGGGGAGGCAAGCGTCACGGCGCCGTGGGTCACGCTCGCGACCTGGTCGCGCGGCGACCAGACGCCGGTGATCAGGCCGCTGGTCAGCCAGCCGAGGACGAGGATGGCGACGGCGAGCGTCGCGGCGGTGATGATGGCGGCGGAGAGGTCTCGGGGCAGCGTGAAGCGGCCGCGATCGAGAGACGGAGTCGAACGCATCTACCCAGTGATTCGGCAGCGGCGCCCGAGGGTTGACTGTGAGGTCCGTCACAGTCGGCGCGCGGCCACCACGGCCGCGACCTGGTCCTCGCCTGACCGCGCGACCAGCCGCACCGTGTAGCGCCCGCGAGGCAGGCCTCGCAGAGCGAACCGGAACGACTTCCGGCTTGCGGCGAACCGCTTGACGACCTCACGCCCGCGCATGACGGTGAGCGAGACCCGGGCCGGCGCGGCGAGGCGATACGAGCCGGCCAGCGTCCGGCCGAAGACCGGTCCCCGGAGGCCGAAGCTGCGCACCAGGCCGCAGCTCGCGCGCCGCCGGTGCGACGGCAGGACGCGGTAGCGCCCGTCCGCGCCGCGGGCGAGCACGACCACCCGGCGGTCGCCGGCCATCGAGAACCGCACCAAGTAGACGCCCGGGCGCGTGGCCCGCCACGTGAACGGCCCGCTGCGCCGCGCGACCCGCTGTCGGTCGGACGCCCGCACCACGTCGACGCGCACCGGCCGCTCGACGCGGCGCGCGAACGACACCTCGACGCGCCGCCCGCGCGGCCGCGCCGTCACCGAGGCGAACCCGTCGCTCTCCACGCACCCGCCGGCCCCGCGCGACACGGGGAACGGCCACACGCCCGGATCCATGCGCAGCGCGTAGAAGCCGCTCGTGCCGTCCGAGTACCAGATCTCGCCGCGCTCGGGCGCGAACGCGGGCTGGGACATCGCGTAGTTCGCGCGCTCGTCGATGATCGGCGCCCCCGCGACCGAGACCGTCGACGGCGGCGCCACGTGATAGGCGATCTCGCGCGGGTGCTCCGGATCGCGGATGTCGAACACCCGCAGCCCGGACAGGATCATCGAGCAGGCCAGGATGCCGGGCTCGACCCGCTGCGGCACGTTGCAGTAGTGCCCGGCGTAGCCCTGGACCGGGCTCTGGGCGCCCGGGTCGCCGGCGATCGCGGCGCGGTTCTCGGGCTGATGGACCGCGAGCCGGATGTTGGAGACCACGAACGGGCGGCGCTCGTCGGAGATGTCGATGATCCGCGCCGCCCCCACGCGCGGCCCGTTCCCCGCCACGCCGCCGCCCGACTCGCCCGACGAGTACTCGTCGATCTCCACCAGGTAGGGCCTGCCGCCGATCGTCACCGGGATGGCGATCTGCGGGATCGTCATGTTCGACCACGTCAGCCGGCTGATCTCGCGCACCTGCGGATCCGGCTTGCGCGCCTGGACCTCCGAGAGGTCGATGATCACCAGCCCGTCGCCCGTCGCCAGGTACCCGCGGTTGCCGTCGTCGGAGACCGACATGCCGTGGGTGTTGAACTGGCCCTGCCAGATCGGGCGAGGCAGGCGCGGGTCGCTCAGGTCGACCGCCGTCGTCATATCGGTGCTGATCGAGGTCGGGTAGAAGGTCTTGCCGTCCAGCGCCATCCCGCTCTCGTGCCCGAACACGCTCGCCGGTGCGCTGGCCATGAGCTGCGGGTGCCGGCAGTCGCGGCTGATGTCGTAGACGTCGACGACGCCGGGCGCGAAGGCCGGGTTGCCCATCACCGCCGCCAGCAGGCCGCGCTCGACGCTGATGTTCAGCGACTCGTGCGGCGTCTGCATGGCCGGCGTGATCAGCGTCGTCGTGTGGACCGGCTTCGACGGATCGGTCATGTCGAGCACCGCGACGCCCGTTGGCTCGCCGCTGAGGCTCAACGCGTTGGTCGGGAACAGCAGCGTCGTGTCGTAGTACGCGCACTCGCGCCCGTCGCGGTCGACGTAGCGGTGCACGCGGAAGCCGCCGGTCTCGCCCGCCTGCCCGATCACGCTCAGGTTGCAGCGGAAGCCCTCGGCGCCGGCCGGTACCCGTCCCTGCATCGGGCCCTCGGGCACGCTGCCCGGGAGGCAGTCGGCGCGCGGCGTCGCGACGATCGGAGGCTCAGGGCGCTGCTGGGCGGCGACCGAGACCGGCTTCCAGTCGGGGACGCGCGGTCCGCCGTCGTGCGCAAGCGCGGGCGCCGGCAGCGCGAGCGCCGCCAGCGCGACGATCAGGGCGCGCACGCGTCTCCGTAACCCTGCGGGAAGAAGATGATGAGCCCGTCGCAGTCACCCCAATCTTCCGGGATGCCTTCGGGCGAGTGGCGGATCTCGTTCGCGATCACGGCGACCTGCGAGACGTTCTGGAAACGCCTGGTCTTGAAGTCGACGTCCCGCTTGTTCTCGTGGCAGAGGCCGTGAGTCCTGCGGCTGATGTCCCGGGTGACGTCGTTGTACGAGACCTCGATCTCGAGCACCGCCGCGTACCCGTCTCCGGGGCAGATGTCGTTGATGTACCCCTTCACGCGGAGGCGGCCGTTGTCGAGGAACCTCACCTTGCCCTTGGCCTTCGCCCTCCCCTCGGTCTGCGTCGTGCCCGAGAACAGGTCGAAGGGGACCGGGGGCCTGCGGTCCGCCTGCGCGGAGGTGGCGCCCGTGAGCAGAGCGGCGGACGTGAGGCCGATGACGGCTACGTGGCGGCGGGAGAGCATGGGATGCCGATTCCCCGGTTTCCGGGCGCTCGACACCTACGCGTGCGTGATGATGACCTTGCCGCGGAACTCCCCGGTGGCGTAGCGCTCGAACGCGCTGCGCGTGTCCTTCAGCTCGTAGGTGCTGTCGATCACGGGCACGAGGGTGCCGGCCTCGAGCAGCGCCGTCAGGCGCTCGAGCGGCTCGCGGCCCGGCCGGTGGATCACGACCCCGACCCTCTTGCCCCGCATCACCGGCCGCAGCAGCGCGGCCTGGGCGATCCGCGGCAGGTAGCCGCCGATCACGCCGTAGACCCCGCCCGGGCGCAGCGCGCGGCTGCGCGCGAGGATCGACTCGCGCAGCAGGACGTCGATGATCCGGTCGTAGCGGCCGCGGCGATCCGCGAAGCGCTCGTGGCGGTAGTCGATGACCTCGTCGAAGCCCAGCCCTTCGAGCTTCGTGGCCAGGTCGACGCCGGTGACGATCGCGCCGGACGCCTTGGCCATCTGTATGGCGAACGTCCCGACGCCGCCGCCGGCACCGTTGATCAGCACCTCATGGCCCGGCTGCACGTCGCCGCGATGGGAGAGGCCCTGGAGCGCGAGGACGCCCGCCTGCGGCACGGCCGCCGCCTGCTCGAACGTGAGGCCGGCGGGCATCGAGGCCAATGCCTTCTCACGCGCGCAGGCGTACTCGCCGAGCCCGCCCCAGCCCTCGTGCGACAGGTCGCCGAACACCTGGTCTCCGGGCCTGAAGCGCGTCACGCTCGCGCCGACGGCCTCGACCACGCCCGCGACGTCGGCTCCCATCACCGGATGGCGCGGCTTGCGGCGCACGGCCAGGTAGCCCCGGAGCAGGTCCCAGTCCCACGAGTTGATCGAGGTCGCGCGGACCTTGACCAGCACGTGGTCGTCGCGCTCGACGCGCGGCGGCGGAACCTGCTCGAGCCGGAGCTCGGCGGGTGAGCCGTAGCGGTGGTAGACGACCGCCTTCACTCCGTGTGTTATCGCAAGTTCGCGGCCCGAGTGCCGTTTTGGGTCGCCATGAGGACACTGGTCGCAGCGCTCACCGCGCTCCTGATCGCGCCGGCGAGCGCAAGCGCCGCGTTGAAGATCGACGTCATCTCCAACCGCGCGGACCTGATCTCCGCGGGCGACGCGCTCGTCGCCATCGACGGGGCCGACCCGTCCACCATCCGGGTGACCGAGGACGGGCGCGACGTCACGGGCGCCTTCGCGGTGCGGCCCGACGGCCGCTTCGAGGGCCTGGTCACCGGGCTCGACGTGGGCGCCAACGAGCTCGTCGCCACCGACGGCGCCGACACCGCTCGCATCACGATCGCCAACCACCCCAACGGCGGCCCCGTGTTCTCCGGCCCGCAGATCCAGCCGTGGGTCTGCACCAACGGCTCGCCGGATCCCCAGTGCGACCTGCCAGCCACCTACCGCTACGAGTACAAGTCCTCCACCGACGGTCAGCTGCACGAGTACGACCCCGAGAACCCGCCGGGCGACGTCGCGGAGACCACGACCCAGACCGGCGAGACCGTCCCCTTCGTCATCCGCATCGAGACGGGCTACCAGGACCGCGACCAGTACCAGATCGCGACGCTCTTCCAGCCCGGCCGGCCGTGGGAGCCGTGGGCGCCGCAGCCGCAGTTCAACCACAAGCTGCTGATCACCCACGGGGCGAGTTGCGGGATCGACCGCCAGTCCGGCTCCGCGCCCTCCGTCACCGGCGACACGGTGCTCGGCGACAGCCCGACGACGGCGCTCGGACTCGGCTTCGCGGTGATGAGCACGGCGCTCAACAACGCCGGCCACAACTGCAACCTCGTCACCCAGGCCGAGTCGATGGTCATGGCCAAGGAGCGGCTGATCGAGCAGTACGGCGAGATCCGCTACACGATCGGCACGGGCTGCTCGGGCGGCTCGCTGACCCAGCAGCAGGTGGCCAACGCCTATCCCGGCCTCTACCAGGGCATCCTGCCGGCCTGCTCGTTCCCCGACGCGTGGTCGACCGGCCAGCAGCTCGCGGCCTACAACCTGATCCGCCGCTACGTCGAGGACCCGTCGAAGTGGGCGCCCGGCGTGGTCTGGGACCCGCTCTCGATCGCCGCCGTCGAGGGCCACCCCAACCACGTCAACTCGATCGTCTTCGACAGCGTCTACTGGACCGACCTCGGCGTGCCGGACGACGGCTGCGCCGGCGTGCCCGACGACCAGGTCTACGACGCCGAGACCAATCCCGGCGGCGTGCGCTGCACCCTCGCCGACCTGATGATCAACGTCTTCGGCCCGCGCCCGCCGCAGAGCTTCGCCGGCATCCCGCTCGACAACGTGGGCGTCCAGTGGGGCCTGACGGCCCTCCAGAAGGGCCAGATCACGTCTTCCCAGTTCGTCGACCTCAACGAGAAGACCGGCGGACTCGACGTCGACGCACAGTGGCAGCCGCAGCGCACCGAGGCCGACAGCACGACGATGCGGCGCGCCTACCGCTCCGGAGCGATCAATTCGGCGAACCACCTCGACCAGGTCGCGATCATCGACCTCCGCGGCCCCGACCCCGGAGCCTTCCACGACGCCTACCGCTCGTGGGCGACCCGCGCACGGCTCGAGCGCGAGCACGGCCACTTCGAGAACCAGGTCATCTGGGTGGGCCAGGTGCCGCTGATCGGCGACCCGCGCTGGACGACCGAGGCGATGCTCACGATGGACCGCTGGCTCGCGGCCGTCGAGCAGGACGGCAGCGCACGACCGCTGCCCGAGAAGCTCGTCGCGAACCGCCCCGCGGACCTCCGCGACCGCTGCTCGCAGATCCCGGCCGTCGAGCAGGTCGGCGCCGTCTGCGAGCACGAGCAGGTGCAGACCCGCTACGGCACGCCCGCGACCGTCGCCGGCGAGAGCATCGCCACCGACACCAACAAGTGCGCGCTCAAGCCGCTGCGCCGCGCCGACTACTACCCGATCATGTTCACGCCCGACCAGTGGGCGCGCCTCCAGCGCGCGTTCCCGATCGGCGTCTGCGACTGGAGCCGCCCCGGCCCCGAGCAGCAGGGCGCGATCCCGTGGCAGACCTACCAGGAGGCCGACGGCAGCGTGATCCACGGCGGGCGCGCCCTCGAGCCGGCGCCCCTCGGATCAGGCTGGAGCAGCGCGGCGTTCGACTAGCCGCACGGCCCGGAGGTCCAGGGCCGGGTCGTGGGCGAGGATCGCCGCCTCGAGCTTGCGCAGCTCGGCCGACGGCAGGATGCCGATCTCGCTGAGCTGCCGCCACGCGTCCTTGTAGGAGGCCAGCGCGTCGGTCTGGCGGCCCGAGCGGTAGAGCGCGAGCATGTGCTGCCCGCGCAGGCGCTCGCGCTCGGGGTGGTCGCCCACGAGGGCGCCCAGCTCGGCGGCGACCGCGGAGTGGCGCCCGAGCGCGAGGTCGGCCTCGACGCGGTCCTCGAGCGCCGCCAGCCGCAGCGCCTCCAGCCGCGCGCCCTCGCGCTCGGCGAACGCCTCGCCGAACTCGGCCAGCGCCGGACCGCGCCAGAGCGCCAGCGCCTCCGCGAGCCGGTCGGCAGCGGCGCCGTGATCGCCGGTCGCCAGCGCCGCGCGCCCCTCGCCCGCGAGGCGCTCGAAGCGCCCGAGGTCGAGCGTGTCGGGGTCGATCTGCAGGCAGTAGCCGGCGGCGTCGGTGCGCAGCACGCCCGGCGGCAGCACCTTGCGCAGGTGCGAGACGTTGATCTGGACCATCTTGCGCGCGCTCGCCGGCGCGTCCTCGCCCCACAGCTCCTCAATCAGTCTTCGCGCGGGGATCGACCGGCCGGAGTCCAGGAGCAGGAGCGCGAGCAGCGCCCGCGGCTTGGCGCCGCCCAGCTGGACGGGCCCGTCCTCGCCGCAGGCCTCGAGCGGTCCGAGCAGCCGGTACTCCATGGGCTCGGCACGAGTCGCCTCGAAGGCGCCGAAGGCGCCGGCGAAGTACACGAGCGGCTCGCCGTCGCGGCGGATCCGCACGTCGCGGACGCGACCGACGACGATCGAATGGTCACCGCCGGGGTGCTCGGCCTCGAGGTCGCATTCGATGACGGCCAGCGGGTCGCGCAAGGGCTCGGCGAAGCGGTCGGCGCCCGGTTCGGCCGCGCGGCGGGCGAACTCGCCGTGCCCGGCCGCGAGCACGTGCACCTCGAAGCGCTTCGCCGTCCGCATCCGCCGCCACGTGAGCGAGTCGCGCGCCGCGCAGAACGAGACGAGCGGCGGATCGAGCGACACGGCGGCGAACGAGCTGACGATCAGCCCGAGCGGCGTGCCGCCGACCTCGGTGGTGACGAACGCGACGCCCGTCGCGAAGCGGCCGAACGCGTCGCGCAGGGCGCGGTCCTCGGAGCAGTGCAGCAGGGCGGGGGCGGCGGACATCAGTGCAGCGCGTGATCGCGGCCCAGCGCGACGTCGCCGAGCAGCTCGTAGGCGCGGTTGGCGCCGAGCGGTTGCATGAAGCTCCCCGCCCGGACGTCGCGGTACGCGCGCGCCAGCGGATGGCCGTTGAGGTAGCCGGCGCCGCCCGACAGCGCGAGCGCGCGGTCGACGATCCGCGCGGCGGCCTCGTTGACGAACGCCTTCGCCGCCTGCGCCTCGGCGAACAGCTCCACCAGCGGCTCCTCCGACTCGTCGACCAGCGCGGCGGCCCGCGCCAGCGTCGCCCGGCAGGCGCCGAGCTCGATCGCGTTCTCGGCCACCAGCGTGCGTGCCCGGGCATCCGGCTCGCGGACCGCCGCGTTCGAGGTCGCCACCGCGGCCTCGGCGATGCCCAGCGAGGCGGAGGCGTGGAACAGGCCGGCGACCAGGTTGCGGTCCATGTAGGCGTCGGCGTCGCCGGCCAGGAAGCCGCCGCGCAGCGCCGACAGCGGAACCTCGACGTCGGAGAAGGTCACGGAGTTGCTGCCCGAGGCCCGCATGCCGAGCGCGTCCCAGTCGTCGTGGATCCGCACGCCGTCGGTGGCGGGATCGATCGCCGCGTAGCCGTAGCGCTCGACGCCGTCGTCGCCGACGAAGGTGACCGCGGTCTGGAGCACGGTCGCGGCCGGCGACATCGTGCAGAAGATCTTGCGCCCGTCGATCCGCCAGCCGGACTCCGTGCGCGTCGCCGTGGTCGAGGGTCGCGTCAGGTCCTGGCCCGGCTCGCTGACCGCGGTGGCCATGATCACGCCGTCGCGCGCGATCGCCTGCATCGAGGAGCCGAAGGCGCGCGCCCGCCGCTCGTCGCCGGCCGCGACCGCGGCCAGCCAGCGCCGGACCATGTTCAGCAGGACGGCGAAGTGCATGTTGACGCCGATCGCCACCGAGGCGTCGCCCCGCGCCAGGCGGCTCGAGGCGACGACGACGTCGTGCACCGAGGTGACGCCGAGGCCGCCGAAGCCGGCCGGGATCGGGGCCGTGAAGTAGCCCGCCTCCTTGAGCGCGGCGACGCTCGCGTGCGGGAACGACGCCGCCCGGTCGTGCTCGGGGGCGCGCCGTGCGAGCTCCTGGGCGAGCGACTCGGCGAGGCGCACCAGGCGGGCGCCCGCGTCGGTGTTGGCGGTCAGCTCGAGCATGACGAGGCTCAGTGGTTCGTGGACGGCGGCCGGGGCCCGGTAGCCCCGGCCGCCGGAGCACGAGCTCCTAGTCCGCGATGACCCCCACCTCGACAGGGACACCGTTGGTGACCATGTCGAAGACGACGGAGCGCGCCTGCGCGCGCTCCACGAGCTCGCGCAGCTTCTCCGGCGGCGCTTCGCCGGAGACCTTGAAGCTCACGCGGATGTTGCTGAAGCCGTTGCGCACCTCGTCGGACAGGCCGAGCGCGCCGCGCACGTCCATGTCGCCCTCGAGGGTCGACTCGACGGCGGTCAGGCGCACCTTGCGCGCCGCGGCGACGTAGACCAGCGAGGTGGTCAGGCACGCGGCCAGCGCGTGCAGCAGGGCCTCGGCCGGATTCGGGCCGGTGTCGCTGCCGAGCAGGATCGCCGGCTCGCCGGCGTCGATCGTGAACGCGTGCGTGCGCGTCGAGTCCTCCTGGCCGGCGCCGTAGAACGCCTTGATCGTCGAGCGGTTGTGCGCGCCGTCGACCCACCGGTTCTGGGCGCGGAACTGGAACACGCCGAGCGAGGGGTCGGCCTTGATCGCGTCGAGCGTGCCGTACATCTGCTCGCTGTCGACGCCGTTGCGGATGCGGTCGAGGATCTGTGTCATGCGATCGAATGTCCCGCAGGGCCGGCGAGCGCGCAACGTGAGTCTTTTCCGGCCCTTACCCGAGGGCTAGCAATACCTCGGGTCGGGAGGCCAAAACCCTCGCGTTGCGCTCGCGGCGGAGGGCGGGCAGCATCGCCGCTCCTCCCCACGAAAGGACTCCCCCTCATGTACGCAACCGGAAGGTCGCGCGCGCTCGCTGCGGGCGCGCTCGCCGTGGCCGCGCTCGGCTTCACGGTCGCCCAGGCGACCGCCGCGACCACGGCCCAGGTGCAGAACGGCACCCTGTTCATCACGGGCACCAACGGCGCCGACGACATCACGCTCCTGCCCAGCGCCACGAACGTCCTCGAAGTCGACATCAACGGCGACGGAGTCGAGCGACCTCAGCTTCGACCGCGGCACCTTCACGGCGGTCGACATCCAGGCCCGCGGCGGCGACGATCGCGTCACCAACCGCGGCCAGTTCTTCGACGAGGCAATCACGGTCGACGGCGGCAGCGGCCACGACACGCTGACCGGCGGGCTCGGCGACCAGACCGTGACCGGCGGCAGCGGCAACGACACGGTCTCGGGCGGCGATGGCGACGACACCGCGCGGCTCGGCACCGGCAACGACCGCTTCACCTGGAACCCCGGCGACGACAACGACGTCGTCGAGGGCGAGGCGGGCGCCGACGTCCTCGACTTCAACGGCAGCGCCGCCGCCGAGACGATCGACGTCTCCGCCAACGGCCCGCGCGTGCGCTTCCTGCGCAACATCGCGAACGTGGTCACGGACCTCGGCGGGGTCGAGCGCATCGAGCTCGACGCCCTGGGCGGCAGCGACACGGTCGTGGCCGGCGATACCGCCGGCACCGAGCTCGAGACCCTCGCGGTCAACCTCAGCGCCTTCGGCGGTGCCGGCGACACGGTGCCCGACTCGGTCATCGCCGGCGGCACGCCTGAGGACGACGCCGTCGTTCTCGGCAACCAGGGCGGAGCCCAGACCGTGTCCGGCGCGACCACCGAGGTGGAAGTCACCGGCGGCGAGGCCCACGACGAGATCAACGTCGGGACCGGCGACGGCTCCGACACGATCACGGCGAACGTCGCCGTGGCCGGGTCCGCCGTGTTCGACGTCGACGGCGGCAACAGCATCGACACCCTTGACTACACGGGCACCGCGGGCGCCGACCAGATCAGCGTCGTCTCCAATGGCGCCAAGCTGCGGACCGGCGGCCCGGCCTCGGCGCCGCTCGACTCGATCGTGGAGAACATCCGCGTGCAGGGCCTCGGCGGCGACGACGCGATCAACGCGATCGGCAACACCGTGTCGAGCCTGCTGACGTTCGACGGCGGTGCCGGCGCCGACAACCTGCGCGGCGGGGTGGGCTCCGACGTGCTGCTCGGCGGCAGCGGCAACGACCTCGTCGACGGCAACTCCAGCGCCGACGTCGCCGAGATGGGCAGCGGCAACGACCGCTTCCAGTGGGACCCGGGCGACGGCAGCGACACCGTGGACGGCCAGGCCGGCGCCGACGCCGTCGATTTCAACGGCTCGAACATCGGCGAAGTGCTCGAGCTGTCGGAGTACTTCGGGCGCGCCCTGTTCACGCGCAACGTCGCCAGCATCACCATGTCCGCCGACGTGGAGGCCTTCGCCGTCCGCACCTTCGGCGGCGCCGACACGGTGACCGTCGGCGACATGTCCGGCACCGTCGTCCAGACCGCAGACGTCGACCTCAGCGCCAATGTGGGCGGCGGCGACGCGGTGGCCGACACCGTCATCGCCAACGGCACGGACGCCGCCGACGCGGTGCGCGTCTCCCGCTCCGGCGCTCAGGCCCGCGTCACCGGCCTGGCAGCCACGACGCGCGTCACCGGCAGCGAGGTCACCGACACGCTGCGCGTCCAGACCCTCGCCGGCGACGACGAGGTCACGATCGCGTCGAACCTCAACGACCTGATCGCCCTGGCGTTCGACCTAGGAGCCGACGACTGAGGCTTGCCGCGCGCCCGCGACGAGCGATTCCAGCTTCCCGTACGCCGAGTCGCGGGAGAGGTACTTCATCCCGCAGTCCGGGGCGGCGATCAGCCGCTCCGGACCGGCGTGCGGGAACGCGCGGCGGATGCGCTCGGCCACCGTCTCGGCGCTCTCGACCTCGTCGGTCGAGAGATCGAGCACGCCGAGGATGATCGTCTTCGACGACAGCGAGTCGAGCACCTCGAGGTCGAGCCCTGACTGGCCGGTCTCGATGCTGATCTGGTCGCACTCGGTCGCGGCCAGCTCGGGCAGGAACGAGTAGCCGCTCGGCCGCTCGTGGATGATCGCCGCGTAGCCGAAGCAGATGTGGACCGCGGTCGTGCCCTCGAAGCCCTCGGTGGCGCGCTTGAGGGCGGCGAGCCCGTACTCGCGCGCCGGCTCGGGGCGGGCCTGCATGTACGGCTCGTCGACCTGGACGACGTCCGCGCCGGCGGCGAAGAGGTCGGCGATCTCCTCGCGCACGGCGTCGGCGTAGGCCATGCCCAGCGCCGCCGGGTCCCCGTAGTGGTCGTCCTGTGCCTGCTGGGACATCGTGAACGGCCCGGGCACGGTCATCTTCACCGGGCGGCTCGTGTGCGCGCGCAGGAACTCGAGGTCGCGCACCTGGACGGGGTGGCGGCGCGAGACCGGGCCGACCACGCGCGGCACCGGGTTGGGATGCCCGCTGCGGTCCAGCGCCGTGCCGGGGTTGTCGATGTCGACGCCGTCGAGCGCGGTGGCGAAGCGGTTCGAGTAGCTCTCGCGGCGCATCTCGCCGTCGGTCACGATGTCGAGACCGGCGCGCTCCTGGTCGGCGATCGCCAGCCGCGTCGCGTCGTCGTGCGCCTCCTCCAGGTAGGCCGGATCGATCCGCCAGAGCTCACGCGCGCGCACGCGCGGCGGGAACCGGTCGCGCAGGCGCTCGCGGTCGATCAGCCAGTTGGGCTGGGCGTAGGAGCCGACGAGGCTGGTTCGGATCATGCCTCGCCGGCTCCCACAGCGACTAGCTGAACGGACCGGCCCGGCGACCCCGCGGGGGCGCCACGACCGGCGAGTTGGCCTTGATGTGGTCGATCAGCACATCGAGCAGCAGGTCGCCGGTCTGCAGCACGTTCGTGCCGCCGGACAGCGCCGTGTAGCCGTCGCCGCCACCGAACATGAAGTCGTTGGTGACGATGCGGACGGTGCTGCCCGGGCCGAGCGGCGCCGTGGTGGGCCGCGGGCCGGGCGGCGCGAGCCACACGTTGTCGATCGCCGGCACGAGGCCGTTGCAGTGGAACTCGACCCACAGGCCGGAGTACTGCGGCGTGCGGCCGGTGCCGCCCGACGAGTCTCCGCACGGCGGGCGGAAGCCGTTGGCCAGCGCGGCCAGCAGCTGCTCGTAGGACAGCGTCTCGATCACCGTCGAATTGCCGAACGGCAGCACCGCGAACGCCTCGCCCCACGTGATCTGGCCGGGCAGCTCGCCGCCGGCGGCCCGCGACGCGACGAAGTCCTCACGCAGTCCGCCGGAGTTCGTGATCGAGGCCTGGACGCCGTCGTCGGCGTATTTGGCCTTCATCGCGTCGGCCACGAGGTTGCCCATGTCCGACTCCCGCAGACGCGCGGGGTTGTCGCGCAGGATGTCCCCGTTCTGGCTCCCGATGACGACGTTGCGCAGCGGCGCGGTATCCGCGTTGGCCTTGTCGACGATCGCCTTGACGTCGGCGCGCTGCGCCACGCCCTGGTTCTTCGCGAGCCGGGTCGCGGCGCCGACCCACTGCACGTCGCCGTCGTCGACCATGAGCTGCGCGACCGAGTAGCTGATGCCGGCGTTGAAGCCCTCGACCACCGGGATCCGGCCGACCATCGTGTTGGCCGCGCGGTGGGTGTGACCCGCGACCACGAGGTCCACCGTGGAGTTCTGGAGCTTCTCCACGATGCCCATGATCGGGCCCGACCACGGAACGGCCGGATTGCCGTCGACGCGGTTGGCTCCCGCCACCGCGCCCTCGTGGATGACGACGACCTGGACCTTCACGCCCATCCGGCGCAGCCGGGCCGACTCGCGCTCGATCCGCTCGGCCTCGTCGAGGAACGTGAGGCCGGCCGTGTTCCCGGGCTTGACCAGCTCCGGCGTGTTCCGCACGACCGAGCCGATCACTCCGACCCAGACGCCGTTGACGCGGAAGACCGCGGACGTCTTCATCCAGTCCGGCTCACGGCCTGTCGCCGTCTCGACGACGTTGGTGGCCAGGAACGGGAAGTTCGCCCGGTCCTGGTGCATCAGGATCCGCTCGATCCCGAAGTCGAACTCGTGGTTGCCGAAGCTCGTGGCGTCGAGCCCCCACGCGTTCTCCACGTCGATCGCCGGGACGTCCTGCAGGAGCGCCGAGCTCGGCGGCGATGCTCCGACGTTGTCGCCCGCGGCCAGCAGCAGCGACTGGCCGGGCAGCGCATCGGCCTCCTCGTCGAACATCGTCGCGAGCTGCGCGGCGCCGCCGACGCCGACCGTCGTGATCGTGTCGATCGTCGTCGCCGCCGGGTCGAGCTGACCGTGGAAGTCGTTCAGCCCGACGATGTTGACCGGCGTGTAGTCGTGCCCGTCGTCGAGCAGGTCACGCCTCACGATGCCCTGGCTCTTCTCGGGGGCCGGGACGTCGAGCAGGAACGCCGCGGTCGGCGCCAGGTCGATGCTGCGGACGTCGCGCACGACGCCGCGGTCGATCGCCTTGCCGCCGGCCAGGAACGTGGCCCGCATGTTGGTGTTGGTGTCGAGGTCCTGCACGTCCGGCACGTAGCCGTGCTGGCCGAAGAACGCCGAGCGGGCGATCAGCGTGCCGGGCGTCGCCGCGTCGAACTGGTACGGCGGCGTGGAGAACACGACCAGGTCGCCGGTCCTCGTCGGGTGCGACATGTCGGCGAAGCCGTCGTCGCCGTTCGGGATGTAGCGCGCCTCGGCCTTCGTGAAGACGCGGTCGATGACCTTCCAGCCCTCGGGCTGGCCGTCGCCGGTCCAGTCGTTGGGATCCTGGAGCGCGAGGAAGGCGGCCTTGACGCGCTCCACCTCGCCCGGGAGCTGGGCGGTCGTGATCTGCTGCATGCCGGCGGCGTTGTCGCGCGTCGCGACGTTGAAGTAGATCTGCAGGGCGCCGCCGGCGAAGCAGGCCTTTGCCTTGCCGATCGTCTCACCGGCCGCCGCGCTCTGGGTCCGGCAGTTCGAGAGCTGCGGCCGCGACAGCAGCCCGAGGTCCACGAGCACCTTGCTCGCGTCGATGGCCAGGAACTGCGGGGCGAACCCGTGGTCGGACGAGACGAAGGTCGTCAGGTCCTTGTCCTTGAGCCGGTCCTGCGCCAGTCGCATCGTGGCGTCGGAGCCCTGGTACGCGCGGCGGATGAACGCCTCGCGCTGCTTGACGCGGCCGTCGGGCGTGCCGTTGGACTGGACGTCGTCGTAGGACGGGTTCTTTGCCCCGTTCGGCAGCCGCTTGGTGACGAGGCCGAGGAACTGGTGCTGCACCTCGTCGGTCACCGGGTAGCCGACCATGGCCAGGTCGGGCTTGTATTTGTCGAGGATGTACTTGATCAGCGGGTGGTGGCCGGTCTCCCAGTACAGGCCCTGCTCGATGTAGGTCTCCTCGCTGACGATGCCGGCCTCGAGGACGGCGAAGTCGCCGGCCTGCGAGGAGGGGAAGCGCTCGGCCACGAAGTCCTCGAAGCTGCCGGTGAAGCCCGGCTCGCCCGGCCACGTCGGCCAGGTCGCGTTCGCGCGCGTCACCGAGGTGTGGAAGAGGCGGACCTGCGACAGGTCGGACGCGAGACGCTCGACCTTGACCAGGAAGGCGGCGGTCTTGCCCTCGAGCGCGCCGCCGATGATCTTGACCTTGACGTCGGCCCACTCGCCTTCCTTGAGGTCGCCGACCTTGTTGGCGCCGCTCTTGGTCGTCGAGAAGAGGACGCGGTCGTAGCGCACCTTGCCGTCGCTCTTGCTGTCGTAGATGTAGGCGTTGAGGCCGTACTTGTCGACCCAGGTCGGGTTGCTGCCGTCGAGAACGCGCAGGCGCATCTCCTTGGCGACGCCGTTGCGGGAGGGCGGCACGTTGGTCCAGCCCGTCGCGTCGGTGGGGGCGGCCTGCGCGAACGCCGGCCGTCCGGCGAAGCCCTGCGGATGGTCGAACTGGAGGCCGAACGAGGCGGTGAACGCCGGGTCGTCGAGCGCGGTGATGTAGTTGGTCGCCACGCCGCGGCCGGAGAAGAATCCGCGGAAGTCGATGGTCGGGCCGTCGATGGCGCCGCCGCGGCCGCCGGCCCACTCGATCTGGGCGACCTTCTTGCCGCCGCGCTCAGCCGACTGAGCGAGCGTCTCGGCCTGCAGCACGCCGGCGTCGAACGCCGCGGTGCGGCCGGGATGGGTCGCGGTCTGGGTGAACGGGTCGCCGTTCTTGTGGAACGTGTTGTTGGTCGAGCCGTGGACTCCCGGCCACGCGCCGGTGGCGAGCGTGAACCAGCCTGCGCCGGTGTTCGGCGGCGCCTGCGTCATGAGGCCGTGATCCGATGCCCGCGCGCCGTGCTTGAGCAGCTCGCGGAAACCGGGCGCCACGCCCTGGTCGGCGTACTTCTCGACCGACTGCTGCATCAGGCCGTCGGAGGCGAAGAAGAGGAACTTGTCGTCCCTGTCGTCTGAATGACCCCACCCGTGCGGCTGGGCGGTCTCCGCGCTGACCCATGGGACGAGGCCGATGGCCATCACCACCGCCGCCAAGAGCCCGATCATGCGCATCTTGCGCCCGCCGATGGTCGCTCCCAACACGTCCTTGCTCATTCGCTAGCCCCTCCGTTCGCGGCCGGTGGGACGCCACCCCGTTCGTCTGCCGGCCTGCTCTCTCCGAAACGCATGAGGGCGCTCTCGCGCCCCGTTGGTCGCGACGCTACCACGGTTGAATCGGCGAATGTGAACGCCGTGGTTTAAGGCGTCGGCGTCGGGGTCGGCTCGGGCGTCGGCTCGGGTGTGGGCTCCGGCGTCGGCTCCGGGGTGGGCTCGGGCGTCGGGGTGGGCGCAGGTGTCGGCTCGGCGGTGGGCTCGGGCGGCGGCGGCGGCGGCGGGCGACGGCGGCGGCGGCGCACGTCGTCGGTGGCCGCCTGCGGCGGCGCGGTCGCCGCGGGTGGCGTCTGCCGGCGGCGGACGGCCGCGCGCCGCCTGAGGTGACGGCGCACGCGCCGCGGCGACACGCCGTGCCGCCGGGCCACGCGCTGGATGCGGCGCGCCCGCCGCCGGCCCGCCAGCGCGCGCTCGCGGGTGCGGACGGGCGGCAGGGTCGCCGCCGGCGGCGTGCTGCCCTCGGGCGGCGGAGCGTCGCCGCGGCGCCGTTCATGCCGGCCGGCGACGCGCTGCTCGACGGGCTCGGGAGTCGGGTCGGCCGCGACCAGCCTGACGGGCGCCGCCGCGGGGCGCACCACCGGCGCCGGGGCCGTCTTCGCAGGTTCGCGCTTGGTCACCGCGTCGACGGTCGCCACTCCGCCCGTCACACCCGTGCCGGCGACGGCGGCCACGATCGCCGCCTTCGCGGCCAGCCCGGCGGCGCCGCCGCCCGCGACCGCGGCGCCCGCCGCGACGGCGGCGCCGCCGCCGGAGCCGCCGAGCACGGCGGCCTTCAGCCCCACGCTCGGCGCCACCGGCAGGATGAGCGCCAGCCGGGTGCGCTGGCCCGCGACGGCCAGGCGGAACTCGGTGCACGGCTCGCAGTGGCGGAGATGGCGCCGCAGGGGCGCGCGCCGCAGCGCGCCCGCGCGGCCGACGGCGAGCTGGCCGCGGATGTCCTCGCACGGGGTCTCGCGGGCCTCGCGCTCGGCGATCAGCGCCGAGCGGGCCTGGAAGACGAGGGCCTTGACCTTCTCGGGCGGGCAGCCGATGACCCCCGCGATCTCGCGGTGGCTGAGGTCGCCCATCTCGAAGAGGACGAGCGCGCCGCGCTGGTCCTCGGGCAGCCCCGCGAGGTCGGCGACCAGCTCGCGCAGGTCGGCGCGGCGCACGACCTCGTCGGCGAGCCCGTCGAGCGCCGGCTCGAGCTCGTCGACGGGGACGGCGGCGTCGCGGCGCGCCGCCAGCAGCGTGCGGCAGCGGTTGCGGGCGATGGCGAACAGCCACGGCCGCACGGTGTCGGGCACGCGGCCGGCGAGCAGCGCGCGGTGGGCGCGCAGGAAGGTCTGCTGGAGGGCGTCCTCACCGTCCTCGCGGTTGCCGACCATGTGGCGGCAGAACGCGAGCAGCGGCGCGTGGTGACGGTCGTAGAGCGCCGCGAAGGCGCTCTCGTCGCCGCGAGCCACGAGCGTCGCCAGACGCTCGTCGTCGAGTTTCAAGGACACGCGCGACGAAGTCGTAAGTTTCCCGAATTGCTTCAACGCACTGGTGACGCCCGCGCGCGGCCGCATATTCCATGTGACCAACCTCCGTGGCCGCGGCCGGGTCTTCCGTCGCATGAACGCACGCACCGCACGCACCCTCTCCGTCGCCGCGCTCGCGGTGGCCGCGCTCCTCGCCATCCCGCACGCCGCGCCCGCCCAGGCCTGCGACACCCAGGGCGAGGCCGGGACCGGCTACGCGGCCGGCGTCAACTGCCGCGCCGTCGAGCTCGACGGCATCGACCGCCACTACCTCGTCTACGTCCCGCGCGACCGGCCCGCGCGGGCGCCCGTGGTCTTCATGTTCCACGGCTCCTCCGGCACCGGCGAGCAGTTCCTGAACACCTCGGGCTGGCGCGAGCAGGCCGATCGCGAAGGGCTGATCGCCGTGTTCCCGACCGGGCTGCGCTACCGCGTGCTCGACTCCGGCCGGCGCGTGACGAAGTGGAACGACTACAGCCTCGCCGGCGAGGTCGACCTGGACGAGCTGCCGCCCGGCTACCCGGAGGGCTCGCCGATGCCCGCGAACGACGTCGGCTTCGTCGACTTGATCATGGAGGACGTCGGCGCCGGTCTGCCGATCGACCGCCGGCGCGTGTACATGAGCGGCTTCTCGAACGGCGCCGCCTTCGCCGCCCGCGTCGCCGCCGACCGCGCGAGCCACGTGGCGGCGGCCGCTTACTCCGGCGGCGGCCTGACCGAGGTGCGGCCGAGGTCCGCCCCGACCTACGTGACCGTCGGGACGGAGGACGCGAAGATCCTCGACGGCACGGGCCTGACGGAGCTGCCGCTCGACCCGGTGGACATCCTGACCTCGCCGGTCGTCCGCCCGTTCATCGACCTCCACCTGCAGACGCTCGGGCTCGACCCCGATCGGTTCGGCGCCGTCGCCGAGCCGCGCACGACGAGCCTGCGCTGGCCTGCCGTCGATCCCGTGCTGCGCTTCGGGATGATCGCCGGCATGGGCCACGAGTACCCGGACCGGCTGGTGCCCGAGTTCTGGCAGTTCTTCCGCGGTCACTCGCTCGGGACGGGCCCGAGCATCACGCGGAGGTAGGGCCGCAGGCCGAGCCGCTCGTAGAAGCGGACCGCGCCGTCGTTGCCCTCGAGCACGTACAGGATCACCTCGCTCACGCCGAGCTCGCGCATCACGGCGTAGGCCGCGTCCATCAGGGCGCGGCCGACGCCCTGCCCGCGCTCTCCGTCCGCCACCGAGAGCGTCTCGAGCTCGGCCATCCGTTCGCCGGTGGCGAGCGTGATCTGACCAGCGGTCTCGGACACCATCGCGTAGCCGATCACGCGCCCGTCCTCCTCGGCGAGCAGCAGGTGGCCGCGCCCGGACTCCAGCAGCGCCTCGTAGTGCGGGCGGCGGCGCTCCCACGCCGCCTCGCGCGAGCGGAACGGCAGCACCTGAGCGCCGCCGGCGCGGTGGTGCTCGTGCATCGCCTTGAAGAGCGGGCCGACCTCGTCGAGCCGCGAGACGTCGCCGCGGACGATCTCCATGGGCGCGCGATTGTAAGTTCGTGCCATGGCCTACCGCGTGCTCCCCGCCGCCGACGCGTTCTGGCGGCCGTCGAACCAGCTGAAGGTCCTCAACACCGACCTCGCCAAGCAGCTCGAGGCGACCGACCTCGGCGCCCGGCTGTGGCGCCTGGCACCGGGCCAGGCCTCGACCCGCCACAAGCACTTCACGCAGACCGAGCTCTACGTCGTGCTCGAGGGGACCGGCCGGATCCGGGTGGACGGCGACCTGCTCACCCTGGAGCCGTTGTCGGCGCTGCTGGTGGAGCCCGACACCGTGCGCCAGGTCTTCAACGACACCGGGGCCGACGCGCTGTGGCTGGTGGTCGGCACGCCGCCCGAGCTGGCCAACACGCTCGAGATGACCGAGGAGCAGCTCGCTCACATGTACCCCGACGGCCCGAAGGCGCTCCCGCCGGAGCTCGGCGGGTAGGACCGCCCGCATGCCCCGCATCCGGACGCTGGTCATCGTGCTCGCCGGCGGCGCCGGCGGCCGGCTCGAGCTGCTCACGCGCGAACGCGCCAAGCCCGCGGTGCCGTACGCGGGCACGCACCGGCTGATCGACTTCCCGCTCAGCAACTGCCACAACGCCGGGCTGTCCGACGTCTGGATCTCGCAGCAGTTCAACCCGATCTCGCTGTCCGACCACCTCGCGAACGGCCGGCCGTGGGACCTCGACCGCACGATCGGCGGGCTGCTGATCCTGCAGCCGCGGCTCGACCACGGCGACCGCGGCGGCTTCCAGAAGGGCACCGCGGACGCGCTGTGGCGCAACGCGCCGCTGATCCGCGAGCACGGGCCCGAGGCGCTGGTGGTGGTGAGCGCCGACGCCGTCTACGCGCAGGACTACGGGTCGCTGGTCGAGGAGCACATGGCGGCCGACGCGGCGGTCACGATCGTCACCACCGAGGTCGACCCCGACGACGCCGGCCGCTACGGCGTCGTTTCGGTGCGCGACGGCAAGGTGGTCGACTACGCCTACAAGCCCGACGACCCGGCCGGGAACCTGGTGGCCAACGAGGTCTTCGTGTTCCGGCCGGAGGCGCTGCTGGACACGCTCGAGCAGCTCGCGGACGAGGCGGGCGAGGACGAGCTGGAGGACCTCGGCCACGGGCTCCTGCCGCGGCTCGTCTCGGAGGGCGGGGCGCGTGAGGCGCGCTTCGAGGGCTACTGGCGCGACGTGGGGACGGTCGACGCGTATTGGGAGAGCCACATGGACCTCCTGGGCGAGGAGCCGCCGGTCGACCTCGACGACCCGGACTGGCCGATCCTGACGCACGAGGCGCTGCTGCGCGCCTCCGCCCGCGTGTTCGACGGCGCGGCGATCGAGGACTCGCTGGTGGGGCCGGCTGCGCGGGTGGCTGGATCGGTGTCGCGGTCGGTGGTCGGCCGCGGCGCGGTCGTCGAGGAGGGCGCGGTCGTGAGCGAGTCGGTGCTGCTGCCGGGCTCGGTGGTCCGCTCTGGCGCGCGGGTGGTGCGCGCGGTGCTCGACGACGGCGTCGAGATCGGGCGCGACGTCGCCGTGGGGGAGGACGGTGGCGAGATCGCGCTCGTCGGACTGCGGGCGTCCGTGAGTGCCGCCGTCCCGGCGGGCGGCCGCTTCCCCGAGGTGGACGACTAGCGCGCGAACGTCAACCCCGGCTGGGTAGGGCGGTGGTGGGGTCGGCGGTGAGGGGGAATTTCGTGCGATCCGGCGGTGTTCGTGTGCGCGGATTTCACGAAAGTGCTCGTGACGGGCACTCTCGTGAAATCGGAGTGGTGCGACCGCTGCGGATTGCACGAAATGATCCGTCTGGGATCACAACGTGAAATTCGCGCGGCGCCACGTCGTCGTTTCGCACGTTGTTCCCCGCGCGGCGGCCAACCTCGCCGCCGCCCTACCCAGCAAGCAGTTGACGTTCGGCTACCGCATCGCTTCCAAAGGCGTGATCGGCTCCGCAGCCGCCCCGTGCTTGCGCCGCGCCACCCCACTCGCCACCGCCGCATGCGCAACGGCGTCGGCCACCGACTCCGCCACCCGGCGGTTGAAGACGCTCGGGATGACGTAGTCGGCGTGCAGCTCGTCCGGCGGGATGACCTTGGCGATCGCCTGGGCGGCGGCGAGCTTCATCTCCTCGTTGATCGTCTTCGCGCGCACGTCGAGGGCGCCGCGGAAGACGCCCGGGAAGGCGAGCACGTTGTTGATCTGGTTCGGGTAGTCCGAGCGGCCGGTGGCCATCACCGCCACGTCCTCGCCGACGTCCTCGGGCTGGACCTCGGGCACCGGGTTGGCCATCGCGAAGACGATCGCGCCGCCGGCCATGGTGCGCACGGCCTCCACGCTGAACGCTCCCGGGCCGGCCAGCCCGAGGGCCACGTCGGCGCCGGCCAGCACGTCGTTCGCCGCCCCGCGGACGCCCTGCTTGTTGGTGCGCTCGGCCAGCGAGACCAGCTCGCCGTCCAGCCCGGGCTTCCCCGCGTACAGCGCGCCGTCGCGGTTGCAGACGATCACGTCGCCGAACCCCTGGGCGAGCATGATCTCGGTGCACGCCACGCCCGCGGCGCCCGCCCCGACCACCACCGCGGTCACGTCGTCCGGCCGCTTGCCGACCAGCTTCAGCGCGTTGAGCAGCCCGGCCAGCACCACGATCGCCGTCCCGTGCTGGTCGTCGTGGAAGACGGGGATGTCGAGCTCCTCGCGCAGTCGCCGCTCGATCTCGAAGCAGCGCGGAGCCGAGATGTCCTCGAGGTTGATGCCGCCGAAGGTCGGAGCCGCCGCCTTGACGAAGGCCACGATCTCGTCGACGTCCTTGGTGTCGAGGCACAGCGGGAAGGCGTCGACGCCCGCGAACTCCTTGAACAGCATCGCCTTGCCCTCCATCACGGGCATCGCCGCCTCGGGCCCGATGTCGCCGAGCCCGAGCACCGCGGTGCCGTCGGAGACGACCGCGACGGTGTTGCCCTTGATGGTCAGCGCCCACGCCTTCTGCCGGTCGTCGTGGATCGCCATCGAGACGCGCCCGACGCCCGGCGTGTAGGCCATCGAGAGGTCGTCGCGCGTCTTCAGCGGCAGCTTGCCGACCACCTCGATCTTGCCGCCCTTGTGCATGAGGAAGGTGCGGTCGGAGACGCTGTCGACCTGCACGCCTTCGAGATCCCGCACCGCCCGCACCACGGCCTCGGCGTGGTCGCCGTCGGCGCACGCGACCGTCACGTCGCGCACGACCTGGCTGGACTCGACGCGCACGAGGTCGATCGCGCCCAGCATCGCGTCCGTGTCGGCGATCGTGTGGGCCACGCCCGCGAACGTGGCGCCGTGCTGCGGCATGCGCAGGCGCATGGTGAAGCTGTAGGACGCCGAAGGCTGAAGGCGCCGCGGTGTCTCGTCAGGCATGTGGAGGATTCTGGCGCAGACCGGCGCTCGCGGGAGAGTAGAGTCGACTCGAGGAATCCAATGACCGCGCTCGCCGTCGCGCTGATGGTCACGGGCGCCCTGCTGCTCGTCGCAGAGGCGCACCTGGCGTCGTACGGCCTGCTCGGCGTCGCCGGCGTCCTCGCTCTCGGGGCCGGCGGCCTGCTGGCGATCGGCGAGGCCGGCGGCAGCGTCGTGCTGGGGCTGGCCATCTTCCTGCCCATCGCCGTCGGCCTGGTGGCCCTGATGGTGGTCGCCGGCCGCAAGGCGCTTGCCGTCCGGAAGCGACGCCCCCAGGGCGGCGCTTCCGGCCTGATCGGCCGGGTCGGCGTGGTGCGCCACGCGCCGGAGCCGGTCGGCGACGTGATGGTCGAGGGCGAGCTGTGGCGTGCGCGCACGTCGTGGATGGACGAGCCGGCGCTGCGCGAGGGCGAGCTTGTCGTGATCGAGCAGGTGCACGGGCTGACGCTCGGGGTCCGTCGCGCCGAGGAGTGGGAGGTTCTGCCATGACCGCCGTATTGGTCTTCGTCTTCGTGCTGGTCCTGGTCGCGGCGACCCTGGCCGCCATGTCCATCCGGATCCTGCGCGAGTACGAGCGCGCCGTCGTCTTCCGGCTCGGCCGCCTGCTCGGCGAGAAGGGCCCGGGCCTGATCCTGCTGATCCCGGCCGTCGACCGGATGGTGCGCATCGACCTGCGCACGGTGACGCTCGACGTCCCGCCGCAGAACCTGATCACGCGCGACAACGTGCCCGCCAAGGTCAACGCGGTCTGCTACTTCCGCGTGATCGACGCCTCGCGGTCCGTCGTCGACGTCGAGAAGTACCTGCGCGCCACGTCGCAGATCGCTCAGACGACGCTCCGCTCGGTGCTCGGCAAGGCCGACCTCGACATGCTGCTCGGCGAACGCGAGCAGCTCAACGAGGCGCTCCAGCACATCATCGACGAGCACACTGACCCGTGGGGGATCAAGGTCACGACCGTCGAGATCAAGGACGTCGAGATCCCGGTGGCGATGCAGCACGCGATGGCGCTCGGCGCGCAGGCCGAGCGCGAACGGCGCGCGAAGATCATCCACGCCGAGGGCGAGTACCAGGCCTCGCAGCGCCTGCGCGACGCCGCCGACGTGATCTCCGGCAACCCCGCCGCGCTCCAGCTGCGCTACATGCAGACGCTGACGGAGATCGGGGCGACGCAGAACTCGACGGTCGTCTTCCCGCTGCCGCTCGACATGGTCAAGCCGTTCATCGAAGCGGCGGCCGACAAGTCGGTGGCGCAGAAGGAGAACGGACGTGAGATCGTCGTCCGATGATCCTTCGTAGCGTCGTTCTCACCGTCGTCGCCGGGCTGCTCATCACCGCGCCGGCCGCCGCTTCGCAGAAGGTCCGCAGCTACCGCGTCAGCGAGGTGCGCGACCTCCTGGACCGCACGGCGGTGACCGTGGCCGGCGCCGCCATCGTCGAGGTCGACCACGCCGAGGTGGTGGCGACCGCCAACCGGCGTGCCGTGCGCCGCCTGCGCCGCGCGGGCTTCACGGTCGAGCGGATGGCGCTCGTGCGCAAGAAGCTGCGCCGGGCGGGCGCCCGCGCCGCCGCCTTCCCGCCGGCCGACTCCAACTACCACGACTACAACGAGATGGTGGCCGAGCTCGCTGCCGTGGAGGCTGCGAACCCGACCCGCGTGCAGCGCTTCAACCTGGGCACCTCGTACCAGGGGCGGACGATCTGGGCCGTGAAGGTCTCCGACAACGTCGCCACCGACGAGACCGAGCCGGAGGTCCTCTTCACCGCCAACCAGCACGCGCGCGAGCACCTGACCGTCGAGATGGCGCTGTACATCCTCAACCGGCTCGTGAACGACGCGGAGTTCGCCCAGTACGTCAACGGCCGCGAGATCTGGATCGTCCCGATGGTCAACCCGGACGGCGTCGAGTACGACATCGCCACGGGCTCCTACCGGATGTGGCGCAAGAACCGCCAGCCCAGCCCGACCGACCTGAATCGCAACTGGTCGTTCCAGTGGGGCTGCTGCGGCGGCTCGTCCGGCAGCGTCAGCTCGGAGACCTACCGTGGCCCGTCGGCGTTCTCGGCGCCCGAGACCCAGGTCGTGCGCAACTTCGTGAACTCGCGGGTGGTCGGCGGCGTGCAGCAGATCAAGGCGCACATCGACTGGCACACCTACTCCGAGCTGATCCTGTGGCCGTACGGCTACACGACCGCCAACACGACCGCGACGCTCAACGCCAACGACCGCAACGCCCACGCCACACTCGGCCAGAACATGGCCGCCACCAACGGCTACACG
The DNA here is from genome assembly GCA_963835525.1 of uncultured Solirubrobacteraceae bacterium. GTDB lineage: Bacteria > Actinomycetota > Thermoleophilia > Solirubrobacterales > Solirubrobacteraceae > DASSUW01. Next base: position 1,000,062 of record CAWIFM010000003.1, read on the forward strand.
CCGGAGCAGGCTTCCGACCTCTACATCGCCGACGGAACGATCAACGACTGGATGTGGGGGACCTACAAGATCTTCAGCTACACGTTCGAGATGTTCCCGACCGGCTCGAACCCCGGCTTCTACCCGCCCGACGAGCAGATCGTCCCGCAGACCACGCGCAACCGCGCAGCGGTCCTGAGGTTCCTCGACGCCTCCGACTGCGTCTACAAGGTGATCGGAGGGAACTGCGGCGGTCCGGCGGGCCAGACCGTCTACTTCGACAACTTCGAGGCGGCCAACGGCTGGACGACGCCCGCGGCCGGGGACAACGCGACCGCCGGCCAGTGGGTGCGCGGCAATCCCGCCGGGACGAACAGCGGCGGGGTCAAGCAGCTCGACGCCACGGTGAGCGGGACCAACGACCTCGTCACCGGCGCGTCCGCCGGCGCGGCGGCGGGTGACTTCGACGTCGACGGCGGCATCACCACCATCACGTCCGGGCCGATCGCGCTGACTGGGTTCGGCAGCTACTCGCTGACCTTCTCGCAGTACCTCGCGCACGGCTCGAACTCGAGCAGCGCCGACTACCTGCGGGTGGGCGTCCAGGTGGGCACCACGACGACGTGGGTCTGGACCCGCGCCGGCGCGGCCGCCAACCTCAACGGCGCCTGGAGCACCGCCTCGGCGTCTCTCAGCCAGTTCGCCGGGCAGACCGTCCGGCTCGTCGTCCAGGCCGCTGACGCGTCGACCGCCAGCCTCGTCGAGGCCGGGGTCGACGACGTCAGGATCACCGGGGTCTAGTCAGCGGTTCGTAACCACCATCGCCGCCATCGCCTGCATCCCGCGCAGGTTGGGATGCAGGGGGGCGGCGGCGTTGCCCGGGATGTAGGGCTCCACCCAGCGGGTGCCCGAGCCGGCGCACGCGTCGCGGCCCTGGCTGGCGCCGTAGACGTCGACGATCGTCGCGGCGTTGGCGGCCGCCTGGGTCGCGAGCATGGCGTTGAGCTGCACCTGCTTCTCCCGCAGCCACCTCACGTCGGCGGGCGTGACGGGCATCCGCGGCCAGCAGCCGTTGCCGCTGTGAGGGAAGATTGCCGAGTAGTTGACGACCAGCACCTTCGCGAGCGGCGAGCGCGCGTGGATGCCCTGGATCGCGGCGGCAACCTTCGGCGCGGTGGTGGCGATCCGCGCGCTGATCTGGTCGCCCCCGCGCGTGTAGCGGTCGCGGCAGGGCGAGCCGAACGGCAGCGCGGAGACGCAGTCCAGGGCGAGGTCGGAGAAGCCGATGTCGTTGCCGCCGATGCTCAGCGTGACCAGCCGCGTGTCGGCCGACAGCGAGTTGAACTGGGGCGGATTCGGGCCGGGCGAGACGTTCTGCGTCGCCGTCATGTGGTCGGTCCGCGCGCCGCTGCAGGTCGCGTCGCGGTACTCGGCGAAGGCCAGCGTGCGCTGCGCGATGCGGCCGTAGTTGTTGCTCGACTTCAGGCAGCCGAGCGGCGCGAGCGGGTTCGGGATCAGCGGCCCCGCCGCGTACGAGTCACCGAGCGCCGTGTACCGAGGCGCCGCCTCCGCCGCTCCCGCGAAGACCGCGGCCACCGCCATCACTGCCAGCAGGACACGTACGCGCATGCTCCCCTCCCCCTACGAAGTGACCTTTGGCGCGAGGGTACGCCATGCTTGCCGTGTGCGCGACACCGTGATCTTCATCCCGGCCTGGAACGAGGCGGCGTCGCTTCCGGCGCTGCTCGAGGAGGCGCGGCGCGACCTGCCCGACGCCGACCTGCTGGTGATCGACGACGGATCGACCGACGACACCGCGGCGGTGTCGCGCGCCGGAGGGGCCCAGGTCGTCAGCTTCCCCGAGAACCACGGCCTGCGGCACGGCATCGCCGAGGGCTACCGCCAGGCGGCCACGCGCGGCTACTCGTACTGCGGCCGGCTCGATGCCGACGGCCAGCATCCGCCGGCCGAGCTGCGGCGGATGCTCGCCATGGTGCGCGCCGACGAGTGCGACGTGGCCGTCGGGTCGCGCTTCCTGCCGGGGTCCGGCGACTACGCGCCGACGCCCGAGCGCGTGTTCGGCACGTCGCTGCTGCGGCTGCTGATGCGCCTGCGGCTGGGCCAGCCGATCTCCGACGGCACGAGCGGCATGTACGCGGTCAACGAGCGCGCGCTCGGCCTGCTCAGCGACCCCTACGTGTGCGAGGCGCCCGAGGTCGAGGCGCTGATGCGGATCACCGACGCCAAGCTGCGGCTGGTCGAGGTGCCCGTGCACATGCGCCAGCGCGAGCACGGCGAGTCGTCGTTCCGCGGCCGCCGCGCGGTCGAGCTCGTGGTGACGATCGGGCTCACGCTGTTCGCGGGGGAGCTGATGCGCCGCCGTCACCAGCGCCGCCAGCAGAAGACAGGCCTCCGGCGCCTGCGGCCCTGATCGCCCACGAGCCCAGCGCCAGCGCCGCGATGCCCGCCCCCGCCCGCGCGCGGCCGATCTGACGCGGCGGCCGCAGCGGCCACAGCAGCGGCGTCGGCGCCGCGTCGTCGCTCGCGTCGCGCAGCAGATGCGACGTGAGGCCGGCGAACGCCGCCCAGCCGTGGACCGGCCCGCCCGCCGCCGTGCCCACCGCCGCGGCCGCGAGCGTCGCGAGCAGCGTGTGGCTGCGCGGGCGAGTGCGCAGACCGAGCATCGCGCTCGGGCGCGCCGAGCGCGCGGCGACCGCGTGGTCGACGTCGATCAACGTGCCGGCCACCACGGCGGTCACGATCGGCCGGCGCCCGAGCGGCGCCACCACGGCGGCGGCCAGCAGCGCATGGGCGAACGGATCGGTGCCCGCGACGAGGTGGCGCCGGTTCACGCCGGCGCGGGCGCGCCGCTGACCAGGAGCGAGGCGCCGATCGCCCCGCCGAGGTCGCCCAGCGCCGCCAGCTCGACGGCCGGCGGGTGGTCGTCGGCGAACAGGTGCGGCATCATCGCCTCGCGGATCCGCTCGACGTAGGGCTCGCCGAGCCGCAGGCCGAGCCCGCCGCCGATGATGATCGCCTCCACGTCGAGCACGTTCTGGCACGAGGCGACGCCGGCGCCGAGCGCGCGCACCGCGCGGTCGAGCAGGCTCCGGGCCAGCGGGTCGCCCCTGTCGAGCGCGCGCGCCCACACTCCGCTGGACAGCCGCGTGCGCCCGCGCTCCTCCATGATCTTGAAGAGCAGGGTCTTCTCGCCGCGGTTGGCGCGCCGGCGCGCACGGGCCTCCATCGAGGCGCGCCCGGCGTAGGCCTCCATGCAGCCGCGGCGGCCGCAGCCGCAGAGCGCACCGCCGATGCGGACCACCACGTGGCCGATCTCGCCGGCCACGTCGCGGCCGATCCACGGCTTGCCGTCGAGCACGATCCCGCCGCCCACGCCGGTGCCCCAGAACACCCCGAGGAGCGAGCTGTAGGGGCGGCCGGAGCCGAGTGCGAACTCCGCGTCGGTCGCCACCTGGACGTCATTGCCGAGCCGCACCACAGCGCCGCACGATTTCTCGAGCGACTTGCGCATGTTGAAGGAGCCGCCCCAGCCGGGCAGGTTCATGGCCGCCGACACCGTGCCGGCGTCGTCGTCCACGTTGCCCGGCGAGCCGAGTCCGATGCCCTCGAGCGACGAGGTCTCGATGCCCGCCTCGGCGGCTGCGTCCTTGAGCGCGCCGGCGATCTCGGCCGCTACGCCGGCCGGACTGCCGGTCGTCGGTGTGGGGCGGCGCGACTGGCCTGCGACGTCGCCGCGCTCGTCGACGACGACCGTCTGGATCTTGGTGCCTCCGAGATCGACTCCCCCGGTGTATCCCATGCCGTAGGTGTACCCGACAGGAACGTGTCCTGCGTGACGGGCTCGAGCCGGAGCGGGATCTCGGTGACGGTCATCGCGCGCATCTACTCACAACGACGCCTCCAGCCGGGCGATATTCCGCGCGGCGGAGCGCAGATCGCCCTCGGACGCGCCGGCTTCGAGGTCGTTGAGCCGGCGGTCGAGCCGCGCGAGCGCGGCCGGGTCGATGTCGCGCGCGATGCGGTCGCGGATCCAGGTCAGCGTGGCGGCGTCGCCCCGGAGCGCGGCGAGCCGGCCTGCGCGGGTGTCGCGCCGCGCGCGGCGCGTCCACAGCAGGAACCGCTTGCGGTCGATCTCGGCCGGCGGGCGGTGCTGGAGCCGCAGGTCGAGCCTGGCGTCGGCGATGGCGAAGGGGTCGCCCGACCGCAGCGCGCGCCGCATCGCCCCCTCGAGGCGCGGCGGAACGCCGCGGCGGCGGGCATCGATCGGGACGGCCAGCGCCATCGCCTCGAGGTCGGTGGCGTCCGAGGAGCGGAACTCGCCGTAGCCCGGCGCGAAGATCTTCTCCTCGCGCGAGCCGTCGTCGTGCAGCTCGCCGGCCACGAGCCTCGAGCCGACGCTCTTGACCGTCACCTCCTCGAACACGAGGCCGGGGATGTTCTCGGGCCGGTAGACCATCCCGGGCGCCGGATGCGCCGGCATGATCATCGCCGCCGGGCCCTCCTTGCCCGCGAGCCAGCTCCCGCCGGTGTCGGCGACGACACCTCGGCGGTAGTTGAAGACTTCCTCGCCGAAGTACCAGACCGAGCCGTCGTCGGCCTGCGCGTAGAAGTCGAGCGCGACCTCCTGGATGCGGCCCGCCTTGTAGGCGACGAACTGGGAGACGAGCGTCCGGACGCACTGGCCCGGGCTCCACTCGATCACGCGCGTGTCGGGCAGCAGCGTGGTCTCGATCTTCAGCGGCTCGCCGTCGACGTGGCCGGTCAGGACCGCCGACCGCAGGTCGCTGATCGGGAAGAACGGGTTGGTGACCGCGGTGGAGTCGGTGAACGGCGGCGCGACGAGGTCGACACGCTGCGACGTAGGCGCCAGCGGCAGGCGGCCGAGGCCCGCCGCGTCGAGCTGGGCGCCGCTCGGCTGCGGGACGGCCAGCGCGGCGAAGGCGGCGAAGCAGCTGAGGCGTCTCATGCCCGCGACCGTACGGCCGGGACATGAGACGCCGCTGAGGTCCTCTAGCGCTTGAGCTTGAGCGCCAGCGTCGCGCTCTTCGAGCCGAGCGAGACCTTCACGCGGAGCTTGACGCTGCGGGCGTTGTTCAGCGCGTTGCGGGCGCCGCGGGTAAAGCGCAGCTTGACCGTCGCCTTGCCCGCCTTCACGCGCTTGCTGCCCGAGGCGACCTTGAGGCCGCGGTCGGTCGCCGTGGCCTTCAACCGGCCGGCGGAGGGCGCCGTCACCTTGAGGGCGAAGCCCTTGCGCAGCGCCGTCGCCAGCTTGGTCTTGACGGCCTTCGCCTTCAGGCCGCCGCCGGAGGGGCCGCGGCCGGCGGGCACGTCGGCGGGGCCCCAGTCGGGCTGCGAGCCGCCGGGGATGACGAGCGGGGCGTTCGGGGTCGCCCCGTCGAGCGTGCAGCCGCCGGCGAAGCTCGGCACGGTGACGACCTTGATGCCGTCGTCCTCGGCCCAGGCAAGTCGCCCGCCGTCGGGGGCGAAGGTGGGGGTCGAGTAATGCCCGTTGGGCCCGCTGTAGCGGTAGCAGATGCTCGGGCGGGTGGAGACCGGCGCCTCGCTGTCCTTGAAGGTGGTCGGGAACTGGGGGACCGAGTACAGGGTGAGCGTGCTGTCGTTCTCACCCGTGGCGAACGCCATCTTCGCGCGGTCGCGCGTGATGTCGCCGCCGCTCGTGTGGGGGTTGCCCTCGACCATGTCGCTGAACCAGTTGTGGACGAGGTTGCCGGAGTCGCCGTCGCTCAGCGTGTCGAGGATCACGTCGGCATTCGGCATGTGCGTGGGGTCGCTGAGCATCGCGGTGTCCTCGTCGACCCACACCGGGTTGCGCCAGCCGGTGTGCTTGCCGAGCGCGGGGTCGTCCCAGCCGGTCTGACGGTCGGCCCACGAGTAGCCGGTGCCGCCCTCGTTGATCCCGACGAAGCAGGTCGGCGGGAAGCAGGTCGGGCTCTGGCTCTGCGTCATGTAGTGGAACGTGTAGGCGACCTTCGTGCCGTCCGGCGAGATGGCCGGGTCGAAGGGGCCGTAGAAGGTCTTGGCGGGAGCCGGCCGGGTGTCGCTGACCGGGGTGTCGAAGTCGGCCAGCACGTTGCCCTGGCGGTCGAGCCGGTGCAGGCGCACGCCCGTGAGGGCGATCATCGTGCCGTCGTCGGCCTGCGAGACGTCGGCGTAGCGGCCGCTGGTGGTCACGCGGAACTGGCGCGAGCCGTCGCCGCTCGACAGCCAGACGTCGCCGCCCTTGATGTAGGCGATCGAGTCGGCGAGCGCGGCCGGCGCCGCCACGAGGAGGGCGAACACCGCCGTCACGAGCGCGAGGAGTCGGGAGAGGGGGGAGGACATGGCGACGATCGTGCACTGAGCAACCAACGCCGGCATCGGGGGAACCCCTAGTGATCCGGGTACTGGCGCGGTCATGACCGGCTTCACCGAACGCATGGCGCGGCAGCTCGGGCGGCCCGTCGATGCCGCATGCTCCGTCCGTCCGCCCTTCACCACGCTGGCCGTCGCGCTCACGGCCGGCGGCGGCGCCGGAATCGGCTCGCTCCTGGGCGGTCCGCTGCTGGCCGGCGCCGTCGCCGGCCTGGCCGTCATCGCCGCCTACGTGATCCTCTGGTTCGAGACGCGGGGCAGCGGCACGAGCCTGAACATGGCGCTCGTCCTCTTCGACGAAGAGGTCGAGCTCGTGCAGCTTCGCGTGATCGGAACCCGCGTGGTGAGGACGCTGAGCTCGATTCCCTACGCCGACATCGCGGGCGTCGACGTGGATGAAGGGTTCCTCGAGCTCAAGGTCACGATCCGCACGTCGCGCGACACGGTCAAGGTGAGCGGCGGCAAGCGCGGCATCGGCGCGGCGCCTCCGGTGATCGACCAGCTGCGGCGTAGGATCGCGGCATGAAGGTCGTCCACACCTGCGTCCGCGTCCGCGACATCGACGCGTCGGTCCGCTTCTACGAGGCGCTGGGGTTCGAGCGTCGGGGCAAGCTGCAGTTCGAGACCGCCTACAACGTCTACATGGGCCTGCCGGGCGACGGCGACACGCTCGAGCTGACCGTCAACCACGGCCGCGAGGAGCCGTACGACATCGGCGAGGGCTACAACCACATGGCCATGACGGTCGGCGACATCCACGCGGTCGTCGCCGCCCTGGCCGACCAGGGGATCGAGCCGGAGAAGCCGCCCTACCACCCGGGCGGCCGCAACGAGCTCGGCCCGATCTGCTTCGTCACCGACCCCGACGGCTACCGGATCGAGCTGATCGCCGGCGAGGAGTTCCCGACTCCCCAGGACGGCTAGCCCGCGGCCAGGTGCCGTAGCCCGTTGATGCCGGGCGCGAAGTAGTACTCGCCGCCGCGCATGGTGACCACGCGCGACAGCGGCCCGCAGAAGAACGGCGGGCGGCCGGGGACGGTCATCTTGTTCACGCTGTCGTTGTCCATCGGGCCGATGATCGGGTCCTGGTCGTCGCCAAGCCGGAACGGGTTGCCGGTGTTCGCCCACTGGGCCTGGACGAACTCGAACTGGCGGGCGAGGCTGGCCTGGACGGTCATGAAGATCACGCCGCGGTCGGCGCCGTCGTCCTCGGCTCCCTCGGGCAGCATCTCGCCGTAGGTGATGCCGCGGCGGATCAGGCGGTGGCGGTTCACCAGCTTGCCCTCGAACGGCATGCTCAGCCGCGGGTTCATGCGGCGGATGTGCGACCCGACCGGGCACCGCAGGCCCTCCGGGTCGCGCCCGTAGTCGAACGCGTTGTTGCGCGCCTTGTCGACCACCAGCGCCGGGTCCTCGGCGTGCGGTGAGGAGTCCAGCGGCGTGCCGTCGCGCCAGCGGCCGACGAGCTTGGCGGCCAGCAGCTCCTCGCCGCCCGGATAGAGCGCGGCGGCCCGCTCGAGCTGGCGGCGGAAGGCGGCGACGTCCTGGCGCAGCTTGCGGTAGACGACGTAGGAGCCGTTGCGGCTGAGCTCGTCGGGCCGCGGGGCGGCGGGCACCGCGCCCTGCTCGTCGGGATAGCCGAGGATGAACTCGCCGGCCGCGATCGGCCGCCATTCGCCGTTCTTGGCGGGGGCGCCGGCGCCGGGATGGTCGTCGAAGCGGCTGCCCTCGATCGCCGGCTGGGAGAACCCGTCGGCGTAGCCGAAGTGCTCGCGGCCGGTCGGCAGCACGCCGCCGACCTGCGTGACGACCACGCTGGCGCCGCCGCGGCGCTCCACCAACTCGCGGATCGCCCGGTCACGCTCGGCCAGCGCCGCCGCGTCTTTGGCGCTGATCATCACCAGCACGTGCGCGTCGCGGCTGCGGAAGCAGTCCTCCCAGTGCTCGGGCGCGCTCTCGCCGACGTCGCCGAGCAGCTCCGCGCGCGAGGCCATGCCGTCGCGGAACTCGGCGGGGAAGCCGGCCAGCGAGTCGTCGCCGACCCCGAGGGCCCGCAGTCCTTCGCAGCTGAAGGCGAGGTTGATGCCCGACTCGGGCTTGACGTCCCAGCGCTCAGCGGTGATGACGCCCGCGATCGTGTCGCTCAGGAAGGCGCGCGCCTTCACCGCGTCCTCGACGCGCAGGAACAGGTATCCGGCGGCCGGCAGCCGGTACCCGCGCACCAGGAAGCCCTGGATGTTGGGGAAGTCGAGCGCGGTCAGAATGCCTCCATGAAGCGCGCCTTCAGCGCCTCCGGCTCGAGGCCCTGGGTCTCGAGGGCGAAGGCGATCGCGCGCGCCCGCATGTTGAGGTTCGCGCGCACCTGCTCCAGCGTCTGGCCGCCGTAGGCGGCGAAGAACAGCGCCGCCTCGAGCTGGTGCGCCCTGAGCCAGGGCGCGAAGCCGGGGCCCCGGCCGGGATAGCCGCGGCAATGGCCCCAGACGGCGTCGGCGTCCTCGCCGAGCCCGGTCTGGAGCTGCTCGAGGTAGGCGTCGAGCTCGCCGTCGAAGTTGCTGGTGAACAGCAGGCGGGCCGCGGCGAGCGAGTCGCGGTGGCGCTGCCCGTGGCCCTGGTACTTGACCTGGTCGATCACCACCCAGCGGCCGAGGTGCGTCCCGGGCACGCGCGCGAGCGGGCTCGCCTCACCCTCGGGCAGCGCTTCAAGGTGAGCCGTCAGCTCGGCGGCGTGACCGTCGAGGATCGGCGTCACCACGGTCAGCGCGTAGGCCTGGCCTGAGACGTTGCGGCTCACAGGTCGTGCTGGATCGACGTCAGCATGTCCTCGTAGGCGGCCTTGAACGCGGCCGGGTCGAGCGACGGCGCGCGGGCGCGCAGGTCGTCGAGCGCCTCAACCACCTTGGCGGCCGAGATGATCTCGGTCGTCGTCGAGCCCGGATAGGCGTTGTAGTAGTGGTTGGCGACGTACTCGTTAGCGCGGATGTAGTTCTTGAACGGCTCGACCGGGATCGGGCCGGGGAAGCCGTAGGACGTGCCCCAGATGCCCTTCATGCGGGACGGAACGACCTCCGAGAAGGCGTCGATGTACTGGTCCCAGCTCCCGTTGAAGTTGCTCTCGAACATCAGGTACGGGTAGTGCAGCTTCTCACCGCCCTCGCCGTCCGGGAACCGCTTGACCACCACCCAGCGGGCGTAGTGGATGAACGAGAGCATCTGCAGCTTCTTGAGCGTGGCCGTCACGTTCCGGCCGACCCAGAACACGATCGGAAGCAGCAGCCGCCCGGCCGGCTTGTATGGGGAGAGGACGGTGATCGCCGTCGACCTGCCCTCGACGTTGGCCATCAGACCGACCCTATCCCGGTGTCCGACTTTCGTCCAGGTGCCTTGTCCATCGCTCTACTTTTCCTACGTTTGGGACCCATGCGATTCATTCAGGCGGGATTCCTAACGCTGCTCGCTGCCGCGATCTTCGCGGCGCCGGCGAGCGCGGCGACACCTGGCTCGGCCGGTCTCGGCGACCGGCTCTTCCCCACTCTCGGCAACGGCGGCTATGACGCAAAGCACTACGACCTCGGCCTCTACTACGGCAGCACCGCCCCCGAGCAGTCGGTGCGCGGAGTGGTCCAGATGCGCGCGACCGCGACCCAGTCGCTCTCGCGCTTCAACCTCGACTACGCCGGTGACGACGTCCAGGGCGTCTGGGTCGACGGGCGCAAGGCCTCCTTCCGGCACGACAAGCGAGAGCTGGTGATCACGCCCGCGCGTTCGATCCGCTCCGGCAGCAGCTTCACGGCCCAGGTGGCCTTCACCGGCCACACGTACACGCCCGAGGAGGGCGACCCGGGCCCGATCGGCTGGTTCGCGACGCGCGACGGCTCGGCGACCTCCGGCCAGATCAACCGCGCGCAGGACATCTACCCGGTCAACGACCACCCGTCGGACAAGGCGACCTACTCGTACACGATCGCCGCGCCGAAGGCGACCACGGTCGCGGTCAGCGGCCGCCGCACCGGCAAGCGCGCCGTCGGCGACACCTACGTGTGGTCGTTCGAGATGGACGAGCCGATGGCCTCGCAGGTCATCCAGGTCGCAACCGGTGATCTCGTCGAGGTCGAGCGCGGCCGCGTGAGCGGCACCCGTCTGCGCGACGTCGTCGCCCGCAGCTACGTCGGCATCACGAACCCGACGCTGTCCAAGGGCCCGGCGCAGTTCCGCTGGATGCTCGGCCACGCCGGCGCGTACCCGTTCGACGAGTACGGCGTGCTCGCCGTCGACCAGTTCATGCAGTACGCGCTGGAGACGCAGACGCTGACGCTGCATCCTGCCGAGCTGTTCGACCCCGCGGTCTACCCGCAGGAGTTCGCGGAGTCGATCGCCGTCCACGAGCTCGCCCACCAGTGGTTCGGCGACTCGGTCGCGATCGAGGAGTACAGCGACCTGTGGCTCGCCGAGGGCCCGGCAACCTGGTACGAGCACGAGTTCAACGCCGACTTCTACGGCGAGGACTTCGAGGCGTTCATGCGCGAGCAGTACTCCTTCTCGCAGGAGTACCGCGACACGTACGGCCCGGTCGCCCGTCCCAAGAACGGCAGCGACGAGGTCATCTTCTCCGACCAGATCTACGGCGGCGGCGCGCTTGCGCTGTTCGCGCTGCACGAGAAGGTCGGCGACCGCACCTGGCGCGCCCTCATGAAGGAGTGGGCGCAGCGCTACGAGGGCCGGTCGGTCTCCACCGACGACTTCATCGCCTTCGTGGACCGCAATGTCCACGGCGACCTGACGCGCTTCCTGCGCGATTGGCTGTACGGCACGAAGACTCCGCCGATGCCCGGTCACGCTGACTGGGAGGCCGAGGCTCCGGTCGCCACGGCGTCGGCCGCGCGCATGTCGTCGGCCGTGCGCCACTTCGAGCGCTGAAAGCAGTCGGAGGGCCGCCCTCGCGGGCGGCCCTCCGTGCTTCACAGCGTCTCGTAGTCGATCTCGAGGAAGTCCTTCACCTCGGCCTGCCACCGGTCGTTCACGAACGCCACGTGGTCGGGGTGCTCGTTGTACGTCTGGTAGGCGTCCGGCCCCGCGAACTCCATCGAGCAGCCGTAGCGGAAGTCGTTCTTGGGGCTGACTTCGCGCAGCAGCTCGTACGCCTCGACGCCGGGGATGTCTCCCAGCGCGGCCTGCGCCGCCAGGAAGTCGCGCTCCTGCTCGGAGCCCGGCTCGTGGACGAGGGTGAAGGACACGGTGTGCCGGATTCGGCCGGGGGTCAGGGTCATTGGCGGGAGGCTAGACCGTCCCTGTGATCGACCACTGGCCGATGCGCCCGGCCACCGAGATGTCCGGGCCGGTCGGGCCCTGGCCCCAGAAGAAGTCACCGATGTTGGTGACGCCGCCGGGGGCGATGTTGCCCATCGACCGGTACACGACGCCGCTCGGCTCCTTGTCGATCGCCATCTGCGCCCAGGCGTTGCGGACCGTGAGGGCCGGCAGCGTCCACCAGAGGATCTGGCGCGGGAACAGGTAGGCCGCGAACGTGCCACCCGTGCCGCCGCCGACGCAGTAGGCGTTGGTGTGGAAGCCGTTCAGCATGTGCAGGCCGTCCACGGCTCCGCCCCAACGGGAGAAGTAGTTGTGGGAGCCGTTGGTGTCGCGCAGCACCTGGCAGGACTCGAGCTGCATCCACTCCAGGTCGCGGTCGCCCCAGCGGGCGTCGGCGGGCGTGATCTCCGTGTCGTCGATCGCGCTCTTGAACGTGAAGCCGCCGGACCAGCCGTGGCCGGTGTACCACTGGGCGTCGACGTTGTCGACGTAGAGGTGGTCCCAACCGCCGACCGCCTGGCTCTTGAAGTCCTTCTCCCAGGCTGCGGCGCCACGGAAGTCGAAGGCGGTGGGGACGCCCTTGGACGACATCACGTTCTTGAAGCCGATCGCGCTGTCCTGCGCGCACTGCCACTCGTCGACGGTCTGCTCGATGCCGACGTCGGTCGGGCCCACGGCCAGCTTGCCGAAGCCGCCGCCGCCGGGAGTGGTCTCGGCCGTCGCCGTGCCGTCGCCGTCGAGGGTGACGGAGGCGGTTGCGCTCAGGCCGTTGCGGTCGGTGACCTCGAGGGTCACGGTCTCGGCGTCGGTCGTCTTGCCGCGCGGTCGCCGCTCGTAGGCGACCTGCTCACCCTCGTTGTCGGTCAGCGCGGTGCTCGACGAGGACCACTTGTAGACGGAGCCGTCGCCCGCTGCCTCGCCGAGGATCTTCTCGCCGCTGCGGCTGACCTCGATCTTCGCGTTCGGGCCGATGCCTTCGATGGCGGGGACCTGCAGATGCGCCTGCTCGCCGCGCTCGCTCGACGGGTTGCAGGTGTAGCTCGGGTAGATCGTCTCGACGGCGCCGAGCGCGGGCAGCAGGTAGCCGAGCGTCGGCTCGCCCTGGCGGACGCCCTCGTCGTAGAGCTGCTCGCAGGCCTTGCGGGCCTCGTCGGAGGGGATGATCGGCTCCTCGCCGGCCTTCTCGAGCTTGCGCAGCGAGCTCGAGAGCTGGGTCACGGTGCCGTCAGGAGCGAAGGTGATGCGCAGCTTCGCGCCCTGGCCGGTGGCCGGCAACCCGCCGAGCGTGAGGTCGTGCGACACCGTGGTGTCGAGCGCGTACTCGTTCGTCGGCTTGCCCGCGCGGTCGGAGAGCGTGAGCTTGGCGTGCGAGACCTTCGGGTTGAGCTCGAGATTCAGCTTCCCGAGCAGATCGGTGAGCCAGGACGCCCGCTCGAGCGCGTCCTCGGCGCCGATCGGCTTGAGCTTGGCGAGCGCCCGGGTGTCGAGCGACTCCGAGTCGGTCCGCCGGCCGGCCTCGTCCTTGCCGGTGGCGAGGAGGCGCGTCGGCACCTTGGCGAACTCCTCGCTGACGTAGCCGAAGGCACCGTTCTCCTGCAGGGCGTTGGGGATGCGGTACGCCTCGGCGAGCTTCGCGCCCTCGTCGGCGGTCATGCCCTCCTGCGTGACTTTGTAGACCGGGGCGGTCTCGGCGGCCGATGCCGGCTGCGCCAAGACGAGTGCGACGCCTGTGCCCGCAAGGGCGGCGGCGACGGTGGTGCGCTTCATCCTGTCTCCTGGATGTGGGGGGTGGGGCGCACCACCCTGGAGAGCGGCCCTTGGCCGAAGCTTGGGCCGACTTTGGAGCAACTTTGGCGGGTCAGGCGGCGAGCGCCTGGCGCGCGCGGAACAGCCGGCTCATGATCGTCCCGGTCGGCACGTCCATCTCCGCGGCGGCCTCCTTGTAGGAGAGCCCGAGCAGGTCGACGGCCACCAGCGCGTCGCGCTGGTGCTCCGGCAGCTCGGCGATCCGGGCGTACAGCTGGCGGGCCTCGAATGCACGCTCGGGGTCGGCGGCGCGGCTGGACTCGTAGCGCTCCATGTCCTCCGGCGCGGTGGCCGTGGCGGGGCGGCGGGCCAGCGTGCGGCGGTTCGAGATGAAGGTGTTGCGCAGCACGCGCAGCAGGTAGCCAAGGTCGTCGCCGTTGGTGACGAGGCGCGGCTTGGAGAGCACGCGGACGCAGACGTCCTGGACGAGATCCTCGGCGTCGGCGGGCGAGCCGGTCATGCCGAGGGCGGCGCGATAGAGGCGATCCAGGTGGTCGCCGAGGCGGTTGGCGTCGAGGACGTGGGGGGCGGCGGCGGGGGCCGGCTTCAGGCGGGCGGAGACGCCGTAACGGGGGGCGGCAAGAGCAAGCGTCGTCATGGCCGAGCAAGCTCCCAGCGCCATTCCCCTGCAACCACGGGGGGACCCCCTGAACCGACCCCCTCAACCAACTAAGGGGGCCTGGCCCCCTTACGCGTGATTTCGCTCTGTGGCGGGGTTTCCGGGCTGCGCGGCACCGCCGCCCGCCACGCACCTAAGGGGGCCAGGCCCCCTTACTACCGCGGGTAATACGGGGGCCAGGCCCCCTTACTACCGCGGGTAATACGGGGGCCAGGCCCCCTTAGGGCGCTAGAGGGTGGCTCGGGTGCGGCCGACGGCCTGGGCGACTTCGGCGCGGGAGGTGACGCCGAGCTTGGCGAAGATGCGCGTGAGGTGGCCCTCGACGGTCTTCTCGGAGAGGAAGAGCTCGGCGCCGATCTCGCGGTTGGTTCGGCCCTCGGCGACGAGCTCGGCGATCTCGCGCTCGCGGCCGGAGAGGGCGTCGAGGCCTTCGCCGCCGCCGCGGCGCTGGCGGGCGGAGACGCGCTCGCCGAGCCGGCGCAGCTCGCGCGCGGCCTCGTCGCGGTAGCGGGCGGCGCCGAGCTGGGACAGCTCTGACTCGGCGCGGGTGAGCTCGGCTACGCCCTCGTCGCGCCGCCCGGCCGCGGCCAGCGCCATGCCGGCGAGCGTCCGGCAGCGCGCGGCGGCCAGCGGGACGTCGACCGACTCGGCGCGCTCGGCGGCGTCGAGCGCCAGGGTGGCGGCGGCCTCCGCGTCGCCGGCCTCGAGCGCCACCGCGGCGCGCGCGTGCAGCACCCACGCCTCGGCCAGCGGCAGCCCGAGCCCGCCGACGATCTGCTCGCCGCGCTCCGCCCACCGCACGGCCGCAGCGCGGTCGCCGCGAGCGAGCTCGGCACGCGCCAGCGCTGCGTACATCCACGCGCGCCGGCCCGGCTCGATCGAGGGGAGGTCCGGCAGGCCGACGGCGCGCACGGCGGCCAGGCAGCGGTCGACCTCGCCGAGGTCGGCCCACAGCACGCCCAGGTGCGCGTGCGTGCCGCGCGTGAGCACGCTGTCGTCGAGCCCTTCGAGCAGGGCCACCGCCTCGTCGCCCGCGGCGCGCGCCCGGTCGACGTCGCCGAGATCGGCCACCGTCCACGCGTTGGCGACCAGCGCGAATACGACCAACTGCCGGTTGCCGGCCAGCCGCGCGGCCTCGACCGCGCCGTCGGCCGTCTCGGCCGCCTCGGCCAGGAACCCGCGCGTCTGCAGCGCGTGCGCGAGCCCGATCATCATCGGCACCACGAACTGGCCCTGGCCGATCGCGCGCGAGACGTTGATCCCGCGCCGCAGGTGGCGGATCGCGTCGTCGTAGTGCTCGCAGAAGAACTCCGCGAAGCCGAAGTAGTACGGCGCGTCGAGCCGCAGCATCAGCTGGTCGTCGGGCAGCGCGTCGATCAGCGCCGCGCACTGGTTGCGCGCGGCGGCGGCCGCCTCCGCATCGCCGCGGTTGTACTCGGCGAAGCACAGCAGCGCAGTGGCCAACGCCTCGAGCCCGCGGTCGCCGAGCCGCCGCGCCGTCTCCGCCGCGCGTGTCGCCCACTGCCGCATCGCCTCGAAGTCGCTGTCGTAGAGCGCGTCGGCCGCCAGCTCCGCGTGCAGGGCGGCGGCCGCGGCGCCGTCCTGATCGGCGAGCGCATCCAACGCGTCGAGCAGCCGCGCGTGCGCTGCGTCGTGGCGGCCGAGCAGGTTCTCGCACGCCGCGCACGCGGCGATCAGGCGGACGCGCAGGTCGGGCAGCTCCACCAGCGCCAGCGCCTCGACCAACGCCTCCAGCGCGCGCTCGAGCCGCCCGGTGGCGGCCAGCGCGCCTGCCAGCGGGACGAGCAGCCCGAGTCGGCGCAACGGGTCAACCGCCGCCACGTCGTGCGCAGGCGGCCCGGGACCGCCCGTGGCGGCGGCCATGTCATCGCCGAGCAGGCGCAGCGCGGCCTCGAACCAGCGGGCGGCGATCGCCGGGGCGCGGGCGGCGGCCTGGTGGCCGGCCTGCTCGAGGACGGCGGCGGCCGCCTCGTCGCCGAGCTTCGCCGAGCGCTCGACGTGGTGGGCGCGCGCCGCCAGCGCACCCGGCCGGTCGGCCAGCGCGGCCGCGGCGCGGGCGTGCGCCTCCAGCCTCCACGCCTCGCCGGCGCCGTCGTACACCGCGCGGCGCACGAGCGGGTGGCGGAAGCGATAGCGGCGCGGGACGTCGGTCGGCCCGGCGATGTGAGCGGCCAGCAGCTGGTCGAGCGCGGCCAGCGTCTCGCGCTCGTCCATGCCGGCGGCTGCGCCCGCGAGGTCGAGGTCGAATGGCTCGCCCGCCACCGCGGCGCCCCAGCCGAGCCGCCGGGCCGGCTCCGGCAGGCCCGCGATCTCCTGGCCGAGCGCGGCCGCCACGGCCGGCGGCACGCCCACGCGCTCGCCCTCCGCGCCGGGCTCGGCGGCGGCCGGCGCGGGCGCCCGCGCCAGCTCCTCGAGGTAGAAGGGGTTGCCGCCGCTCTGCCGGTAGATCGCCGGCAGAGCCGGGGCGCCGAGCAGCACGCCGGCCTCGGCCTCGGTGAGCGGGCCGAGCCCGATCTCGCTCACGAGCCCGTCGCGGGCGGCCTGGTCGAGCGCGGCCAGCAGGCTGTTGGGTACCTGCCCGGCGCGGAAGGCGAGCGCGATCAGCACCGGCGCCGGCGGCGGGCGCCGCAGGAGGTGCGCGATCAGCTCGAGCGAAGCGTCGTCGGCCCAGTGCACGTCGTCGAGCATCAGCACGACGGGATGGCCCATCGCCAGCCGCTGCAGCAGCGCACGGACTGCGCGGTAGGCGTGGAAGCGCTCGTCCTGCAGGCCGCCCGCGCTCGCCCCCGAGCCGGCCGACGGCAGCACGCGTGCGAGCTCGGCCACGCGCTCGCCGATCAGCGCCTCCAGCTTGCGCTCGCCGAGCGTGCTCACGTGATCGTCGAGCGCGTCGATCCAGATCCCGAACGGCACCTCGAGCTCCAGCTCCGCGCCGCGGCCCACGAACACGGCGTGCCGGCGCTCGGCCGCGCGCTCGGCGAGCTGGCCGAGCAGCCGCGTCTTGCCGATCCCGGGCTCGCCGCTGATCACGAGCCAGCGGGCGCGCGCGCTGCGCAGCCCGTCCAACGTGGCATCGATCGCCGCCAGCTCCTGGCGGCGCCCGACGAACTGCTTCTGCTGCGCCAGCGTCACCTGCCACCGACCCTAATCGACCCTCGCCGCCGTGAACAGGCGTGCCAGCCGCACCATCCGTAGGCTGCGCGGCGTGCATGATCTGAGCCCGGAAGAGGTGCGCGTCCTGGGCTGCCTGCTCGAGAAGCAGCGCACGACGCCGGACACCTATCCCCTGACGCTGAACGCCCTACGGGCGGCGTGCAACCAGAGCACCAACCGCGAGCCGGTCGTCGCCTACGACGAGGAGACGATCCGCGACGCGCTCGACCGCCTCGGCCGCCGCCGTTTCACGCGGCTGACCAGCTACCACGGCAGCCGCGCCGCCAAGTTCCGCCACCTGCTCGACGAGGCGCTGCCGATCGGCCCGGACGAGCAGGCGGTGCTGGCCGTGATGATGCTGCGCGGCCCGCAGACCCCGGGCGAGCTACTGCAGCGCACCGAGCGCCTGCACCGCTTCCCCGACATGGAGGCGCTGCACGCGGTGATCGACCGCCTGACGGAGCGCGAGCTGGTCGCGCGCTACGACCGCCGGCCCGGCCAGCGCGAGGACCGCTACGGCCAGCTGCTCGGGGACGAGACCGAGGAGGAGCCCTCGACCGCCCCGCCGCCGCCCCGTCCCGTGCCCGTCGCCCCCGCCCCGCGCGAAGACGACCGGCTCGACCGGCTCGAGCGCGAGCTGGCGGAGCTGCGCGCCGAGGTCGCCGCCTTGCGCGAGGAGCTCGGCGCGTGATGCGCTCACGCACGGTCGAGACCGACCGCCTGCGCACGCACCTGGTCGAGACCGGGCGCGAGGACGGCATCCCGGTGGTGCTGCTGCACGGCAACCTCTCGACCGGCCGCTTCTTCGCGCACCTGGAGCCGCCCGCCGGCTACCGCCTGATCGCCCCCGACATGCGCGGCTTCGGCGACAGCGAGCCCAAGCCGATCGACGCCACGCGCGGTCTGCGCGACTGGGCCGACGACACCCGCGCGCTCGTCCGCGCGCTCGGCATTCAGCGCCCGATCCACGTCGCCGGCTGGTCGACGGGCGGTGCCGCCGCCGCGCACTACGCGATGGAGCACCCGGTGACCTCGCTGACGCTGATCGACCCCGTCTCGCCCTACGGCTTCGGCGGCACGCGCCTCGACGGCACGGCCTGCCACGCCGACTACGCGGGCTCAGGCGGCGGCGTCGCCAGCCCCGACTTCGTCCAGCGCCTGGCCGCCGGCGACCGCAGCTCGGAGGCAGCCACCTCGCCGCGCAGCGTCATGACGAGCTCGTACTGGTCGCCCACCCATCAGGAGCCGCGCGAGGAGGAGCTGCTCGACGAGCTGCTCAAGTCGGCGATCGGCGACGACTTCTACCCCGGCGACCTGACCCCGTCCGGGAACTGGCCCGGCGTCGCCCCCGGCACGCGCGGGATCATCAACGCGATCTCGCCGAAGTACTGCAACTGGTCAGGGCTCGCTGACCTGGACTCGAAGCCCCCGATCCTGTGGACTTACGGCAGCGAGGACGTGGTGATCTCCGACAGCTCCGCATGGGACGTCGGCATGCTCGGCCAGGCCGGCCATGTTCCCGGCTGGCCGGGAGACGACGCCCACCCGCCGCAGCCGATGGTCTCCCAGACCGCGGCGCTGCTCGAGCGCTGCGGCGACGTCCGCGTCGAGCGCTTCGAGGGCTCGGGCCACTTCCCGCCGATCGACGCGGCCGAGCGCTGGAGCCAGGTCTTCTTCGGCTTCCTCGAGGACGCCGAGCGGTGACCGTCGCGTTCCAACAGCGCAAGCGCTGGCGGAACCACACGGGCAACCAGTCGGTCGAGCCGCTGCGGATCTACCGCCCGGCGACGCTCGAGGACGTGCAGAAGATCGTCAGCAGCGCCGAGGACGACGGCGCCACCGTGCGCGCCGTCGGGTCCGGCCACTCGTGGTCGGACGTCGCGCTCACCACCGGGTACCTGCTGCGGCCCGAGCGGCTGAACCGGCCGCTCGAGATCAGCGGCAACCTGGTGCGCGTGGAGGCCGGCATGCGCCTCCGCGAGCTCAACCGGCATCTCGACGACAACGGGCTCGCGCTGTCGAACATGGGCGGCTACGACGCGCAGACCGTGGCCGGCGTCATGTCGACCTCCACGCACGGCTCGGGGATCGAGTTCGGCCCGATCGCCGACGCGGTCCGCTCGCTCGAGCTCGTGGCGAGCGGCGGGCGGGTCATCCGCATCGAGCGGGGCGACCCCATGTTCGACGCGGCGCTCGTCTCCATGGGCTGCATGGGCGTGATCTACGCGGCCACCCTCGAGGTCGAGCCCGAGTACTGGCTGACCGAGGTGCGCGAGCTGTCGACCTGGGCGAAGGAGCGCGACCGCATCCCAGCGGCGCTGCAGGCCCACCGCCACTACGAGGTGTACCTGAACCTCTACGGCGAGCACCGCTGCATCGCGTGCCGGCGCAACCGCACCAAGGATCACCGCCGCAAGCGCACGACCGACCGCCTGCGCCGCCACTGGTGGCTCGAGCTCGCCAGCCGCTCGAAGGTGATCCCCTTCCTCGGCAACCTCGTGCTCGACGCGCTGCCCGACACCGCGCCCGCCCGCACCGACCAGCTGCTCGGCTTCCTCGCCGACAACGAGTACACCGGGCCCTCCTACAAGGTGCTGAACATCGGCGCCGCCAACCTGCTGCCCGCCTACTCGTCCGAGCTTGCCGTGCCGCTCGACGACTTCGCCGAGGCGATCGACCGCCTGTTCGAGGTCGCCGCCCGCCACCGCGAGCTCGGCCGCGTCTACCACACCGGCCTCGTCGCCCTGCGCTTCGTCAAGGCCTCGCCCGCCTACCTGTCGATGATGCACGGGCGCGACACGATGATGATCGAGCTCATCCAGGCGACCGACACCGAGGGCGGCTTCGAGCTGCTCGGCGCCTACGAGGAGGCGCTGTACGACCTCGGCGGCCGCCCGCACTGGGGCCAGGTGAACACGCTCGCCGGCCCGCTGGGCCGCATGTACCCGGAGTTCGACCGCTGGCTCGCCGTCCACGACGAGCTCAACGCGACCGGCGTGTTCGACAGCCCGTTCGCGAAGCGCGTGGGCATCAGCAGGTAAGCGACGGCCAAGCTTTCGCCAACCGCCGCGCGCGACAGTGCGGTCCATGCTCCCCCGGATGCTCGGAGCGGACACCGAGGTCGCGTGCGTCGACGGGCGGATGCTGCGCTACGCGAACCTCGACTATGCCGCCAGCACACCTGTCATGGCCGACGTCTGGGCCGCCGTCGAGGCCTTCGTGCCCTGGTACAGCAGCGTGCACCGCGGCAGCGGCGTCAAGTCGCAGGTGGCGACCGCCGAGTTCGAGGGCTCGCGCGACGTGGTCGCCGCCTTCGTGGGGGCGCGCGCGGACGACACCGTCGTCTTCGTGCGCAACACCACCGAGGCGATCAACGTGCTCGCCGCCTCGCTGCCGGACGGCACGCGCGTGCTCTCCAGCACCACCGAGCACCACGCCAACATGCTCCCCTGGCGGCGCCACGACGTCCGCCTGCTCCCCTTCACGCGCTCGCCCGACGAGCTGCTCGAGGCGACCGAGCGCGCGCTGCGCGCCGAGCGGATCGACCTCGTCGCCGTCACCGGCGCCTCCAACGTCACCGGCGAGGTGTGGCCGGTCGCCGAGCTCGCCCGGCTCGCGCACGAGCACGGCGCGGAGCTCTTCGTCGACGCCGCCCAGCTCGCCCCGCACCGCGCGATCGACATGGCGCGCGCCGGGATCGACCACCTGGCGCTCTCCGGCCACAAGCTCTACGCCCCGTTCGGCTCGGGGGCGCTGGTCGGCCGCCTGCGCGAGGGCGCGCCGCTGCTCGCCGGCGGCGGCGCCATCAAGCTCGTCACCGTCGACGACGTGACCTGGGCGCCCGCCCCGGACCGCTTCGAGGCCGGCTCGCCCAACGTGGTCGGCGTGATCGCACTGGCCGCCGCCTGCCGCAGCCTGATGGCGCTCGGCATGGACACGGTCGCCGCCCACGAGCGCTCGCTCGCCGTGCGCATGTGGACGGCGCTGGAGCGCGTCCCCGGCCTGGAGATGCTGACCCAGTGGGCGCCCGGCAGCGTCGACCGCGTCGGCGTCGCCACCTTCAACCTCGCCCGCTACCGCGACCCGCTGCTGGCCGCCATCCTCAGCGCCGAGCACGCGATCGGCGTCCGCCACGGCTGCTTCTGCGCCCACCCGCTTATGACGCACCTGCTCGGCGTGCCGGACGGCGAGGCGGAGCGGCTGCACGCCGAGCTGCGCGCCGGCCGCTCGCCGCAGCTGCCGGGCGCGGTGCGCGCCAGCATCGGGATCGGGACCACCGGGGAGGACATCGACCGGCTCGTCGGCGCCCTGCGCGAGATCGCCCGCTACGGCCCGCGCTCGCGCTACGTCCACGTGCCCGAGCACGACGAATACCGCTCCGAGCTCGCAGAGGCCGCTTAAGAAATCTGCACGGTGAGCCTCCGTCCGGAGATGATCGGACGATGGCGAACGACGAGATCACCGCCCGCGGACGGCTGGCCGAGGCAATCGCGGAGAAGGACCTCCTTCCCGACGATCTGCAGGAGCTGCGCCTCGCGCTCGTGATGACGGGCGGGGTCAGCCTCGCCGTCTGGATGGGCGGCACCGCGCTCGAGTTCAGCCGGCTCATCCGCGCCGACCGCAATTCCGACACGACGTACCTCGAGCTGCTCCGGCTGACGCGCTCGCTCCCCCGCGTGGACGTCATCGCGGGGACCAGCGCGGGCGGCCTCAACGGCGCGCTGCTCGCCTACGCCGTGACCCAGGACGCCGAGGTCTCGGGGCTGCGCGACCTGTGGCTCAGGCTCGGGGCGCTCGAGGAGCTGCTGCGCCAGCCGACCAAGCCGAATCCGCCGTCGCTGATGCGAGGCGACGAGTACTTCCTCGAGGAGCTCAAGAACGCCTTCGACGCCCTCGATCGCGGCGCTCTCACGCGGGCGGAAGACGTCCCGATGGACCTCATCATCACGACGACGCTGCTGAATGCCTGGCCGCGCGGCGTGCCGGACACGTTCGGGACGATCATCGAGGACGCCGAGCACCGCGGCGAGTTCGCCTTCAGCCGGGGCGCGAGCCTCGGCGACGGTGGCATGAGCGCCGACGACGACTTCGATCGCAGGGAGATCAAGGGCGAGCTGGCGCTCGCGTCGCGCTGCACCGCGTCGTTCCCCGTGGCCTTCGAGGCGAGCTTCGTGCCGATCGGCAGCACGCACGAGGAGCTGCCGCTCCGGCCTGACATGACGGACATCGCCGACTTCCAGGCGGACCGCTGGGTGATCGACGGCGGCGTGCTCCTCAACCAGCCGCTGCGGCCGGCGCTGCGGGCGATCTTCCGCCAGCCCGCGAGCCAGCAGGTCCGGCGCGTCCTGGCCTATGTCGTCCCCGACCCAGGCGAGGCGTTGAAGGTCGTCGCCGACACGCGCGACATGCCGTCGCTCTCCGACGTCGGCCTGGC
The DNA here is from genome assembly GCA_963835525.1 of uncultured Solirubrobacteraceae bacterium. Lineage (GTDB taxonomy): Bacteria > Actinomycetota > Thermoleophilia > Solirubrobacterales > Solirubrobacteraceae > DASSUW01. The sequence goes on from CAWIFM010000003.1 coordinate 1,022,774, forward strand.
GAGCATGATCCGCCTGCCGCGCAACCAGTCCGTCAGCGCCGAGCTCGACGAGCTCATCCTCCACAACGCCCGCGTCGACGCCCAGCGCCGGCGGCGCGAGCTGATGGTCGTGGACATCGGCGTCGACGAGCTCGCGCGCAGGGCGTACCCGCAGTACCGCGGCTTCCGCGCCGACGTGCTCGCCGGGTGGCTGCTCCGCATGCTGGCGCGCGGCTTCACCGCGCTCGAGCTGCAGGAGAAGCCGCTCGACCCGGAGGAGCGGAAGGTGACGATCGAGGCGCCGCTACGTGAGCGGAACCTCCTCCGCGAGCGGCTCATCGTCCATCTCGAGAACCTCCCGCCCGAGCAGTTCCCGGCCGGCGACGAGCCGCCGTCGCGCTGGTACACGACCGTCGAGACCGTGGAACGCGCCGCCGGCATCATCCTCGACCTGCTGCGGCGCGGGCTGGCCCTGATGAACCCGCTCGACCCGGACTCGTCGCAGGTGTGCAACGACCTGCGCGACCTGCGGGCGACCGTCGCCCACGAGCTCACTGCGGCCCAGGCCACCCGCAAGAAGCTCAAGCGCATGGAGGAGCTGGAGCTCGCCGAGAAAGCGGTCTTCGCGCTGCGGGAGGACCAGATGAAGCCCGAGGGCGAGGAGCGGACCGCGCTTCGCGACTGGGCCAACGAGGCGCTGCCCCGCGTCCTGGGTGATCCCGAGAAGCTGCAGCCGATCGTCGGGCGGATCGCCCTTCAGCTCGTGCCCGCGGCGAAGGTGGTGCAGCGAGCCTGCGCCGCCGTCCCCGATCAGACGGACCCGCGGGTGGTGCAGACCGCCGCGTACGCCGAGGCGATCGTCCGCGACGTCGTCGAGGAGCCCGGGAAGATCGGCGCCCTCCACCGGCTGCTCGCGCTCGACGTCGTGCAACTCTCCTTCGGCGGGCAGCCGATCGTCGAGCAGCGCGTGGACCTAATCCAGGTCAGCGCGGACGCCGGCAACGGACTCGATCCGCGCGACCGAGCCGACGACAAGCTCGCCGGTCTCCAGCTGGCGCACTTCGGGGCGTTCTATAAGCAGTCGTGGCGGGCCAACGACTGGATGTGGGGGCGGCACGACGCCGTGCAGCGGCTCGCACAGATCCTGCTCGAGCCCGCCCGCCTGCGCCAGCTCGGCTACGACGTCAAGTTCGTCGCCGACACCGTCGAGAGCATCGCGTTCGGCGGCCTCGGCGAGGAGGACGAGAAGTTCCTCCGTGCCGCCGGTCCGCGCCCGTGGATCCGCGCCAAGGCCAAGGAGGAGCTCAGCTTCCTGAAGAAGTCGAAGTCCGGCGAGCCGCCTCCCGCCACGATCCCCATGTGCGCCCAGGCGGTGGCACGGCGGCTCCAGCTCCAGGTGCTCCGGGATGAGCTGCCCGCCGTGCGCGCGGCGATCCGGTACGACAAGAACGACGGCGCCCACCTGAGCACCAAGGCACTCCAGTTCTGCGATCTCTTCGACGAGCTCTACGACAAGACGAAGCCCTTGTCGGCAGAGGACGCGGTGAAGCTCTTCTCCGCGTGCCGGCTCAGCGACGAGAAGATCGGTGCCGAGTCCGGCTCCGACCTGCTCGCCCGCACCGCCACGACCACGCTGGCCGTGACGACGTCGGCCGCGGGCGGCGAGGCCTCCGGACTGCCGAAGGTCGTGCGCCGGCCGCTGAAGGCGCTCCGCGGTCTCGGGCTGATGATCTATCTCGTCGTGCGCCACGCCCTCGAGGGGCACCGCGCAGGCGCCATGATCGTGACCGGCGCCCTGTTCGCCGGCGCCGCGCTGGTGGGTGTCGGGCTGGTGGTCTCCATCCCCGGCGTCCTCATGCTCGCCGGGCTCGGCGCGATCCTCGGCGCCGTGTTCCTGGCGGCGTGGCGGCGCAAGTTCTGGGGCCTGGCGCTCGTCGTCGTACTCGGCCTCGTCGTCGCGCTCGTGCCGCGGATCATCGGCGGCTGGGCGTGGAATTGGATCGATGACGACGCCGTCGATCGCTGGGAGCCGGTGAGCGTCGTCGTCGGGCTGCTGGTGGCCGCCCTCGTGCTCGGGGCCATCAGCATCGACTGGCCGCCGGTGCGGCGGTACCCGCCGGAGAACGAGCCGGTAACGTCGCCGGAATCATGAGCGAACACGTCTACAAGTCCGTCGAGATCACCGGCTCGTCGCCCGAGGGCGTGACGCAGGCGATCGACCGCGCCGTCGCCAAGGCGTCCGAGAGCGTGCGCCACCTCGACTGGTTCGAGCTGATGTCGGTGCGGGGCCAGATCGCCGACGGCAAGGTCGCCCACTACCAGGCGACGCTGAAGATCGGGTTCCGGCTCGAGGACTGAGCCGCCGGCTACACGAGAGCGAGCACGCGTGACGGGCTGCCGGTCCCGTCGACGAGCTTGAGCGGCGCGACGACGATCACCGCCCCCGTGGGCGGCAGCTCGGCCAGGTTGGCGAGCTGGGTGATCCCGTACCGGCCGGCCCCGAGCAGGAAGTGGTGGACGGGGAAGGCCGGCTCGAAGCTGTGCGCGATGCCCGCGTCGGTGCCCACGGTCTCCACGCCGAAGCCGGCGATCGGCGCCTCCTCGGCCAGCCAGCGCGCGCACTCGGCGTCCGGGCCGGGCGTGTGACCGCCGTTGAGGAACGCCTCCTGGTCCGAGGCGCGCGAGTCCCAGCCGGTGCGCAGCAGCAGCCAGCCGCCCTCGGGCAGCGCGCCGTGCTCGGACTCGAAGGCGCGGACGTCGTCGAGGGTGAGCAGATAGTCGGGGTCCTCGGCAGCCTCGGCGGACTTGTCGATCACCGCCACCGGCCCGACCAGCCGGGACGGGGGCACGCTCGCCACGTCCTCGCCGTCGCGGCCGGTGATCCAGTGGATCGGCGCGTCGAAGTGCGTGCCGACGTGCTCGCCGACCTCGAGCACGTCCCACGCCCACGCGGGCCCGGCGTCGTCGTAGCGGCTGATCGGCCGCCGGCTCAGGCCCGGCGTGTTGGCGAACGGCTCCGGGAGGAAGAGCACCGGGGTGCGCTCGCTCAGCGGCTGCGTGAGGTCGACCACCCGCACCTCTCCGGAAGCGAGTGCTGCGACGAGATCTCCGAGCATGTCTCTCCTCTCAGTGTCCACGGAAGGCTTCCTCGAGCCAGTCCGCGCAGATGTCCGGGTCGACCCGCGCGTCGACCACCAGCGGGCGATCGGGGTTCGCGAGCCACTCTCGCACGCCCTCGAGATCCTGCACGCTGCGCGCCTCCAGCCCGCGGCAGCCTGCCGCTTCAGCGAGCGCCGCGAAGTCGGTGTCGGGGAACTGCGCGAGGTCGACCGCCTGGCCCATCGGACGGAAGTGGTGGACCTCGGCGCCGTAGGCCGCGTCGTCGTAGATGAGCACCATCAGGTTCGGCTTCAGGCGGCCGAGCGTCTCGAGCTCGGGCAGCGCCATCAGCGCGCCGCCGTCCCCGAGCGCCGCCACGGTCAGCCGGTCGGGCCGCGCCAGAGCCGCGCCGATCGCGTTGCCGAGCCCGAGCCCGACGCACTGGAAGGCCTGCGGGAAGACGAAGCCCGCGGCGTCCGGCACGCGCAGATACATCGACGGCCAGCCCATGAAATGGCCGGAGTCGACGACCACGGTGCGCTCGAGCGGGAGCATGGCGTCGAGCGCGAGCGTGAGCGTGCGCGGGTCGAGCCGGCCCTCGGAGGCGGCGTCCTCGTAGCCGTCGTGCTGCCAGGCGCCCGCGGCAATCTCGTCCGCCAGCTCCGGCGTCCGCCGCGTCGGGCGGTTCTCGGCGAGCTCGACCAGCGCCTCGGCGGTGGCCAGCGCGTCGCCGACCACGCCGAGCTGAACCGGCCGGTGCGCGCCGATGGCGTCGGCGTCGAGGTCGACCTGGGCCACCCGGGCGCCCTGCGCGATCAGCGTCCCATGTCGCGTCGTCCACTGGTTGAGCGCGGCGCCGAACGAGACGACGAGGTCGGACTCGGCGAGCAGCCGGGCGGCCACGGGCGACGAGAACCCGCCGGCGATGCCGACCGCGTAGGGGTCGCCGGCGAACAGCCCGTTCGCGACGGCCGAGGTGGCGAGCACGGCGCCGCTCAGCTCACCCAGCTGCCGCAGGGCGGGCCCCGCGCCGGCCAGCACGGCCCCGCGGCCGGCGATGATCGCGGGTCGCTCGGCCTGCGCGAGCTGCCCCGCGAGCGCGTCGACCGAGCCGGGGTGCGGCGGCGCCAGCGCGGGTAGCGGCGGCGGCAGCTCCGGATCGCACTCGGCGGCCTGCACGTCGAGCGGCAGCATCAGCACCACGGCCCGGCGCTCGACCGTCGCCCGCCGCACGGCGCGGGCGACGTCGGCCATCGCCGTCGCCGGCCCGTGGACGCGCTCGGCGACCGCGCCCACGGCCTCCACCAGACCGGTCTGGTCGATCCGGAAGTTCGAGCGCAGGGCGGCGGCCGGCGTGTCGGCGGCGATCACGATGAGCGGCGTGCGGCTCTTGGCCGCCTCGGTCAGGCCGGTCACCGTGTTGGTGAGCCCCGGGCCCTGGTGCACGCTGCACGCGGCGAGCCTCCCGCTGACGCGCCCGTAGCCGTCGGCCATGCAGATCGCCCCGCCCTCGTGGCGCGAGGCGTGGAACGGCACGCCGGCGTCGCGCAGCGCGTTGGTCACGGTCAGGTTGCCGCTCCCGAGCAGGCCGAAGACGGCGTCGACGCCCAGCGACGCGAGCGCCCTGCCCACCGCCTCCGCGACGATCAACGCACGGTGCGCCGGAAGAGCAGCGCGCAGATCACGGCCAGGATCGCGGCGAGGATCGGGATGTTCCAGCCAATCACGCCGAAGATGGCCAGCAGCGTGCCGACGACGAAGACGAGCCCGAGCGCTCCGCCGACCATCACCAGGCTGTAGGCGCGCTGCTCGCGCTTGCGTCGCGTCGGGCGGGAACCGGACCTGCGCTCGAGATCGCTCATGGCGAGATCATGCCAAGCCTGGCCTAAGTGTTTTTCAAGTGGCCTCGGCGAGGGTCCCGACCATGGTCCCGGTCGCCCTCGCCCTCGGTGCAAGCCTCGCCTGGGGCGCCTCCGACTTCCTCGCCGGCCTGAACACCCGGCGCCTCGCCCTCCTGTGGGTCCTGCTCGTCTCGCAGGCCACGGGGCTCGTGCTCGTCGGGGTCGCCGCCGTCGCCTCCGGCGCGCCGCTGCCCGGCGGCGACGCGGCGTTGCTGGCCACGGGGGCCGGCATTGCCGAGCTGATCGCCTTCGCCGCGCTCTACAAGGCGCTCGCCATCGGCCCGATGAGCGTCGTGGCGCCGATCTCGGCGATGGCCGCCCTGCTGCCGATCACCGTCGGCCTCGCCGCCGGCCACGCGCCGAGCGGCGCGCAGGCGGCCGGCATGGCGCTGGCGCTGGCCGGCGCCGCGCTCGCCTCGTACCAGTACGGCGGCGACCACCGCCGCGTGGCGACGGGCGTCGGCCTCGCCGTCGTGGCGGCGCTCGGCTTCGGCGCGTTCTTCGTCGGCACGGACCTCGCGGCCGACGACGGCGCGCTGTGGGCGGTGGCGATCAACCGCGCCGCCGCGGTCAGCGTGCTGGTCGTCGTCGTCCTCGCGCTGCGCCGGCCGTCGCCGCTCAAGCGCGACCAGATCGCTCCGCTCGCCGCCGTCGGCGCGCTCGACATCTCCGCCAACGTGATGTTCGCGGTCGCGCTCACCGTCGGCATGGCGGCGGCCGTGTCGGTGCTCGGCTCGCTCTACCCGGTCGCCACCGTGATCCTCGCCCGCGCGATCCTGCGCGAGGAGCTGAGCTTCAGCCAGCGCGGCGGAGTTCTCGCGGCACTCGCGGGCATCGGGCTCGTCGGCCTCGCATAGAGTCCTCACATGCTCCAGCACGTGACGCTCGAGGTGCGTCCCGATCAGGTGCGCGACTGCGTGGCCTTCTGGGAGCTGCTGGGCTTCACGGAGCTCGAGCCGCCGCCCATCCTGCGCAACCGCTTCACCTGGATCGGCAAGGACGACACCCACATCCATCTCGTCCCGCTCGACACGCCGGCGGTGCCGACCGAGGGCCACACCGCCGTGCACGCGGCTGACGCCGAGCGGACGGTCGCGACGCTGCGCGAGGCGGGCTTCGACCCGCAGCCGGGCAGCAATGCCTGGAACGCCCCGCGCTGGTTCGTGCTCGACCCGGCCGGCCACCGCGTCGAGGTCATGTCGGCGCCGCCGCCCTCGGATCCGCTCGACTGATCTGAGCGCACGGGTTAGGCTCGCGACGATCTGTCGTGATCGTCGGCCGTGAGCCCGAGCTGGAGACCCTCGGCGCCTTCCTCCGCGCGGGTGGCGACGCGGTCCTCGCGCTGATCGAGGGCGAGGCGGGGATCGGCAAGACGGCGCTCTGGTCGGCCGTCCTCGACCGGGCGCGCGCCGACGGGGCCACGGTGCTCGTCGCGCGGCCGACCGCGGCCGAGACGGCGAGCTCCTACGCCGCGCTCGACGACCTCGTGCGACCCGCCGTCGGCCTGCTGCCGCGGGTGCCGGAGGTACCGCGGCACGCCCTGTCGGCGGCGCTCCTGCTCGAGCCCGTCACGGGGCCGCTCGAGCTGCGGGCCGTCGGCGCCGGCCTCGTGGCCCTGCTCGGCGAACTGGCGCCCTGCGTCGTCGCCATCGACGACGTTCAGTGGCTCGACGAGGCCACGGCCGCCGTGCTCGCCTTCGCGATCCGCCGGCTTCCCGAGGGCATCCGGGTCCTGGCGACCCTCCGGACGGGCGAGGCCGACGAGGCCGTCGCCTCGCTCGTCCGGCAGCTGCCGGAAGCGGTCACGCTCGAGCTGACTCTGGGCCCGCTCGACGGCGCGGCCCTGCGCCCGATCGTCGAGCAGCGCGTCGGCGCGCTCACGGCGCCTGCCGTCGCGCGGTTGGAGGTTGCCGCGCGCGGCAACCCACTGACGGCGATCGAGCTGGCCCGAGCCGAGCACGGTCAAGGGCCGGCGAACGCCACCGATGTCCGGCGGCTGCTCGCCGGCCGTGTCGCCGCTCTCTCTGAGCCGGGCCGCGACGTGCTGCGCGCCGCCGCGGCGCTTGCCGCGCCCACCGACGAGCTGATCGAGCGGGCCGTGGGCGACGCGAGCCGCGGGCTCGAGGAAGCGCTGGTCGCCGAGGTGCTCGAGCACGACGGCGGTCGCCTGCGCTTCGCCCACCCGCTGCTCGCCGCGGCTGTGCAGGAGCGAACCCCGGCACCTGCATGGCGTGCGCTCCACCACCGGCTCGCCGGCATCGTGACCGACATCGAGCAACGTGCCCGCCACCTCGCCGAGGCCGCTGACGCACCCGACGCCGCCACCGCCGCGGCGCTCGAGGCCGCCGCCGAGCGGGCGGCCGAGCGTGGCGCGCCCGCGGTCGCCGCCGACCTGGCCGAGCGCGCCGAGCGGCTGACGCCCCACGGCGACGGCGAGGCCCGGCAGCGCCGGGCGCTCGCGGCCGTGGACGCGTGGGTCGCGGCCGGCGACGGCGTGCAGGCGCGTCGGTTGCTCGACGCGCTCGTCGCGGAGCTGCCGCCCGGCCACGGCCGGGCGCAAGCGCTCACGCGGCTCGCCTACATCGGCACCGAGGACGGCGACGTGGATGCGTACATGCGGCTGCTCCTGAACCAGGCGCTCGGCGAGGCCGGCGACGACGATGCGCTGCTCGCGCAGATCAACCTCCTGATCAGCGAGCTCTGGCACTCAACCGGCGTTCGGGCGGCGATGCCGTACACCGAGCAGGCCGCGATCCACGCCGAGCGGTGTGGCGACGCCGCCCTCCGGGCGCGCTGTCTCGAGGAGCTCGCGTTCCAGCGGTATGCGCTGGGCGAGGGCGTGCAGCGCGGCCTGCTCGTCGAGGGCGCCCGGCTCGAGCGCAGCGCGGGCCTCGCCTCCTCCGGCACCAGTGCCAACGCGTCGCTCGTGCTCCAGTTGGCGCTCAGCGCCCACTTCGAGGAGGCAAGAGCACTGCTGGCAAGCGAGCTCGACGGCGTGCGGCGCACCGGCAACGACGACCTTGCCGGCATGCTTCACATGGCCGGCACCGAGCTCGAGCTGCGGTCCGGCCGTCTGGCGGCCGCGGATGACCATGCCCAGCGGATGTTCGCGATCACGGCCGGCAGCGGGATCTCGAACTACGAGTCGGCGGGCCGCTGGGCTCGCGGGCTGGTAGACGCGCACCTCGGGCGCGTCGAATCGGCGGTCGAGCAGCTGCATCTCGCGCTCGACCTGGCGCGCCGGGCTCACGACCGCGTGTTCGCGCTCAACGCCGCGCGTGCGCTCGGCCTGCTGGAGCTCTCGCGTGGCGATGCGGCCGCCGCTGCCGCGTGGCTGGCGCCGCTGCCGGCCGAAGAGGCTGCGCTCGACGTCGCCGAGCCGATGTCCTTCCAGATCGGGGCCGACGTCGCCGAGGCGCTCGTGCTGACCGGAGACGTCGCGGGCGCCGCCGAGGCCCAGGGCGCCCTCGCGCGTCATCCGGATCGCCCGTGGGCGGCCGGGGTCGCGCTGCGCTGCCGCGGCATGCTCCGCGGCGCGGAGGGACGGCACGAGGAGGCGATCGCCGATCACCGGGCTGCGCTCGACGTGCTCGCGGACGCCGGCCAGCCGCTGGAGATCGCGCGCACGCTGCTCGCGCTCGGCACCGCGCAGCGGCGCGCCAAGCAGCGCGGTGCGGCGCGTGAGTCGCTGCAGGCGGCGATCGCCGCGTTCACCGAGCTGCGGGCGGTGCTGTGGGCCGGGCGGGCGCAGGCCGAGCTCGCAAGGCTCGGCGGGCGGCGCGCGGCCGACCGCGACGAGCTGACCGAGACCGAGCGCCGGATTGCCGAGCTGGCCGCCGAGGGCCGCGCGAACAAGGAGATCGCGGCGGCGCTCTTCGTGTCCGAGCGAACGGTGGAGTCGAATCTGACGCGGGCCTACCGGAAGCTCGGCGTGCGCTCGCGGACCGAGCTCGCGCGCCGGCTTCCGGTGGCCTGAAGGGAGCGGCCGCCGCGGGGGAAAATCGCGGCGGCCGCGGGTGGGGGCTCGTGGGCCGTCTACGCCGGGCGGCCGGGTCGAACTGACCGGCGGGCGTAGCCGGCGGTGCCGGCGGCCACGAGCAGGGCGGCGCCGGACATCACCACGGCCAGTGTCGAGTCCGGGCCGTCCGTGGGGACCTCGCGCACGATCGTGACGGGAACCGCCGGCTTCGAGCTGTCGGCCGGGGAGTCGAACATGGGCATGCCCAGTGCGGTGCCCGGGGCGGTGGCGGCGAGGGCGAAGGCGAAGGCGGTGCTGCTGAAGAGACGGCGGGACGACATGGGGACCTCCTGGCCGTGGAACTGATGTGCAGACGACGCTACGGCCGGTCATGAGACGCCGAAAGCGGGGAATCCACATGCTTTGCGCGGCAGCGGTTAGGGTCCGCCGGTGCCTGTCAAGCCGCCTGCGCTGCGCGATGGCGCCACGATCGCGATCGTCGCGCCGTCGAGCCCGCCGCAGACGCGCTCGGAGATCGAGCAGGCCACGGCCTACTTCGAGTCGCGCGGCTACGACCTCGTCTTCGGCCCCAACCTGCGCCGCGTGCACGGCTATCTGGCCGGCACCGACGAGCAGCGCGCCGCCGACCTGCAGTGGGCGCTGAGCGAGCCGGGGATCGACATGGTGCTCTGCCTCACGGGCGGCTACGGCGCCGCCCGGCTCTACAACCGCATCGACTGGGACGCGCTCGGCGACCCGCGGATCTTCTGCGGCTACAGCGACATCACGGCGCTGCACCTGGCGCTCGCGAAGCACGCCGGCTGGACCACGTTCTACGGCCCGATGTTCCTGCGCTTCACGCGCAAGAAGGACGAGCTGACCAAGGTCACCGAGGAGTGCTTCCACCGTGCCTTCAAGGCCGAGCCGCTCGGCCGCGTGCCCGATGACCCCGACGATCCGTATGTGCTGACGGTCGGCGAGGGCGTCGCCGAGGCGCCGATCGTCGGCGGCTGCCTCACGCTCGTGGCCGCCAGCCTCGGAACGCCGTTCGAGATCGAGACCGACGGCTGCATCGTGCTGCTCGAGGACCTCAACGAGGAGCCGTACATCGTCGACACGCACCTCAACCACCTGATCCTGGCCGGCAAGCTCGACAACGCCGCCGGCCTGGTGTTCGGCACCGACGTCAACCTCAAGGCCCTGACCATCCCCGAGTACAACGAGTCGACGCTCTCGATCGAGGAGATCCTCGACGAGCTGATCGCGCCGCTCGGGATCCCGGCGATCGCCAACGTGCCGGTCGGGCACGGCAAGACGATGGCCACGATCCCGCTCGGCACGCGGGCGCGGCTCGACGCGACCGCCAAGACGCTCGACATCCTCGAAGCCGGCGTCTCTTGAGCGCGCACGAGGCGATCGACCGCGACTTCGACGCCCACCTCGAGCGCATCCGCGACTTCCTGCGCATCCCGTCGGTGTCGGCGGCCGACGGCGACCTGCATTCCACCGCCGACGCCGTCTGCCGGCTGATCGAGCTGGCCGGCGGGCGAGCGCAGCCGCGCGAGCCGGGCGAGAAGCGGCCGACGGTGATCGGAGTGATCGACGGCCCCAGCCCGACCGTGCTGCGCTACGGCATGTACGACGTCCAGCCGCCGGGCGCGCAGTGGACGGTCGAGCCGTTCGCCGCGCACGTGAGCGACGGCCGCGTGATCGCCCGCGGCGCGGCCAACTCCAAGGGCGCGCTGGCGGCATCGATCCTCGCGTTCGCGAGCGCGCCGAGCCCGTGCCGGCAGGTGTTCGTGTGCGAGGGCGAGGAGGAGCTCGGCAGCCCTCGGCTGGCCGCCTTCTGCGACGCCCACCGCGACGAGCTGGCCGCCGACTTCGCGCTCGACTTCGACCTGCAGGAGCAGCCCGGAAGCGTCTTCGCCGGCGTCAAGGGCCTGTACGAGCTGGAGCTGAGCGCCGGCGGCGGGCCCGACGTCCACTCGTCGCGGGTCGCCGAGGTCCCCGAGCCCGCGGTCGACCTCGCGCGGGCGGTGGTGGCCCTCAAAGAGGCCGTCCCGGCGGCCAACGTGACCTGGATGCTCGCCGGCACGCCCGAGGACGCGAGCCGCACGGTGGTCCCGGGGACGGCGCGCGCCGGGGTCGACATCCGGTTCGACGACCCGGTCGACCTGCCCGCGCTTGCGGTCTCGCTCGAGGTCAAGGGCACCTATCCGCCCGCGCGCTCGGACCCGGACGGCCCGCCGGTCAGAGCGCTGTGCGAGGCGCTGCGCCGGCACGGGACGGAGCCGCAGGTGCGGCCCGTGGCCCCGTGGTGGGCTCCGTACCACGTGTTCGGCGTGCCCTTCGCGAGTGGCGGCCCAGGCACGGCGGGTGGCGCCCACGGACCCGATGAGTGGGCCGAGATCGAGGGGCTGAGGCGCCTGATGCATGTGTCATATGACGCTCTGGCGTTGCTATGAGGCTGAGGTATGAGGAACACACCTGGCCCGAGCTGCGCGAGCTCGCCCGCCGAGACGACCTCGTGGTGGTCATCCCGACCGCGACGCTCGAGGACCACGGCCACCACCTGCCGGTCGACACCGACGCCCGCCTGGTCAGCGCCATCTGCGAGCGCGCCGTGCAGGCCGCGGACGGCCAGGCGCTGCTCTTCCCAACCCAGGTGCACGGCTACACGCCGCACCACATGGACTTCCCGGGCAGCGTCACGCTGCGCTGGAACGTGTTCGTGGAAGCCCTGGTGGACCAGGGCCGCTCGCTCTGCCGCCACGGCTTCGACCGCATCCTGTTCGTGAACGGGCACGGCTCCAACCAGCCGCTGGTGGACATCGCGGCGCGGCTGATCGGCGTCGAGCATCGCGAAGCGGTCTGCGGCTCGTGCTTCTACCTCCAGAGCCCCGAGGCCAAGCGGGTGATCGCCGAGGTGCGCGACTCGCCGCACCCCGGCGGGATGGCCCACGCGTGCGAGCTCGAGACCTCGCTCTACCTGGCGCTCGAGCCGGACCTCGTCCAGATGGACAAGGCGGTGCGCGAGATCCCAGACTGGGACTCCGAGCACGTCTGGCTCGACTGGTCCGACGGCCCGCTGCAGGTGTGGCCGCACTGGTCGGGCCTCAGCCGCAGCGGAGTGGTCGGCGACGCGACTGTGGCCACGCCGGACAAGGGGGAGCGGTTGCTTTCCGCGGCGGTCGATGAGATACGTGCCTACATCGGCGAGATCGCCGGACGTCGTCGTCTTCCCGGAGAGGATCACCATGAGGGGTAGCTGGGTCGCGGTGCTGGCCGCGTTGTTGGTCTTGGCCGCCCCTGCCCAGGCGCAGGAGAAGAAGGTCCTCAAGATCGGTTGGGAGCAGGACCCGCAGACGCTCAGCCCGTTCACCGACCAGGACGAGGAGAGCTACCGGATCTGGGCGATCAGCTACGACCTGCTCGTCAACTTCAGCTCGGACGACCTCGGCCCGACGGAGGGCATCGCCAAGACCTGGGACATCTCCGACGACAAGAAGACGATCACCTTCCAGCTCCAAGAGGGCCTCAAGTGGTCGGACGGGGAGCCCATCACGAGCGAGGACGTCAAGTACAGCTGGGAGGTGCTGGGCGGCAACGGCCTGCTGTTCACCAGCTACACGGAGAACGTCACCTCGATCGAGACGCCCGACGATACGACCGTGATCGTCCACACGAAGAAGCCCGACACGCGGATCGTCGGCGGCATCTTCGTCTGGATCATCCCCAAGCACGTGTGGGGCAAGCAGACGGTCAAGCAGCTCACGGGCTCGTACCGGCCCGAGCCGCCGATCGTGGGCAGCGGCCCGTACATCGTCACCGAGTTCGACTCCAACCGGCTCGTGCGGATGGAGCGCAACCCCAACTGGCGCGGCAAGCGGCCGGCCTTCGACGAGCTGCAGTTCATCAAGTACGGCAGCTACGACGCCGTGGAGCGTGCGCTGACGCTGGGCGAGGTCGACATCGTGCCCGAGGTCGACCCGGCGAGCTTCGACCGGCTCGGCAAGACCGAGAACATCAAGGCCGTCAAGTCGCCCTCGCCGTCGTTCACCGAACTGGCCTTCAACCTGTGCCCGCGCGACATCTGCCCGGACGCCAAGTTCAACCCCGCCGTCCAGGACCGCACGGTGCGCCAGGCGATCGGCTTCGCCGTCGACCGCGAGCGCATCAACCAGATCGCCTCGCGCAACACGGCGTTCGCCGGCCACGGGCTGCTGCCCATGTACCTCAAGGACTTCTACACGCAGCCCGAGGGCGACCTCGACTACCCGTACGACCCGGACCGCGCGAGCCAGATGCTCGACGACGCGGGCTGGCAGCCGGGCGAGGGCGGCGTGCGCGAGAAGGGCGGGCAGCGGCTCTCGTTCGACCTCTACGTGCGCAACGAGTCCCAGCAGGACCGGCAGGCCGCGCGCCTCGTGGCGGAGATGACCGAGCCGATCGGCGTCGAGTTCAAGGTCCAGCCGGTGAGCGTGGACAAGCTGACCGAGCTCACCGTGCGCGAGGTCGACGACAAGATGGCGCCCGACTTCGACACCTTCATCTGGGGCTGGGGCGGCGACCCCTACGACCCGGGGATCCTGCTCAACCTGATCACCACCAAGGCGATCGGCGGCTCGTCGGACTCGTTCTACTCCAACCCCGAGTACGACCGGCTCTACGACGAGCAGAGCGGTGAGTTCGACAACGCGGCGCGCAAGGCGATCGTCAAGCAGATGATCGACATCAGCCAGCGCGACCTGCCGTATCTCGTGCTGACCGTCGACCCATACCTCCAGGCGTACCGCACCGATCGCGTCGCGGGCGTCGAGCAGTCGTGCCCGAAGCCGGACGGGGACATCATCTGCGACCAGGTCGCGTACGCGCCGTGGCTGAACTTCACGCCCCCGGCCGTCACCGCCGCGGCCACCACCGAGGACGAGGGCGGCTCGAACGGGCTGCTGGTCGTGGTGATCGTGTTCCTGGCCGCGATCTTCGCGCTCGGCGCGTATGTCGTCATCCGGCGCCGCCGGGCGGACAACGAGGCGCTCGAGGAGTGAGGTGAGTCCGCGCTGGCTCGCCGGGAAGTTCGTTACGGCCTTCCTGACGCTGATCTTCGTCATCGTCTTCAACTTCTTCCTGTTCCGGGTCATGGGCGACCCGACCAGCCAGCTCGCGCGCCTGCCGCGCGCCTCGCCCGAGGAGATCCAGCAGCTGCAGGCCTACTACGGGCTCGACAAGCCGCTGCTCGGGCAGTTCGCCGACTACGTCTCCGACACCGTCCAGGGCGACCTCGGCATCAGCCAGAAGACGCGGCGGTCGGTGTGGACGGAGATCAAGGAGGCGCTGCCGTGGACGCTGCTGCTGGTCGGCGTCGGCACGCTGCTGGCGACGGTCATCGGCACCTGGCTGGGGATCGTGGCCGCCACGCGAAGAGGCAGCCGCACCGACGACGGGCTGCTCGGCTTCAGCCTGTTCACCTACGCGGCGCCCGAGTACTGGATCGGGATCATCCTCATCCTGCTGTTCGCGGTCGCCGTGCCGCTCTTCCCGGCCGGCCTCCAGGAGACCCCGGGCGCGGACTACACGGGCCTCGAGCGCGTGCTCGACATCGGCGAGCATCTCGTGCTGCCCGCCACCGCGATGACGCTGATGCTCCTGGGCCAGTACTTCGTGATCATGCGAAGTTCGATGGTGGACGTCCTCACCGAGGACTTCATCACCGTCAAGCGCGCCACCGGCCTGCCGTGGGCGCGCGTGGTCCGCTCGCACGCAGTGCCGAACGCGCTGCTGCCGCTGGTCACGCTGTCGGCGATCCAGTTCGGCATCGTGATGGGCGGCGCGGTGACGATCGAGACGATCTTCTCCTGGCCCGGCCTCGGCGAGCTCAACTACCAGGCCATCAACGACAAGGACTTCCCGGTGCTGCAGGGGACGTTCCTCGTCTTCTCTGTCGGCGTGATCCTCTTCAACCTGCTCGCCGACTGTCTGTACTTCTTCCTCGATCCGCGGGTGCAGACGCCGTGAGGATCGTGCTCTCGACCAAGCGCGGCATCTTCAGCGTGGCGGTCATCGGCCTGTCCCTCTTCCTCGCCGTGTTCGGTTCGCTGGTGGCGCCGCAGGATCCTGAGGCGTCGAGCGTCGACGTGCTCGCGAAGCCGAGCGCCGACCACTTGCTCGGGACCACCGAGGTCGGCGCCGATGTGTTCTCCCAGCTGCTGGTCGGCGCACGCGTCTCGATCGTGGTGGGCATCTCGGCGGCGCTCATCTCGGGCTTCATCGGCTCGGCCGTCGGGCTGATCGGCGGCTACTTCGGCGGCTGGACCGACCGCGTCATCGACTCGTTCGAGAACTGGTTCCTGGTGCTGCCGACGCTGCCACTGATGGTCGTGCTGGCGCGGCTGCTCGACCCCTCGCTGTCCGTGCTTGTCGTCGTCATCGCGATCACGAGCTGGGCGGGTACGGGCCGCGTCGTACGGTCGCAGGTGCTGACGCTGAAGGAGCGCGCCTACGTCGAGCGGGCGCGCGCGCTGGGGGCGAGCGACTGGTACATCATCCGCCGCCACGTCCTCCCGAACGCGCTGCCGCTGATCTTCGCCAGCACGGTCCTGATCGTGGCGGTGGCAATCCTGGCCGAGGCCGCGCTCGCGTTCCTGGGGCTCGGCGACCCGACCTCGATCTCGTGGGGGTCGATGATCGAGAACGGCTTCGAGGCCGGCGCGCCGAGCGCGGGCGCCTGGTGGTACGTCGTGCCGCCCGGGCTCTGCATCGCTCTGCTGGTCTTCGCGATCGGACTGGTCGGCTACCTGTTCGAGCAGCACATCAACCCGAGGCTGGCGGAGCGCACGTGAGCCTGCTCGAGATCGAGGGCCTCGAGGTCCGCCACGACGGGCACCCGATCGTGGCGGGCGTCGACCTGACCGTGGAGCCGGGCGAGGCGCTCGGGCTGGCCGGCGAGTCGGGCTGCGGCAAGACCACCACGGCGCTGGCGATCATGAAGCTGCTGCCGCCGGCGTTGAAGCCGAGCGGGACGATCACCCTGCGCCCGCCCGGCGTGGAGGAGCCGGTGCGGATCGACCGCCGCACCGAGCGCGGCATGCAGCTCGTGCGCTGGCGGCACGTCTCGCTCGTCTTCCAGGGCTCGATGAACGCCTTGGATCCGGTCCAGCGCGTCGACCGCCAGATCTTCGAGGCGATCAAGCTGCACGAGCGGAAGGCGGGCAAGGTCGGCGGCCGGATCAAGGAGCTGCTCGAGACGGTCGGGCTCTCGCGCGCGCACGGTCGCGCCTACCCGCACCAGCTCTCGGGCGGTCAGCGTCAGCGGGCGATGATCGCTCTGGCGCTCGCCTGCCGGCCCGCGCTGGTGATCGCCGACGAGCCGACCACGGCGCTCGACGTGATCATGCAGGCGCAGGTGCTCGACCTGCTCGAGCGGCTGCGGGAGGAGCTGGGGCTGGCGCTGATCCTCATCAGCCACGACCTCGCGGTGCTGGCCGAGTCATGCGACCGCCTGGCGGTCATGTACGCGGGACGGATCGTGGAGTCGGGGCCGGCGGCGCAGGTGTTCGGCGCGCCGCAGCACCCATACACGAAGAAGCTGCTCGACTCGCTGCCGGTGATCGGCGGCGCGCGCGGCGTGGCGGACCCGATCCCCGGTTCTCCGCCGGACCCCGCGGAGCCGGTCGAGGGCTGCTCGTTCCGCCCGCGCTGCCCGTACGCGGCCGACGCCTGCCTGGCCGAGCCGCCGCTGCGCGAGGTCGCCTCCGGCCAGGCCTCGGCCTGCCACTTCGCGCCCTGGGAGCGCTGGTGATCGCCGTCCGCGACCTGCACGTGCACTACCGCGGCGGCGCGCGGGCCGTCGACGGCGTCTCCTTCGACTGGCAGCCCGGCGAGGTGCTGGGCGTCGTGGGGGAGTCCGGGTGCGGCAAGTCGACGCTCGCGCGCGCGATGCTGGGGCTGGTGCCCGCCGCGGACGGCGCCGTCGAGCTGGACGGCGCGCCCGTGACGAGCGACTGGCGCGCGCTGCGGCGCCGTATCCAGATGGTCTTCCAGGACCCCTACCAGACGCTCAACCCGCGCATGCGCGTGCGCGCGATCGTGGCCGAGCCGCTGCAGATCGCCGGCACGCCGCCGGGCGACCGGGTCGAGCGCGCGCTGGAGGACGTCGGGCTTCCGGCGGGCCGGTTCGCCGACCGCTACCCGCACGAGCTTTCCGGCGGCCAGCGCCAGCGCGTGGCGATCGCGGCCTCGCTCGTGCTCGACCCCGAGGCGCTGATCTGCGACGAGCCGGTCTCGATGCTCGACGTCTCGGTCCGCGCCCAGGTGCTGAAGATCCTCATGGACCTGCGCTCCTCCCGCTCGCTCGCGCTGCTCTTCATCACCCACGACCTCGGCCTGGCGTGGACGCTGTGCGACCGGATCGCGGTCATGTACCTCGGCCGGATCGTCGAGCAGGGCAGCGCCGCGCAGGTGATCGAGCACCCGCGCCACCCGTACACGCAGGCACTGGTCGCCGCCGTGCCGTCGCCGGGACGCAAGACGGGCGCGAAGCTGCTGGGCGGCGAGCCGCCCGACGCCGCCCACATCCCTCCGGGCTGCCGGCTGCACCCGCGCTGCCCGCATCGCTTCGAGCCGTGCGACAGCGAGGACCCGCCGCTGTTCGAGGCGGGCGACGGGCGAGCATCGCGCGGCGTGCCTGTTGTTGCGGGACGGGAACGTCAACGGCGCTGGGTAGGGGAGCGGGGATTTCGGTCCGTGGCGAGTTTTGATCGCATAGCGAACAGAACTCGCCACTAACCTCTCACGCCGCCCTCAATGCGGCAGTTGGCGCCCTAGCCGCCGACCACAGTCCGGCTCTGCTCGCGCATGAACTGCAGCACGTAGTGCGGGCCCAGCCCGCCCTTGCCCGACGCTCCGCTCGCTTTCCAGCCGCAGAAGGTCTGGATGCCCGGCCACGCGCCGGTCGTCGCGCCCGCTCGGCGGTTGACGTACAGCACGCCCGCTTCGATCCGGCGCAGGAACTCGTCGACCTCGGCGTCGTCGGCGCTGAAGATGCCCGCCGTCAGGCCGTACTCGACCGCGTTGGCCTCCTCGAGCGCGTCGTCGAGCGAGTCGACTGGCGTGACGGTGAGGAAGGGGAGGAAGAGCTCGTCGCGCGTGAGGCGGTGGCCGCGGGGCAGGCCGGTGACGAGGGTGGGCTGCACGAAGCCGCCGTCGCGCTCGCCGCCGAGCACGACCTCGCCGTCGCGGCGGGCTTCCTCGACCGCCGCGTCGAAGCGCTCGGCCGCGCCGGCGCCCGCTACGGGCCCGAGCGAGGTCGCGGGATCGGCCGGATCGCCGAGCGCCAGCTCGCGCGCTCCGGCGGCGATCCGCTCGACCAGCTCGTCGTGCACGGCCCGCTCGACGACCACGCGCGAGCACGAGCTGCACTTCTGGCCCGACAGCCCGTAGGCCGAGCGGACGATGCCCGCCGCGGCGGTCTCGAGATCGGCGCGCGCGGTGACGATGGCCGGGTTCTTGCCGCCCATCTCGACGATCAGCGGCCGCAGCGGGCGCGTCTGCGTGCAGGCGCTGCGCGATCGCGTGGCCGGCCTCGGCCGAGCCGGTGAAGGCGACGCCGTCGATGTCGGCGCCGACCAGCGCGCGCCCGGTCGCGTCGTCGCCCTGGACGAGGTTGAGGACGCCCGGCGGGAGCCCGGCCTCGACGCCCAGCTCGGCGATCACGCCGGTCGACCACGGCGTCTCCTCGGCGGGCTTCATCACCACCGTGTTGCCGGTCACCAGCGCGCCGCTGCTCATGCCCACGGCGAGCGCGAACGGGAAGTTGAACGGGCAGATCACCGCGAAGACGCCGTAGGGGAGCATCACCGACGTGTTGCGCTCGTCGTCGGAGAGCTGCCCGAGCGGGATCACGTAGCCGTCGTTGCGCTCCATGTGGCCGCAGTAGGCCTCGATCAGGTCGACGCCCTCCTGCACCTCGGGCACCGACTCGAGCCGCACCTTGCCGGTCTCGGCCGACACGATCGCGCCCATCTCGACCGTCCGTTCGCCGATCAGCTTCGCCATCCGGCGCAGCGCGGCGACGCGCTCGGCCAGCGGCGTCGCGGCCCAGCCGGGCTGGGCGGCACGGGCGGCCGCGACCGCCTGCGCGACGACCTCCGGCGAGGCCCGGTGCGCGCGCGCGACCACCCGCGAGGGGTCACTCGGATCCGCGCGCTCGACCAGCTCGCCGTCCGCGACCTCGTGGCCGCCGATCAGGTGCGGCAAGGGCTGCGGCCGCCCCGCACGCGCCGTTGCAAGCGCCTGCTCGAAGGCCGCGTCCAGCGCGGGATCGCCCGCTGTGGTGGTGTAGTTGAGCGTGCTCATGGAGACTTGCTGCGAGTTTGCCAGGACTGATCATCGGAAACGAGGAACCTCATGCTCGAGCTGGTGCTCGATAGACCCGACTGGCTGAACGCGCTCGGTGTCGCGCTGACGCGCCCTCCGGGCGTGCCGGAGCGCCGCGCGGGCCAGGACCCGTGGACCCCGGCGCCCGAGGGGGAGCAGAAGCGCCCCCGGCGCATCGCCGACGACCTGGCGTGGCTGCGCCAGGCCTACGACGAGCCGGAGGAGAACGGCCTGACCCCGCTCAAGGACACGGCCGCCGTCGCGGCGTGGGAGCCGGACGCCGCCTGCAGCGACCGACTGCTCCGGCTGCGCGAGCGCCGCGTGCTCGACGCAGCCGGGTTCCTGCTCCACACGAGCGACGACACCGAAGCCGTCGCCTAGCGCGCTAGTCCGTCCACCACCCCATTTCCTGCTGCGCGTCTCCCAGTCCCGTGGCGGGCGCTCCGAACGCGACGATCTCGAGTCCCTCGGGGCCGGACTCGAGCGCGCGCATGACCTCCGGAGCGATCCGGACGGCGTCCCAGCGGGCGAGCTCGACGACGTCGTCGTCGAGCTTGATGCGTCCGCTGCCGCCGACCACGACGTAGACCTCCTCCTGCTGCTGATGGGTGTGGCCGAACGGCATCCGCTGGTCGGCCTTCAGCCGCAGGAGGCTCACGCCTGACTGCGTCGCGTCGAGCCCGTCGCGGACGAAGTGGGCGGCGAGGACGTCGCCCATGCCGAACTTCTCGGCGCTGTTCTCGACGTCCTCGGCCAGGTTCAGCTTCGTGAAGTCGCTCAGCTCGGCACCTCCATCCCATGCAGCCGGGCCAGGTTGCCACCGAGGATCTTGCGCTTGGCCTGGTCGGTCAGCTGCGGGTAGCCGCGCTCCTCGACGATGTCGCGCGGCAGCTCGAAGTTCCAGAACTCCTCGAGTGCCCACTGCGGGTGCCAGATCGGGGCCTCGCCGCCGTAGATGATCTTGTCCTCACCGCACCACCACATCATCTTGCCGAGCATCTCCGCGAACACCCGCGGCTGGCGGGAGATGAAGTTCACGGTGGCGGCGATCGACGCATACAGGTTGGGGAAGCGCACGATCTGCCACAGCACCTCGTCGAGCCACGGCAGGCCGACGTGGAAGATGACGAAGTTGATGTCCGGGAAGTTGGCGGCCGCGCCGTCCATGTCGAACGTGCGCGTGTGCTCGATCGGCTGCGGGCCGAGCGGCACGCCCTTGTGGACGCCGATCAGGTTGATGCCCAGGTTCTGGGCGTGCTCGAAGATCGGGAAGGCGATCCGCGGGTCGTCCATGCGCCACGGGAACGGCTGCCCGTAGTCGTAGCGCACGTTGTAGAACTTGAACGCCTTGGCGCCGTGGTCCTCGACCTGGCGGGTCATGAGGTCGAGCGCCTTCTTGCCCTCGAGCGGGTTGACCGAGCCCCAGAACACCGCCTTGTCGGGGTGCTTGGCCGCCATCTCGGCGCACTTCTCCCACGCGCTCAGGCCGTCGTGGAAGAGGTCGGTCAATGGCAGCGGCTGCGCGACGATCATGTCGGTGTCGGAGCCCTCGATGACCATGTCGTAGATCTCGTCGACGCTCCACTCGCGGAAGAACTCGTCGCGCGAGAGGATCGGCTCGCCCTCGCGCGTGAGCAGCTGGTGGAAGGCATAGAGGTGCTCGTCGAACAGCTCGCCGGGCGGGCCGATCGCGTTCTTCTTGTCGAAGTTGAAGATGTGGCAGACGCAGTCGAAGACGAACGCGTCGACCTTCTTCCTGCCGGCCGCCTCGGGCCGTTCCTCGGTGATGGCCATCAGGCTGCGCTCCTCGCGGCTCGGTACGGCTCCAGCTCCTCCAGCGGCATCGCGAGCTTCTCGCGCGCCGACTCCGACAGGCGGTCCATGGTCCAGACCGGGTCCCAGACGACCTTGACGTCGACGGTCTGGACGCCGTCGATCGCCTTCAGCGCCTCCGGGATGGCGGTCGACATCGAGACCACGAACGGGCACCAGCCCGTGGTGAGCACGAGGTCGACGTCGACGTGGCCGTCCTTCTCGCGGACGTCCTCCACGACGCCCATGTCCACGATCGAGATGCCGCGGTCCGCGCAACAGGGGTCGTAGACCTCCCGCAGCGCGTCCATCAGAACTGCTCTCGCCATGTCCCTCCCTTCGCGATTCGGAACCCGGTGGTGTTCGTCGCCCGCTCGGGGTCGGCGGGCTGGACGCGTGAGGCGCGCAGGCCCCATGCGGTGTCGAGGTAGGAGCCGCCCCGGACGACGCCCCAGCCGTCCGCGTCCTCGTCGGAGACCCACTCCCAGACGTTGCCGGCCTGCTGCTCGGTCCCGAACGGCCCGGCGCCCGCGGGGTGGGCGTCGACGGGCACGGTCCAGCCCCAGCCGCTGTCGGCGCTGTTGCAGTGCTCCGCGTAGAACGTCTCGCCCCACGGATAGGGGCGGCCGTCGTTCCCGCGCGCCGCCGCCTCCCACTCCGCGCCGGTCGGCAGGCGGAACCCGTCGCCGAGCCACGCGCAGAACGCCGCGGCCAGTTCGCGCGTGAGCCCCGTGGCGGGGTGGCCGGCGAGAGCGCCGGCCGCCTGCGCCGGCGGGACCTCGCGGCCGGTCGCCTCGAGGAACCGCCGGACGTCGGAGTTGGTCACGGGCCAGCGCCCGATCAGCACGCGCGGCAGCTCGTGGGTGCGCTCCTCGCCGGGCTCACCCAGCTCGTAACGCCCGGCCGGCACCTCTACCAGCTCCACGCCCATCGGGGCCGAGCCTACGCCCTGCGGACGTTCAGCACCAGTCGTCGCGCAGCTTGGCGACACGCCCGTCGGCGAGCCTGATCGCCACCGTCACCGGCCCGCATCCGGTGTCGGTCGCGGTGTGCGTGCCGAGGAGGACGTCCGCCGTCGTTGCCGCGAACGTCGCGCCGGCCGTGGCGCCCGTCAGCGTGCACGCCTGGCCGCCGGCCGCGCCGATCGCGAACAGGCAGTCCGACGGCGCCGCCGACGGCTTGAACCACAGGCCCTTGACCGACCCGCAGCCCGAGATCTCGATGGCCGGGAAGCGCGGATCGTCGTTCAGGTTGCCGCCGCCGACCGAGCAGCCGGCGGGCAGGCCGACCTCCGAGCTCTCGCTCTCGTCGGCGGGGTCCGAGCAGCCGGGATCGGGGTCGGTGCCGAACGACCGCGCGTCGGCCACGCCGTCGCCGTCGTCGTCCTTGCCGTTCGAGCACGCGGGCGCGGCCTGGCCGCAGCGCGCGATCGGCGTGACCAGCTCGGCGACCTCGAAGTTGCGCCGGGTGAGGACGATCGTGGCTGGGACGGCGCAGTCGACGTCGCCGTTGAGGCCGATCGTGAGGTCGGCCATCTCGGCATCGATCGCGTTGCGGGTGTCCGCGTAGGCGTGGCCGTGGGCGATCACGCACACCCAGTTGCCGGCCGAGGCGCCGATGTCGCACACGAAGGCGTTCGGCGACGCGTAGACGGCGACCTCGACGAACGAGCCGCAGCCGTCGTTGATGCCGATCTCGAGCACCGTCCGGTCGTCGCCGACGCCGGCGCCCGCGTTGCAGTTCAGCGGCACCTCGCCGGCCTCGGTGCTGTCGTTGGCGTTCATGCAGCCGGGGTCGGGGCGCGGCTTGCGCTCGCTCGGCGCGTCGACCTGGCCGTCGCCGTCGTCGTCGAGCCCGTTCGAGCACTGGTTGGTCGCGCCGCCGCCTCCGCCCCCACCGCCGGGCTGAGACGGGCGAGGCGTGGCGAGGCCGCCGCTGGTCGGCGGCGCGGCCCCGAGGCCGAGCCGGTCGAGCACGGCCTGAGCCCCGGCGGGCAGCGGCTTTCCGCACGCCTGCGCGGCGGCGGCGCCGCCCGCCGTCCGAAGATCGGCGCCGGCGAGCCCCGCCCGCGCCAGCGGCTTGGAGAGCAGCCCCGCGAGCGTCTTGCACGCTCCCGCGGAAGCGCTGGTCCTCAGCCCTCGCACCTTGCCCTTGACCTTCAGCGTCACCTCGCCGCCGGCGGCTACTCCGCGGCGATGCAGCACGGAGACGCCGAGCCGACCCTTCTTCACTGACCCGGTCACCGCGATCCCGCCGGGAGCCTTCGCCTTCACCGAGCTCTTCTTGGCGACGGAGGCGACGGCGACGGTCATCTGACCCTCGGCCGGCACCGGCACCTTCACGGTGGCGGCCTGGGCGGTCGCGGTCGCGAGCAGGACGAGCAACAGAGAGATGGGGAGGAGCCGGAGCATGGCGGCGACGGTAGGTCCGCCCCTGGCGCCCCGCATCGGGAGAATCCCCAGTGGGCTTCCGTCCGAGGGCTTGGGTAGATATAGTGGTGGTCTAAGAGGACGATTATCAGGTCGAAGAGAGGAACCCGTGACCCTGACCCTTGACCCCGAGACCGTCGAGCGCGAGGCGGTGACCACTGACTTCAGCGTCGTCGCGGGGTGGCTCCAGGACCAGCTCGGCCAGCAGCTGACCGCCTACCTGGCCGGTCTGCGGGACCCCAAGGTGGTGGGGAAGTGGCGCAGGGGCAACCCGCCCCGCGCGGCGGCCGAGTTCCGCCTGCGCACCGCCTACTCGGCGGCTCGCATGCTGGTGGACGCCTACGGCGCCAACACCGCCCGCGCGTGGTTCCTGGGCAGCAACAGCCGGCTCGACGACGAGGCGCCGGCCTGGCTGCTGCGCCATGCGGACGATCCGGGCGACGTGCGGTACCTCGTGCCGGCCGCGCGCGCGTTCGCGGGGAGCGCCGACTGACCTCGCCGGCGGTTTGGCGGCTGGGGCATCGCGACGCCCCGCTCGACTTCGTGCCGCGCCCTCTGTGCAGCTGGCGGCATCGCTGGGACGATCCCGAGCGCGCGTACCGCACGATCTACTGCGCCGAGACCGCGCTCACCTGCCTGCGCGAGGTGCTGGCCGACCTGCGGCCGAACGCCAAGGCGATCGCAGAGCTGAAGGAGCTGTTCGGCGACGCCACGCCGGCGCTGCGAGGAGTCGGCGAGGTGGCCGCGGAGTGGCGCGACGCGCACCTGCTGTGCCCGGCGCTCGCCGCCGGCCCGCACGAGTTCTGCGACCTCGACGCCGAGGTGGAGCTCCGCAACGAGCTCGAGCACGAGCTCGCCCTGCTGCTGGCCATGCACGACATGGACCACCTCGACATCTCCCAGGTGCGCAGCCGCGACCGCTTCGTCACCCAGACGGTCGGCCGCGCGCTGTACGAGCGCGACTACGGCGGCGTGCGCTTCGGCTCGAACCTCGACGACCGCCCCTGCTACGCGCTGTTCGAGGGCCGCGCCGAGCTCGAGCGCAGCGGCGACCCGCTCGAGCTCTCGCCCGATCTGGAGCCCTTGCGGCAGGTCTGCGATGAGTTCGGCCTTAGGCTGTCGGCATGAACGAGCGGATGGCGGAGCTCGCGGGCTGGGCCACGCTGGTGGCCGGCGCCGCGCTGCTCGTCGCCCCGCGCCGGACGACCGGTCCGCTGGGGCTCGACGGTCAGGACGCGGCGTTCCGCGTGATCGGGGTCTCCGACCTCGTGCTCGTGCCCGGGCTGCTGCGCGGAGCCCCGCGCTGGCCGTGGATGACAGCCCGCGCGGCGTTCAACGTCGGCGACACCGTCTACCTGCTGTGGGCTGCGCGGCGGTCGTCATCGCCCGCGAAGGTGCGGGTGGGAGCGGCCGTGATGGCCGCGCTCACCGTGATCGACGGCGCGACCGCCTTCCAGCTGCGCCGCTAGGCGCGGTGCGGTTATCCGCCCAGGCCCTTGAGCTCGCGCCAGCGTTCCCGTGCCCTGATCACCAGCAGCGCGATCTCGCCGAGCTCGTCGCCCTGCTCGACGAACGAGGGCAGCGTCATACGGACCTCTTCTCCGTCCGTCTCGCGCACGAGCGTGATCCGGTGCTCGCCCGTCGCTTCGTCGCGCTCGAACGGCTCGTAGCGCCAGCCTTCGGCGCCCGCCACCGGCATGCGCCCCGCGTCGTCGACGGGGCTCGCGCCGGGATCGGTCGGGTCGTCGCCGAACATCGCTCAGGCGTCCGCCGGTCCGGCGTCGGGCACGTTCTCCTCCTGGAGCGGCGGCGGCAGCCCGCCGCGGTCGTTCTGGACGAACTGGAAGCCGAAGCGGCCCTTGATGCACAGGTTGCCGCTCGTCACCGGATGGTCGAGCGGCGAGGTGACCTTCACGATCGAGTTGTCCTGCTCGTGGAGCACCAGGTTGCAGCCGACGCCGCAGTACGTGCAGATCGTCTGGGTCTGCGTCTGGCGCTCCTCGTCCCAGTCGCCCTGCTCGCGGAGGTCGAACTCGCTCTTGAACATGAGCGCGCCGGTCGGGCACACCGCGATGCAATTGCCGCAGTACACGCACGCGGAGTCCGGCAGCGGGTTGGCGAACTCGGTGGCGATCCGTGCGTCGAACCCGCGGCCCGCGACGGCGATCGCGAACGTGTTCTGCCAGTCGGTCCCACAGCCTTCGACGCACTTGTAACAGAGGATGCACTTGGAGTAGTCGCGCACGTAGAGCTCGTTGTCGACCTTGGGCGGCTGGTGCACGGTGGCCGCATGGCGGCCGTCTGGAGTCTCGTGGTGGCCGGCGCGGAGCCGGTCGCGCTCGCCGGCCTCGAACGGCGGCGCCGGCGGTCCGTAGCGCTCGGGGTCGGCGCCGTATTCCTCGATCCAGCGTTCGGCGTCGGCCATCACCGACAGGTCGACGGAGGAGGCGAGGAACTCGATCACCATCTTGCGGCTCAGCTTGACGCGCTCGGAGTGCGTCTGGACCTCCATGCCCTCCTCGACCCTGCGGGCGCACGACGGGACGAGCGTACGCGCCCCCTCGACCTCGCACACGCACACGCGGCAGGCGTTGACGGGGGTGAGCGTGCGCTCCCAGCACATCGTCGGGATGTCGATGCCCTGGCCTTGGGCGACGTCGAGGATCGTCTGGTCCTCGCGTGCGGTGACCGGCTCACCGTTGAGCGTGAGCTCGACGACGCGCGGAGGAGCCCCGGTCCGTGTCCTGCTCATCGCTGTCCCCCTGTCTCGAAGACGTCGAGCTTGCGCAGCGCCGACTCGATCGCGTCGGCGGCAGTCTGCCCGAGGCCGCAGATCGACGCGTCGCGCATCGAGGCGGTGATCTCGTCCAGCAGCGCGTACTCCTGTTCGACGGAGCCCCGCGGCCGGCCATTGACGAGCCGGGCGAGCGCCTCCTCCTGGCGGACCGTCCCGACCCGGCATGGCACGCACTGGCCGCATGATTCGTCGCGGAAGAACGCGGCGAGGCGCATGAGGATGCCCGGCAGGTCGACGGTGTCGTCGACGACCATCACGACGCCGGAACCCATGCTGACCCCGGCTTCGCGCACGGCCTCGAACGACATCTCGACGTCGAGCTCGTCGGGCGTGACGAAGCGGCCCGCGGCACCGCCGAGCATGATCGTGCGCAGCGGCCGTCCGTCGATCACGCCGCCGCCCAGCTCCACCAACTCGCGGAGGGTGATGCCGAACGGCGCCTCGTACAGCCCGGGCTTGGCGATCCGGCCGGAGAGGCAGAACAGGCGCGTGCCGGTCGAGTCCTCGGTGCCGATGCGCGCGTAGGCCTGGCCTCCCTCCATGACGATGCCGGGAACGTTGACCAGGGTCTCGACGTTGTTGATCACGGTGGGCTTGTCGAACAGGCCCTCGTCGACCGGGAACGGCGGCTTGTTGCGCGGTTCGCCGCGATATCCCTCGATCGAGTTGAACAGCGCGGTCTCCTCGCCGCAGATATAGGCGCCGGCACCCTTGCGCAGCTCGATGTCGAAGGAGTAGCCCTGGCCGAGGATGTCCTGGCCGAGGAGACGGCGCGCGCGGGCGGCGGTGATCGCGGCGACGAGCCGGTCCCAGGCCAGCGGGTACTCGCCGCGCAGGTACAGGTAGCCGTGCTCGCAGCCGGTGGCGATGCCTGCGATCGTCATCGCCTCGACGATGAAGAACGGGTCGTCCTCGAGGATCACGCGGTCCTTGAACGTGCCGGGCTCTGACTCGTCGGCGTTGCAGATCAGGTAGTGCGGGCGCTTGGCGTTGCGCGCGACCGCCTCCCACTTGCGGCCCGTGGGGAACGCCGCGCCGCCGCGGCCCAGGAGCTTGGAGTCGCTGACCTCGCGCAGCACGCGGTCCGGCCCCATGTCGATCGCGGCGCGCAGCGCCTCGTAGCCGCCGTGCGCGCGGTAGCTGTCGATGCTGCCCGGATCGACGACGCCGACGCGTCGCAGCAGCCGGAGCGAAGGGTCGCCTGCCTGCGGGATGCGCGGCGCGGGGGGCGGCGGCGCCTCGCCGCCGGCGAGCATGGCCGCGACGTCGGAGGCGCCGACCGGCCCGGCCGACGCTTCACGCGGCTCGGGGCCGGCGACGGTGAGCATCGCGGCGGGCGCGTGCTCGCACATGCCCAGGCACGGGCTCTCGTGCCAGACGGCCTGGCCGTTGCCGCGGTGCGAGCCCTCGGGCCCGACCGTCCGCTCGAGCTCTGCGACGAGCTCCTGCGATCCGCGCGCGATGCACGCCACGTCGGTGCAGACGTGGGCCACGACCGGCGGCTGGGGCTCGAGCGAGAACAGCGCGTAGAACGACGCGACGCCGTAGGCCTCGGCCGGCGGGATCGTCAGCCGCCGGCAGACGTAGTTCAGTGCTCCGCGGCTGATCCAGCCCACGCGCGACTGCAGCGTGTGCAGCGTCGGCAGCAGCAGATGACGCTGCGCGCGCGCCGCGTGCCCGCCGCGCGCCACATGGTGGTCGCGGTCGGACGCCTGCTCGGCGCCCTCCCAGCTCGACTGGGGCGGGCCGAGCACCGCGTCCACGGCCTCGCGCTCAATCGCGGTCGGCAGCTCGTTCTGGATGACGAGGTCCATCAGCGGGCCGGCTGCGCCGCGGCGCTGTGCCGTTCCATCTCCTCATCCTGGTCGGACAGGATCCGGTCGACCCGGATCGCGGTGGCCTTGAACTCCGCCGTGCCCGACTTCGGATCGGTCGCGTTGATCGTGAGCAGGTTGGTCTCCACCTCGTCGGGGAAGTGCAGGGTCATGAAGGCCAGGCCGGGACGCAGCGACGAGACGATGCGCACGGGGGCCTCGACGCTGCCGCGCGCCGAGGAGATGCGCACCCGCTCGCCGTTCTCCACGCCGAGCTCCTGCGCGTCGTGCGCCGACAGCTCGAGCTCCTCGCCGCGACGCAGCGGCGACGTGTAGCCGCCGGTCTGCACGCCGGTGTTGAACGAGTCGAGCCGGCGGCCGGTCGTCAGCCGCAACGGGTACTGCTTCGACAGCTTCTCGGTCGGCGGGGAGTCCTCGACCGCGTGGAAGACGGCCGGCGGGCCCTCGAGCGGCTCCTTCCACAGGCGCCCGTGGAGGAACGTCGGCTCGAGCGTGTCGTCGCTGAAGCAGGGCCACTGGATCCCGCCGAGCTCCTCGAGCCGGGCGTAGCTCATGCCGGCATGGTTCGGCGCCAGCGAGCGCAGCTCGTTCCAGACGTCCTCGGAGGAGCCGTATTCCCAGGTGTGACCGAGGCGTTCCGCGAGGTCGACCATGATCTGCACGTCGTCGCGCGCGTTGCCAGGCGGCTTCAGCGCGGCGCGGACCCGCTGCACGCGCCGCTCGCTGCTGGTCACCGTGCCCTCTGCCTCGCACCAGCTGGCCGAGGCGGGCAGCACGACGTCGGCCATCTCTGCCGTCGCGGTGCGGAAGATGTCCTGCACCACGAGGTGGTCGAGGCGCTCGAACAGCTTCCTGACGTGATGGCCGTCGGCGTCGGACTGGATCGGGTTCTCGCCGAGCACGAACATCGTCGTCAGCTCGCCGCGGTCGATCGCCTCGAACATCTCGGTCATGTGCCATCCGTACTTCGGCGTGAGCTTGACGCCCCAGGCTCGCTCGTACTTCGCGACCGCCTCGGGGTCGGTCTCGAGGTCCTGGAAGCCCGGCAGCCGATTCGGGATCGCGCCCATGTCGCCGCCGCCCTGCACGTTGTTCTGGCCGCGCAGCGGGTTCAGGCCTGAGCCGTAGCGGCCCACGTGCCCGGTCAACAGGGCCAGGTTGATGAGCGCGAGGACGTTGTCGACCGCGTTGTGGTGCTCGGTGATCCCGAGCGTCCAGCAGATCTGGGCGCGGTCGGCGCGCGCGTACGTGTGGGCCACATCCTTGATGACGTCGGCCGGCACGCCGCTGAGCGCTTCGGCGCGCTCGAGCGTGTACGACTCGACGGCCGCCGCGTAGGCTTCGAAGCCCGACGTGCCGCGCCGGATGAACTCGCGGTTGTGCAGCCCGGCGTGGATGATCTCGCGGGCCATCCCGTTCGCCAGCGCGACGTCGCTGCCGACGTTGAGGCCGAGCCACGCGTCGGCCCACTGCGCGGTCGTGGTGCGCCGCGGGTCGACCGCGTACATCCGCGCGCCGTTATGGATCGCCTTCAACACGTGGTGGAAGAAGATCGGGTGCGCCTCGCGCGCGTTGGAGCCCCAGAGCAGGATCACGTCCGTGTCCTGCACCTCCTGATATGAGCTGGTGCCTCCACCAGCGCCGAACACCGTCGCCAGACCGACGACGCTAGGAGCGTGTCAAGTTCGGTTACACGAATCGATGTTGTTCGTGCCGATCGCCACGCGCGTGAACTTCTGCGCGATGAAGTTGACCTCGTTGGTGGCCTTGGAGCAGCTGAGCATCCCGTAGCTGTCGGGCCCGTGCGTGTCGACGGCGCGACGGAAGCCGGACGCGGCGCGATCGAGTGCCTCGTCCCAGCTCGCCGTGCGGAGAGCGCCGTTCTCGCGGACCAGTGGCTCAGTCAGTCGGGCGTACTTCATCGGCATGGCGCTCTCCCTTTTGGCGTCGAATTCGACGGACTTCCAGCCTAACAATTCCCCCTACGGGTGCGGCTCCCCGCACCTGCATGCTGGTGATATCCCTGATGCGAGGGGTGGGGCGGGTCCCGATACTCGACGTATGCCCGTCGAGGACCTCACGCTCCCCTCGCTCGACCTCCGCGCATTGGCGCGCCGGGCCGCTGTGCCCGCCGCTGCCGCCATCGCGCTGGTCGCGGCGGTGATGCTCCTCGGCGGGCCGTTGCACACGCTCACCGACGCCGTCCGCCGCGCGGTCGACGCCGATCCCGTGTGGGTCCTGGCCGCCGCCGTCTTCGAGCTGCTCTCCTTCGGCGGCTACATCCTGCTGCTGTGGCTGGTCGGCAGCCGCGCCTCGTCGCGGCTGGGCCTGCGCGAGAGCACCGAGATCACGCTCGGCGGCGCCGCCGCCACGCGGCTGCTGCCGACGGCGGGCGTCGGCGGCGCGGCCATGACGCTGTGGGCGCTGCGGCGCTCCGGGCTCGGCACGCGCGGGGCCGCCTCGACGCTGCTGACCTTCCTGGTCATCGTCTACGCGGTCTTCCTCGGCGCGATCGCGCTGGCCGGCTCGGCGCTCGCGATCCACGGCGAGGGCCCGTTCGTGCTCACGGCCGTGCCCGCGGCCCTGGCGACGCTCGCCATGGCGCTGGCCGTGGCCGCCGCCGTCTGGACGCCGACCGAGGGCACCGGCCGCCTGCGCACCGCCGGCGTCGTGCTCGGCGGCTCGGTGCGCGGCGCGATCGGGCACGTGCGCTCGGCCGACCCGCGGCTGCTGGGCGCCTTCGCCTGGTGGGGCTTCGACATGGCCGTCCTCTACGGGATGCTGAACGCGTTCGGCCACGCGCCGCCGTTCGCCATCGTCGTGGTCGCCTACTTCATCGGCCAGGTCGCCAACACGGTCCCCGTCCCCGGCGCCGCGAGCGGCGGCCTGGTGGGAGTGCTGCTGGCCTTCGGCGTGTCGGCCGACCTGGCGATCGTCGCCGTGCTCGCCTACCGCGCCGTGGCGATCTGGATCCCGGCGCCGATCGGGCTCGTCGCGCTCAGCAAGCTGCGCCGCACGATGGCGCGCTGGGCGCGCGAGGACGCCGTGGACGAGGAGCCCGCGGTCGAGGTCGTGCGCGCACCGTCCGCGCGAGCCGCGGCCGGTGCTGGTCCCGGCGGCGGCATGACCCGCCGGCCACCGGCGGCGCTGCTCGCCGTCGCCTTCGTGGCCGCGCTCGGCTTCGCGCTCACGACGACGGGCGTCATCCCGGTCCCCGACCTCGACGAGGCGCTCACGGACCTCTCGGACACGCTCGGCACGTGGACCTACGGGCTGGTCGCCGCGCTCGCCTTCCTGGAGACCGGCGCCTTCGTCGGGCTGGTCGCTCCGGGCGAGACCGCGGTGGTGCTCGGCGGCGTGGTCGCCGCCCAGGGCGACGTCTCCCTGCCGCTGATGCTGCTGCTGGTCTGGCTGGCCGCCGCGGCCGGCGACCTGGCGAGCTTCGTGCTCGGCCGCAGGCTCGGCCGCCGCTTCCTGGTCTCGCACGGGCCGCGGATCGGCGTCACCGCGCCGCGGCTGGCGCGCGTCGACGGCTTCTTCGAGCGCCACGGCGCGAAGGCGATCCTCGTCGGCCGCTTCGTCGGCATCGTGCGGGCCGTGGCGCCGTTCCTGGCCGGCGCGTCGGGCATGCGCCTGCGCACGTTCCTGCCGTGGAGCCTGCTCGGCACCGCCGCGTGGGCGGCGACCTTCACGCTGGTCGGCTACGTCTTCCACGCCTCCTTCAGCGCCGCGGCCGACTATGTGGCGCACGGCGCCTTCGGCCTCGCGGTGCTCGCCGCGCTCGCGCTCGCATGGCGGGCGCATCGTTTGCAACGATCCCTGGCGTGACGACGCCCGCCGACCTCGCCCGCGACTCCGACGAGCGGGGCGAGGAGATCGTCGGCGTGCTGGCCGATGCCTTCGGCGACCTCATCGAGGCCGACGAGCGGGCCTTCCGCCACAAGTTCCGCAAGATGGCGGCGTCGCCGTTCGCCTTTTACCGCGGCAGCGCGCCGCTCTTCTACGCCGACGTGGCGCGGCTGGAGGACCCGTGGGCGGACGAGCGCACGAGCCGGGTCTGGATCCAGGGCGACCTGCATGCCGAGAACTTCGGCACCTACATGGATTCGGCCGGGATCCTCGTATTCGACGTCAACGACTTCGACGAGGCCTACCTCGGGCACTTCACCTGGGACCTGCGGCGGATGGCCGCTTCGCTGGCCCTGCTCGGCTTCGCCAAGGCGCTGTCCGACGAGGCGATCGAGCGGATGATCGAGACCTACGGCCGCGCGTACCTGGAGCAGGTCCGGGCGTTCGCAACCGGCGAGCGCGACAGCGAGTACCGGCTCACTCTGGAGAACACCGACGGCATCCTGCACTCGGTCCTGCTCAGCGCGCGGCTTGAGACGCGCCTGGGGCTGCTCGACGCGGCCACGTCCGTCGAGGGCGCCGAGCGCCACTTCTCCGCGGGCGCCGGCGTGCGGCGCCTGGACGACGACGAGCGGTCGGAGGTCGAGCAGGCGTACGAGGCCTACCTGGAGACGATCCCCGACGTCAAGCGCCAGCACAGCGTGTCCTACGCGGTCAAGGACGTCATCGGGCGCGCCGGGTTCGGCATCGGCTCGGCCGGCCTGCCCGCCTACAGCCTCCTTGTGGAGGGCCGCACGCAGGCGCTGGAGAACGACGTCGTGCTCTCGATGAAGCAGGGCAACGTGGCGGCGTCGTCGCGCGTGGTCGACCACGCGGCGGCCGCGGACTACTTCGAGCATCCCGGGCACCGGACGGCGGTCTCGCAGCGCGCGCTGCAGGCGCACGCCGACCCGTGGCTCGGCTGGTGCGAGCTGCGCGGGGTCGGCCAGGTGGTCAAGGAGGTATCGCCCTACGAGGCCGACATCGACTGGGGCCAGGTGTCCGACCTCGACGAGATCCTGGAACTGCTCCAGTACCTCGGGCAGGCGACAGCCAAGGTGCACTGCGTGTCCGACGCGGGGTCCGAGCAGGAGCTCGTGGACTTCCAGACCGAGGAGGCGATCATGGCGGTGGCCGAAGGCAGCGAGGACGAGTTCGCCTCTGACCTCGTGAAGTTCGGGCGCGCCTACGGCGACCTCGCGCGTGACGATCACCGATTGTTCGTCGACGCGTTCCGCAACGGCCGGATCCCCGGGGTGCCGGCGGACTGACGATGGGCCGGGTCAGATGGATCGCACCGCTGCTGCTGGCAGCGGCGGGCGCGGCGGTGGTCGTCGCGCTGTTGGAAGCCGCCGGCGGCGACTTCGGGTCGTGGCCGACGTGGCAGGCGATCGCCGTGCCCGCCGCCGCGTTCGTCGTGCCGGCGCTGCTGAGCGCGGCGGTCACCTGGCGCTGGGGCGCGGTCCAGGCGGTCCTGTGGGCGCTCGCCTGCGCTGCTCTCCAGTTCGCGCTGGTGTTCGGGGTGGGTTTCCTGGCGCTCGGCTACGGGCCGTAGCTGACCGAACGGTCAGTCACACGTATCAAGCCTTGTACCGATTGTGTCGAACATGGGTACAACGGCGAGAGCATGAATTTCCACGAGCATCACTTCCGGAATCTCGGGCGTGCCCGCGATCACCTGACCGAGACCATGGTCAGCCTCCAGTCGGCGGTCGAACGCATGACGGGCGACGACTGGATCGACGCGCACTCGCTGCTGCGGGAGATGACGGACGACATCGGCCCGCGGCTCGCCCGGTTGCGCACCGCCGCCTCGGAGCGGTTCGACGAGCACACCCGTCTCAGCGACTTCGAGGAAATGCGCACGGGGCGGCTGCCGTTCCCCGACGAGCGCCATCCGGTCGCCACGGAGGAGCTGCCGATCCCGCCGCGGGCGGTCAACGGGAAGCCGCGCGAGCTCAAGGCTCCCAACGCCAAGCGGGGCGCCGAGCTGGTCGCCAAGCACGGCAGCGTCGACGCGGCGATGATGGCCTACGAGCCCGACAGCCCGGAGTTCGACGACATCCAGGCATACCGCTATGTCAGCACCGGCAAGCGGCCCCAGAACTGGATCCCGCCGATCGTCTGAGCCTTAGGGCCTGGGCAGCTTCCTCAGTGTCGGGGTGAGCGGCGCCATCGGCGTGCGGTCGTGCTTCGGCCGACTCGGGATCGATGTCACGACGTCCGGCTCGGTCTTGGTCTTCTCCTGGTGCTCGAGCGCCGCGACCAGCTCCCGCGGCGCGAACGAGCCGACCATGGGGGTGGAGTACACCCGGCCGGCCTCGTCCGCGCATTCCGGGCAGGCGATTGACGCCGGTGCCGTGCCTATGGGCAATGTGACCTCGAAGGAGCCGTCACGCTCGCACCGGTACTCGTAGATCGCCACCGTCGTTCCTCCCTTAGTTCGCCGTCCGCGGCACGGCCATGCCCTGGCTCACCTGATGCGGCTTCCCGCTCCCGGGCGCGACGTCGAAGTCGAAGATGCGCCTCGGGATGTACACGGTCGCGCACGAGTTCGGGATGTCCACCACGCCGGAGAACCGGCCCTCGATCGGCGCCGAGCCCAGGATCATGTACGCCTGGATGTCGGAGTAGCCGAACTTCATGAGGTAGTCGATCGCGTGGTGGCACGCGCGCTCGTACGACAGCTGCGAGTTCAGGTAGTGCTGCTTGCCGTTGAGGTCCACGGACACGCCGGAGAAGGCGATCCACTCCGAGTACTGCGGGTCGCGCAGGCCCGGCATGAAGATGGCGTTCTCGTAGAGCCCGTAGGTCTCCATGCCGCCCTTGATGACGTCGACGTGCAGGTCCATGAACCCGCCCATCTCGATCGCGCCGCAGAACGTGATCTCACCGTCGCCCTGCGAGAAGTGCAGGTCACCGAAGGACAGGTTCGCCCCATCGACGAAGACCGGGTAGAAGACCCGGGTCCCGGCGGTGAAGTTCTTGATGTCCTGGTTGCCGCCGTTCTCACGCGGCGGTGCGGTGCGTGCGGCCTCGCCGGCGACGCGGTTGAACTCGTCGCCCTCGAGCGTGCCCAGGATCGCGCTGTCCGGCAGCGGCGGCAGCGCCAGCGGCGGCACGCGGTCCGGGTCGGTCGCGATCAGGTCGGTCTCGCGCTTGGTCCACTTCGCCAGCAGCTCGGCCGACGGCGCCGTGCCCATGAGGCCCGGGTGGTGGATGCCCACGTACGAGCACTCGGGGATGTGGCGCGAGGTGGCGACGTCGCCCGTGAAGTCCCAGATCACCTTGTAGGCGTCCGGGAACCGCTCGGTCAGGAAGCCGCCGCCGTTGGTCTTGGCGAACACGCCGGTGTAGCCCCAGCCCATGCCGGAGAGCGGGCCGTCGTCCTCCTGGTCGCACGCGTCGATCTCGAGGATGTCGACGACCAGCAGGTCGCCCGGCTCGGCGCCCTCGACCCGGAACGGGCCGCTGAGCACGTGCACACCGGGAAGCGGCGCGTGGCGGACGTCGTCGGCAGAGTCGTCGTTCTTGATCGCGCCGTCGAACCACTCACGGCAGTCGGCGCGGAAGACGTCGCCCGGCTTGACGCTGACGTTCGCCGGGATGTCCGGATGCCAGCGGTTGTGCCCGACGTGCTTCTGGTCGGTGAACTTCTTCGTGTTGTCCAGCGGGAACAGATTTGTCGGCATGCGACAGGTCCTCCCTTCAGTCGGTGACTAGGCAGGCACGGCGACCCGCGGTGCCTCCCCCGAACGCGCGGCGCGCGAGCGGGCGAGGTGCTCCTCGGGCGTGGTGATGTCGGCGGCCTCGATCGGCTCGAGCTTGGTCGACATCCCCTTCAGCAGGACGAACGTGAGCGTCCCGAAGACGAACGGCAGCGTCAGCGCGGGCAGGCCCCACGGGATGAACAGCGTCGCGATCGCCCCGAACAGGAGCGCCGTGAGCACGGCACAGGCGACAGCGAGCAGGCCCGACCTCCAGCTCAGGACGAAGAACACGCCGCCGACGGCCAGCGCCGCGTCGAACGAGTTGAAGCCCCAGAGGCCGTTGTAGATCGCGACCCCGTTCGCGCCGACCGCCAGCCCGGTGGCCATGCCGACCGCGGAGCCGACGAGCGCGAAGGCCGCCGCGATGCGCGAGCACACGGCGAGGCCGACGATGATGATGATCCCGGACCAGACGCTGTTGGCGAAGAACAGCTGGCTGATGCCGCGGAAGACGGCGTTGATGACGCCCTCGATGTTGTTGGCCGAAGCGGTGTCGGCGGCGGACCGCAGCGTGTTGCTGACGGACCCGGCGGTGACCTGCGCGTCGGCCGGGGCGACGAGTCCGCCGAGCCGGCCGTTGGCGAAGTTGATCGCGCCGATGAGGAACATCAGCGTGATGAAGTTGAACGCCAGCGTGAACGGCGGCACCTTGAAGGCGCCGAGGAACACGTTGGCCAGCGCGGCGTGGAGGACCGTGGAGAAGAACGCGCCGACCACGATCCAGACCATCACCAGCACGTCCCAGTCGGGCTGCATGAACAGCGACATGCCGGCGCCGACGAGCACTCCGTTGAAGCCGAACAGCCCGGCCCGGATCAGCCCGCGGTCCATGCCGATGATCAGCGCAGCGCCCGTCGATACGACGAGCCCGAGCGCGCCGGCGAAGCCCAGCCACGCTTGGCCGACGAACATCGCGATCAGGATCGCGAGGCCCGTCACGGGGTTGTTCATGAAGCAGACCTGGCCGACCCCGCGCAGGCAGGAGTCGACGAAGTCGAGAAGCGGATTGTCCGCCGCTCGCTCGGACCAGCCCGGCATCGTCCCGTTGATGGACAGGCCTGATGACGAGGCGCCCGATGCGCTCATCGGAGTGCCCTCCCTTCGATGGTATGGCCGCGCCGCCCAGCCTCCGACCCATGGCGCGTGGTGGCGATCTCATTCAAGTCGAACCGGGAATGACCGGTCAAGGATCGACAAGCAGTGCTGTCGAGCCGTGCCTGCGGCGCCAGACCCGGGTTTTCCAGGATGCTGAACATCCGGAATCCGGGACTTCGTCACGGTCCGCGGCTCTTGAAGATCTCGGTCTTCGATTTCCGGAGGCAGCGCGGTCCGTGAGACGATGCGCGACGACAGCAATGCTTCTCGACGCGCCATCCGAACCAAGGGTGAGCACCGGCCTCGAGGCGCTCGACGAGGTCCTCGGCGGGCTCTATTGGGGCGACAACGTCGTCTGGCAGCTCGACCGGGCGCCGGTCGAGCCCTTCTACCAGGCGATCGCGTCCCTCGGCGAGGTCTTCGACACCAAGACCGTCGTCTCGGTCGGCGCCGCCGTCAACACCTACGGCGTTCCCGGTCTGGGGATCGTCGACGCCGGCGGACCCGCCGAGCTGCTGCGCGAGATCCACCGCCTGTGCCATCCGCGGCGCCACCGGCTGCTGCTGTTCGAGTCGCTCGACAGCATGGTGCGCGCCTGGGGAGCGGCGGCGACGCGCGAGTTCTTCGCGCGCTGCTGCCCGATGTTGCTCGAGGTCGGAGCGATCGCCTACTGGACGATGAGCGCGCGTGACACGCCGCCGGCCGTGCAGGAGACCGTCCAGGCGGTGACGCAGTGCGTGCTGCGCGTCGACGAGCGCAGCATCCGCGTGCTCAAGGCGGAGGGCCGCGACGACGCCGTCCGCGGCTCGGTGCTGCACTGGCACGAGGAGGCAGGTCGGCCCGTGCTCTCGCCGCCCGAGCTCGTCGACCGCGTCGCCGCCTCATTGCGGGCCGTGCGGCGCGCGCGCAAGCTCAGCCAGCACGACCTGGGCGACCTGGCCGGCGTGACCGCGAGCGCGATCTCGCAGGTGGAGCGGGCCGAGCGCGGGCTGTCGCTGGCGACGCTGGTGCGGCTGAGCGCGGCCCTGGGCGTGACGATCGACGACCTCGTGCGCGGCGAGGACCGCGGCTCCTACCGGATCGGCCGCCGGACCGACGACCCGGAGCGCGGCCTCGACCACACGCTCACGCTGCTGGGCGGCACCGATTCGGACCTGCGGATCGACCTCGTGCACCTCGACGCTCGCGAGTCCCGGTCGCTGGAAGGGCGTGCGGGGACCGGGATCGTCGCCGTGGCGAGCGGGCTCGTGCAGGTCAGGGTCGCGGGGCAGACGCCCGCGATCCGGCACGGCGAGGTGCTCGTCGCGGGCAGCGAGCGGATCGAAGGTGTGCGCAATCTCGGGCAGTCCGAGGCGGTCCTGTTCTGGGTCGTCGTATCCGGCCGCTGAGTTGCCACTGTTGACACCACGTACATTTGTCGGAGACAATTGGTCTGCCCATCGGTCCATCAGCGTGAGCGGAGCTCACGCGGGCCGGGCAATTGCCGGCCCTCTCCGCGTGGAAACGCCTCCGAGCCGGCCCCCCAATCCCCCCGGATATTGCCGGCGTGACGCCGCTGCACCTCCTCGCAGCGTCGGTACGCCGGCAGTCCGAGTCCCTTGGACTGCCGGCGCACCTGGATCGACTCGTGCGCCGCTCCCCAACGGCGCACGAGCACGGTCCGACCCCCCGAACCTACGGCGCCGCGACGCCTCCGGTGGCGGCGGCTGACGCATCGACGGCCGGCGCGGGCGCCTCGGCGACCGGCGCAGGTGCCTCGACTGCGACCTCTGCGGTCGGCGCCGGAGCCGGCGCTTCGGCGACCGGTGCCGGAGCGGGCGCTTCGGCGACCGGCGCGGGCGCGGGTGCCTCCGCGACCGGTGCAGGGGCAGGCGCCTCGGCGACGGGTGCAGGGGCAGGTGCCTCGGCGACGGGTGCCGGAGCGGGCGCTTCGGCGACCGGCGCGGGAGCCTCGGCGACCGGCGCGGGTGCCTCGGCGACGGGTGCAGGGGCAGGCGCTTCCGCAACGGGTGCCGGAGCGGGCGCTTCGGCGACCGGCGCGGCCTCGGCCGGCGGCGCGGCGGGCGCGACCTCGTCCACCGGCACGGCGGTCGTGGCGGTCGCCTCCGTCGTGGCGGCCGGCGCCTCTGCGCCGCCCGTGCCGCCGAACACCTCGGCCTGCTGCTCCGGCGTCGCGCCGCCGGTCCCGCCCTCGCCCTCGGGCATCGGCGCGGTGGTCGCCTCGGCGGAGGCGCCGGACACCGTGCGGCTGCCCTGCAGGTACGGGCTCGGATCCTCGGCCGCGCCGTTCTGGCGCACCTCGAAGTGCACGTGCGGCCCGGTGCAGCTGCCGGTGCAGCCGACCTCGCCGATCTTCTGGCCGGCCTTCACGTACTCGTTCACGGCCACGTCGCGCTCGGAGAGGTGGGCGTAGCACGTGGTCGTCTCGCCCGCGTGGCGGACGCAGATCATCTGGCCGTAGCCGCTCTCCTCGCCCGACACGCTCACGGTGCCGCACTCTGCGGCCCGCACCGTGGTGCCGGTCGGCGCCGCGATGTCGGTGCCGCTGTGGGCGTGGTCGCCGCGGTTCTCTCCGTACGAGCCGGTGACCGTGCCGTTGACGGGCGCGACGATGCGGCCGTCGGAGGTGCAGCCGTCGCCGGTGGCGACCGGCGCGGCCTCCGCCTCGACCGTCCCGCCGGTCTCGGGCGCAGGGGCGGGCTCGGACTCGGAGGTCTCGATCTCGTCGCGCAGCTCCACGCGATCCTCGAGGTCCGGTCCGCCGACGGAGTCCGGGACGTCGCTGCCGAAGACGACGTTCACCTTCTCGGCGGCGCCCGTGCTCGAAGAAGCCGACGCGTCCGCGTCGCCGTAGAACACGACCTTGGACCGGAAGATCTCGACCCACGTCTTGGCGTCGACGATCCCGGTGCCGGCCAGCCCGCTGTTGAGCTGGAACGTCTTCACGGCCCCCTCGGTCTGCGGTCCGAAGATCCCGTCGGCCGGGATCCGCAGCTGCGCCTGGACGGCGGCCACGGCCTCGCCGGTGTCGCCGTAGGACAGCAGCCAGGTCTTCTGCCCGCTGACGGCGGCCTTCTTGGCGACCTCGGTCTTCGTCACGCCCGGCCGCGCCGAGGACGCCGAGGCGGCGCCGGTCAGCGGGCTCAGGACCGGGGCGGCGAGGATGGCCGCGCCGGCGGCCAGGGTCGCGCCCTTCTGGCGCGGGGCGTTGCGGCGCGCATCGCGCTGGCGGATCCGGCGCCGGTGCGAGCGGTGAAGTGACCGCTGCCACAGCACGGCGGAGCCGAGATCGCGCTCGGCTCGCGCATACGGATCAAGCTCGGATGGACGTGAGTCCACGCTTGGTACTCCCTTCCTTCTCTCTCTTTGCCTCCGAGGTGAGCTGACGGGCTCGCGCGGAGAGATCGCGCTACGCCGTCCCCCGACGGCGATTCGCCCCTGCGACCGTGTTCGGCCGCTTTGGGTCCC
The DNA here is from genome assembly GCA_963835525.1 of uncultured Solirubrobacteraceae bacterium. Lineage (GTDB taxonomy): Bacteria > Actinomycetota > Thermoleophilia > Solirubrobacterales > Solirubrobacteraceae > DASSUW01. The sequence goes on from CAWIFM010000003.1 coordinate 1,063,179, forward strand.
CCGGCCCGCGCCCTCGAGGAGGGCGCGAGTTCGGCCTGACGGGACATAAGAATGCACGATCGGCCCGACAGTTGCGCTGTGACGTGCTCAAAGGTGCACGCGGGTGACCTGCGGACTCCCTCCCGCGCCGCGCGTGCGGACCGAGATCGACGCCGCCGCGCGGCCGTCCTCGTCCACCAGCCGGCGGCCGAATCGCGTCAGCGCCACGGTCACGCCGCCCGCCGAGGAGCAAGGTCCGAAGCACGACCTGGGGCCTAACCGAGCTTCAGCCGCGTCGATCCCTGCCGAATGCGAGGGAGATGCGCGTCGTCGCGACCATCTTGCTCTGCCTCGTGTTCGCCGCGGACGCCCACGGCGCGACCGTCAGCGTCGACGGCTCGACCCTGCGGGTGACCGCCGCGCCCGGCGAGGCCAACCAGATCGCGATCTCTGCGCGCACCGGTGTGCTGTCGGTCCGCGACGCCGGGGCGCCGCTCACGGCGGGCGCCGGGTGCGTGACCGCCGGAGCGGCTGTCGACTGCGCGAGCTCGGGGATCCTCGGGCTGACGGCCGACCTCGGCGACGGCGACGACACGCTCGCCACCAGCAGCTCGCTGCCGCTGCTCACCACCGACGGCGACGGCACCGACCGCGTCACCGGCGGCAACGGCTCCGACATCTTCATCGCCTCGCCCGGCGCCGACCTCTACCAGGGCGCCGGCGGCACGGACGTCGTCTCGTACGCGGCGCGCCAGGACCCCGTCGTCGTCGACCTGGCCGGCGGCGCCCAGGAAGACGGCTTCTCGTCGGTCGAGACCGTCATCGGCGGCACCGGCTCCGACCGGCTGACCGGCACCACCTCCGCCAACTCGCTGTACGGCGGCGCGGGCGACGACGTGCTCGACGGCCGCACCGGCGCCGACCGGCTCGAGGGCGGACCGGGCGCCGACACCGCCGACTACTCGGCCCGCACCAGCGCCGTGACCGCCGACCTCGACGGCAGCAACGACGACGGCACCTCGTTCGAGCGCGACCGCATCACGACCGACGTCGAGCGCCTGGTCGGCGGCGCCGCCAACGACACGCTGACCGGCGACAACAACGCGAACGCGCTCGTCGGCGGCGCCGGCAACGACCGCCTCGACGGCAACGGCGGCGACGACGCGTTCGACGCGGGCGCCGGCGACGACCGCGTCTGGGGCGACGCCGGCAGCGACACCTTCACGCTCGCCGCCGGCAAGGACCAGGCCTGGGGCGGCGACGACGGCGACACGCTGGCGGGCGGCGACAACGAGGACACCCTCTCCGGCGAGCGCGGCGACGACCGCGTCTACGGCGAGGAGGGCAACGACACCCTCTCCGGCGGCGACGGCGCCGATGCGGTGTCCGGCGCGGGCGGCGACGACAACCTCAGGGGCGACGCCGGCAACGATGCGCTGGCCGGCGAGACCGGCAACGACGCGATCTCGGGCGACGCCGACGACGACACGCTCAACGGCGGCCCCGGCAGCGACACGCTTTCCGGCGGTGCCGGCGCCGACTCGCTCGCCGGCGAGGGCGAGGACGACGCGCTGCGCGGCGATGACGGCGCCGACCGGCTCAGTGGCGGCGACGGCGCGGACGGCCTCTCCGGCGGCATCGACGACGACGTGCTCAGCGGCGGCTCCGGCGGCGACGACCTGAGCGGCGACGACGGCTGGGACACGGTCGACTACACCGGCCGCCCGGAGGCGCTCACGATCGACATCGACGACCAGGCTGACGACGGCGCGGCCGGCGAGGGCGACAACGTGCGCGCCACGGCCGAGGCCGTGATCGGCGGCGCCGGCAGCGACAGGATCACCGGCAGCCCCGCTTCCGACTACCTCTACGGCGAGGGCGGCAACGACCGCCTCGACGGCGGCGCCGCGGGCGACCGCCTGTACGGCGGCGCCGGCAGGGACACCGTCATCGGCGGCGCCGGCCCCGACTCACTCGACGGCGGCGACGGCGCCGACCGTCTCATCGCGCGCGACGGCAGCCGCGAGGCGGTCCGCTGCGGCAGCGCGCGCGACCGCGCGACCACCGACACCGTCGACATGCTCTTCGGCTGCGAGAAGCGCACCAGCGGCACGGCCAACTGGAGCAACCACGACCGTGCCAAGGCCGGCCGCGTGCGCGGCGTCCGCGCCCGCACCGGCGGCGGCCGCTTCGTCGACATCCCCGGCTTCCCCGGCGAGCGCATCGACCGCCGCCTGCTGGCCGACATCGCCTACCTCCAGCGCAAGTACAACGTCCACGTCTCCGACGGCTACGCACGCAGCGGCCACGCCAAGCACGGCGAGCACCCGATCGGCCTCGCGGTCGACATCGTCCCCGGCCCCGGCGGCTCGTGGAGTGACGTCGACCGCCTCGCCAAGTGGGCCGAGCCCCGCCAGAACCGCCCCCGCTCCCCGTTCCGCTGGGTCGGCTATACAGGCGACCGCAACCACGGCCGCGGAAACCACCTGCACCTGAGCTGGCAGCACAGCCCGACCAAGCGCGGCAAGCCCGCTCGCACGGTCTGGACGCTGTCCATCAAGCGCTAGTTCATCGACGGGTCGAGCGGCATCGTCGACAGCAGTGCGTAGCGGCGGCCCTTGCGCCGCAGCACCGCCGCCCACAGCCCCTCGGCGTCCTCGGTGAAGATCTCCTCGCGCGTCGGCGGCTCGATGATCCAGGCCTCCTCCTCGAGCTCTCCCTCGAGCTGCCCCGGGCCCCAGCCGGCGTGGCCGGCGAACACCCGCGCGCGGCGGATGGCGCCTTCGAGCGCCTCCGGGTCGTCGGCGTCGGTCCCCACGAAGCCGAGGTCGCCGTCGACGAGCGCGCCCGCGACCTCCGGGCGCACGAACTCGGCCAGCACGATCACCGCGGTCTCGGCGACCGGCCCGCCGACGTAGACCTGCTCCTCGTCGCCGGTCAGCCACGCGAGGTCCGGCACCGCCTCGATGACGCTCGAGGCGGCCGGGCGGTTGAGCACCAGCCCCATCGCCCCCTCCTCGGTGTGCTCGGCGATCAGGACGACCGTGCGCACGAAGTTCGGGTCCAGCAGCGTGGGCGAAGCGAGCAGGAGCTTTCCGCGCAGCGACTCGTCCATACCCATCCATTGTGGCGTAAGGGGGCCTGGCCCCCTTACTACCGCCGGTAATAAGGGGGCCAGGCCCCCTTACGTGGGGAGTAGGGTTCGGAGCGTGCGCGTCCGCGTCCGTCTCGGGGCCGGTCTGAGCCGCTTCGCGGAGGCGCCGCTGCTGTCGATCGACCTCGCCGAGGGCGCCAGCGTGGACGACCTGCTCGCCGCGCTCGGCAGCGAGCAGCCGTCGCTCGAGCCCGCCCTGCGCTCGGTGCTGCCGGTGGTCGCCGGCACGCACGCCGAGCGTGAGCAGGAGCTGCATCCAGGCGACGAGGTCGCTCTGTTGATCCCCGTAGCAGGAGGAGCGTGAGCCGTGGCCACCATCGAGACCCGCGCCGCCCGCCAGACCGTGTTCGTCGACACCTTCACCGACGGCACGCTGGGGCCTGACGTGCAGATGCTCGGGCCGGTCGCCGACGGCGGCCACATCGTCGTCAACACCACGCCGGGCTGCTGGGGTCCGATGATCACGCCGTCGATCCGCGGCGGCCACGAGGTCTGCACGCCGGTGGCGGTCGAGGGCGCCAAGGTCGGCGACGCGATCGCCATTCGCATCCGCGACATCGAGGTCACCTCGCTGGCCACCTCGTCGGGCAACGACCAGGCGATGGAGGGCCGGTTCAACGCCGACCCGTACTGCGCGCCGAAGTGCGCCGGGTGCGGCACAGAGTGGCCGGAGACGCGCGTCGAGGGCACCGGCCCGGAGTCGATCCGCTGCGCCAACTGCGGTGCCGACGCCACCCCGTTCACCTTCACCAACGGCTACACGATCGCCTTCGACCCGACGCACACGGTCGGCGTCACGGTCGGCGAGCAGGCCGCCCAAGGCTTTGCCGACGACGCCGCGCGGATGGCTGCCCTGCCCGACAACTCGCGCCAGAACCCGATCCTGCTCTTCGCGCCGCACGACATCGTCGGCATGGCCACGCGCCTGCGCCCGTTCATGGGGCAGCTCGGCACCACGCCGTCGATGACGATGCCCGACTCCCACAACGCGGGCGACTTCGGCTCGTTCCTGATCGGCGCGCCGCACCGCTTCGCGATGACCGCGTCAGAGCTCGCGCAGCACAAGACCGACGGGCATATGGACATCGACGCCGTGCGCCCGGGCGCGATCCTCGTGTGCCCGGTCAAGGTCGACGGCGGCGGCGTCTACCTGGGCGACATGCACGCGATGCAGGGCGACGGCGAGATCGCCGGCCACACGACCGACGTCTCCGGCACCGTCACGCTCGAGGTCGAGGTGATCAAGGGCCTGAACATCGACGGCCCGGTGCTGTTCCCGGTCGCCGAGGACCTGCCCTTCCTCGCCCGTCCGCTGTCCGAGGAGGAGCGCATGCGCGCGCTCACCCTGGCCCGCCGGCATGGGGTCGAGCAGCTCGAGGAGACCGTCCCGGTCTCGGTGGTGGGCAGCGGCCCGGACCTCAACTCGGCGACCGACAACGGCCTGCAGCGCGCCGCCGAGCTACTCGGCATGAGCGTGCCCGAGGTCATGAACCGCGCGACGGTGACGGGAGCGATCGAGATCGGCCGCCACCCCGGCGTCGTCCACGTCACGTTCCGCGCGCCGGTCGACCGGCTCGACGCCCGCGGCCTGCTGAGCTACGCGCGCGAGCAGTACCCCGGCTAGGCTGGCCCGCCATGAAAAGGGTCCTCGTCGCCGCCGTCGCGGCGCTCCTCGCCGTGCCGGTCGCCGCGCCGGCCCGGGTCATCCAGGCCGAGTCCGTGTTGCCGCCCGGGCAGTCCGGCCACGTTCCGCAGAGCGGCACGAACTCGCACCTGGACGATCAGGTGGCCCTCTTCGAGAGCTTCGGCTTCAAGTCCGCCGCCTTCGATCAGCCGGGCACGACGGAGTCGGCCGGCGGCGCGACGATCACGCGCGACGGCTATGGCGTGCCGAACGTGCGCGCGGCCAACGACCACGACCTGTGGGTCGGCGTGGGCTACGCGGTGGCCCAGGACCGGCTCGTCCAGCTCGAGCTGTTCCGGCGCGCCACCCAGGGCCGGCTGGCCGAGGTGCTCGGCGAGTCGCGCCTCGCCGACGACGTCGCGGCCCGCCGCGACTACTACACGCTGCCCGAGCTTCGGAAGATGCTCGCCAAGCTGCCGGCGCAGCTGCGGGCGCGCTTCGACGCCTACGCCGAGGGCGTGAACCTGTGGCTGGCGAAGCTCGAGGCTGACCCCTCGCAGCGCCCCAACGAGTTCGTCCTGCTCGGCCTCACGCCGGCGCCGTGGCGCGCGGTGGACTCGGCCTCGGTCGGCGTGCAGCTCGCGCGCACGATCCCGAGCGACGACGGTCGCGAGCTCGAGAACCTGAAGGCGCTGCGCAAGCTCGGCGCCAAGCGCTTCAACCGCATGCTCCCGCTGCGACGCCCCGACCAGGTGGCCACCATCCCGGCCTCCGAGGGGCGCTATCCCTCGAACCCCGGTCGCACGCGCAAGGACGAGAACGCCGGCTTCAAGCGCTCGCAGCGGTTCCTGAAGGGCCTGCGCCTCCCGAAGGCCGCGGCCACCTCCGCGGCGCTGATCCGCGGCGGCTCCAACGCCTGGGCCGTGCGTGGCAGCGGCAACCGCGCCTGGCTGTTCCACGGCCCGCAGCTCGGCTTCCAGATCCCCGAACAGCTCGCCGAGCTCGAGGTGCACCGCCCCGGGCTCGACGCGCGCGGCGTCACACCGCCCGGCCTGCCGCTGGTCGGCATCGGCCGCAACGACCACATCGCGTGGGGTCTCACCAGCGGGTCGACCGACGATGACGACCTGTATGCCGAGCGGCTCGCGGGCAAGGAGCGCTACCGCTTCAAGGGCAAGGCACGGCGGATGAAGTGCCGCACGGAGACCTTCCGCGTCGCGGGCGAGCAGCCGGTCAAGCGGCGGCTGTGCCGCACCGTGCACGGCCCGGTGCAGGCGACCTCGCGCGGCACCGCGTGGGCGCGCCGCTACGCGACCTGGAACCACGAGATGGACACGCTCGTCGGGCTCGCCGAGCTCAACGAGGCAGACACCGTCCAGCAGGCCGGTCGCGCGCTCGACAAGGTGAGCTGGAACGAGAACGCGATGGTGGCCGACGACCAGGGCAACATCGGCTGGTGGCATCCCGGCCGGCTCCCGATCCGACCCAAGCGCTGGGACGAGCGGCTGCCGCTGCCCGGCACGGGCAACGCCGAGTGGCGCGGGTTCCTGCGGCCGTCGCAGCGCCCGCACGTGATCAACCCCGACCAGGGCTGGCTGGCGAACTGGAACAACGTGCCGTCGGTCGGCTGGACGGTGGGCGACGCGCCCCACCCCGAGCGCACCATCGGCCGGCTCAACCGCGCCGCCTACCTGAACCGGCTGGTGGCCGACGCGGCGGCCGCGCCGAGCTACGACGCGATCAAGGCGGTCGACCGCCTGGCCGGCACGACGGCACAGCAGCGGCCGCTGCTGGACGCTCGGCTGCGCACCGTGGCAGGCGGGGCGAGCGGGCCTGGCAAGGTCCTGCTCGACACGATCGTGGCCTGGGACGGCAACTACGACCGGACCGACGCCGCGGGCACGGTCGACCCGGGCGTGGCGGCGTGGGAGGCGCTCAAGAAGGCGGCGGTGACGCTGCTGCCGGCCGGCGCCGCCCAGTGGCTGGGCCCGCGCGGCGGCTCACATCCGTTCGACTTCGGCGGGGCGGAGGGCGTGGCGTTCCTGGAGCTGACCGACGCCGGACTGCGGCGGGCGGCGACGAACGCCGCCAACGCGCTCGGCGACCCGGGGACCTGGCGTCAGCCGCGCCGGATGTACGACGTCACCGTGCTCGGCGTCGCGCCGAAGCCCGCTTTGAAGTTCTATGACCGCGGCACTTGGCAGCAAGCCGTCGAGCTGGGCCCTTGAAGCACTGACCGCTGGTGAAGCTCTGCGCGTTGCCGACCATGCCGTCGGACACGCGCGAGCTCGGCGCCGAGACGGCCGACGCGCTGCCGTCCGGGTTGGTGGCCACCACCTGGACGCGCAGCCGGCGGCCGCGGTCGCCGCGCTTGGGCACGTAGGACTCGCGCGTGGCGCCCGAGATGTTCGTCCAGCGCTTGCGCTTCAGGCGCTGCCAGCGGTAGCTGAAGGTCAGCGGGCCGTTGCGCCAGGCGCCGGCGAGCGCGCCGACCGAGCTGCCGCGGCGCGGTGAGCCGGACAGCTCGGGGGAGGCCGTGGCGACCGGCGGCGTCGGGGCGAGCCCGTCGGTGCCGCCGCCGCATGCGGGCGCGATCTGCGCGCACGGGGCCAGGAAGGCGCTGTCGTAGACGTTCCAGTGCGTGGCCAGGTAGCTGCCGGCCGGCGGGGCGGGATTGAAGTAGTCGTCACGGCCGCAGTCATAGGCCTGCGGGATGGCGCCGCCGACGCGCGGGCAGTCGTACTGCATGGCGTGCGCGGCGCCGCCGTCCTCGACGTAGCACATGACGTCGGCGCCCTGCCAGCAGTGCCCGTAGCGCGGGAGCGAGAAGCCGGCCGGCTGGGTGCTGTGCGGGGACGACCACTGCACGGCGCCGAGGTTGTGGCTGATCTCGTGCAGGAAGCCCTCGGGCCACCAGCTGCGGGCGCCGGCGCCCGGCGCGGGAAGCCCGTCGCGGGAGAACAGCACCGAGGCGAAGCCGCCGTAGTTGTGGACGTTGCCCGAGCCGCGGCGGTCGCCCGCCGAGCCGAGCACGTTCTCGCCGAGGCCGTAGTCGTAGCCGCCGCCGTTGAGCGTGTCGGCCAGGATCACGACGTTGCGCGGGCCGCTGCCGGAGCCGAGCCGCGGCTCGACCTCGCGCACGATGGAGCTGAAGTTGTCGACGTACTGGGAGCGCGGGCCGCTCAGGTGGACGACCTGGATGTCGACGTACTGCGGGCCGCAGCTCGTGCCCATGTCGACCCGCAGCGCCTTGGCCCCGCCGCTCTGGGAGGCGAGGAAGCGCTGGATGAGCGCGACGTTGCCCTGCAGCGCGTTGCGCCAGCCGTCGAAGCGGTCGGGGCGGTCCGCGGGGTGGGCGTAGACGAGCTTGAAGCGCGGCGAGGAGGCGGCCAGCGCGGCGTGCGCGGTGTCGTCGGTCGTGCGAGCCTCGCCGCACCACTCGTACGGCAGGGCGTCCGGCACCGCGGCGGCGGCCGCCGTGGCGGCGACGTCGACGAACGCGAGCTCCGCGCGGGTGTCGAGGTGCGTGATCGCGCCCTCGACGCCGTGCGCCGCGGCGGGCGCGGCGGTGAGAAGCAGGGCCGCGACGGCGATCAGGAGCGTGCGCACGCCCGGGTAGTCGGCCGCCGCTCACGCGCCTAAAGGCGAGAACGGCGGCCGTTTGCCCGGGTGGCTACTCGCAGAGCGGCGGGCCGCAGCGCGGGAGCGTCCTCACCTCGCTCCCGGTCGCGGGCTCGAGGTGCACGGCCTGGCCGCTTCCGCCGGTCATCCGGGCGATCAGCCGGTCGCTTCTGCTGACGATGACCCGCGTGATCCGGATCTCGTCCGGATTGGTCTCGAGGTCCGTGGTCGGAGTATCGCCGTAGATGTTGGCCACGTAGTACCCGTGCGAGTCCAGGAACCGCAACGGGATCGACAGCGTCCGGTCCTGCTCGTCCGTCAGGCTGCCGACGAACCAGTCCTGCCCGCTCCGCCTGGCCACGGTCACGTGGTCGCCGATCCGGCCGTTGATCGCCTTCGTGTCATCCCACGTCGTGGGCACCTGCTCGAGGAACTCGAGCTCGGGCTCGCCCTCGTAGTGCTCGGGGACGTCGGCCATCATCTGCAGCCCGCTCAGATACACCGGGTAGATCGCCATCTGGGCGGCGCGGGTCGAGTGCACCCGCGTGGTCTCGAGCGTCCGCCAGGGCGGCCTCCCGGGCCCGCCTGGGTCCCAAGTGGTGTCGAAGATGCCCGGCGTGTAGCTGACCGGCCCTGAGAGCATCCGCGTGAAGGGGACGTTGACCAGGTGCTCCGGAGGGTTGCCCTCGCTCCAGGCCTCCCACTCGATCCCGCGGACGGCCTCGCGGGTCATGATGTTCGGGTAGGTCCGCCGCTCGCCCGTGTCCTTGACCATCTCGTGCGCCTCAACCATCAGGTGGTGACGCGCGGCGATTCGGATCGTCTCGCGGTAGTGGTTGACCATCGCCTGGTCGTAGTGGTTGTGGAGCACGCCGCCGATCGTCGTGTCGCCCGCGTAGCCGGTCTTGACCGCGCGCACGCCGAGGCGCTCATAGAGCGAGAACGCCGGCTCGATCTGGCTCATGTAGTTCGACGCGTTGCCACCGGTCTCGTTGTGCGCCATCCAGCGCACGCCCTTGCGCCTCGCGTAGGCGGCGACCTCCTCGAGGTCGAGGTCGGGCGTCGCGGTCAGGAAATCCTGCATCGTGTAGCGATCGGCCCAGCCCACGTTCCAGCCCTCGGCGAGCACGTGGTCGGCCCCGTGGCGCGCCGCGAAGTCGATGTAGCGCTTGACGTTCTCGGTCGTGGCGCCGTGCGGCAGAGCGGCGCCCGTGGCCCACTCGGACTGGCCCTTGTGGATCTCCCACCAGACGCCGACGTACTTGCCCGGCTCGATCCACGACGTGTCGCGCCTGCAGATCTCGCACGGATCGTTGAGGTTGAGGAGCATCGTGGACTCGATGAGCTCCGCGGGGGTGTCGCCGATGACGACCGTCCGCCACGGCGAGTCGTGCGGCGCCGTCCCGCGCACCTTGACGCCGTCGGGCAGCGCGACCAGGGCCGACCGCAGGGCGCCGTCGCCGGCAGGCTCGACGTTCATCGCCGCGTAGTCGATGAGGTCCGCCTCGTGCACGGACGCGTAGCCCGCGCGGGCGGCGTCGACGGTGACCGGGGTCGCCGCGGGCTCCATCGCGCTCAATGCCGTGCGACGCCACAGGTGCTCGTCGCCGCTCCCGGGGCCGAACTGGGCCGGGATCCACCACGCGGTGAAGTCGCCCGCGAAGCGGAACTCGGTGTCCTCCTCGGTGATCGCGAACTCGTCGATCGCGCGCTGTCGCGGCAGCACGTAGCGGAACGCGAATCCGTCGTCGAAGACGCGGAAGACGAGCTGCAGCGAGCGCCGCGGGGAGGCCTCCTCGCGCAGGTCGATCGTCAGCTCCCGGTAGCGGTTGCGGATCGTCCGGTACTCGCCCCAGACGGGCCGCCAGACGGAGTCGTGGACGTCCCGGTGGGCGCCGCGCACGTCGAGGTCGTCGTCGAGCGGCGGGGCGTTCACGAACCGCAGGCCCAGGCCGGAGTCCCTGACCAGCGGCTCGCGATCGTGCCAGACGCTGTACAGCGGCCTGCCCGCGTCGTCGAGCTCGAACTCGGCGACGATCGACCGGTCCGGCGACGACACCGTGTACCGGTCGTGTGCCGCCGCCGGCGATGCGAGCACCGCGAACGGCACGGCGACGAGAGCGCACGCCAGTGCGCGCCGAAGAGTCCGTCCCATCATGCGCCTCCTCCCAGCGCCCGCGCGGCGCGCGGCGCCGTCGGTGAACCCTGCGAGAATGAGCTTTGCAACGTTTTTCTTGGCTCGCAACCGTGTGTTTGGGATCTGACTCATGACGGCACGTAGACCCGGTGTGGTGGCGGTCGCGCGTGCCGCCGGCGTGTCCGCCAGCACGGTCTCCAACGCCTTCAACCGGCCCGAGCGGCTCTCACCCGAGCTGCGCGAGCGCGTCCTGCGCGCGGCGGCGGAGCTCGGGTACGGCGGGCCGGATCCCGTCGCTCGCAGCCTGCGCAGCGGGCGTGCCGGTGCCCTCGGCGTCGTGTTCCGCAAGCCACTGGCCGAGGCCTTCGAGGATCCGGCGACGGCGCAGCTCCTGCGCGGCGTCTCCGACGTCACCGACCCGCAGCAGCTCGCCATCGTCCTCGTGCCCGGGCTCCCGGACGAGAGCCGCACCGTGGCGCCGGCGGTGCGGAACGCCGCCGTCGACGGCCTGATCGTCTACTCGCTGCCGGGTGACGATCCGCTTGTCGCGGCGACGCGCCATCGGCGCGTGCCGACCGTCATCGTCGACTCACCGGCGATCGAGTCCGATGAGCTCGGCTTCGTCGGGATCGACGACGGCGGCGCCGCGGAAACCGCGGTGCGTCACCTGCTCGACCTCGGCCACCGCCGGCTCGCGATCCTGAGCCTCGGTCTCTCGGCCTACGCCCAGCCGGGGCCGGCCGGCATGGACGTCCAGGCGCAGGCCACGGCGAGCGTGCCGAAGGCACGCCTGGAGGGTTGCGCCCGGGCGCTGCTGGAGTGGTCGGCGGTGCCGGTCGAGCAGAGTCCTTCCAACAGCGTCGAGTCCGGGCGCCTCCGCGCCCACGCCCTGCTGGACCGCGCGCCGGACGTCACGGCGCTGTTCGCGTTCAGCGACCCGCTCGCGCTCGGCGCGCGGATGGCCGCCCGCGAGCGCGGCCTGTCGGTCCCCGGCGATCTCTCGATCGTCGGCTTCGACGACACGGCGCCGCCGAGCGAGGATCTGACCACCGTGCACCAGCCGCTTCGCGACAAAGGCCGCATCGCCGCCGAACGCCTGCTGAGCCCGGGCCCGCCGGGCCCGGGCGTGCTGCTGCCTACGAGCCTCGCGCTCCGCGGCTCGACGGGCCCTCCGCGCTGATTCAGACCGCAGGCGCGAGGTCGCGCCGGGGGTCGATCCCCCAGCGGCCCGCGAGCTCGGACAGCTCGTCGCTGAGTGGCCAGCGATCGGGTAGCGGATCGCCCTCGAAGTCGGGCGCCGCGCCCTTGAGCGTCATGCAACCGGTGTTGTCCCCGATGGCGCGGATCTCGGCCACCTCGTCCGCGCTCAGGACCGGGCCCGGCACGGCCGCCAGCTCGGCGCGCTTGTCCTCGATCGGCCGCGCGCCGTCGCCCGGCTCCTGGATGAGCGTGGGGGCGACGCAGGCCACCGGCTCGTGAGCCAGGTTCCAGGCACACGCGAGCTGCAGCATGGTCAGGTCGTGGCGCTCGGCGATCGGCCGCATGCGGTCCATCTGCTCGCGCCCGCGCTCCACCCAGCCGCTCGGGCGGAACGTGCGGTGGTCCCAGCGCGGGAACGGATGGCCGGGCAGCACGTCGTCGTGGAACAGGCCGCCGTAATCGACGACGCGCGTGATCAGGCGCACGTCGTGGCGGCGGGCGGCGTCGAGCACCAGCTCGCCCGGCCACGGCTCGAGCGGGTTGAGGATCACCATCGCCCAGTCGATCCGGTCGCCGAAGCGCTCGAAGCAGTCGATCAGGTCGAGCGTGAACCCGTTCGCCGGGCCGGGTGCGACGCCGAGCGCGCCGGCCAGCCCTTCGCCCCGCACGGCCTCCAGGGCGTCCCAGACCGTCTCGCTGGTGTAACCGGAGCGGTCGGGGTTGTGTAGGAGGAGTAGGTCGAACGCGTCGACGCCGCAGCGCTCCAGGCTGCGCTCGACGGCGATGCGGATGTAGTCCGCGTAGCCGTCCGGCCCGCGCAGCCGTGGATCGGTGAAGCGCGGGAAGCCTTTCGCGCCGTCGCGTTCCCCCTCATAGAAATCGTGCCCGATCGCACCCACCAGGCAGTAGTCCTCACGCGCCACGCCCGCGAGCGCGCGCCCGAGCAGCGCGTCGGCCTCGCCGGCGCCGTAGGCGTCGGCGGTCATGACCGTGTCGATCCCGCCTCCGGGGCGCAGCAGCGCCGCCAGCCGGTCGTCGTCGACCGGCTCGCCGAAGCGCATGAAACGCCCGCCGCTCCACGTTCCGACGGCGGTTTGCCCAAGTGACCGCATCGATCCCGATACTAGGATGTTCGGTCCCTGACGGTTCGCTCAAGCTCCGTTGATCAGCGGCCGAATACAGACCATGGTGGGTTATCGATCGATTCCGCTCGCGCTGCTCCTCCTCGCTCTGCTTCCGGGCGTAGCCGCCGCGAACCCCACCACGCAGATCATCGTCAAGCGCGATCCCGGCCTGACCGCCGCCGAGCGCGCCGACATCCGCGCCGACGCCGACGTGCAGCTCGTCGAGTCGCTGAGCCTTCCGCGCACCGAGGTCGTCGCCGCCCAGCCGGGTGACGTCACCGACGCTGTGCGCGACCTCAACGCAGACCCCGACGTCGTCTACGCCGAGCCCGACCGGGTCCGGACCGCGGCCGCCGCCGACGAGTACTTCGACTGGCTGTGGGCGATCCCGATGATCGGCGCCGAGCTTGCGTGGGGGGAGCAGGACGCGAGCCTCACGAACGTCACGGGCGTCGGGCAGACCGTCGCGGTCGTCGACTCCGGCATCGACGCCACCCACCCCGACCTGGACGACCAGATCGATACGACCGTGAACTTCGTCGGCACCGGTTCGCCGGACGCGAACGCGAACGACGGCAACGGTCACGGCACGCACGTGAGCGGGACGATCGCCGCTGAGTACGACAACGGCGAAGGCGTCGCCGGCATCGCGCCCGACGCGCGCATCGCGGCACTGCGCGTGCTCGACAACCAGGGCTCCGGCTCGGACTCCGACATCGCCGAGGCGTTCGACTGGGCCGGCGACAACAACGTGCCGATCGTCAACGCCTCGCTCGGCGGCGAGGGCGCCTCGCAGACGCTCCGCGACGCGATCCACGCCGCGCCGAGCACCCTGTTCGTCGTGAGTGCCGGCAACGGCGGCACCGATCACAAGGGCGACGACAACGACACGACGCCGATCTACCCCTGCAACACGCCCGAGCCGAACGTCCTCTGCGTCGGTGCGACCGGCCCCTCCGACGGCGTCACGGATTTCTCCAACTACGGTGAGCGCGCCGTCGACGTCTTCGCGCCGGGTGAGTGGATCGCGTCCACGGTCCCCGTCGCGCTCGGCGGCGGCCCCGACTTCGCCCCTGATCCGTACGACTACAAGCACGGTACGTCGATGGCCGCGCCGCACGTGGCGGCCGTGGCGGCGCTCGTGCGGCAGGCGGCACCGGGCCTGAACCCCCACCAGCTCAAGGAGATCATCCTCGACGCGGCGCTGCCGGACAGCGAGTTCGGCGCGTCGGTCTCCGGCGCACGCCTCCGGGCCGACGTTGCCGTCGACCGCGCGCTCAACGGGCCGGCGCTCGACGACAGCGACCACGACGGCTGGGCCGATGCCGCGGACGCCTGCCCGAACGACGCGCACGGCACGTCCGACGGCTGCGTGCTCGACGACGATTGGGACCGCGCCCCGGATGCGACCGACAACTGCCCAGGGATCTCCAACCCGACGCAGAGCAACGTCGACAACGACTCGTTCGGCGATGCATGCGATCCCGACATCGACGCAGACGGCGTGCTCAACGCCGCCGACATCTGCAAGGGAACTCCGGGGCCCGCGACTAACCGCGGCTGCCCGGTGCCGGACACGTCGACGCCGTCCACGCCGACGAACACCGGGCCCGCCGACGGCGACGGCGACGGCGTCGCCGACGCGAGCGACGACTGCCCGTCCCAGGCCGTCGCCACGAGCAACGGCTGCCCGCTCCCCCAGGTCTCGTCGCTGTCGGCCAAGGCGCGCAAGCGCTCCGCCACCGTCAAGGTGAGGGCCAGCGACGTGGCCACCGTGCGCATCACGGTCGAGCGCAAGAAGGGCCGCCGCTGGGTGCGCGTGGCCCGCAAGACCGTCGGTGGGAGCCGCGCGACGCTGAGGCTCTCGCGCCTCAAGCGCGGTACGCATCGCGTCAGCGTCTCGATCTCCAACAGCGCCGGCAACGGCAGCTCCGTCTCCAAGACCTTCCGCGTCCGATAGAAGTCGGCGGCGTGACCGCCGCCTGCCGTCTCGGAGTGCTCGCCCTCGGCGACTCGATCACCAACGGCGGCGGTGAGCTCCAGTGGGGTGTGGCGCTGCAGTCGTGGGCGCTGTGGGTCGCGCGCGGGCTGGGCGTGCCGTATAGCCCGCACGCCGCCGACGGCGCGCGCGTGGGGGACGTGCTCGCCGCGCAGGTGCCGGCCGTCGGCGAGGGCCGCTATGACGTCGGATGCCTCTACATCGGCGTCAACGACGTGCGGCAGCTCGACTGGGAGCGGGAGGGCTTCGAGCGCGGCCACGACGAGGCGCTCGGCTTCCTCGCGGAGCGCTGCGACCGCGTGCTGACCGCCACCGTGCCGCTCGACCTCGGCCGCCCGCGCGCCGGTGCCAAGGTCGGAGAGGTGAACGCGGCGATCGAGGCCTCGGCGCGCCGGAACGGGGCGCTCGTGCTCGACCTGCGCGGCTTCGGCGCGCGCAACCTGCTGATGGCCGACCACGTGCACCCGACGGCGTTCGGCCAGATCGCGATCGCCGAGTGCGCGCTCGACCTGCTCGCCGCGGACGGGATGGCGGTGCGCGTCCGCCCGTCCTCCCTGATCCGCTACGAGACGACGCGGATCGGCCGCCTGCGCGGCGACCTCACCTTCGCCTACCGGCACGCGAAGGTCAGTGCGCGCGCTTTTGCCGCAGCTCGTCTGGGTCGATTCCCATCTGCCTGAGCCGCTTCGGGATATAGCGGTAGCAGAACCACAGCGCGGCCAGGAACGCCGGCCAGCCGAGCACGACGACCGCGCCGGCCAGCGCGGTCTCGCGGTCGGTGACGATCAGGAACGTGTAGACGACGGCGCGCACCGTGAACACGATCGCGAACGCCGCCGTGCCCTCCGAGAACGCACGGCGGATCCGCGGATCGCGGTGCCAGCCCGGCGGGAAGTGGTAGATCGGCGCGACGAAGAAGCCGACCAGCGGGCGGCGGAAGGCGATCGAGCCCCAGAAGGCGAGCCCGAGGCCGGCGTTCTGGATCGCACGCGGCACGAAGAAGCCGGACGCGCTGCCCGTGTAGAGCGCGATGAAGACGGCGAGGCCGGTGCCGAGCACGCCGCCGATCGCGTTCGTGATCGGCTCGCGCCGGACGCCGCGCCAGACGGCGATGGCGATCGAGATGCCGACGGCGACGGCCGCCGCCGTCTCGAGGCCGGCGAGCGCGTTGACCGTGATGAACGCGACCGGGCCGAGGCCCGTGTCGACGAGCGCGCGCGGGTCGCGCAGGATGTCCATCGGGCTCGGAGGCTTCTGCTCCGGCCGCTCCTCGCTGCTCATCGCGACGGCTTGCGGGCCGCGAGCATCAGGTTGTAGAAGAGGTGAGGGGCCAGGCGCGGCTCGAGCAGCCGGCGGTCGACCGCCTGCAGCGCGAGGTAGCCGCGGTAGGCGTACATGATCCAGCCGCGCGGGATGTCGGCGGGGTCGGCGCTCGCCTCGAGCGTCCGGTTGAACCAGCCGAACCAGTTCGCCAGCAGCTCCTCGCCCTGCACGCGCACGGCCTCGAAGCCCGCGCCCTCGGCGTGCCGCTCGAGGTCGCCGGGCACGAAGGCGTGCACGTCGACGACCGCCTCGAGCGCGTGGTCGTCACCGCTGCCGTCGTCCTCGCCGGGCGGGGCCGGCCGAGCGCGCACCGCGCGCCGCCAGGCCGGGCCCAGGCGCAGCGCCGCGCGCTTCGGGATCGCGGCGATCCGGTCGCCGTGGCGCGACGGCTCGCCGGCGAAGAACAGCGTCCCGCCGGGGGCGAGCACGCGGTGGAGCTCCGCGAAGGCGCGGTCGAGGTCGGGCAGGTGGTGCAGCACGGCGTGGCCGAGCACGAGGTCGAAGCTGTCGTCCTCGAACGGCAGCTCGGCGGCGTCGCAGGCGGCGGTCTCGATCTCGAGGCCAAGCGCCGCCGCATTGCGCTCGAGCGTCTCGAGCATGCCGGGCGAGATGTCCGTGCAGGTGCCGGAACCGATCACCCCGTCTTGCATCAGGTTGAGCGTGAAGTAGCCGGTTCCGGCGCCGATCTCGAGCGCGCGCGGGAATGGCCCGGGCCGGTCGCCGAGCAGCTTGCGGACCTTGCCGAGCACCTGACGGCGCCCGATCTCGCCGAACGAGATGCCCCACTTGGCGTCGTAGTCGCGCGCCGCCACGTCGTGGTAGCGGCGGTTGACGTCGAGGATCTCGTCGGGAGCGGCGGGAGCGGCCATGGGGAGGCCCGGAGTCTAGGACCCCAGGATCGCGCGCAGCGCAGCTCGCTGTCGAGCAGGAGTCATCACCGCCGGCATCGCGAGCGCCTGCACCGTGATCCCGTCGACCGCGGCGAACAGCACCTCGGCGCGCCGCCGGCCGCCGACTCGCTTCGCGAGGCGGTCGATGATGTCGCGGTACGCGCGGTCGAGCTCGGCGGCCAGCGTCGGATGGCTCGGCGCGAGCCCGACGAAGGCGAACCAGATCAGCGCCTCCTGGCGGCGCTCCTCGTCGAGCGGCAGGGCCTCCTCCAGGATCGCGGCCGGCAGCGCGTCGCCCGCCGCGCGGATGCGCTCGCTCGCGCGCTGGCCTGCGAGCCGGAAGGCGAACACGAGCAGGTCCTCCCGCGTGGGGAGGTAGTGCCGCAGGGCGCCGGAGGACCAGCCCGCCTCGGCGGCGACGTTGCGGATCGTCACGGCCTCGGCGCCGCGCGCGCAGATGACTCGCCAGACGGCCTCGGCCAGCTCCTGCCGGCGCTCCTCGTGATCGACGATCTTGGGCATTTCGCACAATTGTGCTAAAACAGTCGGATGTTGTACTTCGTGATCCTCGCCTCCGAGCTCGCCTTCTGGGCCCTGCTCGTCGGCGGGCTCTACGTCCGCTACGTCCACGATCGCCCGCGGCTCAGCGCCGCGATGCTCGTGGCCGCGGCCTCCACCGACCTCGTCGTGCTGATCGTCGCCGGGCTCGACCTGGCGGGCGGCGCCGAGGCACAGACCTCGCACGTCTTCGCCGCGCTGGCCGTGGCGTACTCCGTCGTCTACGCCCGCCACCTCGTCGGGATCGCCGATCGCTTCGTCCTGCGGCGCCTCGGTCGGGAGGTCGCCGAGCGGCGTCAGCCGCCGAAGGCCGTGCGAGAGCGGGCCGGCTGGTATCGCCACGCCCGCATGTGGGCGGTCGGCGTGCCGCTGCTCGGCGCGTTCTACCTGCTCGCCGGCGACGGCCGCGCGCTGGCGGCGGCCGCCGGGATCTGGACCGCGATCCTGGTGATCGACTTCATCGTGTCGTTCTCGTACTCGGTCAGGTCGCTCGCCCCGCGGCCTCGGTGACCTCACGCAGCCGCCGCGCCACCGCCCGTCCCGGCAACCGATCCAGCCGCCACTTCCACGCGCCCGCCGAACGCCCCGGCGTGTTCATGCGCGCCTCCGACCCGAGCCCGAGCACGTCCTGCACCTGCGCCATCGCCACCCGCGCCGGCGAGGCATGGGCGAGGCGGATCAGCGACCAGTGCGGCTCGCGCTCGCGCACGCCCGCGGCGTCGATCGCCTGATCGACCTCGAGCCGCACCTCCGCCGGCAGCGACGAGTACCACCCGAGGACGGTGTCGTTGTCGTGCGTCCCCGTGTACACGACGGTGTCCTCGCGGTGGTTGGACGGCGTGTGCACGTTCCTCGGGTCGCCCGACCCGAAGCCGAACTGGAGCACGACCATGCCCGGGTAGCCCAGCGAGGTGCGCAGCCGCTCGACCGCCTCGGTGATGACCCCGAGGTTCTCGGCGATCACCGGCAGCTCCCCGAGCTCGCGCGACGCGGCGTCGAACGGCGCCCGCCCCGGTCCCCGCCGCCAGCGTCCGCGCCGGGCGTCGCGGGCGCCGAGCGGCACCTCCCAGTAGGCGCAGAAGCCGCGGAAGTGGTCGATTCTCACGAGGTCGTAGAGCTCGAAGGTGCGGCGCAGCCGCTCGGTCCACCAGCGATAGCCGCGCCGCTGCAGCGCCGGCCAGTCGTACAGCGGGTTGCCCCACAGCTGGCCCTTGTCGGTGTAGGCGTCCGGCGGCGTGCCCGCCACCGCGTCGTCGCGGAACAGCTCCCGGTGGGTCCGGTGGTCGACCGAGCCCGGCGCGACGTAGATCGGCACGTCGCCGATCAGCCGCACGCCACGCTCCTCCGCATAAGAGCGCAGCGCCGCCCACTCGCGGTCGAACCGCACCTGGTCGGCCACCGAGCCGCGGCGGGACCAGTCGTCGATCCAGTACGCGTTGCGCTCGCGGAAGTCGAGCTCGGCATCGCGAGGCACGGGCGCACGCGGGTCGGCCAGCAGCCCCGGCCACGCCGCGAACGCCGAGGCGGACTTGTACGGCGAGCCGTGCCGGTCCGGCGGCCCCAGCGGCAGCATCTGCCACCACGTCTGCCCCGCCTCGGCCAGCCAGTCGACGAAACGGAAGGCCTCGCGCCCGAGCCGCCCGCCGGGCAGCGAGGTGGGGTGCAGTTGGACGCCGCTGGACCTGGTCAAGGACATGAGAAGTGGTTAGCAGGGCCTCGAGTTGGATACTCCCGCGGGAGATGCCCGCCCCGAAGCGAACCGAAGCGCCCGCGCGGACGCTGATCAACCATCCCCGCCCGACCGTCGACGGCGGACGTTACGCGCCCAAGCGCTGCGTCGGCGACACGGTCAAGGTCTCCGCCGACATCTTCCGCGACGGCCACGAGATCATGCGCGCCGTCGTCCGCTACAAGGCGCCGGGCGGCCGGCGCTGGCTCGAGGCGCCCATGCGGGCGGTCGACGCGCACATCAACGGCGTGCGCTGGGAGGGCGAGTTCACGGTCGAGACGCCCGGCAGCTGGCAGTTCTCGATCGAGGCCTGGAGCGACATGTTCGCCACCTGGCGCGACGAGATGCACCGCAAGATCGACGCCGGCCAGCACGACCTCGGCGGCGAGCTGTCCGAGGGCGCGGTGCTCGTCGAGGCGGCCGTGCAGAAGGCGAAGGACCCGGGTGACAAGGAAACCCTCGAGGCCGCGGTCGCCACCCTCCGCGACGACAGCCTGCCCGAGGCCGCCCGCCACGACACGGCGCTCAGCCCCGAGGTCGCCGCTGCCGTCGAGCGCGCCGGCCTGCGCCCCGACGCCGCCTCGCTGGCCAAGCCGCTGCCGATCGAGGTCGACCGCGTCCGCGCGCGCTTCAGCTCGTGGTACGAGCTCTTCCCGCGCTCCTGGGGCGGCCTGAAGGCGGTCGAGGAGCAGATCCCCGCGATCGCCGAGCACGGCTTCGACGTCCTCTACTTCCCGCCGATCCACCCGATCGGGCGCAAGAACCGCAAGGGCCGCAACAACACGCTGGTCGCTGGTCCCGACGACCCGGGCGTGCCGTACGCGATCGGGGCCGCCGAGGGCGGCCACGACGCCGTCCATCCCGAGCTCGGCACCATGGACGACCTCAAGGCGCTGTGCGCCACGGCGCGCGAGCACGGCATGGACGTCTGCCTCGACATCGCGCTAAACGCCTCCGCCGACCACCCATGGCTCGAGGAGCACCCGGAGTGGTTCCACCGCCGCCCCGACGGCACGATCAAGTACGCCGAGAACCCGCCCAAGAAGTACCAGGACATCTACAACTTCAACTGGGACACGCCGGCCTGGAAGGAGCTGTGGGAGGAGTGGCGGCGGATCATGCTCCACTGGGTCGACGCCGGCGTGAAGGTCTTCCGGATCGACAACCCGCACACGAAGCCGTTCCCGTTCTGGGAGTGGCTGTTCAAGGAGATCCACCAGGTCGACCGCGACGTGATCTTCCTGTCCGAGGCCTTCACGCGCCGCGCCGTGATGCGCGAGCTGGCCAAGCTCGGCTTCACGCAGTCGTACACGTACTTCACCTGGAAGAACTCGCGCTGGGAGCTCAGCGAGTACGTCAACGAGCTCGCCTGGTCCCCGGAGGCCGAGTACTTCCGGCCCAACTTCTTCCCGGTCACGCCGGACATCCTGCACGCCTACCTCCAACACGGCGGGCCGCCCGCCTTCGTGAGCCGGCTCGTGCTCGCCGCCACCCTGGCCCCGAGCTACGGCATCTACTCGGGCTACGAGCACTTCGAGAACGTGCCGCTTCGCGAGGGCACCGAGGAGTACATGAACTCGGAGAAGTACGAGTCGCGCGAGCGCGCCTTCGACGGGCCGCTGCTGCCGATGATCCGCCGCATCAACGAGATCCGGCACGAGAACCCGGCGCTGCAGGTGCTCTCCAACGTGCACTTCCTCGAGACCCACAACGACGGATTGATCGCGTACGCGAAGGCGTCGCCGGGCAACGTTCTGATCGTGGTCGTGAACCTCGACGCGCACAACGCCCAGGAGGGAGCCGTACTGATTCCCGCCCAGCTCGGCCTGCCGCCGGTCTTCCCCGTCCATGACCTCCTGACCGGCGACCACTGGGACTGGCGGATCGGGACGAACTACGTCCGGCTCGACCCGGGCAGCACCCAGGCCCACATCCTGCGCGCCGAGTCGTGAGCCGCAACGATCCCGGGCACTGGTTCGAGGCCGAGCCGCTGTGGTTCAAGACGGCCGTCTTCTATGAGATCCACACGCGCGCGTTCTTCGACGCCAACGGCGACGGCTCAGGTGACTTCCGCGGCCTGATCGAGAAGCTCGACTACCTGCAGTGGCTGGGCATCGACTGCATCTGGATGCTGCCGTTCTACAAGTCGCCGCTGCGCGACGGCGGCTACGACATCGCCGACTTCTTCACGATCCAGCCCGACTACGGCACGGTCGACGACGTGCGCGACTTCATCGAGGCCTCCCACCAGCGCGGCATCCGCGTGATCGCCGACCTCGTCATGAACCACACGTCGAGCGACCACCCGTGGTTCCAGGAGTCGCGCTCCTCGCCGGATTCGCCCAAGCGCGACTGGTACGTCTGGTCGGACACGGTCCACAAGTACGAGGAAGCGCGGATCATCTTCACCGACACCGAGACGTCGAACTGGACGTGGGACGACCAGGCCGGCGCCTACTTCTGGCACCGCTTCTTCTCCCACCAGCCGGACCTGAACTTCGACAACCCCGAGGTCCAGGAGGCGATGCTCGAGGTCCTGCGCTTCTGGCTCGACCTCGGCATGGACGGCTTCCGGCTCGACGCCGTGCCCTACCTCTACGAGCGCGAGGGCACCAACGGCGAGAACCTCCCCGAGACGCACGAGTACCTCAAGCGCGTGCGCGCGGAGGTCGACGCCAAGTACCCCGACCGCGTGCTGCTGGCCGAGGCCAACCAGTGGCCCGGCGACGTGGTCGAGTACTTCGGCGACGGCGACGAATGCCAGATGGCCTTCCACTTCCCGGTCATGCCGCGCATGTTCATGGCGCTGCGCCGCGAGGAGGCCAACCCGATCTACGAGATCCTCAAGCAGACGCCGGCGATCCCGGACAACTGCCAGTGGGGCCTGTTCCTGCGCAACCACGACGAGCTGACGCTCGAGATGGTCACGGACGAGGAGCGGGACTACATGTACAGCGAGTACGCCAAGGACCCGCGGATGAAGATCAACGTGGGCATCCGGCGGCGGCTGGCGCCGCTACTCGACGGCGGGCGCGACGAGATCGAGCTGATGCACGCGATCATGTTCTCGCTGCCCGGCTCCCCGGTCCTGTACTACGGCGACGAGATCTCGATGGGCGACAACGTCTACCTCGGCGACCGCGACGGCGTGCGCACGCCGATGCAGTGGACGGGCGACCGCAACGGCGGCTTCAGCCGGGCCGACTTCGCGCAGCTCTACGCGCCGCCGCTGATGGACCCGGTGTACGGGTTCCAGGCCGTCAACGTCGAGGCCCAGCTGCGCACGCCGACCTCGCTGCTGCGCTGGCTGCGGCGCTTCATCTCGCTGCGCCAGGAGCACCCGGTGTTCGGCCTCGGCACCTACGAGCCGCTCGAGCCGTCCAACAACAAGATCTTCGCCCACCTGCGCTCGTACGAGGACGACCTGATGCTGTGCGTGCACAACCTCGCGCGCAGCGCGCAGGCGGTCGAGCTCGACCTGTCGGAGTTCGAGGGCCGAACCCCGGTCGAGGTCTTCGGCCGCTCGCGCTTCCCGAAGATCGGCGAGCTGCCGTACCTGCTCACGCTCGCCCCGCGCGGCTTCTACTGGTTCCAGCTGGTGGAGGACGACAGTGACGATTGACCTGTCGGTCCTCGACGGCGACGCCTTCCGCGACTGGATCGTCGGCCAGCGCTGGTTCGGCTCCAAGTCGCGCGAGGTCGCTCACATCGAGGTCACCGAGTGCGTGACGTTGCGCGCGGAATCGCCGCAGCTCGCGCTCGCGCTCGTCGAGGCGCGCTTCGGCGAGGGCACGCACGAGACCTACCAGATCCTGCTCGGCCAGCGGCCCGCGTCCGAGGGTTGGGACGATCGCGTGATCGCCGAGGCCGGCGACGTGACGATCTACGACGCGCTCGCCGACCCCGCGTGCGGGCGCGAGCTGCTGCACCGCATGCGCAGCGGCACCGAGGAGACCGAGGAGGAGGGCACGCTGCGCTTCCGCTGGGCCGAGTCCGCGGGCGCCGGCCTCGGCGGGACGGTCGACGTACGGCCCGTCGGCGTCGAGCAGTCCAACTCCTCGATCGTCTTCGGCGAGGCGCTCATCCTGAAGGCCTTCCGGCGCGTCGAGCCGGGCGAGAACCCCGATCTCGAGCTGCTGCGCTTCCTGTCCGAGCGCGGCTTCCCGAACATCGCGCCGCTGGCCGGCTGGTACGAGTACGAGGGGCGCTTCATCGACGCGACGCTCGGCATCCTGCAGGAGTACCTCGCCGGTGCGCGAGACGGCTGGGAGCTGGCGCTCGAGCAGATCGGCTCCGACCCCGAGGGCTTCCTCGACCGCCTGCGCGAGCTCGGCCAGGTGACCGGCGAGCTGCACACCGTGCTCGGCTCGGACAACAGCTCGCCCGACTTCGCGCCCGACGAGCCGTCACAGGAGGCGCTGTCGCTGCTGACCGCCGACGTCGACGAGCAGATCGAGCGCATCTTCCTCGACCTGCCGCAGACCGAGGCGTTGGACCCGATCGCCGGCCGCGGCCAGGACGTGCGCGAGAAGCTGCAGGCGCTGTCGCACATCGGCGCCGGCGGCCGCGTGATCCGCACGCACGGCGACTATCACCTCGGCCAGACCATGCTCGCCGACCGCGGCTGGGTGATCCTCGACTTCGAGGGCGAGCCGGCCCGCTCGCTGCCCGAGCGCCGCCTCAAGCGCTCGCCGCTGCGCGACGTGGCCGGGATGCTGCGCTCCTTCTCCTACGTCACCGCCGGCTCGAAGCTGCTGCGCGGCGTCGAGGCGCCCGACGGCTGGGAGGACCGTGCCCGCGGCGCCTTCCTCGAGGGCTACTTCGACCGCGTCGAGCCGTCGCTGCTTCCGCCGGGCGAAGGGCCCACGCGGCAGCTGCTGGCGGTCTTCGAGCTCGAGAAGGCGGTCTACGAGCTGCGCTACGAGCTCAACAACCGCCCCGACTGGGTGGCGATCCCGGTCGCCGGCATCCTGCGCCTGCTCGACGGCGACGACTAGTTGTAAGTACCAAGCAGGTTGTTCAGTCGGCGAACTGCGGCTGGGTAGGGAAGCGGGGAGGCCGGCGGGGCGGTTTTCTTCGAAGCGTCCTGCCTAAGGGTCGTATTTCGACCCCTAGGCAGGATGCTTGCCGCGCGGCCGGCTCCCCAGCCTCCTACCCAGCCGCAGTTGACGTTCGCGCATCGGGCAGGGCGGCCAGAGGACCCCGCCCGCGCGGTACTCACGACCGGATGTACTAGGCGATGATGCGCGCCACGTGCGCGCGAACAGCGACAGCCTGCTGCGCGACGGCGGACCCGAGGCGCGGCCGATCGAGCTGTTCTTCGATCTGGTCTATGTCCTCGCGGTCGTCCAGCTCACGCACCACCTGATCGAGCACCTGACGCTGCGCGGCGCGGCCGAGACGCTGGTCCTCGGCCTGGCGGTGTGGGCCGCCTGGAGCGGCACGACGTGGGGCACGAACTTCTTCGAGCCGAACGCCGTGCCCGTCCGGCTCGCGCTGCTCGGCCTGACGCTCGTGAGCCTCGTGGCGGGAGCCCTGGCCTCCGAGGACGCGCGGCTCGCGCTGTGGGCGGTCGCCGTGCTGATCGAGTACACCGCGGTCACGGTCGGCTATCCCGTCCCGGGGCACGGCCACACCCGCACCCTCGAGTACACGATCTCCGGCGAGCACATGGCCGAGCGCTGCCAGCTGTTCATCATCATCGCGCTCGGCGAGTCGATCCTCGTGACGGGCGGGCAGTTCGGCGAGCTGCCGGGGTCGGTGGCCACGGTGGCCGCCTTCGTCGTGGCCTTCGTGGGCACCGCCGCGTTCTGGTGGATCTACTTCGACCGCGGCGCGGAGCTGGCGCGCGGAGTCATCGCCCGGTCTCGGGATCCCGGCCGCCTCGGGTTGGTCGCCTACACCTACTGCCACATCCCGATGGTCGCCGGGGTGATCGTCGTCGCGGCGGCCGACGAGCTCACGCTCGCGCATCCCACCGACGGCGTCGACACCGCGACCGCGGCGACGATCCTGCTCGGCCCCGCGCTGTTCCTCACCGGCGCCGCGTTGTTCAAGCGGGCCATGTGGGGGTCGTGGTCGCGCACCCGCGCGGCCGCGCTCGTCGCCCTCGCGGCGCTGATCCCGCTCGCCTCCGCCACCTCGGCGCTGGTTCTGGCCACGGCGGCGACGGCCGTCGTCGTCGCCGTGGCGTGGGCGGACACGGTCAGAGCACGCGCTGGATCGTCAGCGAGTAGCGCCACTCGTGGTTGAGGGCGGCGTTCGGGATGACCGGGCTCGTCGCGGTTCCGCTGCCCTCGAAGGTGAGCGTGAACGGCTCGGTCTGCAGGAAGGTCGAGCGGGGCACCCGGCGCTCGGACACCTTCTGGTCGAACTGCCCGGCGATGAAGACGAAGCACTGATCGGACGAGGCGTCGATGCCGCCGACCGACGGATCGTCGAACGCCCAGTGCAGCGTCCAGTCGGCGTCGTTCGCGCCGCCCGTCACCGCGAAGCTGACCCCCCACATGCCGTCGGGCCGCGGGCTGACAGGCGGCAGGTCGGCGCTGCACGGCTCGAGCCCGTCCGACCCGATCTTGCAGCCCTCGACGTGATGGCCGCTCCAGCCGGCGACCGCCTTGGCGCCGATCGAGCCCTCGATCTGCCCGTACCTGGTCTCGAGCTCGTTCGTCACGTGCTGGTACGGCGCGTTGCCGCTGCCGCTGAACGAGATCCGGCCGGACTGGCGCCCGCACAGGAGGTGATCGGCCGAGGCGTCGGTCTGGTACTGGACGTTCGCGGACAGGACGCGGAAGCGCATTGAGCACGACTCCTCGGCCTGGAAGCGCGTCTCCGGCTTGAGCTTGCGATCGAACGACGAGTTCGAGTAGGCGAGGATCACCTCGCGCACGTCCTGGCCCGGCTGGTCGCGGCAGAACTCGACCGTCGTCCTGCCGTCCCAGTTCTCCGTCGTCCAGCTGCCGTCGGCCCGGCGCACGAGCGCGCGCACGTGCAGGTCGGGGTCGGCCGCCGCCGGGTTGTGGAACTCGATCTTGCGCAGGCTGTCGTCGTCCACCTGGATGTGGCGGTACTCGCGCGAGAGCACGAGCAGCGTCTCCATCGGCAGCGGGTTGTCGCCCTTGACGAGCGCCTTCGACGGGGCCGGCGGCACGGTCGCGAGCCGGTCCCACTGCGTGTAGCTCGCGGGCGCCGGCGCCTGGTTATAGGCGAAGAGCGAGAAGTCGGGGAAGCGCTCGCGGATGCCGCCGGGGATCGCCTGATCGATGTGGACGTCGGTGGGGTGCTTCTCGCGCGACTCCTCGATCGCCCGGATCACGTCGGGGCCGAGCGTCCGGCTGAGGTACAGCGGGAACACCCACGTCGCGTAACCCCAGTAGTGCACTGGGACGTCGGGCCGCTTGAGGGCGCTGTCGTTCGAGTGCTCGACGTCGTCGGTCGGATAGGCGTAGTCGCCCGCCCAGGTCGCCATCGACTCGCTCCAGGTGGAGTACGCCTGGCACTCCTGCTTGGTGGCGTACGCGGCCTGGAACGCGTGCCACAGCTCGTGGGCGACCACGGCGGGCCGCACGCCCGGGCGGACGACCGCGAACACCGGCTTCCTCGGCAGGCAGACCTCCTCGCGCACGTAGGGGTGCACGAACGCGATCGCGGTCTTGGGCGGCTTGAAGCTCCCGAAGCGCTTCGCCTTGGTGACGTAGACGTCGAGCTTGCCGTTCGGGCCGTGGAAGCAGCGCTCGCGCGCGTCGGACGGCGGCACGCGACCGAGCAGCGCCTTGAACTTCGGGTACGTCTCGCGCACGTAGCCCGCCACCTTCGCGGCCGCCCTGCGCCCGCCGGGCGCGTACAGCACCCGCGCGCTCCCCGCGCGCAGGACCTTGTAGTCGCTGAACTGGCGGGTCATGCACTCCTTCTTCTTCGGAGGCGCGGCGGTGGCGGCGGGCACAGCCACCAGCGAGAGCGCGAGCGTGAGGAGTGCGAGGAGCCTGGTCGTCATGCCGCCAGCATCGAGCCGGCGGCATGACGCCGCATCAGGGGTTCGCCTAGGCCGGCGGGATGTTGTGGTTGGCCGCGAACACGTTGTCCGGGTCGTAGGCGGACTTGACCTGCCGCAGCCGCGCGTAGTCGCCGTCCGTGTACGCGTTCGCCGTCCGCGCGGAATCGCCGAGGAAGTTCAGGAACGAGCCGCCGGTCGAGTGCGGCCGCAGCTTGTCCGCGATCGTCCGCACGCCGGCCATCATGCGCTCCGCGTCCTCGGGTGTCTCGGCCTGGCCGCCGGCCACGACCGAGAACGGGACGTGGCGGTGGCCGATCGGGCCCGCGTCCTCGCCCGGGCGCGCCATCTCGCCGCCCCAGTGCCGCAGCTCGATGCCCATGACGCCATCGGCGCCCTCGACGGCCGCGTCGACCACCTCGTCGGGGATCTCCCGGAGCAGCTCGATGTGCATCTCGGAGATCGCCGGCGGGGGCGGGGGCATCATGGCCGCGGCGTCGGGGAAGCTCGTCTCCCGCATGCCGTTCAGCAGCGGCGTGCCGGCCGCCTCATACAGCGGCGCGAGCGCGCGCTCGGCCTCCTCGGCCGTGCCTACGTAGAAGGCGCGCAACATCAGGATGCGCTTGCCGCGGACCGGCTCGGGAAGCTGCGGCGCGGGCGGCATCTGGGCCACCACGAGCGCGGTGCCCGACTCGTCGGGCTCGTCGAGCGCCCACTGGCGGTAGACGGCGAGCGCTTCGGCCGCGCGGCCGGGGTCGAACATCGCCGCCCCGGCGTACACGCTCGCGACCGGGAAGAGCGTGAACTCGAGCGAGGTCACGACGCCGAAGTTGCCGCCACCGCCCTTGAGCGCCCAGAAGAGGTCCGGGTTCTCGGCCGCGGAGGCCGTGACGAGCTCGCCCTCGGCCGTGACGACCTCGGCGCGCACGACGTTGTCGGCGGCGAAGCCGTACAGGCGCGACAGCCAGCCGGTGCCGCCGCCGAGCGTGTAGCCCGTCACGCCGACCGTCGGGGAGCTGCCCGAGAGCGGAGCCAGACCGTGCGGTGCCGCGGCGGCGATCACGTCGCTCCAGAGGGCGCCGCCCCCGACGCGGGCGACGCGGCGGCCGGCGTCGACCGCCACCGAGCTCATCGGGTTGGTCTTCAGCAGCAGACCGCCGTCGGGCACTCGCACCACGCCGTGGCCGGTGGACTGCACCGAGAGCGGCAGGTCGTGCTCGCGCGCGAAGCGCACCGCGGTGCGGACGTCGCTCGCGTTGGCCGCCTCGACGATCAGCGCCGGATGCGGATCGAGCCGGCGCTGCCACGGCAGGCGCGCCGACTCGTATCCGCTCTCCCCGGCCACGTACACCCTGCCGCCGATCGCATCCCGGACCGCGCTCGCGTCCACGCTCACATAAGTCATGCGTTCGAGGGTTCCACCGACATGGCGCGGGCGACAGACGGGATCCCACGAATGGGCAGCAGGGCGAACCTCAGTGAGGGGGTGCGGTTACCCGTACCGTCAGCGAGCCCAGGCGAGCACGATGCCCGAGTAGCCCTGCGTGGCGTGCTCGGCGAGCCGGCGCGCCTCGACGGTCGGGTGCTCGAACCGCCGCGCGAGCACGGCGTGGACGTCGTACTCGTCGACATCCGCGCTGGGGAACCGCTTGCCGCCGACGACGTAGTGGCGGCACCGGCGCAGCGCCGCGGTGACGAACACGCCGCCCGGCCGCACCAGCCCCGAGATGTGCTCCATGAAGGTCTCCCAGACCACGCGGTCCTCGGTCGCCGAGTCCGCGCAGTACGCGCTCACCACAGTCGCGTAGCGCTCCTCGAGCGGCGCCGGGCGCCGCGCGTCGACCTCCAGCAGCCGCGTGATCCGGGCACGGGTGAGCTCCTCGCGCTCGGCGACCTGGGCGTCGGTCGGGGATTCGATCCCCTCGCACTGGAGCGTGTAGCGCACGAACGGCCGCCAGTCGTGGGCGCCGGGCTCGCGCGCGAGCCAGCGCTCGATCTCGCGCAGGTTGGCCGGCAGGTAGTCGGCCAGGTGGATCTCCGACGCGTGCGGGGCGGCCAGGAAGACGTGGTGCAGCGTCGGGCCGACGCCGAAGAAGAGCACCGGCGCGTCCTGCTCGGTCTCGCGCATGGCATCCACGAAGAACGGGATCGTCTCGAGCTCGTCCGGCGCGATCTCGCTGTAGTAGTCGGCCAGGTACTCGCCCGGCAGCCAGTCGTGGTCGAACGACGCGTAGCCGCGATCGAGGAAGGCGCGCGTGAGGCCGGCCAGCCCGTACTCGTACGCGGCGGCGCCGAGGTTCGCGCCGCCGAGGAAGACGATCGCGTCCTTGGCGGTCATCGTGTCGGTGAGCAGGACGGCGGTGGCGCCGGCGTAGTACGGGATCTCCTTGGCGAGCTCGGTCACGACGTAGCCCGTGCCGGCCGCGAACCGCCGGGCGCGCACGCTCCGCGTCCGGACGAGGTCGTACGCGGCCTTCGAGAGCGCGTTCGTGCTGGTGCCCGTCCGCTCGAGCAGCCTCGCGTTGGCGGCGAGGTTCACGCGCAGCCCGGCGCCCCAGGCGATGTACGTCGCTGCCAGGAACGCGAGCAACACCGCGTAGTCGACGCCGCGCTGCAGGTGCGTCGCGGCGAGGGCCAGGCCCGCCGCGGTGGCGAACACGTCGAGCGCGTAGGTCGAGGCGGCGGTGGCGGTGAGGGTGATGCCCCAGCGGCGGAGCGTGGGGCAGCCGACGGCGACCGACGGAGCAGACACGGCGGGCCTTTCGTTCGAGCGTACGTACCGTACGTACGTAGATACGTACGGTACGTATGTACGGCCGCCACGTCAAGTACAGTGCCCGCCGTGGCCGAACGGTCGACGCTCTCAAAGGACGAGGCGCGGCGCCGATACGTGGAGATCGGCGAGCTGAAGGTGCTCGAGCAGATCAAGCGCGACTCGGAGCTGCTCGACGAGCAGGCGATCCCGATCGGCCCGTTCGCGCGGCTCGACGCGAACGCCGTCGCCGCCCACGACGACAAGACGCGCGGCGCGATCACGAACCTGTTCGGCAGCCAGGCCGCGTTCCAGGCCGAGACGATGGGGCTGGTGCTCAGCGTCGGCGACTGGATCGAGCTGATCGAGTACCCGGCGCCGGACGACTTCCCGGACGCCGGTGCCTGGCTCGACGCCTTCTTCACCGGCGAGTCCGAGCGCGGGCCGCAGCACGGCGGCGAGCCGGCCGTCGGCTACGGGACGCTGTGGGCGCTGTGGCTCAGCACCGTGCCCTACGGGATCTGGAGCGAGCGCGTCCAGGGGCCGAGCATGGACGAGCACACGCAGTGGATCGACCGGCTCGGCCGCGAGCTCGGCCGCGCGCTGGAGCACTTCGAGCTCGAGCTGCGTGACGGCACGACGCTCGATGATCTCGCGGGTGCTGTCGCGAGCCTGATCGAGGGCGTGTGGCTCAACCAGTGCCTGACCGCCCGGCACCCGACGAGGCCATCGGAGCCGATCGTGGAGATGCTGCTGCGGTCCGGCCGGCTGCTGTGGCTGGGCGCGACGTGCCACGACAGAACCGCGTAACCCCGCTGGGCGAGCTGATCGCCACGCCCGAGCGCGGGCTCGTCTACGGCAACCGTGGCTGCCTGCACGACGAGCAGGGCCGCATCCGGCGCCGCTCCGCGACGCGGCGCTGGATCGCCTGCCGGCTCGAGTTCAAGGGCTGGCACCGCTCGCCGCTGATGCAGCCCGGCCGGTTCACTGAGCTCTTCTTCCTCGACGAGGCGACCGCCTTCGCCGCCGGGCACCGCCCGTGCGCGCTGTGCCGGCGCGAGGACTACAACCGCTTCAACGAGCTGTGGCCGGGGCCGCCCGGAGCCGACGCGATCGACCTGCAGCTGCACGGCGAGCGGCTTCAGCACCACGAGGCGAGCGACCCCCCGGACGGCGCCTTCGTCCTGCACGCGGGCGAGCCCTGGCTGGTGCTGGGTGACGCCCTGTTGCGCTGGACGCCGGGCGGCTACACCGAGCACGCGCCGCGCCCCGCCGGGCGGGCAACGGTGATCACCGCGCCGTCGCTGGTCGAGGTCCTGAAGGCGGGCTGGGAGGGCGTGGTGCCGCTGCTGCACCCGTCTGTGGCAATACTGACCGGGTGACCAACCCGAGCGCCGGACTGCTGCGCGCGATCGCCGTCGTGGCCGTCCTGGCCGGCGTCGGGGTCGCGGTCATGGTGCTCGCGAGCGACCACCAGGAGGCCAAGGCCGCGTTCGCGATCTTCGGCCCGGCGGTCGGTTGGGGGTTCATCGGCACGGGCCTGTGGGCGTGGCGGCGCGACCCGCAGAACAAGACCGGGCGCCTGCTCGTGGCGCTCGGCTTCGCCTGGCTGCTGTCGACGCTCGAGTCGTCGAACAACGCGCTCGTCTACACGATCGGCCTCACCGCCGGCGCGCTCTGGGGCTCCTTCTTCCTGCACCTCGGGATGACGTTCCCGAGCGGCGAGATCGACACCCGGCTCGACCGCGCGATCGTGATCGCCGGCTACTTCGTCTTCCCGCTGTCCTTCGTTCCCGGCCTGCTGTTCGCCGCCCCGCAGGACCTCGACTGCCCGCAGTGCCCGACCAACGTCCTGCTGATCGAGCGGAACGAGGACCTGGCGTCGGTCCTGCTCGCGCTCGGCCCGGTGCTCTACGGCACGTTGTTCCTGATCGTGGTGGTACGCGCCGCGCAGCGCTGGCGCGAGGCCGACCCGTTCCTGCGCCTCCAGCGCACGCCGGTCTACGTCACCGCGCTGCTGACCTTCCTGCTCGTCACGGTGGCGCGCGCGGGCGCCGGAGAAGCCGCGTTCTGGGCCGCCTTCATCTCGGCCTGGCTGACCCCGTTCGCGTTCGTCGGCGGCCTCCTGCGCAGCACCATCTCGCAGCTCGTCGAGGAGCTGCGGGCGTCGCGGGCGCGGATCGTGGAGGCGGGCGATGCCGAGCGCCGGCGGCTCGAGCGCGACCTGCACGACGGCGCGCAGTCGCGGCTCGTGGCGCTCGCCCTGCTGCTGCGGTCGGCGCGCAAGCGCGCGGACGGCGAGCTCGCCGAACTGCTCGACCAGGCGCAGGAGGAGCTGCACACCAGCCTCGAGGAGCTGCGCGAGCTGGCGCGCGGGATCCACCCGGCGGTGCTCACCGACCGCGGGCTCGAGCCGGCGCTCGAGGCGCTCACCTTGCGCGCGCCGCTGCCGGTGACGCTGGACGTGCAGAGCGATCGGCTGCCGGGACCGGTCGAGAGCGCGGCCTACTTCGTCGTCTCCGAGGCACTGACCAACGTCGCCAAGTACGCGCAGGCCACGCAGGCCACGGTCGCCGTCCGGCGCTTGAACGGCAGCGTCACCGTCGAAGTGACCGACGACGGCGTGGGCGGTGCCGACGCGGCCGGCGGGTCCGGCCTGCGCGGCCTCGCGGACCGCCTGTCGGCGCTCGACGGCACGCTGCGGCTCGACAGCCCGGCCGGGCACGGCACGCGGCTGCATGCTGAGATCCCGGTGGCATGAAAGAGCGCATCGACGAGCTGGCGGCCCGCCTCACCGAGCTGCGCGAGGCCTACTACGTGGGCGAGACGAAGGTGGCCGACGCCGAGTACGACCAGCTCGAGGACGAGCTGCGCGCGCTGATCGCCGAGCATCCGGACCTCACGCCCGACCCGAACCCGCTCGAGGAGGTCGGCGCGCCGTCCGTCCTTCACGCCCCGGTCCGCCACAGCCGGCCGATGCTGTCGCTCGAGAAGGCCACGAAGGCCGAGCAGGTCGAGGCGTTCTTCGCCCGCTTCCCCGGCCAGCCGGTGATCGTGATGCCCAAGCTCGACGGGCTGTCGCTGGCCGTCGTCTACGAGGGCGGGCGGCTCGCCCGCGCGGTGACGCGCGGCGACGGGACCACGGGCGACGACGTGACCGTGCTCGTGCGCGCGCTGGCCGACGGCGTGCCGGACCGGATCGACGCGTCCGGCCGCGTCGAGGTCCGCGGCGAGGCCGTGATGCTGCGCTCGACCTTCGCGGCCTACAACGAGGCGCACCCCGACAAGCCGCTGATCAACCCGCGCAACGCCGCCGCGGGCACGGTGCGGGCCAAGGACCCGGCGACCGTGGCCGGGCGCGAGCTGCGCTTCTTCGCGTTCGACCTCGACACCGACGAGGGCGCGGCCGCCGATCTCGAGGAGGGCCTGAAGACGCTCGGCTTCTACGCCGCCGGCATGCGCCACACCGAGGACGCGGCCGAGGCGCAAGAGGTGATCGAGGCGATCGAGGCTGAGCGCAACGAGCTCGACTACGACCTCGACGGCGCCGTGCTCCGGCTCGCCGACCGCAACGCCTACGCCGCCGCCGGCACGCGCGCCAACAGCCCGCGCGGCGCGCTCGCCTTCAAGTTCGCGGCCGAGGAGAAGACCACCCTGCTGTCCGACGTGATCTGGGACGTCGGCAAGATCGGCAAGGTGGCGCCGGTCGCCGTGCTCGAGCCGGTGTTCGTGGGCGGTACGACGGTGACGCGTGCCACGCTCGCCAACCAGGAGGTCATCCGCGCGCGCGACGTGCGGATCGGCGACACCGTGCTGGTGCGCCGCGCGGGCGACGTGATCCCGTTCGTGGCCGGGGTGCTCGACGCCTCCAAGCGGACCGGCAAAGAACGTGAGGTCGAGCCGCCGTCGGAGTGCCCGTCGTGCGGCCAGCCGCTGACCGAGCAGGGCAACAGCCGCGAGCTCTACTGCACCAACGTCGCCTGTCCCGCGCAGACCGTGCGGCGGCTGATCCACTGGGCCTCGCGCGCGGCCGCCGACATCGACGCCATCGGCCCGGTGTGGATCGAGCGTCTCAACGAGGCCGGCATCCTCGAGCGCCCGTCCGACTTCTACGCGCTGACGCGCGAGCGGCTGCTCGAGTTCGAGCGCATCGCCGACATCTCCGCCGACCGCATGATCGAGTCCATCGACCGCAGCCGCGGCGTCGGGTTGCGGCGTGCGCTGATCGGCCTGTCGATCCCGATGGCGTCGGAGGGCACGGCGGCGAAGCTCTGCCGGGCGGGCTTCGAGCGTCTCGAGGACGTCGCCGAGGCGGGCGAGGAGGCGCTCCAGCAGGTCGAGGACGTCGGCCCGAAGGTGGCGGCCAGCCTGCACGAGCACCTCGGCCGAGCTCGCGAGGAGATCGAGCGGCTGCGCAAGCGCGGCGTGAACCTCGACGTGCTCGACGAGGACCTGCCGCCGAAGGTCGCGGGCGATGCCCCGCTGGCCGGCAAGACCGTCGTCATCACCGGCACCCTCGCCGATCCGCGCAGCGGCGAGAAGGTGCCGCGGCCGGCGTTCGAGCGGCTGGCCGAGCGCGCCGGGGCGACGACGGCCTCGTCGGTGTCGGCCAGCACGGACATGCTGATCACGGGCGAGAACGTGGGCGCGACCAAGACGGCGAAGGCCGAGAAGCTCGGCGTCGAGGTCATCGACCAGGCGGACGTCTGGCGCCTGCTCATAGACGCGGGCGTAGCCTGACCGGCGGGATGCGCCGCCGGACCGTCGTGCTTCTGAGCCTGCTGGGCGTGGTCGGCGTGCTGCTCGTCGCCGGGGTCCTGCTGCGCACGTTCGGCATGGACGCGAAGGACTACCGCGTGCCGTCCGAGACGATGGTCCCGACGGTGCAGATCGGCGACCGCCTGACGCTCAACCAGGGCGCCTACGACGGCGCCTCCCCCGAGATCGGGGACATCGTCATCCACCACCCGCCCGCGAGCGCGGAGGAGGGCATCGAGTGCGGCGGCACCCAGCCGCGGGTGGGCCAGATGTGCGCCCAGCCGTCGGAGCGGCGCGCCGACGTGTCCTTCATCAAGCGCGTCGTCGCCGGCCCGGGCGACCGGATCGCCCTCCGCGAAGGCCGCGTCGTCCGCAACGGCGAGCCCGCCGACGAGCCCTACATCGCCGACTGCGGCGGCGGTGAGGGCTGCAACTTCCGCCGGCCGATCACGGTGCCGGACGGCCATTACTTCATGCTCGGCGACAACCGCGGCGCCTCCGACGACAGCCGTTTCTGGGGCCCGGTGCCGCGCGAGTGGATCCAGGGCCGCGTCGAGGAGTGCGACGTCCTGAGGATCTCCTGCTCGCCGCTGCGATGAACGAAGCGCCGGCCTGAGCAGACACCGGCTAGCCCTACCGATGACCGCCGCGCCGAGCGACAGTCTTAGCGTCGATGACGAATGAGTACGCGATCAGGCTTCGCGGCGTCGTCAAGCGCTTCGGCGCGCTGACGGCCGTCGACGGCCTGGACCTCGACGTCCCGGTCGGGACGTGCATCGGCCTGCTCGGCCCGAACGGCGCCGGCAAGTCCACCACGATGAAGGCGCTGACGGCTCAGGTGATCGCCGACGAGGGCGAGATCGAGATCCTCGGCTACCGGCTGCCCGGCGACTCCAAGCAGGCCCGCGCGGCGATGGGCGTCGTGCCGCAGCTCGACAACCTCGACGTGTCGCTGACCGTCGAGCAGAACCTGCTCGTCTTCTCCCACCTCTACCGCGTGACGACGGCCCGCCGCAAGGACGCGATCGAGCGGGCGCTCGCCATCGCCAACCTCACGCCGCGGCGCGACTCGAAGGTCGACCAGCTCAGCGGAGGCATGCGCCGGCGGCTGCTGATCGCCCGCGCGCTGCTGCACGAGCCGCAGCTGCTTCTGCTCGACGAGCCGACGGTGGGGCTCGACCCGCAGGTGCGCCAGGAGCTGTGGGCGCTCATCGACCGGCTGCGCTCCGAGGGCGTCTCGATCCTGATGAGCACGCACTACATCGAGGAGGCCGAGCGGCTCTGCGACGAGGTGACGATCATGTCGCACGGCAAGGCCGTCGCCGTCGGCCCGCCGCGGCAGCTCATCGCCGAGTACGCGGGGCCCGAGGCGATCGAGGTCTACGGGTCGCCGTCGCGGCTCACCGAGGTCGAGGTCGTGGCCCGCGACCGCGGCTGGCGCACCCGCCGCACCGGCACCTCGATCGCGATCCTGCAGGCCAACGGCGGCGCCGACGACCTCGACGGCGAGCGCCGCGTGACCAACCTCGAGGACGTGTTCGTCCTCCTGACCGGCGAGGAGATCTCCTGATGGCCACCGTCGCTGCCACCGCACCGCGCCGCCGGCTCCACCGGCTCGAGCGCGCGGCCCTGATGGGCGTCATGGTCCGCGAGGTCGTCAACTTCTCGTCGTTCTGGCGCTCGTCGACGTTCTCGTCGACCGTCGACCCGACCATCTACCTGCTCGCCTTCGGCTTCGGGTTCGGCTCTCTGGTCAGCGAGGTCGCCGGCTACGAGTACATCGAGTTCGTCGGCACCGGCATCGTGGCCACCACCGTGCTCTTCTCGGGCGCGTTCCCGGCGATGTACTCGACCTACGTCAAGTACGCGTTCCAGCGCACGTACGACGCGATCCTCGCGGCGCCTGTCGACACCGAGGAGCTGGTCACGGCCGAGGCGATGTGGATCGCCGCGCGGACCGGCGTCTACGGCTGCGTGCCGATGATCGTCGCGATGTTCTTCGGGCTCGACCCTGCGTGGGGCATGCTGCTCGTGCCGTTCATCGCGGCGCTCGCGGGCTTCGGCTGGGCCGTGTTCGGCATCTTCATCGCCGCCAAGGCGAAGGCGATCGAGAGCTTCTCCTACTGGCAGAGCGGCCTTCTGACGCCGATGTTCCTCGTCGCCGGCACCTTCTTCCCGCTCGACGGGCTGCCGCAGTGGGCGCAGATCCTCGGGCACATCAACCCGCTCTACCACTGCGTCGAGCTCGTCCGCCACGCCGTCTTCGGCTTCGAGGGCTGGATTGACGTCTGGCACGTCACCTTCCTCGTCGGCTTCGCCTTCGTCGGCTGGCGGCTCGCGATCAAGTTCATGGAGCGCAAGCTGATCCTCTAGGCGACCTGGCGGCCCGCCCTTCCGTCAGCGATGCTGGAACTCGTGGAGTACGTGTCCAGAGTGCCGCGACGCACCCGATGCCGTCGGCGGTGCTCATCGTCAACCTCGGGGCGCCGTTCCGCATCCGCGCCGGCACCGACATGGAGGCGGCCGAGTACGTCGACGGCGTCGTGCTTACCACGCTCAGCCGCGCCATGGAGTTCGGCTACCCAGCAGCGACCCGGTCGGTCGGCGTGCACTTCAAGCCGTGGGGGTTGGCGCCGTTCCTATCGCTGCCTGCGGTCGAGCTGCGCGACCGGCCGGTGACGGTGGAGGAGGTCTGGGGCCGCCCCACCATCGCGGAGTTGCGAGACCGGCTGGCTACGGCGGCCGGGCCGCAGGAGATGCTGATGCTGCTCGAGGACGAGCTGATGCGGCGGGTCGGTGAGACCGCCGGCCTGCGGCTGGTCCGCCACACGAGTAGCGTCATCGCGGCGGCCACGGGAGCGGTCGCGATCGGCGATCTGAGCGTGGCGGCCGGCGTCAGCAGCACCCATCTGGCGCAGCGGTTCAAGGAGGTCATCGGCGCGCGATCGATCCCGCCGGACCGGTCGACTGGCTCGAGCTCGCCGGTCGCGCCGGCTACTACGACCAGGCCCACTTCGGTCACGACTTCCGGGCGTTCACGGGGCTTACCCCGACTCGGTACCTCGACGTGCGGCGGCAGTTCCGGCGCGAGCATCCCGGCCATGCGCTCGACGTCGGACTGCTGCCGGCCGATTGATTTTCTACAAGACTTGCCACTTCCGGGACGCCATGATGGGCGCTTCTCGAGCAGAGGAGGAAGAGCCCATGGGCAAGGTGGTCCTGTACAGCAGCGTGTCGGTGGACGGCTTCATCGCGGACGAGAACGATCAGCCCGGCCCGCTGTTCGACTGGCTGTCCAGCGGTGACGTCCCGCTGGACGAGACCGGGCAGCTGAAGGTGTCGCAGGTGTCCTACACGTACACCAGGGCGTACTGGGACGAGATCGGAGTGACGCTCGTGGGCCGTCACGTCTTCGACCTGACGGACGGCTGGGGCGGCACGCCACCGGCCGGGATCGAGCACGTGGTCGTCATGTCGCACCGACCGGCGCCCGAGGGTTGGCGCCCCGAGGCGCCGTTCCACTTCGTCGACGGCGTCGAGGCGGCCATGGCCAAGGCACAGGAGCTCGCGGGCGACCGCACGGTCGAGGTCGCCGCCGGCGACGCCGGCGGCCAGGTGCTCGCCGCAGGGCTCGTCGATGAGGTCAGGATGGACGTCGCGCCCGTGGTGTTCGGCTCGGGCAAGCGCTACTTCGGGTCGGTCGACGCCCAGCACCTGCTGGAGGATCCTGACGTGGTGATCCAAGGCAACCGGGTGCTCCACGTGCGCTATCGGGTGCGCCGATGACCGATCTGCGGATAAGCGAAGAAGTCGTCAGACCCCCCGAGTCCTCAGGCCAGGGCCAGCCCCGATTGCGCAGCGGATACAACTCGACGAAGTCGCGCACGCGGCCGTAGCCCGCCATTCGCGACGTCGTGTCGGCGGTGCGAAAGTGTCGCCCAGCGATGACTCAGCAGGCAGCCACCGCGTCACAGCCGTCACCACGCGCGCCGGTGCTGTGGGGGATCGTCGTCGGCGTGCTCCAAGCGGCCACGCCATTGGCCTTGTGGTGGCTGGACAGCGCGACCGTCTACGCGCTCGGGCTCGCGGTGATCGCCGCGGTCTACGTCGGCTTCGCCGTCGCCGACGGACGCACGAAGGTCATCGCCGTCGAGAGCGGCGTCGCCTTCGCGTTCGTCATCGTGGCTGCAGCGGCCGTGACCGGATCACCGTGGCTGCTCGTGGCCGGGCTCGCCGGCCACGGGCTCAAGGACCTCTGGCAGCACCGAAGCCACTTCGTCGCCAACACGCGATGGTGGCCCCCGTTCTGCATGGTCGTCGACTGGGTCGTCGCCGCGA
Source organism: uncultured Solirubrobacteraceae bacterium (assembly GCA_963835525.1). GTDB lineage: Bacteria > Actinomycetota > Thermoleophilia > Solirubrobacterales > Solirubrobacteraceae > DASSUW01. The sequence continues at coordinate 1,102,355 of CAWIFM010000003.1, forward strand.
TCATCGTCGGCGAGATCGCCGCCGGCATGCACTTCGGCTGACCGGGCTGGTTCGCGTGGCTCTCAGACGCCGCGCGGCGACGTGTCCTCGAGCAGCGGTGGCACCAGGTCGCGGATCGAGATGACGCCCACGAGATCGTCGCCCTCGACCACGGGCAGATGGCGGAAGCCGCCGTGGAGCATCAGGACGGCCGCGTGCTCGGTCGTGTCGTCGGGGGCGATCGTCTCCGGATTCGCCGTCATGCAGTCCCCGACGCGCGTGGTGTCGCGGAGACCGCGCGCGACGGCGCGCAGGACGTCGCGCTCGGTCAGGATCCCGGCCAGCCGGCCATCGTCCAGCACGAGCACCGCGCCGACGTTGCGGTCGACCATCCTCTGGGCGACCTCCATGATCGACACGTTGGTCTCGACCGATAACAGGTCGCTCGACATGTGGTCACGAACCGCGGGCATGGCGGGACTGTACGAAACCATGCGCTGGTCACTGCTGCATCCTTGGATCGTGCGTGGGGTCGGCGTACATGGGAGGGCAACCGTGATCGATGGCATCGGGGCGCAGCTCGTAGTGCCAGGGTTCGTTGCCGTAGATCTGGCATAGCCCGTACTCGGCGCCGTGTTCGGACAACCACGCCGTGGCGTCGAGGGGCCCGATGTCGACCGCGTCTCCCGACACGTGAGGGGACGTCTCGGGGGTGGCCACCCATCGGGCAGCTTCCTCTTCAGAGCCGTACTTCGAGATCGCCTCTAGGAGAAGTTGTCGTTGGTGCTCCGGGGAACGCCAGCCGCTCGTGACGTACACCTCGACCCCGTCGTCCGCAGCATCACTTGCAGCTTGGCGCAGGGCACCGACGAGAGCCCGATCAAGGTTGCGTACACCCCGGATCGTCGTCAGAGAACGTCGTGGCGGCGGGACGAGGTCGGTGGGCGATGCGGCCGTCGAGGACGAGGACGCCAGCGACTGGTAGCCAAGGGTCACGGCGATCGCTGCGAAGACGACCACCAGGCCGGCGACAAGGATCCTGTGGGTCATCCCTCCAGTCTCGGCAGCGTGGTGTTGCCGGCACGTATGTGGTTTTCGATATGCCGGCGATATGCGCCCTCGTTAGCCTCGGAGCATGCGCGTGTTGCTCGTCGAGGACGAGCCCTACATGGCGGAAGCCATCCGCGACGGCCTGCGCCTGGAAGCGATCGCGGCAGACATCGCAGGTGACGGCGACACCGCTCTGGAGCTGCTGAACGTCAACGCCTACGACATCGCCGTCCTCGACCGCGACATCCCCGGACCCACCGGTGACGAGATCGCCAAGCGCATCGTCGCCTCTGGCAGCGGCATGCCGATCCTCTTGCTCACCGCCGCCGACCGTCTCGACGACAAGGCCTCCGGGTTCGGGCTCGGCGCCGACGACTACCTCACGAAGCCATTCGAGCTCCGAGAGCTCGTGCTCAGGCTCAGAGCACTCGACCGCAGGCGCGCCCACCACAGGCCACCAGTGCGAGAGATCGCAGGCCTGCGGCTGGATCCGTTTCGCCGCGAGGTCCACCGCGACGGCCGCTATGTCGCGCTCACCCGCAAGCAGTTCGCCGTGCTCGAAGTCCTCGTCGCTGCCGAAGGCGGTGTCGTCAGCGCCGAAGAGCTCTTGGAGCGAGCATGGGATGAGAACGCCAACCCGTTCACCAACGCCGTGCGCATCACCGTCTCGGCGCTGCGCAAACGGCTCGGCGAACCCTGGATCATCGCCACCGTCGCCGGCGCCGGCTACCGCATCGACACCGGGCGCGAGGTAGGAGGCCGTGGATAGAGCACCCGGCTTGAGCATTCGCCTCAAGCTCACTCTCAGCTACGCCGGCTTCCTCATGCTCGCCGGCGCCTTGCTGCTCGCCGTCGTGTGGGTGTTCCTGCTGCGCTACGTGCCCGAGGTCCTGATCGGACCCGGCCCCCGCATTCCGAACCGCTCCGACCTCCTCCGCGCCTTCGCTCCGAAGGCGGCGATCGTGTACGCGTTCCTGCTCGTGTTCGCTCTCGTAGGAGGGTGGCTTCTCGCCGGCCAGATGCTCGCCCCGCTGACCCGCATCACGAACGCCGCGCGGATGGCCGCAACCGGATCGCTCTCCCACCGGATCCAGTTGGAAGGCCGCAGCGATGAGTTCCGCGAGCTCGCCGACGCCTTCGACAGCATGCTCGCACGGCTCGAAGCACACGTCGCCGAACAGCAGAGATTCGCAGCCAACGCCTCCCACGAGCTGCGGACCCCGCTGGCGGTCACGCAGACACTGCTCGACGTGGCCCGCAACGATCCCAACCGCGACAACGGCGAGCTCGTCGACCGCCTCCACGCGGTCAACACCCGAGCCATCGACCTCACCGAAGCGCTGCTCCTGCTCAGCCGCGCCGACCAGCGGTCCTTCGCCCGAGAGCACGCCGACCTGTCGCTCATCGCCGAAGAAGCCACCGAGACGCTCCTCCCCGTCGCAGAAGAGCGCGGCCTCACCATCGAGACCTCCGGCGACATGACGCCCACCATCGGCTCACCCGCCCTCCTGCTGCAGATGACCACGAACCTCGTGCACAACGCCATCGTCCACAACCTGCCCGACCAGGGCACCGTGTGGGTCACGACCACCGTTCACCCCAAGAGCGTGCTGCTCACGGTCGAGAACACCGGCGAGAAGCTCACGCCACAGCTGGTCGCGACGCTTGCCGAGCCGTTTCAGCGTGGCTCCAAGCGCACACGCACCGACCACGCAGGCGTCGGCCTCGGCCTGGCCATCGTCAAGAGCATCACCCAAGCGCACGACGGAGCCCTCACCCTCACGCCCCGAGACGGCGGCGGGCTCCGCGTCACGGTGCGACTACCCGCCGCACCACCGAACGTGCCAGCACCGAAGCTGGTCGCTTAAGCCACCAACCTCTGGCGGTGAGCCGGGGTCATGCCCGTTGCAAGCCATCCCCGAGAGAGGCGACGGACATGTTCAGCACCAGCATCAGTGCGAGAAGCGCTCGCGTGACCATGGCGGTCATCGCGGGGCTGCTCGCCGTCGCAGGACCGGCCAGCGCTGCCAGTAGCGACCTACCTAGCCCGAGCAGCACCGTCGAGGCGGCGATGCTCTTGCATGGCGACTTCTCGACGTTCATCAGTCAGGTCCGCCCGGACCGCCAGAACAGCCACGCATTCTCAGGTGACGCCTACGACAACGAGATGGGTGTACGCGCCGCCGCGTCGCCCCAGCCGAGGCCCTGAACGCGCACGAATGCCGCCAACGACTCACGTGGTCGCAGCATCTGGGCTCGGGGCGACTCCGAGCCTTGCTGACGCGGCGGAGGCCACGCACCAAAGCTCGACACGCGCTCCTGCCCATCGCGCAAAGCAGCAGTAGGGCACCCGCGTGCCCGGTGACGCGCGAGCCTGCACAGCGGAAATCCATCGACGAGCGATGAGTTGACGCGATCGGGTAGGTCTGTATCGCCATGATCGATCGAAAAGTGATTCTCAAGATGGTCATGTCTCTCGACGGCTTTGTCACCAGCCTCGACGGGACCCATGAATGGATGTTCGAGTGGTTCGGCGACGACTCGGGGGAGTGGAACCGCCGCGCCCTCGAGGAGGCCGGCGTTCACGCGATGGGCCGCCGCAGCTACGAGATCATGGGCCCGCACTGGGCCGCGTCCGAGGGCCCGATCGCAACCGCGATGAATGAGAAGCCAAAGGCCGTCTTCTCCCATACTCTCGAGAAGGCTGAATGGGGCCCAGTCGAGATCTTCGGCGGGGACCTGGGCGCGGACATCGCGAACCTGAAGGCTCGAAACGACGAAGGAACCGTCCTGGTCCACGGCGGTCCCGACTTCGCCACGTCGCTGACCCGCCTGGGCCTCGTCGACGAGTACCAGCTGACGACGGTCCCGATCGCAATCGGCGCGGGCCGCAGCCCATTCGAGGAGCTGGAGGAGCACCTAAAGCTCGACGTCGTCGAAGAGGAGCGGTTCTCGAGCGGCGCCCTTGCGCAGATCCTCGTGCCGAAGCGATGAATCACGCTGGCGCGCTCTCCGATCACGCCCAACGGAGAGGCCCGGCTTAGCTCAGAGCAGATGCAACTCGTACTCGCGCTCACCGCAGCAGCACTTGACACCGCGTGCGCTCCTCGCGCAAAGATGGCATGAACCAGGGCCTCCCCCGCTCAGCGCGAGAGACTCGCGCAAGGTGGCAATGCCGGAGCTTTAGAGGAGGCCCCGATGGCGATCGTAGCCGGGTTTGACGTGCACAGAGCGCAGATCACCTTCGATGCGCTGGACACCGAGTCGGGCGAGGTGCTCCGCGGCCGGATCGACGCCACACCGGCGGCGGTCGCGCGCTGGACCGAGCGCTTCGATGGACGCGCGATCGACGTCGCAGTGGAGGCCTGCACGGGCTGGCTGTTCGTCTGCGATGCGTTGGTCGCCGCCGGGGCGGTGGCGCATCTGGCCGAGCCCGTCGAGACGCGCGCGTTGCGCGGTCGCAAGCGCCGCGCCAAGACCGATCGTGAGGACGCGCGATGGCTGCGTGAACTGCTCACTGACGGGCGGCTCCCGGAGGCGTGGATCCCGCCCGAGCACGTGCGCCAATGGCGCTCGCGGGCGCGGCTGCGGCACACGCTGATCGGCGAGCGCACGCAATGGATGCAGCGGATCCAGGCGACGCTGTTTCACCACGGCGTCAGCGGGACGCCGGAGAAGCTGCGCACCCGCGCGGGGCGAGCGTTTCTGGACGGCTTGGCGCTGCCCGAGGACGCGCGCGAACGGATTGAGATCGCGCTGGCCATGATCGACGCCATCGACGGCCAGATCGCGCCGCTCGAGCGTGAACTGCGCCAGCTCGCTCGCCGCCAGAGGGGCTGCCGGGCGCTGATGGCCCTCTACGGGATGGGCGAGCTGACCTCGCTGGTCACGCTCTGCGAGCTCGGCGACGTGCAGCGGCTCTCGGCCTCGCGCAAGGCGGTCCGGATGGCCGGCATCGACATCGGCGTGCACCGCTCGGACCGCCGCTCACGGGTCGGCAAGCTCAACCGCCAGGGCTCCCCGCACCTGCGCTGGGCGCTCTACGAAGCCGCATTGGCAGCCTGCCGGCCGAGCAGCCCCGACCACGCCGACTACCTCGCCCTCAAGGCCCGCGGCCTCAGCCACACGCGCGCGTCGCTGACGATCGCGCGCAAGCTCGCCCGCCGCTCCTTCCACGTGCTACGCGAACTCGGCCCCGACGCCCTGGAGCCCGTCCCGACCCACTGACGACCCGACCGCACCCGGCTCCGCTTCCGCCCGCCACTCTGCGATGACCCCAGCGCTTCCGACCAGCTCCCGCAGCTTGCGCGGCTCCCGTCCAAGGGCGGCGGCCCAACAAAGACCGAGCGGCCGGAGTCACTCCACCCGGACTGACCCATCAACCATCACGTCACCGACCCGAACCAGGTCGCGGACCCAGATAAGCCCGGGCATCCACGGAGCCGACGAGAACACCAACGACCACAACCGTTCACCGCCAGCCCTTGACGGAGGCCCCAGTTCAGATAAGCGCAAGCGACGACACTCGCGCCGTCACTACGGCGCGCAGGCGAAAGGTGCAGCGCTCAGGCGAGACCCCGGCGCTGTTCAAGACACCTGCAACCGTCGAATCGCGCCTTCGGGAGCTCTACGCCGCTGTCAACGCGCGCGACATCGATACCGCGTTGGCCGGGATGACGATGGACGTCGACTGGCCCAACGGCTGGGAGGGCGGCTACGTGAAGGGACACGAGGAGATCCGGCTTACTGGACCCGCCAATGGGAGACCCTGGACTCGCGCGTAGAGCCGGTCGCCTTCACCGACCGCCCGAACGGCGACGTGGAGGTGCGCGTGCATCAAGTCGGGCGAGACGCCGCCGGCGACCTGCTCTTCGACCAGCAGGTTATGCGGACAAACCTCCATCGGGCTCTCGCGCTGCCGCTCCTCGCGGGCATGGTCATTCTCCTCCCGCGTTGTCACTGAGCTCGCGGAGCCGCGCGGCGCTGCGCTCGTCCATCGGTAGGAAGGTCTCGATCGCGAGGTTTGCCGCCGACACCTCCAGCGGCGCCCCGAGGGTGGCGATCACGGTGAAGAGGCTGACCTCGCCGAGCGGTGTGCGCAGGTTGAGCGAGACGACGGGCTGGGTCGCGGGGCTGGTCGGCGGATCGTCCGGGAGATAGGACTCGACATCCTCGATCAGCCGGCCGAGGGCCGGATCGGCGTCATCGCGGCTCCTTCGCCTCAGCTTCGTTATCAGCGGCGCGTTGCACGCTGCGGTCATCGACGAGATCTTCGGGAGGCCTCCCGGGTGGACCGCGAGCCGAAGCATGTTGATCGGGGGCTCGAGCAGCTCGGGGTCGACCCCGTCCCACAGGAGCGATGCGGCCTGATTGGCCTCGATCAGGTTCCAGAGACCGTCGACGATCAGCGCCGGGTTCGGCTCGTGCGCCTCCAGCAGCCGGCTGAGCGACTCGCGAAGCGGTCGCATCATCTCGCCGTCGTAGGGCTGCTCGAGGTAGGGCGGAGCGAAGCCCCCTGCGAGCAGCAGGCGGTTGCGGTCGGCGATCGGCAGGTCGAGATGCTGGGCGAGGTGGATGAGGAGCTGGCGGCTCGGGCGCGAGCGGCCCGTCTCGACGAAGCTCAGGTGCTTGTTAGACAGGTTCGCGTCCAGCGCCAACTCCATCTGCGTGAGCCGCCGCTGGGTGCGCCAGAAGCGGATGAGCTCACCGACGGTCTGCGGCTCCCTCTCGCTCTGGACGGCCATCGGCCAACGGTAGCGCCCGACCAAATGGGGAGCGGCCCGTTGCACATCGGAGGTAATCGACACGCCGCCGTTCGTCGGCGACCGTTACCGGCACAAGCAACGATCGCAAAGGACGCAACCGAGATGAGCGAACCAACAACGAAGGCAGAGCAGCTCGCCGAGCGCTACACGGCGGTCTGGATGGAGCCCGATGCCAACCGGCGCCGACGGATGATCGCCGCGCTCTGGAGCGAGGATGCGATTCACATCCTCCAGCCGACGCAGGAGGTCTACGAGGCCGCCGACGAGCGGGCCGTCAACCCGACGTGGCAGGTGCGCGGTCACGACGAACTCGAAGCGAGGGTGACCTCGGCCTACGAGGATTTCGTCGCGACCGGCCAGATGTCTTTTCGGTTGCGGGACGGCGCGAAGCGCCTTGGGGATGTGGTCAGTTGGCGCTGGGAAGGAGTCTCACCGGATGGCGAGGTGCTGGGCGCCGGCCTCGAGTTCGTGATCCTCGCCGCCGACGGCCGGATCGCGACCGACTACCAGTTCGTCGAGTGATGACGACCGTCGAGGCGAGCGGCGTCACGCTCGGGGTCGAGCACTTCGGCGACGCGGCGGCGCCGCTCGTTCTGCTCGCGGGCGGCCCGACCATGCTCTCCTGGCCCGACGCGCTGTGCGAGGCGCTCGCGCGCGGCGGGCGCCACGCCGTGCGGTACGACCTGCGCGATTCCGGCGCGTCGACCACCGTCGATCCCAAGGCGCCGGCGTACACGCTGCGCGATCTCGCAGCCGATGCCGCCGCGCTCGCCCGCGAGCTCGACGACCGGCCGGCGCACCTGGCGGGCATCGGCGTGGGCGGGATGGTCGCCCAGGTCGCCGCACTGGACCACCCGGGCGCGTTCTCGGCGCTCACCCTCGCCGGAACGCGGCCCGTCGCTCCAGGCCGGCTTGACGGCGACCTGCCCGACCATGACGCGGCGACGATGGACCGGCTGTTCTCACGCTCGATGCCCGACTGGTCCGACCGCGCCGCCGTGGCGGAGTATGCCGCCGGCGGCGCGGAGATCCTCGGCGACGACCCCGCCGCTGCGCGCGCGACCGCCGAGCGCATCTGGGACCGTACGCCGGGCACGGAGCCCGCGGTGCAGATGGCCAACCAGATGGGCATGGTGTTCTCCAAGCTCAACTGCAAGCCGCGGTGGCGCGAGCGCCTGTCCGAGCTCGCGACCCCAGCGCTGGTCGTGCACGGTCGCCGCGATCCTTTCTTCCCTGTCGGCAACGGCGAAGCGCTCGCGCGTGAGATCCCCGGTGCTCGGCTGCTCGTGCTCGAACGGGCCGCGACGGCGATCCCCGATGCGGCCGCCGGTGAAGTCGCGGCGGCGATGCTCGCGCTCTAGGTCTGTACGACCTCGATCCCGGCGAGCTCGCCGAAGACCTCCCACGCGCCGGCGGTGTGGCCGGGATTCAACACCTGGTGGTGCGGGCCGCCGAGCCGCAGCCAGGCGTTCATGCACTCGCGGACGCCGGACAGCGGCCTGAAGAAGCCGTACGGCATCTCCAGCTTCGGCAGCTCTTCGCGCTCGAGGATCTCGCCCTCGCTGACCACGAGCCGGAAGCGGTCGCCGAGCGCCACGAGCGTGGCCAGCGTCGCCGGCCCGGTTGCGTACTGGAACAGGAACGTCGGCGGGTCGTCGAGCCCGCCGATCCCCAGGGGCCGCTTGATGAGGCGCACGGGTCCGGCGGCGAGCCGCCAGTTGCCCTCGCCCATGTGCGACATGAGGATCGAGTCGGTCGCGAAGTCCATCGCGTACATCTCGGTGAACTGCGTCTCGCCCAGCAGGACGCGGGCGGCGCTCATCAGCGCGGCGGTCAGGGCGTCGCCCTCGGCGCCGAAGCCGTAGCCGCGCGCCATCAGCGAGGAGGCGGCGGCCAGCGGCAGGCGGGAGAAGCGGCCGTCCTCGGCGATCGCGCCGAAGTGCGTCGAGTACGCGCGACAGCCGTTCGCCTCCAGAACGCGCTCGATCGCGAGCTGCATCCGCACGTGGTCCTCGCGCTCGGCGCGCGACAGCTGCGGGTCGATCTCGAACTGCCCGTCCTCGAAGGCGATCACCGCCGCGATCTCGTCGCCGGCGACCGCAGCGCGGACGATCTCGCCCGGGGCGAGCGAGACCACCTCCGGCCCCAGCTCGCGCATCAGCGTGTGCACGTCGACCCGGATGTCGCCCATCCCGTTCATCGCGTAGCCGAACACGCCGACCCGCAGCGACCGCCAGCGGGTGACGGCCGCCGCCGCGCGCGCCCAGCGCCCGACCGCGTCGGCGAACGACGGTGCGCGCCAGTCGTCGGTGATCACGTGGAACGGGCGCTCGGCACGCACCATCGCGTTGGCAGTGTCCTGCGCGCCGTGGATCCCCTGGTTGTAGGTGAGGTCGGCCATGTCCCAGCCCGCCGTGACCTCGCCCTCGGGCTGGACGTTGACCAGGCAGACCGGCAGCCGCGTCTCGGCCAGCGCGCGCGCGACGCGCATGGCCGGGCCGTAGGTGAGCATCACGACCAGCAGGCCGTCGAGGCCCTCGAACTCGCGCACCGTGCGCTCGACGTCGTCGCGGTTGCGGGCCGGCGGCGCCACGACCACGTCGGCCTCGCCGGCCAGCGCGTCCGCGAGCTCCTGGGCGTAGCCCGCCTGGCGCTCCGTGATGCCCGGCAGCATCTCGTCGTAGAGCTCCTGCATGATCCCGAGCAGCCCGATCCGCGGCCGCGCCTCGGCGACGAGGCCCGGCTCAGCGCTGGCCGTAGACGTTCTGGTAGCGGTCATGAAGCGCCTCCACGTCGTCGTCGCCGATGCTCGTCACCTCTCCCAGGCTGCGGGCGAGGTGCACGGTGCGCGCGACGTCCTCGCACATCACCGCGGCCTTGATCGCCTCGCGCGGCCCGGCCCCGACGGTGAAGACGCCGTGGCTGCGCATCAGCACCGCGGAGGACCGCGTGCCGGCCAGCGTCTCGACCACGCCGCGGCCGATCTCCTCGTCGCCGATCAGCGCGAACGGCCCGACCGGGATCGGCCCGCCGAACTCGTCCGCCATCGCGGTCAGCACGCACGGGATCGGCTCGCCGACAGCCGCCCACGCCGTCGCGTAGGCGCTGTGCGTGTGCGCGACCCCGCCGACGTCGGGCAGCGCCCGGTAGATGTAGCCGTGCGTGGCGGCGTCGCTGGAGGGCGCGAGGTCGCCGTCCACGCGCGAGCCGTCCAGATCGCAGACGACCATCGACTCGGGCGTCAGGTCGTCGTACATGACGCCCGACGGCTTGATGACCATGAGCTCCTCGCCGGGCACGCGCGCCGACAGGTTCCCGCTCGTCCACGCCACGAGCCCGTTGCGCGGCAGCTCGGCGTGCAGCGCGCAGACCGTCTCGCGCAGCTCGTCGATCATGCAGCGCTCCGCATCCGGCGCAGGCTGTGCATGAGCCCGTTGCGGCCGAACTGGTCGTGCAGCGCGGAGTAGTGGACGTAGAGGTCGTCGTAGGCGGCGGCGCGTGCCTCGTCCGGCACGAAGGCATCGCGCCGGATCGAGGCCATCGCCGCCGCGGCGGCCCGGATGTCGGGATGCACGCCCGCCGCCACCGCCGCGTGCATCGCCGACCCGAGCGCCGGACCCTGCCCCGAGTCGCACAGATGGATGTGCCGGCGCGTGACGTCGGCGTAGATCTGCATCACCACCGGGTTCTTGATCAGCCCGCCGGCGGCGATCAGCTCGTGCACCGGCACGCCCGCGCCCTCGAACGCCTCGATGATCTTGCGCGTGCCGAAGGCCGTCGCCTCCAGCAGCGCCCGGTACACGTGCTCCGGCCGCGTGGCCAGCGTGAGCCCGATGATCAGCCCGCTCAGCTCGTGGTCGACCAGGATCGAGCGGTTGCCGTTGTGCCAGTCGAGCACGACCAGCCCGTGCTCGCCGACGCGCAGGGCGCCCGCCAGCTCGGACAGGTGCGTGTGCAGGTCGACCCCGCGCCGGCGCGCCTCCTCGTGGTACGCGGGCGGCACCGCCTGCTCGACGAACCAGCCGAAGATGTCGCCGACCCCGCTCTGGCCGGCCTCGTAGCCCCACAGCCCGGGCACCACGCCGCCCTGCACGACGCCGCACATGCCCGGCACCTCGGCCAACTCGTCGCCGTTCATGATGTGGCAGGTCGAGGTGCCCATGACCATGAGCATCTGGCCGGCGTCGATGGCCCGCGCGGCGGGGGCCGTGACGTGGGCGTCGACGTTGCCGACGGCGACCGCGATCCCCTCGGGCAGGCCGGTCCACTCCGCGGCCTCGGCGGTCAGCGAGCCGGCGCGGGCGCCGAGCTCGCCGAGCGGCCCGTCGAGCTTCTCCAGGAAGCCGGCGAAGCGCTCGTCGAGTGCGCGCAGGTAGTCCTCGGACGGGAAGCTCCCGTCCTGGTAGATCGCCTTGTAGCCGGTCGAGCACACGTTGCGTACCTCTTGCCCGCACAGCCGCCAGACGATCCAGTCGGCGGCCTCGATCCAGCGCTCCGCGCGGTCGTAGATCTCCGGGTCCTCGTCGAGCACCTGGAGCGCCTTGGCGAACTCCCACTCGGAGGAGATGCGCCCGCCGTAGCGGGCCAGCCACGGCTCGCCGCGCTCCTCGGCGACGGCGTTGACGCGGTCCGCCTCCGGCTGGGCGGCGTGGTGCTTCCACAGCTTCGGGTAGGCGTGCGGGCGGTCCGGCAGCAGCGAGCACAGCGGCGTGCCGTCGCGCAGCGTGGGCAGCGGCGTCGAGGCCGTGAAGTCGGTGGCGATGCCGACGACGTCCGAGGGCGCCACCCCGGCCGCCTTCACGGCGGCCGGGACGGCCTCGCGGAGAGCCTGGATGTAGTCGTCCGGGTGCTGCAGCGCCCAGTCAGGAGGGAGCTCGGCGCCGGTCTCAGGCAACACCGAGTCGATCACGCCGTGCGCGTACTCGTGGACGGCCGAGCCGAGCTCCTCGCCGTCGTGAGCGCGGACGACCACTGCGCGCGCCGACAGGGTGCCGTAATCGACGCCCACGACGCAGCCGTTAGCGCTCACATCGGTCGCCGGGAGCGAGGGATCCAGGGGGGAGTCCTTCACCCTCAACTCCCGCCGACCGAAGTCGTGCTCGCCCGCACGATCAGCTCGGGCGGCACCGTCTCTCGGACCGGCGCGCGGCTGCGGCTCTCGATCTGCTCGAGCAGCAGCAGCAGGCTGCGCCGGCCCATCTCGTTGAAGTTCTGCCGCACGGTGGTCAGCGGCGGCGTGAAGTACTCGGCCTCGGGGATGTCGTCGAACCCGACCACGCTGATGTCGGCCGGGATCCGGCGGCCCGCCTCGTGCAGCGAGCGCACGACGCCGAGCGCCATCTGGTCGTTGGCCACGAACACGGCGGTGACGTCCGGGCCCAGCTCGCGCCCGAGCTCGTGGCCGGCGCGTGCGCTCCAGTCGCCGACCAGCAGCGGCGGGGGCGCGGCGCCCGCCGCCTCGAGCGTCGAGCGCCAGCCGTCGACCCGGGCCTGCGCCTCGAGCCAGTCCGACGGCCCCGAGATGTGCCAGACGGTGCGGTGGCCGAGGTCGAGCAGGTGCTGGGTGGCGAGCCGGGCGCCCTCGACCTGGTCGACGGCGACCAGCGGCACGGAGTCGCCGGGCCCCGCCTCGGCGGCCACCACCGGCACGTCCTGCGGGAGGTGCAGGATGGCCTGGCTGGCCGACTCCTGCGGCGCGATCACGAGGATGCCGTCGACGCCCTGGGCGCGCAGCCGCTCTACCGCGCTCATCACCGACGAGCGGTCGAGCGAGCGGAGGCTGACGATGCTCACGAAGTAGTCGGCGTCGTGCGCGGCGCGCTCGATCCCGAACAGGGTCGAGGCCGGGCCGAACAGCGTCGTGTCGAAGCTCACGACGCCGAGCGTGCGCGAGCGGCCCGTGACCAGCGCCCGCGCCACCGGGTTGGGCCGGTACTCGAGCTTGCGCATCGCGTCCTCGACGCGCTGCCGCGTCGCCGCGCGCACATGCGGGCTGTCGTTGATCACGCGCGAGACGGTCTGGAGCGATACGCCAGCGAGCTTGGCCACATCCGCCATGACGACCGCGCGCGGCCTCGGCGTCTTGTTCGCGAGCGTGCTCATGGATTCGGTCGACATCGTGGCAGCCATCGTCCCTGTCAGCGGCGTGCGCGCATGCTAGCGCTCACAGCAAAGCGGTCAAGTCCCTTGCACCAGCTTGACGGTGCCGCCGTGAGCGCTAACATCCGGCCGACCGTGCCATTGCGTCGGGGGACGATCGGGGGAGCGGGACGCAGATGACTGTTAGCGCTAACAGTTGCAGGGGACTGGTGCTGCTGGTCGCGATCGGCCTGGCGTTCGCGCAGGCGGCGCAGGCCGACTACCAGCCGGGCATGCCACCGGATATCGATCCGGGAACGCCGACCTACGGCGGCTCGCCGGCGCCGGTGCCGCCCGAGCCGGGCGCTGCCGATCCCGCGCGCTCCCGCCTGAAGACGATCTACGACGCCGACACCGAGGCGGGCGGCTCGTACTGGTTCGACCGCGTGCTCGAGCGGCCGTTCCTCAGCAACCAGGACAGCTACCTCTACACGCGCGGGCGCGCGCTCTACATGTACACGCACCAGCGCAACCTGCTCGGCTTCGGCGGCGGCTTCGCTTACCGCGAGCGGCCGACGACCAACAACCAGAACCTCTTCACGGTCGCCGTCGAGGGGGCCACGCTCGACGAGGCCACCGCGGAGCGCCGCCAGTACCCGAGCCACTGGTCGAGCGTCCACACGGCGACCGGCCTGCGGGTCGCCCAGCGCAAGTTCATCACGCACGAGAACGTGGCCGTCACGGTGCTCACACTCACGAACACGGGCACGGAGCCGACGACGAGGACGCTCTCCGTCAGCTCGCCGATCGCGACGATGCCGGCGGCACTCGGCTCTGAGCTCACGGGCACCGTGACGGCCCGGTACGGCCTGACCACGATCACGCCGCGCCTGAGCGGCGACGGCTTCGCGGTGAGCGGGACCACCCTGACGCGGACGATCGCGCTCGACCCCGGGCAGTCGGCCACGCTCAAGGTGCTGCTCGGCGCCACCACCAGCGAGCTGCCGCGCTCGGACGCCGACTACGAGCGCTTCCGCGGCTACGACCCCGAGACCGCCTTCGCGACGCAGGTGCGCGAGTACAACCGCTGGTGGGTCGAGAACGTCCCCTACATCGACGTCCCGGACCAGAACGTCAAGAAGATGGCGTACTACCGGACGTTCCTGAGCCGCTTCAACCACGTCGACGCGAACATCCCGGGCAACGACTTCCAGTTCCCGGTCTCGATCGAGGGAGTGCTGGGTTACAACAACGCGATCCAGCTCACCCAGCCGATGCACATGCAGGACCTGAAGTACTTCAGGGACCCGCTCTACAGCTACGGCGACTGGGTGTCCTCGGGCGAGACGTCGAAGTGCACGGCGTTCACCGACAACCCGGGCAACACCGCCAACTGGAACAACACCTACGAGCAGTACATCGCGCGCGAGGCGTGGAACGCCTACAAGGTCCACGGCGGCGACCGCGCGGTGATCGAGCGCTTCGCCCGCTACGCCGAGTGCGACGTCAAGGGCCAGCTCGCCAAGTACGACGGCAACGGCAACCACCTGATCGCCTACGGCGCCGGCGCGCTGACCGGCAACGACGCCGACGCGGTGGCGCTGGCCTGGTTCGGCGGCGCCCAGGACCGGACCGAGAGCGCCTTCTGGTACTCGGGCGCGAAGGCCGCCGCCGAGGCGTACCGCATCCTCGGCAAGGACGCGAAGGCGGCCGAGATGGACGCCATCGCCGAGGACATCAAGGACTCGATCCTCACCCTCCTGTGGGACGACCAGCTCGAGCCCGACCCCGGCTCGAGCGAGGTCGGCCGCGTGCCCGGCCAGTTCGGCAGCGCCGTCCGGCTCGGCGACGTGGCCCAGTACGTGTCGCTGCCCAACGGCATCACCTCCAGCCTCAACGACTTCACGATCTCGGCCTGGGTCAACCCGGCGCAGGTCAACACCTGGTCGCGCGTGTTCGACTTCGGCACCGGCACCCAGGTGAACATGTTCCTGACCGTGAGCGCCGGCAACGCGCCGCGGTTCGCGATCACCACCGGCGGCGGCGGAGCGGCCGAGCAGGTCATCAACGCCACCGCGCCGCTGCCCGCGAGCCAGTGGACCCACTTCGCGGTCACGCTGAGCGGGACGACCGGCCGCCTGTACGTCAACGGCACGCAGGTCGGGATGAACGCCAACATGACGCTGCGGCCGTCGAGCCTCGGCAACACGACCAACAACTGGATCGGCCGCTCCCAGTACGGCGACCCGAACCTCAACGGCACGGTCGACGACTTCCAGATCTATGACCGCTCCTTGACGGCCGAGGAGATCACGGCGCTGCAGACGGCGCCGGGCGCCGGCAACGTCGTCTCCTACAGGTTCGACGAGGCGGGCGGGCCGACGGCGGTCGACTCCTCGGGCAACGGGCGCGACGGGACGATGGGCGTCCAGTCCTCGACCGCCGAGGGCAAGGTCTTCAAGCAGCGCGACGTCGCGCGCGGCGTGCTGGTGCCGTGGAAGGACCAGCAGAACTTCTCGCCGTTCACCGAGGGCCTCGTGCCCGAACACGCGACAAGTACCGGGTCGCGCTGCGCTTCTTCGCCGACCGCGACGAGTTCCCGATCATGCCGTTCTACACCGCCAACCAGCGCGACAAGGCGGAGGCGGTGGCGGCCGGCAAGGGCGGCAGCAACAACTTCTCGAACATCAACTCGACGCTCCAGGCGCAGCTCTACGCCAAGGCGCTGCGCGACTACCCGAGCGACTACATCACGCCGGACATGTACCGGAAGCTGCTCGAGTGGCTGACCTGGACGCAGTACGTCAGCGGCGACAACCGCTACCCGGACAACAACGAGTTCTTCTTCAACTGGAACGCGACGAACCGGACGCTGGGCCGCTCGGGGATCCACCACAACATCCTCGGCGCCTACAACTTCATGATCGTCGACGACATCGCCGGCGTGCGGCCGCGCCTGGACGATGCGATCGAGCTGTGGCCGATCGACGTCGGCTACGACCACTTCACGGTCAACAACCTCAGCTACCACGGCTCGGACCTGACCGTGGTGTGGGACAAGCCGGGTGACGGGACGCAGCACTACGGCGCGCCCGAGGGCTACTCGGCCTACCTCGACGGCGAGCGGCTGTTCACGGTCGACGACCTCGCGCACGTGCGCTGGGACGGCGGGACCGTGTCGGTTCTCGACGGCAGCGACACGGCCGTGCTGTTCGCGGGCGGGGGCGGCCTGGACGAGGCGACCGACGTGCGGCTGGCCGGGAACGAGCGCGTGGCCGACATGTTCCAGAAGGCGGGCGTCGACCTCGGCAGCCCCGCGCTCAACGTGGCCGACGGGAAGCCGGCCACGGCCTCGTTCACGACCACGTCGCCGGCGCTGCAGGCGACGGCGCCGGAGCACGCGGTCGACGGCGCGACGATCAGCGGCCTGCCGATCCAGCAGGGCGGCGGGTACATCGCCCGCAACCCGATCTGGGGCACGCTCG
This sequence comes from uncultured Solirubrobacteraceae bacterium, assembly GCA_963835525.1. Taxonomy (GTDB): domain Bacteria; phylum Actinomycetota; class Thermoleophilia; order Solirubrobacterales; family Solirubrobacteraceae; genus DASSUW01. The sequence continues at coordinate 1,118,712 of CAWIFM010000003.1, forward strand.
GCTCGCCGAACGCGGAGGACTGGCTCGAGGTCGACCTCGGCGTCGCGCAGCGCGTCGACGAGGCCAAGCTCTACTTCTACTCGAACAAGAACTTCGGCGTGGGGGGCAACACGTACCGCGAGCCCGCGTCGTTCGCGGTGCAGTACCACGACGGGTCGGGCTGGGTCGACGCGGCGCGTGAGAGCCGGCCGGCGCCGAACTACAACCGCGTCGGATTCCCGGCGGTGGAGGCGCGGCGCTGGCGCGTCATGGTGACGCCGACGACCGGCTACGGGGTCGGCGTCAAGGAGCTCCAGCTCTTCGCTCCGATCGCCGTCGAGCAGCCGGGCGAAGTGGGAGGCGAGGTGCCGGCGACGCTGTCGCTGACGGTGGGCGGGCCCGCGAGCCTCGGAGCCTTCACTCCGGGCATCGCGCGCGACTACGAGACGACGCTCGGCGCGAACGTCATCTCGACGGCGGGGGAGGCGACGCTGAGCGTGCACGACCCGGCGGGCACCGGGAGGCTCGTCAACGGCTCGTTCGCGCTGCGCGAGCCGCTGCACGCGAACGGCGCGGCGATCGGAGGCGACCCGGTCGTGCTGCGGAGCTATCCAGGCCCCGTCAGCAACGACGCCGTGACGGTCGCGCTGCGGCAGTCGATCGCGGCGAACGAGCCGCTGCGGACCGGCAGGTACAGCAAGGCACTGACCTTCACGTTGTCGACCTCGACGCCGTGATCACCCAGGAGGAGGAGACCGAATGAGTTCCAAGGCATGGCGCGTGGCGGCCGCCCTGGCGTCGAGCGCCGTCCTCGCGCTCGCCGTCGGCTGCGGCGGCGACGACGAGCCCGAGGGCGGCGGCGCGGCCGGCAGTGGCGGCGACACCGGTGAGACGATCACGATGTGGACGCGGGCGGCGACCCAGACGCAGAGCGAGCGGCTGGTCAAGGCCTACAACGACAGCCACGAGAACCAGGTCGAGCTGACCGTCATCCCGACCGACAACTACCAGGCGCGCGTCGCGGCCGCAGCCGGCGGCAAGAACCTGCCGGACGTCTTCGCGTCCGACGTCATCTACGCGCCCAACTACACCTCGCAGGGCCTGTACCTGGACATCACGGACCGGATCGACGCGCTCGACTTCGCGGACGCTCTGGCGCCGGCGCACATGAAGCTCGGCACCTACGAGGACGCCAAGTACACGGTGCCGCACACGCTCGACCTGTCGGTCCTGTTCTGGAACAAGGACCTCTACAAGAAGGCCGGGCTCGATCCCGAGACCCCTCCGACCACGATGAAGGAGTTCGCCGAGCACGCCAAGACGGTCCGCGAGAAGGTGGGCGGCAAGACCTACGGCACCTTCTTCGGCGGCAACTGCCCCGGCTGCTTCGTCTTCACCTTCTGGCCGTCGGTGTGGGCCGCGGGCGGCGACATCATGAACGAGGACGGGACGGAGTCGACGATCGACGACCCGAACATGGCGGCGACGTTCCAGATCTACAACGACCTCGTGAAGGGCGACGTGGTCGCGCCCGGGAACAAGACCGAGGCGGGGCCGACGTGGACCGGCGTCTTCCCGAAGGGCACCGTCGGCGTCATGCCGATGCCTTCCACCACCCTCGGCCTGATGCCCGAGGGCATGGACATCGGCGTCGCGCCGATCCCGGGTCCGGACGGCGGCGAGTCGACGTTCGTGGGCGGCGACGTGGTCGGCATCGGCGCCACCACCGAGAAGGCGGACGCGGCGTGGGACTTCGTCTCCTGGACGCTGTCCGAGGACGCGCAGGTCGAGATCCTGGCCAAGAACAAGGACATCGTCGGCCGCACCGACCTGGCCGACAACAAGTACTCGGCCGAGGACCCGCGCGTGGTGACCATCAACGAGCTGGTGGCCAAGGGCGAGACGCCGTACTCGCTCAACTTCGGCGCCACCTACAACGACCCGACCGGGCCGTGGCTGAAGGTCGCGCGCGACGCCGTCTACGGCGACGACGTCGGGGCCGCGCTCTCGGGCGGCAAGGAGTCCATCACGGCCTCGCTGGCCCAGCAGTGAGGCCGGGGGCGGCGTGACCACGCGGGCGGCCATCGACGCGTTGGTCACGCGCGCCCCTGTGCGAGGCTCCCTCGCCCAGCGGCGCAGTGCGGTCGGGATGCTCTACGCGGCGCCGACGGCGGTGATCGTCGTCGTCTTCTTCCTGGTGCCGCTGGTGGTCGTGTTCTGGATGTCGATGAACCGCTGGCGGATCCTCGGCTCGCCGACGTTCAACTTCCCCGACAACTTCACGAAGATCCCGGACAACCAGCTGTTCCTGGACTCGGTGACGTTCACGCTGAAGTACACGGCGATCACCACCATCCTGTTGTCCGGGATCGCGCTGGCGCTGGCGCTGTCGGTCCAGAACTCGCGGCCCGGGGTGGGGCTGTTCCGGACGGCGTACTTCCTGCCCGGCGTGGTCGGCTTCGCGGCCGCCTCGCTGCTCTTCTACGCCTTCTACACCCAGAGCGGGCCGCTCGACGATCTGCTCATCGACCTCGGGATCACGGACGAGCCGATCAACTGGCTGGGCACGCCGAACGCGGCGCTGTTCTCGACGATCGGGATGGTGATCTGGCGCTTCGCCGGCTTCAACATGCTGATCCTGCTGACCGGCCTGCAGTCGATCCCGCTGGACGTCTACGAGGCGGCGCGGTCGGACGGCGCGAACCGCTGGCAGACGTTCCGCTATATCACGCTGCCGCTGCTGCGGCCGACGATCGCGCTCATGCTGGTCTTGAGCATCACCGGCTCGCTGCTGGCCTTCGACCAGTTCTTCATCCTCACGCGCGGCGGCCCGGACGGCACCACCGTGAGCATGGTCATGGTCATCTTCCGCGAGGGGTTCACGCGGTTCGACCTCGGCTCGGCGGCGGCCATCTCGGTGCTGCTGCTGATCGTGCTGGTGCTGTTGAACGTGGTCCAGCTCCGGGTGCTGGGGAGGAACCGATGAGGCTCGGCTGGCATTCGACGGGCGCCGCCTTGTCGATCCTCTTCCTGTTCCCGCTGCTGTGGGGCGGCTACGAGTCGTTCCAAGGGCAGGCGGGGAGCGGCCAGGAGACCGGCTTCGGGTTCGGCAACTACACCCGGATGGCCGAGTACGGCGAGGGCATCGCGACGTACCTGCTCAACACGGCCGCCGTGTCGCTGATGACCGTCGTCGGGACGCTCGTGACCTCGGCGCTGGGCGGCTACGCCTTCGCGCGCTTCCGCTTCCCCGGCAAGGAGATCCTGTTCCTCGCCACGCTCGCGATCCTCATGGTCCCGTACGCGACGATCCTGATCCCGCTGTACGTGGTGCTCGGGGAGCTGGGCCTGCAGAACTCGCTGGTCGGGCTGAGCCTGGTGATGATCATGTTCCAGCTCCCGTTCGCGATCTTCATGATGCGCAACTCGTTCGAGGCGGTCCCGAGGGAGCTCGAGGAGGCGGCGCTGGTGGATGGCTGCACGTCGTTCTCGGCCCTGCGGCGGATCCTGCTGCGGGCGGTGCGGCCGGGGCTGATCACCGTCGGCCTGTTCGCGTTCCTCGCCTCCTGGAACGACTTCTTCGCCCCGCTCATCCTGTTGAGCGACGGTGACAAGTTCACGCTGCCGGTGGCGGTGGTGGCGATGCGCGAGCGGTCCTTCGGGGCGATCGACTACGGCGCGCTGGAAGCCGGCGTGATGGTGATGGCGGTGCCGTGCGTGATCCTCTTCCTCGTCCTGCAACGGCACTACGTGCAGGGCTTCACGTCAGGAGCAATCCGTGGCTGAAGTAGTCGCTCCCTCTCGCGGTGTTCTGCGACCCCTTTCGGACGTCCGGTTGGAGGGCGGCTTCTGGGGCGGTCGCCAGGAGCTCAACACCGCGAAGCTCATCCCGCACTGCTACTCGTGGGAGTCTCGTCTCGGGTGGATCGACAATTTCCGCGATCCGCATGCGGAGGCGGGGCGCGAGTTCGCCGACTCCGACGTCTACAAGATGGTCGAGGCGATGGCCTGGGACGGGTCGTTCGACGCGCAGATCGAGGACATCGCCGTGCGGATGGCCGATGCCCAGGAGGACGACGGGTACTTGAACACGCGCTTCGGCCACCGCGGCCTGGAGCACCGGTACACCGACCTCGAGTGGGGCCACGAGCTCTACTGCTACGGGCACATGATCCAGGCTGCTGTCGCGCGTTTGCGCTCGCACGGTGCGGATCAGTTCACGGACGTCACGCTGCGCGCTGCCGACCACGTGTGCGAGGCCTTCGCCGAGCAGGGCGTGTGCGGCCACCCGGTGATCGAGATGGCTCTGGTGGAGCTGTTCCGCGAGACGGGCGAGGAGCGCTACCTGGAGCAGGCGCGTCGCTTCGTCGAACGCCGCGGCGCCCCGGCGCTGGCCGACATCCACCACGGCCGCGCGTACTTCCAGGACGACATGCCGATCCGCTCGGCCGAGGCCTTCCGGGGCCACGCCGTTCGCGCGCTGTACCTGGCCAGCGGCGCCGTCGACGTCGCGGTCGAGACGGACGACACCGAGCTCCTGCAGACCATCATCCGCCAGTGGGAGCGCACAATCGAGCGCCGCACCTACCTGACCGGCGGCATGGGCTCCCGCCACACCGACGAGTCCTTCGGCGAGGACTACGAGCTCCCACCCGACCGCGCGTACTCGGAGACCTGCGCCGGAGTCGCGTCCGTCCAGCTCGCCTGGCGCCTGCTGCTGGCCACGGGAGACGTTCGCTACGCCGACCTCATCGAGCGAACGCTGTTCAACGTGGTCGCCACCTCACCGGCGCTCGACGGCAGCGGCTTCTTCTACGCCAATCCGCTCCACCAGCGAGTGCCCGGCGAGGCGCCCGATCCCGACGCGGAGAACATGCGAGCCGCCTCCTCCCTGCGAGCCCCGTGGTTCCACGTCTCCTGCTGCCCGACCAACGTCGCCCGCACGTTCGCCAGCCTCTCCGGCTACATCGCCACGACGGACGACGGCGGAGTCCAGATCCACCAGCTCATGCCGTCCACGATCGAGGCCGGCGGGGTTCGCCTACGAGTCATCACCGGCTACCCCTGGGGCGACGAGGTCGTCGTCCGCATCGAGGAGACCACCGAGTCACCTTGGCGCCTCAGCCTGCGCGTCCCGTCCTGGGCCCACGAGGCCGTGCTCGTCGACCGAGGCCACCGCCGCCCGGTCAAGGCCGGCTACGCCATCGTCGACGCAACCTGGAAGCCGGGAGACGAGGTCCGCCTAGAGCTCCCGATGCGTCCCCGCTGGACTCGCCCGGATCCGCACATCGACGCGGTCCGCGGCTGTGTGGCCGTCGAGCGAGGCCCGATCGTCTACTGCCTCGAATCCACCGACCAGGACGCCGACGTGTCGTTGTCCGAGGTGTCCGCCGATCCCTCGAACGGCCTCGCCGACGATGGCGCCGACGACGCCCTCGGCGGCGTCACGCTGGTGGGCGCGTCCGGCCGCTCGTTCGAAGGCGACCCGGCGGACCTGACGTTCATCCCGTACCACGCGTGGGGCAACCGCGGGCTGTCCACGATGCGTGTCTGGGTCCCGGAGAACTAGGGACCAACGCCACGGCGCCGCTTTCGTCTACTCCGCCGTAGCAAGCGAGCCGAGGATCCACGAGTCAAGCTCGGCTCGGTCGGCATCAGTCAGCTCCATTCGGGCGTTCTCCGCGAGAGCGACCACGTTCCCGCTCCACGCTCGCGCCAACTCCGCCGCTCGTGGCGCCGGTGTGCGTCGTAGATCGATCCCCGCGTACAGCAAGCCTTGCAAGATGAAGTTGACGGCGGCACGGGATACCGCCTGATCCTGCTCCACACAGCGGTCGCGCACGCTGCGCGACGTCGCGGTGAGCTGGAAGTCATTGGTCGAGAGGTAGTCGGACAGCTCTCGAAAGACTGCCGCGTACTGATCGCTTGAGAGTGGCGGCACGCGCGTAACGCGACACACCCTGGCTGGCAGGCCGTCCCCCGGAGACTCGTGACGGGTTGGGTCCAGCAGAACAGAGCCACCCTGTGGCGAAGGAACGACTAACAGGTCAGGCACACGCCGCTCGAGCCACGCTGCGAAACCGCCTTCCTGATCCCACCGTGTCTTGACTGTCGGAGCGGCCTGCCTCGCCGCGTTTGCGACCGCTGCCAGCGCGAGCGGGCCGTCGGCGGCCGCGACTGCTGCGCGAGCCGCTCTCCGCGCGATCTCGTCATCGGTGCTACCTGACGCTACGACTTCGGCGGCGTTCGACGGCAACGCATCCTCGGATACCGCGTTGTCGGCAGCGCTGGATGAGGCAGGCAGTGACGCGTAACGCCGGAGGTCACGTCCCTAGGGTTGGTGTAGGTCCGGATCGGACGGAATAGATCGGTGGGAATCGAACCCGGGTTCTGTTCCCTTCGTGGTTCCGGCCACCCCGGCGCTCATGATCGTCGGACTTCTCACGGTTCGACGAAAGGAGGCGCCAGCGATGGCCGGTGCCGACAGGATGACGGTCGAGGAGGTCGTCAGGAAGGTGCTCGCTGATGAGCACGCCGATGTGATCCGCGAGGCGGTCAAGGCCGTCGCCGCGGAACTGATGGAGCTCGAAGTGTCCGCGCTGATCGGCGCCGAGCATGGTGAGCGCCGGCCGGATGACCGGGCGACGCATCGAAACGGCTATCGGTCGCGGCGGTGGGACACGCGCGCGGGCGAGATCGAGCTGCAGATCCCCAAGATCCGGCAGGGCAGCTATTTCCCGAGCATCCTGGAGCCGCGCCGGCGTTCGGAGCAGGCGCTGCTGAGTGTCGTCCAGCAGGCGTACGTCTGCGGTGTCTCGACCAGGCGCGTCGACCAGTTGGTCGAGAGCTTGGGGTTGCGCATCTCCAAGTCGGAGGTCAGCCGCGTCTGCCAGGGGCTCGATGAGCACGTCGAGGCCTTCCGGACCCGGCCGTTGGAGGGCCGCTACCCGTACCTGTTCTTGGACGCCAAGGTCGAGAAGGTCCGCGACGGTGGCCGCGTGGTCAACAAGGCGCTGGTGATCGCGCATGGCGTGCATGAGACCGGCCGCCGGGAGATCCTCTCGATCGATGTCGGCGAGGCCGAGACCGAGGCGTTCTGGACCGCCTTCCTCAGAGGCTTGGTCAAGCGCGGCCTGGTCGGCGTCCAACTCGCCATCAGCGACGCGCATGCCGGTCTGAAGGCAGCGATCGCCAAGGTCCTCGGCTGCGCCTGGCAGCGCTGCACGGTGCACTTCCTGCGTGATTGCTTCGGCCACGCCCGCAAAGACCAGCACGGCCTGCTCGGCGCACTGATCCGCCCGATCTTCGCCGCCGACTCGCACGCCCAAGCGCGCGATCGGCTCTCCGAAGCGGTCGCCCACCTCGATCGGCGGCTGAGCAAGATCGCCACCATGCTCGAGGACGCCGAGACCGACATCCTGGCCTTCTACGCGTTCCCGGCAGCGCACTGGCGCAAGCTCCGCAGCACGAACCCGCTCGAGCGCTTCAACCGCGAGATCGGCCGGCGCACCGACGTCGTCGGCATCTTCCCCGACGACCAGAGCCTGATCCGCCTGGCCGGAATGCTCTGCATCGAGCAAAACGACGAATGGCTGGTCGGCCGCGGCTATCTCTCGGCCGAGTCGATCTCTCTCGTCCTCGCGGGACCAGACGATCACATAGACAAGGAGATCAAGCAGGAGGTGCCCGAGCTCCAAGCGGCCTGAGCCGCCAACGTCCTCACCGACGACGTGAGCGCCCCCCTCTTACACCACGTCCCGGGACTTGACTTCGCCGGAAACCTTAGATGTGCCGGCCACCGGCCGGAGAGCAGAGATGAGCTGTGCCGCTTCTAACGACTCATCGCAAACCGACTGATAAGCCGTCGACGCTGGTCCAGCGGCAACCATCGTCGTGCGCCGATCGTGAGCTCGGATCCGGGCCATCAGTGGCGTGAAGTCTGCATCCGCCGAACACACCACGAATTCGTCGTAGCGCGTGTCGTGTGCCAACGCATGACCGCGTCCAGCACAAGTGAATATCAGCGCTGCTCTTCCCTGCTTGGTGAGCGAGGGACAATCCACTACACGAAAGCCCGTGCTCGTATAGAAGGAACGGAACTGCCCGAACGGCCCAGGGTTCAGGTAGCAGATGCGAGTGAGGAACCGGCGGCGGAACTTCCCCGTTTCATCCTCGCCCACGGCCAGCCACGCGAGCAACCGATCAGGGCTTGTTGCGAATATCTCAGCCGCAGAGGGGTCGGCCACTACAAGGCCCAAGTAGACGTTGTCGAAGTCGACAAAGAGCGCACTACGCCTCACGTCCATTTGGCCATCGAGCTCGTCAACCATAGTCAACTCGGTCGCTACAGCATCTGTGTCGATCGGCAGAGCTTGACGGTCGGTGCTCTAGCCGCCACTACGACGATAGCGGTATTCAGCGCGTGATGGGTGGTTGGCGGCCAAGGCGTGTCCGCGGTAATGCGTTGGATGAGCAGAGCGAGCCGTCAGGCGCGCGGTGCGTTCCGGCTACGTAACGCGCCGTGGCTCGGCCGGCAAGCAGTGCGAGAATCGCTCGGATCTCGCCGTAGATCTCCGCGCCGATAGGCGCGCGCTGTCATGGGTAGCGAGATGACGAGGCGCGCAGACGAGCAGGATCGCGGCATAGGCGCGCCGTTTCCGCAGCAGCGTCGAGGAGCCGCAGCGGACGAAGAACGCGATCGCGCGGCGCAGGAAGCGATGGCGGTGCTGGCCCTCTCGCGAGGACATCGGCAGGCCAGGGGGGTGGCGTCGTCATGGCGACGTGCAGGTAGTCGTAGCCGACCGTGTTGCGGCGCACGCCCGAGCGCGTCGGTGCGGGCGCGGGTTGTAGTGCTGGCGCAGCCGGTCGCGGACGCGGTGGCCGGCGCCGCCCTGGATGCGCCCGAGCTTTTTGACGTCGATGTGGATCAGCTCGCCCGGCCGCTCGCGCTCGTAGCGCTCGGCCGGCTCCAGGCCCGAGCCGGCCGAGGCGGCCCATCCCGATCCGGGGCAGGATGCCCGAGACCGTCGAGAGCGGGATGCCCGAGCAGCGCGGCGATCTCCGGGCCCGTGAACCGCAGCCGCCGCAGCGCGGCGATCGCTTCGATCCGCTGCTCGTCGGTGCGGTTGGCGACCACGCGCGGGGCGCTGCTGCGATCCAGCAGACCGCTCTCGGGCAAGCGCGGTAGCGAGCCACCCACTTCCCACAGGTTCTTTCGACTGGTCTCAGCGGCCGCCGCAGCGGCCTTGATCGACCAGCCCTGCTCGAGCACCCTGCAACACCATCCGACGCCGCTGCGTCAATGACAGGGCCGCGTTAGCGTGCAACTTCATCCGGTGTCCTCCTTGGGACTGGGACGCTTCGACAGCCACTCAGCCTCCAAGGAGGCCCGGATGAACAACGTGCCGCAGGAGCTTCGCGCGAGACAGTACGGCGACGTTCTCGCGGGCGACGCCGAGCGCGGTGTCGGCGAAGGTCCTGATGATGAAGCCGAGCATGCTGCCGCCTGCGGTGCTCCGCTCGCGGCGCATGTCTTCGAACGTCTGCTCCATCGACTCGCCGAATCGCTCGCGGAAGCTCCGCGGGTAGAGGCCCAGGAGCGCCCGATACGCGGCGCGTGTGCGATCACGTGGCATGGGCCGACCGCTTCGCGAACGCCTGATTCCCGCGCGCCAGATCCACGACGTGCTCGTAGCGCGCAAGCTCAGTAGCGAGCGCCTCCGTGCCCTCTGTGCTGATCGCGTAGTAGATGCGCCGCTCGTCGTCGATCGCCGGATCGACGCGCTTGTCGCTTTCGCGGATCAGCCCCGCATCGAGCATCCGCCGGAGCGATCCGTACAGCGTGCCGGCACCCATCGGGACACGCCCCTGCGAGTCGCCTTCGACCTGCTTCATGATCGCGTAGCCGTGGAGCTCATCGCGCGAAAGCGCGAGGAGGATGTGGAACACGGCGGGCGTCAACGGCTTCCGCGCCATGTCCGAACTATATCCGTTACGGATATAGTTCGCAAGCGCGCCGGCCTTGCCGCGACCTGATCCGATCACATCGGTGCCACGCATGTGCGGTCATGCGCAAGCTCATCCTCATCTCAGCCGCGATCACCGCGCTGGCCGCGCCGGCGCAAGCGCTCGCGACCCCCATCATCGGCACCGTGTCCCGCACCGACACAGTCGGAGTCAGGGGCAGCATCTATTTCAACCCGGCCACGCACACCCTCGGTCCGAACGGCGAGGTCGTCGCGCACTTCAACCACGCTCAGCGCCTGTACTACCTGCCCTACTGAGCGGGACGGCAGGGCCACCGACTGCCTCAGTCGGTCGTCGTGATCTCCCGCATGCGGGAGATCACGAGGTCTGCCAGGACGTCCGCCGGCACCGGGCTGTCGGGCGAGAAACGGATCGTTCCCTTGGCGACGTCGAAACCATCCAGTCGATCCCTGACCGCGTCGATCGCCGCAGGGCTGAACGGGAAGACGCTCAGGTGCTTCTTGGCAGCCTTGAAGCCGAGTAGTGGGCGCCCGGCGTAGATGAACGCCGGAATGCCGTAGCTGGTGCCCAGTTCGGCGTCGGGCGCCAGTTCGGCGACGACGGCCCGCACGCGCTCCAGGGCGGCCTTCTGCGCCGGTGGCAGGTCATCGAGGTAGTCGTCCATCGCCGACACAGCGCGAGGATCATCCCAAGCGGCTCTGGAGCTCGGCGTCGTCCGACACGAACCAGACCTGCCGACCGCGGTTCGACTCGCGGACGAACGCGTCCAGCGCCTGGCTCGCCGCGACGCGGCCGCTGATGTCACCGACGAGCGCGAGTTGGATCTTGTAGTTGGCGCACGTCTGCATCAGTTCGCCGGCGACCCCGCTGCGCAGGTCGAAGAACGCCGGGTCGAGTCGCGCGACCGGCACGGCGATCCAGTCCGCCCCGTCGGCGCCATCGGCGTAGCTCAGCTCGACCAGGTCGGCTGCGCTTCCGATCACCGTCCCGTCAGGGCTCAGGTGAAAGACGCGCGCTCTCACGATCCGCCGACTGTTACAGAACGCCCCCCGGGTGGGGGATTGACGATGCGTGCACGTCGTTCAGACGGAGGAATTTCGGACGCAGCCGTCCGCTCTACGGCAGGAGAGTCAACTCACCAGTCGGGAGGATTGCATGACGTTCAGCACAGCAATGAAGGCGATGATCGCCGTCGTCGCGGCGGTCGCGGCGGTCGCGGTGGCGCTCACCGCCGCCGCCGTCGCGATGGCGGACGCGAAGGACACCGTCTCGTTCGAAGGGCATGTGCGAGGAGAGAGCGCGTTCTTCGACGACATCGACGGCGAGAGCTTCAGGATCTGCGACCGCTCCCGCGACAACATGCCGGTGGGCGTGCGCTTCTCGTACATCCGCAAGAACGGCACGCGGCAGACCGGCGCTCACTGGCACACCGCCGGAGTGGACGGCCTGGGCAATCGCGGTGTGCGCGGCTGCTCGGCCGGCTCGCACAACTTCGGCGAGGGTCGCCGCGTCTGGTTCCAGACGTGCATCAAGCACCAGGGCGGCGCCCTGACCTGCAGCCCGACCGAGGTCACGGTGGCGTGATGAGGAACCTCGCGATCACGCTCGCCGCTGCGGCGGCCATGACGCTGGGCGCCGCCGCGTCCGCCAGCGCCGACGCCAACGTATCCGTCTCCTTCGGCGGGCACATACGCGGCCTGGCGACGTTCTACTCCGCGGGCGACGAGTTCCGGATCTGCGACCGGCAGCGCGACAACCTGCCGGTGGGCGTCCGCTACTCCTACGTCCGCACGAACGGTACGACCCAGCGCGGGCAGCACTGGCACTACTGGGGCGTCGACGGTGTCGGCAACCCTGACAGCCATGGGTACCCGGAGAAGGGCTGCTCGTACGGTGACCACAACTTCGGCGAGCGCCGCCGGGTGTGGTTCCAGGCCTGCGTCGGGCAGCCGGACGAGGGACACGTCACCTGCGGCAAGACCCAGGTGACCAGGACGGGGCCGTAGTGATGAGGCGCGACCGGGCCGGCCACGAACGGCAGGCCCGGTCGTGCCAACTTATTACTCGGGATACGCCGATACGTGAGAAGATCGCCTTCATGGCGGATGCCGGGGAGCTGCGCATCCAGGGCCGTCTTCGAGTGATCGAGGTGACGGGTTCCTGGGGCGCCTACGCCGGCGAGCGGATCGTCGTCGGGCCAGGCGAGAGCTTCCGCGACGACCTCGGCATCAAGATCCGTGAGGCGTTCGAGGAGGGCGCCGCTGACGCGCTCGCCAAGGGCCGCTCTCCGTCAGAGCATTTCGAGCTGCCCAACGTGCGGATCACCATCGAGGTCGTACCGCCCTCCGCGAACACCTGACGCGCTCGCGGCGTGATCCTGTAGAACCATCGTGTGACCACGCCGCCTCTCTGCCCGACCTGCGGCCAGCCGGCCAGCGAAGCGCTCGGTGGCCCCGAGCACGACTGGGAGTGCCGCAACGAGGCGTGCCCCGAGTTCGGCCAGCCGGTGCAGGCTGACGAGCCCGAGCGCGAGGACGATGCCGACCTGGGATGACGTCGTCGAGATCGGTCTCCGGTTCCCGGAGGTCGAGGTCGGCACCTCGTTCGGCACGCCCGCGATGAAGGTCGGGGGCAGGGGGATGATCTGCCGCCTGCGGACGAACCCGGACGCCCTCGTGATGCGCGTCATCGACGTCGCCGACGCCGAGGCGCTGCTCAAGGGCCGGCCGGACGTGTACTTCTCGACGCCCCACTACGACGGCTGGCCCTACGTGCTCGTCCGGCTCGACGTCGTCGATCCCGTCGAGCTGTCGGAGCTGATCGAGGACGCCTGGCGGCTGCGCGCGCCGAAACGCGCGATCAAGGCGTACGACGCACGGTAGCCAGCTGGCTGGGCGGGCGGCCGGCGAACGGGCTCGGTGCTCACGTCCTCGCGACGTCTGGCGCCTCGCCTCGACGTTCCGCGTAGATCGTCGACGACGCTAGGTGATGAACTCGACGTCCGAAGCCGGCAAAGAGGCTTGCGACGAGTCCTTGACGAGGAGGTACTTGATGCTCCCGTCGCCGGTCCGCTCGATTGCCACGGCAAGCCAGTCGGTCTGATCGGGTGCTGGCACTTTGTGGTTCTTCGCGCGTATTGCCTTGGGCAGGGGGACGAGCTCGGGCGGAGCCGACGTCGCAGGCGGCGCGTAGAGCGTGCGCGCGGCTTCGAGCATCGAGGTCGCCACTTTCGTGCGCGCGTCGATGACGGCGATCGCTGCGGTCGCACGCCCGCGGACGTCCGATGCGATCAAGTACCCGATCGCGATGACGAGTGCAGCGGTTATAAGCGACGCCCCGGCGAGAAGGACAACCTGGATCTTCTCGGGTTGACCGTCATACCACGACGCGACGATCCCCCAGAGCGGGATCACGGCGACGCCCAGGCCGGCCGCCCACCACTTCGACGCCGCGGTAGCTCCTGCCTCGATCAGGGCGACGCTTTGCGGCGGCCCGAAGAGCAGCCCATGGAAGCCCTCGGCCTTCTTCGCCTCATCCGTGGTTCCCAGGAGATCCAACCCCTCGAGCAGGCCCCTGACCGGTTTGCAGAGGTCTGCTCCCTCGAGAGATACCGCCTGGCTCGGGATCTTGACGTCGTCGGTCATCCGCGTGCCGACTCTCTCACCAGCGCAAAGGTGTGTGTCAATGATTGAGATCTCAAAACGATAAGTGACGTCGACCTTGCAGGCGGCGGCCCTGGCGGTCGGACCGGGTGATCGCACTCGCCCGGATGACGGGGAGCGGGACTAGGATCCCGCCACACCGATCGAGGGGGTCCAAAGATGGCTCGCACGCCGCAGGAGGTCTTCGCCCACCACGCCGAGGTGCTGATCGCCGGCGATCTCGAGGGGATCGTCAGCGACTACGCCGACGACGCCGTGTTCATCACGCCCGAGGGGACCCGGCGCGGGAAGGACGGCGTACGCGAGGGCTTCGTGAAGCTGCTCGGGGACGTGCCGTCCGCGGAGTGGGCGGTACCGACCCAGATCTTCGAGGGCGACCACCTGTTCATCGAGTGGAGCGCGGACGCGGAGAAGACGCGCGTCGAGGACGGGGTCGACACGTTCATGTTCCGTGACGGGCAGATCATCATGCAGACGGTCCGCTACACGGTGCAGCAGAAGTAGCTCAGCGAGCACGGAGACGGGGCGCCGGCCTCCGCCGGCGCCCCGGGATCTCCCGGCCCCCTACGGCTGTGTCGTCGACAGCGTGAAGACGAGCGTCTTGCGGTAGGTGCCCGTCCGCAGGCCGTCGTTGGCCCCGATCGGCTGCTGGAACGACAGCGTCACGGCGTCGTTGCTGACCGGCCCGGAGTAGCTGAGCAGCGGCGTCGGGCTCCCGCTGCCGCCCACCTCCGCGAACGGACCGCCCGCCGCCGCCTTCAGCGCCTGCGGCAGCGCGAACGCGCCGTTGACGAGCCGGCCGGTCGCGGTCGGGCTCGGATCCGACACGGTCAGCGCGGCCTCGCCCGCGGTCGACGTGACGGTCGCGAGCGCCGAGGCCAGATACGTCTTCGGCAGGCCGGGCGTGAACGCGCCGAACGAGATCGGCCCGGTGACCGACAGCGCCAGCGTCGCCGGCACGGTGCCGCCCACGTCGACGGCGACCGGCGTCTCGGTCGGTCCTTGCGCGGTGTCGCTCTCGAGGTCGCCGGGGTGGCAGTGGTGCGGCGAGTGGAACGTGCTGCCCGGCACGCAGCGCCACATGCTCGGGTTCGTCCAGCTCGGCGCGAGACGCACCTTCGTGGCCTGCTCGTATGCGTAGCCGGCGGCGAGCAGCTTCGCCTCGGATCCCGCGACGCCGACGAACGTCACGCCGATCGGGTTGCGGCCCGCGCCGCCGGTGCCGTAGCCGGCCGGGACGGTGAGCACCGGGTAGCCCGCCCGGTCGGCGATCCCGACCAGCGCGTTGCCGCTCGGCACCATCGCGACGTCGAAGCCGTCGAGGAGCGAGTCGATCAGGGCCCGGTTCGACGCCAGGCCCGCGGCGCGGTCCTCCTCGTACGCCGACAGGTCGGCGGCCGCCGCCTCGACCAGCTCGCGCTGCTGGTACTTGAGGCCCTCGACCGGGTTGGCCTCGTTGTAGGCGATGATCGCCTCCAGCGAGCCGGCTCCGCCGGACACGTCGGAGAGGTAGGCGTCGAGGTCACGCTCGAACTCGCGCACGACGATGCTCGGCGGGTTCGGGCTCGGTGTGCCGACCGTCTTCGCATCGGTGACCGCCCCCAGCGCCTGGATCGCGCCGACCGCCGCCGGATACGGCGCCGTGGTGTTGCCGATGACCGCCACGCGCTTGCCGCTCAGCGCGTCGGGCGAGAGCCCGGCCAGGTAGTCGGCCGAGCCGTCGTCCATCGCCTGCAACGCCAGCGCCGCGTCGTAGACGGTGCGCGCGATCGGCCCGGGCGAGTCCTGCGTGCGCGCCACCGGCATCACACCGGCACGGCTGACCAGCCCGACCGTCGGCTTCAGCGCCACTACGCCCGCCACGCCGGCCGGGGCGATCATCTGCGCCGAGTCGGTCGAGGTCTCGGAGCCGACGGTCAGCGCCGCCAGGCCCGAGGCGGTCGCCGCCGCCGAGCCCGCCGACGAGCCGGCGGGCGTCTTGTCGGTGTCGGACGGCAGCAGCACCTGGCCACCGAGCGACGAGTAGCCCTCCGGCAGGTTCGAGTCGAAGATCCCGCCCAGTTCGGTGACGTTCGTCTTGCCGAGGACGATCGCTCCCGCGGCCTTCAGCTTCGCCACCAGCGCGGCGTCACCGGCGGGCTTGGAGTGCTGGAGCGCGATCGAGCCACCCGTGGTCGGCAGTCCGCGCACGTCGATCGTGTCGTTGACGAGCACAGGGATGCCGTGCAGCGGCCCGCGTGATCCGCCCTGGGCGTCGAGCGCCTTCGCCTCCGCGATCGCGTGCGGGTTGATCGAGCGCACGGCCTGGATGGCCGGGCCCTCGGCGTTGGCGAGCGCGATCCGCGCCAGGTACGCGCGGGTGAGCGTCTCGGCCGTCAGCGTGCCGGCCGCCATGCGCTCCCGCAGGCTCGCGACCGACTCGGTCTCCAGAGAGAACGGCAGCGACGGCGCGGCGCCGGCCAGCGCCATGGCCGTCTCGTAGTCGGGGTTGCACGATCCGCGCGAGGCGAACGGCGGCGCCGGGACCGTCTTCGCGCAGCGGTACATGCTCGGGTTGAGCTCCGACGCCGGGCGCCGCAGCTTCGTCGCCTGCTCGATCACGTAGCCGACGCCGATCAGGTCTCGCTCGGAGTAGGCGTTGCCGTGGATCGAGACGCTGATCGCCCGCCGCTGGGTCGCGTTGTAGCCCATCGGGATCGTGATCTGGGGCGTGCCCGCGGTCGGGCCGCTCGGGACCGACCCGAGGATCGCGATGAAGTCGTCGCTCGGATCGTTCGGCGTCTCGTTGCTCATCATGTCGTTGATGGCCTTGTGCTGTGCCGCCCGCCGGATCGGCATCGCGGCACGGTAAGCCGTCTCGTTCGCCCCGCCGGGCGAGATGTCCGACAGCGACGCGTTGAGGTGCGCGTTGTTGCCGAACTTGAGCGCCTCGTGCTCGTTGGCCTGGTTGTCGGCGACCTCCTCGACGAGCGACTTGATCGGCGCGTTCGGGCCGAGCCGCTCGTAGTACTCGTCGATGCTCTTGTGCTGCTGGTAGCCGGCGGGCAGGTCGGGGACAGTCCCCGACATCGATCTGAGCGCGCGGGACCATGATCGCGCCCGCGGCCTCGAGCGCGTCGAAGGCGAGCGCCGCCGGTGAGCCCTCGGCGAAGGTGCCGTTGTAGCCGATGCGCTTGCCCGCCACGAAGTCGGTCCGCAGCGCCGACATGTAGTCGGGGATCGGCGACGGCAGCGGCGGCAGGACGGCGTGGATGTTCGGGCCCGAAGAACTCGACGTAGCCCGCGTCGCTCAGCGGGTCATGGCCGGAGATCGACTGCAGCGTCATCGCCGCGTCGGCGACCGTCTTGGTCCATCGGGCCGGCCGTGTCCTGCGACGCCGAGATCGGCGCGATGCCGTACGCCGGCACGAGCCCGACGGTCGGCCGGATGCCGACCAGGCTCTGCGCGCCGGACGGGCTGATGATCGAGCCGACGTCTCGGTGCCGATCGTCAGCATCGACAGCGCCGCCGCGCCCGCGGTCCCGGAGCCCGAGGAGGAGCCGCTCGGGTTCTGGTCGGCGTCGAGCGCGTGAAGCACCTGGCCGGTCAGGTTCGAGAAGCCCGACGGCTGGTTGCCGAAGCTGTTCGCGTACTCCGACAGGCCGAGCTTGCCGAGGATCACGACGCCGCTCTGCGCGCAGCTTCTTGACGATGCCGGAGTCGGTCTCCGGGAACGAGTTGCGCAGCGAGTAGTTGCCCGCCGACGTGTACATGCCCTTCACGTCGATCAGGTCCTTGAGCAGGATCGGCAGGCCGTGCGCGGGCCCGCGCACGTGACCGTCCGCGCGCTCCTTGTCGAGCAGCGCCGCATCGCTGCAGCGCGTCCTTGTTGAGCTGCGTGACCGCGTTCAGGCCGGGGCCGCGCTTGTTGAGCGCCGCGATCCGCGCGATGTACGCGCGCGTGAGCTGGACCGACGTGAGCTCGCCGCTCTCCATCATCTCGATCGCCGTCGGACCATCCAGCTTCTCGAGGTCGAGGACGGGATCGGCGGCTGCCGGTGCTGCACCGGCGGTTAACACGGCGGCGAGCGCGCACAGCAGCGCGCCGCGCCGGTGGAGGCGGCGAAGGCTCACATTCACTCCGTTGATAGACGGGCCCCGCCGACCCGGTGGCTGGACGAGCCGACGCTATCCCGGCGCGGTTCGCGTTGGCATTGGACCGCCGGCACAAGCCGGGCTCGACCCGCGGTCGGCCGACGGGGCGCGGCCGTCGCCGAGCCACGTCGCGGTTATCCGCATGACACAGCCCGGGTAGGCACACTTCCCACATGGCCATCGCCGCCTCTGAAGACCTCGAGCGGCTCGTCCACCGCGAGCACGCCAACCCGCACAGCATCCTCGGCGCCCACCCGACCAAGGGCGGAGCCGTCGTGCGCGCCTTCAGGCCGGCGGCAGCGAGCGTCAAAGCCGTCACCGCCGACGGCGAGACCGCCGAGCTCGACCAGGTCCACCCCGGCGGGATCTTCGAGGGCGTGATCGACGGCGCCGAGCTCCCGTTGAGCTACCAGCTCGAGGTCGGCTACGGCGAGGCCGGCACGGTCACGATCGACGATCCGTACCGCTTCCTTCCCACCATCGGGGAGCTCGACCAGCACCTCCTCGGCGAGGGACGCCACGAGGAGATGTGGACCAGGCTCGGCGCGCACGTGCAGGAGATGGACGGCGTGCGCGGGACGGCGTTCGCGGTCTGGGCGCCGTCGGGCCGCGCCGTGTCCGTGGTCGGCGACTTCAACTTCTGGGACGGCCGCGTGCACCCGATGCGGGCGCTCGGGGCGTCAGGGATCTGGGAGCTCTTCCTGCCCGGCATCGAGGCCGGCTCGCACTACAAGTACGAGATCCTCGCGCCGGACGGCGAGATCCGCCTGAAGGCCGACCCGGTGGCCTTCGCCACCGAGGTGCCGCCCAAGACCGCGTCGGTCGTGCACGAGTCGACGCACGACTGGGCCGACGAGAAGTGGCTGGGGGACCGTGCCAAGTCGGACCCGCTCCAGGGCCCGATCTCGATCTACGAGGTCCACCTCGGGTCGTGGCGGCTGAACCCGATGGAGGGCAACCGGTCGCTCACGTACCTCGAGCTGGCCGACGAGCTCTCCGCCTACGCGCTCGACATGGGCTTCACCCACATCGAGCT
This sequence comes from uncultured Solirubrobacteraceae bacterium, assembly GCA_963835525.1. Lineage (GTDB taxonomy): Bacteria > Actinomycetota > Thermoleophilia > Solirubrobacterales > Solirubrobacteraceae > DASSUW01. The sequence continues at coordinate 1,137,511 of CAWIFM010000003.1, forward strand.
GCTGCCGGTGATGGCGCACCCGTTCAGCGGCTCGTGGGGCTACCAGGTGACGGGCTACTTCGCGCCCACGCCGCGCTACGGCTCGCCCGACGACTTCAAGGGCTTCGTCGACCGCCTGCACCAGAACGGCCTCGGCGTGATCCTCGACTGGGTCCCTGCCCACTTCCCGCGCGACGACTTCGCGCTCGCCCGCTTCGACGGCACGGCGCTCTACGAGCACGACGACCCGCGGCGCGGCGCCCACCCCGACTGGGGCACGCTGGTCTTCAACTACGGCCGCCACGAGGTCCGCAACTTCCTCGTCGCCAACGCCCTCTACTGGCTGCGCGAGTACCACGCCGACGGCATCCGCGTCGACGCGGTCGCCTCGATGCTCTACCTCGACTACTCGCGCGAGGAGGGGCAGTGGGTCCCGAACCAGTACGGCGGCAATGAGGACCTCGACGCCGTCCAGTTCCTGAAGGAGTTCAACGAGGTCGTGCACGGGCGCGAGCCCGGGACGATCTCGGCGGCCGAGGAGTCGACCGCCTGGCCGGGCGTCTCACGGCCCACCTACCTCGGCGGGCTGGGCTTCGGCTTCAAGTGGAACATGGGCTGGATGCACGACACGCTGGCCTACTTCCAGCAGGACCCCGTGTACCGCCGCTGGCACCACCACGAGCTGACCTTCAGCCTCGTCTACGCGTTCACCGAGAACTTCATCCTGCCGCTCAGCCACGACGAGGTCGTGCACGGCAAGGGCTCGCTGCTGTCCAAGATGCCGGGCGACAAGTGGCAGAAGATGGCCAACCTGCGCTCGCTCTACGCCTTCATGTGGGCGCACCCGGGCAAGAAGCTGCTGTTCATGGGCTGCGAGTTCGCCCAGGAGACCGAGTGGAGCGAGGAGCGCTCGCTGGACTGGCACCTGCTCGAGGACGCGCAGCACCGCGGCATGCAGTCGCTCGTGCGCGACCTCAACCACGCCTACAAGGACGAGCCGGCGCTGTGGGAGCTCGACTTCGACCACACGGGCTTCTGGTGGATCGAGGCCAACGACGCCGACTCCAACGTCTTCGCCTTCGCCCGCAAGTCGGCCGACAACGAGCGCGTGATCGTCTTCGTGGCCAACCTCTCGCCGATCCCCCGCGAGGGCTACCGGCTCGGGCTGCCGCGCTCGGGCCGCTGGCGCGAGCTGGTCAACACCGACTCCGGCTTCTACGGCGGCTCGGACGTCGGCAACCTCGGCGGCATCGAGGCCGGCCCGCTCGCCTGGCAGAGCCAGCCGTTCTCTGCTGAAGTCACGCTGCCGCCGCTGGGCACGCTCTGGCTCGTGCCTGACGCGGATTGAGCACGATCAAGACGTTCGGCTCCGTCGACGAACGGAGCCTGAAGCAGCTCGAGCGGTGCATGAGCGCCGGCGACGCCGAGTTCGGCGTCCTGTGCGCGGACCATCACGTCGGCTACTCGCAGCCGATCGGCGGCGGCATCGCGTACGAGGGCCACGTGTCGCCCTCGGGCGTCGGCTACGACATCGGCTGTGGCAACAAGGCCGTCCGCACGGACCTGACGCGCGACGAGCTCGACGTCGAGCCGGTGATGCGCGAGATCGTCCGCCGGATCTCGTTCGGCATGGGCGTCCCGGCGCAGGAGCGCACCGACCACCCCGTGCTCGACAAGATCCGCGACGCCGACTTCGGCCCGCAGCGCAAGCTCGCGCAGCTGGCCGAGTCGCAACTCGGCACGGTCGGCTCGGGCAACCACTACGTCAACTTGATGGCGGACGAGCAGGACCGTGTCTGGGTAGGCGTCCACTTCGGGTCGCGCGGCTTCGGCCACAAGACGGCCTCGGACTTCCTGGCGCTGGCAGAGGGCAAACGCGAGATGGACTCGCCGCCGGTGCTGTTCGAGGTCGGATCCGAGCTGGGCGACGCCTACGTGAGCGCGATGGAGCTCGCGGGCGAGTACGCCTACGCCGGCCGCGACGTCGTGGTCGCGAAGGTGCTCGAGATCCTCGGCGCCGAGGCGGTCCACGAGGTGCACAACCACCACAACTTCGCGTGGCGCGAGGAGCACTTCGGCCGCACCTACTGGGTGATCCGGAAGGGCTGCACGCCGGCTCGCCCCGGCCAGGAGGGCTTCGTCGGCGGCTCGATGGGCGACGAGTCCGTGATCCTCGAGGGCGTCGAGTCGGGCGAGAACGAGCAGGCGCTGTTCTCGACCGTGCACGGCGCCGGCCGGGTGATGAGCCGCACGCAGGCCGCGGGCCGGATCCGCCGGGGCAGGCAGGTCAAGCCGGGCGTCGTCGACTGGCCCGCGGTGCAGGCCCGCCTGCGCGAGCAGGGCATCGTGCTGTTCGGCGGCGGCGCCGACGAGGCGCCGGAGGTGTACAAGCGCCTGCCGGACGTGCTCGCCGCGCACGGCGCGACGATCCGCGTCAAGCACACGCTCCGGCCGCTCGGCGTCGCGATGGCCGGCCGGGACGTCTACGACCCGTACAAGGACTGAGCGCTAGCCGCGCTTCTTCTTCTTGGGCCGCGTCTTGACGACGACCGAGCGGGTCCAGTCGCGCACGAACGAGCCGGGCTCGGGCGTGGCGATCACGCGGAACCGCCGGGCGGTCCGCTTCAGCCGCTGGACGACGAACCGGTAGCTGGAGCGGACCTCGTCGGCGGGAGCCAGCGTCCCGCTGCGCACGCGCCTCCAGCCGACGCCCGGCCGGTAGAGCTGGAGCACGACCGTGCCGGTGACGGCGGGCAGGACCGAGCCCTCGAGGCTCGCCCGCTTGCGGGCGAAGTGGCGTACGCGGAGGCCGGCGTTCACGCGGCTGCGGGCGGTGACCTCCGGGCTCGTCACGACCTTCTGAGTACGCGTCACGACGCGGTAACGCGTGGTCGTCCACAGCTGCGGGATGGTGAACAGGTAGCCGCCGTCGCGGCCGGTCCGGGCCGTGCCGAACTCGACGAAGCCCTGGTCCTGCGGGCGCTGCTGCTGGAGCTCGACCGTCATGCCGGACGCGCCGGCGCCGCTCACGCGGCCGCCGAGGCGCACGTCGCCGCCGTAGGGGACGGTCCTTCGCGAGAGGCCGAGGCTGACGGCGCTCGGCAGGCGCGCGGTGCGGAACGAGTGGTCCGAGCCGGGCGTGGTGCCCGCCGCGTTGGTCGCGACCGTGCGCCAGTGGTAGCGCGTGTACGGCCGCAGGTTCGCCAGCTTGGTGGCGACCGAGGCAGTGCCGGTGCCGGGAACCTGGGCGACGGTGGTCTCGCTGCCGTAGCGCGTCGACGTCCCGTACTCGATGCGGTAGGTCGTCGCGCCGCCGTTGGTGTTGATCGTGGCCGTCGCGTTCGCCGAGTCCGGGCCGATGTCGCGTGCTCGCTGGTTGGAGATGACGGGCGGCATGGGGTTGGCGCCGGTCGTGAACGTGACGTCGTTCTGCGGCGCGTTGTTGACCACGAGCCGGTAGTGGTAGGTCGTCTGGGCGGTCAGGCCGGAGACCGGTGCCGAGACCGCGGGGCCGGTGGCCGCCTGCGGCGTCGTGGTCAGGCCGTACGAGGTCGTGGTGCCATATTCGAAGTACACGCTCGCCGGTGTGTCGATCGTCCCGTTGAGCGTCGCACCGGTGTTGGTGACGCCGGTGGCGGGCTGGGTCGCGGTCGCGACGGCCGCCGTCGCGAGCAGGGTGGCGAGGAACATCTGCATGGCTTGGCTTGAACACCGTTCTACACGGGAAGATGCGGTCCTCGTGCCTGTCAGCGAGCTGTCATTCGAACGCCGCCTCGGCGCCTTCCCTCTCGGCGACGGCCGCGCCGAGTTCCGCGTCTGGGCGCCGAGCGCCCAGCGGATCGGCCTGCGGGTGGACGGGCGCGAGCATTCGCTCGAGGACGCCGGCCACGGCGTGTACGAGGTGTCGGTGGACGCGGGCGCGGACTACACGTACGTGGTCGACGGCGCCGAGCTGCCCGACCCCTGCAGCCGCTGGCAGCCGGAGGGCCTGCGCGGGCCGTCGCGGCTGCTCGACACGGCCGCCTTCGAGTGGACCGACCAGGGCTGGGCGCCGCCCGGCATCGACGATCTGGTGGTCTACGAGCTGCACGTCGGCACCTTCACTCCCGCGGGGACGTTCGACGCCGCCATCCCGCATCTGCGCGCGCTGCGCGAGCTCGGGGTGACGGCGATCGAGCTGATGCCGGTGGCCGAGTTCCCCGGCCGCCACGGCTGGGGCTACGACGGCGTCTACCTGTCGGCCGCGCAGTCCTCCTACGGCGGCCCGCACGGGCTGCAGCGCCTGGTCGACGCCGCCCACGCCGACGGCCTCGCGGTGCTGCTCGACGTCGTCTACAACCACGTCGGCGCCTCCGGGACCAAGGCGCTGAAGGCGTTCGGTCCCTACTTCACCTCGCACTACGAGACGCCGTGGGGCGAGGCGATCAACTACGACGACGAGCACTCGGACGCGGTCCGCGAGTGGGCGCTGCAATCGGCCGAGCAGTGGGTGCGCGACTTCCACGTCGACGGCCTGCGGCTCGACGCCGTGCACGCGATCAAGGACTCCAACCCCGAGCATCTGGTGGCCGCCGTCGTCCGCCGGACGGCGCCGGCCTTCGTGATCGCCGAGTCCGGGATGAACGACCCGAAGGTGATGCGAGACGTCATGCGCGGCGGCTGGGGCTGCGACGCCGCCTGGGCCGACGACTTCCATCACGCCCTGCGCACGCTGCTGACCGGCGACCGCGAGGGCTACTACGCCGAGTTCGGCGAGCTCGCCGACCTGGCCAAGGCCTTCCACCGGCCCCACGTCCACGACGGCACGTACTCGAGCTTCCGCCACCGCCGCTTCGGCGCCCGCGCCGGCGACGTCCCGCCGGAGCGCTTCGTGGTCTTCTCCGCCAACCACGACCAGGTCGGCAACCGCGCCTTCGGCGACCGGCTGCCGGTCGAGGCCCGGGCGCTGGCCGCCCTGATCACGCTGCTGTCGCCTTTCACGCCGATGATCTTCCAGGGCGACGAGTACGGCGAGACGGCGCCGTTCCAGTTCTTCTCCGACCACATCGACGAGGACATCGCCGCCGCCACCCGCGAGGGCCGCCGGCGCGAGTTCGCCGCCTTCGCCGAGTTCCGCGGCCGCGAGGTCCCCGACCCGCAGGATCCGGCCATCTTCGAGGCCTCCAAGCTCACGCGCACCGGCGAGCCGGACGGCCTGTGCGACCTCTACGCGGAGCTGCTGCGGTTGCGGCGCGAGCTGCCGCCGGGCGACGCCGACGCCATCGACTTCGACGAGCACGCCGGCTGGCTGCGCGTGCGGCGCGGGCCGTTCGCGCTGGTCGCCAGCTTCTCGCGCCGCCCGTCCCACGCCCCGCTGGAGGAGACGGCCGAGCCGGTCGTCGTCGCCGGCCACATCACTCTGGAACCCGGTTATGTCGTGCTCACCGCACTGTCGGGCGCCCTCCTGCGGATAACGTGACTGCGGTGAGAGACGCATGGCCGGGCAGGCCGTTCCCCCTGGGCGCGACCTGGGACGGGAACGGAACCAACTTCTCCCTGTTCTCCGAGAACGCGGAGCGGGTCGAGCTGTGCCTGTTCGACGACGACGACACCGAGGAGCGCCTCGAGCTCACCGAGCGCACGGCGTTCAACTGGCACGTCTACCTGCCCGGCGTCGGGCCCGGCCAGCGCTACGGCTACCGCGTCCACGGCCCGTACGATCCGCGCGCCGGCCACCGCTTCAACCCGAACAAGCTGCTGATCGACCCGTACGCCAAGTCGATCGAGGGCAAGGTCCGCTGGAACCGCGGCAACGTCCTGCCCTACGTCCCGGATCCCGACGCCGGCGACGATGCCGACCTCGAGCGCGACGACGAGGACTCGGCGCCCGCCATCCCCAAGTCGGTGGTGGTCAACGACCGCTTCGAATGGGAGGACGACCGGCCGCCGGACACCCCGATGGACAAGACGGTGATCTACGAGACGCACGTCAAGGGGTTCACCATGCGCCACCCCGGCGTGCGCGAGGACCTGCGCGGCACCTACGCCGGCCTGGCCTCGGAGGCGGCGCTCGAGCACTTCCAGTCGCTCGGCGTGACCGCCGTGGAGCTGCTGCCGATCCACCACATCGCCGACGAGTCCTTCCTGGCCGACCGCGGGCTCACCAACTACTGGGGCTACTCGACGATCGGCTACCTGGCGCCGCACTCGGGCTACGCGGCGACCGGCATCCGCGGCCAGGAGGTGCGCGAGTTCAAGGGCATGGTCAAGGCCCTGCACCGGGCGGGCATCGAAGTGATCCTGGACGTCGTCTACAACCACACCGCCGAGGGCAACCACCTGGGCCCGATGCTGTCCTTCAAGGGCGTCGACAACCGGAGCTACTACCGGCTCATGCCGGACGACCCGCACTTCTACATGGACTTCACGGGCACCGGGAACTCGCTCAACCCGGTCCATCCGAGCGTGCTCCGGCTGATCATGGACTCGCTGCGCTACTGGGTCGACGAGTGCCACGTCGATGGCTTCCGCTTCGACCTCGCCAGCGCGCTCGCGCGCGAGTTCTACGACGTCGACCGCCTCGCCAGCTTCTTCGACGTCATCCACCAGGACCCGATCCTGTCCCAGGTGAAGCTGATCGCCGAGCCGTGGGACGTCGGCCCAGGCGGTTACCAGGTCGGCAACTTCCCGGTCCTGTGGTCGGAGTGGAATGGCATCTATCGCGACACGATGCGGGACTTCTGGCGCGGGCAGGCGGGCGTGAACGACTTCGCGTCGCGCTTCACGGGCTCGAGCGACCTCTACGAGGGCGACGGTCGCCACCCGTTCGCGTCGGTCAACTTCGTCACCGCCCACGACGGCTTCACGCTCAACGACCTCGTCACCTACAACGAGAAGCACAACGAGGCCAATCTCGAGAACAACCAGGACGGGACCAACGACAACCGCTCCTGGAACATGGGCGTCGAGGGGCCGACCGACGACCCCGCCATCGTGGCCGGCCGCGAGCGCCAGCGCCGCAACTTCCTCGCCACGCTGGTCCTCTCCCAGGGCACGCCGATGCTGCTCGGCGGCGACGAGATGGGCCGCACGCAGGGCGGCAGCAACAACGCCTGGTGTCAGGACAACGAGATCTCCTGGTTCGACTGGGAGGTCGACGAGTCCGGCGAGCGGCTGCTCGATTTCACGCGCCGGCTGATCGCGCTCCGGCACGAGCATCCTGTCTTCCGGCGCCGCCAGTTCCTGCACGGCACCGAGGAGAAGGACTCCGGGCTGCCCGACGCCTGGTGGTTCCGGACCGATGGCCGCCGCATGACCAAGCGCGACTGGGACGAGTTGCACGTGGTCGGCATGTTCCTCAACGGCGAGGAGATCGCCGCGCCGGACGAGCAGGGCGAGCCCGTGGTCGACGACTCGTTCCTGCTGCTCTTCAACGGCAGCCACGAGGACGTCGAGTTCAAGCTGCCGCCGACCCGCTTCGGGCGCCGCTGGACGGTCGTCCTGCGGACCGACGACCCCGACGCCCAGCCGGGCGCCGTGCAGGCCAGCGCCGGCGAGCTGCTGGGCCTTCCGCACCTGTCACTGATGGTGTTGACGCGCGAGAATTGACCTTCCGCGCGACCTACCGGCTGCAGCTCGGGCCTGGATTCGGCTTCGCGCAGGCGCGCGAGCTCGTGCCCTACCTGCACGACCTCGGCGTCAGCCATCTCTACCTGCCGCCGTCCTTCCAGGCGCGGCCGGGCTCCGAGCACGGCTACGACGTGATCGACCCGACGCGCTTCTCGGAGGAGCTGGGCGGCGAGCGCGAGTTCGACGAGCTGGCGGCCGCCGCCAAGCGCGCCGGGCTCGGGCTGATCCTCGACATCGTGCCGAACCACATGGCGGTCGACGACGGCAACCGCTACTGGGCCGACCCCGCGCTGCGCTCGCGCTTCTTCGACATCGACGAGGCGACCGGCCGGCACCGCCGCTTCTTCGACATCGACCACCTGGCGGCCGTCCGGCAGGAGGACGAGCACGTCTTCGAGGAGACGCACAAGCTGGCGCTGCGGCTGGCCCGCGAGGGGACGGTCGACGGGCTGCGCGTCGACCACCCCGACGGGCTGGCCGACCCGGCCGGCTACCTGCGGCGCCTGCGCGAGGGCGGAGCGCGCCACGTGTGGGTGGAGAAGATCCTCGACCCCGGCGAGGCCCTTCGTGACTGGGCCGTCGAGGGGACGGTCGGCTACGAGTTCCTCAACGACGTCGCCGGGTTGTTCGTCGATCCGGCCGGCGAGGCGCCGCTGACCGACCTGTGGGTCGAGCTGGCACGCGACGACCGGCCGTTCGGCGAGGTCGCCTTCGAGGCCAAGCTCGAGCAGGTGCGCGGGCCGTTCGCGCCCGAGGTGGACCGGCTGCGGCGCGAGGCGCCGCGCGAGGTCGGCGGGCTCGAGCGCACGCTCGCCTCGCTGCACATCTACCGCACCTACGTCGAGCCGTGGTCGGGCCTTGTCGAGGACGCGGATCGCGAGGCGATCCGCGAGGCCGGGCTCCCGGAGTCGCTCCAGCGCGTCCTGCTGCTCGGCGAGCGCGGCTGGGACGCGTTCGTCACGCGCTTCCAGCAGACCACGCCGGCGATCACGGCCAAGGGCGTCGAGGACACGGCCTTCTACCGCTACGGGCGCCTGCTGGCCCTCAACGACGTCGGAGGCGACCCGAGCCGCTTCGGCATCTCGGTCGACGACTTCCACCGCGCGAACCTGGAGCGGCCTCCGAACAACCTGCTGATCACGCAGACGCACGACACCAAGCGCTCGGGCGACGTGCGCGCGCGGATCGGGGCGCTGGCCGGCATGGCGGAGGAGTGGACGGCGCGCGTGCGGCGCTGGCTGGAAGCGACCTCGACGTTGCGCGGGCCTGACCCGGTCGAGCGCTACTTCATTTACCAGACGCTGGCCGGGGCGTGGCCGATCGAGGTGGAGCGGCTCGAGGCCTACATCGAGAAGGCGCTGCGCGAGGCCAAGCGCAACACCGGCTGGATCGAGCCCGACACGGCGTACGAGGACCGCGTGAAGGCCTTCTGCCGCGCGCTGTACGAGCACCGCCCGTTCATGAGCGACTTCGTGCCGTTCGCCGCCGACGTCGCCCGCGCCGGCGATCGCGCCGCGCTCGCTCAGCTCCTGCTCAAGCTCACCGTCCCGGGCGTGCCCGACATCTACCAGGGCGACGAGCTGCTCGCGCTCTCTCTGGTCGACCCCGACAACCGCCGCCGCGTCGACTGGGCGCGCCGCCGCGAGCTGCTGGCGTCGGTGCGCCGCGGAGCCGCTCCCACCGATGAGACGCGCAAGCTGTGGCTGATCGTGCGAGCGCTGACGTTGCGCTCCCACCGGCCCGACGCGTTCGGCGGCGGCTACACGCCGGTCGCGGCCGGCGACGACGCGGTCGCGTTCCTGCGCGGCGACACCGTGCTCGCCGCCGCCGCCCTGCGCGAGGAGCCGGCCGGCATCATCGACGTTCCCGCGGGAACGTGGCGCGACGCACTGGGCGGCGGCGAGCGCCACATCGCCGGCGCCATGCCTGCCGCGGAGCTGCTCGGCGAGCACGGCGTCGCGCTGCTCGAGCGCGTCGTGAAGCGCTCGACGATCCGCCGCCACGACGCGCCGGCCCGGTGAACCGGCCGGCGGTCGCAGCGGGCGGTCACGTCAGGCGGCGCGCCGCACGCCCTCGGCGGCGGCGGTGATCTCACGGGCGGCCTCGAGCATCTCCTGCTTGAGCTGGGTCATCGCCTTGGCCTGCTGATCGAGGGCGCGAGCGATGCCGAGGACGAGCCGGTGCTCGGCCAGCGTCGTCCAGCCGTTCTTCCACATGTGCTCCTCGATGATCTCGCGAATCGCGTCATCGTCGGCGAGCACCTTCAGGCGCTTCTCGAGCGTCTTGAGCTGGCGATCGAGCAGGGAGACGTCATGCGGCATGGGGGACCTCCTTGTGGGGACTGACGGGAGTAGGAGGCGCGCGCGCCAAGGCGTGATACGGAGCGTTGACACGCAGTTGATCTGAGCAATAGGGTCGAAGCACGTCCCGACCGAGGGGGTGCACGATGGTGTCCCGCTGGTCCTTCGTCCTCGTCGCCGCAGTCGGATGGGCGCTCGTGGCTGCGTCCGCGGCCCTGGCTGCGCCTCCTCCGAACGACGCTCGCGGTGCGGCACAGCCGCTCGGCGCGCTGCCCGCGGACGTCCGCGGCACCACGGTCGAGTCCGGGCTCGAGGCCGACGAGCCCACGGCGTGCGCGCCAATGCGCGCCTCGGTCTGGTACGCCTTCGACGCCGGCGAGGAGCGCTCGATCGTCGTCGCCCTCGACGCCGAGGGAGATCTCGATGCCGTGGTCGACGTGTTCCAGCGCGAGCGCTCGCAGATCACGCCGGTCGACTGTCGCCGCACCAACCGGCGCGGGGCGCTGACCTTCGAGCTCGAGGCGGACGAGGGCGCGAGCTACCTCGTGCGCGTGGCGTCGCGCGCGAACTCGGTCGACGGCGCGTTCCGCCTGCGCGTCATCGAGCCCGAGCGCCCGGCGACCTTCCCCGGCGCGCGGCTGCCGCGCCGAGGCGTGAACGCGTTCGTCGACCGGATATCGAACCCCGATGACGCTTGGTCGGTCCGGCTCGAGCGCGGGATCGCCTACCGAATGAACCTGGTCAGCTCAGGCGGCCGCTGCGCGCTCGTCGAGTTCCATCTGCCCGGCGAGGGCGACATCGTGCGGCGGATGCGCTGCGACGCCCACACCGTCTACGTGCCGGCGGCGTCGGGCCTCTACACGCTCCACGTCCAGGCGCCGCGCGCCTCGCGCGATCGGATCCGCTACCGGCTGCGGGCGGGCAGGGCTGCGGCCGACGACATGGCGCCCGGGATCCGGCTGCCCAACGACCAGCGCGTCCGCGGCCGGCTTAGTGGTTCGGAGCTCGACGCGGTCGACCTCTATCGCTTCTCCATCGCGACGCGGAGCACGGTGCGGCTGACGCTCCGCACGGGCGCCGACTTCGAGCTCCGGCTGCTGGACGAAGGCGGCGATCGCATCGCGTCGGGCGCCGATCTCGAGCGCCGGCTCGCGCCCGGCCGCTACTTCCTCGCCGTGCGAGCGCTCGACGGCGCCGGGGGCCGCTATGCGCTCCGCCGCCTCGCGCGCGTGATCACCCGCTCGCAGATGCGCGTCGACGGCGGCTCGAGCGCGACGATCGCGCCGGGCGGCTCGGTCGGCCTGGCGCTCGAGGTGTCCCCGGCCGTCGACGGCCCGGCGACCATGACGGTCGAGCGCTTCGATCCGCTCGCGGGCTGGCTCTTCCACTCGACCCTGCGCCCGCCGGCCCGGTCGGGCCGCGCGGCGGTGGGCTTCCGGCCGCCGGACCCCGGCCGCTGGCGCGTCACCGGATCGTTCGACGGCACGCGCCACGCGGCTCCGAGCCCCGGCGGGACGGTCCGCATCCACGTGGAGGAGCCGCTGGAGAACTAGCTGTAACACCCGAGCAGGTTGTTCAGTCGGCGAACTGCGGCTGGGTAAGGGAGCGGTGAGGCCGGCGGGGCGGTTTCTTCGAAGCGTCCTGCCTAAGGGTCGTATTTCGACCCCTAGGCAGGATTGAATCCTGTTCTAGTGGGCCAGGACCCCACCTAGGCAGGATGCTTGCCGCGCGGCCAGCTCCCCAGCCTCCGGCGGAACAACGTGCTCGGGAACCACAACTAGCCCATCGCCTGTAGGGGGCGAAGATAGGGGAGTTGCCCGACGCCCGCCGGCGCGATCCGCGGGACGGTTCGCGGCATGAGCACTGTCATCGGTTCCTCACTCGCCGCGTGCCTGCGCGCCGAGGGCTTCATCTCCCGCGTCGTCGAGCCCGGCGATGCCGGCTACGACGAGGCCCGCGCCGGCTGGAACGGCGCGATCGACCGGCGGCCGGCGGCCGTCGCCTATGCGCGCGACGCCGACGACGTCGCCGCGGCCGTGCGCGCCGCTCGCCTCGCGGGCACGGGCTTCACGATCCGCGCGGGCGGCCATTCGGTGTCCGGGCGGTCGGTCCGCGACGGCGCTCTGTGCATCGACATCCGCGCGCTGAACGCGGTCGAGGTCGACGCCGAGCGCGCCCTGGTGCGCGTGGGCGGCGGCGCCCTGCTCAGTGAGCTCGACGCCGCGACCCAGGAGCACGGGCTCGCGGTGCCGGCGGGCCAGATCTCCCACACGGGAGTCGGCGGCCTCGCGCTCGGCGGCGGCGTCGGGTGGCTGATGCGACGGCACGGGCTGACCGTCGACTCGCTGCTCGCCGCCGAGGTGGTCCTCGCCGACGGCCGCGTGGTCCGGGCGAGCGCGGACGAGCACGCGGACCTGTTCTGGGCGTTGCGCGGCGGCGGCGGCGACTTCGGCGCCGTGACCGCGTTCGAGTTCCGCGCGCACCGCGTGGGGCCGATCGTCCTCGGCGGGATGCTCGTCTTCCGGTGGGAGGACGCACGCACGGCGCTGAGGGCATGCCAGGACCTGATGGCCGACGCGCCCGACGAGCTCACGCTCTTCGCCGCGCTCATCACCGCGCCACCGGACTTCCCGGCCCTGCCGGGCGAGCGGGTGCTCGCGGTCGCCGGCGCCTGGTGCGGCGACCTCGAAGAGGGGCAGCAGGTCCTTGCACCGCTCCGCGCCGCCGGCCCCGCGGCCGACCTGATGGGGCCGATGCCGTACATGGCGCTCCAGACCATGCTCGACGCCTCCGCCCCGCACGGCTGGCGCTTCTACGACCGGCTCCACTACCTCCCCGAAGTCGGCGACGCCTTCATCGACGAGCTGCTGCGAGCCTTCGAAAGCGCGCCGACCCCGGAGACCCACGTCATGACCGGCTGGCTGGGCGCGGCGATCGACCGCGTGCCGTCCGGCGCGACGGCGTTCGGGCACCGCGGCGCCCGCGCGCTGACATGGTTCATCGGCTGCTCGGGCGACCGGCCGCTGGACGAGGCAGCGGATTGGGTGCGCGAGGCGTGGGAGGCGACGAGGCCTTTCGCCACCGGAGGCGTCTACGTCAACGCGCTGAACGCCGAGCGGCCGGTCCGCGACGCGTACGCCGACGACGTCTGGGAGCGCTTGCTGGCGGTCAAGGGCCGGTACGACCCCGAGGGCGCGTTCAACGGCAACGGCATTCGCTAGAGCCCATCGCGCACGGCGAGCGCGGCCGCCTCGGCGCGGCTGCGCGCGCCGAGCTTGGCGAGCACGCGTCCGACGTGGTGCTCGGCCGTCTTCGGCGCGATCACGAGCCGTTCGGCGATCGCGCCGTTCGAGAGGCCTGCGGCGATCAGCTGCAGGACCTCGCGCTCGCGCGCGGTCAGCGCGTCGCGCTCGCCACGGACCGCGCTCCGCCCGGCCACGCCGAGGTCGCGCAGCAGGGCCGCGGCGCGGTCGGCCTCCCTGCGGGCACCGAGCCGGTCGAAGGTCGCGAGCGCGGACCGCGCCGACCCGACGGCGAGCGGCGACCCGCCGGCGGCCTGGGCGCGGGCCAGCTCGAGCCGCGCCCGGGCCTCCTCGAACGGGAACCCGATCGCGGCGAACCGCGCGACGGCGTCCTCGAGCTCAGGGACCGCTCCCTCCACCCGCCCGGCGAGCAGCGACGCCTCCGCCCGCAGATCCTCGCGATTGGTCGCCTCGGCCACGGTCCGTAGCCGGGCGGCTGCCGCTCGCGCGGCATCGAGGTCGCCCGTCGCCAGCGCCAGCTCGCAGCGCAGACCGAGCAGCTCGTCGTCGCCGCGCTCCAGCAACGCCTGCGCCATCGCGTACTCGCCGCGCTCGAGATGGAGGTGGACGAGCGGTGGGCGTGCCTCGTGCTCGTCCTCGAGGGCATCGAGGAGTCGCTCGGCCTGCTCGACGCGGCCCTGCCGCAGGCGGAGCTCCGCGAGCACCGCCAGCGGCAGCGTGCGGCCGCCGCCCTTGCTCCGGTTCGGCCGGCGTTCGAGGCCCTCGAGGAGCACGCGCTCGGCGCGCTCCCACTCGCCCGCGCGCAGCAGCACTCGGCCGAAGATGCCGCGGCACCACGACTGGACGGGCGTGAAGCGGCGGCGCTCGGTGAATGCGACGACCTCCTCGCACCACTGCGCGGCGCGCGCGAGGTCCGCGAGCCGGTCGCAGACGACGAGCGTCGTGCAGCAGGCGTCGCCGCAGGCCAGCGGGTCGCTCGACTCGCCGCCGAGCGCGACGGTCATGGCCTCGTCGAGCAAGCCGACGCCCTCGTCGACGCGACCCTGTCGAACGGCCGCGTGCCCGAGCTGGGCGAGGGCCATGCACTCGACGTCGGGATCGCCGAGGTCATGCGCGATGCCGAGCGCGACGCGGGCATGCTCCTCCGCGCGCGCCGGATCGCCGGCCCGCTTGGCCTCCTCGATCCACAGCCAGCCATGCTCGGTTCCCGGCGTCAGCCCGTCGAGCAGGCGCCGTGCTCGCGCCAGCCAGCCGGCGGACGCCGCGTCCTGGCCGTCGATCCGCTGCTCGCCGGCGAGGTAGACGGCGATGCCGCCCGCCTCGCGGTCGTCGCCGCGCCGCCGGTGGGCCGCGTAGGCCTCCCGGCGGCGGTCGATGCCCGCCTCGCGGTCGCCGAGCCACCAGAGCGACTGGCCGAGGCCGTCGAGGGCCTCCGGGTCGCCGGCGTCCTCCTCGAGCGCCGCCGCGAACGCGTTGCGGGCGGCCGCCCAGTCGGCATCCGCGAAGTGCTCCCAGGCGGTTTCCAGCATGAGCCGCCAAGTCTGACGCGCCCAGCCGCCGGCGGCTGATCCGACATTGGGCACGATCGCGCTAGCGCGGGGGCGTAGGGTCCGGCCCATGAGACTTCGCGCCGTCGGGCCGGCCCTCATGCTGCTGGCCGTCCTCGCGGCTCCCGCCGCCGCCACCGCCGCCTCGCCCGGCGCCTCCGGGCTCGGCGATCGTCTTGCTCCCGGCCTCGGCAACGGGGGCTACGACGTCCTGCACTACGACCTCGACCTGCGCTACGCGACGGGCGCTCCGTCGCAGTCGGTCGACGGCACCGTGACGATCCTGGCGCAGGCGACGCAGTCGCTCTCGCGCTTCAACCTCGACTTCGGCGGCGACAGCGTCGGCTCGGTGTCGGTCGACGGCCGCGCGGCCTCCTTCCGGCCGGACGAGGAGGAACTGGTCATCACGCCGCGCAAGGCGATCGGCAAGCGCGAGAAGTTCATCGTGCGCGTCTCGCACTTCGTCGCGACGCCGACCGCGGCCGGCGACGACCCGGAGTCGCTCGCCTTCTTCACCCACGCGGACGGCTCGGCCACGGCGTTCCAGCCGTACTTCGCCCACCTCTACTTCCCCTCCAACGACCACCCGCGCGACAAGGCGACGTTCACCTTCCGGTTCGACGTCCCGGCGGGCACGGTGGCGGTCGCCAACGGGCTCCCCGTCGGGCACTGGACCAGCCGCGGCCGGACGATCTGGGCCTACGTCGAGCGCGATCCCATGGCGACCGAGCTGACGCAGCTGGCGGTCGGCGACTACGACCTCACCACGCCCGGCCGCCACCCCGGCGTGCTGCTGCGCGACGTCACGGCGCCCAGCCTCACCGCCTTCCTGCGCCCGATCCTGGCGACGCAGCCGGACCACATCGAGTACATGGAGGACTGGGTCGGCCGCTACCCGTTCGACGTCTATGGCTCGCTCGTCCCGGACGAGGCCAACATCGGCTTCGCGCTGGAGACGCAGACGATCTCGCTCTACGACGACGACTGGTTCACCGAGAACACGCAGGGCGTCTGGGAGCCGACGATGATCCACGAGCTCGCCCACATGTGGTTCGGCAACAGCGTCACGCCGTACGAGTGGAGCGACCTGTGGTTCAACGAGGGTCACGCGAGCTGGTACGAGTTCCTGTTCGCCGAGGAGAACGGCCAGCTGGCGGAGGACACGGAGAACTGGCCCGACGAGACCGGCTACGACACGTTCGAGGAGCTGATGGAGGCGATCTACGCCCACGGCGACGAGTGGCGGCAGGAGTTCGGGCCGGTCGCCCGGCCGATCAGCGGCGACGCCGCCGGCCTCTTCAACTTCCAGATGTACCACGGAGGCGCGCTCGTCCTGTACGCGCTGCGGCAGAAGATCGGCAACCGCGCGTTCGAGCAGCTCGAGCGCGAGCTGGTCCGGCGCTACCGCGACGACGTACTGCGGACGGCCGACTTCATCGCGCTCGCCTCGCACGTCGCGCGGCGCGATCTGTCCGGCTTCCTTCGCTCCTGGCTGTACGGCGAGACGACGCCGCCGATGCCCGGGCATCCGGGCTGGGAGGTCGATCCGGTCGAGGAGGGGGTGGCGGCCAAGGCGCTCGCGCGCTCGCCGGCGCGCCGCCGCTGAATCGCAGGTAGCCTCGCGCCCCGTGCGCGTGCTGATCCTGTCGTGGGAGTACCCGCCGATCGTGGAGGGCGGGCTGGCAAGGCACGTTCGGAAGCTGTCCGAGCAGCTCGTGGCGCTCGGGGTCGAGGTGCACGTCGTCACGCGTGGCGGCGGGCGCCTGTCGGAATCTGAGGACAGGCATGGGGTCGCCGTCCACCGCGTCCGCGAGCCCGACTTCCCCAAGGACGACCTCGACGCCTTCATCGCCTGGGTCGAGCACATGAACGCCGACATGCTGGCCGCCGCGCTCGACCTCGACGGCGAGTTCGACCTCGTCCACTCGCACGACTGGCTGGTGGCCGACGCCGCGCGCGACCTGGCGCGGCGCTTCGGCGTGCCGTGGCTGGTGACCGTGCACGCGACCGAGTACGGCCGCCACCAGGGCTGGGTCGACAAGCACCCCCAGTCGCACATCCACGGCGTCGAGCAGCGGATGGTGCGCGAGGCCGACCGCGTGATCACGTGCTCGGCGTACATGCGCAACCACGTCGCCGACGTGTTCGGCGTGCCGGCGGCGCAGGTGACGGCGATCCCCAACGGGATCGACCCGACCGACCTTCAGCCGATCTCGGACCTGCCGCGGCTGCGGGCGAAGTTCGCCGAGCCCGAGGAGAAGCTGATCCTGCTCGTCGGGCGGCTCGTCTACGAGAAGGGCTTCCACCTCGCGCTCGACGCCATGCCGCGGCTCGTGGAGCGGCTCGGCGTGCGCTTCCTGGTGGCGGGCTCGGGCACCGCGGAGGCCGAGCTCAAGGAGCAGGCCGAGCGGCTCGGGCTGATGGAGCACGGCTCGTTCGTCGGCTGGACCGGCGACGACGTGCTGCACTCGCTCTACCGGATCGCCGACCTGTGCGTGGTCCCGTCGCTCTACGAGCCGTTCGGGCTCGTGGCGCTGGAGGCGATGGCCTCCGGCTGCCCGTGCATCGTCGCCGACACCGGCGGCCTGCGCGAGGTCGTCCCCCGCGGCCGCCGCGTCGGTCTGCGCTTCCGGGCGCGCGACCCGCGCTCACTGGCCCGGATGGCCGAGCAGCTGCTGACCGACGACGCGCTGCGCGACCGGCTCGTGGCCGAGGCGAGCGAGCACGTGCTGCGCTTCGACTGGGCCGACACGGCCCGCCAGACCGTCGCGGTCTACGACACGCTGCGCGCCCGTCTTATGATGTAGGGCTCGACCAGCTCGCCGGGTGCGATCGAGGCCTGCACGATCGCGTGGACGCCGATCCGCGCGCCGTCGCCGATCCGCACCGGCGCGGCGCGCAACGGCTGGGAGCGAACCGGCCGCTCGGGGTCGTCGAAGGTCCGCTCGGCGTCGGAGATCATCGCCCAGTCGCCGACGACGCAGCCGGTCCCGAGATCGATCCCGGCCTCCGCCACCAGGACGCTGCGGGCGCCGAGCTCGGCGCCCGGGCCGACCCGCACGGTGCCGCCGTTCGCCTCGATCCGGCAGCCCTCGCCGAGCCGGGCGCCGTCCTCGAGCACCACCCGCGCGCCGCGCGCCACGCGCACCCGCACGCCGGGTTCCACACTCACACGTCCGCGCACCGCGAGCCGGCCGCGGGCGGCGATCCGCAGCCGTGCCAGGCCGACTCCGTTCGCGCCAACTGGGGGCGAAATCACAAGATCCCGCAGATTACTTGCGCATCGATCGCCGAAGTGGGGGAATACATGGTTGGGGTGACTCCAACCGTGCTCACCATGGTGGCCGGTGCCGCGCTGGGCGGCGGTATCGCGCTGGGCGTGACCGTGATCGTCATCGCGGCCGTGATCGCGCTCGTGGTGCTGGGCGCCAACAACGCGGCGCGCTCGCTCCAGCAGCTGTTCCGCTAGGCCGCCAGGCGGCCCGCTTCGCTCCAGCGCACCGGCACGCGCTGGTGCGCGCTCGGCGCGACCTGCAGCCCGTAGCCGTGGCGGTCGGCGACCTCGCGCGCGGCCTCGATGCCGAGCGAGCCGTGGCGCTCGAGCACCAGCGCCGGCCGGCCGCCCTCGCGCACGTCGCGGTGGAAGGCGACGATCGTGGTCGAGCAGGGGAGATGGCGCGGATAGCTGAGCCGGTTGGCGGTCTCGTCGTCGTGGCCGATCATCACCACGTCGCGCCGGTGGCCGAACTCGTCCCCGATCGCCTCCATCTCGTAGTGCGCCGCCGAGCGGGAGCCCGAGTGGTTGGCCGAGGTGATGAAGAGCAGGTTGTCGCCGGTCAGGTCGAGCACCTCGCGCACCAGGAAGTTCGAGCGGCAGCGGACGCCGGGCGAGATGTGCTGCACGGTGCGCATGAAGCCGTCGGCGACGGTCAGGTGGTCCGGGACGGTCGCCGCGGCCGGGCCGCGGAAGCCGATCGGGCCGAGCGCCTGGAAGTCGGCCATCATCGAGATCAGCAGCTCGGGCTCGAAATGGCGCGGGATGTTGCTCCAGTCGAAAGCCAGCGCCATCCGCTGCGGGTCGCTGGTCACGCTCCCCGCCTGCGCGGGAGGGCGGCCCTTGAGGCGGTTGATCCGCAGCACCGACGGCTGGTCGGGCAGCGCGGCGAGCGCGCAGAAGTTGCCGAAGCCGTAGAAGAGGGCGGCGCCACCAGCGGTCGCGCGCGCGGCGGCGCGGCGGTCGGACGGGACGGAGAGGCTCAGGATGGCGGTCACCCCGCCACTGTTGCGCCGCACCCTTGAAGAAAGGTTGGCGGCGCCTTGGCGGACCGCTACGCGAGCCGAAGGCGCCAGCGCGGGGCGCGGCGGGCCTTGCGGCGGGCGGCGGCCTTGGCGCGGCGCCACTCGGCCAGCACCATGCCCTCGGGCAGGTCGCACTCGATGTAGTTCATAGCGGTCATCACACAAAGCATGATGCCGCCGGCGCCCTTCCTGATACATGCGGGCACCAGGCGTCCCGCCGGTGGCAGACCGGCATCCGTGGTCGGGTTTCCCACACCCCCGCGGAATGCCCGGCCGCCTCTGTGCCTCGTTGACGGGACGAACTTCTTGCTTGTAGGGCGGCGGGGTTGGGTGGCTTTCGGCCTCGAGATTCCGCGTAGCGGGATGCGAGCGCGGGATTCGGCGCTCGAACTCGCATTGGCCGACCCACGCTTTCCGGAGTGACGCCTCTGGCCCACCGGCTTCCACGATGCGCAACCGGCCACCCTCCGGCCTCCCATCAATGGAAGCCGTTGACGTTCGCCGCGCTCTTAGGCCGCGATCGCGGACGTAGCCACAGCGGCCGGCGTCCACAGCGCGTCGTTGCCGAACGCGCGGCGATTACCCGCGCCCGCGGCGACCGCCGCGATCAGCGCGTCCTCTGCCGCCTCGCGGTCGGGCGGCTGGAGGTGCGGCGCCATCACGGCGGCGACCTCGGCGGTGGTGAGCCCGTCGGGGAACGCCCGCAGCACGTCGGCGGCGTCCTCGGCCGGCTCGCGCCGCTCGAGCGAGCGGTCGAGGTTGGCGATGGCGACGTCGTAGGCCTCGGCCGGCTGGAAGCCGCCGACCTCGAGGCTGCGGCCGTCCTCGGCCTCGAGGATCACGCTCGGGGCGGTGAAGCGGATCTCTCCCTCGGGGGTGGTCGCCGAGCGGCCCTGGAACTCGGTCGGGCCGCCCTCGGCCGAGCGGGCGAGCGCGCGGTCGGCGGCGAACAGCTCCTCGGTCGCGGGCTCGGTCGAGGCGGCCACCAGCTGCGCGGCGTCGACGCCGGGCAGCCAGGCCAGCGCCTGCTCGATGCCCTCCGGCTCGTCGAGCGTGAGCGTGCCAGTGAACTGCGCGAACTGGAGAGCGCGGAACACGGCCCACTCGCGGTCGGGCGCCAACCGCCGGGTGGCGACGACGACTCGGCACATCGGCCACGTGGCGTGCGGCCGCTCGCGCGGCTCGGTGGCGAACGGCATGCCGCGGTCGCGGAACCTGCGGTAGTTGAGGGCCTGCGACTCGCCCGTGTAGCCGCGGCGCCGGTACTGCTCGGCGGTCTCGCTGAGGCCGATCATCGCGTGCCGCCACTGGAGCTGGGCGCCGTAGCGCCATTGGAGCACGGCGAAGGCCGGCCCGTTCGACCACGCCCACGGGCAGCCGGGATCGGAGAAGTGGGTGAGGTTGATCACGGCAGCTCCCGTCGGATCTTCACGTCGCCGATCAGCGAGCCGGGCGGACCGAGCGTCACCACCACGATCGCCGGGAACCACCACCCCCACAGGCGCTCGACGGCGCCGCGCCCGCAGAGGAAGAGCAGGAGCAGGTAGCCGACGCCGTGGAGCGGGCCGAGCCAGTCGACCACGCCCTCGGCGTGGTTGAGCGCGGCGATCACGAGCGGGACCAGGAGCAGCGCGTCGACGATGGCGACGATGCGGATCAGGTTCAAGCGGCGGCGCACGATGGATTCGTTCACCGCCCACACGATATTCCGTCCAGTCCGTTTCCTAGGCTGCGGCGCCCTTGACGTCTGCGGTCACCCCATCCGCCGCCCGGCGGGGTCGGTCCCTGCCGGCCTGGCCCATCGGCCGGCCCCTGCGCGCCTGGCAGCAGACGGCCGCCGAGGCCGTCTTCGCCCACGACGGCGACGGCTTCCTCGCCTCCGCCACGCCGGCGGCCGGCAAGACCACCTTCGGGCTGCACGTGGCGCACCGGATGCTCGCCGAGGGGCGCGTGGCCCGCGTCGCGGTCGTCGCCCCGACCACGCACATCTGCCGCCAGTGGGCGCTCGACGCCGCCCGCTATGGGCTCGACCTCGAGCCCAACCGGCCCAACGCCGCCGGCCCGGAGCCGCGCGACCGCCACGGCATCGCGGTCACCTACGCCACGCTGGCGGCGGGGCCGGGCGTGCACCGGCGCCGCTGCGCCGAGTCGCCGACGCTGCTGATCGCCGACGAGCCGCACCACATGGGTGAGCTGGCCGCGTGGGGGCGCAGCACGCTGGCCGCCTTCGAGCGGGCGCGCTTCCGGCTGCTGCTCTCCGGCACGCCGTTCCGCTCCGACAACACGCCGATCCCGTGGGTCTCGTACGACGACGACGGCGTCTCGCGCGCCGACTTCGACTACGGCTACACCGACGCGCTGCTCGACGGCGTATGCCGGCCGGTGACCTTCCACACCTACGGCGGCGACATGGAGTGGATGAGCGACGGCCGCCGCCGGCGGGCCGACTTCGACGTCGCGCTGCCCGCCGCGGAGGCGGCTCGCCGTCTGCGAACGGCACTCGACCCGGACGGCGACTGGGTCACGCACGTCCTGCGCGACGCCCACGCCGAGCTCGTCTCGCTGCGGGCGGGTACGCACCCCGACGCCGGCGCGCTGGTGGTGGCCATCGACAAGGAGCACGCCGAGCGCCTGGCGGCGCGGCTGGGCGCCATCACCGGCGAGCGGCCCGCGATCGTGACCTCCGACGCGGCCGACGCCTCCCAGCGCATCCAGCGCTTCGCGACCGGCTCCGGCAGCTGGCTGGTGTCGGTGCTGATGGTCTCCGAGGGCGTCGACATCCCGCGCCTGCGCGTCGGCGTCTATGCGACGAGCGCGCGCACCGAGCTGTTCTTCCGCCAGGTGGTAGGGCGCTTCATCCGCCGCACGCCGGCGCCGCGCGAGCAGATGAGCCATCTGTTCCTGCCCTCGGATCCGGCACTGAAGCGGCTGGCCGCGCAGATCGAGGAGGAGCGCAACCACGCGCTGACCCTCGAACCCGACGGCGAGGCGGTCGAGCGCGGCGAGCGGACGCCCGCCGAGGAGGGATTCCGCGCGCTGTGGTCCAGCGCCCGGCGCGACGACAACGTGCTGCAGACGACCCAGCCGGGCGAGGCCCTCCAGCTGTTCGCGGACGCCTCACCGTCGCCGTCGCCCGCGCTGGCCGCCTTCACCACGACCGAGCCCGAGTCCGCGCACGAGCGGCGCGAGCGGCTGCGCGAGACGCGGCGCACGCTGGTGGCGCTGGTGGCGCGCTCCACCGGCGAGACCCACGCCGCGATCAACGCCCGCATCAACCGCGAAGTGGGCGCTCCGTCGGTCGCGAAGTCGACCGTCGAGCAGCTCGAGCGGGCAAACGCGCTGCTCGAGCGCGCGGTTAGGTGATGCCACCGATGACCGCGTAGCCGCGGCGATGGACACTTGGCGCCATGACCAGCATCCATCCCGCTGTCCGCGTCGGGCACATCCATCTCCGCGTCGCCGACCTCGAGCGCTCGATCGCCTTCTACCGCGACGGCCTCGGCTTCAACCTGATCGCCGACGGTCGTGAGCTCGGCCTCGACGCCGCGTTCCTCGCGGCCGGCGACTACCACCACCACATCGGGCTCAACACGTGGGAGAGCGCGGGCGGCGAGCCGCCGCCTCCCGGGCACACCGGGCTCTACCACGTGGCGTTCGTCTACCCCGACCGCCAGGAGCTGTCCGCCGCGATCCGGCGCCTGCTCGACCATGGCCACGAGATCGACCACGGCACCGACCACGCGGCCACGGTCTCCGTCTACCTCGAGGACCCGGACGGCAACGGCGTCGAGCTCTACTACGACCGCCCGCGCGAGGCCTGGTTCGACGAGGCGGGCCGGCCGATCCTGCAGGCCGAGCGGATCCCGGTCGAGAGCATCTAGCCCAGCGGCTCGAGCACCGGGCGGCGGATGTGCTCGTAGACGACCGAGGTGCGCACGTCCGCGACCTCGGGCCGCTCGGTCAGCCGGTCGATCACGAACCCGTACAGCGCGTCGGTGTCGGGAACGGCGACGTGGAGCAGGAAGTCGTCGCCGCCCGCCACCACGAACACGCCGACGATCTCGGGCAGCTCCGCGGCCCAGTCGCGGAACGCCTCGATGTTCTCGCGTGACGGGGGCCGGATCGTCACCGCGGTGAGCGCCTGCACGCGACGGCCGAGCGCCGGCAGGTCGACCTCGGCGTGATAGCCGCGGACGACGCCCGAGGCCTTCAGGGCGCGCACCCGCTCCGACGAGGTGGACGGCGAGACGTGCACGGCAGCGGCGAGGTCGCGGTTGGTCTGCCGCGCATCGTCCTGCAGCGCGCGCAGCAGGGAGAAGTCGAGCGCATCAAGTTCGGTCATCCGCTGATTCTGACGTGATTCGTACGGACTTGGTCGCGGTACGCCGCAGCTCCGCTACGTTCTCGCGCCCATGAGCGAACGCTGCGTGATCGTGGTCGACGAGTCTCTCCCGGCCGGCCTGGCGGCCAACGCGGCCGCCGTGCTCGCCCTCACCCTCGGCGCCCGCGAGCCGGGACTGGTCGGCGCCGACTTCGTCGACGCGGACGCACAGCCGCACCCCGGCCTGATCCCGATCGGCCTCCCGGTCCTGCGCGCGCCGCGCGCCGAGCTCGTGGAGATCCGGCGCCTTGCTGCTCTGGATGGCGTGAGCGTGGTCGACTTCCCGGTGTTCGGGCAGCAGACCACCGACTACGACGAGTTCCGCGGGATGGTCGCGGCGACGCCGGCCGCAGAGCTGTCGTACCTGGGTGTCGCGTTGAGCGGGTCGGGGCGCGCCGTCCGGCGGTTGACCGGGCGGATGGCGTTGCTCAAATGAACGTCAACTGCGCTGGGTGGGGAAGCGGCGAATGGGGAGTTTCGTGAAATCCGCGCACGCGACGGCAGCCGGATTTCACGAAACTCCCCGTGCCCGCCCTCAATGCGCAGTTGACGTTCACGCCGAGGTCTGAGTGACCTTCCGCAGCCCGCGCGGCACATCGGGGTCGATCCCCTTCGCCCGGGCCAGCGCCTCGACCAGCAACTGCCCCGGCACCACGAGCGTCAAGGGCGACAGCCACGCGGGCAGCGCAACCTCGGGCAGGGCGGCAAGGCATGCGGCGGCGAACTCGGAGTCGCCGCCGATCCCGTAAACGTGACCGCCGTCCTCGGCGCAGCGCCGAGCCAGGGCGGTCATGGCGGCGAGCATCGCGTCGTCGTGCTCGGCGGCGATCAGCAGCGCCGGCGTGTCGGCGTCGACGACGGCGATCGGGCCGTGCTCGAGGTCGGCGTACGAGAGCCCGAGCGCGGTGACGTAGCAGGCCTCCTGGAGCTTCAAGGAGAGCTCGCGGGCCACGGCGTACGCGTAGCCGCGCGCCGAGACTGCGAGCGTCTGCACGTAGGTGAGCCGCTCGGCGAGCGCCTCGGCGGCGGAGGCCACCGACAGCGCCCGGGAGAGCGCGTCCGGGACGGAGCGCAGCGCTTCGAGCCCGGCGCGGTCGCCGCCGAGCGCCAGCCCGAGAACGGCGAGCGCGGCGAGCTGGGTGGTGAACGTCTTGGTGGCGGGCACGGCCAGCTCCTCGCCAGCGCGCGTGACGAGCGCCAGATCCGCCTCCCCGGCCAGCGGCGACCCGCCGTCGTTCGTGACCGCCATCGTGCGCGCGCCGCATGCCCGCGCCCATTCCTGGGTCGCCACGATCTCCTCGGTCCGGCCCGACTGCGAGACCGCCACCGCGAGCACGCCGGTGAGATCCACCGGCGCGCGGTAGGCGGTGGCCACCGACGGCGAGGCCAGCACGCCGAGCCGGCCGGCCCGCACGCTGCACAGGTACTGCCCGTAGACGGCGGCGTTGTCCGACGACCCGCGCGCGATGAAGAGCACCTGCCGCAGCCCGTCGCCGAGCCGCTCGATCTCGCCGGCCAGCGGCAGCAGGTCATCCAGCGTCGCGGCCACCGCAGCCGGCTGCTCGAGGATCTCGGCGCGCATCTGCGTGGTCATGCGGCCACGCCCAGCTCGTCGTGCACCAGCTCGCCGCCCACCCACGTGGCCCGCGCCCGGTACGCGTCGTCGAGCCAGACGAGGTCGGCCGCGGCGCCCGGCTCGATCCGGCCGAGGTCGCGGCGGCCGAGCAGGTCGGCGGGCACGCGGGTCGCCGCGCCGATCGCGACCTCCGGCGGCACGCCGATCGCCACCGCGCGGGCGACCGCGTCGTCGAGACGCAGGGTCGCACCGGCGATCGTGCCGTCCGGCCGCCGCGGCGGCTCGCCCGCGCGCGTGATCACAGGCTCGCCGCCGAGCTCGTACAAGCCGGGCTGCATCCCGGCGGGGGCGATCGCGTCGCTGACCAGGGCGATCCGGCCGCCCGCCGCCGCGAACGCCACGCGCGCGACCGGCTCGGCCACGTGATGACCGTCGAGGATCAGCCCGCACGCGAGCCGCTCGTCGGCCAGCGCCTGCCCGGCGACGCCCGGCTCGCGGTGGTGGATCCCGCGCATCGCGTTGAAGAGGTGCGTGACCATCCGCGCGCCGGCCGTGGCGGCGGAGGCCACCACCTCGGCCCGGGCGTCGCTGTGGCCGACGCTCACCAGCACGCCCTCGCCGGCCAGCCGCTCGATCGCCACCAGCGCGCCCGCACGCTCCGGCGCCAGGGTGAGCAGAGACATCGTGCCGGGCTCCAGCAGCGCGTCGATCAGCTCCGGCTCGGGGTCGAGGAACAGCGACGCGTCGTGGGCGCCCTTCTGCTCGGCGGCCAGGAACGGGCCCTCGACGTGCACGCCGAGGATCCGGGCGCCCGGCAGCGGGTCGGGCACGCGTCGCAGACCGTCGATCAGCACCTCCATCGGCGCGGTGACGAAGGTCGGCAGGAACGCCGTCACGCCCGTCTCCGGCAGTCGGGCGATGGCGGGCGACCAGTCCTCGTCGTAGGCGAACTCGATGCCGAAGCAGCCGTTGACCTGAAGGTCGATCAGGCCCGGCGCAAGGACTCCTGAAGGCAGGACGACGTCGGGCGGCCCGGTGGCCTCCACGATCCGGCCGTCGTCGACTCCCACCGTCACGTTCGGCGCGCGGATGACCACGCGCCGCACTCTACGATCTCCGCCTCAGTCGGCGGGCATCGTCACGTTGCGGCCCGTCTCCTTGGCGGCCGCAAGCGCGTCCTGGCAGCGGGCCAGCAGCAGCTCGGCCGGCTCCTCGCCGTCCCAGCGCGCGACACCCGCGGAAGCGGTCTGCCCGCGCGGCGTCGCCGCCCGCACGCGGTCCAGAACCTCGACCGCCTCGCCGAGCCCGCAGCTCGGCAGCAGCACGGCGAACTCGGTGCCCTCGAGCCGGGCCAGCATGTCGACCTCGCGCAGCTCGTTGCGCCAGCGCGACGCGGTCTCCTTGATCAGCCGGTCGCCCTCGCGCTCGCCGCGCAGCATGTTGAACGCGCTCATGTGATCGATGTCGATGATCGCCATCGAGAGCGGCGAGTCGCTCCGGCGGGCGCGGGCGACCTCGCGCGGCAGCTCCTCGTCCCAGACCCGGCGCGTGACGAGGCCGGTGAGATGGTCGGTCAGCGCCAGCGCGCCCATCCGGCTGCGCAGCGCCGCGTGCTCGATCGCCACCGCGGCCTGCGCGGCCAGCAGCCGCAGCACGCCGGCCGGCGCGTCCTGGAGCGCCTCGAGCGGCTTCTGCCAGATCACGATCAGCACGCCGGCCACCTGGCCGTCGCGCAGGACCGGCTCGAACACCGCCGAGCGGGCGCCGGTGGCCTCCACCAGCGGCGCGGCCAGCGCCGGGTGCGAGTTCGCGTCGGCGACGAAGTACGTCTCCTTGGAGGTGAACGCGCGGCCGGGGCCGGACGGCGTGTCGCCGCGCGGCTGGATCGTCACGGGCGCGATCTCCACGCCGGCCATGGCGGTCGACACGAAGTCGCGCCCGGCCGGCTCGAGCAGGAAGGCGACGGGCGCCCCGGCGACCTCGCAGGCCGCCTCGCAGACCGCGGTGCGGGCGTCGTCGGCGGCGGCCAGGGCCTTGGCGACGCGGCCCACCGCGCCCATCCCGCGCGCCTGGTCGCGCAGCATGTCGTTGAAGCGCCGCAGGTCGCGCTCGTTGCTCTCACGCTCGAGCTCGGAGGCGAGCACGCGCGCCAGCATCAGGAAGAGCTGCTCGTCGTCCTCGGTGAACGGCGCGACCGAGTGGCGCAGCGCGGCCAGCGAGCCGACGCGCGTGCCGTCCGACAGCTCCAGCGGCACACCGAGGTAGGCGCGGGCGCCGACGCGCTCCTGCATCGGGAGCGTCGAGTAGATCGCGTGGCGGGCGACGGCGTTGCACACGCGCGGCGCGCGGTCCTCGGCCATGTGCGAGCAGAAGGCGTCGCCGAGCGGGATCGCCAGGTTGGAGCGCAGGCCGATGCCGGAGCCGTTGCGGGCGTCGACGATGCGGTGGATGAACTGCGCCCGGTCGAGGTGCGCGAGGTAGAGCACGGACTCCGGGAGATGGCGCTCGAGCAGGTCGAGCACCGAGCGGGTGGCGTCTGCGAACGACCGGTACGTCGCCGAGGACGCGGCTGCCGCCGCCTGGATCGCGCTCGTGTCCACGGAGACCATTGTCGACGCTGTCGGCGACACCTCAAATCAGCAATCCGTCTAGGGTCCAGCCCCATGCGGCTTGCCACCTTCATTCCGCCGGGAGACACCGAGCCGCGCGCCGGCGAGGTTCGCGGCGAAGAGGTCGTGAGCTTCGACGCCGGCACGGTCGTCGATCGCCTGGCATCGGGCGACCGCTCGCCCGCGACGGGCCAGGCGTTCCCGCTCGCCGAGGTGACGCTGCTGGCCCCGATCCCGCGCCCGCGGGCCATCTTCGGGATCGGCCGCAACTACGCGGCGCACGCCGCCGAGCTCGGCAACGTGCTGCCCGACAAGCCGATGGTGTTCATGAAGCTGCCGACCTCGAGCGTGCCGCCCGCCGGCCCGGTCCGCTGCCCCGCCGTGGTCTCCGAGCTCGACTACGAGGCCGAGCTCGTCGTGGTCATCGGCCAGGACGGCACGATCGGCGGCTGGGCGGTCGGCGACGACGTCAGCGCCCGCGACCTGCAGCGCAGCGAGGAGCAGTGGACGCGCGCGAAGGGCTTCGACACCTCGTGCCCGTGGGGCCCGTGGATCACGACCGCCGACGAGCTGCCCGACGGGGTCGGCCTGCGCATCGGCTCATGGGTCAACGGCGAGCAGCGCCAGGACGCGAACACCGATCAGCTCATCTTCGGGCCGCAGCAGCTCATCGACTTCATCTCGGAGACGATCACGCTCGAGCCGGGCGACATCATCCTCACCGGCACGCCCGACGGCGTCGGCATGGCCTTCGACCCGCCGCGCTACCTCGAGCCCGGCGACGTCGTGCGGATCGAGATCGAGCGCCTCGGCTCGATCGAGCACGAAGTGCTCAGTGCTCGTGAATGACGCGGTCGATGAGGCCGTATTCCGCAGCCTGAGCGGCGGTGAAGAAGCGGTCGCGCTCCATCGCGGTGTGGACCTCCTCCTCGGGCTGCCCGGTGTGCTTCGCGTAGATCTCGTCGACGCGCTTGCGCGTCTTGAGGATCTCCCGGGCGTGGATCTCGATGTCCGTCGACTGGCCCTCGAAGCCGGCTGACGGCTGGTGGATGAGGATGCGCGAGTTGGGCAGCGACATCCGCTTGCCCTTCGCCCCGCCGGCCAGCAGCAGCGAGCCCATCGACATCGCGATCCCGACGCACATCGTCGCCACGTCGGGCTTGATGAACTGCATCGTGTCGTAGATCGCCAGACCGGCGTAGATCGAGCCGCCCGGCGAGTTGATGTAGATCGAGATGTCCTTGTCGGGGTCCTGCGATTCGAGGTGCAGGAGCTGGGCCACGATCAGGTTGGCCACCTGGTCGTCGACCGCGCTTCCGAGGAAGACGATGCGCTCGTTCAGGAGCCGCGAGAAGATGTCGAACTCGCGCTCGCCGCGGGCGGTGCGCTCGATGACCATCGGGACAAGGGGCATGGCCCTCGATACTACGAGCTACGCGGCGGCGGGCGTGCCGCGCCTCAGCCGGCCGAGCAGGCGCTCGATCCGGCGGCCGACCCGGCGGCGGTCCAGGTGCAGCGTGTCGGCCACGTCGCCGGCCGACGTGCCGTCGACCAGCATGGCCAGCAGGGCCAGGTCCTCGGGGTCGATCAGGTGGGCGGCGGCGTCGAGCTCCTCGCGGTCGAGCGGCGGGAGTGCCAGGCCGCCGCGAGCCACGATGCGGACTGCCTCGAACAGCTCGGGCGGCTCGGCCGCCTTGTCGACCAGCCCGTCGGCGCCGGCGACGCGCGCCATCAGCGCGTCCATCTCCGACGTGTAGATGATCACGCGCGGGCTGTGCGGCAGCGCCTTCAGGCGCCGGCAGAGCGACAGCCCGTCGCCGTCCAGCAGGTGGTGCTCGAGCAGGACGACGGCGGGGCGCAGACGGTCGACCAGCTCGAAGCCGTCCTCGGCGCCGGTGGCGGCGCCGACCGGCACGAGGCCCGGCTCGGCGCGGAGCAGCAGCGTGAGCCCGGCGCGAACCGCCGGCTGAGGGTCGACGATGGCGATCCGCGTCACGGGCTGGACCCTTCCAATCGGGCCTGAACCCTCCGTAAAGGATCTGTGAGGCACGTCTTCATCCAAGCATGCGACATGGTCGGACCTTGTGAACGCATAGGGTTCGCGAAATGCGGAGGGGAATCCTCGCGGCCGTCACGGCGCTGACCGTGCTCGCCGCTCCAGTTGCCGCAGAAGCGGCCAAGAAGGGCTACCGCGCCGAGGTGCGGCGGACGACGGGCGGCTGGGCCCACGTGAAGGCACAGAACTACGGGTCGCTGGGCTTCGGCTACGGCTACGCGTACGCGCAGGACCAGCTGTGCGAGCTGGCCGACATCATGGTCACGGTCAACGCGCAGCGCTCGCGCTACTTCGGGCCCGAGGACGGCAACCTGGAGTCCGACTTCTTCTACCAGCGCATCAAGGACATGCGCACGGTGCAGAAGCTCGCGCGCCGCAAGCCGCCGCACGGCCCGTCGAAGGTCGTGCGCGACACGATCAAGGGCTTCGCCGCCGGCTACAACGCCTACCTGAAGCGCACGGCCCGGCCCGATTCCAGGTGCCGGCGCTACGTGCGCCCGATCACGGCGCTCGACATGTACCGGCGCATCTACCAGCTCAGCCTGCGCGCCAGCTCGGCCAACTTCCGCAACGAGATCGTGGCCGCCGAGCCGCCGAGCGGCGGCGCGAGCGCCGCCCGCGTGGATCCGCAGGCCTTCAACCGCCGCCTCGACCCTGAGAACCTCGGCTCCAACGGCCTCGGCATCGGCCGCGACGGCGCCAACGGCGAGCGCTCGCTGCTGCTCAGCAACACGCACTTCCCGTGGCAGGGCTCCGAGCGCTGGTACGAGATCCACATGACGATCCCCGGCAAGCTGAACGTGATCGGGGCCGCGCTCCAGGGCGTGCCGGTCGTCAACCTCGGCTTCACCCGCGGCGTGGCGTGGAGCCACACGGTCTCCACCGCGCGGCGGTTCACGCCGTACGAGCTGGACCTGCGCCGGGGGCGGCCGACCGAGTACATGGTCGACGGCCGCGCCGTGAAGATGCGCAAGCGCACGGTTCGCGTGCGCGTGCGCGGGGGCGGCACGCGCCGGCACACGTTCTATGAGACGCGCTGGGGACCGGTGTTCTCCTTCGCGGCCGCCGGCCTGACGTGGGGCACCGAGCACGCGTACGCGCTGGCCGACGTCAATGCCGCCAACTTCCGGCTCGTCAACCAGTGGGAGCAGTACGACCGCGCGCAGTCGGTCGGCGACATGCGCCGCGCCAACCGCCGCGTGCAGGGCAACCCGTGGACCAACACGATCGCGGCCGACTCGGCCGGCAACGCCTACTACTCCGACGAGTCGGTGGTCCCGAACGTCGACGCCGACCTGCAGTCGCGCTGCTCCTCGGACCATCCGATCGCGCCCGTCCTGCTCTCGCAGGGCGTGATCCTGCTCGACGGCTCGCGCGCCCGCTGCCGCTGGAAGAACGATCGCGACGCGGTCGCCAAGGGCATCATCGGCCCGAAGGGCCTGCCGCGCGTGACGCGCACGGACTACGTGGAGAACTCCAACGACTCCTACTGGCTGCCGAGCGCGCGCTTCAGGCTCGACGGCTTCCCGCGCATCATCGGCGGCGAGGGCACGCAGCGGCTGCTGCGCACGCGGCTCGCCATGACGCTGGCCGAGCAGCGGCTCGCCGGCACGGACGGCCTCGGGCCGCCCGGCTTCACCCTCCCGACGCTGCAGCAGGTCATGTTCGGCAACCGCAACCTGAGCGCCGAGCTGGCGCGCGACACGACCGTCTCGGCGTGCCAGGCGAGCGGCCGCGCGGACCTGGCGGAGGCGTGCACGGTGCTGGCCGCGTGGGACACGCGCGCGGACACCGGCTCGCGCGGCGCCGTGCTGTGGCGCGAGTACTGGTCGCAGCTGTCCGGCGCGGGCGTCCCGTGGACGGTCGCCTACGACCCGGCCGATCCCGTCGGCACGCCGCGCGCGATCGATGGCGCGGACCCGAAGGTGCTGACGGCGCTCACCGGTGCGGTCGAGGACCTGCGGGCGAAGGGCATCGCGCTCGACGTCCCGCTCGGCGACCTCCAAGCCGAGCCGCGCGGCAGCGAGGGCATCCCGATCCACGGCTGCAGCGAGGGCGAGGGCTGCTTCAACATCGTCTCCACCGACCGCGACGACCAGGGCCGCTACGACCCGTTCACGGGCGCCTCGTTCATCATGACCGCGGCGTTCGACACCAGCGGCACGGTGCGCGGCGAGGCCGTGCTCTCGTACTCGCAGTCCGAGAACCCCGAGTCGCCGCACTACGCCGACCAGACGCGGCTGTACTCGCAGAAGCAGTGGCTGCCGATGCGGTTCACCGAGCAGCAGATCCGCAGCGACCCGGAGTACGAGCGGACGGTCGTGACCGGGCGCAGATGAGCGACTAACGTCCCAGTCTCTGTTCGAGCTCAACGTCCCGAACGTCCTGACGGTCGTCCGGATCCTGCTGATCCCGGTGCTCGTCGCCCTGCTCCTGTCGGAGTTCGCCAGCGACGCGCTGGCGGCCGGCGTGTTCATCCTCGCGAGCCTCACCGACGCGCTCGACGGCTGGCTCGCGCGCCGCCACAAGAGCGAGTCGACCTTCGGCAAGCTGATGGACCCGCTGGCCGACAAGCTGCTCGTCACGAGCGCGCTCGTCTCGCTCGTCGCGCTCGACCGGCTGCAGGCCTGGGTGGCGATGGTGATCATCGCGCGCGAGTTCGCCGTGACCGGCCTGCGTCAGCTGGCGATCGAGCAGGGCCACGTGATCGCCGCGGGGTCGTGGGGGAAGATCAAGACCGTCCTGCAGATCGCGATGGTGCTGGCGCTGATCACGGTCGAGGGCTCGCCCGTCTGGGTCGACGTGCTCGTCTACGTGACGGTCGCGGTCACCGTCTACTCAGGCGCGGACTACTTCTTCGGGTTCCGGGCGCTGATCAACGCAAGACAAGCGAATGCTCGGGCAGCCAGCCGACCGTGACGGTGTGCCCGATCTCCCAGCGGTCGTCGGATCGGGCGCGCTCGGTGTTCTGCTCGAGCGCGACGATCCTCGCCCCGCCCTCGAGCTCGACGATCACCTGCGTCGCCGTACCGACGTAGACGCGCTCGGCGACGGTCCCCGGGACCCGCACCATGCCGTCCGTGAGCTCGTCGAGCACGATCTTCTCCGGCCGCACCGAGAGCTGGACGGTGGTGCCGTCGGTCACGTCGTCCGGCACCCGCGCCGCGCACTGCGAGCCGTTCGCGAGCTTCACGCCGCCGTCGGAGACCGTCCCCTCCATCAGGTTCGAGATGCCGATGAAGCCGGCCACGAACGGCTTCGACGGGCGCTCGTAGACCTCCTCGGGCGTGCCGCACTGCACCACGATCCCGGCGTCCATGACCGCGATGCGGTCGGACATGGCGAGGGCTTCCTCCTGGTCGTGCGTGACGTAGAGGAAGGTGATGCCCACCTCGCGCTGGATCTCCTTGAGCTCGACCTGCATCTGGCGCCGGAGCTTCAGATCCAGAGCGCCGAGCGGCTCGTCGAGCAGGAGCACCGCGGGCCGGTTCACCAGCGCGCGGGCGAGCGCCACGCGCTGGCGCTGGCCGCCTGACAGCTCCCACGGCTTCGCCTTCTCGCGCCCGGTGAGCTGGACCAGCTCGAGCGACTCCTTCACGCGCTCGGCGATCTCCGGCGCGGGCACCTTGCGGCGCTTGAGCCCGAAGGCGACGTTGCCCGTCACGTCGAGGTGATCGAACAGCGCGTAGCTCTGGAACACCGTGTTGACGTTGCGCTTGTACGGGGCCACGCCGGCCACGGGGTCGCCGTCGAGGAACACCTGGCCCTCGG
Source organism: uncultured Solirubrobacteraceae bacterium (assembly GCA_963835525.1). Lineage (GTDB taxonomy): Bacteria > Actinomycetota > Thermoleophilia > Solirubrobacterales > Solirubrobacteraceae > DASSUW01. Next base: position 1,170,900 of record CAWIFM010000003.1, read on the forward strand.
TCGGCTGCTCGAAGCCGGCCACCATGCGCAGCGTGGTCGTCTTGCCGCAGCCGGACGGGCCGAGCAGCGAGAAGAACTCGCCCTGCTCGACCGTGAGGTTGAGGTCGTCGACGGCGGTCGCCGCGCCGAAGCGCTTGGTGACGCCCTCGAAGCGGACGGCCTCGCTCATGCCGTCTTCCGCTCCCGCTGGAAGAACAGGGCGAGGGCGACCGCGGCCAGTGAGATCACGAGCATCAGGGTTCCGATCGCGTTGATGGTGGGGGTGACGCCGAACCGGATCGCCGACCAGATCCGCACGGGCAGCGGCTGCGGCGACTCTCCGGTGGTGAAGTAGCTCAGGACGAAGTCGTCGAACGAGAGCGCGAAGATCAGCAGGCCCGCGGCGAGGATGGCCGGCCACAGCGCCGGCAGGACGACGAGCCGGAACGTCTGGATCCGCGTCGCGCCGAGGTCCAGCGCCGCCTGCTCGACCTCGGGGTTCAGCGACGCGAGCCGCGCGCGCACCACGACGGTCACGTAGGAGATCGAGAACGTGATGTGCGCGATGACGATGGTCAGCAGCGAGAGCCGCAGCCCGACCTGGGTGAACAACAGGAACGCGGATACGCCGGCCACGATCTCCGGCGTCACGAGCGGGATCAGCATGAGGATGTTCATGCTGCCCGAGAACCTCGTGCGCGCGCGCACGAGGCCGAACGCGAGCAGCGTGCCGAGCACGGTCGCCACCAGCATCGTCGCGAGCGCGATCTGGAGGCTGGCGATCAGCGACCCGCGCAGCGACTCGTTGTCCAGGAACGCCTCGTACCACTGCAGGCTGAAGCCGCCGAAGTTCTGCAGCGACCGCAGGCTGTTGAACGAGAACAGCACCACCACGACGAGCGGCAGGAACATGAACGCGTAGAACGCGGCGGTGTAGAGCCTGAGCACCCTCATCGCCGCGCCTCCTTCGCGGCCGAGCGCAGGTAGAAGACCATGAAGATGAGCAGGAACAGCATCATCACCACGGTCAGCGCGCCGCCGAACGGCCAGTCCTCGGCGCCGAAGAACTGCTGCTGGATCAGGTTGCCGATCATGTAGGTCTCCGGCCCGCCGAGCAGCTGGGCGGCCACGAAGTCGCCGACCGCGGGCAGGAACACGAGCACCGACCCGGCCAGCACGCCCTGGAAGGTCGTCGGCCAGGTGACGTGCATGAACGTCCGCCACTCCGACCCGTAGAGGTCCTTGCCGGCCTCGATCAGCGCCGGGTCCATGCGGTCGAGCGCCGCGTAGACGGGCAGGATCATGAAGGCCAGGTAGCCGTAGACCAGCCCGAGGATCACCGCCCACGGCGTGTTGAGGAAGCGGATCGACTCGCCGAGCAGGCCGTTGATCACGCCCTCGTCGGACAGCAGCGCGACCCAGGCGTACGTGCGGATCAGGTAGTTGACGAAGAACGGCAGGACGACGAGCGCGATCAGGATCTGCTTGCGCCGGCCGCCGAAGCGGGCGATGTAGTACGCGACCGGATAGCCGAGCAGCAGGCACAGCGCGACGGTGGCCAGCGCGTAGCCGACCGAGCGCGCCAGCACCGGCAGGAACAGCGGGTCGAAGACGCGCGAGTAGTTCTCCGGATACCAGCCGTACAGCGCGCCGCCCAGCTCGGCCGGCGTGCCGAACGACACCATGACGACGAGCGTGAAGGGCGCGAGGAAGAAGACCAGCAGCCAGAAGCCGCCGGGGATCAGCGCGCGGGCCGCGAAGCGGCCGCTCAGCCCGCCTTGATCTCCGTCCACGTCTGATCCCAAAGTCGACGGCCCTCGACGCCGAGGTCCCCGAACTGCTGCCCGGTCTGGAGGTCCTCGACGGTGACGTTGATCGCCGGGTCGTCCTTGACGAGGGCCGCGAAGGCCTCGTCCGGCCCGGTGTAGGGCATCGGGTAGCCCATGTACTCGATGTTCTTCGAGGCGTTCTCGGGCCTCGAGGATGAAGTTGATGAAGGTCAGCGCGGTGCCGGGGTGCTCCGCGTTGGCGGGCACCGCGAAGCAGTCGGTCCCGAGCGGGATCCCCTCCGTGCACTTCTGGAAGGTGAAGTTCTCCGGCGTGTCGGCCTGGTTGCGGATGTTGACGACGTCGCCGTTCCAGCCGTGGTGGATCCACGCGTTGCCGGAGACCATGTTCTGGATGTCGTCGGTCGAGAAGCCGCGCATCTTCGGCTTCAGCCCGAGCGCCCACTCCTTGGCGGCCTCCACGTCGGCCGGGTCGGTCGAGTTCAGCTCGGCGCCGTTGACGAGGTTGCCGGCCCCGATGACCTCCTGGAAGTCGTCGAGCAGGTAGGCGCGGCCATCGGAGGTCGGATTGCCCATGTCGTTCCAGGACCCCGTCATCCCGGTGACCTTGTCGGCGCGGTAGATGATCCCGCTGGCGTACATCGTGTACGGGAGCGTGAAGTCGCCGTCCGGGTCGTACCAGGGCGCGCCGAAGGAGTCGTACACCGTCTCCGCGTTCGGGATCTGCTCGACGTCGATGCGCATGAGCTGGTTGGCCTTGCGCAGGCGGTCGACCCACTCCGACGTGGGGAAGATCACGTCGTAGCGGTTGCCCGAGCGGAGCTTGGACATCATGCCCTGCATCGAGTCGAAGTTCGACTCGCGCACCTTGACGCCGTACTCCTTCTCGAACGCCTTGATCAGCTTCGGCTCGAGGTACTCCGCCCAGTTGAAGTACACGAGGTCGCCGTCGGGCTGCGCCTTGACGACGCGCTCCGGCGGCGCCGGCGGCGCCTCCTGGAGGCCGACGCCGCAGCCGGACATGCCCAGGCCGAGCGCGAGCCCGGCACCTCCTTGGAGCAGCTCACGCCGGCTCCATCGATCCCTCGTCATGCTCCACTCCCCTCATCGCCAGCCGCAGGCAGTGCCGCCGCACCCTCTCCGTCGATACGGCGGGATCGCCCAGCGCGAGCTGGATCGCGAACCCATCCATCAGTGCTCCGAGCAGGAGCGCCAGGTCGTCGGCGTCGCCCTCCACGAACTCGCCGCTCTCCTGACCCTCCCTCACGATCCGCGCGATCGTCTCGCGCCAGCGCCGGTCCAGGCGCTCGCGCGTCGCGGCCAGCTGCGGATCGCGCAATGAGCGTACCCACAGCTCCATCCACAGCACGGTCTCTCCGTCGTCCTCCGCCGGCCACACCTCGATCAGCCGCGTGAGCCGGTCGCGGGCGCTCCCCAGCGCCGCGAGCTCCTCGGTCAGCCCGTCGTAGAAGCGGTCGTCGGAGAACGTGAGCGCCTCGGCCAGCAGCGCGTCCTTGGACGGGAACCAGTAGAGGACGCCGGGCGCGCTGGTGCCGGCGCGCTCGGCGACGTCGCTGATCCGCGTGTTCTGGACACCGCGCTCGGAGATGACCTCCGCGGCCGCGGTCAGGATGGCCGGCTTGCGCAGGTGCGCGTTCGACGGCCGTGGGCTCATGGGGTTCTCCGAACCGCCATTCAGGAAACCTACTGGGGCGCAGGGACGGGCGCAAGGCTCGCCCAGATCTCCTCCCGCGCCCGCTCGAGCGGCATCGCCGGATCGCCGAGCAGGGCGCGCACGCCGTAGCCGTCGATCAGCGCGAGGAGGCGGTCGGCGGTGGCCTCGGCGTCGGCGTCGGGGAGCTCCTCCTCGATTGCCTCCCTGAACCACTCGTGCATGCGGGCGTAGAGCTGCGTGGCCGTGGGCCGGAGCTCGGGGTGGCGGACGGCGCGCAGCCACAGCTCCACCCACAGCACCCAGTCCTGCTCCTGCTCGCCCGGCAGCGGCAGGCACTGGTCGATCATCTCCCTGAGCCCTTCGCCGGTGTCCGTGCGGGCCTCTCCGGCGCGGTCGAACGAGTGCACGAGCGCCTCGGCCAGGAGCGCCTCGCGCGTGGCGAAGTGGTAGTGCACGAGCGCGGTCGACACGCGGGCGTCCATCGCGATCTTCGCGATCCGGACGCCGTCGATCCCGTCGGCGGCGATCCGGTTGATCGCGGCGTCGAGGATCCGCTCGCGGCTCATCTCAGATACGCCTCGGCGACCATGCGGTCGAAGTCGTGGACCGTGGACTCGACCTCGGTGTAGCGGCCGGGCGTGTAGCCGGCCGAGCCGATGCCGAGCTGGGAGAGCTCGCAGACGTGCCAGTCCTGGCGGTTGACGAGGTCCCAGAACTCGACCGCGTCGGTCGGGTCGAAGCCCTCGCGCTCCATCGTCTCGGGCTCGAACAGCCACTCGCAGACGACCTCGGTGCGGTCGGCCCCGCGCGGCCACAGCGTGTGCAGCATCACGTAGTCGGGATGGAACGAGATCAGGGTGTTGGGGAAGATCGCGAAGTAGAGGACCTTGCGCGGGTCGACGCCGGCGATCGGCGGGCGCCCGGCGTGGCCGCCATTGAGCGCCATCGTGTCGGCGTCCTCCTTGGTGAGCGTCATCGAGCCGCCGCACCAGAGCCCCGGGCCCTCGTAGTCGTCGCCGCTCAGGTAGTGGCTGAGGCGGTTGAGCTCGGGGTGCACGCCCGGGCAGTGCAGGCACTCGGAGTAGTTCTCGACGATCGCCTTCCAGTTGGCCTTGACGTCGTAGTCGATCCGGGCGGCTCGCTTGAGGTCGGCGGTGCGGTAGCGGTCGAACTCCTCGGTGAGGCTTCCGACGTGGTCGGCGAGCGGCGGCGCCACGCCCGACGGGTCGGCGAACACGAGGCCGCCGAGCGTTTCGGTGCGGACCTCTCGCAGCCCGTTGCAGGCGGGATCGAAGTCGGCGAGCTCCTCGGTGTGGGGCGCGTTCTTGAGCGTCCCGTCGAAGCCGTAGGTCCAGGCGTGGTAGGGGCACTGGAGCCGTCGCGTCGTGCCCTCCTTCTCGGTGAGCAGGCGCGAGCCGCGATGGCGGCAGACGTTGTAGAAGCCGCGCTCGCCGACGAACAGCATCGACTCGCCGGCGACCTCGGCGGTCACGAACTGCCCGCGCTCGGCGAAGGCCGACACGTGACCGACGCAGATCCAGCCGCCGAGGAAGAAGTTGCGCGCCTCCCAGTCGGCGACGCTCTCGTCGGTGTAGGCGCGCTGTGGCAGTAGCGAGGCCTCGAGCAGGGGACGGAGGGTGGGCTCGAGCTCCTCGGCGCTGAACGGCGAATCGGTCACGACGGTCATGGCCCGGCACGGTACTACTTCGTGCAATTGACTACAAGGTCAGGATTGAATAGGGTGCCGCGAATGAGCTCGAACGGACACCACCCGACCTTTGACGCGATCGTCGTCGGCGGCGGCCACAACGGCCTCACCGCGGCTGCCTACCTGGCCCGGGCGGGCCTGCGGGTCTGCGTGCTCGAACGCCGCGACATCCTCGGCGGCGCATGCGTGACGGAGGAGGTGTGGCCCGGACATCGCGTCTCGCGCGCGTCCTATGTCGTCTCGCTGCTGCACCCCAAGGTGGTCGACGAGCTCGAGCTCAAGCGCTTCGGCTACGAGGTCCATCCGCTGGATCCGGCGTACTCGACGCTCCCCGCCGACGGCCCGCCGCTGTTCTTCTTCAACGACGAGGCCGCGACCGTCGAGTCGCTGCGGCGGCACTCGCCGCGCGACGCGGAGGCGTACCCGAAGTTCCAGGCGATGCTCGAGAAGGTCGCCGACTTCCTGCGCCCGATGCTGCTGCGCCCGCCGCCGGCGCTCGGCTCGCGCGCGCCCGGGGATCTCTTCTCGCTGCTGCGCGAGGCCGGCCGCGCCGCCGGCCTGAGCAAGCGCGACCTGCAGGACTTCTATCGCGTGATGACGATGTCGGTGGGCGACCTGCTCGACGACTGGTTCGAGCACGACGCCTTCAAGGGCGCGATGGCCTCGACCGGCGTGGTCGGCGTGTGGGCCGGGCCGCGCACGCCGGGCACGGCGTACAACCTGCTCCACCACGAGCTGGGGGAGATCGACGGCGTGCCGGGGCTGTGGGGGCACGTGAAGGGCGGCATGGGGGCGATCTCGATGGCGATCGCGCGAAGCGCCGAGTCGGCCGGCGCGGTCATCCGCACGGGCGCGACGGTGCGGTCGATCGACGTGATGGACGGCCACACGGTCGGCGTCACGCTGGAGAGCGGCGAGGAGCTGCGGGCGCCGGTGGTCATGTCCGGCGCGCACCCGAAGACGACGGTGCTCGACATGGTCGGCGCCGAGCACTTCCCCGACGACGTGGCCGAGGACATGCGGCGCTACAAGACCCGCGGCGGCTCGGTCAAGGTCAACTGGGTGCTGTCGGAGCTGCCGCGCTACGAGGGCGTGACCGACGACGAGCAGCACAAGCTCGTGCGCTCGGGCGTGGCGTTCTGCCCGTCGATCGACTACCTCGAGCGCGCGTGGCAGGACGCCTGCCGCGGCGTGCCGTCGGAGGGGCCGTACCTGGAGGTCGAGTGCCCGTCGACGATCGACTCCACGCTGACCGACGACGGCTCGGTGATCGTGACCATGTTCACCCAGTACGGGCCGTACGACGAGAGCGGCTGGCCCGAGGGCTCGCGCGAGGCGTACGCCGACCGCTGCCTGGAGATCCTGGCTTCGCGGGCGCCGAACGTGCGCGACGCCGTGGTCCACTGCGAGGTGCTGGCGCCGCCCGACCTCGAGCGCATCTTCGGGCTCGTCGGCGGCTCGATCTTCCAGGGCGAGCAGGGGCTCGACCAGATGGCCTTCATGCGGCCCACGCCCGCGCTGTCGCAGTACGCCACGCCGGTCGACGGGCTGTACCTCTGCGGAGCCGGTACGCATCCCGGCGGAGGGGTCATGGCGCTGGGCGGCCACAACGCCGCCCAGCGCGTACTCCACGACGAGCGCTGGCGCCGCGCGCGCCGGCGGGTGCGGGAGGCGCTGCCGGTTTGACCCCCCAGGAGCGTGCGCGCACGTTCGTCGAGGACGTGCTCATCCCCCTGGAGGAGAAGGCCGAGCGGGCAGCGGGTCGGCTGCCCGACTCGGACGTCGCCCGCATCAGGTCCGCCGCGTTGGAGGCGGGCCTGGCGGGCGGCCTGCACGCGCGCGAGCACGGCGGCCAGGGCTGGTCGAAGCTCGAGTGGGTGCTGGTCGAGGAGCAGTTCGGCCGCTCCACCAACGCCCTGTCCTGGCACGTGCCGAGCGCCTACAACGTGCTCGCCTCGGGGTCAGACCCCCAGATCGACCGCTACCTGAAACCAGCTCTGCGCGGTGAGTTGCACGACGCCTACGCGGTCACCGAGGCCGGCGCGGGGTCAGACCCCTCCGGGATCGAGACCACCGCGGTGCGGCGCGACGGCGGCTGGGTCATCAACGGCGAGAAGTGGTTCGTCACCTACGGCGACGTGGCGGCCGTCTACATCGTCGTCGCGATGACCGACGACGGGCCGACGCTGTTTCTCGTCGACCGCGGATGCGAGGGCATCTCCGTGGTCGACGATCCGCCGTTCACGCACTCCTATCCGCACGGGCATCCGACGATCCGCTTCACCGACGTGGAGGTGGCCGACGACGCCGTGATCGGGGGTGTCGGCGAGGGCGACGAGCTGCAGCGGGCGTGGTTCACCGAGGAGCGGATCGGGATCGCGGCCCGCGGCGTCGGCGCGATGTGGCGGCTGCTGGAGGAGGCGACGGCCTGGGCGCTGGAGCGCGAGCAGGGCGGGTCGCGGATCATGGACTACCAGGGCGTGTCGTTCCCCTTGGCGGACTCGGCCGCCGACGCGGCCGCCGGTCGCGCGCTGACGTTGGAGGTCGCGCGGCTGATGGACGAGGGCGCGGACCCGAAGCTCATCCATGCCAAGGCGTCGATGGCGAAGCTCTTCGTGAGCGAGGCGGCCTACCGCTGCGCCGACCGCGCCGTGCAGGTGTTCGGCGGCCGCGGCTACATGCGCACCAACGTCGCCGAGCGGTTCCTGCGCGAGCTGCGCGTGGACCGCATCTGGGAGGGCACGAGCGAGATCCAGCGGCTGATCGTCGCCAGGGCGCTCGAGCGCCGCGGGGTGGAGCGGACGCTTCACTAGCGTGGATCGGCTTCTGCATCCGCGGTCGATCGCCATCGTGGGGGCGAGCGAGCGGCCGGACACGTACTCGTCGGAGACGCTGCTCAACCTGCGCCGGCTCGGCTTCGAGGGGGAGGTCTGGGGGGTCAACCCGCGCCGCTCGTCGGTCTACGGGCTGCCGTGCTTCGCCTCGCTCAGCGATCTGCCGTCGGCGCCCGACGCGGTGGTGGTGGCGATCCCCGCGCCGGGCGTCCCGGCGATCATCGAGGAGGCGGGGGCGATCGGGTCGGGCGGCGCCGTGGTCTACGCGGCGGGCTTCGGTGAATCGCCGGCGGGCGCCGGGCTCGAGCAGGCACTGACGGAAGCCGCGCGGCGGTACTCGCTGCCCGTCTGCGGGCCGAACTGCGACGGGCTCGTCTCGCTCTGGTCGCGCGCGGCGCTGTGGGGCGATGCGCTGGCGGCGCCAGAGCCGGGCCACGTCGCGCTCGTGTCGCAGAGCGGAAACCTCGTGGTCAACGCGCTGGCCACGCGGCGCGGGCTGCGGCTGCACACGGCGGTGTCCAGCGGCAACGAGGCGGTGGTGACCACCCCCGACTGGGTCGAGCACCTGGCGCGCGAGCCCGAGGTGCGCTCGATCGCGCTGCTCGTCGAGGCCGAGGGCGACGGCGCGCGGCTGTGCGAGGCGCTCGCGGTGTGCGCCGACGAGGGGGTCGGCGTCGCGGTGCTGAAGGTCGGCGCGTCGGAGCGCGGGCGGGCCGCCGCGGCGGCGCACACCGGCGCCGTGGCCGGCGACCACCGCGTGTTCCGCGCGTTGATGAAGGAGGCGGGCGCGGCCTGGGCGGCCGACGTGCACGAGCTGCTCGAGCTGGCGAAGGCGCTGGCCGTGCCGCGCGCGCGGCCGCGCGGCGGCGGGCTCGCGATCCTCACGTGCTCGGGCGGCGACTCGGGCCTCGGCGCCGACGAGGCCGACCGGCTCGGGCTCGACCTCCCGCCGTTGTCGCCCGCCACGGTCGACACCCTGCGCGAGCGCTTGCCGGCGGCGGCGACGGTCGCCAACCCGCTCGACTACACGGCGATGATCTGGGGTGAGGTCGAGACGCTGCGCGACCTCGTCCGGACCGTCGGCGAGGACCCCGCCGTCGGCCACGTGCTGGTCTTCTACGACCGACCCCCGGGAATCGCCGGTCATTCGGCCGAGAGCTGGGACGCCGTCGAGGACGGGATCCTGGCCGGCGCCGCGGTCAGCCCGGTGCCGGTGATGGTGGCGGCCACGCTGCCGGAGCTGCTCGACGACGAGGCAGCCTGGCGGTTCTGCAGCGCCGGCGTGCCGGCCGTCGCGGGGCTCCGGACGGGCGTGGCCGTGGCCGCGGCGCTGGCGGCACCCGTGGGGGAGTCCCGGCGGTTGCGCGAGATCGCCGCACACGCCGTTCGCCGGGTTCCCGGCCGCTGGCTCGCGGAGCACGAGGCGAAGGAGCTCCTTCGGCGGCGCGGCGTGCCCGTCGTGGCTGGACGGCTTGCATTGAATGAGGACGAGGCGGTCGCGGCGTTCCACGATCTCGGGGAGCACGTGGCGTTGAAGGTCTCGTCGCCCGCGGTGCAGCACAAGACCGCGATCGGCGGCATCGTCCTCGACGTCCGGGACGAAGCCGGCGTCCGCGAGGCGTTCCAGCGGCTCGCCAGATCGCCCCTCCTGGTGGAGGAGATGGCGGCTCCCGGTGAAGAGCTCTTCGTCGCCGTCCGCTACGACGCCGTCGTGCCCGTTCTCGTCGTCGGCCGCGGCGGCACCCACGTCGAGCGCCACGACGACGTCGAGATCATCCCGCTGCCGACGCACCGCCAGCCGGACATCGTCAAGGCCGCCGACGGCCTCGCCCTACTCGAATGCAATCCAGTCATCGGCGGCGTCGTCGTCGACGCCATCGCCCAGGAGGTCGCAACGTGAACGCCATCGCCAAGGTGCTCGGCGAGGTCGGGCTGCCCGCGCCCGTCGCCGAGCTCGCCTCCCGCCGCTGGGACGTCGTCGTCGTCGGCGGCGGCCACAACGGCCTCACCGCCGCCGCGTACCTCGCGAAAGCCGGCAAGGACGTCCTCGTGCTCGAGCGGCGCGAGCGGCTCGGCGGCGCGTGCACGCTCGAGCGCCCCTTCTCCGACCCCGGGTACGTGGTCAGCCCGTGCGCCTACGTGGTCGGCCTGCTCGACGAGCTGGTCATCAACGAGCTGAGCCTCAAAGCGCGCGGCCTGCACTTCGACATCGCCGACCCCAACCTCTGGGTCCCGTTCGACGACGGCACCAGCTTCGGCCAGTGGCTCGACGACGATCGCACCAACGCCGACCTCAAGGCGATGGGCCTGAGCGCCAAGGACGTCGAGGGCTACTGGGCGTACGAGCACCTCTTCGACGAGATCCGCCGCCGCCTGCGCACCGGCGAGCGCGACACGTGGGTCGGCGAGTCGCCCTCACGGGCCGAGATCGAGGACCTCCTCCAGAACGACCAGACGATGATCGACATCGTCTTCGAGGCCAGCATGGCCGAGGTGCTCGACGACCACATCGGCGACCAGCGGCTCAAGGACGCGCTGTTCGGCCAGGGGATCATCGGCGCCTGGGCCGGCCCCAAGGACAAGGGCACCGCGAGCATCAAGCTCATGCACTTCCAGGGCGACCTCGAGGGCCAAGGGCCGGTGTGGGGCTACGTGCGCGGCGGCATGGGCATGGTCAGCTTCGCGATCGCCGACGCCGCCCAGGAGGCCGGCGCCACGCTCGCCGCCGGCGTGCCGGTGTCCGAGATCCTCACCGGCGAGGGCGTCGTGCTCGAGGACGGCACGCGGATCGAGGCCGACACCGTCATCTGCAACGCGGACCCGAAGCGCCTGATGACCATGGTCAGCGACCTGCCGAGCGAGTTCGAGCAGCGCCTGCGCGACTGGAAGATCCGCAGCCCCGTCGTGAAGTTCAACGCCTCCCTCACCCGGCTCCCGAGCTGGACCGCCGCGCCCGGCCAGGACTTCCCCGCGAAGGCGACCGTCGACGTCACCACCGGCCTCGACGACGCCCAGCGCGACTTCGAGCGCTGCACCCGCGGCGAGGCCGCGGTCGGCTTCGGCGAGATCTACGTGCAGACCGGCTACGACCCCACGCCCGCCCCGCCCGGCAAGCACCTGATGAGCGTGTTCGGCCAGTACGCGCCGTACGAGTTCGACTGGGCCAACCGGCGCGACGAGGTCGCGAAGCAGTTCATCGACCTGATCGCCCGCTTCGCGCCCGACTTCCCGGACGTGCTCGAGCACTACGAGGTGCTCGGCCCGCCCGACATCGAGCAGCGGATCGGCCTCACGGGAGGCAACATCTTCCAGGGCGAGACGATGCCCGACCAGATGTGGGAGCACCGGCTCAGCTCGCGCACGCCCGTGCCCGGCCTGTACCTGTGCGGCGCGGCCACCCATCCCGCCGGCAGCGTGATCGCCCTCAACGGCCGCAACGCTGCGATGGCCGTCCTCGAGGACGCCAAAGTGCTCACCTGACGGTTCCCGGTTGTCGATGGCGTCGACATATGGCACATTCCCCGTCCATGGGTCGGCGCCCGCACGCGCCAAGGCGTCTCAGGGTCAAGAGAGCAGGGGTGTCCGGCGTCACGCTGGCGTGGAAAGAGCCGCGCGGCGGGACGCAGCCTGAGGCCTACCTCGTCTTCCGCGACGGGCGCCGCATCGCCCGGACGAAGCGGCGCGTCTACGTCGACCGGCACGCGAAGCCCGGCCGCCACCGCTACGAGGTCGTGGCCGTCGACGCCAAGGGCCGCCGCAGCCGCCGGTCTCCGATCGTGCGCGCCCGCGTGCCCGCGCACGCGCCGCTTCCCGCCCCGCCCGCCGGCCCCGATCCGCCGCCGCTCCCGGCGCCCAACCTCGGCAGCACGCTCACGGCGGCGATGGTCGACCGGCTGTTCTGGCGCGCCGGCTTCGGCGCGACGCAGGCGCAGCGCGACGCCTGGATCGGCCGCGGCCACCTCAACCTCGTCGACTGGCTGCTCGACACGCCGCCGTCGCTCGCGCCCACGAGCACCCCGCCGCTGACGAGCGGGGATCAGCCGATCGACCCGCTGGTCACCGAGGACGAGCTCGTCATGGAGTGGCTCGACCGCATGCAGCGCGCCGTCAACCCGCTGCGCGAGCGGCTCGCCTTCTTCTGGCACCGGCACTGGGCGGTCAGCCGCGACGACGGCATCCCGGCCTCGTGGCTCGTCGCCTATCGCAACCGCCTGATCGACGCGGCCGACCCGGCACGCAGCTTCCGCCGGCTCGCGTGGGAGATGACGACCGCCGACGCTGCGATGTCGATGTACCTCAACGGCAACCAGAACGTCCGCGGGCGCCCGAACGAGAACTACGCGCGCGAGCTGATGGAGCTGTTCTGCCTCGGCCCGAACGCGCCGGACGGCAGCCCGAACTACACGCAGGACGACGTCGCGGGCCTGGCGCGGGCGCTCACCGGCTGGCGGCTGAACTCCGACGACACGAGCCCGAGCTACGGCGCCGTGACGTTCGCACCGAACTCGTTCGAGACCGGTGTCAAGACGTTCCTCGGCCGCACGCTCCCCGCGCTCGGCCGCGCCGCGAGCGCGTCCGACGGCCCCGCCGCCGTCAACGCCGCGCTCGACGCCGTGCTCGGCCATCCGAGCCACAAGCAGTACCTGATCCGCAAGCTGTGGGGCGAGTTCATCGCCACGCCGATCCCCGACGCCACGCTCGCCGAGCTGATGGCCGTCTACGACCCGGCCGGCCCGCTGCGCCCGCTGCTGCGCGGCATCCTCGGCAACGAGCTCATCTTCGAGTCGATCGAAGAGCCCAACCTGATCAAGCCGCCGATCGTCTACCTGGTCGGCGTCCTCCGCCAGCTCGGCGTTCCGATGAAGGGCGGCACCATGACGGCGGCGCTGACCAATATGCAGCAGCGGCCGTACCGGCCGCCGAACGTCGCCGGCTGGGAGGGCGGCATGTCCTGGCTCAACACGAACACGGTCCAGGGCCGGTTCGACGCCGTCGTGCGGGCGCAGACCCTCGTGTACGGCACCAGCTATCCGGCGCGCACCGCGCCGGACGCCGACGGCGGGGCGGGCGAGACGCCGGCCGCGCTCGTGGAGCGCGCGCACTCTTGGGCCGGCCGCCCGTGGCTGGCACCGGCGACGCGCGACGCGCTGCTGGCCTACGCCACGACGGCGCCGCCCGCCGTCAACGCGGCGCAGCGCCGGCAGCGCTTCTACACCGTGCAGGCCCTCATGCTCGGCGGCCCCGACGGACAGGTGATGTGACATGCGCTGCATCGAATGCGAGGAGATCGAGCTCGCCCGTGTCAGTGACCAGCGGCCGATCCAGACGCTGCCGGTGCCGCACGCGGCGCTCGACGGTTTCCCGGCCGGCCGCCGGCCCGGCGACCTCACGCGCCGGCGGCTGCTCCAGTTCGGCGTCGCCGGGATGGCCTCGGTCTACGGGCCCAAGGCGCTCGGCTGGGAGTCGGTCTGGGAGTCGGTCGCGGCGGAGGCGGCGCTCGACCAGAACTGCCTGGTGCTGCTCTACCTGGCCGGCGGCAACGACGGGCTCAACACGATCGTCCCGAACGGCGCCGACGACTACACGGCCTACGCCAACGCGCGGGCGGCCATCCACCGGCTCCGGGGCCCGAACGTGGGCGGCCGCGTCGGCTCGACGCGCCTGGCCGGCGACGTGGGCGACCTGCTCGCCTTCGCCAACGTCATGGTCTCGGGCGGCAACGGCGACACGCGCGGGCTCGACACGCTGTACGCCGACGACGCGCTCGGCCGTCATGCCCGCCGTCGACGCGCTTCGCTACAGCCTGAGCCACTTCGACAACGCGGACATCTGGTTCAAGGCCAGCTACGAGCTCAACGTCAAGACGGGCTGGCTCGGCCGCTGGATCGACAGCAACGGCTCGGCGACCAACCCGCTCCAGGCGATCTCGATCGACACCGCGCTCTCCAAGTCGATCCGCACGGCGGTCAACCCGGTGTGCGCGATCCCGTCGATCACGTCGCTCGGGTTCAAGGTGAACAGCACCAGCGTCAATGCCCAGGTGCAGGCGCTGGCCGGCGTTCCGGCGGCGCCGCACAACGCCTACCTGGCGCGCGCCCGCGGGACCTACGGCGTCGCGGTCGAGACGGACCAGCGCTCGCAGGCCGCGGGGGCCTTCAACCCGGGCGCCGGCTACCCGAACGGGACGCTGGGGAACCGGCTGAAGCTCGCGGCCCATCTGCTGGCGGCGAACCTCGGCACGCGCGTCATCACGATCCACTGGGGCGGCTTCGACACGCACAGCGGCCAGCTCGCCGGCCAGGACGCCCAGCTGATGGAGCTGTCGCGCGCGCTCGCGGGCTTCCGCGCCGACCTCCAGACGCGCGGCGTCGAGGACCGCGTCTGCACGCTCGTGTTCTCCGAGTTCGGCCGGCGCGTCGCCGAGAACGGCTCGGCGGGCACCGACCACGGCGCCGGCGGCCTGATGATGGCGATGGGCAGCAAGGTGCGCGGCGGCCTCGCCTCCGAGTGGCCCGGCTGCCGGCCGCAGGACCTCGTCCCCGCCAACAACGCGGCGCAGGGCAACCTGAAGGTCCCGACCGACTACCGCTCCGTCTATCGCGCGGTGATCGAGGAGTGGCTGGACGGCGACCCCGACGAGATCATCAACGGCGGCCCGATCGCGGACCTGGTGCGCGGCGACGACCTGACCGGCCGCAAGCTGTTCGAATGATCGCCGCGCTGCTCGTCGCGGTCGCGGTGATGGCGACGCCGATCGCCGGCGGTCCGGCGGAGCGGCAGCGGCTCGTCAGGGTCGTCGACTACGGCGCGCACCATCACAAGACCAAGCGCGCGTGCCGGCGCCACGGCGACCGCCACTGCCACCGGCACGTCCACTGGCGCCGTGACCGGCGGCAGGCACCGGCGCCCCAGCCGGTGCCGCAGCCGGCGCCCACGCCCACTCCCACGCCGACGCCGGCCCCGGGCACGCTGCCGTCGCGCACCGGCGTCGACCTCACCGAGTTCGAGGTCAAGTCGTCCTACCCCGAGCTGCGGGCGGGCGAGGTCGAGTTCAACGCGGCCAACCTCGGCGAGGATGTGCACGACTTCTCGGTCCGCGACGGCGTCGGCACCGTGCTCGCCAACGAGGTCGTGATGTCCGGCGGGGAGGTCACCGTCCGGCTGACGCTGGCGCCGGCCGTCTACACGCTCTACTGCTCGCTCGACGACCACGAGCTGCAGGGCATGCGGACCGACATCACCGTCCGCTAAGCGCGGCCGTCGAGCCACTCGCGCATCGAGACCTGATGCGCCGAGTGCTCGCCGGTCTGCAGCTCGCGGCGGATCTCGCCCAGCAGCCCGAACCGCTCGGCGGTGACGTTGTGCTGGTGGATCGTCTCGAGGTTCTCCTGGCGGGCCGAGACGAAGTGGCGCTCCGTGAGGATCGGGAAGCGGTCGACCACTCCGCGCACCATCTCGCGCACGCAGTCCTCGACGAACCGCGGGCGCCGGTGGGCCTTCTCGACCACGGCGCCCTCGTCGGAGCGCTTCATGAGCTCGTAGATCTCCGACGACATCGAGTTCTCGACGACCGCCAGGAGCGCCTGCGCGTCGATGTCGTTGTCGCAGTCCTCCGGGCAGCCGATGTGCAGCGTCCCGAGCCCGCGCTGGTTGTGGGTGGCGACGGGCACGGCGGCGAAGATCCGCTCGATCTCCTCCGCTGAGAAGCCGTCCGCGAGCAGCCGCTCGCGCGAGCGGCCCTCGACGAGCTTCTGCGCGCACGGGCACGCGGTCATGCCCTGGGCGCGCACGCCGACCAGCCGGCGCGTGCCGGCCTCGCTCGCCACGGCGGTGCCGAGCAGCGAGTAGATCTCCTGCGTCACGATGCCGGACTCCGGGGCGGGCTTGTGCTCCGGGTAGCGGGCCTCGATGTGGACCTCGGCGCGGCGGGCACCCTGCCGGTCGCGGACGTTCTCGGCGATGTGCTGGGCCAGCGTCTCCGCCCGCAGCGCGGACTCGCCGAGCACCACCTCGCCCATGGCGTCGTTGACGACTTCCTCGAAGCGCGACATGTGCGCGCCCTTCTGCTGCGGGCCCAGATCGACGAAGCAATCGAGCCGAGCGGAGTAGAGCTGCTCCGTCCCGTTCGCCCGGATCCGGATGACTTTCTCGACGTTCGTCACGCCCACGCGCGAGAGCGAGACCTGCAACGTCGGGACCTGCGACTGGACGTCTTCGAGTGCGATTTCCGACATCTTGGCTCCAAGGCTAGTACGGCAATTCACCCATTCGGACAGGACAAAGGACGTAACGCGTGCTACAAAGCCCCATTAGAGAGGCGACGGAGAGCCTTGTGCCCCGCCCCAATTCGCGGCTCGAGCCGCGGCTAGCAGCACGGCTGCAACCTGAAATAGACGGTAGGAGCGACTCGTCGGAGGCCGGGTGCGCTCGACGTAAACGTCCCGAAGGATTCGAGGGATTTGGGCACCAAGACCGAAGCACTGCTCGCGAGCGACGTCTCGATTGTCGAGATCGAGGAACTTCGCCCGCTCATCGCTGAGGGCCAGGAGCGGGGGTTCCTGACCTTCGAGCAGATCACCTCTTGCCTTGAAGAGGTGGAGGTCACCAAGGAGCAGGTCGTCGAGCTGCATGCGTACCTGGAAGACCAGGGCATCGACGTCGTGAACGCCGAGGATGGGCGTCCGGCGATTGCAGAAGGCCGCCGCTTCGAGCCCGCTGGCGCGCAGGGCAAGCTGCCCGACGCGCCACGCAAGCCGGAGATCGACCTGACGGTCGAGCCCAGCCTTGATTCGCTGCGGCTCTACCTGAGATCGATCGGCCGCGTTCAGCTGCTGACCGCCGAGCGCGAGGTTGCGCTCGCCCAGCGGATCGAGCGCGGTGACCTGGTAGCCAAGCAGGAGATGGTCGAGGCGAACCTTCGCCTCGTCGTGTCGATCGCCAAGGGCTACCTCGGCCGCGGCCTGTCGTTCCTGGATCTCATCCAGGAAGGCTCGCTCGGGCTCATCCGCGCGGTGGAGAAGTTCGACTACCGGCGCGGATACAAGTTCTCGACATACGCGACCTGGTGGATCCGCCAGGCGGTGACGCGGGCGATCGCGGACAAGGGCCGCACGATCCGCATCCCCGTCCACATGGTGGAGAAGCTGAACAAGGTCGTGCACGTGGAGCGCCAGCTCGTCCAGCAGCTCGGCCGTGAGCCGCTGCCGGAGGAGATCGCGCGCGAGCTCGAGTGCACGGCGCGCGAGGTGCGCGACATCCTGCGGATGGCCCAGCAGCCGGTATCGCTGGAGAAGCCGATCGGCGAGGAGGAGGAGTCGGAGCTCGGCGATTTCGTCGAGGACGACACCGCGATCTCCCCGTTCGAGATGGCCTCCGAGAACCTCCGCAAGGAGAACGTCCGCCGCGCTCTCGACGCCCTCCCGCAGCGCGAGAGGGAAGTCATCGAGATGCGGTTCGGACTCACGGGCGCTCGCCCGTACACGCTCGAGGAGGTGGGCCGCGCGTTCAACGTGACGCGAGAGCGGATCCGCCAGATCGAGAATCACACGCTGAAGAAGCTCGAGTCGCTTCCCGAGGCCCAGCGCCTGCGCGACTCGGCTTGAGTCTTGTGCCGGTGCGGCGGGCAATCTGGCCCGCCGCGCCGCGCTAGACTTTCGCGCCGCCCGGCGGGGTTCCCGAGCGGTCAAAGGGGTGCGGCTGTAAACCGCATGGCTCGTCCTTCGCAGGTTCGAATCCTGCCCCCGCCATCACCGAGCTAGGAGCGCACGTCGCCGCCGGCTCGCCATGCCGCGAGCTTGAGCAGCGTCTCCTGCTCCATGACGTGCCCGGCGAGCACGCAGGTTCGTCCGTTGCGCTCGAACACGGCGATGTCGTGGCCGCCGTGCCGCGGATCGTGGTAGATGGCGATCTCGAGGCCGTCGCGCTTCACGATGCGGGCGTCGGCGGGGACGGGGAGCGCCGGGCCGGAGACGATCGTGTAGGCGATCCGGTGGCCCATGTGCTCGTAGTACACGGTCTCGGTCGCGCGGCCGTCGAGCACGTCGCTGCGGATCCCGGTCTCGTACCACCCGAACTCGGTTCCCCAGTCCGGGAACTTGACCCCTTCGACCTCTGCCCCCAGCAGCACCCCGTCCGACGCCGGCGGTGGACCCGTCGCCGGCAGCATGGCGCGCTCGGCGGCGCGCCCCACGGTGGAGGGGTCGCCGTGCGGCATCATCGAGATGAGCAGGGCGAGGACGGTCGCGAGGATGGCGGCGCCGGCGAGCCACGGCCGCCAGGCGAGCGTGGCGTTGACCGGCACGACCTGCGGCGCGGATATCGGCAGCGGCTCTCCGCGCAGCGCGTGCGCGACCCGGCGCTGGCGCTCGATCAGGCGGGCGGCGCCCGGGATCTCGTGCGCGCGGGCCTCGGCGCGGGCGCGCCGGCGTCCGCTGAGGCTGCCGTCGGCCAGCCCGACGAGCAGAGCCTGGTCTCGTCGTGAAAGCGTCATGTCCTCTCCATCGACGCGGCCACCTGCTCACGCGCTCGGTACAGCCGGCTCATGATCGTGCCGGTGCGCGTGCGCAGCGAGCGCGCCGCCTCCTTGTAGGACAGTCCGACGACGTCGACGGCCACGATCGCCTCGCGCAGCGGGTCCGACAGCTCCGCCATCGCCGCGTACGCCAGCTGGGCGTCCATCGCCAGCTCGGGCCCGGCGCGCTGGTCGGTGATCCACTCGAGATCCTCCGGCGGAGCCGGGTTGGTGCGCCGCTGCGCGGCCGCCTTCGCCTGTGCGCCCCAGGTGTTGCGGAGCACGCGCAGCAGGTACGCGACGTCGTTGTCGCGCTGCACGAAGCGTGGTCGCCGGAGCACTCGCTCGTAGGTCTCCTGCACCAGATCCTCGGCGTCCTCCCGCGATCCGCTCATCGCATACGCGGCGCGGAGCAGCCGCGCGCGATGGCGCGCCAAGCGCGCGGGCTCGAGGGGAACTGTTACGTCAGCCACTGCGTCCACTGCCAGGGTCGAGTCAGGCGCCGCCCTGGATATTCCATTCGCGTCCGCGATCTGTCAGCGAATGTCCGCGTGGAGACCTGCGAGCTCGGTGCGTGAGCGCACGCCGAGCTTGGCGTAGACGCGCGTGAGGGTGTTCTCGACCGTGCCCTCGCTGAGGAACAGCGTCGCCGCGACCTGCTTGTTCGAGCGGCCCACGGCGACGAGCTGCGCGACCTCGCGCTCGCGGGCGGTGAGGCCGTCGTCGCGGGTGTGGCGGTGGCGGGCGGCGACCCGGGTCCCGAGGCGGCGGAGCTCGCGGGCGGCCTCGTCGCGCAGGCGGAGCGCTCCGCCCCGGCCGGCGTCGGCGGCGACCTGCTGGAGCAGCTGCTTGGCACGCTCGGCGTCGCCGGATGCGGCGTGCGCGCGGGCGGCGGCGATCGCCCGCTCGGCGTCGAGCTGGACCGGCGCTTCGGGCCGCTCCGTGAAGTCGCCCCGGTAGTAGCGGATCAGGGCGAGCACCGACGGCGTGTGGGGGATGTCGCGGAGGCGGGCGAGCTTCTCCGCGGCCTCGGCGTCGGTCAATGCGCCGTCGGCGTCGAGCTGCCGCAGGCGGATGGTCGCGCGCAGCTCGTGGAGCGCCACGAGCGGCTGCTGATTGCGGTGGGCGAGCGCCAGGGCCCGCTCGACCGTCGCGGAGGCGTCGGCGAGCCGGTCGTGGTGCAGCTGCGCGCGGGCGACGTGCACCTGGGCGACGGGGTCGAGCTCGTCGACCTCCATGTCCAGGATCTCGGGCCGCTCGTCCAGCGCCGCGAGCTCGAACGCGATCGCCGGCGTCTCGGGCGCCGCCCGCAGCCGGCGACGCGCCGCGTCGGGGTCGCCCAGCGTCGCCTCGAGCTGAGCGCGGACGAGCACCGGCTCGGGCTCCGCACTGTCGAGCTCGGCCAGCAGCGCGAGGGCCTCGCGCAGCCGACCCGCGCGGGCCAGCGCGAGCCCGGCCGGCCCCAGCAGGCGGCCGCGGTGGCGCTCGGGCAGCAGGCGCAGCGCCGCCTCGTACCAGTGCGGGACCGTGCGAGCCGCCTCGACGAGCAGCGCCACCGCCGCCTCGTCGCCGGGCCGCGCGTACTGCGCGACGTGATGCGCGCGCGCCGCCGCACCCGCGCCGCGCCGCTCCAGCTCGGCTGCGACGCGCTCGTGAGCGGCCAGCCGCCAGGCGGGCGCCGCGGCGTGGTAGACGGCGCGGCGCACGAGCGGGTGCCGGAACGCGAAGCTCCGCCCGGTGCCGGGCCGGATGATGTCGGCGGCCACGAGCTCGTCCACCGCCTCCCCGACGTGCTCCAGCCCGGCGGCCGCCGCGGCCAGCTCGGGATCGAACGGGTCACCGGCGACCGCGGCGCCCTCCACGAGGCAGCGCGTCGCGGGCGGCAGCGCCCGGAGCTCCATCTCGGCGGCCGCCAGCAACGGGCATGTCAGCGTGGAGGCGGGTTGGCCGACCGTGCGTGCGAACTCGCGCAGATAGA
Organism: uncultured Solirubrobacteraceae bacterium; assembly: GCA_963835525.1. GTDB lineage: Bacteria > Actinomycetota > Thermoleophilia > Solirubrobacterales > Solirubrobacteraceae > DASSUW01. The sequence continues at coordinate 1,191,371 of CAWIFM010000003.1, forward strand.
GCGGGATGCCGCGCGCGTCGTCCACGATCCGGTCACGCTCGGCGACGTCGGGCACCCCGGCGAGCAGCGTCAGCGACGCCGCGCGGTCGAGCGGCTCCAGCGCCAGCTCCTCGTACGCCGGCAGGCGGCGCGCCAGGTCCAGCAGCGGCAGCGCCCGGCTGCCGCGCCGCCGCGCGGCGACGACGAGCAGGTGGGGAGCGGCCGGCGGGCGATGCAGCAGCCGGCGCACGAGGTCGAGCGAGGCCTGGTCGGCCCAGTGCATGTCGTCGAGCAGCAGCACGACCGGCCGGTCGCCCTCGAGCTGCTCGACCAGCGCGTCGTCGACGACGGAGAACGGGACGTACTGCTCGTGCTCGGCGGCGCGGCGCTCGAGCACCCGCACGCCGCGCCCGCGGGCCGTCTCGGCCATGGCCTCCAGCAGGGCGCTCTTGCCGATCCCGGCCTCGCCGAGCACGGCCAGCACGCGGCTCGCGCCGTCGAGGACGTCGTCCAGCGCGCGCCCCACGGCGCTCAGCTCCCGATCGCGGCCGACCAGCTGCACGAAGAGCACAGACGTGCGAACCGAGGCGCCTATTCCCGGCGCGGGATGGGATGGGCATGGGCTTTCCCCTCAAGCGACGGGGCGGGACCCGGCGTCCTTGAGGCAATCCCAATTCGACTGCCCAGGAGGCAATCCGATGCACCTCATCTCGCGGCGGCTCTCGCCGTCCCTCGTCCTCGCCGTCGCGGCGCTCTTCGTGGCGCTCGCCGGCACCGCCACGGCGGCCGTGATCATCAGCAGCCCCGACCAGCTGGCGAGCAACGTCGTCACGTCCCCGAAGATCGTCGACGGCGCCGTCGCGCAGAGCGACGAGCGCAATCCGAGCCTGCGGGCCAAGATCGACCGCAACGGGAAGGTCATCGCCGGCGACGTGCCCGGTGGCGTCGTCGAGCACCCCAAGAAGGGCCTGTACAACGTCACCATGAGCCTCGGCGACGTCGGGCCGCTCGGCCTCGACACCTGCGGCGTCTCCGCCAACCCGTGGCTGGACTTCCCCGAGAACCGCCACCTGAAGGCCTACGCGAACCTCGCTCCGGGCTCGGCCCAGGTCAACGTGTTCGTGGTCGAGCAGCTGATCGACGACAAGGGCAAGCTCGCCGAGCGCCCGGCGGACGCGGCGTTCGACCTCGTGCTCGCCTGCTGACCCCTTAACGAGGCAGAGCCGCCCCGGGTAGGAGCGGCTCGTAACCATGGTTATCGGCAGCCGCCCGCAGAACCTTTAGCCGACTTCTCGAAGCTGGCGCGTTGCCGCTCATCGGCGGCAACGCGTCACCATGCCCGGCATGGGAGAACGACTGGACGGAACCGTCGTGCTGGTCACCGGCGCGAGCAGCGGCATCGGCGAGGCGACGGCGCGCAGCCTCGCGCAGGCCGGCGCGAAGGTGGCGATCGCGGCGCGCCGCAAGGACCGGCTCGACGCGCTGGGGGCGGAGATCGGTGCGCTGGTCATCGAGGCCGACGTCACCGACCGCGAGCAGGCGACAGGCGCGGTCCGGCGCACCGTCGACGAGCTGGGCCGGCTCGACACGGTGATCAACAACGCGGGCGTGATGCTGCTCGACCAGGCGGCCGACCAGCCGCTCGACGACTGGCAGCGGATGGTCGACGTCAACGTCAACGGCGTGCTCTACGTCGCCCACGCGGCGATCGAGCACCTGCTGGCCGCCGCCGAGGACAGCCCGCGCAAGGTGAGCGATCTGGTCAACATCAGCTCGATCGCGGGCCGGCGGGCCAACCGCGGGTCGGCCGTCTACAACCTCACCAAGCACGGCGTCGGCGCCTTCAGCGAGGCGCTCCGGCAGGAGTTCGCGACCCGCCGCCTGCGCGTCTCGCTCGTCGAGCCGGGCGCGGTCATCACCGAGCTCGTCGAGCAGATGGGGCCGGGGGGCGTGGAGGCGGCGCGCAAGCGCTTCGAGGGCGTAGAGCGGCTGGAGGCCGGCGACATCGCCGATGCCATCGAGTACATCGTCACCCGCCCGTGGCGCGTGGCCGTCAACGAGATCATGATCCGGCCTACCGAGCAGGAGTGGTGAAGGCGCGCAGGGCGGGCACCGGCTCGGCGATGCCGCGGAGCTCGTAGGCGCCGGCCTCCTCCCAGTCGACGCCGTCGCCGGACGCGGCGCGGACCTGCGGCGTGGCCAGCACGGTCCATGGCGGCGCCACCGCGCACAGCCTGGCGGCGAGGTTGACCGTGCGCCCGAGCCAGTCGCCCGCGCTGTGCAGGGCCGGCCCGTGGGCGACGCCGGCGTGCACCGGCGGCAGGTCCTCCTCGGCGGCCGCGGCGATCGGCTCGAGCTGGGCCGAGACCAGGGCGCCGGCGTCGTCGGCCGCGAACATGGCGCCGTCGCCGAGCACCTTGACGAGCCGCACCGGCGGCTCGGCCACCGCGGTCACGAGCTCCTCGAAGCGGCCGGCGATCCGGCCCAGGTCCTCGATCGCAAGCCGGTCGCTCAGCGCTCCAAGTACCGAGCATGTTGTTCAGCCGGCGAACTGCGGCTGGGTGGGGAGGCTGGGGAGCCGGCCGCGCGGCGGTTTCGGCGTCTGATCCTGGATAGGGGTCGCTATACGACCCCTAGGCAGGATTCGTTGCGGTTTTCGGCTTAGCGTCCTGCCTAACGGTCGTCAGACGACCGCAGGGCAGGACGCTTCGAAGAACCCCTCTCGCCGGCCTCCCCAGCTCCCCTACCCAGCTGCAGTTGACGTTCGCCCATCGGGCAGGCAGCTGGAGGAACTACACCTAGCCGAGCGTCTCGGCGAGCACGGCGCGGTGGGTGGGGCGCGCCGCCTCGTAGCGCTCGCGCCCGCTGTCGGTCAGGCAGGCCTTGATGCCGCGGCGGTCCTCCGGGCACATGCCGCGCTTGACCAGGCCGTCGGCCTCCAGCCGCGCGACCACCCGCGAGAGGGCGCTCTGGCTCAGGTGGACGGCGTCGGCGAGCTCCTGCATGCGGCGCTCGTCCTTGTCCGTGCCGGCGAGGCGCTCCAGCACCTCGAACTCGCTGACCCCGAGACCGTGCTCGTGCTGGAGCCGGCGCTCGAGCGCCGACGTGGTGCGGGCGTGCCGCTCCAGCAGCCAGCGCCAGCTCTCGACCAGCTCCGTGTCCACAGCCATCGCGGCCGCCATTGTACCAGTCCCCCGCATATTATGCGTTCACAAAATATCCTTAGACAATAGTTGCAGACGCATATAGTCTGTCGGGATGGCTTCCTCCCCAAGCTCTGCCGCACCCCGCTGGGACGCCCGCACGTGGTCGCTCCTGGCCGTGCTCTGCGGCGTTCTCTTCCTGGACGGGCTCGACGTCTCGATGGTGGGCATGGCGCTGCCGTCGATCAGCACCGAGCTCGGCCTCACCACCTCGCAGCTGCAGTGGGTCGTGTCCGGCTACGTCCTCGGCTACGGCGGCCTGCTGCTGCTCGGCGGCCGCGCCGCCGACCTGCTCGGCCGCAAACGGGTGCTGATCATCGGGTTGTCCGTGTTCGTCGTCGCCTCGGCGATCGGCGGCCTCGTCAACGACGGCACGCTGCTCGTCCTCACGCGCGTCGTGAAGGGCATGAGCGCCGCGTTCACCGCTCCCGCCGGCCTCTCGATCATCACCACCACGTTCGAGGAGGGCCCGAACCGCAACCGCGCGCTGGCCTACTACACCGCCACCGGCGCGAGCGGCTTCTCGCTGGGCCTCGTGCTCGGCGGCCTGCTCACCGAGCTGGGCTGGCGCTGGACGTTCCTGCTCCCGGTCCCGTTCGCGCTGGCGATCCTGTTCCTGGCGCGGCGCGTGATCCCGCGCGACCGGCTCATCCCCGGCGAGCGGCGGCGCTACGACATCGCCGGCGCCTTCACGATCACGGCCGCGATGCTGCTGCTCGTGCGCACCGTGGTCGAGGCGCCCGAGGTCGGCTGGAGCGATCCCGTGACGGTCGGCTCGTTCGCCCTCGTCGTGGCGCTGATGATCGCGTTCGTGGCGATCGAGCTGCGCGCGCCGCAGCCGCTCGTGCGGCTCGGCATCCTGCGCTCCGGCCCTCTGGTGCGCGCGAACCTCGGCATGGCGACGATGTTCGGCGCCTACATCGGCTTCCAGTTCGTCGGCACGCTCTACCTGCAGTCGATGCACGGCTGGTCGCCGGTGGAGACCGCGCTGGCGTTCCTGCCGGGCGGGATCCTGGTCGCGCTCGGCTCGCCACGGATCGGCCCGCTCGTGGACCGGTTCGGCACGGCGCGGCTGATCCTCGTCGGCATGGTCGCGTTCGTCGCGGGCTACGCGCTGTTCCTGCGGATCGACGCCTCACCGTCGTTCGTGGCGCTGATGCTGCCGACGATGCTGCTGATCGGCTTCGGGTTCGCGCTCTGCTTCCCGAGCCAGAACATCCAGGCGGTGGCGGGTATCCCCGATCACGAGCAGGGCCTGGCCTCGGGCCTGGTCAACACCTCGTTCCAGCTCGGCGGCGCCATCGGCCTGGCGATCGTCACGGCGGTGGTGAGCGGCGAGGCGTCGCTCGACGCCTTCCGGGCCGCGATCGCCGTGGTCACCGGCCTGGCGGCGCTCGGGCTGGTCGTGGCGCTGGTCGGCGTGCTTCAGCCCCAGGCGGCGGCCAGCACGCGGCGCCAGTTGCCCGACGCGATCTGAGCGACCTCGGGGGCGCCGAACCCGGCGCCCCCGAGCGCCTCCAGCACGCGCGGGAGGCCGGAGGCGTCCGCGACCTCGGCGGGCATCGTCGCGCCGTCGAAGTCCGAGCCGAGCGCCACGTGGTCGACCCCGCAGCGGTCGGCCACGTAGCGCGCGTGCTCGGCGATCAGCTCGACCGGCGTGTCGGCGTCGTCGCCGCCCTCCGGGCGCAGCGACCCGGTGTCGAAGTTGATGCCGACCAGCCCGCCGCTGGCGGCGATCGCGTCGAGCTGGTCGTCGGTCAGGTTGCGCGTCGACGGGCACAGCGCGTGGACGCCGGAGTGCGAGGCGATCAGCGGGCGATCGAGCTCGCGGGCGACGTCCCAGAACCCGGCGGCGTTGAGGTGGCTGAGGTCGACGGCGATGCCGAGCTCGGCGCAGCGCCGCACGAGGCGCACTCCGGCCTCGGTCAGGCCCGGGCCGGTGTCCGGCGTGGCCGGGAAGCGGAACGGCACGCCGTGGCCGAAGGCGTTGGCGCGGCTCCAGACCGGGCCGAGCGAGCGCAGGCCCGCGGCGTACCAGACCTCGAGCGCGTCGAGGTCGGTGTCGATCGCCTCGGCGCCCTCCATGTGGAAGATCACGCCGAGCGCGTCTCCGTTCAGGCAGGCGTCGAGGTCGGCGGTGTCGCGCACGAGCCGGATCGCGCCGTCGCAGGCGCGCAGCAGCCGCTGCAGGCGCGCGCCGAGCGCGCCGACCGTGCGCGCGGCGTCCTCCCACGGGACGCTCGGGTGGTAGGGGATCTCCCAGCCGCCCTCCGTGCGGGCCGGCCATTCGCCGGGGACCGGCGGCAGCACCGCGAACAGGCCGGCGGCCAGGCCGCCGGCGCGCGCGGACGGCACGGTGATCGTCGCCGCGCCGTCGGCGAGCAGCGCGTCGTCGGGCGCGCTGTCGTCGTGCAGGCGGGTCAGCACGTCGTTGTGGCCGTCGATCACCACGCGGTTGCAGCATGACGGACCGGGTAGCACCGGCCGCATGCGACGGGTCATGGCGGTTCTCGTAGTTACGTTCTTCTTGGCGCCGAGCGCGGCGCAGGCGCAGGAGAGCGAGGTGGTGACGCTCCTGCGCGAGCTGGTCCAGGTGAACACGAGCAACCCGCCCGGCAACGAGGCGCAGGTGGCCGAGCTGCTCGCGCCGCGGCTGCGCGCCCTCGGCTTCGAGGTCGACATCATCCAGACCCCGACGGCGGGCAAGGCGCACCTGGTCGCTCGGCTGCGCGCGGCCAACCCGACCGAGAAGCCGATCCTGCTCGCCGGCCACGCCGACACGGTCGGCGTCGAGCCCGAGCTGTGGACCTTCGACCCGTTCGGCGGCACGACGGCCGGCGACTACCTGCTCGGCCGCGGGTCGCTCGACTTCAAGGGCGGCCTGGCCGCCTTCACCGTCGCCGCCATGCAGCTCGCCCGCTCCGGCGTGCCGCTCAAGCGCGACGTGATCCTGCTCTCCGAGGCCGACGAGGAGGGCGGCAGCTACGGCACGCGGTGGCTGGCCGACAACCACTGGGACAAGATCGACGCCGGCGTCTCGCTCAACGAGGGCGGCTGGATCTTCAAGGATGGCGACGGCAAGCCGCGTCTGCTGGGCATCACCACGATCGACAAGAACTCGCTGTCGGTGACCGTGAGCACGCGCGGAACCTCCACGCACAGCTCGCGGCCACTGCCCGACAGCGCGATCCGCCGGCTCGTGCGCGCCCTTTACCGGATCGAGCGCTTCGCGACCGCGCCGCGGATCACGCCGACCGCCCGCCGCTACCTGCGCGCGTGGGCGAACGCGTTCGACGTCAAGGGGCCGCGCCGGCTGGCCAACGCGAAGACCGCGTTCCGGCGCTTCCGGCTCGCCGACCAGCTCAAGCGGGGCCGCTACGGCGAGCTCTTCAACAGCCTCGTGCGCGACATCTACGTGCCGACGATCCTCGACAGCGGCTTCCGCTCCAACGTGCTGCCCGGCACCGCCATCGCCACGGTCAACATGCGCATGCTGCCGGGGACGCACCCGCGGCCGATGATCCGCCAGCTCCGGCGTGCGATCGGCGACAAGCGCGTGGTGGTCGAGCCGATCGTCACGCCGCCGGCCACCGTGAAGTCGACGCTCGACAGTTTCGACGCGCGAGCCGAGCAGGCGCCGTCCTCGATCGACAGCGACCTCTACCGGAGCCTCGTGACGCAGGGCCGGACCCAGTGGCCGGGCGTGCGCGTGACGCCGGCGCTGTTCGAGGCCGGCACCGACGCCGTCCCGTGGCGCGAGAAGGGCATCCCGGTGTACGGCGTCTACCCGTACCCGATCTCGCGCTCGGACCTGGCGCGTATGCACGGCAACGACGAGCGCGTGCCGATCTCGGGGCTCGAGCAGGGCACCGAGTGGATCACGCGCGTGCTGGCCGAGGTCGCCGCCGCTCAGTGAAGCGCGACGTCGACCTCGAGGCCGCCGTCCGGCCGCGCGTGTAGCTGCACGCGGCCGCCGTGGGCGGCGGCCACCGAGCGCACGATCGCGAGGCCGATGCCGTGGCGCGGGAGGTGCTGCACGTCGAGCTGCTCGCCGCCGGAGGCGACCGTGAGGGTCTGGTCGGCGGTGGCGATCTCCAGCGTGCCGCTGCCGTGGCGGACGCCGTTGTCGACCAGGTTGCGTACGAGCTGGTCGAGCAGCACGGGGTCACCGCGCACCGTCGTCGGCGTCAGCTGGGCCTCGACCTGCACGCCTCGCTCGCGGGCGTCCGCCGCGTGGCGGGCGACCAGCTCGTCGAGCCGAACGGTCTCGCCCTCAACAGCCCGGTCGCCGCGGGCGAGGACGAGCAACCGCTCGACGAGCCGCTCGCTGCGGTCGAGCGTGTCGCGCAGCGTGGCGATCATCTGCTCGAGCCGGGGCGTGGGCTGCGCGGTCGGGTCCTCGAGCGCGACGTCGATCGCGGTGCGCATGACGGCGAGCGGCGTGCGGAGCTCGTGTGAGGCGGCTGCGGCGAAGCGCCGCTGCTCGGCAAAGGCGTGGTCGAGGCGCTCGAGCATGGCGTCGAACGTGTCGGCCAGCTCGCGCAGCTCGTCGTGGGCGCCGGTGGCGTCGATGCGGCGGTCGAGGCGGCCCGCGGAGATCTCCTGCGCGGCGGCCGTGATCTCGCGGACCGGCCGCAGCGCTCGGCCGGCCAGCGCGTAGCCGGCGCCGGCCGAGACGACCACAAGACCGAGCAGGCCGAGGCCGGCGCGGGTGAGGATGCGGTCGCGCTCGGCGGCGCGGGCGTCGGCCTCGGCCTGCAGGCGGATCGCGTAGCGCTCGTCGCCGAACTCGTCGCCCGCCGGAATCCTGCCGAGCGGCGGCGGCCCGATCGGCATGAGCTGCAGCACCTCTTCGCGCTCCTCCTCGCTGCGGACGTGCTCGAGCCGTTCGAGCACCTCGGCGGCGAGCCGGTCGTCGACCTCGGACTCGTACGAGCTCAGCCCGTCGGTGGCCAGCACCGTCGCGCCGGCGAGCATGAGGCTGCCGGCGAGCAATACGGCCAGCGCGTACCAGGCGGCGAGCCGAATGCGGACGGGGATCACAGGCGGTACCCCGCGTCGCGCACGGTCTCGATCACGGGCGGCTCTCCGAGCTTGCGCCGCAGGCGGTGGACCGTGACCTTGACCGCGCCGGTAAAGGGGTCGGCGTTCTCGTCCCAGGCCCGTTGGAGGAGCGCCTCGGCGCTGACCGGAGCGCCGCCGGCCGTGATCAGCACCCGCAGCACCGCAGCTTCCTTGGCGGTGAGCTCGATCGTCTTGTTCTGCCGGCGGGCGAGCAGCCGCGCGCAGTCGAGCTCGAGGTCGCCGCTGCGCAGGATCGCCGGCTGGGCGTGGCGGCCGCGCCGGGCGAGCGCTTCCAGCCGCGCGACGAGCTCGGCGAAGTCGAACGGCTTCGGCAGGTAGTCGTCGGCGCCGAGTCGCAGCCCTTCGACGCGGTCCTCGACCTCCGCGAAGGCGGTCAGCATGAGGACGCCGGGCCGCTGTTCGCGCTCGGCCAGGCGGGCGCAGACGACGTCGCCGGACGTGTGGGGGAGGTCTCGGTCGAGCACCACGAGGTCGTAGTCGTGTACGGCCAGCCGGCGCTCGGCCTCGGCGCCGTCGTAGGCGACGTCGACGGCGAACCCGCGGCCGCGTAGTCCTTCGGCGACGAGGTCGGCGAGCTGCCTTTCGTCCTCTGCGACGAGGACCCTCATGGAGCGACCCTAACGAGGTCGAGCACCTCGTCCGCCGCCGCGATCAGGTCGGGGTCGTGGGTGGACGCGATCACCGTGGCGCCGCGCTCGTGCGCGGCTCGCCTCAGGAGCGCGACGACCTGGCGGCCGCTGGCGCGGTCGAGGTGGGCGGTCGGCTCGTCGACGAGCAGGATCGGCGGCTCGCCGGCCATCGCCTGGGCGAGCCCGACGCGCCGCTGCTCGCCGCCCGACAGGCCGCTGGCACGCCGGTTCGAGGCCGCCGCCAGGCCGACCCACTCGAGCCAGTCTCGCTCGTCGGCGCGCCCCTTCAGCTGGAGCGCCAGCGCGACGTTCTCGCGCGCGCTCAGGTGGGTCGCCAGCAGCGGCTGCTGGCTCAGGTAGCCGACGTGCGTGCGGCGCCACGCGGCGGCCGCCTCGTCGCCGAGCCGCTCGAACGGCTCGCCGCCCGCGGCCAGCGTGCCGACGTCGGGCCGGTCGAGCGCCGCGAGCAGCGAGAGCAGCGTCGTCTTGCCGCTGCCGGACGGGCCGGCGACGACGTGCAGCGAGCCCGCGTGGAAGCGATGCGTCAGCCCGTTCAGAACGACGCGATCGCCGAAGGCCTTGGCGACGCCGCACAGCTCGATGTCCAGCCCGCCGGTCATCGCCTCCCGTGGTCGTGACATCGCGACCGGCGCCGTGGCCATCACCGGGCGGAGCTCGATGCCGGCCGCGGTCAGGCTCGCGTGGGCGGTGCGGCCGATGCCGGCCTGCTCGCGCAGCTCGCGCGGAAGCCGCAGCCAGCCCTGGTCGTCGACCACCAGGTCCTGCTCGGCCTCGCCCTCGGCGCTGACGCGGCCGTCGCGGACGTGGACGATGCGGTCGGCGCGCGTGGCCACCGCGAGGTCGTGGGTGACGAGCAGCACCGCCGCGTCCTCGGCGAGGCCGAGCAGCAGCTCCACGACGGCGGCCGAGGTCGGGCCGTCGAGCTCGCCGGTCGGCTCGTCGGCCAGCACCACCCGCGGCGCCTTGACCAGCGCGGCGCAGACCGCCACCCGCTGCTGCTCGCCGCCCGACAGCTCCGGTGGGCGCGCGCCGAGGCGGTCGCCGAGGCCGGCTCGCTCCAGGAGCGTCGCCGCGCGATCGGGATCGTTGCGTCCCGCCAGGCGGAGCGGCAACCCGACGATCTCCTGCGCGGTCAGCTCCTCCGGCAGGCTGCGGCGGAAGTGCTGGCGGACGATGCCCAGGTCGTCGCGGCGCAGCGCGGCGAGGCGGCGAGAGCCGGCCGACTCGATCGCCGTCCCTGCCACGTTGAGCCGACCGCTCGACGGCCGCGCGAAGCCCGCGCACAGGGCGAGCAGGCTCGACTTGCCGGCCCCGCTCGGCCCCAGCACGGCGACGTGCTCGCCCGCCGCCACGGTCAGGTCCAGCCCGCGCAACGCGGAGACGTCGCCGTGGCCGGTCCGGTAGATGAGGAAGAGGTCCTCGCCGACGATCATCGCGCCACCCTCGCGACGCCCACCGCGACCGCCCCGGTGGCGGCGATCAGCACGGCGCTTGCGGCCCAATCGATGCGGAGCTCGATCGGCGGCAGCGGGTCGCCGCCGCCGGCCGTGACGGCGACGAGCGCGACCACCAGCCGCAGCGCGAGCGCGGCGCCGGCCAGCGCGGCCAGCGTCCCCGCCGCGTAGAGCGCGAGCACGCGCAGGCGCTTCATGCGCGCGAGCGCGGCCGGCCCGGCGCCGTGCGCCCGCCAGCCGGCCAGCTCCGCGCGCTCGGACCGCAGCAGGCTCGCCGCCGCGAGCAGCAGCCCGGCGGCGGCCAGCGCGCCGGCCAGGATCGCGGTGACCAGGAGCGTGGCGTCGACCCCGGCGGCCAGCGCGTCGCGCCGGGCCGCCGCGGTGACCGCCGCGCGCGAGACGATGGTCGCCTCCGGATACGGCGGCCGGCCACGCGGCGGCGGCCCGTTGAACCACGCCTCGTTCGGAAAGGCCTCGCCCGGCCGCTCGGCGGTGAGAACCGCCAGAAGCGTGTCGTAGTCGACGAGCAGGAAGCGGTCGGGCCGGCGCGTGACGGTGGGCTGGAGCTCGCTCGTGGCCACGATCCGGATGAACAGCGGCCGGCCGCGCACCATCGCGGTCAGCCGGCCGTCGACGGCGATGCGCGCGAGCGCCTCGCTCGCCACGGCCGGGATCTCGTCGGGCACCGGATAGGTGGGCCGGATGAGCGGCGCGTCGGACTCCGGTACGTCGATGATCATCCCGCCCGGCCCCGGGACCACGCGCCCGAGGCCACCGAAGCGGCCGGCGGCCACCTCCCAGCCCTCGAGGTCGTCGACCACCGACCACCGCCCGACGCGCTGCTCGAGCGGCCCGGCGTCGATCACCGACGAGCGCGGCGTGAGCAGGCTCGAGACCGTGATCCCGACGATCTCCCCGCCGCGCATCCGCGGCGGCACCCGCGTGCGCAGCCGCACCCACTGCTCGGGCACCGTGTCGCCGAGCGGCAGCCGCGCGAACTCGTCGCCGGGCAGCAGCAGCTCGAGCACCATCGTCGCCATGAGCGTCGAGCGCATCCGGATCCGGACCTCGGTGCCGTCGAGCCGCGGACCCTCGGGCCGCGCGCCCGTCTTGACCGCCGCCGGGACGTGGCTTCCCGACAGCGCGAGCAGCGTCGCCTCGCGCGCGTCCTCGTAGCGGGCGCCGGGGGAGACCTGCGCGGGGAGCCGCATCGCCGGCGCCGGGTCCTCGAGCGTCACGCCGGCGAGGCGGGTCAGCGGCGCCACGCCCTCAGGCGCGCTCACGCGCCAGCTCGGCCCGGCGGCGAAGGCGGCCTGCGCCTCTAGCTGGCCGCGCAGCGTCGCCCGGTAGTCGAGCGCGAACAGCGCGCCGCCGAGCGAGAGCGCGAGGAACGTGGTCGCCGCCGCCACCACGCCGCCGCCGCGGGTGAGCGAGAGCAGCGCGAGCCGGGTGGGGACGCCGCGCCGCCGCGCCAGCCGCTCGGCGAGCCGGAAGCCGCGCGGGAGGAGCCGCGCGACGAGCACGCCGCCGGCGAACAGCGCCAGCCCCGGGACGAGCAGCAGGACGGGCGCGGCGTCGCCGGCCGACACCTGCGAGGCGTCGAGCCCGCCGGTGGCCAGCGCCTGCCACACGACCGCCGCCAGGCAGACCAGCGCGGCGATCTCCAAGGCTCCGCCGCGGCGCGGCGAGCTCGCGGCGAGGTGCTCCGCGGCGACCGCACCCGCCACCAGCGCGACGACGATCGCCAGCGCGGCGGCCGGCAGCGCCGGCCCGAGCACGCCCTTCGCCGCCGCCACCACGCCGGCGACAGCGAGCGCCACCGCCGCGCCCGCGACTGCCGGCAGCGCCACCTCGACCAGCCGCACGAGCCCGGGCTGCCAGCGCGCCGCGCCCAGCGACCGCAGCTGCGTGGCGAGCGCCTCCGCCTCCGGCCGGCGGGCCACGCCGAGCAGCGCCGCGAAGGCCAGGAACAGCGCCGCGCCCTGCGCGCCGACCAGCAGCAACCGCCGCTGCGCCGCCCGCGCGCGCCGGTCGATCGCCTCGAGCCGCTCGGCGGGCGTGACCACATCGATGCTCGCCGCGGCGCGCTCGGCGCGCGCCTCGGCCGCCCGCATCTTCGCGGCCAGGTCGCTCAGCTCGGTGCCCGGCACGGCGCCCGGCCGCAGGGCCGACGAGGTCACGATCCACGACTCGCGGCGGCCGATGGCACGCTCGAAGACGCCTTCGTCGGCGACGACGACCGCGTGCCCGTGCAGCACCCGCGCGCTCGGCGCCACCTCCCGCGCCAGTCGCGCCCGGCCCACGACCCGCGCTCGCACCCGTCCCAGCCGCACGCGGTCGCCGATCGCCGGCCGAACCGACAACGCCAGCACCTCGTCGCCGGAGCGCGGCGCGCGCCCAGCCACCAGCCGCGGAGCCTCCTCGGTCCACACCAGCCGCGTCCCACGCTCGTCGCCCGGCGACAGCGGGCCACCGACCCGAACCGTCGCCGCATTGTTGAGGGTCAGACCCTCAATACGCAGTGACGTGACGGTTTCGCGCGCCGTTACTTGCACAAGGCGGTTGCGCGGCGACAGGTCGGCGACCCGGCCGCGGGCCGACTCCTCCCGGGCGAGCGCGCCGAGCACGCTCACCGCCAGCACGAGCCCGACGGCGCCGGCCACCGCCACGGCGCCGCCCAGCGCGCGCCAGCGGCGCGCGCGCAGACGGCGGAGTGCGAGGGAGACCGGGGCCACGACGGCAGCGTCGCGGCGCCCGGGTTACCCGGCGGTTACAGCAGCGCGGCCAGCTTCTCGAAGGCGGAGTGCCAGCCGGCCTCCGCGTGCGTGGCCTCGGTGTACGGCCCGTCGCTCAGCGTCATCCGCGTCTTGCCGCCGTGGTCGTGCAGCTCCACGCGCGTGTACGTCGCCTCGTGGATGCCCACCTCGGGGATCGGGTCGCACCTGAGCACCAGCAGCCGGGGCGGGTCGAGCTCGGCGATCTCGTAGGTCAGCGCGTGCTCCATCCCGTGCCCGCTCATCGTCAGCGTGTACCGGCCGCCGACCCGCAGGTCGATCTCCACCGACTCGCGCGGCACCTCCATTCCCTCGGGCCCGAACCAGCGGGCGACGTGGTCGGGGTCGGTCCACGCCGCCCACACCAGCTCGCGCGGCGCGTCGAAGACCTTCGTGATCAGGACCTGCTGCATCGTCTCGCTCATTGGATCTCCTTCAGATGCCGGTCGAGCCGGTCGATCCGGCCCTGCCACATGTCGCGCCGGGCGTCCACCCATAGCGCCGCCTCCTCCAATGCCTCCACCCGCAGCCGGCTCGGCCGCGACTGCCCCACGCGTTCGCGCTCGATCAGCCCCGCGCTCTCGAGCACCTTCAGGTGCCGCGAGATCGCCGGCATGCTCATCGAGAACGGCTCGGCGAGCTCGGTCACCGTCGCCTCGCCCTCGGCGAGGCGCTCGAGGATCGCGAGCCGCGTCGGGTCGCCCAGCGCGGCGAACATGTTGCTTAACGACATTGTTACGTAACTAATACGTTAAATAAATTCGGAAGTCAAGGGTCTTGACAACCGGGGGCCGGGTGTGCGTAGATTCCGCCCGTGAAGTTCCAAAACCGTTTTCGGAATGTCTGAAGAGCGAGTTACGATCCGCCGTCTGGCCGAGGTGAGCGGTGTCTCGATCGGCACCGTGTCGCGTGCGCTGAACGGCTACGCGGACGTCAATCCGGAGACGCGCGAGCGGATCATGCGGCTCGCCCGCGAGCTCGACTACACGCCCGCGGCCGCCGCCCGCAGCCTCAAGACGCAGCGCTCGCACGTGATCGGCGTCTTCCTCGAGACCGGCGAGGGCCACCCCGACCTGCAGCACCCGTTCTTCCACGAGGTGCTCGTCGGGCTCAAGAACGCGATCGGCTCCGGTGGCTACGACCTGCTGCTGTTCGCCGCCGAGTCACCGGGCAACGGCTACGGCACGCACAGCTACCTCAAGCGCAGCCAGCACCACAACGTCGAGGGCGTGGTCCTGATGGGCACCGACCCCGAGGACCCCGAGGTCCGGCGGCTCGTGCGCTCGGATCTCCCCACGGTGGGCGTCGACGTCGCGCTCGAGGGCCCGTCCACGACCTACGTGATCAGCGACAACATCGACGGCGCATCTCGCGCTGTGCGGCACTTTCACAGCATCGGCCACCGCCGCATCGCCACCATCACCGGCATGCTCGAGACCCGCACCGGCGGCGACCGCCTGCGCGGCTATCGCCAGGCGCTCCAGGCCTGCGGGCTCGCCTATCGCGACGAGTACGTCGCCTACGGAGACTTCTACGTGGAGAGCGGCCGGCGAGCCATGGCCGATCTCCTCTCGCTCGACGAGCCGCCCACAGCGGTGTTCGCCGCGTCGGACATGATGGCCCTCGGCGCGATCCGCGCCATCGGCGACGCCGGCCTCAACGTGCCGGCCGACGTCTCGGTCATCGGATTCGACGACATCCAGCTCGCCGATCACATGAACCCCCCACTGACCACGGTGCGCCAGGACAAGGCGGGCCTCGGCGTGGCGGCAGGCTCGGCGCTCGTGCGCCTTATCGACGGTGAGCCCGACGACGTGACGGAGTCCACGGTGCTTGCCGTGGAGCTCGTCCGGCGCGGTTCCACGCGACCCCGGGCAACGGACTAGGGGGTGACGCGGCAAGAGGTTCCCGGCGCAGTCCTAGGCGGAATACCAAAATCGTTTTTGGACCAAGGAGGAGAGGATCGTGAGTAGAAGGATCGCGGTCGTCGCGCTGGCGATCGCATCACTGTTCGCCGGGGCCCTGGTGTACTCGGGTTGTGGCGACGACGACGAAGGCAGCAGCTCCAACACCCAGGGGCAGGCCGCCAAGTCAGACATCAAGCCCGGCACCACGGTGAAGCTGTGGATCATGCCGAACGGCCCGCAGCCCCAGGAGGACATGGAGGCCGCGCTCGTTCCGTTCACGGACGAGACCGGCATCAAGGTCGACGTCGAGGTCGTGGACTGGGGCGTCCAGCTCGACCGCATCCGCAACGCGGCGACCTCGGGCGAGGCCCCTGACATCACGCAGGCGGGCACGACGCAGGTGCCGTTCTTCGCCGCGCTCGGCGGGTTCGAGGATCTCTCGGGCCGGGTCGAGGACATCGGCGGCTCGGGCGCGTACCCGGACGGCGTCTGGCAGACGACCCAGGTCGTCGACCAGGACGGTGTCTGGTCCGCCCCGTGGTTCACCGAGGCGCGGTCGATCTACTACCGCAAGGACATCCTCGAGAAGGCCGGCGTCGACGAGGCGACCGCCTTCCAGGACTGGGACTCGTTCCGCGCGACGCTCCAGGCGATCAAGGACGAGGTCCCGGGCATCCAGCCGTTCGGAACGCCGGGCAAGAAGGCGTTCGACCTCGTCCATCACGTGATGCCGTTCGTGTGGGACGCCGGCGGCACTGAGCTGTCCGACGACAACTCGCAGTCGACGATCAACTCGCCCGAGGCCGTCGAGGGCGTGGGCTTCTTCGCCGACCTCGTGGCGGACGGGCTCGCCGACCCGGCGCAGCTCGAGCGTGACGGCACGCAGGTCGAGAACCAGTTCAAGGGCGGCAAGATCGCCGTCTGGATGGGCGGTCCGTGGGTGCTCGGCTCGATCGAGCGCGAGGACGACGAGAACTGGGTCCCGGCCGCGCGCAACAACGTCGGCGTCGCTCCGATGCCGGCCGGCCCGAACGGCGACGCGTTCACGTTCGTCGG
Source organism: uncultured Solirubrobacteraceae bacterium (assembly GCA_963835525.1). GTDB lineage: Bacteria > Actinomycetota > Thermoleophilia > Solirubrobacterales > Solirubrobacteraceae > DASSUW01. The sequence continues at coordinate 1,207,479 of CAWIFM010000003.1, forward strand.
CGGCTCGAACCTGATGATGTTCGACAGCTCGGAGAACAAGAACGAGGCCTGGGAGGTCATGAAGTTCCTCTCGCAGGACCAGGTGCAGACCGACTATGCGTCGCTGCTGGGCATGTTCCCGGCGCGGACGGAGCCGCAGCAGAGCTACGGCGAGTCCAACGGCGCGAACTTCGAGTCGGTGTTCCAGGCCATCCAGCAGGGCCGCACCTACGCGCCGATCCCCCAGTGGGGAGCGGTCGAGAACGCCTACAAGGGCCACTTCGGGACGATCCTCGACAACGCCGCCAAGGGCGACGCCAGCGACGAGGCGATCCAGAAGCAGCTCGACGAGGCGGCCAAGGAAGCCGACGGCCTGCTCGCCCAGACCACGGGCTAGCAGGATCCTCCTCCGGACGGGCGGGGCGAGCCGCCGCCCCGCCCGTCCGTTCCCTTCTCTATGACCACCCAGATCTCACCCACCGAGCCGACGGCTCACGTGACCGTGGAACCGCCACGTCGCCGTAGCAGCTCCCTGCGCGCCTCGCGCAACCGCTTCATCGCGGCCCTCGTGGCGCCGGCGATCATCTTCATGCTGATCGTCCACCTGCTGCCGACGATCGGTGGGTTCTACCTCTCGTTCAAGAACCTCAACCTCTTCACGTTCCGGCAGCTCTTCGATGCGCCGTGGGTCGGGCTCGGCAACTACGAGGCGATCCTGTTCGAGGACAACCCGCTCCGCAGCGGCTTCACGAACGCGGCCGGGAACACGGCGGTCTACGCGTTCTGGACCGTGCTGGGGACGATCGGCGGCGGGCTCCTGGTGGCGCTGCTGTTCAACCGCGAGATGCGCGGGATCAAGGTCGCCCGCGCGCTGATGCTGACCCCGTGGATCATCCCGAGCTTCGTCGTCGCGGTCCTCTGGCAGTACATGTGGCAGAGCGACATCGGGATAGTCAACAAGGTCCTCGTCGACTACACGGGGATCCTGAACGACCGCCCGATCTGGCTGATCGGCCCCAACTCGCTTTGGGCGATCATCATCCCCAGCATCTGGCGCGGCCTGCCGTTCGCGTTCCTGATCTTCCTGGCCGGCCTGCAGGCGATGCCGAAGGAGCTGCACGAGGCGGCGGCGATCGACGGCGCCGGCCCGTTCAAGCGCTTCCGCTACATCACCCTGCCGTTGCTGCGGCCGCTGATCGCCGTCCAGCTGCTGTTCGGCGTCATCTACGCCACGTACCAGTTCGCGATCCCGTACGTGATGTTCGGGTCCAACCCCGGGCCGGACGCGGACCTGCTGATGACGCTGATCGTCCGGCAGTCGTTCACCAACAACCTGTTCGGCTTCGGGAGCGCCGTGTCGGTGCTGCTGATGATGGCCATGTTCGTGTGGGTGGCCATCTGGTACCGGGCGTTCAAGCGCGATCTGGAGGTGGCATGAGCCGTCGCCGTGCAACGAAGCTGGGCCTCGACAGCCTGACCTGGCTCGTGCTGCTGGTCTGGCTGGCGCCGGTCTTCTGGCTGCTCATCTCCTCCTTCCAGGACGACCTCGAGCTGTCCACGGGCGCCTACGACCTGCTGAGCCCCACGTTCGACGCCTTCACCGGCATGTGGGACACGATCGACTTCGAGCGCTTCTTCGTGAACAGCCTGGTGATCTGCACCGTGGCGGCTCTGCTGGCGACGGCATTCGCTTCGTCGGCCGGCTACGCGCTCGCGCGTCACAAGTTCCGCGGCTCGCGCGTGTTCGGGCTGACGGTGATCGGCACGCAGCTGATCCCCGGCTCGATGTTCCTGCTGCCGCTCTTCATCGGCTTCGTCTGGATCAACCAGAACGTCGGCATCCCCCTCTACGACACGCACCTCGGGATGATCATCGTCTACACGGCGTTCTTCACGCCGGTGGCGATCTTCTTCATGCGCTCGTTCTTCCTCGCGATCCCGCGCGATCTCGAGGACGCGGCGATGGTCGACGGCTGCACGCCGTTCAAGGCGTTCGTGAAGGTCGTGCTGCCCAACGCCGCTCCCGGCCTGGTGGCGACCTTCGTCTACGCCTTCCTGTTCGCATGGGACGAGCTGCTGTTCGTCGCGAACCTCACGCAGGACACCGCCGAGACGATCCCGATCGGCATCCGCACCTTCATCGGCAACTACCAGCAAAGGACCGCACAGCTCATGGCCGCAGGGGTCATCTCAACTCTGCCCGTACTGATCGCCTTCTTCCTGACCCAGCGGTGGCTGGTGAAGGGGCTGACCGCGGGCGCGGTGAAGGGATGACGACGCCAGTTGTCGAGCCGGCCCGCCTGGGCAGCTTCCCGACGCACTTCCGCTTCGGCGTGGCCATGGCCTCCTACCAGATCGAGGGCGCCGTGAACGAGGACGGGCGCGGCCCGTCGATCTGGGACGAGTTCTGCCGGCGGCCCGGGGCGGTGGCGGGCGGCGACAACGGCGACGTGGCCTGCGACCACTACCACCGCTGGCGCGAGGACCTGGACCTGATGGCCTCGCTGGGCGTCGAGTCCTACCGCCTGTCGATCTCGTGGCCGCGTGTGCAGCCGGACGGGCGGGGCGCGCTCAACCAGGCGGGCGTGGACTTCTACCGGCGGATCTGCGAGGGATGCCTGGAACGTGGCATCGAGCCGGTGGCCACGCTCTACCACTGGGACCTCCCGCAGGCGCGCCAGGCGGCCGGCGGCTGGGCGGCGCGCGACACCGCCGAGCGCTTCGCCGCCTACGCGGCGCAGATGGCTTCGTCGTTGGGCGACGTGGTCTCCGGCTGGATCACGCACAACGAGCCGTGGGTGACGGCGTTCCTCGGCCACGCCGAGGGCGTCAAGGCGCCGGGCATCCGCGACTGGCCGACCGCTCTGCGCGTGTCCCATCACCTGCTGCTGTCGCACGGGCTGGCGGCTCGTGCGTTGCGGGCCGGCTCGCCGGGCGTGCCGGTCGGGATCACCCTGAACCTGGCCCCGGTGCGGTCGGAGGATGCGGGCGCCGGGCGCCGCATGGACGGCTACCTCAACCGCTGGTTCCTGGACCCGGTCCTGCGCGGCCGCTACCCGGAGGACATGGTCGCCCACTACGAGCGGCGCTACGGGCCGTTCGACTGCGTCCGCGACGGAGACCTCCGCCTGATCGGCGAGCCGATCGACTTCCTCGGCGTCAACTACTACATGCCGCAGCGCGTGCGGTTCGACCCGGCGCGGCAGCCGCTGGAGCTCGCGAGCGTGCACCCGGAGCCGCCGACCACGGCGATGGGCTGGGAGATCGACGCCGACGGCCTGCACGAGCTGCTCGTGCGCGTGCGGCGCGACTACGGCGACGTGCCGATCTACATCACCGAGAACGGCGCCGCCTTCGAGGACGGGCCGGTCGTGAACGGCACGGTCGAGGACCCGCGGCGGGTCGAGTACCTGCAGTCGCATCTGGATGCTCTCTCGCGGGCGGTCGCGGACGGCGTCGACGTCCGCCGCTACTTCGCCTGGTCGATGCTCGACAACTTCGAGTGGGAGCACGGCTACGCGAAGCGCTTCGGGCTCGTCTACGTCGACTACTCCACCCAGCGCCGCGTGCCCAAGCGCAGCGGCCTCTGGTACCGCGACTTCATTGCGAGGGCCCGTGGCTAGCATCGCGTTCTCAGACGTCTCGAAGGTCTTCCCGGACGGGACTGCGGCGGTCGACGGGCTGGACCTGGACATCGCCGACGGCGGCTTCACCGTGCTGGTGGGGCCGTCGGGCTCGGGCAAGTCGACGGCGCTGCGGATGGTGGCCGGGCTCGAGGACGCCTCCTCGGGGACGATCCGGATCGCTGACCGCGTGGTCAACGACGTCGCGCCCAAGGACCGCGACATCGCAATGGTCTTCCAGTCGTACGCGCTCTATCCGCATATGAGCGTGGAGGAGAACCTGGGCTTCGCTCTGAAGATGCAGGGCGCTCCGGCAGAGTCGCGGGCGACGCGGGCCTCGGCAGTGGCTCGCCGGCTGGGCATCTCTGAGCTGCTCGCGCGGCGGCCGCGGGCGCTTTCGGGCGGGCAGCGACAGCGGGTTGCGTTGGGGCGGGCGATCGTGCGCCAGCCGCAGGCCTTCCTGATGGACGAGCCTTTGTCGAACCTGGACGCCAAGCTGCGGGTGGAGATGCGCGCGTACATCGCGCGACTGCACCAGGAGCTCGGCACCACGACGCTGTACGTCACGCACGACCAGACCGAGGCGATGACGATGGGCGATCGCGTCGCGGTCATGCGCGACGGGAAGCTGGAGCAGGTCGACGAGCCGCGCGAGCTCTACGACCGTCCGGCGAACCTCTTCGTGGCGGCCTTCATCGGGTCGCCGGCCATGAACCTGCTGCGGGGGCACCTGGAGCTGGTGGACGGCCAGGTGCAGGTAGCGCTGGGCAGCCAGCGCCTCGTCCTCCCCGACGAGGCGCTGGACGCCCGGCCGGTGCTGCGCGGCTGGGTCGACGACGAGGTGGTGGTCGGGATCCGGCCCGAGTCGGTCTTCGTCGGCGGCGGGTTGGACCTGGAGGTCGTGCTCGTCGAGGCTCTGGGGTCCGACCTGCTGGTGCACCTCAAGACCGACGCGCCGCGGGTGACGATCTCCGACGCGTTCGACGGCGAGGACGACGCCGGCCTGGAGGCGCGCTTCACCGCGCGGCTGTCGCCGGACCTGCGCGTGGAGGTCGGCGACCGGCTGCGGCTCGGCGTCGATCCCGAGCGCGTGCACTTCTTCGACCCCGTCACGGGCATCGCCCTGCGCTGATGGCGCACGCTGTGATCAATGCGTTGGCCGTCGGGCCGCTGCGTTACAACCGGCTGCTCGAGCGGGTGGGTCTCAACCCGGGCCTGCTGACCGCGACGCTCCGCTCCCTGGAGAACGACGGGCTGGTCGAGCGGCGGCTCGAGGCCCAGGCGTTCCCGTACGCGCTGACCGCCGCCGGGCAGGAGCTAGCCCAGGGGCGGGTTGGCGCGCCGGGCTAGCCCGAGCGCGTAGCGCGGCCACCAGCGGCCGGCCTTCGGGGCGTTGCGGCACTCACCGTCGGACTCGCCCGGGGTCTTGATCCAGAGGAAGGCGTCTAGCAGCGGGATGCCGGTCTCGGTGGTCGGTGGTGCGCCGAGGCCGCGGCCGGGCGGGTTGCACCAGCGCGTGCCCTTGGGCCCCTGGCCGTTGCGGCTCGTGTCGATCACGAAGTGCATGCCGATCTCGGTGCCGTAGGCGACCAGCTCGTCGGTGGCGCGGAAGTTGGAGACGTTGAGGGCGACGGCGCGTGCGCCGACCTTGTTCAGCCGGCTCGCCATGGTCTTGGCGGGCTGCCAGCGGGAGTGCCCGGCGTCGACATAGACCGCCGCCTGGGGCAGCCGGTGCAGCCGCTTCACGGCGCGCCTGATGTGCTTGAGCTTCACGCAGCCCGACGCGAGCGCGTCGGGCTCGACGATGACCACCGCGGGGCGGTCCTTGATGCCGTCGGCGAAGCCGTCGATCCAGCGCGCGTAGTGCTTCGCTCCGCCGGCCGAGTAGCCGCCGCAGTCGCGGTTGGGCACGTTGTAGGCGACGAGCACCGCGACCGCGTTGGCGTTCGTCGCTTGGTCCACCCTGCGGTCCACGTCCTTGCGCACCCGCTTCGGGGTGCCGCCCGTGAACCAGAACGCCTGGGGGACCGCGGCCATCGACCGCATGAGCCGCGCGGCCTCAGGCCGGCCCTGCTTCTCGTACTTGCTCGCCTGGCGGCTGGCGTTCGTGTCCGGGTCGGCGTAGAACGGCCCGGCAAGGGCCGCCGCGGTCGCGAGGGCGACGAGGTTCATACCGGGATAATTCCCCAACGGATGAGTTCCTCACGTCCACGTGGCCGGCGCCCCGGTTCCAGCGGCACGCGCGAGGCGATCCTCGCGGCCGCCCGCGAGCGCTTCGCCGAGGTCGGCTACGACCGCACGCGGATCCGCGACGTGGCGGGCGACGCGGGCGTGGACGCCGCGCTCGTGCACTACTTCTTCAAGTCCAAGGACGGGCTGTTCGTGGCCGCCATGGAGCTGCCGATCCGCCCCGCCGAGGTGATCGCCCCTGTGTTGGCCGAGGGGGTGGACGGGCTGGGGGAGCGGATGGCGCGGCGGATGCTCACGGTGTGGGACGAGAACCGCCCGGCGCTGCTGGCCCTGGTGCGCAGCGCGAGCAGCCACCCGGGGGCGGCGCTTGCTCTGCGCGAGTTCGTGCTCAGCGAGATCATCGGGCGGCTGGCCGCGGCTTTGGACGGCGACCAGCTGCGCGCCACCTTGGTCGCGTCGCAGGTCGTGGGGCTGATCGCGGCTCGCTACATCGCGCAGGTGGAGCCGCTGGCCAGCATGGAGCGCGAGGAGGTGGTGGCGTTGGTGGCGCCGACGCTGCAGCGCTACCTCGACGGCGACCTCTCGGCCAGGCCGAGCGCGTAGTCGGCCCACCACTGGCCCGCGCCGGGTCCGCCGTTGCACGGGCCGTCGCTGAAGCCGGGCTGCTTGATCCACAGGAAGGCGTCGGCCAGCGGGTCGCCGGTGGCGGTCGTGGGGCGGGGGCCGAGGGCGCGGCCGGGCGGGTTGCACCACTCGCCGCCGTACGGGCCGAGGCCGTTGCGGCTCGTGTCGATCACGAAGTGCTTGCCGACCTGGGCGGCGATGGCGCGGCCGTAGGCGAGCTCGTCGGCGGTGGCGCGGAAGTTCGAGACGTTGAGCGAGAAACCGGTGGCGTTCTGGACGCCGGCCTGCTGGAGCCGGGCGGCCATGGTGACGGCCGGGTGCCAGGCGGAGTGTCCGGCGTCGAGGTAGACGGCCTTGGTCTGCAGCACGCTCACGGCGTCGTTGAGCAGCGCGAGCCGGGCGTCGCGGTCCTGTTGGGTCAGGCAGTCCAGGCCGGCGAGCGCGTCCGGCTCGAGGATCACGGCCGCCGGGCGGTCGCCGATGCCGCGCGCGAACTCGCGGATCCAGGCCTGGTACTGCGCGGTGCCGCCGCCGCTGTGGCCACCGCAGTCGCGGCCGGGGAGGTTGTAGGCGACGAGCAACGTCCAGCGGCCCTGTGCCGCTGCGGCGGTCACGTGGGCGTCGACGGCGCTCGCCACGTCGGCGTTCCAGTCACCGAACCACTGCGCCTGCGGCGCCGTCGCGATCTCGTCCATCTCGGCGGCGTCCTGCGGTCTGGTCTCCCGCCACGCCGCCGCCTGCTGGGCGGCCGGCGTGTGCGGATCGACGTAGAGCTTGCGGCCCTCGAACGGGTTCGCCGCCAGCACCGCTACCACCGCCATGAGCACGCCCACCATGTAGGTTCCCCCGCCGTTCCCCCCACGACCAAGGATCCTCGATGACCGCAGATAGCGCCAGCGCGCTACCTCGATACGGCGTTCTTGCTGACACACTCCCCGGTGCGCGGGTCCGCGACGTCGTGCTCGTCGTGAGCGGCGCCCTGCTCACCGCGCTGTTCGCGCAGATCGCGATCAACGTGCCGCCGTCGCCCGTGCCGATCACCGGCCAGACGCTGGCGGTCGGGCTCGTCGGCGCCTCGCTGGGGGCCCGCCGCGGTGCTGCGTCCTTGGCGCTGTACGCGGTGCTCGGGTTGTTCTTGCCGTTCTACGCCGATGGCGAGTCGGGCTGGGACGTGATCTGGGGCGCCAGCGGCGGCTACATCATCGGGTTCGTGTTCGCCGCCGGCCTGATCGGCTGGATGGCCGAGCACGGGGCGGACCGGCGCCCGATCCTGGCCTTCCTGGCCTTCGTGGTGGGGCAGCTCGTGATCTTCGCCTTCGGCCTGGCCGGGCTGAAGATCGCGGTCGGCGAGACGTGGGGCTGGACGATCCACAACGGCTTCTCGATCTTCATCGTCGGCGGGCTGGTCAAGGCGCTGGTCGGCGCTGTGGTGCTGCCCTCGACGTGGCGTCTCGTGCGAGGATTCGACCGTGCCTGAGCTCCTCGTACGTCTCGTCGGCAACCTCGCCGCCCTCTGGGTGGCGAGCGAGCTGTTCGACGAGATGACCTACGGCGACTCGTTCTGGGTGCTGCTGCTGGCCGCACTCGTGTTCACGATCGTCAACTGGATCGTCAAGCCGATCGTCGCGATCCTCTCGATCCCGCTGATCATCCTCACGCTCGGCGTCGCCTACTTCTTCGTCAACGTCCTGATGCTGCTGCTCACGAGCGTGCTCGTCCCGGACTTCGCGGTCGGCGGCTTCTGGACCTACGTCGGCGCCACGATCATCATCTGGGTCGTGAACCTGGTTATCGCGGCCTTCCTGCACGACGTCGGGCGGTCGCGTGCCCGGCGCGTGGAGGAAGAGCGCTTCTACTAGTCCTCCGGCTCGCCCTCGAGGCGCTGGCGCTCCGCGCTCGACGACCCGTCGCCCGGGTCGATCTCGATCAGGTCTGCGGCCAGCGGCTGGAAGGTCGGCTCGGTCGTGTAGATCAGCCGCGCGAGGCCGTAGTTGGTGGACTCGGTGAGGTTGCCGGTGCCGCCGGCGCCGACCGAGCCGCCGTTGATCACCGTCACGCCCGCGAAGCGGTCGAGCGACGGCTCGTGCGTGTGGCCGGTGATGATCACCAGCGGTCGGGCCGGCGGGTCGTCCTCCAGGATGGCCAGGGCCGGCTCGATCAGCGCCGGCTCGTGGACCATCACGACGTCGACCTTGCCGACCAGCGGCATCAGCCAGGCGGTGAAGGCGTCCTGCTGGTCGGGGGTGGGGGACGGCTGGAAGCGATCCTTGAAGTCCTCCGACGCGCGGCGCTCGAACGGGTCGCGGTAGCCGGCGACCTTCAGGCCCTTCACGTCGACGATCACGTCGCCAAAGCTCCCGTCCGGCATCAGCTGCCCCTCTTCGGTCAGCACGACGGCGCCGCGGCGGGCGAGGTCGACCTGGAGGCTGTCCGAGTCGTGGTTGCCGGAGACGAACACGAACGGGTCGCCGAGGTTGGACACCCGGCTCACGATCTGGGCCTCCAGCGGCGAGCCGCGATCGGTGAGGTCGCCGGCGAAGAAGAGCGGCGACTTGCCCGTCGCCCGCTCGAGTACGGGCTCAGCGAGGAAGTTGTTGTGCAGGTCTGAGGCGATCGTGATGCTCGGGCGGTCCGTGAGCGAAGTCAGTCCGGCCGGGTCGGTGACCAGGCGGGCGAGGCCGACGAGCTGCGCGTCGAGCTCCTGGTCGAGCGCGCGCGTGCTGTTCTGCGCAGCCTCGACGGCGTCCAGCGCACGGGGGATATCGGGTCCGAAGGCGTAGTACTTGGGCTCGTCGATGGTGCCGCGCGGGGGGAAGAGGACCACGAGCGCGGCGCCGATCCCGACGGTCGTGATCAGGCAGGCCGCGACGGTGTAGCGGAGTTTTGGACCGGCGCGGTGCCGGACGGCGAACGCCACGAGCAGGCCGATCGCGAGGCTGCCGAGCAGGGCGAGTCCGATCAGCTTCTTCAGATAGCCCGCGATCGCGTCCCGCGCCTCGGTTCGAATCGTCTGCAGCGACAGCGTCCCGCCGTCGGCGACTCTGGACACCACGCCGCGGTCGACGGTCCTCAGGTCGACGTTGAGCCGGATCGGCAGCCGGATCGCGTCCTCGAAGCGGACGCCCCAGTCCACGAGCGGGACGTAGAGATCCAGCGCCCCGTGGTTTCCGGGGTCAGCGGACAGCTCGATCTGGCCCACTGAGAGCTGGCGCTCCTCGTCATAGGTGTCGAGCGCGGCGTAGGCGCCGAACAGGGACGCACCGACGACGATGAGCACCACCGCCGCGTGGCGAGCGATCAGGAGGAGCTTGCGGCGGCGCTCGCCGCCGTGAGGCTCAAATAGTCGCGCAACGCGCGATCGTCGCTCCAGAACGCCAGTTCGTCCCATGGCAAGGTGGTCGGCCGGAAGGCTTGGACTTCCAGCGCTTCTTCGGTCCGGGTGGGCGTGCCCTCGGTACGAGCGGCGTACACCACGACCACGATCCGATCGGTACTTCGAGAGTAGACACCCACGAGGTTCGTCAGCTCGATCTCGAGGTTCGTCTCCTCCTTGGTCTCCCGGATCGCGGCTTGTTCTACGGACTCGCCGAGGTCCACGAAGCCACCGGGCATCGACCAGCGGCCTTTGCTGGGCTCGAACCCGCGTCTCAGCAGGATGATGTCGCCGGTTGCGTTCGCCGTGATCGCGCAGGCGACGGGCTTGGGGTTGTAGAAGGCGCCGTAGCCGCAGTTGCTGCACGTGATCGACCGCGGGTATTTGATCGTCGCCTCTTTGCCGCAGCGCGGGCAGAAGCGGACGTCCTCGAGCGCCGGGTTGAGGCTCACCTTCTTTGCTCCCACAGCTGCATCACGCACAGGCGCCGGTAGCCGAGGTTCTCGTACAGCCGCTCCCCGACCTCGGTGGCCTGCAGCGTGGTCGTCGTGCAGCCGTTCTTGGCGGCGTCTTGAGTGCCTGCCGCATCACTGCGGTTGCGAGACCCTGTCGCCGTGCCTTGGGGACCGTGGCCACGAAGCTCACGCCACAGTCGTCGTCATGGTGGAGCGCCAGCGCCACCGACGCCGGCCGGCCCTCTTGATCCACCCGGTAGCCCTTCAGCACGCCGTTGGGCAGCGGAGTCAGCGTCCGCTCGAGCCGGCCGTCGAAGTTGCCATAGGCCATGTCATTGACCCGCCCGACCGTGGCCAGGTCGGCTTCAGCGGCCGATCGCCGTCGGTTCTTCGACGTCTGCGAGCGCGGCTCCCATGCCAGGGCTCGCCGCGGTCACGGTCAGCCCGGCCTGGTTGAGCGCCTGAGCGGCAAGGCTCGCTCCGCCATCGAGCCACACGCCCCAGCGTCTCACGCGCGCGTGCCGGTAGCGGTGCTGGAGTTCCTCCAGATGCTCCGGCGCCTTGTCGGGATCCAGCGCCACGGCGGCATTGAGCGTGGGCGAGTCGGGAGCATTCGGCACGACCGACGCCACCAGCCCATCCCGCTCCAACGTCCGCCCCGGTCCGGCATGCCCACCGAGCAGCAGCTGAAGCTCGGCGAACCCGTCCCAAAGGCGCATCCTCAGCGTCCCCTCGTCCACGCTCCTGAGGCTACCCGGAGCGTCGTCTCGCGCCCGCGCCCATGGCGCTACCCTTCGCAGGCGTCCCGCCCTCTTAGCTCAGTTGGTAGAGCACTTCCATGGTAAGGAAGGGGTCGCCGGTTCGAGTCCGGCAGAGGGCTCTCAGGAAAGGCCTGGAGTTGGCGGCTTTCTCGGGACCCGATGGGTTGGCGGCTGCGTGCGCTGTGGCGTTCGTGGGCCGCTTTTGGGCCGCGTACGCGAAGTAAGCGGGTTTGCGGAAGGGGTCAGCTCGTCGTCGCGAAGACGCTCGAGGTAGCCCGGCTCGAAGCACGCCAGTGAGCGCGCCGCCGGTGCGAACGCACAGCCTCACGCCGGCGCGCGGTCGCCTCGCCTTGCTCGCGCTCGAGTACCTCGCGGCCCCGCTCGACGAGCCGAAGCAGCAGTTCGCGGCGAGAGCGGATCTCGGCCAGCGCGCGGCCGCCGCGTCGAGTGTCGCCGCGAGCTCGTCGGTTTCCGTGATCGTCAGTCTCGGGCGGGCCGTGGGCACCTTGACAGCTTGGCACCGGACGGCTTTAGGTGCAGCCCTGCCGAAGGTCCGGGACAAGCACCGAGAGGAGCCCGACGCTCTCACGGTCAGCGATAACTGAGTCGTCGTGCCCCTGTTCGAGGTAGACAACGCACACCAAGCGCGTGTCGGAGATCAAGCCCACCACCTTCCCCGCGCTTGGTCTGTGGGAGCGACAAGACCTGGAGGCGTGGGTCACGACGGCTCCCGAGCTGGCCGGCGGAGAGTTCACGGTCGCACTTCCGAGTACGACCGGTTTGATCGCACGAACGAGCGCCTCGACGTCCTGGGCATCGTGCCGATCGACGTGGGCCACGGAAGGCTCGTCGTCGTCGAGCTCAAGCGCGACGGAACGAGCACAACCGTCGACCTTCAGGCGATTAAGTACGCGGCGTATGTCGCCGCGGCGCAGTTCTCCGACGTTGTGGACATGTACGCCCGACACCACGGAGTCCCGGAGGACGAAGCGCGCGAAGCCCTCCTCGAGTTGCTAGGCGGCAGCGAAGATGACCCGCCCCTGATCGACGACACGCCGCGAATCGTTCTCGTCGCAGGCGACTTTCGCGCCGAAGTCACGACGACTGTCCTCTGGCTGATCGACAACTTCAAAATCGATATCCGCTGCGTTCGGTTGCAGCCGTTCAGCGTTGACGGACGGACGCTCGTGCACTCGGAGGTGATCATTCCGCTGCCGGAGGCGGAGCAGTATCGGCTCGGCGTGCAGCGCAAGCGCCGTCAGGTTGAGGCGGAGCAGGAGCAGAGGGCGCGGGCGGGTCGGTTGCTGCCAAGGCTCCTCGAGGCCGAGGCGCTGAAGTTGAGGCAAGTCCTGTACTTCCACCGCGATTCTGTTCCGCCGGGCGCCACGCCGTGGACCTTGGCAGGAGTCGCTGTATCAGGCCACGATCGTGAGTGCGGAGGGTATCCGCACTCTCGAGTGGACCGACCCAACGACCGGCGAGACGCTTCAGGAGTCTCCTTCGCTGCTCGCCGCGAGGGTGCTCCATCACGTCGGTGCGCGGAGCGGCGAGCTCACGAGCGCCGGCATCAACGGCATGATCTATTGGACCGTCGACGGCGAGGTCACCCTCCGCGACCTCGGACGCGAGGTCGGGATCCTGGAGCAGTCTGGACGTCGCATCGATCGCGAGGCGCTTCGCAATCTGTGCGACGCGATCCCGTCTGGCTACTGGACTACGTACGGTGACGTCGCGACGGCGATCGGGGTACCCGGCGCGGCGCAGTCTGTGGCGGGAATCCTCGCAACTGACTGGAGCATCCCGAACCCACATCGGGTGCTGCGGTCGAGCGGGCACATCTCCCCCGGCTGGAGATCGGGCGATGGGGCGGGCCAGAGGCATGTCGCGCCCTGCTCGAGCAGGAAGGACTGACGTTCGGTGAGAGTGATGCAGCCGACCCAGCCCGTCGGTGGAACTCACCGCTGACTGGGGCGACATAGGCCGGCGTCGCGTCGAAGCGAAGGTCTCCGGCTCAGCGTCGTCGCCAGCGCGCCGAGCGTCCGGTGCCGAGCGGCTCGATCACTCCCTCGTCGCGGAGGCGGGCCAGGACCTTGCCGATGAGCGGATCGCTGGCTCCGAGCGCAGCCTCGCGGACATCCGCGATGGTGAACTCGTCGGAGAGGCGGTCGCGAACGAAGCGCTCGATGGAGGCGGTCTTCGCCCCGCGGCCATCGGTGAGCAGCCCGACCCGATCCTCGAATTCGCGGTACGCGGCCAGGAGGATGCCGAGCAGGTACTCGAGCCACGGCCAGATCGTGTGCTGGTCGTCGTGCCAGCCGATGCCCGCCGCCTGCAGCGACGGTAGTAGCCCTCCTTGGCGTCGTTGACCAGGCGCTCGAGGCTGACGTAGCGGCCGACGCCGTACCCCGACTGGTAGAGCAGGAGCAGCGTCAGGAGCCGAGCCATCCGGCCGTTCCCGTCGCGGAACGGGTGAATGGCGAGGAAGTCGAAGACATAGCAGCCGATCAGCAGCAGCGGGTGGTGCTCGCCGGCGTCCCGTGTGTCGACGAAGGCGGCGTGCAGCTCGTCCATTGCGGCCGGAGTGTCGGCTGCGGCCACTGTCCGGAAGCGGACGCGCTTGGTGCCGTCCGGCAGCTCTTCCTCGATCGCGTTCTCGGTCGTCTTCCAGCGGCCCGCTGGAACCGTCGTGTATTGGTAGAGGTCGCGATGTAGCTGCTCGACCACCGATGGACGGAACGGGATGCTCGGTGCCTGCTCGTGGATCAGGTCGAGCACGCGCGGTAGCCGGCGATCTCCGCCTCCGAGCGGTTGCGGGGGGTCGTCTTCTGCTCGACCAGCGCTTCGATGCGCTTACGCGGCGCGACGACGTCCTCGATCGCGTTTGACGCCTCTGTGCTCTGGATCCTTGCGACGTCGACCAGGGCGTCGAGCACTTGCGGGCGCTGCATGCGAAACGCGTCCTCGCGGCCTCGGGCCGTATCGATCGCCCCAAGCGTGCGGGCGATGGCCGCCGGGACGAGGCCGATCTGCTGATCAAGGACGCGGAAGGTGTGCATACGGAACGACCACTATCTGCGTAAACGGCACAATAAGCACGCTCCATTGGCCGTTTACGGCAGACGGTGTAGTTACGCGGCTGCGGATAGGAACCGCTCGAACCGCGACTCGAGCCGCAGCGGGTCCGGCCGGTCCGCAGGCCGGCGCGGCACGGTGATGGCCTCGCCGTGGAAGCCCTGCAGCCCGGTGCGCAGCATCGGCCCGTCGACCTCGCGCAGCAGCCGGTCGGCGATGTGCACGACGCCGCGCGGATCGATGCCGAGCAGGTTGCGATCGAACGCGAGGTGGTGGATCGCGCACAGGGCCAGGCCGTTGACGACGGCGGCGATGCCCTCGGGGTCGACGTCGGGAACGATGTGGGCGGCCTGGACGAGCGCGCGCTCGCGCAGCGAGCAGATCGCGCAGCGGTGGCGGTAGGCGCGCATCACGTCGAGCTTGAAGCGCTGCTGGTGGAGCCGGATGCGCGCGTCGCGGGTGGCGTAGGCGCGGACGTCCGGCGCCGATACCAGGCCACCCGGCTGCATGTCCTGGATCGGCAGGCCAGGCTCGAGCACGACGGCGTTCGCGGCCGGGTCGTCGGTGGTCACGAACATCGGCGCGACGACCAGGTACTGGCTCGGCGCCAGCGCACGGAAGTAGACGAGCGGTGTCTGCAGCTCGTAGGCCGCGCGCAGCGCGCGGTTGTCCGGCTGGTCGATCGGGCCGGCGCGGTAGGCGTAGGTGAACAGCGCGCCGGCCTCGTCGAACGTGTCGGCGTACGGATCGTTGAACGACGTCGTGAGCGTCAGCGCGGCCGGTCCGCGCTGATCGCGGCCGCGATGGATTCCGCGCTGGAACGATCCGAAGCTGACCCGCTGGCCCTCGAAGTCGAAGCCCTCGCGTAGCCGCGGGAGCGGTACGAGGTCGTCATACGCCTGCGGCCAGCTCGCGTGCGCGTGCGACCGCCGCCTGACGGAGCGGAAGATCAGGGTCGGCGGCGGGCACGGCGCAACTGTGCCGCAGCGGCGCCGGCCGCGCAAACCGGCCCGTCAGCCCCAGAAGATGCCGGTCGCGTCCTCGTCGATCGCGGCGAGCAGCGGGTCCGACATCGGGCGCCGGGTCGGCGTCGTCGTACAGCCACCAGCGGTCGTTGCTGTCCGAGCAGTAGAGCGTCCAGAGTCCACTGTCGTAGCGCAGCTGCGCGACCCTGGTCGTCGACCACTCGGGCCCGACGAGCTCGCTCCAGGGCGGCCGGCGCTCGACGATCGTGATCGCGCTGCCGCGCACGCTGTACTCGATCCGGATCTCCGAACGCGCCTCCGCCGGCACGCGCTCGCTCGCAGTAGCGCTCGACCTCGGCGACGGCGGCTTCACGCACATCGGGCGGCAGCGGCATCGGCGCAAGGTACTGCCACGCGACTACGCTGGCGGCGTGCCACGGCACTACGACGCTCGTCGCGTACTCGAAGGTCTCGTCGGCAAGGAGATCCGCACGCTCACGGGTCGTCCGAACAGGGTGCTCGCCGTCGAAGGCGACACGGTGCGAGTCGGGACGACGAGAAGTCCGGCCGGACAGCTCGTACCGATCAGGTGGGTTCAGGATGCTCTGGATCGACTGGCGACGGATGGCGAGGTCGAGATCAGCGTCACGTCCGTCGGCTATCGCAGCGCCTTCATCGGCGCAGTGCTCGAGCGCCCTCGGATTGCACCGAGGCCTCGCCCAGCACGATGCGCGTCAAGTGCATCGATACGACTGACGCCGTCCCGCCCTACCACGCGTCGCCTCGAGGTTGTCGCTCAGACCTCCGGGTCGAAGAACTGGAGCTGATCGCCGCCGGTCTCGAGCGCCTTGCGCGCGAGCACGATCTGCTCCTCGGCGCTGATCCGCTCGGCGCCCGCCAGCTCGCGCATGACGTGGCCGTAGGTGTCGAGGCACACGGTCGGGTTGTGGCCGAGCTGCTCGGCGATCTCCACGATCGACTTGCGGCCCTCGTGGATGAGCAGCGACGCGAACGCGTGGCGCAGGTCGTACGGCCGGGCGCCGTCGATGCCGACCGCCTCGGCGGTCGGCTTGTAGATCCGCTTGCG
Source organism: uncultured Solirubrobacteraceae bacterium (assembly GCA_963835525.1). Lineage (GTDB taxonomy): Bacteria > Actinomycetota > Thermoleophilia > Solirubrobacterales > Solirubrobacteraceae > DASSUW01. The sequence continues at coordinate 1,223,608 of CAWIFM010000003.1, forward strand.
CCAGTTCCGCCAGTCGGTCGCGCGCCAGAAGCCGCCCGAGGCCGCCGGGAAGACGGGCGCCGTCGGCAGCGAGCTCGTGGCCGCGCGCCAGGCATCCAGATCCTCGCGAAGCGGCGCGAGCAGTTCGACCGTCCGCGGCTGGCGGCGGTTCTTGAGCGCCTTGAGCTGCCCGTCGCTGAGCGCCCGCTCGACCAGCAGCGTGCGCTCGCGCACGTGGCGCCACTCGAGCGCGAGCGCCTCCTGCGGGCGCAGGCCGGCGTAGCCGAGCACCACGAGCAGCGTCGCGTCGCGCAGGCGGCCCTCGGCGAGCAGCCTGGCCCGCATGACCTCGATCAGCGACGGCGGGATCGCCTGGACCGCCGGCCGGTGCGGCTTCGGCGGCTTGCGAGTGAGCTTGACCGCGTTGCTCGGAACGCGGCCCCACTCGACCGCGCGCTGCAGGACGCCCTGGAGCATCGTCATCGTCTTGCGGATCGCCTCGATGCCGACGCCGGCCGCCTCGAGCTCGGCACGGAAGCGCGCGACCGTCTGCGGCGTGAGGTCGCGCAGCCGCAGCTGCCCGAGCCGCGGGAGCGCGTGGCCGTTCCACAGCTGCGCGTAGACCCGCAGCGTCGAGCGTTCGAGGTTCGGGCCGGCGTAGACGAGCCACCATTCCTCGACGAACTCGGCGAGCGTCTCGGTGCCGGCGTCCAGGTCGGCCAGGGCGCCGCTGCGCTTGAGCGTCCGCAGCTTGGCCTCGAACGCGCGCGCGTCGGTCGACGCGATCGAAGGTCTTGCTGCGCTCGACGCCGCGCTCGTCGCGCCAGCGCGTCCTCCAGACGGCGTAGCGTGGTGCCGTCGCGCCGCCGGCGCTCGCGCCTCTGGACCATGAGTCCCTCCGTGTTGAGCGGTTGTCACCGCTCATAGGGCCCGGGGGCCGAAACTGACCCCTTCTTCAGGAGCGGCCCATGTCCGGCGTGAGCATGAGCCGCGCCGTTCGGTGGCGGCTCCGCGACGCGAGAGGGCGACGCGACGGCAGCGCTCGCCGCGGCGACCTCCAGCACGCAGGCCTCGATCCAGCGCTCGGCGTCCGCCTCGCGGATGCGGTAGGCGCCCTGCTCGCCGAGCCGGCTGGCACGCAGGCGGCCGCGGTGGATCGCGCGGAGCACGGTCTTCGTGCTCACCTGGCAGCGGTCGGCGACGTCGCTCGGGGTCAGCAGTCGCTCGAGCATGCTGGTCAGCGGTCCAGTCCGAAGTCGCGCGAGCGCGCGCGCTCGCGCGGGCGCCAGTCGATCGCCATGCGCTGGGCGGCCGAGCGCTCGGACGGCGAGCTCGAGCACCTCGGCCGCGTCGCGCACCGCGCTCGGACGGGCGCGATCTCGTCGCGCTCCCGGAACGCGGCTGTCGCGCCGTAGAGGCGGTTCTCGAGCCGGCCGCGGCTCATCGCCATGTAGAGCCATTCGCGGCTCGTCTCCTCGGTGGCGAGCACGAACGCGCCGGTCGACGGTGAGTCCCTGCGCCGCGTGTCCGGTCATCGCGTACCCGTGCTGCACCGCCGGTCGGCCGGGACGCGTCGAGGTACTCGCGACCGAGCACGACGCTCCCGCTCGCCGACGCGAACGACGAGCCGACGGCGATCGACGTCGACGGCCGCGACCAGCGCGCGGTCGCCGTTGGCGACACCGAGCCGGCGATCGTTCCGGCGCAGCAGCACACGGTCGCCGGCGGCGAACGCGCGTCCCGTCGACCAGCGAGCTCCGGGCCCGCGCGACGGCGCCGGCGCCACCATCAGCTCGCGGGCGCGGCGGTTGAGCTCGGCGACGTCGGCTCGCCGGTAGGCGAGCATCACGCTCCGCTCGGCGCTCGCCGGCGGTCCACCAGTCCGCGACGAGCTGCTCGGCGACGCGCACGCCGTCGCCGGCTCGCAAGCGACCGTGCGCCTCGTAGCTGCGTCGAGCGCCTCGCCGGCCGCGGCCGTCGCGCAGCAGCGCGAGCGCGTCGCGCTCCCACGCCTCGACCTGGCGGCGGTTCTCGCGCAGCTCGATCGCCGGCAGCCGCGTCGCGCAGCCCGCGGAACGCGCCGCCGGCCTCGATCTCCGGAACCTGCCGATCGTCGCCGACGAGCACGAGCTTGCCGTCGGACGCGGCGGACGGCCTCGACCAGCTCGACCAGCTGCCGCGTGCCGACCATCGCCGCCTCATCGACGACGAGCACGCACCTCCGCGGCAGCCGATCCGCGCTCGAGCCGAGCGAGCAGCGCGGCGACGCTCGTCGACGGAATCCCGGCCTCCTCCTCGAGGCCGCGCGCGGCGCGCCACGCGATCGCCGCGCCGACCACCGGCGTGCCGCTCAGCTTCCCACGCCTCGCGCGCGGCAGCGAGCGCGAACGTCTTGCCCGCGCCCGCGGCACCGACCACGACCGCCACGCCGTCGCCGTCCCGAGCGAGCCGCCGCACCATCTCCTCCTGCTCGCCGGAGAGCGTCGGCCGGGCGGCGATCGCCCGCTCGACCGCCTGCCGGCGCCGCGAGCCCGAGGCCGGCTCCGCGGTCCTGAAGCGCTCGACGCACCAGCCGCTCCTCCGCCGCAGGAGCGCGAGCGGTCGAGTAGCGCCGCTCGTCCGGCAGCGCCCGCACCGATGCGGCCGTCGTGCCGCTGCAGCACCGTCGTCGCGGACGCGCGCCGGCTCCCCGACGGCGAGCACGACGGCGTCCGTCAGAAGCGAGGAAGTGGTCGGCCAGCCGCTCGAGCAGCGCGACGTCGACCGGCGCGCCCGCCGGCAGCCGCTCGCACCAGCGCCTGCATCACGTCGCGGCGCGTGAACGACGAGCGCGCTCGCGTCAGCCCGTCCCGGCCGGCGAGCTCGCGATGCACGTCGCGCAGGACGTCGGCGTCGAGCGCCGGTGCGCGCGCGACCGAAGCAGGTCGCGCGCGTGCTCGCGCGTGAATCCGAGCTCGGCCGCGCGCTCGCGCCACTCCGCGTCCAGCGTCGCCGGCGTCGACGGCGTGGTCCTTGCGGCGCCGCGTCTCCAGCGTCGCCGACCTGCGCCGCGCGCGGCTCCACTCTGGCCGCGGCGCGCCGAGCTCCTGCGTCGATCTGCGCCCGCCGCCGGCTGAACGCCTGCAGCACGCTCCGCGGCACGCCGGCGATGTCCGCGATCCCATTGCGGACCGGCGTCCACTCGACGCCGAGCTCGCGCGTGAGCTCAGCCCGGAGCCGCGCCTCGTAGAGGTAGCCGGCCGTCTTCGCGTGCGCGTAGAGACGGCGCCCGTCGAGCGCCGACCAGCGACCATCGTCGGCCTGCACGAGGTTCGCGACGACCACGTGCGTGTGCAGCTGCGGATCGCCCGCGCGCGATGTGCGATGCAGGAACGCCGCCGCGACGAGCCCGTGTCCGCGAACGCTGATGCATCCCGCCGGCCCGCGCCGCGCCACGGCGGCCTGGCGCTCGAGGTAGCCGAGCGCGTCCTGCGACGGCGGCGTCGTGCGCGCCCGGATCGTGCGCCGCAGCGACTCGTCGCCGATCCCGAACAGCACGCTCACGCTCTTCGGCGCCGAGAACGTGACGTCGAATCCCGGGACGCGCGCGGCCGCGTGCCGGCCGAGCGGCTCGCCGGTCTCCGGATGCGCGGCCGTCGAGCACGCGCTGCAACGCCTCGCGCGCCAACGCGTCCCGGCACGCCGAGCCGACGCGCGCCGGCGCCGACCCAGACGCCCGTCCGGCTCGGGTCCGTCGAGGTAGTAGTCCTCGACGCCGCTGGCGACGCTCGTCGCGCGGTCGATCCGCGCCCGTCAGCCTGCTCGAGGTAGTACCTCGCCTGACCGGTAGCCAATTTCCCGATCGAGAGCATCGAAGTCCTCATCGTCGCAAGCCGCTGAGCAAGCGACTTGGTCCAACGACATGTCGGACAACAGCTCGTCCGATCGGTCATCGAGCTTCTCAAACAGAGGACCTAAGGCCCGAACTTCAAGAGCGGCACGCACTTGCACTCTCTCGAATGCAGCGCATCCAGAAGCCTGTTTGGACGTCGGCGGCGAACGGCGAAGAGGTGTAATTCGCAGCTCCGTAAGCGGGTGAAAAGCACTGAGATCGGCCATGGCCATTACGTTCCTGACCGCGCCGATGTCACGACAGGATGCGGAGAGGCGACGATGGCGGTGGCCTCGGCGGTTTCGGATTGCTACTTGCCGGCGCGCGGCACCGGCAGCGCCATGAGGAACTCCTCGGCTCGTCGCTCGCAGCGATCGGGCTGGTCGGCCAGCGCAGCGCGGAGCATCCGCCCGAGCGCCCAGTAGAGGCCCGGAGGAAAGCCGAACGGCCGAGCCGCGGAGCGTGACCGGCGCACCCGCGAGTGGGAACTGAGCGTGGATTTCGAGGTCGACGACGTCGGATGCCTCCAAAGGCGGATCAGGCTTCACGAGGACCATGTCGTGTCGGCGCCGGTTGCGGCCAAGGTCACCGATCCCGAGCTCGTGCGCGAGGACGTTGCGAGTCTCGTAGAGCCTTGTCGCGATCGTCGGCGGCTGCGGCTCGCCGATCGCCCAGGGGTAGTACGCGCGGACGAAGCCGAGAAACCGTCGCCGCGAGAACGGCATCCCGCGCCCGCGCGCCTCCTTGTTGGACAACTGCTGTGCGTATCGCGCGTGAAAGAACCAGATTGAGAAGCCGCTGAATCCGGTTCAGGACCATGGCAGCCATCGTGATGTTGCAGCCGACGTTCGGTGCAACGTCGTCCCGCGGGAGCCGCAGGAGCGCCCGCATGTCGGCGAACTGCATGTCGACTTGCTCCGCGAGCAACCGCTGGACTGCGGGCAGGCTCGCAGCTTCGGCGTACTGGGATGGGAGCTGTCCTCCGTCGAACGGTTTCGCTGACACGGGCGGACCGTAGTGGAGACGGCCGATGCCTTCACGGTGTCAGACGAGCCGGCTGCGTGCGACTGGGGTTGTGATGGATCGTCCTGGGCGATGATGGACCGCGCATGGTGGAGATCACCGAAGCCTCACCTCCCGCCCCAAGCTCTGCGAGTGGATTGAGCCGGGGCTTCGCGAGATCGCAGGCCAGGATCCGCTAGGCCTCCAGACCATCACCACGGACCGGATCTTGCCGGCGCTGCTGCCCGGCGTCGACCCGTCCGTGGCCGACGAGGCCGATCCGTTCGCGACGGTGCCCGAGCTCGACATGTACAACCCCGACAACGGCTGGCGGCCGTGGCCGGAGCCGTGCACGTACGACCGCGACTGGCTGGCGCGTTATCGCGCAGCGCGCAGCGTCGAGCGCGTCGCCCGCATCGACGCCATCGCCAAGGCGTCGCTCGCCGACGCCGTCGACGCCTCGCGGACGGCTGCGTCAGATCGACGACGCGTCGAAGGCGGCCGACCCGGCGCGGCTGGGCCGACCTGCGCCGGCGCACCGTGTTCACGAAGTACCTGACGATCTATCGCACGCTCGCCGACCCGGCGTACCTCGACCTGTCGATCGATCCCGACGATCGCCCGATGGGGAGCCTGTTCGCGTTCCCCGATCCGCTCGACGCCAACTACGGCCGCGGCGGGCTGGCGCGCACGATGACGGCGCGCGGGTGGCTGTCGACGTGGTCGGGGCTGTCGAGCCACGCCCGGCTGGCCGACACGATGCCGAAGGTGACGGTGCCGACGATGCTGGTGCACCCGACCGCCGACACCGAGATCCGGGTGTGGCAGGCCGAGGAGATCGTCGCCAACGCCGGCGCCGAGGACGTGACGTACGTCGCGATGAAGGGTGCCCCGCACTACCTCGAGGGCCACCGCCGCGAGGCCCTCGCCGCGCGTCGCCGACTGGTTGGCGAAGCGCTTCCCCTGACCATCGCGCTCCTGCACAGTTCCCGACCGGATTCCGGACGGATGCGGATCGACGGTGCCACGTTGGCGCTGGTCGGGCCGTCCCGGTAGCATTTCCAAGCCGTGTCCGGGACCGATCCGGGCACGTGATCCGTTCGCCGTTCGCCAATCGATGTCCGTGTGCGCCCGAACCAGCCTGGCTGGCGGGGACCGCACGGCGACAACCTGACCTGGTGCTCCGCACGCCTCTGGCCAGCGGAGCATCTGCGTGGAGAGCCCCAGTCCCCGGCTCGATCATTCAGTTCGGATGTTCGCCACGCGGCCAGACACCCGTTCAGACCAGCCAGACCGTTCACCACCCAGACCGTTCAACAAGGAACAGCCGCCATGGCACTACAAGCGATCGTCGGCGAGAAAGTCGGCATGAGCCAGAAGTGGGTCGACGACAAGGTCGTCCCGGTCACCGTGCTGCGCGTCGAGCCGATGCGCATCGTCCAGGTCAAGACCACCGAGCGCGACGGCTACACCGCGCTGCAGGTCACCTACGGCCACCGCGACGCCAAGAAGCTCACCAAGCCCGAGGCCGGCCACTTCGCCAAGGCGCGGCGTCGCACCCGGGCAAGCGCCTCGTCGAGCTGCGCCTCGACTCGGTCGACGGCTTCGAGGTCGGCCAGGAGATCACGGTCGACATCCTCGCCGCCGGCGAGCAAGGTCGACGTCACCGCCGTCAGCCGGGGCAAGGGCTTCGCCGGCACGCATGAAGCGCCACAACTTCAAGGGCCAGGGCGCCAGCCACGGCAACCACAAGCACCACCGGGCGCCCGGGCTCGATCGGCTCGTGCGCGCTTCCCGGGCCGCGTGTTCAAGGGCATGAAGATGTCCGGCCACATGGGCCACGAGCAGGTCACCACGCTCAACCTCGAAGTCGTCGAGGCCGACGTCGAGCGCAACCTGCTGCTGGTCAAGGGCTCGGTGCCCGGTCCCGAACGGCGGCGTCGTCATCGTCCGCAACGCCGTCAAGAGCGCAGTGAAGGGAGCCTGAGCCATGGCCCAGATCACCGTCAAGAACGCCGCCGGCAAGGACGCCGGCAACGTCGAGCTCGACGACGCGATGTTCGGCATCCAGCCCAACGTGCCGCTGATGCACCAGGTCGTCACCGCCCAGCTCGCCGCCCGCCGGGCCGGCACGCAGAGCACCAAGACCCGCAGCCGAGGTCCGCGGCGGCGGCGCCAAGCCGTACCGCCAGAAGGGCACCGGCAACGCCCGCCAGGGCTCGACCCGCTCGCCGCACTATCAGCGGCGGTGGCGTCGCCCTCGGCCCCAAGCCGCGCAAGTACGACCAGCGCACCCCGAAGAAGATGATCAAGCTCGCGCTGCGCTCGGCGCTGTCGCGACCGCGCCGCCGAGGGCAAGGTCGTCGTCGTCGACGTCTGGGGCTTCGACGCGCCCGAAGACCAAGGACGCCAGTCGCCGCGCTCGGCGCCCTCGGCGTCGACGGCCGGGCGCTCGTCGTCGTCGAGCGTCGACGACGCCAACGCCGCTCAAGAGCTTCCGCAACCTCCCCGAGGTGCAGCTGATCGAGGCCGGCGAGCTCAACGCCTACGACGTGCTGTGCAACGACTGGATCGTCTTCACCGCAGGACACGCTGCCCGGTCGTCGAGCGACGGCTCGACGCCGACGCAGCCGACGCAGACGGCGCCGCGAAGCGGCCACGCGCCGAGAAGCCGCGCCGGCCACGAAGGCCGCCGACGGCCGACACGCCGGCCGACGAGCGCAGACGAGCACGGACGACGGCGAGCCGCCGAGGCGTCAGTCGAGCCGACCGAGGCCGATCGCCGAGCTGCCGCACGACGCCGAGTCGCCGAGTCGACGAGCCCGAGCGCCAGCCGACGAGCCAGCGAGAGCGAAGGACGACGAGTCATGAAGGATCCCCGCGACATCATCCTGGCGCCGGTCGTCTCCGAGAAGAGCTACGCCCTGATCGAGCCGGGCGTCTACACGTTCAAGGTCCACCCGAGCGCCAGCAAGCCCGAGATCCGCGACGCCGTCGAGGCGATCTGGGGCGTCGAGGTGCGTCAAGGTCAACACGCTCAACCGCAAGGGCAAGAAGCGCCGCACGCGCGGCACCAACCGCGTCGGGTCCGAAGCCCGACACCAAGCGGGCCATCGTCACCCTGGCAGCGGGCGAGATCCCGCTGTTCGAGAACTGAGGACGCCATGGGCATTCGTTCCCGCAAACCCACCAGCCCCGGCCGCCGCTTCCAGACCGTCGTCCGACTTCTCCGAGATCACCAAGATCGACGCCCGAGAAGTCGCTGCTCGCGCCCGAAGCCGAAGACCGGCGGCCGCAACGTCTACGGCCGCAAGACGTCGCGCCACCGCGGCGGCGGCCACAAGCAGCAGTACCGCATCATCGACTTCAAGCGGATCAAGGACGGCGTGACCGCCAAGGTCGCCGCCATCGAGTACGACCCGAACCGCACCTGCCGCATCGCCCTGCTGCACTACGCCGACGGCGAGAAGGCCTACATCCTCGCGCCGCAAGGGCCTGACGCGTCGGCGACCACGTCACGAGCGGCCAGGGCTCCGACATCAAGCCCGGCAACGCCCTGCCGCTGCGCTACATCCCGGTCGGCACCGTCGTCCACAACGTCGAGCTGCGCCCCGGCCAGGGCGGCAAGATCGGCCGCTCGGCCGGCATCGCCGTGCAGCTGGTCGCCAAGGACGGCGACTTCGCCACCCTGCGCATGCCGTCCACCGAGATGCGCCGCGTGCTGATCGACTGCCGCGCCACCGTCGGCGAGGTCGGCAACAGCGAGCACGAGCTGATCAAGATCGGCAAGGCCGGCCGCAACCGCTGGAAGGGCGTCCGCCCGCAGACCCGCGGCGTCGCCATGAACCCCGTCGACCACCCGCTCGGTGGTGGCGAGGGCCGCACGTCCGGTGGTCGCCCGGCCGTGTCGCCGTGGGGCAAGCCGGAGGGCCGCACCCGCGACAAGAACAAGCCGTCGCAGCAGCTCATCGTCCGCCGTCGCCGTACCGGCAAGGGTCGCGGTAGGTAGAGTCCGCATGTCACGCAGCCTGAAGAAGGGCCCGTTCGTCGACGACCACCTGCTGAAGAAGGTCGACGCCCAGAACGCCGCCGGCGAGCGCAAGGTCATCAAGACCTGGTCGCGCCGCTCCACGATCATCCCCGACATGGTCGGCCACACGATCGCCGTCCACGACGGTCGCAAGCACGTGCCGGTGTACGTCACCGAGTCGATGGTCGGCCACAAGCTCGGTGAGTTCAGCCCCACCCGCACCTTCCGGTTCCACGCCGGCCAGGAGAAGAACGCGAAGGGTCGCCGCTGATGACCGGTCCGAAGCTCAACGAAGGCGCGCTGCGTCGCCGGCGAGCGCAGTCGGCACCAAGGCCACGCGCCAGGTACCTGCGCGGTCTCGGCCTCGCAAGGCCCGCGAGGTGCTCGACCTGATCCGCGGCCTCGACGTGCGGCGCGCCGACGAGGTGCTGCAGTTCACCGACCGCGAGGTCGCCGCACGACGTCCGCAAGGTGCTCGCCAGCGCCGTCGCCAACGCCGTGCACAACGACGAGCAGGATCGCCGACGAGCTGTTCGTCATGGCCTGCTTCGCCGACGAGGGCCCGACGCTGCGCGCTTCCGGCCCCGTGCCCGTGGCCGGGCCACCCGCATCCGCAAGCGCACCTGCCACATCACCGTCGTCGTCGCCCGCCTCGAGCGACGACCGCCTCGAGGTCGTGCAGGCCCGCCAGAGGCCAGTCGGCCGCCGGCCGGTCGCCGCGCCGGCACGTCGGCCCAGCCAGCCGCCGCGACCGCGTCGAGCGCAGCCGCAGCCCGCGCCGAGGCCTGCGCGAGCGGCAGCCGCCGACGAGCCGGCGACGCCGACGCCGAGCGCCGACGCCGAGCAGCCGTCGAGGACGACGCCGGTCGACGACGTCGACGTCGTCGACGAGCCGAGGTCGACGCCGACGACGTCGCCGAGCGAGCGTCGACGACGAGGTCGCCGAGCGCCGACGCCGACGTCGCCGAGAGCGACGCCGACGAGCGCCGACCGACGCGTCGACGCCGGCGAGTGCCGGTCGAGGCGCCCGAGGACGAGGTCGATCCCCGACGGCTACGAGATCAAGGGCAACGCCAACTCGATGAAGTACCACGTGCCGAGAGCCGCTACTACGACGTCACCATCGCCGAGGTGTTCTTCGACACCGCCGAGCACGCCGAGGCCGCCGGCTACGAAGCCCAGCGCCGCGGACGACGGAGGAGAGCAACTGAATGGGCCAGAAGATCAACCCGTACGGGTTCCGTCTCGGCGTCACCACCGACTGGAAGAGCCGCTGGTTCAGCGAGCGCGAGTACAAGGAGTACCTCACCGAGGACTGGAAGATCCGCGAGGCGATCATGACGCAAGCTGGAGTCGGCGGCGATCAGCCGCATCGAGATCGAGCGCACCCGCGACAAGGTCCGCGTCGACATCCACACCGCCCGTCCGGGCATCGTCATCGGTCGTCGTGGCGCCCAGGCCGACGAGCTGCGCGCGCTGCATCACCAAGATCACCGGCAACCCCAAGGTGCAGCTCAACATCGTCGAGATCAAGAGCCCCGAGCTCGACGCCGCGCTCGATCGCCCAGGGCGTCGCCGACCAGCTCGCCAACCGCATCGCCTTCCGCCGGGCCATGAAGCGCGCCGTGCAGAACGCCCAGCGGGCCGGCGCCCTCGGCATCCGCGTGCAGTGCTCGGGCCGCCTCGGCGGCGCCGAGATGAGCCGCACCGAGTGGTACCGCGAGGGTCGCGTGCCGCTGCACACGCTGCGCGCCGACATCGACTACGGCTTCCGCGAGGCCACGCACCACGAGCGGCCGCGTCGGCGTCAAGGTGTGGCTCTACAAGGGCGACATCCTGCCCTACAAGCGCATCAACGACGACAAGATCGCCCGCGAGGCGGCGATGGCCGTCGGCGAGACGTCCGGTCAGCCGGCGAGCCGCGCCGGGTCGTGTCGTCGGCGGCCCGCCGTCCGGACGCAGGCCGAGCCCGAGACCGCAGCCGCTGCTCAAGGAAGCCGATCCCGAGCTCGAGAAGCTGCTCGACGAGGAAGAAGAGATCGCTCGCCGCACCCACGACGGGCACGAGACGCCGCACTTCCGTGGGGAGGACTGATCCACATGTTGATGCCCCGCAAGGTCGCACACCGCAAGCACCACCGCGGCCGCACCAAGCGGCCTGACCAAGGGCGGCGCCGAGCTGTCGCTTCGGCGAGTACGGCATCCAGGCCCTCGAGCCCGGCTGGCTCACCGCCCGCCAGATCGAGGCCGCCCGTATCGCCATGACCCGCGCCATCAAGCGTGGCGGCAAGGTCTGGATCAACATCTTCCCGGACAAGCCGGTCACCAAGAAGCCGGCCGAGACCCGCATGGGTTCCGGCAAGGGCAACCCCGAGTTCTGGGTCGCCGTCGTCAAGCCCGGGCCGGGTGCTGTTCGAGCTGTCGTTCCCCAACGAGGAGCAGGCGCCGGGTCGCCCTGAACAAGGCGATCCAGAAGCTGCCGATCAAGGCCCGCGTCATCACCCGCGAGGAGGTCTATCTGATGGCCAAGTCAACTGCCGAGCTCGACCGAGCTCGACCTCGGCGAGCTCGTCGACGAGCTGCGGGCGACGAAGCAGGAGGCGCTGAACCTGCGCTTCCGCAACGCCACCGGCCAGCTCGACAACACCGCCGAGATCACGCAGGTGCGCCGCCAGATCGCCCGCATCAACACCTCATCCGCCAGCGCGAGATCGCCGCGCCGAGGCAGGGAAATGACGCGACGAAGACATGACCGAGACCACCGAGACCGACCGACCGACGCCGCAGCGACCGCGCCACGACCGCGACGCAGGCGACCGACGCCGACCGCGAGCGCGCCGCAAGGTCCGCGAGGGCGTCGTCGTGTCCGAACAAGATGGACAAGACCGCCGTCGTCGCCGTCATCGAGCGCGTCCGCCACCCGAAGTACGACAAGTTCATGATGCGCACCAAGAAGCTGTACGCCCACGACGAGACCAACGACGCCAACATCGGCGACAGGGTCCGCGTGATGGAGACCCGCCCGCTGCAGCAAGAACAAGCGCTGGCGCGTCGTCGAAGTCCTGGAGCGGGCGAAGTGACCCATGATCCAGCAGGAATCCCGCCTCCGGGTCGCCGACAACAGCGGCGCCAAGGAGGTGCTCGTGCATCAAGGTGCTCGGCGGCACGCGCCGCCGCTACGCCTCGATCGGCGACATCTTCGTCGCCACCGTCAAGGACGCCATCCCCGGCGCCGGCGTGAAGAAGGGCGACGTCGTCAAGTGCGTCGTCGTCCGCACCAAGAAGGAGAAGCGCCGTCCCGACGGCAGCTACATCCGCTTCGACGAGAACGCGGCCGTGCTCATCAAGGACGACCTCACGCCGCGCGGCACCCGCATCTTCGGCCCGGTCGGCCGCGAGCTGCGCGACCAGAAGTTCATGCGCATCGTCTCGCTCGCACCGGAGGTGCTCTGAGATGAAGTTGAGGAAGGGTGACACCGTCGTGGTGATCACCGGCAAGGACAAGGGCAAGCGAGGGCGAGGTCGTGCAGCGTCTTCCCGACCGACAACAAGGTCATCGTCAACGGCGTCAACACGCGCCAAGAAGCACTCGAAGGCCCGCCAGGCCAACGAGCAGGCCGGCATCATCGACCGCGACATGCCGATCGACGCCAGCAACGTGATGCTCGTGCACAAGGGCAAGCCGACCCGCGTCGGCTACAAGGTCCAAGCCGACGGCAACGAAGGTCCGCGTCGCCAAGCGCACGCGGAGAGGTGATCGCGATGAGCGACACGCAACCGACGACCGCAGACCACGACGACCATCCCGCGCCTCAAGCAGAAGTACAACGACGAGGTCAAGGGCGACGCTGCAAGAGCAGCTCGGCCTCGCCAACGTGATGCAGGTGCCGACGCTCGAGAAGATCGTCATCAACATGGGCGTCGGCCGGGCCACCCAGCAGCCGTCGCTGCTCGAGGGCGCCGTCGCCGACCTCACCGCGATCACCGGCCAGAAGCCGATCGTCACCAAGGCCAAGCACTCGATCGCCGGCTTCAAGCTCCGCGAGGGCCAGTCGATCGGCACCAAGGTCACGCTGCGCGGCGACCGCATGTGGGAGTTCCTCGACCGGCTGATCGCCGTCGCCATCCCCCGCATCCGCGACTTCCGCGGGCTGCCGGCCGACAGTCGTGGGACGGCCGTGGCAACTACACGTTCGGCCTCAACGACCAGACCGTGTTCCCCGAGATCGACTACGACAAGATCGACGCGCCCCGTGGCATGGACATCACGATCGTCACCACGGCGACCGACCAACGACGCAGGGCAAGGCCCTGCTCGATGCGTTCGGGTTCCCGTTCAAGACGGGCGCCGACGCCGGCGCCGCCGCGACCAAGCGCCAAGCGTCGCGGTCCGCGTGGCCAGGGCGCAGTCCGCGGCAAGAAGAAGAAGTAAGGGAAGGGCATCGAACATGGCAAAGAAGTCACTGATCAACAAGGCGAACGCCAAGCCGAAGTACAAGGTGCGCGGCTACACCCGCTGCCGCCGCTGCGGCCGGGCGCGTTCGGTGTTCCGCAAGTTCGGGCTGTGCCGCGTCTGCCTGCGCGAGCTGGCCCACGCCGGCGAGATCCCCGGCCTGACGAAGGCGAGCTGGTGAGGAGCGACATCATGATGACTGATCCCATCGCCGACATGCTGACCCGCATCCGCAACGCCAACACGGCGATGCACGACGAGGTGCGCATGCCCTCGTCGAAGCAGAAGGTCGCGCTCGCCAAGATCCTCCAGAAGGAGGGCTACATCGCCGGCTTCAGCGTCGCGCCGTCGACCAAGGGTCCCGGCGACGTGCTGACGATCCCGATGAAGTACTCCGCCGACCGTCACCGCACGATCTCCGGCCTGCGCCGCATCTCCACGCCCGGCCTGCGGGTCTACCGCAAGGGCGACGCCGTGCCGCGCGTGCTCGGCGGTCTCGGTGTGGCCGTCCTGTCCACCAGCCAGGGGCTGATGACCGACCGCGAAGCGCGCAAGCGCAAGGTCGGCGGCGAAGTCCTCTGCTACGTGTGGTGAATCGAGGAGCATCGTCATGTCCCGAATCGGTAAGTCTCCCATCGCCGTTCCCGGCGGCGTCGACGTCACGATCGTCGGCGGCGAGACAGCACCGTCACGGTGAAGGGCCCGAAGGGCACCCTCAGCCGCATCGCTCCCGGCGATCATCACGGTCCGCCGCGACGAGCGAGCTGATCGTGGTCGAGCGGCCCGACGACGAGCGCGAGAACCGCGTCGCTGCACGGCCTCACCCGCAGCGCTGGTCAACAACATGGTCGTCGGCGTCACCGACGGCTTCACGCAAGGAGCTCGAGATCGTCGGCGTCGGCTACCGCGCCGAGGCCCAGGGCCCGAACACGCTGCGCCTGGCCCTCGGCTTCAGCCACCCGGTGATCGTCAAGGCGCCCGAGGGCATCACGTTCGAGGTGCCCGTGCCGACGCAGAGTCGTCGTCAACGGCATCGACAAGGAAGTCGTCGGCCAGGTCGCCGCCAACATCCGCTCGATCCGCAAGCCCGAGCCGTACAAGGGCAAGGGCGTGCGCTACCTCGGCGAGAAGGTCCTGCGCAAGGCCGGCAAGACCGGCAAGAAGTGAGCGAGAGCAGTCATGAGCAAGATCGCACAAAAGCGCCGCGCAAGGCCGCATCAGCCGCCACCGGCGGGTCCGCAAGAAGATCCACGGCACCGCGGCGCGTCCGCGCCTGGCCGTGTTCCGTTCCAACAAGCACCTCGTCGCTGCAGGTGATCGACGACGACGCCGGCCGCACGCTCGCCGCCGCGTCGACCGCCGAGGCCGATCAGCGCGCCGCCGGCAGCGGCGCGACCGTCGACGCCGCGACCCGCCTCGGCGCAGCTGCATCGCCGAGCGGGCCAAGGCCGCCGGCGTCGACCAGGTCGTGTTCGACCGCGGTGGGTTCGTCTACCACGGGCGCGTCGCTGCGGTCGCCGCTGCCGCCCGTGAAGCAGGTTTGGAGTTCTGATGGCTGGTCACCAACAACTACGGCAACAACCGCGACGACCGCACAGCGCCGTCCGATCCCGGCGGGCTGCGCGAGTCGCGCGTCATCACGATCAACCGCGTCGCCAAGGTCGTCAAGGGCGGCCGCCGCTTCTCGTTCACCGCGCTCGTCGTGGTCGGCGACGGCAACGGCCGCGTCGGCCTCGGCTACGGCAAGGCCAAGGAAGTGCCGCTGGCGATCCAGAAGGGCACCGAAGAGGCCAAGCGCAACCTGTTCGACGTGCCGCTCGCCGGCAGCACGATCACCCACCCGATCATCGGCGTCACCGGCGCCGGCCGCGTGCTGATGAAGCCGGCCGCTGCCGGTACCGGCGTCATCGCCGGCGGCGCCGCCCGCATCATCCTCGAGGAGGCCGGCGTGCACGACGTGCTGTGCAAGTCGCTCGGCTCGTCCAACGCACATCAACGTCGCCCGCGCCACGATCAACGGCCTGCAAGTCGCTGCAGCGCCCCGACGAGGTCGCCGAGCGCCGCGGCCTGGCCGCCGAGGAGTTCGTGCCGAAGGGCAT
Source organism: uncultured Solirubrobacteraceae bacterium (assembly GCA_963835525.1). Classification (GTDB taxonomy): domain Bacteria; phylum Actinomycetota; class Thermoleophilia; order Solirubrobacterales; family Solirubrobacteraceae; genus DASSUW01. Next base: position 1,239,042 of record CAWIFM010000003.1, read on the forward strand.
GCTCAACGCCTACAACGAGCGCCAGAAGCAGATCGCCAGCAGGAGACTCACACTGATGCCGCAGACAGAAGAGCGACACCTACGAGCGAGAAGACCATCACCGTCACCCAGGTCCGCTCGGCGATCGCCACCAAGCCGAAGACCCGCGGCACGCTGCGTGCCCTCGGCCTCGGCCGGATCGGCAAGACCAACACCCTGCCCGACCGCCCCGAGATCCGGGGCATGATCGCCCGCGTCCCGCACCTCGTCGAGGTCGACGCGACAGCGAGAGCGAAGGCTGACATGCGCGTCGACGAACTCGCCCCGGCGCCCGGGTCGCACCAAGGCCGCGCAAGCGCGTCGGTCGCGGCATCGGCGGCAAGGGCGGCAAGACCGCCGGCCGCGGCACCAAGGGCCAGCAGTCGCGCGGCCGCGGCAAGGTCGCCCGCGGCTTCGAAGGCGGCCAGATGCCGCTGAAGCAGCGCGTGCCGAAGCTGAAGGGCTTCAACAACCCGTTCCGCGTCGAGTACCAGGCCGGTCAACCTCGACAGCTCGCCGAGCTCGCCGACGATCGTCGGCGACCGCGTCGACCCCGAGGTCGCTCGTCGAGCACGGTCTGGTCCGCAAGGGCGACTTCGTCAAGGTGCTCGCCCGTGGCGAGATCACCGCCAAGGTCGACGTCCACGCCCACGCCGTCTCGAAGGCCGCCGAGGCGGCGATCACGGCCGCAGGCGGTACCGTCACGCTCGTCCCGCTGCCGTTCAAGGCGAGGGCAAGGCCGGCCGCCCGGCCGTCAAGGGCAACCAGTTCACCAACCGCTGAGCGCCGCTGAGTGCGTGAACCTGCCCACTGCTAGCAGGGTGCTGAAATTCGGCTGAGGGTGCTCGCGTTCGGGGCTCGGATCGAAAAGAATGGGGGTATGCGTGGAAGCCCGGATCCGCAGTTGGCGATGTTGACGTCGTTGAGCACCGAGGATCTGATCCCGGCCGGATCATCCGATCCGCCGGATCCGGGTGGTGGTCGACGCGGTGCTCGGCCGAGCTCGACGACGATGTTCGACGCGATGTACGCGGCGGGCGGCCGGCGCAGCGTGCCGCCGGAGACGTTGTTGAAGTCGACGGTGTTGATGGCGATGTACTCGATCCGCTCGCGAGCGGGCGTTCTGCGAGCGGCTCAACTACGACCTGTTGTTCAAGTGGTTCCTGGACATGCGCATCGACCAGCCGGCGTTCGACGCGACCACGTTCACCAAGAACCGCAAGCGCCTGTTGGAGCACGAGGTCGCCGACGAGTTCTTCGCCGCGGTGGTCCGCCAGGCGAAGCTGCGCCGCTACGTCTCGTCGCGATCACTTCTCCGTCGACGGGACGCTGTTGAAGGCGTGGGCGTCGCACAAGAGCTTCAAGCCCAAAGACGGCCCGCCGTCGGAGCCGCCGGCCGGGCCGCAACGTCGAGGTGCAGTGGCACGGCGCAGAAGCGCTCGAACGACACCCACGCCTCGACGACCGACCCGGAGGCCCGCCTGTATCGCAAGTCGCAACAACACCGCCGCCACGCTGTGCTACGCCGGGCATCTGTTGATGGAGAACCGCAACGCGTTGATCGTCGACGCCGAGCTCACCACCGCCGACGGCTACGCCGAGCGGGCCACCGCCATCGAGATGCTCGCCCGGCTGCCCAGCGACCGACACGGCGCCGCACCGTCGCCGGCGACAAGGGCTACGACACCAAGGGCTTCGTCGCCGACGCCCGCGAGCTCGGGTTCACCCCGCACGTCGCGCCAGAACACCAGCCGGCACGACGATCAGCGATCGACGGGCGCACCACCCGCCACGCCGGCCACGAGGTGAGCATGCGGATCCGCAAACGGATCGAGGAACCCTTCGGCTGGATCAAGACCATCGGCGGCGGACGCAAGCTCCGCTACAAGGGCCGACAACGCAACCGAGCCTGGTTCAAGATCACCGCCGCCGTCTACAACCTGATCCGCATCACCGCCCTCGACGCCCAACCCGCCT
>CAWIFM010000004.1:0-1016125 GCA_963835525.1 uncultured Solirubrobacteraceae bacterium
CTCGACGAGATCTCGAACACGTAGTTCTTCACGATCGGGCCGAAGAAGCTCCGGCCGCGGACCTGGACGACCGCCCTGCCCGGAGACTGCTCGAGGATGCGGTACCGCGCGCCGCGCTTCGTGCGCACCTTGGTGATCGGCCCGGGGATCGTGTACGAGTCGGCTGAAGCGTCGAAGCCGCCGAACCACTCGCCGCCGATCTCGATCTCGATCGCGAGCGGACCGTCGACCGGGATCGGCCGGCCGCTGAACCTCTGCCAGTAGCCCACGCTCGTGTCCCGCCAATCGGCCGCGTCCGCCTCATGGGCCGCCAGCTTCGCCTGCACCTCGGTGAAGCGGCGGTCGTCGACGTACGGCTCCAGCCGGTCCCAGGTCTCCCGCATCCAGGTCACGTACTGCACGCCCGTCTGGTAGCGCAGGACCAGCTCGTCCCAGAACACCCGCCCGTTGTCCATCCGGTGGCCCCACGGCACGTGGTGGAACCACATCATCAGGTTCTCCGGCACCGTCTCGAGGTTCCCGTAACGGCGCTCGAGCGGCGGGAAGTACTGCGCCGTCAAGTTGCTCCCGGTCGGGGAGCGGTCGTAGCCGAGGCCCTCGCTGTCGGCCTGGTTGTAGTAGACGGGGCTCCAGTCGTCCTTGATGAAGAACTCGTCCGGCTTCGGCCCGTAGTGGTCGCTGGACCGGAACTGATGCCCGATGCCGAGCGGCGTCTGATAGCTCACCAGCGCCTCCCACGAGCCCATCATCATCTCCACGATCGTGCGGACCGCACGATCGTCGCCGGTCCACGTCATCCGCACCCAGTCCTCGGCGATGTCGCCGGAGTCGAGCCTCCAGTCCCATGCCTGGCGGCCGAACGCGAACAGGTTCGCCTGCGAGAAGTGGTGGCCGGTCAGGTTGTCGGCGTTGCCGAGGTTCGCCACGCCGACGATCGCCGTGTCCTCGTGGCTCTGCGCGGTTCCGTCGACGATCTCTCCGACGCGGCCGGGCGCGTGGGTCTCCGTCTTGAGCGCCTCCTCCCACATCGGCCCCAGGTAGGCCAGCATCGTGCTCTGGCCCGTGTACTCCTGCGTGACCTGTAGCTCGAGGGCCTGGTTGGTGTTCTCCATCCGGCCGAACATCGGGTGGATGGGCTCGCGCGCCTGGAAGTCCAGCGGGCCGTTCTTGGTCTGCAGGAACACGTTGTCGAGGAAGCGGTCCTCGTCGTCGATCGGCCCGAACTCGAGGTACGCGCGCTTGAGCCGGTCGGGGTCGACCTCCGCGTTGTAGACGAACGTGCGCCAGTAGACCTTCATGTCCAGCGGCGCGACCGCCGCGGCGATGCCGTTGGCGCCGTCCCCGTGGTCGTAGCCGAAGTCCTGAGGCCCCGGCTGGCCCTCCGAGTTGGCCTTCACCGTGAAGCCCATGAAGTCCGGGATCGACGCCTGCAGCTCGCGTGCCTTGCGGTTCCACCAGCCCCGGAACGCGTCGCTGTACGGGTCCAGCTGCTCGTTGGTCAGCGTGTCCGGCGCGAACCGCGGGTCGGTGGGCGCCGTGTAGTTGATGGCGAGCGAGATCCTGATCCCGTAGGGGCGCAGCGCGTCGGCCAGCGCCGCCTCCTGCGCGATGTAGGCCGGCGTCAGGTAGACGTTGTCGGCGTTCACGAGGTTGATCTCGAAGCCGTTGATGCCGACCGACGCGAGCGCGCGCGCCACGACGATGTAGCGGTCGAGGATCACTGGCAGGTTCCGCTCCCCGGTCGCCGCGAAGTTGAAGATCGGCCCGTCGCCGGCGTACAGGCGCACGGTCTCCCAGTTGTTGAGGTGCCGGTTCGCGACCCGGGGCGACGACGCGATGTCCAGACCGGTGACGCGCCGCTCGGTCTGCATGCGCCGCAGGAAGGCGAAGCTCCCGTACAGGGCGGCGACCTCGGTCTTGCCGGCGATCACGGTGAGGCCACGGACGGAGCGGATGACGTAGCCCTCGTCGGCGAGCTCACGCGCCCGGACGTGACGCCGCACGATCTCCGAGCTCTCGCGCGTGCCCACGACCACGGCGCCGTGCCCGGCCTCGTGCCGCACCGGCACCGGCCGGCCGAGCAGTCCGCTCAGGCCCCGGACCAGCTCGTCGCGGGCCGCCTCCAGCGGGCTCTCCACGAGCTTCTCGGACGAGCCCGGCTCCATGCTCAGGCCGGGCGTGTGGCGGTGGACCTTGTTCGCGTGGACGTTCTCGACCACCACGCTCCTGACCGCCTGCCGGTACTGCTCGAGCTGTGACCTGTCGTCGACCTTCTCGTAGCGCAGCCACAGGTCGGAACCGTCCTCGGCCGCGGCAGGTGGCGCACCCACCGCAAGGACGGCGAGGGCCAGTACGGCGAAACGCAACATCGAGCTCTCCTCCCGTTCGAGCTCGCCCGACCATTTAGGCCGGGCACCCAACAATTCTCCGTACTACCCGAGTATCTTCCGCCGAACCGTCCCAAGAGGGGGAGAGCGCATGGTCGGTCAGCGAAGGTCCCGTGCCGGTCTCATCGCGATCGCGGCGACGGGGGCGCTGCTCGCCTTCGCCACGGCGGCGCACGCGCAACGGCCGCCCAGCCTGGGCGCCGGAGCGCCGTCCGGCCAGAGCGGCATCCAGCTCTTCAACTTCAGCCAGTACATCCAGAGCGGCACCGGCGAGATCCTCTGTCCCGCGCCGCCGGCCGACCCGACGCCGTACTGCGTGCCCACCGCCCCGACGGGCTCGGCCGGGCGGTTGGAGCGCGTTTTCGCGTTCCTGCAGTCGCAGGGCATCAAGCACGTCGAGCTCTACGGCTATCTGGGCAACCCGTTCCCGGGCACCAACCCCATGACACCGCTGAACCTGCCCGGCCTGCAGACCCTGCGCGCGCTCGGCAACCAGTACGGCATCCGCTTCCCAGGCCGGCACGGCAACCTGAACGAGCCCAACTGGGACAACCAGATCGCGGCGTCGAGGATCGTCGGCCAGGACCACATCGGCGAGGCGGGCTTCCCGGGCGGCGCGGGCGCCTACAACACGCTCCAGGGCGCGCTCAACACCGCGCAGCTGCTGAATCGCCTCGGCAAGCGGTCGGTCGAAGCCGGCCTCGGCCCGGCGTACTTCCACAACCACCAGCCGGAGTTCCAGACCCGGCACGTCGACAGCGGCGTGCTCAAGAGCGCCTGGGAGATCATCATGGACCGCACCGACCCGCGCTGGGTCGTCGCGCAGATCGACATCGGGTGGGCCGTCTGCGGCGCCGCCGGCCATGTCGACCCGCCCGACCCCGCGGTGGGCGCCGCCTACGTGACGCAGATGATCAACAAGTTCACGACGCGGATCATCAGCTTCCACGTCAAGGACATGGTCGACGCGCGGCCGACGTGCGGCAACGACGATCAGCGCGAGCTCGGTCTCGGCGAGATCGACTTCACGCCGATGTTCGCGGCCGCCAAGGACCGCGTGAAGTACTACTTCTCCGAGCGCGATCCGGTCGCGATCGGCGGGCCGACGAACTTCAACCCGTTCGTCAACACCGCGAACAGCGCCAAGGCGCTCAAGAGCGACCCGGCGCCGGTGCTCTACGCCTACCCGCCGGTCTTCCCGTCGGTGGCCGCCGGCGCCGTGAGCGGCGCGGTCCCGGTCACGGTCACCAACGACGGCGACGCCCCGCTGTCCGTCACCAACGTCGTGCTGCAGGCGAACGCCGACGACGGCGGCACGCAGACGGCCGGCGACTTCCAGATCGTCAGCCAGAACTGCTCCGGTGCGGGCGGCGTCGGCCCGATCGCGCCGGGCGGCACGTGCACCGTCAACCTCGCGTTCCGGCCGAGTCGCACGAATTACACCTCGGTGGCCCGCCTGCAGTTCACCTCGAACTCGGACAACGCGATGGAGCGCGTGCTGCTGGCCGCCAGGAGCACGGGCGAGGCGGTCGAGACGGTCGCCGGCGACGTGCCGAGCGTGCTGCAGCTCGCGATCCCGAGTGCCGGGGCGAGCTTCGGCACCTTCGTGCCCGCGCTGGCGAGGACCTACGAGACCGCGATGGCGGCAGTCGTGACCACGACGACCGGTGACGCGGCGCTGTCGGTCACCGACCCCGGCGTGGCTCCTGGCCACCTCGTCAACGGCAGCTTCTCGCTGCCCCAGGCGCTACAGGCCCGCGCGGTCAACGCCACGAACCCGACCGCGCCGTACATCCCGCTCGCCGAGACGTCGGGCACGCCGACTCCGCTGCTCTCGTGGAGCGGACCGGTGACCTCGGACGCGGTCACGCTCGGCTTCCGCCAGGGGATCGGCGCGACCGACGTGCTGCGCTCGGGCACGTACAGCAAGGCGCTGACGTTCACGCTGTCGACCACGACGCCGTAGACGCGCGGAGGATGCCCCGGCCGCCATGCGGCCGGGGCATCCCGCCGCCTTAGAACGGCGTGCTGTCCTGGGCGCAGACGGTGCCCTTGGCCGGCAGCTTGCCGGCGACCAGGTAGCGCTCCACCGCGCCGTCGGCGCAGGCGGAATCGGTGCCCTCCATCGTGTGGCCGGGGCCCTCGACGGTCAGCAGCCGGGCGCCCATCGAGTCGGCCACCTTGCGCGTCCGGGCGAGCGACGAGAACGCGTCGTAGCGCGCGTTGACGACGAGCATGCCCTTCGCGCGGTCGAACGGGCCCGTGTAGCGGTCGCGGTCGAAGCCCGGCCACGTCGCGCACGCCTGCGAGATGTACGTCCAGGCCGAGCCGAAGTACGGCGTGAACGCGTCGGCGATCCGGGCCGCGAGCGGCCACACGCGCGGGTCGCGCGGATTGTCGGTCTCGCCACAGGCGATCGCGGTCAGCGCCGCGCGCGGGTCGTCGTCCTCGTCGGCGGCGAGCCGTGCGGCGGACGCACCGTCAGCCACGGCGGCCAGCTCCTCGGCCAGCTGCGGCCACACGGGCGGGAAGGACAGGGCGCCGCGGACGCCGTCGACAGCCTGCGCGTACGTGAAGCCGAGCACCGGGCCGCGCCGCAGCTTCTCCATGAGCCCGTCGAAGTCGCCGCCCGCGAAGGCGCACCGGTCGCCGGCTGCGTCGCACGAGTCGAGGAAGAACCGCAGGGCGTCGGACGTCGCCCGCTGGCTGCCGACGCGCAGCGAGAACGGCCCGAGGCCGCGCGTGTAGGCCGCCGGGTCGAGCATCGAGTCGAGCACGATCGCGCGCACCCGCCCAGGGAACAGGTTGGCGTACGTGGCGCCCACCACGGTTCCGTACGAGTGGCCGACGAACGTCAGCTTCGGGTCGCCGACGGCCTGCCTCAGCCGGTCGAGATCGCGCGCCACGTTGGCGGACGACAGGTGGTCGAGCAGGTCGCCGTTGAGTGCCAGGCAGCGCCGGCCCAGCTCGGCCTGCGCGTCCGCGAACGCGCGCTCCTCGTCGTGCCCCACGGGGAACGGCGGGAGCGGGGGGCTGGGACCGCAGCGCACCGGCGTGCTGCCCCCGACGCCGCGCGGGTCCATGCCGATGACGTCGAAGCGGGCAAGCACCTCCGGCGGGTAGGGGAGACCGCCGCGCACGAAGTCCACGGCCGAGTTGCCCGGACCGCCGTTGTTGACGAACAGCGAGCCGATCCGGCGAGCCGGCTCGGAGGCCGGCCGGCGGATGACGGCCAGCGAGATCTGCGTGCCCGACGGCTTGTCGTAGTCGAGCGGAACGCGCGCGGTGGCGCATTCGAGCCCGTCGTCGCACTCGCTCCAGTCGAGTGGCGCGGCGAGCGCGGAGGGGGCGGCCACAAGGCCGAGGGTGAGGGTGATGAGGAGAGCTCTGAACATGGGCGAACCGTGCTGCAGAGCCGTTCGAGTGGCCTTAAGGTGCGGTCCCGATCTCCTCCATGGCGGCCTCGTAGACGCGCCTGCGTCGCTGCGCCTCACCGTGCCGGCCGTCGGCCTCGAGCCGGGCGATCAGCGAGCGGTGGGCCTCGGCGTCCCAGCGGTCCTGCTCGAGCAGCCGCAGGTAGAGCCGGATCGCCTCGTCGCCGGTGGCGTCCGCGGCGAGCTTGCGGACGGCGCCCGCGTAGGCCGCGCGCGCCTCCTCGCGCAGGTCGGCCGCCCAGTCCTCGTAGAGGTCCTCCTCGAGGAAGTCGCCCCGGTAGAGCGAGAGCTCGGCGGGCGCAGCCAGAAAGCGCTCGACGTCGACGTCGACCACCGAGAGGTCGACCGCCACGGCACCGGACTCGGCCTGCACGAGCACCTCCGGGCCGAGGACGCTCCGCAGCGTGGCGAGCGCGACCGACAGGCGGTTGGAGAGCTTCGCCGGGTCATCGCCCGGCCACAGCAGCTCCATCAGCGCCTCGCGCGTGACGGGCCGCCCACGCCGCGCGATGAGGATCTTGAACAGCGTGCGTGCCTTGCGCGACTGCCACGCGGAGGTCTCCAGCGGCTCGCCGTGGCGCAGCACGCGGAAGCCGCCGAGCGTCCGCACGGCGATCGCCGGCTGCGGCGCCTTCTCGGCCCGCGGGTGCAGCCTCTGGAGGACGAGCGCGACGACTCCGCCCGCGAGCGCGGCGGGCACGCTGCCGGCGACGGCTCCGACCGCGGCGGCCGCGGCAAGGCCGCCGCACACCGACAGCGCCGCCCTGAGCGCGCGGTCGGCGTCATACAGGTTGTGGCGCAGCATCGCGACGCCGATGCCGATCGGCAGTGCGGCGAGCGGCAGCGTGTTGAAGTAACTCGTCACCGACTCGGGCACGCCGAGCGCGTCGAGCAGCGTGGCGGCCAGCAGCCCGGCGGCGATCGTGGCCACCGCGACGGCGACCCACTTCAGCTGCCGCCGCTCGAGCGGTGGGGCCAGCCGCAGCCGGAACGCGAACGCGGCGAGCGACGCCACGAGCGACACGGTCAGCAGCACGCCGCCGACGGCGGCCAGCGGCTCCAACCCGCCGATCCCGACCGGGTTCTCGAGCGACGGCACGTCCGCCATCGGTCCCGGCACGAACGCCGATCCCACGAACAGGAGGGCCAGCGCGGCGAGCGCCCCTACGCCGACCAGCCGCCAGCGGCGGCCCGGCCAGAGCCCGTCGGGGAACAGGGCGAGCAGCACCGGCACGCCCGCCAGCCCGACCGCCCAGATCCACGAGAGGATCCAGGCGAAGAGCTCCGGCGCCGGAAGCGAGTGCTCGATCGAGTAGCCGACGTAGCCGGCGCAGAAGAGCCCGAGCTCCCACGCGAGACCTTCCAGCAGAAGCAGCCGGCCGACGGGGTTGCCCGGACGGCGCGACGCCACCAGGCCGCCGACCAGCAGGAAGGCCGAGAAGGCGATCGCCCAGAGCAGGTCGGCCGGAAGGCTCGGCGTCAACCCCGGCGGGCCGTCGAGGTCGCGGTTGGCGACCACGAAGGCCATCGCGGCGGCGGTGATCAGCAGTCCGGCGGCGGCGAGTCCCCACGCCGCCCGCAATCAGATCTCCAGCCGCTCGTCTTCGAGGTCCAGCTCGCGCTCGAGCCGGTGCATGACCTCGTTGGAGATCTCGCCGGTGTTGCGGAGCCGCACGAGCTCGGCCCGCTGGGCGTCGAGCACGGCCCGCACCGCCTGCTGGTACTTGCGCGAGCGGTGCTCGATGCCGTCGCCGTCCTCGGTGTCGCCGGCGAGCGACGCGAAGCGCCGGGTGCGGAACTCGTAGAGCTTGCGCATGCGCTCGATGGTCTCGTCGTAGGTCCACTCCTCGACGGCCAGCTCGTCGAGCCGTCCGAGCGCGGCGGCGGCCGCGGCGCGCCGGCCGAGCAGCTCCTCCTGGGCGTCGGCGCCGTCGTCCGTGACGCCGAGCGTGCGGATCAGCGCGGGCAGGGTCAGGCCCTGGAGCACGAGCGTGGTGAAGATCACGGCGAACGTGAGCAGCAGGATCAGGTTGCGCTGCGGGAAGTCGGGCTCGAGGGCGAGCGCGGCGGCCAGCGAGACCGAGCCGCGCATGCCGCACCAGCTGATGATCATCCGGCTCTGCCAGGTCGAGCGGCGCTCGCGCTGCGACTCGCGGCGATCGAGCGCCCGGATGACGAAGACGGCCGTCTGGCTCCAGATCAGCCGCGTGACGATGACCACGAGGCTGACGGCGACGCACCACCACAGCAGCTCCCCTGCCGGCTGGCCGGACAGCCCGTCGAGGATGAGCGGCAGCTGCAGCCCGATCAGCACGAACAGCAGCGCATTGAGCAGGAAGGTGAGGATCTCCCAGACCGCGTAGCCCTGGAGGCGCATCGAGGCGGTCGAGATGTAGGGCGCCTTCCAGCCGAGCACGATGCCGGTCGTGACCGCCGCGAGCACCCCGGACACCCCGAGCGCCTCGGCCGGCACGTAGCCGGCGAACCCGCTCAGCAGCGAGATCGTGATCTCGACCGGGATGTCGTCGATCCGCCGCCGGATCTGGACGATCACCCAGCCGGCGGCCAGGCCGACCGCCACGCCGCCGATGCCGCTGACCACGAAGTCCAGGCCCGCCTCCCACGCCACGAACGTCCCGCCGACCGCCGCGATGGCCGTCCGGTAGGCGACGAGCGCGGTGCCGTCGTTGATGAGGCTCTCGCCCTCGACGACCGAGACGATCCCCCGCGGGACCGCCATCCGGCGCATGATCGTGGTGGCGGCGACCGGGTCGGTCGGGGCGACGATGGCGCCGAGCGTGAAGGCGGCCGCCCAGGGCATGTCGGGCACCAGCGCCTTGATCACCACGGCGACGGCGACCATCGTGAACAGCACGAGCACGACCGCCTGCAGCGCGATCGGCCGCAGGTTCGTGCGCAGGTCGTGCAGATTGGCGAAGAAGGCCGCCGAGTAGAGCAGCGGCGGCAGGAAGATGACGAGCACGAGCTCCGGCGCGAGCTCGATGTCCGGCAGTCCCGGGATGAAGCCGAGCACCAGCCCGCCGATGACGAGCACGATCGGGTACGGGATGTTCACGGCGCGCGCGGCCGCGCCCAGAACGGCCACCGAGACCAGGAGGCTGACGAGGACGAACTCGACTTCGTGCATCAGTCCGATTCGTACCGGATCACGCCGCCGACCTCGACCTCGCGGACCTCGCCGCGGTCGATCAGCAGGTCGACGTGGCCCAGCACTTCCGACAGCGTGAGGAAGGCCTGGGTGACTGCAACGTTGCCCCACAGGTCCTGCGCGATCTCGTAGGCGGTGCGGGGGCGCTCGGCGATCAGGCCGGCAATCTTGGCGGCCCGCCGCTCGTGACCCAGGAAGCGCTCGTCGATCAGGGCGGCGTGCTCGGTCACCGGCTCGCCGTGCCCGGCGAGCACGACCTCGGCGGGCAGCTCGCGCGTCTGGCGCAGCGAGTCCATGTACATCATCAGCGCGCGCGGGCGGCCACCGCCCGGCTCGCCGGAGCGCCCGCCGAGCGGCCGCGAGATCAGCGGGTTGGAGGAGATGTGCTTGATCAGGTGGTCGCCGCCGACGAGCTGGGCGCGCTGCTCGTCCCAGAACAGCGTGTCCGACGGCGAGTGGCCGGGGCGGTGCTGGACCTGCAGCTTCCGGTCCGCGAACTCGAGCATCTCACCGTCGCGCAACGGCTTGTCGACGTGCGCGCTGCCGCCCCAGGCGCGGAAGGATCTGGACACGGAGCGCAGAGCGGTGACCACGTCACGCGGGATGCCGTGGCGCAGCATCAGCGCCTCGGCCAGCTCGTCGTCGCGCTCGGCGTGAGCGCCGAACTCCTCCAGCAGGGGGGCGAGCAGGTCGAGCGCGCAGACCTCCGCCTCCGAGCGGTCGGCGAGGATGCCGACCAGCCCGAGGTGGTCGATGTGCTGGTGGGTGATGACGATCCGCTCGAGGTCCTCGATGTGGCGGCCGTGCTCGGCGAGCGCCTTCTCGAGCGCGTCGAGCGCCTTGCCCGAGTTCGGCCCGGTGTCGACCAGCGTCAGCGGGTCGTCCTCGATCAGGTAGCAGTTGACCCGGCCCACGGCGAACGGCGTGGGGATCGGGAGGCAGTGGATCACGACCGGATCATGTCGAGCAGCGCGTCGCGCCGCCGCTCCATGTCCTGCTGGGAGACCAGGCTCTCGAGGTTGAGCCGCAGCAGCGGCTCGGTGTTGGACGGCCGCACGTTGAAGTGCCAGTCGTCGTAGTCGATCGAGATGCCGTCGAGCTTGGTGATGCGGCCGTCGCCGTACCGCCGCTCGATCTCGTCCATCTTGCCCTGCGGGTCGGCGACCTCGGAGTTGATCTCGCCGGAGATGAAGTACTTCGAGCGCAGCGGCTCCAGCAGCTCGGAGAGCTTGGCGCTGCGGTGGGAGAGCAGCTCGAGGATGAGCAGGGCGGGGATGGTGCCCGAGTCGGCGTTGTAGAAGTCGCGGAAGTAGTAATGGCCTGAGACCTCGCCGCCGAAGTCGCCGCCCTCGTCGCGCATGCGGCGCTTGAAGAAGGCGTGGCCGACGCGGTTGACGTGCGCGCGGCCGCCGAACCGCTCGACGGTGTCGGGCACCGCCCGCGAGGCGCGGATGTCGTAGAGGATGTCGGCGCCCGGCTGCTTCTCGAGGACCGACTCGGCGAGCAGCGCGGTCATGAAGTCGCCGTCGACGAAGCGGCCGGTGTCGTCGATGAAGAAGCAGCGGTCGGCGTCGCCGTCCCAGGCGATGCCGAGGTCCGCGCCCTCGGAGCGCACCTTGTCGACGATGAAGCGGCGGTTCTCCTCCAGCAGCGGGTTCGGCTCGTGGTCGGGGAACTCGCCGTCGGGCACCCAGTAGGTGGTCACGAGGTCGAGCCCGAGGCGCTCGAGCAGCGGGCCCACCATCGGGCCGGCCATGCCGTTGCCGCCGTCGACCACGACCTTCAGCGGCTTCACGGCCGCCGGGTCGATGAAGGCCAGTGCCGCGCGCTGGAAGTCCTCGTAGATGTCGACCTCTTCGTAGCTGCCGCCGCCCGGAGGGTCGGGCAGGCCCGCTTCGACCATGCGCTGGATGTCGCCGATGCCGCTGTCGCCGGAGAGGGCGACGGCGCCACGCTCGACCAGCTTGGCGCCGGTGTAGGCCTTCGGGTTGTGCGAGGCGGTGCACATGAGCCCGCCGTCGAGGTCCCGAGAGCCGACGAGCCAGTAGAGCATCTCGGTGCCGACCATGCCGGCGTCGACGACGTGCGCGCCCTCGGCCATCAGGCCCTCGCGGTAGCGCGCCGCCAGCTCGGGCGCGGTCAGGCGCATGTCGCGACCCAGGCCGATGCGGCCGCCGCCGAGCACGCGGGCGAAGGCGCGGCCGACCTCGTACGCGACGTCGCCGTCGATCTGCTCGCCGTAGAGGCCGCGGACGTCGTAGGCCTTGAAGATCGTCACGCGCGCGCAGGATATGCGGTGAGCACGTACTGGAACGTGACGAGCGTCCGCACCGCCGGGATGCGGAGCGCGAGCGGCCCGAGCATGTCGTCGACGCGCGAGCCGCGCCAGACCAGCCGCGTGCGCCGGTCGACGGCGGCGACGGCCAGGCCCGCCTGCTCCACCAGGTCGCGCGCGTCGCGGAGCGTGAACCAGCGCAGGTGGGTGGCGTCGTGGATGCCCTCGGGGTTCCGAGGCCAGCTGCCCCGGACCAGCGCGGCGTACGTGCTCCAGTGGGCGACGTTGGGAAGCGAGACGATGGCGGCGCCGCCCGGCTGCAGAAGGCGCGCGTACGCGCGCAGCGCGCTCCAGGGGTCGACGAGGTGCTCGAGCACGTCGGCGGCGACCAGGCAGTCGAACCGCCCTAGCCCTTCGAGCCCGTCGCGAGCCAGCTGCTCGACATCGGCGTGGATCACCCTCGCGCAGTGCCGCTCTGCGGCAGCCGCGTACTCCTCGTCGAGCTCGACGCCCACGACCTCGACCCCGGGCAGGAGCGTCGCCAGGCCGCCGGCCGCGCAGCCCAGGTCGAGCAGCCGCGTGGTGCCCGGAGGCACGCGGTCGGCGATCTCGCTCCGGGGGGTCTCGTAGGCAAGTGCGCGCTGGTCGGCCACGATATGGCGGTGCAGGTTCTCATTCTCTGCGGCGGGCGTGGCAGCCGCCTCAACGGCGAGCGGCCCAAGCCGCTGATGGAGATCGGCGGTAGGCCGATCCTGTGGCACGTGATGTCGATCTACGCGGCCCAGGGGTTCGACGACTTCCTGCTGCTCACCGGCTACCAGGGTTCGGCGGTGGCGGACTGGGCGCGAACGGCGCCGTGGCGGGTCGAGTGCGTCGACACCGGCGTGGCCACGCCGACGGGCGGCCGCGTCCATGCGGTCGCCGATCGGCTCGATGCGCCGTTCTGCCTGACCTACGCGGACGGCCTTGCCGACGTCGACCTCGCCGCGCTGGGGTCCCGCCATCGTGTGAGCGGGTCGCTGGCGACGATCACCGTCGTCCGGCCCGAGCTGCCGTTCGGGATCGCGATGCTCGACGGCTCGCGCGTGGCGGGCTTTCGTGAGAAGCCGCGCGCCGACCAGTGGGTGAACGGCGGGTTCATGGTGTTCGAGCCAGGGGCTCTGGAGTACCTGTCCGCTGACAGCGTCCTGGAGCGCGAGCCGCTGGAGCGGCTGGCCGGCGACGGGGCGCTGGGGGCGTACCGCCACGAGGGGTACTGGCGCTGCCTCGACACGTACAAGGACGCCGTCGTGCTGGAGGAGGACGCTGCTTCGGCGCCGTGGCTGCGCGGGCGAACTGCGGCTGGGTAGGGGAGCGGTTTCAGCGAAGCGTCCTGTTCTCGGGTCGTGTGGCGACCCCTAGTCAGGACGCTTCCCTCGGAACCGCTCGAAATCCCCGCTTCCCCACCCAGCGCAGTTGACTTTCGCGCTATAGGGTCGCCACGTGGAGTTTCGAGTCCTGGGGCCACTCGAGGTCGTCCACAGCGCTGACGCGTCCGCGCCGCCCGGGGTCAAGGAGCGCACGATCCTCGCGCGGCTGCTGCTCGAGCCCGCGCGCGTGGTCCCGACCGACGCCCTGATCGAGGCCGCCTGGCCCGAGACCGACCCCGAGACGGCGGCGCGCTCGCTGGCCGTCCGGCTCTCCAACCTGCGCGCCTACCTCGAGCCCGACCGCGCCCCCGGCGCCCCGTCCACGCTGCTGATCAGAGACGGCTCCGGCTACCGGCTCGCCGCCGACCTCGACCAGATCGACGCCGTCAGGCTCGAGCGGCTGGTCACCGAGGCCGCCGGGCACACGCCTGAGGCCGCGCTCGCCGCCTACGAGCAGGCGCTCGCCTTGTGGCGCGGCTCGCCGTTCGGCGACGTCGCCTACGCCGACTTCGCGCAGGCCGAGATCCGGCGCCTGGAGGAGCTGCGTGCCCGTGCTGCCGAGGGGCGCGCGCGGGCGCTGGTCGAGCTTGGCCGGCACGAGGAGGCGCTGCTCGAGCTGCAGCGGCTGATCGCCGCCGAGCCGCTGAAGGAAGAGCTCGTGCGCGCCCAGGCGCTGGCGCTGTACCGCGCCGGGCGACAGGTCGAGGCGCTCGGCGCGCTGCGGGCGCTGGGCGCCGGCCTGGCCGAGCTCGGGCTCGAGCCCAGCGCCGCCACCCGCGAGCTCGAGCGCGGCATCCTCGTCCACGAGCCCGGCCTGGCCGGCGAGCGGCGCTCCGCGGCGCGCCGCCTGCCCGCCCGTGCGAGCCGCTTCTTCGGCCGCGAGGACCAGCTGGCGCGCGCCGGGGAGCTGCTGCGCGACAGCCGGCTGCTCACCGTGGCCGGCGTCGGCGGCGCCGGCAAGACGCGGCTGGCCCTGGAGGTCGCCGACCGGGTCGACTTCCCGGAGGGCCCTTGGTGGTGCGAGCTCGGCCCCGTCGGCGCCGATGCCGACGTGGCCGGCGCGGTCGCCGACGCGCTCGCCCTCGAAGGCGGGCTCGAGCAGCTCACGCCGCGCACCGGCCTGCTGCTGCTCGACAACTGCGAGCACGTGCTCGACGGCAGCGCCGCCGTGGTCGAGGAGGTGCTCGCCCGCTGCCCCGACCTGCGCATCCTCGTCACCAGCCGCGCGCCGCTGGGCGTCGACGGCGAGCAGGTGATGCGCCTGCTCGGCCTGGCGGGGGACGACGCCACCGCGCTGTTCCGCGACCGCGCCGCGGCTGTCGGTGCGGACGCCGCCGATCCGGCCGTCGTGGAGTTGTGCCGCCGGCTCGACGGCCTCCCGCTCGCGATCGAGCTCGCCGCCGGCCGGACGCGCTCGCTGGCGCCCAGCGAGATCGTCGAGCGGCTCGACGAGCGCTTCGACGTGCTCGCCGTCTGGGGCCGGCGGTCGGCGCCGCGCCACTGGACGCTGCGGGCGGCGATCGCCTGGTCCTACGAGCTGCTGGACGAGCCGCAGCGCCGGCTGTTCGAGCGCCTGTCGGTGTTCGCGCGCGGCTGCTCGCTGGCGGAGGCCGAGGCGGTCTGCGTCGGCGACGGCGTCGAGCGCGTCCACGTCGGCGGGCTGCTCGACGAGCTGGTCGCCCACTCGCTGCTTCACGCGAGCGCGGCCGGCGGGCGCACCACGTACGCGATGCTCGAGACGCTGCGCGAATACGCGGGCGAGCAGCTCGAGCAGCGCGGCGAGCGCGACGCCCTGCGCGAGCGCCATGCCGCCCACTACGTCGCCCAGGCGCGCGAGCTGGTCGACGCCGGCTGGCGCGAGCAGCGGCTGCCGTTCGTCGACGCCTTCGACGAGCTGCGCGCCGCCGCGCGCTGGTGCCTGCGCCACGACGCGGACCCGGGCCGCGCCTTCGCGCTGGCCGAGGTGCTGTGGTGGCCGGCGCTCGCGCGCCACGGCGAGGAGATCGCCCGGCTGCTGGACGAGATCCTGACCCGCTGGCCCGGCGCCCATGCCCGCCGGCCGCACGCGCTCGGCGCCGCGTCGACCGTCGCCCTCACCATCGGCGACCGCACGGCGGCGCGCCGGCACGCCGAGGCGGCGATCGCGCTCGAGGCCGGCATCGGCGAGCCCGCCCTGCTGGCGCGGCGCACGATCGCCCAGCTCGCCTACTACACGGGCGAGGGCGACCCCGGGCCGTGGAGCGACGTCGCCCGCCTGGCGCGAGCCGCCGGCTACCCCGCGATCGCCTGCGAGGCCGACGGCTTCCTCGCCCAGCTCCTGCAGGCCAAGGGCGACCACGGCGCGGCGCTGGTGCGGGCCCGGCAGACGCGCGACGAGGCCGAGCGGCTCGCGCTCCCGTGGCTGATCACGTGGTCGCAGTTCGCCTCCGGCATCGTGGTCATGGACGGCGAGCCCGCCACGGCCCGCCGCTGGCTCGAGCAGGCGCTGGCCGGCTCGCGCGAGACCGACAACCACCACATGGTCCGCTTCACGCTGCGCGCGCTCGGGGTGGCGGCGTCGCTGGAGGGCGACCACGACGCCGCGGTCGACCACCTGAAGGCGGCGATCCACTACGACGAGGAGCGCAGCGAGGCCGCCTCGCAGCGCACGTCGCTGATGGCGCTCGCCGCCGTGCTCGCCGAGCGCGGCCAGCTCGAGCCCGCCGCCGTCCTGCTCGGCGCGACCGAGGACTGGCCGGCGGCGCCGTACCTCGCTGCGTTCGCGGCCCGCGCCCGCGAGCTCGTCGGCCCGCTCGGTCCCGAGCCGCTGGCCCGCGGCCGCGCCCTCGATCTCGAGGGTGCGAAGGCCCTGGCCCGGGACGCGATCTAGACTTCGAGGCCATGGCCGGACACTCCAAATGGGCGGGGATCAAGCACAAGAAGGCGATCGTGGATGCCCGGCGCGGCAAGCTCTTCACCAAGCTCGCGCGCGCCATCACGGTGGCGGCGAAGGAAGGCGGGGGAGACGTCGACGGCAACCCGTCGCTCTCGCTCGCCGTGCAGAAGGCCAAGGACGCCTCGATGCCCAAGGACAACATCGAGCGCGCGATCGCCAAGGGCACCGGCGAGGGCGCCGACGCCGAGGCGCTCGAGGCGGTCCTCTACGAGGGCTACGGCCCGGGTGGCGTGGCGATCCTCGTCGAGGCGCTGACCGACAACCGCAACCGCACCGGCTCGGAGATGCGCCACATCTTCACCAAGAACGGCGGCAACCTCGGTGAGCCGGGGTCGGTCGCCTATCTGTTCGACAAGAAGGGCGTCGTGGTGGTCGACGGCGAGCGCTACTCCGAGGACGACCTGATGGTCGCCATCGACGCCGGCGCCGAGGACATCGCGATGGACGCCGACGTCTTCGAGGTCCTGTGCGAGCCAACCGACCTCGCCGCCGTGCGCGCCGCCCTGACCGGCGGCGGAATCGAGGTCGACGACGCGTCGGTGGCCCAGCGGCCGAAGACGCTCGTGCCGCTCGACGAGGACGGCGCCACCAAGGTCCTGCGCCTGATCGACGCGCTCGAGGACCAGGACGACGTCGACGCGGTCCACGCGAACTTCGACGTCGACGCCGAGATCCTGGAACGGGTCGCAGGCTGAGATCGCCCTGGTCACCCGCCGCCGTCGCGCTCGTCGCGCTGATGGCGCTGGGCAGCGTCGTCATGTGGATCGGCGTCCCGCTGGGCCTCGTCTACATCGCCTCGAAGGTCGCCGACACCCCGAACCCGAGCATGGGTCCGTACCTGCTGATCATCCTCGGCCTCCCGATCGGGATGGCGGTGGTCGGGAAGGGGCTGGGCGCCCTGAACCGCGCGCACATCCAGTTGACGGGCGCCGAGGTGGACGAGTACCGGCCGGGCTGGACGCGCTCGATGCGCGGCGAGCGCAACGTCGACCGCCGCGGCGGGGTGCTCGACAAGGTGATGATCATCTCGGTGGGCGTTGCCGCGCTGTGCTTTGCGGTGTGGTTCTTCGGGTTCGCCGGGTCTTCGTTGCCCGGGGCGTAACCCAGCCGATTGTCGAGTTAATTCCCTCAGAGGGAACAAACTCGACAATCGACCTCGATCCCGCCTCCCTACAAGCCCGGGGTTCGTGAACCGCCAACGTAAGAAGGCGTCCGACGTCCCGCGCAGAATCCCCGCCGTGTACGTGATCGTCCTCGGCATCGATCCCGGCGTGGCCAACACCGGCTACGGCGTCGTCGCCCAGCACCAGGGGAGGATGCTGGCGCTCGACGGCGGCGTGGTGGAGACCTCGCCCGGGCTCGACGCCGGGCGGCGGCTCGCGATCATCCACGAGCGGGTGGGTGAGCTGCTGGACGAGTACCGGCCCGACGCGCTGGCGCTCGAGGACCTCTACTTCGGCGCCAACGCGCGCAGCGCCTTCGCCGTCGGCCAGGCGCGCGGGGTCGTGATGCTGGCCGCCGGCCAGCGCGGCATCCCGTGCGCCTCGTACACGCCCCAGCAGGTCAAGGGCGCCGTCTGCGGCAACGGCCGCGCGAACAAGGATCAGGTGCAGCGGATGGTCCAGACCCTCCTGGCGCTGACCGAGCTGCCGAGGCCCGACCACGCGGCCGACGCCCTGGCGGTCGCCATCTGCCACGCCAACGGAGCGCCGCTGCAGGCGGCGCTGGCCGGATGATCGCTCTGCTCGAAGGCACCGTCGCGGTCCGCCGCGCCGACCACGTGGTCGTCAGCTGCCAGGGCGTCGGGTACCGCCTGGCCGTGTCTGCCGAAACGCTCAGGCACGTCCCGCGGGTGGGACAGCGCGTGGAGATCCACACCCACCTGATCGTGCGCGACGACGCGCTGCTGCTCTACGGCTTCGCCACCGAGGAGGAGCGGGACCTGTTCCTGCTGCTGATCGGAGTCCAGTCGGTCGGCCCGAAGATGGCGCTCGCCGTGCTCTCCGGCGGCACGCCGCGTGACCTGCTCAGCGCGGTCGCGGCCGGCGACACGGCCCGGCTGCAGGCGGCGCCCGGGATCGGCAAGCGCACCGCGGAGCGGATCGTCGTCGAGCTGCGCGAGAAGGTCGGCGCGGTGTCCGACGAGCCGATCGTCATCACCCGCGGCGACGACCCGCGGATGCTCGCCCGCGACGGCCTCGTCGGCCTCGGCTTCTCACCCCAGGAGGCCGACAAGCTGCTCGACGGCGCCGACGGCGACGCGCCCGAGGACCTGATCGCCCACGCCCTGAAGGCGGCCCGCCGGTGATCCGCACCCCCGGCGCGGAACGCATCCAGACCCCGCACGAGCGCCGCGAGGACGAGGTCGACGCCAGCCTGCGCCCGCGCGCGCTGGAGGAGTTCGTCGGCCAGGACGCGGTCAAGGACCAGCTCGGCGTGTCGATCGCCGCCGCCGCGGCGCGCGGCGAGGCGCTCGACCACGTGCTCCTGGCCGGCCCGCCGGGCCTCGGCAAGACCTCACTGGCGCAGATCGTGGCCCGCGAGCTGGACGTCCCGTTCATCCAGACCGCCGGCCCTGCGCTCGAGCGCAAGGCCGACATCGCGAGCTTCCTGACCGCGCTCGAGCCGCGCGCGGTGTTCTTCGTCGACGAGATCCACCGACTCCCGCGCGCCATCGAGGAGACGTTCTATCCGGCGATGGAGGACCGCCAGCTGCCGATCACGGTCGGCGCCGGGGCGGGGGCGCGGGTCGTCACGCTCGACCTGCCGGCCTTCACGCTGATCGGCGCCACCACCCGCGCGGGCCTGCTGACC
The DNA here is from genome assembly GCA_963835525.1 of uncultured Solirubrobacteraceae bacterium. GTDB lineage: Bacteria > Actinomycetota > Thermoleophilia > Solirubrobacterales > Solirubrobacteraceae > DASSUW01. The sequence goes on from CAWIFM010000004.1 coordinate 18,424, forward strand.
ACGCCGCTGCGCGACCGCTTCGGCATCCAGCACCGGCTCGACCACTACGACCCCGATGACCTCGCCCGCATCGTCACCCGCTCGGCGCGGGTGCTCGACGTGGAGATCGACTCGGCCGGCGCCCGCGCCATCGCCGAGCGCGCCCGCGGCACCCCGCGCGTGGCCAACCGGCTGCTGCGGCGGGTGCGCGACTTCGCCGAGGTCCACGGCAGCGGGGCGATCGACGCAACCGTCGCCGGCGCCGCGCTTGACCTGCTCGAGGTCGACCACCAGGGCCTCGACCGGCTCGACCGCGCGATCCTCTCGACCATCTGCGAGCAGTTCTCCGGCGGCCCGGTGGGGCTCTCGACGCTCGCGGTGGCGGTCCAGGAGGAAGCCGACACGATCGAGGACGTCTACGAGCCCTACCTGCTCCAGCGCGGCTTCCTCAAACGGACCCCGCGCGGCCGTTGCGCCACGGTGCACGCGTTCCGGCATCTCGGCCTCGAGCCGCCGGCCGAAGACTCGACGTTGTTCTGATCGAGCCTTTACGCAAGCGGGTCTAGGCTTTTCAGTCGTGGCGCACCTCTTCATCTGCCCGAACTGCGGTCAGCGGACCACCGCGACCGACCGCCAGCAGGGCTTCCGCAACCAGCCGCGAGGCTGCTCCAAGTGCGGCTTCGGCTTCCTCTTCGAGCTGCTCGACGACTACTACCCGGCCCCGAACGCCGCGTTCTTCGTGTGCGACCAGAACGGCCGCATCATCGGCTGCGGCCGCGGCTCGCGCGAGCTGACGGGGCTTTCCGACGAGAGGGTTATGGGCCGCGAGGTGCGCGAGGTCCTCGGGCTCAACTTCGAGGGCGGCGCGGACCACGTGGCCACGGTGCTGGAATGGGGCGTTCGGCAGCTCGGCAAGGCCGTCGTGGTGAACGCGGAAGGAGACCTGCCGGCCAAGGCTGTGGCGGATCTCTTTCCGGCGTACGATGACGACGGTGGCCTGCTGCTCGTCCTGACGCCGTCCAAGTAGCACTAACCTTCACCGCTCGCGCATGTCTGAACGCCGCCGCTCTCTCTTCGTCCTGCTGATCGTGCTCGGCCTGCTGGCCGGGTCGCTCTACGTCGTCTCCACGAAGGACACGAAGCTCGGCCTGGACCTCCAGGGCGGCGTCCAGCTCATCTACGAGGGCAAGCCGACCGCCCAGCAGCCCACGGTCACGAGCGATGCGCTCCAGCGCTCGCTGGACATCATGCGCGATCGCGTCGACGCGTTCGGCGTCTCCGAGCCGGAGCTGCTCCAGTCCGGCGACAACCAGATCGAGGTGAACCTCCCGGGCGTCGAGGACGCCGAGCGCGCGGCCGCACAGGTCGGATCCACCGCCCAGCTGTTCTTCTACGACTGGGAAGCCAACATCCTCGACGAGGACTGCCGGACGGACGCGGACGAGAACGCCAACAACCGAACGGCGATCTCCGGCTTCTACAACGCGATCCTCGCGGCCTCCAAGTGCGACGCGCAGGCCGACGGCAACAACAACGCCGCGGACGCGCCGCGCTTCTACGCCTTCAACAAGGAGACCAAGCAGCCGTTCAACAACGGCGCGCCGTCGGAGTCCGAGGAGGCCGCGACCGCGGACCTCACGGAAGAGGAGAAGGCCAACGCCGAGGTGATCGAGGTGCCCGAGGGCATCCTCGTCGTCCGCGATCAGAAGCCCAACGCCGAGGCGCCCGAGCCGGACCGCTACTGGGTCATCCAGGACAACCCGGCGCTCTCGGGCACCGACATCAAGAACCCCGAGCAGAACTTCGACGAGACGCGCCAGCCGGTCGTCACCTTCAACTTCACGGACAAGGGCCGCACAGCGTTCCACGACATCACGCGCGAGATCTCCCAGCGCGGCGTGGACAACGCGCTGCCGACCGACATCCCCTCGAACGCCTCACAGCACTTCGCGATCGTGCTGGACGACGAGCTGATCTCGGCGCCGCACATCAACTACCAGGAGAACCCGGACGGCATCGACGGCTCGACGGGCGCCCAGATCTCGGGCAGCTTCACGATCCCCGAGGCCCAGGACCTCGCGCGGATCCTCCAGATTGGCGCGCTGCCGATCCGGCTCGAGCTCGTCTCGCGCTCGCAGGTCTCGGCGACGCTCGGCGCCCAGGCGCTCGACGAGGGCCTGCTGGCGGGCGCCGTCGGCTTCGGGATCGTGGCGCTCTTCCTGATCGTCTTCTACCGCGTGCTGGGCCTGATCGCCGTCGCCGCGATGTGCATCTACGCGCTCTACTTCTACGCGGTCGTCAAGCTCATCCCGATCACGCTCACGCTGCCCGGCATCGCCGGCCTGATCCTCACATTGGGGGTGGCGGCCGACGCCAACATCGTGATCTTCGAGCGCGTCAAGGAGGAGATGCGTGCCGGGAGATCGGTCAGTCAGGCCATCTCCTCGGGCTACAAGAAGGGCCTGACGGCGATCATCGACGCGAACATCGTCACGGTCCTGGTCGCCTTCATCCTGTTCGTGCTCGCGTCGGCGGGCGTCCAGGGCTTCGCGCTCACGCTCGCCGTCGGCGTGATCCTCTCGATGTTCACCGCCGTGCTCGCCACGCAGGCGATCCTGTACTCGCTGCGCGGCACGCGCGTTCTGCGCTCGCGCGCCGCCCTCGGGGCGCGCGACTCCAAGCCCGTGCGGTTCGACTTCATGGGCAAGTCGCGCTGGTTCTTCTCGATGTCCGGCGTAATCCTGCTCATCTGCGCTCTGGCCATCGCCATCAACGGCCTGAACTTCGGCATCGACTTCGAGGGCGGGACGCGGATCACCGCGGCGCTGTCGGAGCCGGCGAGCATCGACGAGGTGCGCAACACGCTCGGTCCTGTCGGGCTCGGCGACGCCGAGATCCAGACCGTCGACAACGCGGAGCTCGGCGACAACGTCATCCAGATCAGCGCCGAGGAGCTCTCGCAGGAAGAGGTCGACTCCGTCAACAACGCGCTCGACAGCGAGTTCGGGCTGGCCGACAACGTGGACTTCGAGTCGATCGGCGCGAGCTTCGGCGCGTCGGTCGCTAGGAAGGCGATCTACGCGATCATCGCCTCACTGATCGTCGTCTCGGTCTACATCACGCTGCGCTTCCAGTGGAAGTTCGCGGTGCCGGTGCTGATCGCCCTCATGCACGACCTGCTGATCACCGGCGGCGTCTACGCACTGCTCGGCCGGGAGGTGAGTGCGTCGACGGTCGCGGCGCTCCTGACCATCTTGGGCTTCTCGCTCTACGACACGATCGTCGTGTTCGACCGGATCCGGGAGAACATCCCGCGCATGCCGAACGCGGCGTTCTCGCAGATCTACAACCGCTCGATGTCTGAGGTGATCATCCGGTCGCTGGCCACGAGCTTCTGCGCCGGCCTGCCGATCCTCGCGCTGATGCTGTTCGGCGGCGAGACGCTGCAGGACTTCGCCTTCGCGCTGCTCATCGGCACGCTCTCGGGCACCTACTCGTCGGTGTTCATCGCCGGACCGGTGCTGACGCTCTGGAAGGAGCGCGAGCCGGTGTACCACGCCCGCGCCGAGCGCATCCGCCAGCAGTTCGGCGGCGTCATCCCGGCCTACGCCGTGGCGACTGCGGGCGCGCCGGTCGACGTCGCTCCCAAGGAGACCAAGCGCAGCCGCCGCCTGACCGCTCCGGCCGACCCGTCGCAGGGCGTGTCGAACCAGGAGTTCGAGGAGATGGTGCGCGACCTCGGGGTCGAGGAGGCAGAGAAGCAGCGCCAGCCCGCCGCGGCGCGCTCCGGCAACCGCCCGGCCGGCGGCCGCCGCGCGCGCTCGCGCGCCGAGACCCAGGACCCGTCCGCCCAGCCGCCGCAGGGCGGCGACGACAAGCCGAAGAAGCCGCGCAACCGCCGCCACGGGAGGCCGCGCTGATGGCCGCGCTCGTCTGGGTCATGATGGGCCTCGCCCTCTGGCACTTCACGATCTTCCTGCCCGACCACTTCTGGGCCGGGATCGTCGGCGCCTTCCTCGGCGCGGTGCTCGGCTCGATGATCTTCGGCTTCGTGATCCACGGCTTCACGGTCCCCGGCCAGAACGACACCAACCTGCTCACGGCCCTCGAGGCGATCCCGGGCGCCCTGCTCGGCATGGGCTTCATCTACTGGATCGGCCTGCGCCAGGAGCGCGCGCACCCGGCGTATTAGTGCGGGTCCTGGCGGCCATCACGACGCCGTTCGGGGCGGACGGCGCTCCGGATCTCGACGCCTTCGAGGCGCACGTGCGCTGGCTCGAGGAGGTGGGCCTCGACGGCCTGTTCGTGGCCGGCACCACCGGCGAGGGCGTGCTGCTCGAGCACGACGAGGTCGAGGCGCTCGCGGCGCGGGCCGCGGCCGCGGCCGGCTCGCTGCGCGTGATCGTGCAGGTCGGCCGCCCGAGCACAGGCGCGACCGTCGCGCTCGCCCGGCGCGCGCTGGAGGCCGGCGCGCACGGCGTGTCGGCGTACGTGCCGTGGTTCTATCCGGTGACGCCGGAGCAGGTCCGCCGGCACTTCCTCGCGCTGCTGGAGGCGGCGGGCGACGCGCCGGCCTTCATCTACAACATCCCGCCGCGCACCGTGAACGACCTCTCGCCCGAGCTCGCCGGCGAGCTGGCGCGGGCCGGGTTCGCGGGCATGAAGGACTCGACGGGCGACCTCGAGCGCCAGCTGCAGTACCTGACGGCGGTCGACTCCTCGTTCGAGGTCTACACGGGCACCGAGCCGCTCATCGTCGAGTCGGTGGCCGCCGGGGCGGCCGGCTCGATCAACGGGCTCTCGAACTGCCGGCCCGAGCTGTTCGTCGCGCTGCGCGAGGCGCTGGCGGCGGGCGACGACGTCACGGAGCTGCACGAGGAGATCTCGGCGCTGAAGCAGCAGGTGAAGGCCGAGGGCACGGTGCCGGCCGTCAAGCAGCGGGTCCGTGAGCGGCTGGCCGAGCGCGGGGTCGACTATCCCGCCGCTCCCCGGGCGCCGTTCGGGTGACCCGAGTCGTCACCGCCGGCGAGACGATGGCCCTCCTCGATCCCGAGCGGGAGGGCGAGCTCGAGCTCGGCGACCGGCTGCGCCTGCGGTTCGCGGGCGCGGAGTCGAACTTCGCGATCGCGCTCGCCCGCCTGGAGGTGCCGGTCGCGTGGATCTCGCGGCTCGGCGCCGACCGGCTCGGGGCGCTGATCCACGAGGCGCTGCGAGCCGAGGGCGTCGACGTGCGGTGGGTGCGCACGGACGACGACGCAACGACGGGGCTGTTCTACAAGTGGCGCGCGGACGGCCGGACCTCGGTCGCCTACCACCGGCGCGGGTCGGCGGCGAGCCGGATGGAGCCCGCCGACGTCCCGCACGAGGCGCTGGAGGGCGCCTCGCTCGTGCATCTGACCGGCATCACGACGGCGCTGGGAGACGGGCCGCGCGAGCTGGTGCTCGACGTCGCGCGGCGGGCGCGGCGGGCCGGCGCGATCGTCACCTTCGATCCCAACTACCGCCCGGCGCTCTGGGACAGCCCGGCGGCCGCGGCGGCCGCGATGGAGCCCGTGCTCGAGCATGTCGACTGGTACCTGTGCGGCGCCGAGGAGGCGGATGCGCTGGGCACGGCCGACCTGCCGCAGGCAGTCGTCCGGACGGCGCACGGAGCGATGCTCGAGGGGATCGAGGTGCCGGCAGGTCGCTGCGAGGAGGTCGTGGACGAGGTCGGCGCCGGCGACGCCTTCGCCGCCGGGTTCGCCTACGGGCTGCTCCAGGGCCGCGCGCCGCGCGCCGCCGTCGAGTCAGCTCACGCGGTCGCGGCCTGGGCGCTGCGCGGCACCGGCGACTGGGAGACCCTGCCCCGGCGCCGCGACGTCTTCCCCGACTAGGTCTGCTGCTCGCTGTCTGACTCGGGCGCTTCCTCGTCGGGGACCATCGTCGGCCCGGCGCCGACCGCCTTGAGCATCTTGCGGCGCGCCTTGGCCTCGGCCCTGGCCGTCCCGCGGAGCTGCTTCTCCACGCGCAGGTACTTGTCAGGGTCCACCGTGGCCAGCGCCTTGTCCTTGTCGGCCACCAGCATCGCCGTGTACTTCTGGCTGACGGACTGCAGGTCGCGCAGGGTGATCTGGTAGTTGCCGACCTGGTCCGCCGCCCACTGCGGCGGGTCCAGGCGGTCGATGCCGTCCACCGCGGAGTCGACCACCTCGCTGTAGTCGCGGAAGGCCACCGCGAGCTCGCCGAGCGAGTCGGCGGCGGCGAAGTCGACGTCCTTGATCCGGCGCAAAAGCCGTTTGTCGAGCCTGGCGAGCTGCTCGGCGAAGACGGGCGCCCGCACGGCGTCGGGGACGAAGAAGCGCTCGTCGTGGCTCATGCAGTCGCTCAGCCCGGCCTCCTCGGCCGACTTCTCGATCGTGGCCAGGCGCGGCTTGAGCGCCTCAGCGGCCTTGACCAGGTCGGCCGGCTCGAGGTCCTCGCTGGCCTCCGAGAGCTCGTCGAGCTCGGGCCCGAGGGCCTCGAGCTCCTTGACGAACGCGCCGGGCTTGGGGCCGGCGCCCTCGGGCACCTTCTGGGTGGAGATCGACTTGATCGCCGCCTGGGCGTCGTCGATCCCGCGCACCACCAGGCGGTCGAGGTCGACCAGGTTGACCGGCCAGCCACGGTCGGCGATGGCGTCGTTGGCCTTGCGGCAGGCCGCGTCGACCCGCTGCACCCAGCGTCCCTTGGCCGCTTTGACCTCCTCGGCGGTCGGCTCCGGATCGCCGCCGCAGCCGGCGAAGCCCGCGAGGGCGAGCGCCGAGATGGCCGTCAATCCCCGCACTCGCGCTGTCCCTGCCATCTCCCGTGACCTCCGCTCGAGAATCCCGAGCATCGTGTACCCGGCCGGCGGCTTCGTCACGCGACGCGCACCAGATCGTCACAGCCACGGGCTTTCCGTCCTGGGCCGGACATACGCTCGGGCGACCGTGCCAGGGATCGATGCGCGCTTCACCGTCATGCCGTACGACTATGCGGCCGCCGAGCGGCTGTCCGCCGCGCTGGGCGTATCGCACGTGCTCGCGCAGGTGCTGGTGCGCCGTGGGCTCGGCGAGGAAGGGGAGGCGCGGGCCTTCCTGGCGGCCGCCGAGGCCCACCCGCTCGACGCCTTCGGCGGGCTGCGCGAGGCCGCGCGGCACATCCTCGGCCACGTCGGCCGCCGCTCCCGGATCACCGTGCACGGCGACTACGACGTCGACGGGGTGGCGGCCACGGCCGTGCTCGTGCGGGCGCTGCGCACGCTCGGAGCGGACGTCGACTGGTACCTGCCGAGCCGGATAGACGACGGCTACGGGCTGGCCGCCGCCACCGTCGCGCGGCTCGCCGAGCGCGGGACCGGCCTGCTGGTCACCGTCGACTGCGCGATCACCGCCGTCGAGGAGGTCGCCGCCGCGCGCGCCGCCGGGATGGACGTGGTGGTCACCGACCACCACGCCCCACGCGCGGACGGGCGGCTGCCCGACGCGCCGATCGTGCATCCCGCCGTCGGCGGCCACCCGTGCGCCGAGCTGTGCGCGACCGGCGTGGCGTACAAGCTCGCCCAGGCGCTGCTCGAGGCGGCTGGGGAGGACCCGGCGGCCGCGGACGAGGACCTGGATCTGGTGGCGCTCGCCACCGTGGCCGACGTCGTGCCCCTGCTGGGCGAGAACCGGCGCCTGGTGCGCGAAGGGCTGCGGGCACTGGCCGCGACCCGCAAGCCTGGTCTGCGCGCGCTGATGACGGTCGCGCGCGTCGACCCGGGGCTGCTGGACGCGACCTCGATCGGCTTCCGGCTGGCCCCGCGCATCAACGCGGCCGGGCGCCTGCACCGGGCCGACGCCGGCCTCGAGCTGCTGCTGACCGAGGACGCCGAGCGCGCCCGCGCCATCGCCGCCGAGCTCGACGCGGTGAACACCGAGCGGCGCGACGTGGAGACGCGGATCCTGTTCGCCGCCGAGGCGCAGGTGGCCGAGCAGGGCCCCGCCCCGGCCTACGTGCTGGCCGCCGAGGACTGGCATCCGGGCGTGATCGGCATCGTCGCCGCCCGGATCGCCGAGCGCCACCACCGCCCGGCGGTGCTGATCGCCCTCGACGGCCCCGAGGGCACGGGCTCGGGCCGGTCGATCCCGGCCTTCGACCTTCTGGGCGGCCTGACCGCCGCGTCCTGGCACCTCGACCGCTACGGCGGCCACCGGGCGGCGGCCGGCCTGACCATCGCGCGCGACCGGATAGACGGCTTCCGCGAGCGCTTCGCCGCCCATGCCGCCGAGGTCCTGACGCCCGACGACCTGGTGCCCCAGTGCCGGATAGACGCCGTGGTGGCGGGCGACGCGCTGACGCTCGGCCTCGCCGAGGAGCTCGAGCGCCTGGCCCCGTTCGGGCAGGGCAATCCCGCCGTCTCGCTGATGGTCCCCGCCGCCGAGCTGGCCGATCCGCGCGCGCTGGGGGAGGGGCGCCACGTGGCCTTCACCCTGCACGCCGGCGGCGCGCGCTCCCGCTGCGTCCAGTTCGGCAAGGGCAATCGTTTGCCCGCCGCGGCCGGCGAGCCCGTCGACGTCGCCGTGCGGCTGGAGGTGAACCGCTGGAACGGCTCCGTCGAGCCGCGTCTGGTGCTGCGGCACGCCCGGCCCGCGGGCGCCCCGATCGACGTGCTCGGCGAGCCCGGCTTCGCCGACGGACTCGAGCGCGAGCTGGCCCGCGACCTCGCGGCCGCGCCGGCCGGCCACGACCTCGCGCCGGCCGTCCGCGATGCCCGCCACTCCGGCATCGCCGGCCTGCTCGCCGACCTCGTCGCGTCCGGCGAGCCGGTGCTCGCCGTCGTCGCCCACGCGCCGCACCGCGCGCGCGCTCTGCGCGGGCGCGTGGGCGGCTTCGCCGTCTGCTCGTGGGCCGCGCTCGAGGAAGACCAAGGGCTCGCCGCGCCGTACTCCCATCTCGTCGCCGTCGATCCACCCTCGAGCGCCCGCCTGCTGGGCCTGCTCGAACGTCCGTCCGGAGGCCCGAAAGCCCATCTGGCGTGGGGCGAGCCTGAGCTACGCTTTGCCCAACGCATACACGAGTGGGATTTCGCCCTGCGCGAACCGCTGACGACCCTCTACTGCGCGCTGCGCGGGGCGGGGACCGTCCGCGGCGAGGCTCTCGAGGCCGTGCTTCGGGGCGAGGGTCCGCAACCGAGGTCCGCCGCGCTCGCGGGGCGCCTGGTGCGGGTCCTCACCGAGCTCGACCTGGTGGTCCTCGATCGTGAGGGGCCGGCCCTTCGGATCGCCGAGGCGCCCGCGCGCACCGCGCTCGAGCGCTCGCCGGCCTTCCGGGCCTACCATCAGAGGCTCGAGGACGGACTCACATACCTGACCAGCGACACGACCCGACGGCAAGCGGCCTGATTCCTCCGCAGGAGGACGAGCTGCGTGTCAACCCGCCGATGGCGGGCGGCGCGCTGGACGGGGACGAGACCGTCGCGGTCGCCGGCCACCGGCCCGTGGACCGCGCGGTGCTCCCGCACGGCCCGGCCACGGACATCCCGGACGATCTCACGGCGCTCGAGCGCGAGCTGCTCGCCGACCTGTTCGCGATCGTGGAGGAGCACGCCGACGAGGTCGCCGAGGCGGTCGACCGCGAGCGGGTCGTGCAGGCGTTCGTGTTCGCCTGCGAGCACCACGCCGACCAGCGCCGCCGCTCCGGCGAGGACTTCATCGTCCACCCGGTCGGCGTGGCCAAGATCTGCGCCGGCATGCGGCTCGACACCGAGACGCTGTGCGCCGCGCTCCTGCACGACACGGTGGAGGACACCTCGGCCAGCCTGGACGAGGTGCGCGAGGCGTTCGGCGACGAGGTGGCGGGCCTGGTCGACGGCGTGACCAAGCTGACCGGGATCACGTTCCAGTCGCGCGACGAGGCGCAGGCCGAGAACTACCGCAAGATGATGGTCGCGATGGCCACGGACATCCGGGTCATCCTCATCAAGCTCGCCGACCGCCTGCACAACATGCGCACGCTGGAGGCGATGGCCAAGCAGAAGCAGATCGAGAAGGCCAAGGAGACGCTGGAGATCTACGCGCCCCTGGCCCACCGCCTCGGCATCCACGCCATCAAGTGGGAGCTCGAGGACCTCGCCTTCCAGACCCTGCACCCGCGCAAGTACCAGGAGATCAAGGGCCTGGTCAACCAGCAGCGCGAGGAGCGCGAGCACTACGTGGCGCGCGCCGGCGGCTACCTGGCCAAGGAGCTGGAGGCGCTCGGGATCAACTCACAGATCTCGGGCCGCGCCAAGCACTTCTACTCGATCTACTCGAAGATGACCCGCAAGGGCCGCGAGTTCAACGAGATCTACGACCTCACGGCGATGCGCGTGATCGTCGACTCCGTGAAGGACTGCTACGGCGCGGTGGGCGTGATCCACTCGCTGTGGAAGCCGCTGCCCGGGCGGTTCAAGGACATGATCGCCATGCCCAAGTTCAACATGTACCAGGCGCTCCACACGACGGTGATCGGGCCCGAGGGCAGGCCGCTGGAGATCCAGATCCGGACCGGCGATATGCACGACACCGCCGAGTACGGCGTCGCCGCGCACTGGCGCTACAAGGAGGGCGGCAAGGGCAAGGCGGCGGCCGACCGGACCGACATCAAGCTCAAGTGGCTCAAGTCGTTGCTCGACTGGGAGACCGACGAGGACGACCCGCGCGAGTTCACCGAGCACCTGCGCGGCGAGCTGATGGAGGACGAGGTCTACGTCTTCACGCCCAAGGGCGAGGTCAAGTCGCTCGCCTCCGGGGCCACGCCGCTGGACTTCGCGTACGAGATCCACACCGACGTCGGCCACCGTTGCGTGGGCGCCAAGGTCAACGGCAAGATCGTGCCGCTGCACTACGAGCTCAACTCGGGCGACATCGTCGAGATCCTCACGGCCAAGCGCGAGCGCGGCCCGTCGCGCGACTGGCTGGCGCTGGTCAAGACCACGCGCGCCCGCAACAAGATCCGCCAGTGGTTCAAGGCCGAGTCGCGCGACGACTCCGAGCACACCGGCCGCGACCTGCTCCAGGAGCACCTCAACAAGGCCGGCCTGCCGGCGCAGAAGATCGTCGGCTCGCCGCTGCTGGCCGACGTCATCCGCGAGATGGGCTTCCGCAAGGCGGACGACTTCTACATCGCGCTCGGCGGCGCCAAGATCTCGCCCAAGGTCGTCGTCAACAAGGTGCTCCAGCGGCTCAAGCAGGGGGAGAGCGCCGAGGCCGAGACCTCGGTCGCCGAGGACCTTCTGAAGCCGACCGTACGCCGTAAGCCCGAAGCGCCGTCGTCCAAGTTCGGCATCCGCGTCGAGGGCGTCGACGACGTCCCGCTGCGGCTCGCCAAGTGCTGTCGCCCGGTGTCCGGCGACCCGATTCTCGGCTACGTGTCACTCGGCCGCGGCATCACCATCCACCGCGATGACTGCCCCAACGCGGAGGCCCTGCGCAAGGACCCGGAGCGCTTCGTCAAGGTGTCCTGGGACGGCGACAACGAGACCTCGTTCAAGGTCGAGATCCAGGTCGATGCGTGGGACCGCCACCGCCTGCTCGAGGATCTCTCGCGCACCTTCGCCGAAGGCGGCATCAACATCGTCGAGGCCTACTGCAGCGTCCAGCACCCGATGGTCAAGAACCGCTTCGTGATCGAGGTGGGGGACACCCAGGCGCTCAAGACGGCGATCAACCGCCTGCGCTCGATCGACTCGGTGTTCGACGCCTATCGCGTCACCCCGAGCGGCGGCTAGAACCGGCTTCACCGGGCCTCAAACCGGCATGTAGTCGAACTTCGGACTACTTGTCGGATTATTCTGACCAGTAAGCGGGCATCCCTAACTGCAGATGTTGATACGGGCAAGACGTGCCTGCCCATGGCGGGGCAGCATCTTGGCGCTGGCCGCCGTTGCCTGCGTGCTTTCCGCTTGGTTGGCGGGACCGGCGCATGCGAACGGTCCAGTGGCGGGCGTCCCTGCGTCAGTGACTGCGGTCCAGCAGGCGACGGCGCCAGTCGTCCGGACCATCGAATCGTCCCCGGTCCGAACCGCCGCTTCCCCCGGGCGGCCCGCCGCACGGGTCAACAAGGCCCGTGCGGCGGTCGCCGACTCCGTCGAGGTCGCCTCGACCCGTGTCGCCGTCGCCTCTCAGCCCGCCGCGAACCATGCGGCAACCGCAGTCGAGACCGCCTCCAACGGCGCCGCGACGGCGGTCGAGACGGCCACCAAGAGCGAGCTCCCGAAGCACGCCGCGGCCGTCGTCCGGGACGCCTCCAAGCACACCGCGGACGGCGTCCGCAAGGCGCCCGAGCAGGCAGCCACCGTCGGCAGCGCCCCGAAGCGCATCGTCGCGGCCGCCAACACCGCCGCGAAGCTCGGCTCGATCGCCTCGGCCCTGACCCTCGCCGCCCCGGCGCGCCGCGACGGCGCGACCGGCGAGCCGGCGCGCTTCGGCGGCTTCGTCATCCCGACCGGCGCTTCGCTGCCCGCCACGGCGATCGGCCAGCTTGTCCGGCACGCCGCCTCCAACGGCTGGCGGCACGCCACGGCCACCCGCGAGGCCCCGACCCAGGTGCTCGAGCGCGTCAGCGGCGAGCTCGCCGGCTTCGCGGCCCCAGTGACGCAGCCCGGCACGCCGTCATCCGGCGGCACCGGCCTCGCCGGCACGGCCGCCATGGCGCTGTTCGGCCTGCTCGCCTTCATGATCTTCGGTTCCCAGCGACCGGGAGTGCTCGTCTGGCTCCGCCCGGCTTCGGCCCCCGCGTCGCCCTTCCTCGCGCTGCCTGAACGACCCGGCTAGCCGTCCGGCTGGCCACACAACGCGCCGTCCTGCGGCGCTCAGTCGTTCAACGCAGACTTGGAAGGGAGTACCAGATCAAGATGATTCGAAGAGCATGTGCGGTGGCCGCCGCGGCGCTCGGCCTGGCGTTCGCGCCGGCCGTGGCGAGCGCCCAGGACGCGCCACAGCAGGTAACCGACTCAACGGCCGCCGCCCAGGTGGGGGCGACCGAGGTGGCGCCCAGCGCCGCGGCGAACGCACCGGTGACGGCCAACGCGCCGATCACCGTCGCCTCGCCCGACAGCGGCGGTGACGCCTCGCAGTCCGGCGGCTCCGGGGCCTCGGCCTCGGCCGGCGGCACGTCCACCTCGGGTGGCGATCAGGACACCAGCGGCTCGTCCGGCGCGGCCCAGGTCAGCAACGTGGGCACCTCGCCGAGCGCGGCGGCCGACGCGCCGGTCACGGCCAACGCGCCGGTGACCGTCGCCTCGCCGAACAGCGGCGGCAATGCCTCGCAGCCCGCCGGCGCCGACGACGACGACGACACCGGCTCGGGCGGCGACGCCTCGCAGTCCGGCGGCGGCGGCGCCTCGGCCTCGACGGGCGAGGGCTCGACCACGACCGGCGACCAGGACACGACCGGCTCGTCCGGCGCGGCCCAGGTCGGCTCGGTCGGCGTGTCGCCGAGCGCTGCGGCCGACGCCCCGGTGACGGCCAACGCGCCGATCACCGTCCTCTCGCCGGACAGCGGCGGCAACGCCGCGCAGAACGGCGAGTCGCAGGCCACGGCCTCGACGGCGGGCTCCGGCGACTCCACGGGCGACCAGAACGCCTCCGGCTCCTCGGGGTCGGGGCAGGTCGGATCGGCGGGCGTGTCGCCGGGCGTCGCGGCAGCGGCGCCGGTGGTCGCCAACGCACCGATCACCGTCCTCTCGCCGGACAGCGGCGGGGACGCGACGCAGACCGGCGACACCGGCGCGTCATCCGACTCGGGAGCCGGCGGCACGGCTGCCGGCGGTGAGCAGGATGCGACCGGCTCGTCCGGGTCGGCGCAGGTCGGATCGGCGGACGCCTCGCCGGGCGCGGCCGCGGCGGCTCCCGTGACGGCCAACGCGCCGGTCACGATCGCCTCGCCCGACAGCGGCGACGACGCTACGAGCTCCGGCGGCAGCGCCACGGCGGCGCCGCCGGAGGCCGGCGGGTCCGGCGGCGACCAGGGCACCGGTGACTCCACCGGCGCCCTCCAGGTCCTGCCGCCGCGCATCACGCCCGGCCTGACGGCCAACACGCCCGTGACCGGCAACACGCCGATCACGATCCTGTCGCCCGGCAGCGGCGGCGATGCCACGGGCCCCGGCGGCGACACGCCGCCCGGCACCGACACGCCGACCACGCCGGACGGCACCCCGCCGACCGGTCCCGGGACCGACTCGCCGCCTCAGGCCTCGCCGCCCGGCGACGACTCGGACGACGCGGGTGCCGGCGGTGGTGGCGGCGGGCCGTCCGACGGCGGTCCGAGCCGCGGCCGGCAGGGCGAGTTCGGGGACAACCCGGGATCGGGCACGGTCACGACGCGGCGCGAGTTCGGCGCCCAGGCCGGCGACCTCCCGTTCACCGGGCTCCTGCTCTGGCTGGTCGCCCTGCTGGGCGCCATGGCCCTCATGATCGGAACGGGAGGGCGGCAGCTGACGACCGCCTGAGCGACATGCGAGCGAGCCGCGCGCTTCACGGCGCGCGGCTCAGCTCACCACATGCAGGGCGCCCGAGGCGACCGACAGCTCGGCCACCGTCTCGTCGCTCATGTGGTCGCCGTCGACCTGGAGCGGCACCGGCCGCCCGTCGACCGAGCGCAGGGTCGCCTCCCGCAGCCCCGAGAACGCGTGAATGCCGCGGTGCCGGGCGATGCGGGCGGCGCCCGAGAGCGCGCGGAAGGTGACCGTGGGCACGTCGTACGGCCGTGCGCGCGTGAGCATGACGCCGGCGAGATCGCCGGAGTCGAGCCGTGCGCCCTCGACCAGGTTCACGGGCCGCGCCTTGAAGTACGTGTACGGCTCGCCGTTCTGAAAGAAGGCGCTCACGCCCCGCACCGTCTCGCCGCCGGTCTCGATCTCGATCCGGGGCGGGTTGACGACGTACCTGCGCAGGAACACCCCGACCGCGGCCGAGGCGTAGTACCAGGCGCCGAAGCGCGCCTTCAGATGCGGATGGGCGTCGACGCGCTCGACCACGCTGGCGTCGAGCCCGAAGCCGGCGGCGAACGTGAACCAGCGGCCGTTGACGCGGCCGAGGTCGACGGCGCGCGGCTCCCAGCGGTCGGCCAGCCGCAGCAGGTGCTCGGTGGCGTCGACCAGGTCGCTGGGGATGCCGAGCATCTTGCAGAAGACGTTGTTGGAGCCGCCGGGCAGCACGGTGAGCGGCGTACCGGTGCCGGCCAGCCCGTTGGCGGCCTCGTTGACGGTGCCGTCGCCGCCGAAGGCCACGACGACGTCGAACGCCTGCCCGATGGCCGCGGTGACCAGCTCGATCGCGTGCCCGCGCCGCTCGGTCTCGATCGCCTCGACGTCGTAGCGGCCCTGGAGCGCGTAGACCACGAGGTGCCTGAGCCGCACCGACATCGCCGTCGCGTACGGATTGACGATGATCAGCATCCGCTTGGCCTGCGCCGGCTTCTCGAGCGCGGCGACCTCCGCGAGGCGGCGCTCCGCCAGCGCCGCGTCCGTCACAGCCAGCCCCGGCGGCGGAAGTACAGGATCGACCCGACGAGGATGCCGAGCATCACGCCGAGCACGAGGTAGAACGCGAGCGTGTCGCTCTCGCCGGGGACGTGCACGTTCATGCCCCAGATGCTCGCCACGAGGGTGAGCGGCAGGACGATCACCGAGATCGCGGTCAGGACCCGGAAGACCTCGTTCGTCCGGTGCGCGATCTGCGACTCGTTGGTGTCCTCGAGCGCCTCGACGACCTCCTTGTAGTTCTCGAGCATGTCCCAGACGCGCTCGGAGGCGTCGTTGATGTCCTCGAAGTAGACGTCGTAGTCCTCGGCGATGTAGGGCGCCTTGTTGCGCTCGAGGTCCTGGATGGCGGCGCGCTGCGGGCGAATCACCTTGCGGAAGTTGATGATCTCCTGCTTGACGTTGGAGATGTCGCGCACGACCTCGGCGGAGTTGCCTTCGAAGATCTCCTCCTCGAGCCGCTCCAGCTTGTTGCCGATCTTGCGAAGCATCGGGAACGAGGAGTCGACCAGCTCGTCGACGATCCGGTAGAGCAGGAAGGCCGGGCCCTTGGAGAAGAGCTGCTCGCGGACCTCCTCGTTGGTCCGGCAGCGCTCGAACAGGTACTCGATCGGCTGCAGCGGCTCGTTGGGGATGGTGATGAGGAAGTCGGGCCCGACGAAGAGGTCGACCTCGGCCGCGTTCAGCCGGCCGACCGACTTGTCGTAGCGCGGGAAGTGCAGGACGATGAACAGGTAGTCGTCGTACTCGTCGACCTTCGGGCGCTGGTTGCGCGAGAAGACGTCCTCGTAGTCGAGCGGATGGAAGTCGAACCGCTCCTCCAGCCAGGCCTGGTCGGCGGCGCGGGGGCGCTCGATGTTGACCCAGCGCAGACCGGGCGCCTCGACGACCTCGGCGCGCGGCTCGTTGTGCTCGACGACGATCTCAGCAGCGGCGCGGGCCCGCGCCGAGCGGCGTCCGAACGGGGAACGCGGCAGGCTCGGCATAACTGAGGGGATCCTCGGTAAGGGGCATCGCCTAAAGGATTCTACGCGTGGTACCGTTATCCCGCACATAGCAGTACGCATCCAGAGGGGTGGAGGGACTGGCCCTATGAAACCCCGCCAACCATCCCGCGCAAGCGGGAAACGGTGGCAATTCCATCAGGCTCCAAGACGACGGCCTGGGAGATGTGGCGCAGGGCTTCTCCTCGAACCTTCGCCGCGAACCCCGGGCGGAGGTTTTTTTCAGTGCCGGCAGATGCCCTGAAGTGCAAGGAGTGCTCCACCACCTATCCACTCGACGCGCGCTACGTGTGCGAGCTCTGCTTCGGACCGCTGGAGGTGGCCTACCGGCCGCCGGGCGGCACGCCCGATGAGCTGAAGCGCCGGATCCAGGCGGGTCCGCACACGCTCTGGCGCTACGCGGACTTCCTCCCGCTGGAGGGCCCGCCGCGCAGCGCGCTGCCCACCGGGTGGACCCCGCTCGTCCGCGCCGACCGCCTCGCCCAGAGGCTCGGGATCCGGGAGCTCTGGGTCAAGAACGAGACGGCGAACCCCACGCACTCGTTCAAGGACCGCGTGGTCAGCGTGGCCCTCGCCCGCGCGCAAGAGCTCGGGTTCGAGACGATCGCCTGCGCCTCCACCGGCAACCTCGCCAACGCGGTGAGCGCGCACGCGGCGGCGGCCGGGCTGCCGTCCTACGTCTTCATCCCGTCCGACCTCGAGGAGGAGAAGGTGCTGGCCACCGGCGCCTACGGGACCAACATCGTGGCCATTCGAGGTAACTACGACGCCGTCAACCGGCTCTGTACCGAGGTGGCGGGAGAGCGGCCGTCGTGGGCGTTCGTCAACGTCAATGTGCGGCCCTACTACGCCGAGGGCTCCAAGACGCTCGCCTTCGAGACCGCCGAGCAGCTCGGCTGGGAGATGCCCGACCGCGTGATCGCGCCGATCGCCTCCGGCTCGCTGTTCACCAAGGTCGCGCGCGGCTTCCAGGAGTTCATCGACGCCGGCCTGCTGGACGGCGACGTGCCGGTCATGTGCGGCGCCCAGGCCGAGGGCTGCTCGCCGGTCGCCCAGGCGTTCGCCGCCGGCACCGACGTCTGCCGCCCGGTCAAGCCCGACACGATCGCCAAGTCGCTGGCCATCGGCAATCCGGCGGACGGCCCGTACGCCGTCGAGCTCGCGCAGAGGACGAACGGCGCGATCGAGAGCGTGACCGACGACGAGATCCGCGCGGGCATCCGCCTGCTCGCCGAGACGACGGGAATCTTCACCGAGACCGCCGGCGGCGTGACCACCGCGGTCCTTGCGAAGCTCGCCGCCGCGGGCGCCATCGATCCCGCCGAGCGGGTCGTCGCCTACATCACCGGCGACGGCCTCAAGACGCCCGACACCGTGCGCGGCACCTTCGAGGTCACGGAGATCGCGCCGTCGCTGGACGAGTTCGAGGCGGCGTTCGCGAGCGCGGGGGTGGCGTGATGTCGGTCACCGTCAAGCTGCCGACGCAGCTGCGCGAAGCGGCCGGCAACGCGACCGAGGCGCAGGTCGACGGAGCGACGGTGGGCGAGGCGCTCGACAGCCTCTACTCCCAGCACGGCGAGCTGCGCCAGCGGATCGCCGACGACGGCGGCGGCCTGCGCCGCTTCGTCAACGTCTACCTCGGCGGGGAGGACATCCGCTTCCTCGACGGCCTCGAGACACCGGTCTCCGACGGCGACGAGCTGACGATCCTGCCCGCGGTCGCCGGCGGCTGACGTGCGGATCGCCGGCGCCCTGGCCGCGGCGCTGGTCGCGCTCGCGGGCTGCGGCGACGACGGCGGGGGCGACGCGCCGCGGGCGACCGCGACCCCGACCGCTCCCGCCGACGGGCTGGCCTGCACGGAGATCGGCTGCTCGAACGTCGCCCAGGTCGAGTTCGCGCGCGCCCCGCGCGGGCGGGTCGAGGTGCGGATGTGCGTCGAGGGCCGCTGTCAGACCTCCGTCAGCCGCGGCCGGGCGCCGGTGGCGCTCGGCATCCCGCTCCCGGAATCGCCCGGCGACCGCGTGCGCGTCACGCTGACGATGCGCCGGAACGGGCGCACGGTGGCTCGCGCGGACGAGCAGATACCCGTGCGCACGGTGCGGCCGAACGGCCCCGATTGCCCGCCCGTCTGCCGCATCGCGAACGCGCGCTTCGACGTGGCGCTCGGGACGCTCGAACCGGTCGTCTAGGCCGCGCGGCGGGGGAGCGGCGCGAAGTCGTCCGCTCCGATCAGGTCCTGGTCGAGCGCCGCCACGAGCGAGACGGCGAGCGCCTCCATGCTCTCGGTGACCGAGCGCTCGTAGGCGGCGACGATCTCCTCTCGCCACGCGCTCTGCAGGCGGTCGAGCTCCGCCATGTCGGCGCGCGAGAACGGCGCCTGCAGGTGGGTCATGCACTCGGGGCACCGCAGGTCGACCAGCACGTCCGCCTCGCCATGCGGCTCGCAGCGCAGCGGCTGGAGGAAGCTCGAGCCGCAGCTCGGACAGGCGGACAGCGCCATGCCCGGCGACGGTAGTCCCCGTGGCGGACGGAAGCGCGGGCTACGGTGTCGCGCGTGGCCAGAGCGCTCCTCGCCGTGATCGCCGCCGCGCTGCTGTGCGGCTGCGGCAGCGACGCCGAGGATCTCGCGAATCCGCCGGGGGCCACCGTCCAGGAATTCGACGTCGAGAGCCGCGCCGTGGGTCGTGACATGCCCGTCAGGTTCCTGGTGCCCGGCGGCAGGCCGCGGCTGCGCCCGATGCTCGTCTTCCTGCACGGGCGCGGCGACGACGCGGACACCTATGCCGACGAGTCGCTGCTCGAAGTGCTCGACGACCTGGGCGACCGCGCGCCGGTCGTCGCCCTCCCGGACGGCGGCGACGACTCCTACTGGCACGACCGCGCCGACGGCGACTGGGCGCGCTACGTGATGGAGGAGGTGATCCCGCAGGTCGCGGCACTCGGCGGCGCCGACCGCGATCGCGTGGCGATCGGCGGGATCTCGATGGGCGGCTTCGGCGCCTACGACCTCGCGCGCCTGTACCCGGACCGCTTCTGCGCGGTCGGCGGCCACTCACCTGCGCTGTGGCGCACCGCGGGGGAGACGGCGCCGGGCGCGTTCGACGACGCCGAGGACTTCGCCCGCCACGACGTGATCGCAGGCGCGGAGGCGCTCGCCGGCATCCCGGTCTGGCTCGACGCCGGCGACCGCGATCCGTTCCGGCCCGGCGACGAGGCGTTCCTCGCGGCGCTCGAGGCGGCCGGCGCGGACGTCACCGCCCACACCTGGCCGGGCGGCCACGACCGCGACTACTGGGACCGCCACTGGGAGGACTACCTGGAGTTCTATGCCGACGAGCTCGAGCGCTGCTAGCGCTTGACCCGGATCTTCATCGTCATCTCCTCGTGGAGGGTGCAGACGATCCGGTACTTGCCCGCGACCTTGAGCTTGCGCCGGAAGGTGAAGTCGGTCGCCGCCGCCTCGGAGTGGAACTTCTTCGCGCCCTTGGGTCCGGACTTGAGCTTGACGTCGTGCACGTCGCCCGCCTCGTAGACGCCCGGCCAGCGCCACTTGACGATCGCGCCGCGCTTGACGGTCAGATCGTCCTTGAGGAAGTAGTTGTCGTAGATCCGGACGGTCTTGGTGGCGGCCTGCGCCGGCGCCGCGCACACGAGCGCGACGCCGGCGGTCAGGAGCACTGCTGCCGCTCTCACGGCTTGAAGTCCTCCAGCGGCTTGTAGCCCTGCTTGGCCGGATGGGCGTGCTTGTTCCAGCCGGCGAGGGCGCCGGTGCCGGTCCAGGCGACCATCTGGTCCTGGGCCGTCTTGCTGAACAGGTTCTTGCCCTGCGCGCAGAAGCCGACCGTCGAGCGGTCGGCCGGGAACGTGGTGTCCGTCGCTCCGAGCGTGAAGCAGTTGTCCGAGCCGCTGCCGTCGTAGACGACGTCGTAGCCGTTGACGTCGCTCCCGCCCAGCCCGAACAGGTTGTCGCGGACCACGTTGCGGTCGAGCGTGTTCGTGGCCGGATCGGCCAGCAGGATGCTGTCGATCGCGGCGATGCCGCCGAGGAAGTTCCCGTAGATCCGGTTGTCCTCGATCCGGTGGTCGCGGCCGCCGAGCAGCAGGATCCCGGTCCCGATCGGCACCAGCGCGGCGGTGCCCTCCTCGCGCGGCTCGAACGGCGGGTCGCCCTCGTGGAAGTTGAGGTTGTTCCAGAAGATGTCGTTGTCGACGATCACGTTGTGCTCGTCCGGCGGGAACTTCTCCGAGTCGAGCGCGTTGGGCACGATGCCGACCGCGTTGTTGTAGAAGCGGCTCTTGGTGATCGTCACGTAGCGCATGTTGGTGGCGCTGAAGCCGATCGGGCTGCCCCAGCCCTCCACGTTGCGCACGAGCGTCTGCTTCGGCTTGTCCTGCGGCGGCGTCTGCCCGATGTAGAAGGCGCCGTCGTTGACGTAGTAGGCCTCGGAGTTGAGGATCCGCCCGCCGATGGTGTTGAACGCGTACAGGCCATAGACCCCGGTCTGCTGCGCCACCAGGTGGTTCATCGTGTAGCCGTTGAGGTTCGTGAAGAAGAACCCGTTGGCGCGGTAGTGGCGCGCCTTGAAGCCGTCGACGGTGACCTCGTCGGCGTCGTTGACGGCGATGCCGTTCTGCTTCTTGCCCGAGCCTTCGAGCACGACGCGGCCGGGCCGGCTCGGATTGCCGATCAGCTTCAGGTAGCGCTTCTTGCGGCCGTCGATGCGCACGGCCTCGCGGTAGACGCCGCGCTTGACCTTGATCGTGTCGCCGGCGTCCGCGGCGTTGACCGCCTTCTGGATGCTGCGGAAGTCGCAGCGGTTCTTCTTCTTGCAGACGGTGTGCGTCGCGTATGGCCGCGGCGGCTTGGGCGCGACCTTGCCCGGCTCCTTCGGCTCCGGATAGGTCTGCGCGCTCGCCGCGGCGGGCGCGAGCAGAACGGCAGCGAGAACGGCGATCGTGATGCGCAAGTGTCCCCCTAGGGTTCTACGGGTCGACGACGTACCAGCCCGTCATCCCCGTGTCCTGATGGGAGAAGACGTGGCAGTGGTAGAGCCAGCGGCCCGGGTTGTCCTCGACGAAACGGGCCGTGACATGCTCGTTGGGCCCCATCGACGGGTTGTCCACGAACTGCCCCGCCGGATCCTTCCAGCGGTGGCCGTGGATGTGGAACGTGTGGAAGTTGTTGTCCATGCCGAACGCCGTCAGCTCGACCGTCTGACCGACGCGCGAGCGCAGGGTCGGCGTGTTGCCGGCGTAGGCGCGGCCGTTGATGCACTGGTAGTTGCGCTGCAGGCCGGTGATGGGCGGCGAGAGCTGGTGCACGAACAGCGCCTGGTGCACGTCCGGTAGCGGCGCGCCCTTGGGCCGGATGTGGAGCATCCCGAACAGGCCGCGGAAGGTGTTGAGCGTGTGGTTGGGCCCGTGGTCGTGGTAGGGCCACGAGCCGACCGAGTCGGGCGTGCACTCCCACTGGTAGGTGAACGACTCGCCCGGCGCCACGAAGCCGCCGGCGCGCGTGTACTCGCCCATGTAGGCGCCGTCGTACTCGGGGTTGTACTTGACGCCGTGCGGGTGCATGGTCACCGCCTGGCGCAGCGCGCGGTCGGCGTTGCGGAAGTGCACGACGAGCACGTCGCCGACCTCGGCGTACAGCGTCGGGCCCGGGAAGGCCGACGCGGGCTTGACCGCGGCGAACCCGGGCGTCGTCTCGGCGTAGGTGTACGCGCGGAAGACGTGCCGGCCGGGGATCGCGCGGTTGTGCCAGTCGTCGCGCCCGGTGGGGACGATGCTGCGGCGCCGCGTCATCGCCTGGATCCAGTACTCGCGTCGCACACCGCCCGGCTGGGGCTGGATCTGCGGCACGTCCTGCGCCGCCGCACCGCGCGGCCTGCGCACCCGGGCGGCGGCCGCATCGGCCTTGCCGAGCGACTCCGGCGAGTCGACCACGACCTCCTCGCCGCCGATGGTGCAGAGCAGCGCGGTGCCGCCCGCCAGGCCGAAGAAGGAGCGTCGTGTGGTCGGGCGGTCGGCCATGGAGCGCGCGGATCCTAGTACGAGCGTACTCCCTTTGCAAGTACGCCCGTACCGGCTACGATGGCGCCGTGCCCGCCGCCACGAGGACGCGCGCCGAGGCCTCCGAGCGCGTGCGCGAGGCGATCATCGCCGCCACGGTCCGGATCGTCGCGCGCGAGGGGATCTCCGCCGTGACCCACCGCCGCGTGGCCGGCGAGGCCGGCGTCGCGCTGTCCTCGACGACGTGGCACTACGCCACCAAAACCGACATCCTCGTCGCCGCCCTGCGCTGGACCGCGCACCGAGAGGTGGCGCGGATCATGGCGATCGCCGACCGTCTCGGGGGCGACGAGTTCGACCCCTCCGCGTGGGCCGAGGAGCTGGCCGACTGGCTGCTCGAGCAGGTCAACGGCGAGCGCGACGTGGCCGTCGCCCTCTACCGCCTGCAGATCGAGTTGCTCGGGCGGCCGGAGGCGCACGAGGTGCACGAGCAGTGGGGCCTGAGCCTGCGCGCGCTCGGCGAGCGAGTGCTCGATAACTCGCACACGATCACGCCGGACCTGGACACGCGGCTGGTGGTCGCCGCGCTCGATGGCCTGCGCCTGAGCGTGCTGAGCGCCGGCGACCCCGACACGTCCTGGCTGCGGCCGGCGGTCCAGCGCCAGTTGCGCGCCCTGTTGGGCTGAACTACCTTGCCGGTGATGCCCGCGACCGAGCGGCTCACCGTGGAGTGCCCGAAGTGCGGCCAGGTCTTCGAGACCTGGGCGCTCGGCGCGCCCGACCTCGACTGGGATCCCGCCCTCGGCGACCCCGGCTGGGTGTCCGCCGCGTCGGCTGCGACGTGCCCGCACTGCGGCGGGACGTCGTGCTGCTCAGGCCTCGCTGCCGAGCGCGAGGCCTGGCGCGAGCTCTGAGCGCCCGCGGATCAGGTCCGCGGCCCGCTCGGCGATCGCGATGACCGGCGCGTTGGTGTTGCCGCGTGTGACGCTCGGCATGATCGACGCGTCGACGACGCGCAGCCCCTCGACGCCGCGCACGCGCAGCTCGGGGTCGACCACCGAGGTCTCGTCGGCGCCCATGCGGCACGTGCCGACCGGGTGGTAGATGGTCTGGCAGTTCTGGCGCATGTGCGCCTCGAGCGCGTCGTCGTCGTCACCGGCCGGGACGAGGTTGGGCGTCTGCGCGTAGCGCGAGAGCGGGGCCTGGCGCACGAAGTCCATGACCATCCGCAGGCCGGCGACGCCCGAGCGCACGTCGTCCTCGACCGTGTAGTACCCATGGACGATGAAGGGCTTGGCCGTCGGGTCCGGCGTCGTGACGGCGACCATGCCGCGCGACTGGGGCTTGAGCACGCAGGCGGACAGCGTGAAGCCGTGAGCCGGCGGCGCGAGCAGGCCCTCCTCCTCGAAGACGACGGGGACCATGTGGAACTGGACGTCGGGCGCGGGCAGGTCGTCGCGCGTGCGCACGAAGCCGCCGTTCTCTCCGAGGTTGGAGGTCAGCGGACCCTGGCCCTGCATCCACTGCGCGAGGTTCGCGTCGTTGAGCGCGTCCTTGAGCGAGACCTCGTCCTGGCAGAACCACGTCACGCCGGCGGTCGGATGGTCCTGCAGGTTCATCCCGACCTCGGGTGACTCCGCGACGAGCGGGATCTGGAGCAGCTCGAGCTCCTCCGGCCGCCCGATGCCCGACAGCACCAGCAGCTGCGGCGAGTTGTAGGCGCCGCCGCACACGATCACCTCGCGCTCGGCGCGCCACTCGAGCAGCTCGCCCGCGCGCTGGGCGACCACGCCGCTCGCGCGGGCGCCGTCGAAGGCGACCTTGAGCACCTGGGCGTACGTCTCGATCGTCAGGTTCGGCCGCTCGGCGACCGGGTGCAGATACGCGACTGCGGTGCTCGCCCGGCGGCCGTCGCGCTGGGTGACCTGGTACCAGCCGAAGCCGTCCTGCTCGCCGTCGTTGAAGTCGTCGTTGGCGGGCAGGCCCATCGCCTCGGCCGCCTCGAGGAACGCCTGGCACATGACGCTGCGCGCGCGGGCCTCGCTGACGGGCAGCGGCCCGCCGGCGCCGTGGAACTCGCTCGCCCCGCGCTCGTTGTCCTCGGCGCGCTTGAAGTAGGGCAGCAGGTCGTCCCAGCCCCAGCCGGTGCAGCCGGCGTCGCGCCACTCGTCGTAGTCGAGCGGGTTGCCGCGGATGTAGATCATCGCGTTCAGCGACGACGAGCCGCCGAGCATGCGCCCGCGCGGCAGGTAGATGCGGCGGTTGTTGGCGCCCGGCTCCCAGCCGGTCATGTGGTCCCAGTCGTGCTGGGTGCGGAAGAGCGCGCTGAACGCGGCGGGGATGTGGATGAAGTCGGCCGTGTCGGGCGGCCCGGCCTCGACCAGCAGCACGCGCACGTCGGGGTCCTCGCTGAGGCGATTGGCCAGCACGCAGCCCGCCGACCCGGCGCCGACGATCACGTAGTCGTACATCGCTCCTCCTCCGCGGACGTGCGGAGGAAGTTACGCCAGATCGACGTGCACGGCGTCGCCGGCCAGCGGCCGGATGCCGGCGCGGATCAGCTCGGCGGCCGGCACCACGTCCTGGATCGGGCGGCCGTTGACGCTGACGTCGGCGGAGTTCCCGGACTCGTGGTTCGAGGTGCCGGGGCGGGCGACGGGGAACGGGTTGGAGCCGCGGGCGTCCCACAGCACCTGCTGCTCGGCGTGGGTGCGCAGGCCGCTGTTGATCTTCCACGTCTCGCCGCGCGCGGCGGCCACGGTCTCGAGCCGGCGCAGCAGCTCGGGGTTGGCGTCGAGGTCGCCGGTGAGGTGCGGATAGGAGCCGGGCGTCGCCTGCGAAGTGGAAGCGGTCGCCTGCGCGAGCGTGGCCGCGAACGACGTGCCCTGCACCGCGGTCGGCGCGGCGACAGGCGCCGACGCGGGCGCGGGCGGCGCCATGAACGTCTGCAGCGCGGCGATGCGCGCCATCGCGGTGTCGATGCTCACACCCGGTGATTCGGCGGCAAGCCGCAATGCTTAAGTGGGGTCAGACCCCTCTGTGGTAGTACAGATCGCGACTGTGGTAGTACAGAAGGGTCTGACCCCTCTTAGTACGGCGTGCGCGCGGGGTTGGCCTCCCACGCCGCGAACGGGCGCCAGCCTTCCTCGGCGAGGAGCTGCACCGTGGCCAGCTCGCGCTCTTGTGGAGGCCGGGCGACGTCGGCGTGGATGGCCGCGTCGTCGAACCCGGCGGCCGCCGCGTCGGCGCGGCTGGCCGCGTGCACGATCCGGTCCACGCGCGCCCAGTACGCGGCGCCGAAGCACATCGGGCACGGCTCGCAGCTCGCGTAGAGCACGGCGCCGGACAGGTCGTGCGTGCCCAGCGTCCGGCACGCCTCGCGGATCGCCACCACCTCGGCGTGCAGCGTTGGATCGCCCTCGCTGACCACCTGGTTCGTGCCGCGGCCGACCACCCGGCCGTTCTCGAGCGCGACCAGCGCTCCGAAGGGCCCGCCTTCGCCGGCGGCCGATTCGACGCCCATCTCGATGACCTCGCGGAGCAGCTCTAGCTCGTTCACGCGCGGCATTCTGGACGATCGGCCGATGGGGTGCTGACCCCATGGTGCCGATTACCGGAGCGTGACCGACGCCACCAGCCTCACTGCCGCCCTCCGGCGGGGCCCGAACCCGCTGCGTGGCGAGGCGCCGGTGCAGCAGTCGGCCAACCCGCTCCGCATCCTCTTCCTCGTCTCGGCCCACAACAGCCTGAGCCAGCGCGCGCAGATCGCGCTGACCGAGCTGGGCCACACGGTCGACGTCGAGGTCGTCGAGACCGGCGAGGCGATGGAGATCGCCGTCGAGCGCCACCGGCCCGAGCTCATCGTCTGCCCGATCCTGAAGAAGATCATCCCCGAGTCGATCTTCGCCTCACACCGCTGCCTGATCGTGCACCCGGGCCCGGTCGGCGACCGCGGCCCGTCGTCGCTCGACTGGTCGATCGAGCTCGGCATGGGCGAGTGGGGCGTCACCGTGCTGGAGGCGAGCGCCGAGGTCGACGGCGGCGACATCTGGGGCACGAACAATTTCCGGACGCGCGAGACCGGCAAGAGCAGCATCTACCGCCACGAGGTCCGCCGCGCCGCGATCGCCTCGCTGCTCGACGCGATGTCCGCACTGGAGCGCGGCGACACGCCGCGCCGGCTCGACTACGCCGACGCGAAGGTCGTCGGCCGGCCGCGGCCGCTGATCCGCCAGCCCGAGCGCGCGATCGACTGGACGGCCGACTCCACCGACACGGTCGTCCGCCGCATCCGCGCCGCCGAGGGCCACCCGGGCGTGCTCGACACGATCGAGGGCGAGGAGTTCCACCTCTTCGGCGTCCACCGCGAGCGCGGGCTGCGCGGCCTGCCCGGCGAGATCATCGCCACCCGCCACGGCGGCATCTGCCGCGCCACGGTCGACGGCGCCGTCTGGATCACGCACCTCAAGCGCCCCGACCACTTCAAGCTGCCGGCCGTCCGCGCGCTCGAGCTGGCCGGCATCACGCTCGACGCGCCGGAGATCGACGTCCCCGTCCACGCCCCGATCCCCGAGGGGCACACGTGGCGCGAGATCGCCTACACCGAGCACGCGGGCGTCGGCTATCTCGAGTTCGACTTCTACAACGGCGCCATGAGCACCGCCCAGTCCCGGCGGCTGCTCGAGGCCTACCGCTACGCGCGCAGCCGCCGCACCACCAAGGTGATCGTGCTCTGCGGCGGCAGCGACTTCTTCTCCAACGGCATCCACCTCAACGTCATCGAGGCGGCGCAGGACCCGGCCACCGAGTCGTGGCACAACCTGCACGCGATCGACGACGTCGTGCGCGAGATCGTGGAGACCGACTCGCACCTCGTGATCTCGGCGCTGCAGGGCGACGCGGCCGCCGGCGGCGTCCCGTTCGCGATGGCCGCCGATCACGTGGTGGCCCGCACGGACGTCGTGCTGAACCCCTACTACCAGCATATGGGCGGCCTCTACGGCTCCGAGTACTTCACGTACCTGATGCCGCGCCGCATCGGCCAGGAGCTGACCGACGAGCTGACCTCGGCGCCGTTCCGGGCCATTGGCACCCGCCGTGCCGTGGAGATCGGCATGCTCGACGAGGCCTTCGGCGACGACGCGGAGAGCTTCCTGGCCCAGGTCAGCGGGCTCGCCGAGCGGCTCGCTTCGAGCGACGACCACGCGCGGTGGCTGGAGGACAAGCGCTGCCGCCGCGCCGCCGACGAGCAGATCAAGCCGCTCAGCGTCTACCGCAGCGAGGAGCTCGCGCGCTCGCACGAGTGCTTCTTCGGGGAGGACCGCAGCTACCACGAGGCCCGCAGCCGCTTCGTCTACAAGACAGGCGCGCCATGCACAGTTGTGCAGCCTGCTGCCGATAACCAGGCCATGGAGCTCCTCCGGTCAGCTGTCACGCGGGTTGCGGCATGAGCGAGCTCGACGCCGCACTCGAGGGTCTTCGCGTCGAGGCCAAGGTCTCGCGCGTGCGTGGTCTCGTCCAGGCGATCTGGCACTGGATGCCGCAGGGCCAGCTGCTGCCGGAGCACATCTGGCGCCGCCGTCATCAGACGATCGTGTACCTCATGTGGTTCCACGTCGTCTTCCTGACGGTGTTCGGGCTCGTCCAGGGCCAGTCGGTCCCGCACATGATGTTCGAGAGCTCCCTGCTCATCGCGCCGACGCTGCTCGCCGGCTCGGAGTGGGCGAGCATGAAGCTGCGTGTCGTGGCCGCCTCGTTCGGCCTCATCACCGCCTCGGCGATGCTCGTGCACCTGTCCAACGGCTACATCGAGGCGCACTTCCACTTCTTCGTGATGATCGGCGTCCTGACGCTCTACCAGGACTGGGTCCCGTTCCTGGTGGCGATCGGCTACGTCGTCGTCCACCACGGGCTCGGCGGCCTGATCTCGCCCGCGTCGGTCTACAGCCACGGCGAAGCCATCGCCCACCCGTGGCGCTGGGCGCTCATCCACGGCGGCTTCGTGCTCGCCGCCAGCGCCGCCCACATCGTCGCCTGGCGCACGAACGAGAACCAGCTGCTGCGCGACCCGCTCACCGGCCTGCCGAGCCGGCTGCTGTTCAACAGCCGCCTGAGCCAGGCGCTCGAGCGCCTTCAGCGCCGTCGCGGCCGCTACGTCGCCGTCCTCTTCCTCGACCTCGACCGCTTCAAGGTCATCAACGACAGCCTCGGCCACAGCGCCGGCGACAAGCTGATCGAGGCCGTCGCCGATCGCCTGCGGAACTCGCTGCGCCGGCACGAGACCGTCGCGCGCTTCGGCGGCGACGAGTTCGCGATCCTCTGCGAGGACATCAGCGACGAGCAGGACGCCATCGCCGTCGGCGAGCGCGTGCTGCGCTCGTTCGCCACGCCGTTCCACCTGGCGCACGGCGACTCGACCTCGTCCGCCAGCCTCGGCATCGCGCTCTCCGCCGATCCGGACCAGGACGTCGAGGAGCTGATCCGCGACGCCGACGCGGCCATGTACCGCGCCAAGGAGGCCGGCGGCGGCCGCCTCATGCTCTTCGACGAGGTCACCCGCCAGCGCGCCCTGACCCGCCTGCACACCGAGGCCGCCCTGCGCGTCGCCCTCGAGCGCGACGAGTTCCGCGTCTACTTCCAGCCCGAGGTCTCGGTCGAGACCGGCAACATCGTCGGCCTCGAGGCGCTCGTGCGCTGGGAGCACCCGGACGACGGCCTCGTCGGCCCCGACCGCTTCATCGCGCTCGCCGAGGAGACCGGCCTGATCGTCCCGATCGGCACCTGGGTCCTCAATGAGTCCTGCCGCCTCGCCCAGAAGTGGCAGGCCGAGCGCGCCGAGGACGATCCGCTCGTCGTGCGCGTCAACGTGTCTGCCCGCCAGCTCGCGCACGACAACCTGATCGACCTCGTGGCCGCCGCGCTCCAGCGCACCGGCATGGACCCGGCCCATCTCTGCCTCGAGGTCACCGAGAGCGTGCTCGTCGAGGACCCCGAGTCCTCGGTGAAGACCCTCAGCGCGCTGAAGGAGCTCGGCGTCAAGATCGCCGTCGACGACTTCGGCACCGGCTACTCCTCGCTCGAGTACCTGCGGACCTTCCCCGTCGACTGCGTGAAGATCGACCGCTCGTTCGTGCGCGGGATCCCGCACTCGTCCGAGGACGTGGCGATCGTCAACGCGGTGGTCGAGCTCGGCCATGCGCTCGGGCTGTCGGTCACGGCCGAGGGCGTCGAGACCGACGAGCAGCTCGGCAACCTGCAGACCACCGGCTGCGACACCGCCCAGGGCTTCCTCTTCAGCCGTCCGGAGCACCCGGACGTCGTCGAGCGGCTCCTGCTCGCGCGCGAGACCGTCTAGCTTCTGGGGGCGTGAGCCTCGCAGCGGTCGTCGCCGACCTCGAGCGCCACGCCGCCGAGCTCGAGCCCGGCGCGCGGCTGCCGTCCGTGCGCGAGCTGATGGCCCGGCACAACGTCGGGCCGGTCACCGTGCAGCGGGCCGTCGCGCTGCTCGCCGCCCGCGGGCTGCTCGAGCCGCGGCCCGGGCGCGGGACCTTCGTGGCGGCGCGTCCGGCCGCGCCGGCCGCGCCCGACTTCGGCTGGCAGACCGTGGCGCTCGGCCCGCGCACCGTTTCCGCGGGCGGGCTCGACGAGCTGCTGCGCCCGCCCGAGCCCGGCGTGCTCGTGCTCAGCACCGGCTACCTGCCGGCCGACCTGCAGCCGCTCGGCGCCCTCTCGCAGGCGCTGGCGCGCGCCGCGCGGCGGCCGGGCGCGTGGGACCGGATGCCGCTCGAGGGGATCTCTCCGCTGCGCGCGTGGTTCGCCGCCCAGGTCGGAGGCGGGGTGGGGGAGGCCGACGTGATCATCTGCCTCGGCGGCCAGGCCGCGCTCGCCGCCTGCCTGCGCGCGCTGGCCGCGCCGGGCGCGCCGCTGCTCGTCGAGTCGCCGACCTATCCCGGCGCGATGGCGGCCGCCCGCGCCGCCGGGCTGCGGCCGCTGCCCGTGCCGAGCGACGCCGACGGCGTCCGTCCCGACCTGCTGGCCGACGCCTTCGCGGCCAGCGGCGCGCGGGCCTTCTACTGCCAGCCGACCTACGCGAACCCGCACGGCGCCGTGCTCACGCCGGAGCGCCGCCGCGAAGTGCTCGAGGTGGCGCGCGACGCCGGCGCCTTCGTGATCGAGGACGACGCGTTCCGCGACCTCGCGTTGGAGGGCGCGCCGCCGCCGCCGCTCCTGCACGGCGACCGCGACGGCCACGTCGTCTACCTGCGGTCGCTGACCAAGGCGGCCGCGCCCGGCCTGCGCCTGAGCGCGGTGGTGGCCCGCGGCCCGGCCGCCGCGCGGCTGCGGCCGACCCGCCTCGTGGAGGGCACGCTCGTGCCCGGCCCGCTGCAGGAGGCGACGGTGGAGCTCGTCACCGCGCCGGGCTGGCCGCGCCATCTGCGCCGCGCCCGGATCGAGCTGCGCGAGCGCCGCGACGCGCTGCTGGCGGCGCTGCGCTCGGAGCTCGGGATCGCCGTCGCGCGGCCGCGCGGCGGCATGCACGCGTGGGTGCCGCTCGAGCCGGGCGAGGACGACGTCGCGCTCGCCGAGCGGGCGGCGCGGGCGGGCGTGCTCGTGCTCGCGGGCCGCGACTACTTCCCGGGGGAGCCGGCCGGCCCGTTCCTGCGGATCACCTTCGCGGGCGAGCCGCCGGAGCGCCTCGCCGCCGGCGTGCGACTGCTGGCGCAGGCGAGGCGGCGGTGACTGACCTTCTCCGCACGGGTCGGGAGGCACTCGCGGCAGCCGACTGGGACACGGCGCGCGCCTGCTTCGAGCAGCTCGAGGAGAGCGCCGAGGTCCTCGACGGCCTGAGCCAGGCTGCCCAGTACCAGGGCGACCACGCACGAGCGATCGAGCTGAAGGAGCGCGCGTACGCGGCCTACCAGCGGCGCGGCATGAGCGTCGAGGCTGCGGAGCTCGCTCGCTGGCTGGCGTTCCTGCACGGCGCCGTCCACGGCAACCCGGCGGCCGCGAACGGGTGGATGGCGCGTGCCGAGAGCCTGCTGGAGGACGTCGAGCCGTGCGCGTCGCACGGCTGGCTGACCCTCGACCGCGCCCCGTTCACCGACGATGCCCTCGAACGCGAGCGCCTGGCCGTGGCGGCGCTCGAGATCGCCCGGCGATTCGAGGACCGCGATCTCGAGTTCAGCGCCAAGGCGCTGCTGGGCGAGTCGTTGGTCGCCTCCGGGCGCGTCGCGGA
The DNA here is from genome assembly GCA_963835525.1 of uncultured Solirubrobacteraceae bacterium. Classification (GTDB taxonomy): domain Bacteria; phylum Actinomycetota; class Thermoleophilia; order Solirubrobacterales; family Solirubrobacteraceae; genus DASSUW01. The sequence goes on from CAWIFM010000004.1 coordinate 50,157, forward strand.
AGGGATGACGCTGCTTGACGAGACGATGGCTGCCGTCTCGGGCGGGGAGGTGGCGGGCGTCGGCACGATCGGAGAGATCTACTGCAGGCTGTTCAGCGCCTGCGAGCGCGCCGCCGACGTCAGGCGAGCAGAGCAGTGGCTCGCCGTCGCCGGCCAGACCGTCGCCTGGACCGACTTCGCGCCGCCGACCTGCCGGTCGCACTACGGCGGGATCCTGATCGCGACCGGCCGCTGGGCCGAAGCCGAACAGGAGCTGCTGGCCGCGGCGCGGACGTTCGACCGCGGCTACCGCGCTGTGCGCGCGGTCCCGCTGGGACGGCTCGCCGACCTGCGCGTCCGCCAGGGCAGGTTCGAGGAGGCCGAGCGTCTGCTGGAGGGCGCCGAGTGGCACCCGGCGGCGAAGCGGCTGCTGGCGGCGATCGCGTTCGGCCGCGGCGACCTGAGCCTCGCGGAGGACCGCGCACGCCTCTGCCTCGAGAGCGCGCATCCGTCCGACCCCGGCTCTGCGCCCCTGCTCGACCTGCTCGTGGACATCCGGCTCGAGCGCGGCGATCACGCCGGCGCCCAGGAGGCGGCCGAGCGGCTCACCGGACTCGCGACGGTCGCCGGCGATGCCTGGGCGGAGTTCGCCACGGGGCGGCTGCACGGCAGCGCGACGCATCTACAGGCGGCGGTGGAGAAGTTCTCGGCGCTCGACCTCCCGCTCGAGACCGGCCGGGCGCGGCTCGCGCTCGCCAGGACGCTGGCGCCCGGAACGCCCACCGCGGCGGTGGCCGAGGCGCGGCTCGCGCTCGGGACCTTCCAGCAGCTCGGCGCGGTACGCGACGCCGACCGGGCGGCGGAGCTGCTCCGCGGGCTCGGCGCCGGCGGGCGCGCGTGGCCCCGTGGCGGCGGGGCCCTGACCCAGCGGCAGACCGAGGTGCTGGCGCTCGTCGCGGAAGGGTGCACCGACGCCGAGATCGCCGAGCGCCTCTACATCAGCCGGCGCACGGCGGAGCACCACGTCGCCGCGATCCTGTCCAAGCTCGGCGTGCGCAGCCGCGCCGAGGCCGTCGCCCATGCGCTGCGCGGGCAGCCGCAAGACCCGTAGGGGAATGGGTAGTCCCACCGATGCCCGCGACGTGGCGCCGGGTCAACCTCGAGACGTGAGCGTCGCCTACCGGATCCTCTACCAGGTCGGCATCACCCCGTGGGAGCAGGTCACCCGCCTACCCGACGTCACGGCGCGGTTCCGTGGACTGTTCGAGCGCGAGGAGGCGGGGCAGGAGCCGCCCTACGGTCCTGCGCTCGACCTCGGCTGCGGCAGCGGGTTCTGGGCCGTCGAGCTGGCGCGGCGCGGCTGGCAGGTCACGGGCATCGACGCCGTCCCCAAGGCGCTGCGCCGCGCTCGGGAGCGGGCGGACGAGGCCGGCGTCGAGTTGCGACTTGTCGAGGGCGACGTGACAAGGCTTCGGGCCACCGGCGTCGGCTCCGGCTTCCCCTTCCTGCTGGACCTCGGGCTGTTCCACGACGAGCTGACCGACGCACAGCGTGCCGCGATGGGCCGCGAGGTGACCGAGGCCGCCGCGCCCGGCGCCACGCTGCTGATGCTGGCCTGGGCGCGGCGGCGGCGCTGGCCGCTGCCCCGGGGCGCGAGCCGCGCCGACATCGAAGCCGCCTACCCGGGCTGGCGGGTGATCGACGAGGACCCGGTCGACGTGTCCGGGGTGCCCCTCTACCGGTACGTGAAGAACGCCGACCCGCGCTTCTACCGGCTCCGGCGCGACTGACGACGGCGCGAACCAGGCGCCCCTGTGGCGCGGTAGTGGGGTAGCGTCGTACCGATGACGAGTGTTCCCGACCAGGAATGGCGAGTCGAGGTCAACCTCGACGACGAGGACCACGGCTACTCGCTGGGCGAGCGGCTGCGCGCGCACGATCTCGACGACCACGCGCGCGAGCGGCTCGGTGGCGGCGTGATCGTCACGCGCGAAGGCCCGCGCCTTCACGTCTACACGAAGTCGTTGGCAGCTGCCCACGAAGCCGAGCGCGTCGTGCGCGAGCTGATCGAGGCCGACCGGCTGACCGCCGACATCAGCGTGACCGTGTGGGACGAGGAGCGTGACGCGTGGCTCGACGCCGAGGGCGGCGAGGTCGTCGAGGACCCACGCGCCGGCGAGGAGGGGCCGGAGTACTTCGTGCTCGTCGAGTCCGACGACCAAGCAGCACTCGAGGCGCTCGCCGGCCGGCTGGACGGGCCCGTCGAGGTGCGCCGCGGGAAGCTGCTCGTCGGCGTGGCGGACGACGAGGAGGTGGAGGCGCTGGCCGAGCGCCTCCGCGGCGAGATGCCGGAGGCACGAGTGCAGACCCGCGCGGACATCTTCTCCGACATGCCGAGCCCCGGGTTCCTCCTGTTCGAGACCAGACTGCCGGGCATGTGATGGATCTCGAAGGCGTCACCATCCGCCGCCGCGAGGACCTCGAGCGCACCGGCAACTGGCTGCTCGCCCGGCGCTCGCTCGGCCTCGGGGCGTTCGGCATGAACCTGGTCGAGATCCCGCCCGGCGAGCGGATCCCCGAGCACGACGAGACCGGTCGCGACCAGGAGGAGGTCTTCGTCGTGCTCGAGGGCTCGCCGAGCCTGGTGGTGGACGGCCGCGAGATCGAGGCGCCCGCCGGCACCTTCGCGCGGCTCGACCCGCACCTGAGCCGGACCGTCGTCAACCACGGCGACGAGCCCGCTGCGGTGCTGATCGTCTCGGCGCCGCGCGGCAGCGGCTACGAGCCGATGGACTGGGCTTGACCGGCTTCTACCACGAGGGAAGCCGGGCCCTGCAGGACGCCTTCGACTCGCGGCGGCTCGCCGACCGGCTCGAGAGCGTGACCGTGCACGACGTCATCGACGACGACGACCGCGCGTTCATCGAGGCGATGGACATGCTCTTCATTGCGACCGCCGACGAGCAGGGCCGGCCGGACTGCTCCTACAAGGGCGGCGAGCCGGGTTTCGTGCGCGTGCTCGACGAGCACACCATCGCCTTCCCCGCCTACGACGGCAACGGCATGTTCCGCTCGTTCGGCAACCTGCTCGTCAACTCCGAGGTGGGGCTGCTGTTCATCTCCTTCGAGCGCCAGAAGCGGCTGCGGCTGAACGGGACCGCGAGCATCGACCCCGGCGACCCGCTGCTCGGGTCGTGGCCGGGGGCGACGCTCGTGATCCGCGTGCGGGCGCGCGAGGTGTTCCCCAACTGCCCCCGCTACATCCACAAGATGGAGCTGGTGGAGCGCTCTCGCTACGTGCCGGAGGCCGGCACCGAGCCGCCGGTGCCCGAGTGGAAGACGCGCGACTGGGCGGTCGACGTGCTGCCCACCTCCGACCAGGCCAGCCGGGCGAGCGTGAGCGCGCCGAGCATCAAGCCGAAGTCGCGCAACGCGACGTCCCCGTAGCCGCCGACCAGCAGCAGGTTGATGATGATGCCGCCGAGCCAGCCGGCCACCAGCAGGCTGCCGTAGCGCGGGGCGAAGGCGACCACGAGTCCGGCCACCACCTCGATCACGCCGACGATCAGCATCGCGTCGTCAGCCGAGCCCGGGATGATGTCGTCGACCTCGGTGGCGAGATAGGCCGACCAGTCGTCGGTCAGCACCTCGGCAAACTTGTCGAGCCCGAACAGGATGGGCGCGACCGTGAATGCGATCCGCAGCATCAGGAAGGCCTGCTGCGCGGCTGTCTTTGAATCTGTCATGCCCCCGTTGGCGCGCCGCCGTTCTCGTCCCTTACCAGCGCCTGCAGGCTTTCGTAATCCTCCCGACAGGCGGGGCAGCCCTCGAGATGGGCGGCCATGCCGGGCACCTCTCGCCCCTCGACGTACTCGTCGAGGTGCTCGAAGCACTCCTCGCAGCTCACCTCGGGGCCGGTCGGACCGAGCAGGCTCATCGTTCACCTCCGATCACGGCACGCAGCTTCCGGCGTGCGTCGTGCAGCGTCTTGTAGAGCGCGCCGCGCGTGGTGTCGAGGCGCTCGGCGAGCACGTCGATCGGCACGCCGTTGAGTGCCAGGGCGACGAACACCTGCCGCTGGTGCGGAGTGAGCACGGTGTGCATCGCGTCGCGGACGGCGCGCAGCGTCTCGGCGTCCTCGAGCACCTGGTGCGCCGACGGGCCGCGGTCCGTGACGGTGTCCTCGAGCGGCACCTCGCGGTCGCGCCAGGCGCGCCGGCGCGCCTTCACGCCCGCCTCGAGCAGCGCGAACTTGTACGCCCAGGTCGTGAAGCGGCTCGCCCCGCGGAAGGTGTCGAGCTTGCCCAGCAGGGCGACCATGGCGTCGTCCGCGGCCTGGGCGGCCAGGTCCTCGATCTCGGTGTACGAGACGTCGCTCAGCATGGTCCGGCGCCGGCCCAGCTCGAAGCGCGCCGCGCGCAGGAGCAGCGCGTGCAGCTCCGCGAGCGCCGGCTCGCGCACGGCGGGCGGGCCGTGCAGGGCGGTGAGCCATTCGTCGCGCGGCACTTGGGCGATGGCTGCCATCGAAGGGTGGTTAGCGTCGCCCGCCACCGGCTTCTTACTCCTCGCGGACGATCTCCTCGACGACCTCGTAGACGCCGGCGAGCCTGATCGACTCCTCGAGCGGCGCGATCCGCTTCAGGCGGCGCTCCTCGCCGGCCATCCAGTCGGGGTCGTCGCGCATCGCGTCGATCTCCTCCTCGGTGCCTTCGAAGAACGCGACCGTGATCACCTCGTCGGGATCGTCCTGGTTGCGGACGTGGTAGGCGCGCACGAGCTGGTGCGGCCACCGCTCGGGCGTCCAGCTCTTCTCGAACTCCTCGTGAGCGCCCGGTTTCAGGCGCCGGATCGTCAGCAGGCACAACATGGCCCTCGAAGCTACCTCATCACACCAAGGGGGGTCAGACCCCTCTGTAGTACAACAGTTCACATCTGTACTACCACAGAGGGGTCAGACCCCCCTTAGTAGCGCGACGGCCGGCTCGTGGCCGCCCTCGCGCGCCCAGCCGAGCGCGTCGGAGTTGAACTGCGTGTCGTGCAGCGTCGCGTCCGCGCCGGTGTCGAGCAGGAACCGCGCCGCCTCGGTGTGGCCGTTGCGGCAGGCGAGCACGAACGCGGCCGACACGGCGGCGCCGTGACCGGCCAGCCGCGGCAGCTCGTCCAACAGCCCCAGCCCGGCCGCCGAGGCCAGCGTCAGCCGCGCCCCGTGCGCCAGCAGCACGTCGCCGGCGCCGCGGCTGCCGAGCACGCCGGCCCACTCGAGCGGCGTGGCGCTCCAGCTCGTCCACGCCTCGAGCTCGGCGCCGGCGCCGAGCAGCAGCTCCGCGACCTCGGGGTGGTCGTGCTCGGCCGCGAGGTGCAGCGGCGTCTTGCGGTGGACGTCGACGACGCCCACGAGCGACGGATCGCCGGCGAGCAGCTCGCGCACCGCGGCGGCGTCCCCGTCCTTGGCGGCGGCGAGGATGCGCTCCATCACGCGCCCGGCAGGATTCGAACCTGCGGCCTCTCGCTCCGGAGGCGAGCGCTCTATCCACTGAGCTACGGGCGCCTGGCCGACGCAGCTTAGCGCCGGGCCCGATGGTGGAAGATTCGAACCGTGGCGCGGCTCGCGGTGATCAGCGACACCCACCTACCACGCGGTGGCCGCGCGCTGCCCGCCGCCTGCGTGGAGCAGCTCCGGGCCGCCGACGCCATCCTCCACGCCGGCGATCTGATGGAGCTGTCGGTGCTCGCGGAGCTGGAGGCGATCGGGCCGCCGGTGCATGCCGTGCGCGGCAACGTCGACTCGGCCGAGCTGCAGGCGCGACTGCCGCTCACCCGGATCGTGCAGGTCGAGGGCGTGCGGATCGCGATGGTCCACGACAGCGGGCCGGCGCACGGGCGGCTCGCCCGCCTGCGGCGGCGCTTCCCGGAGGCCGAGGCCGTGGTGTTCGGTCACTCGCACGTGCCGCTGCACGAGGAGCGCGACGGCTTCGCGATCTTCAACCCGGGCTCGCCGACCGAGCGCCGGCGCGCGCCCCACCACACGATGGGCATCGCCACCGTGCGGGACGGCGGCGTCGCCTTCGAGCTGCTCGAGCTCGATTAAAGGCGAACGGGGCCCCGCCGTTGTACAGCGGGGCCCCGCGCCTGTGCGGGTGGGCGGCGGCGACCTGCCGCCCACTCGCAACCTCTGCTAGCGCCTGAGCGCCAGCCGAGCCTTGTGACCGAGCCGCACGGTCATCCGCGCGGTGCGGCCGGCGATGTTCACCTTCACGACCACGCGGCTGGACCGCGCGATGCGGTGCGAGCTGCCGAGCCGCAGCCGCACCTGGCCGTCACGGCCCTGCTTGACGGCCGTCCGGCTCGAGCCGGCCAGCCGCACCGACGCGCGGATCCGCGCCTTGGTCGACTGCACGGTGCTCATCTCGCACACGATCGACTGACCGGTGCTCGAGAGCGTGCAGGAGACCAGCACGGTGCTGCCGGGCGGGCCCTGCGGGCCCTGGGGACCCTGCGGGCCGGTCGGACCCGTCGGGCCCAGCGGGCCCTGGATGCCCTGCGGCCCCTGGGAACCCTGCGGGCCCTGGGGACCCTGCGGGCCGGTCGGGCCCGTGGGGCCGGTCGGGCCCTGCGGGCCGCCGGAGACGATGACGAAGTCGCTCGTCGCGTCTCCGTCGCCGCCCTCGTTGGACGCGGTCACCCGGCAGCGGATCTGCCTGCCGAGATCGCCCGCGGTGGTCGTGTACGTCGCGGCCGTGGCGCCCGCGATCGCCTGGCCGTTGCGGAGCCACGCGTAGTCGAACTCGTCCGGCCCGTTGAGCCACGAGCCGTTCGAGCACGCCAGCGTGCGGCCCGCGGCCGGCTCGCCGGAGATCGCCGGGCCCGGCTCGACCGGGATCGGCGACTCGACCACGGCATCCGCCGCCGAGACGACGATCGTCCGCGTCGCCGTCGCGACGTTGCCCGCGCTGTCCTCCGCCTGGGCGGTCAGCGTCACGGTCTCGCCGGCGTCCGCCGCCTGCGGGCGGTAGCGGAACTGGAACGGGAACGTGTACTTGGTGTCGACGAGCACGCCGTCGGCCAGGAGGCGGACCTCCTTCATGTCGCCGCGCTCGTCGGCGGCGGTCACGTCGACCTCCACCGGGTCACGCGTCGTTGCGGCGAAGGCGTCGGCCGCCGGCCACTTGAACGCGACCGGTGACGGCGCCGTGGTGTCCGCCGTGGTCGGCAGCAGATGCGACAGCGAGCGCGCGACCAGCTCGTTGCGCGTCGCCGCCGGGACCTGCTCGAGGCCGAACCCGAACACCACCGTGTCCGCCGTCGACAGGGCGAAGCCGCCCTGCTGCGTCTGCGTGGTGCTCACGTCGAGCTCGATCTTCTCCTGGCGCAGCGGCTCGTTGGGCGAGATGCCGGTCCAGTTGCGCAGCCGCGTCGGGGACTTCGCCCGCGGCGCGTTGATGCCGTTGGCGTCCTCGTTCGGGTCGTTGCCCGAGCCCGCGTCCGGCGTGAACGGCGTCATGCCGCTGAAGATGCTCCCCGTGGTCGGGGAGATCGCCAGCCCGTTGTACGTGCTCGCGCCGTAGCCCGAGCCCGTGCCGCGGCCGACCACGCCGAGGTAGTTCTGCCACGTGTCGTTGGAGATGTCCCGGTAGCGCTGGAACGCGGTCCCCGGGAGGTCGTCGTCGCCGGCGTTGTTCTCCGGATAGAAGAAGCCCGGCAGCTTGTCCGGCGCCCAGTCGTACGGGCCGGTGGTGCTCAGGCCGGTCCCGCCGGTCGGCCACTGGTGGATGTTGCGCCCGGCCACGATCGCCTTGCCGCCCTCGTTGAGGTAGTCGCGCATGGCGATCATCGTCTTGTGGGCCCAGGTCGCCAGCGTCTGCGAGCCGGACTGCTGGGTCGCGCTCGACATGTATCGCGGGTTGGTCTCCGTCGCGTCCTGCGGGATGAAGTCGTCACCCGAGTACCAGACGATGGCGTCGAAGTGCGACAGCACGCCGAGGAACGACGGGTTGCGCGTCGTCGGCTGCCCGGCGGGGGAGAGCGGCGGGGCGTCGACGTTGAACGTCTCCACCTCGTAGCCCGCCGCCGTCAGCGCGTCGACGTGCTGCTGCAGGTACCGCGGCCCGACGTCGTACGCGCCGCCACGGTTCGGCGACACCCCGGTGTAGTCCTCGGCCGCGACGACGAGCACGCGCTGCTTCGGCGTGCCCGCGTCCGGCACCGCCTCCACGCGGTAGGCGAACCGCTGCTGGAGACCGCCCGCGCGCACCGTCACGTCGACCGTGTCGCCCGGCGTGGCCGGCCGCGGAGTCTGCGTCGCCGACGCGAAGTTCGCCGGCGTCGTGATCCGCACGCGCTTGTAGAACGTGCCGGGCGCGTCGCCGTAGCGCTCGCCGGGCGGGACCTCCTGCGCGCGGATCGCCGTCACCGTGCGGCTCGTGCCGCCGGGGCCGGAGATCGCCACCGTCACGTCGACCGGGCCGAGCGAGCGGCGTACGTTCGCCTCGATCTGCTGGGTCGCCCCGTACGACACGTCGAACCTGGCCGGCTGGATGTCGTGGGTGGCCTTGATCTGGTACTGCGTCGGATCGTTGTCGAAGTTCTTCGGGCGGTCGAGCTGGCCGGCCGAGTGCGCGATGTTGAGCGCCATCGGCAGGTTCTTCTGGAAGACCGCCTCGACCTTCTCCTCGTCGTCCGGGAACGCGAACTGGTTGCAGCCCGCCGGTCCGCCGCCGGTCGCGCACGTGTCGAGCTCCGGCGTCCAGCCGATCACGCCGTAGTTCATGTAGCCGTTGTCGATCGTGTCGCCGTTGGACTCGTAGAGGTCCGACGAGCGCTGCGGCGTGTACGGCTCGACCGCGCCGTCGCCGTCCGTGCCGGTCATCGCGTTGAAGATGGTCGCGTCGACCGGCGCGTAGTCGGTGATGTAGGAGACCGGCGTCAGCAGGAGCTGGCCGGCCGAGTGGTAGTTGACGTTGGCCTGGAAGTCGATCTTGCGCAGGAGCCGGTCGAACGCGAGGTTCTCGGGCTCGGACAGCGCGTACGGGCCGCGGTAGGTCTCGCCGCCGGTCTGGTTGACGGCGCCCTCCTCGTCGATGCCGCGCTTGGCCGGGTAGTTGCGGTTCGGGTCGACGCCGTCGCCGACGCCGCCGGACGACGGCTCGCCGTAGATCCCGTCGCCGTCGTTGTCGCGCACCGTCTTGCGCCAGAAGCGGTTGGTCGGCGTCTCGGCCGCGCCACACGGGTGGTTGGCCGGACCGACGCCGCAGGTGAACGTGTAGTCGTAGCCGTCCGGGTTCTGGATCGGCATGAACCACAGCTCGGTGCGGGCGAGCAGGTCGGCGATCTTGGGATCGTTCTTGTGGGAGATGATCCAGCCCATCAGGCGCCGCTCGACCTCGGCGGCGATCCACTCGCGCGCGTGGTTGTTGGACGAGTAGAGGACGGCCGGGCGCGTGCCGTCGGCGACGTTGCGCGCATTCTGCGTGACCTTGAGGACGGCGATCGGCTTGCCGAGCGTGGACGTGCCGATCCGCTCGTACTTGACGATGTCGCGGTTCTCGGCGGCCAGCTCGAGCATCTCGTCGTGGATGCCGCCCGGCTCCATGAACGTTCGGTAGACGCTGTAGAACGGATTCGGGCTCTCGTCGGCGGCGAGGCTGCCGGCGGTCGCGCCGGCCTCGGCCATCGAGAGCTCCTCGAGCTCGAGGCCGCGGGCCTCGAGACGGTTGGCGTCGGACTCCGTGAGCACGACGCCGATCGCCTGCCCGTAGTCCTTGCTGGTGTCGTAGCCCGCGTGCTCGAGGTCGACGCCCGCCTTTGCGAGCTCGACCGCGTCACCGTCGTCGACGACGGCTCTGTACGGGCGCAGCCAATCCTCCTCGGCTGACGCGACGGCCGGCGCACACGCGCAGGCCAAGAAGGCAGCGACCATGGCTGCCGACGCTCCTCGGCGCATCCCTTCACCCCTCACCTAGAAGTACGTGGGCACGCCCCTGCGGCGGCCCGCCCGCATCACACCTCAAGCGACCCTGAACCCGCAAGCCGGAGCGCGTGGAGTTCGCTCAACGACTTGACGTCAGAAGTGTCGAAAGGTATCTTTCGAAACATGGCTTTCGAGGGAGCACGGGAGCTCACCGATCCGCTGACGATGCGGGCGCTGGCACACCCGGTGCGGCTCGCACTGCTCGAGGCGCTCACACATCACGGGCAGCTCACCGCCACCGAGGCGGCCGAGCACGTCGGGGAGAGCCCGTCGAACTGCTCCTTCCATCTGCGTCAGCTCGCCAAGTACGGCTTCGTCGAGGAGGCGGAGGGCGGCGCGGGGCGGCGGCGCCCCTGGCGGGCGGTCACGATCGGCACGCGCTTCACCGACATGCACGAGGACGCGGAGACGGCGCTGGCGGCGGGCGCCCTCGCCCGCGTCATCCGCGAGCGGCTGTTCGCGCGCGCGCGGGCGGGACTGGAGCAGGCGCCTCGGCTCCCGGACGAGTGGCGCGCGGTGACCGGCACGAACGACATGACGTTGTACGTCACGCCGGAGGAGATGAAGGCGCTCGACGACGAGATCCTCGAGAAGCTGTGGGGGTTCCGCGAGCGCATCGCCGACCCGTCCAAGCGGCCGGAAGGCTCACGGCCCTTGCAGCTCGCGATGTTCGTGTACCCGGTGGACCCCTGATGCGCCGGGTCCTGCGCCGGCGCGAGATGCGGCTCTACGTCGCGGGCCAGACGCTGTCGCTGTTCGGCGACAGCGCGATGTGGCTGGCGCTGGGCGTGTGGGCGAAGGTGCTGACCGACAGCAGCGCGGCCGCCGGCATGGTCGTGTTCTTCATCGCGGCGCCGGCGCTGCTCTCGCCGCTGTCCGGCCTGCTCGTCGACCGCGTGCGGCGCCGGCGGCTGCTCATCGTCGCCAACCTCGCCACCGCTGCGGCCGTGCTGCCGCTGCTGTTCGTCGGCGACCGCGGCGACGTCTGGATCCTCTACGCGGTCGCCACCGCCTACGGGTTCTCGTACACGGTGCTCGGCTCCGGCCAGTCGGCGCTGCTGGCCACCCTGCTGCCCGAGGAGGAGCTGGCGGACGCCAACGGCGTGCTGCAGACCGTCCGCGAAGGGCTGCGGCTGGTCGCGCCGCTCGCGGGCGCGGCGCTCTTCACGGCGTTCGGCGGGGCGGTCGTGGCGCTGCTGGACGCCGCCACGTTCGTGCTCGCCGCGGCGGCGATCGCGCTGATGCGGACGCCCGATCCGCGGCCGGCCGCGACCGCCGACCGAGACCTGGCCGCCGGCGCCCGCCACGTGCGCGACACCCGGCCGCTGCGCGACATGACGATCGCGTGCGCGGCGGCCCTGCTGTTCGTCGGCTTCTCCGAGACGCTGACCTTCGAGATCGTCGACGTCGGCCTGGGGCGCGACGCCGCGTTCATCGGCGTGCTGCTCGCGGTGCAGGGCCTGGGCGCGGTGGCCGGCGCGCCGACCGCGGCCCCGCTCATCCGCCGCGCCGGTGAGCTGCCGGTGGCCGGCCTGGGCCTGATCGTCTTCTCGCTCGGCACGACGCTCCAGACCAGCGGCTCGCTCCCGGTCGTCCTGGCCGGCCTGATCCTCTTCGGCATCGGCGTCCCGTGGGTGCTCGTCGCCCTCTTCACGCTGCTCCAGCGCTCGACGCCGGCGGCGCTCCAGGGCCGCGTCTACGGCGCCGTCGAGGTGCTGGTCGGCGTGCCGCAGATGGTCTCGATCGCCGCCGGCGCCGCGCTCGTCACGCTGGTCGACTACCGGCTCCTCCTGCTCGCCGAGGCGACGGTGGTCGCCGCCGCCGGCGCCTGGCTGCTGATGCGTGCCGCGCAGAGCGTCTCGGCATCCCACTAACCTCGGTTCACACCATGGACGTCTCGCTGTTCTTCGCCGGCACGGCCGGCTCGGTGCCCACCGCGCGGCGCGGGCTTCCCGCGCTGCTGCTGCGGGCCGGCGGAGAGCGGATCCTCTTCGACTGCGGCGAGGGCACGCAGCAGCAGCTGCTGCGCTCGGTCGGCCTGCCCGACGTCGGCGCCGTCTTCATCACCCACTTCCACCTCGACCACTGGCTCGGGCTGCCGGGGATGATCAAGACGTTCGACCTGCGCGCGCGCGAGCGGCCGCTGACCATCTACGGGCCGCCCGGCCTGCAGCGGCTGTTCGCCGGCCTGCGGCCCATCATCGGGCGCAGCGGCTACCCGCTCGAGTTCGCCGACCTCGAGCCGCACGCCGAGATCCGCTTCGGGTCGTTCCTGATCTCGCCGTTCCCGGTCAAGCACCGCGTCGACGCCTACGGCTACGCCTTCGTCGAGGACGAGCGGCCGGGTCGCTTCGACGTCGACGCCGCGCGGGACCTCGGCGTGCGCGAAGGGCCCGACTTCGGGCGCCTCCAGCGCGGCGAGACGGTCGACGGCGTCACGCCCGAGCAGGTGATGGGCGAGACGCGCCACGGCCGCCGGATCGTCATCTCCGGGGACACCGCGCCCTGCCAGGCGGTCGAGGTGTTCGCCCACGACGCCGACGTGCTCGTGCACGAGGCGACCTTCATGGAGGACGAGCGCGACCGCGCGCGCGAGACCGGGCACTCGACGGCGCGCCAGGCGGCGGAGATCGCGCGCGACGCCGGTGTGAAGCTGCTCGCGCTGACCCACCTCTCGACGCGCTACTTCCCGCGCGAGGTGCGCGACGAGGCGCGCGAGGTGTTCCCCAACACGCTGGTGCCGCGCGACTTCGACGAGATCACCGTGCCCTTCCCGGAGCGCGGTGAGCCCGCTCTGGCCAAGGCCGAGCGCGAGCCCGAGCCGGCGGCGGCGCCATGAGCGCCGGCTGGTTCCCGCTCGACGACGAGTGCGACGCGGTGCACGGGCGCTTCCTGATGGCGCTGCGCCGTCACGCGCTCGACTGGCCGGCGTCGGTCAAGCCCATCCACTCGGGCGCCTACGTGCTCGACGGCGTGCTCGCGGCCTACGTCGACGTCGTGGACGACGCGGGCGAGGTCACCTCGTGGCGGATGGACTACGACGGCACGCACCTGACCGCCGACGAGACGCTCGGCGGCCTCGGCATCGCGGGCACCCCCGACGTGTGCGCCGCCGAAGGATCCCGCTGGTTCCTGGAAAAGCTGCGCGCGATCCGCTGAGGGACGTCCGCACTCGCTGCTAGTTTCCTGCCCGTCCCTTTAACCCGGTCCCGTGAGGCCAGGAAGGAACGTGCGGATGAACCATGCAAAGGTCGTCCTCGACGAGGACGACGTCCGGCGGACGCTCGTGCGCATCGCGCACGAGATCGTGGAGAAGAACGCCGGGCAACCCGTGGCGCTCGTCGGCGTGCACCGCCGCGGCGCGCACCTCGCCACCCGGCTCCACCGCCTGGTGTGCGACCTGCTCGACGAGGAGGTGCCGCTCGGGGACCTCGACATCTCCTTCTACCGCGACGACGTGTCGACCCGGCCGGTCGACCCGGCGGTGCACGACTCGCACCTGCCGTTCCGGCTCGACGACTACACCGTCGTCCTCGTCGACGACGTGCTCTACACCGGCCGCACCGCGCGCGCCGGGATCGAGGCGCTGTTCGACTACGGGCGCCCCGCCCGCGTGCAGCTCGCCGTGCTGGCCGACCGCGGCCACCGCGAGCTGCCGATCCGGCCGGACTACGTCGGAAAGAACCTGCCCACCGCCCGCGGCGAGCGGGTCAATGTGAAGGTGACCGAGCTCGACGGCATCGACGAGGTCGCCATCGTCACCCTCCAGGAGGCCCTGGCATGAGGCACCTGCTGTCGATCGAGGACCTCGACCGCGCGACGATCGAACGAATCTTGGATACGGCGCGGTCCTTCACCGAGGTCTCCGAGCGCGAGATCAAGAAGGTCCCCGCGCTGCGCGGCCGGCGCGTGCTCAACCTCTTCTGGGAGGCCTCGACGCGGACCCGCTCGAGCTTCGAGCTGGCGGCCAAGGCGCTGAGCGCCGACGTCGTGAACCTGAGCTCCAGCGGCAGCGCGATCGAGAAGGGCGAGTCGCTCAAGGACACGGTGCAGACCCTGTCCGCCTACCGGCCCGACCTGATCGTCATCCGCTCGCCGCACGTCGGCGCCGCCCACCTGGTCGCCCGCTGGACCGACGCGGGCGTGGTCAACGCCGGCGACGGCAAGCACGAGCACCCGACCCAGGCGCTGCTGGACATGTACGCGCTGCGCGACCGGATCGGCGAGATCGACGGCGCGAACATCTGGATCGTCGGCGACGTCCTGCACTCGCGCGTCGCGCGCTCGTGCATCCACGCCTTCAACATGCTGGGCGCCAAGGTCACCGTCTGCGGGCCGCCGACGCTGATCCCGCGCGACATGGAGTCGCTCGGCTGCGAGGTGCAGTTCACGCTCGACCGGCTCGGCGAGGCCGACGTGGTCTACGCGCTGCGGATGCAGAACGAGCGGATGACCGACAGCTTCGTGCCCTCGCTGCGCGAGTACGCCATGCGCTACCAGATCGACGGCCGGCGGCTCTCGAGCCGGCAGGTGCTCATGCACCCCGGCCCGGTCAACCGCGGCGTCGAGCTCGCGGCCGAGGTGATCGACTCGCCGCAGGCCATCATCGGCCAGCAGGTCGCGGCCGGCGTGGTGGTGCGGATGGCGGTCCTGTACGAGCTGCTGGCGGGCCGAGGCGCGCCCGCCACCCAGCCCGAGGTCGCGACTCCGGTGACGGCGTGATGCTCGACTCGCGGCCGACCCCGCCCGCCGACCTGCTGGTCCGCGGCGCGCACGTGCTCGACCCCCGCGGCGGGATCGACGAGCCGCTCGACGTGCTCGTCAAGGGCGGCGAGATCGCCGAGATCGGCAAGGACCTGCAGGCCGACGCCGAGGTCGTCGACGGCGCCGGCAAGCATCTGTTCCCGGGCTTCGTCGACCCGCACGTGCACCTGCGCACGCCCGGCCAGGAGCACAAGGAGGACCTGGACACCGGCACCCGCGCGGCCGCGGCCGGCGGCTACGTGGCCGTGGTGGCCATGCCCAACACCGACCCGATCGTCGACTCGGCGCCGATCCTGCTCTCGCTGCGCGAGCAGGCGCGGCGCGAGGCGCGCGTGCCGGTCGGCTTCACGGCCTCGATCACGCGCGGCCTGGCCGGCGACGCGCTGACCGAGATGGCCGAGCTGCGCGACGCGGGCGCGCTCGCCTTCACCGACGATGGCAAGCCGGTCCACCGGGCCGGCATCCTGCGCAAGGCGCTGCAGTACCAGCGGCTCGCGGGCGCCGTGCTGTGCCTGCACGAGGAGGACCCGTCGCTCTCCGGCCGCGGCGTCATGCACGAGGGCGCGGTGTCGGCCCGGCTCGGCCTGGCCGGCATCCCGTCGATCTCCGAGTCGACGCTGATCGCGCGCGACGCCGCGCTGGCCGGCTACGAGGACGGCCGCATCCACATCCAGCACCTGAGCGCGCGCGAGTCGGTCGAGGCCGTCGCGGAGGCCAAGGCCCGCGGCGTGCAGATCACCGCCGAGGTCTCGCCCCACCACCTCACGCTCACGCACGAGGCGCTGCTCGAGGAGCTCGACACGCGGCTGAAGATGAACCCGCCGCTGCGCGCCGAGGAGGACCGGCAGGCGCTGATCGCGGGCCTGCTCGACGGCACCATCGACTGCATCGCCACCGACCACGCGCCGCACGCGCGCGAGGAGAAGGAGGTGCCGTTCGAGGAGGCGCCGATGGGCACCACCGGCCTGGAGACCGCCTTCGCCGCGGTCTACAGCGAGCTGGTGCTGCCCGGCGTGCTGCCGCTGGCGCTGGTGGTCGACCGCATGTCGAGCGGAGCCGCGCTGCTCGGGCTGCCGCTGCCGGCGATCGAGGTCGGCCGCGCGGCCGACTTCTGCCTGGTCGACCTCGAAGCCGAGTGGGAGGTCGGCGAGCACGGCTACGAGAGCCGCGCCGAGAACTGCTGCTTCGCGGGGAGGACGCTGCGCGGCCGGGTGCTGGCCACGGTGGCGGCCGGCGGGGTCGCATTCCGCGAGCGCAGCTTCGCGGTGGTCGGCGCATGAGGGCCTACGTGCTCCTGGAGGACGGCGAGCGCTTCGACGGCAAGGCCGTCGGGGCGCGCGCCGCGGTGACCGGCGAGGTCGTCTTCACGACCGGCATGTCGGGCTATCAGGAGTCGATGACCGATCCCAGCTTCGCGCGCCAGCTGATCACCTTCACGACGGCGCACGTGGGCAACTACGGCGTCTCGGCCGAGGCGTGGGAGAGCGACCGGATCCACGCGGCCGGGGCGATCATGCGCGAGGCGATCAACACCGCCGACGCGCCCGGCGCCGAGCAGGGCTGGCTCGACTGGCTGGCCGAGCACGGGATCCCGGGCATCGCCGGGCTCGACACGCGAGCGCTGGTCCGGCACATCCGCTCCGCGGGCGCGATGCGGGGCGGGATCTTCCCGGCCTCGATTGCCGAGGCCGACGCCCACGACCTGGTGCTGGCCGAGCCGTCGATGATCGGCCGCGACCTCGCGCGCGAGGTGACGCTCCCTGAACCTCGCATCGAAGGAGAGCGGCGGCTCGCTGCGGATCGTTGCGCTCGACACGGGGATCAAGCGCTCGATCGTCGACAACTTCGTCAAGCGTGGAGTTCAACTGGAGCTATACCCCTGCACGACGCCGGCCGACGAGCTGCTCGCGCGCGACCCCGACGGCTTCTTCCTCGTGCCCGGGCCGGGCGACCCGGCGGCGCTCGACTACGTCGTCGACACCATCCGCGCGCTGCTCGTGCGCAAGCCGGTGTTCGGGATCTGCCTCGGCCACCAGCTGCTCTCGCGCGCGGCCGGCCTGGAGACCTTCAAGCTCCCCTTCGGGCACCGCGGCGCCAACCACCCGGTCAAGGACCTCGCGACCGGCCGGATCGCCATCACCTCCCAGAACCACGGCTTCGCGGTCGCGGGGGAGCCAGGCGCACGGATCGAGTCCGACCTCGGCGCGGCCGAGCTGACCCACGTCAACCTCTACGACGGCACCGTCGAGGGCTTCCGGCTGCTCGACGTCCCCGCCGCCTGCGTGCAGTACCACCCGGAGGCCGGGCCGGGGCCGAACGACTCGCTCGGGCTGTTCGACTCGTTCGTGCAGGAATTCGACCGTGCCGCGTAGGGACGACCTGCAGAAGATCCTCGTGCTGGGCTCGGGGCCGATCGTCATCGGCCAGGCGGCCGAGTTCGACTACTCGGGCGCGCAGGCCTGCAAGGTGCTGCTCGAGGAGGGCTACGAGGTCGTGCTCGTGAACTCCAACCCGGCGACGATCATGACCGATCCGGAGTTCGCGACGGCGACTTACGTGGAGCCTCTGCTGCCCGGGCCGGTGGCGCAGGTGATCGAGCGCGAGCGCCCGGACGCGCTGCTGCCGACGCTCGGCGGCCAGACCGCGCTGAACCTGGCCAAGGAGCTGCATGAGGACGGCACGCTGGAGCGCTACGGCGTGGAGCTGATCGGCGCGGCGTACGACGCGATCTGCCGCGCCGAGGACCGCGAGCTGTTCGACGCCACGATGCGCGCGGCCGGGCTGCGGACCGCGCGCAACACGATCGCCACCTCGCTGGACGAGGCCCGCGCGGCGCTGGACGCCTTCGGCCTCCCGCTCATCATCCGGCCGGCGTTCACCCTCGGCGGTCGCGGGGGAGGGATCGCGCGCAGCGAGGCGGACTTCGAGCGGATCGTGGCCGGCGGGCTGGCGGCGTCCCCGATCGGCCAGGTGCTGATCGACGAGTCGGTGCTGGGCTGGGGCGAGTTCGAGCTCGAGGTCATGCGCGACGGGGCGGACAACGTGGTGATCGTCTGCTCGATCGAGAACGTGGACCCGATGGGCGTCCATACCGGCGACTCCGTCACGGTGGCGCCGCAGCAGACCCTGACCGACCGCCAGTACCAGAAGCTGCGCGACCAGGCGATCGCCGTCATCCGCGCCGTCGGGGTCGAGACCGGCGGCTCGAACGTGCAGTTCGCGGTCAACCCGGCGACCGACGAGATCGTCGTGATCGAGATGAACCCGCGCGTGTCGCGCTCGAGCGCATTGGCCTCGAAGGCGACGGGCTTCCCGATCGCCAAGATCGCCGCGCGCCTGGCGGTCGGCTACCGGCTCGACGAGATCGACAACGACATCACCAAGCGCACGCCGGCCAGCTTCGAGCCCGTCCTCGACTACGCCGTCGTGAAGTGGCCGCGGTTCGCGTTCGAGAAGTTCCCGGGCGTGGACAGCGGGCTGTCGACGCACATGAAGTCGGTCGGCGAGGTGATGGCGATCGGGCGGACGTTCCGGCAGGCCTTCGCCAAGGCGATGCGCTCGCGGGAGCTCGACTCCGAACTCGATCTCAGCGGTGACCTGCTGGAGCGGCTCGAGACTCCCTCGGCTGACCGGTACGACCTGATCCTCGAACTGCTGCATCGAGGGGTGTCCGAGGAGGAGATCCGGGCCCGGACGGGGGTCGACCTCTGGTTCCTGCGGCAGCTCCGTGAGCTGGGCTCGGCCTTCGAGGGCGAGCGCACCTACCGTGCGGTCGACACCTGCGCGGCCGAGTTCGAGGCCGAGACGCCGTACTTCTACTCGGCCTGGGAGGAGCCGCCGGTGCGCGAGGAGATCGAGCGCGGCGAGAAGCCGAGCGTGATGATCCTCGGCTCGGGCCCGAACCGGATCGGGCAGGGCATCGAGTTCGACTACTGCTGCGTGCACGCGGCGATGACCGTCCGCGAGTCGGGCCGCGACGCGGTCATGGTGAACTGCAACCCGGAGACGGTGTCGACCGACTACGACACCTCCGACCGCCTGTACTTCGAGCCGCTGACGCTCGAGGACGTGCTGGCCATCGTCGAGGTCGAGAAGCCGGAGGGCGTGATCGTCCAGTTCGGGGGACAGACCCCCCTGAAGTTGGCGGCGGGGCTGGAGGCGGCGGGCGTGCCGCTGCTCGGCACGCAGCCGGAGGCGATCGACCTGGCCGAGGACCGCGGGCGGTTCTCGCGGCTGCTCGGCGAGCTGGGCCTGAAGGTGCCGCCCTACGCGACGGCGCACTCGGCCGACGAGGCGCTGGCCGCGGCGCCGGGGATCGGCTGGCCCGTGCTGGTGCGGCCGAGCTACGTGCTCGGCGGCCGGGCGATGGAGATCGTCTACGACCTCGACGGCCTGGAACGCTACCTCGCGCGGGAGATGACCGGGCCTTCGGCCCTCTCGGCCTCACAGCTCCGCTCCGCTCCGCCGTTCGGCCACGTTACGGTGCGCGAGATCTTCCTCGACCGCTTCCTCGAGAACGCGATCGAGGTCGACGTCGACGCCATCTGCGACGGCGAGGACGTGTGGATCGGCGGCGTCATGCAGCACGTCGAGGAGGCCGGCATCCACTCGGGCGACAGCGCCTGCGTGCTGCCGCCGCACTCGCTGGGCGCGGAGATGCTGGGGGAGATCCGCGAGGCGACGCGCCGGATCGCGCTGGCGCTCGGCACCGTCGGCCTCATCAACGTCCAGTACGGCGTGCTGGGCGACGACCTGTACGTGATCGAGGCCAACCCGCGCGCCTCGCGGACCGTCCCGTTCGTGTCGAAGGCGACCGGGCTGCCGCTGGCCAAGCTGGCGTGCCGGGTGATGCTGGGGGAGAAGCTCTCGTCGCTCGGGTTGCCGGACGATCCCGGGGGCGACCACGTGTCGGTCAAGGAGGCGGTGCTGCCGTTCGACCGCTTCGCCGGCGCCGACGCGCTGCTCGGCCCGGAGATGCGCTCGACCGGCGAGGTCATGGGCGTCGCCCACGACTTCCCGGCCGCCTTCGCGAAGGCGCAGGCCGCGGCCGGCGCGCGGCTGCCCGACGCCGGCACCGTGTTCCTCACCGTCACCGACACCGACAAGTCGGCGGTGATGGGGATCGCCGCCCAGCTCCACGACCTCGGCTTCCGGATCGTCGCCACCCGCGGGACGGCCGCGTCGATCTCGCGGATGGGGATCCCGGTCGAGCGGATCAACAAGATCGGCGAGGGCTCGCCGCACGTGGTCGACTGGATCGACGATGGCGAAGTCGACCTCGTGATCAACACCCCGACCGGCACCGCGGCCCGCACCGACGGCTACGAGATCCGCCGCGCCGCCGTCGCCCGCGGCATCCCGTGCATCACGACGATCGCGGGCGGGATGGCGGCCAGTCGCGCGATCGCGGCCGCGCGATCGGGCGAGCCCGCTGTCCTGTCGCTGCAGGAGCTGCACGCGAACGGCCACCCGGCGTTGCGCGAGGCCGCGCGATGAGTCCGAACCCCGCATTGAGGGAGGGTCCGGAGGCGGGTGGGGTTGATAACTGTCGCATACCGACAGTAGACAACCCCACGCGAACCCTCGCCCCCCTCGGTCGCCGCCTTACAAGCGTCGTTGAACGCCGGGACCATGGGCCCTACGTGGTCCTCACCGCGGCCGATCCCGAGGGCCCGGCCCCGGACCCCGGCCAGTTCTACATGCTCACGGCGGCCGAGCGATGGGGCGGTGGCGCCGACGAGCGCCCGTTCCTGCCGCGAGCGTTCAGCGTGATGCGGCACCGCGACGGCGAGCTCGACTTCCTGCTCGAGGACGTCGGCCCCGGCACGAGCCGGCTTGCAGAGCTCGGTCCCGGCGACGGGCTCCACCTGCTCGGCCCGCTCGGCAAGGGCTTCGCCCGCCCGCGCCAGGGGCGGCGCCCGATCCTCGTCGGCGGCGGCGTCGGCATTGCGCCGCTCGCCATCTGGGGCGACACCCTCGGCGCGTCCGCCCTCACCCTGCTGGGCTTCCGTGATGCCGCCCACGCCGCCGGCGCCGCGCTGATCCCGGACGCCCGCGTGATCACCGACGATCGCGGCTTCGTGACCACGCTGCTGACGGCCGAGCTCGGCTGCGACCCGCGCGCCGAGGTCTACGCCTGCGGGCCGCCGCCGATGCTCGATGCCGTCGCCGCCATCTGCGGGGACCTCGGGGTGCCCGGCCAGCTCGCCATGGAGTCGGGGATGGCGTGCGGCTTCGGGGCCTGCTTCGGCTGCGTCGTCGCCACCACGGACGGCTACGTCCGCCTCTGCGTCGACGGTCCGGTGATCGAAGTTTGATCGAGTTCTGCGGCATCCCGCTCGCGCACCGGGTCATCAACGGCTCGGGCACCTTCGACGCCATCGCCGCGCGCAGGGCGTTCGGCGACGCCATCTACGAGCAGTTCCCGTTCGCCGCCTTCGTCTCCAAGACCGTCACGCTCGAGCCGCGCCAGGGCAATCCGCCGCCGCGGCTGTGGGAGCTGGCGGGCGGGATGATCAACTCGATCGGCCTGCCCAACAAGGGCCTGCACGGCTACCTCGCCGAGGACCTGCCGAAGCTCGCCGAGCTGCCCGTGCCGCTGATCGTCAACGTCATGGGCTCCACGCGCGAGGACGTCGCGCGCCTGGTCGGCGCCTTCAGCGAGCGCGACGAGGTATCCGCGATCGAGCTCAACGTCTCGTGCCCGAACGTCAAGACCGGGCTGATCATGGGCGCCGACCCCCAGGAGCTCGCTGCGCTGCTCGATGTCGTCCGCCCAATTTCCGAGAAACCGTTGATCGTCAAGCTCACGCCCAACTGCGCCTCGCCCGCCGGCGTCGCCGCGGCCGCCGAGCAGCACGGGGCGGACGCTGTCAGCCTCATCAACACGCTGCGCGGGATGGCCATGGACCCCGGCCGGCCCGGGCGACTTTGGCTTGGGGGCGGGACCGGCGGGGTGTCCGGGCCGGCGGTCCGTGCGATCGCCCTGGCCCAGGTTCGGGAGGTCCGAGAGCGGGTCGAGCTGCCGATCGTGGGCATGGGAGGGGTCCAGTCGGGTCGCCATGCCGACGATCTGCGTCAAGCGGGCGCCGATCTGGTCGCCGTCGGCACTGAATCGTTCCGCGATCCGTTGGCCGCGCGCCGGATTGCTGACGAGATGTCCAGGTTCACAGAAGGATTCCCTGCAAACGGGACACGTGGAGTACGCGTCGCGAGCCACTAGCACAAACCCGGCTCAAAAGGCCTGCAAAGCCGACCCTTACCGTCAACTCCCCTGCATACGGCTTCACCTCAACTAGAGGTCGAGGCGAATTCGTGCCCCTCGGCTTGTAGGTCCCGGAAACGGATGTAGACTCGCCGCCCATGCCGCCCGCGACCAAGACGCCCACCAAACCAACTGTGGCAGCCCCCGAACGCTCCCTCGTGCAGCGAATGGAGGCCCTGCAGCGGGCGAACGAGATCCGCACGCGGCGCGCGCAGCTCAAGCGCGATCTCAAGGGTGGAAGGGTCAGTATCCACGACCTGCTGCTGGAGCCACCGGAGTACGTCGAGACCGCCAAGGTGTTCGACATGCTGCTGGCCGTTCCCAAGTACGGCCGCGTCAAGGTCAACAAGGTCCTGCAGCAGTGCCGGATCTCGCCCTCGAAGACGATCGGGGGCCTTTCGCAGCGACAGCGCACGGAGCTTGTCTCCATGCTCCGTCGTTAGTGCCGAAGGTCTTTGTCATCACCGGCCCGTCGGGGGTCGGCAAGGGAACGCTCATCCGGACGCTGCTCGAGCGCGTGCCCCAGCTCGAGCTGTCGGTCTCCGCCACCACTCGCAGGCCGCGGCTGGGGGAGACCCACGGCGTCGACTACCACTTCCTGGACGACGAGGAGTTCGAGCGCCGGGTCTCGAGCGACGAGTTCGTCGAGCATGCCGACTACTCCGGCCGGCGCTACGGCACGCTGCGCGCGGACCTCGACCAGCGGCTGGCCCGCGGAGTGCCGGTGGTGCTCGAGATCGAGGTCCAGGGCGCCCGCCAGGTGGCCGAGACCATGCCCGAGGCGGAGCGGATCTTCATCGCCCCGCCGTCCGACGCGGCGCTGCGCAACCGGCTCATCGGCCGCGGCACCGATTCGCCGGAGGACGTCGAGAAGCGACTCGCCACGGCCCGCGAGGAGCTTGAGGCGCGCAAGGAGTTCCCGCACGTCGTCGTAAACGACCGGCTCGACGACGCCGTGACGGCTTTGGAGGAGCTCGTCCGCTCGGCGCTAGAGTCTGAGGGGACGAAATCGACGGAGGAACCCTCTTGATCTCACCCCGGGTGGACCGCCTGCTGGAGAACGTGGACTCGCCGTATGCGAGCGTGATCGTGGCCGCCAAGCGCGCGCGGCAGATCAACTCGTACTACCACAACCTCGGCGAGGGCACCTTCGAGGAGTTCCCGCCGCCGATGGTGGACACGGGCTCCAAGAACTACCTCACGATCGCCCTCGAAGAGGTCGCGGGCGGCAAGGTCAAGTACCGCTACCGCGGCTGAGCGCGTGGCGCGGCTGCTGCTCGGCGTCAGCGGCGGTATCGCCGCCTACAAGGCGATCGAGCTCGCGCGCCTCGCCATCAAGGCGGGCCACAGCGTCCGTGTGATCCAGACCGAGGCGTCGACCCGCTTCGTCGGAACCGCGACGTTCGCCGGCATCACCGGCGCCCCGGCCCTCGTCAGCGAGTTCGAGCCGGACACGCTGCGCGGCGCCTTCCCCGGTGAGGTGGCCCCCGAGCACGCGCCGATCGGCCACCTCGAGCTGGTCGAGCGCGCCGACGCCTTCCTGATCGCTCCGGCCTCCGCCAACACGATCGCCAAGCTGGCCACCGGACAGGCCGACAACCTGCTGACGGCCGCCGCGCTGGCCTGCCGGCGACCGCTGATCGTCGCTCCGGCCATGAACGGTGCGATGTACGAGCACCCCGCCACCCAGGAGAACGTCAACCGCCTGCGCGCACGCGGGGTAACCGTGCTCGAGCCGGGCACGGGCGCACTCGCCTCGCTCGGCGAGTACGGCACTGGCCGCCTGCCCGAGCCGCCCGAGCTGCTGGAGGCCTTCGAGGCAGCGCTCAGGTCCGGCCGCGAGCTCGACGGGCTGAAGGTCCTGGTCACCGCCGGCGGCACCCGCGAGCCGATCGACAGCGTGCGGTTCGTCGGCAACCGCTCGTCCGGGCGGATGGGCTTGGCGCTCGCCGAGGAGGCCGCGCGCCGCGGCGCCGACGTCACCGTGATCGCGGCCAACGTCTCGCTGCCGCGCCGCACGGGCATCCGGTACGTCGACGTCGAAACCGCCGCCGAGCTGGCGGCGGCCTGCGAGGAGCGCTTCGAGCAGGCCGACGTGCTGCTCATGGCGGCCGCCGTCGCCGACTACCGTCCCGAGCATGAGCACGCCGGCAAGCTCAAGAAGGATCAGGCGGGCGGGGAACTCGAACTGCGTCTCGTACGTACACCGGACGTGCTCTCGTCTCTCTCCGCGCGGCGCCGCCCGGGGCAGCTGCTGGTCGGGTTCGCCGCCGAGCACGGCGACGGCGCGCTGGACCACGCGCGCGAGAAGCTCGACCGCAAGGGCCTGGACGCGATCGTCGTGAACGACGTGAGCACCCCCGGCATCGCGTTCGACAGCCCCGACAACGAGGTCACAGTCGTGACCTCTGACGACAAGATCCATGTGCCGAAGGCGGCCAAGGCGGAGGTCGCCACTGCCATCCTGGACGCGGTCTTGAGCCGCCGTTCATCTTCCGACATGAAGGTGCCGCGCTGAATGGAACCCCTGGAGCCCACGCCCGAAGCGGAGCGCAACACCGTCGCCCCTGAGCAGGTGGAGGCGGCGGTCTCGGTTGCCACCCGCATCGCCGACAACATCCGGCGCGCCGTCAAGGTGACCGACGCGGTGCTCGAGCACGTCATCGTCTCGCTGATCGCCGAGGGGCACATCCTCGTCGAGGACTACCCGGGCGTCGGCAAGACGGCGCTGGCGCGCGCGCTCTCGCGCTCGGTCGACTGCGCGTTCGCGCGCGTGCAGTGCACGGCCGACCTGCTGCCGGCCGACATCGTGGGCACCAACGTCTACAACCAGCGCGAGGCGCGGTTCGAGTTCCGGCCCGGCCCGATCTTCGCCAACATCGTCATCGTCGACGAGATCAACCGCGCCTCGCCGAAGACCCAGTCGGGCCTGCTCGAGTGCATGCAGGAGCGCCAGGTCACCGTCGACGCCACCTCGCACGAGCTGGCCCGGCCGTTCATGGTCTTCGCGACGCAGAACCCGGTCGAGTACGAGGGCACCTACCCGCTGCCCGAGGCCCAGGTCGACCGCTTCATGATCCGCGTCTCGCTCGGCTACCCGAACGCCGAGGAGGAGGCGGGCATGCTGGCCGGCCACGAGGCGCGCGATCGCGTGCTCGACCTCGAGGCGGTCGCCGACCGCGCCGAGGTGGTCGAGGCCGTCGAGGCCGCGCACGGCGTGCACGCCTCGCGTGCGCTTCGCGACTACATCGTCGCCCTGCTGCGTCACACCCGCGCCGACGGCCGGGTCGAGCTCGGCGCCTCGCCGCGCGCCGGCCTGATGCTGCTGCGCGCCGCCAAGGCGCGCGCCCTGGTCCAGGGGCGCGACCACGCGCTGCCCGACGACGTGCAGGCCCTGGCCGGGACCGTCCTGGCCCACCGGCTCATGCTCGTGCCCGAGGCGGCGGGCGTCGAGCGCGGAACGATCGTGGCCGACGCGATCGCGGCCACACCAGCTCTCTAATGCGCTCGGCGATCGGCTGCGCAGCGCTCGGGGTGCTGCTGCTGGTCGTCGCCGGGACGTTCGACGCCGAGCCGCTGTACGTGACCGGCTCGGCGCTCGCGCTGCTCGGCCTGGGCGCCGCCGGCTGGATCAGCGCGGGCGCGTGGGGCGCGCAGGTCAAGCGCGAGCTGGGAGCCCGCAGCGTGCTCGAGGAGCAGCCGCTCGAGGTCCGGATCCGCGCCACCGCCGGCCGGCTCCCGCTGCCGCCCGGCTGGATCGACGAGCCGCTGCTGCCCGAGCCGGTCCGCTTCAGCGCCGGCCGGACGGCCGCACGCGTGCGCGTCGAGGTCACCTTCGGCCGCCGCGGGCGCCGGCGGCTGGCGCCGCCCGCGCTCGTGCTGCGCGACCCGTTCGGGCTCGCCCAGCGCGTGGTCACCGGTCACGGCACCGACGAGATCCTCGTGCTCCCGCGCGTGCTGCCCGTGCGTGCCACCGCCGGCGGCGGCGACGCCACGCCGGCCCACGCCCGCGCGGCGCTGATCGCCGCCGCCGAGACCGAGCTCGACGGCCTGCGCGAGCACCGCCCCGGCTCGCCCGCTTCGCGCATCCACTGGCCGTCCTACGCCCGCGGCCACGGGCTGATGGAGCGCAAGCTGATCTCCGAGGCCGACTCGCGGCCGCTCGTGGTGCTCGACCCGCGCGCCCCGGCCTCGCAGGACGCGCTCGACGACGCCGTGCGCGCCGCCGCGTCGCTGACCGTGCACTTCGCCCGCCGCAGCGGCTGCTCGCTGCTGCTGCCGGGCGACCGGCGCGCGCACGTGATCGAGAAGGACCTGCTGGCCTGGCCCGCCGCCCACGTGCGGCTGGCTCTGCTCGACGAGTCGACCGGGCCGTCGCTGGTCGCCGCCCAGAACCGCCGCGGCCTCGTCGTCCTCGTGGCCGCCCGGCCGATCGACCGCCCGCCGCGCGGGCTCGGCCGCACGCCCGGCGGCTGCATCCTCGTCATCCCGGGCGCGCTGCCGAACCGGCGGCCGGTGCTCGAGGTGGCGGGCTGCCAGGGCTTCCTCACCACCCGCACCGGCGCCGCGGCAGCCATGGTGGCGGTCTCGGGATGACCGCCGCGGGCGCGACCGCCGGCCCGCAGCGCGTGCCGCGCCCGCTCGCCGGCGATCCGACGCTGTCCGTCCCGATGGCGCGCGGCCTCGCGTTCGTCGGCTTGGCCGGCTTCGGCGCGCTGCACTGGATGGTCCTGCTCGACCCGGCCGCCCCCGACCGCGCGCTGTATGCGCTCGGCGCCGGCGGGGTCGCGATCCTGGGCCTGCTCGCCGCCGGGCGGATCGGCGAGTTCCGGCTCCGCCAGCTGGCGGCGGCCGGCGTGGCGCTGGTGGCGCTGGCGCTCGCCGTGGTCGGCGGCGGGGTGGCCGACGAGCTGCTGCGCCCCGACCGCTGGGGCGCGCTGGCCTCCGGCATCAACCGCGGCATCGCCGCCCTGCCCGGCGTGCGCGTGCCCTACCGCGGGGTCGACGAGTGGATCCGCATCGTCATCCCGCTCGGCGGCACCGTGCTGGTGACGGCCGCCGCGATCCTCGCGTTCTGGCCGCGGCGCAACCGGATCGGCTTCCCCGCTCCCGCGCTGACGCTCCTGGTCGCGCTCTACGCGGTTCCCGCCGTGTCGCTGGACTTCGAGAACGAGTTCCTGCGTGGCGCCGCGCTCGCCCTGCTGGTGCTGGCCTTCCTGCGGCTCGAGAAGCTGCGCGTGGGCGACGCGAGCAACGCCGGGCTGGTGGCCGCGGGGGTGGCGATCCTGGCGCTGATGCTGGCCCCGGCGCTCGACAAGGACGCGCCGTGGTGGGACTACGAGTCCTGGGCGCTCGGCGCCGCCTCCGCGCGCACCACGTCGTTCACGTGGGACCACGATTACGGCCCGCTCGACTGGCCGCGCGACGGCCGCGAGCTGCTGCGCGTGCGCGCGCAGAAGCGCCCCGCTTACTGGAAGGCCGCCAACCTGGCCGCCTTCGACGGCCTGCGCTGGGTGCAGGACGACACGTTCGACGAGGACCCGGGTG
Source organism: uncultured Solirubrobacteraceae bacterium (assembly GCA_963835525.1). Classification (GTDB taxonomy): domain Bacteria; phylum Actinomycetota; class Thermoleophilia; order Solirubrobacterales; family Solirubrobacteraceae; genus DASSUW01. The sequence continues at coordinate 77,678 of CAWIFM010000004.1, forward strand.
TGCCCGAGGACGCCGAGGCGATCCAGGACGGCACGCAGGAGATCAAGGTCACGATCCGCAACCTCTCCAGCCGGGCCTTCATCACCGCCGGCTACACGGACTTCCTCGAGTCGCCGACGATCCGCGAGACGCCGCGCGGCGACGGCACGTGGACCGCAGGGCGGACGCTGCGACGCGGCGACGCCTATACCGCGCTCGTGTACACGCCGTCGACCAACGAGAGCCAGCGCCGCGAGGCCGGCAACGAGATCGACCGCGCGGACCTGGCGTTCTTCCGGGCGCTGATCCTGCCCGCGAGCGGCGACCGCTTCCAGAGCGGCGCTCCGCGGCTCCAGGTGCTCTTCCCGGCGTATGGCATCGAGCCACAGATCTTCCGCGGGGTCGCCGGGCGGGACGGCATCCAGCTCAACCAGCGCCAGATCATCAGCGCGCTCGAACAGGGTCCCTACCGGCGCACGTGGGAGCTCGCCCAGGAGCTGCGCGACGACGCCGACACGCAGGAGGACCTCGTCCAGGCGGTCCTCACCTACCTGCGGCGCGGCTTCGCCTACACCGAGACGCCGCAGCCGGAGGCCTACAACCTCGAGGGCTTCCTGTTCGACGCCAAGGCCGGCTACTGCCAGCAGTTCTCGGGCGCCATGGCGCTGCTGCTGCGGATGGCGGGCGTGCCGACGCGCGTGGTCACGGGCTTCAGCTCCGGGTCGCTCGACAGCAAGACCAAGGAGTACGTGGTGCGCGACCTCGACGCCCACTCGTGGGTCGAGGTCTGGTACCGCGGCATCGGCTGGGTGACCTTCGACCCGACGCCCGCCGCCGCCCCGGCGCGCTCGCAGCCCAACGAGGAGGGCGCCGCCTCCGGGCCGGGCGCCAGCGTCGGCCCGCCGAGCCTGGGCGGCGACCTGCCGTCCGACCCCGGCCGCCGCTCCGCTGCCCCCGAGGAGGGCACGTCGTGGGTGCCGATCGTGCTTATCGTCCTCGCCGGGCTGGGCGTGCTGGCCGTCGCCGCCTGGCTGCTCCTGCGGCGCCGTCGCCGCGCGGGCACGCCGCACGCCGCGGTGGTGGTCGCCGAGCTCGAGCGCGCGCTGCGCCGCACGCGCCACCATCCGGGCCCGGGCACCACGCTGCGCTCGCTCGAGGAGCGCTTCGCCCGCAGCCCCGCGGCCGCCGGCTACGTGCGCGCCGTGCGCGACCTGCGCTACGGCGGCCGACCGGGCAGCCCGACGCCCGCGCAGCGCCGCGGGCTCCGCGCCGAGCTGGCCCGCGGGATGGGACTGACGGGCCGGCTGCGGGCCTGGTGGGCGCTTCCGCCCAGAGCACACTGACCTACACTCGTCTCTTCATGGACGACGTGTACGACCTCTTCAAGCGAGGCACGGCGCTCCTGGAGGCGGGTGACTTCAACTCGGCCACGGTGCCGCTCTCCAAGGCGGCCGAGCTCGAGCCGGAGAAGACCTCGATCCGCGAGGCGCTAGGCCGCGCGTACTTCCGCAGCCGCCAGTTCGAGGAGGCGCGCGTGGAGTTCGAAGCCGTGGTCGAGCGGGCGCCGACCAACGACTACGCGCTCTTCTGCCTCGGCCGCGCGCTGATGGAGCTCGGCCGCACCGCCGAGGCCCGCAAGCCGCTCGCGCTGGCCGCCCAGTTGCGCCCCGAACGGCGCGACTACCGGATCTACAGAGAACGCGCCGCCAAGGCCGCGTGAGGTAGGCTCGCCCGCAGGGCGAGTCCCGCGCCCGACCTCCTGAGCCGGCTCCCGCGCAGCCGGTCCGCGCGGAGGGAAAGGGGACCACGCGTCCTCGGGACCGAGTCTCGTCCCTCCCCCGGCATGTCGCCCGGGCGCGCGGGTGCCCCGGACGGCTGCCCGGAAGGACGACCATGACCAGGCAGAAGACCTTCAAGCGGCGCGTGCGCGAGCGGATGGAGCGCACGGGCGAGTCGTACGCCACGGCGCGCGCGCACCTGACCGGCAGCGACCGCGCCCTGGCGGCGGGCCTCCACCCGCACTGCGCGTCGTTGCGCGTCGCGCTCGCCGACGCGGGCATCGACGTCAGCGAGGAGCTGGTGCTCCTCATGACCGGCGGCGCGGGCGCCGCCGCGATGGCCTTCCGCTACGAGGCGGAGGACTTCACGAGCTTCCACCTCTCGGGCTGGAACCCGTTCCAGAGCGACATCCGCGATGCCGTGCGGCGGCTCGGGCTCGAGGCCGACGTCCACGAGACCGGCGGCGCCGTGGGAGCCGAGCGCGCATTGCGCGAGCGGCTCCCGCGCGTGCAGATCGCGTGGGTCGAGGAGTACCGCGTGATCGCCGTGCTCGACATCGAGGGCGACGAGGCGCTCGTGTACGACCTCGCGCCGCGCCGCATCGGCACCGAGCAGCTGGCCGCCCGGCGCGCCGCCGTCCGCAGGGACCGGCACCGCCTGCTGGCGATCGGCGACGGGGAGGCGGACCTTGCGGGCGCCGTGCGGGCGGGGCTCGAGCGCTGCGCCGCCGGCCCCGAGCGGCCGCCGGCGCCGGGCATGTCGCTCGAGGGGATCGCGCGCTGGGCCGACCGCCTGCACGGCGGCCTCGGCAAGGAGTCCTGGGCGCGCATGTTCCCGCCCGGCAGGCATCTGGAGGGCGCGCTGCGTAGCATGCGCGCGGGCATCGAGGCGCACGGCGGCGGGCTGATGCGCCCGATGCAGGCGCGCGGATTGCGCGAGGCGGCGGCTCTCCTCGACCGGCCGGCGCTGCTCGAGATCGCCGACCGGAACGACTCGCTGGCCGCCGGCTGGAGCGGGCTGGCCGCCGACCCGGACCCGCCGCTCGCCGACCTCCAGCGCCGCGTTCGGGAGCTCTACGCCGACGAGCTCGCGACACGCGAGAGGCTCGCCGCGGTGCTATAACACGCAGACAGCTTTTTACCGGCCGAAAGGCCAAGGAAAAGCGGGCGCTCGCCCGCTTTTTTCATGATGATGGGGACCCAGATGAGCACGATCCAGGCAGACATCGAGGCGCGGCTCGCCGACACCGAGCCCGGCGTCGAGGTGCTGCTGGCCGAGATCGTGGGAGGCCGCCTGGTGCGGCTCTTCATCGACCATCCCGACGGGGTCACGCTCGAGCTCTGTGAGCGGGTCACCAACCGGCTACCCGAGGTGCGCGAGAAGTACGCGCTCGAGGTGTCCTCTCCGGGCTCCGACCGGCCGCTCACCAAGCCCGAGCACTTCCGCCGCTTCCTCGGCCACCGCGCCCGTGTCCGCACCCGCGGCGATCACGACGGCCGGCGCTCGTTCGTCGGCGAGCTGCTGGAGGCCGGCGACGAGAGCGTCACGGTCGCCGCCGACACAGGTGTCGTCTCGATCGCCTACTCGGACATCCACCGATCCAACCTCCTGGGGGACTGAGCATGTCGCAAGAGATCGTCGACGCCGTGCGCGTCCTCGGACGCGAGAAGGGCATCTCCGAGGAGAAGCTCATGCTGGCCCTGGAGGACGCGCTGCTGTCGGCCTACAAGAAGCAGCCCGGCGCAGCGCGCTACGCCCGCGTGCGCATGGATCGCGACTCTGGTGATTTCCGCGTCGACGAGCTGTTGCTGCCACCGGACTTGGAGGAGCAGCTGCTCGACGAGGCGGAGGAGGCCGCCACGCTCGAGGAGAGACGCGTGGACCCGGAGACGGGCGAGGTGATCATCCCCGAGGCGCCCGACATCGACCCCGCGCGCCTGGCCGAGTTCGAGGACCAGATCGACACCCGCGACGTCACGCCGCACGACTTCGGGCGGATCGCCGCGCAGACCGCCAAGCAGGTGATCCTGCAGCGGATCCGCGAGGCCGAGCGCGACATGATGTTCGAGGAGTACCGCGACCGCGTCGGCGAGCTGATCACCGGCATCGTCCAGCAGTCCGACTCCCGCTACACGCTGGTCCAGCTGCGCGAGCGCGTCGAGGCGCTGCTGCCCAAGAGCGAGCAGGTCGACGGCGAGCGCTACGACCACTCGCAGCGCATCAAGGCCGTGATCAAGGAGGTCTCCTCCTCCACGCGCGGGCCGAGCATCATCGTCTCGAGGCGCGACCCGGAGCTGATCAAGAAGCTGTTCGAGCTCGAGGTGCCGGAGATCGCCGACGGCCTGGTGGAGATCACCAACGTCGCCCGCGAGCCCGGCTACCGCTCCAAGATCGCCGTCGTCTCGCACGCCGACGGCGTCGACCCGGTCGGCGCCTGCGTCGGCCCGCGCGGGTCACGCGTGCGCATGGTCGTGTCCGAGCTGCGCGGCGAGAAGATCGACATCATCCCCTACAACGACGAGCCCGCCCGGTTCGTCGCCAAGGCGCTCAGCCCCGCGCGGGTGCGCGAGGTGCTGGTCGACGACGACGGCAAGCAGGCGACGGTGATCGTGCCCGACGACCAGCTCTCGCTGGCGATCGGCCGCGAGGGCCAGAACGCCCGGCTCGCCGCGCGCCTGACCGGCTGGCGCGTCGACATCCGCTCCGAGACCGAGTTCTCCAAGCAGGAGACCGAGAGCGGCTACGACGACGAGGGCGGCGAGGACGTCGGCGGCCGCTGCCACGCGATCCTCGCGAACGGGCGCCGCTGCCCGAACGCCGCGCTGCCGAGCTCGCGCTACTGCGGCCTGGACTCCCACCAGGCGCTCCAGAGCAAGGACACCGACGTCGTCGGCAAGGCATAAGCCGATACGGCGCTGCGCGGGGTGCGGAGAGCGCGCCCCGCGCGAACAGCTCAGCCGCTTCGCTACCGTGATGGGCCGGGTCGTGCCAGATCCTTCGGCGAGGCTCCCCGGTCGCGGGGCCTGGCTGCACCCAGCACGCGACTGCTTCGACGCCGCGGTTGCCCGCCGCGGCTTCCAGCGGGCCTTCCGAGGGTCCGTGACCATCCCAGACGACACCGTAGACTTCACTCACACATGGCCAAGAAGCGCGTCCACGAGCTAGCCAAGCAGTACGACATGCCCGCTGCGGAGGTCATGAAGCGCCTCAACGACTACGGGCTGAACGTCAAGGCGGCGGCGTCCGCGGTGGACGAGACCGAGGCCGAGCGCGCCCTCACGGGCAAGGCGCCGCGGCAGGAGACCAACGGCAAGCCCGACGACGCCCAGGCGCGCGCCCCGCAGCAGACCGGCATGGGCTTCGACCGTCCCGCCACCGATTCCGCGCGCCAGCGGCTCGAGGAGCGCCAGCGTGCCCAGCAGGAGGCGCGCCAGCGTCAGGCCGCCGCCAAGAAGAAGCCCGCTCCGCGGGCCAAGGACGACGGCGCGCCCACCCCGCAGGCCGACGGCGACGGCAAGGGCTCGGACCGCCCGAAGCAGCGCCCGACGCGCTCCTCGCTCCAGGGCGAGCGCACCCCCGGCGCGGCCGGCGGCGTGCGCCGCGTGGTGATCGACTCGCAGGCCTCCCGGCGTGGTCCGGGCGGCCCCGGCCAGGGCGGCCCCGGCGGCGGTCCCCCCGGCATGGGCCCGCGCCGCCCGCCGCGACGCGGCGGTCGCAGGCGCCGCGGCACCTACGTGGAGCCGGCCGCGCAGGACGTCGCCTCCCTGAAGGCCGATGTCATCCGGGTCAACTCGGGCTCCACGGTCAAGGACGTCGGCGAGTACCTCGGCGTCCCCATCCCGGAGATCATCAAGAAGCTGATGAGCCTCGGCGAGATGGCGATGGTCACGCAGACGCTCTCCGACGACACGATCCAGATCCTCGCCGAGGAGTTCGAGAAGGAGATCGAGATCGTCCACGCCGCCGACGAGGCGGACGCCGAGGTCGAGTTCGAGGACACCGACGAGGAGCTCGAGCCGCGCGCCCCGGTGGTCACGATCATGGGCCACGTCGACCACGGCAAGACCTCGCTGCTGGACGCCATCCGCGAGACCGAGGTGGCGGCGGGCGAGGCCGGCGGCATCACCCAGCACATCGGCGCCTACCAGGTCCACCACGGCGACGACAAGATCATCACGTTCCTCGACACGCCGGGCCACGAGGCGTTCACCGCCATGCGCGCCCGCGGCGCCCAGTCGACCGACATCGCGGTCATCGTGGTGGCGGCCGACGACGGCGTGAAGCCGCAGACGCGCGAGGCGGTCGACCATGCCAAGGCGGCCGAGGTGCCGATCCTGGTCGCGGTCAACAAGATCGACAAGGAGGGCGCCGCGCCCGAGCGCGTGCGCCAGGAGATGACCCAGCTCGGGCTCCAGCCTGAGGAGTGGGGCGGCGAGACGATGTTCGTCGACGTCTCGGCCAAGACCAAGGAGAACCTCGAGGACCTGCTCGAGGGCATCCTGCTGATCGCCGAGGTCGAGGAGCTCACGGCCAACCCCGACGCCGAGGCGTCGGGCGTGGTCATCGAGTCGCGCCTGGATCCCGGCCGCGGCGCCGTGGTCACCGTGCTCGTACAGCGCGGCACGATGCAGGTCGGCGACGCCCTGGTGGCCGGCGCCCACTGGGGCCGCGTCCGCGCGATGCAGGACTACACCGGCAAGCGCGTCAAGGAGGCCGGCCCGTCCGAGCCCGTCGAGGTCCTGGGCTTCGACTCCGTGCCCGAGGCGGGCGAGTTCGTGCGCGTGGTCGAGAACGACCGCCGCGCCCGCTCGCTGGCCAGCGAGCGCGCCACCCGCCTCAAGCTCGAGCAGCAGGCCCGCCGCGGCGGCCGCAAGCGCTCGCTCGAGAGCATCTTCGACCAGGCACGCGACGGCGAGGTACTGGAGCTCAACCTCGTGCTCAAGGCGGACGTCTCCGGCTCGCTGGAGGCGTTCGAGGACGAGATCGCCAAGCTCCCGCAGGCCGATGTCGAGGTCAACATCGTGCGCTCCGGCGTCGGCGGCATCACCGAGTCCGACGTCAACCTGGCCGCCGCGTCCGACGCGGTGATCATCGGCTTCAACGTGCGCCCGGTCGGCGAGGCCGCCCAGGTCGCCGACCGCGAGGGCGTCGAGATCCGCACCTACTCGATCATCTACCGCGCCTTCGAGGACCTGCGCGACGCCATGCAGGGCATGCTCGCGCCCGACGAGGTCGAGGAGACGGTCGGCGAGGTCGAGATCCGCGCGATCTTCAAGGCGTCGCGCGTCGGCACGATCGCGGGCTCGTACGTGACCGAGGGCAAGGTCACGCGCGGCGCCAAGGTGCGCCTCGTGCGCGACGGCGCGGTCATCTACGACGGCACGATCGCCTCGCTGCGGCGTGTCCAGGAGGACGTGCGCGAGGTCGCCGCGGGGTTCGAGTGCGGCATCGTGCTGCAGAACTACGCGGACATCAAGGAAGGCGACCAGCTCGAGGTCTACGAGACCCGGCAGGTCGAGCGCACGCTGTCCTAGGTGTCGTGTCCGGCGAACCCGCGTTCGTCGTGCTCATGCGTGTCCACCTGCACTTTCCCGACGTCGGCTCGCTGAAGGGCAAGCGGGCCGAGCTCAACCGCGTCAAGGCCCACCTGCGCGAGCGCTGCGGCGCGACGGTCGCCGAAGTGGCGTATCAGGACACCTGGCAGCGGTCGACGCTGGCCGTCGCGCTGACGGCCGGCTCGCCGGGCCGCTGCGCGGAGGCGGCCGACAACGTGGGCCGCTACCTGGACGCCCGCTTCCCCCAGGGCGTGCGGGTCGAGCGGCGTGTCGCGTCATGGGACGACCTGGAGTCACTACGATGACCGCCGACCGGATGCGCCGCGTCGACGAGGCCATGAGGGAGGTCCTCTCCGGCGCGATCACATCCGAGTTGAAGGATCCACGGGTCGGGTTCGTCACGGTGACATCAGTCGATACAGCTTCTGACCTGCGCCATGCGCGGGTGTATGTGTCCGTCCTGGGCACGGATTCGGTGCGCCGCCGCTCGCTAGACGGGCTGCGCTCGGCGCACGGCTACCTCCAGCGGCGCGTGGCCGACGAGCTGCACCTCAAGCACACCCCGACCCTGGACTTCGTCTACGACGACACGCTGGACCGGGCGGTGCGGATCGACGAGCTGATCGAGCGCGAGGCCGAGGACTGACATGTCCGAGAACGGGGCCAAGCCCACGCGCGAGCAGGCGCTCGCGACGCTGCGCGATCACGACAAGTTCCTCCTGACCACGCACGAACGTCCCGACGGCGACGCGGTCGGGTCGCTGGCGGCGATGCAGCACGTGCTGTCGGCGCTCGGCAAGGACTGCGTGTCGTTCCTCACCGCGGACGAGTTCCCGCTGCCCTACGAGTACCGCTTCATCGACCTCGACGGGCTCGTGACCGAGGCGCCGGACGACCTGTCGCAGCGGATCCTGGTGTTCCTCGATTGCGGCAACATCGACCGCACGCCGGCGGCCGCGCTCCAGCGCGAGGGCCGCTGCATCCTCAACATCGACCACCACCACGACAACACGCGCTTCGGGACGCTCAACCACGTCGACCCGAGCGCGTCGTGCACGGCCGAGATGGTGTGGGACCTGATGAAGGGGCTCGGGGTCGAGGTCAGCCCGGCGATCGCCGAGGCGCTCTACGTCGGCGTGGTGACCGACACGGGCCGCTTCATGTACGAGAACACCGGCGCGCGGGCGCACGAGATGGCCGCCGAGCTGATCGCCGGCGGGATCGACGTGCACGCCATCTACCGCCGGCTGTACGAGGGCATCCCGCAGGGCAAGCTCGAGCTGCTGGCGCGCGGGCTCTCGAACGTCCAGCGCTACGACGGCGGGCTGCTCACCGTGACGCATCTGACGCTCGAGGACTACCGCTCCACGGGCGCCGACGAGAGCTACTCCGAGGGTGTCGTAGACCATCTGCGGTCGGTCGAGGGGACGGCGGTCGCCGGCCTCATCCGCGACCTGCTCGCCAACGGCTCCTCGCCCAAGCGCAAGGTCTCGCTGCGCGCCACCGACGATCGCGTCGACGTGTCGCGCATCGCCCGCGCCCAGGGGGGCGGCGGTCACCGCCGGGCGGCGGGCTTCTCGACGGACCTGGACTTCCCGGAGCTCGTGGAGTTCCTCCGGGCGGCCCTGAACGACCAGCTTTGACCGACGGCGTCGTCCTCGTCGACAAGCCGGCGGGCGTGACCTCCCACGACGTGGTGGCCGCGCAGCGCCGAAGACTTCGTCCCACCCACCCCCGCGGCGTGAAGGTCGGCCACGCGGGCACGCTGGACCCGTTCGCCACCGGCCTGCTGCTGGTGCTGGTGGGCCGCGCCACGCGGGTGCAGCGCTACCTGATGGCGCTGGGCAAGCGCTACGAGACGGTGGCGCGCCTGGGGTGGACCTCGACGACGGGGGATCCCGAGGGCGAGATCGCCCAGGGCCGCGAGCCCTCGCTCGATCTCCCGTCGGGCACGATCCGCCAGCGCCCTCCCGCGTACTCCGCGGTCAAGGTGGGCGGGCAGCGCGCGTACGCGCTGGCGCGCCGGGGCGAGGTCGTGGACATCCCGGAGCGCGAGGTGCACGTGTCGCGGTTCGACCTGCTGTGGCGCGAGGGCGAGCGGGCCGCGTTCGCCATCGACTGCTCGTCGGGGACCTACGTGCGGTCGCTGATCGCCGACCTCGGCGACGCCTACTGCCTCGAGCTGCGCCGGACGGCGATCGGCCCGTTCGAGATCGCCGACGCCGACGAGGAACGGATCGTGCCGCTCGACGACGCGCTCGCCTTCCTGCCTGCGGTGGATCTGGGCGGCGACGACGCTCGCCGCGCCTCGCACGGAGTGGCAATAGGACCGCACCCATCAGCCCCCGCTGAAGGCCCCGTCCGCCTCCGCGACGAGGACGGCCTGATCGCCATCGCCGAGCCACGTGAGGACGGCATGCTCAAGCCCGTCGTAGGCTTCCGCGGCTGATGCAGGTCACCTGGCTCCCCGATGCGACCAAGCGACAGCGCGATCTCGCCGTGGGCGAGTTCGACGGCGTGCACGTCGGTCACCGCGAGGTGATCCGCGGCGCCGACACCGTGCTCACCTTCGAGCCGCATCCGCGCACCGTGGTGGCGCCCGACTCGGCGCCCAAGCTGCTCACGACGCTCGAGAGCAAGGCCGACCTCATCGCCTCCTTGGGCGTCGACGAGCTCGTCGTGATCCCCTTCGACGGCGAGCGGATGGCGCAGACCGCGCAGGAGTTCATCGACCATGAGCTCGTGGAGCGCCTCGGCGCGCGGCGTGTGTCCGTCGGCGAGAACTTCCGCTTCGGCAACCGCGCGCGCGGCGACGCGGCGCTGCTCCAGCAGCAGAACGCCTTCGAGACGCGCGTGGTCCGGCTGGTCGAGCTGGACGGCGAGATCATCAGCTCGACGCACATCCGCGGCCTGGTGGCGGCCGGCGACGTGGCGGCGGCGGCGCGCTTCCTCGGCGCCCCCTTCCACATGCGCGGCACGATCGCCCACGGCGACAAGCGCGGGCGCACGCTCGGCTTCCCGACCGCCAACCTGGTGCCCGACGCGCGGCTCGTGGTGCCCGACCACGGCATCTACGCCTGCCGCGCCGAGGTCGACGGCGAGACCCACGTGGCGGCGGTCAACGTCGGCGTTCGCCCGACCTTCAAGACCGGCCGCGGGCTGCTGGTGGAGGCGTTCCTGCTCGACTTCGAGGGCGACATCTACGGCCACGAGCTGCGGCTCGACTTCCTCGAGCGCCTGCGCGGCGAGAAGCGCTTCGACAGCGTCGAGGCGCTCGTCGAGCAGATGGGCGAAGACGTGGAGCAGACCCGCCGCGTCACCACATAGACTTCTGTTTGAGCCTAGTCCGGCGTTCTGCGGGTATTCGGCTCATCAACAATGCGTGTAGTCGTAGCCCATCGGCGGGCGGGCGAGCGACGCCGTTTCCAACGCGTGTTGGCCGAGGCGGGCCACGATGTGACGGAGTGCGACGACGCCGGTGACGCCATCGATTGCTGCCGGCGCTGGCAGCCCGACGTCGCCATCGTCGACGCGAAGGCGGGCGCCGGCCTGCTCGAGCGCATCAAGGGCGACGCCGACGCCTTTCGCACCGCCGTCCTGCTCGTCGAGTCGGGCGAGCCGGCGCTCGCGTACGCCGTCGACGCGCTCAAGCGCGGCGCGCAGGACATCCTGGTCGAGCCCGTCAGGGACGCCGAGCTGGTCATCCGCGTCCAGGCCGCGGGGCGCACCAAGGGCCTCCAGGAGGAGATCGTCGCCCAGGCCGAGCGGCTCGAGGCGCTGCTCTTCGAGGACGCGCTGACCGGCCTCTCGAACCGGCGCTTCATCCTCACCCAGCTTGCCGGGATGGTCAGCGGCGCCCGCCGCCACCATCGAGCCCTGACCGCCGTGGTGATCGACGTCGACCACTTCAAGGCCGTCAACGACACGCACGGCCACGCCGAGGGCGACAAGGTGCTGGCCGCCGTCGCGCACTCGCTGCGCGGCCACCTGCGCGCGGAGGATCAGCTGGGCCGCCTGGGCGGCGAGGAGTTCCTGGCCCTGCTGCCCGATACGGGCATCGATGACGCCGGCGCGGCCTGCGAGAAGCTGCGCTCCAGCGTCGAGGAGGTCGGGGTCACGATCAGTCTCGGCTGGGCGGCGTGGGAGGGAGAATCGGCCGACGCGCTGCTCCAGCGGGCCGACGACGCGGTGTACGCTGCCAAGGCGCGCGGGCGCGACTGCGTGATGGCCGCTCCTGCTAGCCTGCCTGGCCGCAATGACCGCGAACACCGCTGAACAGAAGCGCGAGCTCGTCACCAAGTTCGGCAAGGACGAGAACGACACCGGGGCGACCACGGTGCAGATCGCGCTGCTCACGTCGCGGATCAACCACCTCACCGAGCACCTGCGCGAGCACAAGCACGACCACCACTCGCGCCGCGGCCTGCTGATGCTCGTCGGCCGCCGCCGCCGGTTCCTCAACTACCTTCAGAAGAAGGACCTCGAGGGCTACCGCGCGCTGATCCGCGAGCTCGGCCTCCGCCGGTAGTGGCACTGGCCGCCGGCGAGCCGGCGCCGGAGTTCTCGCTCGCCCGCGCCGACGGCAAGCCGTTCACGCGCGAGGACCTGCTGGGGAAGACGACCGTGCTGGTCTTCTACCCGTTCGCGTTCTCGCCGGTCTGCACCGACCAGCTCAGCGTCTACAACGAGCTGCTGGACGAGTTCGCCGCCAAGGGCGCGACGCTGTACGGCGTCTCGTGCGACGCGACGTGGTCGCAGACGGCCTTTCGCGAGCAGCTCGGCATCGACATCGAGCAGCTGTCGGACTTCGAGCCCAAGGGCGCCGCCTGCCGCGCCTTCGGCGTGCTGCACCCGAAGGGCTTCCCGCAGCGCGCGCTGGTCGTCATCGGGCCGGACGGCGTGGTGAAGTGGAGCTACGAGGCGCCGAAGCCGAGCGAGCTCCCCGGCGCGAACCTCATCTTCGACCATCTCTGATCTCACCTCCGCACCGGTGCCGCCGATCGGCCCCGACGACCACGTCCGGGGGCCGGAGGGCGCGCGGGCGGTGATCGTCTACGGCGACTACGAGTGCCCGTTCTGCGCGGCGCTCGAGGTCCGGCTGCGCGCGCTGCCGCTGCGCCTGGCGTTCCGGCACTTCCCGGTCCGCTCGAGCCATCCCCGCGCCCAGGCGGCCGCCCACGGCGCCGAGGCGGCGGCAGCGCAGGGCGCGTTCTGGGCGATGCACGACGCGCTGTTCGACGACCAGGGCCGGCTCGAGGATCCGCACCTGTGGGAGCGCGCGGAGCGCCTGGGGCTCGACCTCACCCGCTTCGACGCCGACCGCCGCTCGCCGGAGGTCGCCGCGCGGGTCAGGGCGCAGTTCCACGGCGGCGTCCGCGCCGGGGTTGTCACCACCCCGACGGCTTTCGCGGACGGTAGGAGATACTCGGGGCGAACCGCCGTCCAGCAGTTCGCGTAAACCGTATGACCGTGTCAACCGACGCACAGCTGATGGAGCGCCTTCAGGAGGACGCCACCGGCGAGGCGCTCCGCGAGCTCTACCGCGCCTACGCGGGGGAGCTGCTGGGCTTCGCCCTGAACGCGCTCGGCGAGCGGGGCGCGGCCGAGGAGATCGTGCAGGAGGTGTTCACGCGCGCCTGGCGGCACGCGGAGCGCTACGACCCCGCGCGCGGCAGCGTGCGGACGTGGCTCTACCAGATCGCCCGCCACGCGATCATCGACATGCGGCGCCGCGCCTCGGCACGGCCGGCGCTGGCCGGCGGCGAGCCGCTGTTCGAGACCGCGGCGCCCGGTGACTCGATCGAGCAGGCGATGCTCGGCTGGCAGGTGGCGGCCGCGCTCGAGCGCCTGAGCCCCGAGCACCGGCAGATGATCCGGCTGGCGCACTTCCAGGGCCTGTCGGTCCGCGAGATCGCCGAGCAGTGCGAGCTGCCCGTCGGCACGGTGAAGAGCCGCACCTGGTACGCGCTCAGGTCGCTGCGGCTGGTTCTAGAAGAGATGGGCGTGGTTCCATGAGTTGCGAGCACCTGCGATCGGCTGTCGGCGCCTACGCGCTGGGCGCCCTCGACCCCGACGAGGCGGCGGCCGTGCGGCGCCATCTCGAGACCTGCCCCGAGTGCGCGGCCGTGCACGACGAGCTGGCGCCGCTGCCCGGCCTGCTGTCGCTCGCCGGCGGGGCCGAGAAGGCGGTCACGGAGCCGCTGTCGCCCGCCTTCGAGGAGCGCCTGCTCGACGCCTTCGCGCGCGAGAACGCCTCATCCCCGCGGCGGCGCCTGAAGTGGCGCCCGCCGCGCCGTCGCTGGCTTGCCGCCGGCGCGGTCGGCCTGGCAGCCGTGGCGGCCGCGCTCGTCGGCGTGCAGCTGACCGGCGACGACCAGCCGGCGACCGGCTACGACCTCACCTTCCAGAACGTCGGCGCGCCGCAGGGCACCGTCGCGAAGGCCGCCGTCGAGAGCACCGACGAGGGCACGCGCGTGAAGCTCTCGATCCGCGGCCTGCCCGCCGACGAGGACGCGGTGTACGAGGTCCTGTGCGACGCCGAGATGTGGACGGCCACGGCGGGGACCTTCCGCACCGATGCCAGGGGCCACGCCTATGTGATCGTCACGACGGCGATGCGGCGGGACGAGTACGACCAGATCCGGATCGTCCGCCGCGTGCACGGCGCCGACGGCAAGTACCGCAAGCGCAACGTCCTGACGGCCAAGCTGTCCTGAACCCTGCGCGGGCGATCCGCGTAGATCGTGGTATGCGACGTATCACTTGGATCCTCACCCTGCTGCTCTCGACCGCACTGCTGGCGGCGGGCTGCGGGGGGGACGACGACGATGGCGGCGGCGGAGGTGGCGGAAGCGGCGGCGGCGGAGGGCTCACGCTGACCGCCGACCCGGGCGGCGCCGTCTCGTGGGAGCCCGGCTCGCTGTCCGCTCCCGCGGGGAGCGTGACCATCAAGCTCGTCAACCAGTCCGACATTCCGCACGCCGTCGAGGTCGAGGGCAACGGCGTCGAGGAGGAGAGCGACACGGTCACGGGCGCCGACACGGAGCTCACGGTCGACCTCGAGCCCGGCGAGTACACCTACTACTGCCCGGTCGACGACCACCGCGAGCAGGGCATGGAGGGCACGCTCACGGTCGAGTGATCCGCAGCGACTCGAGCACGGGGGCGGCCGCCTCCTCCAGATCCCGGAGGCCCGCCCTCGTGAAGTGCTCGAGCATGATCACCAGCGGCTCGGGGTCGGTGGGGAGGACCGTCACGCGCAGCAGCGTGTGATCCTGGAAGGTCAGTCGCGGCGTCAATGCGCTGCACGTCACCTGGGCGCCCTCCCGGCAGCGGGGGTCGTTGTGCGCCGGCCGGCGGAAGCGGACCTCGACGTCAAAGGTCTCGCCGGCCACTCCGGCGACCGTCACCGGCTCCGTGGGCCCGACGCTGAGATCGGGATGCGCGCTCATCCAGGCGTGGAGGTCGGTGGGGGCCGCGGCCAGGCTCGCGGGCAGGGAGCGCACGGCCGGGTCGTAGACCTCGAGGATGCGCGTGAACCACAGCCCGCCGGGCGGCCGGCGCTCGCCGCTGACCGGATCGAAGAGGCCCTCGCCGTGGTCGAGGATCAACACGTCGGCCCGCGTGGTGTCGATCACCTGCCACTCCCGGTCCGCGACCTCGAAGGTGAGCTGTGGGACGAAGGCGCGCGTGCGATAGACGACCCCCGGCCGCAGCGTCCCGCCGAACAGGTCGCGCGTCTCGGACTTGGGCTCGGTCGCCTGGCGCTCGTCGTCCGCGACCCGCGGGCTCAGGGCGCCGACGGCGAGCAGCAGGATCAGCGCCATCGCGGCCGCGGCGGCGGCGGCGAGCACGAAGCGCGGCTTCGGGTGCACGCGCGGCAGCCGGCGGGTGCGGTCGCGCCCGGCGGCCTCGACCAGCTCCTCGCGCAGGGCGGTGACGAAGTCGCTCATCGGCCCATCCGCTGTCGCAGGGCTCCGAGGCCGCGACTCACGCGCTTGCGCACGACCGCCTCCGAGGTGTCGGCGGCCACCGCGACCTCCGGGTACGGACGGTCGTCGAGCACGTGGGCGCGCACCGCCTCGCGCTGCTCGGGCGGCAGCTCGTCGATCATCTGCCAGGCCGCGTCGCGGCCGAGCATGGCGATCATCTCGCGGTCGTCCTCGCCGACCGGCACGCGCTCGATCCCGAGCCGGCGCCGCATGCGGTCCTCGGCGGCGCCGCGGCGCCGGTAGTCGCCGAGCTTGTGCTGGGCGATCCCGAACAGCCATGCCACCGCCGGGGTCTCGCTGCGGCGGAAGCGGCGGCGCGAGGCGAGCGCGGCGGCGAACGTCTCGGCGGTCAGGTCGGCCGCGACCTCGGGGTGGTGGACCCGGCGTGCGAAGTAGCCCAGCAGCATGTCGATATAGCGGTCGTAGAAGAGGCCGAAGTCCTCGGCGTCGCCCGACAGGAGAAGGTCCTCGTCAGTGCGCATTGCCGCTCACGACAACCCTCGCACGAACGCCCTCGTCTGTGACAGAGTCGGCACATGAAGGTGGCCGTCCTGGGCGGTGGAGTCGCCGGCCTGACCGCGGCGCACGAGCTGTCCGAGCGTGGCTTCGACGTCGTGGTGCTCGAGGCGCGCGACATCCCGGGCGGCAAGGCCCGCAGCCTGCCCGTCCCGGATTCGGGCACCGGCGACCGCGAGGACCTCCCGGCCGAGCACGGCTTCCGCTTCTTCCCGGGCTTCTACCAGCACCTGCCGGACACGATGCGGCGCATACCCGACGGCTCGGGCACCGTGTTCGGCAACCTCACGGGCGCCACGCGGATCCTGCTCGCGCAGGCGGGCGGCCGCAACGAGATCGTGGCCGGCGCCCACCTGCCCGAGTCGCTCGAGGACCTCACCGTCCTCAGCCGCTTCCTGTTCGAGGTCATGACCTCGCTCGGCATCCCGCCGCACGAGCACGCCGCCCTGATGGAGCGCATCCTCACGCTGCTCACGAGCTGCGACGAGCGCCGCTTCGAGCAGTGGGAGCTGCAGAGCTGGTGGGTGTTCGTCAAGGCCGAGCAACGCTCGGAGGCGTTCCGCAAGTTCCTCGCCGAGGGGCTCACGCGCACGCTGGTGGCGGCCCGGGCGCGCGAGATCAGCGCCCGCACGGGCGGCCTGATCCTGGCCCAGATCATCCTCGACCTCGCGCGCGCCGGCGGCCGCGCCGACCGCGTGCTCGACGCGCCGACCAACGAGGCCTGGATCGACCCGTGGGTGGCCGAGCTGCGCCGGCGCGGCGTCGAGCTGCGCCTCGACGAGCCGGTGGCGGGGATCCGGGTGCAGGGCGGCCGCGTCTCCGGCGTCACCACCGCGTCGGGCACGGTCACCGCCGACTACTACGTCGCGGCGCTGCCCGTCGAGGTCATGCGCACCCTCGCCGGGCCGCCGCTGCGCGCGCTCGACCCCGCCTTCGCGCGGCTCGACCGGCTCGTGACGCGCTGGATGAACGGCGTGCTCTTCTACCTCGACCGCGACGTGCCGCTCGTGCACGGCCACGCCATCTACATCGACTCCGAGTGGGCGCTGACCTCGATCTCGCAGGCCCAGTTCTGGAAGGACGTCGACCTGGCGCGCTACGGCGACGGGCGCGTGAAGGGGATCCTCTCGGTCGACGTCTCCGACTGGGACACGCCCGGCGGCCGCACTGGCAAGATCGCCATGCGGTGCTCGAAGGAGGAGATCCGCGCGGAGGTCTGGGCCCAGCTGATCGACCACGTCGACGACGGCTCGCTCGACGAGCGGCACGTCGTGGCCTGGTTCCTGGACCCGGCGATCACGTTCCCGAATCCCACCGGCGCGGCCAACCTCGAGCCGCTGCTGATCAACACGGCCGGCTCGTGGGCCGACCGGCCCGGCGTGGAGACGAGGATCCCGAACCTGCTGCTGGCCGCGGACTACGTGCGCACCAACACGGACCTCGCGACGATGGAGGGGGCGAACGAGGCGGCGCGCCGCGCCGTCAACGCGATCCTCGCCCGCACGGGCTCGGGCGCCAAGCGGTGCGCGGTCTACTCGCTGCCCGAGCCCGGCGTCCTCAAGCCCGCCCGGGCGCTCGACCGCGTCCGCTGGCGGCTGTTCCACCGGTCCGCGCGGAGTCCGCTGCGGGCGGGGGCGGGAGGCGAGCTCGAGCCGGCCGGGCTGCTGTCGCGGGCGGCGCTCGCCGCGGGGCGGCTCACGCAGCGTCGATGACGCGCTCGAGCCCGGCTTCGCGGCAGCCGGCCTCCAGCGCGGGCAGTCCGAACGCCTCGAGCGGGCCTAAGGCTCCCGTGGCCTCGATGCCCTCGCCGGCGGCGCGTCGCGCGGCCCAGGCGAGGATGCCGGCGGTCAGCGCGTATGGCTCGCCGCCCGACAGGTGGACCTCCGAGAGCCGCTCGCCGGCGGCGTCGTAGGCCTCGGCCACCACCCACGAGATGCCCGAGCCGGGCTCGTCGGGCCCGCCGACCACCTCCACGAGCTGGTCGGCCGTCGCCTTCAGCACCCCGCGCACGCCGGGCACGCGCAGCGCGACCGAGCCGGCCAGGCTTCCGGCCTGCAGCGGCCGGGCCAGCGCGCCGAACCAGCCGAGGTAGACGTTGACCTCCTCGAGTCCTGGATGGACGGCCGGCAGGGTGAGGTGCTCGGAGCCGCCGACCGACACCGCGTCGCGGTCCTTGCCGCGAACGTGGAACGAGCGCACGCGCTCGGCGATCCGCGCCGTCCGCAGCGCGCCGTCGCGGTGGGCGTAGCCGTCCTCGAGCATGATCCCGACCGCCGAGCGGCGCGTCCCGGCGCTGATGCCGGCCCCGAAGGCGTAGTAGCCGACGTCCACGCGCACCGCCCCGTCGCCGGCCTCCTCCAGCGCCAGGGCGGCGGCCAGCGCGCCCGGCACGTAGTCGTAGCCCATCGCCGGCAGCAGCGCGGCCCCCGCGCGCTCGGCGGGCGGGCCGAATTCCTCGAAGACGCGGCGGATGAAGGCAGGCTCGCCGGTCGAGTCGAGGTAGACACTCCCCGCTGCGACCGCCGCCCGCACGGCCGGCTCGCCCCACTTCACGAACGGCCCGACGGTGCTGACCAGCACGTCACCGGGCTCGAGCAGCGCGAAGACGGAGTTCTGGCGCAGGGCGTCGGCGACCCGCCACTCGAGCCCGAGCGGCTCGGCCAGCTCGCGCAGCGACGACTCCGACCTTCCCGCCAGGACCGGCGTGGCGCCCTGGGCGGCGAGCCGCTGCGCCAGCAGCCGGCCCGTGAACCCCGTCGCGCCGAAGATGATGATGCGCCTCGCCACTTGCGCCTACTACCATTGCAGGCAGCGACTACCGAAGCGTCAGAGACGATGCAGAGGGCCTGCCCACCGATGGGCGGGCGCAGAAAAGAGGGACAATGCCAGAAGTGCACCGGGTCTCCGTCGAGATCGGCGGGACTGAGATCTCGTTCGAGACCGGTTGGATGGCCAAGCAGGCCTCAGGGGCCGTCGTGGTCCGCTCGGGCGACACCGTCGTCCTCAACACGGCCACCGCAGGGAATCTGCGCGACGTCGACTTCCTCCCGCTGACGGTGGATGTCGAGGAGCGCATGTACGCCGCCGGGAAGATCCCCGGCTCATTCTTCAAGCGCGAGGGTCGCGCCGGCGAGAAGGCGACGCTCATCGCGCGCATGATCGACCGTCCGCTGCGACCGCTGTTCCCGAAGGGCTGGCGCCGCGAGACGCAGCTCGTCGGCATGCCGCTCTCCGTCGACCAGGTCGTCGCCTATGACGTGCTGGCCATGAACGGCGCGTCGGCCGCGCTCCAGATCTCCGACATCCCGTTCCCGGCGCCGGTCGGCGCGGTGCGGATCGGCAAGCTCGAGGGCAACTTCGTCATCAACCCGACCGAGGAGCAGCTGCTCGAGTCCGACCTCGACCTCGTCGTGTCGGGCACCGAGGAGGCCATCCTGATGGTCGAGGCGGGCGCCAACGAGGTGCCCGAGGCCGAGATCCTCGACGCGCTGGACATCGCGCACTCGGAGATCCGCAAGCTGTGCGCCGCGCAGCGCGAGCTGGCCGAGAAGGCCGGCAAGCCCAAGCTGGAGATCGAGGTGCCGAAGGTCGACGAGGACCTCGCGCGCCAGATCGCCGACTCGCACGGCGCCGCGCTCGACGCCGCGACGCAGGTCGAGGACAAGCTCGACCGCCAGGCCGCGACGAAGGCCGTCGAGGAGCAGGTGCTGGAGCAGTACTCCGGCGACCCCGCGTCCGAGACGTGGGCCGAGTTCCGCCAGAAGGCGCAGCTCGCGTTCGACGCGCTCGAGAAGAAGCTCATCCGCGAGCGCATCGCGGTCCAGAAGAAGCGCCCGGACGGCCGCCAGCCGGACGAGATCCGCGCGATCGACATCCAGATCAAGCCGCTGCCGCGCACGCACGGCTCGGCGCTCTTCACCCGCGGCCAGACGCAGGCCATGTCCGTGGTCGCCCTCGGCACCACGCGCGAGGAGATGCGGCTGGACAACCTCGGGCTCGAGACGTCCAAGCGCTACTTCCACCACTACAACTTCCCGCCCTTCTCGGTCGGGGAGGCCGGGTTCATGCGCGGCCCCAAGCGCCGCGACATCGGCCACGGCGCGCTCGCCGAGCGTGCGCTGGTCCCGATGATCCCCGACCAGGAGACGTTCCCGTACACGATCCGCGTCGTGTCGGAGATCCTGGAGTCCAACGGCTCGTCCTCGATGGCCTCGGTCTGCGGATCGTCGCTGTCGCTAATGGACGCCGGCGTGCCGATCAAGTCACCGGTGGCCGGCATCGCGATGGGCCTGATCAAGGAGGGTGACGACTACGTCGTGCTCTCCGACATCGCGGGCGTGGAGGACCACCTCGGCGACATGGACTTCAAGGTCGCCGGCACCGAGAACGGCATCACGGCCCTGCAGATGGACATCAAGATCACGGGCGTCACGTTCGAGATCCTGCGCGACGCCCTGACGCAGGCCAAGGAGGGGCGCTCGTTCATCCTCGGCAAGATGGCCGAGGCGATCGGCGCCCCGCGCGAGCAGCTGTCCGAGTTCGCGCCGCGCATCTCGGCGCTCAAGATCGACCCGGACAAGATCGGCCTGCTGATCGGCAAGGGCGGCGAGACGATCCGCTCGCTCCAGGACGAGTACGAGGCGCAGATCGACGTCGACGACGAGGGCAACGTCCGCGTGTACGCGCAGACCGGCGCCCAGGGCGACGCGCTCGCCGAGCGCATCCGCTCGATGACCAAGGAGGTCGAGGTCGGCGACGAGTTCCCGGGCGCGAAGGTGGTCAAGACCACCACGTTCGGCGCCTTCGTCGAGCTCGCCAAGGGCACCGACGGCCTGCTGCACATCTCCAACGTCTCGCCCGGCCAGCGCGTCGGGACGGTCGAGGAGGTGCTCAACAAGGGCGACGAGATCTCGGTCCGCGTGGTCGAGGTCGACCGCGAGCGCGGCCGCATCGGCCTGCGCCTGGCCGAGGACCCGGAGATCCTCGGCAAGACCAAGGAGGAGCTCGCGACCGTCGGCAGCGGCGGTGGCGGTGGCGGCGATCGCGGCGATCGCGGCGGACGCGGCGGCCGCGACGGCCGGCGCAACGGCGGAGGCCGCGGGCGCGATCGCGACCGCGAGCGCACGCCGCGCGGTGACCGGGACCCCGACCGGGGCTAGGGAGCTGCCCGCTCACAGGATCACGGAACTGAGCTCAGGGCTGCGGGTCGCGACGGAGGTCATGCCCTCCGTCCGGTCCGCTGCCCTCGGCTTCTTCGTGGGCACGGGCTCGCGCGGCGAGACGCCGGCGGAGGCCGGGCTCTCGCACTTCCTCGAGCACCTGCTGTTCCGCGGCACCGACCGCTACGCGTCGGCCGAGATCGACCAGCTGTTCGACGCGATGGGCGCGGAGCTGAACGCCGGCACCGACAAGGAGAGCACCACCGTCTACGCGCGGATGCTCGACCAGCACCTGCCGCGCGCCTTCGACGTGATCGCCGACATGGTGTGGCGGCCGGCGTTCCAGGACGTCGATCCCGAGCGCGAGGTCGTGCTCGAGGAGATCGCCATGTACGAGGACGACCCGCAGGACACGGTGTTCGACGTGCTCGGCGAGGCGGTCTTCGGCGGCCACCCGCTGGGGCGGCCGATCATCGGCCGCGCGCCGGTGATCCGCGACACGCCGGTCGACCAGATCGCGGCCTTCCATGCGGCCCGTTACGTCCCGGCTTCGGTCGTCATCGCCGCCGCGGGCTCGGTCGACCACGACCAGATCGTCGAGCTGGCCGAGAGCACGCTGGGCGCCGGCCGCGTGGACGCGGCGCCGCCGATCGAGCCCGCGCCCGCCGACCCGGCGCCGACCGTGCGCTTCCAGCGCAAGGACACCGAGCAGTGTCACGTCTGCCTCGGCGCCGTCGGCCTGCCGCGCGGCGACGACCGCCGCTTCGCCTCGCGCGTGCTCGACGCCATCTTCGGCGGCCTGTCCTCCTCGCGGCTGTTCCAGGCCGTGCGCGAGGAGCGCGGCCTGGCCTACTCGGTCTACTCGTTCGCCGGCCAGTACGCCGACACGGGCCAGATCGGGCTCTACGTCGGCACGCGGCCGGACAAGGTCGGCGAGGCGCTGGGCGTCGTCGCCGACGAGCTGGGCGCGCTGCGCGAGCGCGGCGTCACCGCCGAGGAGCTCGATCGCGCGCGCGAGAACGTCAAGGCGCGCGTGGTGCTCGCCCTGGAGTCCAGCGGTTCGCGCATGAACCGGCTCGGCGCGTCGCTGCTGTTCGGCCTGCCGCTGCTGGAGACCGACGAGGTGGTGGCGCGCTTCGAGGCGGTGACGCTGGACGACCTGCGCGAGCTGACCGACGAGCTGTGGGCGCCCGAGCGGCTGTCCGCCGCCGGCATCGGCCCCGACGAGCAGGCCTTCCGGTCCGCCGTCGAGGACGTCTGCCCGGGCGCACGCGTCGCGGCATGATCCGGGTCGCCGTCGCGGGCGCCGCCGGGCGCATGGGCCAGATGGTCTGCGCGACCGTCGAGGGCGCCGACGACCTGTCGCTTGACCGGCCGGGCCGACCCGCAGCTCGGGACGTCGGTCGAGGACGTGCTCGCCGAGGCCGACGTGCTCGTCGACTTCACGCAGCCGGACACCGCGCTCGACAACGCGCGCGCGGCGCTGGCCGCCGGCGTGCACGTCGTGATCGGCACCTCGGGGTTCGACCTCGACGGCCTGCGCGAGTCCGCCGCGGCCTCCGAAGCCAAGGCGTTCTTCGCCCCCAACTTCGCGATCGGCGCCGTGCTGATGATGAAGTTCGCCGCCGAGGCCTCGCGGGTGATGGAGCGCGCGGAGATCGTCGAGCTGCACCATCCGGCCAAGCTCGACGCGCCCTCGGGGACCGCGGCGCGCACCGCCGAGATGATGGAGGGCGACGTGCCGATCCACTCGGTCCGCCTGCCCGGCATCGTCGCCGACCAGGAGGTCATCCTCGGCGACGTCGCGCAGACGCTCACCATCCGCCACGCCACCACCGACCGCTCGTGCTTCATGCCCGGCGTCCTGCTGGCCATCCGCCGCGTGACCGACCTGCCGGACCCGGTGACCATCGGGCTCGAGCACCTGCTCATCGATTGACGATCGGCGTGACCGACCACGCCGTCGAGCGCTACCTCCAGCGCGTCCGCGGCGTGCTGGACGCCCGCCCCGAGATCGCCGGCCGCGTCCGGAAGGCCTGGGAGGCCGGCAGGGTGGAGGAGGGCGAGCGCGGCGCCGTCAACGTCCGCGACCTCGATCGCCCCGACCTCGTCTACGTCTGCATCCACGACGTCCCCCGCGGCGAGCTGGTGGTGGTCACGTTGTGGGAGGAGGGCGAGGACTCAGCCGTCCCGCGCGAGTTCACCGACGCGCTCCGGAGGCGCCGGCCCCGACCTTGAGCGGTGGATGACGAGTTCGGCTCCGAACTCGTTGCTTGACACCTGCTGACCCGGTCCGTTTGATGCGGCGCGCTCGCCAGATGTAAGGCGAGGAACAGACAGGGGAAGGGAGACGCCGTGGCTCGGACGGGCGTGTCGCGTTTGCGCGATCGTGCAGTGCTGGGCAAGGTCGTCCGGGCGGGCGCGACGGCAGCCTCCATAGTGGTTCTCGTGGGTGTGCCGCTGGGGCACACGGCGCAACGGCCCACGACGGCCGCCGCGCCGCCGGCGGGCGGGGTGGCCTCGCCGAAGCCGCAGCCGGTCGACGTCTCGTCGGCCGCCGAGCGCCGCCGCTCGCGCACCGAGCATGCCGGCCTCTCGCGCGCCGCCGCGAGCTCGCTGCTGCGCGAGACGTTCCGGGACGCCGTCACCTCGCCGGTCTTCGACGCCACCTCCGAGGGCCTCGACGGGCGCATCGTGCGCCGCATCGACCGCCGCCGCGCCGTCGTCGAGCTCGACGACGGCCGCCGGTCGCTCCTCCAGTCGACCCTGCCCCTGACCGTCGCGACCGCCGGCGGCGGGCAGGCGCCGGTCGACCAGTCGCTCGAGCGCCGCGGGGACGACTTCGCCCCGGCCCGGCCGCTCGTGGCGACGCAGATCGGCGGCACCGCCGACGAGGGCGTCGCCTTCCCCGAGGCCGGCGTGACCGTCGCGCCGGAGACGAAGAACGACAGCGCAGGCTCGCTCGTCAGCGACCGCGCGTTCTACCCGAGCGTCGCCACCGACACCGACTACCTCGTGACGCCGACGCCCGGCGGCATCGAGACGTTCTTCCAGCTGCGGTCGGCCGCCAGCCCCGAGCGCCTCACGCTCGACTTCGACCTCCCGGCCGGGGCGCACTTCGTCCAGGCCCGCAGCGACAAGCCGATCGAGGGCGACCCGCCGCGGGCGCTCCAGATCGTCGACGGCGACAAGACGCTCGGCTACGTCTATCCGCCACTGACCTTCGACGCCGACGGCCGGCTCGTGCCGAGTGAGTTCGAGCCCAGCGGCGGCGACATCGATATCTCCGTCGACCACCGCGACGGCGCGTTCCGCTACCCGCTGCTCGTCGATCCCGAGGTCGTCGTCAGCGGCTCGTACAGCCCGAGCGGCTGGCCGGGCTGGCGCCACATCCACCGCGTCGCGGGCTACAACCCGCCGTACCGTCACTTCGGCGCCGCCGTCAACGACCCCGCGTACGCGCCGGGCCTCTACCTGTCGATGCCCACGAACAACTCGTTCACGGCCGGCGACTGGGGCTCGTTCTTCTACCAGGCGCAGCGCCAGACGTGGGTGTACCGGGCCGAGTTCGGCAACACGTCGCACCAGCCGTACTACAGCTACGCGCTCCACGGCATCGGCACGCCGCAGCTGGACCCGAACTGGTGGAACGGCAACACCTACCACTGCAACCAGTCCGGCCAGTGCGGCAACCACGTGAGCGCCGCAACGTTCGCCTACTCGGGCAACATCAACACGTTCTGCTTCACGGCGGCGCCGCAGTGCACCGCGCAGGGTGCCGCCGCGAGCGGGCCGTTCGTGAACAACACGGCGCAGTGGGCGCTGATGGCGCCGTGGGACGTCTCGATGGGCAACAACAAGGCCCACATCGCCATGGGCTGGGCGAACGTGTGGATCGGCGACTGGGCGTCGCCGCGCATCACCAACAACCCGCCCGACCGCACGTGGTACAACGACGGCGGCGCGGGTCACTCGATCGCCCCGGTCCTCACCGACGACGGCGTCGGCCCGTACCAGCTCGCCTTCTCGGGCGCGCAGAGCGGTGGGGGAACGCACACGTACGGCTGCGTCGCGGCCGTCTCCCCGAGCACCTGCTCGGGATCCTGGCAGCCCGGCTTCAACTACACGCTGGCCGAGGGCACGACCCTCATGAGCCTGGCCGGCTACGACGTCATCGGCCACTACATCACCGACGCGTGGTACGAGCAGATCGACCGCACGGCCCCGACCTTCACGCTCAGCGGGTCGGTGCGGCCCGAGGCCCAGCTCTCCGGCGGCTCGTTCCCGCTGACCGTCAACGCCAACGACACCGGCGCGGGCGGCGCCGCGAACTCGGGCGTCAAGACGATCCAGGTCACCTTCAACAACGGCACGCCGCAGACGCGCTCGACGGGCTGCGGCAGCGGCGCCTGCTCGGCGAGCTTCCAGATCGACACCAGCCTCGTCGAGGGCCGCGTGCCCGTCACCGTGCGCGTGACCGACGGCGTCAGCCTGTCCGCCACGCAGACCTTCTACGTGGTCGTCGACCGGTCCGACCCGGAGATCGCGCGCCTGTCGGACCGCGTCTACGACCAGCCGTTCCTCGGCACGGGCACGTTCCCGCTGCGCGTCGACGCCAAGGACTTCGGCGGCACCGGCGCCGGCACCAACACCGTCCGCAACTCCTCGTTCGAGTCGGGCCTGCCGGCCGGCACGTTCGGCAACGGCGGCACGGTGTCGGCCACCGCCGGCTCGCCCGCGCACCACGGCACCCAGGTCGCCCGCATGCAGGCGACCACCAACGGCACGATGGACCTCGGCAACGACAGCAGCCGGCTGTCCGTCACGCCCGGCGACAAGGTCTCCCTGTCCGCCTACGGGCGGACGGCCCGCGAGATCCGCGTCGCGGCCCGCTTCTTCAACGGCTCCGGCGGCCTCCTGAGCCGGCAGGACGCCGGCAGCGTGGCCGGCAGCAGCGCCGAGTGGCGGCGCGCCCAGGGCACCGTGACCGTGCCCGCAGGCGCCGCCTCGATCGGCTGGGAGGTCCGCTTCGTGGGCGTGACCACCGGCGAGGTCGCCTTCGCCGACGCCGTCCAGGTCGAGCGCGGCGACTACGTCTTCGGATACAGCCCGCACCGCGACGAGGTCCCGCAGTTCGAGCGCTCCGGCGTCACCTTCATGGAGCTGCTGGTCGGCGGGACCCAGCGGGCCAGCCAGAGCTGGACCTGCCCCGGGCACTCGTGCGCCCGCAGCCACACGCTCAGCCTCGCCACCAACGCGCTCGGAGAGGGCCGTCACAGCGCGCAGGTGCGCGTCACCGACGGCGTCAACCGGTCCGCGCAGAGCCAGCCGTGGGACGTGGTGGTCGACCACTCGGCGCCGCGCATCACGCGGCTCGAGGGCGCGATGCGCCAGCCGTTCCTCGGCAACGGCACGCCGGGGCTGCTGCTCGAGGTCACCGACCAGGGCAACGACGCGCCGGTCGCGAACCTGATCCCGAGCAGCTCGTTCGAGCGCCGCACGCCCGCCGGCACGCAGGCCGCCGACGCGACGATCGCCGCCGAGCCGACCTCCTCCGCCGACGGCGCGCGTGCGCTGAAGGTCACCGCCACCGCCGCCGGGCCGCGCGTGTTCAGCGACGCCAACCGGATCCCGGTCGACTCGGGCGAGCAGCTCACGCTCGCCGTCTCGGGCCGCTCAGACGCCGCGGGCGCCCAGTTCGGCGTCGTCCCGCGCTGGTTCGACGCCGCGGGCCAGCCGATAGCCGCGACGCCCACGACGGTGCCGCTGACGCCCGCGTGGACCCGCCGCAGCCAGATCGTCACCGCGCCCGCGAACGCCGCCACGCTCGGCTGGCAGGTCAGCGTGACCGGCCTCGCCGCCGGCGCCACCGCGTACATCGACGCCCTGCAGCTCGAGCGCGGCACGGCCGCCGCCTACAACGCCAGCCCGGACGAGCTCGCCGCGAGCCTCCAGCGCTCCGGCGTGACGATGACGGGGCTCGACATCGTCCAGGTCGGCGGCGCCGGCCGCACCGAGCTGCGCAGCACGTGGACCTGCCCGTCCGGCAGCTGCGCGCGGTCCGACCGGCTGCGCCAGAGCACGGCCGGCCTGGCCGAGGGCCGCCACCGGCTCACGGCGCGCGCGGCCGACCAGGGCGGCGCCACCGCAGCGAGCGAGCCGTGGGACACGATCGTCGACCGCAGCGGTCCGCAGGTCACCATGACCGGCAACCCGGTCGGCGAGGGGTACGAAGCCCGCGTGGAGGCCACGGACGGCTCCACGGCGTCCCCGCAGGCCGAGCGCTCGGGCGTCGTCCGGCTCGAGTTCCTCACCCGCGACGACACCGTCCCCGGCGCCCCGTTCGTCACGCGCGACGTGCAGACGCAGACATGCCCGGGCGGCAGCTGCGGCCGCAACGCGACCTTCCGGCTCCAGACCCTCGATCGCACGACGACGATCCGCGCGGTCGTCACCGACCAGGTCGGCAACCAGACGACCCGCGAGGTGGTGGCCACCGGCGACGACGCGCCGCCGAACCTGGCGCTCTCCGGCACGCTGGTCGCCGCGCAGGGGATGACGCTGGTCGAGGGCGCCTACGACCTCGAGGCCCGCGCCACCGACACGGGCTCCGGCATGGGCAGCATCGAGATCCTCCTGCGCCGCAACGGCGACGCGCTGTTCACCCGCCAGGACTACCGCGAGCAGCCGTGCGCGAACGGCGGCTGCCCGATGACGCGGCGCTGGGCGTTCCGGCCGCAGGCGTACACGCCCGGCGACTACACGGTGCGCGTGGTCGCGCGCGACCTGCGCGGCAACGCGACGACGCGCGACCTCCCGGTCAGGGTGGGGTCGACCTTCGACGGCGGCGAGCACTCGCTCGGCCTCGAGGAGTTCTGGAACTTCGACAGCACGCAGACCGGCGCCGGAACGGCCGCACACGTCGACACGGCGACCGGCAACCTCATCTGGCACAGCACGCCGCTGGTCAACCCCGGCCGCGGGCTGTCGTCGGTCCTCAACCTCACCTACAACTCGCAGAACGAGGCGACGGACGACAACGAGGACCGCGTCTACGACGAGGCGGGTAGCGGATTCTCGGTCGGCATCTCCGGCCTGACGCGGCTGAACGAGCCGCTCGACCTCAGCCGGCTCGAGTTCACCGGCCAGATCATCCTCACCGACGTCGACGGGACGCGGCACGAGTTCGCTCCCGGCGCCGACGGCCCCGACCTCGACTCCGAGGCGGACTACTGGATCCCGCCCGCGGGCGTCCAGCTCCACCTGCGCCGCTGGTCGGACTGGGACCAGTACCGCGCCTTCGCCGCCACCCGGCCCGACGGCGTGACCTTCTTCTTCGACGTCAACGGCTACCCGTCGTACATCGTCGACCGCAACGGCAACGAGATGGGCTTCTACTACCTGTTCGGGCACGCGGACGGCAACTGGTGCCCGTACTGGGACTCGAGCGCCGGGTTGCCCGGGTCCGACGACATCAACAGCTGCGTCTACAAGCTCAACCAGGTCTGGGACCCGGCCGGCCGCACCGTCTACTTCACGTACTTCAGCGAGAACTCGGGCTGGCCTGAGACGGGGCGGCTGTGGTCCGTGACGGATCACGCCGACCGCGTGACGGAGTTCACCTACGACGACGACGGCAACCTCGCGACGATGGTCCAGGCGGCCAACACGCAGGAGTCGCGCCAGTTCACCTTCCACTACGAGATCCCGGGCGCCGACCCGCTGCGGGGCTGGCTGACCGGCGTCACCGATCCGCGCGGCAACCGGACGAGCTTCCAGTACCAGCCCAACGGCGTGGGCGATCAGGACTGGCGCTACGGCCGCCGCGTGCAGCAGGTCACGAACCGGCGCAACTTCACGACCCAGTACGCCTACGCCCGTGAGGCCAACCCGGCGCGCGACGTCACGTTCGTCACCGACGCCCGCAGCAACCGCACGACGGTGCGCTCCGACAAGAGCGGCCGGCCGCGGCTGCTGACCGACTCCGCCTCCACCAACACGCGGCTCGAGTTCGACGCCGACAACAACGTCGCGACGATGGTCGAGGCCGAGGGCGCGCCCGAGCAGGCCACCACCCAGATGGCGTACAACGCGCTCGGCCTGCTGACCGCCCAGGTCGACGCCGAGAGCCGGCGCACCGAGTTCGCCTACGCCGAGAGCACCGGGGCGCCGGCGCTCGTCAGCGAGCGCGGCAACGACGCCGGGCACGAGTTCGTCGCCGACCTCGTCAGCCTGACCGAGCCGCGAGGGTTCGCCTCCGGCGATCGGGCCCGCCACACGTGGCGGTTCACCGTCGACACGCAGACCGGCAACGTGACCGAGCGCTACTCCCCGGGCGTGGCCGAGCCGGCGCGGACCACGTACGGCCCACACGGCGAGATCACCTCGGAGACGAGCGAGGCCGGCGATCGCGTCGAGTACCCGCTCGAGCACTACCACGCGACCGGCCGCCCGAAGGCGCAGATCGGCCCGTTCCGGCCCGGCTCGCCGGCCGCCACCGACGGGACCCGGTTCTTCCGCTACGACGCCGTCGGCAACCTGCTGCGCGTCACCGACCCGCGTGGGACGGCGAGCGGCGGCCCGGACGACGAGCGGACGGCGTACACGAGCCGCTACGTCTATGACGTCTTCGACCGGGTGATCGAGGCGCGCACGCCCGTGGACTCGACGGCGTCGACCCCGCGCTTCTCGACCGAGAAGTGGACGTACGACAAGAACGACAACACCAAGACCTACCGGGACGGGCGCGACAACCCGTGGACCTGGGACTACACCCCGACCGACGAGGTCGAACTCGCCCGCTCACCGGCCGTGCCGCACTACGGCGCCGGCACGACGAGCGAGGACACGCGCTAC
Source organism: uncultured Solirubrobacteraceae bacterium (assembly GCA_963835525.1). Classification (GTDB taxonomy): domain Bacteria; phylum Actinomycetota; class Thermoleophilia; order Solirubrobacterales; family Solirubrobacteraceae; genus DASSUW01. The sequence goes on from CAWIFM010000004.1 coordinate 107,513, forward strand.
GCGTACGACGCCGAGGACAACGTCACGAAGGTCGAGTCGCCGGAGGGCGTGCGCACCTCGACGGTCGACGACTACGCGACGAGCTTCGCGTATGACGCGCTCAACCGCAGGGTCGCGCAGATCCGCCACTCGCGCGGGGCGCAGAACGCCGATCTCGCCACCTCGTACGCCTACGACCGCCGCAGCAACGTCGTCGGCATCGTCGACCCGAAGCGCAACGCCTTCGGCGGGAACCCCGCGCAGAACGCGCTCGATCCCGCGCGGCGCCGCTTCAGCTACGAGTACGACCGCGTCGACAACCGCATCGCGCAGGTCGAGGACCCGCCGGGCCTCGCGCTGCGGACGACCTACGGCTACGACGCGGACGACAACCGCGTCTCGCTCACCACCCCGCGCCAGTTCACCACGCGCTGGGAGTACGAGCCGCGAGGCCTGCCGGCGGTGCAGATCGACGCCGAGGGCAACCGGACCGAGCGGCACTACCGCCCCGACGGGCGGCTCGCGGAGATCGTCGCGCCCAAGGGCACGGCGAGCGAGGCCGCGAGCGACTATGAGACGCGCTTCGACTACTACCCGACCGGCGACGTGCGCTCGCAGAGCCTGCCGCTGGACGAGCGCCAGTACGGGCCGCAGTTCCTGCGCGTCTTCTGGCACCGCAACAAGGTCGGCGACCCGATCTGCATCACGGACGCCCGCGCCCGGACGGGGGCGCCGGACGAGGACTGCAGCAGCCGCTTCTCGTTCCGCAACACGTTCTTCGACAGCGGGCAGCTCCGCTCGACCGAGCGGCCGTCGTGGTGGGCGCTGGGCAACGGCGGGCTGACCGAGCGCGACCCGCTCGACGTCGGCAACCGCGGCGGCGCGAGCGCGCTTCCGAGCTCCGGCAACGGCGAGGGAGACTTCGCGGCCGTCGACCGCCTCCCGCTCCCGTCGCTGGTTCCCGACGCGGGCCGGACCACGTTCGCCTACGACAACGCGCTCGAGCTCTCGGGGATCACCGACGTCGAAGGCAAGGTCCGTCACATCGTCCGCGACGCCACGTCGCGCATCGTCGAGACGTCGTGGCCGTTCGACGACGGCGACGACCGGATCGTCCACCAGTACGGGTTCGACCACAACGGCAACCAGCGCCGGTTCGAGAACGGCCGCCACGACGTGACCTACACGACGTACGACCAGTTCGACCGCGCGACGCTCCAGGACGAGCCGGGCAAGAACGACACGCGGCGCGAGATCACGCGCTTCGAGTACGACCCCAACGGGCCGCGCACGAAGACGACCACGCCCGAGAACCGCGTCTGGGAGCGCATCTACGACGGGCTCGATCGCCTGTCGATCAACGAGGACGCGCTCAACCGGCGGACGACCTTCACCTACGACGCCAACGGCAACACGGCCAGCGAGCGCACGCCGCTCGGCCACCTCACGCGCTACGAGTACGACCGCGCCGACCGCCTGGCCAAGACGATCGATCCGCGCGGCGAGGAGACGACGCGCCGCTACGACCCGAACGGCAACCTGATCCGGCTCGAGGAGCCCGGGTCGCGCCCGGCGCCGGACGAGGACTACCGCCCGCAGGTCACGACCTGGACGTACGAGGGCCGCGACCTCATCTGGACCATGACCAAGGGCTCGCTGACGCAAGCGTGGGAGTACGACGGCGGCGGCAACCTGCGGCGCGCGATCGAGCCGACCGGCATCAACTCCGACACCGGGCGCCCGCGCTGGCCGGACGAGGCGCCGATCATCACCGACCCGACCGACGCCGACGACCGCCAGAACGAGGACCTGCGCCTCGCGACCAAGTACGCGACCCTGCGCGAGTACTCGGCGGACAACGTCCTGACGTCGATCCACCTCGCGTGGGGCGACGCGGACCTCGACGACAACGGTCAGACGAGCGCCCAGGACGAGCGGCGCTTCCGGCAGGACTTCATCCTCAACAGCCGCGGCTGGGCCGAGTCGATCGACTCGCCGTACGAGTGGACGCTCACCGCCCAGCAGCAGGAGGAGCGCGGGACCAGGCCCGCTCGCACGTCCTACCAGTACTTCGACACCGGCTGGATCGAGCGTGCGACCGAGCCGGTCTTCGTGCGACCGGGGTCCGAGGAGCGCGTCGGCGGCCACATGGTCTCGTACGAGTACTACAAGTCCGGCGACCAGCGGATCTGGCGCGCCGGCCCCGAGGCGAACCCGCGCCGCGAGATGCGCCGGATCGTCGCCGGGAACGGCACGCTGACCGAGCGGGTGGCGGAGAAGCTGGGCGACCCGTCGCACCGCCGCTACACGTACGACTACGACGACAACCGGAACATGACCAGGATGGTCGACGTCCGGCCGGGCGGCGACCGCGCGACGTGGCTCGGCTACGACCCGAACGACCGGCTGCTGACGGTCGACGAGCGGTGGGGGACCGGCAAGGACACCGAGCTCCGCTACGACGAAGACGGTCTCATCCAGCAGCGGCGGACCGACGGCGACTTCGACGACGAGGACGGCACCTACGGCGGCGGCACGCGCACGCGCTTCACCTATGACTCGCGCGGCGCCGAGCAGACGGCCATCGTCACCCGCGCCGGCGAGCGCGCGCGCACGATCCTCACGGACTGGTTCCCGTCGGGCCAGCGGGCGCGGCGGATCCGCTGCAACGGCGAGCTCGATCCGGCCGAGCACCCGAACGCCGAGTGCGGCGACGAGGGCACGGACACCGAGCTGCGCGCGACGGACCGCTACTTCTACCGCAGCGACGGCCGGCTGATCCGCAAGGTCCGTGACCCGCGCTCGGGCCCGTCCGACACGCAGGAGTACGCGTACGACGACAACGGCAACCGCAACCGCGACGAGCGGGGAACGCACACGTTCAACGCGCGCAACCAGCTCACGTCGTGGACCAAGTCCGGTCGCGGCACGGTCCGCTACGAGGTCAACGGCACGGGCGCCGTGACCGCCAAGACCGACCGCGGGGTCCTCACGCGGTACCACTTCATCGGCGACCGCATGGAGCGGGCGACGACGACCGAGAACGGGCAGACCGCGACGGTCAACTACTGCCACTCCGACTTCGGCAACGTCGTCCGGATCACGACGCTCGCCGACTCGTGCGACAACACCGCCGGTCCCGCGGACACGACGTACACGTACGACGAGTTCGAGCGGATGACCGAGAGCAAGGAGCAGGGTCAGGCTCCGGTCTCGTATTCCTACGACGCGATCGACCGGCGCGACTACAAGACGCGCAACGGGACCCGCACCGACTACGGCTACATCGGGCTCTCGGAGGACCTCTCGCGCGAGACGCGCGGGGACAGCTTCAAGGCCTTCGACTACGACTCGAGGGGCGAGCGCTTCGGCTACAGCTCACGCAACGCCCAGGGCTCGCTCTCGTACCGCTCCTACCAGCTCGACGCCGGCGGCTCGGTGATCGGCCTCGAGGGCGACGACGGCGTGGTCGCCGACAACGAGCAGTACGAGTACGACCCGTACGGCGAGCTGATCAAGGGCGACGGCGATCCCGGCGAGCCGACGTGCGGCGCCACCGGCGAGCTGTCCGACGAGGCGTGCGACCAGCCCTTCCGCTTCCAGGGCTTCTACTACGACTCGGGCATCAAGACGTACGACATGCAGGCCCGGGCATACCGGCCCGACATCGGCCGGTTCCTGACGAGCGACCGCTACGAGTCCTCGGCCGGCGACTTCAACCTCCAGTCCGACCCGCTGACCCAGAACCGCTACGCCTTCGCCGGCGGCAATCCCGTCAACCGCGTCGAGTGGGACGGCCACGCGGTCATCGTCGACGACGGCCCCGACAAGGGCGCGACGATCCGCGCGATCAACAAGCAGGCGGTCGACGAGCGGATCCGGCTGCAGAAGGAGAAGGACCGGCAGGAGGCGGAGGACCAGGCGATCCAGGTGCGGTCCGCGGAGAAGAACGCCGTGCAGGCCGCCACGGAGGGCGACACGAAGCGCCTCAACGCCAACCTCGCCATCCTGCTGAAGCTGCGCCAGGAGCAGCTCAACGAGCAGGCCCTCATCGCCGGCCAGGACGCCGCCGCGGCCGAGGCGGAGATCCCGGCGGGGATGAGCTGGCAGGACGTCGCCAAGCTCTTCTTCGACCCCACCGACCCGCTCGACTGGGCCTCGCTCGGCGGCGGCTTCCTGTTCAAGGCAGGCAAGACGGCGCTCAAGATCCGCAAGGCCAAGAAGCTCTACGACAAGATCAACAAGGCGCGCAAGTTCGCGGACGCCGCCAAGGACCGGGTGTCGGGCCTGAGGTTCCAGGCGGGCCGCAGCGCCGACATGGCGGGCCAGGCGACGGCCTGCGCGTACAACAGCTTCGTCGCCGGGACGCCGATCCTGATGGCCGACGGCACGTTGCGGCCGATCGAGCTGGTGTTCAAGGGCGACCTCGTCCTCGCCACCGATCCGGAGACGGGCGCCACCGTGGCGCGGCGCGTCACGGCCCTCATCCGCAGCGACGGTCTCAAGGACCTCGCGGTCGTCGTGATCGGCGGACAGCGGTTGATCGCCACCGACGAGCACCCGGTCTTCACGGCCGAGCGCGGTTGGGTCGCGGCCTCGGAGCTGCGCCGCGGCGAGCACGTCATCGACGCCGACGGTGAGGCGATCGTCGTCGAGGCCGTCCTCGACCTCGAGCGCACGACGTGGGTCTACAACCTCACGGTCGAGGGCCTGCACACGTACTACGCGGGCGCCGACCCGGTGCTGGTCCACAACGCCAAGGACCCGAACAAGCTCGGCGGGAAGTACTGCGAGCTGCCCACGGGGACGGGCAAGCACCGCCATCACATGCCGGCCAAGGCGGCGACGGGCGACAAGAACAACACGCCCTCGATCCTGATGGACCCGGATGACCACATGAAGACGGCGAGTTGGGGCTCGTCGAGGGCGGCGAAGGCCTACCGGGCCAAGCAGGCCCAGCTCATCCAACAGGGCAAGTACGATGAGGCCTTCGAGATGGACGTCGATGACGTCCAGACGAAGTTCCCCGGCAAGTACGACAACGCGATCCTCGAAGCCAGGAACGCACTCCCATGACGTCACCTGACGCTCAGCGCGAGCTGGAGATCGTCCCCGGCCGGTCGCTGGGGCCGTTCGAGATCGGTATGACCCGGGAGGCGCTTCCCGGCGAGTTCGAGTACGAGGTCAGTCCCGGGGCGGCGGGACTGCCCGACTCGCTCGTGGTCGGGGGACTGCCCGTGTCCCTGTCGCTCGAGACCTCGCAGGAGCCGGGGGTCGACGAGATCGAAGTCGCCGACGGGCAGGGGCTGAGCGCCCGGCTGGGCTCGATCGAGGTTCTCGGACGACCCGTCGAGGACGTCCTCGGCAACCTCGAGCGGGAGGGCGGCGACGTGCCGCAGGAGGACGAGGACGATCCGGGCAGCTACCACGCGCGCGGCTGGAGCTTCTGGGCGCCGGACGGCGAGATCGAGGGTGTGGTCGTCGAGCGCCCGGAGTTCTTCGACAATCCGCCCGACCTGCTGGGCGGGATGGACGCCTAGTAGCGGACCGCGCGGCCGCGGCCGGCGCGCTTGGCCTCGTAGAGCGCCTCGTCGGCGCGCGAGAGCACGACGGAGAGGCTGTCGGCGGCGTCGCCGGGGCTGGCGGCGCCGATCGAGAGGCCGACCTCGAGGCCTTCGCGCTCGCCGGCGAACGAGGCGGCCATGGCGGTCAGGACCGCGGAGGCGGCCTCGTCGCCGCGACCCGGCTCGCCGGGGACCCAGACGGCGAACTCGTCGCCGCCGAGGCGGCCGACGACGCCCTGCGCGGACAGGTGGCGCGCGACCTCGGTCAGCACCAGGTCGCCCGTCGCGTGGCCGTGGGTGTCGTTGACGGCCTTGAAGTGGTCGATGTCGCAGATCAGCACGCTGCCGGCCTCGTGGTCGGCGACCGCGCGGCGGACCGTCGCCATCCAGTGGCGGCGGTTGAGCGCGCCGGTCAGGTCGTCCACGCGCGCCTGGCGCTCGAGCTCGGCGACGCGGGCCGCCATCGCGGCGCCGCCCTTGCCGCCGCGGACGGCCTCCAGGGCAAGGTCGTCGAAGTCCTCGTCGCACAGCCCGAGCTTCTCGAGCGCGGGGCCGAGCAGCGCGTAGTCGGGCTCCTTGCGGGCCGCGAGGCCGATGACCTCGTCGGCGATGATCACGCAGGCAGCCTCGGGCGAGACGACTTGGCGGCCGTCGGGGCCGCCGTGATGGAAGGCGATGACCAGCTCGACCGGCTCCTCGACCTGCGAGGCGCGCGCCACGAGCGCGCCGGCCTCGGCGTGGTCGACGCCGAGCAGCTTGCGCTCTGCGGCCGCGCGCTCGGCGCCCGCCTGGTGCTCGGCGGCGATGGCGTCGAGCGCCTCGTCGCCGAAGGCGAGCGGCATGACGAGCTTGCCGACGTCGTGCAGGAGGCCGGCCAGGTGCGTGATGTCCGTGTTGGCGCCGGTCCGGTCGGCGATCGCCTGCGCCGTGCCCGCCACCGCGGCGGCGTGCAGGTGCAGGTGGCCGATCGAGCGGCCGCCGTTGCCGGGGGCGCGCTGGAAGAAGCGGTAGGTGGCGGCCTCGAGCGCGAGCTGCGCGATCGCCTTGCGGCCCACGAGGGTGACCGCGGCGCGGATGCTGCGGGCCCGCAGCGGCCGCGCGCTGGCGGCCGAGTTGGCGTAGCGCAGCAGGTCGGCGGCGAGGCCCTGGTCGGCCTCGAGGGCGGCGACCATGTCGCCGATTCCGGCGTCCTCGCTCTCCGCGATCAGCTGTACGCGACGCACCGTGGCGCTGAGCACGGGGAGACGGCCCAGGCGCTCGACAGCGTCCGCCAGGCGGTGATCCGACGTGGGTACGGCGGTTTCGGTCAGCTTGCGAACCATGAAGCTCTCTAGTTCTAGGTCGGCGAACTGGCGGATCCCTTGAGCGCGTAGATGTGACAAGTTCTGTCCCATGGGTTTCATGGACAAGGCCAAGAAGCTCGCCGAGCAGGCGCAGGACAAGCTCGACGAGGTCCAGAAGCAGTTCAACGAGGGCCAGCAGGGCACGAGCCAAGCGCCGCCGGTCGAGTACGACCAGCACGGGCGGACCGTGCGCGCCGAGCCCGCGCCGCCGCCCGCCGAGTCGGCCACGCCGCCGCACGGCGATCCGGTCGCGCCGGCTCCGCCCCCGGCCGACGAGCCGGAGCGCAAGGACGAGTACGCGCCGCCGAAGCTGACCGGGGGCGACCCCCTGGCGGGCTGAGCGCCGCAAAGCCTGCCAAAATCCACGCCATGCGTCCCCTGGGAGGCCTCTACACGGCCATGGTGACCCCGTTCCGTGGCGACGGCAGCGTCAACGAGGACGCCGCCGTGACGCTGGGGCGTCACCTGCTGGCCAACGGCTCCGACGGGCTCGTGGTCTGCGGCACCACCGGCGAGTCGCCGACGCTGAGCGACGACGAGATGGTCGCGCTGGTGTCGCTGATGGTCGAGGAGCTGGGCGACGAGGTGATGATCGCCGCCGGCGCCGGCTCCAACAGCACGCACCACGCCTGTCACCTGGCCGAGCGGATGGCCGCCACCGGCGCCGAGGCGCTGCTGTCGGTCACCGGCTACTACAACCGCCCGAACCGGCGCGGCATCGTGCGCCACTACGAGGAGGTCGCGCGCGCGGCCGGCGGCACGCGGGTCATCGTCTACAACATCCCGAGCCGCACGACGGTCAACCTCGGCCCGGACCTGCTGGCCGAGCTGGCCCAGATCGACGGGATCGCGGCGGTCAAGCAGTCCAACGGCGCCGAGCTGCGCCCGATAGACGGGATGACGCTGCTGACCGGCAACGACGAGGACCTGGCGCGCTGCCTCGACGTGGGCGGCGCCGGCGGCATCCACGTGTCCAGCCACATCGTGGGCAACGAGATGCGCCGGATGTTCGACGAGCCGTCCCGCCGCGCGGAGATCCACGCGCAGCTCAGCCCGCTGTTCGGCGCGATGTTCTGCACCGCAAGCCCGATCCCCGTCAAGACGGCGCTCGCTCTCCTGGGCCACGACGTCGGCGGCCTGCGGCTCCCGCTGATGGAGGCCGACGAGTCCGAGCTGGCGATCGTCCGCGACGCCCTCGAGCGTCAGGGATTGCTAAGCGGGGTTCACGCCGCGTGAGCGGCAAGCTGCGCGTCCTCCCGCTCGGAGGCGTCGGCGAGATCGGGAAGAACCTCACCGTCGTCGAGTACGGCGACCGCATCGTCGTGGTCGACTGCGGGCTGCGCTTCCCGACCGCCGAGATGATGGGCATCGACCTCGTGCTGCCGGACTTCACGTACCTGCGCGAGCGGGTCGACGACATCGAGGCGATCGTCATCACCCACGGCCACGAGGATCACCTCGGCGCGCTGCCGTGGGTCCTGCGCGAGCTCGGCCAGCACGCCGTGCCGGTGGTCTACGGCGGCCAGCTCACCGTCGCCATGGCCCGCTCGAAGCTCGACGAGCACAAGCTGCGCGACGTCAACCTCGAAGTGCTCCCGATCGGGCAGGTCGCCGAGGCCGGCCCGTTCGCGCTCGAGCTGGTGCACCTCACGCACTCGATCCCGGACGCCTCGGGCGTCGCGCTGACCTGCGAGCTGGGGACGATCCTCTTCACCGGCGACTACAAGTTCGACCAGACGCCGGTGGGCGGCGCTCCGGCCGACATGGCGCGGCTGGCCGAGCTCGGCCGCGAGGGGCTGCTGCTGCTGTGCGGCGACTCCACGAACGCCGACCGCGACGGGATCTCCACCAGCGAGTCGATCGTCGGCCCGCAGCTCGAGCGCCTGTTCGCGCACTGCCCCGGCCGCGATCGTGGTCACCTGCTTCGCTTCGAACATCCACCGCGTCCAGCAGGTGGTCGACGCCGCGGCGGCGCACGGCCGCAAGGTCGCTCTCGTCGGGCGCTCGATGCGCAAGAACGTCAACATCGGCCGCTCGCTCGGGCACATCTCCGTCCCCGAGGGCCAGCTGATCCCGCCGCGCGAGCTGGAGCAGTGGGCCGACGAGAAGGTCGTGATCATCTCCACCGGGTCACAGGGCGAGCCGCTGTCCGCCCTGCGGCGCATGGCCTACCGCGACCATCCGGCGGTCGAGCTCAAGACCGGCGACACCGTGGTGTTCTCGGCCACTCCGATCCCCGGCAACGAGCGCGCGGTCAACGAGACGATCGACCGGCTGTACCACATCGGCTGCGACGTGGTGACCGCGCGCGACGCGCCGATCCACGCCTCCGGCCACGGCTACGCGGAAGAGCTGAAGATGATGCTCAACCTCACGCACCCGAGGTACGTGATGCCGGTCCACGGCGACTACAAGCGCATGCTGCTGCACGGCCGGCTCGCCGAGGCGGTCGGAGTGCCGCCGGAGAACATCTTCCGCACCGAGAACGGCACGCCGCTGGAGATCGACGCGCAGGGCGCCCGCTACGGCGACCGCCAGACCGCCGGGCTCGTGTTCGTGGACGGCGTCGACATCGGCGACGTGGCCGACGTCGCCCTGCGCGACCGCCGCATGCTGTCGGCCGACGGCATCTTCATCATCGTCGCCACCGTCTCCGAGCAGGACGGATCGTCGGTCGTCGAGCCCGAGGTGCTGGCCCGCGGCGTCCCGTTCCTGGACGAGGGCGCCGACATCATCCGCGAGATCCGAGAGGCGGTCGAGGACTCGCTGGACCGCGCGGCCGAGCAGCGCATCACCGAGATCGACGTCCTGGAGTCGTTCCTGCACGACGACATCGCCGCCTTCATCTACGACCGGCTGAAGCGGCGGCCGATGGTGCTGCCGGTCGTAGTCGAGGTTTGAGGGGGAAACTTCCGCCTTCGGCGGGCGTGTCCTTAAGAAAAAGGACCGGCCGGAGCCGGTCCTCTCTCGAAGCTGAGCCGTCCGCGCGGTCAGCGGGTGAACGAGCCGGCGATCTCCGTCTCGTTGCCCTCGTACTTGGAGCCCGCCTGCATGGTCAGCTGGCTGATCCCGGTGAGCGCTTCCTTGATGCCCTGGCTCGAGCGGTGCCACTCCGCCCACAGCTCCTGGAAGCGCGCCTGGGCGACGCCCTCCCATTCGCTCTGGAGCGGCGAAACCTGGGCCGCGAGCTGGGACAGCGTCGACTCGATCGAGGCCGCGCCGCTGTTGAGCTGGCTGGCCACGGACTGAAGCTGCTCAGGGGAAACTCTGATGTTGGGCATCCGGATTGCCTCCCTGTCTCCGATTGGACGTCGCGATGACGGGTACCCGCACCGAAGCTAACAAACACCGCGGCATGAAGGATCGGTCGCCGTGGTATCCGTGGAGACACTCGTGACAGCACAGGACGCGCTGACCTTCCATCGCCCTCCCCGGGAGTATCCGCCCGCCGTTCCGTCGGAACGGCTGCGCATCGCGCCTCCTCCGGTCCAGCCGCCCCCGGCGCACACCTCGATCATTCAGCTCCTCTTCCCGGTCGTGGGCGGCGTGAGCATGGTCGGCTTCGCGCTGGTCTACCGCAACACGCTGTTCCTCTACATCGCCGGCGGCATGATCGCGCTGCTGCTGCTGTTCTCGCTCGGCATGCGCTGGTCGCAGAAGCGCCAGGTGCGCAAGCGAGCGGCCGACGAGGCCCGGCGCTACGCGAAGTACCTGCGCGAGCGCGACACCGAGCTGGCCCAGGCCGGCGAGCTCCAGCGCGGGGCGCTGGCGCGTCTGTATCCCGACCCCGGCCGCCTATGGACGCTGCTCGTCAAGCGCGCCAACGTCTGGGAGCGCCGGCCTGACCATCGTGACTTCCTGCACGTTCGACTCGGCACCGGCGCCGTGCCGCTGGACCGCGAGATCGACTTCGACCTCGGCATGAACCCGCTCGCCGAGTACCAGGCGCACTCGCTCCAGGAGGCGCGCAAGCTCGTCGAGCGAAGAGGCACGCTGCGCGGTGAGCCGGTGGTCGTCGACCTCGCGGAGGTCGGCGTACTGGCCGTCACGGGTGAGCGCGACCACGCGCGCTCGTGGGCGCGCACGCTGATGAACCAGCTCGCCGCCTGGCGCGCGCCGCACGACGTCCGGCTGCTCACGGCGTACGAGCCCGAGGCCGGCGAGGACTGGGAGTGGGGGAAGTGGCTGCCGCACCAGCGCGTCGACCCGAACGTCCCGGGCCGCTTCCTGTTCGCCCGCTCGATGAATGAGCTCGACGCCCTGCTCGAGCCCGAGCTGCGCCCGCGGCTGGAGCAGCTGCGCCGGATCGCCGAGACCGGCATCGGCGGCCGCGAGATCCCGCTGGTGGCGCCCGAGCTCGTCGTGATCCTCGACGGCTACCACCCCGAGCACCCGGCCAACGAGCTGCCGGCCTTCCGCGAGCTGCTCACGCGAGCCCGCCAGCTGAAGTGCGTGCTGATCCTGCTGTGCGACTCGCGCGAGCTCGAGCCCTCGCACATCGACGCGCGGCTCACCGTGGCCGAGCGCGGGGCCGGCTCGTGGGAGCTGTGGGGCCAGGACGCGCCGTCGATCCCGGAGGTCTTCCTCGACCAGGTCGACCTCGGCACCAGCGAGGCCACGGCGCGCACGCTGACCCCGTTGCGGCTGGCCGAGGGCGGCGACGGCGAGCGCGGGCTGAGCATGAACGTCCGGCTCGTGGACCTGCTCTCCCTGCCGTCGGCCGACGCGCTCGACCCCGAGACCTCGTGGCGGCCGCGCCCGCGCGCGCTCAACCTGCGAGCGCCGATCGGGCGCGCCGCCGACGGCGAGATCCTCGAGCTGGACCTCAAGCAGGCGGCCGAGGGCGGCATGGGCCCCCACGGCGTGCTCGTGGGCGCCACCGGCTCGGGCAAGAGCGAGCTGCTGCGCTCGCTGGTGGCCGGGCTGGCCGCCACCCACGGCCCCGAGCAGCTCGCCTTCGTGCTCGTCGACTACAAGGGCGGCGCCGCCTTCGCCGACCTCGCCCGGCTGCCGCACGTCGCGGGCCTGATCACCAACCTGCAGCGCGACCTCTCGCTCGTCGACCGCATGCACGCCGCGTTGATCGGCGAGCAGGAGCGGCGCCAGACGATGCTGCGCGAGGCCGGCAACCTCGACGACATCGTCTCCTACCAGGCGCGGCGCGAGGCCGATCCGTCGATGCCGCCGATGCCCGACCTGCTGGTCATCGTCGACGAGTTCGCCGAGCTGCTGACCGCGCGGCCCGAGTTCATCGACCTGTTCGTGGGCTTGGGGCGTGTGGGCCGCTCCCTGGGCATCCACCTGCTGCTCTCCTCGCAGCGGCTCGACGAGGGCCGCCTGCGCGGCCTGGAGAGCCACCTGCGCTACCGGCTGTGCCTGCGCACCTTCTCGGCCATCGAGTCCAAGCTCGTGCTCGGCACGCAGGACGCCTACCTGCTGCCCTCCATGCCCGGCCTCGGGTACCTGAAGGTCGACACCGAGAAGTACGTCCAGTTCCGCGCCGCGCTGGCCTCCGGCCCGCATCTCGGCCCCACGGTCACCGAGGAGGCGCCGGCTCCGGTGCGCGTGTTCGAGTCGGGGCCGGGGCTGGAGCACCTGCCGGTGGCGGCCGAGCCCGAGCTCTCGCCGACGGCTCCGAGCGAGCTGCAGGTGCTCGTCGACCGGCTGGCCGGTGACCGGCCGCCCGTGCACCAGGTCTGGGTGGCGCCGCTGCCGGAGGCCGAGCCGCTCGATGCCGTGCTCGAAGGGCCCGCCTGGTGGCACGGCGGCGAGCGCGCCGAGGGGCTGCGGGCGGTGGTGGGCCGGCTCGACCGCCCGTCCGAGCAGCGCACCGAGCCGTTCGCGCTCGATCTCGCCGGCGCCGGCGGCCACCTGGTGGTGGTCGGCTCGCCGCGCACCGGCAAGAGCACGCTCCTGCGCACGCTGGCGGCGTCGCTGATCTGGCGCCACACCCCGGCGCAGGTCCAGCTCTACGGCATCGACCTCGGAGGCGGCCTGCTCGGCGCCCTGTCGGGGGCGCCGCACGTCGGAGGCATCGCCGGCAAGCTCGACCGCGAGGCGGTCACCCGCGTCGTGCGCCAGCTGCGGACCGAGGTCGAGGACCGCGAGCAGGCGTTCCGCCAGGCGGGCCACGAGTCGATGACCGAGGCCCGCAACGCCGGATCGTTCCCCGACGTCTTCCTGTTCGTCGACGGCTGGGAGGCGTTCAAGCGCGAGTTCGAGATGCTCGACCGCGAGGTCGAGGAGCTGGCCGCCAACGGCCTGAGCTTCGGCATCCACGTGGTGGTGGCCGCCAACCGCTGGGCCGAGATCCGCCCGGCGCTGCTCGACAACCTGGGCACGCGGCTCGAGCTGCGGCTGCACGACGCGATCGACTCGCTGGTCTCGCGTCAGGCGGCCGCCTCGCTGCCCGCCGAGGTTCCCGGCCGCGGCCTGACCGTCGACGCCCTGCACTTCCAGGCGGCGCTGCCGCGCGTGGACGGCCGGGCCGAGGAGGAGGGCACGGCGACCGCGCTCGGCGAGCTGGCCGCCGAGGCGGCCGAGCACTGGTCCGGCGCCCCTGCGCCGCCGATCCGGCTGCTCCCGCGCGAGCTCGATCCGCGCCAGCTTCCGCCGCCGTCCCCGCGCGAGGGCGTCCCCTTCGGGGTCGAGGAGCGGGGCCTGGATCCCGTCTGGGTGCGGCTCGGGGCCGCCGACCCGCACTTCCTCGTCTTCGGCGACAGCCAGAGCGGCAAGTCCTCGCTGCTGCGCGGCCTCGGGCGCGGGCTGATCGCCACGCACTCGCCGGAGCAGCTCCAGCTCATGGTGGTCGACGTGCGGCGCTCGCTGATCGACCTCGCCCACGACCCGCACGTGATGGCCTACGCCGCCTCGCCGCCGGCCGCCCAGGAGGCCGCCGAGCGCCTGCGCTCGATCGCCGGCGAGCGGATGGCGCCGGCCGACGCCTCGCCGCTGGCCGGGCCCTCGTGGGAGGGGCCGCGCTACGTGATCCTGTTCGACGACTACGACCTCGTCGCCGGCCCCACGGGCGGCCCGCTGGCGCCGCTGCTCGACGTGTTGGCGGTCGGCGGCGACATCGGGATGCACGTCGTGCTGGCGCGCCGCGTGGGCGGCAGCGCGCGCGGCGCCTACGAGGCCGTGTTCGGGCGCCTGCGCGAGCTCGGGTCGCCCGGAGTCCTGCTCAGCGGCGACCCGGGGGAGGGGCCGCTGCTCGGCGGGACCAAGGCCCAGCCGCAGCCGCCCGGGCGCGGGCTGTTCGTCCGCCGCGGCGAGCGCCCTGTACTGGTGCAAACTGCCTTCTCACCGCCGACACCGGTTCCCGGTGCGGCGGTTGTAAGCCCCATGGAACGCGGGAGACCCTTGTAATGAACACCTGTGCCGTGACCATCGCCGGGCCGGACCGGCGCGTGGACCTCGTCGTCTCGACCGAGACCCCGATCTCGGACCTGATCCCGACCTTCGTCGAGCTCAGCATGGACGAGGCCCCGGTTCAGAACGGCCGCGCCCCGGTGTGGACCGTGACGCCGCCCGGCCAGCAGCCGCTGCCGCTGGACCGCACGCTCGGCCAGTGCGGGGTGGCCGACGGCGCCGTGCTGACGCTGACCGAGATCCGCTCGGAGGCGATGGCGCCGCCGAAGCCGGCCGAGGTCGCGCGCAAGCCGGAGGTGTCGCGCGGGTCGCCGCGCGAGCGGACCCAGGCGGCGCTGCCCGAGGAGCTCACGACCGGGCAGCGGTTCTCGCTGGCGTTCAAGGCGTTCTTCGGCTACGAGCCGGAGCCGCCGATCACCGAGTCGCCCGAGCCGGCGGCCCAGAACAACCGCGAGGTGCTGACCAAGCCCGAGCAGCGGTCGGCGCCGGAGCGATGGAAGGCCAGCTGGCGCGAGAGCGACTACGAGGCGCGCCTGGACCGCGCGATCGCCGCGCCGCGGCTCACCCGCTGCGCCACGATCGCCGTCGTCTCGCCCAAGGGCGGCGTGGGGAAGACCACCACGACCGTGCTGCTCGGCTCGCTGCTGGCGCGCGTGCGCCGCGACCGCATCGTCGCCGTCGACACCAACCCGGACTACGGGTCTCTGGGGCGGACTCTGACCCCTGACCACCAGGTGTTCGTGGACGACCTCAGCGACGTGCTCGAGCAGCCCGACCTGTCCGTGACCGCCCTGGACCGCCATCTCGGGCGCGCCTTCGAGGGCCTGATGGTGCTGCCGGCGCCGACCGACCCGTCGCGGATGGCGCAACTGAACGAGGAGTCCTACGCGCGGGTGATCTCGCGGCTGCAGACGATGGTCGGCGTGCTCGTGCTGGACTGCGGCACGGGCCTCCAGGAGCCGGCCGCACGGGCCGCCCAGGCCGCCGCCGACCAGATCGTGCTGATCTCCGACGCCCACCCGGCGACCGCCTCGCTGGTGGCCGAGGCGGCCGAGCTGCTGCGGACCGTCGGCCCGCCGATCACGCTGGTCGTCAACAAGATGCCGCGCAAGCGCGACGCCCGGCTCGACCTCGACGGGATGGAGCGCCTCGTGCCCGACGCACAGGGCCTGATCACCCTGGACGAGGATCTGCGCACGGCGACGCGCGTGGCGTCCGGCGACTACTCGTGGGACGACGCGCCGCCGCAGTGGCGGCGAGCCGTCCGTGAGCTGGCGGTGACGCTGCAGGCCGGCTGGCCGGGCCTGGGGATCACGAACTAGAGGCCGGCCCTGGCTTTTCTGATCGCGGCCATGTAGTCCATGTCCGCGGGGTCGCCCATGCCGCGGGTCAGCTTCTGCGGATCCTCCTGCTCGTACATCCGGCGCAGCGACTCGGTGATCCCCGGGTCCCCGCCCGTGAACATCTGGATCAGCTCGCCCGCCCGGTCGCCGACGGCCTGCGCCTCGGGCGCGGCCGGGTCGACGCCCCGCCCGCGCAGGTCGGCGAGCTTGGCGTAGATCTCCCGCCACTCCTGCTCGACGGCCTTGATCTGGTCCTCGCCGAGCTCGTTGCGGCGCTGCTCGAGCTGCTGGAGCTGCTCCGGGGTGTAGTACTTCTCGAACATCGTCATCGCCTCCATCGCGTCCAGTAGGTGCTGTGTGGAATCCTCATCGCCGTCGAGGGCGGCGAGGAGCCGTGTGAGCCGGAGGTGGAGCTGCTCGAGCGCGCCGAGCTGCTGCTCGACCCGGCCAAGATGCCGCTTCACGGTGTCGCCGATCCCGTCCTCGCCGTCCAGCAGAGGCCCGATCTCCTCGAGCGGCAGTCCGACCTCCCGCAGCGCGAGAAGGCGATACAGCCGCTCCACGTCGGCCGACGAGTACAGCCGGTGCCCACCGTGGGTCCGCTCGGACGGAACGAGCAGCCCGACGCTGTCGTAGTGGTGCAGCGCGCGGACGGTCACACCCGCGATGCGGGCCAGCTCGCCGATCTTCATGGCTCCGGTCATCAACACGCCACGGACGCTAGATCCTCACGTTACGTGAGGTTCAAGCGTTCTGGCGCGTTGCCGCTCAACTGGCCTTGCGGCCGGTGGTCTCGAACGTTGGGGCGGGAGCGAGTGAGTCGGGGAGCGGAAGGTCGCCGGGTCGGTGGAGTGGGACGGACTCGCGGCGCAGGCTCGGGCGCACGATCAGCGCCGCGAGCACGAGCACCAGGACGCCAACGCCGGCTACCGCGTACGCAGTGCGCGGCGAGCCGAGCGCGACCAGCGTGCCGCCGATCAGATATCCGACGCCGGGCATCGCGGCGCCGAGCGACTCGAGCAGGCCGACGATGCGCGCCTGGTAGTCGGCCGGTGTCATCTCCTGCAGCGTCGTGACCACGGAGATCCACTGCACCCCGTTCCCGGCGCCGCCCACGACCGAGATCAAGCACGCCACGAGCAGTGTCTCGGCGGTTGCCATCCCAAGGTAGGCGGCGCCGATCAGCGCCGTGGACGCGACGATCAGGCCGAGGGGCGAGCGTTGCTTGACGAGCAGGTAGACGAGGCTGCCGATCACGATTCCCGCGCCCCAAGAGGCGAGCAGGATGCCGAAGCCGGCATCCGACGTGCCGAGGCTCTCCTTGGCGTAGATGACCTCGATCGGGACCACCAGCGTGAACAGCACGAGCGCGAAGGCCTGACCGATCAGCAACAGGCGCACCGTCGGGCTGCGTCGCGCGAAGCGCATGCCGGCGGCGAGCCGCTGGCGGAACGGCTCCTGCTCGAGGTGAGCGCTGGGAAGGCCGCGCGTGAGCGCCAGGATGATCGCGATCGCCAGGAACGATGCGGCGTCGACCAGGAGCGCGGTGGCAATGCTGAACTGGGCGATCAGCAGGCCGGCCAGTGCAGCACCGCCGACCGACGCGACCGCGAACCCGATGTTCATCAGCGCGTTGCCTTCCTTGAGCAGCCCGGTCGGCTGCAGGATGGTTCCGACTGCCCCACGCGTGAGACCGCGGCTGGTGATGGCCAGCGCGCCGTCGAGAAGAGCGAGGACCAACACGAGCGGCAGGAAGAAGTCGCCCGAAGCGATCAGCGCCAGAGCCGCGAACAGAGCGGCTTCGATCACATAGATGGCCGGAAGGCTGCGCCTCACGGCCATCTGGTCGAGCCGGGCCGTCAGAACCGGCGCCAGCAGGGCGGGCAGGAAACGGGCCGCAATGAAGAACGCGGCCGTCGGCGCGACGGCCTGGGTCCGGTCGTAGACCAGGATCGCCAATGCGACGATCCCAACGGAATCTCCGAGCTCGTTGACCGTGTATGACGCCAGCAGGCGGCTGAAGGGCCGCACGGCCAGTGGTGCAAAGCGCCCCCGCACGCCAGGAATCCTAGACCTTCACGAACAGAAGCCCCAGACGGACAAATGTCTAATCAGGACTTCCTGCGTAGTGCGTTAAGTCCGATAAGGGACCTGCCGATGACCGGGCTGTCGTGTCTACGCGCAAGCGGACCATTCTGGCGGTGCAGACCGCCGCTCTCACAGCAGTGATCATCGGCTCAGTAGCGACGTCCGAGGCGTCCGACTGGCAGCCGCTGGCACTCGTGCTCGTCCTCTTCGCGCTCGCGGTGGCGAGCGATGCGATGACCGTCGAGATGCGCGGCGTGCACATCTCGGGGGCGTTCTTCGCGGTCGTTCTGGCCATGGTCCTCCTTGGTCCGGCTCCTGCAGCTCTTATCGGCGCGACTACGACACTCGCTACAGCGCCGTTCAATCGCCGGCCCATCCGCGCCGCGCTGAACGACGCAGTCGTGTGGGCGACGTTCCCATTCGTGGGCGGCGTCATGGCTGAGGCCCTCGGTGTCGACCCTACGGGCGACGGCGTCATGTTCGGCGCGGTCGTCGTGGTCGTCTACATGGCGACGAACATCTTCAACTTCCTTCTCATCGCCTTCTATCACCGGGCTACGGCCGGCTTTCGCGTGTGGTCCACCGGAGGGCCGCTCTACCTGACGATGCTGCCCTCCGAGCTCGCTACCGCGCTGCTCACCGCGATCGTGGCCTGGGGCTACGTGAGATCCGGGATCGGAGCCGTCGCGCTCGCCGCGGTCGTGCTCGTCGTGTTCCAGTACCTGGTCTGGGCCCGCGTGCAGGCGTACGAGCGAGGCGAGGAGCTCGCCAAGCGAGGCCGCGAGCTCGCTTCGCTCCAGGTCGGGCTGCTGAGCACCGTCATGCAGACGCTGTCGATGCGTGATGCCATGACCGCGCGTCATTCGGCGGCGGTCGCCCGCTATTCCCGCGAGGTATCGCGCCTGCTCGGCATGGACGAGCGCGAGCAGGACCTGGTCCACACCGCCGCGCTGCTCCACGACATCGGCAAGTTCATCTTCCCCGACTCGATCCTGTTCGCCGACCGCAAGCTGACCGACGAGGAGTGGGAGATCGTCAAGCTGCACCCAGAGCAGGGTGCCAAGCTCGTGCGCCGGATCGAGGGTTACGGCCCCGTCGCCGACATCATCATCGGTCACCACGAGCGCGTTGATGGCAAGGGCTACCCGAACGGCATCGCGGGCGATGAGATCCCGCTCGGCTCGCGGATCATCTCGGTTGCGGACACCTACGATGTGATGACCTCGCGCGACTCGTATCGTCGCCCCGTCAGCAGCGAGGCCGCGATAGTCGAGCTCCGGCGCGTGGCCGGCTCCCAGCTCGATCCCGAAGTGGTCGAGGCGTTCGTCGAGATGATCGAGGCCGGTCGGATCGCCTTCCGCCACGCCGATGAGTCCGACTTCGAGCGCGAGCTCGCTTTCGACCGTCGCGTCGCCGACTACGCCCGTCCGCGCGCTGCCGCGGCCTAAACGCTTGTTCGATCCAGGGGCGGGGGCGGACAGCCGATCTACCGCTTAACGAGAACGAGCGCCTGTAGGCGCTCGTCTCAAGTGGCAAGTCCCAATTGGGACTCAGGTCTTCCAACCCATGTTTCCCGCCTTCCCCCCCGAGTGCGGCTGCCACCGCGGTTCGGGGTGATCGCTTCCTTGGACTAGGTGCAAGTTAGGCGGGATGCGTCCAGGGCGTTATAGAACATGCGTCCAACGAATGGCTCCGGGGGTTTAGTCCGGGGCCATTCGTGGTCTTGAGGCCCTCGGATGTTCGTCCAGTCAAACGAACTGTGACGGCAGGACGACCCGTGAGTGGGTCCCGCCGTCGGCGCGGGTCGCGATCTCGAGAGTTCCTCCGAGATCCTCGACGCGCCGGCGGACCAAGGCGAGGCCGACGTGGCCCGCTTGAACTGCGCGGCGGCTCGCCGCGTCGTCGATCCCGACGCCGTCGTCGTCGACCTCGAGCACGATCCGGCCGTCGTCGCGCTCGAGTACGACTCGGATCGCCGTCGGCCGCGCGTGCTTGACGGCATTGACGACCAGCTCCTGAGCGATCGGGATCATGAGCATCCCGGCCCGCTCGCCGACCGCGTCGCGGATCCACAGGTTCACCAGGCCTGCGGAAGGGAAGGGGGCGACGGCGGCCCGGAGGGACGCCCCGAACCCGAGCTCGCGGACGGTGGTGGGGTGGAATGACGAGATGATCGCCCTCGTCTCGGCCATGGCCGCGTCGACCCGGCCGGCGACCGCTCGGCTCACGTCGTCGTTCCCTTCCGCTACGTCCTGCCGGAGGGCCACGAGCCGCTGCATGGGCCCGTCATGGAGGGATTCCGCGAGCCGCGTCCGCTCGCGCTGCTCGGCGTCGAGCACCTCGGAGAGGAGCCGATCGCGGTCGGACGCGAGCCGTGCTACCTCGGCTGCGCGCTCGTCGCCGTGCGTGACTGCGTTTCCGACGGTGCGAAGCAGCGGAACCGTGATGACGAGGACGAGCAAGAGCCCCGCGACGGCGGCGAGACCCGCCTGCGCCCAGACGAAGACCGTCGCTGTGGCCATCAAAACGTTCATCAGCTCGTACGGAAGCGTCGGGATCCCCGACTCACGGAGAAGGCGGCGACGTGCATCGGAGTCGAGCTCCGGGCTCGGCGCCGCCAACACGCCGAGATTCAAGGCCAGGAGAACGACGCTGATCGGGAGCACCAGGAGCGCGTATGCAGTGTCGGCGGGGCCCAGCCCGACCGCCGCACCGACGACGTCGAACATGAGGCCGCCGACGAGCCCGAGAAATCCGAAGAGCGCCATGTTGATGAGGGCGCTGACGGGCCGTACACGATTGACAGCGGCGTCGGGGACCGCGGCGACGATTCCGATCGCGGCGGCCGGCGCAGGACCGAGCAGCGCCATGGCCACCACCTGGACCATCAGGCCGGCAGATACTCGGATCCGGCGCACTGTGACCGCCAAGATGTCCGCGACGACCATCGTCACTCCGAGCGCCACGACAAGACTCACCGGTTGCCAGTCCGCCCGGTCGCTGCTCAGCGCAGCCAGGACGATGACCAATGCGAGTGCCACGACGCGTGGGGCGGCCTGCCGGAGTGACGCCGAAGCGACGCGCCGCCGGATGCCCCCTGCTCGCCCTAGTTCCTGAACGGCTTGCACTCCGCCGGCCATTGTGGTCAGAACTCTCCAGCGGAACAAGCCCCTTGACCCCGTACCTTCGGCCAGGCGGCGAGTGGGCTCGGGCCGTGGTCAGGAAGGCCGGCGAAGCGGCAGCACGACGCGTGACCGCGTTCCGCCGTCGGCGCGCGTCTCGATCTCGAAGTGACCCCCGCCGTCCTCCACCCGCCTCCTCACCATCGCGAGCCCGACATGGCCCGCCTGCACGGCCCGGCCGGCGTCCGAGGAGTCGATGCCGACGCCGTCGTCATTGACCTCGAGCGTGAGCTCGTCGCCCTCGCTCGTGACGCGCACGTCGATCCGGCGTGGACGAGCGTGCTTGACGGCGTTGACCGTGAGCTCCTGAGCGATTCGGAGCAGCGCGGCGGCCAGCGTCTGGTCCTCGACGGTGCCGTGCACCGTGAGCTCGACGGATCGCGAGGCGGGAAAGGGCGCGATCGCGGCCCGGAGCGACGCTTCGAACCCGAGCTCCCGCGACGTCGCCGGATGCAGCGAGGAGATGACGGCTCGCGTCTCGGCGATCGTCTCCTCGATGGCCGCGAGCATCGTGGCTGTCGGGGTCGCGGCCGGCTCTGCCACGTCCTGCCGGAGCGCGATCAGCCGCTGCATGGGGCCGTCGTGCAGCGCTTCCGCGAGGCGGGCTCGCTCGCGCTCCTCGGCATTCAGGACCTCCTCGAGAAGACGCTCGCGGTCGGCGGCCAGGCGCGAGACCTCGACCGCGCGCGCGTCGGAGACCGACCGCAGCTCGACGAGGTCGTCGCTGCTCCTGAGTCCGTCCATCAGGCTGCGCGTGAGCGGGATCACGATCACCAGCACGGCGAGGAGACCGACCGCGGCGTCCACGCCGCCCTGGATCCAGAGCAGCACCGCCGTCGCCGCGAGGACCGCGTCCACGAGCTCGAGCGGAAGTGCCGAGAGTCCGGCCTCCTTGATGGTGCGGCCCCAGTCCTCCCGCGGGATATGTGGATGCCCGACGACGGCCATCACCAGGTTCGCGGCCGTGAGAACCAGGTAGACCGGGAAGGCGAGCGCCGCGTAGGCGGGGTCCTGGGTGCTGATCCCGAGCCCGTCGCTGAGCACCTCGAAGAGGAGTCCGCCCCCGAGACCGAGCACGCCCACGATCGCGAGGTTCCTGACGGTCCTGATGCGCTCGACCCGGAAGATCACCGCATCGATGAGGAAGATCGACGCGAGGGAGATGGCGACAGCCGGGGCGGGCCCGAGCACCGCCATGATCGTCGTCTGCACGACCAGGCCTGCGGATCTCCGGAGCCGACGTGCCCTGACGACGGCGAGGTCGGCGAGCACCATGACGACGGTGAGCGCGACGACGAGGCTCACGGGCTCCCACGCACTCGGCTCCGACGTGAGGCCGGCGCCGACGAGCACCGCTGCCAACAGCAGCCCGTAGAGCGCGAACACGCGCGACGTCGGCGTGTAGGTCGGCGGTCCCCCTGCCATGGAAACGCTGGACATCAGCGGGCGGATTGTCGTCATCGCGGCGGCGGCGCACAAGGCCAACGCTCTACCTTTGAGGGCCGTGGCCGCCACGAGAGTCCTGATCGCCGACGACCACCCGATCTACATCGATGGTCTCGCGGCGGCGATCGAGCGCACGGACGACCTCGAGCTGATCGGGAAATGCCGCGATGGAGCCGAGGCGCTGGAGCGGATCAGGGCCGACGCGCCCGATGTCGCGGTGCTCGATCTCCGCATGCCGCGGCTCGATGCCACGGGCGTTCTCGAGGAGCTCGTCGCAGGTGACGGGCCAACGTGCCGGGTCCTCGTCCTGTCGGTGCACGTGGGTGCGGGGGAAGTGCACGAGTGCGTGAGCCTCGGGGCGGCCGGATACCTCGCGAAGGACACCGACCGCGCCAAGATCTGCGAGGCGATCCGGGCCGTCGCCCAGGGACACGTCGTGCTCTCCGGCGAGGCGCAGGCGGCCATGGCGGCCGAGCTCCAGCACCGCAGGGCGGCCGAGCGAGAGCAGCTGAGCGCACGCGAGAGCCAGATCCTCGACCTGCTGGCCGTCGGCTCGTCAGCGCCCGACATCGCCGCCCAGCTCTACCTGAGCACGGCCACGGTCAAGACGCACCTGCACAACCTGTACCGCAAGCTCGACGTCTCCGATCGCGCTGCGGCGGTCGCCGAGGGCATGCGGCGCGGCCTGATTCGCTGACCGAGGTGTAGCCGACTCATCCGATCGGACGAGCTTCGGTTCGACCGATCAGACCGTTCGCTCGACGGATGTTCGCGGCGCGCGGGCCGGGCGACCATGACTGGGCAATCTCGCGGCACCGCCGCCGCGGGGGCGATCGCCGTCCGACCGCGCTCGCTGCGTCGCGTCGAACGAATTCGACCGATTCGGTTGGTTCGGCGGTCGCCCCGGCGTCGGCTGCCACCGGCGCCGGGAGCGGCTAGGCGCCGGGCGCGTCGGCGGCGAGAGCTTCCTGGACCGCCTCGAGCAGCTCGCGGCCGTTGAAGGGCTTCTGCAGCAGGGAGTCGCCGCCGGCGTCCAGCCCGTACCGGTCGAGGGCGTTGTCGGTGTAGCCGGACATGAACAGCACGCGCAGGTCGGCGTGCCGCTCGCGCAGGCGCTCGCTGAGGTCCTTGCCCGACATCCCGGGCATCACGACGTCGGTGAGCAGCAGGTCCGGCTTCATGGCCTCGCACAGCGACAGCGCGTGCTCGGGGGTCTCGGCCTCGACCACCTCGTAGCCCTGCCGGGAGAGGATGCGGCGCGTCAGCGTCCGGATGGCGTCCTCGTCCTCGACGACGACCACCGTCATGCCGTTGGACTCGTCGAGCGGGGCGGAGGCCGCCTCGGCGGCAGGCTTGTCCGGTTCGGCGCTGGGCAGGTGCATGGTGATGGTGGTGCCTTCCTGGAGGTGGGATTCGATCTCGATGCGGCCGCCGCTGCCCGTGACGATGCCGTACACGGTGGCGAGGCCGAGGCCGGTGCCGCGGCCCTTCGGCTTGGTGGTGAAGAACGGGTCGAACGCGCGCTCGGCCGTCTCCGGGCTCATGCCCTCGCCGTCGTCGGCCACGTCGACGCGCACGAACTGGCCCGCGGGCTCGATGGTCACGGTCACGCGGCCGCCGCGCGGCATCGCGTCACGAGCGTTGAGGACGAGGTTCATCAGCACCTGCTCGAGCTGGCCGCGGTCGGCCAGCACGTGGACCGGCTCCAACGCCGGCACGACCACGAGCTCGACGTCCTCGCCCAGCGTGCGATCGAGCATCCGCTGGGTCTCCAGAGCGACGCGATTGACGTCGACCGCCTCCAGACGCAGATGGTCGTGGCGGCTGAAGACCAGCAGCTGGCGCGTGAGGTCGGCCGCGCGCTGGGTGGCGCGGACGATCTCGGTCACATCGGCGGAAGCGGTGTGATCCGAACCGATCTCCTCGCCGACGAACTCCGCGTAGTTGAGGATCACGGCGAGCAGGTTGTTGAAGTCGTGCGCCACGCCGCCGGCGAGCTGGCCGAGCGACTCCATGCGCTGCGAGCGCTGCAGCGCCGTCTCGAGCGCCTCCTTCTCCTCCTGCGCGCGCCGCCGGTCGGTGATGTCGGCGGCGACGCCGCACAACCCGGTCGCGTTGCCCTCGCCGTCGATGATCGGGACGGTGGTGCACAGCAGCTGGCGCGTCTCGCCGCCCAGCTCGAGGAACTCGTCGAACTGGAGCGCGTGGCCGGCGCGCAGCACCTCGCGCCCATGCGCCTCGAGCCGTTCCGCCTCCTCGGGCTTGAGCAGCTCGTCCGTGCGGCGGCCGATGATCTCGTCCGGGCGCCGGCCGAGCATGGCCGCGCACGAGCGGTTGGCGAGCACCCACGTGCCGTCGAGGTCGGTGACGAAGATGGCCGCGCCCGCGATGTCGAGCACCGCCTCGAGCCGCCGCCGCGCCTCCTGCAGCGCCTGGAACGTCGTGTTGCGGGCCGTCACGTTCCGGCCCGTGAGGATGATCCCGCGCAGGCCGGGGACGTCGAGCAGATTGGTGGCCGTCGTCTCCATGTCGATCCAGCCGCCGTCCGCGGTGCGCAGGCGCCAGTCCGACCAGGCCGTCACGCTCAACCCGGCCACGAAGTTGATGACCGTGCCGTGGAAGTCGGCGACGTCGCGCGGGTGCAACAGGTCTACGAGCGAGGTACCGGGCAGGTCGTCGCGGCCCAGCTCGCGCTCGAGCGAAGGGCTGACGAGCTGGATCACGCCCTCGTGGTCGATCACCGCCACGGCCTCCGAGCACGCGCGGACCACGGTGTCCCAGCGCGACGGGGCGTCAGTTCCAATCATCGCCGCGTTCCTCCTGGAGGGAGCGGACGATGGCGAGGCGGCGGCGCAGCTGCTCGGTCACGAAGTCCATCAGGCGGCGGCGTGCGACGCGCGCCGCGCCGTCGAGCTCGAGCGCCACCACTCCGCTCTCATCGACCGCCGTCACGCGAGCCTGCACGCAGACCTCCTCGGACTCCCACGGCAGCATCACGCTGACCGACACGACCTGCTCGGCCTCCAGGCCGCCGACGCGCTCGAGCGTCATCCCGTCCGCGCCGATGTCCTGCGTCTGGCAGTCCAGCGCGCAGCCGTCCTCCAGCGTCACCGTCACCGGCGCGCAGATGGCCAGGCGCGAGGAGCGCCGGCGCGGGACGCAGACGCCGTCCGTGACGCGGAACTCGATGTTCTCGGGCCGGTCGCCGCAGCGCAGGTCGCCCTTCAGGCCGACGTTCCGGCCGTTGTGGCGGAAGAGCAGGTGGGCGTTCTCGACGAGCGGCGGCAGCCACATCGACTCGACGTGCTCCACCGGCTGGAGCGTGGCCACGTGACGGTGCACGCCAAGGACGAACGCCTTGAACTCGCTGACCCGCCCGAGGTCGGGCAGGCTCATCGTCACGATCGAGAACTCCTGAAGCCGGTCCATCGCCGTATTGATCGGCAGAAAGGCACTGCGGCCGGAGCCCAGGTGAGCTCCGACCGCGTAAGAAAACGAACGTCCGGGCGGCTTACGCCAGCGCCTTGCCGATCGCCTCGAGCACGCGGTCGGCCTGGAACGGCTTGACGACGAAGTCCTTGGCGCCGAGCTTGATCGACTCGAGCACCTTGGACTCCTGGCCCAGAGCGGAGCACATGACGACCTTGGCCGACGGGTCGAGCTCGACGATCTCCTTGAGGGCGGTGATTCCGTCCTTCTCGGGCATCGTGATGTCGAGGGTCGTGACCTCGGGCTTCAGTGCCTGGTACTGCGCGATCGCCTCGACGCCGTTGCCGGCCTCGCCGACCACCTCGTGGCCACCCTTCGTGAGCGCGTCGCTCACCATCTTCCGCATGAACGCGGCGTCGTCGACTACCAGGACTCGGGCCATCGGGCCACCTCCAGCTGATTTTCCGTTGATGTGTTCGAGGGCTCCAGGACCGTCTCGATCCGCACGGCCCAGTCGGTGCCGTCGACCACCATCAGGCGGCCGGTGGCGAAGCGCCTACCGTTGACGTACAGGTCGATCGGCTCGTCGGCCGATCGGTTGAGTTCCACCACCGCGCCGGGGGGCAGTCCGACCACCTGCGCGGATGGCATCTGCGCGCGACCCAGCTCCGCCCACACGCGCACGGGGATTCCCGCGAGCGACGGAGAGCCGGGACCGGCAGCGGCGCCGGCAGCCGACGGAGGGGCGCCGGCGGCGGCCGGCTCGGGCAGGGCCAC
Organism: uncultured Solirubrobacteraceae bacterium; assembly: GCA_963835525.1. Lineage (GTDB taxonomy): Bacteria > Actinomycetota > Thermoleophilia > Solirubrobacterales > Solirubrobacteraceae > DASSUW01. The sequence goes on from CAWIFM010000004.1 coordinate 134,032, forward strand.
CTCGGACCCCAGCTCGTCCAGCGCGCGCGTCATGCGCACCACGAAGGCGTTCGGCACGAGTTGGACGAGCCGGCACGGCTCGCCGCAGACCGAGAACGAGGCCCGCACGGCGTGCGGGGTGTGCGGGTAGGCATCTGCCGCCTGCGCCGCCTCGGTGAAGGTCTTGGTCTCGGGCGTCCCGATCTCGACCTCGGTGCCGAGCACCGAGGAGATCGCGATCGCGGCCGAGGCCATCATCTGGTTCATCGCCTCGGAGACGGCCGAGAGCTCGAGCTCCGACAGCTCCGGGGCGTCCGGGTCCTCCGGCTCCTCGATGCCCATCATCGCCGCGGCGAGCTTCTTCGCCCCGTCGAGGGTCATGACGAACACGTTGGCGCCGGTGACGCCGTCCACGTAGGAGACGCTGGTCGCCACGGCGGGGACCGGGATCGTCTCCATCGGGTTCTGGCCGCCGGCGACCACGGAGACGTCGCCGGGGTTGATCTTGCCCGGCGCGAACATCTCCAGGACGCCGGTGATGGCCTCCGAGGTGGACTGGCCGAGGCGGGTGAGCGCGTCGTCGGTGCTCATCGCGGCCTCCTCACGCGGTCGGTGATCTGCACCGCGCGGCGGCTGCCGCTGCGGCCCGGCTTGGCGCGGTGCACGGGCACCTTGTCGGCGAACAGGGTCACGCCGCCGTCGGCGGGCGCGCCCAGCGACAGCACGTCTCCGGGCTGCAGTGCCAGCACCTGCTCGATCGGGAGCTCGATCGAGGCCACCTCGGCCCGCACCGTCATGTCGACGCTGCCGACGGCGCGGCGGACGCGGTCGATCTCCTCGGCGCCGCGGTCGGGCGCGTCGTCGCGGGCGCTGAAGCGCTCGGCCACCGGCGCGATCGCCGACCACGGGAGCAGCAGGGCCACCGTGGTCGAGACGCCGCCGAGGCGGGCCTCGATCGTGAAGGTCAGCGTCGGCTCGCTGACCGGGATCATGCCCGCGGTCTCGAGGTGCGACTCCATGCCGACGACGGCGAGCTCGAGCTCGGCCATGTCGGTCCAGATCACCGAGAGCTGGGCGGTGAGGCGGTCGCAGAAGTGACGGGCCAGCGCGAAGTCGATGTCGGTCAGGCGGCGCTCGCGCACCTCGCCGACCACGTCGCCGCCGAGCAGCAGCTCGATGGCGCCGAGCACCAGGCCCGGCTCGCAGGCGAGCATGAGCCGGGTCCCGATCGGCTGCGCCTCGATCAGCGCGCTGATCGAGTTCGAAACCACTTGGGAGTGGGCGTTGGACCACGTCAGCTGGGTCGAGTTGATGACCTCGAGCTCGAGCGGCACGCGAAGCTCGGCCGACAGGCGCGTCGACGCCGTGCGGCAGAACGCCTCGAGTGAGCGCTTGAGGCGCCGCTCCTGCTCGGAGGTGAACTTGGTCGGACGCGTGAAGTCGACCGCCCGCATGCGCCGGCGGCGCTGCTGGGTCGGCGCGTCCTCGGGCAGGCGGCCCTCACGGGCCGCGTCCACGAGGGCCGCGATCGCGTCGGCGCTGAGGACCTGTCCGCCGCCGCTCATGCCGCCACCGCCATCATCGCGCTGCCCGCGAGCAGCTCCTCGTCCTTGCCGCCCGCCTCGCGCACCTTCACGGACGAGCCGGTCACGTCGACGCGGATCGTGCGGCCGCGACTGCCGCCTGTGGCGGCCGCCACGACCGGGATGCGCTCCTTCACGAGCAGCTCGCGCACGGCGGCCTCGTTGCGCTGGCCGACCTCGAGGCCGGCCGCGGACACGGCGAACATGCTGGCGCCGCCCACGAGGATCGCCTCGAGGCGGAGCTTGCGAGCCCCGAGCTGCGAGAGCTCGGACAGCATCGCCGGCACGGCGAGATCCGCGAACTTGCGCGGATTCTCCGTGTCGTGGCCCTGCGACTGCGGAAGGACGATGTGGGCGAGGCCCGCGATCCCCAGCTTGCGGTCGATCAGAGCCAGCCCGATGCACGAGCCGAGTCCCAGCGAGACCAGCACGTGGCCGGGCACGCGCGAAACCGCGAGCTCACCCATCCGCACCATGGTCTCAGCTGCGGCCATCAGCTCAGCCCGAGCCGCGAGAGGAGCTCGTCGACGCCGCCCTGGTCGGGCACCAGCAGGAAGGAGATCGAGCAGTCCTCGCCCTCGACGACCAGGTTCGAGTCGAGCAGCAGCGCGACGTCATCGGTGAGGGCGGCGGTCGCCAGCACGCTTCCGACGATAGAGCCGAGCATGTCGGTCAGGGTCGCAGGCGGGGTGGGCTCCAGCTCCATGCCGGTCATCGAGCCGAGCGCGTTGATGTAAGACGCGCCGACGATGTTGCCGATCTCGCCGAGGGCGGAGACGGCGAACTCGTCGCCGGGCTCCAGGCCGAGCATGCGGCACATGGCGTCGGCGTCGGACGGAGAGACCAGCAGCAGGACGGTGCCGCCCATGTCGCCCTTGATGCCGAGCACGATGCCCGTCATCTCGCTCTCGGCGTCGCCCATGGCGTCGACGGCGTCGGCGAACGGGAGCGCCTGAGCGTTGGGGACGGAGATGTCGACGGACCGCCCGAGCATCCCGGAGAGCGCGGTCGACGCGGTCCCCGAGCCGATGTTGGCCAGCTCACGCAGAGCGTCGAGCTGGAGTTCGGTGTACTGACTCACGAAGTTCCTTTGGCTTAGGCGGTGGCGAGGGCGGGTGCGGCGGTCTCGACGGCATCGCAGTCGACGATCAGTGCGATCTGCCCATCGGACATGACCGCGGCGCCCGAGAGGGCGGAGTTCTCGGCGACCTCGGGGGGGAGGGGCCGGGTGACCAGCTCGCGCTGGCCGAAGAGGGTGCCGACGGTGACGGCCAGCGAGCCGGTGGCGCCGCGGACGACGACGGCGTACTCGGCCTCCGGCTTCGGCGAGCCGCCGAAGCGCTCGGAGGCGTCGACGATCGGCAGCACGCCGTCGCGCATGACCAGCATCCGGCTCCCCGCGACAGACCGCACAGCGTGGTCGGCGAGGCGGACGGTGCGCTCGATGCGGTCGAGCGGGATGGCGAACGGGCGGCCGTCGGCCTCCACGAGCAGGGCGGCCATGATCGCGAGGGTCAGCGGGAGGCGGATCTGCGCCACGGTGCCCTTGCCGAGCTCGGAGGTCATCAGGACCTCACCGCCCAGCTCGCGGATCGACGTGCGGACCGCGTCCATGCCGACGCCGCGGCCGGAGATGTCAGTGGCGACGTCGGCGGTCGAGAACCCGGGGTGGAACAGCAGCTCGACGGCCTTCGCGCTGTCGACCGCCGCAGCGGCCTCCTCGGTGATCAGCCCGCGCTCGGCAGCCTTCTCGGCGACCTTGACGGGGTCGATGCCGCGACCGTCGTCGCGCACCTCGATGACGACGTTGCCGCCGGCGTGGCGGGCCGAGAGCTTCAGCGTGCCGGTGGCCGGCTTGCCGGCCTTCTGGCGCTCCTCCGGGCCCTCGAGGCCGTGGTCGAGCGAGTTGCGGATCAGGTGCACGAGCGGATCGCCGAGCGCGTCGACCACGGTGCGGTCGAGCTCGGTGTCCTTGCCGACCAGCTCCAGCTCGACCTGCTTGCCGAGCTTGGTCGAGAGGTCGCGGACCAGGCGCGGGAAGCGCAGGAAGACGGCCTCGACCGGGATCATGCGGACCTGCATGACCATCGCCTGGAGGGCGTGGGAGGTCCGGGTCAGGTTCTGCATCGCCTGCGAGAGGCCCGGCACGTCGGCGTCGGCGGCCAGCGCCTCGACCTGGGTGCGGTGCAGCACGAGCTCGCCCATGAAGTGCATGAGCTGGTCGAGCCGCTCGGCGTCCACGCGGACGGTCGCGGCGCCCTTGCTGTTGTGACCGCCGGACTTCGGCTTCGCCGCGGCGGCGGCCACCTTCTTGGGGGCTGCCTCCTCGATGACCTCGTCGCCGGTCTCGACGGCGGCGTCGCTGACCGCCTCGAACACCTCGACGTGGGCGACGTCCGACACGGCGCCGACCACGGCGGCCAGCTCGGAGTCGGTGCGCTCGGAGACCATCCAGGCGTCGATCTCGCTGCCGCTGAAGGTCTCGACGTCGTCCGGGCTCGGGACGCAGGCGAGCGTCTCGCCGAGCTCGGCCAGCGCCGAGAGGACCATGTACGCCCGCACCGACGGGATCTGCACGTCGTCTGAGAGCGTCGCGCTGACCTGGACCACGCGGCGGCCGTCGGCCAGCTCGGCGAGATCGAGGGGCGCCTCGGCGGTCTCCTTGACCTCGGGCTCCGCCGCGTCGCGGTCGCGGATGAGGCCCTTGAGTCGCGTGATCAGCGGCTTGGGCTCGATCTCCTCCTCGCCGCTCTCGTCGATCGCGTCGACCGCGGCCGAGAGGGCGTCGAGACACTCGAGCAGGACGTCGATCGCCTCGCGGGGAAGCCCGCCCTTGCGCTGGCGCAGGAGCTCGAAGACGTCCTCCATCTCGTGCGTGAGGGCCGCCATGCCGGCGAAGCCCATCGTCGCGCTCATGCCCTTCAGGGAGTGCGCGATGCGGAAGATCTCGTCGACCGTCTCCTGGTCGTCGGGCCGCTCCTCGATGCGGACGACGGCGAGGTTCAGCTCCTGGAGGTGCTCACGCCCCTCGGCCAGGAACATCGGAAGGTACTCGGAGATGTCCATTACGACTCGTTCTTCCGGTAGATGAAGTGGAACGGAGAGGTGAGGTTCAGCGCGCGCGGATCGGCGACGCGCTCCGACGTGCCGACGACGAGGTAGCCGCCGGGCGCCAGCGCGGTGGCCAGGCGGGCGTGGAGGGCGTCGCGGACCTCTTCGGTGAAGTAGATGACGGTGTTACGGCACATGATCAAGTCGTAGCGTCCGGCTTGGACGGGCATCCGCAGCAGGTCGCCGACCTCGAAGCTCGTCATGCGAATGAGCTCGGACTTTGCCTGCCAACCACCGTCATCGGCCGGGTCGAACCACTTCTGCAGGAGGACGGGCGGGGCGGTACGGGCATCCTCGGCGCTGAAGAGGCCGGCGCGGGCGCGGGCGACCATGCGCTTGTCGAGGTCTGTGCCATGGATCTCGACCCGCGCGGTGGGGATCGAATCCTTGGCGATCGCCGCCAGGGTGAAGGCCTCGGCGCCGTAGGACGAGCCGGCGCTCCAGCAGCGCACGCGGGGTGGGTGGGGACGGTTCGCGAGCTCGGGCAGAATCGCCTTGCCGAGCGCGGTCCACTGGTCCTCGTGGCGCCACAGGTGCGAGACGTTGATCGTCACGCGGTCCAGGAACGCGTCGAGCTCCTCCGTGTCGGCCTTCAGACGGGCGCCGTACGCGGTGAGGTCGGGGGTGCCGCGGCGCTGCGCGAAGGTGCGCACTCGGCGCTCCATCTGGCCGCGCTTGTACTGCATCAGGTCGACGCCGCAGAGCCGGCGCACCAGCTCGCACAGCGCGACGAAGTCATCGGTCTTGATGGTGGCGGCGAAGTCCGTCGCCTGGCGGGTGACGAGGCTCATCGACCCGCCTCCCGCGCGATCGCGCCGGCCAGCTCGCCGAGCGGCAGGACCTCGTCGGCCAGGCCGGCCTCGGCCACCGCGCGCGGCATGCCGTAGACGGTGCAGGTGGACTCGGCCTCGACGAGGATGCGCCCGCCGGCGGCGCGGACCGCCTTGGCGCCCTCGAGGCCGTCGCGGCCCATGCCGGTCAGCACGACCAGCACCATGCGCGGGCCGAAGAGCTTGGCGGCGTCCTCGATCGTGAAGTCCGCGCGCGGCTTGAGGCCGCCGACCGGGGCGTCGTCGGACAGCCGCGCGTGGCGCGTGCCGTCGAGGCGCAGGTGGGACCCACCGGGGGCGAGCAGCGCCACGCCGGGCTCCAGGTTCTCGCCGCCGGTAGCCTCGACCACGTTGAGCTTCGACGAGCCGTCGAGCCGCGTCGCGAGCGAGGCGGTGAAGCCCGGCGGCATGTGCTGGACGATCAGCGTGCCGGCGCCGAGCGGAGAGGGGAGCTTGGGGATGAGGTCGCCCAGGGCCTTCGGGCCGCCGGTCGAGCAGGCGATGACGACGACCTTCCTGCCGGCCACGGCAGTGCGGCGATGCTCCGGCCGGCGGGCGATCGTCCGCACGGCAGGACGCCGGACGCGGCCGCTGTGGGCCGCCTCGCCGACCTTGCGGCCGAGCTCGGAGGTGAAGGTCTCCAGCGGGTCGCCGAAGGCGGGCTTGGCGACCAGCTCGAAGGCGCCCTCGGCCAGCGCGTCCACGGCGCGGGCGCCGTGGGCGGGGGAGAAGGCGGAGACCACGACGACCGGCACCGGCTCGGCCTTGCCCGCGCGCAGGGCGCGGAGCACGCCGAGGCCGTCCATGCCGGGCATGTGCAGGTCCAGCGTCATCGCGTCCGGGCGGTGCGCACGGCACGCGGCCAGCGCCTCGTCGCCGTCGGCCGCGGTGGCGACGACCTCGAAGCCCTGCCGCCCGAGCGCGTCGGACAGCAGGCGGCGCATGAGCCGCGAATCGTCGGCGACGACTACGCGCATCATCCCCTCCCGCCGCGGCTAGGCCGCGGCGATCTCCTCGGCGCTCGAGCGCGCGAAGAGGCCCTCGGGGTTGAGCAGGATGACCAGGCGGTCCTCGATCTTGGCGATCGCCTCGATCGAATCGCGGTTGGCGGTCGGGACGTCCTCGAGCTGGTCGCTCGAGACGGTCAGGACCTCCTCGACCTCGTCGACCATGATGCCGACCTGGCCGGTGCCGCTCTCGACGATGACGATCTTGCCGGCCTCGGACCCGGCGATCTCGAGCCCCATACGGGCGGCGAGATCGAAGATCGGGATGATCTTGCCGCGCAGGCCGATGACGCCACGGATCCAGGCGGCGTCGGAGGCGACGGTGCGGGGCTCGGTGAAGCGGATGATCTCGTGGACGGAACCGATCGGGAGGGCGTACTCCTCGCTCCCGAGCGAGAACACCACGAGCTGCTGTGAAGTGGTCTCAGACATGTCGCCCGGGAATTCGGCATTCCCGGCCGACTCTTGAGGCGCCTAGGGGGCAGGAATCCTGACCACGAAGCGCGCGCCGCGGCCGTCCAGAGGCTCCTCCAGACGGACCGTGCCGCCATGCGAGTCGGCGACGGCGCGCACGATCGAGAGGCCGAGGCCCGAGGAGCCGCTGTGCTCGCCCGAGCCGCGGTAGAAGCGCTCGAAGACCTTCTCGCGCTGCTCGTCCGGGATCCCGGGCCCGTCGTCCTCGACGGCGAGCACGATCTCGCCGTTGCGGCGCTCGACGGTGGCCTCGACCGCGGTGCCCGGATCGGTGTGCCGGAGCGCATTCTCCATCAGGTTCAGGACGAGCCGGTGCAGCTCGTCGCGGGCGCCGTCGAGGTGGGCGCCGGGCGGGGCGTCGACCGAGATCTCGTGATCGCCGGCGAGCGGCTCCAGCTCGGCCGCCGCATGGGTGACGACCTCCGACAGGTCGACCGGCTCGTGCGGCGCCACGCGGCCGGCGTCGGCCCGGGCCAGGAGCAGCAGGTCGGCGACCAGCCGGCGCATCCGGCGCGACGAGCGCAGCGCGGAGGACGCAGTCTCGCGCTGCTCGCCGGTCAGCTCCTCCTCGAGCAGCTCGAGGTTGGCCAGCACGGAGGTCAGCGGGGTGCGGAGCTCGTGCGAGGCGTCGGCCACGAACTCGCGCTGGCGCGCCAGCGCGCCCTCGGTCTCGGCGCGCGCCTCGCCGAGCGAGGCGAGCATGGCCTCCAGCGTGTGGGCCAGCTCGGCCACCTCGTCCTCGGCCCCGGTCTCCGGGATCTTCTCGGAGGGGTCGCGCGTCTGCTCGATCCGGCGCGCGGCGGCGGTCAGCTCGGTGATCGGCTCCATCGCCCGGCGCGCCACCGCGAGGCCCGCCAGCAGGGCCAGCAGGGCGCCGCCGAGGACGCCGAAGGCGAGGAAGACCTTGACGCGGTTGGCGGTGTCCTGGACCTCGGAGATCGGCTTGGCGTACTGGAGCGCCCACGGCTCGCCGCTCACCAGCACCTGGCGGGTCTCCACGCGCCAGCCGTCGACCTCGGCGGTGCGGGCGAGCGGCGGCCCGAAGTCGGGCGCCGTCGGGCTTGCGTAGCCCACGAGGTCGTCGTCGGTGATCACGCGGATCACCGCGCCGGAGGACGATGCGACGTCGCCGAGGTCGATCGAGCCCGGCGTGGACCGCACGGTGGGGTTGCCCGCGTCGTCGTAGCGGAGCTCCAGTCGCGCCTGGCTGACGATGCGGTCGGCGCTCGTCTCCACCTCGCGCCGGAAGTCCTCGTGGATCTGGCGCGTGGTGAGGACGCCGACGATCACCGCGAAGCCGCACAGGATCACCAGCGTCAGTGCCGCGGAGCCACCGGCCAGGCGCCAGCGGATCGGCAGACGCTTATACGCGGAGGACGTAGCCTGCGCCGCGGACCGTATGGAGGAGTCGAGGCTCCCCACCGGCTTCCAGCTTTCTTCGCAGGTTCGAGACGAAGACCTCGATCGTGTTGGTGATCGAGAACGGGTCGTAGCCCCACACCTCATCGAGCAGCTTCTGGCGGCTGATGACCAGGCGCTCGTTGCGCATCAGGTACTCGAGCAGCTCGAACTCGCGCTGCGTGAGCTCGATCTTGCGCTCCCCGCGCGTGACCTCGTGGGTGTCCGGGTTGAGCATGAGGTCGCCCACCCGCAGGGGGGCCATGCCGCGCGGCGGCCTGCGGCGGAGCAGCGCCCGCAGGCGGGCCAGCAGCTCCTGGCGCTCGAACGGCTTGACGAGGTAGTCGTCGGCGCCGACGTCGAGCCCCTCGACGCGCGACTCGAGCGCGTCGCGCGCGGTCAGGATGAGGATCGGCACGTCGTCACCGTCCTCGCGCAGCCGGCGTGCGACGTCGATCCCGTCCAGCCGCGGCAGCCCGAGGTCGAGGACGATCAGGTCGGGCAGGAACGCGTGCGCCTCGTCGAGCGCCTGCACGCCGTCGGACGCGAGCTTGACGTCATAGCCGTCCAGGCGCAGCGAGCGCTGCAGCACGTGGGCGATCTCGGCGTCGTCCTCGACGACGAGCACGCGGACGGGGCGGTCGGAGCCTTCCATCGCACATGATGGTACGGGGGTCCGGCGACTCTGATACGTTCGCGCCGTTAGGGGACCCTAATTAGGAGGGCCTTACAGTGACGCTGCAGCAGGAAGCGCCGCCACAGCCGGTCGAAGCTGTGCCCAGCCGCCCGACGCGAGGTCCCAACCGCAGCTGGCGGTTCCTGCAGGTCACGCATCGGTGGTTCTCCCTGATCACCGGGATCGTCCTGCTGCTGATCATCCTCAGCGGCGCGATCCTCGTGCTGGCGCCCGAGATCGACGAGTGGACGCAGCCGGAGCTCTACCGCAGCACGCCGAGCGAGCGCATCCTCACGCCCGAGCAGGCGGTCGCGTCGCTCAAGCGCGCGGAGCCCGGCTTCGTGCCCGGCGACGTCGTGCGCCAGCGCGGCATCTACGAGATCTACGACCTCGAGTACGTCAAGTCGGCCTACGTGGATCCGGGCACCGGGCGCGTCAACGGCATCGCCGACCGCCAGTCGGGCGTCATGGGCTTCCTGCGCAACCTGCACCTGTGCGCGCTCAGCTGCGAGGGCTATCCCGCCTACATCCCGTTCCTGGCCAAGCCGGCGCCGGTGCTCGGCAACGAGGAGCTCACGGTCGGCGGCCTGATCCTCGCCGTGACCGGGCTGATCCTGATCTTCCTCTGCATCAGCGGCATGGTCATCTGGTGGCCGGGCCTGCGCCGCTGGAGGCGCGGGTTCCAGATCCGGCGCCGCAAAGGCACCTACAAGCTCAACTACGACCTCCACAACGTGGTCGGCATCGCCGTGCTGCCGCTGCTGCTGATGTGGGCGATCACGGGCGCGGGCTTCGAGCTCAAGCAGATCCGCGACGCCTGGTACGCGGTGCTGCCGGGGGAGAAGCCGCCCGAGTTCGAGGACCCGGTGTCCAAGCCGGGCGACGGGCGGATCGGGATCGACGAGGCGGAGCGGATCGGGGTGTCCATGGTGCCCGGCTCGCGAGCGGTGTCGGTCTCGGTGCCCGATCAGGCGACCGAGGACTCCGCGTACTACGTGTACGTGGCCCACGGCTCCGATCCCTATGACCACGGCACCTGGCCGGGGAACGTCGGGATCGCGGTCGACCGCTACAGCGGCGACGCCGAGGTCACGTACGACAACCGCGAGGGCGGGATCGCGCGTGTATGGGAGGACTGGCAGTACCCGTTCCATGCCGGCTACTTCATGGGCTGGGGCTACCGGATGAGCTGGTTCATCTTCGGGTTCCTCCCGCTCGTCCTCGCCGTCACGGCCGTCACGACGTGGTGGATGCGGCGCCGCAAGCGCAAGCGCAAGCGGAGCCGGCTCGCCACCGCGTGAGCGAGTCGCTCAACAGCGCCGTCGCGCTCTACGCCGCCGGATTGGGCGCCTGGGCGCTGGTCACGGCGCTGCGGGGCGCAGCGCTCGGGCGCGGTCAGCTCGCGGCGCTCGTGGCGCTCGAGCTCGGGCTGGCGCTGCAGGCGGCGATCGCGCTGGCCGGGCTCGCGCTCGGCAGCGAGCCGCGCGAGCCCGCGACCTCGCTCGGGTACCTCGCGGCGTCGGTGCTGATCCTGCCGGCGGTCATCCCGAGCGCCCGCTCCCGCTCGCGCTGGGACGCCGGCGTGATCGCCCTCGTCTGCTTCGCGCTGGCGGTGGTCTGCATGCGACTGCGCACCACCTGGGGACGTGCCTGACGGGCCCGGGCGGCTCCTCGTCGCCCTCTACGGCCTGTTCGCGCTCGCGGCCGGCGCGCGGGCGACCGTCCAGCTCGCGCGCGAGGTCACGTTGCCGTACGTCCTGTCGGCGGTCGCGGCGGCGATCTACCTGGTCGCGGCCGTGGCGCTCGCCCGCGGCGCGCACCGCGTGGCGCTCGCCGCCTGCGGCATCGAGCTGGTCGGGGTGCTGTCGGTCGGTGCGCTCGCGCGCTCGATGCCCGACGAGACGGTCTGGTCGGGCTTCGGCTCCGGCTACGGCTACGTGCCGCTCGTGCTGCCGGTGCTCGGGCTCGCCTGGCTGTCGACCCGGACGCGGCTCGGGTCGTCGGGCAGATAGAGGACGCCGACGCGGTCGCCGACCTCGGCGGTGGGCGCAGCCACCTCGCTGCGCGTCTCGTAGATGCTCCCGTCCGGCAGCGCGAAGCGCAGCAGGGGGTAGGCGAGGCGGTCGCGCTCCGGCAGCGGGCCGACCGTCTTCCAGCGGATGTCCGTGATCTCGGCCTGCGCGTGCACGGCGCGGGCCCGGAACGCGGCGTGCCGTGCGCGGGCCCTGCGGGTCGCCAGCCAGACCAGGACGAGGGTCACGGCGAGCACGGCGAGGGCGACGAGCATGTGCCGCCGCTCCTACCCCCGGAGTGAGAGGGCGTATCAGGCGCCCGGTCCGGCCCCTCTCACACGCATGGTCCGCCGCACCGCACCCAGCTGCCGGTCGTCGCGCTATCCGGCCCGTTGGCGGCTCGTGCCCTTGTGGGCCCTGGGCGTCGTCGCGTCACTCGCGCTGCTCTGCACCCTCGCCTACCTCGTCGGCCGGCGCAGCCCCGCCCAGCCGTCGACCACGCTCGACGCGATGCTGGTCGCCGCGTCCAGCCCGGGGCTGGCCATCTGCCTGACGTTCGGCGCCCTGCTCCTCGGCGCCTGGTCCGCCCGGAACCTGATGCTGCTGTGGCTGGCGTGGCGCCCGGGAAGCATCCAGGTCTCGGAGTTCACCGTCGGCTCGCCGCTGAGCGAGGCCAACGCGGAGCAGCTCACGATGCTCTTCCGGCGGCGGCTGGCGACGCTGCAGATCCAGTCGCCGACCCCGATGCCGGGCGCCGCCGGCGCCAGCGACTTCCTCGACGTCCTCGACCGCGGCACCGCCGATCCGCGCAATCTGCTCGGCACCCTGGTCACGCTGCTGCGTGCCGCCCGGCCGACGCACGCCTACGAGGTCCGCGGGGTCCTTCTCGAGCGCGAAGGGACCGAGCCGTGCGGCGTCGCGATCGAGGTCGTCCGGCTGCCGTCCGAAGGCCTCGCCGCGACCACCATGTGGGACGAGACGTGGGAATGCGTGCTGCGCCGCGCCGCCGACGAGGCGACCGCCGCGATCCTGCCGCAGACCCGCGCCTGCCGTGCCCCGTGGGGCGTCTGGCGCGGGTACCGCATGCCCGGCCGGCTCCTGCACGCGTACGAGGAGGGCACCCGGCTCGAGCAGGAGCGCCGCTATGACGAGGCGCTTCACGCCTACTACGAGGCGCTCAAGGACGATCCCATCAACGCGGTGCTGCGGCTGCGCGTCGGCCAGCTCCAGGAGCGGCTCGGCCTGTTCCTGGACGCATTCGCCACGTACTCGGGCATCAACGCCGGCGACCGGCCGGGCCGCGCACGCCGGCCGTCGCGGATGTACAGCATCGCCGGCCGCCGCGAGCAGCGCCGGGCGAAGGTGTCCGCCCGCTACCGGCGCAATGTGCTCCTCGGCGGGCACGTCCTCACCGAGCAATGGCGCAAGTTCGCCGACGACCCCGACCACCCGAGCGCGCGCGACGAGCACCGTCGCCGGCTGCGGCAGTGCCTGCGCTCGCACCTCAAGCGCGAGCTTGATGCGTCCGATTCGGCGTTCTCGGTGGAGAAGCTGCTCGAAGAGCCCGAGAAGGGCAACAAGAAGCTGTACCGCGCGCTGCGCAAGGCGTTCGCGGAGCTCGCGCTGCGCGACAGCCAGGAGCTGCGAGAGGACATCCGAGTCAACGTCTTCGACCGCCGCGCGACGCTGACGCCCGCGACCGTCCGGCTGACCGAGGAGTGCATCAAGCTCCGCCTCCGGTACGTCCGCTTCAAGAGCCGTGAGCGCGGCGTCACGTGGCCGCCGACCGTCGCGCAGCTCGACGAGCGGATCGCCGGCATCGAGAACGAACGGCGCCGTCGCCGCCGTCCGTTCGGACGCTGGCACGAGCAGTACAACGCGGCCTGCTTGTACGCGCTGCCGCTGCTTGTCGAGGGGCTCAGCGTCACGGAGGCCGACGCGTTCGCCGAGAGCGCCGTCGCACGCCTGGAGGCTGCGATGGCGCACGCCGACAGCGCCTACATCGCCAGCCGGCGCGACTGGCTGGTCGGCGAGGACCCCGACCTCAGGGGCCTGCGCGCCACCCGGCAGTTCGCCGAGTTCGAGGTCATGCACCTGCCGTCGGCATCGATCACCCCGCGGCGGCCCGCGAACGTCCAGCAGCTCGAGAGCTCGCGCTACATGCGCAGCCTCCTGACGACCGCCGCCGAGCAGTGGCGCGCGGTCTGGCGCGAGCGGCGTGCGGCGATCAACGGCGGCCCCGACCTCCAGCACCTGCTCGAGTGGTTCGGCGATGAGCTCCGCGCCTGGGAAGCCATCCGCACCGTCGCGTGCCACGGCTGCCACTCCGGAACGCGGCTGGTGCTGATCCGGAACCTCCAAGACGGCGCACGGCGTCACGGCCGGCCGCAGCCCGAGTGCGCGTTCCCGCGCTACGAGCTCGCGCCGCTCGACGGTGCGCTTGCCCGCAAGGACCCGTGCGACGATGCCGCTCACAAGGAGATCGGCGCCGCTGACGAGCGGCTCAAGAAGATCTGCGCGATCGTCGGGGAGCGGGCGGACGCCAGGACGGCGGTGCTGGCCGGGCTGGAGATCTGGCAGGCCACGCTGCGGCGTACCGACGCTGCCGCGCAGCGCGCCCCGGCGTCGCACCTGCGGCGGCTGTGCGCGCACCACGCCGCGCTCTGGCAGCTGCTCGCTCAGTGGATCGAGGCCGGCGACGACGTCGCGGCGAAGGCGGCCGAGGACGAGTTCCGCACGAAGGTGGACGAGACGCGCAGGCTGTGGGAGGCGGCGCTGGGCCCCCAGGGCGGGCAGCAGCTCCGCGCCGCCGCGTAGAAGGAGGCATTCGGCGGGCGTCGAAGGGGTGGCGGCCACATGCCCGCCCGCAAGCCCAAGCCACGAGCCCGCCGCTCCGCGCCGGTGGCCTGGCCCCGCATGCCGAAGCTCGAGCAGCGCCAGCTCGACCTGATCGGCCTCGCGCTGGTGGCCGCCTCGGTGTTCTTCGCGTTCCTCATCTACCTCGAGTGGGACGGCGGCGAGGCCGGCGGCTGGGCCGTCGACGGCCTGCGGCGGCTGGTCGGCGCCGTCCACTACGGAGTGCCGGTCGCGCTGCTGGCCACCGGGGCCATCCTCGTGCTGCGCGAGATGCTGCCCGCCGTGCGGCCGTTCCGCTCCGGCGGGCTGTGCCTGTTCGCCGCTCTGACGCTTGGCCTCGCTGCCGGCACGCTCGGGTTCGGCCCCGGCGGCACCGAGGTGCGCTGGGACCCCGAGTGGGTACGCCCGCGCGGCGGCGTGGTGGGGGAGGGCCTGTACTGGGGCGCCTCGACCGCGCTCGGCACCGTCGGCGCCCACATCGTCGCCGTCTTCCTGTTCCTGGCCGCCGTGCTGCTTCTGACCGGCGCCTCGCTCGCCGGGGTGGTCAAGGCCACCACGGACTCGGTCTCCACCACCACGCGCGACATGCGCGCGGCGGTCCAGCGGCGCCGCGCCACCGAGGAGCTCGAGGCGCTGGAGACGGAGGAGCCGCGCGTCACACGGGCCCCGCCGCCGGCCGAGGACTGGGAGGAGCCGAAGCCGTTCTGGTCGGGCGACGAGCGCTTCCCGGATCTCTATGAGGAGGAGCCGACCGAGGTGGCTCCCGAGCCCGAGCCCGAGCCTGAGCCGGAGGAGCCGGCCGAGCCGCGGCTGGCCGAGGATCCGGAGACCGACGAGCCCGGGGTCACCCGCGCGTCAGCCGACGCCGACCTCACGCCTCAGGGCCGATACCGCCCGCACGTCACCGAGTCGCCGGAGTTCGAGTGGACGGTGCCGAATCCCGAGTCGCTGAAGCGCTCCTCCGAGGAGGCCTCGCGGCCGGACACCGCCGGGCAGGAGAAGACCGCGGCCCAGCTCGTCGAGGCGCTCGGGCACTTCGGCGTCGAGGCGCGCGTGATCGGCAAGGTCGCCGGCCCGCACATCACCCGCTACGAGCTGCGCCTCGCGCCGGGCACCAAGGTCGGCAAGGTGGCGCAGCTCAAGGACGACCTGGCGTACGCGCTGGCCGCCTCTGACATCCGCATCCTGGCCCCGATCCCCGGCAAGCAGGCCGTCGGCGTCGAGGTCCCGAACGCGCGCCGCCGGATCGTGCACCTGGGCGACGTGTTCCAGCCGCCGCCCTCCGACTGGTCGCCGCTGACCGTCTGGCTGGGCAAGGACGTGGCGGGCCGCGCCATCGGCGCCGACCTGGCCAAGATGCCGCACCTGCTGGTGGCCGGCACCACCGGCGCCGGCAAGTCCGGCTGCGTGAACGCGATGCTGTCCTCGATCCTGCTGCGCGCCACGCCGCACGAGGTCCGGATGGTGCTCGTCGACCCCAAGCAGGTCGAGCTCACGCACTACGACTCGATCCCGCATCTGCTGACGCCGGTCATCACCTCGCCGCGCAAGGCCGCGACCGCGCTGCAGAACCTCGTGCGCGAGATGGAGCAGCGCTACTCGTACATGTCCCTGGCGCGCACGCGAACGTTGAGCGATCTGAATGCGGTGCGAGCCCGGCGCGGCGAGGCCCCGCTGCCGTACGTGCTGTGCGTGATCGACGAGCTGGCCGACCTGATGATGGTGGCGCCCGCCGACGTCGAGGACTCCATCATCCGGATCGCCCAGAAGGCGCGTGCCGTGGGCATCCACATGGTGCTGGCCACCCAGTCCCCGCGCGTGGACGTGATCACGGGCATGATCAAGGCCAACGTCCCGTCGCGCATCGCCTTCGCCGTCTCCTCGCAGACCGACTCGCGCGTGATCCTCGACCAGAACGGGGCCGAGACGCTGCTCGGCGCCGGCGACATGCTGTTCGCGCCGGTCGGCACCTCGCGGTTGCAGCGCATCCAGGGCGCGTACATCGACGAGCGCGAGATCTCGTCGCTGACCGAGGCGTGGCGCCGGCAGGGCGAGCCGGAGTTCCGCGAGGAGCTGCTGGAGGAGGTGGAGCCGGCGGCCGAGGAGGGCGGCGGCGAGGACGGCTTCGATCCCGACGAGGACCCGCTGCTCTCCGACGCCATCCGCCTGGTGGCCGAGATGCAGACCGCTTCGACCTCGATGCTGCAGCGGCGGCTGCGGCTCGGCTACACGCGCGCGGGCCGGCTGATCGACATGCTGGAGCGGCGCGGCGTGATCAGCGGCTACGAGGGCTCGAAGCCGCGTCAGGTGCTGATCGCAGAGGGTGATGTGCCACGGGTGCTGGCGGCGCTCGGTGAGCAGCCTGTTGCAGTGCCCGACGAGCAACCGCCCGCTGAGTAGCCTTCTCCCCGCTCATGGCAGAGATCGGCGAGATGCTCCGCGAGGCGCGGATGCGCCGGCGGATCGACATGACGGAGGTCGAGAGCGCGACCAAGATCCGCGGGAAGTACCTCCGGGCGCTGGAGAACGAGGAGTGGGACCTGCTTCCGGGTCCCACCTTCGTCAAGACGTTCCTGCGCACCTACGCCGAGTACCTCGGCCTCGATCCACGGCTGCTGGTGGAGGAGTACCGCCAGCGCTACGAGCGGCCCGCAACGCAGGACCTGACGCCGTTCTCGGCCGCCCGGGCGCGCGGGAGGGCGCGGCGGCGGCGCGTGCCGGCGCTCGGGCCGGTGGTCGTCATCCTCGGCTGCGTGGCGGTGCTCCTGGGCTCGCTGTGGGCGCTCGGCACGTGGGGAGACGACGACGACGGCACTCCGCCGCCGCCGAACGAGGTGAGCGAGAGCGAGCCGACGGCGACGCCTGAGGGCTCCGACGACCAGCCGCCCGCCGAGGAGGAGCGGCCGCCGCAGCGCGTCCGGCTCCAGCTCGTGGCCACCGCGCCCGTCTACGTCTGCGTGATCGACGCGCGCGGGCGGCAGGTGGTCGACGAGGAGACGCTCGACGCGGACAGCCCGCGGCGGACGTTCACCAGCCGCTCGTTCCGCACCAACTTCGGCAACAACAACGTGAGCATGCGCGTCAACGGGAGGACCTACCGCGTGGAGCCGAGCACCGAGGCGATCGGCTACGAGCTGCGGCCGGGGCGCCGCCCGCGCCGGCTGTCCGACTCGCAGCGCCCGGACTGCTCGTCGTGAGCGTCGTCCGTGCCGGGATCGTCGTCACCGGGACCGAGGTCCTGGCGGGGATCATCCGCGACGAGAACGGCCCGTGGCTGTCGGAGCGCCTGCGCGATCGCGGCGTTCAGCTGGTCGCCGTGCACGTCGTGGGCGATCGCCCCGACGATCTCCGCGCCGGCCTCGAGCTCTTCCGCGACCTGGACCTGGTGATCACGTCCGGCGGGCTCGGCCCGACGGCCGACGACCTGACCGCCGACGTCGTGGCCGCCTTCGCCGGCGTCCCGATGGAGCTCGACGCTGCGCTCGAGGAGCGGATCTGGGCTCGGATCAGCGCGTTGAGCGGCCGCTGGCGCGACGTGAGCGACGAGGCGCTGCGGGCCGGGAACCGCAAGCAGGCGCTCGTGCCGCGGGGGGCTGCGGTGCTGGAGCCGGTCGGCACGGCCCCCGGCCTCATCGTCATCGTGGAGGGCGGCCCGGTCGTCCTCGTGCTGCCCGGCCCGCCGGGCGAGCTGCAGCCGATGTGGGAGGAGGCTGCCGCGGTCCCGGTCGTGCGCGACGTGCTGGCGCGCGCGGGGACGTTCGAGCAGCGGATCATGCGGATCACCGGGGTGCCGGAGTCTCAGCTCGCCGAGGTGCTGCGCGAGCTCGCGCCGCCTTCGTCCTTGGAGATCACGACCTGCCTGCGCCGGGGCGAGCTCGAGATCACGTCCGTCTTCGACCCGTCCGCGTCGGCCGACTACGGCGTGCTGGAGGCGGCGCTGGTCGATCGGTTCGGCGCCCGCGTCTTCTCGCGCGACGGCGCCACGATCGACGACATCGTCGCGGGCCTGCTGCTGGGGCCGCCGGTCTCGACCGTGGCGGTCGCCGAGTCGTGCACGGGCGGGCTGATGGCGGCGCGATTGACCGACCGGCCGGGCTCCTCGGCCTACGCGCTGGGCGGCGTGGTCGCCTACTCGAACGAGGCGAAGGTGGCGCACGTGGGGGTGCCGGCGGACGTGATCGAGCGCGTCGGAGCCGTCTCGCCCGAGGTGGCCCGCGCGCTGGCCGGGGGCGCCGTCGAGCGGTTCGGCGCGTCGCTGGGCATCGGCATCACCGGGATCGCCGGCCCGGACGGCGGCACGGCGGAGAAGCCGGTGGGGACCGTCTGCGTGTGCGTGGCGGGCGCCGGCGGCGCCCCGCTGATCGAGCGCGCGATCCGCCTGCCGGGCGACCGGGCCGCCGTGCGCGAGCGGACCACGACGCTCGCCATGCACCTGCTCCGCCGCGCGCTGCTCGAGGCGCGTGACGCGTCGTCCACCGCCGCATGAGCCCTGAGCCGGACCGCGCGCTCCGGCTCTTCGTCGCGCTCGAGCTCCCCGGGGCGGCGCGCGCGGCGCTCGTCGCCTTCCGCGACGCGGCGGCGGACCCCGACGTCTGGCGACCCGTCGCGGACGAGGCGCTCCATCTCACGCTCGCCTTCCTCGGCCGCCGCCCGGCCGGTGACGTGACCATCGTCTCTTCCGTGCTCCGCGAGGCGGCCGAGGTGGCGCCGCGCCTCGTCCTCGGCGACGCCCTGCTGCTCCCGCCGCGGCGCGCCCGCGTCCTCTGCGCCGTCCTGGAGGACCCGGACGGCACGCTGAGCGGCCTCCAGTCGCGCGTGAGCGACGGGCTGACCGCCGCGGGCGTCTACACGCCCGAGAAGCGCCCCTTCCGCGCGCACGCCACCGTCGCCCGGCTGCGCCCGCGGGCGCGCGCTCCGCGCTCCGTGCCGGGCGCGCCCGAGCCGCTCGAGTTCACCGGCGGCCCTTTGACGCTGTTCGAGTCGCGCCTGCACCCGCACGGAGCGCGCTACGAGCCGCTGACGCGCGTCTCTCTGCACTGACTCGTCACACCCGCGTCTTGTTCCGTGACACCCCTCGCGGGAGGCTCCGGGTTCCGTCCGACCCGCCTTCCAAGCTGTGGAACTCACGTGATCAGATCGCAGGAGACAAGATGAGCGCACCCCAGGACGCCAAGGACGCCAAGGAAGTCAAGGCGCGCGACGCAGCCCTGCAGGGCGCGCTCGCACAGATCGAGCGCCAGTTCGGCAAGGGCAGCGTCATGCGCATGGGCGACGAGGGCGCCCAGGTGAAGGTCGATGCCATCCCCACCGGCGCGCTGTCGCTCGACCTCGCGCTCGGCATTGGCGGCATGCCGCGCGGCCGCATCGTCGAGGTCTTCGGCCCGGAGTCCTCGGGCAAGACGACGCTGGTCTACCACGTGATCGCCGAGGCACAGAAGCTCGGCGGCGTCTGCGCGTTCATCGATGCGGAGCACGCCATGGACCCCCTGTACGCCCAGAACCTGGGCGTGAACATCGACGAGCTGCTCGTCTCGCAGCCCGACTACGGCGAGCAGGCGCTCGAGATCGCCGACATGCTCGTCCGCTCCGGCGCGGTCGACCTCGTGGCGATCGACTCGGTGGCCGCCCTGACTCCGCGCGCCGAGCTCGAGGGCCAGATGGGCGACCAGACGGTCGGCGTGCAGGCGCGGATGATGTCCCAGGCCATGCGCAAGCTGGCCGGCAACCTGAACCGCACGCAGACGCTCTGCCTGTTCGTCAACCAGATCCGCGAGAAGGTCGGCGTGATGTTCGGCTCGCCGGAGACCCAGCCGGGCGGCCGCGCGCTGAAGTTCTACTCGTCCCAGCGGCTCGACATCCGGCGCATCGAGACGCTCAAGGAGGGCACCGAGGCGGTCGGCAACCGCGTGCGCGTGAAGGTCGTCAAGAACAAGGTGGCGGCGCCGTTCCGCCAGGCGGAGTTCGACATCGAGTTCGGCAAGGGGATCTCCAGCTCCGGCTGCGTCCTCGACCTCGGCATAGAGCACGGGATCGTCACCAAGTCGGGCTCGTTCTTCTCGTACGGGGACGAGCGGCTCGGCCAGGGGCGCAACAACGCCAAGGCGTACCTGGACGAGCACCAGGAGATCTCCAAGGAGATCGAGTCCAAGGTCTACGAGGCGCTCGGGCTCGGGGAGCAGGATCTCGTCCAGCCGATCGAGCGCGACGAGGACGCAGAGGCACCGCCGGTCACGGAGATCGCCGCTGCCTGATCTTCAGCCGCCACCCGAGCGGTCGCCGGACCCCGAGGTGCGTCTCCAGCACGCCCGCGAGGTCGCGTGGACCGCGCTCAACCGGCGCGAGCACACGACCGCCGAGCTCGCCCGCATCCTGGCCCGCAAGCGGGTCGAGCCGGCGGTCATCGACTCGGTGGTGGGGGAGCTGTGCGAGCAGGGCTACCTGGACGACGCCTCGTTCGCCCAGCGCTTCGCCGAGGACCGCCGTCGGCTCGACGGCTGGGGCGCCGAGCGGATCGAGCAGCGGCTGCGGGCGCTCGGGGTGGACGCCGAGCTGATCGCCGCCGCGCTGTCCACCCGCGACCACGAGGGCGAGCTGGAGGCCGCTCTGGGCCTCCTGCGCCGCCGGTTCCCGGACCCGCCGGCGACCCCGCGCGACTGCGAGCGGGCGCTCGGCGTCCTCGTGCGCAAGGGCTACGGGCTCGAGCTGGCGCACGACGCGATCCGTCACCACGCCGGAGCCTCCGCCTTCGAGTAGCGCTGTCGGATTGCGCCGGGCAGCCG
Organism: uncultured Solirubrobacteraceae bacterium; assembly: GCA_963835525.1. Lineage (GTDB taxonomy): Bacteria > Actinomycetota > Thermoleophilia > Solirubrobacterales > Solirubrobacteraceae > DASSUW01. The sequence goes on from CAWIFM010000004.1 coordinate 154,737, forward strand.
CCGGTACTACGATCCGCTCCAGCGACAGGTCGAGCCTTACGGCTCTTGAAACACCAGCAAATCGATGAATTTCACGCGGAAGCAGCAGCTTCAGTGACGACGGCCAGTAAGAAGAACCATCCCCGCGGACGATCAGGCACCGCATCCGGGCGGGCGCGCCCGGCAGAACCGACCCAACACCGCATCACAGCCGCCATCTGACGGGGCGGCCGTCTGCGGCCGCCTTCCTGCTTGTCTCCTCCGCTCGGCCGAGACGAGGCTCGGCCTGCCGCCTGCGAAGACCGGTGATTGAGCTCGCGCCGCACCCCTCGGGGAGCGGCGCCGGGGAGAGGAAAGGCAATGGAAATCGTGATCGCGGGGGCCGTGGTGGCCCTGGGCCTGGTGTTCGCGGCTGCCCTGCTCGCGAAGCGCCCGGCGGCGGCGACGGCCGCGGCGGGCCGCGCGAAGGCACCCGCGCCCGTGCCCGACGACCGCGAGACGGCCGCACGCCGCGCCGAGGCCACGCGCCTCGAGGAGCGCCTGCACGGCCGCGAGGAGGCGATCGACGCCCGCGGCGCCGAGCTCGCGGAGCGCGAGCGCCGGCTGGCCGAGAAGGAGGGGCAGCTCGGCGAGATCCGCGACAAGGCCGTGCGCGAGCTCGAGCGCGCCTCAGGGCTGTCGGCGTCGCAGGCCAAGGCGATCCTGATGAAGGAGCTCGAGGACCAGGTGCGCCACGACTCGGCCCGGCGGCTCCGCCAGATCGAGGAGGAGACCAAGCGCGACGCCGAGCGCCGCGTCCGCAACATCCTCTCCGTCGTCATGCAGCGGCTGGCCGCCGGTCACGCCGCCGAGACCACGGTGTCCGTCGTCCAGCTCCAGGCCGACGACATGAAGGGGCGCATCATCGGCCGCGAGGGCCGCAACATCCGCGCGCTCGAGCACCTCACCGGGGTCGACTTCATCATCGACGACACGCCGAACGCGGTGATCCTCTCCGGCTTCGACGGTGTCCGCCGCGAGATCGCCCGTATGACGCTCGAGAAGCTGCTCCAGGACGGGCGCATCCACCCGGCCCGGATCGAGGAGACCTACTACCAGGCGAAGTCCGAGCTCGAGAGCCACATCGCCGAGTCCGGGGAGCAGGCCTGCTTCGACGCCAACGTCCAGGGCCTCGACGCCGAGCTCACGAAGGTCCTCGGCCGCCTGAAGTACCGCACCTCGTACGGGCAGAACGTGCTCGCGCACTCGGTCGAGTGCGCGCACCTGGCATCGATGATGGCCGACGAGCTCGGCGCCTCCAACAAGACCGCCCGCCGGGCCGCGCTGCTGCACGACATCGGCAAGGCCGTGTCGCACGAGGTCGAGGGTCCGCACGCGCTGGTCGGCGGCGACCTGGCGCGCCGGCACGGTGAGAGCGAGGCGGTCGCGCACGCGATGGAGGCCCACCACAACGAGGTCGAGCCGCAGACCATCGAGGCCGTCATCGTCCAGGCCGCCGACGCGCTGAGCGGCGCCCGCCCGGGCGCCCGCGGAGAGTCGCTCGAGCAGTACGTCAAGCGCCTGCGCGACCTCGAGCAGATCGCCACCCGCCACGAGGGCGTCGACAAGGTCTACGCGATGCAGGCCGGCCGCGAGATCCGCGTCATGGTCATGCCGGGCTCGCTCGACGACGACGGCGCGGTGCTGCTCTCCCACGAGATCGCGCGCGAGATCGAGCAGGAGCTCGAGTACCCCGGCCAGATAAAGGTGACCGTGATCCGGGAATCAAGAGCTACGGACTACGCGCGATGAGACTGTTCCGCCGCCGCCGACGAGACGCGATGTCCGAGGTCGACATCCCCGAGCGGGTCGGCATGCTCGGCCGGCCCCTCCCGAAGTCGAAGGGCACGATCACGGGGCTCGAGGGCGGGAGCGGCCTCCCGAGCAGCCAGCACTACATCGGCGCATGACCGCGCTTCGCCGCGGACCTGCGGCTCGGTGAAGCGCAGCACCCGCCAGCCGCGCACCGTCAGCCGAGCGTCCTTCGCCCGATCGCGTCCGAACGCGGCGCGTGTGCCGTGATGCTCGTAGCCGTCGGTCTCCACGATCAGCCGCAGCTCGGGCCAGCAGAAGTCGACTCGGTGGCCCTCGACGATGGGCTGGACGAGCGGCCGCGGGATCTGGTGGTCGTCGCACAGGGCGAGGAACGCGTCCTCGAGCGGGCTGTCGGTCGTGACCGGCAGAGCGCGGCCGGCCGCCTGCCTCAGCCGCTCGACGCCGGGGTGGCTCTCCGGGACCGCGATGTCGAGTTTGCGCACCTCGGCCATCTCGACCGCCTTCTCTAGGTCTCTACGCCGTAGCCCGATGGCGAGATCGGCGAGCGTCTGGCCGGGCGTCGTGACGGGGATGGCGTGCCGCTTGGTCGCCGCCACCGGCCGCCGTGTCCGATGGACCACGATCGCCGAAGAGCTTCGAACCCCGCTTGTATGGGAGACGGTGACGTCGATCCTGGCCGCCGCCGTGGGACGGATACCCCAGAGCGCGGCGGCGCTGCGGTGGCTCAGAAGGGCGCCGTCGCCGCAGGCCAGCACCGCCGCGAGCCAGCGGGCTTCGCGTTTGAGGATCGTGTGGCCGACGGCGTAGACGCCGCGGTAGAGGCGATGTAGTCGCCCGCTCTGGACTCGCCGCCAGATCGCCGGATCGTCGAACCCGAGTTCCCGCAGCTGCTCGCGACCCACGACGCCGTGTTGTCGGCGCGCCAGGTCAGCTATTTGCACGTCGCGTGGGGTTGTTGGCTTTCGCATATCGACAGTTAGCAACCCCACGCGAAAACTCGCCCCCTTCCGACCCTCCCCTCAATGCGAAGAAGTTCGTACCCTCCACCCAGTGAAGGCGTTCCACGTCACCACGTTCGGCTGCCAGATGAACGAGCACGACTCAGAGCGCATGAAGGGCATGCTCGAGTCGCTCGGCTACACCGAAGCGGGCCGGCGCGAGGACGCGGACCTCATCCTCTTCAACACCTGCAGCATCCGCGAGAAGGCCGACGACCGCTTCGTCTCCCATCTCCACGAAGCCAAGGTCCTGAAGCGCAGGGACCCAAAACGGATCATCGGCGTCGGCGGCTGCTGGGCCCAGTCCGTCAAGGACCAGGTCTTCAGCCAGTTCCCGTTCGTCGACGTCGCCTTCGGCCCCGGCCAGGTCCACAAGCTCGCCGAGTTCCTCACCACCGACAGCCTGACCGCCCAGGGCTTCTTCGAGTTCGAGGGCTTCACCGGCCACCTGCCCGCCAAGCGCGCGCGCGACTTCCAGGCCTGGGTCCAGATCTCCGCCGGCTGCAACATGAAGTGCGCGTTCTGCATCGTCCCGAGCACACGCGGTCGCGAGGTCTCGCGCCCGCTCGAGGAGCTCGTCGCCGAGATCGGGCAACTCGCGGCCGACGGGGTCAATGAAGTCACCCTGCTCGGCCAGAACGTCAACTCCTACGGCACCCGGTTGCGCCCGCAGCCCCGAAAGTTCTCCGAGCTTCTCACCGCGGTCGACGCCATCGAGGGCATCGAACGCATCCGCTACACGAGCCCGCACCCCGCCCACATGAGCGAGGACGTCGTCATCGCCCACGCCGAGCTGCCGAGCGTCTGCGAGCACATCCACCTCCCGCTGCAGTCCGGCAGCTCGAAGATCCTCAAGGCGATGCGCCGGACCTACGACCGCGGCCGCTACATGGACCGCGTCGCCCTCATCCGCGAGCACGTCCCGGATTGCGCGATCACGACCGACATCATCGTCGGCTTCCCGGGGGAGACCGAGGCGGACTTCGAGGAGACGCTGCAGGTGGCCGAGGAGGTCGGCTACGACGGCGCCTTCACGTTCATCTACTCGCCCCGCCGCGGCACCGAGGCGGCGGCCCTGACCGACGACTTCATCCCGCACGACGTGGCCGTCGAGCGGATGGAGCGCCTCGTCGAGATCATCCAGCGCCGCGCCCGCGAGCGCGCCCAGCGGTTCGTCGGCCGCACACTCGACGTCCTCGTCGAGGGAAGCTCGCGACACGACGCCGGCCGGCTCCGCGGCCGTATCCGCCACAACAAGGTCGTCAACTTCGACGGCCTCGCGTCACCGGGAGAGATCGTGCCGGTGGAGATCAGCGGCGCCACGAGCCAGACGCTGACCGGCGAGATGTCGCTGCTGGCCCGCGCCGCGGGCTGATCTCGTTCCGTCGCCGGCGTATGCGAACATATGTTCGTGCGCTGGGAATCACAATCCGTCGAAGCCGCCCAGGACCCCCGCCTGCCGGGCTTCTCCGAGGACGTCGTCGTCCGCCGGTTCGACGCCCCGGAGGCCCTCGACACCCGCTTCCACGAGGTCCGCACCAAGTCCGCGATCAACCGTGTGCCCACGATTTCGAGGGTCCCGTTCGAGTGGACGGTGAACCCATACCGCGGCTGCAGCCATGCTTGCCTTTACTGCTTCGCTCGTCCCACGCACGAGTACCTCGACCTCGACGCCGGCCGGGATTTCGAGAAGGAGATCGTCGTCAAGGTCAACGTCCCCGAGGTCCTGCGGGCCGAGCTGGCGCGGCCGTCGTGGGGCGGGCACCACATCGCCATGGGCACGAACACCGACCCGTACCAGTGGGTCGAGGGCCGCTACAAGCTGATGCGAGGCATCTGGGAGGCGATGCGGGACTTCGCGAACCCGTGCTCGATCCTGACCAAGTCGCCGCTGGTGCTGCGAGACAAGGATCTGCTGCTCGAGATCGCGGAGCGCACGCAGGTCAGCGCCTGCCTGTCGGTGCCGACGCTGGAGGAGAAGGCGTGGCGGTCGACGGAGCCGCACACGCCGCATCCGCGCGCCCGCCTGGAGGCGGTGGCCGAGCTGAACCGGATCGGGATCCCGACGGGCATCCTGATCGCGCCGCTGATGCCGGGCATCAACGACCAGCCGGAGCAGGTCCGGAAGATCGTCGAGCTGGCGACCGAGGCCGGCGCCGTGCACATCGGCGGCCAGACGCTGTTCCTGCGCGGGTCGGTGAGGGAGATCTTCTTCGACTGGCTGCGCGAGCACCGGCCCGATCTCGTTGAGCGCTACGAGCGTCTGTACGCGAGCGGGGCGTACCTGCCCGCCGACGAGCGGCGCGCGATCGAGCTGAGGGCAGGCGCCCCCTGGGCGCGCAGCAGACGGCCCGAGCGGTACCGCCACCGCGGCGGCGCCGCGGCCCGCCGGCGCGCGCCGGCGCCCGGGGAGGTGAGGCCGCAGCCGCAGCAGTCGCTCTTCTGAGCGCTATTTGCGCCCGCGGACGCGGAAGCCGATCCCGCGCCGCGCCGAGCGGTTGCCGGCCTCGTCGGTCGCGACCGCGGTCAGGCGATAGCGGCCGCGGGCCCGTATCCGCACGCGCGCCGTGTTCGCGCCCGCCTGCGCCGCGACCGTGACGGTCCTGGCCCGCGCGCCGCGCCGGCGGACCACTAGCCGCACCGTGGCCGGCTCCGAGAGCCGGAAACCGACGCGCGACCGCCGCGGGATCGCCCGCAGCCTCGTGAGCGCCGGCGCCTTGGTGTCGGCCGCCGGGCCGGGAGGCTGCGGCGTCGCGGGACGGTCCGGCGCGAGCGTGGCGACGTAGCCGTCCGCGACGGCGTCGGTGTCCGCCGGCGACAGGCTCTCGGCAGTGCTGAAGTACACGCGCCGGACGTCGGCCGACAGCCGCTCGAACTCAACGTCGACGTTGGCATCCGGACCCGTCGGGTCGTCGCTGAGGTGGACCAACGTCCAGTCCGGCAGCCGCTCGTACAGGTCGTACGCCGCGTCGGTGTCCGTCTGCGCGAGGGGCTCCTTCGTTGCCATGACGACGCGCGCCAGGTCGCTCGAGGACGCCACCACGACCACGTCGAGCGCATCGTCGGGGCCCGTCGGATCGTCGGTCACGTGGACGAGCGCGCCGCTGGGCAGCCGCAGGTAGGCGTCGGCGTTCGTGTCGGTGTCGGTCGGCGCGAGCGGCTCGCTGGTGCTGAACAGCGCGCGCGTGCCGTCGGCGGAGATGGCGTAGGAAGCCGCGTCCTGGTTGCCGTCCGCGCCGGTGCCGTCGGTGACGTGGATCAGCGTGCCGTCCGGCCGGCGCATGTAGGTGTCGTAGGCCGTGTCCGTGTCGGTCGCCGCCATCGACTCGTTCGTCCCGAACATGACGTGCGAGCCGTCGCTCGAGCTGCCCGCGTAGTTCGCATTCAACGCAGCGTCCGGACCGGTCGGATCGTCGCTGAGGTGGATCAGCGCGCCGTCCGGACGGCGCTCGTAGACATCGGCGTTCGTGTCGGTGTCGGTGGCGGCGAGCGATTCGCGGGTCCCGAACCAGGCGAGCGTGCCGTCGGCGGTGGAGTCGAGGAAGTGCGCCTCCATGTCGGCGTTCGGTCCCGTCGGGTCGTCGGTGACGAGGGCGACGCCGGCCGCTGTGCGCAAGTAGACGTCGGCCGTGCCGTCGGTGTCCGCGGCGACGAGCTTCTCCTTGGTCTCGAGGTACACGTGCGTGCCGTCGTCCGACGCGCGCTTGAAGTCGGCGGTGAAGCCCTGGCCGTCCGGGCCGGGACCGTCGCTCACGTGGACCAGCCCCGCCGGGCCGCGCTCGTACACATCGCCCGAGGCGTCCGTATCGGAAGCCAGCAACGGCTCCTGCGTCGCGAAGTAGGCATGACGACCGTCGGGCGTGACGCCCTGGAAGTACGCCGACACGTTGTCGAAGTCCGGGCCCTGGGTGCTGTCGCTGACGTGCACGAGCGCACCGTCCGGCGTGCGCTCGTAGGCATCGACGCCGTTGACGTCCGTGTCGGTGGGGACGAGCATCTCCTCCGCGCTGAAGAACACTCGCGTCCCGTCGGCCGAGATGAAGCTGAGGAACGTGTCCCACGGCCCGTCGGGCGCGAGCGGGTTGTCGGTGAGGTGGACAGGGCCGCCCGACCCGGCCTGCATGTAGCCGTCGACCTTGGTGTCGGTGTCGGATGCCGCCATGACCTCGGCGGTCGTGAAGAAGACCCGCGAGCCGTCGGCTGAGACGCGCGCGAGCTTCGCCGGGTCCGCCGGGTCGGCGGCAAACACGCCGTCGGTGAGAAGCGTGAGCGAGGCCGTGTCGGCGGACGCTGCGGGCGCGGCGACCGCCAGCGCGAGCAGCGCCGTCGCCAGGATCCTCATCGGGCGCGCCCGATGCGGAGGGACACGCGCCGCGGCGCCGAGCGGTTGCCCGCCCCGTCAGTCGCGGTGATCGCCACGCGGTAACGGCCGCGGGCGCGGACGCCCACGCGCGTCCGGTTCAGGCCCGCCGGACGCCCGCCGAGCGTCAGCGTCCGCGGCCGCGAGCCGCGTCGCCGGAGGGTGATCCGGACGGCGGCCGGCTCGGACAGCGTGAAGCGGACGCGTCCGCTGCGAGCGACCTTGAAGCGCGACACGACCGGCGCGACGCGATCGACCGGGGGCGGCGTGGAGGGCGGGGCCGGGGCCGCGACCACCGTGGACACGTAGACGTCGTTGACCGCGTCGGTGTCGGCGGGCGACAGGCGCTCCTCCGTCGTGAAGTACGCGCGCCGCCCGTCGGGTGAGACGTGCTGCAGGTACGCGTCGAGGGCCGCGTCGGGACCGGTCGGGCCGTCGGTGACGTGACGCACGCCTCCGGGCCAGCGCTCGTAGGTGTCCCAGGCGTCGTCGGTGTCCGTGGGCGCGAGGCGCTCGCGCGTCGTGAAGAAGATGCGCGTGGCGTCGTCCGAGTTCGCGAGCCCGCCGGCCTCGATGGCGTCGTCCGGACCCAGCAGGTCGTCGGTGACGTGGAAGAGCGCGCCGCCGGGCAGGAGCTCGTAGACGTCGTCCGTGGCGTCGGTGTCTGTGGCCGCCATCTTCTCGGGCGTCGCGAAGAGCACGCGTGTGCCGTCGCTCGACATGCCGTTGTACGACGCGCTGACGTTGGTGTCAGGCCCCGCGGGGTTGTCGCTGACATGGACGAGCTTGCCGCCGGGCAGGCGCTCGTAGACGTCCCACTCGGTATCGGTGTCGGTCGCCGCCAGCGACTCCGTGGTCTCGAGCACGATCCGGCGGCCGTCGGTCGACCGGCCGCGGTAGAGCGCGTCGGCGTTCGCCTCGGGGCCCGTGGGGTCGCGCGTGATGTGCGTGAGCGTGCCGGACGGCGCCCGCTCGTAGACGTCCAGCGCCGTGTCGGTGTCGCTCACGGCGAGGCTCTCGCGCGTGTTGAACCAGACGCTCGTGCCGTCGGCGCTCTCGTCGATGAAGTCCGCCTCCTCCTCGGCGTCGGCGCCCGTCGGGTCGTCGCTGATGTGGACGAGCCCCGCGGCGGTGTGCAGGTAGACGTCGCCGCTGTCGTCGGTGTCGGAGGCGAGGAGGGGCTCGGTGGTCGTGAAGTAGACTCGCTTGCCGTCGTCGGAGGCGTGCTGGAAGTTGGCGGTGAGGCCGTCCCCGTCGGCGTTCGGGCCGTCGCTGAGGTGGATCGGGCCGGCCGGGCCGCGCTCGTACACGTCGGTGGCGTTGTCGGCGTCGGTCGGCGCGAGCCTCTCGTCCGACTCGAAGTACGCGTGCTCGCCGTCGGGCGTCACGCCTACGAAGTACGACTCGGCGCCGTCGAGATCGGTCCCCGGCCGGTCGCTGTGGTGGACGAGCCCGCCGCCCGCCGTGCGCTCGTACGCGTCGAAGCCTTCGCCGTCGTTGTCGGTGTTCGCGAGCTGCTCCGTCGTGTCGAAGAACGCGCGCGTGCCGTCACGCGAGATGGAGCTCAGGTACGCATCGTGCGGTCCGTCGGCGGCGAACGGGTTGTCGGTGACGTGGAGGAGCGCGCCCCCGGCGGTCCGCATGTACGCGTCGAGCGTCGCGTCGGTGTCGGACCCCTCGAGGGGCTCGTCCGTCTGGAAGAAGACACGCGAGCCGCCGGCGGACTCGTAGAGGAACCCGGCAGGGCTGGCGGGGTCGGTCGTGAACGGCCCGTCCGAGAGCAGCTCCAGGCTGCGGGTCTCGGCGTGCGCGGCGGGCGCGGCCGCGGCGAGCACCGCGACGAGGCTCGCGAGCGCGAGCCGGAAATGGGGAGCAGGCATCGGTCCTCCTTGGCCTTTGCGGAGAGAGAGGGGCCGCGACGTGCGGTGCCCGGCCAGGGCATCGGGGATGACGTCGCGGCGGCCATGGTGGACCACATGGCGTGCCGTGGCAACACTAGGGTTTCGCCCCCCAACCCCCAGGAATTGCCGCGGCGGGTGTGACGACCGTCACTGTGATGAACCTGAAACTGGGCAGGCCCAGACGTGTTGCCTGAAGAGATGCCGCGTCTACGCAGAGCCAGGACCCTGACCGTGCAGACGGCCACCAAGGCCCGTCGCGCCAAACGCGAGCTGATCGTCATCGTGCCGCTGCTCGCGATCACGCTGTACGCGTACCTGCGCCGCGAGGAGCTGTTCGGGGTCGACACGCCCGTGCGCGTGGGGGCCGCGATCGTGATGGTGGTGCTCGGCTGGGCGCTGGCGCGCGATCTCGGGCGGTTCACGGCGCCGGCCCTGTTCCGGCGCATGGACCCGGCGACGGCGGGCACCGTCGGCTTCCTGATCCGGCTCGTGTTCATCGCCGCCGCGGCGCTGTTCGCGCTCCGGGTCGCCGGTCTGCAGCCGGCCACGCTGGCCGTCGGTGGCGCCATCACGGCCGTCGTCTTCGGTCTCGCGGCCCAGCAGACGCTCGGCAACCTGATCGCCGGCATGGTGCTGATCTCGGCGCGGCCGTTCAAGGTCGGCGATCGCGTACGGCTCCAGGCGGGCGGGCTGGCCGGGCAGATCGAGGGCGTCGTGGCGTCGCTCGGGCTGCTCTACACGACCTTCAGACAGGACCGCGACGAGGTCATGGTCCCCAACAACGTCGTGCTGACCGCCGCCATCGTGCCGTTGCGCGACCCCGCCGCCGTCGACCTGCGCGCGCGGCTGCGGCCCGACGTGCGGCCCAGCGACCTCCAGGAGCTGCTAGAGGAGAGCGTCCGGACGCCGGTGCGCTCGGAGCCGCAGATCTCGCTCGAGGAGGTCGATCGCGACGAGGTGATCGTCCGGATCGCTGCCACGCCGATGAACGACTCCGACGGTCCGCAGCTGGCCGACGAGGTGCTGGCCGCCATCGGCGCGGTCACGCGGCCCGACGAGGACGACGACGAGCCCGCCATCGACCGCATGCCCGACGAGCCCCGCCCGCAGCGCTACGAGGGCTAGCGCTTGTCGCGCTGGCTCGACTCGAACTGGGTCGCCAGCTCGTTCGCGCCCAGCTTGCGCTGCACGATCGCCACCGCCTCCGGCGCCAGCCCCGACAGCTTGGTCCCGATGCGCAAGGGCAAAGGCGCGACGTCGATTTCGGAACGGTCGCGCTCGATCGCGGAGATGACCGCGTTGGCCACGTCCTCCGGCGTCTTGGTGCCGATGTAGCCGGGCAGCTTGGCGCCGGACTCGTGGAACATGCCGGCGTCGCGGATGAAGCCCGGGAAGACCGTCGAGACGCCGACACCGAGCGGCCGCAGGTCCTCGCGCAGCCCTTGGGCGAAGCCGCGCAGCCCGAACTTGGTCGCCGAGTAGACCGACGAGCCGGCCGTGCCCGCCTTGCCGTTGAGCGAGGACACGAAGACGATGTGGCCGCCGCCGCGCTCCGCCATGCCCTCCCACATCAGCCGGGCGAGGATCATCGGCGCCCGCAGGTTCACGTCGAGTGCACGGTCGATCTCCTCGACGCTGAACGAGCCGATGCGTCCGCTGGCCGGCAGCGCGGCGTTGGCGACCAGCACGTCGACCGGCCCGGCCTCCTCGATCAGGCGCTCGAGCGCGGCGCGGTCGGCCAGGTCGCATGAGATGGCTCGGCCGCGCGTCTCGCCGGCGAGCGCCTCGATCAGCTCCGTCCGCCGCGCGGTCAGCACGAGATCCGCGCCGCGGCGCGCCAGCGCGCGCGCGATCGCCTGCCCGAGCCCGCCGCTGGCGCCGGTGACGAGCGCGGTCCTGCCCCCGAGGTTCATGCCGCGAACCCTTGCATGCGCGCTTGCCGCCGCGCGCCGCTCAGGCGAAGACCGCGACCGTGGCCGTGAAGCCGTGCAGGAACGACTCGCCGCCCACCGGCCCGATCTCGCCCGCGGCGAAGAAGCCCGCGGCGGGGGCGCCGGCGAGCTGGTCGGCGACCGTCTCGGCGTCGTGGTCGCCGTGCCCGAACAGCCCGCGCCCGCGCCCGTTGCAGGAGAACAGCAGCGCGCCGGCCGGCGGCCGCCCGCCGAGCGCGCGCATGTGGATCGCGAGCGCCTCGCGCAGGTCGCGGTCGGCGCTCGCCGCGTCGCGCGCGTGCAGCCGCACCACCTGGCCGGGGTGCACCTCGGCCGCCACCGCCACCTGGCCGGTGTCCGGATCGGCGCCCATCAGCCCGCGCACGAGGAAGTCGCCCTGCACGTAGTCGGGCTTGTTGACGTCGACGACGATGCCCATGAGCAGGCCGCCCTGGACGAGCGCGAGGTCGTGGGCCGGCAGCGCCTCGATCGTCTCGCGCAGCTTCTCGAGCGCCGGCTTGCCGGCCAGCTCCTCGATGATGTGGCCGTCGGCGGCCGTGATCGTCAGCTCCGGCCCGATCGGCGCGGCGCCCTGCGAGACGCACGGCAGCAGCTCGACGCCGTCGAGCCGCACGCCGACCGCGCCCTCGTCGACCACCTCCTCGCCGAGGAACAGCGCCGTGGCGCCGCCCGCCACTCGCGCCGAGGCGAGGCCTCCGACCACCGGGACGGCAGGCGCCGACTCCGACAGGAAGTGCAGCACGGCGTCGGTGGGGAACGTCGCCGGGTCGGCGAGCATGATCGCGCCGTCGGCCCCGTCGAGCTCCGGCATCCCCGCGAGCGCGCCCGCGCCCTCCTCGATCTCCTCGACGATGGCGTGGAACGTGCTCGCCGAGCCGCCGTCGAGCTGGGCCGCCCAGACGGCGACGGCGGTGCCCTCCTCGACCTCGCGCCGCGCGGCGATGACGCCGCCCGCCGCGCAGCCGACGAGCGCCCCGGGGGCGAGCCCTTCGTGGACGGCCTCGAGCACGGCCTCCGGCGCCGCGAGGTGTGAGCCGGAGGCGAACACGACGGCGAGATCGCACGGCCTGCCGTTGAGGGCGTCGCGAGCTGTGAGCGTCGCCTCCAAGGCCCCGGCGCGCGGGTCGGGGCTCGTCGAGAGGCCGGTGCCGATCCGCACGGGCATGCCGCGTACGACGATACTCCGACCGGTGCCGCCGCCGACCATCGTCGCGCTCTTCGGGCCGACGGGGGTCGGCAAGACCGCGGTGGCGATCGCGCTCGCCGAGCGCCTGCGCGCCGGCGGCGAGGACCCGGTCGCCGTGTCCGCCGACGCGCTGCAGGTCTATCGCGGCCTCGAGACCCTCACCGGCGCCGCCACGCCGCAGGAGCAGGCGCAGCTCGAGCACCGGCTGCTCTCCATCCTGCCCGTCGACGCCACGTTCAGCGCCGGCGCTTACGCGCGGCTCGCGCACCGAGAGATCGACGATCTACTCCAGGCCGGCCGCCGGCCGATCGTCGTCGGCGGGACCGGCCTCTACCTGCGCGCCGCGCTCGCCGAGCTCGACCTGCGCCCGCCCGTCCCGCAGCACATCCGCGACCGCCGCCGCGCCGACCTCGAGGCGCGCGGCCCCCAGGCCCTCCACGACGAGCTCACGAGCCGCGCTCCCGGCACCACGATCCGCGCCACCGACCCGCAGCGGATCGCGCGCGCGCTCGAGCTGCTCGACGCCGGCCACGAGCCGCCTCGCGGCGAGCAGCTGTGGACGCGGGAGACGCGCCACCCGACGCTGCTCGTCGGCCTGACCATGGAGCGCGAGGCGCTCAAGCTGAGGATCGGCGAGCGCGTCGACGCGATGGTTGCGTCCGGCGCGATCGACGAGGTCCGGCGGGCGGCCGGCGCCTCGACGAGCGCGCGCAAGGCGCTCGGCTTCCGCGAGCTGCTCGAAGGCGACGTCGAGGCCATGAAGACCTCCACGCGCCGCTACGCCCGCCGCCAGCTCACCTGGATGCGCAAGCTGCCCGGCGCGACGCTGATCGACGTCACCGGCCGCGACGCCCACGACGTCGCCCGGGAGGTGCTGGACCTGCTGTAAAGATGCGCGCGTGCGGTTCGAGAAGTGGCAGGCCCTTGGCAACGACTACGTGATCGTCGAAGAGGCCGTGACGCCGGAGCTCGTGCGCGACGTCTGCGACCGCCACTTCGGCGTCGGCGCCGACGGCGTGCTCCAGCTCGAGCCCCCCGACGAGCCGGGCTTCGTCGCCCGCCTGCGCATCTTCAACCCGGACGGCTCGGAGGCCGAGCTGTCCGGCAACGGCGCCCGTCAGGCGATCCTCTACCTGCGCCACCGCGGCTGGACCGACGCCGACACCTTCTCGATCCAGACCATCGCGGGCGAGATCCGGCCGACCATCACCGGCCCGACCACCTGCCGGGTCGACATGGGGCGCGCGAGCCTCACCTCGAAGGACTACCCGGCAGGGCCGCCCGACGGCCGCGGCGTCGTCGAGGGGCGCGACTTCCAGCACGTCTCGATCGGCAACCCGCAGTGCGCGATCCGCATCGCCGGCCGCGACGAGCTCGAGGAGCTCGACCTGCAGAAGCTCGGCCCGCTGATCGAGCGCTCCCCGCAGTTCCTCAACCGCACCAACACGTCGTTCTGGACCGAGCTGGACGCCACCACCATCCGCGCCCGCATCTTCGAGCGCGGCGCCGGCGAGACGCTGTCGTCCGGCACCGGCGCGTGCGGCGCGGCCGTCGCCCACGTCCTGCGCGGGGGCGACTCGCCCGTCACCGTGGTGCTCGACGGCGGCGAGCTCGAGGTCGACGTCGACGAGTCGCTGCACGTCGACCTCACCGGCTGGGCCGTGCCGGTCTTCAAGGGCGAGCTCATCCGATCGGATGAGACGCCCCCCGAGGTTCACCCGCCCGGCCGATAGGCGCGCCGCCCACCCGGCCGTAGCTTCGCGGCCATGACCGATCTGGCCATTCACACCCAAGGCCTGGGGAAGCGCTTCGGCGATCGCGCCGCCCTCGAGCACATCGACCTCGAGGTGCCGCGCGGCTGCGCCTTCGGCTTCCTGGGCCCCAACGGCGCGGGCAAGACGACGCTGATCCGGCTGCTGCTCGGGCTCGCGAAGCCGACCAGCGGCACGATCCGCCTGCTCGGCAAGGACGACCGCTCGAAGGCGCTGGCGCGCGTCGGCGCGATCGTCGAGGAGCCGCGCTTCCACCGCCATCTCACCGGCCGCGAGAACCTGCACGTGCACGCCGCGGCGCGCGACAAGAGCGCCCACGGGCGCGTCGACGCGGCGCTCGAGCGCGTCGGCCTCGGCCGCCGGGCCGACGACAAGGTCGGCACGTACTCGCTCGGCATGCGGCAGCGCCTCGGCGTCGCCCGCTGCCTGGTCTGCGACCCCGAGCTGCTGATCCTCGACGAGCCGGTCAACGGCCTCGACCCCGCGGGCATCCTCGAGTTCCGCAACCTGATCCGCGAGCTGGTCGCCGAGGGCCGCACGGTGCTGCTCTCCTCGCACCTGCTCGACGAGGTCGAGAAGACGTGCGACGTCGCCGCGATCGTCGACAACGGCCGCGTCATCGCGCAGGGCCCGATCGCCGACCTGGTCTCCACCCAGACGCGCGAGATCGACATCGACGCCGCGCCGCGCGTGCGGGCCGCCGGCCTGCTGGCCTCGGTGCCCAGCGTCGCCCGCGCCGCCGAGCACAACGGCGGCATCCGCGTGACGCTCTCGCCCGAGGCGCCCGTCGACCGCGAGATCGTCACCGAGCTGCTCGGCCGCCTGCTGGCCGACGGCATCGCGGTCGAGCGCGTGGCGCCCGTCACCACGTCGCTCGAGGACCTGTTCCTGACCATGACCACCCGCCTGGAGGACCGAGCATGAGACTGATCCGAGCCGAGGTGCTCAAGCTGCGCCGCCGCACAGGCATGGTGGCGATGACCGCCATCCTCACCGTCGTCGCCGTCGCGGCGTACTACGCGATCCAGACCATCCGGGGCGACGCCGACGGGCATTTCAATGACGCCATCGCCGTGCTGGCCATGGCCGGGTCGGTGGCGGGCGCGATCGTCGGCGCCACTGCCGGCGCCGCCGACATCGAGGCCGGCGTGTTCCGCGACCTGGTGGCCACCGGCCGCTCACGGCTGGCGCTGTTCTTCGCCCGCGTGCCCGGCGCCTGGGCGATCGTCCTGCCGCTGCTTGCGCTGGCCGTCGCACTGGCCGCCGTGGTCGACACGCCGCCGAGCGGCGACATCGTCGCCGGCGCCGGCCAGGTGCTCATCTCCGGCGCGCTGACCGCGGCCGTCTGCGTCGGCCTCGCCGCCCTGACCGGCTCGCGCGGCACCGTCATCGGCCTCGCGCTCGCCTTCCAGCTCGGCATCTCGCCGATCCTCGCCCAGGTCGAGGCGATCGGCGACTTCCGCTACGGCATCCCGTCGGTCGCCATCGCGCGCATCGGCGGCGGGGAGATCGAGTTCGCGCTCGGCACCGCGTTCGCCATCGTGCTCGCCTGGGCCGCGGCGGCGCTCGCGGCCGGGGCCTGGCGGTCTGCCACCCAGGAGATCTAGATTCTCCCCATGAACCGGGCACTCGTCGCGCTGGCGGCAGTCCTCGTCGCCGGCGTGGCGATCCCGTTCAGCTCGCCGTTCGCGCTGATCGCGCTCGTCCCGCTGTACTACGCTGCGCGGGCGGGTTCGTGGCGCACGGCGGTCGGTGGGACCGCTGCGGTGGTGACCGCCGTCGCGTCCCAATCCCTGATCTGGGACTCCGAACAGCCCGCGACCGCGTTCGTGGCGACCGCGGCGCTGGCGCTCGCCGCCGGCATGCTCGGCGTCTACCACGGCGCCCGCCGCAGTCACGCCGCACGCGAGCGCGAGCTGCTGGCGGATCGCGCGGCAGCCGAGGAGCGTCTGCGGATCGCCCGCGAGCTGCACGACGCGGTCGGCCACGACGTCTCGCTGATGGTGGTGCAGGCGCAGGCGCTCGGCGCCGCCAACGAGGGCGTCCGCGAGGCGACCGACGCGATCGCCGACCTCGGCCGGCGCACGATGGCCGAGCTGCACCGCACGGTGCGCCTGCTCCGCGAAGAGGGCGAGGACCGGCGGCCGGGCACAGGTCTCGACGACCTCGACGAGCTCGTCGACCGCGCCCGCGCGGCCGGCGTCCCGCTGTCGGTGACCGTCGACGGTGCGCCGCGCGAGCTCGCCCCGGCCGTCGACCAGTCGGCGTACCGGATCGTGCAGGAGGCGGTCACCAACGTCGTCAAGCACGCCGACCGCGCGGAGACCACGGTCACGCTCGGCTACGGCGCCGAGGCGCTCGAGCTGACCATCGCCGACGCGGGCGGAGGCGTTCCCGCGGGAACGCCCGGCCACGGCCTCGTCGGGATGCGCGAGCGCGCCGAGCTGTTCGGCGGCACGCTGACCGCCGGGCCGCGCAACGGCGGCTTCGAGGTCCACGCCGTGCTGCCCTACGAATCATGAAGATCCGCGTCGTCATCGCCGATGACCAGCCGCTGATGCGCGCGGGCTTCAAGACCGTGCTCGAGGCGACGGGGTCCGTCGAGGTCGTGGGGGAGGCGGGCGACGGCGAGGAGGCGGTGCGCGTCGCCGAGGCGCTCGAGCCCGACGTCGTGCTGATGGACATCCAGATGCCGCGCCTGGACGGGATCGAGGCCACGCGCCGGATGCCGCGCCGCAAGGTGCTCATCCTCACCACCTTCGGGCTCGACGACTACATCGTCGACGCGCTGCGCGCCGGGGCCAGCGGCTTCATGCTCAAGGACGCGCGGCCGCAGGAGCTGGTCGGCGCGGTGCGCGCGGTGGCGGCCGGCGACGCGGTGCTCTCGGCGCCGGTGACGCGGCGCCTGCTCGACCAGATCGCCCACCGGCTCCCCGCGGCCGTGCCGCAGGCCCCCGAGGGCCTCACCGAGCGCGAGCACGAGGTCTGGCGGCTGCTGGCCGGCGGCCTCTCGAATGCGGAGATCGCGACCGCGCTGACGGTGAGCGAGGCGACGGTCAAGACGCACGTCTCGAACCTGCTCGGCAAGCTCGGCCTGCGCGACCGCGTCCAGGCGGTGATCCTCGCCTACGAGAGCGGACTCGTTACCGTGCGCGGACAATGATCGACGAGGGAGCCTCCGGGAGCGGCGTCGCCACCCTGTCCGGCGAGCGCGTGCTCGACGTCTACTTCGCCGAGCCGCGGCTGGGCGTGTGGGGCGACGTCGGCACCCAGCGAACCGGCCAGGCCGCCTACGACGACGCGCGCCGCGTGAGCACCGTGAGCGTGACCACCTCGCTCGCCTCGCTCGCCGACCCACCGGCCGACGCCTATGACGCGTACCTGCGCCTGCACCTGCTCTCGCATCGCCTGATCAAGCCACACGACGCGAACCTCGACGGCCTCTTCGGCGTGCTCAGCAACGTCGCGTGGACCAGCCAGGGCCCGGTCGACCCCGCTGCGCTGCCACAGGTGCAGCGCCGCTTCCGCGCCGCCGGCGAGCCGTTCCAGGTCTTCAGCGTCGACAAGTTCCCGCGCATGACCGACTACGTGGTCCCCCCGGGCGTGCGGATCGCCGACGCCGACCGCGTGCGTCTCGGCGCCCACCTGGCCGACGGCACGACGGTCATGCACGAGGGCTTCGTCAACTTCAACGCCGGCACGCTCGGGCACTCGATGGTCGAGGGGCGCATCAGCGCCGGCGTCGTGGTTGGCGACGGCTCCGACGTCGGCGGCGGCGCCTCGATCATGGGCACGCTGTCGGGCGGCGGCACGGCGGTCATCTCGATCGGCGAGCGCTGCCTGCTGGGCGCCAACTCCGGGCTCGGGATCTCGCTCGGCGACGACTGCGTGGTCGAAGCGGGGCTCTACCTGACCGCGGGCGCGCGGGTGACGCTGCCCGACGGCGACGTCGTCAAGGCGCGCGAGCTGAGCGGCGCGAGTGGGCTGCTGTTCCGGCGCAACTCGCAGTCGGGCGCGATCGAAGTCGTCCAGCGCAGCGGCGGCGGCTGGCAGGGCTTGAACGCAGCGCTACACGCCAACCAGTAGCTCGGCCGCCCGACGGCACTCCTCCAGCGTGGGGACGAGGGCGAGCCGCAGATAGCCCTCGCCGGCCGGGCCGAAGTAGTCGCCGGGGGTGAGGATCACGCCGCGCTCGAGCAGGCGCTGCTGGAAGCCGGCGGGCGCGCCCTCGAGCCACAGGAAGAACGTCGCGTCGCCGCCGACGTGGCGCAGCCCGCGGGCCTCCAGGGCAGGCAGCAGCACGTCGCGCTTGGCGCGGTAGAGGTCGCGGACCGCGTCGACGTGCGCCTCGTCGCCCCAGGCGGTCACGGCGGCGAGCTGGACGAACTCCGGCGGCGCGACGCCGACATTGGGGCGGTAGCGCTTGAGGGCGGCGACGAGCTCGGGGTCGCCGGCCACGAAGCCGGAGCGGTAGCCGGGCATCGACGAGCGCTTGGAGAGGGTGTTGAAGACCGCGACGTTGGTGCGGTCGGCCACCTGCAGGGCGGAGACGGGCGGCTCGGCGCCGAAGTAGAGCTCCGAGTAGGCCTCGTCGGAGGCGAGCACGAAGTCGTGTTCGCGGGCGAGCGCCGCCGCGCGCTCGTACAGCTCGAGCGTCGCCGTCGCCGCGGTCGGGTTGTTCGGGTAGTTCAGCCACAGGATCGACATCCGCGTCCACACGTCGTCCGCTACGGCCTCCAGGTCGGGCAGGAAGCCGCGCTCCGCGTGCAGCGGCAGCTCGACGACCTCCTTGCCGGCGAACACGGCGCCGCGCTCGTAGACCGGGTACGACGGCTGGGGCACGAGCACGACGTCGCCGTCGAGCACCTGCGCGAGGAGGAAGACCGCCTCCTTGGAGCCGAAGGTCGGCACCACCTCGGTGTCGGGATCCAGCGGCACGCCGAACCGGCGCCCCGACCACGCCGCGATCGCCGCCCGCAGCTGCGGCAGCCCCTCGGCCGCGGGATAGCGCGACTGCGGGTCGAGCGAGCGCACGAGCGCCTCGCGGATGAACTCCGGTGTGTCCTCTCGCGGCTCGCCGGGCCCGAAGTCGATCACGTCGATGCCGGCATCGAGCAGCCGCCGCTTCGCCTCGGCGAGGCGCACGAACGGGTACGTCCGCAGGCCGGCGAGCACGGGGGAGAGCCTCATGCGGCGAACGCCTCCAGCACGCGGTAGGCGCGCTCGAGCGCGGTGATCTCGACGAACTCGTCGCGCGTATGGGCCTGAGCGGGCGCGCCGGGGCCGAAGTTGACGGCAGCGAGGCCGGCCTGCCCGAACTCGGCCACCGGCGTCCAGGCCTGCTTGGGCGCGACGGTCAGGTCGCCGGCCGCGATCAGCGCCTGCGCGCGCGGATGGGCGACCGCGACGGGGCCGGACGGGGCCAGCGAGTCGACGGTCAGCTCGCCGCCCGGGCACAGCGCGCGCAGGCGCGCCTCGGCCTCGGCGGGGCTGCGGCCCGGCGCGTAGCGGTAGTTGACGTGGCAGTCGACTCGGTCGGGGATCACGTTCTGCGCTATCCCGCCGCGGATCTCGGTGACCGACGCCACCTCGTAGAAGGTGAGGCCGTCGAAGACGTGCTCGTCGCGCTCGCGCGCCGCGAGCGAGGCGATGCCCCGGGCCGCGGCGTGGATGGCGTTGTCGGCGTCCCACGGCCGCGCGGAATGGCCCGAGCGCCCGTGGAACGTCCACGTGGCGTTCACGTTGCCGACGCAGCCGGCGTGCAGCTCGTTGGCGGTCGGCTCCATCATCACGACGAGCTCGTAGTCCAGCCGCTCGCGCTCGAGCAGCGGCGCCAGCGCGCTGTATTTCCCGGGCAGCTCCTCGCGGCCGAAGAACAGGCAGTCGAACGGCGCGCCGGCCAGCGCCAGCTCGATCATCACGGCGAGCGCGCCCTTCATGTCGCTCGCGCCGAGGCCGTAGACGCGGTCGCCCTCGATCCGGCCGGGCACGTTGTCCTGCGCGGGCACGGTGTCGAGGTGGCCCGCCAGCAGGACGGGCGCGCCGCGGCGGACATGCAGGCACGTGTCGCCGAGGTCGGTGGCGTCGAGCAGCGACGCGATGTGGGCGCCCAGCCGCGCCTCGTCGCGCGACTCGGAGGGGATGTCGATCAGCTCGAGCGTTCGTGCGGCGAGCTCGCTCACGCGGCCTCCCGCCGCGCCAGCTCCGTTCGCACGAGCGGGGCGACCTCGGTCCCGAAGCGCTCGATCGAGCGCATGACGGCGGCGTGCTCCACTTCGCCGGCCGCCATCTGCGCGAGGTAGCGCTGGTGGCCGAACAGCTCGTGCTCGAAGAGGATCTTCGCCGCCACCTCCTCGGGGCTGCCGGCGGCCAGCGCCCCGCGCGGCGAGCGCAGCGCCTCGTACTGCTGCGGCGTCATCGGCGGCCAGCCGCGCTCGCGCCCGATCCGGCCCATCATCGCCATGTAGTGCGGCGCGAACTCGCGCTTGTCGTCGCCCACGAAGGCGTGCGTGTTGATCGCCACCGGCAGTCCTTCGTGGCCCGCCTGCGCGGCGGCGCGGCGGTAGAGCTCGATCAGGGGCACGAATCGCTCCGGCTGGCCGCCGATGATCGCGAGGGTCAGCGGCAGTCCCAGCGTGCCGGCGCGGACCACCGAGGCCGGCGTGCCGCCGACGGCGATCCACACCGGCAGCGGGTCCTGCACCGGCCGCGGCCAGACGCCCGCGTCCTGGAGCGGGGCGCGATGCGGGCCCGACCACGTCACGCGCTCGTTCTCCCGGATCCGCAGCAGCAGCTCGAGCTTGGAGGCGAACAGCTCGTCGTAGTCATCGAGGTCGTAGCCGAACAGCGGGAACGACTCCGTGAACGACCCGCGGCCGGCCCAGATCTCCGCTCGGCCGCCCGACAGGTTGTCGACGGTCGCGAACTCCTCGAAGACGCGCACGGGGTCGTCCGAGCTGAGCACCGTGACCGCGCTCGCCAGGCGGATGCGCTCGGTCTGCGCCGCGGCCGCCGCCAGCACCACGGCCGGCGCGGAGACGGCGAAGTCTGGCCGATGGTGCTCGCCGACCCCGAAGACCTCGAGCCCGAGCTCGTCGGCGAGCCGGACCTCCTCCATGAGGTTGCGCAGCCGCTCGCGCGGCCCGATGGCCGATCCGACGTCCGCGAAGGTGACTAGCCCGAGCTCCACGGCCGGTCAGCCTAGACTGGACTCCGTGGAGAAGTCCCGCGACGGCCGCAAGACCCAGTCCCGCTACGCACCGCCCGAGAGCCCCGGGCGGGCGAAGCAGCGTGCCTTCATGGCCGCCGCCGCGCCCAACCCGGAAGGGCTCGAGGAGCTGCGCGAGCTGCTGCGCACTGCGGGGGTGGCCGTCGTCGGCGAGGTCGTGCAGGTGCGCGACAAGCCGCACGCCAACCTGTACCTGGGCCCGGGCAAGGTCCAGGAGCTCAAGCCGCAGCTGAAGGCTTCAGACGCCAACCTCGTGGTCACCGACGACGAGCTGACCCCGCGCCAGCAGCGCAACCTCGAGTCCGAGCTCGACCTGCCGGTGCTCGACCGCACCGCCGTGATCCTCGACATCTTCGCCGGCCACGCCCACTCGGCCGACGGCAAGCTCCAGGTCGAGCTGGCCCAGCTCGAGTACAACATGGCCCGCATGCGCGGCCTGTGGACGCATCTCGAGCGTCTCGGCGCGGGCCGCGGCGTCGGCGGCATCGGCACGCGGGGTCCGGGCGAGTCCCAGATCGAGACCGACCGGCGGCTGGCGCGCGACCGCATCACCGCGCTGCGCCGCAGGCTCGACCACGTGCGCTCCAACCGCGCCGTCCAGCGCGCCGAGCGCGAGCGCGCCCACCTGCCGTCCGTGGCGCTGGCGGGCTACACGAACGCCGGCAAGTCGACGCTGCTGAACAAGCTCACCGGCTCCGAGGTCGGCGTCCGCGACCGGCTGTTCCACACGCTGGATCCGACCACCCGCACCCTGCGCCTGCAGGGCCGCACCTACCTGATGACCGACACCGTCGGGTTCATCCGCAAGCTTCCGCATCAGCTCGTCGACGCCTTCGCCGCCACGCTGGAGGAGACCAACCGCGCCGACCTGCTGCTGCACGTGGTCGACGCCAGCGCCCCCGAGGAGGAGCTGGTGGCGATGACGCGGGCGGTCGAGGACGTGCTGGAGGAGATCGGCACCGGCGACCAGCCGCGCATCCTCGTGCTCAACAAGGCCGACAAGCTCGACGAAGCGCGCCGCCACGAGCTCGCCTTCCGCCACGGCGACGCGTCGCTGGTCAGCGCGGTCACCGGCGAGGGCCTGCCCGAGCTCGAGGAGCGGATCGCCGACCACTTCGAGCGCCTGATGCGCGACGTCGAGCTGCTGGTGCCGTTCTCCGAGGGCGGCACGCTGTCGGAGCTTCACGAAGTGGCCGGCGACCTCGAGCGCACGGACACGCCGGAAGGCGTCCTCGTCCAGGCCCGCCTGCCCGCCGTCGTGGCCGAGCGCTTCGACCGCTACGCGGTCAACGGCGACCGTCCCGCCTGACGGATCGCGTCCACGACGGCGGCCGTCGACGGGCGCGCGTGATCGCTCGTCCGCGTGGCGACGAACAGCGCCCGGCTGAAGCGGCCCTCGGCGATCGGGCGGATGGTCACGCCCTCGGGCCGGCCGAGGGCGGGCACGATGGCGGCGGCGCGGCCGGTGGCGACGAGCGCCAGCAGGAGCCGCAGGTCGTTGACGCGGTAGCGAACGTCGGGCTCGAAGCCGCCGACCGAGCGGCAGAGGCGGTCGAACATGTCGGCGTAGGCGGTGCCCGCCCGGGCGGTCGCCCACGTGCTCTCCGCCAGGCCGGCCAGCGCGACCGGGCCGTCCGCGTCCGCACGGGGGAGGGCGAGGAGCATCTCGTCGGGCTCGAGGTAGTCGCGCCGCAGCCCGGGCAGTCGCGGTCGGGGCGCGTGCTCGTACTCCTCGGCGATCACCACGTCGAGCGCCCCGCGGGCCAGCAGCGGCAGCGATTCCTCGGCCTCTGCCTCGACGAGCTCCGCGCGCAGCGCCGGGTGCGCCTCGGCAAGGGCTTCGAGCGCCGGGAGCGCAAGCGCGGCCGCGGCGGTCTGGAACGCCGCCACACGGACGGTGCCGCGCACCTCCTGTGCCTGTGCCGCGAGCTCGGTTTCGATCTCCTCGACACGCGCGAGCAGCTCACCGGCCCGTTCGACGAGCGTGCGGCCGGCGTCGGTCAGCTCGAGCCGCCGGCCCGTCTTGCGGAACAGGTCGACGCCGGCCTCGCGCTGGAGCTGCGCCAGCTGCTGCGAGACGGCCGACGGCGTGAAGGCGAGCGCCTCGGCGGCGCCCGCGATCGTGCCCTGGGCCGCGAACTCGCGCAGCACAGCCAGCCGTCGAGGGTTCAGCATCGCTTAACCATTATGGCCAGAAAACATCGCTTGTGCTGAAACGACGCGGAGCGGAGGATGACGCCATGGAACCCTTCTTCGCCTTCCTCGCCGTCGCTGCCGTCGCGATGCTCGTTCCCGGGCCGGACACCTTCGTGGTCATGCGCACGGCGCTCGCCGACGGCGCCCGCGCCGGCACGTGGGCGGCGGCCGGTTCCGCGCTGGGCAACGTGGTCTGGGGCGCCGCCTCTGCCGTCGGCGTGGCGGCCCTCCTCGCCGCGTCGGGCGCGGCGTTCTCGGCGCTCAAGCTCGCCGGCGCGGCCTACCTCGTCTTCGTCGGCGTCCAGGCGCTGCGCGCGGCCGCGCGCGGCGACAGCCTCGCTGCCGACGGCGGAGGCGAGGACGGCGCTGCCTTCCGCCGCGGCCTCACCAGCGATCTGCTCAACGTCAAGGTCGGCCTCTTCTGGACCGCGCTCGTGCCGCAGTTCGTCGCGGCCGACAGCTCCGCCGTGCTGCCGGCCGCGATGGTCGTCGCCATGGGCTCGATGGTCTTCGTCTGGCTCACCGCCTACGCGCACCTCGCCGCGCGGCTCAGCCGGACGCTTCGGCGGCGACGCAGCTCACAGGTCGTGAACGGGACCGTCGGCGCCGTCCTCCTCGTGCTCGGGACCGGCCTCGCGACTCACTGAGGTCAGTCGTCGAGGACCGTGAGGTCGAGCCGGGCGAGGAGCTCCGGGTCGGCGAGGAAGTCCATCGCGACGATCCGGCGGTTGCGGATCGTGACGGCGGCGACCGAGAACGGCTTGCCGTCGAGCAGCGTGACCGCGCCGGCGGCGCCGTTGACGAGCGCGGGCCGCATGACCAGCCCGAGCTGCGAGTAGCTGCGCGCCTGCCGGGCCACCGTCTCCGCGCCGCGGACCACGCGCAACGCCGCGGGACCGTCCGTGCGCAGCACGACGTCCGGGTCGAGCACCTCCAGCAGCGCCTCGAAGTCGCCGTCGCGCGCCGCGGTCAGGAACGCGTCGATGAGCTCGCGCTGCGTCTCGACGCCGGCGTCGGACACCGTGTGCTCGCCCTGGACGCGACGGCGCGCCCGGCTGGCGAGCTGGCGCGCCGCCTCGGGGGAGCGGTCGACGATCGGCGCGATCTCGTCGAACGGCACCGCGAACATGTCGTGCAGCACGAACGCGAGCCGCTCGGGCGGCGACAGCGTCTCGAGCACGACGAGCAGCGCCAGGCCGACCGAGTCCGCCAGCAGCGCCTCGTGCTCCGGGTCGATCCCGCCGGCGTTGTCGAGGATCGGCTCGGGCATCTGCACCTCGCGCCGGGTGCGCCGCGCGCGGAGCATGTTGAGCGAGATGCGCCCGACCACCGTGGTCAGCCAGGCCTCGAGGCTGTCGATCGCGCCGGCGTCCGAGCGGCTGAGCCGCAGCCACGCCTCCTGGACCGCGTCGTCGGCCTCGCTCAGCGAGCCGAGGATGCGGTAGGCCACGGCCCTCAGGCGGGTCCGCTGCTCGTCGAATCGCTGGGCCAGCTCGTCCATCGGTCACATCTTCCGGTCGCCGGGGGTCACTGCATCAGACCCGCGACAACCACGACATGTGACCGTGAAGGGAGACACCCATGCGCATTCTCGTCGCCGGCGCCAGCGGCGCCATCGGCAGCCGGCTCGTACCGCAGCTCGCCGACCGAGGGCACGAGGTGATCGGCACCTACCGCACGCCCGCGAACGCCGACCGCGTCCGCGCGCTCGGGGCGAGGCCGGTCCAGCTCGACCTGCTCGACGCGCACGCCGTGCGCCAGGCCGTCCTCGCGGCGGAGCCGGACGCGATCGCCCACCAGGCCACCGCCCTGGCCGACGTCAAGTTCGGCAGGCGCATGGACCGTGCCTTCGGGGAGACCAACCGGCTGCGGACCGAGGGCACGGACGCGCTGCTCGCCGCGGCGAGCGAGGCGGGCGTGCGCCGGTTCGTCGCGCAGAGCTTCGCCAGCCTCCGGTACACCCGTGACGGCGGGCCGGTCAAGACCGAGGACGATCCGCTCGACCCGGATCCGCTCCCGTCGGCGCGTGAGAGCACCGCGGCGATGCGTCATCTCGACGAGGCCGTCACCGGCGCCGGCGGCATCGCGCTCCGCTACGGCGCCTTCTACGGGGCCGCCAACGACGGGCTGATCGAGCCCGTGCGCAAGCGGCAGTTCCCGATCGTGGGCGACGGCGGCGGCATCTTCTCGTTCATCCACCTCGACGACGCCGCTGCGGCGACCGTGCTCGCGCTCGAGCACGGCGATCCCGGCATCTACAACGTCGTCGACGACGAGCCGGCTCCGGTGCGCGACTGGCTGCCGGTGCTCGCCACCGCCCTCGGCGCCGGACCGCCGCGCCGCGTCCCGCGGTGGCTCGGCCGGCTGGCCGGGGGCGACCTAGCGGTGGTGATGGGGACCGAGACGCGCGGCGCCTCGAACGCGAAGGCCAAGCGCGAGCTCGGGTGGACGCTGCGCCACGCCAGCTGGCGGGAGGGCTTCGCGGCCGCCTATGGCTCGCTTGCGCACGCCACCTGAACCTGGGACGGTGCACGCGACCGGCTGAAAGGAGCCGCGATGTGCCGCTGGATGGCGTGGTCCGGGCAGCCCGTGCTGATCGAGGAGCTGCTGTTCAAGCCCAAGCACGGCCTCATCGATCAGAGCCTGCACTCGCGCATGGGCGTCGAGACGACGAACGGCGACGGCTTCGGCCTCGGCTGGTACGGGACCGCGACGCCCGAGCCCGCCCTCTACCACAGCGTCGCGCCCGCCTGGGGCGACGCGAACCTGCGTGAGCTGGCCGGCCACGTCGAGTCGCACCTGTTCCTCGCCCACGTGCGCGCCACGACCGGCACGGCGATCCAGCAGACCAACTGCCACCCGTTCCGCCACGGCCGCTGGATCATGGTCCACAACGGCGTGATCAACGGCTTCGCGGAGATGCGGCGCGAGCTCATGCTCGAGGTCGCGCCGGAGCTGTTCCCCGGCATCCAGGGCTCGACGGACTCGGAGGTCCTCTTCCACCTCGCGCTCACGTACGGGCTCGAGAGCGATCCGGTGTCCGCGCTCGAGCGCGCGATCGGCTTCGTGGAGGCGACGGCCACGCGCCACGGCATCGAGCACGCGATCCAGGCCAGCGTCGGCATCAGCGACGGCGAACGCATATGGGCGTTCCGCTACTCGACCGAACGGCAGTCGCGGTCGCTCTTCGTGAGCGCCGAGGTGTCGGCGATCCAGCAGCTCAACATCGACAACCCGCGGCTCGCCCGGCTGCGCGACGAGGACCGGCTCATCGTGTCCGAGCCGCTGGCCGACCTGCCCGGCGTCTGGGACGAGATCCCCGAGGCGACGGTCATGATCATCCAGCCCGGCCCCGACGAGTCGCGCCCGTTCGAGCCGCGCTACGAGCCGGCGGCGGGCAACGGCTCGCCGGCCATGAGCAAGGCGTGAAGCCGCTGCTCGGTGACGTCAGGGGTGATCTCGAAGCGGCCGAGGGGATTGCGCGCGCCCGGTGAGGCGAAGCCGCTGCGGTCCTGCGTGAAGACGAGCTGGAAGCTCAGCAGCAGCCGGGCAAGGAGCTCGCGCGGGATGTGCGGGTCGTTGGTGCCCGCCTGGCCATAGTTGCCGTACGGCGGCGCGAAGGCGAGCGGCCGATAGCCGCGCACCTGGTGGGCGAGCTGCTGCTCGGCGTCGCTGACGTCCGAGAACACGCGCTCGCGCCACCCGCCGAGCACCTCCTCGGCCCCGCGGTAGGCGTAGAACGGGCCGACGTCATCAGGCCCGGAGCCGTGCTGGATCAGGCGTTGCCCGGTGCCGGACTGGAGCTGCACGTCCCAGTGGCCGCTGGCCTGCATCGCATTGATCTCCTCCCAGGTCAGGTAATCGGGGTTCTCCGCCTCGACCTCGCCGACGTTCACGAACAGCACGGCGTTGAACCCCCGGCTCTTCAGTGCCGCGTCGCTCGCTGCCCGGTTCTCGTCGCGCGCGCCGTCGAACGTGAGCAGCAGCGGATGGGCCGGCAGCGTCACGGGCTCGCGCTTGACGAAACGTGCGAGCTCGTCGAGCGTGACCGTGTCGTACCCGGCCGCCTCGAGCAGGGCCATGTGCCGCTCGAAGACCTCGGCGGTCACACCCTCGTAGAGCAGCACCGGGATAGCCGAGCGGTCCGGAAGGCCCGGCGCCCAGAGCTTCCGGTCCTCGTCCGTCAGCTCCGAGCCTCCGCACGCGGCCAGACTGCAGGCGAGCAGGACGAGACACGCGCGAAGCGTCATCAGGGGAACCCTCGGACGGGGATCCCGTGATTGTGACTCAGCGGCCGGAGGAGCCGAACCCGTTCTCGCCGCGGTCGTCACCCGACGGCGGCAGCTCGTCCACGACGCACGTGTCCGGGGCCACGAACGGCACCAGCAGCAGCTGCGCGATGCGGTCGCCGACCGCAGCCTCGAAGCGCGCGTCGCCGAGGTTGACGAGCACGACGCGGATCTCGCCGCGGTAGTTGGGGTCGATCAGGCCGGGGCCGTTGACGATCGAGATCCCGTGCGAGGAGGCCAGGCCGGAGCGCGGCGTGACGAGCCCGGCGACGCCCGGCGGCAGGGCCACGGCGACGCCCGTCGGCACGGTCACGCGCTCGCCGGGCCAGAGCGAGAAACTCTCGGCGGTGCACAGGTCGTATCCGGCGTCGCCCGGCCGGGTGCGGGAGGGTGGCTGGGCAGCCGGACGCAGGAGGCGGACCTGGAGCTGGTCGACGGTCGTGAGCAGAGCCATCCGCCGAACCTACCCGCCGTCCCGGCGGACGCCCGGGGCCAGCCCGCACTTTCCTAGGAACCTCTTCGCCTCCTCTTCGGTTCACCGGCCACCCTCGTGAGCATGACCAAGGGAAAGCGAACGACCGCCTTCGCCCTGGCCGGCGCCATCGCCCTGGCCTCGGGCGCCTACGCACTCGGCGCACAGGCCGACGACGGCTCGGCCGAGGCGGCCAAGACGGCACGTGACGAGGCGCGCTTCGGCCATGGCTTCGGGGTGGGCCGACCAGGCTTCGACGGCCTCGCGGACCGCCTCGGGGTTGACGAGGCCGATCTCCGCGCTGCGCTCGAGGACATCGGCGCCGACCGCAAGGACGACGCCGCCCAGCGGCTCGCCGACGCCCTCGGCATCGACGCGGCCAAGGTCGAGCAGGCGTTCGAGAACGTGCGCCCCGAGCGCCCGGCCAGGCCCCGCGTCCGCCGGCCGGAGGCGCTCGCCGCCGCGCTCGCGAAGGAGCTCGGCCTCAGCACCGAGAAGGTCCGCGCCGCGATCGAGAAGCGCCGCGGGCACCCGGGTGACCCGGGCGACCTCGCCGACGAGCTCGGGGTGAGCGAGGAGCGGCTGCGCGAGGCCTTCCACGCCGTATTCGGCAAGTTCCGGCCGCACCGTCCCGGCCTCGCCAACCTGGCCAAGGAGCTCGGCGTGACTCAGGCGCAGCTCGAGGCGGCGTTCGAGAAGCTGCGCGATCAGAAGGACGAGCTGCGCGACGAGTTCGCGCGGGAGCTCGCCGACCGGCTCAACCTCGACGTGGCGAAGGTGCAGGACGCGCTCGACGCCCTGCACCCTCCCCGGATGCACCCCTAAAGACCGCGCTTGTTCAGCAGGCGGTTCGGCGTCCCGCTCGGGTTGCGGATGACGCCGGCCGCCGCGTTGGTGTTGATCCAGCTCGCCACGGTCGCCGACGGGGCCTCGCCGACGTTGGACTTGTAGAGCGCGCCGACGCCCGCCACGTGCGGGCTGGCCATCGACGTGCCGCTGATCGTCCGCGTGCCGCTCGACAGCCAGGCCGACTTGATCGAGACGCCCGGCGCCCAGCCGTCCACGCACGAGCCCCAGTTGGAGAACGAGGCCTTCAGGTCCGTCCGGTCCGAGGCGGCGGTCGTGTAGGCCGAGGCCGCGGAGGCGGGGGAGACGTTGCAGGCGTTCTGGTTCTCGTTGCCGGCCGCGACCGCGAGGAACACGCCGGAGTTGGCGAGGTTGTTCGCCGCCGAGTTGAGCGACGTCGAGCGCCCGCCGCCGAGCGACATGTTCGCCACCGCCGGCTTGACCGCGTTGGTGCGCAGCCAGTTCAGCGCCGTGATAATCCCCGACGTCGAGCCGGAACCGGTGCAGCCGAGCACGCGCACGCCGCGCAGATTCACGCGCTTGGCGACGCCATACGTAGTGCCGCCGATCGTGCCGGCGACGTGCGTCCCGTGGCCGTGGCAGTCCGCGCCCGAGCCGCCGAGCGCGTCATAGACGTTCTGCGCGCGTCCACCGAAGTCGGGATGGTTGGCCTGCAGCCCGGTGTCGATGACGTACGCGTAGACGCCTGCCCCGTCGCGCGCATAGGTGTAGGTGCGAGACAGCGGCAGCGCCATCTGGTCGATCCGATCCAGGCCCCACGGATCGCCGTTGGTGTCCATATTCTGCGTCGCGTCGGCCGTGACGACGCGGTCCGGCTCCACGTACGCCACGCGCGCGCTGGCACGCAGCGCGCGGACCTGCGCCGCGTCGAGCGTCGCCGCGAAGCCGTTGACCAGCGGCAGGACCTGCCGGTCGCGGGCGTTCTGCCAGCGCGCGACGGCGGCCGGGTCGCGGCCCTCGTCGGCCACGACGATGTACTTGCCCGGGATCACGTCCCCGGCACGGCCCTCCTGAGCGAGGGCGGGCGCGCTTGCCGACAGCGCGCCACAGATGGAAACGACGAGCACAGCTGAGCTTCGCCGCACAGGCGATACCCCCTATTCCCCGCCACAGCCCCTGCGCCGCGGCGTACCGCGGCGCAGGTTACCCCGATGTGACCAGTGAGGAACTCCTCACCCGCTGACGAGGCCCGTCTCGGTGAGGTACTCCTCGGCGACCTGGGCCGGATCCTTCTTGTCGAGGTCGACGCGGGCGTTGAGCTCCTGCATGTTCTCGTCGGTCAGCTGCTCCTGGATCAGCTCGACGGTCTTGGTCAGGTTCTCGCCGCCGGCGTCGGCCGTCTCCTGCTTCATGACCAGCGTCGAGTTGTAGGGCGGGAACATGCCCTTGTCGTCCTCGAGCAGCACCTCGTTCTCGCGCTGGATCTGCGGATCGGTGGTGAAGACGATCGAGATGTCGGCGCGGCCGGAGCTGAGGACCTCGTGGCGCTGGTCGATGGCGACGGGCACGAACTTCTTGAACTTGAGGCCGTAGACCTGCTGCAGCCCGAGCAGGCAGTCGAGCCGCTGGCGGCACTCGGGTGAGCCGTAGAGCACCAGGTCCTGCGACTTGCCGTCGAGGTCGGAGATCGTCTTCAGCCCGAGGTCGTCGGCCGTGGCCTGCGTGACGGCGACCTCGTTGGAGGACGTGAACGGCGTCGGCGGGAGGGCCACCAGGCCCTCGGCCTCGAAGCCCTGCCTGGCCTCCTCGTAGGCGGCCTCCGGCTCCTTGGGCAGCTCGTCGGCGGTCTTGCCGAAGAACGACAGCAGCGCGGTGCCCGTGTACTCGGGGTAGGCGGTGATCTCGTCGGACTTCAGCGCCGCCAGGGCGGTCTTCTCGTCGCCGAGGTTGAGGTCCTTGCTGACGGTGAAGCCGGCGGCCTCGAGGCCTTGGGCGTAGATCTCGCCGAGCACCTTCTGCTCGGTGAAGTTCTTCGAGCCGATGGTGAGCTGGACCTCGGCGTTGGCCTCGTCGCGCTGGATCTTGCCGCCCGCGCCGGACTCGGAGGCGGGCGTGGCGGTGGGCTCCTCCTCGTCCTCGCCGCAGCCGGCAACGACAAACGCGGAGAGGGCGATCAGGAGCAGGGCGAGCAGCAGTCGTGTGGGTTTCATGGGACGGTCTGGATCCTCCTCTTGAGTGTTCGCGGGGCGCGCTTCTCGAGCTTCACGCCCTTGGGCGTGACTGCGCGCTGCACGGCCGACAGGCCCACCTCGGCGACGACGGCGAACGCGGCGACCACGATCGAGGCGCCGATCTGCCCGGCCCGCCCGTGAACGGAGCCGGAGATGATCGGGTCGCCGAGCGTGAGCACGCCGACGAGCGGCGCGATGGTGGCGGTGGCGATGACGTTGACGGTCGAGGTCTTGATGCCGCCGAAGATCAGGGGAAGCGCGAGCGGGAGCTCCACCGAGCGCACCACCTCCGGGCCGGACATGCCCATGCCGCGGGCGGCGTCGACGGTCTCGCGGCTCACCTGCTGGACGCCCACGTAGGCGTTCGTGAGGATCGGCGGGATCGCCAGCAGGGCGAGAGCGACGGAGACGTTCCAGAACTCCGGCGTGGTCGGGAAGAACGCCACGAAGAAGGCGATCAGCGCCAGGCTCGGCACGGCGCGGCCGACGTTCGAGACCGAGATGGTGGCGAACGCGCCGCGGCCGGTATGGCCGAGCCAGAGCCCGAGCGGCAGCGCGATCACGATGGCGATCGCCATGGCCACGAACGTCACCTCCAGGTGCGTCCACACGAGCGGCCACAGCTCGCTGCCACCGACTCGCGCACCGCCGGCCTGCGACTCGCGCGCATGGAAGATGTAGTCGAAGGCGTCGCCGAAGTCGCCCATCAGGTCGCCCTCGTCCAGGGGGTGAGCGCCTTCTGGAGCCCGAGGATGAGCAGGTCGAGGACGACCGCGATCAGGATCGCTAGGCCGCCCGCCACGAGAACGTTCGAGCGGAAGTTGATGTCGTCGAAGAGCGCCTCGCCGAGCCCGCCGGCGCCGGCCAGGAAGGCGAGCGAGGCAAGGCCCACCGTCGTCGTCGCGGCGATCCGCAGCCCGGCCATGATCTCGGGCAGGGCGAGCGGCATCTCCACCCGCCAGAGGAGCTGGCGCGGCGTGAGCCCCATGCCGCGGCCGGCGTCGCGCGTCTCGGCAGGGACGTTCTCGAGCCCCGCGATCACGTTGCGGAACAGGATCAGCAGCGTGTACGAGACCAGCGCGATGATCGCCGTGGTGTTGCCGCGGCCGGTGATCGGGAGCAGCAGGAAGAACACCGCGACGCTCGGCAGCGTGTAGAGGATCCCGGTCGCCTGCGTGATCGGTCCCACCAGCCAGCGCCGGCGGTGGGCGAGCAGCGCGAGCCCGAACGCGATCGCGAAGCCGATCGCGACCGAGATCAGCGTGAGGTACACGTGCTGCCAGAAGGGCGGCACGTAGCGGTCGAAGTTGTCGGCGATCCAGTCCGGGCAGATGCCGTTGTCGGCGACGCAGTCGGCGCCGCTGCGGTCACGCCGCTCGAGCTGGGCGAACAGCTCGGTCATTCGCTCTCCGCGATCGCGCGCGAGATCAGCGCGACCGAGATCACGCCGAGGACGTGGCCGTCCTCGACCACGGGCGCGTCGTGGGCATCGTGCGCGATCAGCGAGCTCAGCGCGTCGCGCAGCAGCGCCTCGGGCGCGATCTCCGGGCCCGTGACGCCGTCGCGGGCGGGCAGCAGCTCGATGTCGCTCACCCGCCGCAGCGCGAGCGCCTTGAGCGCGCGGTCGCCGCCCACGAAGTCCTCCACGAAGGCGTTGGCCGGGTGCATGAGCAGCTCCGCCGGCGTGGCGTACTGGGCCAGGTGGCCGCCCTGCTTCATGACCGCGATGCGGTCGCCCATCTTGATCGCCTCGTCGATGTCGTGGGTGACGAAGACGACGGTCTTGCGGAGCTCGGCCTGCAGGCGCAGGAACTCGTTCTGGAGGCGGTCGCGGTTGATCGGGTCGATGGCGCCGAACGGCTCGTCCATCAACATCACCGGCGGGTCGGCGGCGAGCGCGCGGGCCACGCCCACGCGCTGGCGCTGGCCGCCGGAGAGCTGCGCGGGGTAGCGGCGGCCGAGGTCCTGCTCGAGCCCGATCAGGTCCATCAGCTCGCGCACACGCTCATTCGTGCGGCGCTTGTCCCAGCCCAGCAGCTTCGGGACGGTGGCGATGTTCTCGGCGATCGTGCGGTGCGGGAAGAGGCCGACCTGCTGGATCACGTAGCCGACGTGGCGCCGCAGCTCGTTCTCGTCGGTCTCGCGCACGCTGCGGCCGCCGACCAGGATGTCGCCCTCGGTGATCTCGATCATGCGGTTGACCATCCGCATGGCAGTCGTCTTGCCGCAGCCAGAGGGGCCGACGAGCACGCAGATCTCGCCCGCGCCGACCTCGAGCGTGAGGTGGTCGACCGCCGGCCGGTCGCTGCCCGGATAGCGCTTCGTGGCCCCCCGGAACTCCAGCGAGGCCGCCTGATGGGAGGCCGACGGCCCCTCTGTCTGGGCAGTGTTGGGA
The DNA here is from genome assembly GCA_963835525.1 of uncultured Solirubrobacteraceae bacterium. Lineage (GTDB taxonomy): Bacteria > Actinomycetota > Thermoleophilia > Solirubrobacterales > Solirubrobacteraceae > DASSUW01. The sequence goes on from CAWIFM010000004.1 coordinate 188,318, forward strand.
ATGGTCACGAGGAGGCCCCTGGGGAAAGGCCGCCCTGATGCTAGCGATCAGATTCCGGCGGCCCGGCGGGCGGCGGCGTGGGCTGCGTTCTCGAGCGCGTCGTCGAGCGGCGCCAGCTCGACGCCCAGCGCGGTGGCGGTCAGCCAGTCGGCGAAGTGGGCGTTCTTGGGGAGCAGGGGACCGTGGAGATAGGTCCCGATCACCGTGCCGTGCGGGCCTCCGAGCACGCCCTCGTAGCCGGAGCGGCCGTCGTTGCCGTGGCCTTTGAGCACCCTGCCGAGCGGCTTGGCCGTCCGGCCCGAGCCGGGTGCGGCCGCCGTGGTTCTCGAAGCCGGCGAGCACCTGTCCGTCGTCGAGCTCGATGGCCACGTTGCCGATCAGCCGCGGTCCGTCTTCGCGCACGGTCTCGAGGTCCACCAGGCCGACGCCGGGCAGCCGCTCGGCGCCCATCGCGTAGCCGTGCCCGAGCAGCTGGTAGCCGCCGCAGACCGCGAAGACGACGGCGCCGCGCGCGGCGGCGGCGTGCAGGGCGTCGCGCTTGGTCTCGACCATGTCGCGTGCGCACAGCGCCTGGTCGCGGTCCTGGCCGCCGCCGATGTACAGCAGGTCGTGGGCGTCGGGGTCGAGCGGCTCGCCGAGCCCGATGCCGCGCAGCTCGAAGCCGATGCCGCGCCAGGCGCAGCGGCGCTCGAGCAGCAGCAGGTTGCCGCGATCGGCGTAGATGTTGAGCAGGTCGGGGTAGAGCGCGCCGACGCGCAGGGTGTGCTCAGCCACGCAGCAGCACCACCTCGGAGCCGACGTGCTCGCGCGTGGGCGCGATCTGCAGCGTCGCGTGACGGCGCAGACCGGCGGCCTCGCCCTCCTCGACGAGGCCCTCGGCGGTCACCGCCGCGAGCACGATGACGTTGGGCTCGGTGCCGTGCTCGCCGGCCGGGCCGATCGTGTGCCGCAGCCGCTCGATCCGCATGCCCCCGGGTATCTCGCGCACGGCGGTCGGCTGGGACAGGAAGCGCCAGCCGTCGGCCTCGCCGGTGTCGGGCTGAGGCAGCTCGATCTCCATCTCGAACGGCTCGAGCCGCTCGGTGATCGCGAGCGCGACGAGCCCGCCGGGGGCGACGGCGCGGCGCGCGGATGCGAAGAAGCCTCGCCGGTCGGGGAGCAGCTGGATCGTCTGCATGGGTACCGCCACCAGCGCAAAGGTCCCGGCGTCGAAGCCGGCGGCGTCGGCGACCATCGTCCGCACCGGCAGGCCGTCGGCCCGCGCTTCGAGCTCCGTGAGCAGGTCCGGGTCGATGTCGAGCGCGGTGACCTCGTGCCCGGCGCGCGCGAGGTCGAGCGCGACGCGCCCGGTGCCGGCGCCGACGTCGAGCACGGGCCCGCCGGCCTCCCGCGCCAGCCGGCGCCACAGCGGCAGGTCGGCGACGTAGCTGCCGCACTCCACGTCGTGCCACATGACCTTTTCGTTCACCGCCAGTACGCCTCGTGGCCGCGGCGGCTGAGCACGTCCTTGAGCTCGAGCAGCGCCGTGTAGGTGGGCAGCGCGTAGAGCGGGCCTTCGCCGGCCTCGAGCGCGCGGTCGAGGCCGCGCTCGAGGTCGTCGACGACCTCCAGCCGCGCCGGGTCGACGCCCGCGTACTTCAGCCGCAGCGCCAGCTCGGCGGCGCGCGTGCCCGAGCAGGTGAGGCGGCGCACGTGCGGGGCGACGATCTCCCAGTCGGCGTCCCACACCCACGAGACGTCGCGCCCGTCGGCGGTGCGGTCGTTGAGCACCCCGAAGAGGTCGAGCTCGGCGCCCTCGAGCGCGAGCGTGCGCAGGACCTCGTTGGCGCCGGCCGGGTTCTTGACGAGCAGGATCGACATCGGGCGGACGCCGAGCTGGACGGTCTCGGCGCGGCCGAAGGCGGGCGCGACGGCGGCGAGGCCCGCGGCGACGTCGTCGAGCGCGACGCCGAGCCGCAGGCACAGGGCGGCCGCGCCGAGCGCGTTGTAGACGTTGTAGAGGCCGGGCAGCGGGAGCTCGATCCGCCGCTCGCCCTCGGGCGCGGTGAGCGTGAAGGCCGCCGAGCGGATCCCTCGCAGCTCGACCGCCGAGGCGCGCACCTGCGGGTCGGGCCGGCGCGCGCCGCAGTTGGGGCACGCGTAGCGGCCGAGGTGGGCGAGGTAGGCCGCCTCGTACTCGTACGCGTGGCCGCAGCGGCGGCAGTGCTTGGAGTCGGACGCGTGCTGGAGCTCGGGCAGCGCGAGCGCGTCGTCCTGGACGCCGAAGTAGAGCGCCTCGCGCTCGCGGCCGAGGTCGGCGACCAGCGGGTCGTCGGCGTTGAGGACCAGGGCGGTGCTAGGTGGCAGCCCGGCCACGATCGCCGCCCAGCGGTCGGCGATGATCTCCAGCTCGCCGTAGCGGTCGAGCTGGTCGCGGAACAGGTTGGAGAGGAGCACGGCGCGCGGCTCGAGCTCGGCCGTCACCTGGCCCAGCCAGAACTCGTCGACCTCGAAGAGCCCCATGTCGCCGCGCCCGGCGGCCAGCGCGGTGGCGACGCCGCCGGCCATGTTCGCCCCCGCGCGGTTGTGGACGAGCTTCGTCCCGGTGCGCCCCAGGATGGCGGCGACCATGGCCGCCGTCGTCGTCTTGCCGTTCGTGGCGGAGACGACGACGCTGCCCTGCGGCAGGCGGGCGGCGAGCCGCGCGATGGCGTGCGGCTCGGCGCGCATCAGCACCTTGCCCGGCAGCGAGGTCCCGCCACGGCCGGCCAGGCGCGTGACCGCGCCCGTCGCGCGGGCGGCGAGCAGCCCCGCCTGCAGCCTCACGGAGCGATCACCCGCAGGGCGCCGGGCCTGACGCGCACGGTCGCGGGCAGGTCGGCGATCGGGTCGCCGTCGGCGTAGGCGGCGAACGGCCGGTCGGCGTGGAAGACGATCTCGCGGCCCTGCATGAGCTCGAACCCGGGCTGCCCGACATGGGCGCCCTTGAACACGCGGGTCAGCCCGCGCAGGTACACGAGCTTCGGCTGGTGCTTCGTGAACGCCACGTCGAGCAGGCCGTCCTCGAGGCTGGCCTCCGGCACCAGCCACATCCCGCCCCCGAACACGCCCGAGTTGGCCACGGCCACGGCATACCCGTCGAACTCGTGCGTCGTGCCGTCGACGGTGACGTGCCAGCGCGCGGGCTTCCAGCGCGCGAGCGCGCGGAGGGCGCCGTAGAGGTAGACGAGCGTGCCGAGCTTGAGGCGCGTGCCGTTCGCGATCTCGTTGACGTCGGAGTCGAAGCCGGCGCTGAGGATGCCGACATAGACGCGCCCGCCGGCCTCCGCGACGTCGATCCGCCGCTCGCGGCCGGCCACCAGCAGCTCGACGGCGGCCACCGGGTCGTGCCCGATGCCGAGCTTGCGCGCGAGGTCGTTGCCGCGCCCGCCCGGGACCACCGCCATGACGCAGTCGGTGTTGCAGAGCTCGCCCGCCACCGCGCCGGCGAGCCCGTCGCCGCCCATGGCGGCCGCGACCTCGCCGGCGTCACGGGCCGCGCGCGCCAGCTCCCGCGCGTGCTCGATCGAGGTCGTGCGGTCGACGCGGAAGACGATGCCGTGCGAGCGCAGCGCCGCCTCGACGTCGGGCAGCAGCTTTGCGGCGCGGCCGGCGCCGGCGGAGGGGTTGACGATGAGGCGGACGGGGCGATCCATGCGGCCGGTGAGGCTAGTTGATCGAACGTCAACTGCGGCTGGGTAGGGCGGCGAGGGTTTCGGCCGCGCCGGCCGTCCCCGACCGATTCGTGGCGAGTTCTGCTCGCATACCGAACAGAACTCGCCACGGACGACCGGCGCGGCCGATCTCCCAGCGCCTTTACCCAGCCGCAGTTGACGTTCCCAGAACCAGCGCGCCCAACGAGTCCGCGACGTGTGTGGGCCGCAACTCGGCCGCGTCAGCCTGCTCCCGCGTCGTCCCACCCGTCAGCACAAGCGCCGAGTCCAGCCCGGCGCGACGGGCGCCGGCCACGTCGATCTCGAGCAGGTCGCCGACCGCGAGCATCCGTCCCGGGCCCAGCCGGTCGCGGGCCGCCTCGTACATCGCCGGCTCCGGCTTGCCGACCACCAGGTCGGCCTTGCGGCCGGCGGCGTTCTCGATCGCGGCCAGGATCGCGCCGGTCCCGGGCCACGGGCCGTCGGGCATCGGGAAGGTGGCGTCGCGCGTGGCCCCGATCAGCTCGGCGCCGCGGCTGACCGCCTGCGAGGCGATCCGCAGCTCGTCGTAGCCGAACTCGTCGTGCGCGCCGACCACCACGACGTCGGCGCGGGTGGCGAACGGCGTGCGGTTGAGGATCCGCAGCCCGGCCTCCGCCACGTGATCGACGAGCGCCTGCGAGCCGACCACGTACGCCGACCCCCGCTCGCGCGAGGCGAGCTGGAACTGCAGCGCGGCGCCGACGGTCACGACCTCGGCCAGCGAGGCCTGGAAGCCGAGCCGCCACAGCTTGCGCACGAAGTCCTCGGGTGCGTTACGGACGTCGTTGGTGAGGAACAGCACGCTGGCGCCCCCCTCGCGCAGGGCCTGGACCGCCTCCACTGCGCCGTCGCAGGCGTCCTCGCCCACCCACAGGCAGCCGTCGAGGTCGAGCAGGACGTGGTCGTAGCGGCGGATCCGCGGCGAGACAGTCACGGTGCGTGTCTATCATCGCCGCCCATGCTCCGGGTCATCGCGCTGCTGCTCGCGCTCACGCTGCTGGTCGCCGCCTGCGGCGGGGACGACGACGCCGGCGACGAGGCGGCCGCGACCCCGGCCCCGACCGAGGAGGCCGCGCCGGCCGGCTGCGAGGCGGCCGAGGAGCCTGAGCCGAAGGGGGAGGGGAACCTCAAGAAGCCGAAGGGGCAGCTCGACCCGGCGAAGACCTACGTCGCCACCGTGTCGACCAACTGCGGCGACTTCGAGATCACGCTCGACGCCAAGCGCGCCCCCAAGACCGGCGGCTCGTTCAAGTCGCTCGCCGACGAGGGCTTCTTCGACGGCACGACGTTCCACCGCATCGTGTCCGGCTTCGTGATCCAGGGCGGGGACCCGAAGGGCGACGGCACCGGCGGCCCCGGCTACTCCGTGGTCGAGGCGCCGCCGCAGGATCTCCTCTACGAGAAGGGCATCGTGGCGATGGCCAAGACCGGCGCCGAGGCGGCCGGCACGTCGGGCAGCCAGTTCTTCGTGGTGACCGCCGAGGACGCGGGCCTGCCGCCCGACTACGCGCTCCTCGGCAAGGTCACCTCCGGTCAGGACGTGGTCGACAAGATCGGCGTGGCCGAGACCGACCCGGCGACCGAGAAGCCGCTCGAGCCGGTCGTCATCTCGTCGGTCAAGGTCACCGAGGGCTGATCCTCTTCTGGAGGGTCGTGGCGGTGCCGTCGGCGAGCGTCACGGTGGCGCGCACGGTCAGCTTCTGACCGCGCTTCAGGCGCTTGGGCTTGAGGCTCAGCTTGGCGGTGCCTGCCGCGCTCAGCGTGGTGCGCTTCTTCGCGATGGTCTTGCCGCGCTTGATGAGCTTGGCCTGGACGATGCACGCGGTCGCGCAAGGCACCGAGACCGTGACGCGCTTGCGTGAGGCCTTCGCGTTCAGCTTCGGCTTGGCGGCCGCGCCGACGCCGGCGGGTCCCCAATCGGGCTCCGTGGCGCCGGGGACGACGAGCGACGGCTGCACCGTGCAGTCGAGCGCGCTCGGCTTGACCCACACGCCGTCCGGCTCGCCCCAGGCGAGCGACTGGCCGTCGGGCGCCCAGGTCGGCCCGTAGAGTCCCTCGAGCTTGCCGGTCGCGCACTGCGGCGCCGGCAGCGCGGAGCCGTTCGCCGTGTCCCGGGCAGCTGCCCGCCCGTGCTCGTGATGTAGCCGGTGGCGGCGCGGGCGCCGCACGACGCGCCGACCGGGCACGAGGCGCTCACGAACGTGTACGCGATGGTCTTCCCGTCCGGCGAGAGCGCGACGTCGACGGGCGTGCCGTCCATCGCGTGGCTGACCGAGTTGGTGAGCGGCGGCGGGTCGAGCTCACGGAGCACGGTGCCGCCGCGCCCGAGCACCCGGATGCTGTCGAGGTACGAGGCGGCGACGGTCCCGTCGTCGGCCTGCGACGGCGAGCGATACGGATGGTCGCTCGTCCCGTCACGCGTGAGCTGGCGCTGGTTGGAGCCGTCGGGCGAGGCGACCCAGACGTTGGCGTCCTTGACGAAGACGATCGAGTCGGCGGAGGCGGTCGCGGCGGGGATCAGCAGGATCGCCACGACGGCCAGGAGGAGTCTCAGGGGCATGCCGGGCATCCTCGGTGCAGCGCGTGTGCCGCCGCATCGGGGGTTTGCCTAGGGCGCCGGCGCTACAGCGAGCCTTCGAGCTCCAGCAGAGCCCGCTTGCGCGCCGCCCCGCCGCCATACCGCCCGATCCCGCCACCGGCCGGCACCACCCGATGGCACGGCACGACGATCGGGATCGGATTGCGGGCACACGCCGTCGCCGCGGCGCGAAACGCCCGCGCGTTGCCCGCGCGCTCCGCCAGCGCGCCGTACGTGACGACCTGGCCTCGCGCCACCGTGTCGTGCAGCGTCTCCAGCACGATGTGCCGGAACGGCGCGGCCACCAAAGACAGGTCGACGGGAAGCGAGTGCGGATCGCCCTCGCCCTCGAAGTAGGCCTCGAGCGTCTCGCGCGTCGAGGACAGCTCGCGATCGGAGCCCACGATCCGCGGACCGAGCAGCCCGGCGACCTCGGCCAGCACGTCGTCCTCGGGCTCCTCCTCGAAGCCCACGCGCACCACGCCGGCCGAGCCCTGGACGACGAGCAGCTTGCCGATCGGCGTGGACAGGCGGGTGAAGACGGCGTCGGCGAGGCCTTCGCGCACGGCGGCGGTGGCGACGGCCTCGAGCAGGGTGTCGGGGAGCGGGGTCATGCGGCGGCTCTCTCTCGCAGGGTGCGGACGGCGGTGGACACGCGCTGGCGGGCGGCGTCGGCGGAGATGCCGAGCCGGTCGGCGATGCCCTCGTACTCGAGGTCGTCGACGAAACGCAGCCGCAGGGCGGCCTGCGCGCCGTCGGACAGCGGCGCGATCAGCGCCTCGAAGGCGCCCTCGTCGTAGGTGTCGTGGGTGGGGACGGCCGGGACGTCGTCGGTCGGCAGCTCGCGCCGGCGGGCGCGGTGCAGGTCGATCGCGGCCGTGGTGGTGACCCGGTACAGCCACGCGCGCAGGTGCTGGGCGTGCCGCAGCCGGGGATAGGCCCGCAGCGCGCGCAGCAGCGCGTCCTGCAGCACGTCCTCGGCGTGCTGGTCGCCCGCCATGCGGCGGGCGTGCGCGAGCAGCTCGTCGCCGTGGCGCTCGACGAGCACCCAGAAGGGGGGAAGGATCACATCCCTGGAACGCGGCATGGCGCCGGGATGTGAGGTCTGCTCAGCGCCGGCGTCCGCTGAGCATGTCCGCCCGCTGCTCGGCGGCACGCGCGCGGGCGCGCTTCTGACGGCGTCTGCCGATGAACGCCATCACGCCGAGCACGACGGCCACGAGCAGGAAGCCCCAGAAGAACGAGACGCCGGTGCCGATGCCGCCGAACGGCAGCGCGACGAGCTGGACGATGCCCCAGCCGACGGCGAGGAGCAGGACGACGACGGCGACCACGAGCAGGATGCCGCCGGCCCGGCGGAGGATGCTCGAGCCCGGCGGCGGGGCGATCAGCCCCATCAGCTGGAGCATGAAGAGCTGGCGGTTCGACGGCGGGGTCTGGCCGAGCTTCTCGGCGGCGACCTTCAGGTCTCCCGCGCGGCGCTCGGCGAGCGCCAGCGAGGCCTCGGCCATGCGGCGCAGCTGCAGGCGCTCCTGCGGGCGGGCGGCGGCGATCGCGGCGCGGAAGTGCTCGCGCGAGCGCTTGGCGTCCATCCGCTCGGCGGCGCGGGCGCCGAGGATGGCCTGCGCGGCCGCGCGGAAGCGGGTCTCGGCCTCGAGCTCCTCGTCGCTGCGCCCCTCGAGCCGCTGCATGGCGGCCAGGGCGCCCTTCTGCTCCATCTTGATCTGACGCTGCTTGGGGGGCATGGCTGGTCCTGGAGTCTACGACCGCCGGCGAAATCCGGTGGGCTCGGGATCGGGGGTGAGCGGGCTGGCGGGCAGGCCGGGCTCGGGCTCGATCGGGTCATACCCGGACGGCGCGATGTCGTTCGGCGCGTCGGCGTGGAAGAGCGCCGCCAGGTACTGGATCTGCCCGCGCCCGGGTCCGAGCTCGAACTGGCCGCCGCCGTACGCGCCCATCCCGCGGTCGGCGCAGAAGTCGTAGCCCTCGAACAGCGCCTTCACGCTGCCGAACCGCGACGGCTTCAGGTTCACCGTGCGCGGCAGCACCGGCATGGCGAGGATGTCGTCGGTCGAGTGGATCGGCGCGTCCCAGGTGATGCGGTCCTCGAACGGACGCAGCGCCTCGCGCGCCTCCGGGGTCTCGAGATCCGGGTCCTCGAGCCAGGCGTCGGGAAACGCCTCCGCGATGCGGCGGTAGAAGGCCGGGTCGGTCTCGGTGTCGACCGCCGTGCCCTTGTAGGCGCCCTTGAAGTCGATCGAGTCGACGGCGCCGGTCCCGATCAGCTCCTCGATCAGCGCGTCATCCCAGTCGGGCGTCGCGTCGAGCTTGAAGCGCAGGTCCGGGTAGTGGGCGAGGCGGCTGGTGACCGGCGTGATGGTCGGCGGGTCGCCCATGCGCGAGGAGACCACGAACGTGACCGGCGCGAGCTCGCGATCGAGCGCCTCGGCGAGCGAGCGGCCGGCCTGGCGCAGGGCGAGGTCGAGCGCCGCGCCCTCGAACCCCCAGCGACGGTAGAGGCGGTAGACCTCGCGGTCGGGCGGGCCCGCGGGGAAGAGGTCGAGCGCGCCGAGGTGCTCGGAGAAGCTGTCGAACGTCCATTCGCCGGCCAGCGGCAGCTGCGGGCCGTGCTCCTGCTGGGCGAGCTGGAGCGCACCCTCGTAGGTGACGTCCTCGCCGAGGCCCTCCTCGACGCCGCCCTGCAGCCGGATCACCGTGGTGAGGCGCTCGAAGCCGCTCGACACCGTCTTCGCGAGCCCTTCGAGCGCGTAGCCGTCGATCGTGAGGGGCAGGTCGGCGACGCGCTCGTAGGTGCTCATCGGGTGCAGCCTACGGAACGGCCGCCCGCGATTTCGTTTGCGGCTTACTCGCCGTCGCAAGCTCCGGCGAGCGCCTTAGCATGCTCGCCCAGATGCTCGACGCGCTCGGGTTCTTCTTGCTGGTCGAGGTCATCGGCCTGGCGGCCCTACCGCTGGCCGCTCTCGCCTTCGGGCGGCTGCCCGGGGCAGGCCTCGGCTTCGCGAAGCCGCTGGGCCTGCTGCTGGTGACCTGGATGGTGTGGATGGCGGCGTCGGTCACGCCGGCGCCGTACGGCACGACGACCGTCCTCGTCGCGGTCGGAATCCTGGCCTTCGCCGGGGCCTCGGCGGCCGCGCGCCAGCGCACGCTCGCGCGCGCCCTGGACCGGCCGGGCGAAGGATGGTTCGCGCGCCGCCGCGCGGAGTGGATCGGCACCCGTGCCCTGCCCGCTGAGGACCCGTCGCGGATCCGCCTGTGGCTTGGCTCGGAGGTCGTGTTCGCCGTCGCCTTCGCGGCGATGGTCCTGCTGGTCGCCTACTCGCCGGACGTGTGGGGGACCGAGAAGCCGATGGACATGGCGTTCGTGAACGCCGCGAACGCGTCCACCTCGTTCCCGCCCCACGACCCGTGGATGTCCGGCGAGGAGCTCAACTACTACTACCTCGGCCACCTCGCGATGGCGATCGTCATCAAGGTCGTCGGCACGGGACCCGACGAGGGCTACAACCTCGCCTTCGCGCTGCTGGCGGCGCTCTCGGCGACCGCGGTCTTCACATTCGCCGGCACGCTGTGGGCAGCCGCCCGGCCGCGGCTGACCGGGGTGCGCGGCGGCCCGGTGCTGGTGGGCGTGACCGCGGTGGTGGTGTGCATCGTGCTCGGCAACCTGGCGGGCGCGCGCGAGTGGCTGGAGGCGGCCGACCCGCCCGGCGACTACGACTGGTTCGCGCCCTCGCGCGTGATCGAGGGGACGATCAACGAGTTCCCGTGGTTCTCGTTCCTGCTCGGCGACCTGCACGCGCACGTGCTCGCGCTGCCCTTCACCGTCGTCGCGCTGGCCTTCGCGCTGCAGGTCGCGATCGCCGGGCCGCGGGGCGACGCGGTGCTGCGCGGCGTGGCCGAGGCGCTGGCCGCCGGCCTCGCGGTCGGCGTCCTCTACGCGGTCAACTCGTGGTCGTATCCGATCGCCGCGGGGATGCTCGTGGGAGCCGTCGTGATGTGGCTGCGCGACCCCAGGAGCGCAGGCCGGCGCGGCTACGCCGTCAGCTGGCTCGTGCTCGTGCTGCTGGCCAGCGTGGTGCTCGTGCTCCCGTTCTGGCTCAACTTCGATCCGGCGGCGAGCGGGATCGCGCTGGTCGAGGAGCGCGCGCCGTTCGGGCGCTTCATGGGCGACCTCGCCCTGCTGTACGGCATCTTCGCCGGGCTGCTGGTCGCCGTCTTCGCCGCCCGCGTGCTGGCCGCGCGGCGACCCGCGCGCACGCTGGTCTGGAGCGTGGTCGCCCTGATCTTCGCCGGCTCGCTGCTGGCCGCCGCCGACCTCGCGGGCGTCGCCGTCCTGGCGGCGCTGCTCGCCGTGGCGCTCGGCGCGGCGCTCTCGCCCACGCTCGCGGTCCCCGAGCGCTTCCTGTGGCTGCTGGTGAGCGGCGGCCTCGCCTGCGTGATCGCGCCGGAGCTGGTCTACGTGCGCGACGCGTTCGACGGCAGCGACCTGTTCCGCATGAACACGGTCTTCAAACTCGGCTACCACGCGTGGCTGCTGCTCGCCCTGGCCGCCGCATGCGCGCTGCCGTGGGCGGGCGCGCACCTGCCGCGGCGCGCGTGGCCCGTGTGGGCGGCCGCCGCGGCGATGCTGCTCCTGCTCGGGCTCGTCTACCCCTACGCGGGGACCTACGCGCGCAAAGGCGGCTTCTCGCGCTCACCGTCGCTCGACGGCCTCGCCTGGCTGCGCCCGACCGCCCCGGGCGATCCGGCCGCCATCGACTGGCTGCGCGAGAACACGGACGGCGAGGCGGTGGTGCTCGAGGCGGTGGGGGAGGACTACTCGGCCTTCGGCCACGCCCGCATCTCGACCTTCACCGGCCGCCCGACGGTGCTCGGCTGGGCCGGGCACGAGCTGCAGTGGGACCACGAGCCCGGCGGCCGCGAGGAGGACGTCCGCACCCTCTACACGACCGACGACCTCGCGCGGGCACGCGAGCTGATCGCCCGCTACGGCGTCGACTACGTCGTCCACGGCCCGATCGAGCGGACCACGTACGGCGACGCCGGGCTCGGCAAGTGGGACCAGCTCGGCGAGAAGGTGTTCGAGCGCGACGGCACCACCATCTGGCGCCTCGATCAGCGCTGATACAGCCACTCGGGCATGCCGCCCGTCGGGCTCCACGGCTCGCGCTTCGTGAACCAGCGCCACCAGGCGCGTGGCGACATCGCGTCGTAGTCGCGCACCCACCAGACGCGGAACGGGAACTGGCGTGCCTCGTGGTCCGGGAGCTGCGGGGCGAGGCGGTCATTGGCGGCCTGGGTGAGAATGAGGACGTCCGAGTCCGGGGCCGACGCCTCGCTGCCCGCCCCGAGCTCCAGGTAGCCGACCGGCAGGTCGCGGAAGTACCACGCCCACGGGAACGTCGCGCCCTCGGAGGAGTCGACGGTGATCGAGGTATCCGGGTCCCGCTCGGCGCGCGCGACGACCTCGTCGGCGACGCGCTTGACGTCCTCGGACGACTGCGTCGAGACCAGGAGCTCACGCGGGTCGGCGCGGTGGACGGCGTTGACCAGGTAGGAGGCGTAGGCGCTGTACGCGAAGCCGGCGACCACGACGACCGCGCCGACGACCCCGTACCAGCGCCGGCGGGCGTTCCAGATCACCTGCACGCCGATCCCCGCGAGCAGCAGCAGCGGCAGCAGCGGGTGCAGCACCAGCCAGGCGAACTTCTCGCCCGCCCACGAGTAGACGATGAGCGAGACCAGGAAGCCCCAGATCAGGAACAGGCGCAGCAACGTCGGGCGCCACAGCGCGTAGACGGCGCCGACCGCGCCGAGCAGCAGCGCCGGCCACTCCACGCCGAACAGCACGACGAGGTAGAAGCTCCACGCCTCGCCGCCGCGGCCGACCTCGTGCTGGCCGAGCCAGTAGTCGAGCCCCGTGTAGAGGCCGCGCACGCCGTCGGGGTTGGTGAGGAAGGTCGTGAAGAGCAGCGTGTAGACGCCGAGGAACGCGGCGAGCGCCCAGCCCCATGCCTCGAGTCCGACCGCGCGGATCGGGTCGATCAGCTTTCGGCGCCACGGCGAGATCAGCACGATCACGAAGAACGTGAAGGCCACGAAGCCCGTGATGAAGGTCGTCTCCTTGATGGCGAAGCTGGCTGCCAGCAGGGCGCCGATCAGCGCCGGCTGGTGGCGCTTCGGCCGGTCGAGGAAGCGGAAGGCGACGACCACCAGCGCGAAGGTGACGGCCGCGAAGTAGATGTCCTCGCGCGCGAAGCGTGAGAAGTACAGATACGACGGGCCGAAGGCGAGCGCCGCGGCGGTGGCGAAGGCGCCGACCCGGCCGAGCTGGCCGCGCAGCAGGTAGGGGAGGGGCACCATCAGCGTCCCCATCAGCACCGGGGCGAGCCGGGCCGTGAAGTCGCTGTCGCCGAGCACCTTGAAGATGGCCGCCGTCAGGTAGAAGCGCAGCGGCCCGTGCAACAGCGGGTTGTACTCGTAGCCGCCGTTCTCGAGGAAGGTCCACGAGAAGTAGGCGTCCTGGCTCTCGTCGTGATGGAAGGGCCGGTCGCCGAGGTCGTAGAGGCGCAGCGCGAGCGCCACGAGGACGAGTACGCCGTAGGCGATCAGCTCGCCGCGCGGGCGACGCGCCGTGCCCTCCATCAGAGCCGCGCCATCCGCAGGCGTCCGAGCCCGCCGTAGCGGGCGGCGAGCAGCACGAGCCCGACGATCGTGATCGGGACGACGATGATGAAGCGCAGCATCACGATGTAGGCGACGGCCTGGGCGCCGGTGCCGCCGAGCGCCTTGATGCCGAGGATCGCCGCCGCGTCCTGGGTGCCCGCATAGGCCGGCCCGGACGGCACGAGCGAGAACACCGAGGCGAGCGCGACGATATAGAGCCCCTCGATCGGGTCCATGCCGAAGCCGACGGCTGCCGCCGCCGACATCCACACCCCGGCCTCGATCGCCCAGATCAGCACCGTCAGCCCGAGCAGCAGCAGCCCATGGTGCGCGCGCCGCAGGCCCAGCGTGGCCGAGACGATGGGGGCCAGGAAGGTCCTCATCCGCTCGTTGCGGCGGATCGCGAAGTACGCGGCGACGCCGGCGATGGCGAGGCCGGCGAGCACCAGCAGGATGATCTCGACGCTGTCGGCGCCGACCTCGCCCAGCAGCCCGTAGCCGACGATCACGAAGATCGCTACCAGCACGGCGATGTCGAGCAGGCGCTCGGCGAGCAGCGTGCCGATCACGGTGCGGATCGAGGTGCCGGCGCGCGGCGCCATCAGGACCGCGCGGATCGCGTCGCCCGCGCGCGCGGGCAGCACGTTGTTGCCCATGTAGCCCACGCAGGTGAGCGCGTAGGTGTCGACGCGCGGCGGCTCGGCGCCCTCGTCGACCAGCAGCCGCTGCCAGCGCTCCGAGCGCACGAGCGTGGCCAGCGCATACAGCGCGATCGCCCCGACCAGGGCGGCCAGCTCGGACCCGCTGGAGGGCAGGTCGGGCGGCTCCTGCTTCGAGGCCCACCAGACGACGCCGGCGAGGGCGAGCAGGGACACGGCCAGGCCGAGCCAGGACAGGCGCGAGCCGACCCGCCGCCTGCCGCCGGGCGGCGTGTCGGGCACTGACGCGGGCGGCGAGGCCGCCTGCTCGGGCGTTGGAGTCGGAGTGCTGATCGGTCTCAGGGTGGATGATGCCCGCGATGGCGGCGCAGGCGCGGACGATCGTGACGGGCGGCGAGCCGGCGGCATGGGTCCGCCTCGGCTTCGCCCTGCAAGAGGATGGCAGCGCCTGCGTCGGCGGGCTGCGGCTCGCCACGGGCGGCGATGAGCTGCGGGTGGAGGCGTTCGGGCTGGTGGAGGAGCGGCCGGACGGGCTGGCGATCACGGCGACGGCGGCACCGGAGTGTGAGCGCTTCGGGCATCCCAACGGGGCGCTCGCGGTCGATCACGTGGTCGCGTTCACGGACGATCTCGACCGCACGGTTGACGCCCTGGAGCGCGCCGGAGCGCCGCTGCGGCGCCGTGCCGAGCCGCGGCCCGGCACCCCGATGGCCTTCCACCGGCTCGGCCCGCTCGTGCTCGAGGTCGTCGGCGGGGCCGAGCGCCCGGCGCTGTGGGGGCTCGTCGTCGTGGTCGCCGACCTCGACGCCTGCGCGCGCGACCTGGGGCCGCTGCTGGGCGACGTGAGGGCCGCCGTGCAGCCCGGGCGGCGGATCGCGACCGTGCGCCCCGAGGCGGGCGTGCCGGTGGCGCTCGCGCTGCTGACACCGCAACCCCGGCCCGCCGCCGCTGTTGGTGACTGACGATGCGCGCCCTCCTGATCGCCGCCACCCTGCTCCTGCTCGCTCCGGCCACCGCTGCCGCCGCCGACGTCGTCATCGACGGCCGCGGCTGGGGCCACGGCGTCGGCATGTCCCAGTACGGGGCCTACGGCTACGCCCTGCGCGAGGGCCGCGACCACCAGTTCATCCTCGCCCACTACTACACGGGGAGCGCGCTCGGCACGGCGCCCGCCACGCGCATGCGCGTCCGGCTCAAGGCCGCGCGGGCGCCCAAGGTCAGCGGCGCCACGCGCGCGATCTCGGGCAGCCGCCGGGTGACGCTGCGCGACGACCGCGGCTACCGCTTCCAGGCGCTCGACGCCGATCGCGTGGCCGTGATCGACGGGACGACGGGCCGAACCCGCGCTCGGCTGCGCGTGCCGGTCACGGTCACCGGCGGAGCGAGCACACGGCTGCACGGCGCCGCCGAGAACGGGTTGAGCAACGGCTACTACCGCGGCCGCATGGTGCTCTGGCGCGACGGCGGCCGCGTGCTCGCGGTCAACCACGTCTCGCTCGAGCACTACCTGTACGGCGTCGTGCCCGCCGAGATGCCGGCGAGCTGGCCGGCCGAGGCGCTCGCCGCGCAGGCCGTCGTCGCCCGCTCCTACGCGCTCACCAGCCGCTCCACCGGGCTGCCGTGGGACGTGTTCGCCGACGTGCGCTCACAGGTCTACCGCGGCGTGCTGGCCGAGATCGCGGCCTCCACGGCGGCGGTGCGAGCCACGCGCGGCGAGGTCGTGACGGTCGGCGGCGCGGTGGCGCAGACGTTCTTCTTCTCCACCTCGGGCGGGCGCACGGCCGCCAACGAGGAGGGCTTCGGCGGCTCGCCGCTCTCCTACCTGCGGTCGGTCGAGGACCCGCACGACGATCTGTCGCCGGTCCATACGTGGACGGCACGCTTCACGCGCCCGGAGGCCCAGCGCAAGCTCGGCTCGCTCGTGACCGGCCGGCTGCGGGGGCTGGAGGTCGCCACGCGGTCGCCTTCGGGGCGCGCCGCGACGGTGCTGGTTCGTGGGAGCGGGGGCGATCGGACGGTCTCGGCCGCTTCGGTGCGGACCGCTTTGGGGTTGCGCAGCACGTGGCTCGAGAGGATCAGCGGGCCGTAGGAACTGCGGCTGGGTAGGGAGGCTGGGTTTTCGGCCGCTCGCCCTGCCGATTGTCGAGTTAATTCCCTCAGAGGGAACAAAGTCGACAATCGAGCCGCGCGGCGGCCGAACCCGCCCCCTCAATGCCCGAAGTTCGTCCCTCTACGACGGCCCGGCCTCACGCGCCCGCGCAACCGCCGCACCCACCCCCGCGGTCCACGGATCGCCGTGACCCACCAGCAGCGCACCCGCCTCGATCCCCTCGATCCGCTCCAGCGAAGCCATCGCCTGATCGTTCGAGAACGAGAACGCGCCCGGCATGATCTGCGGCCCCGGGCGGCCGGTCAGCGGGTTCCACGTGCAGAGCGCGTCGCCGGCGATCAGCGCGCCCTGCTCGGCGAAGTGGAAGACGGCGTGGCCCGGGGAGTGGCCCGGCGTGTGGATCACCCGCGGCCGGCCCGGCACGTCGAGCTCACCCTCGCCGAACGTTTCGACGTCGGGGAGCTTGATCACCTTGTAGCCGCCGTTCCGCATGCCCATGGCCAGCAGGCGCCACGTCGCGCCGTAGCGGAAGTACCGCGGCATGCCGCCCTCGCGCGGATGGTTCTTGGCGGTCCGGGCCTGTTCGGCGTCGAGCTCGTGGATGAGGACCGGCACGCCCTCGTCCCGGACCTTCCCGGCGATGCCCACGTGATCGCCGTGCGCATGGGTGAGCAGCAGGGCGTCGATGTCGGTCACGGACCGCCCTCGCGAGCGCAGGAGCTCCACGAGCTCGTCGTAGAACCCCGGCAGCCCGGCGTCGACCAGCGTCAGCCCGCCGTCGGCCTCGACCAGGTAGAAGTTGACCATCTCGTTGCCCAGGCGGTGCACGCCGGGCGCTACCTCGGTGGGCATCGGCGCACCCTAACCGGGTTCGAATCCCGTTGGACGATCGGCAGGGCATCCGGTACCGTTCACGGACCGATGGCAAGCCGTGTCCACCTGCCGATCAAGCCGATGCCCGCCGCCGCGGGTCATCAGTGGGTGGATGCGCGGCCGCTCGCCATCCTCACGTCGAACGACCCGCGCGGCACCTAGCGGACGGAGCCTGAGACATGACCCCGTCCGCGCAGACCGCGGGCGGGCGTCGACTGAGGCGCTGGACCCGCGAACTCATCATCGAGAAGATCCTCGAGTGGGAGGCCCGCTATGGCGAGCCGCCCTGCTCGGCCGACTGGAACCCGTCGCTGGCCCGCTGGCGCGCGCAGGAGTGGCGTGCCGAGCGCTACCGCGACGGGGTCTGGCCCTCGACCAACGCCGCCAAGCGCCCGTTCGGCGGCTCCTTCGACGCGGCGATTCGCGCCGCCGGCATGGAGCCGCACCGTCCGGGTCCGCGCCGCGGCGCCGGCGAGGCCAGGCCCGTCGCGGAGCAGCGCGAGCCGCCTCAGCGAGACGACGCGCTGGACCGTGCCGAGGCCCGTGCGGCTGCGCTGGAGCGCAAGCTGCTCGTCGCCGAGGGCCGAGCCGAGCGTGCCGAGGCGAAGTCGGCAGACGCGCGCCGCCGTACGCGCCGTGCCGGTGACCGCCGTGCGCGCGAGCCCGTGCGCGTGGCCCCCCGCCGGACCGACGCGCTCGAGCGCATGGAGGCCGCGATCGCCGACGCCGACGCGCGCGTCCGCGCCAGCGAGGACCAGGTCGAGGCCGCGGTGCGCGACGCCCACGAGGCGCGCCAGGCCGCCGCGACGGCCGAGCGCCGCGCACGCGAGCTGAGCGCGCTGGTGGCGAACGGCCAGCGGCGCCTGACCGCCGAGGAGCTGAGCGGTCTGCGCGAAGGCGGGGCCTCCGGTCCCGCCGTCCTGGCCGCGGCGCTGCGGCGCCTCGCGAAGGCCCGCGCGACAGGCGATCGCGGCGGCCTGCGCGCCGCGCTAGGCGAGATCGCGTCGGCCGCCGTTCGGTGGCACGACCGCCTCTGAGCTTCCTCCCCAGACCCTCCGGGGCCGGCCCGCTCACTCCCCAAGCGGGCCGGCCCGCTGGCAGGAAGCTCAATCCGAGCGGGTCCAGCGCCGATACTTCCCGGGAGTCATGCTCCCTCAGCTTGTTGAAGGTCAGCCGGCCTACCTCGATATCGGCGAGAGCCTGCCGTGCCGCATCATCGGATTCAGCGGCCCGGACGTCGTGCTCGCGCTCGAGGCGCAGCCGGAGGAGGAGCTGGAGATCGGCTCGCAGGCGTATCTCCTGATCGAGTCCGAGGGCCGCATGCAGGCCGTCCGCGGCGTGATCGGCACGCCGGCCGGCGAGGAGATCGTCCTGCGGCTCAGCGACGACATCCGGCTCGGCCAGCGCCGCACCTTCTCGCGCGCGCCGATCTCGCTCCCGGCCGTCGTCAAGACCCCTGCGGGCGAGTGGTCGACGATGACCCGCGACGTGAGCGCCGGCGGGGTCTGCGTCGCCCGCGAGGGCGCCGATCCCGGCGAGGGCTCGGTGCAGGTCCGGATCCAGGTCGCCAACCACGAGGTGGTGGCCGAGGCGCGCGCCGTGCGCGTCACGAACGACGATCTCGGCCTGCGCTTCGAGGCGATCGAGCGCGACGATCGCATGCTGCTCGCCTCGCTCGCGCTCGCCTACCACCGGCGTCGCTGAAGCACTAGGCTCCCCTCCAGTCGCCGACGGAGGAGGAGACGCTGCATGGCACGGGTTTCGCTGAGGGTCAACGGCGTGCAGTACACCGAGGACGTGGAGCCGCGGCTCCTGCTCGTCCACCTCATACGCGACACGCTCGGCCTGACCGGCACGCATGTCGGGTGCGACACGTCCAACTGCGGCGCCTGCACGGTGCACCTGGGCGGTGAGGCGGTCAAGAGCTGCACGGTGCTCGCGGTCCAGGCGGACGGCTCCGAGGTCACCACGATCGAGGGCATGGGCACCGAGGACGACCTGCACCCGCTGCAGGAGGCGTTCTGGAAGAACCACGGCCTCCAGTGCGGCTACTGCACCCCGGGCATGATCATGGCCGGAGCCGACCTGCTCGCGAAGAACCCGGACCCGAGCGAGGAGGAGGTGCGCGAGGCACTGGCCGGCAACCTCTGCCGCTGCACGGGCTACCACAACATCGTCAAGTCCGTGCTCGACGCCGCCCAGACCTCGAGGGGGGTGCCGGCATGAGCACCGTCGAGCAGGCCACTCCCGCCACCAAGTGGGTCGGCCAGGCGATGCGCCGCAAGGAGGACCCCCGGATGATCACGGGGCGCGGCCGCTACGTCGACGACATCGTCCTCGCGGGCATGCTCCACATGGCGATCGTGCGCTCGACCGAGGCGCACGCCAGGATCGTCTCGATCGACACCGCAGCGGCGAAGGAAGCCACCGGCGTGCACGGCGTGTTCACCGGCGAAGAGGTGAACCTCGAGTCGCCGATGCCGATGGCCTGGGTCCCGCCGGGCGTCGAGCTGAAGTCCGCCGAGCACTGGCCCCTGGCCAAGGGCGAGGTCAAGTACGTCGGCCAGCCCGTGGCGATCGTGCTCGGGCCCGACAAGTACGGCGTCCGCGACGCCGCCGAGCAGATCGTCATCGAGTACGACCCGCTGCCCGTGGTCGTCGACCCGGAGAAGGCGCTCGAGGCCGCCTCGCCGCTCGTGCACGAGGACTGGGGGACCAACCAGACGCACGAGTGGACGATCGGCGGCGGCGACATGGACGCCGCCTGGGCGGAGTCCGAGGTGATCGTCGAGCGACGCATCGTCAACCACCGCACGGCGGGCGCGCCGATCGAGCCGCGCGTGGCGATCGCCGACCACCGCGCCGGCAGCCTCACGCTTCACCTGACGAGCCAGAACCCGCACCTGATCCGGCTCTTCATGGCCGGCGAGCTCGGGATGTCCGAGGACCGCATCCGCGTGATCGCGCCGGACGTGGGCGGCGGCTTCGGGGTCAAGCTCACGCACTACGGCGAGGAGGTCCTCTGCGCCTGGGCCTCGCGCAAGCTCAACCGCCCGGTCAAGTGGACGGAGACGCGCTCGGAGCACATGGCCGCCACGATCCACGGCCGCGACCAGATCGACTACGTGAAGGTCGGCGCCAAGCGCGACGGCACCATCGTCGGGCTCGAGTGCACGGCGATCTGCGACCTCGGCGCCTTCTACACGCTGCTCACGCCGTTCATCCCGTGCTTCACCGGCTTCGTGATCAGCGGCTGCTACAAGATCCCGAACCTCAAGTTCACCGCCCGCGGCGTCTGCACCAACAAGATGGCGACCGACGCCACGCGCGGCGCCGGCCGCCCGGAGGCCACCCACCTGATCGAGGTGATGGTCGAGCAGCTCGCGGCCGAGCTCGGCATGGACTCGCTCGAGGTCCGGCGCAGGAACTTCATCCCGAAGGAGGACTTCCCGGCCGAGGTCGCGCTCGGCGTCATCTACGACTCCGGCGACTACCACGGGTCGCTCGACAAGCTGCTCACGCACGTCGACGTCGAGGCCGTTCGCCGCGAGGCCGAAGGCCTCCGCGCGAGCGGCATCTACCGCGGCATCGGCTTCTGTACCTGGATGGAGATCTGCGGCCTGGCGCCGTCGCGCGTCGTCGGCCCGAGCGGGGTCGGCCTCCAGGCCGGCTTCTACGAGTCGTCGATCGTGCGCATCCACGCCTCCGGCGCGGTCACCGCCTACAGCGGCACGGCGCCCCACGGGCAGGGCCTGGACACGTCGTTCGCGCAGATCGTTGCCGACCGCGTCGGCGCCACGTTCGACCAGGTCGACGTCCAGCACGGCGACACCGGCACCGGCCCGTTCGGGCTCGGCACCTACGGGTCGCGCTCGCTGGCCGTGGGCGGCGAGTCGCTCGCCCAGTCCGCGCTCAAGGTCGCCGACAAGGCCAAGCGGATCGCGGCCCACCTGCTCGAGGCGGCGCCCGAGGACATCGACCTCGCGGACGGCAAGTACTCGGTCAAGGGCTCGCCGGACAAGGGCATGACGCTGGCCGAGATCGCCGGCGCCGCCTACGTCCCCGAGAACCTGCCCGAGGGCATGGAGCCCGGGCTCGAGGAGACGACCTTCTACGACCCGACGAACTTCACGTGGCCGTTCGGCGCCCACGCGTGCATCGTCGACGTCGACAGCGAGACCGGGAAGGTCGACGTCGTCCGCTACGTCTGCGTGGACGACTGCGGACCGGCCATCAACCCGATGCTGATCGACGGCCAGATCCACGGCGGCGTCGTGCACGGCATCGGCCAGGCGCTGTTCGAGCGGATCCACTACGACGACGACGGCCAGCTCGTGACCGGCACGTTCGTCGACTACGCGCTCCCGAGCGCCGCCGACGTGCCGAGCTTCGAGACCGACCGCACGGAGACCCCGTCGCCGGTCAACTCGCTCGGCGTCAAGGGCGTCGGCGAGGCCGGCACCATCGCCTCCTCGGCGGCGGTCACCAACGCGGTGATCGACGCGCTGCGGCCGCTCGGCGTGACCTACCTCGACATGCCGCTCAGCTCGCAGTCGATCTGGTCGGCGATCGAGGAGGCCAAGGGCCGCTCGGTGCCCGGCGACCCGGGCAAGCAGGGCGGCAGCTGGGACGAGCACGGGAGCGGTAGCGCCGGCTCCGGACCGACGAGCCCGGGCGAGGGAGGTGGGTCATGATCCCCGCCGAGTTCGACTACGTCGCGCCCGAGTCGCTCGACGAGGCGCTGTCCGCGCTCCAGGCCGAGGACGCCAAGGTGCTGGCCGGCGGCCACTCGCTGATCCCGCTCATGAAGCTGCGGCTGGCGTACCCGTCGCTGCTCGTCGACCTGCGCCGCGTGCCGGGCCTGACCGGCATCGAGCGCGAGAACGGGTCGTGGCGGATCGGCGCCATGACCACCCACTACGCAGTAGTGCAGGCCGGGCTCGGGCTCGCCTCGACCGCGGCGGGCCTGATCGCCGATCCGCAGGTCCGCTACCGCGGGACGATCGGCGGCACGCTGGCGCACGGCGACCCGGCGTCGGACATGCCGGCTGTGCTGCTGGCCGCCGAGGGCTCGGTCACGGTCCGCGGTACCTCCGGCCAGCGCGAGGTCGCGGCGGCCGACCTCTTCCAGGACTACATGACCACCGCGGTCGAGGACGGCGAGATCCTGACCGAGGTGCGGCTGCCGGCGATGGACGGCTACGGGTTCGGCTACGAGAAGTTCAACCGCCGTAAGGAGGACTGGGCCATGGTGGCCGTGGCCGCCTGGGTCAAGAAGGCGGCCGACGGCTCGTGCGAGGACGTGCGGATCGGGCTGACCCACATGGCCTCGACGCCGCTGCGCGCGACCGCCGCCGAGAACGCCCTGCGGGAGGGACGGAGCATCGCCGAGGCGGCCGCGCTGGCCGCCGACGGCACCGAGCCGCCCGCCGACCTGAACGCCTCGGCCGAGTACAAGCGCCACCTGGCGACCGTGCTCTGCCGGCGCGCGCTCGAGCAGGCGTCACAATGAAGTTGTGCGGTTCACCACAACGGAGGACGTGACCCGGGCCCTGGCCGGTGAGGGCTACCTCGCCGACCAGGCTCTGAGCACCGCCGTCTTCCTCGCCGCCACCCTCGAGCAGCCGCTGCTGCTCGAGGGCGAGGCCGGCGTCGGGAAGACCGAGGTGGCGCGCGCGCTGGCCGCGTCGGCCGGCGCGCGGTTGATCCGCCTGCAGTGCCACGAGGGGATCGACCTCCACCACGCGGTCTACGACTGGGACTACCAGCGCCAGCTGCTGGCCATCCGCGCCGCCGAGGCGGGCGCCGAGGCGCGCGAGCTGTTCGGGCCCGAGTTCCTGCTGCGCCGGCCGCTGCTGGAGGCGCTCGAGCACGACGGCCCGGCCGTGCTGCTGATCGACGAGATCGACCGCGCCGACGACGAGTTCGAGGCCTTCCTGCTCGAGTTCCTGGCCGATTTCGCGATCACCATCCCGGAGCTCGGCACCGTGGCCGCCAAGCGCCGCCCGCTGGTGGTGCTGACCTCCAACCGCACGCGAGAGCTGCACGACGCGCTCAAGCGCCGCTGCCTCTACCACTGGATCGACTACCCGTCACGCGAGCGCGAGGCCGAGATCGTTCGCACGCGGCTGCCCGGCGTGCCCGACGCGATCGCCGAGCGCGTGTGCGTGGCGGTCGCGCGGCTGCGCGAAGAGGAGCTGTACAAGCTGCCGGGCGTGGGGGAGACGATCATCTGGGCTCGCGCGCTGCTCGCGCTCGACGGGAGCGGCGACCTCGAGGAGACGCTCGGGGTGGCGCTGAAGGTGCGCGAGGACATCGAGCGGGTGCGCGAGCGGGGTGTGCTCGGTGGTGTCTGAGGCGGTCACCGGCCGCATCTCGGCGCTGGCCGAGTACATGCGCGTCGCCGGCGCGCCCGTCGGCGTGGGGGAGGTCGTGGCCGCCCTGCGGGCGCTCGAAGCCGTGAACCCGGTGTCGCGCCGCGAGTCGTTCTTCGCCCTGCGCGCGTCGCTGTGCTCGTCGCGGGCCGACTTCGACCTGTTCGCCGAGGCGTTCGCCGTCGTCTTCGCGCCGGGTGAGCCGTTCGAGGACCCGTTCGAGGCGCTGGGGAAGATCGAGAAGGCAGCGCTGCCGCGCGTCGGCGTCCCGATCGAGCAGGAGGCGTCGGCGATCCTCGAGGACGTCCCCGTGCCGGCTGCCTGGAGCGACGAGGAGCTGCTGCGCGAGAAGGACTTCGCCGAGTACAGCGACGCCGAGCGCGCCCAGGCTCGCGCGCTGCTCATGCGGCTCGCCCGGCGCACGCCGCAGCGGCTCTCGCGCCGCACGCGCGGCACCCGCCGGCGGCGCGACGTGCACGACCTGCGGGCGACGGTCCGCGCCTCGCTGCGCCACGGCGGCGAGCTGCTCGAGCGGCGCTACCGCGAGCCGGCCGAGCGGCCGCGGCGGCTCGTCCTGGTCTGCGACGTCTCGGGCTCGATGGCGCCCTACGCGCGGATGCTGCTGCAGTACCTGCAGGCGAGCGTCGCCGCGCGCGCCCGCGTGGAGGCGTTCGTGTTCGGCACGCGGCTCACGCGCGTCACGCGCGAGCTGGCCGGCCGCGATCCGGACCGCGCGCTGGCGCGGGCAGCCGAGCACGTCTCGGACTGGTCCGGCGGCACGCGGATCGGCGCCGCCCTGGCCGAGCTCAACCGCGAGCACGGCCGCCGGATCGGACGCGGCGCCGTGATCGTCGTGCTGTCCGACGGCTGGGACCGCGGCGACCCCGACGAGCTCGCCACCGAGATGGCGCGCCTACGGCGCTGCGCGCACCGCGTGCTGTGGCTGAACCCGCTGGCCGCCGACCCGCGCTACGAGCCGCTCACACGCGGGATGCAGGCCGCCATGCCGCACGTCGACCACCTGCTGCCCGGAAACTCGATCGCCTCGCTCGAGGCGCTGGCCTCGCTCATGGAGGAGGGACTGTCATGAAGGACGTACTCGAGGACGTGGATGCCTGGACCGCCCGCGGCGACGCCGTCGCGCTGGCCACGGTGATCAGCGTCAAGCGCTCGGCGCCGCGCCCGCCGGGCTCGAAGATGGCCGTCAACGAGCACGGCGAGATCTCCGGCGCGGTGTCCGGCGGCTGCGTCGAGGGCGCGGTCGTCGAGGTGGCCGAGGAGGTGCTCGGAGGCGGCGCGCCGCGGCTCCTGCACTTCGGCATCGCCGACGAGGAGGCGTGGGACGTCGGGCTGCCGTGCGGCGGCGAGATCGACGTCTACGTCGAGCGCTACGAGCCGTGAGCGCCGCGAGCGAGTTCACCGACCTCGCGCGCGGCGGGGGTCGCGGCGCGCTGGTCACGAAGCTCGAGACCGGCGAGAAGATCCTCGTCCACGCCGACGGCGCGACGACGGGCACCCTCGGGGACCCCGTTGTCGACGAGCAGGCGGCGAAGCTCGGCGACGAGCTCATGTGGGCCGAGCGCTCCGAGCGCCACGGCGACCTGTTCGTCGACGTCACCTTCCCGCCGCCGCGACTGATCGTGTTCGGCGCGGTCGACTTCGCCGCCGCTCTGTGCAAGCTGGCCAAGGCCGCGGGCTGGCGGCCGTTCGTGGTCGACCCGCGCGCCCGCTTCGCGCAGCCCGCGCGGTTCCCGGACGCCGAGCAGGTCGTCGCCGCCTGGCCCGAGGAAGCGTTCCACCAGCTCGGCGGCATCGACCGCGCGACGGCGATCGCGGTGCTCACGCACGACCCGAAGCTCGACGACGCCGCGCTCGTGCTGGCGCTGCGCTCGAACGCCGGCTACATCGGCGCCATGGGCTCGCGCCGCGCGCAGGCCAAGCGCCGCGAGCGGCTCGTGGCCAAGGGGATCGAGGAGGCCGACCTCGAGCGGGTGAGCGCCCCGATCGGGCTCGACCTCGGCTCCCTTACCGCCGAGGAGACGGCGCTGTCGATCATGGGCGAGATCGTCGCCATGCGGCACGGCCGCGCCGGCGGCCGGCTGGCCCACACGCAGGGGCGGATCCACGAGGTCGGCGTGTGACGACCGGCGGGCTGATCCTCGCCGCCGGCGAGGGACGGCGCTTCGGCGGCACCAAGCAGCTCGCCGAGCTCCGCGGTCGCCCGCTGCTCGAGTACGCGCTGCAGGCCATGCGGGACGTGTCCCCGCGCGTGGTGGTGCTCGGCCACGCCGCGGACAAGATCCGCAGGGGCGTCAACATGCACGGCGCCTCGGTCGTGGAGTGCCTGGACTGGGACGAGGGTCAGTCCGCCTCGCTGCGCGCCGGGCTGGCCGCGCTGCCGCGCGCCGATGCCGTCGTGGTGGTGCTGGGCGACCAGCCGGGGATCACCCCGGAGGCGATCGCCGCCATCGTGGCGGACGGCGGCGACGCGGACGCCGTGCGCGCCACCTACGACGGCGTGCCGGGGCACCCGGTGCTGCTGCGCCGCCCGCTGCTCGACCGCGCGGGCGAGCTGCGAGGCGACACCGGATTCCGCGACCTGCTGGAGTCCGCGACCGTGCGCGAGGTCGAGATCGGCGGGCTCGCCGATCCGGCGGACATCGACACGCGAGAGGAGCTGGCACGGCGATGAAGCTGGAGCAGACGTTCGAGGTCCAGGCGCCGCTGGCGCAGGTGTGGGAGGCGCTCAACGACCTGGAGCGAGTCGCCCCGTGCCTGCCCGGCGCCGCGATCACCGGGCACGACGAGGACGGCACCTACCGCGGCACGTTCACGATCAAGCTCGGGCCGATGACCGCCGCCTACAACGGCACGATCAAGATCGAGGACGCCGACGAGGCCGCCCACCGGGCGACGCTGAAGGCGCGCGGGACCGACAAGCGCGGCCAGGGCGGCGCCAACGCCACCATCGTCAACACGCTCAGCGAGCACGACGGCGGCACGCGCGTCGAGGCCGTGACCGACTTCAACATCACCGGCCGGCTGGCGCAGTTCGGCCGCGGCGGCATGATGCAGGACGTCTCCAACCGCCTGCTGCGCGACTTCGCGACCTGCCTCTCGACCCGGCTCGCCGAGCCGGGCGCTCCGGAAGAGCCCGAGGCGCCGTCGGGCGCCGAGGTGGCGGCGGGCGACGCCGCTCCCGAGGCGGTCGCCGCCGCCGCGCCGAGCACGCCGCCTCCGTCGGCTCCGCCGCCGCCCGCAGCGGAGCCGCTCAAGGGCGGATCGCTGTTCTTCTCAGTGCTCTGGGAACGCATCAAGAACCTGTTCAGACGCGGCTGAACCCGGTACCGTTCGGGGTGGCGCAAGTTCCACGCCCAACCCCTGTTCCGGTGCTCACGCCACCGGCTTAGAGGGGCAAAGGTCGCCCTGGCGCGGTCGGGACCCAGGTGGTGCGTTGCCCTGTCCCGGCCGGGCGGCGAGAGCGTGAGTCGCGTCGCGGGCCGATGCCACAGGAGCATCCGACATGACCACCCAGCAGTCCTTCAAGCGCCGTGTCCGCGCCCGCATGGAGAAGACGGGCGAGAGCTACACCGCCGCCCGGGCGCAGCTGCTGCCCGAGCCAGAGTGGGAGGCCCGCATCTCCGCCGAGAAGGTGCGCGAGCGCACCGGGCACACGTGGAACCAGTGGTTCGCGCTGCTCGACGCGTGGGGCGCCGCTGAGCGCGAGCACGCCGAGATCGTCGCCTGGCTGAGGTCCGAGCACGGAGTCCCGGGCTGGTGGGCCCAGGGCGTCACCGTCGAGTACGAGAAGGCCCGCGGCCTGCGCCCGGCCGGCGGCGACCGCGACGGCACGCACAACGCCGGCGCCAGCAAGACCGTCGCCGTGCCCGTCGAGCGGCTCTACGACGCCTTCATGGATCTCGAGCAGTGGGCGCCGGGCGCGCCGCTGCGCGAGCGCACCGCCAAGCCGAGCCGCACGGCCCGCTACGACTGGGGCGACGGCTCGACGCGCGTGATCGCCGGCTTCGAGGCGAAGGGCGAGGCCAAGAGCACGGTCGCGATCTCGCACGAGCGGCTGCCCGACGCCGAGTCGGCGGAGCAGATGAAGGCCTACTGGCGGGAGCGCCTGGCGGTTCTCAAAGCCGTTCTCGATGGCTAGATTCTTGGGCGATGACACGCGATCGCAGCCGCTGCCCGAACTGCGGCGAACGGGTCCAGCCGCTCGCCGCCGGCTGCGCGATCTGCGGCGCCGACCTCGACCCCAAGCGCTGGGACACCGGACCGTCGGTGCTCCAGCGCATCGGGTCCTGGTTCGGGGCGATCTCCTTCGGCCCGCGCGTGTCGGTGTCGACCTTCGTGATCGGGGCCATCGTCGTCTATCTGCTGCTGCGGTTCCTATGACCCGCCCCGGCGACACCGGCGTCTGCGGCTCCGACCCGCCGCCGCTGATCGGCGACGTGCTGACCGGCACGGGCCTCACCCTGTCCCAGGCCGCCGCCGCGCTCGAGCGCGGCGAGACGCCGCCCCTCACGCCGGTGCAGCGCCGGATCGTCGAGGACTGGGCGGCTACGCGAGCC
Organism: uncultured Solirubrobacteraceae bacterium; assembly: GCA_963835525.1. GTDB lineage: Bacteria > Actinomycetota > Thermoleophilia > Solirubrobacterales > Solirubrobacteraceae > DASSUW01. The sequence goes on from CAWIFM010000004.1 coordinate 215,886, forward strand.
TGAGCACGTCGACCGGCGCGCCGGCCGGCAGCTCGCCGGCCTCCTCGGGCGCGACGGCGAAGCCGTCGCTCTCGCCGAGCGCTCCGGTCATGTGCGATCCCTGGCGCTCGGTGGGCGTGGCCTCGACCACGCCGTCGGCGCCCGGGCGCAGCGTCGCCGTCAGGTAGGTCGTGCGGTTGTCGGACGCTCGCGCCGCCTTCGTAAGGCGGCCCGGCTCGAGCCGCGGGCGTGCGTGGGCCTCGCCGGCCAGGCGCCGCAGGGCCGGCTCGATGAACACGCAGAAGCACACGATCGTCGACAGCGGGTTGCCCGGCAGGCCGAACACCAGCGTGTCGCCGCGGCGGCCGAACCACAGCGGCTTGCCCGGCTTGATCCGCACGCGCCAGAAGACCTCCTCGACGCCGCAGCTCTCGAAGGCGGGCTTGACGTGGTCGTGCGGCCCGACGGACACGCCGCCGGACACCACCAGCACGTCGCCCGCGAGGCCCGTCGCCACCGCGCTGCGCGTCGCCTCGCGGTCGTCGCCGATCACGCCGTGGTCGACGACCTCGGCGCCCGCGCGCGAGGCGAGGAGGCGCACCATCAGCCCGTTCGACTCGTGGATCCGCCCCGGCTCGGGCGGCGCGCCGAGCGGCAGCAGCTCGCTGCCGGTGACGATCAGGTGCAGCCGCGGGCGGCGATGGACCGAGACCTCACCGACTCCGGCCGAGGCGAGCGCGGAGATGCGCGGCAACGACAGCGCGGAGCCGGCCGGGGCGAGCTCGTCGCCCGCGTGCAGGTCCTCGCCGCGGTAGCGCACGTGCATGCCGGGCTCCAGCGCTCGCTCGGGCGCCACGGTCCCGTCGCGCTCGAGCGCCAGCTCGGACTGCAGGATCGCGTCGGCGCCCGGCGGGATCGCCGCGCCGGTCGAGATCCGGGTGGCGGTGCCGGGCTCGAGCTCCGCGGTGGCCACGTCGCCGGCCGCCACCCCGCCGGCCAGCCGCAGCGCCACCCCGGGCGCGGTGTCGGCGGCCCGCACGGCGTAGCCGTCCATCGCCGAGCGGTCGAAGGGTGGCAGGTCGACTGCGCTGCGAGCCGGCTCGGCGGCCACCCGGCCGGCCGCCTCGGCGAGCGGAACCCGCTCGGGACCCAGCGGCGCCAGCTCGCTCAGCACGAGCTCGAGCGCCTCGTCGATCGAGATCATCCGCCGATCTGCGACATCGTCCGGGTCGGCTGCACGAAGCCCGGATCGTTGACGTGGTGCTTGAGCTCCTTGCGCCAGACCGCGTCGCGGATCAGCTCCTCCAGCTCGGCGTCGGTCGCGCCCGCCCGCAGCGGCCCGCGCAGGTCGGTCTCGTGCATCGAGAACAGGCACGTGCGGAGCTCGCCCTCGGCGGTCAGGCGGATCCGGTTGCAGTCGCCGCAGAAGGGCTCGGTGACGGGGGAGATGAAGCCCATCTCGCCGGTGCCGTCGGCGAAGCGGTAGCGGCGAGCGGTGCCGTGGCGCTCGCGGCCGACCGCCTCGAGCGGGTACACCTCGTCGATCATCCGCACGATCTCGGCGTTGGCCAGCACCTTGTCGCGCGTCCAGGCGCGGTCGGCGTCGAGCGGCATGAACTCGATGAAGCGCACCTCGTACGGGTTCTGGCGCGCGAACTCGGCGAAGCGCAGCACCTCGTCCTCCGTGAAGTCCTTCAGCGCCACCACGTTGACCTTGATCGGGCGCAGCTCCGGGTGCTGCTGCGCGGCCTCCAGGCCCTCCAGCACCTGCGCCAGCGAGTCGCGCCGCGTGAGCTGGAAGAAGCGGTCGGGCGCCAGCGCGTCGAGCGAGACGTTGATGCGCTTCAGGCCGGCCGCCACGAGCTGCTCGACCTGGCGCGTGAGCAGGTAGCCGTTGGTGGTCAGCGAGAGGTCCTCGACGCCGGGGATCGTCGAAAGCTGCTCGATCAGGCGCCACAGCTCCTTGCGCACGAGCGGCTCGCCGCCGGTCAGCCGCACGTCGTGCACGCCCATCGAGGCCAGCAGGCGCACCAGCCGCTCGATCTCCTCGTACGTCAGCAGCGCCGAGCGCTCGAGCCAGGGCAGGCCGTCGGCCGGCATGCAGTACTGGCAGCGGAAGTTGCAGCGGTCGGTGACGGAGATGCGGACGTCGCCGATCGCGCGTCCGTGGCCGTCGACGAGGGGCTTCATCGGTGGAAGTCCGCCTTGCCGCCGGTCTTGTCGAGCAGCTCCACGCGCTCGATCACCACGCCGGGCTCGATCCCCTTGACCATGTCGTAGACGGTCAGCGCGCCGACCGACGCGGCCACCAGGGCCTCCATCTCCACACCCGTGCGAGCCGTGGTCCGCGCCTCTGTGACGATGGTCACAGTGCCCGCCTCGGGGTCGATGGCGATGTCCGTGTCGACGTGCGTGAGCGGCAGCGAGTGGCACAGGGGGATCAGCTCGTCGGTGCGCTTGGCGGCCTGGATCGCTGCGATCCGCGCGACCGCCGCCACGTCGCCCTTCGGGTTGTCGCCCGCGGCCACCCGGGATGCCGCCTCGCGCGACATGCGCACGACCGCGCGGGCGCGGGCGAACCGCTCCGTGGCCGTCTTCGCGCTGACGTCGACCATCCGCGCGCGACCGGCAGCGTCCAAGTGTGTAAGCGCCGAGCCCTCCATCTCACTCAATGGTATCCCTGCTCCAGCCGATTCAAGGGCTATGACGTCGGCGACGACGAGGACCACCCCTGAGCAGCTGTATCGCCTCCTCGCGGACAACGCGACGGATGTCGTCACCCTGCACGACCTCGCCGGCCACTACCTGTACGTCTCGCCGTCGGTCACGACGCTCGGCGGCTACGAGCCCGAGGATGTCATCGGGCAGGCGTGCTGGAGGTTCATGCACCCGGACGACATCGCGCCCGTCCAGCAGGAGATGGCCCGCGCGGTGGTCGAGGGCGAGATCGTCACCGTCGAGTACCGCTGGCGCCATGCCGCCGGCCACTGGGAGTGGGTGGAGACCACCGCCCGCTGCGTCGGCGAGGAGATCCAGTGCTCGACGCGCGGAGTGGGCGAGCGCCGCGCCGCGCTCGCACGGCAGTCGGTCGTCGCCCGCCTCGGCGATCTCGTCATGCAGCGTGCGGCACTCGAGGCGGTGTTCGACGAAGCGGTCAAGGCAGTGGCCGAGACGCTCGACGTCGGGGACGTGAGGATCGTCGAGCACGTCGAGGACGCAACCACGGCGCACCAGCGTCATCATCGGCCGCCACGAGGATCCGATGGGCGTCCTGACCGTCGGCTCGGACGAGCTGCTCGAGAGCGACGTCGACTTCCTCCAGTCGGTCGCCCACATGCTCGCCGGCGCCATCGGCCGACAACGCTACGAGCAGCAGATCCGCCACGACGCGCTGCACGACGCGCTGACGGGGCTGCCCAACCGCACGCTGCTGCTCGACCGCCTCGCCCACGCGCTCGAGCGCGCCAAGCGCGAGAACGGCCACGTCGCGCTCTTCTTCCTCGACCTCGACAACCTCAAGGTCATCAACGACTCGCTCGGCCACAGCGCCGGCGACGAGCTGCTGCGCGCCATCGGCCCGCGCATGCGCGAGGAGCTGCGCGCCGCCGACACCGTGGCCCGCTTCGGCGGCGACGAGTTCGCCGTCCTGTGCGAGGACATCGAGGACTCGGCGCACGCTGCGCTGATCGCCGAGCGGCTCGTACGCGCCTTCGAGGACCCGTTCATCGTCGGCGGCGAGGAGCGCTACGGCTCCGTCAGCGTCGGCGTGGTCGTCACCGAGGCCGGCTCGGACCGCGGGCCCGAGGAGCTGCTCTCGGACGCCGACGCGGCCATGTACCAGGCCAAGGAGCTCGGCCGCGGCCGCTACGAGATGTTCGACACAGGGTTGCGCGACCGCATCATCGCGCGCCTGCGCACGGAGGGCGACCTGCGCCGCGCGCTCGAGGGCGAGGGCCGCCTGTGGGTCGCCTACCAGCCCTACTACCGCCTGCCCGGGCGCGAGGTGGCCGGCGTCGAGGCGCTCGTGCGCTGGGACCACCCCGAGCGCGGCAACGTCCCGCCCGCCGAGTTCATCCCCATCGCCGAGGAGAGCGGGCTCGTGGTCCCGCTCGGCGCCTACGTCCTGCGCGTCGCCTGCGAGCAGGTGGCGCGCTGGCAGCGGCGCGATCCCGGCCTGCGCCTCACCGTCAACGTCTCCGCCCGCCAGATGGCGACCGCGGACTTCGTCGACACCGTCCAGGAGATCCTCGCCGACACCGGCCTGCACCCGGACTCGCTCGGCCTCGAGATCACCGAGCGCCTGCTGCTGGAGGAGACGCCCGGCACGGCGCTGACCATCGAGCTGCTGCAGGCGCTCGGCGTCCGGCTCCTGCTCGACGACTTCGGCACCGGCTACTCGTCGCTGCGCTACCTCCAGCGCTACCCGCTCGACGGGCTGAAGGTCGACCGCGCGTTCGTCGCCGGCCTCGGCGAGGACGGCGACGGCGACGGCGCGATCGTCGAGGCGATCGTGGGCATGGCGCGCGCGCTCGGCATGGGCGTGATCCCCGAGGGCATCGAGACCGACGGCCAGCTCCAGCGGCTCGTGGCCATGGGCTGCGACCACGCCCAGGGCTTCCTGCTCTCGCGGCCGCTGCCCGCGGCCGAGCTCGAAGGCCTGCTGTGACGCAGGTCGCGCTCTCGGAGGTGCTCGGCGCGCTCTCGTACGCGCTCGACATCACCGAGGGCGAGCCGCCCGGCCACGCCGTCCGCACCACCGCGATCGGCATGCGCCTGGGCGAGCAGCTCGGGCTCGGCGAGGAGGAGCGCTCGGCGCTCTTCTACGCGCTGCTGCTCAAGGACGCGGGCTGCTCGAGCAACGCGGCGCGCCTGTCGTCGCTGTTCGCGGCCGACGACCACGCGACCAAGCGCGCGATGAAGGTGGTCGACTGGTCGCGACCGGGCACGCTGGCGAAGTACACGTGGGACAACGTCGCGCCCGGCGGCGGCGCGCTGGCCAAGGCGCGCCAGATGCGCCGCATCACGCAGGAGGACGAGGTCACGCGCGAGGTGATCGGCACGCGCTGCGAGCGCGGGGCCGAGATCGCGCGCATGCTCGAGCTGCCCGAGGCCACGCAGGCGGCCATCCGCGCGCTCGACGAGCACTGGGACGGGGCAGGGCAGCCGCTCGGCCTGCGCGGCGAGGAGATCCCGCTGCTCGGCCGCATCCTCTGCCTCGCCCAGACGCTCGAGGTGTTCGTCCGCACGGTCGGCCTTCCGGGCGCCCTGGCGATGGCGCTCAAGCGCCGCGGCCGCTGGTTCGACCCCGCGCTGGTCGACGCCCTGCTCTCGATCCGCGACGACCGCCGCTTCTGGGGCCCGTTCGAGGACCCGCGGATGGTGCCCGCGGTGGCCGCCTGGGAGCCCGCCGACCGCGTGCGGACGGCCGGCGACGAGGAGCTCGACCGCGTGGCCGACGCCTTCGCCCGCGTGATCGACGCCAAGTCGCCGTTCACCGCCCGCCACTCGTCCGAGGTCGCCCGCTGGGCGGTGGGGATCGGCTCGGTGATGGGGGAGGGAGCGGACGGGCTGCGGGACCTGCGCCGGGCCGGGCTGCTGCACGACGTGGGCAAGCTCGCGGTCTCGAGCCGGATCCTCGACAAGCCCGGCAGGCTGGATCCCGAGGAGATGGCGGCGATCCGCGAGCACCCGCGCTACACGCATCAGATCCTCTCGCGGGTGGCGTGCTTCACCGCGATCGTCGAGACTGCCGCCAACCACCACGAGCGGCTCGACGGCAACGGCTACCACCGCGGCCTGTCGGCCTTCGACCTCTCGCGCCCGGCGCGCATCCTCGCGGTGGCCGACATCTTCGAGGCGCTGACCGCCGACCGCCCGTACCGCGAGGCCATGCCGCACGCGCGGGCGCTGGAGATCGTGCGCGAGCAGCGCGGCACCGGCCTCTGCCCGGCGGCCGTCGACGCGCTCGAGGCCGCGGCCACGGCGCCGCCGTGGACGGCCGACCTCGCCGAGTCGCCGGCGCCGCAGCGTCCCGCGGCGAACGTCAACGACTTGCATTGAGGGAGGCACGAAGGCTGCCGGTTCCGCATCGTGGACGCCGGCGACGCCGGCGGGGCCACTCGGAGCGGCGTGGGGTTGTTAGGTGTCGATATGCGTCCACTAACAACCCCAACCTGCGCGTGCACCTATTTCCGAGCCCGAATCGACGCCTCGCGTTGCGTCATGCGGAATCGCGCCGCCTGAAGCGACCAACCCCGCCTCCCTACAAGCAAGAAGTTCGTAGCATCGACGAACGATGGTCGTCTCCGTCCGCCTCTTCGCCGGCCTGCGTGAGCGAGCCGGCACCGACCGGCTCGAGGTCGAGCTGCCCGACGGCGCCCGCGTCGCGGACGTCCTCGCCGCGATGGCGTCCACGCCAGTAGGCGAGCTTCGGCCGCGCGAGTGCGTCGTGGCGGTCAACCGCGAGTACGCGGCCGCCGACTCGCCCGTGAGCGCCGGCGACGAGATCGCGCTCGTGCCGCCGGTCAGCGGCGGGGCGGCGATCCACGTCCGCGTCACGGACGAGCCGCTCGACGTCGCCGTCCTCGCCGGCGCCGTGCGCGACCCTCGCGCCGGCGGCGTCGTGATCTTCGAGGGCGTCACGCGCGACGTGCCCGAGCTCGACTACGAGGCCTACGCCGAGATGGCAGTGTCGAAGCTCGAGGCGATCGCGGCCGAGGAGGTCGAGCGCCACGGCCTCTGCGCGGCGGCGATCGAGCACCGCACCGGCACCGTCGCGCTGTCCGAGCCGTCGGTGATCGTCGCCGCGTCGGCGCCGCACCGCGGCGAGGCGTTCGCCGGCGCACGCGCCCTGATCGACCGCGTCAAGGCCGAGGCGCCGATCTGGAAGGTCGAGGTCAGCGAGGCGGGCCGCCGCCGCGTCGAGGGGACTCTCCCGCCTACGTAGCGCGGCGCACGAGCGGCAGTCGGCTCGGCGTGAAGATCGCCGCGACGAGCACCGCCAGCAGCGGCACCGCGACGGCCGTGATCCCGAGGTTGACCCACGGGACCACGAAGTCGGGCGAGCCGGTTGTCGTCCGCGCCGCGTAGGCCACGAAGGTGCCGAAGGCGACGCCGAGCGCGCAGCCGAGGCCGGCGACCAGCAGCGCCTGGGCGGCCGCGAGCGCGCGCCGCCGCCGCGGCGGGGCGCCGACCGCGGCCAGCGTCGCGAGATCGGCGCGGCCCTCGGCGGCCGACAGGGCGACCGAGATCGCCACGCCGACCAGCGTCACGAAGGCCGCGACGCCGGCGATGATCAGCAGCGCGACCTCGCGCGAGCCCTGGTCGGGCCCCGCCTCGACGTAGGTCTCCGCGCCGAAGCGCTCGGCCGCCGCCCGCGCGCTGTCGACCTGGTCCGGCGTCAGCTCGGCGCCGTAGGGGATGAGCACGCGCGTGGGCTCGACGTCCCAGCCGTGCTCGCGCGCGACGGCCGGCGGGATCAGGGCCGAGGGCAGGCTCGTGTAGGGCATCTCGCGACGCACGAGCCTCGCCGGGAGGTCCACGGTCTTCAGCTCGGGGCCGTCGTTCGAGATCTCGACCCGGATGCTGCCGTCGCGGAAGAGGGCCGGGTCGAACACCAGCGACGTGCCCGCCGCCAGCGCGTCGCGATCGGCCTCGCGGAGCGCACGGCCGGCGACGATCTCGTTGATCGCATCGCTGCCGGCGATCGCGGGCGAGCCGCTCGTGCAGCCCTGCTCGCACGCGCCGTCGTCGGGGGTCAGGTAGAGCTGGCGCAGATACGAATCCGGTACGGACTGCCCCTCGGGCAGCGGGCTCAGCGGCTCCCGCAGGAGGTGCGCGCTCGCGCCCGGCAGCTCCACTGAAGCCTGCTTCGCGGCGTTCACCATCCCGCGCGTGTCGGTGTCGCCGTTGCTCACCGCCAGCACGTGCGGCGGCAGCGAGGGGACGTACCGCAGCTCCTCGGCGCGCAGGTTGCCCACGAACAGGAACGCCAGGACGACCGAGCCCGCCACGGCCACGGCGATCGCGCTGGTCGCCGGGCCGGTCCGGTGCCGGTGGCGCGCCGCGTCGCGCATGGCGAGCCGCATGGAGAGCGGCATCCGCGCGGCCGGGGAGGCCAGGCCGGCGATCGCGGCCGGGGCGAGCACGACGAGCCCGCCGACGAGCAGCAGCGCCCCGCCGACGATCATCGCCATCGGACCGCCGGGCGACGGCGCCGTCAGGTACGTGCCCGTGCCGTCGGCGGCTTCGAGCTCTCGTGCGTAGGCCGCGAAGTCGTCGGCCAGCAGCCGGTCGCCGGCCAGGGCGAGCAGCACGCCGGCGGCCATCAGCACGACGCCGATCGAGGCCGTGCGCCGGCGCGCCGAGCGGCTGGTCCGGAAGCGCTCGGCGAGAGCGTCGACGGGCCGCATGCGGCCGGCGCCGAGAGCCGGGATGACGGCGGCGGCGAGGCCGGAGAGCAGGCCGATCAGCGCTGCGCCCGCGATCTCGTAGGGCCCGAAGCCCCAGCTCACGATCCGCCCGTCCTCCAGGTGCTCCCACAGCGGCCGTCCCGCGACGGCGACGAGCGCCCCGAAGGCGACGCCGAGCACGGCGCCGAGGGCGCCCAGGACGAGGCCCTGGGCGAGCACGATCCGGCGCACGTGGCGGGCGCTGCCGCCGCTCGCGCCCACGAGGCCGAGCTCGCGCGTCTGCCGGCGCGCGCCCACGGCGAACGCGGCGCCGGCCAGCAGCACGACCTCCAGCAGGCCGAGTCCGGAGATCAGCATGGCCATCGCGATGTCGCGCAGGTTCTGCACGCCGGGTCCGGCCATCTCGTCGTCGTAGCGGTCCGGATGCAGGTACGCCTCGCGCGGCGTGAGCCCGACGCCGTGCTCGACTAGGCTCGGCCACAGCGCCTCGGCGGAGGCGCCGGGCGGCAGGTCGACGAGGTACTCGGCGCCCTCGGACGTGAGGTTGATCGGGGCCTCGTCCTCGACCAGTCGCGCGGCGCGCGAGCCGGGCAGCGCGACGATCTGCTCGCAGGAGATGCAGAACGGCGCCTCGGCGATCCCGGTGACGGTGAGCGCCGGCCCGTCGGCAGGGTGGACCTGCGAGCCGACGCCGGCGGAGAGCCGGTCGGCGAGCGACGGGGAGATGAGCACCTCGTCGGGCCCCGTGGGCACGCGGCCGGACTCCAGCTTCGCCTCGTGGCGGTGCAGCGGCTCGCGCGGGTCGGCCACGACGATCTGGGCGCGGACGCCGCGCTCGCCCTGCTGGAGGCCGATCAGGTAGCGCCGGGGCGTGGGCGCGACGCTCGAGCCCGGTGGCAGCAGCGCCGCCAGGTCGACGGTCTCGGGATCGCGGTCGGGCTCGCCCTCGCCGACGGCGTTCGAGCCCCAGCGCGCGGGCTGGAAGGTCTCGAGTCTCGACCAGCCGGTCACGCTCGCCTGGGCGTCGGCGGCGCCCAGCGCGACGGCCGCGTCGCGCTCGGGCGAGTACAGCGTGCGCGCGACGACGTCGACCATCGTCGCCGCGGCCACGGGAAGCCCGACGAGCACGGCCACCAGCAGCGACCGCCCGAGGTTGCGCCTGATGCTCCGCCTGGCGATGCGGAGCGAGGGTCGCCAGCCGCTCACCGCAGCAGAGCCTCCACGGGCGTCGCGGCGCCCGTGTCGTCGATCATGGCGCCGTCGCGCAGGAACACGACGCGGTTCGCCCACGCGGCGTGGCGCGCCTCGTGCGTGACCAGCACCCCGGAGGCGCCCGCGTCGCAGCGGGCGCGCAGGAGCCGCAGCACCAGCTCGCCGGTGCGGCTGTCGAGCGCGCCGGTCGGCTCGTCGGCCAGCACGAGCCGGCGGGGCCCGACCAGCGCGCGGGCGATCGCGATCCGCTGGCGCTGGCCGCCCGACAGCTCGTCGGGGAAGCGGTCCGCCACGTCGTCGAGCCCGACCTCCTCGAGGGCGTCGAGCGCCTCGCGGCGCGCGTCGCGCAGGCGCACCCCGTCGAGCTCGCGCGGAAGCGCCACGTTCTCGGCGGCGGTCAGCGCGGGGATGAGGTTGAACTCCTGGAAGACGTAGCCGACGCTGCGGCGCCGGAGCGCGGCCAGCTCCGCGCGCGAGAGCGAGCCGAGCTCGACGCCTTCGACGCTGACCGTGCCCCCCGTCGGCCGGTCGAGCCCGCCGGCGAGGTTGAGCAGCGTCGACTTGCCCGAGCCCGAGGGGCCCATGACCGCGACCAGCTCGCCGGGCAGGACGCCGAGGCTCACGCCGCGCAGCGCGTGCACCGCCGCGTCGTCGCGACCGTGGACGCGCACGACGTCGTCCATCTCGAGCACGTACTCGATCATCGGACGACCTCCGTCGAGGGCAGCTCCACGGGCACGGGTGCGGGCAGCGGCACCGCCGTGATCCGGACCTCGCAGTGGTCGAGCCAGCGGACCTCGGCCTCCGCCTTGAAGATCATCGACTCGAGGACCAGCAGCCAGGCGGCGTCGGCGACCTCGTCGGCGCGTGCCTTCAGGCGCGTGAGGTCCTGCAGCGAGCGCAGCGTGGCCGTGCGCTGCGTCTGGATGACGCGGTGGGTGTCGATGCCCGGCGTGGTCAGCGCCATCGCGAGCTTGATCGCGAGCTCGTCGCGCGGGCGGGTCTCGCCGCCGACCGGCGTGGCGAACCACTGGGCGACCTCGGCGCGGCCGGCGGCGGTGATCCGGTAGATCACGCGCCCCTCGCCGTCGGCCTCGCCGGCCGCCTCCACCAGGCCGTCGCGCTCGAGCCGCGCCAGCGTCGTGTAGACCTGGCCGACGTTGAGCGGCCACGTCGCGCCGGTCGACGCCTCGAACTCTGAGCGCAGCTGGTAGCCGTACATCGGGCCCCGCTCCAGCAGGGCGAGCAGTCCGTTTCGCACCATGGATACTCAGTATGCATACTGAGTAGGCCCTTGTCAATCGCCTCGTATTTGCTTATGCATTGCCCATGCAGATGACGCTTGGAGAGGCAGCGAAGGCGCTCGGGGTCAGTCCCGACACCCTGCGCCGCTGGGACCGCGACGGGAAGCTGCGCACCGTGCGCGACGAGCGCAACCGGCGGCTCGTGCCGGCGAGCGAGGTGCAGCGGCTGTCCTCGCATCCGCAGCGGCACGAGGCGGGTGACCGCGTGTCGGCCCGCAACCGCTTCCCGGGCGTGGTGCGGTCGGTCGAGGTGGACGGCGTGATGGCGCTGGTCGAGATCGAGGCCGGTCCGTTCCTGATCACCTCGGCGGTCACGCGCGACGCCGTCGAGGAGCTCGGCCTGGCGCCCGGGGTGGAGGCCACGGCGGCGGTCAAGGCCACCTCGGTCATGGTGCACCGGCCATGAAATGGCTCGTGCTGTGCCTCGCGCTCGCCGTCGTCGGCTGCGGCAGCGACGACGACGAGCCGGCCGCCCAGGAGCAGCCGCGGCTCGTGGTGTCCGCCGCCGCCTCGCTGTCCGACGCGTTGAACGCCTGCAGCAAGGAGTTCGAGGACGCCGACGTGAAGCTCTCCTTCGCAGGCTCCGACGAGCTCGCCGCCCAGATCCGCCAGGGCGTCAAGCCCGACGTCTACGCGGCCGCCAACACGCGGCTGCCCGAGGAGCTCAACCAGGAGGGCCTGCTCGGCACGCCGGTCGAGTTCGCCACCAACGAGCTCGTCATCGCGGTCGGCGGCGACGGCACGGCGGTCGAGAAGGTCGAGGACCTCGCCAAGCCCGGCATCGACCTCGTGATCGGCGCCGAGTCGGTGCCGGTCGGCACGTACACCCGCGAGGTGCTCGGGCGGCTGCCCGCCGGCCTCGAGGAGGAGATCATGGCCAACGTGCGCTCGGAGGAGCCCGACGTCAAGGGCGTCGTCGGCAAGCTCACGCAGGGCGCGGCCGACGCGGGCTTCGTCTACCTGACCGACGTCACGGAGGGCATCACCGGCGTCGAGCTGCCGCCGGAGCTGCGCCCGACGGTGGCCTACGGTGCCGGCGTCGTCGAGGGCTCGAAGCAGCCCGAGCTCGCGCAGCAGTACCTGGACGGCCTCACCGAGGGCCCGTGCGCGGACGCCCTGCGCGAGGAGGGCTTCGGACCGCCCCCGTCCGGATGAGGTGGTTCGCCCTCGCGCTGGCGCTGGCGCTCGTGTTCCTCGTGCTGCCGGTGCTGGCGATCTTCCTCGACAGCCCGCCCGGCGAGCTGATCGAGGCGCTCGGCCAGCCCGGCGCGCTCGACGCGCTGTGGCTGAGCCTGCAGACGAGCGTGACGGCGCTGGCGATCATCGTCGTGGTCGGCACGCCGGCCGCGTTCCTGCTGGCCACGCGCCGCTTCCGCGGCCGCGCGCTGATCATCACGCTGATCGAGCTGCCGCTGGTGCTGCCGCCCGCGGTGGCGGGCATCGCCCTGCTCGCCGCCATCGGCCCGTCGGGGATCCTCGGCGGGGCGCTCGAGGACGCCGGCATCCAGTTCACGTTCGAGACCGCCGGCGTCGTCGTCGCGCTCACCTTCGTCGCCTCGCCCTACTACCTCCGGCAGGCCCAGGCCTCGTTCGCGGCGCTCGACCGCAGCTGGCTCGACGCGTCGCGCACGCTGGGCGCCTCGCCGGCGCGCACGTTCGCGCGCGTCGCGATCCCGACCGCCATACCCGGGCTCGTCACCGGCGGGGCGCTCGCGTTCGGACGCGCGCTCGGTGAGTTCGGCGCCACGCTGATGTTCGCGGGCTCGCTGGCCGGCATCACCCAGACCGCGCCGCTGGCCATCTACGAGCGCTTCGCGACCGACTTCGAGGGCGCCCTGGCGCTGTCGGCCGTGCTGGTCGCGGTGTCGGCGGCGATCCTGCTGTCGGTCAAGTTCGTGGAGGGCAGTGCTCTCCGTCACGGCTGAGACGGAGCTCGGCGAGCTCCGGCTCGACGTGGCGCTCGAGGTCGCGGCGGGCGAGTGCCTCGCGCTGGCCGGGCCGTCGGGCGCCGGCAAGAGCAGCGTCCTGCGGATCGCCGCCGGGCTGTTGCGGCCGCGGGCCGGGCGGGTGGCGTGCGGCGAGCGGGTCTGGCTCGACTGCGCGCGGGGCGTCGACCTGCCGCCCGAGCAGCGTCGCTGCGGCTACCTGTTCCAGGACTACGCGCTGTTCCCGAACCTCAATGCGTGGCAGAACGTCGGCTACGGCCTGCCGCGGCGCGGGCGGCGGGAGCGCGCGCTCGAGCTGCTGGAGCGCTTCGGGCTCGCCGACCGGGCCGAGGCCCGCCCGCGCACGCTGTCCGGAGGCGAGCGCCAGCGCGTTGCGCTCGCCCGCGCGCTCGCCCCGGGGCCGGACGTGCTGCTGCTCGACGAGCCGCTGTCGGCGCTCGACGCGCGCACGCGCGCGGCGGCCGGGCGAGAGCTGGCCGCGGTGCTGCACGCGGCCGGCGTGCCCGCGCTGCTGGTCACGCACGACTTCCAGGAGGCCGCGCTGCTCGGCGATCGCGTGGGGGTGATCGACGGCGGGCGGATCGTCCAGACCGGCTCGGCGAGCGAGCTGGCGGCCGAGCCTGCGTCGCCGTTCGTGGCCGACTTCACCGGCGCCGTCGTCCTCACGGGCACCGCCTCGCCGGGCGCCGGCGGGCTCACGCGGGTCGCGCTCGACGGTGGGGGAGAGGTCAGCTCGCCGGACACGGGCGACGGACCGGTCGCGGTGACCGTCTTCCCGTGGGACATCGCGCTCGCGCCGGCGGGCACGATCGACCCCGGCTCGGCCCGCAATCACCTCGAGGTCGACGTCGTCTCGGTCACGGCCGTCGGGAACCGGGTGCGGGTCGGCCTGGCGGCGCCGCAGCCGCTGACCGCCGAGCTCACCGAGCCCGCTGTGGAGCGGCTGCACATCGAGCCGGGGGCACGGCTCATCGCGTCGTGGAAGGCCACGGCGACCAAGGTCCTGCCGCTCTAACCGGTCCTAACACACATTCTCGACCGGGATGGTGCTTATAATGCCCGGGTCGTAAGTCGACCAAACCGATGGAGATTGTGTTCATGAACAAGTGGCTACCGCGGCTCGTCGCCGCCCTGTCTCTCCTCCTCCTCCCAGCGGTGGCGGCGGGCTGCGGTGGCCCCGCCGAGGAGGGCGAAGCCTCCACCGGCGGCGACGGGGGCAAGCTCTCGCTCGTCGCCTACTCGACGCCGAAGGAGGCCTACGAGGAGCTGATCCCGGCCTTCCAGAAGACGACCGCGGGGAAGGGCGTGAGCTTCGACCAGTCCTACGGCGCGTCCGGCGACCAGTCGCGCGCGGTGGCCAGCGGCCTGCCCGCCGACATCGTCGCCCTCTCGCTGGCGCCCGACGTCGACAAGCTGGTGGAGCCCGGGCTCGTGGACGCCAACTGGGCCGACACGCCGACCGAGGGCTTCGTCACCAACTCCGTCGTCGTCTTCGCCGTCCGCAAGGACAACCCGAAGAACATCCAGAAGTGGGAGGACATCACCAAGGAGGGCGTCGAGGTCATCACGCCGAACCCGTTCACCTCGGGCGGCGCCAAGTGGAACCTGATGGCCGCCTACGGCTCCCAGACCGCCCAGGGGAAGTCCGAGGAGGAGGGGCTCCAGTTCCTGCACGACGTGCTGGCCAACACGCCGGTCCAGGACAAGTCGGCGCGCGAGGCGCTCCAGACCTTCGCCGGTGGCAAGGGCGACGTGCTGCTCGCCTACGAGAACGAGGCGATCACGGCGCAGAAGGCCGGGATCGAGCTCGAGTACGTGGTGCCGGACCAGACGATCCTGATCCAGAACCCGGCCGCCGCGATCACCGAGTCCGAGAACCCCGAGGCCGCCAAGGCGTTCCTCGACTGGCTGGTGACCCCGGAGGCGCAGGAGATCTACGCGTCCAAGGGCTACCGCTCCGTGCTGCCGGACCTGGTCGACGAGCAGACCTACCCGACGCCGAAGGAGCTCTTCAAGATCGACGAGTTCGGCGGCTGGTCGGACGTCAACGCCAAGTTCTTCGACCCCGAGAAGGGCTCCGTGGCCGAGATCGAGCGCGATCTGGGGGTCTCCACTGCCGGCTAGCGCAACCACCGCCGGGCGGCTCCCGCGCCGCCGGGCCCGGATCGACGGAGCGCCGCTGCTCGCGGGCGCCTACTCCGTCGCCTGGCTGACGCTGATCGTCCTGATCCCGCTCGCCGCCGTCGTCGTGCAGTCGCTCGACGGCGGCGTGGCGGCGTTCTGGGACGCGATCACGAGCGCGCAGGCGCAGGCCGCCATCCGCCTGACGCTGGTCGTCTCGCTGATCGTGGCGGCCATCAACGCCGTGATCGGAACGATGATCGCCTGGGTGCTCGTGCGCGACGAGTTCCCCGGCAAGCGGATCGTCAACGGGCTGATCGACCTGCCGTTCGCGCTGCCGACGATCGTGGCCGGCCTCGTCCTGCTCGCGCTCTACGGGCCGAGCGGGCCGGTCGGCATCAACATCGCCTACACGCGGATCGCGGTCGTGCTCGCGCTGCTGTTCGTGACGCTGCCGTTCGTGGTGCGTGCCGTGCAGCCCGTGCTGATGGGTCTCGAGCGCGAGGCCGAGGAGGCCGCCGAGTCGCTCGGCGCGAAGCCGTGGACGATCTTCCGCCGGATCATCCTGCCGGCCCTGCGGCCGGCGATGCTGGCCGGCGTCGGGCTGGCCTTCGGGCGCGCGGTCGGCGAGTTCGGTTCGATCGTGCTGATCAGCGGCAACCTGCCGTACAAGACCGAGGTCGCCTCGGTCCTGGTCTACGGCCAGATCGAGAGCGGCAACACGAACGGCGCCGCCGCGGTGTCGGTGCTGCTGCTGGTGGTCTCGTTCCTGGTGCTGCTGATCATCTCGTTCGTGGCGCGCAGGGGGATCGTGCGATGAGGAGCCGGATCGCGCTGCGGAGCGTCGCGCTCTTCTACCTGGCCGCGCTGCTCGTCATCCCGGTGGGGATGGTCTTCTACCGGGCGTTCGAGAACGGCTTCGCCGCCGCGTGGGACGCGGTGACCACGCCGCCGGCCCAACATGCGTTCTTCCTCACCATCACGGTCACGCTGATCGCGGTGCCGCTGAACGCCGTCTTCGGCGTCGTGACCGCCTGGCTGCTGGCGCGCTACGAGTTCCCCGGCAAGCGCTTCCTCGACGTGCTGATCGACCTGCCGTTCGCCGTCTCGCCGGTGATCGTCGGCCTTGCGCTGATCCTCGTCTGGGGCCGCGACGGCTGGTTCGGCTCGACCGAGGTGATCTTCTCGACGCCGGGCATGGTGCTGGCCACGATCTTCATCTCGCTGCCCTTCGTGGTGCGCGAGGTGCTGCCGGTGCTCGAGGAGGAGGGCGACGAGCAGGAGCAGGCGGCCGCGACGCTCGGCGCGCGCGGCTGGCAGACCTTCTGGCGCATCACGCTGCCGACCATCCGCTGGGGCCTGACCTACGGCGTGATCCTCTCGACGGCACGGGCGATCGGCGAGTTCGGGGCGGTCGCCGTGGTCTCGGGCAAGATCCAGGGCCGCACCGAGACGATGACCCTCTTCGTAGAGGACCGCTTTCAGTCGCTGGACCTCACAGGCGCGTACGCTGCCGGCGTGGTGCTCGCCATGCTCGGCATCTTCGTGTTGGCGATGATGACCCTGCTGCAACGACGACACGGAAGGATCTGACGTGGCCATCGAGGCCCGCCACATCTCAAAGCAGTTCGGCGACTACACCGCCCTCGACGATGTGACGGTCGTCGTCCCGGACGGCTCGCTGACCGCCCTGCTGGGCCCGTCGGGCAGCGGCAAGAGCACGCTCCTGCGCGTCATCGCCGGTCTCGAGCTGCCCGACGCCGGTCAGGTGCTGATCGAGGGCGAGGACGTCACGACGAAGCCCGCACGCACGCGCGAGGTCGGCTTCGTGTTCCAGCACTACGCCGCCTTCAAGCACATGACGGTGGCCGACAACGTCGCCTTCGGGCTGAGCGTGCGCAAGCGCCCGAAGACCGAGATCAAGACGCGCGTGGCCGAGCTGCTCGAGCTCGTCGGCCTCGCGCATCTCGGCAAGCGCTACCCGTCGCAGCTCTCCGGCGGCCAGCGCCAGCGGATGGCGCTGGCGCGCGCGCTGGCCGTGGAGCCGCGCGTGCTGCTGCTCGACGAGCCGTTCGGCGCTCTGGATGCCCGCGTGCGCGAGGAGCTGCGCGCCTGGCTGCGGCGGCTGCACGACGAGGTGCACGTGACGACCATCTTCGTCACGCACGACCAGGAGGAGGCGATGGAGATCGCCGAGCAGATCGTGGTCGTCAACGAGGGCCGGATCGAGCAGTCGGCGTCGCCCGCCGAGATCTACGACGAGCCCGCCTCGCACTTCGTGATGACGTTCGTGGGCCCGGTCACCCGCGTGGGCGGGCAGCTGGTGCGCCCGCACGACGTGCAGGTGCTGACCGAGGCCGGCGAGGCGAGCGAGCAGGCCGTCGTGACACGGATCGTGCGGCTCGGGTTCGAGGTCCGCGTCGAGCTGCTGCCGCCGGAGGGCGACCTGCTGACGGCGCAGCTCTCGCGCACCGAGGCCGACCAGCTCGAGCTCGTCGAGGGCCAGATCGTGCACATCCGCGTCGACCCGACGGGGGCGCAGCGCGAGCCCGCACAGGCGTAGCGCATAAGCTCCGGGCGTGCGCGTCTCCGCCAAGACCGACTACGCCATCCGCGCCGCCCTGGAGCTGGCCGCCGCAGAGGACGACAAGCCGGTCAAGGGCGAGCGGATCGCGACCGCCCAGGCGATCCCGCTGCGGTTCCTGGAGAACATCCTCATGCAGCTCCGGCACGCCGGGCTGGTGGAGAGCCGGCGCGGGGCCGAGGGCGGCTACCGCCTGGCGCGGCCGGCCACCGAGGTCAAGCTGGCCGACGTGATCCGCGCCATCGACGGGCCGCTGGCGGGCGTCCAGGGCGACCGGCCGGAGACGCTCGGCTTCACGGGCGTGGCAGAGCCGATGCGCGAAGTGTGGATCGCCGTGCGCGCCTCGTTGCGCGCGGTGCTCGAGCACGTCACGCTCGCCGACGTGGTGGCGGGCGAGCTGCCCGAGCACGTGCGCGAGCTGCTCGGCGACGAAGACGCCTGGGTCTCGCACTAGAAGGCCACTTCGTACCGCGTGGCGTCCGGCTCGCAGATGCGTGCCGTCCGCTCGGCCTCCTCGCGGATCGCTTGGTGGGCGCCGCGGGGGATGTCGGTGTGCGGCTCGATCGTCACCGTGACGTCGTCACCCTCGCGGCTGAGGTACCAGCTCGCCGCGACGCGCCCGTCGACGGTGACGGTGGGCGATCCGCTGAGCGTGAGCCGCAGCGGCGCGACCTCGGGCGGGATGATCCGCTCGCGGTCCTGGTAGGCGAGCAGCGCCTGGTCCCAGTGGCCGAGCAGCCGCGGCGGGAGCGCCGTGTCCGCGGGCGGGAGCGGCTGCCCGGGCAGGTCGAGCAGCTTGCGGCCCTCCTCGTCGCGGTAGGTGACGGTCTCGACGTGCTCCCACGCGGCGGCGAAGTCGGCCTGCGCGGCGCCGGCCCAAGCCGCCACGTCGCGTTTCTGGGCGGGGCCGAAGGCGGTGAGATAGCGGCGGATGACGTGTGCGGCGGCGTCAACGCGATCGGGACGCGGCCGCGGGTCGATGACGAACGCGGTGTTGCGTCGCGTGTCGTCGTAGAACCCGGCGGGAGGGAGCTGGACGACCGGCAGCAGGACGCGGGCGAACCAGATCGGCGCGAACTGGTCGTCGGCGACGCCGTCGTAGCCGCGCACGTGCTCGCGGATCTCGGTGTTGGTGCGCGGCTCGGTGAGCCACGCGCCGAGCTCGGCGGCGACCTTCTCCTCGTCGAGCTGCGGGTACGTCGCCCGCCACTTGCGCAGCCAGAACTGGCGGCTCAGCTCCGCGTAGGCGGGGTAGTCGCCGGCGTCGGCCAGGTGCAGCGTCAGCCGCATGATCGTCGTCTTGACCACCGCGCGGGCCGCGATGTCGGCCTCGAGCGCTTCGCGGGTGAAGCCCTCGAGCCGGGCCGCGAGGGCGATGTAGGGCGCCGGCGGGTGCTGGCCCTGGAGCGGCGTGAGCCGGCGGATCGCCTCGGCGGGGGAGAGGCGTCCGCGCTCGAGCAGGAGCTGCCGGGCGGCGAGTGCCGCGGTGAGCTCCCGGCGCGTCAGGGGTTCCATCGCGCGGCCAGCTCCTCCCAGCCGGGCGGCGGGCCGGGCAGCGGCTCACCGCTCAGCCTCATGGCGGTCAGCACGAGCTCGAGATAGCGTCGCCGCAGCTCACGGGTGCGCTCCTCGTCGCCGACGCGGAGCGCCGCGACCTGCTCGAGCACCAGCCCCACGTCGTTGACCACGAGGTCGGCGCGGATTGCGCCGGCGCCCCGCGTGCGGTCGAACAGGGCGGTCAGCAGGCCCTGGGCGCGCCCGGCCTCTCGGTAGAGCTCCTCGGTGGGGGTGAAGGTTCCCGCCAGGCGCTGGGTGAGCGAGTTGGTGTCGGCGTCGACGCAGGCGCGCATGAAGCCCGCGAACGCCTCCCAGGGGTCGCCGTGATCGGCCAGCGCCGCCTCGGCCGCGGCGATGAAGCGCTGGAGGCCGTCGGCGCAGATGGTCCGGAGCAGATCCTCCTTGCTCGCATAGCGGCGGTAGAGCCCGCCGACGCCCACGCCCGCGTGCTCGGCGACGGCGGAGATCGGCGCGCCGGGGTCGGCGATGAAGACCGCGCGGGCGGACTCGAGGATCCGCTCGTCGTTGCGGGCGGCTTCCGCTCGGCGGCCGCTGAGAGCGTTGGGCATGGCTTCGAGAATAGCGGAACGGAACCTTCCGTTCAACTAAGTGTTGTCCGGCCCCGGGTAAGGGGTCAACCTGGGTAAGCGGCTGCAAACTGCCGATGTGCGCCTTGCGCCTCAGCTTCAGACTTCATCCGGAATAGACCATTCCGTTCGAGGGGAGCTCATGCAGCCGAAGACCATCACCAAGACGACCTGGATCGCCTTCTCGGCCGCGCTGGCGGCGGCGATGATGGACCTGCTCGACGCGACGATCGCCAGCGTCGCCGGCCCGGTGATGCGGGCCGAGCTCGGCGGCTCGTACGCCGACCTGCAGTGGATCACAGCGGCCTACACGCTGGCGATGGCGGTCGGGCTGCTCACCGGCGGCCGGCTCGGCGACATGTTCGGCCGCAAGCGGATGCTCCTGATCGGTGCCGGCGGCTTCACGATCGCCTCGGTCCTGTGCGCGGCGGCGCCGTCGGCCGAGTTCCTGATCGGCTCGCGCGCGCTCCAGGGCGCCGTCGGCGCCGTCATGCTGCCGCAGGTCTTCGGCCTGATCCGCGACCTCTTCCCGGCCGACCAGATGGGCAAGGCGTGGGCCGTGCTCGGGCCCGTGTCCGGGCTGTCCGCCGTGCTCGGCCCGATCGTGGCCGGCCTGCTGATCGACGCCGACATCGCCGGGACCGGCTGGCGCTCGATCTTCCTCGTCAACGTGCCGGTCGGCGCGTTCGTGATCGCCGTCGGCGCCCGCTTCCTGCCTGCCGTGGCTCCGGCGGAGCGCCCGCGGCGGCTCGACGCGGGAGGCATCGCCCTGGCCGGCGCCGGCGCCGTGCTGCTCGTCTACCCGCTGGTCCAGGGCCGCGAGCTCGGCTGGCCGGTCTGGATCCTCGGCATGCTCGCCGCCTCGGTCCCCGTGCTGGGCGCGTTCGCCCGCCACCAGATCCGGCGCAAGCGCGCGGGCGCGGCCACGCTGGTCGAGCCGAGCGTGTTCCGCAACCGCTCCTACGTCTCGGGCGCGGGCTTCGCGATGGTGTTCCTCGGGGCGATGGGCGGCCTGACGCTGGCTCTGACCGGCCTGATGCAGATCGGCCTCGGCTACAGCGCGATCGAGGCGAGCCTGACCTCGGCGCCGTACGCGCTCGGCGGCTTCGTCGGCTCGGCGATCGGCGGCATCACGATGGGCCGGCTCGGCCGGACCGTGCTGCACGCCGGGCTCGCGATCAAGGCCGTCGGCGTCGTGGCGCTGTATGTCGTGCTCGAGCTGGCCGGGGCGGGTGTCGGCCACCTGCACTTCGCCGCGCCGCTGCTCGTCGCCGGCATCGGGATGGGCATGGTCTTCGTGCCGCTGTTCGACATCATCCTGGCCGGCGTGGCCGACCACGAGGTCGGCTCGGCGTCGGGCGTGCTGCAGGCGCTCCAGCAGCTCGGCATGTCGCTCGGCGTGGCCGGCCTCGGGACTCTGTTCTTCGGCCTCCTGGGCTCGCAGGCCGGCCGCGCGGCCGACTTCGTGGCCGCGGCGGAGCCGACGATCCTCGTCACCGTGGCGCTGCTGGCCGCCGCCTTCGCGATCGGCTTCCTGCTCCCGAAGCACGCCCGCGCCGTGGCGTGACGCGCATCGGGGGCGGGGTGCGCGGCGCCCGCCGCGGCGTGTCGTTGCTGCCGCGCCGGCGCATCGCGTGGGGCCGCTCACGCGCGGTGACGTCCGGTACGTGCGTGCCACTTCTCCGCTTGGCGTCGGCCGTGTCGTTCTTGGCCATGGTGACGATCCCGGACGCGCTGTCGGACATGAACCGAGTCGTGTCGGCCTGCGTGTGCAACCTGAGGGTCGTCGTGGCGCCGTCTGCCGTCGTGGCCAACGCCGCGCTCATCGCGAGGGCCGCGAATGCGGCGGCGAGCTTGCGTTGCATCGGGTGTTGCCTCCTTGATCGTTGGACGCCAGGAGGACGCGACCCGCGCGCCGGCATTCCCGGCGGATGGGGCCGGCGTGGGGAACCCCACGTCTAGCGCAGCTCGATGCCCTCGGCGGCCGCCGCGCGGAAGCGGCGGCCGCCGTAGGCGTGCGCGACGATGGAGTCCGACAGGCACCAGCTCGAGAAGCGGCGGCTGGTGCTCTCCGCCTCCGGGCCGCAGCGCTCCAGCCGCAGCAGCAGCCACGGGTTCCGCTCGGACATGCCAAAGTGGAGTGCGGGTCCGGCGTGCTCTCCGGCCTCGGCGAGCGTCAGCGGCGGGGTCGCCTCGAGGACCAGGAAGCCGTCTTGCGTCTCGCGCCCGTGCAGGCTCGCCTGGAAGCTGCGGCGCTCGTCCGCGGTCATCGCGGCGGGGTTGCCGGACTCGTAGTCGTAGACCTCGACGGTCCAGCGGCCGAGCTCGAACTGGAGCGCATCCGGTTGCAGCGGTGTCTCGCCGGCGCTGCCATAGCGGATCAGGAAGTCCCGGCCGACCGTGTCGTCGCGCTCCAGGTGCGGACTGTCGCCCTCGAGCGTGGCCGACCCGTAGGGGCGAAGCCCCAGCTCGGCGATGGCCAGGTCGGGCGGGTAGTCGATCGTGATCCTCGATCCGTCCGGGAACGTGAGCGGCAGGACCACGCGGTCGCCGTCGCGGTGGGTCGGCGGGATGAAGATGGCCGGCTGCGGCTCCGGCGTCTCGGCAGGCTCCCGCGGCTCGGCGCAGCCGATCAACGCGAGCGCGAGGAGGACGACGAGGCGCACACCGCGTCTACGGTCGGCGCGCGCGGCGAGGTCCCGTCACCACACGGTCTCGAAGGCCAGCTCGTAGAGCACGGCCTGCCCGGCGAGCATGGCCAGCACGGGGCGCAGCGGCACGCGCTCCGTCGCCGCCGCCAGGCACACGAACGGCGCCAGGAACAGCCAGATCCGCTCCGTCTCGGCCTTGGTGAAGCCGCCGATCGCGGCGATCGCGATGACGGCGAAGATGGCCACCGCGAGGCCGTCCCCGCGCGCGAGGGCCCGCAGCGCGAGCCACGAGACCGGCAGTCCGAGCACGACGAGGAACGCCACCGGCGAGCCGAACAGCCAGAACGAGTACGGCCGCATCGAGGCGATGCCCGCCCGGTACACCTCCTCGGTCGAGCGCAGCGTGCCGACGGGATCGAACCCGGTGGCGGCGTACAGCAGCGCGTAGAACGCCACGAGCGCGACCCCGCAGACCGCCGACAGGCTCAGCGCGGCGCGCCACCCGTCGCGCCGCCACGCCACCAGCGCCGCCCACGCGCCCACCGCCAGCAGCGACCACGCGAAGAACGACGCGGCGGCGAGCGCGGCCGCGCCGGCGACCCGCCGGCCCGCGGCGAGCGGCCAGGCCGCCAGCAGGCCCAGCGTCAGGTAGACCGCGTCGGCCGACGTGGCGCCGAACAGGAGCGCTCCCGGCGCCAGCGCCATCAGCAACGCCGCGATCCGCGCCCGCCGCTCGTCGAGCAGCTCGCGGGCGAGCAGGTACGTCAGCGGCCCGCTCAGAGCGCCCACCCCGATGCAGAGCGCCGCCATCCCGCCCGGGGAATCGATCCCCAGCGCGTGCAGCACGAGCAGCAGCCCCGGCGGGTGGCCCGCTGCGTGCACCGGCAGCGACGGGACGAGCTCGGCGAAGCGGTCGACGAAGAAGCCCGCGCCGAAGTCGAGCGCTCCGAGCGCCGGCAGGTACTCGTTCGGCCCCTCGAACCCGCCGAGGTCGAACATCGTGCTCCACTGCGCGATGCCGCCTCCGCCCGCCGCCAGCGCCAGGCGCAGGACGAGCGTGACACCGAAGGCGGCGAGCGCGAACGCCCACGACCGGAGCAGCAGGAGGCGCGGGGCGATCGCGACGGCGACCGCGAAGCACGCGATCGTCAGCGGCAGCAGCGGATCGGCCTCCGGGCCCCAGTGCCCGACGAACGGGACGTCGACCGCGATCGTGGCCGCGGCGACGGCGGCCGCCGCCCAGGGGACGACGCCGGTGATCCGCAGCCGTGGCGCGCGCGCAGCCATTGTCACGGGATCGTCACCTGTCCCTTGCCATGCTGCCCACCATCCGACCGTTCCTCATCGTGCTCGCTCTTGCCGCCGCCGGGTGCGGCTCGTCCGCCGAGCTGCCGCCAGCGGCGGGGCCGGACCGCTCGCCGCCGCTGGAGCGGCGCCCCGCCGGCGAGCTCGTCGACACCGCTCCCGCGCCCGCGAAGGGGACCGAGGCGCTGGTCGACGGCGACCGCAAGCTCGCCGTGCTCTCGCCGCGACGGCGCGTGCTCGAGGTCTTCGACGCCCGGACGCGCGAGCGGCTCGACTCCGCGCCGGCCGGCGCGGGTCCCACGCACGTCGTCGCCGGTGAGGGCGGGCTCGCCTACGTGGTCGACACGGCGGGAGACGGCCTGCTCGTCTTCGAGACGCGCGGCTCGCTGCGCATCCGCCGCCGCTATCCGCTGCCCGGGGCGCCCTACGGTGCGGCCTCGGACCTGCGCAACGGGCGCCTGTGGGTCACGTTGACCGCGCGCAACCAGCTCGTCGAGCTCGCCACGAGCGCCAGGCCTCATCGCCTCAGCCTGTATCCGAGCGTGCGCCAGCCGAACGGCGTCGCGGTCGACCCGGCCGGCCGCGTGTTCGTGCACGGCGAGCAGCTTCAGCGCCTCGACCCCCGCCGCACCAGGTAGACCACCGCCGAGCCGGCGAACAGCGCGGCGCTCACCAGCAGCCAGCGCGTCGCGTGCCCGTCGAAGGTCTCGCCGCTGGTCGCGCTGTAGGCGCGCTCGCCTGCTCCGGCGATCGTGCCCCAGAAGACGACGAGCATGAGCAGCGAGAGGCCCGCCGGCACACGGAGGTAGTTGATCGTCGCGTCGCCCACCATCCGCCGCAGGGCGCGGTCGGCGCCCGAGTACAGCGGCAGGACGATGAGGTCGTGAACGATCACGCAGGCGATCAGCCAGAGGGCGATCCGCTGCGCGGCGCGGCCGTCGAGCATCTCCAGCAGCGCCCACGCGCACAGCGGCAGCAGGGTCAGGTGCGCGAGCACGAGCAGCGGCCTCATGCCGCCCTCCCGAACGCGATCGAGCCGACCCACTTCGTGTTGTGCACGCCGGGCAGCGCCGGGACGATGATGCGTGCGGGGTAGCCGTGGTCGAGCGGAAGGTCGTCGCCGTTGACCTTCAGCGCCAGCAGCGCGTCGGGATGGCGGACCTGCTCGCCGCTCAGCGACGCCTTCGAGAGCACGCCGGCCGGCTGCAGCGAGCGCACGAAGGCCTGCTCGACGGCCGCCGGGTCGGCGCCGGCGAGCTGCGCGAGCTCGGACAGCCGCACGCCGGTCCAGTCCTGCGTGGTCGTCCAGCCCTCGACGCAGGCGATCGGCAGCCGCGCCGAGTGCTGCGGCAGCGCCTGCAGCTCCTCGCGGCTGAGGGCGACCTCGCCGGCTTCGCTCGAGAGCGTCAGCCGGTAGGCGGCGCCGACCATGGCGGGCGTGATCTTCGCCCGCGCCGCCGTGCGGTTGACCGGGAAGTCCTCGCGCCGCGGAGCGAGGAAGGCGAGCGAGCGCAGCGGCCCGCCGATCGTCTGACCCACGTTGGCCGCCAGCAGCAGCGCGCCGGCGCCGCCGGCGAAGGCGAACAGGCCGCGCCGGCTCATGGTCGGCGGATCCGGATCGAGCGCGACGAGGTCGTTGCGGAGCCCTTCGCGCTCGCGGTAGGCGCGCAGGATCAGCGGCGTCTTGACCAGCACGTGCAGCGCCAGCGAGGCGGTGAACACGATCGCGCCGTAGTAGTGCGCGAGCACGAAGTTGAAGTGGAAGGCGTACCAGTACTGCGCGTTCATGACGCCGGTGACGAGCTGGAACACCGTGCTGGCGACGAGCAGAGCGATCGAGAGCCGCTCCACCGCCTGCGCCGGCGACGTGATCGGCGGCCACACGAACAGCCGCGGCATCACCGACCACAGCTTGGCCAGCACGAACGGGATCGCGACCAGCCCGACGTTGACGTGCAGCCCCTGCGTGAAGGCGTACAGCCAGGACGGCGCCGTCGGCCAGCCGAAGTTGAACGGCAGGTCGGCGCCGGCGGGCACGATCGCGTTGCCGCGCAGGTCCGGGCTGTAGGCCACGTGCGAGAGGAAGCCGGTCAGCGCCACGATCGCGACCAGGAAGAGCAGCACCGTGCCGAGCGCTGCGGTGAGCCACGGCCCGCGCAGCGGCGAGCGCCAGAACGACGGCTGGAACGGGCCGGGCGGCGTCATGTCCGCCGCAGCAGCGCGACCCAGCGTCCGCCGGCCGTCAGCGTGTCCTCGTGGGCGAGCCCGGCCTTCTGCGCGAGCGGCCCGATGCCGTCGACGCCGACGCGCGCCCACGCGAACCACTCGCTGACCACGTCGGGAGCCTCGATCCGGATCCGCGTCCGGAAAGTCGGCGCGCCCGGCGGGTCGAGCTCGACGATCGCGATCCCGCCGGCCGCCAGCAGCTCGCACGTCCGTCGCAGGAGCAGGGCGGGGGAGCCGCCGATGCCGACGTTGCCGTCCAGCAGCAACGCCGTCCGCCAGCGCCCGGCGCCGGGCACCACGCCGAACACGTCTCCGGGGATCGCGGCCCCACCGCGCCGGCGCGCAAGCCGCACGGCGACGGGGGAGAGATCAACGCCGAGCGCGCGCTTGCCTGCCTGCCGCAGCGCGGCGACATGCCGCCCCGGCCCGCAGCCGAGGTCCACCACGGGCGCCACCGCGGCCGCCAGCGCCGCCCGGTCGGCCGCATCGAGCCCGCCCAGCCACCGCTCCAGCCGCAGCGGCTCGCTCCACCCGTCGATCGACCGCACCAGCGCCCGCGGCGCCGGCCCACCGCCGAGCACGTGCTGCGCAGCTGTCGCCAACAGCCGCCCATACAGCAGATCCGCGGGCAGCGCCGGCGTAAGGGGGCCTGGCCCCCTTACGCGCCCGGAGCCCGTAAGGGGGCCAGACCCTTCTGTGGTAGTACAGATGAGATCTGTTGCAGTACAGAGGGGTCTGACCCCTCTTGGTGTGGTGGTCATGCCGCGCGCTCCTCGAGGGCGGCGAGGGTGGCGGCGAAGCGGGTGTGGGGTGCGGCGGCGGCGACGGCGTAGGCGTCCTCGATCGTGTCGACGTCGCCCAGGGACGGCAGCAACGCGGTGGTGAGGCCGAGGGCGTCGAGGCGCGCGCGCTGGAAGGCGCCGGTGGTGGGGGAGCTCATCGGCACGTCGTGGAAGGCGGCGGGATCCGGGCGGCGCAGGCCGATGCCCCAGTAGCCGCCGTCGAGGGCCGCGCCGAAGGCGGCGTCGGCGTGCTCGAGCGCGGCGAGGCCGGCGTCGAGCAGGTCGGGAGTGACCTGCGGCGTGTCCATCCCGACCAAGAAGGCGGGCCCCCCGGCGGCCTGGAACGCGGCGGCCAGGCGCGCCGCCAACCCGTCGCCGCGCTGCGGCACGACCTCGAAGTCGCGTGGCAGCCATGGTCCGGACGCGCCGTCGAGCACGAGCACGCGCCGAGCCGCGCGGCGCGATCGTGCAGCGGCCGCCAGCGTGTCGCTCAATGCGGCGCCGGCGAGCCGTGCCGCCTGCTCGGGGGTGCAGGGCGGCGTGAGGCGCGTCTTGACCCGCCCGGGGGCAGGGCTCTTCGCGATGACGAGCAGGGTGGGGCCCACACCGTTCATGCGCCGCCGCCCGCCGGCTGGATCATCCGAGCACCGCCGCCATGTCGCGGACCGCGCGCAGCGTGCCGCGCACGGTGCCCGTCACCTTCGAGCGACCCTGCCGCGGCAGATGGTGGACCGGAACCTCCCGGATCTCCCAGCCGGCCTCCGCCGCCCGCACCACCATCTCGAGCGGCCAGCCGAACCTCCGGTCGCGCAGCCCCAGCGCCAGCAGCGGCTCGCGATGCGCGGCGCGCATCGGCCCGAGGTCGGTCAGGCGCACGTCGCAGCGCCGGCGCAGCTCCCACGCCAGCGCGCGATTGGCGAGCCGGCCGTGGAGCGAGCCGGTGCGGCCGCGGGCGCCGAGCACGAGATCGGCGTCCCCGGCCGCGACCGGCTCGGCGACCCGGGGGAGGTCACGGGGGTCGAACGATGCGTCGCAGTCCATGAAGCACACGACGTCGGCGCGGGCGGCCGTCAGCCCGGCGAAGCACGCGGCCCCGAACCCGGGCCGCGGCTCGACCACCACCTGGGCGCCGAGCGACCGCGCCAGCGAGCCGGACCCGTCGGTCGACCCGTTGTCGACCACGATCGGCTCGTAGCCGGCGGGCATGCGCTCGAGCACCCAGGGCAAGGCCTGACGCTCGTTCAGGACGGGAAGGACGACCGTGTGCACGCTCGGGACACCTACCCTTGCTACGCGCCCGGGGCCATTACGGACCAATGACGTCGCTACGGTCACGCCCCATGGACGGACCGATCCTCGTCACCGGCGGCGCCGGCTTCATCGGCTCGCACGTGGTCGACGCGCTGCTCGAGGCCGGGCACGAGGTGCGCGTGCTCGACGTCCTGCTGCCCGCCGCCCACCGCGAGCGCCCGGAGTATGTGGACGCCCGCGCCGAGTGGATCGAGGGCGACGTGCGCGACCCCGGCACGGTCGCCGGGGCGGTGGCCGGCGTCGCCGCCGTCAGCCACCAGTCGGCCATGGTGGGGCTCGGCACGGACATCGGCGACATCGCCGACTACGTCGCCCACAACGACTTCGGCACCGCGGTGCTCCTCCAGGCGCTCGCCGCCCGCGCCTTCACCGGCCGGCTCGTGCTGGCCTCGAGCATGGTCGTCTACGGCGAGGGCCGCTACGCCTGCCCGGAGCACGGCGTGGTGCGCCCCCCGCCGCGCGCGCCCGCCGATCTCGACGGCGGCCGCTTCGAGCCGCCCTGCCCGGCCTGCGGCGCGCCGCTCGAGCCGAACCCGGTGCCCGAGGACGCGCCGGCCGACCCGCGCAACGTGTACGCGGCGACCAAGCTCGCCCAGGAGCACCTGTGCGCCTCGTTCGCCCGCGAGACCGGCGCCACCGTCACCGCGCTGCGGTACCACAACGTCTACGGTCCGCGGATGCCGCGCGACACGCCCTACGCCGGGGTGGCGAGCATCTTCCGGTCCGCGCTGGCCGCAGGCGCCGAGCCGCGCGTGTTCGAGGACGGCGGCCAGCTGCGCGACTTCGTGCACGTCCGCGACGTGGCCCGCGCCAACCTGCTCGGCCTCAACGCAGAGCCGGGCACCTACAACGTCGCGAGCGGGACCCCGCGCACCGTGCAGGACATGGCGAGAGCTCTCACGCGCGCCTTCGACGGGCCGGAGCCGGTGGTCACCGGCGAGTGGCGCGCGGGCGACGTCCGGCACGTCTTCGCCTCCGCCGAGGCGGCGGCGGACCGGCTCGGCTTCCGCGCCGCCGAGGACTTCGACGCCGGCATGTGCGAGTTCGCGGCCGCTCCTCTCCGCGCATGACCAGGGTCGCCGTCGTCGGCCACGTCGAGTGGATCGAGTTCGCGCGCGTGCCGCACGTGCCGAGCCCCGGCGAGATCCTGCACGCGACCGAGTGGTGGGAGGACGTGGGCGGCGGCGGCGCCGTGGCCGCCGTGCAGCTCGCCAAGCTCGCCGGCGGCGCCGAGTTCTACACCGCGCTCGCCGATGACGAGCGCGGCCGCCGCTCGCGCGAGCGGCTGGAGGAGATGGGCGTGACCGTCTACGCGGCGCCGCGCCCCGGGGAGCAGCGCAGCGGCTTCGTCTACCTGGACGACGACCACGAGCGCACGATCACCATCCGCGGCGAGCGGATCGTCCCGCACGGCGACGACGACCTGCCGTGGGAGCGCCTCGACGAGGTCGACGGCGTCTACTTCAGCGGCGGCGACGTCGGCGCGCTGGAGCAGGCGCGGCGGGCACGCAGGGTGGTCGCCACGCCGCGCGCGTACGACACGCTGCGCGCCTCGCGGGTGATGCTCGACGCGCTCGTCCGGTCGGCCAAGGACCCCGGCGAGCAGCAGGCCGAGGAGCACCTTGACCCGGCGCCCGACATCGTGGTCTCGACGGCGGGCAAGGAGGGGGGCGAGTGGGTCGGCGAGGACAAGGCCACCGGGCGCTTCAAGGCGGCGCAGCTCCCCGGTCCGCCGCAGGACGCCTACGGAGCCGGCGACTCGTTCGCGGCCGGCCTGACCTACGGGCTGGCCGCGGATCTGCCGATCGAGAAGGCGCTCGAGGTCGCCTCCCGCTGCGGCGCCTACAAGCTCGCCGGCAAGGCGCCTTACGACAACCAGCTCACCGCCGCAGATCTATGACGGCGGCGCCCTCGATGCGGCCCGCCCGCAGCAGGTCGAGCGCGTGCTCGGCCTCGTCGAGCGCGAACGCGTTGACGCGGGTGCGCACGGGCACCTGAGGCGCCAGCGCCAGGAACTCCTCGGCGTCGGCGCGAGTGAGGTTGGCGACCGAGCGCAGCACGCGCTCCTCCCACAGCAGCTCGTAGGGAAACGAGGGGATGTCGGACATGTGGATGCCCGCGCAGACCACGACACCGCCGGGCGCGGTGGCGCGCAGCGCGGCCGGGACGAGCTCACCGACGGGGGCGAAGACGATCGCCGCGTCGAGCGGCTCGGGACCCAGCGCCATCGCGTCGCCGGCCCACTCGGCGCCCAGCGACAGCGCCAGCAGCTGGGCGTCGGTGTCCTCGGCGCGGGTGAAGGCGAACACGCGCCGGCCTTCGTGGTCCGCGACCTGGCACACGATGTGGGCGGCGGCGCCGAAGCCGTAGAGCCCGACCCGGACGCCGTCGCCGGCCAGCCGCAGCGCGCGGTGGCCGATCAGCCCGCCGCACAGCAGCGGCGCCACCTCGAGATCGCTCATCCCGTCCGGCAGCGGGAAGCAGTAGCGCTCGTCCGCCACCGCGTACTCGGCGTAGCCGCCGTCGACGTCGCGGCCGGTGAACCGCGCGCGCAGGCACAGGTTCTCGCGCCCTCTCCTGCAGTACTCGCACTCGCCGCACGTCCACGCCAGCCACGGCACGCCGAGGCGCCGGCCGTCCTCGTCGACTCCCACGATCTGATGGCCGAGGATCAGCGGCAGGTGGCCGGGCTCGAGCTCGCCGTCGCGCAGGTGCAGGTCGGTCCGGCAGACGCCGCACGCATGCACGCGCAGCAGCAGCTGCCCGTCGCGCGCCTCGGGCTCGGGCGCCTCGGCCGTCTCCAGCGGCTCGCCCGGCTGCCGGAGCAGCGCCGCGCGCATCAGGCCGCGAGCTCGAAGGCCGGCACCGGCTCCGGCTCGTCGCCGCACGAGATCGGGCGCGGCTCGGCCTCGCGGCGCGTCACGACGACCCGCTCCACGCCGGCGGGAGTGCGCAGCGTCACGGTGTCGCCGTCGACGCCCTCGACGGCCACGTCGCCGATACCGCGCAGGCCGAGCCGGCGCCGCAGGAGCACGTCGGCCGCCTGCACGACCGGCGGGTCGCCGGCCCGCCCGCGGAAGTGCTCGAGCACGATCTCGCCGGCCTCCAGGGCCGCGACGATCTCCGGGCCGCGGGCGGCGGGCACGCGGCCGAAGCAGAGCCCGTGCGGGAAGGCGAGGAACGTGGCGGCGAAGCGATGGCCGCCGATGTGGCCGATCTCCCACGTCTCGTCCGGCCGCGCCGCGCGCAGCGCGCGCGCCAGCGGCCGCCCGCGACGGGCGCAGCAGGGGTCGCGCTTGCCGTGCGTGCAGACGAAGTACAGCGGCCCGGCGACGGCTCCGGACTGCAGGTCGAGCGACAGGACCTCGGCCGGGTCGCTCAGCTCGAACCGGCGCAGCCACGGGCCGCTCGTGTCGGCCACGAAGCACGAGCGCCGCTCGAGCGCCGTCCGCCGCGACGTGCGCCGGACCAGGTGCATCTTCAGATCCGCCTCGTCCGCGAAGGCGAGCAGCTCGCGCGCCAGCCCCTCGTCCAGATCCGAGTGGGTCACCGCGTTGCGCCCCGTCCACGGGCCCGGCTGCTCGAGCAGCAGGAACCGCCGCGCCTTCGGCGCGGTCCCCGCGAGGTCCTCGCCGAGTCGCTCGGCGAGGACGGAGCAGGCCTCGGTCACGTGAACAGGGTTAGCACTCCGGCGAGCACGAAGGCGCCCGCCCACACGCCGTCGAGGTTGATCCATGCCTTGCGCAGCACGGCCACGCCGAGCTTGTCGTAGACCAGCACGGCCACCACGGCCATCACCGCGATCATCGCGCCCACGTGGAGCAGCAGCCCGAGGGCGCCGGTGAGCAGCGCGGCGCCGTCGCCCGTCGCCTCCAGCGCATGGTCGTGCGCCGACGCCGAGGCCGCCCCGCCGCCGATCAGCACCGGCGCCACCATCAGCCCGGCGCCGTGCGCGCTGGACATCAGGAACGACCACCAGGCGAGCTCGCGCCGGTTCACCCGCATCGTCGTCCAGCGGAAGTGCGCGCGCGGCTTGGCGAAGCGGAAGATCCCGAACAGGATCAGCGCGATGCCGGCCGCGAGCCGCAGCACCGACGGGTCGGCCAGCAGCCCGAGCCCGAGCACCGCCGCCACCACGATCACGAGCGACAGCTCGTGGCCGAGGGCGATCGGCGGCAGCGCCCGCAGCACGGCCTTGCGGTCCTTGTCCTGCATGCCGAGCGCGACCGCGAACAGCCAGCCCATCGCGGGGTTGAGCCCGTGATAGGCGCCGAGCGCCGCGATCACCAGCAGCGCCCAGAGGTCCATGTCAGTCGGGGAAGCAGTAGGAGTCCGAGGACGCGTCGCCGCCCTGCAGGCGCACCTGGTGCGGCCGCTCGCCGGAGAACGGCACGAACAGGTCCGGGTCGAGCGTCAGCGAGCCGTCCTCGCCAGCGTCGAGCTTGACCAGCCAGCCGTCGATGCCCTCCGGGTAGAACTGCTTGTCCCAGGCGGCGTACAGCGAGTTGGTGAGGTAGACGCGGCGCCCGTCGCGGCTGACCTCGACCATCTGCGGCCCGCCGTTCAGCGGCCCGCTGGCCGGGTGCGAGGCGCGTTCCACGATCCCGCCGAGCCGCACCGAGCCGGTCTCGCGCGGCTGCCGCGGGTTCGCTGACGTCGAAGCGCTTGAGCTCGCCGGTGCCCCAGCAGGACACGTACAACGAGCGGTCGTCGACCGACAGCGCGATGTCGGTGATCAGCGGCGGGACGGCGCCGAACGGCTGCAGGATCGGCGGGAGCTGCTCGGCCTCGGCCGGCTCGGGGGCGATCGAGATCACCTTCTCGGCCGACACGCTGCCGTCCGCCGCGCGCTCCCAGAGCCAGATCGACGCCGTGAGATCGGCCGTCGAGGTGACGACGCCGACGAACCCGTACGTCTTCGACGGGTCGTGCGCGGGGCGCAGCTCCAGCACCATCTGGTGCTCGGCGCCGAGGTCGATCTCCTGCCGGTGCCGACGCGTCTTGAGGTCGAAGACGTGCAGCTTGTGGCCGTACTTGTTCCCCAGCAGCAGCTCGCCGACCAGGCCGTCCTCGACCATGTTGGGCGTGCCCCACTCGCTGGTGATGACCGTGTCGTAGTTCAGGTGCCACCAGAAGTCGTACGCCAGCTCCTGCGTCCCGCGGTCGTCCTCCCAGGCGCCCTTGACCGAGAAGTTGTCGTGGTCGAGCAGGAAGATGCCGCCCGGCCCGTCGCCCTCGGGGTTGCCGAGCGCCGAGACGTAGATCCCGTCGGGGCCGCAGTGGACGGTGTGCGGGCGGCTGTAGCCGGCCTTCTTGGCGATCTCGTCTGCCTCGATGACCTTCACGAGCTTGGGCGAGCGCGGGTCGTCCTTGACGTCGAGCACGTGGATCCGCGAGGACCGCAGGCCGGGCACGAGCAGATAGCGGCGCTCGACGTGCGGATGGGCGGCCCACGGGCACAGCGCGGACGAGCAGGCGTTCCAGCCGAAGTGGTGCAGCTCGTCGCCGACGTTGGGCATCTCGAAGCGCCCGACGATCTCGCCCGCCTCGAGGTCGAGCACGGCGATCGCGTCAGGTGAGCTGTCCGTGTTGAGCGTCGCCACGTAGGCGAGCGTCTCCGGCGGCGCCTGCGCGGCGCTCCCGGGGGAGGGGTAGAAGCTTGGGTCCGGCGTCAGTCGAGCCATGGACCGCAATCTACATAATGCCGAGCGGCTTTAACGTCTTTTGACAGGTGCGCGCGCGGGCACCGGCTCGGGCACGCCGCGCCGGCTGGTCGCGGGCGACGGGCGGAGCTCGCCGCCGTGGTCGCGGCGGCGCGTCGGCCACGGGGCGGCGTCAGGCAGCGGCAGCCGCAGGCCGCCCGGCGGGCCCTTGGGCGTATCGGGCTCCGGCGCGTTGCCTCCGCCGCCGCGGCCGTCGTCGGCATCGTCGTCGTCGTCACGCAGCCGGAAGAACCAGATCAGCCAGACGATCAGTGCCCCTACGTCGAAGACGCGAAGCCCGACCATGAAGATCCACCCCTCCAGTGTCACGCCAATGCGCAGGCTAGCGCTGGAGCCATGTCTCCAGCAACCGCCTCGCGATCGCGAAGCGCGGAGGGAGCCCCAGCACGCCCTCGCGCTCCTCGGCGGCGGCGGCCACGTCGGCGCGGTCGAACCAGCGCACGTCCTGCAGCTCCTCGTCGATCCGGCGCGGCTCGCCGGACACCCACGGGACCGTGAAGCCGAGCATCAGCGAGCTCGGGAAGGGCCACGGTTGCGACGCGACGTACTCCGGCGGGCCGACCTCGACGCCGGCCTCCTCGCGCACCTCGCGCGCGACGGCCTCCTCAAGGCTCTCGCCCGGCTCGACGAAGCCGGCGAGCGCCGAGTAGCGGCCCGCCGGCCAGGTCGGCTGGCGTCCGAGCAGCACGCGGTCGCCGCCGGTGACGAGCATGATCACCACCGGGTCGGTGCGCGGGTGGTGGTCGGTGCGACAGCTCGCGCAGCGGCGCACGATCCCGCCGTCGCCGACCGCGGTCGGCGCGCCGCAGACGGAGCAATGGCGGTGGTGGCGGTGCCAGTTGACGAGCGCGGCGGCGTGCGCGGCGAGGCCGGCGTCGGCGTGGGGGAGGACGGCCGCCGCGGCGCGCAGGCCGAGCGGCCGCGTACCCGTGACCGGGTCCGGCGGTCCTTCGCCCTGTGCGGCGATCGCGCCCCGCGCGGTCCAGCGCTGATCGGCGGCGGAGACCGGCGCGGCCGAGTCCCCGTTGGCGTCGACGGCGAAGACGGGCCCGGTGGCGTCGAGCCCGAGCAGCAGCGGCTCGCGGGCCTCGAGCGCGGCCAGCGGCAGCAGCGCGAGCCGCGGCTCCTCGGTCACGTGGATCCCGTCGTCGCCGGCCAGCACCGCGCGCGCGTGAGCGCTCTCTGCCTGGGCGGCGACCCACTCCGGGTCGGTCCGCCGGTCGGCTGCGCGGTCGAGCCGCTCGCCGGTGAACACGATCATCTCCGTCATGATGCCCGGCATGATCCGTCCGCTGCGCGCCGGCGAGGCGTTCCTCGCCGACGTGCAGGCCGCCGGCGGCCCGCTCGACCTCTGGTGGCTCGGGCAGAGCGGCTTCCTGGTCGCCCACGACGGGCGGCATCTGCTGCTCGACCCGTACCTGTCGGACTCGCTTACCCGCAAGTACGCGGACACCGACAAGCCGCACGTGCGCATGACCGAGCTCGTGATCGAGCCCCGGCGCCTCGGCTTCGTCGACGTCGTGACGGCGTCGCACGGGCACACCGACCACCTCGACCCCGACACGCTGCGGGCCCTGGGCGCCGAGCTCGTGGCTCCCGAGGCGCACCGCGAGCTGGCGCGCGAGCGCGCCGGCCGGGAGCCGACGGGCATCGACGACGGCCAGACGATCGAGATCTCCGGCTTCGCGATCACCGCCGTCCCGGCCGCCCACGAGGAGATCGAGCGCGATGACGAGGGCCGGATGCTGCACCTCGGGTACGTGGTGCGCTGCGGCCCGTTCGCGCTCTACCACGCGGGCGACACGATCCCCTACGAGGGAATGGCGGAGCGCGTCGGCGGCGGGATCGACGTCGCGCTGCTGCCGATCAACGGCCGCGTGCCCGGGCGGCGCGTGGCCGGCAACCTGAACGGCGAAGAGGCGGCCGCGCTGGCGCACGAGATCGGGGCGCGCCTGGCCGTCCCGATGCACTTCGAGATGTTCGAGTTCAACACAGAGCCGCCGGACGCCTTCGTGGCCGCCTGCGAGCGGCTCGGTCAGCCGTACCGCGTGCTGCGCGCCGGCGAGCGGCTCACGCTCGGTCAGCCGTAGTACAGCGCGCTGCGGTGCCTGTCGAGCAGCTCGCGCGCGACTCGCGCGCGACCTCGCGCTCGAGCGGCGCCAGCTCGGAGTCGATCCGGGCCGACCACGCCGAGTTGAGGGTGACCGCGGGGGCCAGCGCCGGGCGGGCCTCGAGCAGCTCGATCCGGAGCGCGGTCGGCGGATGCGTGGCGTCGAGCCGCGCGTGCTCGAGCCGTGCGACGCGGCGACGGCGCTCGCGTTCGCGCTCGGGCATCGCGTCCAGCGCCTCGTGCAGGCGCGCGAACAGCGCCGCGGCGTCGTCGGCCTGGGCCGCCTGCTGAACCGTGAGCAGGAACTGCGACTCGAGCAGGAGCCGCTCGTGGAGCGCCACCACCGCCGCCGTGCCGGCCGCGCGCGCCGCCTGCGCATCGGCGAGGTACTCGGCCCGCCGCGAGTCGCGGTACAAGAGCCGCGCCTCGAGCCACAGAACGGCATCGACCGGCCGCGAGACGATCCACATCAGCCCGTTGGCGACCCAGTCGAGACCGAGCTCGTCCCAGCGGTCGCGATCGTTCGGCTGGAGCAGTGACGAGAGCTGGTCGAGCGCCCCGACGGCGGCTCCGACCACGAGAGTGCGGCTCACGTCGCCGTTGCGATCGTGGCCCAGCTCGTGCGCGATCAGCGCCACGCGCTGCGGCGGCTCGAGGGCGGCCAGCAGCGGCAGGCCGAGCACCAGCACCCGCTGCCGGCGCAGGCCGACCACGTCCCAGTAGGCGTTCCACGAGGCGTCGACCGCCACGAGATCGGGCGGCGGGCGGTCGAGCGCGTCCGCGACGGCGGCGACGAGCTCGTGCAGGGCCGGAGTACGCGCTGGATCGAGCGGGCGGGCATCGTTGGCCAGGCGACTCAGACGCGGGCGCATCATCACGCCGGTGCCGGCCATCGCGAGCCCGATGAGGATCGAGACGACGTTCGGGAACTCGACCGCGATCGCCGTGATGCCGCCGGCGACGAGCGCGAGCGAGAGCAGGTGCACGCCGCCGGCGACCGCGAAGGCCGCGAGCGTGGCGGGCGTCCAGCGCGGCTCGAGGCTGCCCGCCTCCAGCAGCTCGCGCGCCATCCGCTCGCCGGATCGGCGCCCGGCCCGCTCCGCGAGCCGCGCGAAGCGCCCGCCGGGCGCCTCGCGCACCGGCGGCGGCTCCAGATTCCAGCCGCAATCGCACCACTCCGGGTAGCCGGTCGCGCCCGGCACCGTCGATCCGCACTCCGGGCACGGCCGCTCGGTGGCGACCCCGGCGCTCACGCGGCCTTGAGCAGCGGGAACGTCATGCAGACCTCTGTGCCCCCGCCGGGCGGCGCCGTGACCGAGAAGCTCTCGGCGAGGCTGGCGATCAGCGGCAGCCCGAGGCCGGCGCCCGGGCTGTCCATGCGCGGCGCCATCCCGCAGCCGTCGTCGCGCACGGTCACCCGCAGGTCGCCGCCGCTCCAGTCGACGCTGAGCGTGAAGGCGCCGGGGCTCGTGTCCCGGTAGCTGTGCACGACCACGTTGCTGACCGCCTCGGATACCGCGAGCCGCGCCGCCTCGCGCACGGCCTCTTGGGCGCCCGCGCGCATCGCCGCCTCCCAGACCTCGTGGCGGGCCGCGCGGACGTGCTCCGGACTGGCCGGCCAGCTCTTCTCAGATCGCTGCACCTGCCCGCTGCGTACCCGTCCTATGCGCGCGCGAACGTCAGGTTGCGCGGATGGGCCAACCCGACCAGTTTTCGCAGGCCGTTCCGGAGTCCCGGGAAACCTGGCGATCGAAGCCGCTCAGCGGACGGTGACGGGGATGCGCTGGATCGCGTTGTTGGCGTAGCCGCCGACGTTCCACGGTGGCTCGACCGGCTGGCTGCGGCCGCCGGCGTCGTGCGCGCGGGCGCAGAGGACGTGCTCGCCGGCCGGCGCGTCCCACTCGAGCGCCCACGGCGCCCACGCCGCGGGACCGGGCGGATCGCCGAGCTCCGCGTCGCGCCAGGTCGCGCCGGCGTCGACGCTGACCTCGACGCGCTCGATCGGGGCCCAGCCCGACCATGCGCGGCCGTCCAGGCGTACCGGGCCGGGCGGCAGGAAGCGCCGCCGCGTCATGAAGTCCGGGATGCCCGGCGGCGTGATCAGCGAGCGCGGCTCGATCCGCGTGACCGGCGTGCCGGGATCGTCCTCGTCGCGCTTGATCCGGTAGCCGGTGACCATCTGGTAGCCCTCGAACGGCTCGTCCTGCACGGTGATCCGCGTCAGCCACTTCACGCTCGTCATGCCGTACCAGCCGGGCACGATCAGCCGCAGCGGGAAGCCGTGCTGGGGCGGCAGCGGCTCGCCGTTGCAGCCGTGCGCGAGGAGCGCGCCGTCGCAGTCGGCGAGCGACAGGCTGCGCGCGTAGTCCTGCACGACGCCGCCCTCGACTCCGCGGTCGAGCCCGGTGAACACGATCTCGCCGCCCGTCGCGCCGGCCTCGGCCAGCAGCGCCGTCACCGGCACGCCTGTCCACTCCATCGTCCCGATCGCCTCGGTGATCCACGGCTGGCTGACCACGTGCGGCTCGAGCTGGGTCCGGCCGTTGCCGGCGCACTCCATGGTCACCGGCATCGTGACCGTCTCGCGGCCGCGCAGCTCGTCGAGCGTCAGCTCGAGCGGGCGGTCCACGAGCCCGTCGACGGTGAGCCGCCAGGCGCCGGGGTCCACGGCCGGGATGTCGTAGTGGGTGAGCAGGTAGTGCAGCCCGACCGGCGTGATCTCGTGGCGGAGCGCCTCGAGCGGCATGCCGTGGTTGCGCGCGGCGAGCTGCAGCTCCTCGAGCGAGATCACCGTTCGGAGTATTCCCAGTCGGTGACCTGCTCGATCACGCCGAGCAGCTCGCCGACGCGGCAGACGAGCAGGCGCTCCTCCTCGACCTCGATCCAGACGCCCGCCGACGCGGGAAAGACGACGTGGTCACCGGCCTTGACCGGCATCGCCACGCCGGCCGACTCCCACCAGTCGATCCCCGGGCCGACGGTCAGCACGATCCCGTGCTGGGGCGGCGGCTCGTGCTCACCCGCGGGGACGACGAGCCCCGATCGGCGCACCCGGTCGGGGTCGAGCTCCTTGATGACCACGCGGTCGAACAGAGGGCGAAGCTGGTGACGCATCCGCGGTCACGATATCCGCGTCAGCCTCCCGCGACGTCACGGCGCACGAACCGCAGCAGCGCCCAGCCCAGCGCCGGCAGCCCGTAGAGGGCGCAGACCCAGGCCGAGCGGAGGATCGGGTCCCAGTCCGTCGGCTCGCGCAGGATGCCCTGCCAGGCATTGAACTGCGTCGACAGCAGGTACGGGTCGAGCGCGTCGAGTGCCGAGATCGAGCCGATGATCTGCACGAAGATCGACACCATCAGCGTGCCGACCACGGCCGCCGCCGAGTTGCGCGTCACCGTCGAGAGCATGATCCCGATCGCGGCGATCGCGCTCATCGGCAGCAGGTAGGCGAGCGTGCCGAGGCCGGTGAGCAGCAGCGCCCGGCCGGGCGAGATCTCCGTGCCCGACAGCGAGGTGAGCGGGTCGAAGCCCCAGATCAGCCCGCCGGCCAAGAGCGCCACGCCGACGTAGATGGCGAGCACGGCCGCCGTGTAGGTCAGCGCGGCGAGCACCTTGCCGGTGAACACGTGCCAGCGCTCGACCGAGCGCGTGAGGATCGTCTTCAGCGTGCCGTTGTGGTCCTCGGTGGCGACGATGTCGCCGGCCACGAGGGCGGTGATGAGCGGCAGCAGCCAGAACGCGCCGAAGGCCAGGCAGACCAGCGGGACGGCGAAGCCCGTCTCGCGCACGAGGCCGCCGAACGGGAGCCCGTCGGGACCCTGATCGCTGTTGTCGGCCACCAGGGCGATCACGAAGATCAGCGGCACGATGAGAGCGGAGCCGAGGCCGATGAAGGTGCGCTTCTGGGCCAGCAGCTTGCGCAGCTCCCAGCGGTAGACGGCGGTGACGCCGGGACGGCGGGCGCGCGCAGCGGCCGTCGCGGCGCGGGGCACGGCGACGCTGCTCATCGGGGACCCTCCGTCATCTCGAGGAACAGCTCCTCCAGCGTGGGCGCGTGCGGGACGAGTGCGGTGATGCCGACGCCGGCGCGGCCGAGCGCGATCGACAGCTCCGCGGCGGTCCGCTCGTCGCCCGTGAAGCTGAGCCCGTCGGAGGTCTGGGTGACGATGTGAGCGGCGATCTCCGCGGCCTGCGCGTCATCGGTGGTGCGCAGCTCGTAGCGCCCGGTCGCGCTCGCGATCAGCTCGGCGAGCGGGCCCTCGTAGATCACGCGGCCGGAGCCGACGATCGCCACGCGGTCGCACAGCTCCTCGACCTCGCCCATGAGATGGCTCGAGAGCAGGACGGTGATGCCCTGGTCGGCGAGCCGACGGATCAGCGCGCGCATGTCGCGCATGCCCGCGGGGTCGAGGCCGGTGGTCGGCTCGTCGAGCAGCAGCAGCCGCGGGGAGCGCAGCAGCGCCCCGGCGATGCCGAGGCGCTGACGCATGCCGTGCGAGTAGCCGCCGACCTTGTCCTTGGCCCGGTCGGCGAGGTCGACGGTGTCGAGCGCCTCGCCGATCCGGTACTCGGCGCCGTCGCCGTCGAGCGCCGCCACCAGCTCGAGGTTGCGGCGCCCGCTCAGGTACGGGTAGAAGCGCGGCGCCTCGACGAAGCCCGCGACGCCGTCGAGGGCGCGAGCGCCCTCGAGCAGCGGGTCGCGGCCGAACAGGCGCGCCGAGCCCTCGTCGGGCCGGATCAGCCCGAGGAGCATGCGCAGCGACGTCGTCTTGCCGGCCCCGTTGGGTCCGAGGTAGCCGTAGACGTCGCCGGCGCCCACGTTGAGGTCGACGTGGTCGACCGCCGTGATGTCGCCGTAGCGCTTGACCAGCCCGCGGGCCTCGATCGGCGCCGCCGTCATCCGAGCCCCCGCGCCGCGTTCTCGGCGGCTACCGGCGGGACGGAGCCGACCACGACGTAGCTCACGTCGCCGCGCCGGAAGGTGACCAGCGTGCCGAGCGGGGTGGCGAGCTCGGTGCCGGTCGCGCCGTCGATGTTGATCTCCGGCAGCTGGAACCCGGTATCGCGCTCGGGCCCGGCCTCGCGCTGGAGCACGACGATGGCGCCCATGCCCTCGCCGTAGACGCTGAGGGCGGCGGGCTGCCCGCCCGCGTTCACGAGCCGGACCTCGGTGCGCGGCAGGCCGGCCAGCTCCTTCGGGGCGCTCAGCTCGAAGCCGAGCCGCTCCTGCACCGCGTCGACGCCGTGCACGCGGGTCGGGCGGCCGTGGGCGTCGGTGCCGGTCACGGGGTCGATCTCGACGATGCGCGTGCCCTTCGGCGGATCGGCCTCGAAGGTCGAGCCGGGGATCGCGCCGTAGGAGACGTCATGGGCGGCGAGCTCGAGCACGGGCTCGTCCTGGCCCTGCGCGTAGACGGCGGCGCGCAGCGGGACGCCGTTCAGCGCGTCCCAGGCGAGCTCGGCCGCGCCGAGCAGGCCGCCGTCGTCCTTGGGCGCGATGCGGACCGTGTAGGTCGGCCGGCCGGCGGTCGAGGTCGGCTGGGCGCCGGACAGGCTCCACGCCTCGGCCAGGCTGTCGAGGCCGCTGCGGATGTCGGCGAGCGTCGCCGGCTCATGCTCGCGCTGCTTCTGCTCGCCGCGCTCGACCGGGAGCACGTAGGCGGTCTCGGACGAGCTGTCGTAGATGGTCAGGCGGTCGTCGCCGGCCACGATCTGGGCGTCGCCGGCCTCGGACTGCAGCTCGAGCCGCATGCGGCCGTCGCCGGCCAGCCACACCCGACCCTCGGCGCCCGCGGCGAGCGGGGAGACGGCGCCGTGGGGGAGGGAGCCGGAGGGGAGCATGCCGTTGGTGAACGTCACGCGCGCGGAGACGCCGTCGACCGCGGGAGCGTTGACCGCGTCGAGGATCGCCCGGTCGAGCGGCTTCGGATCGGGCTTGGGGTCCGAGTCGAGCGCCGCCTGGGCGAAGCCCGCGGTGAGGACGAGCGCGACCACGGCGGCCAGCAGGGTGACGATTCGGGTGGTGGAGGCGGTGCGGAGATGTCTCATGGGGAGGAGGTCCTTCTTAGATGGTGACGCGTGTTGTAGGCGCGGTCTTTGAGAGTTCTTTGAGAGGGGTGGGGGAGATGACCCGCTGGCCGCGGTCGCGGGCGAGCAGGCTCCACAGCCAGCGCGTGAGCGTCACGAACCGGTTGCCCCAGCCGACGAGGTAACGGACGTGCACGACGGCCCAGATGAGCAGCGCGAGCCGGCCGGTGAAGCGGATGCCGAAGGCGGTGCCGACGGCGCGGCTGCGGCCGATCACCGCGAGCCGGCCCTTGTCGACGTAGCGGAAGGGCTCGGTGTCGCGGCCGGCCAGCCGGCGCCGGATCGTCCGCGCGGCGTGGCGGCCCTGCTGCATCGCGGCGGGCGCGACGCCGGGCACGCCGTCGAGGGCGGCCATGTCGCCGATCGCGAGCACCTCGGGGCGGCCGGGCAGCGTGAGGTCGTCTTCGACCGCGATGCGACCGGCACGGTCGACCGGTCCGAGCGCCTCGGCCAGCGGCGAGGCCTTCACGCCCGCCGCCCACAGCACGGTGCGCGCGGGCGCGCGCACGAGCGCACCCGAGGCGGACAGGATGTCGACGCCCTCGTCATCGATGTCGACGACGCGGGCGCGTTGCCAGACGTCGACGCCGAGCTCGGCGAGGTCGCTCGCGGCGCGCCGCTGGACCGGCTCGGTGAACTCGCCGAGCACGCGCGGGCCGCCCTCGATCAGCGAGATCGTGGCCCTGCGGGTGTCGATGGCGCGGTAGTCGGAGCGCAGCGTGCGCTGCGCCAGGGCGGCGACCTGGCCGGCCAGCTCGATGCCGGTCGGCCCGCCGCCGACGACGGCGAACCGCAGCCAGGCGGCCTGCTCGGCCGGGTCGGTGGCCAGCTCGGCGAGCTCGAAGGCGCGCAGCACCTGCGAGCGGATCTCGCGCGCGTCGTCGAGCGTCTTGAGGCCGCCGGTGGCGCCGGCGGCCACGATCAGGCTGTCGTAGCCGAGCTCGAGCTCTCCGCCGTCAGGCGCGGTGGCGTGGGCGATCCTTGCGTCGAGGTCGAAGCTGCGGACGTCGGCGAGCAGCACGCGTGCATTGGCCTGGCGGCGCAGCACGCCGCGCAGCGGCGGGGCGATCTCGCCCTCGGTGAGGATGCCGGTGGCGACCTGGTAGAGGAGCGGCTGGAACAGGTGGTGGTTGGCGCGGTCGACGAGGGTGACCTCGACGGGCGCCCGTCTGAGTGCCTTCGCCGCGTAGAGGCCGCCGAAGCCTCCGCCGACGATGAGGACGCGATGTGCGGGGGTCATGCCGTCGTTCTACGTTCACGCTTTGAGAGAGTCGTGAGAGGCGGGCAGGTCGATGACGAAGCGCGAGCCGGTCACCGTGACGGTGCCGCCGTGGCGCTCGGCGATCGCGCGCACGATGGCCAGGCCGAGGCCCGAGCCGCCGGTGGGCCCACGCCAGAAGCGCTCGAAGGCATGCTCGGGCTGCTCGGGGCCTGGCCCCTCGTCGCTCACGCTCAGGCGCGCGCGGTCGCCGTCGTTTGCGACCGCGACGGCCACCCGGCCCTGCCCGTGGCGGCGGGCGTTGGCGACCAGGTTTCCGACGGCGCGCTCGAGCGCGGCGTGCTCGCCGAGCACGATCGCCGGCTCGGCTGTGACGTCGTCGGCGCCGGCCTCGCGGGCGATCTCGGCGAGGTCGACAGGCTCGCCGCGCGCCGGGGCCGCGGCGTCCTCGCGCGCCAGCGCCAGCAGGTCGTCGAGCAGCACGCCGAGCCGCGCCGCGTCGGCCTCGATGTCGCCCAGCACCTCCGGGTCGGCGCCGTGCTTGGTCGCGTAGGCGAGGTTGCCGCGCAGGGCGGTGAGCGGCGTCCGCAGCTCGTGCGACGCGTCGCCGACGAAGCGCTGCTCGGCCGCGCGGGCACGCTCGAGCGAGGCCAGCATGGCGTTCAGGGTCTCGGCCAGCGTGCCGACCTCGTCGCGCATGTGCGGGTCAGGCAGCCGGCGCGCGGCGTCGCCCGTGCGCTCGATCTCGCGCGCGCCGGTGGAGAGGCGCCGCAGCGGGCGCAGGGCGCGGCGGGCGAGGCCCGTGGCGAGCGCGGCGGCCAGCAGGGCGGCGACGAGCGAGGAGAGCAGCACGAAGCGTCGCGT
The DNA here is from genome assembly GCA_963835525.1 of uncultured Solirubrobacteraceae bacterium. GTDB lineage: Bacteria > Actinomycetota > Thermoleophilia > Solirubrobacterales > Solirubrobacteraceae > DASSUW01. The sequence continues at coordinate 259,865 of CAWIFM010000004.1, forward strand.
GCTGTCGAGCGTGTCCTCGATCTCCGTGGTGGTGCCGGCCACGATGACGGCGCCGCCCCGCGCGGCTCCGCGGCCCAGCTCGCCCAGCGGCGCCGCGTACAGCCGCACCGGGTCCGGGCCGAGCTGCGCGTCGCCGTAGCCCGCGGTCCGGTCCTCGAGCGCGCCGGCGGTGGCGGCGGCATCGGGCAGGACGCGGCTGCCGAGCCCGCTCGAGCGCGCGACGATGCGCCCGCGCGGGTCGATCACCTGCACCAGCAGCGGGCTGCCGCCGAGGCGGCCCTCCAGCGTGCCGGGCTCGGTGAGCAGCTGCGGGGTGGAGGCGGCGAGCCGTGCGACCTCGGTGGCCCGCGCCCGGAGTTGGCGGTCCAGCGCGTCGTTGAGCTGGTTGTCAAGCCGCGCGAGCACGGCGATGCCGAGAGCCGCGACGGCCACCACGATGGCCACCGCGGCGGCGGCCGCCACGCGAGCCTGGAGGCTCACTCGAGCTTGAAGCCGACGCCGCGCACCGTGTGGATGAGCGGCGGGTCGCCGAGCTTGCGGCGCAGGTAGGCGACGTAGCGGTCGACGACGTTGGCGCCCGCCTCGCCGTCGCCCCACACGCGCTCGAGCGCCAGCTCGCGGGTGACGACGCCGCGCGCGTTGCGCAGCAGCAGCTCGAGCAGCTCGGCCTCGCGACGCGTGAGCGCCACCGCGCGGCCGCCGCGGCGGGCGGTCAGGCTGTCGGGGTCGAGCACGAGGTCGGCATGCGCGAGCGTCTCGCCCTGGTTGCGGCGCATCAGCGCCCGGATGCGCGCCGTGAGCTCCTCGACCTCGAACGGCTTGACCAGGTAGTCGTCGGCGCCGGCGTCCAGGCCCTCGACGCGCTCATGCAGCGCGTCGCGGGCGGTCAGGAGCAGGATCGGGACGGCGAGGCCCTTGGAGCGAAGCCGCCGCGTCACTGCCAGGCCGTCGAGGCCCGGCATCGCCACGTCGAGCACGATCACGTCGGGCAGCGAGCGCTCGACCTGCGCCAGCGCGGCGCCGCCGTCGGCCACGGCGGTGATCGCGTAGCCCTCGGCGGTCAGCGTGCGCTCGAGCATCCGCCGGATAGGAGCGTCGTCGTCGACGAGCAGCACGGCAGCCTCCGCCATGCGGGCGAGTCTAGACCGGGGATCTTGAGAGAACTCTGAGGGGCTCGTCGGGACGAACTTCTCGCTTGTAGGGAGGCGGGGTTGGTTGCTTCGCGCGGTCGCGATTCCGCATGGCGCAAGTCGAGGCGCCGATTGGGCCCTGAAAACGAGTGCACGTGCAGGCTGGGGTTGTTTGTGCACGCATAGCGACACCAGACAACCCCACGGCGCTTGAGCCCGAGCTCGTTGGCGCTTCGACTTCCACGATGCGCAACCGGCCGCCTTCCGAGCCTCCCTCAATGCAAGCCGTTGACGTTTCCCCTGCAAATCGTTCGTTTCCATTATCCATAATGCACGTTAGAAGGCATTCAAGACGAGCAGCGGAGCGCGGCCTCGTAGAGTCCCGGGGCGATGTCCGGCCGCCTCCTCTCCGTCAACGTCGGCCGTCCGAAGCAGGTGTCCGTACGGCGCGGGCGGCCAGTGATGAGCGCGATCGGCAAGGCGCCGATCGGCGGGCGCGTGCGCGTGGCCGGCGTGAACCTCGACGGCGACGACCAGGCCGACCGCACCGTGCACGGCGGCCCGGACAAGGCCGTGTACGCGTACGCGCGCGAGGATGAGCTGTGGTGGGCCGCGCGCCTGAACCGCGACGTCCCGCCCGGGATGTTCGGCGAGAACCTGACCGTCGAGGGTGTCGACGTCAGCGGCGCCGTCATCGGCGAGCGCTGGCGGATCGGCGGCGTCGAGCTGCAGGTCTGCCAGCCGCGGCTGCCGTGCTTCAAGCTGGGCCTGCGGTTCGGCGATCCCCAGATGGTCAAGTTGTTCGCCCGGGCAGGCCGCCCGGGCGCCTACCTGCGCATCCTCGCCGAGGGCGAGCTTGGGGCCGACGACCAGGTTGACATAACCGACCACCCCTCCCACGGCGTGACCGTCGCGCAGGTCTCGAAGGCGATCATGCTCGACGAGGACGGCCTCGCCGCGGCTGCCGCGGCGCCCGAGCTGCCGGCGTCACTGTCGCGCTGGATGCTCGAACGTGCGGCCTGAGTCGCCGCCGCGATAGCCTGGATCATCCGGCGGATCGCCCACTCGGCCGCGGGAGCCGCGAGGCCCCAACCGTGGCAACGCGCCGGTCCACGGGCCGGCGGCCGGTCCAGGTGGCCGGGAGTGTCGACGCCACCCAGGCACACGACACAAGTCCTGGGACGTAGTAGTGCAGTGGTGATCCATGACCGGGCGGTCCGGGCGGGTCCTCGAAGGCCCGCCCGGCCGCAACCTCTTCAGCCTTCGTCGTCCGCTGGGAAGTCGTCGTACTCGTCGTCGAGGTCCTCGAACTCGGACAGGTCGTCCAGCTCGTCGACGTCCTCTAGGTCCTCGTCGGTGGGATCCGGCTCCTCCGGAGGCAGGGTCTCGCCCGGCATCGTGCGGACCCTATGCGGCCCCGGAAGCCGCCGTCAAGGCGGGCGGTTATGGTGGTTTCGGATGATCACGGAGACCTGCGAGTCGTGCGGCAGGGAGTTCGGCTGCGGTGCCCGCGAGGGCGCCTGCTGGTGCAAGGAAGTGACGCTCACCCCTGAGCGGCTGGCGGTCCTGCGCGAGCACTTCGAGCGCTGCCTGTGCCCCGACTGCCTCGCCGTGGCGGCGGGCGATCGGCTGCGCTCGACCTGACGTGGCGGCCAGGCGGATCCGCATCGAGCTGGACGAGGCGGGCACCCGCGCCCTGCACGCGGCGCTCACCTCCGTGCTCGCGAGCGACGCGCTCGCCGCCGGCCAGGCCTCGGCTGCCCGCGCCGTGCTCGAGCAGCTCGACCGCCGCGTGCCGGAATGGGTGGCCGAGGATCCCGAGCAGACCATGCTGGCGACGCTCGCCGAGGCCGACCCGGCTTACCGAGACCCCGTCGAGGGCGATCGCAATCGCCCGCATTGGCGCAGCGGGCGCTAGACAGTCACGCGGAAGCGCGACACGAGCTGCTCGAGCTGCTCGGCCGTGCGCGCCAGCTCCTGGGCGGAGGCGGCGATCTCCTGCGTGGAGGCGCTGGTCTGCTGGGTCGAGGCGGAGACCTGCTCGGCCGACGCCGAGGACTCCTCGGCGACCGCGGCGACCTCGCCGATGCCGTTCTGAGCGCGCTCGGCCTCGGCCGAGATCTGCTGCACGGCGGCGGCGATCTCCACGACGCGGGAGCCGACCTGCTCGACGGCGGCGCCGATCTGCTCGAACGCCTCGCGGGCCTGCTCGACCGTGGCGACGCCGTCCTCGGTGCGCTTCGCGCCCTCGGCGACGACCACGACGACCTTCTGGGTCTCGGCCTGGATCTCGCCGATCAGCCCCGAGATCTGGCCGGCGGCGTCCTGGGACTCCTCGGCCAGCTTGCGGACCTCCTCGGCAACCACGGCGAAGCCGCGGCCCTGCTCGCCGGCGCGGGCGGCCTCGATGGCGGCATTCAAAGCGAGCAGGTTGGTCTGCTCGGCGATGCCCGTGATGGTGTCGACGATGCCGCCGATCCGCTCCGAGCGGGCCGACAGGTCCTCGATCGCGCCAGCGACCTCGGCCGACGACTCGGCCACGCCGCGGATCGCGCCGCTGGCCTGCTCGGCGGCGCGCACGCCGTCGCGGGCGACCGCGCGCGCCTGCTCGGCGGCCTCGGAGGTCTCGCGGGCGGTGTCGGCGCTGCGACTGGCCGCGGTGGCGGCCTCCTGGACGGCCTCGCGGGTCGTCTCGACCATGCGCACCTGGCGCTCGGCGCCCATCGCGACGTCGCCGACCGCCGAGGCGATCTCGCCGACGGCGCGGCCGGCCTCCTCGGACGTGGACGCCATCTGCTGCGAGGCGGACGACACGGTGCCGGCGCTCGCCGAGACCTCGCCGATCAGCGAGCCGAGCTGCTCGCGCATCTCGTTGTAGCTCTCGATCGAGCTCTCGGCCTTGTCGAGCATCTCGTTGAACGTGCGGCTCAGCTCGCCGATCTCGTCGCGGCTGGAGACCTCGAGCGGCGAGGTGACCGGCGACACCGGGACCGTGAGGTCACCGTGGCGGACCGCGTTCAGGGCGTTGGACAGGTTCTCGAGGCAGTTCTCGTTCAGCGACCGAAGGCGGCTGCCGAGCGCAGCGACGGGACGGGTGACGCTGCGGACGATCACGAAGGCGAGCGCGAGCGCGACCAGCATGCCCACGATGGTCACGATGAGCACGGTGTGCTCGACGCTTGCGGCGGTGGCGGCGCCCTCCTCGGCCTGCTCGGCCGCCTGCGCGGCGATGGCGTCCTCGAGCCGGTCGTGGACCACGTCGAGACCCTCGAGCGCCGGGAGGACCTCCTCGAGGTACGTGGTGCGCGAGCCGTCGCGCTCCTCGACGGCGTCGACCGTCTCCTGGCGCGAGAGCTTGACCGCCTCGTCGGCCGCGGCCGCGAACTTCTCGTAGCCGGCGGTGAACTCGGCAAGCGTGGCCTTCGCGCCCTCGCCCTCGAGCTTGGACTCGAGCCCGGCGAGCGCCTCGCCGGCCTCGGCCTCCCAGGCCTCGATCTTCTTGGCCCGCTTGTCCTGGGCCTTCAGGTCGCCGTCCTCGACGTACAGGTGGCGCACGACGTCGCCATCGGTGGCCAGGAAGTCCTCGCTGAGCGTCACGAGCTGCAGGAGCGCGGCGACGTCGCGGTCCGACAGCTCGCTCGCGTTCGCGTCGATCTTGCCGAGCCCGTTCAGGCTCAGCGCGGCGGTGATCGCCAGCGCGACGGCCAGGGCCCCGAAGGCGATGCCGAGACGCACCGCGAGCTTCAAGTTGGTGAAAACAGACATGGCTGGTACGGCTGCCCCTACGTCGAGAGTTCAGTTGGTCGCCCGATTGATCGGAAGCGCTGAGTGGCGCTTGAGGCAGCGGATCAGCGAGCGTCACGCAGGTGACGTTCGATCACGGCCGCCGTCGGCGGCCGCAGGTCGGCGAAGCTGTAGCGCCGTCCGCCGGTGGTCCGCAGGCTGAGCGTGGCGCCGCGCCGCCTGACGCGCAGCGACACGCTGGCGACGTCTCGGAAGGCGAGCTGGCGCACGCGGCCGACGGGAGCGTCGTCGAGCAGCCACAGCAGGCGCCGCTCGGTGACCGCGAGCACCGCCCGCGGACTCGCCCACGTGCTGACCGGAGTCACGAGCCGGACCGCCTCGGACTGGGCGAGCGCCTCGAGCAGCTCGGGCCCGAGCGCACGCCGGATCGGCTCCGGGAGCCAGCTCCCGCGCCCGCTGCGCCGCTTCGGCGGCCGCGCCGCGTGGGCGTGGGCGTGGGCGATCCCCGCCCGCAGCAGGTCGTACGCGGCGTTGATCTCGGCCATCCGCCGCGCCGCCTCCTCCCCCCGCCCCGGTCGGGGTGCCAGAGCTTGGCCTGGGCCCGGTAGGCGGCCGTCAGCTCTCGCTCATCCACGCCTTCCGGCACGCCAAGTATCGCGTGGGGGTCCACGCGCGCCATTGTGACGGGGTAGAAACTCGTCATGGCCCCGGAGGAGGAGTTCGCGGCCACCGCCCTCGTGGAGGGCCTGGCGGCCGGCGCGCCGGTCGGCTTCGCGCTGGTCGCGGCCGACGGAGAGCCGATGCTCCGGTCCGCCGCGCTGGCCGGCGTGGCGGGGATCCATGAGCTCGCCGGCGAGGTCCTCGCCGGCGGCATACCGGTGACGGGCCGAGAGCTGCACGGGCCCGGAGGGCGGCGCTTCGCGGCGTCGGCGCGGCCGCTGGACCACGACGGGCGGCGCCTGGCCGCGGTCCTGGCCGTCGACGTGACCGAGCACGCGCGCACCGACTCCGCGCTGCGCGAGAGCGAGCGCGGGCTGGCCGACGCGCAGCGGATGGCCCGCATGGGCTGGTGGGTCGTTTGGCCGCAGTCGGGGGTCGCCGTCCAGTCGCCCGAGCTGCTGCAGCTCACCGGGGACGCGCGAGCGCGAGCTGTCGGACGCGATCCGCGGCGAGGGCCGCCGTGCGATCGCCGCCGGAGCGTCGCTCGACTTCCGCCACGACGTGCCCCAGCCCGACGGCACCATGCGCACGCTGCGCGTCTGCGGAGACCTCGTCAGCCGCGGCGGCGAGGGCGACGTGCTGCAGGGCTTCGCGCAGGACATCAGCGAGCTGGCGCTGGCGACGACGCAGCAGCAGGTGGTGGCCGAGCTCGACCGCCTGGCGCTCGGCGACGCGCCGATCCAGGAGCTGATCGTGCAGGTGACGGGAGCGGCGGCCGGGACGCTCGGCGTCCGGCGCGTGGCCGTCTACGAGCTCGACCCGGGCGGCCGCGAGCTGGTCCTGCGCGGGCTGGCGCCGTCGATGGAGCAGGCGATGCCGCTCGCGCTGCCCGCCGGAGAGGGGTCGTTCGCCGGGTACACGCTGCGCCTGCGGCGCCCGGTGGTGGTCGACGAGTGGGAGACGGAGACCCGCTTCTCGCCCGAGATCGGCCGCTCGCTCGGCCTGCACAGCGGCGCGTGCGTGGTGGTCGGCGGGGCCGAGGCGCCGTTCGGCATCCTGATGGCGGTGGCCGACCACGTCGGCCGCTTCCGCGAGGAGGACATCGGCTTCCTGCAGAGCCTCGCGAACGTGCTCGCCGAGGGCGTCGCCCGCCGGCGCGCGGCGGAGGAGATCGCCGAGCTGGCGGCGGCTCGCGGGCGGCTGGTCGCACAGGCGCTCGACGCCGAGGAGCGCGCGCGGCGCTCGATGTCCGAGAGCCTTCACGACGGCGCGCTGCAGGACATCCTGGCCGCCGGCCACGACCTGTGGGCGCTCGGCGACGCGCCGGGAGCCGAGCCGGCGCGCGCCATGCTGCGCGACGTCGTCGCGCGCCTGCGCGCGGTGATGGTCGCCCTCCACCCCACCGTGCTGGCCTACGGCGGGCTCGACGCCGCGCTGCGCGCCGTCGCCGCCCAGCAGTCGGTCGCCGGCGGCTTCGAGGTCGAGGTCGACGTGGATCCGGCCGCGATCGGCCAGCGCGACGAGCTGCTGCTGTCGGTCGCCCGCGAGCTGCTCACCAACGCCGCCCGTCACGCGCGCGCGTCACGCGTGGAGCTCACGCTGCGCAGCGTCCCCGGGGGCGTCGTGCTCGAAGTGGCCGACGACGGCGGCGGCGTCCCGGCCGGACGCGAGCGCGAGGCGCTCGCCGAGGGCCACATCGGGCTCGCCACCAGCGCCGAGCGCGTGGCCGCCGTCGGCGGCCGGCTGGCGCTGGAGCCGCTGCCGGGCGGCGGGACGCGCGCCCGCGCCGAGCTTCCGCCGCCGTAGGCGGTTCCCGCGGCCCCGAACTGGGCAGTTACTCGCCGAACGGGGGTAGAGGAACTGCTTGACGGCGTACCACAATACGGTCGGGTGACCGACGGAACGGGATCCAGCTCGCGCCGGATGCGCGTCTTCATCGCCGACGACCATGCCGGCTATCGCGGCGGCATGGCGAGGCTGGTCGGCGAGCACCCGGCGCTCGAGGTCGTCGGCGAGGCCGCCGACGGCAACGATGCGCTGCTCGGCGTGGTCGCCCTGCAGCCCGACGTGGCGCTGCTCGACATCCGCATGCCGGGCCTGACCGGGCTCGAGGTCTGCCGCCGGCTGCACGCCGACGGCTCGGCGCCGGCCACGCGCGTCGTCCTCATCACCGGCACGCCGGACCGCGTGATCGCCGCCCAGGCGGCCGATGCGGGAGCCGTGGCGCTGCTGGCGAAGGAGACGCCGCCGGCCAGGATCTGCGCCGAGCTGGTGGCCGCCGGCGAAGGCCGCGTCGGCTGGGCCGTCGAATAATTCCTGCAGTTTGCGGGGTGGTAGATGCGGCCTTCCGCCGCCTGACCCGCTATCTTGCGCGGCGGTGTCACGTGTCGGCGTGCATCCGGTCGAACTGACTACCCGGGAGCGGGAGATCCTCACGCTCACGGCCAACGGCCGGTCGGCATGCGACATCGCCGGGCACCTGCAGCTGAGCTCGGCGACCGTGAACACCACCCTGCTGAGCTCGTTCGAGAAGCTCGGCGTTTACGACCGCGCGGGCGCGGTCGCAGTCGCGCTCGAGAGCGGCCTGCTGGAGTAGGCGGTTGGACCGGCCGGAGGCGTCGGCGCTGCTGTCGACGCTCGAGTCCGGCGCCCCGGTAGGCGTCGCCGTGCACGACGACGAGCTGCGCGAGCTGCTGCGCTCGCCGTCGCTGAGCGGCGTCGGCGTCGAGGGCGGCGCGCGCCAGGCGCTCGCCTCCGGCCGCGCGCTCACCGGCATCGAGCTCACGGGCGCCGGGCGCGCGTGGGTCGGGAGCTGGTACCCGCTCGAGCGCGCCGGACGCCGGCTGGTCGCCACCGTCGCCGTCGACGTCACCGAGCACGACGCCGCGGAGGCCCGTCTGCGGGCCAGCCGCGCCCGGCTCGACCAGGCGCAGGAGCTCGCCGGGCTCGGCAGCTACCGCTGGGACTCGCGCCGCAACGCCTGGAGCTGGTCGGCCGAGCTGTTCCGCCTCGCCGGTCTCGACCCCGCCGCCGGGCCGCCGGACTGGGAGGCGTGGCTGGCGACGGTCGCCCCCGAGAGTCGCGAGGCGCTGCGCGGAGCGGTCCGCGACGCGATCCGCGAGGGCAGGCCGTTCGACCTGCACTTCCGGCAGCGGAGGCCGGATGCCAGCCAGCGGATCCTGCGCTCGAGCGGCGGGCCGCTGTTCGGCCCGGGCGGCGCGCTCACCGGGATCGAGGGCTTCGCCCAGGACGTCACCGAGCTCAAGCGCGCCGAGGACCATCAGCGCGCGGTGGCCGCGCTCGGCCAGGCGGCGCTGGGCGGGCTGCCGCTCGACGAGCTGATGGAGCGTGCGACCGAGATCGTGGCCGCCACGCTGGAGCTCGACCACGTCAGCGTCTTCGAGGTCGTGCCGGGCGGCGAGCGGCTGCTGCTGCGTGCCGGCCTGGGCTGGCCGCTCGAGCAGATCGGCAGCCGCGAGGCGGAGGTGGGCAGCGCCTCGCACGCCGGCTCCACGCTGGTCGCCGGCGAGCCGGTCGTGATCGAGGACTGGGACGCCGAGCGGCGCTTCCAGCAGCCCGTGGTCCTGGCCGGCGCCGGCGTCCGCAGCAGCGCGGCGGTGGTGATCGGCGACCCCGCCGCGCCCTATGGCGCGCTGGCCGCCCACTCCGTCCATCCGGGCGCGGTCGGGCGGGAGCACGTCATGTTCCTGCAGGCGGTGGCCAACGTGCTCGACAGCGCCGTCGCGCGGCTGCGCGCAGAGGATGAGGTCGCCGAGCAGGCCGCCGCGCGCGGGAGGCTCGTGGCCCAGGCGCTCGACGCCGAGGAGCGCACCCGGCGCGACATCTCCGAGATGCTGCACGACGGCCCTCTGCAGGACCTGCTCGCGCTCAACCAGGAGCTGCTGCGGCTGCCGGACGGCGGCGCGCACCTCGAGCGCGCGCAGGCCGGCATCGGCCGCGCGATCGGGGCGCTGCGCGAGATCATGGTCGACCTGCACCCCGTGGCCTTCGAGGTCGCCGGCCTGGAGTCGGCCCTCGGCGCCGTCGCCGACCAGCAGGCCCGCCACGGCGCCTTCGCCTACGAGCTGACTATCGACCCGTCGGCGCACGGCGTGCGCGACGACCTCGTCATCGCCCTCGCGCGCGAGCTGCTGACGAACGCGGCCAAGCACGCCGCCGCCTCGCGCGTGCGCGTGAGCGTGCGGCATACGGAGGACGCGATCCAGCTGGAGGTGGCCGACGACGGCAGCGGGATCCCGGAGGGCCGGCTCGCGGCCGCGCTGCGTGAGGGCCACATCGGACTCGCCTCCTCGATCCAGCGCGTCGAGGCGGTCGGCGGCACGCTCACCCTCTCCCCCGTGCCGGGCGGCGGCACCTCGGTGTCCGTGACGCTACCGGGCTAGGGCGCCGACGATCTCCTGCCACCACGCGCGGTCGCCCGGCGACTCGGCACTCGCGAGGCGCCGCCGGGCGATCCCCTGCAGCTCGCCTGCGGGCCCGACCGCCAGCAGCTTGCCGGTGATCGCGTAGCGGCCGTCGGCGAGCGCAACGAGCGCGCCCGGCTCGTCGCGCCGGGTCCGCAGCTGGTCGACCACCTCGAGGCCCGCCACAGCCGACGGCCGCGCCGGGTCGCCGTCCTCGGAGCCCCACGGACGCACCGACGTCACCGCCGGTCGGCTGAGCACGCGCGGCCGCGGCCGCTTGTGAGCCTCCAGCGGGCCGGCCCGCCACTGGGCGAGGAGGTTCTGGAACTCGACGGCCACCTCCTGGCGCACGATCAGGTGCAGCTGGTCGCCCGCCTGCACGATCGTCGACCCGCGTGGCGGGATCGCCCGGTCGCCGCGCACGATGACGTTCAGGAGCGCCTCGCGCGGCAGCCCCAGCTCGCGCACCGGATGGCCGACCACCGCGTAGCCGGTGCGCACGGGGAACTGCACGACCTCGGCCCCGAGCCGGCTCAGCAGCACGGGCTCGACCAGCGGGACCGGGAGCGCCGCCTCGTCCGAGGTGACCCGGAGCAGGCGCGCGACCGGCTCGATCGTCGTGCCCTGGACGACGGTCGAGAGCAGCACGACGAAGAAGGCGACGTTGAAGTACAGCATCCCCTCCGTCGCGCCGAGCTCGGTCACCGGGAACGTCGCGAACACGATCGGGGTGCCGCCGCGCAGGCCGGCCCAGCCGAGCATGAGCCGTTCTCGGAGGTTGAAGTCGGCCGCCAGGGTGAAGAGGACGGCGGCGGCGGGCCGCGCGATCGCGGCGGTGACGAAGGCGATCGCGGCCCCCTTGGGGATGATCTCGACCAGCTGCTCCGGGAAGACGAGCAGCCCGAGCGTCAGGAAGAGGCCGAGCTGGGCGACCCAGCCGAGTCCCTCGTGGAACGTGACGACCGTGCGCCGGGCCGGCGTCGACGCCGTGCCGAGCACGAGCCCGGCCAGGAACACGGCGAGGAAGCCCGACCCGTGCAACGACTGGGCCGCGCCGAAGGCGAGCGACGCGGTGGCGACCGAGGCGACCGGATAGAGACCGGCCGACGGCAGCGTCACCCGCCGCAGGAAGAGCACGGCGAAGGCCGCCACGCCCAGCCCGACGACGAACCCGATCGAGAGCTCGCGCAGCGCCAGCAGCACGGCGTCGACCAGCCCGAAGTCCGGGTGCTGGAGCGCCTCGATGCAGCCGATGACGAGCAGCACCGCGATCGGGTCGTTGATGCCCGACTCGCCCTCCAGCGTCCGCGCCAGCTTGCGCCGCAGCGTCGATACGCGCAGCACGGCGAAGATCGCCGCGGCGTCGGTGGCGGCCACCGTGGAGCCCAGCAGCAGCGCCTCGATCGGCTCGAGGTCGAACAGCAGCGCGGCGGGGACGGCGGTCAGCGCCGCCGTGCCGAGCGTGCCGAGGGTGGCCAGAGCGATCGACGTCCCGAGCACCGGGCGGATCTCGCCGAAGCCCGACGACAGGCCGCCCTCGAAGAGGATCAAGGCCAGCGCCACCACGCCGACCTGGCGCGCCAGCTCGAAGTCGCCGAAGTTGATCCAGCCGAACCCGTCCGAGCCGATCGTCATCCCGAGCAGCAGCACGAGCACGAGGCCGGGCACGCGCAGCCGCCCGGCGGCCAGCGACGCGGCGAGGCCGGCTGCGAGCAGGACCCCGACGATCAGGACGAGCTGACCCTCGTTCAAGCTCGGAACCCTGCCAGAAGGCGGTCCGTCAGGTGTCCAGGCTGAGCTGCGCGGGCTCGGACGGCGGCGGCGGCGTGAGCAGCTCCGCGCCCTCCACCCCGGCCTTGTTGACCGCCGGGTTGGCCGGTGCGACGCCCGTGCGCCCGGCGTCGCACGGGGCGAGCAGCCCGTCCGCCTCGCCGGCCAGCCACGCCGCCTCCTCGTCAGGGCCGGCGAGCACGCACGGCATGCGGTCGTGCACCGGCGCGCAGACGCTGTTGGCCGCGCAGGTCAGGATGCAGGCCGACAGCACGAGCTCGCCGGCGATCCGGTTGCGGCGCCAGAGGCCGGCGAACGCGAACGGCCCGCCGCCGTCGATCGTGTAGCGGAACGGGATCCGGTCTCCGCCCTTCTTCTCGGCCTTCAGCCACTCGTACCAGCCGTCGGCGAGCACCAGGCAGCGGCGCTCCGGGCGCGCCATCAGCTCGGCGAACGGCGCCTTGTCGGCGGCGGTCTCGGACTTGCCGTTGATCGGCTGGAAGCCCTTGCCGAGCTCGTGCGCCCACGGCGGGATCAGGCCCCAGCGGACGGTGCGCACCACGCGGGCGTCGCCCTCGGCGGCGACGATCGCGACCGGCTCGGTCGGGCAGACGTTGTAGCGCTCGAGCGTGGCGGGCTCGAACTCGTCGCTCACGGCGAAGCGCTCGGCGAGCGCCCGGCCGCCGGGGGTGGTGAGCGTGTAGCGCCCGCACATGCCTGTGCAGGCTACGAGATCAGCGGACGCGCTCGAAGGAGGGCGGGACCTCGCCGGCCGGCACGAGCGTGCCGTCCTTCCAGTGGAAGGTGACCTTGACGCGCTCGCCCTTCGGGCAGCAGGCCTGGTCGGTCGCCCCGAAGAGCCGGTAGGTCAGCGTGACGCCGTTCTCGCGCGCGGCGCTGACCCGCACCGAGGCGCTGGCCGTCGCGTCGTCGTTGCCGACGAAGCGGCGCTTGACGAAGAAGAAGGCGCGCTCGGCGCCGCTCTCGTCGCGGCCGATCAGCACGCGCAGGGTGTGCTCCGGGTGCCAGTCGGCGACCTTCACCGGCCTGAAGCCCTGTTCGTCGAGCGTCGTCACCGCGGCCCGGCGGGCGGCCTTCTGGGCCGGGGTCATGCCGAGCTTGGCGGCGTTCTCCTCGACGGGCGACGGTGTCGGGGGAGGCGTCGCCGCCTGCTCCTCTGGTTTCGGGATCACCATCTGCGCGATCACGACCCCGGTGCCGAGCAGGACGGCGGTGGCGAGCACGCCGAGGATGCGGGAAGGCCATCGGCGCCGGCGGGGTGCCGGCGGATACCGCATCGCATGTGCCGCCATCGCCCGGCGAGCATGCTGGCGCGCCCCGGCGAAGTCAAGAAACCCTAGGCGAACGTCTGAATGACCAGAAATCCGTTCAGGGCGATGATCAGCGCCGCCACGACGGACGCGAGGGCCGTGGTGAGCGGCCGGTTGACCAGCGCGCCCATGATCGAGCGGCGGCGCGTGAGCAGCACCAGCGGCACCAGTGCGAACGGGATGCCGAACGAGAGCACGACCTGCGAGATCACCAGCGAGCGCGACGGGTCGAGCCCGATGCCGAGCACGACGAGCGCGGGCGCCATCGTGATCAGGCGCCGCAGGACGAGCGGGATCGTCCGGTTGATGAAGCCCTGCATGACCACCTGCCCGGCGTAGGTGCCGACGCTCGAGGCCGCGAAGCCGGAGGCCAGCAGGGCGAGCGCGAAGGCCAGCGCGGCGCCCGGGCCGAGCAGCTCCCCGAAGCCCGCGTGCGCTCCCTCGATCGTGTCGATGCCGGTGCCCTGGAACAGCGAGGCGGCGATCACCAGCATCGCCATGTTGATCACGCCGGCGACGCCCATGGCGATGAACACGTCCACGCGCTGCATCGACATCAGCCGCCCGCGGTCGACGCCGTCCGCGACGCGCCGCTGGGTGAGCGCCGAGTGCAGGTAGATCACGTGCGGCATCACGGTGGCGCCGAGGATGCCGGTGGCCAGCAGCAGCGAGTCGGTGCCGGCGAAGCCCGGGATGAAGCCGCTCGCGATGCCGGCGGCGTCGTGCGGCACGAGCAGCGCGTCGACCACGAAGCCGAGCAGGATCACGCCGAGCATGCCGGCGATGACGATCTCGAACCGCCGGTACCCGCGCGTCTGCAGGGCGAGCAGCGCGAACGCCACCACCGCGGTGACAAGGCCGGCGGGCAGCAGCGGCAGCCCGAAGAGCAGGTTGAGCGCGATCGCCGCGCCGACGAACTCGGCCAGGTCGGTTGCCATCGCGATCACCTCGGCCTGGACCCACAGGCCCCACGTCACCGGCCTCGGAAAGCTCTCGCGCGCCAGCTCCGGCAGGCTCCGGCCCGTCGCGATGCCGACCTTGGCCGACAGGAACTGGATCAGCATCGCCATCAGGTTCGCGGCGAGGATCACCCACAGCAGCAGGTAGCCGAACTGGGCGCCGCCGGCGATGTTCGTCGCGAAGTTGCCGGGGTCCACGTACGCGATCGCCGCCACGAACGCCGGCCCGAGGAACGGCAGCGCCGCCCGGAAGCGGCCGCGCGCACGCCCCCGCGCGATCAGCGCGGGAGCCGCTACGGTTGCCTCATGGGCGGCCATACAGTGAATTATGGCATGCCTAAACTTGTTTTCAACGCGAAGATGGGGGTCTGACCCCTTTACTTAGGGTTGCTTGAGGGTTGGCGCCGTACGCTCATCGCCGCTGATGGCCCGTAGCCTCCAACTCGGCCTCGTCGTCGTGCTCGCCACCGTCATGGTCGTGGGCGCCATCGTGGTGTCCGGCAACGGCGCCGACGACGAGACGCCGGTGGCGCCCAGCGACGGCCGGTTCCACGCCCGCCGAGGACGTCGCGGCGCTCTACGAGGGCATCCCGCAGAAGGGCATGCGGCTCGGGAAGGCTGACGTGACGCTCGTGGAGATCGCCGACCTGCAGTGCCCGTTCTGCGCCCAGTACTCGGTCACGGCGCTGCCCACGATCGTCCAGGACTACGTGCGCACCGGCAAGGTCGCGTACGAGCTGCGGCTGCGCAGCTTCCTCGGGCGCGACTCGGTGCGTGCGGCGGGCGCCGCGGCGGAGGCGGCGCGCGAGAACCTGATGTTCCAGTTCGCCGACCACTTCTACCGCAACCAGGGGCCGGAGAACAGCGACTACGCGGACGCCGGCTTCATGCGCGAGATCGCCGGCCAGGTCGAGGGCCTGGACGTGGACCGCGTTGTGGCGGCGGCCGACGACCCGCTCAGCTACCCCGCCGTCGAGCGCAACGAGATGTTCGCGCGGAAGATCGGCTCGACCGGCACGCCCGACTTCTACCTGCGCCGGAACGGAGAGCTGACGCCGCTCGACGTGCAGGGCACCGCGCCCGAGGACTACGCCGCGGCTCTGGATGCCGCGCTAGCGAGTGGCTGACGAGCGCGCCGGCTGCGGTGCGTCGGCGGCGGGGGGCGCAGCCTCCGCGCGGCGGCGAGCCCGTCGCCCCGGCCGCTTGACCTTCACTTCCTTCGCCACGAAGTAGGAGCCGATCACGAACACGGCGGCGACGACCTGCGCCCCGATCGTCTCCCACGTCGGGTAGACGCCGAACCACACGCCGAGCCAGTACGGCGGCTCGGCGCCGATTGGGCTGATCGGCAGCCAGCTGACGCCCTGCATCGTGCGCGCGGTCTGCCCGACCATCACCACCAGCACGAAGCCGATCATCACCCCCGTCACGACCAGCATCCGCTTGTAGGGCAGCTTGCGCTGGAGCAGGAAGGTGACCGCGCCGACCGCGAACGTGAGCGCGAGGCCGAGCGCCGCGCCCTCGACCACCGTGGCCGTGCCGGCGCTCACCTGGAGCGCCTGTAGGAAGAGCACCGTCTCGAAGCCCTCGCGATAGACGCTCGTGAGCCCGAGCAGCACGAAGCCGACGACCTGGGCCGAAAGGAAGCCCGTGCGGTCGATCTTCTCGAGCGTCTTGCGCCTGCGGTGGAAGCGCCCGATCCACTCGCTCCAGTAGACGCGGTGGAAGAACCAGTTGGTGACCAGTAAGAGCACCGCGATGGCGACGATGCCGGTGATCGCCTCCAGCTTCTCGCCGGAGGTGGCGAGCGACTCGATCAGCGTGCTCGCGATCACCCAGGTGAGGATCGAGGCGAGCAGGCCGAGCAGCGCGCCGACCATCACCGGCCGTCGCAGCCGCCGGCGCACGCCGACGAACGAGGCGGTGATGGCGGCCAGGATGAGCACCGCCTCGAGGCCCTCGCGGAAGACGAGGATCGCCGAGTTGGTCACGACGGTGGCGCTGCTCGCGCTGTCGCCCAGTGTCGCGGCGGCGTCCGCGAGCTGCTCGTCGAGCGCGAGCCGTGCCTGGCGCAGCTCGCGCCGCGGCGCCCGGTCGGCGATCAGCTTCGCCAGGCCGGGCCGGCCGGACGCCCCGAACCAGATCGCGCCCTCGATCTCGAGCGCCAGGCCCGGGTCGAACGCCTTGAGTCGCCGCTCGGGCCCGAACTCGAAGAACGCGTACGCCTCGAGCCGCGCCTGCTCGGCCTGGCGGTACTGGCCGGCGCCGGCCGCCGCCTCCATGCGGTCGAGCGTGAGCGCGATCAGGTCGTAGTCGGACTCGTCGGTGCCCTCCTTCCACGGCTCCGGCATCGATGCGTTCAGAGCGTCCTCGACGCGCTTGGTCTCGGCCTCGACCTCGTCGGCCGGCGGCACGCCCTCGCGCTGCTCGGCGGCGACGCCGACCAGCCGGCCGAGCCGATCGAGCCCGTCGGCGGCCGTCTGGGTGCGCGCGGCGTCACGCTTGGCGAGCTGGTCGCGCAGGTCGGCGAAAGCGGCGACCGCGCCGGTGCGGAAGGCGACCGCCTCCTGGATCTCGAAGTCGAGCGTCACCGTGGTGTCGCTGACCCCGCGGTCGTACTCGACCGGCACGAGCGCGAGGAAGCGCAGGAGCTGCTGGGCGCGGCGGGCTGCCTCGTCGGGCGTGAACGGCGCCGCGGTGAAGCCCTCGAGCGCCTCGGCCGCGCTGGCGGTGTCCCTGGCCTCGAAGGCGGCGCGCGCCTGCTCGGTGGCCGCCGCGCCGCGGTCCTCCTCGTAGCGGGCGGCGAGGATCTCGAAGTAGCCCGCGGCCTGGGCGGCCGCCTCCGCCTGGCGCTCGGGGAGGTCGGAGTCGGCGCCGCGGGCGGCGTCGTCGAGCAGCTCGCGCAGGCGCGCCTGGTAGGCGTCGAGCAGGTCCTTCTCGACCGCCTCGTGCGCGCGCGGCGCGTCGAGCTTGCCGGCCTCGAGCCGCCGGACGGCGATCGTCGCGTCGGCGCCCGGACGTGTGAAGCGCGTCGCGGTGCGGAACTCGCGCAGCAGCAGCCAGCCGCGCGCGGTCGCCGCGTCGCCGCGCTCGACCGCGTCCATCGTGGCGGCGAACGACCCGCGCAGGATCGCGGCGCGCGCGGCGCCGCGCGCCGCGGCGAGCCGGACGCGGTCACCCCGCCGCGCCGCGGTCGCCGCCTCGCGCAGGGCCTGGCCGACCGCGGCGTCCGCCTCGCGGTCGGCGGCCCGGATCCCCGCGCGGAGCTCGCCGCGATACGCGTCCCGCGCCCGGTCGACCTGGCGCCCGGCCGTCGCCTCCGAGCCCAGGATCAGCTCCGCCTGGGCGTCGAACAGGGCGTCGCGCACCGTCGTCGCATCGCGCCACGGCTCCGCGGCGCCCGCCGTGGCGGGCGCCAGCGCGAGGGCGAGGACGACGAGCGCGAGCGCCTTTGCCACTACGTCTCCAGCGTGATGCCGAGGCTGCCGGCGGCCTGGGTGATCTGGCCGGCGATCGCTTCCGCGCGGTCCTGCGCCTCGGAGCCGAGCGTGTCGACCTCGGCGGCGGTGAACTTGCGCCCGCCGGCCTCCTCGTCACGCAGGCCGGCCGCGAACTCCTCGAGCTCCTTGAGCTCGGCGCCGGTCTGCTCGGCCTGCTCCGGGTTGTCGGCGGCGATCGTCGGCTCGACGTTGTCGTAGACGAGCACGAGCCCGCCGAGGATGTCGGCGATGTCCTGCAGGCGCGAGGCGGCGACGAACGCGGTCTCCTCGGCCTTGTCGCCGGCCACGAAGCGCGAGGCCTTCCACGCCGCGAAGTACTCGGACATCGTCGGCGTCATCACCACGAGGGCGGTGAAGGCGTCCTCCGGCGTCGGCTCCCACGCCTCACCGGCGACGTCGAGCTCCTTCGCCTGCGCCGCGAAGTCGCGCGTGGCTGCGATCAGGAAGTCCGCGTCGGGCAGCGCCTCGCCGAACTGGACCTTGCCGTCGCCGTCGAGATCGGGCTCGACGCCCTTGGCGGCGAACTGCTCCTCAGTCCCCCACAGCGACGTCTCGGTCAGGAACATGAAGTTGCCCGGCTGCTCGTAGGCCTTCCCGGCCGGCGTCTTGATCGTGAACGGCACCGCGTTCTCGGGGTCGGACTTGTCGGCGCCGGCGTCGATGATCACGTCGAAGTCGGCCAGCGACGGCACGCCGGCGACCACGCCCTCCATCTCCTCATAGGCCGGGTTGGCCTCCTGGAAGGTGGCCTGCATCTTCTCGATCAGCCCGGCCACCTCCTCGCGGTTGTCCGCGAGCAGCTGCTCGTAGTCGAAGCCGGCCTCCTCGGCGAGCGCGTGATAGGCCTCGGCGTCGGCGGCCAGCGTCGCCGTGAGCTCCTCCAGCGAGGCCGTGTGGGTCTGCAGGTAGTCCTTGATGGCGCCCAGGTCGGCCTGCTCCGCCGCCGGCGTCTCCTCGGCGGCCGGCTCCGGCTCGTCGTCGCCGCATCCGGCGACGGCGGCCACGGCGACCAGCGCAGCCAGCAGCTTCAGTCTCATCGCGAATCCTTCCTCCGTTAGGGGTGCCTAACCCGACCTCGCGGGCAGGATATTAGGACTCCCTAACTGATGTCGAGCCGAGCAGCGACGCGAGGAAGATGGCGACGGCGGCGAGCGCGACCGAGGCGCCGGACGCCACGTCCAGGTGGTAGGAGGCGAAGAGCCCGAGGACGCCGGCCAGCCCGGCCAGCGCGGCCGCCAGGACGAGCGCGGCCGGCAGCCGCCGCACGAGGTTGAGGGCCGCCGCGGCCGGAGCCAGGATCAGCGCCACCACGAGCAGGTTGCCGAGGCCGCGCACCGCGGCCACCGTGCAGACGGCGAGCAGCACGAGCAGGATCAGCTCCCAGCGCGCCGGCCGCGCGCCGAGCGACGGGGCGGCCGCGCGGTCGAAGGCGCTCAGCGCGAGCCGCCGGTGGCCGAGCGCGAGCGCCACCGCCACGGCCCCGGCCAGCGCCGCCGCCTCCAGCAGGTCGCCTCCGGTCACGCCCAGCAGGTCGCCGAACAGCAGCTCGCCCAGCCGGGCGGGCACGTCGGGCGACAGCGCGAGCAGCGCGCCCAGGCCGAACAGCGAGGCGATCGCCACGGCCACGCCGACATCGCCGCCGAGGCGCTCGTCACGGCCCGCCAGCGCGATCGCGGCGGCGGCGACCAGCACTCCGGCCGCCGCGCCGAGCAGCAGCGAAACGCCGGCCAGCGAGGCGATCACCAGGCCCGGCAGCATCGCGTGCGAGAGCGACTCCGCGGCGTAGCTCTGGCGGTAGAGCAGCACCCAGACGCCGAGCGGACCGCAGGCCACGGCGAGGATCAGCACCTCCGCGAGCGCTCGCTGCATGAACGGGCTGCTCAGCATCAGTGCTCGTGGTGCTCGACCGCGATGGCCCGCCGCCCGCCCTCGAGCACGACCAGCTCGGGCCCGTAGGTCCGCAGGAGCACGTCGGTGGTGAGGACGCCGCCCGGCGGCCCGAACGCGATCTGCTCGCCGTTCAGGCAGACGACGCGGTCCCAGCGGCGCGCCTGCTCGACGTCGTGCGTGGCGACGAGCAGGATCCGGCCCTCGTCGCGCAGCTCTCCGAACACGGCCTCGATCCGCGCCGCGCTGGCCGCGTCGACCCCCGACAGCGGCTCGTCGAGCAGCAGCACTGGACTGTCCTGCAGCAGCGCCCGCGCGATCAGGACGCGCTGGCGCTGGCCGCCGGACAGCGAGCCGAACCGCTTGCGGGCGCGGTCGGCGAGACCGACGCGGTCGAGCGCCTCGCGGGCGGCGTCGCGGTCGGCGCGCGAGAGCGGACGCCATGCCGGCGTGCGGCCGTACGCGCCCATCAGCACGACGTCGATCGCGCTGACCGGGAAGTCGAGCCGCGTGCGGTCGGTCTGCGGCACATAGGCCGGCCGGCCCTCGAGCTCGACCACGCCGCGGCGCACCGGCAGCTCGCCCAGCACGGCGCGGAAGAGCGTGGTCTTGCCGCCGCCGTTGGGGCCGAGGACGGCGGCGATCGTCCCCGGCTCGAGCGCGAAGTCGACGCCGGTCAGCACCTCGGCGCCCGGCGCGTAGCCGCCGCCCAGACCCGCGACCCTCATCGCAGCACCGCCACCAGCGCGAACACGGCACCGCCAAGCACGGCGGTGGCCGGTCCGGGGCCGACGTTGAGCTCGTAGGCGAGCCACAGGCCGGCGGCGCCCTCGACGGCGGCCACCAGCGCCGTCCCGGCCTGCAGCGTGCCCACGCTGGGCGCGACGAGCCGCACGGTCGCGGCCGGGATGACGAGCACGGCGGTCACCAGCAGCGCGCCGACCGCGTCCAGCGCCACGATCGCGGCTGCGGTCACGGCCGCGAGCAGCAGCGCGTCGGCGACCGCCGGGCGGACGCCGAGCGCCCGCGCCGTCCCGGGGTCGAAGCCCTGGGCGAGCCACGACCGCCGGACGAAGGCCTCGAGCAGCACGACCGCCGCCGCCACGGCGGCCGTGAGCCACAGGTCGCGGTCGCTGATCCCGATCAGGCTCCCGAACAGCAGCCGGTCGACGCCCGCGCCGGTCTCGTAGACGTCGGAGGCGAGCACGACCCCGAGCGCGAGCGCTCCGACGAGCACCAGCCCGGTCGCCGCGTCGGTGGCCACGCGCCGCCGCCGCAGCCCCTCCACCCCACCCGCGTAGACGAGCGAGGCGGCCAGCGCGGTCAGCTGCGGGGCCACGCCCGCCGGCCCGGCGATGACCAGGCCCGGGAACGCGGCGGTGCCGACGCCGTGGGTGAAGAAGGCGAGCCGGCGCAGGACGATCCACGAGCCGAGCACGCCGGCCAGCGCGGCCAGCAGCAGGCTCTCGACCAGCGCGCGCTGCATGAACGGCGCCTCAAAGGCCTCGAACATCACATGCCTCGCCGGTCAGGCCCTCGGTGATCGCCCGGGTGTTGGCGGCGATCGAGTCGATGTACGTGGCGCCGTCCGAGCCCGCCGGACCGAGCGTGTCGGCCCACAGCGGCCGGCCGACCTTCGCGCCCGTCTCGCGCGCGATCGCCTGCTCGACCTTCGCGTTCACGGAGCTCTCGGCGAAGATCGCCTTCACGTCCTGCTCGCGGATCGTGCGCACGAGGTCCGCGACCTCGCCGGCCGACGGCTGCCCGCGCGTGGAGAGCGACGGGATGACGGCGCCGACCACCTCGAGGCCATAACGGCGCGCGTAGGCGCCCATCGCGTCGTGGGTCGTGACGAGCTTGCGCTGCGCCTCCGGAATCTCGGCGATGCACGCGGCAACGGCGCGGTCGAGCGCGCGCAGCCGCGCCTTGTAGGCGGCCGCGTCCGTCCCGAGCGCGCGCTCGAGGACGGCGACGGCGGCGATGGCGTTGCGCGGGTCCTGCCACCAGTGCGGGTCGTCGCCCTGAATCAGGGTCACGACGGGCGCTTCGCCGCCCGCCTCCAGCACCCATTCGTCGACGTCGCCTCCCGAGCGCACCACGAGGTCGGCGTCGGCCAGCGCCTGCAGGTCGTGCGGGCGGATCTCGTAGTCGTGCGGGTCGGCGTTCGGGGCCAGGAGCCCCACGACCTCGACGTCGTCGCCTGCGACGTTGCGCGCGAGGTCCGCCGCCTGCGTGGTGGTGGCGACCACGAGCCTGCGGCCGTCTCCCCCGGCGGCCTCGTCCTCGCGGCCGGTGACGGCCGCGACGGCCCCCAGCAGGAGCACCGCGATGACGAGGCGGGCGAGCACTGGCTGAGCTTACTGAAAATCATTCTCGTTCGCATTAGAAGCGCTACCATCCGCACTGTGAGCTGGACCGATCACGCCCATCGGGAGCTCTCGCGCGCCGGCCATCGGGCCGGCGGCGCGCGCGAGGAGGTGCTCACCCTGCTCGCCCGCCAGGACTGCTGCCTGAGCGCGCAGGACATCCACGACCGGCTGCGCAAACCGGGCGGTAAGGGCGTCGGGCTGGCCAGCGTCTACCGCGCGCTCGACGTGCTGGCACAGCTCAAGCTCGTGCACCGGATCGACGTCGACGGCGTCGCCTGCTACGAGCCCGCCGACCCCAGCGGCGAGCACCACCACCACGCCATCTGCGACCACTGCGGCAAGATGGACGCCTTCGAGGATCCCGAGCTGGAGCGCCTGATCGACGGCGTCGGCGAGCGGCTCGGCTACGCGGTCGGCGGGCACGACATCGTGCTCCGCGGCGCCTGCCCGGACTGCTCGGGCCGGTAGCGTTCGTGCAGGATCCGAACGCCGGGCGGCTACTTTCCACCGCTCGCCGTGTTTCAGCTGGTCGTGCGTCGTTCACTCACCCGTAGGCAGGCTCTGGAGGCCGGTGCTCTCGCCGCCGCCGCCGTCAGCCTCCGCCCCACCATGCCCGCGCTCGCCGCGGACGATCATGTCTTCGAGATGCAACTGGGCGGCGCGCAGGCGAGAGCCGCCTCCGCCGGCTGGCGGACGACCGGCGTGCTGCGCGCGCCGCGGCGCTTCGACCTGATGGGCCTGGTCTGGGCGCACGGCTCGCACGCCGAGGCGCAGCTGCGCGCACGCAAGAGCGGCGGCCGCTGGACGCGCTGGGTGACGCTGCACCCGAGCTCGGCGACCACGGGCCCGACCACGGCCGGCTGCCCGCGGGCACCGACCCGGCCTTCACCGGCGCCGCCGACGAGTTCCAGCTGCGCCTGCGCGGCGCCCCGCGCGAGCTGCGGGCGCGCTTCGTGCGAGCGCAGCCGGCCGCGCGCCTGTCGACGCGCCTGGCCCGCCGCGCGCAGGCCGGCGCCCCTCCGGCGATCATCCCGCGCAGCGCGTGGGGCGGCGACAGCGTCCCGCCGCGCGAGGCGCCGATCTACGGCGAGGTGCAGGTGGCGTTCGTCCACCACACGGTGACCGCCAACGACTACACGCCCGAGGAGTCGCCCGGGATCGTGCTCGCGATCGCCCGCTACCACCGCAACTCGCAGGGCTGGAACGACATCGGCTACCAGTTCCTGGTCGACAAGTACGGGCAGATCTTCGAGGGCCGCGCGGGCGGAGTCGACCAGGCCGTGGTCGGCGCGCAGGCCCAGGGCTGGAACAGCACGTCGACGGGCATCGCCTGCCTCGGCGACTTCACCTCGATCGCCCAGACGCCCGAGGGCATGGACGCGCTCGCGCGCCTGATCGGCTGGAAGCTCTCCGTCCACGGCGTCCCGACGACCGGCGAGGTGGTCGTCGTCTCGGCGGGCGGCGAGACCAACCGCTACCCGGCCGGCACGCCGGTCACCTTCCAGCGCATCTCCGGCCACCGCGACGGCAACAACACGAGCTGCCCGGGCAACCTGCTCTACGCGCAGCTCGAGCAGCTCCGGACCGCCGCCGCCCAGTTCGCCGGCCCGGCCTCGGGCATCACGATCTACGCACCGAAGGAGGTGCGCGGCGTCCAGACCGTCGAGATCTCGGGCTCGCTGCGCTTCCCGGACGGCTCGCCGGCCGACGGCGCCGCGCTCACCGTCGAGTACCTGCCGGCCGTGGCGGGCGCCGCCTGGCGCAGCGTGGCCACGGCCGTGGCGGGCTTCGACGGCAGCTGGCGCACCAGCTCCGAGCTGGCGGGCAGCGGCAGCCTGCGCGCCGTCTTCGCCGGCGACGGCACGCGCGCCCGGCTCGCGTCGCCGCCGCGCAAGATCACCGTCCTGGCCCGGCTCAACCTCACGCTCAACCGCAACCGGATCCGGCTCGGCAGCCGCGTGCGAGCGCGCGGGTCCGCCGATCCGGCCACCCAGGTGCGGCTCATGCTCGACGTGCGCAGCCGGCGCCGCTGGGTGCGGGCGCGCACCCGTCTCGTGCGGGTGCGGCGTGGCGCCTACAACACCGTCGTGCGCCCGCGCGGGCGCGGGAAGTACCGCGTGACCGTGCAGGTCGGCGGCATCAAGCGGCACCGCACGCTCAAGGTCTTCTGATCCCGACCAGCCGCGCGCCGGTGGCCGGAAGGTCGCCGGCCGCGATCTGCGCCTCCTCCTCCGCGCGCACGTTGGTCGGCATGTTCCAGCGATAGAGGTACGGGCCGCGCACCGGCTCGCCGAGCTCGAAGTACGGCTGCAGCGCGTCGCGCAGGCGCGCGAGCGCATGCATGTGGTCGAGGTGGGCCAGCGCCGCTTCAGGGTGGCCGCTGCGATCGAGCCACCAGCGGGCGGCGCGCTCGTCGACGCGCGCGAAGTCGACCTCGTCGACGACGAGCACGCCGCCGGGCCGCACGAGCGCGCCGAGCCGCGCGCACGACTCCCCGAGCGGCTCGACGTGGTGCAACGAGACGACGGCAACCGCCGCGTCGAAGGGCGGCTCGTCGAGCTCCTGCAGGGCCACGCGCCTGACGGCGGGCGACTCGGAGCCCGGGTCGATCGCGACGACGTCGTAGCCGGCGGCCGTGAGCGCCCCGGCGAGCGTCCCGTCGCCCGCCCCGATCTCGAGCACGCGGGCGGGCGGAGGCGGCAGGGCGGAGCGGACGAACGCGATGACGTCGGTGGTGGGCATCGCCGGCGAGGTTAGGGAATCCCCCGATGCGCGGCGGGCGGGTCGCGAACGAGGATTCGTCGCATGCTGAACCCCGCCCGCGCTCTCCCCGCCGCCGACCCCCGCATCGGACGCCTCGTCGTCGGCCCCTCCGACTCGAACTGGGACGAGGCCCGCCGTCCCTGGAACCTCGCCAAGGACCAGCAGCCCGCGTTCGTGGCCTTCCCCGAGACCGCCGAGGACGTCGTCGCCATCGTCGACCACGCGCGCGCCAACGGGCTGCGCGTCGCCCCGCAGGGCACCGGCCACAACGCCGGCCCGCTCGGCGACCTCGCCGACAGCATCCTGCTCAGCACCTCGCGCATGAAGGGCGTCGAGATCGACGTCGAGGGCCGCCGCGCCCGCGTGGCCGCCGGCACGCTTTGGCTCGAGGTCACCGAGCCCGCCTCCGAGCACGGCCTCGCCCCGCTGGCCGGCTCCTCGCCCGATGTCGGCGTCGTCGGCTACAGCCTCGGCGGCGGCGTCAGCTGGCTCGGCCGCAAGCACGGCCTGTCCGCCAACAGCGTGGTCGCCATCGAGATCGTGACCGCCGACGGGCGTCTGCGCCGCGTCGACCACGACAACGAGCCCGACCTGTTCTGGGCGCTGCGCGGCGGCGGAGGCAGCTTCGGCGTGGTCACCGCCATGGAGATCGCGCTGTATCCCGTGCCCGAGCTCTACGCCGGCGCCATGTGGTGGCCGTGGGAGCGCGCCGCTGAGGTCATGCACGCGTGGCGCGAGTGGACGCTCACGGTGCCGGACGAGGTGACCTCCTCGGCCCGCATCATGCAGATCCCGCCGATCCCCGAGATCCCCGAGTTCCTGCGCGGCCGTAACTTCGTGACGATCGACGCCGCGATCCTCGGCGACCGCGCCTTCGGCGCCGAGGCGGTCCAGGCGCTGCGCGACCTCGGGCCCGAGATCGACACCTTCGACATGGTGCCGCCGGTCGCGTTGTCGCGCCTGCACAACGACCCCGAGGAGCCGATGCCGGTCATGACCGAGCACCGGCTGCTGGCCGACCTGCCGGCCGAGGCGATCGAAGCGTTCCTGGCGGTCGCCGGCCCGGAGTCGGGCTCCACGCTGATGATGGCCGAGATCCGCCATCTCGGCGGCGCGCTGCGCGAGATCCGGCCCGGCCA
The DNA here is from genome assembly GCA_963835525.1 of uncultured Solirubrobacteraceae bacterium. Taxonomy (GTDB): domain Bacteria; phylum Actinomycetota; class Thermoleophilia; order Solirubrobacterales; family Solirubrobacteraceae; genus DASSUW01. The sequence continues at coordinate 285,541 of CAWIFM010000004.1, forward strand.
CGGCGCGCTCGCCACGCTCGAGGCCGCGTACCTGTTCTTCGGCGGCGGCCTCGCGGCCTCGCCGGAGATGGTCGCGGGCCTGCAGACGGCGCTGCCGGTCTACAAGGACGCGATGGCCGAGTGGGACGCGGGCCGCGGCTACCTCAACTTCGAGGAGACCGCCGGCTCACACACGTTCTACGACGAGGTCACCCACCGTCACCTGCGGCGCGTCAAGACGCAGGTCGACCCGGGCGACATCTTCATGTCCAACCACCCGATCGCTCCCGCGGAGTAGCTCACTTCCGTTCTTTGAGCCAGTCCGTGACCTTTTCCGCGGCGTCGCCGACCTTCTCGTTCGCCTTGGCGACGGTGGCGTCGACGTCCTTGAAGAAGCCGCGGAAGCGCTCCTCATAGTGATTTGCCGCGTCCTTGGCCTCGGCGCGGGGGCTCACCGGGTCCCCGCGCCGGACGTACTCGCCGCCCATGATGCGGTCGTAGTCGCCTGAGCGCACCCACTCCATGATCTGCGTGACGCGCCGCACGGGCGCGGCGTGGGTCTGGCCGAGCTCGGTGCGCAGGCGCGACAGCCGGTCCCAGCCGGGCTCGACCGTCTCGTAGTCGCCGGCCTGCTTGAGGAAGCTGTCGAGGTTCAGCTTCTTGGACTTGATGCCGCCGGCGAGCACCATCAGCGTCCGGCACGTGACGAGCGGGTCGCGGTTGACGAGCGTCGCCGCGCGGTCGCAGCTCAGCTCGGAGGCGCGGAACCACTCGAGCAGCGCGAGCCTGACCGCGATGAGCGGGAGCCCGGTCATCAGCGGCAGGCGGCTGAAGCTGATGTTGAGCAGGATCATCAGCGCCGTCCGGTACATCACGTGCTCGGAGAGGATGTGGCCGGCCTCGTGGCCCAGCACCGTCCGTATCTCGTGCTCGTCGAGCAGCTCATAGGCGCGCGAGTTGACGAGCACGATCGGCTTGTCGGCGCCGATCGCCGCCGCGTTGGCGATCGGGAACTGCGTCAGGTAGAGGTCCGGGATCTCGGGAAGGTCGAGCCGCGCGCAGGAGGCGCGATGGGCGGCCCACAGGTCCGGGATCTGGTCGGGGCCGAGCTTGACGGAGCCGGAGAGGAGGATCTGGCGCAGCGCCCGCTCGTAGCCGAACTCGATCAGCTTCTTCACGACCAGGTCGAGCATCGGGATGGACTGGAGCGCGGCGGTGGCGGCGCGGTCGGCGGGATGCTCGTACGCCTTCGGGGAGATGTCCTTGAGGCGCTGATCCTCGGGAAGCGGGTCCGTCATGAGTAATGAAGCTAGCGGTCCTTCAGCCTGATCACCAGCCGCAGCCCGGACCACTTTTCGTCCAGCGCCGCGACCTTGTTGTCCACCAGCCGGTTGGCGAGCGCCAGCTCACGCACCACGTCCTCCGTGAGGTCCGTCGGGGCCTTCGAGGCGCGCTTCGGCCACGCGATCCACAGGCCGGCGGCGGGCTCCATGGCGGCGCGCAGCTTGGGCATCCGCCGCGCCAGGTCGGCGCGCTCGGTGTGGAAGGAGACGATCACGTCCGCCTTCCCGCGCACGGCCCTCCCCACCTTCACGTCATCCGGAAGATCGAGCTCGAACGGTTCCGGCGCAGACAGCAGCAGCAGCCGGTGCCCCGGCTTGATGCCGAGCTTCTTCGGCAGCGGCGTTCCGGAATAACCGGCGGCCATTGCCTCTCAGCATGACGTAGTGGAAGGATCGGCCGAGCCGGAAATGTCAGACAAGGAGAAGCCCATGAGCAGACGCTGGTGCCTGCCGCTCGCCGCGGCCGCGACGATCGCGTTCGCCGCGCCGGCGAGCGCCCACCACGGGATCGACGTCGACGTGATCGCCAAGAAGCTCGACAACCCGCGTCACGTGGCGGTCGCGAAGGACGGTGACGTGTATGTCGCCGAATCGGGTCGCGGCGGCAACCACGCCACGGCGAAGTCGTGCTTCGACAGCGCGGAGGGCTTCGCGTGCACGGGCCGGACCGGCGCGATCACGCGGATCGGCCGCTGGGGCCAGGAGCGGGTCGTCAAGGGCCTCGCCTCGTTCGCGCCCGAAGGCGGCAACAACGCGATCGGCCCGCACGGCGTCTACGTCGACGGCAGGGACGTGTACTTCACCAACGGCGGCCCGACCGGGCCGACGCGCGGCGCCCCGCCCGGGGTGCTCGTCCTGCGTGACCCGACGCTCGTCGCCGAGGACCCGATCTCGGCGCTCTACGGCAGGCTGTTCAGGGTCAAGTCGCACGACCGCATCGTGCCGATCGCCGACGCCTGGGCCTTCGAGAACCGCTTCAACCCGGACGCGCAGGTCGGCAACCCGATCGTCGACAGCAACCCGGTCGACGTGCTCGTCGACCACGGCCGCTACGTGATGGCCGACGCGGGCGGCAACAGCGTCATCCGCACCGACCACCGCGGTCGGCTCGAGGCGCTCAGCATCTTCCCGAACATCCCGAAGCCGCACCCGTTCATCCCGGGCGCGATCGTCCCGATGCAGGCGGTCCCGACCGGCGTGGTCGAGGGCCCGGACGGCTTCTACTACGTCAGCCAGCTCACCGGCTTCCCGTTCCCGGCCGGCGAGGCGAGCGTGTTCCGCGTCAACCCGCGGACCGGCGCGTACACCGTCTACGCGACCGGCTTCACGATGGCGATGGATCTCGACTTCGGCGACGACGGGACGCTGTACGTGCTCGAGCTCGACAGCGACAACATCCTCGGCGGCAGCACCGACGGCGGCATCTGGACCGTGTCCAAGCGCGGGGTCAAGCGCAAGCTCTCCCTGCCCGCGGGCACGCTCACGGAGCCGGGCGGACTCGCCGTCGGACGCCACGACCAGCTCTACGTGTCCAACCGCTCGCGCACGGCCGGCAAGGGCGAGGTGCTGCGGATCGACCTGGACTAAGGGGTCTTCGACACGGAGTAAGGGTTCAGCGCCGTAAGGCGCTCCATCCTGCCGATGTGAGGGCGTGGATCTCAGTCCATTCTGGGATCCATGCTCCTCACCGGATCCCCACAGATGGACGCCGAGCGCGCCTTCGCCAGGGAGCGCCGCGCCGGCCGCCGCGCCGCGCTGACCCGCCGCAGCGGGCGCCTGAGGGTGTACGACGAGACGCAGCGGCGCACGAGCGGCATCCCCGTGCGGCTCGAGATCCCGGTCGACGCGATCGCCGGCACGGTCGAGCCCAGCCGCGCCGCGATGTTCGATTGCGCGTTCCGGCCCGGCAAGCTCGCCCGGACCCGCTGGGAGCGGGTGTGGATGGCCGAGCACCGCGGCACGGTGCTGCCGCCGATCAGCGTCGTGCGCGTCCGCGACGGCTACGCCGTGCGCGACGGGCACCACCGCGTGTCGGTGGCGAGGGCGCGGGGCGCCCTCACCATCGACGCCGCGGTCGAGGCCGGCTAGCCGAGCATCAGCTCGCCGATCTCGCGACTCAGGGCGCTCGCGCTGTGGCCGCCCCGCTGGCGGTTGGACAGCACCGAGATCACGATGCCGTCGTCGGGGTAGATCCGCAGGTAGGCGTTGGAGCCGGGCTGGCCGCCCGCCTTGCCGACCACGCGCTGGCCGCTGTCGGCCGAGCCGACGTCCCAGCCCATCGCGTAGCTGCCGATCGGATCCCACATCTCCTCGCGCTGGTCCTCGCTGATGATCGTGCCGTCGAGGACCCCCATCCCGAACCGGGTGAGGTCGCGGGACGAGGAGACGAAGCCGCCGCCGCCCCACTTGTTCGTGGTGTCGTCTCCGGCGTACTCGTCGTTGTTGGTCTTGTAGAGCGTCGCACGGTCAAGCGAGCCGGCGAGGTTCTCGGTCCGCAGGGTCGTGAGCCCGAACGGGACCGTGAGGTCGTCGAGCGCGATCTGGTCGAACGACTGCCCCTCGAGGCCTTCGAACACCGCCGAGGGGGCGTTGTACGAGTAGGTGCTGTACTCGTACTCGCCGGGCGTGCAGGCCAGCGGCTGGTCCATGAACGCCTCGAGGACCTCGAGCGAGGAGTCGTACGCGGTGTGGTTCTGCGACGACATGCCCTCGGGGTAGTGCACGAGGCAGCTGCGGTTCATCAGTGCCTGCCGCACGGTGTACGTGTGGTGCGCGGGCAGCTGCGGCAGGTAGTCCTGGATCGGGTCGTCGAGGTCGAGTGACGGGTGCTCGGCGGCCATGCGCATCGCGAGGACGCCGGTGACCGCCTTGCTGACCGACGCGATGCGGTTGACGGAGCCGCTGTGCATCCAGACGTCGTCGGCGACGTCCTGGTCGCCGGCGCCGCCGAGGTAGACGAGCTTCCCGTCGTGCGCGATGGCGATGCCGATGCCCGGCACGTCGTGCTCGTCGCGCTCGGCCTTGACGAGGGCGTCGACGTCGGTGCGGAGCGGCCAGTTCGGGCGGCTCGTGTTCTGGCGCCAGATGCCGGAGTAGCGGATGCCCGACGGCGTGTCGTACTTCTCGTAGTTGTCGAGCCGGTAGCCCTTGTCGTAGAGCTGGTTCCAGCGGTTGCGGTAGCCGGTGGCGGTGAGGTCGCGGTACAGGTACCAGCCGCGCCCGCTGCGGTTCTCGGTCCAGATGCCGGCGTAGCGCATGCCGCCGCCGGTCTCGATCGCCTCGAAGTCGAGGCTCCGCAGGCCCTCGTCGGCGTACGTCTTGAACGTGCTCGAGAACTGCGCCGACGTCATGTTGCGCTTGAGCTTCCAGGCGAGCGACTCGCGGTTCTCGACCCAGACCGCGCCGTAGCGGAGCTCGTTGCCGACCTCGTAGACCTCGAAGTCGATGGGCAGGTAGCCGCGGTCGCGGTACTGGTCGAACTTCTCCGAGAACTGCGACGACGTCACGTTGCGGTACGACGCCCAGCCGAAGCTCTCGCGGTTCTCGACCCACACGCCGGCGTACAGACGGTCGCCGCCATGGACGTAGGTCTCCTGGTCGACGAGCCGGTAGCCGCGGTCGCGGTAGTCCGTCCAGCGCTCGTGGAACTCGTCGTGCGACAGGTTCCGCAGGCTGGCCCAGCCGCGCCCGTCGGGGTTCGGCCTGAACACGGCTCCGACGCGATACGCGCCGTCGATGACGTCGACCTCGAGGTCGATGACCATGTACTCGGCCTTCAGGGCCGCGAACTTGGCGGCGAACTGGGAGCTCGTCAGGTTGCGGTACGAGAGCCACCCGGTCTCGTTCGGGTCGAACACGCTGGTCGGGACGGCCGGCGTGGCGCTCGCCGGGCTCGCGAGGGCGAGGCAGGCGGCGAGCGTGGCGAGGATGAGGGTGATACGGACGGACATCGTGTCCTCCTTGGACGTGGACATCCGTTCAACCGGCGGCGCGGCGGTTTCTTACGCCGGCAGATCCAGCCGCGGGATCACGCAGTCCCGCACCGCAGGCGCGAGCCGCAGCCCGCGGTCCTGCGGCCACCAGCGCATGGCCGCGATCTCGGCAGCCGGCACCGGCTCGCCGGCCAGCCGCGTCCGGAAGACCGTCATCCACATCTCCACGCCCTCCAGAGCCGCGGGCGCGTGCACCTCGGCGAACGGCTCGGCGCCCTCGATCCCGACCCCCAGCTCCTCGGCGAGCTCGCGCTCGAGGCACTCCAGCGGCGCCTCGCCGGGCTCGGGCTTGCCGCCGGGCAGGTAGAAGACGTCGGGCGCCGCGCGCTTGCTGACCAGGAGCAGGCCGCGCGAACCGAGCACGGCGGCGGCGATGACACGGAGCACGGTTCCGGTATACCGCTGCTCGTGGACGACTGGCGCGACCTCGGCGGGATCCGCACCACCGAAGGGCGCACGATCCGGCCGGGAGCGCTCGTGCGCGCGCGCTCGCTCGACGACCTGTCCGAGGACGCCTGGGCGGCGCTCTACGACCGCGGCGTGCGCACCCTGATCGACCTGCGCAACGACGACGAGCGCGCGGCCGCGCCCGCGCCGCCGGGCATCGGCGCGATCCACGTGCCGCTGGACGGGTCCGACCGCGAGTTCTGGGACGAGTGGGCCGCCGACTGGCGCTTCGGCACGCCGGTCTACTACGCCCCGCACATCGCCCGCTTCCCGGAGCGCAGCCTGGCCGTCCTCACCGCCATCGCCTACGCGCGTCCCGGGGGCGTGCTCTACCACTGCATGGGCGGCCGCGACCGCACCGGCATGATCACGATGCTCGTGCTCTCGCTGCTCGGCGTCGCGCCGGAGCACATCGCCGCCGACTACGAGCTCAGCGCCGGCCTGTGCGACGACGCGGGGGCGGTCACGGAGGGCCTCACGCGCGCGGGCACGACGGCGCGCGCCGAGCTGCTGCGCACGCTGGAGCTTCTCGACCTCAACGCGCTCGTGGACGCCGACCTGCGCGCGGCGCTACGCGCGCGCCTGCTCGGCGATCACGCGTGAGAGCTGGCCGCCCTGCCACGCGAGCGGGGACTTGCCGGGCTCCTCGGACTCGAGCCGCGCGCCCGGGATCGCCTCCGCGTAGCGCTCGCCGATCGCGTACGGGTGCTCGCGGTCGGCCTCGTCGCGGCTCGCCACCACCACGACCGGCAGATCCAGGCGCGAGAGCTCGTCCCATGACTCGAACGGACGCGAGCGCGGCACCTGCTCGAGCGCGTCGGCCAGTGCCTCGGGGTGCTCGTGCGCGGACAGCCGCTGGCGCAGCACCGTCTTGACCGTGTCGCGGAACGAGTCCGGCACGCGCGGCTCGCCGTAGGCCTCCAGGAAGCCCTCCACCCCACCCTCGCGCAGCCCGCGCGCCAGCGCGTCCCAACGCTCGTAGCCCTGCTCGGCCTCAGGGTCGAAGGCCGGCGTGATGACCACCAGCGCGGCGGCGCGCTCCGGATGCTCCAGGGCGAGCCGGATCAGCGTGTGCGCCCCCATCGAGGAGCCGGCCAGCACCGCGCGATCGATGCCGCGGTCCTCGAGCACGGCCAGCAGGTCGTCGGCCAGCTCGCCGTAGCCGTACGCCTCGGCCGGGTCGGACCGCCCGTGGGCGCGCGCGTCGTACATCACCACCCGGTGCCCGCCGCGCTCGAGGTTCTTCGAACCCATGACCACGTACCGGCGCGTCGCCGTCAGCCCGTGCAGCAGCACCACCGGGACGCCCTCGCCCGCCTCCTCGCCGGCGAGGCCGGCGATCTTGAACTCGCTCATGGAGGTCTATTCTCGTGGACGTGATCTTCGACACCTCCGAGGCGACCTTCGAGCAGGACGTCATCGAGCGCTCGCGCGAGCTGCCGGTGGTCGTCGACTTCTGGGCCGAGTGGTGCGGCCCGTGCCGCCAGCTGACCCCCGTGCTCGAGAAGCTGGTGACCGAGCGCGAGGGCAAGATCGCGCTCGCCAAGCTCGACACCGACGCCAACCAGCAGATCTCCGCCGCCTTCGGCATCCAGGGCATCCCCGCCGTCAAGGCCTTCAAGGACGGCAAGCTCGTGTCCGAGTTCGTCGGCGCACAGCCGCCGTCGCAGGTCCAGCAGTTCCTCGACGCCCTGCTCCCCTCCGAGGCCGACGGGCTCGTCGAGTCCGGTGACGAGGCCGCGCTGCGCACGGCGCTGCAGCTCGAGCCCGGTCGCGCCGACGCCGCCGTCGCGCTCGCCCGCATCCTCCACGAGCGCGGCGAGGACGAGGAGGCGCTCGAGGTGCTCGGCAACGTGGCGGGCTCGTTCGCGGCCGACGGCCTCGCTGCGCGCATTCGCCTCGAGCAGGAGCCGGAGCTGCGCGAGGCCTTCGCCGCGCTCGACGCCGGCGACACCGAGAGCGGCCTCGACAAGCTGATCGAGGCGATCCCCGCCAACGGCGACGACCGGCGCGAGGACCTGCGCCGCGCCGTGGTGGGGGTGCTCGACGACCTCGGCGTCGAGCACCCCCTGGCACGCGAGTCGCGACGCAAGCTCGCGACCGCGCTGTACTAGGCGGGCTGGGCCCCCAGCTTGTCGCCCTCGATGTCGACCTCGGGCAGGACGCGCCCGAGCCGCTTCGGCATCCACCAGGCCCGCTTGCCCAGCAGCACCATCACGGCCGGCACCACGGTCATCCGGATCACGAACGCGTCGACCAGGACGCCGAAGGCCAGTGACAGCCCGATCGACTTGGTGATCGGGTTCGGCGCCAGGATGAACGCCGCGAAGACGGCGGTCATGATGATCGCGGCCGCTGTGACGACCCGTCCGCTCTGGCCGTAGCCCGTGATCACCGACTCCTTGGCCCTGCCCGTCTTCGTGAAGTGCTCACGCATCCGGGAGACCAGGAACACCTCGTAGTCCATCGCGAGGCCGAACAGGATCCCGATCAGCAGGATCGGGAGGAACGACAGGATCGGTCCGGCCTGGGCGACGCCGAACATGCCGGCGAGGTTGCCGTCCTGGAAGATCCACACCACGAGGCCGAGCGACGCGGCGATGCTGAGCAGGAAGCCGGCCGCGGCCTTGATCGGCACGAGGATCGAGCGGAACACGATCGTCAGCAGGATCAGGGCGAGCCCGACGACGACCAGGATGTACTTGATCAGCGACGCGTTGAGACGGTCGGCGGTGTCGATGTTGATCGCCGTCTGGCCGGTGACGTAGGCGTCGATGCCGCTGGCCGCGTTGACCTCGTCGGCCTTGTCGCGAAGCGCCGTGACCAGGTCACGGGTCTCCTGGGTGGTCGGGCCGCTGGTCGGGGTCACCTGCACGACCGTCAGGTCGCCGGCCTCGTTCTGGGAGGGCTCGGAGACGTACGCGACGCCGTCGAACTCCTTCAGGCCTTCGGTGACCGCGCCGGCCACGCGGGACTGCTCATCGGCGGGCAGGTTCGGCGCGTCGACGACGACGGTCAGCGGACCGTTGAAGCCAGGGCCGAAGCCGTCCTCGAGCAGGTCGTACGCCTGGCGCGTCGTCGAGTCGGCCGGATCGGAGCCGGCGTCCGGCAGGCCGAGCTCCATGTGCGTCGCCGGAACGGCGATCACGACGAGCAGGCCGACCGACACGGCCACGACGGCCCACGGGCGACGGGTGACGAACTTCGCCCAGCGGATGCTCATGGTGTCCGCGCCCTCGGCACGGCGCCGCGGCCGCCAGTTGACGAAGCGGTTGCCACGGGCCATGCGATGCCCGGCGAAGCCGAAGATCGCGGGGAGCAGCGTGAGGGCGATCAGCACGGCGATCGACACGGTGCCGGCCGCCGCCATGCCCATCACGGTCAGGAACGGGATGTTGACGACGAGCAGGCCGACCAGGGCGATGACCACGGTCGCTCCGGCGAACACCACGGCGCTGCCGGCGGTGGCCGTCGCATGCGCGGCGGCGTCACGCCCCTCCATGCCGTCCTGCAGGTTGGAGCGGTAGCGGGTGAGGATGAACAACGCGTAGTCGATGCCGACGGCGAGGCCGAGCATCGTGGCCAGGATCGGGGCCGTCTCCGACACCTCGATGACGTCGGTCAGGGCCTGGAGGCCGACGAGGCCGAGGCCGACACCGATGATCGCGGTGAGCAGCGGCAGGCCGGCGGCCAGCAGCGAGCCGAGCGTGATGGCCAGCACGAGGAAGCCGACCATCAGGCCAAGGCTCTCGGAGTTGGCGTGCGACTCGTCGGTGACGAGGCCGCCGCCGAACTCGGTCTGGAGCCCGGCCTCCCCGGCCGGGGTGGCCGACGCCTCGAGCTCGGCACGAGCCTGGTCGTCGATCTTGTCGGCCGGGACTGGATAGATGATGTCGGCGAACCCGACTCGACCGTCCTGCGTGATGGCCTTGGTCTCGTACGGGCTCGTGACCCCCGAGACGTCCTGCGCCTGCGAGGCCTTGGCGAGGCTCGCCTCGACCGCCGCCTTGTTGTCGGCGTCGGTCAGCTTCTCGCCCTCAGGGGCCGCGAACACGAGCCGGGCGTAGGTGCCGGACGCGGCCGGGTACTTCGCCTCCAGCAGCGTCTGGGCCTCCTGCGACTCGGTGCCGGGCACCGAGAACTTGTCGTTGGTCTTGCCGCCGAACGCGGCGGCGCTGGCGACGACGGCCACCAGCACCGTCGCCCAGATGGCGACCACGCGCCAACGGTGCTCGAAGGCCCAGCCTCCGAGCTTGAACAGACGAGTTGCCATTTCGGTTACCTCTCCTTGCGGTTGAACAGGCGGATGGCCGCGAGGGCCACCAGGACCACGACGACACCCGCCGCGGAATCGAGGAAGTAGTGGTTGCCGGTGGCCGAGACGGTCACGGCCATCAGCACCGGATGGAGCGCGAAGACCCAGCGCAGCGCGTTGCCGCGCAGGGAGCGGAAGCCGAAGATCCCGACCAGCAGGCTCCAGCCGACGTGCATGCTCGGCATCGCCGCGTACGGGTTGAACGGGATCAGGCCACCGAGCGAGCCGGTGTCGTGGCCGGCCGCGAGCCCGACGGTGTCGGCGATGCCGATGCCGGGCACCAGCCGCGGCGGCGCCATCGGGAGCAGCGCGTACACGACCGCGGCGAAGGCCAGCGAGACGAACAGGGCCGTCCGCAGCTGGCCGTAGTAGCCGCGGTTCGTGAACGCGAGCCAGATCAGCGTCGCGCCCACGACGGGCCCGAAGCCGACCATGTAGTAGGTCGAGAAGAAGCCGTGGAAGGCCGACAGCGCGTCCTGCACGGCACCCTCGTGGAAGATGGACAGGCTGCGCTCGAGCGAGATCAGGTCATGGGCGTTGACGAGGGCGGTCGAGAAGCTGTCGATCGACACGCCGCGGATCGCGAGATAGACCGGGTACAGCCCGAGCCACAGCAGGAGTTCGTAGGAGACGAACCGGAGCCGGCCGGTGCCGGCTCTCGGCCTGGGGAGTGCGACGGCGGTGCTCATGGGCCGAGAAGGTCCCAGGAGCCGACCCTGGTCGAATCAGGGTCCTGCCGAGTCGGATCCCTAGTCGTGCCTAGGGTGCTCCGACCAGCTCGCGGGGTGTCGCGTCATCGGCGACGAGCTTCACAAGATCCGTGCGCGAGGCGATGTCGAGCTTCTGGAACACCTTGCGCAGGTGGTACTCGACGGTCTTGGGGCTGAGGAAGAGGCGGGCGGCGATGTCGCGGTTGCGGCCGCCCTCGGCGACAAGGCGGGCGATCTGCAGCTCCTGCGGCGTGAGCTGGTCGAGGGTGCTGGCGTCGCGCTTGCGCGCGGTCTCCCCCGTCGCCCGCAACTCGGCGGCCGCTCGATCGGCCCACGGAGCGGCGCCGAGCGCCTCGAAGCGCTCGAGCGCGGCCCGCAGCTGCACGCGGGCGTCGGTCCGGCGCCGGGCGCGGCGCAGGAACGCGCCGTACGCCAGCTCCGTGCGCGCCTGCGCGAACGGCCACGACAGGCGCTCGTGTGCGACGAGGGCATCCTGGAAGCGCGCGTCCGCGTCGTCCGGGCCCGCGAGCAGCGCACGCGCGCGGGCCAGCACGAGGTCGCCGATCGGCTGACCGGAATGGCGCGCCCAGCGCTGCCAGGCGGCGACGGCCTCGAGCGCCTCGTCCGGGCGGCCGGCGTTCGCGGCGGCCTCGACGAGGTCGTCGATCACGGCGTGGCGGTGCAGCGCGTAGCCGGTGGCGACGATCCCTTGGAGCCGGGCGAGCGCGTCGGCCGGACGGCCGAGGGCGAGGTCGAGCTGGGCGAGGGCCGTCTCGGCCGCCGACTTCGGGTGCGCCTCGTTGCGCGCCTCGGCGAGCGCGAGCGCCTCGGAGGCGCGCTCACGGCAGTCCGTCTCGCGCCCGCGCACGGCATCGACGCGGGCGAGCAGGGCGAGCATGATCGCGGCGACCCCGATCTGACCGAGCTCGCGCGCCAGCGTCAGCCCCTCGGCTGCCGTCGACTCCGCGGCCGCGAACCGCGACAACCCCAGCTCCCACGTCGCCCGGCTCATCAGGATCGCGGGCAGGGGGGCGCTCAGGCCGCGGGCGCGCGCCAGTTGCTCCGCCCGTGCCGTCAGCCGCGTGCCCTCGAGGAGATCGCCGTCGAACCCGGCCGCCCACGACGCGTGGAGCAGCGTCAGCGCGTCGTTCGACGATCGGGCCAGTGCGGTCGCCCGCTTGAACATCGGGAACGCCACGTCGTAGTCGTCGGCGCCGAAGGCCGAGAACCCCTCCGCGACGGCGAGCGAGGTCCGTTCGTCGTCAGTGGTGACCGGGATCGTGGGAAGCAGTGTGCGCAGCTCCGCGAGCTGCTCCGGAGTGCGTGCCTGGCCCGCCACCTCGGTGGCGCGCACGGCGGCCAGCAGGGCGAACGCCGGCGCGGCCTCGCGGCCGACACGCACCGCCTGCATGAAGTGCTCGAACGCGTCGAGCCGGGCGCCGACGTCGGTCGCCGCCCAGCCGCGCAGCAGCGCCGCCGTGGCCACGAGGGGCGGCTCGGTGATCTCGCCCAGGCGATCGAGGATCGCCAGCGCGCGCTCCTGCTCGCCGGCCATGCCGGCCTCGCGGGCAGCGCCGACCAGCCGCCGGCGGCGGTCGGCCTCGTCGGGCGACAGCTCGCCGGCCCGCTCCAGCGCCGACGAGGCGGCGGCGTGACCCGAGCGCTCGATCGCGCGGCCGGCCGTCCCTTCGAGCTCGGCGGCCGCGTGCTCGTCGGTGCCGAGGACGGCGGCGGCGTGGTGCCAGGCGCGGCGATCCGCGTTCTGCTCGCCGGTGAGCACATCGGCCAGCGTGCGGTGCGCTCGTGCCCGGGCGGCGAACGGCGCCGCGTGGTAGACGGCAGAGCGCACGAGCGGGTGGCGGAACTCGAGCCGGCCGTCGACCGCGTGGACGAGGCCGGCGGTCTCGGCCGGCTCGAGCGCGGTCTCGCCGAGACCGAGCATGCCGGCGGCCGCTCCGATCACGGCCAGCGAGGTCGTGGTGTCGGCGGCGGCGAGCAGGAGCAGCGTCTGGGTGCCCTCGGGAAGGGCGCCGGCGCGCGCGGCGAAGGCCTGCTCGGTGGCGTCGTGGCCGCCGGCCAGCTCGAGCAGGGCCAGGGGGTTGCCGGCCGCGCGGGCGACAATCCGCTCGTCGGCGGCTTTGCCGAGCAGGCGCCGCGCGTCGTCGTCGGCGAGGCGCTGGACGCGGATGACGTCGACGCCCGGAAGCTCGAACTGAAGGGCCGGCTCGTCGCGGACCGCGAACAGCAGCACGACGCCCTCGGCTCGCAGCCGGCGCGCGGTGAACCCGAGCGCGTGGGCGGACTCGTGGTCGAACCAGGCCGCGTCGTCGAGCACGGCGAGCAGCGGCTGCTCCTCGGCGGCGTCGGCAAGCAGCGTCAGGACGCCGACGCCGACCAGGAACGCGTCGGCCTCGCGCTCGTGCGCGAGGCCGAGGGCGCCTCGTAGCGCGCGCGCCTGAGGCTCGGCGAGGGTGTCGATGCGGTCCTCGAGCGGCCGCAGGAGCTGGTGCAGCGCGGCGTACGGCAGCTCCGCCTCGTACTCGATGCCGGTCGCCCTCAGCACCTGGAAGTCCCCCGCGGCCTCGACGGCGTGCTGGAGCAGCGCGGTCTTGCCGATGCCGGCTTCGCCGCGCAGGACGAGCGCACCACTCGTGCCGCCGCGAGCGGCGTCGAGGAGTCGTCCGAGCCCTGCCGTCTCGGCCTCGCGACCGATCAGCATGAAAGCGATCCTAGGGCACCGACTAGTCATCGCCCGGATTCGATGAGGGTGGGGTCGGCGTAGCTTCGCCGCCATGAACTCGACCCTCTCCTTCCCCCGGCGAGCCGCCCGCGGCGGGGTGCTCGTGATCGGCGGCGGCTTCGCCGGCAGCTACGTCGCCCGCCGGCTCGGCAAGCGCGGCGCGACGATCGTGAACCCGACCAACTTCATGCTCTACACGCCGCTGCTGCCCGAGGCCGCCTCCGGCGCCGTCGAGCCGCGCCGCGTCGTCGTCCCGATCCGGGCGATGTGCCCGCATGCCGAGCTCGTCGTGGGCTTCGTGTCCGAGATCGACGTCGACAATCGCGTCGCCCGCATCCGGACCGAGACCGGGGTGGTCGACCTCACGTTCGACGAGGTCGTGATCGCCCTCGGCGCGCTGTCACGAGTGCCCGCCATCCCCGGGCTGCGCGAGCACGCCCTGCAGTTCAAGGACCTGGCCGACGCCATCGCCCTGCGCAACCACGTCCTGCACCAGCTCGAGCTCGCCGACGCCGACCTCGAGAACGCCGAGCGGCGGCTGACCTTCGCCTTCGTGGGCGCCGGCTACGCGGGCGTCGAGGCGCTGGCCGAGGCGCACGACCTCGTGCGCGAGTCGCTCCGCCACTATCCGCGGCTGCGCGACGTTCGGCAGCGCTGGCTGCTGATCGACGGCGGCGACCGCGTGCTCGCCCAGGCTCCCCAGCGGCTCGGCGACTACGCCGCGCGCGACCTCGCCAAACGCGGCATCGAGATCCGCCTCGGTACCCGGCTCGAGTCGCTCGACGAGCACGGCGCGACGTTCTCGGACGGCTCGCGCGTCGACACCGCGAGCCTGGTCTGGGCCGCGGGCGTCGAGGCGAACCCGCTGGTCCGCGAGCTCGGCGTCCCGGTCGACGACCACGGCCGCGTGCTGGTCGACGAGCACCTGCACGTGAAGGGCATGGAGCACGTGTGGGCGCTCGGCGACTGCGCCGCCGTGCCCAACGCCGCCACGCCCGGCACCTTCGACCCCGCGACCTGCCAGCACGCGCTGCGGCAGGCGAAGCGGCTCACCAAGAACCTGCAGGGCCGCGAGAAGCCCTACCGCTACCGCACGCTCGGGCAGGTCGCCGCGCTCGGCCGCCACCACGGCATCGCCCAGCTGCCCGGACTGCGGCTGAAGGGCTTCGACGGCTGGGTCGTGGCGCGGGCCTACCACCTGCTCCAGCTGCCGTCGATCACGCGCCGCTCGCGCGTGGTGGCCGACTGGATCACCTCCGGCCTGTTCCGGCGCGACATCGCCGAGCTGACCGCGCTGAACGCGGTGGGCGCGACGGAGGTTCACCGCGCATGACCTTTCCGTCGCTGGAGGCGTTCTGCGCCGGTCACCGCTGCGGCAGCCCGCGGCCTTTTTGGAGTGGTTGCCGGCGCGAACTTCAACGGCGCATTGAAGGAGTCGGGTATGGATCGCGGGTGCATTTCGTCACCCGCGCCTCGTCCGCGCGGCCGCGGGTGACGTTGCGCACCGCATAGGGCACCAAACGTCACAGCGAGCTCGGCGATCACGTCCGGGTGACGTTATGCACCCTCGCAGCCGACCCGCCCAGCCGCCGCCCTACCCAGCCGCAGTTGACGTTCAGACCTCCAAGGCCATCTGACCCGCCACCGCCGGCACTACCCGGCGCGGCTCGGGCTCGATGTCCGCAAAGCCCGCCAGCCGGACGCCGAGCAGCCGCACGGGCCGCGGCGGTGAGTAGGCGCGCAGGAGCTCCACCGCCACCTCGATCACCGTCGACACGTCGTTGGTCGGCGCCTCGACAGTTCGGGCGCGCGTCACGGTGGTCCAGTCGTCCAGCCGGACCTTGATGGCGATCGTGCGCCCCCGCCTGCCCCGGCGCCCCAGGCCCTCGCACAGCTCGCGCGACATCTCGCGCAGGAACGTCTCGAGTTGCGCGTGGTCTGCGACGTCGGTGTCGAAGGTCCGCTCGGTCGACACCGACTTGGCGGGTCCGCCCTCGGTCTCGACCTCCGAGTCGTCGTGGAACTCGGCGCGCGCCTTCAGCCAGGCCGCGCTGTTGCTGCCGAAGCGCGCGGCAAGCTGCGCCTCGTCGGCGTTCTGCAGGTGCCCGATCGTGCGCAGCCCGAGCTCCGCCAGGCGGTCGGCGGTCTTGGGGCCGATGCCGGGGATGCGGCTGGTCGGCGCCGTCGCGAAGCGCACGCACGCCTCCTCGCGCCCCATCGCCACGAACCCCGCGGGCTTGCCGAGGTCGCTGCAGCACTTGGCGATGAGCCGGTTCGGGCCGACGCCGATCGAGATGACGATGCCGGTCGCCTCCTTGACGCCGGCGACGACGTCGCGCAGCAGGGGCAGCGGCTTCTCGACGCCAGTGAGGTCGGCGAACGCCTCGTCGATGCCCACCTTCTGCACGCGGTCGAGCCGGTCGTCGACGATCTGCCACACGCGCCGGGACGTCTCGCGGTAGGCCTCGAAGTCGGGCGGGATCACGATCGCGTCCGGGCACAGCCGGCGCGCACGCGAGGCCGGCATGGCGGAGCCGACCCCGAACTTGCGTGCCTCATAGCTGGCGGTCGTCACCACCGCCCGCGGGCCGGAGCCGGCCACGATGACCGGCTTGCCGACCAGCTCCGGGCGGCGCAGCAGCTCGACCGTCGCGTAGAACGCGTCGCAGTCGAGGTGTGCGATCACGCGCTTGGGCGGCACGCGAACAAGCGTACGTGCCTAGTCAGTCGTAAGAATCGCGCCGTGGCCGCGGAAGCGCAGCTTGCGCGCCGTGGCCTCGGTGAGGTCGTACTCGCGGCCGCCGACGTACGGGCCGCGGTCGATCACGCGCACGCGGAGGGTCCGCCCTCGGTGGCGGAGCGTGACCTTGCTGCCGCACGGCAGCGACTTGTGGGCGACGCCCACGCGACCGGGAGCGAGCCTGCCGCCGCAGCCGAGATGGTTGCCGTAGAGGCCCGGCCCGTACCAGGAGGCGCTGGCGAGCCGGTAGACGCTCAGGCGTCCGAGCCGGCGGGCCTCGCCGCCGGCGACCAGGCGCGCGGGCGCGGTCAGGGTGCGGCGGAAGCGGGCTCGCAGCACGTAGCGGCCGGTGGCCGTCGTGCGGTCGCGGTCGATGGTGCGCCAGGCGCCGCGGCGCCTGATCTGCAGCGATGCCACCGAGCCCGGCGCGGTCCCCACCACGACGGCGCTCTGGCCGGCGCGGACCTGCAGGCGCTTCTTGGTGACATCGGTCTGGGCGGCGGCCGGTGCCGCCACGGCTATGGAGAACGCGCCGGCCGTGAGCACGGCGCGCGACAGCGATCGTCGTCGCATGCAACCCCCTTCGGGTCTTGGGCAAAACGCGTCACCCTACGGACACGACGCCGAAGTGGTTGTGAGTGCAATCACACTGGGAGCGCTGACCGGTGCAACCCACCTGCGAACCCGCGACAATCCGCCGCGATGCCCAACTCCGACCGGCTCACCGGCCTCGACGCCTCCTTCCTCGCGCTCGAGAAGGGCGGCGCCCACATGCACGTGGGCTCGGTGCTCGTCTTCGACGGCGACCCGCCGGCCTACGAGGATCTGCTCGAGCTGATCGAGTCTCGCCTGCACCAGGTCCCCCGCTACCGCCAGAGGCTGGCGTTCCCGCCGCTCGCGCAGGCACGGCCGGTGTGGGTCGACGACCCGCACTTCAACATCGGCTACCACGTGCGCCACACGGCGCTGCCCGAGCCCGCCGGCGACCACGAGCTGCGGCTGCTGGCGGGGCGTGTCTTCGCCCAGCAGCTCGACCGCTCGAAGCCGCTGTGGGAGATCTGGCTCGTCGACCGCGTCGGCGACGACCGCTTCGCGCTCGTGTGCAAGACGCACCACGCGCTGGTCGACGGCATCTCGGGCGTCGACATCATCGCGGTGCTCTTCGACCTCGACGCCGACCCGCCGGAGCGCGACCCGGGCCCGGCCTGGTACCCGCGGCCCGAGCCCAGCGGCACCACACTGTTCGCCGACGCCGTCACCGACTTCGCCGGCGCGCCGGTGCACGCGGCCCGCGCCGCGGCGGGCGCGCTGGCGGCGCCGCGCGAGGCCGGCGGGGGGATCGCGCGCACGCTGGCCGGACTCGCCTCGATGGCCGCCGCCGGGCTCGGAGGAGCGCCGGAGAGCCCGCTCAACACGCGCATCGGGCCGCACCGGCGCTTCGCGTGGGTCGAATCCGACCTCGACCGCTTCAAGGCCGTCAAGAACGCGCTCGGGGGCACGATCAACGACGTCGTGCTCGCCACGGTCACCGGCGCCCTGCGCGCCCACCTCGAGCGCCGCGGTCGCGACCCCGCCGGGCTCGAGCTGAAGGCGATGGTGCCCGTCTCGGTCCGCGCCGAGGACCAGCGTGGCGAGCTCGGTAACCAGGTGGCCGCGATCTACGCGCCGCTGCCGGTCGGCCTCGCCGACCCGCTCGAGCGCTTCCGGTCCGTCAACGAGGCGCTCGGCGACCTCAAGTCGTCGGCCCAGGCGATCGGGGCCGAGCGGCTCACCCAGCTCGCCGGCTTCGCGGCGCCGACCCTCCTCAACCAGGCGGCCCGGCTGCAGGCGCGCCAGCGCTTCTTCAACCTCACCGTGACCAACGTGCCGGGGCCGCAGGTCCCGCTCTTCGTCCTCGGGCGCCGGCTGACCGCCTTCTATCCGATGGTCCCGCTCGTGCTGAACACCGCGCTCGGCATCGCGATCATGTCCTACGACGGGCGGATCTTCTTCGGCCTGCTGGGCGACTACGACGGGATGGCCGACCTCGACGAGTTCGCGCTCGACCTGCGCGCGTCGATCGACGAGTTGTCGGCCGCCGCGGGCGTGCCGCCCGACGGTGCGCGGCGGAGCGGGCGCGCGCGGCCGGCGTCACGGCGGACCAAGAGCCGCGCTTGAGGCGATTCGGGCTCGTCGCGGCCGGCGTGCTCGTGGCCGTCGCCGGCCTGATCGCGCTCGCCGTCGCCTTCAACGCGCGCGACGACCCCGAGGTGGCGGGTGCCCCGACCGGGCCTGGCGAGTTGCAGCCCGACCGCGGGTCCGGTCATGACGCGGCGGCGAACGTCACGGACGAGTTCCCGACCAGCGGCCCACACCGGGAGGAGCTGGTCACGCGCGACCGCCGCCGGCTGACCGACGACCAGATCCTGCACGCGCTCGAGCTCGGCAACGTGGTGATCCTCTACGACGGGCCGCTGACGACGGCGGCACGCGTCCAGGAGGAGGTCGCCGGGCCGTTCGACGCCGAGGTGGCCGCCGCCGGCCAGGCCGTGATCCTCGCGCGGCGGGAGGGCGCCGGGCCGGCCACGGCGCTCGCCTGGCGGCACGTCTACCGGGCCGAGGGACCCAGCGATCCAGGCCTGTCGGAATTCGCCGAGGCTTGGCTGGGGCGCGGCCTGGGACAATAGGTACATGGGCCTCATCCCCCCGCTCCGCCTCGCCCTCGCGCAGATCGACACGCGCGTCGGCGACCTCGAGGGCAACGTCGCCAAGATCGCCGAGCGGATCGCCGCCGCGCGCGACGCCGGCGCCGAGCTCGTGCTGTTCCCCGAGCTGGCGGTGACGGGCTACCCGCCCGAGGATCTGCTGCTCAAGGAGCACTTCCTGCAGGCCGCCGCCGAAGCCGTCTCCGATCTCGCCCGCGAGGCCGAGGGGATCGTCGCCCTGATCGGCTTCCCGGAGCGCGGCGACGACGTCTACAACGCCCTGGCGGTGCTGGCCGAGGGCGAGCTCCAGGCGGTCTACCGCAAGTCGGTGCTCCCGAACTACGGCGTCTTCGACGAGCAGCGCTACTTCCAGGTCGGCGAGGGCGGCGCCGTGCTCCAGCTCGGCGACGCGCGGCTCGGCCTGACCATCTGCGAGGACATCTGGACGCCCGGCCCGCCCGCCTCCGACGAGGCGCTGGCCGGCGCGGCGCTGATCCTCAACGCGTCCGCCTCGCCGTACCACGCCCTGAAGGGCCGCGACCGCGAGCGGATGCTGATCCAGCGTGCGCGCGACAACCTGTGCGCCGTCGCCTTCACCAACCTGGTCGGCGGGCAGGACGAGCTGATCTTCGACGGCCACTCGCTCCTGATCGACCACGAGGGCACCGTGCTGGCGCGCGCGCCGCAGTTCGAGGAGGCGCTGACCGTCGGCACCGTCGACCTGCAGGCGGCGCTCACCGCGCGGCTGCGCGACACGCGGCTGCGGCCGCCGGTGCGCCGCGCGCTGCCCGAGGTGCGGCGGCTCGAGCCGCTGGCGCGGCGCGAGCACGTGGACCCGTCGCCGGTCGGCGGCGACGTGGCGCCGCTGCTCGACCCCGAGGCCGAGGTCTACGCCGCGCTCGTGCTCGGCACGCGCGACTACGTCGAGAAGAACGGCTTCGGCCGCGTGGTGATCGGCCTGTCCGGCGGGATCGACTCCACGCTGACCCTGCTGGTGGCGGTCGACGCGCTCGGCACCGACCGCGTGACGGCGGTGACCATGCCGTCGCGCTACTCGTCCTCGGGCACGCGCGACGACGCCAAGGTGCTGGCCGGGAACCTCGCGGTCGAGCTGCACGAGATCGCGATCGGGCCGGCGATGGAGGTCTACGAGCAGATGCTCGGGCCGATCTTCGGCGAGCGCGAGCCCGACATCACCGAGGAGAACCTGCAGGCCCGCATCCGCGGCAACCTGCTGATGGCGCTCTCGAACAAGTTCGGCTGGCTCGTGCTCACGACCGGCAACAAGTCCGAGAACTCGGTCGGGTACTCGACGCTGTACGGCGACTCGGCCGGCGGCTTCGCGGTGATCAAGGACGTCCCCAAGACGCTGGTCTACCGGCTGACCGAGTGGCGCAACGCCCAGGCCGACACGCCGCCCGTCCCGCGCTCGGTGATCGACCGCCCCCCGAGCGCCGAGCTGCGCGACGATCAGAAGGACTCCGACTCGCTCGGCGACTACGACACGCTCGACGCCATCCTGGAGGCCTACGTCGAGGAGGACCAGGATCCCGAGCAGATCGAGCGCGCCGGCCAGCCGGCCGACGCGATCGAGCGCGTGGTCTCGCTCGTCGACCGTGCCGAGTACAAGCGCCGCCAGGCCCCTCCGGGGATCAAGATCACGCCGCGCGCGTTCGGGCGCGACCGCCGGATGCCGATCACCAACGCATACCGACCGCGGCGGCCCGAGCTCAAGCGTCTCTGACGGCGACCGTCATCCGCACGAGGGCGCACAGGCGGTCCTCGTCGTCGGTGATGTCGACCTCCCAGACCCACGTCGTGCGGCCCTTGTGGCGGCGGCGGGCCGTGGCGTGGACGGTGCCGCCGACGATCGGGCGCAGGAAGCTGGTCTGGTTGGACAGGCCCTGCGCGGTCTTGCCGTCCTCGTGCACGGCCAGCCAGGTCGCCACCGAGGTCAGCGACTCGGCGATCGAGGCGAACACGCCGCCGTGCACGAGCCCGGCCGGCTGGAGCAGTTCATCCCGCACGCGCACCTGCGCGCGCGCGAGCTCGTCGCCGATCTCCAGCACCTCGAGCCCATACAGCCGGTCGAACCCGACCGGGAAACTTCCGCCTTCGGCGGGCGTGTCCTTAAAGCCTTCGAACGGGGTCGTCACAGGGCGGGGCACACTACCCTGGAGCACCGCATGACGCCGCTCGACACGCTCGCCCCCGACCAGCGCGCCGTGCTGGAGCTGGTCCTGCGCCAGGGGCGCTCGTACGGGGAGCTCTCGGAGCTGCTCGCGATCCCCGAGCGCGACGTCCGCGCGCGCGCCGACGCCGGCCTGCGCGCGCTCGCGGGCGAGCCGGCGGCCGGGGTCGACAGCGGCCGGATCGCCGACTGGCTGCTGGGCCAGCAGCCCGACGCGGACGCCGACCGCACGCGCACGGCGGTGGCACGCAGCCCCGAGGCGCGCGAGTGGGCGGCGGCCGCGGCCGACCGGCTCGGCGAGCTGGGCGGCGCGATGCCGGCCGTGCCGGCGGCCGACGACACGGACGACGACGCGCCGGTCGCGCCACGTCCCCGTCCCCGCCCGCTGCGCGACGCCGAGGCCCCCGCCGCGCCCCGCCCGCGCGAGAAGCCCGCGGCCGCGCCACGATCCTCGCGCCTCGGCGGCGCCATCCTGATCGGCGTCGTCGCACTGCTCGTCGTCGCGACGCTGCTGTGGATCTTCGTGCTGCGCGACGACGAGGAGGAGCCGGCCTCGTCGGCGACCCCGACTCCGACTGCCACGGCCGGCGCCCAGGAGGGCAGCGACATCGTGCTCCAGGGCGTCGGCGACTCGCAGGGCGAGGGGCTGATGCGGCTGGTCCGGCGCGACGACGGCGCCGTCCAGTTCGCGATCGCCGCCCAGAACGTCCCGCCCAACGAGGGCAACGAGGTCTACGCCGTGTGGCTCACGCGCGAAGGCGGCCGCCCGCGCCGGCTCGGATTCGCGCAGACGCCGGTCGGCGAGGAGGGCATCCTCACCACCGGCGGCCCGCAGCAGGGCGACGAGGACAAGTTCCCGCAGTGGTTCGCGACCTACGAGAAGATCCTCATCACGCGGGAGACCGACGCGAAGGCGCGCCAGCCGGGCCCGGCCGTGCTCGAGGGGACGCTTCCGGGCGGCGGCTGATCGCCCGCCAGTCGAACGCATCACCTGGGCCTCGCGAACTCGGCGATCGCGGCCAGGCGGTCGACGTCGGCCTCGCCGATCGGGCGCTGGAAGACCTCCTCCATCACCGCGGTCCAGCCGTGGATGAAGTAGCGCCAGCCGTCCTCCACGAGCAGCCCGGGCTGTGCGCGCGCCTGTCGCAGGAACTCGAGCTCGCCGCGGTAGTTGAGCTCCCACGCCGCCGAGCGCTCGGGGAATCGGGCACCCGGCGCCAGCGGCGTCCCCGGCCGGTCCTTGCCCATGCCGGTGGCGTTGACGATCAGCGACCGCGGCGGCAGCCCGGCGAGCGTCTCGCCGCCCGGCTCCGCGAGCCGGGGCTCTACGCGCGGGTCGGTGAAGCGCTCCAGCCGGTCGGGCGAGCGGTCCGTCACGACGATCCGCGCGGGCGGCGGGTCGGCCTCGAAGAGGCTGGCGACGATCGCGCCGCCGGCGCCGCCGGCGCCGAGGATGAGCGCGTGCCCGCCGTCGGCGAAGTACCCCGGCGGGGTCACGTGCTCGAGCGAGCGGGCGGCGGTCAGCGCGTCCTTCGCCCAGCCGAGCAGCCGTCCGTCGCGGCGCGCGATGCAGGAGACCTCGCCGAGCGCGCGGGCATGCTCGTCGACCTCGTCGAAGAGGTCGCCGGCGGCGCGGAAGACGTCGAGCTTGTGCGTCGTCACGAGCGCGCCGAGCACGTCGGCGTCGGCCTTCAGGGCGGCGATCGCCTCACGGAAGGTCTGCGGCGGAGCGCCGACCGGCAGGTCGACGCCCGCGAGCTCGACGTCGCCGGGCAGCCCGAGCGCATCGCGCCAGCGCGGGAAGATGCGCATGATCGACGACGAGCCGGTGGTCACGCCGATGAACAGGAAGCGCCGGCTCATGCGGCCAGGAGTTGCAAGCTCGTCATGACGAATTCTAGGCTCGCACCTCCAGCCCGTCGAACACCGCGCGGCCGAGCCGGGCGGCGTGCGAGCACACGACCACGCCGACGTCCTGAGTCGTCGCGGCGCTCGGCACCGTCGCCGTGCCGACCGTCGTCCATACGGCGCCGTCCAGGCTCCACGCGCCCGTGAACGTCGTGCCGCTGCGCGCCAGCCGCAGCCACGCCGGCGACGGCGTCGCCGCCGGTCCCGAGCGGGCGACGGACTCGACGGTGCCGCTCCCGTCGGCATCCCACAGCAGCAGGAAGCCGTTCTGCGGCTTCGCCACCAGCACCACGTAGCCGGCGGCCTTCCCCGCTCCCGACAGGTCGTTGCGCATCGCGAGCCCGGCGCGGGCGTTGGGATCGGTCGGATCCTGCGAGACGAGGCGCGTGGTCGCCACCGCGCCCGGGCCGGCCGCGGCGTCGAGGAACAGCGCTCCGTACTCGTCGACCCCGGTCCACAGGTCGGCGCCGCCCGCGATCACGGCCAGCCGGGAGCCGCGAGCGCCGAAGTGCGCCTCGGTCGAGGCGAACGTCCTCAGCGGCGGCGCGACGGGCTCGAGCACATAGGCCGGCTCGACGACGTCGAGCGAAGCGGGCGACCCGGCCACGGTGTAGCTCGCGCGGGCGCGCAGCTCGCCCGCCGCGGCGGGCTCGGGCTGGGCCGGCGCGGTGACCGTCCAGGTCGCCTCAACCGACTCGCCGGGCTCGACCCGGCCGGGCGCCGCCGACACCGGCGTCACGGTCCACGAGCCGCTCAACGACAGCTCGACGCCCTCGTAGGCGTCGACGTCGTCGTTGACCAGGGTGACCACCACCGTGGCGGGCGAGCCGGGGCGCAGCTCCGGCGCCTCGACGGTCAGGCCGGGCGGCGGAGGCGGCCACTCGAGCACGGCGCGGTCGCGCAGCAGCTGCCGGCGCAGCGCCGGGTAGCCGACGTCCTGCACCGCCGCGCCCGCGTCCATTGCCAGCGACGCCGCCGTGGCCGCCGCCTGGCCGAGCGCCATGAACACCGGCTCCATCCGGATCGAGCCGTACGCGATGTGCGAGGCCGACAGGCAGACGGGCACGAGCAGGTTCTCGCACTCCCCGGCCCGCGGCACGATCGAGCGGTAGGAGACGGGGAACGGGGCCGGGACCGGCACCTGGACGTCGCCCTCGTTGCGCGCGTTCCCGCCGACCACCACGCGCTTGCAGTTGTGCGAGTCCATCGTGTACGAGGCCAGGCCGACCGGGTCCTCGGCCACCGCAGCGCCGCGGCAGTCGTGCTCGGTCATGACGTAATCGGAGACCATCCGGCGCGCCTCGCGGATGTACAGCTCGTGCGGCCACCCGCCGGTCTCCGCGAACTCGTCGCGAGGCAGCCCCCACGCGCCGACCTCGGCCCGGATCGCCGCCGGCACGCGCGGGTCGTTGGCCAGGAACCACATCAGGCCCTGCTGGTAGGTCACGTGGTCCTGGAAGATCCGCTCGCGGTCCCAGTAGTCCGTGTCCGGCCAGTCGTGGTTGCGGCCGATGTTGTCGCTCGAGACCGCCCCGTTGTTGTTCCAGTCGGTCTTGCCGTTCGGCATCGGCTGGTTGTTGCCGAGCACGTCCCAGATCCCGGCCTGGATGTAGCGCAGCAGCAGCTCGAAGCGCGCGGGGTCGTAGCCCTCTGGCTTGGGGAACGGGAGCCGGTCGGCCGCGCGCGTGAGGCAGACGCGGAAGTTGAACGCCTGGATCCGGTGGTCGGCCTCACCGGTGGTGCCCGGCGGATCGGGCGCGATGCCGGCCAGCAGCCCGCTCGACGGGTTGCCGGGCGTCACGTACGGGTCCACGGGCACGCGGAACTGGTGGCCCGAGCGGAACTGCACCCCGTTCAAGGTCTCGCCGTGGGCCGCATTGCCCTCGCGGCCGGCGAACCACGAGACGCCGGCACGGGCGAGCAGGTCGCCCTCGTACGTGGCGTCGATGAACATCGCCGCGCGGAATCGCAGCCCGCTCTCCATCCGCAGCTCGAGGATGCGGTCGCGGCCCATCCGCACGGTGTGGAGCCGCTGCTCGCGCACGACCTCGATGCCGTGCTCGGCGACCCACGATTCGAACACCTCCTCGGCCACGTGCGGCTCGAAGGCGAAGCTCTCCGGCTTCCCGTACCGCTCGCCCACGCGGCGGTAGAACTCGCGCGACAGGCCGCCGATGGCCGCGATCCGGCCCGTGTCGGTGGCGCCCAGCCCGCTCGCGCTCATCCCGCCGATGTGGCGCCCGAACGCGGCGACCGACACGCTGCGGCCGAGCCGCCGGGCGATCACGGCCGCCGCGATCCCCGCCGACGTGCCGCCGTAGACGCAGACGTCGCTCACGATCGCGCGCGGTGCGGCCCGCGGCACGCGGTAGTAGTAGCGGAGCATGGGTGTCTCCCTGCCCGTCACACGCTGTGGCCAAGCCGCATAGAGCCCAGCCGCCCCCACACCGGCGGCAGCCATCAGCTGCCGCCGCGTCACCCGCCTCATCATCGCTGCCTCCTCCTCGGCCGGGAGGATCGCGAGCGAGTGACGCACCGTCAAGTCAGGATTTCTTGACAGGTCCGATCCGCGGGCATAGCGTGCCGGTTGACAACGTTGTCGGACATCGTTGTCCGCATCCGATGAGCGTCCTGCGCAGCACGCGGCCCACCATTCGCGACGTCGCCTCGCGCGCCGGCGTGAGCCTCAAGACGGTCTCACGCGTCATCAACGACGAGCCCGGCGTCGCCGTCGCCACCGCCGCCCGCGTGGGCGACGCCATCGACGAGCTCGGCTTCCAGCGCAACGACCTGGCCCGCTCGCTCCGCCAGGGCGTGTCCTCCTCCACCCTCGGCCTGGTCATCGAGGACGTCGCCAACCCGTTCTACTCGGCGATCGCCCAGGCGGTCGAGGCCGCCGCGCGCGAGCGCGGCTACCTGCTGATCACCGCCTCGTGCGAGGAGGACCCCGAGCGCGAGCGCGAGCTGGTGAACGCGCTGCTGCGCCGCCGGGTCGACGCGCTGCTGCTGGTGCCCGCCTCCCGCGAGCACTCCTACCTCGCCGGCGATACGCCGGTGGTCTTCCTCGACCGCCCGCCGGCCGGCCTGGAGGCCGACAGCGTGCTGCTCGACAACTTCGGCGGCGCACGGAGCGCGGTCGAGCACCTGCTCGCCCACGGCCACCGGCGCATCGCCATGGTCGGCGATACCGAGGACCTGTTCACCGCGGCCGAGCGCCTCGCCGGCTACCGCCACGCCCTCGAGGCCGCCGGCGTGCCGATCCGCGAGGACCTGATCCGGCTCGGCACGCACGACGCCGCCCAGGCCGAGCGGGTCGTGGACGAGCTGCTCGCGCTCGCGCCCGACCGGAGGCCCACCGCGCTGTTCGCGGGCAACAACCGCAACGCCGTCGGCGCCCTGCGCGCCCTCCGGACCGCCCCGCCCGTCGCGCTGGTCGGCTTCGACGACTTCGAGCTCGCCGACCTGCTCGCCACGCCCGCCACCGTCGTGCGCCACGACAGCCATCGGATGGGCGCCCACGCCGCGGCGCTCGCCTTCGCGCGGCTCGACGGCGGCGACCACCCGCCGCGCCGCGTGATCGTCCCGACCGAGCTCGTCGTCCGCGGATCCGGGGAGATCCCGCCGCCGTGAAGCCGCAGCGCCTGCCGCCCAACGTGCTGCGCCACTTCTACGCCGGCGGCGCTCGGATCGCCGCGCTGCGCGGCCTCGACCTGGACTCCGACCACATGCCCGAGGAGTGGCTCGGCGCCGCCAACACGACGTTCGGCGCCGACGAGCGCGGCCTCAGCCGGCTCGAGGACGGCACGTTCGTCCGCGACGCCATCCAGGCCGACCCCGAGGCCTACCTCGGCGCAGAGCACGTCGCGCGCTTCGGCGCCGACCCCGCCCTGCTGGTCAAGCTGCTCGACGCCGGCCAGCGCCTCCCCGTCCACTTCCACCCCGGCCGCGCGTTCGCCCGTGACAACCTCGGCCTCCGCTACGGCAAGACCGAGGCCTGGGTCATCGTCGAAGCCGAGCGCGGCGCCGCGGTGCACGTCGCGTTCCGGCGCGATGTCGACCTGCCTCAGGTGCGCGAGTGGATGCGCGCGCAGGACTCCGCGGCGATGCTCGACGCGCTCCACAAGCTGGTCGTCGCTCCGGGCGACGTCGTGTTCGTCCCCGCCGGCACGCCCCACGCCATCGGCGAGGGGATCCTCATGGTCGAGCTGCAGGAGCCGACCGACATGTCGGTGCTGCTCGAGTGGGACGGCTTCGAGCTCAGCGAGGACGACGGGCACCTGAACCTCGGCTGGGACCTCGCGCTGCAGGCGCTCGACCGCCGCGGCTGGGACGAGGACCGGGCGCACGCGCTGCGCGGGCCCGGGCTGCCCGACGGCGCCGACCCCTACTTCCGCGCCGAGCGCCTGCACCGCGGCGCCGTGCTCGACCCGGGCTTCTCGATCCTCGTCGCGCTCGGCGGCAAGGGCACGCTCGCCACGGAGGGCGGCGAGCTCGAGCTCAGGCGCGGCGCCGCCGTCCTCCTCCCCCATGCCGCCGGCACCGGCGAGCTGCGCGGCAACCTCGAGCTGCTGCGCGCCCGCCCGCCGTCAGCGGCGTAGCGCGCCCGCCAGGCTCGCGGTCACGGGTAGGCGAGGAATCAGCGTCGCCTGGACGGCGTGGTAGACGTCCGGCTTGCCGGCCCATGTGCGCGCGCTCGGCTGCAGCCGCTCGTCGAGCTCATGCCGCCAGCTGCCGTGCTCGTGGTCGCGGAAGGCCGCGTCGGCGTGGTCCCAGAACGTCCGGTACCAGTCGTCGTATTGCTGCTCCCTGGTCACGGCCAGTAGCGCCGCCGCGGCGCCGATCGCCTCGGTGAGCACCCAGTGCAGCCGGTCGGCCACCACCGGCCGGCCGTCGAAGTCCGTCGTGTACACGAAGCCGCCGGAGGGCTGCCAGCCGTCGGCGACGGCACGGGCGAAGAGCGACCGCGACGCCGGGACGAGCCACTCGGGCGGCTCGCCGAGCGCCGCATGCAGGTGCAGGAGCAGGCGCGCCCACTCCAGGCCGTGGCCGGGCGTCACCCCGAAGGGCCGGAAGGCGTCGCGCACCTGGTCGCGGTTGTAGTCGGGAAGCGGCGTCCAGCCGGCGTCGAAGTGCTCGACGACGCGCCAGTCGTGGGCGCCCGCGACGTCCCGTATCAGCCGTTCGGCGATGCGCAGGGCGCGCTCGGACCAGCGCGCGTCGCCGGTCGCGTCGCG
Source organism: uncultured Solirubrobacteraceae bacterium (assembly GCA_963835525.1). Lineage (GTDB taxonomy): Bacteria > Actinomycetota > Thermoleophilia > Solirubrobacterales > Solirubrobacteraceae > DASSUW01. Next base: position 313,824 of record CAWIFM010000004.1, read on the forward strand.
CGCGGCCAGGAACGCCTCGACCGCGTGCATGTTGGCGTTGGCGCCCCGATAGACCTCGGCGCTGCGCCACTGGCGATCGTACGACTCGATGCACGCGCCCTCGGCCTCCGACCAGAAGCGCTCGACGACGCCCGTCGCCCGATCGAGCAGCGGACGGGCCTCGGGGCGGCCCGCGATCGCCGCGCTGGAGGCGGCCAGGAGCACGAAGGCGTGCTGGTAGGCCTCCTTGGCGGTGCGCCCGCCGGCCTCGGGGAGCCACCCGCCGTGCTCGCCGTCCTCGAACGTGTCGCGCAGCGCCGCCAGGCCGTGATCGGCCAGCGGCCCGCAGCCCGGCACGCCCAGCAGGTGACCGAGGGCGAACACGTGCGTCATCCGCGTCGTGTTCAGGAGCTGCAGCGGCCGGCCGGGATCGGGTCTGCCCTGCTCGTCCAGCCAGCCGAAGCCGCCCTCCACGCGTGACCCGCGCGCGAAGTCGAGCAGCCGGCCGGTCTCGCCGGCGAGCCACTCGCGATGCGACTCGAGCGCTCGCCAGCTCAAGCGACGATGAGATTCGACCGGGTCGAGTGGTGACGCGCGTTGATCTCGCGCACCGCACCCGAGAGCGACCGCATCGACAGCGACGAGGTCGTGACGTACGGAGGCCGGAGGCGCACGCCGCGCAGCAGCTCGCCGTCGGTGACGCCCGTCGCCGCGAAGAAGACGTCCTCGCCGCTGACCAGGTCCGAAGTCTCCAGGACGCGGTCGACGTCATGGCCCGCGTCGATCGCCGCGGCGCGCTCCGTCTCGTCGCGCGGCCGCAGGCGCCCGAAGATCTCACCGTCGAGGCATTTCAGCGCGCACGCGGCGATCACGCCCTCGGGCGTGCCGCCGATCCCCACGAGCACGTCGACGGAGCTCTCATCCCGGGCAGCCGCGATCGCCGCGGCGACGTCCCCGTCGAGCAGGTACTTGATCCGCGCGCCCGTCGCCAGGATCCGGCCGATGAGCTCCTGATGCCGGGGGCGATCGAGGACGGCGACGGTGAGATCCCGGGTCCGGCGGCCCTTTGCCCGGGCGATCTGGGCGAGGTTCGCCTCGATCGGCGCGTCCAGGTCGACGGCATCCGCGGCGTCGCGCCCGACCACGAGCTTCTCCATGTAGACGCACGGGCCGGGATCGAACATCGTCCCGCGCTCGGACAGCGCGATGACGGCGATCGCGTCCGGCAGGTTCTTCGCCGTCAGCGTGGTGCCGTCCACCGGATCGACGGCGACGTCGACCAGCGGCTCGCCGCCTGCCCCCACGCGCTCGCCGTTGTAGAGCATGGGCGCCTCGTCCTTCTCGCCCTCGCCGATGACGACGATCCCGTCCATCGCTATCGAGCCGAGCGCCGGCCGCATCGCGTCGACCGCGGCCTGATCGACGCGCTCCTTGTCGCCGCGACCGGAGTGTGCCGCGGCGGCCATGGCCGCCGCCTCGGTGACGCGGACGAGCTCGAGCGCGAGATTGCGGTCCAGCTGCGGCGGCGCGGTTGGTAGCGCTGACACACGGTCTCCCTGTTCGTGCGGAGCGAGGACGCAACGGGCGCCGGCCGGTGTCGGCCGGCGCCCGTGTGCGAACGGTCTCAGCAGGTGGACTTGTAAACGGCGTCCTGGTTGTCGGCCAGGTTGTCCTTGGTGAGGATCGTCGAGCCGGTGCCGATCTTCTCCTTCGTGGCCTCGCCCTTCAGCGCGGCGACGGCCTGCTGGACGCCCTGGGCGCCGATGTCGGCGGGCTTCTGGGCCACGAGCGCCTGCAGGAGGCCCTCCTCGAGGTCCTTGACCTGCTTGGGACCGGCGTCGAAGCCGACGATCTTGACGGTCGTGTTGCCGGACTCGCGCAGGCCGACCGCGCTGCCTTCGGCGCCGAACAGGTTGGTGCCGAAGATGCCCTTCAGGTCCGGGTACTTGGCGATGACGCCCTTGGTGATCGCCGCCGCCTTGTCCGGCTGGTCCTGGTTGTACTCCATGCCGACGTACTCCAGGCCGAGGTTCTTGGCCTCTTCCTCGAAGCCCTGCGCGCGCTGGTCGGTGGTCGAGATCCCCGGCTTGACGTTGTTGACGAACACCTGGCCGCTGCCGCCGATCGCATCGGCCAGCGCCTTGGCGGCGGCCTTGCCGCCACCGACGTTGTCGGACGCGATCTGGGAGACCGCCATGTCGGCGTTCTCGAGCGTCGTGTCGACGAGGACGATCTTGATGCCGGCGTCGGCCGCCTGCTGGATCGGCGCGTACATCGCCTTCGCGTCCGTCGGCGCGATCAGGATCGCATCCGGCTTCTTGGCGATCACGCCGTTGACGATCGGGGTCTGCAGCGAGGCGTCGAACTGGTCGGGTCCCTGGAAGTCGAGCGTGACGCCCTGCTTCTCGGCCTCGGCCTGCGCGCCGCAGTTCATCGTGATGTAGAACTCGTCGCCCTTCACTCCGGCGATCAGCGTCATCTTGTAGTCGTCGCCGCCGGCGGCGCCGCCACCACCGCCCTCGTCATCGTCGCCACAGGCGACGAGCCCGAGGCTGGCGGCGAACAAGCACGCGGCGAGGGCCCAGAATGTGCGTTGCATTTTGATCTCTCCTCCAGGAGTGATTGAAATCACCGCGCGTACTTGGCGCGGCGAAGCTGGTCGATGTAGACGGCGATGATCAGCACGGCGCCGACGGCGACCTGCTGCCAGAACGGCTGGACACCAACGATCACGAAGCCGTTGCGCAGCACGGCGGGGATGAACACGCCGACGACGGTGCCGATGATCGTGCCGACGCCGCCGAACAGGCTGGTGCCGCCGATCACGATGGCGGCGATGGCGTCGAGGTTGAGCGTCGTGTTGCCGGCGATCGACGTGGTGCCGAAGCGCGCGAGCGACAGCGCGCCCGCCAGGCCGGAAAGAGCGCCGCAGAGCGCGTAGATCTTGATCAGGTGACGGTCGACGTTGACGCCGGCACGCCGGACGCCCTCCTCGTTCGATCCGATCGCGTACGTGTAGCGGCCGAACCGGGTCTGGGCGAGGATGATCCCGAACACCAGCGCGATCACCGCGGCGATCACGACGAGATACGGGATCTGGTCGAAGAGCCTGCCGGTGCCGATCGTCTCGACCAGCTTGAACGGCACGTCGCGCTCGTCGACGCCGCCGGTGATCAGCAGCGCTGCGCCGAGCGCCATTCCCAGCGTGCCGAGCGTGACGATGAACGCCGGGATCTTCGCCTTGGAGACGAGGAAGCCGTTCAGGGCTCCCCAGCCGATGCCGGCGGCCAAGCCGACGAGGATGCCGACGATGATCACGCCCCAGGTGTCCCCGCCCCCGACGGCGTTCATCGCCCGCGCGGACACGACGCTCGAGAAGACGAGCACAGATCCGACCGACAGGTCGATGCCCGCCGTGATGATGACGTAGGTCAGGCCGGTCGCGACGACCAGGAGCACCGCGGCGTCGGTCCCGATGTTGCGGGCGTTCGAGACCGTGAAGAACTGCTCGAACTGGAGGAACGAGAAGACCGCGATCATCGCGACGAGGACGAGGAAGATCGACGTGCTCGAGCCGGTCAGCAGCCGCTTCCAGACCGGCGGCGAAGGCTCGGCCGTCGCGTCGACGACTTCCTCTTCGGGCGCGGGAAGCGTGGGCGTGGTCATGACGTCCCCTCTTCCTCGTGGAACGTCAGCGCGCCGGTCATCGCCGCGACGACGTCCTCCATCGAGACCTCGCTGGGCTTGAGCCGCGCGACGCGGGTCCCGAGGCGTAGCACCTCGATGCGATCGGCGACCTCGAAGACCTCGGGCATGTTGTGGCTGATGAGCACGACCGACAGGCCCTGCTCGCGGACGCGCTGGACCTGCTCGAGGACGTTGCGGGTCTGCACGACGCCGAGGGCGGCCGTGGGCTCGTCCATGAACACGACGCGCTTCGCCCAGGTCACGGCGCGGCAGATGGCGATGCCCTGGCGCTGACCGCCGGACATGTTCGCGACCCGGGCGCTCGTGTCCTGGATCTTGACCCCGAGGCTCTTGAACGCCTCGTCGCTCTTCCGGCGCATCGCGGCCTTGTCGAGGAAGCCCAGCTTGCCCAGAAGTCCCGCCCGCATGAGCTCGCGGCCCATGAACATGTTCGCGGCCGGATCGATCTCCGCCGCGAGCGCCAGGTCCTGGAAGACCGTCTCGATGCCCAGGTGGCGTGCGTCGACCGGCGTGTGGATGTCCACCGGCTGGCCCTCGAACAGGATCTGGCCGGCGTCCGGCGGATGCACGCCCACGAGCGTCTTGACCAGCGTGCTCTTGCCGGCGCCGTTGTCGCCGACCAGCGCGACGACCTCCTGGGGGTACACCGTGAAATTCGCGCCGCGCAGGGCCTGGACCTTGCCGAACGTCTTCACGACGTTCCGGGCTTCCAGTACCGGCTCAGGCGACATCGTCAGCGCTCCTCCCGGAGCGCAGTGACCTTCGCATTAGGACCTCTCCCTCCGACGATTGACCCTCAGCTGGACACGGGTCCTACTGAGTTCGCCTCGACCCTAGCGCGGGGTTATAGGTAAGTCAAGCGTAAACGAAAGATATCGGAACTAAATCGCGTCGAGATCGCGTCGAAGCGATTCAGCCGGCGGCAATGAGCTCGATGTCGTAGCTCGCGCACAGCTCCTCGACCGCCGCCGTCGTCTTGTCCATCACGACGACGTCCACGACGTCGAGGCCGGCAATGCGCGCGAAGTCGGTCGTGCCGACCTTCGTGTGATCGAGCGCGAGCACGACGCGTCGCGCCCGCTCGATCGCCTCCGCCTTGACGGCGGACTCGGCAAGGCTGCCGACGCTGATCCCCACCTCGGAGAACCCGCTCACGCCGATGAAGGCCAGGCCGAAGGTGAACCGCTGGAGGTTCTCGATGGCGAGGGCGCCGACGAGCGCGCCGTCGACGGGCCTGACCTGGCCTCCGACGAGAACACAGTCGATTGCAGGGACATCGGCGAGCGTGGTGGCCACGCCGAGGCTCGTGGTGAGCACGGAGAGCCGTCGGCCGCCGCCGTTGCGGGCGAGCGCGCCGGCGATGGCGCTGACCGTCGTCCCGCTGTCCAGGAACACCGAGTCGCCGTCCTGCATGAGCCGGACACAGGCCTGTGCGATGGCCTCCTTGGCGTCCGTGTTCGTCCCCTGACGGCCCGAGAACTCGCGCTCGACGGTCGGCTGCAGGGCCAGCGCACCGCCGTGCGTGCGCTTCAGCAGCCCCTGGGACTGCAGGACCCGCAGGTCCTTGCGGATCGTCGGCTCGGTGACGCCGAACTGCGCAGCCAGCTCGCCGATGCGCGCGCGCCCTCGCACGGACACCAGCTCGGCGATCTTGGCTTGCCGTTCGTCAGCGAACACCGGATTGTCGCCGTCGCGTTCGAGTGTCATCGTTTCTGAGCCTACCATCGGACCGTATTTCAGGTTCGGCCTGTTTCGGATCGTTTGCGAGCATGGCCAACGTGGCGGCGCCCTGGAGGCCGGCCGTGTTGCCGAGCCCGGCCAGGCGGATCGGCGCAAGCGGGCGCACGGCGGGGACGCTCACGGCGTCGGCGAAGGCGGTGCGGGCGGGATCGGCGATCAGCTCCCCGGCCGCTTCGGCCAGGCCTCCCCCCACCACGAGCACGCTCGGGTCGAGCACCGCGGCGACCTGCGCAAGGCCGCGCCCGAGCCACGTTCCGGCTTCGCGCAGCCCGGCGACCGCCATCGGGTCGCCCTCGAGCGCCGCCGCGGTGATGGCCGGGCCGTCGATGGCCGCCGGATCGCCTCCGGCGCGCTCGAGCAGCCGCCCGGCGGCCGCGGGGTCGCTCGCGGCAGCGGCGCGGACCGACCGCGTCAGCGCCGTCCCGCTCGCGTAGGCCTCCAGGCAGCCGCGCGATCCGCAGCCGCACGGCCGGCCGCCCGGTGCGACCACGATGTGCCCGAGCTCGCCGGCGAGGCCGAACCCGCCCCTCAGCAGGTGACCGTCGACGACGATCCCGCCGCCGATGCCCGTGCCCACGGTCGTCATCACGACGGACTGCTCGCCGCGGCCGGCGCCGAGGACGAACTCGCCCCACGCGGCCGCGTCGGCGTCGTTCTCCATGATCACGGGAACGCCGACTCGCGTCCGGAGGTCGGCGGGGAACGGCCGGTCGTCCCATCCCGTCAGGTACGTCGCGCCGCGGACCCGGTCGCGCCGCGCGGTCAGGAAAGCAGCGATGGCGACGCCGACGGCGACGACCGTCTCTCCGCGCTCCTCGGCCTCCCGGCGCAGCGAGGCCACCTGGTCGGCGATGGCGTCCAGCGCCTCCTCATACCCGGCGACGCGCTGTGGCCAGCGACGCAGCGAGGAGACCCGCCCTCCGCCGTGGACGACCGCGGCCACGAGCTTGGTGCCCCCCAGGTCGACGCCGATCGTGACTGGCGTTCGCGCCATGGAGCGACTGTATCATCCATTCGCTTCCGTTTACACACGATTTCTTCTTGACGCTTTCGATTCGGGCAGCTATAAGTGCCTGTAACGGAATGAAGCTCCTCATCGGAATCCTCACGAGCGGCGGTGACGCACCGGGCATGAACGCCGCCGTGGCGGGCGCCTGTGACGAAGCGGAGCGCCTCGGCGGTCGCGCCCTGGGCGTCCGCGCCGGCTTCGCCGGCCTTGCGAGCCAACGCGCCGAGCCAGTCACCGGGCTCCAGGCGCACGAGCACGCGGGCGAGCCGGGGACCTGGCTCGGCACCAGCCGCTGGCCGCAGCTGCGCGAGCCGGAGGGCCTTGCCGCCTGCCGCCGGGCGATCGAGGCGCTGGGACTGACCGGCCTCGTCGTCATCGGCGGCGACGGGTCCACGAAGGGCGCGCGCGCCCTCGCCGACGTCCTGCCGGTGGCCGTCGTGCCGGCCACGATCGACCGCGACCTTCACGGCAGCGACCTGACGATCGGCATGGACTCGGCCATCGCCTACGCCGTCGATGCCATCGAGCGCCTGCGCATCACCGGGCGCTCCCTGCCGGGCCGCGCCTTTCTGCTGCAGACGCTCGGCGCGCCGAACGGCTTCCTCGCCGACGCCGTCGCGGCGGCCGCCGGCGTCCACGACGTCCTCGTCCCCGAGCGGCCCTTCGACCTCGACGAGATCGCCGCGAGCCTGCGCGAGCGGGCCGCCACCGGCTCGGCCGTCGCGGTCATGTCGGAAGCCGTCGGCGACGCGGTGCGGATCGCCGAGGACCTCGCCGCGCGCAGCGGGCTGCGGGTCCACCCGACGATCCTCGGTCACGCGCAGCGCGCCGCGCGCCCGTCCGACCTCGACCGCGCACTCGGCGTGGCCGCCGGGCGCGCCGCGGTCGCCGCGATCGCCGGCGGCGAGTCGACCTTCGTGGGGCTGACGACCGACGGCGCCGTCGCGCCCGTTCCCCTTCACCCGCCGGCTGCAGTTCCCTAACCCAAGGAGAAACCCCGTGAGCCTCGGCTACGACCGACCCCTGTACATCCTCGCGTTCGACCACCGGACCTCGTTCGAGACCAAGCTGTTCGGGATCGAGGGCACGCCGACGCCCGACGAGCGCGAGCGCATGCGCGAGGCCAAGGGCATCATCCTCGACGGCCTGCTCGCCGCAGCCGAGTCCGCGCCTCCCGGGACCGTCGGTGCGCTGACGGACGAGGAGAACGGCGCCGACGCCGCGCGCGAGGCCAAGCGCAGCGGGCTCCCGTTCGCCATGTGCGCCGAGAAGAGCTCGGTGCCCGAGTTCGACTTCGAGTTCGGCGAGGACTTCGCGCGCCACATCGAGGCGTTCGAGCCCGACTTCGTCAAGATCCTCGCGCGCTACAACCCGGAGGGCGACGGCGAGCTCAACCGCCGCCAGGCCGAGCGCCTCGCGCGCCTGTCGGATTACCTCGCCCCGCGCGAGACCAAGTACCTGTTCGAGCTCCTCGTGCCCGCCGAGCCCCACCAGCTCGCCTCGCTCGAGTCCGACTCCGAGCGCTACGCGATCGAGCTGCGCCCGCAGCTCACGGCGACCGCGATCGCCGAGCTCCAGGCGGCCGGCGTCGAGCCCGACATCTGGAAGGTCGAGGGCCTCGAGACCGCGGAGGACTGCAAGCTCGTGGCCGACGCCGCGCGCGCCGGCGGCCGTGACGACGTCGCGTGCGTGGTGCTGGGCGCGGGCGCCGACGAGGCGACCGTCGCGCACTGGCTGCGCCAGGCCGCCACGGTCGACGGGTTCGTCGGCTTCGCCATCGGGCGCACCATCTTCTGGGACGCCCTCAAGAAGTGGATCGCCGGCGACAGCGACCGCGAGACCGCGGTCGACGAGATCGCCGGCAACTACCGCAGCACGATCGAGCTGTACGAGAGCGCGGCGGCCACCACCGCCTGATCAGGCTCGATGAGCCTCGACGCGGTCGCGAAGCCACCGGTAGAGCTTGTGGTCGAAGCCGCCGGCCACCGGCGCTCCGACCGCGGCGGCCGACAGGGCGACCGCGTCGGCGAGGCGCTCCGGCCAGGCCCTGCCGTCGACGAGACCGGCGGTCAGGGCCGCGACGGCGGCGTCGCCGGCGCCCGTGGGGTTGCCGACGACGTGCACGGGCGGTGCGGCGCGCCAGACGCCTTCGGGGGTGACGGCGATCATCCCGTCAGCCCCGCCGGACACCACGACCGAGTCGGCTCCGGCCGCTCGCAGGCCGCCCGCGGCCGCGACCCGGTCCTCTCCCCCGGCCACGCGAGCCAGTTCCTCGTAGTTCGGCTTGATCACGGCCGGATGCCCCGCCAGCCCGGCGCGCAGCGCGTCTCCGTCGGCGTCGAGGATCGCGGGAACCTCCGCCTCGGCCGCGCGCCGGCAGAGCCGGGCGTAGGCGTCGATCGGCAGGCCGGGTGGCAGGCTGCCGGAGAGGACGACGGCGCTCGCCTCCCCGAGAACGGTCTCGTAGGCGTCCAGGAAGTCCTGCCACTCGCCTTCGGTCACGTTCGGGCCGGGCTCCCAGAAGCCCGTGGCGTCGCCCGCCGACGAGTCGACGACGGCTACCGTGCGGCGGCTGGTGCCCGCGATCGGCGTCAGCGCGGTCCGCATGCCCGCGGCATCGAGCTCCGCCGTGATGGAGTCTCCCGTGTGACCGCCCACGAGCCCGCACACGACCGTCCGGTGTCCGAGAGCCGCCAGGACCCGGGCGACGTTCACGCCCTTGCCGCCGGCGCGCTCCGAGACGGCGGTGACGCGGTTCGCCGCGTGCCAGGCGATCTCGCCGACGGTGTAGGTGACGTCGAGCGCCAGGTTGAGCGTCACCGTCGCGATCATCGGGCGGACACTAGACCGAGATGATCCTCGCGGTCGGAGAGGCGCTGATGGAGTTCCGCCGGGCGACCCTCGACGGCGAGCTCGTGAGCCCGGGCCACTGGGCCGGGCCGTTCCCGAGCGGCGCGCCCGCGATCTTCGCCTCCGTCGCGGCGCGCCTCGGCGCGCCGACTGCCCTGGCCGCGTGCGTCGGCGACGACGCATTCGGGCGCGCGCTGATCGAGCGTCTCCGTCGCGACGGCGTCGACGACCGGGGGATCGTGACGGCGCCCGGACGGGCCACGCCGGTCGCGTTCGTCGCCTACCGCGAGAGCGGAGGGCGCGACTTCTGGTTCTCGGTCCACGACTCCGCCGCCATGGACCTGGACGCGGCAACGGCCGAGCGGCTGGCGGACCGCGCCGACTGGCTCCACGTCTCCGGGTCGACGCTGGGGTTCGGCGGCGGCCCGGCGCGCGCGATCGAGGCCGCCGCGGAGCGGGTCCTCGAGCGCGGCGGCCGGCTGTCGCTCGACCCGAACGTGCGGACCAGCGCCGACGAGCGCCTGCGCGAGAGCGTCGCGCGACTGGCGCGCTCTGCGCACGTCCTCTTCCCTTCGGAGGGCGAGCTCGCGACGCTCGATCTGGATCCGCGGGAGCTCGCCGGCCGCGGCGTCGTGGTCTGCGAGACCCGCGGGCGGGACGGCGCGCTCCTGTTCGACCCCGAGCCGGTGCACGTACCGGTCGTGCCCGTGGACGAGGTCGACCCGACCGGAGCCGGGGACACCTTCGCGGCGGCCTTCGTGACCGCGCTGAGAGCGGGCGACACGCCCTCGGCTGCCGCGGAGTTCGCGTGCCGGACGGCGGCGGCCTCCGTCGCCGTGCTCGGCGCGATGGAGGCGCCGGTCGGGCCGTGAGCAGCGGGCTCGTCCTCGGGATCGACGTCGGCACGAGCTCGATCAAGGCCGCCGTCTTCGACACGGACGGCCGCGACGTCGCGCACAGCCGTGAGCCGACGCCTTGGCGCACGGTCGACACCGGCGCCGAGCTGGATCCCCGCGCACTGCTCGCGTCCACGCTGAAGGCCGTCCGAGCAGCGCTCGGGTCCGCTCCCGTCGCGGCGATCGGCGTGGCCAGCATGGCGGAGACCGGCGTCCTCCTCGACCGCTCGGGCGCGCCCGTGGTCCCGTCGATCGCGTGGCATGACGGCCGCGGGACCGCCGAGGCGGCAGACCTCGCCGCGCGGCTCGGCGAGGATGCGTTCGCCGCCCGCGTCGGCATCCCGGCGACCGCCGACTGCACGCTCGTCAAGTACCGCTGGATGCGCGGCAACTGGCCGGCCGCCGCTCGCGGCGTCCGCTGGCTCAACGTCGCGGAGTGGATCGTGCTGGGCCTGGGCGGCGACCCGGCGCCCGAGCTCTCGCTCGCATCGCGCACGGGCTTCTACGACCTCCACGCCCGCCGTCCGTGGCCGGAGGCGCTCGCCTGGGCGGACGCCCCGCCCGGCGTGGCGGCCGAGCCGGTGCCCGCCGGCACGCCGATGGGCCACGCGGGCTCCGAGCTCGGGCGCGCGGTGCTGACCGTCGGCGGTCACGACCACCTGGCCGGCGCCGTCGGGGCCGGCGCCGCCGAAGCCGGCGACGTCCTGGACTCCTGCGGCACGGCCGAGGCGTTCGTCCAGGCGACCGCGCCGCTGGCGCCCGAGGCGGTCGGGAGCGCGGTGCGCAGCGGGCTGAGCGTCGGGTGGCACGCCATCGAGGGGCGGCAGGCCGTGATCGGCGGCGTGATGTCGGGATCGGCGCTGGAACGGGTTCTCGCCCTGCTCGGCGTCGACCCGGCCGACCGCGACGCGCTCGAGGCCGCCGCGCTCGAGATCGAGCAGCGCCATCACGGACCGTTGCTGTCGATCGCCGGGCTGGGCGAGGACGCGCTGGCGGGGATCGGGCGTGACGCCTCGCCGGCGGCGGCGTACCACGCCGTCCTCGATGCCGCCGGCGCAGCCGGCGCGGCCACCCTCGTACGGATCGCGGCGGTGGCGGGCCCGGCGCGACGACTGCTGGTCACCGGGGGCTGGGCGGCCGGTGCCGCCGCCCGCGCCGTCAAGCAGCGCCACCTCGGCGAGGTCAGCTACCTGCCGGCGACGTTCACGGGCGCGCGCGGCGCAGCGCTGGCCGCCGGCCGCGCCGCGGGGGTCTGGGCCTCGGCCGAGGACATGGCGACCACCGCCTAGTTGCAACGAACCCCGGGCATTGAGGGAGGCGGTACCGAGGCTCGCACGGGTCGCGTGGCGACTTTACGGCGCATATCGCCGTGAACTCGCCAGGGACCGCCAACGCCGCCGGCTCCCTCGCTCCCTTACCCAGCCGCAGTTGACGTGCTCAGGCGTGGACGATCTCGTACAGCCGCCGCATGAGGTGACGCGTCACGTCGGGCGGCCGCTGCCACACGTTGCGCCCGATCACCATCCCGCGCGCCCCGTGCTGCACGGCCTCCTCGGCCAGCGCGAGCACACCCTCCGGCTCGCCCGTGCGCGGCCCTCCGAGGATGACCAGCGGGATCCGCAGCTCCGCCGACCAGGCGGCCATCAGCTCGGGGCCGGGGTAGGCGATCTTGATGATGTCGGCCCCGACCTCCAGCGCGGTGCGCGCGCCGTCGCCCTCGAGGGCGATCGCCTCCGGGCTGCGCGGCTCGCCCACGGCGATCGGCTCGACCATCACCGGCAGGTCGTACGCCTCGGCGCGGCGGATGACCTCGGCGATCCGGGCGACCGTCTCCGCGCGCTCCCGGTTGGGGACGTTCCAGGCCATGAAGAGCTTCACGCCGTCGACGCCGAGCCTGGCCGCCTGCTCGACGGAGCCGGCCAGCCCGGCGCCGGCCGCCGTCTCACCGGGGTCGCGGAAGAACGTGTCGAGCGTGAGCAGCCGGGCGGGCGCATCGCGGCGCGCGAAGCGGTCGGTCGTCAGGCGCGTGAGCCCCGGTGTCATGAGGAACCCGTCGCACGGGAGATCGAGCAGCCCGTCCATCCGCCCGACGGGGTCCTCGAGCCCCTCGACCCGCCCGAGCGTGAGCCCGTGGTCGACGGGCAGGACGAGCGTGCGCCCGTCCGCTCCGAAGATGCGGCCCATCCGGTAGGTCTTGCCGGCGCTCATGTCGCGTGCTCCAGTGCGGTCGTCGCCGCCGCGTCGTCGGTGACGAGCACGTCGATCAGCCCCGCGCGAGCGGCGCCCACGATCGATGCGCCCTTGCGTGCACCCGCGGCGACGGCGATGACCGTGCCGGTACGCCGCAGCTGATCGCGCGTCATGCCGAGCAGGAGCTCCTCGCCCTCGAACGCGACCGGCTGCCCGTGGATGTCGAAGTAGCGCGAGACGACGTCGCCGGCCGCGTGGCCGAGCTCGCTGCGCGCCGCCGCGAGGACGTGCGCCGGCGCCGTGTCGGCCTCCGGCGTCGGCGGGCCGATGCCGACGAGCGCCGCCGCGAGCCGGTCCCACAGCTCCAGCCGCTCGCGTGTGTCGTCGTCGGCCAGGAGGGTCCTCCGGAGCTCGGCGGACGGCATGGCCGGCGAGTGCAGGAACTTGACGTCGGCCCCGCTCACGGCGGCGATGCGCCGGGCGATCTCGTTCGTCTGGAACCGCCCGTCGAGCTCGTCGAACGCGGCGATGGCCGGGACGAGCTGGACGCCGGCCAGGGGTGGGAAATGCTGGGAGGAGGCGATCTCGGCGAGGGTGCTCCCCCACGAGACGGCCAGGGCGTCGCCGGGCTGCAGGGCGAGCCGCGCGACCTCGTCGAGCGCCGGCGCCACGATGCCGTGCAGGCCGCCGCGAGCCGACGCCGGCACGACGACGACCCGCGCCAGCCCGAGCGTCTCGCGCAGCGCCTCGGACAGGCTCTCGGGTGACGAGGGCCGGCGGATCTCGATGTGCACGATGCCCTCGTCGCGCGCCTGCTGCAGCATGCGCGACACCGTCGATCGCGACACGCCCAGCCGTTGCGCGATCTCCTGCTGCGAGAGCTGGTCGCGGTAGTAGAGCTCGGCTGCCGCGATCAGGTCATGCACATTTGTGCTGGACAAATGCTCAGGCACGTCGTAGGGTTCTACCAGAACCACGACACCGAGGAAAGCCCAATGCCCGTCACGACCACCGCCCCGACCACGGCCGAGCGCCGCGCGCTACAGCAGATCCAGACCGCCGGCGGCCGCTTCGCCGTCATCGCCGCGGACCACGGCCAGCCGCTCGTCGACATGCTCGACGCGCTCGGCGTCTCCAGCGCGCCGGAGGAGCAGCGGGCATTCAAGGCCGACCTCGTCGACACCGTCGGGCGAGAGGCCAGCGCGGTGCTGCTCGATCCCGACGTCTCGTTGCCCGCGATCGTCGACGAGGACGTGCTCGCGCGTGACGTCGGGCTGCTCGTGCGGATCGAGGCCGACGGCCACGAGGTCGGGGACGGCCTGCGCCGGTCCGGCCTCATCGACGGGCTCGGAGCCGAGGGCGCGCGGGCGCTGGGCGCGACCGCGGCGAAGGTCATGGTCTTCCTGCGCGCCGACCGCGAGGACCTCGACGGCTACACGGCCGACATGGTGCGCACGGCGCTCGAGGACTGCGCCCGCGCCGACCTGCTGTGCGTCATGGAGCTCATGACCTACCGGCTCGACGACGAGAGCCCGGAGGACTTCGCCGCCCGCAAGGAGGACCTCGTCGTCGAGGGCGCGGTGTTCCTGCAGGAGTGCGGCTCGAAGGTGCTCAAGCTCGAGTACCCCGGTTCCGCGGAGGCGTGCCGGCGCATCACCGACGCGATCGACGTCCCCTGGGCCGTGCTCTCCGCCGGTGTCGACCACGAGGCGTTCTGCGACCAGCTTCGCGCGTCGATGGACGGCGGCGCCGACGGCTTCATCGCCGGGCGCTCGCTGTGGAAGGAGGCCGTCGGGCGGCCGGCCGCCGAGCGCCGGGCGTTCCTCGACGGCGTCGCCCGCCGCCGTCTGGAGGACCTCCTCGCCATCGTCGACGCCGCCGGCTAGCGGTGCGGCAGCTGCTCGTCGGCATCGACGTCGGCACGACGTACTGCAAGGCGCTCGTCGTCGACGCCGAGGGCGGCGAGCTCGGGGAGGCCCGCGAGCGGACGCCGTGGACGGGCGCCGAGCTCGATCCCCACGCGCTCGCGCGGACCGCGCACGCGGTCGCCGCGCGGGCGCTTCGCGAGTCCCCGGCCGGTGCCGTGGCCGCCGTGGGGGTCGCCGGCATGGCCGAGACCGGCGTGCTGCTCGACCGGCGCGGCGAGCCGGTCGGCCCGGCCATCGCCTGGCACGACGCGCGCGGCACGGACGAGGCCCGGCTGATCGCGACGGAGATCGGCCGCGACCGCTTCGCCGCGGAGACCGGCCTGCCCGCCTCGGCGCTGTGCTCGCTGAGCAAGCTGCGCTGGCAGCGCGACCACGACGCCGGCGCGGCGGCCGCCGTGCGCTGGCTCGGCATGCCGGAATGGGTCGCGCGCTCACTCGGTGGCGCGGACGTCGCCGAGCTGTCGCTGGCGTCGCGCACCGGGATGCTCTCCCTGCATGGCCGCGGCTGGTGGTCCGAGGCGCTCGCGTGGCTCGGCGTCCCGGATGACTTCCTCGCCGAGCCGGTGCCGGCCGGCACGCCGATCGGACGGGTCGGCCCCGCGCTGCCCGAGGCCCGCGACGCCGTCATCGCCGTGGCCGGACACGATCACGTGACCGCGATGGTCGGGGCCGGCGCGACCGGGGACGGCGACGTCCTCCACTCGTCCGGCACGGCCGACGTGTTCGTGCGCAGCCTCCACGGGCGGCTCGACCGCGAGCGGATCGTCGACGCGGTGGCCAACGGCGTGACCGTCGGCTGGCACGTCCTGCCCGACCGCTGGGCGCTGCTCAGCGGGAACGAGCTCAACGTGGCGCTGGCCTCCGTGCTCGGGCTGCTAGGCGTCGACGGGCAGGACGAGCGCGACGCGCTCACCGCCGCCGCGGCCGAGCTCGGGCCGGGCGGACTGCGCCTGGAGGGCGTCGGCAACCCAGGGCCGATGTCGCTGCACGGCATCGCGCCCGGCACGAGCCGGGCCCACGTCTGGCGCGCCGCGCTGGAGGCCGGGGCCGATCTGAGCGCGGCCACGCTGGCCCGCAGCGACGCGGTCGGCGGCCCGCGGGCGCGCATCGTCGCGACGGGCGGCGGCGTGCGCGGCGCGGGCGCGCGCATGGTCAAGGAGGAGCGCCTGGGTCCGGTCGAGTGGTCACCGGTCCAGGAGGCCACCGCCCGCGGCGCCGCGATCCTGGGCGGCGTCGCCGCGGGCGTCGTCGAGGTGCCCGCGGAGCTCGCGGTCCGATGAGCGTCATCGTCGTCGGCAGCCTCAATCTCGACCTCGTCGCCGAGGTCGCCCAGCTGCCCGCCCGCGGCGAGACCCTCCTCGCGAGCGGCTACGCCCGCGCGCTGGGCGGCAAGGGGGCCAACCAGGCCGTCTCGGCCGCGCGGCACGGCGTGGACGTCGCGATGGTCGGCTGCGTCGGCGCCGACGCCGAGGGGCGCGCACTGACCGGCGCCCTGGCGGCCGAGGGGATCGACGTCAGCGGCATCGGCGCACGGGACGACGTCGCCACGGGCGTGGCGCACATCACCGTCGACCCCGAGGGCGCGAACACGATCGTCGTCGTTCCCGGCGCCAACGGCAGGCTCGGCGCCGCCGACGTCCGCGACGAGCTGAGCCGGCTCCCCGCCGCCGACGTGGTGCTCATCCAGCTCGAGATCCCGCTCGATGCGGTCATCGCCGCCGCCGAGACGGCGTCGGCGCGCGTCGTCCTGAACCCGGCGCCGGCACGCGAGCTGCCGAGCGAGCTCCTGCGACAGGTCGACGTGCTCGTCCCGAACGCTCCCGAGCTGGGCGCCCTGACCGGCGGCGGCGTGCCGTCGACGGTGCGGGAGGTCGCGGCGCGCGCCCGCCTGCTCGCCGGCGGGTGCGCCGTGGTCGTCACGATGGGCGAGTCCGGCGCGCTCGTCGTCGCGGGCGAGGAGACCACGCACGTCCCGGCGCCGCGGGTCGACGCCATCGACACGACGGGCGCGGGCGACGCGTTCTGCGGCAGCCTCGCGGCCGGCATCGCGGGCGGGCTGTCGCTCGTCGGCGCGGCCAGCGATGCCGTGCGTGTCGCCTCGCAGTCGACGCTTCGCCGCGGTGCGCTCGAGGCGCTGCCGACCGCCGGCGAGATCAGCGCGCTGCTAGCTGGCGGATGATGTAGCTGAACCGGTGCGTGCCCGCGCTCAACCGGTACCGCGGGCTGGTGTCGGGCCCGCAGCTGGCGGTGCCGAGGCCGCGCTGCGCGTGGTCGAGGTTGAGGATGACCTCGGGGCGCGGCTTGAGGTCGGAGGTGTGGCGGGCGTCGGTCAGGTCCTGCGCCGTGAAGTGGCTCGCCGAGAAGCCGATCGTGGGCATGCCGCGGACCTCGATGCCGGTGCCGTCCTCGCGCGTGAGGCGCAGCCAGCGGGTGTCGCCGTGGTGGCCGTGCTCCTGCGGGGCGATGTAGGGCACGTACTGCGTCGGTGACCGTGCTGCGTGAAGCGGCCGACCATGGCTGACGCCTGGCGGTCGGGGTAGTTCTCCCACGGGCCGCGGCCGAGGTACTCGAGCTGCTCGAGGCCGGGCGCGAGCGTGAGGACGACGCCGATGCGCGGGAGGTCGCCGGCGGGGACCTCGACCTCGTGCTCGAACAGCAGCAACCGTCCTCGAGCCGCGTGCACCTCCTGGCGGTGCGGGATACGTCGAGATCCCGGTCGAGGCCCAGCTGGAGCCAGCGCTCGAGCGGGCCGACGTTGCGGCCGGGGTGCAGCGGCAGGCCGTCGTTGTCGGTCGGCGCGCGCCAGAGCTGGAGGTGCGGGCCATCGAGCACGTCCAGCGCAGCTCGCGAGCCCTCGCCGCGGGCGCACCTCGGGCGCGACCGGCGGGCGCAGCTCGAACTGCCGCCACGCCACCTCGTGGTCGCCGTCGTAGAAGCGCATCGTCACGTGCTCGCGCCTCACCGACGTCGAGCGTGAACTCGCCGCTGGTCGGCAGCGCGCCTCCCTCCCACTCGCCGCGCAGGTGATCGAGGCCGGTGAACAGCGTTGCGGTTGTGGATCCGGAACCGCCCGTCGCCGAGGTGCTCGACCTCGAGCGGCGCGGCCAGGTACTTGAGCTCGTACATCGCCGGGTGCGGCGTGCGGTCGGGCCAGACGAGGCCGTCGGCGCAGAAGTTGGCGTCGTGGCGCTCCTCGCCGAAGTCGCCGCCGTAGGCCCAGACTCGCGTGCCGTCGCCGACGCTGGCGGATGCCGTGGTCGATCCACTCCCAGACGAAGCCGCCCTGCAGCGCGTCGTGGCGGTCGAAGGCGGCGTAGTAGTCGGCCAGGCCGCCGTTGCTGTTGCCCATCGCGTGCGAGAACTCGCACAGGATCAGCGGCCGCGGGTCGTCGCTCGCTGCACGCGCCCAACGCCTCGATCGAGTCGACGTCGGCGTACATCGGGCAGACGACGTCGGTGGCCGCGGTGCCGCCGCGTCCAGTCGCGCGTCGATCGCGCCCTCGTAGTGCAGCGGCCGCGTCGGGTCGCGCTCGCGGATCCAGTCGGCGGCGGCGTCGTGGTTGGGGCCGTAGCCGCTCTCGTTGCCGAGCGACCACAGGATCACCGACGGGTGGTTCTTGTCGCGCTCGACCATGTTCGCGCACGCGCTCCATGAACGCGTCGGCGTAGCGCGGGTCGTTGCAGACGCTCGTCGTAGTAGGCGTGCGCCTCGATGTTGGCCTCGTCGATCACGTAGAGGCCGTGGCGGTCGCACAGGTCGAGCAAGTACGGGTCGTTGGGGTAGTGCGAGCGAGCGGACGGCGTTGACGTTGAACGCGCTTCATCAGCCGCAGCGTCGGCCTCCATCAGCTCGCGCGTGACGGCGCGGCCGCGGCGGTCGTCGTGGTCGTGGCGGTTGACGCCGCAGATCCGGAGCGGCGCTGCCGTTCAGGAGCAGCTGCCGGCCGGCGATCTCGACGCGTGCGGAAGCCGACCTGGCACGAGACCTCGTCGTCGCCGGCGCGTGACGCACAGCGTGTAGAGGTGCGGCGCCTCGGCCGACCACAGCCGGCGCGGTCCGCGCCTCGAGCCGGCCCCGCCAGCGGCCCGTCGAGCACCGGTGCGGCCGTCGGGGTCGACGAGCAGGCGCGATCTCGCCGGCGCGCGTCGACCTCGAAGCCGCCCGTCGGCGAACGCCGCGGGCGAACACGTCGGCGATGTGCTCGCGCGGCGTCGCGTACAGGAACACGTCGCGCGGCAGGCCGCCGTGCCACCACTGGTCCTGGTCCTCGATGAAGCTCGCGTCGGACCACTGGACGACCGCGCAGACCAGCTCGTTGTCGTCCTCCGAGCGAGCTCGCGTCACGTCGAACTCGGCGGGCGTGCGCGCGTCCTTGTGGATGCCGACCGGCTCGCCGTTGAGCTCGACGAACAGCGCCCCCTCGACTGCCGCCGAAGTGCAGCACCACGCGCTCGCCGTCCGGCCCGGCAGCGCGAAGCGGCGCCGGAAGATGCCGGTCGGGTTCTCCGTCAGGCACGTTCGGCGGCCTGTCGTCGAACGGCATCTGCACGTTCGTGTACTGCGGCGGCGCGAAGCCCTGCATCGTCCACAGCCCGGGCACCTCGATCGACGGACCACTCGCCGAGCTGGCGCATCCGGGTGCGGCAGCAGCTGGAAGTCCCAGCGGCCGTTGAAGGACGTGTGCGGACGGCGCAGCGTCGGTGCCGACGGCGGCACGCGCCCCTGGCTGGTCAGCTCCGGCCGCTCCCACGGCCTCCCTTCGAGCGATCTTCACGATCGCCTCCCGCAACGCCTGCGCCGCCTCCTCCGGAACCACGGGGTTGAAGAACACGCCGGAGCCGAGCTCGCCCGGCGGCCACGTAGCGTGCCACGCCGGGCGCCCGCCACGGCGTGACGATCTCCACGTGCAGCCTCGCGCCAGGCCAGTCGCCGCCGTCGAACGGCCGCTGGTGGATCCACAGCATGTACGGCGTGTGCGGCCTCGAACAGGCGGTCGAGCCGCGCCAGCACGTCGACGAGCAGCGCCGCCATCGCGTGCCGGCCGGCCGCGTCCAGGCGACGGCAGGTCCGGCACCGGCTCGTCGGGCATCAGCAGCAGCACGTACGGGAAGGTCGGGCGCCTCCGGCACCCACGCGCGCCAGCCGTCCACGCCGGCCACCAGCCGGTCGCCGGGCTCGCTCGACGCGGCCCGCTGCGGTCGCAGCTCGCGCAGCGGCATCTCCGGTACGAAGTCGAACGCGTAGATCTGCCCGTGCGGGTGCGTGATGGTCGCCCCACCTCCGGCCCGCGGTTCTCGAACACGAGCACGTAGGCGATGTCCGGCCGCGCGCCGAGCACAGCGCTGCGCTCGGCCCACAGCTCGACCACCCGCGCGGCGCCTCCACGCCCGAGCTCCGAGAACGCCGCGTCGTGGCGCGGCGAGTACAGGATCACCTCGCAGCGCTCGTCCGGCATCGCCGGCCAGCGGTTGGGGATCCAGCGCACCTCGTACGGCTCGGGCGCCTCGACCCCGCCAGGGCAGAACGGGCACACCGCGTCGGGCAGGTTGGGGCGCGCCTGGCGCGAGGAGACCACGAAGGTCGTCGCCCCGCTGAGGGGATCGACGCGGTCGCGAGCCGTCACCGCGGTCGGAGCCACGATCAGCCGGCCGACGTGCTCGCTGACGACCGACTGCGCGTCCTGCTCGAGGCCCTCGTCGCGTGACGAGCACCTGCGCCTCGCTGAGCTCGGCCATCCGGCTCAGCCCGCGCACGCCCCACTTCGTGTGGTCGACCACGACGGCGAGCTGCTCGGCCGTCTCGATCATCGCCTTGTTGGTGTCGGCCTCGAGCAGGTTCGGGGTCGTGAAGCCCGAGTCGACGGCCATCCCGTGCACGCCCATGAAGAGCATGTCGACGTGCAGCGAGCGCAGCGCGGTGACCGCGATCGGCCCGACGAGCGCGTCGGACGGCGTGCGCACGCCGCCGATCAGCACCACGGTGAGGCCGGGCCGCGCCTCGCGGTGCAGCACGATCGCCACCTGCATCGAGTTGGTGACGACCGTGAGGTCCGGGATGTCGGCCAGGTGGTGCGCGAGCCGCCACGTGGTGGTGCCGGCGCTGAGCGCGATCGCCTGGCCGGGCTCGACCAGGCTCGCGGCCGCCTGCGCGATCGCCTCCTTCTCGGCGAACTGGCGGCGCGACTTGGCGTCGAACCCCGGCTCGTCGGTGCTCAGGCTGGCGGCGCGCGGTGGCCCCGCCGTGCACCTTGTCGACCAGCCCCGAACCGGCGAGTACGTCGAGGTCGCGGCGGATCGTCATGTCCGACACGCCGAGCAGCTCGGTCAGCTCGCTCACGCGAACGGCCCGCGGCGCCGGATCTCCTCGGCGATCAGATGTTGGCGCCTGGCGGCAAGCATCTCAACAATATCCAACACCTTCGCCCATCAGAGTCGTCAAGTCGCTTCGTTCCTTGACAGCCACATGAACGGGATGAAAGGCTTCACAAAGTTGGTTCGTGAGTGATCGTGGTGGATTTAGAGGGAATCCACCCAGCGTTCGTCGCTGCCATTGTGAGGAGGAGGAGATCCCATGACGGATGGACAGTGCCGCTGCTCACCCGCCGCGTCCTTGATGCAGTCCGGCGCTGGACCGGCCTGCAGGCCATCGCGTCTACGGCCTGTCCGGCTGCGGCGACGATGACGAGTCCAGCGGCAGCGGCGAGCGGCGGCGCCGAGAAGGCATCCGGCACCGTCAGCTTCGGCTCGAACGCCTCGGACCCGGTGCCCAAGGGGGCGCTGCAGGAGGTCTTCGACGCCTTCCAGACCTCGTCGGGCATCACGGTCGACGTCAACACGGTCGACCACAACACGTTCCAGGAGCAGATCAACAACTACCTCCAGGGCACGCCCGGACGACGTGTTCACCTGGTTCGCCGGCTACCGCATGCAGTTCTTCGCCGAGCGCGGCCTGGCGACCGACATCAGCGACGTCTGGGAGAAGATCGGCGGCAACTTCTCGGAGGCGTTCAAGGAGGCCTCGACGGGCTACGACGGCAAGCAGTACTTCATCCCGTTCTACAACTACCCGTGGGCGGTCTTCTACAGGAAGAGCGTCTGGGAGAAGAACGGCTACGAGCCGGCCGCGAACCTGGACGACTTCAAGGCGCTCGTGCGAGCAGATCAAGAAGGACGGCATGACGCCGATCGCCTTCGGCGACAAGGACGGCTGGCCCGCGATGGGCACGTTCGACTACATCAACATGCGCGCCAACGGCTACGACTTCCACGAGCAGCTGATGGCCGGCGAGGCCGCCTGGGACGGGCACCGAGGTCAAGACCGTGTTCGAGACCTGGCGCGAGCTGCTGCCGTACCACAAGCCGAGGGCTCGCTCGGCCGCACGTGGCAGGACGCGGCGCAGACGCTCGAACAAGGACTCGGCGATGTACGTGCTCTGGTTCCTTCGTCGGCCAGCAGTTCGAGAGGTGAGGCGACTCGAGGATCTCGACTTCTTCGCCGTTCCCGGAGATCAACTCCGAGCACGGCGCAGGACGCGGTCGAGGCGCCGATCGACGGCTTCATGCTCTCCAAGGACCCGAAGAACGAGGCTGCCGGAAAGGCGCTGCTGGAGTACCTTGCGGGGCCTGAGGCGCAGAACACGTACCTCAAGAGCGACCCGAACAACGTCGCCGCCAACAACGAGGCGGACACCAGCAACTACAACGCGCATCCAGAACAAGGCGAACGAGCTGATCTCCGGGGCCAAGCAGATCTCGCAGTTCCTCGACCGCGACACGCGGCCCGACTTCGCCTCGCACGGTGATGATCCCGGCGCTGCAGGACTTCATCAAGAACCCGGACGACATCGACGGGCTCGACCATCGAGCATCGAGCAGCAGAAGAAGACCATCTTCGTGCTGATGGCAAGCAGCCGTCCTCGTCAGCTCGCCGCCGTGCCGCGCCGAGCTGAGCGGACGGCGACAGGTGCATCGCGGTCGCGCCTGATGGTCGGCGTGCCGCTGCTTCGTCGTCGTCGGGTCCTGCGTGTGGGTGCCCGACGATCGCTCTCCGTCGTTCCTCTCGTTCACGAGCTGGGACGGCATCGGCGGGTCTCGACACGATCGAGTGGGTCGGGACCCGCAACTACCAGCAGATCTTCGACGATCTACCCGCCGTTCTGGCCGGCCTTCCGCCACAACGTGCATCTGGCTGGTCTTCCTGACGCTCGTGCCGACGATGCTCGGGCTGCTGTTCGCCGTACCTGCTCGACAAGAAGATCCGCGGCACGCCGCGTCTACCAGAGCATCTTCTTCCTGCCCGTGGTGCTCTCGCTGGCCGTCGTCGGCTTCATCTGGCAGCTCATCTACGCGCCGGAGCAGGGCGCTGCTCAACAACATCCTCGGCACCACCGAGCAGGGCAACCTGATCGACTGGCTCGGCAACCCCGACATCAACCTGTGGGCGGTGCTGGTGGCGGCCGCCTGGCGGCACGCCGGCTACATCATGATCCTGTACCTGGCGGGGCTGAAGAGCGTCGACCCGTCGCTGCGCGAGGCGGCGGCGATCGACGGGGCGGGCGAGTGGTACGCGTTCCGGACGGTGGTGCTTCCCGGCGCTGCAAGCCGATCAACATCGTGGTCGTGGTGGTGACGGTGATCGAGGCGCTGCGCGCCTTCGACCTCGTCTACATCATCAACAACGGCCGCAACGGGCTCGAGCTGCTGTCGGTGCTGGTGTTCGACAACATCGTCGGCGAGGCGAGCCGGATCGGGTTCGGCTCGGCGATCGCGGTGATCCTGCTGCTGATCGCGCTGGCCGCCGATCATCATCTTCGTCGCGCGCATAGAACAAGGAGCAGGTGTGACGAGCGAAGACCGCCTCCGTGGCGCATGGCGCGTGAGCGCCGGCGCGCGTGGCATCCGGTGGCCGCGCGGTCGGGCTGCACGTGTTCCTGATCGTCGCCGCGCTGTCCTGTGGCTGGCGCCGGTGCTGCTGGGCGCTCTACACGTCGCTGCGGCCGTACTCGGAGAACGGCGGAGCAAGGGCTACGTGTCGCTGCCGGACACGCTCACGCTCGACAACTACACGCAACGCCTGGACGCAGGCGCGAGCATCCCGCACTACTTCCTCAACTCGCTGCTCGTCACGCTGCCCGCGCGTGGTCATCACGCTCTTCTTCGCCTCGTGCATCGGCGTTCGTCGCGTCGCGCGGCTGAGCTTCCGCTTCAACGGGATCCTGCTGATCGTCTTCCTGGCCGGCGAACCTGCTGCCGCCCCAGGTCGTGATCCCGCCGCTCTACCGCATGTACCTGGAGATCCCGCTGCCCGACGTTCATGAGCGAGTCCGGCAAGATGTACGACTCGCTGCTGGGGCTGATCGCGATCAACGTCGCGTTCCAGACCGGCTTCTGCGTGTTCGTGCTCTCGAAACTACATGAAGACGATCCCGCAGTCGAGCTCGGCGACGCGGCGCGGGTGGACGGCGCGGGGGTCGTGCGCCAGTTCTTCGGGATCATCATGCCGCTGTGCCGGCCCGCGCTGGCGGCGCTGGCGACGCTCCAGTTCACCTGGGTCTACAACGACTTCCTGTGGGCGGTCGCGCTCATCCAGTCGGGTGAGAAGCGGCCGATCACGTCGGCGCTCGAACAACCTGCAGGGCGCAGTTCTTCACCGACAACAACCTGATCGCGGCCGGCGCCGATGCTGGCAGCGCTGCCGACGCTGCTCGTCTTCGCGGTGCTCCAGCGACACTTCATCAGCGGCCTGACACTGGGGGCGAGCAAGGGATGAGCGGCATCCGCCTGGAGGACGTGACCAAGCGCTACCCGAACGGCGTCGCGGCGGTCGACGACGTCTCGCTCGACATCGCCGACGGCGAGTTCATGGTGCTGCTCGGGCCGTCCGGCTGCGGGAAGACGACGCTGCTGCGCATGATCGCCGGGCTCGAGGACGTCACCGCCGGCTCGATCTGGATCGGCGACCACCGACGTGACCGAGCAAGACCCCGCAGCAGCGCGACATCGCGATGGTGTTCCAGAACTACGCGCTCTACCCGCACATGACGCGTGCGCCGACAACCTCGCGCTACGGGCTGAAGCTGCGGCGGATGGCCGAAGGCGCGAGCGCGACGCCAAGCGTGCGACGACATCGCCGGCAACGCTGGGGCTCGAGGAGCTGCTCGACCGCAAGCCCGTCGGCGCTGTCCGGCGGCCAGCGCCAGCGGGTGGCGATGGGCCGGGCGATCGTGCGCGAGCCGAAGGCGTTCCTGATGGACGAGCCGCTGTCGAACCTCGACGCCAAGCTGCGCGTGTCGATGCGCGCCGAGCTGGCGCGGCTGCACGAGCGGCTCGGGGTCACGACGGTCTACGTGACCCACGACCAGGTCGAGGCGATGACGCTGGGCGAGCGCGTCGCGGTCATGCGCGACGGCGTGCTGCAGCAGGTGCGACACGCCGCAGAACCTCTTCAACAAGCCGCGCAACCTGTTCGTGGCCGCCTTCATCGGCTCGCCGGCGATGAACCTCGTGGAGGCGACAGATCGAGGGCGGGCGCGTGCACGTTCGCCGGCATCGACCTGCCGCTGCCGGGCGGCTCTGCCCTGGCCGGCGAGCGAGCGGCCGCGTGATCCTGGGCCTGCGGCCGAACGACTTCGAGCACGCCGACCGGCGCCGACCCCGACTGGCCGCGGATCCGCGTCAAGCCCGACGTGATCGAGCAGCTCGGCTCCGAGACGCTGCTGATCTTCGGCGATCGACGCGCCGCCGGTCATGGCCGACGCCGTGCGCGCCGCCTCGGAGGCGTACAGCGACGACGACGGCAAGCTGTTCGCCGGCGAGGAGCGTGCGATGTTCACGGCGAGCGTGGACGGCAAGCGGCCGCTGCCGACCGGCGAGCTCGAGCTGGCCGTCGACTTCACGGCACTGCACTGCTTCGACCCAGAGACCGGCGACGCGCTGGCCGTCCGGCGCTCGGCGCCAGCCCGTGGCCTGATGGAGCACCTCTCGGCGGGCGGCGTCTCGGTCGTCATAGACGACCGAGGCCAGGTCATCCATTGGGGCGCCGCGCTGCTCGACGACCCGGCGACCCTCGCGCAGGCCCTCACGCCACCCCTCCCCCGAGCGTCCTTCGACGTCCCCGTCCCGCTCACCCTCACGCCCTCCCGCGCCGAGGGCTGGCGCGGCCGCCCGGCCCTCACCGCCCTAAGGGGGCCAGGCCCCCTTACGCGGAACGGAGAAGGGGGGCCAGGCCCCCTTAGTTACGCCGGAGTACGGACTAACGCAGTCGGGGGTGCTGCGGCTGCGCCAGATCGTGCGCAACGACGGCGACGCGCCGCTCACGCTCAACGAGGTCGCGTGCATCCTGCCCGTGCCCAACGTGGCCGCCGAGGTGCTGGATCTCACCGGGCGGTGGTGCCGGGAGCGGCATCCCCAGCGGCGGGCGTTCGACCAGGGGATCTGGATGCGGCAGACGCGGCACGGACGGACGGGACATGACTCGCCGCTGCTGCTCGTGGCGGGCACGGAGGGGTTCGGGTTCCGGCACGGCGAGGTGTGGGGCATCCACCTGGCCTGGAGCGGCGACGCGTCGTGGTGGGCCGAGCGGCTGCCCGACGGCTCGTCGGTGCTGGGCGCCGCGGAGCTCGGTGAGGTTGTGGTGGAGCCGGGCGGGGAGTACGCGACGCCGTGGGTCTACGCGGCGTGGTCGGACGAAGGGCTCGACGGGCTGAGCGCTCGACTGCACCGCTTCATCCGCTCGCGCGAGAGCCATCCGCGCCGGCCGCGGCCGGTCGTGCTCAACACCTGGGAGGCCGTCTACTTCGACCACCGGCTCGACCGCCTGAAGGCGCTGGCCGACACGGCGGCCGAGCTGGGCGTCGAGCGGTTCGTGCTCGACGACGGCTGGTTCCGCCACCGCCGCGACGACACCGCCGGGCTCGGCGACTGGTACGTCGACGAAGACGTCTGGCCGGACGGGCTCCACCCGCTGATCGACCACGTGCGCGGTCTGGGCATGGAGTTCGGCCTGTGGGTCGAGCCGGAGATGGTCAACCCGGACTCGGACCTCGCCCGCGCGCACCCCGGCTGGGTCCTCGCCGGCCCGCCGTGGCGCAACCAGCAGGGACTCGACATCACGATCGCCGAGGCCTACGCGTACATCCTCGAGCGGCTCGACGCCCTGCTCTCCGAGTACGACATCGCCTACCTCAAGTGGGACCACAACCGCGACCTGGTGACGCCCACGCACGAGCAGACGCTCGCCGTCTACCGGCTGCTCGACGAGCTGCGCGAGCGCCACCCGGGCGTCGAGATCGAGAGCTGTTCCTCGGGCGGCGCGCGCGTCGACCTCGGCATCCTGGCCCGCACCGACCGCGTGTGGGCGAGCGACACGAACGACGCGCTCGAGCGCCAGAGCATCCAGCGCTGGACCCAGCTGCTGCTGCCGCCCGAGCTGGTC
Source organism: uncultured Solirubrobacteraceae bacterium (assembly GCA_963835525.1). Lineage (GTDB taxonomy): Bacteria > Actinomycetota > Thermoleophilia > Solirubrobacterales > Solirubrobacteraceae > DASSUW01. The sequence continues at coordinate 340,557 of CAWIFM010000004.1, forward strand.
GGCTCGCACGTCGGGCCGCCCAAGGCCCACACCACCGGCCGCACGCACGACCTCTCGTTCCGCGCCGCCACCGCGCTGTTCGGCCACTTCGGCATCGAGTGGGACATCACGAGCGCCTCCGATGAGGAGCGCGCCGAGCTGGCGGAATGGATCGACCGCTACAAGCGCCGGCGCGAGCTGCTGCACAGCGGCGAGGTCGTGCGCGCCGACCTGCCCGACCCTGCCTACGCGCTGCACGGCGTGGTCGCCGCCGACAGGTCCGAGGCGCTGTTCTGCTTCGTGGCGCTCGCCACCTCGGCGAGCGAGCGGCCGGGCGCCGTGCGGCTGCCGGGGCTCGACCCCGAGCGCACCTACAGCGTCAACGGGCTCACGCTTACCGGCCGCGCGCTGGCGACCGCCGGCCTCCAGATGCCGCTGCTGGCGCCCGAGCAGGCGGTGCTCATAGAAGCTTTCCCGGGTTCATGATCCCCGCCGGGTCGCAGCGGTCCTTCAGCGCCCGCAGCACGCCCAGCCCGATCTCCCCCACCTCGGCGCCCATCCACGGCGCGTGGTCGCGCCCAACCGCGTGGTGGTGCGTGATCGTCCCGCCGGCGGCCGCGATCGCGTCGGTGGCGGCGGACTTGAGCTCGCGCCACTGAGCGGCCGGATCGTCGCTCCGGCGGCCGAGCACGGTGAAGTAGAGCGACGCGCCCGTGGGATAGAGGTGCGAGACGTGGCAGCCCACCAGCAGGCCGGGCAGCGCCGCCCGAACCGCCGCGCGGAGCGCCGCCAGGTTCGACCACGAGGTCGCGGTCTCCAGCGTCTCCACCATCACGCCGCGGTCGAGCAGGTCGTCGCGCAGATGCGGCCCGTCGAAGCGCGAGTGCGCCCAGCGCTCGCCCGGCTTGCGGGTGGCGTAGCGGGCCCCCGCCCCGCGCAGGATCCGTCCCACCTCGCGACCGTGCGACGAGAGGATCAGCAGGCAGCGGTCGCCCGCGACGAGGCGCACGATGCCGGACGCGCCGGCGAGGGCCAGCGCAGTGCGCGTCTCCTCCTCGTCGGACAGCCGCGCCACAGTCGGCGCCAGCCCGGACTGCTCGAGTTGCCGCAACGCGTCGCAGCCGGCCTCGAAGTCCGGCAGGAGCCAGCCCTCGTAGCGCTCCTCGGCCACGCGGTGCACGCGCAGGGTCGCGGCGGTGATGACGCCGAGCACGCCCTCGCTCCCGGCCACGAGCTGTCGCAGCTCGGGCCCCGCGGCGCTCGCCGGCGCGTCGCGGGTGGCCAGCTCGCCGAGCGGCGTCGCGACCCGCACCGCGATCAGGTTCTCGTCGATCCGCCCGTGCCCGGTCGAGGACTGGCCGGCCGAGCGAGTCGCCACGCAGCCGCCGACCGTCGCCCACTCGTAGCTCTGCGGCACGTGGCCGAGCGTGAGCCCGTGGGCGGCGAGCGCACGGTCCGCCTCGGGGAGCCGCAGGCCGGGCGCGAACGTCGCGGTCAGCGAGCGCCCGTCGACGGCGATCAGGGAGTCCATCCGGCCCAGGTCGAGGGAGACCACCGCGCCGAACGGCCCGCGCAGCGGCTCGAGGCCGCCGACCACGCTGGTGCCGCCGCCGAACGGGACGACCGCCACGCCCGCCTCGTTGCACGCCTGCAGCACGGCGAGCGCCTGGTCGTGGTCCGCCGGCGCCACGACGGCGTCTGGCGCGTCCTCGCAGGCGCCCGCCCGCTGGGCGAGCAGGTCGAGGTAGGACTTGCCGCGGCAGCGCAGCACGCGCGCCTCGCGATCGGCGCGGACGTCCCCGGTGATGTCCTGAAGTCGGCGCGCCAGCCCCGCGTCCAGCGCCGGCTCGCGCAGCCGCACGTCCTCGAGCGCCACCGGCCGGTCGACGATCTCGCCGGAGACGCCGAGCTCGTCGCGCAGCAGGTCGAGCGCGTGGCCGGGCAGCGAAGGGCCGGCTCCGGGCTCGCCCCAGCCCCAGAACACCTGCTCGCGCCTCACGAGGCCGCCCTCGACAGCCCGTCGAGTGCGGCGTCGAGCTCCTTGCGCGCCGCGCGCCGGAGCATGAACGACCCGAAGCGCGCCATCCGGCGGCCCTGCTGGCGCAGCTCGATCGTGACCTTCGCGCCCTCCCCCGCCGGCTCCACGCGCACCTCCACCCGGCGGTGGCGCAGCACCTTCGCGAACGGCGTCCCGTCCAGCTCCTGCGCCCACGCCCGCCGCTCCCCCGCCTCGCTGGCCTCCAGGCGCCAGTCGGCGCGCAGCGCGCGGCCGCGCTCGGAGCGCAGCACCGTGGTCCAGCCGTCGTCGCTGACCGACTTCACGCGCTCGACGCGCGGCCACCAGCGCGCCAGCGAGCGCGGGTCGGCCACCACCCGCCACACCGCCTCGGGCGCCGCGGCCAGCGTGCGGGATCGCCGGACGATCACTCGTCGTAGCTGAGCAGCGCGTGCACGTCGTAGCCGGCGAGCCGCTGACGCCCTCGAAGGAAGGCCAGCTCGACGAGGAAGGCGCACCCCGCGATCTTCGCGCCGGTGCCCTCGATCAGCTCGGCGAGCGCCAGGGCCGTGCCGCCGGTGGCGAGCAGGTCGTCGTGCAGGAGCACGCGCGCTCCGTGGGCGAGCGCGTCCGAGTGCATCTCCAGCGCGTCGACGCCGTACTCGAGGATGTACTCCGCCGAGATCGTGTCGTGCGGCAGCTTGCCGGGCTTGCGGGCGGGCACGAAGCCCGCGCCCAGCTCGCGGGCGATCGCGGCGCCGAGGATGAACCCGCGCGCCTCGGCCGCCACCACGAAGTCGACCTCGAGCGGCCGCGCCCAGTCGGCGAGCTGGCCGACGGCGGCCGACAGAGCGTCCGCGTCGAGCAGCAGCGGCGTGATGTCCTTGAACAGGATCCCGGGCTTGGGGAAGTCCGGGATGTCGCGGATGTGGGCGCCCAGGTCGGTCACTTGGCGATCCGCCGCAGGTCGCGCACCAGCAGCAGGTGCTTGAGGTGCGAGGCCACGGCGGCCAGGTTCTCGAGCGCCTCGATCGCCTCCTTGCGGCGCTCGGGGTTGCGGGAGCGCAGCGCCGGCGCGAGGATCTGCTGCAGCAGTGCGCCCTCGCGGTCGGCCGACGACTTGAACACGCGCAGGTTGCGCCCGCCGACCCCGTAGCGCGACAGCTCGGTGACGGCGCGCACGATCTCACGCTCGGTCTCGTCGTAGTAGCGCGTGCCGCCGCGCACCTCGCCCTGGACGATCCCGAAGTCCTCGAGCTCCCTGACCAACGCGGGCTCGGCGCCCGTCTCCTCGACCACGTCGTCGAGCGAGTACAGCGCCCCGTGCTCGCGGATCGAGAAGCTGAGGCGGCGCAGCGCGGCGCCGGGGCGCGCGACCTCCGGCGCGGGCGCCGCGGCGGCGGCGGCGGGCGTGTCGGTCTCCGTGCGGCCGGCGGCGAGCTCCTGGCGGATGACGCGCAGCGGCAGGAACTCGTCGCGCTGCAGGCGCAGGATCGTGCGCAGGCGCGAGACGTCGTTCTGCGCGTAGAGCCGGTAGCCGCCGGGGGTGCGCCGCGGAGTCAGCAGCTTCTGGTCCTCCAGGTAGCGGATCTTGGAGATCGAGATGTCCGGGAACTCCTGCGAGAGCGCCTTGCAGACCGCGCCGATGGTCAGCGACTTGCGCGGGGCCTCGTCGTCCGCGGGGGCCGGGAGCGGGACGTCCTCGGTGAGGGGGTCGTCCGTCACCGGGCCAGGTACGTCAGCTTGTACTTGCCGATCTGGAGCTCGTCGCCGTCCTCGAGCTTGTGCGAGTCGATCCGGCGGCGGTTGACGTACGTGCCGTTGAGCGAGCCGGAGTCGTCGAGGTACCAGGCGCCGGAGCGGCGCACCAGCACCGCGTGGTCGCGCGAGACGGTCACGTCGTCGAGGAAGATCTCGGCGTCGGGCGAGCGGCCGATCGTCATGCGCTCGCCCTGCAGCGGGAACGACTGGCCGACTCGGCCGCCGCCGGAGCGGATGACCAGGGCGCCGCTCTCGGCCGCGACGTCGCCGACGTCGACGGGCCGCAGCTCGCCGGTCTGCTCGTCGATGACGTACGTCGCGGTCGTCACGTCGTCACGCGGCTCGCGGGTTCCCACGAAGGCGCCGCATTTCTGGCAGTAGTTCGCCCCGTCGGTGAGGACGAACCCGCATTCTGGGCAGTGGCGCGCCACGGCGCCGGCCCCTGACTAGATCTCGTCGACCCCGCCGGAGGCGCGGCCGGCGAGGATGTCGGTCAGCCGCTGGACGTCCGCGCCGGAGATGACGTCCTCGCCACCCTCGTGCTTCTTGCGCAGGCGGTTGACCAGCTCGGCGCGCAGGATGTCGATCTTGCCGTGAAGGATCCGGCGCCTGTAGGACACCTCCTGCTCCTCGTCCGTGAGCTGCTGGATGAGGTCCTTGAGCTCCTGATCGGAGAGGGAGCCTAGATCGGGGAAAGTGTCCATGCGGGCGAGCATAGCAATCGTCAACCTGAACTTGAGGGTCGTGAGGCGAGGCCGTCGCGAACGTACTGGACGGTGGAAGCGAGGACGAATGCGAGCCCGACGTAAAGGCAGATCTCACCGACCGTCTCGAGCCCCGCCATGGCGAAGAACAGCGCGCTGAGGACGGGCCAGACGCCGAGCCGGCCGAGCCAGTTGACCTTGATGTCCGCGCCGTGACGCAGGCCCCAGCGGACGAGGCCGAGCATGAACACCTCGCGCGCCATCAACAGTGCCAGCGCCCACCGTGGCAGCAGCTCGAAGTGCCAGCAGACGACGACGCCGGAGATCACGAGCAGCCGGTCCACGAGCGGGTCGAGCAGCGCTCCGAGGCGCGAGTACTGGCCCGTCAGCCGGGCCGCGATCCCGTCGAAGTAGTCGCTCCAGCCGACGAGGCCGAAGATCAGCGTCGCCCGCCAGTCCTGCCCGTCGCCGGACGAGAACGCGATCACCAGGAAGACCGGGATCAGCGCCAGCCGGACGTACCCGATCGCGTTCGGGATCGTCCACGGGCGCAGCGGCTGGCCCTTGAGCGTCTGCGGGGGCGGCGGGCCGGAGCGGTCGAGGCCGGAGAGGCGCCGGAAGGTGAGCCGGGCCTTCTCGGCGGCCTCGGCTACGGGGCGGTCCGCCACAGGTCCGCGGCCGCCTCGGCAGCCCCCTCCAGCGGGATGGTGCTGGTCTCGCGGCCGCGCCGGACCTGCACCTCGATCTCGCCGTTCTGCAGCGTCCGGCGCCCGACCGTGAGCCGCACCGGCACGCCGAGCAGCTCCGCGTCGGCGAACTTCTCGCCCGGGCCGGCGTCGCGGTCGTCGTAGAGGACCTTGAGACCGGTCTCCTGCAGCTCGCCGTAGAGCTTCTCGGCGAGCTCGCGCTCATCGCTGCCGGCCTTGCCGAGGCCGACGAGGTGCAGGTCGAACGGCGCGATCGCGCGAGGCCACGAGATGCCGCTCTCGTCGGCGAACTGCTCGACGGCCGCGGCGGTGATGCGCGCGGGGCCGATGCCGTAGGAGCCCATCCAGATCGGCTGGGCCTTGCCGGACTCGTCCAGGTAGGTGGCGCCGAGCGGCTCCGAGAAGCGGGTTCCGAGCTTGAAGATGTTCCCTACTTCGATCGCGGGCTCGATCCGGATCTCATTGCCGTCCACCGTGTCGCCCGGCTCCACGCGTCGGACGTCACCGCGCTTGAACGGGAAGTCGCGACCGGGCTCGACCCCGCGCAGGTGAGCGTTGTCGCGGTTGGCGCCGGTGATGTAGGCGCCGGGCTCGACGGCGTCGTCGAGCAGGATCGGCACGTCGATGCCGACCGGGCCGATGTAGCCGGCCGGGCCGATGCGCTCGGCGAACTCATCCTCGCGGGCGGGCCGGAAGTTGGCGCCGAGCGCGTTGGCGAGCTTGATGTCGTTGACGCGGTGGTCGCCGCGGACCACGACCATCACGAGGCCGCGGTCATCGACGATCACCGGGTAGGCCTTCAGCAGCGTGCCGGCCTCGACGTGCTGGTTCTGGGCGACCTCGGCGACCGTGGTGAGGCCGGGCGTGTCTACCGGCTCGGGCTGGCTGATGCCGTCCGGGAGCTGCACGGGCTTGGCCTGGGCGCTGGCGATCTCGACGTTGGCGGCGTAGCCGGGCGCGAGCGCGACGTCGTTCTCGCCGGCCGAGCACGGCGCCATGTACTCGTGGGCGCCGACGCCGCCCATCATCCCGACGTCGGACTCCACCCGGTACCACTCGAGCCCGACGCGGTCGAAGATGCGGTCGTACGCTTCGCGGTAGCGCTCGTAGTGGGCGTCGAGGCCCGCGCGGTCGCGGTCGAAGGTGTAGGCGTCCTTCATGATGAACTCGCGGGTTCTGAGGACGCCCGCTCGCGGCCGCGGCTCGTCACGGCCCTTGGTCTGGAAGTGGTAGAGGCTGAAGGGCAGGTCGCGATAGGAGCGGACGGCGGGCGCCACGTGGGTGGTCACGACCTCCTCGTGGGTCATGGCCAGCACGAGATCGGCGTTGCGGCGGTCCTTGAGCTTGAACAGCTCCTCGATGCCGTACCGGCCGCTGCGCTGCCACAGCTCGGCCGGGTTGATGACCGGCATCAGCAGCTCCTGCGCGTCGATCGCGTTCAGCTCCTCGCGCACGATCTGCGCCACGTTCTCGTGCACGCGCCAGCCGGCGGGCAGCCAGGTCCACAGGCCGGTGCCGAGCTGGCGGACGAGCCCGGCGCGGACCATCAGCTTGTGCGAGGTCGCCTCGGCGTCGGCGGGCGCCTCCTTCTCGGTCGGCAGGAAGTAGTTGGAGAGGCGTGTCACGGGGTGGAGAGCCTAGTGAGTCACCGCATATGGGCGGGGATCAATGCAGGTGCGGGCGCTCGACGAGCTCGGCCACGACCGGCCGGTGTTCGCCTACTGCCATGGATGGCCTCGAGCGCCGCGGCCCGGCGTGAACGAGATCTAGTGGCCGTCGGTGATAGAACGCCTACTGACTACCGACGACTGACAGGAGCTATTCGATGGCTTACGAGGTCCCCGCGCTCCCCTACGCGTACGACGCGCTCGAGCCCCACATCGACGAGGCGACGATGCGCCTCCATCACGACAAGCACCACCAGGCCTACGTGGACAAGGCCAACGCCGCGCTCGAGGGCACCGAGTGGGACGGCAAGGACGTTGAGGACGTGCTCAAGAACCTCGACTCCCTGCCCGCCGACAAGCAGAAGGCGGTCCGCAACAACGGCGGCGGCCACTACAACCACTCGCTCTTCTGGGAGTGGATGAGCCCTGACGGAGGCGGCGAGCCCTCCGGCGCCTTGGCCGACGCCATCAACTCGGCCTTCGGCTCGTTCTCGGACTTCCAGGCGAAGCTCAAGGAGACCGGCGTCAACCAGTTCGGCTCCGGCTGGGCCTGGCTCGTCCACGACGGGAGCGGGCTGGCCGTCGTCGGCACCGCCAACCAGGACAACCCGATCTCGTCGGGTTCGACGCCGCTGCTCGGCGTCGACGTCTGGGAGCACGCGTACTACCTCAACTACCAGAACAAGCGCCCGGACTACATCGACGCGTGGTGGAACGTGGTCAACTGGGCGAAGGTCGGCTCGGCCTACGACAGCGTCGCTTAGTACCGAATCTGCAACGCCTTCGTTAGAACTGCGGCATTGAGGGAGTGGGTCCGGGCGTCCCGGTGGGATGCTCGGGCCCATGCCTCCCGAGGGTGCATTTCGTTACCAGCGGGCCGGAGCGTTCGCGTCGGGTGACGAAGCGCACCGCCAGGGTGCGCAACGTAGCGCCCACGCGTCCGGCGGCCACGCGGGTCACGAAATGCACCCCGTCGTGGCGCTCGCCACGACGCAGCACGGGGTCGTGACGACCGCTCAGCTTCTCGCTGCCGGAGTCGGTCGGCGCTCGATCGCCCGGCGAGTCGAGGCTGGCTGGCTCGTGCCGTTGCACCGCGGCGTGTTCCAGGTCGGGCCTACGCTTGCCAGGTGGGGTCGCGAGATGGCCGCGGTGCTCGCCTGCGGCGAGGGAGCCGTGCTGAGCCACCAGAGCGCGGGGGCCGTCTGGGGCTTCACGGAGCGAGATCGCGTTGTGCACGTCACCGCACCGACGCGACGACGTTCCCGCCCCGGTGTGCGAGTGCACCGCTCACTCTCCCTCGATGCCGCCGTTCACAACGGCCTTCCCCTGACCACCCCCGCCCGCACCCTCAAGGACCTGGCGCGCACGCTGACGAGCGGGGAACTCGACCGGGCTCGCGAGCACGCGCACATCCTGGGCCTCGTGATCCCCGACCGTGACCGCTTCCCGGATTTCACGCGCTCCGAAGGCGAGAGGCGGCTCAAGGCTCTGTGCAAAGCGGCCGGACTGCCGCTGCCGCAGATGAACGCCGCGTGGCGGGCTGGGAGGTCGATGCCTTCTGGCCTGCCGAGCGCCTGGTCGTCGAGGTGGACGGCTACAAGTACCACGGCACACGCCGGCGCTTCGAGAGCGACCGGCGCAAAGACGCCGCCCTACTGGTCGCGGGCTTCCGGGTCGTTCGGATCACGTGGAGGCGGCTCCGGTACGAGTCCTACGCAGTGGCGGCGGAGCTGGCGGTGCTGCTCAGGCCCGCGTGAACCGCCGGCCATCGACGGGCGACACGGCCTCGTCGATGGCGTCGGCGTCAGCCCGCGCCTGCTCGGCCTCGAGCTTGGCCAGCCGCTCCGGCGTGAGCTCGCCCGCGTTCTCCTCCTCGATCCGCTGCAGCCACTCGGCGCCCTCGGCCTGCTCGCCGGCGTTCACGTCGATCCGCTTGGTCCGAGCGTACTTGTCGATCTCGATGAACAGCTCGTCGACGAGCCGCTCCTGCGGCACCTTCTTCAATGGCTTGCCGCGCGAGAAGATCAGGCCCTCGTTCTTGGCCCCCGTGATCCCGAAGTCGGCGTGCGAGGCCTCGCCGATCCCGTTGACCGCGCAGCCGAGCACGGCGACCTCGACCGGGTCCTCGTAGGCCTCCAGGCGACGCTCGATGTCGGCCACCACGGTGTCCATGTCGAACTGCAGCCGCCCGCAGGTCGGGCAGGCGATCAGGACCGGGCCGCGCTCGCGGAGCTTCAAAGCCTTGAGGATCTCCCAGGCGACCTTGACCTCCTCCTCGGCGTGGAAGGTCGACAGCGAGATCCGGATCGTGTCGCCGATCCCGTCGGCCAGCAGCGTGCCGAGGCCCACCGCCGACTTCAGGGAGCCCGACCACTTGGTTCCCGCCTCGGTGATCCCGAGGTGCAGCGGATACGGGATCCGCTCGGAGAGCAGCCGGTTGGCCGCGATCGTGTACGGCACGTTGGTCGACTTGAGCGACACCTTGAAGTCGGTGAACTTCAGCCGCTCCATGAGGTCGACGAACTCGACCGCGGCGCTCACCAACGCCTCGACGGGATTCGAGCGCTCGAGCTCATGCAGGTGCTTGGGCAGCGACCCGGAGTTGACCCCGATCCGCATCGGCGTGCCCGCGGCACGCGCCCGGTCGGCGACCTCGGCGACCTTCTCCGGCCCGCCGATGTTCCCCGGGTTCAGGCGGATGCAGTGAGCGCCCGCGTCGATCGCCTTCAGCGCCAGCGTGTGGTTGAAGTGGATGTCGGCGATCACGGGGATCGGCGACTCGACCACAATCGTCTTGAGCGCCTCGATGTCCTTGTCGCGCGGCACGGCGACGCGCACGAGGTCGGCGCCCGCCTCGGCGACCTTGTGGATCTGCTCCATGGTCGCGGCGAGATTCGCCGTCTCCGTCTTGGTCATCGTCTGGACCACGACGGGCGCCCCGCCGCCGATCTGGACCCCGCCGACGTTCACTGAGCGCTCGGAAGCCATTCGAAGAAGAGTGTACGAGCCCTTATCCCGGCCCGACGGCGCAGTTCACAGGATCCCGGTATGAGACGAACCACTCTCGCCATCGCCCTCGCAACGGGCGCGCTCGCGGTTCCCGGAGTCGCCCTGGCGACCGGGGACGGCGACTCCCCCACCCAGCAGGAGCCGTCGACGGCGCCTGTCCAGCAGCAGGAACGGCCGGATCACGATTGCCCGGAGGATCAGGGCGACAGCAACGAGAGGACGCAGCTCTAGTACATCGCGTCGATCTGGCTGTCGTACTTGGCGGCGATGGGCTTGCGCTTGAGCTTCATCGTCGGCGTGATCTCGTCGCCGCCCGGTAGCCAGTCCCCCTCCACGAGGTGGAACTTCTTGATCTGCTCGACGCGCGCGAGCTTCTCGTTGGCCGCGTCCACACCGGCCTGCACCGCAGCCCGCATGCGCTCGTCGGCCGCCAGCGCCGCGAGGTCGCCCTCGATGCCCTTCGAAGCGGCCCACGCCGGCCCGAAGTCCGCGTCGAGCACGATCAGCGCCGTGTTGTAGGGCCGCCCGTCCCCGATCACGCACGCCTGCCCGATCAGAGGCGAAGCGCCCTTGAGCGTCGACTCGATGTTGGCCGGGGACATGTTCTTGCCGGCGGCGTTGATGATGATCTCCTTCTTGCGGTCGACGATCCGCACGTAGCCGTCCTCGTCGATCTCGGCGATGTCGCCGGTGTGCAGCCAGCCGTCGGCGTCGATCGCCTCCGCAGTCTTGTCGGGCGCGTTGCGGTAGCCGGTCATGACGACGCCGGAGCGCATCAGCAGCTCGCCGTCCTCGCCCAGCTTGAGCTCGATGCCCGGGCCGGCCGGTCCCACGGTGCCGATCTTGATCCGGCCGGGCGGGTTGCAGGCGCCCGCCCCGCAGGTCTCGGACATGCCCCAGAGCTCGGCGAGCCGGATGCCGATGGCGTGGAAGAAGACGAGGACCTCTCGCGGTGTCGGCGCGGCGCCCACGTTCACGGACACCGCCTCGTCGAGGCCGAGCATCGCCCGCAGCCCGGCGAACACCTCGCGGTCGGCCTCCTCGACCTGCGCCGCCAGGTCGGCGGGAACCTCCTCGCCCGCCTGCTCGAGCTCGACCTTGCGCACCGCGGCGGCAAGCCGCTCGGCGTTCTCGCCTTGCATCGCGTGGGCCTCGAGACCGGCCTTGAGCTTCTCCCAGATGCGCGGCACGGCGAAGAACCACGTCGGCTTGACGGCCGGTAGGTAGCCGACGACCTCGCGCGGGTTCGGGCACGTCGTGATGGTCATCGCGTAGACGATCGGCAGGTAGTGGTGCGCCATCCGCTCGGCGATGTGCGCGGCCGGCAGCCACGAGATGACCCGTGAGCCGTCGGGGAACTGGATCAGCGCCTCGATCGACTGCACTGCCGTCATCAGGTTGCTGTGGACGAGCTGGACGCCCTTCGGCGGCCCCGTGGTGCCGGACGTGTAGATCAGCGTGATCTCGTCGTCAGGCTCGATCGCGCGCCAGTGCGGCTCGGCATCGAACGCCTCGTCCGAGGGCCACCCCTCCTCGAGCACCAGCACGTGCTCGAGCTCCGGGAACCGCTCGGCGAAGGCCGACTCGATGAGCGCGACCGTGGCGCCCGAGTCCTCGACGAGGTACTCGATCTGCTCGCGCGTGTAGGTCGCGTAAATCGAGAACGGCGTCGCCCCCAGCGTCATGACCGCGAGGTCGGCGATGTGGAACTCGGGGCGGTTGACCAGCATCAGCGCGACCTTGTCGCCGCGCTTCACGCCCAACCGGGCAAGGCCGCCGGCCAGGGCGTCCACGCGCTCGCGCAGCTCGCTCCAGGTGAGCGAGATCTCGTCGTCCTTGGTCCGCACCGCCACCCGGTCCGGGTGCTCCTCCGCGGTGATGCGGAACGCCTCAGCGATGGTCGCCGCGCCGGTGGCGCGCACCAGGGTCGTCTCCTCCATGGAGCGATACTACGGCGCTGGGCCGGTGAGTCGTCCGACGTCGTTGGTGAGCCCGACCATGAACAGCGCGATGACGAGTGCGAAGCCGATGAACCCCGCCCGCTCCATCACGCTGAAGGGGATCGCCCGGCCGCGGACCTTCTCGGCCAGCGCCCAGAAGATGTGGCCGCCGTCGAGCGGCAGGAACGGGAACAGGTTGATGACGCCGAGCGACAGGGAGATGACCCCCAGCAGGAAGATCGCCTCCTCGAGGCTCAGCTCGAAGCGCTTGCGCGTCTCGTTGTAGGAGCCGACGACGCCGGAGATCTGCTTGCGCTTCTCGGCCTCGAAGATGCCCGCGATCGTGGAGACCGTGCGCGTGGTGAAGCTCCACATGGCCGTGACCGACTCGTCGGCCGCCTCGCCCGGCCCGAGGTCCCGGTGCGTGGTGCCCACCTCGAAGCCGACGAACATGCCGTCCTGCTCGGCGCTGTAGACCGGCGCCAGCACGACCGTCCGCTCCTGTCCGTCGCGCAACACGACGATCCTGGCCGGCGTCTCCGCCTCGCAGCCGTCGGACTGGTCCGCGCACTTGTGGGACGAGATCTGCTCGCGCAGCGTCTCGAAGTCCCCGCGCACGCCGTCGACGGACACGAGGCGGTCGCCCGGCTGCAGCGCGCCGACCGCCGGCGGCGTCGTCGCCCGGCTGATCTCCCCCTTCGGCTCGTTGATGCCGTTCGCCCACAGCAAGCCCCACAGGATCAGGAAGGCCAGGGCGATGTTGACCGCAGGTCCCGCGGAGATCACGAAGATCCGCTTCCACACCGGCTGCCGGTAGTAGGCGCGGTGGGCGACGGCCGGCGGGATGTCCTCCGCCGGGTTCATGCCGGTGATCTTCACGTAGCCGCCCAATGGGATCGCGCCCACGGCGTACTCGGTCTCGCCGCGCCGGTGCCGGGCCAGCAGCGGCGGGAAGAACAGCGAGAAGCGCTCGACCCGCATGCCGACCGCCTTGGCGGCGAAGAAGTGCCCCAGCTCGTGCAGGATGATCAGCAGGGCGAAGCCGAGGAAGGCGAGCACCCAGCTCATGCGTGCACCGCGATCAGCTCGCCGGCCACGGTCCGCGCCTCGGCGTCGGCCGCATACAGGGAGTCGAACCCGTGGACACCGGTGGCTCCTACGCGCTCGAGCGTCCGCTCGATCACCGCCGGGATGCCCATGAACGGCAGCCGCCCGCCCAGGAAGGCGTGCACCGCGACCTCGTTGGCGGCGTTGAGGACGCAGGGGCCGGTGCCGCCGGCCACCGCGGCCTCGCGCGCCAGCCGCAGGCATGGGAAGGCGTCCTCGTCCGGCGGCTCGAAGGTCAGTGACGCCACCTCGGCCAGGTCGAGCGTGCGCACCGGCACGTCGACCCGCTCGGGGTGGTGCAGCGCGTAGGCGATCGGCACCCGCATGTCCGGATGCCCGAGATGGGCGAGCGCCGCGCCGTCGCACAGCGTCACGAGGGCGTGGACGATCGACTGCGGGTGGACCACGACGTCGATGCGGTCGTAGGGCGTCCCGAACAGGTGGTGCGCCTCGATCACCTCGAGGCCCTTGTTCATCAGCGTCGCGGAGTCGATCGTGATCTTGCCGCCCATCGCCCACGTCGGGTGCTGGAGCGCCTGCTCCACGGTCACGCCCTCCAGCTCCGCGCGCGAGCGCCCGCGGAACGGGCCGCCCGAGGCCGTCAGCACGAGCTTGTCGACCGTGCCGACGCGCTCGCCGGCGATCAGCTGGTGCAGCGCCGAGTGCTCGGAGTCGACGGGGATGATCTGCGCGCCGGTGGCCTCTGCCAGGGCGGTGACCAGCTCGCCGCCGACCACCAGCGACTCCTTGTTGGCCAGTGCGAGGTCGATGCCCTCCGTCAGAGCCACGATGGTGGGCCCGAGTCCGGCCGAGCCGACGATCGCGTTGAGCACGAGGTCGGCGTCCGAGTTCGCGACCAGCTCCACCAGACCTTCGGGTCCGGCGAGGACCTCACCCCCGGTCCACGCCTCGGCCGCCCGCGCAGCGGCGTCGGGGTCCGAGAGCGCGATCCGGCTTACGCCGTAAGCACGCGCCTGCTCCACCAGCGCCTCGTGCCCCGTGTCCGCGGAGAGGCCGACCAGCTCGAACTCGTCGCCGATCACATCGAGCGCCTGCGTGCCGATCGAGCCGGTTGAGCCCAGGATGAGGAGCCGCTTCATCGGCGACCCATTGTGGCAACGAGTCCCTAAGGGCCGGATGAACCCTTGCGCAGCGCCGGCCGGATGAACCAGAGGACGGCGATCACCACGGCGATCAGCGCAGGCCAGAACCAGCGCGCCGCGCCGTCGAACAGGTAGTCGGTGATCAGCGCCACGGCCAGCAGGATGGCGAGGGCGAGAAAGGCGAGGCCGGCGATCGTCAGCCGGTGGGCGACCTCGATGACGTAGTTGCGGTCACGCTGGTGGAAGCGCAGCCGGTGCGTCGCGGTCGGCGCGATCAGGCACGCCGTCGAGATCGCGGTGCACATCAGCGTCGCGAAGTAGAGGTCCTTCTGGAAGTCGGTGACGCTCTGGAAGCCCTGCGCGAACGGCACCGTGAGTAGGAACGCGAAGAGGATCTGCACGCCCGGCAGCGCCACTCGCAGCTCTTGGAGCAGCTCCGTCAGCTGCCGGTTGGCGCGTTCCTCCTCGTCCATGGCCAACATCTACCACGCGCGGCCGTGCGACAACCGCACGCGCGGGTCGATCCGAGAGACGATCCCGTCGGCGATCAGGCCCAGCACGATCAGTAGCACGGCCGCCCACAGGGCCAGCGCGCACAGCAGCGGGAAGTCGGGCACGGGGTCCACCAGGGGGTTGGAGTGCCCCGCCGCCCTCCACGTGTACTTGAAGAACCCGGGGACGGACAGCGTGCGCTCCACCAGCACCAGGTTGGTGATCACCAGCGGGGCCGAGACACCGACGAACGAGATCGTCCCCGGGAAGGAGAGCGGCGCCGCGTGCCGGCGCACGATCTGATCGGAGCCGAGGCCCTTGGCGGCCGCCGTGCGCACGAAGTCCTCCTCCATCGCCTCGCGCGTGACCGACAGTGTCAGCCGCAGGCACATCGCCCCCAGCGGCGCGGCGAGCACGAGCCACGGGACCAGCAGCTGCCGGAACCACTCCCACGGCGCGTTCCACGGCTGCACCCAGCGCGGCTCGGCGTCGAAGAACCACGGCAACGGCAGACGCCCGTAGATCGGGTTGAACATGAACAGCACGAACAGCCCGACGAAGAACACGGGAGCGCAGTAGGCCGCCATCGCCGCCGACTCCAGCGCGCGCGCCCGCAGCGAGCGCGGGCGGCGCGCGCACCACACGCCGGCGAGGATGCCACCGCCCGCACCGATCAGGAGGGCGCCGCCGAGCAGCCACAGGTCCCAGGCCAGGCCGCGCAGCCACAGGTCGTAGATCGGCGGGCAGCCGGGGAGGATGCCGGCGCAGCCGAAGTCCAGGTGGAAGAAGGCGCCTTCCAGGTCGCGCCCGAGGCCCGGCAGGAACGCCTCACCCGGGTACATGTCCGGCCGCAGGATCCGCGGCATGCCGTAGGTGACGGCCGCCACCACCACGAGGACAACCGGTGCGAAGGCGAGGCGGCGGAGGAACGGCACTACATCAACGCGAGCCAGACGTAGTAGCCCGTCACCAGCGAGAAGAACGCCGCGTCGAGCCGGTCGAGCGCGCCGCCGTGGGCGCCGAACAGCGTCCCCGCGTCCTTGGTGCCCGCGTCGCGCTTGATCGCCGATTCGAACAGGTCGCCGAGCGGCGCCGACGCGCCGACCGCGGCGCCGAGGATCAGCGCCTGGCCGTGCGTGAGCCAGTCCTGGTAGAGCCCGGCGGCCCAGGTGAAGATGACCGCGGTCACGAACCCGATGAGCAGGCCCTCGACGGTCTTGTTGGGCGAGATCCGCGGCGCCAGCGGGCGGGTCCCGAACCAGCGGCCGCCGAAGTAGGCGCCCGTGTCGCCCAGGAAGGTGCCGACCAGGATGTCGACGATGATCCCGTCGCCGTGCGGGGTCTCGCGCAGCAGGATGGCGTGGGCAATCGCCATCCCGACCCAGACCACGCCGAGCGTGGTGATCGCCATCCCCTCGGTCATCGTCACGCCTTCGCGGCGGGGCATGGCGAGGGCGAGCAGGAACAGCACCGGGATGAACGCCACAAGCGCGAGCAGCACCTGGCGGTCGCCGCCCTCCAGGGCCGCCAGCGCCAGCCCTCCGATGCCCAGGAAGCCCGCCAGGCGGACCGGCCGTCGCGAGTCGTACATGCGGAACAGCTCGTGCAGGCAGACGAGGCCCAGCAGCAGCGCGCCGGCGGCGAAGATCCACCCGCCCGCGACGATGATGAAGATCGCGAACGCGGCTGCGGGAATCGCGGCGAGCACGCGCAGCCCGAGGTCCGAGCCGCCCCGGCGCCGTCGCCGACGGGTGCTCATCGGCCGCCGAACCGGCGCCGGCGCACCTCGTACTCGCCGAGGGCGGCCTCGAAGTCCTCGCGCGAGAAGTCGGGCCACAGCACCTCGGTGAAGTGCAGCTCCGAGTACGCCGACTGCCACAGCAGGTAGTTCGAGAGACGCTGCTCGCCGCTGGTGCGGATGATCAGGTCCGGGTCGTGCATGTCGGGCGCGTAGAGCAGCGCGCGGAACTCCTCCTCGGTCGTCCCGCTGAAGGATCGCGCGGCGTCGATGATCTCGGCGCGCCCGCCGTAGTTGAAGGCCACGAACAGCGTGATGCGGTCGTTGGCGGCCGTCTTCTCCTCCGCCCAGCGCATCTGCTCGAGCAGCTCGGCGTCGACGCCCTCGCGGCGGCCGATGAAGCGCATGCGCACGCCCTCCCCGTCGAGCTCGGGCGTCTCGGCGAGGATCCGCTCGGAGAACATCGCCATCAGCGCGGCGACCTCCTCGGGCGGCCGCGACCAGTTCTCGGTCGAGAACGAGTAGACGGTCAGCTCGCGCACGCCGAGGTCGACGGCGTCACGGAGGCGGGCCTTGACGGTGTCCGCGCCCGCCTGGTGACCCTCCTCCACGGGCAGGCCCCGTTGCCGGGCCCAGCGTCCGTTGCCATCCGTGATGATGGCGACGTACGAGGCGCTCACACCTCGAGGATCTCTTCTTCCTTGGCCTTGAGGACCGCGTCGAGCTCCTTGACCTTCTCGTCAGTGAGCTTCTGGAGCGACTCCTCGGCACGGTGCTCGTCGTCCGAGCCGGCGTCGCCCGCGTCGCGCAGCTCGCGCAGGTCGTGCATGACGTCGCGGCGGATGTTGCGGATGGCCACGCGCCCCTCCTCGGCGAGGTGGCGCACGACCTTCACGAGCTCCTTGCGGCGCTCCTCGGTCAGCTCCGGCACCTGCAGGCGGATGATCTGGCCGTCGTTGTTGGGCGTCAGCCCGACGTCGGACTCCATGATCGCCCGCTCGATGTTCTTGATCGAGCTCTTGTCGTACGGCTGGACGGTCAGCAGCCGCGCCTCGGGCGCCGACACGGTGGCGAGCTGCTTCAGCGGCGTCTGCGCGCCGTAGTAGTCGACCGAGATGCGGTCGAGCAGCGCGGTGCTGGCACGGCCCGTGCGCACCGACCCGAACTTGTGCCGGGTGGCGTCCACGGACTTGTCCATGTGCTCGCGCGCGTCTTGAAGGAGGTCGTCGATCATTCCGGTCTCACAAGGGTGCCCACCCGCTCGCCGGAGATTATCCGGTCGATGTTCCGCTCGTCGTTCATGTTGAAGACGGTGATCGGGAGCTTGTTCTCCATGCACAGCGACAGCGCCGTGACGTCCATCACCTTCAGATCGCGCGAGATCGCCTCGCGGGCGGTGATCTCGGGGATGAACTCGGCGCCCGGATCCCTCTTCGGGTCGGCCGTGTAGACGCCCTCGACGCCGTTCTTGGCCATCAGGATCATCTCCGCGTGCATCTCCAGCGCGCGCAGGGCGGCGGCGGTGTCGGAGGTGAAGAACGGGTTGCCGGTCCCGGCGGCGAAGATGACGATGCGGCCCTTCTCGAGGTGGCGCATGGCGCGGCGGCGGATGTAGGGCTCGGCGACCTCGGAGATCGTGAGCGCCGACATCACGCGCGTGTAGACGCCGTCCTTCTCGAGCGCGTCCTGCAGGGTCAGGGCGTTGAGGACGATCGCCAGCATGCCCATGTAGTCCGCGGTGGCGCGGTCCATGCCGGCCGCCGCCCCCTTCAGGCCGCGGTAGATGTTGCCCGCGCCCAGCACCACGGAGACCTCGACGCCGCGGTCGCGAACGCCCTTGAGCTGCTTGGCGATCGCCTCGACCGTGGCGGCGTCCGTGCCGAACTCGAGATCACCCATCAGGGCCTCGCCGGAGAGCTTCACGAGGACCCGCTGGAACGCGGGCTTGTCCGTCACGCCCCGACCTGGAAGCGGGCGAAGCGCCGGATCACGACGTTCTCGCCGGTCGTGCCGGACAGCTCGGCGCGCAGCTGCTCGATCGTCTTGCCGTCGTGCTTGTCCGGGTTGACGTGTGGCTGGTTGAGCAGCACGACCTCCTCCATCCACTTGCGCAGCTTGCCCTCGGCGATCTTCGGGCGCACGTTCTCGGGCTTGTCGGCCGCCTGCTGCTCGAACACGCGCAGCTCAGCGTCCTTCGCGTCCTGCGGGATGTCGTCCTCGGACACGTACTCCGTCGTGGGCGTCGCGGCGATGTGCATCGCGATCTCGCGGGCGAAGGCCTGGAAGTCCTCGTTGCGGGCGACGAAGTCGGTGTTGCAGTCGACCTCGACGAGCACGCCGACCTTGCCGCCGCCGTGGATGTACGAGGCGACGGTGCCCTCGGTGGCCTCGCGGCCGCCCATCTTCAGGGCCTTGTCGCCGAGGCGGACGCGCAGCAGCTCGGCGGCGGCGTCCATGTCGCCGTTCGTCTCCTCGAGGGCCTTCTTGCAGTCCATCATGCCCGCGCCCGTGCGCTCGCGCAGCTCCTTGACCTGAGCGGCAGTGATGCTCACGACTTGCTCTCCTCGGTGGTCTCGTCCTCGGTCTTCGGGGCCTCCTTGGCGGGCTTCGGCTTGGCCTTCGCCTTCGCCTTGGCCTTGGCCTTCGCCTTCGGCTTGGGCTTCGCCTCGGCCTCGGCCTCGGGCTCGGGCTCGGCGGCCGGAGCCTCGGCCTCGGGCTCGGCGGGCGCCTCGGGCTCGGCTGCGGGAGCCGCTGCCTCGGGCTCGGGCTCGGGAGCCGGCGCCTCGGGCTCGGCGGGGGCGGCGACCTCGGGCTCAGCGGGGGCGGCGACCTCGGGCTCGGCGGCCGGCTGGTCCGCGCTGCCGGCGGCCGGCATCGCCGGCTCGTCGGCGGCCTGGGCGGCGGCGCCCGCCTCGTCGGCGGTCGTCCCCTCGGCCTGCGGCGGCGCCGCGGCCACGGCGTCGGCGACCTGCTCCTCGGCGGCGTCGCGCGTCTCGGCCTCGGTCTGGGTCAGCGCCTCGGCGGCGGCGCGCTCCTCGGCCTCGCGGCGTGCCTGCTCCTCGGCCTCCTGACGTGCGCGCTCCTCGGCCTCGCGGCGCGCCTGCTCCTCGGCCTCCTGACGGGCGCGCTCCTCCTCGGCGCGGAAGCGGCTGCGGCCCTCGGCGACCACGTCGCCGATCGCGCGGGTCACCAGCGCGCAGGAGCGGATGGCGTCGTCGTTGCCCGGCACGACGTAGTCGATGCCGTCCGGGTCGCAGTTGGTGTCGACGAGCCCGATGATCGGGATCCGCAGGCGCTGCGCCTCGCGCACGGCGATCAGCTCGGTCTTGAGGTCGACCACGAACATCGCGTCCGGCACGCGCTGCATGTTCTTGACGCCGCCCAGGTTGGCCTGGAGCTTCAGGAGGTCGGCCTCGGCGGCCAGCCGCTCGCGCGTGGGCAGCAGCGCGAGCTGGCCGTCGGAGGCATAGCGCTCGAGGTCGTGCAGGCGCTTGATGCGCAACGAGATGGTCTGGAAGTTCGTGAGCAGGCCGCCGAGCCAGCGGTGGTTGACGTACGGCTGGCCGGCCGCCTCGGCGATCTCCTTGATGCCGTCGCGGGCCTGCTTCTTGGTGCCGACGAACAGCACCGTGCCACCGCGGTTGGCGACCTCGGCAGCGAAGCGCTGGGCCGAGGCGAGCAGCGCCTCGGTCTTCAGCAGGTCGATGATGTAGATCCCGCCGCGCTCGCCATGGATGAAGCGGCGCATCTTGGGGTTCCAGCGGCGTGTCTGGTGGCCGAAGTGCACGCCGGCCTCCAGCAGCTCTCTGATTCCTACCTGAGCCACGGACTACTCCCTTGTGTGGTTGTGCAGTGCAGCCCGGGCGGGTCGAGGCGGTGCGGGACCCGGCGTTGGTGCCGGGCAGGGCCGCTGCCTCGGGTCGGTGGTTGGAAGGTCGCCCGGGGTCGATTTACGAATCGCGCACCAGTTTACGAAAGTTCTGCGGCGAAGCTCCGTTTAGGTCGATGCGGGCCGGCCCTCCCTTCCCCTACCTCCGGTGGACCGGCCCGCTTTTTCCAGTGCGTGCTGAAGGTCGATCGGCAGCGGAGATCGCACGTCGATCTCCGCTCCGGTCACTGGATGCGTGAAGGCGAGGCGCTCGGCGTGGAGGAACTGGCGCTCAAGTCCCAGGGCGGCGTGGCCGTACTCGGGATCGCCGGCCACCGGGTGGCCGATGGCCAGCAAATGGGCGCGGATCTGGTGCGTGCGGCCGGTCTCGAGCCGCACGCGCAACAGCGTGAAGCCCTCGAAGGTCTCCTCGGTCTCGAAGTGCGTGATCGCGGACCGCGGGTCGTCGGTGTCGGTCGAGATCCGCGTCCGCACGCGCCGGTCGCGGCCGATCGGCGCGTCGATCGTGCCGGTGCGGGCGGCCGGGCGCCCCTCGACCAGGCCGAGGTACTCGCGCGTGACGGCGCGCTCGCGCAGCATGTCCTTCAGCGCCGCGTGAGCGGCCTCCGTGCGGGCGACGACGAGCAGGCCGGAGGTGTCGCGGTCGAGCCGGTGGACGATCCCGGGCCGGCGCGGGTCGTCGCCGCCGGCCACCCGGTCGCCGAGCGCCTGCACCAGCGTGCCCGCGCTGTGCCCGCGCGCCGGGTGCACGACGACGCCCGGCGGCTTGTCGACCACCAGCAGGTGCTCGTCCTCGTAGGCGATCGCGAAGGTCGCGTCGGGGACCTCCGGCACCTCGGGCTCCGGCGCCGGCTGCACGTCGACCCGCTCGCCGGCGGCCACCGCGTACCGCTTCGGGCGTCGCTCGCCGTCGACCAGCACGAGCCCGGCGTCGATCAGCTTCTGCGCCGCGGCGCGCGAGCCGGCCGTGGCGGCCAGGAAGACGTCGAGCCGCTCGCCCGCGTGCTCAGGGTCTACGACCAGCTGCATGCCTGGGCGGTCCCTCGAGCACGTAGAGCAGGCTGAGCACGCCGAAGGTGATGGCGACGTCGGCCACGTTGAAGGCCGGCCACGCGGGCAGGTCGAGGAAGTCGGTGACCGCCCCCTCGCGCGTGCGGTCGATCAGGTTGCCGGTGGCGCCGCCGATCAGGAGCCCGGTCGGCAGCCACACCAGCGGCCGGTCGCGGTGGCGGGCGAAGAAGACCAGCAGCGCGACCAGGGCGGCGACGGCGAACAGCACGAGCAGGATGCCGCCGCCGGAGAACATCCCGAACGCGATCCCGCGGTTGCGCACGTTCACGAGGTCGATCCCGAGGATCAGGTCGACCTGCTCGCCGCGGTCGATCGTGCTGCGCACGAGCGCCTTGACGGCCTGGTCCGCGGCAACCGTGACGACCGCCACCAGCGCGGCCTTGGCCGCCTGCGGTCACGAGCCCGGATCGATCAGGTTCACGACGATCCCGCCGACGATCCGCAGCGCGAGGATCGCCACGATCGGCGTGAGGTCCAGCGGCCCGACGCGCAGCGGCAGCCGGCGGAAGATCCGCAGGAACGGCTCCGTGACGTCGCGCAGGAAGTCCAGCACCGCGTTCAGCGGCCGCGAGTACGGCACCCGCAGGCCCATCGAGAACACGAACGAAGCGATCACCCAGGCGATGATGATGATCGTGTAGACCGTGATCAGCGCGCCGAGGAAGCCGGCGATCTGCTCGCGCGCCTCGTCCACCTCAGGCCCCCACCACGTCGTCCATGGCGGCGGCGAAGGCGGAGCGCACGCCGCCGCGCTCGAGCGCCGCCAGCCCGCGCGCCGTCGTCCCGCCGGGCGAGGCGACCTCGCGCCGGATCGCCAGCGTGTCGCCGCCGCGCTCGCGGATCAGCTCGGCGGCGCCGGCCATCGTCTCGGCGACGAGCGTGGCGGCCATGGCGGCCGGCATCCCGGCCTTGACGGCGGCGTCGACCTGGGCCTCCACCAGCAGCGCCCAGTAGGCCGGGCCGACGCCGGAGCACGCGCCGGCGACCGTCATCAGCCGCTCCGGCACGTCCACCACGGTGCCCACGCGCCCGAATAGGTCGCGCACCTGCTCGCGCAGCGGCTCGTCGGTCTGGGCGTCGGGCTCGGCGAAGGCCAGCACGCCGCGCCCGATCTGGACGGCGGTGTTCGGCTCGATCCGGAAGACGGGGACGCCGGGATAGGCGGAGCGCACGTCGGCCTGCGAGGTGCGCGCCAGGACAGAGACGACGGCCTTCGCCGAACCCGCCGCCTCCCACGCCACCTCGGCGAGCTGGGCCGGCTTGTGGGCGAGGATCACGAGGTCGGCGCGCTCGGCGAGCTCGCGGTTGGAGCTCAGGGCCTCGCCACCCAGCTCGGCGGCGAGCTCCTGCGCCCGGCCGGAGCCCGAGTCCGTGCAGAGCACGGGGTCGCCCCACCCGCGGGCGAGCGCCCGCGCCATGTTGCCAGCGCCGATGAAGCCGACCTGCATCGCGCCGGACGTTAGCTCACGACTGGTTGAAGAAGCCCTTCTCGATCAGCCGAGCACGCTCCTCGGCCGAGACCTCGACGTTGCGAGGCGTGAGAAGGAAGACCTTGTCGGCGATCCGCTGCATGCCGCCGTCCAGCGCGTAGGTGAGGCCGGAGGCGAAGTCGATCAGGCGCACCGAGAGGTGGTTGTCGGACTGCTGGAGGTTGAGGATCACCGGGATCGCGTCCTTGAACTTGTCCGCCACGTCCTGGGCGTCATTGAAGGACTTGGGGATCACGAAGTGCACGCGGACGTCCCCTCGGCCGTTGGCGGGACGCGACGGCGGGGGCTGGCTGCCGCCGACCGGGCGCAGGACCGCCGTGCGGCGCTCCGACTCGGTCTCGTCGCCGAAGATGTCCTCGATCTCGTCGCGCTTGCGGCGCGAGGAGAGGCGGCGGACGTTGGGCCGCTCGCGGTAGCGGCTCTCGAGCTCCTCTTCGGGCTCGCGGTAGTCGGTCGGCTCCTCGTCGTACGGGTCGCGGTCCTCGGCGAGGCCGAAGTACACGAGCGTGCGGTGCCAGGTATCGCGAAACGCCATGGGCGGGATATGGGTTCGCGGCAGGGCACGATTTCCCTGCTACGCGTAGAGGATGGTACCCAGGCGGACGATGGTCGCGCCCTCCTCGGCGGCGACGCGGTAGTCCTGAGAGGTCCCCATCGACAGCTCGGTGAGGCCGTGCTCGCCGGCGAGGCGCTTCAGGGCGGCGAAATGAGGCCGGCTTTCCTCGGGATCCTCGGCGTAGGGCGGCATGGTCATCAGACCGGTCACGGTGACCGGGCAGCGGGCGATGAAGTCGCCGAGCTCGGCCGGCGCGACGCCCGCCTTGTCCTCCTCGCCGGCGATGTTGACCTCGACGAGGATCTTGGTGTCGGGCGTGCCGTGGCGCTCGAGCTGGCGCAGGGCCGAGTCCGAGGCCACCGAGTGGATGAGCTCGACGTGCGGGAGGATGAGCTTGACCTTGCGGCTCTGGAGCTGGCCGATGAAGTGCCAGCGAAACCCAGGATGCGCTTCGGCCTTGGCTTCGAGGTCCTGGGCGCGGTTCTCCCCCACCAGCTCGATGCCGGCCTCGGCGAGCGCGCCGAGCTCCTCGAGCGGCACGTACTTGACCGCCGCGAGGACCTGCACGTGGTCGGGAAGCTCCTCGCGCACGCGCGCGAGGTTCTCCCGGACGCGCTCGGCGGTCAGAGTCGCCACGCGATCCCAGCCTGGCGGCCCGTGCCGGCGCCCTCGCGGCGGTGCGAGAAGAACAGGCCGAAGAAACACATGGTGCAGAGCCCGACGTCGTGCACCTCGGCGTCCGCGAGCTGGCGCCGGATGACGGCGGGGAGGTCGAGGTTCCGTCCCTGCCGGGCGTCGTAGCCGGCGAAGTGGGCGTGGACCTCCTCGCCGACCTCGTAGCAGCAGCTACGCGCCCCGGGGCCGATGAGCGCGGTGACCGGCCCGGTGCCGCCGACCTCCCGCAGCGCCTTCATGCCCTCGTGGACGATGCCGGCGGCGGCGGGGCGCCAGCCCACGTGCAGCGTGGCGATCGCGCCCTGCGCGGCGAGGACCACGGGCGTGCAGTCGGCCACGAAGACCAGCGCGGGGTGGCTCCGCAGCGCGGTCGCCTGGCCGTCCTCGTCGGTGCGGGGCCTGTCCGGGCCGGGCGGCTCCGTGGCGCGCCGCACGGTGGCGCCGTGGACCTGCTTGCCGTAGAGGAACCTCTCGCGCGGGCAGCCGGTCGCGGCGGCCACGCGCGCCCGGTTCTCGTTGACGTTGGCGCTGTCGTCGTCGGTCAGCAGGCCGAGATTGAGCGAGGCGAACGGCCCGCTGGAGACGCCGCCGCGGCGCGTGGTGAAGAGCGCCCGTGCGCCGGGCAGGTCGGCCGCGATGTGGTCGCCCTCCCAGCGGAAGGGAGCCTTCAGCTGCGGCAGCGTGGCGGTGGCCATGGCGCTCATCCTAGGGCTGCGGCCAGCTGCTCCTCGCGAGTGCCCGCGCGGCCTTCGAGCATGGCCTCCATCGCCCGGTCGAGCGCCTCTCCCACCGCGGGCCCCTCGCGACCCGCGGCGACGACGTCGTGGCCGTCGATGGCCAGCCGGCGGTGGCGGACGTCCTCGAGCCAGCGCCGCGCGGCGGCGGCGTCGCCGCGCGCTCCGGCCACCGCCGCGGCCTCCGGCGGCTCGCGCCGGAAGCGCCGCCACAAGTCGACGTCGGCACGCTGCCCGACGGGCAGCGTGGCCGCGGCGCGGTTCACCGCTTCTCGCTCCTGCGCAGGGAAGGCGAGCCGGTCGAGGTCCACCGGGCCGGTCAGCGCCGCCGCCAAGGCGGCGAGACCGCCCGGGGCCAGCTCGTCGGCCGTGGCAATCGTGGCGTCGTCGGGCGCGAACGCCCCGCCCAGCAGCGCGCGGCCGAGACCGTGGCGTTCCAGCCGCAGCAGCGCCTCCGGCTGCGGCTCCCGCAGCAGCAGGCGCAGCTCGGCGCCCAGGCGCGAGCCGGTGACGGTGTCGAGGGCCCCGCCGGCGACCGCCTCGGCAGCCAACCGATCGGTGTGCTCCTCCGGTTCGAACCCGAGCCGCGCCGCGTACCGGGCCAGGCGCAGCAGCCGCGTCGGGTCGTCGCGGAAGGAGTTGTCGTGCAGGACCCGCAGGCGCCGCGCGTCGAGGTCCTCGCGCGCGCCCGGCAGCCAGATCAGCTCGCCGTCCTTGAGGTGCACGGCGATCGCGTTGACGGTGAAGTCGCGCCGCTCGAGGTCCTCGCGCAGGGTCGCGCCGAGCTCCACCTCGGGCAGCGCGCCCGGGCGCTCGTAGCGCTCGCGGCGCGCGCCCGCGAGGTCGAAGGTCACACCGTCGAGCTCGATCGTGGCGGTTCCGAACCGCTCGTGCGATATGACACGACCGCCGAGGCGCCCCGCGACCTCGAGCGCGTCGCCCTCGACCACGAAGTCGAGCTCGTGCGGCTCGCGGCCCAGCAGCAGGTCGCGCACGGCGCCTCCGACGACGTACACGTCGTCCTCGCCCTCGAGCGCGGTGACGGCGGGTGAACGCGGCAGGTCCACGGGGGCATCTTGGCGTCTGGCTAACCTCCATGGGGTGTCGTCGGAGCCTCCACGCTGGTACCGGCGGCGGCTCGTCATCGTTCTCGGAGCACTCGTGGCGGTGCTCGTGTGCGCCGCCGCCGTCTTCGCCCTCACCCGCCCGGGTGACGTCTTCAACGCGGACGTCGAGTTCTTCGACGAGCCGTCGCAGACCTCCGTGCCCACTCCGGAGCCGGAGCCCGAGAAGCCGAAGAAGGGCAAGAAGAAGGACCCGCTGGCGGGCTTCCAGTGGCCGACCTACGGCTACTCGAGGGACCGCCGGCGCTACCTGCCGACCGAGCCCTCGGTGCGGCCGCCGTACAAGACGATGTGGAGCCGCCAGTTCGGCGTCCTGCTCGAGTTCCCGCCGATCATCGTCGGCAACCGGCTCTTCACCGTCGGCAACGCGGGCGTGGTCGTCGCGCTCAACCGCACGACGGGCAAGCGGGTCTGGCGCTACGACGCCGGCTACCTCGCCGCGTCCTCCCCCGCCTACGGCGACAAGCGCATCTTCGTGACGATCCTCGAGCGCACGAAGGGCTCCGGCGGGCGGATCGTCGCGCTCAACGCCAAGACCGGCAAGGCCCTGTGGTCGAAGCCGCTGCCCAGCCGCACCGAGTCCTCGCCGGTGTTCGCAGACGGCCGCATCTACTTCGGGGCCGAGGACGGGACCGTCTACGCGATGCGCGCGAGGGGCGGCAGTACGCAGTGGCGCTTCAAGGCCGCGGGCGCGGTCAAGGGTGCTCCCGCGCTGGCCGACGGCAAGCTCTACTTCGGGACCTACGGCGGCAACGTCTACGCGATCGGCCAGCGCAGCGGCAAGCAGGTCTGGCGCGCGGGCACCAGCGGCGCCAACTTCGGCCTGAGCGCGGGCAACTTCTACTCCAGCCCGGCCGTTGCGTACGGGCGCGTGTACATCGGCAACACCGACGGCAACATGTACTCGTTCTCGGCGACCAGCGGCAAGCTGGCCTGGCGCCGCGGCACCGGCTCCTACGTCTACGCCTCACCGGCCGTGGCCCAGGTGCGCAACAGCAAGCCGACCGTCTACTTCGGGTCGTACGACGGAACCTTCTACGCGCTCGACGCCCGCAGCGGCGCGACGCGCTGGACGCACCGCGACGGCGGCAAGATCTCCGGCGCCGCCACCGTGGTCGGCGACATCGTCTACTACTCCAACTGGGGCAAGCGCGACACCACCGGCCTCTGGGCCCGGTCGGGGGGCAAGGCCTACTGGAGCGGCCGCGGAGCGTTCAACCCGATCGTGTCCGACGGCCAGACGATCTACATCACGGGCTTCTCCTCGGTCGCCGCGATGCTGCCCAAGACGAAGGCCGAGGAGCGAGCCACGGCGGCGCGGCAGGCGAAGAAGGCGAAGGCGGCGAAGGCGGCCAAGAAGCGCAAGGTGGCCAAGAAGAAGGCGGCCGCGAAGAAGAAGGCGGCCGCCAAGAAGCGCAAGGCCGCGAAGAAGCGGCGGCAGCGCAACGACAACAGCGGTTAGCGGCGGGACGAACTTCGGGCTTGTAGGGAGGCGGGATCGAGGCTCGCGCGGGTCGATTGGTCACTTTGTGCCCGTGAGGGGAACAAAGTGACCAATCGGTGTCGCGCAGGCCTCGATCCCGCCCCCTCAATGCCCGAAGTTCGTCGCTACGGCCGCATCGGCACGCCGGCGGATCGCAGCGCATCACGCACTTCGGGGATCGTGTACTCCCCGTAGTGGAAGATCGACGCGCACAACACCGCGTCCGCCCCCGCCGACAACCCCTCGACCAGATGCGCCGGCTCCCCGGCGCCCCCCGACGCGATGACCGGCACGTCGACCGCCGAGGAGATGGCGCGCACGAGCTCGAGGTCGTAGCCGTCCTTGGTCCCGTCGCGGTCCATCGACGTGAGCATGATCTCCCCCGCCCCCCGCTCGACGCCCTCGCGCGCCCAGGCCACTGCGTCACGCCCCGTCGGAGTCCGCCCCCCGGCCACGAACACCTCGAACCCCTCGGCACGGCGCTTGGCGTCGATCGCCAGCACCACGCACTGCGCGCCGAACACGTCGGCCATCTCCGACACCAGCGCCGGCCGCGCGACGGCGGCCGAGTTGACCGCCACCTTGTCGGCGCCCGCGTCGAGCACCGCCTGCGCATCCACCACCTCGCGCACCCCGCCGCCGATCGTGAACGGGATGAACACCTGGTCGGCCGCGCGCCGCGCGAGGTCCACCACGGTGTCGCGCTTGTCCGAGGTCGCGGTGATGTCGAGGAAGATCAGCTCGTCGGCGCCCGTCGCGTCGTAGTGCGCGGCGAGCTCGACCGGGTCCCCGGCGTCGCGGATGTCGATGAACCGCGTGCCCTTGACCACGCGGCCGGCGTCGACGTCCATGCAGGGGATGATCCGCTTGTAGTGCACTCGCCCGAGAGGGTACGGAGCCGCTCGCCTAGGTAGCCGGTGCGGCGAAGTTAGGTAGTCCGCTACCGATGCGCGCACGGCCGCATCCCGAGACAGTGCCGCGGCCATGTCCGCCGTCGCCGCCGAACGCCTCCTCGACCCTGAGGCGGCCGCCGATCACCTCACGAGCCTGTACCGGCTCGCGTGGTCGATGTGCGGCTCGCGCCACCTGGCCGAGGAGCTGACGCAGGAGACGTACGCCCGCGTCCTCGCCCGGCCGCGGCAGCTGAAGGGCAACGACTTCCACTACCTCGCCCGGACGCTGCGCAACGTGCTCCGCGACCACTGGCGCGCGGAGCGCCGCCGGCCCGTGCCGGTGAGCGACGACCTGCTCGCCGACCAGCCGGACGCGACCGCCGATCCCGAGGCCTCCGTCCGGACCGGCGAGATCTACGCCGAGATCGGGCGCCTCCCCACGCACCTGCGCGAGGTCGTGGCGGCCGTGGACGTCGCCGGCTTCACCTACGCCGAGGCCGCCGAGGCGCTGCGGATCCCCAACGGGACCGTCATGAGCCGCCTCTATCGCGCCCGCGAGCGCCTCTCGGTCGCGCTCGCGGCCTGAACCCCGAACCAAGGACCCTCCCCGATGCTCCGAACCCTCGCCGCCGCGCTCGCCCTGCTCGCGGTCGCGGCACCCTCCGCCGCCGCACACGACGCGGAGATCTTCGCCACCGACAACACCGCCACCATCACCGACCCCCGCGACCCGCGGCTGGACGATCGCCTGAAGGGCTTCGCCCGCCGCGTCGAGCGCATCATCGACGACGGCGGCGGCCGCCCGCGCGGCTCCGAGCTGCTCGACGGCGTCTTCTTCGGCGACGAGCTGACCTTCGAGCGCTCGCGCCGCTTCACGGTCGACAAGGTCTCAGACGACGAGCTGGACGACATCGCCGAGACGATCCGCCGCCGCTTCCTCCAGCAGTCCGTCCTGACCTTCGATCCCGACGGGCCCGTCGACGCCGTCCTGCTCGACGTGCCCGGCGTCAGCGCCAAAGCCCTCCAGAAGGGCCTGACCGAGGACGAAGAGGCGCGCGAGCGGCTGTTCGGCGGCTCGGTGACGCTCGACCGCCATCTGCTGCTCGTCGCCGCCCTGGAGGACGCCAAGTTCGCCCGCGCCTTCGCCAAGCGCATCGGCGGCGACGTCAAGCGCGCGAGGGCCGGCTACGGCGCGCGCCGGTTCGTGGACGTCGCCACCGACGGCCGCGCCCGGATCGAGAAGCGCACCCTGCACATCACCGGCACGCCCGGCGACGACACGCTCGCGATCCACGAGAACGAGATCGACTTCGGGAACGACGGCGTGATCGACTTCGAGCCCATCCGCCGTCGCTACGACCGCGTGAAGATCGACCTCGGCGACGGCGTCGACAAGCTGATCCATGACGGCACCAGCCGCGACGACCGGATCGAGGTCCGCGGCCTCACCGGCGTCGAGTACGTCGACGTGAACGCCGGCGACGGCGACGACAGCGTCACGATCGACGCCATCGCCGACCTGTGGGAGGTCCACACCGATCTCGGCGCCGCCGACGGCGACCTCGACCGCGTGACGGTCGATGACTCCGACGAGGACAACCAGAGCTCGATCGGCAACTTCGGACGGCTGAGCGTCCTCGCCGGCGTGTACGTCACGCTCGACGGCCACGAGCCCAGCGACCGCCTGCGCCTCAACGGCAACGGCGGCGAGGACATCCTCAGCGCCTCGACCGACCTGATGGCGATCACGCTCGACGGTGGCGAGGACACCGACGTGGTCCTCGGCGGTCCCGGCCGCGACACGCTCATCGGCGGCGACGACTTCGACGACATCAAGGGAGGCCGCGGTGACGACACGGTCTATCTGGGAGCCGACTTCGACCGCTTCAGCTGGGCGCCGGGAGACGGCAGCGACACCGTCGACGGCGGCCCGGGCAGCCGCGACTCGCTCTCCTTCCTCGGCTCGGCCGACGCCGAGACCTTCGAGCTCGAAGGCGACCGCTTCACCCGCGACGTCGGCGACATCGTCATGGACCTCGACGACGTCGAGATCATCGACGCCCAGGCGGGAGCGGGCGCGGACACCTTCCGCATCCGCGACACCGACGTCAAGGAGCTGAACGCCAGCCTCGCGCCCGGCTCGGGCGCCAACGACCCCGACCGGATCGAGATCGAGGGCACCGAAGGCGACGACGCCGTCACCGTCACCGGCAAGAAGGTCGTGTGGGGCGCCGCCACCGTCACCGGCCTGCCGGTCAAGCTCGGCGTCAGCTTCGCTCAGATCGGCTTCGACTCCCTGGCCATCGACACGCTCGGAGGCGACGACAGCGTCGACACGAGCGGCCTCGGCCCCGACGTCATCGGCCTGGAGGTGAAGTAGCGATACCGAGCTCGTGCGCCGCGGCGGCCGCCTCGCGCCGCGAGCGCACGCCGAGCTTGCCGAGCACGGCGGCGACGTGGTGGTCGACGGTGCGGACCGAGACCACCAGCCGGTCGGCGATCTCGGCGTTCGTCATCCCCTCGCTCACCAGCCCCAGCACCGCGAGCTGGCGGCTGGTGAGCCCGGCGGGGTTGGCCCGTGTCGCCGGCTGCGGCCGGCGCGGCACCGGCGTGCCCATCGCCTTCAGGCGGTCGCGGGCGATCTCGGCGGCCGTCGCCCCCAGGGCGTCGAGGATCCGCACCGCCTCCAGCGTCGGCTCGGGCTCGCCCGACTCGGCCAGCTCGAGCGCCTGCTCGTACGGGTCGCCGGCCGCCTCCCAGCCCGCCGCGGCCGCCTCCCAGTCGCCGCGCAGGCCCGCGGCCCACGGCTCGGGGCAGCCGTCGAACGGCTCCGCCTCGAGCCCGCAACGGGCCATGTAGCGCAGCAGCTCGGCGCGG
This sequence comes from uncultured Solirubrobacteraceae bacterium, assembly GCA_963835525.1. Taxonomy (GTDB): domain Bacteria; phylum Actinomycetota; class Thermoleophilia; order Solirubrobacterales; family Solirubrobacteraceae; genus DASSUW01. Next base: position 371,552 of record CAWIFM010000004.1, read on the forward strand.
AACGGCGCGGCGCCCTCGTGCCTCGTGCGCAGCTCGAGCACGTCGGCGACCGGCCACGCCGCCGAGACGTCGCCGACCAGCCAGGCGCGCTCGACCGAGGCCAGACCGGCGTAGGCGAGCCCGATCAGCAGCCGCTGCCGCACCGCGCGGCCCCAGGCGGCCGCGAGCATCGGAGCCGCCTCGGCATCGCCGCGGCGGGCGAGCAGGCGGCCCAGCAGCGGGACGCTGTAGGCGTAGAGCATCCCCGGGTCGTCGACGTCGTCGACGAGCGCCCGCAGCCCCGCGAGCGCGGGCTCCCAGCGGCCGCGGCGCATCAGCGCCGCGCAGCGGTGCAGCTCGAGCCCGTACGCGTGCGACCAGAACCCGCGCTCGCGGACGTACGGCATGCCCTCGTCCACACACGCCTCGAGCTCGTCGAGCTCGCCGGCGCGGAACAGCAGCTCGGCCAGGTTGCAGTAGCCGCGCGCGGCGTGCTCGTACTGGCGCGCGAGCTCGGCGTCGGCGATGCTCCGGCGCAGCAGCTCGACTCCTTCCGGATCGCCGATCTGGACGCGCGCCATGCCCAGGTAGTTGAGCGCCAGCGCCGCGAGGTCGGGCCGCGCCGCCCGCGTCGCCAGGTCGCGCGCGGCCACCAGCAGGTCGATCGTGCGCTCGGGGTCCTCCTCGGTCATGGTGAGGATCGCGCCCTCGTTGAGCGAGGCGCTCGCGAGCGCCGCGCCGTGCCCGGTCGGCTCGAGCGTCATCACCGCGCGCTGGGCGGTCACCTCCGCGGAGTCGGTGTCGCCCGCCATGTAGAGGTGGCGCGAGAGGCGCACGAGGCACTCCCCGGCGGCGACCGGATCGTCGAGCTGCTCGTACAGCTCGACCGCCACGCGGCTCGCCTCGACGGCCTCGCGGAAGCGGTGCGCGTTGTAGAGCTCCCAGCCGTAGGCGTCGAGCACGGCGGCGCGCTCGCGCTCGCCGATGCGACCCAGGTGCGCGAGCACGGACTCGAAGTGCGCGAGCGCCTGCCGGTGCGAGCCCGCCTGCGCGGCCTCGCGGGCGGCGGCCGGGCCGACCGCCGCGATCGTGTCGGCGTCGCCCGCCTCGACCGCGTGGTGCATCAGCCGCGCGCGCTCGGGTCGCTCCCGGAGGCCGAGCGCGGCGACCACCGCCGCGTTGAGGTGCCGGCGGCGGATCGCCGGCAGGCTCTGCTCGATCGCCCGCCGCGCGAGCTCGTGGCGGAAGGCGATGCTGTCTGCGCGGTCCTCGAGCACGCCGGCCGCCTGCGCCTCGGCGAGCGCCTCGACACGCCGGCCGAGCAGGTCGGCGGCGAGGTCGACGTCGACCTGGCGCGGGATCACGGAGAGCTGGTCGAGCGCCTCGCGGCACTCGGCCCCGAGCCGGCGGACGCGGGCCAGCACGGCCTCCACGACGCTCACCGGGACCGCGTCGCCCGGCGAGGCGAGCGCCTCGGTCACGAAGAACGGGTTGCCGCGCGTCACCCGGTAGAGGACCTCGGGGTCCGCTCCCGTGCCCGCCGCCAGCTCGCGCACGCCGAGGTGCGACAGCGGCCGCAGCGCGAGCCGGTGCACCGGGCCGCCGGCGAGCACCCCGAGGAACCGGTGCAGCGGGTGCCGGGGGTCGACCTGGTCGTCGCGGCAGGTGAGCACGATCACCGCGCCGACCTGCTCGATCCGCCGCGCCACGTAGCCGAGGACGTCGAGCGTCGCGTCGTCGGCCCAGTGCAGGTCCTCGACGACGAGCACGGTCGGCGGCTCCGCGGCGAGCTCCTCGAGCAGCGCGCCGAACACGGCGTCGATCGGCTGCTCGTCGGCCAGCGCGGCGGCGAGCGGGCCGTCGCTGCCCGCGACGTCTCGCAGCGGGCCGAGCGTGCGCGGCGCGATCAGGTCGTCGCAGGCCGAGAGCAGCACGCGCGCCCGCTCGGCGGCGGCGGCGTCGGCGAAGGCGCGCACCAGGCTCGTCTTGCCGATCCCGGGCTCGCCGGTGACGAGCGCGACCGAGCCGCGTCCCACCGCCGCGTCGCCGACGGCGCGCTCGAGCGCTTCGAGCGTGCGGTCGCGCTCGAGCAGACGGGAGGGCATGGGATCAATGCTCCCAAGCCGCGCCGCCGCGGTCGAGAGCGGCGGTCAGGCTTTGTCGAGCGCGGCCTGGCCCTCGGCGATCGTGAAGCGCTGCTCGTACAGCGCCTTGCCGACGATCACCCCGGACAGGTTGACCTGCCGCAGCCGCGCGAGCGCCGCGAGGTCCTCGCGCTTGCCGATCCCGCCCGAGTAGAGGAAGCGCCCGCGCACCGCGTGCGCGATCTGCTCGACCTCGTCGAGGTCAGGTCCCTCGAGCTTCCCGTCGCGGTCCACGTTCGTATAGACGAACGAGGCGACGCCGCGGTCGTGGAGATGGTGGATCGCCTCGGCGGCCGGCAGCTCCGTGGTCTGGGTCCAGCCGGCGGTCGAGATGTGCCCGTCGCGCACGTCGACCGAGACGACGACCCGCGGCCCCCAGGTGGCGAGGATCTCGTCGAGGAAGTCGACGTCGCGGAAGGCGGCGGTGCCGACGATGGCGCGCTCGGCACCCGCCCGCAGCGCGTCGCGGACGGCGTCCACGCTGCGCAGCCCGCCGCCGTACTGGACGGGGACGCCGGTGCCCTGCACGATCCGGCGCAGGTGCTCGATCGAGCGCGGCTCGCCGTGCTTGGCGCCGTCGAGGTCGACCACGTGCAGGTAGCGCGCGCCGGCGTCGACCCAGCTCTGCGCGGCCTCCAGCGGGTCGTCGTGGTAGGTCGTCGCGTCCTCGAAGCGGCCCTGCACGAGCCGCACCGCCTTGCCCTCGTAGATGTCGATGGCCGGGTAGAGGATCACGCGGCGACACCGACGCGGGCGAAGTTGCGCAGGAGGGCGAGACCGTCGCGACTCGACTTCTCGGGGTGGAACTGCACGCCCATCACGTTGCCGCGCTCGACGATCGAGACGAACGAACCGCCGTACTCGCCGCGGCCCACCACGTCGTCCTCGACCTCCGGCTCCGGCGCCAGCGAGTGCACGTGGTAGAAGGCGGCCGCCTCGCCGAGCCCCTCGGTCAGCGCGGACGGGCGCTCGAAGGTGACCAGGTTCCAGCCGATGTGCGGCACGCGTGGCGACTGCAGGGCGGTCACGCGGCCCGGCAGCAGGCCGAGCCCGGCGGCGCCCTCGTGCTCGGCCGAGCCGTCGAACAACAGCTGCATGCCCAGGCACAGCCCCAGCACGGGCACGCCGGCCGCGGCGCGCTCGCGGATCAGCTCGTCCAGGCCGGCGGCGCGAAAGCGGCGCATCGCCTCCGGGAAGGCGCCGACGCCCGGCACCACGATGCCGTCGGCGGATCGCAGCACGGCGTGGTCGGCGGTCAGCACCGGGTCGGCGCCCACGTGCTCGAGCGCCTTCTCGACGCTGCGGCGGTTGCCCATGCCGTAGTCGACGATGGCGATCACGTGAGCGTCCCCTTCGTCGAGGGCACGCCGGTCTCGCTCGGGTCGACGGACACGGCCACCCGCAGCGCGCGGGCGAACGCCTTGAAGCAGGCCTCGATCATGTGGTGCGCGTTGGTGCCGGCCTGCAGCTCGAGGTGCAGCGTGAGCCGGGCGGCGGAGGCGATGGCGCGGAAGAACTCCTCGGCCAGCTCGTGCTCGAAGCCGGCGATGTCGCCGGCCGGGAGCTTCTCGAAGCCGGAGACAGCCGCGAACGGGCGGCCGGAGAGGTCGATCGAGCACAGGGCGCGGGACTCGTCCATCGGCACGATGGCGTGGCCGTAGCGGGCGATCCCGCGGCGGTCGCCGAGCGCCTTGTCGAGCGCCTGGCCGAACACGATCCCCGTGTCCTCGACCGTGTGGTGCGCGCCGGTCTGCAGGTCGCCGGTGACCTGGACCTCGAGGTCGAGCCGGCCGTGGCGGGCGAGCAGGTCGAGCATGTGGTCGAGGAATCCGACGCCGGTGGTGCGGCTGCCGGCGCCGGTGCCGTCGAGCCCGAGCGTGAGCTTGACGTCGGTCTCTCCGGTGGTGCGGGTGATCTCGGCGGTGCGGGTCATGGGGACTGCGGATTCTCGCGGATCTCCATGGAAGCAGCGTGGTGCTCGAAACCCTCGGCGCGGGCGATCGGCGCCCCGGCGCGCGCCAGCTCGGGCGCGGCCCGCCCCACGCGCACCTCGGCCATGCGGCGGCGGAAGTGGCGCGCGGACAGGCCGGAGGCGAAGCGGGCGGCGCCGTCGGTGGGCAGCGTGTGGTTCGAACCCGCCACGTAGTCGCCGAAGGCCGTGCCGGACTCGATGCCGACGAACAGGCAGCCGGCGCTGCGTACGCGCGGGGCGAGCTTCTCGGCGGCCTCGCCGGCGAGCTGGAGGTGCTCGGGGGCCAGCGCCTCGGCGAAGGCCAGCGCGGCTTCGAGATCCGCCTCCACCGTCACGCCCACCTGCAGCGCGTCGAGCAGCTCGGGATCGTCGCTGACCGCCACCACCAGCGAGCCCTCGCCGTGCTCGGCCTGGGCCATGAGGTCGAGCCGCAGCGGCTCCGGGTCGGCGCCCGCGCTCGCGATGATCGTCAGATCGGAAGGGCCGGCGAAGCCGTCGATGCCGACGATGCCCGAGACCTGGCGCTTGGCCTCCTGCACCCACAGGCTGCCCGGGCCGACGATGACGTCGACCGGCCGGATCGTCTCGGTGCCGTAGGCCAGGGCGGCGATGGCCTGGGCGCCGCCCATGCGGTAGACCTCGTCGACGCCGCACAGCGCCGCGGCGGCGAAGAGCGTCGGGTGGCCGGGCGTGGCCAGCACCACCTCCTCGACCCCGGCAGCGCGGGCGGTCACGGCGCCCATGACGACCGAGGACGGATACGGGTGGCGTCCGCCGGGCGCGTAGACGGCCGCGCGGCGCACCGGGACCTCGCGCAGGCGGACGGTCTGGCCCTCGGGCAGCGTCACCTCGGCCTCGGGGTCGAGGCCCGCCTCCGCGACCGCGCGCACGTTCGCAGCCGCCCGCTTGAGCCCGGCGCGAACTGCGGGGTCGAGCTCCGCGGCCAGCTCTTCCGGCGGCACGAGGCCGGGCCGGTCGTTGCCGAACCGCGCCTCGTACTCGCGCAGTGCCTCGTCGCCGCGATCGCGCACGGCTTCCAGGATCGGGGCGACGTCGACCGTCTCGGCGATCGTCCGCCGCACCTGCGCGGCGGCCTCGGCCGCCGTCTCCACCGTGCAGCTAAGCCGCACGGATGCGCTCCACCAGGCGGTCGATCGCCGCCGCCTTGAGCTTGTGGGCGACCGGGTTGGCGATCAGCCGCGCCGTCGAGGCGGCGATCTCCTCGCGGATCACCAGCCCGTTCTCGCGCAGCGTCGTGCCGGTGGCCGTGAGGTCGACGATCCCTTCCACCAGGCCCGTCAGCGGCGCGAGCTCGACGGAGCCCTTGACCTCGACGATCTCCGCCTGGCGACCGGTGCGCTCGAAGTAGCGCGCGGCGATCTTGGGGTACTTGGTGGCCACCCGCATGACGCCCAGGCGCCGCAGCGCCTCGGCGGCGGGATCTTCGCCGTCGATGGTGGCGAACACCATCCGGCACGGCCCGAAGCCGAGGTCGAGCAGCTCGTAGACCTCGCGCTCGGCCTGCTCGGCGAGCACGTCCTTGCCGGTGATGCCGAGGTCGGCGGCGCCCGCCTCCACGTAGGTGGGCACGTCGGACGGGCGCATGGTGACGATGCCGGCGTCCTCGAACAGCAGCTTGCGGTCGTTCGACCGGACCTCGCTCGTGTCCACGCCGAGCCGGTCGAGCAGGTCGAGCGTGTCGGGCATCAGCGAGCCGCGCGGCACGGCCAGGCGGAGCTCCTCGAGGCTCACCGGCCCTCCCCCACGCGCGCGATGTGCAGCCTCTCCACGTTCATGGCCCAGCCGCAGGCCGGCAGGTCGCGCCCGTACCGCCCGAGCAGGTCGTCGTAGCGGCCGCCGCCGCCCAGCGGGGCGCCGAGGGCCGCGTCATAGACCTCGAACACCGCGCCCGTGTAGTAGTCGAGGTCGCGGATCAGCCCGAGGTCGAAGATCACGCGCGAAGCCACTTCGGGCGCGAGCCGTTCGTACACCGCACGCAGCTCACCCGTCTCCGGGATCCCCTCCAGCACCTCGGCGCCGCCGCGCAGCTGCGGCACGCGCACGAGCTCCTCGTGCCCGTGCGCCTCGACCTCGCGCGCCAGGCCGACGAAGTCGCGCGTGACCAGCTCGTGCAGGATCTGCGGCCGCGCCCCCTCGGGGACGGCGAGCCGGTCGAGCATGCGGCGGTAGAGCGAGGCGTCGCCGAGCCCGATCCGGTAGTTCTCCAGCCCGGCCGCGTCGAGCCCCGCGCAGAGCACTGAGAGCGCCTCGGCCGTGCCGTCCGGCCCGGCCGCGCCGACCAGCTCGAGCCCGGCCTGCAGCATCTCGCGCGCCTGGCCGCGCTGCGGCCGCACGGAGCGGTAGGCGTGGGCGAAGTAGCAGAAGCGCAGCGGCGGCTCGGCGGCCGCGTAGCGGCTCGCGACGACGCGTGCGATCGGGATCGTCATGTCCGAGCGCAGCACGAGCACGTTCCCGTGCTCGTCGAACAGCTTGTAGGCGGGGTCGGCCGCCCTCGGATCGCCGCGCGTGAGCACCTCCTCGTACTCCAGCGCAGGCGTCGCGATCTCGCCGTAGCCGGAGGATTCGAACACGCCCCGTATCGCCTCGGTGATGGCGCGCAGCTCGCGCAGCTCGTCCGGCAGGACGTCGCGCGTGCCGCTGGGGATGGGGTGGATCACGCCCCGACGCGCTCTATCCGCGCCCCGAGCGCGCGCAGGCGCTCGTCTATCCGCTCGTAGCCCCGGTCGATCATCTGGACGTTGTGCATCTCGCTGGTTCCCTCGGCGCACAGCGCCGCGATGAGCTTGGCCATGCCCGCCCGGATGTCGGGCGAGGAGAGGCGCTGCCCGCGAAGGCCGCGGGGGCCGATGATGATGGCGCGGTGCGGGTCGCAGATCGTGATCTCCGCTCCCATCGTGATGAGCTCGTCGACGAAGAACAGGCGGTTCTCGAACATCTTCTCGAAGATCAGCACCGAGCCGCGGGACTGCGTGGCGAGCGCCACCGCGATGCTGGTCAGGTCGGCCGGGAAGGCCGGCCACGGACCGTCCTCGACCTTGGACTGGTAGTCGCCCGCGTCGCGCTCGACCACCAGCTCCTGCCCGCCGGGGACGACGATGTCGTCGCCGTCGAGCTCGGAGCGCAGGCCGAGGCGCTGGAAGACCAGCCGGATCATCCGCATGTCGTCGGGGATGCAGCCCTCGATCCGCAGCTCGCCGCCGGTGACGCCGGCGAGCGCCATGAACGACCCGATCTCGATGTGATCGGGCGTGACGCTGTGCTCGCAGCCGCCGAGCGTGCTCACTCCGTGGACGTACATGACGTTGGAGCCGATGCCCTCGATGGCGGCGCCCATCTTGTTGAGCATCCGCGCCACGTCCTGCACGTGCGGCTCGGACGCGGCGTTGCGGATGACCGTCGTGCCGTCGATGAGGGCGGCGGCCATCAGCGCGTTCTCGGTGCCCATCACCGACGGCTCGTCCATCAGGAAGTCGGTCCCGGTCAGCCCCCCGTTGGCGGTGATGCGGATGTCGCGCGCGTGCTCGACCGTGGCGCCGAGGGCGCGGAAGGCGTCCAGGTGCGGGTCGAGCCGGCGGCGGCCGATCACATCCCCGCCCGGGGGCGGCATGAGCGCGCTGCCGAAGCGGCCGAGCAGCGGCCCGGCGGCCAGGAACGAGGCGCGGATGCGCTCGGCGAGCGGGGCGCTCACCGCGGTGCCGCGCACCTCGTCGGCCTGCAGCGAGACGGTGTTCTCGGCACGCCATTCGACGCGCACGCCGAGGTCGTCGAGCAGGTCCAGCATCGCCTCCACGTCGCGGATGCGCGGGACGTTGTGGAGCACCACCTCCTCGTCGGTGAGGAGGCTGCAGGCGAGCAGCGGCAGCGCCGCGTTCTTGTTGCCGGCGGGCACGATCGTGCCTGACAGCGGCACCCCGCCCTCGATCAGGAGCTTTTCCATGAGCGTGGAGGGGCTAGGGCCCCGAGGCTGGGCTAGGGTAACAGCCATGTCTGAGCCTCTTTCGCGGGAACAGGCCTGGGACCTGTTCTGCTCCTGGACGGAGTCGGAGTCGCTGCGCCGGCACGTGCTGGCCGTAGAGGCCGCCATGCGCGCCTACGCCCGGAAGCTCGGCGAGGACGAGGAGCAGTGGGGCCTGGTCGGCATGCTCCACGACCTCGACTATGAGCGCCATCCCGACCTCGAGACCGGCCATCCCCGCGTGGCGCTCAAGGAGCTCGAGGAGCAGGGATTCTCGCCCGAGTTCGTGCGCGCGGTCGCCTCGCACGCCGACTTCCTCGGCGTCTCGCGCGACTCGGCGATGGAGAAGACGCTGTTCGCGGTCGACGAGCTGTCCGGCTTCCTGATGGCCTGCGCCTACGTGCGGCCGGAGGGCATCCACGGGATGACCCCCAAATCGGTCAAGAAGAAGATGAAGACGCCCGCCTTCGCCGCCGCCGTGAACCGCGACGAGCTGCGCGCGGGCGCCGACGAGCTGGGCGTCGAGTTCGACGAGCACGTGGCCTTCGTGATCGCCGCGCTCGACGAGAACGCCGGCACGCTCGGGCTCGACGGCCGCGGGGCTGTGGCCTGATGCGGGTCGTCGTGCTGGACGGCGACGAGACCGGCCAGGAGCTGCTCGAGCAGGCCCTGCGCGTCCTCGACGCCGACGTCCTGGGCATCGAGGTCGAGCAGCAGTCGTTCGACCTCTCGCTGGAGAAGCGGCGCGAGACCGGCAACGAGATCGTCCACGAGGCCGCCCGCGCCATGCGCGAGGCCGGCTACGGCATCAAGGCGGCGACCGTCACCCCGGAGGGCAAGGACGACGTCGGCTCGCCGAACCGCATCCTGCGCGAGGAGGTCGGCGGCAAGGTGATCGTCCGCACGGGCCGCCGGATCCCGGGCGTGGTCGGCCCTGTGTCGGGCGTCTTCCACCCGATCTCGGTCGTGAGAATGGCGATCGAGGACGCCTACGGCGCCAAGCAGTGGCGCGAGGGTGACGAGGGCTCTGTGGACGAGGTCGCGTACCGCACCGAGAAGGTCACCCGCTCCACGTGCCGGGCGGTGGCGGAGTACGCGTTCCAGACCGCGGAGCGGATGAACGCGAAGGTCTACGGCGGCCCGAAGTGGACGGTCTCCCCCGTCTACGAGGGCATGCTCAAGGAGGAGATGGACCGGGCGGCTTCGCGCCACGACGGGGTCGAGTACCAGCCGGTCCTGATCGACGCCACCTACGCGGGCCTGCTGACGGGCGCCACCGAGACGCCACTGGTCATCCCGGCCCTGAACCGCGACGGAGACTGCCTGTCGGACATGGTGCTGCCGATGTTCGGCTCGATCGCGGGCGCCGAGTCGGTGCTGCTGGCCTTCGACGACGACTACGAGGTCGACGTGGCGATGGCCGAGGCGCCGCACGGCACGGCGCCGTCGCTTATGGGCAAGGACATCGCCAACCCGATGGCGATGCTGCTGGCCTGCGGCGCGGTGCTGAGCTACGCGGGCGCGGCGGGCGAGAGCGGGGCCGAGCGCGCCTCGCGCGCGATCTACGAGGGCGTCCTGGAGACGGTGGCGACCGGCACGAAGACCGTCGATCTCGGCGGCGTGGCGACGACCAGCGAGTTCACCGACGCGGTGATCGAGAAGGTGCGCACCAAGGTCGACGTCTGGTCATCGCTCGGCTCGCGCTGAGCGCCGGCGCGCGTAGAGCGCCCGCTGGACGGCCAGGACGAGCGTCCCGGCCACGACGATCGAGACGAGGTTGAGCGCGAGCTGGGCCAGCGAGCCGGTCCAGCCGTCGCGGTCGCCGTAGGCGGCGGCGACGCCGATGTTGGCGGCCGCGGGGATCGTCGTCACGCTGATCAGGACGCCGATCAGCGCGCCGGACTTGGCGGTCGAGAGCGAGAGCATCCCCGCCGCGCCCGCGCACAGCGCGACGATCACGGTGAAGGCGTCCGGGCTCGAGATCAGGTTGGCGACCGAGTGGTCCTCGGCGGTGAACTCCGCCGGCGTGAGCTCGGTGGCCTTGTAGACGAGGCTGGCCAGGAAGACGGCCGCGATGGCCAGCGGGAAGCCGACCGCGAGGGCGACGCCGGATCTGATCGCCAGGTCGCGCCGGCGCTGCACGAGCGCGACGCAGAAGCCGGCGATCGGACCGAACTCGGGGCCGACCACCATCGCGCCCACGATGAGGATCTCCGAGTCGAGGAAGATGCCGACCGCCGCGAGCATCGCGGCCAGGACCATGAAGAGCACGAACACGCCGGAGAGCTCGACGCTCTCGCTCGTGCGCTGCTCGACCTCCTCCCAGACCACGGCGTCAGACGGCAGGCCGGGCGCGCGGCGCTCGGCCTCCTCGGCGGCGCGCGAGATCGCCGTATCGATCGGCTCGAGCACGATCGAGCCGCGCTCGTGCACGTGCAGCGACTTCAGGTCTGCGATGACCACGCTGGCGTCCTCGCGCGCGACGTCGCAGAGGATCACATCGCCGTCCGGTCTCTGGGCGGCGCCGTCGAGCCGGATGACGTTGATCACGGAGTCGCGGGTCAGGACGTCCATGACCTGCTCGGTGACGTCGGGCGGCGAGACGATCCGCAGGTGGATCATGCGGCGGGCAGCCTACCCGCGCATCCGCCCATGCAAGATCGCTTGCAGTTTGCGGCAGCCTCATTCCGCTCTGTGGAGCCAAATTCGTGCGGTCTGTGACGTGGGTGCCCGCACGTTGCGGGTTCCGTCCGACGCTCTTCCTAGTGTGACGAACACATGTTCCCCCCGACGACCATCGGCCGCCCGAAAAAGCGCTCGCTACGCGAGCTGGTGCGTTCGGCTGTCGACACGGCCGCGGAGTTCGCGACGCTGGGTGAGGCAACGGCTCCGGAGCGCGTAGCGCCCCGGGCCGCCACCGCCCCCACGCGCGTCCACCCGCACCGCCGGCCACTCGGTCGTCACCCGCGCAGGCGCAGGCCCAATCCGGGCACGCCACGCGCACAGGTCTGCGTCTCGCCGGTTCCCCATCAGCCGGCACGGGGCGCCTGACCACCCCGCCCCACCGGCGCCCGGTCTGGGAGGACGGGCGCGCCGGTCGGGCATACAGCTCCAACGCACTCGGGCCGCCCGGTTGGCGGCTCGAGCGCCTTGGGGCGGGGCTCAGCGCACCTTGAAGGTGCGCGCGGGACGGTCGCCGTGGAAGCGCCCGTCGGGGAGCGCTCGCGGCCCGCGACCCAGCGCCACGGCGGTGCGGGAGCTCGTCCGCGCGCGCCGGGACGACGCCTTGCCGGTCAGCGTGAGCTTCCGCGACGCGACGATCGCCTGGTGGCCGGGCGGCGCGTAGGTCGCCTGCAGCGTGTAGCGCCCCGCCCTGCTGCCCTTCGGCAGCTTCAGGCGACAGTCGGCGGTGCCGTCCTCGTCGAGCCGGATGCCGGCCCTGGCGATCACGCGATTCCCGCGGGCGAGCGAGAGCTGGACGCGACCGGCGTCGCTGGCGGTGAGCTCGACGGGGATCGACTTGGCGCGGGCCCGCGCCTTGCGGGGCGCGTAGACGTCGAGCGAGGGCTCCTCGACGGCGTCGCCGGGCTCCGTCGTGCCGCCGCCGGGCGGGGGCGTCGTCGTGCCACGCCGGGAGGCGTCGTGCTCCCGCCGCCGACCGCGGTGACCGTGATCGCCTTCTTCGCGGTCGCGGTGTTGCCCGCCGCGTCGGCGACGGTCAGCGCGACCTCGTAGGTCCCGGGCTGCGTGAAGGTGTGCGTGACGGCGTCGCCGCTGCCGCCGCCGGTGTTGTCGCCCCAGGTCCACTGGCCGGCGCCGGCCAGGCCCGAGGTGGCGTCCGAGACCGACGCCTGCAGCGACACGAGGTCGCCGACCTTGACCGTCGTCGTGGCGCCGGCGATCGAGACCGCGGGCGGCGTGCGGTCGACCACGACGTCGTCGCAGCTGGGATTGGACAGGTTGGCCTTGTCCGCGGTGGCGGTCTGGTTGGGCCCGTTCGGGTTGTCGGGGATCGAGGCGTCGGCCGCGATCACGCAGGCGGAGACGCTGCCGTCCGGCATCGCGCCGTAGTCGGCGGTGCAGGAGAACGTGGTCGCCTTGCCGGCGGACCCGGGCACGGAGCAGGAGGCGTTGTAGCCGTAGATGTCGCCGGCGTTCGTGTCGCACGGCCCGCCGCCGACCCTGAAGCACAGGAAGTTCGCGGGGAACGGGCCGGCGACGTCATCGGAGAAGTCGACCCGCACGGGGACCTTGCCGTCCTTGACGAACGCGGCGCCCGTCGCGAGCTGGATCGCCGCGGCCGGCTTCGAGCGGTCGATCGTCGTGTGCGCGCGGCGGCCGAGCTGCGTGCCCATCGAGCACGAGTTCGGGCACTCCAGCCACTGGGTGTTCTGAGTCGAGTTCGTGAAGAGGGGCTCGCCCGTGCCGGCCGGCTGGACCTGGGCCGAGGCCGGCCCGGCCAGCGCGAGGGCGCACAGGGCAGCGCCGAGAGAGAGGATCGCGGTCCGTCGCATGGCGGGAGAGCCTGCCAGCGGCGTACAGGCCCGGCACTCGTGCCGACCGGCGAACCGCTCGCCGGTTACCCGCTGCAAATTGGCCGGTTATCCGCCCGCGCGCGCCCAACCGCCTCCGCTAGGCGAGCAGGCGCGGGAGCGCGCTCATGTCGTGGAAGACCGTCGTGGCCGGTCCTTGGAGGCGCTCCGCGGGGGTCACGCCGCCGGCGTAGGCGAACGCGCGCATCCTCGCCGCGCGGGCGGCCTCGACGCCGTGGCGGCTGTCCTCCACGACGGCGCAGCGGGCCGGCTCGGCGCCGAGGGTGGCGGCCGCGTGCAGGAAGAGATCGGGCGCGGGCTTGCCGTGCTCCACCTCCTCGGCGCTGAAGATGCGGCCGTCGAAGCGCTCGAGCAGGCCCGTGAGGCCGAGCGTGTGGCGCAGCCGCTCGTGACTGCTGCTCGAGGCCACGCACGTCGGCGCGGCGATCGCGTCGAGCGCCGCGACGATGCCATCGACGGGCTCGAGCTCGGCCTCGAACGCCTCGCGGTAGAGGTGCTTGAACGGCTCCTCCCATCCGGTGGCGAGCCGGCGGCCGAGCGTAGCCTCGATCTCGCCGATCATGTAGTCCTCCGAGCGGCCCACGAAGCGCTCGATCACCTCGGCCTCGCTCAGCGGCCAACCGAGCTCGGCGAGCACGCGCACGTCGATCCGCACGCTGATCCGCTCGCTGTCGACGAGCACGCCGTCGCAGTCGAAGATCACGAGGTCCCAGGGCACGAAGGCGCGGACGCTACCGATCCGGGTCGGGACCCCATTGACAGCCGGCGCCGCCCGGCCGATGCCGATCCCTCGGGACCTCGCCGGCGCGGCGAGCCCCGCAGGCGACCGTCCTTAACGACGACGAGCCGCCCCTCGGGGCGGCTCGTGACTGAAGAACCGGCGGCGACCTACTCTCCCAGGCCCTTGAAGGCCAAGTACCATCGGCGCTGTGGGGCTTAACTGCTCTGTTCGGAATGGGAAGAGGTGTTTCCCCCACGCTAAAGCCACCGGAAACTTGTCAAGACCACGCCTCAGCGCGGACCTTCAAAACTGCACAACCCGCCAACCACGGGTACCACTAAAAAATATCCGTCAAGCCCTCGACCCATTAGTACCGGTCTCCTACGCGCATTACTGCGCTTCCAGATCCGGCCTATCAACCTGGTGGTCTACCAGGGGTCTTACTCCCTCAAGGGGATGGGAGAACTCATCTCAAGGTCGGCTTCCCGCTTAGATGCCTTCAGCGGTTATCCGATCCGCACGTAGCTAACCTGCGATGCCCTTGGCAGGACAACAGATACACCAGAGGTGCGTTCATCCCGGTCCTCTCGTACTAGGGACGAATCCTCTCAATTCTCCAACGCCCACGGCAGATAGGGACCGAACTGTCTCACGACGTTCTGAACCCAGCTCGCGTACCGCTTTAATGGGCGAACAGCCCAACCCTTGGGACCTACTTCAGCCCCAGGATGCGACGAGCCGACATCGAGGTGCCAAACCGAGTCGTCGATGTGGACTCTTGGACTCGATAAGCCTGTTATCCCCGGAGTACCTTTTATCCGTTGAGCGACGGCACTTCCACTTGCTACCGCCGGATCACTAAAGCCTGCTTTCGCACCTGCTCGACCTGTCGGTCTCACAGTCAAGCTCCCTTGCTGCTTTTACACTCTACGCACGATTTCCAACCGTACTGAGGGAACCTTTGCGCGCCTCCGTTACATTTTGGGAGGCGACCGCCCCAGTCAAACTACCCGCCTGGCACTGTTCAGGGCCCGGATTCACGGAATCCTGTTAGAAGCACAATACATCAAGGGTGGTATCTCAAGGTTGGCTCCACGCCAGCCGCAGCCGGCGCTTCAAAGCCTCCCACCTATCCTGAGCGAGATGCACCGCACTCCAATACCAGGTTGTAGTAAAGGTTCACGGGGTCTTTCCGTCTAGCCGCGGGTACTCGGCATCTTCACCGAGACTGCAATTTCACCGAGCCCCTCGTTGAGACAGCGTTCAAGTCGTTACGCCATTCGTGCAGGTCGGAACTTACCCGACAAGGAATTTCGCTACCTTAGGACGGTTATAGTTACCGCCGCCGTTTACCGGGGCTTAGTTTCAGTGCTTCGAGCCGAAGCCCTAACACCTCCACGTAACCTTCCGGCACCGGGCAGGCGTCAGCCCCTATACGTCGTCTTACGACTTAGCAGAGACCTGTGTTTTTGGTAAACAGTCGCTTGAACCAATTCACTGCGGCCCCCTCGGGCTCCACCAGCAAGTGGCTTCACCCTACTGGGGCGCTCCTTATCCCGAAGTTACGGAGCGATTTTGCCGAGTTCCTTAACGAGGGTTATCTCGATCACCTTAGTATTCTCTACTTGCCCACCTGTGTCGGTTTTGGTACGGGCACGTGCAATCTCCCTAGAGGCTTTTCTCGGGGGCATGGCGTCTGGGACTCGCCGGCTTGTAGCCAGCTGCCATCACACCTCAGGTTATGCGGCTTCGGATTTGCCTGAAGCCACCCCTACATGCTTGACCCAGGACGACCATCGCCTGGGTTCCCTTAGCCTTCCCCGTCCCCCCATCGGTCAAATGATTGCGACGTGGTACAGGAATATCAACCTGTTGTCCATCGACTACGCCTTTCGGCCTCGCCTTAGGTCCCGACTAACCCTGAGCAGACGAACTTTACTCAGGAATCCTTGGGCAATCGGCGGAGGGGATTCTCACCCCTCTTTCGTTACTCATGCCGGCATTCTCACTTCCCACGGCTCCACGGCTGGTTTCCACCGCCGCTTCACTGCCATGGGAACGCTCTCCTACCGCGCGTCTTGCGACGCACCCGCAGCTTCGGTGGCTAGCTTGAGCCCCGTTACATTATCCGCGCCCGAACACTTGACCAGTGAGCTGTTACGCACTCTTTCAAGGATGGCTGCCTCTAAGCCAACCTCCTGGTTGTCTATGCACTCGGACATCGTTTGCCACTTAGCTAGCACTTAGGGTCCTTAGCTGGCGGTCTGGGCTGTTTCCCTTTTGACGCTGAAGTTTATCCCCCAGCAACTGACTCCCGGAGTAGCCGTAACGGTCTTCGGAGTTTGCCTGATTTCGGTAAGCTGGTAGGGCCCCTAGACCAAACAGTGCTCTACGGCCGCATCGGAATTTATCCGAGGCTATACCTAAATATATTTCGGAGAGAACCAGATATCTCTGAGCTTGATTAGCCTTTCACTCCGACCCACAGGTCATCCGCCCAGTTTTCAACCTAGGTCGGTTCGGTCCTCCACGGGGTCTTACCCCCGCTTCAACCTGCCCATGGGTAGCTCGCTCAGTTTCGGGTCTACCGCCTACGACTAAATCGCCCTATTCGGACTCGCTTTCGCTACGGCTCCGCTCATCGCTTAACCTTGCCGCAGACGAGTAACTCGCCGGCTCGTTATGCAAAAAGCACGCCGTCACAGCACGAAGCTGCTCCGACCGCTTGTAGGCACGCGGTTTCAGGTACTATTTCACTCCCCTTCCGGGGTACTTTTCACCTTTCCCTCACGGTACTAGTCCGCTATCGGTCACCAGGGAGTACTTAGCCTTGGAGGGTGGTCCCCCCAGATTCAGTCCGCGTTTCACGGGTGCGGACCTACTCAGGAACGCCATCGAGAGGCCGGTCGATTTCGTCTACGGGACGATTGCCCTCTGTGGTGCGCGGTTCCACGCGCTTCAACTACCGATCGGCTTGGTAACTCTCGCCGGGACAGCCACATCCCGGACAGGCGCCCTACAACCCCTCGCACGCAACGCGTGACCGCTTACACGTACGAAGTTTGGGCTGATTCCCCTTTCGCTCGCCACTACTCGGGGAGTCTCGGTTGATTTCCTTTCCTCCGGGTACTGAGATGTTTCAGTTCCCCGGCTTGCCCCCGTCATGCCTATGTATTCAGCATGCGGTAACGCCGTATTACCAGCGCTGGGTTTCCCCATTCGGGAATCCGCGGATCAATGGCTATTCAGCGCCTCACCCGCGGCTTATCGCAGCCGTTCACGCCCTTCATCGACTCCTGGTGCCAAGGCATCCACCATGTGCCCTTCCTATCTTGACGGTGATCATCGCGCGATTCGACTCGACGGCGAATCCGACGCACGGTGATACCCGTTTGTTGGCATGGCTGTGCAGTTTTCAAGGTCCGCGAAGAGGCGCGCGCCCGGACTGGGCGCTCGGTCTCTCAAAACTCAACAGCATGCGGCGCGCCTCGAGAGGCTGCGCCGCCAGGTCCGGTCGACGTTTCGGTAGCCGCTCGGTTGTTGTCGCCGGCGCGGAAATGCGCCGGCGGCCGAACGACCGCTCCAATCCTGGAGCTTCCCTAGAAAGGAGGTGATCCAGCCGCACCTTCCGGTACGGCTACCTTGTTACGACTTCACCCCAGTCACGAGCCCCACCTTCGACGGCTCCCTCCCAAAGGGTTAGGCCACCGGCTTCGGGTGTTGCTTGCTTCCGTGGTGTGACGGGCGGTGTGTACAAGGCCCGGGAACGTATTCACCGCGGCAATGCTGATCCGCGATTACTAGCAACTCCGCCTTCATGCAGGCGGGTTTCAGCCTGCAATCCGAACCGAGACGCGCTTTGAGGGATTCGCTCCACCTCGCGGTATCGCAGCCCTCTGTACGCGCCAATGTAGCACGTGTGTAGCCCTGGACATAAGGGGCATGATGACTTGACGTCATCCCCACCTTCCTCCGGTTTGTCACCGGCAGTCTCGCATGAGTCCCCAACTAAATGCTGGCAACATGCGACGGGGGTTGCGCTCGTTGCGGGACTTAACCCAACATCTCACGACACGAGCTGACGACAGCCATGCACCACCTGTGAAGATCCAGCCGAACTGACCCTGTGTTTCCACAGGTATGATCTACATGTCAAGCCCAGGTAAGGTTCTTCGCGTTGCGTCGAATTAAACCACATGCTCCGCTGCTTGTGCGGGCCCCCGTCAATTCCTTTGAGTTTTAGCCTTGCGGCCGTACTCCCCAGGCGGGGCACTTAATGCGTTAGCTTCGGCACGGAGGGAGTCGACACCCCCCACACCTAGTGCCCATCGTTTACAGCGTGGACTACCAGGGTATCTAATCCTGTTTGCTCCCCACGCTTTCGCGTCTCAGCGTCAGTAACGTCCCAGCGAGCTGCCTTCGCAATTGGTGTTCCTCCTGATATCTGCGCATTTCACCGCTACACCAGGAATTCCACTCGCCTCTTCCGTACTCTAGCCCGACAGTATCCACCGGCATTCGAGGGTTGAGCCCCCGACTTTCACAGCGGACTTACCGGGCCGCCTACACGCGCTTTACGCCCAATGATTCCGGACAACGCTAGCCCCCTACGTATTACCGCGGCTGCTGGCACGTAGTTAGCCGGGGCTTCTTGTGAAGGTACCGTCACTCCACACGGCTATTAACCGAGGAAGCTTCGTCCCAACTGAAAGGGGTTTACAACCCGAAGGCCTTCTTCCCCCACGCGGCGTTGCTGCGTCACGCTTTCGCGCATTGCGCAAGATTCCCCACTGCTGCCTCCCGTAGGAGTCTGGGCCGTGTCTCAGTCCCAGTGTGGCTGATCGTCCTCTCAGACCAGCTACGCATCGTCGCCTTGGTAGGCCTTTACCCCACCAACAAGCTAATGCGCCGCGGGCCCGTCCCGATGCGAAGGCCGAAGCTATCTTTCCTGTTCTCCCTCATGAGAGAGCAGTACATCCGGTATTAGCCCGAGTTTCCTCGGGTTGTCCCGGTCATCGGGGTGGGTTACCCACGTGTTACTCACCCGTTCGCGGCTCTGCCCCAGGCCGAAGCCTGGTTCGTCGCTCCACTTGCATGTGTTAAGCACGCCGCCAGCGTTCGTCCTGAGCCAGGATCAAACTCTCCGTGAAGAACTACTCACACAGAGCTTGTCGCGCATCACACGAGGGCGCTGCCGTACACGTGGCCGGCGCCGGATGCGATCGACGAGGTTACTTCTTGATTCTTGGTGCCGTCCGGCGCTGGGTAGCGCCGTCGGCGTTGACGAACCTGGACGCACAACGATCGATGCCTTGGCGCGAGGCCAGGGCCGATCGGTGCGCATGCTGTTGAGTTTTCAAAGACCGCGCGCCCCTGGCGGAGGGGATTCCTCCGCACGAGCGCACCCGGGATTGGTCCCAGGCGGGCTCTGGAGTGTAGCGCGTTCGGCGATCCCGGTTCAAAACCCGGCGCCGCAACGCCCCTCCAGAGCGGCGCGGGACTGTAGCACCCAAGCCCGGGCTACGACAGGACCTGGACGTGGACCTCGCGCCGCCGTGGGCGGGTCGTCGAAGTCGATCAGGACCACCTGCTGCCAGGTCCCCAGGACCAGGCGCCCGCCCACGAGTGGGACCGTCTCCGACGGCGCCCACCAGCGATGCCCGCAGGTGCGCGTGGGCGTTGTCGTCCCCGTTCATGACGTTGTGCGCATAGTCACGCGCGCGCGGGACGAGCCGCTCGAGCGTCTCCTGGAGGTCCTGCACGCCGCCCGGCTCGTACTCCATCGTCGTCACGGCGGCCGTCGAGCCGGTGACGAACACGCTCACCAGGCCGTGCTGCACCTCGCTCTGGCGCACGACGGCGAGCACGCCCTCGGTGAGGTCGACGATCTGGCCCTCGCCCTCGGTCTCCAGCCGCAGCAGGCCGGTGTGGACGGTCACGCGACCCGCAGCCGGCGGAAGCGCCGCTTGCCGACCTGCAGCACGCGCCCGTCGAGCTGGCTCGCGGGCAGGTCGAGCTCCGAGACCGGCTCCCCGTCGAGCTTGACGCCGCCCTGCGCGATCGCGCGCCGCGCCTCGGAGCGCGAGCCGCCGAACAGGTCGGCGATCAGCTCCGGGGAGGTGGACGGCGCCGTTGGCGGAGATGATCGCCTCTTCGATCTCCTCCGGCATCGCGCGATCCACGAACACGCGGTCGAAGCCGGCCTCGGCCTCCGCGGCCGCCTCGGTCGCCGTGGAAGCGCTCCACCAGCGCCCGCGCGAGCGCGCGCTTGGCGTCGCGCGGCGAGGCGTCCGCCGGCGGCGTCGCCGCCCAGCAGCAGCTCGTACCAGACCGGCAGCGCCGCGTCGGGCAGCGAGAGCGTCTTGCCGTACATCTCGCCGGGCGGCTCGGTGATCCCGATGTGGTTGCCGACCGACTTGGACATCTTCTGGACGCCGTCGGTACCCGGCAGCAGCGGCATGGTGAGCACCGACTGCGGCGGCTGGCCGTAGGCGGTCTGGATCGCGCGCCCCATCAGCAGGTTGAACGTCTGGTCGGTGCCGCCGAGCTCGACGTCGGCCTGGACGGCCACCGAGTCGTAGCCCTGCAGCACCGGGTACAGCAGCTCCAGCAGCGAGATCGGCTCGTTCGCGGCCCAGCGCTTCGCGAAGTCCTCGCGCTCGAGGATCTGGGCGACGGTCGGCACGCGCGCGAGCCGGAACAGGTCCTCCGGCGCGCATGTCGAGCCACTCGCTGTTGTGGCGCAGCTCGAGCCGCTCGTCGGTCCGCAGCACCTTGCCGGCCTGCTCCACGTACGTGCGCGCGTGCGCGTCGATCTCCTCGCCCGAGAGCACGGGCCGCGTCGCCGAGCGCCCGCTCGGGTCGCCCACGCGGGCCGTGTAGTCGCCGACGATCAGCACGACCGTGTGGCCGGCGTCCTGGAACTCGCGCAGCTTCTGGAGGACGACCGTGTGGCCGAGGTGAGATCGCTCGCCGTCGGGTCCAGCCCGAGCTTGACGCGCAGCGGCCGGCCCGCGCCGAGGCGCTCCGCGAGGGCGCCGGCGGGAGCGATTCGACCGCGTTGCGGGTCAGGTACCTGGCCGGCCGCCTCGGAGGCGGGATCTTCCATCCGGGCCAATGCTAGCCTCCCGACGGGGCCTGGTCAGCCCCTGCCGACAACGGGGGTGCCGGCGGCCTTTCGGGCGTGGAAAGCTCGAGGCGGGTCCCCACCCACTCGTATGAGCGATCGCGAACGCACCAGCCGAGTCTGCATACCGGCGCGCCGAACGGCGGCGCGGTAACGGAGCCACCGTCGTCGCGCTGCGGCCGCACGGCAAGCGCAAGCAGCGCAAGCCCAAGCCGCCGAGCCGCCACGTGCGGATCCGCAAGCTGCGGCTGGTCGCTGCTGCTGATCGGCCTCGGGCTCCTGGCCGCGCGTCTCGACCGTGTTCGGGATGATGATGGCCGTCGCCGTCCGACCTGCCGAAGCTCGAGCTCGAGCGACGCGCCGCGCAACTCGGCATCTGACGACATGCAACGGGCGCACGACTCGGCCTCCTGACCGGCAACCAGAAGCGGATCTTCCTGCGCGAGAACGAGATCGCGCCCGTGATGAAGCACGCGATCATCGCGATCGAGGACCGGCGCTTCTACACCAACGAGGGCGTCGACCTGCGCGGCATCGGCCGCGCCCTCTACCAGGACATCGTCCAGCAGAAGGTGCGTGCAGGGCGGCTCGACGATCACGCAGCAGTTCGTCAAGAACGCGCTCGCCGCCCAGGACGACCGCACGCTGTTCCAGAAGCTGCGCGAGGCCGCGCTGGCCTACCACCTCACGCGCAAGTGGTCGAAGGAGCAGATCCTCCGCAACTACCTGAACACGATCTACTTCGGCAACGGCGCCTACGGCATCGAGGCGGCCGCGCGCACCTACTTCCAGCCCTACCACCCGGGCTGCGACGAGCCCGGCGACCAGCCGTGCGCCTCCCAGCTCGCGCCGCACGAGGCGGCGCTGCTGGCCGGCATGGTCGCCTCGCCGAGCGCCTACGACCCGATCGCCCATCCCGCAGGCGCGCTCGAGCGCCGCAATCTCGTGCTGCAGCGCATGCTCGAGCAGGGCTTCTCACGCACGCAGCAGTACGAGGACGCGCGTGGACAAGCGAGCTCCCGGTGCGCGGCGACCTCCAGCCGCCGGAGGAGGACACCGACTACCCGTACTTCACCTCCTGGATCAAGCAGCAGGTGGTGGACCAGCTCGGCGGCGGCCAGGAGGGCGCGCGCCAGGCGTTCGAGGGCGGGCTGCGCGATCCAGACGACGATCGACGGCGAGCTGCAGGACGCCGCCGAGCCGGCGATCAACGCAGTGGCTGCCGAACCGCGATGGCCCGCGCGCGTCGCTCGTCGCGATCGAGAACAACACCGGCAAGGTCCGGGCGATGGTCGGCGGCGACGACTACAACGACGCTGCCGTTCAACCTCGCGACCCAGGGCCAGCGCCAGCCGGGCTCGGCGATCAAGCCGTTCATCCTCGCCGAGGCGCTGCGCCAGGGCATCTCCCCGACCTCGATGTGGGCTCGAGGAAGATCGAGTTCGACGTCCCGAAGCTCGAAGGAGGTCTTCACCGTCAACAACTACGAGGGCGCCTACGCCGGCATCACCACCCTCGGCGCGCGCGACGACCTTCTCCGACAACTCGGTGTTCGCCCAGGTCGGCATCAAGATCGGCACGCGCAAGATCGCGCGGCTGGCCGAGCGCATGGGCATCCGCACGCAACGTCTCGACCAACTGCGCGATGACGCTCGGCGGCCTGAAGGAGGGCGTGTCCCCGCTCGACATGGCGCACGCCTACGAGACGTTCGCCAGCGGCGGCGACCTCGTCTACGGCACGCTCAGCCCGGGCGCCGACAACGCGCGCGACGGCCGCGCGCCCGGTCCGGTCGGCATTCGCAAGATCGAACACCGCGAGGGCGACGACGGCGACTGGATCCCCGTCAAGCTGGACGACGGCAGCGAGGCGGTCAACCGCACGAAGACCCGCAACGTGCTCGAGCAGGGCGTCGCCGAGCAGGTCGCTTCGCTGCTGCAGCAACGTCGTGAGGGTCGGCACCGGCACGCGCGCCCAGGTCGGCGACATGGCGATCTCCGGCAAGACCGGCACCACCGAGGGCTACGGCGACGCCTGGTTCGTGGGCTGGACGCCGGAGTACACGGTCGCGGTCTGGGTCGGCTACCCGAACGAGTTCAAGTCGATGGAGACCGAGTTCAACGGCCAGCCGGTGGCCGGCGGCACGTTCCCCGCCGGGATCTTCAAGACGTTCATGGAGTCGGTACTGCGGATCTACCCGCCGGAGGAGGACGAGGAGGAGACGCCGACCGCCCCGGCGCCCAGCGCGACCGCGGCGCCCACGGCGACGCCGGACACCACCGAGCCCGCTCCGGCGCCCGAGGACACCGCCCCGGCGCCCGAGGAGACCGCCGCGCCGCCGCCGACGGAGGAGCCGCCGCCCGAAGGCGGCGAGCAGGCGCCGCAGACGGGCGGCGCGTCGCCGTAGGGACGAACTGGCTGGGTGGGAAGCTGGGAGCCGGCCGCGCGGCGGATTCGGCCAGCGTCCGTCCTAGGGCGCTACACGACCCCGGGCAGGACGCTACGGAAACCGCTCCGCCGGCCTCGCCGCTCCCCTACCCAGCCGCAGTTGACGTTGGCCAGGGCCGCGACACGTTGCGCGTCCCCGCCACCGAGAACCGCCACGGCAGCTCGACCGCCTTGGTGATCCCGATCCGCTCCCCGGCGACGACGTCCACGCGACTCCCAGCCCGGCGGCGGCGCCTCGACGACCACCGGCCCGGCCGCCAGGTCGGTCCCGTTGTGCTCGAGCGTGATCCCCAGCGCCTGGGTCAGCTTCCCCGGGCCCGAGCACAGGTCGTCGACGCCGCGCCGCGCGCGCATGTGCTCGAGCCCCTCCAGTGGCTCCAGCGCCCGGATCAGCACGGCCGCGCCGACGCCCTCGGGCTCGCAGACCGCATTGAGCAGCGCGTGGATGCCGTACGAGCGGTACACGTAGGCGCGGCCCGGCGGGCCGAACAGCGGCGCGCGTCCGCGCCGTCAGGCCCACGAACGCGTGGCAGGCCGGCTCGGACTCGTGGTACGCCTCGGTCTCGACGATCACGCCCGCGGTGTCGCCGCAGCGCACCACGCAGCCCAGCAGGTCGCGCGCCACGTCGACGACCGGGCGGTCGTAGAAGCCGTGGGCGAGCGTCAAGCCGGCTGCTCGTCGAGCTCCGCGCGAGCGTGCGCGAGCTGCTCTCGCACCCGGTCGAGCGCGGTGCCGCCCTCGGAGACCTTCGACTCCAGCCACGACTGGCGCGAGAGCACCTCGTAGAACTCGTCGTCGAGCGCCTCGGAGTGCCGCGCCAGCTCCGTCGCGCGAGAGCTGGGACAGCGTCCGGCCCGACGACACCGCCTCGCGCACCAGGCCGGCCACGATCCCATGCGACTGGCGGAAGGGCACGCCGCGGCGCACCAGCATGTCGGCGACGTCGACGGCGGCGATCATCTCGTCGGAGGCGGCGCCGGCCATCCGCTCGCGGTCGAAGGACGATGCCGGAGAGCATCCCGGTCGCCGCCTGCAGGCACAGGTCGAGCGTGTCGGCGGCGTCGAACAGGTGCTCCTTGTCCTCCTGCATGTCCTTGTTGTAGGTCAGCGGGAGGCCGTGCATCACGCCGTGCAGCGCGCTCAGGTGCGCCACCACGCGCGGCGCCTTGGCCCGCAGCAGCTCGGCCGCGTCGGGGTTCTTCTTCTGCGGCATGATCGAGGAGCCCGACGCCCACGCGTCGGAGACCTCGCAGAAGCCGAACTCCTCGCTCGACCACAGCACGATCTCGGCCCCCAGGCGCGAGAGGTGGGTCGCGCAGGTGGCCGCCGCGGCCAGGTAGTCGAGCACGAAGTCGCGGTTGGAGACGGCGTCGATCGAGTTGCGGCGCCACGCCGGTGAAGCCGAGCTCGCTGGCCACCAGGGCGCGGTCGGTCGCGAAGTTCACGCCGGCCAGCGCGCCCGCGCCCAGCGGCAGCTCGCTGGTCGAGCCGAGCACGAGCTCGAACCGCCGCGCGTCGCGCCGGAACATCCAGAAGTAGGCGAGCAGGTGGTGCGCGAGGTAGACCGGCTGGGCGCGCTGGAGGTGCGTGTAGCCGGGCATCGGCCAGTCGAGGTGGCGGTCGGCGAGCTGGACCAGCGCGCTCTGGAGCGACTGCAGGCGCTCGACGGTCCCGAGCGCGTGCGCGCGCGTGAACATCGCCATGTCGGTGGCGACCTGATCGTTGCGCGAGCGGGCGGTGTGCAGCTTGCCGCCGACCGGGCCGGCGATCTCGGTCAGCCGCCGCTCGATCGCCATGTGGATGTCCTCGTCGTCCTCGCGGAACGGCGAACTCGCCCGAGTCGAGCTCGTCCGCCACGCGGTCGAGCCCGTTGAGCAGCGCGTCGCGGTCCGCGCCGGAGATGATCCCGGCCGAGGCGAGCATCTTCGCGTGTGCGCGCGACTGCTCGATGTCGTACGGCCCCAGCCGCCAGTCGAACCCGATCGAGGCGTTGAGCTGCTGGAAGACCGGGTCCTGCGGGATGGAGAAGCGCGACATGGGCCGCCATGATGACTCAGATGTCCGTCGCGCTCCGGCCCGCCACGCCCGCCGATCTGGCCGACGCGCTGCTCTACACCTCGGCCAAGCCCTACTACGACGCCTACGCGGGCTCCGAGGCGCGCGCCCGCGCGATGCTGGCCTCGGTCTACGGCCGCACCGGGCACGCCGCGAGCTTCGAGGTCTGCTCGGTGGCCGAGCTCGAGGGCGCCCTGGCCGGCGTGATCGCCTGGTTCCCGGTCGACGAGGGCGACGCCCGCGCACGCCGCTTCGTCGCGCTGACCGCCCCGCGCGTGCCGCCGTGGCACTGGCCGCACCTCCTGCGCCACCTGCGCGCGGCGGGGACGGTCTCCCCCAATCCGCCGCTCAGCACGCTCTACGTCGACGCGCTCGCCGTCGCCCCGGGCTTCCGGCGCCGCGGTGTGGCGACCGCGCTGCTCGCCGCCGCCGACCGTGCCGCCGCCGAGGCCGGCCTCAAGGGCGTGGCGCTGGACACCGGCCTGCACAACGAGCCCGCCCGCGCGCTCTACGAGCGCATCGGCTACCGCCAGCGCGAGATCCGCCGTGCGCGCAACCCCGCCGTGGCCGCCGCCATCGGCGGCCCGGGGTTCGTGGGCTACTTCAAGCCGCTGTGAGCAGGGCCTCGGCCACCTGCGGCGACCTGGCCCTCGGTCATGCGCGGGGAAGAACGGCAGCGCCACCGAGCGGGCCGCGACGTCCTCGCAGACCGGGAACTCGCCCTCCTTGTGGCCGAACCGCTCCCGGTAGAACGACATCAGGTGGATGGCCGGCAGGTACGGCTTGGACGGGATGCCGCGCTCGCGCAGCCGCCCGATCACACCGTCGCGGTCGCGCGGGACCTGCACGACGAACACGAACCAGCCGCGGACGTTGCCGCCGGCGTCCTCGCACGGCAGCGCGATCTCGGAGCCCGCCAGCGCCTCGCGGTACCAGCCGGCCACCCGCGCGCGGGCGGCCAGCATCTCGTCGAGCCGCTCGAGCTGGGCAAGGCCGAGCGCGCACGCGATGTCGGTCAGCCGGTAGTTGAACCCGAGCCGGTCGTGGTCGAGCCAGTCCATGTCCGGCGCGCGCCCCTGGTTGCGCTCGGAGTCGACGCGCTCCTTGTGCTCCGCCGAGCCCATGGCGAGCATGCCGCCCTCGCCGGTGGTGAGCTGCTTGTTGGCGTAGAACGCGAACGTCGCGGGATGGCCGC
This sequence comes from uncultured Solirubrobacteraceae bacterium, assembly GCA_963835525.1. Taxonomy (GTDB): domain Bacteria; phylum Actinomycetota; class Thermoleophilia; order Solirubrobacterales; family Solirubrobacteraceae; genus DASSUW01. Next base: position 397,720 of record CAWIFM010000004.1, read on the forward strand.
GGCCGCCGACCGGCGTGCCGTCGGCATGCACGGCGCCGAGCGCCTCGCAGGCGTCCTCGACGATCGGCAGCCCGTGGCGCTCGAGCGCGGGGACGTCGGCGGGGTAGCCGAAGATGTGCACCGGCAGCAGCGCCGTCGTGCGACCGGTGATCGCGGCGGCCGCCGCGTCGGGGTCGAGGTTGAGGGTGACCGGGTCGATGTCGGCGAACACGGGGGTGGCGCGCTCGTAGACGATCGCGTTGGCGGAGGCCACGAACGAGAGCGGCGACGTGACCACCTCGTCGCCCTCGCTGACCCCGACCGCGCGCACGGCCAGGTGCAATGCCGCCGTGCCGCTCGAGACGGCGCTCGCGTGGCGGGCGCCCACCCGGGCCGCGAACGCGCGCTCGAACTCCGGAACGCGAGGGCCGAGCGAGAGCTGCCCGGAGCGCAGAACCTCGAGCACAGCCTGCTCCTCGGCCTCGCCGAGGACGGGCTGGGCCATCGGGATCGTCATGCCTGCGGCGCGCGCGTGCGGACCATGCCGGCTTCGAGCGAGTCGACCAGCGCGTCCCAGCTCGCCTCGATCACGTTCTCGTGCACGCCGATGGCGCCCCAGGTGTCGGAGCCGTCGGTGGCGTCGAGCAGCACGCGGGTGGTGGCGCCGGTGGCCTTCCACTCGTCGAGGATGCGCACCTTGTAGTTGACGAGCTTGATGTCGCGCAGGTGGGGATAGCGCTCGCCGATCGCGGCGCGGAGCGCGGTGTCGAGGGCGTTGACGGGACCGTTGCCCTCCGCCACGCGCACGTAGCGCTGCCCGTCCACCCAGATCTTGATCGTCGCCTCGGTCTGGACCCGGCCGTCCTCGCGCTTCTCGGAGATCACGCGCCACGACTCGAGCCGGAACAGCGGCTCGTAGTCGCCGGTCTCGCGCCGGATCAGCAGGTCGAACGAGCCGTCGGCGGCCTCGAACTGGAAGCCGCGGTGCTCGAGCTCCTTCACGCGCTCGACCACGCGCGTGGCGGTGGCGTCGTCGAGCGCGCCGCCGGCGTGGGCGATCACCGTGCCCTTGCCCGAGAGCTCGCTCACCAGCACCTCGCGGCTGTTGCCGACGGCGGCCGGGTCGATGTGCTCGAACGTCGCGGGGTCGGCGTTGACGCCGGCCACGTGCATCCCGCCCTTGTGCGCGAAGGCGTTCTTGCCGACGTACGGCTGGTTGGGGTCGGGCATCAGGTTGAGCAGCTCGTCGAGGTAGTGCGCAGCTTCGGTCCAGCCGTCGAGGCTCGGCAGGCAGTCGTGGCCGAGCTTGAGCTGGAGGCTGGGAACGATGCTGGTCAGGTTCGCGTTGCCGCAGCGCTCGCCGTAGCCGTTCATCGTGCCCTGGACGAGCACTGCCCCCTCGGCCACGGCCGCGAGCGAGTTGGCCACGCCGCACTCGGCGTCGTTGTGGGTGTGGATGCCGATCGGCGCGTCGACGGCGGGCACGACGTCGCGCACCGCGGCGGCGATGTCGGCCGGCAGCGACGCGCCGTTCGTGTCGCACAGCGTGACGTTCTCGGCGCCGGCGGCGGCCGCCGCCTTCAGGCACTCGAGGGCGTACTCGCGATCGTCCCGGTAGCCGTCGAAGAAGTGCTCGGCGTCGTAGATCACGCGCTTGCCCTGGGCGACGAGGAAGGCCACCGAGTCGCCGATCATGGCCAGGTTCTCGTCGCGCCCGACCTTGACGACCTTCTCGAGGTGCAGGCTCCAGGTCTTGCCGACGAGCGTGCAGACCGGCGCGAACGACTCGGCGACGACCCGCAGGGCGGCGTCGTCCTCGGCCCGCGTGTCGCGGCGGCGGGTCATGCCGAAGGCGCACACGTCGGCCCGCAGGCCTTCGTGCTCGAGCCGCTCGAAGAGCTCGGCCTCCTTCGGGTTGGACGCGGGGAAGCCGGCCTCGATGAACGGGATCCCGAGGTCGTCGAGCACGTGCGCGACGCGGACCTTCTCCTCCACCGACAGCGACATGCCGTGGCCCTGCATGCCGTCGCGCAGGGTGGTGTCGTAGATCGCGATCCGGGTCACGGAGCGGGCGCCGGCTGGGGCACGACGTCCAGCCAGTCGGCGTAGCGATCCGAGCGCCCGTGCAGCGCGTCCTCGAAGACCTCCTGCACCGCGCGCGTGACCGGTCCGGGCTCACCCGCGCCGACGCTCTGATTGTCGATCTCGCGGATCGGCGTCAGCTCGGCGGCGGTGCCGGTCATGAAGATCTCGTCGCACGTGTACAGCTCGCCGCGGGCGACGTCGCGCTCGACGACCTCGTAGCCGAGGTCGCGCGCGATCGTGATCGCGCTGACGCGGTTGATGCCGCCGAGGATCGAGGAGTTGAAGCCGGGCGTCGCAATGACCCCATCCTTGACGAGGAAGAGGTTCTCGCCGGTGCCCTCGCACACGAAGCCACGCTGGTCGAGCAGGATGCCCTCCTCGTAGCCGGCCTTCTCGGACTCGATCTTGGCGAGCACGGAGTTGAGGTACTGGCCGTTGGCCTTGGCCAGCGGGATCAGCGCGTCCTGGCCGATCTTGCGCCACGACACGACGGTGGCGGTGACGCCGCGCTGCTTGCCCTCCTCGCCGAGGTAGGCGCCCCACTCCCAGACGGCGATGAACACGTCGACCGGGCAGTCGAGCGGGTACAGGCCCATCGGCCCCGCGCCGCGGTAGACGACCGGGCGGATGTAGCAGGACCTGAGGCCGTTGCGCGAGATCGTCTCGAGCGTCGCCTCGCGGATCTGCTCCTTCGTGAACGGGACGTCCATGTAGTACATCTGGGCCGACTTGAAGAGCCGGTCGATGTGGTCCTGGTGGCGGAAGACCGCCGTGCCGCGCTCGGTCTCGTACGCGCGCACGCCCTCGAACACGCCGGTGCCGTAGTGGAGCGCGTGCGTGAGCACATGGACCTTCGCGTCCTCCCAGGCGACGAACTCGCCGTTCATCCAGATGAGGTCCGCTTGCTTCACGTCAGCTCCTCCAGCACCGCGCGAGTCGCTTCGGCGGTTGTCGCTGTGCCGCCCAGGTCGCCGGTCCGCAGTCCGGCTTCCAGGGCCCGATCCACGGCCGATTCTATCCGCGCCGCGTCCTCCTCCCGGGAGAGTCCGTGCCGCAGCATCAGCGCTGCGGAGAGGAACATCGCGAGCGGGTTGGCGACCCCGCGGCCGGCGATGTCGGGCGCCGAGCCGTGGACGGGCTCGAACACGCCGGGTCCGTCGCCGCCCAGGCTGGCGCTCGGAAGCAGGCCGATCGAGCCGGTGAGCATGGCCGCCTCGTCGCTGAGGATGTCGCCGAACATGTTCTCCGTGAGGATCACGTCGAAGTGGCGCGGGGCGGCCACGAGCTGCATCGCCGCGTTGTCGACGAGGACGTGCTCGAGCTCGACGTTGGGGAACTCGGCGCTGTGCACGCGCATCACGACCTCGCGCCACAGCCGGCTGGTCTCCAGCACGTTGGCCTTGTCGACGCTCGACACGCGCGAGCGCGCGGCCTCGAAGGCGATCCTCGCGATCCGCTCGATCTCCTGCTCCGTGTACGCGCAGACGTCGTGCGCGCGGCCGTCCTTGCGGCCCTTGTCGCCGAAGTAGATGCCGCCGGTCAGCTCGCGCACGACCAGGAGGTCGGTGCCCTCGATGATCTCGCGGCGCAGCGGGCTGGCGTCGTAGAGCGCCGGCAGCGGGCGGACGGGCCGCAGGTTCGCGTACAGACCGAGCCCCTGGCGCAGGCCGAGCAGCCCCTGCTCGGGGCGCGGCTTGGACGGGTCGGTGGTGTCCCACTTCGGGCCGCCGACGGCGGCCAGCAGGACGGCGTCGGACCGCTTGGCGGCCTCGAGCGTCGCGTCGGGCAGGGCGGTTCCGGTGGCGTCGATGGCGACGCCGCCGATCAGGTGCTCTTCGTAGGTGAGGTCGGGGGCGACCTGGTTCAGGAGCTCGAGCGCGGCGGCCAGGACCTCGGGGCCGATGCCGTCGCCGGGGAGCGTGACGATCGTGGGCATGAAGCGCCCACGGTACTCAAACCGCGAGGCTCACCGGGAACGTGGCGATCCAGATCGCGGTGCCCAGGAACAGCACGCAGCCGAGCGTGAGCGTCGCCACCTGCAGTCGCCGGGCGCCGAGCTTGGTGCTCATGCCGGCGAAGAACAGCGCGACGGCGAACAGCACGACGCCGAGCACGTAGTTCGACGCGCGCTGGATGTTGTCCCGCACGACCGCCGCGGACGCCTCCGCCTCGCGGTCCAGTCGCTCGGCGTCCGTCGTCGCCGCGAGCTTGTACTCCGGCATCGCGAACGGCGTCAGCGGCGCGCCCTCGGTCTTGAGCGGCCGCGTGGCGATCCAGGCGTTCACGGCTGGCTTGAACTCCTCGCGGAAGCGCTTGAAGTAGAACGTCGTCAGCTCCGTCTCCTTCTGGGCATAGGCGTCGACCCATTGGATGAACGTGGCGACGTCGATCTGGGTCTGCGCCTCGGCGAGGCCCTGCGCACGCGCCGCGTCGAGCCGGATGGCGTTGGTCCGGGCGCCCGCCTTGGTCTGCTCGCCGTTCCAGCGGGTCGCCTGGTAGCTGCTCCACGCCGTCGCCACCGCGGCCGTCGCCAGCAGGATCGTGGCGACGAGCTCCACGCGGTCGGTCATGAGGCCACCCCGAGCTCGTCGCAGGGCAGCGGCGCGTCGTCGCTCAGGGCGGTCCGCGCCTCGCGGAGCAGGATGAGCGAGCGCTCCATGGCGACCGGCTCGATGCTCGAGACGCCGCTCCGGTACGGGCTGTCGAGCGCGATGATCGCGAGCAGCGTGGCGACGATCACCGTCGTGGCCGAGCCGATCAGCATCGCCTGCGAGCGGGCCATCTCGGCGCTGTCCGCGAAGAACAGCATGTAGACGAACACGACCGACCCGGTGAGGAACAGGACGATCCAGATCGAGGTCGGGATGATCCCGGCCGCGCCGTGGATCCGGTCGAGCCGGGCCTCCTCGCGCACGGAGGTCTGGTCCAGCCACTTGTCGTAGGCCGACTGCTCGGTCGCGGCCTTCGGCTGCGCCGCCTTCAGGCTCCTGAACAGCGCGAGCGCCCACGGGTTGATCGTGTCCCCTGCGGCTCCGCTCTGCATCTGCGGCCACTCCTGGTGCACGACGTGCCGGCCGTAGCACTCGAGCTGACCGGTCACCTCGTCCTTGATCGGCACCGGCAGGAACTGCGCCGTCTCGTACTGCTGGATCACCGCGAGCGCCTCGGCCTCGGCGCCGCTCCGGGTCTCGTCGTACGTCGTGAAGGCGAGGAAGATCACGAAGCCGGCGAAGATCGCGAAGCCCGTCGCGAGCACGCCGAACACGCCCGAGGCACGGTCGCCGTCCGAGAAGTAGCTGCCCTCCGGCGCGCCACGCCGGACGAACAGCAGGGCGGCGATGGCGATCGCGTCGGCGACGACGATGACCGCGATCCCGAGCAACAGGCTCATCGTCGGAGACTCGTGGCGCGCGCACGGCCGGGCAATGGGGCGCGCATGCGTTGACGATGCGTGCCTGCCCCTCTTAGGGTCGGGCCATGCCCCAAGCGAAACGCGCGAAGCGGCGCCCCAAGAAGGTCAAGCGGGTCCTCAACGTCGACCCGTCACGCGACACCGAGCGCGACTGGCAGCTCCAGCAGGCCACCGCCGCCGGCCTCCTGCGCGCGCCCGCCGCAGCTCCCGCCCCCAAGTCCAAGGACCTGCGCGAGACCTGGTGGAAGATCGGCGACCAGGCCTCGACCGGCTCGTGCGTCGGCTGGGCGACCGCCGACGCGCTGCTCCGCTGGCACTTCGTCAAGTCCGGCCGGATCAAGAACACCGAGACGATGTCCAAGCGCTTCATCTGGATGGCGTCGAAGGAGACCGACGAGTTCGCGAACTCGCCTTCCACGTTCATCGAGAACTCGGGGACCAGCCTCAAGGCCGCGCTCGACGTGGCGCGCAAGTACGGCGCGGTGAAGGAGAACGTCCTGCCCTTCTCCGGCGGCCTGTATCCCGGCGATACGGCGACCTTCTACGCGCTCGCCGCGCAGATGAAGATCCGCTCCTACTTCAACCTCTCGCTCAGCCACGGCGGCTCGCTCGACGCGTGGAAGCGCTGGCTCGCGACCAGCGGCCCGATCCTCACGCGGCTCGACGTCGACCGCACGTGGGACGACGCCGACGTCAACGCCGGCAACCTCGACCTCTACCAGCCCAGGACCAAGCGCGGCGGCCACGCCGTGGCGCTCGTCGGCTACACCGCGGATCGCTTCATCGTCCGCAACAGCTGGGGCACGGGCTGGGGCGACAAGGGCTTCGCCTACGCCTCGCTGGCCTACGCCAAGGACGCGTTCACGGAGGCCTACGGCATCTCGGTGTGAGCGAGCTCGACCACTCGGTCGTCGCGGTCTCCGACTGGGAGCGCTCGAACGCCTTCTACGCCGGCGTGCTCGGCGCCGAGCTCGTCCCGCGCGGCGCCGGGTGGGCGTACCGGTTCGGCGATCAGCAGCTCAGCGTGCACGGCCCGGGGACGGGCGGCGGGCCGCGCCCGCGCGAGCCCGTGCGCCCGGGCAACAGCCACCACTGCTTCCGCTGGGAAGGGCCGATCGACACCGCCGTCGAGCACCTCGAGCGCCACGGGGTCGAGGTCGAGCTCGGCCCCGTCGCGCGCGCCGGCGCCCGCGGCGACGGGACGAGCGTCTACTTCCGCGACCCCGACGGCTCGCTGCTCGAGCTCATCAGCTACTTGCCGGTGGTGCGATGACCCGACGGTTGCGAGTGACCGCGACGCGCGGATCCCGCTCCTGAGCGCGGGCCGCCGCGGCCGGCGGACGCTGTGCGCCGGATCAGCCGGCGCAGCGCGTCATCGTGCTCGCCGGGCTCGGTCCGCTCCCGCACGAGCTTCGGGTGAACGGTGCGGAAGACCGGTCCGTCCCCGGCGTCGGGCACCGCGACCTCGACCTTCACCAGGCTCGGAACCTGCACGACGATGCCGTCCAACGGATCATGATCCCCGACGAGCGTGACGAGCTGGCCTTCGTGAAATGACCGCATCCCGTCGAGCTTATTGGTCGTCGGCGATCAGCGCGACCACCGTGGCCACGGCGACGAGGACGATGTGGAGGGCGACCCACGGCCACCAGCGCCGTTCGCGCCAGACCTGCGCGGCGGCGATGAGCAGGGCCGCCACGGCGCCGACGCCGGCGATGGCCAGCAGGATCTTCAGGGCGGGCTCGCCGGTTCCGGCCACGGACGCGCGGATGGCGGCTCCGAAGACGACGGCGACGACGAGGATCAGGGCGACGCCCAGCCCGCGGGGCAGCGGGAACCCGGCGGGCGGCTCCCACGTGCCCGCGCGGTCGACGGCGAGGTCGAGCAGCTCCGGCAGCGCGTGGGCGTCCGGGTCGTCGAGCTTCACGCCGACCAGCGGCAGCCAGACGCGCAGCAGGCCGGCAAGCTCCTCGGCGCCCGTCGGCGTCTCCTCGAGCGGACGGACCGAGTAGTCGGCGACCAGCTCGAGGCGGCGGCCGCCGGCGTCGTAGAGGCGGTAGTCCTCCTCCACGAAGAACGGCTCGACGTCCAGCCAGACGTCCTCGACCGCGGAATAGAACGTGACGTCCAGCCCGTCTGCCAGGACGATGGGCGTGGCGAGTGACACGACATACAGGTTGACGGCCCGGCTACGGCTTGATCGCGTTCTCCGCGCGCATCACCGCGGTTTGCGCGTCCTCGAGCGTGCGATGGGCGAAGACGGTCGCGTCCGAGTACTGCTGAGCGGTGACGAGCTTGAGGTCCCAGGCCTTCCAGTCGTCCATCGCGTTCCGCCAGGCGAGCTCGGACTGCACGATCCCGTTGAGCGAGTGGTTGATCGCGTTCTGGCGCGCGGTGTTCTGCACGATGCCGTAGGTCTGCAGCCAGCTCGCGAACTCCTCCGGCGTGTCGAGCGCGGCCGGGTACTTCGGCCACTCGAGCCCGCCGTAGGCGCCGTTGACCCAGAAGTCGAGGAAGCCGGAGATGCGGTAGGTGACGATGCCGGCCCGGCCGCGGATCGGATCCCAGCCGGTGCGGTAGGGCTCGATCACAGCGGCGGCGACCGACGACGGGATGTACTGCTGCGTGTAGTAGTGCTGGTAGAGCAGCGCGAACGCGAGCGCGTCGGCCATGTCGAAGAACCAGCCGTTGGCCATCCCCAGCTCGAGCTCCGCGCACAGCTCGGCGCGCCAGCCGGGCGCGCACGCCACGGTCGCCGGCGGTGGCGCGGGCTGAGACGTCGCGCCGGCGATGGCGAACGGCGCGCCCGCGCGGCAGTTGTTGCGCTCGCTGCGCTCCCGGACGCGGCCGGAGACGTCGGCGCAGGCGATCAGGCGGTACGTGCCGGGCGCGAGCCCGCCGGCGAAGAGCATCGCGTGCATCCGCTGGCCCTTGCCGCCGCCGATGGCCGGCATCCACTTCCGGCCGGCGGCCTTGTCGCCGCCGTCACGGCGGGCGTCCTGCGACAGGAAGAACCCGATGCGGGTGCGGCGGGCCCGCGACGCGCCGCGGTTGGCCACGCGCGCGGACGCGGTCAGGCGCACGTTGCAGCCACTCGCGTCGCAACTCGAGCTGACGGACTCCGCGCCGGCTCGGGCGACCTCCATGTCGGCTCGGCCGGCCGCCGACGAGGGGCCGGCCGTGGCCAGGGCGCCGACCAGCACGAGGCCGGCGCCGAGCATCCTCTCTCTCATGCGCGACACATAACCCACGCGAGCCGGGAGGGAACATGCGCGCGGATAACCTCGGCGGTCGGTGTTGATCGGACGCGAGGCTGAGCTCGGGCGCGTCGAGCGCGCGCTTGAAACCGCCCGCGGGGGCGGCAGCGACGTGCTGGTCCTGCGCGGGCAGCCCGGGATCGGCAAGACGGCGCTCCTGCGCGCGGCGATCGAGCGCGCGGAGGGCATGACCGTGCTGCGCACGCGCGGCCTGGAGGGCGAGGCGGAGCTGCCGTTCGCCGGCCTGGCCGAGCTGTGCGAGCCCGTGCTCGCGCTGCGCGACCGGCTGCCGGCCGCCCAGGCGGCCGCGCTCGCCGGCGCGCTCGAGCTCGAGCCGGTGGCGCCGCAGGCGCGGCTGGCGATAGGCGCGGCACTGCTCGGGCTGCTCACGCTCGCGGCCGAGGAGCAGCCGGTGCTGTGCGTGATCGACGACCTGCAGTGGCTCGACGAGCCGTCGCTCGAGGCGCTGCGCTTCGCCGCCCGGCGGCTCGGCGCGGACGGCGTCGCCATCCTGGCCGCCCAACGGCCGGAGCGGGATGCCGCGCCGGGGATCGAGACGCTGGAGGTCGGCCCGTTGGACTCCGACCGCGCGCTCGAGCTGCTGCAGGCCGGTCGCGACCACCCCGTGGCCGACCTCGTCGCGAGCCGCGTGCTCGCCACGGCCGGCGGCAACCCGCTCGCGCTGCTGGAGATCCCCGCGCTGCTGGGCCGCGACGAGCTCGAGGGCCGCGCTCCGGTCGAGGGACCGCTGCCGCCCGGCTCGACGCTCGAGCGCGTGCTCGCCCGCCGGCTCGACGGGCTCAATGAGGACACGCGCCGCGCGCTGCTCGTCGCCGCCGCCGCCGAGGCGCGCCGCGGCGACGTGGTGCTCGGCGCGCTGGCCGAGGCGGGCCTTGACGTGTCGGCGCTCGAGAGCGCGGAGAGCGCAGGCATCGTCACGCTCGCGCCCGGCGAGGTCGCCTTCCGGCACCCGCTGCTGCGCGCCGCCGCCTACCACGGCGCCACGGCCGTCGCCCGCCGCGACGCCCACCGCGCCGTCGCCCGCGCCCTGCCGGAGGACGACCCTCAGCGCGCCTGGCAGCTCGCCGCCGGCGCGACGCGGCCGAACGAGGCGATCGCCGCGGCGCTCGAGGCGGCCGCCCGCTCGGCGCGGGCCCGCACCGGCTTCGGGCCCGCCGCTCACGCGCACCTGCGCGCTGCCGAGCTGTCGCCCGAGCCGCTCGACCGCGCCCGCCGGCTGGTCGAGGCGGCGCGCGACCTGCTGCCCGCCGGTCATCCCGACGTCGGCCTCGCCCGGCTCGAGCAGGCCGAGCGCGTGCTCGCCATCGCCGAGGGCTCGGACGTCACCGCCGTGGCCACCGAGCTGCGGACGCTGCGCGCCCAGCTCGCGCTACGGACCGGCCGCACCGAGGAGGCACGCGAGCTGCTGCGCGGGCAGGCGCGGCGGCTGCAGGCCGAGTCGCCGCCCGCCGCGGCGATGCTGCTGCTCCTCTCCTCGCTCGGGGCGATGGCGCTGCGCGACCACCGCGGCTGGCTGGCGGACGCCGAGCGGGCGCGCGAGCTGGCCGGCGACACCGAGCTGCCGGCCGCGCTGGCCATGCTGTCGGCCGGGGCGGCGCGCATGGCGGTGCCCGACGTGGCGACCGGGCGCCGCCTGCTCGAGGAGGGCGAGCGCCGGCTCGGCGACCTCGGGCTGGCCCTCTCGCTGGCGCCGGAGATCGTGGCGCTGGCCGCGCACGGCTGGCTGTGGATCGAGGAGTACGAGCGCGGCGTGCAGATGCTCGACCGCCTGGTCACGGCCGGGCGCGAGTCGTCGTCGGTCGGCGCCCTCCCCTACCCGCTCGCCGCCCGCGCGCACGGCAACCTGTCGCTCGGCCGCTACCACCGGGCGCTCGCCGACGCCGAGGAGGCGGTCGCGCTCGCCGAGCAGACCGGCCAGGACCCGGCGCTGGTGATCGCGCTCGGGATGCTCGCCGCGGTCCACGGCTGGCACGGCGACGAGACCACCGCCGTCGAGGCGGCCGAGCGGGCGATCGAGCTCGGCGAGCGGCGCAACGTGCCGCTGCCCGCCATCTACGCCCGCCAGGCGCTCGGGCTGCTCGCGCTCGCGACCGACCGCTTGGACGAGGCGGTCGAGCGGCTCGAGGCCGTCCGCGACGAGGCGCTGCCCGGCAACGTCGTATGGGCGCCGCACCTGGTCGACGCCTACCTGCGTGCCGGCCGCCGCGACGACGCGGCAGCGCTCGTCGAGCACTACGCCCGCACGATCGACGGCCACCGGGTCGCGCCCGCCGTCCTCGAGCGCCTGCGCGGAATGACCGCGCAGGATGAGACGAGCTTCCGCGCCGCGCTCGACATGCGCGGCCCCGCACCGTTCGAGCTCGCCCGCACGCAGCTCGCCCACGGCGAGTTCCTGCGCGCCGCCGACCGCCGCGAGGAGGCGCGCGAGCCGCTGCGCGCCGCGCTCGAGGGCTTCGAGCGGATCGACGCGCTGCCCTTCGCAGAGCGCGCCCGCCGCGAGCTGCGCGCGGCCGGCGCGGTCACCCGCGCCGCCGCCGCCGACGGCGCCGAGCTGACCGCCCACGAGCTGCGGGTCGCCCAGCTCGTCGCCCAGGGCCTCACCAACCGCGAGGCGGCCGCGGCGCTGTTCGTGAGCGCCAAGACGGTCGAGCACCACCTGCGCAGCGTGTTCCGCAAGCTCGGGATCAAGCGCCGGGCGGAGCTGGCGCGGTTGATGGCAGCTCGCTAATGACCCCGTTCGTGCCGATACACCCCCATGACCACGGAACGCCACGAGACGTTCGAGTACCTCGAATACGAGCTGCGCCGCGCGATCGACGAAGCCGAGCGCCGCTGTGAGCAGTTGGCCGGCCGGCTCGCCGCCGTCGACCTGCGCGCCGCCCAGGTCGTCCACCGGCTGCGCGCAGCCGGGCGCATCCAGGCCGCCTAGCGCAGCTCGACGACCATCTCGGTCGCCCAGGCCACGGCGTCGTAGTACGCCTGCCCAAACCCGGCCAGGTCGTGCGACTCGGCGACGGCGGCGAAGTGGCCGCGCTCGTAGGCGAGCGCGGCGGCGAGGATGCGGCCCTCGGGGCCTGAGTGGTCGAGCAGGGCGCCGGTCAGGCGGTCGTCGAACGGCAGGCCGTCGAGCAGCTGCGGCAGCGGCGTGTGCAGGAGCGCGTCGGCGATCGAGAAGAGGCCGACGGTGAAGCCGCGGTCGTCCTCGGCCGCCGGGTCGGCGATCGCGAGCTTCTCGCACAGGCGCGCGCGCACCAGAGCGGTCACGAGCAGCTCGTGCGGCTGGCCGTGGCGGCCGGCCAGCATGAGCAGCATCGTCCAGCGCCGGACCGTGCGCCCGCCGAGCAGCGAGAGCGCGTGGCGGATCGAGCGGACCCGGCTGCGCGGAGCGACGTGGGCGGAGTTGGCCAGCCGCAGGAGCTTGTGCGAGAGCCCCGCGTCGTGGCTGATCATCTCCTCGAGCCCGTCGAAGTCGTCCTCGGCGGTCTCGATCAGCTTGGCCAGCGCGTCGAGCCGGAACGTCGGCGCGGAGCGCTCGGACATCACAGCCGGGCGAGCGAAGAAGTAGCCCTGGAACCCGTCGATCCCGAGCTGGCGACAGTAGTCGAGCTGCTCGCGGGTCTCGACCTTCTCGGCGATGATCTGCAGGTCCCAGTCGCGCAGCCGGCGCACGTGCTGGGCGAGCTCCTCGGGCGTCAGCGCCTGGACGTTGAGCTTGCCGATCTTGGCCAGCCGCAGCAGCGGCTCGTACTCCGGGCGGTAGCTGAAGTTGTCGAGCGCGAGGGTGAAGCCGACGGTGACGAGCTCGCCGAGCACGTCCATCAGGTCGGCGTCCATGATCTGGTCCTCGACCAGCTCGAGCACCACCCGGTCGGCGGGCAGCGGCAGCGGCCGGAAGGAGAGCAGGAACTCGCGGTTGACGTTGATGAACGCGCGCTGGTTGCCGACGAGCCGCTCGAGTCCGACGTCGGTCAGCGCGGCGACGAGGACGCTCGCGGTCGCCTTGGCGGGATCCAGCGGGAGGCCCTCCTCGCCGACGGCCCTGTAAAGCAGCTCGAAGGCGTTGATCCGCAGGTCGGCGTCGAAGATCGGCTGGCGGGCGAGCACCACATCGGTCACGGCGTCCTGGGTGGGGGCGGTCATCGCTCTCCCAGTGATCGGCGCGTTCAAGCGGCGAGTTGAGCGAACGTCCGCATGTCGGGCAGCACGAGGTCCGGCTGCGCCTTCGCGGGGGGCGTCGCGCCGAACCCCTCGCGGCCGTGCCTGCGGTCGATCCACACCGTCGTCATGCCCAGCGCCTTGGCCGGCGCATGGTCGTGGAACAGGCTCTGGGCGACGTGCAGGATGCGCTGGCGCGGGACGTCGATCCGCTCGAACGCGAACTCGAAGTTCGAGCGCCGCGGCTTGTAGCCGCGGGCCTGCTGGGCGGTGATCACCCAGTCGAACTCGACCCCGAGGCGGCGGTTGGAGAGGGCGAACAGGTCGTCGTCGCAGTTGGTGATGACGCCGAGCCGGTAGCGCTGCGCGAGCGCCGCGAGCGCCGCCACCGAGTCGGAGAACGGCGGCCAGACGCCGACCGAGGCCCCGAACGCCGCCGCCTGCGCGTCGGACGGCACGAAGCCGAAGTCGCGCCCCACGCCGCGCAGCGCCTCGGCCAGCACCTCGCGATACGTCCGGTACGGGCCGGCCTCCAGCTCCGCCTCGTGGCGGGCGAAGGACTCCAGCAGCGCGTCGTCGGAGGCGTCGCTGAACGGGCGCAGCCAGCTCGCGATGCCCGTCTCCCAGTCGATCAGCGTGCCGTAGACGTCGAACGTCAGCGCGTCGAAGGCGTCGAACTCGACCATCAGTTCAACCGCGCGCGCAGCCGGCGCAGCCGCACCGTCGCACGCTCGCTCGCTTCCTCGTCGAACGGCAGCGCGCAGCGCAGCTCGGCGGCGCGGATCGCGCGCGCGAGGTCACCGGCGCGCTCGCAGCGCAGCTCGACCTCGTCGAGCAGCGTGTCTGCCACCTGGTGCCCGCAGCGCCACTCCGGCTCGTGTGCGAGCCGGCGCGCGTCGACCACCTCGCCCGTCGCCGGATCGAGCAGCCAGGGGGTGACGTGCTCGTGGCCGACGAGATGGCGCGCGCCGGCGCCGACCACGCCGACCGGCATGCCCGCTCGCCGCCCCAGCTCGCACAGGACCACGGAGACCACGGCCTCGTGGCCGACGCCGGCGGTCACGACCCGGTCGATCAGCAGATCCTCGAGGGCGCCGTCGTCGCGGACGCGCAACGCGCCCGCGCGTACGGGATGGCCGAGCGCGGCCAGGCCGGCGACGGGGAGCTCGAGCGCCGCGAGCCCGCGCTCCAGCGCGGCGTCGTCGAAGGCGCCGAGCTCTGCCGCCAGCGAGGCGGCTAAGCCGGCGTGCGGCTGGCACGGAAGCGCCGCGTGCACCGTGAAGGGGAGCGGCGCCGTCATCGCGCAGCTACCGCCGGCTGAAGTGCTCGACGACGAGCTGCTCGTCGATCGGGATGTAGACGTCCTCGCGCACGGGGTCGCGCAGCACGCGGCCGCTCAGCCCGTCCGGATCGGTCTCCAGCCACGGCGCGACGCGCGCGAGCAGCTCGGCCGCCTCGGCGGCCACCGGCCGCACGGGGCTCGACGCGCTCACCGAGACGACCTGCCCGGTCTTGACGCGGAAGGACGGGATCGTCACGCGGCGGCCGTCGACCAGCACGTGCCCGTGCGAGACGAACTGGCGCGCCTGCGCGCGCGTGCTGGCGAAGCCGAGCCGGTAGAGCACGTTGTCGAGCCGCCGCTCCAGGAACTCGAGCAGCCGGTCGCCGGTGCGGTCGCGCGAGCGCTGCGCCTCGCGGACCAGGCGCCGGAACTGACGCTCGCGGACGCCGTAGATGCGCTTGAGCACCTGCTTGGCGCGCAGCTGCTGCGCGAAGACCGACGGCTGGCGCCGGCGGCGCGCACCATGCTCGCCCGGCGGCACGGCGCCGCGCCGCTCCAGCCCGGACTTGCCCGCCAGCCGGCGGATGCCCTTCAGCTCGAGCTCGACGCCCTCGCGCCGCGAGAGCCGCTCGACTGGCCCTGTGTGTCGTCCCATGTTAGGGCAGCCTAACAAAGTCCGACGGAGGTGATCGGGATTACAGCGAGGTGGTGACCGGGCCGCTGCGCTCGCGGTCGCGCTCGTAGGCGTCGATCGCCTCCACGTCCTGCAGCGTGACGGCGATGTCGTCGAGCCCGTTGAGCAGCCGGCGCTGCGTCTCGGCGTCGATCTCGAACGGCACGGAGCGCCCGTCGAAGCGCACCTCGAGCGCCGCGAGGTCGATCTCGCCCGAGCCGGCCTCCATCAGCGCGTGGACCTCGTCGTCCGGGATCACCACGGGCAGCAGGCCGATCTTCGTGCAGTTGCTGAAGAAGATGTCGGCGAAGCTGGCGGCCACCACGGCCTGGAAGCCGTAGTCCTGCAGCGCCCACGGCGCGTGCTCGCGCGAGGAGCCGCAGCCGAAGTTGGGGCCGGTGGCGAGGATCGGGTTGGAGGGCAGGTCCCAGCCGTCCTCCTTCGCCCAGTCGTAGAACAGGAACTCGCCGAAGCCGGTGCGCTCCACGCGCTTGAGGAACTGCTTGGGGATGATCTGGTCGGTGTCGACGTCGGCGCGGTCGAGCACGCTGACGTCGCCCGTTACGAGCTGGACCGGTTCCATCAGCTCCACTCCCGGATGTCGACGAAGTGCCCCTCGATCGCCGCCGCGGCGGCCATCTGGGGCGAGACGAGGTGGGTGCGCCCGCCGCGGCCCTGGCGCCCCTCGAAGTTGCGGTTGGAGGTCGAGGCGCAGCGCTCGCCCGGCTGCAGGATGTCCGGGTTCATCCCGAGGCACATCGAGCAGCCCGCCGTCCGCCAGTCGAACCCGGCGGCGCGGAAGACCTCGTCGAGGCCCTCCTTCTCGGCCTGGGCGGCCACCTGCTGCGAGCCGGGGACGACCATGGCGTCGACCGTCGAGGCCACGCGGCGGCCCTTGACCACCTCGGCGGCCGCGCGCAGGTCGCCGATCCGCGAGTTGGTGCAGGAGCCGATGAACACGCGGTCGAGCTTGATCTCCTGGATCGGCGTCCCGGCCTCGAGCGCCATGTACTTCAGCGCACGGTGGTCGCCCTCGCCCTGCGGCTGGGGCACCGCCTCGGTGACGGGGACGACCATCCCGGGGTTCGTCCCCCACGTGACGAGCGGCGAAAGCGCGCCCGCGTCGACGTCGATCTCCTTGTCGAAGCTCGCGCCCTCGTCGGTCCTGAGCTCGCGCCAGGCGGGGTGGATCTCGGCGGGCGCCGCCGGGCGGCCGGCGACCCACTCGAACGTGGTGTCGTCGGGCGCCACCATGCCGGCCCGGCCGCCGCCCTCGATCGTCATGTTGCAGATCGTCATCCGGCCCTCCATCGAGAGCCCCTCGATGGCCGGGCCGGCGTACTCGACCACGTGGCCGGCGGCGCCGTTGGTGCCCATCTGGCCGATGGTGCCGAGGATCAGGTCCTTCGGCGTCACGCCGAAGCCCAGCTCGCCCGAGTAGTTGATCCGCATCGACTTAGGCTTGCGCTGGGCGAGGCACTGGGTGGCGAGCACGTGCTCGACCTCGCTGGTGCCGATGCCGAAGGCGAGCGCGCCGAACGCGCCGTGGGTGGCGGTGTGCGAGTCGCCGCAGACGATCGTCATGCCCGGCTGGGTGACACCGAGCTCCGGCCCGATCACGTGCACGATCCCCTGGCGGGCGTTGCCGATCGAGTACAGCGGGATGCCGAACTCCTCGCAGTTGCGCTCGAGCGTCTGCACCTGCACGCGCGAGAGCTCGTCGCGGATCCGCTCGGAGACCGGCGTGCCGTCGGTCGGCACGTTGTGGTCGGCGGTGGCGAGCGTGCGGTCGGTCCGCCGCACCGGGCGGCCGGCGAGCCGCAGCCCGTCGAAGGCCTGCGCGCTGGTGACCTCGTGCACGAGGTGGAGGTCGATGTAGATCAGGCCGGGCGCCACCTCGTGTGCCGCCCAGATCTTGTCGAACAGGGTGGTCGGGCTCATGAGCGGCGCAGTCCCGCCGACACGACGGCCAGCAGGACGGCCTCCTCCTCTCCATGGTTCTCGAAGTGGTGCGGAAGGTCCGCGTCGAAGGTCACGCAGTCGCCCTTCGCGAGGCGGTGCGTCTGGCCGTCGACGAGCAGCGTCACCTCGCCGGCCTCGACGACCGCGGTCTCGCGCGAGCCGGGCTCGTGCATCGGCGGGTCACCAGGCCCGCCGGTCACCGCCCCCGGCGTCAGGCGGTGCCTCGAAAGCTCGGACCGCAGGCCCGGCAGCGGCGGGCTGAGGACCTCGTAGCGGTGGCCGTCGGCGCCGCCGCGGCGGCCCTCGCCGGCGCGCACGACGCTCACCGTGCCGCCTTCGTCGAGCCGCAGCAGCTGCGACAGGCGCAGCTCGAGGCCGGAGGCGATGCGGGCCGCCACCTGGAGCGTCGGGCTCGTCTCGCCGCGCTCGACCTGCGAGAGCATCGGCGCGCTCACGCCGGAGCGCACGGCGAGGTCGCGCAGCGAGAGGTCCATCGCCTCCCGCAGCGCCTTCACCCGCGGCCCGATGGCCGGGAGAGGCTCGACGGCTGCCGCCATACGAGCGTATGTTATCGCGTACGCCCGTCGGGCAGCGACTCGATGATCACCCGGCACGGGCGCTCGGTCAGCACGGTCTCGAGCGTCTTGCCGAACAGCGAGGCGCCGGCCACCCGGCGCGGCAGCGGCATCACGATCGCCGCCGCGCGCATGTCGGTGGCCTCCTCGATGATGCGCCGCCCGGCCTGACCGGCGCGGATCTTCTCCTTGTGGCCCGACACGCGCCGGCCGCCCTGGATGCGCGCCTGCTCGATCACCGAGTCGGCCGCCGACTCCTCCTCGGGCATCGTCGCGTCGATCGCCAGCGCGTTCGGCACGGTGACCATGGCCAGCACGTGGATGCCGCGCCGCTTGCGCGCCGCGAGCTTGACCGCGGTCGCCATCACGTGGTCGTCGTACATGCCGTCCACGAGCGGGACGAGGACCGAGTCGTACTCCGCTTCGTGGTCGACCACCGGCTGCGGGATCGCCACCTTGACGGTGGAGACGAGATCGAGTCCGTGGCGGCGGCGGAAGGCCATGTAGATGAGCACGCCGATGACGAGCCAGCCGACGCCGGCGGCGGCCACGCGCAGGTTGAGCGCGACGATCACGACGAACGCGATCGCCGTGAAGCTCCCGCCCACGATCGCGAACAGCGGCAGGTCGTAGCCGCGCCAGCGCAGGTTCCAAGGACCGCGGTAGGAGCGCGGGAAGTCCGGCAGCTTGATCCGCAGCGCCGTGACGGCGGCGTGCGCCATCGTGAACGACAGCAGCGCGCCGAACGAGTAGATCGCGCCCAGGAACTCCTCCTGGCCGGGCAGCACGACGAGGATCGCGAAGGTGGAGAAGACGAGGATGCCGATCCACGGCGTGCGGAACCGCGGGTGCAGGCTGCGCAGGGCGTCGGGCAGTTGGCGGTGGATGCCCATCGAGTAGACGAGCCGCGACACGCCGATGATGCCGGCGTTGGTGGCCAGGAAGAGGATCGTGGCCGCCAGCAGGCCTACGTAGATCTCGCCGATCGACTGCAGCGGCCCGAGGTCGATCGCCTTGACCACGCCGAGGATCGGGTCGCCGGCGTAGCCGCCCTCGTCCTCGGTGAGCCCGAGCAGCGTGTAGTACTCGCCGGTCTGGGGGTTCTGCTGCACGGGCAGCGCCGAGAGCGCGACGGCGGGCAGCGTGAAGTAGATGGCGAAGACCGCGATCCGGACGCGGTTGATGGCGGTCGGGATCGTCTTCGCCTCGTCGCGCGCCTCCTCGGACATGTTCGAGATCGTCTCGATGCCCGTGTAGGCGAGCATGCCGATCGGGATGGCGAGGACGAAGTCCTTCCACTCCGGCGCCACGCCGAGGTGCACGTTGTCGACGAGCACCTCGGGCGAGAAGACGAGGAACAGGCCGACCAGCACCAGCAGCAGCTGGGTCGCGAAGTCGATGACCGCCAGCAGGATGTTGACCCCGGTCGACTCCTTGGCGCCGAACACGTTGATCGCGGCCAGCACCGCGATCACGCAGCAGCCGGCGATGATGTCGGCCGGCGAGGAGCGCAGCGGCTCCCAGAACAGCCCGCCGATGTAGTGCGGCACGAAGAACGCCGAGATGGCGATCGTCGCGATGTAGGTGAGCATCTGCGCCCACGCCGCCACGAACGACCAGAACTCGTTGAACGCGCGCCGCGCGAAGCTCGAGGAGCCGCCCGCCTCGGGGTACATCGTCGTCGCCTCGGCGTAGGTGGCGGCCGTGCAGAAGAAGAAGAACCCCGTGATGATGAAGACGACCGGGGTCAGCCCGAGCGCGAACGAGGCGACGAGGCCGAGCGCGTAGTAGATCGACGAGCCGACGTTCCCGTACGCGGTCGAGAAGAGGGCGTTCGCCCCGAGCACGCGCTCGAGGCCTTCCAACCTGCGCCTGGCCATCGGCCCGTCAGCCTACGCGGGGAAGGCGGGGTCGTCGCGCAGCGAGTCGAGGTCGCTGTCGTTCGCCGCCCAGCCGCGGACCGTCTCGGGCTCAAGCGCGAACGCCGCGCGCAGGTGCTCGAGCGCCGCCTCGCGGCGGCCGGCGAGCGCCTCGAAGCACGCGAGGTTGTAGAGGGAGCCCGGATGATCGGCCGGCGCCTCGGCCATCAGCTCGACCGCCGCGCCGGGATCGCCGGCGGCCGCGAGAGCGCCTGCCGCCGTCGCCGTCTCCCACGGCGACACCTCGTACGGCTCCCCCACCTTGCCGCCGATCGCGATCGCGCTGGTGCCGTCCTCGAGCGCGACCGCAGAGCGCCGCGACTCGGGATCGGGCAGGAACACGAACGTGCCGGCCGTCACCTCGTGGTCCTCGCCGTCGATCGTGAAGCGCGCGCGGCCGCCGAGGACGACGTAGAGCTCCTCGTGGCGGCCGGCGTTGGACCCGACCTCGTCGTGCTCCTCGATCAGCTCGGCTCCGGCGTCGGCGATGAAGCCGTTGATGCCGAAGGCCCTGATCCCGAGCGCGCGGCGCACGAGCCGGTAGCCGACCCCGCCGGTGGGGACCGGCTCGATCTCGTCGATGTACGCGATGCGGGGCGGCTCAGGCATGGCCGAGATCATTCCAGGCGGACGCCCCCGGATCGTCCGCGCGACTACGTCGTGCAGATCGCGAAGGCCTGGACGGTCATCCGCTGGGCGCCGCTCATGGCCGGGCTGATCACGCCGGTTGCCTGCCAGGTGTTGGCGGGGGTGGCAGCCGGCCGCGACGTCACGAGCTTCACGCTCGTGATCGCCCCGCCACCTGACGTCCCGACGGTTCCGCCGCCACCGAGCAGCTGCGTGTTCGGCGGACAGCTGACCGTGGCGTTCGTCGTAGTGCCGTTCGCCGCGCTCGCGCTGGTGACCGCGGTCCCGGTGACGACCTGCGGGATCGCCGTCGGCCCAGTCGCGCCTGTTGCGCCCTGCTGGCCGGTGGCACCCTGCGGCCCTGCCGGTCCCGCCGGACCGGTGGCACCCTGCGCGCCGGTGGCGCCCTGCTGCCCAGTGGCGCCCTGCGGCCCTGCCGGACCCGCCGGACCGGTGGCGCCCTGGACTCCGGTCGCGCCGGTCTGTCCCTGCTGTCCCTGCTGGCCCGCTGGCCCCTGCTGCCCGGGCTGGCCATCGGGTCCGGCCGGGCCCTGCTGACCGGCCGGGCCGAGCGGCCCGATCGCGCCCGTCGGCCCCGTCTGACCCGTCTGACCGGGCTGTCCGGGCTGGCCCTCCAACCCTTGCTGCCCGGTCTGGCCCTGCGCGCCTTGTGGACCCTGGGGCCCGGCAGGCCCGGTCGCGCCGTCCTGTCCGGGCTGACCCTGAGGTCCAGCCGGTCCGGTGGCGCCGTCCTGTCCCGGCTGACCTTGAGGTCCGGCCGGTCCGGTGTCGCCCTGCGGCCCCGCCGGCCCCGTCGGTCCGGCAGCGCCCTGAGATCCTGCCGCGCCGGTCTCGCCCTGCGGGCCCTGAGCGCCGGTCGCGCCGGTGAGGCCCTGCAGGCCCTGGGCGCCCGTCGCTCCCGTCTCGCCCTGCAGGCCCTGTGCGCCGGCAGCGCCGGTCTGGCCAAGCGGGCCCTGTGCGCCGGTCGCTCCCGTCTCGCCTTGCGGACCGGCCGGCCCCGTCGGTCCGACAGCGCCCTGAGCTCCTGCCGCGCCGGTCTCGCCCTGCGGCCCCGCCGCCCCCGTGAGGCCCTGCGGCCCCGCGGGCCCCGCGGGACCGGTGTCACCTTGCGCGCCCTGAGCTCCGGTCTGGCCCTGCGTACCCTGGGCGCCAGTCTCGCCTTGCGAACCCTGAGCGCCCGCCGCTCCGGTCGCTCCGGTCTCGCCCTGCGGCCCTTGCGCGCCCGTCGCGCCAGCCGCTCCGGTCTCACCCTGAGGACCTTGCGCGCCCGTCACGCCGATCGGGCCTTGCGCACCGGGAGCGCCGGTCGCGCCCGTCTGACCCTGGGGACCTTCAGCGCCCGTCGCGCCGACCGGACCCTGAGGCCCGGCTGCGCCCATCTCCCCCTGCGGCCCCGCAGGACCGGTTAGACCCTGCGGGCCGGCGGGTCCGGCGACGCCCTGCGCGCCGGTCTCACCCTGAGCGCCCGTCGACCCGGTCGCGCCTTGTGATCCGGTCTCACCCTGGGCGCCCGTCGCCCCGGTCGCGCCTTGCGGTCCGATCTCGCCCTGCGCGCCCTGGGCACCCGTCGACCCGGTCGCGCCGACAGGGCCCTGCGCCCCCGAGTCACCCTGCGGGCCTCCCGGCCCGGTTGCGCCGACCAGGCCCTGCGGCCCCGTCTCGCCTTGGGGACCCTGGGCGCCGGTCGCACCTTGCGGTCCGATCTCGCCCTGCGCGCCGGTCGCGCCAACCGGACCCTGCGGCCCGATGTCACCCCGCACACCCTGGGCACCCGTCGCTCCGACCGGACCCTGTAGGCCCTGTTCGCCCGTCGCTCCCGTCTCGCCGATCGGACCCGCAGGACCCTGCGGACCGGCGGGACCGACGAGTCCTTGCGGTCCGGCCGGGCCGGCATCGCCGTGAGGTCCGGCAGGACCGGCGACGGGCGCTGCGGGCTCGCCGGACTCGGCCGTCGAGGGCCCGGAGCTGATGGAGAGCGAGCGTTGGCGGTTCTGCTCGGGGCCACTCGTCTGCGCGGTAACCGAGAGCCTGCCCTCCGCGAAGACCGCGCGGCGGGCGTCGCGGTTGATCTTCACGAACGCCTCCTGCCGCGTGCCGCGAGGGATGTTGTACCTGCGCGCCCCCAGTTCGTCACCGCGGAACGGGCGATGGGCGCCCACGATCCGCAAGAGGCCGCGGCATCGGGCGGAGTGGGCGTCGGGCGCGCACGTGAGCAGCACGTGGACACGCCCCGCGCTGTCGAGCCGCAGCACGGCTCCCGAGATCGCGATGTCCCGGTTCGGCGGCGCGGCCGATGCCCCGGAAACGAGTAGCAACGCGAACCCCGCAAAGATCCCCGGCAGCAGACCGACACGACGGGGATACGGGATATTCATGCGCGTGAAGGCGCTAGTAGACCGCGCCGCGAATAGCGCGTGCGCGCCAACTTGCCCCAGGGTCGTCCGGAACGGCTGGCAGAGTGGCGACCGTGTCGACCCCGTCAACAGCGCCGCCACGGCCCTCATGGCCGACCGCCGTGATCGCGATCGCCGCCGTCGTCGTCGCGCTGTCGGCGCTCCTGCTCGTCGGCGAGTCGCGCTACCGGAGCTGCATCGCCCGCGCTGAAGCGGAGTTCCCGGCGATCCCGGTGTCCTCGTTTACGGGCCAGGCGACCGGCCCGCTCAAGGTCTCGTTCGTCAACGAGCGCGCGAGTGCGCTCGATGACTGCGGCCGCTGGTTCTGACGCAGCTCCGCGCGCGCTTCTTCGCTGTCCGCGTGCAGACACTTCGCGCCCGCGCGGGCGCCGTAGTAGAGCACGGCGGCAGGACCCCGACCGGGACGAACGGGTACATCAGCGACGCCGGATCATCGGAGTGCGGATAGCCGAGCAGGTGGCCCCACTCATGGGCGACCACCGAACACATCGAGGTCCGCCACGCCACGGGGTCGGCGCCGTCCCGGACGGGGTACGCGTCCGGGTTCAGCGCGATCCAGCAGCCGTCTCCGGACGACTGCGCCCACGCGCTGTTGCCACGCAGCCAGTCGGCCGTCACCACGCCCACCCCGCCCACGCACGCAGGCGACCGGTTCCAGTGGTCGCGGGCGATGGTGAGCCAATGCCGCACGAGCGGGTCGCGCTCGGGATCGACGCCGGCGCCGGCGGTCGCAGGGACCACCAGCAGGCACAGCAGCACAAAGGGCAGCGTGAGTCGTCGCAACATGAGGAGTCCGCCCGGTCGCCGTCCCGCACGGCGGAACGGGCGGTACTCCGTGTTGTCGGCGGGTTCGGCCCGCGCTAAACCCGGGCGCTACGGCGTCGGGGTGAGCTCGCGCTCGGGCTCGGCGGCCTGGGCGACCTTGCGCTCGACATTGGAGAGGGCACGGATGTAGGCGAGCGCGGCCGCCTCGATGATGTCGGTCGAGACGCCCTGGCCGGCGGCCGACTGGCCGTCGAGCTCGAGGATCACGCTGGCCTCGCCGAGGGCGTCCTGGCCGCCGGTCACCGCGTCGATCCGGAACTCGCGCAGGCGCGCCTCGCGCCGGGTGGCGGTGTTGATCGCGCGGAAGATGGCGTCGACCGGCCCGTCGCCGGTGAAGTTGCCCTGCACGACCTCGTCGTCCGGCGTGCGGATCGACACCGTGGCGTGCGGGGGCCGGCGCGTCGAGGCCTCGACGTCGAACCACTCGAGCGAGTAGGAGGCCATCTCGGTGCGGAGCTCGTCGGTGACCAGCGCCTCGAGGTCCATCGCGGTGACCTGCTTCTTCTTGTCCGCGATCTCCTTGAAGCGCTTGAAGGCGGTGTTCAGGGCCTGGCCGGAGACCGTGAAGCCCAGCTCCTCCAGCGCCGACTTCAGCGCGTGGCGGCCGGAGTGCTTGCCGAGCACGATCGAGGACACGTCGTCGACGCCGACGGAGGCCGCCTCCATGATCTCGTAGGTCGAGCGCTCCTTGAGCACGCCGTCCTGGTGGATGCCGGACTCGTGCGCGAACGCGTTGCGGCCCACGATCGCCTTGTTCGGCTGCACGGGGTAGCCGGTCAGGCGCGAGACGAGCCGGCTCGTGCGGGCGATCTCGCGCGTCTGCACGCCCGTCGTGAGGCCGATGTCGGCCTGCCGGGTGGCCAGCAGCATCACCAGCTCCTCGAGCGAGGCGTTGCCGGCGCGCTCGCCGATGCCGTTGACGGCGCACTCGATCTGGCGCGCCCCGGCCTTGACGCCGGCGAACGAGTTGGCGACGGCCAGGCCCAGGTCGTCGTGGCAGTGGACTGAGAGCACGACGTCCTTCAGGCCGGGGACAAGCTCGTAGAGGCGGGTCAGGAAGGCGGCGTACTCGTCGGGCATCGCGTAGCCGACGGTGTCGGGGATGTTGATCGTCGTCGCGCCCTCCTCGAGGGCGGCGGTCAGCACCTCGGCCGTGAACTCGACGTCGGCGCGGGTGGCGTCCATCGGCGAGAACTCGACGTCATCGACGAACGACTTGGCGTGGGCGACGGCCGCGCGCGCCTGCCCCAGCACGTCCTCGCGCGTGGACTGCAGCTGGTGCTCGATGTGGATGTCCGATGTGGAGATGAAGGTGTGGATGCGAGGTCGCTCTGCCTCGCGTACGGCTTCCGCGGCGCGTTCGATGTCGGCTGAATGCGCACGAGCGAGGCCTGCGATGACGGGCCCATGGACCTCGCGGGCGATCGCCCGAACGGCCTCGAAGTCGCCGTTGCTGGCGATCGGGAAGCCCGCCTCGATGACGTCGACGCCCAGCCGCGCGAGCTGCTGGGCGATCTCCAGCTTCTCGGTGGTGTTGAGCGAGATGCCCGGCGACTGCTCGCCGTCCCTCAGCGTGGTGTCGAAGATGATGACCCGGTTGTCGTCCATGTCGCGTGCTCCTTCTCGGCTTCTGGTACCTGCTCCTTCGTGCTGGGTTTGCGGCTTCGCGGCCGCCACGCGCTATTCCCCCCGAAGGGGGAGGAGAAGGAGGAGGTGAAGCCGGCGCGACATGCGACGGCGAAGACTACCTCACAGGTCGATCTCGAACCAGACCCGGGTGCTGCCGCGCTCGACGCCCCAGCGGTCCGCGACGCGGTCGACCAACCGGAGGCCGTGGCCGCCGCCCTCGTGCGGCAGGCGGTCCAGCGGACGCATCTCGGGCAGCGGGCCGGCGCCGGTGTCGTGCACCGTGACCCGCATCGTCGAGTCGTGCTCGTCGACGATGAGCCGGACCTCGCCGTGCTCGGGCCCGTACTTGACGGCGTTGGTCACGAGCTCGGACACGAGCAGGACGGCGTCGTCGGTCCGAGCGGGGCCGAGCCGCGGCTCGAGCGCGCGGATGCAGTCCCGCGCCTCCCGTGGGGCCCGTACCGAGCGTTCGAGTTTCAGGACCGACTCTGGCATCTTGGTTCGCGGTGCAAATACCCTCTCCAGGGCGTATGACACCCGAGCCCGGTCAGTTCCATGTCAGCGCCGAGCGGATCGGCGCGGAAGCGCTCATCGCCGTCGAAGGCGAGCTCGACATCGCCACGCTGCCCGATTTCGACGCGGCCGTGACCCGGATGCGCTCCCAGGGGCTCGAGCGCATGGTGATCGATCTGCGCAAGCTCGAGTTCCTGGACTCGATGAGCATCGAGCTGCTGCTGCGCCTGCACGGCGAGCTGACGGCGACGGGCGCGGAGCTCGTGGTGGTCCGAGGTCCGCGCGCCGTCAACCGCGTGTTCGATCTGATGGAGCTCCAGCGGGTGCTCACCCTGGTGGATGAGCCCCCGGAGCTCAGACCGTCCTGAGCGTGACGCTGAAGCCGCGCGAGGCGGCCTTGGCGAGGATGCCCTGGACCGTCGGGCCCTCCTCGCTGCAGGTGCCGGCGCAGAGGCGGCTGACGATGCCGAGCGCGCGGCCGGTTCCGATGTGGACGAGCGGTCCGCCCGAGTCGCCCCAGTGGATCGGGCCGCTCACGGTGTAGACCTCGGTGTCGTCGAACCCCATGATCGCCTTGCGCTGCTCCTGCGTGGCGGGCGTCGTGTCGTAGCCGAGTCCGTAGCCGGAGAGCTGGATCTGGTCGCCGGTCAGCGTGTTGGCGGGGGTCGTGAAGCCTTTGGGGAACGCGGAGTGGCCCTTGACGGCCGGGCTGACGCGGCCGAGGTCCTCGGGGTCAACCTCGATGAAGGCGAAGTCCCAGGCGGTCGTGTTCTGGTCGCCGATGAAGGCGACGGAGCCGAACTCGGTGCCGTCGATGTCGCGCACGCGCTGGCCGATCGAGGCCACGCAGTGGGCGGCGGTGCCGAGGTAGGTCTTGCCGCCGCCGGCGTAGGCGAAGTTGAGCGTGCACGAGCCGGCGTCGGTCTCGTGGTAGGCGCCGGGCTGGAGGGTGACGGCCGCCTGTGCGGCCTGCGGGAGCGCGACCGCCGTCGCGACCGTGGCCGCGGCGGTGAGGAGTGTCTTGCGGAGGTTCATGCCCTCTGCAACGAAGCCGCGCGGCGTTTCTTGCGAACGTCAACTGCGGCTGGGTGGGGAGGCGAGGGTGTCGATCGCGATCGCGGTCCCTGGCGAGTTCACGGCGATATGCGCCGTAAACGCGCCAGGGAGCACCGAAACGGCCGACCTTGCCGGGCTCCCCCACCCAGCCGTCGTTCGTCCCTCAGCGCGACACGTGGATGCCCAAAGCGCGCGGCGCGGCACACACCGCCCGGGTCAGCAGATCAGGGCGCCGCCCCTCCCCGTAAAGCCGCTCGGCGCGCAGGAAGGCGCGGCGCACGATCATGCCGCCGGCCCACGCCAGCGGCTCCGGCGGAACCGGCGGCCCGGGCTCGTCGAGAGCGAGCCGGCGGTCGCCGTCGCCGGAGGCCAGGCCGGCCAGGACGCGGCCGGCCAGGTGCGACGGGCCGACGCCGTTGCCGGTGAAGCCGAAGGCGTAGTGGACTGGGCCGTCGTCCAGCGTGCCGATCTGCGGCAGGTGGCTCGGCGAGACGTCGATCGGGCCGCCCCAGGCGTGCGTGACCGCCCGCCCCTGCAAGGCCGGGAAGTAGTCGACGAGGTGGCGCCGGATCTCCTCGATCACCGGGGCGTCGACCTCGATCCGGCCGTTGAGCCGTGCGCCGACCGCCAGCTGCCCGCCGCCCCAGCCGAAGAGGATGCGGCCGTCGCGGGTGGTGCGGAAGTAGTGCAGGAACGTGCGGCCGTCGGTGATCGACTCTCCCCCGGTCCAGCCGGTCGCCTCCAGCACGTCGGGCACCGGCTCGGTCAGCACGATGTGCGACGAGGTGACGGCCAGCCGCGACCGTAGGGGTCTGACCCCGCGCGTGGCGGCGTTGATAGTGAGGACCGCGGCGCCTGCGCGCACGCGCGCGTCTCGGGTCTCGGCGACGACGCCGCCGGTGTGCGCGGTCAGCGCGCGGACGCGCGAGTGCTCGAAGATCGCGGCGCCCCGCTCGAGCAGCCGCCGGCGCAGGCCGAGAGCGAGCCGCGCCGGGTGCACGGTGGCGTCGTCGGGCACGAGCAGGCCGCGGCGGAAGCGCGGTGAGGCACAGCGGGCGCGCACCTCCTCCTCGTTCAAGGCGATCACCTTGTCGGCCGCCACCGACGCCGCGTCCAGGATCTCGTCGATCACCGCGTCCTGCGCCTCGCTGGTCGAGGTCTCGACGAAGCCGGCCTGCCGGAACCAGGCGTCGACCCCCTCCGCCTCGCACCAGGCGCCGATCGCGCGCACGGACTCCGACGACGCCTCGCAGGCGGCCAGCGCGCGCTCGACCCCGAACCGCTCGCGCAGCGACGGCAGGTTCGACCACAGGGTCTCGCAGAAGCCGCCGTTGCGCCCGCTCGGCCCGTGGCCGCAGACGTCCGCCTCCAGCAGCACCACGCGGGCGCCCCGGTCGAGCAGGTTCCACGCCGTCCACATGCCGGCGTAGCCGCCGCCCACGATCACCACGTCGGCGTCGAGATCGCCCGCCGCGGGCGCCACCGGCTCGGCGCCGCCCGCCTCGCGCAGCCAGTAGCCGTGCGCGTCGTGAATCACACGAAGAAGCGCACTGAGGCGTCGCTCAGCACGGCCTCCGTCTTGGCGACCAGCTCGTCGAGCTCGCGCCGGCCGCAGATCAGCGGCGGCGAGAGGTGCAGAACGGCGTCGCCGCGGTCGTCGGGCCGGGCGATCAGCCCTTCCTCGAGCAGCCGGCCGGCGAGGAAGCCGCGCAGCAGGCGCTCACGCTCCTCGGCGCTGAAGCGGGTCAGCTCCGCGTCGCGCACGAGCTCCAGAGCCCAGAAGAACCCGTCGCCGCGGACGTCGCCGACGATCGGCACGCGGTCCTTGAGCTCGTTCAGGCGATCGCGCAGGTAGCCCTCGTGCTCGCGGACGTTCTCGAGCACGCCCTCGCGCTCGAAGATCTCGATGTTGCGCAGGGCGATCGCCGCCGCCATGGGATGGCCGGCGAACGTGATCCCGTGCAGCAGCATCCTGCCCTCTTCGTACAGCGGCTCGGCGATCCGGTCCGAGACGAGCACGGCGCCCATCGGCGCGTACGCCGAGGTGAGGCCCTTGGCCAGCGTGATCAGATCCGGCGCCGGGCCGTAGCGGGCGGAGGCGAAGTACTCGCCGAAGCGCCCGAAGCCGGTGATCACCTCGTCGGCCACCAGGGCGATGCCGTACTTGTCGGCGATCGTGCGCAGGCCGGCCCAGTAGCCCTCCGGCGGGACCAGCGCGCCGCCTGCGTTCTGCACCGGCTCGGCGATGATCATCGCCACTGTCTCCGGGCCGGTCTCGACGATCGTGCGCTCCATCTCGTCGAGCAGCTGGGCGCAGTGGGCGGCCGGGTCGCTCTCGAGCTCGTGACGGAAGCCGTTCGTGTTCGAGACCCGCACGACCGGGATCGGCGACGGCCCGAACGGCTCCTTCATCGGCCGCACGCCGGTGAACGACAGCGCGCCGAGCGTGACGCCGTGGTAGGCGATCTCGCGCGCGATCGCCTTCGTGCGCTGCGGCTCGCCCTTGGCCAGGTAGTGCTGGCGGACGATCTTCCACGCCGCCTCGACCGACTCCGAGCCGCCGCAGGTGAAGAACACGCGGTTGAGGTCGCCGGGCGCGCGCTCGGCCAGCGCCTCGGCGAGCCGGATCGCCGGCGGATGCGCGGTGGCCCAGTTGGTATTGAAGGCGAGCGTGGAGAGCTGCTCGCCTGCGACCGCCGCCATCTCCTCGCCGAACGAGTAGCCGAGCTGGCAGCAGAACAGCGAGCTCAAACCGTCCAGATAGCGCCTGCCGTCCGTGTCGAAGACGTACGCCCCCTCCCCGCGCTCGAGCACCAGCAGCCGGTTCCCGCCGGGCCCGAAGGCGCCGTTGCGGGTGAAGTGCATCAGCAGGTGGCGGTGCGCAAGCTCCTGAAGCTCGTCGGTGGCCAGGGAGTCGGTGACGGTCATGCCGTCCATGCTGGCCCGCTCCGGCGAACCGGGCAATGGCCGGAGCGTCGCGTCTGGCCGGGGCGAGCCCGACGGAACGTCAATTGCACGAGCGCGCGGCGGTCATGCAGACTCCCGCCATGGCCCGGATCGAGCTCGCCGGCCGCGAGCGCCTCGACGAGCTGCGCCCGCTGTGGCTCGAGCTGCACCACCATCACGAGCGCGTGTCGCGCGTGCAGCCGTTCGTGGACGACGAGACGTCCTGGGCCGCGCGCCGCAAGGGCTACGTCGAGACGTTCGACCACGGCGGCTTCGCGCTGGTCGCCGAGGACGAGGAGGGCCTGGCCGGCTACGCGATGGTGCGCATCCACGAGGGCCCGGACGACTCGTGGGCGCTCGAGGCCCGCTACGGCGAGGTGTGGACCATCCTCGTGACCGAGCGCGCACGCGGGCGCGGTCTCGGGTCGGCGCTGCTCGACGAGGTCGACGCCGAACTGGCGCGCCGCGGGATCTGCGACCTCATGATCGGGGTCATGGAAGGCAACGACGACGCGCGGCGCCTCTACGAGCGCCGCGGGCTGGTGCCGGGCTGGCGCCAGCTCTACCGGCTGGCGGCGGCCGAGCGATGACCGCGACGCTCTACGCGATCCCGGCCTCGCACCCGGTGTACGCCGTCGCGCTGATGCTCGAGCGCAAGGGCATCGAGTACAAGCGGGTCGACCTGCCCCAGTGGTTCCACCGGCCGATGCTGCGGCTCCTGCGCTTCCCCGGCACCACGGTGCCGGCGCTCGTGCTCGACGGCCGCCGGCTGCAGACCACCAAGGCGATCGCCCGCGCGCTGGACGAGATCCGGCCCGAGCCGCGCCTGGTCCCCGACGATCCGCGCGTCCGCGAGATCGAGACCTGGTGCGACGGCGACTTCCAGCAGCTGGGCCGCCGGGTCACGTACTGGGCGCTGGTCCGCCACGGCGAGGCCGTCGACGGCTATCTCGAGGGCTCGCGCCTGATCCTCCCGCGCTTCATGGTCAAGCCGCTGGCGCCGGTCGTCATCCGCATTCTCGCGCGCGACCACAAGTCGCGCGACGAGGCCGTCCGAGCGGACCTCGCCACGCTGCCCGGGCTGCTGGACCGGATCGACGGCTGGATGGCCGACGGCGTGCTCGGCAGCGCCGAGCCGAACGTGGCCGACTACCAGGTCGCCACCAGCCTCGCGCTGCTCGCCAGCCACGACGACCTGCGGCCCATGATCGCCGCCCGGCCCGCGGGCCGGCTCGTGGAGCGCATCGCCCCGGGCTACCCGGGGCGTATGCCTCCCGCGTTCCCGCCCGACTGGCTTCCCTGAGCGACCGTCTCCGCCAGTGCATCGAGCATCGCGGACCAGTCCGCCTCGTCCTGCGGAGCCGAGCCCTCGAACGTGATGACGGTGCCGTCGTCCTCGGCCGAGAGGGTCACGATCTCCAGGTCCGGCCCGCCGGTGGTGAACACGATCCGCGCGGGCGGCTCCACGTCGCGGTAGTCGAACGGCTCGCCGCGGTACCAGCGGCTGACCAGCTCGGGGTCGGTCCACGCCTGGAACACGAGCGCGCGCGGGGCCGCGACGCGGCGGTTGATGGCGAAGTAGCTCTCGGTCAAGGTCATCGTGCCTCCTCGGTCTGTTGTGATGACGGTGCGCTCGATCGGCGGCCAGCCGCGGTCGCGCGCCTCGCGGGCGAGCGCGGCCACGAGCCCTGCTGCGCTGCGGTCGCCGGCGAGGATGAGCCGGCGCGGGTCACCGCCCAGCTCGGCGCCGTGATCGGCGCACCACTGAAGAGCTGACAACGCGTCCTCGTATTCCGTGACAGCGAGGACGACGGCCGGGCTGTCGATGCGCGCCTCATGGCCCAGGAACACCACGAGCGGGGCCGGCGCCGCGCCGGTCCACGTGACGCGGATCGGCGCGGCGCCGCGCAGGTGCAGTTCGGCGGTCGGGTACGACATGCCCGGCATGCTTCATGGCCGCGCCCCGAAAGGGAAAGGCCGATCGCTTATGGCCGTCATGCAGGATGCGCATGAGCGCTCGCGGTCAGCTCGGGGATAATCCGGGGCATGGACGAGGAACGGGTACTGGCCTTCCCGCGCGCGCCGGACGCCATCGAGCTCCGGCACCTGCGCTCGTTCGTGGCCGTCGCCGAGGAGCTCAACTTCGGGCGCGCCGCCGAGCAGCTGTACCTGTCGCAGCCGGCGCTGAGCCGGCAGATCCGCGCGCTCGAGCAGTTCGTCGGCGTCGAGCTCTTCCGGCGCTCCACGCACCAGGTCGAGCTCACGCTGGCCGGCGAGGCGCTGCTCGACCGGGCCCGGAGCATCCTGCGCGGCGTCGACGAGGCGGTCTCCGTGACCCAGTCGGTCGGCGGCGAGCTCGTGGGCCGCAGCATGGGCATGTGGAAGGCGCTCGCCGACCTGTCCGAGGCCGGCGCCGACATCCACGCGATGCGCGACGCCTACGAGGCGCTGCACGCGCAGTTCGCTCCGCCGCCGGAGGTCACCGTCCGTCCCGTCAGCGCGGGCGGCGTCAGCTCGCTGCTCGTCTCGCCGCCCGACCAGCCCGCCACCAGCGTCCTCTACCTGCACGGCGGCGGCTACATGCTCGGCTCCGCGTTCGGTTACCGGCACCTGGCGGGCGCGCTCGCTCTGGCCGCCGACGCAGGGGCGCTCGTCGCGGACTACCGGCTCGCTCCCGAGCACGCGTTCCCGGCCGCTCTCGACGACGCGCTGGGCGCCTACCGCTGGCTGCTCGACCGCGGGCAGGACCGGATCGTCGTGGCCGGCGACTCCTCGGGCGGCGGCCTCGCGCTCTCGCTCCTGCTCTCGCTCAAGCGGGACGGGCTGCCGCAGCCGGCGGCCGCCCTGCTGCTCTGCCCCGGGGTCGACTTCACCCGGTCGCCCAAGACGCGCCCCGCCGCCGAGGCCTACCTCGGCGCCCATCCGCCGGACGACCCGATCGTGAGCCCGCTGACGGCCGACCTGCACGATCTCCCGCCGATGCTGGTCCAGGTGGCCACGGGCGACGAGTGGTGCGAGGACGGCAAGGCGCTCGTCGCCCGGGCCCGCGAGCACGGCGTCGATGCGCGGCTCGAGCTCTACCCGGTGGCCACGCACGTCTTCCAGGTCTTCTGGTCGTTCCTGCCCGAGGCGACCGAGGCGATCGAGAGCGCGGGCCGCTTCGCGCGCGAGATGCGCGGATCCGCCATCCGGGCTGCCGGGTAGGGCTTGCGCCATGGGAACGATCCTCAACCTCTCCGAGGTCCCGGAGACCGTCATCTCCTCGGGCCGCTGGCAGCCGCTCAACGAGCGCCTGGGCATCCGCAACTTCGGCATCAGCGCCGTGGCCATGGATCCGGGCGACGACTTCGACATCGAGCACGACGAGGCCGACGCAGGCCACCAGGAGGCGTACGTCGTGATCTCAGGACGGATGGCGTTCCGCATCGGTGGCGATGAGTTCGAAGCGGGCCCAGGCGACGTCGTCGCCGTGCCCGACCCCACCGAGACCCGCGACTACCGGGCGGTGGAGCCGGGCACGCGGATGGTCTGCCTCGGCGCGGGGCCGGGGTCCGAGCATCCGTACGGCCGCTGGATAGCCGAAGAGGTCGAGCGCTCCTAGGCGGCAGGCCGCGGGAGGCGCACCGCGCCGAACCGCTGGCGGCTCCGCTCGCGCCGGTCGGCCCGGCGCAGCTGGCGTGCGCGCTCGACGAGCACCGGGACGACGGCGCCCGAGGGGCGGAACGGGTCCGCGACGACGCGGCTGTCGCGCAGCGAGACGGCGGCCCAGATCTCGTCGCCGACCTCGGCCACCAGCGCCGGCTCGTGCAGAGGGCGGCTGGAGTCGAGCTGCGCGAGCCCCGTCAGGGTCTCGGAGTCGTGTGGCGAGGACTGGCGAATCGTGAGCGTCTGCATGAGTTCCTCCGTTCCCAACATTTCCAGGCATTCTGGCCTGCGGAGGACCCCCTGACATCGGGCATCCGGAGCCGGTTCGAGGCCGTAAGGCCTTACCTGCGGACGGGCACCCCTTAGGTGGCCGCACGCCGCCACCCGGAGGCCCGCCAGACGAGGAAGGCGAGCAGGAACAGCGGTCCGATCGGGTGGCCGACCAGCAGCGTCCCCGCGAGCCCCGCGACGACGAGCAGAAGGGCCAGTGGTGCCAGAGGCGGCCACGTGCGGGGCGGCGCGGAGTGCTCGGCCGGCAGGTCGCGCTGAAGCTCGTCGAGCTCGGCGACGGTCTTCGCGGCGTAGGCGCGCTCCAGCCGCTGCTCGAGCTCCTCGGCATCCAGCCGCCCATCCTGCGCGTGCCGGGTCAGCGCCGCGGCGGCGCGTTCGCGGTCGGCATCTGATGCGCGCATGGGTTCCATGCGGCCATGATCGGCCGCCCGCACGCCGCCGTCATCCGCCCACGGGCGGCTTCGCGCGTACGTCGCTCGACGTAGGCTAGGCGGCGGCGCGGCGGCGCCGGAAGGCCAGCGCGCGCACCGCGAGGTGCAGGCCGAGGACCGCGTCCTCGTCGTCGAGCGAGACGCCGAGCACCTCTTCGATCCGGTGCAGGCGGAGGTAGAGCGACTGGCGCTCGAGATGCAGGGTGCGCGCCGCCTGGGCCTTGCGGCCGCCCGCCGCCAGGTAGGCCTCGAGCGTCTCCAGCAGCACGCGGTTGCGGGCCGAGCCGGCCGCCAGGAGCGGCCCCAGCTGCTCGTCGACGAAGGCGTCGAGCTCGGGCGCGTCGCGCAGGTCGTGCAGCAGGTCGGTCACGCCCGGACGCCGCGCGTCGTACCAGCGGCGCGCCGGCAGCGCCGTCGCCGCGCCCGCCGAGCGGCGCACGCGGCGCAGGCCCGGCCCGGCCGCCAGCCACGTGTCGGCGGGCGCCCCGATGGCCAGCGCCACCTCCTCCGGGCCGGCCCGGCGCCGCTCGAGGACGGAGTGGAAGAGGCCGGCGACGTGCTCGGCGAGCGCCTCGTCGTACGCGCGGGCGCCGAGGGCGAGCAGGACGAGCAGGTCGACGTCGCGCGGGCCGAGCAGGACGGCGAAGCCGGTCGAGGACAGCGCAGCGCGAAGCTCGCCCGACAACCGCGTCCACG
The DNA here is from genome assembly GCA_963835525.1 of uncultured Solirubrobacteraceae bacterium. Classification (GTDB taxonomy): domain Bacteria; phylum Actinomycetota; class Thermoleophilia; order Solirubrobacterales; family Solirubrobacteraceae; genus DASSUW01. The sequence continues at coordinate 432,134 of CAWIFM010000004.1, forward strand.
ACAGCTCGTCGCCGCGGCGGGACCGCGGCCCGCGCCACGATGCGGCCACCGGCAGCAGCACCCCGCGACCGGTCCCCGGGAATCCCAGCGCCTCGGCGCGGCGGCGGGCGTCGCCCTCCTCCACCCGCCCGTCGGCGAGGTCGGACAGGAATGCCCCGCGCGAGCGCGCGCGCAGGTGCTCCTCGTGCTGCTGGCCGAGCAGGTCGATCGCCACCGCGAGCGCGGCGCGCTCGGTGGCGACGCGGTCGAAGTCGTCGAGTCTCTTGTCGACCGCCAGCGCGATCAGGCGGCCCCATGAGCTGTCCATCAGCCGCACGTCGACCATCAGCGCGCCCTCGGGGGTCTCGCCGCGGTCCTCGGCGCGGTGCATGTCAGCCCAGGCCGCGAGAGTGATGTCGTCGCCCGCCCGGGGTGGGTGGGATTGGTAGTAGACGAGCTCGTGACCGGCGTCCTCGAGCACCACCGGGTTGCCGACCGCGGCCGCCAGCTCGGCGAGGATCTCGGGCACCCCGCGGCCGTGCAGGATCAGCTCGGTGAAGCGCCGGTGGATCTCCTCGCCGCGGCGCAGCAGCTCGAACTGGCTGTTGAGCACCTCCGCGTGGACGGCCTCGGTGATCTCCACGAAGCGCACCGAGCGCCGGAACGCCACCAGCGGCACACCGGCCTCGGCGCACGCGCGGACCACCGGCTCGGGCACGCGCTCGCGCCAGGTCGAGCCCAGCTCGACCGCCACGGCGGCCGCGCCCTGCTCGATCAGCGACGCTATCCAGCGCTCCTGGTCACGTTCACGGGTGCCCGCCCCGATCCCGGTGGTGAGCACCAGCTCGCCGCCCTTGAGCAGGTCGCTGGGGTCGGCCATCTCGATCACGTGCGCCCAGCGCAGCTCGCGATCCAGGCCCTCCTCGCCCGCGAGGACCTCCGCCAGCGCGCGGCGGAACACCGGCAGTTCGAGGACGTCCTTGAGGCGCAGCATACGTTCCGTCAGTCATTCTGGAACAAGACACGCCGCTGTGTCCATTGCAGACTCCGGTGCAACGCGGAATGGTGGCGCCGAGTTGGAGGGTGAGGATGTCCATAACTGATAACGCGCAGGCCCATGCGCTGCTGATCGACGGGGAGGATGTCCTGACGTCGGCGACGCGAACCGTGCGCGATCCGTCGACGGGCGAGCCGATCGCCGAGGTCGCCGACGCGTCGGCGGCCGACGCCGAGCGCGCCGTCGCGGCCGCCCGCGACGCTTACCTGCGCCGCGACTGGAGCCGCATCACCCCGGGCGAGCGCGCCGCCGTCATCGACCGCATGGCCGACCTGCTCGAGGAGCGGGCCGACGAGTTCGCGCGCACCGAGTCGCGCAACACCGGCAAGCCGCTGAAGTTCTCGAGCGCCTTCGACGTCCCGCTGACAATCGACAACCTGCGCTTCTTCGCGGCCGCCGCCCGCAACCTCGAGGGCAAGGCGTCGGGCGAGTACCTCGAGGGCCTGACGAGCACGATCCGGCGCGAGCCGATCGGCGTCTGCGCGTCGATCGCGCCCTGGAACTACCCGCTCAACATGGCGGCCTGGAAGATCGGGCCGGCGCTGGCGGCCGGCAACACAGTCGTGCTCAAGCCGGCGGAGCTGACGCCGCTGACCGCGCTCATGCTCGGCCGCCTGGCACTCGACGCCGGCCTACCGCCCGGCGTGCTCAACATCGTGCCCGGGCCCGGCCCGGAGGTCGGCGGGGTGCTGGCCCGTCACGAGGACGTCGCGCTGATCTCGGTGACCGGCTCCACGCGCACGGGCGCGAGCGTCATGCGCGAGGCGGCGGGGACGGTCAAGCGCGTGCACATGGAGCTCGGCGGCAAGGCCCCGTTCGTGGTGTTCGAGGACGCCAACCTCGAGGCCGCCGCCGAGGGCGCGATCGTCGGCGCCTTCGCCAACTGCGGCCAGGACTGCACCGCGGCGACGCGCATCTACGTCCACGACGGCGTGCGCGACGCCTTCATGGAGCGGCTGCTGCACAAGGTCGACCGGCTCGTGGTCGGCGACCCGATGGACGACGCGACCAACCTCGGCCCGCTCGTCTCGCCGGAGCAGCGTGAGCGCGTCCACGCGTTCGTCGAGCGCGCGGTCGCGGCGGGCGCCACCACCGCACGTGGCGGTGAGGTTCCCGACGGTCCCGGTGCGTTCTACCCGCCGACGGTGGTAACGGGCGCAGCGCAGGACTCCGAGATCGTGCAGAACGAGGTCTTCGGCCCGGTCGTCTGCGTCCTGACCTTCGACAGCGACGACGAGGCGTTCGCGCTCGCCAACGGCACCCGGTACGGCCTGGCGGCCAGTGCCTGGACGAAAGATGTGTTCCGCGCGCAGCGCGCCGCACGCGACCTCGAGGCCGGTACGGTGTGGATCAACGAGCACCTCGCCATCGGCTCGGAGATGCCGCATGGCGGGGTGAAGGGTTCGGGGTTCGGCAAGGACATGTCCATGTATGCACTCGAGGAGTACACGGCGATCAAGCACGTCGTGTTCGAGTTGACCGGGGCTCCCCGGAAGGAGTGGTACGACGCGGTGTCTACCCCTGAGGACTCATGAGCGAAGACGCTGACATCCGGCTGGAGTCCGTCACCAAGCGCTTCGGTGACCAGACCGCGGTCGACGACCTGACACTCTCGATCCCGCGCGGCGAGTTCTACGCGCTGCTCGGCCCTTCCGGCTGCGGCAAGACGACGTCGCTGCGCATGATCGGCGGCTTCGAGGACCCGACCTCCGGCAAGGTCTACCTCGGCGGCGACGAGGTCACGCAGCTGCCGCCTTACAAGCGCGACGTGAACACCGTCTTCCAGTCGTACGCGCTGTTTCCGCACCTGAGCGTCGAGAGCAACGTCGGGTTCGGGCTCGAGCGCAAGAAGGTGAACAAGTCCGAGGTCAAGACGCGCGTCGCCGAGGCGCTCGACATGGTCCAGCTCGGCCAGTTCGCGAAGCGCAAGCCGGCGCAGCTCTCCGGCGGCCAGCAGCAGCGCGTGGCGCTCGCCCGCGCCCTGGTCAACCGGCCGCGGGCGCTGCTCCTCGACGAGCCGCTCGGCGCGCTCGACCTGCGCCTGCGCAAGCAGCTCCAGCTCCAGCTCAAGCAGATCCAGCAGGACGTCGGCATCACGTTCGTGCACGTCACGCACGACCAGGAGGAGGCCATGAGCATGGCCGACACGATCGCGGTCATGCACGGGGGCAGGATCGAGCAGGCCGGCGGCGCCGCCGACCTCTACGAGCGCCCGCAGACCGAGTTCGTCGCCAACTTCCTCGGCGTCTCGAACCTGATCGACGCGCGGATGACGGCCAGCAACAACGGCCATTCGACGGCGCAGACGCACGACGGCGCGACGCTGAACGTTCCGACCGACCGGATCGGCCCCCACGGCGGCGACGCCGTCAAGATCGGCGTGCGGCCGGAGAAGGTCACCCTCTCGCCTGCCGAGGCCGACGTCCCGAGCGGTCACAACGTGCTGCACGGCACCGTCGTGGTCGCCTCGTTCCTGGGCGTTTCGATCCACTACGTCGTGAAGTCGGCCGGCGGCGAGGAGCTGACCGTGTTCCAGCAGAACCTCGACGGTGCCGAGCCGGACTCACTCGGCGCGGGCCGCCAGGTCCAGCTCTCGTGGGACCCGCAGCACACGTTCGTGGTCGCCGGCGGCGCCGAGTCCGATGGCTGAGGGCGACCTCACCCGCCGCAGGTTCATCGGCCGCGCCGGCACCACCGGCATCGCGCTCACGGGGCTGCCTGCGATCTTCGCCGCGTGCGGGATCGAGGGCACGGGCGCGACCGAGGAGGAGGCCGCCCAGGCCAAGCGGCAGGTCAGCCACCCGAAGGAGACGATCGGCAACTGGACGTTCTCCAACTGGCCGCTCTACATGGACAAGAAGGTCCTCAAGGACTTCGACAAGGAGTACGGCGGCAAGGTCCGCTACCTCGAGGAGATCAACGACAACTACGAGTTCCTCGGGAAGGTCGGGCAGCAGCTCGAGCAGGGGAAGCCGATCGGCCGCGACATCGTCGTGCTCACCGACTACATGGCCTCGCGCTGGGTGCGCAACGCCTACGTCGAGCCCTTCGACAAGAACAACATCCCGAACGCCAAGAACCTCGTCGACAACCTCGCGACGATCAGCTACGACCCCGAGCGCACCTTCACGCTGCCGTTCCAGTCGGGCGCGATCGGGCTCGGCTACAACATCAAGAAGACCGGGCGCGAGCTGGGCGCGGTGAAGGACCTCTTCGACCCGGCCTTCAAGGGCCGCGTGACGATGCTGTCCGAGCCGTACGACTCGGCGTGCACCGTGCTGCTGGGCGACGGCATCGACGCGTCGAACGCCAAGATCGACGAGATCCTCGGAGCGATCGAGAAGATCGACGAGGTCAACCAGACCGGCCAGTTCCGGCGCTTCACCGGCAACGACTACACAACCGACCTGGCCAAGGGCAACGTGTGGGTCTCGCTCGCCTACTCGGGCGACGTGGTGGCGCTCCAGAGCGACAACCCCGACCTGCGGTTCGCCTACTTCGAAGAAGGCAACATGGCCTTCAACGACAACCTGATGATGCCGGCCGAGGTCGAGCACCCATACGCCGCCGAGACGATGATCAACTACCTCTACGACCCGGTGGTGGCAGCGAAGGTCGCGGCGTACATCAACTACATCTCGCCGGTCAAGGGAGCTCAGGAGGAGCTCGCGAAGACCGATCCGGAGATCGCGAACAACCCGCTGATCTTCCCGCCGCCCGAGATCCAGGCCAAGCTCAAGGCCTACCCGTCGCTCACGCCGCAGGACGAGCGGGCGATGCAGGAGGCCATGGCCACGGTGACGGGGGCCTGAGGGATGCTCAAGCTCTCCCTCCACAACCGCCGCAAGCTCACGCCGTGGCTGTTCCTGGGCCCGGGCCTGCTGTGGCTGATCGTGTTCTTCCTCATCCCGCTGATCAACCAGTGGAACGTGTCGCTGATGACCGGCAACCCCGAGGAGGGCTACACGTTCACCTGGGCGTGGAGCACGTACACGGACGCCATCGACGAGTACAGCGAGCAGTTCCTGCGCTCGATCGGCTACGCCGCCACCGCGACGATCCTGTGCTTCGTCATCACCTTCCCGCTGGCGTACTTCATCGCCTTCAAGGCGGGCCGGTGGAAGAACTTCATGCTGCTGCTGATCATCCTGCCGTTCTTCGTCTCGTACGTGCTGCGGACGGTGAGCTGGCAGCTGATCCTGTCCGACGACGGCTTCGTGGTCGACACACTGAAGTCGATCGGTGTCGTCAGTGACGACGGCCGCCTGCTGGCCACACGGACGGCGGTGATCGCGGGCATCACGTACAACTTCCTGCCCTTCATGGCGCTGCCGCTGTACGTGTCGCTCGAGAAGATCGACCGGCGCTTCATCGAGGCGGCGACGGACCTCTACGCGAGCCGCACGACCGCGTTCCGCAAGGTCACTCTGCCGCTCGCGCTGCCCGGCATCTTCGCCGGGTCGCTGCTCACCTTCATCCCCGCCTGCGGCGACTTCATCAACGCCGCGCTGCTCGGGACGCCGCGCCAGTACATGATCGGCAACGTCATCCAGAACAAGTACCTGATCATCCAGGACTACCCGTCGGCGGCCGCGCTGTCGTTCATCCTCATGACCTTCATCCTGATCGGGATCTTCCTCTACGCCCGCGTGCTCGGCGCGCGCAACCTGACCGAGGCGGCGATCTGATGGCGGTCGAGGCTCCTCCCAAGGTCGGCGAGATCATCGCCGGTGAGCTGAAGCCGTCGCGGGCCCGCCGCGCCGACAAGACGCGCTCGTGGGCGCTGGGGATCTGGTCGGCGCTGGCCCTGCTCTACCTGTTCATCCCGATCTTCGTGATCGTGGTCTTCTCGTTCAACGACCCGGCCGGGCGCTTCAACTTCACCTGGCAGGGCTTCACGCTCGACCACTGGCTCCACCCGTTCACGAACCCCGACCTCGCGACGGCGATGAAGAACTCGTTCGGCATCGCGATCATCTCGACCCTGATCGCGGTCGCGCTCGGGACGTTCATGGCGATGGCGCTCGTGCGCTACGGGTTCCGCGGCCGCTCGACGGTCGACTTCTTCGTCTTCCTGCCGCTCTCGACCCCCGAGGTCGTGATCGGCGCCGCTCTCCTGGCGCTGTTCCTGACGGCGTCGGTCAGCACCGGCTTCGCGACGATCGTGATCGCCCACGTGATGTTCACGGTGTCGTACGTGGTGGTGACCGTGAAGGCGCGATTGGAGGGGATGGACCGCCACATCGAGGAAGCCGCCATGGACCTCGGGGCGACCGAGTGGACGACGTTCCGCAAGGTCACGCTGCCGATGATCGCCCCGGGCGTGGCCGCCGCCGCGCTGCTGGCCGCTGCCATCTCCGTCGACGACTACGTCATCACGAGCTTCAACGCCGGACAGACGATCACGTTCCCGCTGTTCATCTTCGGCGCGACGCGCCAGGGCGTGCCGCCGGAGGTCAACGTGCTGGCCACCGGCCTGCTGCTGATCGTCCTGGTCCTGATGGGCCTCAACGTGATGCTCCAGCGCAGATTGGCGCGGCGGGACGCGGTCCGGACGGGCTGAGCCCGGCGGATCGCTCAAACTCCGGAGCGTTCGAGCCGATATGAGCCGGAATGCGTGGGAGATGGCACCAGCGGCTCCGGGCCGGTCACCTGCTCGCCGCCGCGGCCGCGGCGGTGCCGCTGCTCGTGCTCGTGACGATCGGCGACACGCCGGTCGACCTCACGCCTGAGGCCCACTTCTGGCCCGTCGTGACGGCGGGCGGTACCGCCGCCTTCGTGGCGATCCTCCTCACCCTCGCCGGCGTGCGCGCCCGCGACGGCCGCGTGATCCTGCTCGGCACCGCCTTCTCCACCACGACCGCGCTGCTGATGGTGCACGGGTTCGCCACGCCGGGCGTGGTGGTCGCCGGTATGAACGGCGTCATCGCCCTGGCCGGAGGGCTCTCGATCCCCGTCGGCGTCGGACTGCTGGCCCTCACCGCGATTCCCGCCCTGCGTCGCCCGAAGCGGATCGCGCCGCTGCTCGTCCTGCAGGCAGTGCTGGCCGTCGGCATCCTCGCCCTCGGCGCCACGGCGCTCGCCTTCCCGTCGATGGTCCCAGTGGTCCCGAAGGCCGGCAGCCTGCCGGCCGTCGGCCTCCTGGTGTTCGGCATCGGCTGCCTGCTGATCCTCTCCCACCGCGCCGTCCGCACGCACACGCTGACGCACCGGCCCGCCGACCTGCTGGTCGTGGCCGGGTGCGCGTGGCTCGCCGTCGCGCTCTTCGCCCAGCTCTGGATGGGCCCCGGCAACGTCGCCTTCTATGCCGGCCACGCGCTGGAGATCGGTGGCATCGCCCTCATCGGCATCCCGACCGTCCTCGACCTCGCGCGCGTCGGCGCCTCGCGGCCGCTCGTGGGCGACCTCACGACGGTCGAGCTGGTCGCCGCAGAGGAGGCCTACCTCGGGACCCGCATCCGCGCCCTGCTCGAGCTGCTGGCCGACCGGGACGCCTCGACCGAGGAGCACACGCGCCGCGTCGCCCTGCTCGCCGCCCGCGTCGCCGAGGAGCTCAAGCTCCCGGCCTGCCTGCGCCGCGACCTCGCCGTCGGCGGGCTGCTGCACGACGTCGGCAAGCTCTCGGTGCCGCTGGAGATCCTCCAGAAGCCCGGCCCGCTCGACGACGCCGAGTTCACCGAGATCCGCCGCCACCCCAACGCCGGCCGCAAGCTGCTCGACGAGCTCGGCGGCTTCCCCGAGACCGTCCGCCGGCTGGTCTCGGACCATCACGAGCGGCTCGACGGCACCGGCTACCCGAACGGGCTGAAGGGCGACGAGCTGCCGATCGAGACCCGCATCCTCGCCGTCTGCGACGTCTACGACGCGCTCGTCTCCGACCGCGTCTACCGCGCGGCGTGGACGCCCGAGCGCGCCCTCGGGCTGCTGCAGGAGGAAGCCGGCACCGGCTACGACCCGACGGTGGTGAGCGCGCTCGAGCGCATCGTCACCCCGACCGACGACAGCCCTTCCTGGGTCGCCGGCCTCGCCACCCCGGCCCGCCGCCCGGCGGCCCGCGGCGCCGCGTTCAAGCGCGCCTGACCACTGAATCGACACACGGTCCAGCGGCCTGGCGCCCATCATGGACCGCGCATCGGTACCTGTTCGACACAGGGGGCGGCACCATGGCGAACATGACGGATCTCGTTACGACCGCACGGCGGAAGGGCACCGGCGAGCTGCTGCTCACGAGCGGCCTGATCGTGCTCTACACGAGCCTGCGCGGCACCGCGCGGGCCTTGGGCGCGATCGAGCACGTGGTCGCGCGGTAGCGCGATCTACGCCGGCACCGCGAGGACGGGCACGTTGCTGAGGTGCAGCAGCTTGTGCGGCGTCGAGCCGAGCACGGCGCCCCGCAAAGGGCTCTCGCCGTAGGTGCCGACCACGATCGCGCGCGCTGAGTGCTCGTCGGCGAGGTCGAGCAGGAGGTCGACGACCTTGCGGTCGGCCACGACCGCCTCGGCGGTGACGCCCGCGTCAGCTGCGCGCGCGACGGCCGCGCCGGTGACGGCGCGGCCGCGCTCCTCCAGAGCCTCCAGGTGCGAGCGGTACTCGTCGCCGATGCCGCGGCCGGGTGGCTGGGCGGCGAAGGCGACGACCAACGACTCGCCGAGCGGCCGCGCCAGCTCGATCGCCACGTCGAGCGCGCGGCGGGCGCCGTCGGAGTCGTCGTAGCCGACGACGAACATCAGTCGAGCACCGGCTCTGGCTCGGCGCGGCCCGCGGCCACCTCAGGATGGACCGCCTCCCACCCGCGGCGCTCGAAGTAGCCCGTCGGATTGCCGATCCGCCACAGCACCATCAGCACGGCGCCGAGCAGCAGGAAGCCGGCGCCGATCACGAGCGGCAGGCCGAGCCCGAAGACGGCGCTGCCGCTGTAGGACAGCTCGGCGTCCGCGAGATCCTTCACGGAGCGCACGAACAGGAACGCGAGAATGGTGGCGCCCAGGAACGGCGCGACGCCGATGAAGAGGAAGTTCGTGACCGACTTGGTGAGCTCGTGCCGGTAGTAGATGACGCAGGCGTAGCCGCTGAGCGCGTAGTAGAAGGCGATCATCAGCGACAGCGCCGACAGCGTGTCGAACAGGAAGTTCTCCGACAGCAGGTTCAGCGGCACGTACCAGACCGTCGCCAGCACGCCGATCAGGATCGTCGAGACGTGCGGCGTCAGGTACCGCGGGTGGATCGCCCCGAGCGACTCCGGCATCGCGCCGCCGCGCGCCATCGAGAGCACGGTGCGCGAGGCGGGCAGGATGGTGGTCTGCGTCGAGGCCAGCGCCGACGTCAGCACGGCGATCACGATGAGCTGGTCGAGCGGCGAGCCGAGCACGTCGCCGGCCAGCGTCGAGAGGATCGCGTCGTCGTCCTCGAACTCGCCGACGCGGTCCAGGCCCGCGAACGCCACCACGGCCACCGCGACCAGGACGTAGGTCACGAGCAGGATCACCGTCGAGAGCACCGCCGCGAGCCCGGGCGTCGTCTCGGAGTCCTCGGTCTCCTCGGTCAGGTTGACCGCGCTCTCCCAGCCCCAGTAGATGAAGACGCCGATCAGCAGCCCGCTGACCAGCACGCCGGTGTCCTCGAGCGCGAACGGCGACAGCCACGACATCGAGAAGTCGAGCTCGCCGCCCTTCGTCAGCGCGACGACGGCGAACAGCAGCAGCGCCACCACCTGGGCGAAGATCATCACGTTCTGCAGGCGCGCCGAGAGCTCGGTGCCGAGCACGCAGACCGCGGTCATCAGGGCGATGATCACCACCGCGAGCGCCGTGACCGCGCCCTTGGACTCCGCCGCCGAGTCCCAGCCGACGAGCAGCAGCCCGTAGCGGGCGGCGACGTCGGCCAGCGAGCCGACCACGAGGATGCCCGTCGTGCAGATCGCCCAGCCGCCGATCCAGCCGAACCACGGCCCCATCGCGCGCGTGACCCACGAGAACGTCGTGCCGCAGTCCTGGTCGGCGCGGTTCATGTAGTAGAAGGCCGCCGCGATGAAGAACATCGGGACGAACGAGGCGAGCAGCACGGCCGGCGCCTGCACGCCGACGGCCACGACCACGAGCCCGATCACCGCCGCCAGCGAGTAGGCGGGCGCGGTCGAGGCGAGCCCGATGACCAGCGCGTCGGTGAACCCGATCGCGTTCGCCTTCAGACCATGCGCGCTGGTCGAACCCCCGGGGGCCTCTGCCTCACCCACCGGGCGACCCTATCCAGTGTCAGCCCTCGAGCGCCACCGCGCGGCCGGCGACGAAGCCCTCCATCGCCACGATCGCGTCGACCACGTCGGCCGGGATCGGCCCGTCGGTGGTGACCGCCATGACCGCCAGGTCGCCGCGGGTCCTCGCCGTCGTAGCCGGGCGGCTCGCGGCCGACGGCGGCCGACGAGATGTTCACGCCGTGCTGGCCGAACACGGTGCCGACGCGCCCGATCATGCCCGGCACGTCCTGGTAGTGGAAGAGCGCCAGGTGGCCCTCGTCCATCTGCAGGTTGAAGCGCTGGCCCCACGCCTCCAGCAGGTGCGGGCGGTGCTGGCGGCCGAGCGTGGTGCCCACGACGCGCGTGCGCTGGTCGCCCGCGATCACGGTCACGCGCACGAGGTCGGCGAAGTCGCGCGCGATCTGCTCCTTGCGCTCGGAGACCTGGATGCCGCGCTGCTCGGCCAGCGACGGCGCGTTGACGAGGTTGACCTCCTCGTCGGTGTGGCCGGCCAGCAGGCCGTTCAGCACCGACAGGGTGAGCAGCCGCGTGTCACGCTCGGCGATCCGGCCCAGGAACTCGAGCTCGACGCGGTCGACGCTCGTTGACTCGGCGAGCGCCATCGCCACCCGGCCGAGGCCGCTGGCCAGGGGCAGGAACGGCCCCAGCACCTCCATGTCCTCGGCGCTGACCGCGGGAATGTTGACGGCGGTCGAGACGACGCCGCCGGTGAGCGCGGCGACCACCTGCTCGGCGGTCTGGACGCCCGCGCGGTCCTGGGCCTCGGCAGTGGAGGCGGCCAGGTGCGGGGTGACGACCACGTTGGAATAGCCGAACAGCGGGTGGTCGGTGACCGGCTCCTGGGTGAACACGTCGAGCGCGGCGCCCGCGACCTTGCCGGAGTCGAGCGCCGCCCGGAGCGCCTCGTCGTCGACCAGCTCGCCGCGCGCGCAGTTGACGATCCGCACGCCGTCGCGGCACTTGGCCAGCGCCTCGGCGTCGAGCCAGCCGCGCGTCTCGGGCGTCTTGGGCAGGTGGATGGAGATGAAGTCCGACTCGGCGTAGAGCTGGTCGGAGGTGGCGGCCTGGTCGACGCCCAGCTCGCGGAAGCGCTGGGCGGAGACGAACGGGTCGAAGGCCATCACGCGCATGCCGAAGCCCTGCGCGCGCTGGGCGACGAGCTGGCCGATGCGGCCGAAGCCGAGCAGCCCGAGCGTCTTCTCGTAGACCTCGACCCCGCCCCACTTGGACCGCTCCCAGCTGCCCGCCGGTGAGCGCCTTGTGGGCCTGAGGGACGTTGCGGGCCAGCGCCAGGAGCAGCGCGACGGTGTGCTCGGCGGCGGTGATGACGTTCGAGGCCGGCGCGTTGGCGACGATGATGCCGCGGCGCGTGGCCGCCTCGACGTCGACGTTGTCGACCCCCACGCCGGCGCGGCCGATGACCTTCATGCGGTCCGCGCGGTCGATCAGGTCGGCGGTCAGCTTGGTCGCCGAGCGGATGAGGATGGCGTCGTACTCGCCGATCCGCTCGGCCAGCTCCTCGGCGCTCCAGTCGAGCCCGAGGTCGACGTCGAACCGGTCGCGCAGCATCTGCACGCCGGTGTCGGCGATCTGCTCGGCGACGAGGACGCGGATCGGCGCGGTCAGCTCAGGGGCGGTCACGCCGCGGCTGGGACGCCGGCCTCGAGGAACACGCGCTGGGCGGCGCCCGGCCCGGCCCCGTGCTCGACCTCGCGTCCGAGCTGGTGCAGCACCATCTCCAGGCCCGAGAGCGACGTCAGGATGTCGAAGGCGCCGAAGTAGCCGCAGTGGGCGATCCGCAGGATCCGGCCCTTGAGGTGGTCCTGGCCGCCGTTGGCGGTGATCCCGAGCCGTCGCAGAGCGCCGGGGACCTTGCCGCCGTCGACGTCCTCCGGCAGCTCGATCGCGGTCACCACCGTCGAGCGCTCGTCGGGGTCGCCGAACAGCTCGAGGCCCATGGCCGCGACGCCGGCGCGGGTCGCGCGGGCCAGCAGCCGGTGGCGGGCCATCACGTCGTCCAGGCCCTCCTGCTCGATCAGCTGCAGCGCGACGTCGAGCCCGAGGAACAGGGACACGGCCGGGGTGAACGGGCTGGCGCCCTTGGCCTGGCTCTTGGCCGTGCGGCCCCAGTCGAAGTAGTAGCGGCCGCCGGGGCGCGAGGAGGCGTACTCCAGGGCGCGCGAGGAGACCGACGCGAAGGCGAGCCCGGGCGCGCACATCAGCGCCTTCTGAGAGCCGGCCACGACGACGTCGACGCCCCACTCGTCCTGGCGCAGCTCGGCCGCGCCAAGGCCCGAGACGGCGTCGACGGCGAGGATGACGCCGTGCTTGGCGGCGACCTCGGCGATCGCCTGGACGTCGTGCACGACGCCGGTCGAGGTCTCGCTCAGCGTGGCGAAGGCGACCTTGACGTCGTCAGTCAGCAGGCGGTCGATCTCCGCCGGGTCGAGCCGCTCGCCCCAGCCGGGCTCGTAGCGGACGAGCTCGGCGCCGTAGGCCTCGCAGAGCTGGATCCAGCGCTCGCCGAACTTGCCGGCCGCGCAGGCCAGCACCTTGTCGCCCGGGCGGACGAGGTTGGCGACGGCCGACTCCATGGCGCCCGACCCGCTCGCGGCGAAGGCGAGCACGTCGTTGGAGGTGCGGAAGACGGCCGGGAGCGCGGTGAGCACGCGCTCGTAGACCTCGTCGAAGGCGGGCGCGCGGTGGTAGAGCATCGGCGCGGCCATCGCCTGCGACACGGCGGGCGGGATCGGCGTCGGGCCCGCGGTCATGAGGTACTGCTTGGTGAAGGGATTGGGCGTCATAGGGAGGTCGGGCGCAGGTTAGCGAGACCTCGAACGCTCCTCGAGGTCGCGCCGCAGCTCCTCGAGGTCGAGCCCGGAGGCGATCAGCGCGACCCAGACGATCATCCCGACGATGCCGAGGACGACGCCGACGATGCCGAGGATGACGCCCGCGTGGGCGAGCCCGTCCCCGTAGGTGGTCTTTCCGCTGGTGACGGCCTTGCGGCCCTGGGCGCCCATGATCCACGCCGCGATCGACATCGGCAGCGAGAACAGGAACCCGACGCCGGCCGTGAACAGCAGGACCACGACGCCGAGGATGCCGAGGATCAGCGACGTGGTGGCAGCGCCGTTGGACTCCCGCGCCGGCGTCTGGAAGATGATCGGGCGCTCGGCCGCCGCGCACCGGCACCGGCGGCTCGGGCTCGGGCTCGTGCTCGGGCGCGGACTCGAACAGCGGCGCCGGCCGGCCGCCGGGCGCCTGCGGCGGAAGCCAGCCGGATGTCGTCGGCTCGTCGCTCAGAACTCCGTCTCGATCCAGTCCATCATCGAGCGCAGCTCCTTGCCCTCGCGCTCGATCTGGTGGTCGGCCTGCTCCTCGCGCATGCGCTTGAAGTTCTCCTGGCCGGCGCGGTTCTCGGCGATCCACTCGCGCGCGAACGCGCCCGACTGGATCTCGCCGAGCACGTCCTTCATCGCCTGGCGCGTGTCGTCGGAGATGATCCGCTTGCCGCGCGTGTAGTCGCCGTACTCGGCCGTGTTGGACACGCTGAAGCGCATGCCGCTGAGGCCCTTCTCGTACATCAGGTCGACGATCAGCTTGAGCTCGTGCAGGCACTCGAAGTACGCGAGCTTGGGGTCGTAGCCCGCGTCGACGAGCGTCTCGTAGCCGGCCTGGACCAGCTCGGACACGCCGCCGCAGAGGACGGCCTGCTCGCCGAACAGGTCGGTCTCGGTCTCGTCCTTGAACGTGGTCTCGATCACGCCGCCGCGCGTGCAGCCGATGCCCTTGGCGTAGGCGAGCGTGAGCTCGAGCGCGTTGCCGGAGGCGTTCTGGTGGATGGCGACGAGGCCGGGGACGCCGCTGCCCTCGAGGTACTGGCGGCGCACGAGGTGGCCGGGGCCCTTGGGCGCGACGAGCGCGACGTCGACCTCCGGCGGGGGCTCGACCTCGCCGTAGTGGACGGAGAACCCGTGGCCGAAGAGCAGCGTCTTGCCGGGGGCGATCCCGTCGCGGATCTGCTCGTTCCAGACCTGCCCGTGCCTCTCGTCGGGCAGCAGCACCATGACGACGTCGCCGCGCGAGGCCGCGTCGGCGACGTCGGTGACCTCCAGGCCGCTCGACTGGGCCTTCTCGACGGAGGACGAGTCAGGACGCAGGCCGACGACGACGTCGACGCCGGAGTCCTTCAGGTTCAGTGAGTGGGCGTGGCCCTGCGAGCCGTAGCCGAGGATGGCGACCGTCTTGCCCTTGAGCAGGTCCAGGTCCGCGTCGTTGTCGTAGTACATAGGGGCGTCAGACTACGCGGTCGCCGCCGCCACCCACGTCCTCGCGGGGAGCTCCAGCGACCCGTCTTCGGCGGTCCAGGGCCGTGCGCGGTCGGCGAGCGCCTGCACGATCTCGTCGTCCTGGTCGCGGCGCGCCCGCTCCTGCACGCGCAGCGAGATGTCGTTGGCGGTGTCCCACCAATCGCGCACCGACGCGTAGCGCACGGTGAACGGCAGCGACTCGACGTCGTACTCGACGAAGCCCGCCGCGTCGAGGTTCTCCTCGATCGTGCCCTCCGGCGCCCAGGCGAACTGGCCGGGACCCGGCGGCACCGGCTCGACGAGGCCGCGCTCCTGCAGCTCCCGGACGGGCAGGACGGTCCACGGGTTGTCGGCGGGGTCGCCCCAGGCGGCGAGCGCCAGCCGCCCGCCGGGCCTGAGCACGCGCCGGGTGTCCTTGAGCGCGGCCTCGGCGTCGGTCATCAGCATGTAGCCGAAGCGGGAGAGGACGCCGTCGAGGCTCGCGGCCGGCTGGTCGATCGCCTCGGCGTCGATCTGGCGGAAGCGCACGTTGCTCAGCCCGAGCTGCTCGGCGCGGCGCTGGGCGGCGGTCAGCATCTCGGGCACGAGGTCGGAGGTGATCAGCGTGCCGCCGGGCTCGATCAGCTCGGCGGCCAGGAACCCGGTGTCGCCGATGCCCGCCGCGATCTCGAGCAGCTGGTGGCCCGGCTGCGGCCCGATCGCGTCGAGCATCCAGCTCGTCACCGGCATCGTGTCGCGCCGGATCTCGTCGGCGTGCTTCTCCCAGCCGGCGGCCACGGTCTGCCAGCGGCGTCGGTTCTCCTGGCGGTAGCTCATGTCATCTCTCTTCGCAGCAGCTTGCCGGATGCCGTGCGCGGGAGCGTGTCGGCCACCTCGATCGCCTTGGGGACCTTGAAGCGCGCGAGCCGCTCCCCCACCCAGTCGCGCAGCTCGCGTTCGGTGGCGTGCGAGCGTAGGACGACGCGCGCGGTGACCGCCTCGCCCCACTCCGGGTGCGGGCGCGCGAACACGCCGGCCTCGACCACTGCTGGGTGCTCGAGCAGCACAGCCTCGACCTCCGCCGGCGCGACGTTCTCGCCCCCGCTGACGATCGTGTCGGCCTTGCGGCCGGCGACGACCAGGCGGCCGCGGTCGTCGAGGCGGCCGAGATCGCCGGTGTGCAGCGTCCCTTGGACGGTGGGGCCGTCGACCACGATCTCGCCGTCGGGGGCGATCGAAACGCTGACGCCCGGGATGGGCCGGCCCGACGTCTCGACGTCGCCGATCTCGCCGATCGTCACCGACGAGCAGGCCTGGGTCAGCCCGTAGGTGCGCGCCACCGGCCACCCGGCCTCGAGCGCGCTGCGGTCGGGCGCCGCGCCGCCCAGCAGCACGGCTCTCAGGGCCGGCGGCGGCGGGCCGGTCAGGCGGGCGAGCTGGGTCGGCACCATCGACGCGAGCGTGACGTCGTCGCGCTCCGGCGGCCCGATCACCGCGGTCGTGCCGTAGATCACGGACCGCAGCAGCACCATCAGGCCGCCGACGTGGCTCAGCGGCAGCGGGCACAGCCAGCGCTCGTCGTCGGTGACGCCGAGCGCCTCGGCGGTGCCCAGCGCCTGCGCGAGGATCTGCTCGTACGTGAGCTCGACGGACGTGGGCCGCCCGGTGGTGCCCGAGGTGTGCATGACCAGCGCGACGTCCGGGCCGACGCTCGCGGGAGCCGCCGGTCGCACGCGTTCGCGCAGATCCACCGGCATCGCCGCGCGGCGCGCGATCAGGCAGGCGTGGAGCGTCACGGCGAAGTCGAGTCCCGGCGGCAGCGCGATCGGCACGGGCTCGCCGTCGAGCTCGACCCGTCGCGCGCGCTCGAGCAGCGCGGCGTAGGTGAGCGAGCCGTCGGGCGCCTCGACCGCGGTCCGGTCCGGGTGCAGGGCCGCCGCGCGCTCCAGCCATGGCTCCATCGAGGAGGAGGCTAGTGTCTCTGCCTTGACCGTCACCTGGATCGCAGCCGGCGACTACGAGGACATCCGCTACGAGACCTCGCCCGACGGCATCGCCAAGATCACGATCGATCGGCCGGAGGTCCGCAACGCGTTCCGGCCGCAGACGATCGTCGAGATCTCGCGCGCGCTCGAGCAGGCGCGCGAGGACACCGACGTCGGCGTGATCATCCTGACCGGCGAGGGCCCGCTCGCCTTCTGCTCGGGCGGCGACCAGCGCGTCCGCGGCGACACCGGTTACGTGCCCGAGGGCGCCAAGGTCGGCCGCTTCCACGTCACCGACCTGCACGTGCAGATCCGCCGGCTGCCCAAGCCGGTGGTGGCGATGGTGGCCGGCTACGCGGTCGGCGGCGGCCACGTGCTGCACCTCGTCTGCGACCTGACGATCGCGGCCGACAACGCGCGCTTCGGCCAGACCGGCCCGCGCGTCGGGTCGTTCGACGGCGGCTTCGGCGCCTCGCTGCTGGCCGGCACGGTCGGCGTGAAGAAGGCGAAGGAGATCTGGTTCCTGTGCCGCCAGTACGACGCGCAGCAGGCGCTGGAGATGGGGCTCGTCAACACCGTGGTACCGCTCGACGAGCTCGAAGCTGAGACGGTGCAGTGGTGCCGCGAGATGCTCGAGCTCTCTCCGTTCTCCCTGCGGCTGCTGAAGGCGAGCTTCCACGCCGCCGAGGACGGGCTGAGCGGGATCCAGCAGCTCGCGCACGACGCGAACCTCCTCTTCTACGCGTCCGAGGAGGCCAAGGAGGGCCGCGACGCGTACAAGGAGAAGCGCAAGCCCGACTTCACGCAGTTCCCCCGACGACCTTGAGGGCGCTCCACATCTGGCTCATGGCGGCGCGTCCGCGGACGTTGCCGGCGGCGGTCGCCCCGGTGCTGGTGGGCACCGCGCTCGCGGCGACGGAGGGAACGTTTCGCGTGCTGACCTTCGTGGCGGCGATGCTCGGCGCGCTCTTCATCCAGGTCGGCACCAACCTCTCGAACGACTACTCCGACGCCCGCCGCGGCGCCGACACCGAGGACCGGCTGGGACCGGTGCGGGTCACGGCGGGCGGGCTCGTGCCTCCGCGCCAGGTGTTGGTGGCGACCTATGTCGCCTTCGGCCTGGCCGTGCTGGCGGGCGCCTACCTGATCGCGACGGCCGGCTGGGAGCTGCTGCTGATCGGCGTCGCCTCGATCCTCGCCGGCGTGCTCTACACCGGCGGTCCGCGGCCGTACGGCTACGAGGGCCTGGGCGAGGTGTTCGTGTTCCTCTTCTTCGGTGTCGTGGCCGTCACCGGCTCCTACTTCGCGCAGGTCGAGCGCCTCGAGTGGGAGGCGTTCGTGTTCGCCGTGCCGGTCGGGCTGCTGGCGTCGGCGATCCTGGTGGTCAACAACGTGCGCGACCTGGAGACCGACCGCCGCGCCGGCAAGCGCACGCTGGCCGTACGGCTCGGCCGCGCGCGGGCGCGGACCCTGTACGCCGTGATGGTCTACGGGGCCTTCGTGTGCGCGCCGCTGCCCTGGCTGCTGGGCTCGGACGAGCTTTCCGCGTGGGTGCTGCTGCCGCTGCTCGCCCTTCCGCTCGCCGTGCCGGTCGTGCGCACGGTGCGCACGCGGACCGACGGGCCGTCCCTGAATGGAGGGCTGGCGCGGACCGGGATGCTGCAGCTCGTGTTCTGCGCTCTGCTCTCCGCTGGGATCCTGGCGAGCTGATGGCCGAGCTCACGGTCGACTCCGTCCGGTTTGCGCTCCGCGCGCCGCTGCGCGCGGCTTGGGGTGAGCTGGCCGAGCGCGAGGTGCTGCGCGTGCGGGTCGACTTCGGCGACGGCGACTTCGGGATGGGCGAGGCCGCGCCGCTCGAGCCCTATGACGGGGTCTCTTTGGCGTCCGTGATCGCGGCTCTGGATGCGTACGAGGCGGTGCTCGCGCGCGCCAGCCCGCGCTCCACGCACGCCGAGCTGCTGGCCGCGTGCGCCGCGGAGCGTCCGCTGCCGCAGGCGCTGGCGGCGATCGACCTCGCGCTGTGGGACCGCGCGGGCCGGCGGACCGGCTTCCCGGTGGCGCAGCTGATCGCGGCGGGCGCGGTGCGCTCGGTCGCCGTCAACGCGACGATCGGAGTGCCTGACCGCGCGAGCGCGGCGGAGGCGGCCGCCCGCTGCGCCGAGGCCGGCTTCCGCTGCCTGAAGCTGAAGGTGGGGATCGGCGACGACGCGGGGCGGCTGGCCGCCGTGCGCGCCGCGGTCGGCGACAAGATGGCGATCCGGGTCGACGCCAACGGGGCGTGGCAGAGCCCGGACGAGGCGGTCGCGCACCTGCGCACGCTGGCTCCGGCCGGCATCGAGCTGTGCGAGGAGCCGGTCCACGGCCTCGAGGCGATGCGGGCCACGCGCGTGCGGTCGCCCGTGCCGGTGGCGATGGACGAGACGGCCGCTGAGCGCGGCGCCCCCGGCTCCGGCGCCGCCGACGCCGTCTGCCTCAAGATCTCCCGCTGCGGCGGGATCTCCGGGCTGCTGCGCGACGCCCGCGCGGCGCGCGCGGCCGGGACGAAGGTCTACGTTGCGTCGTCGCTGGACGGGCCTCTGGGCATCGCTGCCGGGCTGCACGCCGCGGCGGGGCTGCGGGCCTCGGGGCCGGTGGCCTATTGCGGCCTGGCCACGCTGGGAACCTTCGAGGACGTGGATCTGCTGGCGCCGCGGGACGGCGAGATCGCGGTGCCGGCCGGGCCCGGGCTGCTCGGCCCGTGATCGCGGTCGTCGAGCGGTCGCCGCGGCCGCCGGCCTTGGAGGTGGCGGTGGCGCACGCGCTGGTCGAGCAGGTCAACTCTGGGGCGTTCGATGCGGTCCTGCGCGTGTACCGGCCGGCGCCGACGGTGGCCTTCGGGCGGCTCGACCGGCTGCGCCCCGGGTTCGGTGCGGCGGTGGAGGCGGCGCGGCGGCACGGGTTCGAGCCGGTGCTGCGCGCGCCCGGCGGGCATGCGGTGGCCTACCACGAGGGCTGCCTGGGATTCGACGAGCTGTTCGGGGAGGTTGACCCGATCGCGGGGATGCACTCGCGCTTCGCCTTGTCCGGGGACCGGGTGGCTCGCGCGCTGCGGGCCTTGGGCGTGGACGCCCGCGTCGGTCCTGTGCCGCGCGAGTTCTGCCCGGGCGAGTTCACGGTGAACGCTCGTGGGGCGGTGAAGCTGGTGGGGACGGCGCAGCGGGTGCTGCGGCACGCGTCGCTGCTGGCCGCGTCTGTGGCGGTGTCGGGGGCGGATCGGTTGCGGGGCGTGCTCGTGGACGTGTACGCGGCACTGGAGCTGGACATGGATCCCGCGACGGTGGGCGCGGTTGCCGACGAGGTTGCAGGTGTGGGTGTCGACGACGTCGAGCGGGCGGTGCTCTCGGCGTATGAGGTCACCGAGGCGCCGCTCGGGGCGGCGACGCTGGCGCTTGCGCGGTCGCTTGAGCCGCAGCACCGCCTCTGAACGTCAACTGCGGCTGGGTAGGGCGGCGTGGGATCGGCCGCCCGGCCTGCCGATCTCCACCCCCTCAATGCCGGGGTTGACGTTCGCTACGCAGCGCCGAGCGCACGAGCCGCGGCAGCCACGCCCGCGGCACAACCCAGCACCACCAGCAGCGGCGCCCTCAAAGCCAAGGCAACCGCCGCAGCGGCCACACCGGCCACGCGGGCGTCCAACACCAGCGCCCGACCGTCGGCCATCGTCTGCCCGACCACCAGCGCCGCCAGCAGGCACGGCGCGAGCAGCGGCATGATCGCGGCGGCCGGCCGCGGCAGCGGCCGCCCCGCCAACACGAGCGTGCCGGCGCCCTTCAGCGCGATCGTGGCGACGCCCACGACGAGCACGGCGAGCCAGGCGGCGCTCATGCGCGCACCCTCAAGGCGAGCACCGCGCCGAGCGCGGCGGCGACGATCGGCAGCCCGGGTGGCACGAGCGGCGTCAGGGCCAACGCGATCAGGCCGCCCGCCAGCGCTGCCACCCGCGCGCGGCGGCCGTCGAGCTGGCCGACCAGCAGGGCGAGGAAGAGCGCCGGGAACATGGCGTCGAGCCCGTAGTCGGCCGGATCGCCCAGAGCGCTCCCGCCGAGCGTGCCGGCCACGGTGCCGCCGATCCACGAGGCCATCAGCACGCTGCCGGCGCCGAGCAGCCGGCCTCGGTCCACCCGTCCGTTGCGCGAGGCGACCGCCCATGACTCGTCGACGGCCAGCTGCGCCTCGGCCACGCGGCGCGGTGCGGAGCCGCGCAGCGCCGGGGCGACCGAGACGCCGATCGCCAGGTAGCGCAGGTTGAGCAGGACCGCCGCGACGATGGCCGCGGCCACCGCGCCGCCCGATTCGAGCACCGAGGCGACGGCGAACTGCGCGGATCCGGCGAAGGTGGTGAGCGACATCACGATCGGCGCCACGATGCCCATGCCGGCGTCGCGGGCCAGGATCCCGTAGGAGGCGCCGAACGCCACCACGGCGATGGCCAGCGGGGCCGTCGCACGCGCGCCGGCGGCGAAGGAAGACGGGGCTTGCCGCCGAACAGGAACGTCCGTCATAATGGTGGCCGCTTCCATGATGATGGAATTGTATCCATCAAGATGGAACTTTGTCCAGCGAAATGGAACAACAGTCGGTAGACACGTTCGTCCGGACGGTCGCGGCGAACGTCCGCGCCCTTCGGATGCAGGCGGACATGACGCTCGCCGACCTGGCCTCAGAGGCCGGTCTCGGCAAGTCGACGCTCGCGCAGCTCGAGTCCGGCAAGGGCAACCCGAGCGTCGAGACGCTGTGGGCGATCGCCGCCGCGCTCCAGGTCCCGTTCGCGCGGATCGTCGACGAGGCGCAGCCGTCGCTGCGCGTGGTGCGCGCCGCCGACGTCCCGCCCATGCACTCGGCCGAGACGCCCGGCTGGGCCGGCCGCCTGCTGACCGCCTCGCACGGGCGCGGAACGTTCGACCTCTACGCGCTCGACCTCGAGCAGGGCGCCGTCCGCCACGCCGACGCCCACCACGCGGGGGTGCTCGAGCACCTCGTGGTCGTCGTCGGCCGCCTCCGAGCCGGCCCTCAGGACGGCCCCGTCCTGCTCGAGGCGGGCGACCTAATCACCTTCGGCGCCGACGTCCCGCACATCTACGAGGCGCTCGAGACCACGCACTGCGTGCTGCTGATGGCCTATCCGTGATCGTTGAGTGAACTCAACGAACCCGGCCGCGCCGCCGTGCGTACGCCCCTCCGTCTGAGTATCCACCTAGCAGGAGGGGGTTTGCTCGATGGGACGCGGCATGCGATGGACGCGGCGGGCTCTCACGCTCGCCGTAGCAGTTCCGCTGGCGGTCACGGGAACGGCGGCGGCGCAGACGCCGGAGGTGCTCGACCCCGATCTCGCGGTACGCCCCGCGGTCTCGGGGCTCGCCCAGCCGGTCTCGATGGCCTTCCTCGGCGATGACGACTTCCTGGTGCTCGAGAAGGCGAGCGGCCAGGTCAAGCGCGTCAGGGACGGCGACGTCAGCACGGTGCTCGACCTCGCCGTCAACTCGAACTCGGAGCGCGGCCTGCTGAGCATCGCGCTGCACCCGAAGTTCAAGAAGAACGGGTGGGTCTACCTGTTCTGGAGCCAGAGCAGGACCGGGGCCGACACCGCCGCCGGTGACGGCGTGCGGCTGATGGCCAACCGCGTCGACCGCTTCGAGTGGGAGCACGGACAGCTCGAGTTCGACCGCAACATCATCAAGTTCCGTGCCTTCCAGGCCGACGCCAACCAGCCGCTGCGCGGCAACCACAACGGCGGCGTCATCCGCTTCGGCCCCGACGGCAAGCTGTACGCGATCGTCGGCGACACCGGCCGGCGCGGCAACACGCAGAACCTGCCCGACGGCCCGTTCGGGCCCGGCATCTTCGACGACCAGTTCGGCGGCCCGGAGATCGACGACCTGCACCGCACCGGCGTGATCGTCCGGCTCGACGACGACGGCGACGCCCCGCGCGACAACCCGTTCTGGCGGGCCGGCCGCACGATGGGCGGCGAGGTCGGCGAGAACGTCCAGAAGCTGTTCGCCTACGGCATCCGCAACAGCTTCGGCATGGCGTTCGACCCGAAGTCCGGCGACCTGTGGGAGCAGGAGAACGGCGACGACTCGTTCAGCGAGCTCAACCGCGTCCGGCCGGGCATGAACTCCGGCTGGGTCCAGGCCATGGGCCCGATCGGCCGCGTCGCGCAGTTCAAGGCGATCGAGACCGATCCCACCGTGCCGCAGCCGGGCACCCCGAACGGCTACTTCGGCCTCCAGCAGGTCCGCTGGCTGCCGACCAACATCGCCGACACGCCGGCCGACGCGCTGGCCCGCATGTACATGCTCCCGGGCGCGTTCTTCAGCGACCCGGAGCTGAGCTGGAAGTACGAGGTCGGCCCCGGCGGCATCGGGTTCCTCGACTCCGACGACCTCGGCCGCGGCTACGAGAACGACCTGTTCATGGGCGGCTCGACGGCGCGGCTCGAGGGCGGCCACCTGTTCCGCTTCAACCTGACGCGGGACCGGCGCGACGTCGACACCAACGATCCGCGGCTGGCAGACGGCGTCGCGGACAACACGGAGAAGTGGCAGATCACCGAGAGCGAGTCGCTCCTCTTCGGGCGCAACTTCGGGACCGCCACGGACATTCAGACCGGCGACGACGGGGACCTCTACGTCGTCTCGCTGTCGCTCGGCACCGTCTACGAGGTCTTCAGGCCTCGCCACCGCTGAGGGGGGAAGAAATGGCGGCGGCTATGGCCGCCGCCACCGCCTCCGGCCGCTCGAGCTGCGTCGCGTGTCCCGACCGCGCGACCAGCTCGATGCGGCTGCCCGCGATCGCCGGCGCCATCCGCTCGGCGACCGCGCGGAACTTGGCGTCGCGCTCTCCGACCATGAGCGTGACCGGCATGCGCAACTCGCCGAGCCGGCCCCACAGCGGCTCCATGACGCCGGTGCCGAGCCCGCGCAGGGCGGCCGCCAGGCCTGGCGCCGTGTTGCGCAGCCGGTCGGCGTGCGCGGCGGCGGCGACGCGCGCGTCCTGGCCCGCGAACAGCGCCTGGGCGCCCCAATCCTCGGCGAACGCCTCGACGCCGATCGCCTCGATCCGGTCGGCCAGCTCGGCGTCGGCGCGCCGGCGCTCCTCGCGCTCGGCCGCGTCCTCGATGCCCGGACTGGCGCCGACGAGCACGAGCCGCTCGACGAGCCCCGGGAAGGCAAGCGCCGTGTACAGCGCGATGCGTCCGCCCATCGAATAGCCCACCAGCGTGCACGGCCCGTCGGCGAGCGCGCGCACGTAGGCGGCGCACGCCGCGAACGAGGCCGGGCGGCGCTCGGAGGCCTGGCCGTGGCCGGGGAGGTCGGGCGTCAGCGCGCGATAGCGTCCGCCAAGCGCCGCTACCGTCCGCCGCCAGCTCTGCCGCGTCTGGGTGAAGCCATGGAGGAGGACGAGCGTCGCCACGCCGCCAATCATGTCCAACGACACGTACATCGGCCTCCGCGCCTTCGTCGACGAGCTCGCCCGGTGCGGGTTGAAAGAGGCCTGCACCTCCCCTGGCTCGCGCTCGACCCCGCTCGTGCTCTCGCTCGCCCGCGAGCCGCGGATCCGCGCGACCTCCCACCTCGACGAGCGCAGCGCGGGCTTCTTCGCGCTCGGGATCGCGAAGGCGACCGGCGTGCCGGTCGCGCTCGCGTGCACTTCGGGCACCGCGGCGGCCAACTACACGCCCGCCGTGATCGAGGCGCACGAGGCGCGCGTGCCGCTGATCGTCCTCACCGCCGACCGCCCGCCCGAGCTGCGCGACCTCGGCGCTGGGCAGGCGATCGACCAGGTCAAGCTCTACGGCGGCGCCGCCAAGTGGTACCTCGAGGTCGACTCGCAGCCCGCCACGCCGGAGCGGCTGCGCTGGCTGCGCCAGCTCGCGTGCCGCGCCTTCTGGACCGCGGTCGGCGGCCGGCCCGGTCCGGTCCATCTGAACTTCGCGCTGCGCGAGCCGCTCGTGCCCGACGGCCCGCTGCCCGACGACGACAGCGGCCGCGCCGGCGGGCGCCCGTGGGTGACGCGCCCGCGCGCCGCCGGCGACCCGCCGCGGGCGCTGGTCGACGGCCTGCGCGCCGAGCTCGAGGCGCGCCCGCACGCCGTGATCGTCGCCGGCCGCGCCGAGCGCGATCCCGCCCTCGGCCCCGCGCTGGCCGCGTTCGCCGACCGCGCGGGCATCCCGCTGCTCGCCGACCCGCTGTCCGGCGCCCGCCGCGGCCCGGCCGCCATCGCGCACTACGACGCGCTGCTGCGCGACCCCGACTGGGCCGCGCTGCACGAGCCGCAGCTCGTGCTGCGCGTCGGCGACCTGCCGACCTCGAAGCCGCTGCGCACCTGGCTGCACGGCATGGACGAGGCGCTGCAGGTCGCCTTCGACCCCGAGAGCGCGTGGCAGGACCCGGGCGGCGCCGTGGCGACCATCCTCACCGCCGACCCGCGCGCCACCGTCGAGGCGCTCGATGTCAAGGGTCGCGACCGCGCCTGGCTCGAGCGCTGGCACCGCGCCGACCGCGCGGCCGCTGTCGCGATCGCGACAGCGCTGGCCCCCGCCGGCCTCAGCGAGCCGCGCGTGGCGGCCGAGCTCGGATCGACGCTGCCGCCGGAGGCGACGCTGGTGGTCGCCTCATCGATGCCGGTGCGCGACGTCGAGACGTTCTTCCCCGCCCGCGAGCAGCCGCCGCGCGTGCTCTCCAACCGCGGGGCCAATGGAATCGACGGGACCGTCTCGACCGCCTTCGGGGTCGCCACGGTCGCAGACGGTCCCGTCGTGCTCCTCATCGGCGACATCGCGCTGATCCATGACCTCGGCGGACTCATCCAGGCCTCCCGGCGCAAGCTGACCATCGTCCTGCTGCACAACGACGGCGGAGGGATCTTCCACTTCCTGCCGGTCAGCGGACAGGGCGAGGACTTCGTCGAGCACGTCGCCACGCCGCACGGGCTCGACTTCGCGCACGCTGCGGCGCTGTTCGGCTGCAGCTACGTGGTCGCCGAGACCGTCGAGGAGTTCCGCTTCGCGCTCGCCGGCGCCCTGGCGGCGGACCACACGAGGATCGTCGCCGTCCGCACCGACCGCGAGGCGAACGTCAGCCTGCACCGCGCGGTGTGGGACGAGGTATCGCGCGGTCGCTGATCAGCTGATGGCCCGCGTGGTCGGCATCGACGTCGGCGGGACCGACATGAAGGCGACGCTCGTCGACGGCGAACCCATCGCCTTCCACGCGCGGCCCACCCCTGACACCCCGGCGGGGATCGTGGACGCGGTGGCGGAGCTGGTCGACGAGTGGCGGCCGGCCGCCGCGATCGGGCTCGCGATCCCCGGCGTCGTCGACGAGGAGCGCGGCGTGGCCGTGTGGTCCGAGAACCTCGGCTGGCGCGACGTGCCGTTCGTGGCGCAGGTCTCCGACCGCTGCGGGCTGCCGGTCGTGCTCGGCCACGACGTGCGCACCGGCGCCCTGGCCGAGACGCGGATCGGCGCGGCGCGCGGCATGCGCGACGTGGTCTACCTCTCGATCGGCACCGGTATCGCCGCCGGCATCGTCCTCGGCGGGCGCCTGCACGCCGGCGACGGATACGCCGGCGAGATCGGGCACACGCCGGCTGGCCATGACGAGCCGTGCGCCTGCGGCGGCTCCGGCTGCCTCGAGGCGATCGCCTCGGCGGCGGCGATCGCCCGCCGCTACACGGCGCGGTCAGGGCGCCCGGCGGCGGGCGCGGCCGAGGTGCTGGCCGCCGGCGACCCCGACGCGCTCGCCGTCTGGGACGAGGCGCTCGACGCGCTGGCGGCGGCGCTGGCGTGGATTGCAAGCGTGCTTGCACCCGAGGCGGTGGTCATCGGCGGTGGCCTGTCGCGCGCCGGGGCCGCCCTCTTCGACCCGCTGAACGACCGCCTGGCGCGCCATCTGACGTTCCAGCCCGTGCCGCGGCTCGTGCCGGCCGCGCTCGGCGACCGCGCCGGCTGCATCGGCGCCGCGCTGCTGGCGCAGGCTTCCATCCGGCCCGGCACGTAGCTTCCGGCCGGTGGAGCAGACGAGCCTGATCGACGTCCCCGGCGAGCCGCCTGCGCGGCGCACGACCTCGAAGAGCATCGGGGCCGGCGACATCGTGCTGATAGACAAGAAGGGCCGCCGTTTCCACGCGCTGGTGACCGAGCTGGAGCAGCTGGAATCAGGGCGTTTCGAGCTCGTCGTGCGGCCGCTCGACTCCCGCATCTCGTGGCGCACGGCCTCGGTGCGCGAGGTGGTAGACGTGTGGCGCAAGCGTCGCACCGTCTGAACAAGCCGGCGAAACCGGATCTGTAGCCTGCTTGAGATGCGCCTGTCGCCGACCGCCGACGCCCTGGCCGAGGCGAGGGAGCGCACGCTGGCCCTCGTGGCCGGGTTCAGCGACGCCGACGTCGAGACCCAGCACAACGAGATCATGAGCCCGCTGGTGTGGGATCTCGCGCACATCGCGGCCTACGAGGAGCTGTGGCTCGTGCACCGGCACGCTGGTCTGCCGCTGACGCGGCCGGAGCTGGCGGCCATGTACGAC
Source organism: uncultured Solirubrobacteraceae bacterium (assembly GCA_963835525.1). Classification (GTDB taxonomy): domain Bacteria; phylum Actinomycetota; class Thermoleophilia; order Solirubrobacterales; family Solirubrobacteraceae; genus DASSUW01. The sequence goes on from CAWIFM010000004.1 coordinate 459,266, forward strand.
GCGTTCGAGACGCCGCGCGCCGTGCGCGGCGACCTGCCGCTGCTCGACCGCGCGCAGGCGCTCGCCTACCTCGACGACGTGCGCGCTCGCGTCCCGGTGGAGGACTCGCTGCTGCACGACCTCGTGGTCCGCCACGAGGACCAGCACCAGGAGACGATGCTGCAGGCGATCGAGATGGCCCGCCTCTCCCCCGCTCCCACCGTGCCGCGCGCGGTGCGGCCGGAGGCGCCCGGCGGCCACACCGGCCTCGAATCCGTCGAGGTCCCGGCGGGGCCGTGCGAGCTCGGGGCGGATGAGGGCCGCTACGCCTACGACAACGAGCGCCCGCGCCACCGCGCCGAGCTGCCCGCCTTCCGCATCGGCCGCACGCCGATCACCAACGCGACCTTCCTGCACTTCGTCGAGGGCGGCGGCTACAAGCGCCGCCCGTGGTGGAGCCACGAGGCCTGGGCCTGGAAGGAGGAGTACGACATCACACACCCCGAGGGCTGGGCCCACGGGCCCACGGGTTGGCGCCGCTGGACGTTCGACGGCTGGGCGCCAATCGACCCGGACGAGCCCGTGGTCCATGTCTCCTGGTTCGAGGCCGACGCCCTCGCCCGAGCGCACGGGGCCCGGCTCCCCTCCGAGGCGGAGTGGGAGAAGGCGGCGACCTGGGATCAGGAGGCAGGACCCGGCAACCTCGACCAGGGGCTGCTCGGCCCGGCGCCGGTCGGCGCCTACCCGGAGGCCGCGGCGGGGTGCGGCGCGCTGGGCATGCTGGGCGACGTGTGGGAGTGGACGTCGAGCACGTTCCGCGGCTACAAGGGCTTCGTCGCCCACCCGTACCGCGAGTACTCCGAGGTCTTCTTCGGCGACCGGTACCGCGTGCTGCGCGGCGGCTCGTGGGCCACGCGCTCGCGCGTGGCGAGCCCGACCTTCCGCAACTGGGACCTGCCGTACCGGCGGCAGATCTTCTCGGGAGTGAGGCTGGCGTGGGACGCGTAGGCGCGCCGCTCCGGATCGACGTCCACGTGGGCGCCGCCTCTCCGCGCGCGCTGCCCGACGACGTGCTCGACGGCCTGACGAAGCCGTTCAAGGAACTGCCGCCCAAGCATCTCTACGACGCCCGCGGCGCCGAGCTGTTCGACCGGATCTGCGAGCTGCCCGAGTACTACCCGACCCGCACCGAGCGCGCGATCCTCGACCAGTACGCCGAGGCGATCGTCCGCCGCACCGCGATGAGCGAGCTGGTCGAGCTGGGGTCGGGAACGGCGGCGAAGACCCGCGTGCTGCTCGACGCGATGGAGCACGCCGGCACGCTCTGGCGCTACGTGCCGTTCGACGTCGCCGAGCAGACGGTGCGCGACTGCGCGGCCTCGCTGGCCGACGAGTACGCGGACCTGCAGATCCACGGCATCGTCGGCGACTTCGAGCGCCACCTGAAGCAGATCCCGCGCTCCGAGCCCGGGCGGCCGCGCGTGGTCGCCTTCCTCGGCGGCACGATCGGCAACTTCCCGCCGGGCGCGCGCCGCCGCTTCCTGCGCGCGCTGGCAAGCCTGCTCTCCTCCGGCGACTACCTGCTGCTGGGCACCGACCTGGTCAAGGACATCGACACGCTGGAGGCCGCCTACGACGACTCGGCCGGCGTCACCGCCGAGTTCAACCGCAACGTGCTGCACGTGTTGAACCGCGAGCTCGACGCCGACTTCCCGACCGAGTTGTTCGAGCACGTCGCGTTCTTCGACACGGACCACGAGTGGATCGAGATGCGCCTGCGCGCCCGGCGCGCCTGCCACGTGACGATCGGAGCGCTCGACCTCGAGGTCGACTTCGCGCGAGGCGAGGAGCTGCGCACCGAGATCTCGGCCAAGTTCACCCGCGAGCGGGTGGAGGCCGACTACGCCGCCTGCGGGCTCGAGCTCGCCGAGTGGCTCACCGACGACGACGGCCTGTTCGCGCTGTCGCTAGCTTCACGGGCGTGACCTTCGACGAAGACGACGGCCAGCAGATCGGCTACAAGCTCCTGCCGCGCGGCACGCCTGTGCACGCCTCGGACGGCGTGGAGGTCGGCAAGGTCTACCGCGTGCTCGACAACGCGCGCGAGCACATCTTCGACGGCGTCATCATCACCACGCCCGACGGGCACCGTTTCGTGGATGCCCCCGAGGTGGCGCGCATCACGGAGAAGCGGGTGACGCTGACCATCGATGCGGCCGAGGCGAAGGAGCTGCCCCCGCCTCGCTACGGGGTCGGAGGGTGGCGGCGCTTGTTCAGCCGCTGAGGACCGGGAGCAGCGCCCCCAGCTTGACCTCGGTCTCCGCCAGCTCGGCCGTCGGGTCGGAGTCGCGCACCACGCCGACGCCGGCGTAGAGCCGCGCCTCGCTGCCGCGCAGCAGCGCGCACCGCAGCGCGACGCAGAACTCGCCGTCCTCGTTGGCGTCGGTCCAGCCGACGGGGCCGGCGTACCAGCCGCGGTCGAGGCCCTCGAGCGCGGGGATGCGCTTCACGGAGGCCGCGTGCGGCTCGCCGCCGACCGCAGGCGTCGGATGCAGGAGACCGGCCAGCTCGATCGCGCTGCGCGGGTGCGTGAGCTGGGCGCGGATCGGGGTGGCGAGGTGCTGGATGTTGGCGACCTTGACGATCGCGGGCTCGTCGGGCGCCGTCACCCACACGGCGTGCGGGCGCAGCGCGCGGGCGATGCGGCGGGCCACGATCGCCTGCTCCTCGCGGTCCTTGTCCGAGCGCATGAGCTGCTCGCCGAGATGGTCGTCGACGGCGGGGTCCGCGGAGCGGCGGGTGGAGCCGGCGAGCGCGACGGTCGAGGCGCGCAGGCCCTCCCGGCGGACGAGCAGCTCGGGCGAGGCGGCAATGAACGCGGCGTCGCCGCGGCCGGCGCAGAACACGTAGCAGGACTCGAAGGCCGCCCGCAGCACCCCGAACACGGCCGCCGCGTGGTGGTCGCCGGGCGCGTGGACGGCGACCTCGCGGGCGAGCACGATCTTCTCGAAGTCGCCGGCCCGGATCTCCTCGACGGCGCGCGCCACGGCCGCCTCGTAGTGCTCGGGCGGCGCGACCGAGGCGATGTGGAAGCGGCCGGCGGGCGCCGGGTCGAGCAGTGGCAGCGGGCTGTCGCGGAGCTCGCGCATCCGCTCCTTGAGCCGGGCGGCGAGCTCCTCGGGGACGTCGTCGGCGGCGGCGAGGACGGCGAGGGTGAGCCGGACGTCGTCGCCGCGGCGGGCCAGCGCCACCTCGGGGACGATCAGGTCGGCGGCCTCGAAGCCCGCCCAGTGCGGCGCGGCGCCGCCGTCGTCGGCGAAGGCGAAGCCTCCGACCGCGACCAGGCCGGCGCCGGCCGGCCCGTCGGGCGCGTCGGCCTCCGCGTGACCCGCCAGGTCGCGCCAGGCGGTGGCCGCCTCCTCGAAGCGCCGCGGCCCGCGGCCGGCGAGGCGCTTCACGCAGCCGAGCGTGGCGAGCGCGGCGCCGCCGCGGTCGGGCTGCTCGAAGCAGAACCACGGCTCGCCCTCGCGCCGCGACGCGAAGGCGACGGCGCTGGGGTCGACGGTCGGCGCCACCGGGATCGTGACCGCGGCGAGCACCTCTCCCCCGCCACGCCGCGCACGCCGGACCGCGCGCTCGCAGCGTTCGAGCAGCGGCGAGCGCGTGGCCTGGAGGACGGCGATCACGCCCTGCAGGCTAGAGAAGTGCGGCGAAGGTGACGCGTCCGGTGCGGCAGCGGTCGAGCACGCGCCCGGACGAGGAGCGCAGCACGGAGGTGACCGAGAGCCTCCCGTGCACGCCGTTCGGCGTGAACTGGCCGTCGACCCGCACGCGGTAGCGTTCGGGCCCCTCCGTCCAACGGACGGTGAAGCGCTCGCGGAGCCGGAACCTGCCGTCGCTCCTGACCGCTCCGCTCGGCGTGATGTTCTCCCACTCCCAGAAGCCGTTCCCGCAGCGCTGGCGGTAGTCGAACACCGTGACGCGCACGCGCCGGGCGTTCGGCGACGCACGCAGCACGATCGGGAACGGGACGCGGCGCTGGCTGGTGAGCCCGAAGTAGGCACCGCTCGGCAGCGCACCCGATGCCGTCGTCTCGGCGCTCGCAACGCGGGCCTGCCACGGTCGGTCGCCCGACCGACAGCGCCGGATCACACGACCGCCGCGCCGTTGCACGATCCGCGCGCGGGCCGTCCCGCTGGCCGTCGCCCCGGTCACCTGGCCGGACATCGCGATCCGCGCCCGCTGGCGCACGCTGTGGTTGTCCCGCAGGCGGTGCGGCTGGACGTTGACCTCGAACGCGAACGTGCCGTCGGGGTTGAGCGGGACGGTGTGCCGGAGCCTGGAGATGCCGCAGCGGGCGGACACCCCCACCCGGATCTGCGCGCGGCCGCTGTCCGTCGTGCGGATCCCGACCAGTGTCAGCTGGCGCGCGGTCCGGTTGCGGCTGTCGGGCGCGGTGCCCCCTCCGTAGTCCGTCGCCTGCGCGGAAGCCGGCCACGCCAGCGCCATCACCGTCACTCCGAGAACCAGTCGCATGCCGCCGCAGGTACCCCTGAGGGGCGCTGAGTATTCGGCTTGTCAGGGGAGCGCGGTGAACGCCAGGCGCCCGGTCCCGCAGCGGTCGATCACGCGGCCGGCGGGCGACCGCAGGACCGACGTCACCGACAGCGTTCCGGTGGCCCCCGTGGCGGTCACCTGGCCATCGACCTTCACGCGGAACCGCTCCCGTCCTTCGCGGAACGTACGGCTGAAGCGCTCGCGCAGCGAGAACCTGCCGTCCGCGGCGAGGCGCCCCCCGGGCGTGATGTTCTCCCACTCGAATCCGCTGCGCCGGCAGCGCGCGCCGTACTCGAAGGCCGCCATGCGCACGCGCGAGCCGGCGACGCCGAGCACGAGCGGGAACGGCCGGCTCGTCTGGCCGGTGAGCCCGTAGAACGCGACGGTGGGCGCCGCCGTGGCGCCGGCGGCGCGGGCGTTCCACTCGCGCACGCCGGAGTCGCAGCGCTCGACCACGCGGCCGCCGCGCCGGAGGGTGACCTTTGCCTGGACCGTCCCGCTCGCGACCGGGCCGACGATCTGGCCCGACATCGTGATCTCGGTCTCACGCCGCGGTGTGCCGCGGCCGACGTCCACCGAGAACGTGCCGTCGGCCGCGAGCCCGATGTCAGGCCGTGCTCGCACGGCGCCGCACGGGGTGGCCACCGTGATCGTGGCCCGGCCGGTCCCGTCGTCGGCCATGCGGAAGGCGACCAGGGTGAGCTGGTCGTTGGCCCGGCGCACGCTGTCGGGCGCGGTGCCGCCCCCGTAGTCGGCGGCGTTCGCGGCAGCGGGCAGCGCCAGGCAGACGAGCGCCGCCGCCAGCGCGCGCATCAGGTCTCGCTGCGCCCGCGCGAGATCGCGATCTCGCCGGTACGCGCCATCTCCACCAGCCCGAAGGGCCGCACCATGCGCTCGAACGCCTCGATCTTCTCCCACGTGCCCGTGACCTCGACGATCAGCGAGCGGCGCGTGACGTCGATGATCTTGCCGCGGAAGATCTCCACCACCTGCATGACCTCGCCGCGCGCCGGGCCGTCGGCGGTGATCTTGAACAGGGCGAGCTCGCGCGCCACCGTCTCGGCGGGCTCGAGGTCGCGGATCTTGATCACGTTGACCAGCTTGTGGAGCTGCTTGGTCACCTGGTCGATCGGGTGCATCGCGCCGTCGAGCGTGAGCGTGATGCGCGAGAGCGAGTCGTCGTCTGTCGGGCCGACCGCCAGCGTGTCGATGTTGAAGCCGCGGCGCGCGAACAGCCCGGCGATGCGGGTGAGCACGCCCGGCTTGTTCTCGACCAGGATCGAGAGGATGTGCTTGCGGCCCGTGCGGACCGCGGTCGTGGCCTCGAGCTCCTCGAGGGTCAGCGGCTCCTTGGTTCCGGGCTCGCCCATTAGATGGTTGATTCCGCGGCCCGTGCGGCCGCATGGTCGTGGATCGTGGATGCAGGGCGGTGCCCGTGCGATCGGCACAGTGGCGGAGCCACGGGCCGATTCAGCGGGTGCCGATCCTGCGCCGCGAGACGCGGGCAGGCGGTCGTGCGGGTCGTGGAATCAGCCATCTATCCCACCATCTCCCGCGCGGCCGATCCGGCCGGGATCATCGGGTACGTGTTCTCCTCACGCGTGACCCGGACGTCGACCACGACCGGGCCGGGCGTCTTGAGCGCCACCTGCAGGTCCTTGACCAGCGTCGTCTTGTCGGTCAGCCGCACGCCGGTGGCGCCGTACGCCTCGGCGAGCTTGACCCAGTCGGGCCAGCTGCCCATGTCGACGTTCGAGTAGCGCCCGTCCCAGAACAGCTCCTGCCACTGGCGGACCATGCCCAGGTAGCCGTTGTTCATGATCACGACCTTGACCGGGATGTCGTGCTCCCGGCACGTGGCCAGCTCCTGCGTGTTCATCTGGAACGAGCCGTCGCCGGTCAGCAGCACGCTGGGGACCGAGTCGTTGCCGACGGCGGCGCCCATGGCGGCGGGCAGGCCGAAGCCCATCGTGCCCAGCCCGCCGGAGTTGACCCAGCGGCGCGGCTTGGAGAAGTGGAAGTACTGCGCGGCCCACATCTGGTGCTGGCCGACGTCCGAGGACAGGATGCAGTCGCCTCCCGTCGCCTCGTAGAGCGCCTGGACGAGGTACTGCGGCTTGATCTCGCCGTCCGCCGAGTCCTCGTACTGCAGCGGGTACTGCGCCTGCCACTGCTCGAGCCGCTCCCACCAGCCCGCCAGGCGCGCGGGATCGGGGCCGACCGCCCGGTACTCGTTGATGAGCCGCGCGAGCACGTTCTTCGCGTCCCCGACGATCGGGATGTGCGCGGGGACGTTCTTGGAGATCTCCGCGGGGTCGATGTCGATGTGCACGAACTTCGCACGCGGCGCGAACTCGGACAGCTTGCCGGTGATGCGGTCGTCGAAGCGGGCGCCGACGGCCACGATCAGGTCCGCCTCGTCCATCGCGTAGTTGGCGGTGCGGGTGCCGTGCATGCCGAGCATGCCCAGCCACTGCGGGTGCGGGGCCGGGAACGCGCCGAGCCCCATCAGCGTGCAGGTGATCGGCAGCCGGTCGCTGATCACGAACTCGGTCAGCTCCTCGGCCGCGTCGGCGTTGATCACGCCTCCGCCGGCGTAGATGACGGGCCGGCGGGCGTTGGCGATCGCCTTGGCCGCGAGCCGGATCTGCTTCGAGTTGCCCTCGGTGGTGGGCTGGTAGCCCGGCAGGCGGACGTCGCCCACCGGCTGGTAGTCGATCTCCGCGCGCGTGAGGTCGACCGGCATGTCGATCAGCACCGGGCCGGGCCGGCCGGTGCGCGCGAGGTGGAACGCCTCGTGCACCGCGCGCGGGATCTCCGTCGGGTGCTGGATCATGAAGGAGTGCTTGACGATCGGCATGGTGATGCCGAACGTGTCCGCCTCCTGGAAGCCGTCGGTGCCGAGCAGGTCGGTGCGCACCTGGCCGGTGAAGGCCACGATCGGCACCGAGTCCATCATCGCGTCGGTCAGCGGCGTGACGATGTTGGTCGCGCCCGGGCCTGAGGTGGCGAACACCACGCCGACCTTGCCCGACGCCTTGGCGTAGCCCTCGGCGGCGTGGCCGCCGCCTGCCTCGTGGCGTACGAGCACGTGGCGGATCCCCGCATCCACGAAGGCGTCGTAGGTGGGCAGGTTCGCGCCGCCCGGGTAGCCGAAGACGACGTCGACGCCCTCGGCCTTCAGGCACTCCATGACCGCATCGACCGCTCGCATCATGGTGCCGGAGTCTAACGGCGCACTACTTGCGCTTCGCGCGCGCCGTGTAGCGCTTGCCGGCGCGCACGGTGACCGTCTTCTTCTTCGCGAAGTCGCGCACCTTGACGCGACCGCGGACGACGCGTGTGAGCGTCGACTTGCAGCGATCCTCGACCAGCCACTTCGTGCCGACCACGGTCGCGGCGCTGTGCTTGCCCTTGGTGCGGAACTTGCCGCTGCCGTCGCCCCAGAGGCGGCGCTTCTTCTTCTTCTTCGCGGCGGCGGAGGCGGAGCCCTTGCGCGGGCAGCTGAGCCGCTCGGTCAGGGTCAGTGAGGTGAGCTTGGAGCGCTTGGCCTGGGTGAGCTTGAACAGTCCGTCGTAGAAGTCGGCCGACGCCGTCTTGCCCGCTCCCTGGGCGGCGGTGATCGCGATCCGCCCGTTACGCGTGTCGATCGAGCTGCCAACCGGGATCTGGGCCTCCGCGGTCAGCGTGGTGTAGCGGTTGCTCCCCGGACGCCTGATCCTCACCTTGCCGGACACCGGCTTGACATTGACGCTCTTGCCGGCGACCGGCGGTGGCAGCGCCGGGCTCGGCGGCGCCGGGTTCAGCAGCGCGGTGAACGTGTCGGGCGTGGGGGTGTTGGTGTACGACGTCGCCGCCAGGTCGGGCCGCGAGTCGCCGTCGAAGTCGGCCGCCACGACGTCGTTGACGGCAGGGGCGAGCGGGATCGGCTGATCGCGCGTGAAGCTGCCGCCGGCGTTGCGGATGAGGATGTCGACGGCGCCGGCGTTCGAGGCCACGGCAAGGTCGGGCCGGCCGTCGCGGTCGAAGTCGGCGGCGTCGATGCCCACAGGTGTGGCGCTGACGGTGATCGGCGCCTCCCCGTCGAAGCCGTCGTTGGAGGACCGGCGCAGGAAGGCGTAGACAGCGCCGGCGCCGTAACTGGCGACTGCGAGATCGGCGCGGCCGTTGCCGTCGAAGTCGGCGGCGACGATGCCGTTGGGTTGGTCGCCGACCGGGAGCGTCGCCTCAGCGGTGAACCCGCCACCGGCGACCCGCCGCAGGATCGTCACGCTGTCGTCGCCCAGGTTGGTGATCGCGAGGTCGGCCAGCCCGTCGCCGTTGTAGTCGCCGACTGCGATTGCGCGCGGGGTCAGTCCGGTTGATATCGGCGCCTCCGCGACGAAGCCGGTGTTCTGGCTGTTGCGCATCAGGAGCACGACCTGGTTGCCGAAGTACCGCGTCGCCGCCAGATCGAGCTGTCCGTCGCCGTTGAAGTCGCCCGTGGCGATCGCGCTGATCTGGGTGCTGAGCGGGATCACCGTGCCCTCGAGCGCGAAACCGCCGCCCGGCTGGCGCAGTAGCACCGACACGTTGCCCGCGTCGAAGCTCGACACCGCGAGGTCCGTAAACCCGTCGGCGTTGTAGTCGCCCACCGCCCCGCCGCTCGGCCCCGGGCTGCCCGCGAGCGAGACAGGCGACCCCGCCTCCTGCGCGAAGCCCCCGCCCGCCTGGCGAAGGAAGACCGACACGTCGGAGCTGGACCCGTTGAGCGTCACCACGTCGGGAAGCCCGTCGCGGTTGAAGTCGGCGGCGTTGAGCGAGTACGGATCGCTTCCCACCGTGTAGGGCGAGCCCTCGACCACGAACGCCGCCCAGGCGCTCCCTGCCCCCACCAGAAGAAGAGCCGCGGCAAGCGCGGCTGCGGTCATCCGTGCCCTCACCGGACGCATCATCGCGGTTTCGGCGCGAGATGCACCCCACCGATCGTGCAGGACTTCGGGATCGGTGCTCGAACACGTCGCGCGTCCGGCAAACGGTGCGTGTCCGCCGCTGGTACGAAGACGGCGCGCGAGACAAGGAGCACGTCGATGGCGCAACAGGTCTCAACACAACGCTCGGGCTGGGTCACCTTCGCCGGTGTGGCCGCGTTGATGGCGGGCGGGTACAACGCGCTGAGCGGCGTCGCCGCTCTCGCCGACGACGACACGCTCGCCGCCCAGGCCCGGGAGGTGCTCTATGGGATCGATCTCACGGCCTTCGGCTGGTTCTGGCTGCTCGTCGGCATTGCGCAGCTCGCGACCGGAGTGCTCATCCTGCGGCGCAACACATGGGGGTTCTGGCTCGGCGTGACGTTCGCAGGTCTCAGCGGCATGCTGACGCTGCTGGTGATGTTCGTCTTCCCGCTGTGGGCGCTCGCGGTCCTCGCGATCGACTTCCTCATCCTGTTCGGGCTGCTGACGCAGAGCGACGAGTTCTTTGAGTGACCAGCGTCGGCCTAGCGGCGCGCGGCGGCCACGGACTCGGGCTCGATGGCCTGGTCCGGGAAGTCCATGTCCAGACCGCAGCGCATGCAGACCTGGTCGTGGAGCTTGACCAGCTTCCCGCAGCGCGGGCACTGGCGCCGGACCTCGTCGCTCTCGAAGCGGTAGAGCACGGCGGCCAGCAGGCCGAGCACGGGCACGATCGCCGAGATCAGGAACCACAGGACGAACGAGGAACCCTTCATCCGCCCGACGATCCCGCCGGCGAGACCGAAGAACAGGCAGACGATCAGGTAGGGCATCTAGATGTGTCGCAACGCCCAGATCACGCCGAGCGCCACCGCGGCCAGGATCCCTAGCACGAACACGAACTGGATCAGGCCGATGACGAGGCCGAAGGCGAACTTGAGCACGAACAGCGCTACGACGATGAGGACTGCCCACGCGATGACTCGCGTGCCGAGCCCGGACCGAGCCGTGTCATCCATGCTCTGAGGGTACCGTGCCCGGCCCCGCGGCCGGGCACGTTTTCAGGCCGTTCGTACAGGGGGAGCCGAGCGCTCGGCCATCGCGGCCTCGCGTCCGATGAGGCGCAGCCTCGCGAGCCGGTAGCGGCGGACGAGCTCGTCGCCGCGACCGCTGCTCGTGGAGGGAACGAGGACGAGGCGGCGGACCTGGGGAGTGGCAGAGGTCATGACGAGCATGATCGCCCGTTTCCCCTGCACTCCCCATGGACCGCTGTATGGAATCAATGGCCGCGGTTTCGACACGCGGTAGAGACCCCGGCGTCGAGTGCCGGCCGCAGGGACGGCGGCAGACGGCGCCGGACGCGCCTCGGCGCGCCGCTGAAGGCCAGGTTGGCGACGGTCGCGAACCCCGGCTCGTCGGTACGCAGGGCGAGCAGCAGGTGAGCGATGCGGTCGGCCGACGGCAGCGAGCCGTCCTCGACCCGTACGCACCAGCAGTAGGCCCGACGTCCGCCGGGCGTCACGAGCACGGCGCCGGCCTCGCCGACCACCCAGACCCCGAGCGCGCCGCGCTCGATCACGGCGCCGGTCCGGGCGTGCAGCTCGCGCGCCTCGTGGCCGACGAGGTCGCCGAGCAGGCCGAGCGCGGTTCGCTCCGCGCCCTCGTCCGCGCGCTGACGCGGGCGCAGCACGTTGGCGCCGCGCTTGGCGTACAGCTCCGGGATCACCCACGCGTGCGCGAGCAGGACGAAGACCACCGGCGCCGTCAGCGGCTCGAGCCAGAGCAGGACGGCGGAGGCCAACAGGTACGGCACCGTGTGGGCGACAGTGGTGAGCGTCCACAGCCGCCCGCGCCGGGCGAGCGCGTGCGCGTCCACCCGCGGCCGCCAGTAGACGGCGGCGATCTCGGGGAGGGGCTCGGCGGTCACCCGCCGGCGATGGGGCGGCGGAGGATCACGAGGTCGGCGTCGACCGGCAGCGCTTCGACCTGCCGCGCCTGCCCCTCGCCCTCCGTGACGACCGCGTAGTAGCCGGCCTCGAGCTGCTCGCGGAAGGCGGCCGCGGCCGCCTCGATCGCCTGCTCGTCGGCGGCGTGCCACTCGGCCACGGTGGTGTGCCCGCTGCCGTCCATGCGGATCAGTCTGGCCATGAGCCGACTATACGCCGAGCTGCTCGCGGATCAGGCGGTTGACCTCGCCGCCGTCCGCCTTGCCCTTGGTCTCGCGCATGATCGGCCCGACCAGGGCGCCCATCGCCTTCGCGTTGCCGCCGCGGATGCGCTCGACGACGTCGGGGTTGTCCTCGATGACCTTGGCCACGATCCCGGCCAGCTCGCCGGAGTCGCCCATCGCGCCGAGGTCCTCGCGCTCGACGATCTCCGCCGGGTCGCCGCCGTCGGCGACCAGGCGGTCGAGGACGACGCGGCCGTTGCCGGCGGTGACGGTGCGGGCCTCGACGAGCGCGACGAGCTTGGTCAGCGCCGCGGGCTCCACCGCGTCGGGCGAGTCGGCGCGCGCCCGCAGCTCGGTGACCCAGTTGGCGACGACCCGCGGCTCGCCCTCCACCCGCTCGAAGTAGTCGCCCCACTGCGGGTCGAAGGCGAACAGGTGAGCCGCGTCGGCAGGCAGCCCGTACTCGGACAGGTAGCGCGCCTCGCGCTCGGCGGGCAGCTCGGGCAGCGCGGCACGCGCCGCGGAGAGCATCTCCTCGGTCGGCGCCACCGGCACGAGGTCGGGCTCCGGGAAGTAGCGGTAGTCGTGCGCCTCCTCCTTGGAGCGCAGCGGCGACAGGCCGCCGGACACCGGGTCGAAGTGCAGCGTCTCCTGGACGACCGGCTCGCCGGCCTCGACCAGCGCCGTCTGGCGGCGGATCTCCGCCTCGATGCCCTGGGCGAGGAAGCGGAACGAGTTCATGTTCTTGAGCTCGGTCTTCGTGCCGAGCTCGGTCGAGCCCACCGGCCGCACGGAGACGTTGGCGTCGCAGCGCAGCGACCCCTCCTCCATGTTCACGTCGCTCACCCCGAGCTGGCGCAGCGTCTCGCGCAGCAGCGTCAGCCACTCGCGCGCCTGCTCGGACGAGTGGAGGTCGGGCTCGGTGACGATCTCGGCCAGCGGCGTGCCGCCGCGGTTGTAGTCGACGATCGAGGCGTCCGAGCCGTGGATGCGGCCGGACTCCCCCACGTGCACGAGCTTGGCCGCGTCCTCCTCGAGGTGGATGCGGTGCAGCCGCACGTCGCCGAGGTGGCCGCCGCTGCAGAGCGGGATGTCGTACTGGGAGACCTGGTAGCCCTTGGCGAGGTCGGGATAGAAGTAGTTCTTGCGGTGGAAGATCGAGCGCGGCGCGATCTCGCAGCCGAGCGCCATCCCCATCATCAGCCCGTACTGGATCGCCTGCGCGTTGGTCACCGGCAGCGAGCCGGGCATGCCGAGGCAGACCGGGCAGGTGCGCGTGTTGGGCTCCTCGCCGAAGCTCAGCTCGCAGCCGCAGAACATCTTCGTCCGCGTCTTGAGCTGGACGTGGATCTCGAGGCCGATCACCGGTTCGAGGCTCATGCGAACGCCCTCGTCACGTCGAAGCCGATCGCCTGCTCGAGCGCGTGCGCCGCGTCGAGCACGCGGTTCTCGCTGAACGCCGGGCCCGCGAGCTGGAAGCCCGTGGGCAGCCCCTCAGAGAGCCCGTTGGGGATCGAGATGGCCGGGATGCCGGCGAGCGACATCGGCACGGTGCAGACGTCGTTGAGATACATGGCGAGCGGATCGGCGGTCTTGGAGCCGAGCTCGAAGGCGACGCTCGGAGCGGTCGGCGAGACGATGAAGTCGAACCGCTCCCACGCCTGCTCGAAGTCGCGGGCGATCAGGGTGCGCACCTTCTGGGCGCGGCCGTAGTAGGCGTCGTAGTAGCCGCTGGAAAGCGCGTAGGTGCCGAGCATGACGCGGCGCTTGACCTCGGCGCCGAAGCCCCGCTCGCGCGTCTCGGTGTACATGCTGAGCAGGTCCCGCCCGTCGGAGCGCAGGCCGTAGCGCACGCCGTCGTAGCGGGCGAGGTTGCTCGAGCACTCGGCGGGCGCGATCAGGTAGTACGCGGCAAGCCCGTGTGGGGAGTGCGGCAGGTGTGTGGTCTCGACCGTGGCGCCGAGCTGGCGCGCGAGGTCGAGCGTGGCGTGGAAGGCGTCGAGCACGCCCTGCTCGATCCCTTCGCCGCTCAGCTCCTCCGGCACGCCGAGCCGGATACCCTTGAGGTCGGTGGCGGTCGGCAGCGCGACGGGCTCGGGCAGGCCGAGCGAGGTCGAGTCGCACGGGTCCTTGCCGGCCATCGCCTGCAGCAGCAATGCGGCGTCGGTGGTGTCGCGGGTGAACGGGCCGGCCTGGTCGAGCGACGAGGCGAAGGCGATCATCCCGTAGCGGCTGATGGCGCCGTAGGTGGGCTTGAGCCCGACGATCCCGCACAGCGCGGCGGGCTGGCGGATCGAACCGCCGGTGTCGGTGCCGATCGACCACGGCACCGTGCCGGCGGCCACCGCGGCCGCCGACCCGCCGGACGAGCCGCCCGGCACACGCGTGCGATCCCACGGGTTGAGCGTCGGGCCGTAGGCCGAGTTCTCGGTCGACGAGCCCATGGCGAACTCGTCCTGGTTGGTCTTGGCCAGCACCGGCGCGCCGGCGTTCACGAGCTTCTCGACGGCGGTGGCGGTGTACGGCGGCCGGTAGCCCTCGAGGATCTTCGAGCCCGCCTGCGACGGGACGCCCTCGGTGCAGAACAGGTCCTTGATGCCGATCGGCACGCCGCCCAGCGGGCCGCTGGGGTCGATGGCCTCGGGATCGTCTCCCTCGCACACCCAGGTGAAGGCGTTGAGGTCGTCGGCCAGCGCGCGGTCGCGGTAGAAGCGCCACAGCTCGCCGCGCTCGAGGTCGCCCGCGCGGACGCGCTCGCCGGCCTGCGCCGCCGTCAGTTTCAGGATCTCGCTCATCCTGCCCCCGGACTGGGCACGCGGAAGCCGCCGAGCGCGGCGTCGGGCGCGCTCTCGAGCGCCTTCTCGCGCGGCAGCGACGGCCGCGGCTCGTCGGCGCGCAGGACGTTTTCAACGTCGACGACGTGGCTGGTCGGCTGGACGTCCGCGAGGTCGCCCAGCTCCTCGATCTTCTCGATGTGGTCGAGCACCTTCGAGAGCTCGGATCCGAGGCTCTCGACCTCCGCCTCGGTCAGCTCCAGGCGCGCGAGCTTGGCGACGTGCAGGACCTGGTCTCGGCTGAGCACGGTCAGCGATTCTAGTGTCGCGAATCGGGGCACTAGGAGCGGAAGGCCGTCCAGAGCCGGACGCCCGGCTGGAGCGGCGGCGGCTCGCCGGTGTGGCGGTGGCTGCCGACGGTCCAGTGCTCGGCCGCGGGGGCGTCGAAGGCGAGCTCGTCGAAGCCCGCGCGGGCCAGCAGCCGGCGGATGCGCGGCGTGTGGTCGGGCGGGCGCCGGTGACGGGTCCAGACCACGACGCCGCCGGTCGCGCAGAGCTGCGGAAGGACACGGACCAGGTGGGCCGTGTCGTGGTCGCCGATGCGGCCGAGCACGCCGCAGACCAGCACGAGGTCGGCCGGGACGGCGCCGGCGTAGGCGTCCGTGAGCGAGGCGTCGCCGGTGACGACCTCGATGCCGGGCGGAGCGGCGATCGCCGCTGTGTTGCGCGGGTCGAGCTCGACGAGGCGGCCGCGCACGTCGCCGGCGCGCGGGTGATCGGCCAGCACGCCGAGCAGGTCGGTCCCCTGGCCGGCGCAGACGCTGACGGCGCGCAGCGGGCCGGGCGGTGCGGCGTCGAGCGCCGCGCGGATGTGCTCCTGCACGACCTTCAGGCGATGAGCGAGCGGGTTGTCGGGATCGTCGTAGGCCTCGTGCCAGGCGGCCCAGTCGATCGGGCTCATCCGTGCGGCGCCGGGCGCAGCTCGGGCTCGGGACCGGGCGGGATGTGGCTCACGTGCTCGTTCGCGAGCGACCGCCAGCCGCCGGCCGTGAGCGCGACCGCCGCGACGAGACCGAGCCAGGCGCCGGCGTCGGGGCCGTCGAGCTCGCCGGGCGCGTCGATGAGCCGGAAGAGCACCAGCAGCACCCCGATCGCCCCGGTCACCACCGTGAGAACGGCGAACGCGACGGGCAGCGCCTGGGTCGTCTGCGTGGCCTGCAGGACCGCGAGGGCGATCGCTACCGCCGCGACCAGCACGAGCAGGATGTCGACGACGGTGAGCACCTCGTAGCCCGAGCCGCCCCCGTACCACGGCATGAACAGCGAGCCGAGCAGCAACAGGCCGCCGGCGGCGGCGAGCCACTCGCCGGCGCGCAGGCGCCTCAGGTCCACGGCGACTCCCCGGCCTGCATCCGGGCCGCCTCGAGCGTGTTGCGCAGCAGCATCGCGATCGTCATCGGCCCCACCCCGCCGGGCACCGGCGTGATGAGCCGCGCCCGCTCGGCGGCGCTCTCGAAGTCGACGTCGCCGGTCAGCCCCGCGTCGGTGCGGTTGATGCCGACGTCGATCACCACCGCGCCCTCCTTTACCCATTCGCCATGCACCAGCCCGGGCACGCCGACGGCGGCGATCAGCACGTCGGCGCGGCGGCACACCTCGGCGAGGTCGCGCGTGCGCGAGTGGCAGATCGTCACGGTCGCGTGCTGGGCCAGCAGCAGGCTCGCGACCGGCTTGCCGACCAGGTCCGACCGGCCGACCACGACCGCTTCCGCGCCCTTGAGCTCGACGTCGTGCCGGCGCAGCAGCTCCATGACGCCGAGCGGCGTGCACGGCCGCAGCCCCGGGCGGCCCTTGGCGAGCAGGCCGGCCGAGATCGGCGTGAGCCCGTCGACGTCCTTGGCCGGATCGATCAACTCGGTCAGCGCGGCGCCGTCGATCCCCGGCGGCGTCGGGAGCTGGAGCAGGATCCCCGAGACCCGCGGGTCGTCGCCCAGCTCGTGCAGCAGCCGCTCGACCTGGCCCTGCTGGACGTCGGCCTGGAGCCGGTGGTCGAACCCCTCGATGCCGACCTCGGCGGAGGCCTTCTGCTTGCCGCCGACGTAGACGGCCGACGCCGGATCCTCGCCGACCAGCACGGTCGCCAGGCCGGGCGCCGGATGCCCGGCGTCGACCCAGGCGGCGACCTGCTGCGCCACCTCCGCGCGCACCTGCTGCGCGATCGCCTTGCCGTCGATGCTCTCCGCCATTGCGGTGGGGCAGGCTATCGCCCGTCGAGGCGTACGGTGGGCCGGCGCAGCAGCGCGACCAGGGTGATCGCGCAGACAGCGGCCAGCACGAGGTACGGAACGTGGTCGTTGGTGGCGTCGGCGAGGCGCGCGCTGCCCGCCGCGCCGGCGGTCTGGCCGGTCGCCCACGCGAGGTTCACGAGCGCGAACGCGAAGCCCTGCGCCACGCCCGCGTGGTCGGCGCCGTCGCTCAGCATCGCCATCGCCGGGGTGTAGAGCAGGCCGATCAGCGGGCCGGCGAAGACGATCAGCACGCTGAGCCCCAGGACCGACTCCGGCCACGGCAGCAGCAGCATGATCAGCCCGCCGCCGGCCACCCCGATCAGGCTCGGCAGGAACCGCCCGCGGCGGTCGGAGAGCCGCCCGATCATTGGCGCGACGATGGCCTCGAGCGCAGCGGCGGCAAGGAAGGCGGCCGCAATCGCCGCGGCTCCCGCCCCCAGCTCGTCGAGCCGCAGGGGACCGAGCACGGCGACGGTGCCGAACAGGACGCCGGGGAGCGTGGTCAGCCACATCCCCGCCGCGACGCGCCGGTCGCTCAGCGAGCCGATGAGCGTGCGCAGGCGCGAGTCGCCCTCGGGCTCCTGGGCCTCCATCCGCAGCGAGAAGACCATCAGGCCGGCGCCGACGACCGCGACCGCGCCGAACACGGGCTCCTGCCCGAGCGCGCCGGCGGCGGCGCCCAGCACCGGCCCGAACAGCGCGCCGGCCACGGCGGCGGCAAGCGCGGTGCCGATGTACTGGCCGCGCTGCTCCCGCGGCGCGGCGCCGATCAGCCAGCCGAGCGCGCCGGCCCACGAGGCCGCGCCGCCGACGCCCTGCACGAAGCGCGACACGTCGAGCACCACGATGCTGTCGCCGAGCGCGAAGCCGATGCTGGCGACGACCATCAAGCCGAGGCCGATGAGGACGGTGGCCCGCACGCCCAGCCGCGCCGCCATCCAGCCGCCGGGCAGCGCGCCCGCGAACGTCCCCGCCGGGTAGGCCGCCGCGAGCACGCCGGCGGCGGTCTTCGACAGCCCGTACTGGTCGCTCAGCTCGGGCAGGATCGGCGTGATCGCCGCGTAGAACAGGGTGTCTACGAAGACGATCGTGCAGACGAACGCGAGCAGGCGCCGCATCGGGGCGACTCTACGGGGCGAACGTCAACTGCTTGCTGGGTAGGGGAACTGGGCTTTTCGGCCGCTGCGCGTGGATGGGGAGTTTCGTGAAATCGAACGTTGGCGTGGACCGCGAATTTCACGTTATGGCTCTAGACGGGGACTTTCGTGAAATCCGGGCGGTACGCCGGTGTTCGATTTCACGTTGTTCCCCGCGCACCCGTCGGCACCCCAGCCGCCCTACCCAGCCGCAGTTGACGTTCGCCCTGCGCGAGCTCTAGCGACGCCGGATCGGCGCGTAGTCGGCCATGAGCTTGCGCTCACGTCCGTCCTCCGCGAAGCGCACGACGACGATGCCGCCCGGCTCGGTGCCGAGCACGACGCCGTCGCCGAGCTGGGCGTGGACGACGTCGTCGCCGGTCCGGAACACCTCGCCCGCGGTGTCGCCGGTCGCCTCGCGCGACGCGGCCGCGGCGCCGGACCACGACGCGATCCGGCCCGTTGGCAGTCCGGCGGCGGCGCGTGCCGGCTGGTCGGTCAGGTCGGCCGGGATCTCGTCTATGAAGCGCGAGCGGATGCCGAACGAGTTCGCGCCGAAGCTGTTGCGGCGGCGCGCCCAGGTGAGCGTGATGTCGCGCATCGCGCGGGTGATACCGACGTAGGCGAGCCGGCGCTCCTCCTCCACGTCGCCCTCGTCCATGGCGCGCGAGTGCGGGAACACGCCGTCCTCCATCCCGATGATGAAGACGATCGGGAACTCGAGGCCCTTGGCGTTGTGGATCGTCATCAGGGTCACGAGGCCCTCGTCGTCGCGCAGGTTGTCCGCGTCGGCCAGCAGCGAGATCTGCTCGAGGAACTGGGTCAGCGAGCCCTCCTCCGCCGTGGCGTCGTACTCGCGCGCCACCTGCACGAGCTCCTCGAGGTTCTCGATCCGGCCCTGCGCCTCGATCGTCCGCTCGGCCTGCAGCGCGTCGATGTAGCCGGTCTCGGCCAGCAGCTCCTGGACGAGCTCGCCGACGGGGGGGTTCGCCTCCGCCCGCTCGCGCAGCCGCTCCATGGTCGACATGAAGCGGTTGAGCGCCTTCTGCGCCGCCGTGCCGAGCCCGGGCACCGCCTCGGGCTGCTCGGCCGCCTCCCACACCGGCACGTCGATCGAGTCCGCGTGGCTGAGCACCCGCGACAGCGACGTCTGCCCCAGCCCGCGCTTGGGCGAGTTGGCGATCCGCGTGAACGCACCCTGGTCCTGCGGATTGACGATGAAGATCAGGTACGCCACGGCGTCCTTGATCTCGGCCCGGTCATAGAACTTCGTGCCGCCGATGACCTGGTAGCCGATCCCCGCCCGCACCAGCATGTCCTCGAGCACCCGCGACTGCGCGTTGGTCCTGTAGAAGACGGCGAGCTCGCTGCGGCTCACGCCCTCGTCGACCATCCGCTGGATCTCCGCCGCCACGAACCGCGCCTCGGCGTGCTCGTCGGCCAGCTCGCGCACCCGCACCGGGTCACCTTCACCCACTTCAGTCCACAGGTTCTTCTCGACCTGGCTCCGGTTGTTCGCGATGACCGCGTTGGCGGCCGAGAGGATCATCTGCGTCGAGCGGTAGTTCTGCTCTAGCTTGACTTCATGAGCATCCGGATAATCGTCCGTGAACGCAAGAATATTGCGTATATCCGCTCCGCGGAACATATAAATTGACTGTGCGTCGTCCCCGACTACCGAGAGGTTCCGGTGCTCGGAAGCGAGCAGCTGGAGCCAGCGGTACTGGGCGTGGTTGGTGTCCTGGTACTCGTCGACCAGCACCCAGCGGAAGGCGTTGGAGTAGCGGTCGCGGACCTCCTGGAAGAGCTCGAGCAGGTTGACCGCGCGGAACAGGAGGTCGTCGAAGTCCATCGCGTTCATGCGGTGGATCTCGCGCTCGTAGTGCTCGTAGACGTCGGCCGCCGTCTGCTCGAAGTACGAGCCGACCATCTGGCGGTAGTCGTCGGCCGAGCGGAGCTTGTTCTTGGCGTCCGAGATCTGGGACTGCATCGCGCGCGGAGTGAAGCGCTTGACGTCGATGTCGAGGTCGTCGAGGCACTTCTTGATCAGGCGCCGTGAGTCGGCCGCGTCGTAGATCGTGAACTGGCGCGTGTAGCCGAGCCGGTGGGCGTCGGCCCGCAGCATGCGGGCGCAGGCCGAGTGGAAGGTCATCACCCACATGGCGCGGGTGGCGCGGCCTACGAGCAGCTCGACCCGCTCGCGCATCTCCTGGGCTGCCTTGTTGGTGAACGTGATGGCCAGGATCTCGTCGGCGCGGGCCTGGCCGGTGCGCAGGAGATACGCGATCCGGTGGGTGAGCACGCGCGTCTTGCCCGAGCCCGCGCCGGCCAGGATCAGCAGCGGCCCCTCGCCGTGCGTGACCGCGTCGCGCTGAGGCTCGTTCAGTCCCTCCAGCAGGCTGTCGATCGCGGTCGACTCGGGCATTGCGGATTGACGGTAGCGGGCGGTGCGGAAGTACTCTCCGCCTTGTGCTCCGGGCCAGCGACGCCGACCGCGAGGTAGCGCTCGCGCTGCTGCGCGAGGCGTCGGTCGACGGGAGGCTCACCCTGGAGGAGCTGGCCGAGCGCGCCGAGCTCGTCCAGGCGGCTCGCATGCGCGACGAGGTCGCCGCCGCGACCGCCGATCTCGGCGCGGCCGCGCCGGACCCGCCGGAGGAGGCCGTCCGCCACCGCGCGCTGTTCTCGCACTTCGCCCGCGAAGGCCCCTGGCGGCCCGCCAGGCAGAGCCGCTACTCGGCGGTCTTCGGCAGCATCCGGCTCGACCTTCGCAAGGCGGTCCTGCCCGGCCCGGAGATCGACATCGAGGCGAAGGCCGTGTTCGGGTCGGTCGAAGTGATCGTGCCCGAGGGCGTGATCGTCGACGTGAGCGGCGTCGGCGCCCTGTCGAGCCAGGAGCTGCGGGTACAGGGCGCTGCTCCGGACGGCGCGCCGGTGATCCGGATCCGCCACCGCGGCGTCTGCGGTTCGCTCAACGTGCGCAGCCGACCGACGCTGACGGACCAGCTCATGGAAGGCGCCCGCCGCTGGGCCGAGCGGCTCAGCCCGCCGAAGGAATGAAATCCTGGGCGCCATGACCGTGCTCATCGCGTACGACGGATCCGACAATGCCAAGGCGGCGATCGAGCGCGCCGGCGCCGTGCTCCAGCACGGCCCCGCCATCGTCGCCACCGCCTGGACCAGCTTCGAGGACGCCGCCCCCGCCGCCCTGCTCGCCCTGCCCGGCGACATGGTCCGCGAGGGAACGCAGACACTCGACGAGGCGAACCGCGAGGAGGCCGAGGAGCTGGCCGCCGAGGGCGCCGAGCTGGCGCGCGCCGCCGGCTTCGACGCAGAGCCGCGCGGCGTCCGCTCGAAGGGGCCGTTCTTCGCCGCGCTGATCCACCTCGCCGACGAGCTCGACGCGAGCGCGATCGTGGCCGGCAGCCGCGGCCGCTCGGCGCTGCGCGCCGCCGTGCTGGGCAGCGTCTCGACCGGTCTGCTCCATCACACGCGCCGGCCGGTGATGATCGTGCGCGATGGCGCTGACTGACGAGATCCGGGCCGCGGCGGCAAGCGTCGCTGCCCGCGCCCGGCACGTCCGCATCGCCGCGGGCGCGATCGAGCCGTACGCCGCGACGCTGCCGTCCGAGTCGCCGCCCGCGCCCGATCTCGAGGGCGCGAGCCTCGAGGACCGCGCCGCCTTCAGCATCACCCTGAACGCGATCAACTTCGGCTCCGGCTGGTTCCCGACGCTGCGCAAGGCGCCCGGCATGTCCGGCTTCCGCACCGTCGAGGCCGGGCTGCGCGCGCACGGCCCTTGGAGCGCGGACGAGCTCGCGGCCATGACGCCCGAGGAGATCTCGGCGGCCGTCGGCCAGGACCCGGAGCACGAGCTGATGGGCCACTTCGCCGCGCACCTGCGCGAGCTCGGCGAGCGGGTCCGCGACGAACACGGCTCCTTCCTCGCCCTGGCCCGCAGCGGCGACGGCTCGGCGGTCGCGCTCGCCGAGCGGCTGGCGACTTGGCCGACCTGGCGCGACGTCTCGACCTACGACGGCGACGAGGTGCCGTTCTACAAGCGCGCCCAGATCGCCGCCGCCGACCTTGCCCTCGCCGGCATCGCTCCCGCGGACGACCTCGCCGCGCTCACGCTCTTCGCCGACAACCTCGTCCCCCACGTGCTGCGCGTCGACGGCGTGCTCGAGGTCGACCCCGAGCTGGTCGCCCGCATCGAGTCCGAGCAGCTGCTCGAGCACGACTCGCCCGAGGAGGTCGAGCTGCGCGCCTGCGCCCTGCACGCCGTCGAGCTGCTCGTCGCCGCCCACGGCGCCACCACCGCAACGGCAGTGGACAACACGCTCTGGAACCGCGGCGCCGAGCCGCGCTACAAGGCGATCCCGCGGCACCGGGCGCGCACGACGGACTACTGATCGAAGACGGTGGCCGCGGCGCGGTGGTCGACGAGCCGGCCGTCGGGCGCCACCACGGTCACGGGGAAGCCCATCGCCTGGATGCGGCCCGGCAGGTCGCGGTGCAGCCAGCGCGAGAAGCGGCGGCCGAGCGTGGAGACGATCACCTCGTCGTAGCCGCCGGCCCGCAGCGCCTCGTAGACCGATTCGAGCGGGTGCGGCCCGTCCACCAGGCCGTGCACAGGCCCGCCCGCAGCCTGCTCGAGCTGCGGGAGCGCGGCGTCGAGCGTCCAGTCGCCGGGCGTGCGGGCGTCGGCGTCCGGGATCAGGAGCGTGAACTCGCACGGACTCTCCGTCGCGCGCCTGTGGACCTCGTCGAGCAGCAGCGGCGTGGCCGCCGTCTGGTTCGCCACCACCAACACGCGCGTGGGGTCCATGGCCTCGCCGCCGACTCTACGCCTGGACGACGACCACGTCGAGGGTGCGCGGGCCGTGGACGCCCTCGACGCGGTCGAGCTCGATGTCGGAGGTGGCCGACGGGCCGCTCACCAGCGTGATCGGCCGGCCCTCGGCGGCGACCGGCGCCAGCGCGGCGACGGCGTCGGGCAGGCCGGCCACGACCGAGGACGCCTCGACGATGCAGATGTGCCAGTCGGGCACCAGCGTCAGGGCGCGGCGGCCGGACCGCTCGCCGCCGTCGAGCACGATCGTGCCGGTCTCCGCGATCGCCAGCGCGCAGCCGGTGAGCACGCCGTCGAGCCCATCCAGCGCCTGCGGCGAGAGCGGCGGGTCGTCGACGACCAGCTCCACCCCGTCGAGCGTGTCGGGGCCGCCGGGCGGCACCGCGATGCGGCGGGCGCCGCGCTCGCGGCAAAGCCGCGCGATCGTGCCGGCGAGGTCGGCGGCGGCGATCCGCGTGACGGAGGCGCGGTACTCGGCGACGCGCTCGCAGAAGCGGTCGACGCTGCTGTCGTCCACCCGCGGGCCGCGGTAGCCGCGCGGGATCTCGGGCACGGCGACCCCGGGCCCGAGCGCGCCACGGATCCGCTCCAGGATCACGTCACGCGCCGCGCTCACGCCACCACTCCCGGAAGGTCTGCTTGGGCGGGTCAGGGAGCTCGCGCATGGCGGTCCAGCCCGGCAGCGCGGCCTTGGCGATCGGCCCGCGGCCGAGCCGCGCGAGCTTCTGGGCGCGCTCGTAGCGCTCCCGCGAGCCGAACACGGCGGCGACGGTCTTCATGGCCAGCGCCTCGGGCGAGAACCTCGACTTCTGCTCGCGGATGACGCGGCCGCGGAGGTGCACGAGCAGCGACGGGATCTCGATCTTGACCGGGCAGGCGTCGTAGCAGGCGCCGCACAGCGAGGACGCCCACGGCAGCGTCGGGTGCTCGTCGAGCCCGAACAGCTGGGGCGACAGGACCGCGCCGATCGGCCCGGGGTAGACCGACTCGTAGGCCTGGCCGCCGACGCGCGTGTAGACCGGGCACACGTTCAGGCACGCCGAGCAGCGGATGCAGTGCAGCGCCTGGCGGCCCAGCTCGTCGGCCAGCACGTCGGTCCGCCCGCCGTCGAGCAGCACGAGGTGGAACTCCTCGGGGCCGTCGCCGGGCCGCACGCCGGTCCACAGCGACGTGTACGGGTTCATGCGCTCGGCGGTGGAGCTCCGCGGCAGCAGCTGCAGGAAGACCTCGAGGTCGCGCCACTCGGGGAGCACCTTCTCGATCCCCATCACGGTCACGAGCACCTTCGGCAGCGTCGTGCACATGCGGCCGTTGCCCTCGGACTCGACCACCGCCACCGTGCCCGTCTCGGCCACGCCGAAGTTCGCGCCCGACACCGCGACCGGCACGGAGAGGAACTTGGCGCGCAGGTGCCGCCGCGCGGCCTCGGCGATGGCCGACGCCTCCGTGCCGAGCGTCTCGTCGGTGATCGTGCGCTCGAACAGTGCCTTGATCTCCATCCGGTTGCGGTGGATGGCCGGGACGAGGATGTGCGAGGTCTTGTCGTTCGAGAGCTGGAGGATCAGCTCCGCCAGGTCGGTCTCGATCGCGCTGATCCCCTGCGCCGCCAGAGCGTCGTTGAGTCCGATCTCGTCGGTGGCGATCGACTTGACCTTGACCACCTCGCGCGCGCCGTGAGAGAGCGCGATCCGCCCCACGATGGCGTTCGCCTCCGCCCCGTCGCGCGCCCAGTGGACGACGCCGCCGGCGCGCTCCACCGACGCCTCCAGCCGCTCGAGCTGCTCGGGAAGGGTCGCCATCGCGTGTGCCTTGATCGCCGCTCCGGCGTCGCGCAGCGCCTCCCAGTCCGGCAGCTCCCCCACGGCCCGCAGCCGCTTGGCGCGGATCGTCGTCGTCGCCTTGCCCAGGTTGCGCCGCAGCTGGGCGTTGGCCAGCGTCTCGTGCGCAGCGGCGGGAAAGCCCTTGGTCATTCCTGCGCCGCCAGGATCTCGGCCAGGTGCATGGTCCGCACGCCGGCGCGCTGGCGCCGCAGCGCCCCGCCGATGTGCATCAGGCACGAGTTGTCGGCCGCCGTGCAGACCTCCGCGCGCGTGTCCAGCACGCGCCGCAGCTTGTCGCCCAGCATGGCCATCGACGTCTCCGCGTTCTTGACTGCGAACGTGCCGCCGAAGCCGCAGCACTCGTCCGCGTCTTCCAACTCCACCAGATCGATCCCGCGGACCTCCGAGAGCAGCTGCCGGGGCCGGTCGCCGACGCGCAGCATGCGCAGCGAGTGGCAGGTCGGGTGCAGCGTCACGCGGTGCGGGAACGAGGCTCCCACGTCGGTCACGCCCAACTGCTCCACCAGGAACTCCGTCAGCTCGAACAGCCGGCCGTGCGACGACGGCACGTGCTCGCGCACGTAGCCGACGCACGAGGCGGACGGCGAGACCACCGCCTGCTCGTCGCCGAACACCCGCTCCCAGCGGCGCACCAGGCCCTCGCCCAGCTCCTGGTAGCCGGTGTTCCCGTGCATCTGCCCGCAGCACGTCTGGCCCTCGGGGAAGACGACGTCGTGGCCGAGCCGCTCGAGCAGCTCCACGACCGCGCGCCCCGTCGAGGGGAACAGCGTGTCGTTGAAGCAGGTGACGAAGAGCGCGACGCGCACCGCGGCGGCGAGTGTTTCAGATCGATGCTCGGACCAGTTCGGCGAAGTCGGCAAGCCGACCGGACCGCTGCTCGGCGAGCGGGATCGACGCGCCGTCCGCGGTGCGCAGCTCGCCGGGGCCGGCGAGGCCGGCGTCGGAGGCCGCCTCGTAGCCGGCCACGAGCACCCGCGCCGACGTCGCGGCCGCCACGCCGTCGCCCGCGCCGGCCAGCGCCAGCAGCTCCTCGGCGCCGCGCAGCTCGGCCAGCAGCCGCCGCATCGCGTCCTCGACGGTCGCCGGATGGCCGGCCGGCAGGTCGCGCAGCATCAGGCCGGAGACGAACTTGGGCCATGTCGCGACCCAGGCGTAGGGCTGCTCAGTCGCCGCCTCCAGGTACACCCGCGCCTGCTCGAGCCGCCCGCGCGCCGCAGCCGCCTCCGCCGTCTCGCCGGGGGTGCGCCGGCCCAGCCGTGCCGCCAGCTCGTCCAGACAGTCGTCGATCCTGGCGCGGTCGGAATGACGCTCGGCGATCTCCTGGTCGGCGGCCGCGAGCGCACCCGCCGCGTCGTGGCAGATCGCAGCGTGCTCGCGCCCGAGCTCGGAGGCCGTCCGCAGGCGCCGGCGCGCGGCGTCGACCGCGCCGCGGGAGGCGGCCTTGATCCGTGCCGCGGCCTCGCTCGCGGCCCGCAGCGGGCCCTCGCCCGGCGCCAGCACCAGCCGGGCGGCCCAGTCCTCGCCGGTCACGCGCAGCTCGGCCTCGCCGAGCTGGGCGCTGATGGCGGCGGACAGCGGATGGCGCACGCGCTCGACCTCGATCCACGTCTCGGCCAGGCGGACGCCGCGCATCGGCCGTTCCTCCGGCTGCGCCAGCGCCGCATCGGTCGCCGTCGCGGCCTCCTTGACCGCGCGCGAGCCGGCGATCCGCTCGCGCTCGCGCGTGTCGGCGGCCAGCCGGACCGCGCGCCGGTGCTCGGCCAGGGCGGCGTCGAGCGCGTGCTCGGCCGCACGGACACCTACGTCCTGCACGCCCCCTTCCATGGCCGGGAGCCTAGTGCCGCGGCGGACGAACCCCGGCATAGCGCGCCCAGGCACTGGGTAAGGCCGGAAAGGAGGCACTTCTAGGGAGGTGAGATGTACGAGCAGGTTCTGGACCCGGTCGGGGGATCGTTGTTCGCCACGGCGCTGTTCGCGGCACTGCCGCTGATCACGCTCTTCGTGCTGCTGGGCGGCCTGAAGCTCAAGGCGCACTGGGCGGCCCTGGCCTCGCTGGCGATCGCCATCGTCGTCGCCGTGGCCGTCTACTCGATGCCGGGCGGTCAGGTGCTCGATGCCGCTGTGCTCGGCGCCTGCTTCGGCCTGTTCCCGATCATGTTCATCGTCTGGAACGCGATCTGGATCTACAACATGACCGACGCGACCGGGCACTTCGCCGTGCTGCGGCGCTCGTTCGCGAAGATCTCCGACGACCAGCGCATCCAGGCCGTCATCATCGCCTTCTCGTTCGGCGCGCTGATCGAGGCGCTGGCCGGCTTCGGCGCCCCGGTGGCGATCACCGCCGCCATGCTCCTGGCCGTCGGCTTCAAGCCGATCCAGGCCGCCGCCGTCGCGCTCGTCGCCAACACCGCGCCCGTCGCCTTCGGCGCCATCGCGACGCCGATCATCACGCTCTCCGAGGTCACCTCCCTGCCGAAGGAGGACCTCGGCGCGATGGTCGGCCGCCAGACGCCGTTCCTCGCGGTGATCGTGCCGCTCATCCTGATCGGCATGGTCGACGGCAAGCGCGGCATCCGCCAGTGCTGGCCGGCCGCCGTGGTCGGCGGCGTCGCCTTCGCGATCGGCCAGTTCGCGTGCTCGAACTTCCTCTCGGTGGAGATCACCGACATCGTCGCCTCGCTGCTCTCGGCCGGCGCCATCGTGGCGCTGCTGCGCTTCTGGACCCCGGGCGAGCCGCTGCAGGGCGAAGGGCGCTTCACGCGGCCCGCGATCGCCGGCGCCGCGACCGCCGACGCGGTCCACGAGCAGGAGGTGCGCCGCCGCAGCGACGACATCGAGGACTCGCGAAGCGACGTCTTCAAGGCCTACGCGCCGTACATCATCATCGTCGCCGTCCTCTCGATCGCCCAGTGGAGCCCGATCAAGACCTGGCTCGAGGGCTTCACGCGGGAGATCGACTGGCCCGGCCTGAACGTCGTCAACGCCGACGGCGAGGAGCCCGGCCCGGCCATCTTCAAGTTCAACTGGGCGATCACGCCGGGCACGCTGCTGCTGGTCTCCGGGCTGCTCACGATGATCGTGCTGCGCATCTCGCCGATGCGGGCGGTGCGCATCTACGGCAAGACGCTGAACCAGCTCAAGTGGGCGACGCTCACGGTCGCCACCGTGCTCGCGCTGGCCTACGTCATGAACTTCTCGGCGCAGACGCTGACGCTCGGCCAGTGGATCGCCGGCGCGGGCGGCGTGCTCGCCTTCCTGTCGTCGATCATCGGCTGGCTCGGCGTGGCGGTGACCGGCTCCGACACCTCGTCGAACTCCCTGTTCGGCGCGCTGCAGGTGCAGGCCGCCAACGAGGCCGGCATGAACCCGACGCTGCTGGCCGCCGCGAACTCGTCAGGCGGCGTGCTCGGGAAGATGATCTCGCCGCAGAACCTCGCGATCGGCGCCGCCGCGGTCGGCCTCGCCGGCCAGGAGGGCGAGCTGTTCCGCAAGGTCCTGGGCTGGAGCCTCGTGCTGCTCCTGGTCATGTGCGTGCTCGTTCTGCTGCAATCCCTCCCGATCCTTTCGTGGATGGTCGTCTAGCCGCAGCCCCCGAAGGCCCCACCGTCGCCCCGGACGCCCCGGAGGCGAAGGCGCCCGAGCGCGACCTGCGCGAGCTCGTCGCCGAGCTGCGCGGGATCGCCGGGGACGACTGGGTCTACACGCAGGAGCACCAGCTCCGGACTTACGAGTCGGACGGCCTGCTGCAGTACCACGCCACGCCCGCGGCGGCCGTCCTGCCCGGCACGGCCGAGGAGGTGCGGCAGGTCGTCGCGGCGTGCGCGAAGGCCGAGGTGCCGTGGGTCGCGCGCGGCGCCGGCTCCGGCCTCTCCGGCGGCGCGCTCCCGATCGAGGACGGCGTGCTGATCGTCGTCTCCCGGATGAAGCGCATCCTCGAGATCGACCTCGAGAACGGGCGCATGTGCGTCGAGCCGGGCGTGACCAACGCCAACGTCTCGGCCGCCGTCGGCCCCGCGTTCTTCTACCCGCCCGACCCGTCGAGCCAGATCGTCTGCTCGATCGGCGGCAACGTGGCCGAGAACTCGGGCGGCGCGCACTGCTTCAAGTACGGCTTCACCACCAACTACGTGACGGGTCTCGAGGTGGTCCTCAGCGACGGCTCGCTGATCCAGATCGGCGGGTACGAGCTCGACGCGCCGGGCTACGACCTGCTGGGCGCCTTCGTCGGCTCGGAGGGCACGCTCGGCGTGGCCACCAAGGTCTGGCTGCGCGTGGTGCCCTCGCCGGAGACCGTGCGCACGATGGTCGCCTTCTTCGACAGCACGCGCGAAGCCGGCGAGGCCGTCTCGGAGATCGTCCAGGGCGGCGTCGTCCCGGGCGCGATCGAGATGATGGACGCGAAGGCGATCGAGGCCGCCGAGCAGGCCGCCAAGGCGGGCTTCCCGATGCGCGGGGCGGCACTGCTGGTGGAGCTCGACGGCGCCGAGCGCGAGTGCGAGGCGCGCTTCGAGGAGGTCACGGCGATCTGCGAGCGCAACGGCTCAGACGACGTGCGCGTCGCGCGCGACGAGCCCGAGCGCCAGCGCTTCTGGAAGGCGCGCAAGGCCGCCTTCGCGGCCATGGGCCGGATCTCGCCCAACTACTTCGTGCAGGACGGCGTGATCCCGCGCACCAAGCTGCCGGACGTGCTCGAGCGAATCGACGCCCTGTCGAAGGAGTACGGCCTGATCGTGGCCAACGTCTTCCACGCCGGCGACGGCAACCTGCACCCGCTCGTCTGCTTCGACGGCGCCGTCGAGGGCGAGGCCGAGCGCGCCGAGGAGCTCTCGGGCCGCATCCTCGACGCCTGCCTGGAGGCCGGCGGCTCGATCACCGGCGAGCACGGCGTCGGCGTCGACAAGAAGCGCCACATGCCCAAGATGTTCTCCGAGCCCGACCTCGCCACGTTCCAGCGGCTGCGCTGCGCCTTCGACCCGGCCGGGCTCGCCAACCCCGGCAAGGTCATGCCGACCCCACGGCTGTGCGGCGAGGTGCCGGGCGAATACCGCCAGCACCCGCTGGAGGCGGCGGGCCTGGCGGACCGGTTCTGATGACCGTCGAGGAGGCGGCGGCCGAGATCCGAGAGCTCGACGCCGTCCGCCCCCGCGGCGGCGGCACGAAGCTCGGGTGGGGACCGCAGACCGACGCTCCGGATTTCGACACGCGACGCCTGAACCGCGTCCTCGAGCACAACGTCGGCGACTTCACCGCCGTCTTGGAGGCCGGCGTGCCGCTCATGGAAGCGCAGGCCGCCTTCGCCGCCGAAGGTCAGATGCTTGCGCTCGACCCGCCGCTCGGCGAGGGCGACGCGGCGACGATCGGCGGCGTGATCGCCGCCAACGACTCCGGCCCGCTGCGGCACCGCTACGGCGGGATGCGCGACCTGGTGGTCGGCATGACCGTGGTGCTCTCCGACGGCACGATCGCCAAGTCCGGCGGCAAGGTGATCAAGAACGTCGCCGGCTACGACCTGGCCAAGCTCTTCACGGGCTCGTACGGCACGCTCGGGCTGATCGCCTCGGTCGCCGTCCGGCTGCACCCCGCGCCGGCCCGCACCGCCACGCTTACAGGCTCGAGCGACGATCCCGAGCGGCTCGCGCGTGCCGCCATCGCGCTCGCCGGGCTGCCGCTCGAGGCCGAATGCCTCGACGCCGGCTGGGAGGGCGAGGCCGGCTGGCTGAGCCTGCGCTTCGGCGGCACGACCGCGGCCGAGCAGGCCGAGGTCGCGCGCGGGCGCCTCGAGCTCGACGGCGTCGCGATCGAGTCCGACGACGACGCGGACAGTTGGGCGCTGCGCCGCGCCCTGCAACGGGGCGAGCTGGTCGTCAAGGTCTCGGGCCGTCCGACCGACCTGACGGCCGTGATCCGCGAGGCGCGCCGCGCGGGCGGGACGGTCGTCTCGCGCGCGGCGCTCGGGCTCTCGTGGATCAACCTGCCCGCCGGCGCCGACGTCGATGCCGTCCGCGAGGCGCTCGCCCCGCGCGCCTGCACCGTGCTCGACGGCGCCGACAGCGTGAGCGACCCGTGGCCGGCGGTCGACCCCGGCGTCCTGGCCGTCATGGAACGGATCAAGGCGCGCTTCGATCCAGACCGTGCGTTCAAGCCGGGCACATTCGTGGGAGGACTGTGAGATGAGCACGCGCGCCTGGGATGACACGCGGCCGCCCGAGCTTGACCTGATCAAGGACTGCGTCCACTGCGGGTTCTGCCTGCCCACGTGCCCCAGCTACGCGGTGTTCGAGGACGAGATGGACTCGCCCCGCGGGCGGATCGTGCTGATGCGGATCGGCCACGAGGAGGGCAGCGAGGTCTCGCCGGAGATGACCACGCACCTCGACCGCTGCCTCGGCTGCATGGCCTGCGTGACCGCCTGCCCGTCCGGCGTCCAGTACGACCGGCTGATCGAGCGCGCGCGGCCGCAGATCGAGCGGCACGGGCCGCGGTCGTGGCGGGAGAAGGCGCTGCGCAAGGGCATCTTCGCGCTCTTCACCCACCCCGGCCGCCTCCGCGCGGCGGTGCCGTTCATGAACCTGCCGGTGCCGAAGCCGTACGGTCACCTCGCGCCCAAGGTCTCGACGCGGGCCGCGTTCCGGCGCCTGCCCGAGGTCACACCCGCCGTCGGCGAGAAGCGCGGCCGGATCGCGCTCATGCAGGGCTGCATCCAGCGCGTCTTCTTCGGCGACGTCAACGCCGCCACCGTGCGCGTGCTGGCGGCCGAGGGCTGGGAGGTCCACGCGCCGCGGCAGCCCCGCTGCTGCGGGGCGCTGCAGCTCCACACCGGCGTCGAGGACGAAGCCCGCAAGCTCGCCCGGGCCACGATCGACGCGTACCAGGGCTTCGACCACGTCGTGGTCAACGTCGCCGGCTGCGGCTCGGCGATGAAGGAGTACGGCTACCTGTTCGAGGGCGACGAGCGCGCCGAGGCGTTCTCGGCCAGGGTGCTCGACGTCCACGAGCTGCTCGCCGAGCACGAGCCGCGGGCCGAGCGCAAGCCCGTTCCGCTCAAGCTCGCCTACCACGACGCCTGCCACCTCGCCCATGCGCAGCAGGTCCGCGAGCAGCCTCGCATTCTGCTTCGTGGAATACCAGAGCTTGAACTCGTCGACCCTGCGGAATGGGAGATATGCTGCGGCTCCGCGGGGATCTACAACCTCGTCCAGCCGGAGGCCGCCGCGAAGCTCGGCGAGCGCAAGGCCGCGAACCTCGCGGCCACGGGCGCCGAGGCGATCGCCGCCGCCAACCCCGGCTGCGCGATCCAGATCGCCGCGCACATGGAGAAGGAAGTCCCGATCTACCACCCCATGACGCTGCTCGACCACTCGATCAGAGGGAGCAAACCGTGACCTTGGACATCGCCCCGACGCAGGACGACCGCCTCGCCGAGATCCTGTCGGACGACGCGCTGGCCTTCGTGGGCGACCTCCACGGCCGGTTCGGCGGCCGCCGCAACCAGCTCCTGCAGGCGCGCTCCGAGCGCGGCGCCCCCTCGGGCTTCCTCGAGGAGACCAGGGAGATCCGCGAGGGCGACTGGCACGTCGTCCCGCCGCGCGAGGACTACGAGGACCGCCGGGCCGAGATCACCGGCCCGACCGACCGCAAGCTCGTCATCAACGCGCTCAACTCGGGCGCCAAGGGCTTCATGGCCGACTTCGAGGACGCCAACTCGCCGACCTGGCAGAACCAGGTCGAGGGCCACGTGAACCTGATCGACGCCATCGACGGCACGATCACCTACGACGCCTCGGACGGGAAGCACTACGAGCTCAACGACGAGATCGCCACGCTGCTCGTGCGCCCGCGCGGCTGGCACCTGCCCGAGAAGCACCTCAAGATCGACGGCGAGCCGGTGGCCGGCGCGCTGGTCGATTTCGGGCTGCACGCCTTCCACAACGCACGCCGCGTGCACGACCAGGGGCTCGGGCTCTACCTCTACCTGCCCAAGATGGAGCACCACCTCGAGGCGCGCGTGTGGAGCGAGATCTTCCACTTCACCGAGGACGCGCTCGGCGTGCCGAAGGGCACGATCCGCGCGACCGTCCTGATCGAGACGCTGCCCGCGGCGTTCCAGATGGACGAGATCCTCTACGAGCTGCGCGACCACTCGTACGGGCTCAACGCCGGCCGCTGGGACTACATCTTCTCGATGATCAAGAACTTCCGCGACGACCCGGAGTTCGTGCTCCCGGACCGCAACGACGTGAAGATGACGGTCCCCTTCATGCGGGCCTACACCGAGCTGCTGGTGAAGACCTGCCACGCCCGCGGCGCCTTCGCGATGGGCGGCATGGCCGCGCTCATCCCCTCGCGCAAGGACGCGGAGGCCAACGAGCGCGCGATCCAGGCCGTGCGCGAGGACAAGAAGCGCGAGGCCGAGGCCGGGTTCGACGGCACCTGGGTCGCGCACCCCGACGTGGTCGACGTGGCGCTGGAGCAGTTCGACGCGGTGCTCGGCGACAAGCCGAACCAGATCGACCGCCAGCGGCCGGAGGTCGACGTCACGCCCGAGCAGCTCCTCGACGCCGCCTCCACGCCGGGCGATATCACCGAGGAGGGCCTGCGCAGCGACGTCAGCGTCGGCTTCCAGTACATCTCGTTCTGGCTCGGCGGCCGCGGCGCCGCGGGCATCAACAACCTGATGGAGGACGCGGCGACCGCCGAGATCTCACGCTCGCAGATCTGGCAGTGGATCCGGCACGGCAAGTTCACGAAGGAGCACGTGCGCGAGGTGCTCGAGCAGGAGATGGAGCGGATCCGCGCCGAGGTCGGCGACGAGGTGTGGGAGAAGGGCCGGCCGGACGAGACGCGCGAGATCTTCGAGCGCGTCACGCTCAGCGACGACTTCCCGGAGTTCCTGACGCTGCCGGCGTACGAGTACCTCGACTGAAACCCTGGGGTCGCTCCGGGAAATCTCTCCAGTTGCCATGAGCGCCCGTCGCGGCGATGATCGGCGGCATGACCTCCCCCGCCACTCTCCCCTCTGACGCCGACCTCAAGGCGCGCCATCGCGCCATGTGGGCGTCCGGCGACTATCCCTCGATGGTCGAGACGTTCCTGCTGCCGCTCGGCCCCCGGCTCGTCGACGCGTCCGGCATCAGCCCCGGCCTGCGCGTGCTCGACGTCGGCGCCGGCACCGGCAACGCCGCGATCCCCGCCGCCCAGCGCGGCGCCGACGTGGTCGCCAGCGACCTGACCCCCGAGCTGCTCGAGGCCGGCCGGCGCCGCGCCGAGGCGCTCGGCGTCGAGCTCGACTGGGTCGCGGCCGACGCCGAGGCGCTGCCGTTCGAGGACGCCTCGTTCGACCTCGTGATGTCCACGATCGGCGTCATGTTCGCGCCGCACCACCAGGCGGCCGCCGACGAGCTCATCCGCGTCTGCCGCCCGGGCGGCAAGATCGCGCTGCTCAGCTGGACGCCCGAGGGCCAGCTCGGCGCGCTGTTCCGGATGATGGGGCCGTTCGCCCCCACGCCTCCGCCCGGCGTCCAGCCGCCGCCGCTGTGGGGCGGCGAGGAGCACCTGCGCGGCCTGTTCGGCGACCGCCTGGAGCTGTCGGTGCAGCAGCGCGACGTGCTCGAGGTGACGGCGTTCACCCGGCCGCGCGACTACGGCGAGCACTTCAAGGCCCGCTACGGCCCCACGATCGGGATCCGGGCGAACGCGGAGAAGCAGGGGCGGGCGGAGGAGTTCGACGCCGCGCTCGACGCCTTCTGCGACGAGTGGAACCGCGGCACGGCCGAGCGCGCCCGCTTCCAGATGGAGTACCTCGTCACCGTGGGCACCCGCAAGGACTAGCCGTCCTATCGTGGTCCCGGTGCGCGTCTGGGACCTCGACGTCGGCATCCTGTGCGATCAGCACCTGCTCGGCGAGCACCGCGAGCTGCACGGCATCTGGTCGATCCTGACCAACGGCAAAGCCGGCTACGCCAACCATCCGGAGACGGTCCGGTGGCGTGGCCGGCTCGCCGCGCTGTACGCCCGCCACGAGCAGGAGGTCGCAGAGATGGGACTGCGCGGCTTCCGGCACGCGAGCCCGCTCGACCGGCGGCTGGCGACCGGCGCGGCGCAGCAGACCGAGCTGGTGGACTCGCTGGAGGATCAGAGCGCGCGGCTGGCCGCCAAGAGCTGCGAGTGCCTCGGCTAGCCGCCGAAGTCCCCGCCGCCGAAGTCGCCACCACCGAAGTCCCCGCCACCCCAGTCGCCGCCACCGAAGTCGCCGGACGGCTGGTCCCACACGCCGCCGAGGCTCGTCCCGATCAGCAGCCCCGGCAGGATGCCGGCGCCGTAGAAGCCACCCATGAACGGCGCGTACATCGGTCCGGCGGCCCAGTACGGCATGCGCTGTCCGCCGACCGTGACCTCGCGCGCCTCGGGGTCCTCGCCGCGCTCGACGCGCTGGGCGTCGGCCTCGCAGACCGGGACCATGCGCGGCTCGCCGCCGGGCGGCGCCCATTCCAGCTCGCGCGCCGACGGGCCGTGGCGGGGATCGAAGAAGCACGGTGAGCGGCGCTCCGGCGGCTCGCGGCCCTCGAGCCGGGCGCGGGCGCTCTCCATCGCCCAGCGGCCCTCCTCGAGCGCCGACCCGACGGGCTCGAGGTCGTCGGGGCGCTGGGCGAGCCGCCACGCCTGGTCGGCGCGCTGGTAGGCGTTCAGCGCCGTCTCGTAGTCGGAGCGCGCCGCGTCGGAGACGCCCGGCATGTCCATGTCGACCTCGAGCGCACGGATCTCGTCGCCGAGCGCGACCAGGTCGTCGCGCGCGTTGTCCTTGACCTCGGCGAGCTCGGCCGCCTGCCGGCGCCGCGTCTGGCGGCGGCTGATGACGAACGCCGTGCCGCCCGCGCCCGCGAGCGCGAGCACGATCCAGCCGAAGGCCCCGCCACCGCCGTCGTCGCCGCCGGCACGCTCGACGAAGTCGGCGAGGACCACCTCGGTGCTCTCGCCGCGGTTCTCGCGCGCCGCCTCCTCGGCCATGCCGCGGATCTCGTCACCCGGCCCGGCGACGATCTGCGTGCCGGCCACCACGACCAGCGGGACCTCCTCGCCGAGCCGGCCGTAGATCGGGCCCGCGACCTCGTCCGGCGCCGTGTCCTCGGGCAGGACGGCGATGTTCATCTCGACGCCGCTGTCGGCGACCTGCTCGCGAAGCTCGCCCGCGTCGACGTCGACTCCGGGCGCGACGTAGACGCTGCCGTCCTGCAGCGCCTCGACGACCGGCGAGAGCTCGTCCTGCGCCGCCGCCGCGGGCGCCGCGACGAGCAGCAGCATGGCGGTCAGCAGGAGGGCGCGCACGGCTAGCCGCCCAGCGTCTCGCGCAGCCGCTCGAGGTCCTGCGTGACCTTCTCCTCGAGCCGCGGCTGCAGCACCGGCACGAGCAGGCGCGCCGTCAGGCCGCCCGGCCTGGCCTCGATCGACTGCGTGAGGCGCGTACCGGCGCCGGCCGCCTCGAGCGCGTACGAGCTGACGACCTCGATCCCGTTGGTGGAGAAGCGCGTCTGAGCGGCGGTGGGCGGCTCGTACGCGGTGATCTCCATGTCGACGTCGATGGTCCGGCCGCTCACCTCGAGCACCTGGCGCACGCGCGAGCCGGTCCCGAGCGCGCCGAGCTGCTCATAGCGCTGCAGGTTGCCGGTCCACTTCGGCACCTTGTCGTCCTCCAGCAGCCACGGGAAGACGTCCGCGGGAGGCTGCGGGATCTCGACGGTGTGGGCGAAGCTAGCCACCGGCGGGACTCGGTCCGTGGACGGGCCGCAGCGGCACGATCTCCGCCTCCTCCTGGCTCTCGGCGCCCTTGAGCACGGCGAGCTCGCGCTCGAGCTCGGCGATCCGGCGCGAGAGCTGCTTGAGCGCGTCGGCGATCGGATCGGGCAGGTGGACCCAGTCGGCGTCCGGGCCCTCCGGCCTGCGGCCCTCGACGCGCACGGGATGGCCGGGGTTGCCGACCACCGTCGAGTTCGGCGGCACGTCGTGGATGACGACGGCGTTGGCGCCGATCTTCGAGCCGTGGCCGATCGTGATCGGGCCGAGCAGCTTGGCGCCGGAGCCGATCGTCACGTTGTCCTGGACCGTCGGGTGGCGCTTGCCGGTGGCGAAGCCGGTGCCGCCGAGCGTGACCCCCTGGTACACCGTCACGCACTCCCCCACCTCGGCCGTCTCGCCGATCACGACGCCCATCCCGTGGTCGATGAACAGCGCCTCGCCGATCTGTGCGGCGGGGTGGATCTCGATCCCGGTCAGCGACCGCGACACGTACGCGAGCGCACGCGGGGCGAGCGGGACCCCGGCGCCGTGCAGCACGTGCGCGATCCGGTGCGAGAGCAGCGCGTGCACGCCCGGCCAGGCGGCGAGCACCTCGCCTGCCGAGACGCCTTTGGCGGCCGGGTCGCGCTCGTACGCGGCGCGCACGTCGCGCCGCACCTCGCCCGCGACCCTGCGGAAGGTTCCGATCCCCAGCATGTGGCTAACAGCCTACGGGGCCGCGCAGTCGGGGCAGTCGGCGCGCCGCCGGACCGCCACGCGCAGGAAGTCGAGCGAGAGCAGGTCGATCTGGAGGAAGGCGTCGGTGAGCGCCGGCAGGCCGGCCAGCAGCTTGAGCGCCTCGAGCGCCTGCAGCGACCCGATCACGCCCGCCGCCGGGCCCAGCACGCCGGCCTCGGCGCAGCTCGCGGCGCCCTCGGGGGCGTGCGGGAACGCGCAGCGGTAGCAGGCCGTCTCCCCCGGCCGGATCGCCATCACCAGTCCGCTGAGGCCGACGACTCCGCCCTCCACGAGCGGCACGCGGGCGGCGCAGCAGGCGGCGTTGATCGCGTAGCGCGCCTCGAACGAGTCGGTGCAGTCGACCACGAGGTCCTGGCCCTCGAGCATCGCGGCGTTGAAGGGCGCCTGGTAGGGCTCGACCACGATCTCCGGGTTCAGGAAGCCGAGCTTGGCGGCGGCGCTGTGCGCCTTCGCGACGCCGAGGTCGGGCGTGAAGTGCAGGTGCTGGCGGTGCAGATTGGAGAGCTCGACGTCGCCGTCGTCGGCGATCCCGAGCCGCCCGACGCCGGCGCCGGCCAGGTAGGTCGCCACCGGCGAGCCGAGCGCCCCCGCGCCAACCACGAGCACGCTGGCGTCGCCCAGCGCGCGCTGGGCGGCCTCGCTCCACTCGGGCAGCACGAGCTGGCGCGAGTAGCGGTCCATCCAGGTGTCGGCGACCGGCTCCGCGGCCGGCCTGACGAGGCTCTTGAAGAACTCGCGGCGGTCGCTCATCGGCGCACGATCCGCACCAGCGCGCCGTCCACGCGCACCTCGTGGCCCGCCTCGGCCGCCGAGCGCGGCACGTTCTCGAGCGCCTCGCCGGCGGCGCGCACCTCGAGCTCCTCGCCGGGCGCCATCCGCTCGAGCTCGAGCTTGGTCCGCACCCACGTCATCGGGCACGTGAGGGCGGTGACGTCCAGCGTTCGGACCACCACCCCGGTTACGGTAGCGGTCCGATGGCGGCCCGGAACTACCTCATCCTGCATGGGCTCGGCGGGTCCGGTCCGGGCCACTGGCAGACATGGCTGGCGGCCCGGCTGAAGGCCGACGCCGAGCGCGTCGCCTACCCCGACCTGCCCGATCCCGACCTCCCGTCGCCCGGCGCGTGGCGGGGCGTGCTCGAGGGCGAGCTGGCCGCTCTGCCGGCCGGCGAGACGATCGTCATCTGCCACTCGCTCGCCTGCCTGCTGTGGCTCCACCACGTGGCCGAGGGAGGCACGCAGGCCGACCGGCTGCTGCTGGTGGCCCCGCCCTCGGAGTCGGCCGGGCTGCCGGAGATCGAGGCCTTCTTCCCCGCCCAGCTGCCCGCGCTGGCCGGCGGCGCGCGGCTGGTGTGCTCGGACGACGACCCGTACTGCCCCGAGGGCGCCGCCGCGCTGTACGGCGAGCCGCTGGGGATTCCCGCCGACGTGCTGCCCGGCGCCGGGCACGTCAACCCCGAGACCGGCTACGGGCCGTGGCCGCAGGTCGAGGAGTGGTGCGTGGCGGGCGACCGCCCGATCACGGGGTGAGCGCCCGCACGAGCTCCCGGATCGCGCCCGGGTAGCGGTACGTGAGCCCGCCGTGCTTGCCGTCGAACAGCTCGATCGAGTGCTCCACCCCGAGCGCGGTGAGCTCGGCGGCGAACGCCTGCGCCCCGAGGTCGAGGAAGTACTCGTCCTTGCGCCCGGCGTCGAGGTAGATGCGCCGCATCGAGCGCAGCGCGTCAGCGTGCGGACGCGCCATCCGCACCGGGTCGAGGTCGAGCCACAGCGCCCAGACGTCGTCGATCACGCGGCCGGTGGCGAGGTCGAACGGCAGCAGCGCTTTGCCCGGGTTGGAAGGGTCGGGCGAGTAGGCGGCCGCGTAGCCGTACATGTCGAGCGCTGGGAAGTAGATCTCGAAGTCGAAGTTCTCGGCGGCGGCCAGGCGCTCGAAGAACACCTCGTAGGAGCCGTCGTAGTGGTCGCGGAGCTGCCGCGCGACCTGCGGGAACTCGGGCATGTAGCACGCCTCGAACAGGGCGTCGCCGGCGTGCGAGGCGAGCGCCCCGAACACGTCCGGGCGCATCATCGGCACCACCATCGCGCCGTAGCCGCCCGAGGACTTGCCGGTCAGCCCGCGGTGGTCGCGGCCGGCCAGCGTCGGGTAGCGGTCGTCGACGAACGCGGGAACCTCGTCACACAGGTAGTCCTGGTAGCGACCGAGGCTGTGCGAGTTGAGGAACTGCGACCCGCCGTAGGACGTCCAGCAGTCGACGAACACGACGATCGCGTCCGGGCAGTCGCCGGCGGCGAACATCGCGTCGAGCCGCTCGATCATCGTCGGCTCGAGCATCTGGCGGTTGAACCACATGTCGACCTGCCCGGTGTAGCCCTGGATCACGTACACGCTGGGCAGCGGGCGCGGGTGGTCGAGCTCGACGCCCGGCGGGCGGTAGACGTACAGCGGGCGGCGCGCGGGATCGCCGAGCGGGTTGTCGGCGAGCAGCTCGGACTCGACGACCAGGCGGTCGAGCTCACCGTGGAGCGGGCGCTCCCAGGGAGCGCCGGCCGGACCTTCGACCTCGTGCAGGGCCATTCGTCCACCCTAGCCAGCGGGCGCCCGCGCGGTCGCTACGGTCATCGGATGCGTAGAGCCCTGATCGCCCTGTCCCTGCTGATCGTCGCGGCCGTGGTCGTGGCGCCGGCCGCGAGCGCCAAGGTCCGCCAGGGCCCGAAGGGCGCGGCGTTCTACGACCCGCCGGGCAACGCTCACGGCAAGCACGGCACGCTGATCTGGGCACGCCGCCAGACCGGGCCGGACGCCATCGCGGGCCGCCGTTCGCGGCTGATCCTGTATCGCTCGACCGGCCCCGACGGCAAGGCCAACGCCGTCTCCGGCTCGATGGCGCTGCCGAAGGGCAGGGCGCCCAAGGGCGGCTGGCCGGTGATCACCTACGCCCACGGCACGACCGGCTCGGCCGACACGTGCGCGCCGACCCGCGGCTACGACGCGAACACGCTCACCAGCTACGCCTACCCGCTGCTGGAGCGCTGGCTGAAGGCCGGCTACGCGGTCGTGCGGACCGACTACGAAGGCCTCGGCACGCCCGGCGTGCACGCCTACCTGGGCGGGCCGACCGAGGGCTACAGCGTGCTCGACGCCGTGCGCGCCGCGCGCAAGGTCGAGCCGCGGCTCTCGAAGCGGTTCGTGATCGCCGGGCATTCGCAGGGCGGGCACGCCGCGCTGTTCGCCGCCTCCCTCGCGAAGACCTGGACGCCTGAGCTGGCGCTCCGCGGCACCGTGGCCTTCGCGCCCGCCTCGCACCTCTCGGAGCAGTTCCCGCTGACGACGCAGGTCGGCACGCCGGGCGGCGGACTCGGCGGCATCATCGCGCTCGGACTGCGGGCGATCGACACGGCCGGGCTCGGCGTCGACGTGCCCGCGCTGCTCACTCCCGAGGCCACGGCGTTCTACCCGCAGACCGAGACCGAGTGCCTCGACGTCCTCAGCGATGCAAGCTCGTGGGGCGGCCTGCCGCTCAACCAGATCTTCCGCTCCGGCGCCGACCTTGGCCCGCTGGTGGCCGCGATCGACCGCAACGATCCCGAGAACGTGAAGATCCGCACGCCGGTCCGGGTGGAGCAGGGCGACGCCGACGGGACGGTCTTCAAGAGCTTCACCGACCAGCTCGTCGACGAGTACGAGGCGAAGGACGTCAAGGTCACCTACAAGGTGTATCCGGGCGTCAGCCACGGCGGCGTGGTGGATGCGGGTGCGGCCGACGCGTCGAAGTGGATCCGCGGCCGCTTGAAGAAGTAGGATCGGCCGCGGCGCTCCTCCGCGCCTGACCTCCTGACCGGGCGTCCACGCCGCCCGGCCGTGCGGAGGCAGAGGGGATCGATGTCCTCGGAGGACGGCGAGTCCGATCGTCTTCTGAGCCCGCGGCGCGGGCGCGTGGATCCCGGCCGCGAGGCGACGGAGGACAGCGATGACCGCCCGCAAGCACCTGAAGGCCCGCATCCGCGCCCGCATGGCGCAGACCGGCGAGCGCTACGTGACCGCGCGCCGGCACGTGGTCGGCGAGAACGAGCCGCTCGCGATCGACCACGGCTACGCGCTTCGCGGCGGCGTCCACCCGGACACCGCCGCCGTCGCCAACGTGCTCGCCCACCACGGGGTGGTCGCCGGCCACACCGGCGAGCCGCTGTCGGAGGC
Source organism: uncultured Solirubrobacteraceae bacterium (assembly GCA_963835525.1). Taxonomy (GTDB): domain Bacteria; phylum Actinomycetota; class Thermoleophilia; order Solirubrobacterales; family Solirubrobacteraceae; genus DASSUW01. The sequence goes on from CAWIFM010000004.1 coordinate 500,516, forward strand.
GATGGTGCTCGGCATCGGCGGCGGGCTCGGCGCCGGCTACATCCTGTGGGAGTTCGAGTCCCGCGGGGGCGCGATCCTCGTGCTCGGCTTCCGCAACCGCTGGCAGTACCCGGACCGCTGGATGAAGGCCGTGTTGGAGCGGCTCGCCGTCCCGGCCGCGCACCTGGAGACCGGCGGCGCCCGCACGGCGGCCCGGCAGCTCGACGCGGCGCTGGCCGCCGGGCGGCCGGCGCTGGCCACGATCGACTGCCAGACGATCGGCTACTGGCACCTTCCCGCCGAGATGGAGGGCCGGGGCGGCTACCCGGTGGTGGTGTACGCGATCGACGGTGACGTCGTCCACGTCGACGACCGCGGGCTCGCGCCGCGGACCGCCTCCCGCGAGGTGCTCGACGCCGCACGGGCGCGGGTGGGCTCGTACCGGAACCGCCTCTGCGTGATCGAGCCCGATCGCGACGAACTGCCCGTCTCGCTGCTGCGCGACGCCGTCCGCGCCGGCCTGGCCGACGCCGCCGAGCACCTCGGATCCGGGTCGGACTCGTTCGGCCTGGAGGCGTGGCGCAAGTGGGCGCGGATGATGACCGGGAGCGCCGCCAAGGCGTGGCCGCGCGTCTTCGCCTCCGGGCGCGGGCTGGCCGGAGCGCTGCTCTCGACCTACGAGGGCATCCAGCCGGTTGGGTTGGATGGCGGGCATCTGCGCGATGTGTACGCCGACTTCCTCGACGAGGCGGCGGCGTTGCTCGAGGAGCCTTCGTTGGCCGAGGGCGCGGCCGCGTGGCGCGAGGCGGCGGCGCGCTGGCGGGCGCTGGCCGACCTCGCGCTGCCCGAGGGGCGGTTGCGCGAGCTGCTGGCCGAGGTGCACGAGACGGTCGTCGAGGGGGGCGACGCGGCCGCTCCGGCCGCCTCGCTGTGGGAGCTGCGGCGGTCGGAGGCGCCGGTCGACGTTGACGCGCTGTTCCCGGCGATGGGCGAGCTGCTGGAGGGGATCTACGAGGCGGAGCGCGCCGCCTACGAACGTCAACTCCGGCATTGAGGGAGGCGGGATCAGCGGCCGGTTGGTCACTTGTCCACCTCACAGGGGGACAAGTGACCACTCGGCAGTCCCGGCGGCCGATCCCCCGCTTCCGTACCCAGCGCAGTTGACGTTCTAGGCGGAGACCGCGGCGTCGGGCGCAAAGAACGGCGTCGACACATACCGCTCGCCCGAGTCCGGCATCACCACGACGATCCGGGCGCCACGCGCCTCGTCGCGCCCCGCGATCTGGAGCGCCGCCCACAGCGCGGCGCCGCACGAAATACCGGCCAGCACGCCCTCGCGGCGCGCCACGAGCCGGGCGGTCTCGATCGCGTCCTCGTCGTCGACGGGGATCATCTCGTCGAGCAGCTCGCGGTCGAGCACCGGCGGCACGAAGCCGGCGCCGATGCCCTGGATCTTGTGCGGGCCGGGCGGCCCTCCGGAGATGACCGCCGAGCTCGCAGGCTCGACGCCGATCACCTTCAGGTCCGGGTTGCGCTCCTTGAGGTAGCCGCCGGCCCCGGTGATGGTGCCGCCGGTGCCGACGCCCGCCACCAGGTAGTCGACCTTGCCGTCGAGCGCCTCCCAGATCTCCGGCCCGGTGGTGCGGCGGTGGGCCTCCGGGTTGGCGGGGTTGGAGAACTGGTCGGGTAGCCAGACGTCGGCGTCGCGGGCCAGCGCCTGTGCGGCGGCCACCGCCTCGTTCATGCCGCCCAGCGACTCGGTCACCTGCACCTGCGCGCCGTACAGCCGCAGCAGCCCCTCGCGCTCGCGGCTCATGCCCTGGGGCAGCGTGAGCACGAGGTCGTAGCCGCGCGCGGCGCACACGAAGGCGAGCGCGATGCCGGTGTTGCCGCTCGTGGCCTCGACGATCGTGGTCCGGCCCGGCTCGATCCGGCCCTCGGCCTCCGCCGCCTCGATCATGGCGACGCCGATCCGGTCCTTGACCGAGCCGCCCGGATTGAACATCTCGAGCTTGGCGAACACGTGAGCGTCGTCCGGCGCGAGGCGCGCCAGCTCGACCATCGGCGTGCGGCCGACCAGGTCGGCGATGTTCACCGGGATACGGGCCATTCGAGCCCGATCAGCCTAGCGGCCAACCTTCGCGCCGGTCCCGGGGTCTTTCCGCCGACAACCCCACCACCCCATGAAAGGGGAGCAGTCATGTTCAGCAAGAAGCTGGTCGGCGCACTCGCGGTGCTCGCGGCGACGGCGGTCGTTCCGATCGCGGTCGCCCAGGAAGTTCCCGAGCCGGTCCCGGTGCCGCTCTGTGAAGGGCTCCCGGCCACCGTGGTCGGAACCGAGGACTCCGACGTCCTGTTCGCCGACTCCGCCGGGAGCGTGATCGTGGCCAAGGGCGGCAACGACGTCATCGTCGGCCGCGGCGGCAACGACTTCATCTGCGCCGACGACGGCGACGACGTGGTGCTCGCCGGCAAGGGCGACGACAGGATCAACGGCAGCGAAGGCAACGACCGCATCTACGGCATGGGCGGCAGGGAGCAGGTGCACGCCGGCCTGGGTGACGACTTCGTGAGCGGCGGCGCGGGCGACGATTTCTTCCTGCACGGCGACAACGACGTCGACATCATCCTCGGCGGCGGCGGGCAGGACGACCTGTTCGGCGGCGACGAGGCCGACCAGCTCCGCGGCGGCCGCGGCGTCGACATCATGCACGGCGGCCAGGAGCGCGACATCCTCGAGGGCCAGGGCGGCAACGACCAGCTGTTCGGCAACGACGGCGACGACGACCTGCTCGGCGGCCCCGGCGACGACCCGAAGCTGCACGGCGGCGAGGACAACGACCGTCTCGACGGCGGCCCGGGCAACGACACGGACTGCCTCGGCAACGGGGAGCTCGTGGACGACGCCCCCGCAGACGTGGACGTCATCCGCAACTGCGAGTAGCTAGTAATTGCCCGAGAGGTAGTCCCAGGCGCGTCGCAGCTTGTCCTTGAGGTCGTCGGGCGCGGTGTCGTCCGGGTCGGCCTCGAGCGTCGCGGGGTTCTCCGTCGGCTCGGGCAGCTGCTCTGCGGCCTCCGCGGTCATCGCCAGCACGACGCCGCGCTCGTAGATCGCCTCGACGAGCGCGGCGTCGGCGAACCGGTGGCCGCCGGGGCCGGCGCGCGTGTCCACGATGACGCCGTCGAACACGTCGGAATCGGCGTCGGCGAGCACGTGCTCGACCTTGCCGATCTCGCGTCCGTCGGACGAGAGGACGGGCGTGCCGTCGGCGAGGACGAGGTACGAGGCGGGGTTCCCGAGGTCCATTCCGCCCGCCTACCCGCGGCTCCGCGTCACAATCCTTGCGTGCCCGAGCTCGAACCAGGCGACGAGTTCGCCGGCTGCCGCATCGAAGCGGTCGCCGGCCGCGGCGGCATGGGCGTGGTGTACCGCGCGACCGAGCTGAGCCTCGGCCGGCCCGTCGCGCTGAAGCTGCTGGCGCCCGACCGGGCCGGCGACCGCGAGTTCCGCGAGCGCTTCCAGCGCGAGTGGCGGATGGCCGCGGCGATCGACCACCCGAACGTGATCCCCATCTACGCGGCGGGCGATCACGACGGATCTTTGTACCTGGTGATGCGCTACGTCGGCGGGACCGACCTGCATGCGCTGCTGCGCGAGCAAGGCCGCCTGGACCCGGAGCGGGCGGCCGAGCTCGTCGCGCAGCTGGCGTCGGCGCTGGACGCCGCGCACGCGGCTGGGCTGGTTCACCGCGACGTCAAGCCCGCCAACGTCCTGCTGGCCGGCGACCACGCCTATCTGAGCGACTTCGGGCTCACCCGCCTAGCCGGCTCGGACGCGGAGCTGACGGGCTCCGGGCAGTGGATCGGCACGGTCGAGTACTGCTCGCCGGAGCAGCTGCAGGGCGAGCGCACCGACGCGCGCGCCGACGTCTACTCGCTCGGCTGCGTGCTGTACGCCGCGCTGTGCGGGAAGCCGCCGTTCTCGCAGGGCACGGTGCCCGCGACGATGCTCGCGCACCTGCACGATCCGCCGCCGCTGCCGTCGTCGCTCGGCGCGCCGCGCGAGTTCGACCGCGTGATCGTGCGCGCGCTGGCCAAGCGCCCGGACGACCGCTACCCGTCGACCGGCGACCTAGGCCGAGCGGCGCTGGCCGCCGCGCGCGGCGAGGCCGTGACCGAGTCCGAGCGCAGCGTGGCGATCGGCTCGGCTGCGCCGGAGCACGGCGGCAACGGCGACGCGACGGCCGTCCTGCGGCCGGACGAGACGGCGGTCACCCGCTGGGACACGCACGAGGGCATGACCGCCGTCGCACCGGCCGACGAGCCGCGTCGCACAGCCCCGGCAGGCGACCGCCGCGTCGTCCGCCCGCGTCGCTGGCCCGCGCGGCTCGTGGTGGCGGGCGGGACCTTCGTCGCGCTGGTCGCGGTCGGGCTGGTGCTGGGGTTGGTGTTCGGCGACCCGGACTCGGCCGCGCGGACCGGCCCGGTGTCCGAGCAGGAGGTCCGCGACGTCGCCTACGCGTTCGCCGACGCCTACGCCGCCGAGGATCCTGCCGCGCTGCGCGCGACGCTCGCGCGCAACGTGGAGCGGACGGCGCCGGGTGGTGTGAGCCGCGGCCGCGACCAGGTGGTCGACCAGTACAACCGCCAGTTCGACGGCAAGGTCGGCGGCTACGAGCTCGACATCGACGAGGTGCAGCCCGGCCGCGGGGGCCGCGCCAGCGGCAGCTACCACGTCGAGCGCGACAGCGGCGACCCCTACGACGGCTCGATCGTCTTCGGCGTCGTGCGCGAGCGTGGCGAGCCCCGCATCGCCCTGATCGCCTTCACGCCGTCCTCTTCCTAGGTCAGCAGCTCTTCGAGAGCTCGACGCGCACGGTCGTGCCGCGCCGCACCTCGGTCCCGGGCTCGGGATCCTGCTCGCAGACCGCCGGCTCGCCGGGAAGCAGCTCCTCGATCAGCCCGCCGCGCACTTCGACCTGTGCGCGCAGCCCGGCCTCGGACAGCTTGTCGTCGACCTCCTGCTCCTGCAGCCCGTCGAGATCGGGCACCTCGACCGGCAGCTCCCGCGTCACGCGGAATGCCGTCATCGCCGCTCCCCGCCCGCGCGCGGTGGCGATCACGTCGATCACGTTCGGCCCCGGCTCGAGCGCCACCTTCGCACGGAAGGTCCCGCCATTCACATCCGCCCGCTCTCCCATCACGCGCACCTGCGCGCCGGCGGGCTCCACCGTCCCCTGCACGTCGACCGAGTCGGCCTGCACGACGGCCAGGTCGTTCGGCTCGTTCACGGCGAGCCGCACGGGCGTGAGCGGCCGTTGCGCGCGCTCGTTGTCGTCACCGCCGCAGCCGGCGGCGGCGAGACAGACGAGGATGAAAAGCATGGGAACGCGCATGGGCCCGCATTGAGGCTAGGGGTGTAGGGTCGATTCGACCACGCCTCCAGCGGAAAGGGCAGCCATGAGGCACCGTGGATCGTTCAGCCCGGCCGAGACCGCCTTCGTCGTGGGAGTGCCTCTCGCCTGGGGCGTACTGCTGCTGTTCCACCCGGCCGGAGACTCGCTCTTCGAGGCCGCCTCGTCGAACACGACGGCGTGGCTCACCGTGCACCTCGGGACCATGATCTTCATCCCGCTGCTGGCCACGGTGCTGTTCGTCGTGCTACGCCGCTTCGACGGGACCGCGGCGCTCATAAGCCGTATCGCGCTCGCGGTGTTCGCGATCGTCTACCTCGCGTTCGAGATGCTCGTCGGCATCGGCGTCGGCCTGCTCGTCGACACAGCCGCGCCCGAGGCCGTGGTCGACGCCTACGGCGACTCGAGCATCCTCGCGGTCATCGAGACGGTCGGCAGCCTCGCCTGGCTCGTCGCGGTGATCGCGGCCGGCATCGCGATGTTCAACCGCGCCCACACGAGAACCTCGATCGCCGTCGTCCTGCTGTTCGTCATCTCGGCGCCAGGCGTGATTATCCACGTGAATCCGGTCGGCCCGATCGGCCTCGTGCTGCTCGTGATCGCGCTCTGGCTCGTCATACGCGAACGGGCGCCGGTCGCCACCGAGGAGCCGCTCGTGGCGGCCTAGATGTAGTACATGGTCGCGCCCGCTTGGCGGTTCTCGCGCTCGACCACGTCGGCGATGGTGGCATTCCCGAGGATCGCGCGGGCGGCCATGGCTGCGTCGGCGAAGACCGACTCGGAGCCGGCGCCGAACGGGCCGTCGAGCAGCTCGACGACCTCGAGCACGGTGACCTCGGAGGGCTCGCGGGCGAAGGAGTAGCCGCCCTTCACGCCGCGCTGGGACTTGAGGATCCCCGCCCGGCGCAGCGCAGCGAAGAGCTGCTCGAGGAACTGGACCGGGATGTCGCGCCGTCGCGCGAGCTCGCCGATCGGCACGGGCCCGGCGTTGCCGGCTCGCGCGAGCTCCGTGAGCGCCCGGACCGCGTAGGGGGACTTGGTCGTGATCGAGAGCATGCGCCTCTCATCCTGCCAGCATCACCGGCCGATGCGCCAAGGACACGCGCGCCGAAGGCGCAGATCTCCCGTCTTACGGTTCGGTCCGCCGCTCCTGCTGATGGGCGTGATCTTCTTCTTCAGCGCCCAGCCGGATCTCAGCACCGGGCTCGGGACCTGGGACCTGATCCTGCGCAAGGCCGCTCACATGGCCGAGTACGGGCTCCTGTGGTTCCTCTGGTATCGGGCACTGGAGGTCCGCAGCCCGCTGCCCGCGGTGGCGATCACGCTCGCCTATGCGGCGAGCGACGAGTTCCACCAGACGTTCGTGGAGGGTCGCCACGGGACGCCGGTCGACGTGCTGATCGACGCCGTCGGGGTGGCGATCGCGGTGGCCATCCATTCGCGCCGGAAGGCACGGGTACGGGAATAGCCGCGCGCTCGGGGACGTCTCTCTCCCCTATGCGCGTCTTGATCAGCACCAGACCCGGAGCCGGCCACGTCGGCCCCTTGATCCCCTTCGCCCACGCCCTGCTCCGCAACAACGACGAGGTCATCGTCACCGCGCCCGCCCAGGCGGCGCCGATGATCGCCGAGGCCGGGCTCGACCACCATCAGATCCCCGATCCGCCCGCGGAGCAGCGCGATCCGATCTTCGCCAAGGCGAAGACGATGAAAGACCCGGACGCCGCCAACGCGCTCGTCGGCGCCGACCTGTTCGTCCGGGTCGACACGCGCGCCGGATATCCGCACATGCTGGCGGCGATCGAGCGCCTGCAGCCCGACGTGATGCTCTACGACATCGCCGACTTCGCCGCCGGTCTCGCGGCCGAGGCGACCGCCCTCCCGGCGGTCAGCGTGAGCATCACCCAGGGCATCCACATGCAGCGCCTCACTGAGCCGCTCGCCGAGGCGCTCGACGAGGTCCGCGCGGAGATCGGTCTCGACCCCGACCCGCGGCTCGACCGGCTCGCCGCGACTCCGTGCTTCAGCCTGATCCCGCACGCGCTCGAGGAGCCCGAGACCGCGGGCATCGACCGGATCCTGAGGTTCCGCGCCGCCGAGCCGCACGAGCCGCGGCCGCTGCCTAACTGGTGGCGCAACGACGACTGGCCGCTGGTCTACCTCACGTTCGGCACGGTCGTACCGACGATCGGCACCTACCCGCAGCTCTACCGCGACGCGATCGACGCGCTGTCGGTGCTGCCGATCCGCCTCCTCGTGACCGTCGGCCGCGACCAGGACCCGGCCGCGCTGGGGCCCGTGGCGCCGAACGTGCACGTCGCGCGCTGGATCCCGCAGGCCGACATCCTCCCCCACGCCGACGTCCTCATCTGCCACGGCGGCTCGGGCACCGTGACGGGGACGCTGGCGGCCGGCGTGCCCGCCGTCGTGGTGCCGTTCATCGCCGACCAGTACCACAACGCCCGTCGTGTCTCCGAGCTGGGCGCCGGCGTCAAGCTCGAGGCGGAGGACATCGCCCGGCTGCCGGACGCCGTCCGCGCCCTGCTGGCCGACGGGTCCTACCGCGAGGCGGCGGGACGCGTGGCAGAAGAGATGCGCGAGTTGCCGCCCGTCGACACCGCGACGGCGATCCTGAGGCGGCTCGCCGCCGCTTAGAGCCAGCCGCGCTCGGTGGCGTGCAGCACGGCCTGGGCGCGGTCGACCGCGCCCAGCTTGCCGTAGATGTTGTGCAGGTGCGTACGCACCGTGCTCGTGGAGAGCGAGAGCTCGAGGGCGATCTGCTTGTAGACCATGCCCTGGGAGAGCCGCTTGAGGACCTCGAGCTCGCGCGTGGACAGCGGGCACGGCTCGACCGAGCGCGGGCGGTCCTTGCTCGGGTACGGAAGGTCGTAGAGCACGGCGCGCAGCTCGCTCGGCCCGAAACCGACGGCGCGGGCGGCCTTGAGCAGCTCGGTCGAGGAGACCGGCGAGCCCTGCGAGTAGTGCGCGAGCATGTCCGCCAGGCGGACGAAGGCGCTGTCGCCCTGCGCGTCCTCGGCGTGGTGGCGCTCGATCGCGGAGGCGACGGACTTCGGCAGGTTCCAGCGGCGGGCGAGCACGCCGCCGACCAGCGCGTGGTCGACGCCGAGCTCGCGGCGCTCGTAGTGGAGCCGCTCCTCGGGCGTGCGCGCGGGCCCGTGGACCTGGCGCGGGTAGCCCGGGTAGGCGTGCATGAGGACGAGCTTGCCGACGTCGTGCAGGAGCGCGGTGATCAGCAGCCGGTCGCGATGCGGGTAGCCGGAGGCGGCGGCGAGCCGGTCGGCGGCGCGCTGGACGGCCACCGCGTGGAGGCGGAAGCGCTCGGGCGCAGCGTCCCAGGTCTTGCCGCGCTCGAAGAACTCGAACGTCTCGGCGTTGGCGGCGAGGGCCTGGACGGCCTCGGGCGAGAGGACCTCGACGGCGGTGACGATCGACTCGACCTGACCGCGCTTCGGCGAGTCGAGCCCGTTGGCGAGCCGCATGACGGAGATGACCAGCGCGACGTCTGACTCGATGGCGCGCACGACCTCGCCCGTGGAGGGCCGCTCCTCGGAGATGAGGGCGAGCAGGCGGTTGCGCGACTCGGCCAGCGCCGGGAAGACCTCGAGCGCCTCGAAGGCGGCGGTCAGGCGCTTGCCGTGACCCTCGTTGCGGGAGCGGCCGACGACCGAGTACGGCTCACGGGCCGTCGGGGGCTCGGCGGGAGCGCTCGCGGGGGGTGCGGAGGTCGGCATGAGGCGATCTTCGGTGGGCAAAGGCTGGGAATCGGGGGGTGTCGGGCCAGGCATGGTCCGACCTTCACCCGGTATCGGCATGTCTGGACGGATCGTTGAGCCGCCCGCGCCGCCTTCCCGCCGGTTCACGTCCCCTTCCTCCCATTGAGCGCATGGTCCACCCGAGCCAGAGTCTCGTCGCGCCCGAGCAGCGCGACTGTCTCGAAGATACCCGGTGAGACGGTAGTTCCAGCCATCGCGACGCGAAGTGGCTGAAAGACCTGTTTGCGCTTGATGCCCATCCGATCGGCCACACCGTCGAGCGCGGACTGCACGTTCTCCTCGGTCCAGGGCTCCGGAACCTGTTCCAATGCCGCCCGCGCCTGGGCCAGTGCTTCGCGGCCGCCGGGCGCCTCGATGGTCCGCTCGCGGGCCGCGGGGTCGTCGGCCGGACCGTCGAAGAAGAAGCCGGCGAGCGGCCAGAACTCGGCCAGCGTGCTGATCTTGTCCTGCGAGATGGCCACCGCGTCGCGGAGCCCGGAGCGCCCGGTAAGGGCCTCCAGGCGCGTCGTGAGGTCGTCGACGTCGAGCGCGCGCAGATAGCGGCCGTTGAAGTGGCGCAGCTTGTTCTCGTCGAAGACGGCGGGCGACTTGGAGACGCGCTCGAGGCTGAAGCGCTCCTGGAGCTCTGGGATGCTGTGGAACTCGGTCGACTCGTCGTAGCCCCAGCCGAGCAGCGCCAGGTAGTTCAGGACGGCCTCCGGCAGGTAGCCGGCCTCGCGCAGATCCTGCACGGACGCGGCGCCGTGGCGCTTGGAGAGCTTCTTGCCGTCGGGCCCGTGCAGCAGCGGCAGATGGGCGTAGGTCGGCGTAGGCGCGCCGATGGCGTGCTGGATCAGCACGTGCTTGGGCGTGTTGGAGTAGTGATCGGCGCCGCGGACCACGTGCGTGATGCCGGCGTCGGCGTCGTCCACCACCACGGCCAGGTGGTAGACCGGCGTGCCGTCCGCGCGCGCGATGACCAGGTCATCGAGCAGGGAGTTCTCGAACTCCGTCCGGCCGCGGATGACATCGTTGACCTCGGTGACGCCCTCGTCGGGGACGCGCAGGCGCCACGCGCCGGCCCCCTCCTCCTCGCCGCGGAAGCCGCGGCTGCCGTGCTGCTCCTTGAAGGCCCTCACCTCGTCGGGCCCGGCCGTCGACCGGTAGGCGTGCCCGCCGTCGATCAGCTGCTGGACGACCTCGGCGTGCCGCGCGGCGTTCTCGCTCTGGTAGATCGGCCCCTCGTCCCAGTCGATCCCGAGCCAGTGCAGCGCGTCGAAGATCGTCTGGACGTTCTCCGGCGTGGACCGCTCGCGGTCGGTGTCCTCGATCCGCAGCACGAGCTCGCCCCCCTGGCCGCGGGCGAGGAGCCAGTTGTAGAGCGCCGTCCTCGCGTTGCCGATGTGCAGCGCCCCTGTCGGCGAAGGAGGGAACCGTACCCGCATGCGGCTAAGCATCGCATGCGGCGGGGACGTCCGGGGAACCGTGGATAGCATGGCCGCCGGATGCTGATCGGCGCCCACGTCTCCCCCGCCGGCGGGCCGGCCAACGCGGTCGCCCGCGGCGTCGAGCGCGGCTGCCGGGCGATCCAGATCTTCAACCAGAGCCCGCGGCAGTGGAAGCCGACCGAGTACGACGACGAGAAGGTGGCGGCGTTCAAGGAGGCGTTCGCCGAATCGGGCGTCGAGGCGCTGCTGATCCACGCCGTCTACCTGGTCAACTGCGCCTCCGAGGACCCCGATCTGCGCGAGAAGTCGCTGACCTCGCTGACCGCCTCGCTGCGGGCGGGCGCCGCGCTCGGTGCCGTCGGCGTCGTGGTCCATCCGGGGTCGGCGCTCAAAGACGAGCCTCGCGCGGCGGTCAAGCGGGCCGCCAAGGTGATCAAGGAGGCGCTCGCCGAGTCCGAGGGCTGCGACCTGCACCTGGAGAACACCGCCGGCGCGGGCGGCACCCTGGGCCGCACGTTCGAGGAGCTGGCCGGCGCTGCTCGAGGGCACGGGCGGCCGCAAGCGGCTGCGCGCCTGCCTGGACTCCTGCCACCTGCTGGCCAGCGGCTACGACATCCGGACCGCCGAGGGCCTGAGCGGCGTCGTCGACGAGTTCGACCGCATCGTCGGCCTGGACCGGCTCGGCTCCCTGCACGTCAACGACTCGAAGACCGCGCTCGGCTCCAACGTCGACCGCCACGCCGCCCTCGGCGAGGGCGAGCTCGGCGAGGAGGGCTGCGTCGCCTTCCTGTCCGAGCCGCGGTTCGACGGCCTGGCCTGCGTCTTCGAAGGCCCCGGCGTGGAGGGCAAGGGCGTCGAGCCGATCGACATGGCGATCGCGTGGCGGATGCGGGCCGAGGGGCTCAAGGCCCGCTCGCAGCCGCCAGCAAAGGCACGATCACGTCGCTGACCGGCGTCGGGACGCTATGCCTGGCGCCCAGCCGCTGGACGACGCCGTTGCGGGCGTCCCATTCGAGCGGGCGGCCGGCCTCGTGGTCGAAGAGGATCGAGGAGCCGAGGTCCTCGGGATAGGCGGCGAACTCGGCGACGAGCTCGTCGGCCACCGCGTCCGGCAGGTCGGCGCCCTCGGCGCGCGCCACGGCAAGCGTCTCGGCGGCCAGGGCGCGCGCCAGCGCCGCCACGTCGGGGCTGCGGAACATGCCGGCCCGGCGGCCTGCCAGCACCATCAGGCCGGCGACGGCGTTGATGGCCAGCTTGCGCCAGAGCAGCGTGGTGAAGTCGCCCGTCAGCTCGACGCCGTCGATCAGGCTCGCCACGACGCTCGCTTCGGGCTCGTCCGGGAGGGTCAGCCGGAGGTCGCCGCGCACGCGCACGTGCCCCGGGCCGACGCCCTCGACCGGCACCCACACGATGGCCGGAAGGACGGTCGCGTCGCCCACGTGCGGCGCGACGAGCTCGCGCTGCTCGACCCCGTTCTGGAGCACGACCACCACCGTCCCGCGGCGGCACAGCGCGCGCAGGAAGGGCGCCGCGTCCTCGGTCTGATGCGCCTTGACGGCCAGCAGCACCACGTCGGCGGACCGTGCCGCTGCCGGGTCGGTGAGCACCGGCCCGGGGACGATCTCGGTCCCGCCGCCCTCACGCTCGACGATCAGGCGGTCGAGCGGGGTGCGGCCGTAGAGGGTGAGCTCGGCGCCGCGCACGGCTGCCGCCACCGTCGCGCCGATCGCTCCCGGCCCGACAACGGCGACCTGCGTCACGCAGCGGCGGGCGCGGCGTCGAGCGCCGGGCCCAGCAGGTCCCGCAGCTCGGCCCGCAGGCCGGCGTCGCGCCCGGCGATCTTGTACCCGTCGCCGAAGCGCAGGCAGCGCAGGCCGGAGCGGGTGTCCATCTCCAGCACGAACTCGGCTTCGCCCGGATAGCGCTCGAACAGGTCGCGCAGCTCGCCGATCACCGTCGGCTCCAGGCGCCCCGCGTCGACCCTCAGGCGAATCGGCTCCGGAGCCAGGGTCTCTGCCAGCCGAGCCACCTGCGCCTTCGCCTTCTCAATTTCGGCCTCCGATGGATCGAAGCGCTCGGCGTCCTGCACGATCACGCAGCTCTTGCCGGCCTCCTTGTGGTCGACGCGGCCGCGGATCAGCACGATCGCGTCGGTGGCGAGCAGCTTCTCGACGGCATCCAGCGCCTTCTCGAAGACCACGATCTCGATGCTGCCGTCGAGGTCGTCGAGCGTGGCGAACATCATCGGCGTCCCGGTGCGGGTGCGGATCTTCTTCGACTCGGTGATCATGCCCCCGACCTTCACCCAGTCGCCGTCCTTCTGCTCGGGCACCTGGGCGCACGAGCAGTCGGCCTTCATGCGCAGCGCCTCGCGCACGCGCTTGAGCGGGTGTTCGCTGATGAAGAGTCCGATCGACTCCTTCTCGTCCGCCAGCAGCTGCTGCCGGTCGTGCTCGTGCGTCGGGATCGGCGGATGGGCGGGCGCGAAGGCGCTGCCGTTCGTGCTCTCCCCGCCCATCCCGCCGAGGTCGAAGATCGAGCCCTGGCCGATCTGCGCGTCGAGCTGGGTCTTGGCGCCGGCCGCCTGGGCCGCCTCCAGGACCTCGAGCATGCCCCGTCGCGTGGCTCCGGTGGAACCGAAGGCACCGCACTTGATCAGCGCGTCGATCGCCTTCTTGTTGACCGCGCGGGCGTCGACGCGCTCGCAGAAGTCCCACAGGCTGGTGAACGGCCCGCCGTCGTCGCGGGCGCGCTTGATGGCCTCCACGGCGGCGTAGCCGACCCCCTTCACGGCATCGAGCCCGAAGCGGATGTTGCCCTCGACGACCATGAACTCGTGGTCGGACTCGTTGACGTCCGGCGGCAGGATCTCGATGCCCATGCTCTCCGCCTGGTTGACGAAGAACGGCACCTTGTCCTTGGTGTCCATGACCGAGCTGATGAGCGCGGCCATGTACTCGGCCGGGTAGTTGGCCTTCAGCCACGCGGTCCGGTAGGCGATCAGGCCATAGCAGGCGGCATGGGAGCGGTTGAACGAGTAGTCGGCGGACTTCTCGTTGACCGTCCACAGCATCTCTATGACGTCCGGCGCGGTGCCCGACTCGCGGCAGCCGTCGAAGAACATCGGCTTCAGCTCGGCCATCGCCGCGCGGTTCTTCTTGCCGATCGCCTTGCGCAGGTCGTCCGCCCGTGGCCCGGAGAAGCCGGCGATCGACTTGGCGATCTGCATCGTCTGCTCCTGGTAGAGGATCACGCCCTTGGTGGGTTCCGTGATCGGCACCAGCCGGTCGTCGACGTACGTGATGGTGTCGGGGTTCTTCTTGCCGCGCGCGTAGGTCGGGATCTGGTCCATCGCCCCCGGGCGGTAGAGCGCGTTGAGCGCCACGAGATCCTCGAACTCGTCGGGCCCGACCTTCTTGAGCGCCTCGCGCATGCCCTCGGACTCGAACTGGAACACGCCCACCGAGTCGCCCCGGGCCATCATCTCGTAGGTCTTCTCGTCGTCGAGCGGGAGCGTCGTCATGTCGAGCCGCTCGCCGGTCGAGCGCTCGATGATGGCCAGCGTGTCCTCGATCACGTCGAGGTTGCGCAGGCCCAGGAAGTCCATCTTGAGGAGCCCGATCTCCTCGACGGGCTTCATCGAGTACTGGGTGACGGTGCGGTAGACCTTCTGGCCGTCCTCGCCGGTGCCGGCGTCGGCGAGCTGGAGCGGCACGATGTCGGTCAGCGGGCGGTCGGAGATGACGACGGCCGCGGCGTGGATCGAAGCGTTGCGGACGATGCCCTCCAGGCCGCGCGCGACGTCGACGATCTGCTTGGCCGTGGGGTCGCGCGCGTACTCGCCCGCCAGGTCGGCGCCCGGCTCCAGGCACTCCTCGAAGCTCGGCGGGCGGCCCATGATCGGGTCCGGGATCAGCTTCGCCAGCCGGTCCCCCACCCCGTAGTCGTGGCCCAGCACCCGCGCGGCGTCGCGCGTGGCGGCGCGGGGGAACATCTTGCCGAAGGTGATGATCTGCGCGACGCGGTCGGTGCCGTACTTGTCAGTCACGTAGCGGATCACGCGCTCACGGCCGCGCACGCTGAAGTCGATGTCGATGTCCGGCATCGAGACGCGCTCGGCGTTCAGGAAGCGCTCGAACAGCAGGTCGTAGCGCAGCGGGTCGACGTCGGTGATCTGCAGGCAGTACGAGACGATCGAGCCCGCAGCGGAGCCACGGCCCGGGCCGACCGCGATGCCGTTGTCCTTGGCGTAGTGGACGAAGTCCCAGACGATCAGGAAGTAGGCGTTGAAGCCCATGTCGTCGATGACCTTGAGCTCCATCTCCATCCGCTCGACCGCCGCTGCGGGCGGCGGGTCGCCATAGCGGCGGCGCAGACCCTCCATGACGAGCTCGCGCAGGTACTCCTTCTCGCCCTTGCCGTCCGGGCAGTCGAAGCGCGGGATGAGCTGCTTGCCGAGCTCGATCTCGACGTCGCAGCGCTCGGCGATCTCCAGCGACGACGCGAGCGCCTCGGGCATGTCCTTGAACGCGTCCGCCATCTCCTCGGACGACTTCAGGAAGAACTCGTTCGTCTCGAAGCTCATCTTCGGCTGTGCGAGCGTGGACTTCGTCTGCACGCACAACAGAGCCGCGTGGTGGTGATAGTCCTCGCGGCGCAGGTAGTGCACGTCGGCGGTCGCGATCAGCGGACGGCCCATCTCCTGCGCGAAGCGCCGGATCGACTCGTTGACCTGCTCCTGCTCCTGCAGGCCGTTCCGCTGGACCTCGAAGTAGACCTGCTCGGGCCCGAAGGCCTGGACCAGCTCGTCCAGGTGCGCCCGCGCCTGCTGCTCCTTGCCCTGCACGATCCGCTGGCTGCTTCTCGACGCCAGGCACCCGGTAAGGCAGATCACGCCCTCGGCGTGGCGGTGCAGCAGCTCCAGGTCGACCCCCGGCTTGCCGCGGTGCAGCCCTTCGAGGAAGCCGGCACTCGAGAGCTTGACCAGGTTGCGCAGCCCTGCGTCGTTCTCGGCAAGCAGCGTCAGGTGGTTGCGCTCGACCTTCGGCTCACGGCTGCGGCGATCGTCGACGTAGTACGCCTCGAGGCCGACAATTGGCTTGATGCCGTGCTTCTTGGTCGCCTTGTAGAGCTCGACGGCGCCGTTCATCACCCCGTGATCGGTGAGCCCCAGGGCCGGTTGCCCGAAGCTCGCGGCGCGCTCTGCGAGCTTGTCGATCTTGCACGCGCCGTCCAGCAGCGAGTACTCGGAGTGGACGTGGAGATGGGCGCAGCCGGGAGGCGTCACGGACTTCCCAGGCTATGAAATCCGTCGGACGACTAGGGCGGTCTCTCCCGCTACGACCGAAAGACCCGTGAGTGGCTGGGGTCGGTCCGCGTCATGCCCTCCCGGGGCAGCGCTCGCAAGCTCGCGCCCGAGCGCCCCGGGAGGCCACGCCGCGGCCCGCCCACGGCAGTTTCGAGCGCTTCAAGCGTGTGCTCTGTGGGCGGTGGCCGGTAGGGGTGCCACAGACAACGGGCAGCGTGGGCACGGGCTGCCGTGTGACCTCGCGATCGGAATACCGATCCCGGGTCGGCGTTCCGCTGTCTGCCGCGTGGCGGAGGCGATCCGGGATCTGATTCAACGATCGCTGCTTCGCCCGTTGGCTTCTGCTGACAGCCGCTGCCACCGGCTGAGGTCCAGTGCTGGGTCCACGCTTGGCTGTCGCGTAAGTCCTGCATGCTTCGGTGTGAGCGTGACGCGGCGTGATGTCGGCTCGGCGTCGTCGGGCGTCGGCGCGCGGCCGCCTCCTCAGGCGGCCGCGATTGCGTGGCGGTGGAGTTTGAGGAGGTTGTGGGTGGCGGTGATCAGTCGCCATTCGGTGCGGACGGCGCCGCGTCCTCGTCGTCGGAAGCGGTCCAGGCCGCGGTTGAACTTCATTTGCGCGAACACGGGCTCGATCATCGGCTGGCGCTTGCGATAGAGCTCGCCGCCGCGCTCGGTGGCCAGCAGCTCGCGCATCTCGTCGTAGGGGCCGCCGTCCCAGTTGCGCCGGGTTGGGCGTTTTCGGCTGGTGTCGGGCGGGATCAACACCTGGACGCCGCGATCGACGATCCGCTGCATCTGCTCGCCGTGCCAGTAGCCGGCGTCGGCCAGCAGCACCCCAGGCGTCTGATCAACCCCGGCCGCGTGGAGTTCGTGTTGGGCGGCGTCAAGCATCGGTTCCAGGTGCCCGAAGTCGGCGCCGACGGTCGCGATCTCGGCGGCCAAGACGATCTGGTGCTCGTTGGTGACCGCCTGGGCGTTGTAGCCCTGGATCCATCCGCGCAGCCCCTTGACGACCTTCGAGTCCGGATCGGTGAGATTGATCCGCCCCTCCGGGACCTCCGGCGGCGTGATAGGGCTTGATCGTGCCGGGCGCCATCCGCCGCGACCCGTCCGCGGCGATGCCGCGAGCCCGCCAGGCCTCGTAGGCCTGATTGGCGCGGACCTCAGACCACAGCTCCTCCTCCAGCCGCCGCTTGGCCTGCTTGACGCGCTTCGGGCGGCCCCGCGGCACCGGCTGCGGATTCGCCGACCGCTCCGCCTCCAGCCGCTTCTTGGCTTCACGCAGCCAGCCGCGCCGCCCCGCACTCGTCGAGAACTCCGGCGGCAACTCGTCGCCGCGGCGATCCCCGTAGAGCTCGTCCTCGGCGGCGTCGGTGGCGATCGCCTCCTCGACGATCTCGCGCGCGAGCTGCTCGTAATCGAGGTTCTCATTGCGGCTCGCGCTGGCCTGCACCTTCGTGCCATCGACCGCGAGCACCCCGACCTGCGCCAGCCCGCTCCGGGCGCACAGCGTCAGCACCTCCCCGAACAAGCCCGCCAGCGCCTGCCGATGACGCTCAACGAACCGCGCGATCGTCGCGTGATCGGGCCGCTGCTGCGCCGCGATCACCCGAAACGCGACGTCCTCCAAGCACGCCCGCTCGATCACCCGCGACGACCGCGTCCCACGCGCATAGGCGTAGAGCAACAGCGCCACCATCATCGCCGGGTCATAAGCCGGCCGCGCCCGCCCATCGAGCCGGTAGGCCGAGTAGAACGCGTCCAGGTTCATCTCGCCCACAGCGTCGATCACGAACCACGCCAGGTGATTCTCCGGCAGCCACTCGCGAACGTCAGGCGGCATCAGAAACGACTGCTCACGGTCGCAAACGACGAAGCGCTGTCCCATCACCAAATGGTCTTAAACGACCCGGACGGCACCCGACTTATGCGACAGCCTCAGGCGATAGGAGCAGTCGCGCCGTAGTCGGACGAGACCATTTGCGGCGGCCCTCGACGGGGCGTAGGGTCGCTATGGCGATTGAGGGAGCGACATGTTCCAGACCCTGAGAGATCGGTTCTCGATGGACGATGCAGCGAAGGCGGAAAAGAAGGCGCGCAAGGCTGAAACTGCGGCGAAACGCCGCGACTTGAAAGCACAGCGCCGGCGCGAAGCGGTTGAGCGCGAGCGTCACGGTGGTGGCGGCACCGGCATGTCATAGCCGCCTGCCAGCTTGAGTGCCCCTGCGCAGAAGCGATAGTCGACCGCAGCCATGCGCCGCTGTCGGTTTTCGCGAGCCGCGATAGCCAGCAGAATCGAGCTCCCTACGTCATCTCACTTGAAGCGTTTGTGTGCCCGGATTGCGCCGCGTGCCGCTGATCGCGCCGAGCACCCGGCGGCGCTTCAGCGGCAAGGCGCGGACGGCTGTTCGCAGGCGGCTCGCACACGCTCCGGGCACCGGGTTCAGGAAAGCGGCAGTCGCGACGGCGGTGCTTGCTTGTCATCCGCGCGGCTGGAAGACTCGGGCCGTGAGGGCCGCTGTAGTTAGGAGCGGCGCCGCGCTCGGCGTGATCGTCGCGACGCTAAGCCTGTGCGCTGCCGCCGGCGCGCATCGCGGCGACGGCGTCTTCACCGTGTCGGCGGACTCGCTGGTGGACGGTGCCGGCGATGTCGCGATGCTTACGGACGGCAGCGTCGTCCTGGTCGGATCTGAAGCGTGGCATCTGACTCCCGAAGGACAGCGGACGCCAATCCCCGGTCTCTCGGGCTCGGGGATCGCGGCGACGGCCGATGGTGGCTTGCTCAGCATTCACGGCGGCTACTGGGATCACCGCGTCGAGCGGTGGACACCGAGCGCCGGCGCGTCGGTCGTGGCGGGTACCGGGAGTGCCGGGTTCGGGGGCGACGGGGGACCGGCGCAGCAGGCGCTGTTGGACCTCAGCCCGCAGGATGACGTGATTTTCGACGCCACGGGTATCGTGTCGAGTCCGGACGGCGGCTTCGTGTTCGTCGATCCTGGCAACCGCCGGATCCGCGCCGTCGACGCCGGCGGCATCATTCGCACACTGGCGGGCGGGTCGTCCGGGCCGTTCCGCGATCCGATGGGGCTCGCGGCGACTCCCGACGGTGGTCTTCTCGTCACGGAGTCATCTGCCGGTCGGGTGCGCCGCCTGGGCGCCGACGGTCGTCTGCGGACGCTCGTGTCGTTAGACGGGCCCAACGACGTGGTTGTATTGCCCGACGGGAGCGTGATCGTCAGCGAGTCTTGGGACGGTCACTTGTGGCGGATCGCGCCCGGCTCGCGACGGGCTGACCCGTACCTGCGGGCCGCGCGGGCGACCGAGACCTTTGACTTCGCGGCGCGCGCAACCTTTGGTCGAGGGCTTGCGCTCGACCCTCAGGGCGGTTTGCTCGCGCTCGGGCCTGAGACCGGGTCTCCTGATGACGGCAACACGGAACTCACCTATGTGCCCAACGGGGCGACATCATGGCCGCTCGCCGCCCTGCGGAGCACACGTACCAGCCGCCGCGGGGTATCGGCGGTGATCGAGACGACGCAGCCGGGCACGGCGACGCTGACGGTCGTCGACCGCGACCGCACCGTCGCGAGCGTGACGCGGCCGGTTGGCCAAGGGCACTCCACACTGCGCGCCAGGGGTCTGATCCGCGGGCGCTGGTACGTGTTGCGACTACGACTCGACGTCGACGGCGGCGCAGCGGCCGATGACGCGGTTCCGATCCATGGCGCCCGCAGGCTCACCGTGCCCCTCGCCCGCGCGCTGCTCGGCCGCCGTCAGGGCAACGTCGACGACGTCGAGATCTACCGACTCGGCCAGGATTGCCAACAGTTCGGGACACGACGCGTCGATTGCGAGATCCAGTCCGATCGGACGTGCGCCGGCATCGCCTCGCTCACGTTGCATCGCACGGGGATCGTCCTGCGGCGACACTACAGCTGCGGACAACCACGCTTTCGCCGACACCCGCGATTCAACATCGACGGCAACGCGCTACAGAGGCTGTCCCGCGGCGACGGCGGCGTCTGGGAAGACGACCTCGGCGGCTGAACTCACGCGGGCATCGCTGCTCACATCGCGCACTCACGACGCCGGACTAGGCACCTGTCTCGCCCTCCAGCAGCGCCCCTGGCTTCCGCGGAGCGCTGCTGCTTGCGCGAGATGCACCAGGGCTGGATCGGTGGTCTCGCCGCTCGGCTCGGTGTGCGCGGGCGCGGCCCTATCCGCGGTCTGACTTGTGCCACGGCCGTGGGTCGGTCCGCAGAAGGGAGTACAGGATCACGTCGTCGTTTCGGCCGTTGTTGAAGAACGCGCCGCGAGCCGTTCCCTCCAGGACGAACCCGCACTTTTCGGCGATACGGGAGGAGGCGGCATTCGCGGGAACGATGACTAGCTGGATGCGGTACCGCTGCTTGGCGGCGAACAGGTAGTCCACCAGGAGCTGGACCGCCTCCGTCGCATAGCCGTGACCGGCGAAGCGGTCGCCGTAGAGCTGGTAGGAGAGCTCGAAGGCATCCCAGTAGTTAACGGCTCTGAAGAACTCGATGTGGCCCGCGATCTCGCCGGTGTCCGAGGTCGCGATCACCAACGTGCCTTCGTCCGGCTTCCAGAAGCCGTGCTCGGCGAACTCGCGTCGAAAGGCTGGCTCGGAGAGGACCCCGAGCGGGAAGTAGGGGCCGCGATCCGCGATGTTCACGTGCGCGTCATACAGCGCGTCGAGATCGGCTTCGAGCACCAGACGCAGCTGGATCAGTCGTCCCCGCAGCATGGCCGTCGGGCTCGATTATGAAGGCTGCGCCGTTGCTCGTTGCCTGCACGAGGTCGTCGCCGGTGCGACGGGTTCGCTAGGGCTTTG
This sequence comes from uncultured Solirubrobacteraceae bacterium, assembly GCA_963835525.1. Classification (GTDB taxonomy): domain Bacteria; phylum Actinomycetota; class Thermoleophilia; order Solirubrobacterales; family Solirubrobacteraceae; genus DASSUW01. Next base: position 521,290 of record CAWIFM010000004.1, read on the forward strand.
CGCGATGGGCAGCGCCCGTGCGATGGCCAGTCAGAGCCGAAGCGATGCGCTGACCGGGATCATTGGTGCGCGTCGGGCGTGCACGGTCTCGATGATCTCGCCGCTGTCGATCCCTTGCAGATAGACGCTGGTGATGCCGAGGTTGCTGTGCCCGAGTTGGCGCTGGATGACGATGAGCGGCACGCCTTCTCGGGCCATTTCGACGGCGTGGGCGTGGCGGAGCTGGTGTGGCGCGAAGCGGCGCCGCACTCCTGCTGCCGCGGCGGCCCGTCGTAGCTCGGCGCGTGCCGCGGCAGGCGACCAGTGACGTCCGCGTGTCGTGCCATTGATGACGCACAGCAGCGGACCGATCGGGAGCTCCCGCCGCAGGTCCAACCACGGGTCTAATTGCTCCCAGCCCCACGCATCCATGCCGACCTCGCGGCGGCGCCCTCCCTTCCCGCGCCGGACCAGGAGCGACCCGCGGCGGTGGTCGAGGTCGCCTTCAGTGAGAGCGAGCGCTTCCTGGATGCGCAGCCCTGATCGCCACAGGATCGCGATCAGTCCGCGCAGGCGGCGGCCGTGCGCTCGGTCGCCGGCGGCGCGCATGAGGGCGACGATCTCTTCGACCTTCGGCGGATCGGCGGATAGCGCAGGCCTTTGTTGCCTGGGGCGGCGTTGCCGGCGTGGAATCCCGGCATCGTCGCCGGCGATCGACGTCGACCGGCGCGGTCGAGCAGCTCGGACATGACCCCTCCTCGGGCTCGTGGCATGAACCCCGACTATCCGGGCGAGCGGATCGTCTGCCAGCCCGACCCGGCCCAGCCGCTATCGCTTCCCTCACGGCGCAGCGGTCACAGCGGCACCGCGAGCACTATCGCGGCTGCCTCGTTGCGACAGCGACGGTGCTCGAGCTCGGTCCGATGGCAAGCCGCGCTGCGCGGACGTCGTGCCCGTACATCGGATGAGCCGGGTTCGGCCGAGTCGCACTCTTATTGGGCGCGAAGGCGACGAAGATCGATGGCTTCCGCGACGCGTCGCCCGGACGCCCGGCAGCAACGCAGCAACGCTAGTGCGCATCATTCTGGGGCTTTGCGCAGGAGGGTCGAGACGCGTTGCCGTGTGACGCCGAAGCGCTCCGCAATCTGCTCCATCGTCAGGCCCTCGGCGTAGAGCGCGCGCGCCTCAGCTCGGCGTACGTTCGCTCCACTCCTGTCGAGCGCCGCTGAACTCTCGGTGAGCAGCTGCACGATGAGCGGGCCGTCGTTTCTGGAGACGCTCTCGGTGTACGACGCGCCTTTCGAGCGCAAGCGCCGGAGCTGGGCGATTCGCTTCTTGATCAGCGTTGTCCGTCTCTGGTTGTCGGCGAGCGTGTCCTCGAGCGCCGCCAGTGCTTCAAGGAATGGGTCTTGGGCCATGGATCCAGTCTCGTAGATGCAGTTGACAACGGGGCGGTGAGCAACGACTATTGCGGCAACCCCTATTGCTGCAATAGCTATTGCGGTACTCTACCGGACCTCGGCCGAGTTCGCGTCGTGCATGAGCCGCACGCGAGCGTCAGCGTGCCACCCCGTGTCCCTACGAACCGGAGGACTCGCCATGGACCTCATGACACCCACACAGAAGTCACCGTCGATGCTCGTGAGCGCACCATGGCCGGGCGCTCCAGCTCCCGTGGTCCCCAGCAGAAACGTGCGGTCGCGACGGGGCGCAGCCAACGACGGCCGCCGCAACGGCGCCGGCGACGACCGACTGGCGCGCACGCTCACTGAGCGGCGACTGTTCGCGCGCTATCGCGAGCGTGACGATCGGGCGGCCCGCGACGCGCTGGTGGAGCGGTTTCTCCCACTCGCCACGCAGCTGGCGCGACGTTACCACCGGGGCAACGAGCCGCTGGACGACCTCGTTCAGGTCGCGTCCGTGGGCCTGCTGAAGGCCATCGACCGGTTCGACCCCGCACGCGGCACCGCGTTCTCGTCGTTCGCCGTACCGACGATCGCGGGAGAACTGAAGCGCCATTACCGCGACAAGGGCTGGGCGGTTCGGGTCCCGCGCGACCTGCAGGAACTGGCGCTGCGCGTCGACCGCGCGACCGATCCCCTCTTTCATAGGCTTGGGCGCGCACCGACTCCGTCCGAGATCGCTGACGAGGTGGGGGTCACCATCGAGCAGGTGCTCGAAGCGCACGAGGCGGCAGCCGCCTACCGAGCCGACTCTCTCGATCGCCCCGTCTCCGACGCCGACCAGGACGCTACGCGGGTCGGTGACACGCTAGGCGGCGACGAGCCGGGCTACCGTCAGGCCGAGAACTCCGCCACCGTCGAGTCTATGGCGTCGGTCCTCAGCGACCGCGAGCGGGAGATCCTGAGGCTGCGCTTCGAAGAGGACCTCACGCAGTCAGAGATAGGCGACCGCGTCGGCCTCTCGCAGATGCACATCTCGCGGATCCTGCGGCAAGCCGTCGCGCGGCTGCGCGAGGCCGCGCAGGTATGCGAGGAACCGGCATAACTGCGGACACATCCCGAAGGTCCTGCGGCGCGCTCGTTACGGGTGGCAACGGCGGGCTCGGCCGCGCCCTCGGCCGCCTCGGCGCCAGAGTTGCCGTCACACGGCGCGACCCGGCGACGAATTCCGCTGCCCCGCGGCGCACTCCGTGGCCGTCGACGAGGAGCATCCGCGCGCCCAGGCTCCTCCTGTCCCGGCATTTCCAGAGGCAGAGCGTAGGCGTGCCAAGAAGCCGCGCCGCGTTCCCTCGCACGGCCTCCGCTTTCGCAATCGCCTAATAGGGGCACTCGCCTCGGCATCGGCGTCTTGCGCCCAGGCCACCCGGCGGGCTAACGTCGCCGCATGTCCCGTGACGCGCAGTCCGAGGAGCCGCAGACGGCGCCGGCTGGGCGCGCGCGGTGGTTGGCGGGTGGCCTGTGGAGCCGCTCACGCAAACACGAATGGTCACGGCGCCGCTACGAGCGCCAGAGCCGCAATCTCGGTCGGATCGCTGTCGGCAGCGCGGCCGGGGCAGCGGCGGGCGGCGGCCTGACTGTCTGGCTCGCGGAGCCCTGGCTGGGGCTCATCTCGGTCGTGACGGGTGCAGCCGCCGCCGGCGTCAAGGCCTACGAGGATCACCTAGGCCCCCGTGAGGCGAAGGACGCCCATGCCCGGGCGCGGCGTGCGTTCGAGGTGCTGCACGGCCGATACAAGAACTTCTACGAGCTCCAAGCTCCCACCCTCAGCGACGCGGACGCGCTGGCCACGCTCATGGAGCTAGAGGCGCAGCGTGAGGAGTTGCGCAGCACCATGATCGACGAGGAAGACGGCGCGCAGGAGGTCTAGCGCACGGCGGTGAGAAGAGCCGGGCGGACCGAGCTCGCTCTGGGGCGGGCTGGCGCCGAGACCCACTCCCGCAACGGACGAGGAGCGGCAGCGCGAAGCCCCGGGGATCAGTTCGCGGCCTCGATCGTCATCCGCTCGACGAGGTCGCCGCGGTAGGCGTAGATGTGCAGGACTTGCTGGTCGAAGAGCAGGGTGCCGGTGGCGTCCCGGCCCACTTGATGCACGCGCACCTCCACGTCGCCGTTCGGCCGCTCGGTGAACGCGACCGGTTCCACGCGCGAATCCACGGCTTCCCACTGGCGGGTCCAGTAGGCGCGGATCTCGTCGTGTCCCTTCACGTAGCCGCCTTCCCAGCCGTTGGGCCAGTCGACGTCCATCGTCATCCCGGCCAAGGCGGTATCGATGTCGCGCGCGTTGAAAGCGGCGTAGAGCTCTCGAAGGCGTGATTCGTGTTGCATGCTCGCCAACATAGCGCAACCCATCGGTTGCAGGTGTGTGGAGAAGCGGCGTTGCTCTGCTCCTGTTAGCAAGAGCCAACGGGCGAAGCAGCGATCGTTGAATCAGATCCCGGATCGCCTGACGCCACGCGGCAGACAGCGGAACGCCGACCCGGGATCGGTATTCCGATCGCGAGGTCACACGGCAGCCCGTGCCCACGCTGCCCGTTGTCTGTGGCACCCCTACCGGCCACCGCCCACAGAGCACACGCTTAAAGCGCTCGAAACTGCCGTGGGCGGGCCGCGGCGTGGCCTCCCGGGGCGCTCGGGCGCGAGCTTGCGAGCGCTGCCCCGGGAGGGCATGACGCGGACCGACCCCAGCCACGCAAGCGATGGAGAGAATGCGGTGCGCGTCATGGGTCGGAATACCCCGGCGAGGTCGCGGAGGTTGGCCGCTAGCCGCGCGGCCGGCGGCCGGTCACGGACTCGACCCGCGCGCGACGCGTCCGGCGGGCGCCGACCCGGCGCGGCGCGCGCTGGGCGCCGTGCGGCGGCCCGTCGTGCTGCGCCGCGGCCAGCAGCTGTGCGAGCAGCACGAGCAGGACCACCTGTCGCGCCCGCTCAGCGTGCGCGCCCGACCCGCCGCTCGCGCGGAGGGCCACCACCAGCAGGGAGTCGAGGTCGCGGCTCATGCGGCGGAGAGCTCGGCGAATCGCCTCTCGAGGTTGTCGAGCGTCTGCTGTGCGGTGCGCTCGACCACGCGCGGCACGAAGAGCCGGTCAAATGGCCGGCGCACGCCGCCGCGCGGCTCGAGCTCGACGACGATCCGATAGGCAAAGCCGTCTGGGTCGTCCGCGAAGTGCCGCTCGTGCCTGGCGCGCGGCAGCCCGCGCTGGACGCTCGAGTACTCGACCAGCTCGTAGGGCACGAGCCGCGTGAGCGTCATCTGGAGCTCCGTGGCGCGGCCCGCCAGCCGGAGCGTCAGGCGCGCCGTGTCTCCGGGCTGCGACCAGCGCGACTGCGGCGCGAGGGCGATGAAGCTCGGCCAGTACTCCGGCCAGGACCGCAGGTCGGTGATGTAGTCGAAGCCGGCCTGGAGCGGGAAGCGGAAGTGCCGGTCGGCCGTGATCTGGACGGGTCCGGCCATCACGACGAAGCTACCAAGATGCGTTCCTTCGACCCGCTCAAGGTCGGCTCGCTCGAGTGCCGGGCCTGGGAGACGTACTACCGGCGCAGGTGGGTCGCCTTCCTGATTGCCTCGGTCCGGCTCGTGCGCGCCGCGTTCGGGATGAACTGGCCGCGCACGCTGGTCGGCGCCTGGCTGGTCCTGCGCGCCAACCAGAAGTGGGCGCCGTACCCCGACAACGACCCCGACGCCGCCCGCGCGCTGATGGCGCGCTTCTACCGGCTCGTGAAGGCCAGCGAGGGGCTCGCCATGGACACGCGGCGCGCCGCCGAGCTGGAGGTCGAGTGGTGGCGGGCGCATCGTGAGGACCAGTACGCATCGAGCCCCGCGAACGCCGAGGCGCTGATCCGGGCGCTCGCCGACCTCTACGCCTACACGTACGGAGTCGAACACTCCGAAGTCCGGCGCGCCGCGGAGCTGCGGGCCGAGGCGATGGACGTCTCCGACCGCTGGGTCGCGGCCGGCTGCGACCCGCAGGATCCGCTGCTGGCCGAGGAGCGCGCCCTGCTCGTCCGCTCGTTCGCGGCGCTCCTGGCCGCCGTGCATCGCCCAGCACGGTGAGCGCCTGCGCGCCAGCAGCTTGACGGGTTGTCGCCCAGCTGACTACGGTCGGACCATGGTTGGAAGGGTCGCCGACCACAAACTGGCAGCTGGGGCGCGCTCATGAGCGTCCTCCCCATCCGCCCCGTCACGGGCGCGACGACGCTCGCCGAGAGCCTCCGTGAGGAGCTGCTCTCCGGCGCGTATGCGCCCGGCACGCCGCTCGGCGACGCCGAGTTGATCGAGCGCCCCGGGGTCACGGCCGCCACGGCGCGGGCCGCGCTGTCGGAGCTCGAGCGCGACGGCCTGGTGATCCATTCGCTGCACCGCGGCGTCGAGGTCGCGCGCATCACGCCCGACGACGTGCGCGACATCTATGCCGCGCGGCGGGTGTTCGAGATCGCCGGCCTGGAGGCGCTGCTACGGCGCCGGCCTGTCGACGTCACGTGGCTGGAGGCCGCGATCGAGCGCATGGGCGAGGCCGCGGTCGGCGGCCATGGCCGGGCGCTGGTGGAGGCCGACCTGGCGTTCCACCTGGCGATCGTCGCGGCGGCCGGCTCGCGACGGCTGACGCGCGCGGCGCAGGGCGCCCTGATGGAGCTGCGGCTGGTGCTGGCCGTGGCCGACCAGGCGCGCGACGACCTGCCGGCCCTGGTGGCCGACCACCAGTACCTCGTCGAGGTGTTCCGCGGCGGACATCTGCGCGAGGCGATCTCGACGCTCGAGGACCACCTCTCGCGGGCCGAGGTGCTCGCCCGGCAGGCGGCGTCCGAGCCGGGTTGATCAGAGGCCTTGGACGCGCTGCGTCCAGGCGAGCATGGCCGCGACCGCGTCGCGGTCGCCGCGGACGACCGGGCGCCGGCCGCTGGGGACCGGCTCCTCGCGGAGCAGCGTGTCGAACACCTGGCGGCTCATCGTCACCGTCGCGTCCGGCTCCTCGGCGGGGGCCACGCCGGAGACCGTGACGCCGGCGCCGTCGCGTGCGGTCAGGTACCAGGTCTCCAGCGGCGCGCCGGTGATCTCCTGGGCGATCGTGAAGTCGTGCCCTCGGGTCCAGGTCGGATGGATCGCGTAGGCGAGCAGCTTGTACACGAGGCCGGGATCCAGGCGAGCGCCGGCGCGGGCGGCCTCGGCGACGGTGGCGGTGCTCGCGACCAGGGCGCGCAGCTCCTTCACGCGCCGCTTGCGCCCCCGCACGCGGACAGGGCCGAAGAAGCGCCCGATGCGGTGCTCGACTCCCGCCAGCAGCTCGCACAGGACGACGGCGTCGCCGGTCAGGTGGAACTCGGCGATGCCGCGCGGGCGCGGGATCTCTATCTGCTCGACCGACGCCCGGCCGCCGGCGATCCCGACGGCGCACATGCCCGCCTCGCGGATCGTGAGGTCGTAGCCGAGCGGGCCCTCGATCGCAGCGCCCTGGCCCGGGAGCAGGGCGACGAGCAGCGCCGCGGCGGTGGCCGGGTCGTCGTGCGCGAGCTTGACGATCGCCCCGCGCAGGAGCGGGTAGTCGCGCCGCTCGCTGCCGGTCGCCAGCGCACGCGAGGGCGGCCCCGGCGCGGGCACGATGATCGGCCCGGACGGCTTGGCCTCCGGCGGCGCCACCGAGGCCTCGGGCGGCGGGGCCACCACGGGCGGCGCCGGGACGAGCGAGAGCTCGGCGAGCGGTGACGTCGTCGGGGAGGGCGCCGCCGACGGTTCAGCCGGCGGCGCCTGTTGTTCCGGGGCCGGCGGCTCCTCCGGCGGCGCCGACTCGACCGCGGGCTCGGCGTCCGGCGCGGGCGGCTCTCCGGACTCGCCGGGCGCGGAAGTCTCGAAGCCCGGCGGCATCCACGGCGGCGGCTCGTCCGGATCGGCCTTCGGGCGGGCAGGCTCGACGGCCGGCACGCACGGCTCGCGCTGCGGCTCGCCGTCAGCCCCGCCCCACTCGGTCGCCGGCTCGGCGTCGGGCGCCGGCGGCTCGGCCTCGCCCTCGTCCGCAGGGGCGGGAGTGCCGCGGCGGCGCAGCGCGTCGGCGGCGGCGTCCAGGTCGGCCACGACACGGCCGGCGTCGGCCGCGGGCTCGCGCTCGGACGCGTGCTCGCGCGCCACGCGCTCGAGGTCGGGCGCGGCGGCAGCGCGGCGCTCCAGCTCGGCGATCCGCTCCTGCAGCGTGGTGCCCGTGCGCTCGGCCTCGGCACGCGCGGCCGACAGCGCCTCCTCGGCGGCGCGGCGGGCCTCGCGCTCGGCCTCCAGCGCCGCGCGCAGGTCGCCGGCCTCGGCGCGGGCGGCCCGCTCGCGGTCCAGCTCGTCCTCCAGAGTCGCACGGGCGACGGACTCCACGCGCACGCGCGTCTCGGCGGCGGCCAGCGCGGCCTCGCCGGTCTGGATCCGGCCCTCGGCGACGGCCAGCGCCGCCTCCAGCGAGCCGATCCGCGCCCGCAGCTGCTCGGCCTCGGAGCGCGCATCGGTGGCGCTGCCGGCGTGGGCCGCGGCCTCCTCGCGCGCCGCGTCGAGCTGCGCGCGCACGTCGGCCAGCGCGGCCTCGAGCTCCGAGCGCCGGCGGTCCCAGGCCGCGTGGGCCTCGGCGTACCGGCCTTCGCCGGCCTCGAGCTCGGCGCGCGCGGCCGCGGCGGCTTCACTTGCGGCCGCCAGCTCGGCGGCGTGGCCGGCCGCCTGCTCGCGTGCCTCCTCCAGCGCGGAGCGCAACGATGCCGCCTCGCTGCGGACGCTCTCCAGCTCGGTGCCGCGATCGCGCAGGGCGGAGCGCATCGCCGCCGCCCCCATCGCCCGCTCGGCCTCGAGCACCGCGAGCCGCACCGCGTCGCCGGCCCGCGCCACCTCGGTGGTCCGCATGCGCACCTGCCACTCGCGCGAGCGCGAGCGCAGCGCAGCGGCCGACTCCAGCGCGGCGGCGAGCGCCTCAGGGCGGCCGGAGCCGAGCGCGTCGCGCTCCTCGGTCGCCTCCGCCAGCCGGCGCTCCAGCTCGGCGGAGCGCAGCTCGAGCACCTCGACCGCCTTCAGAGCCTCGGCGGCCACGCGCGCCTGCGCCTGCTCGGCCGCTTCGGCGCGGCGGGCGCGGCGCTCGGCCAGCACCGCGCGGTCGATCACCTGGCCGCCGGGCTCGTCGGGCTCCTCCGGCCGCTCGGGAGCGGCGGGGACCGGCGGCGGCTCCACGCCGCGGCTCAGCGGCGGCAGGCCCGCGCGCGAGCCGCTCGGCCACTCCAGCCACAGCGCCTCGGGATCCGTCGCGACCAGCTCGGCGGGCACCAGGTACGTGCCGCGCCACGAGTCGGGCTCACGGGTGAAGCGGGCGTCGGGCAGCGAGTCGAACCGGTGCTCTCCCCCGGCCACCAGCAGCGTCAGGACCGGCAGGTCCGGCTCGCGCGCATGCTCCTCGGTCCAGCGGCCGCGCACGCGCACCAGCCCGCTCTCGGCCCCCGAGGGCAGCCACTCGACGGCGCTCACGGCGAGGCCGGGCAGGGCTGGGACGGCGGACGACTCGGCCACGAGGGCCAATCGTCCCAGACCTGGCGGCGGCCTGCAGCGCTAGTCCGAGGACCCGTTGCGCTTCGACGCCGCGATCGCCAGCGCGAGCCCGCCCGCCACCACCACGGCGCCGGCCAGCACGGACTTGGGCGCGTAGGCCGATCCGTAGCGGGTGCGGAGGAACACCTTGCCGCCGTTCCAGACGATGTAGCCGAGGAGCTTGTAGAACATGGCGGAGTTCTACCCGTTCCGCAGCCGGTGAGCCATCCGGGACTGCAGCGACCAGATCTCGATGAACCCGGGCGAGGCCTGCTGGGAGAACAGGCCGCCGGACTCGGCGAAGGTCGCCAGCTGCGCGTCGTAGACGGCGTTGGGGCTCTCGCGGGTCACGACCCTGACCGACCCCTTGTAGAGCTTGAGACCGATCGTCCCGGTCACGCGCTCGTTGACGTGGCGGATGTAGGCCTCGAGGTCGGTGCGCAGCGGCTCCCACCACAGCCCCGCGTACACCAGGTAGGCCCACTGCTGGTCGAGCCGGGGCTTGAACTGGTTCTGGTGGATCGTCCCGGTCAGCCGCTCCAGCTCGCGGTGGGCCTTGAGCAGGATCGCGGCGGCCGGCACCTCGTAGATGTCGCGCACCTTGAGGCCGACGATCCGGTCCTCGATGTGGTCGACGATGCCGACGCCGTGGTGCATGCCGATCTCGGCCGCGCGCTCGATCAGGTCCACGAGCCCGAGCCGCTCGCCGTTGAGCGCCACCGGCACCCCGCCCTCGAGCGCCACGTTCAGGATCTCCGGCTCGTCGGGCGCGAGCTCGGGCCGCGTGACGAGCTGGAAGACGTCGTCGTCGGGCGCGTGGGAGAGGTCCTCGATCCAGCGGCCCTCCGAGGAGCGGCCCCACAGGTTGTCGTCGATCGAGTACGGCGCGCTCTCCGTGCCGCCCTTGACCGGGATGCCGTGCTTGCGCGCGTACGCGATCTCCTCGTCACGGCCCATCGCCCACGACCTCACCGGAGCGATGACCTTCAGCTCCGGCGCCAGGGTGGCGACCGTCGCCTCGATCCGCACCTGGTCGTTGCCCTTGCCCGTGCAGCCGTGCGCGATCGTGTCGCAGCCCGTCCGGCGCGCGTACTCGACGGCGAGCTTGGCGATCAGCGGCCGCCCCAGCGCGGTGAACAGCGGGTAGCCGTCGCCGTAGTCGGCGTTGGCCTGGATCGCGGGCGCCACGTACTCGCGCGCGAACTCCTCGCGCGCGTCCACCACGTGGGCGTCGAGCGCGCCGAGCTGCATCGCCTTGCCCTTGACGACCTCGTAGTCCTCCCCCGGTTGCCCGAGGTTGACGGTCAGCGCCACGACCTCGGCCTCGTACTCGTCCTGGATCCACTTGAGCATCACGCTCGTGTCGAGCCCGCCGGAGTACAGGAGCAGGACGCGCCCGACCTCCTCTTTGTGGGCGAGGTAGGTGGCGACGCGCGTGGAGTCGGGGTCTGCGACGCGGTGGACTTCGGTGCGGGGATCACGAGGCTCTTCGGTCATCGGACCCAGCAGACTACGATGACGCCGTGGGAGACGATCCCGAGGTGACACCCGGCGGGTCGCGCATCGAGCGCCACGACGAGGCGATGCCCCCGGAGATGGTCCCGGCCGGGTGGGAGGGTCAGGAGCTGATCGAGGAGCACGTCGCGCAGCACCTCGGCCCGATCGAGACCGTCTTCCATGAGCTGGTGTCGGAGTACGTGCACCTCGACGTGCTGATCGTCGAGGCCACGGAGGAGCGCCCGTTCCACTGGCTGGTGACGAGCGGCATGAGCTCGCGGCCGATGCCCGCCGACGACGACGAGCCCGACCGGATCGAGCTGCTGATCGCCCTGCCCGCCGACTGGCCGCTGGACCGCGAGTCGTGGGAGGACGAGCGGCACTACTGGCCGGTGCGGATGCTCAAGACGCTGGCGCGGATGCCGCACGAGTACGGCTTCGCGCTGGGCCCGTGGCACACGGTCCCGAACGGCGACCCGGCCGAGCCCTACGGCCCCGGCACGGAGCTGTGCTGCGCCATGATCGTCCCTCCGCGGCACACCACGGAGGAGTTCGACATGCTCCAGACGCCCGACGGCCCCGTCGAGTTCCTGGCCATCTGGCTGCTCCACCGGGACGAGATGGACGCCAAGCTCGAGCGCGGCGCAAACGAGCTCACCAAGGCGCTCTTCGAGGCGGACGTCAGCGAGATCGTCCAGCCCGACCGGGCGAGCGTCGTGAAGAAGAAGCGCTTCGGGCTGTTCTAGAAGCGATCGCGGCGGATCGCGCCGGCGGTCCGCAGGTAGCGGAACTCGTCGCCGTCGCCGTCCTCGACGTAGCCGGTGTCCTCCACCTGGTCGTCGGAGTCGCGCGCTTCGCGCAGCCAGCGCGCGCCCGCCAGGTCGGACAGCCCGGCCGCCTCGTCGAAGAGGCGGAACGGGTCCGCGTCGAGCTTCTCGGCGCTGCGGCGGTGCAGCGGCGCCACGAGCTGCGACTCGCCGTCGCCGCTCTCGTCGGCCAGCGACAGGGCGACCAGGCCGAGCACGAGCGGGCGCGGGCTCTCGAGCCGGACGGCGAGCGCCGCCATCCGCTCGCTCCAGGCGCACAGCAGGTCGGCCCGGTCGAGGTCGATCGCCTCGCGGAAGGCGGCCTGCCAGACCGGGGCGGCGGACGTGAACGCCTTCACGGCGCGGCCGATGCGCGAATCCGCCGCGCACGGGATGGGCCGCTCGTAGTAGCCCTCGTGGCGCGGAAGGTCGAGAGTCGCGAGTGCGTCGCTGGTCTCCATGCGGGTCCCAGTACAGCATGCCCGGACGACGCGCGCGCTAAGGCATGATTTCCGGTCGATGGAGATCTTGCTCTGCGACGTCGGCCCGCGCGACGGGCTCCAGAACGACGAGGCGGTGCTCGAGCCGGCCGTGCGGGCCGAGCTCTGCGAGCGGCTGGCGGCGACCGGGCTGCCGCGCGTGGAGGCGGCGAGCTTCGTGCATCCAAAGCTGGTCCCGCAGATGGCCGGCGCGGAGGACGTGTTCGCCGCGTTGCCCGCGACCGAGACCATCTGGGCCGCACTCGTGCTCAACTCCAAGGGCCTCGACCGCGCCGTCGCGGCGGGCGCCGAGGAGATCCATGTCGCCTACCCCGTGACCGAGACGTTCGCCCGGCGCAACCAGAACATGGGCCTCGAGGAGGCGGCGACCGCGGCGGCGGAGATCGTGCAGGCGGCCCACGAGCAGGGACTGCGCGCCACCGTCACGCTGGCCGCGTCGTTCGGCTGCCCGTTCGAGGGCAAGGTCGACCCGGGCGTGGTCGCAGAGCACGCGCGCCGGCAGGCCGCGGCCGACGAGCTGATGCTGGCGGACACCATCGGCGTCGGCGTCCCCGGCCAGGTCAGGCGGCTGCTGCGGACCGTGGACGTGGACATCCCGGTCGGCCTGCACCTGCACAACACCCGCAACACCGGCTACGCCAACGCCTACGCCGGTCTCGAGGAGGGCGTCACGCTGTTCGACGCCTCGGTCGGCGGGCTCGGCGGCTGCCCGTTCGCGCCGCGGGCGACGGGCAACATCGCCACCGAGGACCTGCTCTACCTGCTCGAGGGCGAGGGGATCGACTCGGGCGTCGACCTCGACGGCGTGATCGGCGTGGCCGAGTGGCTGTCAGGCGTTCTCGGCCGCCCGCTGCCCGGCCTGGTGCATCGCACCGACCGCTTCTGACAGCGGCACCACGTCGCCGTATTTCGCCTGCACGTCGAACAGGTTCGCCTCATGCGCGGCGTCCCAGCGGTCGCCGACGCACTCGCGCGGCACGACCGGCGCCAGCCCGTGCTGGAGGGCGTCGACCACCGTCGCCCGCACGCAGCCGGAAGTGGTCGCCCCGCACACCACGAGCGTGTCGCGCCCGGCCAGCATCGACGCCAGCGGCGTCCCGAAGAAGGCGGACGCGAACGCCTTCGGCAGCACCGGCTCGCCGTCGCGGCGGCCGAGCCGCGCGTCGACCTCGATCCAGCGCGACCCCGGCCGCAGCACCGCCAGCGCCGGGACCTTGCGCAGGAACACCTCCGCGGCGCGCTCGTTCGCGTCGTCGTAGACGACGGTGGTGAAGAGCACGGGCACGGCCGCCTCGCGCGCGGCGTCGAGCAGCGTGCGCGTGCTCTCCACCACCGCGTCGAGGTCGGCGCCGAGCGGCGACGCCGGGTCCGTGAAGCCGTTCACGAGGTCGACGACGACCACGGCGGGGCGTGCCCCGAACCCGAGGTCGCCGCCGAACCCCTCGCTCACGGGTGTCCGTTCCCCTCCGAGATCTCCGCCTCCCAGGCGGCGCGCACGCGCGCCCGCGCATCGTCGGGCGGCTCGAGCGGCGACCACCGCAGCGGCGTCGCCGGCTGCGGCGGCGCCAGCCCGGTCTCGGCCTCGCAGTTGGCCACCACGTCGGCCAGCTCGGGCCCGAAGTCGAACGCCTTGGCGTCACCGCGCTCCTCACGCTGGCGCGCCCGCTCGGCCTCGGTGGCCGCCTCGTCGCCCACCACGACCCCGTACGACGAGCGCGCCTTCTCCGGCGAGACGAGCCCGAACGCCACGTCGCGCTCGACCGCCTCGACCGGCCGGTCGAGCCGGTCCTTCCAGCCGCCGCCGCCGGCGGTGCGGTAGATGAGCATGTCGCCGGGCTGCACCTCGACCTCGTCGCACTTGGCCGGCAGCACCTTCTCGGTGCCGTCGGCGCGCCGCAGCAGCTTGGTCGAGCGCTCGCCCGGCTCGCCGCCGAGCACGCCCCAGGGCCGTGTGAGCCAGCGGTCGTCGTGGATCGAGACGTGGCCCGGCTCCAGGTAGACGTAGCGCTTCTCGACCCCGTTGCCGCCCCGGTGCATGCCCGCCCCGCCGCTGTCCGTCACCGTCGTGTAGCCGTCGATCCGCAGCGGGTAGTAGGCCTCGAGGTACTCGGTCGGGATGTTCTCGAACAGCGGCCACCACGAGTGACCGTCCATGCCGTCGCCGATCGGGCGGCCGGGGATGCCGCCGTAGAGGATCTCCATCGCGTAGAAGAACTCGCCGTCGTCCTTCCAGCCGCTGTAGAGCATGTACGGCGAGGTGCCGTAGCCGGCCGCCGTGTTGAGCTCCGGGGCCTGCTTGCAGAGCGCGCCGCCGAGCACGTCGAACAGGCGGCTGAGCCCGTGCGTGCGGCAGCCGAGCGCCGCCGGGTAGCGCGGGGCGAGCAGGCAGCCCTCCGGCATCACGACGTGCAGCAGCGGATAGAAGCCGTCGTTGAAGAGGATCTGCGGATCGTTGACCATGATCAGGTAGACCCCGATGAACATCTTGAACATGCCCTCGGAGAGGTAGAAGTTGATCGGGCCGAGGGCCTGCGGGTCGGTGCCCGACCAGTCGAACCAGGCGTGCTCCCCTTCACGCCAGATCGTCAGCTTCATCTTGTACGGGCCGTTGCCGAGCCCGTCGTCGTCGATCCAGTCCTCGAACGACTGCGGCTCCTCCGGGATCGCCATGAGGATCAGCTTGCGCATCGCCTCGTGCGTGCGGTCGAGCAGCGCCTGCAGGGCGGCCAGGTAGACGTCCTTGCCGAACCGCTCGCACAGCTCGATGACGCGCTTCTCGCCGGCCCGGCAGCCGGCGACGATGGCGAACAGGTCCGCCCGGTTCATCTCCGGCAGGCGGACGTTGTTGAGGATCAGGCGCAGGACGTCCTCCTGCACCTCGCCGCGCTCGATGATCTTCAGCGGCGGGATGATGATCCCCTCCTCGAAGACCGTGGTCGCGCCCGTGGGCAGCGAGCCGGGCAACCGCCCGCCGGCGTCCATCTGGTGGCCGAACTGGCTCGACCAGCCGACGATCTCGTCCTCGAAGAAGATCGGCACCAGCACGAGCCAGTCGTTGGTGTGCGAGATCGATGCCGAGCACTTGTACGGGTCGCTCGTGAGGATCACGTCACCCGGGTAGATGCCGCGGTCCCACTCCTCCATCATCTTCGAGATGTAGGCGCCGAACTGGCCGACGACCATCCGCCCGTTGGGGTCGGTGATCATCGGGAACTCGTCGTGCTGCTCGCGGATCACCGGGCTCATGGCGCTGCGGAAGAGGACGGCGTCCATCTCGAAGCGCGCGTGGCGGAGGGCGTTCTCGATGATGTCGAGCGTGATCGGGTCGATCTTCAGGTCGGGGATCTGGGCGACCTTCATGACTGCGCCTTCCTGATCAGGATGTTGAAGTAGCGGTCGACCTCGGCCTCGTAGCCCTCCAGCACGACGGTCGTGGAGTCGAACTCGGTGATGACCGCCGGGCCGGAGATCCGGTTGCCCGGCTGCAGGCTGCTGCGCTCGTAGACGGGTCCGCTGCCGCCGGGCTCGGGGCCGTGCAGCTCCCCCTCGGGCAACTCGGGCTTGGGCCGGTCGCCCGTGCCGACGGCGCGCAGGTTGACGATCTCCGACGCCGTGTCCGGCATCCGGAAGCCGTAGAGCTGCTCGTGCAGGGCGTTGAACTTCTCCTCGAGGTCGTCGCCGATCGGCACCGGGATCTCGTAGCCCTGGCCGTGGTAGCGCATGTCGGCGTGGAACTCGATCGCGCCTTCGATGCCCTCCGCGTCCATCCACTCGCGGGCGCGGCCTTCCAGCTCACTCAGGACGCCGTCGATCTCGTCGCCGGTCACCTCCGCGGTGAGCCGGATCAGCGTCTGGGCGAACTCGTTGCGGAAGTCGGCCACGAGGTCGCCGAGCGCGCACAGCAGCCCGGGCGAGGGCGGCACGATGACCGGGAACGAGCCCATCAGCTCGGCGACCGCGTTCGCGTGCAACGGCCCGGCGCCGCCGAAGGCGACGAGCGCGAACTCGCGCGGGTCGTGGCCGCGTTGCACGCTGATCACGCGCAGCGCGCCGGCCATGTTCTCGTTGACGATCTTGAGGATGCCCTCGGCGGCCTCGTCGAGGCTCAGGCCCATCGCCTCGGCGATCGTGCCGACGGCGGTGCGCGCGGCCTCCACGTCGAGCTCCATCTCGCCGCCGATCAGCCGCGGCGGCAGGTGGCCGACCACGACGTTGGCGTCGGTCACGGTCGGCGCCGTGCCGCCGCGCCCGTACGCCGCCGGGCCGGGCTCGGCGCCCGCCGACTCCGGCCCCACGCGCAGCGCTCCGGTCAGCTCCGGCACGTGCGCGATCGAGCCGCCGCCCGCGCCGACGGTGTGGACGTCGATCGACGGGATCTTGATCCGGAAGTGGCCGATCGTGGTCTCGCGGCCGATCGTCGGCTCGCCGGCCTGGCAGAGCGAGACGTCGGTCGACGTGCCGCCCATGTCGAAGGTGAGGATGTTCGGGTAGCCGGCGCGGGTCGCCACGTGGAGGGCGCCGGCGACGCCGCCGCTCGGGCCGCTCAGCACGCCGTAGACCGGGTTGCGGGCGGCCTCGGCCGGAGTCATCACGCCGGCGTCGGACCGCAGGATGTCGACCTCGCTCTGCACGCCGAGAGCGCTGAGCGACGATTGCAGCCGGTCGACGTAGGCGGACACGGTCGGCCGCACGTAGGAGTTCATGCAGGCGGTCAGCGTGCGCTCGTACTCGCGGAACTCCGGCAGCACGTCGCTCGACACGGTGACCGGGAAGCCCGGATGGATCGACTCGATGATCTCCGCGATCTCGCGCTCGTGGCGGCCGTCGACGTAGGCGTTGATGAGGCTCACGGTGAGCGACTCGACGCCGCTGTCGATCAGGTCGCGCACCACGGCCTCGACCTGCCCGCGGTCGACGGGCACGAGCGTGTTCCCGCGCGCGTCCATCCGCTCGACGGCCTCGCGCGTGTCGGCCAGCGAGGCCGGCGGGTCGGGCTTGATCATGATGATCCAGCCGGCCAGCGGCCCGGGTGTCTGCGAGCGCGCGAGGTGCAGGATCTGCCCGAAGCCCTGCGTGGTGACCAGCCCGACGCGCGCGCCCTTGGACTCGAGCACCGCGTTGGTGGCCACGGTCGTCCCGTGGACGACGTTGCGCAGCGCGCCCGGCTCGATGCCGGCCTCGCCGCAGATGCGCCGCACGCCGGCGAGCACGCCCTCGGACGGGTCGGTCGGGGTGGACGGTGTCTTGACCCGCCACAGGCGATGGTCCTCGTCGTCGACGAGGAACAGGTCGGTGAACGTCCCTCCGACGTCCACTCCTAGCCGGTACGCCACAGTTGCTCCTCTCTCGTCACACCACACCCTCCTCACGGAGCCGGGCGAGCTCGGCTGCATCGACCCCGAGCTCGCCCAGCACCTCCTCCGTGTCGGCGCCCACGGTCCAGCGCGCCGCCTGCCGGATCGCTCCCGGCGTCGCGCTCAGCTTCGGCACCACGCCCGGCACCGTCATATCGCCGTGCACCTCGTCCCGGTGCGCGACGAGCAGCTCGCGCTCGCGGAAGTACTCGTCGCGGTAGACGTCCTCGGCGTCGTAGACCGGCGCGCACACCACGCCCGCCTCGTTGACCAGGTCGTCGAGCTCGGCGGCCGTGTGCCGCTCCGCCCACTCGGAGATCAGCTCGTCGAGCAGGTCCTCGTTCTCGCCGCGCGCATGGTGCGAGTCGAAGCGCTCGTCGTCGCCCAGCTCCGGGCGGCCCATCAGCGCTGCCAGTCGCTTCCACAGCGTGTCGTGGTTGGCGGCGATCACGACCCACTTGCCGTCCTTGCTCTTGTAGACGTTGGACGGCGCGATGCGCGGCAGGCGCGGGCCGGTCGGCTGGCGCACGACGCCCGTCTTCTCGTACTCGACGATGGTCGACTCGAGCATGGCGAAGCAGGCGTCGGTGATCGAGGCGTCGACCACCTGGCCGGTCTCGCCCTTGGCATCCCGCGCGTAGAGCGCGAGCAGGATCCCCTGGAACGCGGACTGGGCGGCCAGCGTGTCGCCGAGGCTGATGCCGCTGCGCGGCGGCGCCTGGCCGGGGTAGCCGTTGATGTGCCGCAGGCCGGCGATCGCCTCGCCGGCGCTGGCGAAGCCCGGGCGGTCGCGGTAGCGGCCGGTCTGGCCGTAGCCGGAGACGCGCGCGTAGATCGCGCGCGGGTTGCTCTGGTGGACGTCGTCCGGCCCCAGCCCCCACTTCTCCATCGTGCCGGGGCGGAAGTTCTCGACGATCACGTCGGCCGTCGCCGCCAGCGTGGCGGCGATCTCCTGGCCGCGCTCGGTGCGCAGGTTGAGGGTGATGCTGCGCTTGTTGCGCGCGAGCACCGACCACCACAGCGAGTGGTCGTTGTGGCGCAGGCGGCCCCAGTCGCGCATGGGATCGCCCTCCGGAGGCGCCTCGACCTTGACCACCTCGGCGCCGAAGTCGCCCAGCAGCGTCCCCACATAGGGCCCGGCGAGCAGCTGCCCGAACTCGACCACCCGCAGGCCGGAGAGCGGCTCAGCCATGGATCACCCGCCAGAGGAAGTCACGGGCGCCGAGGATGTGCATCCGCATCACCGCCTCGGCCAGCTCGGGCTGCTTGGCGTCGAGCGCGGACACCAGCTCGCGGTGGCAGAACAGCGACTGCGCGCGCTGCTCGTCGCTGGCCCAGAACGCCGTCCGGAACTCGCGCGGGATGCCGGCCACCGCGCGCATCGCCTGTGTGAGCCGCGGCGAGTCCGCGGCGTCGACCACGATCCGGTGGAACTCCTCGTTGTAGGCGATCTGATCGGCGACCTTTGTGGAGCGCCGCTCGGCCTTCCCGCACAGCGCCCGCATGCGCTCGAGCTGCTCGGCCTCGATCCGCGTGGCCGCCCGGGCCGCGGCGTGCGGCTCGATCAGCGCCCGGACCTCATAGAGGTCGAGCACGTCGGCCGCGTCGAACGAGCGCACGATCGCCCCGCGGTGCGGCTCGACGGTGACGAGGCCCTCGCGCTCGAGCATGAGCAGCGCCTCCCGGACCGGCGTGCGGCTCGTCCCGAACCGCTCCGCGAGCGCCTCGGCGCGCAGCCGGGCGCCGGGCTCGATCTCGCCCTCGAGGATCGCCGCCCGCAGCGCATCATGGACCCGGATCGCGCTAGTGGGAGCTTCGGTCGCCACCGTTGCATACAAAACTCACCGGTTCGCGCCCTGTCAAGCGCTTTTGCGCCTCGATTGCATGCAATAGCGCCGGCGAACGTCAACCCCGGCATTGAGGGGGCGGGATCGGCAGGCCTCGCGGCCGAAACCCTCGCTTCCCTACCCAGCCGAAGTTCGTCCCGCCGTACGCCCACGCACCCGGTCGCGCAGCGCGGGCGTGGCGAAGCCGGCGAGCGCGGCCAGCAGCATCAGGCCGATCGCCACCCACAGGCTCGTGCCCGCCGCCTGCTGAGGCGGCCCGGTGCCGAGGGGCGGCGGGAGCTGGGACTGCGACTCGCCGCGGACGTCGCCGGAGCCGTTGTTCCCGTCGCCGGGCGAGCCGCCGTCCTTCGGCGTGCCTCCCCCGAGCGACTCGTCGCCCGGCGCGCTCCCACCGTCGCCGGACGTGCCGGCCAGGCTGCCCGCGTCCGGAGCGGCGCCGCTCGCGGCGGCCCCGCCGCAGGCGTCGGCGCGATCCAGCTCGCGCGCACGGCGCAGCCCGCGACGCTCGATCCGGCGCACGCGCTGCAGCCGGAAGTCGAGCACGCGGGCCACCCCGCGGCGCGTGCGCGGCGACGCCTCTCCAACGCCGGCCCGCAGTTCCAGGACACGCCGCTGTGTGTCCGCAAGCTGGTCCAGGCATCCGCTGAGGCGCTGCACGGACCGGCGCAGCTTGCGCTCCGCCCGCCGGCGCTCGACCGGCGTCGACGCGCGAGCGCCCTGCGCCCTGCTGCGGCCCGCGCGAGCGGCGGCGGAGCCGTCGCCACCGCTCGCAGGCGCTGCGCCGCCGCCTCCGGAGGTGCCGCTCTGGGCCGGTGCGGAGCCGCCGCCACCGCCGCCACCGCCGCCTGCGCCGCCACCACCACCGCCACCGCCGCTCCCGCCGCCGCCGGGAATGGGCGGCACGGGCAGGTCCGGCACGTCAGGGACAGGCACCGGGGCAGGCGGAAGGTCGGGCGCATCCGGCAGATCCGGCAGATCTGGCACCGGAACCGGCGGCGGGTTCGGTACCTCGGGCACGGGCACGGGCAGATCCGGGAGATCCGGGACGGGCGGGACCTGAGCGGACGCGACAGCAGGAATCGCGATCGCGAGCGCCACCAGCATGAAAAGCATCCGAGCTCTGGTCATCCCATCCTCCTCAACACACCGACTCCCCAGAAAACGGGGGAACCGAAACCTTTAGAGGAGAGCGGCGACGCGCCGTAACGCGTCGTCGACCTGCGCCTGCTCGACCACAAGCGGCGGCAGGAAGCGCAGGGTGCGCGGTCCGGTGGCGTTGACGACCAGCCGCTGCTCGAGCAGCGCGCGGCGCGCGAGGTCCGGCGCGTCGGCGTCGATGTCGATCGCCGCCATCAACCCGCGGGCCCTCACATCGGCCACGCGCGGCAGCTCGCGCAGGCCCTCGGCGAGCCGCTCGCCGAGCTCTCGCACGTGGGCCAGCAGGGCCTCGTCGTCGAGCACGTCGAGCGCCGCGTTGGCCGCCGCGCAGGCCAAAGGCCCGCCCGCGAAGGTCGAGCCGTGGTCGCCGGGGGCGAACACGTCGGCCAACCGTGGCCCGATGACCAGCGCGCCGATCGGGAACCCGCCGCCGAGCCCCTTGGCCAGGGTCATCGCGTCCGGCACCACGCCCGAGCTCTCGTGCGCCCACAGCGTGCCGGTGCGGCCCATGCCGGTCTGCACCTCGTCGAACACCAACGCCGCGCCCACCTCGTCGCACGCGTCGCGCGCCGCCCGCAGCACCTCGTCGGGCATCGGGTGCACGCCGGACTCGCCGAGCACGGGCTCCATCAGCACGGCGGCCGTGTTCGAGTCGACCGCCGCGCGGATCGCCTCAACGGAGGGCGCGATCGGCCGGAAGCCCGGCACCAGCGGCGCGAACGGCGCCTGCTTGGACTCCTGCGGGGTGGCCGACAGCGCGCCGTAGGTGCGCCCGTGGAAGGCGCCGTGGAAAACCACGATGTCACCGCGCGGCTTCGCCTTGCGGACGAGCTTCAGCGCCGCCTCGTTGGCCTCCGCGCCCGAGTTGCAGAAGAACACCGACGACCCGAAGGACCGTTCGACGAGCCGGTCCGCGAGCCGCACCATCGGCGCGTTGAAGTACAGGTTCGACACGTGCATCAGCCGGCCCGCCTGCTCCTGGATCGCCGCCACCACCTGCGGGTGGCAGTGGCCGGTGTTGCACACGGCTACGCCGGAGAGGAAGTCGAGGTACTCGTTGCCCTCGGAGTCGACCAGCACGCAGCCCGAGCCCGAGGCGAACTCGACCGGGAAGCGCGCGTAGGTGTTGGCCAGCGCGCTCAAGTGGCGGGCCTGATCTTCGTGCCCTGGCCTGCGTCGGTGAACAGCTCGAGCAGCACCGAGTGCGGCACCCGCCCGTCGACGATGTGCGCGAAGGACACGCCGCCGTGGATGGCGTCCAGGCACGCCTGCAGCTTCGGCCTCATCCCGCCACCCGTGACGGCCAGCGCCGCCTCGACCTCGTCGGCGCCGGTCTCGGAGATCACCGACGACGGGTCGGACGGGTCGCTCAGCCAGCCCGGCACGTCGGTCAGGAACATCAGCTTGTACGCCCCCAGCGCCCGCGCCACCGCAGCGGCCGCCTCGTCGGCGTTGACGTTGTGCGAGCGCCCGTTCCGATCCGCCCCGATCGAGGCGATCACGGGGATGTAGTCCGCGGCGATGTGCTCGATCACGCCGATGTTGACCTTGTCGATCCGCCCGACGAGCCCGATGTCCTCCCCCGCGGGGCCCTCCATCGTGTCGACCCGGAACAGCAGCCCGTCGTCGCCGCACAGTCCCACCGCCGGCTGCCCGTGGCGGTTGATGCGCAGCACGATGTCCTTGTTGACCTTGCCGACGAGCACCATCTTGGCCACCTCGACGGTCGCCTCGTCGCTCACCCGCAGGCCGCCGACGAACTCGACGGGCAGGTTCAGCCGCTCCATGTACGCGGTGATCTCCGGCCCGCCGCCGTGGACCACGATCGGGTTCATGCCGACGTACTTGAGGAGCACGACGTCCCGCGCGAAGTCCTCGCGCAGCTCCGGGTCGTTCATTGCCGCGCCGCCGTACTTGATCACCACGGTGCGGCCGTGGAACTCGCGGATGTACGGGAGCGCCTCGAGCAGCGTCCCGACGTCGCGGATCATGTCGTGTACTCCGCGTTGATGGTCACGTAGTCGTGCGAGAGGTCGGAGAAGAAGACCTCGGCCTCGGCGCCCTCTCCCGGCAGGCCGACCGAGTACTCGACCTCCTCGCCGGCCACCGCGCCCGCCAGCGCCGACTCGTCGAACGGCAGCACCGCCCCCGCGCGACACACCTGCACGTCCTCGATCCAGATGTCCAGCGGCAGCGGCGCGGTGTCCTGCAGCGCGGCGCCGACCGCCTGCGCGATCCGGCCCCAGTTGGGGTCGCCGCCGTTGAGCGCGGCCTTCACCAGCGGCGAGTCGGCCACCGCGCGGGCGGCGCGCATGACGTTCTCCTCGTGGCCGCCGTGCACCACGATGCGGCCGACCCGTGACGCGCCCTCGCCGTCGCGCGCGATCTGGAGGGCGATCCGCCGCAGCAGGTAGTCGAGCGCCTCGCCGAAGCGCAGCTCGTCGTCGGACTCGGGCTCGATCCGCACGCCGCTGGCGCCCGAGGCCATCAGGATCGCCGTGTCGTTGGTGGAGAGCTGGCCGTCGACCGAGATGCGGTCGAAGGAGCGCTTGACGCAGACGCCGAGGAGCAGGTCGGCCGTCTCGGCCTCCAGCCCCGCGTCGGTCTGGACGAAGCACAGCATCGTCGCGAACGCGGGCGAGATCATCCCGGCGCCCTTGGCCTGCGCGCACAGCCGCACGGTCCCCGAGGGGAGCTGGACCTGGAGCGCGGCGTTCTTGGGGAACGCGTCGGTGGTGCGGATGGCGGCGCCGAAGTCGCCGTCGCCGTCGGCGGCCAGCTCGCGGCGCGCGTCGGCGATGCCGCGGATGACCTTGTCGGTGTCGAGGGGCCTGCCGATCACGCCGGTCGAGGCCACGGCCACGCGATCCTCGAGCACGCCGGCGACCATGGCCCCGGCGCCCTGCATGCGCGCCGCGTCCTCGAGCCCGCGGCGGCCGGTGGCGGCGTTGGCGTTGCCCGAGTTGGCGACCACGGCGCGGATGCCGGTGAGCTGGCAGCGCTCCTGCGTGAGCAGGACCGGGGCGGCGAGCACCCCCGAGCGCGTGAAGCGGGCGGCGCTCACGGTGTCGGGCGCGTCGCAGACCAGCAGGCCGAGGTCGGGCAGGCCGGAGGGCTTGAGCCCGCAGGCGACGCCGGCGGCGCGGAAGCCTGCCGGAAGGCCGCCGGGCATCTCGGTCACGTGCTCGGGCGGCTCGACCCAGCGCGATGTGAAGGTCACAGCCCCTCGCTCTCGTCGCGTCCGAACATCAGGTTCAGGTTCTGCACCGCCTGCGAGGAGGTGCCCTTCCACAGGTTGTCGATCGTCGCGAAGACGATGATGCGGCCGGTGCGCTCGTCGCCGTGCAGCGAGATGCGGCAGAAGTTGGTCTCGCGCACCTCCTGCATCCCGGGCGGGCCCTCGACCACCTCGACCCACGGCTCGTCCTCGTAGACCTCGTAGAGCGCCGCCACGTCCTCCTCGCGCGTGGGAGTGACGTAGCAGGAGACGAGCTCCCCGTGGGCGATCGGCACGAGGTGCGGGGTGAAGGTGACCTTCACCCCATCGCCCAGCTCCTGCTCGATCTCCGGCGTGTGGCGGTGGCGGCCGACCTTGTACGGCGTCACGGTCTCGTCGACGGCGACGAAGTGCTTGTCGTGGGTCGGCTCGCGGCCCGCGCCGCTGACGCCGGACTTGGCGTCGATCACCACGTCGCCGAGCAGGCCCGCCCGCGCCAGCGGGGCCAGGGCGAGGATGGCGGCGGTCGGATAGCAGCCGGGGTTGGCGACCAGGTCCGCGCCGGCGATCTCGTCCCGGTGCAGCTCGGGCAGCCCGTACACGGCGTCGCCCACCAGCCCGGGCGCCGGATGCTCCCCGTACCAGTCCTCGTAGACGCCGAGCTCGTGCAGCCGGAAGTCGGCCGACAGGTCGACCACGCGCACGCCGCGGTCGCGCAGCTCGGTCACGACCGGCCCGGCGGCGCCGTGCGGGTAGGCGACCACGGCGGCGTCGACCTGCGAGTGGCGGTCCGGGTCGTACTCCTCGAGCTGTAAGGGAACCCGAGACCGCGGGTGCACCTCGTCGAGCCGCACCCCGGCGTCCGACCGTGCGGTCACGAAGGCCAGCTCGAAGTGCGGGTGCCGGTGCAGCAGCGCGCCGGCCACGGCGCCCGCGTAGCCGGCGGCTCCGAGTACCGCGACCTTCTCACCCACGCGGCTCGCCCCCGAGGCGCTCGGCCACGGCGGCGTCGATCTTCGCGCGCCGCTGCGCGACCTCCTCGTCGGTCAGCGTCCGGTCGTCGGCGCGGAACTCGAGCCGCACGGCCAGCGAGACGCGGTCGTCGGTGGGATAGACGTCGAAGATCTCGGCGCGGCGCAGCAGCGGACCGCCCGCCTCGCGCACGGTCGCGATCACATCGGCGGCCGGGACGTCGGGCGCGAACCACCACGCGCGGTCCTGCAGCACGGCGGGGAACGACGTCAGGTCCTCGTAGCGCGGCACATAGAGCGCCTCGTGCTTGATCACGCCGAGGTCGAGCTCGAAGCCCGCCGCGTCGTCGAGGTCCCACGCGCGCGCGACCGACGGGTGGATCTCGCCGAGCCAGCCGGCGTTGCGGCCGCCGACCAGCACGCGCGCGCTGCGCCCCGGGTGGAGGAACGACTCCTGAGCACGTTCGACGCTCCACGGCACGCGCAGCGCGTCGAGCAGCGACGCCAGCACGGCCTTGGCGGCGTAGAAGTCGGCTTGCGGCGGCTCGCCCTCGCGCCACGACGGCGGTCGGATGGCGCCGCTGAGCAGTGCCCCGACGTGGTCGCCCTCCTCCGGCAGCGGCTCGCTGCGCTCCTCGGCGGGGGTGCGCTCGCCCGAGCGCGGCTGGGCGAGGAAGACCGCGCCGATCTCGTACAGCCGCAGGTCGCCCATCCCCCGCGCGCGGTTGCGCCGCGCCACGTCCAGCAGCGAGCCGAGCAGCGTCGTGCGCATGACCGACATGTCCTCGGACATCGGGTTGCGGAGCGTCACCACGTTGCGGCGCCAGTTGTCGTCCGGGATGCGCAGGCGGTCGACCAGGTCGGGCGCGGCGAACACCCAGCCGCAGACCTCCGACAGGCCGGCGCCGGCCAGCGCGTCCTCGGCGCGGCGGCGCAGGCGCTGCCCGGGCGCGAGCACGCCGGCGGCGCCGCGCCGCGAGGGCAGCGTGTAGGGCAGCTTGTCGAGCCCCCACAGCCGCGCGACCTCCTCGATCAGGTCGACCTCGCGCGTGACGTCGCCCCGCCGGAAGGCCGAGACGGTCACGTCGAGCCCGTCGGGCACCTCGGCCACCGCGAACTCGAGCCGGCGCAGGATGTCGGCCGCCTCGTCGCGCGGGACGGCCGTGCCGAGCAGCCGCTCGGTGCGCTCGTCGCGCAGGCGCAGCGTCTTCGGCGCCGGACCGGGACCGCCGACGTCGACCGTTCCGTCCACCAGCCGGGCGCCGGTCAGCTCGGTCATGAGGATCGCCGCCAGCGCCTGCCCGTCCATCGCCTGCTCGGGCTGGAGCTGCTTCTCGAACCGGCCGGACGCCTCCGAGCGCAGGGCGAGCCGGGTCGACGTGCGCTGGATGTTGGGGCCGTTCCAGGTCGCCGCCTCCATCAGCACGCGCGTCGTCGTCTCGCGCACCTCGGAGCGCTCGCCGCCCATGATCCCGGCGATCGACGTCGGCCCTTCGTCATCGGCAATGAGCAGTACCTGGTCGTCGAACGTCCGCTCGACGTCGTCGAGCGTGGTCATCGTCTCGCCGTCCAGCGCGCGCCGCACCACCAGGCGGCCGCCGGCCACGAGGTCGAAGTCGAAGGCGTGCATCGGCTGGCCGGTCGCGAGCATCGCGAAGTTCGTGATGTCGACGACGTTGTTGATCGGCCGCATGCCCGCCGCGGTCAGGCGCGCCTTCAGCCACTCGGGCGACGGCCCGATCTGCACGTCCTCGTAGAGGCGGGCGGTGAAGCGCGGGCACAGCACCGGGTCCTGGACCTCGATGCTCACGCCCGGAACGTCGCCGGCCGAGCCGGGATCGTTCGTCCACGGCGGCGGCGTCAGCGGCGCGCCGGTGGCCGCGTGCACCTCGCGCGCGACGCCGTAGATGCTCAGGCAGTCCGGCCGGTTGGGCGTGATCTCGAGCTCGAGCACGTCGGTGGCGATCGGCAGCACGTCGACCAGCGGCGTGCCGGGCTTCAGGTCGGGGTCGAGCACCATGATCCCGTCGTGGTCGGGGCCGATGGCGACCTCGTCCTCGGCCAGGATCATCCCCGCCGACTCGACGCCGCGCAGCTTGGCCCGCTTGAGCTTGGTGCCGTCGGGCATCACGGCCCCCGGCTCCGCCACGGCGACGATCTGGCCGGCGGCCACGTTGGGCGCCCCGCAGACGATCGTGCGCTCGTCACCGGTGCCGACGTCGACCGTGCAGACGGTCAGCCGGTCGGCGTCCGGGTGCTGCTCGGCGGTGAGCACGCGGCCGACGAGGAAGTGCTCGAGCGCGCCGACGCCGTGGCCGTGCACGGCCTCGACCTTCGTGCCGGTCATCGTGAGCTGGTGCTCGAGCTCGGCGATCGGGATGCCCGGGTCGCAGTAGTCGTGCAGCCAGAAGAGCGGGACCCTCATCCGAACTGCTCCAGGAAGCGCAGGTCGTTGTCGTAGAACAGCCGCAGGTCGCTCACCCCGTGCTTGAGCATGGCGACGCGCTCGATGCCCAAGCCCCAGGCGAAGCCCTGGTGGCGCTCGGGGTCGTAGCCGTGCTCGCGCACGTACTCGAACACGTTCGGGTCGACCTCGCCGGCGCCGAGGATCTCGATCCAGCCCTCGCCCTTGCACAGCGGGCAGCGCGAGCCGTCGCGCAGGAAGCCGTCCGTGCAGTTGAAGCACGAGACGTCGCACTCGACGCTCGGCTCGGTGAAGGGGAAGAAGTGCGGCCGCAGGCGCACGCGCCGGTCGTCGCCGAAGTAGGCCTGCGCGAAGGCCAGCAGCGTGCCCTGGAGGTCGCCGAGCGTGACGTCCTCGTCGACCGCCAGGCCTTCGACCTGGTTGAACTGCGGCGTGTGCGTGGCGTCGTTGTCGCGCCGGTAGGTGCGGCCGGGGATGACCACGTAGAGCGGCGGCGGGTACATCTCCATCGCGCGCGTCTGCATCGGCGACGTGTGCACGCGCAGCAGCACGTCGTCGGAGATGTAGAACGTGTCGGTCGCCTGCCGCGACGGATGCGTCTCGTCGAAGTTGAGCGCGTCGAAGTTGTAGTAGACGAGCTCGGTCTCCGGGCCCTCCATCACGCGGAAGCCGAGGCCGAGGAAGATGTCCTCGATCTCGCGGCGGGTCTGGGTGAGCAGGTGGATGCGGCCGGGCTTGACGGACGGGGAGCCGGGCAGCGTGACGTCGATCACGTCGGCGGCGAGCCGGGAGTCCAGCTCCGCGGCATCGAGCTCCTGCGCCCGGGTCTCGATCGCCGCCTCGAGCGCCTTGCGCGCCTCGTTGGCGGCGCGCCCGACGGTGCCGCGCTCCTCGGGCGGGAGCTGGGCGACGCCGCGCAGCAGGTTCGGCAGCTCCGCCTTGCGGCCGAGGAAGCGGACCCGCACGTCCTCGAGCGCGGCGCTGCCCGGGCGCCTCGGCGATCGCCGCCTCTCCGGCGGCGCGCAGCTCGCTGATCCTCTCGTTCATGGCGCGGCCATCCTACGGTTGCACTCGTACAGGGCGACGGTTGCCGCCATCGCGGCGTTCAGGGACTCGGATCGCACGGGGATCGTGGCGACGGCGTCGCACGCGGCGACCACGTCGTCGGGCAGGCCCTCGCGCTCGGCGCCGACCACCAGCGTCGTGTCGCCTTCGGGCCGGAGCGGCTCGCCGCCGTGGGCGACCAGCGCGATCCTGCGGCCCGGCAGCTCGTCGACCGTGCGGACCCGGGCCACGGGCACGTCGAACAGCGCGCCCATCGACGCCCGCACGGCCTTGTGTCCGTACGGGTCGGCGGTCCCCGGTCCCAGCGCGACCGAAGCGGCGCCGAAGGCCAGCGCGCTCCGCAGCACGGTGCCGACGTTGCCGGGGTCGTTCACGCCCCACAGGGCGAGGCACAGCGGGCCGGTCGCCTCGGTCCAGCGCTGCCCGTACACGCCGATCGCGCGGGTGCCGGAGCCGAGCTGGGAGATCTGTTGCAGCAGGTGCGGCTTGACCTCCTCGCCGCTGAGCCCGGAGCCCTCGGCCACCAGGCGCGCCAGCGGCTCCCAGCCGGCCGCGTCGGCGGCCTCCAGCAGGTCCTCGCCCTCGGCCACGAACTGGCGCAGCTTGTCGCGCCACTTGCGGCCGGCGAGCTTGCGGATCTCCTTGAGCGTCTCGTTCTGGGGGCTGGTGATGGTCATTTAAACGAAGAAGGGCGCCACTCCGAAGGAGGGGCGCCCGAGTGAGGGGATGTCTGCGGGTTCAGGCCGCCGACGCCTCGCGGGCGCTTTCGGCGAATCGGGAAAAGGTCTCGGGATCGCGCACGGCGATGTCCGCGAGGACCTTGCGGTCGAGCTCGATCCCGGCCAGCTTGAGGCCGTGCATGAAGGTGCCGTAGCTCATGCCGTTCTGGCGAGCGGCGGCGTTGATGCGCGTGATCCACAGGCGGCGGAAGTCGCGCTTGCGGTTGCGGCGGTCGCGGTACGCATAGGAGTCGGCCTTCATGACCGCTTCCTTGGCGCGCTTGTACGACGAGTGCGCCTCGCCGCGGAAGCCCTTGGCCTGCTTCAGAACCGCACGGCGCTTCTTGCGCGCGTTGACGGAGCGCTTGACGCGGGTCACTTGTGCTTCGCTCCCAGCAGCTCGCGGACGCGCGGGACGTCGGCCTTGGAGACGCTGTGGTCAAGTCCGAACGCGCGCTTGCGCTTCGGCGACTTCTTCTCGAGGATGTGGCTCGAGAAGCCTTGCCGGTGCTTGAGCTTGCCCGTCGCGGTCTTCTTGAAGCGCTTCTTGGCGCCGGAGTGGGACTTCATCTTCGGCATGCGACCGCGCAGTATAGAGGGCGACTCCGCTCCCCATTGCGGCTGGCCACGATGTGCGCCCATGTGAGGTTTGCGACGATCACGCCGTGCGGCCGACCGTGCTCATCGTCGACGATCACGACGACTTCCGGGTGTCTGCTCGCTCGCTCCTCGAGGCGGAGGGGTTCTCGGTCGTGGGCGAGGCGGCGGCCGGCCCCGAAGCGCTGGCGCAGGCCGAGCGGCTGGCTCCCGACGTCGTACTGCTCGACATCCAGCTCCCCGGCCTCGACGGCTTCGCCGTGGCCGAGCGCCTCGCGGCCAAGGGAGAGCCGCCGGCCGTCGTGCTGATCTCGAGCCGCGAGGCGGCGTCCTACGGCCCGCGGCTCGCGCGCGCGACCGCGCGCGGCTTCATCCCGAAACGGGCGCTCTCGGGCGCGGCGCTCGCGAGCCTCGTCGCCTGAGTGCGCCGCGTCGGCCTGCTTGTCTGGCCGGCGGCGATCGTGCTGGGTGTCGCCGCCGAGTCGGCCGCCTTCTCCTGGGACCAGACGCGGTACTGGCTGCCCGACCTGATCGTCGGCCTGGCGTTCATCGCCTGCGGCTTGCTCGCGTGGGAGCGGGAGCGAGCCGTGGGCGGCCTGCTGGGCGCCACCGGCGTCACCTGGTTCCTCGGCAACTTCTCGGCCGAGCTCCTCTACCTCCACCGCGGGCCTCTCGTCCACCTCCTCCTGGCCTATCCCGGCTGGCGCCCGCGGTCCCGGCTCGACCTCGCGACGATCGCCGCCGGCTACGGGACCGCCGTAGTGGCGACGGTGTGGCGGAGCGACGTCGCGACCATCGTGCTCGCGACGGCCCTGGTCGCCGTGGCCGCGCGGGGATACGTCGCCGCGAGCGGTCGGGCAAGGCGCGACCGGCTCACGGCCCTCCAGGCCGCCGTCGCGCTCGGCGCCGTGCTCGTCGGCGGCGCGGCGGCGCGCATCGCCGTGCCGTCCGGCGATGCCGTCGACCCGGCGCTGCTCGCCTACGAGGCGGTGCTCGTCGCGATCGCCGTCGGCCTCTACGCGCGGCTGCGGGGGCCGGCCGTGCCCGCCGTCGCCGATCTCGTCGTCGAGCTCGGCGAGGCGAGGTCGGGGACGCTCCGCGATCGACTCGCCCACGCGCTTCGCGACCCGACCCTCGAGCTCGGCTACTGGTCGCCGGAGGCGCGCGCCTACCTCGACGACCGAGGCGCTGCCATCGTCCTCCCGGAACCGGGTGCCGGGCGCTCCGCGACGCGCGTCGAGCGCGACGGGCAGCCCTACGCGGTGCTCGCACACGACGAGGCAGTCCTCGGAGACTCGGCGCTCGCCGAGGCGGTCGCCTCGGCCACGCGGCTCTCCGCTTCGAACGTCGCGCTGCAGGCCGAGGTGCTGGCGCAGGTGGCGGAGCTGACAGCCTCGCGACGGCGTCTCCTGGTCGCCGCCGACGAGGAGCGGCGGCGGCTGGAAGCGCGGCTCCGCGAGGGACCGGAGCAGCGGCTGACGCGGTTGGAGGAGACGCTCGTGGACCTGCCCCGTGGCGAGCACGTGGATCGAGCGCGGAGCCAGCTCGCGCACACGCTGTCGGACCTCCAGCGGCTCGCGCGCGGGCTGCACCCGCGCGAGCTCTCGGCAGCCGGCCTGCCGGGCGCCCTCGCATCCCTCGCGCCGTCGAACGTCGTGCTCGACGTCCGCGTCGGGCGCGTGCCGGACGAGACCGAGGCGTGCGCCTACTTCGTCTGTGCCGAAGCGCTCGCCAACGTGGCGAAGTACGCCTCGGCCTCGCAGACGACGCTCGAGGTGACGGCGCGGGACGGCCGGCTGGTCGTCGTCGTGACCGACGACGGTGTCGGCGGTGCCGACGCGTCGCGCGGAACCGGGCTGCAGGGGCTGGCGGATCGCGTCGAGGCGCTCGGCGGCGTGCTGACGGTCGTCAGCCCGCCGGGTGGCGGGACGCGCCTCACCGCCGAGATCCCGCTCGCCGTCAGCCGAGCCTCATCCACGGCTCGCTCCCCCACCACACGCGCGTGAAGCGGTCCTTGGCGAGCTGTCCCGTCGCGACCAGGCGGAGCGCCCCGTCGTCGAGCGTGAAGTTGAACGTCGTCGGCTCCGCCTTTTCGCAGCCCGGGCCCGTGATCCGGATCGTGAGCTGGGATCCGGACACCGAGTACACGCCGTGGCACTCCCACCCCTGGTTCTCCTCCGAGATCACGAGCGCGCCGCGGCGGAGGGTGAGCCTGAGCAGGCCGGCGTTGTTGTATGCGGTCTCGGCCGAGAGCCCGCGGGCGAGAAGCTCGTCCTCGGTCAGCTCGGCGCGGTAGGCGCCGTCGATGGCGGTCGCCTCGTCGGCGCCCACCGTCTCGCCGGGTGCTCGGTCTCCGGTGTCCGGTTCGCCGCATGGCGCCGGCGCCGCCGGGGCCGTCGCGCTCGCCTTGAGGGCGCGGATCCGGTCGATGATCCGCTTCGTCTCCGGGTCGTGCTCGAGCTCGGCGGTGACGGGGGCGGTGGCCTGCTCGAGCGCAGCCACGTCCGCGGCGCTCGCCATGACGACGGCGCCGCCGTTGTCGCAGTAGGCATTCGCCGCTTCGGCGTCGTCGGGGATCGTCTCGATCGCCCAGTCCCGCGTCTGCGCGGCAGCCTTGCGGAGGATCCCGCGTTGCCCGTCGTCGAGGCCGGCGAAGACCTCATCGTTGACGACCAGCGCGTTCGCCTTCGGATAGAAGGAGACGTTGCCCGTCGCCGTTCCCTGGGTCTCCACGGAGTACGACGACTCCATGCCCGCCTGGTCGGTCGGGCTCGGCGGCTCGTCCTCGGCGGTGGCGCCGAGTGCTGCGAAGACCGCTGCCGCCGTCTTGGAGGTCGGCGAGCGGATCGTCTCCCCCGCGTAGTCGTCCGGGCCGCGCAGAGGCCCGTTGAAGCCGAAGGGATGGCGCAGGCCCTCTGGGAACAGCGCGACGCCGACCACGCCCGCCTCGTCGAGGCCGGCCAGCATGTCGGTCGCCAGCGGGCCGGAGAGGACCTGCGCAAGCAGGCCCTCGGTCGTGATCAGGAACGGCGCGTTGAGCGCTCGCAGGCTGTCGACGCCCTCGGTGTCCCAGGCACGGGACGGGATCATCCCCATGTCGAGCTCGCCGCCCACGACGAGCCGGGCCACGCGCTGGTCCCAGTCGAGCCCGTCGCCGGCGGCCCGCCACACCGGCTCGATCCGGAGCATGCCGTCCGACAGCTCGGCGACCCGGCGGGCGTACTCCTCGATGTGGCCGGCGCCCGGCGAACCGCCCTGGAGGTCGTGGGTGCCGATCCGCAACGTGACCGGCGCGCCGGAGCCGCCCGCCTTCGTCCCGCCGCCGCAGCCCGCGAGGGCCGCGGCGGCGAGGACGAGTGCGAGAGCGCTTCTCATCGCTCTGCCGACCCTAGTGGGACGGGCCCCAGTCGGGCATGCTCTCCCACACGGGCGTCGTCGTGACCGGGCGGACGTCCTTACCGTCCGCCCGCATGACGTAGACGTCCGGCTCGCCGCCTTCGCCGGTCATGGCGAAGGTGATCGAGCGCCCGTCGGGCGAGAACGAGGCGGACAGGAGCTGCGTGCCCTCCTCGACGTGCGTGATCTGCCGCAGGCCGCTGCCGTCCGGCCGGACGAGGTGGAGCTGCGACTGCTGCGCGCCGGCGAGGTGCGAGCGGAAGAGGATCCGCTTGCCGTCGGGCGACCAGTCGGGATCGTCGCCGGCGTCGAACGACCACGGGGTGATCTGCCGCCGGTGGCTCCCGTCGCCGTCGGCGACGAAGACCGCGCGGCCTCCGGCGGGCTCGCTCAGCGGCGAGTTCGTGCGCACGTAGAGGAGCTTGGAGCCGTCGGGCGAGAAGCGGGCGCCGGAGTACTCGGCCGCGTACGGCCGGGCGCGGAGCAGCACCCGCGGGTCGGACCCGTCGACCTTGCGCACGACGAGGTCGGAGTGCTTGATCCACTCCTCTCCATTGGGGAACGTCCGGATCGTGCCGGTCGAGCGCGTGTAGACGATCCGCTTGCCGTCGGGAAGGAAGCTCGGGTACGCGCCGTCCTCGCATCGCGTCTCGACGCCGGGGCCGGCGTCCGGGCACTCCGCGGTCACGCGCCGCAGGCGCGAGCCGTCAGGCCTGACCGTGTACACGGCGAACGGGACGCCGGAGCGCTCGAACACGAGCAGCGATCCGTCCGGCGAATAGTCCGGCCGGTTGTCCGTCACGCCGGTCTCGGGCCGGGTGACCTGCCGCTCGTGCCTGCCGTCGGCGCCGATCGTGAAGAGCGCGGCCGTCGACGGATCGCCCTCCGGCTGGCGCTTGAACACGATCCGGCCGGACGCGGCTCCTCGGTCCACACGTCGCCGACGCGCGGCTCTGGTCGACCGCCGTCGTCTCCGCCTCGCCACAGCCGGCCAGCGCGACCGCCGCAACGGCGAGCATGGGTAGCACTCTCATGGTCTGCTCCTCTCCATCGGGATCTGATGGCGACGGTATGGAGCGACCGGCCCGCCCACATCGCGGCGAGCACGAGGATCAGCCGTGGCAAGACTGTGGCTGACCACAATCTGTTTGGCGTGATAATCGGCGCGTGGCCAGGCTCGCACTGTCGGCGGTCGCGCTCGCCTACGGAGCGGCGTGTGCGGCGGTGGCGTTCAGCGCCGGTGCCTTGCCGACCAGCTATTCCGCCGCCTCCCCGGGCGCCGCCGCCGCCGACCTCACCGCCGGGCTCGGGCTGATCGTCGCCGGGTCGCTCGTGTCGTCCCAGCGGACCCGCGACGCGATCGGTCCGGTCACGACGCTGCTCGGCGTCGTCTGGCTCGCGCCCGACCTCGTCGGCTGGGAGCAGGGTCCGGCCTTCGTGCGCAGCCTCGCCATGCTCGCCGCGCCGTTCCTGCTGCCCCTGCTCGTCCATCTCGTCGTCGCGTTCCCCACGGGACGACTGCCCGCGCGGGTTCCCGTCGCGGCCGTCTACGGCGCGGCGGCCGTCTTCAGCGCCGGCCGCGCGCTGTTCCGGGATCCGTTCCTGGACCTCAACTGCTGGAGCAACTGCACCGACAACGTCTTCCTCGTCGACGCCGACCCTGATCTCGCGCGGTCGCTCGACGCCGTCTGGCTCCGCGTCTCCGTCTTCGTCGGCCTCGTCCTGGCCGCGTTCGCCGTCTGGCGGATCGTCCGGGCGACACGCGCGGGGCGGGCGGCGCTCTGGGCGGTCCTCGTGCCCGCCGCGCTCGCCGCGACCGTGGAGGCGGCCTACGCGATCGCGCTGATCCGAGTCCCGGCCGAGGATCCCGAACGCGGCGTCTTCGCGGCGATCTTCCTCGCCCGCGCGCTGGCGTTCACCGCCCTGGCGGCCGGCGTCACCTGGACGTTCGTCCGCGACCGCCGCGCGCGGACCGCGGTCTCGCGACTGGCGGCCGACCTCGGCGCGGCGCCGGCGCCCGGGTCGCTTCAGGCTGCGCTCGCCAGGTCACTGGGAGACCAGCGGCTCGAGGTGGCGTACTGGCTTCCGGGATCGCGGCGGTACGTCGACGACGCGGGGCGGAAGGTCGAGCCGCCCGCCGGGCTCGGAACCACGCCGATCGTCCGGAACGGCGAGCCCGTCGCGCTCGTGGTCCATGACCGCGGGCTCCAGGCGGCGCACGAGCTCGAGCGTGAGATCGGCGCGGCAGCGCGGCTTGCGGTCGACAACGAGCGGCTCCGAGCCGAGGTGCTCGCCCAGCTCGAAGACCTGCGCGCGTCCCGAGCCCGCATCGTCGAGGCAGGCGACTCGGCGCGGCGCCGCATCGAGCGCGACCTCCACGACGGCGCTCAGCAGCGGCTGCTCGCGCTGTCGTACGAGCTCCGTCTCGCGCTCGCGGACGCGAGTGACGACGAGACGCTCGCGGCAGCCTGCGACGAGGCTCAGGCGGCGCTCGCGGAGCTGCGCGACCTCGCGCTCGGCATCTACCCGGCGATCCTCACCGAGGCAGGGCTCGAGTCTGCGCTCTGGACGCTCGCCGACGACGCCCCGATACCGGTCGAGCCCGGCGAGCTGCCGGGTGAGCGCCTTCCGGACGCCGTCGAACGTGCCGCGTACCTCGTGGTCGCCGGCGCGATCGAGGCCGCCGAGGAGGGCGGCGCCGACCATGTCGGCATCTCCGTTCGGCGGCAGGGCAGCGCGCTCGATGTACGCGTCGACTGGGCCGCGCCGGCGCCTCCGGTCCACCTTGCCGACCGCGTGGGCGCGCTGGGCGGCCGGCTCTTCGTCGCCGACCGGGTCCTGCACGCGGAGATCCCATGCGCGTAGTCGTCGCCGAGGACACGATGCTCACGCGCGAGGGCATCGTGCGAGTCCTCGACGAGGCGGGAGTCGAGGTGGTGGGCGAGGCCGGCGACGGCGACGCGCTGATGCGGCAGGTCGCGTACCGCAAGCCGGACGTGGCGATCGTCGACATCAGGATGCCCCCGACACAGACGGACGAGGGCCTGGTCGCCGCCCAGCGGATCCGCGCCGAGCACCCGGGCGTCGCCGTGCTCGTCCTGTCGCAGTACGTGGAGCCGAGCTACGCGCTGCGGCTGCTCGCGGAGCACCCCGAGAAGATCGGATACCTCCTGAAGGAGCGCGTCTTCGACGCCGCGGTGCTCGTCGACGCTCTGCGCCGCGTCGACGAGGGCGAGACCGTCGTCGACCCGACGATCGTCTCGCGGCTCCTCGGCCGCGCTCGGCGCGATGATCCGCTGGCGGAGCTGACGCCCCGTGAGCGGGAGGTTCTCGCGCTCGTCGCTGAAGGCCTCTCCAACCGTGCCATCGCGGCCCGCCTCTTCGTCACCGAGCGCACCGTCGAGGCCCATACCAAGCAGGTGTTCCTCAAGCTCCGGCTCGGCGACGACCCATCGACGCACCGCAGGATCCTCGCCGTGCTCGCCTTCCTGCGGTCCTGAGTCGCACTTTCGCTTAGAGGACCCGGGAGTTTCGCCGACCACTCGCCGAATCCCCCTCGGTGTCCTAAACTCGCGCCAATGGGGAATGAAGGGGGAATGGGGTCGAACGGGGACCTGCCGGACATCGACCAGGAGGTCGTCGTCACGTTCCGCTACCCCGTGAAGTTCACTCACGGGATCCTCGATCCGCTCAACCGCACGCTGCGCGACGTGGTCGAGGCCGAGAATCGCGCCCGGCTCCTCGTGGTGATCGACGAGGGCGTGGCCGACGCGCACCCCACGATGACGTCCGACGTGGTCGTGTACTGCTCCGCGCACGCGGACGCGCTCGAGCTGACCGCGGCGCCGCTCGTGGTGCCGGGCGGCGAGGCGATCAAGAACCAGTCGGGCCCGGTCGACGAGATTCGCGAGGCGATCGACGTCCACGGCGTCGACCGCCACTCCTACGTGGTGGCGATCGGCGGGGGTGCGGTGCTCGACGCCGTCGGGTACGCGGCCGCCACCGCGCACCGCGGGGTGCGGCTGATCCGCGTCCCCACCACGGTCCTCAGCCAGGACGACTCGGCGGTCGGCGTCAAGAACGGCATCAACGCCTTCGGCAAGAAGAACTTCGTCGGCTCGTTCGCACCGCCGCACGCGGTGCTGAACGACTTCGACCTGCTGACCACGCTGTCCGACCGCGACTGGCGCGCCGGCA
The DNA here is from genome assembly GCA_963835525.1 of uncultured Solirubrobacteraceae bacterium. GTDB lineage: Bacteria > Actinomycetota > Thermoleophilia > Solirubrobacterales > Solirubrobacteraceae > DASSUW01. Next base: position 558,015 of record CAWIFM010000004.1, read on the forward strand.
TCTCGGAGGCGGTCAAGGTCGCCGTGCTCAAGGACCCCGCGTTCTTCACGTGGATCGAGCATCACACGGGTGATCTCAATGCGCGCTCGCTGCCGTCGATGGCGCGGCTGGTGCACCGCAGCGCGGAGCTGCACCTGAACCACATCGCCACCAGCGGCGACCCGTTCGAGCTCGGCTCGTCGCGGCCGCTGGACTTCGGGCACTGGGCGGCGCACAAGCTCGAGCAGCTCTCCCACCACGAGCTGCGCCACGGCGAGGCGGTGGCGGTCGGAATCGCGCTCGACTCCACGTACAGCTACCTGACCGGCAGCCTGGCGCACGCCGACTGGCTGCGGATCATCGCCCTGTTCGAGGCCGTCGAGCTGCCGATCTGGCATCGCGACATGGCCACGCCCGGGAGCGGCGGCCGCCCGGCCGTGCTGGCCGGCCTGGAGGAGTTCCGTGAGCACCTTGGAGGGCGGCTCACCATCATGCTGCTCGAGCGGATCGGCTCGGGCTTCGAAGTGCACGAGCTGGATGAGGCGGTGCTCCTGGAGGCCTCCGACCTCCTGCGGCGCCGGGTCGAGGGAGGAGAGCGAGAAGGATGGGAGCCCACACCGGCACTAGCCCGCTGACGCAGCGTGAGCTGATCGCCGAGTACTTCATGGAGCACCGCGTGCAGGTGCTCGAGCTGGCGGCCTTCCTGGACCGCCTCGACCGCGCCCGCGAGATCGACGCCGACGACGACTTCCGGCTGCGGTCGATCCGCGAGGCCCTCGCCGCCCTCGTCGACGGCCAGGGCGGCAGGGTGCAGCGCGTGCAGATGATCTTCAGCGACCCGCGCAGCGAGCTGCTCGAGGAGCTGGACCAGAAGAGCGCCAAGGGCGCCTACGATCCGGAGGCCTAGAGCCATGGAGTACATCGATCTCCACGCCCACATGGTGTCCCGCACGACCGACGACTACCGGGCGATGGCCATGAGCGGCTGCGTCGCCGTCACCGAGCCCGCCTTCTGGGCCGGCTACGACCGTCCCGGCGTCGAGGCCTTCGTCGACTACTTCAACCGCCTCACGGACTTCGAGCCCAAGCGCGCCGCCACCTACGGGATCGCCCACTTCACGTGGATGTGCCTGAACCCGAAGGAGGCCGAGGATCGCGAGCTGACCCGCGAGGTGCTCAAGGTCATCCCGCGCTACCTGGAGCTGCCGACCGTGCTCGGGATCGGCGAGATCGGCCTCAACCGCGTCACGCGCAACGAGCTGGCCGGCTTCAAGGACCACGTCGACCTCGCGATGGAGTACGAGCAGCTCATCCACATCCACACGCCCCACCTCGAGGACAAGTGGAAGGGCACGAAGGCGATCGTCGACACGCTGGTCGCCGACGACCGGATCGAGCCGCACCGCGTGATGGTCGACCACGCGGAGGAGCACACGGTCGACATGATCCTCGACAACGGCTTCTGGACCGGGCTGACGCTGTACCCGGTCACCAAGGTCTCCCCCGCGCGCGCGGTCGACGTGCTCGAGACCCGCGGGCCGGACCGGATCTGCGTGGCGGCGGCGTGCGACTGGGGCGAGAGCCGCCCGCTGGCCGTGCCCGAGTTCATCATGGAGATGCGGCGTCGCGGGCACCCGGACTCGCTGATCCGGCGCGTGGTCTACGAGAACCCGATCGAGTTCCTCGGCCAGTCGCCGAAGTTCCAGCTGCCGGACCGTGAGGGAGCCGTCGCTGTCTAGTGCAGGTCGCTGACGGGCTTCACCTCACCTACTGCACGAACATCCATCCCGCCATCGGCTGGGACGCCGTGCTGGACTCGCTGCGCGCGCACGGGTCGGCGCTGAAGGCGCGGCTGTCGCCGGACGCGCCGTTCGGGATCGGGCTGCGACTGTCGGGCGACGAGAGTCGCGAGTTGTTGAGCGGCTCGCGCCTCGACGAGTTCCGCGGCTGGCTCGACTCCGAGGGCCTGTACGTGTTCACCGTCAACGGCTTCCCGCACGGCACCTTCCACGGGCAGCCCGTGAAGGCAGAGGTGCACGCGCCGGACTGGAGCCATGGCGAGCGCGTGGACTACACGCTGCGTCTGGCCGAGATCCTGAGCGCGTTGCTGCCCGACGGCGTCGACGGCACGATCTCCACGAGCCCGCTCTCCTACAAGGCCTGGGACGCCGACCTCGAGACGTGCACGGCGAACGTGCGCCGGGTCGATGAAGGGCTGCGCGGCACCCGGATCGCGCTGGCCATCGAGCCGGAGGCCGACGGCTCGCTGGCCACGGTCGACGAGCTGATCGCCTGGTGGCCCGACGGGCTCGAGAACGTGACGATCTGCTTCGACGCCTGCCACTCGGCGGTCGCCTACGAGGAGCCGGAGGAGGCGCTGGCCGCGCTCGACGAGGCCGGCATCCGGATCGGCAAGGCGCAGCTCTCGGCCGCGCTGCGGCTGCCCGTGATCGCCCGCGCCGAGCTCGAGCGCTTCGCCGACCCGATCTACCTGCACCAGGTCACCCAGCGCAGCGCCGACGGCTCGCTGCAGTCGTGGCCCGACCTGCCGGAGGCGCTCGACGGCTACGGCGGCGGCGAGGAGTGGCGCGTGCACTTCCACGTGCCGATCTTCCTCGAGCGCTACGGCAAGCTCGAGTCCACGCAGGACCACCTGCGCGAGGTGATCGAGCGCGTGCGCGGGCGCACGTCGCACCTGGAGATCGAGACCTACACGTGGGACGTCCTGCCGGCCGACCTGAAGGCCTCGTCGATCGACTCGATCGCGCGCGAGTACGAGTGGGTGCTCGATGTCCTCCGCTAGCAGCTGGCTGCAGCTCGCCCGGGTCTCCAACACTCCGACCGTCGTCTCCAACTCGGTGGCCGGCGCGGTGCTCGCCTCGGCCTCCCCCGACGCCGGCGTGGTGACCGTCGTGGCCGGCGCGATGGCGCTTTTCTACACGGCCGGCATGATCCTCAACGACCTGCTCGACTACGACGTCGACCTGCGCGAGCGCCCCGAGCGACCGCTGCCGTCGGGAGATGTGAGCCGGCCGGCCGCGCTGACCGCGGTGATCTCGATGTTCGCGGCCGGCGAGGCGCTGCTGCTGCTCGAGGGGACCGAGCCGTTCCTCGCCGGGCTCGGCCTGATCGCCCTGATCGTCCTCTACGACGCCTGGCACAAGGGCAATCCGCTCTCGCCGGTGCTCATGGGCGCGTGCCGCGCGCTCGTGTACTTCGTCGCCGCCTTCGCCGTGGCCGGCGGGGTGCCGACCGAGGTGGCGGTGGCCGCCGCCGTGCTGCTGCTCTACATCGTCGGCCTCACGCAGGTGGCCAAGGCCGAAGGCGGCGGCGTCCTGGGCGCCTGGCCGCTGGCCGCCGTGCTGGCGGCCGTCGGCTACTGGGCCGGCTGGGTGAACTCCGTCTGGTACGTGCTGCTGCTCGTGGCCTTCGCAGCCTGGACGTTGCGGTCGCTGTGGCTCGTGCGCTCGCAGCGGCGGATCGGGGCGGGCGTGGTCAGCCTGATCGCCGGCGTCTCGCTGTTCGACGCGCTCGCGGTGGCGAGCGTCGAGGGCAGCCTGGCGGCCGTGGGGGTGTGCCTGGCAGCCTTCCTTGTCACGATCGCTCTCCAGACCAAGATCGCGGGGACCTGAAATTGGCTCAGAAGACCGTCGTCCTGTGCGTGGTGGCGCTGACGCCCGACCTGCTCGGGCCCGCCACGCCGCGCCTGAAGGCGTTCGCCGATGCGGGCGCCATGACGCCGCTCGGCGGCGTCACGCCCGCGGTGACAGCGGCCGTGCAGAGCACCTACCTGACCGGCCAGATGCCGAGCGGGCACGGCGCGGTCGGCAACGGCTGGCTGTTCCGGGACACCATGGAGGTCCGGCTGTGGCAGCAGTCGAACCGGCTCGTGCAGGCACCGAAGGTGTGGGAAGCCGCGGACATCACGCTGCGCGAACCTCTCGTGGTGGTTCGCGATGTACTCGTCGGCCGACGTGACCGTCACGCCGCGGCCGATGTACCCGGCCGACGGCCGCAAGATCCCCGACTGCTACACGAAGCCGGGTGACCTGCGCGACTCGCTGCAGGCCGAGCTCGGCCAGTTCCCGCTGTTCAAGTTCTGGGGGCCGGCGGCGTCGATCGACTCCACCAGGTGGCTCGCCGAGGCGGCCAAGCAGGTCGAGGCGCAGTTCGGCCCGGATCTGTCTCTGGTCTACCTCCCCCACCTCGACTACGGGCTCCAGATGAAGGGGCCGGTCGGGGTCGAGAAGGAGCTCGGCGAGATCGACGAGCTGGTCGGCGACCTGATCGACTTCTACGAGGAGCGCGGCGCGCGCGTGATCGTCCTGTCCGAGTACGGGATCGTGCCGGTGTCGCGGCCCGTGCACCCGAACCGCGTGCTGCGCGAGGCGGGGCTGATCGCCTACCGCATGGAGCTCGGGCGCGAGGTGATCGACATCGGCGGCAGCGAGGCGTTCGCGATGGCCGACCACCAGATCTCGCACGTGTACGTGCGCGACCCCGCGCGGGTCGCCGAGGTACGGGAGCTGCTGTCGGCGGTGCCGGGGGTCGGCGAGGTGCTCGACGAGGCCGGCAAGCGCGAGCACGGGCTCGACCACGAGCGCTCCGGCGAGCTGGTGCTGATCGCCGAGCCGGACTCGTGGTTCACCTACTACTACTGGCTCGACGACGACAAGGCGCCCGACTACGCGCGCACGGTCGACATCCACCGCAAGCCCGGCTACGACCCGGTCGAGCTGTTCCTGGACCCGGCCATCCGCGTGCCGCCGCTCGCCCTCGGCTCGCGGCTGGTGCGCAAGAAGCTCGGGTTCCGCACGCTGATGGACGTGATCCCCTCGGACGCGTCGCTGGTGCGGGGCTCGCACGGGCGGATCCCCGACGACGCGTCGAAGGGGCCGCTGCTGATGACGCGGCAGGCCGACCTGCTGCCCGACGGCGGCGTGGCGGCCACCGACGTGCACGACCTGATCCTGCGGCACCTCGGCGTGCCCGTCCGCGAGGCGGCGGCGCGATGACGCTGGTCGGCCGCAAGGCCGACCACCTGCGGATCGCCGCGGGCGCGGACGTCGCGCACACGGGCGGCACGGGGCTGGAGCGCTTCCGGCTCCGCCACCGCGCGCTGCCGGAGCGCGACCTCGCGCGCGTGTCCGTGGAGACCGAGCTGCTGGGCGCGCGGCTCGGGGCGCCGATCGTGATCTCGGCGATGACCGGCGGCACGCCTGAGGCCGCGGAGATCAACGGCCGGCTGGCGCGGGCGGCGGCCGAGCACGGGCTGGCGATGGTGCTGGGATCGGGCCGCGCGCTGCTCGACGACCCTGCGGCGCTGCCCACCTACCGCAGCGCCGACCGCCCGCCGCTGCTGCTCGGCAACCTCGGCGCCGCCCAGGTGCGGCGGCCGGACGCGCCCGAGCGCGCCGAGCGGCTCGTCGTCCCTACTCGAGGCCGACGGCCTGACCGTGCACCTGAACCCGATCCAGGAGGCCGTGCAGCCGGAGGGCGAGCCCGACTTCGCCGGCGTCGCCGCCGGGATCGCCGCGATCGTCGAGCGGCTGGCGCCGCTGCCGGTGGTGGTCAAGGAGGTCGGCTTCGGGATGGACGCCGCCGACGTGGCGCTGCTGCGCGACGCCGGCGTGGCGGCGGTGGACGTGGCCGGAGCGGGCGGCACCAACTGGGCGCTCGTCGAGGGCCGCCGCGACGAGCGCGCCGGCGACGTCGCCGCCGCCTTCGCCGACTGGGGCGTCCCGACCGCCGACGCGCTGATCGAGGCGCTCGCCACCGCTCCCGGCCTGCCCGTGATCGCGTCCGGCGGGCTGCGCGACGGCGTCGACGCGGCCAAGGCGCTGGCGCTCGGCGCCTCGGCCGCCGGGTTGGCGCGGCCGTTCCTGCTCGCGGCCCAGGCCGACACGACGTCGCACGTCGCCTCGACCCTGATCCGCCAGCTGCGGGTCGCGGTGTGGGCGGTGGGCGCGGCGAGCGTGAGCGACCTCTCGACTGACAACCTGCGCGCATGAGAACTCTGCTCGAAGGCGGGGCGTTCTTCGAGAGCCCGCGCTGGCACGACGGCCGTTGGTGGCTCTCCGACTTCTACCGGCACCGCGTGCTGACCGTCTCCGAGGACGGCCACAGCGAGGACGTGCTCGAGGTCGAGGGCCAGCCATCCGGGCTCGGCTGGATGCCCGACGGCTCGCTGCTCGTGGTCTCGATGCGCGACCGGCGGATCCTGCGCTGGGACGGCTCGCAGACGACCGTGCACGCCGATGTCGCCGAGTACTGCGGCGGCCACCTCAACGACATGGTCGTCGACTCCCGCGGCCGTGCCTACGCCGGCAACTTCGGCTTCGACCTGATGGCCTTCGCCGACCCGGCGACGGCGAACCTGATCCGCGTCGACCCGGACGGATCTGCCTCGGTGGCGGCCGAGGACATGTACTTCCCCAACGGCTCGGTGATCACCCCGGACGGCCGCACGCTGATCGTGGGAGAGACGGCCGGCTGCCGGTACACCGCGTTCACGATCGCCGACGACGGCTCGCTGACCGACCGCCGCGTCTGGGCGCAGGTCGCCGAGACCCCCGAGATCACGACGTTCGAGGAGACGATCGGCAAGCTGCGGTTCGGGCCCGACGGCTGCGGGCTCGACGCCGAGGAGCACATCTGGTCGGCCGACGAGGTGAACGCCCGCTGCGCCCGGGTCGCGCCCGGCGGCGCGATCGTCGACGAGATCGCCGCGCCGGAGGGACTCAACATCTTCGCCTGCATGCTCGGCGGCGCCGACGGGCGCACGCTGCTCATGTGCGCCGCGCCCGACTTCATCGAGCAGGCCCGCAGCGCCAACCACGAGGCCGTGCTGCTGACGACCACGGTCGACGTTCCGCGTGCGGGCCTGCCCTAGCTGGCGCCGCTGCTAGAAGCCGTCGATCCTCATGACCTTTCCGGTGAGCGTCACCACGAACGCGCTCCTGCGGGAGAACGCGACCGAGGTCGGACGGTCGAGCGGTCCGGCGACCGGCGTGAGCCTGCCGCGGTCGACCTGGGTCAGCGTCCCCGTGTTCGCCGACGCGGGTGAGCCGGCGTCGCCGGGCGGCTTCCAGATGCCCTGCGCGAGCGCGTACAGGCGGTGGTCGGGGCCGAACTCCACGTCGACGACGAGCGGCGCGCCGGACGCGATCTGCACCGGGCGCGACCACGGCGTGATCGCGACGACCTTGCCGTCCTCGGGAGGATGGGGCACCGCCCCGGCCTGGCCCACGAACAGCGCGGGGCCCGCGGCCGCCAAGCCCGTCGGGACGACGAAGGTGCCGACCCCGAGCAGCTCGCGCACCTGCCCGTCGTGCCGGACGTACAGCACGCGGTCGTGGTGGCCGTCGGTGACCGCGAACCCGCCGAGGTAGGGCTCCATCGCGTACTGAACACCGCCCGGCAGGACGAACTGCACGCCGACGGGCGGGTGGGCCGTTGCCCATGCGCCGATGTCGGCCACAGGAACGGCGCTGCCGTTCCGGCGAACGCGATAGATCCCGGCGATCTCGTTGGGCTCCCCGAAGAAGGGTCCGACGTTGGCGACCAGGACGTAGGCCGTGTGTCCGACGAACGCGACGTCGATGGCGCCGCCGATATCGGGCGGCGTGTTGATCAGCGGGAGCCCGGCGGCGAAGGTCGTGACCGCCCCGCTGCGCGTGTCGACGCGCTTGACCTTGCCGGCCTTGCCGTCGGTCACATACAGCGCTCCGTCCGGCCCGATCGTGCTGCCCGAGCCGCATGTGCCGGTGCATCCGGACGCGAAAGTGGCGAGCTCGGTCACCGCGGGGGCGTGCGGGTGCCGGTTGCCGGCTGCCGCGGAGGGGAACACGATCGTCACCGCGGCGATCACCACCACCGCCATCCTCGACGCTTGCCTGGAGTCCATCGCCGCCTCCTTCGTCGTCGCAGTCTCGGTGTCCGAGCCTCCTCCAGACCGCTCCGAGAAGTCAACCGCTCAGTCCGAGCCCGGACCTCGCATCGAACCGAAGAACTCGGCGATGTCGCGTGCGAGCGGCTCCGGCTCCTCGGCGGGCGCGAAGTGGCCGCCGTGCGGCATCGGCGTCCAGCGGACGATGTTGAAGAGCCGCTCGGCCCACTCGCGCGGCGGCGTGCCCTCGGAGACGAGCTCGTTGGCGAACAGGGCGACCGCGGTCGGGACCTCGATGCGGTCATGTGGGCCCATCCTGTGGTCGTGCCAGCGCTCGTCGTAGTAGTCGCGCATCGAGGTGGCGATGGTCTGGGTGGCCCAGAAGATCGTGAGGTTGGTGAGCAGCACGTCGCGGTCGATCCGCTCGAGGTCGTGGCTCCACGAGCGCCATTTCTCCACGATGTACGCGGCGAGCCCGGCGGGTGAGTCGTTGAGCCCGTAGGCGACCGTCTGCGGCTTGGTCGACTGGATCGAGCTGTAGCCGCGCTCGACGGCGTCCCAGGCCGCCCTCGCTTCGAGGTACTCGCGCTCGGCGTCGGTAGCCGGCGCGTCCACGTGCGGCGGCGTGTCGATCTGGTGCAGGTGGATGCCGATCAGCGGCTCGGGGTCGTGGAGCGCCATGAAGGCCGTGACGGCCGCGCCGAAGTCGCCGCCCTGGGCGCCGTAGCGCTCGTAGCCGAGGCCCTGCATGAGCGCGTGCCAACGCTTCGCGGTCTCGCGCATCGTGGTGCGCGGCGGGCGCTCGCTGAACCCGTAGCCGGGCAGCGACGGGATCACGAGGTCGAAGCCGTCCAGGTACGGCACGAGCTGTAGGTGCTCGACGAACGTGCTCGGCCAGCCGTGCGTGAGGATCAGCGGCGTCCCGCCGCGCTTGATGTGCACGAAGTGGATCCCGTCGGCGACGAACTGCGGGTGCGCATTCAACTGCCGCTCCTGCTCGCGCCAGTCGAACCCGTCGGCCCAGTAGTCGAGCAGCCCGCGCAGGTACTCGAGCTCGGTGCCCTGAGCCCATCCCGGCTCGGGCGAGGCGGGCGGCCAGCGCGTCTGGCGGATCCGCTCCCGCAGATCCGCCAGCGTCGCCTCAGGGATCCCGACCGTGAACGGCTCGATCCGCACCCCACACAGCTTCTCAGCCTCTACCAGCTGCAGGCCGGAAGCGCGACGTCGTTGTCGTCGGAGCAGACGAGCTCGTCGGACGCCTCGTCGATGCCGTCCTCGACGCCGGCCTCGTGGCCGCTCGAGAAGCCAGCGGAGTTGCCCGCGCTGTAGCCGGTGCGGTTGCCATTGTCGTAGCCCTTGTCGTATGCCTTGTCCACGAGCTTCTCGCTGTACCGCTTCCAGCGCTTCTGGTCCTTGCGGTACTGCGCCCGCTTGGCCTGCTTTGCCGCCGTCCTGACGGCCTTGGTCTGCGCGATGTCGCGCTCGGCGTTGGTGGCCTGGTTGGCGTCGGTGACGCGCTGGTTCACCAGCAGCGCCACGGCCTCGTCGGATTTCCGGGTGGCCTGCCCGGCGAGATAGCCGACGGCGATGCCGGCGAGGGCGACCGCGATGACGGCGGCGAAGGCGCCGAGGGTCCGCTTGTTGATCGTGAACGTCATGGGACGCGGACCAGATCACAGACCGATCAACGGTCTCAACCAGCCGCACCCGATTTCTGTACTTCTGTTCAGCGCGGGTGTTCGGCCGCTGACGCAGATCAGGGCCGGCCCACGCCGGGCGCGGGGGCCGGCGCCGTGAGGACCTTGCCCGTGCGCGGCCCCTGGGTGAGCCGCGCGATGTTCTCCTCGAAGCCCTCCGACATGCGCCAGTCGGCGGCGAGCATGAACAGCGTGTCGCGGTTCGCGCCGCCGAGCGCGGTGGCGAAGCAGGCGAGGTCGAGCTGGATCCGGTCGAGCACCTCGCCGCCCTCCACCACACGGCCGAGCAGGTTGTCTCCGAACTCGCCGACGTCGACCCAGATGGCGCCGTCGGCGTCGATGCAGATGCCGTCGGGACCGACGCCGTCTGCCCAGACCCTCCGGTTGGAGAGGCTCGCCGTCGTCCTCGATGTCGAACGCCGTCAGCCTCCGCGCGAAGGACTCGGCGATGATAAGCGTCGAGTCGTCGGGCGTCACGACCATGCCGTTCGGGAACGCGATGTCCTCCGCCACCCGGCGCGCCGAGCCGTCCGGGGTGACGAGGGCGATGATCCCCGGGGCGGTGCCCTCCTCGGGGTGGAACTCGACGCCGCCGTTGACGTAGACGTTGCCGCGGCCGTCGACGACGATCTCGTTGAAGTCGTCGACACCCACCGCGCTCGTGTCGGCGTGCGGCACCATCGAGCCGTCGGGCTCGATGCGGTTGAGGCCGTGCCCGGTCACCAGCAGGGTGCCATCGGGCAGCCAGTCGATCGACCACCCGAGCCCGGGCGGGCCCTTGGCGACGACCTCGGCGTTGCCGTCCAGGTCGACGGCGATGATTTCCTCCGCGCCCCAGTTGGCGAACCAGAGTCGGCCGTCGTGCCAGCGGGCCGACTCGCCGATCACGAGCCCGGTGAGAAGGATCTCGGTTTCGATCATGGAACTAGACGGTACAGTACTGCCATATGTCAGAGGAGCCCCGATCCGTCCGAAAGCGCCGCGCGATCCTCGACGCGGCGACCACCGTGTTCCTGCGCAACGGCTACCTGGGCACGAGCATGGACGAGATCGCGGCGCTCGCCCGGGTCTCCAAGCAGACGGTCTACAAGCACTTCTCCGACAAGGAGCGCCTCTTCGAGGCGATCGTCGCCGCCGCCGTCGACGCAGCCGGCAACCCGGTGCTCGAGGACACCGAGGCGCTCGCGGAGAGCGACGACCTCGCCGCCGACCTGCGCGCGTTCGCGCGCGGCCAGCTCGGGCGGGTCATGCAGCCCCGGCTGATGCAGCTCCGCCGGCTGGTGATCGGCGAGGCCAACCGGTTCCCGGAGCTGGGCCGCGGGTTCTACGAGCGAGGCGCCGGGCGGAGCATCGCCGGCCTGGCGGCCGCCTTCGAGCGCCTGACGGCGCGCGGACTGCTCCGCGCCCACGATCCGGAGCTCGCCGCCGCCCACTTCAACTGGCTGGTCATGGCGGCACCGGTCAACCGCGCGATGCTGCTCGGCGACGACGCGATCCCGAGCGCAGCCGAGCTCGACCGCTACGCCGAGGGCGGCGTCGAGGCCTTCCTCGCCTCCTACGGGGTCACCGCGGCGCTATAGGAGGGGCCTCTCATCCTTCTCGGGGATGGGACCTGCGCGCGGTAGTCCGCTTGGGCTGCGATGTGAGGTGCCAGCCAGCGCAATGCGGACACGCGTACGCGCGCCGCTCGCGGCGGCGCCTCCGCCCTCGCAGGTAGCGGTCGATCCAGATGCCCCACAGCGACCACTTGGCGCCGGCGGCGGTGGCGTAGCGGATCTTCTCCTCGCAGCGCTTCATCTTCCGCAGCGTTCTATCGGCTCAGCGGAGCGCGGCCGTGAGGACGACCTCGCGTCGCAACCGGCCAACCTTCGCGAAGCGTCCGGGGTCATACCCGCTGACAAGCAACCCAGCCCTGGAAGGGAATCCACCATGGTCACCATCACCTTCAAGCGCTCAGCGGCAGCCCTCGGCGTCGTGGCAGGACTGCTCGTGGCAGCGGGACCGGCAAGCGCCCAGGTCATGCCCGGGACGATCGGCGTGAAGGCGCCGACCAAGGCGGGCACGCAGGTCGGCCACGAGGGACACAACGCCGTCGCCATCCAGAAACACGATCACCAGAATGCGCTCGTGAACGCACCGAGCAAGGCGACCGACCCCAGTGGAGCTGGCGCGAGCTTCACCCTCGACGTTGCCAGTAGCGAGGTGTTCGAGCTGAACACGTTCGGCCTCACCGAGCACGAGGGCGCAGCCTTTCGCGGTGAGGTGACCGGCTTGGAGCCCAACGCGCTCGGCACGCAGGTCGGCAGCGAGGGCGTGAAAGGCCACCGACCGGCCCTGGCATCCAGTCGGGCTGGGGCCTTTGCGCTCGAACTTGAGGGCAAGATCGTGAAGGCACCGGCCAGCCCGACGTCGTTGGTCTTCACGAGCGTGTCGAACGTGGCGGTCGCAGCGGCCGTCGTGGGCGGGATCGTGCCCGGGGGCGCCATCGTCTCCGCGTGACGGCGGCGCGATCGGCACCATCGAGGGAGCTGATGGAGGTCAAGGCACCGACCGCTGGCACGCAGATCGGCTTCGAGGACTTGCGGCCCGCACCGCTCGCCGCGCCCGGTGGCGCTCGAGGTTCCGCGCCGGTCCCTGCACGGCTACGGCCTGCGCGTGCGCGTGCCGATCACAGGTGAGAAGCTCCGCCGCCGCCGAGCGAAGTGCAGGGCCTTATCGCCCTTCGGTCCCGACGGGCCGGTAGCACCACGCGCGCCGGCGTCGCCAACTCGCCCCGCGGTCCCTGCTCGCCCGTTGCGCCGTCGGCGCCCTGGTTCCCGACTTGACCGACTATGCGGAGTCTCTGCTCCGCCGAGCGCGACACAGCCGAGGCGATCGACGCGGTAAGGCGCTTCGTTGACGAATAGTCGCCCCTGCCCGGGCGGCCGGTGCCCCGTGCGTTGTCCCACGGCGCCCCTCGGAGGCTTCCCATCCGCGGACGGCGAGCGTGGGACCTGGCGCTAGCCCGAGGCGGCGGCGGGCTTGTCGCTCGACGCGGCCTTCTGCGGCGCCAGCATCATCGTCATGTTGCGGCCGTCCTGCTGGGGCCGCTGCTCGATGACGGCGAGATCGCCGAGGTCCTCGGCGAGGCGGTTGAGGATCATCTCGCCGCGCTCCGGGTGGGCCATCTCGCGCCCGCGGAACATGATCGTCACCTTGACCTTGTCGCGCCCCTTGAGGAAGCGCTCGACATGGCCCTTCTTGGTGTCGTAGTCGTGCTGGGCGATCTTCGGCCGGAACTTGATCTCGCGGACGTTGATCTGCTGCTGGTGCTTGCGCGCGGCCTTCTGCTTCTGGTTCTGCTCGTACTTGTACTTCGAGTAGTCCAGGATGCGGCAGACGGGCGGCTTGGCGTCGGGCGCCACCTCGACGAGGTCGAGGTCGCGGTCCACCGCCTGCTGCAGGGCGTCTTGGGTGCGCATGATCCCCACCTGCTGGCCGTTCTCGTCGATGAGACGGACCTCGGGAACGCGGATGCGCTCGTTGATCCGGGTGGGGTCGCGCTCAGGCGGCTGCCGGTCGAATCGTCTCGGGACCGGCACTAGGCTGGGTGGCGTCGCGTCAAGAAGTGCGCGGCGCGGAGTCGGAACGCTTGGTCAACGTTGGGCAGTATAGCGACGACGAGCCTCTCGCAAATGGGCTCCGTTGGCGACTTCCTGAGTGACCAGCGCGTCCGCGATCCGGGCCGCCTCCTCGCGCGGGACGTCGTGATGGCCGAACGCCAGCCGCACGCCGAGCGGGCCCTCGAGGCGGTAGTCGTGCGCCAGCGCCTGCGGCAGCGCCGACGTCCAGTTGGTGGCGTTGACGAGGTCGATCAGCGTCTGGACGAAGGTGATGCCGGGCCGCCACTCGCTCGACGGCATCCAGTCGGGCTTTCGCCAGAACAGCTCGAGGCCCGGGAACAGGACGACGGGGTCGGTCATCCGGTGCAGGAACACGAACCGCGCGCGCTCGGCGTCCGGCGGGTCCTCCTCCACCAGCTCCGTAGCGCGCACCATGGCCACGCGCTCGTCGATCGGCAGCTTGCCGCGCTCGAAGTCGCGCCGCAGGAGCGAGAAGTACGGCGTCCCGATCCACAGCGCCCGCGAGACGCCGAGCGCGTCGAGCGCGGCCGTCCCGCCGCTCCGGAACACGTTCTGGCTCGCCCACGCGCCGAGCGACTCGCCGTACACCATCACCTCGGCGTCGCCGCGGTGGCGGACCAGCCGCTGCAGCAGCGCGCGGTGCGTGCGGGCGGCGATCGGCACCTTGGCCGGCATCAGCATCGTGCGCTTGTCGTAGTACTGGATCACCACGCACGCGCAGTCGCCGCCCGAGAAGTGCTCCACCGCGTCGGGGATGATCGGGTTCACGTAGCCGCGCAGGGTCGCGCTGATCACCACGATCCGCGACCGCTCGAAGGCGCCGAGCCGCGCCAGCTCGCGCACCGCGAGCTCGGCCCGCTCCTCGACGGTCGCCGCCGAGTGGACGCCGACGAACACGCGGATCGGATCCATCGGCAGGCCCGTCTCGGCCCCGGCCAGGAAGCGACTGGCCTCGAAGTCGAGCGACTCGCGCGGGATCAGCGAATCCGGGCCGATCGAGACGGTCGGGAGATAGTCGGCGTCCGGCCACTCGGTCATCCGCGCCCGCCGCGGCTTGGAGCGCTTCATCAGCTGCTTGTAGCCGACGTACGAGCCGACGCCCAGCACCCACAGTGCCGCCCGCTTGCGCGGATCGCGCAGCGCGTCGCCGCTGGTCCGCCGCGGCGCGACGGTGCCGACGATCGCGGAGATCCCGGCCACCCGCGCAACCGAACCGGCGAACGCCACAGCCGAGTGACGACTCGCCGGCAGCTGCCCGACGATCGCCACGGCGCCGGCGCCGATCACGATGCCGCGCGCAGCGCCCTCGCGGTCGTCCATCCGGCGGGCGAGCTGCGCGACGAGCGCCTCGGTCCACGTGCCGGCGATCGCTCCGAACGCGAGCGCCGTCGCCGAGACCAGCACCTGATCGCGCCGGCCGCGGCGCATCAGCGACGGGCTGAACGACAGCGCCAGGCCGAGCGCCCCGACCAGCAGGCCGCTATCCCGGCGCTCCAAGGTCACCCCTCGCGCGAAGCGGCTTCGGCGACCAGCCGCTCGACGACCTCGTCGAGCGGCACGGTGCCCTGGTCGCCCTCGCGATGGCGGCGCAGCGCCACGGCGCGCTGCTCGGCCTCGCGGTCGCCGACCACGAGCATGTACGGCACCTTCCGCAGCTCGGCCTCGCGGATCTTGCGGCCGACCGACTCGGTGCGCTCGTCGACGTCGACGCGCAGCCCGGCCTCCACCAGCGCCGCCTGCACCTCGCGCGCGTAGTCGACGTGGCGGTCCGCGAGCGGCAGCACGGCGGCCTGGACCGGCGCCAGCCACAGCGGGAACTCGCCGGCGTAGTGCTCGATGAGGATCCCCATGAAGCGCTCGAAGCTGCCCATCAGGGCTCGGTGGATCATGACCGGCCGGTGGTCGGCGTTGTCGGCGCCGGTGTAGGTGAGCTCGAACTGCTCGGGCATGTAGTAGTCGAGCTGGACGGTGCCGAGCTGCCACGAGCGGCCGATCGAGTCGGTCATGTGGAGGTCGATCTTCGGGCCGTAGAACGCGCCGTCGCCGGCGTTGAGCTCGTACTCGGCGCCCTTGTCGTCGAGCGCCTTGGCGAGCAGCGCCTCGGCCCGGTCCCACATCTCCTCGGTGCCGACGCGCTTGTCCGGCCGGGTCGAGAGCTCGAGCCGCGGCTTGAAGCCGAACGTGTCGTAGATCGCATAGCCGAAGTCCAGGCAGCGCTGGACCTCGTCCGGCACCTGCTCCTCGGTGCAGAAGATGTGGGCGTCGTCCTGGGTGATATGGCGGACGCGCAGCAGGCCGTGCAGGGTGCCGCTCGGCTCGTGCCGGTGCACGAGGCCGGCCTCGCTGTAGCGGATCGGGAGGTCGCGGTACGAGCGCCGCTCGTCCTTGTAGAGCTGCACGTGCGCCGGGCAGTTCATGGGCTTCAGGCCCATCGGGTGCCCCTCGACGTCCGTGAAGTACATGTTGTCGCGGTACACGTCCCAGTGGCCGGACTGCTTCCACAGGGAGACGTCGTAGAGGATCGGCGTCTGCACCTCGCGGTAGCCGCGGGCGCCGTTCTCCTCGCGCCACAGGTTCTGCAGCTGGTTGAGCATCGCCTTGCCGGGCGGCTGCCAGAACGGCGAGCCGGGGCTCAGCTCGCTGAACATGAACAGGCCGAGGTCGCGCCCGAGGCGCCGGTGGTCGCGCGCGCGGGCCTCTTCGAGCTGGTGCAGGTACTGGTCGAGGTCGTCCTTGGAGTGGAAGGCGGTGCCGTAGATGCGGGTGAGCATCTGGCGCTTGGCGTCGCCGCGCCAGTAGGCGCCCGCGGTCGACAGCAGCTTGAACGCCTTCACGCGCTTGGTGGACGGCGTGTGCGGGCCGCGGCAGAGGTCGGTGAAGGGACCGTTGGTGTAGAGGCTGACGGTGTCGAGCGGGTGGGCGGGGTCGGCATCCCTCACCAGGTCCTCGATCAGCTCGACCTTGTAGTCCTGCCCTTCGCGCACGAACCGCTCGAGCGCCATGCCGACCGGGACGTCCTCGCGCGAGAACGGCTCGTCGGCCTTGATGTGCTCGCGCATCTTGGCCTCGAGCGCCTCGAAGTCGTGCTCGGAGACGGTGACGCCGTCGGGGAACTCGAAGTCGTAGTAGAAGCCCTCGCCGATCGGCGGGCCGATCGAGATCTTGGTGCCGGGATAGATGTCGAGCACGGCCGCCGCGAGCACGTGCGCCGCGTCGTGGCGGATGAGCTGCACCGAGTCCCAGTCATCGCTCTTCGCGGTGACGATCTCGACGCGCTCGCCGTCGTGGAGCGGCGCCGCCAGGTCACGGACCCGGCCTTCGTCGTAGGCGCTGCCGTCGTGGCGGTCGGCGCCGTCGGAGCCGACCACCCTGATGGCGAGCGCGGCGCGCGCCAGCCCGCTGCCGATCGAGGCGGCGAGGTCGGCGCCGGTGGCGCCGTCTTCGAGCTCCCGCTCGGAGCCGTCGGGAAGGGTCACGCGCATCGGTCGGCTGATGCTAGTGGGATTCGAACCGGCGATATCGTTCCCGTCGTGATCCGCAGGGTCCTGCTCTTCGCGGCCTATGCGTTCCTCGGCGCCGTGCTCAGCTACGGCCTCGTGTACCTGTTCTCGCCGATGGGCCTCGCGATCGTGGTCGCCGGGGTGCTGCTCGTCTCCTCCCTCCCGCGAGCCGGTGCAAGCCGCTGGCCGGAGGCGCTCGGCCTGCTCGCCGGCCCCGGGCTGCTGCTTATGCTCGGCGACGCGACGGTGCGGGCGCCCGGCGCAGCGATCGTGACGGTGGCGGTGGTCGGCTACGCGCTGGCCGGCCGGGCTCGCTGCGCGCGCGTCGCCTAGGTCCGCAGGCCGGTTGGCACGACCGGCGGCACGCTCACCCTCGTGGGCGGCTTTACCGGCCACGTCCCGGCAACCCGCTTGGCGGTCCGGAACACGCACAGCGTCCTGCCCGCCGGCCGCGCCGCCGAGGCGCTGACCAGCGCCGGCCAGCCGTCCGCGTGAAGCTGCTCGCCGACGGCCTGGAAGGCCGGCCACTGCGTTCGGGTGGGGGTCGGCGGCGGAAGGCCGACGCGCGCCAGGCGGGTCTCGTCCCCGAGGTCGGCGACCTCCGGCAGCTCGAGCTTCCAGCGCCAGAGATCGCGCGGGAGCCCTTGCCGCGGCGGCAGCCCGGCCTCGGCGAGGAAGCGGTACCACTCCGCCCACACGGTCTCCTCGGAGTCGGCGAAGTACAGCGCGTCGACCACCTCGCCGCGCTGCCAGCGGTTGTCCGCCGGATGCGGAGGCCGGAGATGGACGTCAGCGCCGGCCGGCACGTGCCGGAACCACGTCCCGCTCACCGCCGTGGGATCGACGTCCAACGATCAGACGGCGCCGGTGGCCTCGAGGCCCGCGAGCACGCGCGACACGCGGCGATACTCGCCCGTGGCGATGACGTCGAGCGGCTTGTCGTCGTCGAGCAGCGCGATCGGCTTGCGCAGCCAGACCGGCACGTAGCTCGGATCCATCACGCGCACCAGGCGCTCGACGATCGCCGAGAGCTCGGCCAGGCGCTCGGCGCGAGTGCCGGAGGGCGAGCGGCTGCCGCGCAGCCAGGCGCGGACGGTCGTCTCGTCGGCCCCGGTGGCGCGGGCGATGTCGGGCGCCGAGAGGTGCCCGATGTCCTTGACGTGCGCGGCTTCACTGGCGAATGCGGTGGCCATGACCCACATTGTATCGGTAAACGCCCGAGAAACGCGAGCTTTTCACCTGAAGGCGAACAGCCGTTCGTCCTGGCTTGCTAGCCTGATCGGCCGCGACGGTAGAGGACCGCCGCGGGCCATGCGCCGCGCCCGATCGAGCGCGACGAGCGGAATGGGCCCGTGGGTGGACGCCGTCCGGTGAACCGACAACGACTCGGCATGCCTCGCGGGCGGCCGGAGGACGTGATGATGAGACCGAAGACGACGACCGCGCTCGCCATGGCGAGCGTGCTGCTTTCAGTGTCGGCCGCTCGAGCCGACGATCCGCTGCGACCTGCGTTGGGCGGTCACGAGACCGTGGCCGCCCAGATGCGAGCCGAGGCTCGCGACATCCGCCGCGACGACCTCGCGCGCCGAGCCTTCCAGCTCGCGCGCCGCGTCGCCGCCGACAACGGCGAGCGCTTCGACGCCGCCGCCGAGCGCCGCCGCCTGCGCGGCCTGGACCCCGACCAGCTGCTCGCCCGCATGGACGAGCTGCGCGAGTCGCGCTTCACCGCCTCCCCCACGCTCCAGGCGATCGCCGCCTGCGAGTCCGGCGGCAACCCCGCGACCGACACCGGCAACGGCTTCTACGGCAAGTATCAGTTCACGCTCGAGACCTGGCAGGCGGTCGGCGGCACCGGCAATCCGGCGCACGCCTCCGAGGCCGAGCAGGACCGCCGCGCGACGATGCTCTACGCGCGCGCCGGCGCGTCGCCCTGGCCGGTCTGCGGCCGCTAGCCATCTACTAGCCTGCGGCGCTCCATGGACGCCGCCGCCCTCCGCGCCGAGTTCCCCGTCCTCGAGCGCCTCGCGTTCCTGAACGCCGGGACGGACGGGCCGGTGCCGGCGGCGGCGGTCCGGGCGGCGCGCGGGGCGCTGGAGTCGGAGCTGACCGCCGGGCGCTACAGCCCGCACTTCGACGCCCGCTTCGCCCTGCAGAGCGAGCTGCGCGAGCTGTACGCGAGCGTGGTCGGCTGCGCGGTCGAGGACCTGTCGCTGCAGACCTCGACGAGCGAGGGCATCGGCACGGTGCTCGCCGGGCTCGACCTCGGGCCGAAGGACGAGATCGTCACCTCCGACAGCGAGCACCCCGGGCTGATCGGCCCGCTGCTCGCCGCCCGCGCGCAGGGAGCGACGATCAAGGCGGTGCCGCTGCGCGACGTCGCCGACGCCGTCAGCCCGAGCACCACGCTCGTCGCCTGCTCGCACGTCTCGTGGGTCACCGGCGAGTTCGCGCCCACCGCCCTCAAAGATCTCGACGTCCCGGTCGTGCTCGACGGCGCCCAGGGCGTCGGCGCCGTGCCGGTCGACGTCCACGCGCTCGGGTGCGCCGCCTATGCGGCGGCCGGCCAGAAGTGGCTGTGCGGCTCCGACGGCACCGGCCTGCTCTACGTCGCGCCCGCCTTCCGCGAGCGCATCCGCGCGGTCGCGCCCAGCTTCATCAACTTCGCTGACAGCCACGCGGGCTTCGAGGCCACCCTGCACACCGACGCCCGCCGCTACGACACCGCGTCGCTGTCGCGCGAGGCCGCCGGCCTTCTCGCTCGCCGCCACCCGCGTGCTGGACGGGGCCGGGCTCGACGCCGTCCACGCCCGCGCCACCGGCCTCGCCGCCCGGCTCGCCGACGCGCTGGCCGAGCGCGGCCGCACGGTCGCGCCGCGCGGCGCCACCACGCTCGTGACCTGGGAGGACGCCGACCCGGCCGCCACGCGGCAGCGGCTCGCCGACGCCGGGGTGATCGTCCGCGACCTCCCCGGCACCCCCTACCTGCGCGCCTCGGTCGGCGCCTGGAACGACGAGAGCGACCTCGAGCGGCTGGTCAGCGCAGCGGCCCCGTGAGCCGCTCGAGCCCGATCTGCTCCGACAGCATGCGGTGCGGCGTGGTCGGGGGCGGCGGCGCGGGCGCCTCCAACCGGGCACGCTCCTCAGCCGACAGCTCGAGGTCGACCGCGCCGAGGACGTCCTCGAGGTGCTGCATCGTCCGCGCCCCGGCGAGCGGGGCCGTCACGCCCTCGACGCCCATCAGCCACGCGATCGCCACCTGGGGCACCGTCGCGCCATGGTCGGCGGCGATCGCCTCGGCCGCATCGACGACCCGGTAGTTGCGCTCGATCGCCCGCCGGTGCGGCGCCTCCTCGATGTCGTCGCTCGCGTTGGCGACCCGGCTGCCCTCGGGCGGCGGCTCGCCGCGGCGGTTGCGGCCGCTCAGGAAGCCGGCGCCGAGCGGGCCCCACGGCAGCACGCCGAGTCCCGCCGCGCGGGTGAAGGGCAGCAGGTCGATCTCGATCGTGCGCTCCACGAGCGAGTACTGCGGCTGCGTGCTCACGAACGGCGACCAGCCGTTGCGATCCTGGAGCGCGACCGCCCAGGCGAGCAGCCACGCCGGGTAGTTCGAGGCCCCCAGCGCCCGCACCTTGCCGGCCCGCACGAGCCCGTCCAGAGCCTCCAGCGTCTCCTCCAGCGGCACCTCGGGATCCGGCGCGTGCACCTGGTAGAGGTCGATCACGTCGACGCCGAGCCGCTGTAGCGAGGCGTCGCAGGCCGCGCGGATCCGGTCCGGCGCCAGCCCCTGACCGCCCGGGTCCGAGACCGAGAAGCGGACCTTGGTGGCAACCACGACCTCGTCGCGGTGCTCCGCCAGCCACGGGGCGAGCGTGCGCTCGGACCTGCCGTCGCCGTAGGTGTCGGCCGTGTCGATCAGATTCCCGCCGGCCTCGACGAAGCGATCGAGGATGCGGTGTGACTCGTCCACCGGCGTGTCGCCGCCCATGAGCATGGTCCCGAGACCGAGGCGGCTGACGGTCAGCGGGCCGAGCGAAGTCGTCTCCATGGTCCTCTAGGGTCGCAGCCCGTGCGCCGAGTCTGCGTCTACGCCGGGTCCAACCCCGGCAACGATCCGGCCTATGCCGAGGCGGCGGCCGCCTTCGCGGCCACGATGGCCGAGCGCGGCATCGGCCTCGTCTACGGCGGCGGCAAGGTCGGCCTCATGGGCGTGCTGGCCGACACGATGCTCGCCAACGGCGGCGAGGCGATCGGCGTCATGCCCCAGGCCCTGATCGATCGCGAGATCGGCCACCCGGGGCTCACCGAGCTCAAGGTCGTCGACTCGATGCACGAGCGCAAGGCGCTGATGGCCGATCTGGCCGACGCCTTCGTGGCCGTGCCGGGCGGGATCGGGACGCTCGAGGAGCTGATCGAGGTCTACACCTGGAGCCAGCTCGGCATCCACGACAAGGCGTGCGGCGTCCTCAACGTCAAGGGCTACTACGACCACCTGGCGGCGCTGCTGGACCACGCGGTGGCCGAGGGCTTCCTGCGCCCCCAGCACCGCGCGGTCCTGAGCGTGGCGAGCGAGCCGGCCGAGTTGCTCGACCGGCTCGCTGCCTATGAGCCGCCCTCCGTCACGAAGTGGCTCGAGCTCGACGAGTCCTGACTACTGGCCCTCGCGCAGGATGACCTCGTCGGTCCCCGTCTGCGGCGTCTCGCCGGGCGGGTTGTCGGTGTAGCTGGCCACGAACACCGCGGCGATGTTCTCGCCCTGGTGGCCCGCGTCGGCCGGCGGCACCTGGATGTCGCCCTCGCAGCCGGCGGTCGACGACTGCGGGTGCCCGTGCTGATCGTGGCCGAGGATGTAGGCCACGGTCACCCTCGAGCAGTCCACGGTCTGGTCGTCGGTCACCTCGACGGTGAAGTGCACCGTGTCGCCGAAGTTGAACGGCGGCGATGTCGACTCGACCTCCAGGCTGACCACCGGCGCCTGGTTGCCGACGATGATCCGCACCGAAGTGGCCGCGGAGCGGCCCGTGCTGTCGGTCACCTTCAGCGTGGCGTCGTAGATGCCGCGCTCGGTGTACGTGAACGCCGCGTTCGCCTGGCGCGAGTCGACCGTGCCGTCGGCGTCGAAGTCCCACGCGTACGCGAGGGTGTCGCCGTCGGGGTCTCGCGTCCCGGCGCTCGAGAAGTTCACCGTGAGCGGCGGGGCCGGCGAGCTGGTCTTGTCCGCGGTCACCTTCGGGATCGGCGTGAACTCGTTGCCGCGCACGAAGTCGATGCGGCCGAGCTGCGCCTCCGGGGTCTCGAGGAAGAACCCGTCGCCGTACTCCAGCGTGTAGAGCGCGCCGTCCGGGCCGAACTCCGCGTCGATCGGGTTGTCCTGGACGATCCCGTTGGGGCCGCCCGGGAACAGGTTGTGGATGTCGACGAGCCGGTTGCCGTTCTTGCGGTTGAGCTCGAAGACCTTGAAGTAGTCGCGCGTCCACTCGTAGAACAGCGGGTGGCCGTCGAACACGTTCGGCCACTTGGTCTCGGACCGGCTGTTGGCCTTGAAGTCGTACGCCGGGCCGCCCATCGGCCCGATGCCGTCACCGCCGCGATCCTCGAACAGCTCGGGGAACAGACCGAAGTCGTTCTCCGGATAGCTGTAGTAGACGTCCGGCTGCACGACCTCCGGCAGCACGCGTCGGCCGGTGTTGTTCGGCGACTCGTTGACCGGGTTCGGGCACGGGAACTCCTCGCCGGACTCCTCGGTGGCGAAGTCGTAGTCCACGTAGCCGATCGAGCGGGTCATGCAGTAGGGCCAGCCGTAGTTGCCCGGCCGGTCGATGAGCATCCAGCGGCCGATGCCCTGCGCGCCGCGCTCGGGATCGGGGTCATTCGCGTCAGGCGAGTAGTCGCCGACGTACACGTTGTTCGACTTCCTGTCGACCGCCATGCGGAACGGGTTGCGGAAGCCCATGGCGTAGACCTCGGGCTTCGTCCGCGCGGTGCCCGGCCGGAACAGGTTCCCGCTCGGGACGCTGTAGCCGCCGCCGTTCTTCACGCGGATGCGCAGGATCTTGCCGCGCAGGTCGTTCGTGTTGGCCGACGAGCGCTGGGCGTCGAACGCCGGGTTGCGGTTCGACCGCTCGTCGATCGGCGAGTAGCCCGACGACTCGAACGGGTTCGTGTCGTCGCCCGTCGAGAGGTAGAGGTTGCCCTCCCCGTCGAAGTCGATCTTGCCGCCGACGTGGCAGCAGATGCCGCGGTCGACCGGCACGTCGATGATCTTCTGCTCGCTCCCCAGGTCGAGCTCGCTGCCGGCGAACTTGAAGCGCGAGAGCCGGATCGCGCCCTTGAACAGCGGGAGCCGTGCGCGCTCTTCAGGGTCGTCGAGGTTGAACGGAGCGTCGCCCTCGTTGATGCCGGTGCCCGGCACGTCGACCGGTGTGTTGAGCTTCGGCGAGTAGTAGACGTAGACCCACTTGTTCTGGGCGAAGTTCGGGTCGAGCGCGACGCCCTGGACGCCCTCCTCGTCGTGCTGATACAGCCCCGCGGCGCCGTCGCGCATGTCAGCGGCGACGGTGTTGAGCCCCGTCTTCGGGCTGAAGATCCGGATCTCGCCGGTGCGCGCGCTGTGCAGGACGCGACCGTCGGGCAGCACGGCGAGCGCCATGGGCTCGCCCGGCCGGTCGTTCAGCGTCACCTTCTGGAAGCGCGATGCCGGCGGGAACTCCTGTGCCGGAGCCACGGATGGCAGCGCCAGCGTTGCGCCGAGCGCGGCGGCGAAACAGGCCAGTGTGGCCTTTCGCATTGGGGAGCCTCCCTCCCTGTTTGTTTACTCCTCCGTCCGCGGGCGCACCCCTGTCCTGCTTCTGACTGGCGCCCGGCGGACTTCTGATGGAAGTTACCGGAACCCCGTTTCCTTAGTCCTCAGGTTGTCCGAATTCCGGCGCGCCACCTTTTGGCTCTATGACCGCGCGCCGACGACAACCGCATCGTCGTTTGGGTTCGGCGTGCGCTCGCGCGGGTACTCGACAGGCCATGACCACGCTCTTCCTGGTCGCCCAGGAACGCGGCGAGCGCGCCGACCGGATCCTGACGGGCCTTCAATGGACCCTCGGGCTCCGCGCACGCTCTCGCCCGCGCACGTGGGACACCGCCGCGGTGCCGCTCCCGGGGGAGGAACGGCGCCGCGACGTGGTCGAGCGGCTCGACGCCGTCGACCCTGAGTGGCGCGACGTCGTCGCGCTCGTCTAGTTGTCGAGCCGGAACTAGCTTCAGCCCGGCAGCGACTCGCCGGTCTCGAGCAGGGTCTTGAGATCGCTGAGGACGAACGGCCAGCCGCCGCCCGCGCCCTCGATCTCGCCGGCCAGCTGCGACTGCGGTGAGCGGCGCGTTCTCCAGCTCGTGGGTGACCGTGAGCTTGCAGACACCTGCGTCGCCCTCGGTGATGTCGAAGGTGACGCGCGTGGGGCCCTCGTCCTTGATCTCGTCCCACTGGAAGCTCCAGGTGTGGACGAGCTTCCGCGGCGGGTCGGCCTCGATCACCTCGCCCTCGACGACCACCTCGGGCATGCCCATCGCCTGGAACTCGGGCGTGGCCTTCCCGCGATAGCTGCCGCCGGGCCGCAGATCGAACTCGGCGATGCTGCGGTAGCCGTAGCGCTGCGTCCACTCGGGCTTGGTGATGGCGTCCCAGATCGCCTCCGGAGTCGCCCGGATGAACACCTGGTAGACCTGTGTCGTCTTCGTCTCGGTCATGGTCGTCATGCCGTTCCTTCCAGCTCGGTCTTGAGGTCGACGAGCGCCGACACGTGGCGCTCGGTGTACTTGTCGATCCAACGGTCGTGGATCAGCCGGATCGGCACCGGGTTGAGGTAGTGCAGCTTCTCCCGGCCCGACTTCCGGGTGACCACGAGCCCCGCGTCCTCGAGCACGCGCAGGTGCTTCATGACGCCGAAGCGCGTCATCTCCAGCTCTGACTCGAGCTCGGTCAGCGTGCGGCCGTCACGCGCGAAGAGCCGGTCGAGCAGGAAGCGACGGGTGGCGTCGGCGAGTGCCTTGAACACGCGGTCGTCGTCGTCGGTCACGGGACGGATGATAGGTGACCAAATGGTCACATGTCAAGTGCGCAGGCCACCCAGGCGGGGCGACGCGTGATCTGGTACCAGGTGAAGCGAAGGACCCGCCAGCCCGCTCGTGTGAGGTTGATGTCGCGTTCGCGGTCGGTTTCGAAGGCGGTCGGAGAGCGGTGATAGGCGTAGCCGTCGACCTCGACGATGAGCCGCTTGTCGAGCCACACGAAGTCGACCTCGTAGTCCTCGATGCGGGTGTTGACCTGCGGTCTGTTGATGCCGTGGTCATCGCAGAGATGCAGGAAGCGCTCCTCCAGCTCGCTGCGGGTCGGTGTGCCGGCGGTGTAGAGGGACAACACCGCTTGTAAGGAGCGCGGGATGGTGCGGCGGTGGAGCTCGGAGAAGTCGATTAGGCGCCGTTGCTCGGCAAGGTCGAGGGCCTGCTCGAGCGGGCGGCCCTTGAGGATGCGAGCGAGGTCAATGATGGTTCGGGCGGGCGTGGTGATCGGGATCGCGCGGTGCGTCGTCACGTCGTGTGACTCGAGCGCCAGCGGGCGATGGATGCGCAGGCCGGCGCGGCGCAGCCGCCCGGACCGCCCGGCGACGCTGACGTGGATCGCCCCCGTGCCGCGCGGCCGCAGGTCCCAGGCCGCCGCCGCGGTGGCATGGCTGAGCGCGCCGCCCGTCGCCAGCGTCGCCGCCATCCAGCGTGCCTCGACCGTCAGCGCACGGTGCCCCACCGCGTACACGCCGCGATAAAGGAGCTGCAGTCGCCCACCCCGGACGGCGCGGTCGACGGACTGCGCACTGAGGCCGAGCGCGACCAGCTGTCCGCGTCCGACGATTCCGTGCTGGGCGGTCGCGAGGCGGGCGATTTCGTGGTCCGGGGCGAGTTGACGTCGCATAGCGACGTTTAGTCGCCCCGGAGCGCGGTTCGCCCCCTAATCCTCTAAGAGCGGGGTTTCCGGATCGCTCAACCGCGCCCGGTCGACCTGGGCTCGGCTGCGGATCAACGCCTGGACGTCGTCGGTGACATCCCAGACGTTGACGTTCATGCCCGCCTGCACGCGGCCGTCCTTGAGCCAGAAGGCGATGAACTCGCGGGCGTCGACGTCGCCGCGGAAGACGACCTCGTCCCAGTCGGTGGCGTGGCCGGCGTACTCCATGCCGACGTCGTACTGGTCGGAGAAGAAGTACGGGAGCTTGTCGTAGGGCTCGCTGCCGCCGAGCATGCCGCGCGCGGCGGCCGGGCCCTGCTCGAGCGCGTTGTGCCAGTGCTCGACGCGCAACCGCTGCTCGAAGAAGGGGTGCCAGGCGCCCGCCACGTCGCCGGCCGCGAACACGTTGTCCGCCGAGGACTTCAGCCGCTCATCCACCAAGATGCCGTCGCCGACCTCGAGCCCGGCAGCCTCGGCCAGCGCCACCCGGGGCGCGACGCCGATGCCGACGACCACGAAGTCGCAGTCGACCGTGTCGCCTCCCGCGAGCCGGACGCGCTCCGCACGGCCGGAGCCCTCGATCGCCTCGACCGCGACGCCCGTCAAGAGCTCGACGCCCTGGTCGCGGTGGATCGCGCCGTAGACCTCCCCCACCTCGCGGCCGAGCACGCGCTCGAGCGGCACGTCGAGCTGCTCGATCAGCGTGACGTCGAGGCCCTTCTGGCGGGCCGAGGCCGCAACCTCGGCACCGATCCAGCCGGCCCCGATCACGGCCACGCGGCTGCTCGCCTCGATCGCCGCGCGCAGCGCATCGCTGTCGCCGAAGGAGCGCAGGTAGTGGACTCCGTCGAGGTCGGCGCCCGGCACAGGCAGCCGACGCGGCTCTGCGCCGGTGGCAAGCAGCAACTTCGAATACGCCAACCGCTCTTCCCCGATGAGCAGTTGGCCTGCCGCCAGGTCGAGCCCGGTGACCGTGGTCTCAAGCCGCAGTTCGATGTCCTTCTCCCCGTAGAACGAGGCCGGGTGCACGTACGGCCCCTCGCGCTCGGTCTCGCCGCGCAGGTAGTCCTTGGAAAGCGGCGGGCGCTCGTAGGGACGGTCCGGCTCGTCGCCCAGCAGCACGACGCGCCCGTCGAAGCCCTCCTCCCGGAGGGTCTCGGCAGCCTTGGCGCCGGCAAGGGCGGCGCCGACGATGACGTAGGTCTCGCTCACGAGAGAGTCGGCGTAGTGCCGACGCAAAACCTTACGCCTCCGGCGCCAGCGACCACGCCTCCTTGGTCGTTCCCGGGCCGTTCACGACGGTCGAGTCCTCGACCAGCGTCGTCGACGACGAGACCCGGCTCGTCAGGGTGCTCATGAACAACAGATCCGCCAGCGGGTGCGGGGTGGTGAAGGCGCCCGCGCAGATCGCCGGCCCCATGACGGGCATCGGCGGCGTGCCGGTCGGGTACGCCGCGAACAGCGAGTAGGTCGGCTGATCCACCCCCTGCTGCACCCGAGACTGCTGCTCGCCCGGCGCCGGGACGATCGTCACGTCCGCCTCGCCGTGGTAGGGGCACTGGCCGTCCGCGCTGACTCCGTCGACGGTCACGTGGACGCTGCCGGACTCGGGCTCGTAGATCGCGTACTTGCCGGGCGGTTCGCCGCCGTTCTCCGGCTCGAGGTCGCCCGTGTACTTCAGGCGCACGTTGCCGCTCCACGAGAACGTGTCGAAGTCCGGCCCGTCCTTGACGGAGATCGAGCCCGACACCGGCCCGGAGTAGTGCCTCGGAGGGCTGCCGCCGCAGATCAGCCGCACGACCTCCTGGACGACCGACGACGCGAGCTCGAAGAACCGGTCGGTCGCGGCGGAGCGGGTGACCGAGCGGGTGGTCCCGGTGACGACGTTCTCCACGTTCACGGTGAGCGTCGTCGTCGCGCCGTTGACGGCGAGGCTGCCGCCCACTTCGCGGTTGTGGGCGATCATCCTGTCCGTCGACGGCGGCTTCCCCGGGTTGCCGATGAGCTGCTCGGCGAGCAAGAAGCCGAGCTGCTCGCGCTCGACGAGCACGCCGCCGCATGCGGCGTCGAGCGGGCCGCCGAGATCGGTGATCAGCATGTTGGCGATGCCCCTGCTCGCGGCGCGGTGCTCGGCGCCGCCCGGCACGGCGAAGTGCTTGACCCACACGGCCGGGTGCTTCACGTTGACGAAGGCGGCGTGTGCCTTCGGACGCCTGCGCTTTCGCATCGAGACCGGCACGGCCTTCCGCTTGCCCTTGCGAACCGCGACCCTGCTCGACGGGCGGTCGATGCCCGCCTTGCCACGCAGCGGCGTGGTGGCGGCGAACATCCAGTAGCTCCCCGCCGGCACCCGAAGGCGGTACCGATGCGCGCGAACCTTGGCGACGTCGACGATCACCAGGGTCTTGGCGTGCACGGCGCGGACCGTGGTGAACCCCTTGCCCGCCTTCGGCAGCTTCGCCCCCGAGACCCGCCCAGTGAGCGTCGAGGCGCTCGCGGGAGCGGCGGCGACCGCAAGGCCGACGACGACGGCGAGCACGCTGAGCCTGACGGGCATGGAAGCCCCGGTTTCCCGCTCCCCTCAGACGCGGGTCGCGCGCGAGGCGGAGAGGAGCGAGGAGAACCCAACGGCGACGGTTCGACTCTACACGCGGTCAGCCGGCCTCGGGCCCCAGCGACCACGCCCACTTGAGCGTGACGGGGCCGATCACCCTGGTTGTGTCACCGGTCAGCGTCGAGGACGACGACCGCCGGCTCTCGGTCAGTGTCGTCATGAAGACGCGACCCGCCAGCCCGAACGGGCTCGTCGTGCCGCCGCCGCAGTACGCGGGCCCGGTCGTCGTCACGAGCATGTGCGGCGTGTCGTCCGGGAAGTTCGCCTCGAGCGAGTAGAAAGGCGACGCGACACCCTGCTGCACGAGCGAATGCTGTCCGCCGAGCGGCGGGACGATCGTGACGTCTGCCGTGGCGTGATAGGAGCACTCTTGGTCCGTTCCATCCAACGTCACGTGGAAGCTGCCGGACTCAGGCTGGTAGCGCGCATACTCGCCGGGCGGATCGCCGGGTTCGAGATCGCCCGTGAACTTCAGCCGCACATTGCCCGTCCACGACAGGGTCTGTGACGTGGAGCCGTCCGCGCCCGACGTCGAACCCGAGGCGGGTCCCGAGTAGTAGCGCGGAGGCTTGTCGCAGAGGATGCGCACGATCTCCTGGACCGCCGACGGCACCAGCTCGAAGAACCGGTCGGCATCTCCAGTGCGCGTGACCGACCGGGTCGCGCCGGTGATGACGTTGGTCACGTTCACGGTGAGCGTCGCCGTCCCGCCGCTCACGGACCAGCTGCCGCCGACCTCGCGGTTGTGGGCGATGAACCTGTCCGTAGACGGCAGCTGCCCCGGGTTGGTGAAGACCTGCTCCGCGAGGATGACGTTGAGCTTCTCGCGCTCGACCACCTTGCCCCCGCACGCGGACTCCAGGGGCGGGAGGATGTCGTTGATCAGCATGTCGGCGATGCCCTTCCGCAGCTGCCCGTACTCGGCGACGTCCGAGACCGTGAAGTGCTGGACCCAGACAGCCGGGTACTTCACGTTGACGAACGCGGCGTGCGCCCTCGGACGCTTGCGCTTGCGCATCGAGACGGGCACCTTCTTCCGCTTCCCCTTGCGGACCGACGCCTTGCCCGACAGGCGGTCGACGCCCGCCTTGCCGCGGAACGGCGTGGTGGCGGCGAACATCCAGTAGCTGCCCGCCGGCACCTTGAGCCGGTACCGGTGCGAGCGGACCTTCGCGACGTCGGCGATGACCAAGGTCTTGGCGTTCACGGCGCGCACCGTCGTGATGCCCTTGCCCGCCTTCGGCAGCTTCGCTCCGGACACCTTTCCGGTGAGCGTCGAGGCGCTCGCGGGCGCAGCAGAAACCGCAAGGCCGGCGACCACGGCGAGCATGCACGACCTGGAGGGCAAGGGCCGACTCTACAGGCACGTCAGCGAGACGTCCGTGAAACGTCAGCGGGGCCTGTTCTCGTGCTCCCATGGATCGCTTCCTCCTCTCCGCAGTCGTCGTCCTCCTCATGCTCGCGGTCGCTCCCGCGGCGAGCGCGCAGCAGCTCACGACGCTGTACACCTCGATCGAAGGTGAATCGGACGTCCAGGGCGTCAACTCGGTTCCCGTAGGCCCGTCCTTCCTCGGCGACTTCCGCTACGCGACGACGTTCACGCCGACGAAGTCAGGCAGCGCCTCGCTGCTCAGCATGCGCGGGCAGTGCGTCATCAACTTCCCGACGACCAAGACGTGCGACAGCATCGGCGAGGTCTCGATCCAGGCTGACGCGAGCGGCAAGCCGAGCGGCACCTCGCTCGGAACGATGGGCTTCTACCTCGTCGACGCGCTGCAGACCGGCGACCCGGTCAGGCAGCAGTGCGGGACGCTCAGCCCGCGGGTCCAGCTCACCGCCGGCACCAAGTACTGGGCGGTCATGTCGGCGCCCGAGGGGATTGGCTGGCTCTATTCCAAGGAGGCGCCCACCGAGACGGTCCTCGAGAGCCTCGACGGCGGCGCGTGGAAGACGCCGCCCGTCGCCACCAAGACGCTCGCGCTGCGGATCGACGCCGGCTTCGATGCGTGCGTGCCGCGCGCCAAGACCATCCCCGCCAACGGCGAGGAGCTGGGCGACATGTACGTGCGCACCGGCCACACGGCGTTCAACACGAT
Organism: uncultured Solirubrobacteraceae bacterium; assembly: GCA_963835525.1. Classification (GTDB taxonomy): domain Bacteria; phylum Actinomycetota; class Thermoleophilia; order Solirubrobacterales; family Solirubrobacteraceae; genus DASSUW01. The sequence goes on from CAWIFM010000004.1 coordinate 588,398, forward strand.
CAGCCTCGAGAACACCGGGGTCGCCCCGCTCACGTGGAGCAGCGCGACGTTCAGCGGCGCGGACGCCGGCGTCTTCTCGCTGTTCGACCAGACGAGCCAGGCCGCGCCGCGCTTCCCGCGCCAGATCGGCGTCGGCGGGCTCAGGCTGCTCGAGGTCAGGTGCACGGGCGGCGCGCAGGAGCGCTGGTACCGCGCGACGCTGACCTTCCACACGAACGACCCGACCACGCCGGACATCTCCTTCCGAGTCAAGTGCCTGGTCGACAACACGCCGCCGAACGTCACGCACCACGTGCCCGCGCCCGACGGCCTCAACGGCTGGTACGTGACGCAGATCCCGGTCACCGTCAACGCGATCGACCCGGGCGGCGAGAACGCCAGCGGTGTCAAGCAGACCAACTGCTGGCGCGGCGACGAGCACTGGTTCTTCTATGGCGGGGTCCAGACCCTCACGCTGACCCAGGAGGGCGGCGCCGGCATGGGGTGCTCCGCGGAGGACCTCGCCGGCAACGTCGGTAGCGGCAACTTCGGCGAGTTCAAGCTCGACACGCGCCGGCCTGAGCCGCGGCCGGCGTGGACCCCCGCGCGCACGCCGTACGGCTGGAACAACACGGCGACGACCTTGAGCTTCCAGTGTGTCGACCCGATGCCCGGCTCGGGCGTCGACCGGCCCGCAACGGGCGGCGGGACCGTGAGCACCGAGACCGCCGGCACCGATTTCACCTCCGGCGGCTGCACCGACTTCGCCGGCTGGGTCGCGACGCCGGTGACGGAGACGATCCGGATCGACATGACGAAGCCGCGGATCACGCCGGCCGGCCTGACCCCGACGCCGAACGCAGCCGGCTGGAACCGCACCGACGTGACCGTCGGCTGGAACTGCGACGACACCGGCGCGATCCAGTCCGGCATCGGCACCGACGAGGTCCCCGACGTGGTCGTGACCCAGGAGACGGCGAGCCGGCGGGTCACCTCGAGCGGCACGTGCGCCGACAAGGCCGCCAACACCGCCGCGCACGTCCAGCAGGAGGTCAAGCTCGACAAGACCGATCCGACCACGACGGTCGACGGGCCGCCCGCGGCCACCAACGCGACGAGCGCCGAGCTGACGTTCGCCGGCGCCGACGCGCTGTCGGGCGTCAAGCGTCTCGAGTGCCGCCTCGACGACGGCGAGTACGCCGCCTGCGAGTCGCCGCTGCGCGTGAGCGGCCTGGCGGACGGCGCCCACACGCTGCGCGTGCGCGCCGTCGACGTCGCCGACAACGTGGACGCGACCCCCGCGACCCACACCTGGACCGTCGACACCGTCGCGCCGGACACCGGCATCGCCGGTGGCCCGAGCGGCGCCGTGTCGTCGAAGTCGGCCACGTTCACGTACGAGGGCGACGCCCTGGGCGGAACGGCGATCGCCGGCTACGAGTGCCGGCTCGACGACGGTGATTGGGCCGCGTGCCGCGCCTACACCGACCTGGCGGAGGGCGAGCACCGCTTCCAGGTCCGGGCGATCGACGCCGCGGGCAACGTCGACGGCTCCCCCGCGAGCCGGACGTGGACGGTCGACACGATCGCGCCCGACACCGCGATCGGGTCCGGCCCGGACACCCTCACCAACGCGCGCTCGGCGTCGTTCACCTACAGCGGCGGTGACCGCTACGAGTGCAAGCTCGACGACGCCGCCTGGGGCGATTGCCATGCGTACGAGGGCCTCGGAGACGGCGAGCACCACTTCCAGGTCCGCGCGCTCGACGCGGCCGGCAACACGGACGACAGCCCGGCCACCCACACGTGGACGGTCGACACGGCCGCCCCGGACACGACGATCGGCTCGGGCCCCGAAGCGCTGACGAGCTCGCGCTCGGCGTCGTTCACGTACAGCGGCGGCGATCGCTACGAGTGCAGGCTCGACGACGACGCCTGGGGCGACTGCCATGCGTACGAGGGCCTCGAGGACGGCGAGCACCGCTTCCAGGTCCGTGCCGTCGACGCCGCGGGCAACGCCGACGACTCGCCGGCAGCTCACACCTGGACGGTCGACACGGTCGCCCCGCAGACGACGATCGACTCCGCCCCCGACGCCGTCACCGCGTCGCGCGCGGCGTCGTTCACGTATGGCGGCGGAGCGCGGTACGAGTGCCGGCTCGACGACGCCGGCTGGGCCGCGTGCCCGGCCGGCTACACCGGCCTCGACGCGGGTCAGCACCGCTTCCAGGTCCGCGCCACCGACGGCGCCGGGAACGTCGACGACAGCCCGGCCGGCCACGCGTGGACGATCGACCTGACCGCGCCGACCACGACGCTGACCGAGAAGCCGCGCGCCCGCGACTGGACCACCACGGCCCGCTTCCGCCTGACGGCGGCCGACGCCGGCGGGTCCACCGTCGCCGGGTACGAGTGCCGGCTCGACGGCGGGGCGTTCGGGCCCTGCGAGGCCGAGAGTGAATGGCGCGACCTCGCCGAGGGGACGCACACGTTCGAGGCGCGCGCCGCCGACGCGGTCGGCAACGTCGAGGATCCGGCCCTCTCCTACGCGTGGCGCGTCAGGCTGCTCAACGCCGCCGACGACGAGGCGACCACGCGCGAGAACACGCCGGTCACGATCGACGTGGGCGCCAACGACGTTCTCCCGGACTCCGTCGCGCTCGCCGCGGACGCCGCGTCGGCCCAGGGCGGGACCGTGACCGCCGGGGACGGCACGAAGGTCGCCTATGCACCGCCCGCCGGCTTCAGCGGCACCGACACGTTCCGCTACTCGCTCACGGACGCGGGCGACACCATGTGGGGCACGGTCACCGTGCGGGTCGACGCCGTCGACGACCCTGTGGCGGTCCGGGCGGAGGACGCGATCGTCGTCGACGAGGACTCGGGCCCGTATCGCGCACCGTGGGCGGCCGCCGGGACTCAGTTCGCGCTGCAAACGTCGCGGCCGGAGTTGTTCAGCGCCGCCCCGGCGCTCGAGGCGGACGGCTCACTGACGTTCATCCCCGCGCCCGACGCGTACGGGACCGCGACCGTCGACGGCGGCGTGTCGCGGTTGACCATCACGATCCGCCCGGTCGACGACGCGCCGCGCGTGACGGTGGCGCGCGACGTGCGCTGCGGCCGCAGCGACAACGGGACGTTCCGCCTGAAGGTCGAGGACGTCGACGGCTCCAACCTGAAGGTCTCGGGCACGTCCTCGAGCCGGCGGGTCGGTCTCGCGTTCGGCAGGGCCGGCGACAGCCGCACGATCGCGATCACGCGCCGGCCCGGCCTGCGGCGTGCGACGGTCACCGTCCGCGCGGTCGACGGCGACCACGTGTTCCAGACGCGGGTGCGGCTCGCGGTCGGCACCGCCGGCGCCGACCGGATGCGCGGGTCGGCCGGCCCGGATCTCCTGTTCGGCCTCGGCGGAGCCGACACGATCACCGGGCGCGGCGGCGACGACCTGATCTGCGGCGGCAACGGCGCGGACCGGCTCGACGGCGGCGCCGGGAACGACGTCGTGATCGGCGGCCGCGGCGACGACCGGGTCGGCGGCGGCGACGGCGCCGACGTGCTGCGCGGCGACACCGGCGCCGACCGCCTGATCGGCGGAGCCGGCGACGACGAGCTGCGCGGCGGCCCGCGCGGGGACGTGTTCTCCGTCGAAGGCAACGACCGGCTGGTCGACTTCAACGCACGCAGAGGAGACGTGCGATGAAGGCGGCGGTGGCGGCCGGCGTGCTGCTGGCCGCCCTCTCCGTCACCCCCTCCCCCGCGCAGCCGTCCCTCCCGGACACCGAGCCGCACCTGCTGCTCGTGCCGGACACGCCCGAGGGCACGGCGGCGCTGGGGCGGAGCGACGCGCGGACCGTCGCCCGCTACGAGTCGTTCTCGCTCGTCGAGGCGGCGGGGGACGACGTCGGGCGGCTGCGTCGCGCAGGGGCCGACCGGCGCGACGACATGCGCACGGTCGCGACGGCGGCGGGCGCGATCGACCCCACGGTCGATCGCGCCCCGCTGGCCGCCAAGGACGCGCCGGATCGGGACCGCGCCCTCGCCCTCGTGCAGTTCAACGGGCCGCCCAAGGACGCATGGCTGGAGCGCCTGCGCGCCACGGGCGCCCGGCTCGTCGGCTACCAGCCGGAGAACGCCTACCTCGTTCACGCACGCGGGGAGGCGGTCGATCGCATCGCCGGCCTGCTCGGCACCGATCCCGCGGTGCGCGCCGTGAGCGTGGTGACGGCGGCCGACAAGCTGTTCGACCGCTCGAGCCCCTCCGGGATCTTCGCGGTCACGACCGTGAAGGGCACCGGCCACGGCGCCTCGCTGCGTGCGCCGGTGACGATCGGCGCGCAGCGGACGGAGTACCTGGCGCTGTCGCCCGCCGATGCCGCGCGGCTGGCGGCCGACCCGGGCGTGGTCTCGATCCAGGCGCACAAGGACCCGGAGCTGCTCGACGAGCGCGGGGCGCAGATCGTGGCGGATGACGCGACGCTCGCCCAGCCGGCCTACCGCGACTGGCTGCTCGCCGAGGGGTTCACGACCGACACCTTCGACTTCGCGATCGACGTCACCGACGGCGGCCTCGACGACGGCGTCAACCCGCCCGCCCACCCCGACTTCTCCGGTCGCGTCGCATACGTGCGCAACTACACGGGCGACTCCAACGCGCGCGACTGCACCGGCCACGGGACCAACGTCGCGTCGATCGCGGCCGGCCAGGGCAGGTCGGGAGCGGAGTACGAGGACGACCACGGCTTCGACCACGGCCTGGGCGTTGCGCCGTTCGCGCGGATCGGCGTCTCGAAGTACTTCGACTGCAACCGCACGGCGGCACCGGCCTTCGACCACGCCGCCGCCACCGCCTTCGCCTACGCCTCCGGCGCCCGGATCTCGAACAACTCTTGGGGATCGTCCGGGGGCGACTACACGGTCACCGCCGCGCTCTACGACCAGCTCGTGCGCGACGCCAGCCCCGAGCCGGGCAATCAGCCCATGGTGGAGGTGCTGTCGGCGGGCAACAACGGCAGGAACGGGTACGCCTCGCTCGGCAACCAGGCCACCGCGAAGAACGTCATCACCGTCGGGGCGTCCGAGAGCGTCCGGGCGAGCGGGACCGACGGCTGCGGCGTCACGGACGCCGCCGCCGACAGCGCGCGCGACGTCGCCGACTTCTCCAGCCGCGGCCCGACCAACGACGGGCGACTCAAGCCGGACATCGTGGCGCCCGGCACCCACATCACCGGCGCCGCGCCGCAGCACGCCGGCTACACCGCGCAGGCCGTGTGCAACAAGTTCCTCGCCGGCACCACGTGGTACTCGGTGGTCAGCGGCACCTCGCAGGCCGCACCGCACGTGTCCGGCGCCGCGGCGCTCGTGCGGCGCTGGCACCAGCGCGTCAGCGGCTCCGCACCCTCCCCCGCCCTCACCAAGGCGCTCTTGGTCAACACGGCGACCGACCTGGGCGGCGGCGACGACGGCAAGGGCTCTGCGATCGCCCCCGGCCCGAACCACGAGCAGGGCTGGGGCCGCGTGAACCTCGGCAACCTCTTCGACGGCACGGCCCGCGACCTGCGCGACCAAGTCGACACGCTGACCGCGTCCGGCGACCGGCGCGTCAGGGGCTACGCCGTCGCCGACCCGGAGGCGCCCGTGAAGGTCACGCTGGCGTGGACCGACGCGCCGGGCACCAGCACCGCCAACCCCGTCGTCAACGACCTCGATCTCGTGGTCGACGCGGGCGGGCGCACCTACAAGGGCAACGTGTTCGACGGCGCCTTCTCGCGCACCGGCGGCTCGGCCGACCCGCGCAACAACCTCGAGAGCGTCTACCTGCCCGCGGGCACGGCGGGCAGCTTCGCCGTCAAGGTCGTCGCGACCGGCATCGCCGGCGACGGCCTGCCGGGCAACGCCGACGCCACCGACCAGGACTACGCGCTCGTCATCTCCAACGCCGAGCCGGCGCCCGCGGCGGTGCTCTCGCACGACGCCACCACGCTCGACACCTCGATCGCGGCCGGCGGCGACGGCGACGGAGCGCTCGAGCCGGGCGAGCCGTTCGCGCTCGACGAGCGGCTCGCCAACGCCGGCGACGCCGGAGCGCGGACCGTGCGCGGCACGCTCACCGCCGCCTCGCTGGAGATGAGCCAGGACAGCTCGCAATGGCTCGACCTCGCGCCCGGCGAGACCGGCGCCAACCTCTTCCGCTACACCGGAGCGCTCGCGGGCGACGCCGCCTGCGGAGCCGACGTCCCGGCGATCCTGTCGCTGACCACGGCCGGCGGCTCCCACACCGTTCCGCTCACCCTCTCGACCGGCGTGGCGGGCCCGCCGGTGGCCCGGACGACGACGCACGCGCCCCGGCTCGCGATCCCCGACGACGACCCCGCGGGCGTCACGTCCACCATCGAGGTCCCGACGGCCGGGCGGATCAAGGACCTCGACGTGCGCATCGCGGACATCGACCATCCCTGGGTCGGCGACCTTCGCATCGACATCACGGCGCCCGACGGGACGACGGTGACCCTCGTCAACCAGCCCGGCGGGCCCGAGAACCTGGGCGACGACTTCGTGAACACCGTCTTCGACGACGAGGCCGCCACCGCCATCGCGCGCCAGGCCCCGTACACGGGTCGCTTCCGGCCGCAGAACGACCAGCTCTCGCGCTTCGACGGCAAGCAGCAGCAGGGCGTCTGGACGCTGCGCGTGCGCGACCTCGTCGACAACGGCACCGGGACGCTGGGCGCCTGGGGCACCGACACGAGCGCCGCGACGTGCTCGGTCGCGACCGTCACGAGGATCGACTCCGGCCCGGCCGGCGGCGGCACGGACGCGGACTTCGCCTTCAGCTCGGACATCGCCGGCGCGCGGTTCGAGTGCTCGCTCGACGGCGACGACTTCAGGCCGTGCACCTCGCCGACGAGCTACGCCGGACTGGTCGAAGGCCACCACGAGTTCGAGGTGCGGGCCGTCGTCGTGCCGCAGCAGCATGTCGACCCCACCCCGGCGCGACACACGTGGACGATCGACCTCCCACCGGAGACCGCGCTCACGGCCGGCCCGAGCGGGCGCGTGGCGAGCGCCGCCGCCTCGTTCCGCTTCGGCGCGCCAGGCGCGACGTTCGAGTGCAGCCTCGACGGCGCCGCGTTCGCGGCGTGCGCGAGCCCGCACGCCTACGCCGGCCTGGCCGACGGCGAGCACAGCTTCCGCGTCCGCGCCCGGGACGGCGGCGGCGTCGACGCGACGCCCACGTCCCGCGACTGGACCATCGACACCACCGCCCCGGTGCCCACCGTCAGGGTCGACAGGACGACGATCGCCGGCTCGGCGGGAACCTCGCCCGGCGACAGCGAAACGATCGGCGTGACCGTCTACGAAGGGGGCACGCCCGTGCGCACGCTGACGACCGCGCGCGACGCTGCTTCGGGCACATGGTCGGTCGAGGTCGCACTCGATCCCGGTGACTACACGGTCCGCGCCGAGCAGGCCGACGACGCGGTCCCCGCCAACGTCGGCAGCGCCACGGCGGCGTTCGAGATCGCTCCCGACCCGATCGTCGTCCCGCACGGACCGCCGGCCGACCCACCGGCGACGCAAGCGACCGCGCCTCCGGCGATCGCCCCGAGCTTCCTCATCGCGAGCCGCACCAAGGTGCTGGCGGCGTGCGCCTCGGCATGCACCCTCAAGGCCGGCGGCCGCACCATTTCGCTGCCCGGCGAGGGCACCGCCGTCGTCAAAGTGAAGCGCCGCGCGATCAGGGCCGGCCTCACCGTAGGCGGCCGCGTGCTGACCCTGAACAGGCGAGTACGCCCAGGGCGGCGGCTGCGACTGTGGGCCGTCGCCTCCGAGCGCTGCCGGCTGAGCGCGGCCGGACGCGAGGTCATCGCGGGGCCTGACACGCCCGTGCGGCTCGACCTGCCGCGGGCGCGGCGCGTCATCCTCGAGGCCGGCACCGACCCGAAGCGCACGGCAACCCTGACGCTCAGATGAGCTCGAGCCGGCGCGCCGCCGTGACCGCCTCGCCGCGGGTCACGGCGGCGAGCTTGCGGCGGATCCGCCGGCCGTGCGCGCGGACCGTGTCGGGCGGGAGCGCCAGGCGCTCCGCGATCTCGCGGTACGTGAGACCGCTGGGCAGCAGCTCGAGCACGCTCAGCTCCTCGGGGCTGAGCGCCTCGCCGTTCGCGCCCGGGTCCGGCGGGACCGGAGCGGGCGCCTCGCGGATCTCGGCGTCCAGCGCCTCGACCAGGCTGACGAGCGCGGGGACGAGCGCACCGGCCAGCGCCGCGCGCGCGGCGTCGAGCGCCTCCGCCGCGCCGCCGGCGTCGCCCGCGCGCACGCGGCTGCGACCCAGCCACACCGTGGCGTGGGCGATCTCGATCCGGTCGGCGCCGCGCCTGGCGAGCGTCGCGGCGTGCTCGAGCCAGTCCTCGGCGGCCTCGACGTCGCCGCGGGCCAGCAGCACCATGCCGAGGGCGACGTACACCAGCTCGGTCGGCGGATGCTCGGTCTGGCCGCGGGCCTCGGTGGTGGCGACCGCCTCCTCAACCAGCCGCTCGGCGGCGTCGAGCTCGCCGCGGTGGGCATGCGCGACGGCCAGCAGGGCCATGGCGTACACCCGGCGCACGTCCATCTCACCGGGCGGGACCGCGGCGACGTAGTCGCGCAGCCGCGTCTCGGCCTCGCGGCCGGCGCCCGTCCAGAACAGGCACAGCGCGAGGAAGTACGAGTCGCTGGGCGCCTCCGGCGAGCCCTCCGGCCGCACCGCGACCGCCGCGCGCCCCAGGCGCACCGCCTCGCCCACGTCGCACTGGCCGAGCCTGAGCATCGCGCGCTGGCGCGCCACGCCGGCCGTCAGCTCGGCGCGCTCGTGCTCGTCCACGGCATCGCGCGCCGCCTGCTCGGCCCGCGCCAGCCACGGCTCGACCTCCTCCATCGGCCGTCCCATCGCCCGCGAGACCCCGCCGCGGGCCAGCGCCAGGTCCGGGTACTCGGCGATCGTGTCCGGTGGCAGCCGGTCGATCCACCCGATCGCCTCGTTCGCCTTGCCGTCGCTGTAGAGCGCGAGCCAGCTCCGCCGCAGCGTCTCAGCGGCCACGTGCGCGTCGCCGGCGCTGATCGCGTGCTCGATGGTCCCGTGCACGTCGCCGCGAGCGGCGAACCACGCGCTCGCCCGGCGGTGCAGCTCGGGCACGCTGTCCGGGGCGAAGCGCTCGAGCTGGCGCAGCAGCATGGCGCGGAACATCGCGTGGTAGCGGAACCAGCGGCGGTCCGCGTCGAGCGGGATCACGAACAGGTTGCTGCGCTCGAGCTCGAGCAGCATCTCGGCGCTGTCGGGCCGCTCGAGCATCGCGTCGCACAGCTCGCTCGACAGCCGCTCGAGCACCGCGGTCCGCATCAGGAAGTCGCGCGTGCCCGGCGGCTGGCGGGCCACGACCTCGTCCCACAGGTAGTCGACGAGGAAGCGGTCGTCGACCGGCATCCCGGCCAGGACGGCGGCGCGGTCGCCGGTCTCCCGCAGCGAGAGCGCGACGAGGTTGAGCCCGGCCACCCAGCCCTCGGTCCGGCGGTACAGACCGGCCAGCTCGTCGGGCGCGAGCCGCAGGTCGTGAGCGCCGTTGAGCAGCGCGTCCATCTCCGCCTCGCTGAAGCGCAGCGCGTCGGCGCGGAACTCGTTGAGCTCTGCGCGCGCCCGCAGCCGGCCGAGCCGCAGCGGCGGCACGGTCCACGCCGCGAGCACGACGTGGACCTGCGGCCCGAGCCGCTCGAGCAGGTACTGCACGCCGGCGTGGATCTCCTCGTCCTCGATCGCGTGGTAGTCGTCGAGGACGAGCACGAGCGGCTCGGAGAGCGTCGTGAGCTCGTTCACGAGGACCGGCAGGACCTCGTCGGCGATCGAGACGCCAGGCCCACGCAGGCGGCGCCCCGCCGTGCCGGGCAGCTCCGGCGCGGCGCGCTCGACAGAGGCCACCACGTAGCTCCAGAACCGCATCGGGTCGTCGTCGCCCGCGTCGAGCGACACCCAGGCGAAGCGCGCCGGGCTGGCCCGCGCCCACTCCGTCAGCGTGCTCGTCTTGCCGAAGCCGGTCGCCGCGGCGACCACCGTCGCGCGGCGCGCGCGGCCGGCCTCGAGCGTGGCGATCAGCTCAGGCCGCTCGACCAGCCCGCTCCGGCGCTCCGGAACGAGCAGCTTGGTCGCCACCGCCACGAACTCTCCCCCCGCCCCCACCTGTCACCCCCAGGGCGGCAGGTCGAGCACGGGCGCGTGAACCGTCTGCGCGAGGACGTCGTCGACGGGCAATGCGCGGCCACGCTGCGCGCACTCGTCGTAGGCGCGACCGAGCGCCGTCCGCGCCGCCCCGGCCACCCGCGCGTGCAGCATCACGACCGACTCCCACGGCGGCGCCCCGATCTGCTCGTGCACGGCCGCCGAGGCGCCGTCCAGGTGCGCGCAGTCGCTCCAGCGGCACTCGGTCCCCGCCACCGTCGAGAGCCCGGCGAGCGCCTCCCCCACGATGAAGCGGTCGTCGACCTGGCGCGCCAGGGCGAGGCAATCGAGGAAGCGCGTCTGGGCGTCGCCGGTGTCGCCCAGCACGAGCGCGAGCCAGGCGCCGTCGATCAGCGGCTCCACGAGCCGGCGGTCGTCGCCGAAGCGGCGGCGCAGCGCGAGCGCCTCGTCGAGGTGCTCCTCGGCGTGCTCGGCGGAGGCGGTGACCATGTCGTACCAGCCGAGCTCGGCCAGCGCCGTGGCGGCGCCGTAGGGGTCGCCGAGCTCGCGGTAGATCTCGAGCGCGTCGGTGGCGAACGCCACCGCTCCGTCCCAGTCCGAGTCGCGCTCGCACACGCCGGCCCCGATCAGCAGCGCGTCGGCGATCAGCTGGCGGTCGCCGGTCGCGCGCGCCGCAGCGAGCGCGGCGTCGCGCAGCTCGGCCGCCTCGCGGCTCGCGACCAGCGTCGCCCAGCGGCCGAGCGCGATCAGCACGCCGCCCTCCAGGTGGCGGTCGCCGGCCTCGCGCGCGGCGTCGAGCGCGGCCCGCAGCCGCGGCTCGGCCTCGGCCAGGCGCGCCTGCGTGATCGCCAGGCGCCCGTCCCAGTACAGCGCCGTCGCGCGCAGGGCCGGCGTGTCGGTGTCCAGGGCGAGCCAGCCGCGCACCTCCTGCGTGTGCGCGTCCCACGGCAGGGCGTGGGCGAAGCCGATCGCCACCCGCAGCGCCTCGTCGACCGCCCCGGCGCGGACCAGCCGCTCGTAGGCCAGGCGGATGTTCGCGCGCTCGACGGCGAGCCGCTCCAGCGAGTCGCGCCGGTGGGCGCGGGAGGCCTCCGTGGCCAGCCGCTCGCAGTAGCCGACGAAGTAGTGCGCGTGCCGGAGCTCGGCGGCGGCCAGGTCGCCGGCGCGCTCGGCGACGAACTCGCGGACGGTGTCGAGCATCGCGAGCCGGGCCTCGGCGTGGCGGGGGTCGGTTCGCAGCAGCGAGCTCTTGTGGAGCAGCGTGGAGACGAGCGGGTCGATGCTCCCGCCGTCGTCGCTGCAGACCGCCGTCGCCGCGCCGAGCGAGGCGCCGCCCTCGAACACCGTCAACCGGCACAGCAGCTGCTGCTCGGCGGCGTCGAGCACTTCCCATGACCATTCGAGCGTGGCACGCAGCGACCGGTGTCGCGGCGGGCGGTCGCCGCCGCCCTGCGTCAGGACGTCGAGGCGGCGCTCGAGCCGCGTCAGCAGGGCCTGCGGGGAGAGCAGCCGGATGCGGTCGGCCGCCAGCTCGATCGCGAGCGGGAGCCCGTCGAGCCGAGCGCAGATCGCGTTGACGACCTCGCGGTCGTGCTCCCAACCCGGGCGCGCCGCACCGGCGCGGACCTCGAACAGGGCGACGGCGTTCGGCGGCGCGAGCGGCTGCACCGAGTAGGCGTGCTCGCCGGTCACGCGCAGGGCGGCGCGACTCGTGGCCAGCACGGTCAGGCTCGGGACGGCGGCGAGCAGCCTGGCGACCTCGCCGACGTCGTCGAGGAAGCGATCGAAGCCGTCGAGCACGAGCAGCGCCGGCTCGCCCTGGTCGAGCCGCTCCGCGAGCTGCTCGGCCGTCGCGGCCACCACGCCGAGGGCGGCGGCCGCCTCGGAGGCCAGCAGGCTCGCGTCCTCGAGCCCGTCGAGGTCGACATGGACCGCGCCGCCGCCGTAGCGATCGGCCACGCGGCGAGCAACCTCGAGCGCGAGCCGCGTCTTCCCCACGCCGCCGGTCCCGACGAGCGTGAGCAGCCGCACGCCCGGCTCGGCGAGGACGCCGGCGACCTCCACCAGCTCGGCGTCGCGGCCGATCAGCTCGTCGGCCGGAGCGGGCAGGGCGGCGGGCGACGCGCGGCCCGGCTGCTCGGCCGCCAGCTCCGGGTCGTGCGCGAGGATCGCCTGCTCGAGCCGCCGCAGATCCGGCCCCGGCTCGATCCCGAGCTCGTCGACGAGCAGCCGGCGCCCCTCGCGCATGACCTCGAGCGCCTCCGCCTGCCGGCCGCTGCGGTAGAGCGCGAGCATCAGGTGCGCGCGCATGCGCTCGCGCAGCGGGTGCTCGGCCACCAGCGTCCGCAGCTCGCCGACCAGGTCGGCGTCGCGGCCGCGCACGAGCCGCGCGCCCATCCGCTCCTCGACCGCCTCCATCCGCAGCTCCTCCAGCCGGGCGATCTCGCGCTGCGCGAAGTCGTCGAAGCGGTGGTCGGCGAGCGCCGGCCCGCGCCACAGCTCCAGCGCGGCCTCCAGGTCGGCCGAAGCCGAGTCAGGGTCCTCGGCCCGCGCGCGCTCGAGCAGGTCCTCGAAGCGCCGCGAGTCGATCGCGCCGCGCTCCACGCCGAGCGCGTACCCGGTCGCGCCGCGGTGGACGGGCGCCGACTCGCCGAGCCGGTGGCGCAGGCGCGACACCTGCTTCTGGAGCGCCTGCACGCCGTCGCCGGGCGGCCGGCCGGCCCACACCGCCTCGACCAATTCGTCCACCGAGAGCGGCTCCGGAGCGCGCAGCGCCAAAGCAGTGAACAGGGTGCGCTGCTTGGCACCGTCGAACTGGACGGCGCACCCGTCGACGCGGACGTCGAGCGGGCCGAGAAGCCTGACCTCGACGTCCGAGCTCACCGTGTCAGCGAACGTTAACCGGGGCAGGCCCGCGCGTCGAATCTCAGATATCCGGATGCACGCACCACCCGCCGTCGCGCGAGTACACCATTGCGCCGTCACCGGCCGTCCGTCAGGTTGAGCGCAGCGTGACCCTGCTCGCCACTTCCACGTTCCTCGAGGTCATCTTCGCCGTCCTGGTCGTGGCGCCGATCGTGATCCTCTGGATCGCCGCGGTCGTGGACCTGCTGCGCCACGGGGGCTCCGGAGTGAGGATCGCGGGCTTCCTGCTGCTGATCCTCGTCTTCCCGGTTCTCGGACCGGTGCTGTACTTCGTCCTGCGCAAGCCGGACACGAGCCCCGCGGCGGCCGAGGCCGCGTTGATGGCGCAGGAGGACCTGCGCCGCGAGGCCGCCCGCCGGCCGACCGGCGGCACCGGCGTCTACTAGTGCGCCGGGCCGCGAGGGTCGTCGCCTGGCTGGCGGGGATCGCGATCGTCGCCGGCCTGCTCCAGCTGCTCGGCGTCGACATCGGCGGCTGGCTCTCGGACGTGTGGGACGCGGTCACCGGCATCGGCCTCGGCTACCTGGTGGCTGGCTGGACGCTCCAGACCGGGCAGACCACGCTGACCGCGCTCGGGTGGTTCTTCATCCTGCGCGCCGCGTATCCGCGCGCGCCGGTGCCCTACCGGCAGATCCTGGCCGCGTACGCGGCCGGCGTGGCGCTGAACGGCTTCCTGCCGGCCAACATCGGCACCTTCGCGATGCTGCTGATGTTCGTAGCCATCGTTCCGGGCGCGAACTTCGCCGGCGTGCTGGGCGGCATGCTCGTGCAGAAGATCTTCTTCTCGCTGGCCGGGGCGTTCGTCTACGTGTACCTGTTCGCCTCGGTCCCCGGCACGTTCGAGCGCCAGCTCAAGCTGCCGCACGACCACCCGCTCCTCATGCTCGCCGCGCTCGCCGGCGCCGCGATGCTGATCGTCGTCCTCGCGCGGATCTTCCGCCGCAAGCTGCGCGTGGTCGTCGAGAAGGCCAAGCAGGGCGGGGCGATCCTCGCGCGTCCGCGCCAGTACCTCGTGCGCGTCGCGCTGCCGTCGTTGGGCGCCTGGCTGGCCAAGCTCGGCGTGATCGCCGTGTTCCTGGCCGGCTACGGCATCGCGGTCACCTTCCACACGGTGATGTCGGTGGCGGGCGGCAACTCGATCGCCAACACCGTCTCGGTCACCCCGGGCGGCGTCGGCGTCAACCAGGCCACCAACGTCGCCGCCCTCGCCGACGTGACCGACTCCGCCACCGCGACGGCGTACTCGCTCGGCCAGCAGCTCGCCATCACGGCCTGGAACATCGCCTTCGCGCTCGTGATCGTGATCTGGGCGTTCGGCTGGACCGGCGGCAAGTTGCTGGTCGAGCAGTCCTACACGGACGCGAAGGTCAAGGTCGCCGAGGAGAAGGAGCGGCGCTCCGCTCGCCGGACTCGTGCGCGCACCATTGCGGACGCCCCGGCCTCCGGCGATCCTCGGCACGACAGTCCGGGAGAGGAAGGAACATGAGCGACACGCTGTACGTGCTGGCGGCGGCCTACGACCACGTCGAGGACGCGCTGGCCGAATACGAGGCGATCAACGTCGCGCACAAGCACGTCGGCTCGACGCACGACTTCGACGCCAACGTGATCGCCAAGGGCGCCAACGGATCGGTCGAGATCGTGCGCAGGCACGACGCGGGGAAGAGCCACGGCGCCGAGACGGGCCTGATGTGGGGCCTCGCCGCGGGCGCCGTCGCAGCGCTGTTCCCGGCCGTCGGCATCCTCGCCGCGCTCGCCGTCGGCGGCGGCGCGGGCGCCGCGCTCGGCGCCGTCACGGGCCACGCGACTGGCGGGATGCGGCGCGAGGACCTGACGACGCTGGGCGAGGTCCTCGACGAGGGCGACGCCGGCCTGGTGGTCGTCTACTCCGCCGACATGGCCGACCGCGTGAACGCGAGCATCACCAGGGCGCGCCGCACCGCGCGCGCGACCACCACCCTCTCGGCGGATCAGCTCGCGGCCGAGCTGGGCTGACCCGTGCTCGCGATCGGCGCTGCGCATCGCACGGTGCTGCACGTCGCGCGGCGCCCGTGCTGGCCGCCGCCGCCCGGCGCCGTGACGCCGGCCGGTGCCGAGGCCGCCACTGCGCACGACGGGCCGCTCGACTTCGCGTGGTCGACGGCGGCCACGCTCGACCCGTTCGTCGAGGGCGGCGAGTTCTTCCCGCGCATCCTCGCCGACGTCGAGGCCGCCCGCTCCAGCGTCCACATCCTCATGTTCGGCTGGCGCGAGGGAGAGGTGGGCATGCGGATGACCGCGCTGCTCGAGCGCAAGCTGGCCGAGGGCGTCGAGGTGCGCATCCAGGTCGACGAGTTCGGGTCCAAGCCGTTCAAGCAGGCGCGCGAGATGTACACACGCCTGGCGGCGGCGGGAGCGCAGACGGAGGTCAACCGCTTCCTCCGGGATGCGCCCGGCCGCGTCGACCACCGCAAGCTGTACGTGATCGACGGCGCGGTGGCCTGGACCGGCGGCGCGGGCATCGAGGACCACTTCGAGGACGGCCGCTTCCACGACGTGATGGTCCGCGTCACCGGCGACGTCGTGCGCCAGGCGCAGGCAGCGTTCCTCACGAGCTTCCGCGCCCGCGGCGGCGCGCTGCCGGCCGACCTGTCCCACCTGTTCCCCGAGCCGGAGGACGCCGGGTCGACGCCGATCGCGCTCGCCCAGGTCCTCACCGGCGGGTCCGTCGCGGCGTCGCAGGCGACCCTCGAGCAGATCGGCGGCGCGCGCGAGCGGCTCGACGTCATCAACCCCTACCTCACCGACGGCGACGCGATCGAGGCGATCGCCGCCGCGGCACGGCGCGGTGTCCGGGTCCGCGTCGTCGTCTCCGAGCGCTCGAACAACCACCTGGCGACGGCCGCTTTGAAGCATCGCTACGGCGACCTGATCGACGCCGGCGTGGAGCTTTGGGAGCTGCCCGGCACGGTCGTCCACGCCAAGGTCGTCGTCGCCGACGACGTCGTCAGCTTCGGCACCGTCAACCTCGACGCCTGGGCGCTCTACCGCAACTCCGAGCTGATGATGATCGCCCGCAGCGAGGCGCTCGCCGCGCAGTTCGAGGAGCGCCTGTTCGAGCCCGACATCGCCCGCGCGAAGCCCGGCCGACCGCCGGCCGGAACCCGCGCGCGAGCGGAGAGCTGGGCCTGCCACAAGCTCGCGTACTACCTCTGACATCACATTGGCACTTGTCATGGCATCACTTTGATGCCATACTGGTGCCATGGACCTGACGAACTACGTCGAAAGACTGCGGAGCGAGCTCGGTGTGACCGAGGCCGGTGCCGAGGCGGCCGTGCGGCTGATGCTGCTCGACGCGCTGTCGGCCGCCGCCGACGAGATCACTCGCGAGATCGCCCCCGCCACGGTCGATGTGCGCCTGCGCGGCGGCGAGCCCGAGTTCGTCGTGACGCCGGTGCCCGCCGACGAGCCGCCGCCCGAGGTGGCGCCGCCCGAGGGCGAGACGGCGCGCATCAACCTGCGCCTCCCGGAGCAGCTCAAGGCCGGCGTCGAGCAGGCCGCGACCCGTGAAGGGCTCTCGGTCAACTCGTGGCTCGTCCGCGCCGTCAACACCGCCCTCACCAATCGTGACCCCGGCCGGCGGCCGTCCCCCCGTGGCGGCCACGTCGGCGAGAGCTTCACCGGCTGGGTCCGCTGAACCCCGAACCAATGAAAGAGGAACCTCCCCATGCCCACCTTCGACACCTCCGGACCGATCTCGGCGACCATCGACGTCGTCGTCGGCGACGTGCGGATCAGCGCCGGGGACGGCGCCGCCGCCGTCATCGACGTGCAGCCCAGCGACGCCTCCAGCGACGAGGACGTCAAGGTCGCTGAGCGCACTCGCGTCGAGTTCGCCAACGAGCACCTGCTCGTCAAGGCGCCGAAGCTGCGCAACTGGCTCCCGCGCAGTCACGGCGGATCGATCGACGTCACCATCGAGCTGCCCGCCGGCTCCAAGGTGCGCGGAGCCGGCCAGATGACCGACTTCGCCGCCGCCGGCCGCCTCGGCGACTCCCACATCAGGACCGGGATGGGCACGGTCCAGCTCGACGAGGTCTCCAAGCCCAATGTCAAGACCGGCATCGGCGACATCACCGTCGAGCGCGCGACGGGCCACGCGGAGCTCACCACGGGCTCGGGCGACGTGCGCGCCGGCGAGCTCGACGCCACGGCGGTGATCAAGAACTCGAACGGCGACACCTGGGTGGGCTCGGTGGCGGGCGACCTGCGAGTGCAGGCCGCAAACGGCAGCATCGCCGTCGATCGCGCGGGCGCGAGCGTGGTCGCCAAGTCGTCCAACGGCGACGTGCGGCTGGGCGAGGTCGCGCGCGGCTCGGTCGTGCTCGAGACCGCGCTCGGCGACCTCGAGGTCGGGATCCCCGAGGGCGTCCCGGCCTGGCTCGACGCGCGCGCTGTCGCCGGCCGGGTGCAGAACGCGCTCGAGCCCGGCTCGGCGCCCGACTCGGGAGGCGAGAGCGTCGAGGTCCGCGCCCGCACGACGGCCGGCAACGTGCTCATCCGGCGCTCGTGATCATGGGCGGTCGGTACGGTTAATCGCTGAGATGGCTGTCGTGTTCAGGCCGGCGGGAGAGCCTGCAGCCGATCGCGCGGACTCGTGGCGGGAGCTGCTCCACGCGACGATCGGCCCTCTCGAACCCCATGGCGTTCCGGACGAGGTGCGCGCGGGCGACCTCGGCGCGGTGCGCGTCGCCGCGCTGTCGCAGCGCGACCCGGGCGGCGCGCGCCGTACGGCGCGCCACGTGCGCCGTTCGGGTTCCGAGCTCTACAAGGTCGACGTCCTGGTCCGCGGGCGTGGGGTGATCGAGCAGGACGGCCGCCAGGCCGCCCTGGAGGCCGGCGACCTCACGTTCGTCGACCTCGCGCGACCGGCCCGCTGGGCGATGGCGTCGTCGGTGACGTGCGTCGGCATCGTGTTCCCGCCCGCCATGCTGCCGCTGCGGCGCGAGCAGGTTGCGCCGCTGACCGCCGTGCGCATCGCCGGCGACGAGGACACCGGCGCGCTCGCCTCCTCCTTCGCGCGCCAGCTCGTCGGCCATCTCGACGATCCCGGTGCGCACCGCGCGCGCCTCGGGACCGCCGTGCTCGACCTGCTGGCGGTCGCCCTGGGCTCCCGGCTCGACCGGGCCGAGACGCTGCCGCCGGAGAGCCGGCAGCGCGCGCTGGTGCTTCGGATCCGCGCCTTCATCGAGGAGAACCTCGGCGACCCGGACCTGACGCCGGGCATGGTCGCCGCGGCGCACTACGTCTCCGTCCGCCACCTGCACAAGCTGTTCGAGACCGAGTCCGCGACCGTCGCCGAGTGGATCAGGCGGCGGCGCCTGGAGCGCTGCCGCCGCGACCTGCTCGATCCCGCGCTGCGGGCCCTTCCCGTCAACGCGATCGCCGCCCGCTGGGGGCTGCTCAACGCGGCGCACTTCAGCCGCTCGTTCCGCGCCGCCTATGGCGCGACGCCGCAGGAGTACCGCGGCCTCATGCGGCCCGGATGAGGTCGGCGGCGCGTTCGGCGATCGCGATCGTCGGGGCGTTGATGTTGCCGCGCGGCAGTGCCGGCATGACCGACGCGTCCACCACCCGCAGTCCGGCGACGCCGCGGACCCGGAGCTCGGGATCGCACACGGCCTCGTCGCCGCCGCCCATCGCGCAGCTCGACGCGGCGTGGAACGCCGTGCTCGCGCTGCCGCGGATCCAGTCGCGGAGCTGCTCGTCGCCGGAGACGTGCTCGCCGGGCGAGTGCTCGCCGGAAATGAGGCGGGACAACGGCTTGCGCGACGCGATCTCGCGCGCCCGCCGGACGCCCTCGACGAGGATGTCGAGGTCGGCCTCCTCGCTCAGGTAGCCCGGGTCGATCAGCGGCCGGTCGCGCGGGTCGGCGGAGCGCAGCGCGACTCGCCCCCGGCTCGCGGCGCCGAGCGCGATCAGCAGAATCGAGACGCCGCGCCGGTCGGGCGGCGCCATGTCGCCGCCGGGCGCGGGGCCGGCAATCGCCCCGTACTGCAGGTCGGGTGCCGGCGCGTCCGCGCGGATGCGGCCGAACCCGCCGGTCTCGGCTCCGCTCGAAGCCATCGGGCCGCTGCCCTCCCGCTGCCACAGCTCGGCGTTCTCGGGCGTCAGCTCCTCCCAGTGATTGCGGACGTCCGGCGTGCGCCACTCGGGCAGGCAGTACGGGTGGTCCTGGAGCCCGGCTCCGACCCGCGGCGAGTCGGCGACGACGCCGATGCCGTGCTCGCGCAGGTGCTCGGCCGGGCCGACGCCAGAGAGCATCAGCAGTTGCGGGCTGTTGATCGCCCCGCCCGACAGCACGACCTCGCGCTCCGCGCGGGCCTCGCACAGCTCGTCGCCGCGCGCGAACCGCACGCCGACCGCGCGCCCGTGCTCGATCAGGACCTCCGTCACCAGCGCGCCGGTCTCGACGGTGAGGTTCGGCCGCGCGGCCGCGGGCCGCAGGTACGCGTCGGCCGCCGAACAGCGCCGGCCGCTGCGCTGCGTGAGTTGCAGCGAGCCGACGCCGTCCTGCTCGGCGCCGTTGAAGTCGTCGTTCGCGGGGAGGCCGGCGTCCAGGGCGGCGTCGAGCCATGCGTGGCTGAGCGGATGCGTGTAGCGCGGGTCCTCGACGCGCAGCGGGCCGCCGGCGCCGTGGTGATCCGACGCGCCGTGCTGCTGGTCCTCGGCACGGCGGAAGTACGGCAGCAGCTCGTCATGGCCCCAGCCCGCGCACCCGTGCTCGTCGCGCCACGCGTCGTAGTCGACGCGGTTGCCGCGCATGTAGACCATGCCGTTGACCGAGGAGCTGCCGCCCAGCGTGCGGCCGTGCGGCCAGTACACGCTGCGGCCGCCCGCGTGCGGCTGGGCGCCGGTCGCGTCCTCCCACGCGAACGGCCCGTTCAACAGGAGTGGGAAGGCCGCCGGCATCGCGATCTCCGCCGCGGCGTCGGGCGGCCCCGCCTCCAGCAGCAGGACGCAGGTGGCGGGGTCTTCGGTGAGGCGGGCGGCGAGCACACAGCCGGCGCTGCCGGCGCCGACGATCACGTAGTCGTACATGCGGCCCACTCTCGCGACCGCGCGGCCCGCGCTCTGGTCCCAGCGCGCACGACCCTTGCCGATCAGCGCACGATCGCCGGCCTACGGTTGCCGCTCGAGCTCGTCCTGGACCGCGTCCAGCCACTCGCGCTGGGCGTCGAGCGAGCGGCGGGCGTAGTCGTCGATCATCCGCAGGTACCGCGTGCGGTGCGGGATCTCGAGCGCGCGCCGCTCCATCCCCTCCAGCTCCTGGTAGGCGCGGTCGAGGCCGGCACGCACTCCGGCAAGGCTCGCGGCGATCGTGGCGTCGTCTGAGAAGTCGGCGGCCAGCAGCTTGATCATGGACTCGTTCTGCACGCGCGGCATGGCCGCCGGCTCGGTGAGCCATGCGGTGAGAGCCTCACGCCCGGCGTCGGTGAGCTCGTAGTGGGTGCGCGGCCGGGTGCGGCCGGGCTCGGTGCGCGCCTGCAGGAAGCCGAGCTCGGCGAGCCGCCTGGGCTCGGCGTAGTAGTGGCTCTCCGAGGTCGTCCAGAACATCGCGCCCTCGCGCATCATCCGGACGATGTCGTGCGGCCCGGCGCCCTCGCGCCCGACGAGCGCGAGGATCA
Source organism: uncultured Solirubrobacteraceae bacterium (assembly GCA_963835525.1). GTDB lineage: Bacteria > Actinomycetota > Thermoleophilia > Solirubrobacterales > Solirubrobacteraceae > DASSUW01. The sequence goes on from CAWIFM010000004.1 coordinate 609,179, forward strand.
CGTAGGAGAACGGCGTCAGTCTCCCGGCTCTTGACATAGCTCCATCCTGGAGGTTACAATAACTCCAGGATGGAGCTTACAGCACAACAACCCCTCTGGTTCATCGACCACCTCGTCCACGTCCTCGTCGACGGGGACAGCAGCGGCGGGGCGCTCGCGCTCCTCGACGAGCGCGGGCGGCGCGGCGACATGCCTCCGCTGCACGTCCACCGTCGCGACGACGAGACCTTCTATGTGCTCGAGGGCGAGCTCAAGCTGTTCGTCGCCGACGAGCAGATCGTCCTCGGCCCCGGCCAGGCGGCGCTCGCCCCGCGCGACGTGCCGCACGCCTACCGCGTCGAGTCCGAGGAGGCCCGCTGGCTGCTGATCACCGCGCCCGCCGGGTTCGACGCGTTCGTGCGCGAGGTCTCCGAGCCGGCCCCGGCCGACGAGCTGCCGCCCGCCGGGCGTCCGGTCGATCCGGCCGTCCTGGGTGAGGCCGCGGCCAAGGCCGGCATCGAGATCCTCGGCCCACCGGGCACCCTGCCGGCCTGATCAGGGCACGATGACGTTGTCCGGGTCCGGGCGCAGCTCCGGCGGCGCCTGGCTGTAGTCGCCGAACGGCCCGTCGCGCTCGGCCACGACGGCGCGGACGCCGTCGGTCGCCGCCCGGTCGATGAAGGCGAGCGCGTCGGGCGTGTTGCGCATCAGCCCGTCGAGGATCGGACCCAGCGTCTGGGTGGCGGCGAGGCCCATGTTCTCGTAGGCCTGGTTGACCACGAGCTTCATCGCCGCCAGCTGCGAGGCGGGGATGTTGGCCAGCTCCGCGGCGAGCGTCGCCACCGTCTCCTCCAGCTGCTCGAACGGGACGGCCGTGTTGATGAGCTCGATGTCCGCCGCCTGGCGGCCCGTCAGCGGGCGGCCGGTCAGGGCGTGCTCCTTCGCCTTGGCCAGCCCGAGCCGGTAGATCCACATGCCCGACAGGTAGGCGCCCCACATGCGGCTGTACGGCGTGCCGATCACGGCGTCCTCGCTGGCCACGACCAGGTCGGCGCAGAGCGCGAAGTCGCTGCCGCCGCCGACGCACCAGCCGTGCACCTGCGCGATCACCGGCTTCGGGCAGCGCCAGATGCTCATGAGCTTCTGCGTCGGCGCGAGCTGCGGTGCCGTGGCGGCCACGAAGTCCTTGCCGGGATCCCAGCGCCCGTCGGTCTCGAGCGCCTCGCCCCAGTGCTTGAAGCCGCCGCCGAAGTCGTAGCCGGCGCAGAACGCCCGCCCCGCGCCACGCACGACGATCACCTTCACCGCCGCGTCGCGCGTGGCACGCGTAACCGCGTCCTCGACCTCGTCGGGCATCGGCGGGACGATCGTGTTCAGCGCCTCCGGGCGGTTGAGCGTGATCGTCGCGACCGGCCCGCCGGTCGCGTACAGCACGGTCTCGTAGTTGTCCATGGCGGGAAGCCTCCCGCCTCTGCGCTCAGGCGAACAGGTCGACGACCTTCGACATCGTGTTGACGATGCCGTAGAGCAGCGCACCGCCCACGATGAACCACAGCGTGATGCCGCGGGCTGTGTCGGACATGGGTCAGCTCCTTTCTGCGGTCGCGGGGACCGGCTCCGGCTCGCGGCGGAAGCGCCCGTGCGCCTCCTCCGGCTCCATGAAGCGCTCGTTCACCGGCTTGATCAGCAGGTTGGCGACGAAGCCGACCAGCAGCACGCCGACCATGATGTAGAGCGAGAGCGTGTAGAGATCGGCGCCGGACTTGCCGGCCGCCCCCTCCGCGTCGGCGATCGCGTTGACGATCAGCGGCCCGGCCACGCCCGCGGCCGACCACGCGGTCAGCAGGCGGCCGTGGATCGCCCCCACCTGGATCGTCCCGAAGAGATCCTTGAGGTAGGCCGGGACGGTGGCGAAGCCGCCGCCGTAGAACGACAGGATCACGCCGGTCAGCAGCACGAACCAGGCCACCGCGGCCGTGCCGGTCGAGGCGAGCAGGAAGTACATGACCGCGCCGACGCCGAGGAAGATCATGTACATCGGCTTGCGGCCGATGATGTCCGACGTCGACGACCACCCGATCCGGCCGCCCATGTTGCACAGCGCCAGCAGGCCGACGAAGCCCGCGGCCGCCGCGGCGCTGACCGTGGAGAAGTGGTCCTGGATCATCGGCGACGCCTGCTCGAGGATGCCGATGCCGGCCGTCACGTTGCAGAACAGCACGACCCAGAGCAGCCAGAACTGCTTCGTCCTGATCGCGTTGGAGGCGGTGACGTTGCCGCGAGTGACGAGCGTGCGGTCGGCCGTCTGCTCGGGGTCCCAGCCCTCAGGGCGCCAGCCCTCAGCCGGCAGCCGCACGGTGAAGGCGCCGAGCATCATCATCACGAAGTAGATGGCGGCGAGCGTGAGGAACGCGGGCGCGATCGCGTCGGCGGGGCTGGTGCCGTACGCGTTGAGGAGCGCGTCCGACAACGGCCCGGCGACGATCGCGCCGCCGCCGAAGCCCATGATCGCCAGGCCGGTGGCCAGTCCCGGACGATCCGGGAACCACTTGATCAGCGTGGAGACCGGCGAGATGTAGCCGATGCCGAGGCCGATGCCGCCGATCACGCCGTAGCCGAGGTAGACGAGCCACAGCTGGTCGGTGGCCACGCCGAGGGCGCTGACCACGAACCCGAGCGACCAGCAGCAGCCGGAGACGAACATCGCCTTGCGCGGGCCGCTGCGCTCCACCCAGGTCCCGCCGACGGCGGCCGACAGGCCGAGCATCACGATCGCGATCGAGAAGATGATCGAGATCGGCGTGAGCTTGGTGCCGAAGTGCTCGACGAGCGGCTCCTTGAACACGCTGAACGCGTACACCTGGCCGATCGAAAGATGGACGGCGAGCGCCGCCGGCGGGATCAACCAGCGGGCGTAATTGGGCCCCGCGACCGTGCGCTCACGGTCGAGCATCGACAGCACGACGAGCACCTCCCCTGCGTAGTCCCCTGCAAACGTGTGCGGTCTACCCGGCAGCCCGCGAATGCCAACCCGCCGGGACTGGACGAATGGCCGCTTTGCGGGGCGCGAGCGCGCGGCTACGTTCGCCAGATGACAACGTCTGCGCTCCGGGCCGGCGCCGCTCTCGCCGCGCTGATCTCGCTCTTCGCCCTCCCCGCGACCGCCTCTGCCGCGGTCAAGACGAAGGCGGCGCTCGTGCGGGAGACCGCCGGCGTGCGGATCGAAGTCAAGGTCTCATCGACCAAGCGCTTCACGAAGGCGACGAAGCCGCGCGGCGTCAAGGTCACGGCGGCAGGCGCCTCGTACAAGCTCAAGAAGGTCGCGAGCACGCGCAAGTCGAGCACCTGGCGGTCCGATCCGGCGGCCGCGCTGGAGGCGGTCGGCGGCCAGAAGATCAAGGTCCGCATCAGCACGCGCGGCAAGACGCGCACGGTCAAGCCCACCGTCACCGCGCTGCCGCCCGCACCCGCGGGAACGCCCCCGATCGACCTCACGCGCGACGACGTCGCCGGCCAGACGGCGATGAGCACGGCGGGCGACCTGCTGCTCGAGTGGTACGAGTTCGGCTCGACGGGCCTGTTCGCCGAGTACCGGCGGATCTGGATGCTCGCCGACGGCAGCTTCCGCCTGAACATCGTCGACTGGATGGACGGCATGGGCGAGAAGTGCCGCCAGGTCGTAACCGGCACGTGGGCGTTCAAGGAGGGCTACACAACGACCTACAACGGCGGCGGCGTCGTGGTCAAGGTGACGCTCACGCTCTCCGACGGCACGACGGGCGACGACATCGTCGCGTTCTCGAACGTCGACACCAGCCACGTGTGGGTCGGAGCCAACCTCGTGCAGTACGAGCGCAATCCGCAGATCATGCAGAACTGCTAGCCCGCCAGGGCTTCCTTGCAGTCGGCGGTGATGCTCTTGAACTGCTTGCGCACCGCCGCCGCCTGCTCCTCCGGATCGTCGCCCTCGAACAGGTCGCCGAAGGCGGTCACGTAGGCCTTCGCGCAGTCGACGGCGATCTCGAGCTGGGCGTTCGCCGCCTCTGCCTCGGCCCTGGCCTGGTCCGCCTCCGCCTGGGCCTTCTCGGTCTCGTTGCCGGCCTGCGAGGCCTGCTCCGCAGCGTCGGCAGCATCCTGCTCGGCCTGCTCCGCCCGCTCCTGGGCGTCCGTGAGGTCCTGTTGGGTGGCGGCGAGATCCTCCTCCGTCACCCCGAGCTGCTCCGTGAGGTCGTCGTATAGCGCCTTCGCGGCCGCCAGCGAGCCGGCGGCCACCGCCGCCTCGGCAAGGTGGCCGTCCTCGGCGGACGCCAGCTCCTCGTTCGCGGTGTCGAGCTCCTGCCGGGCGGTGTCGAGCTCCTCCTTGGTCGCGGTGAGCTCCTCCTGCGCGGCGGCGAGGTCCTGCTCCGTGCTGTCCAGATCCGACCTCACGCTCAGCGCCCATGCCAGGAGGCCGATCGCGAGCACCGCGAGGCCGGCGCTGATCCAGATCCACCAGTTGCGGGGCTTCGAGGGCTCCGGCTCCGGGGTCGACATGCGGCGAGCCTACGCGAGCCGTTCCGTTCTTGCCGGTGCCGGTGTCTGAACGAGCATGATGCTCGAGAACAAGACCGCGGTGATCTACGGAGCCGGGGGCGCGATCGGCGGAGCCGTCGGCCGCGCGTTCGCCCGCGAAGGGGCGAGGGTCGTCCTGACGCGGCGCGCAGAGGTCGACGCGCTCGACGACAGAGCCGTCCGGGAGCACCTCGACAGCGTCGGGCGCGTCGACATCTCCTTCAACGCCATCGGCCCGGGCCCGGCGGCCGAGCGCCTGCCGCTGACGGAGCTGACGCCGGACGCCTTCGCCCGCCCGATCGACTTCTACACGCGCGCGAACTTCATCACCGCAACCGCCGCCGCCCGCGTCATGAGCGCCCAGGGCTCAGGCGTGATCCTCACGCTCACCGCCGTTCCCGGCCGGAGCCCGGCCCGCTCGATCGGCGGGCAGGCGCCTGCCTGGGCCGCCGTCGAGGCGTTCACGCGCTCCCTGGCGCTCGAGGTCGGGCCGGCCGGCGTCCGCGTCGTCTGCCTGCGCGCCCACGCGATCCCCGAGACCCCGCTCATCGAGCACAACTTCGCCACGGCGGCCGAAGCCGCCGGCGTCGAGCCCGCCGAGTTCCGGGCGCTGCTCGAGCAGGGCACGCTGCTCAAGCGCCTGCCGACCCTCGACCAGGTCGCCGACACCGCCGCCTTCCTCGCCTCCGACGGCGCCGGCGCCATGACCGCCACCGTCGCCAACCTCAGCGCCGGCAGCATCACCGACTGACCGTGCCGCGTCAAGCAGCGTCGTCACGACCCGGCGGCAGATCGACCACGGGCTCGGAGCGCCGGTTGGCAACCGCGGCCTCGATCTCCGGCTGGTCGATCAACTCCTTGAGGAACTGCGGCTTGGCGGACACCACGAGCGACCCGAGGTTGCGCAGGACGTTCACGCGATCCGGGTCAACACCCGTCTTCCGGCTCACCCGCTCGAGCAGATCCCGGCTCACTTCGTCGACCCGCTCGGCCGGCATGTAGCCGGCCGAGTCCTCGGGTCGCAGCGTGAAGACCGCTTCTACGGGCTCGCCGTGCTGCTGCGCCGTCTCCATCTGCGCGAGCAGCTCGTCGTCGCCTGCTGATGGCCGGCTCGCCATCGACAAGACGATACGCCCCCACCCATCTCAGGCGCCATTGCTCAGGATCTCGAGCGCGCGGACGCCGTTCGGGAGACCGCGATTCGCCCGCTCCGGCGCCATCGGCGCCCCGAGCGTGCTCGAGCCGAAGATGGCGCGCTCGACGTCGGCGGCGCTTGCGTCGCCATGGGCTTCGAGCAGCAGGGCTGCCAGGCGGCATGTGCGGCGTGGCCATCGACGTGCCGTCCATCGCCTGGTACCCGCCGCCGGGGCGCGCGGAGATGGTGGCCACGCCGGGTGCCACGATGTCCGGGACGACCGGGTCGAGCCGCCGCCGGAAGCGCTGGCTGGACGAGAAGTCCGCCACGCGCCCCTGGCTGTCGCATGCGCCGACCGACAGCGCCTCCGCGTAGTTGCCCGGAGACCGGCTCGTGCCCGGACCCTCATTGCCGACGGCGAACACCGGCACGACGTTGCGGGCGCGCAGCGCGCGCGTGAGCGGGAGGAAGTCGTCCCACATCCCGCGGAAGCCGAGGGACATGCTCAGAACGCGGGCCCCGAGGCCGACGACCCAGTCCATGCCGCCGAGCACGCGCGCGACAGCGTCGCCGCCCTCGATCACGATCGCGCTCGCCAGCTTGGCCCCGGGGGCGATGCCCACGTGCTTGCCGCTGACCGGCCACCGGCGATCGTGGCGGCGGTGTGAGTGCCGTGGTCGTCGGTGTCGTGCGGCGAAGGCGTGGGCCTGATGAGGAAGCCGAGCTCGTCGAACTCGGCGAAGCCCGCGAGCGCACCCTTCAGCGCCGGGTGGCGGCCGACGACGCCGGTATCGAGAGACCGACCAGACGCCGTCGCCGACAGGCCCTGCGTCCAGAGCTGCGGCACCCGTAGGGCGCCCATGCCCCAGGTGTAGCGGCGTGTCAGCCGCGCGCTCGCCACCCGCTCGGGCGGATCGGGCTGAGCTGCGGCGCACCTCGCACCTCGCCCACGGCCGGATCGGCGCGCAGCGCCGCGAGGCCCTCCTTGGTGACGGTCCCGTACGCGATGCCGAGGTTCTCGTACACCCGAACGGCCGGCGGGATCCGCCTCGCCTCGTCCGGGGATGAGCTCGCCATGGCCAGCGCGCTCGGCTGGCTCAGCTCCGACGAGACGAAGTGACCCTCGATCTTCTTGCCGGCGGCACGCGTCTTCGCGACGGTGCCGTTCTCCAGAACGCAGATCACCGGCGCGACGCCCGACACCGCCAGGTCCTGGTTGATCAGGTTGGACATGGCCTTCCCTTCACGTAGCTCTCAGGGCGAACTGGCTCGCCCCTGTGCATTGGTCAGGAGCACCGGCGATCCCGCCCTGATACACGGCCGTCACTCCGCGACGCCGCGCACGGCGGCGACGAAGCGCTGATCGCCACGCAGACGCGCGAGCCCGCGCGCGCGCGTCGGCCCGAGGCTGCCGAGCGGCATGTCGAGCGTCCGCGAGATCTCCTCGAGCTGGGCGGGGCGTCGGCGAAGAGCAGGCCGCAGCCGCCGGTGACGGCGCGGCAGCCGATCGAGCGCGCGGCGGACGGCCGCACGATCGGCGGCGGCGATCAAGCGCTGCTCCGCGACGGGGTCGACCGGCTCGGGCGCGAACTCTTCGGACGCGGTCGGGCGCTCGCGCTTGCCGTTTCGCAGCACGCGCAGGCTCTCGCGCCGCGCCGTTGTCTCGATCCAGGCGCCGATCCGCTGCGGATCGCGCACGCTCTCGATGAGCTCGAGCAGCAGGAGCCATGTGTTCTGTGCGACGTCCTCGGCGTCGTCGGACCGAGCCGGTGCCTCCGCGCGACCGCACGGATCCGCGCCGCGAAGCGCGCAGCGGCCGGGACCAGGCCGGGGTTCGCCGCGGCTGCCGCGCCGACCAGCGACTCGAGCTCGTCCGGGCCGGCCGGCGCGGGACGGCGGGTCGCCGCCTCGCGCCGGTCGGCCTGGAGCTGCTCGACGTAGCCGGGATGGTGATGGTGGAGCATCTCGATCGGCCTCCGTCAGGCCGATCGGCGGTGCGTGCGGAGCGTCCGATCGGCGCGAGAACATCAGGCTCGCGACGACGAGCGCACGCTGAAAGGCGTGGGCGTCGTCGGAGATGGAGCCTCGCGTCGACTGGGAGACAACGTCGGTACGCCTACGCTCACGCGCGGTGCGCAGCGCGCTCGTCGATGAGCGCTGCTGCGACCTGCTGAGTCGGATATCCGGTCACCTGGGACCTCGCTGGGGATTGAGGGCTTGTTGCCTTCCACGTGAATCAGCTTCAGGCGCCCGGTAGCCCAGCGTCATGAGGCAGCGGTCCTGTCTTCATCCGGACGTTCGCCGGGACACGGCGACCGGCTGGGAGCCGAAATGGCCCAGACCGATCGGGACGCGTGCCCCTTGACGCCGGGACACCCACGCAGGGACGCTATGGGCGTGCTGCGGACCGTCGAAGCCCGCGGACCGCGCCGGGGCGGTCCCCGTCTGGCGAACGACCACGGGACGTCGGGCCAACGGCGCACTGCCCGCCTGATCTCACTGGCGATCGCGATCCTCGTCGCGGGCAGCCTGTACCTGCAGTTCGCGGCGCTGTCCACGATGACCGTCTGGATGCAGGAGCTGGCCAGCCTGCTGCTCGTCGCCGCCGCCTTCACGCTGGTCGGCGGTCGATCACTCCGCGCCATGCCGGAGAACGCGTTCGGCTGGGTGCTGCTGACGATCGGCGGGCTCGGCGCGGTCGGCGCCGCCGGGCTGCACTGCCGGGCGCTTGGGCCATCATCTGGATCGGCTATAGGTGTGGCTGGTGCCGTCTGACTGCTGCGGTCGAACTCATCCTGTTCCCGACGGGGCACCTGCCGTCACGCCGCTGGGTGCCGGCCCTGATCGTGTGCGCGACGGCGTGCTCGTCCGGCCTTCGCCTCGGCGTCCCGAGCTGGACCCCCGAGGATCCGCTCGGGCTCTACATCGAGGCGCCGACCTGAGGCGCGCCCCACACCTGGGTCGTCGTCGCCCGCATCGGCTTGCTGTTCGCGGCCGTTGGGTTGGTGCTGTCGCTCGCCTCGCTCGTGGTCCGCTTCCGCTCGGCGACCGAGCTCGAGCGCCAGCAGCTGCTGTGCCTGGCCGTCGGCGGCTTCGCGCTCCTGCTCGGGCTCGTGCTCGACGTCCTCGGCGTGGCCGGCGGCTGGGTGCTCACCGCACTCGCGATCCCGGTCGCCGCCGGCGTGGCGATCCTGCGGCATCACCTGTACGACCTCGACCTCTTCCTCAACCGCTCGCTCGTGTACGCCGGGCTGAGCGTGACCCTGCTCGCCGCCTACGCCGCGATCGTGTGGCTCGGGAACGAGTTGGCGCACACGACGCTCCCGACGGGGACGCTCCCGCTGTTCGCCGCCGCCGTGGTGGCGATCGCGCTCGAGCCGCTGCGGCGCCGGCTGCAGCACTCCGTCGACCATGTTCTCGACGGCGACCGCGGCGATCCGTACGCGGTCGTCACGGCGCTCGGCCGGCGCGCCGGGGCCTCTGGCAACCCGCTCGCGGTGCTGTCCGACGTCGCCGAGACGGTGGCCAAGAGCCTGGCGCTGCCGTACGCGGGGATCGAGCTCGCAACGGACGACGGCGGCATGGAGCGCGCGGCCGAGTGGGGCCGCCCGCTCGGCGAGCCGACCACGCTACCGCTCACCTATCGCGGCGAGCACGTGGGCAACCTCCTGGTCCGCCCGCGCACGGTCGGCCGGCGGTTTTCGGCCACGGACCGCCGATTGCTGCGACGATCTCGCCTGCCAGGTCGCGCTGACCGCGCATGTCGTGCAGCTTTCGTCCGAGCCTGCAGCGCTCGCGCGAGGCCCTGGTCGCCGCACGCGAGGAGGAGCGTCGCCGCCTGCGCCGCGACCTGCACGACGGCCTCGGCCCGCACGCTCGCCGCGCATGACCCTGCAAGCTCGAGCGCCGCGCGACCTGCTGCGCCGCGACCCGGCGGCGCGGCGACCGCCTGCTCGACCTGCAGCTGCGCGACGCTGCAGGCGACGCGATCGCCGACATCCGCCGGCTGGTCTACGAGCTGCGCCGCCGGCGCTCGACGAGCTCGGGCTGGTCGGCGCCTGCGCAGACGAGCGCCCGGCTCGGCGGGCCGCTCGGCGGCCTCGACGTCGAGCGTCGACGCGCCGGAGGCCCTGCCGCCGCTGCCGGCCGCCGTCGAGGTGGCCGCGCTACCGCATCGTGCAGGAGGCGCTCGACGAACGTCGCGCGCCACGCCGACGCGCGCGCGCTGCGTCGGTCCGGCTGGCGCGCCGACGGCGCGCTGGACCTCGAGGTCGACGACGACGGCGACGGCCTGCCCGACGCAGCTACGCGCCGGCGTCGGCCTGCGCTCGATGCGCGAGCGCGCCGCCGAGCTCGGCGGCACCTGCCGTCGAGTCCGCCGCCCGGGCGGCGGACGCGCGTCCGCGCCCATGCTGCCCGCTACGCTCGGACGGTCGGCGTGACCGACGAGCCGCATCCGCCTGCTGATCGTCGACGACCATCCGACTGTTCCGCGACGGGCCTGCGCGCGCTGCTCGAGTCGTCGCGGACGACATCGACGATCGTCGGCGAGGCCGCCGACCGGCGAGGAGGCGATCGACGTGGCGCGCCGACGCTCGTGCCCGACGTCGTGCGTCATGGACCTCCAGATGCCCGGACCTCGACGGCATCGAGGCGACCCGCGCGCATCGCCGCGGACCAGCCCGCACGTCGCGCGTGCTCGTGCTGACCATGTTCGAGGACGACGACTCGGTCTTCGCCGCGCTGCGCGCCGGCGCGCGCGGCTACCTGCTGAAGGGCGCCGACCAGGAGCGAGATCGTGCGCGCCATGCAGGCCGTCGCCCGCGGCGAGGCGATCTTCGGCCCGGCCATCGCGCTGCGCGGCTGATCGAGTTCTTCGCCGCGCCCGCGCTCCGACCAGCGCCGGCGCACGCCGTTCCCCGAGCTCACCGACCGCGAGCGCGAGGTGCTGGAGCTGATCGCGCAGGGCTGCGCCAACCCGGAGATCGCCCAGCGGCTCGTACCTGAGCCCGAAGACGGTGCGCAACCACGTCTCGAACATCTTCACCAAGCTCCAGGTGCAGGATCGCTCGGCCGCGATCGTGCGCGCCCGCGATGCGGGGCTTGGCGTCGAGCGGCAGTAACGGCTAGCAGAGTCCGAGCAGCTTGCGCAGCCGCGTGCAGGCCTCGTCGGGAGGCTCTTCCGTCAAGGTCTTGTACACCTTGGCCGGCAGCTCCTCGTCGGTCGCGCCGTCGAACTCGAGCTCACTCTTGAAGTCGTCCACCGACGTGTATCCCGAGTCGAGCAGCAGCTGTTCATCGCCCTCGAACTGCTCTCGCACGCGCTGCAGCGCCTGGCGAAGGGCCGGACCGCTCCCACGCCCGCCCTCCGCGGGCTGAAGTGTGTAGCTGCGCCCTCCGAGATCGAGGAACCGGTCGTCGAGCTCGATGTCGGCGGCGACCCCCAGCTCGCCGTTCCGGATGCGCAAGAAGCCACCGTTGTCACTCGGCTCCGCCATGTCACAGTCCTCCCTGTCTCGGGGGCAGTGACCCATCCTCGCCGACTCCGCTCGCGCCCGTCAAGGCGCCTGAACGGTCTCTGGCTCTCACCCGGTGATGGTGAGAGGCTCCCAACGTGTCACCCGGGATTCCCTCCGGCGTTCCACTTCCTCCCGCGGCCGTCAAGCGCGCACGCAAGCGCACCTACCACCAGCTCGGGCTCGGACCTCGAGGGCAAGGCGACGAACGAGTTCTGCGTCGCGTTCACCGAGCCGACAGTCGTGCTCGGAGCCGAGGCCGCGCGCGCCCCGATCCCGAGATCTCGGCGGTCGTCGAATTCGTCGACGACCCCGCGCCGCCGGCGCCGATCCCCGAGGAGTTGCAGGAGCGCCTGGCCGAGGCCCTGCGCGAGCCGTTCGCGGCAGAGGAGGCGATCGATCTCTCGCTGGGAGCCGCGCTCCCCGCGCTGCTCAAGGAGCTGAGCATCAAGGCGTCGCGCGACGGGTTCCTGACGCGCACCGGCCTGATCCGGGACGAGTTGGAGCACTCGACATCCGCGTTGACGCAGTCGCGGCCGTCGTCGCTGCGCTCGGTCGAGCCGGAGCGCCCCTTCGTCCAGCTCTGCTGGCTCAACGACACGATCCGGACCGCCGACCCGCGCTCGCTCACCGACGTGGCCGGCGACGACTCGATCAAGCTGATCGACGTCCCGCGAAGGATCGAGGCGGAGCAGGGGTCGCCGGACGTGACGCTCGCGGCAGCCTGGGATGTCGGTGACAACGAGCGACTGTCAGGTCACGGCATCACCGTGGCGGTCATCGACTCGGAAGTCGCGCTTCGACACCCCGCCTTCCAGGATCGCGTGATCCACAGGCGGAACTACACCACGCAGCCGTGGGGCGTCCCCGGGCCGCATGGCACCGCCGTGGCCGGGATCATCGGAGCGCGCCACCAGGAATACAGCGGTGTCGCCCCGCACGTGACCATCTACAACTACAAGGTGCTGGGCACCGTCCGGCCCTTCAACTCGACCGACTTCGACGGTGCGCTGGCCATCCAGCAGGCACTCGAGGACGGCGTTCGGGTGGCGAACTGCTCGTGGGGTGCCGGCAAGGCCGGCAACGGCACCTCGCGAGAGGCGAAGGCGTGCAACAACGCGTGGCTCCATGGCCTCACGGTCGTCAAGAGCGCCGGTAACGACGGTCCGGGAGCGTCGACCCTCACCAGGCCGGCCGACGCGGAGGGCGTGATCGTGGTCGGGGCCACGGACTCGACCGGGCGCGAGGTCGCGAGCTACAGCAGCCGCGGACCGACGGCGAACCGGCGCACGCGCCCACACCTGGTGGCACCCGGTGGGCAGAGGGGCGACGACCTCTTCGGCGTGCAGGTATCCGGCCGCTTCGGCGGGATCTCGTACGGCACGAGCCTGGCAGCCCCGCACGTGACCGGGCTGCTCGCACTGCTGCTCGAGCGGCAACCGCACCTGTCCCCGAGCCAGCAGCGCGCTCGCCTGCTCGCCGCCTGCGTGCCGCTGCCGGGATTCGGCAAGAACGCCCAGGGCGAAGGCCTGATCGATCCTGCCACCCTCCTGCCCTGAGGCTCACTCCGCCTCGAGGGTGTGCGGCACGTCGATGAGCGCGACCTGGTCGAGCTCGGTGAGCGGTTCGACCCCGGCCGGCGGAAGGCGGGCGAGCAGCGTCTGGTTCAGCCCGACCTCACCGCGGATCTCGCGGCCGAGGGCGCGCACCTCCGCGATGACGGGCTCCGCCAGGCGCCCGGAACGCCTCCTTGGCCGCCTCGATGCCGCCCTCCGGCGCGTCCGGGCCCTGGAGCTCGAGCACGACGTCCAGGGGCGCGTCCTGCGCGCCGGCGAGCACGCGCTCCAGCTCCGGGCTCAGCCTCGCGGGCATGCAGCGACTCCTCAGCTCGCCGCTTTCTTGACGAGCGCGCCGATCTTCTTCTCGTCGGCGGCGGTGAGCTTCGTCAGCGCGTAGGAGGTCGGCCACATGGCGCCGTCGTCGAGGTTCGCCTTGTCGCTGAAGCCGAGCGTCGCGTACCTCGCCTTGAACTTCTGCGCGCTCTGGAAGAAGCAGACGACCTTGCCGTCCTTGGCGTACGCGGGCATCCCGTACCAGGTCTTCGGTGTCAGGTCCGGCGCGCTGGCCGTGATGACGGCGTGGAGCCGCTCGGCCATGGCGCGATCCGGTTCCGCCATCTCGGCGATCTTCGCGAGCAGGTCGCTCTCGCCGTCCGCCTTGGTCGCTTCGCCTTCAGCTCCTTGGCACGCTCCCGCATCGCGGCTCGTCCTCGGCCGTGAATCCCTTGCCCTTCTTCGCTGGCTTCTTCGCAGTCATTCCAGTGATGCTAGGTGCTTCTCGGCCAGCCTCATGAGCGCTCGAGTGGCGGGTGAGAGACGGGCGTTGCGCCGCTGGATGAACGCGAAGGTCTCGTGCAGCGGCGGGTCGAGCGACACGGCGGTGAGGCGATCGCCGTAGCCGAGGGCGTCGAGCAGCGCCCGGGTCACGACCTCGCGCGCTCGTCCCGCCCCGAGTCGCGCATCGACATCCCGCGCCACGAGTGGACGCGCGACATGCGCGGCACGCAGCGACAGATCGATCGCATCCTCCGGCGCACGCCGGCAAGCGCCGACGAGCCGCAGCCGACCCGCGACCACCTGGCGATCCACGGATGAGGCTCGAAGGCAAGACGGCGCTCATCTCAGGCGGCGCCCGCGGCCAGGGCGCGGCACACGGCCGGCGCCTCGCCGAGGAGGGCGCGACCGTCCTGCTCGGCGACGTCCTCGAGGACGCAGGCGAGGCGCACGCCCGCGAGCTCCGCGCCGCCGGCCTCGACGTCCACTTCCTGCGCCTCGACGTCACCTCACCCGAGGACTGGAGCGCGGCCGTGGCACACGCCGGGCGGCTCGACATCCTCGTCAACAACGCGGGCGTCGTCCGCGTCGCACCGATCGCCGAAGAGTCCGACGAGGGATGGCACACCACGATGGCCGTCAACGCGACCGGCGTCTTCTACGGCATGCGCGCCGCCATCCCGGCGCTGCGCCGCAACGGCGGCGGCTCGATCATCAACATCGCCTCGATCTACGGCCCCGTCGGCGCCCCCGGCTACGTCGCCTACACCGCCAGCAAGGGCGCCGTGATCGCCATGACGAAGGTCGCCGCCCTCGAGCACGCGCAGGACCGCATCCGCGTCAACGCCATCTGCCCGGGACCGGTCAGGAGCCCGATGAGCGAGCAGGAAGGCGACGCCTCCGTCGAGATCACCCCGCTCCGCCGCCGCGCCGAACCCGAGGAGATCTCCGCCGCCGTCGCCTTCCTCGCCTCCGACGACGCCGTCTACATCACCGGCGCCGAGCTCGCCGTCGACGGCGGCTACCTCGCCCGCTGAGAACCCCCGCTCCGGGGTAGGAGCCGGGCATGTCCGAGGACATCCCCGGCATCGACTGGAGCAGCGCGGAGGTCGATGACGGCCGCCTCACCGTCGCGGTCGGCGGCCGCCATTCCGCGGCGTGGACCGAGCGCCTCGAGGAGGTGCTCGAGCGCCTGGGCCGCGGCGGCAACCGCTGGGGCGAGGTCGAGGTGGGCAAGAAGAAGCTGCGGGTCGACGCCGTCGAGCGGGGCGCCGAGGCGGACCTCCGGCACTTCCTCGAGTCCGCCGTGCTCCAGGCGAACGCCGACGAGCCTCCCAAGGAGGCCAAGAAGTCCGGCGGCGAGCGCTCGGAGGATGATCAGGAGATGACGGACGTCTTCCGGTCCTTCGCCGACTAACGCCACTTCGCAATGACGATTCGTGTAAATCCCACCGGCACTCGCGGGGCGCGGGTGCCGAGACGCGGTCCGCTCTGGAAGCTCTTCCAGCTCGTCGGCAGGCGGCAGGTCCGGAAGTACCGCAGCGGCGGCGAGGAGCAGGTCAGCAAGAGGATGGGGTTCCCTGTGGTCGTTCTCACCACGCGTGGAGCGAAGACGGGCCAGACACGAACGACCCCGCTCGGAGGCTTTGCGGACGGAGAGGGTGCGTGGCTCGTCGCCGCCACGCTCGGCGGAGCGGCACGCCACCCGGCCTGGTTCCTGAACATGGCGAAGCATCCCGACGAGATCTGGCTGGAGGTCGGGTCAGAGCGTTTCAAGGTTCGCGGTGAGTCGCTGGAGGGGCAGGAGCGCGTTGACGCGCTCGCCCGCATCGCGAAGGTCTCTCCTCGCTACGGCAACTACCAGGAGAAGACCGACCGCGAGATCCCCATCGTCCGGCTGACCCGAGCGGCGCCTACGGCCGGTTCGGGTCGCGACCGATCCGCACCGGGAACGTGAGCTCCGCCGGATCGGCCCCCTCGGCGAGTGCGACGATCCGAATCGAGTGCTCCCGCACGTCACCGTGGTACGTCGGCATCAGTGTCGGCACGGCTGCGATGACCGTCTCCGGAACCGCTCGCGCCACGCCGTCCAGCTCCCTCGTCAAGACGTAGGTCTCGCCGATCTGGGCAGCGTCGGGCAGGTCCCGGCCGCTCGCATCCGCCCATCGAAGCTCCGGGTCGAAGCCGAACGACGATGCCGGGAAGGTCGCCTCGATCTTGCCGCGCCCCGCGTCTCGGTCGCCTTCGTTCCGGACCGTGATCGCCAGACGCAGCCCTCCGATGGTGGTGCTGAGCCAGATCACCCCGTCCGCATCATGCACCGTGTCATGCGGATATCCGACGATTTCGGCTGACACCACCAACCGGGCGCGCGCCGTGCGCTCCGCCAGTCGCTGCGCGTGTTCCTCCTCCGAGATCGCGAGCGCCCTCTGCGCGATCGTGTTCGCGTCCGCCGCAAGCTGATTCGCGTCGTGCGACTTGCGATTCGCCCGCCATGCGATGAAGGCCGCGACGATCGCGACGGCCAATCCGAGCCATTCGATCACTGCGGGTAAAGGTGAGGCGACCGCCGGACGGAACCGCAGCCCTTGAAGAAGGGCGTGTTGTCAACGGCCCCGTTACATGGCTTGCGCGGTGGGGCGTACGAGGATCTCGTTGAGCGTCACGCGCTGCGGGCGGCTGATGGCGAAGGCGATGACGTCGGCGATGTCCTGCGCGGGGATGCCCATCTCGGCCGTGGCTGTCTTGTTGGCTCGCTTGCTGATGGGGTCGGTGATGTGGTCGGTGAGCTCGGTTGTGATGGCGCCGGGTTCGATGACGGTGACGCGGATGTCGGGCTGAAGCTCGACGCGCAGGGCTTCTGACCAGCCGTTGATGCCCCACTTGGTCGCCGCGTAGGCTGCGAAGCCTGCCGGCGCGACGCGACCGGCGACCGAGGAGATGTTCACGAGGTCGCCGCCGCCATCTTGGAGCTGTTCGAGGAAGACCTCGGCGGCGGTCATCGCGCCGAGTAGGTTGGTCTCGACCATGCGCCGGTGCTCTGCGCGTTGATCGGAGCTGAACGGCGCGGTGAGCATGACGCCGGCGTTGTTGACGAGGATGTCCGCGCCGCCGAGTTCGTGCTGGACGCGGTCGGCGGCGGCGAGGACCGATGCGCGGTCGGTGACGTCGGCCTCGATGGCGATCGCGCCGTCGCCGAGCTCGTCGGCCAGGGCCTGGATGCGGTCGACGCGGCGCGCGAGCAGCGCGACGCGGTGGCCGTCAGCGACCAGCGCGCGGGCGGTCGCCTCGCCAATTCCTGAGGAAGCGCCCGTGACGACGGCGACGCGGCCGGTGTGGTGATCGGCGCTCATGCCGTGACCCCGTCGAGCGCGAGCGATGAGGAGAGGTCGCGGTAGGCGTCGATCTGCTGCCGGCGTTCGGCGAGCTTGTCCTCGGCCTGTGCGAGCGCGTCGGCGCCGGCGATGAACCGGAACGGCGGCTGCGCTTCGTCGGTGATGGTCAGGAGCGCCTGGGCGAGCTTGGCGGGGTCGCCGCTCTGCCGGCCGTTCTGGCTCTCCCAGAACTCGCGCTGGGCGGCGTTGCTCTGCGCGTAGTCCTCGATCGTCGCCTCGGCGTAGTTCGTCGACTCCTTGGTCAGCAGCTCGGTGCGGAAGAACCCGGGGTTGACGACCGTCGTGTGGATGCCGAACGGCTCGATCTCGGGGGCCAGCGACTCCATCCAGCCGTCGACGCCGAACTTCGAGGCGGCGTAGGCGGTCCCGTATGCGAAGCCGGCAAAGCCGGCCGAGGAGGAGATCGTCACGACGTGGCCGGAGCGCTGCTTGCGCATGACCGGCAGGACGGCGCGGGTGACGTTCATCGGGCCGACGAGCGTCGTGGTGATCTGCCGGTCCATCTGCTCGGGCGTGAGCTCCTCGAAGAAGCCCGCGTAGAAGCTGGCGGCGTTGTTTACGAGCACGTCGATGCCTCCGAAGCGGTCCACAGCGGCCCTGACCGCCGCCTCGGCGTCCTGCGCGCTGGTGACGTCGAGCCGGATGGCAAGCAGGTGCTTCGAGTCGCCGACGGCCGTGGCGACGGCGTCGGGGTTGCGCCCGGTGGCCACGACGTTGTGGCCGGCGGCGAGCGCGGCCTTGGCGATGTCGAGGCCCATTCCGCGGCCGGCGCCGGTGATGAGCCAGGTCTTGTTCTCGGAGGTCATGGCGTCCAGCAAAGCGCGGATCCGGCGAAGGTGGGAGTCCCTGTTGAGAGGGCTACTGGCAGTGACTCCCACGGGCGCGTCGCCGGGTCTAGGCTGGCTTTCGTGGAGACCAAGGCCGAGATCCGTGAGTTCCTGACCTCCCGCCGCGGGCGGATCACGCCCGAGCAGGCCGGGTTGCCGACCTACGGCGCTCGTCGCGTTCCCGGGCTGCGCCGCGAAGAGGTCGCGGTCCTCGCCGGCGTGAGCATCCAGTACTACACGCGCCTGGAGCGCGGAGACATGAGCGGTGCCTCCGAGGGCGTGCTGGAGGCACTGGCCCGGGCGCTCCAGCTCGACCACGCCGAGCGCGCCCACCTCTTCGATCTCGCGCGCGCCGCCCAGCCAGCCGGGGCGCGCCCGCGCCGACGCCAGGTCAAGGCACGCATCCGGCCCGAGATTCAGTGGACGCTCGACGCGATCACCGGCGCCGCCGCGTACGTGGGCAACGACCGCCTCGACATCCTCGCCACCAACCAGCTCGGGCGCGCGCTGTTCTCCGAGCTGTACGCCGCACCCGCGCGACCGGTCAACTTCGCGCGGTTCGTCTTCCTCGCCCCGCGCGCCCAAACGTTCTACGCCGACTGGGACCGCGCCGCCCGCGAGACCGCCGCGATCCTGCGATCGGCCGCCGGCCGCGACCCATACGACCGCGACCTCTCAGAGCTCGTCGGCGAGCTCGCGACACAGAGCGAGGCATTCCGCACGCACTGGGCCGCACACAACGTCCGCTTCCACGCCACGGCGGTCAAGCACTTCCACCACCCCGCCGTCGGCGAGCTCAGCCTCAGCTTCAATCGCCTGGACATCGCCGCCGACCACGGACTGACGCTCTTCACCTACGCCGCCGAACCCGGCTCCCGTTCCCAGGAGGCCTTGAACCTGCTCGGGAGCTGGGCCGCCACGATCGACCTCGCCGAGCCGGCGCGGACGACCGACCAAAATTAAGCCCGAGCGAGCGCGAGCACGGACGACCGCGGAGCCCGCGCTAGCTCGGAGGCGTTTGCCCCGACCAGCCGCCCATGATCTCCTGCGGGTCCCCGTCTGCTGTCGTGCCGAGGACGGGATGCAGTGCGAGGTCGGGCGAGTAGCGGCTGGCCGGCGTCTCGCGCCCGAGCGCCTCGGCCATCGCGCGGACGTGATGCGGCCCGCCGCCGCAGCAGACGCCGATGTAGTCGACGCCAAGGTCGCGGGCGCGGCGTGCGAAATCGGCCATCTCGAACCGGGTGCACTGGAACGGCTCGAGTTGGATCGGGAAGAGGTGGCTGCCGTCGGCGGATGCAAGCTCTTCGAAGGCTGGGCAGGCCGGTGAGGTCCGGTAGGGCACGGGCTGTGCCGCCACCGCGACGTCCACGGCACCGCGGATCGCCTCCAGGAGCGGAAGCATGGTCTCCGGGCCGCGCGAGCAGTTCAGTCCGACGATCGTCGCGCCGCGGTCGGCGAGGATCCGGCACGCGTCGACGTAGTCGTAGCCGTCGTACGTCTTTTCGGGCTGCACGCTGGCGAACGTGACCATCGCCGGCAGCCCGAGCTCCTGGCAGACCTCGAGGCCGATCAGCGCCTCGCCGACGTAGTCGTTGGTCTCGGCGATCACGAAGTCGACGCCTTCCTCGACGGCCCATCCGAGCTGCTCCTCGTACTGCGCTCGGACGACGGCTCCGGACCGAACCGGATCGGCGGGGTCGTAGAGCCACGTGTTGCAGATGTTGCCGGCCACGAGCGCTTCGCCCTCGGCGGCGATCTCGTTGGCGATCCGCACCGCCTGGCGGTTCATCTCCTCGAGGTCGTCGCTGCGCCCGACGTCCGCGAGCTTGCCGCGGTGGGCGTAGTAGGTCAGCGCCACCATCACCTCGGCGCCCGCGCGCAACAGCTCGCGGTGCAGCTGGCGTAGCGCCGCAGGCTCGTCGAGGATCACCTCGGGCACGAACGGGCCGGCCTTCACGTAGCCGCGGCGCTCGAGCTCGAACACATAGCCCTCGGCGCCGAGGACCACCCCTTCAGCTAGACGCTGCTGCAGCGTCCTGCGCGATGGACGGCTCATCGATGACGCCCCCTTTCTGGAATCGAGCTGGGTCGAAGCGGGCGATGTCGTAGTCGGTGCCGCCCTTGAGCGCCAGCTCGGCAAGCACCAGCCCGACCCATGGCGCGAACTTGTAGCCCGTGCCGCGCCAGCCGACGCCGACGAACGCGCCGGCGACGTCGGGGACCCGGCCGAGCACGAACTCGTCGTCGGCGACGAGGTCGTAGTCGCACTGGTCGACGTCTTCGACGTCGCGTACCGTCGCGCCCTCGAGGCCCGGCAGGCACTGCTCGACGAAGGTCGCGATGCTGTCGATCACCGTGGTGCTGCGCGGCAGGTCCGGCGGGTTGTAGTAGCCGATCTTCACCGCCTCGACGAGCCCTTCAACGATCGGGTGGCAGTAGATCCCGGTGTCCAGATAGGCGATCGTCGGCATGGCGCCCGCGACGAACAGATCGCGCATCGCGGCGGGCGGAGTCAGGTACTTGGCCTCGCTCGGCCTGTCCTTCGCGATCGGAACACGGAGCGTGCTGCCGGGCAGCAGCGACAGGAGCTGGTTGGTGCCGTGGCCCGCGGTCACCACCAGCGACCCCGCTCCCAGCTCCTCCGCCCCTCTCAGCACCCGGAACCGCGCCCCGTCGCGCACGAGCGCGCTCGGAGCCACGCCCTCGAGTACCGCGACACCGCGCTCGCGCAGCGTGTCGGTCAGCCCGCGCGTCACCGCGGGGACGTCGACGACGCCGCCGTCGAGGTCGATCCGCGCGATATCGGCGTCAAGGAACGTGAAGCGCCGGCGCAGCGCCACGTCGTCGAGCGCCGCCGTCCTCATTCCCAGCCGTGTCAGGGTGTCATGGCTCATCTGCGCGTAGGTGCCCGCGAGGTCCGGCGTGACCGATCGCTTGGCGATGTTCATGCAGCCGCAGCGCACGAGCACCTCGCTCGCGGTCTGCTCCTCGAAGTCGCACCAGAGGCGAAACGCCTCATGTGCAAGCCGCGCGTAGGTCGCGTCGAGGTAGTCGCTGCGATACGACCGCGTCCGGCCGAACGAGGCCGTCGCGGGATCACCCACCCGCCCGCGCTCGACGACCGCGACGCGCGCGCCCATGGCCGACGCGTGATACGCCGTGAACAGCCCCATCACGCCGCCTCCGACGACCACGACGTCGTAGTCCTCGCGGCCGCTACTCACACCACGGGCCGCGGCTCGGAGAAAGAAGGAGATCAATGACCATGAGCGGTGAACCGGTTCAGTGAACCGATTCACGAATCTTGCTCTGCGATCAGGCCTCCGTCAAGTCCAACCTAGGCGTCCTGCATGGAGGCCGCGAACGCCTCGGGGCCCTGCTCCGCCGCCGCCGGGTCCATCCACATGACCTGCCAGCCGTGGCCGTCGAGGTCGAAGAAGCTGCGTGAGTACATGAAGCCGTAGTCCTCGGCGTCATCCGCCTCGGTGCCGCCCGCCGCGAGCGCAGCGGCGCTGACCGTGTCGACCTCATCGCGCGATGACACGCTGAAGCAGTAGAGCGCCAGCGTGTGCGTGGTGGGATCGGCGACCGGCAGCTTCGCGAACTCCGCGAACTTCTCGCGGCTGAGCAGCATGACGAAGGCGTCCTCGCCGACCAGCATGCAGGCGGCGGTCTCGTCGGTGAACATCGGGTTGAAGCTGAAGCCGAGCTTCGCGAAGAACGCCTTGCTGCGCTCGATGTCCGCTATGGGGATGTTCACGAACAGGCCGCGGCCGGGGTGTGCGGGAATGGCCATGGTGGTTCTCCAGTCGGTGGCTCGATGGCGTACGTCCTGGTAGACCGGCCCAGCCGGCGGAACTCATCGGTGGATCTCGGCGTAGAGGACCCGCTCGCGGAGGTCCTCGACGCAAAGTGCCGGGAGCGGTTCCCAGACAGCCCCGGCTCATCCAACCGGTCCCCGATCACGCCCATCAGCCGGGGCGGGCGAGCTCCGGCTGCTGGGGACGGTCGACGATCGCATCGGGTGGAGGGATCGCGCCGCAGCAGTCCGCGTCGAACTTGATCGTGTAGTAGTCGCCGAGGCGTCGCCAGGCGTGGACGGCGCTGCCCTGGGCGTTGATCGCCACCACGAGCTCGTCGGCGTCCACCTCGGCGTCGGACAGCGTCGCGGTCGCGCCGAGGATGTCACCTGGGTAGAGCTTGCGGGTCTTGATCCGGGTGTAATAGCCGTCGTCGCGCTGCCAGGCGATCGCCGCCACCCCGTTCGCGCTGACCGCGAGCTGAGGATGGGTGTGCGGCTCGCCGGACGTGGAGAGGGTGAGAATGCTCCCGAGCGTGCCGTCGGCCGTGCGCGTGCGCGCCTGCACCTGATCGCCGCCGGTGTTCTCGCGCAGCCACGTGATCACGGCATCCCCCTCGGCGTCGACGCCGATCTCGGGCTGATCGGCGTCGGCAGCGAACGCGGAGATCTCCTCGATCTCGCCGAGCTCGCCGTCCGCCGAGCGCGAGCGCAGCTTGATGCGCTTGCGCCCATCGACGCCCAGCCGCTCCCACGTGTACAGCGCATCGCCGTCCGGGGCGACCGCCATCTGCATCTCCCACGCGTCGTACGAGCCGTCGGACACGTCCTGGATCTCGCCGAGCTCGCCGGCGGCCGTGAGCGTCCGCGTCTGCACCTGATCGTCGTTCGTCCAGGCCAGGACGGCGTCTCCGTCCGCGTCGAAGGCAACCTGCACGCGAACGGCGTCCTCACCCTCGGGCGAGACCTGGAGCACCGCCGCGCCGGGCACGCCCGCCGCCGACAGCGTGCGCGCCTCGACCGAGTGGCGCTCGCCGTCCCAGCGGTGCCAGGCGATCAGAGCGTCGCCGTCGGCGTCGACCGCCACCTGCGTCTCGGAGGTGCCGCCGATCTCCGAGAGCGTGTGCACCGGGCCGAGCACGTCCGCCGTGGACAGCGTCCGGGCCTCGATGCGATGTCCGCTGGTCTCGTCGTAGCGATTCCATGCGAACAGCCCGTCCCCGTTCGGGAGCACGGCCACCCGGGGGTGCAGGGCCGAGTCGCCGGACGCCGAGAGCGTGTGCACCGGGCCGAGCGTGCCGCCCGTGCGCAGCCGCCCCTGGACTTCCCAGCTGAAGTCGTTCAGGCGCCACATGAACGCCTGGTCGCCGGCGTTCACGGCCACCCTGGGATCGCGGGCGTCGCGGTACTCGTCGGAGAGGTCGCCGCCGACGTGAAATGTGGAGGCGGCGGCCGTTCCGGCGCCCAGGCCGGCGATCAGCGCCGACGCAAGGCCCGCCACGATCGCGCGACGGGCGTGGGTTGTTGCCATGTGTGTGCTCATGGCCGATATGACCCCGCGGCGGCGACGCAGGTTGGAAACGAGCGAGGCGGCCGCGCCGGCGCCCCCCGGGGACGGGGCTTCACAGGCCGCGCGCGGTTCCGAGCCTGCTCAGAGCCATTTTTAGCCTGTCTCCCCGGATTTGTTTCGGTTCGCGAGCCGGCGCGTGAAGGCGCGTGTTTCGGATAGCGCAGGCGGGCGACTGAGCACTATCGCTTGTCGTCCTAGCGATAGTCGGCGTCGCAGCGCCGCGGACTACCGCTTCTGCCTCCAAAGCAGTAGCGCAGCCCTGCCCTCCAGCTTCAGCATTTCGGCGGGCCTGGCCCGCCGCTGACCCGGACTGCACCGGGTTATACGCATCTTGTTGTTTGACACGTCCTAACCGGCCAACCTTCGCGCGGGCTGACGGGTCTCCCTTCCCGACCCCCCCACCAACCCGAAGGAGAGGCCCCCATGCCTCGTCCCCGCACCACCCGCCGCAAGGCGCTACTCGGCCTCGGCGGCGCCGCCGCCACGCTCGCCGTCACGGCCGGCCTCGCGTTCGCTCAGGTTCTGCCGAACCCGCCCGACGGCTCGCCGCCCGGTGCACTGCCGCCGTCGAACCTGACCACCACCACCTGCGGCCCGAACCAGACGAGCATCGTCAAGACCGAGAGCTCTCCCTCGATCACAAATTCGGTCAACTGGGTGCCGCTGCCCGGCGCCGCGACGCAGGTCGCCGTCCCGGACGGCCAGAGCCGCTGCATCAAGGTCCTGCTGACCGCCGAGACGGCCTGCGAGGTCACCAACGCGCCGGACTTCTGCTACGTCCGCGCGCTCGTCGACGGCGTCCCGATGGACCCCAACGGCGCCGGCTTCCAGGCGATGGACAGCGAGGACGGCACCGCTTCCGCCCATGCGTACGAGTGGATCAAGCGCGTCGGCGAGGGCGCCCACATCGTCCGGATCGAGCGCCACGTCGGCAACGCCGCGACGGGCTTCTGGACCGACGACTGGACGTTCGACGTCTCCCTGTACCTCTAGTACCGTCGCGAACATGGCCGGGCTCGAGGCGATCGCCACGGAGCGACTCCGCGGCGAGCGCCTCGGGCCCCGCCGCCGACCTGCCGCCGGCCGCGCTAGCGAGGCGCGTGGCCGGTCGCGCTGATCGTGCTCGTTCCAAGCGGCAGGGCCGCTGGCTACATGCCGTGCACCGCCATCCCGCCGCAGCGCTCCTCCCCGGGTGGTTCCTACGTCGTGACCAGGCAGAAGCCGTTGCCAAAGGGATCTGCGCAGCGCGTCAGGCTGCCCCAGTCGCCCGACTCCTGGCCCTCGACGATTCCGCCGAGCCTGGTGATCTCCGATGTGGACCGTCCGACGTCCTCAACGGAAAAATCGAGGTGAACAGGCGTCCAGTGTCTGGCGAATGAACGCCCCTCGGTCGCCGCGAGGAACGGCATCGAGCCCTCAGGCCGCAGGATCAGGTAGAGCTCGTTGCCACCCGCAGTCAGCTTCACCGTCCGCGAGTTCCGCCCAACCTCGGTGCACTGGAGCGCCTGGCAGTAGAACGCGCCGGCCTCGTCGAGGTCGGCCACGTCGATGCAGATCTTCACCGTCGTCATTCGGGCGCACGGTATCCGACTTGGCTCAGACAGTCGACGGGCGACTCCCACCCCGCCACCACAAAAGGCCTGCAGATGCAGACCTTTTGATGGGCGATACTGGGCTCGAACCAGTGACGCTGGCTGGAACTCGGGCTAGGCGCGGCTGACAACGCTGGGACCGTCACGGATCGTCCCAAAGCGGTAGTGCGAGACGGTGCGGCCTGGCGCGTTGGCTTACTGGCGGGCCATGGCGATCTTGAGGCGTTCCTCGGGGGTGATCAGGTGGTCGAGGTCTTCGGCCGCGTCGGCGATGTCGAGTTGCACCCATTCGACTGTGCCGTTGAAGTGGCTGCTCTCGGGGGTGTAGTCGTCGCTCACCGGTGACGCGGTGTCGGAGCCGATGTCGCAGGTCTCGTCGCCCGAGAAGATCATCGGGACGGTGCCCTCGACCCGGCCCTCGCCGGTCTTGGCGCCGTCGAGGAAGAGGGCGACGTCGCCGCCCTTGCCGAGCCCGCCGCCGTCGTAGGTGAACTCCATGCGCACCTGGTGGGTGCCCGCCGGGATGTCCGCGTCGCTCTCGACGTGGAAGTGGTGGACGCCGAACAGGTTGTAGGCGTACTTCGGCCTGCCGTCCTTGACGTACAGGCTCCAGCCGGCGAACGCCCCGCCCTGGGAGACGATCACGCCGTCGGCGCCGCCCTCGCGGACCGTCACCTCGGCCGTGACGGCGTGCGACTTGTTCTTCACGTTGATCACCGAGTGCTCGCTCAGGCGTCCCATGCCCCCGAACAGCAACTGGGAGTTGCCCCTGATCAGCGTGGGCCGGCCGGCCAGGTCGGAGTTGAAGCGCTCGACGCGGCGGTCGTCGAGCGGCAGCACGTTGTACTTGCGCGCCTCCTGCATGAACAGCGCCTTGAGCTCGTCGAGCTTGTCGGGCATCTCGGCCGCCAGGTCGTGCGCCTGGCTCCAGTCCGTGTTGGTGTCGTAGAGCTCCCACGTGTCGTCGGCGAACGGCGGCAGCGCCTCGAACACCCACGGCGTTGAGTGGCGGGTGACCGCCGTCCAGCCCTTGTCGTAGATCCCGCGGTTGCAGAACATCTCGAAGTACTGCGTCTCGCGGCGCTCGGCCGCGCCCGCGTCATCGAACGCGTAGCGCATGCTCACGCCCTCGATCGGCTTCTGCTCGACGCCGTGCACGGTCCTGGGCTCCGGCAGACCGGCGGCTTCGAGGACGGTCGGGGCGACGTCGATCACGTGGTGGAACTGGTGGCGCACCTCGCCCCTCGCCTGGATGCCGTTGGGCCAGTGGACGATCGTGCCGTTGCGCGTGCCGCCCCAGTGGGAGGCGACCTGCTTGGTCCACTGATACGGCGTGTCCATCGCGTGCGCCCAGCCAACCGCGTAGTGGTTGTAGGCCTCCGGCGTGCCGAACTTGTCGATCCGCTCGGCCATGAACTCGGTCGTCTCAAGCGCGTTGGCGCCGTTGAGGACGATCAGCTCGTTGAAGCACCCGTTCGGGGTGCCCTCAGCGGATGCGCCGTTGTCGCCGATGATGTAGTAGACGAGCGTGTCGTCGAGCACGCCGAGGTCATCGAGCGCGTCGACCAGCCGCCCGACGTGATGGTCGGTGTGTTCCAGGAAGCCGGCGTAGACCTCCATCTGGCGCGCCAGCACGGGCTTGAGGTCGTCGGGAATGTCGTCCCAGGCCGGGATCTCCGCGGGCCGCGCGGTCAGCTCAGCGTCGGGCGGGATCACGCCGAGCTGCTTCTGGCGCGCGAACGTCTCCTCGCGCAGCGCGTCCCAGCCCTGGTCGAACTCGCCCTTGTACTTCGCCGACCACTCCGGCGTGACGTGGTGCGGCGCGTGCGTCGCACCGGGCGCGAAGTACATGAAGAACGGCTTGTCGCCCATCAGCGCCTTCTGCTGGCGGATCCACTTGATCGCCTTGTCGGTCATGTCCTCGGTGAAGTGGTAGCCCTCCTCCGGCGTCTTGTCGGGCTCGATCGGAATCGTGCCCTCGTAGAGCGCGGGGTAGTACTGGTTCGTCTCGCCGGCGATGAAGCCGTAGAAGTACTCGAACCCTCCCCCGCCGCTCGGCCAGTTGTCGAACGGACCGAGCGGGCTCGTCTCCCACACCGGCACCTCGTGGCACTTGCCGAGCTGCGCCGTCGCGTAGCCGTTCAGCTTCAGCGTCTCCGCCAGCGGCGCGCACGTATTCGGCCGCAGCGAGCTGTAGCCCGGCGCCGACGTCGCGATCTCCGTGATCCCGCCCATCCCCACGCTGTGGTGGTTGCGGCCCGAGAGCAGGGCAGCGCGCGTCGGCGAGCACAGCGCCGTCGTGTGAAAGCGGGTGAACTTCAAGCCGTTCGCGGCCAGGCGCTCCGCCGCCGGCGTCCGGCATGGTCCACCGAACGCGCTGGCACAGCCGAACCCTGCGTCATCCAGCAGCACGACCAGCACGTTCGGCGCCCCCGCCGGCGGGCGCAGCGGCTCGATCGGCGGAAACCTCGCGGACGGATCCTTGGCGTCCTCGTAGATGGGCCCGTCGTACGGCCGATCCGGGATCGGGAGCAGTTCACGGTCGACGATGCTGGGCTCGGGCACTTGGTCTTCCTCTCGCA
The DNA here is from genome assembly GCA_963835525.1 of uncultured Solirubrobacteraceae bacterium. Taxonomy (GTDB): domain Bacteria; phylum Actinomycetota; class Thermoleophilia; order Solirubrobacterales; family Solirubrobacteraceae; genus DASSUW01. The sequence goes on from CAWIFM010000004.1 coordinate 636,458, forward strand.
CGAATGGACCAGATCACGCCCGCCTCCGCAAGCGTGACCGCAATACTCCCAGCGCCCCTGGCTACCGTCCACACCCGAGACGGATGATCCCTCCTCCCCGGCGAGGGCCGTCGCTCGCGCTGCGATGCGGCGAGCGCGGCTGCCCTTGGCATGCGCGTGTCGGCGAGAACGCGGCTCTTGCCCGACAATGCGCGCGGGCGTTCCCGTGAACGACACAACTCCTGCATTCGCGTCGCGGCCATGGTGGAGGCGTCTGGTCAGGCCCGCGCTCGCAGTTGCGGCGCTCGCCGTGGTGTTCGGGTGGCTGCTTCCGCAGTTCATCGACTATCAGCAGGTATGGGAGGCAGTCACCGAGCTCAACGGTTGGGAGGTGGTCGTCCTGCTCGGGCTCGGGCTGGCTCGCGTTCCGACCGAGGCGTTGATGTATCGGGCGTTTCTGCAGGGCCTCAGTATGTGGCGCGGGAGCGAGGCCTACCTGTCCTCGAACCTGGCGGCGCAGGTGCTTCCGCCGCCCGCCCCGAGCGTCGTCCAGTACGGCTACTTCGTTGGCGGCGGCTACGCGCCGGACGCCGCTGCGCTTGCCGCGCTGGGCTCGTTCGTGTTCCCGACGATCGGCCGGTTCCTGCTTCCGGTCGTCGCGCTCGTGCTGTTGCTCATCACCGGCGAGGTGAATGGCACGATCGTGCTGGCGGGCGCGATCTCGCTGGCGTTCACGATCGTCGCGGGCATCGCCGGCTACTACCTCCTTCGCGGAGAGAGCTCCGCGCGCTGGCTCGGGGCAAAGCTGCAACGACCGCTCTCGTGGATCCTCGTCAAGCTCAAGCGCGCCCCGATCACAGACGGCGCCGGACAAGCGGCCCGGGCCCGTGCCAGCACGCTGGCCGTCCTGCGCGAGGGGTGGGCGCTGGGGTCGATCGGGGTCGCGGCCAACCTGTTCGTGACCTACCTGATCCTGCTCGCCGCGCTGCGTTTCGTCGGCGTCTCGGGATCCGAGCTCTCGGCGGCCGACGCGTTCGCGGCCTTCGCGATCGCGTTCTGGGCCGGAGCGGTGTTCCCGATCACGGGCAGCGGCCTCGGGGTCGTCGACGCGACCCTCATCGCCGCGCTCATCGAGCTCAGCAGCGTCGACGACGACGTGCTCGTCGCTGCGACGCTGCTGTGGCGCGTCTTCTACTCGTTCATCTCAGTGCCGCTTGGCGCGATCACGTTGAGCCGCTTCCGCAAGGCGAACCCCGACGTGCTCCGGCGCGGCAGGGCTCAGACCACGTAGCGACATCGCTCACTAGCGCGATCGATCGGCTGCCACAGGTAGATTCCTGGGCATGCCACGCAAGCCACGCCGGTCGGACCAGCCGACTGTCCCGAGTGAGGGGGCGGATCGAACTGGTCTCGAACCACAGAGACAGAAGGCCCGCAAATGCGGACCTTTTGATGGGCGATACTGGGCTCGAACCAGTGACGCTGGAATAGGCGGCGCAGGTCTTGTACCGGCCCGCTCCCGGCGTCGCCGGCCTGCTGGCTCAGCCAGCGTGGATGGGTGCGGCGATGGGGACCTGTGCGGCGGTGGCCGGGCGCTGGACCTGGTGAGCCTCGACCAAACGGACGAGGGTGGCCACAACAGTCGGATCGAACTGGGTGCCGGAGCATCTGCGGAGTTCGGCGAGGGCGTCTGCGATCGGCATGGCTGTGCGGTAAGAGCGATCGGTCGTCATTGCACTGAAGGCGTCGCAGGCCGAACAGATTCTCGCCTCAATCGGGATTTCGTCTCCGGTCAGGCCGTCCGGGTAGCCGGCGCCGTCGTAGTCCTCGTGTGAGGCCCGAACGATTGCGCCTACGCGTGCGAGCACGCCACCGACGTTTTCAAGCATCCGCTGGCCGTCGATCGTGTGACGCTTCATGATCTCCCACTCGCTCGCGGTCAGCTTGCCCGGCTTGTTGATGATCTCCTTTGGTACCGCGATCTTGCCGACGTCGTGCAGCAGGGCGGCGAACTCCAGGTCGCGCAGCGTCTCTTCGTCGAGCCGCATGTGTTGGCCGACCTCGACAGCGAGTTCCACCACGTTGCGGCTGTGTGAGCCGGTATATGCATCATCGCTTTCCACCACGTCGCCGAGGAGCATCGCGGTGCCCCGGTAGGCGCGTGAGAGCTCCAACGCATGATCGATTCGTGACCGGCGCTCGTTGGCGAAGATGCGCAGCAGAACGGCCAGAGGCAGGAACACGATGGCCAGTGCCCAGGCTCGCCCGTCGGCGGCGATCGCCATCGCGACGCCGAGCGGCGCCAGGAGCAGATCAATGCCGTACACCCATGTCTCTGCGAGCGACGGGAATGCGAGCCGCCCGCCGTACGCGAGGCGTTGGAACACAATCGAGACGACGAGATCGGCGGCGATATAGGCGCCGAGCGCGACCGCGATTGCAGGAGCGTCGGCCCACGTTGAGACGGGCGGCGACGCGGCGAGCACGGCGGCGGGCGCGAGAACTGGCAGAGATGCCTGGGCGACGGCCGGCACCACCCGCGAGATGTGCCGCGCGCCTCTGGCGGCATTAACCGCCGCGCCCAGCGTTGCGCCGATCGCAACACACCACGGGATCGCGGCAGCCGGCAGCGTGACCAGCATGGCCGCGAGCGCGGGCAGGGTGCAGTCGGTGAATGCCGCTCCGACCTCGAACTCGACGAGGCCGGCGACCGCGTACAGCACGGCGAAGGCGCAGAGCATTGTCAAAGAGACGGCGCTCGGACCCGTCGTCGAGCCGAGTATGAGCCCGCCGGCGCAGAATACGGCGAGGAGCATGGCGCCGGTCCGTATCTCCGCGCGGCCCGACGCAGCGGGCAACCGCGCGCGGGTACGCGCGACTTCGAGGTCGCCGGAGGCGCCGATGACGGTCCAATCGCTCATTGGCTCAACTAGCTGAGTCGGTCTGGCGGTCCTGCAGCTTGAGCGACGGCCGCGTCAATCATCTGTCCGTTCCGTAAGGCGCGGCTGAACCGATGCCGATACGCCGCTAGCAAGGACAGTTCCAAGGAAGGGAAACCGAGTTGCACAAGAATGTGCGAGCAGTACTTACCCTCGTCGGCTGCGGCGCCGGTCTGGCGCTCGCCGCGCCGACGGCCCTGGCGCAGGCAACCGATGATCTGCAGCCCGCGGTCGGCTCACCCATTCACGCCGAGGACGGAACGGTGCTCGCTGAGACGGTGCGGCCCGAAGAGAGCGCGGCAGGCGAGCAGACGTGCAAGGCGCCCAATCTCTTCAACCCGCTGCTCGCGTTCAAGGATCGCCGGGACTACTTCGTCGCCCCGGCTGGGGATTTCGAGGACCCCAACCTGCCCGGCTGGCAGTTGACCGGCGGAGCCCAGGTAACTGAAGGTGGCTCCGTCCACGCCGTGATCGGCGATGCACAGGCGAACAGTCTGTCGCTTCCCCCCGGCAGCACCGCGACAAGCCCCGAGATGTGCGTCGACCTCAACTACCCGGTGTTCCGCTTCTTCGCCGCGCAGCTCAACCCGGACACCGACTCCGAGCTGGTCGTCGACGTGATCTACCCGGCTCTGACCCGAAACAACGTCCGCGAAGCCAAGAAGTTCAGGCTCAAGGCGAAGGACGGCTGGGAGCTCAGCGACGACATCAAGCTCGAACCGCAGCGTCTCGGCAAGCGGGCGGGCTGGCGGCGAATCGCGATCCGCTTCAGAGTCGAGAGCGGCAAGAAGCCAGCGGCCTATCGGGTCGACGACGTCCTCATCGACCCCCGTCGCTTCAACTGACGATCAAGCGCGCGCGGCCCGAGGTCGCGCGCGCTTCGCGCCGCACATATCCGACGATGCCATGGCCGGTGCAACGGCTGATCGATCTGCGCCCGCCGGTAGAGTCCCGGACATGCCACGCAAGCCACGGAGGTCGGACCAGCCGACTGCCCCGAATGAGGGGGCGGATCGAACTGGTCTCGAACCACAGACACAAAAGGCCCGCAAATGCAGACCTTTTGATGGGCGATACTGGGCTCGAACCAGTGACCTCCGCCTTGTCGAGGCGGCGCTCTCCCAGCTGAGCTAATCGCCCGGGAGGTTGCCAAGCGTAGCAATGGGATAGCACTCGATCCATGACGACGATCGAGGTAAGGGACGTCCAGGTTCCGGCCATCGGATACGGGACCTGGCTGGTGACCGGACAGGACGCGACAGACGGCGTACGCGACGCGCTGGAGATCGGCTACCGGCAGATCGACACCGCGCGCGCGTACGAGAACGAGCGTGAGGTCGGGCGGGGGATCGCCGAGAGCGGCGTGCCCCGTGACGAGATCTTCCTGACCACGAAGGTGCCGCACGACGATGCCACGGCCGACGAGGTCGAGCGGGACGCGGAGCAGTCGCTGGAGCGGCTCGGGGTCGACCACCTCGACCTGCTGCTCCTGCACTGGCCGAACCCGGACGTGCCGCTCGAGGAGACGCTCGCAGCGCTGAACAAGGTCCGGGAGGACGGGCGGACGCGCAACTTCGGCGTGTCCAACTTCCCTGCCGGCCTCCTGAAGCAGGCGCTCGAGATCGCGCCGGTGTTCTGCAACCAGGTCGAGTACCACCCGTTCCTAGACCAGGGCCGCCTGCTCGAGGTCGCGCGCGCGAATGACGTGCTCATCACCGCCTACTCCCCGCTCGCCCACGGCAAGGTGCCCGAGGACGAGACGCTCCGCAGGATCGGCGCGAAGTACGACAAGGGCGCGGGCCAGGTGGCCCTGCGCTGGCTGCTCGACCAGCCGGGCGTGAGCCCGATCCCCAAGGCCTCGTCCCAGGGGCGCAGGCAGGAGAACTTCGACGTCTTCGACTTCACGCTGTCCGACGAGGACCGCGAGGAGATTGGCGCCCTGCCGAAGGACGTCCGCACGGGCAACCCGCCCTGGGCGCCGGACTGGGACGCATGAGAACCCACGAGATCGCCGTGATCCCGGGCGACGGGATCGGGCTCGAGGTCACGCCGGCTGCGCTCGAGGTGCTCGAGGCGGCCGGCCGCGCCCACGGGTTCCAGCTGAAGCTGACCGAGCACCCGTGGGGCTGCGACTACTTCGTCGAGCACGGCCGGATGATGCCGCCGGACGCGCTCGAGACGATCGGCCAGGCGGACGCGATCTTCCTCGGCGCCGTCGGCCGGCACGACGTGCCCGACCACATCAGCCTGTGGGGCCTGCTGATCCCGATCCGCCGCACGTTCCGCCAGTACGTGAACCTGCGGCCGGTCCGGCTGTGGCCCGGCATCCCCTCCCCGCTCAAGGACGTCACCCCCGATCAGGTCGACATGGTGATCGTCCGCGAGAACAACGAGGGCGAGTACTCGGAGATCGGCGGCCGCCTGCACCAGGGCACCGACGACGAGCTCGCCGTGCAGGAGTCGCTGTTCACGCGCAAGGGCACCGACCGCGTGATGGCCTACGCGTGCGAGCTGGCCGAGACGCGCTCGGGCCGCATCTGCAGCGCCACGAAGTCGAACGGGATCATCCACACGATGCCGTTCTGGGACGAGCGCTTCGCGCACATCACGGCGCAGCACCCACAGCTGCAGGCCGAGCAGGTGTTGATCGACGCGCTCGCCGCCATGGTCGTGCTCAACCCCGGCCGCTTCGACGTGATCGTCGCCTCCAACCTGTTCGGCGACATCCTCAGCGACCTGGCCGCCGCGGTGGCGGGCTCGATCGGCATCGCCCCGTCGGGGAACCTGAACCCCGAGCGCGAGTTCCCGAGCATGTTCGAGCCCGTGCACGGCTCGGCGCCCGACATCGCCGGCCAGGGCATCGCGAACCCGATCGGCGCGACCTGGTCCGGCGCCCAGATGCTCGAGCACCTCGGCGAGACCGAGGCGGCACAGGCCGTGCTCGACGGGCTCGAGCGGATGCTGGCCTCCGACGGGCCGAGGACGCGCGATCTGGGCGGGAACGCCACCACCGCCGACGTCACGTCGGCGCTGGTATCGAGTTTCCGGTAGGGCACAGGCGGGCAAGGCCCGGGTCATGGCTGCGCAGGGGGAGTCTCAGAAACGCGGCGACGCGCTGGAGCGCCTCGCCCAGGTAGGCACATACCGCACGCTCGGCGAGCAGGTGCTGAGCCCGAAGGAGGAGCGCTTCGAGAGGGCGCGCCGGACCATCGGCCTGTTCCTGGCCCCGGCGGTGTTCCTCATCTTCCTGCTGCTGCCGCTCGACATGGACGAGAACCAGCAGAAGCTCGCCGCGGCGCTGCTGTTCGTCATCGTGCTGTGGATCAGCGAGGCGGTGCCGATCCCGATCGGCGGCCTCATGGGCATCGTGCTGATCGTGGTGATCGGAGTCGCGCCGGTCGACGACGTGCTGGCGCCGTTCGGGTCGGCGACGGTGTTCGTCTTCATCGGCGCGTTCATCATCGCCCAGGCGATGCTGCGTCACGGCGTCGCGCGCCGTTTCGCATTCCGAGTGCTGGCCGTGCCTGGCGTCGGCAAGAGCTCGCGGCGCACCATCGTCGCGTTCGGCGCGGTCACCTGCCTTCTGTCGGCGTTCGTGTCGAACACGGCCACGGTGGCGATGCTGCTGCCGACCGCCATCGCCATCCTCGGCACGCTCGCGAACATCTACGACCGCAAGACCGACGAGAGCGTCGAGATCGACCCGACCCGGCTCCGCGTCGGCATCGCGCTGATGCTCATGCTCGCGTACGGAGCGAGCGTCGGCGGCCTGCTGACGCCGGTCGGCAGCCCGCCGAACCTCATCGGCCGCGGCCTGATCGAGGAGGCGACGGGCGAGAAGATCTCCTTCCTCGAGTGGGTGCTCGCCGCACTGCCGATCTGCGCCCTGATGTTCGTCGCACTGTGCGCGATCCTGCTGACGCTCAACAAGCCCGAGGTCCGCAAGCTCGAGGGCGTCGAGGAGTACGTCGCCGAGGAGCGGAGCAAGCTCGGCCCGATGTCGCGCAAGGAGAAGAACACGCTGATCGCCTTCGGCGTGGCGGTCACGCTGTGGATCGTGCCGGGCATCGTCGCGATCATCGCGGGCGACGAGTCGAAGGTCTACGAGGACGTGAGCGGCCGGCTCGACGAGGGCATCGTGGCGATCCTCGCCGCGTCGCTGCTCTTCGTGCTCCCGACCAACTGGGAGAAGCGCGAGTTCACGCTGACGTGGAACGAGGCGAAGGAGATCGACTGGGGCACGATCCTCCTCTTCGGCTCGGGCATCATCTTCGGCGCGCTGCTCGCCGACACCGGGCTGGCGGAGACGATCGGCAACTGGGGCGCCGACACCCTCGGCATCAGCACCGAGCTGACGATCACGATCTTCGCCGTCGTCCTGGCGATCCTGATCTCGGAGACGACGAGCAACACGGCCAGCGCCTCTGTCGTGGTGCCGATCATCATCCCGGTGGCGGTGGCGGCGGGCGTCGACCCGTTCGTTCCCGCCCTGGCGGCGACCTTCGCGGCCTCGTTCGGCTTCATGCTGCCGGTGTCGACGCCGCAGAACGCGATCGTCTACGGCTCGGGCGTGGTCCCGATCACGCAGATGGTCCGCAACGGCTTCTTCTTCGATGTGATCGGCGCGATCCTGATCGTGATCGGCATCCCGATCGCGGTCAGCGCATTGGGCATCGGGCCCTAGAGCACATCGCCCCGTTGGGGATACGGTTGCCGCCAGATGCACGAGCACCGCTGGATGGCCGAAGGGCGTGACCAGCTCAGCGCCGCAGTCCAAGCGACGCTCGGTGCCACGCGTTTCATGGCTCGCGGTGAGCAGCGGGCGATCGGTCGGGCGCTCGAGCCGACGGAGCGGGTCCTCGCAGTGTCGGGCTGCGCCTTTGAGATCGTCCGGCACGGAGCGGTCGTTTGCAGTTCGAGAGGAGCATTCGCCGTCGTCACCGACCGCCGGTTGCTGTTCGCCAGGAAAGTCCCGTTCCGCCCGGCGCGCATCGACGAGGTGGCGCGGACAGAGCTGCGGGCCGCAGCGACGGAGGTCGACGCCGGCGACCGCCGCGTGACGGTCGTGGGGAAGGACATACGGATCACACTGCGCCACGTCATGGGGCGCGACGCGGTCGATGCGATGGCTGCGGGCATCGGCGCGCCGACGCGCGTCGTGCCCGACCGGGTCGTCGAGTTGGACCCGGCGCTGCCGGTGCCGCAGCCGGCAGGGCCACTTCGCCCCGGCTCCCAGCTGAAGCTCGTGCCGCACCACGAGCGTCGCGCCTATTGCATCGAACAGGAGGACCGTGTCGTCGCGGTGTTGATGCGTGGCCCGGACGGAACCGCGTCGGCGTCCCTGGCCGACCGTGAACTGCGGTTTCACGTGCACAGCCTGCGCCGTGGTTGGATCGGCGTCGCGACGGACGAGCGCTCAGGCGAGCAGCTCGCAAGCTACCGGCCCGGCTGGGGCGGGACAGTGACCCACGAAGGTGAGTCGTACCGGCTCAGGCGCGGGCTCACCGGCAACTGGCGGCTGAAGAAGGGCCGCACCACGCTTGCCGCGATGCGCGGCGGGGACCCGCGTGGCGATCTCGAGCTTGCCGCCGGAATTACGGATATCGCCGACCCGATGCTGCTGGTCGTGATGATCGTGTGGGGTGGATGGCTCGAGGCGATATCGGATATGCAGTAGCTAGTACGGCACACCGACGGCGCGGCTGAGAAAGCGCATGAACGGCGTGAAGGCGCGGCAAGCGGCCTCGTAGCGATCGAGGAATCCAACCGTCGTTGCCTCCTTCTGGGTGAACCGCTGGATGGCGGCGAAGTCCTTGCGCTTGAGGTCCTCGGCGTGGGCGTGGTCCTTCTCGAAGGCCGGCGGGACGCGCTTGAGCGACTCGCCGCGCGCCAGCTCGATCCCGGCCTTGGCCTCCGCCCAGCCGTCGGGGTCCTCGGCGATCCGGCGCCGGATGGCGTGGGCGGTCTTGGTGTCGGCGTGCCAGATGCCGCCGCCCGCGAACACGTCGCGAGGCGCCAGGTGCAGGTAGAGGCCCGGCGCGTAGACCTCCTTCGACCGCTCGTGGCGGAACCAGATGCCCGCCTGCGTCTTGTAGGGCGTCTTGTCCTTGGCGAAGCGCGTGTCGCGGTAGATGCGGAACAGCGACCCGCCCTGACGACGGGCATCGGCCACCAGATGCGGGCTGATGTCGGGCAGGCGGAGCCCGAAGTCCTCGATGAAGGCCAGCGACGGCTCGAGCAGGTCGTTCTCGTAGCGGACCTTGTTCGCGTTGAACCACTCGCGCTCGTTGTTGGCCTTCAGCTCGCGGAGGAAGGCGAAGAGCTCGGGCCCGAACTCGCGGTCGGTGGACATGGCCCACTCTCTACCATGTAGCCGCTCCGGCGCCGTGGCGGAGTGGCTACGCAGCGGCCTGCAAAGCCGTGTACACCGGTTCGATTCCGGTCGGCGCCTCTCCGCTACAAGCGAAGCGCGCCGCCGCCCGTAGGCAGCGGCGCGTCATCGGTTCCCTTCCCTACACTACGCGCGGCCGGGAATGCCCAGCAGCCACTTGAGCCGGTCCCAGATGGTGTCGACCGGCAGCGGCTTCGACCAGACGTGCACCTCGTCGATGTCGCCGGCGAAGAGCAGGTCGCAGGTCCCGTGGTAGCCGCCGATCGTGGCGCCGCCACCCGGGCCCGCGTAGTCGATCTGGTCCGAGCCGACGCTGCCGCCCGGCACGAGCTTGCCGTCGATGAAGAGCTTGGGCGTGGTGCCGTCGAAGGTGCCGGCGGCGTGGTGCCACTTGCCGTCCCAGATCTGGGTGCCGGCGGCGCCGGAGAAGAACTGCTGGCTCCCGTTCCAGAGGACGAACTGGAGGCCGCCGTGCCACAGCGTCTGCAGCGAGTACGAGGCGGCGGTGCAGTCCTGGGCGCCCTTGGCGATCAGGTACTTGAAGGTGCCGGGCGACCCGCTGGCGCGGAACCACAGCGACACCGTGAGCTTCTGCTGCTCGAGCGACGTGCCGTCGGGGATCGTGACGTAGTCGTCACCGCTGAAGTTGAGCGCGCTGCCGAAGAAGATGCCCTTGACCCACGCGGGGTCGTTGGCGTCGGCCGCCGGGGTGGACCCGAGGAAGCCGTGGTTGCCGTTGCCCGACCAGTCGCGTACCGACTGGCCCTTGCCCTCGTTCAAGGGCCACCAACCCTCGAGAGGGAAGTCGGCGGCTGAAGCGGCGGGTAGCAGGAAGTAGACAGGCTCGAGCTGCGACGACGGCAGCGGGCCGATAGTGACCCGGGAGCTTATGCCGAAGCGTCGCGTCGTAGAGCTCGCGCTCGGTGATCGTCCGCTCAGATTCGTCGATCTTCCCGTTCTGGTCCAGGTCCCAGGCGAGCTTCTTTCCGCTCGAGCCGTCGGAGCTGGTGCGGACGACGTCGTCGTCGCCCATCGGCCCGTCGATGAAGTTGACGTTCAGCGTCCCGTTCGTGTTCAGGACGTGCGTGGCCACCGGCGGCAGCTTGCCGTCGGCAACCATCCGGTCGACAGCCTCCCGCCGCGAGGCCGCGGCGCGGTCGAACTCCTCCTTGACCTGCTTCTCGGCGGCGGAGGGCTCATCGCCCCCGCAGCCGCCGGCGAACAGCGTCACGAGACCGGCGACGGCCAGCAGCGCTAGTCGACGTTCTGCCATGTGCCTCCGATCTTCTCGACCAGCTGCCACTTCTTCCCGTCGTGCTGGTAGTGCAACTCGCTCTTCGTCCCGTCCTCGGCCTCCACGGGCAGGTCGTAGACGCCCTCGACGGGATTCCATCGTAGGTCCTCCTGTCGGGCGGCCACGTGGCCCCCGCTCTCTATGACGTCCTCGGCGCCCTGGTCGCCCGGGAAGATGCCCTCCAGGAAGTTGGCATCGTCGTTCCTGAACCCGTCGGGCACCGACAGGTCGTCGATGTCCGGGGGATTGTGCGCCGCCCAGTGCTTCTCGTGCAGTCCGATGACGCCTTCGTACGTGGCCTCGCCCGGGCCGAGCGTCGCGTCGTAGAGCTCGCGCTCGGTGATCTGCCGCTCGGATGGCTCCAGCCCGTCGCCGTCGAGGTCCCACGCGAGCGGCTTCCCGTCGGCGCCCATGACGATGTCGTCGTCTGACCCGGTCGGGCTGCCCTCGAAGTTGGCGTTGATCGTGCCGTTGTCGTTGATCGTCTTGAGCGCTTCCGCGGGCAGGTGACCGTGCTCCACGTAGGCGGCGACGGTCAGCTTCTTGAGGCTGCCCATGAGGTGCATCTGGTCGGCGGCGCTCTGCTCCAGGACCGACTTGACGTTGTCGGTCGAGAAGACCTCCTTGAGCACGGCACCCGACAGCTGGTCGAAGCCCGGCACCTTCCCCGGCGGCGTGAGCGCGATCAGCTTCTGGGACGCGCTCGTGGCGAGGCCGTTCATGGTGTCCTTGGTACCCGCCTCATCGAGATCCGCCTCGACGGTGGAGAGCATGCCCATCTCCGCCAGCGCGCCGGCGCGGTTGGCGTAGTCGGTCCGCTGGTGGATCGCGCCCTGGTCGATGTCGTAGGCCACGCGCTCGCCGACGATCCTGGTGGCAGGGTCGCGCGTGTCGCCGTCGCCGAAGAGCCCCGTCAGGTACTTCTGCGCCTCGTCGTACGTGAGGTCCTGGATGGCGTCCGAGGAGCGATCCCCGGTCCCCGCCTCCGCGTACTCGCCGGCCACGTAGTCGAAGTCCTCGATATGGTCGTCCAGGATCGTGACCAGCGCCGGCTTGGCCTCGTCGCCGAGATGCTGGACGTGCGGGGGCGCGGCCTGGATGACGACGTGCGCGGCGTCGTTGGCCAGCGCCATGTTGTCGCTCCGCAGGTCGTGCGTCCCGGCCGTGATCAGCGCGCCGAGCGCCTCGCCGTCGTCGGTGTAGCGCGCAGCGTGGGTCAGCAGCGCCTCCGCGTTCGTGAAGTGGTCGTCCGGCCCGTGCCTGCCCACCAGCAGCCTGGCGGAGGCCTCCTCGTTGCCGGCCAGGTACTTCATGAAGTCCTGGTGGTCGGAGATGCCGGCGTGCCCCGGGATGTCCTCGTTCTCGGGGTCGAGCGGCACGATGAGGATCTCCTCGCCGACCTCGGAGAGGAAGCGACTGTCGTAGTTGTCGGCGTCGCCCGCCATCACGAACGCCTTCAGCTCGTTGTGGCCGCCGAGGCGCTCGCGCGGCGTGTACTGGCGCTGCAGGAAGCCGCTGGTGAAGGAGCTCTTGAGGCCGCCGGCGCGCGTCGCGGTCCCGAGCAGCGTGGCGAAGGGCGCGTAGTCGCCGACGAGGTCGGGGTCGTCCCAGCCGTTCATGTCGCTCTGGAAGGTGCCGACGTTGGAGACGAAGTCGCGGGCTCCGTCGCCGCCGAGCTGGTTGTAGAAGCCGGTCGCGACCTCCTTGTCGTGGCCGTAGCGGCCGACGATCTCCTTCATCTGGTCGAACGAGTGGTCGCCCTCGTTGACCGCGGCGCGGTCGGCGTCCTTGGCCATCTCGGCGCCGATCGCCCGCTGGGTGTCCTCGGGCAGGTAGTTCATCGGGACGTCGTCGAGCACCGAGTAATCGCCCGCGCGCACGCGCGCGAGGACCTCGCCCTCGATCGCATGCGGCGATCCGCCGAAGACGGCGGCGGCCGGCGAGCCGCCGGCGACGCCCTCGAAGGCTCCCGCGGCCGCCTTGGCCGCGTCCTTGGCGGCCTTCTCGGCGCGCTCGCCGCGGCGCTGGGCGCGCTCGAGGTCGTCCTGCGCCTGCTCGAGCCGCCGGCGCGCGTCGGTCTCGGCGGTCTGCGCGGTGTTCATCGCCGCGGTGGCGGCGTCGAGGTCGGCGGAAGCGCCGGGATCCGGAACCATCGAAGAGAGCCGCGTGCCGGCCGACATGATCTGGTCGGAGGCGGTGATCTGGGCGCTGAGGGCGTTCTCGAGGTCGGTCTCCGCCTGGTCGATCCGGCGCTGGGCGTCGCGCGCGTCCTCGATCGCGGCCTCGGCCTCCTTCTGCGCGCCCTGGAGCTCTTCGGCGTAGGTGCGCGCGGCCTCGGCGCAGGCGGTCATGGCCTCGGCCGCCGCGTTGATGCAGCCGCCGTTGGTCGGCACCGTGCCGTGGAAGGCACTGGCGGCAAGGCCCTGCCAGTCGCCGACCAGGCCGGGGATGGTCTGCAGGTCGCCGCTTACGCCGTGCAGCCCGCCGGCGATGCCGCGGAAGGTCTGGGCGGCGTCGCGGACGGTTTCGGGCGTGCCCTCGGGGACCGTGATTCCGGCGAACGACTCGGCCATCGGGTCACCCGGCGGGGATCGCGGTCTCGTCGACGTACGCGTAGACGTGCGAGGCGGCCACCAGGTTCGCGCCGAGGCCGTGGACGGACTCGGCCACCAGGGCCAGCGATGCCTGCCAGCTCTGGACGGCGCCGGTCATGGCCTCCTGCAGGGCGGGCTCTCCCGCTCCCGACGCCGCGTCCCCGGCTGCGGTGAGACGGCCCGACAGCTCGGCGATGTTGTCTGCGATGCCGGACTGGCGGGTCCCGGCGCCGCTCAGGGCTTCCGTGTGAGCTTCCATGCGCATGCACGCGGATTACCCCGGCTTCCGGTCTACAACACCGACAGGTAGAGATCGCCAAGCGTTGGTCAACATGCCGACAAGTTCGGGCCGGGAAGCTCCGCCGCATGCTCGAACCCGCCACCGCCGCCCGGCCCGCCTCCCTCATGCCCTGGGGCATGATGGCCGTCATCGACCTGCACGACTGCGACCGCACGCGGCTCGCCGACCCGGACGCGATCCGGCGCTTCGTGCCCGACGTGATCGACGCGATCGACATGGTCCCGCACGGCCCGCTGCGCCTCGAGCGGTTCGGCGAGGGCGAGCTCGAGGGCTGGTCGGCGATGCAGTTCATCGAGACCAGCTCGCTGACCATCCACGCCGACGAGTTCTCCGGCCGCTGCTACGTGGACGTGTTCTCGTGCAAGGCGTTCGAGCCCGAGTTGGCGGCCGCCATCGCCGTCAAGCACTTCGGCGGCTGGCCGAAGCTCACCGTCCTCCACCGCTGAGCGTATTTCTCGCGCCCTCCTGCCCTCCTGAACGGTAGACGTGATCGTCGTCGCCCTCATCCGTCTGAGCGTCTCGATGGGCGCTTCGCTTGCCGGCGTGCTCGCGACGGCGATCCTCTGGAAGCCCGGCGTCGTCGTCGGGGCCCTGCTGGTCCCGGTGATCACGGTCTTCGTCGATCATGCGCTCGGAGAGCCGCTCCTACGCGCCGTGCGGCGGGCTCCCGCAGGGGGCCATCACGGCGGCTTGTCCCACATCCGAGCGGCGCTGGTCGTCGGCCTGATCGGGTTCCTGATCGTCGGCGCAGCGCTCACCGTGCCGAAGCTGCTCGGCGGCGACCCGCTGCGGTCCACGCCGCTGTTCGGCGGTCAGGTGCCGCTCGTCGACGCCGGCGGCGACCGCGACGGCGACGGCTTCGCGGATGCCAACGACAACTGCCCCGGCGTGGTGAACCCGGGTCAGGAGGACACGAACGGCGCCGGCCGCGGCGACGCGTGCGACCCCGACGACGACAACGACACCGTGCTCGATGACGAGGACAACTGCCGCACGGTCCCGAACCCGGGCCAGGAGAACACGAACGGCGCCGGCCGCGGCGACGCGTGCGACCCCGACGACGACAACGACACCGTGCTCGATGACGAGGACAACTGCCGCACGGTCCCGAACTCGGAACAGGAGGACGCCGACGGCGACGAGATCGGCGATGCGTGCGACGATCTCACGGAGCCCGGCGGAGAGACAGACGTTCCTGATGACGAGGGAGCCGAGGTGCCGCAGGATCCCGTCGACGGTGCCGGTTAGCCGGGCTTTCGCTGCAGCGCCGGGGCCAGCAGGACGACCAGCGCGGCGCCCGCGGGCATCACCAGCAGGGCGGCGCGCAGGCTCGACGCGTCGGCGAGGACGCCGACCAGCGGCGGCACGACCAGCAGCGCGATCCGCAGCACGGTCCCCACGAGCATCAGCCCCATGCCGTTGGGGAGCAGGCGGTCGGCGGCGCGCATGGCGCCGGGGATGAGCGTGCCGATGCCCGCGCCGACGAGCCCGAAGGCGACGATGGTGATCGCGATGCCGGGGAACGCGAGCGCCGTCGCCATGGCGACGGCGGCGAGCGCGGCTCCCGCCCGGGCGACCGTGCGGTCGCCGTAGCGGGTGACGACGCGGTCGCCGAGCAGGCGGCCGATCGTCTGCGTCGACTGGAGCGCGATGAAGCCGAGGCCGCTGACCGCCGCGGCCGCGCCGAGCTCCTCGCGCAGGTAGACGCCGCCCCACGCCGCCGTCGTGTCCTCCATCGCCTGCGCCATCGCGGCGATCAGGCCGAGCGCGAGGATGCCGTGGGCGAGCCTCAGGTGGCCGGGCGCGGCAGGAGCCGCGTCGTCGGGCCCGGGCAGCAGGAAGCGCGACGCGGCGAGCGCCACCGCCGCGAACAGGCACGCGGCGGCCGTCAGGTGGACGTCGACCGCGATGTCGAGCCCGGCGGCGGCGGAGCCCATGACGCCGCCGACCACGGCGCCGATGCTCCACACGCCGTGCAGCGAGTTGAGGATCGAGCGGCCGTAGAGACGCTCCACGCGCAGGCCATGGGCGTTGGCGCCGATGTCGGCGTAGGAGTCCAGGGCGCCCGCCACCGCCAGCACGGCGGCCAGCGCGAGCCACGACGGCGCGAGGCCGATCAGCGTGAGGTTGGCGGCGATCGCCACCGAGCTCACCCACGCCACGCGGCGCGACCCGAACCGCCGCACCAGCAACCCACCCAGGAGCCCGAGCGCGAGCGCCCCGAGCCCGTAGGCGCCAATGGCCGAGCCGAAGGCGGTGTTGGAGAGCCCGAGCTCGGCCTTCAGGTCCGGGAAGCGCGGGACCAGGTTGCCCGTCATCGCCCCGTTGACGAGGAACAGCGCCGCGACCGCGCCGCGGGCGCGGCTCGCTTCAGTCGACAAGCGCGGGCGCTCCCGGCACCATGGTGATTGTGGAGTTGGCCGCCGCCGCCACGATCTGGGGCATGTTCGCGTGCTTCATGCTCTTCCCGCATCTCGGGTTGCCGCCCGTGTTCCACCGGACGGCGATGGCGCTGCTGGTCGCGGAGCTGCTGGCGCTGATGGTCTGGAGCTATGGAAGCGAAGGCGCGCCGGCCGCCGAGGCGGGCCGGTCGGCCGCGGCGATCGACATCCCGGTGCTGTCGCTGGCGCTCGTCGTGCTCTCGGTCGGCTACGGCGTGATCTACTTCCGCCGCCATGAAGATTCTCGTCACGGGTTCCCGCGGCAAGGTCGGCTCCGCGACCGTGACCGCGTTGGATGAGGCAGGTCACGACGTAACGGCAGTCGATCTCGGCCCCGCGGTGTTCGAGCGCTCGAGCGGGCCGGAGTACCGCCAGGCCGACCTCACGAACGCCGGCGACGCGTTCGCCGTCGTGCGCGGCCACGACGCGGTCGTCCACGCGGCGGCGATCCCCGATCCGCTACACCACCCGCAGCACACGGTGTTCCAGAACAACCTGATGGCGACGTTCAACGTGCTCGAGGCGGCCGTGCGCTGGGGCGTCGGGCGCTTCGTGAACGTCTCGAGCGAGACGGTGCCCGGGATCTTCTTCTTCGAGCGCGAGGTGCCGCGGCCGTACGCGCCGATCGACGAGGACTACCCGGCGCTGCCCCAGGACCCGTACGCGCTCGCCAAGCACTTCGGCGAGCAGCTGATGGACGCGGCGGTGCGGCGGTCGGACATCCGCTGCATCTCGATCCGGCCGTCGTGGGTGCAGTGGGAGGGCAACTACGAGCGCAACCTCGCCCCGTTCCTGCGCGATCCCGACGAGGAGAGCGCGAGCTTCTGGGCCTACATCGACGTCTATGACCTCGCCGATGCGCTGCGGCTCGCGGCCGAGAGCGACCTGCCCGGCCACGAGGTCTTCTACATCGCCTCGCCGGACAACTGCGCCGGGCGGCCGCTGGCGGAGATGATGAGCCGCCTCCACCCCGAGGTCGAGCTGCGCGAGCTCGACCGCGAGGACGCCTCGGGGACGTCCTCGGCTAGGGCAGTGGAGAGGCTCGGATACGCGCCGACGCGCTCATGGCGCGACTACCTGACCGAGGACGGCGTCCTGCGGCCCGAGGCGCGCGAGCGCCTCGAGAAGGGCGACACGGGCGTCCAGCGCGGGCGAGCCGTGGGCTGAAGCGGGGCCGGGTCCTCGGGACCGTACCCGCGCAGCGCGCGGCGTGAGAGGGCTTCGACATCGATGGGAATGAACATGGCTTCCATGGTGGGCCCATGTCGCCATCAATTCAAATGATCGTTCTTACGATGCGATAAGAAGGATTTATGCCGGCGTGGGCGCCGGCTCGCGCTCCCGCGGCACACGCGCAGCCGCGTAGGCGTCGTCTTCGTCGAGCGTCTCGGCGGCCAGCAGCGCCTCGGTCAGCGAATCGAGCTGCTCGCGATGCTCGGCAAGGAGCTTCGAGGCGGCTGCGTGAGCGTCGTCGACGATCCGGCGGACCTCCTCGTCGACGAGCTGCTGGGTGGCCTCGCTGGTCTGGGAGGCGCCTGGCAACAGCATGTTCTGGCCCTCGCTGGGCAGGACGGCGATCGGGCCGATGGCGCGGCTCATGCCCCAGCGGCCGACCATCTGGCGGGCGATGGCGGTGAGCTGCTGGATGTCGGACTCGGCGCCGGCGCTGATCGAGTCGTAGACGATCTCCTCCGCGACGCGGCCACCGAGCGCGACCTTGATCCGCGTGATCAGGTGCTCCTCGTCGTAGTTCGTGCGCTCGACGTCGGGGGCCGAGATCGTCACGCCGAGCGACATCGAGCGCGGGATGATCGAGACCTTGCGGACGGGGTCGGCGCCCGGGGTGAGCATGCCGACGAGTGCGTGACCGGCCTCGTGGTAGGCCGTGCGGCGCTTCTCCTCGTCGGACAGCACCAGACCGCGCGGCGCGCCGAGCACGATCTTCTCCAGCGAGTCCGTGAAGTCGGCGTGGTTGACCTGCTCGTGCCCGCGCCGGGCGGCGAGGAGCGCCGCCTCGTTGCAGAGGTTGGCGATGTCGGCGCCGACCATGCCGGGCGTGGTGCTGGCGATGCTGTCGAGGTTCACGTCATCGGCGAGGGGCAGCGACCTCGTGTGGACCATGAGGATCTGGCGGCGCCCGTCCTTGTCGGGCGGCGGGACGGTGACGCGGCGGTCGAAGCGGCCCGGGCGGAGCAGCGCGGCGTCGAGCACCTCGGGCCGGTTGGTCGCGGCGACGACGATCACGGCGGCGCTGGACTCGAAGCCGTCCATCTCCGTGAGGATCTGGTTGAGCGTCTGCTCGCGCTCGTCGTTGCCGCCGAACCCGGCCTGGCCGGAGCTCCTCGATCGGCCGATCGCGTCGAGCTCGTCGATGAAGATGATCGCGGGCTGGGCCTCCTTGGCCTGCCGGAAGAGGTCTCTGACTCTGCTGGCGCCAATGCCGACGATGGCCTCCACGAACTCGGAGGCGCTGACGGAGAAGAACGGCGCCCCGGCCTCGCCGGCGACGGCGCGGGCGAGCAGCGTCTTGCCGGTGCCGGGGCGGCCGGCGAGCAGCACGCCGCGCGGGATCCGGCCGCCGAGCTTGCGGTAGCGGTCGGGGTTCTTGAGGAAGTCGACGACCTCGGTGAGCTCCTGCTTGGACTCGTCGATGCCGGCGACGTCCGTCGAACGTGATGTTGGTCTGCGCGCCCTCGATCCGGCGGGCCCGCGACCGCCCGAAGGAGCCGAGCGCGTTCATCTGCCCGCCGGCGGCGCTGCGCAGATCCAGACGAAGAGGGCGACGAGCAGGATCACCGGGCCGAAGCCGAGGATCAGGTTGAGCAGGAACCCACGCCCCTGGTTGACCGGCTCGGCCTCGATCGTGACGTCGTGGTCCTCGAGCAGCGCCGACAGCGCCTCGTTGTCGGCGAACGTCGGGATCTCGGTCTCGAAGTTCTTCGCCGCCTTGGCGTCCTTGTCGGTCGACGGCTTGAACTCCTTCTTGAACTCGCCGCTCACCGCCGTGCCGGTCGTCGAGATCTTCGTCACGTTGTCCGCCTCGACCTGGCCGACGAAGTCGGGCTGATACGGGATCGTCACCGACTCCTCACGGCCGGGGGCGAAGATCGAGACGGTGATGTAGTTCAGGACGAGCAGGACGACGACGAGGACCCAGAACCGCATCCCGATGGTCCGCCAGAAGCTCTTCGGCTTGTTGTCGTCGCCGCCGGGCTGGGTGGGCATCCGCGGGCGGCGTTCGTGGGGAGCCTCCTCGGCCATCAGGGGATTGTCGCAGTTGACTTCGAGCGGGTCGGATTGAGAGGGTCGCGCCGATGGGTCACGGACGAGCGTTGGTCGTGGTCGTGGTGGTGATGCTGGCGTTCCCGGCGGTGGCGTGGGCGAACGGCACCCTCAGCTACAGCGGGGGCCCACCCCCGCAGACGGCCACGTTCAACGACACGTCCGATACGCGCGACGAGATCACGATCGACAACATCGCTGACCCCGGCGCGGCCGGCGCGCCCGCCTACGGCTTTTTCGAGGGGCCGGGGACCGACATCAACCCGATGAACGGGTGCGGCACGAACGGCGGCGGCATCCCGTTGTGCCCACCGGACACCGCCATCGTCGTGTTCAACCTCGCCGGCGGGGACGACCAGATCAGGATCTCGTCCGTCGCCGCGGACGGATTCAACGAGTTGATCAGCGTGCAGAACGGCGGCATCGGCAACGACGACTTGGGTGGAGGCCCGATCAACGACACGCTGAACGGGGACGATGGCGACGACACGCTGCGTCCCAATCTCGGCGGCGGAATACTCAGCGGCGGCTCAGGCACGGACACCGTGACCTTCTCGGCCGGTCCCGTGATCGCCTCGATCGACGGGCTCGTCAACGATGGCCCGTCGCCGTTCCTCCTCAACGTGATGACGGACGTCGAGAACCTCGACGGAAGCCCGAGCGTCGACTCTCTCACGGGATCGGCGACTCGCGAACCGGCTTCGCGGCTTTGGATCGCCTGACACATTGACCGGCTCGGCGGCGCGGACGTATTCGACGGCGGCGCCGGGAGCGACACCATCAACGCACAGGACCGCGAGATCGACTCGATCGTCTGCGGGTCCGAGAGCGACACGGTCAACGCGGACTGGAACGACAACGTCGACGCGGACTGCGAGATCGTCAATCGGTCGCCGCGCGACGATGACAACGACGGCTCCCCGCACGCCGCCGACTGCAACGACAGCAATCCGAACGTTCGGCCCGGCGCACCGCGAGATCCCGACCAACGGCGCCGACGATGACTGTTCCGGCGGCGACGCGGACGCGGACGGCGACGGCGTGTTCGCGCCGACCGACTGCAACGACAACAACGCAGCGGTCAAGCCAGGCGCGAAGGACAAGCCGCGCAACGGGATCAATGAGGACTGCCGAGGCGGTGACGCGGACTGGCGCACCAACCGCGCGCGGATCGCGAACAACTGGATCGCGTTCACGGACTACACGCTGGTTGACAACCTGCGGCTGCGGGACCTGCCCGCCGGCGGCAAGGCGACGGTGAAGTGCAAGGGCGGCGGCTGCCCGTTCAAGAAGGCCAAGAAGCTCCGCGTCCGCAATCGCAGGGCGAACGCGACCAGCCTCTTCAAGGACGACCAGCTCGCGCCGGGAGCCGTGATCGAGCTCAAGATCACGGCGCCCGACACGATGGGCAAGATCGTCCGCTACACGATGCGCAGCCGGAAGCTGCCTGCCAAGCGGGAGCTGTGCGACCCGCCCGGCAGGCAGAAGCCCGGTCGCTGCTAGCTGCTACAGCCAGCCAGGCACCACGAAGATCAGCCACGCGACCGGCGGGGCGATGAGGACCATGCTCATGCCCCACTGCATGAGCCTCTTGAACACGTAGTCGCGCTTCTCCTCCGGTGTGTTGGCCACCGTCAATGCGCCGCTCGTTGAGAACGGCGAGGAGTCGACGACCGACGAGGAGATCGCCAGGGCGATGATCAGGCCGACGGCTCCGACCGCTCCCGTCTCCAGGAACGGCACCGCGAGCGGGATCAGCGCTCCGAGGATGCCCGTCGTCGACGCGAACGCGGAGACCGCGCCGCCGATGTAGCAGATGATCAGCGCCGCGAGCAGCGCCGAGCCGATCTTCGTGACCTGGTTGCCGAGCCACTCGATGGTGCCGATGTTCTCGAGCAGGGTCACGTACATCACGATGCCGCAGATCAGCAGGACGGTCGGCCAGGCGACCTTCGACACCGCGTCCTTGGTCGCCTGCGGCGAGATCAGCGAGAGCACGAGCGCGATCGAGAGCGCGACGAAGCCGACATTGACCTCGAGCAGGAGCACGACCACGATCAGCGTCGCGATGCCGATCAGCGTGAAGATCTTGTCGCGGTCGAGCTGGGGCATCTCGTCGGCGTCGAAGGTCGCCGCCGAGCCGCCCGCCATCGGCGGCCGCCCGCCACTCGCGGCGGCTTCCTCCTCCTTGCGCCGCTCGAAGCGGCCGGCCGACTCGTCGCCGTCGTCGGTCGTGACGCGCTTGCGCAGCAGCTTGGGACCGCCGAAGATGAAGAAGGTCACGACGGCCAGCGCGAAGTTGAACAGGAACGACGAGAGGAACAGCAGCATGGCGTCCTCGGCCAGCGCCTCGCGCTCCACGACCCCGTTGACGATGCTGCCGAACACGCTGATCGGCGAGAACCCGCCGGCCGTCGCGCCGTTGATGATCATCAGGCCCATCAGCACCGGGTTGATGCCGTAGGCGACGGCGAAGCCGAGCCCGATCGGAGCGATGATCGCCACCGCGCCCGGGACGACCGCGCCGGACGCCGTGAGGACCGCGGTGACGAAGAAGAACACCCACGGGATGGCGGCCGCCCGGCCGCCGACGGCGCGGACCGCCGCGTGGATGAGCCAGTTCACCGTCCCGTTGTTCGACGCGATCGCGAACAGGTAGGTGACACCCACCAGGATCACGAACAGATCGCCCGGGAAGCCGGCGACGATGTCGTCCTCCGACACTCCCAGCGCTGCACCGAGCACGAACGCGGCGACGATGCCGAGCACGCCCATATTGAGCGGCAGCGTCGTGCCGAGCACGAAGATCCCTACGAGGACGAGTATTGAGATGAGTTCGTTGGACATGAGACCCCCTGCGGTCGCTTACAGCGCCTCCCTCACGATCTGCACGGGATGACGGGCCTCCCGACCCACTCCGTGCCCGATCTGCTGACGGCATGAGACTCCGGTCGCGGCGACCAGAGTGCCGGCGTCCTCTCCTCGCAACGCCGGGAACAGCCTGAGCTCGCCGATCTGCATCGACAGCTCGTAGTGCTCGGCCTCGAACCCGAACGAGCCGGCCATGCCGCAGCAGCCGGCGTCGAGCTCCACCACTTCGGCCCCCGGGATCCGCTTGAGCAGCTCCACGGTTGCCTTGGTACCCGCCAGGGCCTTCTGATGACAGTGACCGTGGAAGACGATCCGCGAACCGGCGACGCGCGAGCCCGGATCGAGCTTCAGCGAGCCGTCGTCGATCGCCTCCACCAGCAGCTCCTCCACCAGCTTCGCCTGCGAGGCCACCACGCGCGCCCGCTCGTTCCCGGGCTGCAGCTGGAGGTGCTCCTCGCGCAAAGTAAGAAGACAGGAAGGCTCGCAGCCGACGATCGGCACGCCGCGCTCCGCGTAGGGCGCCAGCCGCTCGGTCATGTCCTCCGCCATCCCGCGCGCGCGGTCCAGCAGGCCCTTGGAGATCGAGGACCGCCCGCAGCAGCCGCCGCTCTCCACCCGCACCGACCAGCCCGCCGCCTCCAGCAGCTCGATCGCTGCGCGCCCGATCGCCGGCTCCGTGAAGGTGGTGAACGAGTCGGCGAGCCACACCAGCTCGCGACCCGTGGACCGCGATCGCCGACGATCCCAGCGCAACAGCGTGTCGCGCGCGAAGCGCGGCAGCGGACGGCGGCGATCGATGCCCGCCACGCGCTCGAGCAGCCGCCGCGGCGCGAGATTGGACAGCGGCGCGGTCGCCGAGCCGAGCCGGTTCAAAGCCCGGATCGACCCGAACATCCGCGAGCGCAGCGGCACCCCGTGCACGTCCTGGTAGTGCGAGAGGAACTCCGCCTTCAAAGACGCCATGTCGACGCTCAGCGGGCACTCGCTCTTGCACGCCTTGCACTCGAGGCAGAGGTCGAGGATCTCGTGCAGCCGCTCGTCCCCCATCGCGGCCGCCGGATCGGGCGTCGACAGCGCCTTGACCAACGCGTTCGCCCGCCCGCGCGTGGCGTGCTCCTCCTCGCGCGTGGCCATGTAGGACGGGCACATGACGCCGACGCCGGTCTTGCGGCACGCGCCGATCCGCTGGCAGCGGTCGGCCGCCGCGCGCATGCCGTCCGGGAAGTGCAGCCGCGTCTGCAGCGGGCCGGCGGGCGGCAGCGCCGGGTCGCGCAGGTCCTCGGTCATCGGCGCTGCGTCGACCATCACCCCGGGGTTGAGCCGCCCGTCGGGGTCGAACAGCGCCTTGACCTTGCGAAACGCCTCGTAGAGGTCGTCGCCGAACACGCGCCGGTTGAACTCGCTGCGAGCGCGGCCGTCGCCGTGCTCGGACGAGTTGACGCCGTCGAACTCCACCACCAGGTCGAGGATCTCCTCCGCGACCGATCGCATCGTCTCGATCCCGCCCGGCTCCGTGAGATCGACGAACGGGCGGATGTGCAGGCAGCCGACCGAGCAATGCCCGTACCAGCCGGCGCTCAGCCCGTGGCGGTCGAGCACCTCGCGGAAGGCGGCCACGTAGTCGCCCAGTCGCTCGGGCGCCACCGCCGTGTCCTCGACGAACGCCAGAGGACGGCGGGCGCCCTCGCTGGCCGCCATCAGCAGGCCCAACCCGGCCTTGCGGACCTTGGTCAGCGCCTCCTGCTCGGCCGCCGTCTCGGCCACGATCGTGTGGTAGGGCTCCCACTCCAGGCGGTCCAGCTGGGCGCGCGCCTCGTCGGGCGTGTCCGCGAACACGGTCACGAACAGCAGCGCTCCCGGGTCGCCCTCGATCGTCTCCGACAGCGCGCGGTACTCGTGCTTGGAGCGCGACAGCTCGAGGATCGTGCTGTCGATCATCTCGACCGCCGCGGGCTCGAGCGCCAGCGCCGCGCCAGTGGCCGCGACCGCGTCGGCGACCGACTCGAAGTGCCCGACCGCGAACATGCGCGCCTTCGGCAGCGGCACCAGGCCCACCTCGGCCTCGGTGATCGCGACGAGCGTGCCCTCGGAGCCGGTCACCAGCCGCGCCAGGTTGAACTCGCGCGCCAGGTAGTCGAGCCGGTAGCCGCCCGCCTGGCGCCAGTGCTTCGGATACGCGGTGGCGATCGAGTCGGCGTGGTCGCTCAGGATCGCGCGCAGCTCGTCCTGGAACGGGCCGGCCTCGGGGCCCAGCGTCGTCCGCGTGCCGTCGGCCAGCACGGCTTCCAGCTCATGCACGTGGTCGACGGTGGTGCCGTAGACGATCGAGTGGCTGCCCGACGAGTTGTTGCCGATCATCCCGCCGATCGTGGCCCGGTTGGAGGTGGAGGTGTCGGGCCCGAACCCGAAGCCGAGCGTCTGCGCCGCGCGGTTGAGGTCCTCCTGCACGACGCCCGGCCCGACCCGCACGCGCCGCCGCTCGGTGTCGATCTCCCCGATCGCGTTCATGTAGCGGGAGGTGTCGAGCACCAGGCCCTGCCCGGCCGTCTGCCCGGCCAGGCTCGTGCCGCCGCCGCGCGAGACCACCGGCACGCCGAACCGCCCGGCGACGGCGATCGCGGCGGCCACCTCGGCGGCGTCGCGGGGACAGGCCACCACCAGCGGCTCGCGGGCGAACATGCTGGCGTCGCTCGCGTAGAGATGGCGCGTGTACGCGTCGTCGCGCACGTCGCTCAACTCGCGCCGCAGAGCAGCGGAGAGGTCCCTCCCGGCGCTCGCGCGCCGGTCTCCTGCCTCCCGGATCTGGATGGCCAACTCGGAAAGGTCTTACCACGATGCGGTGGCGGGTAGTCGTTCCATCGTGGGGCGGCATTTCCTTCAGATCCCCGGCCCGACCAACGTGCCGGACAGGGTGCTGCGCGCCATCGACGCGCCCACCATCGACCACCGCGGACCGGACTTCGCGGAGCTCGGACACGAGGTCCTGGACGGCATGCAGGAGGTCTTCCGGACCGAGGGCCCGGTGGTGATCTACCCGGCCTCGGGCACCGGCGCCTGGGAGGCGGCGCTCGTCAACACCCTCTCCCCCGGCGACCGCGTGCTGGCCTTCGAGACCGGCCACTTCGCGACGCTCTGGAAGGGCCTGGCCGAGCGCTTCGGGCTCGAGGTCGACTGGGTGGAGGGCGACTGGCGCCACGGCGTCGACCCCGACAAGGTCGCGGCCGTGCTGCGGCAGGACCCCTCGATCGCGGCCGTGATGGTCGTGCACAACGAGACCTCCACCGGCGTCACCAGCCGCGTGCCCGAGGTGCGCGCGGCGATGGACGCCGCCGGCTCGGACGCGCTGCTGCTGGTCGACACCATCTCCTCGCTGGCCTCGATCGACTACCGCCACGACGAGTGGGGCGTCGACGTGACGGTCGGCGGATCGCAGAAGGGGCTGATGCTGCCGGCCGGCCTGAGCTTCAACGCGATCAGCGAGAAGGCGCTGGCCGCGTCGAGAACCGCGCGGCTGCCGCGCTCGTACTGGGACTGGGAGCCGATCATCGAGGCCAACCGCGCCGGCTACTGGCCCTACACGTCGGCCACCAACCTGCTCTACGGCCTGCGCGAGGCGATCGCCATGCTGCGCGAGGAAGGGCTCGAGAACGTGTTCGCCCGCCACCAGCGGCACGCGGCCGCGACCCGCGCTGCGGTGCACGGGTGGGGGCTCGAGGTCCTGTGCGCCGACGAGCGCGAGCACTCCGGCTCGCTGACCGCGGTGATGACCCCCGAGGCCGACGCGGTCCGCAAGATCATCCTCGAGCGCTTCGACATGTCGCTCGGCGCCGGGCTCGGCAAGCTCGCCGGCCGCGTCTTCCGGATCGGCCATCTGGGCGACTTCAACGACCTCATGCTCATGGGCACGCTGAGCGGCGTCGAGATGGGCCTGCGGCTCGCGGGCGTGCCGGTGGCGGGCAGCGGCGTGGAGGCCGCCATGGCGCTGCTCGAGCGCGAGCCGGCCTTGGTGTGAGCGCACTGGCGGGCCTGCGGGTCCTGGAGCTCACGCAGGTCATGGCCGGCCCGTTCTGCGGCCAGGTGCTCGGCGACATGGGCGCCGACGTGATCAAGGTCGAGCCGCTGGAGGGCGACTCGACGCGCCAGTCGATGGGCGCCCAGTCCTTCCTCGCGGTCAACCGCAACAAGCGCTCGATCGCGCTGAACCTCAAGTCGGAGGAGCACCGGGCCGTCCTCCATCGCCTGGCGCGCGAGGCCGACGTCGTGCTCGAGAACTACCGGCCCGGCGTGGCGGCCAAGCTCGGCGCCGGCTGGGACGAGCTGTCCGAGCTCAACCCGCGCCTGATCTACGCCAGCGTGTCGGGCTTCGGCCAGACCGGCCCGTACGCGCAGCGGCCGGGCTACGACCTGATCGCCCAGGGCCTCTCCGGCGTGATGAGCGTGACCGGCGAGCCCGATGGGAACCCGGTCAAGTGCGGCATCCCGATCGGCGACCTGTCGGCCGGCCTGTTCTGCGCGGTGGCGATCCTCAGCGCGGTCATCGCGCGCGAGCGCACCGGCGAGGGCCAGCGGATCGACACGTCGCTGTTCGAGGGCGCTCTGGCGCTGTCGATCTGGGAGACGGCCGAGCTGTGGTCCACCGGCGGCGTCCCCCAGCCGCACGGGTCCGCGCACCGGGTGACCGCGCCCTACCAGGCGCTGCGCACCGCCGACGGGCACGTCACGGTCGGCGGCAACAACCAGAAGTTGTGGCAGAAGCTGTGCGAGGCGATCGGCCGGCCCGAGCTGGTCGAGGACCCGCGCTTCGCGAGCAACGACGACCGGATGGCCAACCGGCCCGAGCTGGCGACCGAGCTGGAGACGGCGCTGTGCGCCCGCACCACCGACGAGTGGGTCGAGACGCTGATCGAGGCGGGCGTCCCGTGCGGCCCGATCCACGACTATCGCCAGGTGTTCGAGGACCCGCACACGCAGGCGCGCGAGATGGAGGTGCAGATGGACGGGGTGCGCATGCTCGGCATCCCGGTGAAGCTGAGCGGTACGCCGGGCGCCATCCGCCGCACGGCGCCGCAGATCGGCGAGCACACCGCCGAGGTGCTGCGCGAGGCGGGCTTCTCCGACGAGGAGATCGAGGCGCTGTGAGCGTCGAGTGGGAGCAGCGCGGGCCGGCCGCGTGGGTGACGTTCAACCGGCCCGAGGCCCACAACGCGATGACCTTCGCGATGTACGAGGAGCTGCACGCGTGCTGCGAGAGGGCCGACTCGGAGGACGACGTGCGCGTGCTCGTGCTGCGCGGCGCCGGCGAGAAGGCGTTCGTGGCCGGCACCGACATCCGCCAGTTCCTCGAGTTCTCCGGCGGCGAGGACGGGCTCGAGTACGAGCGCACGATCGACCGCATCGTCGGCCGGCTGGAGCGCGTGCGCAAGCCGACCATCGCGCTGGTCGACGGCTTCGCGATGGGCAGCGGGCTTGCCTTGTCGGCCGCCTGCGACCTGCGCATCTGCACGCCCGCCGCCGTCTTCGGGCTGCCGATCGCGCGCACGGTCGGCAACTGCCTGTCGATGGAGAACTACGCGCGCCTGGCCGCCCTGCTCGGCGAGGCGCGCGTGAAGGACATCGTGTTCACCGCGCGGCGCGTCGAGGCTCGCGAGGCGCTGGCGATCGGGCTCGCCACCGAGGTCGTCGAGGACGCGGCCGCGCGCGTGGAGGAGCTGTGCGAGCTGCTCGCCGGCCACGCCGTGATGACCATGTGGGCGACCAAGGAGGCGCTGCGGCGCCTCCGCCCCGTGCCGGACGGAGACGATCTCGTGCGCGAGGTCTACGGCAGCGCGGAGTTCCGCGAGCGCGTCGAGACGTTCCTCAGGCGATGATCGACGCAGCCGTGTGCAGGAAGCGCAGCTGGCCGTCGATCTCGCGCGGCCGGAAGCCCGTCGCCGGGCCGCCGGCCAGCTCGGCCTCGAGCGCCTCGCGGATCTCGGCGCGCGCATCCGGCGGCGTCTGCGTCTGCTCCAGCCACGGGCCGAGGGTGCGCTCGACGTCGCGGAACTCGACGTCGGTGCTGTTCACCATGTCGGCCAGCTTCTCGAGCGAGAGCATCCGCGTGTGCGAGGGGTCGCGCAGCCGCTCGAGGTGGTTCTGGAACTCCGCGACCTCCGTGTCGGGGTCGCAGACCAGGTCGGCGATCGCCAGCCGGCCTCCCATCCGCAGGCAGCGGCGCATCTCGGCGATCTGCACCCGCGGATCCTCGAAGTGATGGACGGCGAAGCGCGAGACCACGATGTCGAACGAGGCGTCCAGGAACGGCAGCCTGGACGCGTCGGCCTGCATGAAGACGACGTTCTTGAGCGCCGCGCGCTTGGCCTCGATCCGGCCTGCCTCGAGCATCGCCTCGGTGGCGTCGGTGGCCACCACGGCGCGCACCTTGGGCGCCATCCGGCGCGCCACGTGGCCGGTTCCGGCCGCCACGTCGAGCACCAGGTCGTCCTCGGTCAGCGGCAGCCGGTCGAACAGCCACTCCGAGTCGGTCGTGAACAGGCTGTTGTACTGCGGGTCCTCAAAGGCCTCCGCCTGCTGCGTGAACGCGGCTTCGATGGCCTCCGAATGCTCCGCCATGAATCGAGCGTAGCGCTAGGGCGCGCAGGCGTCCCGGCGCGCCCGCGAGCGACCGAGGTTGAAGGCGATCGCCCCGTCCGGCTCGACCTCCTTGCGCAGGCGGCACGGCAGCGCGGGCGCGGCGTCGGCGCTGAGGCCGCGCAGCACTCGCTCGTCGACGGGCCCGGTGCGCTTCAGGTTCTCCGCCGCGATCCGGCGGTCCGGGTCGGAGACCGCGAAGGCCAGCATGGCGGCGGCGGTGAGGGCCACCGTCGCGCGCGGCAGCCAGCCCCAGCGGCGGGCGGCGCCGGCGATCAGGAGCAGGGCGAACACGGCGCCGAGCCACAAGATCACCGCCTCCGCCGACAGCCGCAGGCGCGTGAACCCGTAGGCGTCCATGTAGAGGCCGAGCCGGGTCAGCGCCGAGGCGAGCACGACGAGTGTGAGCACGCAGAGGGCGCCGAGCAGCAGCCGGCTCACGCTCGCCCAGCGCGCGGCGGCGGCGATCACCGCCAGCGTCAGCGCGGCGGCGACGAGCAGCTGCGCGAAGCCCTCGCGCGCGTACTCGGCGTAGGTCAGGCCGGCGGTGCTCAGCACGTAGTCGTGGCTGGCATACAGCGCGGAGAGCTGCAGCGCGACAAAGGCCGCGAAGAGGGTGACCAGCGCGATCAGCGGGACGGTCGACTCGGTGCGGCCGAGCCTGGAGCCCGCCGGCGGCACCGGCTCGACGACGGGGGCGCGGCCCGCCCACAGGAGCCCGCCGCCGACGGCGATCACGCCGATCCAGGTCGCGATGCGCGCGCCCGGCAGGTCGAGCGCCTGGTTCGGGACGAGCTCGCCGAGCAGGTGCGCGAAGGCGGCGTCGGCGGTGGCGAACAGAGGCACGAACACCGAGAGCAGGACGACGGCGATGCCGGCGCCCGTCACCCAGCTCATCCGCGGCGGGGCCGACGCGCGGGCGACCAGCTCGACCCCGCGGTCGATCCGCGCCACGCGTCCGATCCCGGCCGCGACCGGCCACCAGGCCGCGCCGCCGGCCGCCGCCAGCGAAGCGAGCGCGGCGGCGAAGACGAGCGACGGCCAGACGACCCAGCCCGCCGCCCGCAGCGTGGCGACGGCCGCCAGCGCCGCCGCCAGCAGCCAGAAGGCGACGCCCCAGGCACCCCGCGGACGGGCCGCGACGGCGAGCAGCGCGATCACGACGACGCTCACGCCCAGCCCGGCGGGCCGGCCCACGAGCAGGGCAGCGGCGATCGCGCCGATGGCGACGAGCGCCATCGGCGTGCGGCGGTCGGCTGTCACGTGGGCAGCTCCACGACCATCCGGCAGCCGCTCGGCTCGCGCACCTCCGCGCGTATGGCGCCGCCGTGGGCGTCGACGATCCAGCGCGCGATCGCCAGCCCGAGCCCGGTGCCGCCGTCGCGGGTGGCGCGCGCCGCGTCGGTGCGGTGGAAGCGCTCGAAGACGCGCTCGGCCTCGGCGGGCGGGATGCCCGGTCCCTCGTCGGAGACCACGATCGTCGTGCAGCCGGCGTTGGCGGCATGGGCGCTCAGCCACACGCGCCCCTCGGGCGGCGAGTGGCGGACCGCGTTGTCGAGCAGGTTGGCGACCACCTGGTGCAGCCGCTCGGGGTCGCCGGTCGACTGCAGGTCGCCGGGCTCGACGCAGACCTTCAGCCGCACCGGGCGGTCGCCGAGCACGCACTCGCGCGCGGCCTGCTCGAGCAGCCCGCGCATGCCGAAGGACACCTGCTTGAGCTCCAGCCCGCCGCTCTCGAGCTTCGAGAGGTCGAGCAGCTGGGTGACGAGCCGGCCGAGCCGCTCGGTCTGGGCGAGCGCGGTCCGAAGGGCGGCCGGATCCGGGGGCTCGACGCCGTCGGCGAGGTTCTCGAGCAGCGCCTGCAGGGCGCCGAGCGGCGTGCGCAGCTCGTGCGAGACGTTGGCCACCAGGTCGCGGCGCATGCGGTCGACGTCCTTGAGCTCGGCGGCCATCGCGTTGAAGGCGCGGGCCAGCTCGCCGACCTCGTCGCGCGAGGTGGCCTGCACCCGGCGGTCGTAGTCGCCGCGCGCCATGGCGCTCGCGGCGGAGGCCATGTCGCGCAGCGGCGAGGTCATGCCGCGGGCCAGGAGCTGGACGAGCGCGAGGCCGAGGACGGCGGCCAGCGCCGAGCGCACGTAGAAGTTGAGGCCGAGCTTGTTGCCGATCGCCAGCACCAGCACGGTCCCCCACACCGTGGCCACGATCACCACGCCTAGCTTCCACTTGATCGAGGGCAGGCGGTCGAGCGGTCTCATGGCTCGAGCGCGTAGCCGATGCCGTGGACGGTGCGGACGAGGCCGCGCCCGAGCTTGCGCCGCAGGCCGCGGATGTGCGAGTCGACCGTGCGATGGCCGGCGCCGTCGCGCCAGCCCCAGACGTCGACCAGCAGCTGCTCGCGGCTGAGCACCGCGCCGGGCCGCGCGGCCAGGGTGCGGAGAAGCTCGAACTCGGTCGGGGTGAGGTGGATGTCCTCGCCGTCGAGCACGACCTTGCGCGTCTCGGGGTCGATCTCCAGACCGCCCAGCCTCTTGGCCTCGCTGGGAGCCGGGCGGCGTTCCACGCGTCTGAGCAGCGCCCTGATGCGGGCGACGAGCTCGCGCGGCGAGAACGGCTTGGTCATGTAGTCGTCGGCGCCGACGCCGAGCCCGACCAGCACGTCCGCCTCCTCCCCGCGCGCCGTGAGCATGAGCACGGGCACCTGGCGATCCCGCTGGACGCGGCGGCAGACCTCGAGGCCGTCGAGCCCGGGCAGCATCAGGTCGAGGACGACAAGGTCGGGCCGGACGCGGTCGCAGAGCTCGACGCCGGCGCGGCCGTCCCGGGCGACGTGGACCTCGAAGCCCTCGGCCGTCAGGCGCGCGGCGATCGCGTCGGCGATGACGGCCTCGTCCTCGATCACGGCGATGAGCGGAACTCCCACGCTTGCGAGTGTGCCACCGGAATGTGGAGGCGAGGGGCGGAACTTGTGCAGGTTCAGTGCAGGGCGATCAGGCCGCCGGTGACGCCGAGGTAGGCGGTGCCGTCGGGGCCGATGGCGATCCCGGCGTAGTTGTTGTTGAAGCCGAGGCCGCTGCCGGCGTACTGCTTGAAGGCCGTGGCGCCGGTGTGGGCGTCGATCGCGGTCCAGAAGTAGGGCTGGCCGAGTGGCAGCGGGTCGGGGTCGCGCGTGTAGGTGTAGATCAGGCCGGCGGCGGTCGACAGCTTGGGGACGACCGAGGGCGCGCGCTCGGTGCGGGTCTCCCACGCCTTGCGGCAGCCGTTCCTGGCGACGTCGACGCGGGCGAAGCCGGGCGTGGTGAGCGCGCCCGAGTTGGGGCCGAACGGGTCCTGGTAGCCGTAGTTGTTCTCCACGAAGAGCTCGCGCTTCGAGGCCATCAGCGAGTTCTCCGTCGCGCTCGCCCCCTGGTCGAAGACGGGGATCCGGCAGTGGACCCGGCCCGTGTTTCGCCGGTACACGACGACGTTCATCGGGTCGGCGTTGTCGGTGATCGCGACGTATCCGCCGCTCATGAGGGTCGGCGTGGTGCCCGAGCCGGCGTCGGCCTGGCCGGGCTTGACGATGCCGCTGTTGCCGTAGCGGCGCTTCCAGACGATCCGCGGCCGGCCCTTGCGGGCGGCGAACCGGTACATGCGTGCGCTGGAGACGATGTAGACGCCGTTCCTGCCGATGGCGAACGAGTTCTGGATGTCCTCGCCGAGGCGCTTGACGCGGATCCGGCGCGTGCGCGGGTTGAGGATCCCGACCTTGCCGCTCTTCTTGGAGACGAACCAGATCCGGCCCCGGAAGTCGGGCAGCGCCGAGGTGATGCGCTCGTCGTCCTCGAGCACGCCGGTCAGGTCGTAGTCGCCGACCTTGGTGATGCTGCGGCCGTCTTGTGCGACCTGGAGCACGAAGAGATGGCTCGTCTTCGTGGCGCTCCAGATGCGGTTCTTGTCGTCGAGGAAGAAGTAGCCCCCGCCGGCGTAGTTCTGGTACTGGCGGGTCCCGGGCGGATCCTGGGCAGTCGGCATGTCAAAGGTGGCGAGCACCTCGAGGCTGACCGGGTCGATCACGCGAGCCTGCGGCGGGAGCCCGACCGACGGGCAGACGCTGACGATGTAGCCCTGCGAGTGGAAGGTCAGCGAGCCGCACAGCGCCGGCGTCATCGCGTTCGAGATCGCCCGCGGGCTGTTCCCGAGCGGCCCGGCGTAGGGGTACGCGTCGGTCATCCACGTGTCGTTGTGGATGTTGCTGCGCGGGTCCCTGGCCAGGTGCGGGTTCCGCGGAGCCTTGCTGGCTGCGAGCGGCCGCGCCGTCGCCGGAGCGCCCTGATAATGGGGAAGTGTCGTCGGGAGCGGGTCGGCGATCGGCACTGCCAGGGCCACGAGACTCATCACCGCAGCGAGCATCCGGCGACGGTACCGGGGTTGCAGCGTTGCCCGCGCAGGTCGAAATGCCGGGGCTATACTCCGGGGCTCGCGCGGATGTAGCTCAGTTGGCTAGAGCGTCTGCTTGCCATGCAGAAGGTCGAGGGTTCGAGTCCCTTCATCCGCTCGTGACGAGAAGCCCCGCTATCGGCGGGGTTTCTTCGTTCCGGGGTTGCTCGCGAGCGGTTTGGGCGGCTCGGGCGGACCAGCCCGGCGGACCACTCTGCTTGTTGGCGGACGCCCGCGGCACCATGGTCATCGGTCGGTCCGGTCGGAGGGCTACGTTGGCTTCGTGACCCCGGACAAGCAGAGCAAAGGCCGTACGAAGAAAGGCGGCCGCGAAGCAAGGTCGAACGGGGACCGCAGGCGGTCGCAGCAGGCATCGACGACGTGGGCGGTCGCGTTCTACAAGACGGCCGCTGGCGCCGTCCCGGCGAGGGACTTCGTAGAAGGGCTGCCCCCCGCCGGTGCAGCAAATGCTCCTAGCCATCGTCGTCGCCGTACGCGACGCTCCCCCGCCCTCGTTTCCAACCAGCGGGATGTGGCACGCGATGCGTGACGAGATGCGAGGCTTCCACGAAGCACGGGACGCGCATGACGGCCAGCTCTACCGTCTCTTCTGCGTCGTCGACCGCCAGGCTCCGGCACACGGACTCGACGCCCCCACCGTCGCGCTCATCTCGGGCGGCATCAAGTCAGCTCGCACCGCGATGGCCGAGAGCGTCTACAACGAGGCCCTCGACTACAAACGAGACTACCTCGCCACACGACGCATCCTGCTACCAGCCGGCATCCCTGCAGGGATGCCAAAGGCTTGATCAGACATGAACATTTATGTTATGGTCTCATCTGCCGATATAGGAGATTGACCATGCCGACTCAAACAAACATCCCCGTCCCCGTCGCTGGCCAGGCATTCGACGAGTTTCTCACTGAGAAGCTCACCGACCCGACGTTCAAGGCCGGCTTCGAGCGCAGGCTCGCCAAGGTCAAGAGCATCGCTGAGGTGCTTCACGTCATCGAGTCCGTGCGCGAACAGAAGAGCATCACGAAGGTCGAGGTCGCTAGGCGCATGGACCGCAAGCCGGAGGCCATCTCGCGGCTGCTGCGCGGCGAAGGCGCCAACCCGACGTTGGACACGCTCGTCGAGCTAGCTGACGCGATCGGGCTCGAGCTCGACATCCGCATCAAGCGCCAGCCCGTCAAGCCGAAGTCGGACTACTCGCCGCTCAAGGTTCACGCGGCGGTCTGACGGTCGGCGCCTGGTCGGTCGCGAGATTCCAGGTGTCGCATAGCGGTGTAGTCGAGGTCGCGCGCCTCGTCGCGCTAATGAACGCGCTAGGAACTGGCGCTATTGCATCTGCCTCGTGGCGATAGTGGCGATTCTCGAGCGGGAGTTCGCGCGCGCCCGACGTCGTGCCTATGCACCGTCGGCAGCGGGTCCGGCCGAGTGACGCTTCCGTTGATCGTCCGACGTGAAAGCGGAGCGACGCTGCGATCGCGCGACGGCAGGCAGCTCGTTCCATAGGCAGGAGCCGTCTCGCGCTCCACTCCCAGTCGTCGTCCATTTTGAAGCTCTCGGGCGCGAGCTTGGCGGGAGTCAGCGCTGGGAGCGCCGCGTCGTGGAGCAGGCGCTGGCCGTGGCCGCCTACAACTGCATCAGAACGGAACTCGTGGGAACGCGGGTCGGAAACTCCCAGTTGAAACCGATGTGTGGCGCGCTGCTCGACCAGCTCTGGTTGGGTGACAATTCCGCCCGCCGGCGGTACGGTCGCGGTGTCCCCCGAAACGGAAGCAGAACCATGCTGCGCCTGGCCGATGTCGTGAAGGACCTGCGCTCCGAGATGTATGAGGCCATCGACGCAGCGGCAACGGAGCCGCTGCAGTTCGAGCTTGGCGACATCGAGCTGGAGTTGACGGTTGGGGTCACGAAGGAGGGCGGCGCCGGCGGCAAAGTCCGCTTCTGGGTAGTCGAGCTCGGGGCCGAGGGCAAGCTGGGAACGACTTCGACGCAGACGCTCAAGCTGAAGCTGTCGCCGCGGATCGCCGCGACCGGCAAGACACCGGTGATCGCGGGCGCTCCGCTGGAGGGCGAGGGCACCGGGCGCTGAAGCGCGCATGGGGCCGGAAGCTGACCGCGTCGTCCAGCTCTTCGTCGGGGAGCGCGATCAGCGCTTCGTCGGCTCCGGCTATCTGCTGACGGACGGGCTTGTCCTGACCGCGACGCACGTGGTTCGCCACGGAGCTCCGTGCCGCGTCGTGATCGGGCTGCCACCCGCCGAGGAGCTCGCAGTTACGATCGATGCGCCCCGCGCCACCTGCGACGCCGCCGCCGACGTGGCGCTGCTGCACATCGGCACGGTCGGCCGGGGAGACCCGCCAGCTCCACTCGGCAAGCTCACCATGCGCGGATCGCCGGTCGACGCGCGAGCGGTCGGGTTTCCGCGCTGGAAGGCCCGGCCG
Source organism: uncultured Solirubrobacteraceae bacterium (assembly GCA_963835525.1). Lineage (GTDB taxonomy): Bacteria > Actinomycetota > Thermoleophilia > Solirubrobacterales > Solirubrobacteraceae > DASSUW01. The sequence continues at coordinate 672,047 of CAWIFM010000004.1, forward strand.
GCGTCCGCCGACCACGCCGCCTTTCGCGATTCGCACACGGCGGGCGGGCGCATCGACCCCCTGAGCAACCGGCGCGGCGACACGCTCGAGTTCCTGGTCGACGCAGAGCCGGAGCCGGACCCCGAGCACAGCCCGTGGGAGGCGATGTCGGGGGCGGCGGTGTGGGCGGGTGGGCGCATCATCGGCGTGGTCGCCGAGCATCACGCCGCCGAGGGCACCGGGATGCTCGCGTGCCGGCCGCTCAGCGCCGTACGGGACAAGACGCTCGTGGACGCCCTCGGCATCGCGCGCGGCCTGATCGAGGTCGGCATACCCGATCCGTTCGATGAGGCCATCGAGGTGCACCGGGCTGGCGTACTACGTCGCTGCCCGGAGCTCAAGGGCCGGGACGCCGAGCTGGCGCAGCTCGCCGACTTCTGCGCCGGCGACGAGACCATGTTGTGGATTCAGGGCCCACCCTGGGCGGGCAAGACCGCGCTGGTCGCGGTGTTCGCAGCCGCCCCGCCGCCCGGCGTTACCGTGGTGCCGCTCTTCGTCTCGGAGCGCACGTCGGATGACGGCTTCCTCCGAGAGGGGCTGCGGGTCATCGGAGCGCTGCTTCGCCGCGCGACGGATGGGCCGGTGACCTTGGACGAGATGCAGACGATGCTGGACCGGCTGCTCGCCGAGGCGGGTCGCGCCCGTTCGCCTACAGTCCTTCTCGTCGACGGGCTCGACGAGGACCCGAAACCTCCGGCGATCGCCGAACTCCTCCCGCGGATCCCCCCGGAGGGAACCAAGCTGATCGTGACGAGCCGGCCCGGCGCGGCGGAGGCGCTTGCTGGCCATCCCGTCGCTGACCGGCCGCCGTTCATCCTGGCGCCGTCCGAGGCGGCCGGAGCGAGAGCCCGCGAGGCCAAGGATGAGATCAATAAACTGCTGCGAGGTCCGCGCGACGGTGCCCGCGACATCCTCGGCCTGCTCGCCGTCGTGGACGGCTTCACCGCGGATGACCTCGGGGAGCTGGTCGAGCCGACTCTCGCGCCCGGGGAAGTCGAGCAGCTCCTCGCAGAGCGACTGGCGCGCTCGCTAACCGCCCTCGACGAGCCGGACGGCCGACGATACGTCTTTGCGCACGCCGAGCTGCGGGCGGCCGCGCGCGCGTTCTTCGGCTCGCGCTTGCTGTCTGGCGTCGCCTCGCGCATCGACGCGTGGGTCGACCGCTACGCCGCGGACGGCTGGCCGGAGGAGACGCCGGACTTCTGCCTCGGGCGCTACCTCGACCTCCTGCGGAGCCGCGAGGAGCACGGCCGGCTCGCCGTCCTCGCCGCCGACCGCGGGCGCCGCGCGCGCCAGGAAGCCCGCACCGGAGGCGATCGCCTGCTGGCCACGTCGCAGGTCGTCGCCGCACTCGACGCGCTCCGCGGCGCTGCGAAGCCGGAAGTCGCCACGGCGACCCGGCTCGCGATCACCGCGTTCCCGCTGCGCCATCACGACGTCCAGACGACCGAGCCGGAGATGCTTACCTTCCTGGTCCGGACGGGTCGCGCTCGCGCGGCGATCGACGCCATGCTCACGGTCTCGCGCGACGACGACCGCTGGGGGACGCGCCTCGGCCGGCTTGCCGCGGCGCTGTACGAGACCGGTGCCGACCGCGACGCCGCCGAGCTGCTCAGCACAATCGGCCCGGAGGACATGTGGGTGCGGCAGTCGGTCGCCGGCCTGATCGCGGCGCCGCGTCCTGACGTCGCCCTCGCCATCCACGGGGAGGCCGCCGGCCAACCCGACGACGGGCTGCTCGCCGGCCTCGCAGCACATGACGCGTACGTCGGCGCGGCGCTCGAACTGGCCGGAGACGACCTCGCGCGGCGGCTGGTGATCGCACAGTCGCTCGTCGCACGCGACCCGAACGGCGCGCTCGAGCTCGTGAGCAGCGGCGACTGGTTCCAACAGCGAAGCGCTGGAACAAAATGGACACGCGAGACCTCCTTCGCCCGGGTCGAGGTCGCCCGGATGATCGCTGACGACGATCTCGCGCTGCCGGTCCTGCTCTCGGAGCTCGACGGCTCCGACGCGGCGGCTGCGCTGCTCGCGGCGCTGCCTCGGCTCGACCCCGCCGATCTGCCTTGGGCGGCGGCAAGGTTCCTCGCCTTCGATGCCGCGCCATGGGACGCTCTGCGGCTGCTCGCCTCCGTCGCCACTGGCACGCCAGCGCCCCCGGCCGAGCGGGTGTGGTGGCGCTCCCGGGACTTCGACCTCGTCGCGCGGTTCGGCGCCGACCTCGCGCGGCGGGCCAGTACCTTCGAGGCCGTGCTTCGCACGGTGCTCAACGAGCGCTCAGAGATCTCCGACATCGACAATCCCCACGAAGCGGCCAGTACGATCCTCACCGAGCTCGCGTGTCTCGATGCCGTCCGTGCTGGCGACGAGGCCGCATTGGCCGCGCGACTCGAGCTCGGTGGCCTCTCGAATGCGGAGGCCTACGCCGCCGCTGCGCGGCGCGTCGCGAGCGCCGATCCCGAGCGCGCTGCGGCGCTCGCCCACTCGGCGGGCGCGATGGCCACGTGGGTGCTCCGCGACGTCGTCGGCATTGTCGCACCGGTGGACCGGTCGGCCGCGATGGCGATCGTCGACAGCATCGAGCCGAAGTACACCGGAACGCGGCTCGTCCTCCTCGGCGCCATCGGCGCCGTTGTGGACCCGCACGACGAGACGGCGATCGCCGAGCTCACCCGACGCCTGCCGGGGGCCGACGAAGGGGAGGCCGCGGCGTCGCTTGTCGCGGACGCCGCCGTGCGTCTAGCCGGCCTGCTGGCGGCGGACGAACCTAGGGCCGCGGAGCTCATCACGCGCTTCCGGCCGTTAGCGTCGGGTCCAGCGCTCGACCGCTACGAGGCCGACCGGGCCGCAAGACTGGCGATCGAGGATCCGGACGCGGCCGTGCGCGCGCTCACGGCCCTCAACCCGACACACCGGGATGCCGCTCGGGCCGTGACTGAGGCGGCGCTGGCAGTAGCCGCGGCCGCCCCGCCATCCGCTGCCGTCCGCGCGCTCGAGCACGCTGCACGCGTACGATTCAGACCACCGGCCCGCGAGGCGGTGTTCGTCGCGCTGGCGGGCCTCGATGCCTACGCGGCGCTTGCCGCCGCCGAAGACGTCCGGTTGCCGCCCGAGACTCTTGCGCGTGCGCTCGCGGCGGCACTCGGCGCGTCGGAGGATCGCCCTGGGCTGATGACGGACCTGCGCGATGCCATGGGCGGCCTGCGCGCTCTCGACCACGAGGGGTACGGTGTTCTGCTCGAATGGGCCGTGTCGTCTGCCACCGGTGACTGGCTTCCGGAGGCTGTGGAGGACGGTGAGCTTTGCGACAATCTCCTGGCGCTGACTATCGCAAAGCGGACCGCGTCGCAGTGGCCGGCGGCGCTGGTCGCGGCGGCGACGCGGCGAACAGCGGACCACGATGTCGACGATCCGAAGGACCGCGTGGCTCGCCTCGTCGACGTCATGGCCCGCGCCGACCCGATCTCTGCGCTGGCCGCCATTGACGCCGTTGATTGGCAGGCCCTCGACACCGCCGGGGTGCCGAGCGTCATAATTGGCACGGCGCGCGAGCGCGCGGTTGGCCATCTCGCCGGCCGGAAGTGGAACGCGGCCTTCGAGCGCGCCCTCGGGATCGAGGACCGCTACTGCCGTCGCGACGCGTTGGCGGCGGTGGCGGCGCAGATCCCAGGCTGGTGGGTACCGCGAGAGCGAGCGCGGGCGCTGCGCCGCGTGCTCGACGAGGCTGCCACCGAGCTGACTGGGATCTTCGACATCACCGGGCCGCTAATCGCGGAGCTGCGTTCGTGCGGCAACGTCGATGGGGCGATGCATGTCGAGTTGCTCGCCGACAGCACGCGATGGCCCACGGACAAAGGTATCTGGTGGCTGGGCGAGGCCGTCGCCCTGATCGCGCCGGATCCTGCGGCGGTCAGCGCGGCGGTCGACGGCCTCTACATGGCGCTCGGCGACCTCGGCGCCTGACGGCCAGTAGGCCACGAATGCCGGCGAGATGTATCGAACAGCGGAGCGTCTGCCTCCTTCGTCGACATCCGGACCTTGGTGGGCGGCCGGAACACCACTCGGCCGGCCTCGGCCGGGACCGGCAGCCTCACGACGAACCGGCCGTCGGACTTGGGCCGGATGGTGCCGAGGACCACGTCCGCTCGCACAGGTGGAAACGGCGGATCTCGATCCGGCGGCCGGAGACGCCGGATGCCTACGCGCCGGCGATGCCGCCCGCGGATGACGAGGAGGTTATCCGCGATCCTGGCGCTCTCGAGGAACCTGGCGTCGACGGCGCCGCGGTCCAAGAGATCATCACACGCCCGCGCGCCTGGTCAGCGGACCTCAGGGAACCCAAACGGCAGCTTCTCCGCCGAAGCGGTTGTCCCGGCCACAGCGCTACAGACGATCGTAAGGGACGATCGGCAGAAGCGCTACGCGGACCGCCGGGCCACACGCGGTGCATAGGCGTGACCTATGCAGGGCATCTGGCGCCGAAAGGATGGAGGCCGAGACGCCTCGCTTTCGCAATCGCCTGAAGGGAGCGCTGGTGTCCGGGCTCGCCAACTGCGTTCTGCCTCCGAGCAGCAGCGGCGCGATACGCGCCGTGGGCTCCTAGTCGTCGTCCAAAAAGCGCAGCGTTCCGCGAGGCGGAGTCCATCTTTGAATCGGCGGCCCAGCCGGCGAATCCTCGCGCTCGGCTTTCCAACGTCCTTTCCAGGGCTGCGGTTCAATGGCGACATGATCCACGTAGTGAGCTGGAACACGCACGGGCGCGACTGGTGGAACGTCTGCGATCAGGACGTAGATGTAGTGCTACTTCAAGAGGCGCGGAGGCCCCCGTCAGCGCCGAGGTTTGACATGGTGCCGTCCATCGACGATGAGTGGCGGACCGCCAGCAGCGGGCGGCGCGACTGGAGCACGGTGATTGCGGCGCCATCGGGACGTGTGGGGCTCAGACCGCACCCACTCGCGGAGGAGCACGACCCAGCGCCGGGCGTTCTTCTGGTGAGCCGAGCGGGCACGCTTCGCGTCGCGGACGTCATGCGCGACGAGCAGGTCGTACTGACCGTGGCCTCGATGTACGCACCATGGGACAGCGCGCGCAGTGGCAGCACAATCTACGCCGATGCCTCAGCTCATCGGCTGCTCTCCGACCTCAGCGGACTCGTCAGCACGCACAAGAAACACCGCATCGTGGCGGCCGGCGACCTCAACATTCTTCGCGGCTACGGCGAGCACGGCAACCGCTACTGGCAGGGTCGCTACAAAACGGTCTTCGATCGTGCTGAGGCAATGGGTCTGATCTGTGTCGGGCCGCAGACGCCGAACGGTCGCCAAGCGGAGCCTTGGCCAGACGAGTTGCCCCGCGACAGCCTCAACGTCCCGACGTACTACCACTCTCGCCAAACCCCAACAACCGCGACTCGTCAACTCGACTTCGTCTTCGCTTCCGAGTCCATCGCCGATCATGTCTCGGCGGCCGCTCTCAACTCAGTGCACGAGTGGGGGCCGAGCGACCATTGCCGGATCGAGATCGCAGTGTCTCTCTGAGAGAACCGTCTGACGCGTCCGGCCTGCCGAGACGTCTGGGCGGCATCCGCCGGTGCTTGGGCATCCGGCGCTGCCGCTTCGATCGGTCGCCGATGCCCGAAGCCAATCAGAGCCGACGCACCGTCGATGTCACGCCGCACCATTCCGATCACGGCGCTCCTCGACGCTAAGGATCGCCGCCTCGACGTGGCTGCGGATGTAGCGCACGTGGCGCCCCAGCTTGACGCGCGGCAGCGTGCCCTTCCGACCCCATTCGCGTACGGTCGAGACTGGGACAGCCAAGAGCTCGGCGACCTCCTGCGAGGTCATGAGCTCCGCGCGCGTGAGGCCGCGCGGTGTGTTGAGGTCGTCGAGCGAGAGCTGAACGGTCATCGGTCCAGCCCGAGGTCGCGACCGGTATCGCGCTCGCGGCGCACGCTCCGTGTGGCGCGGTTGAATCTGGCGAGCGGGTCGGCGGCACGCACGACCGGTGGAGCGGCCTTCGCAACCTCACTGCCGAGGCGTTCTACCTCTCGGTGCCAATGAGCGCGGCTGCGCAGCCAGCCGTCGGCCACTCGATCCAGCTTGACCCTGCGTGAACGCTGGTGCCAGCGTACGCCGGCGCGTTGACTCCTCAGGCCCGCGAGGCGAACGTCGATCTCGGCGAGCTGCGCCCGCGCGCGCTCGAGGTCGGCCATCGGCGATGGGCGACCAAGGCCTTCGAGGGCGGCGTGTTGCGCTCGGCTGTCGGCGAGCATGCGCGTGACGGTGCCGGTGATGTCGCCACCGGTAGTCAGCGGTTCGGCGGCTCGGTTGAGGAACGCGGGCGTCGCGCTCACGTAGAAGCGGGCCTCGGAGCGGTGCCGCGAGAGCGCGGTGTAGCCCCATTCGCGATACAGCTCATCGGAGCCGAGCACGAACGCGCGATCCACGGTCGAGCCTTGGGCGAGGTGCGCGGTGAGCGCGTACCCATGATCGAGGTGGCCGGCCCGCACGTAGGCGCCCGGCAGCTCGAGCTCCCGTCCATCGTCGAGCGCGACGCCGACGCGCTCGCCGTCGACGCCGGTCAGACGTCCCGCGTTCCCGTTGGCGATGCCGAGTCGGTAGTCGTTGCGGCGTGCGATCACGCGGTCGCCCACCGCGAACGCGCGCGCCTCGGCCACGAGCTCGTCGGGCCCGATGCGTCCGAGCACACGTAGGCGCTCGCGGGCGCGCTGATTGAGGTCCGCGACGTCGCGGCGACGGTGCGCGATCATGACGGCGCGTTCACCGGTCCCGTGCGCCGCCAGCCAATCCGCGACGAGCCGCTCGCGTGCGTGCTCTGCGCTGGGCGCGGCGACGACACGGCCGTGCGCTTGGTACTCGCGGGCGAAGCGCTCGACATCGCCATCGCGTAGCGCGACCAGTGCCTCGCGGTCCCAGGGTTCACGCTGCCGGCGGACCTCACGCAGCTCGAGCGCGCCGAGCCGGTCGACGAGGGCGGCGAACAGGCCGCCAGCCTCGATCTCGGGCAGCTGGCGCTCGTCCCCGACCAGCACGAGCTTCCCATCCGCTGCCTCAGCGGCATCGGCGAGCCTCGCCAGGTCGCGCGTGCCGACCATGCCGGCTTCGTCGACGAGCAGCACCGAGCCGCGCGCGAGCCCGACGCCGCGGTCGAACCCGTGCGTGAGCCGCGCGATCGTGGTCGCGTCGACGCCAGCCTGGTCGCGCAGCTCGCACGCTGCCCGCGCCGAGAGCGCACAACCGAGAATCGGGACGCCGCTGCGCTGCCACGCCTCCCGAGCGGCATCGAGCGCGAACGTCTTGCCCGCGCCGGCAGGCGCGCGGATCAGCTCGATGCCACGGCCTCGCGCGTGAGCGCGACCACGAGCTCGCGCTGCTCCTCGCTAAGGACGCGCGCGCTGCGAGCGCCGCCTCGAGCGCCGCCGGGGCAGCGATCGCAGTCGCCGGTGGCCGCGCCGCTCGGCCGGTCGATCACGCTCGCCTCGAGACCGAGCAACTCGTGCGTGCTGAAGCGCCGGTCACCGGCCGCCGGCTCGAGCTCGACGACCGCGGTGCGCGCGAGGAACGCGTCAGCTCGTGCCTCGATCTGCGACACCGTGGCACCCTCCCGAGCTGCTTCGGCAAACGCCCGCAGCACGTCGCGTCGCGTGAACGTCGACCGCTCGCGAGTCAGCCCGTTCCGTCCCTCGAGCTCGCGGGCCAGGCGCTCGAGATCCGAAGCGCCCGTCCACGAGCGCGGCGGCTGACGCAGCACGCGCTCGAGCCGACGACGGGTGAGGCCGTGCTCCGCGGCGCGGGAGCGCCACTCCTCGCGTAGCCGTCCGAGCGGCACGTCGTGACGCTTCGCACGGCGCGTCTCGAGCGTCGCGATCTGCGCCGCACGGGCCGAATGCTCTCCACGACGGACCATGTGCTCCAGGATCGCGACACGCCGCTGGGAGAAGTGCTCGACCACCGCGCGCGGCACCGAGACCAGATCGGCGGCGCCGTTGACCGCCGGGCGCCATGTCAGGCCGAGCCGATCCGTGACCTCGGTGCGTAGCGCCGCCTGGTACAGGTAGCCGGCAGTCTTCGCGTGGCGGTATAGAGCGCGCCCGTCCAACGCGGTCCATCGCCCGTCGGGACCCTGGGTCGCGTTCGCGACGACGACGTGGGTGTGGAGCAGCGGGTCGCCAGCGCGCGAGGAGCGGTGCTCGAACGCCGCCGCCACGACCCCGCGACCTTGCACGAGCACGGCCCCGCCGCGGCCACGACGCGCACGGCACGCCTCGCGTTCGAGGTAGCCGAGCGCCTGGTCGACCGCCGCCGCGTGCGCCGACCGCAGCTCGACGACCACATCCTGATCCGCGATCCCGAAGAGAACACTCACGCTCTTCGGCGCCCGGAATGTGAGGTCGAACCCGGCGACCGCTCCGGAGGCGAGCTGCCGCCGGAGCGGCTCGCCGGAGGCCGGATTGCGCGCATCGAGCAGCCGCGCGATCTGCTCCTCTCCGACGTCACCGCCCAGGCCGAGCGACCCAGCGCCGCTACCGACCCACTGCCCCGGAGCCTCGCCCTCGCCGGCGTAGTAGTCCTCGGCACCGCGCGACACCTGGTCGATGTAGTACCGCCCGGCCGTGGGACCGCCCGCGAGCTTGCCGATACTCAACATCGCGGACTCCGGTGGAGCCGGCACGCGAGCGACGCCGGACACCCTCCGACATGTTCGGAGTCGGGCCGGGCGGCAGCGGGTGTCCCGATCGAGCGCAACTGGATGTCCTCCGGTCGTTAAGCCGGTGTCGGACATCCGTGGTCCATCGGGTGCACCGATTTCGGTGCAAGTCTGTGCCGATGCTTGCGCGATCAGTCTCTCGCGTACTCATGTCGAGCCGCGGGGAATACGAACCGTCCGCGTGGCGGTTGATCAGAACGTTGCTCGTTCGTGCGGGCCTCTCGTGCGGGGGCCGTCAGTCCCGCTGTCGTGCATGCTCTCTGCGAGGCGATCTGCATTAATTCGGCGCGGTCGAGGACCGAGACACCCCGGTGAAATTCCACAAGTCGCTAATCGACGCCCTGCCGTGGGAGGATGCGCTGAGGCGCTCACTTCCGAGCACGGGCGAGTTCTTCCCATCACGCAGCGAGGCCCTGGCGGCGAGAACGGCGAAGACCGCGTTCCTGAAGCATCTCCAGGCGCGGCTCGAGGTTGGGCGCACACCGAGCAGGTCGGAGATCGTGCCCGTCCCGCGGGCTTCGGGCGTGACGCGGCCCGCTCTCGACATTGGCCTAGCGGATCGGGTGATCCTCGCGGCGCTTGCCTCAAAGCTCGTCGAGCTCCTTGAGCCGCACAAGGACGTCACTGGACTCGACCTGCGCGTCGGCTCGCTCCCGGTGGAAGCTAGGCGGACGTTTGAGCGACGTCCAATGGAGGAGCTGCATGAAGACGACATGGCGGTCGTGACGACGGACGTGGCAGCCTTCTATGAGTACGTCGACCACGAGACGTTGACCCAAGAGGTTGTCGAGCTCACCGCCGAAGTGGACCTCAGCGGTGCCATGCGTGAGGCGCTGGGTGAACTGCAGGGCCGCGACTTCGGCCTGCCCCAAGGGCCGAGGGGCTCGGATGTCTTCGCGGACCTCTACTTGGGCCAGGTCGAACGCGCCCTCTCGCGAGCCGGCTGGTCGGCGTATCGGCTCCGCGACGAGTTCGTGATCCCAGTCCGGGACCGAGACGCCGGCCGCCGGGCCCTGCTTGATCTCGAGCAGGAGCTTCGGCTGATCGGTCTGTCCGCCAATCCCGGGAAGACTGACATCCTGGACCGCGAGCCGTATATCTCGGGGGTCACCCAGCTTGAGGGGCGACTCCGGGATGCGATCGTCGAGCAGGTGTCGGACACCGACCCGTATGCCTTCGACCCAGAAGCGCTTGAGGAAGCGCTGAAGGGCATTGATTGGGAGGACCTTGCCAAGGACCACCTTGAGGAGCTGTTCGAGGGCGTGCTCGACGAGGGCACGGACGAGCCAGCCAGCGTCGCCAATCAAGTCCTGGCCGAGACGTTGCCCGCCCTAGGGGCCGTGGACTCCGATGCGCCGCTCGACCGGCTGGCCGAACTCGTGGATCGGTATCCGCACATGACGCGCGAGACTGCCTTCTACCTCCGGCTTCTCGGCAGCGGCGAGCACGCCGATCGAGCGGTGCGCGAGGTCGAGGAACTTCTGCTGAGCGGAGTGTTCCTCTTTCCGTGGACGACGGGCTGGCTCTTCGACGTCCTCGCCCGCACGAGCCAGCCGATGTCCGCTTCGCTTATCGATCATCTCGAGGGCGAACTCATCACGGGCGAGCTCCCGTGGTTTGCGCTGGGGCGAGCCGTCATCGCGCTGGCGCGCGCGGGGGCGATGCCCGACCAACAGCTCACAGAGAAACTTTTCGCGGGAGGCACAGTCTCAGCCCGCGCCGACATCACTGCTGCGGTCCGCGCGAGCGCACCCGACTGGCGCGCGGAGTTTGAGTCGTCTATTGGACCGGATGAGCCGCTGCTACGGGCAATCCTCCGGCCACGCAAGCCACGGAAGCCACGGAAGTCGCGCTAGATGCGGAGCGCGAGCGTTGAAGGAGACGAGGCGCTTCGGAGTCTGAACCGCCTCCGTGCGTTCTACACCGAGACAACCCGCTCGATGGTGGTACGGACAGCGGGGCGCCGGTCACGAATGGGACGGGGAGTGCCAGGCGCCGAGTTGCGGACACTGCGCGAGTCGATCATCGTCCGCTGCGTAACGGTCCTCGAGGCCTTCGCGGCCAATCGCGCGCATCTGCTCATTCGCGACCGCCTTGGGGGGATCGAAATCGACCCGCGCCTACCGCTCGCGGCACGCGCAATGGTCGAATGGCTGCGCGAGTCTCAGGCGGAAGCCGCGACGCAGTGGGGCGGTGCCACGACGCTTTGGCGTGAGGCATACAAGGTCGACATCAATAAGTCGGGTGCGCCGAACTTCAAAGAGGTACGTGCGACGAGGCACGCCATCGTCCACACTGGCGGCGCCTACACGCGCAGCTATCGCCGCCAGGCGAAGAGTCGGCTGGTCCGCGCGCGTATCGACCCGGTACGAGCAACCGGCCTCATCCCGATCGACGAGCAGGATGTTGTCGACGCGTTCGCGGCCGCCGAGGGCTTCATCCGCTGGCTCGACGGCAAGCCGTGAAGCCACACGTCCGCGTCTGTGTGCCGGGGACGGCTCGCCGTTGCGGGTCGTTCCGAATTAGCTACCACCGGGCGTCGCGCGGCCCACGCGCAAGGACATAGCTCCGAGCACTCCGAATCGCGTCCGCGAGCTGAGTCAGGCGCTTTCCGGGCATGACCTGTACGCGGACTCCCGACCTATTGGCTTCGAGCCGGTACGCCCGATACCCGGTAACGGTTCCCCTGCGGTCAGCGCAATAGAGGGCCTCGAACGCCGCAAGAATCGGGTGCGCCAGGTTGTCGACATCACGGTGTGCCCCAGCGGACCCATGGGCTGCGATGTCAAGTGACAGTGGCTCGTCGAATGCAGGGGGAACGACGGCCCATTGCGCGCGATGCGCGGTCATACGCTCGTGGACGCCCTCCTTCCAACTCGGCTCCTCCGGTCCAGGGAGCCAAAATTCGCCCGGCAGGCTCACCCGCCAGCCCTGGACGAGCTGCGGATGCGGTGCTAGTTCACCGAGGAAGGCGAACGGGTTAGGTCCAGGGCGATCCCACGGACTCGGCCGTCGCCCGAGGATCTGTTTCGACAGGACGCCCGCGATGAGCGTTTCGCGAACGCGACGCGCGGTGCGACGCTGTTCGTCGTTGTAGAGCGCGTAAAGGCCGCGATTCTCCGCATCATCCTCGCGCTCGCTAAGAAGTTCGTCTAGGTGGTCCTCCCCCATAGAGTCGTCCTCGTACTCCCAGAAGCGAAGCTCATCGGAGTCGCGCTCCCAGTCCGCCTGACGCTGGTCGCGGACACGGAACGCACGGTCGTAGTCGGCTGTATAGATCCGCAATGGCGTGACCGCGATGGACACCCACGGGTGATCAGGCGTGCCGTCGACGAGCGAATCGAACGGCGCGAACTCGCCCGACTCCGCGGCACGTCGTCGTTGATACGGACTGTCGTCGGCAAAGCGATGAACCTCAAGGTGTGCGATCTGCCTGTCGTCGCCGTACGCGAGGCCCGTCATGGCGTCGAGATAGCGCTTCACGCTCTTGGGCGCACTCGGCGGGCCGGCGACGCCGCTCGCGAAAATCGTCAGCCTGACGCTGAGCTCCCCGCGGAAGGCTCTGCGGCGTTGCTTTCGCATCTGCTCCCGGATCTGGCTTCGAGCATCCTCCAGATACCGCGCCTGCTTACGTGCTTGGACGCGGCCTCCGCCCTGCCGCAGCAGCGCGTCGGTGCGTACCGTTAGGCGCAGTGTCCGACGCCATTTCTCGTTTGCAGTTAGGTAGTCCCTGAGATGTCGATCGACGTGCAGCACCCGCACGGCATTGAAGCGGGCGCGGTGCTCGACTGCCACGCCCTGACGATGAACCGAGCAGGAGGAAACGCCGCGCACACCGGCCAGGCGCCTGTCGTTCGCGCCACACCTAGAGTGAGAAACTCGCCTCGCCGCCGGCGTTAAGAGGAGGGTGCATGGAACTGCCGCAATACACGGTCAGGACGTCTCGCAGCGGCATCGACTACGTCCGCGCGGAGTTGAAACGAAAGAAGACGGTCTCGACGCAAGCGCTGTTTTGGAAGATTGAGCACACCCACGGCCCCGAGCTCTCGCTCCGCATCGGCCGCTATAGGCGTGTAGGCGGCACGGATGTTCCCGATCAAACGGACCCAAAGTCGGAGCTCACGCTCGACCATGACGAACTCAAGGAACTCATCGACTTCATTGCGTACAACCACGAGCCGTTGCTTGGAGGCGCTCGCCGCTACGTTGTCATCGGCGCCGAGCTGGATGACTCGCAGGTGGGAACGCTAAAGGCGCTCTTCAACGATCCCGACCGAGCTAGGCTCCTCGAGTTTCTCGGGGCTCATGAGATCGTTTCCGACGATCTCGTCCGCGGACTCGCCTACCGAGCGCGATGCAGGGCGGTCGAGGAGTTCGAGTCCCTCCTCCGCGACGATCTCCTTGAGGCCGACTGGCAGACCTGGTTCAAGGCGAACCAGTGGGTTCTTGGCAGCGACTTCATCGAGATGGTCGGCGAGCGTCGCATCGATGTCGAGCACATTGCGGACTACCTGATGAAGGCGTACGACGGGTTCGTCGACGTCATCGAGATCAAGCGCCCGGAAGGGAAGCTTCGCTTCTGGGCAGACGCCCGCGACCACGGAAATCTGGTGCCGCACTCCGACCTGACGAAGGCCATCACGCAGGCAACTCGTTACCTCTACGAGATCGAGCGTGAAGCGAACAGCGTCAAGTTCCAACAACGAGTCGGAGGACTCAAGACTATTAAGCCGCGTTGCACGTTGATCTACGGCCGGTCACGTGAGTGGCGTGAGGATGAACGCGAGGCGTATCGAATTCTCAACGCCAGTTACCACAGCCTCTCGATCTTGACGTACGACCACGTCCTCGATCGCGCCCGCCGTATCCTCGACTTGCGCGCCGAGCAGTAGGAGTGCTGCACGCCGCGCGTCGGCAGGACAACGTCCAGCGCGCGCGTTCACGGAGGGACGTTCGTCACCGGCCGGGGCTGTTGGACCTCTCGAAGCACGCGACGCGCCTCGTCGGGGCCGAGATCCTCGACCGCGGCACGGAGCGCGGCGCGCGCGACCTGGCGGCGATCGTCAAGGTGCTCCGGCGCGAAGGCCCGGGTCGCGGCGTCGGCCAGTCGCGACGCACGAATTGCATGCAGGTAGCGCTCAGTGGTCTTAAGGTCCGCGTGCCCCAGCACATCGCGCACCGTGACCGGATCGAGCACGCGGGTCAGCAGCGTGCCGGCAGTGTGGCGAAGGTCGTGAAAGCGCAGCGGCGGCAGGCCGCCGGCGTCGCGGGCAGAGACGTACCTGCGCCTGATCGCCGATCCGTCCAGGCGGTCGCCGGCCGTGGTGGCGAATACGTAGTCGTCCGGGCTCGTGAAGTTCGGCCGCCGCGAGAGGCGATCGAGCGCGCCCAGCGCCTGGTCGCCGAGCGGCACGTAGCGCACACGCCGGCTCTTGGTTGTCGCCTCGACGTCGCCCGAGAGCGCGCGCTCGACCACCAGCACGCGCTCCGACCAGCGCACGTCGCGCCAGCGCAGCGTCACGAGCTCGCCGCGGCGCAAGCCGGTGTAGGCGGCGACACGCAACAGCTCGCCGAGCTGGGCGTCTTCCTCGGCGCGTAGGAGCTCCCCGCCGGCGGTGATGTGCGCGCGCGGCCCCCGCCAGGCGCCGGACTCGGCCGCCCTGGCGAGCGCCTCGATCTGCTCGACGCTGAAGACCTCCAGCCGCGCCGGCCCATCTTCGCGTCGCTTCTGCGCGGCCGCCGCCGGGTTGCTCGTGAGCTGCCAGCGGGCTGCGTTCTCGGGCCGCAGCCCGAAGTTGAAGATCGCCGAGAGCACCTGGCGGTGTTTGTTCACGCTTCGTGCGCCGACGCCCTCCCGCGCGTGCGCGACCAGCAGAGCCTCGATCTGCGCTGTCGTGACCTTCGCCGCGGGGACGTCACCGAGCGCCGCCATGATGCGACCGATCGTCCGGCCCGTGCCTCGCCGGTAGGGCGTGCCGGGCTCGGCGAGCATCGACCGGTAGTCGCGCAGCGTCGCTGGCTTGGCGCTCAGGACGTACTCGACGTGCTCGAGCCACACGTGCGCGAGCGCGCGGAACGTCGGCCCGCCGGCCGCCGCCTCGCGCGCCGCGTCAGCGACCCCGCGGGCTCGGGCCGCGGCGCGCTCGGCCTCGACGGTCTCGACTAGCGCGGCCATCCGGCGCCGGGCTTGGTACTCGGTCAGCTGTCCGGGCGGCGGCCGACCCTCGCGCGGTCGCCAGCCGCCGGCGTCGTCCGGCACCACCCACGCGCCCGCGCCGAGCCGGCGGCGGACCCGCTCTCCATCGGCGCTACGCCACTTGACCGCCCACACCGGCTCGCCGCCGGACTTGAGCGTCTCGACCAACAGGAACGCCGTCGACAGAGGGTCGTGGGCGGCCATCGCGATGCGACCCTACACCCCACTCCGGACGGGCGGACCACGGGCGGACCAGCTCTTTCGGGCGGACCAGCGGGCGGACCAATCTGTCGTGATTTCACGTCCTAGAGCGCGATCAAGCCACTTCAGACTCTGCGTACTAGAGCCAATCGGCCGCCCATCAAATGCTTGCCATGCAGAAGGTCGAGGGTTCGAGTCCCTTCATCCGCTTCTCCGAAAGCCCCGGAAACCCGGGCTTTCGCCGTTCAGGGGGCGCGTAGGACGACCACGGTCGAGCCGAGGTACTCCTCGGTTTCGCGTACGAGCAGGTGGCCCGTCCTGGCGAAGCCGAGCTCGCGAGCCTGAGCGGCGACCTCGGCGGCGGACACCCGGTCGAGGGACACGACCACGTCCTGGGTCTCGTACCGCTCCCCCGGGCCGACGATCTCGCGGCGACGGTGGATCGCCGCGCGATCGCCCTCGTCGTCCACGCCGAGCAGCCGGCTGGCGTACCACACGCCGTCGATCTCGCACGCGTCCGGCAGAGGCGGCAGCTCGTGCTCGGAGTCGAAGCAGTCCACCGCATCGGCGAGCGCGGCGGCCAGGATCCCGCCGGGTCCCAGGTGATCGAGCGCGCGGCTGAGGAATGCCGCGCGTCCGTGGGCCGCTCCGAGCAGTTGCAGCGTCTGCATCGGCACGAGGATGAGCGGGAACCGGCGGCCGAGGGCGAGTTCGCGCGCGTCGGCGACGACCGTCTCGACCGGCAGGCCGGCGGCGCGGCGGTCGAGCTCCGCCAGGAGCGGCGCCTCGGCGTCGAGTGCGACGACCGGCACGCCGTGGGCCGCGAGATCGAGGCTCACGCGGCCGGTGCCCGCCCCGACGTCCAGGACCGGCCCGCCGACAGCACGGGCCAGCGTGTGCCAGAGCGCCAGATCCTCGCGGTACGAGCCGCATTCGAGGTCGTGCCACAGCACGTCGCGGCTCATCGGAGCCCGCTCGGATGCGCGGTTCATGCCCTCACGCTACGCGTCCGCGCATGGTTTCTCATCGAGGCATATCCTTTGTATATGCCCGAGGCATACATACCTGCGGTCGCCAACCGGCTCGGCGCGATCGCGCTGACGCTGAGCGACGCCATCGTTGAGGCGACCGAGATGGCGACGGGGATGGCCGGAGGTCCCCCCGCCGCGCTGGTGTCGCTCCACGAGTGGGCGGACGGGAGGTCGGTGGAGGTGCTCGCAGGCGCGATGCGCGTCTCGCACTCGCGTGCTGTGCGCGTGGTCGACGGGCTCGTGGCGGCGGGCCTGGCCCGGCGCGAGGCGGATCCGCTCGACGGGCGTCGCGCGCTGGTTTATCTCGAGCCGCCCGGCCACCACCTGGCCGAGCGCGCGCTCGCCGCCCGTGCGCGCGTGCTGCAGCTCGCGGTCGGCGGGCTCGACGACGAGGATGCCCAAGACCTCGAGCCGCTGCTCGACGTTCTGCTCGAGTCGATGACCGTCGACCTCCGCGCGGCGATGGCGATCTGCCGGCTCTGCGACGCGCACGCGTGTGGCCACTACGACGGGACCTGCCCGGTGACCCGGGCCGCCGATCGGCTGAGGTCGGCGTGACCCGCGGGCGCGTGGCGGCGGTGTTCGCGCTCGCCGCCATCGCGCCGCTGTTCCTCAGCGCGGGCGGGAACGTCATGCACAACATGGTCCTGGCCGCCGCCTACGTGGTGATGGCGCTCGGGCTCAACGTCATCGTGGGCTTCGCAGGCCTGCTCGATCTGGGCTACGTGGCCTGTTTCGCGATCGGCGCGTACACGACCGCCTACTTCGCCTCGGGCTATTGGGGGATCCACCTCAACTTCCTGCTCGTCCTCGCCCTCGCCGTCGCGACGACGGCCATCGTGGGCACGCTGATCGGGGTGCCGACGCTGCGGCTGCGCGGCGACTACATCGCGGTCGTCACGCTCGCCTTCGGCGAGGTCATCAGCCAGATCGCGGCCAACGGCCGCCAGATCGAGCTGTTCGGCGGCACGCTCACGCCCGGGCCGATCGGGATCGGGCCGATCGACGACATCGACCTGCCGCTCCTGGGCAGCTTCGGACCGCTGGACCTGCGCCCGTGGTACTGGTTCGCGCTCGCGCTCGTAGCTCTTGCGCTCATGGTCAACGTGCACCTGCGCGACTCGCGCATCGGCCGGGCGTGGACCGCGATGCGCGACGACGAGACGGCGGCCGCCTACGCCGGCATCCCTGTCGTCCGCACCAAGCTCGCCGCCTACGGGACCGGAGCGGCGTTCGGTGGGGTCGCGGGCGCGTTCTTCGCCTCGTACCTCGGCGTCGTAAATGCCTCCCAGTTCGAGTTCTCGTTCTCGATCTTCATCTTCGCGATGGTCGTGCTGGGCGGGCTTGGGTCGATCTGGGGCGTCGTTCTCGGCGCGATCGCCCTCTCGTTGGTCAACTACTGGTTGCTGCCCGACGTCCTCCAAGGCCTGGACCTCGACCTGTCGGCGATCAGCTCCGGCATCTACGGGGCGATCCTCGTGGTCGTGATGGTCCTGCGGCCGCAGGGGCTCGTGCCGGCGCAACGGACAGTGGAGCGAACCGCTACGGCGAAGGCGATCACGCGCGAGCGGGCTGACCGGCACCGGTCGGTCCAGGAATCGACGTGAACTCCAGACGGAGCGCCGCGCGCAGCTCGTCGCCGAACCGCTCGGCGTCCGGATGGGAGCCGACCGCGTAGCGCAGCATGCGCGCGGGCGGCTCGGGGCGCAGGCGGCGGATCGCCACGTCGGGTCGCGGCGCTACGAGCGCCAGCCGAGGGATCAGCGCGACGAGGGCGTGCATCGCCACCAGCCCCTGCATCGCCACGTAGTCGTGGGTCTGGATCGGGCTGAACGCGGGCGCGAACCCGGCGGCGCGGCAC
Organism: uncultured Solirubrobacteraceae bacterium; assembly: GCA_963835525.1. GTDB lineage: Bacteria > Actinomycetota > Thermoleophilia > Solirubrobacterales > Solirubrobacteraceae > DASSUW01. The sequence goes on from CAWIFM010000004.1 coordinate 690,106, forward strand.
AGCTCCACCAGCGCCGGCACCGACGGGCAGCCGTCGCCGCCGATCCACAGCTCGCCGGCCAGATCTCCGATGTCGACCTCCGCGCACGTCGAGAGCGGGTGGTCCGCCGGCAGGCAGAGCAGCATCGGGTCCTCGCCGATCAGGCTGCCGGGCCCGCCGGGCTCGAACTCGTAGAGGACCGCCGCGTCGACCTCGCCGGCGGCCAGCAGGGCGCGCGCCCTCGGCGGCTCGGCGTCGACCACCTGCATAGCCGCTGAGCCCTGCGCCGCGCGGGCGACGATCGTGGCGGTCGCGGTTGGGAACGCCGCCACACGCAGCCCCGCGGACCCGTTGCCGGACAGGGCGTCGAGCCCGCGGCGCGCCTTCGCCAGCTCGCGCAGCGCGACGTCCGCGTGGCGGACGAGCAGCAGGCCGGCGTCGGTCAGCTCGGCGCCGCGCGGTCCGCGCCGCACCAGCCGGACGCCCGCCTCGCGCTCGAGCTGTGCGATCTGCTGCGAGACGGCCGACGGCGAGTAGTCGAGGGCGAGCGCCGCCGCTCGGAAGGAGCCGCGGCCGGCGATCTCGGAGAGCATCCGCAGCCGGTTGAGGTTCACAGCCGGTACATGGCCCGACCGGCGCGGACGTGCCGCGGCCGCGCACGAGCGGGGTCGCTACGGCGCTCGCGGTTCGTGGCGCGGTGCGGGTCGCAACGGGGGGTGTTCACCGATCCGCATCACAGCGGTCAAGACCTCCGCACACCTGCGCGCCGTCCGCTTGCCACGGTCGCAGCTCCTTCGAAAGGAGATCCGATGATGCGTGCGAGCGTGGCGGTGCTGGCCATCGCCCTGATCGCGGTGGGGTGCGGGGAAGACGAGCCGGACAACGAAGGCGGTCCGGGCCAGGCGGGACGGACCCTGACCGTCTACTCGTCACTGCCGCTGCAGGGAGCCCAGCGACCGCAGACGACCGACATGGTCAAGGGCATCGAGCTGGCGCTCGAGCAGGCGGGCGGCAAGGCGGGCGACTTCACGGTCAAGTACCAGTCGCTCGACGACTCGACGGCGCAGGCCGGCTCGTGGACGCCCGAGGCGACGACCTCGAACGCCCGCAAGGCCGCGCAGGACGACAGTACGGCGATCTACATCGGCGAGTTCAACTCCGGGGCCTCCGCGGTCTCGATCCCGATCCTCAACGAGGCAGGCGTCCCGCAGATCAGCCCCGCCAACACGGCCGTCGGGCTGACCTCGGACGACCCGGGCGCCGGGCCGGGCGAGCCGGGCAAGTACTACCCCTCGGGTGAGCGCACCTACGCGCGGATCGTCCCCAAGGACACGATCCAGGGCGCGGCGCTCGCGACCGTGATGAAGGAGGACGGCTGCACCAAGGTCCAGATGACCAACGACAAGGAGGTCTACGGCGCGGGGCTGTCCGAGAACATCGAGACCGCGGCCGAGGCCCAGGGCCTGGAGATCGTCTCCAACGAGGCGATCGACAAGAACGCGCCGAACTACCGCTCGCTCGCCGCGGGCGCCGCCGACGCGGGCGCGGACTGCTTCATCTTCTCCGGCATCACCGCCAACAACGCGGTGCAGCTCTACAAGGACTTCGCCGCCGCGCTGCCGGACGCGAAGCTCTACGGGCCGGACGGCGTGGCCGAGGCGGGCTTCGTCGACCCCGGCGAGGGCGGCATCCCGGCCGACGTGGCGTCGAGGGTGACGCTCACGGTGGCGACCCTCTCGCCCGACCAGTATCCGGAGGAGGGCCAGGCGTTCTTCGACGCCTTCCGCCAGAAGCACGACGAGCCGAACCCGAACCCGTACGCGATCTACGGCTACGAGGCGATGCGGCTGGCGCTCGACGCCATCGCACGCTCGGAGACCGGCGACAAGGCGGACATCCTCGCGGCGCTGTTCGACACGAGCGACCGCGAGAGCGTGCTCGGCACGTACTCGATCGACGAGAACGGCGACACCACGCTCAGCGACTACGGCGTCTACCGCGTCGCGGGCGGCGAGCTGGAGTTCGACCGCACGATCAAGGCCCAGGGCGGCTGATCACGGACGCTCCGTTGGCGCCACCAGCGGCTGCGTGGTCAGCCGCGGTGGCGTCAACGGCGGCGCGGCCTCGGGGTTCGCGACGCGGCTTGTTCCCGGCTCGAAGTACCGGATCGGGAAGGCGTTGAAGACGGGCGCCCCCTCCGCGTCGGTCACCGGGCGGCGATCAGGGTTGGCGAAGTTGACGCCCCAGTCGAGCGGCCTGCCGTTCGAGTCGTAGAGGCGGACGTCCTGCAGCAGGCGGCCGGCGCGGTCGTAGGCGTACACGTTGTCGAGGGCGACGCCGTCGTAGTGCAAGCCGGGCTGCTCGGGCGGGGGCGCGGTGAACGCGTCGTAGTAGGCATTGGCGGGGAACTGCCGCGACTCAGCCTCGGCGAGCTGCTCCACGACCGGGATCACGAGGACGACGAGGACGGCGTTGACGGCGATCAGCGCGCCACGACGGCGTCCGGGATGCCGGCGCGCGGCGATGCCGGCCGCGATCGAGGCGACCGTCGCGAGCGCCAGCACCAGCAGCCCCGCCGCGGGGCTGCCGAGCCGCGGCACCTCGGCGTAGCGGGCGTACCCGGCGACGTCGGACGCGCTCTGGCCGGTGACGAGCGCCAGCGCGGCGACGGCGACGTAGGCGCGAGCGACCCACCAGACCGGCGCGAGCTCGCGTAGGACGTTCGCGGTGCGGTTGACGGCGGGATGGCGGGCGAGCTCGCGCAGCGTCGCACGCCGGCCGCTTTCCGGCTGGGCGCCGGCGGCGCGGGGCGCCGGCGGGAGCCCGGCTGAGACGCGCAGGTCGGCGGCGAAGTCGGCCGGCGGGCCTAGCCGCGCGGCGATCGGCTCGTCGTCGTCGGCCGCCGCCTCGAGCAGCGAGGGCTCGACCTCCGACAGCAGGTCCTCGCGCTCGTCCGGCGCCAGGTCCGAGAGCTCGGCGCGCAGCGCGTCGACGTACGCGGCGACGTTCGGAGGAAGTCCGGTGGTCGTGCTCATGCGGGCACCTCCGTGTCGGTCTGCTCGAGCAGCACGTCGACCGCCCGGACGAACTCCGCCCAGGTCTCCCGCGCCTCGATCAGCTGGGTCTTGCCGGAATCCGTGATCCCGTAGTAGCGCCGGTGCGGACCCTCCTCCGACGGCACGACATACGACGTGAGCGCGCCGCCGCGATACAGGCGCCGCAGCGTCCCGTACACCGACGCGTCACCGACATCGGCGAGGCCACCCGCGCGCAGCCGGCGCACAACGTCATAGCCGTACCCGTCATGCCGTTGAACGACGGCGAGTACCGCGGCGTCGAGCACACCGCGTAGCAACTGACTGCGATCCATCGACGGCTGGCTCATTCGCCACAGACGCTACTGCGTTTCGCACAGTACTGTCAACCCCGCATAAGAGGGGTCTGACCCCCTTGCTGCGCAGCTGACTGTTGAGGGTCTGACCCCTTGAGTCGAGGTGACTCAAGGGGTCAGACCCCTGCTGGTGGGGAAATCACCGTGACGCCGCGCCGCGGAGGTTGGCCGCTGATCCGCACATTTCGAGAAGACAGCGCCGCGCGGCCGCGTTAGGTTTCGCCGCCGGCCGATGAGTTCTCCGAACCGCCTCGGTCTGACGTCGAAACGAACCGAGGAGCAGGCATTGCCAGAGGCCGTACATGCCCAAGGGCTGGTCAAGACCTACGGCGACGTCGAGGCGGTCCGGGGCGTCGATCTGCGCGTCGAGGCCGGCGAGGTTTTCGGGTTCCTCGGGCCCAACGGCGCCGGCAAGTCGACGACGGTGAAGATGCTCACGACGCTGCTGTCGATCACCGCCGGCTCCGCGCAGGTGGCAGGCGTCGACGTCGCACAGCACCCCGACGAGGTGCGCAAGCGGATCGGCGTCGCGTTGCAGGAGGCCGGGCTCGACCCGCGCCAGACCGGCCGCGAGCTGCTCGTCCTGCAGGCGCGGCTGTTCGGCCTGAGCGCCCCCGACGCCGCCCAGCGAGCCGTCGACCTGCTCGAGCTGGTCGAGCTCGAGGACGCCGCCGACCGGCGCATCAAGGGCTACAGCGGCGGCATGAAGCGCCGGCTGGACCTCGCCTCGGCGCTCGTGCACCGGCCCGAGGTGCTGTTCCTCGACGAGCCGACGACGGGGCTCGACCCCGCCAGCCGCCTCACCGTCTGGGACGAGGTCCGGCGCATCAACGAGAAGGGCACGACCGTGTTCCTCACCACGCAGTACCTCGAGGAGGCCGACGCCCTGTGCGACCGGCTGGCCATCATCGACGACGGCAAGATCGTGCGCGAGGGCACGCCCGCCGCCCTCAAGGCCGACCTGCGTGACCGGCTCGGGCTCGACGGCGATCCCTCGCTCGACGACGTGTTCCTCGACGCGACCGGCCGCACCCGCAGCCGCGTCGCCGGCGACGTGCAGGAGGTGTCGTGATGACGTACGCATGGCTGCTCGGGCAGCGCGCGCTGCGCGAGGCGTGGCGGACGCCGGACGCCCTCCTCCCCACCCTCTTCATCCCGCTCTTCTTCCTGGTCGTCAACACCGGCCAGGCCGCCAAGATCTTCCCCGGCGAGAGCACGGAGTTCCTGAACGGCCAGGGCTACGGCGCGTTCCAGCTGCCGGTCTCGCTGCTGCTCGCCGCGTCGTTCGGGACGGCCGCCCTGTTCCTCGTCGAGGAGATCGAGGGCGGCTACTTCGACAAGCTGCGAGCCGTCCCGATCCCGCGGACGGCCATCGTGCTCGGCCGGCTGATCGCGGAGTTCGCCAAGGGCCTCGTCATCGCGACCGCCGTGATCGCGCTCGGGATGGCCTTCGGCATCGAGATCGCCAGCGGGCCGCTCGGCTTCGTGCTGCTGGTGCTGCTGACCGCCCTGTGGTCGGTGGTCTTCCTCGGCTTCCTCCAGATCATCGCGCTCAAGACGCGCAGCGCGGCGGCCACCAACTCGGCCAGCCTCATCTTCTTCCCGCTGCTGTTCCTGACCCCGAACTTCGTGCCGCGCGAGCTCCTCACGCGGCCGATGGAGATCGCCGCGACGCTCAACCCCGTCACCTACGTGATGGAGGCGCTGCGCTCGCTGATCCTGCAAGACCTCGACTGGGGCGAGATCCTGCCCGGCTTCGGCGTGGTGATCGTGCTCGGCGGGCTGATGCTCGCGCTCAGCGTGCGCACCATCAACCACTACGACTAGAGGAGCTCCGCGATCAACGCGGCGGCGCGCGCGGCGCCGTCGCGCTCGACGTCGGAAGGGCTCGCGCCGCCTTCAAGGGCGGCGACGAGCCCGTCGGCGATCGACTCCGGCGTGGACTCGGCGTAGTCGATCATCCGGCCCGCGCCGTAGCGCTCGAGCCGGTGCCGCACGTGGAAGCGCTGCTCGAAGTGGCGCTCCAGCGGCGCGTACAGGAAGGGGCGCTTGGCGGCGGCGAGCTCCATGCACGTGGTGAGGCCGCCGTGCGTGACGGCGACGTCGCAGGTGGCCAGCTCGCGCGAGAGGTCGTGCACGTAGCCGACCAGCTCGACGCCCTCCGGTACGGCCACAGACGCCGGATCGATCCGCGGCCCGCAGACCACCTTCATGCGCAGGTCCGGAACCCGCTCCCGCGCCGCCGGATAGGCGTCGATCACGCGCCGCAGCAGGCTGCCGCCGACGCCCGAGCCGCCGACGGTGACGAGGCAGACGCGGCCGTCGGAGCGCGGGCCCGGCCGTCCCGCCCCGGGCGCGAGCACGTAGCCGGAGAAGTCGAAGTGCTCCTCCACCCACGGGCGGATGAGCGGCAGCCCGTCGCCGAACGCGCCCGGTACGACGTCCTCCGACGAGCCGACGAAGATCGCCCGGTCGCGCACGCGCGGGAAGCGCGCGATCTGCTCGATCATCTCGGCGTTGTAGTCGGCGGTCAGGCGCGCCTCCTCCGCCCCGCCCTCGGGCAGCGGCAGCCAGCCGACGAAGTCGGTCAGGAAGCAGTACGCAGCGCGCTTGAGCTCCGGGTTCTCGTGCAGGTAGTAGTCGAGCTCCCAGGCCTCGTCGCCGATCCACAGGTCGTACTCCTGCGAGCGCACGACGTCGTCGAAGACCATGAAGTTGGCGAGCAGGATCTCGTCCATCCGCCGCCAGGCCTGGAACACGTTGAGCTCGTGCTCGCGTGACGAGTCGGTGATGTGGCGCGACTCGTTGGCCAGCTGCGAGCTGGCGGGATGGATGCGCTCGCCGCACGCCTCGAGCACGTGCGTCACCGGCTCCTGGGCCAGCCAGTCGATCTCCAGGTCCGGGTGCAGGTTGCGCAGCTCGCGCGCGATCGCGACGTCGCGCCACGCGTGCCCGAGCCCGATCGGCGAGGAGACGTAGAGCGCGCGCTTGGGCCGCGTCAGCGCGCGGCGCCAGCGCCGCTCGGGCGGCCGGCGCCCATACACGCGCTCGGCGAAGTCGCGCAGCAGGTGGTTGAAGCGCACCGGGTCGCGAGCGTGGATGCAGTGTCCGGCGCCCTCGAAGGTCACCAGCTCGGCCCCGGTCAGCTCGGCGAAGGCGGCGCTGCGATCGGCCGGGATGAGCGCGTCCTCGTCGCCCTGGACCACCAGCAGCGGGCACGAGATGCTCGCCAGCAGCTCGCGCATCGTCGCCTCGTCGAGCCCCGGCGCGTCGATCGTGTGGGCGAGCGTCGCGCCGTCGGTCTCGAGCGCCCACCCGACCGAGTCCTCGATCTGCTTGGTCGAGTGCGGCTCGGTGAAGCAGCGGCCGAAGAAGAACTCCAGGTAGCCGCGGTAGTCGCGCTCCCACGAGTGGCGGTTGGCGCGCGCCCAACCTTCGTAGGAGGGCAGATCGGCGTCGAAGGAGTGGCCGGTGCGTTCGGGCATCGGCGGCGTGAGCGGGAGCGCGGGAGCGATGAACAGCGCGCCCCGCACCCGCTCGCTCTGTGCGAGCAGCAGCCCGGCCGGCGCCGGGCCGCAGTGCACGACCATCACGCAGTGCTCGACGCCGGCGGCGTCGAGCACTGCGAGCGCGTCCTGCTCGGTCACGCGGGGGCCGTACGCCTCGGGGGAGTCGGGGCGGTCGGAACGGCCGTTGCCGCGCGCGTCGAAGGTCACGACGCGGAAATGGCGGGCCAGGTAGGGGACCTGGGCCTTCCAGAAGCGCGAGTGGACGATGGCCCACGGCGGGACGAGCAGCAGTGTCTGCTCGCCCTCGCCGAAGACCTCGTAGGCGATGCGGACGCCGTCTACCTCGGCGAACCCCGAATGGGCGGGCTGGAGCGCCCGTGACGAATCGATGGCATCCGCGACCGCCATCGATCAGGCGGGGACGCCGGCCTGCAGCGCGTGGACGGCCTCGGTCGTGAGGGGCTGGCCGCCGAGGCCCCAGTCGCCGCTCTTGACCTCGTCGATGACGACCCAGGTCACGCCGCGCATGTTCTCACCTTCGATCTCGACCATCGTGTCGGTGAGCTTCTCGATCATCTCGCGCTTCTGATCGTCGTTGAAGACACCTTCGATCAGCTTCACATTCACCATCGGCATTGGGGAGCACCTCAGAGAGATAGTTGGTCGTTCGACCGACCGAACTTTATGGTACGCTCCCGCCGATGTCAAGCCCGACCACCGACGGACGCGCCCTCCGCGGGCAGGCCACGCGCGACCGGATCGTCGACGCGGCGCGCGACGTCCTCGTGGAGCAGGGGCACGGCGGTACGAGCACGCGCGCGGTGGCTGACCGGGCGGGCGTGCGCCTCTCGCTCGTCCACTACCACTTCGGCGGCAAGCAGGGCCTGCTGGTCGAGGTGCTCGCGCGCGAGAACGAGCAGCTGCTCGAGCGCCAGCGCGAGCTCTACGCCGCCCCCGGCCCCCTGGCCGAGAAGTGGCGCGTCGCCTGCGACCTGCTCGACCATGACCTCGAGTCCGGCTACGTGCGCGTGCTGTGGGAGCTGTGGGCGGCGGGCCTTGCCGACCCCGAGCTGGCCGCGGGCTGGCGCTCGGCGACGGCCGGCTGGCGCGACCTGATCACGTCGGTCTTCGAGGCCTGGTCGGAGGAGCTGGACATCGAGCTGCCGCTCCGCCCCCGCGCGCTCGCGTCGCTGGTGGCCAACCTGTTCCAGGGAATCGAGATCGAGCTGCTGGCCGGCGTCGACGAGATCGACGCGCCGCACCGCGAGGTCCTCGACGCGTTCGGCGCCCTCATCGCGCGCGCCGAGGCGTGAGGTATCTCTGCATCCTGCTCGCGCTCGCCGCGGCCGGATGCGGGGGATCTGACGAGCCCACCGCGGTCAGCGGCCCGCTGTGCGCGCAGCTGCCGAGCGGCGACGACCCCGGCGCGCCCGCCTCGCTGCGCGACGAGCCCGCCGGCGTCGCGCTCACCTGGATCCCCGTCGTGACCACGTTCGAGGCGGCCGTCCGTGCGTCCGGCATCTCCCTCGACGACACCACGATCCTCGCCCCCACCGACGACGCTTTCGCCAAGGCCTACGGCCGCCAGGAGCTCGACGAGCTGCTGCTCGAGCGCCCGCGCGAGCTGCTCGAGGCGCACATCGTGGAGGGCGAGCGCTCGCTCGCCGACCTGCTCGACGCGGGTGAGGTCACCACGCGCGCCGGCGACATGATCGAGATCGAACCGGCAGACGCCATGGCGCGGCTCGGCGGCCGCGCCACGACGGTCTGCGCCGACTACGACGTCGCCGGCGCCCGCATCCACGTCATCGACGGCGTCCTCAGCAGATGATCCTCCGGGCGGCCACCATCGGCTCCGCCGCCTCCCCGTCGAGCAGCAGCGGGATCAGCCCGCGCTGCGCCTGTCGCATCGGCACGAAGTAGCGGTCCCGCTTCACTCGCAGCACGTGGATGCCGTGCGCGGCCAGGCGCTCGCCGACCGGCCGGCCATCCGGCTGCGGCCCCTTGAACTGCAGCTCGTCGAGCAGGTAGCCGCAGGGCGGCTCCTCGAGCACGCCCTCGGCCGGCTCGTCCGGCGGCGGGCTCTCGCCCGGGCCTGGCTGGGCGGGGATCGGATACGAGCCGCGGAACACGATCCGCCCGCGGTTGGAGCGCTGGAACCTGATCGACTTCTCGATGGCCCGCTCGATCGCGCGCTCGTTCTCGTGCTGGTAGTCGAGGAACGTCTGGTACGTGTAGAGCGCCGAGTAGGTCTTGCGGCGCCGGTTGTTCGGCGTGTTGGTCTCGTTGGGGCGCGTCGCCCCGCCCGAGCTGCGCGCCTCCAGCAGCGAGCCGACGACGCTCTTGAGCCCCATCGTGTTGCGCAGGATCGTCTCCTGGCTGAGCCCCACCGCGCCGCCGTTCTCGCAGCCGTACGGGCAGAACCACCAGCCGTCGCGCGAGCCGTGGCCGTACATCCAGCCCTCGATCATCCCGCGCGACTGGTCGAAGATCGACTTCGCCACGTTGAGGTGCCGCGGCGGCAGCACCGGCAGGTCGCCGGCGCGGCTGTTGCCGAACTCGTGCCCGTCGAACGCCGCCTCCGGGCTGTAGTCGCGCATCATCTTCACGAACGCGAAGGTCTCCGGCTGGCGGATCAGCGAGTAGTCGCGATTGAGGTCCTGCCCGGTCGAGTTGCCGCGCACGTTGAGCGCCCGGCCGTCGCCGTTGATCGTCGGCACGATCAGCACGGTCGCGTCGTCGAGGATGTCCCGGGTCCGGCGGTCACGGCTGAACGCGAGCTCGCGGGCGAGGATCATGCACGCCTCGCGCGATGACGGCTCGTTGCCGTGCACGTTGCAGTTGACCAGCGCCGCCGTCCCCTTGGCCACGTCGCGCGCCGTGCGCGGCGGCTTCGGGTAGCCGATCACGAACATGTTGATCGGGCGCCCGAGCAGGGTGCGGCCGATCTCCACCACGCGCACGCGCTCGCTGGCCTCGTCGAGCGCCTTCGTGTACTCGTACTCGCCCGCGTCGCTGGTGTACTGCGCGGCCTGGGTGATCTCCCACTGCGTGCGCAAGCTCGGGTCGCCCCACGGCGGGTTCGTGGTGGCGAACACGGGCGCCGAGAACGGCTGCCCGGTCGCGCGGACGCGCCACTGGTAGCGGTCGCCCGGGTTGAAGCCCGCGTCGGCGAACGTCGGCGCCTCGGGCGTCAGCGTCCGGTTCGGGCGCCAGACGCCGACGATCGCCGGTGGGCCCGTCGCCACGTCGTCGGCGCCCACCGGCGTGCGTTCGATGTCGTACGAGGTCGCGCCGGCCACCGGCGCCCAGCTCAGGGTCGCGAAGCCGTCGCCCTGCCGGACGTCCAGACCCGTGACCTCCTGCGCCGCCGCCGTGTCGGCTCCCACCGCCAGCGCGACCAGCGCAGCCACCAATGAGGTGCGCATGCGAAGTCCCCCCTGCTTGTTGCCCGCTGCCGGAGTTGTACCCCTTTCAGCGGTAGACCGCGCGGTAGTTGCGCACCGTGAGCGGCAGGCCGATCGCCGCGAGCCCGGCGATCACCGCGAACGCCACGCCGATCGAGCCCCAGTCGAAGCCGGTCAGCGTCAGGTCGCGCATCGCGGTCAGCACGTGCTCGGTGGGATTGGCGCCCATGATCGCCCGCAGCACGCCGCTCGGCACCTGCTCCTCCACCTGGTAGGCCGAGGTGAGGAAGATCAGCAGGAAGGCGGCCGGATAGACCGCCTGCACCACCGCGGGGTCCTTGGTGCGCAGCGCCAGGTTGGCGGTGAGCACGCCGAAGGTGACGATCCCGAACAGCGTGCCGAGCAGGAGCATCACCAGCGCGCCGGCGAGCCCGCCGGCGATGTGGGCGCCGAACGCCAGCGCCAGCAGCAGGATCGCGCCGGCCTGCACGAACAGGCGCACGCCGTCGCCGATCAGGCGGCCGGCCATGATCGCGCCGATCGACGTCGGCGTGGTCAGCAGCTTGTAGAGGTAGCGGTTCTGGAAGTCGGTTGCGAGCCCCACCGCGGCGTTGGCGATCCCGGGCAGCGTGGTCATCAGCACCGCCGCGGGGGCCAGGTACTCGTAGTAGTTGTCGGTCGGGAACCCCGGCAGGTGCTTGACGTTCTCGAACAGGCCGCCGAAGACGACGTACATCATCAGCACCGGCGCGAGCGAGAAGACGAGCACCATCGGGTTGCGCGGGAACTGGACCAGCGTCCGCCGGACCAGGAGCCAGGTAGCGCTCATGCCGCCACCGCCTGCAGGTAGACGTGCTCGAGCGAGCCGAGCTCGCGCGGCGCGCCCTCCATGACGATCTGCCCGTGGTCCACGATGACGATGCGGTCGCATAGCCGGTCGGCCTCCTCCATGTAGTGGGTGGTGAGCACGACGGTCGTGTCGTCGAGCTGCTCGAGCGCGTCCCAGATCACGTTGCGGGCGAGCGGGTCCAGGCCCTCGGTCGGCTCGTCGAGGAAGACGATCGGCGGCCGGTGGATGAGCGCGGAGGCGAGGTCGACCCGCCGCTTCGTCCCGCCCGAGTACTCGCCCATGCGCCGGCCGGCCGCCTCCTCGAGGCCGACCAGCTCGAGCAGCTCGCTCGCGCGCCCGGCGGCCTCGCGGCGCGACAGGCCCAGCAGGCGGCCCTGGAGCACGAGGTACTCGCGGCCGGTGGCCAGCTCGTCGACCCCGACCTCCTGCATCGCGACGCCGATCCGCCGGCGGACCTCGCGCGCGTCGGCGACCACGTCGAACCCGGCCACCGTGACGGTGCCGCCGGTCGGGCGCACGAGCGTCCCGAGCATGCCCATCGTGGTCGACTTGCCGGCCCCGTTGGGGCCGAGGATCCCGAAGATCTCGCCGCGGCGGACGCGGAAGGAGATCCCGCGCACCGCCTCTGTGCCGTTCGGGTAGCGCTTGGCGAGGCGCTCGGCGACGATTGCGTAGTCGGTCATGGCCGGCATCGTCGCCGCGGCCATTTACCCGGCTCCTACCGGGCGCCTACACGGCGTGGTTATGGTCGGCAGGTGGACTTCCGCGTTCTCGGCTCCCTGCAGGTGGTTCGCGACGGTCGCCCGCACGCCCCGCGGGCCGGCAAGGAGCGCGCGGTGCTGTCGCGGCTGCTGCTCGACCCGGGGCGGACGGTGTCACCCGAGGCCCTGCTCGAGGCGGCCTGGCCGGGCGAGCCGCGCGACGCCGCGGCGCGCTCGCTGTCGGTCCGCCTCGCGAGCCTGCGGGCGTTCCTGGAGCCGGGGCGCGAGCGCGGCGCGCCCTCCGCCCTGCTGGTGCGCGACGGCGCCGGCTACCGGCTGGCCGTCGCCCCCGACGCCGTCGACGCGCATCGCTTCCAGCAGCTCGTCGAGCAGGGCGAGTTCGAGGCGGCGCTCGACCTGTGGGGCGCGCCGTACGAGGACCTGGTCGACGTCCCGGCCGCGCAGGCCGAGATCCAGCGGCTCGAGGCGCTCGCCGTGCGGGCACGAGTCGGCCGCGCCCGCGCGCTCGTCGAGCGCGGCCGGCACGAGGAGGCGCTCGACGATCTGCGCCGCCTGACCGACGCCGAGCCGCTGCAGGAGGACGTCGCCCGCGTCCTCGCGCTCGCGCTCTACCGCTCCGGCCGCCAGGTCGAGGCGCTCGACGCGCTGCGCGAGCTCGGACGGCGGCTCGGCGAGCTCGGGCTGGCCGCCGGCCCCGACACGCGGGCGCTCGAGCAGCAGATCCTCAACCACGACCTCCAGGCGGCCGCCAGGGGCACGCCCGTGCCGCGGCGCGCGAGCCGCTTCGTGGGCCGTGAGGACGAGCGCGAGCGCGCCGGCACGCTGCTCGCTGACGGGCGGCTCGTGACGATCGCGGGCGTCGGCGGCGCCGGCAAGAGCCGCCTCGCGCTCGAGCTGGCCGCTGAGCTCGCCGACCGCTTCCCGGACGGGCTCTGGTGGTGCGAGCTGGCGCCGCTGGCACGTGCCGAGGACGTGCCCGGCGCGATCGCCGAGGCCGTCGGGATCGAGCTCGCGGGGCTGCAGCCGATCGCCGACCACCTCGGCCACCGGCGCGGCCTGCTCGTGCTCGACAACTGCGAGCACCTGCTCGACGGCGTCGCGCTCGCGGTCGAGCGGCTGCTCGCGGCCGGCGGCCCGCTGCGCGTGCTGGCCACGAGCCGGGCGCCGCTGGGCGTCGACGGCGAGCGCGTCCTGCCTCTGGAAGGGCTCGACGACGCGGCAGCGCGCGAGCTGTTCCTCGCCCGCGCGAGCGGCTCGCTCGATGACGAGGACCTCGCTGTCGCAGAGATCTGCCGCCGCATCGACGGGCTGCCGCTGGCGATCGAGCTGGCGGCCGGGCGGACGCGTTCCCTGACGGCGACCGAGATCGCCGCGCGTGTCGGCGAGAGCTTCCAGCTGCTGGCCGTCTCCGGCCGCCGCGGCGACGCGCGTCACGACACGCTGCAGGCGGCGATCGACTGGTCCTACGACCTGCTCGAGGAGCCCGAGCGGCAGCTCTTCGAGCGCCTGTCGGTCTTCCAGCGCGGCTGCACGCTCGCCGCCGCGGAGGAGGTCTGCGACGGCACCGCGGACGTGCTCGACCGGCTCGTCGCCCACTCGATGGTGACCGCCACGGCGACCGCGGGCGTGACGCGCTACGGCATGCTCCAGAGCCTGCGCGAGTACGCCGCCGCGCGGCTCGAGCGGCGCGGCGAGTCACGGCGCCGTGCGCGACCGCCACGCCGACCATCACCTGCGGCGCGTCGAGCGCGTGGCCGAGGACTTCGCCGGCTGGCGCGACCCGAGCCTGCCCCTGGCCCAGGACTTCGACGACCTGCGCGGCGCGGTGCGCTGGTGCATCGCCGCCGACGAGCGGCCCGAGCGCGCCTTCGCGCTGCTGGCGCCGCTGTGGGCGACGGCGCACTCGACGCACGCGCACGAGATCGCCGTGCTGGCCGAGGAGGCGCTCGCGCGGTGGCCGCACAGCGCGGCCGTGCTGGGAACGGCCGCCACCGCCCGGCTCGTGACGGGCGACGCCTCGCGCGCCGCCGAGCACGCCGGGCGTGCTCTGGAGCTCGACGGCGGCGCGCTGATCGCGCTGCGCGCCCGCGGGCTGCTGCAGCTCGCGAGCGGCGAGCTGCCCGAGGCGCTCGCCCTGCTGCGCGACGTCAGCGAGCGCTCCCGCCGCGCAGGCAACCGGGCGCTCGCGATCGACGTCGACGGCTTCGTGGCCGAGGCGCTCGAGGCGATCGGGCAGCACGCGGCGGCCGTGGCGCTGGCCACGCGGCTGCGTGCCGAGGCGGACGAGCTCGGCCTCGTCTTCTCGCGCCGCTGGGCCTTCTACGTCAGCGGCGCGGTGGCGCTCGCCCAGGATCCGGCCGCGGCGCGCGGCTGGTTCGAGGCCGGCGCGGCGACCGTGCCGCCGGGGTGCCAGCACAACGTCGCGCGCTTCCTCGTGCGCGGGCTCGGCGTCGCCGCCGTGCTCGAAGGCCGGCATGACGACGCCGCCGCCCACCTGCTCGACGCGCTCGGCCAGGACGAGGCGATCGGCGACGGCCACCAGCAGGCCATCACGCTGATGGCGATCGCGCTGCTGCTCGCGGAGCGCGGCCGGTCCGAGGCCGCCGCAGAGCTCGCGGCCGCGGCCGACCGGGCGCGCACGGTGGCGCCCCTGGACGTGCTCGACTGGGTCGTGACCGCCCGCACCGCGAGCCGCGTCGCCGCCGACCGTCGCGCGGCGGGCGGCCTGCGCGAGGCGCGCGAGCTGGCGCGCGCCGCGCTGGAGCGGTAGTCCCTAGGCGGGCACTTCGATGACGGTCGGGCCAGGACGCTCGAGTGCCGCGCGCAGCGCGGCCGCCAGCTCGTCCCGGCCGTTCACGCGAACGCCCTCGCCGCCGAACGCGCGCCCGAGCGCGGGCAGGTCCGGGACCCTGAGGTCGACCCCGACCGGGTCGATCCCCTCCTCGAGCATCTGGTTGCGGATCTCGCCGTAGCCGCCGTTGTTGGGCACCACCACCGGCAGCGGGATGCCGAGCTCGGCGGCGGTCACCAACTCGGCAACCGTGAACAGCAGCCCGCCGTCGCCCACCAGCGCGATGACCGGCCGCTCCGGCGCGGCCAGCTTCGCGCCGATCGCGGCGGGCACCGCGTAGCCGAGCGTGGCGTAGCCGGTCGGGTAGATGAAGCGCCGGCGCTCGTCCATCGGCAGGAAGTGCACCGCGCCGTAGTAGGCGGCCATCGTGCTGTCGCCGGCGAGGATGCCGTCGGGACCGAGGACATCGTCGAGCGCTCCACGAGGTCGAGCCACGGCGCGCCGTCGGCGAGCGCCTCCTCGCGGATGGCCGCCCGCACCGGCTCGAGATCCTCCTCGGAGGCGCGGGCCGGGAGCTGGTCGAGCACGGCGCGAGCGTCGCCCGCGACGGCGACGTCGGCGGGCGCGTTCTTGTGCAGCTGCGCGGGATCGACGTCGACGCGTACGAGCCGGCGCAGCTCGGGCACTGGGCCCCAGAGGTCGCTCTCCCCCAACTCGGTCCCGACCGCGATGACCAGGTCGCGCTCCGCGAGCCAGCGCTGCGCGGCGCGCAGGCGGATCGAGGCGCCGAGCGAGAGCGGGTGGCGCTCGTCGACGATGCCCTTGCCGTTCACGGTGGTGACTACCGGGATGCCGAGCCGGAGCGCTGCCTCCGCCGCGCCGCGCGCGCCGCCGCCGAGCACGAGCGCCGGCCGCTCGGCGTCCGCGAGCAGCGCCGCGGCATGGTCGACGCCCGGCGTGGCGGGCGCGGGCGCGACGGTCTCGCCGAGCGTGACGGGGCCGCTGCCCGCCAGCACGTCGACGGGAACCTCCACGTGGACCGGCCGGGGCCGGCCGGAGGCGAAGTGGGCGAACGCCTCGTCGATCGCGGCGGCCGCCTCGGCGGGCGACGCGGCGCGCCGGCTCCAGGCGACGAGGGCGTCCATCGCCGCGCCCTGGTCCTTGCCCTCGTGCAGGTAGCCGGTGTCGCGGCCCTGCACGTCGGTCGGCATGGCCGGCGAGACGATCAGCACCGGCACCGAGTCGGCGTAGGCGGTGGCCGCCGCCGTGGCGGCGTTGATCACGCCCGGCCCGCTGGTCGCCAGGACCACGCCCGGGCGGCCCGACACCCGCGCGTAGCCGTCGGCGGCGTAGCCGCCGCCCTGCTCGTGGCGGGGCGTCACGTGACGGATGCCCGCCGCCGCCAGATGGCGATGGATGGGCAGCGTGTGCGTGCCGGGGATCCCGAAGACGAGCTCCACCCCGTGCGCGCGCAGCGCCTGGACGACGGCCTCGCCTCCGGTCATGGTGGGTGCCGAGACGGCGGTCATCGCAGCGCCGCGAGCGAGATCATCTCGTGGCAGGCGCTGGCCGCCAGCCACGCGGTGACGCCGCTCGGGTCGTAGGGCGGGGACACCTCCACGCAGTCGTAGGCGCGGAAGTCGATGCCGGTCAGCGCGCGCAGGTAGGCGAGCGCCTGGCCGCTCGTCGGCCCGCCGACCTCGGGCGTGCCCGTGCCGGGCGCGAAGGCGGGGTCGACGAAGTCGATGTCGAAGGACAGGAACGCCGGCGCGTCGCCGACCCTTGCGCGGACGCGGTCGCCGTACTGCTCGGGCGTCATGTGCTGGAGACGCTCCCACGGGATGCAGTCGTAGCCGAGCTCGCCCGGCGCGGCCTCGTCGGCCGCCCCGTAGAGCGTCCCGCGCATCCCGGCCTGGACCGAGCGGTGCGGGTCGACCAGCCCCTCCTCCACGGCGCGCTTGAACACGGTGCCGTGGAAGTAGCGGGCGCCGTAGTACTCGTCCCAGACGTCGGCGTGGGCGTCGAGATGCACGAGCGCGAGCGGGCCGTGCACGCTCGCCGCGGCGCGCAGCTCCGCCAGCGCGATCGAGTGATCGCCGCCCACGACGAGCGGGACCACGCCGGCCTCGTGCAGCGGCGTCAGGTGCGCCGCGATCCGGGCCAGGCTCTCCTCGTGGTAGCCCGGGACGGTCGGCGCGTCGCCGTAGTCGACCATCGAGAGGCGCTCGACGACGTCGACGCCGAGCAGCGGGTTGTAGGGCCGCAGCAGCGCCGAGGCGCTGCGCACGGCCTCAGGCCCGAAGCGGGCGCCAGAGCGGAAGGACACGGCGTCGTCGGTCGGCACGCCGACGAACGCCAGGTCGACGTCCTCGGTCGTCTGCAAGTACGGCAGGCGCATGAACGTGCGCGGGCCGGTGAAGCGCGGCGCGACCGAGGCGTCCGGCGGGCGGTGGTGGACGGCGCCGATCATGCCGTCACCTGCGTCCCCGGGGCGGTGACCTGTCGCGGCGCGCCCGCGAGGCTCACGCCGACGTACACGACGAGGCTGGAGAGCAGCCCGTAGATGATCGGGTCGTTCGAGTAGAGGCCGCTCGTGAAGAGCAGGACCACGACCACGATCGACGACACGGTCATCGACGCGACCGCCGCGCGAGCCGTCCCGCGGCTCCACAGCAGCCCGAGCACGATCGGCACGAACAGCGCTCCGGTGAGCAGGTCATAGGCGACGGTGAGCGCGCCGACGACGTCATTGACCACCAGCGAGACGCCGACCACGGCGACGCCGACGAACAGCGTGGTCACGCGCGTGGCGAAGAGCGCGTTCTTGACCGGCCGCACCAGCGAGAGCAGGTCGTTGGCGATGATCGTCGAGGTGGCCAGCAGCGCGGCGCTGGCGGTCGACATGATGGCGGCCAGGGCGGCCGCGAGCACGAGGCCGGTGAGCCCGACCGGCAGCACGGCCTCGGTGACCTGCGCGAACGCCTCGTCCGGGTTGGACAGGTTCGGCAGCACGACCTTGGCGGCGGCGCCGATCAGCGCGCCCACGATGCCGTAGAAGATGCAGTAGACGCCGGCCACGATCGTGCCCGTGCGCATGACCTTCTCGTCACGGCCGGTGAAGATCCGCTGCCAGATGTCCTGGCCGATCATCAGGCCGAAGAAGAACAGCAGGAAGTACGTGAAGATCGTGTTCCAGCCGATCGCCGTGGGATCGAAGTAGCTCGACGGCAGCGTGTCGGACATGCCGGAGAGGCCGCCCGCCTCGCTGACTGCGAACGGCAGCAGCAGGCCGAAGATCCCAAGCGTCATGATCGCGAACTGGATGATGTCGGTGAGCGTCAGCGACCACATGCCGCCGGTCACGCAGTAGAGGACGACGATGCCGCCGGCGATCAGGATCGCGACGGTGGTCGACACGCCGAGCAGGCTGTTGAACACCGTCCCGCTGGCGATCGTCGAAGTCGTGGCGATCATCAGCGCGTAGGCGGCCATGATCGCCGCGCTGACGAGCTTGGCCGAGATCCCGTAACGCTTGGCCATCAACTCCGGCACCGTGTACACGCCGGCCTTGGCGAGCCGGCCGGCGAGCAGGACGCCGAGGCCGATCAGCCCGAGCCCGATCATGAACACGAGCGCGGCGCCGGAGATGCCGTACTGGTAGCCGAGGCTGACGGTGCCGACGGTGGAGGCGCCGCCGAGCACGACGGCGCTCAGCGTGCCGATGAACATCGGATGCCCGAGCCGGCGGCCGGCGACCAGGTAGTCGTCGGCGGTCTTCGCGCGCCGGAAGCCCCAATAGGCGGCTCCCAGCATGACGGCGAAGTAGATGATCACCACTACGTAGTCCATGTGCTCCTCCCTCGTTGAGCTATGGACCTTCGCGTGTGACGGTCGTCACAGCCATCGTGGATTGTCAGAAGCGGCTGCGCCTCGTTCGTGGATCGGCAAGAAGCGCGATGTGCAGCTCCGCGATCGTGGCCGGGCGCTTGAGCGAGCGGCCGAGGACCTCCTCGATCCGCGTCAGCCGGTAGCGCAGGGAGTTCGGGTGCAGGTGGAGCTCGGCGGCCGCCGCCGGGACGTCGAGGTCATGGTCGAAGTACGCCACCAGCGTCTCGTACAGGGCCGGGTTCTCGCGCAGGACGGCGACGAGCTCGGCGACCTTGGGCGCCAGCCGCTCGGGCGACGCCTCGCTGAGCAGCAGCGTGCCGAGGTCGAAGTGCTCGAAGGCGACGACCGTGTCCTCCGAGGCCGCGCGCTCGAGCGCGAGCTCGGCGTCGCGCAGCGACTCGCGGACGGAGGCGATGCCGCTCACGGGCCGGCCGATCCCCGCGCACGGCCCGACGACGGGCTCGAGCCGCTCGAGCGATGCCTGCGCGAGCGCGACGACGCACCCGGCGTGCTCGCTCATGAGGTGCGGGACGCTCGCGAGCGTCTCCCCGAGCTCGTGTCGCAGCACGCCGGTGTCGCCGCGCGCGAGGACGACACGCGCGGGCTCCGAGAAGTCGAGGTCGAAGGCGGCGGCGCGGGCGGTCAGGGACGCGACGTCGCCTCCGCCGAGCACCTCGTCGAGCAGCGCCCCCCGCACGGCAAGCTCCTGCTCGTGGGCGACCTCCTTCAGGCGCTCCATGGCGACGAGAAGCGGCGCGGTGGTCTCGGCCGCGCGCTTGGCCAGCGTGCCGTTGAACCCTGCGCGCTCGCTGGCCAGCACGAGCCAGCGCGGCTCGTCGCCGGCGCGGGCCGCGAGCGGCGTGACGACGGCGTGCCAGCCATCGGAGTCGACCGCGCCTTCGACGCCCCGCCAGAGCGCCTCGAAAGGCGCGCGGCCGTGGGTGATCACGGGCGTGCCCGCGGCATCGAGCACGGCCACGCTCGCGTCCATGAAGCGCGCCAAACGCTCGACCACGGCGGGCTCGGGCTCGGGGTCGCGCAGCGCGTCCACCACGAACCGCTGCAGCGAGGACAGGCGGCGAAACAGCGGCTCGTCGGAGCCCATGATCGCGGCGTCGACGAACCGCACGACCTCCATGAACGGGGTCTCGCGCGGAACGGCGAGGATCGGGTAGCTCCGCGCCTCGCCCTCCGCGAGCAGCGGCTCCGGCAGCTCGTCGAACACCGGCCCGATCCCGAACGCGATGGCGGCGATCCCGGCGTCGTCGCACTCAGCGACGAGCCTGCGGAAATCGTCGTCGGCGCAGCCCTCGAGCCGCACGCCGGCGCTGAGCAGCACCCAGCCGGGGGCGATCCAGCGCGAGGGATCCGGCACCTCCACCACCGCCGCGCCCTCGACCGGGCGCTCGGCGGCGTCGGCCGGGCCCGTACGCAGCGTCAGCCCCAGCTCGAGAATGTCGCCGAGCCGCAGCACGGCGCGAGTCTATTCGCCCCGGCGCGAGTCTAAGGGGGCCAGGCCCCCTTACGCGGCCGGCAAGGTAAGGGGGCCAGGCCCCCTTACGTAGCCGTGTTGTTACGGTAATCGTTCTGTTACGGTTTCCGGATGGATGGCACACGCGAGAAGCCGTGGACGCTGACCACGCCGAGCGGCGGCTCGGAGTACACGGCGTTCCGGGATGAGGAACTGGATCCGCCGGCATTGGTGGTGCAGGTCGGCAAGAGCGAGCTGCGGTATCACCTGCGCTGTCTCGACGACCTTCACGCCATGCTGCGCGAGCACGGCGACTGGATGCCGCTCGGCAGCGCCGACGAGCAGAAGCCGGCCGCCGACGGCACGGTCGAGGCGTGGGCGCGCTCGCAGGAGAACCCGGTCGGCGGCTGGTACGGGCTCAAGAAGGGCTTGCGCGGCCGCTTCGCGAACTACGTGCCGCCGGTGATGGAGGCGCTGGGGCGGGCGGAGGTCGAGCACAACCCGCGCAACAACCGGATGCGCGCGATCTAACCGAGGTTGACGAAGCGCCCGTCCGACGGCACGCCGCCGGCGGAGATCGCGAACACCATGTACCAGCCCGGCGGCGCGACGTTGCGGCGGCGCGGGAAGGTGAGCGTCACGCGGTCGGGGGCGTCGACGCCGTAGTCGAGCCCGAGGAGCCGCTGCTCGTTGTTGAACGCGTGCGTGGTGGCGCCCGCGCGCAGCAGGTTGATCTCGCGCAGGTCGGCGGCGCCCGGCACCGTCGCCTGCAGGCGGCCGCCGTAGGCGACACGGTCGCGGGCCAGGGTGAGCTCCGGTCGCGGGCCGCGGAACAGGTACGGCGGCGAGTACACCTCGATCCGCAGCTCGTCGGCCTTGGGGCGCGGGTTGGAGCCGGCGGTGACGACGCGTCCGTCGGGCACGAGCAGCGCGGTCGAGTGGTAGAGCCGCGGAACGCGCGACTCGGCGCCGAGCTTCCACCGCCGCGTCTGCGGGTCGTAGAGCTCGGCGTGCAGCGACGCGTCGACCCGGTGCTCCTGGACCCGGGCGCCGCCGGTGGCGAGCACCGTGCGGTCGGGCAGCAGGGTGGCGTTGAGGTGCATGCGCGGCTCGTTCAGCGAGCCCGCGCGGCGGTAGCGCGGCTCGTCCGCCGAGAGGTCGACGATCGCGCAGCTGTCGGTGGCGACGTGCGGCAGGTCCTCGTCGTCGTCGCCGTGGTCGTGCAGCTGCGCGCCGCCTCCGCCGATGATCATCACCCGCTGGTCGCGCGCGTCGCCGAGCAGCACGCTGGCCGACTGGTTGCGGAACGTCGCCTGCGGCAGCCCCGGCACGACCCGCGTCCTGCCGTTGGCGAGGTTCCAGACCTGCGGCCGCACGCCGCGGTTGCCGCTCATCTGGCCGCCCGAGTAGAAGACGCGCCCGTCGTCGAGCAGGAACAGGTGCGGGTACCAGGGGATCAGCCCCGGCGACGCCAGCCTGTGCCAGCCCTCGCCGGACTCGAAGCTCTCCGGGTCGAGCACGAGCTCGCGCGAGGCGCCGCGGCCGGATTCCGAGAGGACCCGGCCGTCGCCGAGCGTGATGAGCGTCGGGTACCAGCGCGGCTTCAGCATGCGCCGGACGCGGATCCAGCGCAGGTCCTCGGGATCGAAGACCAGGGCGTCGCGGATGCCGCGGAAGGGCGTGTACCGCGCGGTGCCGCCGGCGGCCAGCAGCCGGCCGCCCTCGAGGAAGGTCTGGCCGGCGCAGAAGAGGTCGATCGGGGTGCGCGGGGAGCTGAAGCGGCGGCTCGGGTAGTGCCAGACGCGGGTGC
Source organism: uncultured Solirubrobacteraceae bacterium (assembly GCA_963835525.1). Taxonomy (GTDB): domain Bacteria; phylum Actinomycetota; class Thermoleophilia; order Solirubrobacterales; family Solirubrobacteraceae; genus DASSUW01. The sequence continues at coordinate 711,924 of CAWIFM010000004.1, forward strand.
GGAAGCGGCCGGCGTCGTGGTCGTCGGGGTCGGCGCCGGAGCCTGCGAACCACAGCACGTCGCCGGTGTGCATCAGAGCGGCGTGCACGGCCAGGATCTGCGAGCTGTGGTCGAGGATCCGCCACATGCCGGCCTCGGCGGGGTCCTCGTCGGCCTCGACGGCGTGCGCCGCGACGGCGCCGCCGCCGAGCGTCATCAGCTCCGGCCGCTCGCCGTCGATCAGGCAGACGAACGCGGCCGCCGTGTTGCGGGGCGCGCGGCCGCCGGGCGGAGCGCTCCACGGCCCCCAGCCCTCGGCTACGTACCCCGTCGCGTCGAGCCCCCAGCCGATCGTGTTGCGCCCGCGGTCGCGCACCAGCAGCTCGGGCCGCCCGTCGCCGTCGAGGTCGGCGACGTCGGCGCCGAGGCCGCTGCTCTCCCCCGGCTGCCAGTCCGGGATCGCCGTCCACGGCTCCCACCGCTCGCCGAGCTTCCAGCCGACGCGGTAGTGGCCGCCCTCGGCGCCGGCCATCACGACGATCAGCTCGGGCGTGCCGTCGCCGTCGAGGTCGGCGAGCGCGACGTCGCCGGCGCCGGCGCTGCAGTCCGGGATCTCGGTCCACGCGGTCCAGCCGCCGGTGACGGCGCCGTCGGCGTCGAGGTTGCGGCCTACGCGGTAGTGGGCGCGATCGTCGATGGCGAAGACGACCAGGTCGCCGCCGGCGATGGCGATCCCGGCGTCGGCGATCTCGCCGAATCGCCAGTCCGGGACCTTCACCCACGGGCCCCAGCCGCCGCTGATCGCGCCGTTCGCGTCGAGCGAGCGGCCGACGCGGTAGCGGTCCGCGGCCAGCACCACGACGTCCGGGCGCCCGTCGCCGCTCAGGTCGGCGACCGCGACCCCGGCGCCCTGCGGCGGCTTCCAGCCGGGGATGCGCGTGGAGCCGGTCGGCACCGGGCCGGACGCTACCGGTCAAGCGGCGGCGCCGCACGCCGAAGACGCAGGCGAGCCGGATGAGCGCGCTGACGACGATGTTGGTGGTGGTGGCAGCGATGACGGCTGCGCCGTCGCCCCCTGCCCTCACGGACGGTCTGCTGCCCGAGCTGCCGGTCGTCGAGCTGCCTGAGCTCCCGGCGCTGCCGGAGCTCCCGAAGCTGCCGGTCGTGCCGCCCGCCGCGACGCCCGCGCCCACCGCCACGCCCGAGCCCGCCGCGACCCCCGGCGCGGCTGAGGCCCAGACGGCCGCGGCCACGCCCGCCGCGACCCCGGCGGCGACCTCGGCCCCCGCTGCGCCGAGGACGCCGCAGCGGCGCGCGCCGGCGCGACGGCCCGCCACGAGGCGGCGCCCCGAGACGAAGGCCACCGCCCGCCGGGTCGTCGCCCGCCGCACCGAGCCCGCGCCGGCCCGCCGGCCCGAGCGGCGCGCGGCGGTCGCCGAGCCGGCCGGCCCCGTGCCGGGCATCGCCGGCGACGTGATCGACCTCGTCGAGGCGCTGCCCGACGCCGTCCTGTGGGCGCTTCTCGGCATCAGCGGGCTCGCGCTGGGCCTGGCCGGCAACGCCTTCTGGCAGTCCCGCCAGCGTGTGAAGCTGGAGGCGCAGCGCGCCGAGCTGCTCGGCGACATCGGGCTGCTCTCCAGCGCGCTGCTCCCCGCCGTCCCCGACCGGCTCGACGGACTCGCTGTTTCAGCGGCCTACCGGCCCGCCGACGGCCCCGCCGCCGGTGGCGACTTCTACGACGTCTTCCCGCTCGACGGCGACCGCCTCGGCGTGCTGCTCGGCGACGTCTCCGGCCACGGCCGCGACTCGCTCACCCAGGCCGCGCTCGCCCGCTACACGCTGCGGACGCTGCTCGCCGCCGGCCACGCGCCCGGCGAGGCGCTCGCGCGTGCCGACCAGATGCTGCTCCGCGAGCTGCCGCCCACTTCGTCACCGTGATCGCCGCGATCTACGACCCGAGCACGTCGGAGCTGACCTATGCGAAGGCCGGTCACGCGCCGCCGATCGTGCTCGGCGCCGCGTACCACCCGTTGGACGAGACGCCGGCCTGCCCGCTCGGCCTCGGTCTCGGCGAGAGCTGGCCCGAGTACCGGCTGCGCCTCGACACCGGCGTGACGGTCTGCCTCTACACCGACGGGCTCGAGGACGCCCGGGTCGCCGGCGGCCGCGTCGGGCGCGAGGAGGTCGTGCGCCTGCTCGTGGCGCAGACGGAGCCGGATGCCGTGCGCCTGCTCGCCGACCTCGGCGCACACGCCGACTCGATGGGCGACGACACCGCGGCGGTCGTGCTGCGGCGCGATCAGCCGCCGGCCAGCACCGCGTCGTAGCCCTCGGCGCGCAGGACCTCCATCACGACGTCGCGGTGGTCGCCCTGGAGCTCGATCACGCCGTCCTTGGCCGAGCCGCCCACGCCGCAGCGCTTCTTCAGCCGCCCGGCGAGGTCGCGCAGCCCGGCGTCGTCGAGCGGGACGCCGGAGACCGTGGTCACCGCCTTGCCGCGGCGCCCGGCCGTCTCGCGCCGCACCTTGACGCGGCCTCCGGACGGGCGCTGCGGCTGCGGCTTGCCGTCGCGCCGCCGGTCGCCGCCATCGCTGGACCAGACGAGATCAGACATGACTAGGCACCGGGACTGGTGACTCTACGGATTCGATGAGGGTCCCCGGCCGTAGCTTCGGGAGCATGAACTCTCCCTCCGCCACCCATCGCCGTCCCTCCCCCGCGGCGATCTTCATCATCATCCCGCTCGTCGTGGCGCTGGTTCTGACGTTGTTCGCCTGGCCGAGCTCACGGCTGGAGCCTCGGGACGTGCCCGTCGGCGTCGTCGGCTCGGCGGCGATCGAGCGGCAGCTCGAGGCTCGTGACGGCGCTTTCGAGACCCATCGCTACGCCAACGAAGCTGCTGCCCGCGAGGCGATCGAGGACCGCGAGGTCTACGGCGCCTTCCTGGCCACCCCGTCCGGTCCCAAGGTCCTGACCGCCACGGCCGCCAGCCCGGCGGTCTCGCAGCTGCTCAACCACGCCGCCCACGAGGCGAAGGCCTCCGTCGAGGACGTCGTGTCCGCCAAGCCCGGCACCGCCGGCCTCGCCGCCAGCGTGCTGCCGCTCGTGCTCGCCGGCATCATCACCGGCCTGGCCGCGGCGGCGCTCGGCACCGGCGCCCGGCAGCGCGCCGGCCTGGTCGTCGGCGGCTCGATCGCCGCCGGCCTGACCGCGACGGCGATCATCCAGACCTGGCTCGACGTGATCGGCGGCGACTGGCTCGTCAACGCCGGCGCCCTCAGCCTGACCGTGCTCGCCATCGCGGCCGTCGTGGCCGGGCTCGAGACGCTGTTCGGAAAGGCCGGTGCGGCGCTCGCGGCGCTGACCATGGTGCTGATCGGCAACCCGTTCTCGGGCGTCGCCACCGGTCCCGAGATGCTGCCGTCGGGGGCCGGCTGGCTCGGCCAGCTGCTGCCCCCCGGCGCCGGCGGCAGCCTGCTCCGCAGCACCGGCCTGTTCGACGGAGCCGCGGCCGGCGGCCACGTCGCGGTGCTCGCCGTCTGGGCGCTCGCCGGGCTCGCGCTGCTGGTCCTCTCCGGCGCCCGCAGCCGCAGGACCGCCCCGGCGGTCGTGCCGGCCACGGCCTGATCGGCTCCCGCGCCCGGGCCGCTACCAGCGGTCCGGGCGCAGAGTGGGTCCCACGATGTGACTGCCGCCCGGGTGGTCGTGGTCGTCGTGGCCATCGTCGGGCTCGTGGCTGAAGTGCCCCGCGTACCAGACCACGACGTTGGTGCCGACGATCGACTCGCCGTTGACGAAGGCGTCGAGGTTGGCCCGCGTGGAGGTCGCCACCGCCCCGTCGTCGATCTGGCCGGACCGGTGGCGCAGCGCCCAGAAGTCGCCGACGCCGTAGTTGTCGGCCTCGCCGTCGTGGGCGCCGGGAACGATCACGTAGCCCTCGTTGCTGCCCTGCGTGCGCACCCGCCAGCGCCGCTTGCGGCCCGGGTTGCGCCGGCGCCGGACCTCGTGGCGCAGCGTGTGCCAGTTCGAGTCGTTGCCGGGGAGCGGCGGGTCGTTGTGCTCGAGCACGACGTCCTCGCCGGCGCCCGCGATGTCGAAGTCCAGCCGCCAGTACGCGTGGTGGTGGTGGACCTGGCAGACGCACGAGTTGTCGACCGCGCCGAACCCGAAGCGCGCGCGGATCGTGCCGTCGGCGTGCAGCCGCCAGCGGCTCACGTAGCGGTACCAGCCGGCCGCGAGCTCGCTGACCAGCACGACCTCCTCGTCGTCGACGTAGATCGCCACGCCGGCGAAGTTCCCCTGGTCGTCACCCGAGTCGAGCACGGTCTTGGCCGGCTCCGGGCAGAGCCGGAAGCCGGGCGCCACCGCCGCGCCCTGGGCCTTGAAGCGGCTCTCCTCGTTCTGCCAGTCGCGATACGGGCCGCAGGCGTTGTCGTCGTAGCGGACGTTGAGGATCGGCACGTGCGCGCGCCGCAGCACGCGCTTGCCGCGATAGGAGACTCCGCGCAGCTCGACGGCGGAGCCGTTCTCGCCGGACGACGCCGCCGGGCGGACGACGATCAGCCGCCACAGCGTCTCGCCGTCCCGGGTCACCGTGACCCGCGCCGCGCCCGCGCGGCCCATGGTCGTCGGCTGGCCGGCGTCGGGGATCCCGCAGCGGCGCGCCCCGGCCATCGCGGTCGAGGGCGCCTTGCCCTCGAAGCGCACCACCTCGCGCCTGCCGAGCCGCACGCCGACGATCTCGTGGTCCTCGGAGCGCTCGGCGGGGCGTAGACCGATGGTGAGGATGCGCTCCACGCGGCCGTCGGGCAGCTCCTCGCCGGCCAGCGGCGGCATCGAGCGGTACGGGACGAGCCGGCCCTCGCGCAGCGCGGGCCCGAGCTCGGGGTCCTCGCGCAGGACCTCGACGGCCGCCTCCAGCTCGTCGGCGCTCGGCAGCGGCTGGCGGGCGGTCGAGACCAACCGCGTCGCCCCGCCGTCGTCGAGCGGCACGTCGACGAGGAGGGCGCGCTCCTCGGCGTAGTCGTAGAGCTTGGCGCGCACGCTGCGCGGCGGCACCGGCTCGTCGCCGGCGTCCACCGGCTGGAGGCCGACGAACCTCGCCTCGGCGTCGCCGAGCTCGGCGCGCACCGCGGGCTGCCGGACCGCCGAGCGTGCCGCCTCCTCGATCCGATCGGGATCCGGGCCCCACGGCTCGACCTTCACCTGCAGCTCTCCGGGCATGCTCCGATCCTCTTCCAGCCCCCTCCCCGGGTCAACCCAAACCCCCAAGGGGGGTCAGACCCCCCTTGGTCCCGGTTCGGCCGTTTGGCGCTGCAGGCGGTCTCGGAAGGGCAGCCGGCCGGCCACGAGCCACCAAGGGGGGTCAGACCCCCCTTGGTTGGGGAATGCGGGGCCGGGTGGCGGCGTCCCTGGGGCATGGGGACCAAGTTGATACTCGCGGTGTTGATCGCCGCTCTCGCGCTGGCCGGCACGGCCACCGCCAAGCCGTCTCGCACCGTCGCCGTCGGCAAGGTGCAGGGAACCGAGGCCTATCTGGCCGTGACCTACGACGGCCATCGCCTGCGCGCCTACGCGTGCAACGGCTCCGCCCGCCGGCTGCCGACCATCTCGGCCTGGTTCGAGGCGCCGTGGGACGGGCGCAGTCCGATCACCGTGAAGAGCGGCGGCCACACGCTGGACCTCGAAGGGCCTGCGAGCGGGCGGCTCGACGGTCGCCACCGGTTCGTGCTGGATCCGGCCACCGGGCCCGGCGGGCTCTACGAGCAGACGAGCGGCACGACGACCGAGGTGTCCGTGGTGCTCAACAACGGAGAGATCCGCGGGACCTTCATCCCGACGCGGCCTCGACCGCGGCCGATCGCGGGCTGAGTCAGCCGACCTGGGGGCTGCCCAGCTGGGCGCGCAGGGTGGCGATCTCGGTGACGGCGAGGCCGACGTAGATGGCGCGGGAGGCCTCGATGTCGTTGTCGAGGTCCGTCATGTAGAGGGCGTTCTCCCCGAGGCCGGCCTCGACGGCGTCGAGGCGCTCGGCCTCGAGGCGCCGGAGCGTGGTGCGGGCGTCGAGGGCGTTGTTCATGGTGCACAGACTCACATCAGGGGGGCGGTGCTCCAATGCGGGCAGGCCCGTCTCTTGCGGGCGGCGATCCAGCATGCGGGGGTACGGTCAGCGCTACCGGACCCCCGGGGTTGACCCCCGGGGCGGACCGCTGACACAGTCCACCGATGCCAGAGATCGCGGGGCCGACCGAGACAGACGCCGCCGACGGAGTGTTCGAGGGCGGCGGAGTGAAGGGGATCGCGTTCGTGGGCGCGCTGGAGGCCGCGCGCGAGCGCGGGATCGAGCGCTGGGTGAACGTCTCCGGCACCTCGGCCGGCGCCATCATCGCCTCGCTGCTGGCCGTCGGCTACGAGCCGACCCGCCTGCGCGCGATCCTCGAGCAGACCGACTACGCGATGTTCGCCGACTACGGGTGGGGCGGCAAGATCGTCGGCGGCGCCCGCAACATGATCAGCGGGCGCGGCCTCTGCCCCGGCAAGGCCTTCACCGACTGGCTCGCCGAGCGCTTCAAGGAGTCGCCGCTCGGCAAAGCCGATCCCACCTTCGCCGACGTCGAGCGCACGCTGCCGCCCGAGCTGGAGGGCGACGAGCGCGAGAAGGCCCGCTGGCGGCTGCGCGTGATCGCCTCCGACATCACCGAGGGCCGCATGCTCGTCCTGCCGGACGACATCACCGACTACACCGACAAGAACGGCCGTCCGTACACCAAGGAGGACCTGCCGATCGCCCGCGCGGTGCGGATGAGCATGAGCTTCCCGTTCTTCTTCGAGCCCGTGCAGCTCTACCGCAACGGGCGCGTGCACTACATCGTGGACGGCGGGCTGCTGTCGAACTTCCCGGTGTTCCTGTTCGACGGCGACAAGCCGCCGCTCAGGCGCTGGACGTTCGGCTTCCGGCTCTTCGGCGGGCAGCCGCCGGAGACGCCGAGCTACCGCCACATCCCGCGCCCGCTCTGGCAGATCCCGCTCGGCAAGGCGATGTTCTACTCGGCGACCGAGGCGTGGGACCGCAAGTCGTCCAAGGCCAGCGCGGTGCGGACGATCAGCATCCCCACGGGAGCGGTGCCGACGCTGAAGTTCACGCTCACCGACGCCGAGCGCGACGAGCTCCGGATGGGCGGCTTCAACGCGGCACACCAGTTCTTCACGACGCAGAAGACGTACCTCAACCACGCCGGCGTGCAGGCGGCCGGGCCGGGCGCCTAGGACCAGCGCAGCTTCAGGCGATCAGGCTCGAGATCGACGATCTCGACCTCCTGCGGCTCGCCGGCCAGCGAGACGCGAGCCCGCCGCTCGCCGGCGGGCTCCCAGCGGCCGGCGGTGGCCTGCGGCTTGTCGGCCGGCCCCGGCCCGATCGCGAGCAGCTCGCCGTCCGGGCGGAACTCGAGCCCGCGCCGCCCGCGGGCCGGCGGCAGGTCGTAGCCGGCGGGGCGATAGACGCGCACGTCGCCCTCGTCCTCCTCGCGCGAGTGCAGCCAGCGCCGGAACAGCTCATGAGGCAGCTCGCCCATCCGGGCCAACCCTACCCGGCCTTGCGCCCGGCGCCGGGCCGCGAATAGGGTCGCCCGGATGACCGACGAAGACGACGTCCCCACCAGGCGCCACTGCGCCACCAGCGAGGTCCACCGCCAGCTGCTGTCCGTCGACCCCGACTACCGGCAGGCGCGCTCCGACATCGAGAACCTCACGGACGCCGTGCAGGCGCGCGGCTTCGCGGCCGCCGCGCCGAGGACGCGGACGATCCCTGTGGTCGTGCACGTCGTCCACCGCAACGACCGCCAGAACATCTCGAACGCGCAGATCCAGAGCCAGATCCGGATCCTCAACCAGGACTTCCGGATGAAGAACCGTGACCGCACGAGGTTGCCGGACGTCTTCAAGCCGCTGCACTCCGACACGCGCGTCCAGTTCAAGCTGGCGACCAAGGACGTCTTCGGCAACGCGACGAGCGGGATCACGCGCACGCGCACGAGCGTGCCGAGCTTCAGCTTCGACGAGGGCGTCAAGTCCAGCCGCACGGGCGGCGCCGACCCGTGGCCGGCGCGGCGCTATCTGAACATCTGGGTCTGCAACCTCGGCGACGGGCTGCTCGGCTACGCGCAGTTCCCGGGCGGCCCCCGCAACACCGACGGCGTCGTGATCCTCTACACGGCGTTCGGCAACACCGGGACGGCGCGCACGCCGTTCGACCGCGGCCGCACCACCACGCACGAGGTCGGCCACTGGCTCAACCTCTTCCACATCTGGGGCGACGACGGCACCGGCTGCCGCGGCTCGGACAACTGCCCGGACACACCCAACCAGGCGAGCGAGAACTACGGCGAGCCCACCTTCCCGCACGTCTCCTGCAGCAACGGGCCGAACGGCGACCTGTTCATGAACTACATGGACTACGTCGACGACAAGGCGATGTTCATGTTCACGGCCGGGCAGGCCACGCGCATGAACGCCACCCTCAACGGCCCGCGCCGCGAGCTGTTCGAGGCGCTGCCGCGCTACCCCGGCGTGCTCGGCACGAGCCCGCGGAGCAAGCCGGCGGTCAAGAAGGTCCAGGAGGTCCTGCGCGACCGCTTCGACCACCCGGACCTGGTCGCAGACGGGGTCTACGCCGCGAAGACCGAGCGGATCGTCAAGACCTTCCAGCGCCGCCGCCACGGCCCGCCGTGGGCCCTGCCCGTCGACGGCAAGGTCGGCAAGCGCACCTGGGCCGCGCTGTTCGCGTGAGCTAGAGCGCGATGCGCACCGTGCGGCGGGCGGTCGTCGACCGCCCGTCGCCGTAACGCGCGCTGACCGTGAGGCGCGTGCGGACGCTGCGGCGGTCGCGCCGCACCTTGCGCGGCAGCGCCAGCGCGATCCGCCGCTCGGCGGTGGTGGTCAGCGTGCGCCGCACCGTGCGCACGGTACGGCCCCCGACGCGGATGCGCGCGGTCACGGTGCAGCGCTCGGCGCACTTCACGCGCGCGGTCGCCTTCCCGCGGCGCCCGCGCCGCGGCAGCTTCACGACCGGCTTGCGCGTCGCCGTGACCGTGATCGGGCGGGTTGCCGTGCCGGCCCCGCCGCGGTAGTCGCGGACCGCGACCGCCGGCGCAAAGGCGCCGGCCCGCGTGTACGTGAACGAGGTCGTGGCCTCGCCGGTCGAGCGATCGACGGACCCGTCGCCGTCGAAGTCCCAGTCGTAGCCCACGATGCGCGAGTCCGGGTCGGTGAAGGAGGCGGCGAAGTCGACCGTGCCGCCCGTGGGCAGGACCACGCGGCTGGCCGCCAGCGAGCCGGAGGGCAGCGTGTTCGGCGGAGCGCCGTAGACCGTCAGCTCGGAGGCGTCGACGAAGAGGCTGCCCGCATCGAGCGCCGAGAGCAGCGTGAGGCGGACGTACCTGACGTTGCGCCTGTCGGTGGGCAGGTGGTGGAGGCTGCCGCGGTGCGCGGGGGAGAACGAGCCCGCGACCGCGGTGGTGAACGAGTTGCCGTCGGACGACGTCTCGATCTTGAAGTCGCGCGTCGAGGCGCCCTCGTCGTCGCCGCACGTGTTCGTCGGGTCGAGCCCGAAGCCCGTGACGTCGATCGCGACCGGCAGCCGCACCAGCGCCTCCGGGTCGCCGCTGTTGACGGCCGACCAGCCGCTGGTGGTGCGCTGGTCGATCAGCTTCGTCAGCCCGCAGCCGAACAGCGCGCCGCTGTCGTCATACCGCGGGTCGTTGCGGAACACGAAGCCGCCGCCGGCGCTCGCGGCCCAGTCGCGGCGCAGGGCGACGTCCCGCACGCCCGGCACGGCGAAGCCGGGCACCGAGACGGTGTCGTATCCCGGGCGCTCGACGGTCAGCGCCCCGTAGGTGCCCGCGGGCGCGCCGAGTGCGTAGGAGCCGTTGGCCGCCGTCACGGTCTCGAGCCGGTCCGGGAACGCCGTCTCGCCCGTGAGGCTCGCCAGGCCGACCGACGCGTTGCCGAGCGACAGGCCGCTCTCTGCCGAGGTCACGGTTCCGGTGGCGACGCCGTGGGCGCCGCCCGGCGGCAGGGTGAAGTCCGGGTCCGGCGCGACGTCGTCCGCGCCGTCGCTGTACGCCCGGTAGCCCATCCCGCGCTCGGCGAACACCGAGCCAGATCGCGTTGCGGCTCACGCCGCCGAGACCGGCGTCGGCCGCGAGGATCGCGTTGCGCATGTCGAGGAACGACGGCTCGGGCGGCGCCATCCGCATGCCCTCGGTGATCAGCGACTGCGCAACGTCGCGGCCGACCGCCTTGCGCAGGTCCCACAGCGTCTGGGCCCAGATCTCGCCGTCGGCGTGCACCTCGGCGCTGCCGAAAATGTGGGCGAAGTCGCCGTAGGTGTAGCCGCCCGCCGGGCAGCGCGGATCCACGACGCCGACCGGACAGTCGATGCCCTGTCTGCGCACCTGATGCGAGTCGAGGTCCACGTAGTGCCCGACGTCGACGTCGCCCGCCGCCGACGTGTCGTCCATCAGCCCGTCCCCGACGAGCTTGTCGAGCGCGAACCAGTCGCTCCATCCCTCCCCCATCGCCCCCGCCTGCGGGCTGGACAGCGCGCCCGAGCCGTCGTCATGCACGACCAGCCGGTTGGACAGCCCGTGCGTGTACTCGTGCCAGACGATGGCGGCGGAGTCACCGCCGTTGACGGTGCGGAAGCCGCTGCCGACGAACAGGAAGAGCTCCATCCGCGGGGAGATCCCCTCGGGCAGCGTCGTCATGCTCGCGTTGTTGATGTGTTGGCCGTTCGGGCCGGCGCCGCCCGTCGAGGCGCCGTCGTCGGTCTCGACGAGCACGGCGTCGGCGTCCCGGAATCCGTCGAAGGCGATGTTCGGGTCGTTCGCCAGGTGGTCGCGGAAGCGGTTGACCAGGTAGAACGCCTGAACGCCATTCTGCTTGCGGTTGTCCTCCCACGAGTCGGGGATGGTCGGATCCCACGAGCACAGGGCGGTCGGGGGGCACCCGAGGCCGCCGAACGCCTGGAACGGGAACACGAAGCCGCCGCCGGTCTTCTGGATCTCCTGGCCGGCCGTGAGCGGGTTGTCGTCGGGGTCGGAGTAGACGTGCGCGTACGGCCCCTCGAGCACGGTGGCGCCGGGGTCGAGCCAGTTCGTGAGGTCGACCGCGATCGAGGCGCTCTGGGCGGGGTGACTGGGGAAGACCTCGGCGGGCACCGCGTCCTTGACGAGGTTCTGGCGGAAGAGAACGGCGCCGCTGGTCGCGTCGACGACGGCGTCGTAGTGGGCGACGTCGCTCGCGCGGTAGGTCAGGTGCCACGCCAGCCGCGTGCCACGCCCGCTGCCGAACAGCACCAGGCGTGCGAAGTCGCCGCCCTCGAAGTGCGTCGTTCGGCGCGCGCCCGCCGGCCCCGAGACCACGCCGACCCGCCGCTCGACCCCCACGTCGCGCTGGAGCGCGCGCAGCGCGTCGGCGGCGTCGAGGCGCGGCGCCGCCGAGCCGACCTGCGGCGCCGGCGAGGCGATGGCGCTGAGGACGCGCCCGCCGCGGTCGAGGCTGACGCGGAGCCCGCCGTCGAAGGCCGGGATCCCGCGGTCCGACAGCCGGTAGCGCAGGTGCGTGAAGCCGGTGCGGCGCGAGATCGCGCGCGCGGTCAGCTCGAGATCGTCGACCTCGGCCGCGGTGAGCCCGAGCGCGCCACGGTTCGCGCGCGCCCAGTCGAGCGCAACGGCCGCGCGGTCGCCGGCGGCCGGCGGGCTGAGCGCCCCGTCCACCGCCTGGACGCTCCGCACGGCGTCCTGTGCCGGCGCGGCGGCGGGCAGCGCGAGGCACGAGCCGACGAGGAGCGCAGCGAAGCCTCCTGCCGATCGACCCGAGGAACGTCGCTCGTGTTCCTCTACCGCCTGAGGGATAGGCAAGGCTATCCCGGCCCGCCGGCAAAGTGAAGCGGCGTTCACCGGCGTTTGCCTTCGGTCCGAAGCCTCGGTTAACCTCGCTTTCCACCGGAAGGAGGCGGGATCTGCCCAGCCCGCAAGTGACCATCGAACTGTGTGGCCATCTCTCGGTCAGCGTCGATGGACGCCGCCGGGAGGCCGATCTACCCGGCCGTCAAGGCCGTCTGGCGCTCGCCCATCTCGCGCTCAACCGCAAGGGCGGGGTCACTCGTGAGCGCTTGATCGCCGCGCTGTGGGGCGAGGACGCCCCCGCCGGCCACGCGCAGGCGCTCAACGTCGTGCTGTCGAAGCTGCGGCGCGCGCTCGGCCCCGAGGTGATCGAGAACGCGGGCGAGCGCGCCGTGCAGCTCACCCCCTCCGCCACCGTCGACCTGGACACGGTGCAGCCCGCGCTCGATGAGGCGTTCGCGGCGCGCGACCGCGGCGACTGGCCGGCGGTGATCGACGCGGCCGGGCGGGTGTCCGAGCCGGCCGACGCCGGTCTGCTGCCCGGCTACGAGGCGTCCTGGCTCGAGGACCCGCGGCGCCGGCTCGAGGAGCTCGGGCTGCAGGCGCGCGAGCTGCGCGGTGACGCGGGCCTGGCGGTGGGCGGCGCCGAGCTGGCGCCCGCCGAGCGTGCGGCGCAGGAGCTGGTGGACCTCGCGCCCTACCGGGAGAGCGGCTACCTCCTGCTGATGCGCGTGCGCGAGGCACAGGGCAACCTCGTCGAGGCGCTGCGCGTGCACGAGCGGCTGCGCACGCTGCTGCGGGACGAGCTGGGCGTCTCCCCCGGCCCGCAGGTGCAGGCCGAGTTCGAGCGCCTGCTCAAGGCCGAGCGCGCGGAGACCGCCCCCGCTCCGGAGCCGGTCGCTCCGCCGCCGCCGCCGCCGACAACGGACGGCCGGGGCTTCTTCGCCACCCGCAGCGGCGCCGCCTTCGTCGGCCGCCGCGGCGAGATCGACCGCCTGCGCGAGTACCTGGACCGGGCCACCGAGGGCAACCGCCAGCTCGTGCTGCTCGAGGGCGAGCCGGGGATCGGCAAGACGCGGCTGGCGATGGAGTTCATGGAGCTGTGCGAGAGCGAGGGCTCGCTGGCGCTGTACGGCCGGTGCGACGCCGAGACCCTCGTGCCCTACCAGCCGTTCGTGGAGGCGCTGCGCCGCTACGTGTCGCGCGCGCCCGAGCAGGCGGGCGCCTGGCGTGCCCAGCACGGGGCCGAGCTCGGCCGCGTGATCCCGGAGCTGGCGGGCGCGGGCGACACGCCCGGCGGCCCCGAGGAGGAGGAGCGCTACCGGCTCTTCGACGCCGTCTCCGAGGTCCTCAACGACATCGCGCGCCACCAGCCGGTGGTGCTCGTGCTCGACGACCTGCACTGGGCCGACAAGCCGACGCTGCTGATGCTGCGCCAGATGGTCCGCGCGGCCGGCGAGTCGCCGCTGCTCATCGTGGCCACGATCCGCGACACCGAGCGCCCGACGGCGCTGGTGGACATGCTCGTGCAGCTGCGCCGCGAGCACTACTTCGACCGGATCGAGCTGACCGGGCTCGACGAGGAGGATGCCACCGTCCTGATCGGCGAGTTCGGGCCGCAGGGCATGCCCGAGCACGTCAACCGGGCGCTGTGGGAGGAGACCAAGGGCAACCCGTTCTTCCTCGAGGAGATGGTGCGTCACCTCGGCACCACCTCGCCCAATCCGGAGGGCAACGGCTCGGCGTGGCCGCTCGAGCTGCCGGAGGGCATCCGCGAGGTCATCGGCCGCCGGCTGGCGACGCTGTCCGACCGCGCCGGCCAACTGCTCACCACCGCCGCCGTCATGGGCCGCGAGTTCCGGGTCGAGGTGCTCGAGGCGGTCAGCGAGCTCGACGAGGACGAGCTCGACGAGGTGATCGAGGAGAGCGTCGGCGCGCACGTGATCGCCGAGGTGCCCGGCGTGTACGGGCGCTGCAGCTTCACCCATGCGCTGATCCGCCAGACGCTCTATGACGGGCTCACCGCCACCCGCCGCGCGCGGCTCCACCTGCGCGTGGCCGAGGCGCTGGAGCAGCTCGACGCCGACTCCGCCGAGCTGGCCCACCACTTCTCGCTCGCCCCGCCCGCGCGCGGGGCGCCGAAGGCCGTCGAATACGCGGAGAGCGCCGCCCGGCGCGCGACCGGCGTGCTCGCCTACGAGGAGGCGGCACGCCTGTACGCCGTCGCGCTGGCCGCGCTCGAGCAGGCGCCCGACGGAGCCGAGCACCGCTGCCGGCTGCTGCTCGCCCTCGGCCACGCCCAGACCAAGGCGGGCGACACGATCGAGGCGCACGGGACGTTCCGCGCCGCCGCCGACACGGCGCGCGCGCTCGGCTCGGCGCAGCTCCTCGCCCAGGCCGCGCTCGGCTACGGCGCGCCCGGCCAGATGGCCGGCGGGATCGTCGACGAGGAGCTCGTGCAGCTGCTCGAGGAGGCAATGGAGGCGGTCGGCGACGACGAGCCGGCGCTGCGCTCCCGGCTGGTCGGGCGGCTGGCCATCGAGCTCAGCTTCTCCGAGGCGCGCGAGCGGCGCGCCGAGCTCAGCAGCCTGGCGGTCGAGCTCGCCCGCCAGGTGGGTGACCCGCGCGGGCTCGGCTTCGCGCTCGTGGCACGCCACTGGTCGCTGTGGGGCCCGGGCAACGTGCAGGAGCGCCTCGAGGCGGCCAACGACCTGCTCGGGCTGGCCGAGAGCTCGGGTGACGAGCGGCTCGCGATCGCCGGCCACCGCTGGCGGATGATCGACCTGCTGGAGCTCGGCGACACCGACGCGGTCGACATCGAGATCGACGCCTACGCGCGGATCGCCGAGAGCCGCCGCCGGCTCTCAGACTCGCTGTACGTGCACATCTACCGCGCGATGCGGCTGCTCCTGGCCGGCGAGTTCGACGCGGCGGAGGCCGAGGGCTACGCCGCCGTGTCGCTCGGCAACCGCGTGCAGGACCCCAACACCGGCAACGCGACGCTGCTGCAGGCTTGCACGCTGCGGCGCGAGCGCGGCCGGCTCGATCGGCTCGAGGCCCCCGTGCGCGCCTACGCCGAGCGCTTCCACGCCATCCCGGGCTGGGTCTGCGTGCTCGCCCACCTGCTCGCTGACACCGGCCGCGGCGACGAGGCGCGCGAGATCCTCGACGGCTTCGCGGCCGACGGCTTCCGCGGCATCCCGCTCGACGGGATCTGGCTGGGCGCCGTCGGCTACCTGGCCGAGACGGCCGCCGTGCTGGGCGACGCGACGCACGCCCAGGTGCTGCACGACCTGCTCGAGCCGTACGCGGACCGCAACGTGGCGATCGGCTGGGCGTCGGCCTGCACGGGCTCGGCGGCGCGGCACCTCGGCCTGCTGGCCGACCTGCTCGGCAAGCGCAAGCAGGCGATCGCGCACTTCGAGACGGCTCTGGCCATGAACGAGCGCATGCGCGCGCGGCCGTGGGTCGCGCACACGCAGGTCGAGCTCGCGCGCGTGCTGTCGCAGCAGGCGGCGGGCCGCGAGCGCGCCGGCCAGCTGCTAGAGGCGGGCATCGCCGAGGCGCAGCGGCTGGGCATGCCCCGTCTAGTCGAGCGGGCCGAAGCCGTCCGATCGGGTGCCGCGGTCACCCCCTGAAAGGGGAGGAAGCGGCCTCATCGACGCCGCGTTCGCTACATAACAGGGGTGACCGCTGGTTCCTCCGACATCAACGCGGCCGTCGACGCGCTGCGCTCGCGGCTGCCAGAGCCGCTCGCGCCGCTCGCGGACCTCGCCTACAACTACCGCTGGTCGTGGACGCCCGGCGGCCCTGAGCTCCTCTCCTCCGTCGACCCCCGGCGCTGGGAGCTCTGCCTCGGCAACCCCGTCCGCCTGATCGAGGAGACGGCGCCCAGCCGGCTCGCCGAGCTGGCGAGCGACGACGACTTCCTCGCCCGCCTGGCGGACCTCCACGCTGCCGTGACGGCGAGGGTGTCCGAGCCGCTGCTCACCGAGCCGGTGACGGAGGACAACCCGGCCGCCTTCTTCTGCGCCGAGTTCGCGATCCACAAGTCGCTGCCCGTCTACTCGGGCGGGCTCGGCGTGCTGGCCGGCGACATCCTCAAGGAGGCGTCCGACATGGGGCTGCCGCTCGTCGGCATCGGCCTCATGTACCGCCACGGCTACTTCCGCCAGCGGATCGACGCGTCCGGCTGGCAGCACGAGTACTGGGTCGAGACCGACCCGGAGCGTACGCCGGCGGCGCTGATCAAGGGCGACGGCGGCAAGCCGCTGTGCGTCGAGGTGCCGATCGGCGAGCGCACGGTCGTCGCCCAGGTCTGGCGCGTGAACGTCGGCCGCGTGCCGCTCCTGCTGCTCGACGCCGACCGCCCCGAGAACGACCTCACCGATCGCTGGATCACTTCTCGGCTCTACGTGGGCGACCCGGGCGTGCGGCTCGGCCAGTACGCGCTGCTCGGCATCGGCGGCGTGCGGGTGCTGGATGCGCTCGGGATCGAGCCGGGCGTCGTGCACCTCAACGAGGGCCACGCCGCGATGGCGTGCCTGGAGCTGGCGCGCACCTCCGACTTCGAGAGCGTCCGCCAGCGCACCGTGTTCACCACGCACACGCCGGTCCCGGCCGGCAACGACACCTACCCGGCCGCGCAGATGGCCGAGGCGCTCGCCGGCATCGCGTCGGAGATGGGCGTCGACGCCGACTCGCTGGTGCGCAGTGGGCGAACGCATCCCGAGGAGAGCGCGGAGCCGTTCGGCGTCACCCAGTTCGCGCTGCGCTCGTCGCGGATCGCCAACGGCGTGAGCGCCCGCCACGGCGAGGTGGCGCGCGAGATGTGGCAGGAGCTGTGGCCGGACCGGCCGGTCGACGAGGTGCCGATCACGCACGTCACCAACGGGGCCCACATCCCGACCTGGATCGGCGGGCCGATGCGCGAGCTGCTCGACCGCCACTTCGGCGACGACTGGGTCGACCGCGCGGTCGACCCGTCGACGTGGGATCCGGTCGACCAGATCCCCGCGCGCGAGCTGTGGGACGCCCGCGCCGCCCAGCGCGCCGAGCTGATCGACGTCGTCCGCGAGCGGTCGGTCATGGACCGGCTCGGCCGCGGCGACACGGCCGACTACGTGCGCGCGGCGGTGAGCGCTCTGGATCCGAACGTGCTGACGATCGGCTTCGCGAGGCGGGTGGCGACCTACAAGCGGCTCGACCTGCTGCTGCGCGACGTCGACCGCGCGCTGGCGCTGCTGTCCGACGACGAGCGGCCGGTGCAGCTCATCCTGGCCGGCAAGGCGCACCCGAAGGACGACGACGGCAAGCGGCTCGTCCAGCGCCTGTTCGAGATGAAGGGCCACTTCGCGGTCGGCCGCCGGGTGGTCTACCTCGACGACTACGACCTGGCGCTGGGCGCCGCGATGGTGCGCGGCTGCGACATCTGGGTCAACGTCCCGCGGCCGCCGCTGGAGGCCAGCGGCACGAGCGGCATCAAGTCGGCCATGAACGGCGGCCTGCAGCTCTCCGTGCTCGACGGCTGGTGGCCGGAGGCGTACGACGGCACGAACGGCTGGGCGATCTCAGGCGAGGTCGACAACGACCACGGCGCGCAGGACTGGCGCCACGCCGACGAGCTCTACCGGCTGCTGACCGACGAGGCCGTGCCGACGTTCTACTCGCGTGGTGAGGACGGGCTGCCGCAGGCGTGGATCGACATGGTCCGCAACTCCCTGCGCACGATCGGGCCGAACTTCGGCGCGGGCCGGATGGTGCGCGACTACGCGGAGAAGATCTACCCGGCGCACGTGGGGGCGCGGGCGTAGCGTTCTGGCTCAAGGCGGTCGGGCACGCGCGCGGGCCTCTCGCTGAGCGCTGGCTCGACGAGCGCCCGGAGCTCCTGCACCGGACCGGCTTCCCGCGCCGGCCGCGGATCGTGGCCGGCGACCGGCTGGTCCTCTACGCCTCGGTCTGGCGCCGCGTGTTCGCCGTGTGCGAGGTGATCGGCGACCCGGTCGCGCGCGATCACCCGCGCTGGCCGTGGATCGTCGAGATCGAGACGTTGCTGGTGGTGCCGGTGCTCGACGCGGCCCCGCCGGTCGAGGCGATCGGGGTGGCGGCGCGGTCGATGTCGCAGCAGTCGCACATCCGGCTGCTGCCGGAGCACTACGACCGGGCGGTAGACGCGATCGCGTCGGTGGCGCGAACTTCGGCAGGGTAGGGAGGCGGTGATTTCGGCGGTTTCGGGGAAGCGTCCTGACTATGGGTCGCCTGACGACCCGAGGGCAGGACGCTTCGAGGAACCGGCGCCGCCGGCCTCCCCAGCTCCCCTACCCAGCCGCAGTTGACGTTCGCTCGCGGTAGAGGCCGATCTTGTAGTCGACGAGCTCGAGGTTGCGCTCAATGCTGGCGAGCTGCTCCAGGACCCGCTCGCGGTGAGCCTCCAGCAGCGCGAGCCGCTGGTCCTCGTTCCCCTCGCCTGCGCGCACCAGCTCGGCGTACTCGCGGATGGCGCGAATCGGCATGCCGGTCGCCCGCAGACGGGTGACCATGACGACCCACTCGATGTCCTCCTCGGTGAAGCGCCGGTGGCCGGCGCCGTTCCGGTCGACGCGCGCGAGCAGTCCCGCGCGCTCGTAGTAGCGCAGCGTGTGGGCGCTGACGCCGGCCGCCGCGGCCGCCTCGGCGAGGTGGGGATGGCCATGTCAGAAGCCTACTTGACTTAGAGCGCGCTCTAAGGCCTACGGTGAATGGCATGGAGCAACGACAACTGGGAACCAGCGGACTCACCGTGTCCGCCCTCGGCCTCGGCTGCATGGGCATGTCCGCCTTCTACGGCGAGACCGACACCGACGAGTCGATCGCCACCCTGCACCGGGCGATCGAGCTCGGCATCACCTTCTTCGACACCGCCGAGCTCTACGGCCCGCACGACAACGAGGAGCTGCTCGGGCGCGCGCTCGCCGGCCGCCGCGACGAGGTCGTCATCGCGACCAAGTTCGGCGTCAAGCCGAAGGCCGACGGCCCCGCCGGGCGCAGCCTCGACGGCACGCCGGAGAACGTCCGGCAGTCGCTCGAGGGCTCGCTCAAGCGGCTCGAGCACCGACCATGTCGACCTCTACTACCAGCACCGCATGGACCCGGACACGCCGATCGAGGAGACCGTCGGCGCGCTGGCCGAGCTGGTGCAGGAGGGCAAGATCCGCCACATCGGGCTCAGCGAGGCGGCGCCCGACACGATCCGGCGCGCCCACGCCGTCCACCCCGTCGCGGCGGTCCAGAGCGAGTACTCGCTGTTCAGCCGCGACGTCGAGGACGAGGTGCTCCCGACGCTGCGCGAGCTGGGCATCGGCCTCGTCGCCTACTCCCCGCTCGGGCGCGGGTTCCTCTCCGGGCGCTTCAGCTCGGCGAACGAGCTCGACGCCGACGACTGGCGCCGGACCCAGCCGCGCTTCCAGGGCGAGAACGCCGAGCGCAACCTCGAGCTGGCGAGCGCGGTCGCCGACCTGGCGACCGAGAAGGGCATCCCGCCCGCCCAGCTCGCGCTCGCGTGGGTGCTCGCCCAGGGCGACGAGATCGTCCCGATCCCGGGCACCAAGCGCCGGAGCTACCTCGAGCAGAACGCCGGGGCGCTCGTCGTCGAGCTCTCCGACGACGACCTCGCCCGCATCGGCGACGCGATCGGCGAGCCCGCCGGGACGCGCTACGACTCGGGCTCCATGCAGTCGCTCAACCGTTGACGCGGCGCTCGTTGCCGCGCTTGAAGTTGCCCGTCGCCTTGGCGAGCAGGAGCTGTGCCTGCTCGCCGTCGGCGCCGGCGAGCGCGGAAGCGAGCTGGGCGGCCTTGGCGCCGGCGACCGTGACCACGTGGCGGCCGTGGAAGGTGACGAAGACGCGGCCGTCCTTGGTCACGCGGTAGCCGAACTGGTCCGTCAACGGCCCAGCGTGCGCAGCAGGCCCGGCGTGCGGGTCTGGAGCTGGGCGATCAGCTCGCGGACCGCGGCCAGGCCGGCGCGCAGCTCGGCGTCCCCGACCTCGACCGGCATCATCGAGTCCTGCAGGTGGGCGAGGATCTCGTCGGCGTCCTCGACCGCCTCGGTCGCGCGCTCGAGGAAGCCGCGCACGCCCTGCGACGGCAGGCCGGCCGACGCGGGCTCGAACGTGCGGCCGGGCTCGCCGACGCGCTCGGCGAAGCCGGAGTGGACGCGCCGGGCGCGGCCGTAGGCGAGTTGGGCCGGCCGGAAGAGCTGCTCCTCGAGCCGGTCGGCGGTGTTGGTGTCGAGCTGCTCGTAGGCGGCGCCCAGCGCCGCGAGCGCGACGCCGAGCTCGTCGGTCGCCTCGGCGACCCGGTCGAGTAGGTCGCGGCGCGCGTCGCTGGTCTTGTACGTCATCACGGCTCAGCGTAATGACCGCCCGATACTCAAGTAGTCGCTTGACTTTCCCGGCGACGCCTGGAACACTCAAGCAAGTGCTTAACCAAAGCGCCCCACTCGACCGGGTCTTCCACGCCCTCGCCGATCCCAGCCGTCGCCTGATGGTCGACCGGCTGACCCGCGGGCCGGCGTCGGTCAGCGAGCTGGCGCGGCCGCTGGACATGTCGCTCGCGGCCGTCGTACAGCACGTGCAGGTGCTCGAGGCGAGTGGGCTCGTCCGCTCCGAGAAGGTCGGCCGCGTGCGCACCTGCACGATCGAGCCCGACACGCTGAGAAGCGCGGAGCGGTGGATCGAAGAACGGCGGACCAGCTGGGAACACCGCCTCGACCGGCTCGGCGGCTTTCTCGCCGAGCACCCCTGAGAAGGAGCTCCTCCCCATGAGCGTCACGCACTCCACGTTCACCCTCGAGCGTACCTACGACGCCTCCCCCGGGCGCGTGTTCGCCGCCTTCGCCGACCCCGAGCAGAAGGCCGCGTGGTTCGGCGGCCCGCCCGAGTGGCCCCTGGCTGCCTTCGAGGTCGACTTCCGCGTCGGCGGGCGCGAGGTCAACCGCGGCGGCCCGAAGGACGGCCCGATGCACAGCTTCGACGCCCTCTACTACGACATCGTGCCGGACCAGCGGATCGTCTACTCCTACGAGATGCACCTCGACGACAAGCGGATCTCGGTCTCGCTGGCCACGATCGAGCTCGTCCCCGCCGCCGACGGCACGCGGCTCACGCTGACCGAGCAGGGCGCCTACCTCGACGACTTCGACGACCCGACGCTGCGCGAGACCGGCATGGGCGACCTGCTGGATACGCTCGGCGCCTTCCTCGCCCAGACGCCCGCGAGCGCGTCATGAGCGGCGTCTACGCGCAGATCTCTACGTCGCTCGACGGCTTCGTCGCCGGGCCCGACGACCGTCCCGGGAACGGCCTCGGCGACGGCGGCGAACGTGTCCACGAGTGGGTGGTCGCGACCGCGGCCTGGCGGCGCCAGCACGGCCTGGACGGTGGCGAGGACAGCGAGGAGTCCAAGCTGGTCGAGAAGAACGTGGGCCGTGGCGGCGCCGTGATCATGGGCCGCCGGATGTTCGACCACGGCGTGGAGCCGTGGGGCCCCGAGCCGCCGTTCCACAAGCCGGTCTTCGTGGTCACCAACCGCGAGCGCGAGCCGCTGGTCAAGGGCGAGACGACGTACACCTTCGTCACCGACGGCATCGAGCGCGCGCTCGAGCTCGCCCGCGAGGCCGCCTCAGGCAAGGAGGTCGAGCTCGCCGGCGGCGGTCAGATCATCAGCCAGTACCTCGCCGCCGGCCTGCTCGACGAGCTCCAGGTCCACATCGTTCCCGTCTTCCTCGGCGGCGGCGCGCCGCTGTTCGAAGGCGCGCTGCAGGACGTCGAGCTCGAGGTGACCGAGGTCGTCCACGCACCCGGGGCGACCCACATCCGCTACCGCCGCGTGCCCTCCTAGGGCGCGTAGCGGTGGTGGATCGCGAGCGCGTTGCCGTCCGGGTCCTGGAAGAAGGTCTGGTAGCAGACGCCGCTGTCGATGACGTCGCCCCTGAACTGCACGCCACGGGACTCCAGCTCGGCCTTGGCGCCCTCGAAGTCGTCGACCCGGAACTCGATCGGGTGGGTGTGCGGCTTGAACTCGAGCCCGAAGGCGTCCGACTGCATGACAGCGATCGTCAGGTTGCCGGTCTCGAACTCGCCGGCGGGCATCTGCCCCCAGCGCTTGGACTCCTGGAGGCCGAGCACGTCGCGGTAGAACGCCGCCGCGGCCTCGAAGTCCTTGGTCGGGACGGTGATGAAGTCGGTGCCGGTGATGAGAGCCATCGGCTGAGCCTACGGGGTAGCCGAACCGTGGCGCTAGGGATTCCCCTGATGCGCTCGGCGCCCGCTGCCGCGACCATGCACAGCATGCTCGATACCCCCACGTCCGTGACCGTGATCCACGGCGCCATGCTCAGCTTCGAGACCATCACGGACCGCGATGCGGACACCGCCGGCGTCCGCGTCCGCGAGCAGCACGAGACGCTGCTGAGGGTGATCGACGGGATCGTCACGCTCGAGCAGGACGGCGTACTGCGGACGCTGATGCTCGAGGGCGAGGCCCGGATCGGGTCAGGCGTCCCGCACCGGATCTGGAACGCCGGACCCGGTGACGCGCGGATCGTGCAGGAGTTCCGCCGGACCAGCTAAGTCCGCTGCGGTAGCGGCGGCAGCCCGCGCTGAGCGCCCTCGTCGAGCAGGCGCTCGCGTGTGACGGCGCCACCTGTGCCGGTATGCGCGCCGACCGACAGGCCCGCGTAGAGGTTCGCCCACTGGACGGCGACCTCCGGGTCGGCGCCGAGCAGGTCGCCCCACGCCAGCGCGGCCGCGAACAGGTCGCCGGCGCCGGTGGTGTCGACCACCGCCTCGCGGCAGCCGTCGACCTGCACCGAGCGCCCGTCGTAGGAGGCCACGACGCCGTCGGGCCCGAGCGTCACCGCCGCGATCTCGGCGACCGCGTTGAGCTTGCGGGCACCCTCCTCGGGGTCCGAGTCGCCGGTCAGGATTTCGGACTCGCGCCGGTTGACGATCAAGGCGCGCGCCCTCCGCGTGGGCGACACCCGCGGAAGCCGGCCGGCGAAGGCGCGCGCGTCGTCGTCGCCGCAGGTGATGAAGGCGCAGACGCCCTCGGGCACGATGTCGATCTGCTCGAGCGTGGCGGCCACGGCGCGCGGTGACAGTGGCTCGAGGTCGGCGGCGCGGGCGCGCACCCCGGGATCCACCGTCACCATCGAGCGCTCTCCGGCCACCGGCATCACGACGGTGGTCGGCGTGCGGTTGCCGCGCGGCTCACCGAAGATGACGCCCTCGGCTTCCAGCTCGCGGCGCACGAAGTTGCCGGCGAGATCGTCGCCCAGCGGCGCCACCAGGACGGTGTTCAACCCGAGCCGGCGCGCGCCGACCGCGGTGATCGCCCCGCCGCCGGGCGAGCGCAGCATGTCACCGGCGAAGCGCTCCTCCCCCGGTCCGGGCAGCGCCTCGAGCCCGACGAAGGTGTAGTCGAGGTAGGCGGGAGTCAGGACGGCGAGATCGACGTTCACGCGAAGCGTTCCTCCAGGGCGGGGAGACGCTCACGGTATCCGGCGAAGATCGCGCGCGCAGCCTCGACGGACGGAACGAGCGGATGAAGGGCCAGCGCCTTGACGGCCAGCGCGGTCGACCCGGTGAGCGCGGCCTCGATCGTCACCCGCTCCACGGCCTTGACGGTTTCGATCAGCGCGCGGGCGTGATCGGGCACCGGACCGACGGCGATCGGCCTGATGCCGGCGGCGCCGACCACGCACGGCACCTCGACGACGGCGTGCTCGTCCAGGAACGGCAGCGCCGAGCGGTTGGCCACGTTGAGGATGCGGACGGCGCCGGCGCCTGAGGCGATCGCCTCGACGACGGCAAGCGCCTCGGCCTCGTAGCCGCCCGGCTCGTCAGCGTCGTGCGAGGCGCCCTCGTCGCCGTTGCGCGCCTCGGCCATGTACGTGCGGTCGCGCTCGTCCTTGGCCGCCCGCCAGCGTGCGAGCGCCTGCGCGGGTGCCTCGCCTGCGGCGTCGTAGAACGCGGACTGCTGCTCGAGCAGGTAGGCGCCGCGCGGACGCTCCCCCAGCGCGGCGACGGTCTCCTCGGCGAAGTAGAAGTAGTACAGGTACTCGTTGGGGATCATGCCGAGCGAGCGCAGCCACTCGGGGCCGAAGACCTGGCCCTCCTCGAGTTGCTCCAGCGCGGCGTCGTCGGCCAGGAGCTCCGGCAGCCGGTCGCCGCTCGCGTCGTGGACGCCCTGCAGCCAGCCGAGGTGGTTGAGGCCGAAGTAGTCGAATCGCAGCCGCTCGGGCGACTCGCCGAGCGCGGCGGCGGCGCGCCGGCACAGCCCTGACGGCGAGTCGCAGATCCCGACCGCGCGATCGCCGACCACCTGCTGGAGCGCCTCGGTGACCATCCCTGCGGGGTTGGTGAAGTTGATCAGCCAGGCGCCGGGGGCGCGACTGACCGTCCGCTCCGCGAGGTCGACCATGGCCGGGATCGTGCGCAGCGCGAAGCAGATGCCGCCGGCGCCGATCGTCTCCTGCCCGAGCACGCCGTGCCTGAGCGGGACGCCCTCGTCGACGGTGCGACCTTCCAGCCCTCCCACGCGAATCGCGACGAAGACGAAGCCGGCGCCCTCGAGCGCGTCGTCGAGGTCCGTCGTGGTCCGGAACGGCACGCGGTCGCCGTGCTCGGCGGCCTGGCCCTCCAGCACCTGGGCGATCCGGTCGAGCCGCTCGGCATCGACGTCGTGGAGGACGATCTCGTCGAACGGGCGACGGCGGAGCAGCGCGCCGTAGACGAGCGGGACGCGGAAGCCTCCGCCCCCGATGATCGCGAGCTTCACGCAGGCAGGATATCCGCGATCCCCGCGGCCGAGAGCTCGGCCTTGGGGAGAAAGCCGCACGCGGGAGTGCGGGCGAGGCAGGGACCGTAGTCGCTGGCCTCGCGGCTCGAGGTGAGCACCACCGACGGCAGGTACCCGTTGGCGGACAGCCGCTCGGCGACCTCGAAGCCGTCGATGTCGGGGAGCTGCACGTCGAGCAGGACGACCTCGGGGCGCAGCTCGTGCACCGCGTCGAGGGCCGTCATCCCGTCCGCCGCCTCGCCCACGACCACGTAACCCTCGAGCTCGAGCAGCCGGCGCGCGGCGGCCCGGAACCCCGGGTGATCGTCGACGATGAGGACGGTTGCAGCCATAGGGAGAGTTTCGTGCCCCATACCCATTTCCCCCAGGTGGTCACCATGTGAACCGGAGGTGGGACAACCGCACTTCGTATCAGGATGCTCAAACCGGTGAACACGCTTTCCTGGCGCATGCGCCGTCAACACCTCGCATCCCGCGCCCCGCGCCGCAAGGCCCTGGACGTCGTGAGCGACGTCTGCGGCCTGCACGCCCAGCTGACCGCCTCGGCCGAGCTGACGCTGTGGGCGCGCGTCGACGCCGTCAAGGGCGACGTGGTCTCGCGCTGGCTCTGGAAGGACCGCAAGCTCGTCCGCACCTGGGCGCAGCGCGGGACGCTCCATGTCCTGCGCGCCGACGAGCTCGGCCTCTGGGTCGGTGCCCAGAGCGCCCTGAAGCCGCGCCACCACGTCGGATCCTGGCTCCGGCACTGGGGGCTGACGCGCGAGCAGGCGGACGCGATGCTCGCCGCGATCCCGGTCGCGCTCGACGGCAAGCAGCTCACGCGCGAGGAGCTGGCCGCCGAGGTCGCGCGCGTGACCGGGATCAAGGGGCTGGACGACAAGCTCAAGGGCGGCTTCGGCGACCTGCTCAAGCCGGCCGCCTTCCGCGGCGACCTCTGCTTCGCGCCGAGCGACGGCCGGCGCGTGCGCTTCGCGCGGCCCGACCAGTGGCTCGGCCCGTGGAAGCCGATGGACGCCGAGGAGGCGACGCTCGAGGTCGCGCGCCGGTACCTGACGCGCTACGGCCCGGCCAACCGCGAGGATCTCGCGCGCTGGTTCGGGATGACGTCGCCCGCCGAGGCGGGGCGCTGGCTGAAAGGGCTGGGCGACGAGGCGGTCGAGTCCGGCGGCGAGTACCTGCTGGCGGCCGACGTCGAGGCGGCCGCCGGCGCGGAGCCGGACGGCGCCGTGCGGCTGCTGCCGGCCTTCGACCAGTACGTCGTCGGCGCGCCGCGCGGCGACGACGACGTCGTCCCCGCCGCGAAGCGTGCGCGGGTCTACCGGCCGCAGGGCTGGCTGTCGCCGGTGCTGTTGGTCGACGGCCGGATCGCCGGCGTGTGGTCGCACGAGCGCGCGGGCGACCGGGTGATCGTCGAGATCGAACCGTTCGCGCGCCTGTCCCGCGGCGCCAAGGCCAGGGCCGAAGCGGAGGCCGAGGCGCTCGCCCGCTTCCTCGGCGGCGACCTCGAGCTGAGCCTGTCATAGGCTGGAGCACGTGGCACGAATCAAGATCGCCTACATCGGCGGCGGATCGACCCGCGCGGCGGGCACGATGGCCAGCTTCATCGAGCAGGGCGCCAACTTCGCCGGATCCGAGGTCGTGCTCATCGACCTCGACGCCGAGCGGCTGGAGCTGATCCGCGGGCTCGCCGAGGGGATGGCGGCGGCGAAGGGCGTCGACCTCACCGTCTCCGCGACGACCGACCGCCGCGCCGGCCTCGACGGCTGCGACGCGATCCTGACGAGCTACCGCCCCGGCGGCTTCGAGGCGCGCGTGCACGACGAGCGCATCCCGCTCACGCACGGCGTGATCGGCCAGGAGACGCAGGGCCCGGGGGGCTTCTTCATGGCCCTGCGTTCGATCCACGTGATGCGGCAGATCCTCGACGACGTCGCGGTCGCCTGCCCGGGGGCGCGGATCTTCAACTACACGAACCCGGTCAACATCGTCGCCCAGGCCGTCACCGATCACTCCGACGTCCCGTTCGTCTCGCTCTGCGAGGGCCCGATCATCTACGCCGAGGAGGCGGCCCTTGCCGCGGGGCTCGACCCCGAGCAGCTCGACGTGCAGAGCGTCGGGCTCAACCACGCCTCGTGGAGCGTCAAGCACCGCTACGACGGCGAGGACCTGCTGCCGCTGCTGGCGGAGGCCTCCGAGCGGCGTGACCTCAAGCCGCAGACGCGGCGGATGCTGCGCCTGGCGTCGGTGATGGGCGCCCTGGGGAGCGAGTACTTCCAGTACTACTACTTCGAGGACGAGGTCCTGGGCGAGCTGACCGCGAAGCCGACCACGCGCGCCGAGGACATCCTCGGCTGGGTGTCCGACTACTGGGAGCACTACGTCGAGCAGGCCCGCAGCGATACGCCGGCGCTCGACCCCGACCGGTCGCGCGGGGGGATCCACGAGCTCGAGCTGGCGATCGACTGCATGGACGCCGTCTACAACGACCGCGGCGAGACGCTGCCGGTCAACGTCCCCAATCAAGGCTCGGTCCCGGGCTTCCCGGACACGCTCGTCGTCGAGACGCTCGGCCGCTGCGACGCCGCGGGCGTGCGGCCGCTGCCGATGCCGGGCCTACCGACGCACCTGCGCGGCCTGGTGGAGGCGCTCGGCGAGTACCAGCAGGCCGCCGCCGACGCCGCCTGGTCGGGCGACGCGCGCGACGGCGTGAGGGCGCTGGCGGCGCATCCGCTCGTGCGCTCGATCGACCTCGCCGAGCGGCTGTACGGCGAGCTGGCCGCCGCGCACCGCGACTATCTGCCGGGGCGGCTCGTGCCCTGACGCATGGCGGCGACGAACTCCGGCCACCACTCGCGCTGCTCGGAGCGTCGCGCGAGCTCGGCGGCGACCTCGTCGTAGCGGCGCCAGATCTCGCGTGCCGCCGCCTCGGCCTCAGCGCGGCTCGCGAATTCGGACACGATCCAGCGCCGGCCGGTGCGGGCGTGCTGCACCTCGTCGGCCCAGTCGAAGTCCTGGAACGCGGTGAGCACGGGGTCGCCATGCGCGGCGGCGACGTCACGCTCGTGCTTCTTGCCGGTCGCCGCCGCCATCAGGTCCTGCTCGATGACCCACAGCAGCAGGTGCGCCTCCCGCGGCGTGAACCGCGTGTTGAGGACCATCGAGCCCTGGATCTCGATCGGGAACGCATGGAACGGGACGCCCTGGCGCTCGAGCGCGACCTCGCCCATCATCGCGTGGCGCGTCTCGTCCCACAGCTGGCGGCTCAGGTCCAGCTGCCGCTCGAACGGCTGGTCGCCCGAGGCGGCGATGATCGGCGCCATCCACTCCGGCACGTCCATCTCGCGCAAGCGCTTGTAGGCGAGGGCGTAGGCGCGCTCGTCCTCGGGGCGCTCCGGGTCGTCGCAGTAGCGGTCGATCAGCGCCGACTGGTTGTAGGGGTCGACGAAGCGCTCGTCGCGCCGCACGACCGGGTCCGGCGCCGGCGTTCCGGCGGCGCTGCGCAGCGGCTCGGACGGCTCCACGCCGGGCGGCTCGTCGCCGAGCAGCCCGCCCGCCACGGCCAGCAGGGCGCGGATCAGCGCCGGCCAGTCGCTCTCGGCGGGCACGGCTTCGGCCGCCGCGCGGCCCCAGGCCAGCGTGCGCTCCTCGTCGCGCAGCGCCGCCTCGACGAGCCGCACCGAGGGGTGGTCGGCGAGCGGGTTCGTGGTGTCGAGGTAGGTCCGCAGCGCGTCTGCGAGCGCGCCGCGCACCACCAGATGCCCGGCGGCCAGCAGCTCGCCGGTGTCGCGCGCGTGTGCCAGCTCGTCGAACACGCGCGCGAGCCGCTCGTCCGGCGCGCTCCCGACGTCGACCGACGGGTGGCGAAGCTCGTTCATGCGCTCGCCGAGCGCGGCGGCGTGCCCGGCGTCGAGCCAGATCTGCAGGCCGAGCGCGCACTTGACCTCCCACTCCGGCGTGCGCGGCAGCGCGGCGACCGCGAGCGCGTGCAGGCGCCGGTAGGCATACCCGAGCCGCCACAGACGCTCCGCCGCCTCCGCAACCGAGAGACCCGGCCGCGACGCCTGCTCGTAGCCGAACAGGCCCGCGAGCGGCGGGATCGCGCTCACCGAAGCGCCTCTCCCGTCTCGGGGTCGAACAGGTGCAGCGCGTCCGGCGGGACGACGAGCTCGATCGTCTCGCCCGGCTCGTAGCGCCGGCCGCGGGCCTCCACGACGGCGGTGAAGCGCGCACGGTCGTCGTCCGCGAGCAGCGTCGCCTGCTCGCCCTCGGTCACCTCCTCGGCGGCGGCCGCCGCCTCGCCCGCGGGCTTCTGCGCGTCGACCGGGAAGATCAGGTGGCACTCGGTCCCGAGCCGCTCGACCACCTCGAGCCGCGCCTGCAGCCGTGGCGCCGACGGGTCGCTCCCGGGCTTGAGGTCGTGCGGCCGCAGCCCGGCGATCACCGGGCCCTCGCGGCGGGCGCCGTTGGCCAGCGGGACCTCGATCCCCGCCATCCGCAGCCGGCCCTGGCGCACCTCGCCGGCGACGAGGTTCATCGGCGGCGAGCCCATGAACGCCGCGACGAACACGTTCGTGGGCGCCTCGAACAGCCGCTCGGGCGTGTCGCACTGCTGGATGGTCCCGTCGCGCAGCACGACGACGCGGTCGCCGAGCGTCATCGCCTCGACCTGGTCGTGCGTCACGTAGACGGTGGTGACGCCGAGCCGGTCATGCAGCCGCGCCAGCTCGGCGCGCATGCCCACGCGCAGCTTCGCGTCGAGGTTCGAGAGCGGCTCGTCCATGAGGTACGCCGCGGGCTGGCGCACCATCGCGCGGCCGATCGCCACGCGCTGGCGCTGGCCGCCGGACAGCGCGCCCGGCTTGCGGTCGACCAGCTCCGTGAGCCCGAGGACGCCGGCGACAGAGCCGACGCGCTCCTGCAGCGCGGGCTTGGGCGTGCGCCGCAGCTTGAGCGCGAAGGCGAGGTTGTCCCACACGCGCATGTGCGGGTACAGCGCGTAGTCCTGGAACACCATGGCGAGGTCGCGGCTGCGCGGCGCTTCCTCGGTCACGTCGCGGTCGCCGATCCGGATGCGCCCGCTCGAGACGCCCTCGAGCCCGGCGATCATGCGCAGCAGCGTCGACTTCCCGCAGCCCGACGGGCCGACGAGGACCATGAACTCGCCGTCTCCGATGTCGAGATCGACGTCGTCGACGGCGAGGACGCCGCCCGGGAAGACCTTGCTGACGCCCTCCAGGGCTATCCCGCCCATGCCGCGCTCCTTCCTTCGGTGATCCGGTCAAGGGCGAGCAGCAGCACGCCCTCGATCGGCGGGGCTGGATGCCGTACGGCCACCGCGCCGGGCAGCTCGGCCATCGCCGCGTCGGCGAGGCGGTCGGTCGGGTGGCCGAACACGCCGCCGGCCAGGACGACGCGTGTTCCCTCGAGTGGAAGGGAGAGCTGCTGGGCGCATGCGCGTCCCTGGCGGCCGAGCACCTGACCCGTCTCGCCGACGATCGCCCGCGCGACGGCGTCGCCCTCGTCGGCGGCATCGAGCACGACCGGCGCGAGCCTGTCCTTCTCGTGCTTTCCGAGGCCGCCCCGGCGCGTGAACTCGTACAACAGCGCGATCGGGTCACCGGCGCCGTAGAGTGCGAGTGCCCGCTCGGTCAGCACCGTCGCCGGCCCCATGTCGAGCGCGGCGCGGTAGACCGCGTGCAACGCCTCGCGGCCGAGCTCGTGCCCGCCGGCCGCGTCTGGCCAGAAACCGACGTGGAAGACGCGCCCGTCGGGATGGCGCGCCCCGACGGCGTTGTAGGTCCCGCTGACGAGCGCGATCCCGGTCCAGTCGGGCGAGCCGCCGCGCAGCGCGCCGAGCGCGTCGTTGACCACGAGCGGCGCGACGGAGAGGCCGAGCCGCTCGGGCAGCGCCGCCTCGAGGAGCGCGAAGTCCTCCGGCCAGTCGGCGCCCGCGAGGCTGAACACGGCGGCGTCGAGCTCGTCCGCGGCGATGCCCGCCATCGCCAGCGCCTCCCGCACCGCCGCCTCGATCGCCGCGATGGCGTCGTCCGGCGTCGCGGCGTTGTAGATGTCCCCCGTGCCCGCCCGCCCCTCGCCGCACGTGCGCCCGGACGCGTCCGCGACCGCGGCGAGCGTCTTCGTGTTGCCGCCGTCGACGCCGAGCACCCAGCTCATCCCTTCACCGCCCCGCTGAACATGCCGCGGATGAAGCTCCGCTGCAGGAGCACGTAGACGATCACGACCGGCAACGCCACCAGCACCGCGGCCGCCGCGGTCAGCGTCGGGTCCTGGACGCGGTAGGCGCCGGCGAACATCGCCAGGCCGAGCGGCGCCGTGCGCAGCTCGTCCGACTGGATCATCACGACCGCTAGCAGGAACTCGTTCCACGTCCACATGAAGATGAGCACGAGCATCGTGGCGATGGCCGGCCACGCCGGCGGCAGCAGCACGCGCCACAGCGTGGCGAAGCTCGACGCGCCGTCCAGTCGTGAGGCCTCGACGAGCGAGGCCGGCGACGAGCGGAAGTACGCCCGCATCCAGAAGGTGCCGAACGGCACCGAGAGGCCGATCTGGGGCAGGATCAACGCCCAGTAGGTGTCGGTCAGCCCGGCGTCCCTGAAGACGTAGTAGAGCGGGATGACCGTCGCCTCGTAGGGGAAGATCAGGCCGATGAGCAGCAGGTAGAACAGCGCGTTCGAGCCGCGGAAGCGCATCGCGCCGAACGCATAGCCGGCCAGCGTCGACAGCACCGCCGAGACGACCGTGACGGCCGCCGCCACGACGAAGCTGTTGAGCAGTCCGCGGCCGAAGTTGCCCACCTCCCACGCCTCGCTGAACGTGCCGAAGTCGAGCGAGTCCGGGATCGAGAAGCCGGTGACCAGGTCGGAGCGGTCCTGGAAAGCGAGCAGCAGGATGCTGAGGATCGGATAGATCGCGATCACGGAGAACACGCCGAGGACGGCGTAGCTCAGGAGCTGCTCCCGGCGCGCGGCGGTCATCGGCTCGGGTCGCGGTCGACGAGCCGCGTGATCGCGAACGCGACGACGAAGATGATCGCCGTGAGGACGACTGCCACCGCCGCCGCCAGCCCGACGCGGCCGGTCGAGAACGCGTTCTGGTAGACGAGCCAGGACGGAACGGTCGTCGACGTGCCGGGCCCGCCCGACGTCGCGACGTAGACCAGGTCGAACGTCCGCAGCGCGAGGATCGTGGTCAGCGTGAGCGCGACGGAGAGCTCGCCGCGCAGGCCCGGCAGCGTCACCGCGAAGAACTCGCGCACGCGCCCGGCGCCGTCCACGCGCGCGGCCTCGTAGAGCGTGGTCGGGATCTTCTGGATGCCGGCCAGGAACAGCACGAGACAGAGGCCGAACATGATCCACGTGCCGACGATGCCCAGCGCGGGCAGCGCGAAGTTGAAGTCGCCGAGCCAGCCGCGCGACAGGCTGTCGAGCCCGACGGCGTCAAGCGCCGCGTTGAGTGGCCCGTCTGGGGCGTAGATCCACACCCAGGCGATCGCCACGACGACGACGGCGATCGTCTGCGGCAGGAACAGCACGGCGCGGAAGAACGTCACGCCGCGCACGCGCCCGTGCGCGATCAGCGCCGCCAGGAAGAGCCCGAGCGCGCACGGCACGAGCGCGTAGAAGACGATCAGTACGAGCGAGTGGACGAACGAGGACCGGATGCCCGGGTCCTCGAACACCTCGCGGTAGTTGTCGAGCCCCGTCCAGGTGCCGACCGTGAGGCCGTCCCAGTCGAAGAACGACAACCACGTCGTGTACACCAGCGGGCCGAACGCGAACAGCAGGTAGAACGCGAACGCGGGCGCCAGGTACAGGTACGCGACCCGGCGCGGCTCGCCGGGCGCGCGCACGCGCACCCGGCGCTCCCCGATCTCGCGCGCCGCGCCCCCGGCGCGCGCGGTCGGCGCCGGAGCGCCGACCCCGGGCGTGGAGGGCGCGGCCATCGTGCTAGCCGCCCCCGAGCTCCTCGTGGTACTTGGCCCAGTCGTCCTGGATGCGCTTGGCGACCTCCGCGGGCTCGAGCCTGCCGGCGAGCATCTCCTGGAACGTCTGACCCATCGTCTGCAGCATCGTGGGCGATGACCAGTCCGGGTAGAACGTCAGCCCCCCGGACTCGACGAGCTGGTCCCAGCCTTCCTTGATGCCCTGGCCGAGCGGGTCGCTCGGCTCGGCGGTGCCGTCGATCGCCGCCGGGATCTGCGCCGTGTCGACCAGGGCCTCACCGGCGTCCGGGCCGGTGATGTGGTCGAGGTAGGCGGCCGCGAGGTCCGGGTTCTCGGTCTTCGCGGAGATGTGCATCGGGAAGCTCGTCGACCCGATGTTCACGAGGTCGCCGCTCTCCCCGGCCGGCACGTTGAAGAACCCGCCGTCCTCGCCGAGGCCGTCGCGCACCGTGGCGGCGTTCCAGTTGCCGGCGATCAGCATCGCGCCCTTGCCCTTGCTGAAGGCGATCGCCGCCTCGTTGTCGTTCACGGCGTTGAACGCGTCGCCCTTGCCCAGGTACCCCTTGTCCACCCACTCCTTGAGCTTCTCGAGCGAGGTGACGTTGCCGTCGGTGTCGAACGACGCGCCGTCCTTCTGGAAGATCCAGTCGCGCATGTCCTGGGCCGGCGTGTAGGCGCCCTGGATGCCGCCCCACAGATGGAGGGCGCCGTACTGGTCGCGGTTGCCGAGCGCGATCACCGGCTCGTCGGCGGGCAGCGTGTCGCGCAGCTTCTGCAGCGCCGCCTCGAAGTCGTCGAACGTCTCGAGGCTCGCGGGATCGACGCCGGCCTGCTCGAGCTTCGCCATGTTCGCGAACACGCCGACCGACTGGCCGGTCTGGGCGACGCCCCACAGCGTCCCCTCGCCGAAGGTCTGCCCGTCGTCGCTCCACATGAACTGCTGCAGCGTCT
Source organism: uncultured Solirubrobacteraceae bacterium (assembly GCA_963835525.1). Lineage (GTDB taxonomy): Bacteria > Actinomycetota > Thermoleophilia > Solirubrobacterales > Solirubrobacteraceae > DASSUW01. Next base: position 745,561 of record CAWIFM010000004.1, read on the forward strand.
CGGGCGTGTACGACTCGTCCCAGCCGTAGGCCTTGGCGTACTCGTCGAGCGGCACGATGAGGCCCGCCTTCACCAGCTCGCCGTCCATCTGGTAGCCCTGGTTGCCGGCGAACACGTCCGGCGCGTCGTCGCTCGAGGCGACGAGCTTGGCCTGCTTGGTCCAGGCCGCGAAGTCGCGGAAGCCGATCTTGACCGTGACGTTGGGGTACTTCTCCTCGAACGAGCTGCTCAGCTCCTTCAGCGCGTCCTGCGGCCCGCCGGAGCCCTCGGCCGAGATGACGTTCAGCGTGACGTCGCCGAGATCCTCGAAGCCGTCGGTCTTGACGTCCGCGGCCGGCGTTGTCTCCGCCTGGTCATTCGGGCTCTCCTCCCCCGGTGTCCCTCCGCATCCGGCTATGGCGGCGATCGCCAGCACGGCCAGCAGCGCGCGTGTCCTCATTGCTTGACTCCCTCTCTCCCCGGTGAGCGCGGCGCATCAGCGTCGCCTGGAACCGATAGCGATCCGCCCGGTACACGGTACGGCCGAGGTCGATGACCCGGCCGTCCTCGGCGATCGCCTCAGTGGTCGCGAACAGGACCGGCGCGCCTAGCGCCAGGTCGAGCAGCTCCGCCTCGGAGCCGTCCGCGCCGCGCGCCTCGAGCTGGTAATCCGCGCGGCCAGGCGCGTGGCCGGCGCGGTCGAGTGCCTCGTACAGCGAGGCCGTGCTGAAGTCGATGTCGGGTGCCTGCGGCAGCAGGCGCAGCGGCACCCGGTTGACGTCGATCGAGATCGGCAGGCCGTCGAGCATCCGCAGCCGGCGCAGCTCGAACACCTCGGCGCCGGGCGCGATCCCGAACGCCTCCGCCTCGTCGATCGTCGCGGGGCGGACCTCGGCGCCGAGCACGCGCGCGCTCGCGTCGAGCCCACGCGAGCGCGCGACCTCGGACAGGCTCATGAGCGTGTTCGGCGGCTCGAGCACCGCGTCGCCGGTGATGAAGGAGCCGCGCCCGCGGCTCTCGACGAGGCCCTCGGCGATCAGCTCCTCGAGCGCCCGCCGCACGGTCGCGCGGCTGACGCCGTGCTCGTCGCAGAACCAGCGCTCGGACGGCAAACGGTCGCCCGGCTGCAGCACCCCGCTCTCGATGTCCCGCGCGATCTCCCGGTAGACCCGGTGATACAGCGGCTGCGCGGCCTCCGTGATCGGCATTCCTGGCGGACTATTCCAGCGCCGTTGTCCGCATGTCAAGGCGTTTGGTTCCTCTTGGTTCGTCATGGTACGTTCCGGTCCATGAGGTACCTCGAGACGGGGCTCTGGGCCGACGTCCGCGAGCTTCCGGGGGCGCTGCGCGACACGCTGGCGGCGGCTGAGGGCGTCGCGGCTGCAGCGGCAGTGCTGCGAGGTGCCGAGCGGATCGTCGCGACCGGGAACGGGGCCGCCTACTACGTCGCCCACGCGCTGTGGCTCGCGTCGCTGGAGAGCCGCGGCGCCGCGCCGATCGTGGCGGTGCCCTGCGGGATCGCGATCCGCGACGGCTTCTCGTGGCAGCCGGGCGACGCGGTGCTCGCGGTGTCCTCGTCGGGCGAGTTCCGCGACGTGGTCGAGATCGCGCGCCAGTCCGGCGAGCGGCCGTGCGTGGCGATCACCGCCGCGCCTGACTCGTCGCTCGCCGCCGCGGCCGAAGCGGTCGTGCTGCAGCGCGTCGCCTCCCAGCGCGCCGTCACCCACACGCAGGCGGTGGCGGGCGCGTACGCGAGCGGCCTCGCGCTGTGGGCCGCCGTCACCGGCGACGCCGAGCTGGCCGCGCTGGTGGCCACGGCGGCCGACGCCGCCGAGCAGGCGGTCGCCGACGCCGAGGCGTGGGAGCCGGAGGTCGGCTCGCCACCCGCGGCGATCGCCGTCGGCGGCGGCACGGCGTGGGCGGCGGCGCTGGAGCTCGCGCTCATGCTCAAAGAGATCTCGCGCATCCCGGCCGAGGGCGTCGAGACGCGCGAGGGGGCGACGTCGGCTTCTTTCGGGCTCGACCGCGGCCACCTGATGGTGTCGCTCGACCCCGAGGGCGACGCCGACGGCGACGAGGCGGTGCGCCTGTGCGCGGCGGCCGGGGCGGTGACCCTGCGCCTGCCCGGCGCCGATGATCCTCGGCTGGCCCCGATCACCACCCTGCCGGCGGCCGCCGCCCTGTCCGCGCAGCTGGCGCTCGCCGCGGGCCACGAGGTCGACCGCCCCGCGTGGACCGACGCGTACTACGAGACGGCGCGATGAGCATCCGCCTCGGCGTCGTCGGCTGCGGGAGCGTCTTCTGGACGCCGTACATGAGCCTGATCGAGCGGCTCCGCGGCCAGGGCCGCGTCGACGTCGTCGCGGTCTACGACTCCGACCCCGCCAAGCGCCGCGCGGCGGCGGATCGGCTCGACCTCACGCCGGACCTGCCCGACGACCGCGCGGTCTGCACCCACCCCGACGTCGACGTCGTGCTCGTCCTCACCAGCATGCCCCAGCACGGCCGTCTCGCGCTCGCGGCGCTCGAGGCCGGCAAGCACGTGCTGGTCGAGAAGCCCGTCGCCACCACGCTGAGGGAGGCCGACCTGGTGCTCGCAGCGGCGGAGGCCGCACCCGGCCACCTCTTGTGTGCGCCGCACATCCTCATCTCCCCCACGTACCGCCTGATGCACGCGCGCGTGAGCGCGGGCGAGATCGGCGGGCTGCTCACCGCGCGCGCCCGCTACGGCTGGGCCGGGCCGGACTGGAGCCGCTGGTTCTACGAGCCCGGCGGGGGCGCGCTGTTCGACCTCGGCGTCTACAACGTCACCAGCCTGTGCGGCTTCTTCGGACCGGCCCGGCGGGTGACCGCGATGTCGGGGATCGCGATCCCCGAGCGGATCATCGACGGCGAGCCGGTGCGGGTGATGGCGCACGACAATGCCCACGTGCTGATCGACTTCGGCGACGCCCGCTACGCGGTCGTGACCACCGGATTCACGATGCAGAGGTACCGCTCGCCCTGCATCGAGCTGTACGGCACGCACGGGGTCATGCAGATGCTCGGCGACGACTGGGCGCCGGAGGGCTACGAGCTGTGGCGCAACGACCACGGCGCCTGGGAGCTCTACGAGGAGGCCGAGCCGACGTGGCCGTGGACGGACGGCCTGCGCCACCTCGTCGAGTGCATCGAGACGGGACGAGGAGCCGGTCATCCGGCCCGAGCACGCCTACCACGCGCTCGAGATCATGCTCGCCGCCCAGGCCGCCGGCGCCGACGGCCGTGCGCGTGAGATCTCGAGCGACTTCCCGGCGCCCGACCTGGAGCGGCTCGGGACGGTCGGCTCACACGCCCGCGTGCACGACCCGCGGAGCGCGGTATGACCCTGGTCGAGCGGCCCGCCTCCTCCCCACGGCCGACGTTCGACGGCCCGGCGCTGATCCGCCGCGCCGACGTCACCCGCCACATCTGGGGCGATCCGGCGGCCGGCGAGGTCTTCGACTGGATCTACGCGTCGACCGACAAGGTCCACATGCTCGTCTTCGGGCTCGCGCCGGGCACTGGGTTCCGGCACTCGGAGGACTTCCGCACGGTCTTCGCCGCGGACGAGCTGCTGCACGTCCTGGAGGGGATGCTGGTGATCGCCGACCCCGAGACCGGCGAGGTCCAGCGCGCCGCGGCCGGGGAGAGCGTGTTCTTCCGCCGCGACACCTGGCATCACGCGTTCGCGCTCGGGCCGGAGCCGCTGCGCGTGCTCGAGCTCTTCGCGCCCCCGCCGGCGGCCGGCGCCTCGAGCGCGTACGCGCGCGCGCAGCCATACCTCGAGACGTCGCGCTACGCCGACGACTCGCTGCTCGGCGCGTGGCCGCCGGCCGAGCCGCCGGCGCCGCGCCTGCGCGTGGTGCGCGACGTGCTGTGGCGGCGCGACCTCGGCGTGCTGTGCGGGATCGTGGTCAGCACCGAGCACCTGACCGTCGCCACGCTCGAGCTCGGCCCGGGAGAGGTCGCCACGGTGCACGAGCACGGCGGCGACGAGGTGCTGATGGCGCTCGAGGGCCGGCTCTGGGTGCGCGCGTGGTTCGGCGGTGACGTGCAGGTCTTCGAGCTCGAGCCGGAGGACGCCTGCTACCTGCCGGCCGGCGCGCGCCACGAGTACCGCAACGCCGGCGGCACCGCCGCGCGCGCGATCTGCGGCATCGCGCCGCGGTACCTGCCGTGACGGTCGCCCTCGGCGTCGACGTCGGGGGGACGAAGATCGCCGCCGCACGCGTTGACGTCTCGCGCGGCGCCGTGCTGGAGGCACGGCGCCGGCCGACGGCGCCGGCGCGCGGGCCGGACGCCGTCCTCGCCGACTGCTGCGCGCTGGTCGACGAGCTCGGCGGGGGCCCAGTTGGGCTCGCCGTCTGCGAGCTGGTCGGCGTGGACGGCCGCGTGCGCAGCGCCGATACCGTCGACTGGCGCGACACCGACCTGACCGCGACGTTCGACGCCGTCGAGTCCGACGTGCGTGCCGCCGCGCTCGCCGAGGCACGGTTCGGAGCCGGGCGTGAGGAGCCGGACTTCCTCTACGTCACCGTCGGCACGGGCATCAGCCACTGCCTGATGGTCGACGGGCGCCCGCGGCTCGGCGTGCGGGGAGCCGCGATCGGCACGGGCGCGCCGCCGGTCGAGCGATGGTCCGGCGGCCTCGCGCTCGCGCGCCTCTCAGGCCACGCGAGCGCCGAGGACGCCCTCGCGGACCCCGCCGCGGCGGACGTCGTCGAGGAGGGTGCGCGCCGCCTCGGCCTCGCTCTGGCCTCGCTCGTCAACGCGCTCGATCCCGGCGCCGTGATCGTCGGCGGCGGGCTCGGCCTCAACGACTCCTACCGCGAGCGCGTCGAGGTCGCGTTACGCAGCTCGGTCTACGACACCGAGGCGCGCGACCTGCCGTTCCTGCCCGCGGGCCTGCGCGCCGACGCACCGGTCATCGGCGCCGCGCTCGTTGCGATACAGGGTCAGACGGGATCCGACGGCGGCGGCACGGGCGGCTCGTGAGCGGGCGGGACCGGCGGCGGAGCCGACGGCGGCGGAGTGCCTGGGCCGGCCGCCGCGCGCTGCAGCGACACCAGCTCCACGTTGGTCTCCATGATCCGGAACACGCAGATGATCACCTCGAGGATCACCCGCACGTAGATCAGGTACACGAGCGCCGCCAGCGGCGCGAGCACGATCAGCGTGAACAAGCCGGCGCCGACGCTGCTCGAGAACGCGCCCACGACGATGACCAGCGACGTCAGCCCGATGAGGACCATCGAGAGGACGTAGATGACCTTGATCACCTTGGTGGCGACCAGGGACGAGAACGAGATATCGAACAGCGAAGCGAAGAAGCCCTTCTCCACGACACACCTCTTCCGTGGGATTCGGTAGGACGTGGAGAGGTTCCACGTGTCGAACCCCGGACCTGCCGGCTGCGTATCGACAGGAGATGAGACGAGGGGCGGTCGCGATCGTCGTGACCCTTGGGCTGGCGCTGCTCGTCGTGCCCGCGCTCGCCGCCGACGACAAGACCCTGCAGGCCCGGGACTACGTCTTCGAGCCGGACGACGTGACCATCCAGGTCGGCGACACCGTGACCTTCACGATCGACCCGGGCTCAGTCTCCTTCCACAACTTCCAGTTCGCCGACGGCCCGGATTACCCGCCGATGCCGTCGCCGCCCGGAGCGGACTGGGACGACCAGTCGCGGACCTTCACGACGCCCGGCACGTACACGTTCGCCTGCGGCGCCCACCCCACCATGACCGGAGTCGTCAAGGTCGAGGCGACGGCCGCCACGCCGACGCCCACCCCCACGCCGTCCACCGATCCGGACACGCTCGAGGTCCGGACGCTGCGCATGGCCGCCGGCCCGTTCTGCACGAAGCGCGGGCCGCGCTGCGCCAGGCCCGGCGTGCGCGTGCGCATCGACCTCTCGCAGCCCGCGACGGTGAACGGCACCCTGCGCCGGCGCGGCCGGAGCTTCGGCAGCGTCCGCTTCGGCAGCGTCCCCGCCGGCCCGCGCACGCTCACCTTCCGCCGCAACGCGGCCGGCCGGCGGCTGACGGCCGGCCGCTACACGCTGCGGCTGCTGGTCGCCGGCGCGGCGCAGGAAGCGCTGCGCTTCAAGGTCCGCTGATCGAGCGGTAGAGCTCGGAGGTCTCGCGCGCGATCGCGGACCAGTCGAACTCGCGCACGGCCCGCTCGCGCCCGGCGCGGCCCATTGCGCGAGCTCGCTCGGGGTCGGCGACGAGCGCGTTCACGCGCTCGGCGATGCCGCCGACGAAGGCCTCCGGATCGCGTGGGGCGATGTCGCCCTCGACCTGCTCGAACGGCACCAGCAGGCCGGTCTCGCCGTCGACCACGACCTCGACGATGCCGCCGGTGGCGGTCGCCACGACCGCGGCCTCGCACGCCATCGCCTCGAGGTTGACGATCCCGAGCGGCTCGTAGATCGACGGGCAGGCGAAGACGGTCGCGTGGCTGAGGAGCTGGATCACCTCGGGCTTCGGGAGCATCTGGTCGAGCCAGATCACGTTGCCGCGCTCGCGCCGCAGCCGCTCGACCTTGTCCGAGACCTCGGCGGCGATCTCCGGCGTGTCGGGCGCCCCCGCGCACAGCACGAGCTGGGCGGCGGGATCGAACTCGAGCGCGGCGTCGACCAGGTACGGCACGCCCTTCTGGCGCGTGATCCGGCCCACGAAGACGACCGACGGCCGCTCCGGGTCGACGCCGTACTTCTCCAGCACCGCGGTGCCGGGATCCGGCGTGTACTCCTCGGCGTCGATGCCGTTGTAGATGACCTGGATCCGCTCGGGGTCGATGTCGGGATAGCAGGCGATGATGTCCTCGCGCGAGCCCTTCGACACGGCGATCACGCGGTCGGCGCCCTCCAGCGACACCTTCTCGCACCAGCTCGACAGCGCGTAGCCGCCGCCGAGCTGCTCGGCCTTCCAGGGGCGCAGGGGCTCGAGCGAGTGCACGGTGGCCACGTGCGGCACGCCGTAGGTGAGCTTGGCCAGGTGCCCCGCGAGCTGCGCGTACCAGGTGTGGCTGTGGACGACCTCGGCGCCCTCGACGGCGGCGGCCATCGAGAGGTCGATCGACATGGCGCGCAGCGCCGCCAGGTGCGGCGCGTCGCCCGCCAGCGCGTCCCAGGCCTGGTGGCCGGTCGCGCCCTCGCGGTCTTCGCCCCAGGCCTGGACGCTCACGTCCTCGAGCTGCGCGAGCTCGCGCGCCAGGTACTCGACGTGCACGCCGGCCCCGCCGTAGACCTCCGGCGGGTACTCGCGGGTGAGCAGCGCGACCTTCATGCCTCCACCACGGCGCCCTTGCCGATCACGACGATCCCGTTGTCGGAGACGACGAAGCGCTCGCGGTCGGCCTCGGGGTCCACGCCGACCTGCGCGCCGTCCGCGATCCGCACGTTCTTGTCGACGATCGCATTGCGCACGACCGCGTTGCGGCCGACGTCGACACCCTGCATCAGGATCGAGCCCTCGACCTCCGCGTACGAGTGCAGGCGCACGCCCGGCGAGAGGATCGACCGCCGGGCCGTCGCGCCGGAGATGACGACACCGGCGCACACCATCGAGTCGACCGCCTGGCCGCGGCGATCGTCCTCGTCGAACACGAACTTCGCCGGCGGCAGCGGCTCGTGCCAGGTGAGGATCGGCCACTGCATGTTGTAGAGGTTGAACACCGGGTCGATCGAGACGAGGTCCATGTGGGCGTCGTAGAACGCGTCGAGGGTGCCGACGTCGCGCCAGTAGCCGTGGTCGCGCTCGCTCTCGCCGGGGACGACGTTGCGGGAGAAGTCGTACACGTGCGCAGCGCCGCTCTGCACCAGCATCGGCACGATGTTGCCGCCCATGTCATGACTCGAGGACGAGGCCGCGGCGTCGGTCGCCACCGCGTCGATCAGCGCCTCGGTGGTGAACAGGTAATTGCCCATCGAGGCGAAGACCTGGTCGGGCGCGTCGGACAGCCCGACGGCGTCCTTGGGCTTCTCGCGGAACGCCGTGATCGTGGTGCCGTCGGCTGCTGCTTCGACGACGCCGAACTGGTCGGCCTGCGCGAGCGGAGCGCGCAGCGCTGCGACGGTCACCGCGGCGCCGGACTCGATGTGCTGCTCGAGCATCTCGCGCGGATCCATGCGATAGATGTGGTCCGCACCGAACACGGCCACGTACTCGGGCCGCTCGTCGTGCAGCAGATTGAGGTTCTGGTAGATGGCGTCGGCCGAGCCGGAGAACCAGTGCGGGCCGCGCCGCATCTGCGCCGGTACGGGCGTGACGTAGTTGCCCAGGAGCGGCGAGAGGTGCCAGGTCTGCGCGATGTGGCGGTCGAGCGAGTGGCTCTTGTACTGCGTGAGCACCACGATCCGGCGCATGCCGGCGTTGACCAGGTTCGACAGCGCGAAGTCGATCAGCCGGTAGTTGCCGCCGAACGGCACGGCGGGCTTCGCGCGGTCGAGCGTGAGCGGCGCCAGCCGCTTGCCCTCGCCACCGGCGAGCACGATCCCGAAGACGTTGCGCATGCCGTTATCCCCTCAGGGCCTGGTCGACGATCTGCTGGGCCTCGCCGAGGATGCGCTCGAGCCGTTCCTCGCCGTCGAGCCCCTCGGCGTACACCTTGTACACGTCTTCGGTGCCCGACGGCCGCGCGGCGAACCAGCCGTGCTCGGCGACCACCTTGAGCCCGCCGATCGGCGCGCCGTTGCCGGGCGCCGTCGTGAGCTTGTCGAGGATCGGCTCGCCGGCCAGCTCCTCGCTGGTCACCTGCTCGGGCGAGAGCTTCTTCAGGCGATCCTTGTCCTCGGGCGAGGCGGCGACGTCGACGCGCTTGTAGGCGGCGTGCCCGTGGCGGTCGGCGAGCTCGCCGTAGATCTCCCCCGGGTCCTTGCCGGTGCGCGCCTTCATCTCGGCCGCCAGCAGGCACGGGATCAGCCCGTCCTTGTCGGTGCTCCAGGCGCCGCCGTCGCGGCGCAGGAACGAGGCGCCGGCGCTCTCCTCGCCGCCGAAGCCGAGCGTCCCCTCGATCAGGCCCTCGACGAACCACTTGAAGCCGACCGGCACCTCGAAAACCCGGCGACCGAGATCGCTCGCCGCGCGGTCGATGATGCTCGAGCTCACCAGCGTCTTGCCGATCCCCACGTCCTGCCCCCAGTCGCGATTGCCGCCGAACAGGTAGGCGATGCACGCCGCGAGGTGATGGTTGGGGTTCAGCAGCCCCGCCGCCGGCGTGACGATGCCGTGGCGATCGGCGTCCGGGTCGTTGGCGAAGGCGACGTCGAAGCGATCGCGCATCTCGGTCAGCCGGGCCATCGCGTACGGCGACGAGCAGTCCATCCGGATCTTGCCGTCCCAGTCGAGCGGCACGAAGCGGAAGGTCGGGTCGAGCTCCTGGTTGACGATCTCCAGCTCGAGCCCGTGCACCTCGGCGATCGCGGCCCAGTAGGCGGCGCTCGCGCCGCCGAGCGGGTCGACGCCGAGGCGCAGCCCGGACTCGCGGATCGCGTCGAGGTCGATCACCTGCGCGAGGTCGGCGACGTAGGCGTGCACGTAGTCGCGCTTGTGCAGGGTGTCGGCGCGCTGCGCGTGGCTGTAGGGCACGCGCAGCACGCCCTTCAGCTCCGCGTCGAGCAGCTTGTTCGCCTCGTCCTGGATCCAGCCGGTGGCGTCGGTGTCGGCCGGCCCGCCGTGCGGCGGGTTGTACTTGAAGCCGCCGTCGCCCGGCGGGTTGTGCGACGGCGTGACCACGATGCCGTCGGCGCGGCCGCGGGTGCCGTCGCGGTTGTAGTCCAGGATCGCGTGCGAGATCACCGGCGTCGGGGTGGCGCCGCCGTGGGCGTCGACGCAGACGTCGACGCCGTGGGCCACGAGCACCTCGACGATCGTCTCCACCGCCGGCGCCGACAACGCATGCGTGTCGGCGCCGAGGAAGAGCGGCCCGTCGATCCCCTGCTCCTCCCGGTACCGGCAGACCGCCTCGCTGATGGCCGCCACATGCCACTCGGTGAACGTGCCGGCCAGCGACGTCCCGCGGTGGCCGGAGGTGCCGAAGGAGACGCGGTTCGCCGGGTCCGGCCGGTCGTGGTAGGCGTCGAGCAGCTTGTCGACGTCGATCAGGTCGGACGGCTCCGGGAGCGTGCCTGCGCGGGGATCGACGCCGCTCACTTGGCCCGGCTCTGCCACTGGTCGAAGGCCACGGCGATCAGGATCAGCGCGCCGATGATGATCTGGAGGTAGAACGCGTTCACGGCGAGCAGGTTGCCTCCGTTGTTGAGGGTGGCGACGATCAGCGCGCCGGCCGCGGCCCCGAAGGCGCCGCCCTTGGCGCCGAACAGGCTCGCGCCGCCGATCACGCACGCGGCGATCGCGTTCAACTCGTACCCGGTGCCCGCGGTCGGGATGCCCGCGTTCAGGCGGGAGGCGAACAGCACGCCGCCGACGGCGGCCAGCAGGCCGGCGATCGAGTAGACGGAGACGAGCACGGCGGTCACCGGGACGCCCGAGAGGCGCGCCGACTCCGGGTTGGAGCCGACCGCGTAGATGTAGCGGCCGAACACCGTGCGCCGCAGCACGAACGCGGTGACCACCACCACGGCGATGAACATCCAGAGCAGGTTCGGCAGGCCGAGGAAGTCACCGTTGGCGATGTTGGCGAAGGAGTCGGGCAGCGGCTGGACGGTGCTGGCGTCGGTGAGGACGAGCACGAGTCCGCGGGCGATGCCGAGCATGCCGAGCGTGACGATGAACGGGGGGAGCTTCCCATACGCGACCAGGCTGCCGTTGAACAGTCCGAGAGCCACGCCGACGAGCAGGCCGACGACGATCGCGAGCGGGACCGGCATGCCCTCCACCAGCAGCTGCGCGGTGACGCAGCCGGTCAGGCCGAGCACCGAGCCGACGGAGAGGTCGATGCCCGCGGTGAGGATGACCAGCAGCTGGCCGACGGCGATGATCCCGAAGATCGCCACCTGGCGCGAGAGGTTGGCGAGGTTGTCGACCGTGAGGAACTCGTCGCTCGCGAGCGTCATGGCGCCGAAGAGGACGAGCAGGACGATCAGGCCGCCGGCGTCGCGCCCGAAGACGCTGCCGAAGGTGAGGATGCGCTCGGGGCGCTCGGTCCCGGGGACGGGTGCGGTGGCCGTGCTCATGACTGGATCTCCTCGGGGTGGGCCGCCACGCCGGGGCTGGCGAGCTTCAGGACGTCTTCTTCGGTGGTGCCGGCGGCGGGCAGCTCGCCCGCCACTCCGCCTTCGCGCATGACGACGACGCGGTCGGCGAGCCCGAGCACCTCGGGCAGGTAGGAGGACACGACGATCACGCCGAGCCCTTCGGCGGCGAGGTCGCCGATCACCTTGTAGATCTCGGACTTGGCGCCGACGTCGACGCCTTTGGTGGGCTCGTCGAACAGCAGCACCTTGGCGTGCGTGGCGAGCCAGCGGGCGAGCAGCACCTTCTGCTGATTGCCGCCGGAGAGCGAGCTGACGGGCTGCTCCCACGACCCGGCGCGCAGCTTGAGGCCGCCGAGGTAGTGGTCGACGAGGTTGCGCTCCTTCTTCTTGTCGACGACCCAGAAGCGGCTGATCTCGTCGAGGTGCGCCAACGAGGCGTTCTCGCGGATCGAGAGCTGGAGCAGCAGGCCGAGCTGCTTACGGTCCTCGGTCAGCAGGCCGAGGCCGGCCTGGACGGCCTTGCGGGGGCTGCCCGGCGGCACCTTCTCGCCGTCGATCTCGATGTGGCCTCCGTCCACCGGGTCGGCGCCGAACATCGCCCGCAGCAGCTCGCTGCGGCCGGAGCCGAGCAGGCCCGCGATCCCGACGATCTCGCCCGCCCGGACCTCGAAGTCGATCGGCTCGGGCGAGTCCGCCGGCTTGAGGCCGACGAGCTTGAGCCGCGTCGCGCCGATCTCGCGGTTGGCGTGCGGGTAGAGGTTCTCGATCTTGCGGCCGACCATCGAGCCGATCAGGCCGTCGTGGTCGAGCTCGTCCATCCGGGCGGTGCGCGCGAATTTGCCGTCGCGCAGGATCGTGACGCGGTCGCCGATCTCGAACATCTCCTCGAGGTGGTGGGAGACGTACATGACGGCGTGGCCCTCGTCGCGCAGCCCGTGGATGCGGGCCAGCAGCGCCTTCGTCTCCGACTCAGACAGCGCCGTGGTCGGCTCGTCGAAGATGAGCACTCGCGGGTTCTGGCCGAGCACCTTGGCGATCTCGACGAGCTGCCGGACGGCCAGCGAGGTCTCCTCGACGGGCGTCTTCGGGTCCAGCCAGTCGAGCCCGACGCGCTCGAGCATGGCGCGCGCCTGCTTGCGCAGCTCGCCGGGACGCGTGACGCCGCGGTGGGCCGGCAGGCGCCCCATCAACAGGTTCTCGCCGACGGTCAGGTCGGGCAGCAGGCTGAGCTCCTGGTAGACGACGCCGATGCCGGCGTCGCGCGCCTCGGCCGGGCTCGGGTTGCCCATCTCCCGGCCCTCGATCTCGTAGCTGCCCTCGTCGCGCTGGACGGCGCCGGTGAGGATCTTGATCAGCGTGCTCTTGCCGGCGCCGTTCTCGCCGGCGAGGCAATGCACCTCGCCGGCGCGCAGCTCGAGCGCGACGTCCTCGAGCGCCTGGATCGGGCCGTAGCGCTTCGAGACGCCCTGCAGGGAGACGACGACGTCGCCCATCACTGGGCCTCGGTCGTCGGCGGGGTCAGGAGCTGCTTGACCTCGGGCGTGCCCATGTTCTTCTTGTCCGCCAGCACGGCGCCCGGGTCGAGCTTGCGCGGCGGGACGTTGCCGACGGTGGCCATCGCGGCCTCCATCACGCCCTGGTAGCCGAAGAAGTACGGGTTCTGGACGACCAGCCCGTCGATCGAGCCGTCGGCCAGCGCAGCGTTCTCCTGCGGGTCGGTGTCGAAGGCGATCACCGGGATGCGGTCGGCCGCGTCGTTGTCCTTGATCGCGCGGGCGGCGCCGTTGCCCGAGGTGTTGTTGGCCGCGAAGATGCCGACCAGGTTCGGGTTGGCGGTCAGCGCGTCGTTGACCTGGCTGGCCGCGGTGTTGAGGTCGTTGTTGTTGTACCGGACGAGCGAGACCTTCAGGTTCGGGCACGTCTTCAGGCCCTGGCGGAACCCGGCCTCGCGATCCTTGAGCACCTGCACTCCGGCGACCGAGGAGGCGATCATCACGTCGCCGGTCTCGTTGCCGGCCTCCGTGGCCAGCTGACACAGCCGCTCGCCGGCCTGCTCGGCGGCCTTGACGTTGTCGGTGCCGATGAAGCCCTCGGACTCCGTGGTCACCGCGGTGTCGGCGACGATCACCTTCGTGCCGCCGTCGCGGGCGCGCTCGATCACGTTGTTGAGCGCGTCGGACGAGTTGGGCGCCACCACGATCGCGTCGACACCGCGCGAGATCGAGTTCTCGACGAGCTGGACCTGCTGGTTGACGTCGGTCTCGGAAGTCGGGCCGAAGAGGCCGACGTCGAGGCCGTAGTCCGCCCCGGCCTTCTTGGCTCCGGCGAGCATCGACTGCCAGAACTCCGAGTCGCTCGCCTTGATGATCACGTCGACCTTCTTGCCGCCGGCGGCTCCGGCGCTCGCGGCGCCGCCTCCGCTGCCGGATGAGCCGCCCGACGCACGACCTGCGACGACGCCGAGCACCAGTCCGATCAGGGCGATGACGGCGACCAGCGACAACGAGAATTTCAGCCGTGGCTTAGCCATGGACTACCTCTCCTCCCCACCTCGGCCCCTCAGCCGAGGAAACGTTTACAGCCGAGCGGCCACTGTAGACCTTGACAACACGAGTGTCAAGAGATTACGTTTTCTCCCAGTTGCTGATACAGTGCGCGAAGCCGCGTGGAACTGGGGTTCGAGAGAGGCCAATGACACAAGAAACGTTTTCCAGCCGTGGTAGCAACGGCTCACGCAGGCCCACCATGCGCGAGGTCGCCACGCTGGCCGGCGTGAGCCTCGCCACGGTGTCCCGCGTGATCAACGCAGAGGGCAGCGTCCGAGCCGACCTGGCCGAGCGCGTGCAGGAGGCCGTCGCCCTGCTGGGCTACCGCCGCGACCTCACGGCCACCAACCTGCGCCGCGCCGACCGCCAGTCGGCGACCATCGGGCTGGTCTTCGACGACGTCGCCAACCCGTTCCATGCCGCCGTGCTGCGCGGCGTCGAGACCGTGGCCCGCACACGCGGGGTCCTGCCGCTGGTCGGCAGCTCGGACGAGAACGCCGATCGTGAGCGCGAGCTGGCCGAGGCGTTCCTCTCGCGCCGCGTCGACGGCCTGATCGTGGTCCCCGCCGGGAGCGATCACTCGTACCTGCGCGCCGATCGCGACGCCGGCGTCGCCCTCGTGTTCGCCGACCGCCCGCCGGCGTTCATCGACGCCGACTGCGTCCTGAGCGACAACGCGGGCGGCGCGTTCGAGGCCACGGGCCACCTGATCGCCGCCGGGCACACCCGGATCGGCTTCCTCGGCGACCGGACCCGCATCTTCACCGCCAGCGAGCGCCTGCGCGGCTACCGCGACGCGCTCAGCCGGCACGGGATCGCCTACGACGAGTCGCTGGTGCGGATGGAGCTGCACGATGCCGCCGCGGCATCGGAGGCGACGGCCGCCCTGCTCGCGCTCGGCGATCCCCCCACCGCGCTGTTCACCGCCCAGAACCTGATCACCATCGGCGCCGTCGAGCGGCTGCGCGCCCTTGACCGGCACCGCTCGGTGGCGCTCGTCGGCTTCGACGATCTCCCGCTCGCGGGCGTGGTCGAGCCCGGGCTGACCGTCGTGGCCCAGGACGCCGACCAGCTCGGGCGACTGACCGCCGAGCAGCTGTTCGCACGCCTCGACGGTGACGACGGCCCGACCGTCCAGGCCGTCGTCCCGACCACGCTGATCGCGCGTGGCAGCGGGGAGCTGGCGCCGTGATCGTCGTGGGAGGTGAGGCGCTCTACGACCTCGTCCTCCAGGGCTCGGCCGAGGATCTGCACGGCCATCCGGGCGGCGGGCCGTTCAACACCGCCCGCACCCTCGGCCGGCTCGAGCGGCCGGTCGCCTACCTCGGCCGCCTTTCCGACGACTCCTTCGGCCAGCGGCTCGAGGCGCTGCTCACCAGCGACGGGGTGTCGCTCGAGTCCGTCGTCCGCACCGAGGACCCGACGACGCTGGCGCTCGCCGAGGTCGACGACGACGGCGTCGCCCGCTATCGCTTCTACGAGCGCGGCACCTCGGCGCCGGGACTGGAGCCCGAGGCCGCGCTGGATGCGCTGCCGTCCGAGGTGGAGATCCTGCACGTCGGCACGCTGGGGCTGGCCCTGGAGCCGGTGGCGACCGCCCTGGAGGCGGTCGTGTCGCGGCTGTCGGACAGCGCGCTGATCGCCGTCGACCCGAACTGCCGCCCATGGGTCGTCGACGACGCCGACGCCTACCGCGAGCGCATCCGCCGCGTGCTGGGGAACGCCCACGTCCTGAAGGTCAGCGAGGAGGACCTCGAGTTCCTCGAGCCGGACCGGCCCGGGGTCGAGGGCGTCCGCGCGCTGCTCGAGCACGGGCCGTCGGTCGGGCTGCTCACCCGCGGGCCCAACGGCGCGCTGGTCGTCACGCGCACTGCCGAGGTCTCCGTGCCCGCGCCGCGTGCCAAGGTGGTCGACACGATCGGCGCCGGCGACGCGTTCGGCGGCGGCTTCCTGGCCTGGTGGAGCGAGCGCGGGCTGGGCCGCGACGAGCTCGGCCAGATCGACCTCGTCGTCGAGGCGACCGCCTTCGCCTGCCTCGTCGCGGCCCGCACGTGCTCGCGCCCAGGCGCGTCGCCGCCGTGGCGGCACGAGCTCTGAGGCTGCCGGCGGGACGAACTGCGCTTGTAGGGAAGCGGGATCGAGGCCCGCGCGGGCCGATTGTCACCTTTGTCGGTCCCAGGTGCGACAAAGGTGACAACCGACCTCAGACCCGCCGCTTCCCTACCCAGCCGGGGTTGACGTTCGCTACGCGGCCGCAGCGACCTCAGCGGAGAACGCGGGGCTCCGCCCCGCCAGCACCCCACCGTCAACCGGCAGCGTGGTCCCGGTGATCCACCGCGCGCCATCCCCGGCCAGGAACACCACAGCCTCGGCCACATCCGACGGCTGCCCCCGCCGCCCCAGCGGATGGAAGCCGTCGACCGAGTCGAGCACGGCCTGCGCCTCCTCGGGCGACAGGAACCGCTCGTAGGCCGGCGTCTCGACGAACGCCAGCGCCACCGTGTTGACCCGGATCCCATCGGCCGCCAGCTCGATCGCGAGGTTCTTCGTGAGCACGTGCCGGCCGGCCTGCGCCGCCGAATACGCGCTGGTCGGCGTCGTGGCGATCGCGTCGACCGCCCACATCGAGCCGACGTTGACGATCGCGCCGCCGCCGCGCCCCCGCATCGACGCCACGACGGCCTGCGAGACCCAGTAGGTCGGCCGCAGGATCGAGCCGAGCGCCTCCTCGAAGTGCTCCTCGGTCTGCTCCTCGAACGCAGCGGGACGGAAGATCCCGGTGCTGTTGACGAGCACGTCGACGCCGCCGAAGCGCTCGACCGCCTTCTCGACGAGCGCGTGCGCCTGCTCGCGGGTCGCGATCTGGCCGGCGACGAGCAGCGTCCGCTCGCCGGCGGGGTCGAGCTCGGCCTGCGCGGCCTCGAGCTTCTCCAGGCGCGTGCCGCTGAGGACGACCGAGGCGCCCTGGTCGAGGAAGCGTCGCGCGGCGGCGCGGCCGATGCCGCCGCCCCCGCCGGTGATGAGAACGACCTTGTCTGAGAACATGCCCAGGAGAATAGGTGCATATGCATCTAATGCAAGTGCAGCTACCACTACCATTTGCGCACATGGACGACGACCAGCTGGCGACCTGGCGCGCCTTCCTCAATGCCCACGCGCGGGTGACCCGCGCGATCGGGCGTGACCTCGCCGAGGCCGGCCTCCCCGACCTCAGCTGGTACGACCTGCTGTGGACCCTCTACCGGCAGCCCGGCCGCAGCCTGCGCGTGAAGGAGCTCGCCGACGAGGTCGTGCTGAGCCCGACCGCGATGAGCCGTTTCGTCGACCGCGTGGAGAGAGCCGGCTGCGTCCGCCGTCGGCCCGATCCCGACGACCGCCGCGCGCTCCAGGTCACGCTCACCGACGAGGGCGTCGAGCTGCTTCGCAGGATGTGGCCGGTCTACGCCGACGGCATCGAGCGCCACTTCGCCGCGCACCTGAGCGGCGGCCTGAAGGAGACCCTCGAGCGGATCAACCGCGCTTGACGCGCTCGATCGCGTCGAGCAGCCGCTCGGCGGTCAGCGCGTGGGCCGTGATCCCGTCACGCCCGACCATCGTCTCGGCCGCGAGCAGGGCGTTGACGATCGCCGCCTCGGTGGCCTCGATCGCCGCGTAGAAGAGCGGGTCCATGTGCGCGTCGACCAGCATCCGGACCGGGATCGTGTCCGGCTCGCCGGGAACCGGGACCTCGCCCGGCGGCACGCCCTGCCGCACGGTCGAGAAGGCGAGCACGAGATCGCCGCTCGAGTGCTCGCCGGCGCCGCCCGTGCGCCCGATCCCGAGCGCGCAGCGCTGGGCCAGCCGGTCGCACTGGTGCGGCAGCAGCGGCGCGTCCGTCGCGCAGATCACGATGATCGAGCCGGAGACGCCGGGGTCGTTCTCGGGCAGCGGGACGACGTCCGAGCCGAGCAGGCGCCCGACGTTGAACCCGTTCACCGCGAGCCGGTCGCGACTCCCGTGGTTGGCCTGCACGAGCACGCCCACCGTCCACTCGCCCGCCCGCCGCGAGGCGGTCCCGAGCCCGCCCTTGAAGCCGTGGCAGATCATTCCCGTCCCGCTCCCGACACCGCCCTCCTCGACCGGGCCGTCGGCGGCGCTGTCCATGGCCTGGTGGACGTGCTCCGCCTTGACGTGGAACCCGTTGATGTCGTTGAGCGTGCCGTCCCACGTCTCGCCCACCACCGGCAGGCTCCAGAACATCTCGTCGTTCTCGTAGCGGCTCACCTCGACCTCGACGAGCGCGTCGCGCACCACCCCCACGCTGTGCGTGTTCGTCAGGCCGATCGGCGTGGTCAGGCAGCCGGCCTCGCGCACCCACTCGAGCCCCGTCAGCTCGCCGTTGCCGTTGAGCCGGTGACAGCCGGCGAACAGCGGCTCGAACCCGTCGTGCGGCACGACCACGGTGACCCCGGTGCGCACCGGCCCGTGACCGCGCTTCAAGGGCCCGTCGCCCTCGATCAGGGTCACCGAGCCGACGCGGATGCCGCCGACGTCGGTGATCGCGTCGAGCGGCCCCGACGGCAGGACCCCGATGTCGAGACCGATGTCGCGCGCGCGGCTCATGGCTCGACAGTCTTCATCATCAGCCGCGGTGCGTGCTCGTTGGGTTACAAAGGTACGGTTGGCCGGCATGCGCGCTCTCCTCGTCCAGGCCACGCCCGTGGAGGGCGACCTCGAGGGAAACCTGGCGGCCGCCTGCACGGCGATCGAGACGAGCGACGCCGACCTCGTCGCGTTCCCCGAGATGTTCCTCGGCGGGTACCGGATCCGCCGCCTTCAGCCGGTGCCGGCCGACGCGCTCGCACGGGTCGGCGCCGCGGCGCGAGCGACCGGCGTGACCGTGGTGATCGGCGGGCCGGAGGCGGTGAACGGCGGGCTCGCCAACAGCGCCTTCGTGTTCGGACCGGACGGCGGCCCGGCGGGCGTCTACCGCAAGACGCACCTGTTCGGCGCCGAGCGCGGCGCCTTCGTCGCCGGCGGCGAGCTGGCGCCGATCGAGGTCGCCGGGCGCCGGCTCGGCGTGATGATCTGCTTCGACGTCGAGTTCCCCGAAGTGGCCCGGACGCTCGCGCTGCGAGGCGCCGAGATGTTCGTGACGATCTCGGCCAACATGGAGCCCTTCGAGGACGACCACGACGCGTTCGTCCGCGCGAGGGCGCTCGAGAACGAGCGCCCGCACCTGTACGTCAACCGGACGGGCAGCGAAGCGAGCGCCGTGTTCGTCGGCCGGAGTCAGGCCGTGGACGCCGAGGGCCGCGTGCTGGCCATGGCCGGGGCGAGGCCGGAGAGGCTCGCCGTCGAGCTCCCGGCGGCGGGTCGCAGGGACGAGCGCACGCAGTATCTGGCGCAGCGCCGTCCCGAGCTCTACGACCGGTGACCACGTAGCATCGCGGCGTGCGTATCGCCGCGCTGGTCCTCCTCGCGCTCGTCTTCCCGACCGCGGCCGAGGCGCGCATCGACGTCCCGCCGGGCGTGAAGGTGCAGCGGTTCGCGCACGGGATCCCGCATCCCTCGAACCTCGCCTTCGACGGCCGCGGACGGCTGTGGGTGACCTCCGCGGGCCATCTCGCGGCACGGGCCGACGGCGTCTGGATGGTCCCGCGCCGCGGCGAGCGGCCGCTCCACGTGGTGAGGGAGCTGTTCAGCGCCCTCGGACTGCTGTGGCACGACGGCGAGCTGTACGTGAGCCACGTCGTCCCGTACGCCACGGTGTCGCCGTCGGGCCACACCGGTCGCGTGGTCGCGTTCTCGGGCTTCGACGGGCGCCGGTTCGCGCGGCAGCGCGTGGTCGTCGACGGACTGCCGACCGGGCGCCATCGCGTCGACTCGCTGGCCTCGGGACCGGACGGGCGGATCTACCTGGGCGTCGGCAGCGAGTTCGACGCGCGCCGCTCCTCGAAGCCGCTGTCCGGAACGGTGGTGTCCTTCCGGCCCGACGGCGGCGATCTGCGCGTCGAGGCGCGAGGCCTGCGCAACCCGTACGGCCTCGCCTTCATCCCGGGCACCGCGCGGCTGCTGGTCTCCGAGCACGGCCGCGACGACCTCGGGCTGCGCCGCCCGCCCGAGGAGCTCAACCTGGTGCCGACTGCCGGCCGCGTGCGCTCGTTCGGCTTCCCTGAGTGCTGGGGCCAGGGCGGCCGGCCCTGCCGCGGCGACCGCGGCCCGCTGGTGCGCCTGCCGCCGCACTCGGCGCCGGGGGCGGTGGTCGTCGGGCGGCGGTTCGGGCGGTTCGGGCGCAGCGCGTTCGTCGCGCGCTACGGCTCCTCGTTCGGCGACTTCCCGTCAGGCGGCGACGTCGTGCGGGTGGAACTGCCGCGGCGCGGGCGCGCACGTGTGCGGCGGTTCGCGACGGGCTTCGGGCTCCAGGATCCGCTGGGGTTGGCGTTGGGGCCGAGTGGGGCGCTGTTCGTGTCGCGCTGGAGCCGCGGGTCGATCGTGCGGCTCGTGGCGCGCTGAGGGACGAACTTCGGGCATCGAGGGGGCGGGATCGAGGCCCGCGCGGATCGATTGTCACCTTTGTCGGCCTCAGGTCGACAAAGGTGACAATCGGCAGACCGGCGCCGCCGATCCACCGCCTCCTTACCCAGCCGGGGTTGACGTTGGCCCGCGCTACCGCAACCGCGGCAGCACATCGCCCACGAACCGCACCATCTGCTCCCCCCGATCCTCATGCCGCGGCACCACGACCACGCTGTCGGCGCCCGCGTCCCACAGCGCCGACACAGCGCGAGCACAGTCCTCCGCGTCACCCGCAACCGCCAACCCGCGCAGGCCATCCGCGTCAAGCCCCTCATCAACCCCCGCCAGCTCGAACAGCCGCGGATAGAGATTCATCGACCGCCAGGCCTCAACCTGCGGCCGCAGCGCCTCGGCCGCCGCATCGCGGTCATCGTCGATGCTGAGCCAGGCGTACACCACGGTCTCGCCGGAGCCGGCCTGCGACCGCGCCCAGCGCACCGCAGGCGGACCGCTGCCCTCCGCGAGCAGGAACCCGTCCGCCGACCGGCCGGCCGCCGCCAGCGCGCGCGGGCCGGTGGTGCCGATCAGGATCGCCGGCGCCGGGTCGGGCAGGTGACGCAATTCCACGTCGTGCAGGTGCACGAAGGAGCCGTCGACGTTCACGTTCTCGCCGGCCAGCAGCGCCCGCACGGCGGACACGACCTCCTCGAGTGCGGCCAGCCGGTCCGGCGGCCGGGCGTCGATCTGGCGCATCCACGGCTCGACGCCGTGGCCGAAGGCGACCGCCAGCCGGCCCGGGTGCAGCCGGCCGAGCCCGGCGATCTCCATCGCCGCCAGGGCCGGATTGCGCATGGCCGCCGGCAGCAGGCCGATCCCCACGCGCAGGGCGTCGGTCAGCGCCAGGCCGGTGGCGGCCATGGTCAGGCCGCCGACCAGGAAGCAGTCCTCGACCAGCCACAGCTCGTCGAAGCCGTCGCGCTCCGCCTCGCGGGCGAAGCGCGGCAGCTCCTCGGGCGGCCACTCGGGCCGGAACATCACTCCGATCTGGCCCATGTGGCGCCCCGCTACGTCAGATCAGGCCCCGGCCGGCAAGCTCCGCCATCACGGTGCGGCGCTGCCAGGCACGGCTCGACGCGAGCAATTTGAGGGCATCGCGGAGCTCCTTCTCGCGCGCCCGGCCGTCGGCGGCGACGCCGCGCAGGCGGTCGATCTCGTTCTGCAGCTCGGCCGTCGACTCGCGCAGCTGCTCGAGCTCGGCCTGCTCGTCCGTCGTCCACTCCCAGGCGGGAGCCTCGGGCTCGGACGTGGCCATCAGCGGGTTCGGCCGCGTGCGGCCGTGCTGCGCGAGCGCCTCGCGCAGCTCCTGCCCGGAGACGTGGGGTTCGGTGTGCGCTTCGCTCATAGGCCGGGCTTTCGAGCCCCGCCCGCCCCCTCCTGCCGCTGCCAGGACTCGTGCAGGGCGTCGTGCGCCTCGGCCGCGAGCCGCCGGACGAGGTCGCCGGCCGGCCCGGTCGAGGTGAGCGCGTGCGCCTGGCCGGCCCACAGGTGGAAGCCGTCCGCATCGCCCTGCTCGCGCGCGGCGGCGCGGATCTTGGCCGTCAGGTGGTGCACGTCCGGATAGGCGCTGGGCGCAGCCGCCTCGTGCTCGCGCATCCAGCGGTTCGCGATCCCGCGGGCGCTGCGGCCGGTGAACGCGCGCGTGAGCGCGGTGTCGCCGCCTGAGGCGATCGCCTCGCGGTGCGCGGGCGCCGTGGCCGCCTCGTCGCAGAGCATGAACGCGGTCCCGAGCTGTGCGGCCGTGGCCCCGGCGGCCAGCACGGCGGCGACGCCGCGGCCGGTGGCGATCCCGCCTGTGGCCACCAGCGGCAGGTCGACGTCGATCAGCTGCAGCAGCGCCAGCAGGCCGATCTCGCCGGGCGCAGCGTCGTCGAACGTCCCGCGGTGGCCGCCGGCCTCCACGCCCTGGACCACGAGCGCGTCGGCGCCCGCCTCGGCGGCCTGCCGCCCCTCGGCCGGCGTCGTCACCGTCACCCAGGTCTCGCCGAGCCCCTTGAGGACGTCGCGAGACGGGCAGCCGAAGGTGAAGGAGACGACCGGCACCTCGAGCTCCGCCATCAGGGCCAGCTTGGCGTCCCAGCCGTCGTCGTCGTGCCGCGGCTCGCCGACCGGCGCGCCATAGCGCTCCGCCTCGGCCGCGAGCCGGGCCGCGAACGGGCCGACATCGTCGGCGGCCACCGCGGGCGGCGCGAACAGGTTGACGCCGAACGGGCGGTCCGTCAGCGCGCGCAGTGCCGCGATGTCGGCGCGCACCGCGTCGGGCGTCTTGTAGCCGGCGGCCAGGAACCCGAGCCCACCGGCCTCGGCGACCGCTGCGGCGAGCGCCGGCGTCGACGCCCCGCCGCCCATCGGCGCCTGCACGATCGGGTGCTGGAGCCCGTCGAGGACCATCGGCGAACGGTACCGTGCGGTCATGGCCCGCCTGGTCGGCATCAACCACGTGGCGCTCGAGGTCGGGGACGTCGAGGACGCGCTCGAGCTCTACGGCCGCCTGTTCGACTTCACGCTGCGCGGCCGCGCCGGCAGCATGGCCTTCGTCGACATGGGCGACCAGTTCCTGGCGCTCTCGCAGGGCCGCCGCCAGGACGCCGACGACGGTCGCCACTTCGGCCTCGTGGTCGACGACAAGCCGGCTGTCCGCGCCGCGGTCGAGCGCGAAGGGCTGCAGATCCTGCCCGGTCGCGGGCTCGACTTCCTCGACCCGTGGGGCAACCGCATCGAGGTCGTCGACTACCGCGACATCCAGTTCGAGCGCGCCCCCGGCGTCAAGCGCAAGCTCGGGATCGAGGAGCTGGAGAAGAGCGAATCCGCGCGGGCGGAGATCCGCGAGCGCGGCCTCAGCTGATCGTGCCCTCGAGGTGCGGTCGTCCGCGAGCGTCGTGGACGGCGAACGAGCCGTCGGCCGTCGAGAACGTCGCGCGGCCCGGGATACGCAGCGGCAGCTTGAAGCGCACGTCGACCGTGTAGGCCTCCGGCAGCGTCCCCTCGAGCGCCGCCAGCGAGCGCGCCTTGGTCCACATGCCGTGCGCGATCGTGCCCGGCTGGCCCAGCGCCTTGGCCAGCAGCGGGTGCGTGTGGATCGGGTTGTTGTCGCCGGACACGCCTGCGTAGCGGCGGCCGATGTCGCCCGGCAGGTGCCAGACGGCGTTCGGCGAGGGGGGCTCGGATTGCCCGCTCTTCGACGAGCCGCCCTGCTCACGATGCAGATAGCCGCTGCGGTCGCGCCAGACGACCTCGCCGCCGGCGCTCGCCTCGGCGACCACGTCGAACTGCCGGCCGCGGTCGTGCGGGCGCAGGTCCTCGGCCCACAGCCGCAGCGCGAGCTGCTCGTCCGCGCGGAGCGGTCGCAGCTGCTCGATCCGGTTGGCGACGTGCACCAGGCCCATCGGCGAGAACGGGAACGAGCCCGTCAGCAGCTCCATCGCGAGCGGGAAGGCGAGCACGTGCGGGTACGTCGCAGGCAGCTCGTCGCGCAGCCGGAAGCCGCACACGCGGTCGTAGGCGGCGAGGTGCTCCCGATCGATCGACACCTCGCGGGTGAGCTCGCGCTCCGGCAGCTCGTCCGGGCGCCTGATGCGCACCAGCCGCAGCGGGTTCATGCGCCGATCAGGCTCTGGCCGCAGACGCGGACGACGTTGCCGTTGACGCCCGCCGAGCCCGGCGAGGCCAGCCACGCCACCGTCTCGGCGACGTCGACCGGCAGGCCGCCCTGGGCGAGCGAGTTCATCCGCCGGCCGGCCTCCCGCGTGGCGAGCGGCATCGCCGCCGTCATGCGCGTCTCGATGAAGCCCGGGGCGACGGCGTTGATCGTGGCCCCGGTCAGCTTCGGCGCCAGGTCCTCGACGATCGCCGATCACGCCCGCCTTGCTGGCGGCGTAGTTGGCCTGGCCGCGGTTGCCGGCGATGCCGCTGACCGACGACACGCAGACGATCCGGCGCACGTCGCGCAGCGCCTCGTTGATCCGCTCGATGCTCTCCAGGTTGACGGCGAGCACCGAGTCCCACTCGTCCCCGCTCATGCGGGCGAGCGTGCGATCGCGGGTGATGCCCGCGTTGTGGACGACGACGTCGGCGCCGCGCTCGGCGAGGATCTGCGGCGCGCGGTCGGAGGTGACGTCGACCTGCAGCGCCGTGCCGCCGACCGCGTTCGCCACGGCCGCGAGGTCCTCGCCCTGGGCGGGCACGTCGGCGCAGATCACGTGCGCGCCGTCGCGCGCCAGCACCTCGGCGATCGCCGCGCCGATGCCGCGCGAGGCGCCGGTGACGATCGCCGTCCAGGCGTCCGGTGGATCGGGCGTGCCCGCCCCGACGCGGATCACCTGGCCGGACACGTAGGCCGAGCGGCCGGAGAGCAGGAAGCGCAGCGTCGACTCGAGGTCGGCGTCGCGCGACGCGTGGACGAGGTTGGCGGTGGCCCCGTGGCGGACCTCCTTGGCGGCCGAGCGCACGAACCCCTCGAGCGCGCGCTGGGCGACGCCCTCGCCGGACCCGATGACGATCAGCCGCCCGCTCGGCCCGATCTGGCGGATGGCGTCGTGGAAGAACTCGTAGAGCTCGCGCAGCTCGCCCGTGCGCTCGATGCGCGAGGCATCGAAGATCACGGCCGCGTAGCGCTCGGCGTCCGGGCGGATCTCGAAGCCGATGCGGGTGAGGAGATCACGGGTATCAAGAGCGCCGCCGAGCAGGATCGGGCCCTCGAGCAGGGCCGGGCCTCGCTGGAGCGGGGCGGGCTGCGGCAGCCCGAGTCGGCGGACCATGAAGCGTCCGGGCGGGGAGTCGGCGAACTGCTGGTAGCGATCGGCCATGTGTGAGCCCTTACCCGATTGAAATCTCAAATGAACGGGAACGTTCGGAGCACGATGCCAGACAAGATCGCCATCCTCGGCGGCAACCGGATTCCGTTCGCGAGATCCAACGGGCCGTACGCCGAGGCCTCGAACCAGGACATGCTCACCGCCGCGCTCGACGGGCTCGTCGCGCGCTTCGGCCTGCAGGGCGAGCGGGCCGGCGAGGTCGTCGCCGGTGCCGTGCTCAAGCACAGCCGCGACTTCAACCTCACGCGCGAGTGCGTGCTCGGCTCCGCGCTCGACAACGCCACGCCGGCCTACGACCTCCAGCAGGCGTGCGACACCGGCCTGCAGGCCGCGCTGGCGGTCGGGAGCAAGATCGCGCTGGGCCAGATCGAGTGGGGCATCGCGGGCGGGGTCGACACCACCAGCGACGCCCCGCTCGCGCTCAACGAGGACCTGCGGCGGCTGCTCATGCGCGCCCGCACCAGCAGCGTCACCGGTCGCGTCAAGCTGCTCGGCCACCTGCGGCCGGGCCAGATCGTCCCCGAGATACCGCGCAACGCCGAGCCGCGGACGGGCATGTCGATGGGCGAGCACCAGGCGCTCACGACCGAGCGCTTCGGCGTCGGTCGCGAGGAGCAGGACGAGCTGACCGTCGCGAGCCATCAGGGTCTCGCGGCCGCCTACGAGCGCGGCTTCTTCGACGACCTCGTCACGCCGTACCTCGGGCTCGAGCGCGACCAGAACCTGCGCCCGGACTCGAGCACCGAGAAGCTGGCCAAGCTCAAGCCGGTGTTCGGCGACACCATGACGGCGGCCAACTCGACGCCGCTGTCGGACGGCGCCGCGGTCGTGCTGCTCTCGAGCGATGCGTGGGCGAAGCAGCGCGGCATCCCCGTGCTCGCGCACCTCACTGCCTGGGAGACCGCGGCGGTCGACTACCTGTACGGCGAGGACGGCCTGCTGATGGCGCCCGTGGATGCCATCCGGCGCCTGCTGGAGCGCACCGGCCTCGAGCTGCAGGATTTCGACCTCTACGAGATCCACGAGGCGTTCGCCGCGCAAGTGCTCTGCACGCTGAGGGCGGTCGGCGAGATCGACCGCTCGAAGCTCAACGTCGCCGGCGGCTCGCTGGCCGCCGGCCACCCGTTCGCCGCCACCGGCGGGCGGATCCTGGCCACCGTCGCCAAGCTGCTCGCCGAGCGAGGCTCCGGCCGCGCACTGGTGTCCATCTGCGCCGCCGGCGGGCAGGGCGTCGTCGCGATCGTGGAGCGTGAGGCATGAGCTACGGGTTCTCTCTCACTCCGGCGCAGCTCGACCTCGTCGAGCGCACGCACGCCTTCTCGCGCGACGTCATCCGCCCGGTCGCCGACCACCACGACCGCGTGGAGGAGTTCCCGTGGGAGGTGCTCGAGGCGGCCGCCCAGGAGGGCTTCTACAACCCGCTCTTCTACCGCGACCTGATCGGCGACCCGACGGGGCTGTCGCTGCCGCTGTTCATGGAGGAGCTGTTCTGGGGCTGCGCGGGGATCGGGCTGAGCATCGTCATGCCCGCGCTGGCGCTGTCGGCGATGGCGCAGGCGGCGACGCCCGAGCAGCTGCTCAAGTGGGCGCCGGAGTGCTTCGGCGAGCCGGGCGACCTCAAGCTCGCCGCGCTCTGCGTGTCCGAGCCCGAGGGCGGCAGCGACGTGCGCAACCTGCGCACCCGCGCGCGCCGCGAGGGCGACGAGTGGGTCATCGACGGGCACAAGATCTGGATCGGCAACGGCGGCATCGCCAACGTCCACGTGGTCAACGCGACCGTCGACCCGGAGCTCGGCCACCGCGGGCAGGCGCTGTTCGTGGTGCCCGGCGGGACGCCGGGCCTGACGATGGTGCGCAAGCTGGAGAAGCTCGGCTGCCGCGCCTCGCACACGGCGGAGATCAAGTTCGAGAACTGCAGGATCCCGGCCGAGAACCTGCTCGGCGGCGACGCCCGGCTCGAGCGCCGGCTGGCCGAGGCCGCGAGCCGCGAACGGCAACGGCCGCTCGTCCACGCTCGGCGCCTTCGAGCAGACGCGGCCGATGGTCGCCGCGCAGGCGCTCGGCATCGCGCGGGCCGCGCTCGAGTTCGCCTGCGACTACGCCTCGAAGCGCGAGGCGTTCGGCGAGCCGATCCTCGACAAGCAGGGCATCTCGTTCAGGCTCGCCGACCTCGCGACCGAGCTCGACGCGGCGCGGCTGCTGACGTGGCGCGCGTCGTGGATGGGCGCCCAGCACGCGGAGTACCACCACGCCGAGGGCTCGATGTCGAAGCTCAAGGCGTCCGAGGTCGCGGTGCAGATCACCGAGCACGCGATCCAGGTGTGCGGCGGCTACGGGTACGTGCGCGACCTGCCGGTCGAGAAGTGGTACCGCGACGCGAAGCTCTACACGATCTTCGAGGGCACGAGCGAGATCCAGCGCGTGGTGATCGGCCGCACGCTGAACGACGAGGCGCCGCCTCTGCACTGGCGGCTGCCGACCGACGGTCCGGCGCTCGGCCGCTCGTTCGGCCGCGGAACCAAGAACCGGTCGCTGGTGGCGGGCAAGGCGATGCGGGCCGCCTCGAAGACGCCGCCGTCGCTGATGAAGCTCCCGATGAAGGTCATCACGCCGCCGCAGAAGAAGGGCTAGCCGGCCTCGCCCTCCCAGTAGTCGACGGGCTCGCGGCGCAGGATCGCGGGCTCGTCGCCGTTGGGCCAGATGCCGATCTTGCCGCTGTCGGGGTAGAAGGCGACGGCCGGGCGCTCGAACGTGGAGAGGATCATCACGCGCGCCGTCTCGGTGGCGCGGTTGGTGAGCTTGTGCGCGCCGTCCGGCCCGTCGGGGAAGCACACGACGTCGCCGGGCTCGAGCTCGTCCTCGCCGTCCGGGTGGCGCAGCGTCGGCCGGCCGGCAAGCACGAGCGCCCACTCCTCGGCGCCGTACTCGTAGTGGTAGGGCCAGGTGCTCTCGCCCGGCGGGAGCTCGTACACGGTGGCGGAGACCCGGCTCGAGCCGATCGCCGGGCCCATCCGCGCGCTGCCGACCCTGTAGCCCTCCGGCCGGCTCTGGTCGTAGGTGAACTCCGGGTCGAAGACGTTGAAGCGTCGCATCGGCGGATCATCGCCGGAATGCGCGCATGCCCGCCGCCCAGGCCGCGTCGAGGTCGGCGCCGGGCGGGAAGCGCCCGTTGAGCTCGAGCATCGTCATGCCGTGGGCGAACGCCCACACCGCCCGCGCGGCGTCGGCGTCCCCGCCGACAGCGTCGACGATCGGCTGCGCGGCGCGCTCCTCCAGGCCGGCGGTCAGCCGCTCGCGGGCGAGCGGGCGCTCGGTCATCAACCGGTAGAGGTGCGGGTGGGCGAGCGCGTAGGCCCGGTACGCGCGGCCGAGCTCCTCGGGGGTCTCCCCCTTGAACGCCTCCGCCCACTCCTCGAAGCCCGCGCTGATGAGCGCCGCCTCGAGCGCCTCCTTGTCGGGCAGGTGCTTGTAGATCGACGGCGCCCGGATCCCGACCCGCTCGGCGACCCGCCGCATCGAGAGCCCCTCCGGCCCCTCGGCCTCGAGCAGCTCCCGCGCGGCGGAGACGATCTCACGGGCACGCGGCGTCAGTTCAGGCGCGCTGGAAGCCATCGGGCGTGCGCAGACCGTAACCGGCGACCCGGTCGATGCCGAGGTGCAGCGCCCATGCGCCGGCGCCGACCAGGTAGCCGACCGGCATGAAGGCCGCGGCCACGATCGCGAACGCGAGCGGGCCGGCCGGGTGATGCAGCGCGTTGTACAGCGGCACCGCCCTCGGATGCAGCTGACCCTTCGCGAGGCCGGAGCCCACGCCGAGGAAGAGCGCGACGTCGGGCATCGCGCCGAAGACGAAGAACTGCCACAGGCCGGTCATGCGATCTCCTTGACGTTGGCTAACACTGTTAGCTGCACTCTAGCTAACAGCGTTAGCCACGTCAAGTCACAAGTAAGGGGGCCTGGCCCCCTTACGCCGCGGCGGGAGTAAGGGGGCCTGGCCCCCTTAGGCGCTTTGGGGCTCGGGGGCGCGGCCTTCGAGCTCGATCCGCGGCAGCAGGCGGTCGAGCCAGCGGGGCAGCCGCCAGGCGCGATCGCCGAGCCAGGTCAGCACGGCGGGTGCGAGCAGCATGCGGACGACGGTCACGTCGACGGCGATCGCGGTGGCCAGGCCGAGGCCCATCATCTTCACGATCGAGTCGGACTCGGTCATGAAGCCGAGGAAGACGGCGGTCATGATCGCGCCGGCCGTCCCGATCACGGCCGCCGTGCGCCCGACCGCGTGGGTGACCGCGCCGCGCGCGTCGCCCGTCCGCAGGTACTCCTCCCGCACCCGCGAGAGCAGGAAGACGTTGTAGTCCATGCTGAGGCCGAACAAGATCGCGAACATGAACATGGGGATGAAGGAGACGATCGGCTGCTCGGCCACGCCCAGCAGCGAGGCGCCCGTCTCGGTCTGGAAGGCCAGCGTCACCACGCCATAGGCGGCGCCGATCGACAGCAGGTTGAAGGCGGCGGAGACGAGCGGGACGAGGATCGAGCGGAAGGCCGCCATCAGGAGCAGCAGCGAGAGGCCGACGACGACGCCGATGAAGATCGGCAGCCGCTCGGCGATCCGGTCCGCCATGTCCTCGAACGTCGCCGTCGAGCCGCCGACGTAGGCCTGGGCGCCCGAGTCCGGGATGACGTCCGCGCGCAGATGCGAGACGAGCTGGGAGGTCGCCTCGTCCTGCGGGGCCGTCTTGGGGATAACGGTCACGATGGCGGCGTCGCCGGCCTCGTTGACCACCGGCTCGCTGACCGCGGCGACGCCCGGCGCCGCCTTGGCGCCCGCGACGAGCCGGTCCAGCGTGCCGTCGTCCTGCAGCGCCACGGCGAGCACGAGCGGCCCGTTGAAGCCGGCGCCGAAGCCCTCGGCGAGGCGGTCGTAGGCGACCTTCTGGGTCATCGAGGCGGGCTTGGTGCCGTCGTCGGGCTGGCCGAGCCGCAGGCCGAGCACCGGCGCGGCGAGCGCCAGCA
This sequence comes from uncultured Solirubrobacteraceae bacterium, assembly GCA_963835525.1. GTDB lineage: Bacteria > Actinomycetota > Thermoleophilia > Solirubrobacterales > Solirubrobacteraceae > DASSUW01. The sequence goes on from CAWIFM010000004.1 coordinate 775,650, forward strand.
GCAGCGCGATGCCGGCGAGCGCGGAGACCACCGGCCGGCGCGCGACGCCGCGCGCCCACCGCTCGGCGAAGCGCCCGCTCTGGCGCGGCGCGCCGCGGCGGCCGAGCACGCGCCGCCCCGCCATGCCGAGCAGCGCCGGCATCACGGTGACCGCGGCGACCGCGGTGACCGCCACCACGACGCCGGCCGCCAGGCCCATGCGCCCCACGAACGGGATGCCGACGGCGAGCAGGCCGCTGATCGCCACCACGACGATCGCGCCGGCCGTGACCACCGCCACTCCGGCGGTGCCGTTGGCGCGGCCGGCGGCGGTCGCCGGGTCCTCCCCGGCCGCCAGCCGCTCGCGGTGGCGGGCGGTGATGAAGAGCGCGTAGTCGACGCCGGCGCCGAGCCCGAGCATCATCGCCACCGTCGGCGCCACGGTCGGGATGTCGACGCCCGCGCTGGCGAGCGCGATCAGCACCATGCCGCCGATCAGCCCGAACGCGCTGGCCACGAGCGTCAGCGTCATGGCGACCACGGAGCGGAAGAGGATCGTGAGCAGCAGGATCGCGGCCGCCACGCCGATCAGCTCGCCGATCGGCGCCGACTGCTCGTCTCCGATGTCGATCGCCATGCCGCGCATCGAGACCTCGGCGCCGGCACGCTCGGCCGGCCCGGTCACCGACTCCAGGCGCTCGCGCGCCTCAGCGCCGAGCTCCTCGGCCGGCACGTCGTACTGGACCGTCGCGAACGCCACCTCGCCGTCGGCTGAGGCCTGCAGCGCGCTCACGCCGGTCACGTGTGGCTGGTCCTCGACGGCTTTCAGCGTCGTCTTCACGCCGTCACCGGAGACGGCCGCGGGATCGCCGGCGAAGACGATCTGGGCATCGGCCCCGGAGACCTGCGGGAAGCGCTGCTCGAGCAGCTCCTGGGCGCGCGTGGAGTCGACGCCCGGCGTGCGGTAGTCGTCGACGAAGCCGGCGCCGAGCGCGCTGCCGAGAGTTCCCATCGCGGCGATCACGACGATCGCCACGAGCACGGTGCGGCGCCAGTGGCGGGCTGAGGAGGTGCCGAGGCGGCTGAGGAAGTTGGACATCGAGGCTCCGGGAAGAAGGGCAGTCGTTCCTGTTATCGGCAGGAAACCACACTGACTGCAATATTGCAACCTTTGCAAACTTGCAGAGAGCGCTACAATCCGCACGAGATGACCCCGACCGGCCTGCGGGAACGCAAGAAGCAGCAGACGCGCGAGGCGATCCACCGCGCCGCGATGCGCCTGTTCTCCGAGCGCGGCTTCGAGGCGACGACGATCGCCGACATCGCCGCCGCGGCCGACATCGCGCCGCGTACGTTCTTCTCCTACTTCGCCTCCAAGGAGGAGGCGGTGTTCCCGAAGGCCGAGCCGATGTTCGCCGACTTCGACCGCGCCATGCTCGAGCGCCCGGCCGGGACGACCGCGCTCGACGCGCTGCGCGAATGGATCGGCGTCGCGGCGCAGCATTTCGGCGACGTGGACGGCGCCCGGCTCGAGGCGCAGCTGCGGCGCGAGTCGCCCGCCGTGGCGGCCTGCGACCTCCAGCACATGCGCCGCTTCGAGCGCCGGCTGGCCGAGGCGGTCGGCGAGGACTTCGGCGAGCCTCCCGACGCCCTGCGCCCGCGGCTGGTGGCGGCCGCCGCCGTCGCCGCCCTGCAGGCGTCCAGCGACGCCGCCGACGCGATCATCGAGTCGGATCCCGAGGCCGCGCAGGCGCTGATGGCCGACCCCGCCGCCTTCATCGACGACGCGCTGCGCTTCCTCGAGGGCGGGCTCGCGGCGCTGCGCCCCTGATGCGCGTCCTCGCGCTCGCCGACAAGCGCCCGCCCGTCGACCCGGCCGAGATGGCGCGCCAGATGCAGGTCGACGCCGTCTTCTGCCTCGGCGACCTCGACCGCGCCTGGATCGAGTCCCTGATGGGCCTCGAGATCCCCCGCTACGGCATCCACGGCAACCACGACCCCGAGCACGCGCTGCGCGACCTCGAGATCGACGACCTGCACCTGCGCCGCACCCATCTCGCCGGGCTGACGGTCGCCGGCTTCGAGGGCTGCGTCGAGTACCACAAGGGCGCGATCCACCAGTACACGCAGAAGGAGGCGTGCAAGCTCGCCCGCAAGCTGCCGGCCGCGGACGTCCTGCTCTGCCACTGCCCCCCGCTCGGCATCAACGACGACCCCGAGGACCGCGCCCATATCGGGTTCGAAGGACTACGCGACTGGGTCGACGAGCACCAGCCGCGCCACGTCCTCCACGGCCACACGCACCCGGTTGCCGGGCGCGCGGTGAAGCGCCACGGCGACACGCAGGTGCACTGGATCTACGGCGCCAAGCTGCTCGACCTCCGCTAGGCGGTCGCCAGCGCCCGGGCGGCGCGCCGCAGCCCGTGCCGCTCGCACAGGTCGGCGAGGGCCAGACGCGCCCCGTGCGGGTTCTCCGGCAGCGCCTCGAACGCCACCAGGCCGGCCCGCAGGTCCTCTATCCGCACGGTCGGCACCTCGAGGCTCAGCCGCGCCAGCCAGCGCACCGCCGCGCGCTCGAACCGCTCCTTGTCCTGGTCCTCGATCAGCAGGCAGATCGCCAGCGCGTCGTCGAGGTCGATGCGCGGGAGCTCGGCCGCCGCGGCCCGCACCAGCGGGAGGCGGCCGATGCGCAGGGCGCGCTGGAAGCGGGCGTAGGGACTGCCTTGGCTACTCATGCGAACACATGTTCGCATGAGGACCGGCGTCAGATCAGCGCCTGGCGGATCGCGGTCTCGGTCAGCGCGAGCGCCGAGTCGAGCTCCGCGACCGTCGCGGCGACGTTGCCGTCGCCGGACTCGATCGAGCGGCAGAGGGTCGCCATGAACGTGGCGCCGATGTTCTGGCAGCTGCCCTTGAGCTTGTGGGCCGTGCGCCGCAGGCCGTCGTCGTCGCCCGCGTCGACCGCCTCGCGCAGCTCGTCGAGCAGCGGCGGCGTGCTGTTCAGGAACAGGTCCAGCAGCTGGTCGACGATGTCCGGGTAGTCGTCGCGGAAGGTGCGCATGCGCGCATCGTCGATGATGGCTTCGACGGCGGGCGCGAAGCCGAGCCAGCGCCCGAGCACCTCGTCGAGCTCCTCCGGCCGCAGCGGCTTGGCGAGGTAGTCGTCCATGCCCGCCTCGAGGCAGCGCTCGCGGTCGCCCTTCATCGCGTGCGCGGTCATGGCGATCACCGGCAGCCGCTCGCCTGCGGGCTCGCCCTCGCGGATCCGAGCCGGTCGTCGAGTAGCCGTCGAGGTTGGGCATCTGGCAGTCCATGAACACGGCGGCGTACGCGCCGGCCTGAAGCTTCGCCAGCGCCTCGACGCCGTCGTTGGCGATGTCGACCTCGACCCCGCGCTTGGTCAGCATCTTCTCGATCACGAGCTGGTTGACCTCGTTGTCCTCCGCGATCAGCACGCGCAGCGCCGTCGCGGGGGCCCGCGCCGCGGCCGACTCAGGCACTTCGCGGCTCGCGTCGGCGACCGCGTCCAGCAGGCGCTCGCGCCGCACGGGCTTGGTGAGGTAGGTGGAGACCCCCACCTCGCGGGCACGAGCTCGGTGGTCGCCGGTCGAGGCCAGCATCACCAGGCGGGTTCCGTGCAGCTCGGGCGCGTCGAGGATCGCGGCGGCGAGCTCGAAGCCGTCCATGCCGGGCATCTGGCCGTCGAGCACCACGACGTCGTACGGGACGGCGGCGGCCGCGGCCGCGTGCAGGACGTCGAGCGCGTCGGCGCCCGAGCCGACTTCCGTGCTCTCGTGGCCGCCGGCGCGCAGGTAGGCGCCGACGATCTCGCGGTTGGTGGCGGTGTCGTCGACGGCCAGGACCTTCAGCTCGCCGGCGGGCGCCGGGGTCGGCGCGGGACGGGCGTCCTCCGCCACCGGGAGCGTGACGACGAAGGAGAAGCGGCTGCCGCGGCCGGCGCCCGACTCGGCGCGGATCTCACCGCCCATGAGCTGCACGAGCTGGCGCGAGATGGCCAGGCCGAGCCCGGTGCCGCCGTAGCGGCGCGTGGTCGACGTGTCGGCCTGGGCGAACGACTCGAAGAGCGTGTCGAGCTTGCCCTTGGGGATCCCGATGCCGGTGTCGGAGACCTCGAAGCACAGCTTCGCGCCGGCCTCGTCGCGCTCGAGCAGCTCGACCCGCACGGCGACCTCGCCGCGGTGGGTGAACTTGACGGCGTTGGAGAGCAGGTTGGTGAGGACCTGGCGCACGCGTCCGCGATCGCCGCGCACCGTGGCGGGCACGTCGCCGGCCACGAAGGCGGTCAGCTCCAGGCCCTTGCCGTGCGCCTGCGGCGCCAGCATCTCGCTCGTGTCCTCGACCGCCTCGCGCAGGTCGAAGTCGTGCGCGTCGAGCTCGAGCTTGCCGGCCTCGATCTTCGAGAAGTCCAGGATGTCGTCGATCACGCCGAGCAGCGCCTCGCCGGACGAGGCGGCGGTCTGGGCGTAGCTGCGCTGCTCGCCGGTCAGCTCGGACTGGAGCAGCAGGTCGGTCATCCCGATCACGCCGTTGAGCGGCGTGCGGATCTCGTGGCTCATGTTGGCCAGGAACTCGGACTTGGAGCGCGAGGCCTCGACCGCCTCCTCGAGCGCGCGCTTGCGCTCGGTGATGTCGGTGGTCATGGTCACCACGGCGTAGACGGCGCCGCCGGCGTCCTTGAGCGGGAACTTGACCGTCAGGTGCGAGCGCGCGCCTTCGGCCGTGAGCGTGTCGCGCTCGTACTCCAGCGTCTTGCCGGTGCGGATGACCTCGAGGTCGGCGGCGTGCGACGGCGCCGCGGGGCGGCCGACCAGCAGCTCGGCCTCGGTGCGACCGACGACCTCGGCCGCGCTGCGACCGGTCACCTGCTGCCAGCGCCGGCCGACCAGCAGATAGCGGCCCTCGACGTCCTTGACCGAGATCATCGCCGACGCGTGGTCGAGGATGCCCTGCAGCCGGTCGCCGGACACGCGCAGCTCCTCCTCGCGCTCGCCGAGCGCGTCGGCCATCGCGTTGAAGGAGCCCGCCAGCAGCGCGACCTCGCCGCGGCCGGTGGTGCGCACGCGCGCCTCACGGTCGCCGGAGGTCAGGCGGCGGGCGGCGAGGGTCACGCGCCGCACGGGGCTCAGTACGGCACTGTGCAGGAAGAGGCCGAGCAGGAGCAGGACGAGCGCCCCGCCGGCGACGCCGGCCGCCGCGATCAGGATCGCCCGGTCGCCGCGCGCTCCCGCGCGGTCGCGACGCGAGTGCGAGATCCGCTCCTCGGCCGCGTTGAAGGAGTCGAAGCGGGCGCGCAGCGCGTCGAGGCGCCGCTTCCCGTCGGCGGTCGCCTCGCCGATCTCCTCGGGCGAGAGAGAGGCGCCGCGAAGGCGCATCGGCACGGCCCAGCTCTCGACGTAGGCGTCGCTCGAGCGCCGCAGCTCGCGGAGCCGGCGGTGCTGCCCGGGGTCCGTGATCAGCAGCTCCATCGCCGCCAGATCGGCGGCGTAGCTGAGCCGGCCGGCGTGATAGGGCTCGAGGAAGCGCGGCTCGCCGGTGAGCAGGTAGCCGCGCAGCCCCGTCTCGATATCGACGACGTGGCCCTCAGAGGCGGCGGAGAGGCTCAGGATCCGCTCGGCGCGGCCCGCGCTGTCGGTCTCACGGTCGAACGCGCGCACACTGACGAGCAGCACGGCGAACGTCCCCGAGATGAGGACGAGCACCAGCGCCAGGACGGCGAGGGTGGGCGCGACGAGGCTGCGCGCAAGGCGAGGGGTGACGGGCTGAGCCATCGCTCCGGGAGATCGGCCGATTCCTGCACGTTTTGACCCGGTGTCCGATAACAGGCACGTGTGGGTAATCGGAAAGCCAATGGACGTCCTGATCGCCGACGATGACCCGGGCACCCGGCTGCTCGTGAGCGCCGCCGTGGAGCAGCTAGGGCACCGCTGCACGGTCGCCGAGGACGGCGGCGACGCCTGGCGCCGCTACCAGGAGCTGCTCCCCGACGTGGTCATCACCGACTGGCAGATGCCCGGCATGGACGGGACGGAGCTGGCCGAGGCGATCCGCGGGCTCGCGGGCGCCCCGTACGCGTACGTGGTCGTGCTCACGGGCGCCGCCGACGAGGACGCCGCGCGGCGGACCATGGAGGTGGGCGCCGACGACCTGCTGCTCAAGCCGCTAGACGTCGCCCAGCTCGAGCGCAAGCTGATCGCCGCCGGCCGCGTCACCGCGCTGCACCGGCGCATGCACGACGACGCCCGCCAGGACACCCTGACCGGCCTCGCGAACCGTCTGCGGCTGGCCGAGGACCTCGAGGCGCTGTGCGGCCGGGTGGCGCGCTACGGGCACGTCTACTCCGCCGCCCTGTTCGACATCGACGGCTTCAAGGGCTACAACGACAGCGCCGGACACCGCGCCGGCGACGAGGTGCTGCGCAAGGTGGCGGGCGAGCTCGAGCAGCAGATCCGCACCGGCGACGCTCTCTACCGCTACGGCGGCGAGGAGTTCCTCGTGCTGCTGCCCGAGCAGCCGATCGAGGCCGCCGCGCTCGCCGCGGAGCGGCTGCGGGCCGCCGTCGAGGCGCTCGCGCTGCCGCATCCGGCCGGTGGGATGGTGACGGTGAGCGCCGGCGTCGCCGCGCTGGGCGACAACGGCTGCAAGCCCGACGAGCTGTTCGAGCTCGCCGACCAGGCGCTCTACCGCGCCAAGGAGGGCGGCCGCAACCGGGTCGAGCTGCACGAGGGCGCGGTCCCGGCCACGGACACCATCCGCCTGCTGATCGCCGACGACGACCCGGCGATCCGGCTCGTGATGTCTGCGCTGGCGGCGCGCGAGGCCGACTTCGAGCTGGTCGGCGAGGCCGAGGACGCCACCCAGGCGATCGAGCTGACCGCGCGCCGGCGCCCCGACGTCGTGGTGCTGGACGTCGACATGCCCGGCGGCGGCGGCGTGGCCGCCGCCACGGCGATCCGCGAGGCGAACCCCACCACCCGGATCGTGGCGCTCAGCGCCGACTCCAGCCAGGGCGCGCAGTACGACATGTCGCGCGCCGGAGCGGTCGGCTACCTGGTCAAGGGCGCGCCGGACGAGGAGATCGTGCGCGTGATCCGCAGCTCCGCCCGCTGGTAGTCAGAGCTCGGCTCTGACGGCCCACAACTCGGGATAGAACCGCTTGTCCTGCGTGCTGCGCAGGTACTCGACGCCGCGCGAGCCGCCGGTGCCGTGCCGGCTGCCGATCTCGCGCGCGGCCATCAGCGTGTGGTGGTGGCGCCAAAGGGCGATCTGCTCGTCGTGGTCGATCAGCAGCTCGGCGACCTCGTAGAGCAGCGCGCGGACCGGGTCGTCGAGGTGGTCGCGGTAGAGGTCGGCCAGGGCGCCGGGGAGCTGCGCGGCGAACGGCTCGTACAGCTGCGGGCTGAGCGACTCGATCTCGCGGAACTGCTGCGACTGGAAGCCGGACGCCGGCGCCAGCGGGTCGCGGAACTCCATGAAGCCCTCGGGGCCCATCGTCTCGAGCACGTCGAGGTGGTCGAGCAGCAGCCGCTCGATCGCGACCGTTCGCTTGAGCGGCCGGATCGCCCCCTGCGGGCGCCGCGCCTCGAGATCCTCGCGCGCCTTGCCCAGCTCGTGCAGGATCAGCTTGAACCAGAGCTCGTAGGACTGGTGGACGATGATGAACAGCAGCTCGTCGTGTGCCTCCGGCGTGAGCGGCTGCTGGAGCTCGAGCAGGTCGTCGATCCGCAGGTAGCCGGCGTACTCGGTGCCCTCCTGCGGGGCGTCGTCGAGCGCGCGGTTCACGAGTGCGTCGGCCTCCGCGTTCTGGGCGCGCGGGACCGAGCGGATCGACCAGGCGTCGAACTGCTCGAGCGCGCGCAGGGCCTGCTCGTGGAGCGCCGCCATCTCCGGGCTCTTGACCTTGTACTCGCCGTTGACCTGCTTGGCGACCAGCTCGGAGTCGTTGACGACCTCGACCTCGGTGGCGCCGTGCTCGTGGGCGCGCTGGAGGCCGAGCAGGAGGCCGCGGTACTCGGCGACGTTGTTGGTGGCCTCGCCGAGCGTGACCGCCGCCTCGTCGAGGACGTCGCCGTCGGTCGCCGACACGACGGCCGCAGCGGCAGCGGGGCCGGGGTTGCCACGGGACCCGCCGTCCACGTGGACGACGAGCTTCAAGCGGCTGACAGTGGCGGGAAGTCGCCGGTGACTCGAGAACGACGCCGGTCGCGCACCTCGCGCTGACCTCCGCCTGCCGAAGCATCGCGGCGCTCGGACTTGCGCCGGTCCACGATCACCTCGACGTTCGGATCGTCCTCGTAGTACGCCGCGAGCTTCGGATACAGCTCGTCGGCCAGCGGCTCGGGTACGACGCAGTAGATCACAGGACTCAAGCTAACAAAGCGATGGGTGGGTGGGCATCGGATGAATGTTGAGTTTCGTCCACGACTTACTCGGCAAGGTGCAGCCCGCCGCGCTCATCCGCCGCGGCATTGACGACCTGCTCCTCCTCGGCGAGCTCGGCCAGCTCGTCTCCCTGGGCGTCGCGCCGGACGCCGCCGGCCTCGTCGGACAGGTCGACCTCGAAGCGGTACCAGCTCAGCTCCCACATGACCGTGATGGCGACGACGCTGGGCCGGTCGGTCCGCGGTCGGACGCTGACCGCCGGCGCGCCGAGCGAGCGCGCGACGCCGCCGACCGTGCGCGTGTGGTCGGAGGCGTTGAAGACCTCCAGCGCGCGCTGCATCTTCAGGTCGGCGTTGGTCGGCACGGCGCGGACGTGACGCGGGCGCCGCGGCGGATCGGGCGCCACGCGCTGCGGCTCCTCGTGCGGCGGGGCCGCAGGGTCCTCTCCGGCCGTGGCCATCTCGTCCTGCACCTCGCGCGCCCGGTCGCGGCGGGAGCGCAGGCGGTCGAAGAACGACCCGCGGCCGTCGTGGCGGGTGTGGCGCAGCGCCAGATCGTCGCCCCCGGACTCGCGGATCCAGCCCTCGTGCTGCGCCCGCGCCGTGCACAGGTCGCACACCTCGCGGCGCGAGCCGCCGGCCAGGAAGGTCTCGGCGTGCTCGCCGCGCAGCAGCGTCCGCCCGCAGATGTCGCAGGCGATGTCGACCTGGTTGGTCCGGATGTCGCGTGTACGGGCCACAGCCGCCTCCAGGGTATTACGCGTGGGCGGCCGCCTCCTCCTCCTGAGCCTTGTCGACGACCTTCTGCGCGAGGTGGGCCGGGACCTCCTCGTAGCGCAGGAACTCCATCGTGTACTCGCCCTGGCCGCCGGTGAGCGAGCGCAGGTCCGGGGCGTAGGTGAGGATCTCCGCCATCGGCACCTCGGCCTTGACCTCGGTCATGCCGCCGATCGCCTCGGTGCCGAGCGGGCGCCCGCGGCGCGAGGAGAGGTCGCCCATCACGTCGCCGACCGCGCTCTCGGGCACAGAGGCCGTGAGCATCATGATCGGCTCCAGCAGCACCGAGCCGGCCTGCTCGAGCGCCTGCTTCATAGCCAGCGAGCCGGCGAGCTTGAACGCCATCTCGGACGAGTCGACCGAGTGGTAGGAGCCGTCGAACAGCCTCACGCGCACGCCCTTGACCGGGTAGCCGGCCACCGCGCCGCTCGACATGGCGTCGACCACGCCCTTCTCGACGGCGGGGATGAAGCCGGTCGGGATCACGCCGCCCTTGATCGCGTTGACGAACTCGAACTCGCCACCGGCGAGCGGCTCGATCTCGATGTGGCAGTCGCCGAACTGGCCGCGGCCGCCGGTCTGCTTCTTGTGCCGGCCGTGCGCCTTGGCGCCGTTGCGAATCGTCTCCTGGTAGGGCACGCGCGGCGGCTTGAGGTTGACCTCGGCGCCGAATCGGGCGCGCATCCGCTCGACGATGATCTCGACGTGGATCTGCGACAGGCCGGCCACGATCTGCTCGCCGGTCTGCATGTCCCGGTGCAGGTCGATCGTCGGGTCCTCCTCCTGGAGGCGGCGCAGCGCCGTGAAGACTTTGTCCTCGTCGCCCTTGGAGGCGGGCTCCATGGCGAAGGCCATGACCGGCGCGGGAAGCTTGATCGACGGCATCTGGACCGGCTCGTCGCGCTCGGCCAGCCAGTCGCCCGCGTGGGTCTCCTTGAGCTTGGCCACGGCGCCGATGTCGCCCGGCCCGAAGGCGTCGGTCTGCTTGAAGTCCTTGCCCTGCGGGACGAGCAGCTGGCCGATGCGCTCCTTGTGGTGGGTGCGCGTGTTGAGCACGTGCGTGTCGTGCGTGACCGTGCCCTGGTAGACGCGGAAGAGGTTGATGCGGCCCGCGTAGGGGTCCGCGCGCGTCTTGAACACGTACGCGAACATCTCCCCGTCGGGGTTGGGCTCGAGCGTCATGTTCTCGGTCTCGAGCGCGCCGTGCTGGACCGGAGACGGCAGGTCGTCGACGATCGCGTCGAGCAGGCGGTTGGACGCCAGGCGGGTGGTCGCCACGCCGCACGCGACGGGGAAGATGTGGCCGTGGTCGGTGCCGTCCTCGAGCGCGGTGACGATCTCGTCGTGGGAGATGTCCTCGCCCTCGAGGTAGCGCTCCATCAGCGCCTCGGAGTTCTCGGCCACCTCGTCCATGAGCTTCTCGCGGTACTCCTGCGCGAGGTCGGCCAGGTCGTCGGGGATCGGGATCTCCGTGCAGCTGCCGTCGCTGTACTCGTAGGCCTTCATGTCGACCAGGTCGATCACGCCGCGGGTCTCGTGCTCGGACCCGATCGGGATCTCGGTCGCCACCACGTGCGGCCCGAAGGCCTCCTTGAGGGCGTCGAGGGTGCGGAAGAAGTCGGCCCGCTCGCGGTCGAGCATGTTCACGTAGACCAGGCGCGCGACCCTGAGCTCCTCGGCGCGCTGCCACAGCCGTTGCGTCTGGACCTCGACGCCGAGCACGCCGTTGACGACGAACACCGCGGACTCGCACACGCGCAGGGCGCCCAGCGCGTCGGCGATGAAGGACGGCTCGCCCGGCGTGTCGATGAGGTTGACCTTCACGTCCCGCCACTCGAACGACGCGAGCGAGGCGGAGATCGACATCCCGCGTGCCTTCTCGTCCTCGTCGGCGTCCGAGACCGTCGTTCCGTCGGCCACCGAGCCGAGACGGGTGGTCGCGCCGGCCTCGTGCAAGAGGGCCTCGTGCAGCGACGTCTTCCCGCTCCCCCGGTGGCCGACTAGCGCCACGTTGCGAATCCTGTCTGCGGCCTGCATAAACGCCTGAACCTCCCTCTCCTCAATGGGAGGGGGGAGCCTAGCGTCAGTCGCGCAGGTTGTCGCCCTGGAGGCGCGACTTCAGGCGCAGGACGGCCTTGGTGTGCAGCTGGGAGATGCGCGACTCGGTGACGCCGAGGACCTCGCCGATCTCTCGCAGCGTCAGGTTCTCGTAGTAGTAGAGGGCGATCACGAGCTTCTCGCGCTCGGGAAGGGCCGAGATGGCGTCGGCCAGCCGGTCCTTGAGCTCGGAGGCGTCGAGCAGCTGCTGCGGATCGGGCGCGTCGGGGTCCTGGAGGGTGTCGAGCAGGCTGACCTGGTCGCCGGAGGCGTCAGAGACCGCCCACAGCTCGTCTAGCGCGACGACCGTGCTGTTGGAGATCTTGACGAGCGCCTCCTGGAACTCGTCCGTCGACATCCCGAGCTCGCGCGCCATCTCGTCGTCGGTCGGCGTGCGGTGCATCCGGTGCTCGAGCTTCGCGTGGACGCGCTCGATCTCGCGGGCCCGGGCGCGGACGGAGCGCGGCACCCAGTCGAGCGCGCGCAGCTCGTCGATGATCGCGCCCTTGATGCGCGTGATCGCGTAGGTCTCGAACTTGATCTCGCGCTCGATCTCGAAGCGCTCGATCGCGTTGATGAGGCCTATCAGGCCATAGGAGATGAGGTCGGACTCCTCGACGTGCGCCGGGAGACCGCTCGACATGCGGCCCGCGACGTACTTGACGAGCGGCGAGTAGGCCACGACGAGCTTCTCGCGCGCAGGCTCAGAGGCCTCTTCCTTGTATCTCCGCCAGAGGTCTTTGAGCTCGAGTGCTTTGACGTTGGTGTCCAGAGCCTGCTCCCTTTAGGCCCGCGGATGGCTGCGTAGATACGCGGCACGCAAGCGAGCGGACTCTACCCGAGTGTAGACCTGGGTCGTCGATATGGAGCTATGGCCGAGCATCTCCTGGATGGCCCGTAGATCGGCACCGCCCTCCAGAAGATGAGTCGCGAACGAATGCCTGAGGGCGTGCGGATGGACGTTTCCCTGGGTCGCCGCGTGGCGCGCCCAGACTCTCAGGCGGCGCCGGACGTCGGACGTGGAGAGGCGCCTGCCTGACTTGGAGAGGAACAGCGCGGGGTCCTGCGTGGTGCTCCCGAGAGCGGCCCGCGCGCGCTCCAGGTAGTCGCCGACGGCGGCCAGGGCCTGCTCGCCGGCGGGCACGAAGCGGGTCTTTCCGCCCTTGCCCTCCACCCGCACGTGCTCGGCGTCGAAGTCGATCGAGTCGTGGTCGAGGTTGACCAGCTCCTCGGCGCGCAGGCCGCAGGCGTAGGCGAGCTCGAACAGCGCGCGGTCGCGCAGCTCGAGCGGCGTGGTGGCGGGGATCCGGTCCAGCAGCTCGGCCACGTCGGCCGGCTTCATGACCCGCGGAAGCGTCTGCGGGAGCTTGGGCGACGGCACCAGGTCGGCGGGGTTGGCGGCCATGGATCCGTGCTCGACCATCGATCTGAAGAACGCACGGGCGGACGCGAGCTTGCGCGCGAGCGTGCGCGCCGCCGCGCCACGATCGGATTGGCGGGCGGCGTAGCCGCGCAGGACGCGGTACGTGACGGCCGACGGCTCGATCCCCTGGGCGGCCGCCCAGGTGGCGAGCTCGCCGATGTCGGCGCCGTAGGCGCGGCGCGTGCGCTCGGCGGCGCCGCGGCGCTGGAGGTCGCGGTCGAAGGTGCGCATGGCGTCCGCCCAGCTAGCCTGGGCAGGCGTGGCCGTGTTCTTCATCGACACCTCCACGGGTCAGGTGGCGACCCAGCGCCAGCTCGTGGAGGCGGGTGTGGCGAAGTCGGACGAGCTCCCTCCGCCACCGTGGCACCGCATCCAGGGGACCGGGGACGCCACGACCATGTGGTACGCGGTGATGCGCAAGGAGGTTCGCGAGGGCGTGTTCATCGGCGCTCTCTGCATTCGCCACCAGGACCATCACGCCTCCCTGCTGCAGCAGGGCTGGCAGGAAGTGGCGCCCGCCGAAATTCAGGCGATATAGACGGGAGCGCCGACCGGAACCTGGTCGTAGAGCTCGACCACGTCCGGGATCAGCATGCGGATGCAGCCGTGCGAGGCGGCGGTGCCGATCGAGCCGGTCGCGTCGGTCCCGTGGATGCCGGCTCCGTTGTAGATGCCCATCCAGCGCGCCTTGAGCGGGTTCTGGGGCGTGCCGCCCGGTACGACGGTGCCGGCGAGGTCGCCCGCCCAGTCGGAGGTCGGCACGTGCCAGGCCGGGTTGATGGCCTTGTTCTGGACGTGGTAGAGGCCTGCGGGGGTCTCGAGCCCGACCTGGCCGACCGCGATCCCGTAGGTCTTCTGGAGCTTCAGGTCCTTGTAGAACGAGAGCCGGAACGAGCCGCGGTTGACGATGATGATCGCCGGATACTTCTCCGCGAGCTGCTCGGTGCTCACCTTCGGCTCGATCACGCGCGTCTTGACGCGCGCGATCCGCGTGGAGCTCATGTCGACCAGCTCGGAGCGGATGGTCTTGCGCAGGGCGGCGGCGCGGACGTCGAGCCCGTCGCGCGACGGAGTCGGCTCGACCTGGCCGTTCTCGAGGTCCAGCGCCGCGTCGCGGACCTGGATCTCGAGCCTGCGCTCGACGCGGGCCACGAGCCGGCGCACCGAGTCCTCGGAGTAGTTGATCTTCGCCTCCACGCGGGCGTCGAGCTCGGTGCCGCGCACCTCGCGCCAGGTGCGGGTGAAGAGGTTGCCCTTCGTCGAGGCGTCCATCGCGCGGTCGACCGAGCCGTCGAGGTCGACCGCCACTTGGGCCTGCTCGCTGGTGAGCGTGAAGCGGCGGCCCTTGTAGCGGACGCTGACCGGCTGGCTCAGCGGGTCCAGCAGCGTGCGCTGGAGCTTGGCCCGCGCCTCGGTGGGCGTGAGGCCGCCGACGTCGATCCCGTTGACCGTCACGCCGTCGGCGATCCGGGTGCGCACCTGCTTGTCGTAGGCGTACAGGGTCCCCGCTCCGACGAGGAGCACGGTGACGGTGAGGAGCAGTACAGCGATCAGGCGGCGCGACATGGGGGCCGGGTGATGGTAGACGGGAGCCCGGACCTAGAGAACCCCTGCAACCGGTCTGGCGTTACACAGTGCCCTTCCTGCGGACACTGGGGCTCCAGCGCAGGAACTCCTCGACCTCGCGCTCGTAGCGGTATGGCTCCCCCTCCCCGCGCCGCAGCGGCCGCGCCCGCTGCTCCTCGGCGTGCTTGAGCACGGTCTCGCGGCTCGTGTAGCCGAACGCGTAGCCCGCACCCTTGAGCTTGCGGTTGTCGAGCCCGCGCCCGTAGCGCAGCTGGTTGAGCACCTCGGAGGAGATCTGCACGCCGAGCGGGCGCAGGGCCGCGGCGGCCAGCGAGCTGCCCCACGGCGGCAGGATCGGGGCCGGCGGCTTGCCCAGCAGGGAGGCGACCTCCGACAGCGCCAGCACGCCGTCGCCGGCGGCGTTGTAGACGCCCGGCAGGTCGCGCTCGACCGCGAAGCGCAGCACGCCGACGAGGTCGTCCTCGTGGATGAACTGGTAGCGCGGGTCGAAGCCCAGGATGCTCGGGACGGCCGGCAGGCCGAACAGCCGCGTGTGGGTGGTGCGCAGGTCGGGCCCGAGCGCGTTGCAGAAGCGCAGCACGGTGACCGTGACTTCGCGGTTGCGCTGCGCGAAGCCGTCGACCGCCTTCTCGGCCTCGACGATGTCGGACTCCAGGCGCGTCCGCGGCGCGTGCGGGCGCCGCATCCCCTCGGTGAAGAAGGCCGGGTCGTCCTGCTCGCAGCCGTAGTAGTGGGCGGAGGACTTGAAGACGACCTTGCGCACGGTCGAGTCCGGACCGCCGCAGGCGGCGAGGATGTTCATCGTCCCGATCACGTTGGTCTCGTGCGCCTGGCGCGGCGAGGCCTGCAGCGAGTCGACCACCAGCCGCGCGTCGACCACCGTGTCGATCTCCGCCGCGTCGACGATCCGGCGCAGCAGCGCGTGCTGCAGCCCCACCCGGACGAACTCGGTGCGCTCCAGCTCGCAGACCGGGTCGTCGGGGCTGACGCCGATGATGGCCTCGACGTTCGCGTCCTTCTCGATCGCCTGGGCGAGCCGGCCGCCCCAGTAGGTCGAGATGCCGGTGACGAGGACCCTCATCCCAGCCACACCGACCGGCGATGGGAGACGAGGTCGACCAGCTCGTCCTGGATCCGCGAGCGGATGTCGTCGGCCACGGTCTGCACGAGCCCCTTGTCGTCCCACGGCCGCTCGCCCCACTGGTCGGTGGGGATCGGCTTGAGGAAGCGGATGCGGAACTTGGCGGGCAGGTAGGCGGTGCCGAGCAGGCCGAAGTGCGGGAACAGGGGCGTGACGGGGAAGTAGATCAGCCGCGTGAGGCGCTGGAGCGGGGCGATGTGGGCGAAGATCGGCATCGCCTCCTCGGCGCCCATGAGGGCGATCGGCACGATCGGCGTCCGGGCGCGCATCGCCGCCTCGACGAAGCCGCCGCGGCCGAAGCGCCGCAGCCGGTAGCGGTCCTTGTAGAGCTTCTCGGAGCCCTTGCGGCCCTCGGGGAAGACGAGCACGAGCTGCTGCTCGTCGTCGAGCAGGCGGTGCACGTTGGCCGGGTGGGCGGGCACGCCGCCGATCTTGTTGACGAGCATCGCCAGGCCGGGATAGCCCTTGAAGAAGTGCTCGACGGTCAGGTGCAGCGGCCGCGGGCGCGGGTGCTCCTCCTTGATCGCCTTGGCGATCATCGCCGCGTCGGGCGGCAGCGCGCCGGCGTGGTTGGAGACCAGCAGGGCGCCGCCGGTGGCGGGCACGTTCTCGATCCCCTCGACCTCGCAGCGGAACCAGTAGTGGTAGAGGAACTCGTAGAGCGTGGCGTCGAGCAGGCCCTCGACGCGCTCGGAGCGGCCCCAGTCCGTGATCTGGCGGTCGGGCTCGATCGCGGGCAGCAGCGACCGCGGGTCGCCTGAGACCTCGGGGGCCGCCGGCAGGGCGCGCTGCTCGCTCACCGGAGCAGCGGCTCCAGGCGCTGCGCCAGCGTCGGCCAGTCCGGTGCGCACACGATGTCCTCCTCCTCGCACAGCTCGCGATTCCACGGATGCAGGATCGTGGCGGGGGTGATACCCGCCT
The DNA here is from genome assembly GCA_963835525.1 of uncultured Solirubrobacteraceae bacterium. Lineage (GTDB taxonomy): Bacteria > Actinomycetota > Thermoleophilia > Solirubrobacterales > Solirubrobacteraceae > DASSUW01. Next base: position 791,974 of record CAWIFM010000004.1, read on the forward strand.
CGCCCGCTTCCATGAGCGTCACCGGCGAGTCGTCGATCAGCACCTCGATGCCGATCTCGCGGCAGCGGGCGACCTTGTCGAAGGAGCAGTAGAGCTCGTCGTACGCGAGGCCGATCTGCTCGAGCCAGCGCTCGGTGGCGTCGTGCGCCTCGGTCGTGCGGTGCGAGGTGACGTGGATGAAGTGCCCGGCCTCGTGCCAGCCGCGGATCGCGTCCACCGCTCCGGGGTACGGTTCGGCGGCGAGCACGCTCGCCTCGCGGTGGGTCTCGGCCACGCAGACGTGGACCTGCTCGGGCCGCAGCCGGGTGATCTTCCACGTGAGCTGCTCGTCGTAGGGCAGCTCGACGCCGAAGCGCCGCTTCGCGATCGCCGCGAGCTGGTCCCAGTAGTGGTGCAGCGTGGAGTCGATGTCGACGGCGATGCGCACTGGATCTCTACCCTAGAGCGCCGTGCCGAGCATCTACCAGGATGCCTACGAGCGGGCCAAGAGCGGGGTGTTCCGACCGGGCCCGGACTCCACCTACGCCGACGGCGACGACAACTCCTGGATGGAGGTCGACTGGCCCGCGCTGACGCGACGGACGACGATCGAGGGCCGGTCGGTCGGCTTCATCGACACCGGCGGCGACGGCCCGCCGCTGGTCTTCATCCACGGCCTCGGCGGGATCTGGCAGAACTGGTTGCTCAACCTGCCGGTCTTCATGCGCACGCACCGCTGCATCGCGGTCGACCTGCCGGGCTTCGGGCTGTCCGAGGCGGCAGAGGAGGCCTCGATCCCCGGCTTCGCTCGCGTCGTCGACAAGCTGTGCGCCGAGATCGGGATCGAGGAGCCCGTGGTGATCGGCAACTCGATGGGCGGCTTCGTCGGCGCCGAGCTGGCCGTACGTTTCCCGACGCGGGTCTCGAAGCTGGTGCTGGTGGCCGCCGCCGGCCTCTCCACCGAGTACCTGTCCAACCAGCCGCTGCTTGCCGGCGCGCGCGCCTTCATGGTGCTGACCGCGCGGACGGGGACTGCGCGGCAACGGCATGGTCAGGCGGCCGCGGTCGCGGAGGCTCGCGCTGCAGGTCGTCGTGCGCTACCCCGAGAAGCTGTCGGTGCCGCTCGCGACCGAGCTCGTCCAGGGCGCCAACGCGCCCGGCTTCATCGACTCGTTCGAGGCGCTGCTCACCTACTCGTACCGCGACAAGCTGCAGCGGATCGAGGCGCCCACGCTGATCGTCTGGGGCCGCAACGACATGCTCGTGCCGGCGGCGGACGCCGAGAGCTACGAGCACCTGATCGGCGAGAACGCCCACAGCGTGATCTTCGAGGACACCGGGCACCTCCCGATGCTCGAGCGCCCCTCGCGCTTCAACGATCTGCTGCGCTCGTTCATGGCCGGCGAGCGCGATCCGGAGCGCGGCGTCGAGGGCGTCAGCGCGTGACGGCGCCCTCTGAGGCGCTCGAGACCAGCTTCGCGTACTTGGCCAGCACGCCGTAGCCCTTGACCGGGTCCGGCGACTCGTAAGCCTCCACGCGACGGGCGATCTCGTCGTCCGGCAGGTCGACGTCGAGCCGCCGGCCCTTGACGTCGATGGTGATCGTGTCGCCGTCGTGCACGGCCGCGATCGGGCCGCCGTGGACCGCCTCGGGGGCGACGTGGCCGACCATGAAGCCGCGCGTGGCGCCGGAGAAGCGGCCGTCCGTGAGCAGGGCGACGGAGTCGCCGAGCCCCTCCCCCATGATCGCCGCGGTGACGGCCAGCATCTCGCGCATGCCGGGGCCGCCGGCCGGGCCCTCGTTACGGATGACGACGACGTCGCCGGGCTCGATCTTCCCGTGCGTGACGGCCGCCATCGCGTGCTCCTCGTCCTCGAACACGCGCGCCGGGCCGGCGTGGTGGACGCGCTCGTGGCCCGACAGCTTCACGACGCAGCCCTCGGGCGCGAGGTTGCCGCGCAGGATCGCGATGCCGCCGGTCGGCTTGAGCGGCTCGGAGAGCGGCCGCACGACCTCCTGGCCGGGCGTCTCCTGAGCGTTGCGCGCCAGCTCGCCGATCGTCTGGCCGTGGACGGTCGGCGCGTCCTCGTGCAGGAGCCCGGCCTCCTGGAGGCGGGCCGCGACCACGGCGGTGCCGCCCGCTGCATGCATGTCGGTGGCCACGAAGCGCCCGCCGGGCTTGAGGTCGCACAGCAGCGGCGTCCGGGAGGCGATGCGGTCGAAGTCGTCGATGGAGAGCTCGATGCCGGCCTCGCGGGCGACGGCCAGCAGGTGCAGCACGCCGTTGGTGGAGCCGCCGCTCATGGCGATCGCGGCGATCGCGTTCTCGAGCGAGTCGTGGGTGATGATGTCGCTCGGCCGCTGGCCGCGGGCGAGCACGTCCATGACCATCACGCCGGCGTCGTAGGCGGCCTGGGCCTTGCTCTGGTCCTGCGCCGGGATGTCGCTTCCGCCCATCGGCGAGATGCCGAGCATCTGGAAGGCCATCGCCATCGTGTTGGCGGTGAACTGGCCGCCGCAGGCGCCCGCGCCGGGGCTGGCGACGTCCTCCAGCGCCGTCAGCTCCTCGTCGGTGATCTTGCCCGCCGCATGGGCTCCCACGGCCTCGAAGACGTCCATGATCGTGACGTCCTTGCCGTTGTAGTGCCCGGGCGGGATCGAGCCGCTGTAGAGCATCAGGCTCGGGACGTCGAGCCGGGCGAGCGCCATCACGGTGCCGGGGATGGTCTTGTCGCACGCGCTCAGCGCGACCACGGCGTCGAACAGGTGGCCGCGGGCCACGAGCTCGATCGAGTCGGCGATCACCTCGCGGCTGACCAGGCTGGTCTTCATGCCGCTGGTGCCCATCGTGATGCCGTCGGAGATGGCGACGGTGTTGAACTCCATCGGAGTGCCGCCCGCCGCGCGGACGCCCTCCTTGACCTTCGCGGCCAGCGCGCGGTGGTTGAAGTTGCACGGCATCGTCTCGGTCCACGAGTGGGCGACGCCGATGATCGGCTTGGACAGCGCCTCGTCGTCGAAGCCGATGCCCTTCAGGTAGGCGCGTGCGGCGGCTCGCTCGGGGCCTTCGGTGAGCGCGCGTGAGTTGTGCTTGAGGTCCACTAGATGCCGAGCGAACCGGGGTTGTTCGGCCGCGCCGCAGGCGGCGAGGGGGCGCCGGGGTCGGCCGCGGCGCGGCGGGAGAGCCGCTCGCGCTCCCAACGGCCGAGGCGCCAGATGTCCCGGTGGATCTGCTTCGGGTCGACCTGGCGGCCGGGCAGGTGCAGGTTGGCCTCGGAGATCAGCCGCCGCTCGTCGCCCTTCAGCGCCATCCACTTGGCGAGCACGTCGTCGGAGTCGGGCAGCCGTGCCGAGCCGTACGGGCGCGTCTCGTCCGGGAACTCGACGCAGTACTCGTTGAGCAGCGCGCCGGTCTGCGGCAGGTAGGCCACGATCGGCTTGTGCGGGTAGACGAGGTAGGCGTACGGGACGCCGCGCAGGTCACGGGCGGCGTCCGCGGGCAGGCCGGCCTGGCCGCCCCAGACGCGGATGAACCCGAGGTCGCGGTACATCGCCCACTCCTCCTCGTTCACGCACGACTTCAGCAGCTCGCGGGCGCGCTGCTCGGCGCGCCGATCGCGGCCCGGGTCGTGCGGGACGGGGATGCCGTTCTTGCGGGCCTCGCGGCGGGCGCGCCGGTCGTCGAGCCGGCGCTCGATGTACGGCCAGCTGATCTCGGACAGCAGCGCGACGACGACGAGCGCGGTGGCGCAGAGGGCGACGATCACGCTAGACCCCGCCGCCGGCGGCGCGCGGGAAGAAGATGACCCGATCCGTGGCGGCCGGGATGTCCTCGAAGGCGGTGATCATCTCGGCCTCGCGCCGGCCCGTCTTCGTCGTCAGCGGCACGGCCGCCCACATCCCCTGGTCGAGCTGGCGGCGGAACTCCTCCACGAGGCGCTCGGCATCCTCGGCGATCTCGAGATCGCCTTCGGCGATCAGCTGCTCGCCGTGACCCGGGCGCATGCGGAGGAACTTCATGCCGGCCGATTATGCCAGAGGGCCTCTGGCCGTCCGGATGTCTGGCGCGTCAGTTCGAAGACGTCCACCGGGCCGGGGCCGGCGCCGATCCCGCGCAGCCCGTCGCGGACCGCATCGCCCGCGATCCTCCTCGCGGCGCGTGCCGCCTCCAGCGGCTCGTAGCCAAGCGCCAGGTGGGCGGCCAGCGCCGACGAGTGGGTGCAGCCGGAGCCGTGGGCGGCGCCGTCGGGATGGCGCTCGCCGGGGATCGGCTCGAACGCCTCGCCGTCGAAGAACAGGTCGGTCGCCTCGTCGCGGTGGCCGCCGGTCACGACCACGTTGGCGGGCCCGAGGGCGTGCAGGCGGCGGGCGAGCGTCTCGATGTCGTCGTCGGCGCCGACGAGGACGCGGGCCTCGGGAACGTTCGGCGTGATCACCGTGACGAGCGGGAGCAGCTCGCCGACGATCGCCTGCCGGGCGGGCTCGTCGAGCAGCACGGCACCCGACTCGGAGACCATCACGGGGTCGAGCACGATCGGGGTGCCGGGCTCGAGCAGCGCGAGCGCCTCGCGCACGGCGCGCACGGTTTCGGCGGTGCCCAGCATGCCGATCTTCACTGCATCGACGCCGATGTCCTCGGCGACGGCGCGAACCTGCTCGACGATGAACGGCCCCGGGACCGGGTGGATGGCGGTGACCGCCACGGTGTTCTGCGCCGTCAGCGCCGCGATCGCCGTCATGCCGTGCACGCCGCAGCGCGCGAAGGCCTTCAGGTCGGCCTGGATGCCGGCGCCGCCGCCGGAGTCGGATCCGGCGATCGAGAGGACGGCCGGTACGCGCTCGCTCACGCGGCTCAGGGTAGAAAACGGCGGGGCCTGCCACCACGCAGGACGACCACCTGGCCAGCCAGGCCGTCGTCGTGCACGAAGGCGACCACCGCGGCCGCTACGTCGGCCATCGGCACCAGCGGGCCTGCTTCCTTGCGCTCGGCGGCCGTCATGCGCTCGAGCTCGCCGTGCGCGCGGTCGGTGGCGATCCAGCCGGGCACGATGCAGTTCACGCGCACGTTCATGCGCTCGCGCAGGTCGCCGAGCGACGTCGTGAAGCGGATCAGGCCGGCCTTGGCGGCGCCGTACTCGGGCGACGCGTAGGGCTCGGAGGCGAGGCCCGCCGTCGACGCGATGTTGACCACCACTCCGCCGCCCGCGGCCCGCATCGGCTCGAGCGCGAGCTGGGTGGCGAGCATGGCCGCGCGCAGATTGAGGTCGAGCGTCGCGCTCCACTGCTCCGGCGTGGCCTCGAGGTAGTTGGCCCGGCCCCAGCCGCCCGCGTTGTTGACCAGCACGTGCGGCCCGCCGCCGTCGCGGCCGGCGAAGGCGATCATTCGGCGCACGTCCTCGTCGCGGGTGACGTCAGCCCCGATCGCCGCCGCGTGGCCGACCTCGGCCTCGATCGCCCGGACCGTGCCCTCCGCGGCCGCCAGGTCGATGTCGGCGACGATCACCAGCGCGCCGCCGGCCGCGAGCCGCAGCGCGATCGCCCGACCCGTCTCCGCGCCCGCCCCGGTCACCAGCGCCACTCTGCCCTCGAGGTCCACCGGCGGGCACGTTACGGAACCGACTCATAGCGCCCTCCGAAGCCACGCCGGATCAGGCCGAGCGCCTCGAGCTCCCCGAGCCCGGTGAGCACCGCCCGCGGCTCGAGCCCGTGGGCGGCCAGCATCGGCAGCGTCGAGTGGCCGGCGCCGATCGCGTCGAGGAGCTGCTGCAGCTCCGGCTCCAGGGTGTGGCCGGGCGCGGACGTCTCGTAGCGCTCGCCGGTCAGCTCGGACAGCGCGTCGAGCACGTCGCGGACGCCGCGGACCAGCAGGGCGCCGTCGCGGATCAGCCCGTTCGTGCCGGTCGCCACCGCGCAGGTGACGCGGCCGGGAACCGCGGCGACCGTGCGGCCGACCTCGGCGCCGAGGTCGGCGGTGGTGAGCGAGCCGGAGCGCCGGGTGGCCTCCACGACTACCACGACCTGGGCGAGCGCGGCGATCAGGCGGTTGCGGGCCACGAACGCCCAGCGGTGGATGCCGAAGCCGGGCGGCATCTCGGAGACCACCGCGCCGAGCGAGCGAACCGCCGCGTGCAACTGGCGCTTGGAGGCCGGATACGGCCGGTCGGCCCCGCCGGCCAGGACGGCGACGGGCGACGCGGTGCCCTCGAGCGCCCCGGCGTGGGCGGCAGAGTCGACGCCCAGCGCTAAGCCGGAGACGACGTGCACGCCGGCCGCCGACAGCCCGCAGCCGAGCTCGCGCGCGACGGTGAGCCCGTACGGCGTCGCCCGCCGCGCCCCGACGACGGCGACGGCATCCGTCACGCCGACGTACGACGGGTCGCCCGCGACGTGCAGCACCGCCGGCGGATCGGCGAGGTCGTGCAGGCGCTCCGGGTACGCGTCGTCGCAGCGGCAGATCGCGGCGAGCCCGGCGTCGCGGATCTCGGCGCGCGCCACGGCCGCGTCGAAGCGGTCGTAGCGCGCCCGGACCGCCGCTCCCTCGCAGGCGGCGAGCAGCGATTCGTCGCTGCGGGCCAGGACGCGGCCGGGCGCGTCGCGGCGGCGCCATTCGACGTCGAGCCAGCCGGCCAGCGCCGCGATGAGGTCGGTCCGGCGCAGGCAGTCGTCGCACGCCGTGCTCATGCGGCGGCCGCCATCGCCGGCTGCTCGAGCCGCAGACCGGCCGCCATGTGGATGTGGTCGGGCCCCACGACCTCGCTGGCTTCGAGGTCCGCGACGGTGCGTGCGACGCGCAGCACGCGCGTGTGGCCGCGCGCGCTGAGGCGGTGGCGGTCATGCAGCTCGTACAGCAGCCGCAGGGCGCTCGGCGTCGGCTCGGCCACCTCGCGCATCACGCGCGGCGTCATCTGCGCGTTGCACGCCAGCCCATAGATGGCCAGACGGCGCGACTGGCGCTCGCGCGCCTCGATCACGCGGGCGCGGACCTCCGCCGAGGGCGGCGCCGTCTCACTCTGCAGCGCGCCGGCCGTCGGCCGGCCGACCGGGACGAGCACGTCGATGCGGTCGAGCAGCGGGCCGGAGAGCCGGCGCTGGTGGCGCGCGAGGTCGGCCGCCGTGCAGCGGCACGCCTCCTCCCCCATGCCGCACGGGCACGGGTTCGAGGCGGCGACGAGCATGAAGCGCGTCGGGAACGCGACCACCTGCTGCGAGCGCACGATCGTCACGTGGCCGTCCTCGAGCGGCTGGCGCAGCGCCTCGAGGCTCGAGCGCACGAACTCCGACAGCTCGTCGAGGAACAGGACGCCGTGGTGCGCGAGCGTCGCCTCCCCCGGCAGCGGGTACGACCCCCCGCCGACCAGGCCGGACGAGGAGATCGTGTGATGCGGCGCGCGGAACGGCCGCTGGAGCACGAGACCGTCGCCGTCGTGCAGGCCGGCGACCGAGTGGATGCGCGTGACGTCGACCGCCTCGGCGGCGGTCATCGGCGGGAGGATCGAGGGCAGGCGGCGCGCCAGCATCGTCTTGCCGGTGCCGGGCGGCCCGTGCATGAACAGGTTGTGGCCGCCGGCGGCCGCCACCTCGAGGCCCGGGATCAGCGCGTTCTGGCCGCGGACGTCGGCGAGGTCGAGCAGCGGGTCGGGCTCTGTCTCGGCCGGCGGGTCGGGCACGGCCGGCGGCTCGGCGCGGCCGGCCAGCACGTCGACCGCCTCGGTCAGCGACTCGATCCCGAGCACCGTCACGCCCGGCACCAGCGCCGCCTCGCAAGCGCGCGAGCGCGGCAGCAGCAGCCGCTCGATCAGATGCCGGCGCGTCCCCTCGGCGATCGCCAGCGCGCCGCGGATCGCGCGCACGTCTCCCGTCAGCGACAGCTCGCCGGCGATCGCGGTGCTCTCGACGGTCTCGGGCTCGAGCTGGTCGGAGGCCACGAGGATGGCGATGGCCAGCGGCAGGTCGAACCCCGGGCCGATCTTGCGCAGGTACGCCGGCGCGAGGTTGACGGTGATCCGCTTCTGCGGGAACTCGTGGCCGGAGTTGACGATCGCCGCCCGGACGCGCTCGCGCGCCTCACGGACGGCCTTGTCGGCGAGGCCGACGATGGTGAAGGCCGGCAATCCGAGCCGGATGTCCGTCTCGACCCAGACGCGGCGGGACTCGACGCCGTCGAGGGCGAACGTGGTGACGCGGGCGATCATGCCTCAGAACGCCGCCTGCATGTGGTCGAGCCGGACGAGTCGGCCGCGGTCGTCGAGCGTCACGCCCACCGCGTCGAACCGCAGCTCGGCGCCGAACGGCCGGTCGGTGACCTTGGCCAGCCAGGCGGCCGCCATCGTGCGGACCTGCTTCTGCTTCTTCTCGTGCAGGCTGTCGTGCCAGGGCCCGGAGCCGAGCCGGCGCGACTTGACCTCGCAGAAGACGATCGTGGATTCGTGCTCGTCGGCCAGGATGAGATCGAGCTCGCCGAACCGGGTCCGGTGGTTGCGGGCGAGCACGCGGTAGCCGAGCCGCGAGAAGTGCTCAGCGGCGAGCTCCTCGCCGAGGCGGCCCAGCTCCTTCGTGCGGTCGGTGGTCATGGCGCGAGCGACCGTACGCGCGATCGCGTAACCGATCACCGCGCGTGTGTTGCGACTTCGTGCCGATTGTCAGACGGCTTCGTCGAGCACGGCGAGCAGCCGCCTGACCTCGGCGGCGGGAAGCCGTCCCTCGAGCGCCGTGAAGGCGACCGCCACGCGCGCGGCATGCCTTCGGCCGTCCGGCGTCAGGCTGACTACGACCGAGCGCCGGTCGGCCGGGTTGGCGGCGCGCTCGATCAGGCCGCGCCGCTCGAGCCGGTCGAGCACGCCGGTCAGCGTCGAGGGCCGCTGGGCGGTGGCGGCGACGAGCTCGCGGACGCTGACCGCCTCGCGCCCGGCGAAGCACGCGAGGGCGTTGACCTCGGCCGCCGAGAGGCCGAGATCAGCGAGCGCGTCGTCCAGCGCGGCGAGCAGCCGGTGGGTGACGCGCTGCCAGTCGGCGACGAGGGGCGGGCCGGTCACGCGAGCGAGGCCGCGATCAGCCGCTCCCACTCGGCGAGCATCGCCGGGAAGTCCTCGGCGAAGTGGTCGACGGTGACGGGGTCGGCGAGGCCGGTGAGCTCGTAGGTGACGTGGGCGCGCGTGGCGTCGCCGGCCGGCTCGCAGCGGACCTCGACGGTGCCGGCATGGACGCCGGGCGTGATGCGGGCGTAGCGCATGCTGGCGGGCGTGCGGTCGGCGATGACCCAGAAGGTCCGGCCCTCATGGGTGGTGAACGTGGTGCCGGGCGAGGTGTCCTCGCCGGAGGGGAACTGCGGGTCCCAGCCGGGCGCCCAGGCGCGCTCGCCGGAGGGGGTGAAGAGGGAGATCGCCTCGTCGGGCGGGAGCGGGACCTCGACGGTTCCGGAGAGCGTTTGCCGGTTCATTTCGTAATCGTATTATACGATTTCGAATGAATCAATGGGCCGGACGAACGTCAACCCCGGCTGGGTAGGGAAGCGGAGAGGCTGGCGGGGCCGATTTCCTCGAAGCGTCCTGCCCTGGGGTCGTACAGCGACCCTAGAACAGGATGCTTCGCCGGAAATCCACCGCGCGGCCGGCTCTCCAGCTCCCCTACCCAGCCGCAGTTCGTCCCTCAGCGAGCGACGAACGAGGACAGCGAGGCCCCTGGACACGCGTCGCGCAGATGAGCCGACAGGTCATCCATCGCCCCCGCCAGCGACGCATCGTCGAGCACAGGCAGGGCATCGAACAGGAAGTACGCACGGCGCGTGCCCTCAGTCAGCCGCGTCCGCACGCCCTGCCGCCAGTTCCACCGCCGGCACGTCACGCCCTCCTCGTCCGCCCACACGACCTCGCCGGCCTTGGGCGGATCGCCGCCGTCGAACGCCTCATCCGAGCCGGCGAAGCGCAGCCGCACCGTCCCCACCACGCGATCGATGTCCTCGCCGCCGACCGGCACCGCCCAGCGCACGCTGACGGCGTTGTAGAGGTCGACGAGGCGATTGACGGCCGGCACGCCGCGCCGGATCAGCGCCTCCGCCGAGCACTGGTAGCGCTTGGGCTTCGCGCCGAACGCGCGGAAGGCGTCGCGCCAGGCGACCAGATGCGGGTGGTCGACCGAGGCGTACTCGAACGAGACCGGAGACGACGGCCCGTTGACGACGCCGTCGGCCACCACGACGCCCGCGCGGTAGCCGGGAAACGCCTCCCGGACCGCCTCGGACACCTCCAGCGATATCAGAGGGCGAGCTGCTGGTAGGCCATCGACTGGAACGACATGCGATGCAGCGGCGAGACGCCGAGCTTCTCGATGGCGGCGCGGTGCTCGGGCGTCGAGTACCCCACGTGGGCCGCGAACTCCCAGCCCGGATAGCGCTCCTCCATCCGCTGCATGAACCGGTCGCGCGTGACCTTGGCGATCACGGAGGCGGCGGCGATCGAGGCGCTCAGGGCGTCGCCGCCCACCACGGGCCGCTGCTCGAACCCCGTGGGAGGGACCGGGAAGCCGTCGGACAGGCACAGGCAGCCATCGCGCGCCACGCGCCGCAGCACGTCGCTCAGTGCTGCGAGGTTGGTGTTGTGGAGCCCGCGCTCGTCTATCCCGCGCACGCAGCGCGAGGTGACGGCCACGCGGGTCGCGATCCGCAGCACCTTCGGGTACAGCTCCTCGCGCATCTCCGCGTTGTGCTGCTTCGAGTCGTTCAGCGCGGAGAGGGCGCGCAGGTCGCTCAGCGTCACCCGCTCGTAGTCGAACAGCACGGCGGCGGCCACCAGCGGCCCGGCCAGGCAACCCCGCCCCGCCTCGTCGGCGCCCGCCACGAACCGCACGCCCAACCCTCGATCGAACCGGAACAAGCGCGAGCCCGACGTGCGCTTGCGGCGACGCGCCTTCCTAGAGGAGGCCGATTCGCTTGGGGGGCCAGTAGGTGGCGAAGGCCTCCCCGATGACCCATTCCTCGGGGACTGGTCCCCAGAACCGGCTGTCGTCCGAACTGCCACGGTTGTCGCCCATCATGAAGTAGTGACCGGCGGGAACTGTGATCTCGCTGGGGAATTCGCACGCATCGCCGCCTCCACAGGGCTGCGCGAACGGCTCGTTCTGGCGTTTGCCGTTGAGGACGACGTGCCCGTCCTCGATGCGGAGGCGGTCGCCCGGCCCTGCCACCACGCGCTTGATGAAGTTCACGTCAGCCTTGTCGGCGGTGGGCTTGGCGCACACCTGGCCCTGCGGCGGCGGGCCGTCCCCGCACTCGTTCCCCTGCTCGGCCCCGGTGGGCGGATGGAAGACGAGGATGTCGCCGACCTCGGGATGCCCGAAGCGCGCGCCGATGCGGTTCACGAGCACTCGCTGGCCGACCTCGAGCGTCGGCACCATCGACTCGCTAGGGATCCGGTACGGCTTGACGAGGAACGCCTGGATGCCCAGGGCGAGACCCAGGGCGACGGCGACGATGAGGACCAGCTCGAGTAGCGAGCCCGACGCCGACGACGTCTTCGACGTCTTCGCCGCCACTGTGCCTACTTCGTCTCTTCGTCCGCCGCGGGTTCGTCTTCGGTGGCCGGCTCCTCGGCCACGGCTGCAGCCTCGGCCTCCGCGGCCGCCTCGACCTCGGCGGTCTCCTCGGCCTCCGGAGCGTCGTCCGACGGCTCCGGCGTCTCGGCAGCGGCCGCCTCGGCCTCGTCGAGCGCCTGCTGGTCGATCGCCTCGCCCGGCACCTCCTCGTCCGCGGCGGCAGCGGCCTCCGCGGCGGGATCGTGCAGCAGGCCGGCCTCGACGACCTCCTCCGGGCCGATGTAGCGGCGCTCGCGAACGCGCGCGCGCTTGCCGACGCGGCCGCGCAGGTAGTAGAGCTTCGCGCGCCGGACGTCACCGCGGGCGGCGACCTCGATCCGCTCGATCTTCGGCGAGTGCACGGGGAACGTGCGCTCCACGCCGACGCCGAACGAGTTCTTGCGGACCGTGAAGGTCTCGCGCACGCCCTCACCCTGGCGCTTGATCACGACGCCCTCGAAGACCTGGGTGCGCCGGCGGGTGCCCTCGACGACCTGGAAGTGGACGCGTACGCGGTCACCGGCCTGGAAGGCCGGGACGCGGCGCAGCTGCTGACGCTCAAGCGTGTCGATGAGGGTGCTCATACAAGGAAAGACCGCGGCGCCAATGCTGCGTTGAGAAGCGGCGACACGCGGGCGAATCATGGTAGCGAACGGCGGCGGCTCTGCTCCCGGCGCCATTCGCGGATGCGCTCGTGGTGGCCGGAGAGCAGCACCTCGGGCACGGGCCACCCGCGCCACTCGGCGGGCCGCGTGTAGTGCGGGTACTCCAGCCCGCCCTCCAGCGCCTCCGAGAAAGACTCCTCGAGCGCCGACTCGTCCTTGCCGAGCACGCCGGGCAGCTTGCGCAGCACCGTGTCGGCCACCACCATGGCCGCCAGCTCGCCGCCGGCCAGCACGTAGCGGCCGATCGAGACCTGATCGGTGACGAAGTGCTCGAGGATCCGCTCGTCGAAGCCCTCGTAGCGGCCGCACAGCAGCGTCAGATCCGACTCGCCCGCCAGCTCGCCCGCCAGCGCGTCGTCGAGCAGCCGCCCGCCCGGCGTCAGCGCGATCACGCGCCGCGTCGGCGAAGCGGGATCGCTCTCGTACCGGGCCCGCAGCGCCGCTTCCATCACATCGACGCGCAGGACCATGCCCGCCCCGCCGCCGAACGGCGTGTCGTCCACCTGCCCCCACTTCAGCGGGGTCGTCTCGCGCGGGTCGACGCATTCGAACGTGTGTCCCAGCGACAGCGCGTTCGCGACGTGGCGCTGCTCCCGGAACCACTCGAACCACTGAGGGAAGAGCGTGAAGACGTCGATGTTCACTCGCCCACGAACCCCATGTCGACGTCGATCCGGCGCGCCTCCAGGTCGATCGAGCGGATCGCGTCGCGAACCATCGGGATCAGGAGCTGCCCCACCTCGAGCGCCTCGCACGAGGGCAGGGCGACCATCCGGGCGACCACCCCCACCTCGCGGGAACCGTCCACCACCGTGCAGCCGACGAGGTCGGCGGCCCAGTACTCGTCCTCCTCGAGGACGTCCGGCACGAGCAGCTCGGCGCCGCCAAGTGCCGCGGCGTCCTCACGCGACGAGCATCCCGAGAGCCGCACGATCGGGCGTTCCGGCGTGCCCGCGAGGCGCTCGATCTCATACGGCCGCCCGGCGACCGTCACGGTGGCGCCGAGCGTCAGCGCGGCCGGCCGCAGCACGTGGAAGGAGCCGTCGAGCCCGTGCGGCCGGCCGACCGTCCCGGCCGGGACCAGCTCACTCGACGATGTCGAGGAGGACGCGGCGGTTGTCCTTGACCGCGGCGGCCTTGACGAGGGTGCGGAGCGCCTGCGCGGTGCGTCCCCCGCGCCCGATGACCTTGCCGTAGTCATCGTCGGCCACCGACAGCTCGAGCACGAGCGTGCCGTCGTCCTCCTCGAACTCCTCGACCTCGACCTTGGCCGGCTCGTCGACCAGCTGCTGCGCCAGGTAGACGAGCAGCTCGCGCACTTAGCGGGCGATGCCCTGCGTCTTGAGGAGCTTCTTGACCGTGTCGCTCGGCTGGGCGCCGCGGTCGAGCCAATGGCGGATGCGCTCCTCGTTGAGGACGATCGTCGAAGGGTCGGTCTGCGCGTTGTAGCGGCCGACCGTCTCGATGAAGCGCCCGTCGCGGGGAGAACGCCGATCCGCGACGACGACGCGCCACACCGGATCCTTCTTCCCGCCTACGCGGGTGAGTCGCATGCTGACTGCCATTTCGGCGCCGCAGGATAGCGGAAGGGGTCACCTTTGGCGCATGAGCTGGCCGAGATCGGGCATCTTGCCCGACTGCAGCCCGCGCATCATCTTGCGCATCTCGCCGAACTGCTTGACCAGCTGGTTGACCTGCTGGACGCTCGTCCCGCTGCCCTTGGCGATCCGCAGGCGCCGCGAGCCCTTGATCGCCTCCGGGTGGCGGCGCTCGTACGGCGTCATCGAGAGGATGATCGCCTCCACTCGATCCAGCTCCCTGTCGTCGACCTGCATCTTCGAGAGCTGGTGGCCGGCCAGCCCCGGGATCATGCCCAGGATCGAGGTCAGCGGGCCCATCTTGCGGATCCGCTTGAGCTGGTCCAGGAAGTCCTCGAGCGTGAACTGGTTCTTGCGCAGCTTGCGCTCCAGCTCCTTCGCCTCGTCCTCCTCGACCGACGCCTCGGCCTTCTCGATGAACGACATGACGTCGCCCATGCCGAGGATGCGCTGGGCCATGCGGTCGGGATGGAAGCGCTCGAAGTCGCCGAGCTTCTCGCCCGTGGAGGCGTACATGATCGGCTTGCCCGTGACCTGCTTCACCGACAGCGCGGCGCCGCCGCGGGCGTCGCCGTCGAGCTTGGAGAGGATCACGCCGTCGAAGTCCGCCACCTTGGCGAACTGCTCGGCGACGTTGACGGCGTCCTGGCCGGTCATGGCGTCGACCACGAGCAGGACGGCGTGCGGGCGGACACGCTTCTTGATCCGCGCCAGCTCCTCCATCAGCGCCTCGTCGACGTGCAGGCGGCCCGACGTATCGACGATCAGCACGTCCTTGCCGTCGCGCGTGGCCTGCTCCAGCGCCCAGCCGGCGATGTCGACCGGATCCTTGTCGGTGCCCTGCTCGTAGACGGTGGCGCCGGCCTGCCCGCCCACCTTCACGAGCTGCTCGACCGCCGCGGGCCGGTACACGTCACACGCCGCGACCGCCACCGAGGAGTTGTTCTGCTCGCGCAGCATCTTGGCCAGCTTGGCCGTGGCCGTCGTCTTGCCCGAGCCCTGGAGGCCGGCCATGAGGACGACCGTCGGCGGGCGCGGCGAGAAGGTCAGCCCGGCCGAGGAGCCGCCCATCAGCTTGGTGAGCTCCTCGTTGACGATCTTGACCACCTGCTGGCCGGGGTTGAGCTGCTTGCTCACCTCGACGCCCTGGCAGCGTTCCTTCACCGTCGTCGTGAACTGCTTGACGACTTTGAAGTTGACGTCGGCCTCGAGCAGGGCGAGGCGGATCTCGCGCATCGCGGCGTCGATGTCGTCTGGCGTCAGCGCTCCGCGCTGCCGCACGCCCTGGAGCGTGCCCTGGAGCTTCTCTGACAAGGAGTCGAACAAACCGCTCTACAGGGTACGGTGCGGAAGAGTGGAGCTCGACCTCCTCGTCATCGGATCGGGGCCCAGTGGCCAGAAGGCGGCGATCCAGGCCGCCAAGCTCGGCAAGCGCGTAGCGGTCGCCGAGCGCAAGGAGCGCCTCGGTGGCGTTTCGATCCACACGGGCACGATCCCCTCCAAGACGCTGCGCGAGGCGGTGCTCGACCAGCTCAACCATCGGCCACTCGACGTGCTCGACCCGACGCGGGTGGAGGAGTCCGAGCAGGCGGTGCTCGAGCAGCTGATGGACCGCACGGCCCGGGTGGTGGCCGCCGAGACCGCCGTGGTGCGGGAGCAGTTCCGCCGCAACCGCGTCGGCCTGCTGCCCGGCGAGGCGCATTTCGAGGACGCCAACACGGTCAAGATCTCCAGCGACGACGAGCCGATCCGGGCGCGCCGCATCGTCATCGCCTCCGGCACGCGGCCGGCGCGGCCGTCGTCGGTCCAGTTCGACGACAGGACGGTGATCGACTCAGACGGGCTGCTCAAGCTCGAGCACCGGGTGCCGCGCTCGATGATCGTGGTCGGCGCCGGCGTGATCGGGGTCGAGTACGCGTCGATGTTCGGGGCACTCGGCACCAAGGTCACGGTGATCGACAAGCGCGACCGCGTGCTCAGCTTCCTCGACTCCGAGATCGGCGAGGCTTTCCAGTACCTGCTGCGGCGCGAGAACGTGACCTTCCGGCTGCGCGAGCAGGTCGCCGGCGTGGACCTCGATGTCGACGCTCGCGGGCCGAAGGTGCGGCTGGAGTCGGGCAAGGAGCTAGTGGCGGAGACGGTCCTGTACGCGGTCGGCCGCCATGGCGACACCGAGTTCCTGCAGCTCGAGAAGGCCGGCCTCGAAGCCGACTCGCGCGGCCGCATCCCGGTCGACGAGAGCCACCGCACGGCCGTGCCGCACATCTTCGCGGTCGGCGACGTGTCCGGCGGCGGGCTGGCCGCCACCGCCATGGAGCAGGGCCGGATCGCCACCCTGCACGCCTTCGGCGAGCCGGTGCAGACGCTGCCCGAGCTGATCCCGACCGGCGTCTACGCGGTGCCCGAGATCGCCATGGTCGGGCAGACCGAGGAGCAGCTGACCGACAACGCGATCCCGTACGTGACCGGCATCGCCCGCTGGCGCGAGCTCGCGCGCGGGCTGATGAGCGGCGACGAGGACGGCATGCTCAAGCTGCTCGTCGACCCCGACACGCGCTGCTTGCTCGGCGTGCACGTGATCGGCACGGGCGCCACCGACCTAGTCCACATCGGGCAGGCCGTGATGGGCGGCAGCTCCACCATCGACTTCCTCGTCACCGCGGTCTTCAACTACCCGACGTTCGCCGAGTCCTACAAGGTCGCCGCGCTCGACGCGGCCAACCGCATCAGGGGTTGAGCTCCGGCCGGGCGGGTGGGGACGGTGTCTGGGCGCCGCGCGCCTCCTCGTCCGCCGCGCGCGCCGCCGCGGCCGCCTCCGCGACGTCGGCAGCGGCCGCTTCGCGCGCCTCCTCGGTCTCCTGGCGCTTGGGGCGCGGCTTCGGAAGGTTGTCGGCCAGCCCTTGGGTGAGGTTGCCGAGCGCCTGCGTGAACTCGCTCGGAATCACGAACACCTTGTTGGCCTGGCCCTGCGCGAGCTGCGGCAGCATCTGCAGGTACTGATAGGAGAGCAGCCGCTCGTCGGGCGCGCCGTCGTGGATGGCCTGGAAGACGGTCTCGATCGCCTTCGCCTCGCCCTCGGCGCGCAGGATCGCCGCCGTGCGGGCGCCCTCGGCCTTGAGCACGGCCGACTGCTTCTCGCCCTCCGCCGTGAGGATCGCCGACTGCTTGACGCCCTCGGCGGTCAGGATCGTCGCGCGGCGGTCGCGCTCGGCGCGCATCTGCTTCTCCATCGCCTCCTGGACGGTGCGCGGCGGCTCGACCGACTTGAGCTCGACGCGGTTGACGCGGATGCCCCAGCGGCCGGTCGCTTCGTCGAGCACCACGCGCAGCTGCGAGTTGACGTTGTCGCGCGAGGTGAGCGTCTCCTCCAGCGTCAGGCCGCCGATCACGTTGCGCAGCGTGGTGACGGTGAGCTGCTCGATCGCCTGGAGCGGGTTGGCGACCTCGTAGGTGACCGCCTTGGCGTCGGTGATCGTGAAGTAGATGACGGTGTCGATCCCGACCACGAGGTTGTCCTCGGTGATCACCGGCTGCGGCGGGAAGGAGACCACCTGCTCGCGCAGGTCGAGCAGCGGCTTGACGCGGTCGATGAAGGGGATGATCAGCGCCAGCCCGGGGTCGAGCGTGTTCTTGTAGCGCCCGAGCCGCTCCACGATCCCGGCCCGCGCCTGCGGCACGATCCGGATCGCCCTCGCGGCGACGATCAACAGGAACACGGCAACGACGATCAGGGCGATCAATCCGGCATCCATCTGGACCTCCTCATTCAGCAACGAGCGCCGTGGCGCCCCTGATCTCGAGCACCTGCACGCGCTTGCCCGGTTCGAAGACCTGGTCCTCGTCGTAGGGGCGCGCCGTCCAGATCTCACCGTCGAGCCGCACGCAGCCCTCGTCGCTGCCGACCCGCTCGACGACCGTGGCGGTCTGGCCGACGAGCGCCGCCGTGCCGGTGCGCAGCCGCGGCGCCTGGCGCATGTGGCGCAGGGCGACCGGCCGCAGCGCGGCGAGCAGCACGATCGAGACGACGAGGAAGGCGACCCAGCTCACGGCCGTCGGCGCCCCGGCGCCCGCGACCACCGCCGCGACGAGTGCACCGCCGGCGAAGGGCGCCAGGAAGAACCCGAGCGTGGCGATCTCACCGATGCCGAAGACCACCGCGACGATCAGCCAGATCACCCACTCGTCCATGTACTTCGATCGTACCGTCAGCGCGAGCGATTCACGGCAGCCCTAGGTGTGGCGTCCGACACCTCCACCGGGAAATTGAAGTAGCGATCCGGGTAGCGCTCGTCGCGCAGCGTGAAGTGCCACCACTCGTTGTCGTACGGCGCGAAGCCCGCGCGATCCATCGTGCGCCTGAGCAGCAGCCGGTTCTTGCGAGCGCGGCCGCTGAACGTGTGGCTGCGCGTGTCGAAGCAGTCATAGCTCGTACCCATGTTCACGGAGTTATCCGGGTAGCGGCGTTTGCGCGGCGCCGTGCAGGACACCAGACCGAACTCCTCGCGCGACCAGCGCGGCTGCTCCTTCGCGGGCAGCTTCACGAGCGTGAGGTCGACGGTACTGCCGCGGCTGTGGCCGGAGCGGCGGGCGATGTAGCCGAGGTCGAAGACCCGTGCCTTGTCGACGCGGGGATAGAACTCGCGCTTCATCTTCTGGCTGCCGTTCTGCGACCAGCGCACGAAGTGGTCGACCGCCCGCTGCGGGCGGTAGCAGTCGTAGACCTTGAGCGTGTAGCCCTGCTCGCGAAGCTCGTCCTGCGCCCGGTGGAGCGCTCGCGCGGCGCGCCGGTGGAGGATGCAGACGGGGTCGCGGTAGCCGTCGATGCGGCGGCCGACGAAGTTGTACTTCGTCGCGTACCGCATGTCCTGGAGGATCGTGGCGTCGACGTCTTCGAGCGGGACGAAGCCCGGCGCCAGCGCGAGGGCCAGCAACGCGCCGATCATGCCGTCAGGAGCGCCCGGGCGAAGTCGTCGGCGTCGAACGGGCGCAGGTCCTCGAGCTGTTCGCCGACGCCGATCAGCTTCACCGGGATACCGAGCTCGTTGGCGATGGCGAGCGCGATGCCGCCCTTGGCGGTGCCGTCGAGCTTGGTCAGCACGATGCCGGTGACGTCGACCGCCTCGCCGAACAGCTTCGCCTGGCGGACGCCGTTCTGGCCGGTCGTGGCGTCGACGGTCATCAGGGTCTCGTGCGGCGCGTCGGGCATCTGCTTGGTGATCACGCGGCGGACCTTGGCCAGCTCCTCCATCAGGTTGTGCTGGGTGTGGAGCCGGCCGGCGGTGTCGATGATCACGACGTCGGCGCCGCGCTCGCGGCCGCGGGCCACGGCGTCGAAAGCGACGGCGCCGGGGTCGGAGCCCTCCGGCCCCTTGACGAGGTCGACGTCCGCTCTCTCGGCCCAGCGCTCCAGCTGCTCGACGGCGGCGGCGCGGAAGGTGTCCGCGGCGCCGACCACGACCTTCTGGCCGAGCGTGTGGCGCAGGTGCCAGGCGAGCTTGCCGATCGTGGTCGTCTTGCCGGTCCCGTTGACGCCGACGACGAGGATCACGGCCGGGTCGGGCCGGATGTCGATCGTGTCGTCGCCGGTGCGCGCGAGGTCGGCGAGCAGCTCTGCCAGCCGCGTGGTGAGCGCCTCGCCGCCGACCAGGTCGCCCTCCTCCGCCTCTCGCTCGAGCTTCTCGACCACCTCGGCGGTGGTGCGGGCGCCGACGTCGGCGTAGATCAGGGCCTCCTCGAGCCGCTCCCAGGTCGCCTCGTCGAGGTCGCCCTCGAACAGCGTCGCCTGGACCTCGGCGGCCAGCGCCTCGCGCGTCTTGCGCATCGACTCGCGCAGGCGGCCGAAGAAGCCGCGGCGGCGCTCCTCGCCCTCGCCCGGGTCGGGCGCGTCCTCGTCGAAGGAGCGGCCGTCGGTGACGAACAGGTGATGCCAGTCACGGGCCACGGGGCGGGCAGGATAGCCGCGGGAATATCCGCCGCGCCGCAGCGTCCTTGGGGGCCATGACCGAGATGGACCTGGAGTTCGTACCGCTGCAGGTCGCCGCGATCGCCCTGTACCGGTCCGTCGGCTACGAGCCGATCGAGGCCCCGGGGCTGGCCGGCGACTTCGTCTTCTTCGCGAAGCGCCTCAGCTGACGGCCGGGATCAGCTCGCGGCCGATCAGCTCGACGGCTTCGAGGTCGTCGTGCTGCAGGTGCTGGAGCATGACGCGATCGACGCCGGCCGCTTCGAGCGCCTTGAGCTGCGCGGCCATCTCGTCGAGCGAGCCGACGATCCACGCCGGATGGTGGTCGGCCGGGTCGCCGTCGATGGCGAAGCTCGTCATCAGCGAGAAGCGGATCGGGTCGCGGCCCGCCTCCGCGCAGGCGGCGGCCACGCGCTCGCGCCGCTCGCGGCACTCCTCCAGCGTCGCGTAGACGGTGTTGTACTCGTCGGCCCAGCGGGCGGCGAGGGCGACGCCGCGGGGCTTGGCGCTGCCGCCCGCGATCAGCGGCGGGTGCGGGTCCTGGACCGGCCTCGGCAGCGGGTCGGCGTGCTGGAGCCGGTAGTGGCTGCCCCGGAAGTCGAACGGCCCCTCGGTCCACGAGCGGTGGACGACCTCCATCTGCTCGGCGAGGCGGTCGAAGCGCTCGCGCGTGCTGTCGAACGGGAAGCCGAAGGCCGCGTGCTCGCCCTCGTGCCAGCCCGCGCCGAGGCCGAGCTCGACGCGCCCACCGGACACGTGGTCGGCGGTGACGACCTCGCGGGCGAGCACGGACGGGTGGCGGAAGGTGGCGGGTGAGACCAGCGTGCCGAGCCGGATGGTGCTGGTGAGGGCGGCCAGGGCGTTGATGGTCGCCCACGCGTCGAGCGAGCCGTTGCCCGGCACGTCCTCGAGCGACATGTAGTGGTCGGAGCGGAAGAGGGCCTCGAAGCCGGCGGCCTCGGCGGTCGTCGCGAGGGCGCGCCACTGGTCCCAGGTGACGCCCTCCTGCCCCTCGATCATCAGGCACACGCGCATGTACGGGACAATAGGCCGATGGTCGAAGTGCGGCGGGTGCGCGGCGACGATCCCGAGGCGCGCGCGCTGGTGGCCGCGATGGAGGCGTGGGTCACCGAGAACTTCGGTCCGACCACGCCCGACCGCACCTCGACGGTCACCCTCGACGAGATGGCGCCGCCCGACGGCGCCTTTGTGATCCTGTACGAGGACGGCGAGCCGGTCGCCGGCGGCGGCCTGCGGCGCCTGGACAAGGACGTGGCGGAGATCAAGCGCATGTTCGTGGAGCCCGCGGCGCGCGGGCGCGGGCACGGGCGGCGCGTGCTCTCCGAGCTCGAGGCGGTGGCGGCCGAGCTCGGCTATCGCCGGCTGCGGCTCGACACGGCGCAGTCGATGACCACGGCGATCGCCCTGTATCGCGGGGCCGGCTACCGCGACATCCCCGACTACAACGGCAACAGCTACGCCTCGTACTGGGGCGAGAAGGTGCTGCCGTGAGACACCTCGCGCTGCGCCCGGCGCGGACCGTCCGCCTCCGGTACGAGTTCGCGAACCGCCAGCCGAGCGCCACCCGCGTGTGGCTGGCGCTGTGCCCCACCGCGCCGGGCCAGGCCGTGACGAGCAGCGAGGTGGCGCTGTCGGGCGCGCGCGACCGCCTCGACAGCCGCACGCTGGAGGGCAACGAGCTGCTGCACGTCGAGCTCGGGTCCGGCGGGGCGGTGCGGCTCGAGGCGACCGTCGTGACCGCCGAGCGGATCCTGATCGACGGCCCCGGGCGCTCGCCGCCTCCGCACGGCTCGCCGCGCGCGTTCGTGCGCGCGACGCCGATGGTGCCGACGGACGGCGACATCGCCTCGTCGGCGCGGCAGGTCCTTTCGGCACGGGAGGCCGACGATGATGCTCTAGCGCGGGCGCGAGCGTTCTTCGACGAGCTCGTCGAGGGCGGGTTCCGCTACGTCCACCCGCCGGCCGAGCGCGGCGCCGCCGCGATGTTGCGCGACCGCCGCGGCGACTGCGGCGAGTTCTCCTCGCTGTTCGCGGCCTGGTGCCGGAGCGCGGGCATCCCGGCCCGGATCGTCTACGGGACGTGGGCCCGCGGGCGGATGAGCGCGCACGCCTGGAACGAGTTCTGGCTCGACGGCGTCGGCTGGGTGCCGGTCGACGCGAGCCTCGGCTGGGCGATGCGCCACCGGCCGTGGAACTGGCTCGGCCACGGGCTGCCGCTGCGGCCGGAGGCGTACTTCGCGCGGCTCGACGGGGCGCGGATCGGATTCTCGTACGGCCCGGACGTCGAGCCGGCGCCGGCGTTCGCGCCGGTCTCGGTCGAGGGCGGGACGGAGCTGCGGGTGGCCGGGCGCGACCTGACGTGGGGCGTCGACACGCTCGACGGAGCGCTGCCGTACCTGCAGCCCGCGTATCCGCGGTTCACGTCGACGCCGGTGCGGCGGCAGGATCTGCTGGGGCGCTGGCGGGTGGCGGAGCTGGGGCCGGTGGGCGTGCTGGTGGGGGTCCGGAACGCCGCGTTGGCGGTGGTCGCTGTCGCCGGGGTGGCGTTGGTGTTCGTCGACGTCGTCGCGATCGTGCTCGTTGTGGCGCTTGTAATGCTCGTGGCGGCGGCTGCCGGTGTCGGCGTGCTGCGGCGCCGGCGAACTGCGGCTGGGTAGGGAAATGAGGGTTTCGGCGTCCTACCCAGCCGCAGTTGAAGTTCGTAGGCCGAGCCTCTCCGCCTCACTCTCCACAGCGTCCCGCATCGCCGCTGTCACTCGCCCGAACGGCGCGAGCTCGATCCCGCCGCGGCCACGCCGCCACGTGGCGAACACACGCCCGTCGGCGATCGCCACGGCGCGGATGATGCCGCCGCGCAGCACCTCGCCCGCGTGCCGCTCGGGCAGCACCAGGTGGCGCGAGGCCCAGCCGAGCAGCCACTCGTCGAAGGCCGGCAGCAGCCGCACGGGGCCGGGCTGCGGCTCGCCGGCCGGCGGCTCCGGGTCCTGCCACGCTCGCCGGACGTCAGCAGCGGGGAGGCCGGACCAGGCCGCGAAGTCGTCGGCGCTGGCCGGCGCGTGGGCGGCGGCGTAACGGCGGGCGAGCTCGTCGACGGCGGCGTCGCGGTCCGGCAGCGGGCCGGGGTCGAAGGCGCCGTAGAGCTCCTCGCGGCCGCGGACGCCGACCTCGATCAGCACGCCCGCGAGCGCCGCGCGCCGCACGACGTGGATCGGCGCCTGGCCCTCGGCGTCGACCGGGACGCCGCGCTCGCGCAGCCGAGCCGCCAGCTCGTGGCGGGTGAGCGGGCCTGCGTCGGCGAGGACGGCGGCGGCCTCGGCGGTGCTGCGCTCGGCGAGCTCCGGCGGGAGGCCGAGCTGGGTGAGCCGGCGCTGGCCGCGGGAAAGGTGCAGCGGCGCGAAGACCGCCAGCATCAGCGGCACGTCGTCGGCCGCGATCAGATGCAGCGTGCCGCGCATCGCCCACGTGCGGGCGACCCCGCGCTCGTCGCCCTCGCCGCCGCGCACGCGGACGGCGAGCGCCGCGGCGGCGCGGTCCTGGGCCTGGATGCCGACGAGCTGCCGGACCACGTCGGCGGGAGCGGCGGGCTTCGCGCCCGCGAGCCGCTGGGCGTGGAGGCGGTGGCGGCGGGACGCTTCGGCCCTCAGGCCACGCGCTCCTCCTCGCCGTCGCGCGGCAGCCGGCGCGAGACGACCTTGGAGACGCCGTTGCCCGCCATCGAGACGCCGTACAGGCAGTCGGCGGCCTCCATCGTGCGCTTCTGGTGCGTGACGACGATGAACTGCGCGCGGCCGGCGAAGCGGCGCAGGAGGGTGAGGAAGCGGTCGATGTTGAGGTCGTCGAGCGCGGCCTCGACCTCGTCGAGGATGTAGAACGGGCACGGCCGGGCGAGGAAGACGGCGAACAGGAACGCGAGCGCGGTCAGCGACTTCTCGCCGCCCGACAGCAGCGTCAGGCGCTTGGTCGACTTGCCCGCCGGGGTGATCTCGATCTCGACGCCGGTGTCGTCGTCCTCGTCCTGCTCCTCGGCCTCCGCGGCGGCTTCTTCGTCGGAGGGAGCCTCCTCGCCGCCGAGCACGGGGCGCGGCCCGGTGTCCTCGCGCACCAGCCGCAGCCGGCCGCGGCCGCCGGGGAAGAGCTGCTCGGCGACCTCCTCGAAGTTCTTGGCGGCGGCTGCGAAGGTCTGCTCGAAGGCCTCGCGGATGCGGCGGTCGGTGTCGCGGATCAGGCCCTCGAGCTCGCGCATCGCGGTCTCGAGGTCCTCGCGCTGGCTCTCGAGCTCCTCGACGTGGGCGACCGCCTCGTCGTACTCGCGCTTGGCGAGCGGGTTGACGGGGCCGAGCTGCTCGCGGCGCCGGCGCAGACGCTCGATCCGGCCCTCGAGGTCGGCGCGGTCGGTCTCGTGGAGCGGCTCCTCGGCGGCCTCGGCCTCGAGCCCGAGCTTGACCGCCAGCCGGCCGAGCTCGCGGTTGGCGTCGGCGGCGCGGTCGCGCGCCTGCTGGGCGCGCACCTCGCCGCGCGTGACCTCTTCGCCGCGCTCCTTCAGGCGCGCCTGCACCTGCGTCTCCTGCGCGGCGAAGGCGCGCAGCTCGCCGGCCAGCCGCTCGCCGGCCTCGCGGTCGGCCTGCAGCTCGGCCTCGAGCACCTCGAGCCGCGTGCCGACCGCCGCGGCGGCTTCGGCGAGCGCCTCGGCGAGCCGCTCGGCCGCGGGGCGCAGCGCCTCGTCGCGCGCCAGCCGCTCGCTCTCGGCGGCGATCCGGCGCTCGCGTTCGACGCGCTCGCGCTCGGCGCGCTCGATCAGGCGCCGCTCGCTGGCGAGCGCCGAATCGAGCTGCGTGCGCCGCTCGGCGGCCGGCCCCTCGTCGGGCGCGGTCCGCCGCTGCTCGATCACCCAGCCGGTGTGGCGCTCGGCCTCGGCCGCCTCGTCGCGCTCGCGGGCGGCCGCGCGAGCCGCGCGGTCGGCTTCGTCGCGGGCGGCGTCGGCGGCCTCGACCGCCCGCGAGGTCTCCTCGACCTTCGCGAGCGCGGCCTGCTCGGCCTGCGCCGCGCGCTCGACCTCGGCGACGAGCGAGTCGCGCCGGTTGCGCTCGGACAGCACGTGATCCTCGCCGCCGGCGGGCACCTGGCGCAATTCACGCATACCCGGTGACCACACGCGCCCGTCGCGCGTGACCGCGACACCGGCAAACCCGGGCGCGAGGCCGCCGAACGAGTCGACGACCCAGACGTCGGCGAGCAGCGCGGCGGCGAGCCGGCCGTCACCCTCCACCTTGAGATGTGAGAGCAGGGGCTGGGCGCCGGGCGCGGGCGGCGACGAGCCGCTGCCCGGAACGTCGTCCGGCACGATCAGCGCGGCGCCGCCGTCAGTTCCCGCGCGGTCCAGCAGCCGCGCGCCCTCAGCGAGATCGCCGGCCACGGCGGCGCGCAGGCGCGGACCGAGCGCGGCGGCGAGGGCGAGCTCGTAGCCCGGCTCGGCGCCGAGGTCGTCGGCCAGCGCGGGGGCGCCGCCCGGGGCGCCCGCGTGGGTGCGAAGGAACTGGTTGAGCTTGGCCAGCTCGGCGCCGGTGCGGGCGGCCTCGCGGCGCGCGGCGTCGGCGGCCGTGTCGGCCTCGCGGCGGACGGCGCGCGCGGCGTCGGCCGCGGCGTCGGCCTCGCGGCGGCGCTCCGCGGCCGCGGCGGCCGTCTGGGCGAGCTGCTCGAGCTTGCCGGCGAAGTCCGCGTCGCCGCTGCTCGAGCTCGGCGAGCTCGCGCTCGAGCCGCTCGCGGCGGTCCTCGGCCAGCTCGGCCAGCTCCGCCTCGAGCGCGGCGATCCGCTCGACGGCGCCGTCATCGGCGCGGTCGCCCTCAGCCTCGGCCGCGAGCGCGGCGAGCAGGGCGCGCCGCCGGCCGGCACGCGCCTCGAGCTCGGCGGCGGACTCGCGGGCGCGCTCCTCGCGCAGGCCGATCCGCTCGTGCGCCGAGCGGGCCGCGTAGAAGCGGTTGGCGAGCCCTTCGCGCTCGTTGCCGCGCGAGGCCAGCGCGTTCTCCGCCTGCTCGCGCTTGGCCGCCACCGCGTGCAGCTCGGCCTCCGTCTCCTCCGCGGCGGCGCGGGCGGCGGCCACGGCGGCTTCCGCCTCCCTCAGGGCGGTGGATGCCGCGCGCACGTCCTCGCGCGCGAGCGTCCACAGCGCCTCGTCGGTCTGCCGCTCGAGCCGCTCGTGCAGCTCGGCCGCCTCGGCCTGGCGCTTCAAGGGCCGCAGCCGCGTGCGCGCCTCGCGCTCGACGTCGAGCGCGCGGTCCAGGTTGTCCTGCGTGCGGGCGAGCTTGAGCTGCGCCCGGCGGCGCCGCTTGCGGTGCTTGCCGAGCCCGGCCGCCTCCTCGATCAGCATCCGCCGGTCGCGCGGCTTGGAGGTCACGATCGCCTCCACGCGGCCTTGCGAGACGACCGAGTGCATCTCCTTGCCGAGGCCGGTGTCGGACAGCAGCTCGAGCACGTCGGTCAGCCGGCAGCGCGCCCCGTTGACCCGGTACTCGCCCTCGCCCGCGCGGTTGAGCCGCCGCACGATCGAGATCTCTCCGGCCGGCAGGTCGACCGCGCCGGTCGCGTTGTCGAGCACCACCTCGACCTCGGCCTCGGACCGCGCCTGCACGCCGTGGGCGCCGGCGAAGATCACGTCCTGCATCGACTGCCCGCGGACGGCGAGCGGCGACTGCTCGCCCATCGCCCACAGCACCGCGTCGGTGATGTTCGACTTGCCGGAGCCGTTGGGCCCGACGACCACCGACACGCCGGGCGAGAAGTCCAGCCGCGTGCGGTCCGGGAACGACTTGAAGCCCTTGAGGGTGATCGACCTCAGATGCACGTCACGTCTCCAGGCCGTCCAGTGCCGTCTCGGCCGCCGCCTGCTCGGCCTCCTTCTTCGAGCGGCCGGCGCCGCGCGCCAGCTCCTCGCCCTCCACCATCGCGGCCACCTCGAAGCGCCGCTCGTGCGGCGGGCCCTCCTCGGCCGTCACGTCGTAGATCACGACCGCGCCGCGGCGCGCCAGGCGCTCCTGGAGCGCGGACTTGAAGTCGGCCGGCCGCTCGAGCGACTGCTCGATCTCCGGCGTGAAGGCCTCGACCACCGCCTCGGCGGTCCGCTCGTAGCCGAACTGCAGGTAGCAGGCCCCGATCACGGCCTCGACGACCGAGGCCAGCACCCGCTCGGTCTGCGCCAGCGCCTCGGTGGCCGGCCCCGCGAACTCGTCCGGCGCCGCCGTCCGCAGCCGCTCCGGGATGCCCAGGCGCTCCGCCACCGCGCGGCACGAGCGGCCCGACACCGCCTGCGCGCGGATCTTGGTCAGCCGCCCGGCGCCGTAGCTCTCGAGCCGCGGGAACAGGTGGGTGGTGACGGCCAGGCCGAGCACCGAGTCGCCCAGGAAGGCGAGGCGCTCGTACGCGTCGCCGCGCTCCTCCACCCACGACGCATGCGTGACCGCCTGCCGGGCGAGATCGTCCGGCAGCTGTTCCACCAGGTCGTGGAGCTGGCGCAGCGGTCAGGATCCCGGCTCGCGGTCGACGGCGCCGCCCGCGGGCGCGGACGGTGGGTGGGCGAGCACGAAGTCGACCGCGGCGCCCACGGTCTGGATCCGCGCCGCCTCCTCATCGGACATCTTGATCCCGTACGTGTCCTCGAGCTCCTGCACCAGCGTGTAGAGGTCCAGCGAGTCGGCCGACAGGTCCTCGCGGAAGTGCGTGGACTCGGTGATCCGCGCCGGATCGAGCTGCAGCTCGTCGGCGAGGTGGGCACGGATCAACTCGAGGACTTCCTCTCGCGTCACTGGTCCGGCAAGCTAGCGGCCGCTTCGGACACCTTCCGGAGCGCCCCCGCCGCGGCCAGGCGCTCGTAGGTTCGGCCGGTGACGTCGTGCTCCACGCCGCGGGCGGCGACCTCGATGGCGCGCGCGAAGCCGCGGGCGCCGAACGAGCCGTGCGGGACCACGCCGAGCTTGCGCAGGCCGAGCAGGACGGCGCCGCCGGCCTCCTCGGGATCGAGCTCGTCACGCAGGCCGCGCAGCGCGGCTTGAGCAGCAGCCCGCCGAGCTTGGCGCGCGTGGACGACATGGCGGCGTCGCGGACGGCGCCGAGCAGCGCGGCCGACGCGCCCTCCATCACCTTCAGCGTCACGTTGCCGGCGAAGCCGTCCGCCACGATCACGTCGGCGGCGCCGGTGCCGATCGCGAACCCCTCGACGTTGCCGACGAAGTTGAGGTCGCCCGGGTGGTCACGCAGCTCGGCGTGGGCGGCGACCACGACCTCCGGGCCCTTGCCGGGCTCCTCGCCGTTCGAG
The DNA here is from genome assembly GCA_963835525.1 of uncultured Solirubrobacteraceae bacterium. GTDB lineage: Bacteria > Actinomycetota > Thermoleophilia > Solirubrobacterales > Solirubrobacteraceae > DASSUW01. The sequence goes on from CAWIFM010000004.1 coordinate 820,071, forward strand.
AGCAGCGCGACCCGCGGGCGCTCGATGCCCATCACGGCCTCCATGAAGGCCGCGCCCATGTGGGCGAACTGGACAAGGTGCTCCGGCCGGACCTCGACGTTGGCCCCCGCGTCGAGGAGCAGGAACGGCGCCTTGGGGACGGGCACGACGACGGCGAGAGTGGGTCGGTGCACGCCACGGGCGCGCTTGAAGGTGAAGAGGGACGCGGCCAGCGCCGCGCCCGTCGATCCGCCGCTGACGAGCGCGTCGGCCCGCCCGTCGGCGACGGCCTGCACCGCCTGGACGATCGAGGCGTCGGGCGTGCGCCGTACGGCCCGGGCGGGATCAGGGTCCTTGGCGATCGAGACCGGCGCGTCGACGACCTCGATGTGCGGCGCGCCCTCACCCATCTCCGCGCGCGGTCCGAACAGGATCACGCGCACACCCTCGACGAGGGCAGCACCTCGAGCCACCTCGGCAGGACCCCGGTCGGCGCCGTTCGCGTCGACCGCGACGGTCACCATTGCCGGTTCCTAGTGGTCGTGGTCGTGATCGTGATCGTGCGAGACGTCCACGACCCCGCGACCGCCGTAGGTGCCGCAGTGCGGGCACACCCGGTGCGGGCGGCGCGGCTGGTGGCACTGCGGGCAGGCGTTGACCGTGGGCGCGGAGATCTTGTGCTGCGCGCGGCGCTTGCTCGTGCGAGCGTGCGACTGCTTCTGCTTGGGAACGGCCATGGGCGACGCAGAAGGGTAGCGGAAGGACGAACTTCAACGGCGCTGGGTAAGGGAAGCGAGGGAGCCGGGCGCGCGGCGGTCCATGGCGATTTCACGGCGATATGCGCCGTAAACTCGCCAAGCGCTTGGAGACAGCAGCCGCGCCGGCATCCCCGCCTCCCTACCCAGCCGCAGTTGACGTTCGTCAGCGCCGGCGTTCCGGAGCGATCGACGCCTCGAGGAGCGCGGTCACGTCCGGGCCCGGCACCGGGCGGCTGAAGTGGAAGCCCTGCGCGATGCGGCAGCCGTTGGCGACCAGGAAGTCGGCGTGCTCGGCCTCCTCGACGCCCTCGGCCACCACGTCGCAGCCGCAAGCGTCGGCGAGCCGCAGGATCGCCGAGTAGACGGCGGTGGCCTGCGGGTCCTCGGGGACGCCGGCCAGGAACGCGCGGTCGACCTTGATGATCTGGACCGGCAGCTCGCGCAGGCGCCACAGCGAGGAGTAGCCGGCGCCGAAGTCGTCGATCGCCAGCGCGAAGCCGGCGGCGCGCAGCTCGCCGAGCACCGGCAGCAGCCGCGAGGCCTCCAGCGACCACGCCGACTCGGTGATCTCGAGCACGAAGCGGCCGGGCTCGATCCCGTGGGCGTTGACCACCTCGGCGAAGCGCCGCGCCACGTCCGGGCGGCGGAGCTGGCGCGGCGAGACGTTGAAGCCCACGTTCGGGTACAGGCCGGCCTCCGCCCACGCGCGTGCCTGGGCGCAGACCTCGGTCAGCACCCAGTCGCCGAGCGCCTCGATCACGCCGGTGCGCTCGGCCACGGGGATGAACTCGGCGGGCGGGACGAGGCCCTGGCGGGAGGGGTCGCGCCAGCGCACGAGCGACTCGACGCCGATCGCTCTCCGGTCCGCGAGCCGCAGGATCGGCTGGTGGTGGAGCTCGAGCTCACCGCGCTCGATGCCGCGCCGCAGGCGAGCGGCCAGCTCGAGCCGGGCGATCGGGTCGACGGTGCCGTCGCCGTAGACGTTGACGCCGCCGCCGGCGCCCTTCGCCTCGTACATGGCGGCGTCGGCGTGCTTGCGCAGCGCGTCCGGAGTCTCGGCGTCGTCGGGGAACAGGCTGATGCCGATGGCCGCGTCGACGAGCAGCTCGGCGGCGCCGAGCGAGAACGGGGCGTGCATGGCGTCGGCGATCCGCTGGCCGACGGCCTCGGCCGCGTCGCGCCCCGCCGCCGGCAGGTCGCGGATGAGGACGAGGAACTCGTCGCCGCCCTGGCGCACCACGAGGTCGCCCGGGCGGACGGCCTTGCGCAGGCGATCGGCGACCTGGCACAGCAGCTCGTCGCCGAGGTCGTGGCCGAGTGAGTCGTTCACGCGCTTGAACTCGTTCAGGTCCGCGAACGCAAGTGCCACCGAGGTGCCCGCGGCGCGCGCGTCGACGATCGCGCTCACGAGCGCGGCCTCGAGCGCCGAGCGGTTGGCCAGCCCGGTCAGAGGGTCGTGGTACGCGAGGTAGGCGATCTCCCCGCGCGCGTGTGTTCCCGCCGCTGACATCGACACATCCGAAATCGGCCGGAAGCGCCACGAACTTGACTCTGGAGCGCCGATTGGATGCGGTGCGAGGCCGGTTTCGCCGACCTCGCCCGCACGGGAAGACCTTACGCCGCTGGTTCCGGTGAATCGACGCCCGATCGGTCAGACTCGGGCCGCCGATCGGCCAGTAGTGGCGGCGCGCCATGCGACAGGCGTATCGCCAGCACCACCGGGACGAGCCCGACGGCGACGATCAGCAGCGCCGGCAGGGCCGCCACCTCGAAGCGCGAGTCCTTCGTCGCCTCCCAGACGGCGATCGCCAGCGTGTCGCCGCCGAGCGGCCGCAGCAGGGCGGTGGCCGGCAGCTCCTTCATCACCTCGACGAACACCAGCAGGGCGGCCGTGGCGATGCCCGGCCACAGCAGCGGCAGGTGCACGTCGGCCAGCAGCCGCGAGCGGTCGGCGCCGAGGCCGCGCGCCGCCTCGTCGAGCGACGGGTCGATGCGGCCCATGCGCGACTCGATGGAGAAGAAGGCCAGCGCGTGGAAGCGGACGATGTAGGCGAGCACCAGACCGACCGCTCGTGCCGGTGAGGACCAGGCTCGCCGACGCCGCGATGCGGCGGTCGACCCACGACGAGCGGCACGTACACGGCGACCGCGACGACGGTGCCGGGCACCGCGTAGCCGAGCGCGCTCGCCCGCCCCGCCCACACGGCCGCCCGCGACGGGCGGGCGCGCGCGGCCGTAGGCGACCACGGTGGCGGCGATGACCGCCACGACCGCCGTGACCGACGCCAGCAGCAGGCTGTTGACCGCCGCACGGGCGAGCGTCGCCGCCGACGCGCCCTCGCCGAGCGACCCGACCGACCACACGACCAGCTGCACGACCGGCCCGCACGAAGACGGCGGCGAGCAGCACCAGCGGCACGGCGGCCGCCAGCCAGCCGGCCGGCCCGCTGCAGGCGCCGCGGAGTCACGGCCTCCCCGCGGGCGAGCGCCTGGTGGTAGCGGGCGTCGCCCGCGCAGCAGCCGCTCGAGGGCCACGAGCGCGAGCGACAGCGAGACCAGCACGGTGGCGAGCTGGAGCGCCGCGGCCTGGTCGAAGGCGCCGTACCAGACGCGGTAGATCGCGTCGGTGAGCGCGCGGTAGCTGAGCAGGTTGACCGCGCCGAAGTCGGCCAGCGCCTCCATCACGGCCAGCGTCACGCCGCCCGCCAGCGCCGGCCGCGCCAGCGGCAGGGCCACCCGCCGCACCGCGGCCGCGTGCGAGTGCCCGAGCGTGCGCGCCGCCTCGAACGCCTGCCGCGACTGGCCGAGGAACGCGCTGCGTCCCAGCACGTACACGTACGGGTAGAGCACGGCGGTCAGGACCGCGATCGTCCCGCCGGTCGAGCGCAGCTCGGGCGCAGCCGCGCCGAACAGGCTCGACTGCAGCGGCGCGGCGTCGTACTGGCCGAGCAGGACGAAGACGAGCACGTAGGCCGGCATCGCCATCGGCAGCACCAGCGCCCAGTCGAGCCAGCGCCGGCCCGGGAAGTCGTAGAAGGAGACGAGCGCGGCGAGCGATCCGCCGAGCAGCAGCGTGCCGAGGCCGACGCCGGCGGCCAGCACGAGCGAGGCGCGCAGGGCGTCGGGCAGCAGCGCGGCGGCGATCGAGTCGAGCGCCTCGCCCTCGCCCAGGAAGGACGCGGGCAGGGCCAGCAGCGGCGCGACCACGATCGCCGCGATCGCGATCGCGGCGATCGTCCAGCCCGAGCGGGCCGCGTCAGGCCGGCTCACTCCCACCCCACGCGCTGCATGAGCTCGACCGCGTCCGCGAGCGACGGCCCGGCCTGCTCGACGTCGATCGGGTCCGTCTTCACGTCCGCCCAGTCGCGGATGTGCTCCGCCGGCGGCACGTCCGGGTTGGCCGCGAACTCGCCGTTCTCCACGATCGCCTCCTGCGCCTCACGGCGCCGTGAGGAACTCCATGAGGCGGATCGCGTTCGCGCGCTGCTCGCCGGCGCCCTTGACGAGCCCGACGCCCGACACGTTGGTGTGGCGCCCGCGCCGTCCTGGTCGGGCCAGGCCGGCGCGACCGGGAAGTCGGGGTCGTCCTTCAGCTCGCGGGCGAGGTAGTAGTGGTTGGTCAGACCGACGTCGCAGTCGCCGGCGGCGATCGCGTCGAGCACGTCGACGTCGGAGCCGAGGATCTGCGGGTCGTTGGCCATCCACGATCTCGAGCAGCTCCTCGGTCTCGGCCTCGCCGCGCTTGGCGATCAGGTCGGCGACGAACGACTGGTTGTACTCGTTGTTGGAGGTGCGCAGGCAGACGCGACCGCGGTAGTCCGGGTCGCCGAGGTCCTCGTAGCTCGTGATGGCGCCCTCCTCGACGCGCTCGGTCGAGCGCATCGGCACGCGCAGGCGCGTGCTGATCGCCCCACCAGGCGCCGTCGGGATCGTGCAGGCTCGGGACGTTGGCCGAGCGTCGAGCTGCGACCGGCTCGAGCAGCGCCGGCCTCGTCGGCCCGCCACAGGTTGGCCAGGTCGGTCGTGACCAGCACGTCGGCGGGCGTCGTCGTCGCCCTCGCGGCGCAGCCGCTCGAACAGCTCGGGCGCGGTGCCGCCGCGCAGCTCGACGTCGATGCCCGGTCTGCCTCCTCGAAGTCCTTGAAGACCTGCTCGTCGCCGTAGTGCGAGCGCCCGTTGTAGACCACGACGTCGGCCGAGCCGGCGAGCGCGAAGGCGGCCACGCCGAGGCCGGCGATGACGACCAGCACGGCGGCTGCAGATGAGGCCAAGCCTACGGCGGCTCCGAGCGCATTAGGGTAACCTTATCGCACTCGGTGCCGGAGTCCGATGCTCGCGATCGATGCGGTGGGCGTCGAGAAGGCGTTCGGCCGCACTCGGGCGGTCGCCGGCGCCAGCCTGCGCGTCCCCTCCGGCGAGCTCGTCGCGCTGCTCGGGCCGAGCGGCTCGGGCAAGACGACGCTGCTGCGGGTGATCGCCGGCTTCGAGGCGCCGGACGCGGGCCGCGTCGCGATCGGCGGCCGGCCGGTGGCAGGCGACGGCGCCTGGGTGGAGCCCGAGCACCGGCGCATCGGGATGGTCTTCCAGGACGGCGCGCTGTTCCCGCACCTGACGGTGGCCGGCAACGTCGGCTTCGGCGCCGGGCGGAGCGAGCGCGTCGGCGAGTGCCTCGAGCTGGTCGGCCTGGCCGACCGGGCCGGCGACTACCCGCACGAGCTGTCGGGCGGCGAGCGCCAGCGCGTCGCGCTGGCCCGCGCCCTCGCCGCCGACCCCGAGGTGGTCCTGCTCGACGAGCCGTTCGCGGCGCTCGACGCCGGGCTGCGCGACTCGCTGCGCGAGGAGGTCGCCGGCGATCCTGCGGGCGGCCGGGCACGAGCGCGCTGCTCGTCACCCACGACCAGGCGGAGGCGCTCTCGCTGGCCGACACGGTCGCGGTCATGCGCGACGGGCGGATCGAGCAGGTCGGCACGCCGGAGGAGATCTACGAGCGGCCGCGCAGCCGCTGGCTCGCCTAGTTCCTCGGGGACGCCGACGTGCTCCCCGGCACCGCGCGCGACGGAGTGGTCGAGTGCGAGCTGGGCAGCTTCGGCGCCGCCGCCGAGCTCGCCGGCGACGTCCACGTCGTGATCCGCCCCGAGTCCGTGGCGATCGGCCTCGGGCCGGGCTCCGACGCGGTCGTCGTGACGCGGTCCTTCTACGGCCACGATCAACTGCTGCAGCTGGAGCTGCCGAGCGGACTGCGCCTCCGCAGCCGCCGGCTCGGCTTTCCGGCCTGGCACCCCGGCGACCGCGTGCGCGTCACGGTCGACGGGCCCGTCACGGCCGTTTCGGACTGAGGGTACGTGCGGGAACTAGGGGCGCGTTCTGGAGCCCGGATCGTGGATGCCAGGCGCCGCGCGCGAGCGCAGGCGGGCGCCAGCCCGTTGAGCATCGCGTGTGGCGTCTGGCGCCGCGAGCCGAGCTCCAGACGCGTTCCCTAGTTTCCGTCACGGGCCCTCACGGCGCGGTAGATCGAGCCGGCGGCGGAGGCGAACAGCGGCTCGCCCTCGGCGTCGGGGCCGATGTGGGTGAGCTGCGGCACGCCGGCGCGCTCGCGGCGGAGGTCGGCGGCGCGACCCAGCGGCGCGAGCTCGAGCGACCACAGCACGCCCGAGCAGAAGTCCCCGTAGAGGTAGCGGCCGGCCAGCCGCGGCAGCTTCGCGCCCTGGTAGACGTAGCCGCCGGTCACCGAGCAGCCCTCGTCGTGCGTGTACTCGGCAACCGGCCAGACGAGCTCGCCGTCGGTCAGCGAGTCGTCGCCGTCGCCGACGCGCTTGGTCCCCTCGAAGGCGCTCCAGCCGAGGTTCTTGGGCGGCTCGTCGGGCTCGAGCAGCACGCGGTCGATCTCCTCGACGTGGTCCTGGCCGACGTCGCCGATCCAGACCTCGCCGAGCGCGGGGTCGAAGGCGAAGCGCCACGGGTTGCGCAGGCCGATCAGCTCGACCCGCCAGTCGACCTGGTCGACGTCGGTGGAGAGGAGCTTGCCGAGCTTGTCGCCGGGATCCTGGGCGCGGCGGTCGGGGTCGAACGCGCCGCCGCCGTCGCCCATGCCGACGTACAGCCGCCCGTCGGGGCCGAAGGCCAGGTGGCCGCCGTTGTGGTTGGGCTCGGGCTGGGCCACGTGCAGCAGCTCGCGGGTGCGGCGACCATCGCGGAACTCTGCCACGCGCGTATCTCCCCGCTGGTCGGTCCAGTTCAGGTAGAGCCGCCGGTCGGTGTCGAAGTCGGGATGGAAGGCGAGGCCGAGCAGGCCCTGCTCGGCCCCGACCGTGACCTCGCCGGTGAGATCGATCACGGTGCTGCGCCGCCGACCCTCGACGCGAACGACACGGCCGGGCTGCTCGAGCGCCCACAGTGCGCGCGGGTCGCCCGGGGCGACCCCGACCCAGGTCGGCCGGTTGAGCCCGGTGGCGATGCGCTCGACGTCGAACGCGTGCGCGCGGCCGCGCTCGGCGGCGGGCTCAGGCCGATCGATGCCGGCCAGCGGATCGCGCAGCGCGCCGACCGCCACGGCCGCCGCCGCAACCGCCACCACGACAGCGGCGATCACGATCACCCGGGAGCGCATTAGGGGAACCTAACATGCATCGCGGACCTCCCAGAGGGCCACTCGTGCGCGCGGCGCGAACGCCGGCCCGGCGCGCGGCTCGACCGGCGCGCCGGCCGCGATCCGCGAGAGGAACACCACGCCCGGCGGGCGTGGCACGAAGGCGACGCGGTGCTTCTCGACGTCGAGGTGGTAGGCCAGCAGCGGGCCGCGCAGCTCGCCGACGTACGGCCGGCCGCACGCCAGCAGCGCCTCGCGGCCGCCGGCGCGGTCGATCACGTTCGCCAGGCCGTCGGCGAGGTCGCGCTGATAGGCCTGGTCGCTGCGCAGGTCGGACAGGTCGGCGAGCTTGGGGGCGGCGGCGACGAGCAGCAGCGCGGCGGCGAGCCAGGCGAGCGTGCGGCGATCCCGGACGAAGGCAACGAGTCCGAGAGCGCCCGCGAAGGCCACGAGCGCGGCGCCGGGCAGCGAGTAGCGCGGCTCGCCCGAGAACCCGGCCTGGGCCATGACGGCGACGAGGGCGATCCACGCGAGTCCGGCGACGAGCAGCGGCCGAGCGGCGCGCGGCGCGACCAGCGCGCCGATCCACAGCGGCCACAGCGGGAGCGTCGCCGCCTCACGCAGTGCGGCCCACGCCGGGAAGGCCTCGGTGGCCGGCTGGCCAGGGTTCGGCATCCGGGCCCGCGAGCCGGAGCGCAGCACGTCGCCTGAGCCGATCCACTCGGGGACGAACCACAGCGCCGGGATCGCGACGGCGCACGCCACCAGCAGCGCGCGGTCCTGCGGGCGCCGCCGCCACAGCACGATGCCGAAGGCGAGCAGGAAGGGCCAGGCCTCGACGCGCAGCAGCGCGCAGCCGACGCCGCAGGCGAGCGCCAGCCGCGGGCGGTCCGCCCGCCAGGCGAGGATCCCGGCCAACGCCAGCGCGATCGTCCAGCCGGGCTCGGCGCCCGCCGCGCTGTAGCCGATCAGGTCACCCGTGAACGCCACGCCGGCCGCCGCGACCGTTCCGGCCGCCCACCCGCCGAGGTCGCGGCCGAGCACGAAGGCCAGGGCCACCGCCACCACCATCCCCACGCGAGCGACGATCACCCACACCTCGGGCGCGGCGCCGCCGAGCGGCGCCAGCACCGTGCAGACCGCGACGGTGAGCGGCTTGAACGCCGGCATCTCCTCCGTGCTCAGCGTGCCGTGGGCGATCTCGCGGCCCCACAGCAGCCACGCCCACGGGTCGTACGACGGCGCCGGGGCGACGACCAGCGCCGACAGCGCGGCGACGGCGACCGCGACCGCCGCTAGTCGAACTTCAGCTCTCCGAGCTTCGCCCAGCGCGGATCCGGCGCGGCCTCGTGGCGGTGCTCGGGATCCTCGTTGAGATTGGCCCCGCACTGGCCGCACAGCCCCGCGCAGTCCTCGCGGCACACGATCTGCGCCGGCAGGGTGAGCGCCAGCGCGTCGCGCGCCCACTGCGCCAGGGCGAGCTCCTCCTTGGCGACGTAGGGCGAGCTCAGCTCCTCCCCGCCACCCGGCTGCGAGACCTCGCGGGCATCGACCTCGAACGACGGCGCCGCGGACTCCAGGCAGCGCATGCAGATGCCCTCGAGCGCCGCATCGAAGCGCAGCCGCAGCGCGTAGCCGCTGCCCGTGGTGCGCGACACGTCGAGCCGCACCGGCACCAGCGCAGGCATCACCGCGTACGGCGAGCCGCCGTAGTCGAAATCGCCTATCGCGACGTGCAGGTCGAACCGCCGGCCCTCGCCGGAGCGGAGGGCGAGCGGCGCCAGTTCGAAGGTGTCGGTGCGCTGGGGCATGGCCCCTTCCAGCTTAGGAATCGCGGAGTTCTCGCTTGAGAACCTTCCCCGTGGAGGTCCGCGGCAGCTCATCGAGGAACTCGACGTCGCGCGGGACCTTGTAGCCGGCGAGGTTGGACTTGACGTGCTTCTTGATGTCGTCCTCGCTGACCGAGGCGCCGTCGCGGAGCACGACCACGGCCTTCAGGCGCTGACCGAACTCCTCGTCGTCGACGCCGAACACGGCGACCTCGACGACGGCGTCGTGGCCGGACAGCAGGTCCTCGACCTCGGCGGGGAACACGTTCTCGCCGCCCGAGACGATCATGTCGTCGTCGCGGCCGTCGACGAACAGCCGCCCGGCCTCGTCGAAGTGGCCGACGTCGCCGGACGACAGCAGGCCGTCGATGTCGTCCTTGTTGCCGCCGCCGGTGTAGCCCTCGAACTGCATCTCGTTGCCGACGAAGATGCGGCCGGTCGCTCCCGGGGGACCGCCTGGCCGTCGTCGTCGTAGAGCCGCACGATCGTGCCGTGCGGCGGGCGGCCCGCCGTGCCGGGCGCTGCGCGCAGGTCCTCCGGGGTGGCGATGCTCGCCCACGCCACCTCGGTCGAGCCGTAGAGGTTGTAGACGTTGTCGCCGAACAGGTCCATCCAGCGCTCCGACAGCGGGCCGGGAAGAGCCGAGCCGGAGACGGCGACCACGCGCACCTTCGACAGGTCGTACTGCTTCAGCGTCTCCTCCGGCAGCTCGAGGATCCGCTGCATCATCACCGGCACCACGATCAGCGCGGTCGCCTGGTGCTGGGCGGTCAGCGACAGCGTGCCCTCGGGATCGAACTTGCGCTTGAGCACGAGCGTCGAGGACAGGCTCATGCCGAGCGTGAAGTGCACGAAGCCCCACGAGTGGAACATCGGGGCGGCGATCATCGTCTTCTCGCGCGCCTTCAGCGGGATCATGGCCAGCAGCGCGGCAGCCGGATCGAGCGACTTGGGCTGCGAGCGCGAGGCGCCCTTCGGCGTGCCCGTCGTGCCGGAGGTGAGGATGATCGCCTTGCCGCGCTCGCTCGGCGGGCTGACCGGCGCCGTGTCGCCGCTCGCGGACATCTCCTCCAGCAGCGGGTCGCGCGGCTTGCCCTCCTCGGCGTCGTGCCAGGCGATGAACCGCTTGCGCCGGCGCGAGGCGTCGTGGATGAGCTCCTCGAACTCGTAGTCGTAGATCAGCGCCTTCGGCTCCTCGCGCTGGGCGACGTCCGTGAGCTGGGGGCCGGAGAAGGCCGTGTTGAGGAAGAGCACGTTGGCGCCGAGCTTCGAGCACGCCACCACGGACTCGATGAAGCCGCGGTGGTTGCGGCACATCAGGCCGACGTTGTCGCCCTGGCCGATCCCGTTGGCGGCGAGCCCGTGCGCGAGCGCGTTCGTGCGCTCGTCGACGTCGCGGAAGGTCAGCGTGCCGAGCTCGTCGATCAGGGCGATCTCGTCGCCGTAGCGCTGTGCGGAGGCGGTGTAGCCGCCGGCGGGCGTAGGCCCGAAGCGCACCAGCGCGCGTACGGCGCCCAGCACGTGGTCCGGGCGGCCGGGGTGCAGGATCCCCGCAGCGGCGAGCGTGCGGGCCGTGAACAGCTTCGTGTTGACTTCCTTGGCGACGCGACCGATATCGGGCATTGGGCTCATCCTTATCACGCGGACGGCAGCCGCATACCCGGTGGGACCGCCCCCTCGTCGATGAGCTTGCGGATCTCGGCGGCGCGACGCGGATTGAGGAAGACGTGGCGCTGCCCGACGGACGGCTTCTCGGCCAGCAGTCCGGCCTCCAGCAGGGCCTCCCCCACCGCCTGCGCCAGCCCGCGGTCGTTGCCCGCGAAGCCGCGCGCGAGGTGCGCGAAGTCGGTGTGGTAGCCGCCCCACTTGCCCATGCCGTCGAGCCGCTGCAGGATGCGGCGGGCGACACGCCGCGCGGCGTCGGGGTCCTGGTGGGGCCGCACGGGGCTACCGCCGGCCTCCAGCACCGCGAGCACCGCCTCCTCGAGGTCCTCCACCGAGCGCGGGTCCTCGGGGCGGCCGCCGAGCCGCGCCACCGCCTCGGCGACCCGCAGCGGATGGTGGGCGCCGATCGGCTCGCGCAGCTCGGGCCCCTCGAGCAGCCGGCCGGGCGTCGCGACGGCGCGGGCGCGCAGCCGGTCGAGTCCCGACGAGTGGTCGTCGAAGGCGAGCGGGCCGAGCTCCTCGAGGTCCTCGGGCGCCACACGGCCGGGCACGCCGAGCAGCAGGAAGCCCTCGAGGTCGCCGGCGCGCACGACGAGGTCGCCGGGGCCGGCCGGCGCGCCGGGCTCCGCGAGGTCGACGAGCGCGGCGATGACGGCGGCGACCAGCAGGAACGCGCGCTCGCCCGCCGCCTCGGGGTCGGCGCGGAAGTGCGCCGCGGCCGGCGTCGCGGCCAGCACGACGCCGTCGCCGGCGGCGATCGCCACCTCGACCGGCGCGCGGTAGCCCGAGCGCGGCTTCTCGAGCTCCTCGGCGCCGTGCTTCAGAGCGGCCAGCAGGACGGTCCGCAGGCGCGCGGTGGCCGACGCGGGGGCCGCCACGCCGCCCAGCGGCGCGAGCTCTTCAAGGAGGTCGGGCAAGACGTGTGGGTTACGGTATCGACGTGGCCGACGAGCGCATCCGGGTGCGCGCGCATGGGCGCGTGCAGGGCGTCTTCTTCCGCGATTCCGTGCGGCGGGAGGCGGCGCGGCGGGGTGTGGCGGGGTGGGCGCGCAACTGTGGCGACGGGACTGCGGAGGCGGTGTTCGAGGGGCCTCCGGAGGCGGTGGCCGCGATGGTGGAGTTCGTGCGTGGCGGGCCGGGGCATGCCGAGGTCTCGCGCGTGGATGAGACGCGCGAGGAGCTCGAGGGCCTGAGCGGGTTCGGCGTCCGCTAGCGGGATCGAGGTCGCTTGTCACCTTTGTCGGTCTCAGGTCGACAAAGGTGACAATCGGCAGAGCGGGCGGCCGATTCCCTCACTTCCCCTACCCAGCCGCAGTTCCGTCTGGCGCGGCGCCTAGCCTCCATCGAGGCCATGGAAGCCGCTGCAACACCCCTGCGCAACCCCCGCGTCTCCGCGCTGATCGGCCGCGTGATCATCGAGCACCTGGTGGTCGACGACGCGCTCGCCGCAGAGCTCGTGCGCGCCCGCGCCGACGCCGGCGAGGATCCCGCGCGGCTGATCGCCGACGCGATCGAGATCGGCGCGCGGGTCCTCGACCGCGAGCAGGCCGGCGCCTCCGTCGAGATCCTCAAGGGGGACCTCGAGCATGCGTCGCAGTCCGTGGTGTCCGAGCTCAAGACCCAGCTCGAGCAGGCCTTCGGGCCCGACAGCGGGCACGTCACGCGCGTGCTCGAGCGCCACTTCGGCGCCGAGTCGAGCACCGCCGTCCAGCACCAGGTGCGCACCGCGGTCGCCGAGCTGCTCAGCGAGTCGCGCGAGAAGCTGTTCAAGCAGTTCTCGTCGGCCGACGAGTCGAACCCGCTGGCCACCTTCCAGAAGGCCGCGGTGGCCGCCATCCGGCAGTCGTCGGACCAGCAGCACACCCACCTGCGCGAGATGAACGGCCGCATCGCGGAGCTCCAGCTCGAGCTGCAGAAGCTGCAGTCCGAGCGGGCCAAGGCCGCCGAGGTCGCCGCCGAGCACGACCGCTCGACGGCCAAGGGCCGCCCGTACGAGGAGGCCGTCTACGAGGCGATCGACGCCATCGCCTCCGCCCAGGGCGACGACTGCGACGCGGTCGGCGACCTGCGAGGCGCCGGGGGCCGAAAGGGCGACGTGGTGGTCGACCTGGACGGCTGCTCGGGCCGCCCGCGCGGGCGGATCGTGTTCGAGGCCAAGAACTCCAAGCGCTCGCGCAACGAGGCGCTCGCCGAGCTCGACGAGGCGATGAACCAGCGCGCCGCCGACTACGCGGTCTGGGTCGTCCCGGCCGAGGACAAGCTGCCCGCCCGCTCAGCGGCGCTGCGCGAGATCAACGGCGACAAGCTGTTCGTGGTCTACGACCCCGAGGAGGGCTCGCGCCTGGCCCTCGAGGTGGCCTACTCGCTGGCGCGGGCCCGTGTCGTGATGGCCAAGGGCGGCGCCGACGGGCTCGACGCCTCCGCCCTGCGCGCCGAGGTCGAGCGCGCGATGGTGGCGATGGAGGACGTCCGCCGCATCAAGAGCCAGCTCACCAGCGCCGCCAACCAGATCGAGGACGTGCGCACGATCGTCGACGGCATGGCCGAGCGCGTACGCGGCCACCTCGCGCAGATCGACGCGATGGTCGCCGCGGCGGGTGACGACTAGGCCCGGGCGGCGCGCCAGGCCTCGCGCAGCTTGAGCGAGGAGCCGGTGCGCAGGATGCCGCCCTCGTAGATCCGGGCGGCGAGCGGGATCAGCGCGATGGTGGCCCCGATGGTGACCGCCAGCGAGGCGACGATCTCCCACGGCGGGGCGTCGCCCGTGACGATCCGCGGCGGCATCGTCATCGGGGCGGTCATCGGGATGAAGGCCGTGACATGGGCAAGCGTCCCGTCCGGGTTCTCGAGCACCGCGAAGGCGACGAAGAAGGACACGAGGATGATCAGCGTCAGCGGCGTCATCGTCGACTGCAGCTCCTCCTGGCGCGGGACCAGCGCGCCGGCGCAGGCGAACGCGCAGGCGTAGAAGGCGTAGCCGACCACGAACCAGGCGAGCGCGAGCGCGGCGGCGGCGATGATCGAGCTGTCGACGTCGATGGCGCCGGTGACCTGCGCGACCGCCAATCCGATGCCGACCGTCAGCAGCAGGTTCCCGAGCCCGAGCAGGCCGATCCCGATCACCTTGCCCGCCAGCAGGTTCTTGGGCCGGATCGTCGAGAGGATGACCTCGACGACGCGCGACGCCTTCTCCTCGACCACGCCGGCCGCCACCCAGTAGCCGTAGGTCAGCAGCTGGCCGTAGAGGATGAGGACCGTGAAGAACGCGACGCCGGCCTTGCCGTCGTCCTCCTCGACCGGCTCGATGGTCGAGACCTCGAGCGGCGGCGGCTGCAACGCCCGCTGCGCCTCCTCGGCGCTCAGCCCGGCCTGCTCGAGCGTGTCGGCGGCTCGCACCTGGCGGTTGGCGGCCTGCAGCAGCGTCACGAGCTGGTCGTCCGGCTCGTCGTTGAAGCGGATCTGGTCGTCGGTGACCACGGCGTCGAGCGAGCCGTCCGCGAGCAGGGCGTCCGCCCCCGACGCCGGGCTGTCGACACTGCGGGCCTCGATCGTGACATCGACCGTGCGGCCTGCCGCGGCGGCCGCCTCGACGACGGCGAGCTCGGTCTCAGTGGAGTAGCCGACCTTGTAGCTCTCCTCGCCGCCGCCCACGAGCGAGGCGATGATGACCACGGCGACGATGATCACGATGTTGATGCCGGTCGAGACCGCGAACGCCTTCTCGCGCAGGCGCTCACGGATCTCGCGCCGCATCACGAGCCAGGTCATGCCGCCACCACCTGGCGGAAGAGATCTGACAGGGTCGGGCGCTCGAGCGCGAAGTACGTCACGGTGCCGGCGCTGCGCGCGGCGTCGAGCACCGCGTCGGGACCGAGCCCGTCGAGGGAGATCAGCAGCCCGCGCGGACCACGGTCCACGACCTCGGCGCCCGGCGGCACCCAATCGTCGCTCGCGGCCTGGACCTCGACGCGCACGCGCCGGCCGTCGGCGCCGCGGTCGCGCAGCTCCTCGACGTTCCCGGAGGCCACGAGCCGCCCGTCCTTGACGATCGCCACCGCCTCGCACAGGCGCTCGACCAGTTCGAGCTGATGTGAGGAGAAGACGACCGGGACGCCCTTGGCCGCATAGTCGGACAGGACGCCGCTGAGCACGTCCACGCCGACCGGGTCCAGCCCCGAGAACGGCTCGTCGAGGACCAGCAGGTCGGGGTCGTGGACGAGCGCGGCGGCCAGCTGGACGCGCTGCTGGTTGCCGAGCGAGAGCTGCTCGACGCGGTCGCCGGCCCGCTCGGTCAGCCCCAGCCGGTCGATCCAGCGCTCGGCCGCCTCGGGCGCGTCGTCACGGCCGTGCAGCCGCGCCAGGTAGACGAGCTGGTCGCGAACACGCATCTTCGGGTACAGGCCGCGCTCCTCCGGCATGTAGCCAAAGCGCCGGCGCGTCTCGAAGTCGACCGGCTCGCCGCGGAACAGCACCTCGCCGCGGTCGGCGGCGAGCACGCCGACGACGATCCGCATCGTCGTCGTCTTGCCGGCGCCGTTGGGCCCGACGAAGCCGAACATCTGGCCCGCCTCGACGGTGAAGGAGACGCCGTCGAGGGCGACGACATCGCCATAGCGGCGCGCGAGTTCCCGCAGCTCGAGCACTGCCTACAGCTATATCAGCCGACTTCGGCGGGCTCGTCGCGGCCCTGCAGCCGCTCGCGCCCGCGCTGCACCGCAGCGATGAACTTCGAGAGGTTGACTTCGAGCGTGTTGAGGATCTCGTCCGCGTAGTCTTCGGCCCCGAGCCGGATCTCGCGCTCGCGGGCACGCGCCTCGCCGATGATGTCCTCGGCCTGGCGCTCCGCCTCGCGCGTGACCTCCTGCTGGGAGACGAGCTGCTGCTGGCGCTCGCGCGCCTCCTTGACGATGCGCTCTGCCTCGCGCTTCGCCTCGGCCAGCATCTCCTGACGCTCCTTGACGATCCAGCGGGCCTGCTTGATCTCCTCGGGGATCGTGGCCCGCATCTGGTCGAGGATGTCGTAGATCTCCTCCTTGTCCACGCGCACCTGGTCCGTCAGCGGGACCTGCTTCGCGTTGTGGACCAGATCGTCCAGCTTGTCGATGAGTACCAGGACGTCCATGGCGCTCCCTGTTTCGTCAGCGCGCGAGCGCTTCCTTCAAACGCCGTGCAACCGGCTCTGGGACAAGATCGGAGACGTCGCCGCCGAACGTGGCGATCTCCTTGACTCCGCTCGAGGAGAGAAAACTGTACTGCGGCGACGCCATCAGGTAGATCGACTCGATGTCTGAGGCCAGCTGGCGGTTGAGCTGGTTCATCTCGAGCTCGTACTCGAAGTCGGAGATCGCGCGCAGGCCCTTGACGATCGCCTTGGCCCCGCGCTCACGCGCGAACTCGACCACGAGGTTGGAGAACGGCTCCACCCGGACGTTGCCGAGATGGGCGGTCGCCTCCTGGATGAACTGGATCCGCTCCTCGGCGGTGAACAGCGACTGGCTCTTGCGAACGGAGGCGTTGACGACTGCCACGATCAGCTCGTCGAACATCACCGAGGCGCGCGTGATCACGTCGACGTGCCCGTGCGTGATCGGGTCGTAGGAGCCGGGGCAGACGGCTATGCGGGGGTCAGGGGCCATGGATTCGGATCAGGGTGTCGCCGTACCGGCGCTCGTCGAGGATAGGAAGGCCGAGCTCGAGCGGGGCACGGCGGTCGCTCTCGGCGACCACCGCCGCGCCCGGAGCCAGCACCACCGGCAACGCCGCCGTGAGCTCGCCTCCCAGACGCCCCGTGAGCCGGTAGGGCGGGTCGAGGAACACGAGATCGTATTGACGCGCGGCGGCGGATGCGGCTCCGAGGAAGCGGCGGGCGTCGGCGCGCCGGACCTCGGCCTCGACGCCGATCGCCTCCAGGTTGGCCCGCACGGCGCGGATCGCGGCCGGCGCGCTGTCCACGAACGTCGCCTCGGCGGCGCCGCGCGAGAGCGCCTCGATCCCGAGCGCGCCCGAGCCGGCGAAGAGGTCGAGCACGCGCGCGCCGTCGACGCGCGCGGCCAGCACGGAGAACAGCGCCTCGCGCACGCGGTCCGACGTCGGCCGCGTCGCGTCGCCGGGCGGCGCCTGCAGGCGGCGCCCGCCGTACTGGCCCGCGATCACGCGCATACTGCTCGTCTCGTGTCGACCATCCTCGTCACCGGCGCCACCGACGGCCTCGGCCGCGCGCTCGCCGCCGAGCTGTCGATGCGCGGCCACGACATCGTCCTCCACGGCCGCAACCCCGCCCGCCTCAAAGCGCTGGCGAGCGAGCTGCGGCCGGCAGGTGCCGTCGTCGCCGACTTCGCCCGGCTCGACGACGTTCGCACGCTCGCGCAGAAGGCACACGGGATCGACGTACTCGTCAACAACGCGGGCATCATCGCGGCCGAGCGCACGCTCAGCGAGGACGGGATCGAGCTGACCTTCCAGGTCAACCACCTCGCAGGCTTCCTCTTGACGCTGCTGATGCTGCCGCCGCGCACCGTCAACGTCGCCTCGGTCGGCCAGCGCGCGCCCGACTTCGAGGACCTCATGCTCGAGCGGGGCTACGACGGCCTGCGGGCCTACCGCCAGAGCAAGCTCGCCCAGATCATGTTCACGCTCGAGCTGGCCGAGCGCCGCCCGGACCTCGTGGTCAACGCGCTGCACCCGGCGTCGCTGATGGACACCAAGATGGCGCGCGAGACGTTCGGGCGCACGCTCACCACGGTCGCCGAGGGGGTCGAGGCGACCGCGCGCGTGGTCGAGCTCGAAGACGTCAGCGGCCGCTACTTCGACGGCCTGCGCGAGGCGCGCGCGGACCCGGTCGCCTACGACGCCGAGGCGCGACGACGGCTGTGGGACGTGTCGGCCGAGCTCACGGGTTACCGGGACAGCCGCCGCGCAAGCCCGGGATAGGTGACCACGAGACCGTCGGCGTCGAGCTCGAGGTCGGCCACGAAGCCATCGGAGCTGAACCGCACGAGACCCGGCTCGAGGTGCTCGTAGCGCTGCTCGGAGCGGTGCACCTTCAGGTCGGGCAGCGACACCCAGGCCATCGCGAAGTCGACCGTCCCGGGCTGCTCGTGCAGCCGGTGGCGGCGGATCGGCATGAGGTTGGTGAGCGGCGAGAAGGCCAGGTCGCAGTCGAGTGCCCCTTCGAGCTCGGCGGCGTTCTTGACACCGGTCCAGCTGCCCTTGCCGTCGTGGCGCAGCTCGACCGAGCCGACGCCGCCGACCTCCACGCGCAGCCGCCGCGTCGCCCACTCCCCGCGCACCTCGAGCTCGTAAGCGGCGCGGTAGGGGGTCGGCGCCGAGCCGAGCTGGGCGCCGGTGGCGACCAGCCCGTCGTCGCGCAGCTGCAGCTCGCACAGCTCCTGCCGCCAGTCGGGATCACCGTTCCAGGCGAGCCTCACGGCGCCATCATGCCGGGATGGGCTCGAGCGCGTCGGCCCCGAACGCTGTGACGAGCGCCTCGGCGATCAGCGCGTGCTCCGGTTGCTGCAGCTCCGGGTCGTCGTCGAGGAACTCGCGCGCCCGCATCCGTGCCCGCTCGAGCAGCTCGACATCCTCCGGCAGGCGCGCGAAGCGAAACGCCTGCAGGCCGGACTGGCGCGTGCCGAGCATCTCCCCCTCGCCGCGCAGCTCGAGGTCGATCTCGGCGAGCTCGAACCCGTCGCGGTGCTTGGCCAGCGCGCGCAGGCGCGGCGACTCCTTGGGTCCGAACAGCAGGCAGAGCGACTCGTGCTCGCCGCGGCCGATCCGGCCGCGCAGCTGGTGGAGCTGGCTGATGCCGTAGCGCTCGGAGTCCTCGACGAGCATCACCGTGGCGTTCGGCACGTCGATGCCGACCTCGATCACGGTGGTGGCGACGAGGACGTCGGCGCCGCCGGCGGCGAAGGCGGCCATCGCCTCCTGCTTCTCGCGCGGTCGCATCTGGCCGTGCAGGAGCACGACGTCGAACGCCTTCAGCTCGCCGGCCTTCAGCCGCTCGTACTCGGCGGTGGCGGCGCGCGCCTGCAGCGCCTCGGACTCCTCGACGAGCGGGCAGACGACGAACGCCTGCCGGCCGGCGCGCAGCTCCTCGCGGATGCGCTCGTAGGCGCGCGAGCGCTCGGCCTCCGTGGCGCAGACGTGGGTGTGGATCGGCCGGCGGCCCGCCGGGAGCTCCTTGAGCACGGTGACGTCGAGGTCGCCGTAGGCGGTCAGGGCGAGCGTGCGCGGGATCGGCGTGGCGGTCATGTGCAGCACATGCGGGGCGAGGCCGTGCGGCGCCTTGCGGTCGAGCGCGCGGCGCTGGTTGACGCCGAAGCGGTGCTGCTCGTCGACCACCGCCACGCCCAGGCGGTCGAACTCGACGGCCTCCTCGATCAGCGCGTGGGTGCCGACCAGCAGCTTCAGCTCGCCGCTGGCCAGCTTGCCGAGCAGGTCGGCGCGGCGCCCTCCCGGCGTCGAGCCGGTGAGCAGCGCGGCCTGCACCAGCTCACCGGGCATCAGCGCCTGCAGCGTGGCGAAGTGCTGCTCGGCGAGCGTCTCGGTCGGAGCCATCAGCGCGCCTTGGGCACCGAACTCGACCGCGCGCAGCATCGCGTACACGGCCACCACGGTCTTGCCGGACCCGACCTCGCCCATGAGCAGGCGCTGCATCGGCCGGTCGCGCGCGAGCTCGTCGTCGACGGCGGCCATCGCCTTGCGCTGGTCGGCGGTCGGCTCGAACGGCAGCGAGTCCTTCAGCCAGCGCGCGGTCAGCTCGCCGGGCGGCTCGAGCGGCGTCGCCCGCGAGCCCTCGCGGCGGCGGGCTCGTCTCCGCAGAAGCGCGATCTGCAGCAGCAGCAGCTCGTCGTAGGCCAGCCGCCGGCGGCCGCCCTCGTGGTCGCCGAAGTGCGCGGCATCGAGCGCGGCCGGCCGGTCCGGCAGCCCGTCGCGCACGCGCATGCGCGCCGGCAGCGGCTCGAGCGCCTCCTGGGCGGTCTTTCGCCACTCACGTACGAGGGCGAGGATCTGGGTCGACGAGAGTCCCTCGGTGGCGGGGTAGGTGGCCACGTCTGAGTCGGCCGCGCCGACCGCCTCGCCGGACTCTGCGTGGCCCTGCACGCGGAAGCGGTTGCGGCCCTCGTACTTGCCGTTGAGCAGCAGCCGGGTACCGGGCTTGTACTTGCGCTGAAGCCACGGCTGGTTGAAGAACGTGACCTTCATCGTGCCGGTCTCGTCGGCCACGACCGCCTCGACCAGCGGCTTCATGCCGCGCCGCCGCACGGGGCGGCTGGTGATCGACCGGACCTCGACCACCACCGTCGCCGTCTCCCCCGGGCTCAGCTCGATGATCGTGCGCGACTCCTGGCGGTCGCGCGGCAGGTGCTCGAGCAGGTCGCCGACCGTGATGAGGCCGAGCCGCTCGGCGGCTGCGGCCGCCTTCGCCGGCTTGACCTCCAACGGCGTCTGCAGCCGTGACGGCCGGGGGTAGCGCGGCGGGCCCGCGGCCTTGAGGTCGTCGTCGGAGAGCGGCTCGTTCGTGGCGAACGCCGTCGGCACCCTGCGCATTGTGGCGGTGCAGCGGGACGAACTTCTGGCATTGAGGGGCGGGATCGGCCACCGCGCGAATCGATTGTCACCTTTGTCGGTCTCAGGTCGACAAAGGTGACAATCGGTTGGTTCCCCAGCTTCCCTACCCAGCCGGGGTTGGCCGGGGCAACGCTACCCCTCCCTCGGGATGCGTGGCGAAGTGAACTACTCGGCCGCGATCAGCCACCAGTAGGCGGGCTGGTCGCCGCGCGAGTACTCGACGTCGACCCCGCCCGGCACCAGCGCAGCCACGCCGCCGGAGTCCAGCGGAGCGCCGTCGCCCTCGATCAGCGTGAGCAGCTCGGCCTCGCGGCCCAGCTCGCCGAGGACCGCCTCGAGCGTCTCCTCCGGCTCGCCCCACGCCACGAGCTGCTCGTCGACGAAGCCGACGGCGTCGCCGCGGCGGAAGCGCCCCTCGGCGTCGTCGCGGGCGGCGTGCGTGACGGCGCCCGTGCGCACGTGCTCGAGCGCCTCGAGCATCGCCGCCGCGTTGTCGGCGGCGCTGCGCGCCGGATCGAGCGCGACGGCGGCGGCCAGGCCGGCCTGCATCGAGCGCGAGGGCACGACGTGGACGGTCTTCTCGGCCAGCTCGGCTGCGCGCTCGGCGGCCATGATCACGTTCGGCGAGTTGGGAAGCACCACGACCTCCTCGGCCGGGACGGCGTGGATGCCGGCCAGCAGCTCGTAGGTCGACGGGTTCAGCGTGTTGCCGCCGTCGAGTGCCACCGCGCCGAGGCCCTCGAAAAGATCACTCATGCCGGAGCCGACCACCACGGTCAGCACGCCGCACGTCTGCACGGCCACGGCTAGCCGCGCGCTGCGCTCCTGCACCTGCTCGGTCATGTCGGCCACGTCGAGGTGCGAGACCTCGCCGATCTCCTCGAACAGCGCCGTCGCCCGGCCCGGCTCGTCGGTATGCAGATGGACCTTCAGAGTGTGGCTGTCGCCCACCACCAGCACCGAGTCGCCGAGCCGCTCGAGGTTGTCGTTCCAGGCCGTGGGATCCAGGTCCTCGCCGGTGACCGCGAAGTTCGTGCAGTAGCGGTAGGTGGTCGACTCGTGCTGCGGGTGCGTGATGCGTGCCGGCGAGTGGTGCGCCAGCGCCGGCGCCTCGGTGCCGCGCAGGGCGGCAATAACGCCCGCGAACATGACCGTCAGGCCGTAGCCGCCGGCGTCCACCACGCCGGCCTCGCGCAGGATCGGCAGCAGCTCGGGCCCGCGCGCCACGGACAGCTCGCCGGAGCGCAGCGCCGCCTCGAGCACGGTCGCGATCATCGCGTTCTGCCGGTCGTCGTCGACGTGGTGGAGCAGGCGCGGCTCGTCCAGGTGCGCGACCTCCGACGAGAGGCGGGCCGCCATCTCGCGCACCACGGTCAGGATCGTGCCCTCGGCGGGCTCGCGGACCGAGCCGTAGGCGCGCTCGGCGGCGCGCGCCATGGCGGCGGCGACCAGCACCGGGTCGATGAGCTCGCCGGGCCGCGAGATGAGCTCCTCGGCGGCGCCGCGCAGGAGCTGCGAGAGGATGACGCCGGAGTTGCCGCGCGCGCCCAGCAGGGCGGCGCGGGCCACCGACTCGACGATCGCGTCGCGGCCGATGTCGTCGATGTCACCCTGCGCTGACAGGCGGTCGAGCTCCTCGAGCACGGCGCGCAGCGTGAGCGCCATGTTGTCGCCCGTGTCGCCGTCGGCGACCGGGAACACGTTGAGGTCGTTGACCTCGCGCCGGCGCGTTTCGAACTCGGCGAGAGCGCCCTCGACGACGGCGCGAAAACGGATGAGACTGGGATCGGCCACAACGACGTGGCCGGGGCTAGGCCTTGGTGACCTTCCCGGCCTTCAAGCAGCGCGTGCAGACGTAGACGCGCTTGGGAGCACCCCGCTCGGAGATGCGCACCTTCTGGAGGTTCGCGTCGAACCGCCGCTTCGTGGCGACCATGGAGTGCGAGCGGCTCTGCCCAAAAGCCGGACGCTTGCCGCACGAGTGACAGACACGAGCCATTGCGGCGGGAAGCATAGCGTCAGAGGCGGTTGGGTACCGTGGATGGGTGCCGCCCGCCAGCACCGCTCGCATCACGCTGCCCGATCGATACCGCATCGTGCGGCATATCGCCAACGGCGGGATGGCCGGCGTGTGGGAGGCCACCGACCAGCTGCTGGGCCGCTCGGTGGCCGTCAAGGTGCTCGCCTCGCACCTGTCCGAGGATGACCGCGCGCGCCGGCGCTTCGAGCGCGAGGCGCGTGCCGCGGCCGGCCTGTCCTCGCACCCGCACGTGGTGACGATCTACGACGTCGGCGAGTACGACGGCCGCGCGTTCATGGTGATGGAGCTGATGCCAGGCGGCACGGTCGCCGACCGGCTGCGTGCCGGCCGCACGATCGCCGACGAGACTGCGCTGCGCTGGCTCCGCGAGGCCGCGGAAGCGCTCGACGCGGCACACGGCCAGGGTGTCGTGCATCGCGACATCAAGCCCGGCAACCTGCTGCTCGACGACCGCGACCGGCTTGCGATCGCCGACTTCGGCATCGCCCGCCTGGCGCTCGAGGACCAGCTGACGGCCACCGGCCAGGTGCTGGGCACCGCGTCCTACATCTCGCCCGAGCAGGCCGTGGGCGAGCCGGCCACCGCCGCGTCCGACCGGTACGCGCTGGCCATCGTGGCCTTCGAGCTGCTGACGGGCTCGCGTCCGTTCCAGGCCGAGCACTTCGCCGCCCAGGCGCGCGCCCACGTCGAGGACGAGCCGCCGCTCGCCACCGAGCGCGATCCGTCGCTGCCCCGGGGCGTCGACGCGGTGCTCGACCGCGGGCTGGCCAAGGACCCCGGCGACCGCTGGCCGAGCGCAGGCGCGATGGTCGCCGCGCTCGACCGCGCGATGGGCGAGTCGCGGCCGGCGACCGAGCCGACGCGCCCGATCGCGCCCGTGCCGCCGGTCGCCCCCCAGCGGGCGGGCGGCGGCGCCTGGCCGTGGGTGCTGGCCGGCATCGCCGCGCTCGTGGCGATCGCCGTGGCCGGCGCCGTGCTGCTCTCCGGCGACGACGGCGGCAACGCGCCGCCGAGCGCGCAGCCAACCGCAACCGCGACCGCGACCGCGGAGCGCACACCCGATCCGACCCGCACCCCCGAGCCGACCGCGACGCCGACGGAGACCCCGGCGCCGACCGAGACGCCCGACCAGCCCTCCGGCGGGACCGACCTCGACCGCGCGGCCGACCTCCAGCTCCAGGGCTACAACGCCCGCCTGGCCGGCAACTACGAGCAGGCGCTCACGTTCTCCGAGCAGGCGCTCGACGCCTGCGGCGACACCAAGCAGCTCAGCCCCTGCGGCTACGCGCTGTACGAGCTCGGCGCCGCGCTCAACGCGCTGGGCCGCCCGGACGAGGCGATCCCGTACCTGGAGCAGCGGCTGGACCAGTACGGGCCCAACAAGGACGTCGAGAAGGAGCTCAAGGCCGCGCAGAAGGCGGCCGAGGGCTGATGAGTCCGAGGCGGTTTCGGCGTCATATAGCCACGGCATGAAATCCGCGCTCTACTTCCCGCTCTTCGACGAGCTCGCCGATCCCGCGCTCGCCGCCCGCCTGGCCGCCGAGGCCGAGGAGGCCGGCTTCGACGGCGTGTTCGTCTGGGACCACGTGCGCTGGCGCGAGCCCGTCGTCGAGGTCGCCGACACGCAGATCGCGCTGGCCGCGATGGCCGCCGCCACGGAGCGCATCCGCCTCGGCCCCATGGTGACGCCGCTCGCGCGCCGCCGGCCGGCCAAGGTGGCGCGCGAGACCGCGACGCTCGACCGCCTCAGCAACGGCCGGCTGACGCTCGGCGTCGGGCTCGGCAGCGACGAGTTCGGCAGCGAGTACTCGATGACCGGCGAGGAGCTCGACGACCGCAGGCGCGCCGAGATGCTCGACGAGGCGCTCGCGATCCTCGAGGCCGCCTGGTCCGGCGAGGTCGTCCGGCACCGCGGCGAGCACTACACGGTCGACGGCATGCGGTTCCTGCCGCGGCCCGTGCAGCGTCCGCTGCCGATCTGGGTGGCGGGGTTCTACGGCAAGCCCAGGCCGCTCCGGCGGGCCGCCCGGTACCAGGGCTTCTTCCCCGTCAACCTCGAGCACCCGGACCAGATGGCCGAGATCGCCGCCGCGCTGCCCCGCGACGAGGGCTTCGACATCATCGCCTCGCTCCCACCGGGCGTCGACCCGGCGCCCTACGTCGACGCCGGCGCGACCTGGTGGGTCGTCGAGTTCGCGGCCGAGTCGGTGACCGCCGACCTCGTGCGCGGCGTGCTCCGCAGCTGAAGCAGCACGACCGCGGCGAGCACGAGCGCTCCGCCGGCCAGCTGCGGCACGGTCAGCGTCTCGCCGAGCACGAGGAAGGCGAGCACGACCGTCACCGGAGGCTCGAAGGTCGACAGGATGGCCGCCTCCGACGGGCCGACCCGGCGCAGGCCGGCGAAGAACGCCGACACGGCGACCACGGTGCTGACCAGCGCGATGAGGATCAGCCAGAGCCACGCGTCGCCGGACAGCGCGAGGTCGACCGACCCCGTCGCCAGGCCGACGACGGCGAAGCTGGCCGACGCGCCGGTCAGCACCAGGAACGCCAGCGCGAACGGGTCGACCTCGCCGATCACGTTGTCGGACACGAGGATGTAGGTGGTGTAGGTCAGCGACGCTCCGAGGGCCAGCAGCGCGCCCACGAGGTCGAACCCGCCGCTGCCGCCGGCGAGCAGCACGAGCACGAGGCCGGCCGAGGCGACGCTCAACGCGACGCCGGCCCGCAGAGAGGGCGCCACGCGCCCCAGCGCGATGGCGGCGACCGTCACGAACGCCGGATACGTGTAGAGGATCAGCGCGACCATCGAGACGTCGAGCCGGTCGATCGCCGCGAAGAACAGCCCCGATTGCAGGCTGTAGCCGAACGCCCCGAGCCCCAGTCCCGTCAGCGCGACGCGCCGCGGCAGCCGCCGCAGCGATGCCCAGCGACCGGTCACGCGCAGGACGACGGCGAACACGGCTCCGGCGAGCGCGAAGCGCACGAGGAGCGTGGTGGCCGTGTTGGCGCCGGCCTCGGACGCGAGCTTGCCGAAGATGCCCAGCGTGCCGAACGCCGCGGCCGACAGGAGGCAGAGAAGGGCACCGCGCATGCCTGGATCCTCGTGGCTCCACTCATCGAGAGCAACAGATATTTTCGCCGGTTATCGTGCGATGATGTCGAACAATGCTCGACCTCCGCCGCCTGCGCCTGCTGCACGAGCTGCACCGCCGCGGGACGGTCGGCGCGGTCGCCGAGGCGCTCTCCTACAGCCCCTCGACCGTCTCGCAGCAGCTGCGCGTGCTGGAGCGCGAGGCGGGCACCGCGCTGTTCGAGCCCGCCGGGCGGCGCGTTCGGCTGACCGACGCGGCGCTCGTGCTCACCGCGCACGCCGAGCAACTGCTCGCCGGCGTCGAGCGCGCGGAGGCCGACCTGGCGGCTGCGGCCGCCGGCGCGGTCGGCGGCGTCGTGCGCGTCGGGTCGTTCCAGACCGCCAGCCTGCATCTGCTGCTGCCGGCCATGGACGCCCTGCGGCAGACCCATCCCGGGGTCGAGGTGCGGCTCGTCGAGTCCGAGACCGAGCCGGCGCTCGAGGCGCTGCCCTCCCACGCGCTCGACCTCGTGCTGGCCGACGAGTGGGCCGGGATGCCGCGGGCGCGCCGGGCCGGGATCGACCGCGAGGACCTGTTCGCCGAGCCCGTGCTGCTCGCGCTCCCGGCCGGCCATCAGGCGGCCGAGGGCGGGCCGGTGCGGATGAAGGAGCTCGCGGGCGAGATCTGGGCGACCGGCTACGCCGGCGGCGGCATGGAGGGGCTGGTGCAGCGCGTGTGCGCCACGCACGGCGGCTTCGAGCCGGTCGTGCGCCACCAGACGAACGAGCTGTCGATGCTGGTCGGCCTCGTCGCCCGTGGCCACGCCGTGACCCTGCTGCCCGAGATCGCCTTCGCCGGCGGCCACGAGGGCGTAGCCGTCCGCCCCGTCGCCGGGCTGCACGCCGACCGCACGCTGTTCACCGCCACGCGGGCCGGCGCCGACCGCCGTCCGGCGCTGGCCGCCGTGCGCGCCGCGCTCCGCGACGCCGCTCTCAAGCGGGGCTCGCCTTCCAGCCGACCCGCCCCGAGCGGCAGTTCGTGACGAAGCGCCCGTTGCGGGTGACCCGCACGCGGATCCGGAAGTTGCCCGTCCAGCGGCCGGAGCTGCGCAGGCCGCCGTCGACGGACGTGCGCGCCCGCGCGTGCTCGCCGTTCGGGAGGTCGAACTCGAACCGGCCGCCGTCCTCGAAGGCCGCGGCCGTCGCGGTGTCGAGCGGAGCCTGGAACCTGACGCCCGAGGTGAGCATCTTGCGGTCGCCGCAGCGCGCCCGGTAGCGGATGCGCACCTTGGTCACCAGCCCGTCGGCGCCCGTGACGACCTGGGCGAGGCGCCCCTGGCGGGTCTTGCCGCGCCACTTGGCGGCGTCGGCGGCGGTGGGGACGAGCAGCAGCGCGACGAGCGCCGCGCAGGCGCCGGCGGAGAGTCGCATCAAGGGGCCTCCGCCGACCAGCGCACGCCCTTGAGCCGGCAGCTGTCGACCACGTGCCCGTTCCGGCGCACACGCGTCCTGGCCCGGAACGTCCCGGTCCAGCGGTCGTCGGCGCCTAGCGTGCCGTGCACGAACACCGTGTTGCGTGCCCGGTATCCGTCCGGCAGCTGCTTGCGGTACGTGCCCGAGTGCTCGAAGACGTCGGTCTCGGACACGTCGAGCGGTGGCTGGAACAGCGTGCGACTCACGTAGTAGTGCCCCTTCTTGCACGGCGCGCGCCAGCTCACGCGCACCCGGTTGACGAGATCGTCGGCGCCGGTCCGGACCGTCACCGCACGTCCCTGCTTGGTCTTGCCCCGCCAGGTCTTGGCGTCGGCCGCCGCGGGAGCCGCCAACAAGACGGTGAATCCTACGGCCAGCGCGAGCTTCCGCATGGCCGCCTTCTGACCGCTTTCATGCTCTGTGAAACGCGCAGCAGGCCCGCTCGATGCGCTCAGCGCGCCAGATCGGCTCGCATGGCCGCGAGCGTCATGACGGCCTCGGCCGCGTGCTCCCCCTGGTCGCGCTTGCCGCCGCCGGTGCGCGCGAGCGCCTGCTCCATGTTGTCGACGGTCAGGACGCCGAACGCGCACGGGACGCCGGTGCGCAGCTGGACGTCCTGGATGCCGCGCGCGGCCTCGGCGCAGACGTAGTCGTAGTGGTCGGTCTCGCCGCGGATCACGGCGCCCAGGCAGGCGACGCCGGCGTAGCGCCCGCTGTCGGCCAGGTAGCGAGCGGCGAGCGGGAGCTCGAAGGCGCCTGGCACCTCGTAGACGTCGGCGGGCTCATGGCCGGCGGCCGTGAAGGCGCGCTGGGCGCCGCTCACGAGGCGCTCGGCGAGGTCGGTGTAGAAGCGACCGACCGCTATCGCGAACTTCACCCGCGGCCCGCCTCGCGATCGTGCACCTGCTCCTCGTGCACCATCTCCTCGTCGAGCGCCAGGCCCTGGTGGTGCAGCGAATGGCCGAGCCGGTCGCGCTTGGCGCGCAGGTACGCCTCGTTGTGCGGGTTGGGCGCGTGCTGGATCGGGATCTGGTCGGTCACCGACAGCCCGTAGCCCTCGAGGCCGCGGATCTTCTTCGGGTTGTTGGTGAGGATGCGGATCGAGCTGAGCCCGAGGTCGGACAGGATCTGGGCGCCGATGCCGTAGTCGCGCAGGTCGACCGGCAGCCCGAGCTCGAGGTTGGCGTCGACCGTGTCGAGCCCCGTGTCCTGCAGCTTGTAGGCCTTGAGCTTGTTCAGCAGGCCGATGCCGCGGCCCTCCTGGGCGAGGTAGAGCAGCACGCCCTGGCCCTCGGTCTCGATCATGGCGAGCGCCGACTCGAGCTGCTCGCCGCAGTCGCAGCGCAGCGAGTGGAAGACGTCGCCGGTCAGGCACTCGGAGTGCACGCGCACGAGCACGTCGGCCTGGCCGGCGACCTCGCCCTTGACCATCGCGACGTGGTGCTTGTCGTCGACCAGCGAGCGGTAGCCGACGACGTCGAACTCGCCGAACGCGGTCGGCAGCCGGGTGGCGACGACGCGCTCGACAAGCTTGTCGTGGCGGCGGCGGTAGGCGATGAGGTCGGCGACGGTGATCATCTTCAGGCCATGGCGTGCGCAGTAACGCTCGAGGTCGGGCACGCGGGCCATCGTGCCGTCGTCGTTCATGACTTCGCAGATGACGCCGGCAGGGTTCAGGCCGGCCAGCCGGGCGAGGTCGACCGCCGCCTCGGTCTGGCCTGTGCGCTCGAGCACTCCGCCGGGCTTGGACTTGAGCGGGAAGACGTGGCCGGGCTGGACGAGGTCGCGCGGCGCCGACTCCGGGTCGATGGCGACCTGGATGGTGCGCGCGCGGTCGGCGGCCGAGATGCCGGTGGTGACGCCGTCGCGGGCCTCGATGGTCACCGTGAACGGGGTCTCGAAGGGCGACTCGTTCTTGGCGGCCATGAGGTCGAGCCCGAGCTCGTCGCAGCGCTGCGGGGTCAGGGCGAGGCAGATCAGGCCGCGCCCCTCCTTGGCCATGAAGTTGATCGCCTCGGGGGTGACGAACTGGGCCGCCATCGTGAGGTCGCCCTCGTTCTCGCGGTCCTCGTCGTCGCAGACCACGACCATGCGGCCGGCGCGGATGTCCTCGATCGCCTCGTCGACCGTCGCGAAGCTCATCGGGTCGGCACCAGTCGTTCGATGTACTTGGCCAGCACGTCCACCTCCAGGTTGACGGGCGTCCCGGTGTCCGCCTCACCGAGGATGGTCCGTTCCAGGGTCTCGGGGATCAGCGAGACCTGGAACCAGTCCTCGCCCAGGCCCGAGATCGTCAGCGACACCCCGTCGACCGCGATCGAGCCCTTCTCGATGACGTAGCGCATGATCTCCGGCGGCGCGCCGATCGTGACCACGCGGGCGAAGCCGTCCTCGCGCACGTCCCACACCCCGCCGACACCGTCGACGTGCCCCTGGACGAAGTGGCCGCCCAGCCGGTCGGCCGCGCGCAGCGGCAGCTCGAGGTTGACCTTGTCCCCGGGTCCGACCTCCGCGAGCGAGGAGCGCCGCAGCGTCTCGTTCATCACGTCGGCCGCGAAGTGGCCGTCGCTCACGGCGGTCGCCGTCAGGCAGACGCCATTGACCGCGATCGAGTCGCCCTCGGCGAGCTCCAGGGTCGTGGCGATCGCGAGGCGCACCCCCTCACCGGAGCCGTCGACCGCGGTGATCTCGCCGAGATCCTGGACCAGCCCGGTGAACAGCGTCACCACTCCTTCATGCGCGCCGAGATCAGCACGTCGTCGGCCACCCGCTCGCACTCGAGCGTGAGCGCGCGGATGGCCTCGGCGATCCGCTCGACGCCCTCGCCCTCGAGCGGGTCGCGGGCGTGCGAGCCGCCGAGCACGACGGGCGCGACGAACAGCCGGATCTCGTCGACCTCGCCGGCGTCGAGGAAGGCGCCGGCCAGGTGCGGGCCGCCCTCGAGCAGGATCGAGGTGACGCCGGCCGCGCCGATCTGGCTGAGCGCGTTGCGCACGCGCGCCGGCTCGTTCTCGCCGGTGGCGACGATCACCTCCGCCCCGGCCACCTCGAGCGCGTCGGCGGCCAGCCGCGGCGCGGCGCGGGAGATGACGACGGTGAGCGGCAGGTCGGCGGCGCCGCCGACGAGCTGGGAGTCGAGCGGCAGGCGGGCCTCGGAGTCGAAGACGATCCGGCGCGGCTGGCGGTGGACGCCTTCGACGCGCGCGGTGAGCAGCGGGTCGTCGGCCAGCGCGGTGCCGATGCCGACCGCCACGGCATCGCACTCGGCGCGCCAGTGGTGGGCCATCCTCCTCGACGCCTCGCCGGAGATCCACTTGCTGTCGCCGGTGCGGGTGGCGACCTTGCCGTCGAGCGTCATGGCGGACTTGAAGAGCACGTACGGCCGGCCGGTTCGGGCGTGCTTGCGGAAGGGCTGGTTCAGCAGCCGCGCCCTGGCGGCCAGCTCGCCGCCCGCCACCACCACCTCGACGCCCTCGTCGCGCAGGATCCCGAGGCCGCGGCCGGCGGCCTTCTCGGTCGGGTCGTCGGAGCCGACCACCACGCGCGCGATGCCGGCCTCGAGGATCGCGTCGGTGCACGGCGGCGTCTGCCCGTGGTGGCAGCAAGGCTCGAGCGAGACGTAGAGCGTGCCGCCGCGCGGGTCGGCGCTGCAGGCGGCCAGCGCCTCACGCTCGGCGTGCAGCTTGCCGTAGGCGGTGTGGAAGCCCTCGCCGATGACCTCGCCGTCCTTGACCACCACGGCGCCGACCAGCGGGTTGGGCGTCGTGCGCCCGCGGCCGCCACCGGCAAGCTCGATCGCGCGGGCGAGATGGGCGACGTCGGTCTGGAGCAAGGTGGGCACGGTCCTCAGAGAATATTGACTGTCGAGTCAACAATCCCGCAGTCGATAGATGACGATCTCCGGCCCGGGGCGCTGGTAGTCGAGCGGATAGCTGTTGAACGAGAAGTCGAACGAGAAGCGGTTGACGGGCATCTCGCCCCGCGGGCTGACGCGGTAGACGACGTCGGCGCGGCGCTTGAGCTCGTCGTAGTAGCGGATCGCCTGCGGCACCTCCTCGGGCTCGGTCAGCGCGCGGCCGTACTGGGTCGAGCCCGTGACCACGTGGCAGTAACCGGCGCGTGCGTAGCGGTCGAGCAGGCTCGTGCGCAGGGTGCGCTCGAAGTCCTCGAGCTTGATCACCTGGCCGCGGAAGCGGGAGGTCGGCCACTTGTTCCACCGGTTGCCGGTGCCGGTGGCCGACGACGGCCGGCCGGGGTCCATCGCCCACTGGTCGGGGGCGATCGGCTCGATCACCACGCGGTCGCCCTCGGGGATGTTGTCGACCATCCAGGCGCGCGCCAGGGCGCGCGTGTCGGCGCGCGCCAGCACGACGTCGTTGTGGATCGAGAAGACGAGGCCCTGCACGCACAGCAGCGCGGCGACCGCGGCGACCGCCCAGGCGCGGCCCGGTCGCAGGCGAGCGGCGGTCTCCACCGCGGCCCACGCGGCGAGGAGGCAGAGCAGCGGGTAGATCGGCAGCAGCCAGCGTGCGAAGAAGCGGTCCTGCGCGCCCATGAAGAGGAGGAAGACGATCGGCGCGGGGACGAGCACGAGCGCCAGCCGCCGGTCTCTCATCCACAGGCCCACGGCGCCCGCGGCGGAGGCGATGGCCGGCAGCCAGCCGAGCCCCCAGGTGAGCGTGGCGAGGTAGTACACGTGCCCGCTGTCGCCGACGAGGCCGAGCTTGCCGCCGCCGTCGCTGGAGGCCTGCGACTGCTCGGCCAGCCCGGCCTTGAACGCGCCGGGGTCGAGCAACGCATACGGATTCGCGACGAGAAAGCCACCGATCGCGCACGCAACTGCAACAACCGTACCCCGTAAGGGGTCAGACCCCTTACGGTGTAAGGCGGCGGCGGCGAGGCAGAGGATGACGATGCCCGCCGTGTACTTCGTCGCGCAGGCGACGCCCAGCGCGGCGCCGGCCAGCGCGTAGTCGGCCAGGTGGCCGCGGTGGTAGACGCCTGCGACGCCGACCAGGCTCAGGCACAGCGGCGCCAGCGCGGGGATGTCGTTGACCGCCAGGTGCGAGTAGTGCACCGGCAGGAAGGCGACCGCCAGCAGCGCGCCGGCGACGAGGCCGACGCGCAGGTCGAACAGCCGGCGCCCCGCCCACACGAGGAAGCCGACAGCCGCCGCGCCGAGCACGGCCGACAGCACGCGGGCGAGGCCGAACACGCTGCCGGGGTCGGCGGCGAAGGCGTCGCCGAGCGCCTCGCGGCCGCCCCAGCGCACCCAGAACGCGCCGTGGAGCAGGTACGTGAAGCCCGGCGGGTTGATGAAGTACTCGGGGTTCAGCGAGTGGCCGAACATGCCGATCGCGCGCGGCACGAAGTGCGCGTTCTCGTCGGCGTTGAAGACGTACGGCAGCCCGTGGTCGATCCCCCACAGCCGGAGGAGCAACGCGCCGGCGACGAGGGCGACTACCGCGCTAGCAGCGCGCATAGGCGGCGTAGAAGTCGCCCGTCTCCACGCGCGGCCAGCCGGCCGGCGGCGACTGGATGAGCGGCGAGTCGGTGTCGTTGCTCCAGGCGTGCTTGAACACCGCGAAGCGGCTCGTGACCACCAGCGCGACGCCGCGCCGCGGCCGCCGCTCGTCGGGGTCCGCGCGCGGGATCACGCGGTCGGCCGGCGCTCCGAGGATCCAGCGCGCGTCGGGCACCAGCTTGTGGTTGGGCACGGTGAGCGGTCCGCAGCGCAGCCCTTCCTGGACTGCGGGCGACTCGAGCACGCGCACGAGGTCCTCGTGCGCGGCGCCCCGGAAGCTCAGCTCGGAGTCGAAGTGGTCGAGCCGGACGCGCGTGGCGGTGAAGACGACGCCGAAGATCACGAGCACCGCCGCGCCGACCGTCCACCAGGTGCGCAGCCGCCCGGGCCGCAGCAGCGTGAACCCGCCGAGGAACACGCCGGCGAAGACGAGCAGGGCGACCGCCGCGATCGCCAGGTAGCGCTCGATCACCGAGGCGCCGGCCACGCCGATCAGCACGAAGGTCCCCACGCCGGAGACGAACAGCGCGAGCGGCACCGCGGCGCGCCGGGGCGCCAGCGCCACGGCCAGCAGCAGGCCGCCGACGGCGGCGAGCAGGATCGGCAGCTTGACGATCAGGTTCAGGAAGCCGGGGATCGCGGTCGGCAGCTCGGCCAGCGTGCGCTGGCGCCCGAGGTCCTCCGCCGAGCCGCTCGTGTAGAGCAGCGAGAACAGCGGGTCGCCGGTGACGATGAAGTCGGTCGCCGTCCACACGAGCGGGCCGGCCGCGGTCAGCGCCGCGTAGAGCGCGCGCTGCCGCCAGCTCGCCCGCCACGCGACCCACAGCCAGTAGAGGCCGGCCAGGACCCATGCCTCCGGGCGCAGCATGCCGGCGAGCGCCAGCAGCACGAGCACCGGCGCGCCGCGGCGAGGCGTGCGCGCCTCCAGCACGGCCGCCCACATCACCAGGGCCATGTACGGGATGTCGATGTAGCCGCGGGCGGCGAGGAAGCCGAAGTCGAAGCGCGTCAGCACCAGCACGGCGGCGATGCCGCCGACGAGCGGCGTGAAGGCGACCTGGCCGAGCCGGTAGACGCCCCAGATCAGCCACAGGAAGGACGCCAGGATGACCGCGATGAACAGCCGGTCGCCGCTCTCGCCGAACAGCGAGAGCAGCGCTCCGAGCGCGATCGCCAGCGGGTGCTCGGTCGGGACGCGGAAGCCCTCGAAGCCGGGCTTCGTGAGATCCAGCACCTCCTGCCCCCACAGCAGCGAGTAGTAGGAGTCGTAGTTGGGATATGTGGGGTACACGAAGAACCCGATGACGAAGGCCAGGCACAGCAGCCCGAACGCCACGCGCGCGATCAGCTCTGCGTCGATCGAGCGCCCGCGGGCCAGCGCGGGCCGCCGGGTGAGGGTCAGGCCTTCCATTGAGCGGATACAGGATGACGAGGCGATACCGTCTTACCGCGCACCCATGAAGCTGATCATCCAGATCCCGTGCCTGAACGAGGAGGAGACGCTCCCAGTCACGCTGGCCGACCTTCCGCGCGAGCTGCAGGGCTTCGAGAGCGTGGAGTGGCTGATCATCGACGACGGCTCGACCGACCGGACCGTCGAGGTGGCGCGCACGCACGGCGTCGACCACATCGTGCGCCTGACCAACAACAAGGGGCTCGCGTCGAGCTTCCAGGCCGGGCTCGACGCCGCGCTCAAGCTCGGTGCCGACGTGATCGTCAACACCGACGCCGACAACCAGTACCACGGGCCGGACGTCGAGCGCCTCGTGGCGCCGATCCTGGCCGGCAACGCCGACATGGTGGTCGGCGACCGCGAGGTCGGGACCATCGAGCACTTCTCGGCACCCAAGAAGCTGCTGCAGCGGCTCGGCTCGTGGGTCGTGCGCCAGGCCTCGCAGACCTCGGTGCCGGACACCACGTCGGGCTTCCGCGCCTACAACCGCGAAGCCGCGCTCGCCATGCAGGTCGTCTCCAAGTTCACCTACACGCTGGAGACGATCATCCAGGCGGGCAAGATGACCGTCGCGGTCGACCACGTGCCGGTGCGCACCAACCCGAAGCTGCGCGAGTCGCGCCTGTTCCCGTCGATGTGGACCTACATCCGCCGCAACGGCGTGTCGATCTTCCGCATCTACGCGATGTACGAGCCGCTGCGGGTCTTCATGACGGCGGCGCTGCTGGTCGGCGCGGCCGCCCTGTTCGTCTGGGGTCGCTTCGCGTACTTCTTCCTGCAGGGCGACGGCGCCGGCCACGTCCAGTCGCTGATCCTCGGCGCCGTGCTGTTCAACGCCGCCATGGTGCTGGCCGCGCTCGGCGTGCTGGGCGACCTGCTGTCGGGCCAGCGCATCACCATGCAGCGCATCTTCGAGCGCGTCCGCCGCATCGAGCTCGAGCTCGGCGTCCCGCCGTCGCACTACGAGCCCGGCGCGCCCGACAGCGGCCGCGAGCCGACCACCGGCGCGCGCGCCGGCGGCCACGGCAAGACCGAGGAGCGCGAGGCCGTGAAGCTGTGAGCACGGTCACGCGCGACGCCGAGGGCACGGTCACCGGCAACACCTACGACAAGTACGGCTCGAGCAACCCGGTCGTGAAGCGGCTGATGGCGGGCTTCGAGCGCACGCTCGACGAGCTGTTCGCCGAGGCCGCGCCGCGCTCGGTGCTCGACGTCGGCTGCGGCGAGGGCGTGCTCACCCACAAGTGGTCGGCGCGCGTGCAGCGGATCGTGGGGATCGACCTCGAGGATCCGCCGATCCAGGCCGAGTGGGCCAAACGCCAGGCGCCGAACCTCTCCTACCAGGTGATGAAGGCCGAGCACCTGCCGTTCGAGGAGGGCGAGTTCGACCTCGCCGCCGCGATCGAGGTGCTCGAGCACGTGCCCGACCCCGAGCACACGGTCGCCCAGATGGCGCGCGTCGCGCGCGGCGGGCACCTGCTGGTGTCGGTTCCGCGCGAGCCGCTGTGGCGCGGGCTCAACCTGGCGCGCGGCGCCTACGTGCGCGACCTGGGGAACACGCCGGGCCACGTGAACCACTGGTCCAAGCAGAGCTTCGTGCGGCTCCTGGCGCGGCACGGCGAGGTCATCGAGCGGCGCTCGCCGTTCCCGTGGACCATGCTCCTCGTGCGTGTCTAGCTCGTACGGGCGCGGCGCCCGCATCCTCTCCATAGGCATCGCCACGACCGGGCTGGTCACGTTCGCGTACTTCTCGCTGGCCAGCCACAGCCTCAGCGAGGAGGACTACAAGGGCGTCGCGCTGCTGTGGTCGGTCCTCTTCCTGATCATCTCGATCATCTACCGGCCGGTCGAGCAGCTGCTCTCGCACACGATCGCGACACGCCGGGCGCAGGGGCACGAGGGGCATCCGCTGCGCGTGCCGCTGATCATCCAGGCGACGGCGGCTCTCACGTTCCTCGTCGTCGCGCTGGCGCTGCGCGAGCCGATCACCGACGACGTCTTCGACGGCTCGGAGGAGCTGTACTGGGTGCTGGTCGTCGCCGTGCTCGCCTACGCGGCGAGCTACTTCGCCCGCGGCTGGCTGGCCGGCCACCAGCGCTTCGGCCTCTATGGCTCCCTGGTGCTGCTGGAGTCGTGCTCGCGCTGCCTGTTCGCGCTCGCCGTGGCCGTCGGCATCGCATCCGGGCAGGGTGTCGTGGCGCTGGGCATCGCCGCCGCGCCGCTGGTCTCGCTGCTCGTCCTCCCGTGGGCGATCGAGCGCCGCCGCGGGCCCGAGGGCGAGCGCGGCTCGATGCGCGAGGGCGCCGGGTTCGCCGGCGCCGTGCTGGCGATCATGGTCGCCGAGCAGGCGCTGCTCAACGGGCCGGTGATCGCCGTCGACGCCACGGCGGCGGACGCCGCGCTGGCCGGCTTCGTGTTCAACGTCCTGCTCATCACGCGCGCGCCGCTGCAGCTCTTCCAGGCGATCCAGACCTCGCTCCTCCCCCACTTGTCAAGCATCACCGCGACCGGCGGCGGGGTGGGCGGGGACGGTTTCCGGCATGCGATCCGGGTGACGGTGCTGGCGATCGGGGGCTTCACCGCCGCGGTCGTGATCGGGCTGGGCCTGATCGGGCCCTGGGCGATGGGCGTGCTCTTCGGCGGCGACTTCGACTATGCGCGCGGCGGGCTGATGCTGGTCGGCCTCGGCATGGGCTTCCACCTGACGGCCGGCACGCTCAACCAGGCGGCGCTGGCGCGCCGGCGCGGCGCCCAGGCCGCCGTGGCCTGGCTGGCCTCGGCGGCGCTGTTCCTGATCTGGCTGCTCGTGGCGCCGCTCGACGACCCGGTGCTGGCCGTCGAGGCGGGCTACTGCGCCACGACCGCGCTGCTGGCCGTGGCGCTGTGGGTCATCGAATCCGGCGCAGCTGCGCCTGGAACGTCCGCAGCGACGGCCGCGTCTGGCCCTTAGGCCCGACCAGGGCCGAGTCCCACCGAGGGCGGCGGTCCGGCGGCGCGATCCAGCTGTACATGTAGATCCGCGTGATCCGCTTGCGGTTGATGCGCGCGAGCTTGAACACGTTGCGGATCGCCCGGACGGCGTTCTTCTGGTTGTAACGCGTGATCTTGCGGCCGTCGACCCAGCGGTTGACGATCCCGCCGGTCTCCGTGAACCACAGCTGGCCGCGGGTGATCCGCAGCAGCTCGCGCGTGCCGCTCGTGCGGTGGCGGTTGGCGTCGATGTGGTTGTGGATCGCCCACACGCGCACCGGGTAGCGCGTCTTGCGCTTGAAGGCCTTGATCCAGGGCGTCATGTTCGGCGCGTCGAGCACCGAGGGAGCGGTGATCGTGCACTCGGGGCAGGTGCGGCGCATCGAGTTGTAGAGCAGCGCGGCGCGCCCGGGCTTCTTGAAGGTCGGCTGCGTGCCGTGGTTGCCCTCGTTCCAGACCTGGAAGGTCCTGACCTCGGGGTAGCGGCGGCGGAACTTGCGGAACTCGCGGATGAACTGGAGGCGGCTCGGCATCTTGAGCTCCTGGCCGCGGCGCTCCGAGTGGCCGAAGCTCAGCAGCACCCTCGCGTTGTTCTGGCGTGCGAGCGTCATGTAGCTGTCGAGCACCGCCAGCTCCCAGCTGTTGCGCTTGATCGCGTCCCACGGCATCACGTAGCGTACATCCGGCGCCTTGAGCGCCTGCCAGCGCTTGTCCGTGAAGATCACGGAGTTCTGCTCGCCGATGCCGACCGTGAGCTTGGCCGACGCAGGGCCCGCCAGGGCGAGGACCAGCAGGGTGGTGATCAGTACCAGGCGGGTCATGAGTCCTTTCAACATGGTCGAGGCGGCGGAAGTTGCGGTCAGACGTGCGAGGCGGCGGCGGCGGAAAGCTGCTCCGCGTTGGCCTCGGCCTCGCCGGGGCGCCACTGGGTCTTCGGCGCGATGGCGCGCGAGATCACGCGGTCGCGATGGCGGTCGATCGTCGCCAGCATCGAGCGCACGAGCTCCTCGCCGAGGTAGTGCGGCTTGAGTCCCAGCTCTCGCAACTTGGTGTTCGCCGCGTTGTAGTAGTGCTCCTCCTGCTCGACGCGCGGGTTGTCGAAGTGCTCGATCTCGACGTGATAGCCGAGCTCGGCTCCCGACCGCTGCGCGAGCTCGGCGAGCTCGAGCACCGTGAACTGCTCGGTGAACTGGTTGAAGACGCGGAACTCGCCGCCCTGCGCCGGGTTGCTGACGGCCAGCTCGACGCACTGCAGCGTGTCGCGGATGTTGAGGAAGCCGCGCGTCTGGCCGCCCTTGCCGTAGACGGTGAGCGGGTGGCCGATCACCGCCTGCACGCAGAAGCGGTTGAGCGCGGTGCCGAAGATCTCGTCGTAGTCGAAGCGCGTACAGAGGCGCTCGTCCATCGCCGTCTCCTCGGTCTCGATCCCGTACACGACGCCCTGGTTGAGATCGGTCGCGCGCAGGCCCCAGATCCGGCAGGCGAAGTGGATGTTGTGCGAGTCGTGGACCTTGGAGAGGTGGTACAGCGAGCCCGGCATCTTCGGGAAGGGCAGCACGTCGGTGCGGCCCTTGTGGGTGATCTCGATGAAGCCCTCTTCGATGTCGATGTTGGGCGTTCCGTACTCGCCCATCGTCCCGAGCTTCACGAGGTGGCACTCGGGGACGCGATCGCGGATCGAGAACAGCAGGTTGAGGTTGCCGATGACGTTCGTCTGCTGGGTCTCCACCGCGTGGCGGCGGGAGATCATCGAATACGGCGCCGACGGCTGCTCGCCGTAGTGGACGACGGCGTCGGGCAGCACCTCGGCCACCACGCGGTCGAGGAACTCGCCGTCCTCGATGTTGCCGACGAAGGCGTGGATGTCGCGGCCGGAGACCTCGCGCCATGCGTCGATGCGGTCGGCGAGGCCGCGGATGGGAGTCAGGGAGTCGGTTCCGTGCTCGTGATGCCAGCGGCGGCGGGCGAAGTTGTCGACGATGAAGACGTCGTGCCCGCGGGCCGAGAATCGCATCGCCGTGGGCCACCCCAGGTAGCCGTCGCCGCCGAGGATCAGGATTCGCATGGCGGGCCAGCCTAGCGGCTCGCCAGGCGGGGCCAGATGCGTTGGGCCAGCACGAACACCGTGATTCCGGCCAGTGCCATCACCAGCGGCATCAACGTCACGTTGCGCCGCGTGCCCGCCAGCAGCAGGCCGCCGACGACGGTTACGCCGACGATCAGCGCCGCGATCAGGAAGAACTCCCAGCGCCGCCGGACCGCGAGCAGCACGAGCCCGGCGAGGCCGAGCGCGAGCACGGTGAACTGGAAGATCGTGCCGTAGGTGGAGCGGCCGGCCGCGCCCGAGCCGTGCCACATGTGCCACATCTTCCCGCCCACCATGCCGGCGAAGTCGAAGGGCTGCTCGGTCAGGTAGCGCTCGGCGTTCTCGCGGCCGATCTTCTGCAGCGCGGCGTCGCGCTCGAGGTCGGGGTACTTCGAGGCCACGCGGTTGAGCAGCGGCGTCATGCTGATCCGGCTCAGCTCGGTCGCCGGGATGTCCTCGCGGCCCTCGAACTGCCTCAGCAGCTCGCGCTTGACGTCCAGGTGCAGGCCGTCGCCCGGCAGGTAGGTGCCGATGAACAGCGCCTTGCCGCCGCCGGTGCTGATCGGGACGAACCGGCCCTCGGCGTTCGAGACGTGCAGCGTCCACGGCAGGATCGGAACCGCGAAGGCGAGCGTGAGGATCGCGGCCGCCACCGGCCCGCGCCGGAACAGCGCGATGACGGCGAAGACGAGGATGAACGCCAGGTACTCGGGTCTGGCGAACGCCGTCAGGCCGAGCAGGAAGCCCGGCAGCGCCCAGGTCCAGCGCGACCGCCCCGGGTCGCCGGCCCAGAAGAAGCTCAGCACCGCGCCCGTGAGCGTGAGCGTGGCCAGCGGCTCGCTCATCAGCTTGCCCGTGAACCAGATCGTCACGGGGTAGATCGCGAACAGCGCGGCGCCCGCCAGGCCGGCGAGCGGTCCCGCCAGCCGGCGGCCGAGCAGGAACACGAGCACGATCGTGAGGGCGCCCAGAAGCGCCACGACGAGCCTGACGGCGCCCGGGTGGACGCCGCCGGTGGCGTAGTAGATCGACGCGTAGAAGAGCGGCGCGCCAGGTGACCAGTCGTACGGGCTGGCGGCGCCGGGCAGCGCAAAGCTCTGGTGCTCGTAGAGCTGCTCGGCGACCGAGGCGTAGACGGCGGAGTCCGTGCCCGGGCGCACGTCGAGCGGCTCGAGCGCCGACTCCACGCGCAGGGCGAGGCCGATGACGACGATGATCGCCAGCGCGATCAGCACGCCGTGACGCGGCGATCCAGGCACGCGGTGTCGTGGCGGCCACCGCGGTCACGGCTCGAGCCTCGGCTGCAGGCCGCGGGCCTGGATCGCGGCACGGGCGTGGACCGCCATCCACACCAGGGCGGTCGAGGCGAGCGTCATCACCAGCGGCATCAGGGCGAGGTTGCGGCGCGGGGCGGCGAGCACGACGCCCGAGAACACCGTCAGCCCGAGGATCAGGCCGCCGAGCAGCAGCGCCTCGAAGCGCCGCTGGACGGCCAGCACGATCAGGCCGACGACGCCGAGCGCGACGATCAGGACCTGGAGCACGACCGCGGGCGCGGACAGCATCGCGCCGCTCGAGCCGCGCCACATCCAGCGCATCTTGTTGGCCACCATCTCGGCCACCGCGAGCGGCTGCTCGCGCGCGTAGCGGCTCAGGTTCTCGCGCCCGATCCGGTTGAGCGCCGCGTCGCGCGGGAGGTCCGGGTACTGCTTCGCCACGCGGTCGAGCAGCGGCTCCATCGGCTGCCGCGCGCGCTGCTCGGGCGTGACGTCGCGCATCCCGAGGTAGCGCTCCATCAGCTGGATCTTGACGCGGTCGTGGATGCCGTCGCCGGGAAGATAGGAGCCGATGAACAGCGCCTTGCCGGCCCCGGTGGTGACCGGCACGAAGCGGCCGACCTCGCTCGAGACGTGGATCGCCCACGGCGCGATCGGCAGCGCGAAGGCGGCCGCCAGGACGAGCGCGCGCACCGGGCCGCGCTTGATCAGCGCCAGCAGCGCGAAGGCGAGCCCGAACAGCAGGTACTCGGGCCGCACCAGCGCGCTGAGCCCGATCAGGACGCCGGGCGCGAGCCACGCCCAGCGGCTGCGCTGGTCGAGCGCCCACAGGAAGGCCAGCACCGCGCCGGGCACGGTCACCTCGGCGATCGGCTCGCTCAGCAGGCGGCCGGTGTTGAAGACGAAGGCCGGGTAGGTGGCGGCCAGCAGCGCGGCGAGCAGCCCGGCCGCCGAGCCCTGGAGCCGGCGCCCGAGCAGGAAGCAGATCACGATCGTGACGAGGCCGAGCAGCGCGATCGCCAGCCGCCCGAGCGCGGGGTGCACGCCGCCCGTGACGTAGTAGAGGCCGGCGTAGAACAACGGCGCGCCCGGCGACCAGTCGTAAGGGGCGTCAGAGCCGGGGACCGCAAACTGCTGGTCGGTGTAAAGCAGCGCGGCGATCCGCTCGTAGCGCGCGGCGTCGGCTCCCTGGTAGCTGGAGTCGATCGGGTCGAAGACGCCGATCAGCCGCAGCCCGAAGCCGACGAGCAGGATCAGGCCGAGCGCCACGAGGACGCGGCGCTCTGGCAGCGTCCGGATGCGCCCCATGGGGCGCCGATTCTAGTCAGCGGCGGACGGTGTGCTCGCAGCGCTTCAGCTTCACGTTGCGGTTGTTGCCGCGCCTCACCGTGTCCTCGCCCCGGCCGCAGTCGACGACCGTGCGGTCCTTCGAGTACACGTAGACGATGTCGTCGCCCGGCCCCGCGCTCACCCAGTTGAAGCCGTGGCCGACGAGCCGGACGGTGTCGAACCCGGTGCCGGCGCTGATGTAGTTCGTCGAGATGACGCCGCCGCCCTGGAGGTAGTCGTTGCCGGGGCCGCCCTTGATCTTGGTGTGGCCGCCGCGCGAGGCGCCGTACACGGTGTCGTTGCCCGCTCCGGCGTCGATCCGGTCGATGCCGCGGCTCGTGCCGTCCGGCTGGCGGTTGCCCCACATGATGTCGTCGCCGCCGAGCCCGATCAGCCTGTCCGGGCCGCGCGAGCCGAGCAGGTTGTCGTTGCGCTCGGTGCCCTTGGCGCGGCCGCCGCGGTCGCGCGTGAGCTTCTTCTTGCCCTTGAGGGGGTCGTGCGGCGGCGGGACCTCGAGGATGTTCTCGCAGGTGTCCGCCTTGATCTCGCCGCGACGGATCGAGCGGCGGTTGGAGAAGCCGCCGCGCATGTCGATCGGGTTGATGTGCAGCGTGTCGTAGCCGGGCCCGCAGTCGACGGTCT
Organism: uncultured Solirubrobacteraceae bacterium; assembly: GCA_963835525.1. GTDB lineage: Bacteria > Actinomycetota > Thermoleophilia > Solirubrobacterales > Solirubrobacteraceae > DASSUW01. The sequence goes on from CAWIFM010000004.1 coordinate 862,329, forward strand.
TGACCGCGGTGCCGTTGTTGACGTAGACGAAGTCGTCGCCGGCGCCGGCGTCGACGTTGTCGCCGCTGCTGGTCGTGTAGATCTGGTCGACGCCGTCGCCGCCGCGGATGTCGTCGCTGCCGCTGCCGCCGTGGACGATGTCGTCCCCCGGCCCGGCGTTGATGTCGTCGCCCGCTGCGCCGGCGTCGATGAAGTCGTTGCCGTCGACGTCGTTGATCTTGTCGCCGCCGAAGCCGCCGTAGGTCGTGTCGTTGCCCTGGCCGGGCTCGAGCACGTCGCCGCCCGAGCCGCCGTCGAGGTAGTCGTCGCCGTGGCGTCCGTAGACGTCGTCGCCGCCCCACTCGCCGAGCAGCCGGTCGTTGCCGGGACCGCCCCAGATCTTGTCGCCGCCGCCGTCGCCGTTGATCACGTGGTTGCCGTTGGGCCCGCCGACGAGGCGATCCTTGCCGGGGGTGCCGACGAGCGTGCGAGCCGCCGCTGTGGCCGGAATCAGGACGGCGGCACAGCAGGCGAACGCCGCTGCCCGCCGCAGGGCGTTCTTGGAGGTCATGCGCGACAGGGTACTTCGGTGAGTTGTTCCTGACCGCATTCCGGGCAGGACCTCGACATGCGCAAGTGGACGGTGGCACTGGCCGTGCTCGTGCTCGTGCTCGCGGGCTGCGGCAACGACGAAGACGCCGCGCCGAGCGGCGAGACGGGTTCGACCGATGGCGCCGACGTCGTGGACGTCGCCGCGATGGAGGGCGCGAAGGGCGACATCGCCTTCTGCATGGGCAAGGACACGTCGGGCAACCTGACGGCGGCCACCAAGGCGTTCAACGAGGAGTTCCCGGAGGTCAACGCCGAGCTGATCGAGTTCTCGACCTCCGCCGACGAGCAGCGCGCGCAGTTCGTCCAGCGCCAGGAGGCGAAGTCCGGCGAGTGCGACGTGTTCTGGGCGGACGTGATCTGGACCGCGGAGTTCGCGTCGCAGAAGTGGATCTACGACATGACGCCGTACATGGAGACGCGCAAGGAGCAGCTGATCCCGGCGACGCTCGAGTCGGTCGACTACGACGGGAAGCTGTGGGGCATGCCGCAGCAGACCAACGCCGCGTTCCTCTTCTACCGGACCGATCAGGTCGCCGAGCCGCCCGAGACCTGGCAGGAGGTCTACGAGACGGGCGCCGAGGAGAGCGGCATCGTCTACCAGGGCGCGCCGTACGAGGGCCTGACCGTCGACTTCCTCGAGCTCGCCTTCGCGGCCGGTGGGCAGGTGCTGTCGGAGGACGGCCGGTCGGCGGCCATCGACTCGCCGGAGAACGAGAAGGCGCTGCAGCTGATGGTCGACGGCATCGAGGACGGCGTCGCCGCCAACGGCGTCACCACCTACATGGAGGAGGAGGCGCGGCGCTACTTCGAGAGCGGCCGGGCGACCTTCATGCGCAACTGGCCGTACGCCTACGAGCTCGGCAACGCGAAGGGCTCGAAGGTGCGCGGCAAGTTCGACGTCGCGCCGCTGCCGAGCTTCGAGGGCGGCGGCAAGGCCGGCATCCTCGGCGGCCACAACATGGTCATCTCGGTGTTCAGCGAGAACCCGGGCGCCGCGCTGAAGTTCATCGACTTCGTCACGAGCCCCGACCAGCAGCTGCTGACGCTGCGCGACTACTCGCAGGCCGCCGTGATCTCCGACGTCTACGACGACCCGCAGGTGCAGGAGAAGTACCCGTTCGCCGACCAGCTGCGCGACGCCGTGGGCCAGGCGAAGACACGCCCGGTCTCGCCCGTGTATCCGCAGATCTCGCAGGCGATCTACGAGAACGTCAGCGCCGCGCTCGAGGGCAGCGTCACGCCGGCGCAGGCGCTCGAGGACGCCCAGGCCGACATCGAGAAGGCGCTCGAGACGTTCTAGCGCCGCTGCTTGTAGCGCTTCTCGACCCGCTCGCAGTTGCGTGTGCGGATCGTGCGGTTGAAGCCGATCTTCACGAAGTCCTTGCCCGGACCGCAGTCGATCCGCGCGGCGTCCTTCGAGTAGCCGTAGACGATGTCGTCGCCGTCGCCCGCGTTGACGCGGTTGCGGCCGCCGCCGGTGAGGCGGATCGTGTCGGCGCCCGCGCCGCCGGCGATGAAGTTGGTCGCCACGGCGCCGCCGCCCTGCAGGTAGTCGTTGCCGTCGCCGCCGTCGATGTGGGTGATGCCGCCGCGCGAGGCGCCGTAGACGATGTCGTCGCCGGCGCCGGCGTCGACGTGGTCGGTGCCGCGGCTCGTGCCGTCCGGCTTGCGGTTGGCCCAGATGATGTCGTTGCCGCCTAGGCCGACGATCGTGTCCGACCCGTAGGAGCCGAGCAGGTTGTCGTTGCGCTCGGTGCCGTCGGCGCGGCCGCCGTCGTCGGGCGTCATGACCTTGATGCCCGCCGTGGGATCGACGATCGGCGCGGTCTCGACGATCTGCTCGCAGTTGGTGAGCCGGCCCTCGCGCAACGCCTTGGCGTTCGACCAGCCGCCCTCCATCGAGAACGGGTTGATGTGCAGGACGTCGTTGCCCGGGCCGCAGTCGACCGTGTCGACCGCCGTGCTGTTGTTGACCCACACGACGTCGTCGCCCTCGCCGGCGTCGATCAGGTCGCCGCCCGTGGTCGAGTGGATGACGTCGTTGCCCTCGCCGCCGCGGATGCGGTCGGTGGCGGTGCCGCCGTGCAGCTCGTCGTTGCCGGCGCCGCCGTCGATGTCGTCGCCGGCCGCCTCGCCGTTGATGTAGTCGTCGCCGGGGCCGCCGGTCATGCGGTCGCCGCCGAACCCGCCGAGCATGTGGTCGTTGCCGTCGGCGCCTTCGAGGATGTCGCCGCCCGAGGAGCCCTCGAGCCAGTCGTCGCCGCCGTAGCCGAAGAGGTCGTCGCCGCCCCACTCGCCGAGCAGCCGATCCGCGCCGGCGCCGCCGTGCAGGATGTCTCCGCCGCCGTCGCCGTTGATGACGTTGCCGTTGTCGCCGCCGCGCAGCCGGTCCTTGCCGGGGGTGCCGACCAGCGTCTTGCCGGTGGCCGTGGCGGGGACGAGGATCAGGGCCGCGCAGGTCAGCGCGGCGGTGCGGCGGATGAGGCTCATAGCCGGGTTATCGACCCCGCAGAGCGACAGTTGACGCCGAAACCACCGCTATCCTGCGGGCGCCGTGGAGCTCTCCGCCCTCCGGATCGCCGGCCTCGTCATCGGGGCCGCGCTGATCGTCTTCGCCGTATGGCGCCGTCGGACGCTCCGCAACGGCGACGTCCTGCTGCTGCTCTTCGCCGGCGTCGCCCTGCTGATCGTCGCGGGCACCGAGCTGCTCGACTCGGTGCTCAGCCTCTTCTCGTTCGAGCGCGGCAACGGCGGCCGGATCCTGGGCCTCGCCGTCTTCGCCGTGATCGCGCTGTTCCTGCTCACCGTGCGCTCGCTGGTGCAGAACAACCGCATCGAGCGCAAGCTCTCGGCCACGCTCGAGGGGATCGCGTGGGAGGAGTTCCGCAACTCCGGGCTGCCGGAGCGGTTCCGCGACAAGGTGGCGGTCGTGATCCCGGCGTACAACGAGGAGGACAACATCGGCCAGGTGCTGCCGCGCATCCCTGCGGAGGTCTGCGGGCTGGAGACGGCGATCCTGGTGATGGACGACGGCTCGCGCGACCGGACGGGGGACATCGCGCGCGAGCACGGCGCCGCCGTCGCGCGCCACGTCACGAACCTCGGCGGCGGCGCCGCGCTGCGAACCGGCTACCGCCTGATGGTCGACTCGGGGGCGCGGATCGTCGTCACGCTCGACGCCGACGGCCAGCACCGCCCCGAGGAGATGGAGCGCCTCGTCGGCCCCGTGGCGGACGGGACCGTCGACATGGCGCACGGCTCGCGCGTGCTCGGCCACGCCGAGCCCAACCACGTCGCGCGCGAGATGGGGATCGTCTTCTTCAACCGCGTCGTCTCGATGATCACGCGCACGAAGGTCTCGGACTGCTCGAACGGCTACCGGGCGGTGCGGGCCTCGGTCCTCCCCCAGCTCGTGCTGCGCCAGGAGCAGTTCCACACCTCGGAGTTCATGATCGAGGCGATCAAGCGCGGCATCCCCGCCACCGAGGTCGGCGTGACCGTCGACCGCCGGATCCACGGGCACTCGAAAAAGCCGGCCGTGCTGCGCTACGGCCTCGGCTTCACGAACGCCATCATGCGCACCTGGCTGCGCTGATGCGCGCGGCCGTCGCCGGCTTGCTCGCCGGCGTGATCCTCGTCTGCCTGCCCGCGCCCGCGCTCGCTTGGGACGAGGCCGGCTACTGGGACTTCGCCGACAAGCTCGCCCGGCGGCTCGACGACACGTGGAACCCCGAGCTGGGCCGCTACCGGCCGGGCTCGTCCTCGGTCGACTCGATGATGAACGCCAACATGCTGCTGCTGCACTCGGCGGCGGCGCTACATGGCCACGAGGGCGCCTCGCGGCAGGACGAACGCGCCCGCAGCATCGCGGCGCAGCTCATGAGCTCGCCCCCGTGGATGGAGACGATCGTCGATCCGCCGCCGGGCAGCCACGTGCACGTGCCCGGCTGGGTGGCCTCGATGACCGAGCCGAACACCGCCCAGCACCTGGTGGTCGACGGCGAGGTCACCGACGGGCTGGCGATGGCGTGGCAGGCGAAGGACGCGCTCGGGATCGACCCGGCGGTCCAGGCGCTGATGCAGGACCGCCTGCGGCGCGTGGCCGAGGGGCCGTACTGGCGCTACCCGGCCCTGATCCTCAACCAGGTCAACTGGTACGGCGAGGTCTACAACGCGGCCGCACTGGCCACCGGCAACCCGGTCTACCTGCAGCGCGACCTGCGCGGGCAGTTCGCCGCGCTGGTCCGCGGCATCCGCGCGCCGGCGCCGAACACCGCGGGCTCACTCGGCCCCGGGATGCAGTTCCACTACCTCCCGCACGCGCTGCCGACCTCGAAGCTCAACATCGAGTCGGCCGAGTACGCCAACATCGTCGCGTCGGTCGTGCGCTTCTACGACAGCGCGATCGCGCGCGGCATGCAGCCGCTGCCGGCCGGCGACGAGGCGCTGCTGCGCCGCTGGATGACCCGCGTGCTCGCCGGCTACTGGACGCACGGCGGCTACGTCAACTGGGACACGGGCTTCAGCTTCGGCCGCTGGCACCAGATGAAGAAGTTCGCGCTCTCCCAGCAGGCGCTGATCGGGATCGCCGCCGGCGGGCGGCTGTCGCCCTCGCACGCCGAGGCGTCGTGGGCCAAGCACATCCTCGAGGCGGGCTTCGAGCTCTACGAGCGCAAGCTGCCCGAGGGCGAGGGCGTGGCGCCCGGGCTCTTCTATCCGCTCAAGCCGAAGCCGCAGTCGAACAAGCAGGCGCTCTTCGCCGCCTCACGGGTGGCCGCCAACGTCGCCCGCGCGGTCGCCGCCGGGCTCCCGTCGCGTCCCGGCGCCGAGCCGCCCGCGCTCTACTCGTTCGACCCGGCCGTCGGCCGTCTGGCCGTCACGACACCGCGTTACAACACGGCGATCACGGCGATCACCAACGGCGCCTATCCGTACGGCGGCATCGACCTCGCGCGCCTTTACGACGGCCGCCAGGAGATCGCCGCCACGCTCGGCGCCCGCGTCCCGTCCGCCTTCGGCATCGTCGCGCGCAATCGCAACGGCCGGATCCGGCTCGCCACATCGCGGCCCGCATCCAGCCGCTCCGTGCGGCCCCTGCGGCTGCTGCGCGCGCCGTGGGGCGTCGGCAGCTCGGGCTCGACCCTGCGGCCGTTCGCGGGCCCGTTCGACGTCCTGCGCGTGACCGGCCGGCGCGCCGGCGGCGGCGTCGACGCGCGCTCGACCTACACGTTCCGCCGCAACTCCATCATCGGCGAATGGAGGGTGAAGGCCACCACGCGCCTGCGCCGCAGCGCCGAGGCGCTCTTCCCGAGCACCGGCGGCGAGCGGGCGGCGGTCTGGGCGCTCCTGCGCGACGGCCAGGACGTCCAGCTGACCGCCGAGCGGCCTGTGATGGGCGTGGCCGCCTTCTACGTGCAGAGCGAGCGCTCGGGCTACGTGGTCGAGCCGATCGACCGGGTCAAGGGCGCGACCGCCTCGATCATCCAGCCTGACCGCCAGCCGTCGGCTCCCGACCCGGGACCGACCTTGTCGGTCCGCCTGACCGGCCGGCTGGCCCGCAAGCGCCCGGTCCACTTCTCGGTCCGGATCACGCCCGCGGCGGACCTGGCCTCCGCGCGCGCCGCCGCCGCGCGGTGATGCAGGTCTTCGAGGAATAGCCCTCAGCCGGGCAGTGCGCCAAACACGCGCGCGACGGCCTCCTCGACCGGCTCGTCGCCGCGCACGACCACGTCCGGCGACTCGGGCGGCTCGTAGGGGTCGTCGACTCCCGTGAGGTGCTTGAGCTCACCGGCGCGGGCCCGCGCGTACAGCCCCTTCGGGTCGCGCCGCTCGCACTCCTCGAGCGACGTCGCCACCCACACCTCGAGGAACGGGAGCCCGCGGCGGTCGTGGGCCGCGCGGGCGGCGTCGCGGTCGGCCCGGTACGGCGACACCAACGCCACCAGCACCACGACGCCGGCGTCGGCCAGCAGGGCCGACACCTCGGCGGTGCGGCGCACGTTCTCGGCGCGGTCCTCGGCCGAGAAGCCGAGGTCGCCGTTGAGGCCGTGGCGCAGGTTGTCGCCGTCGAGCACGTAGGCGCTGCGGCGGGCCTCGAGCAGGGTCGCCTCCACCCCGGCCGCGATCGTCGACTTGCCCGAGGCCGGCAGGCCCGTCATCCAGACCGTGGCGCCGCCGTGGCCGAGCGCGGCCCAGCGCTGCTCGCGCTGGATGCCCTGCTGCCAGACGACGTTCGACGAGCGCGGCGCGTCGGTCATGCGGCGATCATCCCCGCCCCCACCGTGTCGTTCGTCGCCGAGTCGATGAGGATGAAGGCGCCCATCCAGCGGTTGTCCGCGTACGGATCGAAGGCCAGCTCGGAGGCACAGCGCAGCGAGACGCGGGCGATGTCGTTGAGCCCGAGCGAGTCGCCGCCCGGCTTGGGCGTCAGCGTCGCCACGTCGAGCGTCTCGCGCACGGTGTCGAGCTTGACGGGCTCGCTCCGCGTGGTGTGCTTGAGCAGGTAGCGGCCGCCGACCCGTCCGGGAGACTCGCCGAGCCAGCAGATCGTGGCGTCGAGCTCGCGTGCCACCAGCGGACGCTGGGCCGGCGGGCAGATCAGCGCGCCCCGCCCGACGTCCAGCTCGTCCTCCAGCGAGACCGCCACCGACAGCGGCGCGCTCGCTGACTCCAACGGCCCGCCCGGGCCCTCGACGGCCGACACGCGCGAGGTCAGGCCACTGGGCAGCACCACGACCTCGTCGCCCACGGACACGGTCCCGCCCGCGAGCTGGCCGGCGTAGGCGCGCTGCTCGCCGGCGCGGATGACGTACTGCACGGGCAGCCGCAGCGGCCCTTCCTTCACCCCCGCCGCCGGCGCCCCTTCGAGGAAGTCGAGCAGCGTCGGGCCGCGGTACCAGTCCATCGCCTCCGAGCGCTCGACCACGTTGTCGCCCTTCAGCGCGCTGATCGGGATGCAGGTGATCTCCTCGACCTCGAGCCGGCCCGCCCAGGCGCGGAAGTCCGCGCAGATGGCGCGGAAGCGGTCGGCGTCGTAGTCGACGAGGTCCATCTTGTTGACGGCCAGCACGATCCGCGGGATGCCGAGCAGCCCGGCGATCGCCGCGTGACGGCGGCTCTGGGTCAGCAGGCCCTCGCGCGCGTCGACCAGCACGACCGCGACGTCGGCCGTCGAGGCGCCGGTGACCATGTTCCGCGTGTACTGCGCGTGGCCCGGCGTGTCGGCGATGATGAACCGCCGCCGAGGCGTCGCGAAGTGCCGGTAGGCGACGTCGATGGTGATGCCCTGCTCACGCTCGGCGCGCAGGCCGTCGGTGAGCCGCGCCAGGTCCTGCTCCGCTTCGGCCACCTGGTCGGCGAGCAGCGACTTGGAGTCGTAGAGCAGGCGGCCGATCAGCGTCGACTTGCCGTCGTCGACCGAGCCCGCGGTGGCGAAACGCAACACTAGAAGTAGCCCTCGCGCTTGCGGTCCTCCATCGCGGCTTCGCTGACGCGATCGTCCGCGCGCGTCTCCCCGCGCTCCGAGATCCGCGTGGCGGCGATCTCCGCGATCACCTCATCGAGCGTCGCCGCCTCCGAGCGGACCGCGCCCGTGCACGTCATGTCCCCCACCGTCCGGTAGCGCACCGACGCGACGAACGGCCGGTCGCCGTTGAGCGACAGGAAGTCCGACGCGGCGTAGACCATGCCGTCGCGCTCGAACACCTCGCGCTCGTGCGCGAAGTAGATCGACGGCAGCTCGAGGCCCTCGTTGCGGATGTACTCCCACACGTCCAGCTCGGTCCAGTTCGAGATCGGGAACACCCGCACGTGCTCGCCCGGCCGCACCCGGCCGTTGTACAGGTTCCACAGCTCGGGGCGCTGCCGGCGCGGGTCCCACTGCCCGAAGTCGTCGCGGAACGAGAAGATGCGCTCCTTCGCCCGCGCCCGTTCCTCGTCGCGGCGCGCGCCGCCGAAGGCCGCGTCGAAGCGGTGCTCCTCGATCGCGTCGAGCAGCGTCGTGGTCTGGAGCCGGTTGCGCGACGGCGCGTCAGCGACGCGGCCGCGGTCGATCGACTCCTGCACCGACGCGACCAGGACGTCCGGCACGTGCCGGTCGCGGAACTCGACGACCTCCGGGAAGTTGTGCCCCGTGTCGACGTGCATGACTCCGAACGGCAGTTCCCCCGGCCGGAACGCCCTGCGCGCGAGCTCCAACATCACGATCGAGTCCTTGCCGCCGCTGAACAGCAGCACGGGACGCTCCAGGTCCGCCGCCACCTCGCGGAAGACGTGGATCGCCTCCGCCTCGAGGAGATCCAGATGATTCATGCGCGCGCCTCCACGGGCGGACGGCGGCGCAGCAGGATCATGAAGACGACGACGGCCAGCACGACGGGGAAGCCGGCCAGCACGACGACGGGCAGCTCGAGGCCGGCCTTGCTCAGCAGCCCCAGCCCGGAGGCCAGCAGGACGACGCCCAGCGCGCCGCGCAGCAGGTCCTGCGGCGTCCGCGTGGCGACGTGCGCGCCGAGCCACACGCCCGGGATCGAGCCGATCAACAGCGTGCCGGCCAGCCCGTAGTCGACGTTGCCCGAGACCACGTGCGCGAGCGCCGCCACCCAGAGCAGCACGGCGGCGTGCGCGACGTCGGTGCCCACGACGCGGTGAGGGCTGAGCCTGAAGCCGAGGATGAGGCCGATGGCGATCAGGGTGCCCGAGCCGGCGGACGTGATGCCGAGCACGAAGCCGACCGTCGCGCCCAGCGCCACGGCCGCGATCTTGTGGCGGGTCTGCATGCGGAACGCGCCGCGCTCGCGCGCCGCCAGGTCGGCCAGCGCCAGCGCGCGCAGCAGCACCAGGGCGCCGGTCAGCAGCAGCACGCCGCCGATCGACAGCAGCATGAAGGTGTCGAAGTCCTCGCCGATGCTGTCCCGCAGGCGGTTCAGCAGCCAGACGCCGGCCAGCGCGGCCGGGCACGACCCGATCGCCAGCCACATCGCCATGCGTGGGAACACCGTGCCCTTGGTGAAGTGCCGGTAGCCGCCGACCGTCTTGGTGATCGCCGCGTAGGCGAGGTCGGTCCCGACCGCCACCACCGGCTTGACGCCGAGCACGAGGATCAGCAGCGGCGTCATCAGCGAGCCGCCGCCCATGCCGGTGATGCCCACGAGCAGCCCGACGCCGAAGCCGAACAGGATCGTCGCCGGATCCATCAGGAGCCCGGGAGGTGCAGCCCGCACTCGATCTTGTCGGTGCCGGCCCAGCGCCCGTCGCGGCCGCCGCCCGGCGCGGTGCAGTGCGTGCAGCCGATCGAGGCGTAGCCACTGTCGTGCAGCGGGTGATACGGGACGTCGTTCTCGGCGATGTGACGCCAGACGTCCTTCTCGCTCCAGTCGGCCAGCGGCGCGCACTTGACCTTGCCGGGATGGCCGGGGTCCGGCGCGAGCTTCGGGGTGTCCGCGCGGTTGGGAGACTGGTCGCGACGCAGGCCGGTGATCCAGGCGTCGACCTCGCTCAGGGCGCGCTCGAGCGGCTCCACCTTGCGCATGCCGCAGCACGCGTCCGGGTCGCGCTGCCACAGGCCGTCGATCCACTCGCCGCGGTAGACGTCGATCTCGATCCCGTAGCGCTGCTCGATGCGGCGCCAGGTCTCGTACGTCTCCGGGAACAGGACCCCCGTGTCGAGCGTGAAGACGCGCGCCTCGGGCTCGATCGCGAGCAGCAGGTCGAGGATCACCGACGCCTCCTTCTGGAAGGAGCAGGCGACGTACAGGCGCGGGTGGTACTCGTCCACGACGTGGGCGAGCACCTCCTGCGCGCTCAGAGACTCGAGGTCCGGCGGGGCGGCACGCATCAGCGGCCGCACAGGTTAGCCGCCTACTCGGTTGTCACAGCCCTCAGCACGTCGACCCGCGAAGCCCTGATGGAGGGCGGGATCGCCGCCAGCACGCCGGCGATCGCCGCGAGGAAGGCGACCAGGATCAGGATCCCGAACGGGACCTCGAACACGAAGCCCTCGTCGGCCAGCGGGCGGGAGAGGATCGCGGCGAACGCGAAGCCCAGCACCACGCCGAGCAGGGCGCCGATCACCGCGGTGATGACCGATTCTCCGGTCACCATCACCCACACCTGGCCGCGGCCCATGCCCACGGCGCGCAGCATGCCCAGCTCGCGCGTGCGCTCGTGGATCGAGAGCGCCATCGTGTTGATGATCCCCAGCAGGGCGACGATCACCGACAGGGCGAGCAGCGCGAGGACGATGAAGAGGATCACGTTGACCTGCTCGTTCTGCTCGTCCTTGAAGTCCTCGATCGTCATCGGCTTGGCGGTCGGGAAGTCCGCCAGGATGCTCTCCTCGGCGCTCTTGATCTCCTCCGGGCTCGAGCCCGGCTCGCCCGCCACCAGCGCGAAGGCGATGTCCTCGGACTCCCAGTCGCTCGCGAGCGACGCGTTGCTGACCACGATGCCTCCGACGAAGCCGGCCGCCGAGTCGTAGATGCCCTTGACGTCGTAGGTGACCTCGTTGCCGCGCGGCGTGAGGAACCGCACGCTGTCGCCGACCGCCAGGTCGTTGGCCTCGGCGAAGTCGTTGCTGATCGCGGCGCCGTTCGCGCCGAGGCTCGACAGCACGTCGTCCGAGCCCTCGTCCCAGTTGAGGGTCAGCACGTCACGGACGGTGGCGTCGTCGATGCCGGTCACGCCCGTGTTGCCCTGCTTGCCGACGATCCGGCCGGTCTCGAAGCGCAGCGCGGACACGGCCGAGACGCCGTCGACCTGCTCGAGCGCCTCGGTGATTCCGACCGGCAGCGGCGAGAAGCCGTCGTCGTGGGTGATGATGCCGGCGGCCTTCACCTGCTCGTCGATGCCCTGGTCGATCGTCGCGCGCAGGCCGGCGGCGAAGATGGCCACCATCACGACGAGCGCGACGCCGATCATCAGCGCCGAGGCGGTGATCGCCGTCCGCTGCGGCTGGCGGTTCGCGTTCTCGCGCGCGAGCCGGCCGGGCAGGCCGAGGACGCTCTGGAGCGGCCTGCCGATCGCCGAGCTCAGCGGCCGCACGAGCGTGGGCGCCAGCAGGGCGAAGCCGAAGATCATCAGCAGCGTGCCGAACCCGAGCACCGACGCGGTGGCGCTGGCGGGGCCTGGGTCGCCGAGCAGGCCGTAGAGCAGCAGGACCACGCCGAGCAGCTCGACGAACGTCGCGATCGCGATGCGGCGCTTGCGCAGGCGTGTGGGCGCATGCGGCTCGGCCTCGCGCATCGCCTCGACGGGCTGCACCCGCGTCGCGCGGCGCGCCGGCACGAAGCCGGAGACCACGGTCGCGATCACGCCGACCAGCAGCGAGATGGTGATCGTGCGGGCCTGAAGCGGCGCGCTCGCGTTGCCGAGGTCGAGGCCGATCGCGCCGAAGAGGACGCGCAGGAGCGCGGCCACGAGCAATCCGAGGAGGATGCCGACGATCGACGCGAGCAGGCCGATGACCACCGACTCGGCGATCACCGAGCGCAGGATCTGGCCGCGCGAGGCGCCGAGCGTGCGGAACAGCGCGAACTCGCGCGAGCGCTGCGCCACGGTCACCGCGAAGGTGTTGAAGATCAGGAAGCCGCCGACGAGCACCGCGACGGAGGCGAACACGAGCAGGAAGGTGCGGATGAAGCCCAGCGCGCTCGACAGGTCCTGGGCGGCCTTCTCGGCCTGCTCCTTGCCGGTGCGCACGGCGTAGCCGCGGCCCAGCTCGGCGGCGATCGCGGCCTTGAGCTGCTCGGGCGTGGTGCCGCTCTCGGCCGCGACCGAGATGTCGATGTAGCCGTCCAGGGCCAGCACGCGCTGGGCCTCGGGCAGCGTCACCACCGCCATCCGCGAGCCGGCGAGGTTGTCGCTGTTGCCGAGTCGCGCGACGCCGGAGATCGTGTAGTCCTTCTTGGGCTGACGGCCGGCGATCGTCACCGTGTCGCCCTCGCCCCAGTCGAACTCGTCCGCCGTCGCCTTGTCGATGACGACCTCGTCGTCGCTCCCGGGCGGGCCGCCCTCGAGATAGGTGAGCGGGTCGAATCGCTCGGGGCCGCTGCTCAGCAGGAGCGTCGGCGGGCCGCTGGACAGGATCGGCTCGCCCTCGCGGTCGAGCAGCGCGACCTGACCGGACACAGATCCGGCCGCCTCCGCGACGCCGTCGACCGACTGCACCCGCTCGAGCGTGGAGGCCTCCATCGGAGGCGGATCCTCGAAGTCCACCTCGACGGCACGCTGCGACTGCACCGAGACGTCGGTGCCCTTGCTCGCGCGCTCGAAGAGGTCCTTGAACGACGCGTCGATGGTGTCGGTGAAGACGAACGTCCCCGCCACGAACGCCACGCCGATGACGACGGCGAAGCCCGTCAGCGCGGTTCGCAGCTTCCGGGCCAGAAGGCCCTTCAGCGCGACCTTGAGCACTAGGCCACGGCCTTCATCAGGTCCAGCACGCCCTCCGTGGTCTCGCCGCCGCCGTCGTGCACGACGCGGCCGTCGCTGAGGACGACGATGCGGTCGGCCACCGAGGCCGCGTGCGCGTCGTGCGTGACCATCACGACGGTCTGACTGAACTCGTCCACGGCCTGGCGCAGCAGCGCCAGCACCTCGTCGGACGAGGCCGAGTCCAGGTTGCCGGTCGGCTCGTCGGCGAAGACCACCGCGGGGCGGTGGATCAGCGCGCGCGCCACGGCGACGCGCTGCTGCTGGCCGCCCGACAGCTCGGACGGGCGATGGTCGAGCCGGTCGCCGAGGCCCACCGCGGCGATCAGCTTGTCGAGCCACTCGCGGTCCGGCTTCTTCCCAGCCAGCGTGAGCGGAAGGAGGATGTTCTCCTCGGCGGTCAGCACCGGCACGAGGTTGAAGGCCTGGAACACGAAGCCCAGCCGGTCGCGGCGCAGGCGCGTGAGCGACTTGTCGTCGAGGTTGGCGAGCTCGGCGCCGTCGACCACCACGGAGCCGGCGGTCGGCCGGTCGAGCCCCGCGAGCAGGTGCATCAGCGTGGACTTGCCGGAGCCGGACGGGCCCATGATCGCGGCGAACTGGCCGCTCGGGAAGCCGGTGGTGATGCCCCGGAGGGCGTGGACGGCCGTCTCGCCCTCGCCGTACACGCGACGGAGCTCGGTGGTGCTGACGATCGGGCGCGACGTCGTGTCACTCATGGCGCACAGAATGGTCAACGAGCCTGGACCCGAAGGGGTGGAAGGCTCGTTACCGCGGGTGCGGCTAGCCGCACTTACGCGAGGTCAGTCGCCTGCGCGCAGGTAAGCGAGGACCGCGAGCACGCGCCGGTGGTCCTCCACCGTCGGCGTGAGGTCGAGCTTCGAGAAGATCGAGGTGACGTGCTTCTCCACCGCGCGCTCGGTCACGACCAGCGCCTCGGCGATGGCGGCGTTCGAGCGGCCCTCGGCCATCAGCCCGAGCACCTCGCGCTCGCGCGCAGTGAGCGCCTCCAGCGGGTCCTCGCGGCGGCGGCGGCCGAGCAGCAGGGCGACGACCTCGGGGTCGAGCGCCGATCCGCCGCCGGCGACGCGCCGGACGGCGTCGGTGAACGTGTCCACGTCGGCCACGCGGTCCTTGAGCAGGTAGCCGGTGCGCTCGGTCGACTCCGAGAGCAGCTCGAGCGCGTACGCCTCTTCGACGTACTGCGAGAGCACGAGCACCGCCGTGTCCGAGTGCTCGGCGCGGATCCGGTGCGCGGCGCGCAGCCCTTCGTCGGTGTGCGTGGGGGGCATCCGCACGTCGACGACGGCGACGTCGGGCTTGTGGGCGCCGACCTTGCGCAGCAGGTCCTCGCCGTCGCCGGCCTGGCCGACGACGTCGAAGCCGGACTCCTCGAGCAGGCGCGACAGACCCTCGCGCAGCAGCACGGAGTCATCGGCGATCACGACGCGGAGGGCTTCGGTCATACGGGGATCTCAGCACGCAGCCTAGTGCCCGCCCCGGCGGGAGAGTCGAGCGACATGCGCCCGTCGAGCGCAGAGACCCGGTCGGCGAGGCCGCGCAGGCCCGACCCGCGGTCGGGATCGGCGCCCCCGATGCCGTCGTCGGCGACCTCCACGACGGCGTGTCCGTTGAGGCGCGCCACGCGCACGGTGGCCTGGCTGGCGTGGGCGTACTTGGCCACATTGGTCAGCGCCTCGGCGACCACGAAGTAGGCCGCCGCCTCGATCGGCTCGGGCAGCCGGTCGCCCGGCAGCTCGGCGAGGTCGACCTCGATCGGCGCGCGCCCGGCGAGCGCCTCCAGCGCAGCGCCGAGTCCGCGGTCGGACAGCACGGCCGGGTGGATGCCGCGCGCGAGCTCGCGCAGCTCGCCCAGCGCCAGTGTGAGCTCCTGCTGGGCGGCGTCGAGCAGCTCGTTCGCCCGCTCGGGGTCCGCGTGGACCTTGCCCTGGGCCAGCCGCAGCGTCAGCGAGAGCGCGACCAGCCGCTGCTGGGCGCCGTCGTGCAGGTTGCGCTCCAGCCGGCGGCGCTCGTCGGTGCCGGCCTCGACGATCCGGGCGCGCGAGGTGCGCAGCTCCTCGACGCGGGCGCGCAGCTGGGCCTGCAGGCGCTCGTTCTCCATCGCGAGGCCCGCGGCGGCGGCCACCGAGCGCAGCAGGTCGGGGTCCTCGCACAGCGTCAGGTCGTGCACGATGGCGCCGACGCGGCGGCCCTCGAGCTCGACCGCAGTCCACGCACGGCCCGTGTCGTCCTCGGGCAGCTCGACCTTGTGGCCCTCGGAGTCGACCCACTTGCCCTTGTCCTCGAGCCAGAAGACGAGCTGGAGCGAGCGGTCGCCGAGGGCGTCGGCGAGCCGGCAGCGCAGCGTGCCGGTGCCGGGAGCCTCGCCGAGCCGCAGCAGGAGCTCGGAGACCGCGCCCGCGCGCGCCACGCGGCTGCGCACGAGGCCGATCAGGAACACCCACGGCACCGAGGCGAAGACGAGCAGGCTGGCCCAGCCCAGCACGTCGGTGAGGCGCGAGATGCCGGCGGCGTCGCTGCCCAGCGACGTCGCCAGGAGCGCCATCATCGCCACGCCCGACCACAGGATCGGCGCCATCGACCGCCGCTGCGGCGCCGTGGCGGCGCGCCAGCGGCGCACGAGGATGACGAGGATCACCGCGACCAGCACCGCCCCGGTCACCGACACGAGGGCGTTCAGGACGTCGCGCAGCGTGTCGTTGTTCTCGATCAGCAGGGCCGACTCCGGGCAGTCGGGGCAGCTGTCGGTCATCCGCTCGTTGAAGCCCCACAGCAGCTGCGGGAGCGAGCCGACCAGGCACAGGGCGTACCCCGCGGCCAACAGCCAGCCGTGCCAGGGGCGCTCGAGCCGCCCGTCGGGATAGGCGAGCAGCATGTGTGCGAAGACGACGAAGTACAGGCTGGAGAGCAGGACGCCGACCGTGAAGACGACCGGGTCGTCCGACGCGGTGAGCGCGCCGAGCATGTACGTGAACCCGACGGCGGTCATCAGCGCGCCGAAGCGGTTGGCCGGCCGCCGCCACCACGCATACAGGCCGGTCCCGATGAACGACCACGAGATCAGCAGGCCGATGACGATGCCGGCGCCCGGCATCGGGGTGTGGTCGGAGGAGGCGATCAGCGCGGCCGCGGCGGCACCGGCGATCAGCGCGGCGAAGCCGATCGCGGCCAGCGCGCGGTTGAGGCCGCTCAAAGGAGCTCCTGCAGGCGGTCCCCGGACAGCTCGGCCTTGGGCACGAAGCCGCGGGCGCCCGAGCGGGTGACGAGCGGGCCGAAGTCCGACGAGTCGCGGCTGGAGACGAGGATCACCACCGGGCTGTCGTCGTTGCCGGTGAGCCGCGCCGCCACGTCGAAGCCGTCGATGTCGGGCAGCTGCACATCGAGCAGCACCACCTCCGGCTGGAGCCGGCCGGCCTCCGTGAGCGCCGACGCGCCGTCAGCAGCCTCGCCCACCACATCGAAGCCCTCCGCCTCGAGGAGGACTCGCGCAGTCGCGCGGAACGACGGATGGTCGTCCACGATGAGGACCCGGTGACCCACGGTTCACAAGTCTGGTGACGTTGTGGAACCGCTGCCATACGGCTGGCCGTACCCGCCCGGGTGGCTAGTCGGTGACCGCGTCTACCCCGATCCGGGGAGGGCGGCGGCAGCGATCTCGCGATACGCGCTGCCCGGATCCGGCGCTCCGAACACCGCCGATCCGGCCACGAAGGCGGTCGCCCCGGCGGCCGCGCACGGCCCCGCGGTCGTGACGTCGATCCCGCCGTCCACCTCGATCGCCACCCCCGGGCCGAGCAGCGCGCGCAGCCGCTCGAGCTTCCCGAGCGAGGATTGCAGGAACTCCTGCCCGCCCCAGCCCGGGTTGACGGTCATGCACAGCAGCAGGTCGAGATCGCCGACCAGCTCGGACGCGGCCGCCACCGGCGTGCCGGGGCAGAGGGCGAGGCCGGCCGTGCAGCCGGCGGCGCGGACGGCCTGCAGCGCGTAGTGCACGTGCGGCGTGGCCTCCGCGTGGATCGTGATGTGGTCGGCGCCGGCCTTCGCGAAGGCCTCGATGTGACGCTCCGGCTGCTCGACCATCAGGTGCACGTCGACGATCCCGCCCGCCTCGTGGATCTGCTCGGCCAGCGCGTCGACGACCAGCGCGCCCATGCTGACCGGCGGCACGAAGTGGCCGTCCATGACGTCCACGTGGATGGTGCGGGCGCCGGCGTCGAGCACCGCGTCGACCTGCTCGCCGAGGCGCGCGAAGTCGGCCGCCAGGATCGAGGGAGCGACGCCGGCGGGGGTCATATGGGCTGGAGCATCGACGCCTTGCAGTGATTGCACGCGTAGAGCGCGGTGTCCGACATCCGCACGATCGTCGAGTGCTCGCCGCAGTTGGGGCACACGGACATCAGCTCGAAGCGGTGCAGGCAGTTCACGCAGCGGTAGCGGCCCGGCAGGTTGGTGGGTCGGAGCCAGGGCTCGTGGCAGGAGGGGCAGACGTCGCCCAGATCGACGTGGTCGTCGGTCACGACCGCCGCAGCCGCGCGATGAAGAAGCCGTCCGTGCCGTCGCGATGCGGAAGCGTCTGGAGGAAGCCGGGCACGGTCGGATGGTCCCAGACGGGCAGGTCGGACGGCAGCTCGTCGACCGCGAAGTCGTCGCGGCGCTCCAGGAAGTCGCCGATCAGGAGCTCGTTCTCGCGCGGGGAGATCGTGCACGTGGAGTAGACGAGCACGCCGCCCGGCTCGAGCGCCTCGGCCGCCGCGTCGAGGAGGCGGGCCTGCACGGCCGCGAGCGCCTGCGGGGTCTCGGGGTCCTTGCGCCAGCGCACGTCGGGCCGGGCGGCGAGCGTGCCGAGGTCCGAGCACGGGGGGTCGACCAGCACGCGGTCGTAGGGCCCGTCGTGCGGGCCGGCGGCGTCGGCGGTGCGGACCTCGACGCAGGTGGCTCCCATCCGCTCGGCGGTGCGCCGCAGCGCGTCCGCGCGCCCGGGGTGCTTCTCGACCGCGACCACGCGGCCCGCGTCGCCCATCAGCGCGGCCAGGTGGGTCGTCTTGCCGCCGGGGGCCGCGCACAGGTCCAGGACCGTCTCGCCGGGCCGCGGGTCGAGGGCGCGCGCGACCGCCATCGCGGCGCGCGACTGCGGCATGAACAGGCCCTGCTCCCACAGCGGCGACGAGAACGCGTCGAAGGGAGCGTCGAGGACGAGGCCCTCGGGCAGCTCGGCGGGATGCGCGGCGACCGGCAGCTCGAGCCGCTCCGTCTTGAGCGTGTTGATCCGGACGGCGGCCTCGGCGGGCTCGTTGCCGGCCGCCATCAGCGCGCGCGCCTCGGCGGGGCCGAGCGCGTCGAACCACAGCTCGGCGATCCATTCCGGATGCGAGTGCTTGAGCGCCGCCTCGGCGGGCGTGGCGTCGGGCAGGGCGGCCACCAGGCCGGGGGCCTCGCGGGCGGCGCGCCGCAGGACGGCGTTGACGAGCCCGGCGCCGCGGGGCGACTGGCGCTTGGCCAGCTCGACCGACTCGCCGACCGCCGCGTGGGCGGGCACGCGGTCGAGGAACGCGAGCTGCAGCACGCCGAGCTGCAGCGCGGCGAGCACGGCGGGCTCGAGCTTGGACACCGGCCGCCCGGCCAGCGTCTCGACCACGTGGTCGAGCGTCGCGCGGCGCTGGACCACCCCGTACGCCAACCGCATGGCGAGCGCCCGGTCACGCGGCTGCAGGCCGTGACGGCGCGCCTCGCCGTGCAGCGCGCGGTCGGCGTAGGCGCCCTCCTCGAAGACCCGCCGAATGACCGTGTACGCGCAGGCCCGAGCGGGTGAAATTCCGGTGATGGCGGCTGCTCGCTCGGTTATCCGTCCAGATTCCTGATTTTCGCTTATGTGCAATTTGCGGCTATTTCCAGCGTGTTCGGAAAAGCGTCGAACGTTCGTCCATTTCGGCGCGGAAACGCTCAATCTCCATGGCATCGAGGCTAAAGCACCCCGTAGAACTTGCCGATAGCTGCCTCGGAAGGGGATTTGAACATGTCGCTGACGAACACCAATCGCGAGAGCACGGGCACCCGCCCGGCGGCTCTGCGCGATCTGCGGTTCGCCGGCACCGTGGCAGCCGGACTGGTCGCTGGGGTGCTCGGCGTCGGAGCCTTGAGCGCTCCGCTCCTCGGTTGGACCGAATGGCCCGACGCGCTCCAGCCGGGGCGCGAAGAGGTCGTCCAGATGAAGCCGGGCGAGCGTCCGCCGGTCGCTGACAACGGTTCCTCGCGCACCGCTTCGAGCGACGGCACCATCACGATCCCGGGCCCGGGCGGCACCACGCTGGTGGTCCCGGCCCCCGCGACGGGCGTCTCCGCGCCCGGCACGGGCACCGGCGGCTCCGTGACCGTGGGCGCCGGCGGCGAGAGCGACGGGGCCGGCAACGGCTTCGGCGGCTCCGGCTTCAACAGCCCGAACCTCAGCGACTCCGACGGCGACGGCATGCCCGACGTCTGGGAGCAGCGCATGGGCCTGAACCCGCTGCGCGACGACGCGAGCTCCGACAGCGACGCCGACGGCATTCCGAACTACGACGAGTACCGGACCAAGACTTCCGCCGCGAACTCGGACTCGAACGGCGACGGCATCTCCGACGGCGACACCGACTCCGACCTCGACGGCGTGCGCAACGCGGTCGAGGTGCAGCTCGGCTCGAAGCCGTGGACGCCCGACTCGAACGGCGACGGCGTGAACGACGGCGCCGACGATCCCGACGGCGACGGCATCCCGAGCGCCGGCGAGGAGCAGGCGGGCACCGACCCCGGTACCGCCGAGCCCACGCCCGAGCAGCCGGTCGACCCCGATCCCGAGACTCCGCCGGTCGACGAAGGCAGCGGCCCGATCGCCACCGAGCCCGACCCGGTCGAGGTCGAGGATCCCGCTGACGACGGCGATGACGATCCGACGCCGGCGCCTGCGCCCGACGCTCCGGTCGAGGACCCGGCCCCGCCGGCCGACACGGCCCCCGCCGCGGACGAGCCCGAGGCTCCCGTCGACACGCCCGCCCCGGCGGCCGACGACGCGCCGGCCGACGACGCTCCGGCCGCCCCGGCGGCCGAGCCGGCCCCGGCCGCCGAGCCGGTCCAGGCCCAGGCCCAGGCCGCGCCGACCCCGGCCGTCGCTCCGGCTCCGGCGCCCGCCCCGGCTGCCGCAGCTCCGGCCCCGGCTCCGGCTGCCGCGCCCGCCGCGGCTCCCGCGCCCGCCCCGGAGACGGCTCCCGCCGCCGCCGAGGCCCCGGCGCAGCCCGCCGCCTGACCCACCTTCTGGGGGATACGTACCGCGACCGGCCGCCCAGAGCGGCCGGTCCGCTTTAACCGGCGACCGCGAAGTCGGTCAGGCGGGGATCGGGGCGCCCGCGCAACCAATCGGCGGCGGCCATCGGACGGCCGCCCGGCGGGCGGATCTCGGTCAGGTCGAGGGCGCCGCCGCTGGCGCCGAGCAGCAGCCGGTCGCCGTCGGCCCGCACGCGGCCGGGCTCCGGCCCGTCAGCGGCCACGCGGGCGGCGATGACGCCGAGGAAGTCGCCGCCGGGCACGGCGACGCGAGCGCCGATGTGCGGGCGAAGGGCGCGCACCGTGCGCTCGAGCTCCTCCGGCGAGCGGCCGGGATCGAGCGCCCGGTCGGCGGCCTCGATCTTGTGCGCGTAGGTCACCTGCGACTCGTCCTGCTCGGCGAACGGCGGCCGCTCGTCGAGCGCCCGCACCAGCAGGTCGCCCCCGAGCCGCTCGAGCCGCGCCGCGAGCGTGCCGTAGTCGTCGTCGGGGCGGATCGGCTCGGCCTCCTGGACGCAGACGGCGCCGGCGTCGAGCGCCTCGGTCACGCGCATGATCGAGACGCCGGTCTGCTCGTCGCCGGCCATCATCGCCCGCTCGACCGGGGCGGCGCCGCGCCAGCGCGGCAGCAGCGACGGGTGCACGTTGATCATCTCGTAGGCCGACAGCAGCGGCTCCTTGATCAGCACCCCGTACGCGCACACGCAGGCGACCTCGGGCTCGGCGGCGGCGATCCGCTCGAGCGCCTCCGGCTCGTGGAGGAGCTCGGGCTGGATCAGCTCGAGCCCCAGCTCGAGCGCGCGGTCGGCGACCGGCGGCGGGGAGACCTTGCGGCCGCGGCCCTTGGGCCGGTCCGGACGGGTGACGACCAGCACGGGGCGGTGCGGGCTGTCGGCCAGCCGCTCGAGCACCACGGCGGCGAACTCCGAGGTGCCGAGGTAGACCGTGCGCACTAGAAGCCCCTCGGGGGCCCGCCCAACGGGCCATTCCGTGTCGAGCGATGTCCCGTTGGGCACCCCTAGGCGCTGATCTCAGGCTCGGGCGGCGGGTGCCCGGCCATCGCCTCGCGCATCGCGCGCATCGCCTGCTTGCGCTGGTCGCGCGTCGTGCGGTCGAGGATCAGGACGCCGTCGAGATGGTCGACCTCGTGCTGGATGACCCGCGCCTCGAGACCGGACGCCTCGACGACGAGCTGCGCCCCGGTCTCGTCCTGGGCGCGCACGCGCACGCGGACGGGGCGCTCGACCTCGACGCCGACGCCGGGCAGCGACAGGCAGCCCTCCTCCAGCGTCTCGACCTCGTCGCCGCTCCACTCGATCACGGGGTTGACGAGGACGCCGAGCGGCGCCTCCGGGTCGACGCGGTACACGAGCAGGCGGTGCATGACGCCGAGCTGCGTGGCGGCGAGCCCGATCCCGAGCGCGTCGTCCATCAGCTCGCCCATGCGCTCGACCTCGCCGGTGAGCGCGCCGTCGAACACCTCGACCGGCCGCGCGCGGCTGCGCAGCACCGGGTCGCCGTACTTGCGCACGTGCCGCAGCGCCACCTCGCGCTTGGCGCGAGTCGCGGGATCGAGCCGGTCCTGCGGCGTCTCCTCAGCCTCGGGGGCGGCGGTCTGCTGCTCCTGTGCCATTCGAACCGTCGAGTCTAGCCACGCCTATTGCGGGTCGACGTCGACCGAGAAGGCGACGTCGCGCAGCGCGCGGTCGCGCGCAGCGGACTCGACGGCGGCGGCCACCGCCCGGACGGCGACCGCACGCTCGCCGGTCTTGACCACGACCTGGCGGCGCTCGCGACCGCGCAGGCGGAACAGCGGGGCCGGGCCGAGGATCTCGCTGCGCTCCCCCACCCCGGCGCCGATGCCCTCGGCGACCTGGGCGGCGGCCGCGCGGACCGGCTCGGCCGCCTCGGCGGACACGACCACGCGGACGAGATCGGCGAACGGCGGGTAGCGCAGAGCGCGCCGGCGCTCGAGCTCGCCGGCCAGGAAGCCGTCGCTGTCGTGGCGGGCGGCGGCCTCGATCGACGGCGCGTCGGGCGCCGTCGTCTGCACCAGCACGCGCCCGCCCTCAGGACCGCGGCCCGCACGCCCGGCGAGCTGGGCGATCAGCGCGAAGGTGCGCTCCTCGGCGCGGAAGTCGGGGAAGCGCAGCGTGCTGTCGGCGTCGAGCACCACGCCGAGCGTCACGTCCGGGAAGTCGTGGCCCTTGGCCACCATCTGGGTGCCGAGCAGGAGCCCCGCGGGCGCGGCGTGGAAGCGGCTGAGCAGCTCCGGGACGGCGTCCTTCGCCCCTGCGGTGTCGGCGTCGAGCCGGAACACCGGGACGTCGAGCGCCTCTCGCAGCTCGGCCTCGATCCGCTCGGTGCCGGCGCCGTAGCGCGCGACGGCCAGCGAGCCGCAGGCGTTGCAGCGGCTCGGCACGCGCTCGCGGTGGCCGCAGTGATGGCAGGCGATCACGCCCTCGGCGCGGTGCAGCACGAGCGCGACCTCGCACTGCGGGCACTCCCACACCTTCCCGCACGAGCGGCACGTGAGGAAGTTCGACCAGCCGCGGCGGTTGAGCAGGACGATCGACTTGCGCGCCGCCGTCAGCGCGCGCCGGGTGAGCGGGTGCAGCGGGTGCTGGGCGCCGCGCATGTCGAGCACGCGCACGGGCGGGAGCGGCAGCGCGTCGACCCGGCTCGGCAGGCGCAGGTGCGGAAGGCCGTGCCAGCTCTCGGGCCGCGGCGTGGCCGAGCCGGCGAGCAGCGTGGCACCGGCGCCGCGGGCGCGCTCGGCGGCGACTGCGCGCGCGTCGTAGCGAGGGTCGCCCTCGTGCTTGTACGAGCTGTCGTGCTCCTCGTCGATCACCACGAGGCCGAGGTCGGCGACCGGGGCGAAGACCGCGGAGCGCGGGCCGACCGCGATCCGCGCCTCGCCGGAGCGCAGCCGGCGCCACTCGTCGTAGCGCTCCCCCTCGCCCAGCGCCGAGTGCAGCAGCGCCACGGTGTCGCCGAAGCGCGCCTGGAAGCGCGCGACGGTCTGTGGTGTGAGCGCGATCTCGGGCACCAGCACGATCACCCCTCGGCCACGCTCCAGCGCGTCGGAGGCCGCGCGCAGGTAGACCTCGGTCTTGCCCGAGCCGGTCACGCCGTGCAGCAGGTGCGAGCCACCGGCGCGCACGCGCTCGAGCGCCGCGTGCTGGTCGGGCGTGAGCTCGACCGCGCGGTCGGCGGCGGCGTTGGTGCGCGGGACCCGGCGCTGCGCGCGCGTGGCGATCGCCACCAGCCCGCGCGCCTCGAGCCGGCGCAGGGCGGCCAGGTCGGCGCCCGCCGGGCCGGGCAACCGCTCGAGCACGGCGCGCTGGTTGGCGGTGAGCCGCTGCCCGTCGAGCTCGGCGGCGGTGCGCTCGGCCCACAGCTGCGTGCGCTCGCGCCCGCGCGGCGGCAGCACGAGCGAAAGGGCCCGCGCGGGCGTCGAGCAGTACTCGCGTGCCATCCACAGCGCCAGCTCCACCAGGTCGCCCGGCACCGACTCGCCGCGCACGGCGGTCGGCGTGACGAGCTTCTCGTCGGGCACGTCGCTGGCATCGGCGAGCGCGACCACCACGCCGTCGAGCGCCTGGCGCCCGAACGGCACGCGCACGATCGAGCCGACGTCGACCGGATCGGCGGGCAGCCGGTAGTCGAACGGGCCCGACAGGCGGCGGGTGGTGGTGAGGGGCTCGACGCGGGCGATCACGGTCCGAAGACCATAGGCGCCGGCTCGGCGCTCTCACCCCTCCGGCAGGCCGAGCTGGAGCTTGCGCAGCAGGTCCGCGAGCCGCCGCTGGTCGGCCTCGCTCAGCGCGCCCAGGATCCGCCGCTCGTTGGCCAGGTGCGCGGGCGTGAGCTCGTCGATCAGACGCCGTCCGGCGGCCGTGAGGCTGATAAGCGTCCCGCGCCGGTCGTCCGGGTCGGCGGTGCGGGCGATCAGGCCCGCCGCCTCGAGCTTGTCCAGCCGCTTCGTCGTCCCGCTCGAGGTGAGCATGGACGCGTTCGTGAGGTCGGTCGGCCGCAGGGTCCCGCCGCTGCGGCGCAGGGTGGCCAGCAGGTCGTGCCAGCCCGGCTCGAGCCCGTGCTCGCGGTAGACCGGCTCGAGCCGATCCTCGATCTCGCGGGCCAGCCGCGAGACGCGGCCGACGATGCCGATCGGCGAGGAGTCGAGGTCGGGCCGCTCGCGCTGCCACTGCTCGATGATCAGGTCGACACCGTCGCGCTCAGGCACGCAGCGCAGCCTACATAAATTTGTGTCCCAGTAACTTGCTTCCTAGGAAGATATGTACTAGGATGCAATCCATGCTCAAGAACCTCTTCACCCAGCCCAGCCGGACCACTCGCCCCCAGCCTCGGATTCGTTGGTACTAGGCCGCAAGGTCGACCGCCTCGCCGATCGGCAGCCAGCGGAAGCGCCGCCGCACGTCCTCCGGCGCGCTCTCCAGCTCACGCTCGATCGCGGCCCGGCCCTGCTTGAAGTGCGACCAGCCCTCGTAGTGGATCGGGATCACCAGGCGCGGGCGGATCAGCTGGCACAGCTCGATCGCCTCGCGCGCGGTCATCGTGTAGCGCAGCGGGCCGGTGACCGGGAAGCGCACGCCGCCGAGGTGCAGCAGCACGGTGGCGATCTCGAGCCGGTCGGCGACGGCGCGGATGCCGTCGTAGAGCACCGTGTCGCCCGTGATCCAGACGCCGTTGCCGTCCCAGGTGAGGGCGAAGCCGATCACGTCGCCCACCAGCGGATGGCTGAGCGGCGGCCCGTGGCGGCACGGCGTGGCCGTGATCTCGATCACCGACTTGCCCGGCGCCTCGAGCCGCGTGGTCTCCCACGGCGTGAGCCCGACGGCGCCGCCCCCGAGCCGCCGCGCGCCCGAGGCCGTGGTGACGACGACGCCGGCCGACGGCAGCAGCGCCCGCCCGGCGTCGTCGAGGTTGTCGTCGTGATGGTCGTGCGAGAGCAGGACCGCGTCGATCGACCCCAGCTCGCTGCTCGGGATCGCCGGCCCGGCCACCTTGCGCGACGACGTGCCCCAGCCGAAGTTGTACCTCCGGCCGGGCTCGTCGAAGGTGGGGTCGGTCAGCAGCCGCCAGCCGCCGATCTCGATCAGCGCCGTCGGACCGCCGATGTGGGTGACTTTCACACCGTGCTCGTCTGCCCCGCGTGCCGCACGGCCCAGTCGAGCGCGTAGTCGGCGACCTCCTCCCAGCCGGGCCAGGAGGGCAGCAGGTGCGGGCCCTCGAACTCCTTGACCTCGGTGACGACCTTGTCGTTCCAGTGCTTGGCGTTGGACTGCTGGATCGACGGCGGCATCAGGTGGTCATTGCTGCCGGAGACGAACAGGAGCGGGGCGCGCGCCTCGTTCTTGTAGTCGACCCAGTTGTCGTCCTTGCCCGGGTGGATGTTGGCCAGCGCGCTGCCCCAGAAGATCTCTCCCGAGGCGGGGACGTGGTAGCGCTCGTACAGGCGCCGGGCCTCGTCCTCCGGAAAGCCGTTCGTGAACGCGTAGTTCCACTGGTCGAACGTGAAGCCGACGGCGCGGTGGCGGTTGGCCGGGTTCTTGAGCACCGGGAACGTCGCCTTGATCTGCGACAGCGGCACGCGCTTGACGCCCTCGGTGGGCGCCGAGTTGACCGCCACGCCGGCCGCCCCGAACCCGTGGTCGAGCAGGATCTGGGTGAAGACGCCGCCGGCCGAGTGGCCGATCAGGATCGGCGGCGAGTCCAGCTCGCCGATGATCGACTCGAGGCGCTCGATGATCTGCGGCACCGTGACCGCCTCGATCGGCGACGGGTCGGCGTTGAGCGCGTCGACCTCGACCTCGAACCCTGGGTAGGCGGGCGCGATGACCCGGTGGCCGGCCAGCTCGTAGCGCGCGACCCAGTCCTCCCAGCTGCGCGGCGTGACCCAGAAGCCGTGGATCAGCACGATCGTTTGCCCGCTCATTGACTGCCCTCTCGGTTTGGTTTGCCAACCCTCCGGGCACGAAGCTAGCAAAGTGGGTTCGGAAGGCAAACCTACCGGCCGCGTCTGCTCGATCACGGACGCCTTGGCGCTCGTCGGGCGCCCGTACGCGCTGCTCGTGGTGCGCGAGCTGCGCTACGGACGCACGCGCTTCACCGACCTCGCGGCCGGCACCGGCGCGCCGCGCGACGTCCTCACCCGCCGCCTGCGCGAGCTCGAGGGCGCGGGGATCGTCGAGCGCCGCCTGTACTGCGAGCGCCCGCCGCGCCACGAGTACCTCCTGACCGAGGCCGGCGGCGAGCTGCACCCGGTCCTGCTGCAGCTCAAGGAGTGGGGCGACCGCCACGTCAACCCGGGCAGCGAGCCCGTGATCTTCGAGCACACCTGTGGCGAGGACTTCCACGCTCTCACGGTCTGCGAGGCGTGCCGGGAGCCGGTCAGCGACGGCGCGCTGACCGTCACCGGCGGCACCCATCCCGTCGAGGCCACGCTGTAGCCTCGCCCGCCGTGGAGGGGATCGTCCTCGGTGACAACCTGCCGCTCCTGCGGGAGCTGGAGGAGGGCTCGGTGCAGATGGTCTACGCCGACCCTCCGTTCAACACCGGGCGCACGCAGGAGCGCCGCACGCTGGCCGCCGTCGCGTCCGAGACCGGCGACCGCACGGGCTTCGGCGGCCGCCGCTATGCAACCACGCTGCTCCAGCAGTCCTCCTATCGCGACTCGTTCGACGACTACCTGGGCTTCCTGGAGCCGCGGCTGCGCGAGCTGCGGCGCGTGCTGAGCCCCGAGGGCACGCTCTACCTGCACCTCGACTACCGCGAGGCGCACTACGCCAAGCTGCTGCTCGACGAGCTGTTCGGCCGCGAGTGCTTCCTCAACGAGCTGATCTGGGCCTACGACTACGGCGCCAAAGCGCGCAGCCGCTGGCCGCAGAAGCACGACACGATCCTCGTCTACGTGCGCGACCCGCGCAGCTACTGGTTCGACTGCGAGGCGGTCGACCGCGAGCCCTACATGGCGCCCGGCCTGGTCACCCCGGAGCAGCGCGAGCGCGGCAAGCGGCCGACCTCGGTGATGTGGCACACGATCGTCTCCCCCACCGGCCGCGAGAAGACCGGCTACCCGACGCAGAAGCCCGAGGGGCTGATCCGCCGCTTCGTGCAGGCCTCCTCGCGCCCCGGCGACCTGTGCCTGGACCCGTTCGCCGGCTCCGGCACGCTCGGCGCCGTGGCCGCCGCGCTCGGCCGCCGCTACCTGCTGATCGACTCGAGCGAGGACGCCGTCGCCGTCATGCGGGAGCGCCTTGGCTGAGACGGTCCGCGCGCGCGGACCGGGCCGCGTCAACCTGATCGGCGAGCACACCGACTACAACGCCGGGCTCGCTCTGCCGTTCGCGATCGACCGCGGCGTGACGGTGACCGCCGAGCCGCTCGCCGGCAGGCGGTTCGAGGCGCGCGCGCTCGACCTCGGCGAGGAGGATGCGTTCGAGCGGCCGGAGCCTGTCGAGGGCTGGCGCGCGTTCGTGCGCGGCGCCGTCGCGGAGCTCCAGGCCGCCGGCTTCGAGCTGCGCCCGATGCGGCTGACCATCGAGAGCGACCTCGAGCAGGGCGCCGGCCTCTCGTCGTCGGCGGCGCTGGAGACCGCCCTCTGCCTCGCACTGCTTGGCGAGGAGCCGTCCGACCGGGTCGAGCTGGCCAAGCTGTGCTCGCGGGTGGAGAACGACTGGGTCGGCGCTCACACCGGCCTGCTCGACCAGCTCGCCGCGCTGTGCAGCGAGCCGGACCACGCCGTCCGGATCGACTTCGCGTCGCTGGAGATCGAAGCCGTCCCGCTCGAACTGGGCGACTGGACGCTGGTCACGCTCGACTCGGGCGCCACCCACTCGATCGCCTACTCGGGCTACAACGAGCGCCGCCGCGAGTGCCGCGAGGCGTGCGCCGCGCTCGGCGTCGCCAGCCTGCGCGAGGCCACCGAGATCGACGGCCTGCCCGAGCCGCTGCGCGCCCGCGCACGCCACGTGATCACGGAGAACGTGCGCGTCGACGCCACCATCGCCGCGCTGCGGGCCGACGAGCTCGAGGAGGTCGGGCGCCTGCTCGACGCCTCGCACGCCAGCCTGCGCGACGACTACGCCGCCTCGGTGCCCGAGGTCGAGGCCACCGTCGAACGCCTCAAGACGGCCGGTGCCGCCGGCGCGCGGATGGTCGGCGGCGGCTTCGGCGGCGCCGTGCTGGCGCTACTGCCGCCCGGCGTCGCCGTCCCCGACGGGGCGCTCGGCGTCGTCCCCGGGCCCCCCGCCGGACTGCTCTGAGTCCAGCTCCTCCGACAACGGGCGGAGGAGCGCCCAGGCGATCATCAGCGCGGCGAAGACGAGCATCCCGAGGCCCGCCCACAGGTTGATGTTGACGCCCGCGGCCTTGTCGATCTCCTCCTGGCTGTCGAACAGGCCGAGCACCGTCAGAAGGAGCCCGTAGACGATGAACAGGCCGCCGATGATGCGGCGCAGGTCGAAGAGGTTGATCTTGTCTCGCATCGGCTACCAGAAGATGATGGTCAGGAGGGCGGCGCCGGCGAGCACGGTGAAGCCGAGCAGCTTCGGCGACTCCCACCACTTGTGGACGCGGCGGGCGTCGGCCTCGTCGATGTTCGCCATGCCGTGGACGAGTCCCTGCAGCTCCTCGACGGGCTTGGGCTTGGTGACGAGCGTCACGCCCACCGCGACGATCACCACCGCGACGAAGGCCAGGCCCGAGCCCCACATCGACTCGTCGAGATCCGAGCCGAAGGAGAACCAGCCGATCTTGTAGCCGAGCCAGGTGACGAGGGCCGTGGTGATGCCCGCCGCGAGCCCCCAGAAGCCGGCCCACGGCGTCATCCGCTTCCAGAACATCCCGATGATGAAGACCGCGAAGATCGGCGAGTTGAAGATCGAGAACAGCGCCTGGACGTAGTTCATGAGGTTGTCGTACGTCGAGGCGATGAGGGCGGTACCCATGGCCACCGTGATGCCCACGATCGTCGCGCCGCGGCCGAAGCGCACGTACCACTCGTCCGACTCGTTCTTCCGCACGTACGGCTCGATGAGGTCCGTGGTGATGACCGTGTTGAACGCCGACACGTTGGCCGCCACACCGGCCATGAACGAGGCCATGAGGCCGGTGATCGCCAGGCCGAGCATGCCGTTCGGCAGGTACTCGTTCATGAGCAGCGGCAACGCGTTGTTGTACGCGAGGTTCGGGTCGTCGGCGCTGCCCATGTTCGGGATGACGACCAGGGCGATCATGCCCGGCACGATCATGATGAACGGCAGGACGAGCTTCGGGAAGGCGCCGATCAACGGCGTGCGCTGCGCGGCGCTCAGGTCCTTGGCGCTCAGCGCGCGCTGCACCTCGGCGAAGTTCGTCGTCCAGTAGCCGAACGAGAGCACGAAGCCGAGCCCGAAGACGAGCCCGATCCAGCTCGCGCCGATCGGGTTCGTGACGTTGCCGGGCTGCGTGCCCTCGAGGACGTGCAGGCCCGCCTCGCCGAGGTTGCTCTCCCGGATGCCGTCCATCAGCCCGTTCCAGCCGCCGACGTCGACGAGGCCCACGATCACGATCGGCAGCAGCGCCGCGACGATCACGAAGAACTGCAGGACCTCGTTGTAGATCGCCGAGGACAGGCCGCCGAGGCTGATGTAGACCATGACGATCACGCCCGCCACGACGATGCCGACGAGCAGCGGCCAGCCGAGCAGCAGCTCGAGCACGAGCGCCAGCGCGTAGAGGTTCACGCCCGCGATCAGCACGGTCGCGACCGCGAAGCTGACCGAGTTGAGCACGTGGCTCTGGTTGTTGAACCGGAGCTTGAAGTACTCCGGCACCGAGCGGATCTTGGAGCCGTAGTAGAACGGCATCATCACCAGGCCGAGGAAGACCATGGCCGGGATGGCGCCGATCCAGTAGTAGTTGGCCGTCGCGACGCCGTACTGGGCGCCGTTGGCCGACATGCCGATCACCTCGAGCGCGCCGAGGTTGGCGGAGATGAACGCCAGGCCCGTGATCCACGCCGGCAGCGAGCGGCCGGACAGGAAGTAGTCCAGGCTCGAGTGGATGTAGCGCTTGGCCACGAGCCCCACGCCGAGGACGACGAGGAAGTACGTGGCCAGGATCGCGTAGTCGACGAAGTCGGTGTCGAGCCTGAGGTCGGTCATGGGGCGCCC
This sequence comes from uncultured Solirubrobacteraceae bacterium, assembly GCA_963835525.1. Lineage (GTDB taxonomy): Bacteria > Actinomycetota > Thermoleophilia > Solirubrobacterales > Solirubrobacteraceae > DASSUW01. The sequence goes on from CAWIFM010000004.1 coordinate 892,841, forward strand.
CGGGGCATACCCGGGAACGCCCCTTCCCAAATCTAGGCGACCGAAGATGCGGCGGTGCCGAGGCCGGCGGCCTCGCGCAGCGCCTGCGCCTTGTCGGTCTTCTCCCACGTGAAGTCGTGGTCCTCGCGGCCGAAGTGGCCGTAGGCCGCCGTCTTCTGGTAGATCGGCCGGTGGAGCTTGAGGTACTGGCGGAACGCTCCCGGGCGCAGGTCGAAGTGCTCGTTGATGAGCGCGAGGATCTGCGAGCGGCCGATCGCCTCGGTGCCGAACGTCTCGACCATCACCGACACCGGGTGCGCGACGCCGATCGCGTACGCGACCTGCACCTCGCAGCGCTCGGCCAGGCCGGCCGCCACGACGTTCTTGGCCACGTAGCGCGCGGCGTAGGCGGCCGAGCGGTCGACCTTGCTCGGGTCCTTGCCGGAGAACGCGCCGCCGCCGTGCCGAGCCATGCCGCCGTAGGTGTCGACGATGATCTTGCGGCCCGTCAGGCCCGCGTCGCCCACCGGGCCGCCGATCACGAAGCGCCCCGTCGGGTTGACGAGGAAGTTCTTGCGCAGCTTGCGCGCGTCGTAGAGGTCCTTGGGCAGGATCGGCTCGACGACGTGCTCCCAGAGGTCGTCCGGGATCAGCGTCTCGGCGCCCTCCTTGTGCTGCGTGGAGATCAGCAGCTTCTCGATCTCGACCGGCTTGCCGTCGCGGTAGCGGACCGACACCTGCGTCTTACCGTCGGGCCGCAGGTACGGGATGATCTCGGCGTGGCGCACCGCCGCCAGGCGGTGGGCCAGCTTGTGCGCGAGCGAGATCGGGAGCGGCATGAGCTCCTCCGTCTCGCTGCTCGCGTAGCCGAACATCATGCCCTGGTCGCCGGCGCCCGCGATGTCGAGCTCGTCGTCGTCGGACGCGTCGACGCGCGCCTCGTACGCCGTGTCGACGCCCTGGGCGATGTCGGGCGACTGCTTGTCGATCGCGTTGATCACCGCGCAGGAGTCGGCGCTGAAGCCGAGGTCGGCGTCGGTGTAGCCGATCTTGCGGATCGTCTCGCGCGCCACGTCCTGGATGTCCACGTAGGTGGTCGTCGAGATCTCGCCGGAGACCACGACGAGGCCGGTGTTCACCAGCGTCTCGCAGGCCACGCGGCCGTTCGGATCGTCGCGCATCACGGCGTCCAGGACTCCATCGGAGATCTGGTCGGCGATCTTGTCGGGGTGGCCCTCCGTGACGGACTCGGAGGTGAACAGGTACTCGTTGTCGCTCATCTCGTTCATGGGATCTCGAGGAACAGCTCCGCGGTCGAATCGGACTCCTCGCGCCTGACGACGGCACCGGCGGCGCGTACCTGCCGGAGGTCGTCGCGCACGGCTGGGAAGCCCGGGCCGAGGTCCAGCCCCGTCCGCTCGCCCAGCGCAAGAAGCTGGCGTAAGTCGGCAAAGGCTAGCGCCTCGACCCTGCCGCCGGTCTGATCCGATACCGCCCGAAGGACCAGCTCCTGCGCCAGACCCCGCTGCGCGAGGGTGCGCTGGGACAGCCCGGAGGCGGTCGTGGAGGCGATCACGACGTTGCCGTCGATCGCGTACGAGGGCTCGAGCGTGCGGGTGACGGGCAGCGAGAACGCGTTGTCGTCGAGTGCCCGGAAGCCGCTCGCCTCGCCGGTGAGCTGCTCGGCGAGCGGCTCCTGGAGGCGGGCCAGCGCCTCGCGCGTGAGCGCGGGGTTGTCGGTCCGGGCGGTGAGGGTGAAGACCGGCGTGGCGCCGCGCGCGGTGAGCGTGACGGCGGCCTCGGCGCCGAGCGGGCCGAGCACGTCGCGGTCGAGGTCGAGCCCCGCGAGCTCGGGCAGTACGGCACGGACGCCGGCCACCAGGTCGCCGGCGCCGCCGCGCTCGAGCAGCGTCACCAGCGCGTCGGCGCCGGGCACGTCGAGGAAGGCGGCGGCGCTGGCCGGCGCGCGGCCCTGGAGCGCGGGCGCGAACTCCTGGGCGGGCGGGGCGCCTTCGGAACGGAGTACGCGAGCCCTCACGCGCAGCCCGCCGCTCTCCGGCTGCAGCCGCGCGGCCAGGCCCTCGAAGTGCGGCGCCTCGGCGAAGGCGCCGGCCGCGCGCAGCGCGGCGGGCGCGTTCTCGAGCGCGCGGCGCAGGCCCGCGGCGGGCGCGTAGAGCTCGATCGGCGCGCGCCCGAGCTCGGCGGCACGCCGGTAGACGGGGGTGTCGGCCAGCGAGGGGCCGTCAGGCTCGGCGCCGACGACCAGGTAGTCGCCCGCGAAGGCGGACGGCCGCTGGAGCTTCGCGCGGTAGCGCTCGGCGCCGGCGCGGTCGCGCACCTTGGCGATGAGCAGCGGGTCGCCGCCGGCGGCGGGCACCGCAAGGGCCAGCTCGTCCCCCACCCAGGGCCGCACGTCGCGCTCGAGCTCCAGCGCCCGCAGCGACGGGAACCGCCGCACGAGCGCCCACACCTCGTCGCGGTTCTGGGCGCGGACGAACAGCGCCGTGTCGGGCGGCGCCAGCGCGGCGGCTCCCGGGTCGGGCTCGTCGCCGCCGGCCAGCAGCCCGGCGACGAGCGCGGCGACGGCGATCAGCGGCAGCAGCAGCCCGAAGCGGCGACGGCGGGTGACCGGACCGAGGACCGCGAGCGGGATGCGGAGCGCGCGGCGCTCAGCCACGCTCGCGCGACTTGCGCTCGGCGAAGTCGATGATCAACGGGATCCCCTCCAGCGCGTAGCGCTCACGTAGGCGATTCTCGATGAAGTACGCGTAGTCGCGCGTCAGCTTGTTGCGGTTGTTGACGTGGATCTGGAAGCGCGGCGGGGCGGTCCCGATCTGGACCATGTAGAAGAGCTTGAGGCGGTGTCCCTGCTTGGCCGGCGGCTGCTTTGCGTTGGTGACCTCGGCCAGGAAGCGGTTGAGCTCGGGCGTCGGGACCCGGAACGCGGAGCGTTCCGCAAGCGAGAGCGCCTCCTGCAGCAGCCGCTGGACGTTGCGTCCGTTGACGGCCGAGGCGGTCAGCACGCGCGGGCGCAGTCGCAGCTTGCGGTTCACGTGCGCCCGCTCGCGGTCGAGCTCGGCGGGGCCGATGCCGGCGCCCGGGCCGCGCGGATCGCCCTCGCCGCCCGTCAGGTCCCACTTGTTGAGCACGATGGCGGTCGCGCAGCCCGACTTCATGGCCAGGTCGGCGATCCGCATGTCCTGGGAGGTGACGCCGTCCTGCGCGTCGCACACCACGAGGGCGACGTCGGCGCGCTCGGCGGCCCGCTGGGAGCGCAGCGTCGTGTAGTACTCGACGGACTCGGAGACCTTGGCGGCGCGCCGGATGCCGGCCGTGTCGACGAGCAGCATGCTCTGGCCGTCGACGTCGATCGGCGTGTCGATGGCGTCGCGCGTGGTGCCCGCCTTGGGCGAGACGATGACGCGTTCGCGGCCGAGGAAGGCGTTGACGAGGCTCGACTTGCCGACGTTGGGGCGGCCGATGACCGCGAGCCGGACGACGTCCTCGTCCTCCTCGGCGTCCTCGCCCTCGGGGAGCAGTTCGACCAGGCGGTCGAGCAGGTCGCCGGTTCCGAGGCCCTGGGCGGCCGACACGGGCAGCGGCTCGCCGAGCCCGAGCCCGTGGAAGTCGTGCGCCAGCACGAGGTCCTCCGGCGAGTCGATCTTGTTGGCCGCCACCACGACGGGCAGCGCGCCGCTGCGCAGGATCTGGGCGATCTCCTCGTCGCCGGGCCGCACGCCGGCGCGCGCGTCGACGACCAGCATGGCGACCTCGGCGTCGGCGATCGCCTCGCGCGCCTGGTCCTGGATGCTGACGGCGAGCGGGTCGTCGTCCTCGAGGTCGACGCCGCCGGTGTCGATCAGCGTGAGCCGGCGGCCGTTCCACTCGGTCGACAGCTCCTTGCGGTCGCGCGTGATTCCGGGCCGCTCGTGCACGACGGCCTCGCGGGTCTGCGTGAGCCGGTTGACGAGCGACGACTTCCCGACGTTGGGATAGCCGACGACGGCGATCTTCATCTCAGCTCACGCGCCTCGACGGCCAGCGTGACGACCTGGGCGACCACCTCGTCGATCGACAGGCCGGTCGTGTCGACCGGCACTGCGTCGGGCGCGGGCGCGTGGACGGAGCGGTCCTCGCTGGCGTCGCGCTCATCTCTCAGTGCCTGCTCGCGCCTGACCTGGTCGGGGTCGGCCCCCAGCTCGGCGGCCCGGCGGGCGGCGCGCTCGGCCGGGTCGGCGGTGATGAACACCTTGACCTCGGCGTCGGGCGCGACCACGGTGGCGATGTCGCGGCCCTCGGCGACCCAGTCGCCGTCGGCGATCAGCTCCTGCTGCTTGGCGACCAGCGCGGCGCGCACGCCGGAGTCGGCGGCCACGCGCGAGGCGGCCTCGGAGACCTCGGGGGTGCGGATCGCCTCGGTCACGTCGCGCCCGTCGATCAGCACGCGGTCGCCGACCTGGATGCCGATCCGCTCGGCGACGCGCGCGGCCGGCTCGCCGGACTCGGTCGCGGCCAGGCCGACGGCGCGGTACATCGCCCCCGTGTCGAGGTACGTGAAGCCGAGCTCGCGCGCGACGGCGCGGGCCACGGAGGACTTGCCGGCGCCCGCCGGGCCGTCGATCGCGATCACCATGTGGCACTCAGCTTACGAGCGAGCTCACGTACTGCGGCGGGGCGATCCCGTCGCGCAGCAACGGATCGGGCTCGGGCTCGAGCGTCTCGACCCGCATCGGCACCACGCCCGCCCACGTCTCGAGCGCGTAGTCCTCGTCGTCGTCGATCGGCGGGCCTGTGCGCACCTTGGCCGAGCCCTCGACGATCGGCAGCGCCAGCGCCGAGGTGCCCTTGAGCTCCTTGCGGGTCGGCCAACGCACGTCGGCCCAGCGGCCGGGGACGAGCTTCTCGGTGAACGCCTCGAGCGCCTGTTCGAGCTCTTCGGTCTCCTGCAGCGGGCGAGCCGTCCCGTACAGGACGACGCTGCGGTAGTTGACCGAGTGATGGAAGGCCGACCTCGCCAACACGAGCCCGTCGATCAGCGTCGCGGTCAGGCACACGTCGATGCCCGTGGCCAGCGCCCGCAGCGCCCGGCTCGCCGCCGAGCCATGGATCAGGACCTCATCTCCCACCCGCGCGTGCAGCGTCGGGATCACGGCCGGCTTCCCGTCGTGCACGAAGCCCAGATGGCACACCATCGCCTCGTCCAGGATCGCGTCGATCGTCTCCCGATCGTGCGCTCCGCGCTTGGGAATCCGCCTCAATTTCGTCCGCTGCGACTTCAAGGGGGGTCAGACCCTTCTGTTGTAGTACAGTTGCCAACTGTGCTAATACAGTATCAGCCGCGGGGCTCCGGAGCGAGCGAGATCGCGGCGAATATGGAGGCCGACATCACGTCCGGGGAGCTGCTGCCGGGCGAGGCGCTGCCGTCGGTGAGGCGCATGGCGAGCGCGCTCGGTGTGAGCACGGCGACCGTGGCCGCGGCGGTGGCGGACCTGCGGCGGCGGGGCGTCGTGGTCTCGCGTCCGCGCAGCGGGCTGCGGGTGGCGGACCGGCCGCCGGTGCGCTCGCGGTTCGAATTCGCCGCGGTGCCCGCCGGGGCGCGCGACCTGGTGACCGGCAGCCCGGATCCGGCGCTGCTGCCCGACATGGCTGCCGCGCTGCGGGACATCGAGGCGCCGCAGCGGCTGTACGGCGCCGAGCCCGTGCTGCCGGAGCTGGCCGAGCTCGCCACGGCGGCGTTCGTCGAGGACGGCGTGCCGGCGACGCGCGTGACCGCGCTCAACGGGGCGCTGGACGCGATCGAGCGCGTCCTCACCGCCCACCTCGCTCCGGGCGACGCCGTGGCCGTCGAGGACCCGGGCTGGCCCGGGGTGCTCGACCTCGTCCGAACGCTGGGCCTGAGGCTCGTGCCCGTAGCCGTGGACGAGCGCGGGATGCTCCCCGACGCGCTGGCCGACGCGCAGGTGCGCGCCGTGGTGGTCACGCCGCGCGGACACAACCCACGCGGCTCCGCGTTCGACGCCGCCCGCGCCAAGGAGCTGCGCAAGGTGCTGGCCGACGACGTGCTCGTGATCGAGGACGACCACCTGGGACCGGTGGCGGGCACGCCGTGGCACACGTTGGTCACCGGCCGCGAGCGCTGGGCGGTCGTGCGCTCGGTGTCGAAGTGGCTCGGGCCCGACCTGCGGCTGGCCGTCGTGACCGGCGACGAGGCGACGCTCGCGCGGGTCGAGGGGCGCCACGCGCTCGGCCCCGGGTGGGTGAGCACGGTCGTCCAGCGGCTCGCCGTGCGGCTGTGGGACGACCCCGTCGTCGCCCGCGCGGCAGAGGCGTACCGCGAGCGCCGCGAGGCGCTGGCGAAGCTGGTCGACGCGGCGCCTGCGCCGAGCGGCATCAACCTGTGGGTCCCGGTCCCCAACGAGTACGCCGCCGTGAGCGCGCTGCGCGCCGAGGGCTACGCAGTGGCCGCCGGCGCGGCCTACCGCCTCTCCCCCGGCTCGGCGATCCGCATCACCACCGCGGCGCTCGCGCCCGAGGACGCACCGCGCCTCGCCGAGGCGATCGAGCGCGCCGTCAGCCCGCCGCCGCGGACGCGGGCCGCTTGACGGCGACGATCACGGCGAGGTCGCGCTCCACCCAGACGACCGCCGGGTCGAGTCCGGCCTCGCGCAGCCACTGGAGCTGCTCAGCGGCCCGGCTCGGCAGGTCGTAGCCCGGGCTGAGCGGTGTGATCGCGTCGGCGGGGTCGTCGGGCACGACCACGTCGGCGAGCACGAACCTCCCGCCCGGCGCGAGCACGGCGGCGATGCGCCGGAAGAGGTTCGCCTTCGCCGGCCCGTCCAGGTGGTGGACCGCGAGCGCCGAGAAGACGAGGTCGAACGGGCCCGGCGGCAGCGGGTCCTCGAGCCGCTGCTGTCGCAGGTCGGCGCCTGGCAGCGCGGCCGCCGCGAGCATGTCGGCGCTGGCGTCGATGCCGACCAGCGCGGCACCCGGGTGCCGGGCGAGCACGCGGCGGGCCGTCTCACCCGTGCCCGTGCCCAGCTCGAGCAGCCGGGCCGCGTGGCTGCCGGACGCTGCCGCCGCGGCGTCCTGGAGCTGCTCGTAGGCCGGCAGCTCGGAGTGCATGAGCTCCAGGTACTCGTCGGGATGGAAGTGGAACTGGCCCATCAGCCCCGCAGCGACGCGAGATCGGCCTCGAACCCGGGATAGGAGACGGCGGCGGCCTCCATCCCGATCACCTCGACGCCGTCGCGCGACCCCAGTCCCGCCACGGCGCCGAGCATCGCCAGCCGGTGATCGCCGTGGGCCTCGAGCGCGCCGCCGCGCAGCCCGCCGGTGCCGTGGACCGCGAAGCCGTCCTCGGTTGCCTCGATCTGCGCTCCGAGCCCGCGCAGGCCGTCGACCACGGTGGCGATCCGGTCGGTCTCCTTCAGGCGCAGCTCGCCCGCCCCGCGCACCACGGTCTCGCCCTCGGCGAAGCAGCCGAGCAGGGCGACCAGCGGCAGCTCGTCGATCGCCAGCGGCACCTCCTCGGGCTCGACCACGGTGCCGACCAGCGGGCCGTGGCAGACGTCGAGCTCGCAGACGGGCTCCTCGGCCGGCACCCCTTCGCCCGGCTCCTCGAGCGGCCCGACGACCACGCCGCCCATGCGGCGCAGGATGCGGAAGAAGCCGGTGCGCGTCCAGTTGGCGCCCATGCCCTCGATGACGATCCGCGAGCGCGGCACGAGTACGGCGGCGGCGGCGTGGAAGGCGGCCGACGAGGGATCGCCGGGCACGTGCAGGGCGCCGAGCTCCAGCTCGTCCTGCGCCGCCACGGTGATCCGGTCGCCCACGCGGGTGATCCGCACGCCGGCCGCCGCCAGCATCCGCTCGGTGTGGTCGCGGCTGGGCTTGGGCTCGACGACCGTGGTCGACCCGGAGGCCAGCAGCCCGGCGAGCAGGACGCAGGACTTCACCTGCGCCGAGGCCACCGGCAGCTCGTACTCGATGCCCGACAGCGGCCGGCCCGTCACGATGAACGGCGGGAAGCGGCCCTCGCGCGCGTCGATGTCCGCGCCCATGAGCCCCAGCGGCACCGCCACGCGGTCCACCGGCCGGCGGCGGATAGAGGCGTCGCCGTCGAGCGTCCAGCTCCCGCCCTCCTGCCCGGCCAGCCAGCCCGGCAGCAGCCGCATCAGCGTGCCCGCGTTGCCGACGTCGATCACCCCGGCCGGCGCCGCCGCGCGCAGCCCCGGCCCGCGCACCACCAGCGAGTCGGCGCGGCGCTCGACCAGCGCGCCGAGTGCCTGCACGGCGGCGAGCGTGGAGTTCGTGTCCTCGGCGTCGAGGTAGCCGGTGATGGCCACCGGCTCGTCGGTCATCGCGGCCAGCAGCGCCGCGCGATGCGAGAGCGACTTGTCGGGCGGGGCGGCGAGCGTGCCCCGCAGCGGGCCGTCGGGCGAGAACCTCATGCGCGCGCCACCGTCAGGCCGAGGCCCTCGACGAGCGCCTGCGCCTCGTCCGCGCGCCCCTCGCCGGCGACCCAGAGGGCGATCGTGCCGGAGGACATGTCGGAGGCGGGATAGAGCGCCATGTCGAGGATGTTGACGCCCGCGCGGCCCAGCGCGAGCGCGACCTCGGCCACCACGCCCGGGCGGTTGGGGACCGACACGCGCAGCTCGTGCACCTCGCCGCCCGCCAGGTCGGCCTCCAGCAGCCGCCGCCGCTCCTCGCGGGCGCCGTCGTTCCAGGCCGCCACGGCGGCGCCGTCGCCAGCCGCCAGCGCGCCGCGGACCTCGGTCAGCCGCCGCACCGTGTCGTCGATGGCGTCGACCAGCGCGTCGGCGTTGGCGAGGTAGATGTCGCGCCAGATGTCGGTGTTGGCGCCGGCCACGCGGGTGGCGTCGCGGAAGGAGGGGCCGGTGGCCGGGAGCCGCTCGCCCTCGTCCGAGAGCATGCGCGCGGCGCGCGCGACGAGCACGTTGGCGAGCACGTGCGGCAGGTGCGAGACGGTGGCCAGCAGCGCGTCGTGCGTCTCCGCGTCGAGCGCCGAGGGGCGCGCGCCGAGGTCGAGCAGGAGCCGGTGCAGGCGCTCGTAGAGCATCCCGCCGGTGCGCGCGGTCGGGGTCAGGTACCAGGTGGCGCCCTCGAACAGGTCAGCGCGCGCGTGGGCGACGCCGGCCGTCTCCGCGCCGGCCAGCGGGTGGCCGCCGATGAACCGCGGGTCGTCGACCGCCGCCACCACCGACCGCTTCGTGGAGCCGACGTCGGTGACCACGCAGTCGGGACCGGCGGCGGCCAGCACGGCGGCGACCACCTCGGGCAGCACGCCGACCGGCGCGGCCACGAACGCGACGTCGGCGCCCTCGACCGCATCGGCCAGCGAGGCGCAGGCGACGGTCACGGCGCCGCGCTCGAGCGCGGCTGCGACGCCGCGCGGACCGTAGCCGCGCACCTCGGCGTCCAGACGCTCGCGGGCGGCCAGCCCGATCGAGCCGCCGATCAGGCCCACGCCGACCACGGCCAGGCGTGGGCCCTCCGGCATCAGACGACGTTCGAGAGCACCTTGCCGGCGACCGCGGCGGCGCGCTCGACCTGCTCGGCGTACTCGGCGAAGCGGTCGGCGTACAGCTGCTGCGGGCCGTCGCAGATCGCCTCTTCGGGGTGCGGGTGCACCTCGACGATGATCCCGTCGGCGCCCGCGGCGGCGGCGGCCAGCGACAGCGGCCCGACGAGGTCGCGCCGACCGGCGGCGTGGCTCGGGTCGACGATCACGGGCAGGTGCGAGAGCTCCTTCAGCACCGGGACCGCCGTGATGTCGAGCGTGAAGCGGTAGGCGGTCTCGAACGTGCGGATCCCGCGCTCGCACAGGATCACGTTCGGGTTGCCCTCCTTGAGCACGTACTCGGCCGCCATCAGCAGCTCCTCGAGCGTCGACGACAGCCCGCGCTTGATCAGCACCGGCTTGCCGGCACGCCCGATCTCCGACAGCAGCGCGTAGTTCTGCATGTTGCGCGCGCCGACCTGGATGACGTCGGCGACCTCGACCACGGGCTCGATGTCGCGCGCGTCCATCAGCTCGGTGACGATCGGCAGCCCGGTCTCCTCCTTGGCCTCGGCGAGCAGCCGCAGGCCCTCCTGGCCTAGCCCCTGGAACGCGTACGGGGACGTGCGTGGCTTGTACGCCCCGCCGCGGAGCAGCGACGCGCCGGCCGCGGCCACCGCGCGCGCGGTGGTCAGCGTCTGGTCGCGCGACTCGACGGTGCAGGGGCCGGCGATGAGCGAGAAGTGCTCACCGCCGATCTTTCGTCCCTCGACGTCGATGACGGTTCGCTCGCCGTGGCGTACCTGCGACGAGGCGAGCTTGTACGGCTTGAGGATCGGCACCACCTGGGCGACGCCGGGTGCACCCTCGAGCCCGAGCCGGGCGACGTGCTCGCGGTCGCCGATCGCGCCGATCACGGTGACCTCGTCCCCGCGCGACGGGTGGGCGCGGGCCCCGACCGACTCGATGCGCTGGATGACGGACTCGATCTCCGCTTCCGTCGCTCCCGCCTTCATCACGATCATCATCTGCTGCTTCTCCTAGGTCTTTGCACACTCTACGAACGATCCGCGGCGGCGGCGCTCGGCCCGAAGGCCCCGATGGCGGCGGTGCGGAGTTCGCACCTGACCGAGCGCCTAGCTAAATCGCCAGGTGCCGTAGGAGAAGTACGCGTAGCCCCGCGGGGACTGAGTCGGGTGTGCGGGGCGGGCGGTCATGCGAGCGTCGATTTGTAGCAGCCCGAGCGCTACGCGGCAAATGGATCGTAGGTCCCGAACGACCAGACGTTGCCTTCGGGATCCTCGGCCGCGAAGTCGCGCGATCCGTACGGCTGGTCGGTGAGCTCCATCACGATCGCCGCGCCGGCGGCCTTGGCCCGGTCGTGCAGGGCGTCGGGGTCGTCGACGATCGCGTAGAGCACGGCGCGACCGGTCTCGAAGCGATCGCCCGGCTTGCGCGTGCCGACCATGACCATGCCGCGGCCATGGGTGAGCTCGGAGTGCTCGAGCGTGCCGCCCGGGCGGCGCTGGAGGCCGAAGGCGCGCTCGAGGAAGTCGATGGCGGCCGCGGCGTCGGTGTAGCGGAGGGTGGGGATGACCATGCCCGCGACGCTACGCGGGCACGGCCGACATCTCTTGGACGGATGTGACCCGGTACTCGGTCGGGGTGACGCCCGCGAAGGCGCGGAAGTCCCGGTTGAAGTGCGCCTGGTCGTAGTAGCCGCTGTCGAGCGCGACGTCGACCAGGTCGGCGCCCGCCCGCAGCCGCTGGAGCGCCCCCTCGAAGCGCAGGAGCCGCGCGAGCGCCTTCGGCGCCATGCCCAGCTCACGGTTGACCGTCGCCGCGAGATGCCGGCGGCTCCAGCCGACCTCGTCCGCCAGCTCGCCGATCGGGACCGGGTCGTGCAGGCGCTGCCAGGACCACACGAGCTCGGGCGCGACCGGCGGCGCAGCGAACGCGCGCTCGGCGATCGCTCGCTCGAGCAGGTCGAAGCGCGTGAGCCAGTCCGGCGCGGTCGCGAGCCGCTCGGCCAGCTCGTGCGCCGCTGGGCCGATCAGGTCCTCGAGCTCCACGACCTCCCGGGTCAGCTCGCCCATCGGCATCCCGAGCAGGCGGCGGGCGCCGAGGGGCGTCAGGTACGCCTGGATCCCGTGGCCCTCGCCGGCGTGCTCGGTCAGCGCCGGTGCGTCGTGCAGGCCGGCCACGAACGAGCCGTAGCTGCGTCCGTTGACGTCGAGCTTCGGACCGAAGGAGATGACGAGCACGATCCGGCCGCCGGGAAGCTCGGCGCGACGGACCGGCCCGTCGGCGCGCTCGTGCCAGCCGGCCAGGCTTCGGATGTGCGGAGCCAGCGCCGGATGGGGCGAACGCGTCGCGAGCTCCATCAGAGCAGCGCGGCGAGCGCCTCCAGGAAGCGTTCGTTCTCGGCCTGGGTGCCGACCGTGACGCGCAGCGCGCCCTCGCGGCCGAGCGCGCCGCCCGCGCGCACGAGTACGCCGCGCTGGGCCAGGCCCTGCATGACCTCGGCCTCCTCGCGGCCGTCGCCGAGATCGAACCAGACGAAGTTGGCCTGCGACTCGGCCGGCGCCAGGCCCAGCTCGCGCAGCCCGTCCTCGAGCCCGATCCGCTCGGCCAGGTTGCGCTCGACGCGGCGCGTGACCTCGTCCTGGTGGTTGAGCGCCTCCAGCGCCGCGGCCTGGGCGGCGGCGTTGCAGAAGAACGGCTGGCGCACCTGGTCGACCGCGGTGCGGAACTCCTCCGAGCCGCACAGCCCGTAGCCGACGCGCAGCCCGCACAGCCCGTAGACCTTGCTGAACGTCCGCAGGATCACGAGGTTCGGATGCTTGTCGAGCAGCGCGACCGACTCGTCGGGATCCTGGAGGATGTTGAACTCGGCGTAGGCCTCGTCGAGGATCACGCAGACGTGGCGCGGGACGTCGGCGATGAAGGCGGCGACCTCGTCGAGCGGCAGGGCGGTCGAGGTCGGGTTGTTGGGGTTGCAGACGATCGCCAGCCGGGTGGCGACGGTGATCTCCTTGCGCATCGCCTGGAGGTCGTGGCGATGGGCGTCGTCGACCGGGACCTCGATCGCGCGGGCGCCGGAGGCGGCGGCGAGGTGCGGGTAGACCGAGAACGACGGCCACGCGTAGACGAGCTCGGCGCCGGGCTCGAGCAGGGCGTCACCGGCGGCCAGCAGGATGTCGCACGACCCGTTGCCGATCGCGATCCGGCCGGCCGGGACGCCGTGGCGGTCGGCGAGGCGGCGCCGCAGCGCGGAGTTGGTCGGGTCGGGATAGCGGTTGGCCCCCGCCATGGCCTTGGCCGCCGCCTCGACGACCTCCGGCAGCGGCGGGTAGGGCGACTCGTTGGAGGCCAGCTTGGCGATCGGGCCCTCGGAGGCGTAGCCGTCGGCGGCCGGGTAGACCGGGATGCGGCGGACCTTGCTCGCGAACTCGAGGGCCATGCCCGCAGTCTATTGAGCGCCTTCGAGGTCCAACCTGAGCTTGCGCGCCTCGCCGAGGTAGACGTGCTGGGGGTCGACACCGACCGGCGGATAGCAGTGCATGAGCACGCGGATGACCCTCGGCAGCGCGCCGGCGACCGGGATCTCTCGCGCGCACAGCAGCGGCACGCGGCTCAGCCCCATCTCGCGAGCGGCGACGGCCGGGAACTCGGCGTCGAGATCTGGGGTGAGCGTGAAGATGCAGCTCACGATCGAGCCGGCGTCGAGCCGGTTGCGCTCCAGCAGCTCACCCATCAGCTCCTCGGTGGCGTGCAGGATCGCCTCCGCCTCGTTGGCGTCGACCGTGTTGGCGCCGCGAAGCGCGATCAGCCTCATCGGCGCCGGACCTTAGCTTCTCGATCTCCACCGCCGTCAGGCGCCGGTGCTTGCCCTCCTCGAGCTTGCCGAGCCACAGCGGGCCGAAGCGCACCCGTTCGAGCGAGACCACGGGATGGCCGACGGCCTCGAGCATCCGCCGCACCTGCCGCTTGCGGCCTTCGTGGATGGTGATCTCGACGCGGTCGGGCGCGAGCCGCTTCACGCGGGCGGGGGCCGTGCGGCCGTCGTCGAGCTCGACGCCGGCGCGCAGCGCCTGCAGCGCGTCCTCGCGCACGGGCGCCCGCCGGACCTTGGCGTGGTAGGTGCGCGGAACCTCGAAGCTCGGATGCGTGAGCCGGTGCGCGAGCGCGCCGTCGTCGGTCAGCAGGATCAGCCCCGTGGTCTCGGCGTCGAGCCTCCCGACCGGATAGAGGCGGCGCGCGCTGGGCACGAGCGAGACGATGGTGGGCCTGCCCTGCGGGTCCTTGGCCGTCGACACCACGCCTCGCGGCTTGTTGACGGCGTAGACGGCGCGCTGGCCGCCGGACACGCGCACGGGCTTGCCGTCGACCATGACCTGGACGCTGCCGTCGACGTCGCGCGCGGGGTCGCGCACCACCTCGTCGCCGACGCTCACGCGCCCGGCGAACACGAGCTGCTCGGAGGCGCGGCGCGAGGCCACGCCGGCGTGGGCGAGGTACTTGGCGAGGCGCACGACGCTGCCACCATACGAGTGTGGACCTGAAGCTGCTCGACGACGCGCTCGACGGCGAGCCCGCGTTCCGCGCCCGCCAGGTGTGGAGCTGGGCGTCGCGCGGCGCGCGCGGCTACGAGGAGATGACCGACCTCCCCGCCGCGCTGCGCTCGCGCCTTGCCGGAGAGGTGCCGTTCTCGAGCCTGGAGACCGCCGACGAGGCGCATGCGTCCGACGGCACGGTCAAGGCGCTCTTCCACACGCGCGACGGCCGCGCCGTCGAGGCGGTGCTGATGCGCTACCGCGACGGGCGCCGCTCGGTCTGCGTGAGCTCGCAGTCGGGCTGCCCGCTGACGTGCACGTTCTGCGCCACCGGCACGATGAAGTTCGGCCGCAACCTGACGGCCTCCGAGATCCTCGACCAGGTGCTGCACTTCCGCCGCATCGAGCCGGTCGACCACCTCGTGTTCATGGGCATGGGCGAGCCGATGATGAACCTGCCGGCCGTGCTCGACGCCGCCCGCCGCCTGCCCGACGTCGGGATCACCCACCGCCGCACGACGATCTCCACGGTCGGCTGGGTGCCGGGCATCCAGGCGCTCACCGACAGCGACATGCCGATCCGGCTCGCCTTCTCGCTGCACGCTCCCGACGACGAGCTGCGCTCGCAGATCATGCCCGTCAACGACCGACACCCGATCGCCGACGTGCTGGAGGCGTGCGAGGCCCACCACGTCCGCCGCCGCCGCAAGGTGTTCATCGAGTACGTGATGCTCGCCGGCGTCAACGACACCTACACGCAGGCCGTGGCGCTGGCCCGGCTGCTCGACCCGCGGATCTACAAGGTCAACCTCATCCCGTACAACCCGACGGGGATGTACGACGGCTCCTCGCCCGCCGCCATCGCCGCCTTCAAGGCGGTGCTCGAGGAGCACGGCCTGCGCGCCACGGTCCGCCTCACGCGCGGCCGCGACATCGACGCCGCGTGCGGCCAGCTCGCGGCGAAGGCGGCCTAGCCCGCGGACTCGCCGCGCGCGGTGCCGGCCTTCAGGAGGCGGTCGCGCAGCGCCGCCTCGTCCTCCGGGCTCGGGTCCCACTGCTCGATGACGGGCAGGTCGTCGAGCGTGTTGAGGCCGAAGAGCTTGAGGAACAGCGGCGTCGTGCGGTAGAGCACGGCGCCGAACTGGGAGCGGCCGGCCTCCTCGATCAGGCCGCGCTCGGTCAGCGCGGCGGTCGCCGACTCGGAGGCGACGCCGCGGATGCGGGCGACCTCGGGCCGGGAGACCGGCTGCAGGTAGCCGACGATCGCCAGCGTCTCGGCCTGTGCGGCGGTGAGGGCCGGCGTCCGGGGGCGGGCGAGCAGGCGGCGGGCGGCCTCCTCGGCGTCCGGGTGCGACGCGAGCGCCCAGCCGCCGGCGACCTCGCGCAGGACGACGCCGCGGCCGTCCAGCGCCTCGCCGAGCTCGGCCAGACCGTCGCGCACGGCTTCCTCGGACGTTTGCAGGGCGTCGGCCAGCTCGTCGACCGGCACCGGCTCGGGCGCGAGGAAGAGCAGCGCCTCGATCTGGCGCGTGAACTGGCTCATGCGATGGCCTCCCCGCGCTCGGCGAGCGTCTCCGCCCGAACCGTGATCGGGCCGAACGGCTCGTCCTGATCCCACCCCGCCTCGCCGCGCTTGTAGAGCTCGAGCAGCGCGAACAGCGTGACCGCCACGGTCACGCGGTCGGCCCCGTCGACGGCCTCGTCGAACGAGAAACGCCCGCTGCGGCGGGCCAGCAGGTCGCGCAGCAGGGCCACGCGGTCGGCGAGCGAGACGCGCGGGGTCGCCATGTGGCGCAGATCGAGCGGCGGCGGGGTTCGCAGCAGCGAGCCGATCGCCTGGCCCAGCACCTCGGGGTCGTAGGCGCGCTCGGCGACCTCGAGCGACACGCGCCGCAGGGCGGGCGGCAGCGGCGCCACGCGGTGCAGGAAGGCCTGGCCGGCCGCGTGTGCGGAGGCGGTCCAACCGCCGGCGCCGCGGAAGCGGGCGTACTGGAGCATCCGCTCGAGCAACTCCTCGGCGGCCTCGGCGGGCGCCAGGCCGTCGAGCTCGTCGAGCACCTCCTCGCCCGGCAGCATCAGCCGCGACTTGAGCTCCAGCAGCGCCGCGATCAGGACCAGGAACTCGGTGGCGGCCTCGAGGTCGAGCTCGCCCTCGGCCTCCAGGTGGTCGATGTACGCGACCACGATCTCGGCCAGCTCGACCTCCAGCAGGTCCAGCTCGTCGCGCAGGATCAACGACAGCAGCAGGTCAAACGGCCCGGCGAAGACGTCCAGGTCGAGCTCGAGGCGGTGCATGATCGTGGGCACGGGTCCCGACAGGCTAGGCGCCCGGGCGGACGGGGCCGACGCCCATTGCCTTGCGCACGTCGAGCAGCGTCTGGCTGGAGATGGCGCGCGCCTTCTCGGCGCCCGTCTCCAGGATCCGCTCCAGCCCGGCCTCGTCGCCGCGTAGCTCGTGGTGGCGCTCGCGCACCGGGGCCAGCCAGTCGACCACGGCGTCGGCCACGGCGGTCTTGAAGTCGCCGTAGCCGGAGCCGTCGAACTCGCGCTCGATCTCCTCCGGCGCCACGCCGCGCGCCACGGCCATGATCTCGATCAGGTTCGAGATCCCCGGCTTGTCCTCGCGGAGGACGATCTCGCGGCCCGAGTCGGCCACCGCGCGCTTGAACTTGCGGCGGATGTCGTCCGGCTCGTCGAGCACGTAGACCGTGCCCTGCTCGGACCCACCGGTGGTGGACATCTTGCGGTCCGGGTCCTGCAGGTCGCGCACGCGCGCGCCGACGTCGGGGATCCGGTGCTCGGGCACCACCAGGATCTCGCCGAAGCGGCTGTTGAAGCGCTCCGCGGTGCGCCGCATGAGTTCGAGGTGCTCGCGCTGGTCCTCGCCCACCGGCACCTCGTGGGCGCGGTAGGCGAGCACGTCGGCGGACTGCAGCACCGGGTAGAAGAGCAGCCCGGCGGAGACCAGCTCGCGCTGCGCGGCCGACTTGTCGCGGAACTGGTGCATGCGGTTGAGCTCGCCGAGCGGCGTGACGCTGCTCAGCAGCCAGCTCAGCTCGGCGTGCTCCATCACGTCGGCCTGGCGGAAGAGGATGCAGCGCTCGGGGTCGAGCCCCGCCGCGATCAGCGTGGCCGCGGTGTCGTAAGTGCGGTCCCGCAGCTCGGCCGGCTCGTACGGGACGGTCACCGCGTGCAGGTCGACGATGCAGTAGATCGCCGGGTCGGCGCGATCCTGGCCTGCGACGTACTGGGTGATCGCGCCGATGTAGTTGCCGAGGTGCTTGGCCCCGGTGGGCTGGATGCCGGAGAAGATGACCACGGGCGCATGCTAATCAAGGCGCTCGCGCGAGCTTGCGAGTGCGAGTAAGCCGCATACGACATCACCGGGGGCCGGCGACCCTCCCGCGATCGCCTGCCTCCCGCCGGTCAGCAATGGACCGCCCACACGGCCCCCGGTGACTACGCCCTGCCCGCCTACCAGATAGGTGCCCGCCCGGCCCCGCTCGCTAACTAGAGCTGGATCGCCGCGACGCCGGCGAGCAGCGCGCCTACTCCCGCGAGCCGGCGCGGTGAGATCGGCCGCCGCGGCATGCGCAACAGCCCGTACCGGTCGACGAGCACCGACGCGAGCTGCTGACCGGCCACGGTGAGGCCGATCGTGGGCGCGACGCCGATCTCCGGGATGAGCAGGAACACCGAGGTGACGTAGATGGCGCCGCACAGGCCGCCGAACCAGCCCCACCACGGGACGCCGCCTAACCTGTCCACTCGCGCGCCGCGCGGTCGCATGACAGCGAGCACGGCGGCCATCGCCGCCGCCGCCACCACGAAGCTCCAGGCGCCCGCCGCGACTGGAGCGTCGAGGTCGGCGCGCAGCTGCGCGTTGACGGCGCCCTGGAGCGGCAGCGCCGCGCCGGCGGCGAGCGCGAGCGCGGCCCAGCCCCGGCCGGCCGCGGCGCCCTCCTGCGAGCGCGCGATGAGCGCCGCGCCGGCGGTGACGGTGACGGCGCCGAACAGGCCCGCGAGGCCGATCGGCTCGCGCGCGACGCCCAGGGCGCCGGAGACGTCGAGCGCCAGTGAGACGAGCATCTGGCCGGCGATGAACAGCCCGACGGTCATCACGGCGCCGAGCCGCGGGAACAGCAGGATGCCGGCCGTGATGTACACGGCCGAGCCGAGACCGCCGACCAGGTGCCAGGCAGAGACGTCGCCCAGCGCGCCGAGCGCCCCGAGGCTCCCGAGCACACCCGCGAGCGCCGTGAGGAGCGCGGCGCCGATCGTGAGCTGCAGCGCCGACGCGCCCACCGGATGCGCCATCGCCGCCGAGAGCTGGACGTTGGCGCCGGCCTGGACGGCGAGCAGCGCTCCGACGAGGAGCAGGAACGGGACGGCGACGACATCCATAACTTGACTATGGTCAAGATAACACAACCTGGCCGCGGTCAAGTTCGTTGCTAGCGTTGGCGGCGATGGCCGACCCGCTGCCCGTCGCGGGCCGCCCGCGGCCCGAGCGTGCCGACGCTGCCCGCAACCGCGAGCGGGTCTTGGCCGCCGCACGCCGGCTGTTCGCCGAGCACGGCATCCAGGCGGTGACGATGGACCAGGTCGCGCGCGAGGCCGGGGTCGCCAAGGGCACGGTGTTCCACCGCTTCGGCGACCGGGCCGGGCTCGCCCTGGCCCTGCTCGACGAGCACGAGCGTGCGCTCCAGGAGCAGGTGCTCCGGGGTCCCTCGCCACTCGGCCCGGGGGCGCCGCCGCGCGAGCGGTTGCTCGCGTTCCTCGCCGCGCTCGCCGAGCTGACCGTCGAGCACCGCGGTCTGCTGCTGGAGGTCGAGCGCGCGGGGCCGGCCGCCCGCTACCGCACCGGCGCCTACCGGGCGTGGCTCCAGCACACCGTGCTGCTGCTGGGCGACGACGACGCCCTGCGCGCCCATCTGCTGCTCGCTCCGCTGGCCGCCGACCTCGTGTGGCACCTGATCGAGGACGAGGGGGCCGGCACGGCCGACCTCGTCGCCTCGCTCCACGAGCTGGCGCGACGGCTATGAGGATCGCTGTCGTGGGCGCCGGGATCGTCGGCCTGGCGACGGCGTACGAGCTCTCCACGCGCGGCGCCGCGGTGACCGTGTACGAGCGCGGCGAGCCGGGCAACGGCCAGTCCGGCGGCGAGTCGCGCATCTTCCGCCACGCCCACGACGACCCGCGGCTGGTGGCGCTCGCCTGCGAGTCGCGCGCCCGCTGGCGGGCGTGGGAGGAGCGCTTCGGCGTCGAGCTGGTGGCGCCGGTGGGGACGGTGGCACTCGGCCCGAAGGTCGAGCGCCGGTTCGAGCTCCTGCGCGCGGCGGGTGTCCGCGCCCGGATGGTCGACGCGGCCGACGCGCTGCCGATCCTCGCGCCCGGGCCCGGGATGCTCGACGAGGACGGCGGCGTGATCCGCACGACGACGGCGATCGCGGCGCTGGTGGAGTCGCGTGGGCGGTGCGCTCGTCAAGGACGAGGTTGTCGAGCTCGCGGCGTCCGGGGAGGTCCGGGCCGGGGGCGCGATCACCCGCTACGACCGCGTGATCGTCTGCGCCGGGCGCGACACAGCGACGCTGGCTACCGGCGCCGGCTTGGAGATCCCGGTGCGGGTCTCGACCCACACGCGCTTCGCCTATCCGGTCCGCGAGCCCGCGCCGCTGGCGTGCCTCGTGGACGGCGAGCAAGGCACTTATGGCGACTCGCTCCCGGGCAACGCGCGCTACGCGGTCGGGTGCGACGACGCCGACCCGGCCGCTTACGTCGCCGAGCGCCTCCCGGGGCTCGAGCCGCGCGCTGTCGAGTCCCGCACGTGCTGGGTGACCGAACTGCCGTGGGGCGAGGACGGCGTCGCGGTCTGGGAGGCCGGAGCGCTGCGTTTCGTGGCCGGCCACAACCTGTTCAAGCACGCTCCTGCGCTCGGGCACCGGCTCGCCGCCGACGAGCTCGGGGCGCTGCGGCCGGAGGCGCGGCTCGGAACGTCAACTACGGCTGGGTAGGGCAGCGGCAAGGCCGGCGGGGCCGGTTTCCGTCATCGAATCCTGTTCTAGTGGGCCAGGACCCCACTCAGGCAGGACAGCTCGCCGCGCGGCCGGCTCACCCGCTTCCCTACCCAGCGCCGTTGACCTTCGCCGGCAGCGACGCAGCCGCAGCAGCGATCCCCTCCCACGGGTCGCCCCGCTCCTCCAGCCGCGCCGGCACGTCACGCAACGTCCAGCCCCGCGGCTCGGCATCCGCGACCTCGTCCCAGAACAGCGGCGTGGCCACCGGCGCGCCCGGCTTGGCGCGCACCGCGTACGGCGCCACCGCCGTCTGCGCGTAGGTGTTCCGCGCCGCGTCCACCAGCACTCGCCCGCCGCGACCCTCCTTGCGCCACGACGTCGTGAGCTGGTCGGGCAGCCGCCCGGCGAGCTCCTCGGCCAGCTCGCCGGCGCACGTGCGGACGGTGTCGGAGTCCGGCCCGCGTCGCAGCGGCGCGACGACGTGGATCCCGCGCGAGCCCGAGGTCATCGCGTACGGGGTCAGGCCGTGCTCACGCAGCAGCTCGCCGACCGCCAGCGCGCCCGCCCGGATCGCCTCCAGATGCGAGTCGCCGTCGTCGGGCGGGTCGAAGTCGAAGACGATCCGGTCCGGCTGGTCGGGCCGGTCGCAGCGGGCGGTCCAGGCGTGCGGGGTGATGCAGTTCTGGTTGGCGAGCCAGACGAGCGTCGCCGCCTCGCCGCCGACCGCGTGGGTCACCTCTCCCCCGCGCCGGCGCGAAACCGTCACGCGCTTCACCCAGTCGGGCGCGCCCTTCGGGATCGCCTGCTGGATCACCAGCTCGTTCTCGATGCCGCGGTTCCAGCGCCACAGGTTGAGCGGCCGGTCGCGCACGTGCGGGACCATCGCCGGCGCCACGGCGGCGTAGTAGCGCGCGAGGTCCTCCTTGGTGATCCCGTCGTCAGGGAACAGCACCTTGTCCGGGTTGCTGATCCGGACCCGGCGGCGGCCCGCCTTCAGCGTCATCTCCGCCACGACCCGGGTGTGTACCAGCTGCCCGCCGTCGCCTCCACTCGCGCAAGGCGATGACCAGGCCGAGGATCACGGGCAGCCAGATCGCCTTGGACGCGAGGATCGCCTGGATCCAGCCTGGGAGCGCGAGCGACGGGAGGTCGAAGGACGGCAGCGGGAGATCCGGCAGGTCGGGCTCGGGCAGGTCGATCGGCAGCGAGATGTCCGGGAGCAGGCGGATGGCGAAGCCGATCCCGATCACCGCCGCCAGCGCCTGGGCGACGCCCTTGGCGACGTGGCGCGCCGCGTACAGGCCCGGGCGCTCGCGCTCGAGCCGCTCCCGGCGCGCCGCCGCGCTTCCGGGCTCGGGCGCGAGCCGCAGAGGCCCGTCGGGGCCGACCAGCTCGGCGCGCGTGATGGACACGCCGTGCCACGGCATCACCACTCGCACCTCGACCCCGTCGCCGGCGACCACCGTGTCGGCGCCGTTGGGCTTCGCCTCGGCCACCGGCTCGCCGTCGATCACCAGCCGGACCCGGTCCTTGGTCAGCGAGGACTCGGGGACGACCTCGATGTGGCGGCCGTCGTGCTCGATCGAGAAGGTGGTGGGCACGGCACGGCCAGCATCGGCTCCGCGCCCCGGCCGGACAACCGCCCAAGGTCGATCGGGCGGCGGCCGAAGGTCTACATGGCCTGCCGGATCACCGGCCGCTTGGCCGCGCCGGCCTCGTCGAGCCGGCGCACCGGGGTGTCGTAGGGCGCGTTCTGCGCCACCGACGGATCCTCGGCCGCCTCCTCGAGGATCGCCGCCACCGCCTCGGCGAACTCGTCGAGCGTCTCGCGCGTCTCGGTCTCGGTCGGCTCGATCAGCAGCGCCTCGTCCACCAGCAGCGGGAAGTAGACGGTCGGCGGGTGGAAGTCGTGGTCGAGCAGGCGCTTGGCGAGGTCGAGCGTCTTGATGCCGAGCGCCTTCTTCATCGGCCCGCCGGTGAGCACGAACTCGTGCATGCAGGTGCGGTCGAAGGCGACCGGGAGGTGCTCGCCGCACAGCTCGCGCAGCCGCGCCATCAGGTAGTTGGCGTTCAGGACCGCGGTGTCGCTCGCCTCGGCAAGGCCGTCGGCGCCCAGCGACAGGATGTACGCATAGGAGCGCACGAAGACGCCGAAGTTGCCCTGGAAGCCGCGCAGGCGGCCTATCGACTGCGGGCGGTCGAAGTCCAGGTCGAACGACCCGTCGTCGCGCCGGACCACCTGCGGCCGCGGCAAGAACGGCTCGATCCGGTCGCTCACCGCGATCGGCCCGGCGCCGGGCCCGCCGCCGCCGTGCGGCTGGGTGAACGTCTTGTGCAGGTTGTAGTGGACGATGTCGAACCCCATGTCGCCCGGCCGCGCGCGGCCCATGACGGCGTTGAGGTTCGCCCCGTCGTAGTAGAGCGTCGCCCCGGCGTCGTGCATGATCGTGGCCATCGCCTCGATGTTGCGATCGAAGATGCCAAGCGTGTTGGGGTTCGTGAGCATCAGCGAGGCGACGTCGTCGTCGACCTTCGACCGCAGGTCGTCGAGATCGACGCCGCCGTCCTCGGCCGTGCCGACCTTGACCACCTGGTAGCCCGCCATCGTCACCGTCGCCGGGTTGGTGCCGTGCGCCGTGTCGGGCGTGAGGACCTTGTGGCGGTCCTCGCCGCGCGCCTCGTGGTAGGCGCGCGTGAGCAGCACGCCGGCCAGCTCGCCCTGCGACCCCGCCGACGGCTGCAGCGAGACGTGCGGCAGCCCGGCGATCTCGGCCAGCGCCGCCTGGAGCTCCCACATCAGCTGCAGCGCGCCCTGGGCGCGCGCGGGCGCCTGCAGCGGGTGCAGCCGCGCGTGGCCGGGCAACGCCGCCACCCGCTCGTGCAGCTTCGGGTTGTGCTTCATCGTGCACGAGCCGAGCGGATAGAAGCCCTTGTCGACGTGGAAGTTGCGCGTCGAGAGCTGCGTGTAGTGGCGGACGATCTCGGGCTCGGCGATCTCCGGCAGCCGCGGCGGCTCGGCGCGGCGGAAGCGCTCGGGCAGGGCGTCCTCGTCGCGCGGCACGTCGAGCTCGGGCGCCACGAAGGCGCGCCGGCCCTCGACGGACTTCTCGTAGATCGTCGTCGTCACGCCGTCACCGCCTCGCGCTCGGCGGCGACCGCGGCGCCCAGCACCTCGGCCAGCCGGTCGATGTCGGCGCGCGAGCGCTGCTCGGTGATCGCCACCAGCAGCCCGTCGCCGAGCTCGTCGTAGTCGGCGCTCAGCGGGTAGCCGGGGTTGACGCCCTCGGCCGCGCAGCGCTCGATCACGCGGTCGACCGGCGCGGCCAGGCGGACGGCGAACTCGCGCACCACGGGCTGCTCGTGCAGCAGCTCGACGCCGTCGAGCGCCGCCAGCGCCTTGCGCGCGTAGGCGGTGCGGTGCAGCAGCAGCTCGCCGAGCTCGACGATCCCGCGGCGCCCCAGCCACGACAGGTAGATGACCCCCGCCAGCGCGTTCAGCGTCTGCGCGGTGGTGATGTTGTGAGTGGCCTTCTCGCGCCGGATGTGCTGCTCGCGGGTCTGCAGCGTGAGCACGAAGCCGCGCTTGCCGTCGGCGTCGGTCGTCTCGCCGGCGATCCGGCCCGGCATGCGGCGGATGTACTCCTGTTGGGCGGCGAAGAAGCCGAACGACGGCCCGCCGTAGTCGAGCCGGTTGCCGAGCGACTGGCCCTCCCCCACCGCGATGTCGACGCCGAACTCGCCCGGCGGCTTGAGCACGCCGAGCGTCAGCGGGTCGACCTGCACGACGAGCAGCGCGCCGCTCTCCTTCACGATCGCCGCCAGCGCCTCGAGGTCCTCGACGGCGCCGAGGAAGTTGGGCTGCTGCAGGAAGACGGCCGAGACGTCGTCGCCGACCTCGAACGGCTCGGTCACGCCGGCCGCCAGCGGCAGCTCCTCGACCGCCGTGCCGTAGCCGGCTGCCGTGGTGGCCAGCGCCTCGCGCGAGTGCGGGTGCAGGCCGCGTGAGACGAGGAACTTCCCGCGGCCGTTCTGCAGCTTGGCCAGCCAGCCGGCCGAGGCGACGGCCGACGGGCCCTCGTACAGCGTCGCGTTCGACACCGGCAGGCCGGTCAGCTCGCTGATCGCCGTCTGGTACTCGAACATGACCTGCAGCGTGCCCTGCGAGACCTCGGGCTGGTACGGCGTGTACGGGGTCAGGAACTCCGAGCGCGAGAGCAGCGCGTCGACCAGCGACGGGACGAAGTGGTCGTACATGCCGGCGCCGAGGAAGGTGATCTCGTCGTCGGCCGAGACGTTGCGCGACGCCAGCTCGCGCAGGTACCCGTACACCTCCTGCTCCGGTTTGCCGGGCGGCAGGTCGATCGGCCGGTCCAGCCGGACGCCCTCGGGGATGTCGGCGAACAGCTCGTCGATCGACGCGGCGCCGATGCTCTCGAGCATCGCCTTGCGGTCGGCGTCGGTGGCGGAGGTGTAGCGACTCAACTCAGGCTGCCCTCGTACGCCTCGCGGTCCATCAGCTCCTCGACCTCGGACGGCTCGCTGAGCCGGACCTTGACCAGCCAGCCGCCGCCGTACGGGTCCTCGTTGATCTGCTCGGGCGCGTCGCCGAGCGCCTCGTTGACCTCGACCACCTCGCCCGACAGCGGCGCGACGACGTCCGAGACGGCCTTGACCGACTCGATCTCGGCGTACGGCTCGTCCTTGCTGACCGTCTTGCCGACCTCGGGCGGGTCGACGAACACGACCTCGCCGAGCTGGTCCTGCGCGTACCAGGTGATCCCGAACGTGGCGACGTCGCCGTCGATCCGCGCCCAATCGTGCTCGGGGTGGTACTTGAGGTCGTCGGGGTAGCTCGCGTCGGCCACGTTCAGCGCTCCTTGGAGTAGAGCGGCTTTTCCCGCACCTCGGCCTGGCGCGGCTTGCCGCGGACGTCGATCTCGATCGGGGTGCCCGGCTCGACGTTCCCGGCCGGCACGTAGGCCATGCCGATGCCGATGCCCAGGCAGGGGGACATGGTGCCGGACGTGACCTCGCCCCCGCCGGCCACGGGGTTGCCCTGACGGGCGATGCCGGGCCCGGTCATGGCGAAGGGGACCAGCTTCTCGTCGGTACCGCCCTCGCGCGCGGCCCGCACCGCCTCGGAGCCGATGAAGCCGGTGTCCTCCTTGCAGCACCAGCCAAGGCCCGCCTCGATCGGCCCACGCTCCTCCATCAGGTCGTTGCCGTAGAGGTGGAAGCAGACCTCGAGCCGCAGCGTGTCGCGCGCGCCGAGGCCGGCCGGAGAGGCGCCCGCCTCGACCAGCGCGTCCCACACCTGGACCGCGTAGCCGGGCGCGATCAGCAGCTCGACCCCGTCCTCGCCCGTGTAGCCGGTCCCGGCGACCAGCGTGCCGGGCGCCCCGGCCACGTTCAGCCGCGCCGTGCGGAAGCGGGCGGGCAGCTCGCCGTCGACCAGCCCGGCCATCAGGCCGCGCGCTTCGGGCCCCTGCACGG
This sequence comes from uncultured Solirubrobacteraceae bacterium, assembly GCA_963835525.1. Lineage (GTDB taxonomy): Bacteria > Actinomycetota > Thermoleophilia > Solirubrobacterales > Solirubrobacteraceae > DASSUW01. Next base: position 918,409 of record CAWIFM010000004.1, read on the forward strand.
CGACCATCGCGTAGTCGTGCAGGCGGTCGTGGACCGTGACGTCGTAGCCGCGCGCCTGGCGGCGCATCCAGGCGAGGTCGCGCTCGTGGTTGGAGGCGTTCGTGACGGTCAGGAACCCGTCGCCGTGGCGATAGGTGAAGAGGTCGTCGATCACGCCGCCGTTCTCGCGGCACAGCACCGAGTACTGCGCGCCGTCGACGGCGATCTTGGTGGCGTCGTTGGACAGCACGCGCTGCAGGAAGGCCTCCGCGTCGGGCCCGGTCGTCTCCACCTCGCCCATGTGCGAGACGTCGAAGATGCCGGCCCCCTCGCGCACCGCGACGTGCTCCTCGCGGATGCCGGTGTACTGGACCGGCATCTCCCAGCCGGCGAACGGGACGAGGCGGGCGCCAGCCGCCACGTGGCGGTCGTACAGCGGGGTGCGCTTCAGCGTCTCGGCACCGGCGGCCATGCGACGCCGGACCCTAGCAGCGCTACCTTGGGTCCAATGCGGTGGCTGCGGGTGGCGCTGTGCGTGCTCAGCCTGGCCCTCGTGAGCGGCTGTGGAGCCGGCGACGAAGTGCTGTCCGCCCAGTTGCCGGACACGCTCGGCTACCTGCCGAGCGACGCCACCGCGGTGGCGGTCGTCTCCACCGACGTCGAGGGCGAGCAGCTGAGCCGCCTGTACCGGCTGCTCGAGCCCGCGTTGCGCGAGGCCGGCCTCGACGCCCCGCGGAGCGAGGTGATCGCGTCGGTGTTCTTCGACGAGGGCGTCGACATCGAGCCGCTGACCGGCGGCACGCTGGTGGTGTCGCTGGGCAACGCCGACGAGGACACCGCGCTGTTCGTGCTCGAGACCCGCGACGGCGAGCGCGCGGCCGAGCTGCTGCGCGAGCAGGAGGTGGGGCGCGTCGCCGTCGACGGCGACACCGTGCTGTTCGCGGACGCCTTCGACGAGAACGCGGACCTCCTCGACGAGGCGATCGCGCGCCACGAGGCGGGCGAGGGGTTCGATCCCGCCGCCTTCGCCCGCGCGCTCGGCGACGAGGCCGACGACGACGCGCTCATCAAGCTCTACGCGTCGCCGGAGCTGATCCGCTCGATCGCCTCCGACGCCGACCTGCCGTGGCTGAACGCGCTGCGCTCGGTGGGCGCGAGCCTGAGGCTGGACTCGGACGCGATCGTCGCCGACCTGCACGCCCGCACCGACCCGGACGCCCTCAGCCCGGAGGACCTGCCGCTCGAGGCGGGCGAGGACGCGCCCGAAGCACCCGACGCCGACGGCGCCCTGAACGGCGCCAACCGCAACCAGAGCCGCACCACCGTCTTCCTCGCGCAACTCGCGCGCAAGGCCTACCCCGACTCGGCGTTCGTGCGCGAGGTCGAGGCACTCGAGGCCGACCTCGGCATCTCGTTCGAGGACGAGGTGCTGAAGCAGTTCGACGGGCCGAGCGCGAGCATCGCCTACGAGAACGGCGAGTTCGGCGCAGTAAGCGAGATCGCCGACCCCGACCGGATGCGCGAGCTGCTCCCACGGCTCGCCCCGCGCCTGCCGGCGATCCTCCAGGGGCTACAGGGACTTGGCGACGAGGCGCTGATCGCGCTGCTGCTGATCGCGCCCGACGCCCCGCTGGTGCCGGGCGCGCTGCCGCTGCTCCAGGAGGGGATCGGCGTCCGGCCGCTCGGCGGCGACCTGTACGAGATCGCCGGCCTCGACGAGGGCGACAACGCCTTCAACGGCCCCGGCACGATCGTCTTCGGGCTGATCGACGACCGCTTCGTCGTCGCCACCGACCCGGAGCGCGCCCGCGCGGCGGCAGAGCTCGACGTCTCGGAGGTCGACGACGCCGAGGGCGCGGCGGTCGGCCGCACCGACCTGTCGACCTGGCCCGAGCCGCCGTTCGGCCTGCCCACCCGCCCGCTCGGGGAGGCGGTCAGCGAGCTCGAGGCCTCGACCGAGGGCCTCGACGGTCGCGTGCGGATCGAGGTCCCGGACGGGTTGGACTAGACCGTCGCGGCGATGTCGCGGCGGTCGCGCGCGGCGCACCAGGCTTCGACCACGGCGGGGTCGAACTGCGAGCCCGCGCCGGCGCGCAGCTCGGCCAGCGCCTGCTCCGGCGTGCGGGCCGCGCGGTAGGGGCGGCCGGCGGTCATCGCCGCGTAGGCGTCGGCCACCGCGACGATCCGCGCGCCGGGCGCGATCGCAGCACCGGCCAGCGCGTCCGGGTAGCCGGAGCCGTCCCAGCGCTCGTGGCTGGAGCGCACGAGCGCGGCCACCCGGGCCAGCGCGGGCGCCGCGAGGATGATGCGCTCGCCGATGATCGGATGGCGGCGGACGAAGGCCCACTCCTCCTCGGTCAGCGGCCCCGGCTTGCCGAGGATGGCGTCGGGGATCGCGACCTTGCCGACGTCGTGCAGCTCGCTGGCGTGGCGCACCTGCTCGATCTCGTCGGAGCTCATGCCCAGCGCCTCCGCGGTGGCGACCGCCAGCGCGACCGTCTCGGCGTGGGTGCCGAGCCCGGGGTCGCGCTCGGCCAGGGCGCGCAGCAGCACGTCCTTGCTCTGGCGGCCCGCCGAGGTGCGGCCGGCGTGCTTGTTGGCGTACATGCGCTGGTCGGCGATCCGCAGCGCCTCGACCGGCTCGTCGGTCTCGACGGGAAGCAGGATGGCGCCGTACGAGCACGTGATGGAGAAGCCGTCGCCCTGCTCGGACAGCGCGGCAGCGGCCCCGCGGACGGTCGCCTCGTGCGGCTCGCCGGCGGTGCGGAAGACCGCGCAGAACTCGTCGCCGCCCATCCGGTAGGCGCGGCCGCGGCCGTGCAGGAACCCGGCCAGGTTGCCGCCCAGGCGCACGAGCAGCGTGTCGCCCGCCGGGTGGCCGAAGGTGTCGTTGTACTGCTTGAAGCCGTCGAGGTCGAAGAGCGCGAGCACGAGCGGGCGCTCCGGCGTGGCCTCCGCGACGAGCTCCTCGAGCGCGCGGGTCAGCGCGCGGCGGTTGCCGAGGCCGGTGAGCGCGTCGGTCAGCGCCTCGCCGCGCGACGTGCGAAGCATCGCGACGTTCTCGCCGAAGGTCAGCGTGGCGCGCGCCATCACGGCCACCAGCGAGGCGGCCGCGAGGCCGACGGCGAGCAGGTTGACGTCGGCGACGGCGCCGTAGACGAGCAGCCCGAGGCCGACGGCGCCGAACGTCAGCGGGACGGCGATCACGCGCACCCGCTCGTCGGCCGCGCGCGTGACGCGCGCGGGCGGGCGCTGCCAGGCGGCGGCGGCGATCATCGTCAGGCCGGCCCACCAGCCGGCGTCGAACCAGCCGCCCGACTCGTAGGTGCCCTCATTGATGCGCACGAGGTAGACCGAGTCGGCGAGCCAGAAGGTGGCGATGCCGAGGGCGAGCAGCAACCAGGTGCGGTCCAGTCGCCAGCCGGTGCCTGCCAGGGCGCCGGCGGCGATCCCGAGCAGGACGAGGTCCACCAGCGGGTAGGCAAGGCTCGTGGCCACGGCGAGGGGCGCTCCGGACGCGTACTGGAGCGCGGTCTCGAAGACGATCGCGGCGCTCACAGCGGCGATGCCGAGGGCGGCGGTCAGCCCGTCGACCCACAGCCGCCGCGGCACGCCGCGGTTGCGGGCCTTGAGCAGGACGAGCGAGCCCGCGAACGTGAGCGGCGGGAACAGCAGGTAGCCGGCGTCGGCGGGCGAGGGGACCGGAGGCGCGGGATCGGTCCACAGGACCGCCGTGTAGTAGATCTCGCCGAACGACCAGGCGAGCACACCGGCGCCGATCAGCCCCCAGGCCACGCGTTCCGAGCCCCTGACGGTAGGCACACGCGCGAGGCAGACGACGGCGGCCGCGACCAGCACGACGTCGTGTGCGAAGCGGCTGAACAGCGGCCCGATCTCCAGATCGGGCGCGAGCAGCACTCGCAGCTCGTAGACCAGCAGCCACGCCGCGCAGGCGGCGAGCACCAGGCGCAGGGGGCGCGGTACGACCATGACGCTCCTGTTATCGGCCCGCTGGCGGGTCCCCCTTAGGGAACGAGGTCAGCGGAGGAACGGCGGGATGTCGAGATCGTCGTCGCGGATCTCGAGCGACGAGCGCTGGCGGTCGTCGATCCGCGGGCCGCGGTCGCGCGGGCCGCGCTCGCGCTCCGCCCGCGTGGCGCGCAGGCCGGCGCGGTCGAAGCCGGTGGCGATGACGGTCACGCGGATCTCGTCGGCCAGCCCGTCGTCGATGACGGCGCCGAAGATGATGTTGGCGTCCGAGTCGGCCGCCGAGTGGATGATCTCGGCCGCCTCGTTGACCTCGAACAGGCCGAGGTCCTTGCCGCCGGTGATGTTGAGCAGGATGCCGCTGGCGCCCTCGACGGACTCCTCCAGCAGCGGCGAGCTCACGGCCGCCTTGGCCGCCTCGGCGGCGCGCGACTCGCCGGCCGCCGTGCCGATGCCCATCAGCGCCGAGCCGGCGTCCTGCATGATCGTGCGCACGTCGGCGAAGTCGAGGTTGATCAGGCCGGGGATCGTGATCAGGTCGGTGATGCCCTGGACGCCCTGCCGCAGGACGTTGTCGGCCTCGCGGAAGGCGTCGAGGATGCTGGTGCGGCGCTCGACGATGGACAGCAGGCGCTCGTTCGGGATCACGATCAGCGTGTCGACCATCTCGCGCAGGCGGTCGATGCCCTCCTGCGCCTGGCGCGCGCGCTGGGCGCCCTCGAACTCGAACGGACGCGTGACGACGCCGACGGTGAGCGCGCCGATCTCGTTCTTGGCGATCTCGGCGATGACCGGCGCAGCGCCCGTGCCGGTGCCGCCGCCCTCGCCGGCGGTGACGAAGACCATGTCCGCGCCCTTGAGCGCCTCCTTGATCTCGTCGCGCGACTCGGCCGCCGCACCCTGGCCGACCTGCGGGTTGGCACCCGCGCCGAGGCCCTTGGTGAGCTGGTGGCCGATGTTCAGCTTGATGTCGGCGTCCGTCATCTGGAGCGCCTGGTTGTCGGTGTTGCAGGCGATGAACTCGACGCCCGAGAGACCGGCGTCGATCATCCGGTTCACGGCATTGGTTCCCCCGCCGCCGACACCGACGACCTTGATCACTGCGAGATAGCTACCGGCTTCCATGAGTGTTCCGTCCGGACCTCTACTTATAGTCGAGCGTTTTGAGGCACTCGGTCAGGGTCGCGGATTGTGGCACGTTACGGCGGTTTCTTCTTCGAAGTCAACGGTCGGCAAGCGACGTTGCATAATGCGAAGTCTCGACTTGTGGTCGAGAGTCGGCCTATTCTCACCCTAAGGTTGAGGGTTTTCCGGAGGGGGCTCCTGCGGGATCGGGCCAAGCCCTCCGGCAGCCACGCGGCCGGGCACGCGGAGGTCGAGATAGGTCGCACCGGCGGCGCTCGGCTCGGCCAGGACGCGGGCGGCGGCGGCCCACTTGGCGGCGGCGTCGTCGCGGCTGCCGAAGTAGAGCGGCGGGCCGTCGCGCAGGTCCATCGTCAGGCCCTCGGGCCCCCACCACAGCCGCTGGCCGCGGGCCAGGAGCTGCTGCGGCGCCTCGGCCGCGACGGCGAGTGCGGCCTGCGTCTTCGCGTCGTCCACGCGCGGTCCCGGGAGCTGGTCGCGGCGGATGGTGGGCAGGTCGTCGTCGGCCTCCACCCCGGTGAGCACGATGCCGGTGCCGGACACCGGCGTCAGGCGCCCGTCGACGTCGAGCGCCGCGACCGCCCGGTGCTCGAGCACCTGGATCGACATGCGGTGCGGGAAGTCGGTGTCCACGCGCAGGCCGGCCACCGAGGGGAAGCGCGAGACCACGTCGTCCAGGACCTCCTCGCGCACGTGGAGCGTCGTCATGTCGCGCGCCGCGCTCTCGAGCGCCGAGCGGATGCGCGCCTCGTCGCTCGTCGTCGCCCCGCTCACCCGCACCGCGGTCACGGCCACGAGCGAGGAGTCGCGCAGCCACAGCCAGCCGCCGATCCCGAGGCCGGCGAGCACGATCACGGCGGCGAAGCCGCGCAGGAACGAGCGCCGGAAACGCATTGAGTGGCGGCTTCGACGCCCGGGGCCAGACCCCTGCCGGCGGAATTTCAGGGCGGGAGGCGTCATCTGGGTCCGGTATGGATCTGGGCTGTCGTGCTGCCGATCCAGACGATCGTCGTCCACTGTGAGAACCCCGACGACATCAACGACGCGTATCCGGTCGTGAACGCGTGATTCTCGCGGGGGGTGTCGCGCTGAATCGGCTCGGGGCCGCGATGCGGGGCCGGCGAACGTCAACCCCGGCTGGGTAGGGCGGCTGGGAGGCCGGCCGCTCGGCGGATTTTCGGCGAAGCGTCCTGTTCTCGGGTCGTCAGACGACCCCAGGGCAGGACGCTTCGAGGAAATCGGCACCGTCAGCCTCACTGCTTCCCTACCCAGCCGCAGTTCGCCGAGACCGCCGCTAGCCGCCGACGAGCCGCCTGCCCAACGCGTCCACGTTCCCGGCGCCCACCGTGAGCAGCAGATCGCCCTCGCGGAGCTCAGACCTCAGGAACCGCTCGGCCTCGTCGAACCCCGGCAGCCACGCCACGCGCCGCCCGCCGGCCGCGTCGGCGGCCGCCGCGGCCACCAGCCGGCCCGTCACGCCCGGGAAGTCCTCGGCGCGCTCGCGCGCCGGGTAGACGTCGACCACCGCCACCAGGTCGGCCTCCGCCAGCGCGGCCCCGAACTCGCGGTACTGGTGGCGCGTGCGCGAGAACAGGTGCGGCTGGAACACGGCCACCACCCGGCGCGCCTCCAGTGTGCGGGCGGCGGCGATCGTCGCGCGAACCTCGGTCGGGTGGTGGGCGTAGTCGTCCACGACGAGCGCGCCCGAAAGCGTTGACCCGAGCCGCTCGAACCGCCGGCCGGCGCCGCCGAAGTCCGCCAGCGCGTCCGCCGCCGCCGCCGGATCGGCGCCGGCCAGCGCGCAGGCGGCGAGGGCCACCGCCGCGTTGCGGGCGTTGTGGACGCCCGGGACGGGCAGCGTGACCGGCACGCCGTCCACGGTGAAGCGCGAGCCGCCGGGCTCCAGCGCGACGCCCTCCGGCCTCGCCACGCGGCCCGGGAAGCGGGTCAGGTCCGGCTCGTCGCCGAGGACCACTTCGTCGGCCAGCGCGAGGAAGGCGCGGAACGTGTCGTCCACGTCGCGCTGCGACGAGTAAGTCGCGTGGTGGTCGAGCTCGGCGTTGGTGAGCACGGCGACCCGCGGAGCGAGCTTGAGCAGCGAGCGGTCGGACTCGTCGGCCTCGACCACGAGCCACTCCCCCGCCCCCCAGCCCGCGTTCGAGCCGGTCGAGCGGACCTCGCCGCCGACCAGATAGGCCGGATCCATGCCGCAGCCGCGCAGCGCGTGCACGACCATGCTCGAGGTCGTCGTCTTGCCGTGCGTGCCGGTGACCGCGATCGTCGGCCGCAGCCGCGTGATCTCGCCGAGCAGGTCGGCGCGGTGGAGCTCCCGCAGCCCGCGCTCGCGCGCCGTCGCGCGCTCAGGGTTCTCCGGCGGGATCGCGCTGGAGTAGACGACCTCGGCACCCTCGGGCACGTTCTCCGCCGCGTGCGGCGCGGCGGTCAGCCCGGCGCGGGCGAGGTAGGGCGAGTCGGGCGCGCGGTCGGAGCCGGTGACCTCCGCCCCGAGCGCGCGCGCGACGATCGCCAGGCCGCTCATGCCCGCGCCGCCGATGCCGACGAAGTGCAGCCGCCGGCCGCTCCAGGGTGGCTCGCCCATCGGCCGCCACCCTAGAGGGACTCAGTTCGCGAAGCGGATGACGAGATGGCGCGGCGACTCGCGCGTCCAGCTCATGCGCGGCTGCGGGCGGGTGGCGTTGGGGCGGTCGGTGACCAGGCCGTAGTGGAGAGAGGCGGGCATCGGAAGTTCCTTTGTCTGGGGAGGTACGTATGAACGACGCCGCCCGAACGCGGGTTATTCCGGCCGCGGAACCAGCCGGCCGCCCCGGCCGGTCTTGTCCCGTGAAACGACTCTGCTCGAGGAAGCTTGAGCTACCAGCGGCCGCTGTCGGGGCACGAGCCCGCGCCCGGCGTGTCGCAGCTCTTGACCACGTCGCCGGCGTCGTACTCGATCCGGAACGGCCCGCCGCCGTTCAGGCCGGAGTCCGACGTGACCTCGATCGCGAAGTCGGCGGCCCCGGTGGTGAGCGTGAAGGCCGGCCCGTCGGCGATGGCCGGCTCGAGCGCGATCAGGGCGCCGCTGTTGGCCGTCGCGAACGTGCGCTCGTCGTGCTCGTACATGATCAGCGTCTTGGCGATGAGCGACGCGGCGGCCTTCGCCTCCGTGTCCTGGCCCTTCGAGCGCTGGTTGAGGAAGGTGGCCATGCCGATGGCGGCCAGGATCCCGACGATCAGGATCACGACCAGCAGCTCGATGAGTGTGAATCCGCGCTCAGACTTCATTTCCTTCATTAACGGCTGATCAAGCCGCGCGCATGAGACCTCTGGACGATCAGTCGGCACTTCGGCCGGCCGCGGCCAGCACCTCGCGCGCGATCGTGCGCGCGGCGTCGGGGCGCGCCAGGCGCGCCGAGGCGGCCGCCATCGCGGCTCGGCGGTCCGTATCCGACACCAGCGCATCGACCTCCGCGCGCAGCCGGTCGGGGCTCAGCTCGGCGTCGGGCAGCACGGTCGCGGCCCCGGCGCGCTCCATCCAGCGGGCGTTCGCCTCCTGGTGGTTGCCGGACGCGTGCGGATACGGGATCAGCAGCGACGGCAGCCCGTACTGGGCGAGCTCGAACACCGATCCGCCCGCGCGCGCCACGGAGAGGTCGGCCGCCGCCAGGGCGAGGCCGAACGGCACGACGTAGTCGCGCAGGACGTAGTGGGGGCCCGGCGCCGTGAGGGTCGCGAAGTCGCGCCGGCCGGCCACGTGCAGGATCCGGTAGGGAGCGCCGGCGAACGCGCGCACCGCCGCCTCGTTGATCGAGCGCGCCCCCAGCGAGCCGCCGAACACCAGCACCGCGGTCTCCCCCTCCTCGAGCCCGAACTGCGCCCGCGCGCCGGCGCGGTCGGTGATCGTCGGCGGGACGGGACGGCCGGTGACCGAGGTAGTGCTCGCCGGTGCGCCCCTCGATCGGGAAGGCGAGGCAGACGCGGCGCGCGCGGCCCGCGAGCAGGCGGTTGGTGAGGCCGAGGTGGGAGTCGGCCTCGGTGAGGACGAGCGGCGTCCCGCGCAGGACGGCCGCGAGGCCGACCGGCCCGGCCGCGTAGCCGCCGCCGCCCAGCACGGCGTCGGCCCGGTGGCGGCGCAGCAGGCGCCCGGCGGCGAACAGCGCGGCGGTCGCCTTGGCGACGGCGCGCGCGGCCTTGAGCGGGTTGCTGCGCGAGATCCCCTCGATGTTCAGCGGGTCGAGCTCGTAGCCCGCCGCGGGCACCAGCTCGGCCTCGGCGCGCTCGCCGCCGGCGAAGCGGACGTCCGCGCCCTCAGCCCGCAGCGCGTCGGCGACCGCGATCGCCGGTACGACGTGGCCGGCCGTCCCGCCCGCCGCGATCACCACGCGCAGCGCGCTCACGCCCGCCGTCCATGGCGCGCAGGTGCGTCGAGCCGCCACTCGCGATGTTCAGGAGCAGCCCCATCGAGCACAGCAGGACGATCAGCGACGTCGAGCCCGAGGAGATGAAGGGCAGCGGAACGCCGGTGAGCGGGGCGAGACCGAGGACGGCGTAGACGTTGAGCAGGGCTTGGCACAGGATCAGGCTGGTCAGTCCGCCCGCGAGCAGCTTCGCGTAGGCCCCCTTGGCCTTGCGGGCGGTTCGCAGCCCGGCGTACCCGATCATGCCGTACAGGCACAGCAGGGCGCAGATCCCCGCCACGCCGAGCTCCTCGCCGATGACCGCGAGGATGAAGTCGGTGTGGGCCTCGGGCAGGTAGAAGATCTTCTGCACCGACTGCCCGGGGCCGAGCCCGAACAGCCCGCCGGAGCCGATGGCGATCTGGCCCTGGACCGACTGAAAGCCCGCGTCGGCGGCGTGCGCCCACGGGTTGATGAAGCTGGTCAGGCGCGAGGTCCGCTCGGCGTCCATCAGCGCGTAGAGCAGGACGAGCACAGCGCCGGCGCCCGCGACGAGCCCGAGCTGCCGCAGCGGCAGCCCGGCCATCACCAGCATCGCGGCGAGCGTGAAGCAGATGACCAGCGCCGTGCCCAGGTCGGGCTGGGCGAGGATCAGCAGCACGCAGGCGCCGCCGACGCCGAGCACCGGCCCGGCCACCCCGCGCAGGCTGTGCGCGATCTTCGGCCGGGCGGCGACGACGGCCGCGACGTGCAGCACGAGCGCGAGCTTCATCACCTCCGACGGCTGGAACGTGAGCACGCCGGCGCCCAGCCAGCGCCGGGCGCCGTTGACCTCGACGCCGACTCCCGGGATCAGGACCAGCACGAGCATCGCGCCCGCCGCGAAGAGGATCAGGCGCGTCCAGCGGCGCGCCGCCACCAGCCCGTGGCGCGAGAGCAGGTGCATGACCACCAGCCCGACGGCGCCGTAGGCGACGTACTTGACCAGGTACGCGGTGCCGTCGCCCTGGCCCTGGAGCAGCGTCCGAGCCGACGACGCGGAGTACACCATCACCGCGCCGCCCGCGAGCAGGCAGAAGGTCGCCGTCAGCAGGAGCCTGTGCTCGAGCGGCTGCGGCTTCTTCGCGCGCGCGGAGGTGGCCATCAGGCCTGGCTTCGACGCCCGCGGCTAACCCCCTTCGACGAGCGCCCGGAAATGCTCGCCGCGCGCCTCGAACGACCGGTACTGGTCGTAGGAGGCGCACGCCGGCGAGAGCAGCACCACGTCGCCCGGCTGCGCGGCGGCGCGCGCCGCGACGACCGCTGCGGCCAGGTCGCCGCACTCGCGCAGCGGCACGCCGATCCCCGTCAGCGCGGCGCCGATCTCGGGGGCGGCCTCGCCGATCAGGTACGCCGCGCGCGCCCGCTCGGCCAGCGGAGCGGCGAGCGGGCCGAAGTCGCTCCGCTTGCCGCGGCCGCCGAGGATCGCGTGCACGCCGCCGGGGAACGACTGGATCCCCACGACCGCCGACGCGACGTTGGTCGCCTTCGAGTCGTTGACGTAGAGGACGCCGCGGACCGTGGCGACCTCCTCGAGCCGGTGCGCCACGCCGGTGAAGCTCGCAAGGCCGGACCGCACGGCGGCGAGCGCGATTCCGCGGGCGAGGCAGACGGCGGCCGCCGCCATCCCGTTCTCGAGGTTGTGGGCGCCGCGCAGACGCACCTCGGCGGCGTCCATGAACGGCTTGCCGCGCCAGCACAGACGGCCGTCGCGCAGCTCGACGTCCGCGCCCGGGCCGCCGAAGGTCACCCGCTCGCCGGCCCCGCCGAGCTCGCCGACCAGGGCCGGCGGCGCGACCGCCACCGCCTCCGCCGGCTGGCGCGCGAAGGCCTGCAGCTTCGCCTGCCGGTAGGCGTCGACACTGCGGTAGCGGTCGAGATGGTCCTCGGCGAGGTTGAGCAGGACGGCCGCGTCCGGCGCGAAGGCCTCGGTGTCCTCGAGCTGGAACGACGAGGCCTCGCAGATCACGACGGCCGACCGCTCGATCGCTCCCGGCAGGCTCGTGAGTGCCGTCCCGACGTTGCCGGCCACCACCACCGAGGCGCCCGCCTGACGGTGGATGTGGCCGACCAGCTCCGTCGTCGTCGTCTTGCCGTTGGAGCCGGTGATGGCCACGAAGTCGTTCGGCAGCAGGCGCCAGCCGATCTCCAGCTCGCCCACCACGCGCGAGCCGCGCCGGCGGGCGCCGGCCACGACCGGCGCCTCCTGCGGGACCCCGGGGCTCTTGACCAGGGTCGCCGGGCCGTCGAGCAGCTCGACCCCGTCGGAGGGCGCGTGCACCGCCACCCCGGCAGCCTCCAGCTCGGCTCGCGTCGCCGGGTCGACCGCCTGCGCGTCGCACCCGGCCACCTCCGCCCCGCGCGCCCGCAGCGCGAGCGCGGCGGCGACGCCCGAGCGGGCGAGTCCGACGACCAGGAGCGGGCCCGGCGGCAGCGGTGGGCGTTCGATCACGCGGGCAATTGAAGCGGCCCCGGCGTTGAGAAGATTCCACGCCGCGCTTTGAACCTGCCCCTGCCATTCCTGGTATGCCTCGTTTGTTCGGGGTCAGACATTCCAGATCGGCCCCATTTAGGGACAACGAGGGGGAGGGAATTCCTTGGCTCGGAAGAAGGGAATCGTCGGTCTGGCCAGCCTCGCGGGCGCGTTGATCGCGGTCGCACTGCTCCCGGCCGCCGCCAGCGCACACCCGTGCCTGAGCGCAACCGGTGGATCGACGGCGTTCCTGTCGATCGACGGGTCGTCGGGGTGGGCGGGCAGCCTGCCGGCCGGCGAGGCGCTGAACATCAACTGCGCGGAGTCGAGCTACGAGGAGTCGACTACGGCGATCGAGACGACCGCTGCGGCCGATCCAGTCGGCCCCGCCGTCGCCTCGTTCACGTACAGCGACAACATGACGCCGGTCGGCTTCTCCGCGCGCGACGTGCCGGGGACCAGCCTCGCTGCCATCAACTCGGACCTGGCGTTCAAGGGCAACCTCGTCATCGAGGGCCACTGGAACGGCTTCCGCATCGTCGACGCGTCCGATCCGGCGAACCCGGTCCAGGTCAGCAACTACGAGCAGTGCGCCCATCCCTCGGGTCAGGGCGACGTCGTCGTCTACGGCAACATCCTCGTCCGCACCTGGGACTCGCCCGCCAACACCACGCACTCGTGCGGCGGCCAGCTCGTCGGCACCGGCTTCGAGGGGATCCACATCTTCGACATCTCGGACCCGGCGAACCCTGTGTTCGTCAGAGGGTTGCGGATGGCGGGAGCCACCGCCGCCAATTCGAATCCGCCCTTGGCCTGCGGCGCCCACACCGCGACCGCGGTGCCGGATCCCGCTCGCGACAACCTCTACCTCTACGTCGGCGGCTCGAGCGGCACGTGCACGGGCATGGACGTCGTCCGGATCAAGATCTCCGACCCGACCAACGCCACGTACGTCACGCGTGCGCAGGCCGGGCGCCAGTGCCACGACAACAACGTGATCCTGGGCAACGTCAACCTGGCGATGTGCGCCGGCGGCAACGGCTTCTCGGTGTTCCGCTTCGACCCGGCTCTCGATCCGGCCGCTCCGGGCGGCATCGAGAACCCGACGCTGCTCTACTCGCGCAGCCTCCCCGGCGTCAGCCCCGCACACTCCGGCTCGTTCTCCTACGACGGCGATGTCCTGATCTTCGGCTGGGAGCCGGGCGGTGGCACCGGTGCCCGGTGCGTCGCTACGGGCACCGCGCAGAACATCATCGACCGCACGCTGTACTTCTACGACGCCGAGGCCGGTACTCAGCTCGGCACGCTGCTGCAGCCGCGGCCGCAGACCGCCCAGGAGAACTGCACCTGGCACAACTTCAACGTCGTGCCGACGTACAAGGGCCGTGTCGCAATCGTCGGCAGCTACCAGATGGGCATCACCGCGATCGACTTCACCGATCCGGCCGCCCCGACGCAGTTCGCCTTCGCCGATCCGGCGCCGCTGGTGCCGACCCGGACGGGCGGCGACTGGTCGACCTACTGGCACAACGGCAAGCTGTACGAGGCCGACATCCGGCGCGGCCTGCTCATCTGGGATCTCAACGACGAGCGTGAGAACCGGGCCAGGACGCTGACCGGCGACAACAACCCGCAGACCCAGATGACGTCGTTCGAGCAGGATCTCGGCAAGCCGACGATCGACATCGCCTCGCCGGTGGCAGGCGCGCCGATCACGAAGGGCTCGACCGTCCTGGCCGACTTCAGCTGCGCCGATGCGGAGACGGCCGTCGAGTCGTGCGTCGGCACCGTCGCGGACGGCGCGCCGATCGCGACCGGCAACATCGGCCACTTCGAGTTCACGGTGACGGCGAGGGACCTGGCCGGCAACACCGAGAGCAAGACCGTGGTCTACAGCGTGCTGCAGACGACGGCCGACGGCACCGTGAACGGCAGCGTGCCGGCCACGCTGTCGCTGACCATCACCGGGCTTCCGGCCACGTTCGGCGCATTCACCGCCGGCGTCGCGCGGACGTACAACACCAGCGCGCAGGCGAACGTCGTCTCCACGGCCGGCGACGCGCTGCTGTCCGTGGCCGACCCGAGCAGCACGGCCACCGGCCATCTGGTCAACGGCGCGTTCTCCCTGCCGCAGCCGCTGCAGGCGCGCGCCCGCAACGCGGCCAACACGGGTACGTCGTACAACAACGTGGGCTCGAGCGCGAGCCCGCTGAACCTGCTGACCTACTCGGGACCCGTGTCCAACGACGCGGTCAACCTCGAGTTCCAGCAGGTCATCGGGTCCAGCGACGCCCTCCGCACGGGCACGTACAGCAAGACGCTGACGTTCACGCTGTCGACGACGTCGCCGTAGGCAGCACCTGACCTCGGGGCGCCGGCCGCGCGAGCGGCCGGCGCCCCGTCGCGTCACGCCACCGCCTCCACCGGCCTGACCCGCGCCTCCGGGTTCGCCCGGCCGCCCTCGAACTCGAGCCCCTCGGCCTCGAGCCGGCGCCTGACCTCGGCCGGATCTCCCAGCGCGGTCCCGCCGACCGTGCCGTCGGACTTCAGGACGCGATGCGACCCGGGCGTCCCCTCCCGGATGAAGCGCTGGTTGAGCGTGCGCGCGTGGACGTCGGTGCCGCCGGCCGCGAGCGCCACGTCGCCGTAGCTCATCCACGCGCCCTCCGGGATCGCGCCGACAACTTCGCGAACGCGTTCGAGATCCATGGGGTCCTCCTCTGTTTGGCATGTCGGCGGCCGACGCTACGGCCGATCGGGGCGATCCGGGCTCGGCACGCGTGAATCGGCACAGACTTGGAACTGAGTCGTTGCGCAACTTGGGTTGACGTACACAGGTTTGTCAACTAGAGTTGCGGATCATGCAGGCCACCGACTTCGCCTCGCCTCGCGACCCCGCCGACGGGCTCGCCGCCGTGGTCGCCCTGCGGCGCCTCGCCGACCAGCTCGAGGACGCCGAGGTCGAGCGCGCCCTGCGCGACGGATGGACGTGGTCGCTCGTCGCCGAGGCGCTCGGTGTCACGCGGCAGGCCGTCCACAAGAAGCACGCCAAGCGCCTGCGCGCCGTCGGCGTCGAGCCGAGGAGGCGCTGATGTTCGAACGGTTCACGCGCGCCGCGCGCGGCGCGGTCAAGGACGCCGAGACCGAGGCGCGCGAGCTCGGCAGCCCGGCGATCGAGGCCGAGCACCTCCTGCTCGCCCTCACGCGCCAGGACCCGTCCACCGCGGTGGGCCGGGCGCTCGCCGAGGCCGGGCTCGACCACGAGCGCGTCACCGAGGCGCTGGAGGCCGAGCGCGAGCGCAGCCTGGCCGCCGTCGGCATCTCGATCCATGACTTCGAGCTTCCGGCGCCGCATCCGTCGACCAGGCCGCGGATGGCGGCCGGTGCCAAGAGCGCGCTGGAGCATGCGCTGCGGATCTCGCTCGTCCGCGCCGACAAGCGCATCGACGGTGCCCACATCCTGCTCGCGCTGCTGCGCCCCGAGGCCGGCACCATCCCGCGCGCGCTGAGCGAGGCCGGCGTCGACCGCCGCGAGCTCAACGACCTCGTGACGGCGGCGTTGGACCGCTGACGCGGTCCGCGGGTCGGGCGAACGTCAACTGCGGCTGGGCAAGGAGGTGAGGGAGCCGGCCGGGCCGGTGGTCCTCGAGTGGTTGGCGACTTTACGGCGATATGCGCCGTAAAGTCGCCAAGCACCATGCTCGGCGACTTGACGTCGCATATCGACGTCAACTCGCCAGGGACCGCGCCGCGGCCGGCGCACCAGCTCCCCTACCCAGCCGGGGTTGACGTTCGCTCCGACACGACCGCGTCGGCCTCGATCTCGACCTTCCAGCGAGGGTCGAGGAAGCCGCTCACCACGATGAAGCCGCTCGCCGGCCGCACGTCGCCGAACACGCGGCCGTGCACCTCCCCCACCGCCGGACCGTCCGCGGCGTCGACCAGGAACACGCGCGTGCGCACCACGTCGGCCAGCGAGGCGCCCGCCTCGCGCAGCGCCGCCTCGACGATCTCCAGGCAGCGCTCCGCCTGGCGCCCCGCGTCCGGATGCACCGAGCCGTCGGGGGAGATCGCCGCGGTCGCGGACACCCATACCCGATCGCCGTCGCGCACGGCGCGCGAGAACCCGATGTCGCGCTCGTAGGTCGACCCCGAGGAGACGAGCCGCCGGCTCATCCGACCGACTGCTGATAGAGCGTGAAGCCGATGGCCGCGCAGACCGAGGCGACGATCCAGAAGCGCAGGATGATCTTCGTCTCCGACCACGCTTGCAGCTCGAAGTGGTGGTGGATCGGCGCCATCAGGAACACGCGCTTGCGGAAGGTCTGGAAGGAGAAGACCTGGATCAGGACCGACAGCGCCTCGATCACGAAGATGCCGCCGAGGATGATCAGCAGCACCTCGGTCTTGGTCATCACCGCCATCGCCGCGATCGCGCCCCCGAGGCCCAGTGATCCCGTGTCGCCCATGAAGATCGACGCCGGGAACGAGTTGAACCACAGGAACCCGACGCAGGCGCCCACCAGGCACCCGGCCACCAGCGCGAGGTCAGCCGTGCGCGAGATGAACGCGATCGCGATGTAGGCCAGCAGGACGATCGCCGCGCAGCCGGCCGCGAGCCCGTCAAGCCCGTCGGTGAGGTTCACGGCCGACGTCGTGCCCGCCACGACGAAGTAGATCAGCACCGGGTACAGGTAGCCGAGGTCGATCTGGGCGTCGACGATCCGCAGGTTCAGCGTGTCGCCCAGCGCGGCGCCTTCGGACGCCCCCAGCCACAGCCCGACGGCGATCAGGGCGGTGACCACGAGCTTCGTGCGGCCGCGCAGGCCGAGCGAGCGGCGCTTGACGAGCTTCGTGTAGTCGTCGGCAAAGCCCAGCAGGGCGCACGCGACGGCTACGCCGAACACTGTGAGCGAGCGTGCGTCGCGGTCGGTCAGCAGCAGGAACGGCACCGCGATCGCGGTGAAGATGATGATCCCGCCCATCGTCGGCGTGCCCGCTTTGGCGTGGTGCTCCTGCGGGCCCTCCTCGCGGATCTGCTGGCCGAACTCGCGGGCGCGCAGGAACTCGATGAACTTGGGCGACAGGAAGACGCAGATCAGCAGCGACGCCGTCCCGGCGATCAGCACCTCACCCACGGACGGCCCCCTGCAGCGCCTCGGCGACCACCTCGAGGCCGACGCCGCGCGATCCCTTGACGAGCATCACGTCGCCCGGCTCGACGAGCTCGCCGGCCAGCGCCGCGGCCTCCCGCGCGTCGGCCACCGCGTAGGACTCGCCGTCGAACGCGTCGAGCATGACCACCGCGCGCGGGCCGACGGTGACCAGCACATCTACGCCGGCCTCCGCCGCCATCTCGCCCACCTCGCGGTGCAGCGCCTCGGACTCACGGCCGAGCTCGAGCATGTCGCCGAGCACCGCGAGGCGACGGCCGGCGGTCTCGTGCGAAGCCAGTTCGTCGAGGGCGGCGCGCATAGAGAGCGGGCTGGCGTTGTAGCAGTCGTTGATGATCATGGCCCCGTTCGCCAGCTCGCGCCGCTCTCCTCGCATGGCACCGAAGTCGACGTCCACGCGCCCGGAGGGAGTCACGCCGATGGCCATCGCCGCCGCGGCCGCCGCCAGCGCGTTGGTCCGCTGGTGGCGGGACGTGAAGGGCAGCTCGAGCGCCAGGCGCTCGCCGCGGGCCACGATCTCGTCGCCCTCCCAGTGGACGTCGCCGCCGTCGCCGAAGCGCACGACCTCGAGGCCGCGCAGGTGTGGCTCGAGCAGCGGCTCACCCGCCGGGATCACGGCCACGCCCGTCTCGTCGAGGCCGCCGAACAGCTCGGCCTTGGCGCGCGCCACGCCCTCGAGCGAGCCGACCTGCTCGAGGTGGACCGGCCCGATGTTCGTGATCACGGCCACGCTCGGTTGCGAGATGGCGGCGAGATCGGCGATCTGGCCGAACCCGCGCATCGCCGCCTCGAGCACCAGCACGTCGGTGCCCTCCGGCGCCCGCAGTATCTCTAGCGGCATCCCGATGTCCGTGTTGAAGTTGGCCCGCGACGCGACCACCGTCAGGTGCGACGCGAGCATCGCCGCGATCAGCTCCTTGGTCGACGTCTTGCCGACCGACCCGGTCACCGTGATCACCCAGGCGCCGAGCTCGGTCCGCCACTCTCGCGCCATCCGCCCGAGCGCCGCGAGCGGGTCGTCGGCGGCGAGCACGGCTCCCCCGGCCAGACCCGTCGCCCACGCAGGCGACACGAGCACGCCCCAGGCGCCGGCTGCGAGAGCCTGCGCCGCGAACTCGCCGCCGTCGGACCGCGTGCCCACCAGGCCGACGAACAGGTCGCCCGGGCCGACCTCGCGCGAGTCGATGACGACGCGTCGCGGCGCCCCCTCCGCGCCGCGCGCGAGCCGCGCGCCCGCGGCACCGGCGATCCAGTCCGCGCCCCTCACGAGCGCAGCGCCTCGCGCGCCACGGCCACGTCGTCGAAGGGCTCCTTGCGGCCGCCCTCGAACTCCTGGCCCTGCTCGTGGCCCTTGCCGGCGATGACCACGACGTCGCCGGGCTCGGCCAACGCGACGGCGCGGTGGATCGAGCGCCGCCGGTCGACGTCGTGCTCGACCTCGCGACCCGCGCCGGCGAGGATCTCGGCGATGATCGCCTCCGGCTCCTCGGACCGCGGGTTGTCGGAGGTGACGAGGGCGACGTCGGCGAGCCGCGCGCCGATCTCACCCATCAGCGGCCGCTTGCCGCGGTCGCGGTCGCCGCCCGCCCCGAACACCGCGATCACGCGCCCCGACGCCAGCTCGCGCGCCGCCCGCAGGACGTTCTCGAGCGAGTCGGGGGTGTGCGCGTAGTCGACCAGCACGGCGAAGGGCTGGCCCTCGTCGACCGGCTCGAAGCGCCCGGGCACGCGGGCGCCCTCGGGCAGCGCCGTCAGCTCGACGCCGAGCACCCGCACCGCCGCCCAGGCGCCGAGCGCGTTGGCGACGTTGAACCGGCCGGGCAGCGGCACGTGCACGCCGAACGCGCCGTCGGGCGTCTCGAACCGGCAATCGGTGCCCGCGAAGCCGGTCTCCACGTCGACGGCGCGATAGTCGGCGGCCTCCGAGATGCCGAACGTCACCGCGTCCGGGAACTCCTCGGCCAGCCGCCGCCCATACGGGTCGTCGACGTTCACGATGCGCGCATGCGTCAGCGGCGACGCGAACAGCCGCCGCTTGGCGACGAAGTACTCCTCCATCGTGGGATGGAAGTCGAGGTGGTCCTGCGTGAGGTTCGTGAACACCGCGGCGGCCACCCGCACGCCCTCGGCCCGGCGCAGCTCCAGGGCGTGCGAGGAGATCTCCATCGCGCAGGCGCCGTCGCCGCCGTCGAGCATCTCGCGGAACGTGCGCTGGAGGTCGATCGCCTCGGGTGTGGTGCGCTCGGTCGGCCGCTCCTCGCCCGCCACCACCGAGGTCACGGTCCCGAGCAGCCCGCACTGCCGTCCGGCCGCCTCGAGCAGCGCGCGGACGAGGAACGCGGTGGTGGTCTTGCCGTTCGTGCCCGTCACCCCCACTACGGGCAGCGAGGCGGTGGGGTCCCCGTAGAAGCGGGCGGCCGCGGTGGCCATGGCGGCGCGCACGTCCTCGACCTGGACCTCCGGCACGCCGGCGTCGACCGGCCGCGCCACGACCAGCGCGGCGGCTCCGCGCTCCACCGCGTCGACCGCGAAGTCGTGGCCGTCGCGCGTGAACCCGGGCACGCAGAAGAACAGGGTGCCGGGCTCCACCGCGCGGTTGTCGTAGGCCAGGCCGCCGATCTCGACCGCCGGCCCATCGCCGAGCAAGTCTCGGACGGTCATCCGCGGGCAGTCTACGAGCGGCCCCGGCGCCTACGATGCGCTCCGTGCCCGTCGTCGAGGGTCCCGGAGACCAGCGCGTGCTGCTGGACGCGGAAGGCACGCCCGTCGGTCGCTACGACCACGACGAGCGGCACGGACAGGTGCATGCGGACCTGTTCCTGCGCGAGCCGGGAATCTCGGCGGAGCGCGCCGCGGCGGCCGTCCTGGCCGACCTGCGCGGCATGCGGATCGCCGGCGACGAAGCGCTCGGCCATGAGCTGATCGCGGCCGGCGGGCAGCCGCTCAGACACGCGCACCTGATGTCGCACGACCTGTCCGAGCGCCCCGCGCTCCCCGACGTGCCCGGCGTTCGCCTGACCGACGTCGAACGGCCGGCCGCCGACCTCATGGACGCCTTCTTCGCCGCCTATCCGCCCGGGCACCCGGACCACCGGGCCGAGACGTACGAGCGCGCGCTCGCGGCGATCGACGATTACGTGACGGGCCGCGAGTTCGGGCCGCTGCGGCGCGGCAGCGGCCTCGCGGTCGCGCCGGACGGCGCGGTTGCGGGCGCGATCCTGATCGGCACGCTGCCCGGGGACCCGCCGCTCAACGGCCCGTGGATCATCGAGGTGTTCCGCCACCCGGCGCACCCGGGCGTGGGGCGCGCGCTGATCGAGCGCGCGCTGGCGATCGCCGACGCGCCGGCCCTCGGCCTGATGGTGACCGAGGGCAATCCGGCGCGGGCGCTCTATGAGCGGCTCGGCTTCAGGCGGGTGCACAGCGCGCTCGTCGTGCAGATCTAGGTCGCGAGCGCGCGCTCCACGATGGAATCCCCGTCGACGCCGGCGGGCAGCGTGCCGAAGACGCGCCCGCGGGCCTCGCCCAGACGGCCGGCGCAGAAGGCGTCGGCCACGGCGGGCGGCGCGTGCCGGACGAGCAGCGAGGCCTGGAAGGCGAGCGCCAGGTCCTCGACGCCGCGGCGGGCGGACCACTCGTCCTGTGGCGGCGTGAGCGTGTCGAGGTGAGCGTCGAGCACGGCGTTGCCGCCGCGGGCGAGCTCGCACTCGGCCAGGAAGGCGGGCAGGCCCTCCGGCTCGCGGGCCAGCGCGCGCAGGACGTCGAGGCTCATCACGTTGCCCGAGCCCTCCCAGATGCCGTTGAGCGGCGCGTCGCGCAGCAGGCGCGGCATCGGCGACTCCTCGACGTAGCCGTTGCCGCCCAGGCACTCGAGCGACTCGGCGGCGTGCGGCGTTGCGCGCTTGCAGATCCAGTACTTGAGCACCGCGGTGGCGAAGCGGCGCAGCGCGTTGTCCTCCTCGTCGTAGGCGCGCGCGAGCCGCAGTGCGGTGGCGGTGGCGGCCTCGGACTCGATCGCCAGGTCGGCGAGCACGTTGACCATCGCGGGCTTGTCGGCGAGGCGGGAGCCGAAGGCGCTGCGGTGGCGTGCGTGGTGGACCGCCTCGGCGACGCCGCGGCGCATGCCGGCGGCGCTGCCGATCACGCAGTCCAGCCGCGTGTGGGTGACCATCTCGATGATCGTCGCCACGCCGCGGCCCTCCTCGCCGAGCAGGCGGGCCGGCGCCGCGCGGAACTCGACCTCGGAGGAGGGCAGCGAGCGGGTGCCGAGCTTGTCCTTGAGGCGCTGGAACTCCATGCCGGGGCCGCGCTCGAGCACGAAGCAGCTCAGGCCGGCCGGCGCCTGGGCGAGCACGAGGAAGACGGCGCACGGCGGGTACGAACAGAACCACTTGTGGCCGGTGAGCTCGAACCAGCCGTCGCCGGCCGGCTCCGCGCGTGTCGTGTTGGCGCGGACGTCGCTCCCGCCCTGCTTCTCGGTCATCGCCATCCCGCACAGCGCGCCGCGCTCGTAGTCGGGCAGCGTCAGGCGCGGCTCCCACTCGGCGGCCAGCTCCGGATCTCTGCGGAGCGCAGGGATCGCCGAGTAGGTCATCGAGACCGGGCATATGACGCCGGCGTTGGCGTGCGTCCACAGCAGCTCGAGCGCGGCGCGCGCCACGTGGGCGCCGGGGCGCGGGTCGCGCCACGGGAGCGAGTGGATCTCGCGCTCGACGGCGCCGCGCAGCAGCCAGTGCCAGCTCGGGTCGAGCTCGACCTCGTCGAGCCGGTGGCCGAAGCGGTCGTGGGTCCTCAGGCGCGGCTCGTTGCGCTCGGCGCGGCGGCCGTGCTCCTGCGCCTCGGCGCTCCCTGCGACGGCGCCGGCGTCGCGCACGCGGTCGATCGCCCAGCCGGCGCCCTCGCGCTCGAGCGCTTCGCGCAGGGGCGTGTCGCTGTCGAAGAGGTTGACGTCCTCGAACGGGACGGACTGGTTGAGGACGTCATGCGTCAGCGTGCTCATGCGCGATTCCCACGGATCGGAGGACGAAGGTCTGGAGGCCGGCGACGAGCGCGTCGGCACCGGCCTGGCGGTGCTGGAGCGGGCCCACGAGCGCCTCGGCGAGCGCGCCGACGATCGCCGCGGCGGTCAGCTGCGCGTCGAGCGGCGCGATCTCGCCGCTCCGGACGCCGTCGTGGAGCGCGCGCTCGAACAGGTCGGCGTAGGCGCGCCGGAAGGTGAGCCGCTCGGCCTCGACGGCAGGGTCGACGGGCTCGGCGATCAGCGCGTAGGCTCGCACCGGCTCGGCGAGCGCGCGCCGGACGAACGCCTCGACCCAGGCTGCCAGGCGATGGCTGACCGGCTCGTGGAGGTCGGTCATCGAGATCAGGACGTCGACCTCGCGCTGCGACGCGCGGCGGAAGACCTCGGCGAACATGTCGCCCTTGGACGGGAAGTGGCGGTAGACGGTTCCGGTCGCCACGCCGGCCCGGCGCGCGACGCTCGCCACCGACGCCGAGGCGTAGCCGCCCTCGGCGAGCTGGCCCAGCGCGGCGTCGACGATCCGCTCCCGCGCGGCGGCCAGCCGCGCTCGCGTCCGCTCTGTCGGGCGATACGGCACCCTAGAAGTGAATCACGATTCACTCGTTCACACCAAGTAAGGGGGCCTGGCCCCCTTACTACCGCGAGTAATAAGGGGGCCAGGCCCCCTTACGGGGCGATTCGGAGGTAGTTGAGCGCGAAGCTCGTGATCTTCTGGAACGCGGGTGCGGCGACGGTGCCGCCGTAGATGTCGCCCTGCGGCTCGTCGACCATCACGGCGACGAGCAGCTTCGGCCGCCGGGCGGGAGCGAAGCCGACGAAGGAGGCGACGAACTTGGTCTTCGAGTAGCCGCCGTACTCGTCGGGCTTCTCGGCCGTGCCGGTCTTGCCGCCCAGCACGTAGCCCTGGATCTCGGCGCCGGAGGCCGTGCCGCCCGGCCCGGTCACGCCCTCGAGCATCCTCCGCAACGACGCGGCGGTCGGCTCGGAGATCACGCGCTGCCCCTTCGGCTTGAGCGCCGCGCGGGCGCCGACGCGCTCGACGATGTGCGGCGGGCGCAGGATGCCGCCGTTGGCGATCGCCGAGTAGCCGACGGCCATCTGCATCGGCGTCACGGCCAGGCCCTGGCCGATCGGCAGGTTGCCCATCGACGAGCCGGAGTACTTGTCGAGGTCGAGCAGGATGCCGCGCTCCTCGCCCGGCAGGTCGATCCCGGTCGGGCTGCCGAATCCGAAGCGGCGGATCCAGGAGTCGAAGCGCTCGGCGCCGACCCGCTGGCCGATCATCACCGAGCCGACGTTGGAGGACTGCTCGAGGATCTGGCGCGTGTTGAGCGTGCGGTAGCCGGCGTCGTGCGCCTCGCCGATCTCGCGGTCGGCGACGGTGATCGTGGGCGGCACGTTGAAGCTCGTGTCGGGCGTGACCTCGCCCTCCTCCAGCGCGGCCGCCACGGTGAACGCCTTGAAGGTCGAGCCGGGCTCGTAGGTGGAGCCGATGGCGCGGTTCTGGCGCGCGTAGTCGGGAGCGTCGCCGAGCGCGTTGGCGTCCACCTGCGGCCAGTTGGCGAGCGCGAGGATCGCGCCGTCGCGGGGATCCATGACGATCGCCGTGGCGCCCTTGGGCTTCCACTCCTCGCCGAGTTCGGCGAGCACCTCCTCGGTGCGGTCCTGCACGTTGGCGTCGAGCGTCAGCTGAAGGTCGGCTCCGGGCACGGTCTTCTTGACCTCGCGCAGCTCGATCGCGTCGCCGAGCGCATCCTTGGTGAGCCGGCGCTCGCCGTCCTGTCCGTGGAGGTGCTCGTCGAGCGAGTACTCGAGCCCCGCGAGGCCGTTGCCGTCGGTGCCGGTGACGCCGAGCAGCTGCGAGGCCGTCCACTTGCGCGGGTAGATGCGCTCGAACTCGGGGATGAACTCGAGCCCCTCGAGCTCCATCCGCTGGACGCGGCGCGTCTTCGCGGGCCGCACGTGACGCGCGAGGTAGGCGAAACCGGTGTCGCGGCGGGCGAGCTGGCGCAGCAGCTCGTCCTCGGGCTCGCCGAGCACGGGCGCCAGGCGGGCGGCAACCCCCGGCGCGTCCTTGATCAGGTAGGGCGTGGCGGCGATCGAGTACGCGGGCTGCGAGACGGCGAGCTCGGTCCCCTCGCGGTCGAGGATCGTCCCGCGCCGGGCCGGCACGGTGATGTCGGACTCCTGCTGGGTGACGGCCGCCTGCTTGAGCGTGCCCGCCTTCACGACGCCGAGCCAGACTGAGCGGAGCGCGCCGAACACGAGCAGCGCGAGGAAGACGGCGAAGAGGAAGCCGATGCGGCGCTCGATGAGCCGCACGCACCTACTCCTGGGGCGCTGCGATCGCGCCGACGCCGGGTTCGGCTGCCGGTGCGGTGGCGGTGGCCGGGTCGGTGGCCACCGGCTCCGCGGTGGCCTCCGGCGTAGTGGTGGTCGTGGCCGCCGCCGGGTCGGCCGGCGGCGCGGCGCTCGTCGCGGCCGGGTCGGTCGTGGCCGGCTGCGCTGCGATCAGCACGCCGGGCTCGAACCCCTGGTTGTTCGTGATCGCGGTCGCCGTGTCGCTCGGCGGCTGCATGCGGCGCGCGGCGAGCCTGCCGTCGCGGTCGGGCCGTGCGCTGAGGAACTCGATCGTGCCCGGCGGCGGGGTGACCATGTTGTCGGCGGAGGCGGCGTCGCGCACCCGCTCGCCCGAGGAGAGGTTCGCGATCTGGGCCTCGAACTCGGCGTTCTGGCGCTCGAGCGTGCTCGCGGTGGTGACCGCGTTCGAGATCCCGGCGTTCAGCTTCAGCAGCGAGACCTGCATGGCGACGATGCCGCCGAGCAGGATCCCGATCAGCCAGATCCACGCACGGCCGCGCAGCAGGCCGTCGACCAGGCGGGTCTCGGGCAGCGCGCGGATGCGCTCGAAGACGCCGGTCGAGCCGCGGCGGACGGCGCCGGCCGCGGGCGCCGCGACGGGCTGCGGGCGCAGCGGGCCGGAGACGCGCCGCGGCGCTGGGTGCCGGGCGGGCGCCTGGCGCGCTCGCTGGGAGTGTCGGGCACGGGCAGCGGCCGTTTGCGGGGGCATCTAGGGCTCCTCCCTGAGCTTGCGGGCGGCCCGCAGGCGGGCCGACTTCGAGCGCGGGTTGTCGGCGACCTCGCCGGGCGTGGGCGCGACCGAGCGCCGGAAGACCGGCTCGGCCTCCGGGGTGCGCCCGCACGCGCAGACCGGCAGGTCCGGCGGGCAGATGCAGCCGCGTGCCCGCTCGGCGAGGTAGCGCTTGACGCGCCGGTCCTCGAGCGAGTGGAACGAGATGGCGGCCAGCCGGCCGCCGACCTCGAGCACGTCCCAGGCCAGCGGCAGCGCCGCGTCGAGCTGGGCGAGCTCGTCGTTGACGGCGATCCTGATCGCCTGGAAGGTCCGCTTGGCGGGATGGCCGCCGGCGAAGCGCGCCGGCGCCGGGATCGCGGCGGTGATCGCGTCGACGAGCTCGAAGGTCGTCGCGAGCGGCCGGCGGCGCACGATCTGGCCGGCGATCCGCTCGGCGTAGCGCTCCTCGCCGTACTCGCGGATCACGCGCGCGAGGCGGCGGCGGTCCCACGTGTTGACCAGGTCGGCGGCGGTCAGCTCCTGCGCGGGATCCATCCGCATGTCGAGTGGCGCGTCGTAGGCGTAGGAGAAGCCGCGCTCGCGCGTGTCGACCTGCATCGACGACATCCCGAGGTCGAGGTAGACCATGTCGGCCTTCAGGCCCTCCTCGGCGAGCGCGCGCAGGCCGTGCTCGAAGTCGGCGCGGATGAAGCGCGTCTCGCACGCCACCTCGGCGGCCAGCTCCGCGAAGGCGCGCTCGGCGAGCGGATCGCGGTCGATGGCGATCAGCGTTCCCGCCGGGCCGAGGCGGTCCGCGACCAGGCGCGCGTGACCCGCGGCGCCGAGCGTGCAGTCGACCGCCACCTGGCCCGGCTGCGGATCGAGCGCCTCGATCAGCTCGCCGGCAAGGACCGGGACGTGTACGCGTGGCATGTCAAGCAGGATGGCCAAGAGATGCGGTGAGGTCAGGCGCCCGCTGGGCGAGGTCGCGGTCGTAGGCCTCCCAGGCCGAGTGGTCCCAGAGCTCGAGGCAGTCGCCGGCGCCGGTGATGACGACCTCGCGGCCGATGGCGCCGTGCTCCATCTGGCGCGGGGTCAGCATCACGCGGCCGGCCGAGTCCAGCTCCGTGTCGGTCGCGTTCCCGTGGAAGAAGCGCTTGAGCTCGCGGGCCTGGGGCGAGAACGGGTTCAGTCCGGAGAGCGCCGCCTCGGTCAGCGCCGAGTAGGTCGCCTCCGGATAGAGCGCGATGCAGGGGTCCACGCCGCGCACGAGAAACACCTTGCCAGCCAGGGCGGCGCGGAACTTGGCCGGGATCGTCAGCCGGTTCTTTGCGTCGAGCGAGTGTTCGAAGGTGCCGTGGAAGGCCAAGGCTCATGTCTTTGCGCGAAGGAGGTTCAGTCGATCCCGGGTGGCGGAGTGGGAGGAGCCCCGCCACCCGGGACCGGCTTCGCGAGAGGAACGTACCCCACACTGTCCCACTCTGCAACACAAATATCGCCAAATGTCCCACTCGACTTGAATCCGGTCACATCGCGGACCCTGATTTCGCGGCTTTCCAGCGGTTTCCGGAGTGGGACGAGTCTTGCGAGATCGCTTGCCGGGCTGCACGTCCGCTTGCACCCGCGCGATCTGCACGGCCGCTTGCGCGATTTCGGGGGCCTCCCTAGCCTGCGTGGGACCTTGTGGGGGATGCGAAAGACGCTGGCGGCGCTGTCGGCGACCGCAGTGCTGGCCGGCGGCTGCGGCGGCGCGGGCGCCGACGGCGAGGGCGACCCGGCGTCGGCCGTTCCCCAGGACGCGCTGTTCTACGCGGAGCTGGTCGTGCGGCCCGAGGGATCGCTGCGCGAGGACGCGCGCGACGCGGCGGGGAAGGTCCTGCGCACCGACGACCCGGAGGCCGAGATCCGCAGGTTGATGGGGCTGGCGTTCGCCGATACGGGCGAGGACTTCGACTTCGACCGCGACGTCGAGCCGTGGCTGGGCGAACGCGCCGGCATCTGGGTCCGGCCCAGCGAGGCCAAGGACAACTTCGGCGCGCTGCTACTGGCGACCACCGACGCGGAGGAGGCCGAGACGTCGCTGACGGCCTCGCTCGAGCGCGACGGCAAGACGGTGGCCGAGCGCTCTCACAACGGCACCGACTACCTCGTCAACTCCGAGGAGGTGGCCGCCGGCATCGTGGGCGACTTCGCGGTCATCGCCCGCGAGGCCGAGTACAAGCGCACGATCGACGCGTTCGAGGGCGACTCCCTGGCCGAGGCCGACGAGTACTCCGACGCGATCGACGCGCTCGAGGACGACCGCCTCGCGCACTTCTGGGCCGACACGCCCGGGCTGCTCGAGGTCGCCCGCGGCGAGGCGGGCGCCCGCGCCGATCAGCTCTCAGCGCTCGTGCCGCTCGACGACCTGCCGCCGGTCGCGGGCTCGTTCACGGCGGACGGCGACCGCCTGACGGTCGAGGTGAAGGCCCGCGGCTCGAAGCTCGGGCCGCTGATGGGCAGCGGGAGCACGCCGCTGCTGCAGGAGCTCCCCGGTGACTCGTGGGCGGCGTTCGGCTCGGCCGACGCCGGCAAGACGCTGCTCGACACCGTCGACGGCGTCGCGGGCGCGCTCGGCGGGATCGTCCTGCGGCGCGAGCTGCAGCGCGAGTACGGGCTCGATCTCGACCGTGACCTTCTCGACTGGATCGGCCACGTCGGCGTCTTCGTGCGCGGCACGACGCCGGCGACGCTCGACGGCGGCGTCGTGATCCAGCCGACGGACGAGGGCCGGGCGGCCGACGCCTTCGGCAAGCTCGTCGGCGCCGTGCAGGTCGAGGCGACGGTGCGCGCCGAACCGGTGGAGATCGCCGGCGCCGATCAGGCGTTCGAGCTCAGCGACCGGCATTCGACGCGGTCGATCGTGATGGCGCGCGGCTCAGGGCTCGTGGTCGTCACGGTCGGGCGGGCGGCGGCCGAGGCGGCGCTCGGCTCGGACGACCGGCTCGGCGACACCGACCTGTACTCGGAGGCCGAGGAGCTCGTGGGCATGGAGCCGGGAGTGCTGCTCTCGATGCCGGCGCTGCTCGAGCTCGCCGGCCCGCAGGCCGGGGAGGCCGGGCCCTACCTCGAGGCGTACTCGGTGGTGGCGGCGGGAACGGTCGCCGACGGCGACGAGGTCGTCGGCCGGGTCGCGGCCGGGCTGGAGTAGCGCTCACGCCGGCACGATCGCCGGGAGCAGGGCGGCGGCGACCAGCAGCAGCACCGCGGGCACGAGCAGCAGGGCGACGACGAGCTGGATCTGCGGGCCGGCGCGGGCGGCGGCCTCGGCGGCGCGCTGCGCGGTGCGCGCGCGGGCGGCGCGGGCCTCGGCGGCCAGCGCGGGTGCGAGCGGAGCGCCGTGGCGGTCGGCGCGCTCGAGCGCCGCGACGAGCGCGGCGACGCCGGCCGCGGGGCAGCGCCGCTCGAGCTCGCAGTAGGTGGTCGCGCGCGGGATGCCCAGGGCGGCGCGCGCGGCGGCGTGGCGCAGCTCGGCCGCGAGCAGGCCCGGGTGGCGCCGGCCGACCTCGGCCAGGGCGCGTGCCGGCGACAGGCCCGCCGCGACGGCGACGCGCAGCAGGTCGAGCACGTCGGCGAGCTCGGCCTCCATCGCGCGGCCGCGGCGGCGCGCACGGCGACCGAGCCACACGTCGGGCGCGAGGAAGCCGGCGGCGGGCGCGGCCGCGAGCAGCATGACGCCGGTCCGGCCGGGCGCCGCGGGAAGCAGGATCAGCGCGCAGGCCAGACCGGCGAGCGCGGCGCCGGCCTTGACCGCCATCACGTCGTCGACCGTCGCCTCGACGCCCGCCGCCTCGAGCCTCTGGCCGAGGCCGCGCGGGGCGCGCGCGCCGAAGCCGCGGCCGAGCCGCGCGAGCAGCGCGACGCCGCCGCGACGGCGGGCGCGCCGGCGCGGGCGCAGGCCGACGAGCAGGTCGACGAGGGCGGGCGCGGCGAGCGCGCCGGCGGCAGCGGCGAGCAGGACGGCGCGGGTCATCGGACGCGCGCCAGCCGCGCCACGGCGAGGATCGCGGTCAGCTGCAGGACGGCGGCCATGCCGACGAGCCAGACCGAGAGCGGGTGGGCCAGCAGGCCGCCGGCCAGGCCGGGGCTGGCCAGCTCGGCCAGCACCGCCGCGCCGGCCGGGAGCAGGAGCACGAGGCGCGCCGTGAAGCGCGCCTGCGCGGTGGCGGCGCGGGCGTCGCGACCGATGCGGTCGGCGGCCTCGAGCGCGGCGGCCTGGTCGCGCAGCAGCCCGGCGAGGTCGCCGCCGGCGTCGCGCTGGAGCAGGATGCCGGCCACGATGGCGTCCCAGGCGGGGTCGGCGACCCGGCGGCGCAGGCCCTCGAGGGCGTCGGCCGTGGGCTCGCCGAGGGCGAGCGCCCGTGCCGTCGCGCGCAGCTCATGGCCGGCCGCGCCCGCGATCCCGCCGGCCGCCGCCTCGATCGCGCCGCGGATCGAGTGACCGGCGCCGACCGCGTCGGCGAGCGCGCGGGCCACCCCGGCAGCTCCCTTGCCCACCGCGCGCGCGTAGCGGCGGCGCCGCGCGCGCACGGCGCCGACGACGAGCGCCGGCCCGAGGACGGCGGCGAGCAGTGCGACGGCGACGCCGCCGAGCAACCAGCCGGCCCCCGCCAGCGCGGCGGTGGCCAGCAGCGCGAGACGGCGCCGCTCGGCCGGCGTGGGCGCGCGGCCCTCGCGACCGGCCCGCCGCAGCGGCTCGATCGCGCGCTCCAGCGCCGACGCCAGGCGCGTGCGCTCTACGGCCGCGAGCGCCTCCCAGGCGCCGAACACGGCGGTGGCGCCGGCGCAGAACCCGAGTACGACGGTTCGGGTCACGCGCCGCCCGCGGCGGCCAGGCGGGCCGCGAGCTCGTCCGTGAGCGCGGCGCGCCAGCGGCCGCGGCCCCCGCGCCACGTGTACAGCTCGCGCGCCGCCGGGCCGCCGGCAAGGCGGACGACCTCCGCGACCGCAACGACGCGCCGCGTGCCGTCGGCGCCGCGCGCCTGGCACACGACGAGGTCGAAGGCGTCGGCGACCTGCTCGCGCAGGGCGGCGTGCGGGAGGCCGAGGTCGGCCATCAGGGCGAGCGTCTCCACCCTCCTCAGCGCCTCCGCCGGCGAGCCGGCGTGGATCGTGCACAGGGAGCCGTCGTGGCCCGTGGACAGCGCGGTCAGCATGTCGAGCGCCTCCGGCCCGCGCACCTCGCCGACCACGATCCGGTCGGGCCGCATCCGCAGCGCGTTGCGCACCAGCCGGCGGATCGTCACCTCGCCGCGGCCCTCGAGGTTCGGCGGCCGCGCCTCGAGCCGGACGACGTGTGGCTGGCGGAGCCGCAGCTCGGCCGCGTCCTCGATCGTGACCACCCTCTCCCCCGCCCCGATGAACCCCGACAGCACGTTCAGCGTCGTCGTCTTGCCGGAGCCGGTGCCGCCGCAGACGAGGATGCTCGCGCGTGCGCGCACGGCACGCGCGAGGAATTCGAGCAGCGGCCGGGTGAGCGTGCCGTTGGCGATCAGCTCGTCGGCGCTGAAGCCGCGGCGGCGGAAGCGCCGGATGGTGAGCACCGGCCCGTCGAGCGCGAGCGGCGGGATCACCACGTTCACGCGCGAGCCGTCGGGCAGCCGCGCGTCGCACAGCGGCTCGGCCTCGTCGACACGCCGGCCGAGCGGGGCCAGGATGCGCTCGATCGCGTCGCGCAGGTCGCGCTCGCTCGCGAAGCGCACCGCCGTCCGCTCCAGCCGCCCGCCGCGCTCGACCCACACGCCCTCGGTTCCGCACACCATCAGCTCCTCGACCGCGGGATCGCCGAGCAGCGGCTCGAGCGGACCGAGGCCGAACGCCCGCTCCGCGATCCGGCCGGCCAGCTCGGCGCGCGTGCCGGCGTCGAGCACCGCGGCCTCGCGGTCCACCAGCGCGCGGATGCGGGTCGTGAGGTCGAGCTCCGGGTCGCCGCCCTCCGCGGCGAGGCGGTCGCGCAGGTCGCCCGCGAGGATGTCGAGGTCGTCGCTCACCGGCTGACCAGGTCCTCTCCGACCGTGGGCCGACCCGTGGCGCGACGGTCGCCCGGCGCGCGGACGAGCAGACGGATCTCATTCGCGTACGCCGAGGCCGCGGCGAGATAGACCGCCTGCGCCACGGTGACGCGCAGCGTCGCCGCCACCTGCGGCCCCTCCCCCTCCCGCTCGGCCGCGGGCACGGGCCGCGTGGCGAGGACCTCGACGTCCTCCAGCGCCAGCTCGGCGCGCCGTTCGCGCGTGACCACGACGTCGATGTGCGCGCCCGCCACCACCAGCTCGGGCGACGCGCGGCCGACCAGCTCGGCGGCCCGCTCGCCACGCCGGATCAGCGGGCCGCCGGCAACGGCGCGCTCGAGCAGGTGGTCGTCGAGCGGCGCCCCGGCGGGGACGGCGACCGCCAGGCGCCGGCCCACGAGCAGCTCGGGCACCACGATCCCCGCCGACGCGAAGCGCTCCGGCACGCGCCGCACCGCGATGTCACCCGGCTCGAGCCGCCGGCCCGCCGCGAGCGGGCCGCCGGCCACCAGCACCTCGACCGCGGGCCCGACCTGCTCGCGCAACGCCGCCTCGCGCCGCGCGACGTCGGACGCGGCGAGCGCGCCCAGCACGAGCGCGAGCCCGAGCAGCAGCGCGGCCCGCCGGCGCCGGCTCACGGCGCCGCCGGCAGCTCGAGCACCAGGTGCGCGCCCCGGGCGGCGGGGAGCGCGGCCAGCCTGCCGCCGTGGCTGTCGGCCACGGCGGCTGCGATCGCGAGCCCGTGCCCGCGCGCCGACCGGCGGCCGCGCGCGGCTGCCACGAGCTCGGCGACCGGCGCGGGCAGGCCGGGGCCACAGTCGCGCACGGCGACACGGGCCCGGCCGCCGTCGCTGGATGAGTGGACACGCACCCGCCCGCCGCCGTGCTCGATCGCGTTGGCGACCAGGTTGCCGCACGCCTGGGCAAGCCGCAGCCGGTCGCCGAGAACGAGCGCGCCGCCGGGCTCGACCTCGAGTGTGACCCCGTGCGCTTCGGCCAGCGCGCGCCACGCGTGCGCCGCGTCCGACAGCAGCCGCGCGACATCCACGCGCGCGACAGCCGCGGGCCGCGGCGCCCCCGACAGGTCGTCGAGCGCCAGCGCCGCACGCTGCAGCTCGAGCCCGATCGCGTCCACCCGTGCCGAGCGCTCCAGCCCGTCGAGCGCGAGCTGTGCGGTGCACAGCGGCCCTCGCACCTCATGACGCGCGCGCGCCGCGAGCACCAGCCGGCGGCGGCCGCGCAGGTGCAGCGCCTGGGCTGCCAGCGCCCACGCCAGCAGGGCGAGCCACGCGCTCACGCCGCCGCCTCCACCACCGGGCCGTCCACCAGCCGGTAGCCGACGCCCCACACGTTGACCACGAAGCGGTCTCCGTCACCGGCGAGCTTCTGCCGCAGCCGGCAGGCGTGGCTGTCGAGCGTGCGAGTGGTGCCGAGTGACCTGAACCCCCAGACGTCGCGCAGCAGCTCCTCCTTGGTCAGCACGCGCGTGGGGTCGGCGGCCAGCGCCCGCAGCAGCGCGAACTCCTTCTGCGAGAGATCGATCCGGCGGCCGCGCAGCCGCACCTCGCGCGCCACCGGGTCGAGCTCCAGCTCGCCGACGCGCAGGCGGCCGTGGCCGTTCTGCTCGCGCGTGCGCCTCAGCACGGCCGCGATCCGGAGCCGCAGCTCGCTGTAGGAGAAGGGCTTGGCGACGAAGTCGTCCGCCCCGCGCTCGAAGCCGCGCACGCGGTCGAGCTCCGTCGCGCGGCCGGAGAGCACGATCAGCGGCAGCGCCGGGTCGAGCCGCGAGGCGACGCGGTCGGCCCCGCGGACCCGCGCGAGCAGCTCGAGCCCCGAGCCGTCGGGAAGCCCGAGGTCGACGATCGCGAGGTCAGGGCGGCGGAACTCGAGCTCGCGAAGGCCGTCGCGCAGGCAGTCCGCGAGCACGAGCTCGAAGCCGTCGGCCGTCAGGTTGTCGGCCAGGAAGGTGCTGAGGACCGGGTCGTCCTCCACCACCAGCAGGGTCGGGGTGTCCGGGCGCATGCCCACCTAGGGGCAGCGCCCAGAACTTCGCCCCCGTCTAGCGGTGGAAGCGCGGGTCGATGTAGACGTCGTCCAGCCGGACCCGCTGGCCGGACGCGGTGAACCGCACCTGGATGGACGTGGCGCCCTTGAACTGGCCGGTGGAGAACTTGAGGACGGGCGAGAGGCTCCAGCCGCCGCTCGGCGTGATCGTGCCCGAGTCCTTCGTCTTGTTCGGGTACAGCACCTCGACGGCGAGCTTGCCGCCGCCCGACTTGGCGGCGAAGCGCCAGCTCGGGTAGTCCTTCTCGACGCAGATCGGCGGGCTCAGGGCCGACGCGCCGGCCGGGAGCGAGAGCGAGGAAGTACCGCGCGCGAAGCCCGAGCTGCCCGCCTCGACCGCGGCGGACCCGGTGAGCGTCCAGCCGGCGGCGCGGGACTCGAAGTCACCGCCGGGCGCCAGCGTGTACAGGGCGCCGTCGCCCCACGCGGCGAAGACGGGGCTGAAGGCGCGCGGGGCGCACGCGCCCGGCTCGGTCTTGGCGGCCTGGGCGGCGGGCGCGCTCACGGCGAGCGTGAGCGCGGCGGCCGCGAGGCCGCGGGCAAGGCGATTCATGTCCGCCTCCCTAGCGCCAGAAGCGCGGGTCGACGTACAGGTCGTCGAGGCGCGCCGTGCCGGCCGTCACCGCGAAGCGCAGCTGCACCTGAGCCGACTCGCCGCGGCGGACGCGGAAGCGGCCCTGCGCCAGCGAGAGCTTGCGCGTCACCGCCCAGTCGGCGGCCGGCTTCAGACGGCCGGCCTTCTTGACGCGGCCGTCGGCGTACACGACGCCGACCTTCACGACGGCCTGGTCGGTGCTGACCGTGCGCGCCGCGAGGCGGAAGCCGGGGAAGCCGCGCTCGACGCAGATCGGCGGGCTGAGCGCGGTGGCGCCGGCGGGCAGCTCGAGCGAGGACACGCCGAGCGCCGCGCCGAGCACGAACGGCGAGCTGTCGGCGGCCACGGTGGCGCCCTCGAGCATCCAGCCCTCGGCCGCCGTCTCGAAGTCGCCGCCGGGGGCGAGCGTGTAGAGGCGGCTGTCATTGAACGGCTCGAACACGCGAGCGAAGGTCCGCGCCTCGCACGGCGCCTTCGTGACGACTTCCTCCCGGCTGGGGCGCTCCTTCTCGGCCTTCTCATCGGACCGCGCCTGCTCGCGCTCGACCTTCTCGGCCTGCCGCTCGGCCTTCTTGTCGGCGCCGGCGTCACCGGCGTCGTCGGGACGGCCGGCGAACGCGACCGGAGCCGCGACGACCAGCAGGGCCAGGGCCATCGCTAACGCGAGGCCGGGACGAGAGCGCTTCAAGCTATGCATTCGGTTCCATCCGGAGTCAATTGACGTCGTGTCCCTCTCGGCATCGGCAGGTTGCCGCCGCAACTACAGCGACCGGACGGACGTCTGAGAACGCGGAAACGCTCAAGCCCTGCGCTGTGCCGCCGATTCCCGTGCGTAGCGATTACCGCATCGCCGCGATCGCCCATGCCGCCACTCACGCTCACCAACATCGCGCCCGAGGAGGAGACCCTCGCCCTCGACGAGGCGGCTCCGACGCGGGCGGAGGTGCTGACCGACATCGCGTTCGTGCTCGCGCTCATCGGCGCGGTCGCCGGTCTCTACGTGCTCGCCCCGGCCGGCGGCGATCCGCTGCTCGTCCTGCTGAGCATCGCGATGATCTCGCTCGGCCACGTGGCCCGGTTCGACCTCCCGCTGGCCTGGACCTCGCCCGTGCAGCTCGCGCTCGTGCCGGTCCTCTTCATGCTTCCGCCGTGGCTGGTGCCGGTGGCGATGGCCGCCTCGATCGTCATCGCCCGCCTGCCCGACGTCGTGCGCGGACGCGTGCTGCCGGCCCGGCTCCTGCTCGCGCCGGCCAACGCCTGGTTCACCGTCGGCCCCGCCGCCGTCCTCGCCGTCGCCGGCATGCCGTCGCCCGAGGAGGCCGGGATCCTCATCCTGGTCGCGATGCTCGTCGCCCAGATCGTCACCGACTTCGCCGTCTCCGTGCTGTGGCAGCAGCTGACCCACCGCGCGCCGCTGGCCGCTCAGCTGCGCGAGAGCTACATGGTCTACGCGATCGACGCCATGCTCTTCCCGGTCGGCCTGCTCGCCGCCTTCGCGATCGACGACTCGCCCTACTACGTGGCGCTGCTGATCCCGCTGTTCGGCGTGCTGGCCGTGTTCGCGAGCGAGCGCCGCGTGCGGCTCGAGCAGCTCACCGAGCTCAACGGCGCCTACCGCGGGACGGCGATGGTGCTGGCCGAGGTCGTCGACGCCGACGACGCCTACACGGGCATGCACACGCGCGACGTGGTCGACCTCTCGCTCGAGGTCGCCGAGCGGATGGGGCTCGGGTCCGAGCAGCGCCGCAAGGTCGAGTTCGGGGCGCTGCTGCACGACGTCGGCAAGGTCGCGATCCCGAACGAGATCATCAACAAGCCAGGCCCGCTCAACGACGCGGAGTGGGCGATCATGCGCACCCATACGGCCGAGGGCCAGCGCATGCTCGACCGCGTCGGCGGGACCATGAGCGAGGTCGGCGCGATCGTGCGCGGCTCGCACGAGCGGTGGGACGGCGGCGGCTACCCCGACGGGCTGAAGGGCGACGAGATCCCGCTCGAGGCGCGCATCATCTGCGCCTGCGACGCCTACAACGCGATGACCACCACGCGCTCCTACCGGGCGGCGATGGCGCCGGCCGCGGCAGCCGCCGAGCTGGTGCGCTGCGCGGCCACGCAGTTCGACCCGGCCGTGGTCGCAGCGCTGCTCGACGTGCTCGGCGTCGAGCCCGCCGAAGAGCGGCTCGCAGCGTAGAATTCCGCAATGGCCACCGTCCTCCGACGGACCGAGCTCAACGAGTGCCGGGAGTGCTCGAC
The DNA here is from genome assembly GCA_963835525.1 of uncultured Solirubrobacteraceae bacterium. GTDB lineage: Bacteria > Actinomycetota > Thermoleophilia > Solirubrobacterales > Solirubrobacteraceae > DASSUW01. Next base: position 954,653 of record CAWIFM010000004.1, read on the forward strand.
GTTCTGCGATCGGGTGATCGCTCCGGCCACCTGCGTCGCCGACGGCTGCCCGTACCTGTACGCCTATGACGACCCGCTCACCGGCCGTCGCTTCATGGGCTGCATCCAGCAGGTCTTCGCCTCGGAGATCGACGTCGCGATGTTCCGGGAGGCCGAGCGCACCAGGGCCGGCTACGGCACCGTGCGCCTCGCAGCGGCGCCGCTGCCGCGCTGCCGGTTCACCGTCGAGCAGGCCTATGACGGCCGCGGGCTGGAGGACTACCGGTGCGTCAACAAGAGCTTCTTCGACTGGCCCGAGACCTTCGATCTCCGGGATCGTTGTCAGTCCCGTCGTTCGTAAGTACGCGCGATCGCCGGTGGTCGCCGGCGCCGGCTGACGCCGCACGGTGATCCGGAAGTGTGCCGGTGGCACATGACCGGTCACCGGGTGGTGTCAGGCGGTGATCGGCGGCCGCCGGAATCGTGCGTACTTGCGAACGCCGGGACCAGTGAAAGATCTGTCTCAGGGGCAGCGCCCGGGCAGGACTCACGCCTAAGATGCAGACGCCCCGGCGGGGACCGGGCTCGAGACCATGGACCCACTCCGGCGCGGCAACTACGACTCAGGACAGGACTACGTCCTCGAGTACGGCGAGCTTCGCTTCACCTTCAATGAGCGGGACTTCTCGGAGCGCGTGGAGCAGGCCGCGCGCAAGCTCGGCTTCGTCGGATCGCGGCTCGATCCGGCCGAGCTCGAGGACCTCGTGAACCTGGCCGTCAACGGCGAGATCCAGGACCCGGCCTCGGCGCTCGGCGAGCACGTCAACGACTGCTGGCCCGAGTTGGTCGGCCCCGCCGACCGCTCGCTCGTGCACTGGCTGCGCCGGCTCGTCTTCCGCTCCGCCTGGCTCGACCAGCGCGTCAAGGAGGGCGAGCTGGACGTCGTCTTCGACGACGCCACGAGCAGCTTCGGCTACGTGCAGCCCGAGCGCGACGCCGAGCCGATCGAGCTCTCGCCCGAGCCGAACTGGCAGCGCGTGGCCTACTCCCGGCGTTAGCCGGGAAGCTGCTCGAGCCGCGTCTTGGCGATCGCCTCGGCGCCCGCCTCGCCGACCAGCAGCTCCGGGCGCACGACGCCCGAGGCGGCCAGGTCGAGCGCCGGGAAGCGGCCGAGGGCGGCCAGCGAGGCGTCGAGCGCGACCACCGTCGTCTCGCCGCCGAACGGCGCCGGGGCGGTGGCGATCACGGTCAGCGAGCCGCCGTCCTGGATGTTGCGCGCCGCGGCCAGCGCGCGGCGCGCGGCCTGCGGCGGCAGGTACTCGAGCGTGTCGATCAGCACGACCGCGTCGGAGCCGCGGGCGGCGACGCGCCGGCCCTGCTCGATCGCCTGCTCGACGGCCTGCGCCTGCGCGTCTGACGAGGCGGCGAAGGACAGGGCCGCGAGCGGCTCGGTCCACTCGGCGGTCTCCTCCGGCCGCACGCCGGCGAGCACCGTCGACACCTCGACGTTCTCGAGCGCAGACAGCGCGGCGGCGAGCCGCCGCAGCGCCTCGCTCTTGCCGGCGCGCGCCGGCCCGGCGAGCACGACGCGCGAGCCGCGGCCGAACGGCGTGAGCCACTCGATCGCCTTGACCGTGGGATCGTCGGAGCCGAGCTCGAACCGCTCGCTCGGGAACGCGGCCGGCAGGTCCTCGAAGCGGGTGCCCTCGGCCACCTCCTCCGCGGGACGGCCGTTGATGGTGTCGACGCGGATCAGCGACGGGAAGCGCTCGGAGCGGCGCGCGGCGCGGACGGGGCCGCCGATCCGGTCGCCCGAGACCAGCTCGCAGCGCTTGACCTGGGCGGCCGAGATGTAGACGTCGTCGTCGGTCGGCTCGGGCGGCGCGAGGCGGATGAAGCCGGAGCCGTTGGCGAGCAGCTCGACCACGCCCTCGACGTCCTTGTCGTCGGCGCGCGGCTCGGGACGGTCCTCACCGGCGTCCTCGTCGGTCGCGCCTTCCTCGCGGCCACGGCCGCGCCCGCGGCCGCCCCGGCGCCCGCGGCGGGGCCGCTTCGCCTCGTCGTCCTCCTCGGGTGCCTCAGCCTCGGGAGCTTCGGCCTCAGGAGCTTCGGCCTCAGGAGCTTCGGCCTCGGGAGCTTCGGCCTCGGGAGCTTCGGCCTCGGGAGCCTCGGCCTCGGGTGCGGCGTCGCCGGACTGGCGCGCGACGATCGCGTCGATCAGCTCGGCCTTGCGGAGGCGGCGGAAGCCGTCGACGCCGAGCTCGTTGGCCAGGAGGTGAAGGTCGGCGAGCGGGCTCTGCTCCAGCTCGGAGCGGTCCAGGACTGCGGACATGATGTGTATCCCTTCAGGTGGGTGGTTGGTTGGCACCCGGCCGCGTTGTGCGCAGCAGCCGGCAACCCCTTGCGCTTACTCAGGGTAGCGGTCGGGGGTCAGCCCATCGCCGGGCAAGAGCTCGAACTCCCCGCGCAGGGCGGCGCGGACGCGCAGGAAGTCGGCCGCGGCGGCGACGTCGTGGACGCGCAGCACGTGGGCGCCCGCCTCCAGCCCGTGCGCGACGGCGGCCAGGGTGCCGGCGAGCCGCTCGCGCGGCGGCCGCCCCGTGAGCGCGCCGACGAAGTCCTTGTTGGAGATGGCCAGCAGAACGGGCCTCCCGAGGGCGAGCACGTCGTCGAGCCGCCGCAGGACGGCGACGGTCTGGGCCGGCGTCTTGGCGAAGTCGGGCCCCGGGTCGAGCAGCAGTTGCTCGGGGTCGACGCCGCGCGCGATCGCGACCGCCATCCGCTCGTGCAGGAAGCCGCTCACGTCCGCCACCACGTCGTCGTAGTGGCCGGGATCCAGCAGCGTCCCCTTGGGCGCCACGCGGGTGTGCATGACCACCAGCCCGGCGCCGGTGCGCGCGCAGAGGTCGGCGAGCGCCGGGTCGCGCAGGCCGGAGACGTCGTTGACGAGCACCGCCCCCGCCGCGATCGCGGCCTCGGCCACTGCGGGCTTGTGGGTGTCGACCGACACGCGCGCGCCGCGTGCGGCGATTCGCTCGATCAGCGGCACGACGCGCGCGATCTCCTCCTCGGCGGACACCGCCGGGTGGTGGCCGCTGGCCGTCTCGCCGCCGATGTCGATCAGGTCGGCGCCCGCCTCGAGCAGCTCGACGGCGCGCGCCTCCAGGTCGGGATGGTCGCCTGCGTCCGAGAACGAGTCGGGCGTGGCGTTGACGATGCCCATCAGCAGCGGCCAGCGCTCGATCACCTCGCCGCGCAGCCGCAGGAACAGCGGGGTGCTCACCGCACGGTGACGATCTGCCGGCGCGCGGGGACCGACCGCTGCCCGCGGCGGTCGACGCCCACGACGACGATGCGGTGGGTCCCGGAGCGCAGCCGCACGCGCAGCGAGGTGCCGCCCGTCGTCCCGACCCGGTCGCCGTCAACCAGCACCCGGTAACGCTGGCGGCCGCCGAACTCCTGACCCGCGACCCAGCGCACGAGCACGCTGCGGCCGACCACGTCGGGCAGGTTGCGCAGCGTGGGGGCGCTCGGGGGCAGGTCGTACATGGCCACGCCGATGCCGCCTCCGGCGGAGAAGGCCACCGCCACGTCCCCGATGCGGTTCGACGACGCCGACAGCGGGCCCACGGCGCCGCGCCCGAGCACCGCCGGGCCGCCCATGCCGCCGCGGTCCGGCAGCCGGCGGCCGCGGACGACGCCGCCGGCCAGCCACGCGACCGCCGTGTCGTCGCGCTCGGAGGTCGCCAGCACGGCGGCCGTCACCCCGCCCGTGCGGTCCAGCCGGCCCGCCGTGCCGAACACGTCGTTGCGCAGCGGCGCGCCGACCAGCCAGCCCGTCGCGGTGACGCTGACGCCGTGGCCGGTCCCGCTCGAGCTCATCGAGACGTCCGGGCCGCCGCTGTCGATGCCGCGGTCGAGCGCGTACGGCGCCTCGAAGGTCGAGGCGCGCAGCCGGCGCGCGACGCTGTGCGTGCCCTGGCGGAACGCCACCCAGGCGTACGAACGGTCGTACTCGATGTCGACCTGCGGCGAGTCGCCCGCGCCGGCGTCCTGCGGGAGAGCCGACAGCGTCGTGCCGTAGATGCGGCGGGCGAAGACGTGGCCGGCCTCGGTCCAGGCCACCAGCGCGCTGCCGTCGGCGGCCACCGCCACCTCCGGCTCGGTCGCAGGTGCTGCGGGGTCGACGTCCAGCGGCGCCGGGACGGCCGTCCAGGTCGCGTCGCGCAGCTGCGCGGCACGCACGTCCCCGTTCTGCGTCCAGACGACGTAGGCGGCGCCGTTGACGCCCATCTCGATCGCCAGGTCCGAGGCGCCGCCCCCCGCCGAGAGCACGACCGCCGGAGCGCCGACGAGCGTGCCGACGACGTTGCCGTCCTGGATCCAGGCGGCGGCCAGCCGGGTCTGGCCCACCGCGACCGCCGCCTCGGTGGTGTTCGGGCCGCTCAGCGCGGCCGGCGCGCCCCACCCGCGCGAGCCCAGCCGCGACAGCCACGCGACGCCGTCCTTGACGTACACGACGCCGCCGCCCTCCTCGATGCCGAGGTCGACGACCGGCCGCGTCCCCGCGCCGTCGATGGGCTCGGCGGCGAACCAGCGCGCCTCGGCCGCCGGGGCGGCGACGAGCAGGAGCAGTACGGCGAGGAGGACCGGCAAGCGGGCGAGCTTAGCCTGAATCCAGCGATGACCCGTGGCGAACGGCCACGGGGGCGAGGCGCCGCGGGGATCGGTGGATCAGGCTTAGACGACGACACCCTCGGCAGCCGCCTCCTCGGCGAAGGCGGCCACAGCTCTTTCAGCGTCGATGCCGAGCTCGGCTGCCAGCACGTCGGCGACCGCGCGCGGCGCGTCCCCCGCGCTCACCTCGCGGGCAGCGGTGAGCGCCAGGCGCGTACGGCGCAGCAGCACGTCGCCCACCGTGCGGGCCTGCTCGTTGCGCGCCGCGTAGGCGGCCTCGGCCAGCAGGTCCGGCATGCCCGGCTGGATCGGGGCGGCCAGCTCCGGCCGCTCGCCTGCGACCCGCAGCACGTCGTGCGCGGCATGGCCGTAGCGGCCGGCGAGCTGCGCGTACGCGTCCTCCGGCACGCCGTCCACGCGCGGCAGCCCGGCGGCGTCGGCCGGCATGCCGAGGGGCACCTGATGCGTCACGCAGGGCGCGTCGCGGCCGTCGCGCTCGACGATCCGGTCGACGGTCATCTTCGCCATCCGGCGCCATGTCGTGAGCTTGCCGCCGGTGATGGTGATCATCCCGCTCGAGGTCTCGTACAGCTCGGCCTTGCGCGAGATGTCGACCGACTTGCGCGGGTCGCCGGTCGAGATCAGCGGCCGCACCCCGGCGTAGGCGCCCGCGATGTCGCCGGCCTCGAGCGAGCATGCGAAGAACGCGTTGACCGCCTCCAGCAGGTACTCGACGTCCTCCTCGGACGGCTGCACGCGCTCGAGGTCGCCCTCGTAGTCCTTGTCGGTGGTGCCGATCAGCGTCTGCCCCAGCCACGGGAGCACGAAGATCGTGCGCCCGCCGCCGGCCGGCGCGATCGCCCCGGCCACCACCGGCAGCTTCGCCGTGGGCACGATGATGTGCGTCCCGCGGGACGGCCGGATCACGGGCACCTCGGCCTCGTCGTGGAGCTCGTCGGGCCGCAGGCGGTCGGCCCACACGCCGGTGGCGTTGACCACGTTCTCGGCCCGGATCTCGATCTCCACGCCGCTGTCGCGATCGACGGCGCGCGCCCCGCCGTCGGTCAGGCCCGTCACCTCGACGCGGTTGGCCGGCACCGCTCCGAAGCGCGTCGCCTCGGCGAGGACGGTCAGCACCAGCCGCACGTCGTCGGTCTGGCAGTCGTAGAACAGGTAGCCGCCGGTCGGCTGCCGGCCGGCGAGAGCCGGCAGCAGCTCGACCACCTCGTCCCCGGCGATCGTGCGATGCCGCGCGGGGCTCCAGTAGTCGTCGTCGCGCCCCCGGCGGCGGACCGTCGACATGACGTCGTACATGTTCAGGCCGATGCCGGTCAGCCGGTCGGGCCGCGCCCCGTCGAAGGCGGGCACCACGAGCGGGAGCGGGCGTACCAGGTGCGGGGCGAGGGCCACGTTGAGCTGGCGCTCGAGCAGCGCCTCGCGCACGAGCCCGAGGTCGAAGTTCTGCAGGTAGCGCAGGCCGCCGTGCACGAGCTTGGACGAGCGCGAGGAGGTCCCGATCGCGTAGTCGGCGCGCTCCACCAGCGCGACCGAGTAGCCGCGCGTGGCGGCGTCGAGCGCCACCCCTGCGCCCGTGATGCCGCCGCCCACGACGAGCACATCGAAAGGCTCTCCGGCGAGCGCGGAGACGGCGTCGGCGCGGGAGAGCATCTGCCGATAAGACACTAACGTGCACGCCGGAATGGACACGGTGGCCGCTCTCTGGCGCTGGCCCGTCAAGTCGATGGCGGGCGAGCGCGTCAACGCCCTGCGCGTCGACGGCCGCGGCGCCGGCGGCGACCGCTCGCACGCCGTGCTCTACGAGCACAAGGGCGAGTGGAAGCGGCTGACCGCCCGCGAGGCGCCGCGGCTGCTGGCCTGGCAGGCCGCGTATCCGTTCAACCTCGACGGTGGGCTTGATCCGGCGCGTCCGCCGTACGCGGTGGTGATCGCGCCCGACGGCCATCGCTACCGCTGGGGCGACCCGCGGCTGCGCTTCGCGCTCGAGGACGACCTCGGGCGACCCGTGCGGCTCGTGCGCGACGTCGAGGGCATCCAGGACCTCCCGCGCACGCTGCTGGTGACGCTGCAGTCGTCGCTCGACGCGCTCGGCGAGGAGCTCGGCGAGCCGGTCGACCTGCGCCGCTTCCGCACCAACCTGCACCTCGACATCGCCGTGCCGGCGTGGTCGGAGCTCGGCTGGGAGGGCGGCGAGCTGGCCTTCGAGGGCGGCGTGCGGCTGCGCCTCCTGCACCCGTGCGACCGCTGCGCCATCCCCACCCGCGATCCCGACACGCAGGCCAAGTGGGCCGGCCTCCTGCGCCACCTGAACGCGGCCCATCAGCAGGTCTTCGGGATCAACGCGCGCGTGGTGACCGGGGGCCGCATCGCGGCCGGCGAGACGGTCACGCTTCAGGTTCCGGCCTGAGCGGTCGATAAGAGCCTCGCCGACGCCCCGAATGGAGGATCCGTTGCTTCGCATCGACGAGACCTCCGGGACGCTGGTCGCCCCCCAGGCCGGCGGCCTCGTCACGGAGAACAGCCCTGAACGCGACGAGCTGCTGGCGCTCGTAGGCGCCTCGTGGCCCGCATTCGCCCAGGAGCTGGGCCTGCCCAACCTGCGCCTGGCCGCCCGTGAGGCCGCCCCGGGCGCCGACCTGCTGGCCTTCGACGAGCAGAACGGCCGCGCCGTCGTCCTGCACGTGACCGGAGAGACGGTCGAGTGGCAGGTCTCCCGCGCCCTGGCCGCCGCGGCCGAGGTCGCGAGCTGGGACGCCGCCAAGCTCGCCTCCGTGTCCGAGGCGCTCGAGGCAGTCGTGCCCGGCGACTCGCCGGCGCTCGTGCTGGTCGCGGGCGGGTTCGACCCGCGCGCCCTGGCCACCGTCGAGTGGCTGGCCAAGCGCCACGGCGTCGAGATCTCCTGCTTCAGCGTGTCGGTCCTGCGCTTCGGCAACGAGCGCCTGCTGAGCGTCGTGCGCGAGCCGCGCGACGGCCAGTCGGCCGATCCGGCCGCTCAGGTGCAGTGGATGCTGACCGGCTCGAACCCGCAGCCGGCGTCCGAGTCGACGCCCGCCCCGGCCGCCGCCAGCGCCCCGCCGCCGGCGAAGTAGCTTCCGTCCCTCAGCGGGGGCCCGTGCGCCGACGCGCACGGGCCCCGCTCGGGGTCGCTATGGCCTCAGCCGCGCGACCTGCGGGTCGTGGTCGGACGCCTGGTCGTGGAACTCGGCGTTCACGTGCACGGAGTCGTACTCCGCGTCGCGCTTGAGCGCCCTGCTGACCAGGACCTGGTCGAGCGTCTGCGTATTGCCCTCGAATACGTACGAGTAGCGCTCCCAGACCGGCAGCGTCTCCATCAGGTTGATGAGACCACCGTCCTCGAGGATGTCGAGCGTCTCGGAGAACTCGAAGTCGTTGAGATCTCCGCCCACGATCAGCCTGGCGTTCTTGTCGGCCGCCAACACGTCCTCGGCGAAGTCCGCGAGGACCGCTGCCTGCAGGTGCCGCTGCACCTCGGTGCTGCGCACGGGCGGTTGGACACGGCCGAACAGCGGGTCGTCGCCGCCCTTGGAGTTGAAGTGGTTGGCGACCGCGATGACGGTCTTGCCCTTCCACTTGAACTCGCCCGCCAGCGGCTTGCGGCTGTTGTTGAACGCCGCGTTGTTCGGGTCGATCCGGCCCGGGCTGATCGACAGCTGGGCGCCGCCCGGCGTGTCGACAACGGAGACCGGCGTCGTCGCGTCACCGCCCGGCCGGTCGACGAACGACAGGCCGCGGTCGGTGCGGAACAGGAAGCCCACGCGGATGTTGCCGTTCGGCTCGCCGCCGTCCTGGTTGCCCGGCGCCGGGTCGATCTGGCGGAAGCCGTAGGTCGGCCCACCGGCCGCCTGGATGGCCGCGATGAACGTCGCGTAGGTCAGCGACGCGTCCTGGCCGCCCGCGGCGGCACCGTTGTTGTCCTGGACCTCCTCGACGGCCACGATGTCCGGGCTCTTCATGTTGGTGACGAGGATGTTCGCCAGCGCCGCGATGGTGGCCGGCGGATCGCCCGGGTCGAGGTTCTCGACGTTCATCGATCCGAACGCCAGCTCGTCCTTCTTCGGCGACTGCGTGACCTCGCGCTTGAGGCCGCCGTCGTGCACGGTCGGCGGCGCGGTCACGAGGTACTTGAAGTTGCCGAAGTCGTAGTCGACGACCGCCTCGACGGTGCTGAGCCGGTCCCGCACCGACGCGTCCGGCATCGTCAGGGCGGACCCGCCGAGCGCGTCGTCGAGCATGATCCGCTCCGGGTTGAAGTCGTCCGGATGGACGAAGAGGCCCCCGCGCAGCGTGTGCGGGAAGGCGAGCAGGCCGAGGTCGGGGACGACCGGGATCTCCTCGAAGTCGTTTGTCGGGCCGACCACGCGCGGGTTCCGCACCCGCACGAGCATGCCCTCGAGGCTCTCGTGGAAGTCGATGCCGTCCTGGTTGGCGTCGAACGGTGTGGCGGGGTTCTCCGGCGTGCCACCGACGGAGTCGTTGTCGATCACGAAGATCGGCGCGATGCGGCCGCCGAGCCCGAGCGTCGTGGGCGCGATCGTGCCGGTGCCGACCGCGGTCCAGACGACGTCGGTGAGCTCGGTGGTCGTCAGGTTGTCCGTTGTCTCGCCGCCCGGCCGGAACTCCTCGACGCGACCGGTGACCGTGATCCGCTGGCCGACGGCCGGCTTGGTCGCTGACCCCCGGAACACGAAGATGCCCTCGGAGGTCTCCGCGTCGCCGTCCGACGTCGGGTCCTGGAAGTAGAACCCGTTGCTCCGAACCGCCGTCACGACGCCCGGCACGTCGACGACGAAGTCGTCGTCATGCGGCGAGATGTGCTGTTCCCCCTGGATGTCGCGGATGCGGAGGCCGGCCAGGCCGAGCGTGCTGAACGAGAAGCTGAAGTCGGCCGCCATGGTGTTCGGCGGGTCGGCGGCGTCCTGGTCGGACACGCCGGCGACCGACACCGTGACCGTGCAGGTCTCGTTGCGGACGAAGTCGGCATCCGGGTTGAAGGTGAAGGTCTCCGGTCCGCCCGTGCGGACTGCGGTGTGGCCGCCGCTGATGCTGCAGGCGATGGCGACCGCGGTGGGCGTGAGATCGACCGGCTCGCTGAAGGTGATCGAGACGTTCGAGTCAAGCGGCACCTGGGTGGCGCCGCCGGCGGGCGCGGTGTCGACGACGGAGGGCGCCGTGTCGGCTGGCGGGCCGCCGCAGGGGCTCGGCGTGGTGCCCGTGTTGCGCGGCGTGGGCGTGCCTTCGGTGAAGTCGGCGCCGTTGTTGTCGGTGTCCGTGCAGCCGCCGGTGTTGCGCGAGGCGGAGCTCCCGGCGTCGAGCGTCGGCGCCGCCGCCGCGCCCTCGAAGAAGTTCGCGTTGCCGTAGCCGACGAGGTCGACGACGCGGGCGAGCTGGGTGGCGTCGCATGGCGTCGATCCGCCGTTGCAGCCGAGCGTGGTCTGACCGGTGACCAGGGCGACCTTGCCGGCACCGGCCGCCATGGCGATCGGCGTGGGGTCGATTGCGTCCGGAGCAGGCAGGGCGACGCCGTTGCCGGCGCCGGCGCCCTCTTGGACGAGGAAGTACTGGCCGGGCGCGAGCGTCACGTCGGGCAGCTCGGTGAGCTGACCCGCGTTGGCACCGAAGCTCCCCGTACCGGTGGCGGCCGCGTACTGCAGCGACATCCCGTTCAGAGGGGCCCCCGCCGGGCCACGGTTGAAGACCTCGATGAAGTCGTGGGTATGGGTCGCGCCCGTATTCCCGCCGCCGCCATAGACCTGGCTGACGACGAGGTTGGGCGAAACGGCGGAGGCCGGCGCGACCAGTGCGAAGAAGGCCGCGGCGGCGAGCAGGAGTGCGCGCATCCGCCGACCCTATCCGGCGTCAGCGGCGCGTTGTGAAGATTCTCAGAGCGCTTGGACCTCGGCGAGCACCTCGCCCACCGAGCTCTTGGCGTCGCCGAACAGCATGGCCGTCTTCTCGTTGTAGAAGAGCGGGTTGTCGATGCCCGCGAAACCGCTGCTCATCGAGCGTTTGAGGACGATCACGGAGCCCGCCTTGTCGACGTCGAGGATCGGCATCCCGTAGATCGGCGAGTCGGCCACGGTACGCGCCGCCGGGTTAGTCACGTCGTTCGCTCCGATGACCAACGCGACGTCCGTGCGCGGGAACTCCGGGTTGATGTCGTCCATCTCCTTGAGCTGCTCGTACGGCACGTCGGCCTCGGCCAGCAGGACGTTCATGTGGCCCGGCATGCGGCCCGCCACCGGATGGATCCCGTACAGCACCTCGACGCCGCGGCGCTCAAGCTCGGCGGCCAGGTCGGCGACCGCCCGCTGAGCCTGGGCGACCGCCATGCCGTAACCCGGGACCACCACGACCAGCCGCGCGTAGGAGAGCTGGATGGCCACGTCGGCGGCGCTGGTGGACCGCACGGTCCCGCTGTCGCTCGCGGCCGGGGTCACCGCGCCGCCCGCGCCCAGCCCGCCGAAGAACACGTTGCCGATCGAGCGGTTCATGGCGTCGGCCATCTGCTTGGTGAGGATCGAGCCGGACGCGCCGACCAGCATGCCGGCCACGATCAGCGCGGTGTTGTCGAGCGCCAGGCCCGCCGCGGCGGCGCTCAGGCCGGTGAAGGCGTTCAGGGTCGAGATGACGACCGGCATGTCGGCGCCGCCGATCGGCATCACGGCCAGCACGCCGAGCGCGCCCGCCGAGAGCAGGATCAGCCAGAACAGCCCTTCGGACTCGACGCCGGAGGCGAGCGCCACGGCGAGACCGATCGTGACCAGCGCGAGCAGGCCGTTGACCGCCTTGGGGATCTTGAGGCCGCGCTTGAGCGTCTCCTGCAGCTTGAGGAAGGCGATGATCGAGCCCCAGAAGGAGATCGAGCCGATGATCGCCGCGAGGAGGATCGGGATCAGCGCCTCGAGCTCCGGGTTGACGCCGGTCTCCTCGAGCGCCTCCCGGTACTCGACCACGCTGATCAGCGCCACCGCGCCGCCGCCGACGCCGTTGAACAGCGCCACCATCTGCGGCATCGCGGTCATCTTCACGTTGCGCGCCGCGGGGACGCCGACCGCGGTGCCGATGGCCAGGCCGATGACGATCAGCGCCCAGTCCCCGATGTCGTCGCTGAGCAGCGTGGCGACGACGGCGATGGCCATGCCGGTGGCCGCCACCAGGTTGCCGCGCACGGCCGTCCGCGGCCCGCGCAGCATGTGCAGCCCGACGATGAAGAGGCTGAACGCGACGATGTAGAGCGCCGTGACCAGATCACTCATCCGGATCCGGCTTCCTTCCCTTGAACATGCCGAGCATCCGGTCGGTGACGAGGAAGCCGCCGACGACGTTGATCGTGCCGAAGGCGATGGCGATGACCAGCAGCACCTCCTCGAGCAGCCCGTCGGCCGGTCCGATGACCAGCAGGGCCCCGACGACCACGATGCCGTGGATGGCGTTGGTGCCCGACATCAGCGGCGTGTGCAGCGTGTTCGGCACCTTCGAGATGACCTCGAAGCCGACGAAGGCGGCCAGCACGAGGATGGCCAGCTCGGTCAGGAGGTCCATCAGCGCTCCACCCTCTCGCCGTCGCGCGCCACGCAGGCGCCCTTGATCACCTCGTCCTCGAAGTCGAGGTGCAACGCACCCTCGTCGCCGGTCATCAGCTCGATCAGCGACTGCACGTTGCGCGCATAGAGCTGCGAGGCGTGCTGGGCCATCCGCGACGGCAGGTTCAGCAGTCCGGCCACGATCACGCCGCCGTCGGTGGTGTAGGTCTCGCCCGGCCTGGTCAGCTCGCAGTTGCCGCCCGCCTCGGCCGCCAGGTCGACGATCACGCTGCCGGGCCGCATGCGCTCGACCGCCTCGGCGGAGATCAGCTTCGGGGCCGGGCGGCCCGGCACCAGCGCGGTCGTGATGATCACGTCCGACTTGCCCATCTGGACGGTGAGCGCCTGGCGCTGGGCCTCCTGCTCCTCGGGCGTCAGCTCGCGCGCGTAGCCGCCGCCGCCCTCGGCGTCGCCGATGCCCTCGACCTCGAAGAACTTCGCGCCCAGCGACTGGATCTGCTCCTTGACGGCGGAGCGCACGTCGAAGGCGGTGACCACGGCGCCGAGCCGGCGCGCCGTGGCGATCGCCTGCAGCCCGGCGACGCCGGCGCCGAGGACGAGCACCTGCGCGGGCGGGATCGTGCCCGCCGCGGTCATCAGCATCGGCAGGAACCGCGGCATCTCGCCCGCGGCGATGATCACCGACAGATAGCCGGCGACGGTCGCCTGGCTCGAGAGGGCGTCCATCGACTGCGCGCGGCTGATGCGCGGGATCGACTCCATGGCGAACGCCGTCGCCCCGGTCTGAGCGATCGCCGCGATGCCGTCGGCGTTCGTCAGCGGCGCGAGGAACCCGATCAGCACCTGGTCCTTCGTGAGGCCGCCGGGATCGCGCGGCGCCACGCGGGCGATCACCTCGGCGCCCCACGGGTCGCCCAGCTCGGCGCCCGCGTCGGTGTACTCGTCGTCGGGCAGATCGGCCGGAACGCCGGCTCCGGGCTCGATCACGACGTCGTGACCGGCGGTCTTGAGCCGGCGTACGACGTCGGGGACGATGGCGACGCGCTGCTCGCCCTCGGCCGTCTCCTTGGGCACACCGATCCTCATCGGCGCCGCAAGGTATAGGAGCGGGCGCCCGGGAGGCTCACTCACACGAGCGCGCCGGAGCCCAGCAGCGCGGAGACCGCGAAGCCGGCGGCCGGTACCGCGGCCGCGGCCACGACCGCCGGCGGCAGGGTCGGCGCGGCGGTCGCCACCGGGGGCAGCGGCTGCGGCGCGGCGGTCTCCGCCTTGCGCGCCTCGGGCGTCGCGGCCGGCGTGGCCACGACGGCGGCCGCGGTCGCCGTGGCGCGCTTGGCGCGTGGCACGCGCTTCAGCGGCAGGGCCTTGCGCGACAGCGCGGCGACGGCCTGCCCGGTGACCCACACCGGCGTCTGCCGGCTGCCGCGGGAGTAGCGGACCGAGCCGTCGTCGTCGGTCAGCGAGCGCAGGTAGCTCATCGGGTCGCGCGAGCTGTTGCGCTTGACCTTGGCCGGATCGCGGCGGGCGGCGACGAGGCCCTGGATCGCCCAGGCGGTCGACTGCGCGTTGGAGCCTCCGCCCGGCACGAGCGCGAAGCCGCCGTCGGAGGCCTGGTTGCGGACGATGAAGCGCACCGCGCGCTTGACGACGCCGCTGCGGCGGCGGCCGGCGGCCACCAGCGCCTGGAGCGCCGCGCTGGTGTCGTCGATCCCCGACGGGCCGCCCTGGCCGGCGAAGTTGAAGCCGCCGTCGGAGTTGACCTCGCCGGCGACGTAGTCGGCTGCGCGGCGCACGGCGCGCGAGCGCTGCCCGCGGCCGGCCGCGCGCAGCCCCAGGATCGAGAACGCGGTCGTGTTCACGCGGTCGGCGAAGGAGCCGTTGCGCCGCTGCTTGGAGAGCATCTCGGCAACCAGGTCGCGGTCGCCCAGCCGCGGCTGAACGCCGGCGGCGACGAGCACGATGATCGTCCGGTTGATCTCGCCGAGGTCGTTCAGCTCGCCGGCGTGGTCGCGAAGGTAGGCGACCGCGCTGGGCGAGCCGACCTCGCGCGGGTTGCGGCCCGCGGCGGCCAGCCCGATCGCCGTCCAGCCCGTGTAGAGCTGCGACGAGGACTGGCCGGGCGAGCCGCCCCAGCCGCCGTCGTCGTTCTGCGCCTCGGCCAGGTAGCGGACCGATGCGCGCGCGGCGGCCGCGTCGGTGGCGTGCTGGGCGCGGGCCGCGGGCGCCGCCACGGCGACGGCGACGAGGGCGAGCAGCACGACGGTGACCGCGGGCGCGGGCGCCCAGCGGACCTCGAACCGGCGGCGGTAGCGCGAGAGGGCGTGGACGAGCGCGGGCCCGAAGGCGAGGCAGAACAGCGCGCTGCCCGTCGCGTGCGCGATGTCGAAGGGCAGCGAGGTGGCGAAGATCGCCGCGAGCTTGGCCGCGGTGTGATCGCCCGAGTAGGTGACCCACAGGTGCAGGTTCATCACCGCCCCGAAGCCGAGCGAGGCGACCGCGCAGGCCGTCGCGAGCGGGATCCGGCCCAGCTCGCGGCCGGCCACGCGCGCGAGCCCCGCGCCGGCGAGCCCGACGCCGCCCCAGGCGGCCATCTGCCACGGCGTCCACGGCCCCTGGCCGAAGAACAGGTTGGAGGCCAGCGCCGCGACGGCGCCGACCGCGAAGCCGGGGGCGCCGCCGAGCACGTAGCCGGAGATGAGCACGATGTCGGTGGTCGGCTTGACGTTGGGCAGCGGCGCGAAGGCGATCCGGCCGAGCGCGGCGAGCGCGGCCAGCGTCGCCACCAGCGCGATCACGCGCGCCGTCGGGTGCGAGCGCTCGTACCAGGCGAAGCCCGCGGTCAGCGCGATCGCCAGCAGCGCGAACGAGGCGGCCGCCCAGCTCATGCGGGAGCCTCGACCGAGCCGCGCAGCAGCGCGGCGCCGTCCTCGGGCAGCAGGGCGCCGCCGCCCAGCACGCGGGCGGTCTGGGTGGCGAAGTACCAGCCGCCCCCCAGCACCTCGGCGGTCGACGCGTCGGCCACCGGCCGCCCGTCGCCGAGCAGGATCGTGCGGCCGGCCCACGCGGCGGCGAACTCGGCGTCGTGGGTGGCGACGATGACCGCCGCCCCGCCGGCCGCCAGCTCGCGCAGCCGCGCCGCCAGGTGCGCGCCGTGGGTGCGGTCCATGCCGCGAGTCGGCTCGTCGAGGCAGACCGCGACCGGCGGCTCGCCGGTCGTGAGCACGAGCTCCAGCGCGAGCCGCTGCCGCTCGCCGCCGGAGACGTCGCGCGGATGGCGGTCGGCCAGCGCGCCGGCGCCCGGCACGTCGTCCCCCACGCGGTCGTGCAGGAAGTAGTCGCCCGGGTTCTGCAGCAGCAGCGCCACCCGGCCGGCTCGTGTGACCTTGCCGCGGGTCGGCTCGATCAGCCCGGCGAGCAGCCGCAGCAGCGTCGACTTGCCGGCCCCGTTGCGTCCCATCAGCGCCACCGTCTCGCCCCCGCGAACCTCCAGATCCAGCCCCCGCAGGATCGCCGGCCCACCCTCGATCTCGTACCAGCCACGCCGCACGGCAACCCGAGGGGGGTCAGACCCCCCTTGGTTCCGGGACCCCCATTTGGCTCTGCGCCGCGGTGCGGTTCCCGCGTCGCCGGGGTGAGGGGGGTCAGACCCCCCTTGGTCGTGAAAAAGGGCTCGGCGGGCGGCCTTGACCGTCGCCGGCCGCTCGGGGACGCCGGCGAGCGCGCACAGGCGGGTGACGGGCGGCTGCAGCTCGGGCGGCGCCCAGGCCGCGAAGGCCTCGGGCGAGCCGTCGAAGGCGAGCTCGCCGTCGCGCAGCGCGATCACGCGGTCGGCGGCGGGCAGGCAGCGCTCGAGCCGGTGCTCGGCGAGCAGCACCGCCGTCCCCCACTCCTCGTTGATCCGCCGCAGGACGCCGAGCAGCTCGTCGCCGGCCACGGGGTCGAGCTGCGAGGTCGGCTCGTCGAGCAGCAGCAGCCGCGGGCGGCCCGCCAGGGCGGCGCCGAGCGCGACGCGCTGGAGCTCGCCGCCCGAGAGCTCGCGGGTCGAGCGGTCGAGCAGCGCCGCGATGCCGAGCGCGAGCGCTGCCTCCTCCACCCCGCGCGCCACCGCGGCCGCGCTCCAGCCGCGGTTCTCGAGCGGGAACGCGAGCTCCGAGCGCACGCTGCCCATCACGACCTGCGTCTCGGGGTCCTGGAACAGCGTGCCGGCCACGGCGGCCAGCTCGGCCGGGCCGTGCTCGCGAGTGTCGAGCCCGCCGCACACGAGCCGGCCGGCGAAGTCGCCGCCGTGGAAGTGCGGCACCAGCCCGGACGCGGCGCGCAGCAGCGTCGACTTGCCGGAGCCGGAGCCGCCGGCCAGCACGACGAACTCGCCGGGCGCGACGGCCAGCGTCACGTCGCGCAGCGACGGGCGCTCCGCGTCCGGATACGCGTAGGTGACCTGCTCGAGCGCGAGCGTGCTCACTCGATCCCCCGGCGGTCGAGGAACGGCGCGAGCGCGCAGCCGGCGAGCGCCGCCGCGAGCGCCACGAGCGGGCCGTCGACCGGCGCGACGGTGCGCGGGTAGGCCTCGAAGCCCTCCCAGCCGCCCACTCCGGCGGCCACCGCCAGGACGGCGAGCGCGACCGCCGAAGCCCCGAACGCGAGGTCGTGGCGCGAGACCGGCTGCCGCAGCCGCGGCGGCCGCACGCCGCTCCCGAAGCCGCGCACCTCGAGCGTCGCCGCCACGTCCGTGGCGCGATCGAGCGCGCCCGCCGTCACCGCCCGTAGCACAGCGAGCCGCGGCGGCGTCCCGTTGAGCGCCCGCTGGGCGTCGGCGAGCCGCCGGCCGTCGCGGGCGAGCACGGGGATCAGGTGGGTGGCGAGCGCAGCGGTCACGCCGGCGCGCAGCGAGCGCGAGCGCAGCCCGCGCAGCAGCTCGTCCGGGTCGACCGCGGCCGCCAGCAGCGCGCCGGCGGCGATCAGCACCATCGCCCGCAGGCCGAGCACGGCGCCATAGGCGAGCGCCTCGGCCGTGATGTCGAGCCTGCCGAGGCCCGGCACCGTGCCGCCGCGGAAGACGACGGTCAGTCCGTCGCGGGTGACGAGCGCGTTGACCACCGCGATGGCGACCGCGAACGGGACGGCCCACCGCAGCGAGCGCACGACGGCGCGGCCGACGTGCGCGGCCGCCGCGGCGGCCAGCGTCACGCCGAGCAGCGTGGCGAGCAGCAGCGGATGCTCGAACGACAGCGCGACCGCCACGAGCGTCAGGCACCAGGCGGCGCCGATCCCGGCGCGTGCGGCGTGCAGCGGGCTGGCGCGCCGCTGGTGGATCACGGCGTGCCCTCGGTGCGGACCGGCAGCGGGATGTCGGCGCCGCGCTCGATGGCCAGCGCGAAGTGCTGGGCGAGGCGCTCCTCGGTCAGCGCGGCGGCCGCCGCGGCCAGGCCGACCTCATCGGTGCCCGTGACGATCCAGGTCGGCGCCATGCCCTCGACGCTGGTGGCCGCCACCAGGCCCGCGCCGGCCCGCAGCGTGCGCACGGGCTTGCCGTCGGAGTCGAGCGTGACGATCGCGTCGCCGGTGCTCGTCGGCTGCGCGAACACGCCGCTGGCGCCCGGGCCGCGCTCGAGCCGGCGCACCACGTTGTCCTGCCGCACGTCCGACCAGCGGCCGACGACCACGCGCAGCACCTCCTCCCCGCCCGACTGCTCCATCACCGAGCGCGAGACGGAGTCGACCCCGGACCTGGTCAGCCGCGTGGTCACCTCGTCGCACGAGCGCTCGGCGTCGCCGGCGCAGACGAGCTTGACCGGGAAGCGCTTGCCCTCCAGCCCGGTCGCGAGCGGCTCGGGGAAGGAGCCGACGACGGCGGGGATCCGCTGCGCGGCCTCCCACGTGTGGTGGTCCCACCACACGCGCTCGCCTGCGCTCAGGCGGCGCTCGGCCGCGCCGATGGGCGCCTCGATGCCGTTGACGTAGTAGAACCAGTCGGCCTGGCGCCCGTCGGCGCGGCCGCCCGCGATGCCGTCGATCTCCTGCACGAAGCCGCCGCCGTAGCGGGTCTTCACGTCATAGGCGCCCTGCAGCACGCGCATCACCGTGTCGCCGCCGCTGGCCGTCTCCTCGTCGACGCCCTCGTGCAAGTTCTCGCTGCCGAAGTCGCGCGTCACGGTGAGCGTGACCTCGCCCGTCGACTCGCCCTCGCCGAAGCCGCACCCGGCCAGGGCCGCGCACAGCACGATGAGAGCGAGCCACCTCATCCGACGTTCACCTCGACGGGGAAGGCTCGCACGAGACCGTCGCGGGTCGCCTCCAGCCGATGCTCGCCAGGCTCGGCGGGCACGGTGAGGACGGCCGCGCCGGCCGCGTCCGAGATCGCGGTCGCCGAGCCGAGCGTGACCGTCGCGCCCTCGACCGCGATGCCCCTGCCCTGGTCGTCATAGCCGCGGACGGTGACGGTGAGCGTCTCGCCGGGCGCGGCGGTCGTGCGGTCGGGGCGCGCCTCGAGCGTGCGCTGGCAGCCGCCGCTGTCGTCCTGCTCGCACCAGAACCACGTGACGCGCTGCCCGTCGCGCAGGCGCCGCGTGAGGTCGGCGGCGCCGAGGCTGGGCGTGCGCCGG
Source organism: uncultured Solirubrobacteraceae bacterium (assembly GCA_963835525.1). Lineage (GTDB taxonomy): Bacteria > Actinomycetota > Thermoleophilia > Solirubrobacterales > Solirubrobacteraceae > DASSUW01. Next base: position 973,494 of record CAWIFM010000004.1, read on the forward strand.
CCGACCTTGTAGACCCAGCCGCCGCGGCCCTTCTCGCGCTCGCGCTTCACGCGCGCCACGTACAGGCCGGCCGCGTCGCGCGGCCGCTTGCCGCATCGGCCGTAGTCGCGCAGGCCGAGCTTCAGCTTGGTGGCCGCGAGCACGGAGAGCGGCGTCGCCGCGCCGACGCGGCAGCGCCGCCCGGCGACCGTCACCGTGCGCACCTTCAGCCGCACCTCGGCGGGCGCGCGCAGCACGCGCTCCTTGCCGACGACCATGACGTCGACCTCGGCCGCGGTCGCCGTGGCGGGCATGGCTGCCACGGCGAGCGCTATGACCAGCAGCCGCCTCATCGGACGCGGAACACCACCCGGCTCTCCTTGCCGTGATTGAAGGCGTTGTCGATCGCGTAGGTGCTGAGCACGTAGCGGCCCCGCGGCAGGCGCGCGGGCAGCAGGTAGCTCCACTCCGCGCGGTCGCCGACCTTGAACGCGTGCTGCTTGCCGCAGGTGCGCTTGAGGAACTGCTCGCGGCTGCCGGAGAAGTACCAGCACCTGCCGTCGAGCCGGCGCGTGAGGCGGATCTTGACCGCCCACAGGCCCGACGTGTCCTCGGAGACCTTGCCGCTCAGCTCGCGCGGGGCGCGGCGGCGCGTGAAGCGCTGGCCGTCGCGGATGCCGAGGATCGACGCGGCCGGCGCGGTCGTGTCGCGCGGCGAGAGCTGCGTGCTCCCGCACGCGCCGTCACCACCGGTGGTCACGCACGTCTGCACGGTCGCCGACGGGACCGAGTCCGTCTTGGTGGCACGCACCGAGACGAGGCCGCTCCCCTCGAACGTCACCTGGGCGACGCCGTCGCTGCCCGTGGTGAAGGTGCGCCCGCCGACACTGACCGTGGCCCCCGCCGCCGGCACCGGCGACGAGCCATTGAACGTCTCGACGAGCACGGAGGCGCCGGCTCCGGGAGCGGCCGTGGCGGGCACTTGCGAGAGCCGCAGCGGCACGCGCGGGTTGCAGCCCGCGAAGCAGTCGATGTACAGCAGCACGTCGTCGTTCGGCTCGAGCTCGACCTGGCAGAGGCCGAGGCTCGACGGCTTGTAGTTGTGCCAGAAGTTCCAGTACGTGCCGTTCGAGTCCGAGCTCTCGCCATGGATGCGCTCGACGAAGTAGCCGCTCCCGGCGCCGAACCACGAGCCGGCCCAGTCGCCGCCCGTCGCGCGGTCGACGGCCCCGAGCCCGCTCGTGCCCGTGCACTCCTCGCCGGGAGCCTTGCTGACGGGCGCGAGGGTCGTGGTCACGGCCGTCCTCGGTACGACGGTGCTCGACAGCCCCTCGACCCGGACGGTGACGTTGGCCGGCGCGGCCACGGCCGGCGCCGTGAGCAGCAGGGCGAGGACGAGGCCGGCGAGGCCGGCGGCAGATCGGTGCTTCATCGGTGGAGCCACCCCTTTCCGCGAGGGAGATAACGGCTTTGGGTCGGAGGGAGGTCTCCTGGCTCCCGGGCCTACCCCCCGCGCCTTCCCGACCCGCGCTGCGGGTCAGTGACTGCCGAATCGCCCTGCGGGCGATTCAGCCGCGGGAATGGCCTGGCGGCCATTCCCGCAATGCGATTGGCTTCCCCGGTGACAGTGGCGGGTCCGCGCCGGATTCGCACCGGCTTCCCTGTCCACCGACCTTGGTCAGGCCCATGCTATACCGGGCACGACCGGTGACCGTCAATCTCACCCGCATCTACACGCGCCTCGGCGACGGCGGCGAGACGCACCTCGGCGACATGAGCCGGGTGCCCAAGACGCACGGGCGGATCGAGGCCTACGGGACGGTCGACGAGCTCAACGCGCAGCTCGGCGTGGCGCTCGCCATGCCGGACGTTCCCGAGCGGATCGCCGGCTGGCTGGCGCGGGTCCAGAACGACCTCTTCGACGTGGGCGCCGACGTCTGCGTCCCGCACGGCGGCGACCGCGAGCGCCTGCGCCTGTCGGCCGAGCAGACGGCGTGGCTGGAGGGCATCTGCGACGAGGTCAACGCCGAGCTGCCGAACCTCAAGTCGTTCGTCCTGCCCGGCGGGACGCCGCTGGCGGCTCAGCTGCACGTGTGCCGGACCGTGTGCCGGCGGGCCGAGCGGCGCACCATCGCCTGCGGCGACGAGGTCAGCGCCGAGTGCGTGCGCTACCTGAACCGGCTGTCGGACCTGCTGTTCATCCTGTCCCGCGCCGCCAACGTCGGCGCCGGGGAGAGCGAGCCGCTGTGGCAGCCGGGTCGCTTCCAGCAGTGACCGACGCGGGGCTGTACCCCGCCGAGCACCGGGCCCTGCGCGAGCTGAGCGCTTTCGCGCGCCAGCTCGTCGGCCACTGGGAGCGGCTCGGCGAGCGGCTCGCCGAGCCCGTGCTCGGCAACGGGGCGGCGACGGTGCGTGAGCTGATCGGCGAGCTGGTCGGCCGCTGCTCGGCGCACGGCATCGAGCTCTACCCGGCCTCCCAGGGCGTGGGCGGCACCGCCGCCGGCGTGCGCGGCGTGAGCGACCTGATGCTCGAGCGCAACCAGGCGCTGCGCAGCGCCGTGCACGACATGCAGCACGTGACGATGGTGCTCGGCTACCTCGGCGAGCTGGCCGACCGCCGCGGCGACGCCGACCTGGCGGCCTGGCACCGCTCGTGGGAGACGCGCCTGCGCGTCCTCGAGGAGGAGGCGCGGGCGATCGCCGTCGCCGAGGGGCGGGAGCCGGACCGGGCGATCGAGCCGGCAGGCTCGGGCTCGCTCGGCCGCGCCGGGCATGCGGTCGCGAACGGGCTCGGGACGCTGGGCGAGGCGATCGACGGCGCCGTCGGACGCCTGCGCAAGCGTTAGCTCACGCGCCGCAGGCGCAACCGCACGTCCTGCATCTCCGGCGGCACCGACATCAGCTGCCACCCGCGGGTCGACAGCGCGTAGATCTCGCCGTTCTCCCGCAGCAGGACGAGACGGCCCTCCGGCGTGGTGGCGAGCGGCGCCTCGCTCAGGGGCCAGTCGCCGTAGTCGGGCAGGTGTCGGATGGCTCGCCGGACGTCGCGGTGACGGACGCCGCGCCGCAGCAGCTCGTTGACGATCACGGCCTCGGCGACGTCCTCGACCGCGTACACGTGCGGGTCGCCGTCGGAACGCGAGGCGCGGATGTAGCCCCAGCGCGCCCACTGCCCGATCGTGTTTCCGGAGACGCCGGCGAGCTCGCCGACATCACCGGCGGAGAAATGCCCGTGGAGCTTCACGCTGGCGGCCACGGGAAAGATATGCCCGGCCCGGGCTTGGTTGGCAAGCCCGGGCCGGGGTCATGCGGTGCGGGTCGGTAGCGCCGACGGCCGGGACTGCTCAGCCGTCAGTGACCTCGACGTACCGCAAGTTGACGTGGCCGATGCCGATCCAGTCGCCATCGCTGAGCGCGGCCTCGCCCACCCGCTCCCCGTTGACGTAGATGCCGTTGAGGCTCCTGTCGTCGAGCAGCATGGTCCGCCCGCCGCGGTGGGTCACGACGGCGTGACGGCGAGACACCGACGGGTCGTCGAGCTGGATGTCGGATGCGGGGCTGCGGCCGACATGCAGGCTCTGCCCATCTCGATCGCCGATCGCGTAGAGCACGAGCTCACCGCGCTCTTCGGTGGCGAGATAGCGGCCGGGCGCCGTCTGCGCCGCGGCAGCGGCCGCCTGCAGGCCTTCCTGCTCCGTGAGGGACGGGAGCGGGCCGGTCTCCTGCGTCGGCGCCTCCGTTCGGAGGGCGGCGAGGGCATCGGTCATGGTCGGAATCCTCTTGGCCATTTCCAAGCGGGGGATAAATGTCCCCCACCACGAATCGAAGAGTGTGCGCATGCTGACGCAACAGCTTGATCTACTCAAGCGCTCCTGACCAGGAGTGCACGCCACCGCCCCTCGACGACGAAACCCGCCTCGCCGGACGGGTCTCTGAAGGTACCGCTACGGGGATTCGAACCCCGGTTTCCGCCGTGAGAGGGCGGCGTCCTAGTCCCCTAGACGATAGCGGCAGGTGACCAAGTCGTCGGCCAGTCTAGCGAGGTCTTGAGACCGATCTAAAGCCGAGTTTCGTCCGACGTGGATGCGAACATGCGTTCGCATTGCCACCCTTTCGCGCGTACCGAGCGACTCCGGCTACACCTTGACGCGAAGTACCCCGCCATCGTCGACGACGCGGAAGCGCTGCTTCAGCGCTGCTTCCCGGCGAACCGCGTCGGTCGGTCCAGGCGGCATGACGGGTCGATGGTGGTGCTGTGCGTCTATCACGGCCATCTCAGCTGCCTGTTCCCGCAGACCGGGCCTGGCAAGAAGCACCTCCGCCCGATCGTGTTCGAGCCGTGGCAGCGCACTCTGGTCGAGGCCGAGCCGTGGCGCTTCCTGCGCGGCTGCATCCGCACGGACGGCTGCGTATTCGTCAACCGGACCGGCCGCTACGAGTACCTGAGCTACGAGTTCTCGAACCTCTCGCGGGACATCGTCGATCTCTTCATGGCCACCTGCGATGGCCTGGGTCTTCGGCCGCGCCGCTATCGCCGCTACGTGCGGCTGTACCGGCGCGACGACGTAGCCCGTCTCCTCGCCGAGGTCGGGACCAAGTCCTGACGATGACGCGATACCCTCTTGCCTCCGCTTGCGGCTGTGGCGGAACTGGTAGACGCGCGGCGTTCAGGTCGCCGTGGGTGTAAGCCCGTGGGGGTTCGAGTCCCTTCAGCCGCATGACCGACGGCCCCGACTTCGGGGCCGTCGCTCGTTGAGGCGGTGTGGCTATCCCCGGAAAGCCGGTCGGGTTTAGTAGCTTTCGCTCGCCGGTCACACACCTTCCGTAAGGAGCCCCGATGAGCGTCACCGACGAGCTGGTCGCCAACAACCAGGAGTACTCCGCGCAGTTCGACAAGGGCGACCTTCCGCTTCCGCCCGCGAAGAAGGTCGCCGTGCTCGCGTGCATGGACGCGCGGCTCGACCCGGCGCGCGTGCTCGGGCTCAGTGAGGGTGACGCGCACGTGATCCGGAACGCCGGCGGGGTCGTGACCGACGACGAGATCCGGTCGCTCGCGATCTCGCAGCGGCTGCTCGGCACCGAGGAGATCGTGCTCATCCATCACACCGACTGCGGCATGCTCACCTTCTCCGACGACGACTTCAAGCGCTCGATCCAAGAGGAGACGGGGATCAAGCCGGAGTGGGCCGCGGAGGCGTTCGGCGACCTCGACGAGGACGTCCGGCAGTCGATCGCCCGCATCAAGGCGAGCCCCTTCATCCCGCGCAAGGACGGCATCCGCGGCTTCGTCTACGAGGTCGAGACGGGCAAGCTGCGCGAAGTGAACTAAGCGCGCCAATCCTCCCGTTTGCAAGGGATTTTGCAGGCGGGAGGAGTCTGCACTGATACAACGACGGCCGCCGAGTCGCCGCCCTTCCGAGGGGCGGCGAACGGGGGAACCGATGTGGCCGAACGGCCGCCGGGGCGAGTCGCCGCCGAGTGCGGTGTAGCGAACGATCGCGAGCCCGTCAGCTCACCTCGTAGGCGACACGGACAGACCTATGGGGACGGACGAGACGTGACGGACGCACGACGCGGCGGCATCGCGGCATTCGCGGTGGCTGTACTGCTGCTCGCCCCCGCGGCCGCCGACGCGAAGCCGCTCAAGCGCGGCTCCGAGGGTGCGCGCGTGGCGAAGGTACAGAGCTGGCTCGGCATCGCCTCCGACGGGATCTTCGGCCCCGGCACCAAGCGCGCCGTCAAGCGCTTCCAGCGCAGCCACGGCCTGACCGCCGACGGCATCGTCGGCCCCGTCACGTGGAGCACGCTCAAGGGCAGCCGCGCGCGCAAGGCGTCCAGCGGCGGCGGCAAGCGGTCGGCCGTCGTCCTCCTCCAGCGTGAGCTCGGCATCAGCGCGGACGGCATCTTCGGGCCCGGCACCGAGGCCGCCGTGAAGAGCTTCCAGAGCAGCCACGGGCTGACCGCCGACGGCATCGTCGGCCCCGCCACCTGGAGCGCGCTCGGCCACGCCGGCCGCAGCACGATCCTCAAGCGACGCGGCTCGGGCTCCCCGGGCCTCGACGTCGTCGCGCGCGTCGTGCGCGCGGCCAACCGGATCCAGAGCAAGCCGTACAAGTACGGCGGCGGCCACGGCCGCTGGAACGACAGCGGCTACGACTGCTCGGGCTCGGTCTCCTACGCCCTCCACGGCGGCAGGCTGCTCTCGTCGGCGCTGACCAGCGGCGGCTTCATGAGCTGGGGCGCGCCCGGCAAGGGCCGGCGGATCACCATCTACGCCTCCCCGAGCCACGTCTACATGGTCATCGACGGCCGCCGGTTCGACACCACGGGCCGGAGCGAGACCGGCTCGCGCTGGCAGGCCTCGGATCGCTCGTCGGCGGGCTACGTGGTCCGCCACCCGCCCGGTCTCTAGACGCCCGCCAACCGTAAGTGTATGCTTACGGTTAGTGTCGACTTACGGACCCAACGGCCTCACTGCGCTCGCCGACCCCACTCGGCGCGCGATCTTCGAGCGGCTCGCCGCCGGCCCGCTGCCGGTCGGCGAGATCGCCAACGACCTCCCGGTGAGCCGCCCGGCCGTCTCGCAGCACCTCAAGGTGCTCAAGGACGCCGGCCTGGTGATCGACCGCCGCGACGGCACACGGCGGATCTACCAGCTCGACCCGACCGGGATCGAGGCCGTACGCACCTACTTCGACACGCTCTGGCAACACGCCCTGGCCGCCTTCAAGACGGCGGTCGAGAAGGAGGATCGATGACCGAGGCAACCCTCTCCGCCGTGACCCGCAGCGTCACGGTCAACGCCTCGCCCGAGCGCGCGTTCGAGGTCTTCACCGCGGGCTTCAGCTCCTGGTGGCCGATCGAGAGCCACCACATCGGCGAGACCATGGCCGTCGAGGTCTTCATCGAGCCGCGGGCCGGCGGCCGCTGGTTCGAGCGCGACGCCGAAGGCGCCGAGTGCGAGTGGGGCTTCGTGACCGGGTACGACCCGCCCCACCGCCTCATGCTCTCCTGGCACCTCACGCCCGAGTACCAGTTCGACCCGGACCCCGACAAGGCATCCGAGATCGAGGTCACGTTCACGCCGAAGGACGGCGGCACGCTGGTCGAGCTCGCGCACCGCGGCTTCGAGCGACGCGCCGACGGCGGCGCCCAGATCCGCGAGACGGTCTCCGGCCCGGGCGGCTGGACCGAGCTGCTGCAGATGTACGCCAAGACGTTCTGAAACCACCCGGCCGGGGTGCATTACGGTTGGGACACCGGTGTATGTGTCGATGTCCCGCCTGCGCATTCCGGCCGAGCAGTCCGACGCGCTCGTCCGCGCCTTCCGCGCGCGTGTCCGTCTCGTCGACCACGCCGACGGCTTCGTCGACCTCCAGGTCTGGCGCTCCGACCGCGACCCCGGCGAGGTGCTCATGGTCTCGCGCTGGCGCGACCGGGCGGCGTTCACCGCGTACATGCGCTCGGAGGAGCACAGGATCTCGCACGACCGGATCCCGCCCGAGCTCCAGATCAAGCTCGAGCGCCTCGAGCACCTGCACACGTACGAGGTCGTCGGCGAATGAGCCGGACGGCGCCGCCGAGCGGCTGGCCACCTCCGGCCGAGGCGCGGCTCGGCGGCGAGACGATCGCCCTCGAGCCGCTGGCTGCCGCCGTCGCCGACCGCTACTTCGAGCGCTTCCCCGAGGACCTCGAGCGCTACGGCGAAGCCGGCCGCGCCTGGGAGCTGCACGACACGCAGCACCTGCTCCACTGGGCGATCGGCGACGTGGAGGGCTTCGTCGACATGCAGCATCACGTCGGCTGGCTCGCGGGCATCCTCGACGCGCGTGACTTCCCGCTCGAGCATCTCGCCGCCAACCTCGAGCTGGCCGCCGACGTCGTCGAGGAGCGACGGCAGGACGCCGAAGCGGTCGCCGAGCGATTGCGCGCGGCCGCGGTCAGCGTGCGAGCGCGCTGAGCACGCTCACGAGCCGGCGCAGCACCACTCCACCGCGTCCGGGAACGCGCCGCTCCGCCGGCCGCTCGCGAACTGGCGGCCGATGTTGGCCACCGCGCCGACGTGCCCGCCGCTCGACGGCGACACGAACAGCCACTGGTCCGCGTCCGGCCACGGCACCAGCAGCCGCTCCCCGTCCGGTGAGAACGCCACCTGCCCGAAGCGCCCTGGCCCGCTGAACAGCTCGCGCGGGCGGCCGCGGCCCGCCGGGTTCATGAGCAGGACGTCACTGCCGTCCGAAGCGCTCAGCACGACGGCGATCCGGCGCCCGCGCGGCGACCAGGCGACGTCGGTGACGCCGAACTCGGACCGGCGCGCGAGCACGAGGCCGGCGGCGCCGAGCAGCTGCCAGCCGCTGGGGGTCGCGACCAGCAGGCGCCGGCCGTCGGGCGACCACGCGAGCTCGATCGGCCCGCCGACCTGCGCCGAGCGCCAGAGCTGCCGCCCGGAGTCGACGTCGACCACGCGCACGTGGTCGCGCCGGTCGACATAGGCGAGCACGTGCGCGCCGTCCGGCCGCCAGGCGGGCGCCACCGCGGCGGCCGGCCCGTGGCGGTGGTCGCCGGTGCCGTCGCCCGCGACCACGCGCAGCGTGCCGGCGGAGACGTAGGCGACGCGGTAGCCGAGCCCTCGCGACCAGCGCGCCGTCGCGATCCGGCCGGGCCGCGACAGCGACCAGCGGACACGCCCGCTCGGCTCGAGCGCGCGCAGCTCGCCGTCGCGCCAGGCGACCACGAAGCGCCCGTGCGGCGACCACGACGCGCCCGCGTAGTCGCCGAGCCGCCGCCGCGAGCCGTCGGCCGCGACGACCCACGCGCTGCCCGGGGCGGTGACCAGCAGCCGCCCGCCGCCCGGCACGCGCACGAGCGCCGGCTTCGCGTTCTCGCGCCCGACGCCGAGCACGTCGCGCACCCAGCGCGCAACCGCGTCGCCGGGCTCTGTGACCGCGACGGCGACGGAGGCGAGCGCCAGCACGCAGCCCGCGACGGCGAGCGCAGGCGCCCAGCGGCGCGGCCGGCGGGCGGGCTCGACCTCGAGGAAGGCGGCCCGCACCACGCCCAGCGCGCGCGCCCGCGCGCCGTCGTCGATCGGCGCCTGCTTGAGCTCGTCGCGCAGCCGCCGCTCCCTCAAGAGTCCTCCTCCAGCACGCCGCCGAGCGCGTCGAGCGCTCGCCGCAGCCGCGAGTTGACGGTGCCCCGCGGCAGCTCGAGCGTCTCGGCGATCTCGCCGGGCGTCAGCTCCAGCAGGTAGCGCATGACCACGACGGCACGGTGCTCGGGCGACAGCCGCCCGAGCGCGGCGCCGAGCTCCCCGAGCCCGGTGACGTCGGCCGGCGGAGCCGCGACCTCGGGCACCGCGTCGACGTCGACCTCCGCCCGCAGCCGCCGCGCCCGCGCCCAGTCGATGGCCCGGTTGACGACGATCCGGTGCAGCCACGGCCGCAGCGGACGCCGGCGGTCGAAGCGCGGCAGCGCCCGCAGCGCCGCCAGGAACGCCTCCTGCGCGATGTCCTCGGCCGCCGCCCGGTCGTGGGCGATCAGCAGGGCGGTGCGGTAGGCGTCCGGCCAGTGACGCGCGAACAGCTCCTCGACGGCGCGCTCGGACCCGCCCTGGGCGGCCCGGACGAGCGAGGCCTCGCTCGCGCGCCGGACCGGCCGCCAGAAGGCGATCCGCGTGTCGTCGAGGCTCACCTCGGCGGCGTCCACACCCCGTATACGCCGACGCGAAGGCCGTGAGGTCCCTCCTAGAGTCTCTCCAAGGCGAGCTCGGCGCCGCGGTCGGGCGGGAACACGGGATACACCACGTCGGCGATCCGGCCTTCGGCCACGATCAGCGTCAGCCGCCGGATCAGCGTCATGCCCTCCACCTCGAAGGTTGGCAGCGCCAGCGCGCTGGTGAACTGCAGGTGCTCGTCCGAGAGCAGCAGGTACGGCAGGTGCAGGCGCTCGACCGCCTCGCGCTGGTACGCCGTGTCCTGCGTGGACAGCCCGAACACGCGCGCGCCGACCTCCCGGAAGCGCGCCAGCTCGTCGCGGAACGAGCACGCCTCGGGCGTGCACCCGCGCGCGCCCGGGATCGCGTTCCAGCCCGCCTCTCCACCCGGCATGTCCTCGCCCGGCCGCCCGGTGCGCGGATAGGCGAACACGACGCTGCGGCCGGGCAGCTCGTCGAGCCGCACGCTCGTGCCGTCGGTGGCTGCCAGCGCCACGGGCGGCAGCGGCTGCTCCTTCAGGTGGCCGGTCGCGCCGTCGTCCTCCGGGACCGGAAGATCGTCCGGCAGATGCGTCGGATCAAGCATGCGTCGCGCTCCCCACGGCCGCCAGCGAGCTGTCGAGGATCTCGGCCGCCAGGTCGATCTCGTCGTCGGTCACGGTCAGGGGCGGCGCCATGCGCAGGCAGTTGGCGGCGCCGCCGGTGCCGCCGCGGACGAGGTTGATCGAGAGCCCGCGCCGCTCGCATTCCTCGGTCAGCGCCAGCCCGAGCGCCTCTGCCGGCCGCCGGCTGTCGCGATCCTCGACCAGCTCGATCCCCTGCAGCAGCCCCATGCCGCGGACGTCGCCGACGGCCTCGTGGCGGCCCGCCAGCTCGGCCAGGTGAGCGCCCAGCCGCTCGCCCGCGCGCGCGGCGCGGTCCGGCAGGTTCTCCGAGCGCACGATGTCGAGCACGGCCCGGGCGGCCGCCGCCGGCAGCGGGTCCGACACGTGCGAGGTGACGTGGACGAAGCCCCGCTCGTGGCAGGTCTCCTCGATCGCCGCGCTCGTCACCACGGCCCCGATCGGGATGCCGCCGCCGAGCGTCTTGGAGAGCACGAGGAAGTCCGGCACCACGCCGTAGGCCTCGAAGCCGTACATCGTCCCGAGCCGGCCGAGCCCGGTCTGGCACTCGTCGAAGATCGTGAGCATGCCGCGCTCGGCGCACAGGTCGACGAGCCGCGCGAAGTAGCCGGGCGGCGGCACGATCACGCCGCCGGCGGAGAGCACGGGCTCGGCCACCACGGCGGCCGGCGAGCCGACCGACGCCTGGTCGAACAGCTCGAAGCCGGCCTCCAGGCACGTGCAGTCGCACTCGCCGTCGCAGGCGCGCACGGGGCACCGGTACGAGTACGGCGCCGGCAGGGCGAACGACCCCGGCAGCGTCGGCCCGTAGCCGCGCCGGCCCGCGGCCAGGGTGAGCGCCGCGGCGCCGCCGGTCAGGCCGTGCCAGCTGCGGGTGAGCGAGCAGACCTCGAAGCGGCCGGTCGCGAGCTTGGCCATGCGAACCGCGACCTCGACCGACTCTCCCCCCGTGGAGAGGAACATCGCCCGCTCGAGCGGGGCCGGCAGCGTGGCCAGCAGCGCGTCGGCGAGATCGAGGACGGGCGGCGAGAGCATCCACGAGTTCAGGTGGATGACCTCGTCGAGCGAGCGCCGGATCGCGTCCGTGACGCGCGGGTGGTTGTGGCCGACGGTCGCGCAGATCTGGCCGGCCGTGAAGTCGAGCACCCGGCTCCCGCCCTCGGTGTCGAGCCAGGAGCCGCGGGCGCGCACGACCAGGTCGTCGGCGAAGGCGCCGCCGTAGCGGATCAGCCGTTCGGTGCGTGCATCCGGCATCGCTGCCGGAGTCTCCCAGGATCAGCCGGCGGGCGTGATCGACTTGCGGCGGTAGAGCTCTGCGTCGGCGTGGCGGTGCAGCGCGTCGCCGGTCGCCCCGTCGGCCGGGTGGCAGGCGACACCTGCGGTGGCGCCGATGCGCTCGGCCAGCGCGGCCTGCGTGCGGTCGGCGACGGCGCGCGCCTCGCCTGCCGACAGGCCCGGCAGGAGCAGCGCGAACTCGTCGCCGCCGAGGCGGCCGGTGGCGTCCGAGCTGCGAAGCAGCGCCTTGAGCGTCGATCCGACCCAGCGCAGCAGCTCGTCACCCGCCGCGTGGCCGTGCCGGTCGTTGACGGACTTGAACTCGTTGAGGTCGAGCTGGATGAGCGCGACCTCGCCGCCCTCGGCCAGCTCGGCGTCGAAGCGCTCCGTGAAGCCGCGCCGGTTCAGGCAGCCGGTGAGCGGATCGGTCCGCGAGAGCTCGGCCAGCTCCTGGCGGTGGCGCTCGCCGAGCCGGGACTGCCACATGCACAGGACGCCGCTGAGCGCCATGCTGACGAGGAAGACCCACACGTAGGCGGGATCGGCCTGGAACGGCTGCTCGGTGGCGCCGCCGACCAGGCCGAGCAGCGCGACGCCGGTCACGCTGGCGACCACCACGACGACCATCGAGCCGAGTGGATACGACGTGGCGGCGAAGACGAGCGTCATGAACAGCATCAGCGCCGCCGGGCTCGTGATCCCGCCGTCGAGATAGGCGATCAGGCAGATGATCGCCACGTCGACGACGCTCCAGGTGACGAAGAACGCCTCGCGGTAGCGGCTGCGCACGATCCGCTCCGCCGGCAGGCGGGAGACGACGTAGGCGCCCAGCACGCCGGCAGCGATCAGCGCCGCGATCGGTTCGCGGTAGGGCCGGTCCCAGGTGACCACCAGCCATCCCGCCAGAGCGAGGCACAGCAGGTACGTGACCCAGACCCCGGCCCCGATGACCTGCACGCGCAGGCGCAACCGTGAGCTGTCGAGGCCCATCGCCCAGTCAATCGTCCACCGGTTCGCAAACCTGAGCCCTGCGCGCGGTCCATATGATCGGCCGGTGAGCAGCCGGCTCGAGTCGCTCCAGCGCGTCACGGACGCCGCGCTGGCCTACCTCTCCGAGGACGAGCTGCTCGCGGCCCTGCTCGACCGGATCACCGAGATCCTCCGCAGCGACACCGCCGCGATCCTGATGCTGGAGCCCGACGGCAAGATGCTCCACGCGCGCGCGGCCAAGGGCCTCGAGGAGGAGATCGAGCAGGACACCCGGCTGCCGGTCGGCCGCGGCTTCGCCGGCCGCATCGTGGCCGAGCGCAAGCCGATCTTCGTCCCCGACGTCGACCACGCCGACATCCTCAACCCGATCCTGCGCGAGAAGGGCGTCCGCTCCCTGCTCGGGGTGCCGCTGCTCGTCGAGGGCCGGCCGATCGGCGTGCTGCACGTCGGCAGCCTTACCCCGCGCGAGTTCACGGCCGAGGACATGGAGCTGCTCCAGCTCGCCGCCGACCGCGCCGCACTGGCCATCGAACACGCGCACCTGTTCGCGCAGGAGCGCAACGCCCGCCTGCGCCTGGAGGTGCTCCAGCGGATCACCGACGCCTCGCTGGCCTATCTGCCCGAGGACGAGCTGCTGGCCGAGCTGCTCGAGCGCGTGTCCGCTGCGCTGAACAGCGACACCGCCGCCATCCTCCTGCTCGAGCCGAGCGGGGAGCTGCTGCGGGCGCGCGCCGCCAAGGGGATCGAGGAAGAGGTCGAGCAGGGCGTCACGATCCCGGTCGGCGGCGGCTTCGCCGGCCGGATCGCGGCCGAGCGGCGGCCGATCTTCATCCCCGACGTCGACCACGCCGACATCTACAACCCGATCCTGCGCGAGAAGGGCATCCGCTCCCTGCTCGGGGTGCCGCTGCTGATCGAGGGCCGCGTGATCGGCGTGCTGCACGTCGGAACCCTCACCTTCCGCGAGTTCACGGCCGACGACATGGAGCTGCTCCAGCTCGCCGCCGACCGCGCGGCACCGACGATCGAGAACGCCAAGCTGTTCGAGCAGCGCCGCGTGGCCGAGGTGCTCCAGCGCACGCTGCTGCCCACCGAGCTGCCCAGCATCGCGGGGCTCGAGGTGGCCACCCGCTACGTGCCCGCCGAGAGCACCGGCCTCGGCGGCGACTGGTACGACATCTTCGAGCTCCCCGAGAGCCGGATCGCGATCGCCGTGGGCGACGTGGTCGGGCACGGGGTCGCCGCCGCCGCCGTCATGGCCCAGCTGCGGACCGCGCTGCGGGCGTACGCCGCCGAGGGCCACGACCCGGCAGGCGTGGTGCAGTCCGTCGACCGGCTGATGTGGCAGCTCGGGCCGACGTCGATGACCACGCTGGCCTACCTGGTGCTCGACCCGCTCGAGGAGACGCTCGAGGTCGTCAACGCCGGGCACCTGCCGCCGCTGCTGATCGACCCGGCCGGACAGCCCGGCTACATGAGCGTCGAGGGCGCGCTGCCGCTGGGCACCTCGCAGAACGAGGTCTACGGGAGCCGCGTCGTGCCGTTCCCGGCCGGCAGCGCCATCGTGCTGTTCACCGACGGGCTCGTGGAACGGCGCGGCGCCTCGATCGACGTCGGGATGGACCGGCTGCTCGAGCTCAGCGCCGGCGGCGAGGACGTCGAGCAGCTCTGCTCGACGGCGCTCGACGAGCTCGTGCCGCACAAGCCGCAGGACGACGTGGCCATCGTGGTCGCCCGCATGCCGCCGCTGCGGGACGACCTTCGCACGACGTGGCCGGCGACGCCCGAGGCGCTCGTGAGCGTCCGCCGCATCCTGCGCCGCTGGCTGGCGTTCCACGGCGCGGGCGAGGAGGAGCTGCACGACGTCGTCGTCGCGTGCCAGGAGGCGTGCGCCAACGCCGTCGAGCACGCCTATGGCCCCGGGCACGCCTACTTCGAGGTCGAGGCCGACCACCGCGAATCCCGGATCCGCGTGACCGTGCGCGACCAGGGGCATTGGCGACCGCCGCGCGGCAGCCACCGGGGGCGCGGCCTGCCGCTGATGCGCGCGCTGATGGACTCGGTCGACGTCGATCACGGAACGGAGGGCACCGTCGTCGTGCTGGAACGCACCCTGCGATCGCGGAGCGCTGCATGAGGCAGCTCGCGCGGATCGTCCCCGAGGCGCACGGCGACGACATCGTCGTCGCCCGCATCGAAGGCGAGATCGACCTCTCGAACGCCCAGCCGATCGGCAACCGGCTGCGCGACCTGCTGACCAACCACAGCGTGGCGCTGATCGTCGACCTCGGGCCGACGACCTATCTCGACAGCTCGGGCGTCGCGCTCATCTTCGCGCTGTTCGACGAGCTCCGCCGCCGCCAGCAGGTGCTCCACCTCGTCGTGCCGGAGGGGTCGCGGCTCACGCGCGTGCTCAACATCACCGGTCTGGATCGCGCCGTGCCCACCCACGCCACGCTCGAAGGCGCCCTCGCAGGCGCTCGCTGACCTCGCGGATTGTCGTCATTCGGACCTTCTTGGCAGGTCCGGATCCGGAGGTTCGCAACCCGCTCAACCCGCTGCCAGCGCTGAGACACCGGCAACTGGTCGAGCAAAACGGGCCACTCCCTGCATTTTCGGAACGAGAACTAAACGAATGTCGCTCCATAAACGCCGGGACTCCGACTATATTTCCGCTCGTGGTGGCCGATGGTGGTGGCATCTCTGGCAAGCGTTTGAGCGCACTCGCTCATCCGATTCGCCTGCACATTCTCTCCGTCGCTGAGACGGAGGACATCAGCGCGAGCGAGGTCGCGGTCGCTCTCAGCGAGCCGCTGGGCGTCGTCGCGTACCACTTCCGCGTGCTCCACACCGCAGGCCTGATCGAGCTCGTCGGGACCGAACGCCGGCGCGGCTCCATCCAGAGCTTCTACCGCGCGACCACGTCCGGCTGGTCGGATCTGGCCGAGACGGTCGAACAGCTCATCAGCGACTAGCCTCCCGGCCCGTGGCCAAGAAGATCGGGGGCAGGAGAGGCCTTGCCGTCCGCGTGGGTCCGCGCGGCCGCGGCGTGTTCGCCACCCGCACCTTCGCCGAGGGCGAGACCGTCGAGGTGTGCCCGACGGTGGAGATCACCCAGAGTGGCGGCGACCTCGGCGACTACCTGTTCGAGTCGACCAACGAGGGCAGGTTCCTCGTCGTGCTCGGCTTCGGGATGCTCTACAACCACTCGGCCGAGCCGAACGTCGACTACTACCAGGACGACTCGGAGACGCTCGACTTCGTCGCCCTGCGGCGGGTCGAGCGCGGCGAGGAGCTGACCATCAGCTATGGCGAGGAGTGGTGGTCGGCGCGCGACGAGGAGCCGATCTAGATCGTCAGCCGGCCGGCGCCGTGAAGGTCGGCCACCAGATGCCCGCGGATGTGCGCGAAGCGCATGAGCACGGCGTCACAGCCCGCGCAGCGCACGACGGCGCCCGGGCAGTTCAGGTAGACGACGGCCGTGCCCAACGCGCCCTCGGCACCGCACCCGGCGCAGCGGGCGACGATCGTCGTGGCCTCGACGCTGAGCATCTCGCTGAGCATGCCCGCGATCGCGTTGCCGTCGAGCCGCAGATCCTCGGTCTTCATCCTCATCCTCCTGTGGCGCCGAAGCGCTCGGTCCGGATCCGGGACGGGTCGTGGCCGAGCGCCACGAGGTCGGCCGCCGCGCCCTCCACCAGCCCGGTTGGCCCGCAAACGAAGATCCGCGGGTCGCGCGCGTGCGGGAACGCCGCCTCCTCGAGCATCGCGCGGTCCACGCGGCGCGCATAGCCCGACCAGCCCGGCGGCGCCTCGCGCGTGTACGTGATGACCGGGTCGACGAGCTCGCCGGCGAAGAGCACGTCCTGCGGGCTCCGCGCGGAGAGCAGCAACCGCACTTCGGCGTTGCTGCCGGAGCGGCGGTGGTGGCGCAGGATCGACATCAGCGGCGCGAGCCCGGACCCGCCGCCGATGAGTTGGAGCGGCCCGCCCTGCGCCGCGTCCCAGACGAACCAGCCGCCGACCGGGCCGCGCAGCTCGAGCTCGTCGCCCGGGCGCGCCTCGTCCACCAGGTACGGCGAGACCTCGCCGTCGTCGAGCCGTTCGACGGTCACCGCCGGCGGATCGCCGGGGGCCGACGAGAGCGAGTAGCTGCGCTGGGCCATGTAGCCGTCGTCGGCGGTGAGGCGCAGGTCGACGTGCTGGCCGGCCCTGTGGCCCGGCCAGCCGGGCACGTCGAGCACGAGCGTGGCGGCGGTCGGCGTCTCGCGGACCACCTCGCTCACGATGGCTGCCTTCCAGCTAGTCACCTTGGTAGCGCTGCTCGCGCCAGGGGTCGCCGCGGTCGTGGTAGCCGAGCGACTCCCAGAAGCCCGGCTCGTCGTAGTCCATGAACTCGAGCGCGCGAACCCACTTGGCGCTCTTCCAGAAGTACAGATGCGGGACGAGCAGGCGGGCCGGGCCGCCGTGCTCGGCCTCCAGCGGCTCGCCGTCGTAGTTGTACGCGACCCACGCCTTGCCGTCGGTCACGTCCTCGATCGGGAGGTTGGTCGTGTAGCCGCCGTAGCTGTGGGCCATCACGTACGCGCCGGGCTCGACGTCCTCCAGCAGCGTGTCGACCGACACGCCCTCCCAGCCCGTGCCGAGCTTCGACCAGGACGTCACGCAGTGGATGTCGACGGTGAACGTCTCGCTCGGGAGGTCGACGAACTCGTCCCAGCTCCAGCTTCGCTCCCCGATCTCGAAGCGCCACTCGTCGAGCGGCACGTGCGGGGTCGGCCCGGCGGAAAGCACCGGGAAGTCGAGCGTCAGGTACTGGCCGGGCGGCAGCGACGCGGCCGGCTCGGCATGGCGGCGGCGAAAGCCTCGGGTGATGGGCATCGTGCTTTGATCCTCCCATGCTCGAGTTCGACGAGCAGACCGCGCAGCGGCTCGTGAAGGTCTACACGACGCCGGACGTGGTCGAGCAGCGGCGGGCCACGCGCGAGATCCTCGCCCTGCGGCCCGGCGAGCGGGTGCTCGACGTCGGATCCGGCCCCGGCATGCTCGCCGCCGAGATGGCGGCGGAGGTCGCCCCGGGCGGCCGCGTCGTCGGCGTCGATCCCAGCGAGAGCATGCTCGCGCTCGCGCGCGGGCAGACGGACGCGGCCGAGTTCGTCGCCGGCGGTGCGCTCGAGCTGCCGGTCCCCGACGCGAGCTTCGACGTCGTCGTCTCGACCCAGGTGCTCGAGTACGTCGAGGACGTCGCGGCCGCGCTGGCCGAGGCGCGCCGCGTGCTGCGGCCCGGCGGGCGGCTGCTCGTGCTCGACACCGATTGGGGCTCGATCGTCTGGCGCACCGCAGACCGCGAGCGGCTGCGGCGCGTGCTCGCCGCCTGGGAGGACCACCTCGCCGACGCGTACCTCCCGCGCCGCCTGCCGCAGCTCCTGCGAGATGCCGGCCTCGCGCTGACCCACGCCTCCGTGCTGGCCATCCTCAACCATCCGTACGACGCCGACACGTACAGCGCGGGGATGATCCCGATGATCGCCGGCTTCGTCGCCGGGCGTCGCGACGTGACCGAGGCGGAGGCCGCCGCCTGGGCGGACGAGCTGACCGGCCAGGGCGAGGACTACTTCTTCAGCCTCAACCGCTACGTGTTCGTGGCCGAGGCGTAGGCCGCGACTACCATCACCGTGTGGCCCCTGACTTCCTCGACCTGCCGGAGCGGACGGCGAAGCCCCGGCGATCGGGGATCACCCATGTCCTGGACCGCGGGCTGTCGCCGCTGGCGCTCGAGTCGCTGCTCGAGACCGCCGGCGAGCACATCGATCTGATCAAGCTCGGCTGGGGCACCGCCTACGTGAGCCGCGGCGTGCGCGACAAGGTCGCGATCTGCCGCGAGGCGGACATCGCGGTCAGCCTCGGCGGGACGCTGCTGGAGATCGCCTTCGACCAGGGCCGGGTCGAGCACTACCTCGAGTGGCTGCGCGAGCTGGGGATCGACCACGTCGAGGTCTCCAACGGCTCGCTGGCGATCGCCGTCGAGGACAAGCGCGCGCTGATCGCCCAGCTCGCCGCCGAGTTCACCGTGATCGCCGAGGTCGGCAGCAAGCGCTCGCAGGACGCGGTGGCCGAGGAATGGTGCAGCGAGATGCTCGGCGATCTGGCGGCCGGCGCGGCGCTGGTGATCGCCGAGGGTCGCGAGAGCGGGACGGTCGGCCTGTTCGACGAGACGGGCGCGGTGCACGCCGAGCTGGTCGAGTCGATCCTGCGCGCGGTCGGCCAGGAGACGGTCATCTTCGAGGCGCCGCGCCGGATGCAGCAGGCGTGGCTGCTCCAGCACGCCGGGCCCAACGTCAACCTCGGCAACATCCAGGCCGAGGACGTGATCGCGCTGGAGACGCTTCGGCGCGGGCTGCGGTTCGAGACGCTCGACCTGCTGCCGAGCGCCGTGCGCCCGTAGGCGCAACTGTGTGGACAGCCGCACTTCTTGGTACCCCCTAGGGGTATACGGTGCTGCTCATGAACAAGACCTTCATGCGCCACTACCTCGAGATGCTGATCGCGATGTTCCTCGGCATGGGCGTGCTCGCCGGCCTGCCCGCGGCCGCCGGGTTCAAGGTCGATGCCGTGGACCTCGCGCTGCTCTGGATGGCCTTCACCATGTCGGTCCCGATGGTCGCCTGGATGCGCTACCGGGGCCACGGCTGGGCGCCCGCCTGGGAGATGACCGCGTCGATGTTCATCCCCAGCTTCGCCGCCATCGCGCTGCTGTGGATGGGCGTCGCAGAGGAGCGCGGCACGCTGATGGCCATCCAGCACGTCGGCATGTTCCCGGCCATGCTCGTCGCGATGCTCCTGCGCCGCGACGAGTACTCAGGGCACCACCGTCACGTCGCGGTCGCGACCTGATCGCCCACCCGCACGCGGCCGGGCGCGACGACCTCGCACCAGACGCCGAAGGTCACGTCGCGCTTGCCGCGCAGCTCGGCGAGGCGCTTGAGCGTCGGCGCGTCGCGGCGGCCGCTGTCCGGGTCGCGGGTGGTGACGGCGCAGCGCGGGACGGGCTCGGTGACGCGCAGGACGGCGTCGCCGGCGGCGAGCTCGCGGCCGCCCCAGCCGTGCTCCTCCCAGGCGTCGACGCCGTCGATCGTGATGGTCATGCGGAACCGGCGCCCGTCGGGCACGCCGAGCGCGTCGAGCGAGGCCTCGGACATCAGCGTGACCGGCGCGTCGTCCGCGCCCCGGTCGGCCGGGTCGCGCGCCAGCAGGCGCACCGGCCGCCCGAGGTGCTCCGAGAGCGCTTCGGCGAGCTCGCCCTCCACGAGGCGGCCCTCGATCCGGCGTCCCTCGTAGTTCGCGGTCGCGGCCCGCACGCCCGGCTCCGGCGCCGCCGCCACCTCGCGCCCGTCCGGGAACGTGAGGCCGAGCGTGACGCCGTCCCAGCGAGCGGCGACCTGGAGCAGCGCCGGCGTGCGGGTGCTCAACAGGAGCCCGTTGTCGTCGCCGACGACGAGGAACGCGCGGTCGCCGGCGGGGCCGGACGGGCCGATGTCGAGCTCGTCCGGCGCCGTCACGCGCATGCCCTTGACCGGAGCGGTCGCGAGGCGGGTGACGGCGGCTGCCATGCCCGTCACGGTATTGCGCGCGCGAGCGCCACGAGCTGCTGCTCGGCCTGCTCGATCGCGTCCCGCTCGTGCTGGACCCAGGTCCGCGCGCGGGCGATCTCGTCGCGGCAGCCCTCGAGCATCGCCTCCATCGGCTCCGGCGCGGCGCCGCCCGGCACGGTGCGGGTGGCGATCGCGGCGGCCGGATCGAGCGCCTCGGGCACCTCGCGCGCGGCGGCCTCGAGGTCGCGACCGACCTCGCGGTACGCCGAGCGGTAGTCGACGCCGGTGTTCAGGCTGATCGCCTCGGCCACGTCGGTCGCCATCGCGCCGCTCTCGCGCAGCACGCGCTCGGCCCGTTCGCCGTCGAACGCCAGGCTCTCGGCCACGGCGGCGGCCAGGCGCAGGAGCCGCGCGGCCAGGTCGACGGCGCCGGCCACCTCGCCGTAGGCGTAGAGCAGGTTGTCGGTGCGGCCGGACGGCGTGCGCTGGGTGGCGAGCACGCCGGTGGCGCGGCCGATCAGCGTCCCGGCGCCGCCGCGCAGCACGACGAGCGCGTACGGGTTGCGCTTCTGCGGCATCAGCGCGCTGGCCCGGCACAGCTCGTCGCCGATCCGCAGGAGGCCGAACTCGTCGCTGCCGTAGACCTCGACGTCCTCGGCGAAGCGGCTCGCGCCGGTGGCGGCGATGGCGGCGTGCGACGTCAGGTCGGCGAGGCCGTCGGTCTGCCAGTTGGCGTCGCGCGTGTGCTCGATCGGCCGGCTGAAGCCGAGCAGCTCGGCGAGCCGCTCGCGGTCGAGGGCGAAGCGCGAGCCGTTCACCCCGCCGGTGCCGGCGGGACTGCGGTTGACCCATTCGAAGTCGCCGTGCAGGCGCTCGAGGTCGCGCAGCGCGGGATGGGCGAACGACAGCAGCCAGTGGCCGGCGGTGGTCGGCTGCGCCGCCTGCAGGTAGGTGTAGTCGGGCAACGGCGTGTCGCGCTCACGCGCCGCGACCTCGGTGAGCGCGGCCCCGAAGCGCGTGACCGCGGCGGCGAGGTCGAGCACGCGCGAGCGCAGCGCGATCCGGAACGCGATCCGCCCCGCCTCACGGCGCGGGCGGCCGGCGTTGAGCCACCCCGCCGCGCTCCCGATCCGCTCCTCGAGCTCGCGCTCGCGCACGTTCGCGAG
The DNA here is from genome assembly GCA_963835525.1 of uncultured Solirubrobacteraceae bacterium. Classification (GTDB taxonomy): domain Bacteria; phylum Actinomycetota; class Thermoleophilia; order Solirubrobacterales; family Solirubrobacteraceae; genus DASSUW01. The sequence continues at coordinate 994,831 of CAWIFM010000004.1, forward strand.
GTCGCCGTAGCGCGAGTCGATCTCGATCTCCTCGTCCAGCAGCTCGACCAGCGCGCCGAGCAGCGCGCGGCGGTCGCCGGCCGGGATGGCCTCCAGAGCGATCGCGTGCGCGAGGTCGGCGAGCCCGAACCCGCGCGCCAGCAGCGGCGCGTCGGCGAGCTCGAGCTCGTAGCCGGCCTCGACCAGCTCCGGCGCCGGACCGCTGCGGATCGGGCCGCCGGCCCCCAGGTATCCGTCGGGCGGCTCAGTCATCGCCGAGCACCCGGCGGACGAGCTCGGCGGCCGAGCCCAGGGCGAGCTCCGGCCGCAGCAGCGCCTCGAGCCGCTCGGGCGACAGCAGCGCCGCGATCTCGGGATCGGCTGCCAAGACTTCGCGCAGACTCTGCGCCGCATCACCCCTGTTGAGGGTCAGACCCTCAACAATCGCGTGGGCTCGGCGGGGGCCGATCTCGGCGCCGAGCGCGAGCATCGCCGGCTCGGCGAGGACGTAGCCGCGCTGGGCGTCGACGTTCTCGCGCATCCGCTGCTCGTCGACGCGCAGGCCGGCGGCCAGCCCGGCGCCCAGGGACAGCGCGACGGCCGCGGCGCCGCAGGCCTGGGGCAGGAACGCCCACTCGATCTTCCACGCGGCGCCGTCGCGCTCGTGCTCGGCGATCATCGCCTCGAGCGCCTGGCCGGCGGCCGCCCGCACCACGCTCGCCAGCGTCGACAGGTGCTCGGAGTGCTCCGGGTTGCGCTTCTGCGGCATCGTGATGCTGCCGACGACGCCCTCGGTCGGCGCCTCGCTCAGCTCGCCGATCTCCGGGCGCTGGAGGTTGTAGACCTCGTTGCCGATCTTCGCCAGCGTCCCCGTGACGAGCGCGAGCAGGGCGACCAGCTCGGCCACGCGGTCGCGGGCCGAGGTCCACGAGATCTCGGGCGCGCCGAGGCCGAGGCTTTCGACCACGCGGCGCTGGAGCTCGGGACCGTCCGCCCCCCACGCCGACAGCGTGCCCACCGCGCCGGCGAGCTGGCCCACCTCGAGCCGGGGTCGCGCCTCGCGCAGACGCTCGCCGTGCCGGCGGATCTCAGCCACCCACACGGCCGCCTTGAAGCCGAAGGTGATGGGCAGCCCCGGCTGGCCGTGCGTGCGGCCGAGCATGACGGCGTCGCGGTGGCGGCGGGCGAGCACGACGAGCGATGCCTCCGTGGAGGCGAGGTCGCGCTCTGCGATCGCGAGCATCCGCTGCGCCACGAGGCCGGTCCACGTGTCGGCGACGTCCTGCACGGTGGCGCCGAACGAGACCCACTCGCGACCGGCGTCGAGGTCGCGCTGGAGCACGCGGATGAGCCCCATCGTCGAGTGGCCGCTGCGGCGCGTCTCCTCCGCCACCGCGTCGAGATCGACCGGCTCCCGCGTGCGGACGGCGATCTCGGCCGCGGCCTCGCGCGGGATCAGCCCGAGCTCGCCCTGGGCCTGCGCGAGCGCGCCGTAGACCGAGAGCCAGATCCGCGTGCGGCCCTCGTCGCCGAACAGCTCGCGCGTCTCCGCGGTCTCCCACAGGTGCCCGAAGATCATCGGCACAGCTCCCTCAGAGCCTCGCGGACCTCCTCGAGCGCTGCGCCCCAGGGCACGACGAGCGACGCCCCCTCGCGCTGGATGCCGCGCTCGAACAGGCAGCACTTCATCAGCGTCGGGCCGTCCTCGCTCGCGAGCAGGCGCGGGCAGAAGTCAACGCGCGCGGCCGGCTCGGCGCCGTACAGCGCCACGTGGATCTGGCGCGAGCGCTCGCAGCCCACCAGCGTCCAGTCGCCGAGCTCGTCCGGGCCGGAGTCGAGGAACTCGCCCTCGAGGCCGGAGCAGCGGCACGGGAACATGGCCGGGCCCGCGGGAGCCAGCTCGCGCAGGTCGACCGGCGCGAACTCCAGCTCGACGGGCGGCAGGTCCTCGTCGTAGTCGAGCACCGATTGCGCCATCTCCAGCAGCTTCGGCGGCTCGGGCGGGACGACCTCGACCACGCGCACCCGCAGCGGCGCCGGCTCGACGATGAAGTTCACGTGCTCGAACCGACCCTGGACGACGGTCACGCGCGCGCCCGCGCGCGCGACGCGCGCCATCTGCGACGCGTTGCCCGTGTCGACCGCCGGATCGGCGACGAACGCCACCTCGTCCGGCCGTGCCAGCACGCGCAGGCCGGTCACCGCGGCGACGATGTCGTCGCCGACCGGATGCTCGACCTGCACCACGGCGTGCTCGCCGCCGCGCCGGGCGACCACGAACTCGGTGCGGCGATAGACCCGCCGCCCGATCAGCCACTCGCGCAGCGCGCCTTCGTCCAGCCCGGGCGCGTCCTGGACGGAGACGCCCCGGTACGGCCGCGCGATGAAGTTGGGCCCGACGTCGTTCATCCCGACAGAGTCTCGCCGAGCGCGAGCACCGCTGCCCGGAACGGCTCGAGCGGCTGGTGCGCGACGCCGGCGCCGATCTGCCCGGTGCCGGCGCTCGCGTGCAGCACGCCGGTGGTGATCTGGGGCGTGATCCCGAGCTCGGCGACCAGCCGGGCGTCGATCCCGACGGGCGTGCCGCGCCCGCCGATCGCGAAGCGCGAGGACCGGGTCGCGCAGATCTGCGCCATCAGCTCGGTCCGCGCCACCGCGGCCGCCGCGTCGCCGCCGAAGAAGGCAGCCACCGCGGGCGCGGCGGCGAGCGCCATGCCACCGAGGCCGGTGCACTCGATCACCGCCGAGTCGCCGATGTCGAGCGCCGCATCGTCGGCCGTGTGCCCCTCGCGCAGGAGCTGGTCCTGCACGGGCGCCGCGGGAGCCGTGAACCAGCGGCCCGGCAGGCCGGCGAGCTGCAGCCCCATCTCGGTCCCGTTCCGCGCCATCGCCGAGACGATGCTCGACCCGTCGACGGCGCCGACCGACAGCCACGCGCACTTGCACGCCGCCATCGTCAGGTTGAGGAAGAAGTGGTGGTTGCCGCTGATGAACCGCGCCGGCTCCTCCCCGCCGAGCGCGGCGAAGGCCGGCAGCAGGTCGCGCATCAGCAGGTTGCCCGTCGCCTGGCTGCGCATGTGCAGCTCGTCGCCCATGTTGACGCCCTGGGCGGCGAGCGCGAAGACGTCGACCGGGCCGCGGCGCTCGAGCAGCCGCGCCAGCGTCGGGCCGAGGTCGTCGCGGAAGAACCGCAGCCGCTCGACCGACTCGTCGTCGCCGACGCCGAACCACAGCGTGCGGCCGGGACCCTCGTTCAAGGTCGAGAAGGCCCGCGCGCCGCCGCCCTCGACCACCCACACCGGCATCGACGGCGAGCAGACGCCGGTCATCGGGCCGACGTGGTCGTGCTCGTTGCCGGGCGCCAGCTCGATCTCGCCGCTCTCCAGCCGCCGCACGGCGTCGTCGCGGTCGCCCGCCCAGCCCTCGAACAGCGCGGCGGCGACGAGCGCGCGCCGCTGCGGGTCGCACACGCGCTCCCACTCGATCGGCGGCCCCGAATGGAGGAGCAACCCGTCCTGCAGGCCCGGCACGGCATCGCGCGCCGGCGCCACGGTGATCGCGTGGGGAGCTACGACCTCGAGTCGCTCGACCACCTCGGCGTTGGCGGCGGCCACCCGGTCTCCCCACAGGCGCGTGAGCACGTCGACGAGGTCGGCAGGCGGCGGGCGCCAGTCGATCTCCACGACCGGCGCGCCCTGCGCTCGCAGCGCGTCAGCGAACGTCGAAAGCCCGAGGTTGACGAACGTCATGGTTCAATCCCGCCGATGCCGGACCTCAAGGCGCTGGTCGAAGCCGTCCGATCGGCGCCCGGCCTGCTCGGCAAGCGGGACGTGCGGATCGTCGAGCGGTTCGGCGTCGACGGCGACGACGCTGCGCTCATCCCCCACGCCGGCGAGTTCCTCGTGATCTGCGGCGAGGCGATCTCGCCGCCGTTCCTCGCCTCCGACCCGTACGGCGCCGGCACCGCTGCCGTGGTCACCAACGTGTCCGACGTGCGCGCCATGGGCGGGCGACCGCTCGCGCTGGTCGACATGCTCGTCAGCCCCGACCGCGAGCACGCCGGCACCGTGCTCGACGGCATCGCGTGGGCGAGCGACCGGCTCGGCGTTCCGGTCGTCGGCGGGCACGTCACGATCGGGCACGCGGCCTCGCTATCGGCGTCGTGCACGGGCGTCGCCAAGCGACCGCTGCGAGGCTCCGCGGCCAAGCCGGGCGACACGCTGCTGGCCGCCTTCGCGATCGACGGCCGGTACATGAGCGACACGCGCCCGTTCTTCACCGCGCTCCACGACCGCACGCCGGAACAGCTGCGCGACGACGGCGAGGCGCTCGTGGAGGTCGCCGAGGCCGGGATCTGCCACGCGGCGCGCGACGTCTCGATGCCCGGCATCGCGGGCTCGCTGCTGCAGATGATCGAGGGGGCCGGCTGCGGCGCCGTGCTCGACCTCGACCGCCTGCCGCGGCCGCAGGGCGTGCCGCTGGAGCGCTGGCTGCCGACCTTCCCGAGCTTCGGGTTCCTGCTGGCGGCGAAGCCCGAGCACACCGAGGCGGCGTCGTGGGCGTTCACCCGCCGCGGGCTGGCGTGCGCGCCGTGCGGCGAGTTCGACCGTACGCGGGTGCTGCGCCTGGCCGCCGGCGGCGTGGAGGCTCCCGTGTGGGACCTCGGCCGCACCCCGCTCACCGGGCTGGGCCCAGCGGGATCGCCATCGGCTGGTGGGTGACCCCGTGGAACGGCCCCGCCGGGCCGTCGGCGTGCCAGCCGAGCTGCTCGAAGAAGCGCACGTTCGGCACCTGGATGCGGGCGACCATCGTGTGCCCCCCGCGCTCGCCCGCGGTGGCGACCGCGAAGTGCACGAGCTCCGCTCCGAGGTGGCGCACGCGCGCCTCGGGCATCACCGCGAGACGGTCGCCCTGCCAGAAGCCGGCGGTCAGCGGGTAGAGCCGCACGGCGCCCACGACCGCGCCGCGGTCGAGCGCCACGGCGTGCAGCGTCTCCGGCGCCAGGTCGCGCTCGTCGCGGTCATTGCCCACGAACAGCCGCTGGCCGAGCACGAAGACCTCGTGGCGCACGGCGTGGTGCGCCGCCAGCTCGTCCGCCGTCTCGGCGAGGCGGCAGTGAAGCGAGCTAACGACCGCCGACGAGGGCACCCTCGTTCTCCCGCGCAGCCACACGCTCCCACGCTGACAGACCCGAGCACGCCTGGCAGCGCGCGCATCCCGCCTTGGCGTCGAGGTGGTTCAGTCCCGCGTCGGCGATCATGGCCGACACCTCGGCGTAGATCCGGCCGACGTAGTCGGGGTCCGGAGCCGGCGAGTCGGCCATCAGCGTGCCGGGCACCGGCCGCAGCGGGACCACGAACGGGAAGACGCCCATCTCGGTCGCGCGCCGGCAGCCCTCGAGGATCAGCTCCGGCTTCTCGCCCATGCCCAGCAGCACGTAGGTGGTGACGGCGCCGCGCCCGAACACCTCGACCGCCCGCTCCCAGGTCGCGAAGTAGCCCTCGATCCCGCACTGCGCCTTGCCCGGCGCCACGCGCGCGAGCACTTCGGGGTCGAACGTCTCGGAGTGGATGCCGACCGCGTCGACGCCCGCCCTTCGAACCTCGTCGAGCACGCGCAGGTCGTCGGGCGGCTCGAACTGGACCTGGATCGGGAGCCCGCACGCCTCCTTGATCGCCGCCGCGCAGCGGCTGATGTAGATCGCCCCGCGGTCGCGCCGGTTGAGCGACCCCGTCGTCAACGTCACGTCGACCGCATGGTCGTGGTCGCGCGCCGCCGTGCACACCTCGGCGAGCTGAGCCGGCGTCTTGACCGGGATCGTCTGCTCGCCTCGCGTGAGCTCGATCCCGCAGAACCCGCACTGCTCGTGCGTGCCCCAGTAGATGCACTTCTGGACGACCGTGGAGGCGATCGAGTCCAGGTGGAGCAGCGCGATCTTCCAGTACGGGATCCCGTCCGCCGTCTCCATGTCGTAGATCTTCGGGCGACGCGGGACGGTCACCGGGCCGATCAGCTCGTCGTCGCGGTAGAGCGTCGCCTTGCGGCCGTTGCGGCGCAGCACGTAGGGCGAGGCCTGCACGAAGGAGGCGTGCGCGGGCACCGTCAGCGGCAGCCCGCGCACCCACAGGAACAGCGCGTCCGACGGCCCGGCGCCGCCGCGCCGGCCGGGCAGCGCGCCCGAGTCCTCCTCCTCGACCCTCACCCCGAGCGATTGGAGCTCGACGAGCAGCCGGCGGTCGTCCAACTCCTCAAGCATGCGTCCCGAACGCCTCTTCGTAGTTGCGCCAGAACACGCGGTCCTTGAGCTCCTGGGAGATGTTCCGGATGCCGTTCAGCTTCCAGTACTCGCTGTCGAAGTCCGACCACGGCTCGTCGGAGCCGAAGAACACGCGGTCGCCGCCGACGCCCTGCTTCTCGATCTCGGTCAGCAGCCAGCGCGCGCCGAAGCCGATCGCCCACGAGGTGTCGGTGTAGACCTTGTAGCCGTCGCGCACCCACTGCAGGAACTTCGGGACGAGCCTGATGTGGCCGGAGACGCCACCGCCGAAGTGCACGAGGTAGATCTTGCACCGCTTGCCGTACTTCTCGACGAGCGGGATGAAGTTGGTGATGTCCGAGTTGCCGCCCGGGCTGGTGTGGAAGTGGAACATCAGGTCGTGCTTCTCGCAGACGTCGAAGATCTCGTCGGCGAGCGCCAGCGTCTCCTCGTCCCAGCTGCCCGGGTCCGGGTTGCCGCCGAGCAGGAACGTCGTCTTCAACGCCACCACGCGCGTCTCGCTCGCCAGCTTCAGCGCCTTGCGCGTGAGCTCCGCGTTGCGCGGCAGGAACGAGACCCAGATGGCGGCCAGGATGCGGTCGTTCGAGGTGGCCGCCTCCATCACCACGTCGTTGAGGTCGAACGAGATCTCGTGCACGGGGACGCCGTAGTTGGACATCGTGAGCGCCCGCTCGATCTTGAACTCGTCCATGTGGTTCTTGATGAACTGCTGGGTGTCCTTGTAGTCGTAGACCGTCGGCTTGACCGGGTGCTCGAGGTCGTAGTACTTCCAGGGCGGGATCTCGCCGATGTGGCAGTGGGCGTCGATGATCTTCTGGGGGTGCGTGGCCATGTCAGACCCTCCCGAATTCGGCCCGCGCCTGATCGACGCGCAGCTCCCATTCCTCGCGGGTGTCGTACGTCTGCTCCGACATCAGGGGCGGCTTGTCGAGCAGCCAGGCCCCGTCGGCCGGATCGAGCTGGACGACCGCGAGCTTGAAGCTGGGTCGCGACGCGTCGAGCGGGAGCTCCGACGAGGCGTGCAGCGCGGCGCCGCTGGCGACGTGCATCTCGAGCCGGTGTGAGCCGAGCGGCGTGACGTCCTCGAACAGGACGACCCACGCGGCGCCCTCGATCCGCGCGCGCTCGAGCCGCTCGCGCGCCAGCACCTTGCCCTGCTCGCGCGTGATCTCGCGGTGCCGGTGGCAGAAGGCGGCGTCGCGCACCGCCTCGCGATCCATCAGCGTGAGCATCGACGGCGTGGACCGCGAGACGGCCTCCTGGACGAGCTCGCTCCGCTCACCGTAGGCGGCGACCAGCTCGTCCTCCGTCCGGACGTCCTCCAGCAGCTCGGCGATGCCGCGCACGAGCCCGATGTACTGCTGGTAGAGGTCGGCGTTGAGCATGACGGACGGGTAGATGCGCGACTCGGCGCGCCGCCACGCTGCGATCGCGGCCTCGCGGTCCAGCACCGGCATCCTGCTCAGACGGTCCAGGTGTTCAGCTGGAACGCCTTCTCACGCCACGCGGTCAGGGCCGAGTCGAGCACGTCGAGCGGGTGGAAGGGCCTGACCCCCTCCATCAGCAGGTTCTCCGGGAACCCGTACAGCGCTCCGGATGCAAACCGGCAGGCGAACACGGTGCCGCCCTCGCCGATGAACGTCTCGAGCTGCTTGTTGATCGCCATGTGGCCCGGGAACGCCTCGTCGCCGACGTTCGGGAAGCCGCGCGAGCCGGAGGCCATGAGGACGCCGGGCCCGTAGAGGATCAGGTGGGTCTTGAACCCCTTGCGCTGCACGCGGGTGGTGGTCAGCAGGTTCACCAGGCCGACCGAGCCCTCGTAGGGCACGGTGTGCATGAACGTGTAGGCGGTCTCACCCGGCTCTGCCTGCACATCCGGGAACACCTTCTCGGATACGTCGAAGAGCTCAGTGCCCTTCTCCGGGCGCTGGATCGTCTCGGACTTCGCCACGGCTGCCCCTCTCCGTCGTGTCGGATCGTGAACGGCGACTCTATGCCTCGCCCCCGCAATCCGTCAAGCACGGCTTGTCAGCGTGCTTTCGCGGCGTATACCATCGGAAACGTGGACGCACTTCCTCAAATCGAGCGCACCGTTTCAGAGATCGGAGCAAAGGTGGCCCGCGCCCGGGCCGAGCGCGGTTGGTCCCTGGCCCAGCTCGCGCAGCGCGCCGGCATCTCGACGGCGGCGGTGCACAAGATCGAGAAGAGCGGCATGACGCCGACCATCGCCTCGCTCATGAAGGTCGCGTCCGCGCTGGGCAAGAGCGTGTCGTACTTCGTCGACGAGCCGGCCAATGCGCATGTGAACCTGATCCGCGGCGACGAGCGCGCGAAGGTCTACACGTCCAAGCAGGGGCTCGAGCTGCGCAACCTGTCGGGCCGCTACGGCGGCTTCGCGATGGCGGGCGCCGAGGCGGTCGTCGAGCCGCTCGCCCACAGCGGCCCCGTGCCGATGAACCATCCCGGCGAGGAGCTGGTCATCGTGCTCGAGGGCCGGATGGAGTTCGAGGTCGACGGCGAGTGCCACGAGGTCGAGGCCGGCGACTCGATCCACTTCCGCGCCGTGCGCCCGCATTCGTGGCGCAACCCGAGCGAAGACCCCGCACGGGCCGTGTGGCTGGTGGTGCGGGCGTCGTGAGGATCGTCGTCGCCATCGGGGGGAACGCCCTGATCGCGGCAGGCGAGGACGGGACCTGGGACGGCCAGCTCGAGCATGCCCGCGAGATCGCCGCGGAGGTCGTGGCGCTGCGCCGGGCCGGCCACCAGCTCGTGCTCACCCACGGCAACGGCCCGCAGGTCGGACTGCTGGCGCTGGCCATGCCGGAGCAGCCGCTCGACGCACTGACCGCGATGACGCAGGGCCAGACCGGCTACCTGCTCGAGACGGCGATCGGCTCGGTCGACCCGGGGGTGCCGACGGCCACGCTGCTCACGCGCGTCGTCGTCGATCGGGACGACCCCGCCTTCGCGGTGCCGACCAAGCCGGTCGGCCCGTTCTACGCGCCCGAGGAGGCGCGCCGGCTCGCGCTCGAGCACGGCTGGGCGGTGGCCGACGACGCCGGCCGCGGCTGGCGGCGCATGGTGGCGAGCCCGCGGCCGCTCGAGGTGCTGGGCGCCGCGCAGGTGCGGACGCTGCTCGACTCGGGCGTATTGGTCATCGCCGGCGGGGGCGGCGGCGTGCCGGTGGATGCCGGGCGCGCGGGCCTGCCGGGCGTCGTGGACAAGGACCGCTGCTCCGCCGAGCTGGCGCTGGCGGTCGGCGCCGACCTGCTGATCCTGCTCACCGGCGTCCCGCGCGTGGCGATCGACTACGGCACGCGCTGGGAGCGCGAGCTCGAGCGCATCACCGTCTCGAACGCCGAGCGCGCGCTGTCCGAGGGCGAGTTCCCGGCCGGCAGCATGGGCCCCAAGATCGAGTCGGCGCGGCACTTCGTCGAGGGCGGTGGCCACGCCGTCATCACCACGCCGGGTCACCTCCGAGCCGCGGTCGACGGCGACGACGGCACGTGGGTCGTGCCGGACGAGGAGGCCGTCTCGGCGTGAAGGTGCGTGTGGTGCCGAACCGCTACGTCGACAGCGTGCGGCTCATGAAGGTGGCCCAGACGGTTCGCGGTCGCGACGATGTGACCGCCTGCGAGCTGGTCATGGGCACGCCGGCCAATCTGGAGCAGCTCGGCCTCGGCGTCGACGCCACGCCCGCGGACGTGGTGATCGCCGTCGACGGCCCGGACGAGGCGCTCGACGCGGCCGAGCGCGAGCTGTCGCAGGCCGCGGAGTCGCACGAGGTCGCCGAGGCGGCGCCGCGCTCATTGGCCACAGCCGAGGGCAACGTGGCCCTGATCTCGGTGCCCGGCGAGTACGCGGCGCTCGAGGCACACCGCGCCCTCACGCGCGACATGCACGTCTTCCTGTTCTCCGACCACGTCTCCGTCGAGGACGAGATCGCCCTGAAGCGCCGCGGCGCCGAGCGCGGCCGGCTCGTGATGGGGCCCGAGTGCGGCACGGCGATGCTCGGCGGCGTGGGGCTCGGCTTCGCGAACGTGGTCAGGCGCGGGCCGGTGGGGATCGTGGCCGCCGCCGGCACCGGCGCCCAGGAGGCCAGCGTGCTGCTCGACGGCGCGGGCTCCGGCGTGTCGGAGATCATCGGCGTCGGCGGCCGCGACCTGTCGGCGCAGGTCGGCGGGATCATGTTCCGGGCCGGGATGGAGCTGCTGGCCGCCGACGACGAGACCGAGACGCTGCTGCTGGTCTCGAAGCCGCCGGACGCCGCCGCGGTGCGCGCGCTCGGCGACATCGACGTGCGCGGCAAGCGCGTGGTCGCGGCCTTCGTCGGCTGGGACGGCGGCGAGGCGCCGTTCGACGTCTACCCGACGCTCGAGGCCGGGGCAATGGCCCTGGGGGCCATTGCCCTTGGGGGTATGTCCCTGGGGGACATACCCCCGGCGCGCGGTGAAGGAGGCCTGCTGGGCCTGTTCTCGGGCGGCTCGCTCGCCTACGAGGCGCAGACGATCCTCGGGCCCGGCCACCGGATCCTCGACCTCGGCGAGGAGGAGTACACGCAGGGCCGCCCGCACCCGATGGTCGACCTCGAGCTGCGCCGCCGCATGCTGCGCGAGGACGGCCCGAACGCGGGCTGCATCCTGCTCGACGTCGTGCTCGGCCACGGCGCGCACCCGGACCCCGCGGGCGAGCTGGCGGAGACGCTCGAGCCGCTCGCGCGTGAGCGGCCGGTGATCGCCCATGTGTGCGGCACCGACGCTGACCCCCAGAACGCCGGGCGGCAAGAAGCCGCGCTGCGTGCCGCCGGCGTGCACGTGGCGCCGACGAACGCCGCGGCGGCGCGACTCGCGAAGCGGGTGGTCGCGTGAGGGTCGCCATGCTCACCTACTCGGTCAAGCCGCGCGGCGGCGTCGTGCACGCGCTCGAGGTGGCCGAGGCGCTCGCGCGGCGCGGCCACGAGGTCGAGCTGTTCGCGCTCGCCCGCGACGACGAGGAGCTGTTCCGGCCGGCCGCGGTGCCCCTTCGGCTGGTGCGGCACGTGCCGCTCGACGCGCCGTTCGACGAGCGGATCCAGCGGATGATGGAGGTCTACGCCGAGGGGCTCCGGCCGCTGCTGGCCGGCTACGACGTCGTCCACGCCCAGGACTGCCTGTCGGCCAACGCGGCGCTCGCCCTGCGCGACGACGGCGTGATCGACCACGTGCTGCGCACCGTCCACCACGTCGACGACTTCACGTCGCCGTCGCTGGTCGCCTGCCAGGACCGCTCGATCGTCGCACCCGACCGCGTGCTGTGCGTCTCGCAGCCCTGGGTCGAGCGGCTGGCGGACGAGTTCGGGATCGAGGCCGGCCTGGTGCGCAACGGCGTCGACCCGCGGCGCTATCACCCGGCGCGAGAGGAAGGGCCGCGCGGGCGGTTCGCCGTGCTGACGGTCGGCGGCATCGAGCCGCGCAAGGGCTCGCTGACGCTGCTCGAAGGCTTCGCCGTCCTGCGCGACCTGGTGCCGGCGCGAGATCCACTGCTGCTGATCGCCGGTGGCATGACCCTGTTCGACTACCGGCACGAGCGCGAGCGGTTCGACGCGCTCGCCGGCGAGCTCGGCGTCGCGACGCACGTGCGCGTGCTCGGCCCGCTGCCGTCCGAGGAGATGGAACGGCTGTTCCGCGCCGCCGACGCCTTCGCCTTCCCCTCGGTCAAGGAGGGCTTCGGGCTCGCCGCGCTCGAGGCGCTGGCCGCCGAGCTGCCGGTCGTCGCCTCGGACCTCGACGTGTTCAAGGACTTCCTGATCGACGAGGTCAGCGCGCTGCTCACGCCCGTCGGCGACGGCGCCGCGCTCGGCCGTGCGCTCGCTCGGCTCGCGCTCGACCCGGCGCTCGCCGACCGCCTGCGCGCCGGCGGCCGGGCGATCGTGCCGGAGCACACGTGGGACGCCGCCGCCGCGGCACACGAGCGCGCCTACGAGGCGTTCCTGGGAGCCCGCGTTGGCTGACGCGCTCGAGGTCACCGCCACGTGGGAGGGCGGCTACGCCACCACGGTCCAGGCGCGCGGTCACCGCATCCCGGTCGACGAGCCCGAGCACGCGGGTGGCGCCGACGGCGGCGCGATGCCGACCGAGATCTTCTGCGCCGCGCTGGCGAGCTGCTTCTGCATGGCGATCGCGCACGTGGCGCGGCGCGACGGCGAGCGCGAGCCGACGGGCCTGACGGTCGACGTGCGGGCCGAGCGCGCGGGGCGCGAGCTGCGCTACGGCACGGTCGTGGTCACCGCGCGCGCCGCGATCCCCGCCGACGAGCTGGAGAGCCTGGCCACGCGCGCGCGGCGCGTGTGCTGGGTGTCGAACACGCTGGCGAAGCCGCCGGCGGTCGAGTACCGATCCCTGGAGGTCACATGAGCGAGCGTCTGATCGTGATCGGCGGAGGCGGCGCAGGGACGGCCGCCGCCACGATCGCCAAGCGGCTGAACCCGGACCTGCACGTGACCCTCTTCACCGAGTTCCCCGACATCGCCTACTCGCCCTGCGGCATCCCGTTCGTGCACGGCCGCGAGATCAACGACTTCGACAGCCTGTTCCTCTCCACCGTCGAGCGGTACGTCGAGGACGGGCTCGACATGCGGATGGAGACGACGGTCACCGACCTCGACCTCGACCGCGGCACGCTCACCGCCAAGAACACGCACGAAGGGTTCGACAAGCTGATCCTCGGGACCGGGTTCACGTGGCAGAAGCCCGACGTGCCGGGCTCCAACCTCGAGGGCCTGCACTACGTCAAGGACATCCGCGCGGCGATGCTCTTCGACGAGGAGCTCAACGACATGAAGCGGGTGGTGGTGTACGGGGCCACGCCGCTCGGCGTCGAGATGGCGGGCAACCTCGGCCACCGCGGGCTGCAGGTCGACTTCGTCGACGAAGGCCCGTGGGTGCTCTCCGAGGTGCTCGACCCGGACGTCGCCGAGCCCGTCCACGAGTCGCTCGAGAAGCGCGGCGTGACCATGCGGCTGGGCACGAAGGTCGAGGGCTTCGAGGGCACGAACGGGCGGGTCGGGTCCGTGGCCACCAGCGCCGGCGAGCTCGAGTGCGACGCGGTCATCGTCTGCCTGCACAAGGAGCCCAACAGCGCGCTGGCCGAGGCGGCGGGCATCAAGACGGGAACCACCGGCGGGATCATCGTCGACGAGCGGATGCGCACGTCGAAGGACGGCGTGTGGGCGGCGGGCGACGTGATCGAGGTCCCGCACGGGCTGTCGATGATCCCGATCCGCGGGCTGACCGGCTCGCACGCCTACGCCCAGGGCCGCACCGCCGCCTTCAACGCGGCCGGGCAGGACCTCGTCTACGACCCGGTGTGGGTGCCGTGGGGCATGGTGGCCGGCGACTACACGATCGGCGGCTTCTCGATCGGCGAGACGCTCGCCACCGCGATGGGCGTCCCCTACGTGGTCGCCAAGGGCGTCGGCGTCTCGCGCGCCCGCTACTTCCCGGGCGCCACCCGCACCCACGTCAAGCTGCTCGCCGAGCCCGACACGCACAAGCTGATCGGCGGCCAGATCCACGGCGGCGAGGGCGTCAAGGAGCGCGCCGACTTCCTCGCCTTCGTGGCCAAGCGCGGCGCCACGCTCGAGGACATCGCGTGGATGGAGAACATCTACTCGCCGCCGATCGGCGCCCTGTTCGAGCCGATGGCGATCGCCGCCCAGAACGGCCTCGCCGCCCTGCGGTCATGAGACAGCGGCTACGCGAGCGGTCCGAGCACTTCCTGATGCAGGCCGCCATTCGCCAGCACGGCTCCGGCGTGCCCGGCACGGTCAAGCCCTACCGCTCGCGTGAGGGCTGCTGTGGCGGTGGCTGTTCGTGCCGGTGTACCGGCGCGTGCCGTGGGCGGTGAAGGCGCGGGCGATGCGGGCGATGCGGATGACCGCGTCGGGGTTCACCCCGCCGCCGCGGAAGCCCGGCGAGCCCTGGCGCCCGCCCCGCCCCTAGCCCAGCTTGAACGGATCCCGCGGCGCCCCGGCCAGATCGAGCCAGACCGTCTTGATCTCCGTGTACTCGTCCAGCGCCGCCAGCCCGTTCTCGCGCCCGATCCCGCTCGCCTTGACGCCGCCGAACGGCGCCATCGGCGCGACGGCGCGGTAGGCGTTGATCCACACCGTCCCGGCCCTCAAGGAACGAGCCATCCGGTGCGCGCGCTGGACGTCGCGGGTCCAGACGCCGGCCGCCAGGCCGAACTCCGTGTCGTTGGCCTTCGCGACGGCGTCGGCCTCGCCGGAGAACGGCATGACCGCGAGCACGGGCCCGAAGACCTCCTCGCGGGCGAGCCGCATCGGAGGCTCGACGGCGCCGAAGATCGTCGGCTGCACGAAGTAGCCGTCGTGCGCGGGCCGCGAGCCGCCGGTGATCAGCTCGGCGCCGTCCTCGCGCGCGGCGGCGACGCAGGCCTCGACGAGGTCGCGGTGCGCCTCGAAGGCGACCGGGCCCATCTCGGTCGCCGGATCGAGCGGGTCGCCGAGCCGGATCGCCCGCGCGCGCTCGGCCAGCCGCGCCACGAACTCGTCGTGCACGCCCGCCTCGACCAGCAGCCGCGAGCCGGCCATGCAGGTCTGGCCGGAGGCGGCGAACACGCCCGCGACGACGCCGCCGGCCGCGGCCTCGAGATCGGCGTCGGCGAACACGATGTGCGGCGACTTGCCGCCGAGCTCCAAGGAGACGCGCGCGAGGTGCGAGGCGGCGCCCTTCATGACCTCGATGCCGGTCGACGTCGCCCCCGTGAAGGCGACCTTGTCGACCCCCGGGTGCGCCACCAGGGGCGCGCCCGCGTCCTCGCCGAAGCCGGTGATCACGTTCAACACGCCGGGCGGGAAGCCGGCCTCCTGCACGAGCTCGGCGAACTCGAGCGTCGAACAGGGCGCCTGCTCGGCCGGCTTGACGACCACGCAGCAGCCGGCGGCCAGCGCCGGAGCCAGCTTCCAGCTCATCAGCAGCACGGGCGAGTTCCACGGCGTGATGGCCGCGACCACGCCGACCGGCTCCCGCAGCGTGTAGATCAGCACGTCGGGCCGGTCGGCAGGGATCGTCTCGCCGCCGATCTTGTCGGCCGCGCCCGCGAAGTAGTGGTAGTAGTCGGCCAGCCCGCGCAGCTGGCCCTCCATCTCGCGGATCAGCTTGCCGTTGTCGGTGCTCTCGACGACCGCGATCCGCGAGGCGTTCGAGGAGATCAGCTCGGCCAGCCGGCGCATGAGCCGCGCCCGCTCGGTGCCGGTCGTGCGCCCCCAAGCCTCGAACGCGGACCGCGCCGCGCGCACCGCCAGATCCACGTCCTCAGGGCCCGCCCGGGGCACCGTCGCCCACGGCCGGCCGGTGTAGGGATCGACCGTCTCGAAGGTCTCGCCCGAGCGCGCGGGCACCCACTCGCCGCCGATCAGCATCCGGTACTGGCGCGACGGAGCGGCGGCATGCTCGCGCTCGGCTGCGGGGGCAGTCGCCATCATCTCCACGGTCGCGCGCTGTTACCGCGCGGGTCAACAAGCTCCACGATGCTTGGAATCCGCGGTACTGTCTGAAGCCGAGAGGCTGAGGTTCCTTGATGCACTCCAACTCGTGGCTGGCCATCGACGTCGGAACGTCGCCGATGGTGCGAGCGCAGGAGCTGCGATTTGCCTGGGAACGGTTCGTCGAGGGCGAGGACGACGAGAACCCGGAGCTCGTCCGCGACGCGATCGCTGACTCGTGGCGCCGCTCGTCCGCCGCCGGCGTGGCCCCGACCGGCAACCGCTTCGCGCCCGTGGTGGCCGGCGAGGAGGAGACCCACGACCTGTGGGAGGACCACCCGCTGGGCCGCGCCTACCCGCTGATCCGCAGCTGCCTGTCCGCGACCGCCGAGGAGGGCGGCTACCTGATCGTGATCAGCGACGCCGACGGCGTCCTGCTCTGCATCGAGGGCAGCGCGGCGATCCGCATGCGCGCCGCCGAGGTCATGAACTTCGCCGAGGGCACGCTGTGGAGCGAGCCGGGCGCCGGCACCAACGCGATCGGCACCGCGGTGGCGGTCGACCACGCCGTCCAGGTCTTCGGCCCCGAGCACTTCCACGAGCCGGTCCAGCGCTGGGTCTGCTCGGCGGCGCCGATCCACGACCCCGACACCGGCGCGCTGATCGGCGTCATCGACTTGACGGGCGACTTCTCGACCGTGCACCCGGCCAGCCTCGCCGTCGCCACCGCGACCGCGGCGGCCGTCGAGGGCTCGCTTCAGCTCGACCTCCAGGAGCGCGACGCGCGGCTGCGCGCCCGCTACGGCGACGCGGTGATGCGCGCGCCCACCACCAGCGCGCTGGTGGCGCCGTCCGGACGGCCGATCACGCGGCTGCCGGCCATCTGGGGCGCGACCGACCGCCTGGCCATCCCGCCCGGCGGTGGTGAGCTGATCCTGCCCAGCGGCGCGCACGCCATCGCCGAGCCGGTCAACGCGTCGCTCAACGCGTTCGTCGTCCAAGCCGTCGACCGGCGACCCGGACCCGCTCACGCGCCCAGGCCACTGCTCAAGCTCGGGCTGCTCGGCAGCGGAAAGGCGGTGCTGGAGATGCACGGACGGCGCGAGGAGCTACGGCCGCGGCTGGCCGAGATCCTCGTGCTGCTCTGCGCCAACCCGGACGGCATGACCGCCGAGGCCCTCACCGCCGGCCTCTACGGCGACAGCGGCCACGTCTCGTCCGTGCGCGTGGAGGTCTCGCGGCTGCGCAAGCTGCTCGGCCCCTGGATCGACGCCGAGCGCTACCGGCTCACCTGCGACGTCGAGACCGACGCGCGGCGTATCGAGGGCCTGCTCGCGGCCGGCGCCGTGCGCGAGGCGGCCGAGGACTACACCGGTCCGCTGCTGCCCGGCTCCGAGGCTCCCGGCGTGGTGCGCGAACGCGACCATCTCGACGGCTGGCTGCGCCAGGCGGTCATGACCGCCGACGATCCCGAGGCGCTCTGGGCCTGGGTCCACTGTGCCAGCGGCGAGGACGACCTCCCGGCCTGGAAACGCCTGCTCTCGCAGCTCTCCTTCCGCGATCCCCGGCGCTCGCTGTGCGCGTCCCGGGTCGGCGAGCTGCGTGCAGCGCTGATGTAACGGACCGGTGGTCCACTTGGATCGATGGAGGAGACCCACCATCGCGGTCTGAGCACCGCCCGTGCGGTGCTGCAGGTGGAGTGGCTGCTGGCTCGCGAGCCGGAAGGCGTGCGAGCCGACCATGTCGCCGAGGCGCTCGGGAAGAGCGTGTCGACCGCGTACAACCTGCTGGCCAGCCTCGTCGAGGAGGGCGTCGCCACCCGGCGCCCGGGCAGCGTCTACGCGCTGTCCCCCGACTTCCGGCGGCAGGTCTCCGCCGCACCCGAGCTGCACGATCTGTCGGCGCTGGTCGACGATCTGCTGGCGCGCACGCACAAACGCGCCTATCTCGCGGTGCCGGAGGAGGGTCACCTCCGCGTGGTGGTCGAGCGGGGCGTCCAGGGGATGCTGAAGCTGCCCGGCCTCGGTCCGGAGATCCGCGACAACGCCCACGCCGTCGCGCTCGGCAAGGTCGTGCTCGCGCTCGCTCCGGACAAGGCAGTGGAGCGCTACATCCAGGCCGGCCTGCGCGGATTCACGGACAGCACCATCACCCGGCCCGACGAGCTGCGGGCCGAGCTGCGCCGGATCCGGCGGACCGGGGTCGCCAGGGACTGCGAGGAGTTCGACCAGGACTTCTGCTGTCTGGCCGCCCCGGTCCTCGACCATCGCCACCGCTTCGTCGGCGCCGTCGGCATCTCGATGACCCGCCGGGCATACGAGGACGAGCGTCCCGCGCTCGAGGAGACCCTCCGCGACGTGGCCAGATTCCAGCCATCTGCGGAAAAGCAGGGCGTTCTTGAACCCGATCCCGGCGCGGTCCTAGCGTCCGCCGGCGAAAGCACCGTGCGGTGAAGCGCCGCCTGCGCGAAAGGAGGTACTCGCTTTGAGCCGAGCCAGCATCACGAAGGCCCACGCGAAGATCCAGGAGCTGTCGTGGGAGCCCACGTTCGTCACCCCGGTCGACAAGTACCCGACCGACTACACGTTCGAGCGCGCACCCAAGAAGGACCCGCTCAAGCAGGTCCTGCGCTCCTACTTCCCGATGGAGGAGGAGAAGGACAACCGCGTCTTCGGGGCGATGGACGGCGCGATCCGGGGGAACATGTTCCGCCAGGTCCAGCAGCGCTGGATGGAGTGGCAGAAGCTGTTCCTCAGCATCATCCCGTTCCCGGAGATCTCGGCCGCCCGGGCCATGCCGCTGGCCATCAACGCGGTCCCCAACCCCGAGGTCCACAACGGCCTCGCCATCCAGATGATCGACGAGGTGCGCCACTCGACGATCCAGATGAACCTCAAGCGGCTGTACATGAACCACTACATCGATCCGGCCGGCTTCGACCTGACCGAGAAGGGGTTCGCGAACTGCTACGCCGGCACGATCGGCCGCCAGTTCGGCGAGGGGTTCATCACCGGTGACGCGATCACCGCCGCCAACGTCTACCTGACCATCGTCGCCGAGACGGCGTTCACGAACGTCCTCTTCGTCGCGATGCCGGGCGAGGCCGCCGCCAACGGCGACTACCTGCTGCCGACGGTGTTCCACTCGGTCCAGTCCGACGAGTCGCGTCACATCTCCAACGGCTACTCGATCATCCTCATGGCGCTCGCCGACGAGCGCAATCGCCAGCTGCTCGAGCGCGACCTCCGCTACGCGTGGTGGAACAACCACGCGGTCGTGGACGCCGCGATCGGCACGTTCATCGAGTACGGCACCAAGGACCGCCGCAAGGATCGCGAGTCCTACGCCGAGGCCTGGCGCCGCTGGATCTACGACGACTACTACCGCTCGTACCTGGTCCCGCTGGAGAAGTACGGCCTGACGGTCCCCCACGACCTCGTCGAGGAATCGTGGAACCGGATCTGGAACAAGGGCTACATCCACGAGGTCGCGCAGTTCTTCGCCACCGGCTGGTTCGCCAACTACTGGCGGATCGACGGCATGGACGACGACGACTTCGAGTGGTTCGAGTTCAAGTACCCGGGCTGGTACGACAAGTACGGCCGCTGGTGGGAGAAGTACGGCGAGCTCTCGAAGAAGAACGGCCACAAGCCGATCGCCTTCGAGGCCGGGGCCGACTACCAGTATCCGCACCGCTGCTGGACCTGCATGGTCCCGTGCCTGATCCGTGAGGACACGGTCATGGACGAGGTCGACGGCCAGGTCCGCACGTACTGCTCGGAGACCTGCCACTGGACCGACAAGGTCGCCTTCCGGCCCGAGTACGAGGGCCGGCCGACCCCGTCGATGGGTCAGCTCAGCGGTCAGCGCGAGTGGGAGACCCTGCATCACGGCAAGGACCTCGCCGAGATCATGCAGGACTCCCTCGGGTACGTCCGCGACGACGGGCACACGCTCATCCCGCAGCCGCACCTGAACCTCGATCCCAAGGAGATGTGGACCCTGGACGAGGTCAAGGGCATCACGCTCAACAGCCCGAACGTGCTGCTGAACGAGATGACTCCCGAGGAGCGCGAGCAGCACATGGCCGACTACAAGCGCGGCGGGCCCGCCGGCCGCCCGGCGACGCCCGCGTAAGAGCGGCGTGGGCACGACCCACACCGTCCGTTTCGAGCCCGTCGGCCTCGAGATCGAGGTCGACGAGGCCGAAACGGTCCTCAATGCCGCCTTCCGGCAGGGGCTGATGCTGATGCACGGCTGCAAGGAGGGCCAGTGCTCGGCGTGCAAGTCGTTCCTGCTGGACGGCGACGTCGACCTCGATCGCTACTCGACGTTCGCTCTGCCGGACTTCGAGGAGGCCGAGGGGTGGATCCTGCTGTGCCGGGCCCACCCGTACTCGGACCTCGAGATCGAGCTGATCAACTACGACGAGGAGATCCTGCAGTCGGGCACGCCGATCCGCACCGTGACCACCAGGGTCGAGGCCGTCGACGAGCTCACGAGCGACATCCGGCGGCTGCACCTGAGCGTCCAGGACGACGAGCCCTTCATCTTCAAGCCCGGGCAGTACGTGGACATCCACGTGCCCGGCCACGAGGGCGAGCACCGCTCGTTCTCGATGGCCAACACCAACCCCGGCGAGCTCGAGTTCATGATCAAGCTCTACCCGGGCGGGCGCTTCTCCGGCCTGCTGGCCGACGGCGCCGTCAAGCCGGGCGACGAGCTGACGGTCACCGGGCCCTACGGCGTCTTCACGCTTCGATCCTCCTCCCCCCGCCGGCTGCTCTTCATCGGCGGCGGCGCCGGCATGGCGCCAATCCTCTCGCTGTTGCGGTCGCTGTCCGAGGCGGGCGGCGACCGCGAGGCGACCTACTACTACGGCGCGCGCACCGAGGCCGACCTGTTCCACCTGCAGGAGCTGTCCGGCCTCCCGTGCGGCTTCGTACCGGCGTGCTCGGAGGACAGCAACGGCTGGGCCGGCGAGGCCGGCCTCATCACCGACGTCGTCGACCGCCTGGAGGGCGACGTCACCGAGGTCGACGCCTACGTCTGCGGCCCGCCGCCGATGGTCGAGGCGGCGATCGCCCTGCTCGAGCGCCGGGGCGTGCCCGAGGCGCACATCTACTTCGACAAGTTCACAACGACCGCGGACGAGTGAGAGAGGAGAGCCATGGCCACGGAGGTCAAGGAACGCAGCGTCCCGAAGCCCGTCTTCACGGATGCAGAGGCCGGCGCCCAGGAGTTCCCGTCCTGGCAGAGCCGCAGCTACAACTACTTCACGCCGCGCAAGCGGCGCGCCACGGTGTACGAGGACGTCACGGTCGACGTCCAGCCCGATCCCGCGCGGCACCTGTCGCAGGGCTGGGTCTACGCCTTCGCCGACGGCATCGCCGGCTACCCGCAGGAGTGGTCGGCGCTCAAGTCGTCCAACTGGCACGAGTTCCTCGATCCCAACGAGGAGTGGGAGCAGACGATCTACCGCAACAACGCGAACGTCGTCCGCCAGATCTCCCAGAACATCGAGCACGGCCGCACGGCGCACGTGTTCGCGGCCA
>CAWIFM010000005.1:0-29878 GCA_963835525.1 uncultured Solirubrobacteraceae bacterium
GTGGAACGGAGGACGGAGAGTGCGGCGCGCGCTCGTCTACCGACGGCCCACGCGCGCGCGACGTTCCAAGATAGCACAGGGGGTACCGGACCCCTGTGAGGGGCGCTCGGCGCTCACGGACCCCGTCCGGCCCGGCGTCCCGTATGTGGCGGGAAGGGCGCTTTGGACGGCTGCGACTATCGGCCGAGTGCGGAGAGTGTAGTGGTCTCGCGCCGCGGATCAAGTCGCGGGCGAGTGCAGGGCGCTCGCCGGCGTCGTGCCGGCGAGCGTCCCGATCCATCCCCGTTCCCCCGGGGTCAAGCCTGCGGCCGGACGGTCATCCTTGACCGAAGCACACCTGTCCCGTCGTCCTTGCCACGGCGCAGGCCCTGACTCATCGCAAGGTAGGGGCGATCCCCCATTCGCCAAGTCGGACAAGTGTCCATTTCTTGGTCTATTGATCCTGACCGGTTCGCGGGGCGGGATTACCACGTCCGGGGGATGGTCAGGAGGTCCTGACCGCTGTACCTTGGTCGTCCGAAGGGGAGTTGACGCAACCAACGCCGAGACGCGGTCCGTACGCCCGAATCGTCTCCTCGGCTGAAAGCGCCGGTGCAGCACCGGCATCCGTGTCGGTTTGCGGGTCAACGGAGGGAACTGAAAGGGGGGCGGCCGCCGCGGCCGCCCCTCTCTCGTTTGCAAAGCTCCGCCGGTGCTCGGTCACCTGGTCGCCCGTGAGCCGGAGCTCGCTCGGCTCCGCGCGTTCCTCGCCGGGCCCTCGCGGACGCTCGTGCTCGCGGGCGGCCCCGGGATCGGCAAGACCGCCCTGTGGGAGGCGGGGATCGGCGAAGCCCGAGCGCTCGGGCTCCGCGTGGTGGTGGCGCGGCCGAGCGGGGCCGAGGCGCGGCACTCGTTCGCGGGGCTGATCGACCTCTTCGACGGGATCGACATGGCCGGACTGCCGGGTCCGCAGCGGTCGGCGCTCGAGGCGGCGCTGCTACGGGCCGCGCCCGGCGAGGCTCCCCGGCAGGCGATCGCGCTCGGCGCGCTCAACAAGCTGCGCTGGCTCGCCCCGCTGGTGGTGGCGATCGACGACCTCCAGTGGCTCGACCCCGCCTCGTCCGAAGCGCTGGCGTTCGCCGCGCCGCGGCTCGCGGACGACCGCGTCGCGTTCCTGCTCGCACGGCGGCCCGGGCGGCGCCCGCCGCTCGAGCGGGTGCTCGAAGGCCGTCCGCTCGAGCGCCTCGAGGTCGGGCCGCTCGGTCTCGACGACACGCGCGGCCTGCTGGCCGAGCGGCTGGGGCTCACCGTCCCGCGGCCGCTCATGCGGCGGATCGCCGACACGACGCTCGGCAACCCGCTGTTCGCGCTCGAGATCGGCCGCGCGCTGGCCGCGCGCGGAGCGGCCGGCGGGGAGATCCCGCTGCCGGACGCGGTCGAGGACCTGCTCGGCATCCGCGTGGCCGCCCTGCCGGACGCGCAGCGGCACGCCCTGCTCGCGGTGGCGCTGGGCGGCGACCTGCGCCCGGACGAGCTCTCCGCGGTGGCCGACGCCGAGGACGCCCTCGACGCCGGCCTCCTGCGCGCCGAGGCCGGACGCGTCCGCCCGACCCACCCGCTGCTCGGCGCGGCGGCCCGCAAGCACGCGCGCCCGCGCGAGCGCCGCGAGCTCCACCTCGCGCTCGCGGGCGCCGTGGCCGGCGAGGAGCGGCGCGCCCGCCACCTCGCGCTGGCGGCGCGACAGCCGGACGCGGGGCTGGCGGACACCGTCGCCGCCGCCGCGGACGGCGCCGCCGCGCGCGGCGCCGCGGCGGAGGCGGTGGAGCTGGCCGAGCACGCGCTGCGGCTGACGCCGGCGGACCGGCCCGAGCGCGTCGAGCGCCTGCTCGCGCTCGCGCACCAGCTCGAGACGGCGGGCGAGCGGCGGCGCGTGACGGAGCTGCTCACGCCCGAGCTCGACGGGCTGCCGCCCGGCGGCCCGCGCGTGCGCGCCTGGCTCCTGCTCGCCAACGGCAGCGCGGTCGCCACCTACCACGACCGCCGCGCGCACTTCGAGCACGCCCTGGCCGAGGCCGGCGAGGACCCGGTCCAGCGCGCGCACGCGCTGGCCTCGATGGCGCTCAGCACGGCGGCGGAGGGCGTCGAGCGGATCGGCGAGGTCGAGACGTGGGCGCAGGAGGCGCTGGCGGCCGGCGCCGGGCCGCGCGTCGAGCGCCTCGCCCTGCGCGCGCTCGGCTGGGCGCGCAGCCTGCGCGGCCGCCCGATCGACGACGTCTGCGAGCAGTTCGCGGCCGCCTCCCCGGGCGCGGTCCAGCTCGTCGACTCGCCGGAGCCGGTCGCCGCCCTGCGGCTCGTGTGGCGCGGCGACCTCGAGCGGGCGCGCACGACGCTGACGCGCTTCCTGGAGCTCGCCGACGAGCGCGGCGAGTCCGTCTCGTACGCGTGGATGCGCCTGAACCTGTGCGAGCTCGGGCTGCGCGCGGCGGACTGGGGGACGGTGTCGCGGCTGCTGGACGAGTGGGCCGAGTCCGCCGACGACGAGCTGCTGATCACGCCCACCTACCAGCGCTGCCGCGCGCTGGTGGCCGCCGGGCGCGGGCTGCCGGACGAGGCGCGGCGCTGGGCGGCGCCGGCGCTCGAGGCGGCGGAGCCGCTCGGTTTCCGCTGGCAGGTGCTCGAGTCGCGCCGGGCTCTCGGCATCGCGGCGCTGCTCGCCCACGAGCCGAGCGTGGCGGCCGAGCACCTGCGCGCGGTGTGGGAGCACACGCAGCGTGAGGGCGTCGACGAGCCGGGCGCGTTCCCGGTGGCGCCGGACCTGGTCGGCGCGCTCGCGGAGCTCGGCGAGGTCGCCGAGGCCGAGGCCGTGACCGAGCGCCTGCGCGTGCTCGCCGAGCAGCAGGAGCACCCGTGGGGGCTCGCGGCCGCCGAGCGCTGCACCGCCGTCCTGCGGCTCCCCGATGAGGCGGCGACGCTCGCGCGGGCGGCGGACGCCTTCGAGCAGCTCGGCCTGCGCGGCGACGCCGCCCATTCCCTGCTCGCGCTCGGCCGCGGGCTCCGGCGGCACAGGAAATGGGGCGGCGCCCGCGACGCGCTCGAGCGGGCGGCGGCCGCGTTCGACGCGCTCGGCTCGCCGGGCTGGGCGGACGAGGCGCGCTCGGAGCTCGAACGCGTCGGCGCGCGACGGCCGACGCCGAGCGGCGAGCTGACCCCGGCCGAGCGGCGGGTCGTCGAGCTCGCGGCCGGCGGCAGCTCGAACAAGGAGATCGCGCAGGCGCTGTTCGTCACCGTGCGCACGGTCGAGGCGCACCTCAGTCACGCGTACGCCAAGCTCGGGGTCCGCTCGCGCGCCCAGCTCGCTCGACGGCTCAGCGAACAGGTCTGAGTCCGAAGGCGATCGCCGCGGCGGCGAGCGACCCGAGCGAGGCGAGCAGGTACGCGCGGTCGGCGCGCGCCATCCCCTCGGCGAGCGTCCCCGGATCGCCGACGATCGCCACCAGGACCGCGGTCCCGACGACGGCGCCGATCTGGCGGAAGGCGGAGCTCACGGCGCTCGCGACGCCGAAGCGCTCCGGCTCGACGTCCGACACCGCGGCGGCGCTGAGCATGGGCAGCGCCATCCCGATCCCGAAGCCCGTCGTGACCGTCCACGGCACCCAGGCGCCGAGGAAGTCCGGCTCGGTCGTCACCGCGCGCAGGCCGAGGGCGCCCGCCGCGAACAGCAGCGCGCCCGGGACGATCACGGCTCGGTGCCCGAAGCGGTCGGCGAGGCGGCCCGCGGGTCTGGCCACGACCGTCGCGGCGAGCGCTCCCGGCACCGCCGCCAGCCCCGCCTCGAGGACGCTGTAGCCCCAGATGCCGGTGAGGAAGAGGACGTTGCCGAGCAGCACGGCGAACAGCGCCGCCGAGAACACGAGCGCGCCGAGGCTGCCGCGCCGGAACGAGGGGATCCGCAGCAGCGCGGGGTCGACTACCGGCCGCGCATGCTTCACGCAGCGGCGGGCCAGGACCGCGCCGAGCAGAGCCGCCGCGCCGAGCACCGGGGCGCTGCCCTCGACGATGCCGAGGGCGAGCAGGCCGAGCGACAGCGCGGCGAGCGCGGACCCGAGCAGGTCGGGCACCGCGGCCGCCCCGGGGTCGCGGCTCTCGGCGAGCGTCCGCAATCCGACGACGATCACGAGCGCGCCGAGCGGGAGGTTGACGAGGAAGATCCAGCGCCAGCCCGCCAGCTCGACGAGGGCGCCGCCCAGCGGCGGGCCGGAGGCGGCGGCGAGGGCGGCCCAGGCGCTCCAGGCGGCGACGGCGGCCGCGCGCTCGCGCTGCGGGAACGCGGCCAGCACGAGCGCCAGCGAGGCCGGGGTCAGCACCGCCGCCGCCGCGGCCTGGAGCACGCGGGCGGCGACCAGCGCCTGCCAGCTCGGGGCCAGCGCGCACACCGCGCTGGCGAGCACGAAGGCGGCGACGCCCGCGAGGAACAGCCGCTTGCGGCCGTAGCGGTCGGCGAGCGCCCCGGCGGGGACGAGCAGCGCGGCGAAGACGATGAAGTAGGCGTCCAGCACCCAGGACACCTGCGCGCGGCCGGCGCCGGCGAAGGAGGCCGAGACGTCGGGGAACGCGACGTTGACGATCGTCGTGTCGAGGAAGCTTAGGAAGGCGCCGCCCGAGGCGATCGCGAGCGCGAGGGAGCGTCGTGGCATGGCGCCGACGATGCGCGGCGCCGGCTCCCCCGACAATCGGGACGCCACCCTGAACTTTCACCGCGCGAGCGCGGCGACCATCCCGGCGCGGTCGAGCACGCCGAGCGTGCCGTAGGCGCGGGCGAGGTGCGTCTCGACGGTCTTGACGCTGAGGAACAGGGCGTGCGCGATCGCGCGGTTGCTCTTGCCGGCCAGCGCGAGCTCGCAGATCTGGCGCTGCCTGGGCGTGAGCGCCGCGGCACCCTCGATCGCCGCCCGCCGCGGCCGCGCGCCGGAGGCCACGAGCTCACGGCGCGCCCGCCCGGCCAGCGGCGCAGCGCCCGCGGCGTCGGCGGTGGCCAGCGCCCGCCGCAACCCGTCACGCGCCTCGACCCGGCGCCCGAGCCGCACCAGCGCCGCGCCGTGCTCGATCTGGAGCGCCGCCTGGACGAGGGCCGCCGGTCCGCTGAAGACGGTCAGCGCGGTGGCGGCGAGGCTCGCCCGGCGCGCAGCGTCCGGCTCGCTGACCGTCCGGGCGTGCAGGGCACGCGCCAGAGCTGTCGGCGCGCCGAACGCGCGTGCCAGCACGATCTCCTCGTCCGCGACGGCGGCCGCGTCGCCGAGCCGCCCGAGGTGGGCCAGCGCCAGCGCGAGCGTGGATCGCCAGGGAGCCCAGGCGGGGTTGCGCCGGCCGTGCGCGAGGCAGCGCCGGCCGACCTCGCGCGCCGCCGCGGCGGCGGCCTCGTAGTCGCCCTCGGCGAGCCACAGCCGGGCGCACGCGTGGCGCAGGCCGGCCGCGCGCTCGAGGACCTCGCGAGCCTCGGCGAGGGCGCCGCGCTCGACCAGTGCGAGCGCGAGCACCCCGCCGGCGGACGCCGTCACCAACCCGGCGCCGCCGAGGCCGACGGCGATCCGCGCCTCGGCCTCGGCCTCTCCGAGCCGGCCGGCCCGCAGCGCCAGCTCGGCCGTCGACCACGCCACGAGGGCGCGCAGCGGCACCGAGTCACCCGCCGTCTCGCGCAGCCGGGCGATCGCCCGCGCGGCGTCGGCAACCCGATCGGTCAGCGTCAGCACGCGCACCGCCAGCCACCGCGAGGGGTCAGACCCTTCATGAAGGGTCTGACCCCCAACATTGGTGAGCGCCTCGCGGGCGAGCGCCGCGCAGGTCGCGGCGTCCGCGCGCCCGGTCTCCGTCTCCAGCCAGGCCCGGTGCGCCGGCGCGCCGGCCCGGGCCCGCACGTGGAGAGCCCGCTCCTCGTGGCGCCCGGGGTGCATCAGCAGCGCGTCGAGCCGTGCCTGCTCCAGCTCCGGGTCGTCCTCGCCGTCGAGCAGCGCCGCGTCGTGCGGATCGAGGATCTCCAGCGCGGCCAGGCGCTCGAGGATCTCGACCCTCGTGCGAGCGGCCGGCCGTTCGGCGAGCGCCTGCAGCAGGCGCCGTCGCGGGTACGGCAGGCCGGCGTGGATCATGGCGGTGGCGAGCTGCGCCAGCAGCGCCGCGCGGTCGTCGCCGCCGGCGCGCTCCAGCAGCGCCCGCTCCAGGTAGGCCACTGCCGCCTGCGGCGCGGCGCCGTCGGCGGCCTCGCGCAGCGCGGCCGTGGCGTCGGCATCGGCCGCGGGACCGCACCGCAGGAGATGGCTTGCGACCGCCGTCGCCGTCGCGCCGTCGCGCCGCAGCACGGAGGCCGCGGCACGGTGCAGCCGCTCGCGCTCGGCGAGGGGCAGCTCGTGGTAGACGCCGCGGGCGATGACGCCGTGGACGTCCAGCCCGTTCCACGCGAGCCGCTCGTGGATGCCGGCGACGTCCTCGACCGCGACCTGGGCGACCGCCGCGATGATGTGGGGCTCGGCGCCGTCGCCGAGGATCGCCAGCGCGTGTGCGACACGCCGCTCGGGCGCCGCGAGCTGACCGAGGCGACGCCGCAGCTCGATGCGGCCCCCACGGGAGAGCGGCCCGTCGAGCGCCCCGCGGGCGAGCTCGCCGAGCAGCCACGGATCGCCGCCGGCGATCGCGCGGCAGCGATCCACCGGGGCGTCGGGCGCCACCCGGCGCACGAGCCGGGCCGCACCGGCGGCGCTGAGCGGGCCGGGCTCGAGCAGCGCGACGCCGGCGATCCCCGCGATCTCGGCCAGCGCATCCCCGGGCCGCGCGGCCAGCACGACGAGCAGCGGGAGATCGGACGCGCGGCGCGCGAGATGGGCGAGTGCGTCGAGCGACGCGCGGTCGGCCCACTGGGCGTCGTCGACGAGGAGGACGACGGGCGCCAGCGCGGAGCATGTCCCGAAGGGGTCCCGCACCGCGTCCGCGCCGAAGGGCTCCAGCAGCACGCGCACGGTGCCGAGCGGAAAACGCCGCTCGGCCGGGCCGTGGGCGGCGCGGCGCACCAGCCAGCCGGCCTCGCGCGCCCGTGTATCGACGACGTCGAGCAGCGCGGACTTGCCGGCGCCCGCCGGCGCCTCGATGACGACCGCGGCGCCGGTGCCCTCGGACACCGACGCCAGCGATCGCTCCAGGGTCGAGATCTCGGCGGCTCGCTCGATCAGCATGCGGGCGACGCTACGGCCGCCGCCCGCCTGGCTCAATTCGCGATACCCCCAAGCTTTGACCCTCAGCGGCGCCTGCCGGCGCTCACGCGGATGCGGATCGCGGTGCCGCGCGGGACCAGCGTCCCCGCCTTGCGCGACAGGCCGACCACGCGGCCCTTGCGGACCGTGCGCGAGCTGACGCGCCGCGTGCGCGCCTTGCAGCCCGCCTTCCTGATCGCCGCCCGCACCGCCTTCACGCTCGCTCCCGCCTTGATCCTCGGCACGCGGCAGCCGCGGATGGCCCCGCCCTGTGCGACGACGCGCGCGTTCGCGCTGAGCCCGGCGCCGTCCGTCGCGGTGACGCTGATCTCGTTCGCGCCGCGCAGGAGGGCGACAGGCACGCTGAAGGAGCCGTCGGCGGCGACCGCGGCCGCCCGGCCGTTGACCGACAGCGCGACGACGCCGACGTTGTCCGTCGCGCGTCCGCGCACCGTCGCCGTCGCGGCGCCCGACACGCTCGAGATCTCGACGCGCGGAGCCGCGAAGCCGTCCTCGGTCGCCCGTCCCAGCGCCGCCGCCTCGCCGGCGTCGCGACCGAGCGCGAAGACCCGCCGCACCGGAGCCGCGCCGCCGGCCGGCACGGCCAGCTGTGCCGTCTCGGCGAGCGCCCCGCCATCGTCGAAGGTGAACCGCTCGGGCGCCGGCGCAAAGCTCAGGGCGCCGGGAGCGCGAAGGTCGTCGGCGTCGCGGACCAGCACGGTCCCCGGCCCCTGAGGGATGACGTCGCCCGCGGCGTAGAACTTGAACGCCGGGTCGCCGGGGAACCGCCACTGCGGCCCTTCCGCCTTCCTGCGCGCGGGCGGCAGGTCGGCGGTGTACCGCGCCCGAACCTGGTGCGCGAGGCCGTCGCTGCTGACCCAGCGGTCACGGACGTCGGCGATCGAGTGCTCACGGGTCAGGCTGATGGTCCGATCGAGGCGGATGCCGGTGTCGATGACCGAGCGGCATTCCTCCTCCGTCGGGCGTCCGTCGTCGTCGCCCTCGCAGCGGAAGATCCGCTGCGACTCGCTGATCGTCATCGCGCCGGTCGACGGGTCGAGCGCGGGCGTCGCCTGGAGGCCCTCGAAGCCGGCCGGCGTCATCGACTGCTCGGTGCCGTACTGGAAGCGAGGGATGTCCTCGGTCGTGTACGCGACCCGCCCGTCGACGACGAGATCGGCGATGCCTGCGCCGTCGTGCCAGGTCGGGTAGCCGAACGGCTCGTGCGCTCCCGCCTTCACGCCGACGGCGGCGGAGACGCCACCGCCCCCGGCCGTGACGATGGCGGCCGCGCCCCGCTGGTGACCGGTCTCGACGACGTAGTCGAGGATGGCCGTCCGCTTGGCGCCGCGAACGGGGGCGCTGGAGTGGTCGGGGTAGTACGTGCTCGCGGCGACGACGGGGCCGGTGAACGGCGAGAGGTCCGGCGCGGCATAGCCCGCCGGGACGACGCGCAGGTCGCACAGATGGACCGGGAAGCCGGCGAGCGAGACCTCGGCGTCGAGCGTGCCGCCGGCGACGAGCTCGAGATCCTCGGCGATCCGCGCGTAGTCGTCGCCGAAGGTGCAGATCACGTCGACCTGGTCCTTGGCCGCGCCGTCGGTCGTGGCGACGACCGTCAGCGTCTCGGCGGCGAGCGTCGGCGCGGGCTCGAACAGCAGGTACGTCGGCTTCGCCGGCGACGTGATGGTCGACTCCGTGACCGTCGCGTGCGCCAGCGTGGGGACCGCGGCGGCGATGAGGACGGCGAGCGCGAGCGCCCGCCTGAGGGTGCGAGAGAGAGATGCCATGGCCGCGACTCCAGCGGCTGCGGCCATGGCCCCGCAATCGGGACCGCACCCTGCACTTAGGCAAAGATCGGTGGTTTCCGCGATTGCGGGCGGGCCTCGGCGGCCATAGCGTCGCCGCCGTGATCTACCTCGTCATCGGACTCGACCGCGACACGCTGACCCCCTGGCACGACAACGTCCGCGCAGGCGACGCCGCGACCGCCGAGCAGCTCGCCCGCTCGCGTGCCCGCGCCGTGGGCATCGACCTCGTGGTCGCGGCGGCGATCGCGCCGGATACATAGTCGCCCGCTCGCGCAATAGTTGGGTATGAGCGTCCCCGACGCCGACCTGATCCGCTCGCACGACTTCGGCGCCCTGTACGCCCGGCACGTCGAGGCCGTGCACGGCTGGTTCGCCGCCCGCGTCGCGTGGGCGGCCGCGGACCTGACGGCCGAGACGTTCGCGCGCGCGTGGCTGGCGCGGCGGAGCTTCCACGACGAGCGCGGCGGCACTGCGCTGCCGTGGCTGCTCGGCATCGGGCGCAACGTGCTGCGCGAGTCGGCGCGCCGCGACCGCGTGGAGACGGCGGCGCGCGAGCGGCTCGGGCTGCCGCTCGAGCTGGCCGACGACGACTTCGCCGCCGTCGACGAGCGGCTCTCCCCGCGGCCGTCGCTGCGGGCGGCGCTCGAGGCGCTGCCGGAGCACGAGCGGCGGGCGCTCGAGCTGCGTGTGGTCGACGAGCTGCCCTATGACGACGTCGCGCGCTCGCTGCGCATCCGGCCGGCCGCCGCGCGGCTGCGGGTGTCGCGGGCGCTGCGCCGCCTCTCCGCGGTGAAGGAGGACCTGTGAGCAAGCTCCCGCCCAACCTGGCCCACTACCGCTTCCAGCTCGAGCGGGCCGTCGCCGCGGACGTCCGGCGCCGGCGCCGCCGCCGCGCGGGCGGCGTGGCCGCCGCGGTCGCGGCCGTGCTCGTCGTCGTCAACCTGCTGCCGTCCGGCGGCGACCAACCGGGCGGCGTCGCCCCAGCCTCCGCGGTCGAGCGCGCCGCGCAGGCGCTCGAGCCGCGCCGCGGCACGATCCTGCACTTCCACATGGTCGGGCGGCAGTTCGAGGACGGCCGCCCGGATGTGCGCTGGGAGCACGAGACCTGGATGCATGTCGGCACGGGCGCGATTCGCACCGTCCAGAGGCCGCCCGTGGGGCCGGTCGCCGAGACCGCCGTCGGCGACCACGTGGAGAGCCTGTGGGACGCCGAGCGCGAGCGCGTGGTCGAGCGGTCCTCGGGGCAGCCCGAGGCGGTGCTGACCGAGGACGCCTTCCGCGGCGAGGCGCTCGCGCTGCTGCACTCCGGCCGTGCGCAGGTGACGAGGGGCCGCAACACGCTCCGGATCGCCGAGGGCAACCGCGCCTACGTCGTCGACGGCGACGACTACACGCCGATCGCGCTGCGCACCCGCGGCACGAGCGGCGGCACGGTCCTGCGCTTCAAGATCTACGAGTCGCTGCCGCTGAACGCCGAGACCGAGAAGCTGCTGAGCATCGCCGCCCAGCACCCGGGCGCGCCGGTGCTCAGGGACGAGGCGGCGTTCCTGGCGCTGCAGCGGAAGCTGTTCGCGAACGGCTGACCGGGAACTGCTCGAGGATCCAGCCGGCGTCGAGCTCGCGGCGGCGGTATGAGCGGCCGTTGACCAGCACGTAATCGCGCGTGTGGATGTCCATCGGCAGGTCGCGCTCGACCGGATACCACTCATTGTGGGTGCGGATCAGCTCGTTGAGCTCCTCGAACGACCACGCCTCGGCGATCGCCCGCCAGCGGCGGGCGAAGCGCGCGCGGTCGCGGCCGCACTCGGCCCGCAGCGTCTCGTAGGCCTCGGCGAGGCGGCGCCGCTCGCGCTTGGTGCCGTTCTCGATCTCGATCAGCCGCTCCATCCAGCGCGGGCGAAGGCCGGCCCGCAGGTAGGCCTCCAGCGAGCGCTGCGACATGCGGGCGCGCTCGGAGATCGGCCGGCCCCCGCTGCGCGGGTCCTCGAGTCTGTCGGCGATGAAGCGCTCGGCTGCGGTGCGGCGGTCCTCGCTCACCTCCGTCAGCGTAGGACCTCGAAGATCTCGGCTCGCACCGTGCTGCGGAACTGCGCCGGATCGGGCCGCGAGGTGGCGCCGAGCGGCCGCAGCTCTGCGCGCAGGACGGCGCGCCACTCACGGGTCCGGCGACGGACGGCACGGGCCCAGGGCGACCGCGGCCGGCGGTAGACGGGCATGACGAGCACGACGCGACGACCGGGCACGAGCTCCGGCAGCAGGACGCGTTCGGCGCGGGCGCGACGGAGCCGCGGAAGGGCGTCGCGCCAGTCGGTCAGCGACGGGTCGGCGGGGTGGCCGAGCGGGGTCAGGTACTCGACGCCGGCCGGCAGGTAGCGGTGCAGGACGGGCACCTGCTCGGGCTGGGTGACCACGACAAGATCGCCGGGCCGCACGCTCTGCGCGACGCTGACCGCGACGGCCCGCGCGTTGCTCTTGGCGGCCACCGGGCCGACGAGCACCAAGGCGGCCAGCAACGGGGCGACCGCCCACGCGGGCCGGCGCGCGAGAACGAGCAGCGCGGGGCCGAAGAGCACGAACAGGTACCGGGGCGACCACGCGGGCTCGAGCTGCGAGGCAAGCCAGGCGAGGGTGAGCCCCGCCGCGCCGGCGAGCACGAGCTCGTCGCGCGGACGCCACGCCACCGCGACGGCCGCGGGCACGAGGTAGAGGACCGAGGGCGGGACCGACCAGGGAGCGCCCGTGTGTGCGGCCTGTGCGACGAGGCTCGGCATCCACGGCAGGTACAGCGCGGCGACGAGCGCGAGCGGGCCCAGGCCACCGCGCCGCAGCGCGACCACCGCGAAGCCGGCGAGCAGGAACACGCCCCAGGTGTGCGTGTAGAGCAGCAGCGTCAGGGCGACCACGAGGATCACCGGCCGCCGCCGGACGAACGCCGCCGTCGCCACCAGCGAGAGAACGGCTACGAGCGTGTACATGCGCGCTTCCTGCGCGTAGTACGCGAGGAACGGGCAGACCGCGACGATGGCTGCCGCCCACCGCCCTCCCGACCACCATGCGGCGGGCACCGCGGCGGCCGCGAAGACCAGCGAAAGCGCGCGCGTGGCCGCCTCGCCGTCGCCCACCAGCGTCATCCAGCCGTGCAGCAGCAGGTAGTAGAGCGGCGGCGAGCCGTCCTGGCGCAGCAGGCCGGGGATCTCGCCCGGGTCGTGCGAGGCGATCCCGACCGCGATCGCCTCGTCGATCCAGTACCCGGCGTCGAGCGCCCCGGTCCGCAGCGTCACGGACAGCGCGGTGAGGACGATGAGCGCCCCGGCGACCCGCATGCGGTGAACGGTGCCGCGCGCGGGCGCGCGCGAGGCGCCGCCTCTAACGAGCGCCAACAGGTTCTAACGGGATCGGAGACAGCACGTTCTCCGGATCCCACTGCGCGCGTACGGCCCGCAGGCGCTCCCAGACCTGCGGGCCGTAGCACGCGCGCAGCCGCGCCGGGTCGGCGGCGGGCATGAAGTTCGGGTACGGCTCGCCACGCGACCACGGGGCCAGCGCGTCGCGCAGGCTCTGCGCCCACTCGCGGACGGCGCCGTCCTGGTCGGAGTCGAACCACGCCGCTCCGGCCTGCCACATCCACGGCGCGTCGCGCTGCCCGAGCGGGCCGCCGGTCCCGCGCGCGAAGGCGCCGCCGAGCGGCTGAACGAGCAGGCTGCCCTCCGGCGCGGGCTTGTGGGCCTGGTGCTCGGCCAGGACGGCGACGGCCTCGGACGGCAGGC
The DNA here is from genome assembly GCA_963835525.1 of uncultured Solirubrobacteraceae bacterium. Classification (GTDB taxonomy): domain Bacteria; phylum Actinomycetota; class Thermoleophilia; order Solirubrobacterales; family Solirubrobacteraceae; genus DASSUW01. The sequence goes on from CAWIFM010000005.1 coordinate 12,793, forward strand.
CGGAGAGGAAGCCGCCCTCGCCGTGGATGCGCGCGGTGTAGGGCTCGCTCGACTCGAAGAGGCTCTGGAAGGCGGCGTACGGCAGCGGCTGGACGCGGTCGACGGACGGCCGCAGCGCGCGCAGCTCGTCGATCGGCGGCTCGCCGGGCCCCGTCCACAGGACCACGACCGCCACCAGCGGCATGCCGAGCAGCGCCTCGGGCACGAAGGCGAGGGCGCCGCCGAGGTCGTCGGGCGCTTCGGCCATGAGCGCCCCGTAGGCGGCGGCGACCTCGTCCGCGCGCTCGACCTCCCAGCCGAGCAGGCCGGCCGTCACGTCGCCGACCGGGTGGAGATCGAACTCGAGCTCGACGACGACGCCGAAGCTCGGGCCGCCGCCGCGCAGGGCCCACAGCAGCTCGCCCTCGGCCTGCATCTCCTCGCCGCCGGCCGTGACGACCTTCGCCCCGGCGAGCGAGTCGGCGGCGAGCCCGAGCTTGCGCTCGAGCCAGCCCGAGCCGGAGCCGAGGGTGAAGCCGGCCACGCCGACCGACGGGATCCGCGCGCCGGTCACGGCCAGGCCGTGCGTCTGCGTCGCGGCGTCCAGCTCGCGCCAGGTGGCGCCGCCCTGGACGAAGGCGCGGCGCCCTTCGACGCGCACGCCGCGCATCGGCGAGAGGTCGATGACGAGAGCACCGTCGTCGACGGCGAAGCGGTCGGCGCCGTGGCCGCCGCCGCGGACGCGAACGGCGAGGCCAGACTCACGCGCGAGGTGGAGTGCGGCGGACACGTCCGCGGGGGTCGCGCAGCGCGCGATGACGGCCGGCCGGCGGTCGATGGCGTCGTTCTGCGTGCGGCGCGCCTCGTCGTAGGCGGCGTCGTCCGGTAGGAGCAGGTCCATATCAGGGCTAGACCGGGGCGGGCCCTGGATTATTCCGCTCGAACGACGAGGGGCGGCCTTTCGGCCGCCCCTCGTCAAACGTACTTGTCGGCGCGAAGCTTACTTCACCTCGACGGAGGCGCCGGCCTCCTCGAGGTCGGCCTTCAGCTTGTCGGCCTCCTCGCGCTCGAGACCCTCCTTGACGGGGCCGGGGGCCTCGTCGACGAGCGCCTTGGCCTCCTTCAGACCGAGGCCGGTCGCCGCGCGGACGACCTTGATGACCTGGATCTTCTTGTCGCCGGCGCCGGTGAGGATGACGTCGAAGGCGGTCTGCTCCTCCTCGGCGGCGCCGTCGTCGGCTCCGCCGCCACCGCCGGCCGGGGCCGCCGCGGCGACCGCCGTGGCGGAGACGCCGAACTCCTCCTCGAGCGCCTTGATGCGCTCGGAGAGCTCGAGCACGGAGATCGACTTCAGCTCGTCGATCCACTCTTGGGTGCTGGTGGCCATGGGTGTCTAGTCCTCCTGGGTCTCAGTGTCGGGGGAAGTCTCTTCGGCCGCAGGCGCCTCGGCCTCCGGCTCGGGTGCGGCCTCGGCCGCGGGCTCTTCGGCTGCCGGCTCCTCTGCAGCGACCGGCTCGGGCGCCGGCGCGCTGCCGCCCACGAGCCCCTGGTCGGCGATCTGCTGCAGCTGACGGCCGAGTCCGGCGATCAGGCCGTTGAGGCTCGTCACCAGGCCGGTGAGCGGCGAGGCGACCATGCCCACGAGACGCCCGTAGAGCACGTCGCGCGAGGGCAGCTTGGCGATGGCTTCGATCTCCGGGGCGCCGAGCGGCGCGCCGTTCATCCAGCCACCCTTGAACTCGAGCAGCGTGCCGCCGCTGGCGCGACGGAAGTCCGACAGCGCCTTGGCAGCCGCAGCGGCGTCGCCGCGCACGAACGTCATCGCGGTCGGGCCCTCGAGCAGCTCCTTGAGCCCCTCGGCGCCCGCCTTGTCGGCGGCGCGCTCGGTCAGGGTGTTCTTGACGATCCGGAAGCTCGCGTCGGCGTCGCGCAGCTTGGTGCGCAGCTCGGCCGCCTGCGGCACGGAGATGCCGCGGTAGTCGACCGCGAACACGGCCTCCGCCTCGGAGATCTGTGCGGCCACCTCGTCGATGACCGCGGCTTTCTGGTCTCGGTTCAAGCGGTTCCTCCTGTCCGGGACTTACTGAGCTGCCCGGGGTCTTTGGAGAAACGGAGCTGAGAGCGGCCTAGGCCGTCGCAGCCTCCGCTTCCACGAGGTCACGGGTGCGGGACGGGTCGATCTTGATGCCGGGACCCATCGTCGAGGCCATCACGACGGAGCGCAGGTACCGGCCCTTCGCCGCCGACGGCTTGGCCCGGATGAGCTCCTCGATGATCGCCTGGTAGTTCGCGAGCAGGTGATCGTCGGGGAACGAGGTCTTCCCCACGGTCATGTGCACGATCGCGGTGCGGTCGGTGCGGTACTCGACCTTGCCGGCCTTGGACTCCTCGACGGCCTTGCGGACGTCCATCGTCACGGTGCCGACCTTCGGGTTCGGCATCTTGCCCTGCGGGCCGAGGATGCGGCCCAGGCGGCCGACGACCGGCATCATGTCGGGCGTCGCGATCGCGACGTCGAAGTCGGTGAAGCCCTCGTTCTGCACCTTCTCGGCGAGGTCCTCGGCGCCCACGTAGTCGGCGCCGGCCTCCTCGGCCTCGCGCGCCTTGTCGCCCTTGGCGAAGACGGCGATCTTCACGTCCTTGCCGAGGCCGTGCGGCAGCGCGATCGTGCCGCGCAGCTGCTCGTCGGCGTGACGGACGTTCAGTCCGGTGCGCACGTGGATCTCGACGGACTCGTCGAACTTCGTGTGCTTGGCCGCCTTGACGAGGCGGACCGCGTCGTGCGGCGCGTACTCGCGCTCGCGATCGACCTGCTGACGCGCCTCGAGGTACTTGCGCCCGTGCTTGGCCATTACGCCACGACCTCCACTCCCATCGAGCGCGCGGTGCCCTCGATGATCTTGGCCGCCTGATCCACGTCGTGCGCGTTCAGGTCGGGGAGCTTCTTCTCGGCGATCTGCCGGACCTGGTCCTTGGAGATCGTGCCGACCTTGCTGCGGTTCGGCTCGCCGGACCCCTTCTCGATGCCGATCGCCTGGCGGATCAGCACCGCGGCCGGCGGCGTCTTGGTGATGAACGTGAACGAGCGATCCTCGAAGACCGTGATCTCGACGGGGATCGTCGTGCCCATGTCGTTCGCCGTCTGGGCGTTGAACGCCTTGACGAACTCCATGATGTTGATGCCGTGCTGGCCGAGGGCGGGACCCACCGGCGGGGCCGGCGAAGCCTGGCCACCCGGGGCCTGCAGCTTGATGGTTGTCAGAACTTTCTTTGCCATAGCGTCTAGATCTTCTTCACCTGGTCGTACCCCACTTCCACAGGTGTCTCGCGGCCGAAGATGGATACCAGGACCTTGAGCTTGCTCGCGTCCTCGTTGATCTCGGAGATCTCGCCGGAGAAGTCCGACAGCGGGCCGGAGATCACCTTGACGGACTCGCCGATCGAGAACTGGGCGCGGCTGGGAGCGCGGACGGCGACGTCGCTGCGGTGCAGCAGCCGGTCGACCTCCATCTGGGTCAGCGGGATCGGCTCGTTGGACGCGCCGACGAAGCCGGTGACCCCGGGCGTGCCCTTGACGACCGCCCACGAGTCCTCATTGAGGTCCATGTTCACCAGCACGTAGCCGGGCATGGTGCGCTTCTCGACCGTGACCTTCTGGTTGTCCTTCATCTCCTGGACGGTCTCGGTCGGCACCACGACGCGGCGCACGGCGCGCGACTGGTTCAGCGAGGACACGCGGTGCTCGAGGTTCTGCTTGACCTTGTTCTCGTGTCCGGAATAGGTGTTGATGACGTACCAGCGAAACATTCAGAGAGAGAGCTTTCGATTCGTTCTAGATGAGCCAGTCCACGAGCGGCTTCCAGATGGCATCCATGAGGCCCAGGAAGCCGCCGGCGACGACCACGAAGCCCAGGGTGACAGCTGTGCCCTGACCGGTCTGGCGACGGTCCGGCCACTGCACGCGACGGAGCTCGTCGACGACGTGGCCCAGGAAGGTGATGATCTTGCCGCGCTGCTTGCGCGGGCGGCGGGCCTCGGCCCGCTCCTCCAGCACCGCCGGGTCGGTCGGCTGCGCCGACTCGGCCTCGGCCTCGACGCCGGGAGCCTCGTCGGCGGCCTCAAGCGCGTCGAGCCTGTCCTCGGTGGCCTCGAACTCGGCCTCCGTCATCTCCGGGGCCTCCGTCGGCTCCGGGGCGACCGGGTCGACGTCCCGCGCGCGGGCGCGAGGCGGACTGCCGCCTCCCGGCTGGCGCTGCCGCCGCCGCTGCTTCGCGCGCTGTCGATCGCGGGCCACGAGATCGCTCCTAGCGGGTCTCGCGATGCGCAGTGTGCCGACGGCACCACTTGCAGTACTTGCGAAGCTGGATGCGGTCGGGGTTGTTGCGCTTGGACTTATTGGTCTGGTAGTTCCGGCGCTTGCAGTCCTCGCACGCGAGGGTGACGGCGATCCGGACATCTCCACGGGCCATGTTGCGGCGCGCTCCGAGGTCGTTGTGTAGCTAGCTGGCGCCGGGCAAGGAAAAACCCCGCACCGGCGCGAGGTCGGCAACTGAGGATAGCGCAGCTAGCCGCACTGCCGTACGTACCTGCAGGCCACCACCGAGGGCTGCTCCACCGGGGCTCCGGCGTCGATCGACCAGGCCAGGCGGATGAGCTGCGCGTGAGACCAGGCGAGCGGGGTCGCCGAGAAGGTTCCCTCGCCGGCCGGCATCGACGTCGGCGCGCGGCCGTCCCACACCTGCTCGGGGATCATGCCGCCGTCGTTGCCGGCGTCGGCGATCGCCTTCAGGTGGGCGGCGGCGGGCCGTCCGGCCAGCAGCTCGTACTCGCCGCGCTCGCCGGCGAAGATCGGCCACAGCCGCCCGAAGGTCTGGCGCGAGCCCTCCTTCGTGATCCGCCAGCCGCCGCCCGTGCGGCTCTCGCCGTAGCCGTCGTAGACGAAGCGGTGCCAGAAGTCGCCGTTCGGCGTCGTCCCGCGCAGCCGCTGGTCGACCACCTCGAGCGTGTTGAGGATCACCGGGTCGTCGAACCGCTTGACGCCGAGCCGCACGAGCTCGAGGAAGCTCGGGTCGACGACCTTGCGCTGGTCGGCCCGCGCCGGGCCGCCGTCGCCGATGCTGTAGCGCGTGCCGCGATCCGGCCGGCGGTCCTTCGTCAGCCGCAGGTAGTAGGGCTCGTCCGAGTACGGGCCGTTGGTGGTCGCCGTCCAGCGCTGGACGGCGCCGGCCCAGCGGTCGGCGACGCGCTCGTAGCGGTCGGCGTCGGCCGCCGCGCCGTTGCGGCGCGCCAGGTCGGCGGCGGCGACCAGCCCGGCGATCTCGGCCGCGATCGTCCCCGGCGAGTAGCCGTCCTGGTTCTCCCAGCGGTCCTGCTCGGTCCCCGGGCCGTGGCGGACGATGAACTCGGCGGTGCGACGCAGCTTGCGCCAGGTCGCGGCGTCGAAGCGCTCGAGCTGCCAGGCGAGCAGGATCGGGAACGCCTGCTCGTCCATCTGGATGCCGGTCCACTTCCGGCGGCCGTCGACCTGCACGTTCTGCGGGAAGTGGCCGTCCGCCCGCTGCGCCCGGTTCAGCAGGAAGTCGAGCTTGGCGCCGGCGGCTTCGTCGTCGCCGGCCGCGATCTCGGCCGTCGCCACCTGGTAGAGGTCGCGCGGCCAGACGAGGTGGTACGGCGCCGAGCGCTTGTCCTTCTTGTCGACCGTGAGCCGGCCCCAGGCCCAGGGCATGGTCGGCGAGGCGACGCCGGCTCCCGGGTTGCGCTTGTCGTCGTGCGCGGCCAGCATCAGCAGCGACGTCTCGTACGCCTGCGCCACCGGCGCGGCCGCGGCCGGCGCCGGCTTCAGCGTGGCGCGCCAGTCGGCCCAGCCAGCCGCGTTCTGGGCGGCGAGCGGCGCGAAGCCCGCGGCGAGCGCCTCGCTCGCCTGCCGCCGCGCCGTGACCTGGTCGGTCCCGAAGGCGAGCGCGAGCGTGAGCTGCTGCGACGTGGTCCCGTTGAGCGAGGTCGTGGCGGCCTGGCGGACGTTCCCGCGGGAACGCGCGTCCGCGTTGGCGTCGAGCGAGCCGTCGTCGCGCAGGTCCATCCACGGGTCGCTCGTGCCGGCGTAGCCGCTCGAGGTGGCCGTGAAGGCCGGCGAGGCGGCGAGCGCGCTGGTCATCCGGCGGTCGTTGGCCACCAGCGTCCCGCTGATCGTGCGGGCGCGGTCGTCGCGGCCGTCGTTGTCGAGCTCGGGGTCGAGCAGCACGTTCAGCCCATACGGCTCGCCGGTGAGCGACTCGAAGCGCACGTCGACGAGCACGACGTCGCGCGCCGGGTCGGTCGTGTAGGTCTTGGTGAGCCGCCAGCGGTCACCGCGATCGGTGACGGTCTGGCGGTAGTTGAGTCCGTCGAGCCGCTCGACCGTGCCGGTCCCGTGCAGCGTCTCGCGGTCGACGGCCGTCATCCCGCCGGGGCGGCTGACGACGAACTCGAGGCTGCGGATGGCGGGCGTCCCGAGATCGGGGAAGAAGACCTCGGTCAGCTCGCGCTGGCGCAGCGTGAACCAGACGCGACTGGCCGGGGTGCTCGACGTCCCGAACGCGTGCTTGTCGGCCGGCGTCCAGGTCGGCCGCGTGCCGGGCGCTCCGTCGGCGCGGGTGCGGGCCGTCGCGGGAGCGGCGAGCAGGAGGACGAAGACGACGACGAGGACGAGACGCATGGCAGGCGAGCTACCCGTAGCGTGTGGCGACATGCCCCCCGCCATGCCGGAGCTCGAAGGCGTCGAGCATAGCTTCCACGATCTGCCGACGGGCGTCCGGGTCCATCTGGCGAGCGCCGGGCCGCCGGACGCGCCGCCCGTGCTCGCGCTGCACGGCTGGCCGCAGCACTGGTGGTCATGGCGGTTCGTGATCGCCGAGCTGGCGGGCGAGTTCCGCGTGCTGTGCCCGGACCTGCGCGGCCTCGGCTGGTCGGGCCCGCCGGCCGACGACGACTTCCGCAAGCAGCGCATGGCCGACGACGCGATCGCGCTGCTCGACGCGCTCGAGCTCGAGCAGGTGCGCCTCGCCGGCCACGACTGGGGCGCATGGGCGGCGATCCTCGCCGCGCTCACCGCGCCCGAGCGCGTCTCGAGCCTGCTCGCGATGTCGATCGGGCATCCGTGGGTGCCCACCAAGGTCGCCGCCCGCAACGGCTACCTGCTCGCGTACCAGCTCCCGCTGGCCACGCCCTTCGTGGGCGAGCGCATCGTGCGCGACGGCCGCTACGTGCGCGGGATGCTCAAGAACGGCCGCCGCGACGGCAGCCGCTGGACCGACGCCGAGATGGACACGTACGTCGACGTGCTGCGCGACCCGGCGGTCGCCCACGCGTCGTCGAAGCTCTACCGCAACTTCCTCACGCGCGAGCTGCGCCCCGGCAGCTTCGCGGGACAGCGGCTCGCGATGCCCGCGAAGCTGCTGATCGGCAGCCGCGAGCCGTTCCGCGCGTTGGCGGCCGGCTTCCCGGGCGAGCTCGACATCGTCGACGGCCCCGGCCACTTCGTGCTCGAGGAGGCCCCGCAGGCCGTCGCCGAGCGCATCCGCGCGATGTGAGGCTCATCACCTGGAACGTGAACCGCCGCGTCAGCGTGCTCGCCGAGCAGGCGGCCGCGCTGGCCGCGCGCGAGCCGGACGTCGTCGCCCTCCAGGAGGTCACGGCCCGCTCGTGGCCGCTGTGGCGGGCGGCGCTGGCGACGATCGGGCTCGACGCCCTGTGCTCGCTCGACCGCGCGGACCCGGAGCGCCAGCCGATCAGCCGGCGGCGCGGCGGCGTGCTGCTCGCCGCCCGCGCGCCCGCGCCCGCCGACCCGCTGGCCGTGCCCCGGCCGGAGAGCACGCTCGCCGCCGAGGTCGACGGCGTCGCCGTGCACACCGCCCACGTGCCCAACGCCGCCAACGGCTGGACCAAGCCGGACACGCTGGCCGCCCTGCGCGCCGGCCTCGCCGCCGGCAGCGGCCCGCGCGTCCTGTGCGGCGACCTCAACACGCCGCGCCGCGAGAAGCCCGACGGCACCGTGATCTCGTTCGCGCGCGACACCCACGAGCGCCTGCGCCCCGAGCGCGGCGACCGCTGGGACTCGGGCGAGCTCGGCGTCGTCCCGGGCCTGCGCGAGCTGGGCTTCACCGACGCGTTCCGCGCGTTGCACGGCTACGCCGCCAAGGAGCCGAGCTGGGTCTACCGCCGCGGTGGCGGCGGCTACCGGCTCGACCACGTCTTCATCTCCGGCCTCGAGGTGATTGCGGCGACGTACCACCACGACTGGCGCGACGGCGGGTTGAGTGACCACTCAGCGCTGGAGGTCGACCTGCGAACTGCGGCGGGGTAGGGCAGCGGGTTCGGCCGGGGCGCAGTTCGTTGTCGGTTTCGACAACGCAGACGCCGGTGTTGCCGGTCCCGCGCGTGCGATCGGCGCATCCCACCCTCAATCGCGCAGCCGGCAGGCCGGTTTCGGCCCTACCGTCCTGTTCTAGGGTCGCTATACGACCGCAGGACAGGACGGTGCGCGTTGGAGTTTCTCCAACGGCCCGCGCAGCGGCTGATCCCGCCCCCTCAATGCCGCAGTTGACGTTGCCTAGGCCGCTGCGGCCTCTTCCCTGAGCCGCTCGTGCGCCTCCTCGCGCGTCATCGAGCGCTTGCCCCACTTCACGAGCTCGGCGTAGTCCATCAGCCGGTCGAAGTAGTCCGCGAGCCGCGGCGGCCGGATGCCCGCCGGCTCGAGCACGCCGCGCGCGCGGGCGTCGTCGAACACGAGCTCCATGTCGAAGTACGGCATGTAGACCGCGCCCTCGTCCGGCCCGCCGCCGGCGACGACGGCCGGGCGCGGCCGGTCGAAGCGGTCGCACGCGAGCTCGACGAGCTCGTTGGCGACCGGCGCCTCGCGGCCGGCGACGAGGTTGAAGACGCCCTCCTCGCCGGCGTCGAGCAGATGCACCAGGGCGTCCGCCACGTAGTCGACCGGGACGATGTCGATGTGGGCGCTCGGCAGTCCGGGGATCTCGTCGAACAGCCCGCGCGAGAACGCGCGCAGCGGCCAGTAGAGCACGTTGAAGGCGGGCGTCCAGCCGGTGTCGGACTCGCCCATGACGATGCTCGGGCGTGCGATGCAGGGCGACAGGTCGTCGGCCTCGCGCACGACGTGCTCGGCCTCCCACTTGGTCTGCTCGTACGTGTTGCGGAACTCCTGCCCCGCGTCGAGCTGGCGCTCGCGGAAGGTGCCCTCGTGCTTGCCGGACACGTAGGCCGTGGACACGTGCACGAAGCGCTCCAACCGCCCGAGCGACTTGCACTCGCGCGCGAAGCCGATCACCTCGCGGGTGCCCTCGACGTTGATCTTGCGGGCCTCGTCGAGCGGCAGGTCGAAGGCGATCGAGGCCGCGCAGTGCAGGACCGCGCCGACCTCCTCGGCCAGCGCCGTCCGCTTCCCGTTCTCGAGTCCGAGCCCGGGCGAGGTGACGTCGCCGGCCACCGCGCGCACGCGGTCCCGGTGGTTCGACGGCTCGCGATACAGCGCGCCGAGCACGCCGTGCAGGCGATCCTCGGCGGCCGCGTCGTCGCTCGCGCGGATGAGCGCGATGACCTCGCGGTCACCGGCCTCGAGCAGGCGCGCGAGCACCTCCATGCCGAGGAAGCCGGTCGCGCCGGTCAGGAATACAGGCTGCTTCATTTCGGTATCGCCGTTCCCATTGCGTGGAAGCCGCCGTCGACGTGCAGGATCTCTCCGGTCACGCCGCGGGCCAGGTCACTGAGCAGGAACAGGATCGCTCCCGCCACAGGCTTGGGATCGTCGGTGTCCCAGCCGAGCGGCGCCTGCTGCTGCCACGCCGTCGCCAGGTCGCCGAAGCCCGGGATGCCTCGCGCCGCCAGCGTGCCCAGCGGGCCGGCGGACACGAGGTTCACGCGCACGCCGCGCGGGCCGAGGTCGCGCGCCAGGTAGCGCGAGGTCGCCTCCAGCGCGGCCTTGGCGACGCCCATCCAGTCGTAGACCGGCCACGCCACCGAGGCGTCGAAGTCGAGCCCCACGACGCTGGCCCCCTCCTCGGGGTACAGGTCGGCGAGGCCGGCGGCCAGCGCCTTCAGCGAGAACGCGCTGGTCTTGAACGCCACCTCGGCGCTCTCGACCGGCGTGTTGAGGAAGTTGCCGCCGAGGGCGTCCTCGGGAGCGAAGGCGATCGCGTGCAGGATGCCGTCGACGCGGCCCCAGCGCTCCTGCAGCTCCTTCGCCACCGCCTCGATGTCCTCGGGGCTGTTGACGTCGAGCTCGAGCACGTCGGGCGGCTCGGGTCGAGCTTGGTCGCCGACCGCTCGGTCATCCGGCGCACGCGGCCGAACGAGGTGAGGACCACCTCGGCGCCGGCCTCCTGCGCCTGCTTGGCGACCTCGTACGCGATCGACTCGCGGTTGACCACTCCTGTGATCAGGAGCTTCTTGCCGTCGAGCATGCCCATCTCAGAGCGGGATCGGGACGAAGTCGGCGTTGCGCTCGGTCTCGACCTCGGCGAGCCCGTCGCGCCTCCACAGGACCTCGACGCGCGCGCGGCACACCGTGCGGCCGTCCTGGTTGACGACGTTCCACGCGAACGTCGACCAGCCCGGCCTCGTCGGAGACCTGCGCCGAGCTCGGCGATCCGGCCCTCGACGCGCAGCGTGTCGCCGAAGCGCACCGGGCGCTTGAAGGTCGCGTCGCACACGCGGCGCAGCGCGACCACCCGGCCCGGGTCGAACGGCACGAGGCCGGACGGCCAGCGAGACGACGAGCATGCCCGTGGGCGATCCGCTCGCCGAACGGCCGACGCCGGCCGCCCACTCGGCGTCGGAGTGCTGCGGGTGCCAGTCGCCGGTGAGCGCGCGAAGCCGACCACGTCGGCCTCGGTGACGGTCCGCCCGCGGGTGGTGAACTCCTGGCCGGGCTCGAGCGCCTCGAACGGCGCCCACCAGCTGATCGTGTCGGTGATGGCCGGCGTCATAGCGGGATGTTCCTCACGCCCTGCGCGGGCTGGGCGATCGCGTCGAGCGTCGACAGCGCCTCGCTCAGCCGGCGGCGCGTGTCGCCCGGCAGGATCACCTCGTCGATGTAGCCCTCGGCCGCGGCGGTCGACGCGCTCAGGTGCTCGTCGGCGTACTCCTCCGCGAACTCCTCGCGCGCGGCGACGGGATCGTCGGCGGCCGCGATGTCGCGCCGGTTGACGATCGTCACGGCCTGCTTGGCGCCCATGACGCCGAGCTGGGCCTGCGGCCACGCGAACGTGTAGTCGGCGCCGAGGTCGCGCGAGTTCATGGCGATGAACGCGCCGCCGAACGCCTTGCGCAGCACGACGGTCACCTTCGGCACGGTCGCCTCGGCGAACGCGTGCACGAGCTTGGCGCCGTGGCGGATCACGCCCGACTGCTCCTGGCGCTTGCCCGGCAGGAAGCCCGGCGTGTCGACCAGGACGACGAGCGGCAGGCCGAACGCGTTGCAGGTGCGCACGAAGCGCGCGCCCTTGGAGGCGGACTCGGAGTCGAGCACGCCGCCGAGGTAGCGCGGCTGGTTGGCGATCACGCCGACGGGCTTGCCGTCCATGCGCGCGAAGCCGCAGACGATGTTGCGGGCCCACTTGGGCGCGTACTCGAGCAGGCGGCCGCCGTCGACCACGCCGCGGATCACGTCGCGCACGTCGTAGACCTTGCGCTCGTCCTCCGGCACCGGCTCGCCGGCGTCGTAGCCGACCGGGCCGACCGGGCGCCACTGCGGGGCGCGCTCGCCGGAGTTGGCGGGCAGGTGGTCGAGCAGGTCGCGCGCGAGCAGCGCGGCGTCGGCGTCCGTCGAGGCGACGAAGTGCGCCACGCCGTTGCGCTCGTGCACCTTGGGGCCGCCGAGCTCGAAGGCGTCGACGTCCTCGCCCATGACCTCGCGCACCACGGCGGGGCCGGTCAGGAACATGTTGGCCCGCTCGGTCATGATCACGAAGTCGGTCAGGGCGGGCGAGTACGAGCCGCCGCCGGCGGAGGCGCCGCAGATCACCGAGATCTGCGGGATCTTGCCGCTCAGCGCGACGTGCTCGCGGAAGATGCGCGCGTAGCCGGCCAGCGCGGCGGTGCCCTCCTGCATGCGCGCGCCGCCGGACTCGATGAAGCCCACCACGGGCGCGCCGGCGCGGCCGGCGAGCCGCAGGACCTTCACGATCGAGTCGGCGTGCTGCTCGCCGAGCGACCCGCCGAGGTACGACGGGTCCTGGGCGTAGCAGAACACCGGGCGCCCGTCGACGCGGCCGGCGCCGGCGATGACGCCGTCACCGGGCCGCGCCTTCTCGCCCATGCGCCGTGAGCGCACGTCGGAGCGCAGCAGCGTGAGCGAGCCGCGGTCGCAGAGCGCCTCGAGGCGCTCGACGGGGGAAAGACGCTCCTGCTCCCGAGCGGAGCGGATCATCTCGACGGTCATGCAACCTCCAGGCAGAGGACGGCGTTGTGCCCGCCGAAGCCGAACGCGTTGGACAGGGCCACGGCCTTCTTGCCGTTGATGTCCAGGTCGCGGGCCTCGTTGGGGACGTAGTCGAGATCGAGCCCCTCGTCCGGGTGCTCGTAGTTGAGGGTGGGCGGCGCGACCCGGTCGCGCAGCGCCAGGATGGTGGCCACGGCCTCGACGGCGCCGGCGGCGCCGAGCAGATGGCCGATGGACGACTTCAGCGAGGACACCGGGACGCCGTCGCCGAGGACGTGCTTGATGGCGATCGTCTCGGCCCGGTCGTTGAGCGGGGTCGACGTGCCGTGGGCATTGACGTAGACGACGTCCTGCGGCCCGTAGCCGGCGTCACGCAGCGCGTTCTCCATCGCCGCGATCGCGCCTCCGCCGTCCTTCTCCGGGGCGGTCAGGTGGTAGGCGTCCGAGGACGCGCCGTAGCCGGCCAGCGTGGCGAGGATGGTCGCGCCGCGCTCGCGCGCGCGGTCGCCTTCCTCGAGCACGAGCACCGCGCCGCCCTCGCCCATCACGAAGCCGTCGCGCTGGGCGTCGAACGGGCGCGAGATGCCCTCGTCGCTGAGCGCGTCGAGCGCCGCGAAGGCGGCGGTGGCCAGCGGGGTGAGTGCGGCCTCGGAGCCGCCGGTGACGACCGCGTCGGCGTCGCCGCACTGGATCATGCGGGCGGCGGTGCCGATCGCGTGCGCGCCGGCCGCGCAGGCCGACAGCGTGGCGAACGACTGGCCGCGCAGGCCGTGGCGCATGGAGACGGCCGCCGGAGGCGGAGTTGCCCATCATCAGCGGGATCGAGAGCGGCGAGACGGCCTTCGGGCCGGACTCGAGCAGCTTCTTGTGGTTGGTCTCGAGCGTGCCGATGCCGCCGATGCCGGTGCCGATCAGCGTGGCGACGCGGTCGGCGTCGTACGGCAGCTCGTCCTTCCAGCCGGCTTCGGCGAGCGCCTCGTCGGAGGCGACCATCGCGAACTGCGAGAAGCGGTCCGCGCGGCGCGCCTGCTTGACGGTCAGGTACTCGGTCGGGTCGAACTCGGTGGCCGCGCCGACGCCGTCCGCGATGCCGGACTCGCCGGCGCGCCAGCGTTCATAGAGCGTGCGCGCGCCGACGCCGAGCGGGGTGACGGCGCCGACGCCGGTGACGACGATCTCGCGATTCATCCTGCGCGGCTCACCACCAGGTCGATCGCGTCGCCGACGGTCTTGATCTTGCCGACGTCGTCGCCCTTGAGCTGCGACGCCGTACTCGTCCTCGATGATCTGCGAGAGCTCGGCGAGGTCGAGCGAGTCGACGTCGAGCTCCTCGAACGTGGCGTCGCGCGAGATCTGCGACTCGTCCACGCCGAACTGCGGGAGCGCCTCGGAGACGGTCTTCTCGACGGCCTCGGGGGTGACGGTGGCAGCCATGGTCTCTGGTTTCTCCTTTGTCAGGCGGACATGCCGCCGTCGACGAACAAGGTCGTGCCGGTCACGTAGCCGGCGTCCTCGGAGGCGAGGAACCGCACGGCGGCGGCGACCTCCTCCGGGGTGCCGGCGCGGCGAGCCGGGACGGCCTCCATGACGGCGTCGGGTACGTCCTTGGTCATGTCGGTCTCGATGAAGCCTGGTGCGACGGCGTTGACGGTCACGCCGCGCCGCGCGACCTCGGCGGCGACCGTCTTGGTCATGCCGATCAGGCCGGCCTTGGCGGCCGCGTAGTTGGCCTGGCCCGCGTTGGCGCGCGGCCCGACGACGGAGGCGACGTTGACGATCCGGCCGTAGCGGGCCTTGATCATCGGGCGCATCGCGCGGCGGGTCATGCGGAACGCGGCGGTCAGGTTGGTGCCGATGACGCTTGTCCCACGCCTCGTCGTCGAGCTGGATGGCCAGCCCGTCGGCGGTCACGCCGGCGTTGTTGACCAGCGCGAGCACCGGGCCGAGCTCCTCCTCGACCTGCTCGAAGAGCTCGTCGGGCGCGCCGTTGGCGACGTCGCCCTGGAGCGCGACGGCCTTGCCGCCGGCGTCCTCGATCGCCTTGACGGTGGCGTTGGCGCCGTCCTCGTCGGAGCGGTAGTTGACCGCGACGGGCCAGCCGTCCTCGGCCAGCGCCTTCGCGATCGCCGAGCCGATGCCCTTGGAGGCGCCGGTGACCAGTGCGGTGGCGTTGTCGGGGCGGGCCAGTGCGAACTCCCCATTCGACGATGCCGGCGCCCCAGGTGAAGCCCGCGCCGATGGCGGCGATCAGGACCTTCTGGCCGGGGCGCAGCCGCCCGTCCTCGCGCAGCAGCGACAGCGTGAGCGGGATCGAGGCGGCGGAGGTGTTGGCCATGTGCGCGACGTAGTCGGCGACCTTGGCCGGCTCGAGGTCGAGCCGCTCGCCGACGGCGCGGATGATCCGGCCGTTGGCCTGGTGGTAGACGAAGAGGTCGATGTCCTCGAGCTCGAGGCCGGCGCGCGCGACGGCGGCGACGGTGGCCTCGCTGAGGCGCTTGACGGCCGTCTGGTAGGTCGAGTGGCCGTCCATGCGGATCACGCGGTCCTCGTGGGGCAGGTGATGCGGTCGCCGAGCGAGCCGTCGGCGGCCAGCAGGATCGGGCCGATCTCGCCCTCGCCGTCGGCGCCGAGCAGCACGGCGCCCGCGCCGTCGCCGAACAGGTGCGGCGGTCTTCGGGTCGTCGAAGTTGGTGATGCGGGTCAGCGCCTCGGCGCCGATCACGAGCACGCGGTCGGCGCGGCCGGTCTCGATCTGGCCGGCGGCCAGGCGCAGCG
Organism: uncultured Solirubrobacteraceae bacterium; assembly: GCA_963835525.1. GTDB lineage: Bacteria > Actinomycetota > Thermoleophilia > Solirubrobacterales > Solirubrobacteraceae > DASSUW01. The sequence goes on from CAWIFM010000005.1 coordinate 27,980, forward strand.
CGGCGAGGAAGCCGGAGCAGGCGGCGCCGATGTCGATCGCCGCCGGCGCGCTCGGCGCCGAGCGCGTTGGCCACGAGCGGCGCGGCGTTGGGCGTGATCTCGTCGGGCTCATCGTCGCGACGAGCACGAGGTCGACGTCGCGCGGGTCGACGCCCGCGTCGCTGGAGCGCGCGGCGGCCGGCGCAGGTCGCGTATGTCGGTCAGGCGTCTCGTCGGGGCGCGCGCGGCGGCGCGACTGGACGCCGGTGCGCTTGACGATCCAGGCGTCGTCGACGCCGATGCGCCCGGCGATCGCGGAGTTGGGGACGACCTCCGGCGGGACCCAGTGGCCGAGGCCGATGATCCGGGCGCGTGCGCGGCGGCCGCCGCAGGTGCCGTTGCGGGTCGCCTCGCGGGCGATCGTGGCGAGGTCGGGCGGGAGCGTCGGCGCTACGCATTGGCGAGCTCCTCGGCGGGGGTCTCGACCTCGGCCGTCGGGAAGGATGCGCTTGCCGAGGCGGGCGAGCACCTTGCCGGGGCCGACCTCGACGAAGCGGCGCACGCCGGCCTCGTGCAGGGCGAGCATGGTCTCGCGCCAGCGGACGGGCGGGTCAGACGCGGAGGCCAGCTCGGCGCGGACGTCGGTCGAACGGCTGCGGTGGTCGAGCACGAGACGACCGGTGAAGCGGGGCTCGTGCAGCTCGATCTCGTCGAGCGCCGCGCGGAACGGCTCGACGGCCGGCTCCATCAGCGGCGAGTGGAACGCGCCGGCGACGTCGAGCGGCGATCGTGCGGCGGCCGTGGTCGCGGGCGGCCTCCTCGGCCGTCTCGAGCGCGTCGCGCGAGCCGGACAGGACGACCTGGCCGGGCGCGTTGTCGTTGGCGACGGTGACGCCGGCGTGCTCGGCGATCTCCTCCGCCTCCTCCTCGCGTGGCGCCGACGAGCGCGAGCATCGAGCCGGTGTCGTCGGCCTCGGCCATCAGCTTGCCGCGGAGCACGACGAGCTCGAGCGCGTCGTCGCGCTCGAGCACGCCGGCGGCGGCCAGCGCGGCCAGCTCGCCGAGCGAGTGCCCGGCGGCGGCGACGGCTCGAGCTCGAGCGCGTCCCAGCCGGCGAGGCTGGCGCAGAAGATCGCGGGCTGGGCGAAGCGGGTGCTCTCCTCGACGCGGGGGAACGGGTCCTCGCCCACCAGCTCGGTGACGCGCTCGAGCAGGTCGGGGGCGCGCGGGCGACGAGGTCGCGCATGTCGGGGGTCTGGCTGCCCTGGCCGGGGAACAGCGCGGCCGGCGCCTGGGGTCGGTGACGAGGTCACACGACCACCATCACCCGCGATACAGGTGGTCATAGCGTTGGTGCGGTCGAACCCCCCGGCCGGGGGGTGTGCCTCCCCCCGGGGTGATGTTGAGGAATGTTGGCAGAACGTGGGCGGCTCCCCCCTCCCCCCAGCTGATCAGGCCTACGCTGGGCCTTCTGTACTGCTTCAGCGCGGTCGCGAACGCCGAGCTTGCGATAGAGGGTGGAGGTGTGCTCCTTGACCGTGTGCGGCGACAGGAAGAGCGCTCGGCGATCTCGCGGTTGGTCGCGCCCTCGCGATCGCTTCGAGCACCTCCCGCTCGCGCTCGCTCAAAGGCGGGCCCTACGGCGCCTCGTGGGGCCTGAACACCGTCATGCCGAGACCGACCATGCGCACCGCGCCCGCGATGTCCGCCGCGGGCCAGTCCTTGGAGATGAACCCCGCCGCGCCGGCCGCCCGCGCCGCGTTGGGCGATTGCGGCCCGCGCCGGAGATCATCAGCACGGTCGTCTGCGGCGAGATCTGACGCAGGCGCTCGCCGCAGATCTCCGCCCCCGACTCCTGGCCGACGAACAGGTCCACCAGCGCGACGTGCGGCTCGTAGCGGCGCGTCAGCGCGACCGCCT
>CAWIFM010000006.1:0-149803 GCA_963835525.1 uncultured Solirubrobacteraceae bacterium
TGCAGCGTCTCGCGGTCGACGGCCGTCATCCCGCCGGGGCGGCTGACGACGAACTCGAGGCTGCGGATGGCGGGCGTCCCGAGATCGGGGAAGAAGACCTCGGTCAGCTCGCGCTGGCGCAGCGTGAACCAGACGCGACTGGCCGGGGTGCTCGACGTCCCGAACGCGGTTTTGTCGGCCGGCGTCCACGTCGGCCGCGTGCCGGGCGCTCCATAGGCGCGGGTGCGGGCCGTCGCCGGAGCGGCGAGCAGGAGGACGAAGACGACGACGAGGACGAGACGCATGGCAGGCGAGCTACCCGTAGCGTGTGGCGCATGTCCCCCCCCATGCCGCCTCTGGAGGGCGTCGAGCATAGCTTCCACGAGCTCCCGACCGGAGTGCGAGTGCACGTCGCCGGCGCACGGTCCTCCGGACGCCCCGGCGGTGCTCGCGCTGCACGGCTGGCCGCAGCACTGGTGGTCGTGGCGGGCGGTGATCGCCGGAGCTGGAGGGCGAGTTCCGCGTGATGTGCCCGGACATGCGCGGCTTCGGCTGGTCGGGCTGGCCGGCCGACGGCGACTTCCCCAAGCAGCGCGTCGCCGACGACGCGCTCGCGCTGCTCGACGTGCTCGGCCTCGAGCGGGTGCGCCTGGTCGGCCACGACTGGGGCGGCTGGGCGGCGATCCTGGCCGCGCTCACCGCGCCCGAGCGGTTCTCGGGGCTGCTCGCGCTGTGGATCGGGCACCCGTGGGTCCCGACGCCTGGCGCGCCCGCAACGCCTACCGGCTCGCCTACCAGCTGCCGCTCTACCTGCCGGCGGTGACGCGCCACGGCGGCCGCCCGCGCAAGATCCTCGAGGACGGCCGGCGCGACGACGCCGGCTGGACGCGCCGGCGAGGTCGACGACTACGTCGCCGCCGTGCGCGCCGCTGCGGCGCGCGACCGGCGCGGCTGTACCGCACCTTCCTCCGCGCGAGCTCACGGCGCCGCCGGCGCGGCTCACGGTGCCCGCGCGGCTGATGATCGGCTAGCCGCGAGCCGCTCGGCCGCTACGTCGCGGCGAACTTCCCCGGCGAGGTGGAGATCGTCGACGGCGCCGGGCACTTCCTCCCCGAGGAGGCCCCGGCGCTCGTCGCGCAGCGGATCCGCGAGCGTGCGGCTGATCAGCTGGAACGTCAACCGCCGCACGCGGTGCTGGCCGAGCAGGCGGCGGCGCTCGCCGAGCGCGGCCGGACGTCGTCGCGCTGCAGGAGATCACCGCGCGCTCGTGGCCGCTGTGGCGGCCGCGCTCGCGACCATCGGCCTCCCCCGTGCTCGCTGCGCGCGGACCGTCCCGGCCGCGCCGGCGCACGGTCGTGATGATCGCGGCGCGCGAGCCGCTCGCGCCGGCCGACGCGCTCGCGCGTGCCGTGGCCGGAGACGCACGCTCGCCGCCGACGGTCGACGGCGTCGCCGTGCACGCCGCCCACGTGCCCAACGCCGCCAACGGCTGGGTCAAGCCCGACACGCTCGCGGCCATGCGCGCCGGCCTCGAGGCCGGGACCGGCCCGCGCATCCTCTGCGGCGACCTCAACACGCCGCGCCGCGAGCACCCCGACGGCACGGTGATCTCGTTCGCGCGCGACACGCGCGAGCGCCTGCGCGAGGAGCGCGGCGAGCGGTGGGACGGCGCCGAGCTCGGCGTCGTCCCGGGCCTGCGCGACCTCGGCTTCGCCGACGCGTTCCGCGCCCTGCACGGCTACGAGCGCAAGGAGCCGAGCTGGGTCTTCTCCCACGGCGGCGGCTGGCGCCTCGACCACGTCTTCGTCTCGGCCGAGCTCGAGCCGGTCGCCGCCGACCTACCACCACGCCTGGCGCGACGGCGGCCTCAGCGACCACTCGGCGCTCGAGGTGGACGTCAGCCTAGGCCGCGGCCGGCTCGCCGTGCTGAAGCGCTCGCGCGCCTCCTCGCGGGTCATCGCCCGCTTGCCCCAGCGGACCTCCTCGGCGTAGTCGATCAGCGTGCCGAAGAAGTCGGCGAGCCGCGGCGGGCGGATGCCCGGCCGGGCCGAGCAGCGCCTTGCGCGCGGCAGTCGTCGAACACGACCTCCATGTCGAAGTACGGCATGTAGACCGCGCCGTGCTCGTCGTCGTCGGGCCCGCCGCCGTCGACGACCTCGGGGCGCGGCCGGTCGAAGCGGTCGCACGCGAGCTCGACGAGCTCGTTGGCGAACGGCGCGTCGCGGCCGGCGACGAGGTTGAACACGCCCTGGTCGCCGACGTCGAGCAGGTGCACGAGCGCGTCGGCCACGTAGTCGACCGGCACGACGTCGACGTGGGCCGATCGGCAGCGCCGGGATCGCGTCGAACAGCCCGCGCGAGAACGCCCGCAGCGGCCAGTAGAGGACGTTGAAGGCCGGCGTCCAGCCGGAGTCGGACTCGCCCATGACGATGCTCGGCCGCGCGATCGCCGGCGCCAGGTCGGTCGGCCTCGCGCACGATGTGCTCGGCCTCCCACTTGGTCTGCTCGTAGGTGTTGCGGAACTCCTGGCCCGCGTCGAGCTGGCGCTCGCGGAACGTGCCCGCGTGCTTGCCGGCCACGTAGGCGGTCGAGACGTGCACGAAGCGCTCCAGGCGGCCGAGCGCCTTGCACTCGCGCGCGAAGCCGATCATCTCGCGCGTGCCCTCGACGTTGATCTGCGCGCGCCTCGTCGAGCGGCAGGTCGAACGAGATCGAGGCCGCGCAGTGCAGGATCGCGCCGACCTCCTCGGCCAGCGCGGTGCGCTCGCCGCGCTCGATGCCCAGCCCGGCGCTGGTGACGTCGCCGGCCACCGCGCGGACGCGGTCGCGGTACGGCGACGGGTCGCGCCAGAGCTTGGCCAGCACGCCGTCGAGGCGCTCCTCGGCGGCCGCGTCGTCGGCCGCGCGCACGAGCGCGACGACCTCGCGGTCGCCGGCCTCGAGCAGCCGCGCGAGCACCTCCATGCCGAGGAAGCCGGTCGCGCCGGTGAGGAAGACGGGCGGCCTCATGCGGTCGCCTCCTCGGTCACCGGCGCGAGCGCAGTGCCCATCGCGTGGAAGCCGCCGTCGACGTGCAGGATCTCGCCGGTGATCGCCGCGCGCCAGGTCGCTGAGCAGGAACAGGATCGCCGCCGCGACGGGCGCCGGGTCGTCGGTGTCCCAGCCGAGCGGCGCCTGGCGCTGCCAGGCCGTCGGCGAGGTCGCCGAAGCCGGGGATGCCGCGCGCGGCGAGCGTGCCCAGCGGGCCGGCGGACACGAGGTTCACGCGCACGCCGCGCGGGCCGAGGTCGCGCGCCAGGTAGCGCGAGGTCGCCTCCAGCGCCGCCTTGGCGACGCCCATCCAGTCGTAGACCGGCCAGGCGACCTGGGCGTCGAAGTCGAGCCCGACGACGCTCGCGCCCTCCTCGGGGAACAGGTCGGCGAGCGCGGCGGCCAGCGCCTTCAGCGAGAACGCGCTGGTCCGGAACGCCACCTCGGCGCTCTCGGGCGGCGTGTCGAGGAAGTTGCCGCCGAGCGCGTCCTCGGGCGCGAACGCGATCGCGTGCAGGACGCCGTCGACGCGGCCCCAGCGCTCGCGCAGCTCGTCCGCCAGCGCCTCGAGGTCCTCGGGGCTGTTGACGTCGAGCTCGAGCACGTCGGGCGGCTGCGGCGAGCTTGGTCGCCGACCGCTCGGTCATGCGCTTCGCGCGGCCGAACCCGGTGAGGATCACCTCGGCGCCGGCCTCCTGGGCCTGGCGCGCGACCTCGTACGCGATCGACTCGCGGTTGACGACGCCGGTGATGAGGAGCTTCTTGCCTTCGAGCATGCGCATCTCGAGAGCGGGATGCGGGACGAAGTCGTCGTTGCGCTCGGTCTCGACCTCGGCGAGCCCGTCGCGGCGCCAGAGCACCTCGACGCGCGCGCGGCACACGCGTGCGGTCGTCCTGGTTGACGACGGTCCACGCGAACGCCACGAGCCCGGCGCTCGTCGGAGCCTGCGCCGAGCTCGGCGACCTTGCCCTCGACGTGGATCGTGTCGCCGAAGCGCACCGGGCGCTTGAAGGTCGCGTCGGCCACGCGCCGCAGCGCGATCACGCGGTCGGGGTCGAACGGCACGAGGCCGGACGGCGAACGAGACGACGAGCAGCCCGTGGGCGATCCGCTCGCCGAACGGCCCGTCCGCCGCCCACTCGGCGTCGGTGTGCTGCGGGTGCCAGTCGCCGGTGAGCGCCGCGAAGCCGACGACGTCGGCCTCGGTGACGGTGCGCCCGCGGGTGGTGAACTCCTGGCCGGCCTCGAGCTCCTCGAAGGGCGCCGGCCAGCTGATCGGTCGGTGATGCGGCATCATAGGGGGATGTTCCGCACGCCCTGCGGCGGGCTGCGCGATCGCGTCGAGCGTGGACAGCGCCTCGCACAGCCGGCGGCGCGTGTCGCCGGGCAGGATGACCTCGTCGATGTAGCCCTCGGCGGCGGCGGTGCCGGCGCTCAGGTGCTCGTCGGCGTACTCGTCGGCGAACTCGTCGCGCGCGGCGTCGGGGTCGTCGGCGGCCGCGATGTCGCGGCGGTTGACGATCGTCACGGCCTGCTTGGCGCCCATGACGCCGAGCTGGGCGCTGCGGCCACGCGAACGTGTAGTCGGCGCCGAGGTCGCGCGCGTTCATGGCGATGAACGCGCCGCCGAACGCCTTGCGCAGCACGACGGTCACCTTCGGCACGGTCGCCTCGGCGAACGCGTGCACGAGCTTGGCGCCGTGGCGGATCACGCCCGACTGCTCCTGCCGGGTGCCGGGCATGAAGCCCGGCGTGTCGACCAGCACGACCAGCGGCAGGCCGAACGCGTTGCAGGTGCGCACGAAGCGCGCGCCCTTGGAGGCCGACTCGGCGTCGAGCACGCCGCCGAGGTAGCTTCGGCTGGTTGGCGATCACGCCGACGGGCGGCCGTCCATGCGGGCGAACCCGCAGACGATGTTGCGCGCCCACTTCGGGCGCGCACTCGAGCAGGCGGCCGCCGTCGACCACGCCGCGGATGACGTCGCGCACGTCGTAGACGCTTGCGCTCGTCGTCCGGCACCGGCTCGCCGGCGTCGTAGCCGACCGGGCCGACCGGGCGCCACTGCGGGGCGCGCTCGCCGGTGTTGGACGGGCAGGTGGTCGAGCAGGTCGCGCGCGAGGTCAGCGCCGCGTCGGCGTCCGTCGGGGCGACGAAGTGCGCCACGCCGTTGCGCTCGTGGACCTTGTGGCCGCCGAGCTCGGCGGCGCTGACGTCCTCGCCCATGACCTCGCGGACGACGGCGGGGCCGGTGAGGAACATGTTCGCCCGCTCGGTCATGATCACGAAGTCGGTCAGCGCGGGCGAGTACGAGCCGCCGCCGGCGCGAGGCGCCGCAGATCACCGAGATCTGCGGGATCTTGCCGCTCAGCGCGACGTGCTCGCGGAAGATGCGGGCGTAGCCGGCGAGCGCCGCCGTGCCCTCCTGCATGCGCGCGCCGCCGGACTCGATGAAGCCGACGACGGGCGCGCCGGCGCGGCCGGCGAGCCGGAGCACCTTCACGATCGAGTCGGCGTGCTGCTCGCCGAGCGAGCCGCCGAGGTACGACGGGTCCTGCGCGTAGCAGAACACCGGCCGGCCGTCGACGCGGCCGGCGCCGGCGATCACGCCGTCCCGGCGCGCGCCTTCTCGCCCATGCGCCGCGAGCGGACGTCCGAGCGCAGCAGCGTCAGCGAGCCGCGGTCGCAGAGCGCCTCGAGGCGCTCGACGGGCGACAGGCGCTCCTGCTCCTGGTCGGAGCGGATCATCTCGACGGTCATGCAACCTCCAGGCAGAGCACGGCGTTGTGCCCGCCGAAGCCGAACGCGTTGGACAGGGCCACGGCCGGCTTGCCGTTGATGTCCAGGTCCGCGCCTCGTTGGGGACGTAGTCGAGGTCGAGACCCTCGTCCGGGTGCTCGTAGTTGAGGGTGGGCGGAGCGACCCGGTCGCGCATGCGCCAGGATCGTGGCCACGGCCTCCACGGCGCCGGCGGCGCCGAGCAGATGGCCGATGGACGACTTCAGCGAGGACACCGGGACGCCGTCGCCGAGGACCGACTTGATCGCGATCGTCTCGGCGCGGTCGTTGAGCGGCGTCGAGGTGCCGTGCGCGTTGACGTAGACGACGTCCTGCGGGCCGTAGCCGGCGTCGTTGAGCGCGGCCTCCATCGCCTCGATCGCGCCCCCGCCGTCCTTCTCCGGGGCGGTCAGGTGGTAGGCGTCCGAGGACGCGCCGTAGCCGGCGAGCGGGGCGAGGATGGTCGCGCCGCGCGCGCGCGCGCGCTCGCCGTCCTCGAGCACCAGCACCGCGGCGCCCTCGCCCATGACGAAGCCGTCGCGCTGGGCGTCGAACGGGCGCGAGATGCCCTCGTCGCTGAGCGCGTCGAGCGCCGCGAAGGCGGCGGTGGCGAGCGGCGTCAGCGCGGCCTCGGAGCCGCCGGTGACGACCGCGTCGGCGTCGCCGCACTGGATCATGCGGGCGGCGGTGCCGATCGCGTGCGCGCCCGCCGCGCAGGCGGACAGCGTGGCGAACGACTGGCCGCGCAGGCCGTGGCGCATGGACACGGCCGCCGAGGCGGAGTTGCCCATCAGCAGCGGGATCGAGAGCGGCGAGACGGCCTTCGGGCCCGGACTCGAGCAGCTTCTTGTGGTTGGCCTCGAGCGTCCCGATGCCGCCGATGCCCGTGCCGATCAGCGTGGCGACGCGGTCGGCGTCGTACGGCAGCTCGTCCTTCCAGCCGGCCTCGGCGAGCGCCTCGTCGGAGGCGACCATCGCGAACTGCGAGAAGCGGTCCGCGCGGCGCGCCTGCTTGACGGTCAGGTACTCGGTCGGGTCGAACTCGGTGGCGGCGCCGACACCGTCCTCGATGCCGGACTCGCCGGCCCGCCAGCGTTCATAGAGCGTGCGGGCGCCGACCCCGAGCGGGGTCACGGCGCCGACGCCGGTGACGACGATCTCGCGATTCATCCTGCGCGGCTCACCACCAGGTCGATCGCGTCGCCGACGGTCTTGATCTTGCCGACGTCGTCGCCCTTGAGCTGGACGCCGTACTCGTCCTCGATGATCTGCGAGAGCTCGGCGAGGTCGAGCGAGTCGACGTCGAGCTCCTCGAACGTGGCGTCGCGCGAGATCTGCGGACTCGTCGACGCCGAACTGCGGGAGCGCCTCGGTGACGGTCTTCTCGACGGCCTCGGGGGTGACGGTGGCAGCCATGGTCTCTGGTTTCTCCTTTGTCAGGCGGACATGCCGCCGTCGACGAACAGGGTCGTCCCGGTCACGTAGCCGGCGTCCTCGGAGGCGAGGAACCGCACGGCGGCGGCCACGTCCTCCGGGGTGCCGACACGGCGGGCCGGGATGGCCTCGATGACGGCGTCAGGTACGTCCTTGGTCATCTCGGTCTCGATGAAGCCTGGTGCGACCGCGTTGACGGTCACGCCGCGCCGCGCGACCTCGGCGGCGACGGTCTTGGTCATGCCGATCAGGCCGGCCTTGGCCGCGGCGTAGTTGGACTGGCCCGCGTTGGCGCGGGGTCCGACGACGGAGGCGACGTTGACGATCCGCCCGTAGCGGGCCTTGATCATCGGCCGCATCGCGCGGCGGGTGAGGCGGAAGGCGGCGGTCAGGTTGGTGCCGATCACGCTTGTCCCACGCCTCGTCGTCGAGCTGGATGGCCAGCCCGTCGGCGGTCACGCCGGCGTTGTTGACGAGCGCGAGCACCGGGCCGAGCTCCTCCTCGACCTGCTTGAAGAGCTCGTCGGGCGCGCCGTTGGTGACGTCGGCGTGAAACGCGGCGGCCTTGCCGCCCGCGTCCTCGATCGCCTTCACGGTGGCCTTGGCGCCGTCCTCGTCGGAGCGGTAGTTGACCGCGACCTGCCAGCCGTCGTCGGCCAGCGCCTTCGCGATCGCGGCGCCGATGCCCTTGGAGGCGCCGGTGACCAGTGCGGTGGCGTTCTCGGGGCGGGCCAAGCTAGCGACACTCCCCATTCGATGACGCCGGCGCCCCAGGTGAAGCCCGCGCCGATGGCGGCGATCAGGACCTTCTGGCCGGGGCGCAGCCGCCCGTCCTCGCGCAGCAGCGAGAGCGTGAGCGGGATCGAGGCGGCCGAGGTGTTGGCCATGTGGGCGACGTAGTCGGCCACGCGGGCGGGCTCGAGGTCGAGCCGCTCGCCGACGGCGCGGATGATCCGGCCGTTGGCCTGGTGGTAGACGAAGAGATCGATGTCGTCGAGCTCGAGGCCGGCGCGCGCGACGGCGGCAACGGTGGCCTCGCTGAGGCGCTTGACCGCGGTCATGTAGGTCGAGTGGCCGTCCATGACGAGCACGCGGTCTTCGTGGTTGGCCGTGATGCGGTCGCCCAGCGAGCCGTCGGCGGCCAGCACGATCGGACCGATGTCGCCCTCGCCCTCGTGGCCGATCAGCACGGCGCCCGCGCCGTCGCCGAACAGGGCGGCGGTCTTCGGGTCGTCGAAGTTCGTGATGCGGGTGAGCAGCTCGGCGCCGATCACCAGCACGCGCTCGGCGCGGCCGGTCTCGACCTGGCCGGCGGCCAGGCGCAGGGCGGCGAGCCAGCCGGTGCAGGCGGCGCCGATGTCGATCGCCCCGGCGTTCTCGGCGCCGAGCGCGTTGGCCACGACCGGCGCGGCGTTCGGCGTGATGTCGTCGGGCGTCATCGTCGCCACGAGCACGAGGTCGACGTCGCGCGGGTCGACGCCCGCGTCCTGGAGGGCCTTGCGGCCCGCGAAGGTCGCGTACTCCGACGAGCGTCTCGTGCGGCAGCGCGCGGCGGCGCGACTTGATGCCGGTCCGCTTCTGGATCCAGGCGTCGTCGACGCCGATGCGCTCGGCGATGGCGCCGTTGGGGACGACCTCCGGCGGCACGTGGTGGCCGAGGCCGAGGACCCGGGCCGTGCGCGGCTCCGTCCGCATGTTGCCGTTGCGGGTGGCCTCGCGGGCGATCGTTGCGAGGTCTGCGGGCAGCTCGGCGCTACGCATGGACTAGCTCCTCGGCGGGGGTCTCGACTCGGCAGTCGGGCAGGATGCGCTTGCCCAGGCGGGCGAGCACCTTGCCCGGCCCGACCTCGACGAAGCGGCGCCCCCCGGCCTCGTGCATGGCCAGCACGGTCTCGCGCCAGCGCACGGGGCGTGTCAAAACCTTGGTCAACTCGTCGCGCACGTCGTCGAACGGCTGGGTGGTCAGCGACGAGAAGACGGTGAAGGACGGCTCGTGCAGCTCGGTCTCGTCGAGCGCGGCGCGGAACGGCTCGACGGCCGGCTCCATGCTCGGCGAGTGGAACGCGCCGGCTACGTCGACGGCGATCGTGCGGCGGCCGTACTCGCGAGCGGCCTCCTCGGCCGTCTCGAGCTTGTCGCGCGGGCCCGACAGGATGACCTGGCCGGGCGCGTTGTCGTTGGCGACGGTCACGCCGGCGGCCTCGGCGATCGCCGCAGCCTCCTCCTCGCTCGCGCCCATCAGCGCGAGCATCGAGCCGACGTCGTCGGCCTCGGCCATCAGCTTGCCGCGGAGCACGACGAGGCGGAGCGCGTCGTCGCGCTCGAGCACGCCGGCAGCGGCGAGCGCGGCCAGCTCGCCGAGCGAGTGGCCGGCGCCGGCGACGGCCTCGAGCTCGAGCGCGTCCCAGCCGGCGAGGCTGGCGCAGAAGATGGCGGGCTGGGCGAAGCGGGTCGACTCGCCGGCGCGCGGGAACGGGTCCTCGCCCACGAGCGCCGTCACGCGCTCCAGCAGGTCGGGGACGCGCTCTGCGACGAGCTCTCGCATCTCAGGTGTCTGGCTGCCCTGGCCCGGAAACAGCGCGACCGGAGCAGTGGGGTCGGTGATCGAGGTCACACGACCACCATCACCACGCGATACAGGTGGTCACAGCGTTGGTGCGGTCGAACCCCCCGGCCGGGGGGTGTGCCTCCCCCCGGGGTGATGTTGAGGAATGTTGGGAGAACGCGGGCGGCTCAGCTGATCAGGCCGAGACGCTGGGCCTTCTGTACCGCTTCAGCGCGGTTCCGCACGCCCAGCTTGCGATACAGGGTCGAGGTGTGCTCCTTGACCGTGTGCGGCGACAGGAACAGCGTCCCGGCGATCTCGCGGTTGGTGGCGCCGCCCGCGATCGCCTCCAGCACCTCGCGCTCGCGCTCGCTCAAAGGCGGGCCCTGCGGCGCCTCGTGCGGCCGGAACACGGTCATGCCGAGACCCACCATGCGCACCGCGCCCGCGATGTCCGCCGCCGGCCAGTCCTTGGAGATGAACCCCGCCGCGCCGGCCGCCCGCGCCGCGTTGGGCGAGATGCGGCCCGCGCCGGAGATCATCAGCACGTTGGTCTGCGGCGAGATCTCGCGCAGGCGCTCGCAGATCTCCGCCCCCGACTCCTGGCCGACGAACAGGTCCACCAGAGCGACGTGCGGCTCGTAGCGGCGCGTGAGCGCGACCGCCTCCTCCGAGTTGCGGGCGCTGACGCAGCGCTCGACCCACGGCTGCTCGCCCAGCATGAGCCGGAAGCCCCAGTGCACGACCTCGTGGTCGTCGACGATCAGCACGCGCAGGCGCCGCTCGCCGCCGCCACCCGAGGCGAGGCGGCTCGGGTTGACGTCAGGCGCGGTCAACCGGCACCGCCAGTCGGACTCGCCACGTTCCGGGCTCGCGCTCGCCGAACTCGACGATGCCGCCCACCTGCAGTGCCTCCAGCGCCGCCAGCCGCAGCCCCATGCCGGTCTGCCGCGGCCGGCCCGAGACGCCGTCGTTGGCGACCTCGAGCGTGAGCGTGCCGTCGGTGCGGTCGAGCGTCACCTCGACCTTCGAGGGCCGCGCGTGCTTGTGCGCGTTGCGGACCGCCTCGGCGAGCACCGACTGCGCGAGCGCCTCGATCGCCCGCGGCACCTCAACGCGCTCGGAGCCGGGCGTCAGCTTGATCGCCAGGTCCGGATGCTCGCGCCGCAGCCTGCCGACCTCCTCCAGCAGGGTCGTGTGCGTGTCCGGCGCCACGCGGCCGAGCGGGCGCTGCAGCGCCCGCCGCAGATCGAACAGCGCGGCCTGCAGCTCGGCGGCGATCCGCTCGCGCGCCTCGGGCGACAGCTCGGCCTGGCTGGAGAACACGAGCTGCACGCCGAACAGCCGCTGGATCACGCCCTCGTGCACGTCGCGCGCGAGATCGATCCGCTCCTGCAGCTGACGCGCCCGCGCGTGCTGGTTGGTGGCGAGCCGCGCGTGGGTGGCCAGGGCGGCCGTCTTGCCGAGCGCCCACAGCGCCTGGCGCTCTTTGGCCTTCAGCGGCGCGCTGCCCGGCCCGCGGTCCGACAGGATGACCCCGAGCCAGCGGCCGGCGGCCGACATCGGCGTGCAGACCAGCGTCGCCTCGCGGAGCAGGTCGCGGTACTCGTCGGGGACCTCCGGCGTGTCGTCGTCGCGGACCTCGATCACGCGGTCCTCCTCGAGCGCCTGGCGCGCGATCGGCGCCGACTCGACGGTCAGGTGCGCGTTCTCGAACAGCTCGAGGTCGATCCCGTAGGCGCCCGCGGCGTGGACCCGGCGGCGCGCGTCGTCGTAGCGGAAGATCACCGCCCGGTCCATCGACGCGACGCGGCACGTCGCCTCGCAGAGGCGGCTGTAGAAGTCGTCGGTCGAGCCGTCGGCCTCCACGCGCGCCAGGAGCTCGACGAACGTCTCGAGCGCGTCGATCGCAACGGTGGGCTCTGACTGGCTCATCCAGGTCGGATCCTAGCCCTCGGTCAAGCGCAGGACACGATCGTCGGCGTCGTCCGGCGACCCGCGTCCGTCGCGGTTGCTGGTGAGCACGTAGAGCGCGCCGTCGGGCCCGACGCGGACCGTGCGCAGGCGGCCGTACTCGCCCTCGAGCAGCACCTCGTCCTCGCCGCTGTCGAGGTCGAGCCGCCGGAGCGCCTCGCCGCGCAGCGTGGCGAAGATGAACTCGCCCTTCCAGAACGTGGCGCCGGACGGCGCGATCGCCTCCTCGTAGACCTTCAGCGGCGCCTTGAAGTCGCCGTGGCCTGAGCCGTAGACCTCCGGCCAGCCGTAGTTCTCACCCTCGACGATCTCGTTGACCTCGTCGAAGCCCTGCTCGCCGTCGAAGCCGCTCGGACCGTGCTCGGTCGAGAACATCCGCGCCGTGTCGGGCTGCCAGTCGAAGCCCTGCGGGTTGCGGTGGCCGAGGGAGTAGATCTCGGGCGGCACCGGTCCGCCGCGGTAGTCGGTCAGCCGCAGGTACTTGCCGTTCAGCGACTGCGGGTCCTGAGCCAGCTCTCCGTTGCCGGCGTCGCCGGTGGCCACGTAGAGCGCGCGGCCGGGCCCGAAAGCGATCCTGCCCGAGTCGTGGACCGGCCCGGCCTCGATCACGCCGTCGATCAGGCTCGCCTCGCGCGTGAGCCGGTCGCCCTCGAAGCGCCAGCGCTCGAGCTGCATCCCGTCGCCGGTCGTGAAGTACAGGTACACGAAGGGCTGCGTCTCGAACTCGGGGTCCAGCGCGAGCCCCATCAGGCCGCCCTCGCCCTCCGCGCTGACCGGCACCTCGGCGACGACGTCGCCGTCGAGGAAGCGGATGCGGCCGGGCCGCTCGGTGACGAGCGCCCGGCCGTCCGGCAGCCAGGCGATCTCCCACGGGACCTCGAGACCCTCGGCGACGACCTCGACCTCGAGGCCGCCGCGATCCGGCGGCGCGCTCCGCTGCTCCTCCTCGCCGCAGCCGATCAGCAGCAGCGCGACGAGCAGCGCTGTCAGTCGAGCGGCCAGGTGTGGACCGGCTCGTTGGAGTGCATGTGCTCGCGGTAGCGCACGGTCATCTCGCGCAGGGCGTCGAAGCGGTCGAGCCGGTCGTAGAGCCGGTGGAACGTGCCCGCCATCCATGTCGCCCCATTACGGCCCTCGACGCAGCGGCGTTCCACGATCCCGAGCAGGCGGTCGCGGTCGGCCGCGTCGACGCCCCAGCGCTCGAGTCCGTCGTACGCCATCGGGAGCAGCTTGCGCAGCACGAGCTCCGCGACGGGCACCTCGCCGACGCCCGGCCAGTACACGCGGGCGTCGATGCCCTCGCGCGCGCCCGCGTGGAAGTTCGCCTCGGCGGCCGAGAACGACATCTGCGTCCACAGCGGTCGGTCTTCGTCGGCCAGGACGCGCACGAGCCCGTAGTAGAGGGCGGCGTTGGCCAGCGTGTCGACCACCGTCGGGCCGGCCGGGAGCACGCGGTTCTCGACCCGCAGGTGCGGGCGGCCGCGGACGACGTCGTAGATCGGGCGGTTCCAGCGGTAGATCGTGCCGTTGTGCAGCCGCAGCTCCTGCAGCCGCGGCGTGTCGCCGCGCTCGAGCACCTCCTCCGGCTCCTCGTCCTCGACCACCGGCAGCAGCGAGGGGAAGAAGCGGACGTTCTCCTCGAAGAGGTCGAAGATGGAGGTGATCCAGCGCTCGCCGAACCACACGCGCGGGCGCACGCCCTGCGCCTTGAGCTCCTCCGAGCGGGTGTCGGTCGCCTGCTCGAAGAGAGCGATCCGCGTCTCCCGCCACAGCTCGCGCCCGAAGAAGAACGGCGAGTTGGCGCCCACCGCGAGCTGGATGCCGGCGATGCACTGGGCCGCGTTCCAGTGGTTGGCGAACTTGCTCGGGTCGACGAGCTGGTGGAGCTGCACGCTCGTGCACGCCGCCTCCGGCGCGATCGTGTCCGCGTAGACGGACAGCCGCTCGACGCCGTCGATGGCCAGGTGCAGGTCCTCGCCGCGGGCGGCGAAGATCTGCTCGTTGAGCAGCTCGTAGCGCGGGTTGGCGGTCAGCACGGAGCCGCTGAGCTGGTCCTCACTGAGCGTCGGCAGGATGCCCACCATCACTAGCCGCGTGTGCGCCTTCTGCGCGCCCTCCTCGGCGTGGTTGAGGCTTTTGCGCACCGCGTCCTCGAGGTCGCTGAAGAGACCTCCCTCGAGGGTGGCCGGCGGGATGTTGATCTCGATGTTGAACTGGGCCAGCTCGGTCTGCCAGGCCGGGTCGGCGATCATCTCCAGCACGTGCTGGTTGGCCAGCGCGGGGTCGCCGGTCTCCTCGGTGATGTTGAGCTCGATCTCCAGCCCGATCGAGCGGCGGTCGCCGTCGAACCGCGCCTCGGAGAGCATGCGGGCGAACACGTCAAGGCACCGCTTCACCTTCTCGCGGTAGCGCTTGCGGTCCTCACCGGTAAAGACGGTGGCGGCGACCTCGTCCCCCACGCTGCGGATACTACGCGTACGGAGGGAGAGCCCGCTTGCGCACGCAGGACGGCGGGACGCCGAAGGCGCGGTGGAAGCTCGCCGTGAGGTGGCTGTGGCTCGAGAAGCCGACGGCGCGGGCGATCACGGCCAGGTCCTCGTCGCCCGCACCTAGCCGCTCGAGCGCGGCGCGCAGGCGCAGGTGCGTGCGGTACTCGTGCAGCGTGTAGCCGGTCTGGCGCCGGAACGAGCGTGCGAGGTGGAACGGCGAGACGTTGACGGCGCGGCCGACCTCCTCCAGCGTGAGGTGCTCGGTGAAGCGCGCGCTCAGCAGCGCCTTGGCGTCCTCGACCATGACCGGCTGGCGGCGCCGCCGGCGCGGCGGGCGCTCGTCGAACGCGAAGGCGCCGGTCACCGTGGCGTGCCCGAGCCGCAGCAGCTGCTCCTCCACGGCCAGGTCGTCGGCGCCCGAGCTGAGCGCCCGCGCGATCGCGCGCGCGGTCAGGTACGGACGCGGGAGGAGCTTGCCGAGCTGGTCCGGGAAGCGCGCGCCGCGCACCCACTCCTCCATCGTGTCCTCGCCGACGACCATGAAGTGGTTGCGGTCGCCGTAGCCGTTGAAGCGGCGGCGGCGGAAGACGTCGCCCGAGTTGAAGAACACCGCATGGTTGGGGCCGGCAAGCGTGGGCTCGCGGCCCTGGACGCTGATCCACACGGGCGTGGCCGGGAACACGATGTGCGCGACCTCGCCCACGAAGTTGTCCAGCGACCAGCGCACGTCGTCCGGCGCGCACCAGAACGTGCCGAGCGAGACCACCGGGCTCAGGTACAGCGGCGCGATGCGGACCCGATCTCCCTCACCGGCATGCCAGGTGGCGAGGCGCAACGGTCGCGGCGCGGGTTCGGCCAGGACGGCCATCGGGGCGATCGTAAGTCAGTCCCGGCGGCGACCGGAACCCACGGACGCACCGGAGAGTGAGCCGGTTACGCCTAGGCGACCGCGGGCGCGACGAGCAGCTCTTCGGTGGGCCGGTCCTCGAGCGTCTCTTCGTCGCCGGTGACCAGCTCGGCGGCGCGGACGAGGTCGGCCGCGGCGGAGCGCACCTGCCCGCGCACGAGGATGAGGTCGGTGCTCGCCTCCGGGATCGCGGCGGCGCCGGCGGCGGCCTGGACGGCCAGCCGGCGGGCGGGCTCGGCGTGCTGCGGCGCGTCGTAGGAGGCGGCCAGCTCCCAGACGGAGCTCGAGAGGTCGCGTACGGAGGCGGGCAGGGCCTCCGGCACCTCCTCTTCGTCGCGCACGAGGGTGATCACGTGGCGGGCGAGCACGCGCGTGTTGCGGACCGCGTAGTCGACCTGCGGGATGCTGCGGGCGTAGCGGTCGAGCAGAGCGCGCGAGGAGCGACGTGGCGGCGTGAACTTGGCGGTCTCCTGGCCGGTGCTGACCTCCTCCTCGACCTCGCGGATCATCTCGTCGATGCCGCGAGCGTCGATCAGCGCGCGCTCGGCGGCGCCGGGGTCGCGCGCCTCGAGCGCGGTCGCGATCCGCTCGAGCGCGCGCCCGAGCTCCACGAACATCGCCTGGGCGAGGCGACCGGGGGCCAGCGCCGGGTCGGGCGGGAAGAGGAACGAGCTGACAGCGAGCGCGACGGCGCCGCCGATGGCGCCCTCGGCGATGCGGGTCGCCGAGAAGCCGCCCTCGGCCGCGCCGGGGTCGAGCGCGACGAGCAGGATGGCGGAGACGGCCGACTCGACGACGACGATCTCGCCGGCGCCGAGCACGGTGGCCGCCGTCATGGCGAGCACGACGAGCACGGCGATCTGCCAGGCGCCGGTGCCGATGACGGAGATGAGCAGCGTGGCGATGGTGATGCCGAGCACGACGCCGCCGACGAGTTGGAAGGCGCGGCCGGTGCGCTGGCCGTGCGTGACGCCGACGGCGATCACGGCGGCGATCGCAGCGAAGGCGGGGCGCGGGTCGGGCAGCAGCGCGGTCGCGAGCAGCCACGCGGCCATCGCGGCCGTCGCGTTCTGCACGATCGGCAGCATGCGTCCGCGCAGGCGCGAGCGTGCGTTGTCGAGGAGACGGATCATCCACTACTGATCTTCGGCGGTCATGGCCTGATATGTGATTGAGAGTTGTTGACCGTGACTGATGTCACACTCGCCCGATGAGAGCCGCCGTGGTGCGCGCCTTCGGCGAGCCGGCGGCAGTCGAGACCGTCCCGGACGCTTCGCCGCCCGCCGACGGCGTCGTGGTCGCCGTGCGCGCGACCGGCGTCTGCCGCAGCGACTGGCACGGCTGGATGGGCCACGATCCGGCGATCTCGCTCCCGCACGTGCCGGGCCACGAGCTGGCCGGCGAGGTGGCGGAGGTGGGCCCCGAGGTCCGCGGCTTCGCCGTCGGCGACCGCGTGACGGTGCCGTTCTGCTGCGGCTGCGGGCGCTGCGAGCCGTGCCGCCACGGCTGGACGCAGATCTGCGACGCCGACT
The DNA here is from genome assembly GCA_963835525.1 of uncultured Solirubrobacteraceae bacterium. Classification (GTDB taxonomy): domain Bacteria; phylum Actinomycetota; class Thermoleophilia; order Solirubrobacterales; family Solirubrobacteraceae; genus DASSUW01. The sequence continues at coordinate 16,669 of CAWIFM010000006.1, forward strand.
TCCAGCCCGGCTTCACCGCCTGGGGCTCGTTCGCCGAGCTCGTCGCGCTCCCGCGCGCGGACCTCAACCTCGTCCGCCTCCCGGACTCGCTCGGCTTCGTCGAGGCCGCGTCGCTCGGCTGCCGGTTCATGACCGCCTTCGCGGCGCTGAGCGACGTGCGCGCCGGCGACTGGGTCACGGTCCACGGCTGCGGCGGCCTCGGCCTCTCGGCGGTCATGATCGCCCGCGCGCTCGGCGCCACCGTCGTCGCCGTCGACATCGATCCCGCGACCTTGCAACTCGCCGGCTCCCTCGGCGCCGCGCACACGATCGACGGGAGCGAGCACGATCCCGTCGCGCTCGTCCACGAGCTCACGCGAGGCGGCGCCCACGTCTCGCTCGACGCGCTCGGCAGCGCGATCACCTGCCGCAACTCGATCCTCTCCCTCCGCAAGCGCGGCCGCCACGTGCAGGTCGGCCTGATGCTCGAGGACGACCGCGAGACCGCGATCCCGATGGCCCGCGTGATCGCCTACGAGCTCTCGCTGCGCGGCGTCCACGGCATGGCCGTCGGCCGCTACGACGCGCTGCTGCGCCTGGTCGAGTCGGGCGCCGTCGAGCCGGGCCGCCTCATCGGCCGCACGATCGGCCTGGACGACGCCGGCGCCGAGCTGGCCGCCATGGGTTCGTTCGCCCAGCGGGGGGTAACGGTCATCGAGCCGTGAAAGCGCTCGCCCTTGTCGTCCTCGTGCTCGGCTTCCTCGTCGTCTGGCAGGCGTGGCCCGTCGACCCCGACCTCGAGGCCGTCTGCCCGCCGTTCGGCGAGACCGAGAGCTACACGATCGAGCCGGCCTGGTGGCCGCCCGGCGGCATGAAGTGCACGGTCGGCGACAACTCGACCAAGACGACGTACCCATGGCGCGAGTACCTGGCCGTCGTCCTCCTCGCGCTCGCCGTCCTCGTGCTGCGCCCGCGGCCACTCCGCCTGCTGGCTTCGTTCGCCCTCGTCCTCGCCGCCTTCGCGGTTTTCTTCGGCTTCGTCTAGAGCACGGTCAGCCGCCGCGCAACGAGCCGCGGAGAGCCCTCGCAGCGAACGGCAGCGATGCGCAGCCGCGAACCCTTCGGGATCCGTGGCACTCCGTCGATCACCGGGCCGTTGACCAGCGTCCCCGCATCCGCCCGGACGACCACATCTCGACCATCGCGATCGACGAGCAGCTGACCGAAGTCGACATTGACGGCTTTGGCCCGGAACGAGATCGGCGCGCACGCGCGTCCGGATATCAGGTCCGGCTTGGCGTCGCTGCCATAGACGGCGCGATGGAGCGGATGTCCGCGCACCGAGCCGAGCGCGTCGTTCGCGACGTAGATCTCCGCCCTGGACCGATCGATCTCGTCGGGTCCTTCCGGAAAGAGCGCCACGCTGGGCGGGACGCCTCGTCGCGTCTCAACGGTCTGTCTGGCACCCGAGCAGGCGTCCGAGACCTGGAGCGTCCCGGCGCGCGGTGGGAGGTCGCGCTCCAGCGTGAACGCTCCCTGCGTCAGCAGCGTGTCCTCGTACCGGATCGTCGGCGCGCAGTCGACCTCCTCGGCGGGGCGCTGGTCGCCGCACGAGGCGGCGACCAGAGCCAGCGGTAGACAAACGAAGGCGACTCTCAGCAGTAGTCGGAGCACAGAGCCTGGACGTCCGACCTCCCGAGATAGCGTTTGTGCTGCTCGTCGCCGATGCTCGGGTACATCACCTGCGACTTGGCGGCCGTCGGATCGGACGAGCTGGCCTGGGAGCCAGGGATGGTATGGCCGATGCCGTAACTGTGTCCGAACTCGTGTAGAGCCACCGACATCAGGTCATAGCGCACGACGTCGTCGTCGATCGGAGGCCTGCGCGACCGTACCCACCAGTTCTTGTCCTCATTGAACGCGATGTCGGTCGCCACGGGCTCCGTCCCTGCGCCACCGGCAGGCTGCGTGTGCTCGCAGGCGATGATGCCCGCGCCCACGCAGTTCCTCGGGTCGAGCAGATAGGGATCGCCGTCCGAGTTCGTCGCCGGGCCGAGGAACTCGACGCTGCTCGAGTTGTCACCGAAGTTCGTCGCCGAGTTGCCATCCGGCCCGCCGTAGACGAACCGGACGCTGGTGCTGCCATGGCGGATGCGGCACTTCGTCCGGACGCGCGCCCAGCCGCGCGCCCCCGCCATGATCCGTCGGCGGACCCGGTCGGCGTTGTACCGAGACGGGATCGTGTTCCTCAGGATGTTGACGTGGACGTCCCCGTCGAACCAGACCCCCTGAGGTTGGCTGTGCCAATCTGTCCAGTCGCACAGGTCGGGCTGTTGGGCGTGCGCGGTCGTGCTCGCACCGCATCCGAGGGCGAGAGTCACGAGCGCGGTCATGAGGCGCAGTCGCATGGTCATGAGATCTCTCCTACGGGAGCAGTCGGGTCGGGTCGGGCACGGCTCGTTCGATGGCCGCGCGATGGGATCGCCACTGGGCGACCCACTGCGGATCGCGCGGACTCGCGTACTCGGGCGTGGTCATGACGAACCCGGTCGGCGTGGCAAGCGTCCAGGCCAGCGGCAGCATCGCCTGAGCACCGTCCGGTACCGGCACGGAGCCGATCCACCATCCGATGATGAGCTGTCCAGACGGAGTGCAGCGCGTGAGCACGTACGATCCGTCCGCGAGGAACTCGGTCGTCTCGGGACCCCGACGCCCTGAGCTGTCGCGCCAGGAGCCGTGACGCACGCTCGTCGTCGTGAGATCCACTCCGCCCTTGGCCTGTGCCCGGGAGCTGAACGAGCAACCGAGCGCGAAGGTGGGTCCGAGCAGGCTTCCCGCCATGCCGCCGTCCGGGTCCGTGCCGACCGGCTCGCTGGGAACGAACGGCTCGCCCTGACCGTCGAAGTTCGCCGTCCAGGCGATCGTGGTGACATTGCCGGCCTCGTCGTAGGCCTTGACCTCGAGCAGGTGATCGCCGGAGAACGCCGTCGCGTCGAGAAGGTAGTCATCGACGTCGACGTCGCACGGTCCGTCGCACGGCAGGTCCGGCGTCGCCGTGAAGACCAGTGAGCCGTCGAGCCGGATCTCCGCGCGATCCACGCCGGACCCGGTGTCGTCGGCTGCGATGGACAGGTCGTGCAGATCCGGGAGCAGCTGCGTGGCACGATCCTCGTACAGCACGCCCTCGAGCTCGACGTCGGGCGGCGCGTCGTCGTAGACGATCTCGATGTACGGCGCTTGCGCTCCCGCGCCCCAGAACTCCACCACGGGGCTCGTCACTCCGTCGGGGGAGGCGACGAGGATCACGCCTTCGTTCCCCCTCGCCCCACCGTGCCATTCACGGACCAGTTGAGTCAGGTCCCAACTGCAGGTTCCTGAGCAGCTCCCGAGGTTCGTCGTGGACTCGGGTGCCTCGTCGAAGTCCCCGCCCAGGTTGTACCAGTCCGCTCGATCGGTGCGAATGGCCCAATCCGCGTGACCGTCCCAGTGCCCCTGCACCGCGTGAGCTCCGACCAGCATGCCCGGGGCGAGCGCGGTCCGCGGCGACCCCCGGAGCTTCGCCGAGACCACGAACTCGCCGGGTGGAACTCCGAGGCTGCCGAAGTCGAGCAGCGTCCGATGCTCGGCGCCGGCCGTGTCCCAGCCCACCGCGAGCGGCGTCGGACAGAAGCTCGCCCCGTTGTCGCTGATCCCGCACCCGCGATAGAGGTTGGCTCGCACGGTCGTATCGCCCCGAGCGGCCGGCGCGGGCAAGAGCCCGATCGCGCCGACGAGGCAGATGCCGAAAGCCACTCGGCTGCGCGCGCAGCCCCGATCCAACCGGCCTCCCGTCCGCATGACGCCCCCTACCTAGGACCGGCCTCGACCAGGATTGTCGAGTACTCGATTCGGTTCAGCTAAGTACCTCGCGCGAGGCAATGCCAAACCCGACGGGGCGCCGGCCCCGCGGACGGGGCCGGCGCCGTGTCGACTACTCGTTGTGCGCCCAGTACGCGGCCGTGGCCACCATCGGCCACTCGCGCTCCGGATCGGCGCGGTACAGCGGGTTGTTCGCGAAGACGACCATCCGCGAGGTGGCGTTCGCGCCGTGGGCGATGATCGGCATGCCCGGGGCCGTCCCGTACAGATCCGCCGGCCACATGCCGGCGGCGAAGAAGCCGGACGACGGCAGCCTGGCGTCCACGGCCCAGTCCGCCGGCACGGCGGTCAGCCACGTCGGCGGGTCGACGATCGCGGTGTCGCGCGCGGGCATGGCGCCGGTGATGACGCTGTTCGCGCCACCGGTGTTGTCCCAGTACACGATGCCGCTGCGGCCGTTGCCGCCGGCGTTGCCCTGCGTCAGGCCGGTCACCTGGCCGGCGCCCGTCAGGAACGTCGCGCCGCCGGACTGGCCGCCGATGTAGTCGCCGCCGGCCGCGAAGAACTCCGGGATCCGCTGGCGCGCGACGACGTTGATCGGCTGCCCCTGGTTGTTCGTCGCCGCCGGGAAGCCGGTCGTGTTGAACAGCACGTCATACGCCAGCAGCGGGTTGGTCGCCGCGTTGTTGAGCTGCGACAGGCTCGTCGTCGCGACGTCGAAGCCCAGCTCGCGCAGCACCCAGACGCTCTGGTCGACGCGCGGGTTCTCCAACGTGCTGCCGGCCGGCGGGTCGCCGAACGTGCTCATCACGACGATCCGCGGCACGCGGTCGATCGGCTTCAGGCTCGGGAGCGAGTTGGAGCTCAGCTTGCCGAAGTCGAGCCCGAACTCGCGCGCCGCGTCCTCGATCGCGCGCTTGGTGCGACGGTCGGTGCCGAACACCGCGGTGCCGGCCGGGCCGCCGCTGAACGCCGCGGTCGCGAGCGAGGCGTCGGCGCCGTCGCCGACGAGCTCGTTGAGCGCCCGGACCGCCGTCGGTGAGTCGATCTGCAGCGTGTAGCCCGAGAGCTTGCCGCTCGGCACCGAGCCCTTGAGCTTGTTCGGCCGGTGAATCCGGTCGACCCGCGGCGAGAACCGCGCGTCGTCCGGGATCGTCACGGTGTCGGCGCCCCACAGGTAGCCATGGCTCCAGGCCGCCGGCGGTGCGTAGAGGCGCTGGATGCGGTCCGAGATGTCGACCCCCAGGCTGAGCGCCGTGTCGGCCAGTCCGCGCCGCGGCTGGTCCATGAACACGATGTACGAGCCCTCCTCGAACGTCTGCGAGCCGACGCGATAGTCGCGCTCGAGCTCATAGACCTCGACCTCGTTGAACAGCGCCCACTCGACGAGGCGGTTGGCCTCGGCGTCGCTGCGCTGGCCCTTGCCGACCGGGACCACGTAGGCCTGCGGGTAGTCGAGCATCCAGTTGTGGAACTGGGGCTTGAACGGGTCGTCGCAGCACTCAGGGCGCGGGGCGTCGACGTCACCGCGGCGGTAGACCTCGAGCATGTCGCCGAGCATCTCGGCGCGGTTCGCCGCCACGAACTCAAAGGTCGACTCGGTGACCACCTGGTGGCTGTTGCGCGCTCCTACGCGGCCGCCGCACGCGCGCCACCAGGCGTTGGCCGGGCGGTTCACCTGGTTGCAGGTCTCGACCGTGGAGGAGTCGAGGCCGACGTGCTGGTGGTACATCGGCGCGTAGAACGGGCCCCAGTCGTCCCAGCCCTCGGCCACGTCGGGACCCGGCGTAGGCGCAGGCTCGGGACCGGGCGGGTCGTCGCACGAGCGGTCGTTGTTCGGCGTCGACTCCGGGCACCAGTCGTTGATCGGCCGCTGGACGTCCTGCCCGGCGGCGTCCATCGCGGCCTCGTTGTAGTCGATCCGCGACTGGTTCCACTTCAGCCACATGTCGTACTCGATGCTCGGGTTGTGCGGCTTGGTGGTGGCCTCGATCAGCGTCGGCGTCGTGTACCCGTGCAGGTCGAGCATCTCGGGCGCCAGCCAGCGCTGCATCCACCGGATCGAGTGGAGCACCTCGGGCTGCGACTGCGTGAGGTAGTCGCGATTGAGGTCGAAGCCGTTGGCGTTCTGGCGCACGCCGTAGACGCGGCCGTCCGGGTTCTGGATGACGTTGAAGACGAGGATCGCGTTGCTGAGGACCTCGTCGACCTTCGGGTCCTCACCGTACGGCGTCGTGGCGTACTTCTCGATGACCTCCATGTTCGAGTCGACGCCCTCGAACTCGTCGCCGTGGATGCTGCCCTGGACGAGGATCGGGACCTTCACGTCATCGCCCATGCGGCGCAGCAGCTTCTGGGCCAGGATCGGGCTGTCGAGCGCGATCGAGCGGACCCCGAGCCAGTTCAGATAGGCCTTCTTCTCGTCGCGCGTGCGAAGCCGGTTGATGACGACGCCGTACATGGTGCGGCCCTCGGACGACTCGCCGATCTTCTGAACCGTCATGCGCCCGCGGCTGCGGTTGCGGATGTCGGCCAGCGTGCAGCCGATGGCGTAGTGCGGGATGTGCGGGAAGCTCCCCGCCGGGTCGGCCGGATCGGTGCCGTCGGCCAGAACGTCGGACGAGAAATCGGGCTCCGCCGTGCCGCACCATGGCGGTTCGGCGGCCGGCGCGCTCGCAGGCAGCAACGCGAACGCGAGAACGAGCACCAGCAGAGACCGGCGGAACGTCCGTGCCATGAGTTTCCCCCTCATCGACCCTTTGGCGCCCATTCCTACTGGGCGCCGCGAGGGCCTGTCAACTCAGCCGCACGATCCTGATAGCTCCTCCATGCGCTCGATCGTCCGCTCGACGTCCTCGAACGTCGTGCGCGGATTGATCGTGCAGAGCCGCAGGACGACGCGCCCGCCGACCTCGGTGGTGCTCGGCGCGGCGAAGCCGTCGTCGACCATGGCGGCGGCCAGACGCGTCTGGTCCACCCCGTCGCGCGCGAAGCAGACGATGGCGAGCCGGGCCGGCGTGACGACCTCCCAGCCGGGTCGCGCGCGCAAGGTGGCCTCGGCGTGCTCGGCCAGCGCGATCCCGTGCTCGATCGCCTCGCGGAAGGCGGCCACGCCGAAGACGCGCATCGAGAGCCAGAGCTTGAGCGCGCGCGAGGTGCGCGTGAGCTGGACCGAGCGATCGCGGAAGTTGACCTCCTCGCCCATCGTGTCGCGCAGGTAGACGCCGGACAACGAGAAGGTGCGCTCGAGCAGCCCGGGCTCGCGCATGAGGACGCAGCCGATCTCGTACGGCTGGAAGAGCCACTTGTGGGGGTCCAGGACGAGCGAGTCGGCGCGGTGGAGCCCCGTCACCGCGCCGGCCAGCGCGGCAGGCGCCCCGTAGGCGCCGTCGACGTGCAGCCACAGGCCGAGGTCGGCAAGCTCCTCGAGCGGGTCGCAGGCGCCCGTGCTGGTGGTGCCCGCCGTCGCCACGACGCAGAAGGGCGTGCCGCCGTCTCCCATCGCCGCGCGCACGTCGCCGGCGCGCAGGCGATGGTCGTCGCGCGCGGGCACGACCACGTACCGCAGGCCGAGCAGGCGCAGCGCCCGGGGGATCGACGCGTGGCCCTCCGACGAGACGTAGACGACCGCGTCGCGCGGCGCCCGCTCGCGGGCGGCGGCGAGGGCGACCAGGCTCGCCACGGAGCCGCCGCTCACGAGCACGCCGTCGCCGCCCTCGGGCAGCCCGCACAGCTCGCGCAGCCAGTCGAGCACCACGAGCTCCACCGTGGCCGGGCCGGAGCCGCCGGTCCACGAGCCGGCGAACACGTTGAAGCCCGAGGCGGCGGCGTCGGCGAGCACGGAGACGAAGTTGCTCGGGCTGCCGATGCGGGCGAAGAAGCGGGGGTGGTCCGGGTGCTGGATGAACGGCAACGCCTGGTCCAGCAGCGCGTCGAGCGCCGCGTCGGGGTCGCCCGGCTGCTCGGGCAGAGGGCCGCCGAGCGCGGCCCGCAGCTCGGCCGCGTCGCCGACTCGGATCGGAGGAAGGTCGCCGACGCCCTCGAAATGCTGCACGATGCGGTCGATCAGGCGGTAGCCGAGGCGGCGCATCTCGTCGGGAGGCAGCGAAAGCACCGGGTCATGATGACCCGCGCGGCTCCGATCACGGCGCAGTACGCTGCTCATAGGTCAATCGGCGGTGACCGGGTTGAACGACATCGGCGGGAATCGACTCACGCTCCTCGCGCGTGCCGGCGAGCTGCTGTCCTCACCCGGGGCCGGCGAGCAGACGCTCGAGCGCCTCGCGTCCCTGCTCGTCACCGGCTTCGCCGACTGGTGCGCCATCGACGTGCTGCGCGAGGACGGCTCGATCGCGCGCGCCGCCACCGCGCCGCACGACGGTCCGCCGTTGCGCCCCGACCGGCCGCACGGCCCGGCCGTGGTGATGCGGACCGGCGAGCCGGAGCTGCTGCGCGCCGGCGGCGAGCTCGTGCCCGGCGCCACCTCGTACCTGTGCGTCCCGCTGATGTCGCGCGAGCGTCCCTGGGGCGCGATCACGCTGACGACCGAGAACGGCCGCACCTTCGGCCGCACCGACCTGGACCTCGCCGCCGAGCTCGCGCGGCGCGCGGCGACGACGGTCGAGACCGCCCGGCTGCTCGACTCGCTGGCCAACTCGGAGGAGCGCTACCGCCTCCTGTTCGAGGCCAACCCGCTGCCGATGTGGGTCTACGACGCCAAGACCCTTCGCTTCCTGGCGGTCAACGAGGCGGCCGTGCGCCACTACGGCTACACGGGCCAGGAGTTCCTGGCCATGACGATCACAGACATCCGGCCGCGCGAGGACATCGACAAGCTGCTCGGCAACCTCCAGTCGAGCGGCGGCCCGGGCTCGCCCGTGCCGGGGACGTGGCGCCACCGCAAGAAGGACGGCACGCTGATCGACGTCGAGATCACGGCCGGCAAGGTGATGTTCGAGGGCCGGCAGGCCGCGCTGGTGCTCTCCCATGACGTGACCGAGCGGCTGCGGCTCGAGGAGCGGCTCGGCCAGGCGGAGAAGATGGAGGCGATCGGCCGGCTCGCCGGCGGCGTCGCGCACGACTTCAACAACCTGCTGACCGTGATCTCGGGCTACACGGAGATCCTGCTCGCCAAGGCCGACGCGCCGGGCCGCGAGCAGCTCGGCGAGATCGCCCACGCGGCCGAGCAGGCGGCCGGCCTCACGCGCCAGCTGCTCGCCTTCAGCCGCCGCCAGGTGCTGCACCCGCGCGTGCTCGACCTCAACGAGATCGTGGCCGGGATGGAGCCGATGGTGCGGCGGATCATCGGCGACGACGTCAGCGTCGGCGTGCGTGTCGTGCCCGGCCTGGCGCCGGTCGAGGCCGACCAGGCGCAGCTGGAGCGGGTGATCCTCAACCTCGCGGCCAACGCGCGCGACGCGATGCCCGACGGCGGGCGGCTCACGATCGAGACCCAGAACGTCGAACTCGACGAGGACTACGTCGCCTCGCGCGGCGAGGGGACGGCGGGGCCGAACGTGCTGCTGGCGGTCAGCGACACCGGGAGCGGCATGTCCGACGAGGTCCAGCGCCACCTGTTCGAGCCGTTCTTCACCACCAAGAGCCCGGGCGCCGGCACCGGCCTCGGGCTGTCCACCGTGTTCGGCGTGGTCAAGCAGAGCGGCGGCAGCATCTACGTCTACAGCGAGGAAGGCCGCGGGACCACGTTCAAGATCTACCTGCCGGCCGCGGCCGGCCAGATCGAGGCGAACGCGGCGGCCGACGGCGCCGCCGAGCGCGGCACCGAGACGATCATGGTCGTCGAGGACGACGAGAGCGTCCGCGACCTCGTGCGCATCATGCTCGAGACCAAGGGCTACAACGTGCTCGCCGTGGCCGGGGCCGCGGAGGCCGAGCGGCTCTGCACCGACGAGGTCGACCTGCTGCTCACCGACGTCGTCATGCCGGAGGTCAACGGCCGCGCGCTGGCGGAGCGGCTGTCGCTCACCTCACCGGCGATGCGCATCCTCTTCATGTCCGGCTACTCGGACGAGGCTGTCTACCGGCACGGCGAGATCAGCCCGAACGCCGCGTTCATCGAGAAGCCGTTCACGGACCGCACGCTCGCGCGCAAGGTCCGCGAAGTGCTCGACGGCTAGACGACGCCGCGGACTTCGAGGCGGCGCTGCGGCTCGGCGTTGATCTCGATGCCGTGCCAGGCGGCGTAGGCGTACGGGTGATGGAAGACGTCGTAGGGACGCTCGCCCTCGCGAAGCTCGATCGAGAAGCGGTCGCCCGTCTTGTCGTCGGCCACGGCCACGATCACCTGGTTGTCGTGCTCGCGCCAGAGCAGCCAGACGTCGATGCGGTCGTTGGTGCGGTGGTCGAGTTCGCGGAGGGTGTCGTTGTCGTTCATGGCTCGGACAAGTTCCCATCTCCGCGGTGTCCGTCCCATGTAGCCAGCCGGTGAGGCCGGCAGCGGCTGGCTGGCCTATCGAGGTGGGGGGAGCCGTACCAGCAGCTCGGCCTGCGCGGGATTGAGCTTCTCGCCGGCCGTCTCGAGGTCGAACCAGCCGGCGCGGTCGACCTCGGGGAACTCGCGCGTCCTGCCCGAGCGCGGCGGCCACTCCATCGTGAAGGAGTTGCTGGTGATGTCGTCGGCGTCGAGGTCGCCCTCGGCGGCGAACGCGGTGATGTGCTTGCCGCTCTTGAGCTTCACCGTGCCGAGCTCGGTCAGCTCGGCGCCGGCGGGCAGCGGCGTGCCCAGCTCCTCCTCGAACTCGCGCAGCGCGCACGCCCGCGGGTCATCGTCCTCGTACTCGCCCTTCGGGATCGACCACGCGCCGGCGTCCTTCTTCGCCCAGAACGGCCCGCCCGGATGGACGAGCAGCACCTCGCGCACGCCGTCGCGCTCGCGGTGCAGGAGGATCCCGGCGCTGCGTTTCAGGCCGCCTCCGGCACCGGTTGCGGCGCCCGCCGGCGGCCGAGCAGGAAGGTCGGCAGCAGGGCCACCACCGCGCCGATGGCGCTCACCGTGAAGGCGATCGTGAAGCCGCTCTCGAGCGGGATCTCGGTGCCGGCGAGCGTGTGGGCCGAGATGATGGCGGCCGCGACCTGCGAGCCGAGCGCGGCGCCGATCGTGCGCATGATCGTGTTCATGCCGCTCGCCACGCCGGTCTCCCCCGGCGGCGAGTACTCGATCACCAGCGTCCCGAGTGAGGCGAAGCTGAACGCGAGCCCGATGCCCATCAGCACCATCCAGGCGTAGATGGTCCACGGCTCGTCGTGGATCGTGGCGAGCAGGGTGAGCGAGAGCACGAGGAAGGCGATGCCGATCCGGAGCGTCACGTGGTTGCCGATCCGCGTGCCGAGCGCGCCGGCGAACGGGCCGGCGATCATCATCGCCACCGACGAGGGCACGAAGTACAGGCCGACCTCGACCGGCGAGGCGCTGAAGCCGTAGTCGAGCTGGTCCGCCACAGGGGCCGGCAGCCCGAGCGGCATCTGCACGAAGTTCGGCAGCAGGATGAAGGTGGAGAACATCGCGAAGCCCATCAACAGCGTCGTGAGGTTGGTGGCGGCCATCTCGCGGCGGGCGAAGGTCTTGAGGTCCACCATCGGCTCGGGCACGCGGTTCTCGATCACCGCCCAGACGTAGAACATCACCGCGGAGAGGGCGAACAGGCCCAGCACGCCGGCCGACGTCCAGCCCCAGTGCGCGCCCTCGCTGATCCCCAGCAGCAGCGAGCCGAGCGCGACCGAGAGCGCGAGCCCGCCGAGGTAGTCGGGCTTCGCCGGGGTCTTGACCGGCGACTCGGGGACGAACATGGCGAGCAGCACGGTGGAGGCGAGCACGGGCACGGCGCCGATCAGGAACAGCCAGTGCCAGGTCAGGTGCTCGATGATCACGCCGCTCAGCACGAGCCCGACTCCGCCGCCGACGCCGAACACCGAGCTGACGGTGCCGATCCCGAGGCCGATCTTCTCGGGCGGGAACTCGTCGCGGATGATCCCGAACGACAGCGGGAAGACCGCGGCCCCGGCCCCCTGGATGACCCGGAAGACGATCAGCGACTCGAGGCTCCAGGCAGCCGCCGCGCCGAGCGAGGCGAGCCCGAAGATCGCTTGCGAGATCACCAACATCCGCTTCTTGCCGTACGAGTCGCCGAGCTTGCCGAGGATCGGCGTCAGCACCGACGAGCTGAGCAGGAACCCGGTGGCGATCCAGGTCACCGAGGTCGCGGTGGTGTCGAACTCGCGCTGGAAGAACGGCAGCGCCGGCACGACCAGCGTCTGCATGACGGCGAACGACACCCCCGCCACGACCAGCAGCGCGAGCGTGACACCGTAGTGCTGACGCTCCGCCTCCATCCGATCGATCCTAGAGATCGACGACCGTCAGTCCCGGGCGGCGCTCGCGCAGCGCCTCCGCTAGCACGCGCCGGTGGCAGACGGCGGGATCGGCCTCGAGGCACATCAGCGCCGTGCGCGGCCCGCGGTCGAGCTCCGCGGCGAGCTCGTCGAGCTCGTGCCCCGCGTTTCGCTCGACGTGCTCGCGGAAGGCGGGCGCGCCCTCGGCCGCGCGATTGTGCTTGAACAGCCAGCGGATGTCGGGCGGTGTGCCCAGCGCCTTGCGGTGCTCGTAGGCGATCCCGTGGTCGGCCAGCAGCTCGCCCAGCCGCGTCTTCGACATCCCGGGCCGGCGCGACTGCGGCCGGAAGCGCACGTCGATCAGGCGCTCGATCCCGGCGGCCTGCAGCTCGGCGACCAGCTCCGGCGGCAGCAGCCGCTCGTAGCCGATCGTCCAGACGCGGGTCACGCGGCGCGGGCGGCGGCGGGCGCGAGCTCGAACGCATCGGCGATCAGCTCGTACGAGTGCCGGCGCGCGCCGTGGTCGTGGGTGATCGTCACCACGATCACCTCGTCGGCGCCGTACTCCTCGGCCACCTGCTCGATCCCGGCGCGCACCTTGTCCGGCGTGCCGATGATCCGCCGCCGGCCCTTGTGCGGGTCGCCGTGCTGGGCGAGGTAGCGCATCGCCCGCTCGGGCTCCGGGACCGGGATCGGCCGGCCCTGGCGCAGCATCGCGAACGACATGGCGATCGAGGCGCCCAGCCGCTCGGCCTCCTCGTCGCTGTCGGCGGCGATCGCCCAGACGCCGATCGCCACCTGTGGGTTCGGCGCGCGCTCGCGGTAGGAGCGCGTGATCTCGGCGCCCGTCGGGTTGATGAAGTCGGCGAACGCGTATGGCAGGTCGAGCTGGACGGCCCACTCCGCGCTCTGCGCCGACGACCCGAGCAGCCAGATCTCCGGCCGCTCCGGGCTGCCGGGCAGCGACTCGCCGAGCTTGGCGAACGGGTGGTCGGGCGGCATGGTGCCGTCGTAGTGGGCGAGCAGCTCGGCGAGCTGCTGCGGGAAGTCGTCGGGCGAGACCTCGCGCCGGTCGCGCTGGAGCGCGAAGGTGGTCAGCGGGTCGGTGCCGGACGCGCGCCCGAGGGCGAGGTCGATCCGGCCGGGGAAGAGCCCGGCCAGCAGGCTGAAGCTCTCGGCGACCTTGAACGGCGAGTAGTGCGGGAGCATCACCCCGCCGCTGCCGACGCGGATCCGCTCGGTGGCCGCCGCCACGGGGCCGGCCAGCACCTCCGGCGCCGGACCGGCCAGCGCGAGGCCGTGGTGCTCGGCGAGCCAGTAGCGGTGATAGCCGAGGCGGTCGGCGAGCTGCGCGAGGTCGAGCGTGTTGCGCAGCGCGTCCGGCCGCGACGTGCCCTCCGGCACCGGCGTCTGGTCGAGGACGCTAAGCCGCATCGGCCCGCTCCTCCCAGGCCTTCTCGAGCGCTTCCAGCAGCAGCTCGGACGGCTGGGCGCCGGAGACGCCGTAGCGCCGGTCGAGCACGAAGTACGGCACGCCGCGGATGCCGATCCGGGCCGCGAGCTCCTCGTCGGCGTGGACGGTGTCGGCGAACGCCTCGCCCTCGAGCGCGGCCCGCGCCTCCGGCGCGTCGAGGCCCACCTCGGTCGCCAGCCGCACGAGGATCGCCTTGTCGCCGAGCGGCTCACCCTCGGTGAAGTACGCGCGCATGAGGCGCTCCTTCATCGCGTCCTGGCGGCCGTGCCTGCCGGCCAGGTGGATGAGGCGATGCGCGTCGAAGCTGTTGCCGCCGCGCGTGCGGTCGAGGTGGTACTCGAGCCCCTCCTGCGCCGCCAACTCGGTCATCTGCGCGTTCGACTGCTCGGCCTGCTCGACGCTCATCCCGTACTTGGCGGCCAGGTGCTCGGTGGAGGAGCCCCCGCGCTCGGGCGGAGCGCTCGGGTCGAGCTGGAAGCTGCGCCAGGTCAGCTCGACGTCATCGCGGTGCGCGAACTGCTCGAGCGCATGCTCGAAGCGACGCTTGCCGACGTAGCACCACGGGCACACGACGTCGGACCAGATCTCGACGGTCATCGGCGCCATGCCGTCCCATGCTAGGCCGCGGCTTGGCGAGCGGCGGCAACGGCGAGCTGATCGGCCCGGTCGTTGAGCGCCTTGTGAGCGTGCCGGTCGCCGACCTCGTGGCCCTTCACCCAATGCCAGCGAACGGCGTCGTGGCGCGCGATCTCGGCGTGCAGGGCCTTCACGAGGTCCTGGTTCTTGACCGGATCGCCGCCGGCCGTCTTCCAGCCCTTCTTCTTCCAGCCGTGGATCCACTTGGTCATGGAATCGAGCATCAGCCGGGAGTCGGTCACGATGCAGACACGGCTGCTCGGCGGCAGCGAACGCAGGCCCTCGAGCGCGGCGGTGTACTCCATGCGGTTGTTGGTGGTGTGCGGCTCGCCTCCGGACAGCTCGACGGTGCCGCCGCCGGGCGCGACGACGATCGCCGCCCAGCCGCCGGGCCCGGGGTTGCCGCTGCACGCGCCGTCGGTCCACACGAGCGACTCGCCGTCGCGAGCCTCGACAGGTGTCTCCTTCATCGGGCGGCGATGCTAGCCGCCCATGCGGCGGGCGCCTCCAGCGGCGAGAAGTGGCCGGCGCCGGGCAGGTCGGTGAGCGTGACGTCCTCGAAGAACTCGCCGAGGCGGTCGCCCCACGCACGCGGGAACAGGGGGTCGTGCTCCGGCCACAGCACCTGCGTGGGAGCGGCGATGCGCTGCTCGGGCGGGGTCTCCGCGAGGCTCTGCGCCACCATGCCCGAGCCGGCTCGGTACCAGCCGATCGAGTTGGTGAAGGCGCCGGGCTCGGCGTAGCGGTCGGTCAGCCGCTCGAGGTGGTCGTCGGCGAGCTCGAAGCCGGGGCCGGACCAGTGGGTCCAGAAGTGGCGGAGGTAGGCGCAAACGGCGTCGCGGTTACCGTCGACGAGCTGCTCGGCGAGCTCGAGCTGGTGGAAGGCCTGGTACCAGAACTCCCGCTGCGCCTCGGGCGTGAGGACGCGGTCGCCGGCGCCCGGAACCGGCGGCGCCAGCACGAGCGCGCTCACCTTCTCGGGCGCGGTGCGGGCGAGCGTCTGGGCGACGCGGCTGCCGACGTCGTAGCCGGCGACCACGGCCGGCTCGTCGATCAGGCCGCCGACCCGGTCGGCGAGCGTCGCGGCGGAGACGTCCGGGTGCCACAGCAGCTCGGGGACCAACGGCTGCTCGTCGAGCAGCGGGATCACCTCGCGCCAATCCTCCGGGTCGCCCGGCCAGCCGTGGAGCAGGACGATCACGCGACGAAGGCGCGCGCCTCGTCGGCGAGCGCGAGCCAGTCGTCCTCGGGCTCTGCCACGAGCGCCCAGTCCTTCATCGGCCGGCCCGCACCCGAGGGGTCGAACTCGCGGGCTCGCCCAGCGGCGATCAGCTCCTCCACCCGCTCGCGCCCGACCTTCACGAGCAGCTCGCCGTGGCGGTAGCCGCCGAACATCTTCGAGCCGCGCTTGAGCGACGGTATGCCCATCATCAGCGCCTCGCTGACCTCGGGATCGGCGCGGAGCTCGTCCACGACGCGGCGATAGGCCTCCTCCATGGTGCGATCGTCGCACGCCGTTGTCGAAACCTCCAACGGCGGTTCCTATTCGTTGGACCGCCCAACGATGCGGCGGAAGGCCGCGCGCGGGAGTCTTCACGTGGGGCTGGAAGTCAACGAGGCGGAGGAACTCTCTTCGAATGGTCAATCTGGGAATCGCGCTTGCGCTCGTCTGCGCCGTCATCACGCAGCTGGCGTTCCTGTGCAAGCACCGCGGTGCCAACGCCGCGCCGGTCGTCGAGCTCCGGCGACCGCTGAGCAGCGCGAAGGCCCTGTTCCGTTCGAAGTGGTTCGCCGTCGGCATGGCGATCGCGGCCGGCGCCTGGGTGCTGCATGTGGCAGCGCTGGCGCTCGCGCCGCTGTCGATGGTCCAAGCCGTGCTGTCGACCGGAGTGATCGTGGTCGCGATCCTGGGGGACCGTCTGTTCGGCTGCACGGTGTCGCGCCGCCAGTGGATCGGCGTCGGCATGACGGCACTCGGCCTGATGGCGCTCGTCGCAACGCTCCCCTCGCCGGGCGGGGAGCACGGGACGTTCGCCGTGCCGATGCTGATCGCCTTCGAAGCAGGCATGCTGGCCCTGGGGATCATGCTCGTCGCCGCTCCGCGTCTGGGGGCGCCGTCGCATCATCACGGCGCTGTGCTCGGAGCGGCGGCGGGCGTTCTTTTCGGAGTGTCCGACGTGGCGGTCAAGGCTTTGACGAACGCGGCCGAGAGCGGCGTCTTCGCGGTGATCGGCTCGCCGTGGCTCGTGGTCGCCGCCGCCGGCTCCGTGCTGGCCTTTCTCGCTTCGGCACGGGGGTTCCAGGCGGGCGAGGCGGTGCCCGTGATCGCCTGCACCTCGACGGCCGCCAACGTGACCTGCATCCTCGGCGGGATCCTCGTGTTCGGGGACGCGCTGTCGGGCGAGACCGTCCTGCTCGCCGTCCAGATCGCCGCGTTCGCGCTCGTCGCCGCTGCGGCTCTGCTCATCCCCGCGGGCCACGGTCGCACCGTCACCGCGTAGCGAACGTCAACTGCGGCATTGAGGGAGTGGGATCGAAGGCTTGCGAGGCGCGTTGGTCAGTTTGTTCCCGTGGAGGGAACAAAGTGACCAATCGGCAGGCCGGGCGGCCGAACCCTCGCCTCCCCACCCAGCGCAGTTGAAGTTGTAGTGTCGCCAACGTGCCGGAAGCGGTCGGCAGGCTCGTCACCGACATCGAGGCCGAGCTCGACACGGTGGTCGACGGGATCGTGGCCAGGATCCGCGACGAGATCCCCGACTTCCGCCGGCTGCCGGCCTCCACCCTGGCGCGAGCCGTGCGCGGCAACGTCGGCCGTGCGCTCGCCGCCCTGAGGGATCTGCGGCCGCCGACCTCCGACGAGCTCGAGCGGGCGGCGCAGGTCGGGCGCGAGCGGGCCGAGCAGGGCCTGAGCGTCGACGCCGTCCTGCACGCCTACCGGATCTCCATCTCCGCCGTCTGGTCGCGCTTCGGAGAGCTCGCGCGCGAGCGGGGCACCGAGGTCTCCAGCGTGCTCGCCTTCTCCGAGACGCTGTGGCTGTGGGGCGACGCGGTGATGGAGGTGGTCGGCCAGGCGCACCGCGAGATCGAGCTGCAGCTCGCGCGCGAGGAGCAGCAGCGCCGCGACGCGTTCGTGCTCGCCGTGCTGCTGGGCACGATCGACGCCGACGAGCTCTCGAGGGAGTCAGGCGGCTACGGCCTGGACCCCGAGCGCGAGTACGTCGCCTTTCGCGCCCGCGCGCTCGACGGGCCCGCGCCGCGGCGGATCGCCTCCGACGGCCTCACCACCGCGCTCGACCACGACCTCGTCGGGCTCTCCACTACCGCCACGAGCCCGGTCCCCGGCGTGGTGGTCGGCGTCGGGCCGCCGGCGCGGCTCGCCGCCCTGCCCGCCGCCTTCGCGATGGCCAGCCGCGCACTGCAGACCGCGCTCGCCTTCGGGCAGGAGGGCGTGTTCAGCCTCGCCGACCTCTCGATCCGCCCGGCGATCCTCTCCGACGACGCGCTCGGCGAGGCCTTCACCGGTCGCCACCTCGAGCCGCTGCAGGCGCTCGGCCGGCTCGGCGCCGAGCTCGAGGACACCCTGCGCGTGTGGTTCGAGCAGGAGATGCGGATCGACGAGACGGCCAAGGCGCTGCACGTGCACCCGAACACGCTCAGGCACCGGCTGCGGCGCTTCGAGGAGACGACGGGCGCCAACCTGCGGCGCCCGGCCGACATCATCGAGCTGTGGTGGGCTCTGGAACGGCGACAGCTCGGGCGTACGGCTCCAGCCCCTCCCGTGCCCGCGCGATCGCCCACGCGTGGTTCCAGCGCAGCGCCCGCCGCAGGACCGGTGTGAGCAGCCGCAGCAGCAGCCGGTCGGCGTGGACGCGCCAGTCGAAGCGCACGTGCGTCCCACCGTCCGGCAGCTCGGTCAGCGTCCACAGCCCGGTGCCGCGCAGGTCGCCGTCGACCTCGGCGCCGATCGCCTCCGGCGCCTCCAGCCGCGTGATCCGCGAGCGCGTGCGCAGGTGATACGGCAGGCGGCCCTTGAAGTGCTGGCGAGACTCAGAGCCCACGGCCGGCTCGCCCGGCGACTCCACCGACAGGTAGACGGGCTTCCACCACGTCGGATACGAGCGCGCGTCCGAGATCGCCGCGAACACCGACTCGCGCGGCGCGTCGACGTCCCACTCGTCCACGAACACGTACTCGCGCGCGGGGAGCCGCGGCAGCGTCGGGCGGCTCTCGCGAAAGCGTGCGATCCCTGCGAGCGCGCGCAGCCGCGGGTAGGCCGCGAGCAGCTCGAGGAACTCCATCGTGCGGGCGGCCGGGCGCACCTGCACCCGGATGCGCCCGGAGCCCTCGTCGCCGGCGAGCTGGCGGTGCGGCGTGCCGGCGGGGATCTCCATCGTCTCGCCGGGGCCGAGCAGGTGCTCGCGGCCGTCGATCACCAGCCGCAGCGAGCCCTCGATCACCTCGAAGCGCTCGGACTGGATCGTGTGGGCGTGGTACTGGGTGATGAAGCCGCGCGCGCGGCCGACGGCGTCGAACTCGAGGAGGTCTTCGGAGTGCTCGCGGATCTCGAAGCGGAGGCCCAGGCCGGGGGCGTCGATGACGTTCATGCGCCAACATGCGCACGCGCCCCGCGCCCGGATCACCTGGGCGGCGTGAGCGCCTTCGGCATGCGGCCGGCGGCCGCGTCCTCGATAAGGGTCGTCAGCCGCCGCTCCCGCGTCTCCGGCTTCTTGGCGCTCGTGATCCAGTAGATGGCCCCCTGCCGCCACGACGGCGGCCGGCTCTGGAACCACTCCCACACAGCCGGGTCGGCGCGCAGCCGCGCCTCCTGCTCGGGCTCGAGCTTCGCCTTGTGGCGCTGCTCGTAGGAGTAGATCGCCGAGCGCTCCTCGTCGCGCGCCTCGAAGGCCGCGAGGCCGGCGGGCGTCATCCGCCCTTCCGCGATCAGCTCGCCCGCGCGGGCGATGTTGACCGCGCTCCAGATGCTGCGGGCGCGCCGCGGCGTGAAGCGGATCGAGTAGCTCTCGTCGTCGATCCGGCGGCGGATGCCGTCGATCCACCCGAAGCAGAGCGCCTCGTCGACCGATTCCGGCCATGTGATGCTCGGCCGCCCGCTGCCCTTCTTGTAGTAGCCGACGAGCAGCTCGCCGGCGTCGGCGTGATGCTCCTCGAGCCAGGCGCGGAAGTCCTGCGGGATCGCGAAGAATCTGGGTTCCACGCCGCGAGTATCCTCGGGTCGATGCGCGAGCACGGCCTTGTCACGTCGGCCGCCGGGCTTGGCCTGCACGGCCACGCCTGCTGGGCCTATGCCGACGACGCCGAGCTCGTCCGCGCCGCCGCCGAGTACCTCGCGGACGGTGCACGGCTCGGCCAGAAGCTGCTCTACGTCGGCCCCGCCGATCGGCTCCACCTCGCCGATGACCTAGGCGTCGAGGCGCTGCCGCTCAGCGCCTTCTGCGAGCTCGGCCGCCCGACCGATCCCGACCGCCTGCTGGAGATCTACGCGGCGGCAACCGACGCGGCGCTCGCCGAGGGTTTCAGCGGCCTGCGGGTCGCCGCCGACGTCACCGAGCTGGCAGTCGACCCCGCGTGCCACTGCCGCTGGGAGAGCGTCGCCGACCGCTTCATGGCCGAGCGGCCGCTGTCGGCGCTGTGCTGCTACGACCGGCGCCGGCTCGCCCCGGAGGTGCTGCGCGACCTCTGCTCGGTCCACCCCGTGGTCAACGAAGCGGTGCCGTTCCGTATCTACGCCGCGGGCGACGCGCTCCTACTGGAAGGTGAGATCGACTACTTCTCCAGCGACGCGCTCGCGCGGATGCTCGCGCTCGCACGCGGCGACAAGGTCCTCGACCTGTCCGGTGCCGGCTTCATCGACCACCACGGCGCGCGGGTTCTCGTTGAAAGCGGAATGCCGCTCGCGGGTATGCCGGTCTCGATGCGGCGTACGTGCGAGCTGATGGGGCTGGCGTGAGCGGCTTCCATCACGAGGCGGTCTTCTACGCCGGCGACGAGGAGTACCTCGCGGGACTGCTGCCCGACCTGCGCGCCGCGATCGACGTGGGCGGCGCGATCCTCGTGGCCGTCGGCGACGACAAGGTCGAGCTCCTGCGCGGAGCGCTCGGCGCCGACGCCGACCGCGTGCGCTTCACCGACATGGAGCGCCTCGGCCGCAACCCCGCGTGCATCATCCCCGCCTGGCGCGAGTTCATGGCCACGGCGGGCAGCGGCCCGCGACTCGGGATCGGCGAGCCGGCCTGGCCCGGGCGCACCGAGGCCGAGCTGGTCGAGTGCCGGCGCCACGAGTCGCTGCTCAACCTCGCCTTCGACGATGGCGGGCCGTGGCGGCTCCTGTGCCCGTACGACGTCCGCGCGCTCCCGGCAGACGTGCTCGCCGACGCCCGCCACAACCACCGGCACGTGAGCCGCGACGGCGTCAGCGTGCCGTGCGACGACTACCTCGAGACGACGACCGTGCTGGCGTGGGACGGGCCGCTCCCGAGCCCTGCCGTCGAGCCGGCCGAGATGCTGTTCACGCGCGAGGACCTCGTGCTCGTGCGCATGTTCGTCGGCGAGCGCGCCGCCGCGGAAGGCCTCGATAAGGAGCGGCGGTCCGACCTCGTGCTGGCCGTCAACGAGCTGGCCACCAACTCGATGCGCCACGGCGGCGGCCGCGGCGCTACTGAGCGTGTGGCGCGAGAACGGCACGCTCCTGTGCGAGGTACACGACCGCGGCCGCATCACCGACCCGCTGGCCGGGCGCGAGCTGCCACCCGACCTGCGCGGTGGCGGGCGCGGGCTCTGGCTCGTCAACCACCTGTGCGATCTGGTGCAGGTGCGCTCCTCGGAGGCGGGCAACGTGATCCGCCTGCACATGAGCGTCGAGGCCACTTCCTAGTACCGCTGTCCGGTCCATTGTCGGTTGCCCGGCACGGCCCTACGCTGATGTCAGGCCCCCGTGATGGACCCCATGGATGCAGGACGCTCGGATGCGCGCGCCGAGGACGAGGCGTTGGCCCCCGTGCTCGCGATCGTGCACGGACTGCCGGACGCGACGGTCGGCTCCGGCCCCGACGGCCGGATCGTCTTCGCGAACGCGCTGGCCGGGGAGCTGTTCGGCTACGACCCCGCGGAGCTGGTCGGCCGGCACGTCCAGACGCTGTGGCCCGAGCGCGTGCGCGAGCGCTACCTGCGCAACATGCGCCTCTACTTCGCCACCGAGCACCCGCTGCGCTTCACGACCGAGGCCTGGGGGCTGCGCGCCGACGGCACCGAGTTCGTCGGCGAGATGAGCTGGGGGATCGTCGACACCCCCGCCGGCCCGCTGCTGCTCGCCATCGGGCGCGACGTCTCCGAGCGCCGCGCCGCCGAGCGGCGGCTGCGCGCCGTGTCGGCGCTGGGTGAGCGGGCACTGGCCGGCGTCCCGTTCGAGGCGCTGGCGGCCGACGCGGTCGAGCAGCTGCAGCGCACGCTGCCGCTCGAGCGCGCCGAGCTGCGCGCCGGCGAGGTCGTCGCCTACGGCGGTGAGCCGGCCGGATCGCCGCTGCGGCTCGAGCTCGGGCCGGAGGCCGAGCTGGCGACCTGGTTCTCGCGCACGATCGACGACGACGAGAAGAGCTTCGTGCGCGCCGTGGCCAGCATCCTCGGCACCGCGCTGGTGCGGCTGCGCAGCGAGGAGCGGATGCGCCACGAGGCGCTGCACGACCCGCTGACCGGGCTCGCCAACCGCACGCTGCTGCGCGACCGGCTCGACCACGCGCTGGCGCGCTCGGCGCGCGAGAGCATCGCGACCGGGGTGCTGTTCATCGACCTCGACGACTTCAAGCGCGTGAACGACCGCTTCGGCCATGCCGCGGGCGACGCGGTGTTGGCCGAGGTCGGGCAGCGGCTGCGGGCCGCCGTCCGGCCGGTGGACACCGTGGCGCGCCTGGGCGGCGACGAGTTCGTCGTCGTCTGCGAGGCGGTCGACGAGGACACGGCGCTCGCGCTCGGGCAGCGGCTCGACACCGCCATCCGCCGGCCGCTCGACGTGAGCGGCACCGAGCACCGGCTGACCGCCAGCATCGGCATCGCGCTCGGGAGCGACGACGCCGACTCGATCCTGGCCGCCGCAGACGCCGCCCTCTACCAGGCGAAGGCGTCCGGCCGCGGGCGCGTCGAGCTGCGCCGCTGACGTCAGCGGGTCGTCAGCCGGACGTCAGCGGGCGCTGGTCTGCTGCGCCGCATGGAGTACGTCCACACCCACGCGCCCGAGGCCCTGATCGAAGTCCACGAGCGCGCCATCCCCGTTCGCCTCGAACGCTGGCTCGAGCTGAGCGCGGTGCTGCTGCTCGCCATCGCGACGCTCGCCACGGCCTGGTGCGGCTACCAGGCGGCCGGCTGGTCGGGCGACCTGTCGCAGCAGTTCTCGAACGCCGCCACCGCGCGCATGCAGGCGGTGTAGGCGTCGACGCAGGCCGGCCAGCACCGCATCGACGACCTCCTGTACTTCAACCACTGGCTCGACGCCCGCGAGGCGGGAGACGAGGAGCTGGCGGCGATCCACCGGCGCCGGTTCCGCCCCGAGTTCGTGCCCGCCTTCGAGGCGTGGATGGCCCAGCGGCCGTTCTCCAACCCGCGCGCGATCGCCGGCCCGCTGTACATGCCCGAGTACCGCTCCGCCGATCAGGCTCGCAGCCTCGAGCTGCACGCCGCGGCCGACGAGCGCTACGAGCACGGCACCCGGGCCAAGCTGTACGCGGACCGCTACATCCTGGCCACGGTCTTCATGGCCGCCGTGCTGTTCTTCGCCGGCATCTCGCTGCGCCTGGACTGGCGCCCGCTGCGGATCGCCGTGATCGCCATGGCCGGCGGCCTGCTGGTGGGCGGAGGCGCCTACGTTCTGACGCTGCCGCTCGCGTAACATCGCGGCCGTGGTCGTCACGATCTCGGCGTCCTACGGGGCCGGCGGCGCCTACGTCGGACCGCGGCTGGCGGAGCGGCTGGGGGTGCCGTTCCTCGACCGCGCGATCCCGACCGAGGTCGCGCAGCGCCTCGCCGTCCCGCTCACCGAGGCGATCCACCACGACGAGTCGGCAGGCAGCGTGTTCGAGCGCTTCATCCGCGTGCTGGCGCCGGCCGGCATGGCCTTCGGCGCCCGCCCGTTCCTCGACCACGAGATCGTCGACGAGAACGCCTATCGCGACGCGACCGAGCAGGTGATCCGCGAGCAGGCGGGGCGCGAGGGCGGCGTCTTCCTGGGCCGCGCCGCCGCGCTGGTGCTGGCCGGCACGCCGCGCTCCCTGCACGTGCGCCTGTACGGGCCGCGCGAGGCGCGCGTTGAGCGGGCGATGGAGCACGAGGGGATCGCCCGCGAGGAGGCCCAGCGCCGGCTCGACGACAACGACCGCGCACGCGAGGCCTACGTGCACCACTTCTACGGCGCCGACCCGAACGACCTCCGGCACTACCACCTGGCGATCGACACCAGCGCGTTCTCGCTCGACCGGGTGGTTGAGCTCATCGCGTTGGCGGCGGACTAGCGCAAGTCAACTGCGGCTGGGTGGGGAGGCGGCGGCTGTGTCAGGTAACTACGGCATGGGCGTAGCTAGTTGACACGCGGCCGATCCCGCTCCCTTCAATGCCGCAGTTGACGTTCGCCCGCGCCTAGTACACGACCGGCAACGCCACAGCCACGATCGCACCGCCGAGCGCCATCCCGACGCGCCACGCCCTCGTGCTGACACGATGCGAGCCGCCGATGCGCACCCTCACGCAGCGGGAGCTGAACCGGGCGCTGCTGGCGCGCCAGCTGCTGCTCGAACGCGCCCGGACGCCCCTGCCCAGGGCGCTCGAGCGGATCGGCGGCATCCAGTCCCAGTACGCGCCGTCGATGTACATCGGGCTGTGGTCGCGACTCGAGGGCTTCACCCGCGACGCGCTCACGCGCGCGCTCGAGCGCCGCTCGGTGATCCAGGCCACGCTGATGCGCCACACCATCCACCTCGTCTCGCGCGCGGACTACTGGCCGCTGGCGCTCGCCGTCCGCGAGGTCCGCCGCGCGCACTGGGGCAAGGCGATGCCCGACGCTCCCTCGCCACAGGCGATGGCGGGCGCGGCGCGCAGACTGCGGAGCGCGATGAACGGCACGATCAGCCGCAAGCAGATCGAGGAGCTGCTCGGCCGGCCGCGGTCGAGCGGCGTCGGCCTCTGGATCGACCTCGTGCGGGTGCCGCCATCGGGCACCTGGGAGCGCCGCCGCGCCGACCTCTACGCCGCCGCCGAGGACTGGGTCGGACCACAGCCCGAAGAGGACGACGCGGCCGGGCACCTCGTCCGCCGCTACCTGAGCGGCTTCGGCCCGGCCTCCGAGAAGGACGTCGTCAGCTTCACGGGGCTGCCGCTCGCCGAGGTCCGCGCGGCCCTCGGCCGGCTCGAGCTGCGCCGGTTCGGCGGCGGACTGGTGGATCTCCCGCGCGCGCCGCTCCCCGACCCCTCGACGCCGGCGCCACCGCGCTTCCTACCGACCTGGGACGCGACGCTGCTCGTCCACGCCCGCCGCACCGGCATCCTCCCGGAGGAGCACCGGCCGAAGATCTTCGGCATCAAGACGCCGCACTCGTTCCCCACGTTCCTGGTCGACGGCCAGGTCGCCGGCACGTGGAGGCACGAGAAGGGCAGGATCGCGCTGCAGCCGTTCGGCAGGCTCGACGCCGCCGACCGGCGGGCACTGAACGAGGAGGCGGACCGGCTTGCCGAATTCCATTCCTGAGCGCCTGTCCGCGCTCGATGCCTCCTTCCTGGCGGTGGAGAGCCCGCTGGCGCCGATGCACGTCGGCTGGGTCGCGAGCTTCGACCCGCCCGACGGCGGGCCGACCACTGCCGAGGAGCTGATCGCCCACATCGCGGAGCGGCTGGAGCACGCCCACCGCTACCGCCAGAAGCTGGCCGACGTGCCGCTCGGGGTCCACGACCCGGTGTGGGTCGACGACCCGGGCTTCGATCCGGCGCGCCACCTCCACGTGGCCGACGGCGACGTGGTGGACGAGGTCCTCTCCACGCCGCTGCCGCGCGATCGCCCGCTGTGGGAGATGTGGCTGTCCGGCGACCCGCCGACGATCGTCGGCAAGGCCCACCACTGCATGGTCGACGGAACCGCCGTCGTCGAGCTCGGCAACCTGCTGCTCGACGCCGAGCCGGACGCCCCCGCCCCGGCCGGCGGCGACTGGGCGCCTTCGCCGGAGCCGAACCCCGGCCAGCGGCTCGGCCGCGCCATCGCCGACCGGATCGGCGAGACCGCCGGCCTGCTAGCGACGCCGCTGCGGCTGGCCACGAACCTCCGGGCGCTCCCCGGGACGGCGCGCATGGTGAGCCACACCGTGCTGCCGCCGGCGCCGCCGTCGCCGCTGAACCTGCACGGCTCCGGCCTCCGCCACCACACGCGCGTCACGCGCTCGCTCGACGAGGTGCGCACGATCCGGCGCGCCTTCGGCGTGACGCCGAACGACGTCGTGCTCGCGGCCTGCGCCGGCGCCCTGCACGCCTTCCTCGATCCGCCGGGCGCGCTCAAGGTCATGGTGCCCGCCGACGTGCGCTCGGCCGGCGACTCGGCGAGCGGCAACCGCATCTCGTTCGTCTTCCTCGAGCTGCCGGTCCACGAGCCCGACCCGCTCGAGCGCCTCCAGGCCATCCACCGCGCCACCGACCAGCGCCGCCGCGCCGAGGAGGCCGAGCGGCTCGACGACGCCTTCGGCGTGCTCGCGCTCACGCCCAAGCCGCTCCAGCGCACGCTCGCCCACGCCTTCGCGCACCCACGCCTCTACAACCTCACGATCTCGAGCGTCCCCGGACCGGCGGTCACCCGCTACCTGCGCGGCTGCCGCCTGCGCACCGTCCACTCGGCGGTGCCGCTCAGCGCCCACCACGGGCTGTCGATCGGCGTCGTCACCGTCGCAGGCAACGCGTGCCTCGGCATCTACTCCGACCCCGCCACGGTGCCGGACGCCGACGCCCTCGCGGGCCACCTCGACGCCGCGTTCGACGAACTGCTGGACTTGGCGGCCGATGCCTGAGGTCCCGCTCCGCGAGGCGATCGCGGCGATGAACATCCACGCCCCGAGCGAGCGCAACCCGAAGCTCGCCGCGTTCCTCGAGGCCGCCAACTCCGACACCCAGCTCAAGGCCCGCTGGCACGCGGGGCAGGTCAACGCCGAGCGGCTCGGGATGAGCGACCACTCGTGGGTGCACCTGCAGATCGTGGTCAATCGCGCGCTGCGCGTGTACCGGCTGCTGCGCCAGAAGGGCGTGCAGTCGTCGCTCGAGATCGACTACGGGCTCGAGCCGCGCGACGCCGAGGTCGTGATCGCCGGCGGCTGCCTGCTGCACGACCTCGGCATGTCGATCCACCGCGTCGACCACGAGGCCTACAGCCTGTTCCTGGCCGCCGGCCATCTCGACACGCTGCTGGCCGGCATCTACGAGGAGCCGGAACGCACGATCGTCGCCTCCGAGACGCTGCACGCGATCATCGGCCACCGCAGCGGCGGGCGGCCGCTCACGCTCGAGGCCGGCATCGTGCGCGTGGCCGACGCGCTCGACATGGAGCACGGCCGCTCACGGGTGGCGGTCGAGACGCACCTGCCGAACATCCACGCGCTGTCGGCTGCGGCGATCGACGAGGTGCGGATCCTGCCCGGCGAGGAGCGCGCGATCCGCGTCGAGATCGAGATGAACAACTCGGCCGGCGTCTTCCAGGTCGACGAGCTGCTCGCCCGCAAGCTTCGCGGCTCGGGCCTGGAGGGTCACATCGAGGTGGTGGCCGAGATCCAGGCCGAGCACGAGAAGCGGCTCTTCACCATCTACCGCATCTAGGCACGCGCCACGAGGTAGTGCCACTCGTTGGGCATCCGGTAGCTGCCGTCGGCGTCCCGGTACTGAGCGAGCGCGCCGAGGATCGCCTCGACCAGGATGTCGCGACCCGCGTGCTCGGCGGCGGCCACGGCGCTGCCCGCAGAGAGCATCGCGCGCAGCATCGACTCCTCGTCGGCGAACTCGTAGGACCATGAGGAGTAGAACGACTCGAGCGGCGTGAGGCCGGCGTCGCGCGCGATCTGCTCGAGCATGTCGAAGCGCCAGTAGGGCGGCTCGTCGCGATCGAGTCCGAGCAGCGGCAGGACGGCGCGCTTCATCACCTCGAGCGAGCAGCGCTCCGGCCGCCCGAAGACCTGCGCGAGCACCGTCCCGCCCGGCTTGCACACCCGGCGCGCCTCGCTCAGCGCGCGCGTCATGTCGTCGGCGAAGAAGAGCGAGCTGAAGCCGGTCACGACGTCGAACGTGTCATCGGGGAACGGCAGCTCCTGCATGTCGCCGGCGAGCAGGACGGCCTCGGGCACCCGCTCGCGCGCGATCGCCAGCAGGCCCTCGGCGGCGTCGAGGCCGGCCACCTGCGCACCGCGGTCTGCGGCCGCGCGCAGGAAGGCGCCGGTGCCGCAGCCCAGGTCGAGCACCAGCTGGCCGTCGCCGATGCCCAGGTGCTCGATCGCCGTCTCGTAGGTCGGCATCTGCGCGTCCTCGACGACGGCCCAGTCGCGGGGCATGGCGCCCCACAGTCGGCCCCAGAACTGCGCGCTGCTCGTGGTGGTGGAAGTCACTGGTGTTTGCTCCTCGTCGTAAGCTACGGTTCGTAGTCTTATAAACTATGGAACGTAGCTATGTCAAGAGATGAGCTGACACTGTTCTCGTACGAGATCCTCGGCCTCGTCGGCCGCGACGGGGCCGGCCCGCACGACCTGCTGCGCATGGCCAAGCGCGGCCGCATCCTCGACTGGGCGGGCGAGAGCCAGTACTACGTCGAGCCCAAGCGCCTGGCCCGGCTTGGCTACCTGGAGGCGCGCAAGGAGCCCGGCCGGACGCGCGAGCGGACCGTCTATTCGCTGACCGACAAGGGCCTCGAGGCGCTCTCCGCATGGGCCCGCACGCCGGCCCGCTTCACGCCGGTCAAGAGCGACCCGCTCCTGCGGCTGCTGGTCGCCGACCTGGTCGGCGAGGGACCGACTCGCGAGAGCCTGATCTCGCTGCGCGAGGACATCGCGGATCTCCGGGAGCGTCTGCGCGAGACCGAGCAGGGCGCCGACGAGCTGCCCCACCGCCGCAAGTACCTGCTCATGGTGACCGCGCACCTGCACAAGCTGCTCGACCTGCACCTCGAGCTCGTCGCGACGGCCGAGCGCGAGCTGGATCAGTGATCCAACGGGCCAGACGAACGTCAACTGCGGCTGGGTAGGGCGGCGGCAGGGTCGACCGGGAGGGGAATTTCGTGGGATGAACGAAACTCCCCATCCTCGCGCAGCGGCCGGCACCCCAGCCGCCCTACCCAGCAAGCAGTTGACGTTCGCCAGGTCTAGCCCCAGAGGCGTGAACGCAGGCCCGACGCGCGGGCGACCGGCCGCGCCACCGCGGCGCGGACCGCCTCCTCGCTGCCCACCAGGATCAGCTCTTCGCGCGCGCGGGTGACCGCCGTGTAAAGGAGCTCCCGGGTGAGGATCGGCGAGCTCGGCTCGGGCAGCAGGACGGCGGCCGTGCGGAACTGCGAGCCCTGGCTCTTGTGGACCGTCATCGCGTAGACGGTGTCGACGGCGGCCAGCCGGGTCGGGCTGAACTCGACGATCTCGCCCTGGCGCTCGAAGGCGGCGCTGAGCTGCCCGTCGCCGTTCGCGATCACCACGCCGGTATCGCCGTTGTAGAGCCGCAGCCCGTAGTCGTTCTCGGTGACGAGCAGCGGCCGGCCCGCGTACCAGTCGCCCGCCGCCTCGCCGCCCAGCCAGCCCTCGATCAGCTCGGTCCAGGCGCTCACGCCGTACGGCCCGCGCCGGTGCGCGCACAGCAGCCGGAAGGCGCCGAGCGCCGCGATCGCGCCCGCGCCGTCGCCGGCCTTCGCCGCGGCGGTCACGCCGCGTGCCGCGGACACCGCCGCCACCCGCACCGGGTCCAGCGCGTCGTCGGCGATCCACGTCACGCCGCCGAGCGCGGCCACGGCGGCGTCGCCGTCGCCGCGCCGGATCGCCTCCGCCAGCTCGGCGATGCCGGCGCCGTAGCGGTAGACGTGTTCGAGCACGACGATCCCCTCCCCCGCCGGGTCGACGATGTCGCCGAGCACGGCGCCCGCCTCGATCGACGCGAGCTGGCCGGGATCGCCGACCAGGATCAGCCGCGCGTCGGCGCGGACTGCGTCGACCAGCCGCGCCATCTGCGACAGCGAGACCATCGAGGTCTCGTCCACGATCACCACGTCGTGCGGGAGCCGGTTCCCGCGGTGGTGGCGGATGCCCCTGCGGCTGCCGGGCCGCCAGCCGAGCAGCCGGTGCAGGGTCGAGCCCTCGAGGCTGAGCAAGCGCTCGCGTACCTCGACCGCGACGTCCATCCGCGCCGCCTCCTCGTGGACGGCCTCCACCAGCCGCGCCGCCGCCTTGCCCGTCCGGGCGGTGAGCGCCACGTGCGGGTCGCCGCCCTGTTCGAAGAGCAGCGCGAGGATCCGTGCCACCGTCGTGGTCTTGCCGGTGCCGGGCCCGCCGGCCACCACGCTGAAGCGCCGCCGCACCGCCGTCTCGGCGGCGTCGCGCTGGCGGCCGGGGCCGTCGAACAGCCGGTCGAGCCCGGCGGCAAGCCGCGGCTCGTCGAGCGGCGCGGGCCCGGCGAGCGCGAGCAGGTCGGCGGCGACCTGGCGCTCCTCGCGCCAGTAGCGGTCGAGGTAGAGCGAGCGCCCGACCAGCCGCAGCGGCCGCGGCTCGCCCGGCTCCTCGCCGACCGCGACCAGCGGGCTGGCGGCGAGCCGCTCCAGCCAGCCGTCCGGATCCGGCCATGGCAGCGCGCTCAGGTCGACGGGCTCCTCGACGTCGACGGTGACGGTGTCGCGGATCGTGGTCACGTCGACGTAGACATGACCGAGGCGCGGCCCGCGGACGGCGAGCGCGGCGGCCAGCGTCACCGACTCGTCCTGCTCGCCGGCCAGCTCGGCGAGCCGGCGCGCGACATGGAGGTCGGCGGCCCCGAGCACGCCCGCCTCGTTGAACTCGCGCAGCGCGCCGGCGGCGCTCAGGACCAGGCGCGGGTCGCTCATCCGGTCTCCAGCACGTCGCTGAGCGCGGTCACGAGCGCGCCGGACGGCCGCCAGGAGAACACGCCGCCAGGCGCGCCGCGCAGGAACAGGTAGAAGACGCCGGCCAGGTGCTCGTCGGGGTCGTAGCCGGCCAGCCGCCAGCGCAGGTAGCGGTGCAGGGCCACCGTGTAGAGCAGCGCCTGGAGCATGTAGTGCGCGCGCACCATCTCGGCGGCGAGCGCCTCCGGCCGGTAGTGCGTGGCGGTCAGCTCCTCGCCCGGCCCGCCCAGCCAGTTCGTCTTGTAGTCGATGACGGCGAAGCGGTCGCCGACGCGGGCCACGAGGTCGATGCTGCCAGTGACATAGCCGCGCACGCTGGGGCGCAGGGCCGGGTCGGCCAGCCGGTCGGCGTAGCCGAACGGGTCCCCGTGGGAGCGCAACACGCCGGCGACGGCGTCGAGGTCGAGCCGGCCCGTCGGGCGGTCGCCGCCCACCAGCGGCAGCTCGAAGTCGAGCTCGTCGAGCCGGTCGGCGCGCGCGAGGTCGCGCAGCCGCACGCCGTCGGCGAACGGCGCCTCGATCGCCGCGCGCAGCCCGGCCACGACGGCCGCCGGGTCGCCGAGCTCGGCCGGCCGGCGCGCCTGCACCGCCGCGATCGCCTGGGCGAGCTCGGCGTCGAGGTCCGGCGCCGCGAAGTCGATCGCCTCGAGCACGCGGTGCACGAAGGTGCCGACCTGGACGCCGGCCGGCATGGCCGCCAGCGGCAGCTCGCCGGCGGCCGGTGTGCTCGAGGGACCCTCCGGCTCGTCGGTCACCGGCAGCTCCTCGGGCTCGCTGCCCACTCGCGCCTCATGAGCGCCGGCCGAGATGTCGCTGAACGAGGTGCGCCGCCAGCGCTCGTCGAGCGAGCGGTCGAAGCGCGCGGCCGTCAGCTCGGCCGGCTCGCGCTGCCGCCCCGACCAGGCGACCGGCAGGGCGAGCGTGGAGCGCGCGACGGCGATGCAGCCGGGCGCCTGCTCGCGCAGCGCCTCGAAGCGCGTCCAGGCCGCCTCGTCGCTCGGGGTGTCGCGCGCCGTCGGCGGCACGGTCCCGTCGTCCTTGCGCGCGAACAGCAGCCGGCCGAGCGCCGAGTCGCGGCAGTTCCAGCCGGCCGCCCACCACACGACCGCCTGGTGCTGTGCGCGGGTGAGCGCCACGTAGGCGAGCCGCAGGTCCTCGCCGCGCTGCTCCACCAGCTCCTGGCGCTTGTGCTTGTCGAAGTCCGGGCCCTCGAGGCCGACGTCGATCGTCCGCCGGTCGCCCGCCTCGGGGTCGTGGAAGGCGACCGGCACGCCGCTCGGGATGAAGCTCGGCTCCCACAGGTACGGGTAGTAGACGACGGGGAACTCGAGCCCCTTGCTGCGGTGCACGGTCAGCACCTGCACCGCCTCCGCGTCGGACTCCAGGCGGCGGCTGCGGTCCTCGTCGCCGGTGTCCTGGCCCGCCTCGGCGATCCGGCGCCGCAGCCAGCCGGCCAGCGCCGTGGTGCCGAGCTGCTCGGCGGTGGCCGCCGCGTGCAGCAGCTCGGCGACGTGGCGCAGATCGGTCAACGCCCGCTCGCCGTTCACGCGCGCGAGGATCCTCTCCGGCAGGCCCTCCTCGAGCGCGATCGTCTCGGCCAGCGAGGCGACGCCGCGCAGGCGCAGCACGCTCGCCCAGTCGTGCAGGCGGCGGTGGACGGCCTCCCACTCGGCGTCGCTCGCCGTGGCGATCCGCTCGGCGCTCCAGCCCACGAACGGGGTCAGCGCCGCGGCGTGCGCGCGCGGCGGCGAGGTCGGCCGCTCGAGCGCCTCCAGCAGCCGCAGCCAGTCGCGCGCCGGAGCGGTGCCGAACACGCTGCCGGCGCCGTTGATGACGGCAGGGACGTCGACCGCCTCGAGCGCGTCGCGGATCAGCGCCGCCGCCCGGTTGGTCTGCACGAGGACCGCGACCTGGCCCGGCCGGAGCGCGCCCGAGTTGAGGAGGCCGACCACGTCGGCGGCGAGGTCCGCGGCGATGTGATCGCGCGCCGAGCCGGTGCTGATGTACCCGCGCGGGGTCGTGCGTACAGACGGCTCGTCGCGGTGGAGCATGCGGATCCGCAGCGGCGTGCCGCTCATGCGCGGCTCCCGGTTGGCCTCGGTCGCCCGGACGGGCAGATAGACGATCCCCTCGTGGCCGAGCTGAGCGCCGCCGAACAGCGCGTCATAGGCGTCGATCAGCCCTTGGTCGCTGCGCCAGTTGACGTCGAGGTCGTGCCGCGCGCCGGCCGCCTTCGCGGCGTCGAGATAGGCGTAGACGTCGGCGCCGCGGAAGGCGTAGATCGCCTGCTTCGGGTCCCCGATGAGGACCAGCGTGCTGTCACCGCCGGCGAAGGCGCGGCGCAGGATGCTCCACTGCACCGGGTCCGTGTCCTGGAACTCGTCGACCAGCACGACGCGGTAGCGCTCGCGCAGCCGCCGCACGCCGACCTCGCCGGCCGGCCCGTGCAGCGTGTCGTTCAGCCGCGTGAGCAGGTCGTCGTAGGTGATCAGCCCGGCGCGCTCCTTGCGGCGCGTGAGCTCGCGGCGGACGGCGGTTGCGAGCCGCGCGCGCATGGCCGGGACGCTGTCCTCGGCGGCGCCGGACGGCTCGATCGGGGCGACGGGGTTCTCGACCGCGATCCGCGCGATGCGGCCCGCCTCGTCGCGGCTGATCGGCGGGTCCTCGACGTCCTGGAAGCGACGGACGTAGAGGTCGTCGACCACCTCCTCGAGCAGGTCGGTCACGTCCTCCACGAACTGGCTGTCGCGCTCGACGTCGCCGGCCACGCCGAGGCCGGCGAGCACCTCCTGGCAGAAGCCGTGGGTGGTGGCGATCGTCGCCGCGTCGAAGTCGGCGACCGCGCGGGCGAGGTTGCGGCGCCGCGCCTCGACGACCTCGGGCGGGCCGGCGGCCAGGAGCTGGACGATCTCGTCGCCCTCGCCGGTGCGCAGGCCGCGCTCGGTCGCGACCAGGCGCTGGCGGACGCGCTCGCGCAGCTCGCCGGTGGCCATCCGCGTGAAGGTCACGAGCAGCAGCTCCTCGAGCGGCGTGCCGTCCGCGATGTAGCGCGCGGCGAGCGCGGCGATCGCGTACGTCTTGCCGGTGCCCGCGCTCGCCTCGAGCACGGTGACGCCGGTGGGCAGCGGGCCGCAGACGTCGAACCTCATCGGTGCTCCAGGCGCTCGTGCGCGAGCAGGCCGTCCCACAGGCGGCGCGCCCAGCGACCGAAGCGGCGCGTCTCGTCCATGTCCCAGCGCTCGTCGGCGCGCGCGGGCTCGGCCATCAGCTCGTCGAACGCGATGACGCCGCCGCGGACGAGCACGTGCTCGGGCTCGCGGTCCTCGCGGTCGAAGTCGAAGGTCGACTCCCACGCCTTGCCGGCGGGGCCGGCGCCCGCCTCGGCGTAGGCGGCCGAAGCGCGGCACGCGAGCGGGGCCGGCTCGCGCATGCCGCGGTCGTAGAGGTCGATCAGGACCGCGAGGTGGTCGCGCGCCAGCGCGGCGTCCAGGGGCTCGATACGGGCGATCGTCACCGTGGCGTCCGACCCGTGGAGCGCGCGAGCGATGGTGACGGCCTCGAAGCTGCGGTCCGGGTACGCGGCCGCGAGGGCGAGCAGCCGCACCCAGGCCGTGAGCCGGT
Source organism: uncultured Solirubrobacteraceae bacterium (assembly GCA_963835525.1). Classification (GTDB taxonomy): domain Bacteria; phylum Actinomycetota; class Thermoleophilia; order Solirubrobacterales; family Solirubrobacteraceae; genus DASSUW01. The sequence continues at coordinate 50,712 of CAWIFM010000006.1, forward strand.
CGCGCGGGCTCACGCGCGCGTACCGGACCGTCCGCAGCACGTCGCCCGCCACGCCCGGGACCGTCCCGCTCAGCGTGCGTCCGTCGGGCAGCGCGACCTTCACGTCGACCGAGTTCGCCGTGCCCTCCGGCACGTGCTCGACGATCGCCTCGACCCTCGGCTGCACGCGGTCGATGACCGGCTTGCCGAGGACGCCGGGAGGCAGCGAGCCGCGCGCGATCTCGGCGAGGACGGCGGTCCGGGCCTCGACCCCGTCCAGCCGCGCCTCGAGCAGGCGCCGCCCGACGGCGCTCTCGTCGAGCGGGTCCAGGGCGACCGGCAGGCGGTCCTCGATCTCGTCGGACCGCTCGTAGAGGCGGATGTCGAGCCGGTGGCGCAGGAACGCGCCGGTGGGATGGCGCACGAAGTCGACGAGCTGGGCGAGCTCGATCACGTCGCCCTCGGGCGGCGGCAGCGGGCCGGTGAGGAACGGCGGGTTCTCGGCGCGCTCCTCGATCATCGCCCGCGCCCCGTCGAGCGTCGTCGCCTCGAAGCTCCAGACGCGGTCGGGGACGAGCTCGCCGCGGATGAAGTTGCGCGGGTCGAACGGCTGCAGCGGATGGCGGACCACGGCCGCGCGCGAGCCGATGACGTCGAGCAGCTCGCCGACCGGCACGGCAGGCGGCTTCTCGAGGTTCGTGCGCTCGTCGTTGCCGGTGTAGGTGACGATCAGCTTGTCGGTGGCCGCCATCAGCGCGTCGAGCAGGAGCTGGCGGTCCTCCGTGCGGGCGTCGCGCTCGCCGACGTGCGGGTCGGCGAGCATCAGGTCGTCGCCGTCGCGCGGGCCCTTGCGCGGGAAGACGCCGTCGTCGAGGCCGAGCAGGCAGACGACGCGGTGCGGGACCGAGCGCATCGGCACGAGCGTGCAGACGGTCAGGTGGCCGGTGCGGAAGTTCGCGCGCGTCGGGCGGCCCTTGACGCGGTCGGCGAGCACGGCGCGGATCTCCTCGAGCGCCAGCTCGGTGGCGTGGCCGGCGGCCTCGTCCACCACGTCGTCGAGCAGCCGCTGGAGCTCGGCGCGCTGCCAGGCGTCGCGCGGCGAGGTCGCGGTGAGCGTGTCGGCGGCATCCCCGAGCGCCTCCGCCCACTCGGCGATCGGCTTCGGCCGGTTGAGCTCGTCGACCGCGGAGCGCAGACGGTCGATCAGCTCGGCGAAGCGGCCGGCGAGGTCGATCGTGTCGCTCTCGACGTCGTCGAGCGGCAGCACGCGCTCGAACAGCCGACGATCGTCCTCGGTCATGGCCACGCCGAGCAGCAGGCGGTCGAGCCCGGCGCGCCACGTGCCGCTCGGCATGCGCTCGAGCTGGAAGGGGGCGCGGTGGGCGGCGTCGAGCCCCCAGCGGATGCCGCTGTCGCGCACCCACTCCTCCAGCCGGCCGACGGCATCGTCGTCGAAGCCGAAGCGGCGGCGGACGGGCTCGCGATCCGCGAGGTCGAGCACCTGGGAGGCGGTGAGGCGCTCGTCGGCGAGCTCGAGCAGGCGGGCGACGACGCCGAGCACGGGGTTGGTCTGGCGCAGCGAGCGGTCGGCGAGGCGGACTCGCAGCTCGGACTCGTCGCCCGTGCCGAAGGTGGCCTGGATCAGCGGCGCGAACGTCTCGATGTCGGGGCACATCACGATCACGTCGCGCGGCTCGAGCGTCGGGTCCTCGGCCAGCTCGTGCAGGATCGCGGCCTTGAGCACCTCGACCTGGCGGGCGCGGCCGTGGCAGGAGTGGATCTGGATGCTGTCGTCGAGCTCGATTCGCGGCGCCTCGTCGGTGCGGACGCCGGCCTGAAGCCGGTGCAGCAGCGAGTCTCCGGCCAGCGCGGTGGCGTGGTGGTGGTCGGTGAAGTCGTCGAGGACGAGCTGCAGCTCGCGGCTGTCGTGGCCCCACGAGGCGAGCAGCTGGTTGGCGGGGAGCGCCGCCGTCTCGTCCGCCTTGCGGCGGGTGGCCTTCGGGTGGGCGGCGACCTTCTCCCACAGCGCGGGCGAGGGGTGGAGCGCGAAGAGGTGGACGTCGCGGCCGGCGGCGAGCGCTGCGAGGACGTCGACGTAGCCCCGCGGCAGCCGGGTGAGTCCGAACAGGCTCAGGCGCGGCGGCAGGTCGGCGAGCGACGGCTCCTCGCGCAGGCGCGCGCACGCGCGCCGGAGGCGCTCGGCCGGGTCGGGCTGGTCGATGCGGGCGCGCAGGCGCCGGAACAGCTCGGCCTGCCAGGCGGCGTCGTCGGGGATGCCGGCGTCGTCGCCCTCGCCCCAGGCGCGGATCATCTCCGGCCGGTGCAGCGCGTAGCGGTCGAACAGGTCGGCGATGTGGCGGACGGTCGCGAAGCGGCGGGCGGGGTTGCCGCCCAGGTGGGCGGCAAGGGCCTGCAGCCACAGCTCGGAGAGCGACTCGTCGACGACCTCGAGCAGCGGCCAGACCGAGCGCTCGGGCAGCCAGAGATCCTCCGCGAGGCCAGAGGCCGCGGCGACGGCCTCGGTGATCAGCCGCCGCGGCGTCGGGAAGTCGACGTTGGCGCAGATGCCGTCCTCGCGCCCGGGCCGGGCGCCGAGGCCGGACGACATCCGCTGCGTGAGCCAGCGCTCCATCCCGCGCGTGGGGACGGCGACGAGCTCGCGCGCGAACGGGTCGGAGAGCGGGTCGGCGAGCAGCGCCTGAAGCGCATCGACGAGCCCGTCGGCCCGCTCGGCTCGGTGGACGTGCAGCACTCAGTCGTCGTAGTGGCCCGTCCAGACGGCGAACACCGCGCCCTGCGGGTCGCCGAGCAGGGCGATCCTGCCGTCCCACAGCTTCATGGGGCCGTTGTGGACCGTCTCGACCTCTCCGACCAGCCGGTCGACGTCCTCGTGTCCGAAGTAGGGCACCCACTTCGACGGCCCCTCCATAGGCATGATGCCGCCGTTGTCGCGCTCGCCGTTGCTGATGACGCGGTAGCCGCCGGACTCCGGCATCTCCTTGAACGTCCAGCCGAAGAGCTTGCCGTAGAAGTCGGCCGCCGTGTCGGCGTCCGGGGTGAGGAGGTCGGCCCAGGTCATCGAGCCGGGCGTGTTCACGAGCGTGGCGCCGATGCTCGCGCGCGGCTCCCACAGGGAGAGAGCGGCGCCGGTCGGATCGGCGATCACCGCCATTCGGCCGACCTCCATCACGTCGAACGCCTCATGCATCACGGTGCCGCCGCTGTCCGCGGCCTTCTGAGCGGTGTCGTCGACCGACTCGACGGTCACGTAGCAGTTCCAGTGCGGCGGCACGCTGTCGTCGCCGAACAGCGCCGCGACGCTGTGGCCGTCGCGCTGGGCCATCGAGTAGACGGGCCCGCCGGGCCCGGTCGGGTTGTCCTCGTAGCCCCAGCCGAAGACCTTCGTATAGAAGTCCTTGGCGGCGTCGGCGTCGCTCGTCATCAGCTCCGCCCACGAGAACGTTCCCGGCGTGTAGCTCGTGCGTTCTCCCATGTCGTCGATACTAGGTCGATGGCGTTCGTCCCGCCCGCCCGTCACCTGCTCCGCGCCAAGGACCTGGCGGACGCGCGCTACTTCGAGCCGCTCGACGTCGACGACCTGGCGCGGGCCGCCGGGCTGTCGCGCGCGCACTTCAGCCGCGAGTTCAAGCGCGCCTTCGGCGAGTCGCCGCACGGCTATCTGCTGACCCGCCGGCTCGAGCGCGCCGCCGCTCTGCTCAGGAACACGGATCGTTCGGTTGCGGACATCTGCTTCTCGGTCGGGCTGTCGAGCGTCGGCTCGTTCACCACCAGCTTCACGCGCACGTTCGGCAGGTCGCCGACCGTCTACCGCGCCGAGTTCCCGCCGCCCTCGTTGCAGGCGCGGGTGCCGATGTGCGTGATGCGCTTCTACGGCCGCCCGCAACGCAGCACGTTTCGAGAAGACAAGACGGCTGCGCGAACGTAGCTTCTGCGGCGACCGTTCAGTTCGATCTCCCCAGGAGGACCTTCGATGATCAGGATCGCCAACGCTCAGCTGTGGGTGCACGACCAGGACGCCGCGCTCGCCTTCTACACCGAGAAGCTCGGCTGGGAGGTCCGCTCCGACGTCACGCTGCCCGAGATGGGCGACTTCCGCTGGCTCAGCGTCGGCCCGGCCGGCCAGCCCGACTTCGCCGTGGTCCTGATGGCCATCCCCGGCGCGCCGGTGCTCGACGAGGCGACCGCCGCGCAGGTCCGCGACCTGATGGGCAAGGGCTTCGCCGGCACGGTCTTCCTCACCACGGACGACGTACGGGCGTCCTATGAGGAGCTCAAGGGCCGCGGCGTCGAGTTCAGCGAGGAGCCGGAGGAGCGCCCGTACGGGATCGACTCCGGGTTCCGTGACCCGTCGGGCAACTCGTTCCGCCTGACGCAGGTCAACGAGGCCGTCGTACCCGGCTAGAGATCCGTTGCGGCCCGCGTCGCGGACCCGGTAGCTTTGAGGGTGGATGGCGCGCCATTCAGTCCTCAGAGCCTCGGACGCCGACCGCGACGCGGTGGCCGAGCGGCTGCGGCAGGCGGCCGTCGAAGGGCGGCTGGACCCCGACGAGCTCGAGCAGCGCATGCACACCGCGCTGCGCGCCCGGACCTACGGGGATCTCGACGGGCTGCTGCGCGACCTGCCGGCCAAGCCGGTGAAGTGGGAGCGTCCGCGCCGCGGAGTCGGCCCCGCCGCGGGCTTCGCGATGGTGATGGTGCTGCGGACGATGGTCGCGCTCGTGATCCTGGGGGCTGTCCTGGTCGTCGCCACGGCGACGTTCGCCTGGTGGATGATCGGCCTGGTCGTCTTCCTCGTGCTGCGCTCCGGGCGCAGCTGCCGGCGCCACACGGCGTGGCAGCGCCCACCGCACGTCCGGCGCGTCTGACTTGGCTCGCTCGACTTCACTCGAGCGGCCCCAGCGCGGCCGGGTGATCGCGGGCGTGTGCGTCGCGCTCGCGCGGCGGTTCGACATGAAGCCCTGGCAGGTCCGGCTGCTCTTCGTGCTGTCGTGCCTGCTGCCCGGTCCGCAGATCCTGCTCTACCTCGCGCTGTGGGTCATCCTGCCGTCCGCCTGAACGTCGGGCGCAACACGCTGCTGCTCGCCGCGACGATGGCCATCTACTCGGCCGTGCTGCAGCTCGTGGCCGCGGTCTCCTCGATCACGTTCGTGCTGGTGACGGGGATCGAAGGGCTGCTCGGGCTGGGTCCCGCGATCTTCCTCGTCGCGTCGGCCACGGCGGCGATCCCGGCGGGCCGGCTGATGGACCGGATCGGCCGGCGCCCGGTGATCGGCGCGGGATACCTTCTGGCCACCGTCGGCTGCGGGCTGACCGCCCTGGCGACCAACGTGGAGTCGGCGCCGTTGCTGATCCTCGGCTTCCTGCTGACCGGCGCGGCGAGCGGCATCGCGCTGCTCATCCGGACCGCGGCGGGCGACATGTACCCGCCGGAGCGTCGCGCGCGCGGGATCTCGTACGTGCTGTTCGGGTCGGTGTTCGGGGCGATCCTCGGGCCGGCGGTGTTCGGGCCGCTGTTCGCGGATCGCGAGCTCGACGCGGCGGCGCTGACCGTGCCGTGGCTGGCGGCGGGCGGCATCAGCCTGTGCGCGTCGGTGCTCGTGCTGCTGGTGCGGCCCGATCCCAAGCAGATCGCCGAGCTGATCGGCGGCGTGCAGGCGGACCATCGGCCGGCGGCGCCGCTGCGCGAGATCATCGTGCGGCCGGGCGTCCGGCCGGCGATGCTCGCGGCGCTGGCCAGCTTCGGCGTGATGGTCTCGGTGATGAACCTGAGCGGCTACGTCGTGGTCGAGCATCACCACCACGAGCAGAGCGACGTGTTCCCGATCATCGGGGCCCACGTGCTGGGGATGTACGCGCTCGTGCTCGTGGTGGGCACGCTGATCGACCGCATCGGCCGCGGCATCGCCATATCGGCCGGCCTGCTGACCATGGCGGTGTCGAACATCGGCCTGCTGTGGATCGACAGCGTCGCGGGAACCGCGCTGCTCCTGTTCGGGCTCGGCGTCGGCTGGAACCTGTCCTTCGTCGCCGCGACCGCGCAGCTCGTCGACTCCGCCGCGCCGTCCGAGCGCGGCCGCCTGCTCGGCTTCAACGACTTCATGTCGGCGCTGCTGGGCGCCGGGCTGGCGCTGCTCGGCGGCTACGCGCTGGACTCGATCGGCGTCGCCGCGCTGGCGCTGGGCGCGACCGCGATCGTCGCCGCCCCGGTGCTGTGGCTGGCGCCGCGGTGGGCGACGCTCAACGCCGCCCGCGATCCGTGGTGATCAGTGGATCGTCTCGCCGCGGGCGAGCATGGCCACGTACTTCTCGATGCGCCTCTGGCGCGTCTCGGGTCGCTTGGCCGTCTCGATGCGGTAGAGCACGGCGTACCGGTTCCGGCTGTTGAGGCTCTCGAACATGGCCTGTGCCTCCGGCTCGGCCTTCAGCGCCTCCGCGAGGTCCTTCGGCACCTCGATGGTGGCGGATCCGGCGTAGGCCGCGTCCCAGCGGCCGTCGGCCTTGGCTCGCTCCACCTCAGCGAGTCCGGCCGGGTGCATCCGGCCCTCGGCCGTGAGCCGCTCGACGATCTTGGTGTTGCGCTGCGACCACATGCTGCGCGGGCGGCGCGGCGTGTAGCGCTGGAGGTACGTGGCGTCGTCCCGGCTGCGGGCCTGGCCGTCGATCCAGCCGTGGCACAGCGCCGCCTCGAGCGCGTCGTCGCGACCGACGCCCGCGACGCCCTTCTTGGCGGTCACCAGCCAGACACCGGCGCTGTCGGCGTGATGCTCCGCAAGCCAGGCGCGCCAGGCCGCGGCGTCCGGAAGGGCGAGCGCATCGTCGGGCATTGAGGGAGGATGCCACTCATGGTCAAGCCCATCCCCGACCACTTCCGCACCGTCACGCCACGGCTCGCCGTCCCGGGCACCGACGCGATCGGCTTCTACGAGCGCGCGTTCGGCGCCGAGCAACTCGGCGACGTCTTCAGCGGGCCCGAGGGCGAGCTCATCCACGTCGCGATCCGCATCGGCGACTCCGCGGTGATGCTGACCGGCGAGTCCGACCTGGCCCGGGCGCCGGGCGGCGGCCCTGTCAGCGCGATCATGGCCACATACTGGGAGGACGTCGACGCGGCGTGGGAGCGCGCGGTGGCGGCCGGCGCCGAGGTCCTCTTCCCGCTCGAGGACCAGTTCTACGGCGAGCGCGGCGGCCGCCTGCGCGACCCGTTCGGGCACCACTGGATGCTCAGCCAGGTCATCGAGGACGTCTCCCAAGAGGAGATGGAACGACGAGCCCAGGAGCTTTTCTCATGAACGACGCCTATCCGGTGCAGTACGCGGTCGACTATCCCGACCGCGACCTCAACCGCGTGAGCACCGCGTTCCGGATCTTCACGGCGATCCCGATCCTGATCCTGATCGGCACCATCACCGGCTACCAGAGCGAGTACGACACCGGCGCGACGACCACCACCGTCGTGGTCACCGGGACCGGGCTGCTGTTCCTGCCGGCCGCCCTGATGATCATCTTCCGCGAGAAGTACCCGCGCTGGTGGTTCGACTGGAACCGCGAGCTGATGCGCTTCAGCAACCGCGTCGGCGTCTATTGCGCGCTGATGGACGACCGCTACCCGTCGACCGATGACCACCAGGCCGTGCACCTCGACTTCGAGTACCCGGACGCCCGGGCCGACCTGAACCGCTGGATGCCGCTCGTCAAGTGGTTCCTCGCGATCCCGCACTACTTCGTGTTGATCTTCCTCTACATCGCGGCGTTCTTCCTGGTCATCGCAGCGTGGTTCGCGATCCTGTTCACGGGCCGCTATCCACGCGGCATCTTCGACTTCCTCGTCGGCGTGGGCCGCTGGCAGAACCGAGTGGTCGCCTACGCCGGAATCATGGTCACCGACCAGTACCCGCCCTTCAGGCTCGGTCCGTGAGCGGCGGGCGTCGGCCGGCCCACGGGCGCGCCTCCTCGAGCTGCGCGGCGAGCGACAGGAGCGTCGCCTCGTCGTGCGGCCGGCCGACCAGCTGGACGGCGAGCGGCAGCCCGCCGGCCGAGAAGCCGGCCGGCACGGAGGCCGCGGGCTGGCCGGTCGAGTTCCAGAGGACGTTGAACGGCACCCACGTGGTCGACCACAGGTAGGTCGCGAGCGCCCCGCGGCCCTCCATGATCCCGGCGGGGACCGCGGGCTCGGACATCATGGGCGTCAGGAGGACGTCGTGGTCGGCGAACAGGCGGCCGGCGCGCTCGGCGAGTCGCTGCTCGGCCTGCAGCAGGCGTTCCACCGTGCCGTCCGAGATCAGCCTGCCGGGCCGGGCCATCGCGCGCGTGCGGCGCTCGAGCCGCTGCGGGCGCTCCATCTCGCCCACGAGCTCGCGGATGCCGCGGAACATCAGGCCGACGATCAGCAGCCCGTCGCGCACGCCGACGGGGAGGTCCGCCTCGACCACCTCGTGGCCGAGCTCGCGCAGCAGCTCGGCGGTGCCGTGCAGCGCGGCGAGCGTCTCGTCGGTCAGCCGCCCGCGCGTGCCGGCGGGGAACGCCTCCGAGACGGCGATGCGCAGGCGCGGCGGGGGCACGGGTGGGCCGAACCTGTCGTCGGCCATCACGTCGAGCATGAGCGCGCTGTCGGCGACCGAGCTGGTCAGCGCGCCGAAGCAGATCCAGTGGTTCTCGTCGTAGTGCGGCGTGCGAGGGACCCGCCCGCTCTGCGACTTGAGGCCGAACAGGTTGCAGCAGGCGGCGGGGATGCGGATCGACCCGGCGCCGTCGGCCGCGAGCGCGGCGGGGACCATCCCGGCGGCGACGGCGGCCGCCGAGCCGCCGCTCGAGCCGCCCGGCGTGCGGTCCGTGTCCCACGGGTTGCGGGTGACGCCCCAGGTGATCGACTCGGTGAACGGCCAGAGCCCGACCTCCGGCATCGTCGTCTTGCCGACGACGATCGCTCCGGCGGCCCGGATCCGCTTGACGACCTCGGAGTCGTCGGGCGCCCTCGTGACGATCGCGCCGGTGCCGCGGCTGGTGATCTCGCCGCCGATGGCCATCTCGTCCTTGACGGCGATCGGCACCCCGAGGAGCGGCCTCGTCTGCCCGGCCCCGCGACGCTGGTCGGCGCGGTCGGCCTCGGCCAGCGCGCGCTCGGCGTAGACGGCGCCGAACGCGTTGAGCTCGCCGTCGAGCCGGCCGATCCGGTCGAGCGCCGTCTCGACCAGCTCGCGCGACGAGACCTCGCCGCTCCGCACGAGCTCGGCCTGCCTCGCAACTCCTGCGTACGCGAGGTCGTCGGCCATGCGGAGAGTCAACCACGTCCTACACGGCTTCCACCTCGATCGTCTTCGACGACTCGTCGCCGTCGGCGTAGGTGACGGTCAGCGTCACCTGGTACGTGCCCGGCTCCGCGTACTGATGCGTCACGCTCTCCAGCGGCGAGCTGGTGCCGTCGCCGAAGTCCCAGTGGTACGAGACGCCGCCCGACGCGCCGGTCGAGAACGCGACCCGGTTGTCGCCCACGGGGGTGTCCCGCGGATCGGCACCCGGCGTGTCGGGGCCGCCGACGTAGTCGTACCGGTAGAGCCCGACGTCGGGCTCCGCGCGGAAGAACCCGTCGTAGACCTGCACGTAGAGGGCACCGTCCGGACCGAACTTCGAGTCCATGTAGTTGCCGTCCCAGCTGAGCGTGTCGCGCAGGCTGTCGGCGTAGACCGGCTGCCCGCCGTCCTGGTCGGTCGCCGGATCGAGCAGGAGCCCGTGCTTGATGCTCGCCCCGCCATGGTTGTGCAGGAACCAGCGCCCGTCCCAGTACTCCGGCCAGCGCACCGAGTCGTCCTCCGCGTCCTCGTCGTAGCGGTAGACCGGCCCGTTCATGATCGTCGCCCCGTTGGCCGTGGCGTACGGGCAGAGCTGGCGCGGGTTGGCCCCGAAGTTGGGCGCGCCGTCGACGCCGCGCTCGCGCGGGAACTCGGGGCAGCCGTTGGCGCCGTTCGGGTTGCCGCGGCTGTACCAGAGGTTGTTCGGCCGCATCTTCCCCGCGTCGCGCCCGGTGCCGGTCTGGTGCGGGAGCACCGTCAGGCCCGTGTTGCGGATCGAGTCGTTGACGAGGTTGTCGCAGTCGTACCAGCCGTTCGTGCCAGCGCTCGCCGGGCCGCCCGGCACGTAGCCGGGGACGTTGAAGTTGCGCGGCGTGCCGTCCGCGACGCGGTCGCGGTAGGCCTGCCGGCCGCCCATGCAGAACGGCCAGCCATAGTTGCCGGCCGTGGTGATCTGGGCCGCGTTCTCGTACGTCGACGGGCCGAGCGTGGCGCTCGGGGCGCCGGCGTCCGGGCCCACCCACGCGGTGTACGGCACGTCGGTCTCCGGGTCGATCGAGAGCCGCGACGGGTTGCGCAGCCCCATCGCGTAGATCTCCGGCCGCGCCTTGCCGCCGCCGCCCTCGGTGCCGTTGAACAGGTTCGGCCCGTTCGGCGACTCCGCGGTGGGCAGCGCATACGTCGAGCCCACGCCGACCGGCGGCTGGACCCCGTCGGGGATCGACGGGTCCGGCCTGAACCGCAGCATCTTTCCGTTGTAGTCGTTGGTGTTGCCCGCCGTTCGGCGCGCGTCCTGGTACGAGTACAAGGCGCTGCCGCAGTGCTGGCTCGACGCCTGGTCGTCCGGCCCCAGCGGACACACCGGCGGCTGGTTGTTGCCGGAGTAGCCGCCTGTGCCCTGCGACGAGTTCGTGTCGCCGGTCGTCACGTACAGGTTGCCCTCGGAGTCGAAGCCCATGCCGCCGCCGATATGGCAGCAGCTGAACACCTGGGCGTCGTACTCGAAGATCCGGACCTCCGAGTCGAGGTCGAGCTGCTTGGTCTCGAGATCCATCGTGAAGCGCGAGATGCGCGGCCGCGACATCTTCGAGACCCGCCGCTCGAACGGCAGCCCGGGCGGCGAGGTGTTCGGGTTGAAGGTCGGGAAGTACTGCATGTAGACGTGGCCGGTCTCCATGAAGTCCGGCGCCACGGTGATCCCGGCCAGGCCGTACTCGAGCTTGTGGTCGGCCGTGTTGGTCCGCTCCCCGCCCTGCCCGCCGTCGCCGTAGACCGCGAGCACGCCGGCGCGCGTGACGCCGCTGTTGAGCGTCCCGTCGTAGACGGCCGGGTCCCAGACGTGGACGTTGCCGCAGCCGATGCCGACGTTCTCGTTCGAGTGGTCGAGGATCCGGCCCAGCGACGGCAGGCCGAGGAGCGCGCCGCGCTCGGCGTCGGTCCGGCAGTCGCCGCGGCCGATGTAGATGACCCAGCCGTTGGGCGCGATGGTGATGCCGTGCGACTCGCCGCTGGTGGCGAGGCCGGTCTCGACCTCCCCGCCGGACACCACGCGGGTGCCGCGGTAGTTGGCGTTGATCGTCGCCTTGCAGTTGCCGCGCAAGAGGCCCGTCGCCCACTGGATGGCGCCGAGCAGGTGCGTCTTGAGCTGCTCGGTGTAGCTGTCCGCGGTCCGGCCCATGCCGGTGAAGAAGGACCGCCCGCCGCGGATGTCGCGACACCACGAGATCGGGTGGTCGGTGCCGCCGGTCGACGTCCCGTCGCCGGGCGGGTCGGCCAGCGTGCGCCAGCGCGCGACCGTGTGGACGGTGCCGGTCGGCCGCGTCTGCCAGCGGTACCAGATGTCCGTGCGGTTGAGCTCGAGCGGCAGGTCGCGCGTCGAGGGATGCACGCGGTCGCCGACCTCGAGGGTCCGCGTCGTCGTCCCGGTCGGGCTCGCCGGGTCGGGGCGCGCGCCGATCAGGTCGTCGAGCAGCGCCGATCCCGGTTCGCTCTCGGCCGCGGTGCCGATCCCGACGAAGCCGCCGCCACGCTCCATGAGGTCGGCGAGCGCGCCCTCCTGCTCACTGTTGAGCCGGTTGCCGGCCGTGTTCAGAAATACGACCGCGCGGTAGCGCGCGAGGTTGGCTCCCCTGAAGTCCGTCGCGCGGCTCGTCGCCGTGACCTGGAAGCCACCCTGCGCGCCCAGATCGCGGATCGCCGCGATGCCTGCGCTGACCTCCGGATGCCCTGCCGTGCCCGGATGGAACACGAGCACCTGCGGTGCTTGCGCGTGCGCCTGAGCGGCGCTCGCGAGCGCGATGACCGCCGCCACGCCGAGCGTGTACAGCCCCCTCTTGTGCATCCCGTGCTGCCTCCCGAGTAGCCGGTGGATGCGGAAAAACTTTCCGTGCGGAGTTCCGCCTTTTGCAATCCAAAGTTTCACCTTTCTCGCGGCCTGTCAACCCTTGTTCGGATGCCGACACGCGGAAGGCGTATCCTCCGGTGGGATGCGGCAGTAACCGGCGGGAGGGAGGTCCCCATGAGACACCGCATGGCGCTCGCGGCGCTCATCGCGCTCGTGATCGTGCCTTCGGCGGCACACGCGCAGTACACGCCGCCGCCGCCCGAGCGAGGCTTCGAGTACATCTTCGACGGCACCGCCACGGGCTCCGACGCGTCGTTCGACCAGTGGCTGTCGGCCAACGGCGCCACCGCCGTCACGCTCGACCCCGCGCTCGGAGCGATGAACCCGAACACCTCGGGCTTCGGCATGAAGTGGTACCCCGTCCGGCCGCTCGGCGACGTCGTCGTCAGGCTCGAGTACCTGTGGCCGGCGGGCGCGACGCCGAACGGCGGCGTGATGGTCCGCTTCCCCGAGCCGCGCTACGTCGGCACGACCGAGGAGGTCCTGGCCCAGAAGCCCACGGGCTACAACTACGACCTCTGCCCGGGCGCGGCCCCGTCGTTCTGCGGCCTGCCCGAGCCCGCGCCGTCGACGACCTACCGCTGGCACGGCGGCGATCTGCCGTTCCCGCCGCCGTTCCGCTACGAGGGCTCCTACTGCGCCCGCAACGGCGTCAACAATGTGACCAACATCGCGGGCACGTTCCCAGCGCCGACCGGCGGCAACGCCAACAACCACCAGCACTGGCTCTCGGTCTACTGCGGGCACGAGATCCAGATCAACGAGGCGCTACAGATCCCGGGCAGCGACGCGGTGAAGACCGGCTCGATGTACGGCTTCGCGAACCTCAACGCCAAGCAGGCGCGCAACGACGAGCGCCAGCAGCAGGGCGTCTGGCACACGATGGAGATCCGGATGGTCGGGCAGCAGCACACGGTGCTGGTCGACGGCAAGGTGATCAACCAGTTCGACAACTCGGTGCCGCGGGTGGCCTCGCGCGTCGGCGATCCGCCGACCGTGGCGCGCCAGTTCCGGCGCGGCTACTTCGGCCTGCAGACGCACGGCGGGACCGACCGGATCTTCTACCGCGAGATCCGCGTCAAGGAGCTCGACCGGCACGACGTCCCGCGCAACTACAAGCGGCCCAGGGTCCACGGCCACGGCAGGACGCTGACGTGCGACGCCGGCAAGTGGAGCCGGGGCGCCGACCTCGACTACGCGTGGTTCCGCAGCAACCCGATCGGACGCGATCACGTGCGCTACCACGCTCCCGCCCAGGAGGACCTCGGGAGCTTCGACGCTCCGGCCGACCCGCGGTACGGGTCGCTGGCGCTGCCGTTCCGCGGTCCGCTGAAGGTCGGCGAGGGCCGGAAGTACCGTCCGACCGCCGACGACGCGGGCAAGCTCGTCTACTGCCAGGTCTCGGCGACCGACCACGGCGCCACGGTCTGGAAGTCCGCCGTGGCTCGCGGCTGAAGGTCTTGCGGGGCCGGTCCCCCCGGGCCGGCCCCGCACCCTCCGTCTAGGCGACCTCGAGCTGGAGCATCATGGCCCGCTCCTGGTGCTCCAGGTTGTGGCAGTGGAACACGTAGCGGCCCGCGTACGGCGCGAACCGCGGCTGCACGATGACCGTCTCGCCGACGGCCACCATCACCGTGTCCTTCCACGCGCGGTCGCCCGGGTGCACCGATCCCTCCGAGCGGTCGAGCACGCGGAAGTGCACGCCGTGGATGTGCATCGGGTGAGGGCGGTGCGAGTTGTTGACGAACAGCCAGCGCTCCGTGGTCCCGAGCCGGGCGCGGGCGTCGATGCGGTCCATCTCGAAGCCGAGCCCGGACATCTCCCAGCGCGGGATGCCGGCAGTCGAGAACATCAGGTCCCAGCGCTTCGTGGCGACCGGCGCGGGGATCTCCTCGCGTGGCCGCAGTGCCGCCGGCACACGGCCGGAGTCGGCCCGTGCGCCCGTCACGTCGAAGCGCAGCACGGCGGCGGTCGGACCGGTCCCCAGGCCGTTGACGAGCTGCACCTGGGTGCCGGCGGGGACGCGCCGGAAGTCGACCACGACGTCGACGCGCTCGGCCGGCGCCAGCGGGATCGCCGGACGTGACACCGGAGCCTCGAGCAGGCCGCCGTCGCCGGCGATCTGGACCAGCGGAGAGCCGTTCGACAGCTTCAGCTCGTAGGCGCGGGCGTTCGAGGCGTTGAGGAAGCGCAGGCGGTAGAGCGCGCGCTTGACCGCGAACCGCGGCGACACCGAGCCGTTGACGACGATCGTGTCGCCCATGAAGCCCTGGTCGATGTCCTCCGTGTAGCGCAGCGAGCCGTCGGCGTTGAAGGCGCGGTCCTGGATCACCAGCGGCACGTCGAAGTCGCCCGCCGGCAGGTCGGGCGCGACCTCGTCCTCGACGATGTAGAAGCCGGCGAGCCCGTAGAACATCGTCCGCGCCGACAGGCCGTGGGCGTGGTCGTGGTACCAGAGCGTCGCCGCGTCCTGCCCGTTCGGGTACGTGTAGGTGAACGAGCCGCCGGGCTCGATCAGCTGCATCGGATGGCCGTCGCTGGCCGCCGGGACGAGGCCGCCGTGCAGGTGCACGTTCTGCTGGAAGGACAGCCCGTTGGTCACGTTGACCACGGTCGTGCGGCCCTTGCGGGCGCGGATCGTCGGGCCGGGGTAGATCCCGTCGTAGCCGTAGACCGGCGTGAGCTCGCCGGGGACGATCTCCGCCCGGCCCTCGCGGATCGTCAGCTCGAAGCGCTCCTCGGTCGCCGTGCTGCTCACCGGGACCAGCGTGGGCGGCAGCTGGAGGTCGGCCTGGTAGGGCTCGGCCGCCGCGACGGCGGACGTGCGGACGGCGACCGTCCTGGTCGCTGCCGTCGGCAGCAGGCACAGCGCCGCGATCGACGCCATGCCGCGCTCCATCGCGTCGCGTCGCGTCCAGAGCAGCTCGGGCGGCGTGAAGCTAGCCACCGACCCTCACCTCCCCCGGATGGGTCGCCGAGCGGTTGCCCATGGCGTCGACGGCCCACAGCTCGTAGGTGTAGGTGCCGCGCGCCAGCGGGCGCTGAAGCGTCCATCTCCCCGGCTCGATCTGGCTGCGCGTGGTCACGACGTCGCCGCCGCGCGCGAAGCGGACGTTGACCGTCGACCGCTCGGACACGGTCAGTCGCACGATGGCGCGATCGCCGGTCCCGGTGACGCTGAGGGCGCTCACGGTGGGCGAGGTGGTGTCGGGCGCACCGCCGCCGGGCGGCGGCACGCCGGGCGTCGGCGTCGGGGTGGCGGTCGGAGTCGGGGTCGGCTCGCCGCCGCCGCCGACGTTGACCGTGCCGGTCATGCCGGGATGGACCTCGCAGACGAACGTGTAGCTGCCCGCCTCGTCGAACGTCTGCTGCGGCGGCGGGTTCCACGCCGGGTCGCTCGGGAACCCCGGCTGGTTGAGCCGCGAGTCGCCGAGCAGGACGTTGTGGAAGCCCTGCGTGTTGGTCCAGGTGACGGTGTCCCCGACCTGGATGTCCACGGTGTCCGGACTCCAGAAGAAGTCGTTCGCCGTGATCGTCACGTTGGCGGCGGCACGCGCCCCGCCGGAACCATTGCTCGCCAGGACGACTGCTACAGCCGCCGCCGCGAGCACGAGCATCACGAGGCGCCGCGGCACCCCGAACCTGATCGGCATATGCCTGCCTCCCGCCTTCGCCCCTGCTTGCGAAAACCTGGCAGCCCAACCTAGGGGCGCCCTTGAGTTTTGTCAAGCGAGCGCGAAAGTCAGCTATGTGACAGCAAAAGTGCCACCGGCAGCAGAGCCAGCGCCAGCGCGACGCTCAGGGCGAGGCCGGTGGCCGCCGTGCGCGTTGAGTAGCCGTACAGGCGCGCGAAGGCGACGATCGAGACCGGCAGCGGGCCGAAGGCGAGGATCCACGCGGCGCCCGGCAGGTCCAGCCCGAGCAGCGTGGCCGCCCCGAGCACCGCAGGCACGAAGGTCAGATGGAGCGCAAGGCCGCGCAGCGACAGCTTCGCCGTGCCGCGGCCGATCCACTCGCGGGGCCACGCCACGCCGAGCAGCAGCGCGGCGACCATCGACATCGCGATGCCCAGCCCCGTGACGATGCTGGCGACGACGGACGGCGCGTCGATCAGCAGGCCGAACAGCAGACCGGCCACGGCGGCGACAGCCGGCGCGTAGTCGGCGAGCGCGCTGCTCGGCGACTGCTCCACGGGAGCGCGCGTGCGCAGCAGCTTCACCCCCAGCGCGATCCGCGGCTGCGTGAGCATGTCGTAGGCCACGATGAACACGCCCGCCTCCGGGCCGATCGTGACGGCGGCCACGGGCAGCGACCAGAAGGTCGGGTTGCCGAACATGCCGAAGGCGATCAGCGGCCCGTCGGTGCGATCGCGGAACAGCCGCTCGGCCAGCGCCACGGCCGACACCTGCGCGACGAGCAGCATGCCGAGCGCCGCGACGTTGCGGAGCGTGACGTCGAAGCTCCAGCCGGAGAGCACCGCCAGCAGCCCCATCCCGAATGCGAACTGCGCGCGGAACAGCACGGCGAAGTAGCGCTGCAGCCAGCGCCGGGCGCCGAGCCCGAGCACGAACGCGCCGAAGATGGGGAGCGCGACGACCACCCTTTTGGGATAGCAGGCGTAGGATGCCCGGCAGGGGTAAATGCGGCGCTTCGGGAGGGTGCCATGTACAAGCTCGCGACGTTTCTGACGGCGACGGTCGTGCTGCTGCTCGCAGGTACGGCGTCCGCCGCCGAGCCCGAGTGGCCGTGGCGGTACGACCACTGGCCGCAGCAGCAGCCGTGGCAGGAGGACGCGCCATCGGCGTCCGCGCTGCGGTTCGGCGGCGGCGAGGCTGCCGCAGCCGGTCGACCCGCAGAACTGGGTCAACCCGGACAACATGACGTGGCTCGACTACCGCAGGCCGCCGGGCACCAACTGGGCCGATCCCAACGTCAGCGGCTCCGTGCGCACGTTCAGGGGAGCGCTGGTGCTGCTCGACTATCCCAACCAGCCGTTCGTGGTCACCCAGCCGCAGGGCTCGACCGTCTTCGGCAACCCGAGCGCCGAGGCCAGCGCGATCCCGCGCGAGCAGGTGGCGCAGTTCTACGAGAACTTCCTCAACGCGCCCGGCCAGCTCAACCGCGGGCACACGCTGCACGAGTACTGGATGGAGGACTCCGGCGGCCGCTACGGCGTCCAGCTGACGGCGTTCGGCCCGTACACGATGCCGGGCAAGGACCACGAGTACGGCATGGAGTTCCAGCGCGGGGCCGCCTGCCCGGCCGGCGACACCTGCAACCGCAACATCCGGACCGACGGCCGCGCCGCGTGGGTCGCCGCCGAAGGCGCCCAGGTGCCCGCGCAGTTCGACTTCATCTTCTACCTGTCCGCCGGCCAGGACGAGTCGTCGACCTGGCAGGAGTTCGGCCCGATCAAGTTCCCGACCAAGGAGGACGTGACCGAGGACTTCGGCCCGCCGGATCCCGCCCTGCCGAACTGGTCGCCGACCCGCTACGTCGAGTGGACGTCGTGGGCGGCGGGCTCGTCGATCTGGCCCAACGCGGGCGGCGGCTCCTCGACCCAGGCCGAGAGCTCCGGCATGGCCGTCTTCGCCCACGAGTTCAGCCACATCCTCGGCATCGCCGACAACTACAACAACCCGTTCGGCGTGCCGGCGCGGCGCGCGTACACCGGCATCTGGGAGATGCTCAGCCGCGGCAGCTTCAACGGGCCGGGCGGCCCGCACAGCCGCTGGATGATCCCGCCGACCGGCGGCGCCTCGATGGGCGCGCAGCACATGCTGCGCAACAAGATCGATCTCCAGATGGTCGACGAGGCGAACGTGCTGCGGCTCTCGCGTGAGGCGCTGGACGAGTCCGGGTTGGTGGTCGCGCGCGTGCTCGCGCGCGTGGTGAAGCCCGACGGGGACGAGCTCTCCGGGGTCAACGTCTCGTTCGACACCGGCGACAAGAGCCCGGCGTGCGATGTGAACACCGACCCGTTCTGCGACGGCGGCCGCTACGACAACTACACGGTCGAGGTCGTCGACCGCATGGGCACGGACTCGTTCACGCCCGACGCGGGAGTGCTGCTCGCCAAGACCAAGAACAGCGACAACAACGCGCCGTTCGAGTGGGTGATCGACGCCAACCCGCAGCACATCGGCATGACCGACTACGTGCTGCCCGACGGCACGGAGATCCCGATCACGGTCGGCGACTACCGCCAGCTCTCGGACGCGCTGTTCCACGCGGGCGCCGACTCGGGCAGCGAGTTCGAGCACGTCGACACAGCGAACCGGCTGCACTTCTACGTGCTCGACGCGCACCGCACGAAGTCCGGCGAGCTGTCCTACACGGTCGCCATCCGCTCGCTCGACGGCGCCGGGCCGCAGCGGCGCGGCGTCCGGCTGCTGCCCGCGGCCGGCCTCCCGACCGGCGACGGCTGGGCACGATGCCGCTTCCCGCTGCACAACTCGGGTCGGGCCGCCGTGGCGGGCACGCACCCCGAGGACGTGAGCGCCTACCTGGACTCCGACGTCTACCGCCTGTCCGCGGACGCCAGGACGCGCGGCTGGTCGGTCTGGGTGCCGAACGAGCTGACGACCACCGAGTTCGGGCGCACCGACCTGGTCACGGTCTACGCCAAGCGCGAGTCCGGCAGCCACCTCGGGCGGATCACGCTGACCGCCACCTCGGAGAGCGACGCGGGCAAGGACGACACGGCCACCTGCCTGGCGGTCGCGCGGTGATCGAGGAGGCTCGGCTCGAGGACGTGGGCACGGGGCTGGCTCCGGCCGGCCCCGGCTGGTTCGTGGTCAACGCCGCCGACGCGGCCTGGGCGCGCCACGACGCCTTCGGCAACCGCTGCGTGTTCGAGAGCAGCGACCGCGTGCTGATGGACCGCCCCGACCTCGAGCCGCAGTACTTCTCCCAGCTCGGCTACACGCTGGCGGTGCTCGAGCCGGGCAAGCCGTCGGGCATGTACCACGCGGAGTCCAGCCAGGAGGACTTCCTCGTGCTCCACGGGACCTGCCTGCTGCTGATCGAGGAGCGCCGGCGCGAGCTGCGCGCCTGGGACTTCGTCCACTGCCCGCCCGGCACCAACCACACGTTCGTCGGCACCGGCGACGGGCCGTGCGTGATCTTCATGACCGGCGCCCGGCGCGAGGACGACACGATCAACTACCCGCGCTCGGACATGGCGCTCGCCCGCGGCGCCGGGGTCGAGACCGAGACGCCCGACGCGCGCGAGGCCTACGCGCGATTCGGGCACTGGCGGCTCGGTCGCCCGGACTGGCCTATGCGGTGAACTCGAAGCGCGTCCCGACGCTGTTCTGGATGAACGCGTCGGGAAACCGCGCCGCCATCGCGTGGATGGCCCGCCAGCCGGTGCAGTGGCAGGGCACGAGGTAGTCGGGAGACAGCTCGCCGAGCGCGTGGCAGGTCGGCGCGATGATCTTCTCGAACGCCGGCCCGCTCAGGTGGAAGCCGCCGATGACGGCGTGGATCCGGTCCACGCCGGTGAGCTTCCGCACGTAGCGGAGGATGTTCACGATGCCCGAGTGGCCGCAGCCGGTGAGGACCACGAGGCCCTTGCCGCGCACGTTGGCCACCAGCGCCTGGTCGTCGAGGATCAGCGGGTCGGGCTGCCAGCGGCCGTCGCGGTAGGCCTCGAACAGCGGGTGCCCCTTCTCGAAGTCGGTCGTGCGGTCGACCTCGCCGGTGACCAGCAGGCGCCCGTCGAGCAGGAACGACGGCTGCCGCTCCTCCACGATCTCGAAGCCCGCCCCCTCGAGCGCGGCCTTGCTGGTCGACGGCAGCTCGACCGGCGCGCTGGGGATCGCGACCCGGCGGCGGCTCCAGAAGTCCGGGTGGATGAGCACCGGCACGTTCGCTCGGCCGAGCTGCTTGACGATCCCGTCCATGCCCGTCGTGTGGTCCCAGTGGCCGTGGCTGAGCACGATGACGTCGATGTCGCCGGGCGAGAGGTCGAGCCGGCGCATGTTCTCCACCAGGCCGTCAGGTGTGAGCCCCGCGTCGAAGAGCACGCGGACGTTCCCGATCTGCACGAGGCAGGAGAAGCCGTGCTCGGCACGAGGCGGCTCGCCGGCCACGGCCTCGGCAAGCCCGTAGCGCTTCGCCGGGCCTTGATCGCTCAGCAGGAGGTCGGCCACGTTGTCGACGAGCGTCGTGACAGTCATGCCCGTCGACCGGCTCGAGCGGGATCGTCTCCATCCCGCCCGAGACTACGACGGTCAGCGAGAGAAGGCGAGACGCGAGGCCAGCGCGCGGATCCGGCGCGGGCGGTGCGCCGGCTGCGGCTGCTCGGTGGCGACGCTGCGAACGAGGCGGGCGTGCTCGGCCTCGCGGATGCGGTCGTTGGTGATGGTGAGGACCAGGGGGAGGATGGGGGAGTGCATGGGGCGCAGCTTCCACCACCCTGCTTGCGGTCCACTTACGGATCCCTTACCGCGCCAGGTCGAGCTCGAGCGTCACCCACGGGGCCGCGTCCAGCGCCGCCCGCATCGCCTCCTCGTCGTCGAAGCGACCGGTGAGCCGGCGCCCCTCGCAGCGCAGGCTGACGCGGTCGTCGCGAAACGGCCACGGGTCGAGCTCGAGCTGCGGCCACTCGAGCAGCAGCCCGAGCGAGAGCGAGTCCCACCTCCAGACGAGCTGCTGGTTGCGGCGCACGAGCTCGTCGGCGGCGAACGGCGCCGTCCGCGGGTCGGCGCGCAGGGAGTCGAGCAGCCGCGCCTGCAGCTCGGCCTGCCCGTCGAGGAAGGCACGCACGCGCGCGTCGTCGCGGTTGCGGCGCTCGTACAGGGCCGTCCCGTGCATCGAGACGAGCAGCGCGGCATAGCGGCTCTGCTGGAGGGCGAGCGGCGCCGCCCGCCACCAGATCTCCAGGTGGTCGTCGAGCTCGAGCTCCATGAACGAGCGCGGCAGCCCGGTCTTCGGGTTCAGCTTCGGCGCGCGATCCCACGCCGCCATGCCGATGTCGTGCTGCTCGGCGGCCAGGCACACCTCCTCCCACGGCTCGAACGGCTCCCGCCACGCGCGGGCGAGCTGCCCGGACAGCCAGGCATGCGCGGGCTGGCCGATCGCGATCGCGTCGTCGCCGTCAGGACGCAGGAGCATCGAGGTCGCGCGGTCGGACGTAGTCGATCAGCTCCGCGGTCTCGAGCGTGCTCCAGCGGGCGCACTCGAGCGTCGCCAGCGCCGCGGTCGGGAACTTGTCGTCGAGCCCGGCAAGGCCGTGAGCCAGCTGCTGCATGCCGGGGTTGTGGCCGATCAGCATCACCGACGCCACCTCGTCGGGGACCTCGCGCAACCGCGCCAGGAGGGCGTTGGCGCCGGCGCCGTACAGCTCGGGCTCGATGCGGGCGTCGAGCCCCGCCGGCCCGAGCCGCTCGAGCGTCTGCCGCGCCCGCTTGGCGCTCGAGCACAGGACCAGCTCGGGCTCGACGTCGTGGTCGCGCAGGTAGCGGCCGATCGCCTTCGAGGCGCGCTTGCCGCGGGGGGCGAGCGGGCGATCGTGATCGTCCAGCGAGGCGTCCTTCCAGCTCGACTTGGCGTGCCGCAGGAGATAGAGCCGGCTCACCGCACGAGTGTGTCAATCGGCCGGGACGAGCGCCGCCGCGGCCTCCTCTCGCGATTCGTAGAGCGCGAACAGCTCGGAGAACCCCGACAGCTCGAACACCCGCCGCACGGGACCGTGCGGGCAGACGACGGCCAGCGCGCGATCCTCCCGGCCGAGCAGTCCGCGGGCGCGCAGTAGGACCTGGAGCCCGGTGGATTCGATGAAATCGAGGTCCGAGAGGTCGACGACGAACGCGCCGACGCTCTCGCGGATCGCGGCGTCGAGGGCCTCCTCGAGCGCCTCGGCGACGCTGATGTCGACCTCCCCGTGAACCGCGACCCCGGGCGCGTCGTGCAGCCCGCCGTCGTCGACGTCGAATCTCATGGGCGCGCACCGTAGGGAATCCGGCAGGCGGGCCCGGGGGTTCACGTCGGCGCGCCGACGTCCGAGTGCCGACATGCCCGAGCCGGGTAAGGGACTCGCATGGGCTCGATCAGCATCGTCGACGCCGACCCCGACCTCGCCGACCTGCTCGACGAGCGCAGCCTCGAGCGGGCGCGCCGCGAGGCGATCACGCGCGTGCAGCGCCTGTCACCCGGCGACTGGGATGCGGCCGCCGCGCACGAGCCGGCCGAGCACCATCGCGGCTTCCTCATCGTCGACGGGCTGATCAGCCGCACGGTCGACGTGCTCGGCCGCCGCTGCGTCGAGCTCGTCGGCCAGGGCGATGTGATGCGGCCGTGGCGCTGGGACGACGAGGGTTCCCACGTACGGGCGGAGATCGGCTGGACGGCGCTCGAGCCGACCCGCCTGGCGGTCCTCGACCACGAGCTCGTCCGCCGGATGGTCCCGTGGCCACAGCTCGGGCTCGAGCTGTTCAACCGCGGCACCCGGCGAGCCCACCACCTGGCGGTCGCGCTGGCGATCGCGCACCACCAGCGCGTGGACGACCGCCTGCTGCTGACGCTCTGGCACCTCGCCGAGCGCTGGGGGCGCGTGCATCCGGACGGCATCGTCGTCCCGCTCCCGCTCGGTCACCAGCGGCTGGCGGATCTCGTCGGCGCCCAGCGCCAGTCGGTCACCACCGCCATGGGCGGGCTCACGCGCGACGGATCGGTCAGCCGGCGCGACGACGGCAACTGGGTGCTGCACGGCGAGCCGCCCGCCGAGCTGCGACATCACCGGCTCGTCGCAGCGCTCACCTGAACCCACTCCGCGATCGTGTCGATCCAGCGCGGCCCGATCATGTCGTTGTGGCCGGCATCGAAGACCTCGATGCGCTTCGGCTCGGGCGCGGCCCGGTAGAGCTCCTCGCCATCCATGAGCGGAACGATGTCGTCGTGCGAGCCGTGCAGGATCAGCAGCGGCGCGCGCAACCCGCGGATCAGTCGCAGGCTCGGGTAGGCGTCGGGCACGAGTGCCCGCGGAATGAACGGGTAGTGCAGCCGCGCCATCTCCCGGATGCCGGTGAACGTCGACTGCAGGATCAATCCCGCGGGCGGGTGCTCGATCGCGAGCTCGAGCGCGATCGCGCCGCCGAGCGACTCGCCGAGATAGAACGTCCTCCCCGGCCCGAGCGCGTCGCGCGCCGCACGGGCGTCCTCGTAGGTGCCGCGCTCGCTAGGGCGTCCGGCGCTGCGCCCGTAGCCGCGGTAGTCGAAGGCGAGCACGTCGAAGCCCGCGCCGTTGAGCAGCGCGATGTGCGGGACGCGATCGCCGATGTTGCCGGCGTTGCCGTGGAAGAACAGGACCTGGCCGATCGGGTGCGCGGTCGCCGGGACCCACCAGCCGTGCAGGGCGCCGATCGCGACGTCCTCGTACGGGCTCGCGGGCGTCGCGAGAAGCTCCCGGGACGGGAAGAACAGCAGCCGGTTCATCAGGCGGACTAGGGGTTTCCCCGGTGCGGCGAGCGCCATCGCTCCAGAAGGATGCCCGTCATGCCCCTCCGCGTCCTCGCCGCCCTCGTGGCCCTGCTCCTGATCCCGGCCACCGCCTCGGCCTCCTACGACGGCTCCACCGGCAAGGTCGCCTACGTCGACACCGAGAACGGGCTCTACATCGACGACCCATATGACGACCAGCCCGCCCAGGGGCCGCTGGCCACCGTCGCCACCGAGGACGTGCAGACCAAGGCGTTCACGTTTCCCAGCCCGCCCGCCTGGTCACCCGACGGCACGATGCTGGCCTACAGCGCGCCGGTCGACGACAGCTATGGGCTCAAGCACAGCGCCATCTTCGTGATGAAGGCCGACGGCACCGGCGCGCACCAGGTCTCGCACCCGTTCGCCTTCGAACCGGACACCTGCGTGGGGCAGTGCGACAACGGCCATGAGTCTCACGACCACTCGCCGACCTGGACGCCGGACGGGAAGATCGCCTTCATCCGCATGGTCTACTCGGGCGACGAGTCGCCGCACGTGAGCGAGCGCGGGACCTCGGTCCGGGTGGTGCCCCCGGCCGGCGGCGCTGCCGCACAGCGCTACTACCTGGAGCCGAAGGCCCACGGCCTGATCTTCTCGATCGTCTGGCCGAAGTCGTCGATCCACCCGTTCGCGATCCTCGGCGACCGGCCCGACAAGACCTTCAGCCTCCGCAACCTCGGCACGAACGTGGACATCGTGTCCGCGCCGGGGATCACCGACCTCGACGCCTCGCCGGTGGGCCAGACGCTCGCCTACACGACGCTGGTGGGCGGCCCGCGAGTCCACGTGATCGACTGGGCCGGCCGCGAGCTCGAGTCGTTCGAGACCGGCCTCCATCTGCCCCAGGTCCGCTTCACGCCCGACGGCAACTCGATCGCCCTCAAGGGCTGCGCCAAGGACCGCCAGCAGCGCCAGCACTGCGGACTCATCACCCACCGGCTCGAGGATCCGGACGGCGACGTCCGCGCCGACGACCCCGTCGAGACGCCGTTCCTCGACATGCAGGGGCAGTTCCGCCTGCCGGCGTGGCCCGGCCGGCGCTCGAACTTCGACATCCAGAGCCAGGACCTGCCGATCATCCTCATCCCCGGCTTCCTCGGCTCGGAGATCCAGTGCGACGGCGAGATGGTGTGGATGCCCACCATGCCGCCGATCACGATGCGGCCGATGGCGCTGTCGGCGGACGGGCGCACGAACCAGACGTGCCTCAGCGCAGGAGCCACCGGCAAGCCCGTCGGGACGTTCATGGTGTTCTCCGACGTCTACGAGCACCTCGACAAGTGGCTCGCGAAGCTCGACCCCCCGGCCGGCGGCGCGACCTTCGGCTGGGACTGGCGCCGTGCGCCGCAGGACAGCCTCGACGAGCTCGAGGCCAAGATCGACGAGCTGCTGGCCAAGAGCGAGCTGGCCAAGGCCCAGGGCGCCAAGCGCGTCACGCTCGCCGGCCACTCCTACGGCGGGGTGCTCATGCGGCTGTTCATCAACGACGAGACCCGCTCGCGCAAGGTGGCGCGGATGCTCAACGTCGGCGTGCCGATGTGGGGCTCGATCAAGCCGTTCTTCCCGCTCGTGTTCGGCGTCGAGGGGATCGGCATGGGCGCCCTCGACATGTTCGTCGAGAACGAGGACCTCAAGGACACGATGCGCAACTTCCCCGGCGCGTACCACCTGCTGGCGGGCGACAACTTCGGCCAGTGGCTGACCGTCGACGGCCAGATGCACGGCCAGACCGGCGTGAAGGGCTACCTGCAGTCCCAGGGCGGCAACGGCGTGCTGTTCGAGGACGCCCGCAAGACCCACGCCGAGGGGATCGACGGCTGGCTCGACTACGAAGGGCGGATCGACGTGCGCGCGGTGGTCGGCGTCGGGCTGCTCACCACGCACAAGGTCGACGTCACGACCGACGCCGAGGAGGGCGACGCCGACGTGGAGGTCACGCTGGGCGACGGCGACATCACCGTGCCGCGCTTCTCGGCCCGCCAGCAGATGCCGGGCGGGCCGCTCATGGGCGACCCGATCCATATCCAGGAGCGCTGCGACGTCCAGCACATGGACCAGCTCAAGGACAAGGTGGTCCAGCTCGCCTATACGCAGTACCTGCTGTTCGGCCGGACGCCGCGCAAGCTGCCCGATCCCGAGTGCGACCTGTCCGGCGACACCATCGAGTTCTCCGAGGACCTCGAGATCCCGCCGCCGGTCATGGACGAGGGCTTCGCGGCCGCCGCCGACGGGCCGCTGACGCTCGGGCAGGCCGACTGGGAGGGCAAGGCCGACGTGATCGACCTTCCCGGCGGCACCATGGTCGTGACCAACGACGCCGCGCCGGTGGCGCTTGCGGTCGAGGCCGAGGGCCTCACGATGACGGTCACCGAGGTCGACGACTCCGGCGCCGGACGCCGCGTCACGTACGGGCCGCTGACCGGTGACCTCGTCGTCAAGCCCGGCGCCGAGGTGACCGTTGACGGCAAGCCGGTCACTCCGTCGCACGACACCGGCAGCGGCGGGCAGAAGCCGCCGGAGGACGTGGTGGTCACGCCGCCGCCGGCCGACCCGCCGGCCCTCACCGCCAGCCTGCGGGGCGGCCGCGTGAAGCTGTCGAAGGCGGGCGTCGCGCTGATCGGCGTGCAGGTCCGCGGGGGCGCAGCCACCGGCACGCTCACACTGACCGCGAAGCTCGGCCGCCGGACGGTGCGGATCGGCTCCACGCGCGTGGCGCTGCCGGACGGCCGCACCGTCAAGGCCAAGGTCAAGGTCTCCAAGGCGGCCCGGCGCGCCGTCGGCCGGCGCGAGCTGCGCGCCGCGGCGACGCTCTCGGTGCCCGGCGCGGCCGCGGCGCGGGCCGCCGTGCGCCTCAGGCGCTAGTCGGCTTGCGGGTCCGCGGCGGGCTCCGGTCCGCGCTCCGCCACGACCAGGTTCACCCCGGCCTCGCGGAACTCACCGACGATGGCCGGGTCGAGCCCGTCGTCGGTGATGATCATGTCCAGCGACTGCGCGCTGCGGACGGTCATGAGCGAGTCGCGCTTGAACTTCGTCGAGTCCACCAGCCCGACCGTCTTCCGCGCGCACTCGGCGGCCGCGTTCAGCGTGTCGGCCAGGGGGGCCCGCGAGGACGTCAGCCCGTGCTCGAGCGTGATCCCGGCGCCCGAGATGAACGCGACGGCCAGGTTCAGGTCGGCCAGGAAGTCGGCGGTCCAGCGACCCGTGAGCACGCGCATGTGCTGATCGAGCTCACCCGGCGTCATGATCACGTAGATCGAGTCCGCCGTCAGTCCGAGCGCGATCGCCGGGGAGTTCGTGACCAGCGTCAGCGCGGTCGGCGGGTGCAGCTCCAGAGCGCGCGCCAGCGCCATCCCGGTCGTCGACGCGTCGATGAAGATCGTCGAGCCGTCCTCGACGAGCGCGCGTGCCTTGAGCGCGATCGCGTCCTTCTCGCGCGCCGCCCCGCGCACGCGCATGTTCCAGCCGGCCTCGATCGGCGGCCGGGTGTCCGGCAGTGAACGCGCGCCCCCGCGCACGCGTTCGAGCAGGCCCGCGTCCGACAGCAGCTCGAGGTCGCGGTGCACGGTCACGGGCGAGACAGCGTGCTCGGAGGCCAGATCCGCGAGCGACGCGCCGCCGTCCCGCTGAACTCGCTCGAGGATCCGCGCCCGCCTGACCACCGGCGTGAGCGGGACGTCGATCATCCGCGGGCGACAGCCGACTCCGTCCCGGCGTCGAACAGGTGGATGCGGTCGAGGTCGACGCCCGCGCGGACCTGATCCCCGATCTGCAGCGACGCCTGCGGCGACGCCTTGATGACGATCCGCTGATCGCCTATCTCGACGTCGACGAGCGTGCGGTCCCCCAGCGGCTCGACCGCGTAGACCCTGCCGTCGAGCGCCGCCGACTCGTCGCGCGCCTCCAGCGACAGGTCCTCGGAGCGCACGCCGAGCAGCGTCGGGCGATCACCTTGGGACGCGAACCCGGGGTTGGGCAGCGACCACCCGGTTCCCTCGAGCCGCCCGTTGGCGGTGCAAGGCAGCAGGTTCATGCGAGGGGAGCCTACGAAGGTGGCGACCCAGCGGTTCGCCGGGCGGTCGTAGATCTCGGTCGGCGAGCCGACCTGCTGGACGGTCCCGTCCCGCAGCACGGCGAGCCGGTCGGCCATCGACATCGCCTCGACCTGGTCGTTGGTCACGTACAGGAACGTCCGGCCCAGCGACCGGTGGATGCGGGTGAGCTCGGTGCGCATCTCCACGCGCAGCTTGAGGTCCAGGTTCGTCAACGGCTCGTCCATCAGGAACGCGCGCGGGTTACGCACCAGCGCCCGCCCAAGGGCGACGCGCTGCATCTCGCCGCCCGACAGCTGCGACGGCTTGCGCTCCATCAGCTTCTCGATGTGCAGCAGCTCGGCCACGCGCGCGACCTGCGCGTCGATCTCGGACTTGGGAAGCTTGCGCGCCCGCAGCGGCGAGGCGATGTTGGCGGCCGCCGTCTGCTTCGGATACAGCGCATACGACTGGAAGACCATCGCCAGGTCGCGCTCGGCGGGCGACGCGCCCGTCGCGTCGAGGCCCGTCAGGTGCACCGAGCCGTCGTCCGGCTTCTCCAGCCCCGCGATCACCCGCAGCGTCGTCGTCTTGCCGGCGCCCGACGGGCCCAGCAGTACGAAGAACGCCCCCTCGGGGACATCGAGGTTGAGGTCGTCGAGCGCCTGGACGTCGCCGAACGCCTTAGAGATGCCGCTGGCGACAATGGCGGAGGTCATCGCCCGACCAGCCGCTCGCTCTGCGGGTCGTACACGGGCGGCGCCGCGCCCTCGTGGCGGACGGTCACGACCTGCTCGTCGTCGAAGCGGGCGGTCGGGGGCATCCGCACGTTGAGCAGGCCGGCCTCGGTCTCCACGACGTAGATCGTCTCGTCGCCGAGCGCCTCGCGAGACACGACGCGCCCGCGCGCGCCGTCCGGATCCGACGCCGACACCGTGAAGCCCTCGGGCCGCACGCCCGCGATCACCCGGTCACCGCGCTGGAGGCCCTCGGGCGCGGCGATCTTCAGCCCGCCGGCGGCGGTCAGGTGCCCGTTGGTGACCTCGGCCTCGATCAGGTTCATCGGCGGCGAGCCGATGAAGCGCGCGGCGAACAGCGTCGCCGGCCGGTCGTAGACCTCCATCGGCGCGCCGAGCTGCTCGAGCCGCCCGTTGTTCATGATCGCGATCCGGTGCCCCAGCGCCATCGCCTCGGTCTGGTCGTGGGTCACGTAGATCATCGTCGAGTTGAGGCGCTGCTGGACGTGCTTGAGCTCCGCGCGCATGTCGGCGCGCAGCTCGGCGTCGAGATTGGTCAGTGGCTCGTCCATCAGGAACGCCTTCGGGTGGCGGACCATCGCCCGCCCGAGCGCGACGCGCTGCTGCTCGCCGCCGGACAGCTTGCCCGGCGTGCGGCTGAGGAACGGCTCGAGCCGCAGCATCCGCGCCGCCTCGCTGACCCGCTCGTCCACCTCGGACGCCGGCCGCTTGGCCGCGCGCAGCGGGAACGCCAGGTTGTCGCGCACGCTCATGTGCGGGTAGAGCGCGTAGAACTGGAACACCATCGCGATGTCCCGCTGCGACGGGCGCAGCCCGCTCACGACCTCGTCGCCGATGACGATCTGCCCGGACGTCTCGTGCTCGAGGCCGGCGACGCAGCGCAGCGTCGTGGTCTTGCCGCAGCCCGACGGCCCGAGCAGGACGAACAGCTCGCCGTCGCCGATCTCGAGGTCGAGCTCCTCGACGGCGACGGTGCCGTCGGGGAACTCCTTGCGCAGGCGCTTGACGAGGACCTCGGCCATCAGCGTCGGACCGCTCCGAGCGTGACGCCGGCGACCAGGTGCTTGCGCACCAGGAAGGCGAAGACCAGCACCGGTAGGGCGAAGACCATCGCCGACGCGGCCACCAGGCCCCAGTTGATCGTCGTGCCGCCGATCAGGCCCGCGATCGCGGCCGGCGCCGTCCGCGAGTCCGGATCGGTGATCAGGAAGATCGAGAACACGAACTCGTTCCAGGAGAAGATCAGCGCGAACACCGCCGTGGCGGCGATGCCGGGGATCAGCAGCGGCATCGTCACGCGCCAGAACGCCTCGAACCGCGAGTAGCCGTCGAGCATCGCCGCCTCCTCGTACTCGGCCGGCAGCTCGTCGATGAAGCCCTTCATCATCCAGATCGTGAACGGCAGGTTGAAGGCCGCGTACACGAGGGTCAGGCCCTGCAGCGTGTCGAGCAGCGAGAGGTCGCGGAACATCAGGAAGACCGGGATCACGACGACCACGGGCGGCATGAACCGCGTGGAGAGGATGAAGAACAGCTGGTCCTTCTTGGCCGGGATCGGGAACCGCGAGTAGGCCCACGCGGCGGGCACCCCGAGCACCGTGGCGATGATCGTCGAGGCCGTGGCGACGATGATCGAGTTCTGGAACCCCGAGAACACCGGCGAGTCCGGGCTGAAGACGTCCTTGAGGTGCTCGAGGGTGGGGCCGAAGTTGATCACCTTGGCCGGCACCGCGTAGATGTCCCGCGTGTTCTTGAGCGCGGTCTCGAGCATCCACACGACCGGGAAGAGCATCACGACGGCGAGCAGCGCGAGCAGCGCGATCTCGAAGGCGGAGCCGAGCCGGCGGCGGCGGCGGACGGGCGGCGGGGCGGTCTCGCCCGCGATTCCCTCGTCGGCCATCCCGGAGGGCTGGATATGAGCTGCCATGGCTAGCGTCCCTGGAGACGGTCGAGGTATCTGAGGTAGAGCTGCGCGGCGAGGATGACGACGATCACCATCAGGATCCCGTACGCCGCCGCGCGGCCGGTGTCGAAGCCGAAGAACGCGACCTTGTAGACGTTGTACGACAGCGTTTCGGTCGTCCCGCCCGGGCCACCGCCGGTGAGGATGTAGACCAGGTCGAACAGCCGGAAGGCCTCGATCGCGCGGAACATGATCGCGATCAGCAGCAGCGGCCAGACGAGCGGGAACGTGATCCGGCGGAACTTGAACCACTCCGAGGCGCGGTCGATCTCCGCCGCCTCGTAGAGGTACTTGGGCACCGCCGTCAGGCCCGCGAGCGCGATCAGCATGATGAACGGCGTCCACTGCCAGGAGTCGACGATGACCAGCGACAGCAGCGCCAGGCGCTGCTGGGTCAGCCACTCGACGCGGCCCAGCCCGAGGCTGTCCAGGAACGAGTTCACGACGCCGAACTGGACGTCGAGCATGAACTTCCAGAACAGGCCGACGACCACCGGCGAGAGCATCATGGGGATCAGGAAGAGCGTCGTGAGCACGCCCCGGCCCTTGGTGCGGCGCGAGATCAGGAACGCGATCGCGAAGCCGAGGAGGGTCTGCAGCGCGACCGCGCCGACTACGAAGATCAGGGTCGTCAGCGCGCGCGCCCGCACGACCGGCGACGTGAGGACGTCAACGTAGTTCTCGAACCCGATGAAGCTCGCGGGCACGTCGCGGGTCACCGAGAAGTCGGTGAACGACAGCCAGATGAGCCGGATCAGCGGCCAGATCGACAGGAACACCAGCAGCGCGAGCGCCGGTGAGACGAAGAGCGTGGCGAGCCAGCGGTCGGTGAGCCAGCCGAAGCGCCTGGCCGCGGCCGGCGCCTCGAGCGTCGACGCCGGCGCGGTCACGGTTGGCGGTGATTCGAGCGTGTCGGCCATTCGGTCTCACGGCGGGGCGGGAGGCCGGGCGTCCCCGGCCCGGCCTCCCGTGGAGGGTCCCCTATTCGCCGCTCTCGTCGAGGATCGCCTGCTCTTCCGCCGCCAGCTTGTCGAGCGCCGCGTCCGGCTCCTCGGTGCCGGAGATCGCCGCGTTGACCTGGGTCGAGTGGACGTTCAGGAGCTTCGCGTACTCGGGCAGGTTCCAGAAGTCCTTCAGACGCGGAACCGAGTCCGTGAACACCTGGTTGTAGGGCTGGGCCTCGAGGAACTCCGGCGACTGCAGGACGTCGTTGCGCGCCGGGACGCCGCCGAGCTGCGCCCACTTCTTCTGGGCTTCGGGCGTCTGGAACCACTTGATGAAGTTCAGCGCCTCGGCCTGCTTCTCCTCCGGGATGTACTTGGAGATGTGCAGGCCCATGCCGCCGAGCGGCACCTTGTCGGTCTCCTGCGGGGGCAGCGGGGCGAAGGCCAGCTTCTCGAGGATCTGCCTCCCTCGTCTTGCCCAGCTCCGAGCTCTTCGGATCGAGCAGGCCGCCCATGGCGGCGATCCACTGGAAGCCGACGCACACCTTGCCCTGGCTG
Source organism: uncultured Solirubrobacteraceae bacterium (assembly GCA_963835525.1). Classification (GTDB taxonomy): domain Bacteria; phylum Actinomycetota; class Thermoleophilia; order Solirubrobacterales; family Solirubrobacteraceae; genus DASSUW01. The sequence continues at coordinate 82,636 of CAWIFM010000006.1, forward strand.
ATCGCGGCGTTGACCTCGTCGATGAACCAGTTGCTCGAGCCCTTCGGCGCGAGCGGGACCATGTCGTTGACGAGGACGTCCATCGCCTTCTTGCCGGCGTCGTCGTTGATGACGCCCTCGATCTTGCGGTCGTCCGCATCCCACAGCTCGCCGCCATAGAGCGCGTTCATGACGTTGTACGTGACCGCCGCGGCGTCGCTCGTGCCGGCCTGGTGGAACGCGAGGCCGCTCATGCCGGGGTTCTCTTCCTGGCACTTCTTGGCGGCGGCGATCATGTCCTCCCACGTGGCGGGAACCTCGTCGCCCATCAGGTCCTTGCGCCAGATCATCGACCACGTGTCGCCGAGCAGCGGCAGCCCGTAGGTCTTGGCGTCGGGGTTGGCCTCGCCGGTCTGGGCCTGCGGGTACTGGCCGTACGCCGCAAGGAAGTACGGGTCGTACACCGACGTGTCGATGTTCTCCTTGACGAAGTCGGTCATGTCGACGATCGAGCCGTTCGTGACGGCCTCGCCGATGTTCTGCGAGTCGAGGATCGGCATGTCGAAGTTCGTCTTGCGCGCGGCGAACTGGGTGAAGATCGCGTCGTGCCACTGCGCGTTCGGCACGGTGTTGACCTTGACGGTCACGTTCGGGCGCTCCTTCGTGTACTCCTTGCCCAGCTCCTCGAGGGCCTGCGCGGGCGGCCACTCGAACCACAGGAACGTGAGCGTCATCGTCCTCGCTGGACAGCTTGCTGGTCGCGTCGGTGGCCGCCGTCGAGGCGCCGCCTTCGTCGTCACCGCCACCACAGGCGACGAGCGTGAGCGCTGCGGCGGTCGCTGCCAGCGCTGCCGCGACCTGAAGTCTCCCCTTCATGCAGTCCTCCTCCTCCAACGGGTTGGCCCTGTTGCCGGCGATCTTGCATCCCGCTGCAAGAAACCTACGTGCATCTTGCAATCTTTGTCAATCTCTAGCGTCAGTTCTTGCATTCTTCATCACCGGCGCGGTACTGTCCGGCGATGGCCATCGCCACCGAGCGGCGGCAGTTCGCCGTCGTCGACCCCGCGGACGGCTCGGTCATCGAGACCCTCGAATCCGGCCTGCCGGAGGACGGGATCGCCGCCGTCGACGCCGCGGAGGCCGCGGCCGCGGACTGGGCCGCCCGGGCCCCGCGCGAGCGCGCCGAGATCCTCCGCCGCGCCTTCGACCTGATGACCGCGCGGACCGACGAGGTAGCGCACCTGATCGTGCGTGAGATGGGCAAGCCGCTGCCCGAGGCGCGCGGCGAGACGGCCTACGCCGCCGAGTTCCTGCGCTGGTTCTCGGAGGAGGCGGTGCGCGCGAGCGGCGAGTTCGCGATCGCCCCGGGCGGTGCCAACCGGATGCTCGTAGCGCACGCGCCGGTCGGGATCGCGCTGCTCATCACGCCCTGGAACTTCCCGGCGGCCATGGCCACGCGCAAGCTCGGGCCTGCGCTCGCCGCCGGCTGCACGGTCGTGCTCAAGCCCGCGCAGGAGACGCCCCTGACGGCGCTGGCGATCGTGCGGCTGCTCGAGGAGGCGGGCGTGCCGCAGGGCGTCGTCAACGTGGTTTGCACGACCGAGCCGGCGCCGCTCGCCGAGGCCGTTCTCGGCGACCCGCGTGTGCGCAAGCTGTCGTTCACGGGCTCCACCGCGGTCGGACGGCGCCTGCTCGAGCTGTGCGCGCCGCAGGTGATCAACGCGTCGATGGAGCTCGGCGGCAACTCGCCGTTCCTGGTCCTCGACGACGCGGACCTCGACGTCGCGATCGCCGGCGCGATGGCGGCCAAGATGCGCAACGGCGGCGAGGCCTGCACGGCCGCCAACCGCTTCCTCGTGCACGAGTCGGTCGCCGAGGAGTTCACGTCGGGCCTGACCGAGGCGATGGCCGCCGTGCGCGTCGGGAGCGGCTTCTCCGAGGGCGCGCAGCTCGGGCCGCTGATCAACGAGGCCGCGCGCGAGAAGGTCGAGCGCCTCGTGGCCGACGCGGTCGACCGCGGCGCGCGGGTGCGCACAGGCGGCGAGCGCCTGCCCGGGCCCGGCTACTTCTATCCGCCGACCGTGCTCGACAACGTCCAGCCGGGGAGCGCGATGCTCGCCGAGGAGGTCTTCGGCCCGGTCGCGCCGGTCATGACCTTCGCAGACGACGACGAGGCGCTCGCGCTCGCCAACGACACCGAGCACGGGTTGGTGGCATTCGTGTTCAGCCGCGACCTGCGGCGCGCGATGGCGGTCGGCGAGCGGATCGAGACCGGCATGGTGGGCCTGAACCGCGGCGTGGTCTCGGACCCCGCCGCGCCGTTCGGCGGCGCCAAGCAGAGCGGCATCGGGCGCGAGGGCGGCCACCACGGCCTGCTCGAGTTCCTCGAGCCCAAGTACTTCGCATTCGACTGACCCAACAGGAGGGAGGTTCCCGTGTCGCAGCAGAAGGTGCTCGTGCTCGTCGGCGACGCCGCCGAGGAGCTCGACGCGATGTACCCGATCTACCGGCTCCGGGAGGCCGGCTACATCGCCGACGTCGCCGCGCTCACGCGCCGCGACGTCCAGCTCGTGATCCACGACTTCGACCCCGAGTCGGACGCCTACACCGAGAAGTACGGCCGCAAGCTGCCGGTCGACATCACGTTCGCCGAGGTCGACCCGGCCGAGTACGTCGCCCTCGTCATTCCCGGTGGCCGCGCGCCCGAGTACATCCGCACCGACGCCGACGTGCGGCGGATCACGGAGTACTTCTTCGAGCGCAGCCTCCCGGTCGGGACGATCTGCCACGGCCCGCAGGTCCCGGCCGTCTACGGACTGCTGCGCGGGCGCACGACCGCGGCCTTCCCGCCGCTGAAGGGCGACATGGAGAACGCCGGAGCGACCGTCGTCGACGAGCCCGACTGCGTCGACGGCAACATGGTCTCGTGCCGCGGCTGGCCGGACATGCCCGAGTGGTCGCGGGCGTTCATGAACGTGCTCGAGCGGGCCGCCGTCCCGGCCTGAGCGCTGTCCGATGCTCGCCGAAGGCTCCGGGCCGCCCGTGCTGTTGCTGCACGGCTCCGGCCCGGGGACGACGGCCGCGGCGTGGGCGCCGCTGATCGCCGCGCTCGCGCCGCGCCACCGGGTGATCGCGCCGGACCTGCTCGGCTTCGGGACCCAGCCCCGGCCCGCCGGCTCGCTCCGGGCGGCGTGGACCGAGCAGGCGCTCGCGCTGGTCGACTCGCTCGGGATCTCGTCGTTCGCCGTCGTCGGCAACTCGGCGGGCGGGGCGATCGCGCTGGCCCTCGCGCGTACGCGCCCGCGTGCGGTGACCAGGGTGGTCGCGGTGGGATCGCTGGGGCATCCGATGGCGCTGCCGGCCGGGCTCGAAGAGCTGTGGAGCTACTCGGCGCAGAGCCGTGAGGGGGCCCGCTCGCTGCTGGAGCTGATCAACTTCGACCCCGGCGCGGCGACGCCGCAGGCGGTCGAGGCGCGCCATCGGGCGACGCTCGCCCAGCCCTGGTACCCCGAGCTGTTCCCCGCGCCCCGCCAGCGCTGGGTCGACGACCTGTCGCTGTCCGCCGAGGAGCTGGCGGCGATCTCCGTGCCCGTCCTGCTCGTGCACGGCGCGGAGGACCGCATCGTGCCGCTGCGCGACGGCTTCCTGCCGTTGCTCGAGCGGCTGCCGGACGTCCGCGGGCACGTCTTCGGCCGCTGCGGGCACGCCTCCCCGCTCGAGCGCACCGACGAGTTCAACCGACTGCTGACCACGTTCCTGGAGGCCGACCTATGACCGACTTCGCCGTCCTGCGCGCGCCGTCGCAGGTGCTGTTCGGCGTGGGCATGGCCGCCGCCACCGGCCGCGTCGCCGCAGACTACGGCCGCCGCGTGCTCGTCGTCACCGACCCGGTGATCGCCGGCACGCCGGGCTTCGTCACGGTCGTCGAATCGCTTGCCGGCGACGTCACGGTCTTCCCCGGGGCCGCCGTCGACGTGCCGAGCTCGGCGGTCGAAGCTGCGGTGTCCGCGGCGCAGACGCCCGACGTAATCGTCGCCGTCGGCGGCGGCAGCGTCATCGACCTCGCGAAGGTCACCGCCCTGCTGCTCGCCCACGGCGGGCCGCTGACGGACTACTACGCCGTTCAGTCGGTGCCCGGTCCGATCGTGCCGCTGATCGCGCTGCCCACCACGGCCGGAACGGGTTCGGAGGCGACGCCCGTCGCCGTCATCACCGACCCCGCGACGGAGATGAAGATCGGCGTCGCCAGCCCGCACCTGATCCCGCGCCACGCGATCTGCGACCCGCTGCTGACGGTCGGAGCCCCGCCCGTCGTGACCGCGCACGCCGGCATCGACGCGCTCGCGCACGCGGTCGAGTCCTACATGGCGGCGCGCGAGCAGCCCTCGCCCGAGCTCGTGCTCGGCCGCCCGCAGGTCGGCAAGAACCTGCTCTCGGACGCGCTCGCTCTGACCGCCGCGGGCCACATCTTCCGCAACCTCGCGCGCGCGGTCGAGGACGGGTCCGACCTCGAGGCCCGCACCGGCATGCTGTACGGCTCGCTGCTCGCAGGGATCGCGTTCGGCAACTCGGGCGTCGGCGCCGCGCACGCGCTCCAGTTCGCCCTCGGCGCGGCCACGCACACGTCGCACGGGCTGGGAACCGGCGTGCTGCTGCCCTACGTCATGGAGTTCAACCGGCCGGCGCGCCCGGATGAGGTCGCGGAGCTGTCCTCGCTGATGGGCGGCGACGCGGTATCGGCGGTCCACGCGCTGGGGCTCCGGATCGGACTGCCGAAGTCGCTCGTGGAGATCGGGGTGGCGCAGGACGACCTGAGGGCGATGGCCGAGGCGGCCGTCGGCATCAAGCGGCTGGTCGACAACAACCCGGCGCCGCTGGACGCCGACGCCCTCGAGGCGATCCTCGACGCGGCCTGGCACGGCGAGCCGCACCGACTGCGCGCGGCGGGCGCGGCCGTCAGCCCGTGAGATCGCGAACGGCGCGCTCGAGATGCGCCGTCATGCGGGCCTCGGCCGCCTTCACGTCGCCGGTCTCGATCACGTCGAGCACCTCGTGGTGCTCGTGCCCGATCGCCGACGGGGACGCCCAGCTCGGCCGCAGCTGGGCGACGCAGAGCCGGATCTCGCCGCTCAACGAGCCGTAGAGGCGCTCGAGACGCGGCGAGCCGACCGCGCGGACGAGCGAGAGGTGGAAGGCAGCGTCGGCGGCGACGACCTGGCTCCAGCCCGCGTCGTCGGGCAGGGCCTCCATCACCGCCATCGCCTCGCGCGCGGGCGCGAGCGGGGCGCCGCGCTGGAGCACCTGACGCACGATCAGGCACTCGAGCGGGATGCGCACCGAGAACAGGTCGAGGATCTCGTCGCGGGACAGCACGGGGATCTCCGCGCTGCGGTTGCGCTCGCGGACGAGCAGGCCCTCGTGGCAGAGCGTCTGGATCGCCGCCCTCACGGTCGGGCGGGCGACGCCGAACTCCATGGCCAGGTCCTGCTCCGGGAGCCGCACGCCAGGCGCGATCACCCCGTCGAGGATGCGCGACCGCAGCGAGGCGACGACGGCCTCCGTCGTCGAGATGGGCTGTACCGCGAGCCCGCTCATCAGACCGCCATTATGGTCGCCGGCCCGGCGAGCGCGGGGCCGAGCTCGTGCGGGGCGGCGACGCGCATGCCGCGGCGACGCGCCTCCACGCGCCGCCACTCGGCGGCGCTCACGTACACGATCGCCAGCGGGGAGACGCCGACCTCGCGCGGGTCCGAGACCACGGCCTCGAACGCCCCGCCGAACGGCTGCAGGGCACGGGCGCCCTCGGTGCGGGAGACGGCGACCACCCGCTTCCCGGACCGGACCGCGAGTTGCACGGCCTCGCGGGCGCCGTGCCGCGGACGGGCCATGGCGACCACGCGGGCGAGCGACTCCTCGCCGCTCTCCTCACCGAGGTAGCCGCGCTCGCGGGCGAGGCGTTCGAAGCCGCGCGCGAGCCCGTCGCCGTTCGCGAGCGACTCCACCCTCCGGCCCAGTGCGGCGCCGCGATCGAGCGGGCTCTCGCCATTGCGGCGAGCCAGCTCGTACACCACCGCGTCGATCGCGCCCGCCCAGTCGACGAGGGTGCCGCGGCAGGCGAACGCGACGACCTCGACCTCCTCCATGACGTGCTGATTGTAACACTGTCTGACAACTTGGTTGCATCACAATCGCTGCCCGGGAGCCGTCGACTCGACTGCGGGCAGCCGCACCCGGGGGTGCGGCTACCTCCTGCCGTCAAGCCCGGGTAGCCGGTGTGAGCGAGGGGGGCAGCCGCTTTAGCTTCGGTTGATATGCGCAAGCTTGCCGCCTGGTGCCACGATCGGCGCCGCACCGTGATCGGCCTCTGGGTCGCCGCGTTCTTCATCTTCGCCGCCCTGTGGGGTACCGCCGCGGGCGAGTGGGTCAACAACTTCAGCCTCCCGGGCACGGAGTCCCAGCGGGCCTATGACCTGCTCAAGGACAAGTTCCCGGAGCAGTCCGGCGACACCGCCACCGTCGTGTGGGCGGTCGACGAGGGCAGCGTCCTCGACAAGCGCACGGAGATCGAGGCCGTTCGAGCCGAGATCGAGAAGTCGCCCGAGGTGCTCGCGGTCGGCGATCCGCTCGCCGAGGGCGCGCCTGTCTCCAAGGACGGCACGATCACCTTCGCCCAGATCCAGCTCGCCAAGGGCGCCGGCGAGGCCGATCCAGCGGGGATCAAGACGATGGCCGAGGAAACGCTCAAGCTGGATGGCCAGGGCGGGGTCCAGGTGGCGCTCGGCGGTGACATCATCCACTGGTCGACGGCCGAGACGGGCGGCGCCGGTGAGATCTTCGGCCTCCTCGTGGCCGCGCTCGTGCTGTTCCTGACGCTCGGCGTGGTGGCGATGGGCCTGCCACTCCTCAACGCGCTCTTCGCGATGGTCGTGAGCCTCGGGCTGATGGCCGTCGTCGGCACCCGCGTGCTCGACGTCGTCGACTGGACGCCGCAGCTCGCGGCCATGATCGGGATCGGCGTCGGCATCGACTACGCGCTCCTGATCCTCAACCGCTTCCGGCTCGAACGCGGCGGCGGCCGCGACGTACGCGACGCGACGCTGAAGGCGATCGACACCTCGGGCCGCGCCGTGCTGTTCGCAGGCATCGTGGTCGTGATCGCGATGCTCGGCATGCTGCTGCTCGGCATCTCGTTCCTCTACGGCCCGGCCATCGGCGCCGCGCTGGCCGTGGCGTTCACGATGTTCGCCTCGCTGACGCTGATGCCGGCGATCCTGGGTACGCGGATCGGGCGGCGCATCAAGGTGCCGGACAGCCACGGCGACGCCAACTTCGCCGATCGCGAGAGCGGCTTCGCCGCGCGCTGGAGCACCTTCGTGTCGCGCCGGCCGTGGCCGGTCGCCGTCGGCGCAGTGGTGATCCTGCTCGTGCTGGCCGCGCCGGCTCTGCACATGCGCCTGGCGACGAGCGATGCCAGCACGTACAAGGAGGACGACACCGCCCGCGTCGCCTACGACAAGCTCAGGGAGGGCTTCGGAGCGGGCTTCAACGCCCCGCTGCTGCTCGCCGTCGAGTCCGGCGACGAGGCGGCCCTGACGCAGATCGGCGACGCGCTGGCCGCTCAGGACGGCATCGCCCAGGTCCTGCCGCCCCAGCTCAACGAGGCCGGCGACACGGCGACGATCATCGCCTACCCGACGACCACGCCGCAGGACGAGCGCACCGACGAGACGGTCAGGACGGCACGCGACGTGACCCTCCCGCCGGTCGAGTCCGAGACCGGCGCGCGAGTGTCGATCGGCGGCGCGACGGCGACCAACCTCGACTTCTCGCAGACGATCCGGGACAAGCTCCCGCTGTTCATCGGCGTCGTGGTCGGGCTCTCGCTGCTGCTGCTCGCCGTCGTCTTCCGCTCGCTGCTGATCCCGGTCAAGGCCGGCATCTTCAACCTGCTGTCGATCGCCGGCGCCTTCGGCGTCGTGACGTTCATCTTCCAGGACGGCAACCTCGGCGGCCTGTTCGGTAACGCCACCGGGCCGATCGACTCGTTCCTGCCGATCATGGTCTTCGCCGTCGTGTTCGGCTTGTCGATGGACTACGAGGTCTTCCTCGTCTCGCGCATGCACGAGGAATGGACGCACACCAAGGACGCCAAGTACGCCGTGCGCCACGGGCTCGCGATGACCGGGCGCGTGATCACCGCGGCGGCGATCATCATGATCGCGGTCTTCGGCGCCTTCGCGATCGGCAACGAGCGGGCGCTCGCGATGATGGGCACCGCGTTCGCCGCGGCGATCTTCATCGACGCGTTCATCATCCGGCTGCTGTTGCTGCCGGCGGTCATGCACATCGCCGGACCGGCGATGTGGTGGATGCCGGCGTGGCTCGAGAAGCGCCTGCCGCACCTCAACATCGAGCCGCCCGACGAGGACCTCGAGGCCGCCGAGCGCGAGCCCGAGCGCGAGCGCGTCCCCGTCTGACCGCTAGTCGAACGCCAGGCTCTGCCAGCGGCCCACGTCGGCCTCTGGCAGGGCCCGGGCGAAGATGGCGATCCGGTCCACCTCGCCCGTGAGCCGCTCGCTGCCGTTCTGGTTGGCGGCGAAGCGCAGCTCGCGCGTGGCGCAGCCGACGATGCCGCCGTCCGGGACGGACGCGCCTCCCGCTCGCTGCCCGTCGACGTAGACCACGATCTCGCCGTCGTCGGCCATCGTCACCACCAGATCGACGAAGCGGCCGGTCGGCACCGTCGCGCTGGTGGTGACGCCCGCGCCCGAGCCGATCAGCCGGACCTGGTTCGACGGGGTCAGGTCGACGAGGACGCCGTCGGTCCCGGGATCGCCGACCGGCTGGAAGTCGAACAGCCGCCGGTAGGAGCCCGCGGTGGTGACCTTCACCTCGGCGGCGAAGGTCGCCTCCGGCAGGAAGCCGAGCGACGTCGGCGCGGTGCGCAGGAACTGCGACCCGCCGAGCGCGAGCGCGCTGCCCGCGTACGTGGCCCCGCCCTCAATCGTCGCGTCGCGCCCGTAGGACGAGGCGTCATCGACGACCTCGCCGGAGACCGGGTCCCAGGCGACGAGCGGCTCCTCGGCGGCGGGCACCGGGCACGGCGGCGGGATCGTCACCTGCACCCGCCGCACCGCCTCGGCCCGCCACCCGTCTCCGGTCAGGACCGCGCGGACCGGCGCCCAGCCGTCGTCGTCGGAGCCGGCGGTCATGATGAACCGGTGCGTGCCCGGCTGCACGCTGACGCCGGCGGGGCGCGCCGACCATCCGTCGGGCAGATCAAGCGCCAGCTCGCCCGCGGCGCTCACCGTGACATCGACCGGCACCTCTGCTCCGGGTTCGACGGCGTCGGGAGCGTCGATCGCCACGTTCACCTTCGCGGTGGCGACGTAGCGACGGTTGCGCTCGGCGCGGAACGTCACGAGGTCGCCGTCGCGCTTGTGCTTCACAGCCCGCCGCGTGCGAGCGTCGACGAGCCGGAACGGGCCCGCGAACAGGTCGCTGCGAACCGCGATCCGGCCGGACCGCCCCGACCTGAGCTCGATCTCGTCCGCGGTACCGCCCGACCAGCGGACATCCACAGTGACGTCGCCGCGCGCCCGCAGGCCCGACACCGAGCCCTCCGGCCAGGCGCTCGGCAGCGCGGGCAGCACCTGCAGCTCGCCGGTGTGGCTCTGCACGAGCATCTCGGCGACGCCGGCCGTGGCGCCGAAGTTGCCGTCGATCTGGAACGGCGGATGCGTGTCCCACAGGTTCGGCAGCGTGCTCGTCTTGAGCTGCTCGGACAGCATCTTGTGCGCGTGGTCGCCGTCCAGCAGGCGGGCCCAGAAGTTGATCTTCCACGCCTTGCTCCAGCCCGTGCCGCCGTCGCCGCGGCCGCGCAGCGTGACTGCCGCGGCCTCCGCGAGCTCAGGCGTCGTCAGCGGCGAGAACTGCCGCCCGGGGTGCAGGCCGAACAGGTGCGAGACGTGCCGGTGATCGTCCGCCGGATCGTCCCAGTCCTCCTTCCACTCCTGGAGCTGGCCCCACGAGCCGACGCGCGTGCCGGGATCCAGCCGCGCGAGCGCGTCGCGGACCTCGCGCCGGAACGCGCGCTCGCCGCGAAGCTCGCCGGCCGCCTCGGCGACGTTCGTGAACAGGTCCCACACGATCTGCTGGGACATCGCGGCGCCCGCCGAGAACGGGCCGTGCTCGGGCGAGTAGCTGGGCGAGACGACCAGCCTGCCGTCACGGCGATCCACGATCAGCTCGTCGAGCCAGAACTGCGCGAGCTCCTTCATGACCGGGTACGCGCGCTTGCGCAGGAACCGCTCGTCGCGCGTGAAGCGGTAGTGCTCGTAGAGGTGCTGGGCGAGCCACGCGCCGGACTCGGGGAACCAGAACGACGTCGCCCAGTCGTGGACGCCGGTGAATCCGTACGGGGTCGTCTCGTTGTGGACGACCCAGCCGCGGTTGCCGAACATCTCGCGCGCGGTCACGCGACCTGGCGCGCGCAGCGAATCGATGTAGTCGAACAGCGGGTCGGTGGTCTCGGAGAGGTTGGTGACCTCCGCCGGCCAGTAGTTCATCTGGAGGTTGATGTTGACGTGGTAGTCGGCGCTCCACGGCGGGCTCGTCGACTCGTTCCAGACGCCCTGGAGGTTGGCGGGCAGCGAGCCCGGGCGCGAGGACGCGATCAGCAGGTAGCGCCCGTACTGGAAGTACAGGGCCTCCAGCGCGCGGTCGGCCGCCGAGGCGCCGCCGCGGTAGCTCCGCAGCAGCTCGTCGGTCGTGACGTCGGGCATCGCCTGCCCGATGTCGAGGCGGACACGGCCGAACAGCTTCGCGTGATCGCGCTCGTGGGCTTCGAGCAGCCGCGCGTAGCGCTTGCGGGCGGCGCGGTCCACGGCGGCGCTGACCCGCCGATGCGGTTCCGCGCCGCGGTAGTCGGGGTAGCGGTCGGAGTAGTTCGTGCCCGCCGCGAGCACGAGCACGGCGGAGTCGGCGCCGGCGACGGTCACCGACCCGTCGCCGCCGTCGGTGCGACTCCCGCCGTGGCTCGTCACCTGGAGCTGGGACTCGTAGCGGAGACCGTTGTCCTGCAGCGCCCCGGCGACCGTGATCCGGCCGTCGCGCGCCATGACGGTCCGAGACCGGTTGTCGGGCACGGACACGCTCGCGGTGAAGCCGACCTTCCCCGGCCGGTCCGCCGACAGCCGCATGACGATCGCGCCTCCGGGGCGGCTGGCGAAGTACTCGCGCGTGTAGCGCACGCCGCCGCTGCTGTACGACACGCGCGCGAGCGCGCCGGCGATGTCGAGCTCGCGCCGGTAGCCCTGCACGGCGCCGGGCTCGTTCTCGATCTGGAGCGTGAGGTCGCCGAACGTCTGGTAGGCGCCGAAGCCGCGCTTGGGCTGGCCGAGCGCCTGCGCCACCTCGGGCGGGTCCATCTGGAGCTGCTCCTCGAGTGTGCGCTGGACGTCCTCTATCGCTTTCGGGCGCGGCTGCTCCCAGTTGCCGAACGTGTAGCCACCCGCGGAGCCGGGACCGCCGGTCCACAGCGTCTTCTCGTTGAACTGCACGCGCTCGCTGCCGACGCCGCCGAAGATCGCGGCGCCCATGGCCCCGTTGCCGATCGGCAGCGCCTGCTGCTCCCAGCTCGTCGCGGGCTCGTCGTACCACAGGGTCTCGCCGGCGCGCGCCGGCGCGGCGACCACGAACGCTGCGACCGCCGTCACGACCCCCGCGGTTCGCTTGGCACTGCACCACGTCATCCTCATCGCCGGGCCTCCCGTTCCGACGCTCCCGCCAATACCTCGAGAGGTATATCGAGAAGGTTAGGCAGTTCGCGCCACGGCGACCACCCGGGTGCCGCCCGCCGGCGAGAACGTCACGTTCCGGCGAGCGACACGCTCGGCCTTCTCGGACGCGGCGCGCAGGGTTCGGTGCCGCAGGATCTCCGCGAGCGCGACCCGCATCTCCATCTCGGCGAACGCGGCGCCGATGCACCGCCGCACGCCGCCACCGAACGGGACCCAGGCCGACGTCGTGGACGCGCCGTCGAGAAAGCGCTCGGGCCGGAAGGCGAACGGCTCGGGATAGCGGTCGGCGCGCGTGTGCGCGAGCCAGATCGCGGGCGTGACGTCGGTTCCCGGCGGCAGCTCGTGGCCGTCGACGCGGAGCGGCGCGACCAGCCGCCGCCCGGCGAGCGGCACCACCGGCCTAAGCCGAAGCGATTCGGTGACGACCGCGCGCAGATAGGCCTGCTCGCCGTCGTCGATCTCGGCCACGAGCCGGTCGAGGACGGCGGGATGGCGCACCAGGAGGTCGATCGTCCAGGCCAGGCCGGTCGCCGTGGTCTCGTGACCGGCGAGCAGCAGCGTCATGAGCTGATCGCGGATCTCCGCGTCGTCCATCGGCTCGCCGCCCTCGAAGCGCGCCGCGACGAGCATCGAGAGGATGTCCTCACGCGGATCGGCCCGGCGCTCGGCGATCTCCAGGTCCAGCAGCGCGTCGATCTCGCGTCGCAGCCCCTGCAGTCGCGCGAGCGGGTCGCGCGTCCCGAAGCGCCGTGAGAGCAGCACCCCGAACTGCAGCCCGACGGATGCGGTGTCCGCGAGCAGGCGGGCGAGCCGGTCCGCCAGCCGAGCCCGCCGCTCGGAGTCCGTCACGCCGAACACGGCGCGCACGATCACCTCGAGCGTGACGCCCTGCATACGCGGGTGGACGGCGAACGGCTCGCGCTCCGGCCACGCGGCGACGTCACGCGCGACGACCTCGCGGACCGTGGACTCGTAGGCGCGCATCCGCTCGCCGTGGAAGGGCGGCAGCATGAGCCGCCGGCGCGCCAGATGGTCGCGCCCCTCGAGCAACAGCAGCGAGCGCGGACCGAGTATCGGCAGCAACGCGATCGTGCGGCCCGGCGGCAGCTCGTGCTCGGCGTTGCCGTAGAGCGCCCGGATCGCGTCGGGATCCGACAGCATCACCATCGGCGTCTTGAACCCGAGGAACCGGACGCTGAAGACGTCGCCGAACTGCCGGCGGCAGGACTCCAGGAACGAGATCGGCCGTAGCAGCCAGCGCAGCGTCTGCACGATCGGCGGCTCGTTCGGGCCGGCGGGAAGGGCTCCGGTCACGGGTCCGCCGACGCTACACCCTCGCGTCGTTAAATCCCTGCACGCCCGTAAGTGCCAGACGCGGAACCTGGGTACGATCAGCGCGTGGCGGATCACCGGCACGGCCGGAGACAGTCCGGAGGAGCGGTGGGAACATGAGCCAGACCGCGAAGCGCCCTCGTACGCGAGATGCGGAGCGGTATCAGGCAGTGACGACGGCGCGTGAGCGGTTCCTCGCCGGGGACGACCGCGTCCGCGGAGTCCGGCCCGAGATCGCCACGTCCTGGTATCGCTGCCGCGAGCAGTACCACGTCGACCCGAATCTGAACACGGCGCCGACCGCGTCCGCGCAGGACGAATCGTCCGACGAGCACACGCTCGAGCACGAGATCGTCTTCGCCCAGCTCGGCGGCGCGGCGGCGTCGATCGCGACGGAGGTCGAGAGCCTCGGCGGCGTCGTCACCGTCACCGACGGCGCGGCCCGGCTGCTGACCGTCCAGGGCGACAAGGAGACGCTGTACCGCGCCAAGGACAGCAACATGGCGCCGTGGTCCTGCTGGTCGGAATGGGCGACGGGCACGAACGGCATGGGCACGGCGCTCGAGGCGCCCGGACCGGTGCTGATCAGCGGGCCCGAGCACTGGTGCGAGGGCTTCCACGAGTGGGTCTGCGCGGGCGTGGCGGTACGCGACCCGGTGACCCACGATCCCGTCGCGGTGCTCGACGTCTCGGCCTGGCGCGCCACCCTCCCGCCCCAGGCAGCCGGGTGGCTGTCCAAGGCCGTGGGCGGCGCACGCGCGATCCTGCGTCAGCGCGCCCACGACAGCGGCGCCGAGCTGGCCGCGGCCTTCGCCAAGACGCGAGCGCGGTCCGGACAGGCGCTCGCCGCCCTGGACGCGCGCGGCAAGGTCGTGATCGCCAACGAGGGGGCGAGCCTCTTCCTCGGCGTCCCCGCGCGCGTCCCGGCTCTGGACCCCACGGTCCGCTGGCAGCCGAGCGTGAACCTCGAGCACCTCGCCCGCTTCGCCGTCAAGCAGGCCCGACTCGACAGCAGCTGGGTCGGCTCGACGCAGATCGTGACCGGGCTCAGCAGCGAGCCGTTCCAGCTCACCCTGCGCCCGGTCTTCCTCGGCGACCTGCCCGTCGGGACGCTCGCCGACTTCGGAGCGGACAACGGCGACGCGATCGAGCACGAGCGGCCCGAGCCCGGGCTGAGCCCTCGGCAGCGCATCGTGGGCGTGAGCGGCGATCGCATGGTCCTCCTGCACCGGCCCGAGGTCCGGTACGCGGAGGCGGACGGCAACGACGTCTGGCTCGTCACCGACGAAGGTCGCCTCCAGGCCGCGGTCCGCGGCATCGACAAGCTCGAGGAGGAGCTCACGGGAGGCGACTTCCTGCGAGTCCACCGGCGCTTCCTCGTCAATCTCGCCTGCGTCCGCGCCGTCGATCGCGGGCCGAAGGGCGAGATGTCGCTGATCATGGACGGCGCGAGCGAGGCGGTCCCGGTGTCCCGCCGCAACCTCCCGGCCGTGCGGCGGGCGCTAGGCCTCTGACCGCACCGGCCGCTTGATCGCGCGGTAGACGAACTCGTCCGTCGCCGCGAGCTCCCGCGCCGCGACGACGCGGTCGTGATGGGGCGAGTACCGGCATACGGGATCCGCGGCCGCCGCGTCGCCCGTGAGCCGCAGCGCCTGACAGCGGCAGCCGCCGAAGTCCTCTTCCTGACGCCCGAGCGGGCACGTCCGGCACGGCTCCTGCATCCAGTCCGTGCCGCGGAAGCGCGCGAACGCGCCGGACTCGCTCCAGATCCACTCGAGCGGGTGGTCGCGTACGTTGGCGAACTCGAGCCCGGGGATCGTCGACGCCGCCTGGCACGGGAGGACGTCGCCGTTCGGCGCCACCACCATCGCCGTCCGTCCCCAGCCGCCCATGCACGGCTTCGGCAGCTCTTCGTAGAAATCGGGGAGCACCCACAGGACCTGGACGGCGGGGCCGACGCGCTCGCGGAACCGCTGGACCGCCCCCTCCGCACGCACGAGCTGGTCGCGCGACGGCATGAGCGCCTCCTGGTTGGGGACGGCCCAGCCGTAGTACTGCGTGTTGGCGAGCTCGAGCCGCTGCGCGCCGAGCTCGAGCGTGAGGTCGAGCAGCTCCTCGATGCGGTCGAGGTTCTGGCGGTGCAGGACGCAGTTGATCGTGAGCGGGAAGTCGAGCTCGGTGGCATGGCGGGCGGCCGCGATCTTCTTCTCGAATGACCGGTTGCCGGCGATGCGATCGTTGTCCTCGGGGTCCGGGCTCTGGATCGAGATCTGCACGTGGTCGAGGCCCGCCGCCTTGAGCGCCTCCGCGCGCTCGCGCGTAAACAGGGTCCCGGCGGTTATGAGCGACGAGTACAGGCCGGCGTCGCGCGCGCCGGCGCAGAGCTCCACGAGATCGCGGCGCAGCATCGGCTCGCCGCCCGTGAGCGCGAGCTGGAGGACCCCGAGGCGGCGGGCCTCGCCGAAGGCGCGGATCCAGTGCTCGGTCTCGAGCTCGTCGCGGTACCGCTCGTGCCCGATGTCGAGCGGGTTCGAGCAGTACGGGCAGTGCAGCGGGCACTGGTAGGAGAGCTCGGCGATCAGCGTCGAGGGCCTATGCATCGACGAGCAGCCCCTTCTGCGCCATCGCGTCGACCAGCTCCACCACGTCGTCGCGGAGGTCGGCGCCGTCGTAGCGCGCCGACAGCGCGCCGGCGATGTCGTCGAGCGACCGCTCGCCGTCGCACAGCTCGAGCACCTCCGCGGCGGTCGGGTTCAGCCGCACGGCCCCCTCCGGGATCAGCAGGATGTGCTCCTCCCGCACGTCGTCGTAGGCCAGTCGCGCGCCGGTGGCCAGGCGGGGCCGTGTCACGGCTGCGTGCCCCCGTGCTCGATGGCGTCGAGCTGCGCCCACAGCACCTCGGTCTTGAAGCGCAGGGCCGCGACGGCGGCGTCCTGCTGCTCGGGCGTCGTACAGCGCTCGACGGTGAGGTCGAGCGCGTACTGCGCGTCGCGCGGCGCCTGGACGAGCCGCGTGCGGAAGTACTCGAGTCCGGCGGGGTCGATCCACGGGTAGTGCCGTTCGATCGCCTCCACTCGCGTCTTCATCGCGCCCGGCCCGAAGAGCTCGGTCAGCGACGACGCGACCGCCTCGACCCAGGGCCTCTGGCGCGCGAAGTTCACGTAGGCGTCGACCGCGTAGCGCACGCCGGGCAGGACCCCCTGCTCGGACAGCAGCTCTTCGCGCGTGACGTCCAGCGCCTCGCCGAGCCGCAGCCAGGACTCCGTGCCGCCCGTTCCCTCGCCGGTGCCGTCGTGGTCGACGATGCGCTGGATCCACTGGCGCCGGACCTCGACCTCGGGGCAGTTCGCCAGGATCGCCGCGTCCTTGAGCGGGATGCACTTCTGGTAGTAGAAGCGGTTCGCGACCCAGCGCCGCAGCTCCTCGCGCGTGAGCTCGCCCGCGTCCATCCGCACGTGGAACGGGTGCAGGTTGTGGTAGCGCGAGCCCTGTGCGCGCAGGCGGGCGACGAAGTCCGTCACAGGTCGACCTCGAGGCCATCGTAGGCGACCTCGACGCCCGCGCGGACGACCGCCTCGCGCTCGGGGGAGTCCTCGAGCAGGATCGGGTTCGTGTTGTTGATGTGGACGAGGATCTTGCGCGGCCGCTCCAGCCCGGCGAGCATCTCCAGCGTCCCGCCCGTGAGCGGAACATGTCCCATGTCGCCGGCAGTGCGGTCCGAGATGCCCAGTCGCGCGAGGTCGTCGTCGTGCCAGAACGTGCCGTCGACGAGCACTGCATCGCTCGCGGCCAGCCGGGCGATCACGTCGTCTTCGAGCCTGGCGAGCCCGGGCACGTAGGTGACGGTGCCTCCGCTGTCGCGGAACACGAAACCGGTCTGGTCACCGCTCACATCGAAAGGCTCGACCGCCAGGCTCGATCCCTCAAGCGGCCATTGGCGGCCTGGGTGCAACGTGTTCCAATTTACTCCGGAGAAGCGCTGCAGCATGCGAAACACCGACTCCTCCAGCGCACGCTCGACACCGGCGCTGCCGTACACGCGGATCGGCGTCGCCGACTCGCGCATGAGCAGCAGACCGGCCGTGTGGTCGATCTCCGCGTCGGTCAGCAGCACGCCCGCGACCGGCGGCGCGCGGACGCCGTCCACGCGCGCGTCGAGCAGCTCGAGCTGCTGACGCAGGTCCGGCGAGGCGTTGACGAGGAACCACGGCCCGTCGTCCCCGCGGATCGCGAGCGACGACTGGGTCCGCGGCCGGCTCTCACCCGCGCGCGCGGCCTCGCACACCCGGCAGTGGCAGTTCCATTGCGGATAGCCTCCGCCGGCGGCGGAGCCGAGGACGCGGACGCGCACGCGGCTGGTTCAGTCTCCTACCGCTGGAACAGGTAGGAAGTGACCTCGGAGCAGAGCTCGACGATCTCGAACTTCGGCTTGACCCACGTCATAGGGTGCCTCCTTCATGGTCGTTGTCGTGACTGCGGGGGACCCGGTCGGCGCCGATCTGGTGGCGGCCGCCGGGAAGCGAGCGTTGGAGCTGGGCGCGCCGGAGCGTGCCGTGGAAGAGGCCGATCCGGTCGCGATGGTGTACACGGACGCCGCTCCGCTGGCCGTCGTGGCGCACGAGCCCGACGCCGAGGGCCTGCGGACCGCCGCCGCGCGTGCGGTGCGCGCGTGCCGCGACGGAGGGACGGTGGCCTGGGCCCTGGATCCCTCGCTGCCCGTTCCCGTCGACGAGCAGGTGCGCGCGCTGGCCGAGGGCGCGGTCATCGGCGGCTACGACGGCCGCCGGTGGCGAAGCGGCGAGCCGTCGCGCGGCGTCGAGCGCTTCGTGATCTGCGGCGACGACACGCTCGGGCCGGTGGCCGACCGCGCGGCGCTCGTCGCCCGCTGGACGAACACCGCGCGCGAGCTCGTCGACGCGCCTCCGAACATCGTCTCCCCGGCCGGCCTCGAGGAACGTGCGGCGACCGTTCCGGGACTCCGCACCGAGGTCATCGACCCGACCGAGGCGGGGCTCGGCGCGCTCGCCGCGGTCGGCGGGAGCGGCCCGATCGATCCGCGGCTGATCGTGCTGCGGCACGAGGCGCCCGGCGCGCCGCGCCTCGCGCTCGTCGGGAAGGCCGTCACGTTCGACACGGGCGGCTACTTCCTCAAGCCGCAGTCGGACATCATCCGCCAGAAGGCCGACATGGCGGGCGGCGCGGCCGTGATCGGCGCGCTGGGCGCCATCGCCGAGCTCGGCCTCCCGCTGTCGGTCACGGGCGTCGTGCCGGCCTGCGAGAACATGCTGAGCGGCCGCGCGATCCGGCCCACGGACGTCATCACCACCGCCGCCGGCCTGACCGTCGAGGTCACCAACCCCGATGCCGAAGGGCGCCTCATCCTCGCCGACGCGCTGTGGTGGGCGCGCCGCGACGGCGCTACGCACGTCGTCGACCTCGCGACCCTGACCGGCGCCATGCGCGCCGGCATGGGCGACATGTACGCCGGGGTCTTCGCCAACGACGACGCGTGGCGCGACGCGGTCGTCGACGCGGGGAACGCGACCGGCGACCTCGCGTGGCCGTGGCCGCTCCACCGGCG
Organism: uncultured Solirubrobacteraceae bacterium; assembly: GCA_963835525.1. Taxonomy (GTDB): domain Bacteria; phylum Actinomycetota; class Thermoleophilia; order Solirubrobacterales; family Solirubrobacteraceae; genus DASSUW01. The sequence continues at coordinate 101,329 of CAWIFM010000006.1, forward strand.
CTACCGGCCCCTGATCGACTCGACCGTGGCCGACCTGCGCAACACGGCAGGCAAGGGCTTCGGCTTCTCGATCGTGGCTGCCACGTTCCTTCAGCAGTTCGCGGGTGAGGGACCTTGGGCACATGTCGACATGCTCGGTACGGCGTTGCTCGACGAGGATCGCGGCGACGCGTTCGGCCGCGGGGCGACCGGCTACGGCGTGCGAATGCTCGTCGAGCTCGCCGCGCGCATGAGCGGCGCGGCGAGCCCGACGGCTTGACCCCCTATCCGACAAGGAAGAGCGCACCCGCCCCGATCAGCAACGCGGCCCCGGCGACCTTCGTCGCCTCGACCTTGGCCGGCAGCACGCGCGGGAGCCAGGCGGCCGCGAACAGGCCGAGGTAGGCGAGCATTCCGCTCGACAGCGCCTGCGCGAGCACTGAGCTCGTCGGCTCTCCGGCCAGACCGAACGCGAGGTTGTCCAGCGTGAGGGCGAACGGCAGCACCCAGACGGCCTTCCGAGCCGTCACCTGCGCCGTACCTGCGGCGACGACCAGGAGATAGACCCCGAGCAGGACGAGTGTTCCCATTCCGATGACCTCGGATGCGGCCTGTGACATCAGCCCCCACCCGAGGCCGGCGCCGATCAGGAACGCTGTCGCATCGGCGGTGGCGAAGAGCGCGGCGAGCCACACCCACGACCGTCTGTCGACGAGCGCTCCGATCGCGAGGCAGGCGATCAGGCTGTCAATGCCAAGTAGCAGGAAGTTCATCTCAACCCCTTACTCCGGAAGTGCGAAGGCGAACAGGGCGCTTCCCTGGCCGGCGCCGAGCATGCCGGGCAGGAAGCCCTCCGTCCACGCGCCCCAGCCCGTCGGCACGGCGATGTACTGCCGCCCGTCGATGCTGTAGCTGCACGGACTGCTGTGGTGACCGCTGCCGCACTGGAACCGCCACAGCGGGTCGCCGCTCTCGGCGTCGAGCGCGTTGAACTCGCCGGTCGGCTCGCCGCCGAACACGAGACCGCCGCCCGTGGTCAGCAGCGACGCGCACATCGGGATGTCGTTGCGCCAGCGCCAGCGCTCCTCGCCGGTGCGCGGGTCGAAGGCGCTGATCGAGCCGGCCATGTCCTCCAGGTCCACGGCGACGCCGGCTCCCCAGTACGGGATGCTCTCCTTGAACTCCCTGCGCCGCCGGGTGGCCGTCGCGCCGACGTCCTGCACCGGGCAGTAGAGGAGCTCGGTGTTCGGGTTGTAGCAAGCGTGCGTCCACTCCTTGGCGCCGGCCGGGCCGGGCCAGAAGTGCACCGGGTCGCCCTCCTTGTCGGGGAAGACCTTCGGCGTCACGTTGCCCTTCTCGTCGACCTCGCCCCAGTCGATGCGGTCGACGAACGGCGCCACCCGGACCGGGTCCATGGTCGTGCGGTCGAGGATGTAGAGGAACCCGTTCTTGTCGAAGTGGGCCGCCAGCTTCTGCCCGTCGAGGTCGAACAGGATGTGCTCCATCGTGGAGTCGTAGTCCCACACGTCATGCGGCGTGTACTGGAAGTACGACTTGATCTCGCCGGTGTCGGCGTCCACGGCGACGCCGGAGTCGGTGTGGAGGTTGTCGCCCTCGCGGACGGCTCCGTCGAAGTCGGGGCACGGGTTGCCGGTGCCCACGTAGATGAGGTTGAGCTCCGGGTCGAAGGTGCTGGTGACCCAGCAGTTGCCGCCGCCTCGCTGCCAGGCCTCGCCGTCGTCGGGCCACGTCTCGGACCCGGGCTCACCGGGCTTCGGGACCATGTAGGTCCGCCACACGCGCTCGCCGGTCTCGCGGTCGAACGCCTCGAGGTGGCCGCGGTTCCCGAACTCCCCGCCGGAGCTGCCGGCGATGACCATGTTCTTCACGATCAGCGGAGCCACGGTGGCGCTCTCGCCGGCCCGCACGTCGCCGTACGTCGTGTCCCAGAGCTTCTTGCCGGTCTCGGCGTCGAGCGCGATGAGGTGGGCGGCCAGGGTGGTGACGAAGACCTTGCCCTCGGCGACCGCGACGCCGCGGTTCACGTTGCCGCAGCACAGCGACACGTCGAACGCCGACGCGGTCCTGTACTGCCACAGGATGTCGCCGGTCCGGGCGTCGAGCGCCCAGACCCAGCCGTCCCAGCCGGAGACGAACATGATCCCGTCGACGACGATCGGGGACGCCTCGAACGAGTACGTCGACTTGCCCGAGTGCAGGCCCACCGAGCCGCACTGGAAGACCCAGGCGGGAGTGAGCTGCTTGATCGTCTCCTTGTTGATCTGGTCCAGCGGGCTGTAGCGCTGCCCGTCGTAGGCGCCGTAGTACGTGAGCCAGTTCTGCGGCTCCGAGCGGGCGTTGAGGATGCGCTCGTAGGTGACCGCGTCGGTCACCGGCGGCGCGCTGCCGACGATCTTGCTGAGGCTCGAGTTGCCGACCGCCTGTCCTGCATCTACGTAGTCAGTTGCCATCTGGTGCTCCTAAGACGTCGTGATCGATCCGGGCGGTCGAGCTACGGGCGCGGTTGCGGCGGGCGGTCTTGGCGAGCCTCCGGTGGGGCGTCGCCTCCTACGACGATCGCGGCGGTCAGGCCGCGGCCCTCGTCGTTGCCGGAGCGCGAGCCGTACCAGTAGTAGCCGGGGCCGTCGAGCTCGAGCGTCGCCGTTCCCTTCGAGTGGTTCACGAGCCAGATGAACATGTAGTCGCCGTTGCACGGCAGGACCGCGCAGTGCGTGTTCTTGTCGTCGTTGATCAGCGTCAGCTCGAGGGTGCCCGCGTGGGGCATGACCAGGATCCCGGGCTCATAGACCAGCTCGTCCTCCGGGATGCGGATCGTGGCGCGCATGACCCCGTCGGGCCCCTCCTCGGCTTGCCCGACGGTTCCGCGGCCGAGGATCCGGCCCAGCGTCACGCCGTTCTGCTTGTCCAGACCCGCTACGTCGACGGCAGTCATCAAGACGCTCCTCCTAGAGGGCTCATCTCACAGGGGTCTCCGGAGGCTCCCCTACCTTCGGACCCGAGCGTGATCGTATGCCCGTGCCTGGGCGTCCGCAGCCGATCTACGCGGAGTTGCCGTTCGCACCCGGAGCGGTGCCACTCGTCCGCTATCAGCCACCGCTGGTTGCAGCGAGATTTTCGAGCCGGCGCTGCCATGCGGCCGCGTGCGTGGCCTCGCCGGGCCCGGGACCGCCCACCCAGCGCGTCACGGCGCGGACGCCGTGCAGGGCGCTCACCAGCCACGTCTCGCGGCCGGCCAGGTCGCTCGGGGCTGGGCGGCGGAGCTCCACTTCGTCCGCCAGCTCGATCAGCAGCGCACGCGTGATGCCGGGCAGGATCGGCGCCTCGTCAGGGACCGCGCACAGGGTCTCCCCCTCCCACCACAGCAGGCTCGTGTAGGCGCCCTCGAGCAGGCGCCCGTCGGCGTCGGCCAGCACCGCCTCGCCGGCCCCGTGTGCCTTCGCGCTCTCGCGCAGGGCGCCGAGCCGCTCGAGATCGGGGCCCTTGACGCGCGGGGCCCGGCGCGGATCGGGGACGTCGGCGATCCAGGCCACCACGGTCGGCTCACGCGGCGGCGCGGGGCGCAGGCGGAAGGCGAGCTCGCCGTCCGCGCGCAGCTCGACGCGCGGGAACCAGCGGCCCCGGGCGGGCACCGCGCGCTCGACCTCGGCGCGGAACTCCGCGAGGTCGATGCCGCAGGCCGCCGAGAAGCGCGCCCAGTGGCGCTCGACCGCGCGCGCGTGCCCGTCGACGACGAGCCACGAATCGGCCGCGATGAGCTCCGTCATCGGCGCGCGAGCTCGGCCCGCGCGGCGAGCGTGCCGCCGACCGCCTCGAGCACCGCGCGCGCCTTCAGCAGCATCTCGTCGTGCTCGGCGGCCGGATCCGAGGCGGCGACGATCGCCCCGCCCGACCCGATCTGCAGCCCTTGGGGCGACGCGACCAGCGTGCGGATGACGATGCTGAGATCGGCCGTGCCGTTGACCGACAGGAACCCCAGCGCGCCCGAGTACACGCCGCGCGGGCCGGACTCGAGGCGGTCGAGGATCTCCATCGTGCGCAGCTTCGGCGCGCCGGTCATCGAGCCGCCGGGGAACGCCGCGCGGATGCAGTCGATCGCGGATGCGTCGTCGCGTAGACGCCCCCGCACCGTCGTTACGAGCTGATGCACGGTCGCGTAGGACTCGATGACCATGAGCGCCGGCACCTCGACGCTGCCGAGCGCGCAGACGCGGCCGAGGTCGTTGCGCACGAGGTCGACGATCATCAGGTTCTCGGCGCGCGACTTCTCGTCGGCGCGCAGCGCCTCGGCGCGGTAGGCGTCCTCGGCGGGGTGGGCGGCGCGCGGCGCGGTGCCCTTGATCGGCTTCGACTCGACGACCCGGTCGCGGCCGACGCGCAGGAAGCGCTCGGGCGACGAGCTGAGCACCGAGACGTCGCCCAGGCGCAGCAGCGCCGCGTGCGGCGCGGGGTTGCGCGCGCGCAGCGCCCGGTAGGCCGCGAGCGGATCGACGGCGCCGGCGCTGCGCAGCTCGGTGGTGAGGCAGACCTCGTAGGTCTCGCCCTCGCCGATCTCGTGCTTGGCGGCGGCGATGTCGGCCAGATATTTCTCGCGGCTGTCGCGCGGGACGAAGGTCAGCGCTCCGGGCGGCGGCGGCGCGTCGGGCGCCTGAAGCTGTTCGAGCTCGCCTTCGGCGGTTCGCAGCCAGACGTCGGCTTCGGCGATGCCGCTCTCGTCGGCGAGCGCGACGAGGTGGACGCGGCGCTGGTCGTGGTCGAAGGCGATCAGCCGGTCGCAGAAGACGAGCGCGGCGTCGGGCAGCTTGGATCGGTGCACGAGATCGCCGCCGCAGTCGGCCTTGAGCTCGTAGCCGAGGTAGCCGGCGAAGCCGCAGGTGAAGTCGAACGGCAGGTCGGGAGCGTCGGCGCGCAGGCGCGCCAGCTCGCGCTCGCAGTACTCCAGGACGCCTTCTTCGCGCGTTTCGCCGTCGACGGTCAGCGTGTGCGTGGCGACGTCGTAGCGCACCACCTGACCGAGCGGCCCGTCGGGGGCGCCCATGAAGGAGAACCGCGCGAGGCCGTGCTCGACCCGTGAACTGTCGAGCCAGACGGCGTGCTCGCGGTCCCCGTACAGCGCGACGAACGCGGCCTCGGGGTCGCACCACGTGTCGACGGCCTTGTGGCGGACGCTGACCCCGGCGGCCGGCCGGCGGACCGCTCGCGGCGCCCGCGTCAGGTCGCGGAAGTTGCGCAGGATCGTGCGCCCGTGCTCGGTGGAGATCGACTCGGGGTGGAACTGCACGCCCCACAGCGGGCGCTCGCGGTGCTCGAGCCCCATGACGACGTCGTCGGGCGTCCACGCCGTCACGCGCAGCTCCGCGGGCACCGCGCCGACGGCCAGCGAGTGGTAGCGGACGGCCGCGAAGCCCTGCGGGACGCCGTCGAACAGGCCGCGCCCGTCGTGGTGGATGGGGCTCAGCCGGCCGTGCATCACCTCCGGCGCGTAGACGACCGCCGCGCCCGTGACGTGAGCGAGCGCCTGGTGGCCGAGGCACACGCCGAGCACCGGGACGGTCGCCCGCTGGAGCGCGTCCAGCGAGACGCCGACGTCGCGCTCGTGCTCGGGCCGCCCTGGACCCGGCGAGATCACGATGTTGTCGAAGCGGAGCGCTTCGAGCTCCTCCCACGACAGCTCGTCGTTGCGCACGACGATCGGCTCGGAGCCGTTGACCTCGCCCAGCAGGTGGAAGAGGTTGAAGGTGAAGGAGTCGTAGTTGTCGATCAGGAGCGTGCGCATGGCCGCATCTACACTCTGCCCACGTTGGCACAGGATGCGCCAGTCCTCGAGACGGTCGTGACCACGATCAACCCCGACGGCAGCATCAACTGTGCCGCGATGGGCGTCGAGTGGGGCGAGCAGCGGATCGTCATCAAGCCCTTTCGCGGGACGCGCACCCTACGGAATCTGCGGGCCACGCCGTCCGCGGTCGTGCACCTGACCGACGACATTCTCCTGTTCAGCCAGGCGGCGCTCGGCGATCCGCATCCGCCGACCCGTCCGGCGGTGAACGTCGAGGGCGCGATCCTCGAGGACGCGTGCTCGTGGCGCGAGGTGCGGGTCGAGGCGATCGAGGACGGCGAGCGCGCACGCATCACCGCGGAGGTCGTCGGCGGTGGTGTCGGGCGCGAGTTCCTCGGTTTCAACCGCGCGTGCCACGCCGTGCTCGAGGCGTCGATCGTCGCGTCCCGTGCACGCCTGCTCGACCCGGCGGAGATCCGGGGAGAGCTGGAGCGGCTGCAGGTGCTCGTGGACAAGACGGCCGGCCCGCGCGAGCGCGAGGCGATGGCGTACGTGCGCGCCAGGGTTCCGTGATCCGCGTCGAGGCGCCCGCGCGCCTGCACCTCGGCATGCTCGCCGTCGGCGACGCCGGCACACGGCACTTCGGCGGGCTCGGCGTGGCGGTCGAGCGCCCTGCGGTGGTGCTCGAGGCAGAGCCGGCGGACGACCTGTCGGTCGAGGGCGCCGACGCGGAGCGCGCGCTGGTCTTCGCCCAGCGTTGCCGCGATGTCCTCGGGCTTCCGGGCGCGCACCTGCGCGTGCTCGAGGCGATCCCCCCGCATGTCGGACTCGGGTCGGGCACGAAGCTGGCCCTCGCGGTGGCACAGGCGCTCGCCGCGGTGCACGGCCGCACGCTCGACGCGCCGGCCTTGGCCGCGGCCGCCGGACGCGCGGCGCGGTCCGCGGTGGGGATGTGGACGTTCGAGCTCGGCGGCCTCGTGGTCGAGGGCGGCGTACGCGGCGAGGGCTCGGCGCCGCTGCTCATGCATCACGCGATGCCGGACGATTGGCGGATCGTCATCGTCGTGCCGGACGCGGAGCCCGGGCTCTCCGGTCCCGCCGAAGCGCAGGCGTTCGAGCGGCTCGTGCCGTCGGCCGAGCGATCGGCGGCCATCGCGCAGCTCGTGCTCACCTCGCTGCTGCCGGCGCTCGTCGAGCGCGAGCTCGAGGAGTTCGGGGGCGCGCTGACCCGCGTGCAGCAGCTCGTGGGCGACGAGTTCGCCTCGATGCAGGGCGGCCGCTTCCATCCGCGGGCGGGCGCGCTCGTCGACGCGCTGCTCAGCGGCGGCGCGGCGGGCGCCGGCCAGAGCTCGTGGGGACCGGCGGTCTACGGGGTCGTCGGCAGCGAGGCGGCCGGACGCGATCTCGCGCGCCGCGTGGCGGATCTCGGGGCCGTGGACGTCGTGCCGTTCGACAACCGCGGCGCCCGCGTCACATGAGGCTGCTCGTGAGCGTGGTGGACGCCGATGAGGCGCGCACGGCCGCCGCGGCGGGCGCCGACATCGTGGACGTCAAGAACCCGGCCGAGGGCTCGCTCGGCGCGCCGTCGCCGGCGGTGATCGCGAGCGTCCGCGCAGCCGTGCCGACCACGCAGCCGGTCAGCGCCGCGATCGGCGACATGCCCAACCTGCCCGGCACCGCGGCGCTCGCCGCCCTCGGCGCGGCGAGCAGCGGCGCGACGTACGTGAAGGTCGGCCTGTGGGGCGTCTCGACCGAGGACGACGCGGTCGCCCTGCTGCGCGCGGTCCGCGACGCCGTCCCGGGCGCGGTGGTCGTGGCGGCGGCCTACGCGGACGCCCGGCGCGTGGCGCACGCACCGCTCGCGCCCGAGCTGCTGCCGCGCGTGGCGCACGCCGCCGGCGTCGAGCTGTGCCTGCTCGACACCGCCGTCAAGGACGGCCGCGGCCTGCTCGAATGGCTGTCGCCCGAGACGTTGACCTCGCTGGTGGCCGAGGCTCACGACGCGGGCCTGGAGGTCGCGCTGGCCGGCGCCCTGCGCGCGGAGGACCTGCTGGTCGTCCGCGACACCGGAGCCGACATCGCCGGCGTCCGCTCGGCGGTGTGCGCCGACGGCCGGCGCTCGGCACCGCTCGAGGGCGCCCTCGTGGCGGCTATGCGGGAGCGGCTGCCCGGATGATGCCGGCGACGTGAAGCCGGTGGAGGACCTTGCGCGCGCTGCGCTCGCGCATGGCGACGGGGACGACGTCGCCCCAGGCGTCGGCGACCTCCTCGGCGTGCTGCAGGAGATCGTCGACGACCTCCGCGGAGGGCCGCGTCTCGATCAGGCACCGCAGGCCGAAGCCGACGTGCCAGCGCTCGTCGCGGGCGACGCGCTCGACGCCCTCGCGCACGCCGGGGAGAACGTCGTCGTCCAGCTCGTCGAGCAGGGCCTGCTGCCCGGCGTCGAAGACGACCCCCTCCAGCAGCATGTGGTAAAGGCTGACGCCGCGGTCGAGCCCGGTCTTGCCCTCAGCCAGCTCCGCGGCCATCGCCGGCAGCCGCTCCTCGAACAGCTCGAGGAAGGCGGCCGGGACATGCTCCCGGGCGTCCGCGCGCCGCTCTTCCGGCGTCTCTCCCGCCAGCCCGAGCACCTCGGCGCCGACGCGGTCGAAGAACCTGGCGTGGCGCTGCTCGTCGCGGCGCTGCAGGAAGAACACCCAGGCGATCAGGCTCTCCTGGGACGCCAGCTCCGCCTCTCGGGCGGCGTCGGCAAACGGCGTCAGCGTCTCGGCGACGGCGTCCTCGGCGACGCAGAAGGCGGCGAGCAGCGTGGTCAGCCGATCGCGCCGCTCGGCCGGTAGCTCCGGCCACGCGCGGGCGTCCGGCTCGAGGTCGATGGCCGCCGGATTCCACTGCAGGCGGGCCACTCGCTTGGAGAAGAAGTTGGGCCAGTAGCTGCGCTTCGGGAGGATGAAGTGCCCTGCCACGACGCGCTCCCACAGCTGCCGCTCAGCCATGGCGCCACGGTAGCAAGGGGTTGTCGAGCAGCTCCTCGGGTGTGATCACCGACGTCTCGAACCGCGCGCCCTCGATCGCCGTCGGGAAGTAGTCGTCGACGACAGCGACCGCTTTCACGAGCACGAGGCGCTCGGCGCCGGTCCTGCGGGCGACCCACGCCGCGATCGAGTCGGACGTGACGTCCCACGACGCGGGCAGCTCGTCGAGCGGGAGCCCGGCAGGGAGCAGCACGCTCGTACGGTCGGTGGCGATCCGTTCGAGGTCCGTGCAGCGCTCGGCGCCCGGGATCAGCTCGCTCAGCAGCCAGCCGAACTGCTCCATGCCCAGGATCGCCATCCGGTGCGCAGTCTCCGCGCTCAGGCCGAAGCGGCGATCGGCGTCGCGGACGGCGTCGGCGAAGCGCCCGCCGCCGGGCACAACAAGCAGCGAGTCGCGGCGGCCGAGCGCGGCACAGACGCCGGGCAGCGCGTCATCGCCGATGCCGCCGCCGACCTTGACGACGGTCAGCACAGGCGTGCCACGAGAGCCGAGGCCGGGCCCCACGCCGTGTCGAAGACGGCTCGTCCGAGGCGAGCGGCGACCTCGTGTGCCATGAACGCGCCGGAGCCCGCGGCGATGACGGGAGCGTCGGGCTGCCGGCGCGCGGCCTCCTCGATCTGGCGCACCTGCTCGCCGTGCAGGAACGCCGCGATCGCGTCGATCTCCGCCGCGCCGAGCTGCTCGACGTCGGAGCACACCAGCCGGGCAATCCGCTCGCGGGCGAACTCGATCGTGGCGGGGCGGCCGTCGGGCGTGGGGCAGTCGTAGGCCTCCAGATGACCGAGCACGAGATGAACGTCGGCGCTGATCGCGAACAGCTCCGACGCGACCGGGCACCAGCCGCCACGCACCGGCACGCGCGGTGCGATCGCCGCCAGGTTCGTGCGCAGCACACCGGTGTAGACCAGCTCGCCCGCCAGCAGCCGCTCGAGGTCGTTGCGCCCGCTCGCGGCGATGCGGCCGCCGGCGATCGGGATGACGTCGGCGGTCGTGCTGCCGACGTCGACGAGCAGCGCGTCGGGGTGCTCGGCAGCCACCGCCATCGCGGTCGCCACCCAGTTGGCGGCGGCCACGTCCCACGGCCGCGCCCGTGCCTCCTCCACGGTGATGAGCTCGCCGGCCGTCGTCAAGACGCTCGGGTCGCCGAACGCCTCCTCGGCGGCGTCGAGCACGAACGCCACTCCCTCGCGCTTGGTGCGGAACGCGTCGGACAGCTCGGCGGTCATCGTGATCGCCACCGCGTCCGCCGTCCCCAGCTCGCGTAGAACGGCGACGAGCCCCTCGGGGTCGCGCCAGAGCTCGAAGGGGCGCGAAACCGTCGTCCCGTCGTGCCAGGCGGCCTTCGTGTTCGCGCCCCCGATGTCCACCGCTAGCGTGGCCGGCATGCGCGTCGTCGGAGTCATCGATCTGAAGGCCGGCGAGGCGGTTCATGCCGTGCGCGGCGAGCGCGAACGCTATCGCCCGCTCGGCGACCCGCTCGCGCTGGCGCGGAAGTTCGGGCGCGAAGAGCTGTACATCGCCGACCTCGACGCGATCACGGGCGGGGCCCTGCAGAGCGAGATCATCGCCGCGCTGGCAAGCGAGGCGCGAGTCATGGTCGATGCCGGGGACACCGATCCGCAGCGGCTGCTCGACCTCGGCGTGGATCGCGTCGTCGTCGGGACCGAGACCCTGGCCGACGCCGACGCGCTCCTGGCCGATGCGGTCCTCAGCGTGGACCTGCGCGACGGCCGCGTCCTTTCGCGCGACCCGCGGCTCGCCGGCCTCACGGCGCTCGACGCCGTCGCCCGGCTCGCGGGACCGCGCGAGGTCATCGTGCTCGACCTGGCGCGGGTGGGCACGAGCTCGGGGCCCGATGTCGAGACGATCGCCGAGATCCACGCCGCGTTCCCTGAGCTCGAGCTGCTCGCCGGCGGCGGCGTGCGCGACGCCGAGGACCTGCGCGCGCTCGAGGGCGCGGGCGCGGCGGGCGCGCTCGTGGCGACGGCGCTGCACCGTGGCGCCATTGGGTGATCGAACGTCAACTGCGGCTGGGTGGGGAGGCTGGGGAGCCGGCCGCGCGGGCGGATTCAGCGTCGAGTCGTGGATAGGTGGGGCTGTACACCACTAGGACAGGATTCGAGGCGGATTTTCGGCGAAGCATCCTGGATAGGGGTCGAAATACGACCCTTAGGCAGGACGGTATGAGGAAATCGGCTCCGCCGACCCCACCGCCGCCCCACCCAGCCGCAGTTGACGTTCACACCGCGACCGACTCCACGAGCGCGACGAGCGCCGGCGCCACCTCGACGCCGGTCGCCTTCTGCAGCCCATGCCAACCCGGGATGCCGTTGAGCTCCAGCACCTGGTCACCCAGCAGGTCGACGCCCGCGTAGTCGGCGCCCAGCACCTCGGCTGCCTCCAGGCAGAGGCGCTCCTGCTCGGCGCTCAGCTCGGTCGCCCGCGCCTCGGCGCCGCGCGCGAGGTTCGCCCGCCATCCCTCGCCGACCCGCTCGATCGCCGCCAGCACCCGCCCGCCGACGACGAACGCCCGCACGTCGCGCCCAGCCTGGATCGTCTCCTGCAGGTAGTACACGGCCCGCTCGATCTCGAGCGCGTGGAAGACGCGGTACGCGACGTCGCGGTCGTCGACCCGCGTCATCCCGGCGCCCATCGCGCCGAACAGCGGCTTGACGATCACGTCGCCGCCGAGTTCGTCGAACGCCTCGAGCGCGTCGTCGCGGCGCTCGCAGGCGATCGTCCGCGGCGTCGGCACGCCGGCCCGGGCGAGCAGCGCCGAGGCGAGGAACTTGTCGATCGTCCGCTCTAGCGCCCGCGGGCTGTTGACGCACGGCACGGCGAGCGTGTGCAGGGCGTCGACGCGGAAGATCACCTGCTCGAGCGAGCCGCGCGGGATGCCGCGCACGATCACGGCGTCGCAGCCGTCGAGGCTCGGGATCGTGACGTCGCCGTCGATGCGCCCGACCATGCGCGTCACGGGCACGAGCCGGTGCTCGTGCCCCCGCGCCTCGAGCGCGTCGGTGAGCTGCCGCGCGTGCCAGCCGCCGCTCGATCCGAGGATCGCGACGGTCAGGGTCCGTCGACCGATAGATCCCCGGTTCTGGGGGCCGAGCCGTGGATGCCTGGCGCGGGCCGATTCCGGAGTCGATGCCTGCATCGGCGAGGAATCGGGTCGTGTCAGGCGCCGCGGATCGGTCATCCAGAATCGTGGAGATATTGGTCGAGGGGCCCTTAGCCCCAGAACGAGCGCTCCAGCACCTCGAGGTTGACCTCGCCCGCCTCGAAGCTGCGGCCGCTCCCGGTGCTCGTGAGCCTGATCTGCGCCGGGCTGAAGAGCAGCGGGTCGATCTTGTAGAAGTCGTACTCCGCGTCCTTGAACACCTTGCCGAACGGCTCGCCGTAGTCCTTCGACGCCGAGGCGGGAAGGCGCTCGACGAGCTCGCGCAGCGCGTCGTCGTCGTCGGACTCCACCGTGAGGTGGACCTGGCCGCCGTAGAGCACCGCGTCGTTCGTGCGCCCGAGCGCCGCCATGTCGTCGTCCGCCACCGGCGGCAGAGGGCAGCTGCCGAAGCCCGACGACGACCCGCCGCACGTCGAAGTCGAGCTCGTGGAGCTTGTGCAGCGCGGTCTCGACCACCCGCGCCGCGATCTGCACGCTCCCGGTCACGCTCGCCGTCGGCGCCATCAGCAGGGTCAGGTCCGAGGGCTGCACGCCGGCCCGCTCGGCCACGAAGGCGGCGACCTCGGGCGGCGGCTTGTCGCGGGTCTCCAGGCACAGGACGGCGGCGCTCGCCTGCTCGTCCCAGTCGAGGTCGTCGTAGAGGTCCTCGGCGCGGATCAGCGCGCGCCCGGGCCCGCTGCCCATCGCGAAGTAGCCGTCGCGATCGAGCTTCCAGCCGGCGTACTGCGCGGCCAGGCAGGCGACCGCCGGATGGTCGGTGGTCACGGTGAGCCCGGGGAACCAGCGCCCGTCGAGGACCAGCGGCGCGTACGCCACCTCCCCCAGGCCGCCCATGCAGATCTCGGCGAAGGCACGTCCCGCCGCGAAGCCGCCGTCGCGGCAGTCGATCAGCCGCGCGCCGTTCGCGAGCGTCGTGACCTCCACGCGCGCCGCCTCGGCATCGGCCTCCAGGCGGTCGGCGAGCTCCCGTGCACGGTCGTTGAGCGTCATGCGTCCTCCAGGATCAGGATCTCGCCGCGCCGCAGCTCGAGGCCGTCGCCGCACCAGCGCGCGTAGCGGCCGTCGAGCTGCTCGTCGGACACGGGCAGCCCGAGCGCCCGCAGGCGGCGCAGGTAGAGGCGCAGGTACGACGGGCGGTAGGTGCAGGAGAACGTGAAGGTCGAGAGCGGTGTCGCCTCGGTCGTGACGATCGAGCCGCGCCGCATCCCCGCCCCCGCCCACGGCCCGGCCCCGCCAAGCGCGACGATCGTCCCCGCCAGCATGCGCAGGCCGGCGGCCTCGCCGGCGCGCCCCGCCACGGCGATCAGCCCGCGCCGCATCCCGGCGCCGGCCTGCGGGCCGACGTCGCCGTGCACGACGATCTCGCCGCCGCGCATCCGCTCGCTGCCGAGCTTGCGCCCTGCCGAGCCGCGGACCACGAGCGTCCCGCCGCGCATCCCCGCGCCGGCATGGTCGCCGGCGTCGCCCTCGACGTGCAGCTCTCCCCCGCGCATGCCGGCACCCGCATGCATCCCGACGCTGCCGGCCACCGTCAGCCGCCCCGCGGTCATGCCCGCGCCGACGTACCTCACGCGGCTCAGGTCGCCCTCGAGGCGGACGTCGTCGCCGCTGCCCGACACCTCGAAGAACTCGCCCACCCGCGTGCGCTCCTTGCCGTGCCAGAGCGGCAGCGCCGCGATGTCGCCGGTGAGCCGGTCGGGCGTGAGGACCTCGGCCTCCAGCGGCACGTCGGGCTGCTCGCGCAACGTGAGCGTGAGCGTCACACCAGCTCCCGGAGATGGATGTGGTGCGGGCCGAGGTTGCCGCCGTAGTTGCCGGCCGTCACGTGGCTCGCGCCCGCCTCGGCGGCGGCGACGAGGCCGACGCGCATCGCCTCGCGGACCGGCTCCAGCGCCAGGCCGTCGATGACGATCTCGAACACGGCCTCGACGTCGGCCGGCACGTCGGAGTCGTCGACCTGGCCGCGCAGGGTCGGGCACAGCACGTGGTTCGTCGACGCCGGCAGCGCGCCGTAGCGCGAGCCGACCTTGCTGCCGCTGCGCGCGATCCCGCCCGGGAACGGCATGATCACGCCCTCGACGGAGCGCATCGCGCTCGCCGCCGCCTCCGAAGCCCGCAGCGCCGACTCCACGTCGCGTCCCAGCATGATGATGTTGCCGCCGGCCACGCCCTCGACGACGCCGAAGCGCTCCTGCACGAGGAACTCGCCCTCCATCACCGGCACGCGCCAGTACCGCTGCCCGTCGAGCACCTTGCTGGCCTGGTAGCCGTCGCCGAAGTAGCGCAGCTGGCCCCCGACGTCGACCGTGTCCTCGGCCTCCAGGCCGTTGAAGCAGGCCGCGGTCGGGACAGGTCAGCACGCACTGGCCGACGCGCTCGACCAGCCGCTTGCCCACGCCCTCCTTGTCCATGGCGAACAGCAGCACGCTCACCCCGGGGCGTCCGTCCGGCGTGTCCTCGAGCACGCGCTCGATGGCCGCCTCGCACTTGCAGCCGATCACGGAGGTGGCGAAGCCGGTCATCGAGCGGCCCGCCTCCAGCGCCCACTCGGGCGTCGCCGCGGTGATGACGACGCGCGAGCCCCACATCGGGAACGCCTCGGCGAACGTGTCGACGATCTCGGCGCCGTGCAGCTTCATCCGGCGGCCACCGTCCTTGCGGGCTCGAGCAGCCACGGCTCGCTCACCGGGTAGCTCGAGAACTGCACGCTGTAGCGATCCTCGAACAGCTTCTCCAGCGTCGGCTCGATGCTCTCGTCGTACTCGGCGCCGACCCGCAGCAGCCGGCCCGCGCCGGTCTCGCGCAGCTCGCCGTCCTCGACGACGTGGTGCCCGTCCTTGATGACGTGGCGCGGCGCGGCGAACATCGCCTCGCGGTCGGCGTCGTCGACGTAGACCGTGATGTCGGCGTCGGCGCCCACGCCGAGGTGGCCCTTGTCGCTCAGGCCCAGCAGCCGCGCCGGCCCGGCCCGCGTGATGATCGCGATCTCCTCCAGCGTGTACTCGCGGTCGAGGTCGTCGAGCAGCACGGTGCGCTTCATCGCGGCCCGATTGACGCGCCGGATCTGCTCGTTGCGGAACTCGCGGTCCATCAGCAGGCGGATCAGGCGCGGGTAGCTGAGGAACGAGCCGCCGTTCGGGTGGTCGGTGGACAGCACGAGCCGCCACGGGTCGCGGCTGAGCAGGAACAGCTCGAGGCCGATCCCCCACTGCAGCGCGTGCACGTAGTTCTTCTCGCGGTAGGTGAAGGGGACGATCCCGCAGCCCGTCTCGGCCTCGGTGTCGGCGTTCACCCACTTGCCGTGCGTGATCTCGGCCAGAACCGCGGAGACCGGCGCGTCGGCGGTCATCGTCATCGCTGGGCCGAACATGACCTGGCCGACGTCGGCGCTCAGCTCGGGGTGCGCGCCCAGGTACTCGGCGAGCTCCGGCGCCCGCGAGCGCGGCCGCCCACCGGGCTTGCCGCCGTAGGCGTGGAACTGGAGGTGTGCGAGGTGCGCCCGGCGGCCCTGGAGCGTGTCCAGTGTGTCGAGCGTCGTGCGGTAGTTGCCCGCCACGCCCAGGTTGTTGCAGTGGACGTGGACCGGGTGCGGCAGCCCGAGGTCGTGCACCGCACCCGCGATCGTCTCGAGCACCTGGCGCGGGGTGACCCCGGGGCCCTCGTCGTCGAGCGAAGTCACGTTGCCGTTGCCGCGCTTCCACATCTCGACGCCGCCGGGATTGACGAGCTTGACCCCGTAGCCGCCCGTCGCCTGCAGGTACCAGGCGATCGCCTCGCGCACACGCGCCGGCTCGCTGCGGATGAGCTCGAACACCGGCAGGTTGTTGCCCATCAGCACGAGGAAGGCAGCGTCGATCACCGGCGTGTCGCGGATCTCGGAGAGCGTGTGGCGGGCGGCGAGCGGCGGCGTGGCGGCCTCGACCACGGTCGTGTAGCCGAGCAGCGCGTAGCGGTAGCCGGTGGTGAAGGTCGAGGGCACGGTCCCGCCGGTACCGGAGCGCATGATCGCGGTCCGCTCGACGACGTCGGCGCGATGCTCCTCGGGCGAGAGCTTGCGCGCGGCGTTGACCGCCGGCCCGGCGATGTGGGCGTGGATGTCGACCCCGCCCGGCATCACGACCATCCCGTTGGCGTTGATCGTGCGGGCGTGGGCGGCCACGTCGTCGACGATCTTGCCGTCCTGCACGCAGACGTCGCGCTCCTCGCCGGCGACGCCGTTGGCGGGGTCGTAGACGCGGCCGCCGGCGATCCGCAGCATCAGAGGCGCTCCTGGATGGCGGCCAGCACGTCCTCGACGCTCGGGCGATCTGCGGCCCGTGGTGCGCGCAGCGGGATCGGCACGCCGTCCATGCGGTGGGCGGTGCCCGCCACCTCGATGCCGTCGACCGCGGTGGCGAAGGCGACCCGCGAGCCGACCGTCACGGTCGCCGCCTCGGCAGCCACGACGAGCTCGGCGTCGAACTCGCCGCGCTCCGCCTCGCGCGGGAAGCCGCGCGCGAAGTCGACCGGCCCGGCGAACCCCGTCTGCCAGGCGAGCACGTCCTCGGCGCCGCGGGCGTTGCCGGCGCGCAGCCGGAGCGTCACCGCGTGGCGATCGCGGGCGAGGTCGCGCACGAGCGAGTGGAGCGCCAGGGCAGTGAGCTCGTCGAGCGCGCCGTGGATGAAGGCGACATGCTGCGCCTCGCGCAGGCGCTCGGCCAGGCCGCCCCCGCCGCGGCGCAGCGCCCACAGCGCCTCGAAGTCGTCATCGACCTCGAAGAACACGCCGGCCGCGTCGGAGGTCGCCGTCTGCTGCGAGTCGACGACGATCATCGCGCCGGGGTCGAGGCGGAGCCGCTCCAGCAGGCGTGGATGCGTGACGACCGGGTCGACGCGCCAGAGCACCACGAGCTCGGCCCGGTCGCGGATCTCGCCGAGCGTCGCGGTGCTCGTGCCGATCGCCGAGGACGCGGCCGCGCCGACGTCGATCACCGCCCCCGCCGCCTCGGCCAGCGCCACCGCCCGGCGCTGCGCCTCGCAGCTCGTTCCGCCGAGCCCGTGGACGAGCGGTGCGCGGGCCTCACGCAGGATCGCGGCCGCGGCGCCCGCGGCCTCCTCGACGCTCACCTCACGGCCATCGACGCGCGCGACCGGCGGCCGGTCGCCGATCGCGAACCACGCGTCGCCGAGCGAGCACGTCCGCACGGGCCCGTCGGCCGTCAGCTCGATGTCGTCGCAGAGGCAGCCGCACCCCCCGCACGTCGCCTCAGCCACAGACCGCCACCTCCAGCAGCGCTGCAGCTTGCTCCTCGAGCCCGGCCAGGGCCTCCTCCGGCGTCGCGGCAGTCGTGACGATGGTGCAGATCGGCCGGCCCTTGGCGATCCGCTCGCCAGGGTGCGGCACGTCGCGCACGCCAGGCGCGAGCTCACCGACGACCATGTCCTCGGTGGCGAAGACGACGGCCTTGCCCGCAGCTCGCGCCGGTTTGATCACCTCGAGCGAGGCGGTCGGGCGCGGGTTGACCTCGATCACCCAAGCGCGCTCGCCGTCCCACACGAAGTCCACACCGAACGGCCCCCGCAGCCCGAATGCCTCCACCAGCCGGGAGCAGATCGCCTGGACCTGGTCCCGCGGCACCGGCACCCGTGGCGGAACGAGGTTCCCGCACCAGCGGTATCCGCGGACGCCGAACGCGCGCCGCCCGACGAGCTGCTCGCTGACCCCGAGGACTGTGTCGCCCACCGCTGCCGCCGAGCACGGCACACCGTCGATGCGCTCCTGCAGGAACGTCCCGGCCGGAAGCGCGCCGCCGCGCCACTCGCGCACCCGGATGCCTCCCCCGCCGCGCAGCGGCTTGCGCAGCCAGCGGCCTGAAGACGGCGGCGTGAAGGTCGACCGGGCGAACGAGTCCCCGAGCACGGCGGCGAGCCGCGCGGGATCGCGCACGGCGCGCAGCACCTCCGGCGGGTTGCCCAGCAGGGTGTGCCGCTCGGCCAGCCGCTCGACCAGCTTGGGGTGGTTCTCGAAGCTCGCGCCGTAGATGACGTCCCCCGGCTCCTCCTCCATCGCGGCATCGACGAGCGCAGTCAGGCTGCGGCGTTTCACGACGCGATCGGCGCGCAGGTCGAGGTCGCCGAACAGATCGAACGCGATCACGTCGTCGCGCCCCGCCAGGTCGACGAGCATGCGCGCGCTCAGGGCAATCAGGAGGAGTGGTGCGACGGCGCGAGGATACCCTCGACCAGCGCGACGAAGACGGTCGCCGTCACGAGGTCGGCGGTCGTCCCCGGGTTCAGCTTGTTGCCGTGTGTTCGGAGCGAGGCGTCGAAGCTCTGCAGCGTCATGCGACCGGCGAGGACCTCGCGCGCGCCCGCCGACACCTGCTCCGCGGCGTCGGCGCCCGCCTTGCGCGCGATCAGCGTGTCGGGCGTGTGGGCCAGCAGCCGAAGGTGCAGCTCGACGATCGCGTCGCGCGTGAGGTTGCGCAGCGCCGGAAGGCCGACCTCGAAGGTCAGCGCGAAGTCGGTCACGTACTCCGACGCGATCGAGTCGCGCTCGGCGGCGGCGGCCATCGCCTCGCGCAGGCCGATCTGCGGCTCCTCGCGCACGTCGTGCTCGACAGGCTCGTCCAGGCCGCCGGCGCCGGCGAGCCGGATCGCGGCGTACGCGGCCCGCGCGTCGGCAACATCGAGCGCCTGCAGCGTCTCGCCGAGCCGCTCGCGCAGCGGCCCGCCCGCGAGCACAGACTTGGCCAGCGGCGCCAGCAGCAGCGCGATCCCCAGGTTGGTGTTCGCCGGCGTGGGAGAACCCTCCACGATCGCCAGGACCGTCTCGCCCACGCCCCGGTCGACAACGAGCTCAGGGCCGATCGCGATCGCGCAGCGCACCATGTCCTCGTACGTCGTGTCGTCGAAGTCGTGGCTCGGCGTGATGTTGCCCGGCTTCTCCGCGCTGACCTCGAGCACGCACGCAAGCTGGGCGGCATCGGCGACGGTACGAACGGTCGTCGCCGCCGGACGTGTGGGGTCGGCTTGACCCTTCTCGACGCCAGTAGTTAGAGTCGCCCACCCGTCGGACACGAGTTCAACCATAGGAAGGACGGGTCATGGCTGCGGCAATGATGGTCGGAGAATCGCTGGTCGGCGAGGGCAACGAGGTCGCGCACGTCGACCTCCTGATCGGCTCGAAGAGCGGCCCGGTGGGCGAGGCGTTCGCGAACTCCCTCGTCAACCAGGGCGAGGGTCACACGAACCTGCTCGCGGTGGTGGCGCCGAACCTCCCGGCGAAGCCCGACACGATCATGTCCAACAAGGTGACGATGAAGGGCGCCACGCAGGCCGTGCAGATGTTCGGTCCCGCTCAGGCGGCCGTCGCCCGCGCTGTCGTCGACTCGGTCCGCGAGGGCGTCATCGCCGAGGGCGACGTCGACGACCTCTGCATCATCTGCGGCGTCTTCATCCACTGGGAAGCCAAGGACGACAAGAAGATCTTCGACTACAACTACCAGGCCACCAAGGAAGCGCTCGCGCGCGCCCTCGGCAACGAGCCCAGCGTGAGCGACATCCTCGGTTCCTCGGAGGCGGCGCGCCATCCGTTCGCGGGGGGCGTGGAGGGCTGATCGAACCGACCCGGTCGCGCCGGCTCGACGGCCTGAACGCCGTCGTGACCGGCGCGAGCAGCGGGATCGGCCGCGCCATCGCCGAGGCGTACCTGGCCGAGGGCGCGGCCGTGCTGATCACGCACCGCGACTCAGCCGAGCGCGCGCAGGAGGTCGCCGGCGCGAGTGTCCGCCAGGCCGATCTCGCGACCCGCGAAGCCTGCGAGCGCCTGGTCGCCGAGGCGCGCGAGGAGCTCGGCCGGATCGACGTCTGGGTCAACAACGCCGGGGCCGACGTGCTCACCGGCGAGGCCGCGGAGTGGGAGTGGGAGCGCAAGCTCGACCTCCTGCTCGCCGTCGACTTGAAGGGCACGATCGCGTGCTCCTACGCGGTCGCCGACGTGATGCGCGAGCGCGGCGGCGCCATCATCAACATGAGCTGGGATCACGTGGCGAGCGGCATGGCCGGCGAGAACCCGCAGCTCTTCTCCGCCGTCAAGGGCGGCGTCCTGGCGTTCAGCAAGTCGCTGGCTCGCGCCTTGGCTCCCGACGTGCGCGTCAATGTCCTATGCCCGGGCTGGATCGAGACCGCCTTCGGCGAGCAGACCGACCCGGAGTTCCACCGCTCGGTCGCGGACAGCACGCCGCTCGGACGGTGGGGCCGGCCCGAGGACGTAGCGGGCGCCGCGCTCTACCTCGCCTCGCCCGAGGCCGCGTTCATCACCGGACAGGCGATCAACGTCAACGGCGGCGTGGTGATGTAGTTCAGCGGAGACCGCGAAGGAGGCACCATGGAGGCAAGCGACAAGAAGACTTATTCGCCCGAGGAGGTCGAGGCCAAGCTCAAGGAGCACGGACTCGACAACTGGTACCTCGAGGGCGACTGGATCCGCCGCAAGTACAACACCGACGGCTGGCCGTCGACGCTGATGGCCGTCAACGCCGTCGGCTACATCTGCGAGGCGGCCTACCACCACGCCGACCTGTCGGTCACGTGGGGCAAGCTGTGGGTCAAGCTGGCGAATCACGCCGCCGGCGGCATCACCGACAAGGACTTCGCCGTGGCGCGCCAGATCGAGGACACGGTGCTGTGGCGCCCCGCCGACGACAGCCCGCTGGAGGGGACGCCGAACAAGTTCGTCTTCAGCAAGAGCTAGGGCGGTGGCCGATCGCTACCTCTTCGTGACCGGCAAGCTCGCGGCGCCGGCGCTGCAGGCAACGCTGCGCCGGGCCGAGCTGCCGTTCGAGTACGAGGTCGCGGTCATGAAGATCACGGTCGCCGCGCTGATGACGGCCGACTGGATCGCCAAGCGGCTCGAGGTCCCGGACGGCGTCACGCGGATCATGATCCCGGGCATGTGCCAGGGCGACGTCGGCGTGCTGTCCGAGCAGTTCGAGGTCCCGGCCGAGAAGGGCCCCGCTGATCTGAAGCGCCTGCCCGCGCACTTCGGGCAGGCCGACGCGCGCTCGCGCTACGGCGGGCGCGACATTCGCGTGTTCGCGGAGATCAACAACGTGCCGCACCTCTCTCTTGATCAGATCGTGGCGGCCGCGTCCTACTACCGCGACAGCGGCGCCGACGTGATCGACCTCGGGCTGTCTTTGGACCGGAAGTGGCTCGACGAGGGGCCGGCGGTCATCGCGGATCTCAAGGCCCGCGGGTTCACTTTGAGCATCGACACGCTCGACCCGGACGAGATCCTGATGGCCGACGAGGCGGGCATCGACTACGTGCTCAGCCTCAACGGGCAGAACCTGGCGGTGGCGGACAGGCTGCGCGCGACGCCCGTGCTCATCCCCGACACGCCCGACGACCTCGACAGCCTCGACGCGACGATCGCTCGTCTGCGAGGAGCTCGGCAAGCCGTTCATGGCCGACCCGATCATCGAGCCGATCGGCTCCGGGCTTCGCCGCCAGCCTCGGCCGGTATCTGGAGGTCCGCCGCCGCCATCCCGACATCGAGATGTTCATGGGCATCGGCAACCTGACCGAGCTCACCGAGGCCGACACCACCGGCGTGACCGCGATGCTGCTCGGCTTCTGCCAGGAGCTCGGGATACGGAACGTGCTCACCACCGAGGTCATCAACTGGGCGCGCGGCGCGGTCCGCGAGACGGTCCTCGCCGCCCAGCTCATGCACTTCGCCCAGCAGGAGGGCACGCCGCCCAAGCACGTCGACGGCCGGCTGCTGACGATCAAGGACGAGGAGTTCCGGCCCTACACCGAGGCCGAGCTGCGCGAGCTGCACGAGAGCATCACCGACCCCAACATCCGCATCTTCTCGGACGCCGACTGGATCTACGCGTTCAACGCCGACCGCTTCGTCAAGGGCACCGACATCAACCAGATCTTCGAAGAGCTCGGCGTCGACGAGCACACGCACGCCTTTTATTTGGGGAAGGAGCTCATGAAGGCGTCGATCGCCCGCGGGCTGGGGAAGAACTACCGGCAGGAGTCCCCGCTGGACTGGGGTTACCTGACCTTCGACGAGCCGCGCCGTGAGCGGGTCCGCCTGACGGCCCGCAAGGAGGAACCGTGAAGAAAGTCCTGCTCCAGCTCGACACCGAGGACCATCCGAGCCCGTTCGACGCGATCGTCGCTGCAGACGCCGGCGTCGATGTTCTCTTGTCGCACAGCGGCGTGAAGGCCGAGTCCGCGCGCGCTTTGGCGCAGGATGCCTTCTTCACCCGCGGGCCGGACGATCTGAAGAACACGGCCGTGTGGGTCGGCGGCAAGAACGTGGCCGCCGGCGAGGAGATCTTCGACGAGGTCCAGAAGGCGTTCTTCGGCCCCTTCCGCGTCTCCGTGATGATCGACTCGAACGGCTGCAACACCACCGCGGCCACGACGATCGCGCGGATCGCCAAGGCGCGCTCGTTGTCCGGTGAGCGGGCGGTGGTGATCGGCGTGGGAGCCGTGGGTCTGCGGTCGGCGACGCTGCTCGCCGGGGAGGGCTGCGAGGTCTCGGTCGCCACGCTCTCACCCGACCTGTTCGGAGGCGATCGCCAACACCGCACCCCTCGCGGTTTGTCGGTCGCTCAGGATCTCGGGCTCGACGTCCACGAGCCGGGCGACCGGTCCGAGCTCGAAGGGCTGCTGGACGGAGCGCAGATCGTGCTGTCGGCAGGCCCGGCCGGCGTTTCGGTGCTGCGGAAGGACTTCTGGTCGTCGCACGACGTCGATCGAGCTGCTCGCCGACTACAACGCGGCGGAGCCGCTGGGCATCGAGGACACCGAGGCGACCGACGACATGAAGGACTACGACGGCAAGCTCGTGCTCGGCGCGCTGGCGATCGGCGGCCCGAAGATGAAGGTGCACAAGACCTGCGTCCGGCGGCTGTTCGAGTCCAACGAGGCGATCCTCGACACCGACGCCGTCTACGAGATCGCCAAGGAACTCGTTTGACCCGAGTCGCCGGCGTCGATCCCGGGACGGTCTCGTTCGACGTCTGCGTGCTCGACGACGGCGAGGTGGTGGTGGAGCGCAGCTTCGTCACCGCGGAGGTGGGTCTTGATCCGGCGCCACTGGTCTCGGCGTTGGTGAAGCACGGGCCGTACGAGTGTGTGGTCGGCCCGGCCGGCTACGGGCTGCCGCTCGTCCCCGCCTCGGAGGTCGGCGAGCGCGAGCTTGCGCTGATGGTCCTGCTCCGCTCCGACGAGCCGCCGGGACCTGTCGGGGTCGTCGGGATGCGCACGATCATCCGCGCACTTCTTGACGCGGATCTGCCGCTGGTGTTCGGGCCGGGGGCGATCCACCTGCCCACCGTCCCGGCGTACCGCAAGTGGAACCGCATCGACCTGGGAACCGCTGACAAGGTCGCAAGCGCAGCGCTCTGCATCGCCGACCAAGCGGCGCGGCTCGGCATCGACTTCGCCGCCACCTCGTTCATCATGCTCGAGCTCGGCGGCGCGTTCACCGCCGCCCTGGCCGTCGACAGCGGGCAGATCGTCGACGGGATCGGCGGCTCGGCCGGGCCGATAGGCGCGCAGGCGTGCGGCGCTCTGGACGCCGAGGTGGCGTACCTCCTCGGCGGCGCGCTGTCGAAACGCACCGTGTTCAGCGGCGGCGTGTCGGGCGATGCGCTCGCACTCGAGGAGGGCGCGGCGAAGGCCGCGCTCGCACTCACCGCCAGCGTGCCCACACCACGCGAGATCCTCGTCACGGGGCGCAACGCGCGCCCGGAGATCGCCACACGGCTCGAGCACGTCGCGCCTGTGCGCCTGATCGCCAAGGCCGCCGCCCACGGCGCCGCTGTGCTGGCCGACGGTCTCGCCGGCGGGCGCTACGTACGCCTCGTCGACCGCCTGGGCGTCCGCGACGCAAGCGGCACCGCACTCGACCATCTGAGAGTGCACGGCGCCGACCAGATCCGGCTGCGCTGATCTACCGTCTGGACATGGCGTACACCAGATCGCAGATCCGCGAGGCCGTCGAGGCGGCGGGAGACGAGCACTGGCAGGCCCTCATCAAGCACCACGAGGACGCCTATCCGGAGAGCCGTCCCACGCCGGGCGACGTCTGCACCGCAGAGGCCGAGCGGCTCAACCGGATGACACTCGACGACCTCACGCTGGTCGAGACCCGCGTCGAGCGCACGGACTCCACCGTGCGCATCGTCCACGTCTTCGAGACCGAGCCGTTCGAGGGCTACGCGTGACCGGCCAGTAGCGCGAGCGAGCGCGCCGATCCCGGCCAGTGCTCGCGCAGCAGGTCGCCGCGCGGTGCCCTTGAGCACGGCGCGCAGCGTGAAGAAGGCCACCAGGACATCGTCGAGGTGCCCGGCCACGGGGATGAAGTCCGGCACGATGTCGAACGGCATCGCCAGGTAGCCGGCGAGCGCTCCCAGCAGCAGCTTGTGCCGCAGCGGGACGCGCGGGTCGCGCAGCAGGCGGCTGACGAGCACGAGGCAGTCGGGGATGAAGCGCGCCAGGTCACGCACGCTCGGCCTGCGGCCGGCCACGATCAGCGTCACGACGAACACGGCGTAGACGACCAGGACGCAGCCCGCGATGAACAGCAGCGTGCTCACACCAGCGGTTCTACCAGCACCCGGTGCTCGTCGGCGCAGACCATGAAGTAGGGACCGGGACGCCAACGGTCGTCCTCATCCAGATGCCACCTGAGCTCGACGCGCTGCACCGGCGCGCCGCATTCGTGGCAGGGCGGCGAGGCGAGCTCGATCAACTCAGCCCTGGTCATGACGTCAGCCCGCAATCCGTGCGTTGCACTTCGTCTCCAATCGGGATCCTTCCCTGGTAATCGGCAGTTTCGGCAAAGGACGCAGCTCGCGCAATGGACCATCGGTCCACACCCGGCGAGCCCTGGTACTCGCCGGGTTGTGGGGCGTCATCGCAAGGTCGCCAGAGCGGCGATCCGCGTGGCGAGCGCACTGATCCCGCGGCGACGCGGCTTGCGCGGCTCCTCGCGGGTTGTGAGGCTGCGCGCGAGGCGGGCGTTCTCGGCCTCGCGCAGCTTGTCTCTTGTGAGTTCGTTGATGATCGGGCCGGTGGGGAACATGGCGGACTCCTTGGGGAGGAAGGGGCGCGATGAGAATCCCTGACGGCGGTTGTCGCGCGGTTACCGTCGGCTATACGACGCCTTGAACGGCCACGGGATTCCCGGTGCGGCGAGCGTCAGTGCTCGCCGGGCCGCGGGAAGGTGACGACGACGCGGGCGCCGCCGCCGGGCGACGCGTCCACTTTCAGCGCCGCGGCGTGCTCCCGCGCCTGCTGGGCCACGAGCGCGAGCCCGAGGCCGGAGCCCGGCCGGTCCGCGGCGGCCTCGAGCCGCCGGAACGGCTCGAAGATGCGCTTGCGATCGCCCTTCGGGATGCCGTCGCCGTCGTCGTCGACGGTCAGCACGGACCCCGCGAGCGTGACCCAGACGTTCCCGCCGGGGCGGCCGTGGTGGGCGGCGTTGGTCACGAGGTTCGCGGCGAGCAGCCGAAGGCCCGGCTCCCAGCCGCGGATGACGACGGGCCCGTCGGGGAGGTCGAGCGCGAACGTGGTCTCGGGGTAGCGGGTCTCCGTGTCGGCGACCACGCGCGTGACGACGTCGGCGAGGTCGACATCCTCGTGCTCCTGGCTGGTCGCCTCGCCGCGCGCGAGCGCCTGCAGCCCGTCCAGCAGCTCGACGAGCCGGCGCTGCTCCTCGAGCGCGTCCTCGAGCATCGCCTCGCGCTGCTCGGGCGCCGCGTCGGGATGCCGGTGCAGCGCCGACAGCGTGGCCTGGACGGTGGTCAGCGGCGTGCGCAGCTCGTGGCCGGCGTCGAACGCGAAGCGCCGCGTCGCCTCGAGCGCCCGCTCACGCTGCGCCGCGGACAAGCTCAACCGCGCCAGCATCTCGTTGAACGAGGCGGCCAGGCTCCGCACCTCGGCCGGCCCGTCCTTCTCGGACACGCGGACGTCGAGGTCGTCCTCCGCCGCGATCCGCCCGGCGGCCGACCGCAGCCGCCGCAGCGGCCCGAGCGTGCGCACCGCCGCCAGGAAGGTGCCCAGCGCGGCGACGAGGAGGGCGGCGATCCCGAGCCGCATCAGCCGCGAGTCGAGCTCGGCCTGGCGCCGTTCGAGCGTCGGCCAGCGACGACACGACCTCGAGCTTGGCCAGGTCGCCCAGGCCGGCATCGGCCAGCGGCGTCACCAGCACGCGGAAGCGCTCCCCGCGGCTCGTGACGGTGCGCAGCCCGGTGGGCGGGACGCCGCCGGCGAGCTGCGGGCGCCCCGCGTCCAGCACGACCACGTCGTCGATGAACAGCCGCACCGAGCTGCCCGTGGCGCCGAGCACCGCGTCCAGCCGCCGGTCGGTGTCGGGCAGCGCGTTCTGGACCGCGTCGACCGCGGTGGCGCGCGACAGCTCGGCGGTGCGCCGGAGCCGCTCGTCGAGGGCGTCGCGCGCGGTCCGCTCCGCGTAGTTCGAGATCAGGACGCCGGAGACCCCGAGCACGACGGCGATGACGAGCCCGACTCCGAGAGTCAGACGAGCGCGGAGGCTGCGCACCGCGTGGAGCCTGTCACGGCCTCAGGACGAACCCGACGCCCCGCACGGTGTGCAGGACGCGCGACTCGCCGCCTGCCTCGAGCTTGCGTCGCAGGTATCCGACGAAGACGTCGGCCACGTTGGTCTTGGGGTCGAAGTCGTAGCCCCAGACCTCCTCGTGGAGCCGCTCGCGGGCGACCACCTGGCCGGGATGGCGCATGAAGACGCTCAGGAGCTCGAGCTCCCGTCGCGTGAGCTCGAGGTCGCGGCCGGCGCGCAGCGCGCGGTGGCCCGCCAGGTCGAGCTCGAGGTCGCCGACCTCGATGAGATCGTCGCTCTGCGGCGGCCGGCGGCGCAGGAGGGCATGCAAGCGGGCGACGACCTCCTCGAGCGCGAACGGCTTCACGACGTAGTCGTCGGCGCCGGCCTCCAGTCCAGCCACCCGATCGCCGATCTCGTCGCGCGCCGAGAGGACGCACACCGGCAGGTCATGTCCGGCCCCGCGCAGGCGCCGCAGGACCTCCAGCCCGTCGAGATCGGGCATCGCCATGTCGAGCAGCATCACGGCCGGCTCGATCTGCTCGATGGCGGCGAGCGCGGCTCTGCCGCCCGAGGCGGGCACCACCTCGAACCCCTCGAGCCGGAGCCCGGCACCCACGGTCCGCCGGATGCGCGCGTCGTCGTCCACCAGCAGCACGACCGCGGACTTCCCGGCGGCGTCAGCCACTCGTGATGCGCTCGCAGTCGGACGACACGGAGTCGCCCGTTCCGCGGACGACGGTGTCGCGCCCGGCGCCGCACGAGATCACGTCCCGTCCCGGGCCGCCGACGAGCCGGTCGTTGCTCGAGCCGCCGAGGAGCGTGTCCCTGCCGCGGCCGCCATACAGGCGGTCGCCGCCGGAGTCGCCGATCAGGACGTCGCGGCCGCCCTTGCCGATGAGCGTGTCCCGCCCGGCCTTGCCCTTGAGGCGGTCGTTGCCGCTCGTGCCGACGATGCGGTCGTTGCCGCTCGTGCCCTCCTTGTCGGCGGCGACGGCGACCGAGGCGCCGGCGAACGGCGCAGGCCAGCACGCAGAGAGCGATGAGGAGGACCCGACCCATGGCGCTCAAGGATGACGCGCCGGGCGCCGCAAGCGGTCTCGGTCTCACGGAAATCTCACGTATGAGACGACTGTGAGGCGGCGCTGAGAAGACCGTGAGGACGGCCTTGCGGCTGGCCGCTTCCGCCCTGAGGGTGTTGCCGCGACGGCGGCCGCCGCGTTCCAGGCAGACCTCAGAAAGGTGAAGAGATGTCCATGCGCAGCAACTCGCGGCGTATCGCCGCGCTGATCGCCGGTGCGGCGATCGCCTCCACGCTGATGGCTCGAGCGCGGCAGCGTCAGGCGCCGCCGGGTCAGGCCGGCGTGGCCGCCGACGCGGTCGCGCCCGACCACGGTCGACCCGGCGGCGGAGCAGGCGCCGGACGGCGTCAACCCGCGGGTCGCGGGTTCAAGGCACTGCGCCAACGCCGTGTCTGCATCTTCAGGGGCGCGGACTACTCGATCTGGAAGGTCACGCTTCGGCGCGAACTACGCCGGCGTGTGGCGCTGGATCCTTATCACCGACGGCGTGGCGCGACGGCACTACTCGGCCAAGAACCGCTTCGCCAACCGCCGGCTGCTGCTGCGCGGCACCCGCGCCAACGGCACGTGGCGCCGCTTCTGCCTGAACCCGGACGGCCAACCGGCCCGGGCCGCTCGGCCCCGGCATGCTGCAGTTCAAGATCGGCGCGGCCGGCTCGCGGTGCTGAGCTGATCGCACGGCGCGACGCGCGCGGCCCGGTCCGCCTGGATGGGGCCGCGCGTGTCACAACTCGGCACGTGCGGCGCACTGAGGGGGTGGATGCACTCGATGAACCCGGCCGATCAGCTGCGACGCTCCGTGCGTGACCCGGAGGCATTCGGCGCGTTCTACGACGCCTACTTCGAGGATCTGCTCCGCTATCTCACGCGCTGCACGTGCGACGCGGAAGCCGGGCTCGACCTGACCGCCGAGAGCTTCGCGCAGGCCTACCTGAGCCGGCATCGCTTCCGCGGGACGACGGGCGGCGAGGCGGCGGCGTGGCTGTACCGGATCGCCAAGCGTCAGCTCGCGCGCTACTTCAAGCGCGGCAGGGCGGAGCTGAAGGCGCTCGAGCGGCTCGGGCTCGAGCGGCCGGAGCTCGACACCGCAGGCCGAGCGCGAGATCGAGCAGCTCGCCGCGCTGGACGACCTGCGGGCCGTGCTGCGGGGCGAGCTGGACGAGCTCTCGCGCGCGCACCGCGAGGCGCTGTGGCTGCGCGTCGTCGAGGAGCTGCCCGTACCGCGAGGTCGCGAGCCGGCTCGCGATCTCCGAGCCGGCGGCCCGAGCGCG
This sequence comes from uncultured Solirubrobacteraceae bacterium, assembly GCA_963835525.1. Lineage (GTDB taxonomy): Bacteria > Actinomycetota > Thermoleophilia > Solirubrobacterales > Solirubrobacteraceae > DASSUW01. The sequence continues at coordinate 130,268 of CAWIFM010000006.1, forward strand.
TGTCTCGCGAGCCTTGAAGGCGCTGATGAGCGCCCTGGAATCGAACCCCCGAGCCGAGGAGACGTACACATGACCGAGACCCGGTTCCCCGCCATCGACCGGCTCCGGGAGGAGCTGCGCGCCGACCTGATGCGCGCCGCCCAGGCAAACCCGCGCGCGCGATCCCGGCGACGGCGGCGACTGCTCGCGCTGGCCGTCGCCGCGCTGCTGGCCACGCCGGCGAGCCTGGCCGTCGCCGGTGTCTTCGATTCGCCCGAGGTCACCTACGAGTGTCCCGCGGCGCAGCAGGTCAACGGCCGCGATGCCGTGGCCGGCGCGCCGGTCGAGGGCCCCGGCCAGCCGGCGCGCGTCGCACCCGAGCCCGAGCGGCCGGCACCTGACAACCCGTGTGATTGACCCCGGCGGCGGCGCGCGGACGGTGGAGCCAGCTACTCCTCGGCCTCGACCAGCCGCGGCCCGTAGGCCGGCGGCGCGATCAGGAACGCCACGCCGAAGCCGGTCATGATGCCCACGAACAGCGCGCCGACCCACAGCGTCGGCGTCCCAGCCGATGCCCTTGTCGAGCGCGAGCACCGCGTAGTAGGAGATCCACAGGACGGCCGCCGCGGCCGGGCCGGCGATGCGGATGCCGCCGAGCGTGAGCCGCCCGTCGGCTCGCCGCCGAGCCGCTGCTGCAGCACGTCGACGCGACGCCCGTGAGGATCAGCGGGATGATCAGGACGATGTCCCGGTACTCGGTCATGATGTTCACGAGCAGGCCGAAGCCGAGGAAGATCAGCGTGAACGCGCCGACCGGCACGCGCCAGCGGCGCAGCATCAGCAGCGTCGGCCCGAGCAGGACGAGCGTGGTGACGATCATCGACGCCATGCCGTGGCTGGCGCTGTAGAAGTTGTACGGCCACTTGTCGTCGCCGTAGCCGGTCAGGCCCGCGTTGAGGCTGATGGTCTGGTCGCGTGCGGACGTCGTTGAAGCGCTCAGGTCGTTGACGAAGTCGGTCGTCGGCGTGACGTTGGTCATGAACGTCGACAGGTACATCGTGATGAAGCCGGCGACGCCGATGAACAGGATCGCGGACAGGATCACGGGCGCGAACTCGCTTGAGGTCGGGCGCGATGTCGGCCTTCGCCCACATCGACCGGATGCCGGTCGAGCTCACGAGCAGCGCCGCCGAAGAACAGCATCAGGTGCGACGGGCTGTAGATCGCGTCGACGCCGACCTCGAAGCCGTAGATCGCTGTGCCAGATGAGGTCGCTCGGGCCGCCGAGCGCCAGGATGCGCCAGGCCGATGATCGCCACGCCGTAGCCGACCGGGATCGCCTTGAAGTCGACCATCAGGCGCTTGCACGTCGACGCCGGCCGCGAACTGGTAGCGGACGACGACGACGCGATCCACAGGCCGAGCGACCGTCAGCCCGCCGTAGAGGAACAGGTGCGCGATCGAGAAGAACGACTCCTGGCCGGTCTCGTTGTTGTGGTTGCGGCCGTCGAAGAACATGGCCGTGATCGGCCAGAAGGCGAGCGCCATCGTGATCAGGTCCTCGCGCCACGTCGTCATCGGGCGCACGCCTCGGATCGCCTTCGGCGCGCTCGGGCTCTCGGCGGTCTGCCATCAGATCGACGTCCATTCCGCGAGCATAACCCCGCGATCGGCGCGACGCGCTAGCCATTCGTGCGGCCTGAGACAATTGGACGATAAGCCCCTTGATTCGGCCTGGCCCACGCGGATACAAACGCACGCTATCCCCGCGTCAGCAGACTGATGGAGCCCACCGCCGTCAGCGGGGACGTCGCCGCGCTGCCCAGCCAGAGGTCCACGACGTCCCGACCTCCGACGGGACGGCAGATCCGGCTCACGCACTACGCCATGGGCTACAAGGGCCCGGTCGTGCTCGCGCCCGGGCTACGGGAACGCCGCGCGCGCGTTCGCGCTCGACACGGTGCGAGCGCAGCTTCACCGCAGTACCTCGGCGAGAACGGCTACGACGTGTGGCTGCTCGACTACCGCGCCAGCCCCGACCTGGAGTCCAGCTTCACGCAGTTCACCGTCGACGACATCGCGATGCGCGACTGGCCGGCGGCGATCGCGCACGTCGCGCAAGGAGACCGGCGCGGAGTCGGTCCAGGCGATGGGCCACTGCGTCGGCGGCCTGTCGCTGTTCATGGCGATCGGCGGCGGCCTGGAGGGCGTGCGCTCGGCGACGTTCTCGGCGCTGGCCGGCCACCCGGTCCCGACGCCGGGCAACCAGCTGCGCGCGGGCGTGCACCTGGCGACGATCTTCAAGAAGCTCGGCATCAAGGGCCTGAACACGGACTACCACCCGGACTCGCTGCCCGACCGGGCGGTCGAGCCGGTGATGCGCGTGCTGCCGTTCCGGCACGTCTACGACAGCCCCGTCGGCCGGCGCATCTACTTCATCTACGGCGACGTCTTCGACCACAGCGGATCGACGAGGCGACGATGCAGGAGGCGGTGCCGAGCTTCTTCGGCAACGGCAACATCACGTTCTTCGAGCACATCTCGCGGATGATCCGCAAGGGCCAGCGCGGTCGACGCCAAGGGCCGCGACGGCTACCTCGCCAACACCGACCGCTACCGGATGCCGATCTCGTTCATGACCGGCGAGCACAACCGGATGTTCGTCCCGCGCGGGCTCGAGCAGACGCACGAGCTGCTGCGCGGCGGCCAACGGCCCCGAGCTCTACACCCGCCACGTGATCCAGGACTACGCGCACCTGGACTGCTGGCTCGGCGAGACGCCGACCGCGACGTGTTCCCGATCGCCCTCGCCGAGCTGGAGCGCCACAACTCATGACCGCACCCGAGACGACCGCCGCACCACGCCGGGCTGCAGGACCTCTTCTCCTACCCGGTCGCCGCCTGCTTCCAGGACCGCCGCACGCGCCGGGTGGCGCAGGGCGTGTCGCTGAAGGCCGGCGACATGACCTACGAGAGCGCGAACGACCCGTCGCCGCTGACGCCGCTCGAGGAGGCGATCCTGATCGCCTCGACCGGCCCGACCGGCGCCGTCATGCACGACGGGCCGATCGACAAGCCGAACGGCGGCAAGGAGCTCGGCACGCCGTTCCTGCACGTCACCGGCCGCGCCGCGAGCAGCGCCGACAACGGCCAGGCGACCTCGCTGTTCATGATCAACGACGAGGGCATCTGGCTGATCAAGCGCCCGCAGGAGCGCGAGGCGATGGAGCTCTTCAAGGAGATCCCGCCGCGCTGGGAGGACCGCACCGAGGACGACTGGATCTCGTACGCCGACGCGGTCAAGCGCAAGGTCTACGACGGGCGCTTCGAGTTCCCGCGCGAGTGGCCGTACTACCTCGGCTGGAACGCCCAGCACTCCAACGTGCCCGGCTCGACCTGCTTCCTGCCGGTCGTGGACAACACGCGCCAGTACATCAACGTGCTGCTGATCCTCCTGTCGGAGCCAAGGGCAAGGCGCCGCTGTTCATCGACGACTGGCGCCCGTTCCGGCCGCGCGCGGCGATGGAGTGGGCGGCCTGGTTCGCGTCGAAGGTCGGGCTCGTCGAGCCGATCCCCTACCAGCCGATCGGCGGCCTCAAGCGCGCGCGCGGCGGCTTCGTCTCGCCGGACGTGCCGGCGCCGCTGGGCAGCATCGGCGAGGTGCGCACCGACCACGAGGCGTACTTCCTGATGCAGAACCTGATGCTGATGGGCGAGGCGCTGCGCCTCGGCGGCTGGGTGCACGGCGCGCCGATGATCCCGCACGTGATGCGGCGCGACCCGGCGAAGGGCCACCTCGGCCTCGGCTTCCGCGAGCACCTGGCCAAGCCGGCGCCGGGGCGCTGGAAGCGCTGGCCGCCGGTGCCGGCCTCGCAGCCGAACTACGTCGGCATCGACGGCGTGCTCGAGGGTCTGTGCCCGCCGTACGTCACCGACATGGACGAGGCCGTCGACCGGGTGCTCGAGGAGAAGTTCGGCGCCGGCGGCGCGTACGCCGACCCCGAGGTGTTCGGCCAGGCCTACCGCGACCGCGCGAGCGCCGAGCGTACCTCAACCAGGCCGCGCACCACCCGCCGGAGGCGGTCGAGTACACGAAGGAGATCTGCCGCTACCTGGTGGAGACGTACGGGCGCTTCCCCGCGCACACGGACGCCTTCTACCTGCCCGGCACCTGGGTGCAGTTCTCGCACCTCGAGATCGAGTACTACGAGCGCTTCGGCAACCCCGGGCACGCGCGCCGGCCGGCCGAGGGCAAGGAGATCTGGGCCCGCCGCTAGCGGCCCCGCCTGATGGGCAACGCGATCGGCCGGATGATCGGCCTGACGCTGTTCACGCCGGTGCGCCGCGTGGCTGCCGTTCTGCGCGTGGGCTTCTCGTCTCGCGGCACGCCCGCCGTTCGACCAGCACATCCTGCAGTTCGACTTCATCCACTTCGTCCGCTGGGCGGTCGTCAGAGGCCTGCCGGGCGAGCAGCTGAACTACGGCTACCTGTTCTTCGAGAGCAACTTCGACGGGCCGTGGCAGCACTACATCGACGCCTTCGCCTACGTGATCCCGAAGGACATCCGGCTCACCTGGGGCCGCGGCCCGGGGTTCCCGGCGCCGCCGCCGGCCGAGCCGCTGAAGGCGTGGATCGCCCGCAACAGCATGGAGGGCGGCCACTACTACTGCGCCTACCCGGAGGCGAGCACGCGGATGGTCAAGGGCGCGCTCGCGTGCGCGAGCGCTTCGACGCGCTTGGTGGCGGACGCGGAGCGCCTGAGCCCGGAGGCGTTCAAGGCCGCGTACGAGCGGTTCCTGACCGAGTCCCAGGCCCACCTCTGATGGCCGAGCGGCCGCAACCGCGACGGCGTCGCGTACGCGCTGACGGTGTTCGCGCCGATCCTCGCCGGCCACGAGGACGCGGTGCGGGCGCTGATCGAGGCGCTGCCGGTGGGCGCCGACAGCCCGCTCGCGCGGCTCGACACGCTGCACTTCTCGCGCCTGCAGATCTTCCGCGAGCTCGTCCACCAGGGCGAAGCAGCGCAAGCGCGACCCTCTGCGGTCGAGCCACCTCGTGTTCACGAGCACCTTCGACGGCGAGCTGGACCCGTACCTGGACGCGATCTGCGCGCGGCTCGGCGCGGAGGCGGACGGCTGGTGGGAGCACTGCGCCGGCTATCCGGGCACCGCGGACCGCGCCGCGTTCAAGCGCTGCATCCGCGACCACCAGGTCGACACCAACCTGTTCGCCTCCGCGCACCCGACGCGAGCGTCGCGGGCGTGCGCGAGAGCCTGGCGCTGCGCGAGCGGATCGTCGACTTCGCCGCCGACGCCAGGGCCTCGGGGCCGCGGAGCTGCAGGCGCGCTTCCGGGCGCGGTTCGCGCCGCTGATGCGGCTCGGGCGGCCGCCGAACCTCCCGCGCCGGCGGTCGTCGCCGGCACGCGTCGACCTCGCCGACATCCAGGGCAACGTGCTGCGCGGCTACACCCATCCGTCGGCGGCGTACCTGTTCCTGCGGATCGTCGACCCCGACCGGGCGCGCGCGCTGATGACGCGGATGCTGCCCAGGTGGCGACCGCCGAGCCGTGGCCCGACGGGCCTCCGGACACCGCGCTGCACGCTGCCTTCACCTGCGGGCCTGTCGGCGCTCGGCGTTCCCGACGACGTGCTCGACTCGTTCCCGGACGAGTTCCGCGAGGGCATGGCCGCGCGCGCCGAGCGGCTCGGCGACCGCGGGCCGAGCGCGCCCGAGCACTGGGAGGCCGGCCTCGGGACCGGCGAGGCGCACGTGCTCGTCACGGTCTACGCGGTCGACGACGAGCGGCTCGACGCGGCGCGCGAGGCGCTGCGCGGCGTGGGGCCCGGCGCGGGCGCCGTGACGGTGGTCCACGAGCAGCGCGCGGCGGCGCTGGACGGCGGGCGCGACCACTTCGGCTTCTCCGACGGGATCGCGCAGCCGGATGTGCAGGGCAGCGGCGTGGCGCCGCGGCCGGGCGACGGCCAGCCGGACGGCGCGGGCGGCTGGCGCGCGGTCCGGACCGGCGAGTTCCTGCACGGCTACGAGGACGAGGACGGCCGGCTGCCCGAGGCGCCGGCGGCGCCGTTCGACCGCAACGGCACGTTCATGGTCTACCGCAAGCTGGCGATGGACGTGGCGGCGTTCCGCCGCTTCATGGCCGAGCAGGGCGAGCGCTACCCGGGCGGGCCGGAGCTGCTGGCGGCCAAGATCGTCGGCCGCTGGCGCGACGGCACGCCGCTCGAGGTGTCGCCCGACCGGCCGGACGCCGCCGTCGCGGCCGACCCGGCGCGCATCAACGACTTCTCCTACCGCGACGACGCGGAGGGGCTGCGCTGCCCGGTCGGCGCGCACATCCGCCGCGCCAACCCGCGCGACGCGCACGGCTTCTTCGACGGGCGGCTCTCCAACCGCCACCGCATCATCCGCCGCGGCCGCTCCTACGGCCCGCCGCTGCCCGAAGGCGTGCTCGAGGACGACGGCGTCGAGCGCGGGCTCGTGTTCGTGTGCTTCAACGCCAGCATCTGGCGCCAGTTCGAGACCGTCCAGGCGCTCTGGATCGATGACGGCGACCCGTTCGGCCTCGGCCGCGACAAGGACTTCCTGATCGGCGAGCCGGACGGCGACGACGGCAAGATGACGATCCCGGGCCACCCGCCGTTCTTCCTCAAGCCCCAGCCGCGCTTCGTCACGGTGCGCGGCGGCGAGTACCTGTACCGCCCGAGCATGACCGGCCTGCGCTGGCTGGCGTCGGGGGGGTCTACGGTCCGTCGGTGACCGTCGCCGGGGCGGGCGCTCTTCCCCCTCGGTATCGGTTCAGCGGCGGCCGGGGGCGGGGCCGGGGGACTGTCCCCTTCATCTTCGGGAAGCGACCACAGCTTGATCTTCGCCTTGCGGCCGCGGACCTCGAACTCGCCGACCTCGACGAGGTCGTCGGCGGGCTGCGTCAGGGCGGCGCGCGTCGAGTCGGAGACATAGAGCTGGTAGGGCGTGCCCTTGGTCATGCCCTCCAGCCGCGCGGCCGTGTTCGTCGTGTCGCCGAGCGCCGTGTACTCCAGCCGGCGCTCGGAGCCGACGTTGCCGGACATCACCGCGCCGGTGTTGAGGCCGATGCCCATCTTGAAGCCCTCGTGCAGGCTGTCCTGCGCGCAGCGAGTCGTTGAAGCCCTCGAGCCGGTCGAGCATGTCCCGCGCCGCCGCCAGCGCGCGGTCGGCGTGGTCCTCCTGGTGCAGCGGCGCGCCGAACACGGCCATGATGCCGTCGCCCATGTAGGCGACGAGCGTGCCGCCGTGGTCGAGGATCGCCTCGCTCATCGCGGTCAGATAGCGGTTGAGCGCGGCGATGACCTGCTCCGGCTCGAGCGTCTCGGCGAACGAGGTGAAGCCGCGCAGGTCGCTGAACATCACCGTCGCCTCGCCGCGCACGCCGCCGAGGCGGAGCGCCGTCGGCGTCCTGGAGGACCTGGTCGACGACCGACTCGGGGACGAAGCGCGCGAACGCGTCGCGCGTGTTCGCGCGCTCGAAGGCGACGGTGACGCCGTGGATGGCGGCGGTGCGGAGCAGCGCGACGATGCCGGCCACCAGCGCGTAGACCACGGTGATGATCGCGTCGTCGTTGAACGCGACCTGCGCGCCGACGAGCAGCGCGACGATGCGCGCGCGGCCCCGAGCGCGAGCGCGAGGAGCATCCGCAGCCGGATGGCCGCGAACGGCGCGGCGACGCCGAGCAGCGACGAGCAGCAGCGATGTCGATCCACCCCGGGCCGCTGTCGCAGCGGGAAGCCGTCGAGCGCGGTGGTGATCGCGTTGGCGTGGATCTCGGGCCCGGGCATCGCCGCCGGCCCGTGGTCGACGTCTCGTGGAGGTCCTGCAGCGACGGGCGCGCGTGCCGCCGACGACGACGACCTTGCCCTTCACGGCGGACGCGGGGAACTTGCCCTTGTCGACGTCGACGAAGCTCAGGTACTGGACCGTGCTCGGCGGCCCGCGAAGTCGATCCAGGCGGTGTTGCCCGGCGGGTCGCGACTCGGGCGGCCGTTGCTTCGATCGCGCGCGCCGCGATCGGGAAGCGTCTCGAGCGTCTCGAGTCGTACGAGCATGCGGCGGACGCGCCGTCGGCGTCCTTCTCGAAGTTCGAGTTCCCGGGGATCGCGCGGCTGTACGCCAGCGCCTCGCCGCCGCCGAAGATCTGCGTCTTGCCGTCCTCGGTCGACTCGGTCGCCGCGATCACGACTTGCGGGCCGCGCCGGACCGCCTCGATCAGCGCGTTGTCGGCGTCGTCGTCGCCGCTCGGCTGCGTGAACTGGACGTCGTAGGCGATCACCGCCGCGCCGGCCTTGTCAGGTTGCGGATGACCCGTCGCGTGGTGCTTGCGGCTGAACGGGAACGTCGTACCCGGCGCGTTGAAGGTCTGGTCGTCGATGCCGACGACGACGACGTCGTCGGGCGTCGGCTGAGCGCCGCGGACGTCGAAGCGCATGTCGACGCTGGTGAGGTCGAGCCGCCGCAGCCCGTCGCCGCCATGAGCGCCAAGGCCGCCGAGCGTGCAGAACAGCGCCGCGCCGAGGAGCAGCACCGTGCGCAGCCGCCGCGTCCGCCGGTTCATGCCCGCGCCCGGGCTCACGCGATCGAGCAGCCGGTTGACCACGGATGCGACCGGGGTGGACGACGAGCAGCGTCGCGACGACGCCGGTGAACGCCGCGGCAAGCGGCGGCAGGACTGCGACGACACGACCCGTCGTTGAACGCGAGCTGAGCGCCGACAGGAACGCGGCGACGCGACGACGCCGCGAGCACCGCCACGAGCGCGCCGAAGCGCATCGCGACCAGCGGCGCGACCGCGCCGAGGGCGATCATGAGGAGCCACGTCGACCCAACCCGGCGCGTCGCGCAGCGGGAAGCCGACAGCGCCGTGGCGATCCACGCCGCCTGGAGCTCGGGCCGGACATCGCGGTCGTCCGTCGGCGCGCGTGGAAGTCGCCCGAGCGCCGGCGCGGTCGCGCCGACGACGACGATCTTGCCGCGTACGTCGTCGGCGTCGAAGCTGCCGCGCTCGACGTCGCCGAAACTCAGCTGCCGGGATCGTGCCGGCCGGCCCCGCGAAGTCGATCCAGGCGCGTCGGGTCGACGGGGTGCTGATCGCGTGCCCGAGCTTGAGCCGCGCGGCCGCGTGGCGAAGGCGTCGAGTGCCGTGCTCGCCGGACGGCATGTGCCGCAGCGACGCCGTCCGTCGTCGTCGGCGAACCCGGTGAACGCCGGGATCGCGCGGCTGTACTTCAGGCCCTCGCCGCCACCGAAGATCTGCGTCTTGCCGCCCGGCTCGACCGCGGTCGTGCGCCAGCACACACGTCCGGTGCGCCGCGCGGACCGCCTCGATGAGCGCGTTGTCGGCGTCCGGGAACGCGGCTCGGCTGGGTGAACTGGATGTCGTATGCGATCACCGCGGCGCCGGCCTTCGTGAGCTGCCGGATCACGCGCGCATGGCGGCTGCCGGTTGAACGGGAACTGACGTTCGGGTCCGCTCAGCGTCTTGTCGTCGATCCCGACGATCACGACGTCGTCGCGCGGCGCCTGCGTCGCCGCGCACGTCGAAGCGGCGTGTCGACGGTCGCGTGCTCGGGCCCGCGCAGCGCGTCGGTCGCAGGAAGATCAGCCCGACGGCCGCCGCGAAGACCGCCGCGACGAGCAGAGAGAGCGCCCGTGGCGCGGCGCGTCATGCGTTCCCGACGAGGAGCGCGACGAGGAACAGCGAGAGCACGTGGAAGGACTGGTCGACCGACGCGGCGAGCCCGACGTCGAACGCCGGCCGCGCGCTTGACGTTCGCGAGATAGCACCGCACGAAGCGGCCGTCGTCGATCACCAGGTGCGGGAGGAAGATCAGCACCGCCGCCAACATCGCCCAGCCGGCGTCGAGCTCGTCGCCGATCCAGATCAGCGCGGGCACGAACGCGAGCGTGTAGGTCGTGACGTGGCTGCCAGCGCGCTTGAACGCGACCCGGTCGCCGCTCAGCCCGCCGCGCTTGTGACGTGCCTGCCAGTCGGTCTGGAACAGGTAGTCACCGACCATGTGAGCGACCAGGAACGCCGTGAAGACGGAGACCCAGCTCACTGCTTAGCGCTTGGCGAAGTACTGGTGGCCGGCCGTGACGCGGACCGTCTTGCGCTTCTTCGAAGTCGCGCACCGACACCGTGCCGCGCAGGACCTTCGTCAGCGTCCCGTTGCAGCGGTCCTCGACGAGCCACTTCGTGCCGACGCACCGTCGCCGCGCTGTGCTTGCCCTTGGTCCGGAACTTGCCCTTGCCGTCGCCCCAGAGGCGGCGCTTCTTCTTCTTCTTGGCCGCCGCGGTGGCCTTGCCCCGCGCCGCAGCTGAGCTGCCGGTCATCGTCAGCGTCGTGAGCGGCTTCTTGCCCTTGGTCTGGCCGATCTTGAACACGCCCTGGTAGAACCACGCTCTGCGTCTTGCCGGTGTTGTTGGCCGCGGCGACCAGGTTCACGCTGCCCTTGGCGGTGTCGAACGTGGAGCCGACCGGGACCTGCTGGGCGTCCTGGAGGGCGAAGAACTCGTCGCTGCCCGGGAGCTTGATCTTCACGATGCCGCTCGCGCGGTCACGTTGACGGTCTCGCCGGGGACCGGCGGCGGCAGCTGCGGGTCGGGCGGCTTGCCGCCGAACTCGAAGGCGCCGATGTCGCAGGTGCCGACGGCGCGTCGCGCCGCGCTGGTCGGTGCCGGTGACGCAAAGGTTCGGGTCGCCCCCGTTGATCGCCGGGCTGCCGGCTGCGATCGCGCGCGTGTCCGTCGGGCCGCCGTTGTTGGTGAGCGCGCCGAGCGGCGGCGTGGTCACGTTCGGCGTGCCCTCGGCGGCGGTGTTGACAGGCACGTGGCGTCGTCGGAGAGGTTGTGGCTGAACGTGCCGCGCGGGATGCCCGCGATCGAGCCGCCGCAGGCGCCGCCGGTGCCGGCGCCGTTGATGATCGAGTTCCAGATGCTGGTCGTGGCGCCCGTGGTGCTCTCCTGGAAGAAGCCGCCGCCAGTCCCGGCGCTGTTGCCGGCGATCGTCGAGCCCGTCATCGTGATGTTGCCTGCCGTGACGATGCCGCCGCCGGTGGCAGTGGCGGTGTTGCCGGTGATCGTCGAGGCAATGAGGATCCCCTCGCCGTTGGTCTCTACCGCGATCGCGCCGCCGCTGCCGGCCGTCACGCGGTTGCCGGTGACCATCGAGCCCTGGACCGCGAGCGAGCCGAGCGCTTCGATCGCCCCGCCGCGGCTCGTGGCGGTGTTGCCCTCGACGATCGCGTTGTAGAGGTGCAGCTGCGCCGTGTCCGCGACGAGCGCGGCGCCGCCGGTGGGCGCCGTGCCGCCGGTGAGCGTCACACCGGCGACGATCGAGCTCGAGCCGGCAGGGGCGACCAGCACGCGACCGCTGTTACGCGCATCGATGATCGTCGTGCGGGCGCCGGCGCCGTAGCCGCCGACGGTTCCAGAGCCGAGGATGACCGGGCTGTTCGCTAGGACCAGCGGGCCCAGCGTGAGCCGGTAGACGCCCGGGGGAAGCGAGATCGACGAGCCGCCGCCGGGCGTCGAGAGCGCGATCGCCTCGCGCAGCGTGCAGTCGCTGCGCGCACTCGCCGTCGTTGCCGTCGGCCGTCGTGTCGACGGTGAAGACGCCCGGGAACTGCTGCGCAGGCGCAGAGCCGTGCACGCGCGAGCGCGATCAGCGCCGCGACAGCGGCCGCCACGCCGAGCCGGATCCCACCTCGCATTCGCAAGTCACCAGCGATGGTCTTGAGCAGCGGTGCCCACTGTCAAGTCGACCTGGACGCATGGACGGGACCGCCGTCACTTCTTGGCCCGCGCGATGTACCGCTTCCCGGCCTTACGAGCACGGTCTTGTGCTTGACGAAATCGCGCACCGACGACCCTGCCGCGAGCGACCCGCGTCAGCGTCGACGTGCAGCGATCCTCGACCAGCCACTTCGTCCCGACGACCGTCGCCGCGCTGTGCTTGCCCTTCGTCCGGAACCGTCCCTTGCCGTCGCCCCACAGCCGCCGCTTCTTCTTTTTCTTCGCCGCCGCGCTCGCCTTGCCCGAGCTTCGCAGCAGGACAGCTTCTCCACCAGCGTCAGCGTCGTGATCGGCTTCGATCCCTTCGTCTGGCTCAGCTTGAAGACGCCGTCGTAGAAGTCTGCCGTCGCCGTGCCGCCCTGCTTGTTCGCCGCGGCGATCAGGGTGATCCGGCCCTTGCGCGTGTCGACCGTCGTGCCGACCGGCAGTCTGCTCGCCGACGGTCAGCGTGCGGAAACGCTTGCGCTTCGGCCGCTTGATCTTCACCGTCCCGCTCTTGGGCGCGGCGTTGATCAGCTTGCCGACCACCGGCGGCGGGAGCCCGCGCCGGTGGCGGGCGGCGGCGGCGGGACGTACTCGAACGCCCCGATGTCGCACGCGCCCTGCGCGCGCGACGCCGCGCTGGTCGGTCGGCAGGCAGCTCGTGCCGGCGTTGACCGCCGGGCTGTTCGCCGGGAGCGCGTGCGTGTCCGTCGGCCCGCCGTTGTTCGCGAGCGCCGCGAGGAGCGGGTTGGCGGGCGTGCCGCCGAACCCGCAGGTGGCGTCGTCGGCGATGTTGTGGTCGGCCGTGAGACCCGTAACGACTCCGGCGCATGCGCCGCCGAGCGGGTTGCCGGCGATGATGGTGTGCGAGATCGTGGCGGCAGCCTGCGGCGCGATACAGCCCGCCGCCCGCGTCGGCCTGGTTGCCCGTGATCGTCGCGCTCTGGGTCAGCGAGCGTCCCGCGCCGCGGCGTAGATCCCACCGCCCTGCGGGCGACCTCGCTGGATCCGACGACGTTGCCGCTAACCGTGGAGTTGCGTAGCGTCGTCGTGCCACCGGTGACTGCGATGCCGCCGCCGGCAACCGGGGTGCCCGCGTTCGAGAACACCACGTTGCCGGCGACGGTCGAGCCGACCAGCGTGAGCGTGCCGTTGCTGGCGATGCCACCGCCACCCTGTGCGTGGTTGCCGCTCACGGTGCTGTCCGTGAGCGTGAGGCCGCCAGGGACAGTGGCGCTCGAGACGAGGATCCCGCCGCCTGCTGATGACGACTGCGAAGCGCCGCCGCCGTTGGTGACGGTCAGCCCGGAGATCTGGTTGCCTGCGCGTGGATGACGATGAACACATTGCCGGTGCCGCCGCCGTCGATGATCGTCGTCCGCGCGCCCGCGCCCGACGATCGTGTCGCCGTCCGGCAGGAGCGGGCCCTGCGTCAGCGCGTAGGTGCCCGCCGGGACCAGCACCCTGTCGGCCGGCGTCGCGTCCGCGATCGCCTCACGCAGCGTGCAGCCGCGCGGCTCGGGCGTGCACCCGCCGGCGGTCGCGGGCGCATCGGCGTGCGTGTTGACGACGAAGTCGGCCGCCTGCGCAGGCGCGGCGCCGACGGCGAGCGCCGCCAGCGGCCAGCCAGAGGGCGAGGACAGTCGTCGACGGATCACAGCGTTGTCAACCCGCGGCGCGGGTCAACGCTTCGCTCGCGCGATGTACTTCTTGCCCTTGCGGACGATGACCGTCTTGCTGCTTGACGAAGTCGCGCACCGACACGTTGCCGCGCGCAACCCGCGTCAGCGTCGACGTGCAGCGATCCTCGACGAGCCACTTGGTCCCTACACAGTCGCCGCGCTGTACTTGCCCTCCGTCCGGAACCGCCCCTTGCCGTCACCCCACAGCCGCCGCTTCTTCTTCTTCTTGGCCGCCGCGCTCGCCTTGCCCGTGCTTGCGGGCAGCGACAGCTTCTCCACCAGCGTCAGGACCGTGATCGGGCGTCGGCCCTTGGTCTGCCCGATCTTGAAGATGCCGTCGTAGAACGCCCTTGGCGGTCCCGCCGTTCTTGTCGCGCGCAGCGATCAGCGTCACCCGGCCCTTCAGCGTGTCCACGATCGTCCCGACGGGGAGCTGCTCGCCCACCTCGAGCGGTACGAACGTTGTGGTCCCCGGCCGTTTGATCGTGACGGTCCCTTGTGCTCGGAGCAGGTTGACCTGCTTGCCGATGACCGGCGGAGGAAGCTGGAAGCTGGCGAGTGGCGGTGGCGGCGGTGGTTGCGCCACGTCGTTCGTCGTGACGGTGCACGTGCGCTGCTCGCCCACCGGCAGCGCTATCGAGCCGTCCGCAGCGCAGTCGCCGGAGACTGATGCGACGTAGCCCGAGGCGGCGTCTGCGGCCACCGTATAGCTGCCGGCCTCAAGCGAGTAGACCGTTCCGTTCGAATCGCCCGCCTGAGGACTGCCGACCGCGTCCGCACCACCACTACGGACGTGCACGACGAAGTTCGCCGGGCCCATCGTGCCGCCGTTGTCGTTGATGACCGCCGTGACGACCTTCAGCGTCGGCGCACCGTCGTCGAGCTTGATCGTGCACGTTTTGACGTCGCCCACCTGCAACGTGATCGTGCCGTTCGCGGCGCACGCTCCGGACACTGACGCTGCGTAGCCGGAGACCCCGTCGGCCGACACGGAGTGGCCGCCGGCTGAGAGCGTGTAGGCCGTCCCGGTGGCGCTGCCGGCCTGTGGGCTGCCGGCCACCTCGCTCGCGCCGCGCCGGACGTGCACGCTGAAGTTCGCAGCCGTGCTCGTGCCGCCCTCGTCGTTTACGACGTCAGCGATCACCGTCAACCTCGGGGCGACGTCATTCGCCGTGATCGTGCAGGTCTTCGCCTGGCTCTCGGCAAGCGAGACGGCGCCGGCGGCGGTGCAGTCGCCCGAGATCGAGAACGTGTAGCCCGTCATACCGTCGGACGCGACGACGAAGTTCCCGGGACTGAGCGCGAACGTTGTTCCAGCCGCGCTCCCCGACTGCGGGCTGTTGGGCGCTTCGCCGCCGGCGGCCGTTCGAACGTGGATCGTGAAATTGGACGCCACTCTGGTTCCACCGTTGTCGTTCACGACCGTCGTCGCTACGCGTAGCGTCGGCGCGACGTACTCGAACGCACCAGCGTCGCATGCGTTCGCGGGCCGTGCCACGCCACGCTGGTCGACGCCGTTGCAACTTCCCTTGTCGATCGCGGGACTTGTCGGCCCGATCGCACGCGTGTCGGTCGGCCCGCCGTTGTTGCCCAGCACGCCGAGTGCGGCGTCGACGCCCTGTACGTCGCCGGTGCCCTGGAGCGTGCACGTGCCGTCCTGGACCAAGTTGTGATCCGTCGTCATCGTCGCCGGCCCATCGCCGGCGCACGCGGCGCCGGCGAGCGCGGTGTTGCCCGCGAGGATCGTGTAGTGCATCTCGCGGCTGGCAGCGCCGGAGAGAAGGTGCACGCCACCGCCCGCCGAGGCCTGGTTGCCGGCGATGGTCACGCCGGTCAGCAGCACTTGGGTTCCCGACAGCGTGCTGATGCCGCCGCCCTCCGATGAGTTGCCGGTCGGCGTGTCGCGCGCGATATTGCCGCTGATCGTCGAGTTACCGACGAGCAGATGGCCCTCGGCGGCGACTGCGATCCCCCCGCCCCGGGTCAGCCGGCCGTCGGCAGCGATGTTCCGGGCGACCGTGGAGCCAACCATGAGGAGCCACGCCCCACCTCCGACGCCGATGCCACCGCCGCGCACCGAGGTGTTGTCGACCACCTGGCTGTTCGTGAGGGCGAGCGTTCCGGTCCGGACCAGCACGCCCCCGCCGCCGGTCGCGTCGGCGCTCTTGCCATTGCCGCCGCGGATCGTCACGCCCGCGACCCGGGACGTAACCCCGCCCGTGGCGCTATTCGTCGTCGACATCACGCGGGAGTTGCCGCCGCCGTCGATGATCGTCGCCCGTGCGCCCGCGCCGTCGATCTTGTCGCCGACGAGGGTCAGCTCGCCGCGCGAGAGGACGTAGGTCCCCGCAGGCACCGTGATCGAGTCCGTGGGCTGCGCGAGGTCGACCGCCTCACGCAGGGTGCAGTCCGGAGCGTCGCACGACTTATCCGGCGCCAGGTCGACGGTCGTATTGACGACGAACACGTCAGCGAGCGCTCCCGCCGGAGCCGCCAGCGCTGCGAGCACGACGACGAGTGCCGATACAGCCAGCTTCATGGCAGCGCGCCGGTGCAAGGTGCGAGGCATCGTCATTGAGGAACCGTGCGCCTGTCAACCGCACCTGGACGGTTGAACAGGGTCATACGGCGCCGACGAGGAGCGCCACGATCGACAGCGACAGCGCGTGGAACGCTTGGTCGACGGATGCCGCGAGGCCTGGGTCGAAGACCTCGGCGCCCTTGACGCGCATCAGATAAAGACCCACGATCCGGCCGTCGTCGATCACGAAGTGGGGAAGCGCGACCAGCGCGGCCGCGAGGATCCCCCAGCCTGCTCCGAGCTCGGACCCGATCCAGATCGCCGCGGGCACGAACGCGAGCGTGTAGGTCGCAACGTGGGCGCTGAGCGCGCGCAGTGCAGTGGGATCACCCGCCAGACCGCCGTGCTTGTTGCGTGCCTGCCAGTCTGTCTGCAGTAGGTAGTCACCCACCATGTGGGCAACGAGGAAGCCCGCGAGGACGGATACCCAACTCACCGCTTGGCTTTGGCGAGGTACTTCTTGCCGGCCTTCACGATCACCGTCTCGCGCTTCACGCGATCGCGCACCGACACCTTCCCGCGAACGACCCGCGTCAACGTCGATGCGCACCGATCCTCGACCGGCCACTTCGTGCCCACCACCGTCGCCGCGCTGTACTTGCCGTCCGTCCGGAACCGACCCTTCCCATCCCCCCACAACCGCCGCTTCTTCTTCTTCGTCGCCGCCACGCTCGCCTTCCCACCACCACCGCACGAAAGCTTCTCCACCAACGTCAACGTCGTCGTCGGCTTCGCCTTCTTGTCCTGCCCGACCTTGAAGATCCCGTCATAGAACACCGCCGTCGACGTGCCACCCGACTTGTTGCTCGCCGCCACCAGCGTCACACGCCCCTTCCGCGTGTCGATGACCGTCCCCACCGGCACCTGCTGACCCTCACCCAGCACGACGAACTTGCTCGCGCCCGGCAGCTTGATCTTCACCGTCCCGCTCTTCGGCACGGCGTTCACCGACTTGCCCACCACCGGCGGCGGCAGCTGCGGAGAGCGGCTGCGGCGGAGCCGGGAGCGCGGGGGCGAACTCATAGGCGCCAACGTCGCAGCGCAGACCCAGCGGCCGCGAGACGCCACGCTGGTCGACGGCCGGGCAGGGCGCGCCGCCGCCGTCGACACCCAGGCTGTCCGCGAGGAGCGCGTGCGTGTCCGTCGCGCCGCCGTTGTTCGCCAGTGGCCCGAGGCGGGTGTCGGCGACCAGCCCGTTGGCGGGACCGGACACGACGAGGCACGTCGGCGCACCGAGCTCGTCGCTCAGGCCGTTCGTCGACTCGATCGGATCGGTACCGGTCCCGGCACAGTTGCCGCCGGCGTTGCGGGCGACGAGCGTGTTCGTCGAGACGGTTCGCCGCGCGTCGCCTTCGAAGTCCTGGAAAAGCCCGCCGCCGGCCCCGGACGTGCCGTCCGCGGCGCTGTTCTCCGCGATCGTCACGTTGTGCAGGTCGAGGTTCCCGGACGTGTATATGCCGCCGCCGTTGCCTTGGTCCGGGTCGAAGGTCTCGACGGCAGTGTTGCCGCTCACGGTCGAGTTCTCGATCGTCGCGGTGCCGCTACTCGAGATCTGGATACCGCCACCGCGGGCCTGCGTCTCACCCCCCACTGCGTGATTACGGGCAATGGTGGTCCGCAGTACAACGAGGTTGCCCGAGCTCGCGATCCCTCCGCCGTAGTCGGCGGTGTTGCCCTCGACCGCGCTATCGCTGAGCGTCAGGCTCGCGCCGGAGTTCACCTCGATCCCGCCGCCCGGGCTGCCCGTGTTGTTGCCGCCCGTGATCCGCACGCCCGAAAGGTCCACCGTCATCTCGGAGTTGATGAACAGCACGCGGCTCGTCATGGACACCGGAGGGGAAACCCGGATCGTCGTCGTGCGCGCGCCGGCACCCCGGATCGTGAGGCTGCGCTCGACGAACAGTTCGTCCGCGACGACGTACTCCCCGGCGGGCACGATGACGAGCGAGCCGTTGAGCGGGTAGCGCAGCGCCTCGCGCAGGGTGCAGTTGCCCGCGTTGCATGCTCCGTCGTCGCCGTCAAGGAGCGTGTTGACGGTCGTCGTGGTCGCCTGGGCTGCTGCAACCGCGGGCAGCATGACCAGCACGACGAGGATCGCCGCAAGGATCCCGACCCCGAACGTCCGACCCTGGCGCAAGGCGCGATCCTCGTTGAACAACGAGTCGCGTGTCAACCAAGCCTGGACTGTCGGACGGCTCACGGCTTGGCGCGCGCCACGTACTTCTTACCGGCCTTCACGATCACGGTCTTGCGCTTGACGCGATCGCGCACCGACACCTTCCCACGAACAACCCGCGTCAACGTCGAATCACACCGATCCTCCACCAACCACTTCGTGCCCACCACCGTCGCCGCGCTGTACTTGCCGTCCGTCCGGAACCGACCCTTGCCGTCACCCCACAGGTGACGCTTCTTCTTTTTCTTCGCCGCCGCACTCGCCTTGCCGGACTTCGGGCAACTCAGCTTCTCCACCAGCGTCAGCGTCGTGATCGGCTTGGCGGCATTCGTCTGACCGATCTTGAAGACGCCCTCGTAGAAGTCCGCTGTCGCCGTCCCGCCCGACTTGTTCGCGGCGGCGACCAGCGTCACACGGCCCTTCGTGGCATCGACGATCGTGCCGAGCGGGATCTGCTGGCCCGCGCCGAGTGCGACGAACGCGCTGCTGCCCGGCAGCTTGATCTTCACGGTGCCGCTCTTCGTCAGGGCGTTGACGTTCTTGCCGGCGACCGGGGGCGGCAATGGAGACGGCTGCGGTGGCGGAGGTGGCGGCCCTGGAGGACCCGGCGGCGCGATGCTGCCCTCGAACGCCCCGATGTCACACGCCGGGGTGGGCCGCATGACGCCGCGCTGGTCGGGATCGCCGCAGTTGTTCGAGCCGTCGATCGCCGGGCTGCCGGTGTACAGCGCGTGCGTGTTCGTCGGGCCGCCGTAGTCGCCGAGCGGCGCTAGCTTGGCGTCGGCAACCGTCAGATCGCCGACGCCGGTGAGCTGACACGTCGCGTCGTCGGCGAGGCTGTGGTCCGTCACGATCAGCGACGCGTTGCCCTCGCACCCGCCGCCGGTGTTGCCGGCGACGAGCGTGTTCGTCATCGTGAGATCGCCTCCGACGCTCGTTGCCTGGTACAGGCCGCCGCCGTTCGCGGCGCGGTTGTTCGCGAGCGTCACGTGCTCGAGGTCGAATCCGTCCTCGGTGTCGGTGTAGATGCCGCCGCCGCGGGCCGTCCCCGTCACCAAATGGTTGATGACGCTGTTGCCGCTCACGGTGGAGTTCAGGAGCTGCAGCTGAGCGGCGGGCGCGTTGTAGATCCCGCCGCCGCTGAGCTCGGGCGCGGCGCCGTCGACGGTGTTGCCGGCGATCAGCACCTCGTCGAGCTGCACTTCGCCGAGGCTTGAGATGGCGCCACCAGTGAGCCTCGCGGTGTTGCCTACGACGGCGCTCTGGTGGAGATTGAGTTCGGCGTCCTCCA
>CAWIFM010000007.1:0-207069 GCA_963835525.1 uncultured Solirubrobacteraceae bacterium
ATGCCGGAGGAGGGACTCGAACCCCCGACACGCGGATTATGATTCCGCTGCTCTAACCGACTGAGCTACTCCGGCGAGGGCGGCGCCGAGTGTAGCGGTCTCAGGGTCGGGTACGGGCGGGCGGGCGGAGGTTGCTGACGATCAACGAGACCACCGTGACGAGGTAGATCTGGCCGATCAGCGCCTCGATCACGGCGAGGGTGTGACCGAGGTCCGTGCGGGCGACGAAGTCGCCGTAGCCGACCGTCGTCAGCGTGGTGAAGCTGAAGTACAGGCAGTCCGACGTCGTCGCGTCCTTGCCGTTGGTGAAGAACGGGGGAGCGATCTCGTCGATCGCGGCGTACGTGAACGCGAAGAACATGCCGAGCAGCAGGTAGAGGGAGAGCACGCCCATCACGGCGGTCAATTGCACCTGGCCGGTCTCGCGCAGGTCGCGGACGATGCCGATGGCGACGGCGGGCGGGCCGAGCGCGACGAGCGCGGCGTTCATCGCGAGCCCGGCGCCCTCGCCGATGCCGCCGAGCGTCGCGCGCACCGCGCTGAGCGCCAGCGCCACCAGTGCGAGCACGACGGCGAGCCTGACCACCCACGGCCGCAGGCCGGCGGCGCGCACCGCCAGCGCGATGCCGGCGCCCGCCAGGGCGGTCACGACGATCTGCTGGAACGCGCCGTGCGGAGCGACCCCCTGCACGCCCAGCGAGAGGAAGAGGGTGATGAGCAGGAGCCCGTAGCGGTGCCGAACGACGCGCCGTTCTCCGGCCGCGGTTGCCGTCACGCGGGCGAGCATCGCCGGACCTGTCGCGGCGCGCCACCCGGCGCGCCAGTGTCCGGGAGCGGGTGCCAGCATCCGTAAGCGACACCGGCGCGCGCCATTGTTCCCGCGCGCGTGAGCGCGAACGATGGGATGGTGGGACTCCCGATCATCGTGCTGGCGGCCGCCCAGTTCGTGATGGTGCTCGACAGCAGCGTCATGAACGTGTCGATCTCGCAGATCGTCGCCGACCTCGACACGACCATCCAGGGCGTGCAGCTCGCCATCACGGCGTACACGCTCGTGATGGCGGCGCTGATGCTCGCCGGCGCCAAGCTCGGTGACATCCTCGGGCGCGACAAGACGTTCGCCATCGGCCTGGCAATCTACGGGCTCGGCTCGCTGACCACGGCCCTGAGCCCCAACCTGACCGTGCTGCTGATCGGCTGGTCGCTGATCGAGGGCATCGGCGCCGCGCTCGTCATCCCGGCCATCGTGTCCCTGATCGCGGTGACGTACAGCGGCCAGCAGCGGGCGACCGCGTTCGGGATCATCGGCGGCGTCGCCGGCGCGGCGATCGCCGCCGGGCCGCTGATCGGCGGCTGGATGACGACCGAGCTCAGCTGGCGCTACGTGTTCGCGGGGGAGACGGTGGTCGTCATCGCGATCCTGCTCGTGCGGCGCCGGATGCCGCGCGCGCCGGCAGCCGAGCGACGGCCCACGCTCGACTACACCGGCGTCGCGCTCTCGTCGCTCGGGCTCGCCCTCGCCGTCTACGGGATCCTCAAGAGCAGCTCGTGGGGGTGGATCCGGCCGCTTGGCGCGTTCACCATCGGCGACACCGAGATCACGCCGTTCGGCTTCTCCGCCGTTCCCTTCTTCATCCTCGCGGGCCTCGGCTTCCTCGCCGCCTTCGTGCTCTGGGAGGAGCGGCGCGAGCGGCAGGGCCGCGACACGCTGCTGGACCGGAAGCTGCTGCGCATCAAGCCGATGCGGGCAGGCCTGCTGACGCTGATGATGCAGCAGCTGATCCTGCTCGGCACGTTCTTCGTCCTGCCCGTCTACCTCCAGGTGGTGCTCGGCCTCGACGCGTTCGAGACCGGCAAGCGGCTGTTCCCGATGTCGGTGGCGCTGTTCCTCGCCGCCATGGCCGGCCCGAGGCTGGCCGCCGGCCTCGCCCCCAAGCGCGTCGCCCAGGCGGGCCTGGTGGCGCTCGTCCTCTCCTCGGTCGTGCTGCTGGGGACGATCGACGTCGAGCTCGACGAGGCCGAGTTCGCGCTCGCGCTCGTCCTCTTCGGGATCGGGGCGGGCCTGCTGCTGTCGCAGCTCGGCAACGTGATCATGTCGTCGGTCGACCCGTCGCAGACGAACGAGGCCGGGGGGCTCCAGGGCACCGCCCAGAACCTCGGCGCCTCGCTCGGCACGGCGCTGATCGGCTCGGTCCTGATCCTCTCGCTGACCAGCGGGGTGGTGAACCGCGTCGAGCAGAACCCTGCGGTGCCGCCCGCCGCCCGCGAGCAGATCGCCGAGGTCGCGGCCTCAGGGATCCCGGTGGTGCCCGTGGCCGATGTCGAGCAGGCGGTCCTCGATGCCGGAGCGGCTCCCGAGGTTGCCGAGGCGATCGCCGGCGACTACGGCGACGCGCAGCTCTTCGGACTCAAGCAGTCGATCCTCGCCGTCGCGATCCTGGCGCTGCTGTCGCTGTGGTTCACCCGTCAGCTGCCAGCGCGTCGCGACACGACGAGTTGAGCTCCTCGATGTCGCCATCGTCCAGCGGCGCGGCCCGGCTTGGCAATGGGGCGTGCGGGCGTCCGCGGGGGGTGGCCTGCACGACCGTTGATCGGCATGCGCACCGGGTGGCGCCCGCACGCGCGAGCCGCGAGGGTGGGGGCACCGCTCATGCCGAGAAAGGAGAAGCTGTGGACCGCGAGCAGCTCGAGGAGATGGGCCCTGTCGACTATGTCGTGCTCGAGTGGCCCGACCAGCAGCCGGTCGGCGAGGCCGTGCCGCTGATCCTGGACGCCGTCGACCGGGGCATCATCCGGATCCTGGACGTCGCCCTCCTCGCCAAGGACACCGACGGCACGGTCGCGGTGCTCGAGGTCGGCGCCATGAACGGCGGCGGCGCGGGCAGCTTCGCCGACTTCGAGGGCGCCTCGTCAGGCCTGCTCGGCGAGGACGACCTCGAGGAGGCCGCCGGCGTCCTCGAGCCCGGCACGTCGGCCGCCGTGCTCGTGTGGGAGAACCGCTGGGCGGCCCCGATCGCCAGCGCGCTGCGACGCTCCGGCGGGCAGCTCGTCGCCAGCGGGCGGATCCCGATCCAGGGCATCCTCGCCGCGCTCGACGCCATCGAAGAGACCAACTGACGAGAAGGAGAGACCCATGCCAGGACTGCTTCGCGGGATGGCCCGCACCGCCGTCGTCGCCGGCACCGCGACGGCCGTCAGCAACCGCGTGTCGCGCCGCCAGGCCTCGCGCTGGGCCGGGGACCAGGAGCCCCAGTACGCCGAGCCCGAGCCGCCGCCGCCCGCGCCCGCCGCCCCGGCTGCCGACCCGATCGCCCAGCTGAAGCAGCTGGCGGAGCTCAAGGACCAGGGCATCCTCACGGAGGAGGAGTTCGCCGCGCAGAAGGCGAAGATCCTCGGAGCGTGAGCCTCACGAGGAGAGAGTGAACGCGGGAGCGGCCCCGAGCGGCCCCCTCCGGCGCTTCGTCGACGCGCACCTGGGCTCGCGCCAGGTGTCGCGCGTCGTCTACGGCTCGATCATCGGGCTGGCCCTCGTGGTCGCGCTCGAGGCGCACCCGCCGCCGGCGGGTGCGGTGGTCGCGTCGCTGCTGGGCACGGCCGTCGCGGTCGGCCTGGCCGAGCTCTACAGCGAGCTCGTCGGCTTCGAGACGACGCGGCGCCGCAAGGTCGGCCGCACCGAGCTGCGGGAGCTGGGCGTCGACATCGCCGCCGTCGCCTTCGGCATCGCCTTCCCGGCCGTGTTCTTCCTGCTCGCCATCCTCGGCGCGCTCGAGGACGAGACCGCGTTCACGCTCGCCAAGTGGACCGGCGTCGGCCTGATCGGCGTGTACGGCTTCGCGGGCGCGCGCCTGTCGGGCGCGGGCCTGCCCGTCGCGCTCGTGCAGGCGGCCGCCGTTGCGCTGATCGGGGCCGCGCTGATACTCCTGAAGTCCCTTGTCCATTGAGGTCGACCGTGAACGCGTCGCACGGACGCTCACGTTCTGGCTGCGGCCAGAGTTCCTCCTGCGCGTGGTCAACCGCTTCCAGAAGGTGGCCGGCTTCGATCGCGCGATCGCGCTCGCCTCGAGCGCCCTGACGGCCGTCATCCCGCTGGCGATCGTCGGCGGCCTGATCGTCTCGGCGCTCGGCGGCGAGACCACCGCGGACCGCGTCGTCGACCGGTACGAGCTGACGGGCGGAGGAGCCGACGCGGTCGAGGCGATGTTCGCGCCGGCCTCGGGCGAGAGCACGAGCCTCGGCCTCGCCGGCATCTTCTTCCTCATGATCGCGGTGCTGAGCTTCACGCGCGCCGTGCAGCGGATGTTCGAGCAGGCCTGGGAGCTCAAGCCCCTGAGCGTGCGCAACACGCTCAACGGGCTCCTGTGGATCGGCGGGCTCACGGCGTTCGTGGCCCTCAGCGGCGTGATCCGCGGCGTTCTGGGCCACAGCACGCTCGAGCTGACGGCCACGCTGATCGTCCTGCCACTGTCGGCGGTCTTCATGGCCTGGAGCGGCTGGATCCTCAGCGCCAAGCGGATCACGCTC
Source organism: uncultured Solirubrobacteraceae bacterium (assembly GCA_963835525.1). Taxonomy (GTDB): domain Bacteria; phylum Actinomycetota; class Thermoleophilia; order Solirubrobacterales; family Solirubrobacteraceae; genus DASSUW01. Next base: position 4,522 of record CAWIFM010000007.1, read on the forward strand.
CGCGAGCTCGTGCCCTTCGCCGTGATCGCGGCGCTCGCGTCGGCGGTGTACTCGGTCGGCGCCAACGTCTACGTGCCGAAGATGTTCAGCACCTACGCGACCCGCTACGGCGTGATCGGCGCCGTGTTCGCGCTGATCTCGACGCTGTTCTGCGTCATGGTCATCATCGTCGCGGCGTCGGCCGCCGGCCGCGAGGTGCAGGACGAGCTCGGGCGCATCCGCCGCGGGGAGCGGCCGGCCGACGACGAGGTCCGGCGCCAGTGGAACGAGCTGACCGCCGAGGCTCGCTCCCGCTGGCAGGTCTGGCGGGCGCGTCGCGACGGCGGATGAGCGCACACCACCGCGGTTCGGATGCGCGCACCCTTGGCAGCGCGCCGCCGCTGATGGAGCCTCGTCGCACCGCAACCGATGGAGGCCTTCCCGATGGTGTTCGCTGCCGATTATCCGTTCCTGGATGTTTTCTGGACGATGCTCGTCTTCTTCTTCTGGGTGATCTGGATCTGGATCCTGATCACCGTGCTGATCGATCTCTTCCGCCGTCATGACATCAGCGGCTGGGGCAAGGCGGCCTGGGCGCTGTTCGTGATCGTGCTGCCGTATCTGGGCGTGTTCGTCTACCTGATCACGCAGGGCGGGAAGATGGCCGAGCGCCGCGCCGAGGAGATCCGCGCGAGCCAGGCGTCGTTCGACTCGTACGTGCGCGAGACCGCCGGCAGCGGCGGGCCGACCGACCAGATCGCGAAGGCCAAGGAGCTGCTCGACAGCGGCGCGATCGACCAGGCCGAGTTCGACGCGCTGAAGGCAAAGGCGCTCGCCTGAAGCAAGTTGTTCGCCATCTGACCGGAGGACGGCTAGTGTCAGCAGGATGGACACCGCCGTCCCGGTCGCGGCGGGCCGCGAGCTGCGCCACTGGGCGCTGCTCGCACTGGCCCTGGCGGGCGCCGCCGCGACTGCGGCCGCGGCCGCGCTCGGCTACGCCGGCGCGGCCGGCCAGCCGGGATTGGCCGCGCTCGCGCGCGCCCTGATCGTCGGCGCGCCGATCGCGATCGGGCTGTACGCCTGGTCGCGCCGGCCGAGCCAGCGGTTCGGGCTGCTGCTGGTGGCGGCCGGCGGCCTCTGGTTCCTGGCCTCGCTGTCCGAGTCCGCGGACCCGGGCGTCTACACGCTGGGCCGCACCGCGGGCTGGCTGGTCGAGGTGTTCCTCGTCTACCTCGTGCTGTGCTTCCCGACGGGCCGGCTTCCCGAGGCCGCCGACCGCCGGCTGGTGGGCGCGATGACGGCAGTGTTCGCGCTCTTCTTCCTGCCCCAGCTCCTCATCGCCGAGACGTTCCCGGTCCCCAGCCCGTACACGAGCTGCATCCACGACTGCCCGCCCAACGCGCTGTTCGCCCTCGACAGCGAGCCGGCCTTCGTGCAGTCGGTCATGCGCCCGCTCGGCGCCGTCCTCGTGTTCTGCGTGATGACCGCGGTGGTCCTGCGCATGTACGGGCGCATGCGTCGCAGCACGCCGCTCACGCGGCGCATGCTGGCGCCCGTGGTGGGCGTCGCGGTGGCGCGCGCCGCCGCGCTGGGGATCGCGATCGTGGGCCGCGAGCTCGAGCCGGACGCGTGGCCGATCCAGTTCGCGGCCTGGCTGCTCGCGCTGGCCATGCCGGCCGTCGCGATCGCCTTCCTGGTGGGGCTGCTGCGCTGGCGGCTGTTCGCCGAGTCGGCGCTCCGGCGGCTCGCCGAGTGCCTGCGCGCGCTGCCCGACGCCCTCACCCTGCGGCGCGCGTTCGCCGAGGCGTTCGGGGATCCGACGATCAAGATCCTCTTCCTGGGCGGAGCCCCCGACCGCTGGATGGACCCGTGGGGCCGCCCCGCCCAGCTGCCCGGCCCGGACAGCGGGCGCGCCGTCAGCGAGGTTCGCCGTCACGGCACGGTGGTGGCCGCGATCATCCACGACGAAGGGCTGCTCGAGCGGCCCGAGCTGCTCGAGGCGGGCGCCTCGATGGCCGCCGTGGTGCTCGAGAACCAGCGGCTGGCCGCCGAGGCGGAGGCCTCGATGCGCGAGCTCCAGCTCTCGCGCGCCCGCATCGCGGCCGGAGCCGAGCACGAGCGGCGCCGGATCGAGCGCGACCTGCACGACGGCGCCCAGCAGCGGCTCGTCGCGCTGCGGATCGAGCTCGAGCTGGCGGAGGAGATCGTCCGGCGGGATCCCGAGCGCGGCATCGAGCGCCTGCGCGAGCTCGAGCACGAGGTGGACGAGGCGCTCGACGAGCTGCGTGCGCTCGCGCACGGCGTCTACCCGCCGGTGCTCGCCGACCGCGGGCTCGATGACGCGCTGCACGACGTCGCGATGCGCTCACAGATCCGGGTCGACCTCGTGGCGCACGACGTCGGGCGCTTCTCGACCGAGGTGGAGGGCGCGATCTACTTCTGCATCCTCGAGGCGCTGCAGAACGCGCACAAGCACGCGACGGGGGCGCGCCGCATCGTGGTGACCCTGGACGGCAGCGCGGGCGACCGGCTGCGCTTCAGCGTGCGCGACGACGGCGCCGGCACGGACCTCATCGACGAGGGCGCCGGCATCACCAACATGCGCGATCGCCTGGCTGCGATCGGCGGCGAGGTCGACGTCGCGTCCAGCCTCGGCGTCGGCACCGTCGTGCGCGGGCAGGCCCCGACGCCCTAGCGCGGCCCGTGCGCCGCCCAGAGCTCGCGCAGCCTGCGCGTCGAGAGCTCCTGCTTGCGGACGTGGGCGGCGACGCCGCCGCCGACGGCGGACGCGGCCTCCGGGACGTCGTTGAGCGAGACCAGCACGAGGACGGCTTCGCAGCCGGACGCCTGCAGCCGCTGCGCCGTCTCGATCCCGTCCATGTCGTCCATCCGCACATCGAGCAGTACGAGGTCGGGCCGGAGGGCGCCGGCCAGCTCGAGCGCCTCGGCTCCCGACGCCGCCTGCCCGACCTCCTCGAAGCCGGGCGTGGCCGCGATCAGGTCGCCGACGGCGCGCCGGAAGACCGCCTGGTCGTCGACCGTCAGCACGGTCACGGAGGTGTTGGCCACGGTGAAACCCTCCCCCGGTCGCCGTAGGGCGGCAAGGGCACGCTCCCCCCGATGGACACCGTGCCCGCACGAGGATTGACGCGGCTCGATAGTTTCCGGCCATGGCGATCAGGGTCGTGCTGGCGGATGACAGCTACCTCGTCCGCGAGGCGCTCGAGCACGTGCTGACCGCGGCCGAGGGCATCGAGCTCGTCGGCTCGTGCCGCGATCGCCGATCGCTGACCGACGCGATCGAGGCGCAGCAGCCCGATGTGGTGGTGACCGACATCCGCATGCCGCCGTCGGAGAGCGACGAGGGGCTCCAGGTCGCGGCCGAGCTGCGCCGGACGCACCCGAAGGTCGGCGTGGTGGTGCTCAGCCAGTACTCGGAGCCGAGCTACGGCCTGGCGCTGCTCGAGGGCGGCTCGGACGGGCGCGCCTACCTCCTCAAGGAGCGCATCCAGCACGGCGGCCAGCTCGTCACCGCGATCGAGACCGTGGCGGAGGGCGGCTCGATGATGGACGCCAAGGTGGTCGAGACGCTGATCAGCGCCCGCCGCCGGGTCGAGAGCTCGCCGCTCGGCGAGCTGACCCCGCGCGAGCTCGAGATCCTGGCCTTCGTCGCCCGCGGCCACAGCAACCAGGCGATCGCCGACGAGCTGGTGCTCACCAAGCGCGCCGTCGAGAAGCACATCAACGCGATCTTCCTCAAGCTCGACCTCACCGAGGCGCAGGACGTGAGCCGCCGCGTGAAGGCGGCGCTGATCTATCTCGCCGAGACCGCCTCGGACTAGTGGCGGTGATGCGCGCACCCCTCGCGGGACGCAGGCATGCCGGTTTGCGGAGCCGGCGCGCCGACCGCGACAGTCGGACGTGATGGCCTCCTCGCTCGCGTGGCAGCCTGAGCTTCCGCGGCTACGGCCGCTGCGGCTGGTCGCGGCGTGGCTGGCTTCGGCCCTCGGCCTGCTGCTGGCCGCCGGCATCGTGCCGGGAGCCGAGGTGCGCGGGTTCGCGGGCGCCGTGCTGATCGCGGCGATCGTCGCGGTGCTCAACGCCCTCCTGCCGCCGGTGATCGCGGCACTGCGCCTCCCGTTCACGGTGGGGGTCGGGTTCCTGCTCGTGCTCGCCCTCGACGCCGCGATGCTGCTGGCGGCCGCCGAGATCGCCCCCGAGCAGCTCCACGTGGGCGACTTCTGGGATGCGCTCCTGGTCGCGATCGTCGCCTCCGCGATCAGCATGGCGATCGGGAGCTTGATGGGCTTCGACGACGACGACGGCTACACGCTGCGCGTCGCGCGCCGCGTGGCGCGGCGGACCGGCGAGCCGATCTCCGGCGACGTCCCCGCGATCCTCTTCCTCGAGATCGACGGGCTCGCCCTGCCGGTCCTCCGGCGCGCCGTCCGCGACGGCACGACGCCGAACATGGCGCGCTGGCTGGCCGACGGCACGCACCACCTGGTCGAATGGGAGACCGACCTGTCCTCGCAGACCGGGGCGAGCCAGGCCGGCATCCTGCTCGGCGACAACGACGACATCCCCGCCTTCCGCTGGGTCGACAAGGCGACCGGGACGATGATGACCTGCTCGAACCCGGACAACTGCGCCACCATCGAGCGCGACCGGTCGGGCAGCCCCGGGCTGCTGGCCGACGGCGGGACGAGCCGGGGCAACCTGCTCTCGGGCGGCGCCGACGCCGCCATCCTCACCGTCAGCCGCCTGTCCGCCGAGAAGTCGGCGAACCCCGGCTACCGCGCGTTCCTGGCCAACGGCCAGAACGTGACGCGGACGCTGGTGCTGTTCCTCAGGGAGCTCTACCTCGAGCTCGTCGCTTCGGCCCAGCAGCGCCGGCGCGACGTCCGCCCGCGCGGTCACCGCGGCGGCAGCTACCCGCTCATCCGCGCCGGGATGTGCGTCTTCGTCCGCGACCTGATCGTCTTCTCGGTGCTCCAGGACATGTTCCGTGGCGTGCCGGCCGTCTACGCCACGTTCTCGAGCTACGACGAGGTCGCCCACCACTCCGGGCTCGAGCGGCCCGACACGGTCGAGGCGCTACGCAAGCTCGACCAGCGCTTCGGGCTGATCGAGCGGGCCCGCCGCTACGCGCCGCGCCCGTACGAGATCGTCGTGCTGTCCGACCATGGGCAGACGCAGGGCGCCACCTTCCGCCAGCGCAACGGCTACGGCCTCGACGAGCTCGTGCAGCGCTCGCTCTCGCAGGGCCGCGTGCAGGCCGTCGACGCCGGCGACGAGAACGCCGGCGGGGTCGGCCGCGCGCTGGAGGAGGCGACGGGCCGCAGCAGCACCGAGGACGGGGAGGAGAAGGCCGAGCGCGAGGTGATCGTCCTCGGCTCGGGCAACCTCGGTCTCGTGTACCTGATGGAGAGCCCGCACCGGCTCACGCTCGAGGAGATCCGCGAGCGGCACCCGGCCCTGATCCCGGCGATCTGCGAGCACCCGCACGTCGGCTTCGCGCTCGTGCGCTCGGCGGAGGACGGCGCGGTCGTGCTCGGCGCCGGCGGCTCGCGCCGGCTCGCCGACGGCAAGGTCGACGGCGACGACCCGCTCGCCGGCTTCCCGCCGAACGCGGCCCGGCACCTGCGGCGCACGGACGGCTTCCCGCACGTCCCGGACATCGTCGTCAACAGCTTCTTCGACCCTGTGACCGAGGAGGGCTGCGCGTTCGAGGAGCTGATCTCCTTCCACGGCGGCATGGGGGGCCCGCAGACGCAGCCGTTCATCCTGTACCCCGCCCACCTGGAGCCGCCCCGGGAGCCGCTCGTCGGCGCCGAGTCGGTGCACCGGTTGCTGCGCGGCTGGAGAGCCGAGCTCGAGGGCGAGACCGCTGAGACCGCCGATGCCGCCCGATGACGGCTGGTCCGGCCTGTTCGCGGCCGCCTTCCGGCAGTCGAAGAACGCGATGGTCCTGCTCGACGAGCGGCGCGTCGTCGTCGACGTCAACGGCAGCCTGCTCGCGCTGATCGGGCGCAAGCGCAAGGACCTGCTCGGCCACCGGATCTTCGAGTTCGTGGACGGCGGTCCGCTGCTCACGGAGACCGAGTGGGAGGCGGCGCTGGAGGAGGGGCGATTCACGGGCGAGGCGATGCTGCTGTGCGCGGACGGAGGGACGGTCGCCGTGCAGTGGGGGGCCAGCACGGAGGTGGCCACCGGTCGCCGGCTGGTGCTCTTCGTCGCGCTCAGCACGTCGCGCTGGGGCTCGCGGTTCAGGGCCGCGCCGCAACCGGGGGACGGGCGGCTGTCGCCGCGCCAGCGCGAGATCGTCGGGCTGGTGGCCCACGGGATGACCGGTCAGGAGATCGCCGACGAGCTGGTGATCGCCCACGAGACGGTCCGCACCCACCTGCGCTCCGCGATGGGCCGCCTCGGAGCGCGCTCGCGCGCGCACCTCGTCGCCAAGGCGCTCGGCGAGGGGCACGTCTGAGTCAGAGCAGCGCGCGCGCCCCCGCGGCACGCGCTGCCTCGGTGAGCGAGTCGAGGTCGTACGCGCCGTAGTGGCGGCGCCCGTTGACGAAGAACGTGGGTGTGCCGGACACGCCGCTCAGGTCGGCGCCCTCGACGTCCTCGCCGATCCGGCGCGCGCCGAGGCCGAAGGTCAGGTCCTCGGCGAAGCGATCTGCGTCGAGCCCGAGCAGCTCGGCGTACGCCACGAGGTCGGCGAACTCGAGCGCGTCCTGGTGCGTGAGCAGGAGGTCGTGCATCGGCCAGAACGCCCCCTGCGCGGCGGCGGCCTCCGAAGCTCCGGCCGCGAGCTCGGCGTTGGGGTGCACGTCGGACAGCGGCAGATGCCGCCAGACGTAGCGGACGTCGGTGTGGTCGCGCAGCAGGTCGCGCACGGCCGGCTCCGCCCGTCCGCAGTACGGGCATTCGAAGTCCCCGTACTCGACGACGGTGACGGGCGCCTCGACCGCTCCGCGGATGTGGTCGCGCTCCGGATCGACCTCGTACGCGAGGTCGACCAGCGGCTCCGCCCCGCCCAGCAGCGCCGCGGTCCGCCGCTGCGCCGGCAGCATCGCCGTGACGCGGAGCACCAGCCACGTGACCGCGGCCGCACCCAGCGCCGCGGCGAGGATGCCGGCCTTGGCCTCCTGCAACTCCGGGCCGTCGAACGCCAGTGCGGCCACCAGCAGCGAGACGGTGAACCCGACACCGGCGATCGTCCCTGCGACGAGCACGGCCGCCCACCCGACCGGTGGACGCAGCCGGCGTCCCGAGAGCCGCGCGACGAGCGCCGCGGCGCCGAAGATCCCGAGCGGCTTGCCCAGCACGTATCCGAGGAAGATGCCCATCGTCACGGGTGAGCCCACGGCCCGCTCGAGCAGGTCGGCGTCAATCGCGATGCCGGCGTTCGCGAATGCGAACAGCGGCACGATCACGTAGCTCGTCCACGGATGCCAGAGGGCGAGAAGCCGCTCGTTGGGCGGGATGGCGCGTCTGATGCCCTCGCGCACCGAGCGCTCGAGCTCCGGCGTGGGCTGCTCGCGGAAGCGGCGGAAGCGCTCGCCGGCGCCTGTGAGTGCCGCCTGCGAGACGGGGTTGGCCCACACCAGGAGGCCCATGAGGAGCCCGAGCACCACGGGGTCGACGCCGGACTCGAGCAGTGCCACCCACGCCCCGAGGCCGAGCAGGAAGTACACGACGCCGGCGCGCACGCCCGCCGCGCGCGCGGCGAGCATGGCGGCATAGAAGGCGATCGCCCACAGCAGCGCGACCATGCGCAGCTCCTCCGTGTACGCGGTCGCGATGACGACCAGAGCCAGCAGGTCGTCGACGACCACGACGGTCAGCAGGAAGGCCCTCAGGCGGTCGGGCACGTGCCGTCCCATCAGGGCCAGGAACCCGAGCGCGAGCGCGGTGTCCGTCGACATCGCGACGCCCCAGCCGTGCGCGGCGGGACCGCCGGCGTTGAAGGCGAGGTAGATCGCGACGGCGGCGCCCATCCCGCCGATCGCGGCGAGCATCGGCAGCACCAGGCGCCGCCGGTCGCGCAGCTCGCCGAGGTCGAACTCGCGCCGCGCCTCCAGGCCGAGCACCCAGAAGAAGAACGTCATCAGGCCCGAGTTCACCCACTCGCGCAGCGACAGCCCGATCCCCTCGTCGCCGACGGTGATCGCCAGCTCGGTGTGCCACAGCTCCTCGTAGGACGTCGCGTCGACGTTCGCCCACACGAGCGCGGCCGCGGCCGCGGCCACCAAGACCACGGCGCCCGAGGTCTCGGTGTTGAGGAACTCGCGCAGCGGCGTCTGGAGGCGGCGAACCCACGCCGTGCGTTCGGAGGCCGTCAGCTTCGAGCTGCTGCTTTCTGGCCGACGGCGAGTCCGAAGCCCGGCAGCAGCTCGCGCCAGCCGGTGCGCGCGAATCCGGCGGCCTCGAAGAGCCGGCGGAACTCGGATGGGGTATGGAACCCGATCCAACCCGGATCGCTCTGCTTGGCCAGCGGCGCGCTGAGCGTGGTGAACCACGCGGGCCCCGGGTCGACGACGCAGTAGAGCCCGCCGGGGCGCAGGCAGCGCAGCACCTCACTCGTCGCCGCAGCCGGGTCGGGGTAGTGGTGGTGGGCGAGCGAGCTGTAGACGAGGTCGAAGGCGCCCGTGAACTGGGCGGGAAGATCGCCGACGTCGGCCTGGAAGAACGCGCAGTGGTCGAGGCCGTGCGCGCGTGCCGAGCGGTGCGCGGCGGTCACCATGCCCGCCGCGAGGTCGATGCCCACGACCTCGCCGTCGGGCACGAGCCGCGCCATGCGGCGCAGCTCGCGACCGGAGCCGCAGCCGGCGTCGAGCAGCCGCGCGTCGGGCGACAGCCAGGTCTCGAGCACGGCGACCGCCTCGTCGAAGATCGGCGTCGAGAACGGCCGCACGTACGCCTCGTAGACCTCGCCCATGCGGTCGAACTCCTCGACGAGCGCGTCGTGCTCGGTCGCCGACTCGAGCAGGACGGGCCGGTCGTGCTCGGCCGAGAAGCGGGGGCCGAGCCCAGGCGCCGGGACGTCGACCGGATCCTCGCCCTCGGGCGGGGCCACCACGGGAACACCGGAGCGCTTGAGCGCCTGCGCCGGGGCCAGGACCGTCTGGGCGTACGACCACATCGCCCCGACGAGGAGGCCCTCGGCGGCGCGCGAGGTCATGCCGCCCGGCGCCGCGCCACGATCGGCACCTTGGTCCCGATCACGCCCGGCACCGCCAGCTCCGCGCGGTAGCTCACGTCCGCTTCGAGGTCGTCTGCGACCTGCGCGGTGACGCGGACGAGGATCTGCTCGCCCGGCTCCAGGATCACGACCTCCGGATCGAAGGCGAGCGGAACCGCCACCTCGCGACCGTCCGGGTCGGCGAATGAGGACGCCGAGACGGGAGCCGAGACCTTCTCGGCCAGCAGGTTCTCGACCAGGAACACCCCGATCGCGGTGCCACCGCCTTCGGCCTCGAGCACCATCACCGGGGGCGGTTGCGGGGCCGGGGCGGGAGGCTCGGGCGCGGGCGCGGACTGGCGCAGGGTGATCGTGCGGTTGCCCAGCTTCGCGGGCACCTCGACCTGCCGGGCGATCGAGCCCAGGGCCTCGAGGTAGTCGACCGTCAGCCGCCCGAGCGCCGCGTAGTACTGGAGGTTCGCCTCCAGCGCGCGGCGGAGGACGTCGTCAGCCACGGGAAGGCTGGAGCCGCCGCCCGCCGGGGCACGGGTGGGCGCAGTAGAAGTGGTCGTACCAGTGGTGCAGATAGTCCGGGCAGTCCTCGACGTCGAGCTCGTGGCACGAGTCCGAACCGCGCTTGGAGGTCTCGATCGTCCAGCGGATGAAGTGGTCGTGGCAGCCGCGGACCCAGATCAGGTGCTCCTGGCCGTCCGCGACCTCCTGCGACACCGTCACCACGCCGCGCTCCATCGGGCCCAGCTGCAGCGTCGCCGGCTCGACCTTCATCTTGTCCTCGCCCTCGACCTGGATCGTCCGGGGGGTCGGGCCGCAGTTCGTGACCCGGATCCGCAAGGTCGCCGTCCCGCCCTGGCAGACGTGGCTCGTCACCTCTCCTGCCGCCTTGGGATACCAGCACGGCGGCGGGATGTCGCAGCCGCACGAGGCGGTCGGCAGGCTCGGCAGCTCGAAGCCGCCGCGCGTGCGCTCGCGTGCCGCGTCCATGGCATCAACGCTCAGCCGCATCCCGCGATCGAGCATGTCCACCACCAGCTGGGTCCCGTCGGCGAGCAGCTGCTGCGACGTCGACCTCTTCGCGCTCATCTCGTCACCTCGGGAACGGATTGGACGACCTCGACTCTGACCGTGCAGACCGTGCCTCCGACATCCCAGTAGCCGAAGTACCCGCGGCCTGCGACGAGCTCCCCGTGGAACTCGAAGCTCACCTTGATCCCCCTGCTCGCGCCGGGCTCCAGCACACCGGCGCCCTCGTCGACGCGCACGCGCACCGGGCCGCCGTGGCTCGAGGCGAGCTCGTCCGCGAGCACGCCGAACCGGTCGACGCCACGCGCCTTCGTGTCCGTCCACGCGCGCGCGAGGCTTCGGTCGAGGCCGTGATCCTCGAACAGCCCGAAGGCCTGCTTGGCGGCGATGTCGAGCGGCGCGTTGCCGGCGTTCAGCACGTGGAGCTCGGTCGTAGCCTCACGGGCGGGGAGCGCGAGCTGCAGAGCGATCCGCGCCGGCGTCACGACGACGCGGCGGCGCTCCTGGATCTCCACGACCGCAGGGTGCTTGGCCTCTCCGATCGTTACGCTGCCGCTGTAGGTGCCGGCGGGCGTGGAGTCGGGAAGGGCGAGCCGCAGGCCGAGGGCACCGGTGCCCGGCCGGGCGGTGTAGCCGACCGTCGCCTCGGCGTCCGGCACGTCGAGGTCGACCTGGAGCTCGGGCGGGGCGCCTGCCGTGACGGCGACCGGCAGCGCGGCGTCGAGCCGGTTCGGCCGCCCGGTGAAGCGGATCGGCTCCTTGCCTCTCGCCGCTGCCGCCCGCGCCTTCGGCTTCGGCTTCTTAGCCATCGGCGGACCGGTCGACGCGATCGCCGCCGCAGCGCTCGCACGGGTTGGGCACGTAGGGCTCGGTGATGACCTGCGCCTCGCCGCACAGGCGCACGCACATGAGCTGCATGCCGAGCATCGACAGCCCGACGCTGAAGTCGGCCGGCAGATGGGCGCGGATGTCGGGGATCTTCTCGATCGACATCTTCAGCTCGACCGGGTTGATGGTCAGCGGATCGATGCCCAGCTGGACCTTGTTGATCGTGATCGGATCGATGCCGAGGGTGACCTTCGGCAGCGACGGGATGTTGATCGTGAAGTTGCTCGGGATGCCCGCCACCGTCACCGGGCCGACGGACCCGAGGCTGCCACCCAGATCGACGTTGACATCGCTCAGGTCGACGCCCAACGGAGGCCTCCCTTCGGAGCTCGCGGAGACTCGATCGTCGCAGCGGTTCCCGGGTCCGTCAACCCGGCGGATCCGGCAGCAGGCCGAGACGGTCGAGCAGGGCGCGCTCGGACTCGGCGCTCGAGACCGCGTGGGGCGGGGGAGGGGCCCGGCGGGGCTCGCGGCAGGGGTCGGCGCGGTAGTCGGCTGCCAGGTCCTGGAGCGCGGGCGCGCGGGCGGCGACGTCGAGCAGGATCTCGACCGCGGCGAACATCCGCTCGACGTCGTCCACGGTTCCCGTGACGTCGAGCCGGCCGTCGAGGATCGCGTCCGTGACCTCGAGGTAGCCGTCCATCAGCTCGAGCGTGGTGGCGCGGTCCGTCACGCCCGTGCCGTCGGGCGCGCCGGCGCCCGGCGGCTCGACGAGGAGGTCGTCGCCGGCGAACCGCACGTCGACCGTCTCCTCGCCGAGGACGATCCGCGCGCGCCGCCCGTCGACCACGGCGCGCATGCGCTCCAGCGCCGCCGGATCCGCCGCGCCGAGCCGCGCGATCAGCTCGCCGACGTACTCCGCCAGCGAGCGGCAGGGCGGCTCAATCGACATGCTCGTAGATGCCCAGTCCCTCGGCCTCGATGGCCGTCCCGCCGACGTTGCCGGAGGCCTCGAACGTGCCGGGGAGCTCGTGGATGAAGCCGTATCCGCGCTCGCCGGGCTCCGCCGTGATCACCTGCGCCGCGGCCATGGCCCGGAAGCGCAGGCGGACGCGGCCGCGTGCGTCGTCGACGTCGACGTGCACCTCGGCGGGCAGTGCGGGCCGCGCGCGCCCGACGTGGAGGGCGGCGAGCGCCCCCGGCAGGCGGCGGGGCCGCGCGTCGAGCGTGCCGGCCGTGTCGATCCGCACGCTCGACCCGGTGAACATCCGCCGCTTCCCGCCGCTGTGGACGACCAGCACCGGGCGGCCGCCGGCGCGATGGAGACGGTCGTACGTGCGGCCGATGACGAACGACGGGTCGCCGCCCGGGGCCAGGAAGCAGCCCCACCGCCAGCCGATGTCGTCGCCCCAGCGCCAGCGGCCCCAGTTGTGGTCGTGGTAGGCGTCGCTGCCGTCGAGCGAGATCTTGCGGCCGGCGACGGTCGCGTCGCCCTCGACGGCGAGGTGCGAGACCGCCGACCAGGAGATCCAGCCATCGCCGAGCGGCAGCCGTAACGGCACGGTGAGCGGCTCGGTCGTCGCATGCGCGGCGACCGTCAGCTCGAGGCCGTCCTGCGGGAGGCGCGCCGAGGCCAGCACGGTCATCGCGTCCAGCCCGATCGCGACGCTGCGCAGCCCGATCCCGCGCTCGCCGAACGCTGCGTCGTCGAGCGCCATGGCCTCGAGGTTGCCCGCCCAGCCGTGGCCCGGGACGTGCACGAGCGCCGCGCCGACCGCGCGGGCCTGCGAGTCCCCTGGGGACCCGTGGGCGGCGACGTTCACCAGCCCGATCAGCCCGGACTCGGGATCGAAGAGGTTCAGGTGCAGCCAGTCCTTGTAGAGCCCGGCCAGCGGGTCGAGCGCGGACGGCGCGCGCGGCGCGTCCAGCGCCATCAGCGGAGCAGCGGTCCGCCGGGCTCGGCCGGCGGTCCCTCGCCGACGGCGTAGTGCGGTCCGAGCGTCGGCCCGGTGAGCGCGTCGAACGCGCGCACGACCTCGATGGTGAACGCCCAGTACCCGACCGCGAAGTCCAGGAACTCGGCGCGCGGGACGTCCTGCGTGCCCGCGGCGCCGGCCATCTCGGGCGGGATCGGGAGCAGCTCGATCGTCTCGTCGACGTCTTCGGCGAGCAGCAGCGCGACGTCGTTGCGCAGCTGGTCGAGGACCGGCGCCGGCGGATGGCTCGACGCCCAGTCGCCGATCCGCAGCGCGTCCCAGATCAGCTCGCCGTTGGGGCCGGCGCGGCCGGTCTCGAGCGCCTGCCGCACGCGTGCTCCCTCCGTCGTCTTCGAGACCTCGCGCCCGAGGGCGGCGAAGCCGGCGGCGAGCGAGCCGATCGCCGTGGCGCCGGTGATGACGTGCAGGGCGCCGAGCCGGCCGCCGAGCGAGGCGAGCAGCGTCGCGGTCGAGCGGCCGGACTCGGCCGCGTCGTCGACGAGCTTGACGCGCGCGGTCACGTGGCAGGCTCCACCGCGACGGCGACGGGGATCCCGCCCTGGCGGAAGCCCTGGAGTACGAGCATCCCGCGGTAGGTGTCGGGCGGCAGCTCCGGCGGCACGGCGACGGCGAGCGAGAGGGCGACGACCTGCTCGGGCGCGACGAGCAGCGACGGCGGGCTCGCGTCCACGGAGGGCATCCAGGTCACGCCCGACGGCGCGACGAGCTGGCCGAGCGCGGGCGTGACCATGCAGTGCACGCGCTGGCGGTTCTCCACCTCGAGCTCGAGCGTGGCCGAGCCGCCCGGCGTGGCCGTCGCCTTCAGCGTCTCGTCGCCGTCCGGCATGACCACCGTCCCGGGGGAGGCGGGCGCCGCGGCGCCCTGGAGCCTCCGCAGGTACGAGATCGTCTCCTCGGCCAGGCGCGCCTGGAACTCGGTCTGCAGCCGCACGAACTCGGACAGCGCGTTGCCGGGGCTCCCGGCCGGATCGTTCGGTATTCGCACGCTCACTTCACCCGGTCGATGACGTAGCGCAGCATCTCACGCAGGAAGCGGCCGTGCTCGTCGTCGCCGGTGAACTGACCGAGCCGGTCGTAGACGGCGAGCGCCTGCTCGCAGTAGTCGAGCGCGAGCGCCCGCCCGTGCTCGAGCGAGCCCGCCTCGACCATCGCCTGTCCCAGCCAGCGGACGCTGTCCGGATCCTTGCCGAGGCGCGGCGTTGCGAGCAGCGAGGCGGCGCGCTCGCGCTCCGCCGCTGGAGCGGTGCGGAGGAAGTGCAGCAGCATCACCGTGCGCTTGCCCTCCCAGAGGTCTCCGCTGATCTCCTTGCCGTAGAGCGCCTCATCGGCCTCGAGGTTGAGCAGGTCGTCGTGGATCTGGAAGGCGATGCCGGTCAGGAATCCGAGCTCGATCAGCGGCTGCAGGTCCTCCCGCAGCGGGGCCAGCGCGCCGGGCGGGCCGCCGCAGATGACGCCGATCCTCAGCGGCGCGATGACCGTGTACCAGCACGTCTTCTTGTACGCCATCCGCACGTAGTCGCGGTCGCCGAGGTCGAGGCGCTGCTCGGCGATCCAGCCGAGCTCGATGGCCTGGCCCTCGGCCGACTCGCGAGCCATCCGCTCCACCTCGCGAAACACCAGCAGCGCCTTGCGCACGCCGATCGTCTCCGTGTTCCGCAAGAGGAGATCGAGCGCGAGCACGTTGGTCGCGTCCCCGACGTTGACCGCCACGGGCACGCCGTGCGCCTCGAGCAGCGTCACCTGCCCGCGCCGGAACTGCGAGCCGTCCTCGACGTCGTCGTGCACCAGGAACGCGTTGTGGAAGAGCTCCAGCGCGGCGGCCGAATGCAGCGCCTGGTCGGTGCGCCCGCCGACGGATCGGCACGCGGCCAGGCAGATCGCCGGCCTCAGGCCCTTCCCCTCGCGGAACGGGTAGTCGGCGAGCAGGTCGTAGAGCGGGCCGTAGCCGATCTGGCGGCGTTCCTCGAACAGCGCCTCGAGGACGCCCAACACGTCGGATCGCGCCTCCGCCAGGACGCGGGCGACGACGTCCGACTCTTCGATGCCGCTGGTCACACGCGGCGGTTGCGGAACGCGGCGACGACGGTGTCGCGCAGCTGGGGCGGGACGTCGGCCTCCTCGATCCGCCCGACGGTGGCGATCGTGATCTGCACCTGCTCGAGGTAGCGGATCGACAGGATCCAGGCCTTCAGCAACGAGCGGCCCTCGAAGCGGTCGAGGCCGTTGATGACGCCCAGGCGCGCCAGGAGCTCAGCTTCGGCGGTCGTCGTCCCGAGCGTCACGTGGTGCCGAACTTACCGGGGCCGGTTCAGCAGCGCGAGCGCAGCGGCGGGGAACAGGAGCACGGAGAGCAGCCCGGCGCCGACGAGCGCCGCCGACTCCCCGGCGCCGATCAGCCCGAGCTCCTGCCCGATCGCCGTGGTGGCGACGAGGAACGGCAGCGACGTCGCCTGGAGCAGGCCGGCGACGAGCGTCTCGCGCCGGTCGAGCCCGTAGAGCACCGCGGGCAGGCCGCGCACGACCAGCAGCGCGGCGAGGAACAGCGGCACCATCGCGGCGCTGTCGGCCAGCGCGCCGAGGTCGAAGCGGATGCCGCTCGTGACGAAGAAGACGGGGATGAACACGCCGAACCCGATCACCTCGAGCTTGCGGCGGAAGTCCGGGTGCGTCATCTCGTGGTCCGGGTCGGCGAGCGCGAGGATGGCGCCGGCGGCGAAGGTGCCGAGGATCACCTCGAGCCCGAGCTGCTGGGCGGCGGCCGCGAAGCCCACCAACAGGACCATCGCGCCGCGGACGCGGATCTGCGCGGTCGTGTCCTGCAGGCGCAGCAGATCGGCGCGGACGCGCATCGAGCGCTGGGCTCCGCGCACCACCGCGAACACGGTCAGCGCGAGGCCGAGCAGCGCGCCGATCAGGACGAGCGTGGCGCCCGGCCGGCCCTCGCCGGCGAAGAACAGCGACAGCAGGATGATCGCCGCGAAGTCGGCGATCGAGGCGCCCGCGATCACGAGCTGACCGAGCGGGCTGCCGAGCCGGCCGCTGTCCTTCAGCACGGGGATGAGGACGCCGAGCGACGTGGAGCCGAGGGCGATGGCCACCAGCAGCGGCGTCTGCACGCCGAGCGCGAACGAGACGGCGACCGCAATCGCGAACGAGAGCGCGTAGCCGCGGAGCGTGAGGCCGAGCAGCCTGCCGCGCAGCCGCGAGAAGTCGACCTCGAGACCGCCGAGGAAGAGCAGGAAGGCAAGACCGAGCGTGGCGAGGACCTCGATGGTGCCGTCGAGCTCGACCCACCCGAGCACCGAAGGCCCGAGGACGATGCCACGATCTCGAGCACCACGGCGGGGATCCGCAGCGCGGGCGCCAGGCCGAGCAGGAACGGCGCCGCGAAGCCGGCGGCGACCACGATGAGGAGTCCGTCGAGCGAGGCATGGCGGTGCAGTCGGTCGGCCGCGCCGATCGTTACGTGTAACAGACCGAGCGGTCATGCGACTCAGGTCGCATGACCGCCTACTCCGACCTGCGTGCCGTCTACATCAACTGCACGCTCAAGCGCGCCCCGAACGTGTCCAACACGCAGGGCCTGGCCGACCGCTCGATCGCGATCCTGGAGGCCAACGGCGTCGCCGTCGAGCAGTTCCGCGCGATCGACCACGAGATCGCCACCGGCATCTACCCCGACATGACCGAGCACGGGTGGGAGCGCGACGACTGGCCCGCGATCTACGAGAGCGTGATCGCCGCCGACATCCTCGTCCTGCTCACCCCGATCTGGCTGGGGGAGAAGTCCTCGGTCTGCACGCAGGTGATCGAGCGGCTGTACGGCAACAGCCACCTGCTCAACGAGAACGGCCAGTACGCCTACTACGGCCGCACGGCGGGCTGCCTGGTCACCGGCAACGAGGACGGCGTCAAGCACTGCGCGATGAACGTCCTCTACTCGCTCCAGCACCTCGGCTACACGATCCCGCCGCAGGCCGACGCCGGCTGGATCGGCGAGGCGGGCCCGGGCCCGAGCTACCTCGACGAGGGCTCAGGCGGCCCGGACAACGACTTCACGAACCGCAACACGACGTTCATGACGTGGAACCTGCTCCACATGGCGCGCATGCTCAAGGACGCCGGCGGGATCCCCGCCCACGGCAACCAGCGCTCGGAGTGGGACGCCGGCTGCCGCTTCGACTACCCCAACCCGGAGTACCGCTGAGCGGCCGCGCCGGCGCCGACCGCGGGGCGCGTCCGCCCGTAGCGGTCGTGCACCAGGATCCGCTCCGAGTCCCGGTCCTTCGCGTGCCCCCAGGCCACGAACTCCGCCTCCGTCGCGCTCCGGTGCACGGAGAGCGGGCGGCGGGAGGCATCCTCGAAGACGCCCCATTCGCCACGGACGTCGGCTACGACATGCAGCATCGACATGACTGCCTCCTCGAGTTCGCCTGGCACAAAGATGCCATCGCCGGCGCGACAACAGGTGAAGGATTCACAACCGGGCAACCAGTTGCCATGGCCCGGCGGTCCGTACCGCGCGACCCGCCGGTCCCGTCATCGCCGCGGAGGAGGTCCGGTCCGCCGCTCCGAGGCCGCGCACGTGACGCAGAGCGCGCTGTCGGGCATGGCACGCAGCCGGGCCGCCGGGATCGCCTCGCCGCACTGGTCGCACGTCCCGTAGGTGCCCTCGTCGAGCTTGGCGAGCGCCCGCTCGGTACGGGCCAGGCCGGTCTCCAGCGAGCGGCCGACGCCGATGTCGTTAAGCCGGCTGATCGCCTCCGTGGTGCCGTCCCCGATCCGCTTGCCGAACCCCTGCGCGGCGCCGAGCTCGGGTCGCTCGGCGAGCGCCTCCACGCGCTCGCGGGTGCTCTGCCGTCGCGCTTCGAGCTCGCGGCGGATCGCGTCGAGGTCCAGGTCGTCGGCGGGCTCGGGCACCGAGGCCACGTTAGACGAACTGCAGCAGCCGGCTGACGCCGGTCGGCGGCATCGGCTCGCGGTTGAGCCGGATCTCGACGAGCGTGGTGGTCAGCGGGAAGAAGAACTTGACGTCGGTGTCCCGCAGCCACGGCGTGAGGTCGATCTGCGCGTCCCATTTCCCGGGGCTCTCGCGTCCCTCGCCGCCGGGATCGAACGTCTCCGAGCCGTAGCCGTAGTAGGCGACGAGATCGGTCCCGGACTGGGCGATCAGGCGCAGGCTGAGCGACGATCGCTCGGCCGGCCGGAGCTTCGCCAGGTCGACGTGGAAGCACCGGTAGCTCGGGTCGTCCGTGAACGGATGCACGTCCAGGGCGAAGTCGTCGAGCACTTCGAAGCCCCCGTCCTCGACCGTGCCCACATCGAGGAAGTAGTCCGGCACCGGGTCGCCCCGCTCGTCGACCGCGCGGACCACGAACTGCTGCCACATGCGGTCCTTCAACGCCTTCTCGTGGGCCGAGCCGGGGCCGGCATAGGTCTGCGCCCACGACTGGTAGGCCTCGAAGTCGTCCACGTCGAGCGCGGCCATCACCATCTCGACGAGCTCGTCCGTAGGACGCCTGAGGATCGTGCCGTGGTTGCAGTCCTCCACGAGCACCAATGGCACCGAGACGTTGTTCCACGGCGCGAGCTCGATCTTCGGGATGCGCTCGGCCCCGGGCTCCTGGCGGAGGTCGACGACCAGCTTTCGCATGCTCAGGCCGGCCGCGGCCCAGCGAACCGTGCCGTCGCTGCCGTCCGGGTTCGTGAACATGCCGCGCAGCCCGCCGTAGGCGTCCTGGCCGATGAAGATGAACGGGTACGGCGTGTCCGGCCCCTCGCCGTAGGTGGCGCGGTCACCGATCAGATCGCGCTCCGCGAGGCGCCACGTGTAGCTGCTGCCCATCTCCAGCCCCGTGAGCACGCGCGTTCCCGCCTCCATGAAGTCCGGTCCCGGTTCCTTCTCGCCCTTGAAGAGCGCGCCGAGCCAGCTCCGTCCCTTGTGAGCGAGCGGGCTGCCGAACATCGCCGGCGCCAGGCCGATGATCCGCTTCACGCGGCCGCGGCGCGCGGCGTACGTGGCGAGCCACTCGCGGATGACGAGCCCGCCCGTGGAGTGCACGATCGCGTCGAACTCCTCGCCGGCCGTGAGCCCGGCCTGCAGGCGGAGCGCGCGATCGAAGCCCTCCGCGAGATCCTTGATCGTGATCTCGTTGCTCAGTGACACGTACTGGCCGAGGTGGACGTCGGTCGTCTCGTAGCCACGGCCGGTCAGGATGTCCCGCCAAGGGCCGAGGCTCTCGGCGCTGTCGCTGTATCCGTGGAGCAGGACGATCGGGCGCTTCGGCATGAGGAGTCACTTTCGGCTCGGCGAGTTGGGCCGACGCTACTCGAATGCCGTCGCCGGCCGGTCAAACCAAGGGCTTCTCGTGGATCTCGAGGTCGCACGGCGTGGCCAGCAGCGGCGCGAGGTGCGGATAGGCGTCGGTCATGTCGGCGGTGCGAACGCGGCGGTAGCCCCTCCGGCCGTACCAGGCCTTGAGGAACTCCTTGGTCGGATGCCTCCACAGGCGCGGGACGAGCAGCTCGAGCCGCATCGTCCGGATGCCGCGCTCGCGGCTGTGACACTCGGCGAAGTCGAGCAGGACCCGGCCGACGCCCTTGCCGCGCTGATCCGGTGCGGCGACCAGCATGCCGAACTCGCTCGTACCGGGCACGACGTCGTGCAGCCGGACGCTGCCGACGAGCTTGCCGTGGCGGGTCGCGACGGCGATCTGCCCGGCCGGGACGAGCTCGGCCATCTCGGTCACCGTCGTGCGCGTGGCGCCCTCGCGCCAGAGTCCGAGCTCCGCGACGGCGTACACGTCGTTGATGAGTGCGGTGAGGGGGTCGACGAGTTCGGCCCTGCCCGCCCAGTCCACCGTCATGCTTCGAGGGTGCCAGGTTCGGATGCACCAACGCAATACATAGTTCTCAACACACCGATCGTGATCTACGATCGTTCGAGTGGAGATCCGGCAGCTGAGAGCGGTGGAGGCGGTGGCGAGGCTGTGTCACTTCACGCGCGCCGCCGAGGAGCTCCACGTCGCCCAGTCGGCGCTCTCGCACCAGATCCGCAAGCTCGAGCAGGAGCTGGGCACCGCGTTGTTCGAGCGCACGAGCCGCCGCGTGGCCCCGACCGAGGCCGGCCTGGCGGTCGCCGTTCGCGCCCGCCGTGTCCTGGCCGAGGTGGAAGGCGCCCGTGCGGAGGTCGACGAGCTGCGCGGCGTCCTGCGCGGCCGCATCTGGATCGGCGCGCTACTCCCCACCAGCGGGCTCGACATCCCCGGGCTGCTCGCCGGCTTCAGCCGCACGCACCCGGGCGTCGAGGTGGCCCTGCGCGAGGGCATCGCCGCCGACATGCTCGGCCACGTCGCCGCGGACGAGCTCGACGCGGCCTTCTGCCTGCTCGACGGCGATCTCTCCGGCGAGCTGGCCGTCGAGCGCCTGGCCGACGAGGAGGTGGTGGCGGCGTTCGCGCCCGACCGGGCGCCGGCCGCGTCCCGCGTCGGCGCCGACGACCTCGCCCGCCACGCGATCGTCGCCCCGCGGCGCGGCTCGGCCATCACGTCGGCGCTCGGCCGCCTGTTCGCCGACGCCGGCCTGCCGCTGCGGCTCGCCCTCGAGAGCGGCGACCCGTTCCTGCTGCGCTCGCTCGCCGCGCGCGGCTTCGCGACGGCGATCCTGCCGCGGTCATTCAGCAGCCTGGAAGGAGCCGCGCTCGAGATACGCAGCCTGCAGCCCGCCGTCCGGCTGCCCGTGGCGCTCGTCTGGCGTCGCGAGCGCACCCTCCCGCCCGCGGCCCGGACGTTCATCGACTACGTGCGGCGCGAGAGCTAGGCCGCGCGCGACGCGGAGCGCGACCGCGGGGCGGAGTATGTGCCGGGGACGCTCGTGCATGGTCACGACCTTCGTGAACGCGGCTGCGGCTGCCGGATCGTGCTCGGCGACCGCATTGAGACGGCGCAGGTAGCGGTTGCCGGCGCGTGCCAGGAGCGGTCGGCGGCCGCGGACCTCCGGCAACGCGAGATCGGCGCCGGTCGCGAGGCGCCACGCGTCGTCGGTCGGCTGCCAGGCAGCGGCGAAGAAGCGCCTCGCCAGGGTGCGCTCGCCGCCCTCGCGCAGGCACTCGCGCAGCGCCACGGCCTGGGCGGCGGCAACCGTCATGCCCTGCCCATAGAGCGGGTTGAAGGAGGCGATGGCGTCGCCGATCACGAGCATCCCGGCCGGGAAGCGGTCGAGCTGGTCATAGCGCCAGCGGCGGCTCGCCGGGAAGCCGTGCGACGCGATCGGGGCGAGCGCCTCTGCCTCGCGGATCGCCGAAGCGACGTCGACCGGGGCCACGGAACCGGCGAACTCGTGGAACCCGGTCTCGTCGCCCGGCGGCCGGTGAGCGGCTCCGTACCCGGCGACGGTCAGGATCCACTCGTCGTTCTCCTGGGCGAAGAGCGCCAACCCGCGCGGCCGCCCGGGCCGCGCTCCGACGAGCACCATTCGGTCGCTGCCCAGGACATCGGCCGGCAATCGCAGCCGGCGGCTGCGGTACGCGATGTCTACGGCCAGGCGTTCGTGGCGCACCCCCGGGAAGCCGAGGGCCTCCAGCCAGGCCGGTACCTGGGCGGCGCGACCGGTGGCGCAGACGACGAGGTCTGCCTCCAGCGAGCGCTCCACCCCGTCGAACACCATGCGCACGCCCAGCACGCGGTGGCCGCCCCAGCACGTCACGAGCTTGAGCGCCTCGCACCGCTCGACCAGCTCGACACCGGGCAGCGCCCGGACGCGCCGGCGGACGTGGCCCTCGATGAACGGCCGACTGGACAGGATCGCCCGCAGGCCGGTCGTGGCGCGCGTCATCTCGAATCCGTTGACGATCCATCGCAGCTGCTCGAGCACGTCGCACGTGGGGGCGCCCGCCTCGATCAGCTCGGCGCCGAGACCGGGGAGCAGCGAGTCCAGCTTGACGCGACCCGACGGCAGCAGGCCATGCACGTGACGGCCCTGCGGCACGGCGCGGCGTTGCTCGACGCCCTCGGGCAGCTCGTCCCGGTCGATCACCGTCACACGCCCGTAGTGCGGGGCCAGCGCAGCCGCTGCGAGCAGCCCGCCCACGCTCCCACCGACGACGATGGCGTGGGCGCCGCCGATCATTTGCGCTTCCAGGCGCCGATCATCAGCGGCCACATGGCGGCGTGCCCGCCGTGCTCGGCGGTGTCGCGCGCCAGGTCCGCGAACCACCGCTCGCTCTCCTCCTCCGTGGTCAGCCCGAGCGCCAGGGCGCCCGGCAGGACGCTGCGGTAGACGGCGCCGAACATCGCGCTGGCCGCCGAGAACGGCTCGAGCCGCCCCGCGACGTCGGTGCCGTCGGGCGCGCCGATCCCGGCCTCGGCGAAGAGCAGGGGCAGGTGGTGGCCGGCCCGCTTGTCGCAGCCGGCGCCGTCGAACGCCCCGGTCACCACGCGCCTGAACTCGTCGATCGTCTCGAGCTCCGGCTGGACGTTGCACGGCTCCGCGTCGTAGTCCTGGACGACGAGGTGGCCGCCCGGCGCCACCCAGTCCCACAGGTTGCGCAGCACACCCACCCGGTCGTGCACGTGGAACAGCAGCAGGCGAGCGAAGACGAGGTCGAACGGCCCGCCGGGGAGCCGCCCGGCGTGCGAGACGTCGCCGTGCTCGAACGCGCACTGGTGGTGGCCGGCGGCGTGGAGCGAGCGAACCGCGTGGGCGCCGAGCGTGACGTCGACGTCGACGCCCATGACCCAGCCCTCGGGGCCGACGCGCTGGGCCATCATCCGCATCGTCTCGCCGGGCCCACAGCCGGCGTCGAGACAGCGGGCGCCGGCACCGAGCCCGACCTGATCGAAGAGCCGCGCCGTGGCGGCCTCCCACACGCGGGACTGGGCCCGCAGGCGCTCGTACTCCTCGGGGGTGCGTCCGAGCGCGTATTCGTCGACAAGAGTGCTCATGCCGCGATGCTCGACTGCGGCCGTCGCGCGCGCATCGTGGACGACCCCACGAACTTTCGCGATGACCCTGGCGCTGACCAATCAGCAGGCGTACGGTCACCCTGATGCTGCTCGACCGCGACAGCGATCTCGCGGCCATCGGCCGGCAGCTTGCGGCGGTGCGCGCAGGCAGCGGCTGCGTGACGGTGGTGGAGGGCCCTGCCGGGATCGGCAAGTCGAGCCTGCTGGCGGCCGTCGCGCGCTTCGCCGAAGCGGACGGGATGACCGTCCTGCGGGCCCGCGGCGGCCCGCTCGAGCAGGACGCGGGGTGGGGGGTGGCCCGGCAGCTGTTCGGTCGCGGCGACGACGCCGTCGGCGCCGCGGCGCTCGCCCGCCGCGCGCTCGATCCCGAGACGCCGGAGCCCGCGCTGGCGGGCGACGCGATGTACGCCGCCGCGCACGGGCTCACGTGGCTGGCCAGCGACCTCGCCGAGCAGGCGCCGCTCCTGCTCGTGGCCGACGACGTCCACTGGGCCGACGCCCCCTCGCTGCGCTGGCTCGGCCAGCTCGCCCGCCGGCTCGACGACCTGCGGCTCGGCGTGCTGTGCGCGGTGCGCGCGGGCGAGCCGGTGCCGGAGCCGGAGCTGCTCGCCGAGCTGCTGGCGGCGGCCGAGCCGCCGGTCCGTCCCCGCCCGCTCGGGCCCGCCGCCGCCGAGGCGCTGGTGCGCGCGCGGCTGCCGCAGGCGGGCGCCTCGTTCGCCCACGCCTGCCACTCCGTCACCGGCGGCAACCCCTTCCTGCTGCACGCGCTCCTCGGCCACCTCGTCGCCGAGCGGATCGCCCCCACCGAGGAGGTCGCGTCGGGGCTGAGCGCCTTCGGCCCGGAGCAGGTGGCGCGCAGCGTCGAGCGGCGCCTGGCGCGGCTCCCGGAGGGCGCCGCGCCGCTGGCCCGCGCGTACGCCGTCCTCGGCCGGACCGCCCCGCTGCGGCACGCCGCCCGGCTCGCCGGCATGGAGCCGGCGGACGGCGCCCCGCTGGCCGACGCTCTGCGCGCCGCCGGGCTGCTCGAGGGCGACGGGCTCGCCCACCCGCTCGTCGCCGCTGCGCTCTACCGCAGCCTGCCGCCGGGCGAGCGCGCGCTCTGGCACGCGCGCGCCGCCCGGCTGCTCGAGGGTGAGCACGCCGGCGCGGAGGACGTCGCGGTGCACCTCCTGCGGACCGAGCCGCTCGCCGATCCCGCCACCGTGGCCACGCTGAGGCAGGCGGCCGCCATGGCCGGCGCGCGCGGCGCGCCCGAGAGCGCCGCGGGGTTCCTGCGCCGCGCGCTCGCCGAGCCGCCGCTCGATCCGGCCCTCGCCGCCGATGTCACCGGCGAGCTCGGGCAGGCGCTCGCCGCGCACCTGCACCCCGACGCTCCCGCGATGCTGTGCGCCGCCGTCGAGCGCGCGGCCTCGCCTCGGCAGCGGTGTGAGCTGGCGCTGCGCGGCGCCCGCGCGCTCGGGCTCGGCGGCCACTTCTCCTCGGCGATGGACGTCGCCCGCCCGGTGCTCGAGGACCCCGCCGGCCTGTCGGCCGGCGAGCTCGCGCGCCTGGAGGCCGAGTACGTGACCATCGGGTGGACGCACGCGGCGACCGTGCCCGAGTCGCTCGACCGCGTGCGGCGCGCCGCGCCCTCGGCACTCGCGAACGTCAACGCCGCGATGGCCGCGATGATGGCCGGCGAGCCCGCAGAGCAAGCGGTCCGGCTACTGCGGCCCATCTTCGAGGGCGGGGTGCTCGAGGACGACTCGCTGCTCGGCAGCGTCGGCGGCATCGTGCTGGTCATAGACGAGGAGCTCGACGTCGCGATCGCCTACTGCGATGCCCTCGTCGACACGGCGCGCCCGCGCGGCTGGCGGATCGCCCTCGCCCACGGCTGCATGATCCGCTCCATGGCGCTGCTGCGTGCGGGCCGCCCGCGCGACGCCGAGGCCGACGCGCGCATCGGCTTCGAGTACAAGCTGCCCGTCACGCCCGCGCCCGCGATGCTGTGGACGCTCACGTTCCTCGTCGACGCCCTGATCGAGCTCGACGAGCTCGACGACGCCGACGTGGCCCTCGCCCGGGCCGACCAGCTCGGCGACCCGCCGCCGGGCGCGCTGGCGGCTCCGCTCCTACTCCAGTCGCGCGGCCGGCTGCGGCTGGCCCAGCGCCGCCACGCGGAGGCCCGGGCCGACCTGCTCGCTGCGGGCGCCCGCTGGCGCGAGCTGGGCATGTCGCACCCGGGCTTCGCGACGTGGCGCGTGGACTTCGCCGAGGCATCGGAGGACGGCTCGCGCGAGCTCGCGGAGGAGCACCTCGCGCTCGCCGATCGCGTCGGGCTGCCCGGTCCGAAGGGCGCCGCCCTGCGCGCGCTCGCCCGCAGCGGCGACCGCATCCCGCTGCTGGAGGAGGCCTGCGCCCTGCTCGAGACCTCGCCCAACCGGCTCGAGCACACGCGCGCGCTCGTCGACCTCGGGGCCGCGCTGCGGCGCGCCAACCGCCGCAACGACGCCCGAGAGCCCCTGCGCCGCGCCCTCGAGATCGCCGACCGCGGCGGCATGCGCCTGCTCGCGCGCCGCGCCCGCCACGAGCTGCAGAGCGCCGGCGCCCGCCCGCGCCGCACCGCGCTCTCCGGCGTCGAGGCGCTCACCCCGGCGGAGCACCGCGTCGCGATCCTGGCGGCCGACGGGCTCACCAACCGCGAGATCGCCGAGCAGCTCTACGTCACCCAGCGCACGGTCGAGACCCACCTCACGCACGTCTTCCAGAAGCTGGACATCGCGAGCCGCTCCGAGCTCGGAGCGGTCGGTGCTGCCGCCACGGCCGTCGTCTAGACGAACCTATACACTCTGTCGAGATTTTTCTCGACATGAGTCCGAACCTCAGCAATCCGCAGGCATTCGAGCGCGCCTACCGCGAGCACCGCGCCACCGCGTTCGCGGTCGCCGTCCACGTCCTGCACGACCCGGCGGCCGCCGAGGACGTGGTGCAGGATGCGTTCATGCACCTCT
Organism: uncultured Solirubrobacteraceae bacterium; assembly: GCA_963835525.1. Taxonomy (GTDB): domain Bacteria; phylum Actinomycetota; class Thermoleophilia; order Solirubrobacterales; family Solirubrobacteraceae; genus DASSUW01. The sequence goes on from CAWIFM010000007.1 coordinate 30,506, forward strand.
GGAACCGGCCGGGCTCGTTCGACCACCGGCGCGGGTCGCTTCGCGGGTACATCGCGATGGTGGCCCGCAGCCGCGCGATCGACCGCTGGCGCGTCCATGTGGCGCAGGAGTCGGCGGCCGAGCGCTTCAAGGCGGCGCTCGGGTGCGAGCCGGAGGGCAGCGCGGCCGAGCGGTCGATCGAGCGCGAGCGGTCGGCGCGCCTCGTCTCGATCCTCGACGGGCTGCCGCCGGCGCAGCGCGAGGCGCTCCTGCTCGCCTTCGGCGGCGGGCTGTCGATGAGCGAGATCGCCGCCGCGATCGGGGTGCCGCTCGGGACGGCGAAGAGTCGCGTGCGGCTCGGGCTCGCGCGGCTGCGCGATCTCGCCGAGGGCCTGACGTGACGCCCGAGGGCCTGCGGATGCGCGACGTGGTCGAGCGGGCCGGCATCGGCGAGGCGACGCTGCGGGCGTGGGAGTCGCGCTACGGCTTCCCCGAGCCGCAGCGGCTGGCGAGCGGCCATCGCCGCTACGACGAGCGCGACGTCGAGGTGCTGCGCCTCGCGCTGCGGCTGCGGGAGGAGGGCCTGCCGGTCCAGGCCGCGATCGAGCGGGCGCGGCGCAGCGTCGACCACGGGCCGACCTCGGTGTTCGCGGGCCTGCGACGGCTGCGGCCGGAGCTGCCCGTGAACCTGCTGCCGAAGCGGAGCCTCGTGGCGATCAGTCACGCGATCGAGGACGAGTGCGCCTACGGCGCCGCCGACCTGCTGCTGTTCGGCGCCTTCCAGGAACGGCGCCACTTCCACGCGAGCGAGCGCCGCTGGCGTGAGCTCGCCGGAGGCGCCGAGGCGGCCTTCGTGTTCGCCGACTTCCCGGAGCCGCGACGCCCGCCCGGCGGACCGGTCGAGGTCCCGATCGGGCGGGGCGACCCGCTGGCCCGGGAGTGGGTCGTGGTCTGCGACGCGGCGGACCGCGCCGCCTGCATGGTCGGCTGGGAACCGCCGGGCCAGGCGGGCGAGCGGCGGTTCGAGACGCTGTGGACCGCCGACCGCGAGACCGCCCGCGCGGCCGCGCGGATCTGCGTCGACCTCGCGCTCGACGGCGCGCGCGACCTGCTCGAGCCGATCGCCGAGCGCCTCGCCGAGCCGGCGGCGGGCGGGCCCGACGAGCTGCGCCGCGCCGAGGCGCTCACGAGCCGGATGGTCGCCTACCTCGCGCGCTAGTCGCGCTCGAGCGCCCGCCGCACGGTCTCGGCGAACGGCGCGGGATCGACGTCGAACAGCGCCGCGCCATAGCGGTCGGTGACGACGGTCTCGGTGCTGAGCCCCTCGATCAGCGGCCGCGCGACCTCGGTGTCGACCGGCGTGACCAACCCGATCCACAGCGACGAGAGCTTCGGCGTCAGCAGCGGCACCGGCAGCATCCGTGGCTCGCGCCGGCCGAGCTCGCGCGCCGTCACGCGCAGCATGTCGCCGTAAGTGATCACGTCCGCGCCGCCGATCTCGATCGTGCGGCCCTCGCTGGCGGGCGTGTCCGGCGCCGCCCGCAGGTAGGCCAGCACCTCGTCGATCCCGATCGGCTGGGTGCGGATCCGTAGCCACGCCGGCGCGACCATCACCGGCAGCCGCCTGGCCAGGTAGTAGAGGGTGCGGAACGACTCGCTGCCCGCCCCGACCACCATCGCGGCGCGGAAGTAGGTCAGCGGCGGGCCCTCGGCGGCCAGCACGCCGGCGGTCTCGTGGCGCGAGCGCAGGTGCGGCGAGCCCGGTTCGCCGAGGCCGCCGAGGTAGACCACGCGGCCGACGCCCTCGCGCCGCGCCATGCGCGCGAAGTTGCGTGCCGCCTCGCGGTCGCGCGAGCTGAAGTCGCCGTCGCTGCCGCGGCCCATGCCGTGGATCAGGTAGTAGGCGACGTCGACTCCCTCGCCGGCGCCGCGCAGGCTGCCGGCGTCGAGGGCGTCCCCCTCGTGCAGCTCGTGTCCGACCTGCGCGCGGGCGCGGTCGCGCACGAGGCAGCGCACGTCCGCGCCGCCGGCCGCCAGGCTGTCAGCCAGGCGTCCGCCGACGAACCCGGTCGCTCCCGTCACGAGTGCCTTCACGCACAGTGCTACGGAGCAGGCGCCGTCGCGGACCAAATCGTGGGGGTGAGGTATCACATGGAATAGGCGAGCGGTCTATGCGTCTAAGAGGGCAGCACTCCAACTCCGCCCCCAAGGAGCTCCCCGCATGTTTTCCGCCACCGCCTACGTGATCCGCGACGCCCGCGTCGACGACGTGCCCGAGCTGGTCCGGCTCGGCTGGTCGACCGAGGACGAGTGGCCCTCCGGCCAGATCATCGTCGGCGAGCTCAAGGGCGTCGTCGCCGCGGCGCTCGCGATCGACGAGAACCGCGCCGTGACGGCCGCCCTCCCGGGTGCGCCCTACGTGCTCGCGCACATGCGCGCCCGCGCGGCCGGCATCCTCGCCCACCGGCGGACCCCCTCGGTCGCCGATCGCATCCGCGAGCGGATGCATCCGGCGGTCGCCGTCGACGCCTGACCCCCCGCAGGCTCGACCCCCAGAGAACGCCCCCGAGCCCGCGGCAGGCTCGGGGGCGTTCTGATACGACACGCGCCTGCTCCTCGCCGTCCCCAACGTCTCCGAGGGCCGCGACCCCGAGGCCGTCGCCGCCATCGCCGCCGCCTTCGGGCCCGGCCTGATCCACCACTCCTCCGACCCCGACCACCACCGGTCGGTGTTCACGCTGCGCGGGGAGCCGGGCGAGCTGGCCCAGCGCGTGATCGACGGCGCGCGCGAGGCGATCGCCCGGATCGACCTGACGCATCACGCGGGCGCGCACCCGCGTGTGGGCGTGATCGACGTGGCGCCGATCGTCTATCTGGAGAGCGCCCAGCGCGGCGCGGCGATCGCCGAGGCGCTGATCCTCGCCGACCGCATCGGGCACGAGCTCGAGGTCCCGGTGTACCTGTACGGCGACCTCGCCGGCGGCCGCACGCGCGCCGAGCTGCGGCGCGGCGGGATCGAGCGGATCCCGCCCGACGCCGGGCCGCCGCGCCCGCATCCGACCGCCGGCGCCACGCTCGTCGCCGCCCGGCCGCCGCTGGCCGCCTTCAACGTGGAGATCGACGCCTCGCCGGCGGCGGCCAAGGCGATCGCGGCCGAGATCCGCACGCTCCCCGGCGTGCGCGCTCTCGGGCTCGAGCTGCCCACGCAGGGCATCGTCCAGGTCTCCACCAACGTCGAGGAGCTCGACCGCACGACGCCGGGCGACGTGGTCAGGGCGGTGCAGCGCCACGCGACCGTCATCGGGGCCGAGCTCGTGGCTCCCGCTCCTCGCAGCGCGTTCGAATCCTTCCCGGACATACCGTTGCGCGGCGCCCCGCTGCTGGACTGACCGCTACCCTCCAACGGTCATGGCACAGACGAAGCGCAAGCGCCGCAGCAAGCACCGAGGCAACGCGGCGGGCGTCGTGGAGACGCGCGGCCGCACCGGCCGCCGCCCCACCGAGGACGAGCTCAAGAAGGCGGGCCGCGAGACCGCGCGCGAGCGCCGCATGAACAAGCCGCCGACCTGGAACGCCGCGTTCCTGAAGGCGGCGCTGATGGCCGGCCTGCTGTTCCTCTTCACGCAGATCGGCGTGTTCGGCAGCAGCGCCGCGCTCAGCCAGTCGATCTTCCTGTGCGTCTTCGCCGTGCTGCTCTACACGCCGCTCGCCTACGTCACCGACCGCTGGGTCTACCAGCGCAACCAGCGCCGCAGGCAGCAGCAGAAGACGTGAACGTCCGCTGCCTCACCGTCGGGCCGCTCCAGGAGAACTGCTGGATCGTCGACGGTGCCGAGCGGGCGATCGTGATCGACCCCGGTGAGGAGGGCGACCGCCTGATCGCGGAGCTCGAGCAGCCCGTCGAGGCGATCCTGCTCACCCACACGCACTTCGATCACGTGGGGGCGGTCGCGCAGCTCGCGCGCCACACCGGCGCGCCCGTGTACTGCCCGCGGATCGAGGTCCCGATCCTGAAGGACATCAACAGCTACGTCTTCCCGGGCTACGGCCCGTTCGAGCCGTACGACCCGGAGGAGACGCTCGACGGCGGCGAGCGCCTCAGCCTCGCGGGGCTCGACCTCGACGTCATCTTCACGCCCGGTCACAGCCCCGGCCACGTGAGCTTCTCGCTCGCCGAGCACGGCCTGCTGTTCGACGGCGACGTGCTGTTCCAGGGCTCGATCGGCCGCCCCGATCTGCCCGGCGGCGACTACGCCACGCTGATGGCGTCGATCGCCGGCCTGCTCGAGACGCTGCCCGACGAGACCCGGGTCCTGCCCGGCCACGGCCCCGCCACGACGCTCGGCGACGAGCGCGCCACCAACCCGTTCCTGCACGAACTCGCGTCTTGAGCGAGCGGATCAAGACCCCCCGCGGCACGTTCGACGTGCTCGGCGAGGCGGCGCTCGCGCGGGCCGAGCTCGAGCGCACGGCCAAGGGCATCCTCGAGCGCGCCGGCTACTCGCGCATCGAGACGCCGACCTTCGAGGCGACCGAGCTGTTCGCGCGCGGCGTCGGCGAGTCGACCGACGTCGTTCAGAAGGAGATGTACACGTTCGACGACGGCGGGGGAGGTTCGCTGACGCTCCGGCCGGAGGGCACCGCGCCGGTCTGCCGCGCGTACATGGAGCACGGCATGCACAAGCTCGCGCAGCCGGTGAAGCTCTGGTACCTGGGGCCGTACTTCCGCGCCGAGCGGCCGCAGCACGGCCGCTACCGGCAGTTCGGGCAGGTGGGCGTGGAGGCGATCGGGTCCGACGAACCGGCAGTCGACGCCGAGACGATCGTCCTGCTCGCCGAGATCCTCGAGGCCATCAAGGCGCGCGACCTGCGGCTGCGGCTCTCGAGCCTCGGCACGCCGGACACGCGGGCCGAGTACAAGGCCGAGCTGCAGCGGCTATCTGCGCGAGTACGAGGGCGAGCTGAGCCAGGAGGTCCGCGACCGCATCGACCTCAACCCGCTGCGGGCGTTCGACGCCGACCACCCCGGCACGCGGCAGGTGATGGCCGGAGCGCCGCTGCTGCTCGATCGCCTGAACGACGAGGACCGCGAGCACTTCGAGACCGTCAAGGCGCTGCTCGACGCCGCCGGCCTGGCCTACGAGGTGGACCCGGGGCTGGTGCGCGGGCTCGACTACTACACGCGCACCGTCTTCGAGTTCAGCTCCGACGCGCTGGGTGCGCAGTCGGGCGTCGGCGGCGGCGGCCGCTACGACGGGCTGATCGAGCAGCTCGGCGGGCCGCACACGCCGGGCATGGGCTGGGCGGCCGGCGTGGAGCGGATGTTGCTGGCCTCCGACCCGCCGCCGACGGCTCCGCCGCCGCTCGACCTCTACGTCGCCTACGCCAAGCCCGAGTACAAGAACGGCGCCTTCCAGCTGGCCGCCGACGCCCGCCGCGCCGGCCACGCAGCGCAGGTCGAGCTCGCCGGCCGCAGCCTGAAGGGTCAGCTCAAGCGGGCGGGCAACGCGCAGGCCCGGTACGTTGCCATCCTCGGCGACGAGGGTACGGCGCTGAAGGACATGGAATCCGGCGAGCAGCGCACCGTGGAGACCGACACCGTGATGCACCACATCCGCCGATGAGACCGCCGCGGGCCAACACGTACCGCGACGCGTGGGCCGGCGAGCTCGACGCCACGCGCGTCGGTGACACCGTCCGCGTGGCCGGCTGGGTCCACCGCCGCCGCGACCACGGCGGCCTGGTGTTCATCGACCTGCGCGACCGCTCCGGCATCCTGCAGCTCGTCTTCCACCCCGAGGACTCGCCGCGGGCCCACGAGCTCGCCCAGCAGCTGCGCTCCGAGCACGCGATCAGCGTCTCCGGCGAGATCGTGCGGCGCGAGGAGGGCAAGGAGAACCCGCGCCTGAAGACCGGCGAGATCGAGCTGTCGGTGCGCGAAGCTGAGCACCTCGCCACGTCCGAGACGCCGCCGTTCCCGCTCGACGACGACACGCCGATCGACGAGGCGCTGCGCCTGCGCCACCGCATGATCGACCTGCGGCGCGACTCGATGCGCGACTCGCTGACGCTGCGCCACACGATCACCCGCGCGATGCGCGACTACCTCAACGCGCACGACTTCCTCGACATCGAGACGCCGATCCTCACGCGCTCGACGCCCGAGGGCGCGCGGGACTTCCTGGTGCCGGCGCGCATCAGCCCGGGCGCCTTCTACGCGCTGCCGCAGTCGCCGCAGCTGTTCAAGCAGCTGCTGATGATGTCCGGCTACGAGCGCTACTACCAGATCGCCCGCTGCTTCCGCGACGAGTCATCGCGCGCCGACCGCCAGCCCGAGTTCACCCAGCTCGACCTCGAGATGTCGTTCGTCGAGGAGGACGACGTCATCGAGACGATCGAGGGGATGCTCGCGCGCGTGTTCGAGGAGACGGGCTTCGAGGCGCCGCCGCCGCCATGGCCGCAGCTCGGCTACGACGAGGCGATGGCGCGCTTCGGCTCCGACCGCCCGGACACGCGGTTCGGGCTCGAGATCCAGGACCTGAGCGAGGCGGTCGCGGGCAGCGAGTTCAAGGTGTTCGCGACGGCGGAGGTCGTGCGCGGGATCAACGCGGGGGCGCGCGAGGTGCCGCGCCGCGAGCTCGACGAGCTGACCGAGCTGGTCAAGCGCTTCGGCGCCGGCGGGCTCGTGTGGGCGTTCGTCGAGGAGGACGGCTCGTGGCGCTCGCCGATCGCCAAGTTCCTGTCCGATGACGAGCGGGCCGCGATCGGGCGGCTGCTCAGCGCCCAGCCCGGCGACCTGCTGCTCGCGGTCGCCGACAAGCCGGCCGTCGCGGCGCAGGCGCTCGGCGAGCTGCGGCTCGAGCTGTCGCGCAGGTTCGACCTGACGGCGGGCGCCGGCCACGCGCTGCTGTGGGTCGTCGACTTCCCGATGTTCGAGTGGAACGAGGAGGAGGGGCGCTGGGACGCGATGCACCACCCGTTCACCGCGCCGGTGGGTGACTTCGCGGATCCGGGGTCGCTGCGCAGCAAGGGCTATGACGTCGTGCTCGACGGCTCGGAGATCGGCGGCGGGTCGATCCGTATCAACCGCCCCGAGGTCCAGCAGCAGGTCTTCAAGGCGCTCGGCATCAGCGAGGAGGAGGCCGAGGCGCGCTTCGGCTTCCTGCTCGAGGCGCTGCGCTACGGCGCGCCCCCGCACGGCGGGATCGCGCTCGGCATCGACCGGATCGCGGCGCTGCTCGGCGGGCGCGACTCGATCCGCGACACGATCGCGTTCCCCAAGACGGCGAGCGGCGCGGATCTGCTGACGGGCGCCCCGGCGCCGGTCGACGCCGCCCAGCTCTCCGAGCTCGGGATGCGGCTCGCCGTACCCCCGCCAGACGTAGGGTTCGCACCCCAATCCGGCTCAACCTTCGCGGCTCGAGTGCCGATACGCGAGGTCGTGAGCCAGATCTCCCCGCCGATCCGAATCGTCCTCGTCCTCGCCGTCGCGGTGCTGGGCGCCTACATGCTCTTCCTCCGGCCCAAGCCCGAGGAGACCCCGCCGCTCGAGCCGGCCGGGACGTCCACCAGCCAGCCCGGCCAGGTCCGCGACGCGGCCGAGGATGCCGTCGACGCCGCCAACTCGCAGCTCCAGCAGCAGGAGAGCGTCGACGGGGTCGACGCTGGGGAGTCCGCGGCCGGCACCACGCCCGCCACCAAGGCCGGCAAGCAGGGCAACGCCGCCAAGGGCGCCGCCGCCGGCGAGCCCGCCCAGGACCTCAAGGGCCTGCCCAAGCCGGTCCGCAAGGCGATCCGCGACAACAAGGTTCTCGTGATGCTGTTCTCCAACGGCAAGTCGTACGACGACAAGGCCGTCGAGAAGGCGCTCACCAAGGTCAACCGCTGGGACGGCCGCGTGTTCGTGCACACGGCGCCGCTGCAGAAGATCTCCAAGTACGGCCGCATCGCCCGCGGCGTCAGCGTCGAGCAGTCGCCGACCGTTGTGGTCGCCGACCGCACGCTGCGCGCCGACACGCTCGTCGGCTACGTCGACAGCGCCACGATCGACCAGGCCGTCGTCGACGCGCGCCAGAACTCGAACGGCATCTACGTCGACTCGTATCTGAAGGCCGTCGACAAGGTCTGCTTCGCGCATTCGAACCGCTATGACAGCGTGCCGTTCGCCTATCCCGCCGGGTCGCTCCGCAAGGCGGATCGCCGGCTACAACGAGCTCGACGCCGTGTGGGCGAGCTTCGCTGCCGACTTGCAGGCGATCAATGCGCCGACGAAGTGGCAGACGTTCCACGCCGCGACGGTGAAGGACATCGACGTGTACGCCGCGCAGAGTCCACAAGCTGTCGGTCGCGATCACGCCGAAGGCCAAGCCCGCGGTCCTCCTGGACGTCGCGAAGGGCACCAAGGCCGCGGGCGTGCCGGCTATCAAGAGCGCCGACAAGCGCTTCGCCGGCGCGAATCTCGCGCGCTGCGGCAAGCAGTTCTGATCCGCACCTAGACTCGGTGCTCGTGGAGTCCTTCCGCGAGCACCTCGAGCATCCCGCCGGGCTGGGCGTCCGCCCGCCCGGCGCGCACGACGGCGCCGCGGGGGGCGCCGCGTGCGGTGACCTGATCCGCTTCTCGCTCGCCGTCGAAGGCGAGCGGGTGGTGGGCGCGGGCTTCGAGGCGTCCGGCTGCGGGGCGATGACGGCGGCCGGCTCCGCCGCCGTCACGCTGGTCGACGGCGAGCACGTGCTCGACGCCGCGCGCGTGAGCCCGCAGGCCATCGCCGCCGAGCTCGGCGGGCTGTCGCCGGGCAAGTTCCACGCCGCCGACCTGGTCGCCGACGCGCTGCACCGCGCGCTGGGCGCCGCCGCCCGTGCCGATGCGGTCGTGGCTGCCGATCCCGGAGCGGACGTTGGTGGCGATGAGCGGCGGTGTCGACTCCGCGGTCGCCGCGCTGCTGGCCGGCGAGCACGCCGCGGCGGTGACGCTCGAGCTGTGGGCGGATCCCGAGAACGACGCCGAGTCGTCGTGCTGCTCGGCGCACGCGGTCCGGCTGGCGCGCTCGCTCGCGCACCGGATGGGGCTGCCGCACTTCACGCTCGACCTGCGGGCCGAGTTCCGGGCCGGCGTCGTCGAGCCCTTCCTGGCCGGCTACGGCGGCGGCGTGACGCCCAACCCTTGCGTCGGCTGCAACGGCCACGTGCGGCTCGACGCGATGGTCGAGTTCGCCGATCGCGTGGGTGCGGGGTCCCTGGCCACCGGGCATTACGCGCGCACGACCGCCGACGGGCTCCTGCGCGCCGCCGCCGACCCCGCCAAGGACCAGACGTACATGCTGGCCGCCGTGTCGCCGCGCACCTTGTCGCGGCTGCGCTTCCCGCTCGGCGACCTCACCAAGCCGCAGGTGCGCGCACTCGCCGCCGAGGCCGAGCTGCCGGTCGCCTCCAAGGCCGAGTCGCAGGACCTCTGCTTCCTGGCCGGGGTCGGCAAGACGGCGTTCCTGGCCCGCCACGGCGATGTGGCGGACCGGCCCGGCGATCTCGTCGACCAGGCGGGCCGGGTGCTCGGCCGCCACGACGGCCACCACCGCTTCACGGTCGGCCAGCGCAAGGGCCTGCGGCTGGGGGCGCCGGAGCCGCTCTACGTGCTGGCCAAGGACGCGGCGTCCAATCGCGTCACGGTCGGCCCGCGCTCGGCCCTGGCCACGCGCGCGGTCGCGGTCCGCGGCGCCCGCCTGCTGCGCGCGGGCGCGGAGGTCGACGCGGTCAAGCTGCGCTACCGCTCGCGGGCCGTGCCGTGCCGGGTGGCCGGTGACGTCGGGCCCGGGACGCACAAGCGGCTCGAGCTCGCGCTGGAGGATGCCGTGGACGGCGCTGCCCCGGGCCAGACCGCGTGCCTGCTGCGTGGTGACGTCGTGGTCGGCTACGGGACCATCGAACGTCAACTGCCTGCTGGGTAGGGCGGCCGGCTTCCCTACCCAGCCGAAGTTGACGTTCGCGTCACCAGATGCCACGCGGCCACCGTCGCGGCGTCACGCACCGCCCCGCGCCCGATCATCGCCTCTAGTTCGGCGACCGCCACCCGCGCCACCCGAAGATCCGCCTCGGTCGCCTCCAGCGCCTGCTCGCCGGGAACGAGGTCGAGAGCCAGCCACACGTCGAATGACTGGTCGCTGATGCCGTAGGCGAAGTGCAGCCGGCCCAGGTTCTCGAGCCGGCCCGCCCGCAGGCCGGTCTCCTCGGCCAGCTCGCCGCGCGCCAGATCTTCCGCCAAGGCGCCCGGCGAGTCCTCCCAGGCGCCCTGCGGGAACTCCCAGAACCGCTCGCCCACCGGGTGGCGGTACTGCTCGACCATCCACACGTGGTCGCCGTCGCGCGGGACGATCACCGCGGCCGGCGGCTTCTCGATCCACGCGTACAACCCGGGCGTCCCGTCCGCGCGCTCGGTCCGATCCTCGTGCAGCCGCATCCAGCGGTTCTCGTAGACCACGCGGGTGGCTGTGACTCTGGGCGGCTCCACCTAGACTGCATCGTTCCATGAAGACCGACGAGATCCGCCGCACGTTCCAGGAGTTCTTCGAGTCGCGCGACCACACGCGGCTGCCGTCGGCCTCGCTCGTCCCGACCGCGTACGACCCGTCGACGCTGCTCATCAGCGCCGGGATGCACCCGCTGAAGCCGTATTTCCTGGGCCAGGAGGCGCCGCCGCACAATCGGCTCACCTCCTGCCAGAAGTGCTTCCGGACGGTCGACATCGACAACATCGGCTCGACCTACCGGCACCTCACGTTCTTCGAGATGCTGGGCAACTTCTCGGTCGGCGACTACTTCAAGCAGGGCGCCGCGGAGTTCGCGTGGGAGCTCTCGATCCAGGGTTTCGGATTCGAACCCGACAAGATCTGGGCGACGGTCTTCGAGGGCGACGAGGAGCTCGGCCTCGGCCCCGACGAGGAGGCGATCGAGGTCTGGCTGGGCATCGGCGTCCCGCGCGAGCGGATCGTCCTGCTGCCGCGCAGCGAGAACTTCTGGCAGGCGGGCCCCACCGGCCCCTGCGGGCCCTGCAGCGAGCTCTACCTCGACCGCGGGCTCGAGTTCGGCGCCGAGGACGACCTGCCGGGCGGCGAGAACGAGCGCTTCCTGGAGTACTGGAACCTCGTGTTCATGCAGTACGACCAGAACCCGGTCAACACGCTCACCCCGCTGCCGGCCAACAACATCGACACGGGGCTCGGCCTCAATCGCCTGGCGGCGATCATGCAGGGCACGACGTCGGTGTTCGAGACCGACCAGATCCGCCCGCTCGTCGACCTCAGCGAGGAGCTCAGCGGCAAGCGCTACGGCGAGACCTTCGAGGTCGACCGCGCGATGCGGATCCTCGCCGACCACACCCGCGGCATGAGCTTCCTCGTCGCCGACGGCGTGGTCCCGTCGAACGAGGAGCGCGGCTACGTGCTGCGGCGGCTGATGCGCCGCGCCATCGTCCAGGGGCGGCGGCTCGGCATCGAGCCGGGCTTCCTCGTCCGCTACGGAGACGTCGTGCAGGAGCTGATGGCGCCCGCGTACCCCGAGCTGCACGAGCACAAGGACACGATCCGGATGTGGCTCGCGCGCGAGGAGGAGCAGTTCGGCCGCACGCTCGAGCAGGGCATGCGGCTGCTCGACGACGTGATCGCGCGCGCCAAGGACGCGGGCGAGGAGGGCATCGGCGCCGACCAGGCGTTCCTCCTGCACGACACCCACGGCTTCCCGCTGGAGCTCACGCTCGAGCTGGCGGCCGAGCAGGACATGGGCGTCGACGAGCAGGGCTTCGAGGAGCTGATGGACGAGCAGCGCCGGCGCGCGCGCAGCCCCGGCCGCGGCGCCGCCGACAGCGACCGCGAGCGGATCGCCGCGTTCGCCGAGAGCACCGACGTCACCACCTTCACCGGCTACGAGACGATCGAGCAGGCGACCGCCGTCGCATCGATCGCGCAGGAGGACGGGCGGGTGCTGGCCAAGCTCGTCGAGTCGCCGTTCTACGCCACCGGCGGCGGCCAGATCCACGACGACGGCGTGATCGAGTGCGAGGACGGCGGCTGCGCGGCGCGCGTGCTCGACGTCGTACGCGTCGGCGACGACCAGGCGCTGGTGCTGGAGCCGATCAAGGGCGAGCTGCACGAGGGCGAGCGCGTGGTCGCGCGCGTGGACCCCGCGCGCCGCCTGACCGAGCGCAACCACACCGCCACCCATCTGCTGCACGCGGCGCTGCGCGACGCGCTCGGCACCCACGTGCGCCAGGCCGGCTCCTACGTCGGCCCCGACAAGCTGCGGTTCGACTTCACGCACAGCGCGCCGATGACCGACGAGGAGGTCCGCGCGGTCGAGGACGCGGTCAACCGCGAGATCGTGGCCGACCACCCGGTCCGCGCGCTCACCACCACGCTCGACGAGGCCAAGTCGCTCGGCGCGATGGCGCTGTTCGGCGAGAAGTACGGCGACGTCGTGCGGATGGTCGAGGTCGGCGACGGCCAGTGGTCGCGCGAGCTGTGCGGCGGCACCCACGTGCGCAGCACCGGCGTGATCGGCGCCTTCAAGATCACCACCGAGACCTCGTCGGCGGCCAACGTGCGCCGGATCGAGGCGATCACCAGCGCGGCCGCGCTCGACGAGCTGCGCCACAACGACCGCGTGCTGACCGAGGCCGCGCACGTCCTGCGCACCTCGCCGCACCAGGTCGCCGAGGTGGCGGCCGACCGCGAGCGCAAGCGCCGCGAGCTGGAGAAGCAGTCGCAGCAGACCGCCCCGGCCGACACGTCGTTCGAGACGGTCGAGCTCGACGGCATCAAGGCGGCGTTCGAGATCAAGCAGCTCGACAACCCGAAGGCCCTCCCCGACCTCGCCGACCGCATCAAGAACCAGCTCGGCGACCCGGCGGTCGTCGTCCTCGGCGTCCCCGGCGACGGACGCGTGAACCTGCTCGTGGCGGCGACCCCGGGCGCGATCGAGCGCGGCGTCAAGGCCGGCACGGTGATCAAGGCGGCGGCGCAGGCGGTCGGCGGCGGCGGCGGCGGCCGCGACAACATGGCCCAGGCCGGCGGCAAGGACCCCGAGAAGCTCCCCGACGCCCTGGCCGCCGCGCGCGCGGAGATCGAGCGCGCCCTTGCGGGTTCTGGCGCTTGACTACGGCGCGGCCCGCTGCGGCGCCGCGGCATCTGATCCGTCGGGCACGCTGGCGACGCCGCTCGAGCCGATCCTGAGGCCCGGCACCAAGGTCGGGCTGCGGCAGATCGCCGCGCTGGCGCACGAGCTCGGCGCCGAGCGGATCGTCATCGGCCTGCCGGTCTCGCTGAGCGGTGGCGACAGCGCCCAGACGCGCGAGACGCGTCAATTCGCTGACCGCCTGGGGGCCGTCACGCGGGTCCCGATCGAGCTCTACGACGAGCGCTTCACCACGTCCCTGGCGCAGCAGGCCGGGGGAGAGGCCTCGCTGGATTCTCGCGCGGCGGCCGTTCTTCTCGACGAATGGCTGAATGTACGAGGGGGTGCTGCCGATAGAGGAGTGAGTGGAGTCCTCGATCAAGAGCACCACGCCCGCGATCCCCGCGGGCCTCGATGATCCGGCCGGCGGCCCAGCCGACGCGCTGGACGACGTCCTGCGGCAGATCATCGGCGGCTACTTCGTCCTGACCGACGGTCAGGGCTCGGTGTCGAAGTGGTCCGAGCCGGCGGAGCTGCTGTTCGGCCGCCCGGCCGCCGAGGTGCTCGGTCAGTCCTTCTTCCAGACGCTGATCAAGGCGCCCGTCCCGGCCGCGGCCGAGACCTGGCGACGCTTCCTGGAGGCCGGCGAGGCGCCCAGCGCGCCCGGCCGCGTCGAGGTCACCGCCATCATGGCCGAGGGCGACGACTTCTCGATGGAGGCCGTCTTCGTCCCGGTCAAGCTCGACGAGGGCTTCGACTTCTCGCTCTTCCTCGAGGACCTCGGCTTCGAGCTCCCGACCAACCTCATGCTCCAGCGCATGCGAGCCCAGCACCCCGTCGTGGTGCGCGCGATGCGCCAGGCGCTCGAGACCGAGCCGCAGCCCTGGGAGGGCTGGCGCACGGCCGGCACGCTCGTCGTCTTCCGCCCGCTGAAGGCGACCCCGTGGGTGGAGGCCGAGCTGGCCCGCCGCGAGGCCGTCCGCGCCGAGGCCGACGCTGAAGTCGAGGAGCGCCTCACCAATCTCGACCCCGGCATCCAGGGCAACTCGGTCGCCGACCTCGACGACGCGGCCGCCGTGGTGGCGCGCCTGCTGTCGGCGATGGAGCGGATCGACGAGCTCGAGCGCGTCGCGCTCGGTCTTCCCGGCCAGCTCGAGGAGGCCCGCCAGGCCGCCGAGCGCCGCGCCGAGGCCGCCGAGCGCGAGGCCGCCGCCCTTCGCGCCGAGGTCCAGCGCCTCGCCGCCGCCGGCGGCAGCAGCGACGACAAGGAGCTTCTCGCCCGCCTCGAGCGGCTCGAGCGCGCCAAGCTCGACGCCGAGCAGGACAATCACGACCGCGGCCGAGCGCTCGACGTCGCCGAGGCCGCGCGCGCCGAGCTGGCCGCCCGCCTCGACCGCCTGGAGCGCCAGCGCGCCGAGTCCTCGGCTGCCGCCGACGCTCGCCTGGCCACCGCCGTCGCCGAGGCCCAGCGCCGCGCCGAAGAGGCCGTTCAGGAGTCCTCGCGCCGCGCCGCCGAGGTCGAGGCCCGCCTCGCCGAGATCGGCACCGGCGCCGACGAGAGCGCCCTCGCCGCCCAGCTCGAGCAGGTCCGCGCCGAGCACGAGGAGGCCGCCCAGGCTGCCCGTACCGAGCTGGCCGCCACGCTCGACCGCTTGGAGCGCGACCGCGCCCGTGAGGCCGAGGCGTCCCGCGCCGAGCTCGCCGCCGCGCTGCAGCGCGTCGAGCACGTCCAGCGCGAGGCCGACGCCCTGCGCGAGCAGCTCGCGACCGTCACCGTCGAGCACGCCGAGGCGGGCGACGACCGCCGCCGGCTCGACGACCTCGCCCGCGAGTTCGAGGCCACGCGCGCCCGCATCGACGGCCTGCGCGACGGGCTTGCCAGCGCGGCCGACGTCGAGGCCCTGCTCGCGCCGCTGCGCGCTAGCGCCGCCGATGTCCAGGCGCTCCGCGAGGAGATCGAGCCGCTGCGCGCGACCGCCGCGGACGTCGACGCGCTGCGCCAGGAGCTCGCGCCGCTGCGCACCGGAACCGCTGAGCTCGACACCCTGCGCGCCGAGCTCGAGGCGCTCCGCTCCGGCGCCGCCGACCTGAACGCCCTGCGCGGCCAGGTCGAGTCACTGCGCGGCGGGCTGCCCGACCTCGACCCGCTGCACCAGCAGGTCGCGGCCATCCCGGCGCTCCAGGCTCGCCTCGACGCCCTCCAGACCGCCACCGCCGGCCTCGCCACCCTCGAGGAACGCCTCGACGCCCTTCAGTCCACCGACGACCTCGACGCGCTGCGCGCCGAGCTCGGCACGTTGCACCAGAGCGCCGCCGAGCTGAACGCCGTCCGCGAGGAGATCGCCGCGCTCCGCGCCACGTCCGGCGAGGTCGAGACCCTCCGGCGCGACCACGACGCGCTGCGCGCCCAGCAGGAGCACGTCCGCGGCTGGCTCGACGAGGCCCGCCGCGAGCGCGACGAGTTCCGTGCCGCCGGCGAGCGCACCGTCGCCCAGGTCGAGGAGCTGCGTCGCTCGCTCGAGGAGCGCGAGAGCGACCCGGCGATCCCGGCCGCCCAGGCCGTCGAGCTCGGCGGCGAGGTCGACGCGCTCCGCAGCGCCGAGCAGGCGCTGCGCATGCGCCTGGCCGAGCTGTCGGCCGCCGGCGAGGCGACCACCCGCCGCATCGACGAGCTGGCCGAGACCGAGCGCACCCTGAACGTCCGCCTCGAGACGCTCGCGAGCGCGACCGAGACCGTCCGCGAGGACGCTCTGGCGCGCGTCGGCGAGGTGGCCGACGCCAACCACGCGATTGCGCGGCGGCTCGACGAACTCGCCGCCGACCGCCGGGTGGACGAGCTCGCCGCTGCCGTCGAGGCGCTGCGGCACGCCGGCCCGGACCCCCGCGTCGACGAGCTTGCCGCCGCCGTCGAGGCGCTGCGGCACGCCGGCCCGGATCCGCGCGTCGACGAGCTCGCTGCCGCCGTGGAGGCAGCGCGACAGACCGACCCGCGCGTCGACGAGCTCGCCGCCGCCGTCGAGCAGCTGCGCTCCGCAGAGGCCGACCCGCGCGTCGACGAGGCCGCGGCCGTCGCCGCCCGCGCCGAGGCGCTCGCCGCCGAGGCCGCCAAGGCCGGTCGCGACAACACTTCCGTCGTCGAGGAGCTCCAGGAGCGCCTGGCCGAGGTCGACCGCGGCGCCGGCGGGGTGCTCACCGACGTCCGCGCCCTGCGCGACCGGCTCGACGAGGTCTCCACCGTCGCCCGCTCCGCCCAGGAGGCCGCGACCGGCGGCCGTCCCGAGGTCGAGGAGCTGCACGCCGCCCTCGCCCGGCTCGGCGCCGAGGTCGAGGTCGCCCGCTCGCAGGTCGAGCACGCAGGCCACGAGGCGCTCGGCGCCCGCGAGCAGGCCGCCACCGCCGGTGAGGCCGCCGCCGCCGCCCGCGACGACGCCGCCGCCGCGCGCGACGAGGCCGTCGCCCTGCGCCGCGAGCTGACCGCCGCCGACGAGCGCCACACCGCGCTGGCCGTCGACATCAAGCGCGCCGCCGACTCCGCCGAGGCCGCCAAGACCGACGCAGCGACGGCCAAGAAGGCCACCGAGAAGCTGACCGACCTCGACGCCAAGGCCCAGGCCCTGCGCACCGAGATGACCACCGGCCGCGAGCGGCTGGAGGCGATCGGCGAGCGCGTCGAGCGGCTCGGCAAGGACGTCGTCGAGTCCGGCCAGACCGCCGGCGCCGCGCTCGAGGCCCAGGGCGCCGAGCTGCGCTCCGAGCTGACCGCCGTCCGCCGCATCGCCGAGGACGCGCGCGAAGGGATCGAGACGCTCCGCACGGACCTCGAGGGCCTGCGCGGCCTGCGCGAGGATGCCGCCGCCGCCCGCTCGGCCGCCGAGGCCGGCGACCGCAAGGTCGAGGCGATGCAGGCCGAGCTCACCTTCGCGCTCAAGCAGCTCGAGGACGTCAAGGCTGGCCTGACCTCCGCCGGCCAGGCAGCCGTGATCGCCCGCCGCGAGGCCGAGCAGGCCAAGCGCGCGGCCCAGCAGAGCGCCGCCGACGGCAACTCAGGCGTCACCGAGGTCTTCCAGCAGCTGCTGGCCGCCGCCCGCGGCGAGGGCGTGCCCGCGTCGGCGCAGCGCAGCGGCCTGCGCCGCGGGAACACGCCCGCGCAGGACCTCAAGCGCAAGTCGGAGATCACCGCCCGCCCGCCGCGCCACGGGTTCGACGATGCCGGCAACCCGATGGCTATCCTCGGTCTCGACGGCCGGTTCCGCGAGCTGAACCCTGCGTTTGCAAGACTGGTGGGGTACCAGGAGAACGCGTTCGCGAAGGCCTATTGGCCGTCGCCGCATGACCGCGCCGGGTATACGCAGCAGCAGGAGCAGTTGCGCCAGCTTGCATCGGGGGAGATCGATTCCGTGGACGTACAGAGCACCTACATGCATGGCCAGGGCCTGATGGTTCCCGTCGTCGGGACCCTCAAGGTCGTCCCCGGTGAGGACGGCCTGCCGCTCCACCTGCTGCTGGAAGCGGAGGATCGGCACACCTCCTGATGGCCTTCGGCCGCAAGGGAGAAGACGGGGAGCGCTCCGCCGAGGAGCGCGCCCGGGCCGCTGCCGAGCGCGCGGCCCGGCGAGAGCAGCCGCCCCCGCCCGCGGAGACGTTCCAGGAGACGGCGCCGCCTGACCGCCGCGACGAGACCTACGATCTCGAGTGGGAGGATCCCGCCCCCACCGTGACCGTCGTCCAGGATCGTCCGCCACCCCCGCGCCGCGTGCCGTCGTCACGCCGGCCCATCCGCCGCCGGCCGGCGCCCCGCCCGCGCGGCGGAAGCTCGTGGGGCCGCCGCATCCTCGCCGTCGTCGCCCTGCTGGCGATCGGCTTCGCCCTCTACATGATCAACGCCGTCTTCCAGCCCTTCCACGGCGACGGCTCCGGGGAGCCCGTGCAGGTCTCGATCCCCGAGAACACCGACGCGGGCACGATCGGCGATCTGCTGGCCGAGAAGGGCGTCGTCGCCAGCGGGAGCTTCTTCGAGCTCAACGCCACCCTGACCGGCCGCCGCGGCTCGCTGCGGCCCGGCGAGTACACGCTGACGCAGGACATGAGCTACGGCGACGCCATCGCGGCGCTGGAGAAGGGCCCGAAGGTCAAGGTCGTGCCCACCGTCAACGTCACCGTGCCGGAGGGCCTCTCGATCCGCGAGGCGGCGCCGGTGGTCGACAAGCAGCCGCTGAAGGGCAGCTACCGCAAGGCCGCGAGCGAGCGCCGCGTGCTGCGCCGGATCCGCCGGCTCGGCGCGCCGCGCGGGACCGACACGGCCGAGGGCTTCATGTTCCCGGCCACCTACACGCTGGTCGACGGCAGCCCGGCGCGCGATCTGGTGAGCAAGCAGCTCGCCGCCTTCGAGGACAACTTCAACGGCATCGACATGCGCTACGCCAAGCGCAAGAACCTGACCCGCTACGACATCCTCATCATCGCCTCGCTGATCGAGCGCGAGGTGCAGATCGACAAGGAGCGCTCGCTGGTGGCGGCCGTGATCTACAACCGCCTGGCCATGGGCGAGCCGCTCGGCATCGACGCGACGATCCGCTACGAGAAGCGCAACTGGTCCGAGCCGCTGAAGGTGAGCGAGCTGGAGGAGGTCACGCCCTACAACACGCGCAAGGTGGGCGGCCTGCCGCCGACGCCGATCGGCAACCCGGGCCGCAAGTCACTCGAGGCGGCGGCCAACCCTGCGCGCGAGGACTACCTGTTCTACGTGATCAAGCCCTGCGGGAACGGCGCGCACAACTTCTCGTCGACCCTGTCCGAGTTCACGCGCGACTCCGAGGCCTACGACGCCAAGCGCAAGGAGCTCGGCGGCAAGTCGCCCGTCGACTGTTGACGACCTACCTCGGTGTCTGCGGCTGGCCCGTGGCGCACTCGCGCTCGCCGCAGATGCAGAACGCGGCGCTCGCCGCCGCCGGGCTGGCGGACTGGCGCTACCTGCGGCTGCCGCTGCCGCCGGAGCTCTTCGAGGACGCGGTGCGGGCGCTGCCGGCGGCGGGCTTCCGCGGCGTCAACGTCACGATCCCGCACAAGCACGCCGCGCTGGCGCTGGCCGACGAGATGACGGTGGCGGCGCAGGCGATCGGCGCGGCGAACACGCTGACCTTCGAGGACGGCCGCATCCACGCCGACAACACCGACGCCCCCGGGCTGATCGCGGCGATCGGCGAGCGCGTGGACGGCCGTTCGGCGCTGGTCCTGGGGGCGGGCGGAGCGGGGCGTGCCGTGGCCTGGGCGCTGCGGACCGCCGGAGCGCAGGTTTCGGTCTGGAACCGCACCCCGGAGCGAGCCACGGAGCTGGCGGGCGCGCTGGGCGTGCGCGCGGTGGAGGTCTGCGGGCGCGCTGACATCGTCGTCAACTGCACCTCGGTGGGGCTCGAATCCGGGGAGGACCCGTTCAAGGCGCTTCCGATCGAGGCCGATGAACTGAGTGCCGGAAGCCTGGTTGTGGACTTGGTCTACCGGGCCGGAGGCACGCAATTCCTCGAAGCGGCGAGAACACGAGGGGCACGCGTGATCGACGGTCTGGAGGTCCTGGTCGCACAAGGCGCAGCGTCGTTCGAGCGCTGGACCGGCCTTGAGGCGCCGCGCGAGGCGATGCGCGCGGCCGCCACGACCATCGCCATCACATGAATCCTCCAGCACAGACCGGGGCACCACCCAAGAAGAAGGGCAACGGGGTCACCACGCCATCACGGCGCGGTGGGTCCGGCCGCGTGCTCACGGACGTGATCGTCGACCTCGGCTTCGTCGAGCAGGGGGTCGTGGACGAGGCCGTCGCGCGCGCGGAGGATCAGGGCGCGCTGCCCGAGCGGCTGCTGCTCAAGGAAGGCACGCTCACCGACGACCAGCTCGCGCGAGCGGTCGCCGAGCGCTTCGGTCTCGACCACGTCGATCTCAGCGTCTACCGCGTCGACCCTGACGCTGCCAAGCTCGTCACTCCCGCGGCGGCCCGGCGCTACCAGGCCGTACCGGTCTCGTTCGCCGGCGAGCGCACGCTGCTGGTCGCCATGTCCGACCCGGCCAATGTGCTCGCCCAGGACGACATCGGCGTCATGACCGGCTACGAGGTGCGCCCCGCGGTCGCCTCGGCGGCGGGCATCGACCTGCTGCTCGAGCGCCTCGAGGACCCGGACTTCGGCAACGGCGCCTCGGCCCCGCTCGAGGACGACGAGATCGCCGAGCCCCACCGGCAGGAACCGTCCGTGCCCGCAGGCCCGATGTACGAGTTCAAGGAGCAGGCCCCGATCAACTTCGGCGCCTCGGGCGAGGACTCGTCGGTCATCCAGCTCGTGCACCGGGTCATCAAGGAGGCCGTCGAGCGCGGCTCCTCCGACATCCACTTCGAGCCCGGCGACGAGGACATGCGCGTTCGCTACCGGATCGACGGCGTGCTCAGCGAGGCGGCCGTGATCCCCGCCAGCGCCGTGCCCGCCGTCGTCTCGCGCGTGAAGATCCTCGCCGACCTCGACATCGCCGAGCGCCGCATCCCGCAGGACGGCCGCATCTCGCTCGAGGTCGAGGGCAAGCCGATCGACCTCCGTGTCGCGACGCTGCCATGTGCGTACGGCGAGAACGTGGTCATGCGAATCCTGGACCAGTCGAAGGTCATGATCGAGCTCGAGGAGCTCGGCATGCTGCCGCAGGCCCTGGAGCGCTTCACGAAGGCGTTCTCGCAGGCCCATGGCGCGGTCCTGGTGACCGGCCCGACCGGCTCCGGCAAGTCGACCTCGCTGTACGGCGCGCTGAACCAGCTCAACACGATCGAGCAGAACATCATCACGATCGAGGACCCGGTCGAGTACCAGCTCGACGGCATCACGCAGGTTCAGATCAACCCCAGGGCGGGCCTGACGTTCGCCAGCGGCCTGCGCTCGATGATGCGTGCCGACCCGGACATCATCATGGTCGGCGAGATCCGCGACCGCGAGACGGCGCAGATCGCCATCGAGGCGGCCCTGACCGGTCACCTCGTGCTGTCGACGCTGCACACCAACGACGCCCCGGGCGCCGTCACCCGTCTGATCGAGATGGGCATCGAGCCCTTCCTGGTCGGCTCCGCCGTCGACTGCGTGGTCGCCCAGCGGCTCGCGCGACTGCTGTGTGAGGAGTGCAAGCGGCGCACGACGATCAAGTCCGAGGTCATGCGCTCCAACGGCTTCAACGTGGGTCTCGACCTGGAGGCCTACGAGCCCGTCGGCTGCGCCCGCTGCGGCGGCTCCGGCTACAAGGGCCGGATCGGCCTCTACGAGGTCATGTGGGTGTCGGACACGATCCGCGCTCTGGCGGTCGCCCGCGAGCCCGCCGAGACGATCGCCCACGCGGCGGTCCACGAGGGCATGATGCGCCTGCGCGAGGACGGCCTCGAGAAGGTCCGCCGCGGCCTCACCTCGATCGCCGAGATCGCCCGCGTCGCCGGCACCCGCTAGCGGGACGCCGGCACCAAGGGGGGTCAGACCCCCCTTAAGGCGGTTCGCGCGGCCGTGAGCCGGATTTGGCTCCGCGCCAGGGTTCCGGCGCGGGCGCGTCCCGGGCCTCGACGAGCGCTCAGGGAGCAAGGGGGGTCAGACCCCCCTTGGTTTTTGGGTGGGGTCGCGACCCCCCTTCAGTCGCGCGCTCGCGGTGCCGATGTAAAGCCTCGTGAGCCTGGACTACTCCGAACTTCTCCTCGCGGTCGTCAAGAACAAGGCGTCCGACCTGCACATCACGGCCGGGTCCCCGCCGATGCTCCGCGTGCGCGGCTCGCTGGTTCCGATCGAGGGCGTGCCCTCGCTGACGCCGACCGACACGCGCGAGTTCATCTACGCGATCCTCAACAACTCGCAGCGCCAGCGTCTCGAGACCGATTGGCAGCTCGACTTCGCGTACTCGATCCCCGGCGTCGGCCGCTACCGCGTCAACACCTACTTCCAGCGCGGCACCATCGGCGCCGCCTTCCGCCTGATCCCGACCGAGACGGTGCCGCTCGAGAAGCTCGGCCTGCCGTCGGTGGTCCGCAGCTTCAGCAAGAAGCCGCGCGGGATCGTGCTCGTCACGGGCCCCACGGGCTCGGGCAAGTCGACGACGCTCGCCTCCCTGATCAACGAGATCAACGAGACGCGCGACGAGCACATCATGACCATCGAGGACCCGATCGAGTTCCTGCACTCGCACAAGCGCTGCATCGTCAACCAGCGCGAGCTCGGCTCGGACGCGCCGTCCTTCGCGCTCGCGCTGAAGGCCGCGCTGCGCCAGGACCCCGACGTGATCCTCGTCGGCGAGATGCGCGACATGGAGACGATCGGCACGGCGCTGACCGCGGCCGAGACCGGCCACCTCGTGTTCGCCACGCTCCACACGCAGGACGCGCCGCAGACGATCGACCGAATCATCGACGTCTTCCCGCCCGCCCAGCAGGGCCAGGTCCGCGCACAGCTCGCGATCGGCCTCCAGGGCGTCGTCACCCAGACGCTGATCCCGACCGCCGACGGCCACGGCCGCTGCGTCGCCGCCGAGGTGCTCGTCCCGACCCCGGGCGTCCGCAACCTGATCCGCGAGGGCAAGACGCACCAGATCTACTCGCTCATTCAGACCGGCGGCCAGCACGGCATGCAGACCATGGACGCCTCGCTGGCCGGCCTGGTCCGCGAGCAGACGATCACCATGGTCGCCGCCGAGTCCCGCTCGTCCGAGCCGGCCGAGATGCGCAAGCTCGTCCACTCCCCAGGCGCCGCCGCCGCCGTCACCTCGGCGCCGCCGGCTTCGGTGGCCGCCTGATGGCCGCCGCGACCTTCACCTACAAGGCGGTCGACGCCTCCGGGATCCCGTCGACCGGCGAGATCGTCGGCGCGACCAAGGACGCGGTCACCGAGGAGCTCAAGGCCCGCGGCCTGACGGTCATGGACCTCAAGGAGAAGAAGTCGGGCCTGCAGGCCGAGATCACGCTGATCAAGCGGGTCAAGGCCCAGGAGCTGACGATCATGACGCGCCAGCTGGCGACCATGATCGCCTCCGGCATGACGCTCCTGCGCGCGTTCTACGTGCTCGAGGAGCAGATCGAGAACAAGCTGCTGCGCGAGACCGTCGGCAACGTCCGCGAGGACATCGAGTCCGGCCTCTCCTTCTCGGAGGCGCTCGCCAAGCACCCGAAGATCTTCAACCCGCTGTACGTGGCGATGGTCCGCGCCGGCGAGGCCGGCGGCGTCCTCGAGGAGTCGCTCGAGCGGATCTCCGACCAGCTCGAGAAGGACGACTCGCTGCGCCGCCAGGTCAAGTCCGCGATGGCCTACCCGACCGTCGTCATGACCTTCGCGTTCTGCGTCCTGGTCGGCATGATCGCCTTCATCGTCCCCGTGTTCGTGGGCGTGTTCAAGGACTTCGGCGGCGAGCTGCCGATGATCACCAAGTTCACCGTGAACCTGTCCGCGCTGGTCACCGGCCAGTGGTACATCCTGCTCGCGGTCATGATCGGCGGCTTCGTCGGCTTCAAGAAGTGGCGCACGTCCGACTGGGGCCGCCCGCAGTGGGACCGCCTGCGCCTGCGGATTCCCTTCAAGATCGGCCAGACCGTCCAGAAGATCGCGCTCGCACGCTGGTCGCGGACCTTCTCCGCCATGTACTCGGCCGGCGTGCCGATCATGCAGGCGATCGAGGTGACCGGCCAGACCGGCGGCAACGCCGTCCTCGAGGACGCGATGGAGTCGGTCATCGAGTCCGTCAAGTCCGGCGGCTCGATCGCCGCGCCGCTCAAGGACGCCGCGATCTTCCCGCCGATGGTCGCCCAGATGATCGCCGTCGGCGAGGAGACCGGAAACCTGGACACCATGCTGTCGAAGGTCGCCGACTTCTACGAGGACGAGGTCGCCGCCGCCATCAAGGCCCTGACCTCCATCCTCGAGCCCGTGATGATCGTGCTCGTCGGTGCCATCGTCGGCTTCATCGTCGTGGCGATGTACATGCCGATGTTCAAGGTCTACGACGCGATCCAGTAGCCCCTAGTCAGCACCAAAAGACCTACGAGGACCCGGCCCTGTGCCGGGTTCTCGCGTTTTCGCACCGCGATCCTCCGCGGGTTGCGGTCGTGAAGGGCACCGACATCGTGCGCCGTTACGGCGAGGGCGATACCGGTCCCGGAGCTCGTGGGCTTCACGGTCGTCGCCATCCTGGCCGGGCTCGGGGCCGCCATCCTCCCGGCCCGCCGGGCCTCGCGTCTCAACGTGCTCGACGCCCTGCACTACGAGTAATCACCCCGTTTGGATGATTCCCGAGCCCCCCGGATTCTCGAACATGGCACCCCCACCGAAAGGCGTGGCAAATGTGCCGCTGGCTCGCATACTCCGGCTCTCCCATCCTGATACAGGAGGCGCTCTACGAGGGGCCTAACTCGCTCGTCCACCAGAGCCTGTCCTCGCACCTCGGGGCCGAGCCGACCAACGGCGACGGGTTCGGCGTCGGTTGGTACGGCGCCCCCGACACGCCGGGCGTCTTCCGCAGCACCGAGCCGGCCTGGAACGACGAGAACCTCCGCGAGCTCGCCGGCCACGTCAGCTCCCCGTTGTTCTTCACGCACATCCGGGCGGCGATCGGCAGCCCCGTGCAGCAGACCAACTGTCACCCGTTCCGCCATGACCGCTGGCTGTTCATGCACAACGGATACCTCAACGAGTTCGCGACGATCAAACGCGACCTCATCCTCGCCGTCGACCCGTCGCTGTATCCGCAGATCCGAGGCTCGGCCGACACCGAGGTGCTGTTCTTCCTCGCCCTCACCCTCGGCCTCGAGGACGACCCGCCGGCCGCCGTCGAGCAGGCGATCGGGCTCGTCGAAGCGGTCGCCGGTCGCCACGGGGTGCCGAACCCGTTTCAGGGCACGATCGCGGCCACCGACGGCGAGACCATCTGGGCGTTCCGGTACTCCAGCGAGAAGAAGTCGCGCTCGCTGTTCTACACGACCGACGTGCCCACGCTGCGCAAGCTCTACCCCGGGCGCGAGCTGTTCCAGAAGGTCTCGGACAACGCTCGGCTGATCGTCTCGGAACCGCTCGGCGACGTCGCCGGGGTCTGGAACGAGGTGCCCGAATCCAGCTACGGGATCGTCGGCCCAGACCACGCCGAGATGCGGCCATTCCAACCCAAGGCGCCGTCAACGCCCGTGCCGGCCCACGCCTGATGGGGTCTAATCGTGGGCGGCAAGCGAGCGGCGGACGTTCAGTCGTCCGCCGCTGGCAACCCGGTCGGCCAGCTTCTTCTTGTTGTCGACGTTGTTGAGCAGCCGCTTGCGGATCGTCTTGACCGGCGCTGACTCGTGCTTGCGCAGCATCGCGGCAGCCGCTGCCACCAGCGGGGCGGCCATGCTCGTGCCTGACAGGTAGCGGTATTCCCCGTCCTCCCAGGTCGAGCCGATGCCGTCCCCGGGTGCGGCGAGATCGACGGTCTTCTTGCCGTAGTTGGAGAAGTCTGCGAGCTGGTCCTTCTCGTTGGTGGCGGCGACGGTGATGATGTTGGCGTCGGGGTACGCGGCCGGGTAGACCGGCTGCTTGTCGTCGTTGGAGTGATCGTTGCCGGCGGCGGCCACGATCAGCGTCTCGTGCGCCGCGGCGTAGGCGATCGCCTCGCGTTCGACGTCGGTCGGCGTGGTGGAGCCGTAGCTCGCGTTGATCACGTGCGCGCCGTTGTCGACCGCGTAGACGATCGCTTCGGCGGCGTCGCTGGTGTAGCCGCGGCCGTCGGCGTCCATCCACCGGACGGAGAGCAACTGTGCCTTCCAGCACAGGCCGCTGACCCCGCGGTCGTTGTTGCCGCGCGCCGCGACGATCCCGGCGACGTGCGTGCCGTGGCCGTTCTGGTCGACCCCGGAGCCCTGGCCGCGGACGATGTCGACGCCGTAGTCGTCGTCGACGTAGCCGTTGCGGTCGTCGTCCTTGCCGTTGTTGGGCTTCTCGCCGTCGTTGCGCCACAGGTTCTCTTTGAGGTCCTTGTGGCCGGTGTCGATCCCGGTGTCGAGGATCGCGACCTTCGCGCAGGAGGTGCGCGTCTCCCACGCGTTGGTGGCGTCGACGTCGTGGTCGGCCGACTGCTTGAGGCTGTACTGGACGCTGAAGCCCTCGTCGTCCGGCGTGCGCGCGGCGCGCCCGAGGCGCAGGCGGTCTCCGATCCGGGGCCGCACGAGCCCGACGTGGCGGTCGATCTCGGCGAACTCGACGTTCTCGTTCTCGCGCAGGCGCGCGAGGATCGCGTCGCGGTCGGCGGCCGGGACGGTCGCCCCGGCGGCGCGCAGGCGCGGCAGATGCCGGCGAAGCCTGGCGCCCAAGCGGGCCAGCAGCTCCTGGCGCTCAGCTTGGCTCAGGCCTTGGAAGCCGACGACGATCCGCGCCCGCTCGTCCTGCGCGGCGGTGCCGCCGGGCGCGGGAGCGGCCGTCCACGCGATCACGGATAGGGCCGCAACCGCCAAGACCTGCGCAGGACGGCGAGCACGTTCGGGGCGCCCGGGGGCCGCGGGCTCCGACATGTCCGCAGTCTCGCGCGTCCGGGCACGCGGCGCCAGCCTTCAGTCGTTGCAGCTCGCGAAGTAGAAGAGGTCTGCGACCGTCTCGTCGGCGAAGCGGTAGTACACAAGCTGCGCGAGCGGCAGGATGCCGCTGCAGCGGCCGACAGAGCCACCTTCGGCCTCGAAGCTCGCGTCGGTGTAGAAGCAACACGAGGCCCACGAGCGTGAGGATCGCGGCGATCGCCAGAGCGCCGGCGAAGGCTGCCACCATCGCGAACACGACGCCGATCTCCTTGCCCGGCTGGGCGAGCGCGGCCACGATGCCCCCGAAGCACAGCGCGACCGCGAGCGCGGCGACCATGCGTCCCACCGACATGGGGCCAACGTAGCGACGACGACGCGCCCGCGCGGCGTGTGCCGCGCGGGCGTGTATGGAGGAGGGGTTCGTCGTCTTGGGGGGCTCGACCGGCCGCTGGGGAGCGGTTAGGTCACCAGGTCGAGTCGTAGGTGCCGGGCCGCTGCACCGGGGGGATCTCAGGTCGCACGGGGGAGGAGAAGGCGTGAGCGGTGGCTGCGGGGCGGCGGGGTGTGACGGTGACGGTCACGATGAGGGAATCTTTCCGCACCGCCCGTGGCCGGGCCATCGCGCTGCCCAGCGTCTCGAGGTTCGGGCGGCCACCGCCTTCGTACGGCCAGCCGCACCAGACCGATGAGCTTCGGCGTGTGGAAGGGTCGTTAACCCGGCGTGCCCACCCCGGCCTCCATCCAGCGCACCTACCTCCTGCTCCTGCTGGGGAACACGCTCGCCGCGTCGTTCATCTGGGGGATCAACACGATCTTCCTCCTGGACGCGGGGTTGTCGAACCTCGAGGCATTCGCCGCCAACGCGTTCTTCACCGCCGGCATGGTGCTGTTCGAGGTCCCGACGGGCATCGTGGCCGACACCGTCGGACGCCGTGCCTCATATCTGCTCGGGACGGTGACCCTGAGCGTCTCGACGCTGCTGTACGTGCTGCTGTGGCAGGTCGAGGCCCCGTTCTGGCAATGGGCGCTCGTGTCGGCGCTGATCGGGCTCGGGTTCACGTTCTTCTCCGGCGCCGTGGAGGCCTGGCTGGTCGATGCGCTCACCGCCACCGGCTTCACCGGCCCCATCGAGACCGTGTTCGGGCGAGGTCAGATGGTCACCGGCGCCGCGATGCTCACCGGCTCGGTCGCCGGCGGGCTGATCGCGCAGGAGACGAGCCTGGGCGTGCCGTTCGTGCTCCGCGGCGTGATCCTGATCGTGATGTTCGCGGTCGCGTTCAGGCTCATGCACGACATCGGGTTCGCGCCCGAGAAGGGCGGCCGGCCGCTGACCGAGATGCGCAAGATCGCCTCGGCCTCGATCGACTACGGCTGGCGCGTGCCCGCAGTGAAGTGGCTGATGGTCGAGTCGCTGTTCATCGGCGGTGTCGGCATCTACGGCTTCTACGCGCTGCAGCCGTACCTGCTCGAGCTCTACGGCGACCCGGAGGCCTACCTGATCGCCGGGCTGTCGGCGGCGATCGTGGCCGGCGCCCAGATCCTCGGCGGCTTCGCCGCGCCCCGGATCCGCCGGTTGTTCCGGCGCCGCACCTCGGCGCTGATCGCGATCGCGGTCGGCGACGTGCTCGTGCTGGTGGCGATCGGCCTCGTCGAGAGCATCTGGGGCGTGATCGCGCTGGCCATGGTCTGGGGCCTGCTGTTCGCCGCCGGGATGCCGATCCGCCAGGCCTACCTGAACGGCCTGATCCCCTCGCGCCAGCGGGCGACGATCCTCTCCTTCGACTCGCTGATGGGCTCCAGCGGGGGCGTGTGGGCGCAGCCGGCGCTGGGTCGCGCGGCCGACGCCTGGGGCTACGCGCCGACGTACCTCGTCTGCGCCGGGATCTCGGCGCTCGCGCTGCCGTTCCTCGCGCTGTCGCGGCGCCAGAATGCTCCGGCGGACACGGTCGAGGTGACCGCGGTTAGTCTCCCGGCGTGAGGAAGGGACTGCTCGCCGTGCTCGCCGTGCTCGGCCTGCCGGCGAGCGCGCAGGCCGCGGAGCCCGACTTCCACCGCTGCCGCGACGCGGCGGCGGGAGCCCGCTGCGGGCACGTCAGCGTCCCGCTCGACCGGCTCGCGCCCGCGGGCGAGCGGATCCGGGTCGGCTTCGAGCTCTACCGCCGGCGCGACCGCGGCCGGCCTGCGCTCGGGACGATCGTCGCCGTCGAGGGCGGCCCCGGCTACTCGTCCACCGACAGCCGCGACTACTTCCTCGAGCTGGCCCGGCCGCTGATGGACAGGCGCGACCTGCTGCTCGTCGACGCGCGCGGGACCGGGCTCTCCGGTCCGCTCGACTGCCCGGCGCTGCGCAGCACGGTCGCCGGCTACATCCGGCGTGCGGGCCGTTGCGCCGCCCAGCTCGGGCCGCGCGTCGACCGCTACACCACGCGCGCGTCCGTCGACGACCTCGCCGACGTGCTCGACGCCCTCGCGATCGGCGCCGTCGACCTCTACGGCGACTCCTACGGCTCGTACTTCGGTCAGGCGTTCGCGGTCAACCATCCGGACCGCCTGCGCTCGCTCGTCCTCGACGGCACGTATCCGCTGCCCGGCACCGACCCCGCGCTGGGCGACCTCGCGGAGGCCACCTGGCGGGCGCTGCGGCTCGTCTGCGAGCGACGGCCGAGCTGCGCGGCGCGCGGCGAGGATCCGCGCGCCGTGCTGCAGCGGATCGCCGATCGCGTCCGCGCGCGGCCGGTGCGCGGCATCGGCACCGACGGCGAGGGCGCCCGCATTCGCGTGCGGCTCGACATCGAGGCGCTGGCCACGCTCGTCCAGTCGGGCTACGGCAACCTGCCGATGTACCGCGACCTCGTGGCCGCGATCCGCGCGTTCGAGGATGGCGACCGCGCGCCGCTGCTGCGGCTCGTGGCCGAGACGAAGCTCGTTCCCGACGCATCGCCCGTGCGCTCGTTCTCGGACCCGCTCTACCTCGCGGTGGCGTGCCACGACTACCCGCAGATGTGGGACACGGCGGCGCCGCTCGCGACCCGGCGGCAGCAGCTCGCGGCGGCCCGAGCGGCGCTGCCGCCCGCGCAGTTCGCGCCGTTCACGGGCACCGAGTGGACCTCGCTGCCGTACGAGGGCGCGACCGCCTGCCTGCGCTGGCCGGGCCCGACGCGCCCCGAGCCGCCCGTCGACCCGCAGGCGCCCTATCCCGCGGTCCCGACGCTGGTCGTCAACGGCGACCTGGACAACATCACGACCACCGATCAAGCGCGGGTGGTCGCGTCGAGGTTCCCGAGCTCGACCTACGTCGAGATGCGCAACACGATCCACGTCTCCGCGCTCGGCGATCGCGACGGCTGCGCCGCGCCGATCGTGCGTCGCTTCATCCGCACCCTGAGCGCCGGCGGCACGCGCTGCGCCGGCGGGATCGCCGAGGTGCGGACGGTCGACCGCTTCCCACGCCGTTCCGCGGGCGCCACGCCGGCCGACCCGCGACCGGGCGACCGCAGCACCGTGGCAGACCGCCGTGTCGCCGCCGTCGCGGCGGCCACCGTGGCCGACGCGATCCAGCGTTGGCTCCTCAACTACGCCGGCACGTCCCGCGGCCTGCGCGGCGGGCGCTGGACCTGGAGCGGCGACCGCCTCACGCGCTTCCGCTTCAGGGGCACGCGCTTCACCCGCGACGTCCCGGTGCACGGCGGCGCGACCTGGCGACTCGGGACCGGCGCGGTCCGCGCCGACCTCCGGATCCCCGGCCGGGGCCGGCTGCGAGCTCGCTGGAACGTGCGCCGCCCGCTCGCGACGGCGACCCTCACCGGCCGCCTCGGCGAGCGCCGCCTGCGGGCGACGATGCTCGCGCCCTGAACGACGACGCGCCTGCGCGGGCGTGTACGGCCACCCGCACCAGCGGCACCGGCGCGCTGGCTACGGTGGGGCAGATGGCCAGACTTCCCGATCCTCCCATGGTGCCCGAGCCGGTTCGCTCCGACGACGAGTACCGGCGCTTGTTCTGGGTGTCGGCCGCAGCTCTGACCTTCGTCGCCGCATGCGCGGCCGCCGGGCTGCTGCCGATCACGTCATTCGTGCTCGCCGTCGCGATCTGTGTCGCGCTGTGTGCCGGCCGCGCCCAGACCGTTCGCCGCCGCGAGACCTGAACGACAAAGTGCCCGCGCACCCTGCCGGCCCGCGGCTGCGGTCACCAGGTCGAGTCGTGGGTGCCCGGGCGCTGCACGGGGGGAATCTCACGCACGGTGGGGAAGGAGAAGGCGTGAGCCGCGGCGGCGGGGCGGCGAGGTGTGATGGTGACGGTCACGGCGAAATCCTTAGGAGGCGCGACGTCCCCGGCGGCTGATGCGCACGGTGTGCGTGGCGGCCGCGTGGATGATGTGGATGTCGGTCGGGCTCATGGGAGGCATACTCCCGCCGCGGTCCCGGCCGGGATATCGCGCTGCCCAGCGTCTCGCGGTTCGGGTCGCCACTGGACGCGTACGGGAAGCCGCACCGCGCTGATCCTGCTCGTGGCGCTGGCCGGCTGCGGCGGCTCGTTGCAGCCGGTCGACCCGGGGCCGCGCCAGGCCGAGGCGGGTGCCGAGAAGACGCGCCCCGGGACCGCGCTGGCCGCGCTCCAGCGGCTTCCCGTCAAGGGCCGTGCGCCGAAGACGGGCTTCGACCGCGAGCAGTTCGGCGGCGACTGGGCGAGCGTCGACGGCTGCGACACGCGCGAGCGGATCCTCGAGCGCGACCTGCGCCGGATCGCGCGCGAGCCCGGCGGCGACTGCGAGGTGCAGAGCGGCGACCTCGCCGACCCGTACACGGCGAGCGCGATCCGCTTCGAGCGGGGCGGCGCCTCCGAGGTCGACATCGACCATGTCGTCGCACTCGGCGACGCGTGGCAGACCGGCGCCCAGCAGTGGAGCTTCGAGCGGCGCGTCCGGTTCGCCAACGACCCGCTCAACCTGCTCGCCGTCGACGCGTCGGCCAACCGCCAGAAGGGCGACAGCGACGCCGCGAGCTGGCTGCCGCCCAACAAGGCCTTCCGCTGTGCCTACGTCGCCCGCCAGATCGCGGTCAAGCGGCGCTACCGCGGCTGGGTCACGCTCGCCGAGCACGACGCGATGGAGCGCGTCCTCGCGCCGTGCCCGCGGACGCGGTTGCCCCTCAGGTCTGAGCGATCACCAGCACCATCGTCGTGAGGGCGAGCAGCACGCCGCCGCCCGTGAACACGGCGACGAGCCAGAACTGGAGCGGGACCGGCTCGCCGCTGCGCACCGCCTCGTCCAGCTGGCGCATGCGGCGCGCACCCGCGAGCAGCAGGCCGATCGCCAGCACCGCGTAGCCGGTGCCGAGCACGATGTACGGCCACGGCGCGACGTCGAGCAGCTCGGGCGCGAACCGGCCGACCGCGAGCGCGCCGGCCGTCGCCGTCAGCGCCGTCCGCCACCACGCCAGCCAGGTGCGCTCCGCGGCCATCGCGGTGCGCTGCGGGGCACCGGGATCGCCTCCGGCCGGGCGCGGGGGTTCGGCCATCGCGGCGCCGAGCCTACCGCCCGGCCGGGACTAGCGCCGGGGCAGGAGGTCGAGCGTCAGGCGCGCGACGACCGTGTCGAACGCGTCGCGGCGGGCCAGCGCGCGGCGCGCGTGGCGCAGCTCCCAGAGCGCGAGGTAGTGGAGCTGCTCGGCCATCTCGAGCCGCTCGCGCGCCTCGCGGCTCTCCGGGTCGGCGAGCAGGGCGGCGCTCGCGCGGGCGAGCGCGGCGGCGTGGGCGTCGACCATCCGCACGGCCGCGTCACGGCGCGCGCGCAGAACCCCGCGCTCGGTACGTCGACGTCTCATCAGGCGCCTCCCACCGGTCAGGATTGCACGAAATCCGGGCCGGTGTGTTGGTCGTACCGAAATTCAGGCGGCGGGCCAGTACTTCCCGAGATCCGAGAGCTTGGTGACGCCGAGGCGCTGCGCGGTGTCGGTCTTCATCACGAAGACGTTTCGGTTCTCGCCCGGCGCGAGCTGAAGCGGCCGGGCATGGACCTGCCGCCGCAGCGCCTTGCGCAGACGGCGCAGCAGCCGGCTGTCGTCGGCCGGGCGCTTGCCGAGGAAGCTCATCAGCGACCCCGAGTAGGCCGGGTACATCCCGATCTCTCCGCGCCGCACCTGCCGGACCGCCTGCCGGCGCAGCCCGCCGACGCTGCGGACCCTGACCCGGTAGCCGCCCGCCCGCAGCGCCTCCGCGTACAGGTAGGCGAGCGTCTCGTTCTCGGCGAAGTCCTGGAAGCCGACGACGATCCGCGGTCCGCGCCGGCGCGGGGCGCTGCCGCCGAGGCCGTTGGCGTCGATGAACTCCCCTCCGACGGCCTCGGGCAGGCGCCCGTCGAGGACGTGCTGGTTGAGCTCGCGCAGGGCGAGGGTCGTCAGCACCGCCGACGCCGCATTGAGTCGGCGCCGGATGTCGCGCGCCCGCCGCCCGTAGCTCCGCAGCACCGAGGAGCGCACCACCGGCACGATGCGGTCCGAGCCCACCATGTCCTTGTCGTCGTCGAGCGTGAGGATGTCCGGCCGCGACACCTCGGGGTTGGAGCTGAACGCCACGGCGACCTCGCTGATCCCGTCGTCGAGCGCGCGGATGCCCTCGTCGGCGACTTCGAGCGGGACGTGGACGCCCGACACGTCGAGCCCGTAGACGCTCGAGAGACCCGGGCCGCAGCCCGGGTTGGTCAGGCAGTCGGCCGGCGCCGCGAGGCGCACCATCTCCTGCCCCGACGCCGGCGCGGCGAACGCGACGAAGGCGATCAAGCAGGCTGCCGCGCCCCGGTATCGCATACGTTCGGACGCTAACGGCGGATGGCGGCGGGGGCCTCACCCCCGCGGGGTGAACTTGCTTGCAGGCTGCCGAGTGGATTGGGAACCTCGACCGGTCGGTGTCCTGGCGACGGCGTCTCTCTTGGTGCTCGACCGCTGCGGTGGTCATGGTGGTCCTCGTTCCGGGCGCGTTCGCACAGGCACCGCACGACGCGCGCCAAGGTGAGCAGTGGGCGGTCGCCGAGGGGGTCGTGCTGAACCTGCCCGGCGCCTGGGAGCTCTCGCAGGGCGCCGGCGTCACCGTGGCCGTGATCGACTCCGGCGCCAGGCTCGAGCACCCGGACCTCGCGCCCAACGTGTGGGTCAACTTCGACGAGGTGCCGGGCAACCGGGTCGACGACGACGCCAACGGCTATGTCGACGACGTCCACGGGGTCGACCTGACCACCAGCGCCCGCGGGAGCCAGGACCTGTCCGACGGCAACGGGCACGGCACGCACGTGTCCGGGATCATCGCCGGCGCCGCAAACGGCCGCGGCGTCGTCGGCGTCGCGTTCCGGGCGCGGCTGATGATCGTCAAGGTGCTCGACGCGCGCGGGGCGGGCACCACGGGGGCGGTCGCCGAGGGCATCCGCTACGCCGCCGCCAACGGCGCGCGGATCATCAACCTGAGCCTGGGCGGGCCGACGCGCGATCCGCGGCTCGTGGAGGCCGTCAAGGCGGCCGAGGCCGCCAACGTCCTGCTCGTCTGCTCGGCCGGCAACCTGGGGAACAACGTCGACAACGAGCCGAGCTACCCGGTGGCGCTGGCCGCGGGCAACATCGTCGGCGTCGCGGCCACCGAGCCGCAGAACGGCCGCAACCTCGGGTCGTTCTCGAACTTCGGCCGCAACACGATCGGGCTCGCCGCGCCCGGCGTGGACGTGCTTTCGAGCGCCAACGACGGCGGCTACGAGCTCAAGAGCGGGACCTCGATGGCGGCGCCGCACGCCGCCGGCGTCGCGGCGCTGATGGCCGCGATGCGGCCCGACCTGTCGGCCTCCGAGCTGCGCGCGCAGCTGCTCCAGAACGCCGGGCGTGCCTCGCTGCCGGTCAGCGGCGGCTACCTGGATGCGCTCAGCTCGGTCGTCAAGGTCGCGAGCGCGTCCACGTACCGGCTGGGACAGCCGCCGCTCGTGCGGGTGCTCTCCGCGCAGCGCAAGGGCTCGCAGACCGTCGTGCAGGTGGCGGCGCTCGGCGACACGCGGCGGGTGGCGCGATACCGCCTGAGCCTCGACCGGCGCCGCGCGGCCGAGGTGCGCAAGGGCAGCTCGCCGTTCACGGTCCGCCTGCGCGGCCGTGCGGGCCGCAAGCTGCGCGTCGACGCGCTCGATGCGGCCGGCAAGAAGATCGCCTCGGGCACGCGTGCGGTCCGGGGGGTGCGCAAGGGCAAGCGCGGCGTCCGCCGCGGCTCGGGCGTCGGCACGGGGCAGGTGACGATCTGGTGAGGGCGCTGGCGCTCGCCGTGCTGCTCGCGGCGCTCGCGCCGTCCACGGCGATGGCGGCGAAGCCGCCGATCAGGATGAGCGGCGCGGTCATCGCCACGGCGCTCACCGCCGACCTGGCCTTCTTCTACCGGCGCGAGGTCTCCTCGCCGCCGCGCTTCGAGCTGGTCGGCGGGCGCTCGGCGACCGGGATCGCCGACGTCTCGCGCGGGATCTCGGACGTCGGGCTCACCGCCCGCCCGCTGATCGCGGGCGACCCGCCCGGGCTCGTGTTCACGCCGATCGCGCGGACCGGCATCTGCCTGGTGACGAACGTCGTGAACCCGGTCCCCGGATTCAGCCGGGCGCAGATCCAGGACCTCGTCGCCGCCCGCATCACCGCGTGGTCGCAGGTGCCGGGCTCGCCGCTCGCCGATCCGATCGCCGCCGCCGTGACGAGCGTGGGCGGCGGCTCTCGCACGGCGTTCGAGGCCGCCATGGTCGACCCGGCCACGCCGCAGCTGAACTCGACGCGAACCTTCACCTCGGCGCTGCAGGTGCGCGACTACCTCAAGGTGACCCCGAACGCGTGGGGGTACGTCGACCTCGCGTTCGCCGGCGACCTGAACGTCGTCCCCTTCGACGGGATCCCGTGCAACCGCGCGACGGTCGCCTCAGAGACCTACCCGGCCCTCACCGAGCTCGGGTTCGTCACGCGCGGCGCCCCGAAGGGCCGCGTCGCCCGTTTCGTGCGCTGGGTGCGCAGCAGCCGCAAGGCGCGGCGGGTGATCGCGACCCGCTACGTGCCGGTGCGCGCGAGCTCGTAGCGTGCGCGGCGCTTGGCCGCCTCGACCTCGCGGTCCTTGGGCGGCGCGGCGGTCACGAGGTCCTCGAGCAGGCGCCGGGTGGCGTCGGTGACGGCCTCGACGGCGCGCTCGAACGCGGCCTCGTTGGCGCGCGACGGCTTGGTGGCGCCGCTGATCTTGCGCACGTACTGGAGCGCGGCGTCATGCACCTCATCCTGCGTGGCGGGCGGTGCGAAGTTGTGGAGTGTCCTGATGTTGCGGCACATGCACAGAGCGTACGCTGCCGGGCGATGCTCTCGAACGAGCGTGTGCGGCTCGACCCGATCACGCCGCAGCTGGCGCGGGCCATGCTGCACGGGAAGCCGGACCCCGACCTCCCCTGGGAGGAGGGCTTCCCGCTGCCGTCCGTGCGCGGCGCGCTCGAGCGGATCGTGACCGCCGAGGGCACCGGGCACGACCTGCAGCCGTTCTTCGCCTACGTGATCGTGCGCCGGGCGGACGGGCTGGCCGTCGGGGACGCCGGCTTCCACGGGCCGCCCAGCGTGGCAGGCGAGGTGGAGATCGGGTACGCGCTCGTCCCGGCGGCCCGCGGCACCGGCCTCGCCGCCGACGCGACCCGCCTGCTCGTCGAGTGGGCGCGCTCGCAGCCGGGCGTCCGCACCGTGACCGCCCGCGTGGAGCCCTCCAACACGCCCTCGCGCCGCCTGCTCGAGCGGCTCGGCTTCGCCCTCGACGGCGAGCGCGGCGGCCTCGACCGGTTCGTGCTGCAGCCGTGAGCTACGCCGACGCGAACCTGCTGCAGCGCTCGATCCGGCGGTTCGCCGCGACCCCGCCCGGATCGTGGCTCTTCGCGCGCACACTCCACCACGCCGACCGCGTCGTGTACCGCGCGAGCGGCGAGAGGACGACGCTGGCGGCCCTGCTGTCGGGCCTGCCCGTGGTGATGCTCACGAGCACGGGCGCGAAGAGCGGGCGCGAGACCACGGTGCCGCTCGTGGGCTTCGAGGAGGGCGACGCGGTGATCCTGATCGCCTCCAACTACGGCCAGGCCCATCACCCGGCCTGGCTGCACAACCTGCGCGCCCATCCGCGGGTGCGGATCGCCGTGCGCGGGAGGTTGCGCGAGGTGGTGGCCGAGGAGGTCGAGAGCCCGGAGCGCGAGCGCTACCTGGCCATCGCCGCCGTGGCCTATCCCGGCTACCGGCGCTACGAGCAGCGGGCGGCCCCGCGCCGGATCTCGGTCTTCCGCCTGTCATGAACCAGTCGCTCAACCGGCTCGCCTTCAGCGCGACCGTGCACTGCCTCACGGGCTGTGCCATCGGCGAGGTGCTCGGGATGATCATCGGCACCGCGCTCGGCTGGTCCGACGTGGCGACGATCGCCCTCGCCGTCGCCCTGGCCTTCTTCTTCGGCTACACGCTCACGAGCTGGCCGCTGCTGCGCTCGGGCATGTCCGTGCGCGAGGTGGCGCCGATCGCCTTCGCCTCCGACACGATCTCGATCACGATCATGGAGATCGTCGACAACGCGATCATGGTCCTGATCCCGGGCGCCATGGCGGCGTCGCTCGACGAGATCGGCTTCTGGGCGGCGCTGGCCGCCGCGCTGCTCATCGCCGGCGCCGCGGCGTACCCCGCCAACCGCTGGCTACTGGCCCGCGGCAAGGGGCATGCCGTGGTGCACCAGCATCATCATCACTGACGTGGGACACCACCACCATCACTCGCATACGCATGAGGCCGACTCGCGCCGGCTGGCGATCGCGCTCGCGCTGATCGCGAGCTTCATGTGCGTCGAGGTGGTGGTCGGCATCCTGGCCAACTCGCTGGCGCTGCTCTCCGACGCCGCGCACATGCTCACCGACGCCGGCGCGCTGGCGCTCGCGCTGGTGGCGATCCGGCTGGCGCGCCGCCCCGCAGCGGGCGCCATGACCTTCGGGCTCGGGCGCAGCGAGATCGTGGCCGCCGCGATCAACGGCACGACGCTGCTCGTGCTCGGACTGCTGTTCGTCTACGAGAGCATCCGGCGGCTGATCGACCCGCACCCGGTCGAGGGCGCCGCCGTGCTGATCGTGGCCCTGGTCGGCGTGGTCGTGAACCTCGTCGCCACGGTGGTGCTGGCGGGCGCCAACCGCGACTCGCTCAACGTCGAGGGCGCCTTCCAGCACATCCTCACCGACCTCGCGGCCTTCGTGGCGACGGCGATCGCCGGCGCCGTGATCCTGCTCACCGGCTTCGAGCGCGCGGACGGCATCGCCGCCCTGTTCGTCGCAGCACTGATGTTGAGCGCCTCGTACAAGCTGCTGCGCGAGTCCGGCCGCGTGTTCCTGGAGGCCGCGCCGCGCGGGGTCGACCCGCAGGCGATCGGGCTTCGGATGGCCGGGCTCACGGGCGTCACCGAGGTCCACGACCTGCACATCTGGGAGGTCACCTCGGGCTTCCCGTCGCTGTCGGCGCACGTGCTCGTCGGCCACGAGACCGACTGCCACGACGTCCGCCGCTCGCTCGAGCGGATCCTGCACGACGAGTTCGGGATCGACCACACGACCCTGCAGGTCGACCACGAGGGCGGCGACCTGCTGGAAATAGAAGTCAGCTTGCGAGAATCACCCAGCCGGCGATCGCCACGAAGTGGGTGACGGCGGCGGCGACGACCAGGGCGTGGAAGATCTCGTGGAAGCCGAACGTGCTCGGCCACGGATCCGGCCTGCGCAGGGAGTAGATGACCGCGCCGGCGGTGTACAGCAGCCCGCCGGCGCCGAGCAGGACCAGCGCCGCCAGCTCGAGCTCGGCCGTGAGCTGCGGGAAGGCGATCACGATGACCCAGCCGAGCGCGACGTAGGTCAGCGCGAACAGGACGCGGGGCGCGGTGACCCACGCGACGCTGAGCGCCACGCCCGCCAGGCAGCCGCCCCACACGCTGCCGAGCACCAGCCACCGCGCGGTCCCGTCGAGCACGAGCAGCCCGACGGGCGTGTAGCTGGCGGCCATGAACACGTAGATCGCGCTGTGGTCGATCCGGCAGAGCAGCGCCCGGACGCCGGGCGAGCAGTTCAGGCGGTGGTAGAGCGCGCTGGCAGCAAGCATCAGGCAGAGGCCGCCGCCGTAGACGACCGCGGAGAGGCGGGCCGTGCCGCCGGGCGCGAGCGCCACGAGCGCGGTGGCCGCCGCGAGCGCGAACCAGAAGGCCCACTGGTGCAGGACGCCTCTCAGGGCCGGTATGAGGTCGGAGCTCTGCACGTCACTGATATACCCGCTCGGATGCCCGAGTTGATCCAGAACCCCTCAAGAGTCCAGGCCGCGGGAACCAAGCCCAAGCTGATCGACGAGTACGTCGGAAGGGTCAATACGGGGGAGGAGCGCGTGAGCGTAGCCCACATGCGCTCGCCCGAGGGCTGGGTGGAGCCCGGTCAGCGCCCGCGCTTCGACGAGTACACGTTGGTGCTCGAGGGCTGCCTGCGCGTGGAGCACGAGGGCGGGGCGCTCGACGTGCGCGCCGGCCAGGCCGTGCTGGCCCGCGGCGGGGAGTGGGTGCGCTACTCGTCGCCGGAGGCCGGCGGCGCCTCCTACGTCGCGGTTTGCCTGCCGGCGTTCTCGCCGGAGACCGTGCACCGCGATGACGACTAATACACGGGCCCGGGTACGCCGATTAACAACGTGATGTCGCTTCCGCCCCCCAGCTCGGCGCAGCGCGAGCACGTGCTCGACCTCGAGGGCCCCCGCCGCCGGCGCGGGCAGCTCCGGCTGAGCGCGATGGGGGCGACGATCTCCTTCGACGGCGCGCTGCGGACCGACCTGCGGGTCCCGCTCGGCACGCTCCAGTTCGGGCTGGTGGATCGCGGGAGCGCCCGCTCCGGCGGCGTGAGCGGCCGGTTCCCGATCCTCAAGCGCCTGTCCGCCACCGCGGTGGTGCCGCGCGAGCAGGGCGTCGAGGGCTGGCTGTGGACCAGCCTCGGCGGCTCCGCGCTGACCGTGCTGGGCGATCCCGAAGACGCCCCGAACGCCGCCGTGCTGTTCACCAAGCCGCTCGGCGACGACGCCGTGGCCTGCTTCGAGCCCGAGGCCGCGCAGGAGATCGCCGCGCGCTCGCCGCTCGGCGCGCCCGCCGTCAACGGCCTGCTGTTCCGCGTGACCGACACGAGCAAGGCGGAGACCGTCTTCCGCTCGTTCGGCCTGCTGCGCCCGCTCACCGACCGCGAGGTGCCGCCGACCCTGCGGCGCTCGCTCCCGACCGACAAGTCGGGCGATCCGGTGCTCGGCGGCGGCGGTGACGACGCCCGCGCGTCGACGTCCGTGGCGCCTCCCGGCCTGGGATAACCCACGGGGGCCCGCCCAACGGGCCATTCCGTGTCGAGCGATGTCCCGTTGGGCACCCCTAGTCGCTACCGTGAGGCGCCCGTGAGCGCCGAGCCTGAGCCCCACGACCCCCAGCGCTGCACCGCCTGCCGCGGCACCGGCCAGGTGATCTCCGGGCTGGGCGGCACGCCGCAGTCCGTCACGTGCCCGTGGTGCGGGGGCAGCGGCCGCTTCCAGACCGGGCACGACGCCCAG
This sequence comes from uncultured Solirubrobacteraceae bacterium, assembly GCA_963835525.1. GTDB lineage: Bacteria > Actinomycetota > Thermoleophilia > Solirubrobacterales > Solirubrobacteraceae > DASSUW01. The sequence goes on from CAWIFM010000007.1 coordinate 70,764, forward strand.
GCCGCAAAGCGCCCTAGCGAATAACCAGCGTCCCGATCTGCTGGTCGGCCTCGACCAGCTCGATCGGGTACTCGCCGGGCGCGCCGGCCAGCAGCGAGAAGCGCGCGGGCGATTCCGGGTCGATCGTGTCCATGCGATCGAGCAGCATGATGCTGTCGCGCTCGGGACCTGAGATCGTCAGCTCGACGAGATCGCCCTCGTTCACGGTCACGTCGGCGTCCGACGTCGTGAGCTCCTTCTCGACCCTGGCCAGCGTGGGCGACCCCGCCGGGGCGGGCGTGGTGGAGGCCTCGCCGCGCTCCCGCTCCGTCGCGGGTTGGCGCGGAGCGACGCTCGCCGCGAGCGCCGCCATGCCCATCAAGACGGCGACGAGGATCAGGAAGCGCCGGCCCAACATGGACCCGAGGGTAGTCCGGTTGTCCAGTTAACAGGTAATGAGGGGTTAAGGACCCGGCCGCAGGTGCCGATACGGGTGGTGCCAGAACCAAGGTGTCAAAGGCAAATCGTCCGCGAGGGCGAGGCGCAAAGCCACGGAGCTCCTCGGATGGGAGCAAGCCGGGTTGCCACCGCCAGTGGTGGGACTGGGACCGAGGCCTGGCAGACGGAACTCAAAGGCCCAACATCCCTTCAGGAGGGACCACCCACATGCTGCACAAGCTTCGCCAGCGCGCCCAGAGCGAGAAGGGCTTCACCCTGATCGAGCTCCTGGTCGTCATTCTGATCATCGGCATCCTCGCCGCGATCGCTCTCCCCGCCTTCCTCGGCCAGCGCGCCCGTGCGCAGGACACCGAGGGCAAGACGGCTGTCCGTCAGGCTCAGACCGCCATCGAGACCTTCTACACGGACAACCAGACCTACGTCGCCACCGAGGCGCAGCTCGAGGACATCGAGCAGTCGCTGGCCTCCGGCGCCGGCGCTTCGCTGGCCGTGACCGCCACGAGCCCCACGGCGTACACGCTGACGGTCACCTCCGTGACCGGCAACACGTTCTCGATCGCCAAGGCCGGGACCGGCACCGTGACCCGCTCCTGCGTGCGTAACAACACGAAGGGCGGCTGCCCGGCCAGCCTCGCCTGGTAAGCAAGCCGTACCCAAGCCGTATCGCGAAGCGGGCCTCCGGGCCCGCTTCGTCGTTAACCCCTCAAGACGCCCCGGCCGGAGGCCGATATCACCATCGTGTTCAAGAAGCGTTCCTCCTCCCAGGCCGCGATCGTCGGCCTCGACCTCGATCCCGGCCACATCGCCGCCGCCGAGGTAACCGTCAACGGGTCGCTGTCGCTCAAGCGCGGCGCCGTCGCTCCCCTTCGTCCCGGCGTCCTGCGCGACGGTGAGGTCGCCGACGTCCCCGCTCTGGCGGAGGCGCTGAAGACCTTCTTCGCCGAGAACGGGCTCTCGAACCGGGTCCGGCTCGGCATCGCCAACCAGCGGATCGTGGTCCGCACGCTGGACCTGCCGCCGCTGGAGGACGAGAAGTCGCTCGCCGCCGCGGTCAAGGTGCAGGCGCCCGACCACATCCCGATGCCGATGGACGAGGCGATCCTCGACTGGCAGTCGCTCGGCACGGTCCTGTCGCCGTCCGGACAGCCGCGCACGCGCGTGGTCGTCGTCGCCGTCCGACGCGAGATGATCGACAAGCTGGTCGCCGCCTCGCGCGAGGCCGGCCTCAAGCTCGAGGGCATCGACCTGTCGGCGTTCGGCATGGTCCGCGCGCTCGCCGGCGGCCAGAAGGCCCAGGGCGCCGTGCTCTACATCAGCGTCGGCGGTCTCACCAACGTCGCCGTCGCCAACGCCAGCGGGTGCCTGTTCACGCGCGCCGCGGCCGGCGGCCTCGACGCGATGGTCCACACGCTCTCCGAGCGCCGCGGCCTCACGCTCGAGCACGCCCGCCAGTGGATGACCCACGTCGGGCTGCTCACGGACCTCGAGGACGTCGACGGCGACCCCGACCTCGTGGGCGCCGCCCGCACGGTGCTGGAGGAGGGCGTGCACCAGCTCGCCGACACCGTCCGCAACTCGCTCAACTTCTACCGCATGCAGGAGAGCGCCGAGCAGGTGGAGACCGGCGTGCTCACGGGTCCCGCCGTGGCCATCCCCGGCTTCGTCGAGCAGCTCTCCGAGCAGCTGCGCCTGCCGCTCGAGTCCGCCGTGGTCGCCTCGCAGGACGAGGACGCCGACCTCGGTCGCCTCACCGTGGCGGCCGGCCTCGCGGTCGAGAACGCCGTCGCCTGATGCTCGCAGCGGTCGTCGGCGCGGTCTTCGGCTCGTTCCTGAACGTGGTGGCCTACCGGCTGCCCCGGGGCGAGTCGCTGTCGCGCCCGCGATCGCGCTGCCCGCAGTGCCAGACCCAGATCAAGGCCTACGACAACGTCCCGGTCCTGTCCTGGCTGGCACTGCGCGGCCGCTGCCGCACCTGCCGCACGCCTATTTCCGCCCGCTATCCGCTAGTAGAGGCCGTGACCGGTCTCCTGTGCGCGCTGGTCGTCTATGACCAGGGACTCGACGAGGACGCGATCCTCGGCGTCGTCCTGGTGCTGCTGCTGGTCCCGATCACGCTGATCGACCTCGATCACCGGATCATCCCCAACAAGCTCACGCTGCTGGGGGCCGTGCTCGCCCCGGCGATCGTGGCCTTCACGGCGCCGGACGCCATCCCCGAGCACCTGATCGCGGGAGCCGCGGCGGGAGGCGCTTTCCTGCTGGTCGTCTTCGCATACCCGCGGGGGATGGGGATGGGCGACGTCAAGCTCGCCGCCGTCCTTGGCCTCTTCCTCGGCCGCGACGTCGTCCCCGCGCTCTTCCTCGCGTTCCTCGTCGGCACCCTCGTAGGGGCCGCGATCATCGCTCGCAAGGGCTCCGCGGAAGGCCGCAAGACGGCCGTCCCGTTCGGCCCGTTCCTCGCCTTCGGCGGGGTCGTCGCCCTCTTCGCGGGCGACGCGATGGTCGACTGGTACCTCACCACCTTCATCTAGGGCGTCGACCCCACGAGCACGCCTCAAGGCGCGCTCATGGGGTGCCGATAAGCCAAGCGAGATGAAGGCCATCAACCTGCTCCCCCCCGACCTTCGCGGCACGCCCAAGAGCGCTGCCCCGAAGGCCGCCATCGCCCCCGCAGAGCCGGGCGGCATCGGCGCCTTCGTGGTGCTCGGCGCGCTCGCCGCATGCGTTGTCGCGCTCGCCGCGTACGTGCTCACGACCAACACGGTCAAGGACCGTGCGGCGCAGCTGGAGGCGGTCACCGCCCAGGCCGATGCCACCCGCTCAGCCGTCAGCCAGCTCAAGCCGTACGCCGACTTCCAGGCGATGGCCGAGACCCGCATCCAGACCGTCAAGGACCTCGCGTCCTCGCGCTTCGACTGGGAGCAGGCGCTGCGCGACATCTCGCGCGCCGTCCCCGCCGAGGTCACGCTGCGCGAGCTCAACGGCACGATCTCCAGCGACACGGGAGGCAGCGGCCTCCGCAGCGCGATCGCCGCTCCGGCGATCGAGCTCAAGGGCTGCAGCTCCGGCCAGACGCAGGTCGCCACGCTGATGTCGCGCCTGCGCAGCGTCGACGGCGTCTCCCGCGTCAGCCTCAACAAGTCGCTCAAGCCCGACAAGTCGCAGATCTCCGGGGCCGCCTCGCCGATCGCGGGCGTCGCCCAGGCCGACGGCTGCAAGGGCAAGCGCCCGCCGAACTTCGAGATCGTCATGTTCTTCGAGGGCGCCGAGGTCCCCGCCACGGTCGAGGACATCACCGTCCAGCCGGGCGCCGGCAGCGGCACCGCGCCGAGCGCCGAGGGCACGACCGCCTCGACCGAGGGGGAGGCCGGTGGCGTCACCACGCCGCCGAGCGTGCCCGAGGGTGACGACTCCGCCACGCCCGCCTCGACGCCCGAGGGAGGGGCAGCCCAATGACCCGCTCGAACAAGATCCTGCTGTCGGTGGTAGCGCTCGGCGCCGCCATCGCCGCCTTCTACTTCTTCGTCCTCTCGCCCAAGCGTGAGGAGGTCGCCAAGCTCGACACCGGCATCACGGCCCAGAAGGCCGAGATCGAGCAGGCGCGGCTGACGCTCGCCGGCTACGAGCAGGCCAAGAAGACCTACAAGAAGAACTACGCGACGCTCGCCCGCCTCGGCAAGGCCGTGCCGGCCGACGACGACGTGCGCTCGCTGCTGGTGCAGCTGGAGTCCACCGCCAATCGCAGCGGCGTCACCTTCGAGAAGATCGAGTTGGCGAACAACCTCGGCGGTGAGGCTGCGGCGACGACCGGCGCGGCGACGCCCGCGGCGGGCCAGCTCGCCTCGGCCCCGGGCACCGTCCCGGTCGCCGGCGGCGTCCTGTCCGCGATGCCGTTCAGCTTCAGCTTCACCGGCTCGTACTTCGACCTGACGGCGTTCTTCGCCCGGCTCGAGCACTACGTGAGCCTCAACAACGCCAAGCTCGACTCGACCGGTCGCCTGATGCGCCTCGAGAGCATCTCGATCACGCCGTCGGCCCTCGGGTTCCCGGACATGATGGCCGAGATCAACGCCGCGACCTACCTCGTCCCGCCCGTCCAGGGCGTCGACGCGGGCGCGCCGTCGAGCGACGCCCAGAACGTCACGGGCGAGCCCGGGACGACCCCGCCCACCACTACCGCGTCCGCCAATTCCGGAGCCTCCCGATGAACGCCGTCACCACCATCTGGCGCCAGCTCGTGCGCAACAAGCTCTGGCCCGTCGCCGTGCTGCTGCTGGCCGCGCTCGTCGCCGTCCCCGTGCTGCTGGCCCGTGAGCCCGCCGTGCCGGAGACGATCGCTCCGGTGGCCGTGAACACGGAGGCCGACGACAGCATCGCCGAGCCGATCGTGGCCAAGATCACCCCGGAGGACCGCAACCGCCGCCGCCGCGTGCTCGGCGTCCGCAAGGACCCGTTCCGCCCGGCCCCGGTCAAGGAGCCCAAGGTCGAGCAGCCGGAGACCCCCGACGCGACCACGATCGGCGACCCGCCCCCCGGTGACACCGGCAGCGGCGGCGGCGGCGAGCCCGCCGAGGCTCCCGTGTTCTACGAGCCGGGGACGATCATCGTGCGCTTCGGCGACGCGACGAATTCCCAGCTCACGCGCTTCGCGATCCCGAAGCTCGGACCGGTGCCCGACGACGAGTTCCCGCTGCTCGTGTACATGGGCCTGACCAAGAACGGCAAGAAGGCCAAGTTCCTGGTCGACGCCGCCCTCGAGGTCGACGGCGACGGCACCTGCAAGCCGCACCCGTCGAACTGCGAGGTCATCGAGCTCGCGGTCGGCGAGACCGAGTTCCTCGACGTCATCAACCCGGAGACCTCCGACGAGGAGGAGACCACCGAGGAAGAGACGGCCGAGGAGACCGAGCCGGAGGTCCTCGCGACCTTCCAGCTCGACCTCGTCGACATCAAGCGCGCCGGCGACTCAGACGTCAAGTAGGGGTATGTGTCACCCGCCGCGGCTCCTGGTGAGCCGCGGCGGATAGCCTTCACCGGCGTGCCGCTGCGCGTCGTCACAGCCGGGGAGTCCCACGGGCCCGGGCTGACCTGCATCGTCGAGGGCCTGCCCGCGGGCCTCGAGCTCGACCTGTCCGCGATCGACCGCGACATGGCGCGCCGCCAGCTCGGCCACGGCCGCGGTGGGCGCATGAAGATCGAGCGCGACAGCGCCGAGATCACCTCCGGGGTCCGCCACGGCCGCACGCTCGGCGGCCCGATCGCCGTGCGGGTCGCCAACCGCGACTACGCCAACTGGGAGGAGCGGATGAACCCGTGGCCGGTCGAGGCCGAGGTGCCCGAGGTGCACCTCCCGCGCCCCGGTCACGCCGACCTCGCGGGCGTGCAGAAGTTCGGCTTCACCGACGTGCGCAACGTGCTCGAGCGCGCCAGCGCCCGCGAGACGGCCGCGCGCGTGGCCGGCGGGGCGCTGGCCAAGGGCTTCCTGGCCGCGCTCGGCGTGCAGGTGTTCTCGAACGTCACGCAGATCGGCTCGGTCCGGGCGACTGAGTCCGGCGGCCTTGCGCCGGCCGACTTCGCCGACGTCGACGCATCGCCCGTGCGCTGCCTCGACGCCGAGGCATCGAAGGCGATGGTCGAGGAGATCAACGTGCTGCGCAAGGCCAACGAGTCGCTCGGCGGCGTCTTCGAGGTGCGCGCCTTCGGCGTCGTTCCAGGCCTCGGCTCGCACGTGAGCTGGGAGGAGCGGCTGGACGGCCGGATCGGCATGGCCATGCTCTCGATCCAGGCCATCAAGGGCTGCGGGATCGGCGACGGGTTCGACCTCGCGGGCCGGCCCGGCTCCGCCGCGCACGACGAGATCTTCTACTCCGACGAGCGCGGCTACTACCGCGAGACCAACCGCTCGGGCGGCATCGAGGGCGGCATGACGACCGGCGAGCCGCTGATCGTGCGCTGCGCGATGAAGCCGCTGCCGACGCTCACCAAGCCGCTGCGGTCGGTCGACATCGCCACGCGCGAGCCGGCGCAGGCGCTGCGCGAGCGGACCGACTCGTGCACGGTTCCGGCGGCGGGCGTGGTGGGGGAGGCGATGCTGGCCATCGTGCTGGCCGACGCCTACCGCGCGAAGTTCGGAGGCGACCACATCGACGACGTCCGCGCCGCCGTGGAGGCCTACGAGCGGCGCATCGGATGGAAGCCTCGAACCTAGTCTTCATCGGCTTCATGGGCGCGGGCAAGACGTCGGCGGCGCGTGCCGCCGCGGGCGTGCTCGGCGTGCGGGCCGTCGACGCCGACCACGAGATCGAGCGGCGGCTCGGGACGACGATCGAGGAGTACTTCTCCACGCACGGCGAGGCGGCCTTCCGCGCGGTCGAGGAGGAGGTCGTGTGCGGCCTGCTCGAGCGGACCGTCGCGCCGGTGGTCTCGCTCGGCGGCGGCGCCGTGACCTCCGAGCGCGTGCGCGCGCTGCTCGCGCAGCACACGGTGGTGCTGCTGGACGTCGACATCGAGACGGCCTGGCGGCGGGCCGGCAACAAGCGCCGCCCGCTGGCCCGCGACCGCGAGGGTTTCGTGGCGCTGCACGCCCAGCGCCGGCCGCTCTACGACTCGCTCGCCGACGCCGTGCTGCTCGATTCTTCGCGCGACGAGGTCCGCAAGGCCGTGCACGCCCTGCGCTCGCTCTCGCGCGCGCCCGCGGGCACCAAGCTCGTGTGGGCGGCGGCCGCCTCGGGCAGCTACCCCGTCTACCTCGGCGAGGGCCTGGTCGGCAGCGCCTTCTGGCCCGTCCCCGGCCGCCGCTTCGTCATCACCGACTCCGCGGTATCCGCCCACTATCGGATCGCCGGGGCTGACGCCGAGTTGCGGATACCGGAGGGCGAGGAGCACAAGACGCTCGCCACCGTCGAGCGGCTGCTGAGCGCGCTGGCGGCCGCGGGCATGGACCACGACGACCACGTCGTGGCTCTCGGCGGCGGCGTGGTCGGTGACGTCGCCGGGTTCTGCGCCGCCGTCTACCAGCGCGGGGTCAAGGTCGTGCAGGTGCCCACCACGCTCGTGGCACAGGTCGACTCGGCCTACGGCGGCAAGACCGGGGTCGACCTGCCGGAGGGCAAGAACTACGCCGGCGCCTACCACCAGCCGGCCGCGGTGATGGTCGATCCGTCGACCATGGCCACGCTGCCGCAGGCCGAGCTGGCGGCCGGCTGGGCCGAGGTGATCAAGACGGCGCTGATCGCGGGCGGCCCGCTGTGGGAGCGAGTCCGCGAGGGGGCCCCGCTCGACCGCGACCTCGTGCTCGCCTGCGCGCGCACCAAGCTCGCCGTGGTGGCCGGCGACGAGCGCGACGCCGGCCGCCGCCAGGTCCTCAACCTCGGCCACACGGTCGGGCACGCGATCGAGACCGTCACCGGCTACCGGCGCTACCGCCACGGCGAGGCGGTCGGGCTCGGCCTGCTGGCCGCCCTCGAGCTCTCGGGCCAGGCCGCGCTGCGCGCGGAGGTCGCGGCGCTGCTCGACGCGCGCGGGCTGCCGACGTCGCTCGACCGCGCCGTCGAGCCCGGCGCCGTGGTCGCGGCCACGCGGCGCGACAAGAAGCGCCGCGGCGGGCGCGTGGGGTTCGTGCTCGTCGAGTCGCCGGGCGACGTGCGCCCCGGCCGGCCGGTCGAGGAAGGCGAGCTGCGCCGCGCCGTGGCAGAGTTGCGCGCGCCATGAGGAACCGGGTGGCCGTGCTCCACGGCGTCAACCTCGCCGCGCTCGACCGCCGGCCGGCCGAGCACTACGGCGGGCTCACGTTCAGCCGGCTCGAGCGCCGCATCGAGGCCTTCGCGCGCGAGCTGGGCCTGGAGGCGCGCTTCTTCCACTCCAACCACGAGGGGGAGTACGTGGAGGAGATCCACAAGGCGTCCGACTACGCCGACGGCCTGCTCCTGAATCCGGGAGCGTGGACCCACTACGCATGGTCGCTGCGCGACGCCGTCGAGGTCTCCGGGCTGCCGGCCGTCGAGGTCCATCTTTCGGATGTCATGAGCCGCGAGGAGTTCCGCCGCGTGTCCGTGCTCGAGGGCGTCTGCGTCGCCAAGGTCAGCGGCAAGGGCGTCGACGGCTACCGCGAAGCGCTGGCCGCGTTGAAGGACGCCCTGTGAGCCGCGCCGACCGCGTCGCCGAGGCGCTCGAGGTCGACGCGCTGCTGATCACGGACCTCGTCAACCTGCGCTACGTCACCGGGTTCACGGGCTCGAGCGGCATGGCGGTCGTCGGGCGCGACCTCCGTCGCTTCATCACCGACTTCCGCTACGTGGAGCAGGCCGCCGGCGAGGTCGAGGGCTTCGACCGCGAGCAGGCGCCCCAGGTCTTCGACGGCGCGCTGGCGGAGGGCTGGCCGGACGGGTCCCTGCGGCTCGGGTTCGACGATCAGAACGTGTCCGTGCGCCGCCACGCGCGCCTGCGCGAGCTGCTGCCCGAGCGGGTGGAGCTCGTGCCGTCCGGCGGCGTCGTGGAGGCGCTTCGGGCGGTCAAGGACGCCGAGGAGATCTCGCGCATCGCCGCCGCCGCCCGGCTCGCCGACGAGGTGTACGGGATGCTGCGCGAGCAGGGGCTGGTGGGGCGGACGGAGCGTGACGTGGCGTTCGCGCTGGAGACCGAGATGCGCCGGCGCGGCGCCGAGCCGAGCTTCGAGTCGATCGTCGCCTCGGCCGAGCGCGGCGCGCTGCCGCACGCCGTGCCGGCGGACGTGCCGATCCCGCGCGGGACGCTGGTCACGCTCGACATCGGGGCGCGGCTCGGCGGCTACTGCTCGGACTGCACGCGCACGTGGGCGACCGGCGAGCTTCCGGACGACCTGGCGGAGGCGTACGAGCTCGTCCAGCGCGCCCAGGCAAAGGCGCTGGCCGCCGTGCGGCCGGGTCCCGAGGGGCGCGAGGTCGACGCCGTGGCGCGCGACATCATCGAGGCGGCCGGGCACGGCGAGCACTTCGGCCACGGGCTCGGGCACGGGGTCGGCCTCGAGGTCCACGAGGGCCCGCGGCTGTCGCGCACCGGCGAGGCGCCGCTCGTCGCCGGCAACGTCGTGACGGTCGAGCCCGGCGTCTACCTGCCGAGCCGCGGCGGCGTCCGGATCGAGGATCTCGTGGTGGTCACCGAGGACGGCCATACCGTCCTCTCCCTGACCACGAAGGACCTCATAACCGTCGACTAGGGCCCCGAACCCACTCAAGCCCTCGGCGCGGTAAGCCGATACCGGGGGCGATGGAACTCCGAGCCCGCATTCGCCCAACGCTGCGCCACGCCGGCCTTATGGCCGCGGCCGCCGCACTGCTGGTGCCCGTCACGGGCACGGCCACCGCCACCGCAAAAAGCGCCCCCGTCGTCAAGAGCGTCGCGCCGAAGAAGGTCTTCGTCGGCGAGACGATGAAGATCCGCGGACGCCACTTCCGCCGCGGCGTCAACAAGAACATGGTCGCCTTCAAGCGCAAGGGCGCGAAGGCCGTCCTGGTGCCGGCGGGGCGCGGAACCACCAAGCTTCTGATGGTCGAGCTGCCCAAGCGGCTCGAGAAGATCCTGCTCGTCCAGAACGGCACGCCGGTGGCGACGCCGCTGCAGGTCCGCGTGATGTCCTCGCGGTTCGGCAAGCGCTACACCAGCCGTTCCAAGTCGCCGCTCGTCGGCCCTGAGAAGCCGCCGGCGCCGCCGAAGCCCAAGGCCGCCAACCCGAACGGCGACTGTGACGGCGACGGCCAGATCAACCGCGTCGACACCGACGACGACAACGACCTGCTGACCGACGACGTCGAGAAGGGCTACGACCTCGACGGCTGCAAGGCCGACACCGACGGCGACAAGGTCGAGGACGGCTACGAGTACCAGTCCGCTCGCGACCTCAACGACGACGAGCACCAGACGCCCAATGACTACATCCCGTATCCGGAGAAGCGTCCGTACCCGAACGCGCTCGACAAGACGGACTCCGGTACCGACCACGACGGCGACGACCTGACGCTGCTCGAGGAGTACCGGCTCTGGAAGGTCACGCTCGCGAACGGCGCGCCGCGCACGCTCGCCGGGCTCGGCTACTCCGCCGGTGAGCAGTACTCGGTCAACGTGCGCCAGGGTGGCAACGGCAACCGCGTCCCGACGCTCATGGCTGCCGGCTACGACAAGCAGATCGCCTTCCTGGGCTGGGCCGCCTCGACGGGCTACGCCACGATCGGCCTGTCGCCGGTCCCGGGCTTCTTCGACGACCCGGACACCGACGACATCGCCGAGTACTGGGAGCCGCGCGAGTTCCGCGACGTCCGCGACATGAACCGCGACAACGTCCTCCAGTCCTACGAGGAGACGTACTACGACTTCGACCAGACCGGCCGCCTCAGCGACAGCGAGCGCGACGAGGACGCCGACGGCCTCAGCAACTGGGCCGAGACGCGCGGCTGCATGAACCCGAAGTACTGGGAGGGCGTCTACGACAAGGAGACGCCGTACTACCTCAGCTATAGCGGCACGCAGCTCGACGACGCCGACACCGACGGTGACGGCATCCGCGACGGCGCCGACGACCAGGACCACGACGACGTGCCGAACCTGATGGAGTGCTCGCGCGTGCTCGCCTCCGGCGTGGCCGCCGACCCCGTCGACGAGGAGCAGGGCGACCCGCACCGCGTGTGGAAGGGCTTCGTGAACCCCTTCAACCCGTGCCTGCCGCACGTCAAGTCGCGTACCTGCAAGGTCATCGTCCCCGTGGACAACGCGTGGGCGCCGTTCAACGCCGAGGACGAGTACTACCTCATCCGGTTCTAGCGCTCCTCGAGAGCACTCCTGTCTCACACCGAGGCCCGCCACATGGCGGGCCTCGGTCGTTTCGTGAAAGAGTCCGGTCGCACACACCCGCAACCGGGAGGAGAGCGAATGGCCGACAGCGTCTACCGCGTCACCGAGGTGATCGGGGTCAGCAGCGAGTCGTGGGAGGCCGCGGCGCGCAACGCGGTCGAGACGGCCGCGAAGACGGTGCGCGACCTGCGCGTCGCCGAGGTCGTCCGCGAAGACATCACGATCGAGAACGGCGCGATCAGCGCGTTCCGCGTCCGTCTCGCGATCTCGTTCAAGTACGACTCGGGCGACTGATCGGCTGATCAACGCCGCTGTCGCCAGGCACTACGCTGGCGACAGCGGTGTCGCACGAGCCCGATCTCCGAGCATCGGACGCCGATCGCGAGGCGGCGGTCGAGCGTCTGCGCGCCGCCGCGGTGGACGGCCGGCTCGACGGCGACGAGCTCGAGGAGCGGCTGGGGCAGGCCTACGGGGCGCGCTGGCGCTCCGAGCTGGCGCTGCTGACCGACGACGTGACGCCGCCGCTGGTGTTCGTCCGGCCGAAGCCGCGGATCAATGCACTGGCGATCTGCTCGCTGATCGCCGCCATCGTCTGGTTCGGTTGGCTCGGCTCGGTCGCCGCGGTGGTCATGGGCCACACGGCGCTGATCCAGATCAAGCGTTCGAACGGCACGGAGACGGGTCGCGCGGCGGCGTTGATCGGCACCGCGCTCGGCTACTTCGGGCTCACCGCGCTGCTGATGATCGTCCTGTTCGCGGTCGCGATCTAGCGCGTCGAAGTTAGGGGTGCGGGGCCCCAAGTTGGGGGTGCGTACCCGATGCGCGCGCGGCCGTGGCCCCCGTAGCTTCGGTCCATGACCATCTACGCCGTCCCCGAGATCGAGACCCGCCGCGACGCTCTGGTGGAACGGCTCTTCAACGCCACGCTCGGAGCCTTCGACCTCTACGCCGTGTATCTGGGTGACCGGCTCGGCCTGTACCGGGCGCTGGCGTCCGGCGGCCCGATGACGCCGGTCGAGCTGGCCGCGGCGGCCGGGATCGCCGAGCGCTACGCCCGCGAGTGGCTCGAGCAGCAGGCCGTGGCCGGCATCCTCGACGTCTCGGATGACCGGTTCTCGCTTCCGCCGGGCCACGACGAGGCGCTGATCGACGAGGCGAGCCTGGCGTTTGCCGCTCCCTTCGCGCGGTTCGCCGCGGCGGTGGCGCGGCCGCTGCCCGAGCTGGTCGAGGCGTTCCGGACGGGCGCCGGCATCCCGTACGCCGACTACGGCGAGGACCTGTGCGGGGCGCAGGCGAGCTTCACGCGGCCGCTGTTCGAGCAGCTGCTCGGCAGCGAGTGGCTCCCGTCGGTCCTGGACGTCGACGCGCGGCTGCTCATGTCGCCGCCTGCCCGGGCTCGATCTGGATCCCGCCTCGATCTCGATGGCCCGGGAGAACCTGGCCGGTAGCGGGGTGGAGGATCGCGTCTCGTTCGTGCTCGGCGACGCGGCCTCGCCGCGGCTGGCGGGCCGCTACGACCTGGTCACCGTGTTCGAGGCGCTGCACGACATGTCGGACCCGGTGTCGGTGCTGCGCGCCGCGCGCGGGCTGCTCGCCGGCGGCGGCTGCGTGATCGTGGCCGACGAGCGCGTGGCGGACTCGTTCTCGGCGCCGGGCGACGACGTCGAGCGGCTCTACTACGGATTCAGCGTGCTGCACTGCCTGCCGGTGGGGATGCCGGGGGCGGGGACGGGCGCGGTCATGCGGGTCGACACGGTGCGGTCGTACGCGCTGGACGCCGGGTTCGCGGGCGTCGAGGTGCTGCCGATCGACAACGACTTCTGGCGCTTCTACCGGCTGACGGCGTAGGGGACGCGGAGGGCGGGTCTCCGCGGAGCCATTGCACGGCCGGGTCGCTCATGGTCTGATCATCCTCGTGGATGCGTTCGGCGCGTTCGAGCGGGAAGGCTGGAGCGAGGGGCGGGCCGCGCCGTACCACCACGGGCTCGGCGCGATCACCGCGCGGCCGGCGGAGGCGCTGCTCGATCTTGCCCGGGTGGCGGAGGGCACTTCGGTCCTCGACGTGGCGACCGGTCCGGGCTACGTCGCGGGGCGCGCGGCCGCCCGCGGCGCTTCCGTCGTGGCGGTCGACTTCTCCGACGAGATGCTCGCGCTCGCCGCCACGCTGCACCCGCGCGTCACCTTCCAGCAGGCCGACGCGGAGGCGTTGCCGTTCGGCGACGGATCCTTCGACGCGGTCGTCGCGGCCTTCCTCATGCCGCACGTGTCCGACCTCCCGGCCGTATGCGCGGAGCTCGCCCGCGTCGTCCGCCCGGGAGGCCGGCTCGCGCTCACCACCTGGGACCCCGAGCCCGAGAGCTTCACGCGCTTCCTGTTCGAGTCGATCGCCGACTCGGGAGCGGTCGCGCCACCGTCACTGCCACCCGGCCCGCCGTTCTTCCAGTACGCACGGTCCGACGAGTTCACGTCGCTGCTGGAGGGAGCCGGCCTCTCGGAGGCGTCGGTCGTCGCTCTGTCGTTCACCCACCCGATCACCGACCTCGACGCCTTCTGGGCCGACCTCGTCGGCGGAACGGTCCGCGCGTCCGCGTTGTTCCGCGCACAGCCGTTGGAGTTGCAGGGACGGATACGTCGCATGTACGGAGAACGGCTCGAGCGGTGGCGCGTCGCCGGCGGTTGGGACGTGGCCTGCGCGGTCACGCTGGGAGCCGCGACACGAACCTGACGCAAACGCGTCTGGTTCCGCTACACGATCCGCGCCACGATCGGCCCTATGCCCGCCGATTGGTCACTTTGTTCCCGCCACGGGAACAAAGCGACCAATCGAGTGGCTCAGCTCGCGGCAGCTCAGTGGGGCGTGCTCTCGTTCGACGAGCTGGGCTCGTGCGGCCTCACCCGCAAGGAGGTGATGACTCGCGTCCGCAACGGGCATCTCCACCCCCTTTACCGCGGGGTTTACGCCGTGGGCCACACCAACCTCACGCGGGAGGGCGCATTCCTGGCCGCCGTCAAGGCCTGCGGCCCCACAGCGCACCTCAGCCACTACTCGGCCGCCGCGCTTTACGGCCTCGTCCGCTGGGACTATCGCTACCCAGAGGTCACGGTCACAGGCAAGAGACGCCACGCAGGCATCCGAACGCACCGCACGACGATCCCCGACGCCACCCACCACCAGGGCATCCCCATCACCACCCCCGCCCGCACCCTCATCGACCTCGCCGGCCAGCTCGACTACGGACCGCTACGCAGAGCCGTTCGCGAAGCCCAACGCCACCTGGTCACGATCCCGCAGATCCTGACCACGCTCGACCGGCTCGGCCCCCGCCCCGGCATCGCCAACCTCACCAAGATCCTCGCCACCGGCCACGCCCCCACCCGAAGCGAACTCGAAGACGCCGTCCTCGATCTCCTCCTTAATGCGGGGTTCCAACAACCCGACATCAACCAACCGATACGAATCCAAGGCCGCCGCATCGTCCCCGACTTCAGATGGCCACACGAACACCTGGTCATCGAAGCCGACGGCGCGCACTGGCACGACAACCGCCTCACCCGCGAAGACGACGCCGAAAAGCAGGCCATCCTCGAAGCCCACGGCGAACGCGTCATCCGCATCAGCTGGCCCCAAGCCATCATCCAACGCCCCCAGACCCTCAACCGAATCAAAGCCGCCGGCGCACCCACCTAAACTCTTCGCCGCGATGATCTCGACGAACCAGTTCAAGAACGGCAACCACATCGAGGTCGAGGGCACCATCTTCAAGATCCTCGAGTTCCAGCACGTCAAGCCCGGCAAGGGCGGGGCGTTCGTGCGGACCAAGCTGCGGCGCACCGCAGACGGCGCGGTGATCGACCGCACGTTCCGGGCCGGGGAGAAGTTCCGCCCGGTCAGGACCGAGGCGCGCAAGATGCAGTTCCTGTACGCCGACGGCACCGACGCCCACTTCATGGACGAGTCCAGCTACGAGCAGCTCGCCATCCCCGAGGCCGGCGTCCAGGACACGCTGAAGTGGGTCAAGCCCAGCGAGACCGTCGACCTGCTGTTCATCGACAACGAGCCGTCAGACCTGCAGCTGAGCGCCTCCGTCGAGCTCGAGGTCACCCACACCGAGCCCGGCGTGAAGGGCGACACCGCCTCCGGCGGCGGCAACAAGCCCGCCACGCTGGAGACCGGAGCGATCGTGAACGTCCCGCTGTTCGTGAACATCGGCGACAAGGTCAAGGTCGACACCCGCTCCGGCTCGTACATGTCGCGTGCGTAGGTCCGAGCAACGCCGAGCGGCGGTCTTCGCCCTCTACCAGTACGACGTCACGGGCCGCCCCCTCGACGAGGTGTTCG
The DNA here is from genome assembly GCA_963835525.1 of uncultured Solirubrobacteraceae bacterium. Taxonomy (GTDB): domain Bacteria; phylum Actinomycetota; class Thermoleophilia; order Solirubrobacterales; family Solirubrobacteraceae; genus DASSUW01. Next base: position 86,362 of record CAWIFM010000007.1, read on the forward strand.
AGTCCACGGCCGGCCCGTTCACCAGAGCCCTCGCGCACGCCACCGCGGACAACACCGAAGAGCTCGACGACCACATCGCCCGCAACGCCAAGGGCTGGACGCTCGACCGCATCGCGCCCCTGGAGAAGGCCATCCTCCGGACTGCGCTGCTCGAGATGCTGCATCCGGAGCTCATCGAGGCCGACCACCCGATCCCGCCCGAGGGCGCCATCGACGAGGCAGTCGAGACCACCAAGGCGTTCTGCGGCGCGGACGCTCCGGGCTTCGTCAACGGCATCCTCGGTGCGGTCCTGCGCGAGGTACGGCAGAATGGCGGCGCGCATGCCGCCTGAAGCCCTCGACCGGATCGTGGAACGCCTGGAGCGCACGGCGGCCGAGCTGCGCGCCGGCGACCTCGCGCCCGATCGGGCGGCCGCCCTGGTCGACGAGTGCGCCAGGCTGGCCGTCGAGGCCGGCGCCGAGCTCGACCGCGAGGTCCGCTCCACGGAGGGCGGCGGGCCGGCGGGGCAGCTCGCGCTCGAGTCTTGAGCTACCCCGACCACCTTCGCCAACAGGTCGAGGACTATCTCGAGGCCCTGCACTTCGCCGAGGAGCCGGGCACGGAGGGCCTTGACGAGGCCATGCGGTACTCACTGCTGGCCGGCGGCAAGCGCATCCGGCCTGTGCTGGCGCTCGCGACCGCGTCGGCGCTCGGCAAGGACCCGTCGCACGTCCTGCCACTGGCCGCCGCGCTCGAGCTGATCCACACCTACAGCCTGATCCACGACGACCTGCCGGCCATGGACGACGACGACCTGCGTCGCGGCCGCCCGACCTGCCACGTCAAGTACGGCGAGGACATCGCCATCCTGGCCGGTGACGGCCTTTACGCCGAGGCCTTCCGCCACCTGCTCCAGCACCAGGAGGCCGAGCCCGCCAACCTGCTGGCCGCCGCCGCCGAGCTGGCGACGGCCACAGGCGTCAACGGAATGGTCGGCGGGCAGTACATCGACGTCCGCGGGCTGGTCCCGCACGGCGACGTCAGTCTGCGGCGCCTGCACGAGCTCAAGACCGGCCGGCTGATCGCCGCTTCGGTCGAGTGCGTGCTGCTCCTCACCAGCGACGAGGCGTCAGCCACTAGACTGGCTGGCTTCCGTGCCTTTGCGGCGGAGTTGGGGGTCCTGTTCCAGATCGTCGACGACATCCTCGACGTGACCGGCACCGAGGACGCCCTGGGGAAGCCGCAGGGCAGTGACGAGCGCCATGGGAAGCTGACCTACGTGAGCCAGTACGGTGTCGACGGCGCGCGCCGGATGGCCGCCGATTCCCACCGCAACGCCCGCGAGGACCTCGAAAAGGCGGGCGGCGCGGCGGAGCTCGAGCAGATCACGGACTTCATCTACACGCGCACGTCATGACCGACAACCTCCTCGACCGCATCGACAAGCCTCAGGACCTCCACGGTCTGTCCGAGGACGAGCTGCAGCAGGTCGCGCAGGAGGTGCGCGATCTGCTGATCGACACGGTCGGCGAGATCGGCGGGCACTTCGGCGCCAACCTCGGCGCCTGCGAGATCGCCGTGGCGGTGCACTCCCTGCTCGACTCGCCGCGCGACAAGGTCGTGTGGGACGTCGGCCATCAGGCCTACCCGCACAAGGTCCTCACCGGCCGCCGCGACCAGCTCCAGACGATCCGCAAGTACGAGGGCCTGGCCCCGTTCTGCTCGATCGCGGAGTCCGAGCACGACATCATGGGCGCCGGCCACGCCAGCACCGCCATCGGCTACGCGGTCGGCCTCAAGGAGGCCATGCGCCACGGGCAAGGCCCCGACGGCAAGGTCGTCGCCGTGGTCGGCGACGGCGCCATGACCGGCGGCGTCGCCTTCGAGGCGGTCCACCAGGCCGGTGGCCTCGGCACCCCGATCGTCGTGATCCTCAATGACAACGGGATGTCGATCGCCCCCAACGTGGGCGCTCTCAGCAGGTACTTCAACCGCGTCCGGCTCGACCCCGGCCTGTGGAAGGCCCGCGAGGGCGTGGAGGAGAAGCTCACGCGGCTGCCGGGCGGCATCGGCCCCCGCTTCGAGCGCCTCGGCCCGCAGCTCAAGGAGTCGGTCAAGGCCCTGTGGCAGCCCGGCCTGTGGTGGGAGGAGCTCGACTGGGCCTACATGGGCGTCATCGACGGCCACGACGTGCGCGCCGTCCGCAAGGCGATGAGCGCCGCCTTCGAGGCCGAGCGCCCGGTCGTCATCCACGTCGCCACGGTCAAGGGCAAGGGCTTCGCGCCCGCCGAGGATGGCGGCCTGGAGGGCATGGAGAAGTGGCACGCCGCCAAGCCGAAGTCGATCGAGCACGGCCGGCCGGCGCCGTCCAAGCCCAAGAAGAGCGTTGCGCCTCCGCAGTACACCCAGGTCTTCGGCGAGGCGATCGTGCGCGAGTGCGAGCGCGACGAGCGCGTGGTCGGCATCACGGCGGCCATGAACTCCGGCACCGGCCTCTCGATCCTCCAGAAGGCGATGCCCGACCGCTACTTCGACGTCGGCATCGCCGAGCAGCAGGCCGTGCTGTTCGCGGCCGGCCTCGCGCTCCAGGGCATGCGGCCGGTGGCCGCCATCTACAGCACCTTCCTGCAGCGCGCCTTCGACCAGATCGTCCACGACGTCTGCCTGCAGAACCTCAACGTGACGTTCTGCATGGACCGCGCCGGCCTGGTCGGCGACGACGGCCCCACGCACCACGGCGCCTTCGACATCTCCTACCTGCGCCCGCTGCCCAACATCACGCTGATGGCGCCGCGCGACGAGGCGATGCTCGTCCACATGCTCCACACCGCGCTGCGGATCGACGGCCCCGCCGCGATCCGCTATCCGCGCGGCGAGGCGGAGGGCGTCGAGATCCCGGCCGAGCCGACGGTGCTCGAGGTCGGCACGGGGGAGATCCTGCGCGAGGGCGAGCGGGTGGCGATCGTGGGCTACGGCACCGGCGTCGGCAAGGCGCTCGGCGCCGCCGACCTGCTCGCCGGGCACGGGCTCGACGTCACCGTCGCCGACGCCCGCTTCGCCAAGCCGCTCGACGCCGGCCTGCTGGCCCAGCTCGCCGCCGAGCACGATCTGCTCGTCACCATCGAGGAGGGCGTGCTGATGGGCGGCTTCGGCAGCGCGGTCTGGGAATCGCTGTCAGATGGCGGGGCGGCGCCGCGCATGCTGCGCGTCGGCCTGCCCGACCGCTACGTCACCCACGGCGCGCCGAAGCTCCTGCACGAGGAGGTCGGCTACACGCCTGAGCGCATCGCCGAGCGGATCGAGGCTGCCGTCCTCGACCCGCGCGGCTCACTCGTCTGAGCCTGGGTCCAGGCTGCACGCCGCCCGGTAGTGCTCGATGACGCCGGCCCAGCCGCGGCGGTTGCGATCCCGCCGCTCCTCGGCCACGGCGCCGAGCCGCTCCCAGCCGCGGTGCTCGATCGTCGACCGCGGTGCCCTCGCCGGCGGCGCGTGAAGGTCACCTCGACCTCGGTGGCGTCGCTGCGGTCGAAGCGCAGGTGCCAGAGATAGACGAGCCGGTGCGGCGGCTCCCAGGCGAGCACCTCGCCCCAGTCGTGCTCGGTGCCGTCCGGCGTGCGCTCGTAGATGCGGCCGCCCGGCTCGAAGATCACCTTCAGGCCCGGCTCGCCCGAGACCGAGTGCCCGTGCGGCCACCAGCGCGAGGTCTGCTCCGCCCACAGCGAGAACGCCCGCTCCGGCGGACAGGCGACGGTGAACTCGAGCCGGAGCGGCTCCATCAGTTGTCGGCCAGCATCCGGAAGCGGCCGGCGGCCTCGCCCCACACCTGCTCCAGGTAGGCGCGCACCGCCTCGATCCCTTCATCGTGCAGGCGGTACAGGCGACGCGTGCCCTCGGCGCGGTCGATCACCAGCCCGGCCTCTTTCAGCAGCCGCAGGTGTCGCGAGACCGCGGGGCGGCTGATGGGCAGCGCGTCGGCCAGCTCGCGCACCGAGCGGTCGCCGTCCCGGAGGAGCTCGACGATCGCGCGGCGGTGGGGGTCGCCGAGCGCGTCGAATGGGTCGCCGTGCAGTCCCTGGAGCGAGATCGCGCGGACGGTAGCAGGATGGTTACCGTGGCACGGGGCGCGTCCAGCGCGTGGATGCGTTGAGCGCCAGCTCGGCCGCGGCGCCAAGGGCGAGCAGGGTGGCCGCCATCGGGTCGCCCGCGGCCGTCAGCGCCACGGAGGCGGCGAGCAGGCCCACGCCGAGCGCCATGTCGGCGGCCATGTGGGCGGAGATCGGCAGGTCGTCCGAGAGCGCGAGCCCGGCCATCAGGGCGCCGGCGCCGATGCCGGCGGTGAGCGGCACGAGGCCCAGCCCGAGCACCAGCGGGGCGCCGATGAGCGTCAGGCCGCAGAGCAGCTCCAGCAGGCTGTGCTCGGTGAGTGAGAGGCGTCGGAACATGTCAGGGACATGGTCTCGCGAGACGCTCTCGTCCACTGTGAAGTGGATCACCGTTACCTTGTTGCGCCCATGCCCCGGGTCCGGCTCGACAGCCTGCTGGCGGAGCGCGGCCTGTACGCGTCCCGCTCGCGTGCGGCCGCGGCCGTGCTGGCCGGCCATGTGCACGTGGGACCGGGCCGCGCGCGGGCGGCCAAGCCCGGCCAGCTCGTGGACGCCCAGGTCGAGCTGGCCGTCGACGCGCCGCCGCCCTACGTCTCGCGCGGCGGCGTGAAGCTCGCCAACGCGCTCGACGCGCTGCAGCTCGACGTGTCGGGGCGCCGCGCGCTCGACGTAGGGGCCTCCACCGGCGGCTTCACCGACTGCCTCCTCCAGCGCGGCGCCGAGCACGTCGTCGCCCTCGACGTCGCCTACGGCGAGCTCGACTGGCGGCTGCGCGGCGACGAGCGCGTCACCGTGATCGAGCGGACCAACGCGCGCGAGCTGTCGCCCGACGTGCTGCCCTACGCTCCCGACCTGGTCGTCGTCGACGTCTCCTTCATCTCGCTGTCCAAGGTCCTGCCCGCCGTGCTCGACTGCGCCGCCGAGCGCTTCGACTGCCTGGCCATGGTCAAGCCGCAGTTCGAGGTCGGCCGCGGGCGCGTGGGCAAGGGCGGCGTCGTGCACGATCCGGAGCTGCGGCGCGAGGCGATCGCCGCGGTCGCCGCCGGCGCCCGGGCGGGCGGCGCCTCGGTGCTCGGCTTCGCCGCCTCCGGGCTGCCCGGGCCGGCCGGCAATCGCGAGACGTTCGTGTGGCTCGGCGAGGGCAGCCGCGCGGAGGCGGCGGGGGACGCGCTGGCGGAGGCCGAGGTATGAAGGCGGCGAGCGTGGTCACCCACCGGCGCGTGGCGGAGACCGCGGCGGCCATGCGCGAGCTGATCGCCGCGGCCCGGCGCGCCGGCGTCCTGCTGCGGTTCCCGGCCGACGAGACGCAGAAGCACGATCTGACCGCGGGCGGCGGGATCGAGCTGGACTCGGACGAGCTCGACGACGTCGACATCTGCATCGCCCTGGGCGGCGACGGCACGATCCTCACCGCGCTGCGCCACTACGCCGGCACGGGGATCCCGGTCTTCGCGGTCAACTTCGGCGAGGTCGGCTTCCTCGCCACCGTCGACCCCGACGGCCTCGGCGCGCACTTCGACCGCGCCTTCGCGGGCGAGTTCGAGACGCTCGAGCTGCCCACGATCTCGGTCGGCCGGCCGGACGGCAGCTGGACCGCCATGAACGACATCTCGATCCACCGCAAGCCTGGCCACAGGGTCGCCGACCTCGCCTACGGGCTGGCGGGGGAGGAGATCGGCCGCGTGCGCTGCGACGGGCTGGTCGTGGCCACCCCGCAGGGCTCGACGGGCTACAACCTGGCCAACGGCGGGCCCGTGATGGCATGGGGCGTGGAGGGCTACGTCGTCTCCTTCGTCGCGCCGCACTCGCTGACCGCGCGGGCGCTGGTCGTCGCCCCGGGCGACCTGCTGACCATCAACAACGCGTCGCGCGAGGAGCCGGTCGAGGTGCACGTGGACGGCCGGCCGACCTCCGAGCTGCCACCGGGCGAGGACCTGCACATCGAGTTCGGCGGCCTGCACGGCACGCTCGCCCAGCTGCCGGGCGCGAGCTTCTACCACCGCCTGCGCGAGCGCTTCGGACGACTCGCCCGATAGACCGCAACAAATCTGCGGAAAACGGCGGCTCCGTCGGGCGGCGCTGATACACCCTGGGCCGTGCTCCACGAACTGCGCGTCGAGAACCTGCTGCTGATCGAGCGGGCCGAGCTGGGCCTCGGGCCCGGCCTGAACGTCCTGACCGGCGAGACCGGCGCGGGCAAGACCGTGCTCGCCCACGCGCTCGACCTGCTGCTGGGCGGCAAGCCACGGCCCGGGATCGTGCGGCCGGGCGCCTCGGAGGCGTACGTGGAGGGGGTGTTCGCGCTGCCCGCGGTGCTGCGCGAGGAGCTCGCGGAGCGGCTGCCCGAGGAGGCCGACGAGCTGGTGCTCGCGCGGCGGGTGAGCGCCGAGGGCCGCACGCGCGCCTATGTGGGTGGCCGGAGCGCCACGGCGGCCGACCTGGTCGAGATCGGCGGTGCGCTGCTCTCGTTCTACGGCCAGCACGAGCACCGCCGGCTCACGCTCGCCTCCGCGCAGCTGGAGATCCTCGACGGCTTCAGTGGCTCCGAGCAGGCTGCCCGCCGCGAGGCGTTCGCCGCCGCCTACGCGCGCGAACGGGCGTTGCGCGAGGAGCTCGAGGAGCTGCGCGCGCGGGCCGGGGCGCGCGACCGCGAGCTCGACCTGCTCGAGTGGGAGCTGGAGGAGATCGACCGCGCGGAGCCGAGCGAGGCCGAGGAGCAGGAGCTCACGACCGAGCGCGAGCGGCTGCGCCACCTGGGCGCGCTGATCGGCGCGGCCGGTGCCGCCGTGACCGCGTTCGCCGGCGACGAGGACGCGTCCGCCGGCGCCGCGCCGGCTCTTGCCGCCGCGTCGTCGGCGCTCGAGGCGATCCGCGGCGTCGACCCCGAGCTCGACGCGCTGGCCGACCGCGCGCAGGCGTTGGCCGTCGAGGCGGACGACCTGGCCGGCGAGCTGCGCCGCTACGGCGAGGGCATAGAAGCAGCGCCTGGCCGGCTCGACGAGGTCGAGGAGCGCCTGGCGCTGCTCGACCGCCTGAAGCGCAAGCACGGCGGCACGATCGCCGCCGTCCTCACCCACGCCGAGGAGTGCCGCCGCCGGCGCGACGAGCTGGCCGGCGCCGAGGAGGCGCTCGCGGCCGGCGAGGCGCAGGTCGAGGCCGCGCGGGCCGAGCTCGCGAAGCTGGCCGAAGGGCTGCGGAAAGCGCGGCGCGCGGCCGCGGGCCCACTGGCGAAGGCGGTGGTCGAGCGACTGGACGGGCTCGCCATGGAGGGCGCGAGCTTCGAGGCGAGCGTCACCGAGCGCGACGGCTACGGCCCGGCCGGCGGCGACGAGGTCGAGTTCCTGATCGCCCCCAACCCGGGCGTGCCCGCCGGCCCGTTGCGCGAGACCGCGTCCGGCGGCGAGCTGTCGCGCGTGATGCTCGCGCTCATGGGCGTCGCCGCTCAGGCCGGGCCGGGCACGCTGGTCTTCGACGAGGTCGACGCCGGCATCGGCGGCCAGACCGCCCGCGCCGTGGGCGAGCAGTTGCGCGAGCTGGCCGGCGGCCGCCAGGTCATCTGCATCACCCACCTGCCGCAGATCGCCTCGCTCGCCGACCGCCATTTCACGATCGTCAAGGACACGTCCTCCGACACCGCCACCACCACCGTCACCCTCCTCCAGCGCGGCGACGTGGTGGGCGAGCTCGTGCGCATGCTCGGCGCCGAGGACGGCGACGCCGCCGCCCGCCGCCACGCCCGCGAGCTCCTCAAAGCGGCATGATCCCGCCGCCCCGCGTTCTAGACTGGCCGGGCAGGAGGATCGTCAATGCCTGAGTCTCGCCCCCGCACCCGTTTCATCTTCGTCACCGGCGGGGTCGTCTCCTCGCTCGGCAAGGGCATCGCCGCCGCCTCGATCGGCCGGCTGCTCGTGGCGCGCGGCATGAAGGTCGCGTTGCAGAAGTTCGACCCGTACATCAACGTCGATCCCGGCACGATGTCGCCGTTCCAGCACGGCGAGGTGTTCGTGACCGAGGACGGCGCGGAGACCGACCTCGATCTCGGTCACTACGAGCGGTTCACGGACGCCAACACCTCGCGCGGCTCCAACGTGACCGCCGGCGCGATCTACAACTCGGTCATCCGCAAGGAGCGCCGGGGCGACTACCTGGGCGGCACCGTCCAGGTCGTTCCCCACATCACCGACGAGATCAAGCACCGCGTCAAGCTGATCGCGGAGAGCCAGGACGTCGACGTCGTGATCACCGAGATCGGCGGCACGGTGGGCGACATCGAGTCGCTGCCGTTCCTGGAGGCGATCCGCCAGTTCCCGGTGGACGTCGGGCGCCGCAACTGCATGTTCATCCACCTCACGCTGGTGCCGTACATCGGCCACGCGGGCGAGCTCAAGACCAAGCCGACCCAGCACTCGGTGAACGAGCTGCGCCGCATCGGCATCCAGCCGGACATGGTCGTGTGCCGCTCCGAGGGCGGGCTGCCGAGCGACGTGCGCAAGAAGATCGCGCTGTTCGCCTCACTGCCGATGGAGGCGATCGTGTCCGCGCGCGACGTCGACAACATCTACAAGGTCCCGCTCTACTTCCACCCCGAGGGGGTGGACGACTTCGTGCTCGAGCACTTCGGGATCGACGACGTCCCGCCGCCCGACCTCGGCGACTGGGAGCGCCTCATGCGCCGCGCCAGCGAGGCCGCGAGCAACGACCCGGTGCGGATCGCGCTGGTCGGCAAGTACGTCAAGCTCGAGGACGCGTACCTCTCGGTGGCCGAGGCGCTGCGCCACGCCGGCTTCCAGCACGGCTGCCCGATAGCGATCGACTGGGTGGACTCCGAGACGCTGGCCGACGAGGAGGTCCGCGACCGCGTCGCGCAGGCAGACGGCATCCTCATCCCGGGCGGCTTCGGCGTGCGCGGGATCGAGGGCAAGATCACCGCCTCGCGGATCGCCCGCGAGCAGAGGATCCCGTTCCTGGGCATCTGCCTCGGCATGCAGATGGCGGTGGCCGACTTCGCGCGCCACGTCGTCGACATGGACGGCGCGAACTCCACCGAGTTCGACCCCGAGACCCCGTACCCGGTGATCGACCTCCTGCCCGAGCAGAAGGAGGTCGCCGACATGGGCGGCACCATGCGCCTGGGCGCCGACCCCGTGAAGCTGCACGAGAACACCAAGGCGCGCGAGCTGTACGGCGAGGCCGTGATCTACGAGCGCCACCGGCACCGCTATGAGGTCAACAACTTCCTGCGCAAGCGGCTCGAGGCCGCGGGCTTGGTGATCTCGGGCACGTCGCCGGACGACCGGCTGGTGGAGATCGTCGAGATCCACGACCACCCGTTCTTCGTGGCCTCGCAGTACCACCCGGAGTTCAAGTCCCGCCCCGAGCGCCCCGCGCCGCTGTTCCGCGAGTTCGTGGCCGCCGCGCTCGGCCGCGCCCGCGAGCGCCGGCCGCAGGAGATCACGGCGCACCAGGCCGCACACAGCACGTGAGGCGCGCGTCCGAGGCCGAGAAGGCCCGGCTCGCGGAGCTGTTCACGGAGCTGTGCCGCATCCCGAGCCCGTTCGGGCACGAGCGCGCGTGCGCCGACCGCGTGATCGCCGAGCTGCGCGGCATGGGCCTCGAGGCCGAGGAGGACGAGACCGGCAACCTGCTCGCGAGGCTCGACGGCCGGAGCGACCGTTCGGTCCTGCTGTGCGCGCACCTCGACACCGTCGAGACTGAGGCGCCGATCGAGCCCGTGCTGGTGGACGGCGGCTGGGAGAACGCCCACGACGGCATCCTCGGCGCCGACAACAAGGCCGCCGTGGCGGTCATGCTCGAGGTGGCGCGCCGGGCGAGCATCGAGGGCTCGCCGGTCGGCCTCGAGCTGCTGTTCACCGTCTCCGAGGAGGACGCACTGGTCGGCGCCAAGGCGTTCGACGTCGGCCGCCTGCGCTCCGAGTTCGGCTACGTGTTCGACCACGCGACCCCGATCGGCGAGATCGTCGTCGCCTCGCCGACCTACTTCCGGCTCGAGGCCTCGTTCCACGGCAAGTCCGTGCATGCCGGCATCCGCCCCGAGGACGGCCGCAGCGCCGTGCTGGCGGCGGCGCTGGCCATCACCGCCATGCCGCTCGGGCGGATCGACGACCAGACGACCGCCAACGTCGGCTCGGTGCGCGGCGGCAGCGGCTCCACCAACGTGGTCCCCGACCGCTGCCGCGTGCTGGCCGAGACCCGCTCGCTCGACCCGGCACGGGTGGAGGACGTCGTGGCCAAGATGGTGGACGCCCTGCACGACGGCGCCGCCCAGGCCGAGTGTGACGTCGACGTCGTGTGCGAGAAGCTCTTCACCGGCTTCAGGGTGCGCCAGAGCGCCCCCGAGCTGGCCGCCGCCGAGACGGCCCTGCGCGCCTGCGGCTACGAGCCGCGGCGGATCCAGACCGGGGGAGGGTCGGATGCCAACGCGCTCCAGGCGGCCGGCTTCCCGTGCCTGAACCTTGCCAACGGCACCGAGCGCAACCACGAGGCGACCGAGCGCGTCTCGGTGGCCGCGCTCGAGGGGATGCTCGACGTCGCGCTCGTCCTCTTGGAGGAGGCGGCGTGAGCTCCCGGTTCGAGCGCACCGGCGGCGAGTCGATCTTCGAGGGCAAGTTCTTCACGGTCGCGCGCGGCCGCTTCCGCCACGAGGACGGCGAAGAGGTCGAGCGCGAGCTCGTCACCCACCCCGGCGCAGTGGGCATCGTCGTGCTCGACGGCGACGACCTGTGGCTCGTGCGCCAGCCGCGCGAGGCGATCGGCGCCCCCGACTTCCTCGAGCTGCCGGCCGGCAAGCTCGACGAGGAGGGCGAGTCGCCGCTCGACGCCGCCAAGCGCGAGCTGGCCGAGGAGATCGGCAAGCAGGCCGATCACTGGGAGCCGCTCGGCTCCTTCTACACGTCACCGGGCTTCGCCGACGAGGAGGTCCACCTCTTCCTGGCCACCGGCATCTCCGACGTCGACGAGCGGCCCGAGGTTGACCACGACGAGCGCATCGACGTCGAGGTCCGCCCGGTCGCGGACCTCGACGGCATCCTCGCCGAGACCAAGGACTCGAAGACCCTGATCGGGCTCTACGCGCTCAAGGACCGACTCACTCGCAGAACGGGATGAAGGGGACGCCGATGGCGTCGATCCGCTTGGTGGCGACCGGCACGGAGAAGGTGATCCGCCCGCCCGCGCTCCTGGGCACGCGCGCGAGCCAGACGCCGAAGACCTCTTCGGTGTTCTTGTTCACCTTGACCTCGTCGTAGGCGGCCCTGATGTCGCTGATGCGGTCGCCGACCTTGACGCCGCGGGCACGGGCGCCGCGCGTGATGAGGATGTTGCTGATCTTGCGCGGCGTGGTCAGCGTGAAGTCGACGAACCCGCGCAGCGGCGAGCGCAGCCGCGCGCTGCGCGTCTCGGGGCCGCCGAACTCGCAACCCGGCCGCAGCTGCCCGATCAGGCCCTTGTCGCGAGCTTCCTGGAAGGTCATGCCGAGCTTGACCTGCCCGACGCCCTCGCCGGTGATCTTCTTCGCCGCGATCCGCGCGGTCGGCCCGCTGTCGGCCGAGGCGCCGATGGCCACCGCGCCGGTGAGGACGAGCGCAGCGGTGAATGCCAGTGTGCGTCGCATGCGCCGACCCTAACCTCCCACCAGCGCCAGCGCGAACCCGTCGTAGCCCTTCGCGCCGACGGTCTGGATCGCCGTCGCGCGCACGTCGGGCTCGGCGGCCAGCGCGTCGAAGAAGGCCCGCACGCCCTGCACCGAAGGGTCGTCGCTGTCGTCGGCGACGGCGCCGTCGCGGATCACGTTGTCGGCCACGATCAGCGTGCCGGGCCGGGAGAGCCGCAGCGCTTCTCGCAGGTACTCGGCGTTGCTCCGCTTGTCGGCGTCGATGAAGATCAGGTCGAACGGGCCGTCGAGCGTGGGAAGCGTCTCCAGCGCAGGGCCGATGATCACCTCGGCGCGATCGCCGAGCGCCGCGCGGGCACGGGCGGCCCGATCGGGGTCGATCTCGAGCGAGACCACGCGGGCGCCGGATCGCGCGAGCCAGAGCGTGCTGTAGCCCTCGAGCGTGCCGATCTCGAGGATGGTGCGCGCGCCGATCGCCCGCGCCAGCAGCTCGAGCAGCGCGCCCTGCGGAGGGGAGACCGCGGCGTCGTGAGCGGGGCCGGGATCGTCCCGGATCAGCCTGTCGGCGATGTAGCGGTCGACCTCGCTCCACATGGGCGGAGCATTGCAGCGCGCAGGAGCGCACGGCCGCCACGGCGAAGTCCTCATGTCCGATGGCCGTCGCCGCACCCACCCAGCCGTTCGAGCACCTGCTGCTCGACTTCCTCGCCTACCTGGAGTTCGAGCGCGGGCTGTCGCGCAACACGCTCGAGGCCTACCGGTCCGACCTGCTCCAGCTCGGCGGCCACCTGCGCAAGACGGGCAAGGACGCGCTGGAGGCGACCCACACCGACCTCGCCGACTTCATCGCCGACCTGGCCGCCGGCGACGCGGACCGCCCGCCGGTCTCGCCGGCCACGATCCAGCGCAAGGTCGCCTGCCTGCGCTCCTTCTACCGCCACCTGCGCCGGCAGGACCTGATCGTCGACGACCCGACGGTGCATCTGCGCGCCCCCAAGCAGGGTCGCAAGCTGCCGCAGGTCCTCTCGCGCGACGAGGTGGCCAAGCTGCTCGAGGCGCCGCGCGGGACCGAGCCGGCCGCGCTGCGCGACCGCGCCCTGCTGGAGCTGATGTACGCCTGCGGGCTGCGGGCGTCGGAGGCGATCGGGCTCGAGACCGGCGACCTCGACCTCGAGAGCGGGATCCTGCGCGCTCGCGGCAAGGGCTCCAAGGAGCGGCTCGTGCCGATCGGCTCCGCCGCCTCGCGCGCGCTGGAGATCTATCTCGGCCGCGGCCGGCCGAAGCTGGTCGGCGACCGGATGGAAGGCCGGCTGTTCGTCAACCACCGCGGCGGCGGGCTGACCCGTCAGGGCCTCTACAAGATCGTCCAGCGCCACGCGCGCACGGCCGGGCTCGACGGCAAGATGAGCCCGCACACGCTGCGCCACACCTTCGCCACCCACCTGCTGGCCGGCGGCTGCGACCTGCGCTCGCTGCAGGAGATGCTCGGCCACGCCGACATCGCCACCACCCAGGTCTACACGCACATGTCCGCGGAGCGCCTCAAGGACGTCTACCACGACGCCCACCCCCGCGCACGGCAGCACTAAGCTGCCCGGCGTGCGCCGGGCCTTCGTCATCGTCATCGACGCCTGCGGGGTGGGCGAGCTGCCCGACAGCGCCGACTACGGCGACGCGGGGACCAACACGCTCGGCCACGTCGCCGAGGCGACGGGTGGTCTCGACCTGCCGGTCATGACCGCCCTCGGGCTCGGGAACATCATGCCGCTGGCCGGTGCGCCGCCCGTCGGCGATCCCGTCGTCCACGGCCGCCTGCACCCGCTCGGCCCCGGCAAGGACACCATCACCGGCCACTGGGAGCTGATGGGCGTGGTCACGCCGGTGGCGCTGCGCACCTACCCCGAGGGCTTCCCCGACGACGTGCTCGACGCCCTGCGCGAGGCGACCGGCCGCGGGATCCTCTGCAACCGCCCGTACTCCGGCACCGAGGTGATCGAGGACTTCGGCTCCGAGCACGTGCGGACCGGCGACCTGATCGTCTACACGTCGGCCGACTCGGTGCTGCAGATCGCCGCCCACGAGGAAGTGGTCCCGCTCCCCGAGCTCTACGCGGCCTGCGACGCGGCGCGCGAGATCATGACCGGCGAGCACGCGGTCGGCCGCGTGATCGCGCGGCCCTTCCGCGGCGAGCCCGGTCACTTCGCGCGCACCGAGGGCCGGCGCGACGTCGCGCTGAACCCGCCCGCGCGCTCCTACCTGGACGAGCTGCAGGCGGCCGGCGTGCCGGTGCACACGGTGGGCAAGATCGGCCAGGTCTTCAACGGCGTCGGCGTCGACGAGCAGCACAAGGGCTCGACCAACGCAGCCGCCATGGCGGCCACCGGCGAGCTGATCGACTCGCTCGACGGCGGCTTCGTGTTCGCCAACCTGGTGGAGACCGACCAGGTCTTCGGACACCGCAACGACGTCGAGGGCTTCCACGGCGCGCTGAAGGAGATCGACGCGGCGGTGGGGGAGTGGCTGAAGCGGCTCGACCCCGAGAACGACCTGCTGGTCATCACGGCCGACCACGGCGTCGACCCCACGCACCCGGGCACCGACCACACGCGCGAGCACGTGCCCCTGCTCGCCCGCTTCGCCGGCCACGGAGGCCGCCGGCACGACGGGCCGTTCGGCGACGTCGGCGCCTCCGTGCTGCGCTGGCTCGCCGGCCGCGACGCGCCCGAGCTGCCGGGCACGCCGTTCACGTGAAAGGGGCGCCGGCGCTCGCAGCGCTCGCGCTCCTGGCCGGCTGCGGCGGCGACTCCGCGCCGCGCCCCACGGCGACGCCGGGCACGCCGGCCGAGCGGCCCGAGCCGAGCCAGGAGGAGCAGGTCCGCAAGCTCCTCGACGACCGCGCCGCCGCGCTCGAGGCCGGCGACGCCCGCGCGTACGCCGCGACCGGCGCGCAGCGGCGCCGCGACCGCGCCGACGTACAGCGGGCCCGCCGACTGCGCCTCCGCAAGGTCGTGTTCTCCGCGGACCGGGTCGACGTGTCGGGCGACCGCGCGACGGCGCTCGTGTCAGCGACCTACGCGATCGCGGGCGTGCGCGGGACCTTCGAGGTCGAGCGGCGCCTGCGGGCGAAGCGCACCGCCGACGGGTGGCGCGTGACCGGCGCCTCCGGCCGCCGGGGGCTCCCGCCGTGGGAGGTCGACGACTTCCGCGAGCGGCGCACCGAGCACTTCGTCGTCCTCGCCCCGCCCGAGGTGCCGGTCGACGAGCTCGTCGTCGCGCTCGAGGACGGCTACGCGACCATGAGCGAGCTGCTCACCAGCGGGCGCCTCCGGCGGCGCTACCTCGTGGTGGTCGCCGCCGGGACGGAGCAGGCGCGCGCCCTGACCGCGCAGATCCGCGGTGTCGAGACCCTCGCCGCCCTCGCGGACGCGAGCGTGATCCAGATCGGGAATGCCGCTCGGACGGACAAGGTGGTCTCGCTGCGGCTGGTGGTGGTCTGGCCGCCGTTCGCGTCGCTCGACGCCGAGGGCCGCCGGCGCGTCGTCACGCACGAGCTCACGCACGCCGCGCTGACCGGCTCGACCTCGGGACGGATGCCGGCCTGGCTGAGCGAGGGCGTGGCGCTCTACGTGTCGGGCGACCGCCGGCCCGCGCCTCCCGGCGCCGACCTCGCCGCGCTGTCGCAGCCGGACGCCATCGCGCGGCTGACCGGCGAGGAGCAGGCCAACGCCTACAACACGAGCTCGGCCGCCGCCTTCGCGATCGCCGACCGCTTCGGCACCGACAAGCTGCTCGACCTCTACGAGGCGTTCAACGACCCGCGGCTGCGCGGGCAGCCCGGCCCGCGGCTCGTGAACCGGGCGCTGAAGCGAGAGCTGGGCATCACGCTGGCCGACCTATCCTGAGCCGCCGTGCCCGAGCTGCCTGAGGTCGAGACGATCCGCCATCACCTGGCGCCGTACGTGGAAGGGCGGACGCTGGAGCGTCTGGAGGTGCTCGACGGCCGCTGGTGCCTGCCGCTCGCCGGCGAGGAGCTGGCCGCCGCGACCGAGGGCCGCAGGGTCGAACGGCTCGGCCGAAGGGGCAAGTACCTGGTCTGGGAGCTCGAGGACGACGCCTACCTGCTCATGCACCTGCGCATGACCGGCACGCTGCTGCTCGACCCGCCGGGCGCGCCGCCCTACGTCCGCGTGTGGCTGCGCCTGGGCGACCACGACGTCGCGTTCAGCGATCCGCGCAGGTTCGGCACCGGCGAGCTGGCGCTCGGCCCCGAGGCGCTCGACGAGTTCTTCGCCGCCCGGCTCGGGGTCGAGCCGCTCGACGGCGAGTTCACCGCAGCGCACCTGCACGCCCTGGCGCGCACCTCGCGCGCGCCGATCAAGGCGTTCCTGCTCGATCAGAAGCGGGTGGCGGGCGTCGGCAACATCTACGCCGACGAGGCGTTGTTCCGGGCGCGGATCCACCCGCTGCGGCTCGCCAACCGGCTCACGCGCCCGCAGGCGGAGGCGCTGCGCGACGCGGTGGTGGAGTCGCTGAGCGCCGGCATCGCCGCCAAGGGCGCCACGATCGACGACTTCCGCGATCCCTACGGCGTCAGCGGCACGTTCCAGGACCAGTTCCTCGTCCACACGCGCGAGGGCGAGCCGTGCCCGCGCTGCGGGCGGCCCATCCGCAAACTGCGTGCCGCCGGCCGCGGCACGTACGTCTGCGAGGGCTGCCAGCCTAGGCCGCGGCCGATTCAGCGAGCTCGCTGAGGCCGCCGGAGCGGTCGAGCTGGACCAGCTCCTGGTAGCCGCCGATCGGCGTGTCGTCGATGACGACCTGGGGGAACGTCATCATCCCCGTCAGCTGCACCAGATCGGTTCGACCGACCGGATCCTTGGCGAGGCTGACCTCGGAGAACGGGACGTTGCGCTTCTGGAGAAGCGATTTGGCCACGCGGCAGAAACCGCACGGCTCCGTCGTGTAGACCGTGACCCTGGACACTACTTCACAAAATATAGCGTGGCTGGTTCCGTAAAGACCGAGGGGATCGTCCTCCGCAGCCTCCGCTACGGAGAGGCGGACCGCATCCTGCACCTGTATACCCCGGATCGCGGCAGAGTGGGCGCGATCGCCAAGGGCGTGCGCCGCGCGCGCTCGCGCTTCGGGGGCCGGCTCGAGCCCTTCTTCCGGCTCCAGCTGGTGCTCTACCAGGGCCGGGGAGAGCTTCTGACCGTCACCAGCGCCGAGACGGTGGCCGCCCACCCGCGCCTGCGCGACGACGCCCGCGCGCTCGACGGCGCCGGCCGCGCCTGCGAGGCCGTTGCACGCGTGTTCGACGACGGCGATCCGCACTCCGGCGTCTACCACCTGCTCGCCAACCAGCTCGCGCTGCTCGACCGCGAGCCCGTCCGCGCCACGCGTGCCAACGCGCTCGCCTTCCGCCTCAAGCTGCTGCTGGCCGCCGGCTTCGCGCCGCAGCTCGCCGGGTGCACGTCGTGCGGTGAGGGCGAGCACCTGGTCGGCTTCTCGGGCGCCGCGGGCGGCGTCGTGTGCGCGGCCTGCGAGGCGAGCTCCTTCCCGCTCGACCAGGAGGCGCACGACTTCCTCGTGGCCGCTCTCGGGCAGCCGCTGGCCGAGACTCCAGAGGCCTCGCCGCGCGCCCTGCAGCAGGCCGAGCGGGCCATCCTGGAGACGCTGGAGCATCATGCGCACCTGCGGCTCCGTCCCGTGGGCCGCGGGTAGGATCGCGGCCATGGATCAGTGGGTCTACGACTTCGCCGAGGGCTCGAAGGACATGCGCGAGCTGCTCGGCGGCAAGGGCGCCAACGTCGCGGAGATGACGCGCGTGCTGGGCGCCGACAAGGTCCCCGCCGGGTTCACGATCACCACCGAGGCGTGCGTCGCCTACATGAAGGCCGGGCAGACGGAGCCCAAGGGGATGGCCGAGCAGGTCGAGAAGGCGCTCGAGCGGCTCCAGGAGCACGCCGGCAAGCGGCTCGGCGACGACGAGGACCCGCTGCTGGTCTCGGTCCGCTCCGGCGCCCGCGAGTCGATGCCCGGGATGCTCGACACCGTCCTCAACCTCGGCCTCAACGACACCTCGGTCGAGGGCCTCGCGCAGGCCACCGACAACGAGCGCTTCGCCTGGGATTCCTACCGGCGCTTCGTGCAGATGTTCGGGAACGTCTCGCACGGCATCCCCGGCGAGAAGTTCGAGGACGCGATCAAGGAGATCAAGAAGGACCGCGGGGTCGAGGAGGACACCGAGCTCGACGCCGATGCGCTGAAGGAGCTGACTGCGAAGTTCAAGGAGCTCTACGAGTTCCCGCAGGACCCGAAGGAGCAGCTCGAGCAGGCGATCCGCGCCGTGTTCGACTCCTGGACCGGGGACCGCGCCGTCTCCTACCGGCGCCTGAACCGCATTCCCGACGAGTGGGGGACGGCGGTCAACGTCCAGCAGATGGTGTTCGGCAACAAGGGCGACACCTCGGGCTCCGGCGTCGCCTTCAGCCGCGACGAGGTCACCGGCGCGAAGGAGCCGAGCGGCGATTTCTTGCCCAACGCGCAGGGCGAGGACGTGGTCTCGGGCGTCCGGAACACGAAGGACATCGCCGAGATGAAGGAGTGGCTGCCCGAGGCGCACAAGCAGCTGATGGAGATCCTGCGCACGCTCGAGAAGCACTACAAGGACATGCAGGACACCGAGTTCACGGTCGAGGAGGGGCAGCTGTTCATGCTCCAGACCCGCAACGCCAAGCGCCCCGCCCAGGCGGCCGTGCGCTTCGCGTGCGACGCCGTGGACGAGCGGCTGCTCAAGAAGGAGGAGGCGCTCGCGACGATCGACCCCTCCTCGCTCGACGCGCTGCTGCACCCGACCTTCGACCCCAAGGCCGAGTTCGAGGTGCTCGCCACCGGCGTGAACGCGTCGCCGGGGGCGGCGAAGGGCGAGGTGGTGTTCACGGCGGCCGATGCGGTGGCGGCCGAGCAGGAGGGCCGCGACGTGATCCTCGTGCGCCCCTTCACCGAGGCCGACGACGTGGCCGGCTTCCACGCCGCCAAGGGGATCCTGACCTCCGAGGGCGGCAAGGCTTCCCATGCCGCGCTCGTGGCGCGGGGGATGGGGCGGCCGGCGGTGGTCGGCGCGAAGGCGCTCGCGATCAACCTCAAGCAGAGGTGCATCACCGTCGACGGGACGAAGATCTCCGAGGGCGACCGGATCGCCATCGACGGCACCAAGGGCTGCGTGACGCTCGAGGACGTGCCGCTCGTGGACCCCGAGGTCAACGAGTACTTCGAGCGCGTGCTCAAGTGGGCCGACGAGTTCCGCCGGCTCGGCGTGCGGGCCAACGCCGACACGCCGGAGGACGCGAAGAAGGCGCGCGAGCTGGGGGCCGAGGGCATCGGCCTCTGCCGGACCGAGCACATGTTCATGGCCGAGGACCGCCAGCCCAAGATGCGGGCGATGATCATGGCCGACGACGAGGACGGCCGCCGCGAGGCGCTGGCCGAGCTGCTGCCCTACCAGCAGGAGGACTTCGAGGGCCTGTTCGAGGCGATGAAGGGCCTGCCGGTGACGATCCGGCTGCTCGACCCGCCGCTGCACGAGTTCCTCAAGAACCTGCCCGACCTGCGCGCGCAGGTCGAGCGCGCCCGGATCGAGTGCACCGACGACCTCGAGCAGCTCGAGAAGACGCTGGCGCGGGTCGAGGAGATCCACGAGGAGAACCCGATGCTGGGCACGCGCGGCTGCCGGCTGGGGATCCTCTATCCCGAGATCTACGAGATGCAGGTCCAGGCGATCATGCGAGCGATCGCGGCCATGGACACCAAGCCGCTCCCGGAGATCATGATCCCGCTGGTCGACTACGAGCACGAGCTGGAGATCCTGCGCGCGCTCGTGGTGGGGATCGGCGACGAGCACGACCTCGAGGTCGGCAAGGACTACATCGTCGGCACGATGATCGAGCTGCCGCGCGCGTGCTTCGTGGCGAACAAGATCGCCGAGCACGCCGACTTCTTCTCGTTCGGGACCAACGACCTCACGCAGACCGCGCTGGGGTTCTCGCGCGACGACGTCGAGTCCAAGTTCGTGCCCGTCTACATGGAGCGCAAGATCATCGACCGCTCGCCGTTCGAGACGATCGACAAGCCGGGCGTGGGGTGGCTGGTCCGGCTCGCGGCGTGGGTGGGCCGCGAGGCGCATCCGGGCCTCAAGCTCGGGATCTGCGGCGAGCACGGCGGCGACCCGGAGTCGATCGACTTCTTCCACATGGCCGGGCTCGACTACGTCTCCTGCTCGCCGTACCGCGTCCCGATCGCCCGCGTGGCCGCCGCACAGGCGCAAATTGCACATTCTTCGTGACGGTTGACGGCGCGGTCCGTCGCGACGGTCACAATTGAGGGCGTGCTCGTCGCCGACGACTACGCCGCTCGTATCCAGGCCTGGGAGGAGGCCGTGCTGTCGCCGCTGGCCGCGCGCTCGTACCCGGCCGAGCGGGTGCACGAGGAGCCCGAGTGCGGGCTGCGCACCCCGTTCCAGCGCGACCGCGACCGGATCGTGCACTCGAAGGCCTTCCGGCGGCTCAAGCACAAGACGCAGGTGTTCGTGGCGCCGGAGGGCGATCACTACCGCACGCGGCTCACGCACACGCTGGAGGCGACGCAGATCTCGCGCACGGTGGCCCGCGCGCTGCGCCTGAACGAGGACCTGACGGAGGCGATCGGGCTGGGGCACGACGTCGGCCACCCGCCGTTCGGGCACATCGGCGAGGCGGTGCTCGATGCGTGCGGCCGCGAGCGGTTCGGCCGCGGCTTCCGCCACAACGAGCACTCGCTGCGGGTGGTGGAGGAGCTCAACCTCACCGCGGCGGTCCGGGACGGGATCCTGCGCCACTCGAGCGGCGCGGGCGAGCCTTCGACGCTGGAGGGCAAGATCGTCCGCCTGGTGGACCGGATCGCGTACATCAACCACGACATCGACGACGCGGTGCGCGCGGGTGTGCTGGCGCCTTCCGCGCTGCCGGCGGACGAGATCGCGGTGTTGGGCGACACCGGCTCGGCGCGGATAGACAGGCTGGTGCACGACCTCGTCGAGCACTCCGAGCGGGCCGGCGACATCGTGCAGGGCGACGACGTCGGGACCGCCATGCTGCGCCTGCGGTCGTTCATGTTCGAGCACGTCTACCTCGGCCCGATCGCGCGCGCCGAGCACGCCAAGATCGAGCGCGTGCTGCGCGGCCTCTTCGACTGGTACTGCGAGCACCCCGACGAGCTGCCCCCCGGCCCGGACCTGGCGGACCGCGTGATCGACTGGCTCGCGGGGATGACCGACCGCTACGCGATCCGCGCCTGGGCGGAGCGCTTCGTGCCGCAGGGCCTCGCGATTTAGATGACCGGATACCGATATCGGTCTCCGGCCATCTGATGCCCCGATATACCCAGGACTCGCGCGAGCGGGTCCGCGACGCGGTCGACTTCGAGGAGCTGGTGGGCGCGCGGACGGAGCTGCGGCGGTCGGGGGCGCGGCGGTTGTCGGGCCTGTGCCCGTTCCACGAGGAGCGGACGCCGTCGTTCGGCATCGATCCCGTCGAGAAGCTCTACCACTGCTTCGGCTGCGGGACGGGCGGCGACGTCTTCTCGTTCGTGATGGAGACCGAGGGCTTGGACTTCGCCGGCGCTCTGGAGTCGCTGGCCGACCGCTACGGCGTCCAGCTCGAGCGCGAGGCCGAGGATCCGGCCGACGCGGCGCGGCGCGCCGCACGGGACCGGCTGATGGCGCTGCTGGAGCGCACGGCCGCCTACTACGTGCGGCTGCTGTGGGAGTCGCCGGAGGCGGGCCTCGCTCGCACGTACCTCGCGGAGCGAGGATTGGAGGAGGCGGCGCTGCGCGAGTACCGGGTCGGGTACTCGCCGGGCTCGTACGACCGGGTGGTCAGCGCCTCGGCGGCGGCGGGCTACACGCGCGAGGAGCTGCTCTCGTGCGGTCTCGCGCAGGAGCGGCGCGACGGCCGCGGGCTGATCGACCGCTTCCGCGGCCGGATCATGTTCCCGCTGTGCGACGAGCGCGGGCGGGTGCTCGGCTTCGGCGCGCGGGCGCTGCGGCCCGACGACAAGCCGAAGTACCTGAACTCCTCCGACAACCTCGTCTTCCACAAGAACGAGGTGCTCTACGGGCTCGACCTCGCCCGCGCCCCCGCGGCGCGGGCCGGGCGGGTGGTGCTGGTCGAGGGCTACACCGATGCCGTCGCGCTGCGCCAGGCCGGCGTGGCCGAGGTGGTCGGCTCGATGGGCACGGCGCTGACCGAGCGCCAGGTGTCGGCTCTCGCGAGGGTGGCCCCGACCGCCCTGTTCTGCCAGGACCCCGACGCCGCCGGCCAGGAGGCGGTCTCGCGCAGCGTCACGGCGCTGCGCGATCTGAATCGCGTGCGAACGGGACGCGGCGTCGAGTTCCGCATCGTGCGGCTGCCGCCGGGCTCCGATCCCGCCGACGTCGTCCAGCGCGACGGGGCCGACGCCATGCGCGAGCTGCTCGAGCACGCGGTCCCGATCGCGCGCTTCGAGGTCGAGCGCGCGCTGGAGCGCGGCGACACCCGCAGCGCGGAGGGCCGCGACCACGTGCTCGAGCAGGCCGCGGCCGCGATCCGGCCACTGCCCCCGAGCGTCCTGCGCGAGGAGCTCGTCCAGCTCGTCGCCGGCCGGCTGGGGCTGACCGAGAGCCTCGTGGCGAGCGCGCTGGCCGCCGCCGCACCCTTGCGCGTCACGCGCCCCGCGCGCGAGGATCGCCCCGCCGGGCCGAACGGCGCGCGCGCAGCGCTCGACCGCCGCGAGCAGAGCGAGCGAGCCTTCCTCGCCTACTGCCTCGCGCTGCCCGAGGAGGGCGAGGCGCGACTTGCGGCGGCCGACCTCGACGAGCTGTTCTCCGCGCCCGCCACCCGCCGCGCCGCGGAGTACCTGCGCGGCCGCCTGCGCTCCCCTGCGGGCGAGCTCCCGGCCGGCGACGAGCCGCTGGCGCGGCTGGTCGCCGAGCTCGTCATCCGCGCCGGAGAGCTCGAGGCCACGCCCGCCAAGCTCGAGCTCGAGGCGCTCCAGCTCGACCTCCACAACCTCGACCGCCGCATCTCCACCGCCCGCACCGACGGCCACGAGCGCATCCACGACCTCGCCGCCGAGCGCCAGCAGGTCCTCGACGCGATCCGCCACCGCCTGAGCTAGCTGTAGTTCCTGAGCAGGTTGTTCCTCCGGCTGCCCAAGCCCGACGGGCGAACGTCAACTGCGGCTGGGGAGGGGAGCTGGGAGGCCGGCGAGGGCGGTTTCCTCGAAGCGTCCTGCCCTGCGGTCGTCTGACGACCCTTAGCCAGGACGCTACGCCAAGACCGCCGCGCGGCCGGCTCCCCAGCCTCCCCACCCAGCCGCAGTTCGCCGATTGAACAACGTGCTCGGTACTTACAGCTAGCGGACGCCCGGCAAGCCGGTGTGCGGGTCCTTCGGGCCTACGACCTCGACGATCACGTCGCCGTAGATCGTCCAGCCCGGAGGGTGCGGAGCCGGCGGGCGCGAGGTGGAGCGGTTCATGAGCGGTACGACCCACAACCCGCCGCAGAGGTTGGGAATTTGCAGCGACTCCGTCCGGCACACGAACTAGTGTTCGGGTCATGGAGTCACCCTGGCTGGCATCGCAACTGGAGGCGGGCCGCTCGATCGAGTCGATCGCCCGCGATACCGGCAAGAGCGTCTCGACGGTCGCGTACTGGGTCAACAAGCACGGCCTGTCGTCCCAGCACGCATCGAAGCACGCGGCGCGCGGCGGGATCGACCGTGTCGAGCTCGAGGCGATGGTCGGACTCGGGATGCCGATCCGCGCGATGGCCGACCAACTCGGCGTCGGCTACACCACCGTGCGGCACTGGCTGAAGCACCACGGTCTCACCACGCCACGCGCGCGTCGACTCGCCGAGACGGCGGAGGCGCGGGCGACCGGCGCCGACACGGCGAGCGGCTCCTGTCCGCGGCACGGACTCGTGACGTTCGTCCGTCGCGGCCCCGACGGGTTTCGCTGTCAGCGCTGCCGGACCGAAGCCGTGGACCGGCGGCGGCGCAAGATCAAGCGCATCCTGGTCGCCGAGGCGGGCGGCGCTTGCGTCGAGTGCGGCTACTCACGGACGCTGGCTGCGCTGCACTTCCACCACCTCGATCCGGCGCAGAAGTCCTTCGGTCTCGGCGAGCGCGGCGTGACGCTCTCCTTGGAGGCCGCCCGAGCCGAGGCCGCCAAGTGCGTGCTGCTCTGCGCCACGTGTCACGCCGAGGTCGAACTGGGCGTCAAGCGGCTACCCTGTCGGCCGATGACCCGTGGAGATGCCGCGGTGGTCCGCCGGTCATCGTGCCTTCGGGGGTAGCTCAATCGGCAGAGCATTCGGCTGTTAACCGAAGGGTTGTGGGTTCGAGTCCCACCCCCCGAGCTTGAGGAACGCCCGCCTGCGCGGGCGTTCGCCGTTTGCCGGCCAAATCGGTCCGGCGTAGCCTCGCGGGTGACATGTGGACACTCGCCGCGCTCGCGTTCGCGTGTGTCGCCATCTACGTCTGCTCGCAGGTGGGCGTTCTGGCGTGGGTGCTCGATCTCTCGGCGAAGGATCAGGGAGCGTTGTTCGGCTTGGCCCTTGTACTCCTCTCGATCGTCTTGCTCACGCTTCGCGCTCGCACCGCTGCGCTTGCGCGAGGCACGCGCCGGCGCGTCCATCGCTTCAGGTACCGCAACCTGCCCCAGGGGCAAGGGCGACGCGGCCGTGAGCGAGAAGTACGCCGAAGGGTCAGGCGGGCAAGGCGCCGCTGAGACCGGCCTTCGCCGGCGTCACAAGGCTCGGAAGAGCTGGACGACGTGCGCGTCGATGGAGTCGGCGCCGATGGCGCGGGCCACGGACACCCGGTGGTGGCCGTCTCGCAGGTAGTGGAGGTCGTCGACTCGGTAGACGGAGACCGGAGGCAGCGGCGTTCCGCGCTGGGCTGTGACGTACAGCTGCCTCCAGCGCTCGCGGCTCCACTGGGGAGGGCGGAGCTCGCGGTCGAACGCCGCTGCCTTGTGGGGGTCGGTGGTGCCGGCGATCGAGGCGACCGCGATCGCCTGGACGCCGAGCCGGCTGCGCGGGGCGACCGCGGCCCAGCCCATGTCGTCGGCCAGATACGCGAGCGGCACGGTGCGACGGCGGCGGAGGCCGCCGCGGCGCTCGCGCATGAGCTTCGCGAACGCCTGGTCGGCGCTGACCGAGTTCGTCCCGGCGCGGTCGAGCAGGTGGTCGACGGCGAGCAGTCCCGCGGTGAAGGCGAGGAGGAAGCCGGGAATGCCGCCGGCCAGCACGGCGCCGCCCGCGAGGCCGATAGGGAGGAGGGAGCGTGCCGTCATACCCCTTCCTCGCCGCGGAGCCGCAAGATGTGACGCATGAAAGAGCAGCTTCGGGCCTTCACCTATGACCGCCAGCAGCTCGGGCAGGCCGCGCCCGATGCCGCCCGCGCGCTCAGCGACGTCATCGCCGTCTACAGCTCACACCCGTCCGCGCCGCTCTCGCTGCACGCCCGAGCAAAGAAGATCACCGCGGCCCAGTTCCGCAAGCTCGACGTCCTGCGCCTGCCCGCCATGCGCATGTCGATCCACCTGCTGCCCGCCAAGACGGCGCACCTCGCGTTCCGCGCGACGCCCGCCCCGCCGGCCGACCGCAAGAAGCGGATGAAGCACTTCAAGTTCACCGACAAGCGCTACGAGGAGCTGCGAGCCCAGATCCTGGAGGCGGCCACCGAGCCGCTCACCCTCCCCGAGCTGCGCGCGAAGGTCGGAGCCGAGCCAAACGAATTCAAGGGCATCTCCGCGCAGATGACCCGCGACGGCGAGCTCCTGCGCATCGGCGCCAAGGGCCTGCGCTCGAACGAGCTCGCCTACGTTGCCAACGAGCTCGACCAAGCCGACGCTGACGAGGCCCTGGCCTGGCTCGCCGGCGAGTACCTGCGCGCCTTCGGGCCGATCCGCGTCAAGGACTTCACGTGGTGGGCGGGAGTGACCGCGACCCGCGCCAAGCAGGCGCTCGCGGAGCACGACACCGAGGAGCTCGACGGCGGCCTGCTGATCCGCGCCGAGGACCGCAAGCCTTTCGGCAAGGCGAAGAAGCCGAGCGGCGTCGACCTGCTCCCCAAGTGGGACTGCTACACGATGGGCTACGCGCCCGACGGGCGCGACCGCTTCGCCGAGCCGGACGTGGTCAAGCAGTGCTACGACTTCCGCGGCGACGGGCGTCCGGTGATCCTCGTCGACGGCCAGGCGGCGGGAACGTGGGAGAGGGGCGAGGTCGAGCTGTTCGACAAGGCGACGCCCAAGCTGCGCAAGGCGATCGACGAGCGCCTTGACGCCGTCAGGGCGTTCCTGGACTCGTAGCTGCCCAGCGCTCGATCTCCACGCACGCCCGCGTCCGCGCGTCGTGGGAGGCGATCCAGCGCGCGACCGCCTCGACCGGCCCGCGTGAGAGCCCGAGCGCCCGCCGCACCGCCAGCCGCACGCCACGCGGTGTGCAGAACCGCATCGGCAGCCGCACGCCGACGCCCGCCCAGTCGGCCCGCGCCGCGTTCTCGGCCATGTCCCCGCCGGCCGGCGAGACCACCACCCGGCAGCCGCACGACAGCGCCCGCATCAAGGTCCCGTGGCCGCCGTGGGTGATCACCACGTCGCAGGCCGGCATCGTCCCCGAGTACGACAGCCACGGCACCACGACGGCGTTCCCGGGCGCCGGGAGCGAAGCCTCGCGGCCGTTCCAGGTGGCGATCACGCGCACGGGCTCGCCCGCCAGGCCCTCCAGGGCCGCCCTCAGCAGCCGGTGCGAGGGATCCTGGGCCGTCGACGGCGCCACCAGCACCACCGGGCCGGAACCGCCAGGCGGCGCCACCGGCGACGACGGCGGCTCCCACAGCAGCGGCCCCACCACGCGGACCCACGACGGCCAGTCGCGCGGGTACTCGAGCTGCGGCGCCGTGGCCACCAGCGCCAGCGACCGCGAGATGCCGGTGTGGACGTACGGCAGCGGTCCGAGGCCCAGCCGCGCCCGGCACTCGTTGTACTCCCGCCGCCCGCGCTCGAGCCCGCGCGCGATGAGCGGGTCGAACGCGCGCCAGAGCGGCGTCCGCGGCAGCCGCGCCCCGATCGAGTACGGCGCGAAGCCCGGCGGCAGGTGCGGGTACAGGTGCGGCACCAGGGTCGCCACGGGCACGCCCTCGAGCTCCGCGGCCAGCGCCGGCGCCGGGGTCAGGATGTCCGACACCGCCACGTCGGGCGCGAACGATCGCACCACCGGCCGCGTCTCCGCCGCCGCTCGCACCGCGGCCGCGTACGGCTGCAGCGGCCGCTCCGACGTGGGGAAGACCTGGTACTCGGGCGCCGCCGCGAACTCCATCCCGGCCGCCTCGGCCGGCTCCTGCCACCGCCGCCACGTCTGCAGCGCCACGGAATGGCCCCGCGCCACCAGCGCCTCGCCCAACGCGAGCATCGGGAACGCGTGACCCGGATCGCCGAAGGCGCCGAGGAGGACCTTCAAGCGGCGAGCTCGGCGACGAGCTGGAGCTGGCGCAGACGGTCCTCGAACGTCCACGCCATCGGCGAGACCATCAGCGTCCCGACCCCCGCGTCGCGGAACACCCCCAGGCGCTCGCGCACCACGTCCGGCGGCCCGCACAGCGACACGGTGTCGATCAGCTCCTCGGGCAGCGCCGCCGCCGCCTCGTCGCGCTTGCCCTCCAGGTAGAGGTCCTGCACCTCGCGCGCCGCGTCCTCGAACCCGTAGCGCTGCACCAGCGCGTTGTAGAAGTTCTTGTCGCGCGACCCCATGCCGCCCACGTACAGCGCCACGTAGGGCCGCATCGCGTCACGCGCTGCGGCCACGTCGTCGGTCACGAACACGTTCACGGTGGGCGCGATCTCGAAGTCGTCGAACCCCTTGCCGTTGCCCGCGCGCGCGAAGCCCTCCTCCAACAGCGGCCGGAACTCGGCCACGTGCTCGGGGGAGAAGAGCGTCGGGATCCAGCCGTCGGCGATCTCCGCCGCCAGCGTGGTGTTCTTCGGCCCGATGGCGGCCAGGAACACCGGGATCCGCTCCTGCACCGGCGCGATCGTCAGCTTCAGCGCCTTCCCCGGTCCGTCCGGCAGCGGCAGCTCCAAGGTCTCACCCTTGTACGACACGCGCTCGCGAGACAGCGCCATCCGCACCACCTCGACGTACTCGCGCGTGCGCTGGAGCTGCTTGCCGAAGCGCTGCCCGTGCCAGCCCTCGGCCACCTGCGGCCCGGACGAGCCAATGCCGAGGATCATCCGCCCGCCGGAGAGCTGATCCAGCGTGGCGGCGGTCATCGCCGTCATCGCCGCGGAGCGCCCGGGCATCTGGAAGATCGCCGAACCCAGCCGGATGCGAGAGGTCGCCTGGGCGAGCCAGCCGAGGATGGTCGCCGCGTCGGAGCCGTAGGCCTCTGCGGTCCACACCGAGTCGTAGCCGAGCCGCTCGGCCTCCTGCACCAGAGCGAGCTGGTCGTCGGCCGACAGGCCGAGACCCCAGTAACCGACGTGCACGCCGAGCTTCACGGCGGGCGAAGCTATCAGGAGGTGGCGCCGATGCGATCCACCAGGCGCAGCAGATGCAGAGGCGAGAAGGGCTTCGTGAGGAAGAGATCGGCGCCCGCCGCCAGCGCGCCGCGCTCGGCCTGCGGCCCCGACGCGCCGGTGAGCATCACTATCGTCGCGCCCGCCGTGGCGGGGTCCGAGCGCAGCCGCCGGCACGCCTCGATCCCGTTCAGCTGCGGCATGTCGACGTCGAGGAAGACGATCTCCGGCCGCGCCTCGACCGCCACGGCCACCGCCTCGGCGCCGTCGGCCGCCTCCTGCAGCCGGTAGCCGGACACGTCCTCGAGCGTCGTGGCGATCAGCTTGCGGATCCCGGGATCGTCGTCGACGATCAGGATCGTCCGGGTCACGCGACCCCGTCCCGCAGGGCCGCGAACCGCGAGTCCGGGATCGTTTCGAGGGCCTTGACCACCGCGGGGTCGAACTGCGAGCCGGAGCACGCGCGAATCTCCTCACGCGCGCGAGAGAAGCGCGTGCCGCGGCGGTACGGCCGGTCGGTGGTGAGGGCGTCGAGCGCGTCGGCCACGGCGAAGACGCGCGCCGCGAGCGGGATCTCCTCGCCGGCCAGCCGGTCGGGGTAGCCGGCCCCGTCCCAGCGCTCGTGGTGGTGGCGCACCACCAGCTTGCCCTCGCCGAGGAAGTCGACGTCGCGCAGGATGTCCGAGCCGATGATCGGGTGCTGGGCGATCAGGGCGAACTCGGACTCGTCGAGCTTGGCCGGCTTGAAGAGGATCGCGTCGGGCACCGCGACCTTGCCGACGTCGTGCAGCAGGAAGCCGAACTCGATGCCGGGCGCGAGGTCCGTGTCCAGACCCGAGGCCCGGGCGAGCGCGATCCCGTAGGCGGTCACGCGCTCGGCGTGCTTGCCGGTGTAGGCGTCGCGCGCCTCGACCGCGTTCGAGAGCGCCTGGACCGTGGCCCGATAGGAGTTGCGCAGCTCGAGCGAGCGGTTGCGCTCCTGCTTGAAGACCTCGCGCAGGTCCGCGGCGTAGCGCTCCAGCTGGCGCTGGCGGGCGGCCGCCTGTCGCTCCGTGCGCTCAAGCTGCTCACGGAGGTCTCCGGTGTCTATAGCTGTCACCTCGATAGCCCGTCCTACCAACGCGTTGTCAAGCGTACTGCCAGATAGAACGCTGGTGTGAGCGTTTGATTGCGGTGTTGCGCGTCAGATCGCCTCGCCGGGCCGCTGGAAGACGATCTCGGGGACCAGGCAGGCGGGGGAGAGCTCGAGCAGGAAGCGCACCGAGGCGGCGATGTCGGCGGTCTTGATCATGTCCTCCTGCTTGACGTGCTCGCGGACGAACTCGGTCATCGGCGTGTCCACGAAGCCCGGGCACAGGGCCACCGACTTGATGCCGTCGCCGTTGAGCTCCTTGTTCATGGCCTGCGTCCAGCCGACCACGGCGGCCTTGGTGGCGGAGTAGACCGACAGCCAGGCCTGGCCCGACTTGCCTGATATCGAGGAGAGGTTCACGACCAGCGCGTTGCGGTGCTCGGCGCCGGCGGCGCGCAGCAGGTCGGCGCACTCGCGGTAGAAGAGGACGATCGCGCGCAGGTTGAGATCGAGCTGCATGTCGACCCGCTTGGTCTGGATGTCGGCGACCGCCGCCCCGATGCCCACGCCGGCGCTGTTGACCAGCACGTCGAGCCGCCCGAAGCGCTCGCGATGCGCTGCGACCACGCGCTGGACGTCCTCCTCGGACGTCAGGTTGGCGGCGACCTCCTCGACCTCGTAGCCCTTGGCGCGCAGCTGCTCCACGGCGCCCGCGAGCTTCTCGGGACGGCGGGCGGCGACGGTGAGGGAGTGGCCCGTCTCGCCCAGTACCTCGGCGATCGCGAGCCCGATCCCGCTCGAGGCTCCGGTGACGAGGGCAGCCCGGTCTGGCATCGATCTGACGTCCTTTCGGTGGGGGACCCGCTATCCAATCAGGGATGCGTACGCCCTTCGCCGTCATGGCGGTGCTGCTCGTCGCGCTCCTGGCCATCGGATTCCTCACCGAGGACGACGACGGCGAGCCGGCCGCCGCGCCCGCCGCCGCGCCGGTCGACGTCATCGCCAAGCGGGTCGAGACGCTGCGCCGGCTGCGCTTCGACGAGCTGCCGG
Source organism: uncultured Solirubrobacteraceae bacterium (assembly GCA_963835525.1). Lineage (GTDB taxonomy): Bacteria > Actinomycetota > Thermoleophilia > Solirubrobacterales > Solirubrobacteraceae > DASSUW01. The sequence goes on from CAWIFM010000007.1 coordinate 116,797, forward strand.
AGCCGGTCGAGGTGACCGCCGAGCAGGCGCGCAGCGAAGGGCTGGAGAGCCTCGACCGCGACTATCCGGCGGAGCGCCTGCGCGACGACGAGACGGTGTACGAGCTGCTCGGGCTGATCGAGCCCGGCGCCGACCTGCGCGAGCTGACCGGCAACCTGTTCGGCGAGGGGGTGGCCGGCTACTACGACCCGCGCGACGGACGGCTGCGCGTCGTGGAGGGCTCGGGCACCGGCACGCGCGTGCTGGAGGAGATGATCCTCGCCCACGAGCTCACCCACGCGCTGGAGGATCAGCGCTTCGGGCTGGAGTCCGAGCCGGCCACCGACGACCGCACGCTCGCGCGCTCGGCGCTCTACGAGGGGAGCGCCACCGCGCTCATGTACGCCTACGTGGGCGAGCACTTCAGCGCCGAGGAGACGCTCGGCGGCCTGCTCTCCTCGGCCTTCGAGGACACCGGCGACCTGCCGCCCTTCATCCAGGCCCAGGTGCTGTTCGCCTACGTCGGCGGCGAGGCGTTCGTGCGCGAGCTGCTCCAGCGCGGCGGCTGGGGGCTGGTCGATACCGCCTTCGAGGTGCGCAAGCCCTCGTCGACCGAGCAGATCCTGCACCCCGACGCCTACCTCGAGGCCGACGAGCCCAAGCCGGTCCGGATCCGCGCCGCGCTCCCGGGCTGGAAGCGCGCGCACGCCGGCACCTGGGGCGAGCTGCAGACGCGCGAGCTGCTGGGCGGATCGAGCCGCGAGGCGGCCGGGTGGGGCGGCGATCGCTACGAGCTGTGGCGGCGCGGCGACGACGCCGCCCTGATCATGCGCTGGCGCTGGGACACGCCGCGCGACGAGGCCGAGTTCGAGTCCCGGCTGCGGGACGTGGTGGGCGACCGCGGCGTCGTGGTGCGCCGCGACGGCACGGTGACGCTGGCGGTCGCCCCCGACCGCGACCTGGCCGAGCGGCTGGCGGGCTCTTGAGGGGCCTGGACCGCCGCTCGCTCGGCATGCTGGGCGCCGGGCACCTCAGCGTCGACCTGTGCCAGGGCGCCGTGCCCGCCCTGCTCCCGTTCCTGGCCGCCGAGCGCGGCTACTCCTACGCCGCGCTCGGAGCGCTGGTGCTCTTCTCGACGATCGGCTCCTCGATCGTCCAGCCGCTGTTCGGGCTGCTGTCGGACCGCTTCGCCCGCCCGTGGCTGATGCCGGTCGGCCTGGCGCTGGCCGGGACCGGGATCGCGCTCGCCGGGCCGGCGCCGAGCTACGCGCTGACCGCCGTCGCGGTGGTGGTCAGCGGACTCGGGGTGGCGGCCTTCCATCCCGAGGGCGCGAAGTTCGCCGGGCTGGCCTCGCGCGGGCGCGAGGGGCGCGGGATGAGCCTGTTCTCGGTCGGCGGCAACGCCGGGTTCGCGCTCGGCCCGCTGCTCACGACGCCGCTCGTGCTGATCTTCGGGCTGTCCGGCACGCTGGCGCTGGCCGTGATCCCGCTGTGCGCCGCCGTGCTGATCTCGCGCGAGCTCGGCCGGCTGCGCGAGCTCGAGGGCGGCTCGGACGCCGACGCGCTCGGTGGCGAGGACGACTGGAGCGCCTTCAGCCGGCTCGGCGGAGTGATCGCCCTGCGCTCGGGTGTCTACTTCGGCCTGCAGGCGTTCATCCCGGCCTACTTCGTCGCCGAGCTGAGCACCAGCGAGGCGGCCGGCAACGGCGCCCTCACGCTCATGCTGGCCATGGGTGCCGTGGGGACGCTGGTCGGAGGCGGGCTCGTCGACCGCTGGGGGGCGCGGACCGTCCTCGTCGGGACCCAGATCCTGCTGCTGCCACTGCTCTTCGTCCTGCCGCTGACCGGCGCCGCGGCCGCCACCGCGCTGCTCGGGCTCATCGGCTTCGTGACGATCGCCAGCTTCTCGATCACGATCGTGCTCGGCCAGGCCTACCTGCCCAATCGGACCGGGCTCGCCTCCGGCATCACGCTCGGCCTGGCGATCGGTCTCGGCGGCCTGGCGGCCACCGCGCTCGGAGTGGTGGCCGACGCCGAGGGCCTGCCCGCCGTCCTGTGGGTGATCGCCATCCTGCCCGTGCCGTCGCTCCTGCTCGGCCTCAGCCTTCCGACCGAGCGCCGTAGAGGTCTGGTCGCGGAGCCTGCGGGTAACAAGGGAGCTTGATGATCGACCAGCGCCGGACGCCCCGGATCGAGATCGAGATGCCGTGCACGCTGCATCGCCGCAGCGGGTCGCCGATCGAGGGCCGCACGGTCGACCTCGGGCCGGGCGGGATGCGCGTGTGCACCAAGCGCCCGCTGGCGGCCGACGAGACCCTGCGCTTCGAGCTGCAGGGCATCGACGGCCGCGCACGGGTGCTGCGCCAGCAGAGCCGCGACACCTACGCGGTCCGCTTCGAGATGCTCGCCGAGCAGGCGCTCGCGGAGCTGCGGCGGCTCACCGTGCCTGCTTGAGGCCAAGGTACTGGAGCGCGGCGAGGCCGGCCACCAGCACCGCCTGCACGGCGATCAGGACCTGGCCCACGGGTGTGGGTGTGAACCAGTCGAGGGCGAGCGCGATCAGGCTGTCGACCGCCCACAGGACGTTGGCGGCGATCACCGCCACGACCGCGACGCGCGGCATCGCGGGCCGGGTGGCGAGTCGCAGCACGAGCGCGGCGTAGGCGATCAGGAACGCGCCGACGGCCATCAGCATCTCGGTCGGCAGGCCGAGCCAGCCGTCGAGCAGCGGGGCACCGGCTAGGTAGAGGACGCCGTTGGCGCCCGTGGCGACGCCGTCGAGCGTGAGCGCGAACCGCAGCAGGCCGCCGGTCGCGTGGCGTGGAGTGGCGATTGCGTGAGATTCCATGGCCGGTACCGTGGCACCGGCGGGGAAGCGTCTCAATTACCCAGCAGGTAAGCGGCCGTGCTCTCGTCCGCCGGGAAGAACGCTTCGATGGACAGCTCGGCGAGCGTGATGTCGACCGCCGTGCCGAAGGTGGCGATCGTGCTGAAGAACGCGAGCTCCCGCCCGCCGGCGTCGTAGCGCAGCGGCACCGCGATCTCGCCGCCGGGGCCGTGCACCTCCGCGGTCTCGCCCGGGTACGCGCTGACCTCGTCGAGGAGCGCCGCGAGCCGGTCGTCGGCGGTGAGCGCCACCTGCCGGGCCAGCCGGTCGACGCAGGTGCGCGCGCCACTCGCCGTAGTTGAGGATCCGCGACGCCATCCCGTCCGGGTGCAGGCTCACGCGCAGCACGTTGACCGGCGGCGCCATCAGGTGCTCCGGCACGGTCTCGGTGAACAGCGCGATGCTGCGATTGGCGGCCGCCAGGTTCCACCAGCGGTCGACGACCACGGCGGGATACGGCTCGTGGCCGGCGAGCACGCGCTCGAGCGCCTCGCGCACCGGCGCCATCTCCGGCGCGTCGATCGCCCGCTCCTCGAACGCGGGCGCGAAGCCCGCGGCGAGCAGCAGGTGGTTGCGGTCGCGCAGCGGCACCTCGAGCTGCTCGGACAGGTGCAGCACCATCTCCCGGCTCGGCTTCGACCGGCCGGTCTCCAGGAAGCTCAGATGCCGGGCCGACACGCCGGCCTCGAGCGCGAGGTCGAGCTGGCTCAGCCGGCGCCGCCGGCGCCAGTCGCGCAGCAGCGTGCCGAGCGGGACGGTGGCTGCCGTGCTCATGCGGGCCCACGCTAGCGAGTGCGCGGCCGCTCGGCACCTACCTCACGGGTAATCGACAAGCCGCACGGCGGTTGGTTCGCTGAGAGGCATGACCGACATCACCACCATCGTCGATGGCTACATCGCCGCCTGGAACGAGACCGACGCCGACCGTCGCCGCGCCCTCGTCGCCGACGCGTTCACCGACGACGCCAGCTACGTCGACCCGCTCATGACGGGCGACGGCACCGACGGGATCGCCGCCATGATCGGCGGCGCCCAGCAGCAGTTCCCGGGCCACCGCTTCGAGCTCTCCGCGGGACCCGACGCCCACCACGACCGCGTGCGCTTCGCGTGGACGCTCGTCGGCGCCGAGAACGGCACGGCGGTCGCCGCCGGCGTCGACTTCGCGACCCTGGCCGGCGACGGCCGCCTGCGCGCTGTGACCGGCTTCCTCGAGCCGGTCTGAGAAGCTTGACCAAAGCGCCCCGGAGGACTAGCTTCGGGGCGCGGAGGTTCCGGCGACCGGACGGGGGTTGTCATGGCGGGCATGCGGGGAATCGCGACCATCGCGATGGTCGGGGCGCTGTGCGCCGCACCGGCGGCGTCGGCGGCGGGGCTCGACGACAAGGCGGCCGCGCAGATCGCGGCGCTGCAGCGGCTCAAGGGCTCGCTGTCGAAGGCCGAGCGCAAGCTCGACAGCCGGCTGGCCGTCGCGCTCGAGCGGCGCGCGGGGCATGCGATCGCCCCGCAGGCGAGCACGGGCGTGCGCGTATCGAAGTCGGGCTCGACGATGGTCGATGTGCGTGCGCCGGTCACCGGCGACCTGCTCGACCGCCTGAAGGCGATCGGCGCGATCGTCGAGCACGCCTCGCGACGCGTGGACTCGGTGCGAGCCGCGATCCCGCTCTCCGCGCTGCGTGAGGTCGCGCGCTTCAAGGACGTCGTGTCGGTCGACGTCGCGGCGGAGGCGATCACCCACCAGCGCGTCGTCTCCGAGGGCGACGAGGCGCACGCAGCGGACCTCGCGCGCACGCGCCGGCGGGTGGCCGGCACGGGCGTGAAGCTGTGCGCGCTGTCCGACGGCGTGGACTCGCTCGCCGCCTCGCAGGCTGCCGGCGAGCTGCCCGCCGTCGACGTGCTGCCCGGCGAGGCCGGCGACGGCGACGAGGGCACCGCGATGCTGGAGATCCTGCACGACGTCGCGCCCAAGGCCGAGCTCGGCTTCGCCACCGCCTTCACCAGCGACGCGTCGTTCGCCGACAACATCCGCGCGCTGCGCTTCGAGGCCGGCTGCGACGTGATCGTCGACGACGTCCTCTACTTCAACGAGCACCCGTTCCAGGACGGGCCGATCGCCCGCGCGGTCAACGCCGTCACCGCCGACGGCGCGCTCTTCTTCAGCTCGGCCGGCAACGAGGGCAACACGCTCGACGGCACGGCGGCCAACTACGAGGGCGACTTCGCCGACTCCGGCCGCGGCGTCGGGAAGTTCGCGGGCGCGGCGCACGACTTCGACCCCGGCGCCGGCGTCCAGGTGTTCGAGCCGGTCTCGCCGCAGTCGAGCGCCAACGTGCCCGTGACGCTGTTCTGGGCCGACCCGCTGGGTGGGGCGGCGAACGACTACGACCTCTACCTGTTCGACGCGAGCTCGAACGTCGTGTCCTTCTCGCAGGACGTGCAGGACGGGAACGACGACCCGTACGAGATCCTCGGCACGCCGCCGTTCGGCGCCTCTGGCCTGCGGCTCGCGGTCGTCAAGTTCCGCGGCGCCGACCGGTACTTCCAGCTCAGCGCGCTCGGCAGCCGCTTCAAGGACTCGCCGGACGGGCTGATCGCGCGCAACACGCCCGGCGTGCTGCGCGGTCACGCGGCGGCGGCTGACGCGTTCGCCACCGCCGCCGCGCCCGCCGCGGCTCCGCTGCCGTTCGACCTCGAGCCGAACGACCCGCCGAACCCGGCCGGCCCGTTCCCGGCGGCGTTCACGGCGTCCCAGCTGCCCGAGCGGTTCACCTCGGACGGTCCGCGGCGCGTGTTCTTCCATCCCGACGGCACGCCGATCACGCCGGGCGACTTCAGCTCGACAGGCGGCGCGGTTCGCATGAAGCCGGACATCACGGCCGCCGACGGGGTCAACACGTCGGTCGACGACTTCGCGCCGTTCTTCGGCACCTCGGCCGCGGCGCCGCACGCGGCGGCGATCGCCGGGCTCGTCCTCTCCGGCAACCCGGGCCTCACGACGGCCGACGTGCGCCAGGCGTTCGCGGCCACGGCGCTCGATCTGACGCCGGCCGGCGTCGACGCGCGCACCGGCGCCGGGATCGTGCGCGCCGATCGCGTGCTCGCCTACACCGGGGCTACGCCGCAGCCGCTGGTGCGGGCGGGCGCTCCCGCCGTGACACCGCTCGACGGCGACGGCGACGAGTTCCTCGAGCCCGGCGAGACGGCGAACCTCGCCCTGCCGGTCACCAACGTGGGCGACGGCACGGCCACCGGCATCAACGTGACGGTCGACACCGGTGACGCACTGGTCACGATCACCCCGCGCGCGCGGTCGTACGGGAACCTCGCCGCGAACGCGACCCGGTCGCGCGACTTCCGGCTCGCGCTCGCGCCCGGCTACCCGCGCGGCAAGCGCATCGCGCTCGCCGTCCGCGTGACGTTCGCCGGCCGCCTGTCGCCGACCGCCGCGACGTTCCCGGTCGCCACCGGCCAGCCGGGCGCCGAGACCACGTTCGCCTACGCCGGACCGCCGGTGCCGATCCCCGACGCCGTGCCGGCGGGCGTCTCGGTCACGATCCCGGTCGCCGGCATCGGCTACGCGTCGGCGCTGACGTTCTCGGTCGACGGCACGGCCTGCTCGACCACCGCGGGCTCGACCACGGTCGGCCTCGACCACACGTTCGTCGGCGACCTCCTCGGGACGTTGACCGCGCCCGACGGCCGGTTCGTCACGCTGCTGGACCGCGACGGCTCCGGCGGCAACAACCTCTGCCAGGTCGTCTTCGACGACCGGGCCGAGCGGTCGTTCTCGACCGCCGCGTCGGGACAGGCCCCGTTCGCCGGCGTCTGGCGCCCGAACACCGGCCGGCTCGAGGACTTCCTGCTCGCGCCGGTCGACGGCGACTGGACCTTCAAGGTCGTCGATCTCGCAGCGCGCGACACGGGCAGCATCCGCGCCGTCTCGCTCCACATCACGGGGTTCGCCGAGTGAGAGCGCGGGATAGGGTGGGCCGGGAGCGGGGCCGGTAGCTCAGCGGTTAGAGCAGCGGACTCATAATCCGTCGCGCGGTGGTTCGAATCCACCCCGGCCCATCCCACTACACAAGGGCTGGCGGCGGTCGTTGCTCAATCAACGGGTACCGACTGGGTACCAGAAGGGCCGCCCCGAATGCCCCGCTGCATCACCATCGCTGCTCTGCTCGTCGTGTTCACCCTGCCCTCGAGCGCGTCCGCCGAGCCCGGCCGGCTCTCGAAAGACGCTGCGTGTAGCGCCCTCGCTGACGCGACCCTCGCCCACGCCTCGATCACGGTCAACGAGCAGCTCGGGAACACAGAGCCGATCGCAGACGAGTGGCGGTGGCACCTCAAGCATCGGGCGTACACGGCCACGCGTCGCAGCTCCCGGTCCGTGCGGTGCATCGTTGCGCACGTGGCGAAGACGCTCGACGACCGGACGTTGGTCACGGTCGAGTACTCGGGTGTTGTCCGTGGCACTGACGCGAGCCCTCGCGTGTCGCCGCGTACGCGGCTGCGGTCGGCCGGAGTCTTCGTCGCTCCGTAGGTTGGGCGGCAGACGCACAACCTCATTCCCGCCGCACGCCGTGGGATAGTCGCCCGTGCAATGCACCGCTGGAATGCCTTCATCGCCTGCACCTGCGCCGCTTGTCTGACGGCCGGCTACGCGTCTGAACAGTTCGCAAGCGACCCGATCGACGTGACGTCGCCGCAGGCGCACTACAGCGGCGGATCTATCAACACGGCCGCCGTGAAGCACGTGTTCGTCCCTGCACCGCCAACGGCGCCGGTCGACGGTGTCCGCGAGCTGCGCGAGCTACGCATCGACGATCCCGAGAAGTTGTGACAAGCCCAGGGTGATGATGTGTCTGAGTGACGTCCAGGCGTACATGGGGCACGCGGACATCGACACGACGATGCTGTACGTGCATCACACGCCGCAGCACGACACTGCGGAGCGGCTCGGCCGGCTGGTGGCTCAGGCTGAAACGGCCGTTGCGGCGTTTGACTCTCCAAGGCGAGCGACCTCGAGGTCGAGTATCGAGACCGCGTCCTGAACCGCCTCTAGTGCCGGCTCGAATTTGGCCGGGTCGGCTCCGAGCATGTTCTCGTACAGAAACGTGTCCTTGCTTACCGGCGGATACTCGTGGTCGAGTGCCGCGAGCTGATGAAACGCCACGGCAAGTAGCTCCCATGAACGATCGCCAAACCAGACCGCGAGTAGCGTCCGCTCTTCGACGGTCACCGTGAATGCGGCAACTCGCCCGGGCGGCCACCACATACGGTTGTCGATGCTGAGGGCCAACAAGATGCGTCGCTCCTCGACCTCGACCTTCAGCGCCCTCGCGATCCCCCGGGTCTGGCGACGCTGGCTCTCGTCTTCCCGGTCACGTCGCCATTGCTGCATATCGCGCTCTTTGGATGCGCGACGGTCTTCTACGTCGAAGAGGTTGCGGCGGGTGATGAGTCCGCCGATGAGGACGCCCATAAGTGCACCGACGAAGGTCAGTCCCGGCGTAATGAGATCCGACCAAGCGAGCCCAGAGTCGTTGATGAGCCTGACCTCGGTGACCGCGCCGATCATCGCCGACGATCGTACGGCGGGTACCAGACGGGTACCGAACCGAGCCCTTTTAATCGACCTAAGAGCACGCTACAGTCGTCAGGAATCCGCATTCCTGCGTCAGCAGAGGCGGATTCGTAGTTCTCATGATCCGTCGCGCGGTGGTTCGAATCCACCCCGGCCCATCGCCTCGCCGACCGGCAAGCAGAGCCAAACCCCGCTCGCTGTGCACCGAGGCACTCCCCATCGTCACTACCTCTGTGGGGGTCGATCGCCGTGGAGAACGTCCGGATCCATGTCGGCGCCGTTCGGCCAGACGATGGTGCCGAGCCCCTTGTCGACAGCGACTTGGCGGAAGACGTCAGGATCCCGCAGCGGCTCGAAGACGGGACCCCAGAGCTCGGGCTCGAGGTCGACATCCCGGGTGGACCCGTCGCTGAAGCCGAGCCGGAGCACGTAACCGTCAAGTGGCTCGACGGTCTCGATTCGGATTCGTGTTGCTTGAGTGGTCATGCCAGTGGTTCGATGCTATCGAGGGCGACGTGCTCTCGAGCCTTCTGCCAGTTGGCAGCAAGCTCGTCGCCATGCAGCGCGGCCCACTCGACCACGAGCCGCAGCGCCCGCGTGGGGAGGCAGCCGCTCAGGACTTCAAGGTCTCCGATCACGATCGTGGCCTCATGCTCGCCGTAGATCGCGTGGAAGTGCGGCGGCGCGTGGTCGAGGTAGTACATCGCGATGACGATCCCGTAGAACGTGCTGATGCGCGGCACGCGTTCATGATCGGACCAAGGGCCGACGGACCGCTCGGCGCCGGGATCCACGTACGCGGACACTCGCTCGGCCCATCAAGCATCTAGTCCCGTCGCCGCAGCAGTGCGCGCAGGTCGGCCACCGGCCCGAGGTGCCGGAGCTTGTCGGGGTTGACGATCGATCTCACGGCCTGGATCTGGCCCTCGGCGACGTCGAGGGTCATCACGGCCATCAGCCTGCCCTCGCGGTCGTAGAACAGCGCGCCCGGTTGCCCGTTGATCTCCTCGCGGCGCCACGTGAAGCCGCCGATGCGGGTGGCGGCGGCGCGCAGCCCCGCCGTCAGTGCGCGTCCCACCTTGGCGCGGCCGTGGATCGCGCGCGTGGCGGCGGGCGCCTTGCCGCCGCCGTCGCCGTGGAGCACCACGTCGTGCGCCAGCAGCTGCTCCAGCCCTTCGAGGTCGCCCTCCTCGGCGGCCGCGAAGAAGCGGTTCGCGAGCTCCTCGCGCTGCTCGCGCGAGGCCTCGAACCGAGGGCGCCGCTCCTCGACGTGGCGGCGCGCGCGAGTGGCTAGCTGGCGGGCATTCGGCACACTCGTGCCGATGATGTCCGCGATCCGGTCGTAGGACTCGTCGAACACCTCGCGCAGCAGGAACGCGGCCCGCTGCTCGGGTGACAGGGTCTCGAGCATGACGAGGAAGGCGAGTGACAGCGAGTCGGCCATCTCCGCCTTGCGCGCGGGGTCGTCGTCGGCGCTCGCCACCAGCGGCTCGGGCAGCCATTCGCCGGTGTAGACCTCGCGCTGGACCCGCGCCGAGCGGAGCTGGTCGAGCGAGAGCCGCGAGACCACGGTTGACAGGTAGGCGCGCGGCGACTCGATCTGCTCGCCGCCCGCGCGGGCCCGGTGGAGGCGGAGGAAGCCCTCCTGCACCACGTCCTCCGCCTCGCTCACGGTGCCGAGCATCCGGTAGGCGATCGCGAACGCGGGCGGGCGGAGCTGGTCGAACTCTTCCTCGGGCATGGCTCAGCCCAATCCCTGTGCGAAGCCCTGTCGCCAGCTCGGATAGCGCGGCTTCCAGCCGAGCTCGCGCTTCGCCTTCTCGTTCGAGGCTCCCAGCACCTCGGTCATCATGACCGTCGCGGTCTCACCGGCCGCGAGCCGCCCCAGCCAGCGCGGGATCCGCCTCGGCGGCTTGGCGTCCAGCGCGCTCGCCAGCGCCGGGAGCCACTCCCGCACGGGCGCCGGCTCGTCGTCGACGACGTCGTAGACGCCGGACCGCCCGCGCTCGACCGCGATCGCGGTGGCCGTCGCGGCGTCGTCGATGTGGATGAGCGACCAGACGCCGCCGCCGTCGCCGACGATCGGGAATCGCCGCTTGCGGATCGGCGCCGACATCACTGCGTCGGGCGCAAGGCTTATCCCGGTCCCGGGTCCGTAGAAGCCGCCGTACCGCAGCGCGAGACCTTCGCCCCAGTCGATCCCGGTGACCGCCCGCTCCAGATGCTCGATCGCCGCCAGTGCCGATCGCGGCGGCGCCGGCGAGCCGGTATCGAGTGATCGGAACGCCCCGAAGCTCTGCGCCACGAAGCGGCGCGCCCCCACAGCGCGACCGGCAGCCAGGAGATGGTCCGTCGCCTCGGTACGCAGCCGGTTGGTCATGATCGCCCCCTTGAAGCGCTCGGGATGCCGCGCGTCGCGGGCGCTCATCGGCCCGGACAGCGCCGTGAGCTGATGGACGATCACCTCGGGCTCGGCGGACGCCACCGCGTCGGCGACCGCGTCGGGGTCGAGCGCGTCGGCCACGATCGGCCGCGCGCCCAGGCTGCGGACGAGGTCCTGCTTCGACGCGCTCCTGGTCATCCCGACAACCTCGTGTCCCCGCGCCACGAGCTGCGGGACCAATGCTGTTCCAAGGGCGCCTGTGGCGCCGGCTACGAAGATCTTCATGCCACAGAGACGGGACAGAGACGCCTCTTGTGACAGCCACTGTCACAGCACCGGCTCCGGATCGTCTTAGAGGGCATGAAGCCCACGCCTCCCACATCACCGACGTCCGGGGAGATGCTCGAGGAGTTGATGGATCTCAGCGCCGGCCTCGGCGTCGCTCTGCTGCCCGTGCTCCTGCTCGCCGTACCCGGGATCATCCTCTTCGTCGTCCTGCCGGCCGTCCTGCTGCTCCCGCTGGCCCTGATCGCCGCGGCGCTCGCGGCACCGCCGTATCTGCTCGCGCGCTGGCTGCGGCGACGCCGCGGACGCACTCCCACGCCCCCGGCCCGTCTGCCCGCGATGCAGCCGGTCAGGACGAGCAGCCCGCGGCCCGGATAATCCGATGCATGTCTCAGTACATGCTGCTGGTCTACGAAGAGGAGGTCGACGCCGCCGAGCAGGCCGAGCGCGAGCACGTGACGCCGATGCTCGTGGAGCTGCACGCCGGCCTGCGCGAGGCGGGATTGCTGGTCGGCGTCAACCGCCTGCATTCGACCGAGAGCGCGACCTCGGTGCGCGTGCGCGACGGAAGCACGGAGATAACCGACGGCCCGTTCGCGGTCACCAAGGAGGTCCTCGCCGGCTACTACGTGCTCGAGTGCGCCGACCTCGACGAGGCGCTCGAGCAGGCCGCGAGGCTCCCGATGGCGCCCTGGGCGACGATCGAGGTGCGTCCGATCATGCCCGCCGGCGAGTGGCTGGAGACGGCGCGGCGGGCCGGCGTCGAGCTGTCCGACGAGGACGTGGGCAACCTCGGGTGAGCGACCCGGTCTCGACCGCGATCGCCGGCACCTATCGGGATGAGCGGGCGATCGTCCTGGCCACCCTGATCCGGCAGGCCGGCGACTTCCAGCTGGCCGAGGACGCGGTGCAGGACGCCTTCGAGGCCGCGGTCACGCAGTGGCGCCGCGACGGCGTGCCGGCCAACCCCGGCGCGTGGATCACGACCACCGCCCGGCGGCGGGCCATCGATCGCCTGCGGCGCGACCGGTCGGTGAGGGATCGCGCCGAGCGGCTGGCCGAGCTGATGCGGCTGGACACCCAGCCGCCGCTGGAGCACGACAGCACGATCGTCGACGACCGTCTGCGGCTGATCTTCACCTGCTGTCACCCCGCGCTGGACATGCCCGCGCGCGTCGCGCTCACGCTGCGAGCGCTCGGCGGCCTGACCACAGGCGAGATCGCCCGCGCGTTCCTGGTCGCCGAGCCGTCCATGGGCAAGCGGATCGTGCGCGCGAAGCGCAAGATCGCGGACGCGCACATCCCGTACCGGGTGCCGGCCGACGAGGAGCTGCCCGGCCGCCTGCGCGGCGTGCTGCGGGTGGTGTACCTGATCTTCAACGAGGGCTACGCGGCGGCCGAGGGCGATCGCCTGGTGCGCGAGGAGCTCTGCGACGAGGCGATCCGCCTGGGTGAGCTGCTCACGCGGCTGATGCCCGAGGACGCCGAGGTGTGCGGGCTGCTCGCGTTGATGCTGCTGCACGACGCGCGTCGCGCCGCTCGCGTGGATCCGAGCGGCCGTTACGTCGAGCTCGACGCCCAGGACCGGTCGCTCTGGGATCAGGACGAGCTGCGCGCGGGCCTCGCGACGCTCGAGCGCGCCGTGCGGCTGCGGCGTCCCGGCGAGTACCAGCTGCAGGCCGCGATCACGGCCCTGCAGATCCAGGACGAGGCCACGGACTGGCCGCAGATCGCCGAGCTCTACGGCGCCCTGTCCGCCCTCAACCCGTCGCCGGTGGTCGAGCTCAACCGCGCCGTCGCCGTGGGCCTGGCCTCAGGGCCCGCCGCGGGCCTCGAGCTGCTCGAGCCGCTGCTCACCGAACCCGCGCTCGAGCGGTACCAGCCGCTGCACGCGGCACACGCCGAGCTGCTCAGCCGCGCGGGCGACGCCGAGGGCGCCGCCCGCGCCTACGAGCGCGCGATCGAGCTCACCGCCAACGCCGTCGAGCGCGAGGAGCTCGAACGGCGCCGGAGCACAATTGGGTGATGCGTGTCCAAATCGCCGTTCCTGCTGCGACGTATTGATGAAGCAGCTCGAAAGGAGATCGCAATGAACACACCGCAGATCGTGTCGCCACAGGAGTGGACAGCCGCCCGCGAGGCGCTGCTCGTCAAGGAGAAGGAGCACATGCGCGCCGGCGACGCGCTGGCCGCCGAACGGCGCCGGATGCCGTGGACGGCCGTCGAGAAGGAGTACCGGTTCGAAGGTCCCGGCGGGCCCGTGAGCCTGCTCGACCTGTTCGAGGGCCGCCGCCAGCTGATCGTCTACCGCGCCTTCTACGGCGACGAGGTCACCGGCTACGCCGGGGACGGCGCGTACCCGGAGCGGGCCTGCGTGGGCTGCTCGATGGTCGCCGACAACGTCGCCGGCAGCCTCGGTCACCTGCACGCGCGCGACGCCACGCTCGCGTACGTCTCGCGCGCGCCGCAGGCCGAGATCCGCGGGCTCAAGGAGCGCATGGAATGGGAGCACATCCCGTGGTACACGGTCACGGACGACTTCGACACGGACCACGACGTCCGCGATTGGCACGGGCACAACGCCTTCATCCGCGACGGCGAGAGGATCTTCCGCACCTACCTGATGAACGGACGCGGCGACGAGGGCCTGGGCACCAACTGGAGCTACCTCGACATCACCGCGCTCGGTCGCCAGGAGGCCTGGGAGGACTCGCCGGACGGCTACCCCCAGACCCCTCCGTACGAGTGGTGGAACTACCACGACGCGTACGGCGATCGCGCATGATCGCCCACGTCGCAGGCGTGCCGATGGAGGAGCTCCTGCCGCTCGCGTTGGCGAGCGGCGGGGGCACCGCCCTGCTGGTGGCGCGCACGTGGGTTGCGCGATGGCGGGTCAAAAAGTAGGGGTCGCTCCCCATACCCCGGCTGTCGCGACGCCGGGACGCTGGCGCCATGTCGAAGATCGTGCTCCTCGTCCTCGCGACGGCCGTCGCCGCCGTGCTCGCTCCCGCCGCCAACGCCCAGGTGCCCCCGTGCTCGCCTGATGCCGCCCCGATCCAGGCCGGGCCGCAGCTCCCCAGGATCTGCCGCTCCGCCGCCGATCTGAACGACCTCTTGCGCTCGGGGTACCGAGGGCGGGTCGTCATCCCGCGCGACGCGAGGTGGGAGATGAAGGACCGCAAGGGCGATCCCCTGACCTACATCCCGCTGAACCCGGGAGTAGAGCTCGTCGGCGTGCGCGGCGCGCTCGGCAGCCGCCCGCTGCTCTACACGGACTACCGCGCCGAGGACCACCCGCTCTTCATCGCCGAGAAGGCCGACGACGTGCGTGTCGAGGGACTGCACCTGCGCGGTCCGTACCGGCCCGCGGACCGCAAGAAGGAGCTCTCCAACGTACGCGCGATCCAGGTCTCGCAGGATTCCGTCTCCGGCGCCGGCCGCCGCGTGGTCGTCGCGGACAACGAGATCGAGGGGTTCAGGGACGCGGTGGTGATCGGCGGCACGATCGCGAAGGACTACCCCGGGGCCTACCGGCGAGCATGCAAGTGCCAGGGCCGCTGGTGGCCGGCCGACCCCCGCGACCCGACGCTCGTCCGCGTCGAGCGCAACTACCTCCACAACAACGCCATGCAGGGCGGCGGCTACGGCGTCGTCGTCGGCGGCGGCGTCTACGCCGCGGTCGAGGGCAACGTGTTCGCCTTCAACAACCACCACGTCGCCGCGGACGGACAGGCCTACAGCGGCTACTCGGCGCGCTTCAACTACGTCCTCCGTGGAGTGCTCACCTACGGGAAGAGCGACTCCTACCCCCACAGCTTCGACGTGCACGGAAGGATGGGCGAGGAGTTTGCCGGCGGGCCTGCCGGCACCTACTTCGACGTCTCCTTCAACACCGTCCTCGGTGAGCAGAACTACGGCTTCTGGGGGCTCCGGACGCGCGCCGCCTTCGGCCTGCGCGGGCTGCCCCAACAGGGCGCCAACTTCAGGGGCAACGTGCTCGCCCACGACGACTTCGACGAGGCCGTGAAGCTGAGGGCCGGAGACGACAGCCGGCTGGACGAGGACCGGCCCAACACGTTCAACCTCCGCTCGGCCGGCAACCGCTACGACGTCGACCATTCCACCGAGCTCGCGACCGGTGACTTCGACCGCGACGGCCGCACCGACGTCTTCGTCGCCAACGGCACCGCCTGGTTCTACTCGAGCGCCGGCATCGCGCCCTGGCAGTACATGCGCGCGTCGAACAAGCGCATCGGCGAGCTCGGCCTCGCCGACATCGACAACGACGGCCTCACCGACGTGCTCTACCGCGACCCGAGCGGCGGGCTCGGGTACGTCAAGTCCGGCACCGCCGCCCCGCTTACTCCGCTCACCTCCCTGCCGGTGCCGATCAAGGACCTGCGCTTCGGCGACTTCGACGGCGACGGCCTGACCGACATGTTCTACACGCGCCAGAACCAGTGGCAGGTCTGGTACGGCCGCACGCGTGCATGGACCCCGACGCAGACGTCCGGTGAGCCGATCTCCAGACTGCTGTTCGGCGAGTTCGACGGCGTGCGCGGCACCGACGTCGTCGGGATCCTCGGCAGCGGCTGGTCGTACTCGAGCGGCTCCACGCAGGGCTGGGCGAGGCTCAACGGCCGGCTCACGAGCTCGTTCTCCAACGCCGTCGCGGCCGACTTCGACGGCAACGGCACGACCGACATCGCGATCGGCGACGGGCAGAAGTGGCGCTACAGCCGCGATGGCATCGCGCCGCTCGCGATGTTGCGAGACGGCGACAGCCGGCTTCCCTACGGCGCGCTCAACCGGCTGGCGATCGGTCGCTTCGACGTCGGCACGAAGCACCAGGTCATCAGCTTCGGCCTCACCGCCGAGGGCACCCCCGGCAACATCCGCTACTCCCCGGGCGAGTGGCTCGTCATGTGGCGCGGCGGCAAAGACTTCAGCGCGCGCTCCGCGCAGACCATGCGCTGAAGCGCGGCGTCAGCCCTTCTTGTACGGATCGACGTAGACGTCGTCGATCGTCCACTCGCCGCGGCCGTCGGCGGCGGTGAAGGCGAAGGCGACCTGCTGGCCGCCGAGCAGCGAGAGCAGGTTCACGACCACCGGCACGACCGGGGTGGGCGCCCACTCGCGGCCGGCGGCCACGATGCCGACGGGCAGCGTGCGTGACCGCCCGAGCACGTCGTCGAAGACGACCGAGACGGTCAGCAGCGACGTCGGGTCGCCGGTGTTGCGCGCGAAGAAGCGCAGCGTCGGGTGCTCGATGCCGATGCAGACCGGCGACGTGGTGGCCGAGCCGCCCGGCGGGAGCGCGAGCGAGCTCGCATCGTCGCTCCCGCCGACGTGGAACGGCTCGTTGCCGGGGACGACGGCGGCTCCGCGCTCCAGGGTCCAGCCGGAGGCGCCCGACTCGAGGCCGCCGTTCGGGGCCGGGGCGTACCAGGCGGGATCCAGCCATGGCCGGAACGTGCGGTCGAGCGGCTGCTCGGGGCAGCCGGCCGCGTGTGCCGGCCCCGGCAGCGCCAGGATCGCGAGCGCGCCGAGGATCACCAGTAGGGCCAACCCCAGACCCCTTCGGAGAGAGACCATCGCGTTCATGGTGCCCGCTCTGGCCTTGTTCACTGCTCGAACATCCGTCCACCCGTGGTGGACACCCCCGTGGCGAGCCGGGCATCCCTGCCCGGCTCGCCACACTTGGTCAGTCGACGCGGACGGCGATGATGTTGCCGACGCCGATGAGGTCGTCGCTGCCGTCGCTCTCGCACGACACGGAGGGGGAGAAGACGGCGCCCGAGCTCACGGCCTTCTGGAGCGTGATCGTCTCGGAGTTCGTCGTGTCGTGGGCAAACGTCGTCGTGTCGTTGCCGCCGGGCACGTGCAGCGTGCAGGTCGACGTGTTGGTCGCGGTGTCGTTCTCGTACGTCAGCTTCGCCGTCACGACGTAGGCGCCGGGGGCGAGGTCGGCGAGGGTGCCGACCACCGCGTTGTTGGCGAAGTTCTGGTTGGCCGGGATCGCGGCCTCGAACACGCGCGGCTGCCTGGTCATGAACGCCGAGGCGGCGTTGCCGCCGAGCGTGTCGGCGTCGTCGGCCTTGGCGGCCGTCGGGACGGTCCCTAGCGCGGACTCGTTGATCTCGTCGCCGTCCAGGGTGTTCTTCTTCAACTCCTTGCCGGCGAGTGACCGGTTGTCGACGTCGACCCCGGACAGCGTGCCGTTGACGATGTTGTTGCCCGTGATCTTCAGGGCGGCGTAGCTGGTCCCGCCGAGCGCCATGAACAGCGCGACGACCGCCACGACGAGGGCGGGGGTCGGACGGGGGACACGACGGGTGAGAGCGGACACAGCGGGCCTCCTTGGGCCGTTGATTGATGTCCGTTCAACCGGCCCGCCCGCCGTTTCTTACGGCGGCCTCTCGAACTCCTCGAAAGTCGAGGTCGTGTAATCGAACGGCGCCCGCGGGTTACCTGCACCCAACGGACCTCGACCACGGAAGGCCGTATGCCTCTTCAGGACGAAGACCTCGCTCGCCGAGCCGCCGCCGGAGACCACGCTTCCTTCGCGCAGCTCTACGACCGTTACGAGCGCAGCGCGTACAACCTCTGCTACCGCATCACCGGCTCGGCCGACGACGCCGCCGACGCGACGCAGGAGACGTTCCTGAAGGTCCTCGAGCGGCTGCCGAGCCTGCGCGACCGCGAGCTCAACTTCGCCGCCTACGTGATGACGGCCGCGCGCAACGCGAGCTACGACGCGATCGAGCGCCGCAGGCGCGCCACGCCCACGAGCGAGTTCCCCGAGGTCGCGTCCGCCGACGACCACGAGGCCCCTGAGCGCGTCGCGCTGCGCGAGGCCCATCAGGAGCAGATCCGGCTCGCCAACGAGAGCCTGCCGGAGCGCCAGCGCGAGGTGCTCGCGCTGCGCGAGCTCGAGGATCTCTCCTACGGCGAGGTCGCCCAGATCATGGGCATGAACCAGAACTCCGTGGCGCAGCTCATCTCGCGCGCCCGCATCAACCTGCGCGACGGCCTGCGCCAGACGGCGCTCGGCTCCGTGGCCTCGGCGTCTCCCGAGTGCGACCGCGCGCTCCCGCTGCTCGCGAAGCACCAGGACGGGCTGCTCGAGGACGCCTGGCTCGTCGAGCACCTGATGGCGTGCGGCGCCTGCCGCGTGCGGCTCGAGGCGATGGAGGAGGCCGCGGTCGCTTACCGCCAGTGGCTGCTGCTGGTGCCCGCGCTGTGGCTGCGCGAGGACAGCGCCGCGGCGGCCGAGCGCGTCAACGGCGGGTGGAGCGGCAGGCCCGCCCGGCGCCTGCGCGTCCTGGCCGCCGGCGCCGCGACGTTCGTGCTCGCGCTCGTGATCGCCGACGCCGCGCAGTCGCCAACCCACGCGCCGGCTCCGGCGCCGGAGGCGGACCCGGTCGTGCGCGTGACCGCCGCGGCGGAGACACCGGTCGCGAAGCCCGTGAAGAAGCGGCGCGCGCACGTCAAGAAGGAGCAGCGCAAGGTCGTCGCGCGCGCGCCGGAGCAGCCCGCGCACGTGGAGTCCCAGCCGGTCGTCACCGCGCAGGTGGTCGCCGCCCCCGAGCCCGTCGCGCCGAAGCCCGGTGTGCGCCGGGAGAAGCCCGCGAAGACCGTCGTGGTCGCCGACCCGCCGCCGGTCGCGCCCGAGCCGGCCGAGGTGATCAGCACGACGCCGCTGCCGCCCGAGCCGACGCCCGACGGCACGACGACGACTCCGTGCCAGAGCATTGGCGCCGTCAGCTGCCCGCCGCCGCGCCCGCCGGTGTTGACGTGCCGGACGTGTGGGATCGCGTCGCCGGCTCCGCCGCCGCGCCGGCCGCTCCGTGTCGTCGACCCGAGCTCGGTCAACAACACGCCATAGCTGGTCGCTGCTGCAACCCGACGCTAGGGTGTTGCGACCCGGCCGGAGGCCGGATGGCGTAGGTAGCGACGATGGTATGGAGGTTGGGTTGGGCGACGCGATGCGCGTATGGGCGAGAACGTTGCCCGAACGCCACGGCGGACGGGGTGTGCTCTGGGCGCTCGTCGCCATCCTCGTCGTGGCCTTCGTCGCCCGCCTCGTCGCGGCGCTCGCCGGCTGGGACTTCCGCAACGGGAGCGACGCCGACATGTACGAGCGGCTCGCTGCGCAGCTCTTCCACGAGGGCGAGTGGGGCGTCCCCGGCTCGGCCAACCCGTACGACTTCGCGCCCGGCGCGCCGCTCTTCGCGGCGGCGATCTACAACCTGATCGGCGACGTCAGCCCGCTCGCCGCGCGGCTCGGTCTGGCGGTGGCGGGCACGGCCGGCGTGCTCGTCGTGTACCTGCTCGGGCGCCGGCTCGGCGGCCCGCGCGCCGGCCTCGTGGCCGCCGGCCTCGCGGCCGTCTATCCGCCGACGCTCTTCTACACCTCGCTGCTGTCGGGCGAGCCGCTCGCGATCCTCACGGTCGCCGGCGCCGTGCTCGCCTTCCTGTGGGCGTGCGACCCCGGCCGCACGCCGTGGGCGTGGGCGCTGCCCGGCGTCCTGCTCGGGCTGACCGCGTTCCTGCGCCCCGAGTACCTCGCGCTCACCGCGCTGCTCGCGCTCCTCGCCGTCGTGCTCGTCGGCCGGCGCGCGGGCCCGTGGCGCGGGGTTGCCGCGGGCGGCCTGATGGCGCTCGCCTTCGCGGTGACGATCGCGCCGTGGACCACGATCGCGTCGAGCGACCTCGATCGCTTCGTGCCCGTCTCGACCGGCGGCGGCAAGGCGCTCTTCATCGGCACCTACCTGCCCGGCGACGGCCTGCACGAGGGCACCAAGCAGCACCTGCAGCACCGCTTCCGCGGCACCGACCCGAGCCCCGAGGAGCTGCGCCGGCTGCCGATGAACCCGCTGCTCGACGAGGTGGCCGAGGAGTACCCGCAGCTGCCTCGCGACGAGGCGCTCGGACGCGTGGGGCGCGAGAACCTCGTCCACTGGGCGACCGACGAGCCGCGCGCGCTCGCGCAGATGATCGCGGGCAAGGTCGCGCACATGTGGCACGGCTCGGGGTCGCCGAGCTACACGCCCGCCGGCGGCGCGCTGCACTACCTCGTGCTCATCGCCGGCCTCGCCGGCCTCGTGCTGTTGCTCGCGCGCCGGCGCTGGGAGGTGCTGCCGATCCTGGTGCTGCTCGTCGGCATCAGCCTCATCGGCGGGCTGCTGCTCGCGGGCACGCGACGCAACCTCCCGGTCATGCCGCTCGTCATCGCGATGGCGGGCGTCAGCCTCGTCGCGGCGGTCGACTGGGCGCGCGCGCGAACGACGCGTGGACGCGTCGTCGAGCAGGAAGCGGTTGAATCAGTGCTCGCGCCGCATTAGCTGTCTGCGGGAGCGCTAACGCGGGAAGACCGAGACGGAACCCTGAAGAGGAGAATTGCCCATGGCGGATGACCTGTCCGAACGCGACGCAAAGCTGGTCCAATACCTCAACGAGGCGTACGGCAAGGAGAAGCAGCTGGAGACTGCGCTCCAGGCCGACGCCAAGATGGCGGGTGGCCGTGCGACCTACCGGAAGCGCCTGCAGGACCACCTGAAGGAGACGAAGGCTCAGGCGAAGGCGCTCGAGCGGCGGATCAAGCAGCTCGGCGGCAAGGCCGACGCCGCGAACCTGCCTGGCCCGGACGTGGTGTCCGGCGCGGCGGGCAAGGCGGCCGTCGCCGCGGGCAAGGCAGCCGCGGCGGCGAAGGCGCCGGTGCACGCGCTGCGTGGGACGGGCGAGGCCGAGAAGCTGCTCAAGAACGCCAAGACGCAGCTCATGCACGAGACGGAGGAGATCGGCAACTACCTCGCGATCGAGACGCTCGCCGAGGCGCTGCGCGATCGCGACACCGCCAAACTCGCGCGTGAGTTCCGTCGCCAGGAGGAGCGCATGGCCGCCTTCCTCTCGAAGCTGATCCCGACGCTGACCAAGGCCGTCGTGACCGAGGAGGTGCCCGCCTCCCAGCGCCGCGCCCCTTCGAGCAACGGCTCCACGCGCTCGCGCGCGGCCAAGCCGGCCAAGTCGCGGGCCAAGACCAAGGCCAAGGCCAAGGCTCGCCCGGCCAAGACACGCGCCAAGGCGCGGGCCAAGGCCCGCCCGGCCAAGTCGCGCGCCAAGGCGCGGCCGGCGAAGCGCGCCGCATCGCGCGCGAAGCCCGCCAAGACGCGGGCCAAGGCCCGCCCGGCCAAGTCGCGCGCCAAGGCGCGGCCGGCCAAGCGCGCCGCCTCCCGCTCCTCGTGACCGCAACGCCGGCTCGCCGCACGCGGCGGGCCGGCGTCAGCGCTCGGCCAGGAACGCCCGCAGCACGCCGACCACCAGCCGGTGATCGTCCGCCTGCGGCAGCCCGGACACGGTGACGGTCCCGACCGGGCCGACGCCGCGCACGATGACGGGGAAGGCGCCGCCGTGGTCGGCGTAGAGCGTCGGGTCGACGCGCTCGCGCTCAGCCAGCGTGGTGCCGTCGAGGCGATGCTTGGTGCCGACGTAGAAGGAGCTGTGGCCGAAGCGCCGGACGACGCGGTTCTTGTTCTCGATCCAGGTGTCGTTGTTGGGCGTGGTGCCCGGCAGGGCGGCGTGGAAGAGCTGCTGGTCGCCGCGCCGGATGTCGACCGTGACGCCGAGGCGGTCGCGCTGCGCGGCGTCGACCAGCGCGCAGCCGAGCTCCCAGGCCGTCGTGTTGGTGAACGTCGTGAACTGGAGCTCCTCCTCCTGCGCGAGCAGCTCAGCGAGCTCGGGGTCCATGGCGCGGGACCCTACGGCAGCGGCTGCCAGTCCGGCAGGTCGAAGGTGTGGTCGGTGTCGTCGCTCGGCAGCGGCGTGACGGCCACCGCCAGCGCCGTTGGGTCGTCCACCTTGGTCATCACGAACCGGCTGTTGTTCTGGTGGCTGCGGGCGAAGGCGATCTGCGTGCCGTCGGGAGACCAGGACGGGTGTTCGTCCTGAACCCTGGTGCCGACGTCGGGGAATGCGAACGGCGCGGTGAACTGGATCGGGTCCGAGCCGTCGGCGTCCATGATCCACAGGCGCGTGCGCGTGATCGTCGCGCCCTCGATCTGGCGGTTGCTGACGAAGACGATGCGCGTGGCGTCCGGCGACCAGTCGGGCGAGTACTCCTCGATCGCCCCGTTGTCGGTCAGCCCGACCTTGTCCTGGCCGTCGGGCGCGAACACGACGATGTCCGGCTGCTGGCCGCCGGTGCTCGCGGCGATCTGGCGCCCGAGGGGCGACCAGCTCGGGTCCCGGTAGCCGTTCGTGCCCGGGATCAGCGCCGGCACGCCGCCGCCGGCGTCGACGACGTAGAGGCCGGCCGGCGTGCGCCCGCGTCCGTTGAACGCGATCCGCGTGCCGTCGGGCGACCAGGTCGGATCGTCGTCGAGAGGCTGGGTGCCCGGGATGTGCGTCGCGGGGCCGCCGGCGGCGGCGATGATCGAGATCCCGTCAGACCGCGGGTAGGCGATCCGCTCGCCGTCGGGCGACCACGCCGGCTGCCCCGGTGACTCCCCCTCCGGCGTGAAGGTGACCGGCGCTGCGGGCGGCGCGATGGTCCACAGCCGCGGCGGCGGGAACTGCTGGCCGAGGCCCCTCGGGCTGCGGCCGACGGCCGCGAGCTTGCCGTTGCTGAGCAGCTCGGCGCCGCACCGCACGCGCGGCTCGAGCAGCTCCACGCGCCGTTCGCGGCTGCCCGTGTAGAGGTCGGAGTAGGCGTAGAAGCACAGCGCCTGCAAGTCCGTCACCGCGGCCTCGTCGAACTCGACCGACACGTTCTCGATCCCCTGGCGCACCGTCTCGAGCCGCGGCGCGCCGCCGCGGGGGGAGCCGGTGAGGTCGAGGTCGAGCGGCTTCGTCCCGGTGCCGCCGGTGAAGCCGTCGCCGTTGAGGTCCGAGCGCGAGTGGTCGCGGTCGCCGGCATCGCTGGCTTCGACGTCCGAGAACAGCTCGAGGTCGCGCTCGTCGAAGTCGCCGTCCGCGTCGTGGTCGAGGATCGCGGCGCGCACCGGCGCGGCCGCCGGCGTGTCGAGGCTCAGCACGGCGGCATAGGCGTCCAGGCGCGGCGCGGACGTCACGTCGGTTCCGCACCCGCCCGCGTCGTTGGGAAGCGGGAGCCGGGCGGTGGCGACCATCGCGCTGCGCAGCTGCGGGGCGGTGAGGTCCGGCGCGATCGACCACAGGTACATGGACAGGCCCGCAACCTGCGGCGACGCCATCGACGTGCCGGTCTTGTCACCGGCGTTCGAGCCGAACAGGTGCGAGTGGACGTCGGCGCCGACCGTCGCGATCGTGCCGCCGCGGTTCGAGCTCACGTCCAGGCACCCGGGCTCGAAGTCCGGGGCCGCCGTCTCGGCGAGGTTCTCGACCGCGAGGGTGTTGCGCAGCGGGCCCAACGGCTGCCCGGCCGCGTCGGTGAGGTCGGTGCGCAGCGAGGCGGACCAGCGGCTGTTTCTCGCCGACGGCCCCGCGTCGTTGCCGGCCGAGGTCGCGTGCAGGACGCGGTCCTCGAGCCCGGCGGTGCCGCGCACGAGCTGCGCCCAGTCGGAGCCCCCCTGCCGCGCGGTGGCGTCGGGCGGGGGGACGTCCCAGCCGAGGCTGGTGTTGACCACCACGCGTCCCGACCGCGCCTTGGCGGCCTGGACGATCCGCACGCCGATCATCTGCGAGCTCGAGCCGATCCCCTCGATGACGTGCAGCGGCGTGGTGGCCGGGAACACGCCGGTGACGTCCCCGGCGGCGCTGCCGTCGGTCGAATAGCGCGACGCCGCGATGCCGACGACGTGGTAGCCGTGCTCTTTCGTGGTGGTCAGCTGGCGCAGGGCGCCGCTGTTGTACGTCGCGTCGACGTGGGCGGACAGCGGCCCGTCGCCGAACAGGTCGGCGACGATCAGGGTCGGCCGGTCGGCGAGCCGGATCGCCCGCCGGGCGTTC
Organism: uncultured Solirubrobacteraceae bacterium; assembly: GCA_963835525.1. Taxonomy (GTDB): domain Bacteria; phylum Actinomycetota; class Thermoleophilia; order Solirubrobacterales; family Solirubrobacteraceae; genus DASSUW01. The sequence goes on from CAWIFM010000007.1 coordinate 140,839, forward strand.
CAGGCGGCGGGCATGCGGAGCGCGACGAGGTGGCCGAGCGTCAAGCCGCCCGGCGCCGAGAGCGGCGAGGCGAAGCCGGTCGGCAGCTCGTTCGTCGCCGGCATGTCGGCGAGCGTCGCGCGCTCGATGCCCGGCTCTGCGCGCAGCTCGTCCAGGAGGTCCCCGAGTGCCGCGAGGCTGCCCGGATCCGGGATCGTCACGGCCAGCTGCGGGCTGCCCGCGACCGCGCCGGCGATCGTGCCGCCGACCGAGCCGAGAGCGGCGTTCACCTGCGCTACGGTCGCGCCCGGCGCGATCTTCACGCCGATCTCACCGCGCGCGACCCGCTGGCCCGCCGTCGTAGCGATCTCCGAGGCGTCGTGGCGCGGATCGGTGTCCGCGTCGCGGACCTCGCCGACCGCGGCGGCACCCTCCGCGCCGGGCAGCAGCCCCGGGCCGTGGCGGACGGTGACCGAGGCCCGGGCCGTGTTGCCGGCGCCGTCCGCGGCGCTCACAACGATGGCGTTCGCGCCCTCGACGAGCGGGACCTCACACGTGAAGCGGTCGCCGGCGAGCACGGCGGTCCGGCCGGCGCAGTCGACGCGCGCGAGCCCGCTCCCGGAGTCGCTCGCGCGGCCGCGCAGCGAGGCGAGCGGGAGGTCGAACCACGTACCGGCGGCGGGTGACTCGAGGACCAGGTCGGGCGGTCCGGTGTCGGGCACGACGGGCGGCGGCGGCGAGGCGGGCGGCGGCGGCGCGTTCGCGCTCAGGCAGCGGGTGCGCGCCCGCCGCAGCGACTGCAGCTTCTTGCGCTGCTTCTTCACGAAGGCCCGGCGCGACTTCGCGGACCGGTGCGAGCGGAAGTACGCGCGCTTGCGGGACGCCATCTTCCGCTCGAACGTCTTCAGCCGCTTCGTCTCGGCCTCGCACGCCGTCGCCTGGGCCGCGCCTGCCGGCCGCGCGCCCGCGCCCGCGGCTGCGGACAGCGCGATGAGGATGGCCAGCCCAGCGGCCGCGAGCCCCGTTTTCACGGCGCGACGCTATCCGGTCCTTTGGGACCCCGGCGCCCCCTATTCGGTCAGGGACGCAACGGCGAGCACCGTCACCGTCCCGGGCGCGACCTCGGTGAGGCCCGCGTCGGCCACGCAGGCGGCGAGGTCGTCGCGGCGGGCGGCGGCGGCGAACGCCTCGGGCGACGGAGCGAGCACGCGCGCCGGGCAGCCGGCGGCCACCCAGTCCTCGAAGCGCCCGCTGTCGGCCGCCATCACCGCCGCGTGGGCGATCTGGGCGAGCGCCTTGCCCGAGCTCATCGGCGCGTCCGGGTTGAGCAGGTAGGTCAGCGCGCCGGGTCTGGCGGGCGCCGTCTCCGGCGCGCCGCCGAGGTCGGTGCTCATGGCTTGCAGCTTCTCGAGCAGCGGGCCGCGCTCGGAGCGCCGGCGCGGCGGCAGCGCGGCCACCGCGTCGCCGGCGAGCGCGTGCGGCTCCTCGAGCACGCCCTGCCACTGCGCGTCGCTGCGGGCGCGAAGGCAGACCTTGCCGGCCCGCGGGCGCCACGCGGCGACGGCCTCGGCGAAGGCAGGATCGCGCACGCAGGCCACCGCGGCGGCGCCGGCCAGCTCGCCCGCACGCGCGAGCTCGGTGACCGCGCCGCGGCGGACGACGAGGTACATCCGCACCGGGTCCGTCATGGCCGGGCGAGCGGCACGCGGTCGGCGTTCGTGAGCGCCGCCAGGTCGCCGGGCGCCAGCTCGATCTCGAGCCCGCGGCGGCCGGCGCTGACGAAGATCGTCTCGTGCTCGAAGGCGCCGTCGTCGAGCAGCGTGCGGATCCGCTTGCGCTGGCCGAGCGGGCTGATGCCGCCGACCACGTAGCCGGTGGCGCGCTGCGCGTCGCGCGGGTCGGCCATCGCGGCGCGCTTGCCGAGCGCGCGCAGGTCGAGCTGCGACGTGACCGGGAGCACGCACACGCGCAGCTCGCCGTCGACCGTCGCGAGCAGCGTCTTGAACACCCGCTCGGGATCGAGCCCGAGCCGCTCCGCCGCCTCGAGCCCGTACGACTCGCTCGCCGCGTCGTGCTCGTACTCGAGCACCTGGAACACGATCCCGGCGCTGCGCGCCGCCTTCGTGGCTGGGGTCTCGCGACCGGCCATGTTGAAAGCCTCTCATCTACGATCCGGGCATGGCTATGCAATGTCCGTCATGCGGCGGCGAGCTGCTCGAGCTCGACCGCAGCGGCATCAAGATCGACGCCTGCCGCAACTGCCGCGGCGTCTGGCTCGACCGCGGCGAGCTCGACAACATCCTCGAGCGCGAGCGCCAGGTGGTGGGAGGCGCCGACGACGAGGAATTCATCCGCGAGATGACCGGCAGCGGCGGGAAGGAGCGCAAGAGCGGCTACGGCTTCGACTCCCACACCGCCGAGAAGATCTACTCCGACTACCGCTCGCACAAGCAGCACAAGAAGCGCAAGAAGAGCTTCCTCGACGAGCTGTTCGATTGATCAGCGCGGTCCACTCGATCCTGTTCGCGCGCGACGCCGACGCCGCGCGGGCGTTCTTCGCCGACGTGCTCGAGCTCGACTCGGTCGACGCCGGCGGCGGCTGGCTGATCTTCGCGCTGCCGCCCGCGGAGCTGGCGATCCATCCGGCCGGCGACGGCGAGCCGCGGCACGAGCTGTACCTGATGACCGACGACCTCGAGGCGACGCTCGCGCAACTGCGCGAGCGCGGGGTCAGTATCGCGTCTGAACCGTCGGACCAGGGCTGGGGGGTACTGGCAGCCGTAGAGGTCCCGGGGTTCGGGCCGGTCGGGCTCTACGAGCCGCGCCACCCGGTGCCTCGCTGACCGCGAGCACCGCCGCACCGACGACGATCAGCAGCCCGAGCGCGAGCGCGTAGCCCGGGTCGGCGTCCGTGCGGGCCGCGGCGACCAGCGCGCCGGCCGGCAGGACCAGGAGGGCAAGCGCGGGCAGCCGCGCGTCGCGGCGGCGGTTGCTGAGCGCCGCGTAGGCGGCCAGCGTGGCGAGCATGGCGACCCACGAGCCCGCGAAGCGCCCGCCGAGCGGCGCCAGCGAGAACGCCGCCGGGTCGATCCACAGTGCGACGGCGATGCCGCCGAGCAGCGACCCCGCTGCGCCGAGCAGCCCGCGCGCCCAGACCGGCAGCCGCGGACCCGGCGCCGGCCACCACGGGCCTCGCAGGGCGAGCACGATGGTCACGATCGCGAAGCCGCTGAAGAGCGCCAGCCAGGCCCACGCCTGCAGGCGCCCGAAGTCGAACACGTCGAGGTGCGCGAGCGTGCTCGCGAGCACCGAGACCGACAGCACGACGGCCGCCACCACGAGCCCGTGCGCCTCGCGCGCGGGCGCCCGCAGCGCGACCGCGTAGACGAGCGCCGAGGCGACGTAGACACCGCCCGCGAAGGCGGCGAGCGAGGCGGGCGCCAGGCCCCAGGCGAAGAACGCGCCGGTCGCGCCGGGCACGATCAGCAGCGCGATCCCGACCGCCCCGGCGGCCAGCGCGAGCATCAGGAAGGCGGCGTGGCGGACGGTGGCGGCGCACAGCCACAGGCCGGCGAGCCAGAACCACGCGGCGTGCGCGGCGAACGCGAGCTGGGCTCCGAGCTCGACGCCGGTGAGTGCCAGCGGCGTGAGGAAGAGCGGCACGGCCACCACGACGGCGAGCCGGCGCAGGGGCGCGCCGGCGGCTCCGATGAGGAACAGCCCCATCAGCGGGCCCGCCAGATAGCGCAGTCGCAGTTGGAGGTCGAACAGCGCCGTGTCCCCGCCGGCCACCAGCAGCGCCGCGGCGGCGACGCCGGCGCCCGCCAGGGCGGCTCCCGCGAACGCCGGCCACCGCCGGCGAGCGCCGAGGGTGGCGGCGAACACGACGTACGCGAGCAGCGACAGCGCCCCCGCGGTGACCGTCACGACGCCCAGCGCGGTGTCGGCGTAGGCGGCGCGGACCTCGCTCGCCGGCGCGCCCAGGCCCGGCAGGCCGAGCAGCTCCATGTTCTCGATCGCGGCCAGGACGACATAGGCCAGGGCGGCGGCTCCGGTGATCCGTCTCATCCTGGGACTTGACGACCAGGCGTATCCGGATATTCCCCGGCCGGATAATCTCGTCCCGTGGCGAACCACCGGATGATCGACGAGATGTCGCCCAAGGGCTTCGCGCGGAGCCCGTTCCCGGCGATCGCCGACTACGGCTTCCTGTCCGATTGCGAGACGACCGCACTCGTGGCGCCCAGCGGCGCCATCGAGTGGATGTGCCTGCCGCGCATGGACTCGCCGAGTGTCTTCGGGTCCATCCTCGACCGCGACGCCGGCGCGTTCCGGCTCGGGCCGGCCGGGGTGCACGTGCCGACCGCGCGCCGCTATCTGCCCGGCACGCTTGTCCTGGAGACGACGTGGGGCACCCGCGGCGGGTGGATCATCGTCCGCGACCTGCTGCTGATGGGGCCCTGGCACCACTCCGACGACCGCTCGAACACGCACCGCCGCGCCCCGACGGACTACGACGCCGACCACGTACTGCTGCGCACGGTCCGCTGCGTCAACGGCGAGGTCCAGCTCTCGCTCGCATGCGAGCCGGTCTTCGACTACGGCCGCGAGCGCGGCCGCTGGGAGTATGCGGGCGGCGACTATCACGACATCAAGATCGAGGGCGGCGGCCTCGAGCTGCACCTGGTGAGCGACCTCAACCTCGGCATCGAGGGCCCGCGCAGCACCGCCCGGCACCTCATCAAGGAGGGCGAGCAGGTCTTCTGCGCCATGGCGTGGAGTGAGCACCCGGCCCCGCGGACGTTCGAGGAGGCGTACGGGAAGCTCGTGTGGACCGCCCACCACTGGCAGCACTGGCTCGACCGCGGCAACTTCCCCGACCACCCGTGGCGCAGCGACCTCCAGCGCAGCGCGCTCACGCTCAAGGGGCTGACCTACGCGCCCACCGGCGCGGTCATCGCCGCCGCCACCACCTCGCTGCCCGAGACCCCCGGCGGCGAGCGCAACTGGGACTACCGCTACACGTGGATCCGCGACGCGACCTTCGCGCTCTGGGGCCTCTACACGCTCGGCTTCGACTGGGAGGCCAACGACTTCTTCTACTTCGTGGCCGACTGCGCCGAGGCCGCGAAGGGCCAGCTCCAGATCATGTACGGCATCGACGGCCGCGCCGAGCTGCCGGAGCAGACGCTCGACCACCTGTCCGGCTACGAGAACGCGCGGCCGGTGCGGATCGGCAACGGCGCCCACGACCAGGACCAGCACGACGTGTGGGGCGCGGTGCTCGACTCCGTGTACCTGCACACCAAGTCGCGCGACGCGCTCCCCGAGCGCGTGTGGCCGCTCCTCAAGCAGCAGGTCGAGGCGGCGATCGCCAACTGGAGCGATCCCGACCGCGGCATCTGGGAGGTGCGCGGCGACCCGAAGCACTTCACCTCCTCGAAGCTCATGTGCTGGGTCGCGCTCGACCGCGGCGCCCGGCTGGCCGAGCTGCGCGAGGAGTGGGACCTGGCCATGGAATGGCGCTCGGTGGCCGACGAGATCCACGCCGACATCTGCGAGCACGCGCTCGACGAGCGCGGCGTCTTCACCCAGCACTACGACACGACCGCGCTCGACGCCTCGATCCTGCTGATGCCGCTCGTGCGCTTCCTGCCCGCCAACGACGAGCGCATCCGCGCAACCGTGCTGGCGATCGCCGACGAGCTCACGCACGACGGGCTGGTGCTGCGCTACAAGGTCGAGGAGACCGACGACGGACTCGCCGGCGAGGAGGGCACTTTCACGATCTGCTCGTTCTGGCTGGTCAGCGCGCTGTCCGAGATCGGCGAGCTCGAACGCGCGCGCGGCCTGTGCGAGCGGCTGCTCTCACACCAGAGCTCGCTCGGCCTCTACGCCGAGGAGATCGACCCGCGCACCGGCCGCCACCTCGGCAACTTCCCGCAGGCCTTCACGCACCTGGCGCTGATCAACGCGGTCATGCACGTGATCCGCGCCGAGGAGCACCAGGAGCGGCTGCTCAGTCCTCAGCCCCTGCGTCCGCATGCTCCCGCCGCCAACCCGACAGCGCCGGAAGGTTCGGAACGATGAAGGCGGCGAGCGCCAGCAGCAGCAGGATCAGGGTCAGCGGCCGGCCGACGAACACGTCCAGGCTCTCGCCCGAGCCGACCAGCGCGCGGCGCGCCTGAACCTCCATCAGCGGCCCCAGGATCACGCCGAGGATGACCGGCGCGATCGGGAAGTCGTAGCGGCGCATGAAGAACCCGATGACGCCGATCGCGTACATCACGAACACCTCGGTAACGCTGCCCGACAGCGAGTAGACGCCGAGCGTCGCGAACACGAGGATGCCCGAGTAGAGCAGCTGCCGCGGGATCTCGAGCACCTTCACCCAGACGCGGATCAGCGGCAGGTTGAGCAGCAGCAGCATCACGTTGCCGACGTAGAGCGAGGCGATCAGCGTCCACACGAGGGCGCTGTTGGTCTCGAACAGCTCCGGGCCCGGCTGCAGGTTGAAGATCTGGAAGGCCGCGAGCATGATCGCCGCCGTCGCCGAGGTCGGGATGCCGAGCGTGAGCAGCGGCACCAGCACGCCCGTGAACGACGCGTTGTTGGCGGCCTCCGGGCCCGCGACGCCCTCGATCGCGCCCTGGCCGAACTCGTCGGGGTGCTTGGTCAGCTTGCGCTCGGTCGCGTAGGAGAGGAAGGTCGGCACCTCCGCGCCGCCGGCCGGCAGCGCGCCGAACGGGAAGCCGAGCCCGGCGCCGCGCAGCCACGGCTTCCACGAGCGGCGCCAGTCGTCGCGCGTCATCCAGTGGCCTTCGTCCGGTTGGATGATCTCGTCGCCGCCGCCGTCCGTCTTGAGCTTGCTCGCCATGTGCAGCGCCTCGCCGACCGCGAACAGCCCGACGGCCACGATCACGATGTCGATCCCGTTGCCGAGCTGGTCGACGCCGAACGTGAGCCGCGACTGGCCGGTGAGCTGGTCGATCCCCACGAAGCCGAGGAGCAGCCCGAGCGCCAGCGCCGCGTAGCCGCGGATCAGCGACCGCGAGGTCAGCGCCGTCACCGAGGCGAAGGCCAGCAGCGTGAGCATGAAGTAGTCCTCGGCCCGGAACTGCACCGCGAAGTCGGCGACCGGGTCGGCGATCAGGGTCAGCAGCACGATGCCGATCGTGCCGGCCACGAACGAGCCGATGGCGGCCGTGGCCAGCGCCGCGCGGGCGCGCCCCCTGCGCGCCATCTGGAAGCCCTCGAGCGCAGTCGCCACCGAGGCCGACTCGCCTGGCGTGTTGAGCAGGATCGAGGTCGTCGAGCCGCCGTACATGCCACCCGCGTAGATGCCGGCGAAGAGGATGAAGGCGCCGGTCGGGTCGTCGAAGTTGAAGGTGATCGGCAGCAGCAGGGCGATGGTCAGCGCCGGGCCGATGCCCGGCAGCACGCCGACCAGCGTGCCGAGCGTGACGCCCGCGCCCGCCAGCAGCAGGTTCTGCGGCGTCAGGACCTCGCGGAACCCGTCGATCAGGTTGGCCGCGAAGACCAGCATCTCAGACGCCCCATGGCCCGGTCGGCAGCTGGACGTTGAGCCATTCGCCGAACACGAAGCCGGCCACGACGCCGAGCCCGAGCCCGACGATCACGTCGCGGACCGGCTTGTCCGAGCCGAGCAGCCACGCGGCGAGCCAGACGAAGATGGTGGTGGCGAGCGCGTAGCCCAGCGGCTCGAGCAGGAGCACGTAGGCGATCAGCAGGCCGAGCAGCAGCCCCGGCGTCGGCCAGTGCGTCTCGTCCATCTCGGTGCGGACGTGCTCCGCCCATTCATCGTCCGGCCGCCACCAGGTGCGGAGCAGGAAGGCGAGCGCCAGCAGGACCAGGCCGCCCGCGGCGAGCAGCGGCGCGAAGCGCGGCCCGGTGATCGACCAGCCGTAGCGCGACGAGGGGATCGCCGTCACCGCGATCAGGGCGATGATGCCCATGGCGAGGAGCACGGCTCCGGCGATCCGCGGCCGGGTCACTGGTTCAGCCCGAGGTCGGTGACGATGCCGTGCACGCGCTCCTGCTCGGAGGCGACGAAGTCGTCGAGCTCGGCGCCGGTCTTGACGAACGGCTTCCAGTCGAACTTCTCGACGGTCTCGGCCCAGGCGTCGCTCTCGAGCACGTCCGAGACCCAGCCGGCGATCCGCTCGCGCTCGCCGTCCGAGATGCCCGGCGGCGCCGTGAGCGCCCGCCAGTTCGTCATCTCGACGTCGATGCCCTCGTCCTCGATGGTCGGCGGCTTGCGGCCGTCGACCTCGATGTCCACCGGCGTGGAGACGGCGAGCAGGCGCATCTTGCCCGCCTCGACCTGGTCGACGATCTCCGACAGCCCGGTGATGCCGACGTCGACCGAGCCGGAGAGGATGGCCGCGTTGGCCTCGCCGCCGCCGGAGTGCGCGACGTAGCGGGTCTCGGCGGGGTCGGCGCCGAGCGTGGTGGCGAGCTCGCCCAGCAGCAGCTGGTCGGTGCTGCCCGCCGAGCCGCCGCCGACCTTGACCGAGCCCGGGTCGCGCTCGAGCGCGTCGGCGAAGTCGCGCAGCGTCTGGAAGTCCGACTTGGCCGGCACCACGATCGCCTCGGCCTCGGTGATCATCGTGGCGACCGGCGTGGTGGCGTCGAGCGGTACGTCGGACTGGTTGGTCTCGATCGCGCCGAGCATCACCAGCCCGGTCATCATCAGCTCGTACGGGTCGCCGGAGTCCTTGGACACCAGCTCGGAGAGCCCGAGCGTGCCGCCCGCGCCCTCGACGTTGTAGACCTCGATCCCGTCGTCGAGCTTCGCGTCGCGCGAGGCGGCCTGGAAGGCGCGCGCGGTGCTGTCCCAGCCGCCGCCGGGAGCGGCCGGGGCCATGATCCGCAGCTGGCGCGTGGGGTAGGGCTCGGAGGCGTCGTCGCCCGTCGCCTCGCCGCCGAACACGATCGCCACCAGCGCGGCGACCGCGAGCAGACCTCCTATGAAGGCACGCGCACCCATCCCCGGGAGGCGCTTACCCGTACGACCGGCCGGATATCACCAAGTTCCGTGGACGTGATCGTGGTCGGCGCAGGGAACGCGGGCATGTCGGCGGCCCACGCGGCGCGCGAGCGCGGCGCCGAGGTACTCGTGCTCGAGAAGGCTCCGCGCGAGTGGTCGGGTGGCAACTCCGCCTTCACGGCGGGCGCCATGCGGCTCGCCCACGACGGCGTCGGCGACCTGCGCGACATCCTCGAGGACGATGAGCGGCTGGGGGAGACCGACCTGCCGCCGTACACCGACGAGGAGTTCCTGGCCGACATGCGGCGCGTCACGCTCGGCCGCGGCGACGAGGCGATGGCGCGCATCCTCACCGGCGACTCCGGCGACGCCGTGCGCTGGCTGCACGGCCGCGGCATCCGCTTCCGGCTCATGTACGAGCGCCAGGCCTACGAGCAGGACGGCAGCTGGCGGTTCTGGGGCGGGCTCGCGGTCGGGGTCGTCGACGGCGGCAAGGGCCTGATCGCCCAGCATCGCGCGGCGGCCGAGCGGACCGGCATCGAGATCCGCGACGACTCGCCGGTCACCGGCCTGGTGCCGGGCGGCGTCGCGGTCCGCGGCGAGGAGCTGCGCGCCGGCGCCGTGGTGCTGGCGGCCGGCGGCTTCGAGTCCAACCCGCAGATGCGCGCTGCCTACCTGGGGCCGAACTGGGACGTGGCGAAGGTGCGCGGCACGCCGCACAACACCGGCGAGGTCCTGCGCGCCGCGCTCGACCGCGGGGCGCAGGCGTATGGGCACTGGAGCGGCTGCCACGCGATCCAGTGGGACGCGGGCGCCCCACCGACCGGCGACCTCGAGCTCACCAACCGCTACTCGCGCCAGTCGTATCCGGTGGGCATCGTGGTCAACGCCGACGGCGAGCGCTTCCTCGACGAGGGGGCCGACTTCCGCAACTACACGTACGCCAAGTACGGCGCCGAGGTTCTGCGCCAGCCGCAGGGCATCGCACATCAATTGTTCGACGCGCGCACCGTGGGGATGCTGCGCACGATCGACTACGAGGCGCCTGGCGCCACGCGCGTGGACGCCGACACGATCGGCGAGCTGGCCTCGCGGCTGGGCATCGACCCTGCGAGGCTCGAGCGCACGGTGAGCGAGTACAACGCCGCGATCCGGCCGGGCGAGTTCGACCCGTCGGTCAAGGACGGTGTGCGCACCGAGGGGATCACGCCGCCGAAGTCCAACTGGGCGCTGCCGGTCGAGCAGCCGCCCTTCACCGCCTTCCCCGTGACCTGCGGCATCACCTTCACCTTCGGCGGCCTGCGCGTCGACGAGAGCGCGCGCGTGCTCGACCAGGCCGGCGCGCCGCTCGACGGCCTGTTCGCGGCCGGCGAGCTGGTCGGCGGCCTGTTCTTCCACAACTACCCGGGCGGCAGCGGCCTGACGGCGGGGACGGTGTGGGGGCGGCGCGCGGGGTATGCGGCGGCCGATCTCGTAGGCTCAGTGCCTTAGTGAGCGCCGCCGTCGAAGTCGAACAGCTGGTCCGTGAGTTCAAAGGCGGCATCCGCGCCGTCGACGGACTCGACCTCGAAGTCCGCCACGGCGAGATCTACGGGTTCCTCGGACCCAATGGCGCCGGCAAGACGACGGTGGTGCGCATCCTCACGACGCTCCTGCGGCCGACCGCCGGCCGCGCCCGCGTGGCGGGCCACGACGTGGTGAGCGACGGCGACGCCGTGCGCCGCGCGATCGGCGTCGCGCTCCAGGAGGCCGCCATCGACCCGCTGATGACCGGACGCGAGCTGCTGCGCATGCAGGGCGCGCTGCACGGTCTGCGCGGCCCCGAGGCGCGCGAGCGGGCAGTCCAGCTGCTCGACCGCGTCGGCCTCACGGAGGCGGGCGACCGTCGCGTCGGTGGCTACTCGGGCGGCATGCGCCGCCGGCTCGACCTGGCGCTGGCGCTCGTGCACCGCCCGCACGTGCTGTTCCTCGACGAGCCGACCACCGGCCTGGACCCGACCAGCCGTGCCGCGCTGTGGCGCGAGGTGCAGGCGCTGCACGAGGACGGCACCACCGTCTTCCTCACCACGCAGTACCTCGAGGAGGCCGAGCAGCTCGCCGACCGCGTCGGGATCATCAACCGCGGCACCCTCGTGGCCGAGGGAACGCCGGAGTCGCTGAAGGCGCGCGTGGGGGAGCCGACCGTGCACGTCGAGATGACGCACCCCGGCGACGCGGCGCGCGCGTGCGAGGCGCTCGCGGGGGTCGGCAGGGTGGAGCGTCCGACCGAGCGCACGCCGACCCGTATCGGCGTCCGCACGACGGCCGGCCACGCAGCGATCGCGCCGGTCGTGCGCGCGCTCGACGAGGCGGGCGTCGAGGTCGAGTTCGTCGAGGTCGAGTCGCCGACGCTCGACGACGTGTTCGCCGCCGTCACCGGCTCGCACCTCGAGGGCGCGGCCGCGATGGAGCCGGCCGAGGCGCCGTGACGAAGGAGCACCGCGTCGTGGCGGCGCTCGGCCGCCGCGCGCTGTCGGTCCAGTTCCGCCGGGCGCAGCTGCTGATGCCGACGTTCGTGCTGCCGCTGATGCTGCTGGCCGTCATCGCCAGCGGCACGAGCGCCGCCCAGGGCCTTCAGGGCTTCCCCGACGTGGAGTCCTACCTGGCGTTCGTCGTCCCCGGGACGATCATCCAGGGCACCATCCTCGCCGGGCTGACGGCCGGGATCGCCATGGCCTCGGACATCGAGTTCGGCTTCTTCGACCGCCTGCTGGCCGCGCCCGTGCACAGGACCAGCCTCGTACTGGGACGGCTCGCCGGCACGCTCGCGCTCTCGGTGCTGCAGACGACGTTCTTCGTGCTCGTCTCGATGCTGTTCGGCGCGTCGTTCCCCGGCGGCGTCCCGGGCGTGCTGGCCACGATCGTGCTGGCCGCCATCACGGCCTTCGCCATGGGCGGCGTGTCGTCGGCGATCGCGCTGCGGACCGGCTCGCTGTCGCTGCTGCAGAGCCTGTTCCCGTTCATGTTCGTGATGCTGTTCACCGCGCCGGCGTTCTTCCCGCAGGAGCTGCTGACCCCGGTGCTGGAGGCGGTGTCGGTCTACAACCCGCTGACCTACGTCGTGGAGGGCGTGCGCGCGCTGCTCGGCGGCACCACCGAGCTCGGCAGCCCGGTGGCCGGCTTCGCCTCCGCCATCGGGCTCGCGATCGCCACCACCGTCCTGGCGACGCTGGCGCTCAAGCAGCGCCTGAGGAAGCTGTGAACGTCGCCCTCACGCTCTGGCTGCGCTCGCTCAACGAGGTGCTGCGCGTGCGCGGCGCGTTGCTGCCCGCGACGATCGCGCCGGTCGTCTTCATGCTCGGCATCACCGGCCAGTTCGGCCGCCTGACCGGCCTCGAGGGCTTCCCGACCGACTCCTACATCTCCTGGATCGTGCCGCTCTCGTGCCTCCAGGGAGCGGGCTTCGCGGGCGCGGCCACGGGCTCCAACCTCGCGCGCGACATCGAGCAGGGCTGGTTCGACCGGCTGCTCGTCTCGCCGGTCCCGCGGCCGCTGCTGCTGGTCGGGCCGATCCTGGGCGCGATCACCCGCTCGCTCGTGCCCGCCACCGTGGTGCTGATCGTGGGCCTGCTGATCGGAGCCGAGCTCACCGGCGGGGTCGCGGGCCTGCTCGCCCTCTACTTCGCGTGCGTCGCCTTCTGCGCGTGCGCGGCGCTGTGGGGGATCTACATGGCGGTGACCTTCCGCACGCAGCAGGCCGGGCCGCTGATGCAGCAGGGCGTCTTCCTCGCCGTCTTCCTCTCGACCGCCTACACGCCGGAGGTGCTGCTCGAGGGCTGGCTCGCCGAGGTGGCGCCCTACAACCCCGTGACCTACGTGCTCGAGATGGCGCGCCAGGCCACGGTGGTCGGCATCGAGCCGAGCCTGGCCCACACGCTGCCGGGCCTGCTGGCGCTGGCCGGGATGGCGACGGTGCTCGGCACGATGGCCATGCTCGGCCTGCGCCGCATGGGTCACTGACGCGAAGATCTGCGGCGCCGCACGCGGTCGCCGCGCGGCCCCGTCATGCGCTGCGTCAGCTCGCGCGTGCCGACCTCCTGTGCGCCGAACTCGACCGCGAGCTCGCGCAGGTGCGGCGGCAGGTCGTAGTGATCGCCCTGGAAGCGATGGCGGGGCATGCCGATCTGCGCCGCGAAGGCGTGGAGCTCGTCGAAGCTGTGGTCGGACACGAGATGGCACCAGTGCCGGAACGGCAGCCGGGTGTGCGGGTACTCGCGTAGTTCGTCGACCAGGATCGCCATGTCCTCTTCTGATGTATCAGGGCACCACCTATCGCCGTCTTGTCATCAAGGCGCTCCCGGTAGGCGCCCCGACTCAGGAGGGGAAACGATGCACACGATTCATCCAGTGACGCTCCGGCGACTCACGGAGCAGCGGGCAGCAGAGGTTCGAAACGGCATGGGAATGCGACGCCGGGGCTTCGTCCGGAGCGGGCAGCGGCGGTCGATCTCGATCCGGTTGCCACGATGGCGGTCGGTCCTGCGGGCGCCGAGCTCCTAGCCGATGGCGGACAAGCAGGACCGTGGGCCCGAGTGGGCCCCGGTCCCGCACGAGGAGCTGGAGCGCGAGCTCATCGCGCTCCTGCGTCGAGTCGATCCCGTCCCCGAGGCCGTCCTCGAGGCGGCGCGCGCCGCCGGCCGGTCCTAGAGCGGTCCCTTCCGCCAGGGGCCGGTGATCGCGCACGTCATGCCCTGGCCGGCGTGGTCGGCCGGGGCGCCCGTCGAGTCGCCGTACAGGTTCACGAACATCGTGTCGCCGTCCGGGCTGAAGCACACCCCTGCGAGCTCCGAGGCGCTGAACACGTTCTCCGCGAACGTGAACGCGCGGCCGTTGGGGGAGATGCCGATCACGCGGTTGGGGTTGTGGCCGTCCGCGTCCGAGGCGTCGTCCTCGCAGACCATCAGGCCGCCGCGCGGCGTGACCGTGAGGTTGTCGGGCGAGTCCATCACCTCGCCGCCCGGCGACTCGTAGTGCAGGATCAGCCTGCGCTTGCGGATCCGGTACTCCCAGACCTGGCCGTAGCCCTCGCGGTACTGATCGGAGTTGACGTCGCCGTTCTTGGCGTCTCCGCCGCTGGTGGACACGAAGAACACGCTGCCGTCCGCGTACCAGCAGCCCTCGAGCCGGTTGAACTTCGCCGCGCCGCGCGCCCAGCCCTGGTCGAAGGTGCCGCGCGGGTCGTTGATGTCGACGTACTCCGGGTCCGGCTCGGGGACGTCGATCCAGCGCACGGGCAGCGAACGGCCGGGCTCCTGGTCCTCACGCGCGTCGAACTGGCGCTTGCCGCGGATGCCGAGGATCTGCAGCTTGCCGCCGGCCCGCAGGCGGCGCGGGTCGCGCGGCACGAAGCGGTAGAACCCCGCGCCCCGCCCGCTGCCCGGGTCCTCGGTCTCGTACACGACGCCGGTGCGGTGGTCGGTGGCGGCCGCCTCGTGCGAGAAGCGGCCCATCGCCTTCAGCGGCCGGCTGTGCGGCGGGTCGCCCCGGCCGCGGTCGACCGGTACCTCGAACAGGTACCCGTGCGGCTTCTCGAAGCCGGTCGACGGGCCGGCGACCGTCTCCTCGCCGGTCAGCCAGCTGCTGCGGCGCAGGCCGAAGCCGCCGGCGCAGTTGATCGTGGTGCCTTCGAGTGACACGAAGCTGCGCACCAGGCGGCGGCGCTCGGGGTCGTAGTCGAGCGTGGTCGTCCCGCCGCCGGCCGCCGGGTCGTAGGCGCCGGGACCGGCCTCGATACTGCCGGCCGGCGGCACGTTGCGGTCCTCGTGGTTGCGGATCAGCCGCACGGTGCCGCGCGGGCCCTTGAACGCGGCCATCCCGTCCAGCGCCAGCGGCGTCGGCCGGCCGTCGGACATCGGCGACCCGATGTCGCCGAACGTGACGTACGTGAACCCCGCCGGTAGCGCGAGCACCATGCGGCCGTTCTGATCGGGCTTCGGCTTCACCGGCCCGTAGCCCTTGGCGGCAGCGCTGAAGTCGGCGAGCGCGGCGCGGTTGGCGAGGCGCGTCAGCGCCTCCGAGCCGGCAACGGTGCCTCCCGCCGCCGCGGCTGTGCGAGCCAGGAATGCCCGCCGGTCCATGGTCGTCACGCGGATCCTCCCTCCGGATGTGAACGAGGTTGCCCTACCCGCCGCCTCAAGGCGCAACGCGCTGCGGCCGAAACTCGCAAGTAGGAATGTCGATCCTGGCACGCATCCTCGGGCGCCGCCCTGCGCCGACCCTGCCCCCGACCCCGCCGCAGCCGCCGCGGGGCGATCTGCTGACCCTGAACGGCCCCGGCCTCGCCGGCACGGACCTGTCGGGCGATATCGAGGTCACGATCACCGTCGGCGGGCGCACGTACGCCGCCGGCACGACGCGCCGCGCGCCCGGCGAGTTCGCGCTGCACGACTTCCGCGAGATCGTGCCCGAGCCCGTCGTGGTTCCGGAGCCCGTCGTCGCCGAGCCGGAGCCCGAGCCCGTCGTTGCAGAGCCCGCGCCCGAGCCGGAGCCCGTCGCCGTCGCCCCCGCCGAGCCCGTGTTCGTGGCCGCCGTCGAGGAGGAGGCGCCCGCTGTCGCCGTCGCCGTCGCGCCGGTCGTCGTCATCGAGGAGCCTGCCCAGGATCCGGACGAGATCGCCGTCGTCCGGCTGCCCCTCACCGATCTCCAGCGGCACATCGTCGGCTACGAGCTGGTCGTCGACGCCGGGCGCGAAGGCGCCAAGGCGACCGCCGCCCTGCTGCTCGACGCGTTCGGCGACATCGGTCTCGACCGCCTGGCCGGCCGTCACCCCGCCTGGGTCGCGATGACCGCCGAGTTCCTGCTCGAGGTCGGCACGCCGCCCGTCCGGCCCGACCGCGTCGTCCTCCAGCTTCCCGCCGAGCCGCCCACCGAGGCCGTACTCGCCGCGCTCCAGCGCCTCCAGTTCAGCGGCTACACGATCGCGCTCGACGGCTATCACCACGAGCTCGCCACCTTCGCCAAGCACGTGCGCATCCCCGTCGCCGGCCGCACTGACGAGGAGCTCCGGGCCGTGATCGCCGAGCCCGTCGCGCGCGGCCTCGAGCTCGTGGCCACCGGCGTCGCCACGCCCGAGGAGCTCGAGCGCTGCACCGCGCTCGGCTTCACCGTCTTCCAGGGCGAGTTCTTCGGCCGCCCCGACCCGATGCGCCAGCGCCGGTTCGGCACGGGCGGCATCGCCTCGCTCGCGGCGCTCGCCACGGTCGCCAAGCCCGACGCCTCCTTCGAGGACCTCGAGCACGCGATCGGCAACGACGTCGGCCTCTCGCTCAAGCTGCTGCGCTACGTCAACTCGGCGTTCTTCGCCCTCCCGCGCACCGTCGAGACCGTGCGCGAGGCCCTGACCCTGCTCGGCACCGCCACTGTGCGCCGCTGGGCGACGGTCATGGCGCTCGTGGCGGCCGCCGACGACGCGCCCGAGGAGCTGGTCGAGCTGGCCCTCCAGCGCGCCCGCATGTGCGAGGTGCTGGGCGGCAACCGCGCCGTCGACGCCTCCGACGCCCACTTCACCGTCGGCCTCTTCTCGGTCGCCGACGCCCTGCTCGGCGCCTCGATGGAGGACGTCCTGGAGACGCTCCCGTTCTCGGACGAGATCCGCGCCGCGCTGCTGCGCCGCGAGGGCCCCAAGGGCGAGCTGCTCCAGACCGTGGTCGCCTACGAGCAGGGCGAGTTCCCCAGCGCGGCCGACGCGGAGGTCTCGCCGGCCGAGGCCTACGGCGACGCGGCGCTCACCTGGGCCGGCGAAGCCGTCAGCTCCGTCGTAGAGCCAGCCGGACCGGCGGAAGCGCCAGTAGAGCAGCGCGCACAGCAGCACGATCATGCCCAGCACGACGGGGTAGCCGTAGCGCCACTCGAGCTCGGGCATGGAGTTGAAGTTCATGCCGTAGATGGCGGCCACGCCGGTCGGCACCGCGAGGATCGCCACCCAGGCCGAGATCTTGCGCATGTCCTCGTTCTGGCGCACCGCCGCCTGGGTCAGGTTCGCCTGGAGCGCGCTCGAGAGCAGGTCGCGGAAGCCGTCGATCCGGCCGCTCACGCGCAGCAGGTGGTCGTGGACGTCGCGGAAGTACGTGCGCAGCTCCGGGTGGATGATCTCGTGCTGGCCGCGCGCGAGCTTGTCGATCGCGGGGGAGAGCGGGGCGATCGCGCGGTGCAGGTCGAGCACCTCGCGCTCGAGCGTGTAGATCCGCTCGGCGGGGTTGCTGCGGGTCGGCGCGAAGACCTCGTGCTCGACCTCCTGGATGTCGGACTCCACGGCCTCGACCACCGGCTCGTAGTCGTCGACGATGCGGTCGACGATCGCGTACAGCACGGCGCCCGAGCCGAAGCGCAGCAGGTCCGGGCGCTTCTCGATGTCGAGCCGCACGTCGTGCAGCGCCGCCTCGCCGTGGCGGACGCTGACGAGGAAGTCGCGGTTGACGAAGAGCAGGATCTCGCCGGTCTCGACGTCGCGCAGCTTGCCCGTGTAGCGGACGGTCTTGAGCACGACGAGCAGCGTGTCGCCGTAGCGCTCGACCTTCGGCCGCTGGTGCGCGTCGATCGCGTCCTCGACCGCCAGCTCGTGCAGGTCGAACTCGCGCCGGACGGAGTCGAACTCCCCCTCCGAGGGCTCGTAGACCCCGATCCACACGAACGCCCCGTCGCGTTCGGCGGCCTCGCCGGCCTCGGTCAGCGGCAGGTCGCCGGCGCAGCGGGCCCCGTCCTCGTAGACCGCGCAGTCGACGATCATCGAGGGTGGAGTATCGCGCTAGCCGGCCAGTTCGAGTACCCGCGGCTGCACGCGGCCGAGTCCGGGCCGGCCGAGGTAGAAGCCCTGGCCGCAGCCGACGGCGAGGTCCATGAGGCACGACAGCTCGTTCTCGGACTCGATGCCCTCCGAGACGACGATCGCGCCGACGTCGCGCGCGAACGCGACGATCGCCGACGCAAGCGACTGGCGAACCGGGTCCTCGTCGATCCCGCAGACCAGCGAGCGGTCGAGCTTGAGGATCTCCGGGTTCACGCGCGTCACGTGCCGGAACGAGGCGAACCCGGAGCCGACGTCGTCGACGGCTACGCGCACGCCCTGGTGACGCAGCCGCTCGAGCGCCAGGCCCAGCTCGCCGTAGTCCTCGACCGCCTGGTGCTCGGTGAGCTCGACGACGAGCGGCCGGTCGTCGTGATGGCCGCGCGCGATCAGGTCCTCGAGGTCGCCGGTGCCGAGCAGGGCGGGGGAGACGTTGAGCGCCAGGTACAGGCCCTCCGGCAGGCGCTCCTCGCAGCGCAGAGCGAGCTCGATGATCGCGAGCTCCAGCTCGACGCCCATGCCCAGCGCGTGGGCGTCGAGGAAGGTCTCCTCGGGCGGCATCCGGTTGTCGTTCTCGTCGGTGAACCGGGCCAGCGCCTCGGCGCCGACGACGCGCCGGCTGTCGAGGTCGACGATCGGCTGCAGCGCGACGTTGAGGCCGTCGCCTTCGATCAGACGGGCGATGCGGCGCTCCTCGTGCTCGCGCCGGCGGCGGTCGAGGTTGACGACCTCCTCCTCGCGGCGGGCACGCTCGCGCTCCACCTCGAGGCCCTGGCTGAGCTCGTCCTGGAGGTCGCGCAGGCGGTCCGCGACCGCGATGAAGCCGATGACCAGACCCACGGCGGGGACGGCGAACTGGCCGGCCCGAAGCGTCAGGCTGGCCCACCACGCGCCGGCGTACGGCTCGGAGGCGAACAGGTAGGCGAGCGCGTCCAGCCCGGAGAGGGCCATCAGGCAGATGACGCACACCTCGCCCCAGGTCGGCGCGCCCTCGGCCTTCCGCCACCAGGCCGCGGCGACCGCGAGCTGGGCGACGGCGAGCACGCCGACGAACGTCCGCATGGCCGGGTGGTAGTCGCCGTCGGCGCCCACGAGGGCGCCGAACGGCTCGGGGGAGAGTGACGCGTAGGCCAGCAGGGCGATGCCGGCGGCGCCGAACGCGAGCAGCTCGCGCGGCCGCGCGCGCACGTTGGCGAGGCCGAGGCCGCCGGCCGCGAGCAGCGCGACGTGCCAGATCACGAACCGCGCGGCGGAGTTGTCGGCGCCCTGCGCGACAGGCCCGCCGTCGGCGAGGATCGACCGCTGCCCGAAGATCTCCATGACCAGCCCGGCGAACGCAATCGTGACGCCCGCCGACATCCAGAGCAGCCGCGAGTCACCGACCGTGCGGGCGGATGCGTGCGTCAGGTGGCCCACCAGCGCAGCACAGACGCAGCCGACGGCCAGGCAGGCCGGGACGGCGGCGGTCGGCTGCGCGCTGCCGCCGGCGCTGAGCGCGACGACGAAGGCGGCCGCCGCGGTGACTCCACAGGCGGCGAGCAGGCGGGCATTGACGCTCACCGGTGCGCGCAGACTCAGCAGTGGCGACATTGTGTCAATAGTGACCGTCTGTAAGTAGTCTCAAACCCGGTATTTCGGGACAAGGCGCTAGCCTGGCACCCGGGGATGGCGACGATCACGGATACCACGGCGACCGATCCGGCATTCGTGGTCGAGCGTTTCGCCGCCGCGGGCGACCGGCTCGAGGTCGCCGGACACTGGCGCGGGGTGCGCGGCCGGCGTTTCGTGCGGCCCGTGCTGTGGCTGCACAACGGCGAGAGCCGTCGCCGGCTGGTGGCCGTGCTCGACCACAAGCCGTGGGCGGCCGACGACGGCGAGCCGTGGTTCGCCGCCTTCAAGTGGGACGGCGGCGAGCTCGACGCCGAGCGCGCCGAGCTGGAGGTCGGCCGCGAGCTGGTCGTCGACCTGCCGCTGCCCGGCAGCGCCGCCCCGAAGCCCCGCCCCGCCAAGCCGCGGCCGCCGTCCGAGCTCGAGCGCGTCCGCGAGCAGCTGCTGAGCTCCACCAAGGAGCGCCGCGAGCTCGAGGCGGCGCTGAACGCCGCCACCGTGGGGGCCGACGAGCTCGCGCGCGTGCGCGAGGAGCGCGACCGTGCGCGCGAGGACGCGGAGCGCGCTCGCGCCGACGGCGAGCGGCTGGTCAACGACGAGTACCGCCAGCGCGAGCGGGCGCAGGAGGCCGCGGACCAGGCGACCGCCCAGGCGCGCGAGGCCGAGGAGGCGCGCCGGCTGGCCGAGCGCCAGCTCACCGCCGCGCGCCAGGCACACGCCGAGCTGGACACCCGCGTGGCCGCGCTCGAGGCCGAGCACGAGCAACGCGTCGCCTCCCTGGAGGCCGAGCGCGACAAGAGCGTCGCTGCCCTCGAGGCCGAGCTCGCCGAGGCGAGCGGCGCGCCGGCCGATGCGGGCGAGCTCGAGCGCGTGCGCGCCGAGCTGGCCGCCGCGGTCGACGAGCGTGAGCGGCTACGCGCCGACCTCGCGGGCGCGGCCGACACGATCGCGGCCACCCACGAGGAGCGCGACCGGCTCCGCGCCGAGCTGACGGCCGCCAACGAGGAGCGCGCCGCCGGCGCCGACAGCCAGATGCACGAGCGCGAGCTCGCCGGCGCCTGGGCCGAGCGCGATCAGCTCGCGGCCGAGCTCGCCTCGGCGCGCGCGGGACGCGAGCGAGTGGAGGCCGAGCTGGTGGCCGCCCGCGGCGATCGCAAGCGGCTGGAGCGCGAGGTCTCCCAGCTGCGCGAGCGCGACGAGACGCCGCGCCGGCGGACCCGGCGTGTCGCTCACGAGAGCGAGAGCCGGCTGGCGCCGCCCTCCGGCAGCGCCCTGTGGGCCGTGCGCATAGTGGCGCTCAGCCTGGTGGCGATCCTGCTCGCCGCGATCGCGCTGCTGCTGACCGGCGTTCTCTAGCGGCCCGCGCGCCGCTCGAGGTTCTGCTCGCGCTCCGCCGCGGCCTGCGCCACGGCGAACACGATGAGCCCGGTCATGAGCGCCGGGAAGATGACTCCGAACACGGCGATCAGGGCGATCGAGGCCTTCCAGGCGTCGCTGAGCGCGATGAGGTCCATGGCGCCGCAGTCTACGCCGCCGACGCGTGGATCGCGTGCACGGCGTCGAGCGTGTCGGCCTCGGCCGCCGGCTTGTCCGGCCGGTGGCGCAGCACGCGGGCGAAGCGCAGCGTCACGCCGCCCGGGTAGCGCGTGCTCGCCTGCACGCCGTCGAACGCGATCTCGACCACGAGCTCCGGCCGCACGTGGACGACGTGGCCCTCGCGGCCGATCTCGAGCCCGAGCAGGTGCTCGGTCTGCCACGCGAGCATCGAGTCGGTCAGGCCCTTGAACGTCTTGCCGAGCATCACGAAGTCGGCTCCGCGACGCGCTCCGAGGTGCAGGTTGCTGAGCAGCCCGCGCCGGCGGCCGTGGCCCCACTCGACGGCCAGCACGACGAGGTCGAGCGTGTGCCGCGGCTTGACCTTCAGCCAGCCGGCGCCGCGGCGGCCCGCCGCATACGGCGCCTCCAGCGACTTGACGATCACGCCCTCGTGGCCGCGCGCGAGCGCCTCGTCGAGCACCGCGCGGGCGCTGTCGGCGTCGGCGGCCAGCACGCGAGGGATTCGCGACGGCTCGGGCACGAGGTCCTCGAGCGCCGCGAAGCGCTCGGCGCCGGGCGCGTCGATCAGGTCCTGGCCGCCGGCGTGCAGGACGTCGAAGAACATCGTGGTCAGCCCGCCCGACCCGACGGCGCTCGCCGTCACCTGGAACGGCTCCGGCCGGCCGTCGGCGCGCAGGGCGATCGCCTCACCGTCGAGCACCGCGGCGTCGGTCCGCAGGTCGCGCGCCGCCCGCACCACCTCCGGCACGCGCGCGGTGATGTCGTCCAGCGAGCGGGTGAACACGCGCACCTCGTCGCCGCGCCGGTGGACCTGCACACGGATCCCGTCGAGCTTGAACTCGACCGCCGCGGGGCTGATCCGCTCGAGCGCGGCGTCGAGGTCGTCGCCGGGCGAGGCGAGCATCGGCTGCACGGGCCGCAGCAGCTCGAGCGAGATCCCGCGCAGCCCCGCGGCGCCCTCGGCGAGCGCCACCGCGGCCACGGCGCCGAGGTCGCCGCGCAGCATCACGGCCCTCTGGACGTCAACCCGCGGCAGCTCGGCCGCCTTGGCCACCGCGTCGGTCATCATGCCGGCCAGCGCGCCCTGGCCGAGGTCGCCGAGCAGCAGGGCGGTCAGGAACCGCTGCTCGTCCTCGGTGGCCCGCGCGAGCAGCTCGCGCACGGCATCGCGGCGCGCCGTCTGCGAGCCGGAGCCGCTCATCGCTCCCACGCGCGTGAAGGTGTCCTCGACCTCGGCGACCGTGAGCGACGGCTCGGCGGCGGGCGCCGGCGCGTCGCGCAGCGCGGCCCAGCCGACGCCGATCTGCCGCTGGGTCAGCACGCCGGACAGCCAGGCGACCGCCGCCGGCGTCTCGGACGGCTCGAGCCGCCGCAGCAGATCGGCCAGCGCGGCGACCTTGCCGCCCCGCGCCGAGGTGGCGCGAACGGCGGCGGACGCCTCGACGAGCTCGCGCAGCAGCATCCGCCCATCGTGCCAGCATCCGCCGCCGTGCCGAGCTATCCGCAGGGCCTGTACGTCCCGCCGCCCGACGCCACCGAGCTGATCGTCGTCCGGCACGGATCCTCGGCCGCCGCCGTGCCCGGCGAGCCGTTCGAGCTGATCGAGGGCCAGAGCAACCCGCCGCTGTCGCCCGACGGCGAGGCGCAGGCGCGCGCCCTCGCCGAGCGGCTCGCGCGAGAGCCGGTGGCCGCGCTCTTCATCAGCACGCTCGACCGCACGGCGCAGACCGCGGCGCCGCTGGCGGCGCTGACCGGGCTCGAGCCGGTCGTCGAGCCCGACCTGCGCGAGGTGCACGTCGGCGAGCTCGAGGGCGGGCGCTTCCGGATCGCCTTCGCCGAGCGCGACCCGCTGATCGTCCGGCTGCTCGCCGAGCAGCGCTGGGACGTGATCCCCGGCGCCGAGTCGTCTGCCGCGCTGGCCGCCCGCGTGCGGGGTGCGGCCGAGCGGATCGCGGCGGCGGTGGGGCCGGGCGCCGCCGTGGTGGTGGTGACGCACGGCGGCGTGATCGGCGAGCTGTGCCGGCAGGCCACGGGCAGCGACCCGTTCGCGTTCCTGCAAGTCGACAACGCGTCGATCACACGGATCGTCGTGAAGGCCGACGGCAACTGGCTCCTGCGCTCCTACAACGAAACTACGCACCTGGAGGGTGCAGCAGCCGCCCCTCCATCCCGCCCGCCACCGTGATCGTCTGGCCGGTCACGTGGCCGGCCGCCTGCGGCGAGCACAGGAACACGATGGCGCGCGCGACGTCCTCGGCGGTGGCGACCTTGCGCAGCGCCATCGTGGCCGTCACGCGCGCGATCGCCTCCTCGCTCAGCTCCCCCTCGGTCATCGGCGTCACCGTCCAGCCGGGGGCGACGACGTTCACGCGCGCGAGCGGCGCCGCGCGCACGATCTCGTTCTTCAGCGACAGCGCGAGCCCGTGCGCCATCCCCGCCTTGGCGGCGGAGTAGTCGGCGTGGCCGGCCTCGCCGAACAGGCCCGAGGTCGACGCCACCATGACCAGCGAGCCCGCCTGGGTCGCCTCGACGTGACGCAGGTACGAGCGGGCGGTGAGGAAGGTCGCGGTCAGGTTGGAGTCGACCGTCGACCGCCAGCGCTCCAGGCTCATCCGCGCGACCGGGACGTCCTCGGGGTCCCACGTGCCCGCGTTGGCGACGCACGCGTCGAGCCGGCCGAGCGCCTCGACCGCGGCGGGGACGAGCGCGTCGGCGGCCGCCTCGTCGCGCAGGTCGGCCTGCAGCGACACGCCGCCGATCTGGGCGGCCAGCGTCTCGGCCGCCTCCCTGCTCGAGTGGTAGTGGACGGCGACCCGCGCCCCCTCCGCCGCGAGCGCCCGCGCGGTCGCCGCGCCGATGCCGCCCGCCGCGCCGGTGACCAGCACGCCGCTGCCTTCGAGTCCGAGCTCCATGCGCGGGAACTCTCGCAGGGACGAACTCAGCTGCAGTTCCGAGCCCTTGACATATATTGAGGAATTGTGGAACAATCACCAGCCACATGCCCACCGCCCGCCTCCAGGTCCTCCTCGCCGCCCTCTGCTTCGCCACCACCGGAACCGCCCAGGCCCTCGGCCCCTCCGGGACCGACCCGGTCGGCGTCGGCGCCGCCCGCATCCTCGTGGGCGGGACCCTGCTCGTCGCCGTCGCGCTCGCGGCCGGCAACACGCTCAAGGGCCGCTGGGCGCCCGGGCCTGTGCTCGCCGCCGTGGCGGCCGTCGCCACCTACCAGCTCGCATTCTTCGCGGCCGTCGCCGACACCGGCGTCGCCGTCGGCACGATCGTGGCGCTCGGCTCGGCGCCCACGCTGGCCGGGCTGTTCGAGTGGCTGCTCGACCGCCGCCGCCCCGACCCCCGCTGGGCCGTCGCGACCGCGCTCGCCTGCGCCGGCGTCGCGCTGCTCGCCCTCGCGGGCGGCGACGCGAGCGTGTCGGCGCCGGGCATCGCGCTCGCGGTCGTCGCCGGCGGCTCGTACGCGGTCTACACGCTGGCCGCCAAGCGGCTGCTGACCGCCGGGCACGCGCCCGAGGGCGTGATGGCGGTGGCGTTCGGCCTCGCCGCCGTCGTCCTGCTGCCCGCGCTCGTGCTGAGCGAGCCCGGCTGGCTCCTGCACGCCGACGGGGTCGCGCTCGCGCTGTTCCTCGGCGTGATCCCGACCGCGCTCGCCTACGTGCTGTTCGCCCGCGGCCTGCAACGTCTCAGCGCGTCCGAGACGGCGACGCTCACGCTGGCCGAGCCGCTGACCGCGGGCGTCCTCGGCGCCGTCGTGCTGGCCGAGCCGACCACCGCCATGTCGGCCGCCGGCGCCGGGCTCGTGCTGGCCGGGCTGCTGGCGCTCGGCGTGCGGCTCCCGGCTCCGCCGGTTGCATCGCCGGAGCAGGCCCCGGCATGATGCGGTCGATGGCGCCAACACGCCCGCTCCACCGCCCCTCCACGGTCGACGCGCTCGCCGACGCGCTGAGGCGCGAGATCCTCGACGGCGAGCTGCCCGCCGGCTCCCGGCTGCGCGAGCGCGAGCTGTGCGAGACCTACGGCGTCGCCCGCCACTCGCTGCGCGCCGCGCTGCGCGCGCTCGCCACCCAGGGCCTGGTGCGGATCGAGCAGCACCGCGGCGCCACTGTCGCACAGCTCGGCGCCGACGACGTCCGCTGGCTGTACGAGCTGCGCGCGGCGCTCGAGCTCGAGGCGGCCCACCTCGCGCTCGAGCGCAACGGCGGACGGCTGCCGGCCGGCGTCCACGAGGCGCTGGCCCGCCTGGAGGCGGCGTGCGAGGACGGCGCGTGGAGCACGATCAACGAGGCCCACGCCGCGCTGCACGCGGCGATCGTGGCCGCGGCCCGGAGTCCGCGTATCACGGCTGCCCACGCGGCGCTCAATGGAGAGATGCAGCTCTTCCTGCTCGCGCTCCGGGCGCACATCCCGGCCGATCGGCTCGCCGCCGACCACGTCGCGCTCGTGCGCGGGCTCGAGCGCGACGGGCCGCCCGTCCTGCGCGAGCACCTGCGCGCCGCGGCCGAGACGCTGGTGGACCCCTGAGCCCGCTCGACCCGCGGCTCGAGCGCTTCAAGCCGGCGCTCGTCTACGACCCGCAGGAGGCCTACCGCGCGATGTCGGCGGCCTCGATCACCGACAACCGCGACAACGCGCTCAAGCGCGAGAACGGCGCCGTCGTCTCGCGCGCCGGCTCCGGCCTCACCCTCACGCTGCTGGCCGGCTACGACGTCAAGGACGGCGACCGGGTCGACGAAGCCGGCGACTATCTGGCTGCCAGCCGCCGATTCCAGGGCGACCCGGGGTACCGCGAGCGCGTCTACGGCCGGGTCAAGGAGGACGGCGGCCGCACCTGGCTCCAGTACTGGCTCTGGTGCTACTACAACCCGAAGCACCTGCTCGGGTGGGGCAAGCACGAAGGCGACTGGGAGGTCGTACAGGTCGGGCTCGACGGCGAGACCCCCGACGTCCTGACCTACTCCCAGCATGCGAACGGCGAGGCGCGCGCCTGGGACAAGGCACGCCGTCAGGGCGACCACCCGATCGTCTACGTCGCCCCGCTCTCACACGCCTGCTACTTCGAGCCGGGCGCGCACCCGTACGTCTTCGGCGTCGACAACCCCGACGGCTCGCTGAAGCCCGTGCTGCCGAAGGTCGAGGAGCTCGGCGCGTGGTCGCGCTGGACCGGCCGCTGGGGCGCGTCGCGCGGCGTCGTGGGCGGCAAGTTCGGCGGTCGCAGCCCGGCCAGTCCCGGCCGCCAGGGCCAGAAGTGGGACCACCCGGCCGCCTGGCACGGCAAGGCGAAGGCGGCGCAGCCGCTCCGCCAGTCGCGCGGCGTGGTGCGCCAGGTGGGCAAGGCGACCTACCCGAAGCTGACCGAAGTCGGCGCGCGCCGCGAGGGCGATCGCGTGCTCGTCGACTACCAGCTCGATCCGGCGCTCCAGCGCCGCGCCTCGCGCCTGCTGGTGACGCTGCACCGCGCCGACGAGGACGAGCTCGTGCTGGCCAGCTGCCCCGAGCCGGTGTCGGGCAGCGCCGGGACGGTCGAGGTGCCGGTGCCGGAGGGGGTCGAGGGCGACCTCATAGTCCGCGCGTCGGCCTACAACGCCCTGCGCCAGCGCAGCGACCCGCAGCAGACCGCCGTGAGCTGAAGGGACCCGACCGAGCGGGCGACTGAAGACGTTCGGCCACCCGCCCGGCCGAGAGGAGGAGGGAGACGTCCCGGGGGAAGGACGCTCACCTCTTGACTCCCCGTCACCAGCGCCGGGTAAGCGTGCGAGGTCAGCATCGGAACGTGGATCCGGAATCCGGTCACGACGGTGACTGAATTGACGCTTGCGCCATCCGACGGACGCGCTTGCGATCCTTTGCGATCCGACCACAGGGGGGAGCTGAATGACGCGGAGATTCGAAGTCGGGCCCATCCTCGTTGCGCTGGGCGCGATCCTGCTGCTGGTGAGCCTGTTCCTGGACTGGTACGGCCCGCTGAGCGCCTGGGAGGCGTTCGAGGTCGTGGAGGTGCTGCTCGCCGGCCTGGCCGTCGCCGCCCTGATCGTCGCGACCGGGCAGCTGGTGCCCGACCTCGAGTTGGGCGACCGCCGGTGGCTGCCGGTGATCGTGCTCGCCGTCGCGGTGCTCGTGGCCGCCGAGCTGATCGACCCGCCGCCGGCCGCCGGCGCCGAGCAGCTCGAGCAGGGCGCGTGGCTGGCCTTCGCCGCGGCGCTGGTGATGCTGGCCGGCGCGGTGCTCACCCTCGGGCGGATCTCCTTCGCCGTCTCGGTCGAGGGTCGCGAGCTGCGCGAGCGCGTCGCGGTGCTCGACCACCGGCAGGACACGACGGAGGCCGGCGCGGTCACGGCCGCCGACGGCGACACGGAGAAGCGGGCGGAGGACTGATGCCGGAGGTCGGCGAGGTCGCCTTCGAGCTCGAGCGGTTCGGCTGGAGCGAGCCGGGGCGGCTCGAGGTGGTCGGCCGCTGGAGCGGGCTCGAGGGCCGGCGCCTCGGGCGGCCCGTGCTCACCGTGGAGGCGGGCGGTCAG
Source organism: uncultured Solirubrobacteraceae bacterium (assembly GCA_963835525.1). Taxonomy (GTDB): domain Bacteria; phylum Actinomycetota; class Thermoleophilia; order Solirubrobacterales; family Solirubrobacteraceae; genus DASSUW01. The sequence goes on from CAWIFM010000007.1 coordinate 168,341, forward strand.
CGCCGCCGGCTCACCGCGCTCCCAGGCGGCCAGCTCACGGGCTCCGGCGAGTGGCGCGCGACGTTCGCCTGCGAAGACGATCCCGACGCCATCACCGGCGTGGTGCTCGAGGTCGGCCGCCGCCTCGTGGTCGACCTGCCGCCGCCGAAGAAGGGGCGCCGCGCCAAGGCCGACCAGTCGCTCGAGCGGCTGCACGAGGAGCGCCTGCGCCGCGAGGCGGCCGAAGCCGGCCTGGCCGAGCGCGACGCCGAGCTGGTGAGCCTGCGCGAGGAGGCCGACGCGGCGCTCGCCGAGCGCGAGAACGACGCCGAGACGCTGCGCGGCGAGCTGACCGCGGCGCAGGAGGCGCTGAGCGCCGCCGAGCAGGAGCGCGAGCGGCTGGCCGGCGAGCTCGAGCGCGTGACCGCCGACCTGGGCATCCGCGACCAGGAGCTCACCACCGCCCGCGAGGAGCTCAGGCGCACGAACGTCGAGTCCGAGGAGCGGCTGGCCGCCGAGCGCGCCGAGACGACCGACGTGCGCGAGAAGCTCGCCACCGCGCGCGAGGAGGCCGAGAAGACGATCACCGCCGAGGCACAGGAGACCGAGCGGCTGCGAACGGAGCTGGAGGCGGCGCGTGAGGAGACCGAGCGCACGCTCGAGGCCGAGCGGGCCGAGACGGCGAAGCTGCGCGAGGACCTGGCCGGCGAGGCCGACGGCGACGATTCCGAGGCAGCGGCCTCCAAGCGCATGTACGAGCGGATCGCGGGCGAGCTCGAGCGCGAGCGGGCCGCCGCCCGCAGCCTGCGCCGGGAGCTCGACGCCGTGCAGGCCCAGACCGCCGAGCAGCGCCGTGCGACCTCGGCCGCGGCCGCCAACGGCGTGACCGAGGACGTGCCGGTCGCGACGCCGGCGGCCCGGCTCATGGCTTCGCGGCGCAGCGAGGTCGCCCGCGCGGCCGCGCACCAGCGCGCGGGGGCCGCGCGCGCCGCCGCCGCGCAGCGCGTCCCGCACAGCCGCCGCTCGCCGGCTGCCGTGTGGGCGGTCCGCGGCTCCGCGCTGGTGTTCGTCGTGGCGCTGCTCGTAGCGCTCCTGCTCATCGTGAGCTGGGTGACCTGACCCGGGGGCGCGCGATCGTGCCGGGAGCGGTGGCGCTGGCCGCCGTCTCCCTCTTGCTGCCGTGGGCGCTCGCCTTCGATCCGACGGCGTGGGTGGTGTGGGGCCGCGACGCGAGCCGGTTCGCGCTCGACACCAGCGGCGGGCCGTCGTGGAAGCCGCTGCCCGTGGTGGTGACGACGCCGCTGGCGCTGACCGGCGACCCGGCGCCTGCGCTGTGGCTGGTGGTCGCGCGCGCGGGCGGTCTGCTGGCGCTCGCCGGCGCCTGGGCGCTGGCGGCGCGGCTCGGCGGGCGGGTCGCCGGCGCCGCGGCCGCCGCGGTGATGGCGGTGAGCCCGTGGTGGCTGTTCAACACCGCGCTCGGCAACTCCGAGGGGCTGCTGGCGGCCGCGGCGCTGTGGGCGGTGGTTGCCCATCTCGCGGGGCGCCGGCGCGCCGCGCTGGCACTGGGGACCGCGGCGGCCCTGCTGCGGCCCGAGGTCTGGCCGTTCCTGGGGCTCTACGGGCTGTGGCTGTGGCGGCGCGAGCCGGGCGCGCGGGGCGCGGTGGTCGCCGCGGGGATCGTGGTCCCGCTGCTGTGGCTGGGCCCGGACGTGCTGGGCATCGGTGGCGCGCTGAGCGCCTCGCGGGCCGCGCGCGGCGAGCCCAGCCTGGGCAGCGCCGCGCTCGAGGACGTGCCGGGCCTCGCCGTATTGGCCGACGCGGTGGCGCTGCTGACCGTCCCCGCGACGCTCGCGGCGGTGGCCGGCACGATCGCCGGCCCTCGGCTCGCCCGCGTGCTGGCCGCGGCGGCGCTCGCGTGGATCGGCATCGTGGCGGTGATGGCGCAGGCGGGCTACGCGGGCAACCCGCGTTACCTCGTCGCGGCGATGGCGTTCGGGTGCGTGCTGGCCGGCGCGGGCGCCGCGTGGATCGGCGCCGGGGTCGTCCGGCGCCGCGCCGGCACCGTCATCGATCGCCGCGGGGCCGGGGCCGCGATCCTGCGTCGCGCGGCCGGCACGCCCGAGGTCGTTCCGCGCGTGCGCCGCGCGGTCGCCCGCGGCGCCGTCGTGGCCGCCGCCGTCCTCGTGGCCGTCGTGCTCGCGATCACCGCGAACGACCTCGCCGACCAGGTCTCTGACGTCGGCGCGCGCGCCGACCGGCGCGAGGCCCTGCCCGAGATGGTCGCCGACGCCGGCGGGCGGGACGCGATCGTCGGCTGCGCCCGGGTGCGCACGGCGCCCGACGTGCGGCCGCTCGTCGCCTGGGAGCTCGACATCTCGATGAAGGGCATCGACCGCCCGCCCCGGCCGCCCGTGGCGCTCGTCCGCTGGCGCCCGCACTCGGGCGGCCCGGTCGAGCCGGCCGTGCCGCCGGGCGACTTCACACTGCTGGGCCGGGCGCCCTTCTGGGAGGCGCAGGGCGCGTGTAGGGTGGCCCGCTGATGGACGAGATCGCGATCGTGGTCCATGGCGGGGCGGGCGGACTGCCGCGCGACGCGGACAGGCTCGACCGGATGCGCGCCGGCGCGGCCGCAGCGGTCGAGGCCGGGCACGCGGTGCTGGCGGCCGGTGGCGCCGCGCTCGACGCCGTCGAGGCCGCCGTGGTGGTGCTCGAGGACGACCCCGAGTTCAACGCGGGCCGCGGCGCCGCGCTGACCGAGTACGGGCGCGTCGAGCTCGATGCCTCGATGATGGACGGCACCACGCGCGCGGCCGGCGCCGTGGCCGCCGTGCGCGGCGTGCGCAACCCGATCCGCGCCGCCCGGGCGGTGCTCGAGGAGGGCCGGCACGTGCTGCTGGTCGGCCCGCCGGCGACCGAGTTCGCCGCAACCGCGGGACTGGCGTTCGAGGCCGAGACCTGGTTCGTCACCGAGCGCGAGCGGCAGGCGCTGGCCAGTGCCGCGGAGCCGGCGCGCGGGACCGTCGGCGCCGTCGCGCGCGATGCCGAAGGCCGCCTGGCCGCCGCCACCTCGACCGGCGGCGTCTCCGGGCAGCGGCTCGGGCGCGTCGGCGACTCGCCTCTGGTGGGCGCCGGCACGTGGGCCGACGACTCGACGGTCGCCGTCTCGTGCACGGGCCACGGCGAGTCGATCATCCGCTCGGCGCTCGCGCACGAGGTCGACGCGCTGCTGCGTCACCGCGCGCTGGGCCTCCACGAGGCGTGCGAACTCGCGATCGACGGGCTCGGGCGCTGGGGTCAGGACGGCGGCCTGATCGCGGTCAGCTCGCACGGCGAGGTCGCGGCGACCTTCAACTCGCCGGGCATGACCCGCGCCTGGCGGGTCGGCAGCGGAGACCTGTTCACGGCCGTCGCCCCGGGCGAAGGTGGCTGACGCGGTCGACGACGTCGCGGGCCGGCTCTACGGCCTGCCGCTCGAGGACTTCACGCGCGAGCGCGACGCCGCCGCCCGCGAGCTGCGCAAGGCGAAGGACCGCGAGGCCGCGGACGTCGTTGCCAAGCTGCCCAAGCCCACCCAGGCCGCGTGGGCGGCCAACGCGCTCGTGCGCGAGCATCGCGACCTGGTCGACACGCTGCTCGACGCCGTCGACGAGCTGCGCGCGGCGCAGCAGGAGGCGGTCGCCGGCAAGGGCGCGGCTGCGCTGCGCGACGCGGCGACGGCCGAGCGGGCGGCGGTCGACGCGCTCGTGGCCGCGGCCAAGGACCTCAAGCCCGGCGGCCGCAAGCCCAGTGCGGCCACCCTCGAACGCCTCCGGACCACCCTGCAGGCCGCCGCCACCGACGACGAGGTTCGCGACGCGCTCGACCGCGGCCGCGTGGTGGCCGACGCCGAGGGTGTCGGCGCCTGGGGGCTGATGCCCGGCGCCGACGCGCCGGCCACCCCGCCGCCTCGTCGGACCAAACCGAAGCCCAAGCCCAAGACGAAGGACGAGGAGACGGAGCGCCAAGCGGCCGAGGAGCGCCTCCGCGAGGAGCGCGAGCGCCGCCAGCGGCTCGAGACCGAGCTGCGCGAGTCCCGCGCCGAGCGCCGCTCCCGCGAGCGCGAGCTCGAGCGCGCCGAGAAGGCCGCCGACCGCGCGGCCACACGCCTCGAGGCCGCCCTCACCGCCGCCGAGGAGGCACGCGAGCAGGCCGACGAGGCCACCGCCGACCTCGAATCCGCCCGCGAGGCGGCCAGCGAGGCCCGCGACACCGTCGCCCGCCTCGAGGAGCAGCTGGACTAAGGGGGCCAGACCCCTCTGTACTGCAACAGATCGCAGCTGTACTACTACAGAGGGGTCTGACCCTCAATGAGGGTGGCGAGGCGCTTCGGGGCGACGGCGAGGTAGCTGTCGGTGACGAAGTCGGTGACCTCGGTCCAGTCGACGGGGCCCGTGTCGAGCCGGAGGCCGACCCAGCCGCGGTGGTGGAGGTAGGCGGGCTTGTAGAAGCGGTCCGGCGAGGCTGCGATCAGGCCCTCGGGGGCGGGCATCTTGAACACCACGCCGGCGATGCCCTCGTTGCCTCGGTGGTCGTCGAGGTAGTACGCGAAGGTGCGCTTGCGCACGCGGAAGACGTCGTGGCGGCCGCTGATCTCGCGTTCGGCCTCGGGAAGGCCCGTGCAGATGCCGGCGAGACGGTCGCGGCTCACGAGAGCGCTTCGGCGAGCACGGAGGGGTCGCGCTCGCCCTCCGGCAGCTCCATCGCCATCAGCCGTGCGAGCTGCGCGCGGCCGCGGACGTCGAGCTTGCGGTAGATCTGGCCGAGGTGGTACTCGATCGTCTTGGGCGAGAGGAAGAGGGCCGAGGCCGCCTCGCGGTTCGTCATGCCCTGGGCCACCAGCACGGCGATCTGGAGCTCGTGCGGGGTGAGCTGCTCGGCCGCCGTCTCGGTCCGGCGGGCCTGCTGCTCGCCGGTGGCGCGCAGCTCGGTGCGGGTGCGCTCGGCCCAGCCGCGGGCGCCCAGGCGCTCGAACGTCTCCAGCGCCTCCTTCAGCGGCTCGCGCGCGTCGGCCCGCTGGCGCGCACGCCGCAGGCGCTCGCCGAAGCAGAGCAGGGTGCGGGCGCGCTCGAAGGGCATCGGCAGACCCTCGTGCAGCGCGAGCGCCGCCTCGAACTGCGCGCGCATCTCCTCGTCGGGCGCCATCAGCGCCCGCAGGCGGCCGACCGCGGCCTGCGGCCAGCGCGCGCCGGTCTTGCGGCCGCGCGCCTCGAGCAAGTCGATCAGCGCGATGGCCTCGTCGCGGCGGCCGGCACGGGCGTAGGCCTCGACCAGGTCGGGCGTGGACATGACCAGCGAGGGCTGCATGCCGAGCCGGTCGGCTGTGCGCTGGGTCTCCTCGAGCGCCTGGATGGCCTCCTGGCTCCGTCCGAGCCCGAGCTCGAGCAGCCCGAGAGCCGCGGTCAGGTAGGCACCGGTGGCGTCGGCCTGGAGGCGCGCGGTCAACGCGAGCCCTTCGGTGACGTGGCGGCGGCAGTCCTCTTCCTGGCCGCCGGCGGCCTCGATGTGCGCGAGCGCGGCGAGGCTGTGGGCGAGCAGCGGCAGCTGGCCCGTGTCCTGAGCCAGCTCGACCGACTCGGCGGCCTCGGCCCGCGCCGCCGCCCAGCGCCCGAGCCGGAAGCTGAGGTGCGAGCGCACGGCCAGCGGGTAGATCAGCGCGCTCACCGCGCTCGCGTCGCGCGCCGCTGCCACGAGCCGGTCGAGGATCCGCTCCGCGCGGTCGAACTTCTCCGTCCAGATCGAAGCGTGAGCGGCCATGCCGACCACCTCGACGATGGCCAGCGGGTCGCCCTCGAGCAGGTACGGCTCGCACGCGCTCAGGAGCGGCTCGCCCTGCTCGACGTCGCCGAGCGCGAGGTAGGCCTCGGCGATCACCGTGGTGGCCAGGAGCTCGACCGCCGGGTCGGCCGACGTGGCCAGCGCCCGCGCGCGCTCGGCGGTCGCCACCAGCGCGTGCATGTCGCCGGTGATCATGTGGCTGACCGAGGCCTCCAGGAACATGCCCGCCGCTCGGCGCGGGTCGCGCGAGCGGACGCGCTCGGCTTCGGCCACCAGCAGCTCGTTGGCCACCAGGGGCGAGCCGCGGCGCATCTCGACGTGGCCGGTCATGCGCTGGACGTCGGCCGCCAGCAGCGGGTCGGTGGCCAGCCGTGCCGCCTCGCCGAGCAGCGCGAAGGCGCGGTCCGCCTCGCCGGAGCGCGTCGCGTCGGTCGCCGCCTCGAGCAGCCGCCGCGCGCGGGGCTCGTCCTCGGGTGTGAGCTGGGCGGCGCGACCGAAGTCGCGCGCCGCGGTCGCGTGCGCGCCGCGCCCGCGCGCGTCGAGCGCGGCCGCCTCGAGCGCCGCGGCGATGTCCTCGTCGGGCGCCACCGCGCCCGCCGCCAGGTGCCAGGCGCGCTCGGGGCTGCCCTCAGCCGCGGCCGCGGCCAGCGCGGCGTGCGCGGCGCGGCGCCCGGCGGCGCTGGCGGCGTGGTAGGCGGTCGAGCGGAGCAGCGGGTGGCGGAACTCGACCTCGCCCTCGTCGACGGTGATGAGGCGGGCCTGCTCGGCGGGCGCCAGATGCGCCACCTCCAGGCCGGACTCGCGCAGCGCCGCCTCGATCACCTCGAGCCGGCCGGTATGGGCGGTGCCGGCCACCAGCAGGGCGCGGCGGGCGACGTCGGACAGCGCGTCGAGTGAGCGCCGGAACGACCGCTCGACCCCCGTCCCCGGCCGCAGCGGCTCCTCGAGCGGCTCGCGGCCGGCGCGCTGGCCGTCGGACAGCAGGCGCGGGATCTCGAGCAGCGCCAGCGGGTTGCCGGCCGCGGTGCTGACCAGACGGTCGGCCACCGACGGGGCGAGCCGCTCGTCGCGCAGCAGCTCGCGCGCCTCGTCCTCGGCGAGCGGGGAGACCTCCAGCCGCTCGAGCCACGGCACCTCCATGCCCGCCACGGCGGTGCCGGCGCGCAGCGAGCCGAGCATCGCGACCCCCTCGGCGCCGAGCCGCCGGCCGGCGAACAGGAACGCCTCCAGCGACGGCTCGTCGAGCCACTGGGCGTCGTCGATCGAGACGAGCACCGGCTGCTCCTCGGCAGCCACGGCGAGCAGGCTCAGCAGGCCGGCGGGCACCGTGAAGCGGTCGTGCGGCGTCGCGGGGCCGAGCGCCAGCGCCCCGCGGACGGCGCGCGCCTGCACCTCGGGCACGTCGTCGAGGCGGTCCAGCAGCGGCGTGACGAGCTCCGCCAGCCCGGCGAACGGGATGTCCGACTCGGTCTCGATCCCGCGCGCCCGCAGCACGCGCATGCCGGTCGCCTGGCCGATCGCCCACCGCATCAGCGCGGTCTTGCCGATCCCGGCCTCGCCGTGCAGCAGGAGGGCGCCGCTCCGGCCGGCACGCGCGTCCTGCAGCAACCGGTCGATCCGTGCCCGTTCGCGTTCGCGTCCTACGAACATCGCCGCAGTCTACGGGCGGGTCACACGCCGTCAAAGACCGTCGGCTCGCGCGGCAGCCGGTCCGGAGTGAACGTTTCGCCCTCCGGCAACCCGAGGGTGCGGTACATCCAGGCGCGCGCGCGGTCAGGCGGGACCTCGCGCAGCGTCACGGCGCCGTGGCGCTTGGCCAGCCGCGACCCGTCCGCGCCCAATACGAGAGGTACGTGCGCGTACAGGGGCCTGGGCAGGCCGAGCGCATCGGCCAGGAAGAGCTGGCGCGGCGTGGTGTCGAGCAGGTCGTCGCCTCGCACCACCTCGCCGATGCCCTGGGCGTCGTCGTCGACCACCACCGCCAGGTTGTAGGCGACGACGCCGTCGTTGCGGCGCACGACGAAGTCGTCGACCACGCCCTCGACGTGGCCGTGCAGCCGGTCCTCGAACGCGATCCGGGCGGCGTCGGCGCGGATCCGCAGCGCGGGCGCGCGGCCGCTCGCGCGCTTCTCCGCCAGCTCGGCCGCGGTCAGCCGCAGGCAGGTGCCGGGATAGGCGCCCTCGGGCAGCGGGCCGTGTGGGGCGGACGCCGCCTCGCGGATCTCGGCCCGCGTGCAGTAGCACTCGTAGACGAGGTCGCCGAGCGCCTCGAGCGCGTCGTCATACAGCGCCAGCCGCTGAGACTGGAACGCGACCTCGCCGTCCCAGTCGATCCCGATGGCGGCGAGGTCGGCGAGCTGCTCCTCGGCGTAGCCCGGCCGCACGCGGCCGGCGTCGAGGTCCTCCATGCGCACGAGGAAGCGCGCGCCGGCCGAGCGCGCGAACAGCCAGGCGAGCAGCGCCGTGCGCAGGTTGCCGAGGTGCAGCGTGCCGGTCGGGCTCGGCGCGAAGCGGCCGTCAGAACGGGAGCGAGTCGGCAATCTCCGCCAGCCGCGGCGCGTCGCGGTCGCGCTGCGAGTAGATCAGCTCACCCTTCGGCCACTCGATGCCGACGTCGGGGTCGGCGAAGCTGAAGCCGGTCTCCGTCGCCGGGTCGAAGTAGCTCGTGCACTTGTAGACGAAGTCGGCCTCGTCGGAGAGCACGCAGAAGCCGTGCGCGAAGCCGATCGGGATCCACAGCTGCTGACCGCGCTCGTCGTCGAGCTCGACCGCGTCCCATCGCCCGAAGGTGGGGGAGGCGCGCCGGATGTCGACCACCACGTCGAGGACCCGGCCGCGGGCCACGCGGACCAGCTTGCCCTGACCGGGCGAGGTCTGGAAGTGCATGCCGCGCACGGTCCCCTTGCGCGAGCGCGAGTGGTTGTCCTGCACGAACTCGGTCGGAACGCCCTGAGCCGCCCACGCGTCGGCGCGGAACGTCTCCATGAAGAAGCCGCGGTCGTCCCCGTGCTTGGCCGGGGTGAGCAGGACGAGTCCGTCGAGGCGAGACATAAGCCGGGCAGGAGGTTACGAGGCGACCGTCGAAAGACGCTCCGCCATGCCGAGGACTGCAACGATGCCGCCGGCCGCTCGCGGCCACCAGACACTTTCCGCGTACATCTCCTCCCGCTTCGACGAGTTCTCGCGCTCGCAGAAGGACGTAGCCCAGTACGTCGTCGACCACCTCGACGAGGTCGCCTTCCACACGGCCGAGGAGCTCGCACGACGCGCCAGCACGTCGTCCTCGACGGTCGTGCGGTTCTCGCAGGCGCTCGGCTTCGAGGGCTTCCCCGAGCTGCAGGAGGCGGCGCGCGAGGAGTACCGCCACCACCACCGCGCCTCGTCGAAGACCGACGGCTTCGAGGCCGCGCCGCTGTTCTCGCTCGACCAGACGCCGTTCGAGCAGGCCGTGGCCGCCGATCACGTCAACGTGGAGGAGACGGCGCGGCGGGTCAGCCGGTCCGAGGTGGACGGGGCGATCGAGACGATCGCCACCGCCGACCGGATCCTCATCGCCGGCACCGACCAGATGGCGTTCTTCGCCTCCTACCTGCGCCACCTGCTGATGCTGCTCGACGTGCGCGCGGAGATCGCAGCCTCGCCGTCGCAGGAGGCGCTGTCGCGGCTCGGCCGGATCGACGAGGGGACGCTGGTCATCGGCCTATCCGCGGGCCGGCCGCATCCGCTCGTGGTGCGCGCGATGAAGATCGCCCGCCACCGCAAGGCCTCGACGCTGGCGATCGTCGACGCCACGCTCTCGGAGGTCTCCAAGATGTCCGAGCGGACGCTCTACTACTCGTCCAACTCACCGGCCTTCGTGCGCTCGCACGCGGGCCTGCTCTCGCTCATCCAGGCGCTGGCCTACGGCGTCTACTCGCGCGACGCGGCGCAGTACGACGACCGCATCAGGGCCTTCAAATTGAAATAGCCCGGATGCTCGCCTCGTCGGGCAGCTTGGCCAGCACCTCGCGGATGATGCGGTGCACGTCCGGCTCGTCGTGCCCGAAGTCGGCCAGCATCGACTTCAGCGCCGAGTGCGTGATCTTGAGCTGGGCTGGCGTCAGCTCGAGCCGGAAGGCGGTCTCGTCCGGCGCGATGAGGTCGTCGGTCGCCATGTGACAAACGATACAGAGGCGGCCGGAGCGAGCAGCATCGTCACGCCGGTGCGCGGATCCCGCGGCGAGTCGCGCGACTCGCGCAGGGCGATCGCCGACCACGGCCGGCCCGCGTCGAGCTGCGGCGCGAGCTCCTCGGCCAGCTCGCGCGGGACGAACCCGATCACCGCGCCGCCGGCCAGCACCTCGATCGCGTTGGCGTCGTGCTCGTTGGCCGGGTCGCGCCTCAGCTCGAGCGGGCGGCCGGGCGCGGCCTCGTCGCCGACGTCGTGATGGCGGCCGGCGCCGGCCACGCTCGCCACGCGCAGGCCACGAGCGGACAGCTCCGGCGCGTCGCGGCCCAGGAACCGGCCATCGTCGGCGACGGGCGTGAAGCCGGCGAGCCAGACCTGCCCTCCGTCGTCCGGATACCAGTACCGCTCCTCGTGGACGACCTGTACCTCCACCGCTGCGAGACTACTCGGAGGTCTAATGGCGTTCGGGCCGCGCGGGAGTACGGTCGTCTGGTGCCCGAGACCCCAGAGCCCTGCTGGATGTGCGACGCCCCGGCGTCCGCCTTCCGGTTCGACTGTCCGGAGTGCACACGGCGCTGGGAGGACACCGAGTGCCGGGAGCTGCGTGAGCGGCTCTTCCCGGTGGCGGTGCCCGTCATGCTCCCCGAGTAAGGCCCCGATATCCTGCGTCTCGTATGCGAGACGAGGCCACTTTCCGCGTCAAGGCCGGCCTGGCCGAGATGCTCAAGGGCGGCGTGATCATGGACGTCGTCAACGCCGAGCAGGCCAAGATCGCCGAGGACGCAGGCGCGGCCGCGGTGATGGCGCTTGAGCGCGTGCCGGCCGACATCCGCCGCGACGGCGGAGTCGCCCGCATGTCGGACCCGCTGCTCGTCAAGGGCATCCAGGAGGCCGTGACCATCCCGGTGATGGCCAAGGCCCGGATCGGGCACTTCGCCGAGGCGCAGGTGCTCGAGGCGCTCGAGGTCGACTACATCGACGAGTCCGAGGTGCTGACCCCCGCGGACGAGGCCAATCACATCGACAAGTGGCAGTTCAAGGTCCCGTTCGTGTGCGGCGCCACCAACCTGGGCGAGGCGCTGCGGCGGATCTCCGAGGGCGCGGCGATGATCCGCTCCAAGGGCGAGGCCGGGACCGGCGACATCGTCGAGGCCGTCCGCCACATGCGGAAGATCACCAACGAGATCAAGCGGTTGGGAGTGATGGACGACGCCGAGCAGGCCACCGCGGCCAAGGAGCACCAGGCGCCGCTCGACCTCGTGCGCCAGGTCGCGCGCGACGGCAAGCTGCCGGTCGTGCTGTTCTGCGCGGGCGGGATCGCCACGCCGGCCGACGCCGCGCTGATGATGCAGCTCGGCGCCGAGGGCAACTTCGTCGGCTCGGGCATCTTCAAGTCCGAGGACCCGGCCATCCGCGCCGCCGCGATCGTGGAGGCCACCACGCACTTCGCCGACCCGGTCCGGGTCGCCCGCGCCTCCGAGGGCCTGGGCATGGCGATGACCTCGCTCGAGACGCGCAAGCTCGAAGAGGGTCAGCTGCTCGCCAACCGCGGCTGGTAGCCGTGCTCGTCGGAGTCCTCGCGCTCCAGGGCGACTTCGAGGCGCACGGCAGGATGCTGCGCGACCTCGGCGCCGACGTGCGCGAGGTGCGCGTGCCGGCCGACCTCGAGGGCCTCGACGGGCTGATCATCCCCGGCGGCGAGTCGACCACCATGACGCTCGGCATCGAGCGCGAGGGCTTGGCCGAGCCGCTACGCGCCTTCGCCCGGTCCGGCGCCCCCGTGTTCGGCACCTGCGCCGGCATGATCATGCTCGACCGCAACCACCTGGGCGTGCTCGACGTCGAGTGCCGCCGCAACGCCTTCGGCCGCCAGATCCGCTCCTTCGAGGCCAACCTGCAGATCGAGGGCAAGCCCGTGCGCGCAGTGTTCATCCGCGCGCCGTGGGTCGACGTCTGCGGCGAGGACGTCGAGGTCCTCGCCGCAGTCGACGGTCATCCCGTGGCGGTCCGCCAGGGCAACCTGCTCGCGGTCTCGTTCCATCCCGAGCTGGCGGGGGAGACGAGACTCCACGAGCTGTTCCTCACCAGCGCACGGTCTGCAGGTACTCGATCCCGGCCTTCGCCGTCTTGAACTCGGCCTGCGTGTCGTTCGGGTGCGAGAGCCACGGCGAGTCGTGCTCGACGAAGTAGTGCTTGTCGAGCCCGCGGCCGTCGCCGGCGTCGAAGAGGTCCGGGAAGTCGAGCATGCCGGGCCCGACGTCCTCGAAGTCGGCCTCGTCGCTGCCGTCGGCCTTGCGGCGGTCGCCCCAGACGTGGTCCTTGACGTGGTAGGAGACGTACCAGTCCGGGTGGGCCGACAGGTACTCGACGCCGTTGCCGCCGCCCTCCGTGATCCAGAAGAGGTCGAGCTCGAACTTGACGTACCTCCGGTCGGTCTCCGCCTGCAGGATGTCGTAGGCGTACCGGCCGCCGAAGCGGTTCAGGAACTCGAAATCGTGGTTGTGGTAGAAGAACGTGAGGCCGTACTCGTCGCGCGCGATCTTGCCCGCGGTGTTAAGGACCTTGGCGAGCTCGTGCCACGTGTTCTCGCTGCTGTACGGGAACTCCGGCGTTGACGGGAACCACGCGAAGCCGGTGAACTTCTGGCCGAGCTCCTTGGCGTAGGCGAGCGTCGCGCGGTAGCCGGTCTCCCAGCCCGACGTGGCCGGGAAGCCCGGGCCGTCGTGTCCTGCGACGGGGCGCAACCCGGCGCTGCGGAGCTCGCTCTTGAACTGCTGGGCGGTCCACTCGTAGTGGCCGGCGGTCTCGACCTCGGTGTAGCCGATCTTCCCGAGGAAGCGCAGGACGGACCGGGCGTCGGCCTGGTTCTTCATCTTCTCCCGCATCGTGTACAGCTGGATGCCGCGGCGGTCCTTCGGGACGCTGCCGCCCCTGCCGCCGTGGCCGTGACCGTGGCCGTGGCCGTGCGCGAACGCGGGCGTGCTGATCGCTGCTGCCGCACCTGTTCCGATCGCCGCCCCGATGAACCCACGGCGACTGACGTTCTGCTCCATATCCGCTCCTCCCGTAGGGGTTTGTCGCAGAGCAAGCAGAATACCCGCCGCTTTTGTGTAGCAGTCGTCAGAAGTCGTCAGGCGGCAAGCTTTGTGACGATGGCGTCCGCGGCCTCGGCCAGATCCCGGCCCGTGAAGTCGGGCGGCGGCACCGTGTCGAGCAGCGAGCGCTCCCGGCGGGCGACCCAGCCGGTCTTCATGCCCGCGCGCTTGGCGCCGGCGACGTCCCACCAGTGGGTGGAGACGAACACGACCTCGGCGCCGTCGGCCCCGATGCGCTCCATCGCCATCCGGTAGGGCCGCAGGTCGGGCTTGTAGGCCCCGGACTCCTGGGCGCTGAGCACGAGCTCGAAGCGGTCGCGCAGGCCGGCGAAGCGGAGGACGCTGTCGGTCGCGTGGGCGGTGCTCTGGGCGAGCACGCCGAGCCGCAGGCCGCGGGCGCGCAGCGACTCCAGCGCTCCGGGCACCTCGAGGTAGGCCGGCATCGTGCCCATCAGCTCGCGCGCCGCCGCCGCCCGCGACTCGTCGACGCCCGCCAGTCGCAGCCGTCGCCGCATCGCGGCCTCGACCAGCTCGTCGAGCGGGGTCAGCGCGCCGGTCAGGTTGTCGACCATCGCCATGGCGACGGCGTCATCGAGCGCTGACAGGACGAGCTCCTCGTCGGCACCGGAGTCGCCCAGCGGCTGGGCGAGGACGGTGGGGTCGACGAGCGTGCCCGTGAGGTTGAAGAGGACCCACTGCAGGGGCATCCTGCGGACCGTATCCGGTCAGACCACTAGCCCGTGTCGCATGGTGTTCTCCGTCACCACGCGGGGCTCGACGAACTGCAGCAGGTAGCCGGGGCCGCCGGCCTTGGTGCCGGTGCCGGAGAGGCGGTTGCCGCCGAACGGCTGGCGGGCCACCATCGCGCCGGTGATGGCGCGGTTGACGTAGAGGTTGCCGACCGGCGAGCGCTCGATCACGTGGTCGACGGTGTCCGGGTTGCGCGCGAAGAGGCCGCCGGTGAGGGCGAAGGGGGAGGCGTCCACGCGGTCGCATGCGTCGTCGACGTCGCGGACGCGCTCGACGGCCAGCAGCGGGCCGAAGATCTCCTCGGTGAGCACCGGCGAGTCGGGCGGCAGGTCGGCGGCCAGAGCGGGCTGCGCGAACCAGCCCTTCGCCGGGACCTCGCGCGCTCGCGCGGCGATCCGGCCGCCGCGCTCGGCCTCGGCCGTGTAGCGCGCGACGCGCTCCTGCGCCTCCTGCTCGATCACGGGCGGCACGTCGATCTCCAGGTCGTCGGCCTGGCCGACCTCGAGCACCTCCACCGCGCCCGCGAGGCGCTCCACCAGCGCGTCGTGGATCGCCTCGTGGCAGAGCACCCGGGCGGCGGCCGAGCACTTCTGGCCGGCGTACAGGAAGGCCGACTTGATGAGCGCGGGGACGACCTCGTCGAGGTCGGCGTCGGAGTCGACGATCACGCAGTTCTTGCCGCCCATCTCGGCGATCACGCGCTTGAGGTGCTTCTGGCCGGGCGGCGTCTCGGCCGCGGCGCGCACGATGTCGAGCCCGACCTTGTTGGAGCCCGTGAAGGCGATCGTGTGCACGCGCGGGTCGCGCACGAGCGCGGCGCCGACGTCGCCCTCGCCGGGCAGCAGGGCGAGGGCGCTCGGCGGTACGCCGGCCTCGCGCAGCGCGTGCGTGATGACCAGCGCGCAGCCCGGCGACTGCTCGGCCGGCTTGAGGATCACCGCGTTGCCGGTCGCCAGCCCGGCGGCGGTCATGCCGAGCGCGATCGCCACGGGGAAGTTCCAGGGCGAGATGACGGCGACGATCCCGCGCGCGTCCCAGCGCAGCTCGTTGCGCTCGCCGGGCGGCTGGAGCAGCGGCGCGCCCTGCGAGAGGTCCAGGGCTCCGCGCGCGTAGTACTCGAGGAAGTCGATCGCCTCGCAGACGTCGCCGTCGGACTCTGGCCACGGCTTGGCGCACTCGCGCACGGCGAGCGCGGCGATCTCGAGCCGCCGCTCACGGATCCACTGCGCGGCCCGGAGCAGCGTGGCGGCGCGCTCCTCGGCGGGCGCGACCCAGCGGCGCGCGACCGAGAGCGCCTCGTCGACGTCGCCGGGCCGCGCGGCGGCAGCCTCGGCCACCACGCGGTCGGGGTTGCCGGGATCGGTCGACGTGATGTCCGAGCCCTCGCGCCTGTGATCCCCGATCCAGACCGGGACCTTCAGCGGGCCCTTGGCGTCGTGGGCCTTCAAGGCGTCGGCGAGGCCGGCGCGTACGGAGGCACGCCGCAGCTCGAGGATCGGCTCGTTGGCGAACGGCTTCATGCGGCAGCCGACGCCCGCGGCTTGGCCAGCAGCTCGCCGAGCGCGGTGCCCTTGGCCTGCTCGGCCAGGAAGCTCTCGTTCGAGGTGTTCTCCAGCAGGCGCCGTACGAGGTAGGCCATGCCGGCCACGAGGTCGCCGACCGGGCAGTAGGTGCGCACGCGCAGCCCCTGGCGGGCGATCGCGGTCTGCAGCGGGTCGCCGAGGCCGCGCAGGACCTGCATCTCGAGGTCGGCGTCGTCGCCGCCGGACAGCCGGTTGTAGGCGATCGCGTGGCTGACCGAGCGCAGGTTGTGGGAGGCGATCGCCACGCGCACGGCCGGCCGCGCGTCGAGCAGCCGGCGGGTCAGAGCCTCGAAGTTGAGGTCGCAGTCGGCCTTGACGTCGAAGACCGGCACCTGCCAGCCGTGCTGGCTCGCCTGCACGATCTCGTGGTCCCAGTAGGCGCCCTTCACGAGCCGGATGGTCAGCGGGTGGGCGCGCTCGACGCGGCCGAGCCACTCGAGGATGGTGTCCAGCGCGGCGGGCGAGTCGCGCAGGTAGGCCTGCAGGACCATGCCCGCCGACGGGCCGCTCCGGAACTCGTCCTCGCTCAGCAGCTCGAGGATCAGCTCGAGCACGGCGTCGCGCGAGTCCATCGACTCCATGTCGATGTGCAGGTGGGCGCCGAGCTCGTTGGCGCGCCGCAGGAGCGGCCGCAATCGGTCGGCGGCGTCCTCCTTGCCGCGGCGCGGGGCGTCGGGCCGCAGCAGCGGCGTGAGGGCCGACACCTTCACCGAGAGGTTCGCGCGCGGGAGCGGCCCGGCGCTGTCGCGCTCGAGCTGCGGCCGGTCGGGCCAGCGGGTGGCGGCCGCCACCAGCGTGTCGAGCGCGTTCGCGCAGCGGTCGGCGTAGCGCTGGGCCTCGGCCTGGGTGACCGTCGCCTCGCCGAGCAGGTCGACCGACGAAGCCACGCCGTCCTTCCACAGCTCGCGCAGCACGCCCAGGGCGGCCTTCGGGTCCTCGCCGACGATGAACCGGTGGGCCATGTGCTTGACGCCGGCCGCGGCCGCAGCGCCGAGCGCCGTGCGGCCCGCCTTGGACGCGCCCATCTTCATGGCGACGCCGATCGTCGGCGGCGGCGTCTCGACCTCGCCGAGGAAGCCGGTCAGGTGCCGCGCGAGGTCGTCGAGGTTGCGGCAGGCGGGCACCACGTCGACGAAGCGGAACAGGGCGGCCTTGAGCTCCTGGTCCTGCGAGGCGAGGTCCATCGCCTTCTCGTCGAACGCCTTCAGCGGGTTGCGCGTGACCGGCATCGCGGCGGCCAGCCGCTTGCCGACGGAGTACAGCTCCTGCTCGAGAGCGCGGTCGTCCACGATGTCCGGGAACATTACGACGATGCGCGAGCCGCAACTGGTCTCCGTCGCCGCACCGATGCACGACGAGGAGGACACCGCCACGGCGTTCCACGCGCGCGTGGTGGCGGCCATGGGGGACGTGCCGTTCGAGCTCGTGATCGCCGACGACGGCAGCCGGGACGGCACCGGTGCCGTGCTCGCGCGGCTGGCCGAGGAGGACGAGCGGGTCAAGGTGGTCACGCTGGCGCGCAACTTCGGCCACCAGGCGGCCCTCACCGCCGCGCTCGAGCACACCAGCGGCGACGTCGTGGTGATGATGGACGGCGACCTCCAGGACCCGCCCGAGGTGATCACGGAGATGCTGGACCGCTGGCGCGGCGGAGCGGACGTCGTCTACGCCGTGCGCAGCCGCCGCGAGGGCGAGACGGCGTTCAAGCGCCGCACGGCGAGCTGGTTCTACCGCTTCTTCCGCTGGGTGGCCGACATCGACCTGCCGCCGGATGCGGGCGACTTCCGGCTGATGGACCGCCGGCCGCTCGACGCCATGCTCGCCATGCCCGAGCGCAACCGCTTCCTGCGCGGGATGAGCGTTTGGGTCGGCTTCACGCAGACCGCCGTCACCTTCGAGCGCGAGGCGCGCAGCGCCGGGCAGACCAAGTACACGCTGCGGCGCATGATCCGCTTCAGCTTCGACGCGATCACCAGCTTCAGCCACCGCCCGCTGCAGTTCGCGACGCTGCTCGGCTTCGCGTTCTCGGCGGTCGCCTTCCTGGCGATCCCGCTGACCATCATCGCCCGCTACACGAACATCTACGAGCGCGGCGTCCCCTCGGTCATCGTGGTCGTGCTGCTGCTCGGCGGGATCCAGCTCATCTGCGTGGGCATCATCGGCGAGTACCTCGGGCGGATCTACGACGAGGTCAAGCACCGGCCGCTGTACGTGGTGCGCGACAAGGCGAACCTCGAGAAGTGAAGATCGCCGTCATCGGGGCGGGCGTCGCCGGGCTGGTGGCCGCCCACCGGCTGACCGCGGCGGGGCACGAGGTCGACGTGTACGAGCGCTGGCCGGGGCTCGGCGGCATGGCGGCGACGATCGACGTCGGCGGCGGCCATCTGCTCGAGCGCTACTACCACCACCTGTTCACGACCGACCGGCACATCGCCGCGCTCTACGACGAGCTGGGCCTGGAGCTGGAGTGGCGTCCGTCGAGCGTGGCGATGTTCGCGCACGGGCGCCAGTGGCCGTTCACGACGCCCGGCGACCTGCTGCGCTTCAAGCCGCTCCCCGCGCTCTCGCGCGTGCGGATGGGCGCCGCCGTCGTCGGGCTGCAACGGCTGGCGAACGACCGGGCGCCGTTCGAGCGGGTCACTGCCCGGGCGTGGATCGAGAAGTGGATGGGGAAGGCCGCCTACCGCGAGGTCTGGGGTCCGATGCTGCGGGGCAAGTTCGGCGCCCGCGCCGACGAGATCGCCATGGTCTGGATCTGGAACAAGCTGCGCCTGCGCCGCGGCGAGGACTCACGCGAGGAGAAGCTCGGCTACCCGGCCGGCTCGTGGGAGCCGCTGCTCGCGGCGCTCCGCTCGCGGATCGAGGCGAACGGCGGGCGCGTGCTCATCGACCGCCCGGCGACTCGCATCGCGACGGACCTCGAGGTCACCTACGGCGCTCCCGGCTCCTTCCGCGCCGGCCACGACCCGCGCGGCTTCGAGCCGGCCGGCGCAGAGCGCTACGACCGGGTGATCGCCACCGTCCCGAACGACATCTTCGCGCAGCTCACCGGCCTCCCCGAGCCGCCGATCGAGTACTTCGCCGCGCTCTGCCTGCTGCTCGAGCTCGACCGGCCGTTCAGCGACTTCTATTGGACCAACGTGGCCGACCGCGAGCTTCCCTTCGTGGGCCTGATCGAGCACACGAACTTCGTCGAGCCCGAGCGCTACGACGGCCGCCGCTTCCTCTACGTGGCCAACTACCTCGAGCACGGCCACGAGCTGCTCGGCCTCGACGCCGACGAGCTGCTCGAGCGCTACCTGCCCGGCCTGCGCAGGGTGAACCCGGCCTTCGATCGCTCGTGGGTGCTCAACCGCTGGCTGCACCGCGAACCCGCGGCGCAGCCGATCGTCACCGTCGGGTACCACGAGCGCATCCCACCGCTGCAGACATCCGTGCCGGGTCTCGTGCTGGCCAACACCACGCAGGTCTATCCCGAGGACCGCGGCACCAACTACGCGGTGCGGCTCGGTGAAGAGGCGGCGAGAGCGATATGAGTGCGCTCGGCATCGACGTAGGGGGGACGTTCACCGACGCCGTGCTCGTCTCGGCCGACCGGCTGGTCACCGCCAAGGTGCTGAGCACCGCGAGCCAGGAGGAGGGGGTGGTGGCGGCCGCGCGCGAGGTGCTCGAGCGAGCCGGCGTCGAGCCGGGCGACGTCACGCACTTCGTCCACGGCTCCACCGTGGCCACCAACGCGCTGCTGACTCGGAACGTCGCGCGCACGGCGCTCGTGACCACCAAGGGCTTCCGCGACCTGCTGTTCCTCGGCCGCCAGGCGCGGCCCAGCCTCTACCGCCTGCACGAGGCGCCGACGCCGCCCGTGGTGGAGCGGCGGCACTGCGTGGAGGTCGACGAGCGGATGGGGCCCGAGGGCGTGATCCGCGAGCTCGACGAGGCGAGCGTGGAGCGGGCGGCCAGGCGGCTCGCGCGCGCACGCGTGGAAGCCGTCGCGGTCTGCCTGCTGTTCGCCTTCCGCGATCCGGCGCACGAGGCGCGCGTGGCGGAGATGCTCCGGGACGCGCTGCCGGACGCGTTCGTGGTCGCCTCGCACGAGGTGGCCGCCGAGGTGCGGGAGTTCGAGCGCGCGACGACCGCGACGGTCGACGCGGCGCTCGGGCCGCCGACCGGCCGCTACCTGAGCCGGCTGCGCAAGGCCACCGAGGAGGCAGGCCTGCCCGAGCCGCACGTGATGCTCTCCTCGGGCGGGGTGGCGACGCTCGAGCAGGCGGCCGAGCACCCGGCCGCGATGCTGCTCTCCGGCCCCGCCGGCGGCGCCGTCGCAGCGCGGATCGTCGCCGAGCCGCCCGCGCTCGGGTTCGACATGGGCGGCACGAGCTGCGACACGTTCTTCCTCGCCGAGGGCGGCACGGAGTCCGAGCTGACCGTCCAGCGCGAGGTCGCCGGGCTGCCCGTCCGCCTGCCGATGGTCGACATCCACACGGTCAGCGCCGGCGGCGGCTCGATCGCGTGGGTCGACAGCGGCGGCGCGCTGCGCGTCGGCCCCCAGAGCGCGGGCGCCGACCCCGGCCCGGCCTGCTACGGCCGCGGGGGCGAGCAGCCCACGGTGACCGACGCGAACCTGATCCTCGGCCGGCTGCCCGCCGAATCGCCGATCGCCGCCGACCTCAAGCTCGACGTCGACGCCGCGCGGGCGGCGCTCGAGTCGCTCGGCATCGGCAGCGCCGAGGAGGCCGCCGAGGGCGTCGTGGCCGTCGCCGTGAACGCGATGGTCCAGGCGCTGCGCGTGGTCTCGGTAGAGCGCGGGCACGATCCGGCCGGCGCCTCGCTGCTGGCCTTCGGTGGCGCCGGCCCGCTGCACGCGTGCGAGCTGGCGACGCAGCTGGGCGCCACGCGCGTGCTGTGCCTGCCGGCCAGCGGCGTGCTCTCCGCGGTCGGCCTGGCCGCGGCCGAGCGCCGCCGCGACGCCTCGCGCAGCCTGCTGCAGCCGCTCGCCGAGGCGCCGGACCTCGGCGAGCTCGTCTCCGAGCTCGCCGGCGAAGGCGAGGAGATCCGCGGGGCGGCCGACCTGCGCTACGCCGGGCAGTCGTTCGAGCTGCTGATCCCGTTCGACGACCCGGGCGAGCTGGAGGAGGCGTTCCACGCCGAGCACGAGCGCCGCTACGGCCACGCCGACCGCGACCGCGCCGTCGAGCTCGTCACCCTGCGCGCCGCCGCCGTCGCGCCCGGCGCCGAGGTCACGCTGAAGGCCACCGGCGACGCCGAGCGCAGCCGCCGCACGATCCGCTGGGACGGCGAGGAGGCCGAGGCCGAGGTGCTGACCGGCGACGGCCTGGCGCCCGGCACCACGATCGAGGGGCCGGCGATCGTCGAGTTCCCGGAGACGACGTGCCTGGTCCCGCCCGGCTGGTCCGGCGAGGCCGACGAGCACGGGATCCTGACCCTGGAGGCCACGTGAACGCCGCCGAGCTCCAGGTCGCCGTCGGGTCGCTGCGCGGGATCGCCGAGGAGATGGGCACGGCGCTCATCCACAGCGCGCTGTCGCCCAACATCAAGGAGCGCCGCGACTGCTCGACCGCGCTGTTCGACCCTGACGGCCGGCTCGTGATCCAGGCCGAGCACATCCCCGTCCACCTGGGGGCGCTGCCCGCCTCGGTCGCGGCCGTGCGCGAGAAGGACGTCGCGCCGGGCGAGGTCTGGGTGCTCAACGATCCGTTCCTGGGCGGTTCGCACCTGCCCGACATCACGCTCGTGTCGCCGATCCACGTCGAGGGCGAGCTGCTCGGGTGGGCCGCCTCGCGCGCGCACCACGCCGACGTCGGCGGCATGGCCGCCGCCTCGATGCCCGCCGACTCGACCGAGCTGCACCAGGAAGGGCTGATCCTGCCGCCGTCGCGGCTCGACGAGGACCTGATCGACCTGATCGCCGCCAACTCGCGCTCGGGCGACGAGCGGCGCGGCGACCTGCGCGCCCAGCTCGCGGTCCACCGGCTTGCCGAGCGGCGGACCGCCGAGCTGGTCGGACGCCGCGGCGCGGACTGGTGGCGCACCGCCTGCGCCGAGGTCTGGGACTACGCCGAGCGGCGCACGCGCGCCGCGATCGCCGAGATGCCGGACGGGCGCTACACGGCCACCGAGACCGTCGAGGCGCTCGAGGGCGACCTCACGATCCGTGCGGCGGTCGAGATCGACGGGGAGGAGGTGCGCGTCGACTTCGAGGGCACCGACCCCCAGCACGGCGGCAACCTGAACTGCCCGCTGGCCGTCACCACCTCGGCGTGCTGCTTCGTCCTGCGCGTGATCGCGGATCCGGACGCGCCGGCCTCGGGCGGCGCCTACGCGCCGATCGCCGTCACCGCCCCCGAGGGCTCGCTGGTCAACGCCCGCCGGCCCGCCGCCGTGGTGGCCGGCAACGTCGAGACCTCCAGCCGCATCACCGACTGCCTGATGCGCGCGTTCGGCAAGGCCGTCGACGCCCCCGCCCAGGGCCAGGGCACGATGAACAACCTCACCTTCGGCTCGCCGCGCTTCACCTACTACGAGACGATCGGCGGAGGCCAGGGCGGCTCGAACGAGGGGCCCGGCCCGTCCGCCGTCCACGTGGCGATGTCCAACACGCTCAACACGCCGGTCGAGGCGCTCGAGACCGCCTATCCGCTGCGCGTCGAGCGCTACGCCCTGCGCGCCGGCAGCGGCGGCGATGGCCGCAACCCCGGCGGCGACGGCGTCATCCGCGAGATGACCGTGCTCGAGCCATGCGAGATGTCGATCCTCTCGGACCGCCGCCGGCATCCGGCACGCGGCGCGAACGGCGGCAAGCCCGGCAAGCCCGGCTCCAACCGGCTCAACGGCCGCAAGCTCGGCCCGAAGGCCCGCGCCCAGCTCGAGCCGGGCGACACGGTGACCATCTCGACCCCGGGCGGCGGCGGGTACGGTAGGCCGCGATGAGGATCGCCGTCGCCGCCGACGAGGACACCGGCGTGGCGCGCCCGCTCGTCGAGCAGCTCCGCGCCCGCGGGCACGAGCCGCTGCTGCACGGCGCGCTCAACGCCGACGAGCGCGACGACTGGGCGTGGGCCTCCGAGGCCGCCGCCCGCGACGTCGCCGAGGGCCGCGCCGACCAGGCCGTCGTCGCCTGCTGGACCGGCACCGGCGCCTCGATCGCCGCCAACAAGGTCGCCGGCGTCCGCGCCGCGCTGTGCGGCGACGCCGAGACCGCCGCCGGCGCCCGCAAGTGGAACGACGCCAACGTCCTCGCCCTGTCGCTGCGAACCACCTCGGAGGCCGTCCTCGGCGAGATCCTCGACGCCTGGTTCAGCCGCCCGGCCGTCGCCCGAGGACGACGACCGGGCGAACGTGGCTCACCTCGACGAGATCTGACCTCGCGGCCGGAAGGCCGCACACCGAGCTCGAGATCGCGGGCGCCGACCTGTCCGGCTCGCGGCTGGAGGGCGCCGGCTTCCTCTCCTGCGAGTTCCGCTCCATCGAGGCCGACGTCGCACGCTGGCGCGGCGTGAACGCGCGGCTGACGACGTTCCGCGACTCGCGCATGACCGGCATCCAGCTCAACGAGTCCGAGCTGCGCGAATGCCTGTTCGTGGACACGCGGCTGGACATGGCGAACTTCCGCTGGCCCGGCTCGAGCGCGTGACCTTCCGCGACTGCTCGCTGGTCGAGGCCGACTTCGCCGACGCCGCTCTCGACACCGTGCGCTTCGAGCGCTGCCGCCTGAACGCCGCGGGGTTCCGCGACGCGCGCTGCCGGGCGACCGACCTGCGGGGCTCGTCGCTGGAGGACGTCGACGGCGCCGGCGGGCTGGCCGGCGCGACGATCGACGCGGTGCAGCTGATGGAGCTCGCCCCGGCGCTGGCCCGCCACCTCGGTCTGCGCGTCGAGACTAGGTGATCTCGAGCCGCTCCTCCTCGAGGTCGAGCTCGCGCTCGAGCCGGTGCATGACCTCGTTGGAGATGTCGCCGCGGTTGCGCAGCCGCACGAGCGTGGCGCGCTGCGCGTCGAGCACCGACCGGACCATCTTCTGGTAGCGTGGCGCGAGTCTCGACGGCGTCGATGCCGTCGCCGTCGTCGACCTCGCCGGCCCGGATCGCGAATCGGCGCTGCCGGTACTCGTACATCAGCCGCATGCGCTCGGCCGTTTCGTCGCGCGTCCACTCGGCGCCCCGAGCTCGTCGATGCGCGCCAGCGCCGCCTCGACCGCGGCGCGGCGCCCGATCAGCTCCTCGCGCTCGTCGGCGCCGTCGTCCTCGATGCCGCAGCAGCTTGATCAGCGGCGGCAGCGTCAGGCCCTGGAGCACGAGCGTCGCGAAGATGACCGCGAACGTGAGGAACAGGACGATGTCGCGCTGCGGGAAGTCGAGTCCTCGAGCGCGAGCGCGGCGGCCAGCGAGACCGCGCCGCGCATCCCGCACCAGCCGCTGATCATGCGCATGCCGCCAGACGCCGCGGCGCTCGCGCTGGACCGCGCGGCGGTCGACGAAGCGGATGAAGCGCGTGAACACCTCGCCGAACACCAGCCGGGTCAGGATCACCGTCGGCGCTCACGGCCGCGGCCCAGCCGAGCAGCGTGCCGGCCGACTCGTTGCCGAGCCCCTCGAGGATCATCGGCAGCTGCAGGCCGATCAGCACGAACAGCAGCGCGTTGAGGAGGAAGACGATGATCTCCCACACCGCGTAGCCCTGCAGGCGCATCGACGCGGTCGAGATCTCCGGCGCCTGCCAGCCGAGCACGATGCCGACCGTGACCGCCGCGAGCACGCCCGACACGCCCAGATGCTCGGCCGGCAGGTAGCCGGCGTAGCCGCTGAGCAGCGAGATCGTGATCTCCGTCGGGATGTCGTCGATCCGGCGGCGGATCTCCACCAGCACCTTGCCCGCCACGAGCCCGATCGCGATCCCGCCGGCGACATTCACCAGGAAGTCCCACCGCGGCGTCGCCGAGCACGAGAAGGTCGCCCCGACGGCGGCGAGCGCCGTGTTGTAGGCGACGAGCGCCGTGCCGTCGTTGAGCAGGCTCTCGCCCTCGACGAGCGACACGAGCCGCCGCGGGACGCCGCAGGCGGCGCAGGATCGTCGGCGGCGCAAGCGCGTCGGTGGGGGAGACGATCGCGCCGAGCGCGAACGCGACCGCCCAGGGCATGCCCGTGATCAGCTCGTGCGCGACCACCGCGACCGTGCACATCGTCAGCGAGCACGAGCCCTACCGCCTGGACCGTGACGACGCGGACGCCTCGGCGGATGTCGTGCAGGTTCGCGAAGAACGCCGACGAGTACAGCAGCGGCGGCAGGAAGATCACGAGCACGAGCTCCGGGTCGAGCGTCGACCGTGTCGTCCGGCCCGAGCACGAGGCCGAGCGCCAGGCCCCCGATCACCAGCACGATCGGGTACGGGATGTGGACGAGCCGCGCGATCGTGCCGAGCACGACGACCGACAGGAGCAGCGAGACGAGGACGATGTCGATCTCGTCCATCAGGCCGCCTCGTACCGGATGACGCCGCCGGCCTCGCTCTCGCGGATCTCACCGCGCTCCAGCAGCAGGTCGATGTGGCCGAGCACCTCGGACAGCGTCAGGAACGCCTGCGTGACCGCGACGTTGCCCCACATCGCCTGGGCGATCTCGTACGCCGTCTGCGGGCCGCTCGGCGATCAGGCCGCGCGATCTTGCGCCGCGCGCCGCTCGTGCAGCGCGAAGCGCTCGTCGATCAGCGTCGGCGTGGTCGGTGACCGGCTCGCCGTGGCCGGGGAGCACGATGCTCGACCGGCATCTCGCGCGTCTCGCGCAGCGAGGCCAGGTAGGTGACAGCGCCCGCGGGCGCCCGTCGCCCGGCTCGCCGGACCGCGCCGCCGAGCGGCCGCGTGATCAGCGGGTTGGACGAGATGTGCTTGATCAGGTGGTCGCCGCCGAGCAGCATCGCGCGCTCGGCGTCCCAGAAGAGCGTGTCGGAGGGCGAGTGCCCGGGGCGGTGCAGCGCCTGCAGCGTGCGGTCGGCGAACTCGAGCTCCTCGCCGTCGGCGCAGCCGGCGGTCGACCGGCGCGCTGCAGCCCCAGGCGCGGAACGACCGCGAGACGGCGCGCAGCGCGGTGCCGACGTCGCGCGGGATGCCGTGGCGCGCATCAGCGCCTCGGCGAACTCGTCGTCGCGCTCGGCGTCGGCGCCGAAGTCCTCGAGCACGGGCGCGAGCAGGTCGAGCGCGCACGACCTCGGCGCCGGAGCGGCGGGCGAGGATGCCGAGCAGGCCCGATGTGGTCGATGTGCTGGTGGGTGACGACGATCCGCTCGAGGTCCTCGATCCGGCGCCCGTGCGCGCGCAGCGCCTGCTCGAGCTCGTCGAGCGCCTTGCCGGAGTTCGGGCCCGGTGTCGACGAGCGTCAGCGGGTCGTCCTCGATCAGGTAGCAGTTGACGCGCCCGACCGCGAACGGCGTCGGGATCGGGAGGCAGTGGATGCCGGCGGTCACGCGCGGATGAGCCCGAGCACCTCGTCGCGCCGGCGCTCCATGTCCTGCTCGCGAGACCAGCGACTCGAGGTTCAGGCGCAGCAGCGGCTCGGTGTTCGACGGGCGCACGTTGAAGTGCCAGTCGTCGTAGTCGACCGAGACGCCGTCGAGGTTGGTGATCTCGCCGTCGGCGTAGCGCTCCTCGATCTCGGCCATCTTGGCCTGCGGTCGCTGACCTCGGAGTTGATCTCGCCGGAGATGAAGTACGTCGGCGCAGCGGCTCCAGCAGCTCGGACAGCTTCGCGCCCTCGTGCGACAGCAGCTCGAGGATCAGCAGCGCCGGGAGCGTGCCGGAGTCCGCGTTGTAGAAGTCGTGGAAGTAGTAGTGGCCGGAGACCTCGCCGCCGAAGTCGCGCCCTCGTCGCGCATGCGCGTCTTGAAGAACGCGTGGCCGACGCGGTTGATGTGCGCGCGTGCCGCCGGCGCGCTCGACCGGTGTCGGGCACCGCGCGGGAGGCGCGCACGTCGTAGAGGATGTCGGCGCCCGGGCTGCTTCGCGAGCAGCGACTCGGCGAGCAGCGCGGTGAGGAAGTCGCCGTCGACGAAGCGCGCCGGTGTCGTCGATGAAGAAGCAGCGGTCGGCGTCGCCGTCCCAGGCGATGCCGAGGTCGGCGCCCTCGGCGGCGACCTTGTCGATGATGAACGCGCGGTTCTCCTCCAGCAGCGGGTTGGGCTCGTGGTCGGGGAAGTTGCCGTCGGGCGTCCAGTAGGTGTCACGAGGTCGAGGCCCGAGCTGCTCGAGCAGCGGCCCGACCATCGGGCCGGCCATGCCGTTGCCGCCGTCGACGACGACCTTCAGCGGCTTGACCGTCGCCGGGTCGATGGACTTCAGCGCGGCGGCCTGGAACTCCTCGTAGATGTCGACCTCCTCGACGGAGCCGCCGCGCCGGGCGGATCGCCGAGGCCCGTCCTCGATCAGCCGGCGGATGTCCTGGATGCCCTCGTCGCCCGACAGCGCGATCGCGCCGCGCTCGACGAGCTTGGCGCCCGTGTAGGCCTTCGGGTTGTGCGAGGCGGTGCACATCAGCCCGCCGTCGAGGTCGCGCGAGCCGACGAGGAAGTAGAGCATCTCGGTGCCGACCTGGCCGGCGTCGAGCACGTGCGCGCCCTCGGCGACCATGCCGTCGCGGTAGCGCGCGGCCAGCTCGGGCGCGGTCAGGCGCATGTCGCGGCCGAGGCCGACGCGCAGCTCGGTCGTCGGCTTGCCGCGAGCTCGCCGAGCACGCGGGCGAAGGCGCGGCCGATCGGCTCGGCGGCGTCGCCGTCGATCTGGTCGCCGTGGATGCCGCGGATGTCGTAGGCCTTGAAGATCGGCAGGCGCCGCGCATCGGCGCGGCAGGATCGACGCGGCGCTCGATGCAGGGTCGTGATCCTGTGCGGCGGGCGCGGCACGCGGCTGCAGACACGCGCAGCGATCCCCAAGCCGCTGGTCGAGATCGGCGGGCGGCCGATCCTCTGGCACGTGTCGGGCTCTACGCCGCGCGGGCTTCCGCGACTTCCTGCTCTGCACCGGCTACATCGGCGAGCAGATCGAGCGCGTCGGCGCACGAGCGCTGGCCGGCGGCGTCGCGTCGAGTGCGTGGACACCGGCGCGACACGCCGACCGGCGGCGCGTGCACCGCGTGCGCGACCGCCTGCCGAGCGTTCTGCGCGACCTACGCCGACGGCGTCGCCGACATCGACCTGCGGCGCTTGCTCGCCCTCCACCGCGCGCACGGCGGCGCGGCGACGATGACCGTCGTGCGGCCCGAGCTGCAGTTCGGCGTCGCGAGCTCGACGGCGACGACGCGTCACCGGCTTCCACGAGAAGCCGCGCGGCGAGCACTGGATCAACGGCGGCTTCTTCGTCTTCGAGCCGGGCGTGCTCGACTACCTGCGCGACCGCGTGCTGGAGCGCGAGCCGCTGGAGGGCCTGGCCGCCGACGGCGAGCTGCGCGCGTTCCGGCACGACGGGCTTCTGGGACTGCATGGACACCTACAAGGACGCGAGTCGCGCTCGAACGAGCTCTGGCGAGCCGAGGCCCGCTGGTAGCGCCTAGACTCGCCGCCATGGCCGGACACTCCAAATGGGCGGGGATCAAGCACAAGAAGGCGATCGTCGACGCCCGCCGCGGCAAGCTGTTCACCAAGCTCGCGCGCGCGATCACGGTGGCGGCCAAGGAGGGCGGCGGCGACCCCGAGGGCAACCCGGCGCTCGGCGCTGGCCGTCCAGAAGGCCAAGGACGCCTCGATGCCCAAGGACAACATCGAGCGCGCGATCGCCAAGGGCACCGGCGAGGGCGCCGACGCCGACGCGCTCGAGGAGGTCCTCTACGAGGGCTACGGCCCCGGCGGCGTCGCGATGCTCGTCGAGGCGGTGACCGACAACCGCAACCGCACCGGCGCCGAGGTCCGCCACATGTTCTCCAAGCACGGCGGCAACCTCGGCGAGCCCGGCTCCGTCGCCTACCTGTTCGACAAGAAGGGCGTCGTCGTCGTCGACGGCGAGCGCTACGCCGAGGACGACCTGATGGTCGCCATCGACGCCGGCGCCGAGGACATCGCGATCGACGACGACGTCTTCGAGATCCTCACCGAGCCGTCCGACCTGGCCGCCGTGCGCGCCGCGCTGGACGAGGCCGGCGTCGCGATCGAGAACGCCGAGGTCACGCAGCAGCCCAAGAGTGCGCGTCCCGGTCGACGAGGACGGCGCGGCCAAGCTGCTGCGGCTGATCGACGCGCTCGAGGACAACGACGACGTCGACGCGGTGCACGCGAACTTCGACGTCGACGCCGAGGTGCTCGAGCGCGTCGCGGGCTGAGGCCGCGTCTGCGGGTACCTGACGTCCGTGATGCGAGCGTCTGTCCTGGTCGCCCCCTGCGATCCTCCTCGTGGCTGCTGATGGGCCTCGGCAGCATCGTGATGTGGCTCGGGATCCCGCTCGCGCTCGTCTACGCCGCGTCCCAAGCTCGCCGACACCTCCGCACCCACGCTCGGGCCCTTACCTGCTCGTGTTCATCGGGCTGCCGATCGGGATGGCGATCATGGCCAAGCTGCTCCGGCCGTGCTGGACCGCGAATGCATCAGGTCTACACGCAAGCACGAACTACGACCTGCCCGAGCAGGCCCCCGATGGATGCGCTCGATGCGCGGCGAGCGCAAGGCTCCACCCGCAAGCTGCGGCGTGCTGAACGACGGGGTGATGATCGTCTCCGTCGGCGTCGCACTGGCCGGCTTCGGCCTCTGGTTCTTCGGCTTCGCCGGGTCCTCGCTGCCCGGCGGCTGAGCTGCCGGCCGCTCTGTTGCAGGCGCCGAGGAAGCGTGGGCTGCTGCGCGGTTGCCGTAACGGCATTCTCTAGGAGGGGAGCGTGGTGGCTCAAGTGCATCTGCGTTCCCTGGTGGTGGGCACTTAAGTGCCACTGCCGTCGAGTGGCTATCTGCGCTTCGGATAGCGAAGGTTTGGTGCCACTCGAGGATCCGCGACCCTCGCGCGCGTTCCAGCCTCTCCGTACCTGCCGCCGTTCAACCCTCGCGCCGAAGGCGTCCGGCCCGCCGCGCAGAATCCCCCATGCAATGATCGTCCTCGGCATCGATCCCGGCACCGCCAACACGGGCTACGGCGTCGTCGCGCAGCGGCGCGGCCGGCTGGTCGCGCTCGACGGCGGGGTGATCGAGACGCCGCCGGCGCTCGAGCGCCGCGGCGCCTCGCGACGATCCACGCGCGGGTGGGCGAGCTGATCGACGAGCACGAGCCCGACGCGGTGGCGGTCGAGGACCTCTACTTCGGCGCCAACGCGCGCAGCGCGTTCGCCGTCGGCCAGGCGCGCGGCGTCGTGCTGCTCGCCGCCGGCCAGCGCGGGCATGCCCTCCGCCTCGCTACACGCCCCAGCAGGTCAAGGGCGCGGTCTGCGGCTCCGGCCGGGCCGCCAAGGACCAGGTGCAGCGGATGGTCCAGACGCTGCTGTCGCTGCCCGAGCCGCCCCGGCCCGACCACGCGGCCGACGCGCTCGCCGTCGCGATCTGCCACGCCAACCGCGCGCCGCTCGCGGCGGCGGTGGCCGGCATGATCGCGCTGGTCGCGGGCGAGGTCGCCGTCCGCCGCCCCGACCACGTCGTCGTCGCGTGCGGCGGCGTCGGCTACCGGCTGGCCGTCTCCGCCGAGACGCTGCGCCACGTCCCGCGCGTCGGCAAGCCGTCGCTGCACACCCACCTGGTCGTCCGCGACGACGCGCTGCTGCTCTACGGCTTCGCCACCGAGGAGGAGCGCGACCTCTTCCTGCTGCTGCTCGGCGTCCAGTCGGTCGGGCCGAAGGTCGCGCTGGCCGTGCTCTCCGGCGGCCCGCCGCGCGAGCTGATCGGCGCGATCGCCGCCGGCGACGTCGCGCGGCTCCAGGCCGTGCCGGGCATCGGCAAGCGCACGGCCGAGCGGATCATCGTCGAGCTGCGCGAGAAGGTCGGCGGCGCGCCCGACGAGCCGATCGCGATCACCCGCGGCGACGACCCGCGGCTGCTCGCCCGCGAGGGCCTGCTCGGGCTGGGCTTCTCGCCCGCGGAGGCCGACGAGCTGCTCGACGGCGCGCCCGGCGACACGCCCGAGGAGCTGATCGCCCACGCGCTGGGGGCGCGCGGCGGTGACCCACGCCCGCGCCGACGCATCCAGACGCCCGACGCGCTCCCCGAGGACGACTTCGAGCGCACGCTGCGCCCGCGCCCGCTCGACGAGTTCGTCGGCCAGGACGCGGTGAAGGAGCAGCTCGCCGTCGCGATCGAGGCCGCCGCGGCCCGCGGCGAGGCGCTCGACCACGTGCTGCTCGCCGGGCCGCCCGGCCTGGGCAAGACGTCGCTGGCGCAGATCGTCGCCACCGAGCTCGGCGTGCCGTTCGTCCAGACCGCCGGCCCGGCGCTCGAGCGCAAGGGCGACGTCGCCGCGTTCCTGACCGCGCTCGAGCCGCGCAGCGTGTTCTTCGTCGACGAGATCCACCGCCTGCCGCGCGCGCTCGAGGAGACCTTCTATCCGGCGATGGAGGACCGCCAGCTGCCGATCACCGTCGGCCAGGGCGCGGGCGCGCGCGTGGTCACGCTCGACCTGCCGCCGTTCACGCTGATCGGCGCGACGACCCGCGCCGGCCTGCTGACGACGCCGCTGCGCGACCGCTTCGGCATCCAGCACCGCCTCGAGCACTACGACCCGGACGACCTCGCCGCGATCGTCACGCGCTCGGCCGCATCCTCGGCGAGCGGATCGACGAGGCGGCGCGCGCGCGATCGCCGCGCGCAGCCGCGGCACGCCGCGCGTGGCCAACCGGCTGCTCAAGCGCGTGCGCGACTACGCCGAGGTGCGCGGCGGCGGCGGATCACGCGACGGTCGCCGACGCGGCGCTCGACCTGCTCGAGGTCGACGAGCGAGGGCCTGGACCGGCTGGACCGCGAGATCCTCGCGCGCGATCTGCGCGCAGTTCGGCGGCGGCCCGGTCGGGCTGTCGACGCTCGCGGTCGCGGTGGGGGAGGAGCCGGACACGATCGAGGACGTCTACGAGCCCTACCTGCTCCAGCGCGGCCTGCTCCAGCGCACGCCGCGCGGGCGCAGCGCGACGGGGCGCGCGTGGCGGCACCTCGGCCTCGAGCCGCCGGACGCGCGACCCCGCGCTCTTCTGATCGTGCCTTGACGCGCCGCGGCGTCTCGGCTTGCCGACCATGGCGCACCTCTTCATCTGCCCCAACTGCGGGCAGCGCTCGACCGCGGACCGATCGCCCGCCGGCTTTCGCCGCGCCCAAGGGCTGCGCCAAGTGCGGCTTCGCGTTCCTCTTCGAGCTGCTCGACGACTACTACCCGGCGCCCGACGCCGCGTTCTTCGTCTGCGACCAGGAGGGCCGGGTGATCGGCTGCGGCCGCGGCTCGTTCGAGCTCACCGGCCTGACGAGGAGGGGGTCATCGGCCGCCCGGTGCGCGACGTGCTCGGGCTCGCTTCGACGACGGCGCCGACCACGTCGGCACGGTGCTGGAGTGGGGCGTGCGCGCGCTCGACAAGGCGGTCGCGGTCAACGCCGAGGGC
The DNA here is from genome assembly GCA_963835525.1 of uncultured Solirubrobacteraceae bacterium. Classification (GTDB taxonomy): domain Bacteria; phylum Actinomycetota; class Thermoleophilia; order Solirubrobacterales; family Solirubrobacteraceae; genus DASSUW01. Next base: position 200,276 of record CAWIFM010000007.1, read on the forward strand.
GATCTGCCCGCCCAGGCCATCGCCGACCTGTTCCCCGCCTACGACGACGACGGCGGGCTGCTGGTCGTGCTGACGCCCTCCAAGTAGCGCGGGCTACCCATCACCCCGGTTCATGACCGACCGCCGCCGCAACGCGCCTCATCCTGCTGCTCGTCGTCGGCCTGCTCGCAGGTTCGGTCTTCGTCGTCTCGACAAGGAGACGCGGCTGGGCCTCGACCTCAGGGGCGGCGTCGAGCTGGTCTACCAGGCCAAGCCCACGCCGCAGCAGCCGACGGTCACCCAGGAGGCGCTCGACCGCTCGATCGACATCATGCGCGAGCGCGTCGACCAGCTCGGCGTCGCCGAGCCCGAGATCCAGCGCTCGGGCGGCGACCAGATCTCCGTCGGCCTGCCCAACGTGCAGGACGCCGAGCGCGCGGCCCAGCAGATCGGCAAGACGGCGCAGATGTACTTCTACGACTGGGAGAGAACGTCCTCGGCCCGAGGCCGAGCCAACCCGGCGGTGACCGGCGGCACCGAGGCGCGCCGATCCCGGTACTACGACGCGGTCAAGCGGCGCTCAAGCGCCCGGAGGTCAGAGGACGGCAACAACAAGCCCACGGGCCGCAGTGGTACCTGTTCAACGAGAAGTCCAAGCAGGCGTGCCGCGGGCCGGAGGACACAAGCGACCGGCGGCGTCGCCGGAAACCGCCGGGCGCGCGCGCCGTGGTCCAGCCCCGACGGCTCCTGGTCGGCCGAGGCCGAGCAGAGCGACAACGCCGGTCCCCAACCCCGACCGCTACTAAGTCCTCGCAGCGACGACCCGGCGCTCTCGGGCAACGACATCAAGAACCCCGCAGCAGACTTCGACCGCCGGCGGCGCAGCCGATCGTCAAGTTCGACTTCAGCGAACAAGGGCCACGAGGCGTTCCAGGCATCACCAGGGAGATCGCGATCCGCGGGCCGGCCAGCTGGGGGAACCCGCAGCCGAAGATCCAGCACTTCGCGGTGGCGCTCGACAACGAGCTGATCTCGACGCCGTTCATCGACTACCGCGAGATCCCGACGGCATCGAGCTCGCCGACGCGAGATCCGGGGCGGGGTTCACGATCGACAGCGCCCAGGAGCTGGCGAACATCCTGAAGACCGGCGCCCTGCCGATCAGGCTCGAGCTGATCTCTCGTCGCAGGTCTCGGCGACGCTCGGCAAGCAGGCGCTGGACCAGGGTCTGATCGCGGGCGCGGTCGGCCTTCGTGGTCGTCTCTCTTCCTGATCGTCTTCTACCGCGTGCTCGGCGTGATCGCGTCGGTCGCGCTGTTGATCTACGCGATCTATTTCTTCGCGCTGATCAAGATCATCCCGATCACGCTCACGCTGCCGGGCATCGCGGGCCTGATCCTGACGATCGGCGTCGCGGCCGACGCGAACATCGTCATCTTCGAGCGAATAAAGGAAGAGGCCCGGGCCGGGCGAGCGGTCCCGGCGGCGATCGCCGCCGGCTACAAGAAGGGCCTCTCGACGATCATCGACGCCAACGTCGTCACGATCATGGTGGCGTTCGTCCTCTTCGTGCTGGCCACCGCGGGCGTGAAGGGCTTCGCGCTGACCCTCGGCGTCGGCGCGCATCGTCTCGCTGATCACCGCGGTCCTGGCGACCCAGGCGATCCTCGGCTCTGCGCGGACGCTGCTGCCCACCCGTGCGCCGGGGCCGGCAAGCCGCCTCCGGGCGCTTCCGGCTGGACTTCGTCGGCGCGTCGAAGTGGTTCTTCTCGATGTCGGGCGTGATCCTGCTCGTGTGCGCGCTGGCCATCGGCGCCAACGGGCTGAACCTGGGCATCGACTTCGAGTCGGGCACGCGGATCAAGACGGCGGTCGAGCAGGCTGCGACAGAGCCAGGTCCGCGACATCATCGCGCCGGGCGGGCTCGGCGACGCGAAGATCCAGCGGGTCACGAGCAGGAACTCGGCGAAACGTCCTCCAGATCTCCGCCGGGCAGCTCGGGCCGGCTGAGGTCGCCAAGGTCCGCGCCGACCTCGACAAGGCGTTCGGCAGCGCCAGAACTTCTCGTCGAACCCGATCGGCCCGACCTTCGGCCAGGCCGTCGCCGACAACGCCATCGTCGCGATCATCGCGTCGCTGCTCGTCATCGCGCCTACATCGCGCTGCGGTTCGAGTGGAAGTACGCCGTCCCCGTCCTCGTCGCGGTCATGCACGACCTCCTGATCACCGCGGGCGTCTACGCACTCCTGGGCCTGGAGGTGACGACAGCGACCGTGGCCGCGCTGCTCACCGTCTTGGGCTTCTCGCTCTACGACACGATCATCGTGTTCGACCGCGTTCGCGAGAACGTCCCGCGCATGCCGCGGGGCGGCCTTCACCCAGATCGTCAACCGCTCGATGTCCGAGGTCCTGGCCCGTTCGCTGGCCACCAGCTTCTGCCCGGGCTGCCCGTGCTCGCGCTGCTGCTGTTCGGCGGCGAGACGCTGCAGGCGTTCGCGTCGCGCTGTTCATCGGGACCCTCTCGGGCACCTACTCGTCGGTGTTCATCGCCTCGCCGGTGCTCACGCCTGGAAGCAGCGCGAGCCCGTCTACCGCCGGCGCATCCGGCGCATCCGCGAGGAGAACGACGGCATCGTGCCCCCCCTACGCGGTCGGCGGCGGCCCGGGCCATGTCGACGTAGGAAGACGCGCCGCCGGGCGAACCGCCGGCTCACGACGCCGGACGACCCGCAGCAGGGCGTCTCGCGGGAGGAGTTCGACGAGATGGTGCGCGACCTAGGCACCAAGCGGAGCTCCGCCCGCCTCGAGCACCGCCGTGGCCGAGCCCAAGGCCGCCCCGCGGCGGCCCGTGCCCGCTCGAGCGGGAATGGCCGAGCCCGCCCGCCGGCCCGGACGCCACGCCGCAGGACCGCGCGATGACGTACGGAAGCCGAAGAAGCCGCGCAATAAGCGGCACGGAGGCCCCGCTGATGTCTGGGCCCGTCTCGGTCATGATGGGCCTGGCCTCTGGCACTTCACGATCTACGTGGATGACAAGTCTGGTGCGGATCGTCGGCGCGTCCTCGGCGCCGTGGTCGGGTCGGTCGTGTTCGGGTTCATCATCAGCGGTTTCAGGTCCCGGCCCGCGGATGCGGACATGGTCAGCGCGTCGAGGCATCCGGGCGCCGTCGTCGGCATGGCCGTGGTCTGGTTGATCAGGATGCGGCAGGGGAGTCGCACCAGGCGCGCGTGATGCAGGTCACCGCACTCGAGATCTTCGTCGTCCCGCCGCGCTGGCTGTTCCTGAGGATCGAGACCGACGAGGGCGTCACCGGCTGGGGCGAGCCGATCGTCGAAGGCCGCGCCGCGACCGTGCGCGCCGCCGTCGACGAACTGGCCGAGTACCTGATCGGGCAAGACCCTGCGCATCGAGGACCACTGGCAGATGCATTACCGCGGCGGCTTCTACCGCGGCGGCCCGGTCCTATGAGCGCGATCGCCGGCATCGACCAGGCGCTGTGGGACATCAAGGGCAAGGCCCTGGGCGTGCCGGTGCACGAACTGCTCGGCGGCCGGGTGCGCGACCGCATGAGCGTCTATGGCTGGATCGGCGGCGACCGGCCGCAGGACATCGTCGCGCAGGCCGAGAAGGCGCAGGCGCGGCCGGGCTTCACCGCCGTCAAGATGAACGCGACCGAAGAGCTGCACTAGCTCGACTCCGAGCGCGCGCGTCGAGGCGGCGGCCGAGCGGCTGGCCGCGACGCGCTCGGCCGACCGGGTCGACTTCGCGTCGACTTCCACGGCCGCGTGCACGCCGATGGCCAGCTGCTGCTGCGCGCACTCGAGCCGCACCCCGCTGTTCGTCGAGGAGCCGGTGCTGCCCGAGCACGCCCGAGGCGCTGCGCGAGCTCGCCCGGCCACACCGCGTCCCGCTCGCCGCGGCGAACGCCTGTACTCGCGCTGGGACTTCAAGCGACGTGCTGACGCCGGCGCGGTCGACATCATGCAGCCCGACCTGTCGCACGCCGGCGGCATCACCGAGATGCGCAGGATCGCCGCGATGGCCGAGGCGTACGACGTCGCGCTCGCGCCGCACTGCCCGCTCGGGCCGGTCGCGCTGGCGGCCTGCCTGCAGGTCGACTTCGTGCACGCCGAACGCCGTGATCCAGGAACAGAGCCTCGGCATCCACTACAACGAGGGCGCCGATCTGCTCGACTACGTGCTCGACCCGACGGTTTCGACGTCGTCGACGGCCACATCGCCGTGCCGCAGGGCCCGGGCTGGGCGTGGAGATCGACGAGGAGCGGGTGCGTGCGGCCGCCGCGGAGCCGTGGCGCAACCCGGTCTGGCGCAGCCGACGGCAGCGTCGCCGAATGGTGAGGAACCTGCGGCGGTCGCGACGCCGTTCGGGCCGGACGGAGCGCTCGATCTGGACGCGTTCGGCGCCCACGTGGCATGGCTGGCCGAGTCCGGGCTCGACGGCGTGTTCGTGGCCGGCACGACCGGCGAGGGCGTCCTGCTCGAGCACGAGGAAGTGACCGCGCTGGTCGAGCGGGCCGTGGGGGAGGGCTCGTTGCGCGTGATCGCCCAGGTGGGCGGCCGGCACCCGCGCGACGGTCGCGCTGACGCGCCGTGCGCTCGCCGCCGGCGCGCACGCCGTGGCCGCCTACGTGCCGTGGTTCTATCCGGTCACCCAGGTGCAGCTGCGTCGCCATTTCCTCGCGGTGCTCGAGGCCGCGGGCGACCAGCCGGCGTTCATGTACAGCATCCCGCCGCGCACGGTGAACGACCTCGACCCGGCGCTGGCGGGCGAGCTCGCCGCGGCCGGCTTCGCGGGCATGAAGGACTCGACCGGCGACTTCGCGCGCCACGAGGCATACCTGAACGCCGTCAACGGCCACGACTTCGAGCTCTACACGGGCACCGAGCCGCTGCTCCTGCGTCGGTCCGCGCCGGCTCGACCGGCTCGATCAGCGCGCTCGCCAACTGCGCGCCGGAGCTGTTCGTCCGGCTACGCGACGCGCTCGCCCGCGGTGACGACGACGAGGCCGCGCGGGTGCAGGGAGATCTCCGAACTGAAGGAGCAGACGCGGGCCGAGGAGTCGACCGTCGTGGCGATCAAGCGCCGCGTGCGCGACCGGCTCGCCAAGCGCGGCGTCGACTACCCCGCCGGCCCGCGCGCACCGTTCACGTGAGCCGCGTCGTCGCCGTCGGCGAGACGATGGCGCTGCTCGACCCGGTCGAGGACGGCGAGCTCGAGCTCGATGCGCTGCTGCGCCTGCGGATCGCCGGCGCCGAGTCCAACCGCGGTGGCTCTGTCGCGGCTCGGCGTGCCGGTGCGGTGGATCTCGCGGCTGGGCGCGGACCGGCTCGGCGCCTTGGTGCGCGGCGCGCTGGAGGCCGAGGGGGTCGATCTGCGCTACGTGGTCGAGGACATTGCCGCGCCGACCGGCCTGTTCTACAAGTGAGCGGGCCGACGGCCGCTCGTCGGACGCCTACTACCGCCGCGGCTCGGCCGCCGGCCGAATCTCGACCGGCAACGTGCCCAACGCGCTCTGGCCGGCGCCAAGGTCGTGGATCTATCCGGGATCACGATGGCGCTCGGCGACCAGCCCCGCGAGCCGTCGTCGATGTTCACACACAGCGCCCACGCCGCCGGCGCCGATCGTCACGTTCGACCCGAACTACCGCGCCGGCGCTGTGGGAGAGCCCGGCGGCGGCCGCCGCCGGCGATGGAGCCGGTGCTGCGAGCACGTGGACTGGTACCTGTGCGGCGGCCGGCGAGGGCGAGACGCTGCTCGGGGTCCGCGGCCCGGAGGCCGTGATCGAGGCGCTCCCGGTGCCGGGACGCCGTCGTGCGCATCGGCGAGCGCGGCGCGATCGTGGCCGCCGGGCGGCGAGCTGAGCGAGGTCCCGCCCGCCACGACCGAGCAGGTCGTCGACGAGATCGGCGCCGGCGACGCGTTCGCCGCCGGCTTCGTGTTCGGGCTGCTCGCAGGGCTGGGACCCCGAGCGCTGCACGCACGCCGCGAACGTGATCGCGGCCGCCGCGCTGCGCGGCACCGGCGACTGGGAGACCCTGCCGCGGCTGGGCGACGTGCGGTTCTGAAGGTCGGAACTGCGGCTGGGTAAGGGAGCGGCGATCGCGCCGCGGCGAGGGTGCGTGGCAGTTTCGGTCGCTATTCGACCGAAACTCGCCAGGGACCGCCGGCGCGGTCATCCCCGCTCCCTACCCAGCCGCAGTTGACGTTTTCCGTCGGCACCCGGACATACGCTGGGGCGCGGGATGGAGACCCGCTTCGCCGTCACGCCGTACGACTACGCCGCCGCCGAGCGGCTGAGCGCCGACCTCGGCGTCTCGCACGTCGTCGCCCAGGTGCTGGTGCGCCGCGGGCTGGACACGCCCGCCGCCGCGCGCGAGTTCCTGGCCGGCGCCGACGCGCACGCGCTCGACGCGTTCGGGGGCCTGCGGGCCGGCGCGGAGCGGATCCTCGGCCACGTCCAGCGCCGCGTCGCGGATCACCGTGCACGGCGACTACGACGTCGACGGCGTCGCCGCCACCGCCGTCCTCGTCCGCGCGCTGCGCACGCTCGGCGCCGACGTCGACTGGTACCTGCCGAGCCGGATCGACGACGGCTACGGCCTGGCGATGGCGACCGTCGAGCGGCTCGCCGCCCGCGGGACCGACCTGCTGGTCACCGTCGACTGCGCGATCACGGCCGTGGAGGAGGTCGCGGCGGCGCGCGCGCGCGGGGCTCGACGTCGTCGTCACCGACCACCACACGCCGCGCGCCGACGGCGCGCTGCCCGACGCGCCGATCGTGCACCCGCGGC
>CAWIFM010000008.1:0-1808490 GCA_963835525.1 uncultured Solirubrobacteraceae bacterium
GGCGGCGATCCTATGCGCCCACCGGCCGGCCGACCATCGGCTCTTGGTCCGGTTCGAGGCCGAGCCCCAGGCCCTCGGGGGCGTGCATGGCGAGCAGCTCTGCGTCGACGGGGCGGCGCCCGCGCCGGTCGGCGTACGACACGGCCACCATCACGGCGAACGCCACGGGCACGGACAGCACGGCCGGCTGCGTGAGCAGCGCGTTCACCGTCGGGTGCCCTCCCTCGATCGCCAGCCCGGCGAAGATCGCGCCGGTGGCCAGCAGGGCGCCGCTGACGAGGCCGGCCGCGGCGCCGCGCGCCGTCAGCCCCTCCCACCAGATCCCCAGCAGCAGGAGCGGGCAGAAGGTGCTGGCGGCGAGCGCGAAGGCCCAGCCGACGAGCACCGAGATGTCGAGCCCGCGGGCGATCAGGGCGAGCGCCACCGGCGGCAGCACGCCGGCGAGCGCGGCGAGCCGGAAGCGGCGCCGCCGGTGCGACGAGCGGTCGCGCCAGAGGTCGAAGGAGATCGTCCCGGCCACCGAGACCATCAGCCCCGACGCGGTCGACATGAAGGCCGCGAAGGCGCCGGCCGCCACCAGGGCGCCGAGCAGCTCGCCGGGCAGGCCTGGCCAGGCCGCCTCGGGCAGGCGCAGCACCACCGAGTCGGTGTCGCCGGTGAGGTAGAGCTCGGGCACCAGCACGCGGCCGAGCGCGCCGTAGACGAGCGGGAAGGCGTAGAAGATCGCCAGCAGCCCGAGCACGCGCACCGTCGTGCGGCGCGCGGCCGGGCCGTCCGGGTTGGTGTAGAAGCGGACGAGGATGTGTGGCAGGCCCATGGTCCCCAGGAAGGTGGCCAGCAGCAGCGAGTAGACGAACACCGGCGACGTCGGGCCGCCGCTCTCCACCGGGCGCGCCCAGTCCTCGCCGGTCTGGGCCTCGATGCCGTCGGCGACCGGCACGACGGCGCCGGGCGGCAGCTCGATCTCGCCCGCCGGCAGCGTCAGCTCCTCGCCCTCGGCGGCTTCCGCGGGAACGCCGTCGACGGTGTACGTGGTCGCCTCGGGGAAGGTCACCGCCTGCGGCTCTTCGAGCTGCACGACGAGCCCGGCGTCGCCCGCCGCCGGCAGCTCCTGGCCGAACATGGCGGCGCGCTCGGGCAGCCCGCCGAGGTGCATGAGCAGCAGGCAGGCGGGCAGCGCGATGGCGAACGTCTTGAGCCAGTACTGGAAGGCCTGCACGTAGGTGATGCCGCGCATGCCGCCCGAGGCGACGTTGAGCGCCACCACGGCGCCGACGGCGACCACGCCGACCCAGTACGGCGCGCCGGTGACCTCGCCCAGCGTGAGGCCCGCGCCCTTGAGCTGGGGCACCAGATAGAAGCCGGCGATGCCGAGCACGACGACGGCGGCCAGCACGCGGATGCGCGGCGAGCGCAGCCGCGCCTCGGCGAAGTCGGAGATCGTGTAGGCGCCGAAGCGCCGCAGCGGCGCGGCGACGAAGAGCAGCAGGGCGAGGTAGCCCGCGGTGAAGCCGAGCGGGAGCCAGAGCGCGCCGCTGCCGAGCTTCATCTGCAGCCCGGCGATGCCCAGGAAGGAGGCCGCCGACAGGTACTCGCCGGAGATCGCGGCCGCGTTCCACCACGGCGTGATCGCGCGCGAGGCGACGAACAGGTCGGACGTGGTGCGCGCCAGCCGCACGCCGTAGAGGCCGAGCCCGACGGTGGCGCCGGTGACGGCCAGGATCGCCGCGACGGCGATCAATCGCGCGGCTCCACGAGGTCGCGGAAGGACTCCTCGAGGGCGGCGGCGCGACGCGCGTAGATCATCCCGATGGCGATGAACAGCGGGAACGGCGGCCAGGCGATGATGAAGATCGGCAGCGGCACGCCGAGCACGAACACGTCCTGCAGGCCCGGCAGCAGGAGCAGCGCCAGCGGCAGCGCGCCGATGATGCCGCCGAAGGTCAGCAGCGCCACCGTGCCCAGGCCGAGCTGCGCGCGGATCAGCCGCCGCAGGTAGAGGCCGCCGTGGGCGGTGCCCTCGGCGAGCTCGTCGCGGAGGCTCATACGCCGAGCTTCCGGCGCAGCTCTCCCACCTGGCGCCGGGCGATCGGGACCTCGCCACCGTCGGCCATGACCAGCACGGCGGTCCCGTTGAGCCGCGGCCGCACCTCGACCGCCCGCCGCAGGTTGACCACGAACCCGCGGTGCACGCGCACGAAGCCGTGGGCGGCCCAGCGCTCCTCGAGGTCCGAGAGCCGCGCGCGCACGAGGTAGCGGCCCTCGGTGCTGGCCACGCGCACGTAGTCGCCGTGGGCCTGCAGGTAGAGCACGGAGGAGCGCGCCAGCAGCCGCGTGCCGCCGCGCGGGACGTCGACGGCCAGCGTCTCGTCCTCGAGCGTCGCGGTCTCGCCGGCCGGCGTGCGGCGGCTCGCGCGCTCGATCGCCTCGTCGAGCCGGCGCCGCGAGACCGGCTTGCGCAGGTAGTCGACGGCGGCCAGCTCGAAGGCGTCGACGGCCGCGTCGTCGAACGCGGAGACGAACACCACGGCGGGCGGCTGCTCGAAGCGCCGCAGCACGCGCGCGAGCTCGAGCCCGCCGAGCCCCGGCATCCGCACGTCGAGGAACACCGCGTCGATCGCCGCGCCGTCGCCGAGCGCCACCAGCGCCTCCTCGGCCGAGGCCGCCGACTCGACGCGCTCGACCGCCGGCGAGGCCTCGAGCAGGCGCACGAGGTCCTCGAGCGCGGGCAGCTCGTCGTCGACGGCGAGCACCCTCACGCGGCGCGCACCCCGGCCCGGAACTTCGGCAGCGTCATCACCACGGTCGTGCCCTCCACCTGCAGGCCATACCCCTCGCCGAACGTCGACAGCAGGCGGCCGTGGACGTTCCCCAGTCCGATGCCGGGCCCCCGGCCCGCGAGCGCGTCCGCGGCGCGCTCGGGGTCGATGCCGTCCCCGGAGTCGGATACCCGGAGCTCGACGTCGTTGCCGAGGTCGATCCCCTCGATCGCCACCTGGCCGCCCTCCGGCAGGCGCTCGACCCCGTGCCGGACCGCATTCTCCACCAGCGGCTGGAGCGACAGGACGGGCAGGACGGCCTGGAGCACCTCGGGGTCGACCTGCACGCGCACCTTCAGGCGCTCGCCGAAGCGGGCCTGCTCGAGCCGCAGGTACTTCTCCACGTAGCGCAGCTCGTCGGCGACCGTCACATAGGTGCGCTGGCGCGCGAACGCGTAGCGGATGAACTCGGCGAACTCGGTCAGGAGCTCGCGCGCCTCCTCCGGGCGCGAGTGGATGAACGAGGCCACGGCGGCGAGGGCGTTGTAGATGAAGTGCGGCGAGATCTGAGCGCGCAGCGCGCGGAGCTCCGCGCGCGCGAGCCGCTCGCCCTGCGCCTCCATCTCGCTCAGCTCGACCATGGCCGACACCAGCGCGGCGGCCTCGCCGACCACGCGTGTCTCCTCCAGGCGCAGGCGGCCGGGCCGGTCATAGAGGGCGATCAACGCGCCGACGCGGCGGTCCTGGACCACGAGCGGCGCCACGATCGCCGACCGCAGCGGGCAGCCGGGATGCTCGCAGTGCAGCCGCGGCTCGACGCGCACGCGGTCGTCGCGCACCTCTCCGGCGATGGCCGCGAGCGAGTGTTCGTGGTCGCCGCCCAGGCCGTCGAAGGCGAGCAGCCGCTCGGTGTCGGCGAGCGCGATGGCGTTCGCCCCGGTGAGCGTGCGCAGGTGCGGCGCGGCGGCACGCGCACCGGCCTCGAGCCCGCGCCGCAGGTCTGGCAGCAGCGACGTGGCGGCGTGCACGGCGCCCTGCATGGCCGAGCTCGACGGGTCCTGCACGCGCGGCGCGCGCACCAGTCGCCAGCCCGCGGCCAGCGAGGCCGCGAGCGCCAACCCCAGGACAACTCCGAGCGCGACGTCCACCCTCGCGGGCGAGCATAGAGGCGGCCGCCGCCGGACGGACGCCGTTCGTCGTGCCAAAGACGCCGTTCGTCGCGCAGATCGACCTTTGAGCGATTCCGCACAAGGACCCGCGCTGTTCCGGGTAGTACCCCCGCGGAAGTACACCTTCGAAGGGAGGAGAAGGATGGGGGAGCCGGTCCACGACTGGGAGCGCATCGAGCGCTCGCCGGAGTTCCAGGAGCTCGTGCGGAAGCGGCGGTCGTTCGTCGTGCCCGCGACGATCTTCTTCCTGGCCTACTACATGGGCTTCATCCTGCTGTGCGGCTACGCCAAGGACTTCATGGCGGAGTCGGTCTACGAGGGCCTCACCGTCGGCTACTGCCTGGCGCTGACGCAGTTCGTGATGGTCTTCGTGCTCGGGATCGCATACCTGCGCAAGGCGGACCGCGACTACGACCCGCTCGCGGCGCGCATCGTCGAGATGGCCGAGGGCGGCGAGCTGGCGTCCGACGGCCGCTTCGAGCGTGAGCCCGCGGCAACCGAGACGGAGGTGCAGCGATGAGGCTGTTCGCGGCCATCAACGTCGAGGCGGTCGTGATCTTCGCGATCGTCCTCTCGATCACGCTCGGCATCACCTACTGGGCGTCCAAGCGCGCCACCAGCGCGGTCGGCTTCTACGCCGCGGGACGCCAGATCACCGGCGCGCAGAACGGCCTGGCGATCTCCGGCGACTACCTGTCCGCAGCGTCGTTCCTCGGCATCGCCGGCCTGATCTTCCTCTACGGCTTCGACGGGTTCCTGTACTCGATCGGCTTCCTCGTCGCCTTCCTGACCGTCATGTTCCTGCTGGCCGAGCGCATGCGCAACGCCGGCAAGTTCACGATCGCCGACGTGCTGGCCTTCCGGCTGCGCGAGCGGCCGGCGCGAACGGCGGCGGCCATCGGGACGCTGGCCGTCGTGGCCTTCTACCTGATCGCGCAGATGGTCGGCGCGGGCGTGCTCATCCAGGCGCTGGTCGGCATCGACTTCACGCCGGCCGTGATCCTGACCGGCCTCTTCATGCTCTGCTACGTCGTGTTCGGCGGCATGGTCGCCACCACGTGGGTGCAGATCATCAAGGCCGTGCTGCTGATGACCGGCATCACGGTCATGTCGCTGTTCGTGCTCGGCAAGGTCGGCTTCAACCCGATCGAGCTGTTCAACCGGGCCGACGCCAACAAGGGCCCCGAGTCGACGTTCTCGCTCGGCCCGGGCACGTTCCTGCCGAAGCCGATCGACACGGTGTCGCTCGGCCTGGCGCTGGTGCTCGGCACCGCGGGCCTGCCGCACATCCTGATGCGGTTCTTCACCGTGCCGAACGCCAAGGCGGCGCGCAGCTCGGTGGTGTGGGCGATGTTCCTGATCGGCTTCTTCTACCTGCTGACCACGTTCATCGGCTTCGGCGCGCGCGCCTTCCTCGGCGAGGGCGGCGTGGAGGCGGCCGGCACCGGCGGCAACCTGGCGGCGCCGAACCTGGCGGCGTTCCTCGGCGGCGGTGAGGGCACCTTCGGCGGCGACCTGTTCCTGGCCGTGATCGCCGGCATCGCGTTCGCGACGATCCTCGCCGTGGTCGCGGGCCTGGTGCTCTCGGCGTCGGCGGCGGTCTCGCACGACGTCTGGTCGAACATCATCCGCAAGGGCAAGGAGTCCGAGCACGAGGAGGTGATCGTCGCCAAGATCGCGGCGATCTCGATCGGCCTCATCGCCATCACCGTCGCCGTCATCGGCGGCTCCGGCCTGAACGTGTCGTTCATGGTCGGCCTCGCCTTCGCGGTGGCGGCCAGCGCCAACTTCCCGGCGCTGCTGCTGGCGCTCACCTGGCGGCGCTTCAACACCGTGGGCGCCGTCACCGGCGTGCTGTTCGGCGTGATCAGCTCGATCGCGCTGGTCATCGTCTCGCCGAAGGTGTGGCCGGGCGCGGACACCGTCACCACCTCGCCGATCGGCTGGGAGCTGTCGAACCCGGGCATCATCTCGATCCCGCTCGGCTTCTTCGGCTGCTGGCTGGGGACGATGCTGAGCTCGGAGCGCGGCAACGAGCACACCTACCACGAGCTCTACGTCCGTTCGGAGACCGGCCTCGGCTCCGAGAAGGCGCTCGTCGAGCACTAGATCGCATAAGGGGTACAAATTGGGGGGCGGCGGCCTGTGGCCGCCGCCCCCTGACGTCTTGAGAGGAGACAGAGATGGCTGAAGCGACGCTCGAGGCCCAGCTCGAGGAGCTGCTCGATCAGGAGACCTTCTCGCCTCCGAGCGAGTTCGCCTCGAACGCAGTCATCTCCGATCCCGGGATCCACGAGAAGGCCGAGCAGGACCCGGAGGGCTTCTGGGCCGAGCAGGCGGACGCGCTCGACTGGGCCGAGAAGTGGGACCAGGTGCTCGACTGGTCCAACCCGCCGTTCGCCAAGTGGTTCGTGGGCGGCAAGCTCAACGTCTCCTACAACTGCGTCGACCGCCATGTCGAGGCGGGCAACGGCGACCGCGTGGCCTTCCACTGGCGCGGGGAGGAGGGCGAGGAGCGCGACGTCACGTACGCCGACCTGCACCGCGACGTCCAGAAGTTCGCCAACGCCCTGAAGGACCGCGGGATCGAGAAGGGCGACGTGGTCGGGATCTTCCTGCCGATGATCCCCGAGGTCGTCGTCGCGATGCTCGCCTGCGCACGCATCGGGGCGCCGCACAACCTGGTCTTCGGCGGCTTCTCGCCCGAGTCGGTCAAGGAGCGGATGGAGTTCTCCGAGGCCAAGGCGCTGATCACCGTCGACGGCGCGCGCCGCAAGGGCAAGACGGCGCCGATCAAGCAGCAGGTCGACGAGGTGATGGGCGACCTCGAGCACCTCGAGACGATGATCGTCGTCCAGCACACCAACGCCGAGTGCTCGATGAAGGAAGGGCGCGACTTCTGGTGGCACACGGTGGTGGAGGCCGCCGACGAGGAGTGCCCGGCCGAGCCGCTGGACGCCGAGCACCCCCTCTACATCCTCTACACGAGCGGCTCGACGGCCAAGCCGAAGGGGATCCTGCACACCACGGGCGGCTACCTCACGCAGGTCGCCTGGACCCACAGGCACGTCTTCGACCTCAAGCCCGACAAGGACGTCTACTGGTGCTCGGCCGACGTCGGCTGGGTGACCGGGCACTCCTACATCGTCTACGGGCCGCTGGCCAACGGCTGCACGTCGGTGATGTATGAGGGCGCGCCCGACTACCCGGACAAGGACATCTGGTGGGAGCTGTGCGAGCGCTACAAGGTGACGCTCTTCTACACCGCCCCGACCGCCATCCGCGCGTGCATGAAGTGGGGCGCCGAGCACCCGGGCAAGCACGACCTGTCCTCGCTGCGCCTGCTGGGCACGGTCGGCGAGCCGATCAACCCGAAAGCGTGGCTCTGGTACCACAAGGTGATCGGCGCCGAGAAGTGCCCGATCGTCGACACCTGGTGGCAGACCGAGACCGGCGCGATCATGATCACGACGCTGCCGGGCATCCAGGACGCCAAGCCGGGCAGCGCCGGCACGCCGCTGCCGGGGATCGAGGCGCAGGTCGTCACCCAGGAGGGCGAGGACGCCGGCACCGAGCAGGGGTTCCTCACCCTGCGCAAGCCGTGGCCGTCGATGCTGCGCACGCTCTACAAGGAGGAGGACCGGTTCGTCGAGACCTACTGGTCCAAGTACGGCGAAGATGTCTACTTCGTCGGCGACGCGGCGCGACGCGACGACGACGGCTACTTCTGGATCATCGGGCGCGTCGACGACGTGATCAACGTCTCCGGCCACCGGCTGTCGACGGCCGAGGTCGAGTCGGCGATCGTCTCGCACGAGCGCGTGGCCGAGGCGGCGGTGATCGGCCAGCAGGACGAGGACAGCGGGCAGGCGATCACGGCGTTCGTGACGCTGTCGGGGACCGGGGACGGATCTGACGAGCTGGTGAGCGACATCCGCGAGCACGTGGCCAAGCGGATCGGCAAGCTCGCGCGGCCGAAGCGCATCATCTGGGCCGACGACCTGCCCAAGACGCGGTCGGGCAAGATCATGCGCCGTCTGCTGCGCGACATCGCCGAGGGCCGTGAGCTGGGCGACGTCACGACTCTGCGTGACCCCGACGTGATGTCGCAGCTCGAGGGCAAGATCAAGGAACGCGGCGACGAGGACGGTAACGTCGCCCGTAGGTCGCCGGGTGGGGTTTCCGGGGACCGGAGGGCGAAACTCTATTTCGAGGACACGGGCGGCTCCGGGCCGCCCGTCCTCCTGATCATGGGGCTCGGGATGAACGCCACCGGCTGGTGGCGGACGATCCCGGCGCTGGCCGAGTTCCGCGTGTTGGCGTTCGACAACCGCGGCGTCGGACGGTCTGAGCGCGTGCCAGGCCCGTACACGGTGGCCGAGATGGCCGACGACGCCGTCTCGGTGCTGGATGACGGCGGGCGTCGAATCCGCGCACGTCTACGGCATCTCGCTCGGAGGGATGATCGCCCAGGAGGTCGCGCTTCGGCATCCCGATCGCGTTCGCGCGCTGGTGCTGGGGGCGACCACGCGTGGCGGCGACGCCCATGTGGCCGCCGCCGACGACGTCGTGTCCTTCGTCCGCCTGCGCGCGCAGATGACCGCCGAGCACGCGGTGTGGGCGTCGGTGCCGATCAACTACGCGTCGCGCACCCGCGCCGACGGCGGCGACCGGATCGCCGAGGACATCGCCCAGCGCCTGCGCTTCCCGGTCGAGGCCGAGTACTACAGCGCCCAGCTCCTGCCGCCAACGGCCACGACGCCTCGGTCGAGGACATCCGCGCGCCCACGCTCGTCGTCCACGGCGAGGAGGACGTGCTCATCCCGCCGGCCAACGGCGAGCGGCTCGCCGCCGACATCCCGGGCGCCGAGCTGTCGCTGTGGCCCGGCGCCGCCCACCTGTACTTCACCGACGAGCCCGAGGTCGACCGCGAAATCGCGGAGTGGCTGAGCCGCCATTGAACGTCAACCCCGGGCATTGAGGGGGCGGGATCGATTCGCGCGGCTGAAACCCCAGCCTCCCTACCCAGCAGCAGTTGACGTTCGCCGGGGGCCTACCGCGCGGTCCAGCCCTGGTCCATCGACACCGCCGAGCCCGTGAAAGCGCGGCCGGCGTCACCCAAGAGGAACGCGACCGTGTCGGCCACCTCCTCCGGCTCGATCAGCCGCTTGACGGCGTGCGGGGCGAGGATGACCTCCTCCAGCACGCGCTCTTCTGACATCCCGTGCGCCTCCGCCTGAGCGGCGACCTGGTTCTCCACCAGCGGCGTGCGCACGTAGCCCGGGCAGAGCGCGCAGGCCGAGATGCCCTCGCCGGCGCCCTCGAGCGCCAGCGTCTTCACCAGCCCGAGCAGGCCGTGCTTAGCCGACACATACGCGCTCTTGAACGGCGAGGCGACGAGCCCGTGGACGGAGGCGATCGCGACGAAGCGGCCGTCGCCCGACTCGCGCAGCGCCGGCCAGGCGGCGCGGGCGAGCAGGAAAGGGCTGGTCAGCAGCAACGCGATCATGGCGTCCCAGCGGTCCTCGGGGAACTCCTCGACAGGCGCGACGTGCTGGTAGCCGGCGTTGGGGATCACGGCGTCGAGGCGGCCGAACTCGTCGAGTGCCTTGGCGACGGCGTCGCGGTTGCCCTCGCGCGTCTCCAGGTCGGCGGCGAAGGGCACGCCGGGGCCGTCCGGCTCGAGGTCGACGGCCAGGACCTGGGCGCCGTCGCGCTCGAGCCGCGTCGCGATCGCGCGGCCGATCCCGCTCGCCGCCCCCGTGACCAGCACCGCCCGCTGCATGGGCGTCAGTGTCCCAACTCGCGCATCAGCCGGCGGACCGACCGCGGCGCGACGCCCATCGCGACGACCTGGGTCCCGCGACCGCCCTCGTCGACGTCGATCATCACCGCGTCGTGGCGCTTGCGCCGCAGCAGGCCGCGGCGGTACTCCAGCTCGAAGCGAAGCCGCCCGTCGGCGCGCTGGGTGATCCGGTAGCCGCGAGCCTCCATCTCCGGCGCGACCTCGCGCAGCAGCTCGGCCATGACGGTCTGCACGTCAGCGCGCGGATAGGTGCGGTAGCTGAAAGGGCGTCTGCCTCGCACACCCTCAGTATCGTCAGCCTGGACGTCGAGGGGAGGAGAGCGATGACCCTGGATATCGGGACCTACGAGGAAGCCGTCGCCGCGCACGAGTGGCGCGTCCCCGATCGCTACAACATCGCGGCCGACTGCTGCGACAAGCACCCGGCCGACAAGCTCGCGATGATCCACGAGGACTTCGAGGGCACGGTCCGGCGGATCCAGTGGGGCGAGCTGCAGGAGTGGTCGAACCGCTTTGCGAACGTCCTGCGCGCCCACGGTGTAGAGCGGGGTGACCGCGTCGCCATGCTGCTCCCGCCGACCCCCGAGACCGCCGCCTCCTTCTTCGGCACCTACAAGGCCGGGGCGATCCTGCTCTCGATGTCGGTGCTCTACGGCGACGACGGCATCCGGCACCGGATCGACGACTCCGAGCCGAAGGTGCTGGTCACCAACGAGGCCAACAAGGACCGCGTGAAGGCCGACCAGGTCCTGGTCCTCGACCAGGACCTGCTGGCCGGCGGCGACCCGGAGTTCGAGGCGGTCGACACGGCGGCCGACGACCCGGCGCAGCTCTACTACTCGTCAGGCACCACGGGGCTCGCCAAGGGCATCCTGCACGCGCACCGCTACCTGCTGGCGCACGAGGAGTTCGTCTACTGCCACGACGTCCAGGACGGCGAGCTGTTCCACGGCATGGGCGAGTGGGCGTGGGCGGCCGGCATCGCGCCGCTGCTCGGCCCGTGGCGGCTCGGCGCCGTGCAGCTGGTCTATCAGCGCCAGGGCGGCTTCGACCCGCACAAGCAGCTGGACTTCCTGTCCCGCCACGAGGCCTCCAACGTCTTCACCACGCCCACGGCGATGCGCTCGATGATGGCGATCTCCGACGCGGGCACGCGCTACCCGCAGAAGTTCCGCCGCGTGTGCTCGGCGGGCGAGCCGCTGAACCCGGAGGCGATCCGCTGGTTCCGCGAGCAGTACGGGCTCACGGTGCTCGACTACTACGGGCTCACCGAGTCCTATCCGCTGGTCGCCAACTACCCGTTCATGGACGTCCGCGAGGGGTCGATGGGCAAGCCGATGCCGGGCTGGGACGTGCAGATCCTCGACGAGGACGAGAAGCCGGTGCCGCAGGGCGAGCGCGGCGAGATCTGCCTGCGCGCGCGCTCCAACCCGCACTATCCGCTCGGCTACTGGCGCAACGACGAGGCGTCGGAGGAGACCTTCGGCGGCGAGTGGTTCCACTCCAAGGACGCCGCGCGCTTCGACGAGGACGGCTACGTCTGGTACGAGGGCCGCGCCGACGACGTGATCATCGCCGCCGGCTACCGGATCGGGCCGTTCGAGGTCGAGTCCGCCTGCCTCGAGCACGAGGCGGTGGCCGAGGCGGCCGCGGTCGCGTCGCCCGACGAGCGCCGCGGCAACGTGGTCAAGGCGTTCATCGTGCTGGCCAAGGGCCACGAGGGCTCCGACGAGCTGGTGGAGGAGATCCAGAGGTTCGTCCGCGAGCGTCTGTCGGCCTATGCATACCCTCGTCGCATCGAGTTCGTCGACGAGCTGCCGAAGACGCTCACCGGCAAGATCCGGCGCATCGAGCTGCGCCAGAAGGAGATGGAATCGGCGCAGTGACCACATCCGAGCGCGGCCCGGACGCGCTGCTGCCACTGTGGGCGGCGCGGCTGCTGGGGTTTGCCGCGCTCGCCTCGCTGGGCGCGCTCGAGTGGCAGCGGATGGTCGCGGGGCTGAGCTCCGGCCGGGCCCTGCTGTGGGTGGCTGCGGCGACGGCCGCCGCCGCGCTGGTCATCGCCTGCGAGCGGGTGCCGCCGCGCTGGTACACGCTGGCGCTGCCGGCCGCCACGGCAGCCGGACTGTTCGCGGCGGTCGCAGTGTCCGGGATCGACCTCACGTACCTCAAGCCGCGCAACTGGGGCGAGCTGATCGATGGCGTAGTGAGCGGCGCGCAGTCGCTCGGCACCGTGCGGATGCCCTACGACGGCAGCGATCCGTGGCCCCGCGCCGCGCTCCAGGTCGGCGGCGCGCTGCTCCTCGTCCTGTCCGCGCAGCTCGCCTGCTGGCCGCGGGGCGGGGGCGCCCGCGGATACCCGTTCCTCTCGCTCATCGGGCTGCTCGTGCTCGTCGTCTCGCCCGTCGTCTCGCTCGGCGGCACGCGGCCGCTGCTGCTCGGCGCGGCGATCGCGGCGCTCACCGTCTGCTTCCTGTGGCTCGAGCGTCTGCCGCTGCGGCCCGGCCTGGGCGTGGCCGCGCTGCTCGGCGTGGCGCTGGCCGGCGCGCTGCCGCTGGCCGCGGTCGCCGACCGCGGCGAGCCGTGGTTCGACTACAAGGCGTTCGCCGAGGGGATCGGGCCCGATGACCCGATCCGCTTTTCCTGGAACCAGGATTACGGCCCGATCGACTGGCCGCGCGACGGCAACGAGGTGATGCGCGTCGCCTCCGACGAGCCGCACTACTGGAAGGCGGCCAACCTCTCGACCTTCGACGGGAGGGGCTGGAACGAGCAGGCGCCCGAGCGCGGCGGCGACGACTTCGAGGAGGAGCTGCGCGAGGACTGGCGCAACAAGCCGGGATGGCAGGACAGGGTCGAGGTCTCGATCCGGCGAATGCGCACGCTCGACGTCCCGGCCCCCGGCACGATCATGGAGATCGACAACGCGACGCGGCCGCTGCGCCCGTCCGGTGTCCCCGGCCGCTGGACGGCGAGCTCGGAGCTGCGGCGCGGCGACTCCTACACAGCCGAGGTCTACGACCCCGAGCCGACGGCGGGCGAGCTGCGCCAGGCCAGCCGGACGGGCTTCCGCGTCGCGCGCTCCGACCAGCTCGAGATCACCGTGCCGTTCCTGCCGGGGCGCCAGCCGACGGTCCGATCGGTGGGCGGCGTCACGGACGGGCGGATCGACGAGGCGGTCGTCCACTTCCGGCCGTTCGGCGACGATGACGTCGGCTACGTCACCTATCCGAAGGTGCAGCGCACGCGCTACGACGCGATCGAGGGCACCTTCCGCCGCTCGCAGTACGAGCGGACTTGGGAGCTGGCCAAGGAGTTCCGCGCGACCGCCGAGACTCCGTTCGAGTACATCCTGCTCGTCAACAGCTACCTGCGCGGCGGCGCGTTCGGCTACTCCGAGCGGCCGCAGCAGCCGCCGGCCGGCCGCGCGCCTCTCGACACCTTCCTGATCGACACCAAGGAGGGCTACTGCCAGCACTTCTCGGGTGCGATGGCGCTGCTGCTGCGGATGGGCGGGATCCCGGCGCGGGTGGCCACCGGGTTCAGCCCGGGCGGCTTCTCGAAGCGCCGCGACGCCTGGATCGTGCGCGACACCGACGCCCACGCCTGGGTCGAGGCGTGGTTCGACGAGCTCGGCTGGATCACCTACGACCCGACGCCCGACTCCACCCCGGCGCGCTCGCAGATCGCCGCGCTGGAGGCGGCGCCGGCCCCGATCCCGACCTCGCCGACCGAGACCGACCCGGCGGCCGGGGGTGGCCCGGGCGGGCAGCAGCCGGGCGTGCTGCGGCCGAACCTGCTCTTCGACCCGTTGCGCAACAGCCCCGGGACGGCGCCCGACGAGGAGGGCACGGGCCGGGCCTGGTGGGTCTTGGCATTGATCGGGCTCGCCGTCGTCTTCGTCGCCTTCGTGTTGGTCCGCTGGCTGCGTGCCCGGCGCCGGCGCGGCCCGCTGTCGCCGCTCGACCGCGCGGTGGCCGAGCTCGAGGCCGCGCTGCGGCGCGCCGGCCGCCCGCTGCCGACCGGCACGACGCTGCGCCAGCTCGAGCAGCGCCTAGGCGCGTCACCGGACGCGACCGAGTACCTGCGCGCGTTGAGCGCCTCGCGCTACGGGCCCGCGGCCGCGCCGCCGACGTCGGCGCAGCGGAAGGCGTTGAGGCGGGCTCTCGCGCAGGGGCTCGGGCCGACGGGTTGGCTGCGTGCGCTGTGGGCGTTGCCGCCGCGGCCGCGGTGAGTGCGGGCGAACGTCAACCCCGGCATTGAGGGAGCGGGATCGAGGCTTGCGACGGCTCGATTGGTCACTTTGTTCCCGTGGAGGGAACAAAGTGACCAATCGGCAGGCCGCGCGGTCGAAACCTCGCTTCCCTACCCAGCCGCAGTTGACGTTCCCGCGCCCTCAGCGCGACAACGCCGCACGCCGATCGTGCTGGCGCATCTCACTGAGGATCCGCTCGAGCCGCGGCTCCGACGAGCGGTCGACGTAGTCCATCGCGGCGGCGACCGCCGGGTGGCGCGAGGCGATCTGGGCGTGCAGCTCGTGCGCGACGGCGCGGTAGCCGGGATGACCCTCGCGGCCCGAGCGCAGCTCGATCAGGTGCATCGCCTCGCGGGCGTTCATGTCGAGCACGTAGCGCATCCGGTAGCCGAGGCAGAGCGCGTACGGCGCGGCTTCGGCGAGCCCGGCGCCGGCACCGGCGAGCCGCTCGTACTCGGCCCGTGAGCGCTCGAGCGCGCGGGCGTAGAGGTCGCCGCAGCCGGCGGCCGCGACCTCCTCTGGCACGTCGGCGCCGAGGTCGGGCGACAGCCGCTGCCACTGGACGGTGAGCATGCGGTGGCGCTGCAAATCCCGGAACGCGCCGTAGTCGGACACGATCTCGAAGCGGTAGCGCAGCGCCTCGAAGCCGCGGCCCGGCCGGTGGCGGCGGTTGCGCCGTTCGCCCACGAGGTCGGCGAGCGCGCGGGCGCGCTCCTCGGAGCCGAGCGCGCGGATCGCCTCCAGCGTGTCGTCCTCGCCGGCCGTCGCGGCCTCGAAGAGGAGCGCGGCCAGCAGCTGCTCCTCGTCGCCGTCGCAGTGCAGCAGGCGGACCGACGGGCGGTCGTCGGACTCGTCGCGGCGGTCGAGCCCCAGGCGCGCGGCCCAGCGCTCGGTCGCCTCGCGGCGGCGCTCGAGATAGGAGACCCACTCGCCCCCGCGGTCGGGCCGCTCGACGCGCGAGACGAAGCTCGGCATGACCGCCTTGATGGCGTCGAGGATCATCTGGCCGTAGGCGCGCGCCTCCGGCAGCGGGTCGGCCATCAGGTGCAGGATCAGCTGCTCGTAGGCCTGGCCGGTGGCGTAGATGCCCATGTGCGAGAGCGAGGCGGCGGGCAGCAGGCCGCGCAGCAGGTCGTACGACTTGGCGTTCACGGCCCGCCGGCGCGCCGCCTCCGGCTCGCCCTCGCTGCGCGGGAACGTCTCGTCCACCCACGAGCGCACGCGCGGGAGCGCCTCGGCGTAGGCGCCGAACAGCGCGTCCATCGCCGCCTCGTACTCGGGGCCGAGCGCCTCGTCGCGGTAGTAGCGGTAGCCGCCGCCGGGCATCGGCGCGTCGTAGGCGATGTAGCGCGTCGACTGCTCGAGGTACGCCGCCAGCCGCGGCCGCTGGAGCGTCTTGGTGAGGATGTTCGAGACCCACTCGCAGGCGACGTGCGCGCCGCCGAGCTGGGCCACCGAGTCGTCCCCGTAGCCGACGAAGATCCGCTCGTAGAGCTCCGCCGCCCGAGTGCCCTCGCCGGCGTCCCAGCCGGCGCCGGAGGCCTCCGGCAGCGAGTCGGCGAACTCGTCGAGGAACAGCCGCCGCAGCGTGCCCGGATAGCGCGAGTAGCGCGCGAACAGCGCGCCCTTGACCGTCTCCGGCAGGTTGACGAGCGCGAACACCGGACCGTCCAGCGACGTCACGTGCGGAGCCAGGCGAGCCTGCTCGGCAGCGGTCAGATCATCGGACGGGTAGCGCACGGGTCGGCCACGTTAGCGCGGCCGTCGGAGGGACCGGGTGTGCACCCCCGGTCCCCTCGAGTCGGCGTGCTTAGACGCCCGCGGCGGTGCGGTGGGTGCCGACGCGGAACTCCTCGAGCAGCTTGGGGACCATCATCAGGCCGGCGATGCCGACGATGACGTAGATCACGTCGGCGACCGTCCCGGCGCCGAAGATCTCCTCCACGAGGTTGAACTCGAAGAGACCCACCATGCCCCAGTTGAGGGCTCCGACCACTACGAGCGCGAGCCACACGGGCTCGAGGCGCTTGATGAACTCCATCGCTTCCTCCTTGCGGTGCGACGGATTGTGCGAGACGACACAAAGTACGCTCGCGGGGCTAGCCGGTTACACCGCAGTCTGCACGTTCGCGTGCACGCGAGCCGTCCGTCCACGCCTGGGCGGCGACGAGCCGGCGGTCCAGCTCCGTCTCGGACGCGTCGACGCCCACCGACACACCCAGGCTCGCGCTGAGCTCGACGCCCTCCGAGCCGTCGTCGACGTCGTAGACCGCACGCTCGACGATCCCGCTGCGCACCGCGCGGACAACCAGCGACCGCAGGTCGCGGCCGAGCAGCGCCTCCGCGGCGGCGCGATTCCCCGGGTCGCGCAGGTCGAGCCGCGCGACGGTCTCCACCAACTGGTCCGCCCGCGTGCCTCGCTGCACCGTGCGGAAGGCGATCTCGCGCGGCCCGGCGGCGTCGGTTGTGAGCTCGACGATCGAGTCGCCGGTCGAGGGACCCTCGATCCTCGCGTCCACGCCCGGCAGGGAGATCCCGCCGGCGAACGAGTCGGCGCGCGTGCGCAGGTAGTACGTGGTGAGGCCGCGGCCGACCCGCGCGCCCGCGGCGGAGCGAGCCGTCGCCTCGAACTCGGTCAGCGTCAGCGGCCCGAGGCCCGCCTCCGCCTCGCCGCCCACCACGGCGCCCACGTTGCCGAAGCGCCACGTCGCCGGAACATGGTCCTCGCGGTCCTGGTCGTCGAGGAAGCGCCGAGCCGACGCCGAGTCCGGGAACTCCCACGCCCGCCCCGACATGAGCGTGTAGTCCAGCTTGCCGCTCAGCTCCGCGCTGACGCCGAGCGGGCTCGCCTCGACGCCGATGCCGACCTTGCCGCCCAGCCGGCGCTCGTCGGCGTGGGTGACGATCACGGTGCCGTCGGAGCGGCGCGACGCCGTCCACTCGTCGTCCGCGCCGAAGCGGATCGAGGCGACCGTGAAGGTCAGCCCCTCACCGCGCGTGCTCTCGGCGACCGTGCAGGGCGCCAGGCCGGCCGCGTCGGCGTCGGACGCCCGGCAGACGTCGCCGGCCACGATGCAGATGCCCGTCCGGATCCCGCCGGCCACCGCCTCGCCGATCGTCTCCAGCCCGACGACGGCCCCGGTGCCGGCCAGGGCGGCACCCACGAGCCCGAGGAGCGCGGTGTACTCAGCGGACGAAGGCACACCACCCGTAGGCGGCGCCGCCGAGAGTTCGCCCCCTCTAGACCAAAGAGGACAGCGCAGCGCCCGCGTCGCGGGCGACGTCGAACACCGGCTCGGGATAGACCCCGAGGAAGATCGTCGCCAGCGCGCACACCACGGCGACGAACACGAGCTCCGGCTGCCGGTGCCGCGGCAGCGCGGCGGCCGGCTCGGCGTCCGCCTCCTGCGAGCCGCCGGCGATCGCCGGGCGCCCGCCCGGCACGCGCCCGGGTCGCAGCGCCACGGCCTCGGACGGCGAGCGCATCCAGACGGCGGCCACCACGCGCAGGTAGTACGCCAGCGAGATAGCCGAGCCGATCACGATCGCCACGCCGACCCAGCCGTAGTCGTTCTGGACCGTCGCGTCGATCAGGTACACCTTTCCGAAGAAGCCGGCGGTGGCCGGGAAGCCGGCCAGCGCCAGCATCGCGATCGTCATCGGCCACGCGAGCAGCGGCCGGTCCGCGCCCAGCCCGTACAAAGACGAGATGTCATCGCCCAGCCCGGTCTCGCGCTCGCGCGCCACGATCACCGCGAAGGCGCCCAGGTTCATCACCGTGTAGGCGATCAGGTAGAAGACCGTCGCCTGCACGCCGAGCCGCGTCGAGACCAGGACGCCGGCGAGCATGTAGCCGGCCTGCGCGATCGACGAGTAGGCCAGCATCCGCTTCAGCGACGACTGCCCGATCGCGCCCACGTTGCCGACCACGATGGTGATCACCGCGAGCACGGCCAGCAGCGGGCCCCACGTCTGCGCCGAGTCGATCAGCGCCACGTCGAACAGCCGCAGCATCACGCCGAAGGCCGCCGCCTTGGTGGCCACCGCCATGAAGCCGGTGACGGCGGTCGGCGCGCCCTCGTAGACATCCGGCGTCCACTGGTGGAAGGGCGCCACCGACGCCTTGAACGCCAGGCCCGCCACGACCAGCGCGATGCCGGTGTAGAGCAGCACGTCGGAGGTCGCCGCCTCGGCGATCCCGGCGTAGTCGGTCGTGCCGGTCGCCCCGTAGAGCATGGCGAGCCCGTAGAGCAGAGTCGCCGACCCGACCGACCCGACGATCAGGTACTTGAGCCCTGACTCCAGCGACGCCTCGCGCCGCATGTGCGTCGCGCACAGCACGTAGAGCGGGATCGACAGGAGCTCGAAGCCGAGGAACAGCGTGATCAGGTTCTGGGCCGCGACGAGCACGACCATGCCGAGGATCGAGCTGAGCAGCAGCGCGTAGTACTCGCCCTCGCCGGCCTCGACGACCGCGCGCGAGCGCCACGAGAGCAGCACCGCGGCGATGCCGCCGCCGCAGAAGATCATCATCAGCGTCAGCGTGAGGTCGTCGATCGCCAGCGAGCGCTCGACGATCTCCGTGTTCACGCCCCACTGCCATACGCCGAGGCCGGCGGTGATCGCCAATGCCAGCACCGTCAGCCCGGGCACCACGTGGCGGCGCACGAAGCCGGAGCGCATGAGCCCGACCAGCAGCACCAGGCACGCGCCGCCCGTCAGCGCGAGCAGCGGGGAGAGCGCCTCCCAGTCGATGGTCGGGGCCTTGGGCGTCACCGAGCGCCTCCGGTCACGGCCTGCGAGGAGGCCTGCACGGCCGCCTCACCGGCCTCGATCGCGCTCTGCGGGAACAGCGCGAAGGCGATGATGACCGCCACCAGCGGCACGATCACCAGCGCGTCGCGGAACGACATCTCGTACGAGGTCACGGCCGGGCCCTGGCGGTTGTGCATCGCGCGGATGTACATGCGCAGCGCGTAGACCGAGGCGAGCACGACGCCGGTCGAGGCGACGATCGCCACGGCCATCTCGGAGTCGAACACGCCGAGCAGGATCAGGAACTCGCCGACGAAGTTGGCGGAGCCGGGCATCGCCAGGGTGGCCAGCGTGACGATCATGAACAGCGCGGCCAGCACCGGCGCCCGGAAGGCGATCCCGCCCATGTCGCGCAGGTCCTCCGAGCCGCCCGCCCGCGCCGCCAGCAGGACGATGATCAGGAACAGCGGCGCCACCACCAGCCCGTGGTTGACCGCCTGCAGCAGCGCGCCCTGCGCGCCGCGCGACTCGGGATCGAGGGCGAAGATGCCGAGCGTGATGAACCCGAGCTGGGCGATCGAGGAGTAGCCGAGGATCAGCCGCAGGTTGGTCACCGTGAAGGCCAGGACCGACCCGTAGACGATCGAGCACAGCGAGAGGATCAGCAGGATCATCTGCCAGTCGGCGACGGCGTCCGGGAACAGCGGCAGAGCGATGCGCAGGAAGCCGTAGGCGGCCACCTTCGACACGACTCCCGAGAAGACGGCGAGCGCCGGCAACGGCATGTTGCGGTAGGCGTCCGGCATCCAGCCGTGGAACGGGAAGGCCGGCATCTTGATCAGGAAGGCGATCGCGAAGGCGGCGAACAGCAGCTTCTGCGTGTCCTCGCCGAGCAGGTTCTCGCGCAGGAAGGCGAGCGAGAAGTCCGGCGTCGGGCCCGTCGCGGCCAGCACCGCGGTGGCCACCGCCGCGGCCAGCATGAGCAGCGAGCCGACCAGCGTGTAGATGACCATCTTCATCGCCGCCTGCACGCGGTCCGGCCCGCCCCACTGGCCGAGCAGGAAGTAGAACGGCACCAGCATCAGGTCGAAGAAGAGGACGAACAGCGCGAGGTCCTGGGCCAGGAACGCGCCCAGGACGGCCGTCTCGGCGATCCCGAAGTGAACCGCGAACAGCTTGGCCCGCTCCGGCGGCCGCAGCGCGAGCCACACGGCCGAGGCCGCGAACAGCAGCGTCGTCAGGCCGACCAGCCACAGGTTCAGCCCGTCGACCCCGAGCGAGTAGCGGATGCCGAGCTCCTCGATCCACGCGTCGTTCGTCACGTACTGCAGGCCGCCGGCCGCCGTGTCGTAGTCGGCGAGCATGATCCCCGCGTAGCCGAGCGGCACCAGCGCGCCGACGACCGCGAACAGCGGCGCCACCGCCCGCGGCGCCAGCCCGCCGAGCAGCGCCATCAGCAGCGGCCAGAAGATGAGGATCGACAGGTGGATGGTCATGCGGAGATCAGGAAGTAGGCGCCGAGCCCGGTCACGCCCATCAGCAGCAGGGCGGCGTAGTAGCGCAGGTAGCCGGTCTGGATGCCGCGCACGGCGGCGGAGGCGAGGCGGACGAGGCCGCTCGAGCCGCCGACCAGCGCGCCCTGGACGAACACCCGCTCGAAGGTCGTGTTGCCGAAGCGCCCGAACCACGCGAACGGGCGGACGACGAGGAAGTCGATCGCCTCGTCGAAGTACCACTTGTTGACGAAGAAGGTGTGCAGCGGGGCGAGCCGCGCCTGGATCGCCTTCGGCCGCTCGGGCGAGCGCACCCACAGCGTGTAGGCGACGAAGATGCCGGCCGCGCCGATCAGCGCGCCGACCACCATGCCGATGATCACGGACGAGCTCGACGGCGCGAGCTCCTCGTACAGCGCCGAGTCGTGGAACGTGGGCTCGAGGAAGTGGTGCAGCCCCTCGTTGACGTGCGGGATCTGCAGGACGCCGCCGACCGTCGCCAGCACGGCCAGCGCGCCCATCGCGAGCTTCATCGGGAACTCGCGCTCGGCGATGTGGTGCTCGGGACCGGGGAAGCCGACGTCGGTGTCCTCGACCTCGCCGGTCATCGGGTTGGTCGGGTGCTCGGCGTGGAACAGGTGCCCGTGCTCGAGCTCCTTCGCCTCCTCGCACGGGTCGCCGTGGAAGGCGCGGAAGATCATCCGGAACGTGTAGATCGCGGTCAGGAACGAGCCGAGGTAGCCGAGCACGCCGAGCACGACGTGCCAGCCCCCGCGCTCGAGCATCAGCGAGATGACCTCGTCCTTCGAGAAGAAGCCCGAGAACGGCGGGATGCCGGAGAGCGCGAGGCCGCCGACGATCATGCAGCCGTAGGTGAACGGCATCGCCCGCCGGAAGCCCGACATGCGGTCGAGGTTCTGGACGCCGGCCATCGCCGCGATCACCGAGCCGGCCGCCATGAAGAGCAGCGCCTTGAAGAAGGCGTGCGTCATCAGGTGGAACATGCCGGCGGCATAGGCGGCCGAGCGAGCGGCCATGATCATGTAGCCGATCTGCGACATCGTCGAGTAGGCGATGACGCGCTTGAGGTCGGTCACCACGAGGCCGATCGTGGCGGCGATCAGCAGCGTCAGGCAGCCGATGACCGCGCCCACGTCGGCGGCGATCGGCGCCAGCTCGAACAGCGGGTGCATGCGCGCGATCAGGTAGACGCCCGCGGTCACCATGGTGGCGGCGTGGATCAGGGCGGAGACCGGCGTCGGGCCCTCCATGGCGTCCGGGAGCCAGGTGTGGAGCGGCACCTGGGCCGACTTGGCGAAGGCGCCGACGAGCAGGAGCAGGCAGCCGGCGACGAGGTCGGCGTCGTTCTCGGCGAACGCCTCCGGCAGCGCCTCGAAGGTCTGCAGGAAGTCGAGCGTGCCGGTGCCCGTGAAGATGAAGTAGGTCCCGAGCACGAGGCCGACGTCGCCCAGCACGTTGATGACGAACGCCTTGATGCCGGCCTCGGTCGCCGTGTTGCGCCGGTACCAGAACGAGATCAGGAAGTACGACGCGGCGCCGACGAACGCCCAGCCGATGATCAGCAGCAGGAAGTTGGCCGCCGCGACCAGCAGCAGCATGCTGAAGACGAAGAAGTTCAGGTAGGCGAAGAAGCGCGCGTAGCCGCGGTCGCCGCCCATGTAGGCGACCGAGTAGAGGTGGATCAGCGCCGAGACGCCCGAGACGATCAGCATCATCAGCACGCTGAGCGGGTCGAGCAGGATCGAGACCTGGGCGTCGACGCCGCTGGTGACCGCGTAGTCCCAGCCCACGGCCACGACCTGCTCCTCGTGGAGCTCGCTGTAGGCGCCGACGGCGGCCAGGAAGGACAGGAAGATGGCCAGGGTGCCGATGACCCCGTACACGCGGCCCAGCCCCAGCTTGGAGGTGAGCGCGATGAGCACGGCGCCGGCCAGCGGGAACGCCAGCACCAGCCAGCCGTAGGCCTGGAGGCTCATCCCTGAAGCTCTCTCAGCTCGTCCACGTCGATCGGCAGCCGGCGCCGGAACAGCGCCACGATCAGGCCGAGGCCGACCGCCACCTCGCAGGCCGCCACGACCATCACGATCAGGGCGAACATCTGCCCGTCCATGTTCCCGTGCACGCGCGAGAAGCCGACCAGCGCGAGGTTGGCCGCGTTGAGCATCAGCTCGATGCAGAGCAGGATCACGAGCGGGTTGCGCCGCACCAGCACCCCGCCGGCGCCGATCGCGAAGATCAGCGCGGAGACGACCAGGTACCAGGTGAGCGGCACGGCGCTATCTCCGCGGCGGCGACGCCGCCTCGATCATCGTGCCCGGGACCGACTCGCCCGGCGTCACCTCGGGCCGGCGCATCACGTCGGCCACCGAGATCTCGCCGGCTTCGGGCAGGCCCGAACGGCGCCGGGCCAGGATGACGGCGCCGACGGCCGCGATCAGCAGCAGCAGCGAGGCGATCTCGAACGCGACCAGGAAGCGCGTGAGGAACAGCTCGCCGACCTCGGCCGGCGTGCCGAAGCCGGCCTCGTACGGCGCGCCGTCGCTGTCCAGCGCCGCCAGCGAGGTGCCGATCAGCGCGATCGTCAGCTCCACGAACAGGGCAAGCGCGAAGAGGATTGACGCGAAGCGCAGCGAGGCCCCGGTCGAGGCCGTCAGCGGCTCATCGGAGCCGCCCACGTAGGCGACCACGAACACGTACAGCACCATCACCGCGCCGGCGTAGACCACGACCTGCGCGGCGGCCACGAACTCGGCTCGCAGCAGCAGGAACAGGGCCGCCAGCGCCAGCAGGTGGCAGACCAGCGCGAGCACGGCGTAAAAGGGGTTGCGGAGCGAGACCGTGCCCACAGCGCCGGCCACGGCGCCGATCGCCGCGATGAAGAACAGGACCTCCGCCATGAACGCGCGTGATGCTACGAGGTTGGTGCCGTCTTAGGACGGCAGGCCCCACTTGGGCATCGCGGACAGCCCTCCCCGGGCGATCGCCTTCTCGGTGTCGCGCGAGCGGCGGCTCGTCGCGTACGGCGGCATCTTCCACGGCTGGGGCCCGACCGTGCCGTAATGCTCGCGCACGTAGGCCACGAGATCGCCGCGGTGGTCGGGACAGGCGTACCGGGTCGGGCCGAGCGGGCCGCGCCCGTGCCAGACCAGCCAGCGGTCCGCTTCGAGGTACTCGCCGAACACCAGCTCGCGGAGCCCGCGCTCCAGCGCACGCTGGGCCTCCGCGCGCGGCGCCGTGTCACAGAACTGGCAACGGAAGCGCACGCGGACCGGCATGCGGCAAATGGTAAGTAGAGTCCCGCCGGAGGAGCCACGTGACAGAGGGCCGTGACCCGCCTGGTGCGTTCCCGCTGCCCGTGCGCGGCGAAAGCGGCGCGCGGCCCGCACGCCGGGCCCCTGGGCGCTACTGCTACCTGTTCGACGCCGACGAGGAGCTCGGCGCCGGCCTCGATCTGCGGATGCGGCTCGTGGCGCGGCCGATGGTCACCGCCCGCGTGGAGCAGATCTCCGCCGGCGAGTTCGACCTCATCCCGCTGCTCACCCAGCTGCGCGGCGGGCTCGGCCTCCTGCTGATCGAAGGGGTGGTGGCGCTCGACGTCCAGGTCGGTGACCGCACGGCCTCGGAGCTGGTCGGCGCGGGGGACCTGCTCGCGCCCTGGACCAGCGCCGACGACGTGGTGCTGCTGGCCTCGGAGACCTTCTCGCGCGCGCTCGTGCGCACGCGCGTGGCGATCCTCGACGAGGCGTTCGCCGAGCGCATCCGGCCGTGGCCGCAGGTGCTGCACGCGCTGCTGCGGCGCGCGGTGCGGCGCACGATGGAGCTCAACGTGCACCGCGCGGCCACCTGCCACCCGCGCGCGGACGCGCGCATCGCCCTCCTGCTCTGGCACCTCGCCGAGCGCTGGGGGATCGTCGTCGCCGACGGCATCCTCGTGCCGTTGCCGCTGACCCACCGCCTGATCGGGCAGCTGGTCGGCGCCGAGCGGCCGTCGGTCTCGCACGCGCTGTCGCGCCTCTCGAATGCCGAGCTGGTGACGCGCGACCCCAACGGCCTCGTGCTGCACGGCACGGCGGCCCACCACATCTCCTGCCTCGTCGCCCGCGACGAGCAGTCGGCGGAGCTATGAGCGAGCAGCTCACCGTCCACGTCATCTGGATGACGAGCGGGCTCGGATGCGACGGCGACACGGTGGCGATGACGGCGGCGACCCAGCCGTCGCTCGAGGACCTCCTGCACCGCACGCTGCCCGGGACGCCGGGGATCGCGCTCTACAACCCGTTCCTGGCCGTCGAGTACGGCGAGGACTTCATGCAGGCCTGGTACGACGCCGAGGCCGGGCGCCTCGAGCCGTTCATCCTCGTGCTCGAGGGCTCGGTCCCGAACGAGGAGATCAACGGCGACGGGCACTGGGCGGCGCTCGGCGCCGACCGCGTCACCGGGCAGCCGATCACCACCAACGAGTGGATCGACCGGCTGGCGCCGCAGGCGTCGATCGTGCTGGCCTTGGGGACCTGCGCCGCGTACGGCGGGATCCCGGCGATGAAGAACAACCCGACCGGGGCGATGGGCCTGCGCGACCACCTCGGCCACAGCTGGACGTCGAAGACCGGCGTCCCGATCGTGAACCTGCCCGGCTGCCCGGCCCAGCCGGACAACATCACCGAGACGCTGCTCTACCTCGTGCTCCAGCTCGCTGGCACGACGGCGCCGATCGAGCTCGACGACCAGGGCCGCCCGGCCTGGCTGTTCCGGCACACGGCGCACGAGGTCTGCAACCGCGCCGCCTTCGCCGAGACCAACGACTACGGCGACGAGCTGGGCGGCGACTCGCGCTGCCTGGTCAAGTTCGGCTGCAAGGGGCCGGTCGTGAAGTGCAACGTGCCCGCCCGCGGCTGGATGAACGGCATCGGCGGCTGCCCGAACGTCGGCGGGATCTGCATGGCCTGCACGATGCCGGGCTTCCCCGACAAGTACATGCCGCTGTTCGACAACGGGCCCAAGGGCAAGGTGATCGCGGCGGCGTCGCGGTTCGCGTACGGGCCGGTGCTCAAGCAGCTGCGCGCCCAGAGCATGAAGCGCCGCTACGACGTCGAGCCCGAGTGGCGGCGGCCGGGCGAGGCGCTGGCGAGCGGCTACGAGCCGCGATGGTGAACGGTCCGTAATCCGGATTACCTGTCGGTTGCTCCGCGGCCTCCGGAGCGCAAGGGTGGTCGGCTATGTGCCTGGCCATCCCAGGCAGGATCGTCGAGATGGTTGATGAGGGCAACCGCCTCGCAACGGTGGACGTCGCCGGCGTGCAGCGCACGGTCAACGTTGGTCTGCTGGACGACGCGGTACCTGGCGACTGGGTGCTGATCCACGTCGGCTTCGCGCTCCAGAAGGTCGACGAGGAGGAGGCGGAGGCGACGATCAAGCTGCTCGAGGGGATGGGCGCCGACTACGAGCAGGAGCTGGCGGAGCTCAGAGCGAGCGTGATCGAGTGAGCGACTGCGACCACGAGGTCTGCCTGACCTGCGGCGACGTGGCGACCGAGATGCGCGTCGTGCGGCTGGACGGCGACCTCGCCGTCTGCGAGGCGGCCGACGGCGACGTGCGGACGGTCGAGATCGCGCTCCTCGACGGGATCGACGAGGGCGACAGCCTGCTGGTCCACGCCGACGTCGCCCTGGTGCGCGTATGAGGTTCGTCGACGAGTTCCGCGACGCCGAGCTCGGCCGCGTGCTGGCCGGCGAGATCCTCGCCACCGTCGAGCCGGCCCGCCACTACAAGGTCATGGAGGTGTGCGGCGGGCACACGCACTCGATCTACAAGTACGGGATCGACGACCTGCTGCCGGAGAACGTCGAGCTCATCCACGGCCCGGGCTGCCCGGTCTGCGTGATCCCGATGGGCCGCGTCGACGACGGCATCGCGATCGCCCACCAGCCGGGCGTGATCTTCACCTGCTTCGGCGACATGATGCGCGTCCCGGGCTCCAACGGGACGCTGCTCGAGGCCAAGGCGGCGGGCGCCGACGTGCGGATGGTCTACTCGCCGCTCGACGCCCTGCGGATCGCCCGCCAGAACCCCGACCGCGAGGTCGTGTTCTTCGCGATCGGCTTCGAGACGACCGCGCCTTCGACGGCGCTGACGCTCAAGCGCGCCAAGGCCGAGGGCATCCCGAACTTCAGCTGCGTCTGCAACCACGTGACGATCGTGCCGCCACTGCGCGCGCTGCTCGACTCGCCCGACCTGCGGCTCGACGGCTTCATCGGCCCGGGCCACGTGTGCACGGTCGTGGGCGCGCGGCCGCTGAGCTTCATCCCGGCCGACTACGGGCGGCCCGTGGTGATCTCCGGCTTCGAGCCGCTGGACATCCTGCAGTCGATCCAGATGATCCTGCGACAGCTGGCCGACGGCCGCTGCGAGGTCGAGAACCAGTACAAGCGCGTCGTCCCGCACGAGGGCAACCTGAAGGCGCTCGAGGTGATGGCCGAGGTGTTCGAGTTGCGGCCGCACTTCGAGTGGCGCGGGCTGGGGTTCATCTCGCAGAGCGCGCTGCGGCTGTCGAACGCCTACGCGGACTTCGACGCCGAGCAGCGCTTCTCCGTGCCCGGCGTGCGCGTGGCCGATCCGAAGGCATGCCAGTGCGGCGAGGTCCTCAAGGGCGTCATCAAGCCGTGGGAGTGCAAGGTGTTCGGCACCGCGTGCACCCCCGAGCACGCGATCGGGACGTGCATGGTCTCCCCCGAGGGGGCCTGCGCCGCCTACTACAACTACGGGAGATTCGCGCGTGAGCGTGTCGTCTCGTGAGGAGCGGATCCTCGGCATCATCGAGACCGCTCGAGCGAAGCGGCCGCGGTTCAAGGACGAGCGGATCACGATGGCCCACGGGGCCGGCGGGAAGGCGACCCAGACGCTGATCGAGGGCCTGCTGGCGCCGGCCTTCGGGATGGTCGAGCTGGCCGACGCCGCGGTGGTCGACGACGTCGCCCTGACGACCGACTCGTTCGTGGTCAAGCCGCTGCGCTTCCCGGGCGGCTCGATCGGCGAGCTCGCGGTCAACGGCACGGTCAACGACCTCGCCATGGCCGGGGCGCGCCCGCTGGCGCTGAGCCTGGCGCTGATCCTCGAGGAGGGCCTGGAGTCGGGCATCCTGCGCGCCGAGGTCGAGGCGATCGCGCGCCGCCGCGGAGACCGCGGGCGTGCGGATCGCGGCCGGCGACACCAAGGTGGTCGAGCGCGGTCACGCCGACGGGATGTACGTCTGCACGACGGGGATCGGCGCGCGCGACCCGCGCGCCGAGCTGTCGCCCGGCGCGGTGCGGCCGGGCGACCGGATCCTCGTCTCCGGCCCGATCGGCGCGCACGGGACGGCGATCATGCTCGCGCGCGGCGAGCTCGGGCTGGACGCCGACATCGAGTCCGACACGCGCTCGCTGTGGCCCGCGGTCGACGCGATCCTGGGGCCGGACGTCCACTGCCTGCGCGACGCGACGCGCGGCGGCGTCGCCTCGGTGCTGAACGAGATCGCCCGCGCGTCGGGCGTGGCGATGGTCGATCGACGAGGCGGCCGTGCCGGTCGACCCCGCCGTCGCCGGGCGCCGCGGAGCTGCTGGGGATCGACCCGATGTACGTGGCCAACGAGGGCGTGTTCGTCGCCTTCGTGGCTCCGGAGTCCGCGGCGCTCGCCGCGCTGCGCGAGGTGGACGGCTGCGAGCGCGCGGCCGAGATCGGTGAGGTGAAGACGGAGCCGCCGGGGATGGTGCTGGTGAACACGGCGTTCGGCGGTCGGCGGGTGATGGATCAGCTCGTCGGTGACCCGCTACCGCGGATCTGCTGAGAGGGGAGTGCACATGGCCGCAACCGAGTTCGTACCGAATCAGGCCAAGACGGAGGGGATCACCGCACACGTGATCTGGCTCACCACGGGCCTCAGCTGCGAGGGCGACAGCGTGGCGATGACGGGCGCCACGAACCCCAGCCTCGAGGACATCATCACCGGCGCGATCCCCGGCATGCCGCGCGTCGTGGTCCACAACACGGTGCTGGCGGTCGAGTCCGGCGAGGAGTTCATGCAGGCGTGGTACGACGCCGAGGCCGGCAAGCTCGACCCCTTCGTGCTCGTGCTCGAGGGCTCGGTGCCGAACGAGAACATCAACGGCGACGGCTACTGGACCGGGATGGGCGTGAACCCGGAGAACGGCCAGCCGATCACCACCAACGAGTGGATCGATCGCCTGTCGCCCAAGGCGGCGGCCGTGGTCGCGGTCGGGACCTGCGCCACCTACGGCGGCATCCCGGCGATGAAGAACAACCCGACGGGTGCGATGGGGCTGGCCGACTACCTCGGCTGGAACTGGAAGTCCAAGGCCGGCATCCCGATCGTCAACATCCCCGGCTGCCCGGCGCAGGGCGACAACATCACCGAGGTCCTGATGTACCTCGTGTTCGCGCTGGCGGGTATGGCGCCGCTGCCCGAGCTCGACGAGCAGCTCCGGCCGAAGTGGCTGTTCGGGCGGACGGTGCGCGAGGGCTGCAACCGGGCCGGGTTCACCGAGCAGGGCAACTTCGCCACCGAGTACGGCTCGGACCCCCGCTGCCTGGTCAAGCTCGGCTGCAAGGGGCCGGTGGTCAAGTGCAACGTGCCCGTGCGCGGCTGGATCAACGGCATCGGCGGCTGCCCGAACGTCGGCGGCATCTGCATGGCCTGCACGATGCCCGGCTTCCCCGACAAGTACATGCCGTTCATGGAGCCGGACAAGTGGGGCAACGCGGGCGCGAACTTCCAGCGGTTCACCTTCGGGCCCGTCTTCCGCTACATGCGCCAGCGCAATCTCAAGAAGAACTTCGACATCGAGCCCGAGTGGCGTCACAACAAGCCGGAGTTGACCACCGGCTACCAGAAGCGGTGGTGAGGAGCAGACATGGCAACGGCAGAGACTCCGGTCGAGAAGAAGGTCGCCGTCAAGGAGATGTCCTGGGATCCGGTGACCCGGATCGTCGGCAGCCTGGGCATCCACACCGAGATCGACTTCGCCAACCAGCAGGTGCTCAAGTGCTACAGCACCTCGATGATCTTCCGCGGCTTCGACATCTTCATGAAGGGGATCGATCCGCGCGACGCGCACTTCATCACCAGCCGCATCTGCGGCATCTGCGGTGACAACCACTGCACGTGCTCGTGCCTGAACCAGAACATGGCCTACGGGGTCAAGCCGCCGCCGCTCGGCGACTACGCGTTCAACCTCGCCGAGTCGGCCGACTTCATGTTCGACCACGCGATCTTCAACGACTGCATGGCGAACGTGGACTACTCCGAGCAGGTGGTCAGGGACACGAACCCGGGGCTGCTCAAGAAGGCCGAGGAGACGTCCGCCCCGCACTCGGACATCCACGGCTACAAGACGATCGCCGACATCATGCGGGCGCTCAACGCGTTCACCGGCAGCTTCTACCTGGAGACGCTCCAGGTGGCCCGCTACACGCGCGAGATGTACTGCCTGTTCGGCGGCCGCCACACGCACCCGTCGACGATCATGCCGGGCGGCTGCAGCGCCGACATCACGCACCAGACGCTGACGGACTACTACGTGCGCCTGATGCGCTACATGGACTACTGCAAGCGCACGGTCCCGATGCACGACGACCTGTACGACTTCTTCTATGAGGCGCTGCCGGGCTACGAGATGGTCGGCTACCGCGACACCGACCTCGTGTGCTGGGGCGCCTTCGACGACCCGCAGTACGTGGACTACAGCTACAAGAACATGACCGAGTGGGGGCGCCACCGGTGGGTCACGCCCGGCCTCGTGTTCAAGGGCGAGCTGATCACCACCGACCTCGTCGAGATCAACCTCGCGATCCGCATCCTGCTCGGCTCGTCGTACTTCGACGACTGGACCAACGAGGAGACCTTCGTCACCCAGGACCCGCTCGGCAACCCGGTCGACAAGCGGCACCCGTGGAACAAGGTGACGCTGCCCAAGCCGCAGGCGCGCGACTGGGCCGACAAGTACTCGTGGGTCGCCTCGCCGCGGATGTACGACAAGCGCAACGACATCTTCGTCGCCAACGACACGGGCGGCGGGCCGTTCGCGCGCCAGTGGGTCACGGCCAAGGCCGGCCTCGTCGACATCGGCTACCTGAAGGCGACCGGCGAGAGCCTCCAGATGGTGCTCCCGAAGACGGGGTTCATGCCCGAGATGGAGCTCGAGTGGAAGATCCCGAAGTGGTCCAACGCGATCGAACGCCAGCGCGCGCGCAGCTACCACCAGGCGTACTCCGCGCTCGTCGGGCTCTACAACCTCGAGCAGGCGCTGAAGGAGGTCCGCGCCGGCCGCACGAAGTCGTGGAACGACTTCAAGGTGCCGGAGTCGGCCGTCAGCGTGGGCTTCCACGAGGCGGCGCGCGGCGTGCTCTCGCACCACATGGTCATCCGCGAGGGCAAGATCGCCAACTACCAGCCGTACCCGCCGACGCCGTGGAACGGCAACCCGCGCGACGTCCACGGGACGCCGGGCCCGTACGAGGACTCGGTGCAGAACACGCCGATCTTCGAGGAGAACGGCCCCGAGAACTTCAAGGGGGTCGACATCATGCGGGCGGTCCACAGCTTCGACCCGTGCCTGCCCTGCGGGGTGCACATGTACGGGAAGGGCAAGGTCCGCAAGGTCGTCCACACGCCGACGGGGATGTGCTGACGTCCGACCAACTCATCGAGCGGGTCCAGGAGCTCACCGCGCAGCTCGATGAGGTGCAGGACTTCCATGCGCGGGCGCTCGCGGACGAGCTGGTGGCCTCGATCATCCAGCTCTACGGCGAGGGCCTGGAGCGGATCTTCGCGGCGCTCGACGACGACGTGCGGGACCGGCTGGCCGACGACGGCGTGGTGGCCAGCCTCATGCTCATCCACGGCCTGTATCCGATCGACCTCGAGACGCGCGTCAACGAGGCGCTGGAGAGCGTGCGGCCGTACATGGAGTCGCACGGCGGCGACGTCGAGCTGCTCGGCGTACAGGACGGCGTCGCGCGGATGCGGCTGGTCGGCCACTGCGAGAGCTGCCCGGCGTCCGAGGCGACGCTCGAGCTGGCGATCAAGAAGGCGCTCGAGGAGACGGCGCCCGACCTCGAGGGCCTCGAGGTCG
This sequence comes from uncultured Solirubrobacteraceae bacterium, assembly GCA_963835525.1. GTDB lineage: Bacteria > Actinomycetota > Thermoleophilia > Solirubrobacterales > Solirubrobacteraceae > DASSUW01. The sequence continues at coordinate 31,385 of CAWIFM010000008.1, forward strand.
AGGGCGTGAGCAAGCCGGCCTTCGAGCTGCCGGTGATCCAGTCCAACGGCGCGCCCCACGCATGGACCGATCTCGAGGGCGACCCGCCTGCGGTCGGGCACACGGCGCCGATGGCCGTCGCCGGCACGGAGGTGCTGGTGGCCAACGTGGGCGGCACCCTGCTCGCCTACCGCAACGAGTGCGGCTGGTGCCGGATGCGTCTCGACACCGCGCCGATGACCGCGGGCGGCGTGCTCAGCTGCCCGTCGTGCGAGCGCCGCTTCGAGCTCCGGCGGGCGGGGCGCTCGCCCGACGACGATGGGCTCCAGATCGCGCCGGTGCCGCTGCTGCGCAAGGAAGGCCGCGTCCGGCTGGCGGTCGCGTGATGGACCCGGCCCTGGTCGCCGGGCTGCGGCGCTTCGTGCGCGACCCGTCCGCCGCGCGGCCGTCCGACGGCCCGCGCTGCGAGCTCTGCCCGCTGTCGCTGGCCGAGGACCACAAGCACCTGCTCGACCTCGAGGAGCGGCGGATCGTCTGCGTCTGCCCGACCTGCTGGTCGATCCGCTCCGGCGAGGCGCGCTACCGGCCGACGGGCTCGCGGACGCTCTGGCTCGAGCCGTTCGAGCTCTCGGACGAGCTGTGGGCGTCCTTCCAGGTGCCGATCGGGCTCGCGTTCTTCATGCGCTCGACCTCCACGGGGGCGATCGTCGGCCTCTATCCGAGCCCGGCCGGGGCCACGGAGTGCGAGCTCGACCTCGAGGCCTGGGACCGCCTGGTGGCGGCCAACCCCGTGCTCGAGGACCTCGACCCCGACGCCGAGGCGCTGATCGTCAACCGGCTCGCGGACCCGCACGTCCACGTGATCGCCCCGCTCGACGACTGCTACCGGCTCGTCGGGATCATCAAGGCGACCTGGGAGGGGATCAGCGGGGGCACGGCGATGGAGGCGGCCGTCGCGCGCTACTTCGACGACCTGCGCGGCGCCGCGCTGGTGCGATGAGCGAGCTGGCCGCGCCGCCCGCGCTCGAGTTCACGGTCGCCGGCGCCGAGCCGATCGAGCACGCGGCGACCCCGGGCGTGCGCTTCCACGTACTGGCCGAGGAGCCTGAGGGCCGCGAGGTCTACGCGGTGGCGCTCACGACGCAGGTCCAGATCGACCCGGCGCTGCGCGTCCACGCGGACGCCGAGCGCGCGCGGCTGGTTGAGCTGTTCGGCCCTCCGGAGCGCTGGGCCACGACCACGCGCGCGCTTCAGTGGGCGCGCGTCGAGTCGCTCGTGCCGTCGTTCACGGGCTCGACCCCGTTCGCGCTCGAGGTGCCGTGCACGTACGACCTCGAGGTGGTCTCGGCCAAGTACTTCGACGCGCTCGACGACGGCGACGTGCCGCTCACCTTCCACTTCAACGGCACCGTGCTCTACCGCGGCCCGGACGACCGGCTGCAGGTCGTGCTCGTGCCCTGGAGCTGCTCGGTGCGGTGGCGGATGCCGATCGACGTGTGGCGGCGCACGATCGACGCCCACTACCCCGGCGGCGGCTGGATCCGGCTGGGGCACGAGACGCTCGAGGCGCTGGCGCGACGCAAGGCCGAGCAGGGCCACCACACGTTCGACGACACCGTGCGGGACCTGCTGTGAGCGTCGAGCGCCTGCTCTCCACGCTGCTCTACGAGGGCTACGCGCTCTACCCGTACACGCCCGGCGCGATCAAGAACGCCACGCCGACTCCGTTCGGGATCGTCTACCCGCCGGTCTACGCGGCCGGCTCCCCGCACACCTTCGACCGCGCGCGGATGCAGCTCGTGCTCGAGCCCGGCGAGACGGTGACCGGCACGCTGGCCTTCCTCGAGGAGAGCGGCGAGCGGCGGGTCGAGGTCGAGGCCGGCGCCACGGTCGAGTTCGCGTTCGAGGACGTGCGGGGCCGGGTGCGGCTCGCCACGACGCCGCTCGAGGCGGGCTGGTGCGCGTGGCCATGTGCGTGCACAACACCACCGAGGTCCCCGAGGGGCTGGACCGCGCGGGCGCGCTGCGGTCGTCGCTGCGCTCCACGCACCTCGTCGCCCACGCGCCCGGTGGGCGCTTCGCCTCGCCGATCGCGCCCGGCCCCACCGCCGCCGCGGCGGTGGCGCAGTGCGACCACATCAACATCTTCCCGGTGCTGGCGACGGCGAACGACGACACGGTGCTGGGCGCCACGATCGTCCTCCCCGACCATCCGCAGATCGCGCCCGAGAGCCACGGCGACCTGTTCGACGCCACGGAGATCGAGGAGGCGCTGCTGCTGCACGTGCTCGCGCTCAGCGACGGCGAGCGCGAGTCGATCGCGCAGCAGGACCCGAAGGTGCGCGAGATGCTGGCGCGCGCCGACGCCGAGGGCCCCGAGGCCCTGAAGCGCCTGCACGGGCGCGTGACGGTGTCCGACCTGCCGCCCGCGCACCGGCCCGGGCCCGCCGACGTCGCGGGCGAGCCGGCGATCGAGGTCGGCGGCGTGCGCTTCGTGCGCGGGTCCAAGGTGGTGCTGCGCCCCGCCCCGGGCGCCGCGCCGCAGGACGGCGTGTGGGCCGGCCGCACGGCGACGATCGAGCGGATCTACCGCGACTACGAGGACGGCGTCCACCTGGCGGTCACCGTCGACGACGATCCCGGCCAGGAGCTGATGCGCGACATCGGCCGCTACCTGTACTTCAAGCCCGCCGAGGTGGAGGTGGTCGTATGACCCCGGAGCTCGAGAAGCAGATCCTCGTCGCCGGCGTCGGCAACGCCTGGCTGCAGGACGACGCCTTCGGCGCCGAGGTCGCGCGCCGGCTGGACGAGCGCGACCTGCCGAGCGGCGTCAGCGTCATGGACGTCGGCACCAGCGGGCTCGACCTCGCCTACGAGGTCATGCGCGGCTACAGCGCGCTGGTGATCGTCGACGTCAGCAAGCAGGGCGGCGAGCCCGGCACGCTCTACGTGATCGACGTCGAGCCCGACGACGTGCCGGCCGAGATCGAGGACGGCGAGACGATCGACCCGCACTCGATCGACCCGATGACGATGCTGCGCTTCGTGCGCGCGATCGGCGGCTGGCCGGGCCGCGTGCAGGTGATCGCCTGCGAGCCCGCCGTGGTCGAGGAGGTCGGCCTCGGGCTCACGCCGGCCGTCGAGGCCGCCGTCGAGCGCGCCATCGCGCTCGTGCTGGAGACGATCGAGGAGCTGCGGACGGACGCCGCCTACCAGAGCTGATGCACGAGCTGTCGGTCTCCAGCGCGATCGTCGACACCGCCGTCAAGCACGCCGCCGGGCGCAAGGTGACGGTGGTGACCGTGCGGATCGGCCACCTGCGCCAGGTCGTGCCGGACTCGCTCGCCTTCTACTTCGAGCTGGTCACGCGCGAGACGGTCTGCGAGGGGGCGAGGCTGGAGCAGGTGCTGGTGCCCGCGCGCCTGCGCTGCGGCGACTGCGCGCGCGAGTGGGACCCGCAGGACGCGCTGTTCCGCTGCGTGTGCGGCGGCGCCGGTGAGGTGATCGAGGGCGACGAGCTCGAGGTCGAGTCGATCGAGGTGGAGGAGGCCGCATGCACCGCGTGAAGGTCAGGGTCGTCGAGGACGCGCTGGACGCCAATAACACGATCGCGCGCGCGAACCGCGACGACTTCGATCGCCACGACGTCCGCGTCGTGAACCTGATGAGCGCGCCCGGCGCCGGCAAGACGACCCTGCTCGAGCGCGTGCTGCGCGACCTCGGCGACGTGCGGGCCGGCGTCCTCGAGGGCGACGTGCAGGGGTCCTACGACGCCGACCGGCTGGCGAGCCTGCACGTGCCGGTCACCCAGCTCAACACCGACCCCGGGTTCGGCGGCGAGTGCCACCTCGACGCCAACATGGTCCGCAGCGCGCTGCCCGAGATCCCGCTGCACGATCTGGATCTGCTCGTGATCGAGAACGTCGGCAACCTCGTCTGCCCGGCCGAGTTCGGGGTGGGGGAGGATGCGCGGGTGATGGTCTCCTCGGTCACCGAGGGCGAGGACAAGCCGCTCAAGTACCCGCTCATGTTCCGCACCTGCGAGCTGGTCGTCATCAACAAGATCGACCTGCTGCCGCACCTGGACTTCGACATGGAGCGCTTCCTGCACGCCCTCGACGCCGTGCACCCGGGTGTGGCCCGGATGCAGGTGAGCGCGCGCACCGGCGAGGGCGTCGAGGCGTTCCGCGACTGGCTGCTCCAGGTGAGGGTGCCTGCGTGATGGAGGCGCTCGCCGTCGACCGCCGCCGCGAGGCCAACGCCGCGTGGTTCGCGGGCGAGGCGGAGCGGCTGGCGAGGCTGTGCGGCGAGATGGCCGAGCGCTTCGCGCGCGGCGGCCGGCTGCTGGCGACCGGCGACCTGTCGGACTCCCGGCACGTGGCGGTCGAGTTCGTGCACCCGGTGATCGTCGGCAAGCGGGCGCTGCCCGCGCTGGCCGTCACGGCGCGCGAGCTCGAGCTGCTCGCCGAGCCCGACGACATGGTGATGGCCTTCGGCGCCGACGTGCCCGAGACGCCGGCGCTGCGCATCGAGCTCGACCCGCCCGAGACCGACCCGTTCATCCGCCAGGAGCTGGTGGAGACGGCCTACCACGTGCTGTGGGAGCTCGTGCACGTCTTCCTCGAGCACAGCGAGCGGACCGTCCACGACACGGGCGCGGCGAGCTTCCTCTATCCGTTCCTCGGCGAGAGCGAGACCGACCACGAGGCGGTGGTCGAGGACGTGCGGCGCTCGATCCTGATGAAGGCCGAGGAGATCGGCGAGCTGCGCACCCAGACGCTGACCGAGGGCGGCGCGACACTGCTCGCCGCCGCCGAGGCGCTGCGCACGGCCGGCCGGGTCCTCACGCTCGGCAACGGCGGCTCGGCGACCGACGCCACGGACCTGGCCGCCGACCTCCAGCGCGCGGGCCGGGCGGCGATCGACCTCACCGGCGACCCGGCCATCCTCACCGCGATCGCCAACGACGTCGGCGTCGAGGCGATCTTCGCGCGTCAGGTGATCGCCTACGGCCGGGCCGGCGACGCGCTGGTCGCCCTCTCCACCAGCGGCGGCTCGGGCAACGTGATCGCGGCGCTCGCCGAGGCGCGGCGTCGCGGGCTGGTCACGGTCGCCTTCGTCGGGTATGACGGAGGGCAGATCGCCGCCGACGGACTGGCCGACCACGTCGTGATCACACGCTCGCAGCACATCCCGCGCATCCAGGAGGCCCAGGCGAGCGCCTACCACGTCCTGGTCGAGCTCCTATGAGCCAGATCATCCATGCCAAGCTGCGCGGGGTCATCGGCGCGATGGCGATGACCGGTGTGCGCGTGTTCGCCGTCCACGCCGGCCTGATCCGGGAGGACCCGCCGTCGCGCCTCGTGCGCAAGCGCAAGGGACGCCAGGGGCGCTGGAAGGTCGAGCTCGTGCACTGGGCGATGGGCGGCGTCTTCGGCATCGTCTTCGGGCTGCTGCCCGAGCGCATCCGCCGGCGTGCGTGGTCGGGCCCGGCCTACGGCCTTCTCGTCTGGATGGGGTTCGACGCGGTGATCGCTCCCGCGCTGGGGCTCACCGAGCGCGACTGGCCGAAGGGCCGCGAGCGCGCCGTGTTCATCGCCGACCACCTGCTGTTCGGCTTCGTGCTCAACGAGATGCGTGAGCGACCTCGCGAATAGCCGGCGCGTGCGCGTGCGCGTGGAGGGCGTCGTCCAGGGCGTCGGCTTCAGGCCGTACGTGCACCGGCTGGCCGTCGAGCTGGGGCTCGACGGGTTCGTGCGCAACGACTCCCGCGGCGCCGTCATCGAGCTCGAGGGCGCGCCCGACGCGATCGACGCGCTGCTCGCTCGGCTGCCGGCGGAGGCGCCCCCGGCCGCCGTGATCGAGGGCGTCGAGCACGAGGCCGTGCCGCCGCGCGGCGAGAAGGGCTTCGGGATCGTGCACAGCGCACGGTCGGGAACGCCCGACGCCCAGGTCTCGCCCGACATCGCGACCTGCGACGCGTGCCTGCGCGAGCTGTTCGACCCCGCCGACCGCCGCCACCGCTACCCGTTCATCAACTGCACCGACTGCGGCCCGCGCTTCACCATCGTCCGCGGCGTCCCCTACGACCGCCCGCTCACCACGATGGCCGGCTTCACGATGTGCGACGCCTGCGCGGCCGAGTACGCCGACCCCTCAAACCGCCGCTTCCACGCCCAGCCCAACGCGTGCCCCACCTGCGGCCCAACATTGAGGGTCAGACCCCTCTGTGCTGCTACAGAACGCATCTGTACTACCACAGAGGGGTCTGACCCCTTGAGTGGGGTTGGCGCAGCTTTGCGGGATGGGGCGATCGTGGCGGTGAAGGGGATCGGCGGATACCACCTGGCCTGTGTGGCGAGCGACGAGGAGGCGGTGGCGCGGTTGCGGTCGCGCAAGCACCGTGAGGAGAAGCCGTTTGCGCTGATGGCGGGCGACGTGGAGGCGGCGCGGGAGCTGGTGGAGCTCGGGCCGGTGGAGGCGGCGCTGCTGGCCGGGCGCGACCGGCCGATCGTGCTGGCGCGCCGGCGCCACGACGCCCGCGTGGCCGATGCGGTGGCGCCGCGGTCGGCCGAGCTCGGCGTGATGCTCCCGTACAGCCCGCTCCATCACCTGCTGCTCGCCGATGTGGGCGAGGCGCTGGTGATGACCAGCGGCAACGTGTCCGACGAGCCGATCGCCTACGAGGACGACGACGCGCTCGAGCGGCTTGCCCCGATCGCGGACCTCGTCGTCACGCACGACCGGCCGATCCAGACGCGGGTCGACGACTCGGTGCTGCGCGTCGCCGCCGGCCGGCCGCTGCCGCTGCGCCGCTCGCGCGGCGCCGTCCCGAGCCTGCTCGCGCTGCCGGTGCCGGCCGGGCGCCACGTGCTCGCCTGCGGCGCCGAGCTCAAGAGCACCTTCTGCCTGGCGCGCGGGCGCCGCGCATGGGTCTCGCACCACATCGGCGACCTCAAGACCGCCGAGACGCTCGCCTCCTTCCAGGAGGGGGTGCGCCACTTCGAGCGGCTGTTCGCGGTCACGCCCGAGGTCGTCGCTCACGACCTGCACCCCGACTACCTCTCGACCACCTACGCGCTCGCGCGCGAGGGCGTCGAGCACGTCGCCGTCCAGCACCACCACGCCCATCTCGCGGCCTGCCTGGCCGAGCACGGCGAGCCGGGCCCGGCGGTCGGCGCGATCTTCGACGGGACCGGCCTGGGCACCGACGGCACGGTGTGGGGCGGCGAGATCCTCGTCGGCGACCTGCGCGGCTTCGAGCGCACCGGCCACCTGTGGCCGGTCCCGCTGCCGGGCGGCGACCAGGCCGTGCGCGAGCCGTGGCGGATGGCGTGCGCGTGGCTGAAGGCCGCCGGCGACGAGCGGCCGCTGGCCGGGATCGACCCCGAGCGCTGGCGCGCCGTCGGGCGGCTGGCGGAGAGCGGCCTGGCCGCCCCCGTCACGACCTCGGTCGGCCGGCTCTTCGACGCCGTGAGCGCCCTCTGCGGCCTGCGGTTCGAGGTGACGTACGAGGGCCAGGCGGCGATCGAGCTCGAGGCCGCCTGCGACCCGTCCGAGCGCGGCGCCTACGAGTTCGACGTCGTCATGGGCGTGCTCGACGCGCGGCCCGCGATCCTCGCGGCGCGGCGCGACCTCACCCGCGGAGTCGACGTGGGGATCGTCGCGTCGCGCTTCCACCACGCGCTCGCGCACGCGACGGCCGACGACTGCGCGCGCCTGGCCGGCGATCGCGGGCTCGACACCGTGGTGCTCGGCGGCGGCGCGTTCCAGAACCGCCGCCTGCTCGAGCGCACCGCCGAGCGCCTGTCCGCCGCCGGGCTGCGCGTGCTCGTGCCCGCCCGGCTGCCGCCCAACGACGGCGGCGTCTCGTTCGGGCAGGCAGCCGTCGCCGCGGCGCGTATCGTGGCCGGATGACCGCCGACGACCTCGCCGGCGCCGTGCGCGCCGACAGCCTCGCGCTGCTCGACGAGCAGGTCGGCAACCTGTCCGAGCGCGTGTTCGAGCTGGGGCGCGGCGCCGACCGGCAGCTCTTCCTGTGGCTCACGTTCGCGGCCCTGACCGTGCTGTTCGGCTTCGGGCTGACCCAGCGCTCGACGGTGGGCGGCATCGAGCTCGACACCGACGTGGCGACGATCGTCGCGTACGGCCTCTCGTGCCTCATGTACCTCCGCTACTCGCTCAGCACCGCGGCGCTCGAGCTGTGGCGCGAAGCGCTCAAGGACCGCCGCGAGGTCCGCTACGAGCTGCTGCTCCAGGTCGCGGGGCAGCAGGGCGCGGACGTGCTCGAGGTCACGCGGCGGGACATCAGGGGCCAGATCCGCGAGTACCCGGGCTACATGGCCGCCAGCGTGCTGCTCAAGGACGAGGCGTCGCGGCACGAGACGCCCGCGGCGCGGTACCTGTGGGCGCTCTACCACGTGATCTTCGCGGCGCGCCTGCTCGCTCCCTACGCGCTGGCCGCCCTTGTCCTCGCGGCCATCGGGCTCACGGCGGCCGGAGTCGCGGCCGTCGTGGCCGGCGTCGCGCTGACGCTGTCGGGCAACGCGCTGGTCATGTATCGCCGCGCCTGAGCTACGACGACGTCGGCATGAAGCGGCCCTCGGACGGCTGGATCAGCACCCAGCCCTGGCCGGAGAGGCCGAGCTGGAAGCTCTCGCCCGAGCCGAGGCCGATCAGCGACTTGGCCTGCACGTCCGACTTCAGGTTCGTGCTCACGCCACCCGACCAGGCGATGGCCGCCGAGGGATCGGCGAAGGTCGGCGCCTCGGCGACATCGAGCCGCATCGGCTCGCCGTCCGACATCAGCGCCACCATCCCGCTGCCGCTCAGGCCGACGTTGAAGAGCCCGCCGGCGAGCATCCCCGCCGCGCCGCCCTTGACGCGCGTGATGTCCCAGTCGATGCCCGCCTCGAAGGCGAGGATGTTCGCCCCGTTGACGGTCATGCTGTCGTTGTCGAGCCGCATCACGTGCACCAGCATCGCCTGGTGGGCGAGGAACAGCTCGCCGGAGCCGTTCGCCTGCATGAGCTTCAGCGACTCGCCGGTCGCCGCCTTCTTGATCAGCCGGCTCAGCCCGCCGCCCTTGTGCTCGAAGCGGACATCGCCCTGGTAGGCGACCATCGCGCCGTTGCGGGCCATCACCGTCGTCTCCGACAGCTCCACCTTCAGGAGCCGCGGGTTCTGGAGGGTGAACGCCTCCCCTGTCTCGACCTCTGCGAACTGATCAAGCGATTCGTCCATGACCTGACGATACCGTGGCCTTGATGGAACGCAGCGCCCTCGAGTCGATGAGCGAGACCGTGCTGGCGATCGCCGCCGAGCGCGAGGTCGAGCCGATGCTGCGCCGGCTCGTGCGGTCCGCGCGCGAGCTGGCGGGCGCGCGCTACGCCGCGCTCGGGATCCCCGACGGCCAGGGCGCCTTCGCGCAGTTCATCACCACCGGGATGAGCGACGAGCTGATCGCCGCCATGGGGCCGCTGCCGCGCACGCACGGGCTGCTGGGCGCGATGCTCGAGTCGCCCGAGTCCTACCGCACGGCCGACATCCGGCAGGACCCGCGCTTCCGCGGCTGGTGGCCGCGCGCACACCCGCAGATGCGCTCGTTCCTGGGCGTGCCGATCGTGGCCCGCGGGACCGTGATCGCCGCCTTCTACGTCACCGACAAGGAGGACGCCGACGAGTTCGGCGAGGCGGACCAGCGGCATGATCGAGATGCTCGCCGCGCACGCCGCGGTGGCGATCGAGAACGCGCGCCTGCTGGAGCGCAGCCGCGAGCTGAGCATCGTCGAGGAGCGCAACCGGATGGCGCGCGAGCTGCACGACTCGGTCAGCCAGAAGCTGTTCGGGCTGGTGCTCGGCGCCGAGTCGGCCGGCACGCTGCTCGACCGCGACCCGGAGGCGGCGGCCGAGCAGGTGGCGCGGATCGGCGAGCTGGCCCAGGAGGCGCTCGGCGAGCTGCGCGAGCTGATCTTCGAGCTGCGGCCGGCATCGCTCGAGGACGAGGGCCTGGCGGCCACGCTGCGCAAGGAGGTCGACGTGCTGCGGCGCGTGCACGACCGCGACATCGAGCTGCGGATCGCCGGCTCGGCCGGCTGCGCGCCCGAGGCCGAGGGCGAGGTGCTGCGCATCGCCCAGGAGGCGCTCAACAACGCGCTGCGGCACGCCGAGGCCGAGCGGATCGAGCTGCGGATGGAAGCGCGTGACGGCCGGCTGATCGTCACCGTCGCCGACGACGGGATCGGCTTCGACCCCGAGGACCGCTCGCTGCGCGCGCGCCGGCTCGGCCTGACCTCGATGGAGGAGCGCGCGCTCGCGCTCGGCGGCACGCTGAACGTCGTCTCGCGGCCCGGCGAGGGCACCACGGTGACGCTCGAGGTGCCCCGATGATCCGCGTGCTGATCGCCGACGACCACGCCGTCGTCCGGCAGGGCCTGCGCACGTTCCTCGACCTCCAGGACGACATCGAGGTCGTCGCCGAGGCCGGCGACGGCGCCGAGGCGCTGGCCGCCGCCGAGCAGCACACGCCCGACGTCGCGCTGATCGACCTGGTGATGCCGAACGTCGACGGCATCGAGGCGATCCGCGGCCTGCGCGAGCGCGTGCCGACGGCCCGCGCGATCGTGCTCTCGAGCTTCATCGACGACGAGAAGCTGCTCCCGGCGGTCCGGGCCGGCGCGGCCGGCTACCTGCTCAAGGACGTCCAGCCCCAGCAGCTCGTCGACGCCATCCGGACCGTCCACGCCGGCGGCGCGCTGCTGCACCCGAAGGTCGCCTCGCGCCTGCTGGAGGAGATGGCCACCGATCCGCTGACGCCGCGCGAGCGCGAGGTGCTCGCGCTGATCGGCCGCGGTATGGCCAACAAGGTGATCGCGCGCGAGCTCTCGCTGTCGGAGAAGACGGTCAAGGCGCACGTGAGCAGCATCCTGGCCAAGCTCGGGGTCACCGACCGCACCCAGGCCGCGCTGTACGCGGTGCGCGCCGGGCTCGTCGGCCGCTAGCCGTAGCGACCAACCTTCGCGCCGCGGAAGGGGTCCTACCGGTCATGACCCACTTCACGGAAGCCATCAAGCTCTTGGCGATGTCGCTCGTCGGGGGCCTGCTCGCCGCGCTGGGACGCGCCGGCGGCCAGCCGCGGCGTTAGTGTTCCGCGCCCCATGCAGCTCGCCGCCCAGCTCTACACGCTGCGCCACGCCCTGGACGAGGACTTCGACGGCACGCTGGCCGCGCTCGCCGAGGCGGGGGTGCGTGAGGTCGAGCTCGCCGGGCTGCACGGGCGCAGTCCAGCCGCGGTGCGGGCCGCGCTCGACGCCGCGGGGCTCGTCGCCTGCTCCGCGCACGTCCCGCTCGACGGGTTCGACGGCGCGGCCGAGGCGGCCGCGGCGCTCGGCGCGCCGACGGTCGTCGTCCCGTGGGTGGAGCCGCCGGAGACCGCCGAGGAGGCTGACGCGGCAGTGGCCCGGATCGTCGCCGCGTCGGAGATCGCGGCGGACGCGGACCTCGGCTTCGCGTACCACAACCACGACTTCGAGTTCCGCACCGGCCTCTGGAGCCGCATCGTCGCGGCGGAGCTCCCGCACGAGCTGGACGTCGGCTGGCTGATGGCCGCCGGCGGCGATCCCGTGGCCGTGCTCGGCGAGCTCGCGGGCCGGTGCCCGCTCGTGCACGCCAAGGACATGCGGCGCCGGGCGGACGGCTCGTGGGAGGACGTGATCGCCGGTGACGGCGAGGCCGACTGGCCGGCGATCGTCGCGGCCGCGAAGGCGGCGGGCGCGACGCACCTCATCGTCGAGCTCGACAACCCGTCCGAGCACCCCGTCGACGACGTGGCGCTCTCGCTGGCGACGCTGCGCGACGCCCTGTGACAGAGCTCGGCGTCGGCGTCCTCGGCTGCGGCAACGTCAGCGTCCAGTACCTGCCGAACGGCCCGCGGCTCGACGCGCTGCGGTTCGTGGCCTGCGCCGACCTCGACCCATCGGCCGCGGATCGCCTCGCTTCCGAGTACGGGCTCGAGGCCTGCGCGCCCGAGGAGCTGATGGCGCGCGACGACGTCGACGTCGTCCTCTGCCTCACGCCGCCCGACACGCACGCCGGCGTCGCGCTGGAGGCGATCGCCGCCGGCAAGCACGTCTACACCGAGAAGCCGCTCGCCACCAGCGTCGAGGCGGCGCGGAGGGTGATCGACGCGGCGGACGCGGCGGGCGTGCGCGTCGGCTGCGCTCCGGACACCTTCCTCGGCGCCGGCATCCAGACCGTGAAGGCGGCGATCGAGGCCGGCGCGATCGGCACGCCGGCGCTCGCGCAGGTGCGCATGCTCGGCACGCCGCCCGAGTCGTGGCACCCGTCGCCCGCCTTCCTGTACGCCGACCTCGCCGGCCCGCTGCTCGACCTCGGCCCCTACGGGGTCGCGACCGCGGTCGAGCTCGTCGGCCCGGTCCGCCGCGTCACCGCGTTCGCCGCGCGCCCGCGCACCAGCGGGCGCATCGCCACCGGGCCGCGGACGGGGACCGAGTTCCCGATCGTCGAGCCGACGCGCGTCGGCGCCGTGCTCGAGCACGGCGGCGGCGTGCTGACCACGTTCGCGACCTCGTTCGACCTCGACAACGCCGCCCGCCACGGCATCGAGGTCTCTGGCAGCGGCGGCACGCTGCTCGGCGGCGATCCGAACACGTTCGACGGCCCGGTCGTGCTGCGGCGCGCGCGAGCCGAGGACGAGCCGCTCGAGCTCGTCCCCGGGCGGCGCGACAACGCGCGCGGGCTCGGCCTGGAGGACCTCTGCCGCGCCGTGCGCGACGGCACGCCGCAGCGGGCGAGCGGGGCGCTCGGCCTGCACGTGCTCGAGGTGCTGCTGGCGATCCGCGACTCGGCGCGCGACGGCGCCGCGGTCGCGATCACGGCGCCTGCGGCAGCTTCTTGACGCCGCGCCGGGTGACCGGCGCCGAGGGCGGCGGCACGACCGGCCCGATGTCGCCGTCCGGGGCCTCGTCGAGGTCGACCATCACCGGCGCGTGGTCGCTCGGGCCGCTGCCCTTGCGCGCCTGGCGGTCGATCCACGCCGCCTTGACGCGCTCGGCCACCGGCGCGCTCGCGAGCACGAGGTCGATCCGCATCCCCAGATCCTGGTGGAACATCCCCGCCCGGTAGTCCCAGTAGCTGAACACGCGCTCGCCTGGCCAGCGGTCGCGCACGACGTCGCGCAGCCCGATCGCCTGCAGCTCGGCCAGCGCCGCCCGCTCGGGCTCGGTCACGTGGGTCTGGCCGATGTAGGCGTCGGGGTCGAAGACGTCGTCGTCGGCGGGGGCGATGTTCATGTCGCCGAGGACGACCGTGGCCTCCGGGCCGGCGGCGACCATGTCGCGCAGCGCGGCCAGCCACTCGAGCTTGTAGCGGTAGTGCTCGGAGTCCGGCTCGCGGCCGTTCGGCACGTAGACGGAGGTGAAGCGGATGCCGCCGCAGGTCGCGGACACCGCGCGCGCCTCCTGGTCCGGGAAGCCCGGCCCGCCCTCGATGCCCGCCACCACGTCGTCGAGCCCGGCGCGCGACAGGATGGCGACGCCGTTCCAGGCCGCCTCGCCGTGGGCGGCGGCCTCGTAGCCGCGCTTGGTGAGCTCGTCGTCGAGCAGGGCGGCGAAGGCGTCGTCGGCGAGCTTGGTCTCCTGCAGGCAGACCACGTCGGGCTGCCGCTCGTCGAGCCACGGCAGCAGCCGCGGCACGCGCTGCTTGACCGAGTTCACGTTCCAGGTGGCGATTCGCACGCGAGTCCACGGTATCGACTAGGTCGCGGGTCCTAGGACCAATTCCCAATGGGAACCGCGCGTGCGCGCGCCTAGCGTCCTGGGCATGGACACGGCACTGATCACCGGCGCGTCGCGCGGCCTCGGCCTGGCGCTGGCGCGCGAGCTCGCGCGCCGCTCGTGGCGCCTCGTCATCGACGCCCGCGGCCCGGACGCGCTCGAGGCGGCGCGCCTCGAGCTGGCGGGGCTGACCGAGGTCGTCGCGATCCCCGGCGACGTCGCCGACCCCTCGCACCGCCGCGCGCTGGTGGAGGCTGCCGGTGGTGGGCGGGGACAAATCAATCTTCTGGTCAACAACGCGAGCGTGCTCGGCCCGAGCCCGCAGCCGCGGCTGGCCGACTACCCGCTCGACGTGCTCGAGCAGGTCTACCGGGTGAACGTGCTGGCTCCGCTGGGTCTCGTCCAGAGCGCGCTGGGAGCGCTGCGCCCCGGCGCCTGCGTGATCAACGTGACCTCCGACGCCGCCGTCGAGGCCTACGAGGGCTGGGGCGGCTACGGCTCGGCCAAGGCAGCACTCGAGCAGGTCACGCGCGTGCTCGCCGCCGAGCACCCTGAGCTGCGGATCGTCGCCGTCGACCCGGGCGACATGAACACGCAGATGCACCAGGAGGCCTTCCCCGGCGAGGACATCTCCGACCGCCCGCCGCCGGAGGCCAGCCTGCCCGGCCTGCTGGCGCTGATCCACGGCGACGCCCCGAGCGGCCGATACCAGGCCGCGGCGGTGGCCCCCGCATGACCGCGCTCGCGTTCGAGGTCCCGCCGGTCCAGCCTGCCCGCGAGCGCGACCACGTCCGGATGCTGGTCGCCTCGCGGGCCGGGGTCAGCCATCACCGGTTCCTCGACCTCCCCGATCTGCTCGAGCCCGGCGACCTGCTGGTCGTCAACACGTCCGCGACCCTCCCCGCGGCTCTCGCGAGCTCCCCGCGCGTGCACCTCTCGACGCCGCTCCCGGGCGACTGGCCCGAGGACGGGTACGAGCGCTGGGTGATCGAGCTGCGCGAGGGCCACGCCCGCCATCGCGGCGGCCGCGCCGGGCAGCGGATCGCGCTCCCGGGCGGCGGCGAGGCCGAACTGCTGGCGCCGTACCTCGGCGGCCGGCGGCTGTGGGCGGCGCGGCTGCGGCTGCCGGCGCCGCTGATCGAGTACCTGGCCGCCCACGGCGAGCCGATCCGCTACCGCCACCAGCCCGAGCCGCGCCCGCTCGCCGACTACCAGACGATCTTCGCGTCAGAGCCCGGCAGCGCCGAGATGCCGAGCGCCGGGCGGCCGTTCAGCGAGCGCGTCCTGGAGCGGCTCGAGGAGCGCGGGATCACGGTCGCCACGATCGTCCTGCACACCGGCGTCTCGTCGCTCGAGCGCGGCGAGCGGCCGTACCCGGAGCGCTTCCGCGTCCCGGAGGGGACGCTCGCCGCCGTCCGCGCCGCGAGCCGCGTGATCGCCGTCGGCACCACCGTGGTGCGCGCGCTGGAGACCGCCGCCGCCGGCGTCACCGAGGGCTGGACGCGCCTCGTGGTCGAGCCCGACCGCGGGGGATCGCCCGGGGGGCGATCCCCCGTGCGCGTGGTCGACGGCATCCTCACCGGCTGGCACGAGCCCGACGCCAGCCACCTGCTGATGCTCGAGGCGATCGCCGGCCGCCGGCTCGTCGAGCGCTCGTACGAGGCGGCGCTGGCCGACGGCTACCGCTGGCACGAGTTCGGCGACTCGCACCTGCTCCTGGCGGACTGACGTGCACGCGATCCGGCTGCACGAGTTCGGGCCGGCCGGGAACCTGCGCTACGAGGAGGTCGCCGATCCCCAGCCAGGCCCCGGCCAGGTTCGGATCGCGGTCGACGCCGCGGGCGTGCACCTGATCGACACGGCGATCCGCTCGGGCCGGCAGATGGGTCCGATGCCGCTCCCGGAGCTGCCCGACATCCCCGGCCGCGAGGTGGCGGGCGTGGTCGACGCGGCCGGCGAGGGCGTCGACGGGTGGCTCGGGCGCCGCGTGGTCGCGCACCTGGGCCCGGCGAGCCGCGGCTACGCGGAGCTCGCGGTGCGCGACGTCGAGCACCTGCATGCGCTGCCCGACGGGATGCCGGACGAGGTCGCGGTGGCGCTGATCGGCACCGGCCGCACCGCGATGGCGATCCTCGACGTCGCCCGCATCGAGCCCGGCGACGTCGTGCTCGTCACCGCCGCGGCGGGCGGGCTCGGCGCCCTGCTCACCCAGGCCGCGCGCCGGGCCGGCGCTCGCGTGATCGGCGCCGCCGGCCCGGGCAAGCCCGTGACCGCCGACGTGGTGGTCGACTACACCGTGCCCGGCTGGGCCGACGGGCTCGAGGAGGTCACCGTGGTGCTCGACGGCGTCGGCGGGGCCGCCGGCCGCGCGGCCTTCGAGCGCCTCGCGCGCGGCGGGCGCCACGTCCTCTACGGCTGGTCGGCCGGCGAGATGACGCCGATCACCACCGGCGACATCGTCGCCCGCAGCCTGACCGTCAGCTCCGCGCTCGTGCGGCCGGGGGACCTGCGCGCGCTCGAGGAGCGCTCGCTGGCCTCCGAGCTCACGCCGCTCCTCACGACCTTCCCGTTGGCCGACGCGGCCGCCGCGCACGCGGCGCTCGAGGCACGCGAGACCGTCGGGAAGGTCGTGCTCGTGCCTTGATCCGCCGGATTCCGGGTACTCGCGCCTCGCGATGCCCGCCCGGTTCCTGCTCGCCGTCGCGATCCTCCTCGCGGCCGTGCCCGCCACGGCCTCGGCGGCCAACAAGCGCTTCCGCGGCGAGACGGCGCAGTCGCGCGCGGTGAAGGTCATCGTCAACGAGTCCGGCCGCGTCCAGCGCATGGACATCGCCTGGCGCGCCAACGACTGCCGCAGGCGCGGCACCTTCGTCCGCAACGCCACCATCCTCCGGCCGCCTCCACGGACGGCGAGCGCGGACGCCTTCACGGTCGCGGGCTCCTATCGCGTGCGTGACAAGGGCGGCATCCGCATCCGGATCCGGGTGTCGGCGCGCGGGACGCGCACGTTCGATCCGGCCAACCCGCTGACCGAGCAGTGGTCGGGCACGTTCCGGTCACGGTCGACCGTGCGCCGCCACGGGCGCGTCGTCGACCGCTGCCGGCTGCGCACCACCTGGAGCGCCGCGCTGCCGCAGGCGCAGCCGCGACCGCCGCGGACGACCGATCCGCTGCAGCCCGTGGCCGGCGCGTGGAGCGCGCAGCTCACCAGCGATGAGGGCGATTACATCGGCCAGGGCCAGAGCTGGTCGTTCGGGCCTCCCGCCGATGGCTTGCAGGTCAGCGCCAGCCGCTCGCTCGTGATGCTCGCGACCCGCGACTGGAACGCCGAGTTCGAGGCGCCGGCCGGCGAGCAGCTCGAGGCCGGCCGCACCTACGACGGCGCGCTCCGCTACCCGTTCAACGATGCCGCGCCCGGCCTGTCCATCAGCGGCGACGGCCGCGGCTGCAACGAGCTCACGGGCACGTTCACCGTGAACCGGATCGAGTTCGACGCCGCGGGGACGCTGCGGGCCTTCGAGGTGACCTTCGAGCAGCACTGCGAGCACATGACGCCGGCGCTGCGCGGCACCTGGACGTTCACCGCGGCGTGACGTCGCGGCGGCCGATCAGCCACACCGCCAGCGCCAGCGCCGCAACCGCCCACAGCCACATCACGCCGAGGCCCCTCCACTCCCCGGCCGTCAGGCTCTCGACGCGGTCGATGCTGCGCAGGAAGGCCAGCCCGGCGCTCATCGGGGCGATGTCGAGCACCTGCTCGCCGGTGCGCTCACCCAACAGCGGGGCCGCGATCAGCGGGAGCAGGAGGAGCGACAGCACGCAGGTGACGGCGCCGGCCGTGCTCCGCAGCACCGCGCCGACGCCCAGGCTGAACAGCGCCAGCGCGGTCAGGTAGAGCGCGATCACCGCCACCGGCACGAGCCCGTCTCCCGCCGTGAGTGACGGGTAGCCACTGGCGCTCAGCAGCGATCGCCCCACGTTGTACGCCAGGAGGGCCGTGGCCAGACCGCCCACGAAGGCCAGCGCGGCGACGTCGAGCGCCTTGGCGAGAAGGACCCGCCGGCGCCGTGGCTCGGCGGCGAAGGTCACGCGGATCATGCCCGTCGAGTACTCGGACCCGATCACCAGCACGCCGAGCGCGACGACGGCGATCTGGCCCACGAAGACGCCGTTCAGGCTGTTGTCCACGATGTAGTCGTGGCAGGTGTCGGGCGCGCAGCCGCCGCTCGACGCGGTCGCGCAGACCAGCGCCGTGAACAGCATGGTGCCGGCCAGCAGCGCCGCGAGCGCCCAGCCGGTGCTCGGCACGGTCCGCAGCTTGATCCACTCGGCTCGTAGGGCGGTCATCGGGTCAGCTCCATGTAGACGTCTTCCAGCGAGCGTCGGCCAGGGGTGAGCTCGTGCAGCGGCAGGGCGTTGGCGGCCGCGATCTCGGCGATCCGGCCCGCGGGGAGGCCGGTCACGCTGAGGCGGTCGTCGCCCGGGGACTCGACGGTCGCGCCCGCCTCGGCCAGCAGCGGCATCAGCCGCAGCGGCTCCGGCGTGCGGACGGCGACGCGCTCGCCGGTCAGCAGGTCGGCGACCGGCGCGTCGGCCACCAGCCGGCCGCGGCGGATGACCAGCAGGTGGTCGGCGGTGCCCTCCAGCTCACTCATCAGGTGGCTCGAGACGAGCACGGTGCGGCCCTCGGCGGCCAGCTCGCGCAGGAGGCCGCGGATCCAGCGGATGCCCTCGGGGTCGAGGCCGTTGACCGGCTCGTCGAGCAGCAGCACGTCCGGGTCTCCGAGCAAGGCGGCTGCGAGCCCGAGCCGCTGGCGCATTCCCAGCGAGTAGCCGCGCACGCGGCGGCCGGCGGCACCGCTCAGGCCGGTCAGCTCGAGCACCTCGTCGGCGCGGCCGGCCGGCAGGCCCGCGGACGCGGCCATCCAGCGCAGGTGGTCGCGCCCGCGGCGTGCCGGGACCGGGTCGGTGGCGTCGAGCAGGGCGCCGACATGGCAGAGCGGCCGGCGCATCGACGCGTAGCGGCGGCCGCCGACCAGCGCGTGGCCGCCGTCGGGCGCGTCGAGGCCCAGGATCAGGCGCATCGTGGTCGACTTGCCGGCGCCGTTGGGCCCGACGAACCCGGTCACGCGCCCGGGCTGGACCGCGAACGTCAGGCCCTCGACGGCCGGCGTGCCGCCGTAGCGCTTGTGGAGGTCGTTCACCTCGATCATGCCGCCGAAGGTACGGCCGCTCCGGCCCGCTGTCGTCGCGCGCAGGAGCGGTCTTGCGGATCCCCCGTGAGAGGGACGTCAGCGGCGCTCATATGGCCGACAATCAAGGCGTGGACCGGTCGGACCTGATCCCCGCCCTTGCGCTGGCCGCCGTCGCCGCGCTCGAGGCGATCGTCTACACCGGCTTCGTCGACGAATCCGACGACTCAATCGCGGTGGTGCTCAACCTGCTCATGACCGCGCCGCTGGCCGCCCGCCGCCGGCACCTCACGCTCGTCGCGGTGACGGTGACGCTGAGCACCTTGTACCTGCTCGCCTCAATGCTGACGCCGACCGTGGCGGGCTACGCCGGCGTGGCCTGGGCGCTCTATCTGGTCGGCGCCCGGGCGTCGCGCCGGGTGTCCGCGGCATTCGGAGCCGTATTCCTGCTCAACGGGCTCGCGCCGCTCGGCGGCAGCGATGCAGGGCTGGAGAGCGCGATCCTGCTCGTGGTGGCCGTGGCGGCGCTCGCCCTCGGCAGCACGCGGACGCTGACGTCCGAGCGGGACGAGGCGCTCGCCGAGCAGGCGGCGATGGGCGAGCGCGCGCGCATCGCCCGCGAGCTGCACGACGTGGTCGCCCACCACATCTCGATGATCGCCGTGGAGGCCGACACCGCCCGGCTGGCCACGCCGGGCATGCCCGCCGCGGGCGAGCGGCACCTGCTCTCGATCCGCTCGACGGCGCGCGACGCGATGAACGAGATGCGGCGCGTGCTCGGCGTGCTGCGCGACGACGCCGGGGGCGAGGCGGAGCACGCGCCGCAACCCGGCCTCGACCGGCTGAACGAGCTGCTCGAGAGCGCGCGAGACGCCGGCGCCGACGCGCGGCTGATCGTCCGCGGGCGCGTCGTGCCCCTGCCCACCGGCGTCGACCTGGCCGCGTACCGGATCGTCCAGGAGTCGCTCACCAACGCCCGCCGCCACGCGCCGGGCGCGTCCGTCGAGGTCGAGCTCGGCTACGGCGAGGACATGCTGCGGCTGCGCGTGCGCGACGACGGGCCGGGGCCGTCCGGCGCCAAGGGCGGGCACGGGCTCGCCGGGATGCGCGAGCGCGCCGCCGCGGCCGGCGGCAGCCTGCGTGCCGGGGCGGCGGACGGCGGCGGCTACGCGGTCGAGGCCGATCTGCCGCTATGAGCATCCGGGTCGTGGTCGCCGACGACCAGCAGATCGTCCGCGAGGGCTTCACGGCGCTGCTGGAGACGCAGGCCGACATCACCGTGGTGGGCAGCGCCGCCGACGGCGAGGAGGCGATCCGCGTCTGCGGCGAGCAGCAGCCCGACGTCGTGCTGATGGACGTGCGGATGCCGGGCGTCGACGGCATCGAGGCGACCCGCGCCCTCGCCGGGACGAAGGTGATCATCCTTACCACCTTCGACCTCGACGACTACGTCTACGACGCGCTGAGCGCCGGCGCGAGCGGCTTCCTGCTCAAGGACGCGGGCGCCGAGCGGCTGTTCGAGGCGGTGCGCGTGGTGGCCGCGGGCGAGGCGCTGCTGGCCCCCGCGGTCACCCGGCGGCTGATCGCCGAGTTCGCCCGCCAGCGCCCGCGCGTGCGGCCCACGCCGGAGCGTCTGAGCGAGCTCACGCCGCGCGAGACCGAGGTGCTGCGGCTGATCGCCGAAGGGCTCTCGAACCTCGAGATCGCCGACCGGCTCGTCCTGAGCGACGAGACGGTCAAGACCCACGTCAGCCGTGTGCTGTTCAAGCTCGGCCTGCGCGACCGCACCCAGGCTGTGGTGGCGGCCTACGAGTCGGGCCTCGTCGAGCCGCGCCGCGCTTGACACGCCTCACGCGCCCGCCGTAGCGTCGCCGTGACGGACATGGCCACGGAGCCGCAGATCAAGACGGCGAAGCAACGGGTCCCGAACCCGTTCGATCTCCTGTACAGCGCGGCTCCGGTCGTCGTCGCGCGCTCGCAGAGCCTCCAGCCGCTGCAGGCCCTCTGCCACGAGAACGACGACGTCGTGCCGACGCTGATGACGATGCGCTACCGGCTGCGGAGCGGGCCCGTGTTCGGCACGGTGCTCGCGACCTTCGCCGACGACGTGTGGGCGCTGCGCACGAACCGTCCCGATGACGCGCACGGCGACGTTCTCCCGGTCTTCGAGCCGGACTCGATCTGGGACCGGTTCGTGGCTCAGATGGACCCGTCGGGGCCTGAGCACGGCCACGGCCGTCTGACCGCCGAATGGGTGGGCATGTTCCTGTCGGCGGTCGGCAACGCGCTCCCGACCCATCAGCGCCTGCTGCTGCTCTGCGAGATCGAGGGCGACCCGGGAACCATGGCCGACTGGGAACAGGCGATGGGCGCCATGCGTCTGCCGCGCAACGTCACGATCGTCGTCTCCGAGGCGCCGCGCGGCTGGGATGGCCCGGAGATCGACGCTCCGCAGGGCGCCTCCGGCCAGGAGGAGGTCTTCACGTTCCGCGAGGCGGCCCTGAGCGGCGACCAGGCGGCCGAGGTCGACCGCCTCGGAGTCGCGCCGCTGGCGGACGGCCTGGCACGCCTGATCATGCTGCCGCAGACCCGGCCGCTGACCGTCGGCGTCCAGGCGCCCTGGGGCTGGGGCAAGTCCTCGTTCGTCGCCTTCGTGCGTGAGGCGCTCGTTCGGCATGCGCCCAGCAACAGCGACCCGACTTACGATCTCGTCGAGCTCGAGGCGCTCGACGCCATCCTCGCCGGCGGCGTCGACGAGCACGAGACCGCCTCGGACGCCGACATCGCGGCGACGCGCCGCGCCCAGGCCGAGCGGCGCCGCGAGCTGCTCGCCGACCTCGAGCGCCGCGCGCACACGGACGTCATCTGCGTGTCCTTCAACGCGTGGCGCTACGAAGGCTCCGAGCAGGTGTGGGCCGGCCTGGCGCGCGCGATCACGGCGGGGCTGGAGGGAACGCTGAGCCGGACCGGCAGGTGGCGTTCGCGATTGGCGTACACGATCTGGCGCCGCAAGCTGGACTTCTGGCTCGGCCTGGTGGTCCCCGGCCTGCTCGCCGTTCTGCTCGCCGTGCTGGCGTTCGCGCTCGGCGTCGCCGATGCGGGCGACGAGCTGGCCGGCTGGACGGGAGGCCTCGGGGGTGCGGTCGCGACGGTGGCCGCCGGGCTGCTGATCGCCTGGCGCTTCATGCGCGTCGTGCAGCCGGTCAGCGCCCAGGTCGCCGGCTACGTCACCGGGCCGGACTACGGCGCCCACATGGGCTACCAGAACGAGGTCATCGACGACCTCAAGTTCCTGCATGGGCGCGTCGAGGGCGAGCCGCGGGTGGTGGTCGTCGTCGACGACCTCGACCGCTGCAGCGACGAGAGCATCATGGAGACGCTCCAGGCCATCAACCTCGTGCTCGGGGCGAGCGACTTCTTCGTGGTCCTGGCCATCGACACGGACATGATCCATCGCGCCATCGCCCGCCAGCGCGGGCTGAGCGAGGACGACGAGGCCGCTGAGACCTTCGCGGAGAACTACCTCCGCAAGATCATCCAGTTGCCTGTCGTGCTGCCGGGCCGCTCGGCCGATCAGCGCTTCGGCTTCGTCAGCCAGCTCTTCAGCCCGAGCGCGCAACGCGACTACCAGCGCGAGGAAGAGGACGGCGAGCCGGACGCCGAGCCGCCGCCGCCGGCCGACGACGGGATGCCGGCGTTCTCCTTCGACCCCGCACTCGTCGTCCCGCCGCGCGTGCAGATCCTGCGCGAGGTGCAGGACACCAAGGAGGAGCTCGAGGCGCTCCATGCGTCACGCGACCTGCTGCACGACAACCCGCGCGAGCTCAAGCGCCTGGTCAACGTGCACCGGCTCGTGAAGATCCTGCTGCAGCGACCGGACGCGCCGCCGACGCCGGAGCAGCAGCGCAAGCTCGTCGCCTGGCTCGTGTTCTGCGCCGCCAGGGCGACCGAGGTCGACGAAGCCCTCGCGAAGGCGGCCGTGCAGCCCGACGACGAGTGCGTCGTCGAGGTCGGGGGCGAGTGCCTCTCGGCCCAGGATCTCGCGGCCGACGGCACGCTCGCGCGCGCCGCCCGGATCTCGCTGCTCGTGCGCGACCGGCCGGCGGCTACTCGCCGGCAGACCGCAGAGGAGTCCGGTCCAGCGGCTCCGCCAGCAGCATCTCCTTCGTGAAGATGAGATCGCTGCGGTTGTAGTCCGACATCTCGTAGTCGTGGCCCATGGTGATCGCGTCGAACGGGCACGCGACCTCGCAGTAGCCGCAGAAGATGCAGCGCGAGAGGTTGATCTCGTAGACCGCGGCGTAGCGCTCGCCGGCGCTCACGCGGTTGTCGGGCGTGTTCTCGGCCGCGACCACGCGGATGCAGTCGGCCGGGCAGGCGGCCGCGCACAGCGAGCAGCCGACGCACTTCTCCAGCCCCGTGTCCTCGAACCGGTGCAGCTTGTGGCGGCCGCGGAAGCGCGGGTAGACCGGCACCTTCTCCTCGGGGTACTGGATCGTCTTCGGCCCCTCGACCATGCGGGCGAAGGTCGTCTTCAGGCCGCGCAGCGTCTCGCCGAAGGCGCGGTAGGTGCTCCGCGCCGCGCCGGGCGCGGGGGAGCGGAGGACCTCGACCGTGTCGGGGTTGTACGGCATCAGGTGGTCACCACCAGGATTGCGGTCACGAGCGCGTTCAGGGTCGCCAGCGGCAGGAACACCTTCCAGCCCAGGGACATGAGCTGGTCGTAGCGCAGCCGCGGCAGCGTGGCCCGCACCCAGATGAAGAAGAAGACGAGGAACAGCGTCTTGCCGAGCACCACGATCGGGTCGACCCACGTCGGCGGGTCGACGAACGGGAGCTGCCAGCCGCCGAGGAAGAGCGTGGCGGTGATCGCCGAGACGACGATGATGTTCAGGTACTCGGCGGCGAAGTAGCCGGCGAAGCGGCCGCCGCCGTACTCCGTGTTGTAGCCGCCGACGAGCTCGGCGTCGGCCTCCGGCAGGTCGAACGGCGGCCGGTTGGTCTCCGCGAAGCCGGCGACGAGGAAGATGATGAAGCCGACGAACTGGGGCACGATGTACCACAGCCCCGACTGCGCCTCGACGATCTCGGTCAGCGACAGCGAGCCGGCCATCATGATCACGCCGACCAGCGCCAGGCCCTGGGAGACCTCGTAGGAGATGAGCTGCGCGGCGCCGCGCATCGAGCCCAGGAACGAGTACTTGGAGCCCGACGCCCAGCCGCCGAGCATGACGCCGTAGAAGGCGATGGCGCCGAAGGCGAAGGCGAACAGGATGCCCACGGAGGGGTCGACGCCGTAGAGCCCGACGTCGGTCCCGAAGATGTCGACGACGTTCGAGAAGGGGATGATCGCGATCGTCGCGACGGCGGTCATCATCGAGATGGCGGGCGCGATCGCGAACAGCCAGCCGACCGAGGTGCGCGGCCGGAACTGCTGCTTGAAGATCAGCTTGCCGATGTCGGCCATCGGCTGCAGGATGCCGAGCCAGCCGACGCGGTTGGGGCCGTAGCGGTGCTGGAAGCGCCCGAGCAGCTTGCGCTCGGCGAGCAGCACGACCGGCACGAGCTGGAAGACGACCGCGAAGATCAGCACGCCCTTGAGGAGCTGGACCCACCAGGCCTCGTAGAAGCCGACCTCGGCGAAGACCATCAGAGGTCCTCAGGCAGCGGCGGCAGCGGCAGCGGCGCGGACGGCGGCATCTCGGCCAGGCCTTCGACGGCGGGGGCGACCTGCGCGGGCACCGCCGACGGCTCGGGCTCGGCCGGCCCGCCCACGCGCTCGACCTGCACGAGCGCCTCGGTGAGCAGGTTCGCCGGGTCCTCGTGCGTGGCCTCGGCCATGAACACGGAGCCGGCCGGCACGGCGGCGCGCAGCTTCACCGTGCCGCGCAGGCGAGTGCCGTTGGAGCCGACCTGCACGCGGTCGCCCTCGCGCACGCCGAGCGCGGCGGCGTCCTCGGGCGACAGCTCGACGATCTGGCGCGGGATCGCGAACTGCAGGATCGGCGAGGCGTCGACCTCCTTGGCCGCCCACAGCGGGCGGTAGGTCCCGAGCCGCAGCCCGTCGCCCCGCACCGGCGGCTGGACGTCGACGGGGGCGGGCTCCCAGCCTTGCCAGTCGGTGACGCTCTCGGGCCAGCGGATCCCGCGGCCGCCGATCTCGTCGAGCGTGAGCCCGGCGTAGAACGGCACGGCCTCGAAGAGCTGCTTCGAGGCGGCGGCGCCGGTGACGACGCCCAGGTCGCCGAGGTCGGAGATGACCTGCCAGACCGGCCGCACGCCGCTGCCCGGCATCCCGGACCGGCCCTTGGGCCGGCCGATCGCCACGCGCAGGCGCTGCACGCGCCCGTCGAGGTTGGTGACCGTGCCCTCCTTCTCCGGATACGCCTCGCCGGGGAAGACCACGTCGGCGTGCTCGCGCACGGTCTCGGTCATCACGCTCTCGACCGCGATCACGGTCTGCGCCGTGCCGAGCGCCCGCTCCCACAGCGCGCGGTCGGGGAAGAAGCGCACGGGGTCGGCGTAGTTGAGCCAGATCGTCGACAGCTCGCCGGAGGCCAGGCCCTCGGCGATCCCGCGGGCGTCGAGGCCCGGCTCGCCCAGCGTGGAGAAGCCGGGCCCGTGGCCGGGCGCGAAGCCGGCCTCGCGCAGGCCGCGCGCATTCGGCACCGACGGCACCTCGAGCAGGCCGGCGCCCTCGCGGCCATGCATCTCCAGCCGGTTCGCCAGGTTGAGCAGCGCCGTTGCGCCGTCGCCGGCCAGGGCCCGCTCGCCGAAGACGATCACCACGTCCCCGCCGGCGCGGCGCAGCCAGGCGGCCAGATCGTGCTCCGCCTCCGCCAGCCACGCTCCGGCGCCGCCCGGCGGGATCCGCTTGACGGAGACGGCGTGGGAGTCGAGCGCGGTCGGCCGCGCGCTCGCCACCATGAGCTTGACGTTGTGGCGGCGGATGCCCTTGCGGATGCGCAGGTCGAGCACCGGCGACTCGTCGATCGGGTCGCAGTCGACGAGCAGGACGGCGTGCGCGAACTCGAGGTCGGGGATCGAGGCCTGCAGGGCGGGGTCGGCCAGCGCGCGCGCCACGTCGAGCCCCAGCTCGCCCTGCGGGCGCGAGGCCAGGTGGCCCGAGCCGAGCTGCTCGCGGAACAGCCGCTGCAGCAGGAAGGCTTCCTCGTTGGTGGTCTCCCCGCCCGCCAGCGCCGCCGTCCGCGCGCCCGCCTTCTTCAGCGCGCCGCCCGCGGCGGCCAGCGCCTTCTCCCACGAGGCCGGCTGCAGCTCGGTGCCCTCGCGCACCAGCGGCTCGACGATCCGGTCGTCTGAGTGCACGTGCTGGTAGCCGAAGCGGCCGCGGTCGCACAGCCAGCCGTCGTCGACGCCCTCGTGGTCACGGCCGAGCACGCGCATCACGCGGTCGTCGCGCACGGTCAGCTCGACGTTGCAGTGGGCCGCGCAGCCGGTGCAGACCGTGCCGGCACCTTCGATATCCCAGGGGCGGGCGCGGAAGCGGTACGCGCGCGACGTGAGCGCGCCGACCGGGCAGAGCTCGATGATGTTGCCCGAGAACGGCGCCACGTACGGGTGGCCGTCGAAGGTGCCGACGTACGAGTGCGTGCCGCGCTCGAGCAGGATGAGCTGGTAGTCCTCGGACAGCTCCTGCGAGAAGCGCACGCAGCGGTAGCAGAGGATGCAGCGCTCGCGGTCGATCGCCACCAGCGGCGACAGCTCGAGCGGCTTCTTGAAGTGGCGCTTGGGCTCGATGAAGCGCGACGTGCCGGGGCCCCAGCCGTAGGTGATGTCCTGCAGCGGGCACTCGCCGCCCTTGTCGCAGACCGGGCAGTCGAGCGGGTGGTTGATGAGCAGGAACTCGACCACCGCCCGCTGGGCCACGTGTACGCGGTCGGTCTGGGTGTGGACGACCATGCCGTCGCGCACCGGGGTCGAGCAGCCGGTCTGCAGCTTCGGGATCCCCTCGATCTCCACCAGGCACATGCGGCAGGCGCCGACCGGCTGGCCGAGCTTGGGCTCGTAGCAGAAGACGGGGATCTCGACGTCGGCGTACTTGGCGGCGTCGACGAGCATCGCGCCCTCGGGCGCCTGCACCTCGAGGCCGTCGATCGAGAACGTGATCCAGTTGACGGGCGGCCGCGGCACCTAGCCCACCGTCGCCATCGGGTAGGCGCCGCCCTGCTCGGAACGGTTGACCTGCGGGATGGCGGCCCCGAGCCCGTTGCGCTCGCGCGCCGCCTCGATGTGCGCCTCGAACTCGTCGCGGAAGAGCGCGATCATCGAGCCGATCGGCATCGCCATCGCATCGCCGAGCACGCATAGGCAGTTGCCGATGATCTGCTCCTGGACCGAGGCCATGATGTCGAGGTCCATCGGGGTCGCCTCGCCGTTCTGGATGCGCTCGAGCATCTTCACGGTCCAGTTCGTGCCCTCGCGGCACGGCGTGCACTTGCCGCACGACTCGTGGCGGTAGAAGTAGGCCGTCTTGTACGCCACGTCGACGATCGAGACCGAGTCGTCGACGACGATGATCGCGCCCGAGCCGAGCATCGAGCCGGCCTTGGCCAGCGAGTCGAAGTCGTACGGCAGGTCGAGGTGTTCGTCGGAGCCGGTGAGCACCGGCGCGCTCGAGCCGCCCGGGAACCACGCCTTGACCGTGCGCCCCTCGGGCGGGCCGCCGGCGAGGCCGAAGATGATCTCGCGCGAGGGGACGCCGAGCTCGATCTCGTAGTTGCCGGGCCGCTGCACACAGCCGCTGACCGAGACGACCTTGGTGCCGGTCGAGGTCTGGGTGCCGATCTCCGCGTACTTGGCGCCGCCCATCCGCAGGATGACCGGCACGTTCATCAGCGTCTCGACGTTGTTGATCAGAGTCGGGCCCTGGTACAGGCCGCGCACGGCCGGGAACGGGGGCTTCAGGCGCGGGTTGCCGCGCCTGCCCTCCAGCGCGTCGAGCAGCGCGGTCTCCTCGCCGCAGATGTAGGCGCCGGCGCCGCGGTGCACGACGAGGTCGATCGTGTGCGTGGAGCCGAGGATGCTCTCGCCCAGGTAGCCCGCCTCGCGCGCCTCGGCGACCGCGGCGTCGAGCACGTCGGCCTGGTGCGAGTACTCGCCGCGGATGAAGATGAACGACTTGTTGGCGCCGATCGCGTAAGCGCCGATGATCATGCCCTCGATGAGCAGATGCGGGTTCTTCTGCATCAGCTCGCGGTCCTTGAACGTGCCGGGCTCGGACTCGTCCGCGTTGCACACGAGGTACTTGTCCATCGCCCCCCGGGGGATGAAGGACATCTTCTTGCCCATGGCGAAGCCGGCCCCGCCGCGGCCGCGGACGCCCGAGTCGAGCATCTCCTGCAGGACGTCCTGTGGGTCCATCTCCAGCGCCTTGCGCAGCATCTCGTAGCCGCCGCCCCGCGCGTAGCCGTCGAGGGTGGCCAGGCCGACGTCGTCGATGTTCTCGAACAGGAGGCTCATGAGTTCCAGTACGTCTCCGCCTTGGGGCGCTTTCTGAGCTGCTTGTCCGGCAGGACCTCGCGGTCAGCCTTGACGTCGTCCACGATCCGCGCGCAGTCGGCCTCGTCGAGCGGGCCGACGTACTCGCCGTCGACCGAGGCCATCGGCGCGATGTCGCACGCGCCCAGGCACTCGAACCTGGTCACGTTGAAGTCGGGGTCGTCGCCCGCCGCGCTCAGCATCGCGTCGTAGATGGCGTCGGCGCCGCGCAGCGAGCACGAGATGTTCGTGCACACGTAGACGTCGTGGCGCCCCTTCGGCGTGGTGGAGAACATGTCGTAGAACGTCGCCACCGCGGTCAGGTACGCGGGCGTCAGCCGCATCACGCACGCCGCCTGCTCGACCGCCGTCGGCGAGCACCAGCCGTGCTCGCGCTGCACGATGTGCAGCGCCGGGATGGCCGCCGAGCGGATGTCCGGGTACTTGGCCATCTGCGCGGCGATCGCCGCCCGGACGTGCTCGGGCACCGGAGTCGTGGCGGGATCGGGGACGACCGACGGGTCCTTCGACAGATCGGCGGCCTCGTCCCAGCCCGGGACGCGCGAGCCGTGTGCGAAGCGCTTGACCTCGGTCACTAGCGGTCGATGCCTCCCAGCACCGGATCGAGCATGGCCAGCGTCGCGATCAGGTCGGCGATGTAGAGGTCCTGCACCATCGGCCGCGTCGCCTGCAGGTTCACGAACGAGGGATCGCGCATGTGCACGCGCGCGGGCTTGGAAGAGCCGTCGCTGCGGATGAAGAGGCCGTACTCGCCGCGCGGGCCCTCGATCGGGTAGTAGACCTCGCCCGGCGGCACCCGGAAGCCCTCGGTGACGAGCTTGAAGTGGTGGATCAGCGCCTCCATCGAGGTCGCCAGCTCGTGCCGCGGGGGCAGGACGTACTTGCGGTCGTCCGAGATGTAGTCGCCCTCGGGCAGGCCGTCGAGCGCCTGCAGGATGATCTTCACCGACTCCTTGACCTCGGCCAGGCGGACGACGAGGCGGTCGTAGTTGTCGCCCATCGTGCCGACCGGGATCTTGAAGTCGAAGTCGTCGTAGCTGCAGTAGGGCTCGGCCTTGCGCAGGTCCCACGGGTTGCCGGCGGCGCGCAGCAGCGGGCCGGTGACGCCGAGGCCCAGCAGCGTCTCCTCGTCGCAGGTGGCCACGCCGCGCAGCCGCTGCAGCACGATCTCGTTCTTGCCCAGCAGGTCGAGGAACTGGTCGACGCGCTTCGGCATGTCGGCGCAGAACTCGCGCACCTTGGCGTCGAAGCCCGTGGGGATGTCCTCCATCACGCCGCCGACCTGGATGTAGCGCGTGTGCATGCGCTGGCCGGACGACATCTCGAACAGGTCGAGGACCGTCTCGCGGTCGCGGAAGCAGTACCAGAACATCGAGATCGCGCCGAGGTCGAGCGCGCTGGTGCCCAGCCACACCATGTGGGACATGATCCGGTTGAGCTCCATGTGGATGACGCGCAGGTACTGGCCGCGCGGCGGCACTTCGAGCTCGAGCAGCGTCTCGACGGCGCCGCAGAAGGCCATCGCGTTGAAGTAGTACGCGAGGTAGTCCATCCGCTCGATGACGGGGATGCCCTTCCAGTACGCCTTGTCCTCGGCGGTCTTCTCGATGCCGGTGTGGACGTAGCCGATGATCGGCTTGATGTCGCGCACCACCTCGCCCTCGAGCGTGGTCAGCAGGCGCAGCACGCCGTGCGTCGCCGGGTGGTGCGGACCGATGTTGAGGGTCAGCAGCTCCTGCTCGGAGCCGTGGGCGATGTGGTCGAGCTCGTGCGACGCCTCCATCTCCCGGTACGGGATCTGCGGCGCACTGGGCCGGGTCTCGATGTCGCTCACTGCGTGTACCTCGGGTAGCGCGGCTCGTTGTGCGTGAAGAGCACCGGCTCGCCACCGATCGGGAAGTCGCGCCGCTGCGGGTGGCCTTCGTAGTCCTCGGGCATGAGGATCCTGCGCAGGTCCGGGTGGCCGTCGAAGATGACGCCGAACATGTCGTAGACCTCGCGCTCCTGGTGGTCGGCGGTCGGCCACTCGTTGGTGACCGAGGGCACGTTGGGCGCGTCGAGCGGCACGCGCAGGCGGACCGTGATGCGGTCGACCTCGGTCATGTCGAGCAGCTCGTACTGGACGCCGAGGCGCGGCTCCTCGGGGTAGTAGTCGACCCCGTGGACGCTGGCCAGGAAGCCGAAGCCGCGCTCGCGCAGGAGCTCCAGCGTCTCACGCACGCGCGCGGGCGCGACGTCGATGGCGGCCTTGTTGCGGAAGAAGAGCGTGCCCAGCACGGCGTCGTCGCCGTGCGCTCCGCGCAGGTCCTGGGCGATCAGCTCGAGGCCGGTGGCGTCAGGCACTCGTGCCCATCCTGCCGCCGCCGGACACGCCGATCCCGTGGCCGCCGACCGGGTCGATCGCGAGCTCGGACTCGACGAACTCCTCCGTGCCGGCGCCGCCGTAGCGCGTCCGCCAGCCCAGGTCGGGCCGTTCCAGGATCATCGCCCGGAGCTTGAGGATGCCGTGCATGAGCGCCTCGGGGCGGGGCGGGCAGCCCGGGACGTGCACGTCGACGGGCATGAACTTGTCGGCGGGCACGATCGCGTAGTTGTTGAAGACGCCCATAGAGGACGAGCAGGCGCCCATCGCGATCGCCCAGCGCGGCTCGATCATCTGGTCGTAGATCCGCCGGACGACCGGCGCCATCTTGATCGAGACGCGGCCGGACAGGATCAGCAGGTCGGCCTGGCGCGGGGAGGCGCGGAACGCCTCGCCGCCGAAGCGCGCGACGTCGACGCGCGCGCCGACGATCGACATCATCTCGATCGCGCAGCAGGCGAGGCCGAAGGTGGCCGGGAAGATGGCGTTGGCGGCTGCCCAGCGTGCCGCGCGGTCGAGCGTCGTGGTGAGGATGCTGTCCTCGACCTCCGCGTCGGCGGGAGGCCGCTCGAGCTCGCCGGACAGCATCTGGCGCGCGGTGAGCTGCTTCGAGCGCAGCTCCTGGATCTCGCCCGCGCCGAGCCGGCGCCGGTTCACCTCCATTCGAGCGCTCCTCTCCGCCAGACGTACACGAACGCGATGAACAGCAGGCCGATGAAGACGATGGTCTCGATCAGCGCGAAGGTGCCGAAGGCGTCGAGCTGGATGGCCACCGGGTAGAGGAAGATGACCTCGATGTCGAAGAGGATGAACAGCATCGCGATCAGGTAGAAGCTGATCCCGAAGCGGAAGTTCTTCTTGACCTCGGAGGGGAGGCCGCACTCGTACGGGTCGACGGTCGACTGCCGCACCGGCCCGCGCGGTCCCACGAACGAGTTCAGCACCGCGAAGACGAGGCCGAGGATCGTCCCCAGTCCGACAAAGACCAGCGCGGGGAGATAGGACCGGATCACGCTGGCTGAGTTGTAGCAGTTTGTAACGCGTTGTTACTTAGTGGCATTTCGCTCATAGCGCGCGTACCCCGAGAGCGGCGACGACGAGCGCCGACGTGGCCATGACGCCCATCTCGCGGCGCAGGATCGCCCGCACCAGCGCGCGCTGCTCCGGCTCGGGGAGCGCCTCCACGTCGGCCCTTCCCTCGAGGTCGCGCTGGGCCAGCACCGTGTCGGCGGCGGCCAGCCGCAGCTGCTCGGCGATGAACGACACGCCGAGCGGCACGAGCCCGTAGATCAGGTGCAGCTCGGGCAGCTCGCGGCCCATCAGGAGCAGGACCGCCCCGCCGAGGGCCTGCAGGATCACGAGGCCCTGGCCGACGCGCAGCAGCGGCCAGAAGCCGGGCGCGTGGCGGCGCCGCCACCAGCCCCACAGCCCCCACAGGCCGGCGGCGAGGTTGACGGCGATCAGCGTGTAGCCGAGGACGACGTGGACGGGGCTCACGACCGGTACTCCCCGCGGTGCCAGATCAGCGGCTCGCCGCCGCCCGCCTCCGCCGCCTCGACCGCGCCGATGCCGATCGTGTGGTCGCCGGCCGGGATCAGCCGCTCGAGCCGGCAGCCCACCCAGGCGAGCACCCCCTCGATGACCGGGATGCCGTCGTTCACCGTGTGGGGGACGCCGGCGAACTTCTCGCGCTCGGGCGTCTTGGAGGCGAACAGCCGCGCCAACTCCTCCTGGCCGGCGGCCAGCACGTTGACGCCGAAGCGGCCGGTCTCGCGCACCACGGGAAGCGTGCGCGCGTCGTTGTCGAAGGCGACGAGCAGCAGCAGCGGCTCGAGCGACAGCGACGAGACGGCGTTCGCGGTCATGCCGACCGGGCCCTCCGGCGTGTTCGCGGTCACGACCGTGACGCCCGTGACGAAGTGCCCCATCACGGAGCGGAACTGCTCAGGCCCGACCTCCCTCATCGGACGACGAGCCGGCCGGTCATGCCGAGCTGCTCGTGGTTGGCCACGGTGCACAGCATGGTGTAGGCGCCCGGCGCCAGCGTGACGGTCTTCGTGGCCCGGTCACCGGCGAGCAGCGTGGTCGTCACCACCTGCTCGCCCTCCGGGCCGCCGCGCAGCCGGAGGTTGTGGCCGAGGCGGCCGCGGTTGGCGACCGCGAAGGTCAGCTCGCCCGCCTGCGCGCGGACGTTCTGCGGGCGGATCAGGAAGTCGTCGAGCTCGATCTCCGCGCGCTGATCGCGTACTTCGACGGTCGGTCCGGCCCCGCCGCAGCCGGCCAGGACGGAGGCCGCGAGCAGGGCGGCGGTGGTGCGCACGAGCGGCATCTGCGGCGGGAGTCTTCCGTATGCTGTGCCACCTTCATGGCCAGCCGCCGTCTCCTCGCCCTGCCCGTGATCATCGCCGCGCTCGCCCTCGGCGCTTGTGGCTCCGAGGGGATCCAGCTTTCCGAGGACGACCCGAACTACGAAGGCGCCGTGCTGTTCGACGAGAACTGCGCCGAGTGCCACTCGCTCGACGTGGCCGGCGCGCAGGGGTCGGCGACCAACGTCGGCTCGCGCGAGCGGCGTGACGGCCCGAACTTCAACGAGCGTCAGGAGAGCGTCGAGGACGTGCTCTACGCGATCCGCAACGGCGGCTTCTCGTCGTCGCCGATGCCGCAGAACATCGTCACCGGCGAGGACGCCCAGAAGGTGGCCGAGTTCGTCGCCGAGTACTCGGGCGGCGGCGGCTCCGAGTAGCCGCGGTGTTGGACCTCAAGCAGATCCGGCGCGACCCCGAGCCCGTGCGCGCGGCGCTGGCCCGGCGGCGTGACGGCTCCGAGCAGCGGCTCGACCGCGTGCTCGAGCTCGACGAGCGCACCCGCGCTCTGCGGCCCGAGGTCGAGTCGCTGAAGGCCGAGCAGAACGCCGCCTCGAAGGCGATCGGGGCGGCCAAGCGCGAGGGCGGCGACGCGTCGGCCGAGATCGCGGCCATGCAGGAGGTCGCCCAGCGGGTGAAGACGCTCTCACAGGAGCTGACCGACGCCGACGCCGAGCTGCAGGCGGCGCTGTCGACGCTGCCGAACCCGCCGGATCCGACGGCCGCCGACGAGGACACCACGCTGCGCGAGGAGGGCTCGGCCGGCGCCGCCGGCCGCGACCACCTCGAGGTGGCGGGGCCGCTGATCGACATGGAGTCGGGCGCCCGGGTGTCCGGCTCGCGTTTCGCCTACCTGCGCGGTGACATCGTGCTCCTCGAGTTGGCCTTGTTCCGCTGGGCACTGGAGATTCTCCGCGAGGAGAACTTCGAGCCGGTCGTGCCGCCGGTGCTCGTGCGCGAGGAGGCGTTGTATGGCACCGGCTTCCTGCCCGACACCGAGCAGCAGATCTACCGGCTGGCCGACGACGACCTCTACCTCGTGGGGACGTCCGAGGTGCCGCTCGCCTCGCTGCACGCGGGCGAGATCCTCGAGGCCGGCTCGCTGCCGCGCCGCTACGCCGGCATCTCGCCGTGCTTCCGCCGCGAGGCGGGTGCGGCGGGGCGCGACACGCGTGGTCTCATCCGCGTACACCAGTTCGACAAGGTCGAGATGTTCTGCTTCGTCGAGCCGGAGGCGGCGACCGACGAGCACGAGCTGCTGCTCTCGCTCGAGGAGCGCTTCCTGCGCGAGCTCGAGATCCCCTACCGCGTGGTCAACATCGGGGCCGACGACCTCGGCGCCTCGGCTTCGAAGAAGTACGACCTCGAGGCGTGGATGCCGGGCCAGGAGCGCTACCGCGAGGTCACCTCGACCTCCAACACCACCGACTTCCAGTCGCGCCGGCTCGACATCCGCTACCGCGACGCCGACGGGCGGCCGCGGCACGTCTTCACCCTCAACGGCACGGCGGTCACCTGGCGGCACATGATCGCGCTGCTGGAGAACCACCAGGGCGAGATGCCGGACGTCTTGCGCCGGTGGGGTGCCCCGGAGCGCCTGCGGGTAGGCGACGCGTAATGGAACGCGAGACGCCGATCACCCCCGAGGACCCCGACATCCCGGCCGAGCCGCCGGATCCCGACGCCGTCGAGCCCGAGGTCGACGACCAGCCGCTCGGCCCTCCTGCCGACCTCGACGAGGACGACGCGCCGCTCCCGGGACTGCCCGAGTCCGAGCCGCCCGCCGCCGACTGATGACCCGCGAGCAGGTCCAGGCCTGGCTCGACGCCTACGTGGCGGCCTGGCGCGCCTACGACGGGATCGCCGAGCTCTTCACGGAGGACGCGACGTACCGCTACCACCCGTACGACGAGCCGCTGCGGGGCCGCGACGAGATCGCGGAGAGCTGGCGCGAGGAGCCCGACGAGCCCGGCTCCTGGGAGGCGGCCTACGAGGTCCTGATGGTCGACGGAGATCGCGCCGTGGCCACCGGCGAGACCCGCTACGACGACGGGCAGACGTTCTCGAACCTGTTCGTGCTCGAGTTCGACGGCGAAGGTCGCTGCCGGTCGTTCACGGAGTGGTTCATGGAGCACCCGGGCTGAGCCCGTCGCCCATGTAACACAACCACAATTTGTAACCCTCCGGTCGATCTGGAATGATCGCGGCCGAGGAGAGGGAGCTGACGGAGTCCACGCACGGATCCCGGAGCACACTCGTCGAGCCGGCACGGGGAGCGGCCGGCCCGATCCTTGCCGTCCGCAACCTGGAGGTCGTCTACCAGGACGTCGTGCTCGTCCTGCGCGGCGTCTCGCTCGAGCTGCCGCGCGGCGAGATCGTGGCGCTGCTCGGCGCCAACGGCGCCGGCAAGACGACGCTGCTGCGCGCCGTCACCGGCCTGCTCGGCGTCCACCGCGGC
The DNA here is from genome assembly GCA_963835525.1 of uncultured Solirubrobacteraceae bacterium. Taxonomy (GTDB): domain Bacteria; phylum Actinomycetota; class Thermoleophilia; order Solirubrobacterales; family Solirubrobacteraceae; genus DASSUW01. Next base: position 67,051 of record CAWIFM010000008.1, read on the forward strand.
CGCGTCACCAAGGGCAGCGTCGAGCTCGACGGGGAGCGGATCAGCGGCCGTGACGCCGCCTGGAGGGTGCGCAAGGGGCTCGCCCAGGTGATGGAGGGCCGTCGCATCTTCGCCGAGCTGACCGTCGACGAGAACCTGCGGGCGGGCGGGTTCACGCGCAGCCGCGCGGAGAACCGGGAGGCGCAGGAGCGCGTCTTCGATCTCTTCCCCGTACTGGCCGAGCGCCGCCGCTCCACCGCCGGGTACCTCTCCGGGGGCGAGCAGCAGATGCTCGCCATCGGCCGCGCGCTGATGGCCGCGCCGCGGGTCCTGCTGCTCGACGAGCCCTCGCTCGGCCTCGCGCCGCGGCTGGTGGAGCAGGTGCGCGACACCATCGTCGAGCTCAACCGCCAGGGCGTGAGCGTGCTGCTGGTGGAGCAGAACGCAGCCATGGCGCTCGCCATCGCGAGCCACGGCTACGTGATGGAGACCGGCCGCGTGGTCAAGGACGGCCCGGCGGCCGCGCTGCTGGCCGACCAGGACATCCAGGAGTTCTACCTCGGGGTCGGCGAGACCGGCCGGCGCTCGTTCCGCGACGTCAAGTCCTACCGGCGGCGGAAGCGATGGAGCGGCTGACCGTTCCGGAGACGGCCGAGCCGGCCGCGCGACCAGCGCAAGCCGGCCCGCTGCTGGCGGTCGAGGACGTGACCCTGCGCTTCGGCGGCGTGACCGCGCTCGACGGCGTCTCGTTCGAGGTGCGGCCAGGGGAGCTCTTCGCGATCATCGGCCCCAACGGGGCCGGCAAGACCTCGATCTTCAACTGCATCAACGGCGTCTACCGCCCGCAGAAGGGCTCGATCCGGCTTGAGGAGAACGACCTGATCGGCCGCTCGCCCCCGGCGATCGCGCGGCTGGGCGTGGCGCGCACGTTCCAGAACCTCGGGCTCTTCACCCATCTGTCGGTGATCGACAACCTGATGCTCGGCCGCCACCACCTGATGCGCACGGGCTTCGTGACCGGCGCGGTCTGGTGGGGTCGCGCCAAGCGCGAGGAGGTCGAGCATCGCGAGGCGGTCGAGGCGGTCGTCGAGCTGCTGGAGATGGAGGCCCACCGGCACACGGCCGCCGGCCTGCTGCCGTACGGGCTGCAGAAGCGGCTCGAGCTCGGCCGCGCGCTCGCGATGGAGCCGCGGCTGCTGCTGCTCGACGAGCCGGTGGCGGGCATGAACCTCGAGGAGACCGAGGACCTCGCGCGCTACGTGATCGAGGTGCGCGAGCGGCTGGACCTCGCCGTGATCCTCGTCGAGCACGAGATGCGCCTGGTGATGGACCTCGCCGACCGCGTGATGGCGCTCGACTTCGGGACACCGCTGGCCACCGGGACCCCGGCCGAGGTCCAGGCCGACGCGCGAGTGATCGAGGCCTACCTGGGAGGTGGCGGGTGAGCTCACTGCCGGACCTGCTGCTGCAGCATGCCCGCGAGCGCCCGGATGCGCCAGCCATGCGGGAGAAGCGCCGCGGCCGCTGGATCGAGCTGACCTGGGGCGAGTACGCCGACCGCGTCGCGCGCATCGCCGGCGGCCTGCGCGAGCTCGGCGTCCAGCCCGGCGACCGCGTGGCGATCCACTCCGAGAACCGGCCGGAGTGGGTGCTCGGCGACCTGGCGATCCAGGGCATCGGCGCCGTCAGCGTCGGCGTCTACCCGACCAGCCCGGCCGCCGAGGTCGAGTACCTGCTCGGCCACTCGGAGTCGGTCGTGCTGATCGCCGAGGACGAGGAGCAGCTCGACAAGGCGCTCGCCGTCCGCGGGCGGCTGCCGGCCCTGCGCCACATCGTGCTGATCGACCCGCGCAACGTCAGAGAGCTGGGCGACGTCACGACGTGGGAGCAGCTCGAGGACCGCGAGCCGCTCGAGGACTACGGCGAGGGCATCGACGAGTCCGACACCGCAGTGATCGTCTACACGTCCGGCACCACCGGCCCGCCGAAGGGCGCGATGCTCACCCACGCCAACCTCACCTGGGCGGCCGACTGCTTCCGCCGCGCCTTCGGCACCGGCCCCGAGGACGAGGTCCTCTCCTACCTGCCGCTGTGCCACGTGGCCGAGCGGCTCGGCTCGGTCATCAACGGCCTCGGCACCGGCTACGTCGTCAACTTCGGCGAGGGCGGCGAGTCCTTCGCGCAGGACCTGCGCGACGTCCAGCCGACCCTCTTCGCGGCCGTCCCGCGCGTGTGGGAGAAGATGCTCGCCACCGTCGAGATCAAGATGGCGGACGCCTCGCGCCTCAAGCGCTGGTCCTACCGGACGGCGATGCGGCACGCCCCCGGCCGCCTCGCCAACCTGCTGGCGCTGCGCGCCCTGCGCGACAAGCTCGGGCTCGGCCGCGCGGAGCGCGCCCTCTGCGGCGCCGCCCCCATCGCCCCCCAGGTGCTCGAGTACTTCTGGACCCTGGGCGTCCCGGTCTACGAGATCTACGGCCAGACCGAGAACACCGCGGTCTGCACGCTGATGCCGTTCGACGACGTGCGGATCGGCACCGTCGGCAAGCCGCTGGAGGGGGTCGAGCTGAGGATCGCCGAGGACGGCGAGATCCTCACGCGCTCGCCCGCGGTGTTCGCCGGCTACTACAAGGACCCCGACGCCACCGCGGCCGCCATCGACTCCGACGGCTGGCTCCACACCGGCGACGTCGGAACGATCGACGACGACGGCTACCTCACGATCACCGACCGCAAGAAGGACGTGATCATCACGGCCGGCGGCAAGAACGTCTCGCCGTCGGAGATCGAGAACCGCCTCAAGGTCTCGCCGTACGTGCGCGAGGCGATGGTGGTCGGCGACCGCCGCAAGTACCTCGTGGCCCTGATCGGGATCGAGGCGGACACGGTGAGCGACTGGGCGGCCCGCAAGAGCCTCGCCTTCACCACCTACGGCGACCTCTCGCGCAAGGCCGAGGTCCGCGAGCTCATCAGCGACTGGGTCGACGAGGTCAACCAGGACCTCGCGCAGGTGGAGACGATCAAGCGCTTCGCGCTGCTCGAGAAGGAGCTCGACCACGAGGACGGCGAGCTGACGGCGACGCTGAAGGTCAAGCGGCGCGCGCTGGAGCAGCAGTTCGAGCGCCAGATCCAGGAGCTCTATGTCTGAGTTCCTGCAGCTCTGCTTCAACGGGCTGGCGCTGGGCGCGCGCTACGCGCTGGTGGCGCTCGGGTTCGTGATCATCTATCGCGCCACCGGGGTGATCAACTTCGCCCAGGGCGGGCTGGTGGCCATCGGCGCCTACCTGACCTACGCGTTCGCGAACACGGCCGGCCTGCCGTTCGCGCTCGCGGTCGTGCTCGCGGTCCTGTGCTCGGCCGCCTTCGGCGCCGCCCTCGAGCGCACGGTGCTGCGCAAGATGGTCGGCGAGCCGGTGTTCGCCGTGATCATGATCACGATCGGCCTGCTGTTCATCATCGAGCAGGCGATCACGGCGATCTGGGGCTTCGACAACCTCAACCTCGCCGACCCGTGGGGCGTCGAGACGGTGAAGGTCGGCGACGTCGTGCTCGCCGTGCGCGACCTGTGGACGCTCGCCATGGCCGCCGCCGTGGTCGCCGGGTTCTTCGTGTTCTTCCGCGTCTCCGCCCTGGGTGTGGCGATGCGCGCCACCGCGTTCGACGCGGAGGCCGCGATCGCGCAGGGCATCAGCGCCCGGCGCGTGTTCGCGGTCTCGTGGGCGATCTCGGCCGGGCTGGCGGCGCTCGCGGGCGTGACGCTCGCCGCGGGCCCGGCCGCGCTCTCGCCGACGATCGGCGCGATCGCGCTGGTGGCGTTCCCGGCGATGATCGTCGGCGGCATGGACTCGCCGATCGGGGCGGTGCTCGGAGGGCTGATCATCGGCCTCACGCAGGCGCTGACGGCGGGCTACCAGGAGGACGTCGCCCCCTGGCTGGGGCAGAACTTCTACACGGTCATGCCCTACGTGGTGATGATCGGGATCCTGCTCGTGCGGCCCTACGGGCTGTTCGGAACCGCCGAGGTCAGGCGCGTGTAATGGCGAGGCCGCACCAGAACATGACGCGGCGCTACGCCGACGACCTGAAGCTCTTCCGGACGCGCGCGTCGAAGGTCTGGCTGGTCGTGCTGGTCGCCCTCTGGCTCCTGACACCGGTCTTCCTCGTCGACCCGTTCTGGCTGTCAGTCCTCAACTACGCGGGGATCGCCGCGATCGCCGCGATCGGGCTCAACCTGCTGACCGGCTACACCGGCCAGGTCTCGCTCGGCCACGCCTTCTTCATCGGGTCCGGCGCCTACGTGGCCGCCGCGGTGGGCGGCGACCTCGGCCTGCCGCTGATCCTCTGGCTCCCCGCCGCCGCGTTGTTCGGCGCCGCCGCGGGCGCGCTCATCGGCCCCTTCGCGCTGCGCCTGCGAGGCAACTACCTGGCGATCGTGACGCTCGGGCTGGTCTTCCTCGGCGAGTACCTGTTCCGCAACCTCAAGGGGCTGACCGGCGGCAACTCCGGAACCTCGGTCACGGCCCCGGTCACGCTCGGGCCGATCGACTTCAACTCCGTCACGATCATGGGCGACGAGTACATCCGCAACCAGGGCTGGTTCTGGCTGGTGTGGGGGCTCGTGCTGCTGTGCGCGCTACTGGCCAAGAACATCGTGCGCACCCGCCCGGGCCGTGCGATCCAGGCGATCCGCGACCGCGACGTCGCGGCCGAGATCGTCGGCGTGGAGCTCGGGCGCTACAAGGTCGCCGCCTTCGCCGTCTCGAGCGCGTTCGCGGGACTGGGCGGCGCCCTCTACGGCGCCTATCAGCAGTACGTCTCCCCGGACGAGTGGAGCCTGTTCCTCTCGATCCAGTACATCGCGATCATCATCGTCGGCGGCGTCGGGACGATCTTCGGTGCCGTCCTCGGCGCGCTCTTCCTCGGCGGCCTGCCGGCCGTGATCGACAACTACTCCGAGTCGATCCCCGGCACGGGGAGCGATGGCTTCATCTCGGTCGAGTCCCTCAACACGGCGATCTTCGGGCTGCTGATCGTCCTGTTCCTGATGTTCGAGCCACGCGGCCTCGCCGCCATGTGGCTCCGTCTGAAGGCGTATTTCAAGGCATGGCCGTTCTCCTACTGAGGAGGGAGACATGAAGAGGTTGTTCTGGATCGTCGCGTTGCTGGCACTGGTGCTCGCCGGGTGCGGAGGCGCCGCCGACGACGAGGGTGACTCCGGCGACTCGGGTGAGGCGTCGCTCGCGAACGCCCCCGGCTTCGACGGGAAGACGATCAAGCTCGGGATCCTGACGCCGCTGACCGGCCCGGTGGCGGTGATCGGCAAGCCGCTGACGGCCGGCAACGAGGTCTACTTCGACTACGTCAACTCGGAGGGCGGCATCGCCGGCAAGTACAAGGTCGAGCTGGTCCAGGAGGACACGCAGTACTCGCCGCCGGCCACCGTCCAGCAGTACAACAAGATCAAGAACAACGTCGTGGCGTTCACGCAGGTGCTCGGCACTGCGCCGACGCTCGCCACCCTGCCGCAGCTCGCCCAGGACAAGATCATCGCGGCGCCCGCCTCGCTCGACGCCTTCTGGGTGCGCGAGCCGAATCTGCTGCCGGTCGGCGGGCCCTACCAGGTGCAGGCGATCAACGCGCTCGACTACTACGTCAACCAGGCGGACGGCAAGGGCAAGAACATCTGCTCGTTCATCCAGGACGACGCCTACGGCGAGGCCGGCCAGTCGGGCGTCGACTTCGCGGCCGAGGAGCTCGGCTTCAAGGTCGTCGACACGCAGAAGTTCAAGGTCGGCGACAAGGACGTGACCGGCCAGGTGCAGCGACTCCAGGGCTCCAAGTGCGACGCCGTCTTCCTCGTCGCGACGCCGACCGACGCGGGCACGATCTGGGGCACCGCCGCCAAGCTCGGCTTCGCGCCGCGCTGGATCGGCCAGTCGCCGACCTGGATCGACGAGCTGGGCGCCTCGCCGCTCGCCGAGTACCTCCAGCAGACGACGTGGATCGTGGCCGAGGGCACGGAGTGGGGCGACACCAGCGTGCCCGGCATGAAGAACATGATGGCCCAGGTCGAGGAGTTCGCGCCCGACCAGCAGCCGGACTACTACTTCTCGTTCGGCTACCTGCAGGGCATCGCCATGACCGCGCTGCTCGAGAAGGCCGTCGAGCTCGGCGACCTCTCGCGCGAGGGGCTGATGAAGGCCTCCGACGAGCTCGGGACCGTGAGCTTCGAGGGCCTGTCGGGCGACTACCAGTACGGGCCCGCCGAGTCGCGCAACCCGTCGCGCATGTCGACCATCTACGAGGTCAAGCCCGATCAGCCGTTCGGACTGGGCACGCTCGAGTACCAGTACGAGTCCGAGGCCGCCAAGGCATTCGAGTTCCAGAAGGCCGACTTCTAAATCCCGGTCGAAACGGGAAGAAGGGAGGTACATCGGAAAGGAGCGGAGATGGAACGGACTAGGGGTGTCTCGCTGGCCAAGGGGCCGGTCGGGATCATCGGCGCCGTGCTGCTGGCGGGCGGCATCCTCGGGCTGCTGATGGGATCGACGGACTTCACGACCAGCGCGCCGAACGGCGACGTGTCGGGTGGCACGTTCCTCGGCATCGAGGGCAACGGCTGGACGTGGCTGCTGTTCGCGGGCGCCGGCGTGCTGCTGCTGATCAGCGCGCCCATGCACTGGAGCGCGAAGACGATGGTCGATGATCGTCGGCCTGGCGATGGCCGCGGCCGCGATCATCTCGGTCGTCGACGGCAGCGACGTGCTGGGGATCTTCGCCGCCAACGGCATGACCATGCTGGCCTTCGGCGCCGCCGCCGTGGCCTGCCTGATCGTGGCCATGCTGCCGCGGGTCGGCCGCCGCCGCGAGGTCGCGGTGGAGGACCGCGACCGGCGCTTCGAGCGCGACGGGCACGTCGAGCGGCGCGAGACGACCACGCGCACGTAATCATCCGGCGGCATGGAAGCCGCCACCGCCGCCCCGTTCTCGCTCGAGCTCACGCAGGACCAGCGCGACATCCGCGACTGGGTGCACGGCTTCGCCGAGCAGGTCGTGCGCCCGGCCGCCGCCGAGTGGGACGAGCGCGAGGAGACCCCGTGGCCGATCATCGCCGAGGCGGCGAAGATCGGCCTCTACGGGTACGAGGCGCTGGCCCAGTTCTGGGCCGACGAGAGCGGCCTCACGCTGCCGATCGTCAACGAGGAGCTGTTCTGGGGCGACGCGGGGATCGGCATGTCGATCATGGGCACCTCGCTCGCCGTGGCCGCCATCTTCGGCCAGGGCACCGGCGAGCAGATCGGCGAGTGGATCCCGCAGTGCTTCGGCACCGAGGCCGAGCCGGCCGTCGCCGCCTTCTGCGTGAGCGAGCCGGACGCCGGCTCCGACGTGTCGTCGTTGCGGACGCGCGCGGTCCACGACGACGGTGACTGGGTGCTCAACGGCCAGAAGGCGTGGGCCACCAACGGCGGCATCGCCGGCGTGCACGTGATCGTGGCCTCGGTCGACCGCGAGCTCGGCTCGCGCGGGCAGGCCGCGTTCCTGGTGCCGCCGGACACGCCCGGGCTCACGATGGGCGCGAAGGTCAAGAAGCACGGCCTGCGCGCCTCCCACACCGCCGACGTCTTCCTCGACGACGTTCGCGTACCTGAGTCCTGCCTGTTGGGCGGCAGGGAGAAGCTCGACGAGCGTCTGGCGCGCGCCCGCGAGGGGACGACCTCGGGCGGCCAGGCCGCGATGCAGACCTTCGAGGCGACGCGGCCGACGGTCGGGGCCCAGGCGCTCGGCATCGCCCGCGCCGCCTACGAGTACGCGCTCGGCTACGCGGGCGAGCGCGAGCAGTTCGGGCGCCCGATCATCGACAACCAGGCGATCGCCTTCACGCTCGCCGACATGAAGATGGAGATCGACGCCGCGCGGCTGCTCGTGTGGCGGGCGGCGTGGATGGGCCGCAGCGGCCGCCGGTTCGAGAACGCCGAGGGCTCGATGTCCAAGCTCAAGGCCGGCGAGGTCGCGGTCTGGGTCACCGAGCGGGCGATCCAGATCCTGGGCGGCAACGGCTACACGCGCGAGTATCCCGTCGAGCGCATGCACCGCGACGCGAAGATCTACACGATCTTCGAGGGCACCTCCGAGATCCAGCGGCTGGTGGTAGCGCGCGCGATCTCGGGTAGGCAGATCAGGTGAGCGACGACGACGACTGGACCGGCGAGCCGCCCGAGGGGCGCCACTCGCGCGACCGCGCCAAGCCGGGCTTCTGGGAGAACCAGTGGCAGGCCGGGGCCGCCTACGCGCTGCTCGGCGTGACGATCATTGCGGCGATCCTGATCATCGTGCTGCTCTGAAAGATAGGTATCGCCGCGCAGAAGATGGGTCGATGTGCCGATGCCCGGCGCACGGGGTGACCATAGCGTCGGCGCATGACCATCAAGCACATGAGCCGCGCCGCGCTCGCCGCCGCGCTGGCCGCCCTCTCCGTCTGGGGCGCGACCTCGATCGCCGCCCCTTTCGAGCACAAGGGCCACAAGCCGTCGAAGACCAAGATCGACCGGCAGCTGCGCAACCAGCTCGCGCAGATGCGCGTGGCGACGGCGAAGTACGCCACCGACCTCGAGCAGGCCAAGACGGACGGCTACCGGATCATCACGCCGAACATGGAGGACATGGGGTTTCACTACCTGAACCCCGGGATCTCCGACTTCGACGTGACGAAGCCGCCGATCCTCGTCTACGCGCGCCGCGATGGAGAGAACCAGCTCGTGGCGCTCGAGTGGGTGTTCCCGAAGAAGCCCAAGAAGCCGCCGCTGAAGGGCGCGACGTACGGTTCCTTCCCGGCCGCGTGCCACTACGACGACGGAACCTTTACGCCTGCGTCCTCCGAGGCTGACTGCGCGCCCGACTCACACGGGTCGCCGTTCGTCTTCTGGCATCCCAAGCTCGTGACCCTGCACGTCTGGATCTGGTACCCGAACCCGGACGGGCTCTACAACCCGACCAACCCGCTCGTCAGGCCCTTCAACGGCGGGTGAACCCCAGGATGACCACCGCCGCCGTCGTCACGTGCATCAGCATCAGCGTGCCGACGGCGGCGGCGTCGCCCTCGTCGCTGACCGAGAGCGGCGCCGCCAGCGAAACGACGAGCGCGACGGCGGCGACGATGACGAACGTGCGGTCGCTCCGAACCAGGGCGTAGACGATCGCCGCCGCGACCACGCCGATGAGCGTCGAGGAGATCACGGCGCGCAGCTCGATGTGCTCGAACGTGTCCGGGATGTCGAACAGCGCCTTGGCGGCGATGCTGACCAGCACGTTGACCACGACGGCGGCGACGGCGATCAGCGCCGTCCGCCCGAGCAGGTCACGCAAGGCTGCGGAGCGCCTCGCCGGCGATCACGGCCAGGGTGAGCACGACCGCCGGCAGCCAGTACGAGCGGTGGCGGCGGGTCCAGCGCCGGCCGTGCCGACGGTCGGCGGTGCTGGCGTAGATCTGCCGCGGCTGGTGCACCGATGGATGATGGAAGTCCTCGTTCGGGGCCTGGTCAACCGGCCACCCCGCATGCTGCGGGAATCGATTGGGAGCTACCCCGGAAGCAGCGCGAATTGGCGCGACTGGGCGACGAGGCGGCCGGCCGAGTCCCAGATCTCGAAGTCCTCCTCGTGGAAGCCGCCGATCACGTGGCGCGTCATCGTGCGGCACGCGAGCCAGCCCGGAGCCGGACGGCCGCGCACGTGCACGGTCAGCTCCATCGTGGCCGACCCGCGCGCGCCGAGGTCGAGCACCGCGGGGGCGGCGCCGTCGACCAGAGCGGCGAGCGCGAGCGGGTCGGCGTCGCGGCCGTCGCGGAAGCGCATCCAGAACTCGAAGCTCGGCTCGCCGTCCGGGGCGCCCTTCGCCCAGCCGGGCGGCGCGGGCGCCCGGTACTCGATCTGCTCGGTGATGCTCACGCCGGGCAGCGCGCCGCCGATCAGCAGGTCGGGCGTCTCGTCGGGCTGCGGGAGCCGGGGCGCCTCGTTGAGCACGTGGGTGCGGCCTGCGGCCTGCGCGAGGTCGCCGAAGGTGGCCAGCAGGCGGACGATCTCCTTGCCTTCCTGGACGAGGCCGGCCTGGCCCGTCGCCACGCGCCGGCCGGCGCGGACGACCTCGGTGCGGATCTCCGCGGGACCGACGAGCCCGGGCCGCAGGAAGTGCGCCGAGGTCACGAGCGGATCGGGGAACGGCATCTCGGCCTGCAGGGCGCGGAGGGCCACCGCCAGCATGTAGCCGCCGTTGGGGGTGCCGCCGAGCGCGGTCCAGCGGTCGGTCAGCGTGGCGGTGTAGCGGTCGCCGTCGCGATGGACGGCGGTATCGGCGTCGAAGAGGTGCTCGGTCATCGTCGTCATGGCCCCGTCAGGGTGGGCGCGGCGGCAGAGGATCTCAATTACCCGTCGGGTAATGACTCATCCGCTCGTTAAGAAGGGTCGCTACCCCTTGGGCCGATGCACCGATTTCACGGGACCTCGGCTCTCGAAGCGAATCTCCTGCTCTCCGCGCTGGTGCTGATCCTCGCGGGAGCCGGTGCCGCCGCCGTCGCCTGGGACGCCGGCGACCTCCGGCGGGTGGTGGGAACAGCCGGGCTCCTTGCGCTCGTGCTGGGCGCGACCGCGCGGGGCGTGCGGCTGTACCGGGCGGGGACGACGGCGTCGCTGCCGACCGCCGTCGGCCGCGTGCCGATGCGCGTCCGCCCGGCGCGCGGGTTCGGCCTGCTCGCGGTGACGGTTGCGCTCGCCCTGCCGCTCGCCGCAGCGGTGGCCGTGCTGGCGACGGTCGAGTGGGCGTGGCTCCCGCTCGCCGGCGTGCTGCTGATCGGCGTCTGTGCCGCGGTCGTGACGTCGGCGCGCGAGGCGCCCTGCGAGTGCTCGCATCCGCCGACCTCGGAGCTGCTGGCGCGGCTGTGCATGCGGGCGGACATGGCCGTGCCGGAGCTGGTGGTCGAGCCCGGGCCGGCGAATGCTTGGACGGCCGGTGGCCGCGTCCATGTGACGTGGGGCCTGCTCGAGCTGCTCGATCCGGGTGAGCTCGAGGCCGTCCTCGCGCACGAGCTCGCCCATCTCGCCCGGCGCGACGCCGCGATCATGGAGATCTGCTCGGCGCCCAGCCGCGTCATGCTCGCCTTCACCGGGCTCGTCACGGCGCGGCTTCCGGGCTGGTCCCTCAACGTCGCGAACCTGTCGCCCGTCGCCGCCGTGGTGCTGTGGTTCCTCGCGCTGCTCTGCGTCCCGCCCGCGTTCGTCGTCGGCTGGCTCTCGCGGCTGTCGGTGCTCGGCGCCTCGCGCGCCCGCGAGCTCGCCGCCGACGCGGCCGCCGCGACCCTGACCGGCCGCCCGAGCGCCCTCGCGTCGGCGTTGCTCAAGCTCGAGAGCGGGTGGGCGCCGCGGACGGACCTGCGCCGGATCGACGCGCTGTGCATCGTGGGCGTGGGCCGCTCGCGGCTGCTCTCGACCCATCCGCCGACGGCGGTCCGCGTGCGGCGGCTCGAGGCGCTCGAGGCGCGGCTCGCGATAAGAACACCGTGGTGAAGGTCGAGTTCTTCAAGCCCGAACAGCGGCCGGGCGAGGCGCTGACGGTTGTCTGGCGGTTGCCGCGGCCGCGCTGATCAGCGCAGCGCCCAGGGCAGGCCGTCGAAGCTCGCCGGCGGGCCGGGCTTCCAGCGGTCGAACGGCGCGTAGGCCTCGGCCGAGTGGATCGTCTCGGTCTCCACGCCCGCGCCGTGCTTCAACGCCAGCTCGGAGCGCACGTACAGGTGGTCGTCCCTCGGCTTGCCGCGGGCGCCGGCCATGAACACCACGCACGGGCCGTCGCCGGCGCCGACGAAGATGTGCTCGGTCATCGACGGGCAGTGCACGAAGTCCCAGGCCTTCAGGCGACGCTCCTCGCCCTCGATCAGCAGGATGCACTCGCCCTGCAGGACCAGGAAGTCCTCCTGGTTGACCTCGCGGTGGTACAGCGCGCTGGCCTGCCCCGGCTGCATCACCGCGATCGTGTAGCCGATCTGCTCGAACGGCACCGCGTCGCCCTCGATGACGCAGGCGTCGGCGAAGTGGCCGCCGCTCACCCACGCGGCGTCGCGCACGTTGACCACGAACCAGCCCTCGGTGGCCGCCACCAGGCCCGCGTCCGACCGCTCCATCCGCGCCTCCGGGACCATCAGGCGTTCCTCCCGTCCTCGCGCAGCACCGACAGCAGCACCTGATCGTGCCAGCGTCCGCCTCGCCACTGTGCGCGGCGGACCCGGCCCTCCTCCTTGAAGCCCACCTTCCTGACGGCCGCCAGTTCTGCGGCGTTCTCGACGTCGGTCGTGACCTGGATCCGCTCGGCGCGCGTGTGCTCGAACAGGTAGTCCACCAGGAGCGCCTGGGCCGCGGTGCCGATGCCGCGGCCTCGCAGCTCCGGGAACAGACCGATCGCGATCTCCCAGCAGGTGGACGTGTCCGGCCGGCCCCACGTCTTCTCGAAGTAGTCGACGCGGCCCGCCAGCTCCCCGTCGGCCTCGACCGCGAGCAGGTTGTGGTCTCCGCGCAGCAGGCGCCGCTCCTTCCACGCGTCGCGCAGCGGCTGCATCGACGTGTGGCCGAACCACTGGTACGGCCCGGTGTCGGCGGCCGAGTCGAACCGCTGCTCGAACGCGTCGAGGTCGGCGAGCGTCGCCGGGCGCAGGGTCACGGTCGGTGTGACCACGCCCGCAGCGTATGCGTCCAACCTCCAGGCTGCGCCGAGGGTCTCCTCTCGCATGCCCAGATACTCCAACGTCACCGCCACCCTCGCCCTCTTCGTCGCGCTCGGGGGCACCGCCACAGCAGCCGTCACGCTCCCGCGCGACAGCGTGACGGCGCGCGAGATCGCCAAGAACGCGGTCGGCTCGTCAGAGATCCGGCCTGAGGCCGTGCGCAGCTCGGAGCTCGAGGACGAGACGATCGAGCTCGGCGACCTCGCCGATCGCACGCGCCTGGAGCTCGAAGGGGCGCAGGGGCCGGCAGGTCCCCAGGGGCCCGCCGGACCCGCCGGACCGTCCGGCACCAGCGAGGCCCGCTTCACCGAAGACGACGAGGCCGGCGTGGCACGGTGCGCGTCGCTCGACCTGACCGATTGCGAGAACGTGCAGTCCGTCCTGCTCACGCGCGGGAGCTGGGTCGTGCAGGCCAAGTTCACCGCCTTCGGCACGCTGGGCCCGTTCAACAAGTGCGGCCTCGTCGCGGATGACGCGACGACCACCGACGAGGCGACGCCCCTTGCAACGCCCGGCTCCAACACCATGCAGGTGTCGCTCGCGGACGTGATCACCGTCGAGGAGCCCACCCGGGTCGCGGTGCGCTGCTCGGAGTTCGGCCCGGGAGACCTGGACGTGCTGAACCTCAAGCTGGCCGCGATCTCCGTGGACTCGGTCGTCGTCTTCTAGGTCTCAGCCCCGGTTGTGGTTGACGACCTCGACGTTGTGCCCGTCCGGGTCGAGCACGAACGCGCCGTAGTAGCCCGGGTGGTAGGCGGCGCGCTCGCCCGGCGCCCCGTGGTCCTCGTAGCCCGCCGCGAGCGCGGCGGTGTGGAACGCGCGCACCGTGGCGTCCTCGCGCGCGGAGAACGCGATGTGGACGTGCTCCGTGAGCGGGCGCTCGTCCCGGACGAGCGAGAGGCTGTAGTCCGGGCCGGAGAGCTGCACGCGGCCGGGCTCGTCGTGCGTCAGGCGCAGCCCGGCGTGGGGGGCGATCGTCGTGTAGAAGCGCCGGGAGGCCTGCGGGTCGCGGACGCGGAGCCACAGGTGGTCGACGCTGCCGTCGGGCACGGCGTCCTCGCGGTCGTCGTGGACCGCCTCGACACTGTTGCCGTCGGGGTCGAGCAGGAAGCCGCCGTAGTAGTCCGGGCCGTACTTCGTCCGCGGCCCCGGCGCGCCGTCGTCACGGTATCCCGCGTCGACGCCCGCCCGCCAGAACGCGTCGACCTGAGCGCGGTCGCGGGCGCGGAAGCCGACGTGGAGCCCGCGGGTCACCGGGTGCTCGCGGTCCGGCGGACCCATCGCCCAGTCGTCCCACTCGACCAGCTCGGCGTCCGCATGGCTGGGCTCGACGCCCAGGACGCTCAGGACCGTGCGGTAGAAGCGCTCGGATGCCGCGAGGTCCGAGACAGCGATGCCGATGTGGTCGAACACGCGGGCGAGGCTAGCGAGGCGGATGCTGGAGCGGAGGGGTTGCTCATGCGAACGCCTCGGTCAGCAGGTGTCGGCCTAGCGGATTGGGCGCGGTCGACCAGCGGCAGATGGCGGCATGCTCGCGCATGTGACCAACCTCCGCGGCGGGTCGCGGGTCATGCCCGCTGACAAGCAACCACCCCGGAAGGGAATCCTCATGCTCAGCACCACCCTCTCGCGGTCAGCGGCAACCCTCGGCGTCGTGGCGGGACTCCTCGCGGCGGCGGTACCGGCGAGCGCGCAGATCCTGGATGGCCCGGTCCTGGCCAAGGCCGGGCCGCAGATACCCAAGCCATCCGTCGTCGTCATTGATCTGAACGACCCCTTCTTCAGGCTCGCCAGCAACGACACGCTTTACGCGCGAGGCACGCTGCAGACAGTCTCATTCACCTTCAAGGGCGAGGTGATCGGCTTGGAGCCCAACGCGCTCGGCACGCAGGTCGGCAGCGAGGGCGTGAAGGCGGTCAACAACCTCCGCGGCGAGGCCATCGACATCATCCCTTAGCTGGTCCCGAGCGGCCGCCAGCCCTGTCGTAGAGCGGAATCCGCGCTGTAGAGCGGAGGGGGAGGGATTCGAACCCTCGAACCGAGTTAGCCCCGGTTGCCGGTTTTCAAGACCGGTGCATTCGACCGCTCTGCCACCCCTCCGGGGGGACGCCTCATGATGACGAGGATGTTCGAAGGGTTCACGCTGACGCGGATCGACGTGGGGGAGGCCGAGCTGCGGGTACGGCACGGCGGCTCCGGGCCGCCGTTGCTGCTGCTCCACGGGCATCCGCGGACGCACGTCACGTGGCATCGCGTGGCGCCGCTGCTGGCCGGCGACTTCACGGTCGTGTGTCCCGACCTGCGCGGCTACGGCGAGTCCTCGAAGCCGCCGACCACCGAGGATCACGAGCCTTACTCCAAGCGGGCGATGGCGCGCGACTGCGTGGCGCTCATGCGCGCGCTGGGTTTCGAGCGGTTCGCGGTGGCCGGCCACGACCGCGGCAGCTATGTGGCGTTCCGGACGGCCATGGACCACCCGGACGCCGTGACCGCCCTGGCGGTGCTCGACTCGATCCCGATCGGCGAGGCGCTGGCGCGCGCCGACGCCCGGTTCGCCGGCGCGTGGTGGCACTGGTTCTTCTTCGGCCAGACCTCCAAGCCCGCCGAGGAGATCATCAGCCGCGATCCCGGCGCCTGGTACAAGGCCGGGCCGGAGGTCATGGGCGAGGAGGCGTTCGCCGACTACCGGCGCGCGATCCACGACCCGGCGACGGTGCACGCGATGGTCGAGGACTATCGCGCCGGGCTCGGCATCGACCGCGAGCACGACGACGCCGATCGCGCGGCCGGCCGGCGGGTTCGCTGCCCGACGCTCGTGGCCTGGTCGCTCCACGACGACCTCGAGGAGCTGTGGGGCGACCCCGTCCCGATCTGGCGCGAGTGGGCCGACGACGTCCGCGGCGCGACGATCGACAGCGGCCACCACATGGCCGAGGAGGCTCCGGAGCAGCTCGCCGCGGTGCTCGGCGACTTCTTCAGTGCTTGCGGGCAGGCTCGCCCGCCAGCGCCGCCACCACGCCGAGCGAGATGAAGACGCCCCCGCTCACGCGCTCCAGCCGGCGCCGCGCCGAGGCG
Source organism: uncultured Solirubrobacteraceae bacterium (assembly GCA_963835525.1). Classification (GTDB taxonomy): domain Bacteria; phylum Actinomycetota; class Thermoleophilia; order Solirubrobacterales; family Solirubrobacteraceae; genus DASSUW01. The sequence goes on from CAWIFM010000008.1 coordinate 82,866, forward strand.
GTCTCGCGCAGCCTGCGGCCGGCGCCCGCCGCGACCAGCGCGTAGGTGCCGTCGCTCAGCACGCCGAGGCCGACCAGCATCGTCCCCAGCACCAGCATCTGCGGCGCGACCGGCGCCGACGGGTCCACGAACTGGGGCAGGAAGGCGAGGAAGAACAGGGCGGTCTTCGGGTTGAGGATGTTGACCACCGCGCCCTGCCAGAACAGCCGCCGCATGGTCACCGGGCCGCGCGGCTCGGGGTCGGGCTCCTCCGCGTCGTTCGCCATCAGCTTGCGGATGCCGAGCAGGATGAGGTAGGCCGCGCCCGCGTACTTGACGATCGTGAAGGCGGTGGCGGAGGAGGCGATCAGGGCGGAGACGCCGAACGCCGCCGCCACCACGTGCACCATGCCGCCCGCCTGCACGCCCAGCATCGAGGTCACTCCCGCCCGGCGGCCCTGCGAGAGGCTGCGCGTGACGATGTAGAAGACCGAAGGCCCCGGAATGGCGAGGAATGCGAGGCTCGCGGCCGCAAACAGCAGGAACGTCGATGCATCGGGCATGGCAGAACCGTACCGGTGCGCCCGTATGCTGGACCAGCATGCCTTCTCGGGGAGTCTTCCGTTCGCAGAGGCGGCGACGGTGGTCGCTGGCCTCGCTGCGGTCGGTCGGCGACATGGCGATCGACCTCGGCACCGCCAACACGGTGGTCTACGTGCGCGGGCGCGGGATCGTGCTCTCCGAGCCGTCGGTGGTGGCGATCGACCAGCGCACCGGCGAGGTCCACGCGGTCGGCTCGGACGCGCAGCTCATGATCGGCCGCACGCCGGCCACGATCTCGGCCGACCGCCCGCTGCGCCATGGCGTGATCGCCGACTTCGAGGTCACCGAGGCGATGCTCCGCCAGTTCGTGGACAAGGTGCTCCACAGCCGCTTCAGCCGGCCGCGGCTGGTCATGTGCGCGCCGTCCGGGGTGACCGACGTGGAGCGCCGCGCGGTCGAGGAGGCGTCGCTTTCGGCCGGGGCGCGCGAGGTGCACCTGATCGAGGAGTCGCTCGCCGCCGCGATCGGCGCCGGGCTGCCGATCGCCGAGCCGGTCGGGCGGATGGTGGTGGACGTCGGCGGCGGCACCAGCGAGGTGGCGGTCATCTCGCTCGGCGGCATCGTCGTCTCCAGCTCCCTGCGCGTGGGCGGCTACGACCTCGACGACGCGATCACCAACCACATCCGGCTCGAGCACCGGATGGCGATCGGCTCCCAGAGCGCGGAGGCGATCAAGCTGGCCGTCGGCTCCGCCTCGCCGCTGCCCGAGGAGCTCTCCACCCGCATCCGCGGCCGCGACCTGCTCTCCGGCCTCCCGCGCGAGCTCGAGCTCGACAGCGAGGAGGTCCGCCGCGCCATCGACCCCCCGCTGGCGGACATCATGGCCGCCGTCCACTCCACGCTCGAGCAGACCCCGCCCGAGCTCGCTGCCGACATCGCCATGCAGGGGATCGTCCTCGCGGGCGGCGGCGCGCTCCTGCGCGGCTTCGCCGACCGCGTCCACCGCGAGACCGGCATGCCGGTCCACATCGCCGACGCCCCGCTGACCTGCGTGGCCTACGGCGCCGGCCAGTCGCTCGAGGAGCTCGACGCCATCGGCCGCCGTCGCCGGGTCGCGTAGTCCCTCTACACTGGCGGCACCCGGAGAGGTGGCCGAGTGGCTGAAGGCACTCGCCTGCTAAGCGAGTATGGGGGGACAACCTCCATCGCGGGTTCGAATCCCGCCCTCTCCGCTGGCGGCTAACATCATCCGTCGCCCCTTGCGCCCGTAGCTCAGCTGGATAGAGCGTCGGTCTACGGAACCGAAGGTCAGAGGTTCGAATCCTCTCGGGCGCGCTCCTCGGACACGGCTTTAGAGGGCCAAATCTCTCGGCGCACCGTAATTTGGACCAGCGCGTTGGGTGGGGAACAGGTGGGAACAGGAACGGTCCACGAGGTGACACGGCGACCCGATAGAGCCCCGGTTGCGGCACGCCCGCTCGGGGCGCATCGCCTAGCGCGATAGAGCCCCGTCGGACGGTCAGCTCAAGCCGTCCGGAAGCCGGACCGTGCTCCGTGGCGACGGGCCTGGGGCGCGCCCTGCTCTTGCAACGTTCGGGAACCGAGCGTCACACCAGCAGCCCCTCGCTGCCCGCTGTTCGTCGATTGCGGGCCACGCTGGGTGGGGTTCAGCCAGGGCGGCTGCTTCGGCGTGCATCTTTCAGGAGCGCATGGGATGCGCGCCCGCGCCGTCAGGCCGCGATCGTCGAACTGGTCTTCAACTCGCGACCGCGCAGAGGGCGACGCCGGGGAGCTCGTACCCACCGTCGGCGGCGAAGGGGACAAACGCCTCCCGGAGCCGTGCCCTTAGCAGCGCCCGCTCATCCTCAGGGAGCTCGCGGACCAACATCGCGAACGGGCCGCCTACGTCGACGACCCACTGCTCGTAGTCCTCAAGGGCGCGGAAGTCGAGGCGCACCGGCACCTCGTCAGTGCGGACCGATCTGAAGCCGGCGCCGGCAAGCAGCGCCCTGGTGCGCTCCTCGCTCGCCATGCTGAAGACCCCGGGCGCCCCGGGCTCCGGGCGCGGCATATGTCCGCGCTCGACAAGGATCATCCCGCCGATCGACGCCCAGGGGTTGCGCTCGGGCGCTCCCCACACCGAGAGCGCCAGCCGGCCGCTCGGCCGCAGCACTCGACGTGTCTCGGCGAGCGCCGCGGCGGGATCGGCCGCCAGCATGTAGGCGCTCTGGCAGAGCACGCCGTCGATCGAAGCTGAGTCGAGCGCGATCCGCTCGGCGTCGATCAGACGGTAGTCGACATTTCCGAACCCGAGCTCGGTCCCGCGGCGGCGTGCGACCTCGACCATCTCGGGGGAGAAGTCGCTCGAGATCAGCCGACCGTTCTCACCTACGATCGCCGCCGCCTCGAACCCGGTCTCACCGGTGCCGGCGCCGAGCTCGAGCACAGTCTCGCCAGCGTTTGGCCCGAGTTCCCGGATCAGCCATTCGCGCACCGGCGTCAGGGCGTCCGCAAGCTGCGCTCGCCAGCGCTCCCAGCCGGGCGCCATCGCTTCCCAGACCTCGCGACTCATACGCCGGTAGTCCTCGACGGCCACGCCTGTTGCCTTTCATTCATGGCACCTCACACCCCCGGTCGTGCTCGCCGTTGATGCAGGAGTCGATTCCGTGCTGTCCGTCGAGGGCGTCGAAGCCGGGGCCGCCGTCGAGGGCGTCGTCGCCACGACCACCTCGGAGCCGGTCATCGCCGGTCTCGATCGTGACCCAAGGGTGGCCGACGGTGTCGTTGCCGTCACCGCCGTCCAGAACGTCATCGCCTGGGCCGCCCTGGAGCCGGTCGTCGCCTGCGCCGCCGAGTAGCCGATCGGCTCCGGTTCCGGCGAAGGCGAGCGTATCGTTGCCGGGGCCGCCGACGAGGAGATCGTCGCCATCGTCGCCCGTGAGGAAGCCGCCGTAGGCGGAGTCGTTCCCCGGGCCGCCGATGACGGCGTCGTCGCCGCGGTCGCCGCCCATCTCGTCGTTGCCGTCACCGCCGAAGATCACATCGGCGCCATCCAACCCGCCTACGTTGTCGTCGCCCGGGCCGCCGCTGATGTGGTCGTCACGGTCCGCAGTGCGCCGACCGGTCTCGGCGGCGAGGCGGAGCGCGTCGTCGGCGCCGTCGAGGCGGTCCGCGCCGTCGCCGCCGACGATGCGATCGCGTCCGGCGCCGCCGCACAGGAGGTCGTCGCCGTCGAGGCCGACGAGCACGTCGTCGCCGCGGCCGGCGTGAACACGGTCGGGTCCCGGCGTTCCGACGATGACGTCGGCGTGCCCGGTGCCCACGACGTCGAAGCCGGACTCTCCGAAGCATGTCGGCTCGTCGCCGGGGGCGGCGAGCGCGGAGGTGGACAGCGCCGCGCCCGTGAGTGCGGCGAGCGCGAGCAGGCGCGCCTTGCGGGTTAGGAGCATCGCCGGCGAAGCTAGTGCGCAGGGGGCGCGGCTACATCGCACGCTCGTGCCAAACGTCCGGCCGACGACGACTGGTCCGTTCGTGCCACGTCGGTCACCATGCGCAGGTCTGGTGAGCCACCATGCCCGCGATCGAGGGGTCAAGCGCCCCGGTCAGGGCGACGTCCACGCCCATGAGGTCGGCGTGCGGCTCGACCTTCTTCAGCCACACAGGGCCGCCGTCGGTGAGCCCGCCGCCACCGCCGATGCCGTGGGTGAAGCCGAACAGGCAGCGGTCGCTCGCCTCGGGCCCGGGAGCGATTGTGCCGTCGGCGAAGAGCTGGTCGCGCCAGACAGCACAGATCGCGTAGGACGTCACGTCCCAGCGCCCTTCGAAGCCGGGCGCTGTTCGGCCGGCCGCCCGGGAGATGTCCAGTGGTCCCGAGGTTCGGTACAGCTGGATGAACACCTTGCCGGTCTCGTCGGCCGCGCCGGTGTCGACCTCGGCGCCGGAGCCGTAGGTAAGGCTGTAGTCCGGGCAGCGCGCCGTCGTGTGCTTGAAGTCGGTCGAGGTGAATGCCGACTCGTGCCACTGGATGTAGTACCTGGCCAGCGCCTCCCGCGGCGCGCAGATCGCATACGCCCTGAGCGTCCAGTCGTAGGGCCGGGTGCCGTTCACCGCCTCGGCGACGGCGAGGAAGGTGCCGCCCCACGGAGTCCCAACGGGGGGCCTGCCAGGGCGCAGGGTGGTGAGTCCGACGCGCGCGCGGGCGCCGTCGAGCACCTTCGCGCCGCCGCCGACCACGAGCTTGCGATCCGGGCACTGCGCGACGGCGCGCTTGTGCGGCTCGTCGCGGTTCTCGAGCGAGTCCTGCTGTCTCAGTTCGAGTCCGGGGATCGCGGCCGCCGGTTGGGCTGCGGCCAACCACAGCGCGCCGACGGCGATGAGGGCACATGCGAAGCGAGACGACATCGATACCTCTGGAGGTCGAAGGGGTTCGGCCCTTATGACCCCGCCGGGAGCGGATCCTTCCCGGCGGCAATAATTCGTGGGCTGTGAGCGTCATGGTGGATGTGGAGCGCGCCCGCGAGCTGTATGCGAAGCAGGCTTGGGAGGCTGCCTACGAGGCGCTCTCGGCTGCACAGTCTCTGAGCGCGGGTGACCTGGAGCTGCTGGCGACCTCGGCGTACATGCTCGGGCGCGATGAGGCCTACCTGGAGGCGTGGGAGCGCGCCTACGCTTCGCACCGGCGGGCCGGCGACTTGGCCGGCGCGGCACGGAGCGCCTGGTGGATCGGCGACTATCTGCGATTCCGGGGAGACCGTGCGCGGGCCACCGGGTGGTTCGCGCGTGGGCGTCGGCTGCTCGATCGGCTGCGAGGCGACTGCGTCGCGCGCGGCTACCTGCTGCTGCCGACCCTTCACGATCATGTGGTGCGCGGCGACCATGAGGCTGCGGCCGCGGTCGCCGTGGAGGCGGGCGAGGTCGGCGAGCGTTTCGGCGATCGAGACTTGCTCGCGCTCGCGATGATGGAGCAGGGCCACGCGCTGGTCCGGCAAGGCCGCGTCGACGAGGGCCTGCGCCTGGTCGACGAGACGATGGTGGCGGTCACCGCGGACGAGCTGTCGCCGGTCATCGCCGGCGTCGTCTACTGCAACACGATCGCGTTCTGCCGGGGCGTGTTCGAGCTCGGCCGAGCCCAGGCGTGGACCAACGCCCATACGCGGTGGTGCGAGCGCCAGTCCGACATGGTCGCCTACATGGGCACCTGTCTCGTGCACCGCGCCGAGGTCATGACCTTGGCTGGTGCATGGTCGGATGCTCTGGGGGAGGTCGGCCGCGCCGAGGGCTACACCCGGGGCGCCTTGAACGAGCGTGTCACCGGACAGGCGGCGTACCTCCGCGGCGACCTGTTCTTGCTGCGCGGTGAGCTGGGTCGCGCCGAGGAGGCCTATCGCGAAGCCAGCCGGCGCGGCCGCGAACCGCAGCCGGGGCTGGCGCTGCTGCGCCTCGCGCAGGGCGACGGCAAGGCCGCAGCGGCCGCGTTGAGTCGGGCGCTCAGCGAGGCCACCGAGCCAATGCAGCGCGCGGCGCTGCTGCCCGCCTACATCGAGATCCTGCTGGCGGCTGGCGATATCGAGCAGGCGCGCGCCGCCTGCCAGGAACTGGGGGACGTCGCAGAGCGCCAAGGCAGCCACGCGCTGGGTGCGATGGCCGACTACGCGCGCGGGGCGGTTCATCTGGCCGAGGGCGATGCCCGTACCGCTCTGGTCGCGTTGCGCCGTGCCTGCCAGGCGTGGCAGGGGCTCGGAGCCCCACGCGAGACCGCTCGGACGCGCGTGCTGGTGGGGCGGGCGTGCGCCGGCCTGGGCGACCTGGACACCGCCGCCATGGAGCTTGAGGCCGCCCGCGAGACCTTCGCGAAGCTGGGAGCGGCGCCCGAGCTGGCCCGTGTCGAATCCCTCGCTAGTCGGGCGGCGGATCGAGAGGTGCATGGGCTGACGGCGCGCGAGCTCCAGATCCTCCGCGAGCTCGCCACCGGGAAGACCAACCGCGAGATCGCCGAGGCGCTGGTGATCAGCGACCACACGGTCCGGCGGCACATCCAGAACATCTTCGCCAAGCTCGGCGTCTCGTCACGCGCCGCCGCCACCGCGTTCGCCTTCCGCCACGGCCTGGTCTGAGCGTGGTACGAAAGGACCACGTCGCCGGCGGGCGAGATTTGGCACGGCCATGCGATGAAGCGCGTGCGCGGCGCCCGTAGCTTCCCGCCTCGACATGAGCGATATCGAATTCGACGCGATCGTGGTCGGCGCGCGCTGCGCCGGCTCTCCGACGGCGATGCTGCTCGCCCGCAAGGGCTACAGGGTGCTCGTCGTCGACAAGGCGACGTTTCCCTCCGACACGATCTCGACCCACCTCGTCCACCCGCCGGGAGTGGCGGCGCTGAAGGAGTGGGGCCTGCTGGACCGGCTGTTGGCCACGGGCTGTCCCGGCATCGATACCTATGCCTTTGACTTCGGCACCGTGACGATCTCGGGCGCACCCGGGACCGACGAGGCCCCGCTCGCCTACGCCCCGCGGCGCACCGTGCTCGACCTGCAGCTGGCGGCCGCCGCGGTCGAGGCGGGAGCCGAGCTACGGGAGGGTTTCACCGTCGAGGGCCTGGTGGTCGAGGGCGACCGCGTCACCGGCGTCCGGGGGCACGGCAAGGGCGAGCCGGCACTCAACCTGCGTGCGCGTGTTGTCGTGGGCGCGGACGGTCACCACTCGCTCGTCGCACGCCTCGCGGGGGCTGAGCCGTACAACGAGATCCCGCCGCTCCAGGTCAGCTACTACACGTACGTCAGCGGTCTGCCGATGGATGGGCGCTACGAGGTTCACCTCCGCCCCGGCCGGGGGTTCGCGGCCTGGCCCACCAACGACGACTTGACGTTGGTGATCGGCGGCTGGCCGCGCTCGGAGCTGGTGGAGAACCGAAAGGACATCGAGGGCAACTTCCTCGCGACGCTCGAGATCGTTCCCGAATTCGCGGCCCGCTTCCGCGCCGCCACCCGCGAGACGCGCTTCGTCGGCCAGTCGCTGGCGAACTTCATGCGCAGGCCCTTCGGACCCGGCTGGGCGCTGGTGGGCGACGCCGGATACACCAAGGACTTCATCACGGCGCTGGGGATCAGCGACGCGTTCCGCGACGCCGAACTCTGCACCACCGCGCTCGACGAGGCTCTCTCGGGCGCGCGACCGTTCGAGATCGCGATGGCCGACTACCAGTCCGAGCGGGACCGGCGCTCGCTCCCGTTCTACGAGCTCACCGCCCAGCTCGCCCCGCTCGAGCCTCTGCCGGAGGAGCTCGAGCAGCTCCTGGCCGCCACGCAAGGCAACCAGGAGGCGATGGACCAGTTCGCCCGCGTCGCCGGCGCGGTCATGTCCCCAGCGGACTTCTTCTCGGAGGAGAACGTGGGCCGCATCCTCGGCATTGTGCCTCCGCTCGAGCCCGCTCCTTGATCAGGGCCGGCGTCATCGGTGCGCCTCGGCTCGTGGGCTCCGAGCCACTGTGCGAGCAGCTCGACCGTCTCCATCGGGCGGCGTGGGCGCTCTGCGGCTCGTCGCACGACGCCGATGACCTGGTTCAGGAGACGCTGGTCCGGGTGCTGGCCCGCCCGCGCCGGCTCCGGCGCGGCAGCGAACCGGCATATCTGATGGCGGCGCTGCGCAACACCTTTCTGCACAGCCTCCGGACGGCCGGTCGGCGCCCCCAGACGGTCGAGCTACCCGTGGATGCCGGCGAAAGACTGCGCTCGGCCACAGCCGACCCGGAGGTCGCGTTCGAGCAGCAGGAGCTGTTGGCCACGATCGCCGCGCTGCCGGAGGGGTTTCGCCACGCGCTCGTGGCCGTCGACCTCGTCGGGCTGTCCTACCGCGAGGCAGCCCGTCTGCTCGACGCCCCCGAGGCCACCATTACCACCCGCCTGTTCCGTGCCCGCCAACGCATCGCGCTGACCACGACACGACAAGGAGTCTCGGCGTGCGCCGACAACTCCCCTCCCGCCAGAACTCGGTCGCGACCGGCATCGTCGCTATAGCCCTGGTCTTGCTGGTCGCGCCCGCTTCGGCCTCCGCGACGGTGACGCACTCCATCGCGGCCGGCACGCTGGTGGTCAGGGTCGACAGCGACGCCGAAGACCTGATCCGGATCTCGTGTGTCAACGGGCTCGTGAACGTCAGCGGCGACGATCCCTTCATCGGCTGCAGGCAGGTGAGGGGCTTCTCCGTGCGGGGCGGTCCGGGTCCTAACACGATCGATCTGTCGGGGATCGACGTCGCCGACTTTCCGGACCCGCCCGGGGTGACGTTCATCTTCCGCGGCCAGCGCGGGGACGACACGATCCAAGGGACCGACCGCACCGAACGTGCTCGAGGGCGGCCGCGGCGACGACCGCATCAGCGCCGTCGACGCGGTCTTCGACGAGGTCGAGTGCGGCCCGGGGGGCGACCGGGCCGATCTCGACGCCAACGACCGCCCCACCGGCTGCGAGACGATCGACGGAGGCGACGAGCGCGTACGCGTAGCCTCGAAGGTCGCCAACGCCGGCGGCCGGGTTGTGAGGCTGAAGCTCCGCTGCGTCGAGGCCAAGCACTGCAGGGGCACGGCCCAGTTGCGGCGTCGCGGCAAGATCATCGCCAGCGGTCGCTTCCGCGCAACCCGCAATCGGGTCGCATTCACCGCGGTCAGGCTCAACCGCCGCGGAGCCCGGCTGCTGTCGGCCCGACGCCAGTTGAGGGTGGGAGTTCGGATCGACTCGATCGACGCGAACGGCAACGGCTGGCGATCCAGCGCCCGCATCCGGCTGGCTCGCCGTAATCGATGACCACACGAGGCTTCACTCCATGACCACCGTGACGAGCGTGCCGGTCGAGCAACTCGTCATGCCTGAGGAATCCCGCGGGCGCAGCGGCGACCCGGTCGACTGAATGGCGGCCGCCACGACACTCCCGACGCCGCTGGGGCGCCGCGTCAAGGTTGTCGAGCAGGGCGCGGGGATACCGGTCGTGTTCCTCCACAGCGGGGTGGGCAGCGCCGGCGAGTGGAGACAAGTCTTCTCGCTCTGGCCGGAGGGCTACCGACTCGTCGCGATCGATGCCTACCGCGACGGCACCGGCCCGGGCGTGCCCGGGCGCCGCAGCCTCGACGACTATGCCGATCAGGTCTACGCCGTCGCCGAGCACGTCGGCGTGCCTGTCTGCCTGGTCGGGTTTTCATGGGGCGGCGCCTCCGCCCTCCGCGTGGCTGGTGCGGCGCCCGAGCTCGTGGACTCGCTCGCCGTCATCGAGCCTGAGACGTACGCGTTGCTGCGCACCCAGGACGCCGACGCCTACACCCAGATCTGCGGCCTGCGCGATCGCTGGCGCGCGCACGTTCGCGCGGGGCGGTGGCACGAGGCCTTCGAGGAGTTCGTCGACTTCTACAACGGACCAGGCTCGTTTGCTCGCTGGCCGCCCCCTCGCCGCGAGGCGTTTCTCGCTGTCCAGCAGGCCCGGGGAGACCTCTGGGACATTCTCTTCGACGACCTGCTCACACTCGACGCGCTCGCCAGCATGACCGCGCCGGTCCACGTGGTCGAGGGATCGCAGACATCCGCCGTCGACCACGCGATCTGCGACGTTGTTCGGCGGCACGTGCCGCACGCCAAGCACACGTTGATCGAGGGCGCCGGGCACATGATGCCCCTCACCCACCCCGAGCCGCTCACCCGCGCCCTCGTTACCGGGATCGAGCGCTGAGCGCCGCCGATCGCAGCGGACATCCGCGCGAGACGATCGCACGCTGGGAAACCGGTGCGCGGGAGCCGTCGCTGGCGACCTTGAAGGCGCTCGTCGCCGCCTGCGACCTCGACCTCGTCATCCACCTCGCCCAGAAGGATCCCAGCCTCGGCGAGCTCGTCGACGACCAGCTCGCGCTGACACCGACCGAACGACTCGGACGTCTGATGCCGCCAGCGGCAAGGGACGACACGCTGCGCCCTCCACTGGCTGGCCGATGCGCGGACGTCGGTCATCGTCATAGCCGGCGTGGCCGCGGTTGTACAGGGCGGCCCGCAGCAACCCGGCGACGGTCAGGTCGAGTTCGTGAGCGCCGGCCCCTTTGCGACGGAGGCTCAGATGCGCGCGGCCGGTCTCACCCCGAGCGATACCGACGAGCGTTGGGCGGACATCGACAGGCGCGCGCCCTGGGTCCTCCCCGACGGCGGAACGATCGCCCTCGCCTCGAACGTGCCCGGCACCCGGGACTACTCTGATCTGCGCCGCAGTGCCCGGACGGTCGAGCTCGACGACCGTACGAGGGTGCCGGTCGCGCACCCGCGGGATCTCCTGCGCATGGCCGACGCCTCACCGCGCGAGAGCGAGCGGGCGCGGGTCCCCGGGCTGCGTGCGCTCCTGTCCCAGCTCGCCGACTCCGCGATCCCTCATGAGCCCGTTGGCCGCCGAGCAGACCGAGCTGCTGCGGGCGCTTGCGCGGCACGGCGTCGAGTTCGTCGTCGTGGGCGGTGTCGCGGCCCAGGTCCACGGGGGGCGGGACGCCACCGCCGACCTCGACATCGCTGTGTCCACGGACGACTCCAACGTCGAGCGGCTCAACCTCGCGTTGGCTGCCGTCGGCGCAGGAAACGAAACGGTCGGAGCGTTCCGCACGGTCTTCGCCACGAGCCACGGCCGGCTCGAGATCGTGCGCCGCGCCCATGCCATTGCATCGACTCGCCGACGGACTGACCGTCGCCGTTGCTGCGCCCGACGACATCCTGCGCTCCAAGGAAGCCGCCGGCCGGGAGAAGGACCGCGCGGCGCTGCCGCAGATGCGCCAGGACTTTCTCGACGCCGGCGCGCTTTGAGGCCGGGGCCTTGGGCTCGGTCCCCGGCCTCGGACCCTCCTCGGGTGGGAACAAGGGTGGGAACGAGGTGGGAACGGATCGTGTCTCCGCGTGGCCCCTTGTGCCCGCTCGTGTCCCCTCGGAATCGTGCGCTTTGCGGGGGATTCCGATGATGACTGATTGCGGTCCGCTAGGGCCACCTTCTACGGAACCGAAGGTCAGAGGTCGAATCCTCTCGGGCGCGCTCTCGCGAAGGCCCTGCAACCCGCAGGGTCACCAGAGACCCTGGACCACCGTGCCGCTGTGCAGCGTGCCCACGTTCACGCGGCCACTCCAGTCCATGAACGCGGGAAGGTCCTGCCAGCTCTCGATCGCCTGCCGCCAGTGCTCGTCGACGCCAGCCGGCGTTTCGTAGACCTCGCTGAGCACGAAGATCGTGTTGCCCGTCGGCTCCGAGTTCGGGTCGACCGGATTCGAAAGCTCGGGACCCTTCGAGATCTTGTAGGAAAGGAGCGCCGTATCGCCGTTCCGCGGGTGTCCCGTCATCCAATCGACGTGGCTCTCGAAGATGCGATCGCCCTCGGCTACATCTTCCGGACCCACCGTCCACATAACGACGATGTTCGTCTTCCCGACGTCAGACATGGTCCACCTCCACTCCGGCAGGGCGGCGCGTCCGCCTGCTGATTGGTCGACCGACCGTACCGTTTGACGCCTCGGCGAGTCCAGTGCGACGTGCGACCCTGGATACGCTCCGCGGGTGTCCGCGTTGGGCTGCGAAGTTCCGCTGATGCAGGCGCCTCTCGGCCGGGGCGCCGCGGCGCAGCTGGCCGCGGAGGTCTCGCGGGCTGGTGGCCTGGGGACGCTCGGCGCATCGTGGACGGAGCCGGCGATGCTGCGCGAGCAGATCCGCACGATCACGCGCGTCACGGATCGCCCGTTCTGCGTGAACCTCGTGCTCGACTTCGCACAGGACGAGCGGCTCGAGGTGGTCGTCCAGGAGCGGGTCCCGTGGGTGTCGTTCTCGTTCGGACTGCGTCCCGAATTGGTCGGCCTCGCGCGCGCCGGCGGCTCGCGCGTGCTGGCGCAGGTTGCCTCGGCGGGCGCGGCTCGGGCGGCGGCGGATGCGGGCGCCGACGCGGTGATCGTGCAGGGCGTCGAGGCCGGCGGCCACGTCGAGAGCGTGGTCGGCCTGTTCCCGTTGCTGGCCGAGGTCCGCCGGGCGGTGTCATTGCCGTTGCTGGCCGCGGGCGGAATCGCCGACCCGGCGTCCGCGCTCGCCGCGCTGGCTGCGGGTGCGTCGGCTGTCGTGATGGGGACGCGATTCGTGGCCAGCGACGAGTGCGACGCCCATTCGCGCTACAAGGCGCGCCTGCTTGCGGCCGAAGGTCGTGACACCGTCCTCACCGAGCTCTTCGACGTCGGTTGGTCAGCGCCGCATCGCGTGCTCCGCAACAGCACCTACGATCGCTGGCTGGCCGCGGGTCGACCGCCTCCCGGGCAGCGCCCAGCTGAGAACGAGGCCGTTGCCGGGGGCATCCCGCGCTATGCGCTCAACCTGCCGCTCTCGGGCACCGAAGGGGACGTTGAGGCGATGGCCATGTACGCCGGCCAGGGCGTGGGAACGATCGACACCGTTGAGCCGGCGGCGGCGATCGTGGAGCGTTTCGCTGCCGCGCTGCGATCGGCTTAGCACTCGGGCGCCAGCGCCCAATCGACGGCCGCCTCCACGTGGATGCGGGTCGAGTCGAAGACAGGCGCGGATGCGTCGTCAGGGCCGACCAAGAGGCCGACCTCGGTGCAGCCGTAGATGATCCCGTCGGCTCCCGCCGCCTCGAGCCGGCCGATGACCCGGCGGTAATGATCACGTGAGCCGTCGAGCACTCGGCCCTGGCAGAGCTCCTGGTAGATCACGTCGTGCACCAGCGTGAGGTCGGGCTCCGGCGGGACCAGCACCCGCAGGCCGTGGACCTCCGCGAGGCGGCCGCGGTAGAAGTCCTGCTCCATCGTGTATCGCGTCGCGAGGAGGCCGACGCTGTCGATGCCGGCTGCCTTGATGCGGCGGGCGGTGGCGTCGGCGATGTGCAGCAACGGCATGTCGATGGCGGCCTGGAGCTCGTCGGCGAGCCGGTGCATCGTGTTCGTGCACAGCACGAGGCACTCCGCGCCCGCCAGCTCCAGGCGCCGGGCGAGGTCTGCCAGCCGGCGGGCCGCCTCCTTCCAGTCGCCGCTGCGCTGCAACTGCTCGATCGCCGCGAAGTCCACGCTCCACATGACGCATTCGGCGGAGTGCAGGCCGCCCAGGCGCTCGCGCACCGCCTCGTTGAGCATGCGGTAGTACTCGATCGAGGACTCCCAGCTCATCCCGCCGAGCAGGCCGATCGTTCGCATCCGGCCAGGGGACGCGGCGCCCCCCGGGTCGCGGGCGCCGCGGTTCGTTTGTCGTCGGTTGCTCATCACTGCATCTTCCCGGCCCGCGCGCGGGCGGCCTGGCGGACCAGGTGGTCGCGCTCGGCTACGTTCGTGGCCCGGCGGGCGGCCTCGGCGTAGGCCGTGGCGGCGGCGGGCAGGTCGCCGCCCAGCTCGTGCAGGTGGCCGCGGACGGCGTGCCAGCGGTGCCGCTCGCCGATCACGTCGCGCAGCCGGTCGGTCTCGCGCAGCCCGGCGACGGCCCCGAGGACGTGGCCGAGTGCAACCGCGCGCCCGAGCACGGCGGCCGGGTCCTCGCGCACCGGGTCGTCGGTGAGGGCGACGAGGTCGTCGTACCAGGCGAGGATCTGCGGCCAGTCGGTCTCCTCGGCGCTCGCCGCGTCGTCGTGCAGGGCGGCGATGGCGGCCTCGACCTGGTAGCGGCCGGGGCGCCGCTGGACCGTCTGCATCGCCAGGGCCGACTGCAGGACGCGCACGCCCTCGGCGATCTCGCGGGTGTCCCACAGGCCGCGGTCCTGCCGGTCGAGCGTGACGATCCGGCCCTCGGGGTCGACCCGCGCCGGTAGGCGCGCGTGGTTGAGGAGCATCAGCGCGAGCAGCCCGCGCGCCTCCGGCTCCTCCGTGGCGAGGGTGAGCTGGCGGGCGAGCCGGATCGCCTCGCCGGCCAGGTCCGGGCGGGCGGGTCCGTATCCGTGGCCGGCCGTGTAGACGAGGTAGAGCACGCGCAGCACGACGGCGAGGTCGCCGGGCTGGTCCAGACGGCGTCCGTGCAGGGTCCGCTTGGCGCGGCTGATCCGCTGCGCCATCGTTGCCTCCGGGACGTAGAAGGCGTCGGCGATCTCCCGGGTGGTGAGGCCGCCCACCGCGCGCAGGGTCAGCGCCACCTGGGAGGCGGGCGCAAGCTCCGGGTGGCAGCAGCAGAAGAGCAGGAAGAGGGTGTCGTCGCCCTCCTCAGTGGCGACGGCCCGCGGCTCGGCGTACTCCGCTTCCTCGCGGCGGTGACGGGCGACCTCGCTGCGGCGCGCGTCGACGAGCCGCCGGGTCGCCACCGTGGTCAGCCACGCGCGCGGCTCGCGCGGCGGATGCTCGGGCCACACCCGCAGCGCCTCGAGCAGCGCCTCCTGCAGCGCGTCCTCGGCGGCGTCGAAGTCCTCGCCCCGCCGGACAAGCCCTGCGAGCACCCGCGGGACGAGGACGCGCAGCGCGCCCTCGTCCCAGCCACGCGGCTCGTCGATCACGCCGGGTCAGTCGTCCGAGGGCGCGCCGGACATGACCTCCCGGACGTCGATCCACTCGTACATCGGCTCCCCGCCCGGGCCGGGCTCGGAGGAGACGTAGGCCGCGAGCTCGACCGCGCGCTCGTGCGACTCGACGTCGATCATCCACCAGCCCGCCACGAGATCGCTGGTCTCGGGGAGCGGGCCGTCGGTGGTGACCGGCGCGGCGTCCGGGCCGCCGTAGCGGACCCAGGTCTGCGCCGGCGTGAGCCCTCGCACGTCGACGTACTCGCCGCTGGACTCGAGCAGCTCGGTGACGTGCTTCATGAAGGCCATGTGCGCCTCCACGTCCTCGGGCGCCCACTGGTCCATCGGGGGGCAGGGATGGTGCGGCTCCGGGCCGCCGCTGTAGTGCTTGAGGAGCAGGTACTTCGGCATGGTGATCTCCTGGTGTCGTGGGCCGGGTCTGTCGTGGCCCTTCACCTGGTGAGCGGAGCCGGCCACAGCTTCTCGACATGGAATCTAGGTCAGGCGGCGCCCGCATTGTGGCGGGCGCCGCGTTGGGCTCTTGACCGCTACTCGTACTGGAGCGCGTCCAGCACGTTGAGCCGCGAGGCTCGGCGGGCGGGGAGGATCGCCGCCCCGATGCCGGCGAGGATCGCGACCAGCGTGAACCCGGCCAGTGCCTGGTAGGGAATCACCAGACTGATCCCTTCGCCTCCGACCGCCTGGGTGACGAGCGCGGCGAGGAAGACGCCGAGTCCGATCCCGAGCGTGGCGCCGATCAGCGCCGTGATGATGCTCTCGTGACGGATCATGCGGCGGGCCTGCCGGCGGGTCATGCCGATGGTCCGCAGCATCCCGATCTCGCGGGTGCGCTCGAACACCGAGAGCACCATCGTGTTGACCATGCCGAACAGGCTCACGACGACCGAGAAGCCCAGCAGCACGTAGAGCATCGCCAGCATCTTGGCCATGTCCTTGGTGGCGTCCTTCGGGTAGGCAGCCCCGGTGTGCAGGGTCGCGTCGCCGAGGTCCTCGGCGGCGGACTCGATCGCCGCGGCGGCGCCGGGATCGGCGTCGAGCAGCGTGAGGCTGTTCTTCGGGTTGGCGAACGCCTTGTCGAACGCCTGCTGGGTCATGCTGACGTCGCCGAGGAGCTGCTTGGCGTCGGGCGGGTCGTAGATGCCGCGGATGGTGAGCGTGTGCTTGTCGCCCGCGGGCGTCTGGAGCGACAGGTGGCTGCCGAGCGCCAGGTGCTTGTCCTCGGCGTACGCCTTGGTCACGAGCGCTCCGTCGGTTCCGAGCTGTTCGAGCGCGGCCTCGGAGCCGCCGACCCATGTGAAGCGGTAGAAGTGCGCGATCGTCGCGGGGTCGATGCCGCTGATCGCGTTCTCCTTGCCCTGCACGAGCGCCTTGTCCGAGCGCACGTGCGACGCCGCCGTGACACCCGGGAGAGCGGCCAGCTGGTCGCCTTCGTCGGCCCTGAACGGCAGGTCCTGCTTGCCGTCGATGACGTAGTCGGCGTGGACCTGGTCGGAGACCGCCTTCTCGGTCGAGGCGTTGAGGCCCGCGCCGAGCACGGCCACGACCGTGACGAGCGTGAGCCCGATCATGAGCGCGGCGGCGGTCGATGCGGTCCGGCCGGGATGGCGGACGGCGTTCGCGCCGGCCAGCTCGCCGGCGACGCCGCCTGCGCGGCGCGCCGGCCAGCCGACCACGCGGGCCAGCGGCTTGACGAGCCGGGGAGCGAGCAGCGCGATGCCGGCGAACAGGCCGAGCACGCCGCCGCCGAGGAGCGCGGCGACCGCGATCCCGCCGGCTCCGCCGGCGAAGATGCCGACCGAGATCGCGGCGATCGAGCCCAGCGTCACGGCCAGGCCCGCCTTGAGCGAGTGCGCGGCCAGCCGGGTCGTCGGCAGCGTCGCGCCCTCGCGGACGGCTGCGATCGGCGGGACGCGGGTGGCCCGCTTCGCCGGCAGGATGCTGGCGATCAGCGTGATCACGGTGCCGAGCACGAGCGAGACGATGATCGTCTGCGGGGCGATCACCGTCGGGGCCTTCGGCAGCTCGACGCCCAGCGCGCTGAACAGGGCGACCATGCCCTTGGCGATCCCGAGCCCGAACAGCAGCCCGATCACCGACGCCAGCAGCCCGATCACGATGCCCTCGAGCACGACCGAGCGCATGACCTGCTTGCGCGACGCGCCGAGCGTCCGCAGGGTGGCGAACTCGCGCGTGCGCTGGGCGACGGTGATCGACAGCGTGTTGAAGATGACGAACGCGCCGACGAGCAGCGCGATGCCGCCGAAGCCCAGCAGGAACATCCGGATCATCCCGATCGAGCTGTCGAGCTGAGCCGCGTCGTCCTTGGCCTGCTTGGCGCTGTCCTTCACCTGCAGCGTGGCGGGGAGCAGCGGCTTGACGGCGCGCAGCAGCTCCGGCACCGAGGTGCCCTGCTTCGCGGCGATCGAGATGCCGTCGAGGCGGCCCTCGCGGTGAAGCAGCGTCTGGGCGGTCTCGATGTCCCAGGCCGCGATGCTCGCCAAGCCGAGCGAGTCGACTCCGCCGAACGACATCGTGCCGCTGATCTCGTAGTCGTGCCTGGAGCCGAGCGTCGAGATGACGACGGAGTCGCCGACCTCGTAGTGCTCATTGGCGGCGGTTCCGGCGTCGATGGCGACCTGCTGCGGGCCTTCCGGCCAGGCGCCGGTCTTGAGCGCGAGCGGGCTGAACCGTGCGTTGGCGGGGTCGATGCTGCCGCCCACGCTCTCCCGCGCGGCCTTCTTGCCGTCGCGGCCGATGATGTCGGCGACATTGGACTCCTGCGGGGAGACCTCGCCGCCGGCGGCCTCGACCTCGGGCAGCGCCCGGACCTTGGCGAGCAGCGCCTCGGGAATCGTCACGCCGCTGCCGGTCGTGGAATTCTTGACGACCTCCTTGCCGCTGATGACGGCGTCCGTCTTGTCGGCCGATGCAGTGAAGAGGCCGTCGAACGACTTCTGCATCGTGTCGGTGAGGATGAAGGTGCCGCTGACCATCGAGACGCCGATGACGATTGCGAACGCGGTCAGCAGTGCGCGGATCTTGCGGCCCGCGAGTCCCTTGAGCGCGACGGCGATCATCGCTCGGTCACCTGCTCGAGCGTCTCGAGGATCTGGTGCGCCGTCGAGGGGCCGAGGTCGCGGACGATGTTCCCGTCGGCGAGGAACAGCACGCGGTCGGCGATCGCCGCGGCGTGCGCGTCGTGGGTGACCATCACGGTGGTCTGGCCGAGCGTGTCGACGGAGTCGCGCAGCAGCGTGAGGATCTCGCCGCTGGTGGTGGAGTCGAGGTTGCCGGTCGGCTCGTCGGCGAACATGACGCTGGGTCGCGAGACGAGCGCGCGGGCGACGGCGACCCGCTGCTGCTGGCCGCCCGAGAGCTCGGACGGGCGATGCGTGAGCCGGTCGCCGAGGCCGACCGTCTCGACCAGCTCGTCGAGCCACTGCTGATCGGGCTTGCCGCCCGCGAGCTTGAGCGGCAGCGCGATGTTCTCGGCCGCCGTGAGCATCGGGAGCAGGTTGAAGAACTGGAAGATGAAGCCGATGTGGTCGCGGCGCAGGCGGGTGAGCGCCGCGTCGTCAAGTCCGGTGATGTCGACGCCTGCGACGGACACGTCGCCCGAAGTGGGCGTGTCGAGGCCGGCGAGGATGTGCATGAGCGTCGACTTGCCCGAGCCCGATGGGCCCATCACGGCCGTCAGGCGGCCGCGGGCGATGTCGACCGAGACGCCGCGCAGGGCGTCGACCGCGGTATCGCCGGTGCCATAACGCCGGACGAGGTCGCGGGCGCTGACGACGGTGGCCGGCGCAATCGAGGGAGACGCCGGATCGAGGATCACTGCTGACTGCATGGAGGTGAGCTCCTGGTTGGGGGGCCCAACGAAGGTCTCAGCCAGGCGCCCGAGCAGACAGGCGGTCCGCAGGCGTCTCGAGGTGCCGCAATGAGCACCTTCGCCAGGGCGGTTCAGCGCAGGTATTCGAGGACGGCGAGGATGCGCCGGTTGTCGTCCTCGTCCTCTGCCAGGCCGAGCTTGGCGAAGACGGCGGTGACGTGCTTCTGGACGCCGCGCAGGCTGAGCGCGAGCTGGTCGCCGATGGCCTTGTTCGACCGGCCCTCGGCGACGAGTGCGAGCACCTCGCGCTCGCGCGTGCTGAGCGACGTCAGCCGGCCGTCGTCGCGCATGCTCGCCAAGAGGCGGTCCACGACCTCGGGGTCGAGGGCGGAGCCGCCGGCCGCCACGCGCTCCAGCGTGCCGGCGAACTGCTCCACGTCGCCGACCCGGTCCTTGAGCAGATAGCCCAGCCGTGCCGGGCTCTCCGCCAGCAGCTGCGTCGCGGTCCCGGTCTCGACGTGTTGGGAGAGGATCACGATGCCCATCCCCGGATGCCGCGCTCGGATCGCATGCGCCGCCCGCAACCCTTCGTCGGTGAACGTCGGCGGCATCCGGATGTCGATGATCGCCACGTCGGGCTCGTGATCCTCGACCTCGCGCAGCAGCTCGTCGGCGGACGCGGCCTGCGCTGCCACATCGACGCCGGCGCGGCGGAGGAACGTGGCGATGCCCTCGCGCATGAGCGGGCTGTCGTCGGCGATCACGACACGCACGGCAGCTCCGCGGTGATCACCGTTCCCGCCCCCGGCGGACTCGTGACGAGCAGGTGGCCGTTCAACGCCTCGACACGGTCGGCGAGGCCGTGCAGGCCGGAGCCGCTCGACGCGTCCGCGCCACCGACCCCGTCGTCGGCGATCTCGATCGCGACGCCGGCCCCCGTCCGCGACAGGCGCACCGAGGCCGCCGTCGCCTCGGCGTACTTGCCCACGTTGGCCAGGGCCTCGCAGGCCACGAAGTAGATGGCGAGCTCCACGGCTTCCGGCACATGGTCCGGCGCGTCGCATGACACCGCGGTGGTCACCGTTGACCGGGTCGCCAGCGACTCGAGCGCCGGGACGAGACCATGATCGAGCGCCGCCGGGTGGATGCCGCGCGCGAGCTCGCGGAGCTCCTGCAGGGAGTGGGCGAGCTCGTCGCTCGCCGCGACCGCGAGCTGCTCCGCCTGATCGGGGTCGCGCCGGATGTCCGAGCGGAGCATCCGCAGCTGCAGCGCCAGCGCGACGAGCCGCTGCTGGGCCCCGTCGTGCAGGTCGCGCTCGAGCCTGCGGCGCGCGGCGTCGCCGGCGGCGACGATCCGCTGCCGTGACGCCTGCACCTCGGCGAGCCGAGCCTCCGACTCGGCCAGGAGACGCTCGTTGTCCAGCGCCATGGTCGCCGCCGCCCGGACGGCTTCGATCATCTCCGGATCGTCGTCGAGCGACGCGTCGTAGACGATCGCGGCGACTTCGCGGCCGTCACGCTCGATCGGGACAGA
The DNA here is from genome assembly GCA_963835525.1 of uncultured Solirubrobacteraceae bacterium. Taxonomy (GTDB): domain Bacteria; phylum Actinomycetota; class Thermoleophilia; order Solirubrobacterales; family Solirubrobacteraceae; genus DASSUW01. Next base: position 103,242 of record CAWIFM010000008.1, read on the forward strand.
GGCTCGGTCCGGCGTGACCGGCGGCACCAGTACCTGCCGGCCGGCGGCGTCGGCGTGGCCCGGCGAGTCCTGCAGCCGGTAGGCCAACACGAGCGTCGTGTCGCCGAGCGTTCGTCCCAGCGCCGCCTCCAGCGCCTCACCGCGCATCCCGCCCAGCTCGCGGAAGAGCTGCGCGAGACCACCGCGGGCCAGCCGCGACCGCAGCAGGCCGGCGAGGAACGCCGCCGGCACGACGAGCATGGACGAGTACGCGACCACGATCATCGCCTGCGACCGCGGACCCTCGACGAGGTCGGTTCCCAGCAGCCACACGAACATGAGCAGGCACGCGCAACCGGCGACGCTCGGCAGCAGCGCCCGGCGCCGCGGCGGAGACGCCGCGCGCCAACGCGCGGCGATGACGGCGCACGTCGCGAGGCAGAGAGCGATCTTCAGCGAGCGCTGCGTGGCATCGACGGCCCCGGCGACCGTCTCGCTCGGGAAGGCAAGCAGCACGTTGCCGGGCTCGTCGACGAACAGCATCGAGAAGACGTCGAGGACGAAGGCGGCGAAGAACGACACGGCGACGATCAGCCGGTCGACCCTGGACACCAGCCGCCCACCCGTGACGAACGAGAGCACGAGCGCGAGGAAAGCGGGCTCCCAGATGTCCTCGAGCACCTCGCCGGCCGTCAGCGCGACGTCCGCGTGGATCTGCTTGAGCAGCAGTGAGATGAGCAGACCGAAGCCGGTCGCCGTCATCAGCGGGCCGCTGCGGCTGTCCGGCCGCCGATGCCACGCGACGAGGCCGAATGCCGCGAACGAACCACCGACGAGGCGATAGACGACGTCTGCGCCCACGACCGGGTCGTCGCCGAAGATGATGGGCGCGAGGGCGCCGAACTCGGCCGCGATCGCCAGCGTCCACATCCCGGCCCAGAACCGGGCGCTGCGTCCCCGAGCCGCGAAGCGGCTGGCCACTCGATGCTCCTCGCCGGCCTGCTGCAAGGCCGTTGCCGAAAAGCCGACTCTAACCTCCGGCAACTTCCTCCGCTGTTCACGCAAAAGACTGTTGTGCTCCACCGAAAGCTGTCGTACGATTGCGCGCGCCGTCAGATTTCGGGGAGGGGTACTTCGGATGCTGTCAGCTCGGAGGCGCCAGAGCGGTATCTGCGCGTTCATCAGCCTGCTCGCGCTGCTCGGGCCGGCGCAACTCGCGCAAGCGCAGACCCCGCCGCAGGAGCCGGGTGTCACGCAGCGCGTGTTCCAGCTCCCGCGGGCGCTGAGCGAGATCTGCACGATCAAGGAGGGCCAGACCCCGAACGTCGACGTGCTCAAGCCGACGATCGACTGGGAAGGCGACACCGCGTTCGGGGGCCTGACCGACAACTTCGTCGTGCACGCGATCGCGAATCTGACCGTCCAGGCCGCCGGCACGTACACCTTCCGGCTCAGGAGCGACGACGGCTCCGAGCTGTTCATCGACGACCAGCTCGTGGTCGACAACGACGGCCTGCACGGCGCGGAGGACGTGGACGGCGCGATCGAGCTGACCGCCGGGATGCACGCGCTGCGGATCAACTTCTTCGAGGCCGGCGGTGGGCAGGAGCTCCGGCTGAGCTGGAGGCCGCCGGGCGCCACTGACTTCACCATCGTCCCCAACAGCGTGCTGAGCACCGACGCGGGCGTGGTGCGCGTGACGTCGCCCGGCTCCAAGCAGTGCGAGGGCGACACCGACTCGCCCGGCGACGGGCTTCCGCTCGAGGGCGTCAACCCCGCGTACGACCTCGTGAACCTGCGCCCGGCCGGCTTCGAGCCGAAGGTGACCGGTCTTGAGTGGATGGGCGACGACCTGCTCGTGCTGACCTGGGGCGACGACGACGGCGACCCGAGCAGCGTGACCGCCGCCGGCGAGGTGTGGAGGCTCCAAGGCGTCAAGGGCGCGGACGACCCGGCCGACGTGACGCCGGCGAAGATCGCCGAGGGCCTGCGTGAGCCGATGGGGATCAAGGTCGTCGACGGCGCCGTCTACGTCGCCGAGAAGGATCGGCTGAGCAAGCTCCTCGACGCCGATGCGAACGGGACGTACGAGGCGAAGGACACGATCGCGACGTGGCCGTTCGACGGCAACTTCCACGAGTTCGCGTTCGGCCTGCTCTACAAGGACGGCTTCTTCCACCTCAACCTCTCGGTATCGATCGACCTCGGCGGCGCGACCACCGTGCCGCAGGGCTCCGACGATCGCGGCACGCACCTGAAGATCAACAAGGACACGGGCGCGATCGAGTACGTCGCCGGCGGACTGCGCACGCCGCACGGCATCGGCTGGGGCCCGGAGGACGAGATCTTCGTCACCGACAACCAGGGCGGCTGGCTGCCGGCCAACAAGCTGATCCACCTCCAGCCCGGCAGGTTCTACAACCACTTCACGACCGGCCCGACCGGGAGCCCCGGCCGCTTCGACGACGAGCGGCCCACGCCGCCGGCGCTCTGGCTGCCGCACAACGAGATCGCCAACTCGCCGAGCCAGCCGATGCTGATCCCGAGCGGCCCGTTCGCCGGGCAGATGTGGATCGCCGACGTGACCTACGGCGGCATCCAGCGGGCGTTCCTGGAGAAGGTCGACGGTGAGTACCAAGGCGCGTACTTCCGGATGACCCAGGGCCTCGAGTCCGGCCTCACGCACCTGCTGCTCTCCGGCGACGGCTCGATCATCGCCGGAGGCCTCGGCGCCGGCGGCAACTGGGGCCAGACCGGCAAGCTCCAGTTCGGCCTGCAGAAGCTCGTCCCGAACGGCACCGAGACGTTCGACATCCAGAAGATGGAGCTCGCCGAGGGCGGCTTCGACCTCACCTACACGAAGCCGCTGTCGGACGAGACGATCGCCGACCTGGCCGGCAAGTACCAGGTGCGGCAGTGGACCTACGTGCCTACCTCGGCCTACGGCGGCCCCAAGGTCGCCGAGGAGGAGCTGACCGTCACCGGCGCGTCGGTCTCGGCCGACGGCAAGACGGTCTCGCTCGAGATCGAAGGGCTGAAGCCGAACCGCGTCGTCCACGTGCGCTCACCGCGGCCGTTCGAGTCCGAGGGCGGCGAGGAGCTGCTGAGCACCGAGGCGTGGTACACGCTCAACACGCTGCCGGGCTACGTCGCGCCGATCAGCGAGGGGCTCTACGAGCTCGAGGACGGACAGCTGACGGGCGGCGCGCAGTTCGACACCGAGCACGCCGGCTACACCGGCACGGGGTTCGTGTCGGGCTTCGGCACGGTCGGCGCGTCGGTGAAGATCGACGTCGACGCGGCGAAGGCCGGCGACTACCGGATGGCGCTGCGGTACGCGAACGGCCCCAACCCGTTCGACGGCCCGAAGAAGATCACCCTGGTCGTCAACGGCACGAGCCGGCAGATCACGCTGCCGCCGACCGGCACGTGGCCGAACTACCAGCACCACGTCGACACCGTTGCGCTCGACGCGGGCGAGAACACGATCGAGCTGAAGCACGCCGCGGGCGACGACGGCCACGTCAACCTGGACTCCCTGCGGCTCGCGCCCGCGGGCGTCACCAGGTACGAGGCCGAGGCGGCCACGCTCGCGGGCGGGGCCAACGTCCAGACCGAGCACGTCGGCTACAGCGGGACGGGCTACGTCGGCGGCTACGAGAACCCGGGCGCGAGCACCACGTTCGAGGTCACTTGCGCTCGCCGACGGGCCGGCCGACGTCAAGCTCGGCTACGCGAACGGCCCGCATCCGGCGCCCGGCACGAAGGACGTGAGCCTCTACGTCAACAACCAGCTCGTGAAGAAGCTCCCGCTCCCGAGCACCGGCGAGTGGAACGTCTACGGGACGCTGACCGACCGGCTCGTGCTGCGCGCCGGCAGCAACGAGATCTCGATCCGCTACGACACAGGCGACGACGGCAACGTGAACCTCGACTACCTCGACGTCACGCAGAACGAGCCGATCCAGTGCCCGCCGGCGTTCGAGCCCGACGACGAGTTCGACGGCGAGCTGGATCGCTGCCGCTGGTCGACGATCCTCAACGAGGATCCGTCCGGCTACACCGTCGCCGACGGCAGGCTGCAGATCGAGGCGCAGGCCGGCGACATCGTCGGCAGCACGGTCAGCGCCCGCAACGTCGTGCTCCAGCGGGCGCCGACTGACGGCAGCTGGTCGGCGACCACGAAGCTGTCGATCGACGGCGACGACGACTACATCCAGGCCGGGCTCGTCGCGCACGCGGGCGCCAGCGCCTGGGGCAAGGTCGTCGTGATGCGCCGGCCGACGGGCGAGTGGGTGACGGAGCTCGCCCGCGAGTCCGGCTTCCAGAACGGCCCGGCGCTGCCCGCCGGCGCGCAGGACAGCATCACGCTGCAGATGGTCGGCGTGGACGGCCGGCTGCGCGGGCGCTACTCGCTCGACGACGGTGCGACCTGGACCGAGATCGGCGCGGGCTTCGCGCTGACCGGGCTGTCGGCCCCCGCCATCGGGGTCTCGGCCTACAACGGCACCGGCGCCGAGGTCGGCTCGTTCGACTACTTCCACGTCGGCGAGCCGCCCGACCTGCCGCCTCCACCGCCCTGCGCGGCGCCGTACACCCCGGAGGCGGGCTACACGATGCTGTTCGACGGCACCGACTCCTCGCTCGAGGACTGGACGTACGCAGGCGGCGGCAGCTTCGTGCGCGAGGACTGCACGATCAAGTCCGTCGGCGCGTTCGGCCTCCTGTACACGAAGCAGGACCACGAGGCCCCGTACTCGCTCAAGCTCGAGTGGATGATGCCCGGAGACGACAACTCCGGCGTCTTCGTCGGCTTCTCCGACACCGGGGCGAACACGGACCAGACGTCGATCTCACAGGGCGAGGAGATCCAGATCGACGCGACGGACAACCCGGCCCAGACCACGGGCGCGATCTACCTCGAGCAGGCCGCGGACACCGCAGCCCGCGACGCCGCGCTCAACCCGCCGGGTCAGTGGAACGAGTACGAGATCGTCGTGCAGGACGACCGCATCGTCGTCCACCTCAACGGCACGAAGATCAACGAGTGGATCGACGACGACCCGAACGTGGATCTCGCCACGGGCCACATCGGCCTGCAGACGCACGGGGCCGGCGACGACGTCTACTTCCGCAACGTACGGATCAAGGACCTCACCCCGGTGCCGCCGAGCGACTCGACCACGACGACGACCACCGTCAACCCCAGCGGCGGCCAGTCCGCGAGCAGGCCCACCCTCGCGATCCGCGGCGGCAAGGCGAACGCGAACGGCCGGCGCAGCACGGCTGCGATCCGCATGCGCTGCTCGCAGGGCGTGAGCGCGTGCAGAGGCGCGGTGCGCCTGCGGGTGGGCAAGCGGACGCTCGGCACGGGCCGCTTCAGGATCGCCGCGGGCGACACCGACACGATCCGCGTCAGGCTCAACCGCAAGGGACGCAGGCTGCTGGCGCAGCGCAAGCGCGCCGACGCGACGCTGACGATCACCTACCGCGACGGCCGCACGGAGCGCGTACGCCTGCGCCTGACGCGATAGCCGATTAGTACTTGAAGCCCATTTCGGGTGGTTCCTTTCCTGCGTGGAGGAGGGGAGCCGCCCGGTGATCGGCAGACTGCGCGGGGACCTGAGGCGCGTCAGGCCGGCAGCCGCCGGTTCGCGTACGCGCGTACGCGCTGCTCGAACGCGAGCTCGGCCTCGAAGTCCGCGTCGTCGCCGTGGCCGAACGACAGGCGCTCGGACTCGAGCACGCTCGCGAACGTCTCGACCACCTGCGGGTCGAACTGGGTTCCGGCGCAGGCGCGCAGCTCGGCGACGGCGGCCGTGGCCGAGGCCGGCTGCCGGTAGGAGTCGCGCGCCGTGAGCACGTCGTAGGCGTCGGCGACCGAGATCAGCCGCGCCGCCAGCGGGATCTTCTCGCCCGCGAGCCCGTGCGGGTAGCCGGCGCCGTCCCAGCGCTCGTGGTGGCTGAGCACGATGTCGGCAATCGGCCCGTAGCCGTCGACGCGGCGCACGATCCGCGCGCCGTCCGCGGGGTGCCGGCGGACGACCACCCACTGCTCCTCGCTCAGCGGCTGCGCGGCGAGCAGGATCGAGTCGGGGAACGCGAACTTGCCGATGTCGTGGAGCAGCCCGGCGGTGTGCGCGAGCTCCTGCTCGGCGGCGGGGCGACCCAGCGCGATCGCCATCGCTCGCGCATAGCGGGCGACCGCCGCGGAGTGCCGCGCCGTCATGCGGTCGCGCAGCGCGAGCGTCTCGATCATCGAGGTCAGCACGCCCATCTGGAGCGCGGCCAGGCGCTCGGCGCGCTCCTGCGAGAGCAGCAGCTCGCGGAGCAGGTACTGGAAGACGAAGAGCACGACCACCAGCAGCGACAGCGCCGCGAAGCCGCTGCGCTCGTAGACGAACACCACCAGCACGCACAGCAGCGCGCCGACCGCCGCGGACGGCAGCACCGGCACGAAGATGGTGCGGAACTCGTGTGCCAGCGAGCCGCGCGTGTGGAAGGCGTAGTCGCCCGCGATCCCGAGGAAGTTGAGCAGGTGGGAGACGAAGAAGCCGCCGAGGATCAGCAGCGAGAACGCGAAGTCGCCCTCCTGTACGTCGAGCGCGCTTGCGGCCCCCTGGATCAGCAGCGAGCCGACAAGCGGGAAGGTCGCGTAGGTGGCGAGGTTGGTGATGAACCGGGGCAGCGGGTTGCGTGCCCGCAGCTGGTCGACGAGCACCGAGACGATCCCGATGGCGACCGCCGGCGCCGGCCCCAGCAGGGCCATCGCCAGCACGAGCGCGAGGAACGAGCCGGAGATCCGCTGGACCTTGTGCCGTACCGCCAGGAGGTCGCTACCGAGCGCGAGCGCGAGCAGGACGGCGACCAGCTCCGGCGGCTCCCAGTCCGCCGCCGTCGACACCAGGGCCGCGACCGCGCAGGCGAGGACGAGCAAGACGACCTCGCCCGCGATCAGCCATGTTGATCGCCTCGACATTGTGGGCCTCCACCGGTGAGCCTACGTTGCGCGCAGCCCGGCGTCCAACGACGGCCGCCTAGCAGAGGACCAGCAGGTGGAACGGCTTGTCGGCCAAGGTGCCGTTCGACATGCGGGTGATGACGCCGACGAAAGGCCCGTCACCGCCAGCGCGGCTCGCCGCGACCTCCCCGGCGGGCGCGATCCCGGCCTGGACGCCGTCGCCGAGGCCGGCGACCCAGGCGCAGCTGTCGATGACCACGCTCGAGGGCAGCACCACGCGGTAGTCGCCCGGGATGCCCGGGCCCTTGACGACTTGGAAGCCTCCGGACTGGCGGGTGATGCCCCCGTTCGGGTTGACGACGACCCAGTGGACCTTGTTGCTCCGGACGAAGCCGCCGGCTCCGACGCCGCCGAGCGACGCGGCATTCGGCACCTGGCCGAGCGTCGCCTCGTTGATGTCGGCGCCCGTGAGCGAGTTGGGGGCGATCGTGGCATCTGAGCCGGGAGGGCCCTCGGGACCGTGCACGCCCGCCGGCCCCTGCGCGCCGGGCTGACCCTGCGGCCCGGGCTGACCCTGCGGGCCGGCCGGGAGCTGGCCGGCCCGGAAGTCGGCGGCGAGGAGCGACCCGTTGCGGACCTTCGCCGTCGTGACGGCGCCGCGATCGAGGTGCCGCGTCTCGACGGCACGGCTCTGGATGTCCTGCGACCCGACGGTCGCAGCGGCGTACGAGGTGCCGCCCAGCGCGACGAACAACGCGATCAGCCCGGCATGGTGACGACGGAGGTAAGTGAGCATGCGCCCACTGTCCCGCCGCCGCGGCGCCGTCTCTATGCACGAGGGTGCACACTCATGTGCACCCGAGTCTCGTAGCTCACCTGCAGGTCGCCGACGCCGTCGATGTGACCCTCGAGCTGGTCGCCCGGCTCGACCCGGCCGACGCCCTTGGGCGTCCCGGTCATGATCAGATCGCCTCCTCGCAAAGTGACCAGCGTGCTCAGGTAGCTGATCGTCTCGGGCACCTTCCAGATCTGCTGGTCCAGGTCGCCCTCCTGGCGCGGCTCCCCGTTGACGCGAAGCCGGACGGCCCCCTGCGTCGGGTGGCCGATGTCGTCGACGGCACGGATCGGTCCCGTCGGCGCGGACTGGTCGAAGCCCTTTGCCATGTCCCAGGGGCGGCCGGCCTTCTTTGCCACCGCCTGCAGGTCGCGGCGCGTCATGTCCAGCCCCACGGCGTATCCGAAGACGTGGTCGAGCGCGCGGTCCACCGGGATGTCCGTGCCGCCGTCGCCGAGCGCGACCACCAGCTCGATCTCGTGGTGCAGGTCGTCGGTCTGCGTCGGGAACGGCAGGCGGCCGGGCGCCACGACGGCGTCGGCCGGCTTCGTGAAGAAGAACGGAGGCTCGCGATCGGGGTCGTGCCCCATCTCGACCGCGTGCTCGGCGTAGTTGCGCCCGACGCAGAACACCCGGGCCACCGGGAAGACCGCCTCCGTGCCGGTGACGGCGACGGTCGTGACGGGGGGCGCCTCGATGGCGAACCGGTCACCGGCTGGATGCATAGAACGACACCTTTCGCTCGAAGTAGGCGACCGCCTCCGAGGCGAGGAAGGCGAACGCGAAGAGGATGATCAGCAGCGCCCAGAACTCGGGCATCAGGAAGTTCCGCGAGTAGAGCTCGAACAGGTAGCCGACGCCGATCACGGCGATCAGCAGCTGCCCGATGACGACGCCCTTCAGGCCGCGGATGAGCCCGAGCCGGATGCCCGCGAGCAGCTCGGGCAGCGCCGCCCGCAGCACGATCTGCGAGAACAGCGCCCGCCTGGAAGCGCCGAAGGACCGGCCCATCTCGACGAGCGAGGGGTTGACCCGCTCGACCCCGACCTGCGTGTCGAGCGCGATCACCCAGACCGAGAAGAGGAAGACGGTGACGATCATCGTCGGCAGCCCGAAGCCGAGCAGCGCCATCAGCGCGGGCACGATCGCGGTCAGCGGCGAGCTCTCGAAGATGTTCACCCACATCCCCATCAGCGACCCGACCGCGCGGCTCGTGCCCATCAGGATGCCGACGCCGATGCCGACGGTGAAGGACAGGGCCATCCCGATCAGGAACGCCTGGAGCGTGATCCATGCCGCCTCGGCGAACCTCGAGGACGAGACGACCTCGGGGAAGGCCGCGAGCACCTCGGTGAACGGCGGCAGCAGCGACACGAGCTCGAGCCGGCCGACGACTTCCCACACCGCGAACCACACGAGCAGCGAGAACGCCATCGGGATCCTGTGACCGCGCAGAGTCACCGCTCGAGGTATCCCTGCAGGTCGTGCCAGATCTGCTCCACCCAGTCGAGGTAGGCCTGGCTGCGCCGGATGCCGTCGGAGCCGCCGCTGCGGTCCACGCCGGGGCGGACGACGTTCGTCACGCGGGACGGCCCGCGGCTCAGGATCACGATCTGGTCGGAGACGTAGACCGCCTCCTCGATCGAGTGGGTCACGAAGATCACGGTCTTGCGCTCGTCGCTGAGCAGATGCAGCAGGTCCTCCTGGAACTGGCGGCGGATCTGCTCGTCGACCGATGCGAACGGCTCGTCCATCAGCAGGATCTCGGCGTCCACCGCGAGCGCCCGGGCGAGGCCGACGCGCTGGCGCATCCCGCCGGAGAGCTGGTGCGGGTAGGTGTCCTCGAAGCCGGACAGCCCCACCTTCTCGACGTACTCGCGCGCGGCCTCCTCGCGCTGCTTGCGCGGCACGCCTCGCAGCTCCAGGCCGAAGGCCGCGTTCCGCAGCACGGTCGCCCACGGCAGCAATGCGAAGTCCTGGAACACGAACGCCCGGTCCGGCCCTGGCTCGGTGACGGCGACGCCGTTGACCTCGACCGTTCCGGACGTCGGCTCGGCGAGGCCCGCGATGACCTTCAGCGTCGTGGTCTTGCCGCATCCGCTGGGGCCGATGATGCTGGTGAGCTCGCCCTTCGGCACGTCGAAGGTCACGCCGTCCAGCGCACGGACTCCGCCGTCGAACTCCTTGACGAGCTCGTTCACCTGGACGGCTGTCATGCCGGCCTCAGCTCGGGTCGGAACAGGCGCAGCTCCAGGCGCTGGAGCAGCGTCACGGTCACGCTCGCGACGATGATGATCGAGAGGATCGACGCGAACATCGCGGGGTAGTCGGCGACCGAGCGGTAGTACGTGATCAGGTCGCCGACGCCGGTCGGGGAGATGATCAGCTCGGCCAGCACGACGCCCGTGAACCCCTGTGCGACGCCGAGTCGCAGCCCCGCGAAGATCATCCCGCTGCCGGCAGGGACGACCACCTTCCAGATCCGTTGCAGGCGGCTGGCCAGGAAGGCGTCGCTCATCTCCAGCAGCGACCGCGGCGTGTTGGCGATCCCGCGATAGGAGTTGAGCACGATCACGGGAGCGCTGAGCAGCACTACCGCGAAGACCTTGGCGGTGAAGCCGATCCCGTAGACGAAGGTGATCAGCGGCACGATCGCCGCCGACGGCGACGCCTGCAGCACGATGAACAGCGGCAGGCCGAGCCACTCGGCCCGCGCCGAGAGGCCCATGACCAGCCCGGCGAGCACGCCGCCGGTCGCGGTCAGCAGCAGGCCGACGATCAGCGGCCCGGCCGTCTCGGCGTAGGCCGCGGCGAACGTGCCGTCGATGAGCAGCTCCCAGAACGCGGCGAGCGTCGCGGTACACGAGGGGAAGGCCGGGTTCACCGAGGCCCACGCGCCCCACTGCCACAGCCCCAGCACGACCAGGATCGACGCAGCGCGCAGCACCCACGGCCTGCTCGCCCAGGCGGTGTGCCTGCGCCTCCCGACCGCCATGCGGCCGGCGCGGGTCCCGACCGACGTGGCCACTCAGCTGCCCGCTTCGCTCGCCGCCTGGGCCGGCCCGAGGGTCCAGAAGTCCTCGACCTTCAGCGACGCCGGGTCGCCCTTGAGCTGCCCGGCCGCGTGGTAGAACTCGAAATCGTCACGAGCGGCCTGCTCGCCGCCGCAGTCCTGCGTGAAGAGGCCTCCCTCGGCGCCTTCCTCGTAGTACGGCACCAGCTCCTTCTCGAGCTCGGCCGGCATGTCCTTCAGCAGCCCGAGCCGTTCCCGCTCCGCCTGCACGAACGAGGGATCCTCGTCGATCGCGCGCCAGACCGCGAGGATCTCCTCGAGCAGGACCTTCACGGACTCCGGGTTCGCGTCCAGCCACTGCTGGTTGGCGAACAGCACCTCGTCGCTCGCGTTCGTCTCGGGCGTGGGGAGCTCCACGAACTTGCCGGGCGCCTCGGACATCACGTAGTTCTTGTTCGGGATGTCGAGCACGGCGGCCTTGACGTTGCCGCGCAGCAGCGCCGTCGCGCGCACCTCGGCGCCGGGCACGAAATTGATCTCGCCGAACTCGATGCCCTCCTCCTGCTCGATGATGTGGGCGAGCGCCTCGCTGGTCGAGCCCCGCGAATGGACCGCGAACTTCCCGCCGTCGAGCGACTGCCAGTCGGGGTGCGCGGCCTTGTCGGCCACGGGGAAGAACTTGACGCTCTGGAGCTGGCAGAAGATCCGCAGCGGAGCGCCGGAGCCCTCGATCAGGCCGTACGGCGCGCCGAGGCCGACGTCGGCCTGGCCGCCGATCACCGCCTGGTTGGCGAGGTCCTCGTCGGCGAGCTCGATCAGCTCGACCTCGGTGCCCCGCTGGCGCACGCGCTCCATCGCGATGAAGAGCGCGAGCGTCTCCACCGACTCGATGTCACCGAGCGCGACGCGGATCTTGCCGCCGCCTTCGGCGCCGCCTCCCACGGGCTCGTCCTCGCCGCCGCACGCCGCCAAACCCAGCGCCAGCGTCATCGTCGCAGCAAGTGCCCCCACCCTCTTCATGGCGCCTCCCCAGGAGCCGATCAGGACTGGGCGAACATATCAGATATGTTTCGGCACCATGGCCGATCTCAAGTCGCGCGCCATCTACATCGCCCTTCGCGAGCGGATCCTGTCCAACGACATCGCCCCCGGGACACGGCTGGTGATGCGCGAGGTCGCCAACCAGTACGACGCCAGCGACATCCCCGTCCGCGAGGCGCTGCGCATGCTCGAGCGCGACGGCCTGGTCGAGACCGCTCCCTACCGCGGGGCGACGGTCACCACGATCACCGCCAAGGAGGTCGAGGAGACGTACTTCATCCGCTCGCACCTCGAGAGCATCGCCACCGGCCTGGCCGCCGAGCGCATCACCAACGCCGAGCTGGCGCAGCTCGACGCGCTCATGGCGAAGATGCGAGCGGCCGTCGAGACGCAGGACGGCCCGGCGTTCTCCGACGTCAACCGCGAGTTCCACGGGACGATCGTGGCCAGCTGCGGCAACGACATGCTTCGTGAGCTGGTCATGGACATCTGGCAGCGCCATTCCGGCTTCCAGCGGGTGTTCCGGATGGTCCCCGAGCGCGTCGCCATGTCACAGGCGGAGCACGAGGGCATCATGGCCGCGCTGCGCGACCACGACGCGGAGCAGGCCGCCAGGCTCGCGCTCCTCCACAAGCTCTCCGTGCGCGACTCCGTCAGCACGCTCGTCGAGCAGGCCGCCGCGTCCTAGCTGAAGGTGACGAGCGCGTCCTCCATCGTGCGGGCGCCGGCCTCGCACTGGCGCCGCGCGGCCGCGCCGAGCCGGGCGCAGCCGGCCTGCTCGAACTCCCCGTCGGTGAGGACGGCGAGCGCCTTGCCGAGCCAGCGGTAGCAGGCGCCGCGGGCGCCGGGCGCGAAGCGCTCGCAGCCTCCCACGAGCTGCACGTAGGCCTCTGTCGGAGCGTCCTGCAGGTTCTGGACCTTCGTGCCGCGGACGCAGTTGGCGGCGTCGGACGCGGAACGCATGCGCGAGCAGATCAGCAGCTGCCGGGCGGGATCGGGCGGGCCGATGAGGGAGGCGGCGGTCACGCAGCCCTCGCGCTGCAGGCCCTCGAGGCCGGCGCAGAGGTCGTCGATGTCCGAGGTCTCCGCCACGCGGAAGCCCGCGGGGCGGGTCTCCAGGAACGCGCGGTACCAGCACGGGCGCACGTAGGCCTCCGGCTGGGCGCCGCACAGCCGGTACGGGATCGGTGACGGCCTCGTCCGAGAGCTTCGCGTCGTCGGCCCCGGCGACCGCGAACCAGTAGTCGTGGTAGGCGCCCTGCGCGCAGTCGGGCGCGACCTCCGGGCCGAGCGCCGTGCACAGCTTCAGCGCCGGCTCGAGCTGGTCCTCGTAGAGGCGCATGAAGGCGTGGCCGAAGCCGTGCACGCAGCTGTAGCGCTGGAAGCGCGTGCCGGCGCCGTCGCAGGCCGAGACGGCCTCGCGCGGATCGCTCGCGTCGATGTCGGGTGCCACGCCGGTCACGAGCCCGTGCGCGAAACCGGCCGGACAGCCCGGGTCGTTGTCGGCGGGCAGGTGGTCCATCAGCGTGGCGAGCGTCACCCCGGAGTCGCGGGCGTAGGTGCGCCCGACGGTGTGCATGACGACATGGCAGTTCTCGAGCAGGAAGCCGCCCTCGCTGCGCGCCGCGTCGTTGATGCGGGCGACCGCCGGCCGCGGGTCCTCGACCCCGTCCACCATCGCCAGGAACGCACGCGAGTAGCAGCTGCGCGCGTCGTCGTCGGCGAAGTCGCGGCAGTGCTCGACCTCGAGCGCGCGCAGCTCCGGCGCCGGCTCGGTCTCGTCCCCGCGCAGCGCGACGGCGAGGGCGACGCCCACCGCGAGCAGGCCGGCGGCCGCCACGGCGAGGGCGAGCGCCAGGCGGCGGTTCACCTTTGGTACTCCGCAACGACCTTCTTGGGCACGCACATCGCCCAGGCGTCGAGGACGAGCTCCTCCATCTCGGGTCGGTCGATCGCAGCCAGGCGCACGCAGGCCCAGTTGTAACGGAGGTCCGACTGGCGCGGCATCAGGAACTTCTCCGGGTCCGAGCCGACGAGCACCTCGCGCCACTCCTTCGGGAACGCGAAGCCCATCACCGTCTCGTCGTGCGAGAAGTCCAGGTAGACCAGCCGGCCGATGCGGAACTTCACGCGGCCGTGGACGGCGCCCTCGGTCGTGCGCGGCAGCCCGCTCGCGAACGAGCGCACGTCATCGAGCGTCACCGGCATCGGCCGTACTCTAGGCGTGGCTCGCATGGACACAGGGGACCTGATCGAGGCCGTCCGCGCGCACCGAGTGGTGGAGCTCCGGTACGGCGGCCGCGAGGCTCGGGTGGTGCACCCGCACGCGGTCTACCGCGCCGCCTCGGGGACGCTGTTCCTCGACGGCCTCCAGGTCAGCGGCGCGAGCCGGTCCGGCTCGCTGCCCGGCTGGCGCGAGTTCGCGCTGATGCGGATCGCCAACGTGCGCGTGCTCGACGCGGAGTTCGAGCCGGACCCCGAGTTCAACCGCGGCTCCGAGCGCTACCGGCACGGCCTGCTCGCCTGCGCCTAGGATCCGCTCCAGGAGAGACCGACAACGAGGGGGAGCCGTGCCGCGGACGCACTACCTGACGGACGAACAGGTGCATTTCACGTGGGACACCGGCAACGAGCCGGTCCTCGGCATCGACTCGGGCGACACGGTCGTGGTGTGGACGCGCGACGTCAGCGACAACCAGATCGGCCCGGAATCCGATACGAGCGTGATCGCCGGCCTGGACTGGGACCGCGTCTACCCGCTCGCCGGGCCGATCGAGGTCAGCGGCGCCGAGCCCGGCGACACGCTGGCGGTCGAGATCCTCGACATCCACACCCAGGGCTGGGGCTGGACGGCGATCCTGCCGGGCCTGGGCCTGCTGGCGGACGACTTCCCCGATGCCTACCTGAAGATCTTCGACATCTCGGGCGCCGACTTCGCCTGGATGCGCGAGGACGTGGCGATCCCGCTGGCGCCGTTCTTCGGGACGATGGGCGTCTGCCCCGCCGGCGCGAGCGCCTTGCCGGTGATGCCGCCCGGCAACTTCGGCGGCAACCTCGACACCCGCCAGCTCGTCAAGGGCGCGACGCTGTACCTGCCGGTCCAGGCGGCCGGCGCGATGTTCTCGTGCGGCGACGCCCACGGTTGTCAGGGCGACGGCGAGGTGTGCGTGACGGGGCTCGAGGCGCCGATGTACGCGAGCCTGCGCTTCACGCTCGAGAAGGGCCGATCGATCCCGTCGCCGCAGTACCGCACGCCCGCCCCGCTGACCCCGCGCGTGGACGTGGCGCCGTTCTACGGCACGACCGGCATCGGGCCCGACCTGTTCGCGAACGCGCAGCAGGCCGTTCGGGCGATGATCGACCACATCACCGGCACCTACGGCCTCAGCCCCGAGGACGCGTACCTGCTGGCCAGCCTGTGCGTGGACCTCAAGATCTCCGAGGTCGTCGACGCCGGCCAGTGGGTGGTCAGCGCGCTGCTGCCGGAGGCGGTGTTCCTGTCGGGCTGATGTTCGACCACATGGAGATCCGCGTCGCGGACCGCGACGCGTCCGAGCGCTTCTACAGCACGGTGCTGAGCACGCTCGGCATCGAGCAGACCTACAAGGGCCCAGACATCGTCGAGTGGGACGAGTTCGGCGTCGCCGACGACGGGGCGCTGACGCGGCGGCTCCATATCGGCTTCCGCGCCGCCGGGCACGCCGAGGTCGACGCGTTCTGGCAGGCCGGCATCGACGCGGGCTATCGCGACGACGGCGCCCCCGGCCCGCGGCCGCAGTACGTCGAGGACTACTACGGCGCCTTCCTGCTCGACCCCGACGGCAACAGCGCCGAGGCGGTGTGGCACGGCCAGATGCGCGGCGGGATGATCGACCACCTGTGGCTGCGGGTCGCCGACGTCGAGGCGGCGGCCCGCTTCTACGAGACGATCGCGCCCCATGCCGGTCTGAGGGTGCGCCGCGAGGGCTCCGACTACGCACAGTGCGTCGGCGACAACGCCTCGTTCTCGCTCGTCGGCGGGACGCCCACCGAGAACGTCCACATCGCGTTCCCCACCGGCGACGACGCGGTCGTGCAGGCCTTCCACCGCGCGGCCACCGGAGCGGGCTACCGCGACAACGGCGGACCCGGCGAGCGCCCGCACTACCACCCCGGCTACTACGGCGCCTTCGTGCTCGACCCCGACGGCAACAATGTTGAGGTGGTGAACCACCACCGGTAGGGTCGCGCAGTGACGCCGTTGCTCTACGGCCTCGGCGGGGTCTGCGTTCGCCGTCGCTGGATCGTCCTCGCCACGTGGCTCGTCATCTTCGCCGCGCTGGCCGTCGCGGCCCGCAGCGTCGGGCCCGAGCTCAACGACAACCTCACGCTGCCGGGCTCCGACAGCCAGCAGGCGGCTGACCTGCTGTCCGACCGCTTCCCCTCGCAGGCCAACGGCACGAACCCGGTCGTGCTGACAGCACCGAAGGGCGAGAAGCTCACTGCCGCCAAGTACAAGAAGCCGATCGACGACACGGTGGCGGCGTTCAAGCGCGACCCCGACGTCCGCTCCGCCACCAGCCCGCTCATCTCCAAGGACATCCTGGCCAAGAACGCGCGGACCGGCTACATCGCGCTCAACCTGCGCGCCAGCCCGAGCGACCTGACGACCGACGACGCGCAGCGGATCGTCGACGAGGCCGACCCGGCGCGCGACGCCGGCCTGTCGGTCGGCTTCGGCGGCTACCTGGGCCAGAAGGTCTCCAAGCCCGAGACGCACTCGAGCGAGGCGGTCGGGCTGTCGATGGCGGTCATCGTCCTGCTGCTCACCTTCGGGACCGTGGTGGCGATGGGGCTGCCGATCGTCACCGCGATCGTCGGCCTCGTCAGCGGGCTCTCGATCATCACGCTGATCAGCCAGGTCTCCGAGGTGCCGACCGTCGCCCCGACGCTGGCGACGATGATCGGCCTCGGCGTGGGGATCGACTACGCGCTGTTCATCGTCACCCGCCACCAGGCCCAGCGGCGGGACGGCATGGAGACGCGCGAATCGATCGCGCGCGCGACGGCGACTTCGGGCGGCGCCGTGGTGTTCGCGGGCACGACGGTGATGGTCGCGCTGCTCTCGCTGGCCGTGGTCGGCATCCCGCTGGTCACCACGCTCGGCTACACGTCGGCGCTGGTGGTGCTCGTGGCGGTGGCCGCGGCGGTCACGCTGCTGCCGGCGATCCTCGCCCTCGTCGGCGATCGCATCGACTCGCTGGCGCTGCCGCACCGGCGCGGGGTGAAGGACGACCACCCCCACGGGTGGGAGCGCTGGGCGCGCTTCGTCGCCCGCCACCCGCTGCCGGCGGCGATCGTCGCCACCGCCGTGCTCGTCGCGCTCGCGCTGCCGACGCTCGACCTCTACCTCGGCCAGCAGGACAACGGCGCGCTGCCGACGGACACCGAGGCGCGTCGCGCCTACGACGGCCTCACCACGGCGTTCGGCGTCGGCGCGAACGGACCGCTGCTGGTCAGCGTCGACATGTCCGCCCAGCCGGCGAAGCCCGACCAGGCCAAGCTCGACGACCTCAACCAGCAGGAGTCGCAGCAGAAGGCCGAGGCGCGCCAGAAGGCCGAGGCGCAGGGGCTGCCGCCGTCGGCGGCCGACCCGCAGGTCAAGCAGATCGAGGACAAGGCGTCGGCGCAGCGCAAGGAGCTCCAGAACAAGGCGACCGACCCGCGGCTCACGCACCTGCGCGACGACCTCACCAAGACGGACGGCGTGTCCAAGGTGACGCCGCCGCTCGTCAACTCCGACGGCACCGCGGCCGTCCTCAGCGTCACGCCGACCACCGGCCCGTCCGACCGCGCGACCGAGGACCTCGTGCGGACGCTGCGCGACGACACGATCCCGACGGCGACCCGCAACGCGGACATGACGGCCAGCGTCGGCGGCACCACCGCGGGCTACGTCGATCTCGCCGACGAGATCTCGAGCAAGCTGATCCTCACGATCGCCGTCGTCGTCGCCCTCAGCTTCGTGCTGCTCCTGCTCGCGTTCCGCTCGGTCGTGATCCCACTCACCGCCGGGCTGATGAACCTGATCTCGATCGGCGCGGCGTTCGGCGTCGTGAGCGCCGTGTTCGAGAAGGGCTGGGGCGTGGGGGTGGTCGGTCTCGAGGAGTCGGTGGCGATCGTGAGCTTCGTGCCGCTGATGATGTTCGCCATCTTGTTCGGCCTCTCGATGGACTACGAGGTGTTCCTGATGACGCACATCAAGGAGGCCTGGGAGCGCACGCGCGACAACAAGCAGGCGGTGATCGACGGAGTCGCCCACACCGGCCGCGTGATCACCTCGGCGGCGCTGATCATGGTCAGCGTCTTCTTCGCGTTCGTGCTCAACGGGGACCCGACGGTCAAGCAGTTCGGGGTCGGGATGGGCGTGGCGGTGGCGGTCGACGCCACGCTCGTGCGCTGCCTGCTCGTGCCCGCCGTGATGACGCTGCTCGGCCGCGCGAACTGGTGGTTCCCGCGCTGGCTCGACCGGATCGTGCCCAACTTCTCGATCGAGGGCGAGGAGTGGTTCCGCGAGCGTGACGAGGCGGCGGCTAAGCCCCCGCTAGTGACCGTCTGATCGCGTCCGGCTTCGTGAACAGGTCGACGGCCCGGCCGTCGCCGACGGGGAACCCGAAGCGGTCGGCCAGCGCCTCCAGCTCGGCCAGGTCGCTCACGTGCGTGGCGGCGCTCTCCTGCGTGAGCACGTCGCCGCCGCCGAGCGCGCACGGCCTCGAGGCGACGTGCTCGGGGTCCGGCAGGTCGGGCAGCTCGAAGTCGGTGCCGTCCCAGTTCAGCGTCTCCCCGATGTTCGTCGCGTAGCGGTCGCGCACGGTCAGGTGGCCGAGGCCGAAGCGGTAGCTGATCAGCTTGATGATCGACTCGAAGCCGAGCTGGGCGTGGCGCACGTTGCCGCCGCGCGCGAACGGCGAGATCGCCACCGCGGGAATGCGGAAGCCCATCTGGCCGAAGTCCTCGTTCAGGCTGCCGCTCTCGCGGGCGTCGCGCACGCGCGGCGGGCGCACGTGGTCGAAGAAGCCGCCCCACTCGTCGTAGACGACGAACAGGGCGCCGCGCCGGTAGCAGGGCGACTGGGCGAAGGCGCGCACGACGTCGGCCATCCAGGCCTGCCCGAGCCGGACGTCGCCGTGGGGATGCTCGTCGGCCGAGATGCCGTCACCGCCGCCGCCGTCGCGGAACGGCGGGTCGACGAAGGTGACGTTCGGCAGCGTGCCCCGCGCGCAGTCGGCGTAGTACTCGGCCAGCGGTCGCGTCCAGGTCACGCCGCGCGCGCCCCAGACCGCCGAGAACGGCAGGTCGGAGTGGTAGTAGCGGGCCGTCACCCCGCGGCCGATCGCGCGGTCGAAGATCGTCTCCCACTGGTTGCCTGCCGTCTCGAGCGGCGGCGTGTTGTCCTTGCGGCCGCCCGACTGCGCCGACCACTTGTAGTAGCGGTTGGGCCACGTCGGTCCGAGCAGCGAGCAGAAGAAGCGGTCGTAGATCGTGTACGCGCCGGCCGCGGCGTGCAGGAACTCGATCTCGCCCTCGTCGTAGTAGGTGAGCGCGAACTCGTCGTTGCCGCTGCCGTCGGCCACGAACCCGCCCTGCAGCTGCGCGCGGCCCGCCTCCCAGCCGTGGCCGGGATCGGGATGGCCGCAGCCCTGCCACTGCGCCTCGAGCGACGAGGCGTGGCGGGTGCCGACCGGCTCACCGGAGGGGTCGAGGTACGTCTCGTCCTGGCTGCCGTCGGCGCCGTCGAGCCAGCCGAAGTAGTGGTCGAAGGAGCGGTTCTCCATCATCACCACGACCACGTGGTCGAGCGGCAGGTTGCGCGGGCTGGGCAGGCCGGTGATCTGCGCGCGCGCCGCCTCGGCGAGCAGCGTCCCGGCGGGCAGCGAGCTGAGCCCCGCGAGCCCGGCGGCCGCGGCGGTGCGCGCCAGGAACTCGCGCCGGCGCAGGGTCGTGTCGTCCATGGGAGCGGGAACGTCGCCGCGCCCGCGGACTTGCGGCGTTCACGAAAGGAACACGATCGTGCGCGCGATCACCAGCTCCGCCGCCGCCTCGTCGTACTCGGCCAGGTCGGGGTCGAGGAAGAGGTGGTCGGAGCCGGGGTAGAGGTGCAGCTCGCCGCCGAGCTCGCGCGCATCGTCGACGTCGCCGAGTGCGTCGTCCTCCATCGTGTGGATCTGCAACCGCACGCCCTCGGGCCAGCCGCCAAACACGTCTGCGGGGATCGCGGAGTGGTAGAGGAGTGCGCCTTCTGCGCCCGGTCGGGTCTGCGCCAGCATCTGCGCGGGGGCGGCTCCGAGCGAGAAGCCCGCGTAGTACTGGGCCTGCGGCGCCGCGGTGGCGCCGCGCCGGATCACCTCCTCCATGCCGAGCGCGTCGCGCTTGGCGAGGCCGTCCTCGAGCGAGTCGAAGACCTCGCCGTCGTAGAGATCGGGCGTGTGGACATTGTGCCCGGCCGCGCGCAGCCGGTCGGCGAACCAGTGCACGCCGGGACGCAGGCCGAGCGCGGAGTGGAAGAGAACGATCTCGCTCATGTGGCTGCGAGCGTACGATGCCCGGCGCATGGACGGCCTGCTGGAGCGCGATCGGGAGCTGGCGGCGCTCGGCCGCCTGATCGCCGACGCCGAGGAGGGGCGCGGCCGGGTGGCGCTGATCGAGGGGCCGGCGGGGATCGGCAAGAGCCGGCTGCTCGCGGAGGCGCGCGCCCGCGCCGGTCGCATGACGGTGCTGACCGCCCGCTGCGGCGAGCTCGAGCGCGATTTCTCGTTCGGCGCCGTGCGCCAGATGCTCGAGCCGGTCGCGGATCGCCGGCGCCTGCTGGCGGGAGCCGCGGCGCCCGCCGAGGGCGTGCTCGAGGGTGGTACCGCCGAGGGCTCGTTCGCCGTCCTGCACGGCCTCTACTGGGCGGTGCTCAACCTCGCCGAGGAGCGCCCGGTGCTGCTGGCGATCGACGACCTGCAGTGGAGCGACCGGCCCTCGCTGCGCTTCGTGGCGTACCTCGTGCGCCGGCTCGAGGGCTCGCCGGTGCTCGTGGCCGCCACGCTTCGCAGCACCGAGCCCGGCACGGACCCGGCGCTGATCGCCGAGATCGCCGCCGACCCGCTGTGCGAGGCGGTGCGGCCGGGGCCGCTCGGCGAGGACGCCGTCATCGAGCTGGTGACCGAGCGGCTCGGCGAGCCCGACCCGCGCTTCGCCGCCGCCTGCCGCGAGGCCACCGGTGGCAACCCGCTGCTCCTGCGCCACCTGCTGGCGGCGCTCGAGCAGGACGGCGTCGCCCCCAGCGCGGCCGGCGCCGCGGCGGTGCGCGAGATCGGCACGCGGGCGGTGTCGCGAACCGTCCTGCTGCGCCTCTCGCGGCTGCCGGAGGATGCCGTCGCGGTGGCGCGCGCCGTCGCCGTGCTCGGCGACAGCTCGGGACTGCCGGCCGTCGCGGCCCTGACCGGGCTCGACGAGGCGACCGTGGCGCGTGCCGCGGGCGAGCTGGCGCGGGCCGACATCCTGCGCGCCGAGACGCCGCTCGGCTACGTGCACCCGCTGGTCCGCGACGCGGTCCACCTCGACGTGCCGGGCGGTGAGCGCGAGCTGCAGCACGGCCGTGCCGCCGACGTGCTGGCGGACGCAGGCGCGCCGGCGCAGGAGGTCGCAGCCCAGCTCCTGCACGCGCCGCGCCGTGGCAACCCCGCCACCGTCGAGCTGCTGCGGACGGCCGCCGCCCAGGCGGCGCGACGCGGCGGTCCCGACAGCGCGCTCGCCTATCTCGGGCGCGCGCTCGAGGAGCCGCCGCCGGCCGAGCTGCGCGGCACGCTGCACTTCGAGCTGGGCGTCGCGGCCGCCGAGATGAACGCCCCACTCGCGGCCGAGCACCTGCGCGTCGCCTATGACGTGCTGACCGCACCGGACGAGCGGGCGACCGCGGCGTTCGCGCTCGCCCAGTCGCTGCTCTTCACGGGCCACGCGGCCGAGGGCGGCGCGCTCGCCCGCCTCGCGGCCGACGCCGCGCCGGCCGACATGCGGCTTGCGATCCAGGCGATGGAGATGATCGCGGTCTTCTTCGGCTACGACCGCGAGGCGCTGGCGCGGATCGAGCTCGAGCGCGGAACCGGGTTGGGCGCGCGGATGCTGATGGCCGCGACCGCCTTCGCCCGCGCGGCGGGCGGCGCGCCCGCCGCCGAGTGCGAGGCGCTGGCGCTCGAGTCGTGGGAGGGCGGGGAGCTGCTCGCGAGCTCGAGCGGGCTGTTCTGGTCGGCCGCGTTGGTGGCGCTCGTGCTGGCCGAGAGCCCGCAGGCGGGCAACTGGCTCGCGACCGCGCGCGAGCAGGCGCACCGCAGCGGCTCGGTGTTCTCGACCTCGTCGGTCGGGCTGTGGTCGGGCCTGTTCCTGCTCGGCACCGGCGAGCTGGAGGAGGCGGGCGAGCTGCTGATCGAGGCGAACCGGTTGCAGGAGCTGTGGGGCTCGGCGCCGACGGCGACCTCGTGGGCACGCGGCCTCTACGCCCACCACGCCGTGCTGGTCGGCGACGCGGCACGCGCGCGGGCCATCCTGGGCGAGGCGCCGGCCGCCGAGGAGGAGTCCGACGGAGCCAACCTGTGGCGCCGCGCGCACGCCGAGCTGTCGCTCGCCGAAGGCCGGGCCGAGGAGGCGCTCGCCGACGCCGACCTGATGGGGCGCACGGCGCTGCACGTCCTGCACCCCGACTGGAAGCCGTGGCAGTCGCTGCGGGCGCGCGCGCTCGGGCAGCTCGGCCGCGGCGACGAGGCGATCGCCGCGATCGAGGCCGAGCTGGAGTTGGCGCGCGGCTGCGGCGCGGCGGGAGCCATCGGGCGCTGCCTGCGCCAGCGGGGCGAGCTCGAGCAGGACGTCGAGCGGCTGCGCGAGGCCGCCGAGCTGCTGGCAGGGTCGCCCGCGCGACTCGAGCACGCGCGGGCGCTGGCAGCGCTCGGCGCCGCCCTGCGCCGCGACCGCCACGCGACCGAGGCGCGCGAGCCGCTGCGCGAGGCTTTGGAGCTGGCCGAGGCGTGCGCGTGCCCGCCGCTCGTAGAGGCCGTGCGGTCCGAGCTTTACGCCTCCGGCGCGCGCCCGCGGACTGCGGCGCTGTCCGGCGTCGGCGCGCTCACCGCCAGCGAGCGCCGGGTGGCCACGCTCGCGGCCGGCGGCCAGACCAACCGCGAGATAGCCCAGGCGCTGTTCGTGACCCCGAAGACGGTGGAGGTGCACCTGTCGAACGCGTACCGGAAGTTGGACATCCGGTCACGGCGGGAGTTGCCGGGGGCGTTGGCGGCGGGATGAACTGCTTGCTGGGTAGGGAAGCGGGGTTTCGGCCGCGAGGGGAATAACGTGCAATCCGGGGACGCGGGCGTGGGCGGATTTCACGAAATGATCCGTCTGGGATCACAACGTGAAATTCGCGCGGCGGGACCTCGCCGTTTCGCACGTTAGTGCCCGTCACGAGCCCTAACGTGCAATCGGGCCGGTCCGACCGCGTCGCTTCGCACGTTCTTCCCCGCGCGGCGGCCAACCTCGCCGCCGCCCTACCCAGCAAGAAGTTCGTCCCTCAGCGCCGCTTGATGCGCGCCGCAGCACTGGCAGCCCGGCCCGCGAGCGCACCGAGCCGCTTCGCCTCGGCCTTGCTCAAATTCCGCGGCCGCCCACGCGACTTGGTCAGCAGCTTGCGCACCTCGGCGCGCTCGGCCGACGACAGCTCGCTCCACCCCGCCTGCAGCCACAGGTAGATGATGAGCCCGCGGCGGCGCAGCTCGGTCCACGGGATCTCGCTGCGGGAGGGGAGTCGGCGCGGCTGCGGCATCGCCTCAGACTATTCACACGTGCGGCGCGCGGGGTGAGAGGATCCGCCGCATGTCGAGCTTCGAACTCGACCGGCGGTTGGGGGACCTGGCAGAGCCGAAGACGCGCCGCGGCGTGCTGATCGGGGCGGGCTCGCTCGCTCTGGCGGCGTCGCTGAGCCGGCTGCCGCTCGACCTGGCCTACGGGACGCCGGTCAAACACCACTCCGACCCGTTCACCCTCGGCGTCGCCTCGGGCGATCCGCTGCACGACTCGATCGTGCTGTGGACGCGGCTGGCGCCCGAGCCCCTGCGCGCCGACGGCGGCATGGAGCCGCGCCCCGTCGAGGTGCGTTGGGAGGTCGCCAAGGACCCGTCGATGCGGCGGCTCGTCCGCCGCGGCCGGACGACCGCGTGGCCGTCCTTCGCCCACTCCGTGCACGTCGAGGTGGACGGCCTCGACGACGGGCGCGAGTACTTCTACCGCTTCATCACCGGCTCGGCGGCCAGCCCGGTCGGCCGCACGCGGACCGCCCCGCGCGGTCGCGTGAGCGAGCTCACGTTCAGCTTCCTCAGCTGCCAGAAGTGGGACGACGGCTTCTATCCGGCCTACCGCGAGATCGCCCGCGAGGACCACGACTTCGTGATGCACCTCGGCGACTACACGTACGAGTACGGGATCGCCAACGGCCCAGACTTTCCTCGGAAGCCGAACCTGCCACCGGAGTTCGCGACCGAGACGGTGACGCTCGAGCGCTACCGGCTCCAGCACGCGCTCTACAAGACCGACCCGCACCTCCAGGCCGCCCATCGCGCGCATCCGTTCATCGTCGTCTGGGACGACCACGAGGTGCAGAACGACTACACGGGCGACCCGTTCTGGTTCGGCCGCCGCACCAACGCCTACCGCGCGTTCTACGAGCACTTGCCGATGCGCCAGGAGTCGATCCCGCGCGGCAAGGACATGCCGATCTACCGCAAGGTCACGTGGGGCGACCTGGCCGAGTTCAGCATGCTCGACACGCGGCAGTACCGCAGCAACCCGCCGAGCGGGTTCGGCGAGGCCGAACGGCTCCCCGAGGCTTTCGAGCCCGAGCACACGATGCTCGGCCCACCCCAGGAGCAGTGGCTGCTGAAGAACCTCAAGCGCTCGGACGCGCGGTGGAACTTCGTCGGCAACCAGGTGCTGATGGCCGAGCTCGACCACGACGGCCACAAGCCCGGCGACGACCTGTTCTGGAACGACTCGTGGGACGGCTACCCCGCGGCCCGCAACCGCATCACGGAGTTCATCGAGAAGCGGAGGATCAGGAACGCCGTCATCCTCACCGGCGATTGGCACTCGACCTTCGCGAACGACGTCAAGGCCAACTATGAGGACCCGCGTGCGAAGACCGTGGCGGCCGAGTTCGTCACCCCGTCGGTGACTTCGAACGGCGACAACGAGGTCTACGGCCCCTACTACGGCCCGATGATCCCGTACAACCCGCACATCCGCTTCTTCGACGGCGACCGGCGCGGCTCGTTGAAGGCGCGGCTGAAACGCGACGAGCTCGAGGTCGACTGGCGCATCGCGGACATTGTGGGCGACCCGAACGCACGCGTGCGCACCCTGAACACGTTCGCGGTCGAGTCCGGCCGGCCGGGCATCGCGCAGGCCTAGTAGACATCCGAGACATGGACTACCGACAGCTCGGCCACTCCGGCCTGCGCGTCTCCGCCCTCACCCTGGGGACCATGACCTTCGGCGGCCGCGACCGCTTCTCGCTCGTCGGGGACACTGACGTCGCCGGCGCCACGCGCCAGATCGACATCTGCCTCGATCGCGGCGTCAACTTCATCGACACCGCCGACGTCTACTCCGCCGGGGTGTCGGAGGAGATCGTCGGCGAGGCGATCAAGAGCCGCCGCGACCGCGTCCTGATCGCCACCAAGGCGCGCATGCCGATGGGCGACGGGCCCAACGACGCGGGCCTCTCGCGCCACCACCTGATCGCCGGGTGCGAGGCGAGCCTGCGCCGGATGAACATCGAGCACATCGACCTCTTCCAGGTGCACGAGTGGGACGGGCAGACGCCGCTCGAGGAGACGCTGGAGGCGCTCGACACGCTGGTGAAGTCGGGCAAGGTCCGCTACGTCGGCGCCTCCAACTACGCCGGCTGGCAGCTCATGAAGGCGCTCGGCGTCTCCGACCGCCACGGCTATCAGCGCTTCGTCACGCAGCAGATCAACTACTCGCTCCAGTCACGCGACGCCGAGTACGAGCTGGTGCCGCTGGCCGTCGACCAGGGCGTCGGGATCCTGGTCTGGAGCCCGCTGGCCGGCGGCCTGCTGTCGGGCAAGTTCCGCCGCGACGGCAAGGGCCTGGAGGAGTCGCGCGCGCTGTCGGACTGGGCCGAGCCGCCGGTCCCCGACCCGGAGCAGCTGCTCGACACGATCGAGGTGCTGGTGGAGGTCGGAGAGGCGCACGGCGTGTCGGCCGCGCAGGTCGCGCTCGCCTGGCTGCTGGGACGGCCCGGCGTGGTGTCGCTGATCATCGGCGCGCGCACCGACGAGCAGCTCGAGGACAATCTGGCGGCCGCGGAGCTGGAGCTCTCGGACGACGAGCGCGCGCGGCTCGAGGAGGTCAGCCGCCCGCCGCTGATCTACCCCCATTGGCACCAGGCGAAGACCGCACGCGATCGGCTGGGGGCCGCCGACCTCGCGCTGCTGGAGCCCTATCTGTAGGGGCGCGCGGGAAGGAGCGGTCGGGCGGGACGGCGCGGGTCCACAGAGGGTGGGGCTTCGGTCGCTGCATGCCGCCGACTCAACCGGTCGCGCGGCGTGACGCCTATGGCCCGGCGGTCCAGGTTCCGCCGGGCCCTCGGCGCCGGATGGTCGGGGGTCAGCCGACCTCGATCGTCCCCTGCATGCCCGGGTGGAACGTGCACACGTAGCTGAAGGAGCCCTTCTCGGACGCCTTGAACGTGAACGTGTCGCCCGGGGCGAGTGAGCCGGAGTCGAAGTCGTCGCCCGTGACCGTGTGGGCGATCTGGCCTTCGTTCTCGAACGTGACCGTGTCGCCCACGGCGACGTCGATGCTCGCGGGGGTGAAGGTGTTGTCGGCGACGGCGACCTTGTCACCGGCGCCCGCCTGCGCGGCGGCGGGCTCGTCGTCGGAGCCTCCGCAGGCGGCGAGACCGAACGCCGCGGCGACGAGGCAGAGGGAGAGCGTGCGCTTGACCATGCTCTCCAAGACGCTCGCCGCCGCGGCTTATTCCCTAGGGTGCGGCCGATGCCCGACTGGTTCGTCCTCAACCTCTCCGAGTCACCGGCCGGCTCCAGCCCGCGCACCGGCACCTGGACCGAGTTCGAGCCGCCCGGCGGCTTCGAGCAGTACGGCGTCAACGTCCACGTCGTGATACCGGGTCAGGCGAACTGCCTCTACCACGCGGAGAGCAACCAAGAGGACTTCTTGGTGCTGCACGGCGAGTGCCTCGCGATCATCGAGGAGCAGGAGCGGCCCCTGCGCCAGTGGGACTTCGTGCACTGCCCACCCGGCACCCGGCACGTGTTCGTCGGCGCCGGTGACGGGCCGTGCGCGATCCTGATGATCGGCGCGCGCGATCCCGACGATCGCATCGAGTACCCGGTCAGCGAGGTGGCCGCCCGGCACAACGCTTCCGCAGCCGAGACCACGAACACGGGCCGCGAGGCCTACCGCGACTTCCCGCCGGAGAGCCACGACGAGCGGTTCGTCTGGCCGCTCGGGTAGCTAGCCAGGCACGTCCACGCCGAGCTCGCGGCTGAGCTCACACAGCGTCCCCCACAGCGCCGGCTCGATCGGGACGCCGCCGCGCTCGCGCGCCGCCCGTGCGCGGTCCTCCGGATCGCCCGGCGCCAGCACCTCGTCGAAGCCCGGCGCCGGCGGGATCGCGCGCAGCTCGCCGAGCAGCCCGCCGAGCACCGCCGCGAAGCGGTCGCGGCCGACCGTGCGCTCGGGGTCGATCGCGAGGTGGAAGTGGCCGGTGTCCTGCCGCTCGCCGCCCTCCCCGTAGAGCTGGCCGACCCCGTGGCGCACTCCGGCGCCCGCCAGGACACCGCACAGCACCTCGACCATCAGGCCGAGCCCGTAGCCCTTGTAGCCGCCGAGCGGCATCGCCGCCGTCACCGCGGCGGCATCGGTCGTGGGCCGCCCGTCGGCGTCGACGCCCCAGCTCTCGGGGATCGGCCGCCCCTCGTCGCGCGCGTTCCAGATCCGGTTCATCGCCACCTGGCTGGTGGCCATGTCGAGGTTGAAGACGCCGTCCGACGACGGCGCCGCGAGGCAGATCGGGTTGGTGCCCAGCGCCGGCTCGGCGCCGCCGTGCGGGATCACGAGCGGCTCGGTGTTGGTCAGGGCGATCGCGACCATCCCCTGCTCGGCCGCGCGCATCGCGTAGAACGCCTGCGCGCCGTTGTGGCCGCTGCGCCGCACGGCCACCACGCCCGTGCCGTGCTCGCGGGCGAGCTCGATCGAGAGGTCGGTGGCGAGCACGCTCGCCACCTGGCCCGGGCCGTGGTCGCCGTCGACCACCGCCACGGCGCCGTCGCGCCGCACGACCGACGGGCGCGGCCGGCTGTTGATGATCCCGCCGCGCAGCCGCTCGACGTAGATCGGGACGCGCGCGACCCCGTGCGAGTCGGTCCCGCGCAGGCTCGTCCACACGAGCGTCTCCGCCACCGTGGCGGCCGGCCCGGACTCGAGGCCGGCGGCCTCGAGCAGCGCCCGCGCCCAGCGCTCGAGCGCGTCCGCGGCGACTGTCGCGCCGTCAGGCGTCGCTCGAGGCCTTCCAGAGGTTGATGCCGCACTCGACGGCGTGGCGGTCGATCTCGGCCAGCTCGTCGTCGGAGAAGTCGAGGCCGCGCAGGGCGCCGAGGCTGTCCTCGAGCTGCTCGACCGTGCGCGCGCCGATCAGCGAGGAGGTCACGCGCGGGTCGCGCAGCGTCCACGCGATCGCCATCTGCGCCAGCGTCTGGCCGCGCCGTTGCGCGAGGTCGTTCAGGACCCGCACGTGGGCCATTGCGCCCTCGATCATGTCGCTCGGTCAGGAAGTCCGTCTCCGTCGCCCGCGTCCCCTCGGGGATGCCGTCGAGGTACTTGCCGGTCAGCATGCCCTGGGCGAGCGGCGAGAAGACGATCGAGCCGACGCCCGGTCTCGCCGAGCACGTCGAGCAGGTCCTCCTCGATCCAGCGGTTGAGCAGCGAGTAGGACGGCTGGTGGATGAGCAGCGGCGTGCCCGAGCGAGCGCAGGATCGCTGCCGCCTCGCGCGTCCGCGCGCCGGAGTAGGACGAGATGCCGACGTAGAGCGCCTTGCCCGGCGCGCACCGCCGCGTCGAGCGCGCCCATCGTCTCCTCGAGCGGCGTCTCGGGGTCGAAGCGGTGCGAGTAGAAGATGTCGACGTAGTCGAGCCCCATCCGCTTCAGGCTCTGGTCGAGGCTCGCCAGCAGGTACTTGCGCGAGCCCCACTCGCCGTAGGGGCCGGGCCACATGTCGTAGCCGGCCTTGGTGGAGATGATCAGCTCGTCGCGGTAGGGCGCGAGGTCCTCGCGCAGGATGCGCCCGAAGTTGCGTCTCGGCCGAGCCGAAGGGCGGGCCGTAGTTGTTGGCGAGGTCGAAGTGGGTGACGCCCAGGTCGAACGCGCGGCGCAGCACGGCGCGCTGGGTCTCGAGCGGCTGGGTCGTCGCCGAAGTTGTGCCAGAGGCCGAGCGAGATCGCGGGCAGCAGCAGCCCGCTGCGCCCGGTCCGCCGGTACGGCATCTGCTCGTAGCGGTTCTCGGCGGCGACGTAGGTCATCGCATCACGTAGCGCAGGATGTCGACCACCTGCTCGGGCTCGCGGGCGACCGCCAGCGCCGCGCGGTCGACCTCCTTCAGCGCATGGTCGTGCTGCTCCGGGTGCAGGGTGACCAGCGGCTTGCCAAGCGCGGCGGCCATGCCCGCGTCGAAGGCCGCGTTCCACTGCCGGTACTGCTCGCCGAAGCGGACGATCACGACGTCGGCCTGCTGCAGCAGCGTGCGGGTGCGGATGGCGTTCACGCCCGCGCCCTGGTGGTCCTTCCAGAACGGCTTGTCCTCGGCGCCGAGGATGCTCACGCCGGCGTCGTCGCTCGCCGCGTGGTCGGTGACGGGACCGCTGAACTCGACGTCGAGCCCAGCGTCCTGCGCGCCCTGCTCGATCCGCTCGCGCCAGTCGGTGTGGATCTCACCTGAGAGATAGACCTGCCAGCTCATGGGCGGCGCATGCTATCCGTACGCGATCGAGAGCTATGAGGTGCCACCGGAGCGGCTCGCCCGCTGGCTCGAGCGCTGGGCCGAGCAGAACGGCCCCGTGACGCGGACCGAGCTCGCCCCCGGGCGCGTGACCTTCCACGGCGCCGCGCGGCTCGAGTGCGAGCTGCCGTTCCCGCCGCTCGCGGCGACCGGTGAGCGCGACGGCTTCGAGCCCGGTCCGCTGCTCGATCACGCGAGCCGGGACCGCGTGGTCGGCGTGCTGCTGGTGCGCCTCGGCGGGCACGCCGCGGGCGTGTTCTCCGGCCGGCGGCTGGTCGACTCGAAGGTCGGCACCCGCAACGTGCACGGCCGCCATCGCGCCGGCGGCTCGAGCCAGAAGCGCTTCGAGCGCCGGCGCGGCGAGCAGGCGCGCGTGGCGCTCGAGGCGGCGGCCGACGTGGCCGTGCGGGTGCTCCTGCCACACCGCGGCGACCTCGAGGCCGTCGTGCTCGGCGGCGACCGCCGCGCGCTGTCCGAGGTGCTCGAGGACGTGCGGCTTCGCCCGCTGCGTGCGCTCGTCGAAGAGCGCGTGCTCGACGTGCCCGACCCGCGGCTGAAGGTCCTGCGCGAGACGCCGGACCGCTTCCGCTCCACCATCGTCAGGCCATGATCGGCATCAGATCCCGAGCCTACGCCGGAAGGGTCCCGCCCCCTCGACCGAGGCGCCGTGCTCGCGCGCGCGGCCGGCGAGCGTCGCGTCGGAGGTCACCACGCGGATGGAACGCGGATCGGAGTCGGCGGCGACGCGCCGCGCGATCTCGTCGTCGGCGGCGTCGCGGCCCGGGCGCGGCGCGATCGCCACCTCCAGCGTGCCCTCGCGGCCCTCCCACTCGGGCCGCCCCGCGTCGAGCACCACGGTGACCTCCTCGCCGGCGCCGGCGAACTCGCGCAGCTGATCGAGCAGCCGTCGAGTGGCTCCGTCGCGGTCGCGCCACCAGCCGTCCGGCTTGGAACCGATCACGTTCGAGGCATCGACCATCCAACGCGTCACGGCCTCGGCCTCGCGGCGCCCGGCCACGGCTCCAGCGGCTCGTCCGGCACGTCCTGCGTGTGGGTGCGCTCGTCGTAGATCTCCAGGCCGCGCCGCTGGTAGGTGCGCAGCGCCGCCGGCCCGTCGAGCGAGCACGTGTGCACCCAGACGCGCTGCGGCCCGATCGCCCAGGCGCGCCGCAGCGCGGCGTCGAGCACCCGCGGGCCGAGCCCGCGGCCGATGAAGGCCGGCAGCAGGCCGAACGAGACGAGCTCGACGGAGTCGCCCTGGTCCTCGAGCTCCGCGAAGCCGGCCGGCGTCCCGCGTACGTATGCGACCCACGTCTCGAGCTCCGGGCGGGCCAGCCACTCGCGCCAGCGGTCCCAGGTCCAGCCGCGCCGGTCCGTCCAGCTCCAGTCGCTGCCGACCCCGGTGTAGAGCATGCGAGAGAGCTCCGGCGAGGGCAGCTCGGCCTGCCGGATCTCCAGCTCCGGATCCGGCACAGGCGCCGCAGCAAGTTGCGCGGGATCTGTCATCTGGAGGAACCACGTCGTGACCTGGACGGATGTCACTTCGGGCCCAAGCTACAGATGACGCCTGCACAGGCCGAATAACGGGAGACCATGGCCCTCCGCAGGTCGTCACTCCCGCTGCTCGGCGCGATCATCGCGTTGTTCGGCCTGCCCGCGTCCGCGCTCGCGCAGACGCCGCCGAGCAACGACACGCCGGCCACGCCTGCCGGCTGGCGGACGACGCCGTACGTGGTCACCCTGCTCGGCTCGGACGCGGAGACCGCCGTCAGGATCGATTACGAGCACGGCACGAACGGTGTCACCAACGTCCCCAGCGGCACCCAGGTGACGATCAGCACGCAGGGCCAGCTCGACTTCAAGACGCGTGCCTGGGACAACGACCTGCCCGCGCTGGACTCGGGCTGGCGCACCGAGCCGCTGTGGATCGACATGGTCGATCCCACCGACGCCTCGACCGTGACCACGACCGCCGCCGCGAGCGGCTGGCACCTGGCGTTCACGAGCTTCGAGGTCCGCGCCGTCGACATCACCTCCGGCGTCGACCACGTGGAGTGGACACTCGACGGCGGCGCGACGCAGAACGGCCCGAACGGCACCAACGTGCCGCTCGCCACGAACGGCCCGCACCTGATCCGCACCCGCGCCGTCGACGTCGCCGGCAACGTCTCCGACTGGACCGACCACATCATCCGCATCGACGCCGTCGCGCCGGCGGACACGACGGTGCTGCCGACCGGCTGGCGGACCGCCCCGGTCGACGTGACCGTCAAGGGCACCGACGCCCACTCCGGCGTCGACGAGGTCGAATGGGTGATCGACGGCGGCGCCCCCGCCACCGCGTCGCCGCAGGGCCAGTTCACGATCTCCGCCGACGGCTCGCACACCGTCCAGACGCTCGTGCGCGACGAGGCCGGCAACGAGTCGGGCTATGCGCAGCACACCGTCAACATCGACACCACCGCGCCGACCGACCTCACCGACGCGCCCGACGACTGGGTGCAGGCCGCCAACGTCCAGGTCAAGGCCACCGACGCCGTGTCCGGCGTGGACCGCGTCGAGTGGCAGATCGACAGCGGGCCGTGGCTGCACGGGCCCTCGGGCAGCGTGGTCCCCTTCACCACCACGGGCGAGTACCAGCTCCGGACCCGCGCCCGCGACGTGGCCGGGAACCTCTCGGCGCCCCAGGTCGAGAACGTGCAGGTCGACGCGGACGCCCCGGCCAACACCACGACGCAGCCGTCCGGCCAGGTCAGCAGCCCGTACCAGGTGGCCGTCACCGGCACCGACCCGGACTCGGGCGTCGCGAACGTCCAGTGGCAGGTCGGCAACGGCCCCGTCGCCACGAACACGCCGGTGTCGATCGCGGGCAGCGGTACGTACGAGCTCAAGACCCGGGTGGGCGACACCGCCGGCAACTGGTCCGCCTGGCGCACCGAAACGATCATCGTCAACGCCGCGCTGGGAGACAACGTCCCGCCCATCGACACCACGACGGGCGCATCCACCTTCTGGAGGAAGGGCCCGGTCACGATGACGGTGCAGGCGGAGGACGCCGGCTCCGGCGTGGACTTCATCGAGTACCAGGTGCCGGGCGTCCTCGGTGGCGACACGCCCGTCACGAAGACCGTCACGGTCGACACGGAGGGCGTCAACTTCTTCGAGACGCGCGCGACGGACAAGCTCGGCAACCAGTCGGCCTTGCGCCGGCAGACCGTCAAGATCGACCTCACCCGTCCGGTCGACACGACCGTCATCCCGGTGGGCTGGCAGCCGTCGGACACCTTCACGCTCGACGCGACCGACGCCGCGCCCGGCTCCGGTGTCGACGAGATCCTGTACACGATCGACGGCGGGCCCGAGCAGTCCGGGGATCCCGGCGACCCGGTGACCGTCCCCGGCGACGGCGTGTACACGATCGTGACTCGGGTGACCGACAACGCCGGCTGGTCGTCGGGCTTCACGACGAGGACACTGAAGGTCGACACCGTCGACCCGGTCAACACGTCGGCCGTGCCCGACCCGAACATCTGGCACGACGGCCTCGAGCTCGCCCTGAGCGGCACCGATCTGCACCTGGCCACGATGCAGTGGAAGATCGGCGTCGGCGGCGATGTCCACGACGGCGGCCCCGCGGTCATCGACGAGGACGGCGAGTACCACCTCTTCACGCGGGCCCTCGACGAGGCCGGGAACGACAGCGGCTGGCGCGACAATCCCGTCAAGGTCGACGCAGCCGCTCCCGACAACACGACCGCGGCGGCTCCCACCGGCTGGCGCAAGACGCCGTACACGGTCGAGGTCACCGGCGACGACGACGGCTCGGGCGTCGACTACATCGAGCGCACGATCAACGGCGGCGCCGTGTCCAACGACCCGAACGTCACGATCACCGGCGACGGCGTGCACACGCTGCGCACGCGCATCTTCGACGTGGTCGGCCACCCGTCTCAGTGGCGCGAGGAGCTCATCAAGATCGACACCGCGGCACCGGCGGCCGCGCTCGCGTGCAGCGCCGCGGCCGACGCCTGGAGCCGGGTGCCCGTCAGCTGCAACGTGACCGCCGACGGCGGCCTCTCCGGCCTCGGCAGCGCGACGCTCGCGGGCGCCGACGGCGGCACCGCCGCGGTGGCCGACGGCGCCGTGGCGACGGTCAGCGCCGACGGCACGAACACGATCCGCCTCGACGCGGTGGACGGCGCGGGCAACGCCGCGGCGGCCCAGGCCGTCGTGAACGTGGACCGCAACGCGCCGGTCGCCGGGCTCTCGTGCGCCGCGGCCGACGGCAAGTACACCTGCCGCGCCGACGCGTCCGACGGCACCTCGGGCCTGGCCGCCTTCGGCTGGAGCCTGGACGGCGGCGAGTTCGAGACGATCGGCGCCGGCGGCAGCTTCACCGTCGCCAAGGGCCAGGTTCGCCTGCGCGCCGTCGACGTCGCCGGCAACGAGACGATCACCGATCCGGTCACGCTGGCCGCGATCGCGAAGACCGTCAAGGTGCGGATCTCGAGCGTCCCGGTCTACCTCAAGGGCCACAAGGACGCGGACAGCATGCTCGGCGCGCTCAACGCGGTCCGCAGCGCCAGCGGCACCGTGTCGGTCGACCTGCGGCCGCTGGCCGTCGGCCGCGGCAAGTACCGCGTCGAGATCCGCCTCAAGTCCGGCAAGCACTCCAAGCGCTTCAACCGCACCTACAAGGTCGGCCGCACCGGCGCCCTCCCGCGCATCAGCGCCTCGCTGAGCAAGGCGACCGCGAAGACCACGATCACGCTGACCGTGCGCAAGCAGTCGGGCACGCACTGGCGCAAGCACGCCGGCACGCGCGTCGTTCTCGCCAAGTGACCTCAAGGCCGCGCCGCGGCTGCCGATGATCCGGGGGAGTCGATGAAGGTCCTTCCGTCCCACATCGCCGAGAACGCCGCTACGCGTGCCGCGAACACGCGCACGTCCGGCACGGGCAAGGCCTCCTTCAAGGCCACGCTGGAGACCGCTGAGATCACCCTGAAGAAGGGCGAGGAGATGCAGGCGGTCGAGGGCCATGCGTACGCCGAGATCACCAAGGGCGCACGCGCCGGCATGTTCATCAACACGAGCGGCAACGTCCGCCACGGGCAGACGTTCACCGTCGCGAACCGGGACGGCAAGGAGTACCACATCTACGGGACCGGCAAGGACCGTCTCGTCGTGGGCTTCCACGTGCCGTCCGACAAGACTTCCACGACGACGCCGACCGACACGGCCGACAAGGCCGACAAGCCGGACACTTCGGACCTCAAGCTGCGCAAGAACGAGAAGATCGTGCCGGTCGAGGGCCACGCCTACGCCGAGATCACCGCCGGCGCGCGCGAGGGCATGTACATCAACACGAGCGGCAACAAGCGCCACGGCGACGCCTTCGTGCTGGTGAACAAGGCCGGCGTCGAGTACCACATCTACGGCACCGGCGCCGATCGCGAGGTCATCGCGATCAAGCGCGCCGACGACCAGGACGACGAGTAGCCCTCACGGCGCGCCGAAGCGCGCCGCCTGAAGCTCCGGCGGGATCTCGCCGCCGTCCAGCATCGCCCGCACTACGAGCTGCGCCGAGCCCGGGCCCAGCGTGACCCCCCACGCGCCGTGGCCGGTGACGAGGTACACGCCCTCGCCGATCGCTCCCAGGAGCGGGCGCCCGTCGGCGGCCAGCGGCCGCGCGCAGGCGCGCACGTGCTCGATCGCGGCGTGCTCGAGCTCCGGGATGAAGCGCGCGCCGCGCTCGACCAGGGTGGGCGCCACGGCGGCGGCATCGGGCTCGTCGTCGGTGAACGTCGAGCCGACGGCCGACACCTCGCCGGTGGTGACGATCGAGAACAGCTTGGGCGGCGCGCCGCCTCCCGGCTCGGTCAGCGCCTCGACGCCCGCCTGCTCGATCCCGTGGCGTGGCGGGTTGCGCAGGCGCACCTGCGCGACGACGCCCCAGTTGGCCCGCACCCAGGAGGCGCCGCCGCCGATCGCGTCGGGCGTCCACGGCCCGGCCGCGGCGACGACCGCCCCGGCCGGGTGAAGCTCGTCGCCCACGCTGACCCCGCCCGGGGCGAGCCGCGCGGGCCGGCCGATGACGAGCTTCGCGCCGGCCGCTCGCGCTCTCGCCGCCCACGCAGTGGTCGCGGCGGTCGGCCCGATCGGCCGCCCGGCGTTCACGCGATAGCCGAAGAGGCCGTCGGCGAGGGCGGGCTCCGCGTCGCGCAGCTCCTCGCCCTCGAGCCACTCGGGCGCCAGCTCCGGGAAGCGCTCGGCGGTCGCCTCGAACGCCGCGCGGAGGCCGTCGTCCTCGTCGATGATCAGCACGCCCGCCGGCTCAGGCAGCTCGAAGCCGTCGAGGTCGCCGTAGAGGGCCAGCGACGCCTCGTAGAGCGACACGAGCGCCGGGTCCATCGGGTGCTGGAGGATCCCCGAGTTGCGGCCCGAGGCGCCCGCCGCGATCGCCTCGCGCTCGAACAGGGTGACGGCCGCGCCCGCCTCGGCCAGCAGCGCGGCGGTCGCGCAGCCGGCGATGCCGCCGCCGATGATCGCGACGTCGGTCACTCGTTCAGGTCTTCGGGGGTGTTGATGCTGCGCAGCGCCGCCGCGTCCCACTCGATCGTCGCCGGGCCGAGCGCCTCGAGCGTCGCCCGCACGGGAGCCCCGCGCTCGAGAGCCGCGCGCAGCTCGGGCAGCCAGGCCGGCTCGTAGCGGGCCGGGAACGGCTCGATCCGGCCACCGGCGCGCACGGCGCCGCCGTGCGCGAGCCGAGCGAGCAGCTCGGCGGGTACGAACGGCATGGTCGCAGGCGACAGCGACCACGGGGCCGTCCGCGCGCTCGAGCGCGGTGACGATCCCCGAGCAGTGGGTGGAACGGCTCGTCGGGCTCGTGCCACACACGGCAGGCCATCGGGGAGCGGCGTGTCGGCCTTCGCCACCACGACCGCGTCCAGCCCCGCCTCGCGCGCCGCCGCCAGCGGCCGCTCGATCAGCGGCGCGCCGCCGAACTGCGCCAGCGGCTTCGAGCCGCCCATGCGCCGTCCCCGCCCACCGGCGAGCACGGCCGCGATCAAATGACCTCGGCGCCGAGCAGGCGGCGCAGCTTGACCTGGAGCTGCAGCGGCGAGAACGGCGCCGCCAGCCGGTCGTCGGCGCCGGCGGCGGCCAAGTCGCGGTTGCCTTTGCCGTCGGTGAGGACGAGGACCTTGGCGTCGCGCGTGAGCGCGTCGTTGCGCAGCGCCTCGATCCCCGCCCTGCCCGCGCCCGCCCAGTCGAGGATCACGAGGTCCGGCCGCTCCTCGCGGGCAAGGTCGGCGGTCGCCTGCGCGGGCGCCTCGAGCACGTCGACGCGGTCGCCGAGCGCGACGCGCGCCACCGCGCGGGTCTGGTCGTCGAGGCCGCCGAGCAGCACACGCGGGCGGCGCGCCGCCTCGGCCGCGTCGCGAATCTCGGCCGGGGCCGGAGCCGCGACCTGGCTCGCCCTCGGCGGGATCGTCTCGCTCAGCGGGCCGGCGGCGTCGATCACCGCGCGGGCGGCGGAGATCATGTCGCTGCAACTCGGGAAGCGGCGGTCCGGCGACTTGTCGAGCGCCTTGGCCATGACCGCGTCGAGCCCGTCCGGCAGCTCGGGCCGCAGCTCGGACAGCTTCGGCGCCTGCTCGGACAGGTGCGCGTAGATGACCGCGACGTCGGTCTCGTGCGCGAACGGCACCTGGCCGGAGAGGCAGTGGTAGAGCAGGCAGCCGAGCGCGTAGACGTCTGTCCGCGCGCTGACGCGGCGGCCCTCGATCTGCTCGGGCGCGACGTAGTGGATGGTGCCGACCATGTCCCCGGCGCGCGTGAGCTGTGCCTGCGTGCCGCGTCTGCTTGGTCAGCCCGAAGTCGGTCAGGAACGCGTTGCGGCCCTCGATCAGGACGTTGGCGGGCTTGACGTCGCGGTGGATCAGGCCCATCGCGTGCGCGGCGTCGAGCGCGCTCGCGACCTGGCGGCAGACGTCGATCGCGCGGTAGGGGCGCAGCCGGCTCTCGCGCCGCAGGATGGCGGCCAGGTCCTCGCCCTTGATGAACTGCATCGCCAGGTACAGCATCCCGTCGACCTCGCCGGCGTCGTAGACGGTGACGATGTTCGGGTGCTGGAGCGCGGCGGCGATCCGCGCCTCGCGCGTGAAGCGCTCGCGGAAGCCCTCGGACTCGGCGAGGTCGGGCGCGATGATCTTGATGGCGGCGCGGCGCTGCAGGTTGAGGTGCTGCGCGCGGTACACGACGCCCATGCCGCCGCGGCCGATCCGCTCCTCGATCCGGTAGCCCGCGATGACCGTGCCGAGGCGCGGGTCGTCGCTCGTGTCCGCCATCATGCCCCCCAGTATGGACGCCGTAGCGGGGATGAGGCTTCTGTTGGCGGGGGACGACGCCGCGACGATGGTGGAGCTGCGCGGCGCCGTGGCGGCCACCGGCGCGCTCCCGACGGCCTGCCGGGCCGATCCCGGCGAGGTCGCCGCGTTGGTCTCCCACGACCCGCCGGTCGCCGTCGTGGCGGTCGGCGCCGATGCCGCGGCGCTGCGCCACCGGCTCGATCCGCTCGGCCTCGACCACGGCCCCGAGGTCATCGAGCTGGAGGAGCTGACCGGGCCGGGCGGGCGGTTCGACGCCGCCGCCGCGCGGCGCCTGCGCGCGCTCCTCGACCGGCGCGAGCTGCGCGCCCGCGTCTCAGAGCTCGAGGCCGTGGCGGCCGACCTCGCGATCGCGCGGCGGCGCGACGGCGACGCGGCGGCGCTCGACATGCTGCGGCGGCTGGCGATGGCGGCCGAGTACCGCGACGACAACACGCGCGAGCACACCGAGCGCGTCGGCGACCTGGCCGCCCGGCTGGCCCGCCAGTGCGGTCACGACGCGCGCACCGTCTGGCTCGTGCGGCTGGCGGCCCCGCTGCACGACCTCGGCAAGATCGCCGTCCCCGACACCGTGCTGCTCAAGCCCGGCTCGCTGACCAAAGAGGAGTTCGAGGTCGTCAAGACGCACGCCGTGCTCGGCGCGCGCGTGCTGGCGGGCAGCGACTCCGAGCTGCTCGTGACCGCCGAGCGCGTGGCGCGCTCGCACCACGAGCGCTGGGACGGCAGCGGCTACCCCGACGGCCTGGCCGGCGAGGCGATCCCGCTCGAGGGCCGGCTCGTGCACGTCGCCGACGTCTTCGACGTGCTGGTCCACGAGCGCCCGTACAAGGAGTCGTGGACCGTGGAGGCGGCGGCGGAGGAGATCCGCGGCGGCGCGGGCACGCAGTTCGACCCGCAGGTGGTGGAGGCGTTCGACGCGCTCGGCGCCGCCGCCTGGGCTCCCCTCGACGACTAGGCCTGGATCCACCGATCCCCGCGGCGCCTCGCCGCCGTGGCCGATCGTCTCTGACTCGACTCACGGCGCCGAGGCATCCACGGGTCATCGGTGGATCCAGGCCTGAAATCCACCCGCGACCCCGCGCCGCCAGGCGCGAGGCCGCGGGGGTGTGCCGCCGTAGGACGGGGAGGGGGGAAAGGGCGCCCCCGGCGGATCACAACCTAAAGGCTAGAACCGATCGCCGACGATCAGCGGACTGGTACCTCGACGTTCGTCCGAAACTCGTCGAAATCACTGACGCGTGAGGCGATCTCGACCGTCCAATCGCCCTTCACGCCGAAGGTGGCGCCGGAGACCAGGAAGTGCCCCGGGCCCGCCTTGGTGACCTCCAGATCGATCGGCTCGATGCCCCGCTCTGGCATTTCTGCGGTGGCCGTCATCTCCAGCGTCTCGTCCCACTGGGCGCCGGTGCGGCGGTCGAAGAGGTACATGTGCATCTCGTTCGGACCCACGCGCGCGGGGTCGACGGTCAGCTCCAGCCGCGCCGGCCCGATGTCGGCCGACGCCGAGAACGGCCCCTGCCCCTCGGCGACCGACGGCGCGTAGCCGGCCAGGGCGCCGGTGGCGGCGAGCGCGGCGACGCCGAGCAGCAGCTCCGCGCGCAGCGTGCGGCGCAGCAGCAGCCCGGCGCGGCCGGGCGGCTCTCCGTCCTGGGCGGCGCGTTGGAGGGCGGGCACCAGTCGCCGGCGGTTGATCCAGCCGAGCGCGACGATCCCGGCGAAGAGGACGATCTTGACGAGCACGGCGCGGCCGAACGCGGTCTCGACCAGATTCGGCACCGTGCGCACCTCGACCAGGCCCTGCACGATCCCCGAGGCCAGCAGGACGGCGATCGCCACGCCGGCCAGCGTCGAGAAGCGGGCGACGACGGCGGCCAGCAGCCGCGTGCGCTCGCCGGTCTCGAGCCGCGCGGTCGCGGCGCGCAGGACGAGCACGAGCACGGCCACCCCGCCGAGCCAGGCGCTCATGGCGATCACGTGCAGCACGTTGGCGGGGGCGAGCAGCGCGACCGGCGACTGCACGCTCGCGTGGCCGCCGAGCGCGGGCAGCGCGGAGAGCGCCAGCAGCGGCACGGCCAGGGCGGCGAGGCGCGTCGTGCGCGGGAGCGCGAGTCCGGTCGCGCCGACCGCCGCCGGCCGCAGGACGGGCACGGGGCGGGGCGCGGCGGCCAGCACGCCGACCGCCACCCAGGCGGCGAAGCCGAGCGCCCAGAACACGCCGAAGCGCGTGCCGAGCACGTCGTCGATCACGTCGGGGCTCAGCGCCTCGCCGATGCCGGTCCCGCCCGCCACCGCTCCCTGGAGCACGATCGCGAGCGCCGCCGACAGCGCTCCGGCGGCGGCCGAGGCGAGCAGGACGGCGCGCAGGCGCGCCGAGAAGGCGTTGGAGGCGGCCTGCCAGCCGGCGCCGGCCCCCGCGGTGGCCCGCAGGCCGGGCAGCCAGCACAGCAGGGTGAAGATCACCGCGCCGAGGCCGAGCGCGATGGCGCCGAACTGGACGGCGCGGGTCACGCCGAAGGCGGTGCCGGTCACCGCGCCGGTGTCGTTGTCCCCGAGCAGCTCGCCGACGGTGGTGGACGGCGCGGGCGCGTCGCCGACCACGAACACGAAGCCGCCGGAGACGGGGTGCGAGTCGGCCGAGATCACGCGGTAGGTGACCGTGTAGCCGTCCTCGGCGAGCCCGTCGCGCAGGCGGACCGCGACCTCCGCGCCTCGCCCGATCGGTGCGCCCGTCTGGACCTCGCGGCCCTCGGAGTCGAAGACGCGCACGGCGCCGAACTCCGCCTCGACCGGCTCGCTGAAGCGCAGGCTCACCTGCTCGGGCGCCGCGTCGAGCCGCGCCCCGCGCTCGGGCGTGGTCGACTTCAGCAGCGCGTGGGCGCCCGCCGATGCCGGCAGCAGCGCGAGCGCGGCCAGGGCGAGGGCGAGCGCCCGGATCACCACGCCTCCGAGGCGGGCGCGGCCGCGGCGGCGCGGCGGCGGCGCCGGACGACCACGACGGCGATCGCGAGCGGGATCACCAGCACGGCGAAGGCGATGATCAGCGGCAGCGGCGGCCCGGACGACGGCACGGGCGTCCAGAACAGGGTCCCGGCGATCGCTCCGGTCTGGCCGTCGACGACGATCGGCACCTTCCAGTCGTAGATCTTCGTGCGCACGTCCTTGTCCTTCACCTGCTCCGGATCGCCCTCGCTCATCCAGTGCATGCGGTGGTCGTGCCACTCGAAGCGCCCGGTCTTGGAGAGCTCCTTCCACTGCGGCGCGCCCTTGCCGTCGACGCCCTCGGGCACCGCCACCTCGCCGTCGCGCTCCTCGTTGATGTAGTAGGCCTTGGAGTCGGTGTTGACCGAGACCGTGCCGTCCGGCTCGATGCGCGCGTAGGGCTCGCCGTCGTAGCCCTCGATGAGGACGGTGCCGGCTCCGGTGTTGTGCAGCATCAGCCGGTCGTCGCGGTTGAGGACCTCGACGTCGACGCCGGTCGCCGCCGGCGTGACCTCGTTGATCTGTGACAGGAAGTTCGGGCTTCCCTCGTGCGCGAGTGCCACGGGCGCGCCGACCAGCAGCGCTGCGGCCGCGGCGACCCAGGTGACGATCCGCATGGATCTCCTTCGTCGTCGGGACAGGTTGGTCAGACGCCGGCGAGCGCGGGCGGTCCGCGCTGCGGGCGGGCCTGACCATCCAGTCGCGACGGGGGCGGCACGGCGGCGAGTACCGGCCAGCGGCCGCGCTCGCGCCGTGTCCGCGGCCGTGGCTGCGCGCCGCGCCAGCGGCGGACGATCCGGTCCTCGGCGATGTAGCGCCCGCTCAGCAGCAGGGCCGCGAGCAGGAACACCGGCGTGAAGTACAGCGTCAGCTCGGACACGCCCGACACGCCCTGTGCGAGGGCGACGAGCGCCGCCATGGCGGTCAGCCAGGCGAGGAAGCGACGCTGGGTCCGGTCCACGGTCCGAGACAGGCTAGTTACACGCGGCGGAAACCTCCAGCCCTGCTCAGCAGCCCGGCGGCGATGCCGGCGCCGACGAGCACCGCGCCCGCGAGCCGGCCGGGTGTGAGGTCCGCGGTGCCGAGCAGGGCGGCGACGACGAGCGCGCTGACCGGCAGCACGCCGGTCAGCAGCCCGGTGCGCTCGACGCCCAGCGCCTGCACGGCCGAGTACCAGAGCACGAACGCGATCGCGGTCACGCCGACCGCCAGCCAGGCCAGCCCGAGCGCCTCCTCGACGGTCGGCACGCGCAGCAGGCCGCCCGGCCCGTCGAGCACGAGGCCGGTCGCGACCAGCATCGGCACGGCGAGCAGCGCCGCCCAGGCCGACACGCCGACGGCGCCGAGCGGCGCGAGCAGCGGCGCGGCGAGCAGCGAGAACGCCGCCTCGCAGGCCAGCGCGCCGAGCGCGGCGGCCAGCCCGGCCGCCGTCACCTCGCCGCCGAGCCCCTGCACGGCGGCCGCGCCGGCGGCCACCACGACCGCCGCGCCCACCACCCGCCGCTCCGGCCGCCGCCCGTCCTGCAGCGGTCCGGCCAGCGCGAGCAACACCGGCACGCTCGCCACGATCACGCCCACGCTGCCGGGATCCATGCTCTCCTCGGCCGCCATCACGAGCAGGTTGAACGCCGCCAGCCCACTCGCCGCCAGCAACCCCAACCGCCCGACCTGCCGCCCCGTCGGCCGCGTAAGGGGGCCAGGCCCCCTTACGCCCGCACGAGCACTAAGGGGGCCAGGCCCCCTTAGTGCGGCGATGGTGATCAAAAGCGCTGCTCCGATCGCGTAACGGACCGCCTGGCCGCCCGCCTGTGGGTAGTCGCGCAGCGTGTCGAGCACGGCGAAGGAGGAGCCGACGATGGCCATGCCGGCGGCGGCGCCGGCCGCGTAGAGCCAGGAGGGGCGCACGTGCCGACCGTAGGTTGCATCTGGTCCGCTGAACAGGTCCACTATGAGGTGGATGAACCGGACCAGTTCGCGTGAGCTGCTCGTCGCCGTGCGGCGCGGCGCCGGGCCGCTGCACGCGCAGCTCGAGGAGCAGCTGCGCGACGGGGTGCGCTCCGGGCGGCTGGCGGCGGGAGATCGGCTGCCTTCGAGCCGCGCGCTGGCGGCCGAGCTCGGCGTCTCGCGCGGGGTGGTGGTGGAGGCCTACGGACAGCTCGCGGCCGAGGGCTATCTCGCGATCGACCGCGGCGCCGCGCCGCGTGTGGCCGCAGGGGCGGCGGTAGCCGCCGCCCGGCCGGCCGAGCCGCGGCCGGCCCCACCGCGCTACGACCTGCGCCCCGGAACCCCCGACCTGGCGCTCTTCCCGCGCGCGGCCTGGGCCGCGGCCCAGCGGCGCGCGCTGCGCGAGGTGGCCGACGCCGACCTCGGCTATCCGCCGCCCGGCGGGCACCCGCGCCTGCGCGCCGCGCTGGCCGCCTACCTGGGCCGCGTGCGCGGCGTGCAGGCGGCGCCCGAGCGGATCGTCGTCTGCGGGGGCGTCGCCGAGGCGGTGGCGCTCGTCGGCCGCGTGCTGCGCGCCGGCGGCGCTCGGCGGATCGCGGTCGAGGACCCCAGCCACCCGGGCACGCGCGAGCTGATCGGCCACAGCGGCGCGGAGATCGTGCCGATCGCGGTCGACGAGGGCGGGATCGACGTAGACGCCGTCGTCGCCTCCGGAGCCGACGCCGTGCTCGTCACGCCCGCCCACCAGTCGGCCACCGGCGTCGTGCTCGAGCCGCCGCGGCGGGCCGCGCTGGCCGCCTGGGCGCGCGAGACCGGCGCGCTGGTGATCGAGGACGACT
Source organism: uncultured Solirubrobacteraceae bacterium (assembly GCA_963835525.1). Lineage (GTDB taxonomy): Bacteria > Actinomycetota > Thermoleophilia > Solirubrobacterales > Solirubrobacteraceae > DASSUW01. Next base: position 147,322 of record CAWIFM010000008.1, read on the forward strand.
ACGACGCCGAGTACCGCTACGACCGCCACCCGGTCGGCGCGCTCCAGGGCGTGGCGCCCGACCACGTCGTGCACGTGCACTCGGTCTCCAAGACGCTCGCCCCCGCGCTGCGGATGGGCTGGGCGGCCGTCCCGGCGCGGCTCGTCGCGGCCGTCGTGGAGGAGAAGCGGCTGTCGGACCTCGGGTCGCCCGTGCTCGAGCAGCTCACGCTGGCTTCCTTCCTCGAGCACGGCGAGCTCGACCGCCACCTGCGCCGCACCCGCCCCGCGTACCGCCGGCGCCGCGACGCGCTGCTCGGCGCGCTCAGCGGGCTCGAGGTCGAGGGCGTGGCGGCCGGCCTGCACGTGCTCGCCCGCCTGCCGCGCGGCATCACGGAAGCCGAGGCGGTGGCGGCGGCCGCGACGCGCGGGGTGGCGGTCGATCCCCTCGGTCCGCACGTGGCCGGGCGTCCCCGTCCGCCCTCGCTCCTGCTCGGCTACACGCGCCTGCCGGAGGCCGCCCTGGGCGAGGCGGGACGCCGCTTGCGCGCGGCGTTGCCCTGAGTGGGACAATCGGCTCGACCACTCGCGAAGGGAGAGTGACCGATGGAGTCCTCCGCCGCCCGGATCCTCGTGGTTGCCAACAAGACCGCCGCGACACCGGCGCTGCTCGAAGCCGTGCGCGAGCGGGTCTCGCGCGGGCCATGCGAGTTCACGCTGCTCGTGCCCAACGCGACCCACGGGCTGCACACGCTCGTCGACCCGGAGGACCAGTCGCAGTCCGAGGCCGAGACGACGATCGAGCTGGCGCTGCCGCTGCTCGAGGAGGCGGCCGGCTCGCCGGTCGACGCGATGGTCGGCGTGCCGGAGCCGCTCGCGGCGATCCAGGACGCGGTCCACCTGCACGGCTTCGACGAGCTGATCATCTCGACGCTGCCGACGAAGGTCTCGAAGTGGCTCAAGCTCGACCTGCCCTCGAAGGCCGCCGGGCTCGGGCTGCCGGTCACGACGGTGACGGCGCAGTCGCGCACCGGGGCGGAGGTCTAGCCTAGGCGGCCCGTGCCGCGCTTCTGGCTCATCACCCAGGCCCTGATCGTCGTGTTCGTCCTGGCGGGCATGATCATCGCCCTCACCAAGCTCTGAACCGGCGAGCCGCGCGCCGGGCATGGCTATGATCGCGCGCCATGTTCCAGTCCATCGTGGTGGGAACCGACGGGTCGCAGACGGCCGGCGAGGCGGTGCGCGAGGCAACCGAGCTGGCCAAGGCGGTGGGCGCTTCGATCGAGCTCGTGTCGGCCTACGAGCCGGTCTCGAACCAGAGGCTGCGCGAGGAGGCGCGCCAGGCGCCCGAGGACCTGCAGTGGATGGTCAACCCGCGCGAGGACGTGGAGGCGACGCTGCGCGAGGCCGCCGAGAAGGTCGAGGAGGCCGGCGTGAGCGTGAACACCTACGCCCGCGAGGGCGACCCGGCCGACGCCATCCTCGACGTCGCCGAGGAGCGCGGCGCCGACCTGATCGTGGTCGGCAACAAGGGCATGACCGGCGCCAAGCGGTTCCTGCTCGGCTCGGTGCCCAACAAGGTCTCGCACCACGCGCCCTGCTCGGTGCTCATCATCCGAACGACCTAGCGCGCGGGGTCGGTGGCGCCGGCGGCGTCGAGCCGGCCGTACCCGTACGCCTCGTCGTAGCCGGGCACCCCGGCGTCGATCGCCGTGGCCTGGAGGCGCTCCTGCACCGCCTGCGGCGTGGGGTCCGGGCCGAGGATGCCCGAGGCGATGACCAGTGCGGCGGCGGCCGAGACGTGGGGGGCCGCCATCGAGGTGCCGATGAAGCCGCTCGGCAGCCCGAAGCGGCGGTAGCTCGACGTGCTGCGCGGCGCGCTCTGCACGCCGGCCCACGGGAAGGTCGTCTGGTAGATGTCGCGCCCCTCCGGCAGGCCCTTCGGGCACGTCGCGTCGCCGGGGTCGTCCGGCCCGCCGCCGGGCGCCACGAGGTCGAGCCCGCGGCCGACGTTCGAGTAGCGGGCGCGGCAGGCGTGCTCGGTCGTCGCGCCGACCGCGATCACGGTCTGGGCGCGCGCGGGATAGGAGATCGCCGGGCGCTCGAAGTTGCCGGCGGCGGCGACGACCACCACGCCGCGGCGCGCCGCGAACCGGACGGCGGCGAGCACGTCGGGGATCTCCGACGCGCCGAACTGGCGGAACGTGTCGTCGAACTCGAACGAGAGGTTGATGACGTCTGCGCCGTGGCGGACGGCGAAGCGGATGCCGGCCGTGATCGCGGCGCTCTCGCCCTCGCCGCGCGCGTTGAGGACGCGCACGGGCATGATCTTCGCGCCGTAGGCGAGCCCGGTGACGCCGCGGTCGTTATGCGTGCTCTCGCCGATCGTGCTGGCCACGTGGGTGCCGTGGCCGTTCTCGTCGTGCGGGAACCTGTCCTCGTCCACGAAGTCGTAGCCGGGCACGAAGTCGCCGCGCGAGAAGTCGGTCGACCTGCGGAAGCGCCTGCGGTCCTTGTACGCCACGCCGGTGTCGAGCACCGCGACGGTAGCGCCGCGGCCGCCCGGATGCCCGAAGTCGAGCAGGTGCTGCCAGGCGTCGGGCGCATTGACGCCCGCGGGGGCGAGGAAGTTCCACTGCAGGTCCTGCCAGCCGCCGTCGCCGCCGGCGCGGCCCGGATCGCGCGGGATGAAGCCGGCCAGGTGCGCGCGGGCATTGGGCGCGGCGGTCGCGACCTCGGGCCGCGCCCGCAGCTCGCCGACCGTGTCCGCCACGCTCTGGCCGTCCTCGATGGTCAGCACGCGCGTGCGCGGCGCGAAGGCGTTCGGAGCTCCGACGCCGGTTGCGCGCTGCACGGCCGCCTCCTCGCGCCGGCTGGTGCCGCGCTCGTAGCGGACGACCACCTCGCCGGGCGAGTAGGCCGCGGTGCGCGCGGTCTGGGCGCCGGCAGGGGCGGGCACCGCCAGCACGGCGGCGGCGACGAGGGGAGCGATCAGGCGGGACGGCTTCAGCATGAAGTGGCGGCGACGGTGCCGCCGAGAGCGGTCCGCCTCACGTACAACATTGTCGGCACCCCGAAGTTACGCAACAACTTGCGAATGTGACACCTGAACGCTTCTTCGCCCGCGACGAGTACTTCATGCGGCTTGCCCTGCGCGAGGCCGAACGGGCGCTCGAGCACGACGACGTGCCGGTCGGCGCGGTGCTCGTGCACGCCGGCGAGGTGATCGGCGCCGGGCACAACGAGCGCGAGCTGCGCGAGGACCCCAGCGCGCACGCCGAGATGATCGCCATCCGCGAGGGCGCGCGGGCGCTCGGTTCGTGGCGGCTGCTCGACACGGTGCTCTACGTGACGCTCGAGCCGTGCGCGATGTGCGCGGGCGCGATCGTGCTCGGCCGCATCCCGCGCGTCGTCTACGGAACGGTCGACCCGAAGGCGGGCGCCGCCGGCTCGGTGCTCGACATCCTCGCCGAGCCCCGGCTCAACCACCGCCCGGACGTCGCCGGGGGCCTGCTGGCCGACGAATCCGCCGAGCTCCTGCGCGCGTTCTTCCGCTCTCGCAGGTGACCTGACTCGCTACCCTGCGGAGTCGCATCCGGAGGGGTGCGAGAGTGGTTGAATCGGGCGGTCTCGAAAACCGTTGTACCGGTAACCCCGGTACCGTGGGTTCGAATCCCACCCCCTCCGCCTAAGCCGGCTCGGGCGCCCACGCTCGGCTCGCCACCGAGAGCGCGCTCAGGGGCGGTAGGTGAAGCGGATCGGCGCGCTGCTGGACTCCGTCTCCCAGGCGCTCGTCGCGTCGGCCCACACGGTGCCGTCGGCGGCAGCGGGCTCGCCGTCCGGGCAGCGCAGCGCGAACCGCACGCTGCGCGTGAGCTGGGTGGGGGCGAGCGATCCGGGCGGGATCCGCGGCCGCGCGATCTCGGGCGGCGGGAAGTAGCGGACCAGCGGCACGTCCTCGCCGCCGCAGCGCAGCCGCGCCTCGAGGCTGACGCGGATCCGCGTCATGCCCTGCTTGTCGCGGCCGACCGCCGTCGGCCGGAGCTCCGGCGCTCCCAGGCGCACCGGCGCGGGCGCGGGACCGCCGGAGACGGCCTCGATCCCGCCGAGCTCCAGGATCGCCTCGGGCGCCGTCGCGTCGGAGGCCGGCACCGTCACGCGGCGCGCCTCGACGCCGTGGCCGGCGCGCATGCCGGCATCGGGCGCCGCCACCTGCGGCTGCTCGCGTGGCGGCGCCGGGTCGTCGCCGCCGCAGCCGGCCAACACAAGGAGCACAACGACCGCTCTACGCATCGCTCCGAGCGTACGCCCGGGTCGCCGGCGCGGGAATCCCCCGATTGCGGGACCGCAAGCATCGGCCGCGACGCGCGTTCAGGACTTCGTGATGATCGCCACACGACTCCTCCTCCTGGCGGGCGCCCTCCTGCTCGCCCTCGCCGCCCCCGCGGCCGCCGCGCCGACCCACTACGTGACGATGTCCGACGGCGCGAGCATCGCGCTCAACGTCAAGGTCCCCGGCCACTGCACGGCCGCCACGCCGTGCCCCGCCTACTTCGAGATGTCGGGCTACGAGAGCGGCTCGGACGAGGGCCAGACGCCGATCGGCCACGTGGCCGGGCCGACGGGACTCCCGGTGCCCGCCCAGACCGGCACGCGCGAGGCGCACGCCAAGTATTTCGAGGACCGCTACGTGACCGTGCTCGCGAGCCTGCGCGGCACGGGCTGCTCGTCGGGCGAGTTCGACGTGTTCAGCTGGCGCTCGGCGCTCGACGGCCGTGAGGTGATCGACGATTGGATTGCCAAGCAGCCGTGGTCGAACGGCGACGTGGCGATCTTCGGGCACTCCTACAGCGGCCTCACGGGCATGATGGTCGCCTCCACGCGGCCGAAGCACCTGCGCGCGGTCAGCACCTCCGGCCTGATCGGCGACCTCTACCGCGACATCGTCTATCCGGGCGGCGTCACCAACTACGGCTTCCCGCTGCTGTGGACCGGCGCCGTGCGGCCGGTGTATGACATCGGCGGCGGCACGGCCGGCGGCCTGATCCCGCCTGAGAGCACGAGCGCCCAGTGCGCGGCCAACCAGGCCGGCCGCTCGCGCACGATCCTCGAGGACCCGCTCATCCAGGGCCTCGACGACACCGACAGCGAGTGGTACCGCTCGCGCTCGCTCGTCACCTACGTCGAGCGGATCCAGGTGCCGGTCCACATCACGGCCGCCTACCAGGACGAGCAGACCGGCGGCCGCGGCCCGACCAACGTCTTCGACCACCTGCCCGCGGGGATCCCGAAGCGGCTCGTGCTGGTCAACGGCGAGCACGGCACGCAGACCGACCCGCACCTGATGAAGGACCGCGCCGCCTGGCTCGACCACTGGCTGCTCGGCAAGCCCGGCTTCGACGGCACCACGTCCCGCGTGCTCCTCGGCTACCAGGGCGAAGGCCGCGTAGTGGGGGAGATCGACTCCGACGGCTTCCCGCTCGGCCAGACGCAGTTCACCGACGTCTACGCCAATGTTGAGGGTCTGACCCTCAACAGGGGTGAGGTGACGCAGGGAAGTGCGAGTTGGGTGAACGGTTCGCGCCGGCAGTCGTATGCGCACCTGGCCGGATCGAGCACCGGCGGCGAGGTGACGAGCCCGGGCGGGCCGGACGAGCTCGAGCTGGCGATGCGCTTCGACGAGGCGACGGCGATCGCGGGGCCGGTCACGGCCAACCTGTTCGTGTCGTCCAGCGCGCCCGACACCGAGCTGTTCGTGCAGCTCATCGACCGCGCGCCCGACGGCTCGCTGCTCTACCTCAACCGCGGGATGCTGCGCGCGAGCCATCGGCAGATCGACCGCTCGCAGTCGCAGTTCACCGCCGACGGCCGGATCTACCGGCCGTGGCGCCCGCACACCGAGCGCTCGCTGGTCACGCCCGGCGAGGTCGCCGACTACCTGATCGACGTCTTCCCGGTCGGGCACGTGTTCCTGCCCGGCCACGAGCTGGTCGTCAAGGTGCACGCGCCGCCGCTCGACGACAACGACTACGCGTACGTGCAGAAGACGCTGCCGGGCGTCAACACGCTGCACTTCGGGGGCGACACTCCGTCACGCCTGATGCTCCCGCTGATCCCGATGAGCGAGGTCCGGGACTTCCGAGCTCCGGCCGGGCCGTGCGTTTACGCGTCGATGCGCTGCATACCGGGCTAGATATGGTCGGCGTATGGACGCATCCACCCTCGAGCGCCTTGCGGAGCTGGTAGTCGGCTTCGGGGCCAACGTTCAGCGTGATCAGATCGTCTCCGTGACGTGTGAGCCGGGCAAGGAGGACCTGACCCGCGCGATCGCGGCCAGCGCGTACCGGCGCGGGGCCAAGTTCGTGGACGTCGCGTGGTTCGATCCGTGGATCAAGCGCGCGCGGGTCGAGCACGCGCGCGAGGAGACGCTCGAGTTCGTGCCGGACTGGTACGGGTCGCGCATCCTCGCGCTCGGCGACCAGCGCGCGGCGCGGATCGGGCTGTCGGGCCCCTCGGCGCCCGGGCTGCTCGAGGACCTCGACCCGGTGCGGTCGGGCAAGGACCGCCTGCCCGCGGTCAAGGAGTCCGGGAAGGTCGTCAACGACCGCACGACCAACTGGTCGATCATCCCCGCGCCGTCGCCGGCGTGGGCCTCGCTCGTGTTCCCCGACCTGCCCCCGGAGGAGGCGCTGGCCGCGCTCGACGAGCGGATCCTGCACATCCTGCGGCTCGACGAGGACGACCCGATCGCCGCCTGGCGCGCCCGCGCCGACACGCTCGAGACGGCGGCGCGCCGGCTCACCGACCGCGGCTTCGACGCGCTCCACTACGAGGGCCCGGGCACCGACCTGACGGTCGGCATGCTGCCCGACCACCGCTGGGACGCGGCGCGCTTCTCGACCGTCGACGGGATCGAGCACATGCCGAACCTGCCGACCGAGGAGGTCTTCACCTCGCCCGACCCCGAGCGCGCCGACGGCCACGTCACCTCGAGCAAGCCGCTCGTGCTGGCCGACGGCACCGTCGTGCGCAACCTGCGCGTGCGCTTCGAGGGCGGCCGCGCGGTGCAGGTCGACGCCGACACGGCGCAGGACACCATGCGCACGATCACCGGGCACGACGAGGGGGCGGCGCGCCTCGGCGAGGTGGCGCTGGTCGACGACGAGGGCCGGATCGGCAAGCTCGACACCGTCTTCTACGACACGCTGATCGACGAGAACGCGGCGAGCCACATCGCGCTCGGCCAGGGCTTCCCGTTCCTGCTGCCCGAGCAGATCCGCGACCGCGTCAACGAGAGTCAGATCCACATCGACTTCATGATCGGCTCGCCGGAGATGACGGTCACGGGCATCACGCGCGAGGGCGAGCGCGTCCCCGTGCTGGTGCGGGGCAAGTGGCAGTAAGCGGGCCGTAGGGCTGCCGTAGGTGCGCGGGGCGAGAGTCCCGGCCATGAACCGACTCCTCCCCCTCGCCGCCCTGGTCGCGGCCACCGTCGCCCTCCCCTCAGTGGCGCAGGGCGCCACCCTCGAGCGGTACTCCGGCATCTCCGGCACGATGCAGCTCACCGCCGCGCCCGCCGAGACGAACCTCATCACGGTCGAGGACCGCCCGCTGTCGGTCGTGATCATCGACAACGCCGGTCCGCTCAAGCTCAAGCGCGCCACCGGGTGCGTGCGGCTCGACTCCAACTCGGCCCGCTGCTTCCTCACCAAGCAGGTCTGGCTCGACCTCGGCGACCGCAACGATGTGGCCTCGGTCGCGTCGCGCCACGCGGTGTCGATCAACGGCGGCGCCGGCGACGACCGGTACTACGCGATCGGCGCCGACGCGCCGTCGCGCGTCGAGTTCGACGGCGGCTTCGGCGTCGACACGGCCAGCTACTTCTTCGCCACCGAGGGCGTGCGCGTCGGCGTCGACGGGATGCCGTTCGACGGCCGCTCCGGCGACAACGACCGCATCGATCGCACGGTCGAGACGGTGCTCGGCTCGCAGTTCGACGACGTGCTCACGGGCGCCTCCCGCGAACAGCAGCTCTTCGGCTTCGACGGTGACGACAAGATCGCCGGCGGCAAGGGCTCCGACGTGCTCGACGGCGGCTCCGGCGACGACCGCATCGACGCCCGCGACGGCGAGCTCGACACCATCGACTGCGGCATCGGCATGCTCGACGTGCTGACGGCCGACCCGGTCGAGTCGTCGATCCTCGGCTGCCCCTGACCGCTGCCGTTCAGCCGCTACGCTGCCTCTCTTCCAGGAGAGGTGCCGGAGCGGCTGAACGGGCACGACTGGAAATCGTGTGACGGGGGTCAACCTCGTCCGAGGGTTCGAATCCCTCCCTCTCCGCTGGCAGGTATCGCCACGCGACCACGGCGCCGTGCACGTTGCCGTGGATGTGATCCGCGCCGACGAGGTCGACGACGCCGTCGGCCTCCAGCACGGCGCGGACGTGCGGCTTGACGCGGGCCAGCCGCAGGGTCACACCGTCGGCCTGCGTCAGCCGGTGGATCTCGGTCAGCTTCGCCGAGCCCTGGGAGTCGACGAAGTTGACGCCCTCGAGGCTGAGCACGAGCGCCCGCCGGCCGTCCTGGGGCAGCTCGCGGATCCGGTCCTCGAGCGCCTCCGCGGTGGCGAAGAAGAGCCCGCCGTCGAGGCGCAGGACGACGATGCCCGGGAAGGTCTCGTCGTCCGGGTTCTCGTCGATGTCGCGGAAGACCTGGGTGCCGGGCTCCCGGCCCAGCAGCGGCATCGGCGGCTGCGTCGCGACGTAGACGAGCCACAGGAGCGAGAGGGCGACGCCGATCACGACGCCGGTGAGCACGCCGGCCGAGAGGACGCCGACGATCGCCGCGACGGCGATCCAGAAGTCGAACCGGGTGACGCGGTGGAGGCGGCGCAGCTCGGCGACGTCGATCATGCCGAAGACGACGGCGTCGATGATCACGGCGCCGAGCACGGCCTTCGGGAGGTCTGAGAACAGCGGCGCGAGGAAGACCAGCGTCGCGAGCACGAGCCCGCCGGTGATGAGCGAGGACATCTGCGTGCGGGCGCCCGACGACTCGTTGAGCGAGCTGGCCGACAAGCTCGTCGACACCGGCATCCCCTGGAACAGGCCGGCGCCGGCGTTCGCCATCCCCTGGGCGACGGACTCCTGGTCGACGTCGATGCGGTAGTGATGGCGCGCGGCGAACGCCCGCGCGTCGCCCGCGGTCTGGGAGAACCCGATCAGCAGCAAGGCGACCGCCGCGATGCCGATCGTCGCGTAGTGGTCGCCGACCAGCTCGAGGTCCGGCACCTCGGGGGTCGGGAGGCCGCTCGGCACGTTGCCGACCAGCGCGACGCCGTGCGCGCCGAGGTCGAACAGCGCCGAGGCCAGCAGCCCGGCCCGCGACGAGCACGAGCGCGCCGGGCACCGCCGGCGCGATCCGGCGCAGCACGAGCACCACGGCGAGCGCGCCGCCGCCCACGAGCAGCGTCAACGCGTCCGTCTCGCCGAGCGCCCGGATCCACGACCCCAGCTCGCGCCACGCGTTGTCGCCCTCCGCGGAGGTGCCGGTCAGCTTCGGCAGCTCCCCGATGACGACGTCGATCGCGGCTCCCGCCAGGAACCCGGTCACCACCGCCTTCGACAGGAAGCTGGCGATCCAGCCCAGCCGGAAGAGCGCGAGCAACAGGAACAGCAGCCCGGTCGCGAGCGCGATCGCGGCGACCAGCTGCGCCGCCTCCCCGCCGGCGAGGCCGGTGACCAGGACCGCGCCGCCGGCGACGGCGGCGAGCGATGAGCTCGGTCCCGTCGAGATGTGCCGGGACGTGGCGAAGAGCGCGTAGATGATCCCGCCGGCCGCCGCGGCGTAGAGCCCGTTCTGCAGCGGGACGCCGGCGATGCCCGCATAGCCGAGGTTCTTCGGCACGATCAGCGCCGTGACCGCGATCCCCGCGGCGACGTCGCTGCGCAGCCAGCGGCGGTCGTAATGGGTCAGCCAGGTCATACGCCGCGCTCGGCGGCGGCCCGGCCCTCGCGCACGGCCCGCTCGAGCGCGGTGTGGTCCCGCTGCGTCTGGTCCGCGTACGCCTCCGCGAACCTGGCGAGCGCCCGGTCGAACGCATCGCCGGATCCGAGATAGGCGGCGATCGCGACGCGATCGCCGGAGCGGGCGTGGGCGCGCGCGAGGGTCCAGCCGCAGAGCGTGACGTAGACGGTAAGGCGGGTCGCGGACATCTCCTCCACGTCGGCGCCCAGCTTCCAGTCCCACAACTGCCGCAGGTAGTAGTCGCGCGGCGTGTCGTCGACCCAGCCGGCGCGCAGCCAGCCGAGGAAGATGTCGCCGTCCACCTGCATGAGGCGCTGCCCGTGGACGACGCGCTGCCCGTGGTTGCGGACCGCGCGGCGGCCGGCGTAGCGCTCGAGCACGGACGGCCCGGCCTGCTTGACCTGGAGGAAGAGCGGGTCGTCGCCGTCGCGGCCGATCAGCAGGACGACCCACGCGCGGGTCCCGACGCTGCCGACCCCGCCGACCCGGCGGGCCATGTGCGCGTAGCGGTAGCCCTCGAGCAGGTGTTTGCGGTCGACCGGCAGGCTGCGGCGGTAGGCACGGAGCAGCGGCAGGATCTGCTCCTCGACGTCGACGCCGGGGAACAGGTCCTCGATCGGGACGATCCGCGGCGGACGGCTCACGAAGCGCGGCCTGCCGTCGACGCACTCGGTCAGCTTCGACAGCGCGCGCAGATGGTCCTTGGTCCGCGCGCCCGCGACGCGCCGCTTGAACTGGCTGCGCTCCTTCTCGGTCACGCTGTCGCCCAGGTGGCTGAGGATGCGCCCGACGTCGAGCCGGGCGTACCAGAGCTCGAGGTTCCGCAAGGCGGCGAACTCGCGCATCGCCTCGCGGTAGGAGCGCACGGCGGCCTCCACCGCCTCGCGCCGCGCCGGCCTCTCGAGGCCGAGCTCGCGACCCGCGACGGCCACGCTGGCGGCAAGCCGCTTGACGTCCCACTCGAACGGGCCTTGAGCGGTCTCGTCGAAGTCGTTGATGTCGAACACCAGCTCACGATCGGGCGCCGCGAAGCCGCCGAAGTTCGAGAGGTGCGCATCCCCGCACAGCTGGACGGTCAGGCCCGTGTGCGGCACGGCGGCGAGGTCGGCGGCCATCAGCGCGGCCGCGCCGCGGAAGAACGCGAACGGCGAGGCCAGCATCCGCACGGCCTTGCCGCGCGCCGCCCGGTCGGCCACGTCGATCTCATCCATGGACGGTCCCGAGCATCTCAGCGCCGTCGCGCCCGCGCCATCGTGCGCACCAGCCGACGAGAGTCGCGCGTGCACGCCCGTCTTGCGCCGGGTATCCCGGCCTCCGGAGTGCGCGCGCGGTTGCTCATCGCGACGGTCCTGGTCTTCGCCGCGTGCGGCGGCGAGGACCGCCGGGCCGGCACGCCGGCCGTGAGCGAGGACGTCGGCGGCGGCAACGCGACCTACTGCGCGATCGGCGCGCTGGAGAAGCCCGAGTCGACGGCGGTGCGGCGCTTCAACCAGACCCACCGCGACGACGGCTTCACCGCGCGCTTCCAGGCGCTCGACGGCTACGGGCGGATCCCTGACGTCTGCGACGTCGCGCTGATCGACTCCGCGTGGCTCGCCCACCACGTGCAGACGGGCCTGATCGCCGACCTCACCGAGCGCGTCGAGAAGCGCAAGGACGACTTCGTGGGCGCGGCCCTCGAGCTCGCCCGCTACGACGACAGGTACTGGGCGCTCCCGCGCTTCGTCGACGTCGGCTTCCTCTACTACGACACGCCGAACGCGGGGACGCCGCCCTTCACCTGGCAGGAGGCGTACGGGATCGGCCGGCGCGCGAACGGCCTCGTCTACGCGGGCGCGCGCGGGCCGGAGCTGGCGCTGCACTTCCTCGAGCTCGCGTACTCGGCGGGTGGGAGCGTGCTGGCCGAGGACGGCAGAGCGAGCGAGCTCGACAGCCCGGAGAACCTGCGCGCGCTGGAGCTGATGAGCCGCGGGGTCGCACGCGGCGCGGTGCCGCGGTCGGTGATGCGGATGAACACGGGCGACGCGCGGCTCGCGTTCGCGCAGGGCGCGACGGTGCTGCGCGACTGGGCGTTCGGCTTCCGCGCGCTGCGGGTCGGGCACTGGTCGTCGGACTACGAGATCATCGACCTGCCCGGGTTCGGCGACCGGCCGGCGGTCCCGGTGCTGCTCGGCCGGGGCGTCGTCGTCGCCGAGGACGCCAAGACCGAGCCGGCCGCGCTTGCCCTCGCCGAGTACCTGACCGGTCGCCACGAGGCGGTGCGCGTCGCCAGGCGCTACCGCCTGCCGACCGCGCTGTCGGAGTCCTACGCGGGCTCCGCGGTGCTCGACTACCTGCCGTACTCGCTCGAGCTCGAGCGCGCGCTCGAGAGCGGCCGCGCGCACCCGATCACACCGCACTGGCCGGAGATGGCGGAGGCGATCGCCGGCCGCGTCCACGCGGCGCTCACGGGCCGCATGACGCCACGCGAGGCGCTCGCCGCCGCCGACCGCGACGTGGCGACGCTGCTCGCCGGCTAGACCGGCGTTGTCCGCGCGAAGACGCCGGGCTTTAGCCGCGCGGCCGGCTGCCGATCGCCCGGCCGATGCCATCCAGAGCCCTTTTCATCTCCCTCGTCCTCATCCTCCTCGCCGCCGCCCCCGCGCAGGCCTCCGGACCGTTCCCCATCACCGAGAACTTCACGAACTCGACGATGGGCGCCGGCTGGCAGACCTCGGGCACGGCCGCGCTGACCGCGCCCACCGACGGGGAGGGCAACGGCTGGATGCGCCTCACGCCCGCCACCAACAACAGCTCCGGCAGCGTCCGCCTCACCCAGAGCTTCCCGTCCACCGACGGCGTGCTCGCCGAGTTCGACTTCGCGATCTGGGGCGGCACCCAGGCCGACGGCCTCGCCTTCTTCCTCTACGACGGCGCCCAGAACGAGGGCGCCTTCCACCTCGGCCAGCTCGGCGGCTCGCTCGGCTACTCCAACTGCGGCGCGAACGCCGGCCTCAGCGGCGCCTACGTCGGCGTGGCGTTCGACGTCTACGGCAACTTCGCCAACACCGCGTTCTGCGGCCAGACCGGCATCACGAACGCCCTGAGCAAGAACACGGTCGTCGTCCGCGGCGGCCAGTCGCAGGGCTACACGTACCTCGGTCACGCGGCCGCCGCGCAGCCGCTGCGCACCAACCGCTCGCAGCCGCTGCACGCTCGCGTCGCCGTGGTCGACGACAAGCTGTCGGTCTTCATCACCTACGCCGACGGCCAGATCCAGCAGGTCCTCTCCGACTTCGCCCTCCCGGCCCCGCCGCAGGACCTCAAGCTCGGCTTCGTGGCCGGCACGGGCGGCCAGAACGACAACCACGAGGTGCGCCACGGCAGCGTCCGCCTGCCCGTCGACCTCGAGACCACCGTCACCGACGGCCTCGCCGGCACCGACCGCGCCGGCACGCTCTCGTGGACCGCGACCGTGACCAACCACGGCCCGAACCCGGTCGACGACGCCGAGGTCGAGGCGAGCGCCCTGACCTCCGGCCTCACCGACATCGAGTGGACCTGCACCGGCTCGTGCCCGGCGGCCTCCGGCACCGGCCTGCCCGACACGACGGTCGACCTCGCCGACGGCGCCGGCGCCACCTTCCAGATCACCGCCAGCGCGGGCAGCGCGACCGACGACGCCACGCTGCGCGTCGCCGCCACGCCGACCGGCGCCACCGGCGAGTACAAGCCGACCAACAACACCGCGACCGACACGACCGACCTCAGCCCGGTGGCCGACACCAACCCCGCCTTCGCGCTCACGCCCGGCGGGACCGCCGCCGTGGCCTCGCTCGGCACGTGGCGCGGCGGGCACCTGACGCTCTCGCGCCAGTGGCAGCGCTGCGCGCCCGACGGCACCGCCTGCGCGGACATCGCCGGCGCCACCGGCGGGACCTACGTGGTCACTCCCGACGACGAGGGCAAGACGCTGCGCCTGAAGGTCACGGGCACCAACAGCGCCGGCTCGCTGGCCGCCCACAGCGCCGCCTTCGTCCTGCCCGGCACCACGATCGTGTCCGGCCCGCCGGCCCTCACCGCGACCGCCGCCGCGACGATCGACATCGACTCCGACCGCGGCGACGCCACCTTCGAGTGCTCGCTCGACGGCGCCGCCTTCACCGCCTGCGCCGATCCCGTCGCGCTCGCCGGCCTCGCCGACGGGGCACACACGCTGAAGGTCCGCGCCAGCTACGGCGGCCTCAATGACGCCTCGCCCGCGACGGTGAGCTGGCGCGTCGACACGACGGCGCCCGACACGACGATCGCCGCCAGCGTCCGCAAGAGCACGGCGACCTTCGACCTCGGCGGCGGCGACAGCTACGAGTGCCGCCTCGACGGCGGCGAGTTCGCCGCCTGCGCCGATCCGGCCTCCTTCAGCGATCTCGCCGCCGGCCCTCACACGCTCGAGGCGCGGGCGATCGATGCCGCCGGCAACGTCGACGCGACGCCGGCCGTCCACACGTGGACGGTGCCGACGCTCACGGCCGAGGTGATCGGCGGCGAGAAGTCCCCGACCGCATCCGCCGGCGTCACCGTCCGCGGCAGCGAGGTCGGAGTCGGCTGCACGCTCGACGGCGCCCTGATCGCCGACTGCACGGTGCGCGTCTACGCCGACGTCGCCGGCGCCGCCCGCTCCTCCGCGCTGCGCCTGATCGGCACCGGCCGCGTGACCCCCGGCGGCGCCTCCAGCGCCGAGGTCGAGATCCGGCTGAACGCGCTCGGCCGCCGGCTGCTGCGCGAGAACCCCGAGGGCCTGCGCACCCGCCTCACCGTCGACGCGACCCCGGTCGGCGCCGACGAGCCGCTCACCACGCGCCTGCGCGCCACGCTGGTCGCCAGCCGCCGCACGCTCAGCTCCCCGGCCGCCCAGTTCGAGATCCGCAGCGCCAAGCTGCTCAAGGTCACGCGCCGCTGGCTCGACCGCCTGCTCCCGAACCTCGCCGGCTCACGCGGCGTGCGCTGCACGGGCCACACGAGCGGCCTCGGCGACGACGCCGCCAACGAGGAGCTCGGGCTCGCGCGCGCCAAGGCCGTCTGCGGCTACCTGCGCAGCCACGGCGTCAAGGCGACCTTCAGCACCGCCTCGCGCGGCGAGACCCGCCCGCGCGCGTCGAACCGCACGGCCCGCGGCCGGGCGCTCAACCGGCGCGTCGAGCTGACCGTCACGCGGCGTTAAGCAGCTCTCGCGTGAAGGGGAGGGCGCCCGAGCGCGCGCAGCGCCCGGTCCTCGACCTGGCGCACCTGGTGCGGCTTGACGCCGAGCGCGCGCGCGGTCTCCGCGGGCGTGTGCGGGCGCCTCGTCGCCGAGGCCGTAGCGCAGCTCGAGCACGCGCCGCTCGACCGGGCCGAGGTGCCCGAGCGCGGCGGTCACGCCGTCGCGCTCGGCGCCGGCCATCGCCTCGTCCTCGGGCGACGGGAGGTCGGACGCGAGCAGGTCGCCCAGCTCGGTCTCGCCGTCGTCGGCGATCGGGGCGTCGAGCGAGGCGGGCCGCCGGCCCGCGCCGCGCAGGCGCTCGACCTCCTCGAGCTCCCAGTCGAGGTCGGCGGCCAGCTCCTCCGAGCTGGGGGTGCCGCCGAGCCGGGTGGACAGCATGCGCTCGGCGATCTCGAGCTTGCGGACGCGGTCGGCCACCGGGATCGGCAGCCGCACGATCCGGCCCTTGTCGGCCAGCGCGCGGCCGATCGCCTGGCGGATCCACAGCGTCGCGTAGGTGGAGAAGCGGAAGCCCTTCCGGTAGTCGAACTTCTCGACGGCGCGGACGAGGCCGATCGTGCCCTCCTGGATGAGGTCCTGCATCGTGAGCCCGGAGTCCTCGCGCTGGTAGCGCTTGGCGACGTGCACGACGAGCCGCAGGTTGGCCTCGATCATGTGGTCCTTGGCGGCCAGGTCGCCGCGCTCCACGCGGCGGGCCAGATCCTTCTCCTGCGACGGCGTGAGCAGAGGCGTGCGAGCGATGCGCCGCAGGTACAGGGCCAGGCCGTCGTCGTGTCGGTCACTCATTCCATGTGCAACTTTCGGACGCGATCCTCAAGCGCTGGTGAAGGGTCCATCAAGGGCTCCTGAAGCCTTATGCGGAGCTGACGCGCGCGTACTTACCGTCGCCGTCGCCACCCACTTCAGGAGATCGCCGTGAACCGCCTCTGGACCGACGGGCCCCCGACCCAGACCTACACCCCGCCGCAGCCCCCTCAACCGCCGTACGCGGCGCCGCCGGCCTACCCGCCGCCGCCCCCGCCGCCGCGCGACCGCGGGCGCTGGCTCGCCGCCTTCGGAGGCGGCACCGTGTCCGCCGTCGCGGTCGCCGCCGTGCTGCTCGGCACCGGCCTGGCCGACAACGGCAGCAACAGCGCCACGCCCGCGAGCCCCGGCACCACGACGCCGGTGTCGGTCTCCAGCAGCGACGCGCGCGGCAACCTCGTGCGCACGATCTACGCCGCCGCCAGCCCGAGCGTCGTCTCGGTGCGCACCGGCGAGGGCTCCGGCACCGGCTTCCTGGTCGACAGCGACGGCACGATCGTCACCAACGCCCACGTGGTCGGCGACAACTCGCAGGTCCAGGTGCGCTTCACGGACGACGGCGACTTCCACGACGCGCGCGTGCTCGGCGTCGACGAGTCGACCGACCTCGCCGCCATCAAGGTCGACGCGAGCGCCGCCAACGGCGTCAAGCCGCTCGCCCTGGCCGACTCCGACAACGTGCAGGTGGGCGACACCGCGCTCGCCATCGGCTATCCGCTCGGGCTCGACCGCACCGCGACCGCGGGCATCGTCTCCGGCCTCGAGCGCGACATCCAGGCGCCCAACGGCTTCTCGATCGACAAGGTCATCCAGACCGACGCTCCGATCAACCCCGGCAACTCGGGCGGCCCGCTGCTGAACTCCAAGGGCGAGGTGATCGGCGTCAACTCGCAGATCGCGACCGCCGGCGGCGGCAACGGCAGCGTCGGCATCGGCTTCGCGGTGCCCGCCAACACCGTCAAGGAGGTGCTGCCCCAGCTCGAGCGCGGCGCCGCGCCCGAGCACGCCTACCTCGGCGTCTCGACCGCGCCGGCCGAGAACGGCGGCGCGCAGGTCGGCGAGACGACGGCCGGCGGCCCCGCGGCGAAGGCCGGCCTCCAGGCGGGTGACGTCATCACCGAGGTCGACGGCGACCAGGTGCAGACCCCCGAGGACGTCGCGACGGCGATCGAGGACAACAAGCCCGGCGACGAGGTCGACGTGAAGGTCGACCGCAACGGCTCCGAGCACACCATCCAGGTCACCCTCGGCCAGCGGCCCGACCAGCTGCCGTGAGCTTCCAGGCGCCCGCCTTCCTGATCGCCCTGGCGCTCGTCCCGTTGGCGGCGATCGCGTACGGCGCCGCTCAGCGGCGCCGGCGCGCCGCCGCCGACGCGTTCGCCGGCCCGGCCGTGCGCGCATCCGCGCTGCCGCGCACGCCGGGCTGGCGGCGTCACGCCCCGGTCGCCCTCTACGGGGCCGCGCTCGCCGCCCTGGCGATCGCGCTGGCGCGGCCTGAGGCGACGGTGGCGGTGCCGACCGAGCAGGCGACGGTCGTGCTGGCGATCGACCGCTCCGGCTCGATGCGCGCCACCGACGTGGCGCCGTCGCGGCTGGCCGCGGTCAAGTCGGCCGCCGCGCGCTTCCTCGACAGCGTGCCGCGGCGGGTGAAGGTGGGTGCCGTGACCTACAACGGCCGGCCGGACGTGCTCGAGGCGCCGGCCACCGACCGCGCCCCGGTGCGCGCGGCGATCGAGGCGATCGAGGCCAAGGGCGGGACGGCGAGCGGCGACGGGCTGGCGGCGGCGCTGGACCTGATCGCTCGCGGCGGCGCCGAGCGGCCGCCGGCCGCGGTGGTGCTGATCTCCGACGGCAAGTCCACGCGCGGGCAGGACCCGGTGACCGTCGCGCGAGAGGGCGGCATCCCGGTCTACACGGTGGCGCTCGGGACGCCGGAGGGCACCGTGGTCGACGCCGAGGGCGTGACCCATCAGGCGACCCCGGATCCCGCGACGATGCAGGCGGTCGCCGAGGCCTCCGGCGGGCAGTCGTTCACGGTCGAGGACGCCGACCGGCTGTCAGCGGTCTACGAGCGGCTCGGCTCGCAGGTCGCCACCGAGCGCGAGCCGCGCGAGATCACCGCGGCCTTCGCGGGCGGCGCCCTTCTGCTCGTGGCCGGCGGCGCTTTGATGTCGCTGCACTGGTTCAGGCGGCTCGTTTAAGGAATCTTCGCTGCCGCTTACCTCTCCTTAGTGTCATGCCGCTTGACTGGCTGGCCATGGGGAGTCGCACAATGAGGTCGGTCTTCGCGGTGGCGCTGTGCTCTGGCGTGGCGATGGTCGGCGTCTCGGTCCACGGGCTGCTGGGCGTCGACACCGAGCTGCAGCGCTCCGTGCTGGCCGCGGAGCAGACGTTCGAGCGGCAGCACCAGACGATCCGCGTGATCGACCGCGGTGACTGCGAGCCGCCGCGGGAGCACTCGCGCATCTAGGGTCCCGGCCGTGCGTGGCGCGGCCGCCCTCGTCTTCATCTCGTCCGGCGCGATCCTGGTGCTGGAGATCCTCGGCATCCGGCTGCTCGCGCCGTACGTCGGGCTGACGATCGAGACGACCACGGTGATCATCGGCACCGTGCTGGCCGGCATCGCCGCCGGCGCGGCGGTCGGCGGGCGCGCCGCCGACGAGCTCGATCCGCGGCGGCTGCTGGCCGGGCTGCTGGCCGCCGGCGGGGCGCTGGCGATCGCGACGGTGCCGCTCGCGCGCGGCCTCGGCAGCGCGCTCGACGAGGACGCCGGCGCGGCTGCCGTCCTGATCGCGGCGGTGGCGCTCTTCCCGCCCGCCGCCGTCCTCAGCGCCGTGACGCCGACCGTGGCGCGGATGCAGCTGCGCGACCTGAACACGACCGGCGCCGTCGTCGGCCGCCTGTCGGCGTGGGCGACCGCCGGCGGGCTGGTGGGCACGTTCGCGACCGGCTTCGTGATCGTCCCGCTGGTGCCCACCGACGTCGCCGTCGTCGCCGTGGGGGTCGTCCTCGTCGTGCTCGGCCTCGTCGTCGCCCGCACCGGCGCTGCGCTGGCGGCCGGCGCCGGCGCGATCGTCATGGGCGCCGCCACGCTGGCGGCCGGCGCGCCGTGCGACGCCGAGACCGTCTACCACTGCGCGCGCGTGGAGGAGGACCCTGGGCGGGAGGGCGGGCGCGTGCTGCGGCTCGAGCGCCTGCGCCACTCGTACGTCGACCTCCAGGACCCGACGCACCTCGAGTTCGACTACACGCAATGGATGGGCGCCGCCATCGACGACATGCCCGCGGGGCCGCTCGACGCCGTGTTCGTCGGCGGCGGCGGGTTCACGCTGCCGCGCTACATCGCGGCAACCCGGCCGGGCTCGCGCTCGCGGGTGCTGGAGGTCGACGGCGACCTCGTCGAGCTCGTGCGCGAGCGGCTGGGCCTGCGGACCGGGCCGGACCTGCGCGTGCGCGTGGGGGACGCCCGGCTGACGCTGCGGGGCGAGCCCACGGACTCGGCCGACCTCGTGGTCGGCGACGCGTTCGGCGGCGTCGCCGTGCCGTGGCATCTCACCACGGAGGAGTTCGCGCGCGATATCCGGCGCGTGCTGCGGCCGGACGGGCTGTACCTGCTCAACGTCATCGACTACGAGCCGCGCGCGCTCGTGCGCGCCGAGCAGGCCACGCTGCGCGAGGTGTTCGAGAACGTGGCGCTCGTCGGGCACCCCGACCCGGGCGGCAACCACGTCTTCCTCGCCTCCGACGCGCCGCTCCCGGAGCTGCCCGCGCCCGAGCTCGACCTGCCCGGCGGCGACGTGCTGCGCGACGACGACGCCCCGGCCGACCAGCTCCTCACCCCGGCCGCATGAAGGACGAGGTCGAGCAGATCGCGGCGATGGACGACCCGGTGATCCGCAACCTGCGGATCACCGAGTGCTACTCGCGGCTCGCGGCGGCCATGCCGCCGGGCAGCGCGAACTGGTGCACGTTCGCCACCTGGGCGTCGCGCCAGGCGGGCCGCACGATCCGCGGCGAGGACCTGCTCTACCGCCTGCAGGGCGAGCTCATGCGCGACGCCGAGCTGCTGCATCCGATCCAGTCGCTCTGGCGCTGGCTGCTGCGCCGCGGGCTCCTGCGCAAGAACACGTGGTTCGGGAAGCTGCACACGCCGTTCGACGCGTTCGAGCTGGCGAGCGACGCGGTGGCGCGCGGGAACCTGAAGGTGTTCGCGGAGATCGGCCTCGTGTTCGCGCGCTGGATCGACGACGGCGCCATGCCCACCGAGCCGCCGCTCCTGCGCCAGGCCTTCGCGCGCTACGAGCAGCGGCCGTCGCCCGAGCAGGTCACGCTCGCCAACCTGGAGATCGGGCTGCACGAGCAGACGCGCCTGCAGCCGGAGATCCGCGAGGCGCTGGACGCCGCGCTGGCCCCGACGCGCCGGCTGCTCGCCTGGCCGCTGCAGCGCAAGCTCACCCAGCTCAGCCGGGTGGTGATCACGGAGTCGCTGATGGTGATGACGCTGCCGGGCATCGTGCTGTGGCTGGGCCGCAACCTCGAGGTGGCCGGCGAGGTGACCGACCCGGAGCTACGGGAGCTGGTCGGGCGCTACGAGCCGGTCCCGCCCGCGCTCGACGACTGCGGCGCCGAGGACTGGTCGGTGCTCGAGCAGCGCATGCACTACATCAGCCACCTGTTCCGCGCCTACCACGAGGACGGCACGCTCGCCTCGGCGCCCTTCACGCCGGCCCAGGTCGAGCGGATCCTCGCCGGCGCGCTGCCCGACGGCGACCTGTGAGGGAACGCCACCTCGGCGTCGAGCCCGCCCGCTGCGCGCGGGTTCAGGGTGAGCTCGGCGCCGTGGGCGTCGGCCACCGCGCGCACGATCGACAGCCCGAGCCCGGCGCCGGGACCGTCTGAGTCGCGCCCGAGGCGCTCGAACGGCTCGGCCAGGCGCCGCACGTCGTCGGCGGCGATGGCGGGGCCGGTGTTCTCCACCCGGACGTGCCCGGGGCGCGTGGTCACGCGCACGCTGCCGCCGCGCACGTTGTGGCGCACGGCGTTCTCGACCAGGTTGGCGACGAGGCGCTCGACGAGCGGCGGGTCGCCCTCGATCGGCGCTCCCTGCAGGTCGAGCCGGACGTCGATGTGGCGCGCCTCCGCCTCGCGCTCGCAGATCGCGGCCGCCGTCCGCGCCGCTTGGGCGAGGTCGACCGGCTCGCGGCGCGGCAGCGCCTGCTGGCTGCGGGCCAGCACCATCAGCGAGTCGAGCAGCTCCTGCGTGCGGTCGGCCGCCTCGAGTACGACCGCGCCCATCTGGCGCAGCTCGGCCGCCGACGCGTCGGGGTCGGCGAGCGCGACCTCGACCTCGGCGCGGATGATGGTCAGCGGCGTGCGCAGCTCGTGGCTGGCGTTGGCGACGAAGCGGCGCTGGCCGTCGAAGGCGGCGGCGAGGCGGTCGAGCATCCCGTCGAGCGTGTCGGCCAGGTCGCGCAGCTCGTCGCGCGGGCCGGACATGGCGATCCGCTCGTCGAGCCGCTCCTGCGTCACGCGCTGCGCGAGGCCGGTGACCCTGCGCACCGGTGACAGCGCGCGGCCGGCGACCACGTAGCCGAGCGCGATCGCGATGAGCAGCACGCCGACGCCGGCGAGCCAGTACTGGGCGTCGAGCTGCGCGAGCGCCTGCTCGGCGTAGCCCGGCGGCAGCGTCCGGTTGACCTGGCGGTGCACGATCCACGAGCTGAGGCCCAGCAGCAGCGCGCCGCAGGCCCCGAAGAGCAGCGTGTAGAGGAGGGTCAGGCGGAGGCGGAGGGTCACACGCGGTAGCCGGCGCCGCGCACGGTGTGGATCACCGGCGGATCCCCGAGCTTGCGGCGCAGCGTCATGACGGTCATGCGGACCGTGTTGGTGAACGGGTCGGTGCCCTCGTCCCAGGCCTTGTCGAGCAGCTCGTCGGGACCCACGACGGCGCCGCCGGCCGCCATCAGCACCTCGAGCACGGCCAGCTCCTTGGGGGCGAGGTCGATCTCCTTGCCGGCGCGCGTGACGGTTCGCCGCGACGGGTCGAGCTCGACGTCGCCGGCGGTCATCACGGGCGGGCGGGGGGCGCCGTTGCGGCGGGCCAGGGCGCGCGTGCGCGCCACCAGCTCGGCGAACCGGAACGGCTTGGAGAGGTAGTCGTCGGCGCCGAGCGCGAGGCCGTCGACGAGGTCGTCGACGCCGGCGGCGGCGGTGAGCATCAGGACTTTGGTGCCGGGGCGCTCGGCGGTCAGCATGCGGCAGACGTCGTCGCCGTGGAGGGCAGGGAGGTCGCGGTCGAGCACCACGACGTCGTAGGGCGCGGCGAGCGCCTTGCGCAGCGCGGACTCGCCGTCGCGGGCGAGGTCGACGGCCATGCCCTCGCGGCGCAGGCCACGGGCAACGGCATCGCCCACCCGGGGCTCGTCCTCGGCGATCAGCACGCGCATGGCCATCACCATCGACGCCATGCGTGAAGATCCCCGTAAGGAGGGCTAAACGGAACCTCAGACTGTGACGCTCGGCACAGACCTGAGGCCCGAAATCGGGGAAATACGAACACGTGATCGGTAAATCCGTCAAGTCGCTGGCCGACCGCTACGACCCGTCGGCGGTCTATCCGCCGCTCGAGGCGCGGGTGCGCCTGGTGTCCGGCGACGAGGCCCACGACGCGCTGGTGGACGGCGAGGGCATCCGCATCGTGGCCGCGGGCGGCGAGCCCGACGCCGTCATCACCGGCCCGCCCTCGGCGTGGCAGCGCGCCGCCAACGGGCACGGCGGCCTCGCCTCGCTCGGCGACGGGATCCGGATGCGCCACAACCTGCACGTCGCCACCGGCTTCCTCGCCGCCACGGCGGGCGACGCGGGGGAGGGGCGCCTGCGGCTGGAGATGGTCGACACGAAGCACGGCCCGATCGCCACGGCGCAGGCCGGCACCGGCCCGGCGCTGCTGGCCGTGCACGGGCTGGGCGGCACGAAGGCCTCCTTCCTGCCCACCCTCGCGCTCATGAGCCGCACGCACCGCGTGATCGCGATCGACCTGCCGGGCTTCGGCGACTCGGTCAAGCCGCTGCGCGCGCCGTTCGACGCCCGCTACTTCGCGGGCGTGCTGACCGACGTGCTCGACGCGCTGGAGATCGAGCGCGCGCACGTGGCCGGCAACAGCATGGGCGGGCGGATCGCGCTGGAGCTGGCGCTGACGGACCCCTCGCGCGTGGACCGGCTGGTGCTGCTGGCGCCGGCGATGGCGTGGCTGCGGCCGCGCCGCTGGGCGCCGGTGGTCCGGATGCTGCGACCGGAGCTGACCATGCTGCCGATGCCCGTCGACAAGCTCGTGCGCCGCTTCGTCGGCGGCGACGACGACTGGACCGCCGCGGGCATCGACGAGTTCCTGCGCGCCTTCTCCACCCCGCGCGGGCGTCACGCGTTCCACGCCGTGCTGCGCAACATCTACCTCGACGCGCCGCACGGCGACGACGGGCTGTGGTCGCGGCTGGCCGCGATGCAGAACGACGCCCTGTTCGTGTGGGGGCGGCGCGACACGCTCGTCCCGATCGCCTTCATGAAGCACGTCGAGCGCACCTTCCCGGCGGCGAAGCACCTCGAGCTCGAGTGCGGTCACGTCCCGCAGGTCGAGCGCCCGTTCGAGACGCACGACGCGATGCGCTCGTTCTTATCTTGATCTGACGCCCGGGGCGGCAGGCTGGCCGCCATGAACGAAGAACTTCCTGTGCGCGACGCCATCGAGGGCGCGCTCTACGAGATGAAGCGCGTGATCGTCGGCCAGGACGCCATGCTCGAGCGGCTGCTGGTGGCGCTGCTGGCGGGCGGCCACGTGCTCCTCGAGGGCGTGCCGGGCCTCGCGAAGACCCTGACCGTGCGCACATTGGCCGACGTGCTCGGCGGCTCCTTCCGCCGCATCCAGTTCACGCCCGACCTCGTGCCCGCCGACCTCGTCGGCACGCGCATCTACCGGCCGGACTCCGGCCGCTTCGACACCGAGCTGGGGCCGGTGTTCGGCAACTTCCTGCTCGCCGACGAGATCAACCGCGCGCCGGCCAAGGTGCAGTCGGCGCTGCTGGAGGTCATGCAGGAGCGCCAGGTGACCATCGGCGGCGACACGCACCCGGTGCCGTCGCCGTTCCTGGTGCTCGCCACGCAGAACCCGATCGAGTCCGAGGGCACGTATCCCTTGCCCGAGGCGCAGGTCGACCGCTTCCTGCTCAAGCTGCTCGTCGACTACCCGGACATGGGCGAGGAGGCGGCGGTGGTGGGGCGCTCGCTGGCGCCCGCGCCGGTGATCGAAGAGCGCCTGTCGACAGAGGACCTCGCGCGCTTCTCGGCCGAGGCCAAGCGCGTGTTCGTGGAGCGCGACGTGATCGGCTACGCCGTGCAATTGGCGGACGCCACGCGCCACCCCGACCGCTACGGGCTCGGCGACATCGCGAAGTACATCGAGTACGGCTCCTCGCCGCGCGGGCCGATCGGCCTGATCGGGGCCTCGCAGGCGCTGGCGCTGCTGCGCGGCCGCCGGCACGTGGTCGCCTCGGACGTGCGCGACCTGGCGCCCGACGTGCTGCGGCATCGGCTGGTGCTGTCGTACGAGGCGCTCAGTGACGGCATCTCGCCCGACGACCTGCTCGACCGGCTGCTCGCCGCCGTCGACCAGCCGGCCGAGACCATGTTGGCGGAGGCCGCGTGAGCGCAGCGGCCCTCGTAACGCCTGCGGGCCGCCAGGGCCCGGGGCCGATGCCGGGCGCGCTGCTGCACGCGCTCGACCTCGCGCTCGTGCGCCGCGCCGGGGGCCTGATGCCGGGCGACCACCTGTCGCCCGGCGCGGGGGCCGGCACCGAGCTGGTGCAGCTGCGCCCGTACCAGGTGGGCGACGACGTGCGTCAGCTCGACCCTGCCGCGACGGCTCGGACCGGCGTCCCGCACGTGCGGCTGCAGGTGCCGGAGCGCGCGCTCACGACTTGGCTGGTGCTCGACGTGTCGCCATCGATGGCGTTCGGCACCGAACAGCGCTTGAAGGCCGATGTGGCCGTGGGCGTGGCGGCCGCCGTGGCCAGGCTGGCAACCCGTAGAGGAGGTCGCGCCGCGCTGCTACGCGCCGGCGCGCCTGAGGGGCGGCTGCTGCCGCCGCGCGGCGGCCGCCACGCGCAGGTCATGATCGAGCGAGCGCTCGCCGAGGGCGTGGCGCCGGACGAGAGCCTCACCGGCGACGAGCTCGCCGGCGCGCTCGTCCGCGCCGGCCGCATCGCGCGCCGGCCCGGTCTCGTGGTCGTGGTCTCCGACTTCCGCGAGGACGGCTGGCGCGGGCCGCTGGCGTCGCTGTCGGCGCGCCACAGCGTCGTCGCCGTCGAGATCCGCGACCCGCGCGAGGCGGAGCTGCCGCGCGCGGGCCATCTCGCGCTCGTCGATCCCGAGACCGGCGCGCTGGTCGAGGTCGACAGCTCCCGCGCGCGGGTGCGCGAGCGCTACGCGGCGCTCGAGGCCGAGCGCCGCGAGGCGGTGGCGGCCGGCCTGCGCGCCGCCCGCGCCGATCACATCGTCCTCGACACGGCGCACGACTGGCTGCGCGAGCTGGGCCGCGGGCTGGATCGCGGGAAGCGGAGATGAGCTTCGCCGCCCCGCTCTTCCTGCTCGGCCTGCTCGCCGTCCCGGCGGGTATCGCGCTGCACCTGCTCGCCCAGCGTCGCCGCCGCCGGTACGCCGTCCGCTATCCGGGCGCCTCCGTCGCCGCCCTCGCCGCGCCGGCCACAGCGCGCTGGCGGCGCCACGTCCCCAGCGCCCTGCTCGCGCTCTCGGTCGCCGGCCTCGTCATGGCGCTGGCGCGCCCCGAGGCCACCGTGGCCGTGCCCGTCGAGCAGGCCTCGGTCGTGCTCGTCACCGACACCTCGCGCTCGATGACCGCCACCGACGTCGCTCCCGACCGGCTCGACGCGGCGCGCTCGGCCGCCGACCGCTTCCTCGACGAGGCGCCCGACGAGCTGCGCGTCGGCGCGGTCGCGTTCAGCGACAGCGCGCGCGTGCTCCAGCCGCCGACCACCGACCACGAGCAGGTGCGCGCGGCGCTCGCCGGCCTGACCGCCGACGGCGGCACGGCCACCGGCGACGGCCTCGCGGCCGCGCTCGAATCGCTCGATGGAGGCAAGCGCCGGCCGCCGGCCGCGATCGTGCTCCTGTCCGACGGCAAGCAGACCTCCGGCCGCGACGCCGTGGCCGTGGCCCAGGAGGCGGCCGAGCAGCACGTGCCCGTCTACACCGTCGCGCTCGGCACGCCGGACGGCGTGGTCGACGGCATCCTGCGCGTCCCGCCCGACCCCGAGGCGCTGCGTGAGATCGCGCGGGCCTCCGGCGGGCAGGCGTTCGAGGCTTCCGACGGCGACCAGCTCACCGCCGTCTACGAGCGGCTCGGCTCCCAGCTCGGCACGCGCGAGGAGACGCGCGAGGTCACGGCCGCCTTCGCGGCGGCCGGGCTACTGCTGCTCGGCGGCGCGCTGGCCGGTTCCGTGCGGGGCTTCGGGCGCCTCCCCTAGGAAGGGCGGCGGGGTGGACACGGCGCTGAGCGGCGCCGGTCCGGCGTCCTCGACGACGCCGAGCGTCTCGAGCTCGAGCACGAGCACGATCTGGCGGGCGGCGACGGCCAGGAACTCATGGCGCTCGGCCCGGCGGCTGCCGTCCAGCCAGTGGATCTCGGCCTCGGTGAGCGCCAGGAACTCGCGCTCGTGGGCGTTCAGGAAGTCGGTGGTCCGGGACCGGAAGCCCTCGATCGGGAGCTGCAGGGTGCCCTCGATCTCGTGGCGCTGGGTCTCGATGCGGACGCGTTCGCGGCGGAATTGCATGCCCGGCCAGTATCGGCCGTCCGGCCCTCGGGCTGTATAGGGTTCCCGCGCCCATGCTCGACGTCGACGCCATCCTGGGTCCCTGGTGGGACCGCATGCGCGCCGATCTCGGCGCCCCGGACCTGTTCGACGCCCACACCCACGTCGGCGACTCTGATCCCGACGGCGCCCGCCAGACGCCCGAGCAGCTGCTGGCCGCGCTCGAGCCGGTCCAGGCGCGCGCCGTGGTCTTCGCCATGCACGAGCCGGACGGCTACCCGGCCGCCAACGATCGCGTGCTCGCGGCCGCCGCCGACTCCGGCGGCCGGCTCGTCGCCTTCTGCCGCCTCGACCCGCGCGATGACCCCCTGACCGAGGCGCGCCGCTGCCTCGACGACGGCGCCAAGGGCATCAAGCTGCACCCGCGGGCCGAGCGCTTCACGCTGTCCGAGCCCGCGGTGCGCGACATCGTGGCGCTCGCCCACGAGCGGCGGGTCCCGGTGCTCATCCACGCCGGCCGCGGCATCCCGGCGCTCGGGCAGGACACCGTCCGGCTGTCGGGCGAGTTCACCGACGCCCGGCTGATCCTCGCCCACGCCGCGATCTCCGACCTCGCCTGGCTGTGGCGCGTGCTGCCCGAGCACCCGAACCTGTTCGTCGACACCGCCTGGTGGGACCCGGCGGACATGCTCGCCATGTTCACGCTCTGCCCGCCCGGCAACCTGCTGTGGGCGAGCGACTCGCCGTACGGCCGGCCGCTGGTCTCCGCCGTGCTGCACCTGCGCTTCGCGCTCCAGGCGGGTCTCGGGACCGACGCGGTCCGCACGCTCGCCGGCGCCCAGCTCGAGCGGCTGCTCGACGGCGGCGAGCCGATCGACGCCGGACCGCCGCCGGGCGAGGCGCCGCAGCTCGACCTCCTGCTCGAGCGCGTCGTCTCGCACCTCAACCAGGCCATCGCCCGCACGTTCGACCACGGCGATCCCGAGGAGCCGGTCGCGCTCACCCGCCTGGCCTGCGCGGTGGGGGAGGACGGCCCGCACGCCGACCTGATGGGCGCCGTGCTCGGCCTGCTCGACCAGTACGAGAACGGGCTCGCCGAGGCGCCGCCCGGCGGGCGCTATCCCGAGGCGCTGCGCCTGCTCGTCGCGGCCACCAGCATCGCCCGCACCCCCGACGTGCCGCTGCCGGACGTGCCCGAGCCGACGCCGCCGACCGGCGCCTAGACGTTCGAGAAGCGATTGTCGAACGGATCGCCGAAGCGGCGCTCCTCGAGCCCCACGATCAGCTCGGCGATCCCGTCGGGCACGCGCATCACCGGGTCGAAGCCGAGCTCGGAGCGGATGCGCTCGAACGAGACGCGGTAGTCGCGCGGGTCCTCGTCGCGGTGCACGAACCGGACGTCGGCCTCGGGCAGCCGCTCGCGGATCAGCTCGACGAGGTCGAGCTTGCGGTAGTTCTCGTCGCTGTGGCCGACGTTGAACACGCGGCCGGCCACGCGCTCCGCCGGCGCGGCGAGCACCAGAGCCAGCGCTCGCGCCGCGTCGCCGACGTGCACGTACGGGCGCCAGAACTGCTCGCCGTAGACCTCGAGCGTGCGGCCGTCCCACAGGTCGCGCGTGAACTCGTTGACCGTGAGGTCGAAGCGCATGCGCTCGGCGACGCCGTAGATGGTCGCGAAGCGCAGGCAGGTCGCGTTCGGCAGCGCGAGCAGCTCGCGCTCGATCGCCACCTTCTGCTCGGCGTAGAGCGAGACCGGCGCGAGCGGCGCGGCCTCGTCGACGGGCACCAGCGGGTCGGCCATGCGGCCGTAGTTGGAGCACGTCGAGGCGAACACGATGCGCGCCATGCCGGCGTCCTCCACCAGCGCGCGCGTGCCCTCGACGTTCACCGCCTGCGACAGCTCGGGGTCCTTGGCGCACGCCGGGTCGCCGACGATCGCCGCCAGGTGCACGACGGCCTCGGCGCCCTCGAGCGCCGCGCGGCGGGCGGCGGCGTCGCGGACGTCGCCGCGCACCACCCGGGCGCCGGCCGCCTCGAGCGCGGCCGCCACGTCCTCCTGGCCGTGCAGCAGCGAGTCGAGCACCGCGACCTCGTGGCCGGCGGACAGCAGCTCGCGCGCCGCCGTCGCGCCGATGTAGCCGGCGCCGCCGGTGACCGTGACCCTCATGACCGGGACGCTACCCTGGCGCCCGCTCGGATGGCCCACTCGCTCCCCGCCTTCGCCCTGCGCCGGATGGCGGCCGCGGCGCTGCTCGCCGTCGCCGTCAGCGCCCTCACCTTCCTCACCCTGCACGGCCTCTATCCCGAGGCGTTCGGCGACACGCGGCCGCTGCTCGTGGAGCTGTGGCACTTCCTGGTCGCCACCTTCGTGCACTTCGATCTCGGCCGCGACGGCGAGATCGCGACCGAGCTCGGGCGCGGCCTCGGCGCCGACTTCTCGCTGTTGATCGGCGCCATGGTGTTCGGGATCGGCGCCGGGATGGCGGGAGGCGTCATCTGTGCCCGCCATCCCGGGACGTGGCGCGCCCGCATCATCCAGCTCATCGGGATTCTCGCGCTGTGCACGCCGGTCTACGTCATCGGCATGGCCGCCATCCTGCTCTTCAAGCCCGGCATCGACGCGCCGCTGCCGTTCGGGATCCTGCCCTACCACGGCTATATCCCGTTCTTCGAGAACCCGCTCAAGTGGCTCCACTCGCTGCTCATGCCGTGGATCGCCGCGGGCCTGCCGCTCGCCGCCGTCTGCATGCGGATGACGCGCGCGGAGATGAACGAGATCCGCGGTGAGGACTTCATCCGCACCGCCGCCGCCAAGGGGCTCAGCCCCGTGGCGGTCAGCGTGCGGCACGTCCTGCCGGTCGCGATGCCGCCCGTCGTCTCCCTGGCCGGCGCCTACACGCCGCTGCTGATCGGGAACGTGATCCTGATCGAGAAGGTGTTCGACGTGCCCGGCATCTACCAGGTCATCCCGAGCGCGCTCTCGCTCGGCGACTACCTCATGATCCAGGGCATCGTGATCGTCACCGCGGTGTTCGTGGTGATCGTCAACGGGCTGGTCGACATCGCGCTCGCCGCGCTCGACCCGCGCGTGCGGGTCTGAGGTTTCGAGCGGCTCAGCGAGGGAACTCTCCCGGCGCGGGAGTTCATCTCAACAGGGGGTAGGTCCATGCTTCGATCGGCGCTCTCCTTCGCCGTGCTGCTCTTGACGCTGCTGGCACTGGCGGCACCCGCCCAGGCGGGCGGTCCGTGGCGCTACGCGAACCACAACGACCACGGCAAGCGGATGAGCATCTGCGCCGACAGCCTCGCCGTCCGCCACTCGCCCGGCGGAGGCGCCTTCGCCTACCTGCACAAGCCGCAGACGTTCCTCGTGAAGGACACCGGGCCGTACGAGTTCGGCGGCGAGTGGGTGTACGGCTTCGCCTACGGCAACGTGAACGCCCACGGCTGGGTCCAGAACGGCTGGTTCTGCCTCGGGCAGTAGCTCTACTCGTGCGCGAGCTGGTGGCGCATCCGATCGCGTAGCTCGGCGAAACGCCAGGTCTCGAACGCGATCAGCGCCGCCAGCAGCGCTCCCACGATCGCCGTCGTGGTGAGCGCGGAGAGCTCGGTGGCGGCGGGCAGGAAGGCGACGAGCAGCACCGCAGCGATAAGCCGCTGCCAGCTGAAGCGGTGCACGTTGCGCCAGCGGAACGCGACGTGGGCGAGCAGATAGATCGCGGTGCCGCCGAGCAGTGCCGTCGCCGGCACCACCTTCAGCGGGTCCTCCACGTGCTCGAGCGTCTTCTTGAGGCCGAGCGCCACGAGCACGATGCCGGCCACCATCGGCAGGTGCAGGTAGGAGAACGAGTCGCGCGCGATCGCGTTGCGCTCGCGGCCCGGCGCGGCGTTCGACAGCCGCCGCTCGGCGACGAGCGCCACGATGTCGAAGTACAGCCACCACAGCGCGGCGGCGATGGCCATCCCGAGGCACGCCGCCACCACGACGCCGGTCGTCACGCCGGCCTCGGCGCCGACGCCGATGGCCACGATCGACTCGCCCAGCGCGATGATCACGATCAGCCCGTGGCGCTCGGCGAAGTGGCCGGGCTCGAGCCGCCAGCCCGCGGGGTCGATGAGCAGCGGCCCGCCCATGTCGAGCGCCAGCGCGAGGGCCCACAGGGCGCCCTGGAGCGTGCCGTCGGCGAACGAGGCCGCCACCAGCAACCCGACGCCGACGGCGGTGCTGGCCAGCAGGCCCCAGACGGCGCGGCGCAGCCCGGGGTCGTCCCGGCTGGCGAGCACGAACAGCGCGATCTGGGAGAAGCGCACGATCGCGTACGCGCACGCGAACAGCAGCGCCTCGTCATTGAACGCGCCCGGCACGCACAGCGCCACCACGAGGAAGGCGGCCATGGCGGCGAACACGACCAGCCGAACGGCGCCCTCTTCCGGGTTGACCACGCTGGTCAGCCACGCGTAGCCGACCCACGACCACCACATCACGCCGAGCACGAGCAGGCCCTTGGCGAGGCCCTCCCAGGTGGGCTCGTCGGCCATCAGCGCCGTGCACTGGGTGAGCGCGAGGACGAAGACGAGGTCGAAGAACAGCTCGAGCGGCGTGACGCGCGACTCCTCGCGCAGCACGGCGGTCAGCCGGCGCGGGCGGTCGGCGGTCGCAGCCACGTTCGACATCCTCCCAGGCCGCTAGCCTCGTCGGATCGTCGCCTTGGCAGTAGCTCTGACGCTGGCCGGTCAGACCGTCGTGCTCGATCCCGGGCACAACGGCGCGAACGCCTCACATCCGAAGCGCATCAACCGGCAGGTCGACGTCGGGCAGGGCATGCGCAAGGCTTGCGACACCACCGGCACCGCGACCGCCTCGGGCTACGCCGAGTCCGTCTACACGCTGGCGGTCGCGCGCGAGACCGCGCGGATCCTGCGCCGCCACGGCGCCGAGGTCGTCCTCACGCGTGACGACAACGCCGGCGTCGGGCCGTGCATCACGCGGCGGGCGCGGATCGGCAACGACGAGGAGGCGGACGCCGCGGTCTCGATCCACGCCGACGGCGGTCCCGAGAGCGGCCGTGGCTTCCACGTCATCCGCCCGACGCGGATCGAGGGCCTGACGGACGACATCTACGCCGACTCGCGCCGGCTCGGGCGCGTGCTGCGCGACGCCTACGGGCAGCGGACCGGTCTGCCGCAGTCGACCTATGTGGGCGGCCTCGTGGCGCGCGGGGATCTCGGCGGCCTGCGCCTGTCCGACGTCCCGAAGGTGTTCATCGAGACGGCCAACATGCGCAACGCCGCCGACGCGCGGAAGATCGAGTCGCGGCGCTTCCGCAAGCGGATCGCCCGCGGGATCGCCGAGGGCGTGATCGACTTCCTCAGCCCTTGACGGCGCCGCTGGTCAGGCCGCGCACGAGGTGGCGCTCGGCCAGGGCGTAGAGCAGCAGCGCCGGCACCATCGACAGCGTCGTGAAGGCCAGGATGCGCGCGGTGTCGGCCGTGTACTGCGTCGAGTAGTTCGTCACGCCCAGCGGCAGCGTCCAGGTGTCCGAGGCGGTGAGGATCACGAGCGGGAGCAGGAACGCGTTCCAGCTGCCGACCACGGCGAGCACCGAGACCGTGGCGAGCACGGGTCGCGAGAGCGGGAGCAGGATGCGCCAGAAGAAGCGGAACGGGCCGCAGCCGTCGATCGCCGCCGCGTCCTGCAGCTCGTTCGGGAAGCTGGCGAAGAACGGCCGCAGGATGATGATCGTCATCGGCAGGCCGAAGGCGGCCTGCGGCAGCGCCACGCCGAGCGGGTTGTCGAGCAGCCCGAGGTTCCGGACCATGATGAAGACCGGGAGGATGGCCACCGCGACCGGGAACAGCAGGCCGAGCGTGAAGACGGCGTAGAGGACCTCGCGCCCGCGGAACGCGAAGCGGGCGAACACGAAGGCGGCGAGCGCCGCGAGCGGCACGGTGAGCACCGTCGCGAGGGCGGCGATCAGCACGCTGTTCCACACCTGCCGCCAGAACGTGCCCGAGGTGAGGATCTCCGTGTAGTTGGCGAACACCCACGGGTCGGGCAGCGCCACCGGGTTCGCGCCGAGCTGGCCGGTGTCGCGGAAGCCGCCCAGCACGGCGTAGACGATCGGGATCAGGATCGCGGTCGCGACCAGCCAGCCGAGCGCGTACAGCGGCAGCCGCCTCATCGCGCACCCATCGTGGTCAGCGCGCCGTCGAGGTCCCGCTTGAGGACGAAGCGCTGGTAGAGGAGCGCGATGGCCAGCGAGATCACGAGCATGATCACGGCGACCGCGCTGGCGTAGCCGAACTGGAAGCGCTGGAAGCTCCAGTCGATCATGTAGACCGCCATCGTGTTCGAGGCGTTGACAGGGCCGCCGCCGGTCATCACCCACACGAGGTCGAAGAGCTGGATGGCGCCGATGATCGACAGGAAGGACGAGATGCGGATCGTCGGGCCTAGCAGCGGCAGCGTGACGTGGCGGAACACCTGCCACTTCGTCGCGCCGTCGATCTCCGCCGCCTCCTCGAGCTCGCGCGGGATCTGCTGCAGCCCCGCGAGGTAGAGGATCATGTGGAAGCCGAAGTACTTCCACGAGATCACCACGAACAGGGTGTAGAGGACGATCGAGGGATCGGCCAGCCACTGGCGGTCGACCGGCATCACGGAGTCCGCGAGCCCGCCGGGCTGCAGCATCAGCGTCCAGATCACGCCGGTCACGACCTCGCTGAGCACGAACGGCGCGAAGAACAGCACCCGCAGGATCGCTCGCCCGCGCAGGCGCGCGTTGAGCAGCAGTGCGGTGCCCAGCGCGAACGGCAGCTGCAGGCCCAGCGAGAGCAGCGCGATGATCGCGTTGTGCTTCAGCGCGCCGACGAAGACGTCGTCGGAGAAGGCGCGCTTGAAGTTCTCGAGCCCGACGAAGTCGTCGAGCGAGCCGAGGCCGCTCCAGGCGAAGCCGCTGTAGTAGATCGCCTGGATGACGGGAGCGATGACCAGCAGCAGGTAGAGCGCGAGCGCCGGCGCGAGGAAGAGGGCGATCGTGGCCCAGCGGCGGCGGGCGCGGGCCCCGCGCGAGCGGCGCCGCGCCGGCACCGACAGGACCGCGCGGTGAGGGGGATCGACCGCGGGTCCTGCCGGCGCAGGCAGGCGGGCGCTATCCCGCCTTGGCGGCATCCGCGATGGACTTGGAGACGTCCTCGGGTGTCGACTTGCCGGCGAACAGGCCCTGGACCGCGTCGTTGACCGCCGCGCCGACGGCCGGCGCGTACGCCTGGTCCAGGTACAGCTGCACGTAGGAGGCCTCGCCCCGCTTGTCGAGCACGGCCTTCATGTTCGGGTCCTCCACGGACGACTCCGAGCCCTTGAGCACGGGTAGGACGGCGCCGCTGGCCCCGGCCTTGTTCGCGACGTCGGAGGTCACGAGGAACTTCACGAAGTCGACCGCCTCGGCCGGCGCGTCCTTGCCGATCGCGAAGCCGTCGCCGCCGCCGAACTGCTCGTCGGCCGAGCCGGCCCCTCCGTCGACGGTCGGGAACGGGAACCAGCCGACCTCGGGGGCCTTCTCGTCCTTGGCGTTGGCGGCGAAGGTCGACGGCGCCCACTGGCCCATGAGGTCCATCGCCGCGCGGCCGTTGCCCATCGTGGCGGCCTCGCCGCCCGACCCGTCCCACGGCGCGGCCAGGAAGCCCTCCTGGAACGGCTCCATCTCGATCAGCCGCTGGAGCTCCTCGCCGGCCTTGATGAAGCCCTCGCTCTCGAACGAGCCGTCCTCGCCGGCCTGCTGCATCGCGTCAGCGCCGGCGATCCGCAGCGAGAGGTTGGCCCACCAGAACATGCCGGGCCACTTGTCCTTCTCGCCGAGCGCGATGGGCGTGACGCCCGCCGCCTTGAGCTTCTCGACCGCCGCGAGGAAGTCGTCCCACGTGGCGGGCGGCTCGTCGATGCCCGCCTTCTCGAAGAGCGCGGTGTTGTACCAGAACCCCACCATGCCCAGGTTGTAGGGGACGCCGTACTGCTTGCCATCCACCTGGTAGAGGCCGACGCCGGCCTCGTTGAGGTCGCCGATCCAGTCCTGGCTGGGCTCCGTGATGTCCTGGACGAGGCTGGCCTGCGCCTGCTCGGCGAGCGTCCCGCCGCCCCACGACTGGAAGATGTCCGGCACCTTGCCGGCCTGCATGGTCGTGGTGAGCTTGGTCTTGAAGGCCTCGTTCTCGAGGACGGTGATCTTGATGTCGACGTTCGGGTGGTCGGCCATGTACTGATCGGCCGCGTCCTGCCAGATCGACTTCATCGGCTCGTTGTTGGCGATGTGCCACCACTCGATCGTGACCGGCCCGCCGTTGCTCGCGGCCTCGCCGCCGCCGTCGTCGTCACTTCCGCATCCCACCGCCACCAGAGCTGCGGCGACGATCAGGCCCAGCACCCACTTCCCCATGGTGGTCTCCTCCTGTGTCGGTGGTGCTCTGTCGCACCACCAGCGTGGTCGCCAGCTCGATCCGCTGTTCCTCGCCCAGGCCCAGCACCAGCCGGGCCGCCGTGGCCGCCATCTCCATCAGCGGCTGGCGGATCGTCGTCAGCGGTGGCCCCACCCACCGCGCCATCGGAAGGTCGTCGAAGCCGATCACGCTGAGCTGCGCCGGGATCTCGACGCCGAGCTCGCGGGCGGCCTCGTACACGCCGAACGCCTGCAGGTCGCTGCCGGCGAAGATCGCCGTCGGCGGCTCGGGCAGGCTGAGCAGCGCGTGCCCGTTCTCGTAGCCGGCCTCGACGTGGAACGTGCCCCACCGGATCAGCTCGGGGTCGACGGGCAGGCCGGCGGTCTCGAGCGCAGCGCGGTAGCCGTCGACGCGCGCGCGGCTGCAGAGCATCGCCGCCGGGCCGCCGATCATGCCGATGCGGCGGTGCCCGAGCTCGAGCAGGTGGCGCGTGGCCGCCAGCCCGCCGTTCCAGTTGGTGGCGCCGACCGACGGCACGTCGGGCGCCGGCTCGCCGGCCGGGTCGACCACCACGAAGGGGATCCCGCGCGCACGCAGGCGCGCGACCTGGTCGCCCGTGAGCTCGGAGACGACGAGGATCAGGCCGGCGCTGCGGCGCGCGGCGACCGCGTCGACCCATGAGCGACCGAGCGCGCCGGGGCCTTCCTGCGCGGAGAGCACGACCCCCAGACCGTGCTCGCGCGCGACCTCCTCGACCCCCTTGACGATCTCCATCGCCCACGGGCTCTCGAGCTCGTTGAACACGACGTCGAGCAGCTCGGCGCTCGCGTCGCGGGCGGGAGCCCGGCGGCGCCGGTAGCCCTGCTCCTGCAGCACGCGCTCGACACGGGCGCGGGTCTGGGGCGCCACATCGGCGCGGCCGTTGACGACCTTCGAGACCGTCGGGACCGACACGCCCGCCGCATCCGCGACGTCGGCGATGGTGACGCGCTCCTCCACGGCGCGGATGCTACCGCAAATTTTTCGATAGTGTTGACGTTGAGTTTCGAAAGTTTCGAGAGGAGGCTGGAGTGCTGCGCGTACGGGGCGATGCGGTGGTGGATGCCGATGGCGCGCGCGTGGTCCTGCGCGGCGCCGGGGTCGGCGGCTGGATGAACATGGAGAACTTCATCACCGGCTATCCGGCCAACGAGACCGCGATGCGGGCCGCGGTGGCCGCCGTGATCGGGACCGAGCGGGCCGATCGGTTCTTCGACCGGCTGGTCGACCGCTTCTTCGACGAGGCCGACGCGCGGCTGCTCGCCGAGCTCGGGGTCAACTGCCTGCGCCTGCCGATCAACTACCGGGCGTTCGAGCGCGAGGACGGCTTCGCCCGGCTCGAGCGCGCGCGTCGACCTGTGCGCGGCGCACGGGATCTACACCGTCATCGACCTGCACGCCGTGCCGGGCAGCCAGAACCAGCACTGGCACTCCGACAACGCGACGCACGTCGCCGCCTTCTGGCAGCACCCGCACTTCCAGGACCTCGTCGTGGACCTGTGGCGCGCGCTCGCCGAGCGCTTCCGCGGTCGATGGGTGGGTGGCCGGCTACAACCTGCTCAACGAGCCGGGCGACCCGACCGGCGAGGTCGTGGGGCCGTTCCACGACCGGCTCGTGGCCGCCGTGCGCGAGGTCGACCCCGACCACATCGTCTTCGTCGACGGCAACACGTACTCGACGGACTTCTCGATCTTCGGCGAGCCGTACGAGAACGCCGTCTACGCGCTGCACGACTACGCGCGCGCCGGCATGTCGTTCGGCGGCCCGTATCCGGGGGAGACCGGGGGCGTCTGGGTCGATCGCGACACGCTCGAGGAGACGTTCCTCGCGCGCACGCGCTTCCAGCGCGAGACGGGCACGCCGATCTGGGTCGGCGAGTTCGGGCCCGTCTACACCGGCGACCCCGAGCGCGACGAGCAGCGCTACCAGGTGCTCTGCGACCAGCTCGACATCTACGACCGCCACGGCGCGGGCTGGTCGATCTGGACCTACAAGGACGTCGGCCTGCACGGCCTCGTCGAACTGGCGCCGGAGTCGCCGTACATGGAGCGCTTCGGCGACTTGATCGCCAAGAAGCGGCGGCTGGGCGTGGACGCCTGGGGCTCGACCCATGCCGAGCTGCCCGAGGTCATCGAGCCGATCCACGAGCTCATCGCGCGCGAGTTCCCGTCGTGGGCGCCGTACCCGTGGGGCGTGCGCGAGGCGACCGACCTGCTCGTCCGCCACATCCTGCTCGCGCAGGCGATGCTGCCCGAGTACGCGGAGCGCTTCCGAGGGCTGGGCGACGACGAGCTCGACGAGCTGGCCGACTCGTTCGCGCTCGAGCGCTGCCGGCGGCGCGACCGGCTGTGCGACATCGTCGCCGCCCGCGTGGGTGCCGTCGCGCCGCCCAGTGGGTAGAGCCCTCGCATGCCATCGAACCCGGACGAGCTCCAGGAGCGCTACCAGGCGTGGGTGGACGCCGTGATCGAGGGCGGCGCGGCGTACATCATCGGCGACGGCGAGCACAACCGGGTCTTCGAGGATCCGGACGAGGACCGCGACCTCAACCTCATGTTCAGCTCACTTCAGGACGCACAGGGCCGCGCCGACCCCGGCGACGTCATCGACCCGATCGCCCTCGACGACCTCGTCACGATCCTCGAGAGCGCCGACGGCCGCGGCGAGGGCCTCGCCCTCTGGCACGGCGAGAGCTGGATCGTCGCCGACCCCGGCCCGCTCGCAGACGACCTGCGAGAGCGGACTGAGAGCGCCGACGTTCGCGATCCTGCGGTGTGAGCGGCGCAAGCGCTCAGGTCCCGGCACAACGTTGAGGGTCTGACCCCTTCAGTCCCAGCCACTCAAGGGGTCTGACCCCTTTAGCCGTGATGACTCAAGGGGTCTGACCCCTTTAGCCGTGATGACTCAAGGGGTCTGACCCTCAATGGGGGCGAGGAAATCGCCGGAGCGGCTAGAGAGGGCATGCCTCGAAAGCCCCGCATCGAGCTCGCGGGCGGTGTGCATCACGTCTTCGCCCGTGGCAACAACCGCCAACTCATCTACTTCGACGATGCCGATCGCAGCTCGTACCTGGCCATGCTGGCCCGAGCGGTTGCCAGCAGGCAGTGGCGCTGCCTCGCGTTCTGCCTGATGGACAACCACATGCACCTGCTCATCGAGACACCGCTGCCCAACCTCGCGGCGGGCATGCAGTGGCTGCACGGCCGCTTCGCCGAGCAGTTCAACGCGCGGCACGGGCGGAGCGGCCACGTGTTCCAGGGCCGTTACGGCTCGGTGCTGCTCGAGACCGAATCTCACCTATGGACGGTCGTCGCCTACATGGCACGCAACCCCGTAGCCGCCGGCCTGTGTGCGCGGCCGGCCGATTGGCCGTGGAGCAGCCATCGCGCGGTCGTCGGTGACGCGGCGTTGCCGTGGCTCGACCACGAGCGGCTGCTCTCGCACTACGACGCCCTGGGTGGAGAACCGTGGCGGAGGTACGCGGAGGCGGTGGACGGCGACGCCGTCTACCTGTGAAGGCCGCGACGCCTCGTCGCGCGCGCTTTCACGATCGTGCTCAGCCTGGGCCCGTTGAGCTTCCTCCACGCCCCTGGGCTCCGCGGCGCTGGTAGGTTCGCCAGAGCGAGCCTAAGCGGAGGGATCCCGTATGCATGGACGTATCTGGGCCGTCGTGTGCGGCGCATTGATCGGGTTGGTCCTGGCGGCGCCTGCGAGCGCGCAGTTCTCGCCCGGGGCGCGGACCCTCGGTGAGCCGTACCTGTTCCTGCAGCACATCGGCAACGGCGGCTATGACGCCCAGCACTACGACGTCACGATCGACTACGACCCGGTCGCGCACTCGATGGTGTCGAGCACGGACATGACGGCGCGCGCGACGCAGGGGCTGTCGGAGTTCTCGCTGGACTTCGTGTCGTATTACGCGGTCTCGAGCGTCAAGGTCAACGGCGTCGACGCGACGTGGACGCGCGACGACGATCTGCCCAACTACAAGATGAAGCTGGTCGTCACGCCGGCCACGGGCATCCCCAACGGCTCCACCTTCCACGTCGTGGTCGCCTACAGCGGGACGCCGCAGAACTTCGTCGACTCCGATACCTCGCTCGAGGGCTTCATGCGTACGACGCCGTCCATCGCCGCGACGGCGTCCCTGGGCTCCTTCACGATGAACGAGCCGAAGGGCGCCATGGGCTGGTTCCCGAACAACAACCACCCGCGCGACAAGGCCTTGTTCGACTTCCATCTGACCGCGCCGAGCGCCTACGACGCGATCGGCAACGGCGAGCTGGCGTCGAAGGTCGTCAACGGCGACAAGACGACCTGGAACTGGCACATGGGCTACCCGATGGCCAGCTATCTCTCGACGTCGACGATCGGGCTCTACGACGACGCCCCGCTGCGCGTCGGCCCGACCGCGGTCGGCAGGAGCGGCCAGCCGCTGCAGCTCTACGACTTCATCGGGAGCGCGCTCACCACCGCCACGAAGAACACCAACAACACCAACGCCGCCCGCCAGGACGCGATCATCAAGTTCATGGCCGACACGATCGGCGCGCCGTACCCGTTCGACTCGCACGGCGTCGTCGCGGCCCGCGCGCCCAACGGCGGCACGTACGCGCTCGAGGTCCAGACCAAGTCGCACTTCGGCAGCGGGAGCATCGGCATCGGCACGCTCGCCCACGAGATCGCGCACCAGTGGTTCGGCGACAGCGTCGGCCCGGCGACGTGGCGCGAGATCTGGTTCAACGAGGGCTGGGCGACGTGGTGGGCGACGTACTGGTCCAACAAGCAGAACGGCAGCTCGACCACGAACGCCTCGCACTTCAATCAGCAGTACGCGCGCACCACCGGGTGGGACCTCCCGCCCGCCAACCTGGGGACCGCCGAGGACCTGTTCGCCCAGTTCCCGGTCTACGACCGGCCTGCGGCGATGCTCGAGGGCTACCACCAGATCGTCGGCGACACGGCCTTCTTCGCGTTCCAGAAGGCGCTCGCGACCGAGCACGAGCACAGCACCATCACCGGTGACCAGTTCGTCGCGCTCGCCAAGCGGATCGCCGCCGAGAAGGCGGGCTTCGCAGGGTCGAACCTGACCAAGCTCGACATCTACTTCCAGCAGTGGCTGTACGGCACGGTCAAGCCGACGATGAACCCGACGACGTTCTTCCAGAGCACGAGCGTGCCCGGCGACGTGAACGCGACGGTCCCCGCGACGCTGTCGCTGACGGTCACGCCGTCGGCCACCCTCGGCACCTTCACGCCGGGCGTCGCCCGCGACTACGCGACCACCCTGGGCGCCGGCGTGATCTCCACCGGCGCCGACGCGACGCTCGCGGTCACCGACGCGAGCGCGACCGCCGCCGGGCGGCTCGTCAACGGCCCGTTCTCGCTGGCGCAGCCGCTGCAGTCGCGCGTCGCCCCGGCGGCGTTCGCGCCGATCAGCGGCAGCCCGCTGACGCTGAAGAGCTACCCGGGCCCGGTGAGCAACGACCAGGTGACGGTCGACCTCCAGCAGTCGATCGGCTCCAGCGAGCCGCTGCGCTCCGGCACCTACTCGAAGGCGCTGACCTTCACGCTGTCGACGACGAGCCCATGACCGCCTGATCGGCGTGCGCGATGTCGCCCAGCGCACGCCAGATCAAGGCCAGGATGAGGCCGGAGCCCACGAAGGCGAACCAGAACGGAGCGGTGACGCCCCAGACCTGGGCGATCGCGCCGCCGACCGCCTGCCCGGCGAGGATGCCGCCGAAGACGGCGAGGTAGTAGACGCTGCCGACCCGGCCCTGCAGCCGGGTCGGCACCGCGCGCATCCGCACCGCCGCGGAGAGCGTGCCCCAGACGAAGGCATGCGCGCCGAAGACGAACATGATCGCCGTCGCGACCCACGGGGTGGTCGTGAGGGCAAGGCCCAGGTGGGTGAAGGTCTCGATCAGCAGGCCGATCCGCATGAGGTTGGCAAGGCGCGCGTGACGCTCGAGCCAGTCGTAGGAGAACGTGCCGACCAGGCCGCCCACGGCGACGACCGAGGTCAGCAGACCGAACCCGACGGCGCCCAGGCCGAGTCGCTCTGACGCGTACAGCACGAGCACCGACCACGCCGCGCCCCAGGTGACGTTGAAGGTGACGATCGCCAACGTGAGCGTGCGCACGGGCGGGTGGTTCCACGTCCAGCGCAGGCCCTCCCGGATGTCGCGCACGACGTGGGGCTCCCGCGCCGGAACCTCCATCGCCGGCACCCGCATGCGGAGCACGAGCACGACACCGAGCGCGACGAGCAGCGCCTGCGTCATGAAGGGCAGCGCGATGCCGGCGGCGAAGAGGCCGGCGCCGACGGCCGGCCCGATCAGCTGGTTCTGGGTCACGACGCCCGCCATCAGCCGCGCGTTGCCGATCCCGAGGTCCTCCCTGGCGATCACCATCGGCAGCAGCGTCCCGGAGGCCGTGTCGGCGAACACCTCGCCGGTCCCGAGCAGCAGCATCGCGGCGAGCACGATCCCGATGCTCTGCTGGTCGGCGATCAGCGTCGCGGCCAGCGCGACGAGGACGGCGGCGCGCAGCAGGTTCGCCACCACGACCATCCCGCGGCGGTCGGTGCGGTCGGCCAGGACACCGGCGTAGAGGCCGAACAGCAGCCACGGCAGCCGCTGCAGGAACGCCGCCAGCGCGACGAGCGCCGGATCCTGCGTCAGGGAGGCGATGAGCAGCGGGCCGGCCGCCACCTCGATGCCGTCACCGAGGTTGGTCAGCCACGACGAGCCGATCAGCCAGCGGAAGGGCTTCCCCATCCGGGCCGGCAGCACCGCCTCGATCAGTCGGCCCGGGCGCACCCCTGAAGGATTAGCCGACGCGCGCCTCGCCGCGAGACTGGCCGGCGTCAGGAGCGGGTACGTGCCGCGCCATGAACGGACTCAGATCAACTATCCGGTGCGCTGCTGTGGCGATCGCGCTCGGCGCGGCTCTCGCGCCCGGAGTCGCCGCTGCCGAGGACTGGGGCTACACGGAGTTCAGCAACAAGTACGCCTACGGCTTCGTGAGGCTGAACCTCAACGATGACGGCACGATCAGCACGACGGCCAGCGTGAACGGCAAGTCCCTCTCGCCGAACTTCGTGTCCGTTACGAAGGTCAGGCTGCAGCGACGACCCTGCGACTCGGCCGACTGGGTGACCATGGATGCCAGGCCGTCGCAGGACGGCTTCCACGAGCAGCAGGAGCTCGACTACACGCGTCGCGATGTCACGCGCGGCCGGGGATGGTGGCGAGGGACGGCCGTCCTGGCGTACAAGAAGAAGCGCAACGGGCCGGTGCTGTGGAAGAAGAAGGTTGCCTCGAAGTCGCGGATCGAGTGCCCCAACGTGCCGCCCGACGGCTGATAGCGCGGTTCCGGGGGATGGGCGCGGCGGGTTTCGAACCTGCGACCTCTCGCGTGTGAAGCGAGCGCTCTCCCACTGAGCTACGCGCCCGGATGCGGCGCCAGTCTACCGAGGTCGGACCAGCGCTCGGTAGGTCTCGGCGAGCCGGTCCATGTGGGCGGCGGCGTCGTGGTGCCGCACCGCGAGCTCGCGGCCGCGCCGCGCCATCCCCTCCGCGAGCGAGCGGTCGTCGAGCAGGCGGCGGATGGCGCGGGCGACGGCGTCGCGCTCGATCGGCACGATCAGCGCCTCGCGCTCGTCGGCGATCTGCTCGTGCACCCACGGGAGGTCCGACAGCACGCACGTCGTCCCGCAGGCCATCGCCTCGAACACCGAGCGCGGGGCGGAGTCCGAGCTCGCGATCGAGACGCAGACATCGGCCGCGGCGTAGTAGGCGGGCATGCGCGCGTAGTCGACGTTGCTCACCACGTGGACGCGCTCCGGTAGCGGCCCGAGGTCCTCGCGCACGACGCCCATGTGCTTGAGCACCAGCTGCACGTCGTCGCGCTCGGCCGCGACGTCGGCGAAGGCGTCGACGATCGTGCGCGGGTTGTAGACCGGCATCAGCGAGCGCGGGCTGAGGACGACCGGGCCGTCGCCGAGTCCCAGCGAGGCCTTCAATGCGCTGCGGTCGCCGGGACGGAACAGCGACAGATCGACGCCCCAGTTGACGAGCACGCAGCGCCGCGCGCCGAGCGCCTTCACCCGGTCGAGCAGGGCCTGCGAGTCGGCCATCGCCAGGTCGGCGCGCCGCAGGGCCACACGGCTGGCGAGCGTCTGCGCCGGCCGCGCGCGCAGCACGTCCGAGCCCCAGGCCATCGCCACCAGCGGCCGCGCGCCGGCCAGCGCCGCGAAGAAGGCGAAGCCCGGCACCCAGTGGGCGTGGACGACGTCAGGCGCCAGCTCGCGCAG
Organism: uncultured Solirubrobacteraceae bacterium; assembly: GCA_963835525.1. GTDB lineage: Bacteria > Actinomycetota > Thermoleophilia > Solirubrobacterales > Solirubrobacteraceae > DASSUW01. The sequence continues at coordinate 190,984 of CAWIFM010000008.1, forward strand.
CAGGCCGCGGATCCAGCGAACGTGCGCGACCGCCCCCGCCGGCGAGCTGCGTGCCCGCTCCGGCGCCGCGCGCAGCTCGAGCGGGAGCGTCGACGGCGGCAGGTCCGCCACCGTGTCGCCGGCGACCACGACCTCGAACCCCCGCTCGTGCATCGCGAGCGCCAGGTGCTCGACATGCGGGTGGTTGACCGCGCCGAGCATGAGGAGTCGCACGGCCGGGACGTTACCTTCCGTCCCATGCGCGTCGCCGTGCTGATCCCCTGCCACGGAGAGGGCCCTCTGATCGCCGAGGCCGTGCGCTCGATCGCGGAAGACGAGCCCGTCGAGATCGCCGTCGTCGACGACGCCTCGCCGGACGAGGCGACGCGCGCCACGCTCGTCGCGCTCGAGCGCGACGGCGTGACCGTCATCCGCCTGCCCGAGAATGCCGGCGTCGGCAATGCCCGCACCACCGCGTTCGAGGCCACGTCGGCGCCCTACGTGTATCCGCTCGACGCCGACGATCTCGCGATCCCGGGCGTGCTCGCCCGCATGGCCGACCGGCTCGACGCCGACCCCGGCGCCGACGCCTGCGTCGGCGACATCGCCGAGTTCGGCGATCACGAGCTGCTCCGCCGGATCCCGTCGCGGCTCGACCCCTACCGCGTGGCGCTGACCAACGAGTACCCGATCACCGCCCTCTACCGGCGCACCGCCGTCGCGGCGGCCGGCGCCTGGCGTCCCTACTACGAGCGTCAGGGCTACGAGGACTGGAACCTCTGGATGGGGCTCGCCGAACGCGGCGCCCGGATCGTGCACGTGGGCGGTCCCGGCTACCGCCGCCGCCTCCACGGCGAGCGGCTCAACCAGCTCGCGCGACGCCGTCACCGCGAGCGCTACGAGGCGATGCGCCGCGCCCACCCCGACCTCTTCGCCCACCTCAAGCAGCATCGTCGCGCCTCCGACCTCTCGCGCGTCAAGCGCGCCCTCTACCCACTCGTCTACGGCCCCCGCGCCGAGATCCCGTTCGAGCGGCAGATCAAGCCGTGGTTCGACCGGCTCGGGATCTGGACCCGGGCAGCGCGCTGACGTAGAAGGCGAAGTCGCCGGGGACGAAGAGACGCTCGATGGCCAGGAACGCGGCGGAGTAGACAGCCGCCGAGACGAGCGCCGCGAGCACCCAGGGCGCCGAGGACAACACTGTGGCGGCGGCGGCCATCGCCGCGCCCGCCGCCACCGGCGCGGCCAGGATCCGCCCCCATGCCACCGAGCCGAACAGCTGCGCCGTGCGCGGCACCACGAGCACGACGAGCAGCGCGGAGGCCGCGACCGCCGCGATCGCGGCGCCGTTGGCGCCGTGCGGCGGTATCAGCAGGGCGCTGAGGACGAGGTTCGGCACCAGGGCGATCAGCGCGGGGACGGTGTAGACGTCGGGCCGGTCGCGGCTCACGAGAATGGTCACGATGGTCGCGTTGACACCCCACAGCGCGGTCATCACGCCGAGCACCCGCAGGGGCGTCACGGCGCCGTCGTACTCGGCGCCGTAGAGCGTCTCTATGACCGGCTCGGCGAACAGCGCGAGGCCGAGCCCCACCGGCAGCATCAACGCCACCACCGTCTTGATCGCCAGCTCGAAGCCGTGCACGATCGAGTCCGGGTCGCGGCGGGAGAACCACGGCAGGGCGGCGGCATTGAAGGCGGTGGCGATGAAGAGGGTGGCCTCGATCAGCCGGTACGCGGCGCCGTACTCGCCCACCGCGGCGGTACCGGCCGCGAACAGCCCGAGTAGGACGACGCTCGTACGGAACGAGAGCGTTCCGAGCAGGGTCAGGATCCCGAGCGGCAGGCTCGTGCGGATCAGGCGTCCCCAGCCGCGCGGCTCGACGTGCACGCGCGGCCGCATCACGTACCGGCGCATGAGCCAGTACGCGACCACGACGCCGAGCGCCGAGCCGGCCGTGAAGAGGATCGCGATCGTCACCAGGCCGGCTCCGGCGAGCGCCGCCGTGATGCCCATCACCGCCGTCACCGTGCGGTTGACGACCAGCGTCGTCGCCACGTACTGCTGGCGCTCGGTGCCGTCGAAGATCGCGTAGAGCGTCCCCGCCTGGTACTCGAGCCCGATCCCGGCACCCACGATCAGGATCGCGACAGCGGACTCGAGCGAGCGGCCCTGCAGGGCGACGACGCCGGCGATCACGATCAGGATCGCGACCATCATCAGCGCCTTGATGACGATCACGTTCCACAGCAGATCGTCGGCCCGGCCCCGGTCCTTCGCGACCTCGCGGGCGATCAGCTCCTGCATGCCGAGGCCCGCCACGAGCATGAGGACGGTGCTCAGTGCCATGCCGAACACGAAGTCGCCGAACTGCTCCTCGCCGAGCTCGCGGGCGACGACCACGAAGAAGGCGAGCGAGGCCAGCTTGCCGAGCAGCTCGCCGGTCGACCTGGCGAGCGTCCCGAATGCGATCCGTCGCGGTGCGCCCATCGGAGTCGCCAGGCTAACCGTAGACTCGGCGCGTGCACGTCGAGACGGCGGCATGGACGCGCGCCGCGCTGGCGGAGATCGACCTCCCGCCCGGCAGCCGCGCGCTCGACATCGGCTCGTCGACCCTGCACTACCGGACCGTCGAGCAGCCGCACATCGAGGAGCAGGTGATGGCGCCGCTCCGCGCGCGCGGCGTCGAGATCGTGCACCTCGACGCCAAGGATGCGCCCGGGGTGGACGTGGTCTACGACCTCGAACGGGCCGGCCCGCCCGTCGGCGAGCACGCGCTCGTGCTCGTCGCCAGCGTGCTGCACTACCTGCGCGACCCCGGGCCGGCCGCCGACCTGGCGGTCCGCTCGCTCGCCCCCGGCGGCCACCTGATCGGCCACCACCCGGAGTCCGCGCGGCGCAGCTACGACCCGGTCGACCACGGGCTGCGGCTGTCGCCGGACGAGCTGGCGCACATGTTCGAGCGCCGCGGCGTCGAGCGCGTACGCGCCGAGTCGGTGCGCATCGACGATCCGCTCTACTACCGCGGGCTGGTCTCGCGGCCGTCGTGGACCCGCGCGGGCCGCGCCTGGCTGCCGCTGCCGGGCGTCAGCGAGCAGGCGCGGCGCGCGGTGCCTTCGCTGCGCTGGCGCCAGAGCTGCGTGGTGCTACGTTCGCCGCGATGAGGCTCGAGTTCCTGGGGATCGGGGCGCCCAAGGCGGGGACGACGTCGCTCCACGAGTACATGCGCACGCATCCCCAGCTCTACCTGCCCGAGGCGAAGGAGCAGCCGTTCTTCACCGTCGACGACGCCTACGAGGAGGGCTGGGACGCGTTCGCGGCGGTCGCCTTCCACGGCGCGCCGCCGGGCCGCCGCTGCGGCAAGATCACGCCGCACTACATGGGCGGCCCGGTCGCCTGGAAGCAGGCGCACGGAGAGCCGGCGAGCCTGGTGACGGCGCGCCGGATCGCGGAGGCCTTCCCCGACGTGAAGCTCATCGCCATGCTGCGCGACCCGGTCGAGCGCGCGATCTCGAGCTACTGGCAGACGACGGTGCTCGGCGACGACGAGCGCTCGCTCGACGAGGCGCTCGAGGACGAGCTCGCCCCCGAGGCGCTCGCGACCGCGCGCGCCCGGCCCGCCGACGGCCACCAGCACATCGTCGCCGGCGAGTACGGGCGCATCCTCGACGACTACCTGCGCCTGTTCCCGCGCGAGCAGCTCTTCGTCGGCTCCACCGCCGTCCTCGGGAGCGACCCGATGGCGCTGCTGGGAGCCCTGTGGAGCTTCCTCGAAGTGGACGACCACGTGCCGCCCAACCTCGGCGAGCGCTTCCAGGTGCGCGGGACGGGGCGCCGGATCCGCGTGGTCGCCGCGCTGCCGCGCGTGGTCAAGGGCACGCCCGGCCTCAGGCATGCATGGAACGCGCTACCCGAGCGCGCGCGGGCGAGCGCCCGGGCGCGTTTCCGGACCGCGGCCCACCGGCTCGACCAGCGCAAGCCGGCGCACGACGAGCGCATGCAGGAGCGCCCCTCGCCCGCCGTGCTCGAGCGCCTGCACGAGCACTTCGCCGCCGATGCGACGCTGCTCGAGCGCCTCGTCGGGCCGGTGCCCGGCGTCACCGATGCCGGTAGGGCCGCGTCGCCCATCGCGCCAGCCGGGCCGGCGGCGTCTCCCTGATGCCGTAGAACAGCCCGCGCGACTTGAGCGCGAAGGTCACCTGCCCGTCCGGGGTGTGCAGCGTCTCGCGCTTGAGCTGGAACGGGTCCCAGCTCCCGCGCGCGCCGCACGTCACCGCGCTCGTGTAGCCGGCCTTTCGGGCCGCTTCGGGGCAGGCCGGCGAGTAGAGGCAACCCGGGTAGCAGAAGCTCGGGACCGGCTCGCCCAGGAGCGCCTCGAGCCGCTGCTTGCAGTCCGCCATCTCGCGGTAGGCGTGCTCGAACGTGGCGGCGCCGAGCACGGCGTGAGCGAGCGTGTGCGAGCCGATCTCCACCAGCGGGTGGCGCGCGAGCTCGACGACCTCCTCCTCGGTCATCAGCCGGATGCCGGCCGCGGGGTCGCACCAGGGATAGGGCTCGCCGAACAGGTCCGGGCAGACGTAGACGGTGCCCGGCACGCCGAGCTCGGCCAGGAGCGACGGGAGGTCGTCGTGCGCGCCGTCGTCGAAGGTGAGCGCGCAGGTCGCCGCGAGGTCGGCGCCCGTGGCGAGCGCGTCGGCGAAGGCGGTCATGGTCAGAAAGCGGTAGCCGCGCGAGCGCAGCCGGCCGACCTGCCGGCGCAGCGCGTCCGGGCCGACGAACAGGCGGGACGGGTCGTGTCGCGGATCCACGTCGGCGATCCCGTGGTAGCCGAGGATGACGGGAGGACGCCGCACCGGGCGGCATCGTACGCTGCGCACGTGCCGACGATCGCCGCGCGAACGCCGCTGCACCGCGAGAGCCGCCGGCTGCGCCGGGCGGCCGTGGCCGCGGCGCTCCTCGCGCCCGCTGCCCTGCTCGGCGCGGTGATCGCGATCGGCCTGCGCGGCAACGACGTCCCCGGCTGGGCGGTGCTCGCCGGCGGCCTGTGCCTGCTCGGCACGCTCGCCCTGGCCGTCGCCCGCTACGACACGGCGGTCGCGCTCGGCTTCGTGACCTTCGGCTTCGTGCGCGTGGAGCCGGCGCCGGTCGACGCCATCTTCGCCGTGATCATCGCCGTGGCGATCGTCACCGGCCGCATGAACCTCCGGACGACGCCCGCCGGCCCGGCGCTGGCGATCTCCGTCTTCCTCGCCCTCAACCTCATCGCCTGCCTCGAGGCCGTCGACCCGGGGCGCGCGGCGCTGTTCATGGGCGTCACCGTCTACCTGTGCGCCTTCGCCCTGTGGGTGCCGAGCTGGGTGAACACCCGCGAGCACGCGCGGACGCTGCTGCGGATCTACGTCGGCATCGCCGTCGTCTCGGCGGCGCTGGGGAGCCTGGCGTTGTTCGTGGCCTTCCCGTTCCACGACCAGTTCACCTACTTCACGGGCACGCGCGCGCGGGGGCTGTTCAGGGACCCCAACGTGTTCGGCCCGTTCCTCGTGCCGCCCGCGATGATGCTCACGCAGGAGCTGCTCGAGCCGCGGCTGCTGCGCTCCGGCCGCCTGTTGAAGGCCGCCATGCTCGGCGTGCTGGCCTGCGGGATCCTCTTCTCCTACTCGCGCGGCGCGTGGCTGAACTACGCGGTGGCGATCGTGACGATGGGCGCCGTGCTCGCCCTGCGGCGCGGAGGCGGCGGCCGCGCGCTCCTGTTCCTCGGCGTGCTGCTGGTCGGCGCGGTCGCCGTGGTGGCGAGCATCCAGGTCACGGGCCAGCTCGACTTCCTGCAGGACCGCGCACAGTTCCAGAGCTACGACAACCAGCGCTTCGGCGCGCAGTCCGGCGGCATCGAGCTGGCCGAGCGCAACCCGGTCGGCATCGGCCCCGGGCAGTTCGAGCTCGCGGCGCCGATCTCCGCCCACAGCACCTACGTCCGAGCGCTCGCCGAACAGGGGGTCCTCGGCTTCATGGTGATCGTCGCGCTGCTCTACGGGACGCTGCTGATGGCCCTGCGCAACGCTGCGAAGGGGTGGGACACGTACGGGATCGGCTCGGCGGCCCTGTTCGCCTCCTGGTGCGGGATCCTCGCCAACAGCATCTTCGTCGACACCCTCCACTGGCGGCACCTGTGGCTGGTGGCCGGGCTGATCTGGGCGGCTCAGGCGTCCTCGAGCGCGGGGACGCGGCCGCTGAGGTAGTACGGGGACGCCTCCGTGCGGGCTCCGATGACGACCATGCCGATCGGGGGGCAGTCGACGCGGTCGAGCACGTCGCGCGCGTCGATGACGTTCTCGAGCGAGATCCGGTCCAGGCGGGCGACGTAGAGCATGCCGGTCGCGTGCCGTGCCAGCGCCTGCGTGTCGGCGATGCCGAGCAGTGGCGGGGCGTCGACGAGGATGTAGGGATAGTCGAGGTCGACCAGCGCGTCGAAGGCGCGCGCGAGCCCGACGTCGGCGAGCAGGTCCGTCGGGTCGTCCGGCTTGCGCCCGCTCGGCAGGACGTCGAGCTGGCCGCGCCGCTGCGCTCGCGCGGGCTGGACCCGTTCGGCCACGAGCTCTCGGGCGTCGGCGTCAGGGGTGTCGGTGAGCGTCTGCAGGAGGTCGGAGAGGCCGGGCTCGATCTCGACCTCGACCAGCTCGTGCAGGGTGGGCCAGCGCATGTCCGCCGAAACCACGAGCGTGCGGTGGCCGGCCTGCGCGAGCGCGCGGCCGAGCCGCAGGGTCACGGTGCTCTTGCCCTCGGCGTGCAACGCGCTGGTGACCACCACGATGTGCGGTGCGTCGGCCGGCGAGAGCCCGAACCGGATGGAGGTGGCGAGCGTCTGGTAGGTCTCGTACTCGATTCCCGTCAGCAGCTGCATCCGGCGGCCGCGGCCCTGCGGCACGTACGGCACCGAGACCAGCACGGGCATCTCCAGCAGCCGCGACAGCTCGCGCGAGCCCGACACTCGCGGCACCAATCGGTCGCGGGCCAGCGCCACGAGCACGCCGATGAAGAGGCCGAGCACGATGCCGAGCGCCGTGTTGCGCAGCGGCCTCGGGGTGTCCGGCTCGGTGGGCGTCTCGGCGGGCTGGGCCACGGCGAGGTCGATGCCGGCGGTGGCGATGCTCACCCCGAGCTGGGAGATCCGCTCGCGGAGCGCCTGCTCCTGCGGATTCGCTCCCGCCACGCCCCGCAGGCGGTCGAGCTCCTGCTGGATGTCGGCGCGGGCGCGCTCGAACTGGCGGCGCGTGACCGCGGCCTGCTCGGCCACGAACGTCGAGGCGACGGCGTTGGCGATCCTGGCCGCCTGCTCGGGGTCGCCGTCCTTGGCGGTGACGTAGATCAGGTTGGCGTTCGGGTCGACGCTCGAGGACACCTTGTCGCGCAACGAGTCGATCGTCTCGCCGGGCACGCGCTCGGCTGCGGCGCCGAGCACGCTGTCGGTGGTCAGCAGCGCGTCGATCGTGTTGAGGTCGCGGGTGATCGAGTCGACGTTGTCGCTCTGGTCGATGACCCCGCTCGAGCGCTGGACGATGCTGGCCGTCGCCTTGTAGCGGTCCGGCAGCATGGTGGAGACCACGTAGGTGGTGACGGCGAGGACCACCGTGATTCCGATCACGAGGCCCATGCTGCGGCGCAGGGCGTCGAGCGCGCGGCGGAACTCGATCGGCTCCTCGGCCGCGGCCCGGCGCGACTCTGGACGGTCACTCATCGGTAGCGGACGGTACTTCAGATACCGGAAGCCCGTGCCGACCATCTCGGTTGGTGCTCTTGCGAATCGTCCTCGTTGCGCTGATCGTCGCCGTGCTGTGCGCTCCGGCCGCAGCCGCCGACGAGGGCTCGGTCCGGCTGGCGCGCGGCGCCGAGTCGAGCTTCGACTCCTTCACCCGCTCGCCGGGGCCTGCCGAGCAGAGCTTCATGCGCGATCGCTACTGGCGCATGCGCGTCTACTCGCCGTACTTCGACAACCGGCTTTCGTGGTTCCGCGACGGCTGGGTCTACCAGGACGCCTACGCCATCTATCCCAAGTCGCCCCTGCTGAGCTCGCATCCGGAGTGGATCCTGCGCGACGGGGCCGGCAACCGGCTGTGGATCCAGTTCGCGTGCAGCGGCGGGTCGTGCACCCAGTACGCGGCCGACATCGGCAACCCGGACTTTCGCGCCTGGTGGATCGCGGGAGCCAGGGCCAAGCTGGCGGCCGGCTACCGCGGCCTGTTCATCGACGACGTCAACATGGCCCAGCGCGTCAGCGACGGGAACGGCGTCTACACGCAGCCGGTCGATCCCCGGACCGGCGCGCGCATGAACGAGACGGCCTGGCAGCGCTACATGGCCGACTTCATGCAGGAGGTGCGGGCCGCGCTGCCCGGCGTCGAGATCGTGCACAACACGATCTGGACGGTCGGCGACGCGACACCGGACCTGCGGCGCCAGCTCAACGCCGCCGACTACATCGAGCTCGAGCGCGGCTTCAACGACGCCGGCATCGTCGGCGGCGCGAGCAAGTTCGGCTGGCAGACGCTCGCCGGCTTCATCGACCGCCGGCACGCCGACGGGCGCGCGGTGATCCTCGACGGCTACGCCGAGTCGGCCGCGGGCCGGCTGTACGGGCTCGCGACGTACTTCCTCCTGAACTCGGGGCGCGACGCGCTGGCCAACGACGCGGCGACCCGGCCCGACGCCTTCTGGGCGGGTTACGACATCGGGCTGGGCGCGGCGCGCGGCGCGCGCTACCGCTTCGGCGGCGTCTGGCGGCGCGACTTCGCGGGTGGCGTCGTGCTCGTCAACGAGCCGGGATCTCCTGCGCGTACCGTCGACGTCGGGGCGGGGTGGCGGGACGTCGACGGCGTCGCGCGGTCGTCGGTGACGCTGGGCGCGGCCTCGGGGGCCGTGCTGCTGAGCGCCGCCGCGACGACGGGCGGGCCGGCTGCGGAGCCGAAGCGTCGCCGGGGGCGCGCCAGCATCCGCGCCCGCGCGCGTGCGAGGGGTGTGCGTATCCGCGGCCGCGTGTCCGGCGCATCGGGCGGCGCGGTGCGGATCGTCGTGGAGCGCCGGCAGAGCCGCCGTTGGGCCACGGTCCGCCGGGCGGACGCCGCCGTCGGGCACGACGGCACCTACCGGCGCCGCGTCGCTCGGCTCTCGCGCGGCCGCTATCGGGCGCGCGCGGTCTATGCGACCGCTGCCTCGGGCTACCGGGGCTTCCGCATCCGCCCGTAGGATCGGCCCTGTGTGGGCCACCCTCGAAGCCGATTTCCGTGCCAACGCCGACGGGTTGTCCGAGCGGCCGGGCGCGCTCGAGCTGGCGCGCGCGTTGGCGCGCAACGCGCCGACCGTGCGCTTCCTCGCCGTCGTGCTGTTGCGGCTCGCCCAGGCCGCGGGCGGGCGGGTGCCGCTCGCGGGCTCGCTCGTCAAGCAGGCCAACCATGTCCTGACCGGCGCCGACCTCGCCTATCAGGCCGAGATCGGGCCGGGCCTGGTGCTCTACCACCCGACCGGTGTGGTCATCGGGCCCGGCTGCCGGGTCGGCGAGCGGGCCACGATCATGCAGGGCGCCACGCTCGGCTCCGACGCGGTCACCGGCGGTCAGGGCGTGTCGCCCGCGATCGGCGACGACGTGTTCATCGGCCCCGGCGCGGCCGTGTTCGGCGGGGTGACGCTCGGCGACCGCGTCCGCGTCGGGGCCAACTCCGTGGTCACCGACTCGTTCGACGCCGACGTGGTCATCGCGGGCGCGCCCGCGCGGGTGGTCGGGCATCGCTGACGCACCGCGGATCGCGCTCGTCTGCGAGCCGCCCGACGGCGGGGTGGCAGAGCACGTGCGGCGGCTCGCCGCCGGCCTGCCGGAGCACGGCTATGAGCCGGTCGTCCTGGATTCGCGCGCGCTGCCGTTCCGGCGCGACTACCGACACCCGCACCGCGACCTGCAGGCGCTCGGCGCGCTCGTGCGCCGGCTCCGGGGCTTCGACCTCGTGCACGCGCACGCGGCCAAGGCCGGTGTGCTGGCGCGGCTCGCGGCGGGCCGGCGGCCGGTCGTCTACACCCCGCACTGCTTCCCGTTCGTCGGTGGCTCGGCGGCCCGCCGGCGCCTCGGGCTGGTGGTCGAGCGCGCGCTCGCGCCTCTCACGGCGACGACGATCTGCGTCTGCGAAGACGAGGCCGCCGTCGCGCGGGCGGCCGGCCTGGGGCGGCTCACGGTCGTCCGCAACGGCTGCCCGGCCTGCGAGCGCGTCGAGCCGGCGGTGACGCTCGACGGCCTGGTCGTGGGCGCCGTCGCCGTCCTCCGGCGCCAGAAGCGGATCGACGTCCTGCTCGCCGCCGCGCCGCGGATCATCGAGGCCGGTGCGACGGTCGTCGTCGTGGGCGACGGCCCCGAGGCGGGCGCCCTGCGCGCGGGCGCCGACCCGCGCGTGGTCTTCCTGCCCTTCCGCGCCCCGTCGGCCCGCTACCTGCGCGCGCTCGCCGTCTACGTGCTGCCGTCGGACTGGGAGGCGTTCCCGATCGGGCTGCTCGAGGCCCAGGCCTGCGGCGTCCCGCAGGTGGCGACCGACGTGGGGGGCACGCGCGAGGCGCTCGTGCCCGAGACGGGGCTGCTCGTTCCGCCGGGCGACCCGGTCGCGCTGGCCGACGCGGTGATCACGCTGCTGCGCGACCCGGAGCGCCGCGCGGCGATGTCCGCCGCCTCGCGGCAACGACACGCCCAGCGGTTCACGGTCGAGCGGATGGTGGCCGAGACGGCGGCGGTCTACGACGCGGCGCTCGGCACGGGCTCGTCGGCGAGCAGCGCCGCCGGGACCTCCTGAGCGAGCCACTCCGCCCGCAGCGCCGGCAACTCCGACGCCGCGGCGGAGAGCCCGCTCCGCAGCCCCGGTGGTCGCAGCGTCGCGTGGTGCGCGTCCGAGTCGACGCTGTGTACGAGCCCGTCGCGCAGCAGCTCCAGCCCGAACCAGCGGGCCGCCGCCCCGAAGCCGCCGCTGAGTGACGCCGCGGTGACCGAGCACAGGGCTCCGCCCTCGACCAGCGCGCGCAGGCGTCCGGGGTCCTCGCGGAATCCCGGCGCGCGCTCGGGGTGCGCGAGCAGGACGCGGTAGCCGCGCTCATGGAGGTTCTCGACGCAGCGCTCGAGGTCCGGGCCCACCACCGGTTCCAGCGGCGCCTCGAGCAGGACGCAGCGCGAGTCGCCCAGCGTCAGCAGCCGCAGCGTCTCGTCGGGCAGCCGCAGCGCCATCTCGTGCGTCACCTCGGCGCCGGCCAGCAGCTCGACCGGCGCTCCGTCCTCCCGCAGCGCGGCGACCGCCCGCTCGATCTGCTCGGGCGTCGTCGGGAACATGCGCGAGCAGTGCGGCGTCGCCACCACCGTCCGGGTACCGTCCGCCGCCGCGGCGTGCAGCAGCTCCAAGGCGTCGGCCTGGGTGCGCGGCCCGTCGTCCAGCCCGGGAAGGGCGTGGCAGTGGAGGTCGATCAGATCGCGCCCCGGCCGGTGATGACCGCCGGGAAGGTCGCGAGCAGGATCTCGACGTCGCGCGCGAGCGACCACCCGGCGACGTACTGGTAATCAAGCTTGATCATGTCGTGGAACCCGATGTGCGAGCGGCCGGAGACCTGCCACGGACCGGTGAGCCCTGGCCGCAGATCCGTGCGGCGCTCCTGCCACGCGTGCGTGAGCGCCTCCGCCTCGGCGATCACGAGCGGTCGCGGCCCGACCATGCTCATGTCGCCCCGCAGCACGTTGATCAGCTGCGGCGCCTCGTCGAGCGAGAACCGGCGCAGCACGCGGCCCACGCGGGTGACGCGGGTGTCGTGCTTGCCCTTGACGATCGCGCCGTCCTCGCGGACGAGCACCGGCGAGCCGACGTGCATCGAGCGGAACTTGAGCAGGCGGAACAGGTGGCCGCCGCGTCCGGTCCTTGGCTGCAGGAAGAGGACCGGGCCGCGCGAGTCGAGCTTGATCGCGACTGCGACCGCCACCATGAGCGGCGCCAGCGCGATCAGCAGCACGCTTGCGACGAGGATGTCGAGCGCGCGCTTGGCTACGCGCGACATCCGCGTGAACTCCGGGACCTGGATCGAGACGAGCGGCATGTCGCCGATCTGCTCGAGGTAGCGCGCGCCGTCGAGGAATTCGAACAGGCGCGGCACGATGTCGACCGTCACGCCCGCGTCGCGGCAGGTGCGGACGAGATGCAGCAGGTCCTCGTGGCTCGTGCGGGTGAAGGCGATCATGACGCGGTCGACACGCCCGTGTGCGATCAGGCCGGAGACGGCATTCAACTTGCCGAGCCGCGGCAGCCCGAGCTCGAGCGGATCGTGCGCGTCGTCGTCGACGAAGCCGATCGGGTCGAAACCCAGCTCCGGGTAGCGGCGCAGGCGTCCGACGAGCTCGGCCGCGACGCTTCCGGAGCCCACGATCAGCGTGCGCTGGCGCAGCGACGCCGTGCGGTGGATCGTGGCGCGCGCCACGGCACGGCCGAGCGCCGCGCCGCCCGCCATCAGCGCCGAGGCGCCGAGCGCGCCCGCCACCGGGCGCGTGGCCCCGAGCGCGCCGAGCAGCCCGAAGACCGGCCAGGAGATCACCAGGCCGGTGACGGCGAGCCGCGGCGCCTCGCCGAGCCCGCTGGCCCACGTGCGCAGCGGGGAGACCGTGTAGAGGCCGCAGGCGCCGGCCGCCAGAGGCCAGCCGACCGCGAGGGCGACGATGACGACGGGGAGGTCGGCGAGCGGGACGCCGGCCAGGAGGGCGGCGAGCACGCCGCTCGCGCAGGCGGCCAGGACATCTGCCCTGAAGAGCTGGCGGCGCAGCCGGCTGTCCCGCGCGCTGCTCGGGGACGCGACGCCGGTCCGGCGGTGGAGGAACTCGGCGGGAGGGACGAGCACGCGGTCGGTCGTCGCCACGTCGACGCCGTCCATGACGGCGCTCTCAGTTCCAGCACTCCGACGTCTTAGTCCCGCGCTCGCGGCTTCCATGCTTGTTGCCCGCTCTGTCGTGGTTGCCCGCCGCGACATAGTGCCCATGTTGGAGGACGAGACCGAAGTCTGCCGTCCGCCGGCGGCGTCTAGGGGGCTGTCCTTGTGGTCGCTGCGGTAACGCTACAGATCTGGCGCAGGCTTGTCTGTAGCCATTTGTACGAAAGTCCTGGCCGTCCATGTGACGGTCGGGCTGGCCGTGCTGCCATAGTCTTCCGTCGTGCTCGGGGTCCGGAAGTGGTTGACCGCCGCTTCCCTGGCGGTCCCGGCGGCGCTCTTCCTGTTCCTGTCGTTCCGCGCGGGCGGGTTCTTCCCCGCTCAGCACGCGCTGGTCGCGCTCGTCTTCGTGGCGGCGCTCGTGCTGCGCGTCACGGTGTCGGACCATCCGCTGGCCGGCGCGTCGCGGCTGCTCGTGGTCGCGGCGACCGCGACGGCGTTGCTCGCCGCGTGGATGCTGCTCTCGGCCGGCTGGTCGCACGCTCCCGGGCGCGCGTTGATCGAGTACGACCGCGCGCTCGTCTACCTGCTGCCGCTCGTGTTCCTCGGCACGCTGCCGCGGCAGCCGTACGCGCCGGCGTGGGTCGTGCGCTGCCTCGCGCTCGCGTTCGTGATCGCCTGCGGCGCGGGCCTCATCACGCGTCTGGCGCCCGACGTCTGGAGCGTGCCGCCGAGCGTGGTCACCGACCGCCTCTCGTATCCGCTCACCTACTGGAACGGGCTCGGGATCACGAGCGCGATCGGGATCGTGCTGCTCGTCCATCTGACCACGTCGCTGCGCGAGCCGCGTGCCATCCGGGTCGTCGCGGCCGCGCTGTGCCCGGTGGTCGTGGCCACCGCGTACTTCACGTTCTCGCGCGGAGGCATCGCCGCCGCGCTGATCGGGATCGGGGTCGTGCTGGTGGTGGCCCGCCCGGCCGGCCTGCTCACCGGGATGCTGCCCGCGGCCGGCGCCTCGGCGGCGGTGGTGCTCGCAGCGCTCGGCGCCGACGTGCTCGCGGGCAGGGACTTCAGGTCGCCGGCGGGCGTCGCCGAGGGCCATGACGTGGCGCTCGTGGTCGGGCTCGCCGCCCTCGGAGCGGCGGCGCTGCGCGCCGCTCTGCTTCCCGTCGACGCGCGCATCACGAGCTGGAACGAGCGCCGGGAGCCGATGCGACGGCGGACCTTCGTGGGCGCATGGGCGGCCGTCGTCGCCGTCACCGTCGCCGTGCTGGTCGTGGCCGGCGCGCCGGGCCTGGTCGAGCGCCAGTACGACCGGTTCGTCGAGGGCAACCAGACGTTCGTCAGCGACCAGCGCGACCGGCTGCTCAACCCCGGCAACAACGGGCGGCTCTGGCACTGGCGCGTCGCGCTCGACAGCTTCGGCGCCGAGCCGCTGCACGGCGAGGGCGCCGGCACGTACGAGAACGCCTGGGACCAGGAGCGCACGATCGCCCTCGACGTCGTCGACGGCCACTCGCTGTACGTCGAGGTGATGGGCGAGCTCGGCCTCGTCGGGCTCGCGCTCGTCCTGATCGCCCTGCTCACGATCCTCTTAGGCTTCCTGCGGCTGGCGCGCGGCGACGACCGCGGCCCGCCGGCGGCCCTCTTCACGGCAGGGCTGATCTGGGCGCTGCACGCCGGGATCGACTGGGACTGGGAGCTGACCGCGACCGGCGCGTGGCTGTTCGCCGCCGGGGGCATCTGCCTCGCCGCGCCGGCGGGGACCCCGCGGCTGCGGCCGCCCGGGCGAGTGACCCGCATCGTGCTCGGCCTCGGCTGCCTCGCGCTCGCGCTGACGCCGTACCAGGTCCTGCGCTCGCAGTCCGGGCTCGACGACGCCGCGGCCGCCTTCGAGGCTCGCGATTGCCCGGGCACGATCGACGGCGCGCTGGCCTCGCTCAGCGCGACGCGCTCACGGCCGGAGCCGTACCTGCTGCTCGGCTACTGCGACACGCGGCTCGGCCTGCACGACCTCGCCGTCCGCAACATGGAGCTGGCGATCGACCGCGACCCGCAGTCGTGGCACGCCTGGTACGGGCTGGCGGTGGCGCGCGGCGCCGCGGGCCGCGATCCGCGCGCGGCGGCGCGCCGGGCGCAGCAGCTCAATCCGCTCGAGCCGCTGACAGCAGAAGCGGTCGAGGCGTTCGACACGTCGCGGCCGCGGGTCTGGCAGCGGCGCGCGTACCAGCTCAAGGTCCCGGAGAGCTAGCCACGGGGAGGCGCGGCGGGCATGCGCCTCCCCGGGGCAGCTTGGCTCAGTCTCCCGCGGGAGACTGACGGCGGAGCATGAGGCCGCCGCCGATCAGCGCCACGCCGGCCAGGACGACCGGGATCGCGGCGAAGCCGGTGAAGGGAAGGGAGTCGCCCGACTCGACCTGCTGGGCGACCTGCGCCTCGTCGTCGACGGTGTCGGTCTCCTCCTGGATGACCTCGCCGCCGCCGCTGTCCTCCTCGCCAAGGACGCCGCCGCCGCCGTTCGGGTACTGGGCCTGGCTGGCGTCGGGGCCGCTCTGATCGAAGCCCTGGACCGCGAGGCCGGCTCCGGTGCCACTCACCAGCATGCCCGCGACGAGCATGGCGAGGATGGCAAGACGTGAACGCATCGGCTGTCCTTTCCGAGCGACGCGCTGCCGGACGCGCCGCCTGATGTCATCCAGCTCGAGCTCGGAGGCCTGCGGGCGCTCCTCGCGAAGAAGCCTGGTGATGTCGTCGAATTCGTCCATCACGGGCTTATACGAAGCAGCCCGCCGGTTCCTGACCGAAGATTTCGCGCGCGATGCGCGATGACGAGTTCGAGCGGCTGTACGCCGCAGAGGCCCAAGGGCTGTTCGCGTTCCTGGCCTACCGGACGGGCGACCGCGCGCTGGCCGAGGACCTGCTGGCCGACGCGTTCGAGCGCGCGCTGCGGTCGCGCGGGCGGTTCGACCGCCGGCGCGGCTCCGAGAAGACGTGGCTGTACGCGATCGCGCTGAACCTGCTGCGCGACCACGCGCGGCGGGCGGCGGCCGAGGGGCGGGCGCTGGGGCGGGTCGACGAGCCCGTGCGGCCGGACGAGCTCGAAGGGGTCGAGCGGCGCGAGGCGCTGCACCGGGCTCTCGCGCGGCTGAGCGAGGAGGAGCAAGAGGCGATCGCGCTGCGGTTCGGCGCCGACCTCTCGGTGCCCGAGATGGCGCGTGTGCTCAAGGAGCCCCTCACCACCGTCGAGGGCCGCGTCTACCGCGCGCTGCGCAAGCTTCGCGAGCGTCTGGAGCCGCTAGAGTGAGCCGCGGACCGTGCTAGGCGGGGAGGTAGCGGTGCCCTGCACCCGCAATCCGCTCTAGCGGGGCTGAATCCCCCTCCGAGGGGCCCGGCCCCTGGGCCAGCGCGACGCCCGCGGCGTCGATGGCCGGGTCCCGCCCGATGTCGCCCCGCGAACCAGGTCAGGTCCGGAAGGAAGCAGCCTTAAGCGGTCTTCGGCAGGCGGTGCGGGATCGCCCGGCCGGAGCTTGCGGACGTCGGTCAGCCCCCGGGGAACCGTCTCGACGAGGGGTGCACGGTCCACTTGTAGACTCGGCCGGGTGCCTCAAGGCCCGGCCTCTCTCTACCGCCGCCACCGCCCGCGGACGTTCGACGACGTCGTGGGCCAGGACCACGTGGTCCGCACCCTGCGCAACGCGATCGAGCAGGGCAGGGTCCATCACGCGTACCTGTTCGTCGGCTCGCGCGGGACGGGCAAGACGTCGATGGCGAAGATCCTCGCCGCCTCGCTCAACTGCGTGAACGGGCCCACGGTGACGCCGTGCGGCGTGTGCGAGTCGTGCGTGGCGATCGCCAGTGCCACCTCGCTCGACGTGATCGAGATGGACGCCGCCTCCAACAACTCGGTCGACGACATCCGCGACCTGCGCGACCGGGTCGGCTTCGCGCCGGTGTCGGGGAGCCACAAGGTCTACATCCTCGACGAGGCGCACATGCTGTCCACGGCGGCCTGGAACGCCTTCCTGAAGACGCTCGAGGAGCCGCCGCCGCACACGATCTTCGTGCTCGCCACGACCGAGGCCAATAAGGTGCTGCCGACGGTCGTGGACCGCTGCCACCGGTTCGACTTCGCGCGGCCCAGCGTGCCGCAGATCACCGACGTGGTGCGGCGCGTGGCCGCCACGGAGGAGATCGAGATCCCCGACGAGGCGGCCGCGCTGGTGGCGCGCTCGGCGACCGGCTCGTTCCGCGATGCGCTCGGCACGCTCGAGCAGCTCGTCGCCTACTCGGGCCGCTCGATCGCCCTCGACGACGTGCTGGCGGTGCTCGGCGCGGCCGACGCCGACCTGGTGTTCGGCGCCGTCGACGCCGTGGCGGCCGGCAACGCCCGCGAGGCGCTGCTCGCCTCGGCGCGGCTCGCCGACTCCGGTCGCGACCTCGGGCGCTTCTTCAACGACCTCGAGGCCCACGCGCGGGCGCTGATGGTGGTCCAGGCGCTCGGCGAGGTGCCGGCCGAGCTGCGCGTGACCCCGGAGCAGGACGAGCGGCTTGCCGCCCAGGCCGCGGCCGTCCCGCCGGCCGACGTGATCCGCCTGCTGGACATGATCGCCGCCGCCCTGCGCGCCCTCAAGGACGGCGCCGACGCCCGCACGCAGCTCGAGCTGGCGCTGGTGAAGGCGGCCGAGCCCGCCCACGACCCCACCGTCAAGGCGCTGCTGGCGCGGATCGAGCGGCTCGAGGCGCGCGCCGGCGCGGCGCCGCCCGCGGCGCCCGCCGCGAAGGCGCCGTCGGAGCCCGCCACCGCCGCCGGCCGCACGCGCGTCTCGGTCACCGCCCAGGTCGAGGACCAGCCGCCCGTGGCGGCCACGACGACGCTCCCGGGCGCGCCTCAGGGCGGCGCCGGCCCCGACAAGGCCGCCGCGGACCTGGTGGCGGCCGTGTCGGAGGAGCTCGACGCGAACGTGACCGCCGTCGCCGTCGTCGAGCCCGACGCGCCGTCGCCGGCCGAGCCGTCGCTCGAGCTGTCGCTCGACGCGTTCGCGGACATGTGGCCGGCCGTGATCGAGTCGCTCGAGGGCGAGAACGGCCTGCTCGCCGCGCTGCTGCGCCAGGCGACGCCGCTCGAGCTCACCGAGCAGGGCCTCACGCTCGCCTGGCCCGAGTCGGCCGCCTTCCTCAAGCGCCAGGCCGAGGATCCCGCCAAGCGCGAGCTGCTCGCCGAGTCGATCCGCGCCGTCACCGGCGCGTCCCTGCGGCTCGCCTTCGAGCTGCGCTCCGACGAGGAGGTTTCGCAGGCGGGCGAGACGATCGACGAGGACGAGCTGGTCGACCGCTTCAAACGCGAGTTCGGCGCGGTGGAGGAGCCGCCGCCCACGGAGGAGACCTGATGCCGCAGCCCCCGAACCTTCAGAACATGCTGCGCCAGGCGCAGGAGATGATGGCCGCCCAGCAGCAGGCCCAGGAGACGCTCAAGTCCGAGCGCGTCGAGGCCAGCGCAGGCGGCGGGATGGTCAAGGTCGTGATGACCGGCGACATGCACCTCGAGTCGATCGTCATCGACCCCGACGCGGTCGATCCCGAGGACGTCGAGATGCTGCAGGACATGGTCGTCGCCGCCGTCAACGAGGCGGTGCGGTCGGCGCAGGAGCTGGCCGAGTCCAAGCTCGGCGGGATGGGCGGGGACTTCGATCCGATGAGCGCGCTCGACGCGCTGGGCCTGGGCGGCATGGGCGGCGGTGGCGGTCTCCCGGGCGGCGGCCAGCCCAACCGCGCGGCCCGCCGCAAGAAGAAGTAGTTGCTGGCGCCGCCGCTCCAGCGACTCGTCACCGAGCTGGCGAAGCTGCCCGGCATCGGGCAGCGCACCGCGCAGCGCCTGGCCTTCCACATCCTGCGCGCGTCGGGCGAGGACGCGGCTGCGCTGGCAGCCGCGATCCGCGACGTCAAGGAGAAGATCACGCTCTGCGAGGTGTGCTTCAACCTCGCCGAGGGGCCGCGCTGCGTGGTCTGCCTCGACGAGCGGCGCGACGCCGAGCTGATCTGCGTCGTCGAGGAGCCGGGCGACGTGATCCCGATCGAGCGCACGCACGAGTACCGCGGCCGCTACCACGTGCTCGGCGGCGCGCTGTCGCCGATCGACGGCGTCGAGCCGGAGGACCTCAAGCTCGTCCAGCTCTACGCGCGGGTCGACGCCGGGATTCGCGAGGTGATCCTCGCCACCAACCCGACCACCACGGGAGAGGCGACGGCGCTCCACATCGCGGCCGTGCTGCACGAGCGGGCGCCGGACGTGACCGTCACCCGGCTCGCCTCCGGGCTGCCGGTGGGCGGAGACCTCGAGTACGCCGACGAGGTCACGCTGGGTCGCGCGTTTTCGGGCCGGCGCGCGGTCTAGCGGGCGAGCGCCGCGGCGAGCGCGGCATCGCTCCTGGCCACCCGCGCGCGGGCGGCCACGAAGCGCGTGCGATCGCGCCGGCGGGCGGCGGCCGCGAGCGCGTCGTAACCGCCGGCGGCGTCGCGCAGGGCGCGTACGGCCTCGGTTGGGGCGCCGGCTTCGGCAAAGGGGGCCAGCGCGGCTGCGGCATCGCGGTGAGATCGGGCGAGCGCGGCGGCCGCTGCCGGGCGGCGCGCCGTGAGGCGGGCGCGACCGGACACGCGCTCGTCGTCGAGCGTGTCCAGCACCGGGCCGGCGGCCTGACGGAACGCGAGGTCGGTGGTGGGGGTCAGGGCCTTCGCCCCGCCGGCCGCGTGCACGCCGTCGCCGCAGTCGAGCCACGAGCTCCAGCTCGTCGCGGGGGCCGAGCAGACCAGGGCGAGCACGCCCGCCGTGGTCGGCGCGACGGTCACCTCGACCATCCGGCCCTCGTCGATGAGCGGCCCGTAGGTCCAGGCGGGGAACCGGGCGAGCGACGCGCGACGGGGTCTCGGGAGGCTCGCCGGGAGCTCGGCGCGCAGGGCCGTGGGGATCAGCGACGCGTCGGCGGCGGGGCCGGTCGCGAGCAGCGCGCGCGCGGACAGGCCAGGAGCGGGCGCGAGGATCTGGGCTCCGGCGACGGGGAGGCCGGGCACCGCGTCGGCGGGCACCCAGGCCGGCTCGAGCTCGAGCCGCAGCGCCCCGACGGCCACGACCTGGTCACGGGCGGGCGCCGGCGTGTCCTCGCGGCCCGCGCCGCCCAGCCACCACCCGGCTGCGGCCGCCAGCACGAGCGCCGCCGCCCCGGCGACCATCGCTCCGGTCGGCCGGTACGCCGCGAGCGCGTGCTGGATCCGGTGCGCGGTGCCCACGGTCAGCCTTCGAGGTCGAAGGTCTCGCGCGCGGGCGCGGGCGCCGGCGCCGGCGCGGGCGCCACAGCCGCGGGTGTCGGCGCAGGCGCCGGCGTGGCGACGGGAGGCGGCGCCGAAGCGGGAGTGGGCCGGCTGCGCCGCACCACCGGCGGCGGCTCCGGCAATGCGGCGACCGCGCTCAGGCGCTCGAGCACGGGAGCCGCCGCCGGCGGGGGCTCGCTGACCGCGGCGGCGGCCGGCGGCGACTCGCCGCCCAGTGACTGGACGGCGAACGGCACCGCGAAGGCGAGCACCAGCGCGGCGACCCAGGCCAGCCGGCGCCACGTGATCGCGCGGCGGACCGAGTCGGCGGCGTCGGCGCCGAGCGCGGCCGCGGTCGCCGGCACGTCGCGCAGCGACGCCGTGCGATCGGCGACGGAATGGCTCAGGCGGCCGAACACGATGCCGGGGCCTTCGAGCCGGGGTAGAGGCAGCGGTCGAAGCGCAGCGGCGCCTTGCCGTGGCGGATCCGGATCAGCGTGTGCTTGCCGACGTAGCCCGGCCGCGTCACGCGGATCACGATCCGCGCGCCGGCGCGGAACATGCCTTCGTAGGCGCGGAGCCGTGTGCGCTTCGCGGCCTGCGCCGGCGCGACTCGCGGGCAACCGATCCCCGAGCAGCTCACCGCGATCCTCGCCCCGCGCGGCGCGCGCACGCTGAGAAGGGTGATCCGCGCGCCGCGCTCGGTCAGCCAGCCGCGGATCCGGACCACCGGCTCGTGCCGCATGAGCTTCGGAGCCGGCGGTGCGGCAGCCGGCTCAACCGGCGGCGGCGCGGGCTGGGGTATGACGGTCGGCGCCGGCGGAGGCGGCGCAGGGGGCGGCGGCGCCGTCACTGCCGCACTCGCCTCCGACCAGTCCCAATCGCGGCCGTCGCGGTTGCTGACGTAGACCCATGCGCGCAGGCGCTTGCCGAGGTCGGCCGGGGTCGGCGTGTACGACATCGAGACCGCCCCCTCGATGTTCTCGCAGCTCCACGGCGAATCCGAGCCGCAGCGCACCCAACCCCAACTCACGGCCGGTGACGGCCAGCCTCGCCACGAGGCGCCGACGGCGTACAGCTGCGCGCCGACCAGCGCAGAGCCGGAGAGCGCCGGCCTGCGCGTGATCTCGGGCTCGTCGGCCGCCGCGACGGCAGGAACCGCCGCCGACGCCAGCGCCGCCACCGCTAGACCGATCCATGCCCGCCGAATGGGACCCACCTTCGTCCTTCCTATATTGCCCCTCGATCCCTCACCGGAATGATGGGGCTGAGTGCATAAGACCACAATCAGCCAAACGTCCACAAATCTCCGGATACCTGCGGTTCGAATCTCAACGCGCTCGCCTAGACTGCCCCCTCCGTGCCAGGAACCGTGGTCATGAAGTTCGGCGGCACCTCGGTCGCCGACGCAGAGCGGATCAAGCGCGCCGCGCGCCGCATCGTGGCCGCGCGCGAGCTGGGCCATCGCGTCGTCGCCGTTCTGTCGGCGCGCGGCAAGACGACCGACGAGCTGATCTCGATGGCCGAGGAGGTCTCCACCGCCCCGGACCCGCGCGAGATGGACATGCTGCTCTCCACCGGCGAGCGGATCAGCTGCGCGCTGTGCGCGATGGCGATCAACGACCTCGGCCACAAGGCGATCAGCCTGACCGGCTCGCAGGCGGGCATCGTCACCGACACCAGCCACACCAAGGCGCGCATCCTCGACGTGCGGGCGGACCGCATCCGCGCCGCGCTCGACGACCAGCTCGTGGTGCTGGTGGCCGGCTTCCAGGGCGTGTCGACGAGCAAGGACGTGACGACGCTCGGCCGCGGCGGCAGCGACACCACGGCGGTCGCCCTCGCCGCCGCCGTGGGGGCCGAGATCTGCGAGATCTACACCGACGTGGCCGGCGTGTTCAGCGCCGACCCGCGGATCGTGCCCGATGCCCGCAAGCTGCCGGTCGTCTCCTTCGAGGAGATGCTGGAGATGTCGGCGAGCGGCGCGGGCGTGCTCCAGCTGCGCTCGGTCGAGTACGCGCGCAACCACGGCGTGCGCATCCACTGCCGTTCGAGCTTCACCGAGGAGCCCGGTACCTTCGTGGTCGGAGAAGAGGAGACGATGGAACGCCCGCTGATCACCGCCGTCACCCACTCGCGCGACGAGGCGCGGGTCACGCTGCTCGGCGTCCCCGACCACCCGGGCGTGGCCGGCAGCATCTTCACGGCGCTGGCCGGCGCCAACGTGAACGTCGACATGATCATCCAGAACGAGCCGGTGTCCGAGGGGGCGTCGGCCGACATGTCGTTCACGGTGCCGCGCAGCGACCTGCGCGAGGCTCGCGAGGCGCTCGAGCCGGTGGTGGCCGAGCACGGCATCCGCGCCGTCGCCGAGGACCCCGAGATGGGGAAGGTGTCGGTGGTGGGAGCCGGAATGAAGACCCATCCGGGCGTCGCCGCCAAGGTGTTCTCGACGCTCGGCGACGAGGAGATCAACATCGAGATGATCTCGACCTCCCCGATCAAGATCTCGTGCGTGGTGCCCGGCGACGCGGTCGACCGGGCCGTCCGCGCGCTCCACACCGCCTTCGAGCTGGGAGCCGACCAGGTCGAGGCCGAGGACCCCTTCGGAGCCGCCAGATGAGTTACAGAGTTGCCGTGGTCGGCGCCACCGGCGCCGTCGGGACCGTCATGCGGGCGAAGCTGCGCGAGCGCCGCTTCCCGGCTTCCGAGATCGTGCCCTTCGCCTCCGAGCGCAGCGCCGGCCGCGAGCTCGACGGCGCCATCGTCCAGCCGCTCAACGACGACACGATCCAGGGCTTCGACCTGGCGATCTTCAGCGCCGGCGGCAGCACCTCCGGCGAGTGGGCGCCGCGCTTCGTCGACGCGGGCGCCGTCGTCGTGGACAACTCGTCCAAGTGGCGCCGCGACCCCGAGGTCCCGCTCGTCGTGGCCGAGGTCAACCCGGAGGCGCTCGACGACCACAAGGGCCTGATCGCCAACCCGAACTGCTCGACGATGCAGCTCATGGTGGCGCTGAAGCCGATCCACGACGCGGCCGGCATCGAGCGGCTCATCGTCTCCACCTACCAGTCGGTGTCCGGCACCGGCGTGAAGGCCGTCGAGGAGCTCGAAGAGCAGACCCACGCCGTCCTGCACGGCCAGGAGCCGCCGGCCCCGCAGGTCTATCCGCACCCGATCGCCTTCAACGTGCACGGCGGCGCGGGCAACTTCGTCGACGACCACACCGACGAAGAGCTCAAGATGATGTTCGAGACGCGCAAGATCCTCGCCGACGAGGACATCGCGATCAACGTCACGTGCGCGCGCGTGCCGGTCCGCAACTGCCATTCGGAGTCGGTGACCCTGCAGACCCGTGAGCCGCTGGAGGTCGAGGAGGCGCGCGAGCTGCTGGCCGGCATGCCCGGCCTGACGATGGTCGACCCCTATCCGACCGCGCTCAGCTCGGCCGGCCGCGACGACGTGTTCGTCGGCCGCCTGCGCCGCGACCCCTCGCACGAGCGCGGGTTGTGCCTGTGGGTGGTCTCCGACAACCTGCTCAAGGGCGCCGCCACCAACGCGATCCAGATCGCCGAGGTGCTGCACGAGCGGAACCTGGTCAGGGTTCCAGCCCTCCGATGATCCGCTCCAGGCCGAACCGGTAGGCGCGCTCGGCGTCGTAGGCGCCGCCCTGCGCCTCGCCGGCCGCCGTGCCGACGCGCGACGCCAGCGGGTAGCGCTCGGGGTCGACGACCTCGGCCAGGAGCGGCCCGGCGGCCTCCCACCACTCGGTGTCGGGCGTCCTCGCCGGCTCCTGGGCGGCGATGCCCTGCACGAACCCGAGTACCAGGGTCAGCGCGGCGTCCCTCTCCACGTCCGAGAACCCCTCGAAGGCCCCGAGCTCGTGCTCGTACTTGGCCAGCATCCCGGGCCCCAGCGGCGGCCGTGACGTGGTCACCCGCGCCGCCCACGGATGCGCCGCGTACAGCGCCCGGTTGGCGTCCGCCACCGACCGCACCGTGGGATCGGGCTCCCGCGGCATCGCGAGCCACAGCGCGTCGAGCATCAGGTCGAGCAGCTCGGCCTTGCCCGGCACATAGGTGTAGAGCGTCATCGCCGACACCCCGAGCCGTTTGGCCAGCGTCCGCATGCTCACCGCCTCGAGACCCGCCTCGTCGGCCAGGGCGATCGCCGCGTCGACGACGGCATCGATGCTCAGCTTCGGCCGCGGTCCACGGGTCCCGCCGTCGGCCCGCCGCCACAACAGCGCCAGGGTCCGTGCTGGATCGCCTTCACCGGTTCGCATGAAACTTTGTACAGTGTACGGAATGAACATCACCGCGTCCGCCATCTCGCTCAACGTCGCCGACCCCGAGGCGTCCGCCGCCTTCGTCAAGGACCACTTCGGGTTCGCCGAGGAGATGGCCGCCGACGGGTTCGTCTCGCTCTCGCGTCCCGACGCGGGCTTCAACCTCATCTACCTGCGCACGGGCCTGGAGACCTTCAAGCCCGAGGCGCTCGCCGGCCACGACGCCGACGGGCTGCTCGTCGCCTTCGTGGTGGACGACATCGAGACCGAGTACGAGCGTCTGCGCGCCGAGGGCGTCGGGATCACCACGCCGCTCGAGACCGAGGAATGGGGCGAGCGGTACTTCCAGGTCACCGACCCCTGCGGCGTCGTGATCCAACTCGTTCAGTGGGTTTAGGTTTCAGCCTCGCCGAGCGGGGCATGCAACCTCTCGCGAGTTTGTAGGGCGGACTGGGGTACGCCGATGAACGAGCGAAAGAGGGTCCGGCCGGGCCCTCTTTTCTCGTTAAGCGGCGACGCTTCCGACGACCGAGGTCGACCAGTCGATGACCGAGGTCGGCCGCACGACGTGCTTGCCGAAGCCCAGCTCCTTGGGCTCGAGCCCGAAGGCCAGCCCGACGAGCTGCGGCAGATGCAGCACCGGCATCCCCAGCTCACGGCCGACGATCCGCTCGGCGCCCGGCTGCTGGAGATCGAGGTTGAGATGGCAGAGCGGGCACGGCGTGACCAGGCAGTCGGCCTCGGCGTCCAGGGCGTCGCCGAGATGGCGGCCGGCCTGCTTGAGCGACGCCTCCTTGTTCATGGTGATGATCGGGAAGCCGCAGCACTTGTACATGCCGGCGTAGTCGACCACCGTCCCGCCGAGCGCCTCGATGACCTGGCTCAGGTAGCGGTCGCGCGGGTGCTCGCGGTCGATCCCCAGGCGCGACGTGGGCCGCACGATGTAGCAGCCGTAGAACGGGCCCACGCGCAGATCGGTCAGCGGCCGCACGACCTTCGAGCGCACCGTGTCGAGCCCGATCTCCTCGACCATCAGCCACAGGAAGTGCTTGTTGACGATGCCCTTCTCGTAGCGCAGGCTCTCGCTCGCCAGCGTCTGGTTGACGTGCTCGCGGTACTCGCTGTTGGCGTCCAGGCGCTCCTGGCACTCGCTCTGCGCGCCCTGGCAGGTCGAGCAGATGTTCATCATCAGGTCGGCGTCCTCGACCTGCTGGGCGAGCGCGAAGGTGCGCGCGTTCAGCGTGTCCGCCAGCTCCTGGTTGTGCTCGGCGATCACGCCGGCGCCGGTGCAGCAGGCGCGGTCGAGCTCGACCAGCTCGATGTCGAGCAGCGGGGCGACCTGCGCCATCGAGCCGTGCAGCTCGGGGGTGAAGCCGCGGCTCACGCAGCCGGGCCAGTAGGCGACCTTCACGCCTGCGCCTCCTCGTCGTCGTCCTCGTAGCCCACGACGTAGAGGTTGAGCTCGTACCGCTCGTCCTTCTCGTGGACCTGCTGGAAGATGCGCTTGACGTCCTTCGGCGCCTTGTGCTGGTGCAGGAGGGCCTTCTTCGGCGTCACCTTGCCGCGCCGCAGCGCGCCGAGGATCACCGGCAGCGAGTCGAGCAGCTCCGGCACGGCGCGCGGGTGGAACTTGCCGCCGTAGGAGTCCGGCAGCAGGTCGGCCTCGTGCAGGAGGCCGTTCTTCTCGATGTTCTTGACGAACGCCTTCTCGTGGCGGTAGCCGTTGTTCCGGTCCTCGATCGCGTGGTCGGCGCCCGCGATCCGGCGCAGCCGCATGATCTGGCTCATCGGCGCGACGCCCTTGGGGCACGCCTCGATGCAGTTGAAGCAGTGAGTGCAGTCGTAGATGCCACCCGGGTCTTCGGAGAGATCCTTCAGGCGCTCGTACTGCCGGCCGTCGCGGGGGTCGCCGACGAAGCGGTAGGCCTTGGCCAGCGCGGCCGGCCCGATGAAGTCGGGGTCGACCTCCATCGACAGGCAGTCCGACACGCAGGCGCCGCACTGGATGCAGGCCATCGTCTGCGTGACGTCGATCATCGACTCCGGCGGGCACGATGTACTCGCGCTCGGGCGGGTCGCCGTCCGGCAGCAGCCACGGCGTGACGCGCTGCATCTTCTTCCAGTGGACGGCGTCCATGTCCACGATGAGGTCCTTGAGGACGGGCATGTTGCCCATCGGCTCGACCACGATGGCGCCGTCGGGCGCCGTCTCGGCCGCCGCGTCGAGGTGCGTGTGGCAGGCCAGCGTGGGCTTGCCGTTGATGCGCACGCCGCACGAGCCGCAGATCGCGGCGCGGCACGAGCAGCGGATGCCGATCGAGCCGTCCTGGCGATCCCGCGCCTGCAGGATGCCGTCGAGCACCGACCGGTGGCCGTCGAGGTCGATCGTGAAGTCGTCCCAGTAGGCCGCTTCTCCGGACTCCGGCGAGTAGCGGCGGATTCTCAGTGTGTATTCGGGCATGTCAATAGGTCCGCTCTTGGGGTTCCCACTTCGTCAGGGTCACAGGCGAATAGGACACCTTCGGCGGCCCGCCGCCGTCGACGGACAGGGTGATGTGCTTGAGCCACTCGTCGTCGTTGCGCTTCGGGAAGTCGAGCCGGAACTGGGCGCCGCGCGACTCCTTGCGCTCGATCGCCCCGATCACGATGCACTCCGCGCAATCCAGCATGTACCCGAGCTCGATGGCGCCGAGAACGTCCTGGTTGAAGACGGTGCCGCGGTCGTCGATGCAGGCGACCGACGCCTCCTCCTTGAGCCGCCGCACGATCTCGAGCGCCTCGGTCAGCCCCGCCTCGTCGCGGAACACGGCGCACTTCTCGTTCATCATCTCGCCGAGCTCGTCCTTGATCTCCGAGATCCGCCGGCCGCCGCTCTCCGACCGGCCGATGATGTCGTCGATCAGCTTCTCCTCGGCGGCCAGCGCCGAGTGTGCGGGGGACGGCATGGCCATGCCGAGCGCCCGCTTGGCCGCGTGCTCGCCGGAGCGGCGGCCGAAGATCAGCGTGTCGAGCAGCGAGTTGGCGCCCAGCCGGTTGCCGCCGTGGACCGACACGCAGGCGACCTCGCCGGCCGCGTACAGGCCGGGGATCGACGTGAGGCCCCAGACGTCGGTCTTGACGCCGCCCATGATGTAGTGGCAGCCGGGGCGGATGTGGATCGGCTCGCGCGTGATGTCCACGCCCGCGAAGTCCTTGCCGATGTTGACGATCTCGCGCAGCGCCTCGAGCGTGCGCTTGCGTGGCACCTTCGTGATGTCGAGCGCCACCGTGCCGTCGGGAAAGCCGCGCCCCTCGTTGATCTCGGTCTGCTCGGAGCGCGAGACGACGTCGCGGGAGGCCAGCTCCATCTTGTTGGGCGCGTACTTCTCCATGAAGCGCTCGCCGACCGCGTTGTAGAGGTGCGCGCCCTCGCCGCGGGCGCCCTCGGTGATGAGGATCCCGTTCCCGGCCAGCGTGGTCGGGTGGTACTGGATCATCTCCATGTCCATCAGCGGGGCGCCGATGCGATAGCTCTGGGCGATCCCGTCGCCGGTGCAGATGAGCGCGTTGGTGGTCGGCTTGAAGCACTGGCCGGCGCCGCCCGAGGCCTGGATGGTCGCCTTGGCGGCGAACAGCTCCATCGAGCCGTCGCGGATGTTGCGGGCGACGGCGCCGCAGCACTCTCCGCTGTCGTCCTGGACGAGGCCGGTGACGAACCACTCCTCGTAGCGGTCGATCTGCTCGTGGTGCTTCATCAGCTGCTCGTAGAGGACGTGCAGCAGCGCCTGACCGGTGATGTCGGCCACGTAGTAGGTGCGGGCGGCCGAGGCGCCGCCGAACGCGCGCGTGCCGAGGTGCCCGGTCTCGCTGCGGTGGAAGGTGACGCCGGAGTGCTCGAGCCACAGCACCTCGTCGGGCGCCTCGCGGCACATGATCTCGATCGCGTCCTGGTCGCCGAGGTAGTCGGACCCCTTGACGGTGTCGAAGGCGTGCGACTCCCACGAGTCGTCCGGGTTCAGGGCCGCGTTGATCCCGCCGGCCGCCGCGTTGGAGTGCGAGCGGACGGGGTGGACCTTGGACATGATCGCCACGGTGGCGCCCTCGCGAGCCGCCGCCAGGGCGGCCCGCTGGCCGGCGAGGCCGGCACCGATGATCAGGACGTCGTGCGCTGGCATGACGGCGCAGTCTATTTCCCTCGACCGCGGCGGGCGTAGTAGGCGATGATTGCGGTTATGTCCGTGCGGCTGATGATCGTGGACGACCACGAGTCGGTCCGGGAGCTGCTGCGCGCGATCGTCGACGACGCGCCTGAGGACGTCGTGGTCTCGGGGGAGGCCGACGGCGCTCAGACGGCCCTGGAGGCGATCGACCGGATCGATCCAGACGTCGTCATCCTGGACGCGATGATGCCGGCGATGAGCGGCCTAGAGGCGGCTCCGCTGATCCTCGAGCGGCGTCCCGGCCAGAAGATCCTGCTCTGCAGCGCGATCGTCGACGCCGAGGTGTGCGACCGCGCCGAGCGCGTCGGCATCGCCGCCTGCCTCTCGAAGGACGACCTCGAGGCGGTCCCGCGCGTCGCCTTCGAGCTGGCTTTCGCATAGCTCGCGCAGGATGTCGAGCTCGCGCCCTGGCGGACTGAACGTCAACTGCGGCTGGGTGGGGAGGCGAGGGAGCCGGCCGCGGCGGCGAATTTCGGGAAGCGTCCTGGTTAGGGGTCGTCAGACGACCGCAGGGCAGGACGCTTCGAAGAATCCGGCCACGCCGGCCTCCCCAGCTCCCCTCCCCAGCCGAAGTTGAAGTTCAGGCCGCCGAAAGCCGCGCCTGCAGAGCCCTGGTCACCTGCTCCATCGTCACCACGCCACGCAGCCGCCCATCGGCGTCCACGGCCATCAGCGCCCCCACCCGCCGCAGCGCCTCCGATCCGAGCAGCGCCTCCAAAGGCGCGTCCGCGCGCACGAGGTCGTCGCGGCCGGCGGCGATGTCGCGCACCGGCACGTCGCTCGCCTCCTCGTGGGCGGCGTGCTCGACCGCGGCGCGGTGGGCGAGGCCGGCGTAGCGCCCGTCGGGCTCCACGACCGCGAACCACGGCCAGCCCTGGTAGCGCAGGAAGAAGTCCTCCCAGGCCCGGCTGGCCGGCAGGTCGGCCGGGATGACCACGGGCTCGGAGTCCATGATGTCGGCCACCGTGACGCCCTTGAGGCGCTCGCTGAACGCGGAGTGGGCGATCGCCGCGCGGGCCGACGAGCCGAGCAGGTAGCCGAGGACGATCGCCCA
This sequence comes from uncultured Solirubrobacteraceae bacterium, assembly GCA_963835525.1. Taxonomy (GTDB): domain Bacteria; phylum Actinomycetota; class Thermoleophilia; order Solirubrobacterales; family Solirubrobacteraceae; genus DASSUW01. Next base: position 220,725 of record CAWIFM010000008.1, read on the forward strand.
CAGGCCGCCGACGGTGTCGTCCTGGGTGAAGAGGACGTAGATCCCCCAGCCGATCAGGATCGCCGCGAAGGCCTGGCCGAGGTAGGCCGACAGCCGCGTGGCCTTGCCACGGTCGCCCGTGACCTTCCACGCGGCCGCGCGGGCGATCCGGCCGCCGTCGAGCGGGAACGCCGGGATGAGGTTGAAGACCAGCAGCAGCACGTTGGCGGAGACGAGGAAGCTGAGCCAAAGCTCGAACCCCGTCGGCGCCCCCGTGCGCTCGAGCCGCGCGGCGTCCCAGAAGTCGTCGGCGCCGAGCAGCGCCATCGAGGCCAGCCCGCCGACGATGATGATCAGCAGCGTCACCAGCGGGCCGGCGACCGCGACGCGGAACTCCTGGCCCGGGGTCGTGGTGTCACGGCTCATCTTCATCATGCCGCCGAAGAAGAAGAGATCGATGCCGCTGACCTCGATCCCCTCACGGCGGGCGGCGACCGCGTGGCCGAGCTCGTGCAGCAGGATCGAGCCGAAGAACCCGAAGGCGGTCAGGACGGCCACGACGAAGCCCGCCTGCTCGTCGCCGAGCTCGTCGGCGAACGGCTCCTGCAGCCAGAAGATGGCCAGGAACAGGATCAGGAACCACGAGACGTTGACCCCGACGCGGATCCCGAAGATCGTCGCCAGGCGGATGGAGCTGCCTCCGAGCACTGGATGTCAATGGTGGCATAGCCTGGGGGGATGGCTTATGACGTGACATTCATCCCCGGTGACGGCACCGGCCCTGAGCTGGCCGAAGCCACACGCCGGGTGCTGGAAGCGACAGGTGTCGAGTTCAACTGGGACGAACAGCCCGCGGGCGAGGACGTGTACGCGGAGGAGGGCAACCCCTTCCCGGACCGCACGCTCGAGTCGATCAAGCGCAACGGGGTGGGCATCAAGGGCCCGACCACCACGCCGGTCGGCTCCGGCTTCCGCTCGGTCAACGTGCTGCTGCGCAAGGAGCTCGACCTCTACGCCTGCATCCGGCCGTGCAAGTCCTACAAGGGCGTGCGCACGCGCTTCCCGGAGACGGACATCGTGATCGTGCGCGAGAACACCGAGGACCTGTACGCCGGCATCGAGTACGAGAAGGACTCGGAGGGCGCCGAGAAGCTGCGCGCGTTCATCGCGGAGCTGGACGGCGGCAGGATCCGCGAGCACTCCGGCATCTCGATCAAGCCGATCTCGGTGTTCGGCTCCGAGCGGATCGTGCGCGCGGCGTTCGAGTACGCGCGCGACAACGGCCGCAAGAAGGTGACGGCCGCCCACAAGGCCAACATCATGAAGTACTCCGACGGGCTGTTCCTCGAGGTCTCACGCAAGGTGGCGGAGGACTACGACGACATCGAGTTCGAGGACCGCATCATCGACAACCTGTGCAACCAGCTCGTCTCGCGGCCCGAGGAGTACGACGTCATCGTGCTCCCCAACCTCTACGGCGACATCGTCTCCGACCTCGGGTGCGGGCATGATCGGCGGCCTCGGTCTGGCGCCCGGCGGCAACATCGGCACCGAGGCGGCGATGTTCGAGGCCACCCACGGTTCGGCGCCCAAGTACAAGGGGCAGAACAAGGTCAACCCGACCGCGCTGATGCTGTCGGGCGCGCTGATGCTCCGTCACCTGGGTGAGCGCGAGGCGGGCGACCGGCTCGAGTCCGCGATAGCCGCGGTGATCGAGAAGGGGGAGAAGGTCACCTACGACCTCAAGCCCACGCGCGACGACCCGACGGCGGTCGGCACGTCACAGTTCGCTGACGCCGTGATCGAGGAGATGAATACTTAAATGGCCTTACCAGTAAGTGTGACTGTTACGGGTGCTGCCGGTCAGATCGGATATGCGCTGCTGTTCCGGATCGCGGCCGGCGAGATGCTCGGGCCCGACACGCCGGTCCGACTGAAGCTGCTGGAGATCCCGGACGCGGTCAAGGCCGCCGAGGGCACCGCGCTCGAGCTGTTCGACTGCGCCTTCCCGCTGCTGGCCGGCATCGACGTCACCGACGACGCGGCCCAGGCCTTCGACGGAACCAACATCGCCCTGCTGGTGGGCGCGCGCCCGCGGACCAAGGGCATGGAGCGGGCCGACCTGCTGGAGGCCAACGGCGGCATCTTCAAGCCTCAGGGCGAGGCGATCGCCGCCCACGCCGCGGACGACATCAAGGTGCTGGTGGTCGGCAATCCCGCCAACACCAACGCGCTGATCGCCATGAGCAACGCCGACGGCGTGCCGAGCGAGCGCTTCACCGCCATGACGCGGCTCGATCACAACCGTGCCGTCGCCCAGCTGGCCGACAAGACCGGCGCCGCCGTGTCCGACATCTCTCACATGGCGGTGTGGGGCAACCACTCGCCGACCATGTATCCGGACCTGTTCAACGCCAAGGTGCGCGGCGAGCGGGCGTGGGACGTGGTGGGCGACGAGGCGTGGGTGGCGGACACGTTCATCCCGCGCGTGGGCAAGCGCGGCGCCGAGATCATCGAGGCGCGCGGCGCCTCCTCGGCGGCCTCGGCGGCCAACGCGGCGATCGACCACGTGCGCGACTGGGTGGCCGGCACCGAGGGCGACGACTGGGTGTCTATGGCCGTGCCGTCGCCCGGCGCCTACGGCGTGGAGGAGGGGATCATCTCCTCGTTCCCGTGCCGCACGAAGAACGGTGAGTGGACGATCGTCGAAGGCCTCGACGTCCCCGATTTCTCGCAACAGCGGATTGACCGCACAGTCGACGAGCTCAAGGAAGAGCGCGACGCCGTGCGCGGGCTGAGCCTAGTTTCGTAGGTGCCAGCCCCGGCCGCTCTTGGTGACCTTGCCCTCTTCGGCGAGCCCCGGCATCACCCGGTAGAGATAGTTCTGCTTGATCCCCATGGCGTCGGCCAGCTCGGGGATCGTGATGCCGGGCTTCTCGCCCACCAGCGCCAGCGCCTGCGCGGCGCGCGTGCCCGAGCCGCGCGGGCGGCCGCGGCGGCCGTTGGAGGACGCCGACCGGCGGCGGCGCGTGGGCGCGGCCTTGGTGGCGGTGGTGGTCGTCGTGCCGGTGAAGGCGCCTAGCGCGACCTCGAGCCGGTTGTACTCGTCCACCAGCGGGCGCAGCTCTTTGAGCCGAGCCTCGATCTCCTTGACCTTCTCATCCAGGAAGTCTGCCATCCGACCCGACCCTTTCTGGGAAACTTCCGCCTTCGGCGGGCGTGTCCTTGCAACTTTGACGGTTACAAGTTACCAGTAAAGGTCGCTTTTCCGGGGCCTTCCCGCAAGAACGATTGCACCGCATTTCTGCAGTCTTCGGTCTCGAACAGGTGTGATGTCAGTGCCGCGGTGCGCTCGTCGGCGCCGCGGGTTCCGTGATCTGCCTGCGCGCGGACGATGGCCTTGGTGGCCGCGTGCGCGACCGTCGGGCCGGCGGCCAGCTCGGCCGCGAACTTCCGTGACTTGTCGAGCAGGTCGGCGGGCGCGACGACGCGGTTGACGACGCCCCAGCCGTGCAGCGTCTGCGCGTCGTAGAGGCGCCCGGTCATCACGAACTCGCGCGCCCGCGCCGTGCCGGCGCGCTCGGCCATCCGCTGGGTGCCGCCCATCAGCGGCGTGATGCCGACCACCTTCTCCACCAGGCCGAACTGCACGTCCTCGGATGCCCACAGCAGGTCGCAGGCCAGCGACAGCTCCAGGCCCGCGGTCAGACACAGGCCGTGCACGACGCCAGCGTCGGCAGCGGCAGGTCCTCGAGCGCGTGGGCGAGCGCCAGCAGGCGCTCGGTCAGCGCGGCCGCCGACTGCGCGTCGAGGCCCTCGAAGACGTGGACGTCGACGCCGGCCGAGAACATGTCGCCCTCCGCGCGGATGAGCAGCGCGCGCGGCCGCTCGGCGGCCGCGCGCGCCACGCCGTCCTCGACGTCGGCGATCAGCTCCGGGTCCCACAGATTGAGGGGCCCGTGATCGATGACGATCTCGGCGACGTCTCCGTTTATGTCGTAACGCGCGCTCAGTGGCTCTCAGGCTCGGGAGCGAGAAGCGTGACACGCGGGGCGGGCGCCTCGCTGTCCGGCGCGCCGGTCCAGGCCACGCGCTCGCCGCGCTGGTAGGTCTGGAAGGCGCGGAACACGAGCTGGCTGCCCGCCGCACCCTCCGGCACCCGGACCGAGAGCGGGAAGTCCTGGAACTGGCCCGGGGCGATGCGGTCGCGCTTGGGCTTCTTGGCCCGCCAGACGATGCGCGTGAACTGCTCGTCGACCTCGAACCCGTCGAGGTTCACCGGCGTGTCGAGCTTCTCCTTGAACACGCGCGCCTTCCACCCCGGCACCTTCTGGTAGGAGAGGAAGTAGAAGCCGTCCGGGAGGCGGACGTCGACCTTGACGGTGCCCTTGTTGTCGCGCTCGTTCGGCACCCGCACGTCCATCTTCGAGAACGAGCCGGCGGTGGCCTCACGCGGCTGGAGCGTGACGTGCGCCGAGGCGGCGGCGGGGACGGCGAGGGCGGCGGCCGCGACGGCGGCGACGGCGATCTTCTTCATGTCGGTTCTCACTTGAGCTTGAAGGTCCAGGACTTGTTCATGACGTGGCCATCGGTGTGCAGCACGCTCATCGAGGCCGTGTAGGTGCCCTTCCCGAGGCCGGATTTGAGCCGGGCGCGGACCGCGCGCTTGCCGCCGACGACCTTGCCCTGCCCGATCGAGACCTTGGTCCCGCCGGCATTGCGGACGGTGAGGTGGCCGTCGGTGACCTTGCCCTTGAAGGTCACCTTCACCCGCTCGAGCGTGCGCGCCACGGTGGCGCCGCGCTTGGGCGAGTAGGACTTGACGCCGACGTGGGCCGCGGCCGGGGCCGCCGTCACGAGGGCGATGATTGCGGCGATCAGTGCGACTCTCATGGGGCCCCCTTCGGCCGGCGTGCGATGACGAAGGCGGCGAGGCCGGCGATCAGAGCGAGCACGGCGATGACGAGCGCCGCGATCGTGAGGCCATCGGTGCCGTCGTCGCCGGTCTCGGCCACGAGCGTCGGACTGGCCAGGTTCTCGCCCTGCGCAGGCTCTTGCGCGCCCGCGGCGCCGTCGTCGGACGACACCGAGGTGTCGGGGTCCGACCCCGGCGCGCCGTGGCCGCCGCCGCTCGAGGCGCCGGTGAGCGTCACGATCGGTGCGGGCTCGTCGGCGTCCTCGGGCCCGATCCAGCGGACGACGTCGCCGTCCTCGTAGGTCTGGAGCGCCTTGAACGTCAGCTTGTCGCCGTCCTCGCCCTTGGGCATGCGCAGCGAGAGGCCGAAGTCGACGAACTCGCCGGGGCCGATGCGGCCGCCCGACCAGGTGATCCGGCGGACCTCCTCGTCGACCTCGAAGCCGCCTTCGACCTCGATCGGCTGCTCGGCCTTCCCGCGCTCGACCGCGACCTTCCAGCCCGGTCGCGGCTCGTAGGAGACGAACGCGAAGCCCGGTGGGAGCTGGACGTCGACCTTGACGGTGGCGGCGTCGTCGCGCTCGTTCGGCACGCGCACGTCGAGGCGGGTGAAGCCGTCGGCGGGCGCCGTGCTGGGTTGGAGCGTCACATGGGCGGACGCGGCCGCCGGTAACGCCAGCGCCGCGGCGACTGCGGCCGCGACGGAACGGATATGTCGCACTGCTGTGTTTCTCCTTCGCTGTGTCGGTTGGCAGGCTTGCGCCCGCCGCCCGACGACGCGTCAGGCGGCCGGCGCGAGGACGGCCGGCGGGCCGCGGACGGCGAAGGAGCCTTCGAGGTGCTGCGAGCGGAGAGCGCGGACCCGGCGCGGGCGCCAACGGGTGGCGCGCCTGCGCGGCCGGCGGGCGACGGCGACCGCCGCGCGCCAGCGGGCGACGATCTTCTCCTCGCCGACGTAGCGGCCGGACAGCAGCAGCGCCGTGATCAGGAAGACCGGCGTCATGTACAGCGCCAGCTGGCTGACTCCGGTGACCGCCTGCGCGGCGACGCACAGCGCCGCCAGGGCGGTCAGGAGGAGCAGGAAGCGGCGCTGTGGTCCAGGCACGGCGGTGAAGCCTAGTTCGGCGGCGGGAAAAAGAGTAGGGCGGGTCCCTACTACCCCCGTCGCCGGGGGCCGGAGAAGGTCATCCGATGCACCGGCTCCCGCTCGTGGCGACGGCGGTCGCCGCCGCGCTGGCCCTGACGCCCCCGGCGGCCTCGGCGAACATCTCCTGCGAGTTCGGCGGCACCGTCCTGAACGTCAGGCTGTCCGGCGGCGAGCTCGTCCGCGCATCTCTGACCGTGGCGCCCGACGGCGCGGTCGTCGTCACCGACGACGACGCGTATCCGCGCCCCTGCACAGGCGCCACGCCCACCGTGTCCAACACCGCAGCCGTCTCGGTGGTCAACCAACCGGGGATGCTCGCGACCCAGGTGACGATCAAGCGCGCCGGCCGGTTCGGCCCCGGACCCAGCGCCGCGGACGAGAGCGGCGGGAGCCCGGAGATCGAGTTCTTCGTGGATCTCAAGGACGATCCGGAATCCAGCGTGATCGTGGAGACGGACGAAGCCGGCGGCAGCGTCCGCATCGGCGACCTCGGGATCAACCCCAACGCGACCGACTTCGAGGTCCGGCCCGACGTCGACATCACCGTGGTCAGCGACAGCTTCGTCGCCGTCGTGGGCGGACCCGAGATGGACAGATTGGGCGCGCAAGGGGGCAGAGGCACCGGGAATCCGCTGACCTCCCGCGTGTCTCTGTTCGGCGGAGCCGGCCCGGACGAGCTCGTCGGCGGCGAGGGGCGCGACTGGCTACAGGGCGAGGCCGGAGATGACCGCCTCTTCGGCCTCGGCGATAACGACACGCTCGACCCCGGTACGGGCGACGACAGCCTCGACGGCGGCCCCGGCTCGGACTGGGTCCTCCACCAGTCAAGCCCGGCGGGCGTCACGGTGGACCTCGCGGTCCTCGGTCCGCAGCTCGAGGGCGACCTGATCTCGAACGTCGAGAACGTGGCCGGAACGGCCTTCGCCGATGTCCTGCGCGGCGACGATGGACCGAACATCCTCAGCGGGTCGGGCGGAAACGACGTGCTCGAAGGACGGGCAGGCGCCGACCGGCTGTTCGGCAGCGGCGGCGACGACGCGCTCGACATCCGCGACGGCGGCGCCGACCGTGCCGACTGCGGGACCGAGACGGACAGCGTCACGGCCGATCCTCCCGGGACCGACACGTTGATCGCGTGCGAGACGGCCGCCTTTCCCGTGCCGGCCGGCGGCGGTCAGGCACCGCCCGACACGGTCGCTCCCTCGTTCCTGGGCCGGGTGAGGGCCGTGCGGCGGCGCCCCACGACGCTCCGCTACGCGCTGTCCGAGGCCGCGACCGTCACGTTCAGCGTTCTGCGGCGGCGCCGTGGCCGCTTCCGGCGGGTCGGCACGTTCCGCGCCGAGGCCGTCGCCGGCGCCAACGCCCGGCGCCTTCGCCTTCGGAGGCGCGGGGCCTACCGCGTCCTGCTGGTCGCCGTCGACCCGGCCGGCAATGAGTCGAGGCCCACCAGCGTCCGGTTCAGCGTCCCGAAACGGAGGAAGCATGCGTAGCGCGACGATCCTCGCGGCGGCGATCGCCCTGGCCGGCGCATCACCGGCAGCGGCGGCGCCGGCGTGGCTGCCACCCAATGACCTCTCGCCGGCCGGCGGCTCCGCGCGGGTGGCCGTCAACCCGGCCGGCGACGCGGTGGCGGTGTGGGAGCAGTTCGACGGCAGGAACGGGATCGTGCGGGCCGTGACCCGCCGGGCGGGCGAGCCGTTCTCGGGCGCCATCGACCTGTCCAGGCCCGGAGACGACGCGAGCGGCGCGCAGGTCGCACTTGACGAGGCGGGCAATGCCCTGGTCGTCTGGCACCGCGGCGGAATCCTCCAGGCGACGATGCGGCCACCCGGCGGCCGCTTCGCGGCGCCGGAGAACTTGTCCCTGGTCGGCGAGCGCGCGTCGTCGGTGGACCTGGCGATGGATCGGTCCGGCAACGCCGTCGTCGTGTGGTTGCAGGGCGGCAGCGGGCCGATCAAGGCTGCGTTGCGGCCGGCGGGCGGCACCTTCTCGTCGCCGGTCGACGTGTCAGCCATAGGTGTCAACGTCAGCGAGCCGAAGGTGGCGATCGACGCGACGGGCGGAGCGGTCGCGGTGTGGAGGCGCACCACCGGGACGTCGGCCGCGATCCAGCACGCGATCCGTCCTGCCGGCGGCGTCTTCTCGGCGCCGGCGGACCTCTCGGCGCCGAACGGGATCGCGAACACTCCGCAGTTGGCGATGGACGCGGCGGGCCACGCCGTCGCCGTCTGGCAGGCCCGCAACGGGATCTTCGACCAGATTCAGGCAGCCTCGCGGCAGCCCGGGGCGGGCTTCTCGTCGCTGGAACCCCTCTCCGTGCTCTCCAGGAACGCGCAGACGCCCCAGGTGGCCGTCGGACCGGGAGGCTCCGCGGTCGTGGCCTGGGCGCGCGAGACGGCCGGCGCTCCGGTCGGGCCGTACGAGATCCAGGCGGTGACCCGCACCGCCGACGGCAGCTTCTCGCCCGTGGCGGACCTCTCGGGATCGGCGCCCGGCGGTCCGTCGGTGATGCCGCAGGTCGACATGGACGCGGCGGGCGACGCCGTCGTGGTCTGGCGTCGCTACGACGCCATGCTCCTGCCCCGCGTCGAGGGAGTGGTCCGGCCCGCAGGCCGGGCCTTCTCGCGACCGCGCGAGCTCTCGGCGCCCCAGAGTTATGCGATCGGGCAGGCGGCGGCGATCGACGACGCCGGCAACGCGCTCGCCGTCTGGACGGCGTTCGTCCCCGGCAGCTCGTCGTCGCGCATCCAGGCCGCCGTCTACGACGCGACCGCTCCGCGCCTGGACGCGCTGTCGATCCCGGCGTCGGGCGTGGCCGGCGTGCCCGTCTCGTTCTCGGCGTCGCCGTTCGACGCGTGGTCGAGCGTGTCCGGCGCTTGGGCGTTCGGCGACGGCGCGACCGCGTCTGGCCCTGCGGCCGAGCACACGTACCTGGAGCCGGGCAGCTACCGCGTCGGCATCACGGTGAGCGACGCGGCGGGCACGGCGATCGAGGACTCTCGCGAGATCACGATCGCGCCTCCGCTCGCAGGCCGCGCCCCGCCGGTGATCTCGCGCCTGCGGATCGCCCCGCCGGCGTTCTCCCGCCGGGCGCGGGTCAGCTACCGGCTCGACCGCGCCGCCAAGGTCCGCTTCCGGGTGCTCCGGCGGTCCGGCGGCGTGCGCCGCGGCTTCGTCCGCGCCTCGCCGGCCGGCCGCAACCGCTTCAGGCTCAGGCGGGGCCGGAGGCTGCGCCCCGGCCGCTACCGCCTCACCGCGGTTCCCGTGGCCGGCGGCATACGCGGCCGTCGCGCCGGCGCGACGTTCCGCATCGTGGCCGGCGGCGCTACTTCTCGAGCAGGCTCTTGAGCCGCTCGAGCGACTGCCGCGCCTCGCGCTCGGGCACGCCGCCGATCAGCATGCGGCTGGCCGCCGCGCCGAGGAAGCCGCCTGGCGCCCTGAACTCGTTCTCGTACTCGAACCGGGTGCCGCCGCCGTTCATGTCGTGCAGCGCGTACGCGGTGCGGGCGTGCGAGTGGGCGGGCCCGCGGCCCTCCCAGGTGGCGCGGTCGGGCCGGTCGGCCTCGGTCAGCGTCCAGCGGACCTTGAAGTTGGCGCCGCGCAGGCACAGCGTCTGGTCCATCTCGTAGCCCTCGCGCGGCGGCCCGGCGTCGCGCGAGTTGATGCGGCGGTGGATGGTGACCCAGTCGTCGAGGTGCGCCGGGTCGAGCACGAAGTCGTAGACCTGCTCGCGCGGCACGTCTATGTCGATCGACGCCCTGACCAGCGTCACTTGGCGGCCACCTCCTCGGTCATCTCCCACTCGCGCAGGGCGCGCTCGACGGCTGCGTCGAACGAGTGCAACCTAACGCCGAAGGCACCCGCCGCGTCGTCGTGGCGCGGCAGCAGGTCCGATTCGAGCGACTCCATGAGCGGCGCGATGAAGCCCGGGTCCTCCTCGGCCACGGCCGCGGCGACCACCGACGCGACCGGGGTGAGCGAGAAGCCGAGCGCGATCGCGGGGCGGTCGACGAGCATGTGCTCGGCGATCCGCGCGATCAGCTCCTGGTAGGTCATCGACTCCGGGCCGGCGAGGTCCCACGAGCGACCGGCCAGCTCGGCGGGCGCGTCGGCGGCCCGCACGAGGAAGTCGAGCACGTCGCGGCCGTCGATCGGCTGCGTCCGGTGGACCCGCCAGGCGGGGAGGGCGAGCACCGGCAGGCGCTCGATCAGCCGCACGAGGAAGCGGAACGAGCGTGAGCGTGCGCCGATCACGATCGAGGCGCGGAAGGCGATCGGCTCGGCGGCCGTGTCCAGCAGCGCGCGCTCGACGGCCACGCGCGAGGCGAGGTGGCGCGAGGCGACGGCCGCCTGCGGGACGAGTCCGCCGAGGTAGACGACTCGCTTGACGCCGGCGGCGTTGGCGGCGGTTGCGAAGCGCTCGGCCGCCCGCCGCTCTAGATGCTCGAACCCGCTCTTGACGTTGCCCTCCATCGAATGCATCAAGTAGTAGGCGGCGTCGACGCCGTCGAGCGCGCGGCCGAGGCCGGCGCCGCTGATCGCGTCGCCGAGCACGACGTCGTCGAGCAGCACGCCGGCCGCCGCGACCCGCTCCCGCGAGCGTGCGAACCCGCGGACCTCGTGCCCGGCCGCCTGCAGCCGCGGCGCGAGCGCGGCGCCGACGTAGCCCGACACTCCGGTCACCAGCAGGCGCATCGTCTGCCGCTCCCCGGTAGGGCGTCAGGAAAAACGTGCTGGGAGCGGGGTCGCCAGTTCGCAGGTAACGACATTTTCATTCGTTTGGAGGGTATTTGCGAGGTCCTCAACAAGTCCGTGCGTTTTGCGGGGATCACGGTTGCGGGCTGCTGTGGGAGTGCTTTGCTGTCGCCGTCCTGTGACGGTTCGGTGAACGGAAGGGCTCTGGGGTGGACACACGCGGCAAGGGTCGCAAAGTGACCTGCGACGACTGCTTCTTCGGCAAGAACGGGCTGTGCGCGCTCGGGCTCGACCAGCCCTGCGCGACGTTCCGGCCCAACTCTCCCGAGGGCCTGCGGCCGCCGAGCCAGATGCGCTTCGTGTTCCGTCAGGAGCGGCGCCGCCAGGCGGCGTGGCAGTTCCCGACCGCCCAGGAGCAGGCTGCGCTCCACGCCTAGCCGGCGCGTTAGGCTGCGGTGCGTGGAGTTGAGGGTCCTGGGGAAGTCCCCTGCCTGGCAGGACGCCGGCGGGGCGTGCAGCGGCTATCTGGTCGTCGGCGAAGGCACCCGCCTGCTGCTGGACTGCGGCAGCGGCGTGTTCGGAAAGCTGCGCGCGGTCGTCGACTACGCGGAGGTCGACGCGGTCGTCATCTCGCACCTGCACGCCGACCACATCCTCGACCTCGTGCCGTTCGCGTCCGGCCTGGTCTACGCCCCGCGCCACCAGCCGGTCCCCGTCGACGGCCATCCCGGGACCGACCATCCGCCGCGCCCGCGGCTGCTCGCCCCGCCCGGCGGGCGCGACGCGTTCCGGCGCCTGTGCGCGGCCGGAGGGATGAGCGAGGAGCACATCGAGAGCGCCTTCGCGCTCGAGGAGTACGACCCGGCCCAGCCGGTCCGGGTCGGCGGGCTCGAGGTCAGCTTCCAGCCCGTCCCGCACTTCCTGCCCACCCAGGCCGTCTCCGTCGCCGGCGACGGTCTGCGCATCACCTACAGCGCCGACTCGTCGCCCAGCGACGCCCTCTGCGACTTCGCCCGCGACACCGACCTCCTGCTGATCGAGGCCACCCTTCCGCGCCCCGAGCGCGAGGGCCCGCGCGGCCACCTGACGCCCAAGGAGGCCGGCGAGCACGGCCGCCGGGCGGGCGCTCGGAGGCTCGTCCTGACCCACATCTCGGACGAGCTGGACGCCGACTGGGCCCGGCGCGAGGCCGAGCGCAGCTTCGGCGGGCCGGTCGAGGTCGCCGTCGAAGGCGCGGTCTACCGGTTGCAATAGATCAAGCGCGGGCCCGTTTCCGCCGATCCCTCTCTGGATGACCGGCGCCGAAGCCACCGCGATCGACGGCGTGCGACTCCTGTCGCACCGTCCGTCCGTGCTCTACAAGGTCGAGCACCTGGCCACCGAGCCGGTCGAAGGCGACATCGCCGTCGACGGCCTCGTGGTCGCCGGCCCGGGCTGGAGCGAGCGCCTGAAGGACCTGCTGAAGGCCGTCTCGGCGTCCGAGCGCGCGTGCCTGTTCGCGCTTCGGCTCAACGACGAGCAGGGGCTGCCGCTGCCGGCCGAGACGCTCCTCGACCGCGCGCGCACCGACTGGTTTCCCGACTTCCTGTCGCACGGCCAGATGAAGCCGCACTTCCAGCCGATCGTCGAGCTGGCCACCGGCCGCGCCTACGGCCGCGAGGCGCTCATGCGCGGCAAGCTCGGCGCCGTCGAGGTCCGCGGCGGCGAGCTGCTGGCCGCGGCCGAGGCCCACGACGCGCTGTTCTCGTTCGACTACCGGGCCCGCACCGCGGCGCTCGAGGTCGGCCTTCCGCTGCTGCCCGAGGGCGAGGTGCTGTTCGTCAACCTCGACCCGCGCGCCGCCCTGGACGTCGAGTCGACGGTGCGCACGACCTGGCCGGTCGTGGCGCGCATGAACGCCGACCCGTCGAACATCTGCATCGAGGTCGTCAGGCCCGAGCGCTGCGCCGACCGCGACCTGCTCGCCGAGATGGTCGAGGCGCACCGCAAGCGCGGCGCCCAGATCGCTCTCGACGACCTCTCGTGCGGGACCGACGCGCTGCTCTGCCTCGAGCTGCTGCGGCCCGACATCGCGAAGATCGACATCGCGCTCACCCAGGGCATCCAGCACTCCGAGGGCCGCCGCAAGCTGATCGCCGCGCTGGTCGAGCTGGCGCACGAGCAGGGGGCGAAGGTCGTCGCAGAGGGGATCGAGCGCGTCGACGAGTACGAGACGATGCTCGAGCTCGGCGTCGACCTCGGGCAGGGCTTCTACTTCGGCCAGCCGACCGAGCGTCCGATGGACGTCGATCCGCGGCTGTTCACGAAGCGTTCCTGAGGGCGCGAACTTCAACTGCGGCTGGGTAGGGGAGCGGGCAGACCGGCGTGGCCGGTTTTCTCGAAGCATCCTGCCTAAGGGTCGTATAGCGACCCTAGAACAGGATTGAACGCCGAATCCTGGCTGCAGGTCGGCGAGGACGCCGTGCTCGACTGGCTCGCGCAGCGCTGAGCTAGCCTTCCGTTCGTGGCCCACGAGCGGGATCTGTTCGCGAACTTCGAGCGCATGCGGCGCGAGATGGACGAGCTGTTCGGCGACGTCTTCGATCGCCGGCTCGCGCCGGCGCGGCGGGGCGGCTTCTCGCCCGCCGTCGACGTCTACTACACGGCCGACCCGCCGCGGGCCGTGGTGCGGGCCGACCTGGCCGGCATCGACCCGTCGGAGATCGAGCTCCAGATCCGCGGGCGGGAGCTGGTACTGGGCGGGCACCGCAAGCCCGAGGGCGGCGAGGAGCGCGTCTACCAGCAGCTCGAGATCGAGCACGGGGCGTTCCGGCGGGTGATCGCGCTCGGCGTCGACGTCGACTCCGACGCCGCGCAGGCGTCGTACGAGGACGGGATCCTGACCGTCGAGCTGCCGCTGACCTCGCCGTCGGAGGCGCGCACGGTGCCGATCCAGCAGCGCATCGAGGGCGAGTGATCGAGGTCCTCGGCGGCGAGGGCGAGCCGGTCGCGCCGGATGCGCCGCTGCCGGACGAGCTGCCCGTCCTTCCGCTGCGCGACTCGGTCACCTTTCCCGACACCCTCACGCCGCTCGCCGTCGGCCAGGACCGCTCCGTGCGGCTCGTCAACGACGTGCTGGTCGGCGACCGGATGCTGGTCATGCTGGCCAGCAAGGAGCCCGACGTCGACGCGCCGAGCCCCGAGCAGCTCTACGACATCGGCGTGGCGGGCACCGTCGCGCGCATGCTCAAGGTGCCCGACGGCTCGCTGCGGATCCTCGTGCAGGGCGGCCAGCGGGTGCGGATCAAGGAGTGGCTGGGAACCGCGCCGTACCTCACAGCGAGCGTCGAGGAGCTGCCCGACGTGGTGGAGGAGGGGCCGGAGCTGACCGCGCTGATGCGCAACGTCCAGGAGACGTTCAGCCAGATCATCGAAGAGGTCCCGTACCTGCCCGAGGAGCTGCAGATGGCGGTCGTCAACCTCGACGACCCGTCCTCCCTCAGCCACCTGATCGCCGGCGCCCTGCGGATCGGCAGCGACGAGCGCCAGGCGCTGCTCGAGGAGGTCGACGTCGGCAAGCGCCTGCGCCGCCTCAGCGAGATCCTCGCCCGCGAGCTCGACATCGTCGCCATCGGCTCGAAGATCCAGAGCCAGGTCAACGCCGAGATGGAGAAGGGCCAGCGCGAGTGGGTCCTGCGCCAGCAGATGAAGGCGATCCAGGATGAGCTCGGCGAGCAGGACCCGGCCGAGGCCGAGGTCGACGAGCTCAGATCCACCCTCAACGAGCTCGACCTCCCCGAGCAGGTGCGCACGCAGGTCGACCGCGAGCTGTCCCGCCTGGAGAAGATCCCGCAGGCGGCGGCCGAGCACGGCGTCATCCGCACCTACCTGGAGTGGATGGCCTCGCTGCCGTGGGGCAAGGGGACCGACGACAACCTGGACCTCAAGCACGCGCGCGAGGTGCTCGACGAGGACCACTACGACATCGAGAAGGTCAAGGACCGCATCCTCGAGTTCCTCGCCGTGCGCAAGCTCAAGCCCGACGCGCGCGGCTCGATCCTGTGCCTGGCCGGCCCGCCGGGCGTGGGCAAGACCAGCCTCGGCCAGTCGGTCGCGAGGGCGCTGGGCCGCAAGTTCGAGCGCATCAGCGTCGGCGGCGTGCGCGACGAGTCCGAGATCCGCGGCCACCGGCGGACCTACATCGGCGCCATGCCCGGCACCATCATCCGCGCGCTGCGCGACGCCGAGTCGCACAACCCGGTGTTCATGATCGACGAGATCGACAAGATGGGCGCCGACTACCGCGGCGATCCGGCCAGCGCGATGCTCGAGGTGCTCGACCCCGAGCAGAACTCCACGTTCCGCGACCACTACCTGGACGTGGCGTTCGACCTCAGCCGCACGATGTTCATCTGCACGGCGAACGACATGGACCGCGTGCCGGGCCCGCTGCGCGACCGCATGGAGGTCATCGCCCTCGCCGGCTACACCGAGGACGAGAAGCTCCAGATCGCCAAGCGCTACCTCGTGCCGCGCCAGATCGAGCGCAACGGGCTCAAGAAGTCGCAGGTCGGCTTCAGCGACACCGGGCTTCGGAAGATCATCACCTCTTACACGCGCGAGGCGGGCGTGCGCAGCCTCGAGCGCGAGATCGGCTCGGCCTGCCGCAAGGTGGCGCTCGAGGTGGCCATGGGCACGCTCGAGCGCAAGCTGTCGGTCACCGCGCCGCGCGTGCGCGAGCTGCTCGGCCGCCCGCGCTTCCAGCCCGACGTCCGGCGCCGCACCGCCGAGGCGGGCGTCGCGACCGGGCTGGCGTGGACGCCGGTCGGCGGCGACGTGCTGTTCGTGGAGGCGAGCGCGATGCCCGGCAAGGGCAAGCTCACCATCACCGGCCAGCTCGGTGACGTGATGCGCGAGTCGGCCCAGGCCGCCCTCTCGTACGTGCGCGGACACGCCGACCTCCCCGAGGACTGGTTCGCCAAGCACGACGTGCACGTCCACGTGCCCGCCGGCGCGATCCCCAAGGACGGCCCGAGCGCCGGCATCACCATGGCCACGGCCCTGATGTCGCTCGTCTCCGGCCGCCCGGTGCGCGACGACACGGCGATGACCGGCGAGCTGACGCTGACGGGCCAGGTGCTGCCGATCGGCGGCCTGAAGGAGAAGGCGCTCGCGGCCCAGCGGGCAGGGATCCACCGGATCCTCGCCCCGCGCCGGAACGAGGTCGATCTGGAGGACCTGCCGGAGCCGCTGCGCAAGGACGTCGACTTCGTCTGGGTGGGCGACGTCGACGAGGTCTTCGCCGCCGCGCTGTCCGACGGCCGCCGCCGTCGTTGACACCCGCGCTCCGCGGGTATGCTCGTCACAAAGCGACGCGGAGAGGTGGTATGGCACAAGCCAAGAAGAAGGCGAAGAAGGCGGCCGCACAGGCGAGGACGAACCCGTACCTGCGACGGATCGTCGAGGACGAGGACCTGCGCCAGAACATCGCGGACGCCTACGATTCCGCGCGCAAGGCCTACGCGCGCCTCAACAACGGCAAGTCACCTTCCACGCAGATCTTCGACGACAAGAAGCTGCAGAAGGAGATCAAGAACGCCGCCGAGTCGATCAAGGACGCCAGCGTCGCGCTGCGCGAGGCGCCCAAGAAGAAGCGCTCGGGCGGCTTCGGCAAGGTCCTGCTGGTCGGCATCGCCGGCGCCGGCGTGGCGCTCGCGGTCAGCGAGGGCCTGCGCAAGAAGGTGCTCGACGGGCTGTTCGGCGCCGAGGAGGAGTTCGAGTACTCCTCCAGCACCACCGCGTCGAACGCTTCGGCCGGCGCCACGGCCGGCACGACGACCTGAGGGAACCCCGTTGTTGCCGGGCTAGCCGTCCGGCAGCAGCGGGATGTCCCACCACAGCACGGCGAGCACGCAGGCGGCGATCGCCAGCGCGGTCGCGATCCCCACGAGGATCCGCTGCGTGCGCGTGGTCTGCGCCGCCTTGGCCTGAGCCATCTGCGCCTGCTCGAGCGACTTCTCGAGCAGCTTCTCGGCCCACACGAACTCGAGCGAGAGCATGGCCAGGCCGATCGGGATCAGCACGAACGCCGGCCCCGGCGTGACCAGCATCACGACGCCGCCGACGAGGATCGCGGCCCCGAGGACCACGAAGCCGATGCGATAGAGGCGGCTGCGGTCGCGGTGAGTGGCTCTGCGCGCCTCGAGCTTCTCGATCAGCTTGGGGCGCGGGCGCCGCTCTTCCATCGGGAAACAGTGTGCCAAACCGTACTGAAAGGCCAACCGGCCTGCCCTAGCTTGGCCGTCATGACCGATGATGCGATCGTCGTCGAGGGCCTGGAGAAGTCGTACGGTTCCGTACGGGCTCTCAATGGCATCGACTTCGCCGCGCGCACAGGGAGTGTGCTCGGCCTGCTCGGCCCTAACGGCGCGGGCAAGACCACCGCGGTGCGGATCCTCACCACCCTGCTGGAGGCCGACGCGGGAACGGCCAGGGTGGCGGGTCTGGACGTGAAGCGCGACGCCGCCGAGCTGCGGGCCCAGATCGGGCTCGCGGGTCAGTACGCGGCCGTCGACGAGAACCTGACCGGGTTCGAGAACCTCGAGATGGTGGGGCGGCTCTACCACCTCGGCAAGGACCTGGCCAAGCAGCGCGCCGACGAGCTGCTCGAGAGCTTCGAGCTCACCGACGCGGCGAAGCGGCCGGCCAAGACGTACTCCGGCGGCATGCGGCGGAGGCTCGACCTGGCGGCCGCGCTCGTCGCAAGGCCGCCGGTGCTGTTCCTCGACGAGCCCACCACCGGGCTCGACCCGCGCAGCCGGATCGGCATGTGGGAGACGATCGAGGCCCGTGTGGCCGGTGGCGCGACGGTGCTGCTCACCACCCAGTACCTGGACGAGGCCGACCGGCTCTGCGACCAGATCGTGGTGATCGACCACGGCAAGGTGATCGCCGAGGGCACCAGCGACGAGCTGAAGGCCCAGATCGGCGGCGCCCGGCTCGACATCACGCTCGAGGAGCTCGAAGACGTCGACGCGGCGATCTCCGCGCTCGCGGAGATGTGCCTCGACCGAGCCACGGCCGAGGGCCTCGTCATCCACGCGCCGGTGCAGCCGCGCCACGGCGTGATCCCCGACGCCATCCGCAAGCTCGACTCGGTCGGCGTCGCGGTCGACGACATCGCGCTCCACCGGCCCACGCTCGACGACGTGTTCATCGCCCTCACGGGCCACGCCGCCGAGGACACCACGGGGGCGCCCGAGGAAGAGAAGGAGGCGGCGGCAGCATGAGCTCGCTCGCGATGAGCTTCGAGGACACCGTGGTCCTCGCGAAGCGCAACCTGATGCGGATCCCCCGCCAGCCCGACCTGCTGATCGCCTACACGATCCAGCCGGTGATGTTCGTGCTGCTGTTCGTCTACGTGTTCGGCGGCGCGATCCAGACGCCCGGCTTCGACTACGTCGACTTCCTCATGCCGGGCATCATCGTCCAGTCGATCGCCTTCGGCGGCTTCGTGACGGCGCTCGGCCTGTCTGAGGACGTCAAGAAGGGCCTGATCGACCGCTTCCGCTCACTCCCGATGTCACGCGCGGCGGTGCTGTCGGCGCGTACGTCCTCCGACATCGTCCTCAACTGCCTGTCGCTCGCGGTGCTGTTGGCGGTCGGCTTCGCCGCCGGGTTCAACTTCATCGAGGCGACGGCCGGCGAGATCGTGCTCGGGATCGTCCTGCTGCTGTTCCTCGGCTACGCGTTCTCGTGGATCTTCGCGTTGGTCGGGCTGTACTCGTCCTCTCCGGAGACGGCGAACTCGATCGGCTTCACGCTGATCTTCCCGCTCACCTTCGCGTCGTCGGTGTTCGTGCCGGCCGAGTCGATGCCGGACGGGCTGCGCCAGTTCGCGGAGGCCAACCCGTTCACGACGGTCTCGGACGCCGTGCGGTCGCTGTGGCTGAACACGCCGGCCAACACCGACGTCTGGATGGCGTTCATCTGGTGCGCCGTGCTGACGGCGATCTTCGCCCCGCTGGCGGTCAAGCGCTACCGGACGGTCGCCGCGACGTGAAGCCGCGCTGAGCGGTCGGCGGGTCGCCTCAGCCGCACCTCGACCGTGCCGCCGGTGGCGGCGCGGACGGTGCGGCGGGCGACCCGCCGGCCGTCGGCGCGCAGCGTGATGGTCACGCGCCCGGGCTGCGGCGCGCAGGCGGTCACGATGACCTTGCTCTTGCGCACTCGCAGGCGCGGGCGCGCCTTGCAGGCCGGCGCGGTGGTCCAGACGGGCTGCTGCCCGCCCTTCAGGACGCGACGCTCGCGCGGCGCGCCGGCGGCCCGCGCCACATAGAGGTCGCCGCCGCGCTCGAACGCGATCCGCTTCCCGTCGGGCGACCACGTCGGCTGGGTGTTCTCGCCCCCGACGAGCTCGCGGACCGGGGCGGCCGTAGCGACGTCATAGAGGACGATCGCGCCTGCGCCGATGTCGGTGTCGGGCGACTTGACGACCGCGGCCAGCGTGCCGTCGGGCGAGAAGGCCGGGTTGAAGAGGTCCTGGGTCGGATCGCGCGCGACGTCGCTCCCGCACGGGAAGTCCGTGTTGACCGCCAGCACGCAGATGCCGTACGGGAAGGGTGAGGACCCGGACTTGTCCGTCCGCACGATCCGCGACCCGAGCCAGCCGGTGTCGACCACCGCGCGCGCCGAAGCCTCGCGGGCGCTGCCGTCGGGATTCATGACGAACAGGTAAGGCATGAGGCCGGACAGGCCGGGGCTGCCGGGCGGGCTGCCCACCGGTGCCGGCGTGATCTCCGGCAGCAACTCGATCGTGGCGACCTGCGATCCGTCCGGCGAGATCTCGGCGATCACCACCGTGCCGCCGCGCGTGAGCGGGCCGGCCACCTGCCCGCCGCGGCCGTCGAGCACGTGGGCGAAGGTGTCGCGCACCACGGCCAGGCGCGAGCCGTCGGCCGAGGCGGAGAGCCAGGTGTGCGTCCCCTCGCGCGTCAGCTTGCGCTCGCCGGTGCCGTCGGGCGCAGCGCGGCAGACGCCCGTGCCGCAGCGATAAACCAGCACATCGGCCGACGCGGGTTCGGCGCATGCGACCGCGACGGCTGCCGCGATCAGGAGGCGGCGGAAGCCCATGTGCCTGTATACGCGGCTTCCGGTCTCGTGTATCAAGTCGGCGCGACCTGCGCTCTCACGGGAAGTGAGCAGCCAACCCTTCACCCTCGCGGCGCCGCGCAGCGCGCTCCCCCGGTACGCGACGTCACGCGAGGTCGCCGCCCTCGCCGTCGCGGTCGGGGTCGTGGGCTTCGTGCTGGTCGCGACGCTGATCGCGATCTTCCCGGCCGCCAAGGCCGCCACCGCGACCGACGCGTCGGGCGCTCAGGCCGTTCCGCTGCTCTTCGGGCTCGTCCGTCCCACGCTCAACCCGGAGTCGATGCTCCTGCTGCTCGTGGTGCTGGCGAGCGCGACCGGCAGCTTCGTGCACGTCGCCACCTCGTTCGCCAACTACGCCGGCCGCAACCGCTTCGAGACGAGCTGGCTCACCTGGTACCTGCTGCGGTGCCCGATCGGGGCCGCGCTCGCGACCGTCTTCTACTTCGTGGTGCGCGCCGGCTTCTTCAGCGGCGACGCGCCGAGCTCGGCTGTCAACGTCTACGGCATCGCTGCGGTGGCGGGCTTCGTCGGGCTGTTCTCGCGCCAGGCGACCGACAAGCTGCGCGAGCTGTTCGACACGCTGTTCAAGACCGATGGCACCGATCAGGAGGTCGATCCCGTGCTCGGGTCGGTAGCACCGAACCCGGTGACCGTCGGCGACGAGCCGGTCCGCCTCACGCTCACCGGCTCGGGCTTCGTCCGGCTCTCGGAGGTGCGCGTCGGCGGGCGGGCGCTCCCGACGACGTTGGTCGGACCGACCTGGCTCACGGTCGAGGTGCCGCCGGACGACCTGCGGGGGCGTCGCTCGGTCGACGTCGTCGTGCTCAACCCGGGGCCGTGCGCGGCCTCCGATCCCGTCGTCCTGACCGTTCATGAACCCGCCTGACCTTCACTACCGGCTCGTCGCCAACCGGCTGCTGGAGGGCCGCGTCATCCCGTTCCTCGGCGCGGGCGCGAACCTGTGCGGCCGGCCGCAGGACAGCAGCTGGGCGGTCGGGACGTACCTGCCGAGCGGCATCGAGCTCGCGACCTACCTCGCCGGACAGGTCGGCTATCCCGGCGAAGACGACGGCGACCTGTTGCGGGTGTCCCAGTACATCGACGCCGTGCTCGGCGAGCAGCCGCTCTACGACTACCTGCGCGTCGCCTTCGACGCCGACTATCCACCGAACCCGCTGCATCACCTGCTCGTCGACGTCGCCCGCGCGCTGCGCCGGCGCGGCCGTCCTGGCCTGCTCGTCCTCACCACGAACTACGACGACGTGCTCGAGCGCGCCTTCGACAAGGCGCGCGAGCCCTACCACGTGCTCTCGTACGACGCCAAGGGCGGGTCCCATCAGCTCGTGCACCGCGCCGGCGGCGAGGCCGAGCCGATCGTCAAGCCGAACGAGACGCTGATGAGCGATCGCGCCGTGATCCTCAAGCTGCACGGCGCGGTCGACCGCGCCGACCCGAGAGGCGACAGCTACGTCGTCACCGAGGATCACTACATCGCGTACGCGGAGCAGATCCCGGTCGACCTCCAGGTGCGCATGGAGGAGAGCCACTTCCTCTTCCTCGGGTACTCGCTGCGCGACTGGAACCTGCGGGTGATCCTGAGCCGGATCTGGCGCGGCCGGCAGCTCGAGTCGCAGTCGTGGGCCGTCCAGCGCCCCCAGGGCGGTCTCAGCGAGATCGACACCCAGTTGTGGCGCAAGCGCGGCAACGTCGACCTGCGGTACGTGGAGCTCGACGAGTACGTCGCCAAGCTGCGCGGCGAGCTCGACGGCCCGACGGCGGTCGCGGCATGACCGGGCGCGTGGACCCCTTCGTCGGGCTCGCTCCGTACGGCGAGCAGGACGCCGAGTGGTTCTTCGGCCGCGAGCGAGAGGTCGAGCTGATCGTCGCCAACCTGAGGGCGGCGCGCCTCACGCTCCTCTACGGAAGCAGCGGCGTCGGCAAGAGCTCCGTGCTCCTGGCCGGGGCGCTGCCGCGCCTGCGAGCCATCCAGGACGCCGATCGCGAGGATGCGCTCACGCTTGCCGCTCACGGTGGCGCCGCGCTCGCCGAGCGGCCGAGCCTCGCCATCGCGATCGTCCGTGATTGGGCCCAGGAGCCGCTCGTGCGGCTGGCCGTCGCGGTCCACGCCGCCGTCGTCGACGCCACCGGCGACGACGGGATCGAGCCGTGGGACGGCGTCGAGCCGTTCGCCGTCTGGCTGCGCGACCATGCGCGCGAGGTCCGCACGCTTCTCGTCGTCCTCGACCAATTCGAGGAGTACTTCATGTACCACCCGGACGAGGACGGCCCGGCGACGCTGGCCGGCGAGCTCCCGAACCTGCTGGGCGACATCGACCTGCGGGTCAACTTCCTGGTCGGGATGCGCGAGGACGCGCTCTTCCGCCTCGATCGCTTCAAGGGCCACATCCCCGACGTGTTCGGCAACTACCTGCGGCTCGACTACCTCGAGCGGGATGCGGCGCGCGGCGCGATCAGGAAGCCCGTGCACCACTTCAACGCGACGGTGAGGGCGGGCCGTCCGCCGGTCGAGGTGGACGGCGCGGTCGTCGAGGCGGTGCTCGACGGCGTGCGCGCGGGCCGCCTCGCCCTCCACGGCTCAGCGGATCCCGACCCGGCCGAGGTCGCCTGTACGCGCGTGGAGACGCCGTATCTCCAACTCGTCATGCGCCGGCTCTGGGCCGCCGGGACGGCGGACGGCGGGCTCGAGGTGACGCTGGGGACGCTGGAGAGCCTCGGCGGCGCGGCGGTCATCGTCTCGAACCACCTCGGGCAGGCGATGGACGAGCTCTCCGACGACGACCAGGCCGTCGCAGCCGACGTCTTCCGGTACCTCGTCTCCTCGTCGCGGACGAAGATCGCATACGCCGCCCAGGACCTCGCGGGCTTCTCCGGCCGGCCCGGGGAGGACGTGCAGCGCGTGCTGCAGGAGCTGGCGGACTCCGACCGCCGCGTGCTGCGGGCGGTCCCGGGCACGTCGAAGGGCGACCCGGTGCGCTACGAGCTCTATCACGACGTGCTCGCCGAGGCCGTCCACGACTGGGCGAGCCGCAACCAGGAGCGCCGGAGCCGGCTCGAGGCGCGCCGCGCACGCCGGCGGCGATGGCGGAAGCGGGCCCTCATCGGGTTCGCGTGGGTGGCCTGCGCCGGGCTTGCGGTGGTCTACGTGCCCCGGCTCCTCGACGACGGTGAGCACGTGACCACACCGATCGCCCAGAAGCTCGCCGACCTCGCGACGATCTCGCTCGAGTCGGACCCCGAGCGCTCCGTCCTGCTCGCCCGCGAGGCGTACGCGCGCGCTCCGGGCCTGCCCGACGCGGAGGCCGCCCTCCGCTCGGCGGTCACCGCGTCGCGCGTCCGGGCTGCGTACCTGGACGAAGAGCCCTGGCCGTGCGGCGCCGCCTGCGCGCGGATGGGCCGGCGCGGCAAGCCGAAGCCGGTCGCGGTCTCGATGTATGCGGCCCGATCGGACCGGTACTACGACGACGTCGGGTACTCCTCAGGGCAGATGGACGGCGGACGCTGGATGGCCGTCGCGCCGAGCGGGCGCACCGTCGCGGTCGTCCGCAAGGGCGGCGTCGAGCTCTGGACGCCGCGGCGACAGAACCGGCCGGTGCGCGAGCTCGTGGGCGCGAGCGACGTCAAGAAGGTGGCGTTCATCGGCACGCGCGGGCGGCTGCTGCTCGTGACGGAGAAGGACGCCGTGCTCGTCGCGGACGGCCGAGGCGTCCGGCGGATCGCGAAGCGGGCGACCCTGACGGCCGCGTCCGCCGGCGGCCGCTACGTCGCGACGGCGCACGCCGGGGGCGTGGTCCGGGTGCTGGACCTCCAGACCGACGAGACGAGGCCTGTCCAGCTCGGCAGCCGCGTCACGAGCCTGGCCTTCAACCCGTCGGATGGGCGGCAGCTCGCTGCCGGCGTGCGGGATGCGGACGGCAACGGCGTCAGGTTGATGGACTGGCCGTCGGGCGAGGGTACCCGCCTGAAGGCCGGTCCCCGGTGGCTCGGCGACGCCGAGGCGCGCTTCAACGGCAACGGACGGCAGATCCTCATCACCACCGGCGCACGTCGAGCGCAGGTGCTCGACGTCGACACGGGCGAGCGCATCGCCGGCGCGGCGGCGCAGCTCGGATCGGCGGCCGGCGTGCGCTGGCTCGGCCCGTGGGTGGGCGGCACCACCGGCAACCTGGTCAAGCTCGCGGGCGCCACGGTGCTCGGCGGCCACGAGTTCGCCGTCCGCAGCATGGCCGCCAGCCTTGACGGCGCGCTGATCGCCACCGGCGCCGATGACGGCAGCGTACGCGTCTGGGACGCGAATACGGGCAACCAGATGCTCGAGCTGCGGGCCGGCGGCGCCCCGGTCACGTCTCTCGCCTTCGCGCCGAGCGGCCGCTTGCTCGTGACCGGCGACAAGGAGCACGCGGTGCGGATCTGGGCCGTGTCGACCGGACGGGCCCTGCCGGACGGCTTCGAATCGGACGCGGAGTTCAAGCGCGACGGGTCGCTGATCGGCGTGGACTTCGACGGCCGCGTCGCCTCCTGGGACCCGTCCGGCAACCGCAAGCCGAAGGAGCAGAGCCGCGTCGAGTCGCTGGGATACCGCGCCGAGCTCGCGCCCGAGGGCGACACGGTCGCGAGCCTCGCATGGCGTGGCAGACGGCGGCTCATCGTGGAATCGATCGACGGGCGCGAGCGGCACGCGTTCGATGCCGATGCGTTCGTGCTGTCGGACGACGGCACGCGGGTGCTGCTGCTCGGCACCCGTCGTCCGCGGCTCGTCGACCCGGCCGGGGAGGCGGCGACCGTCCGGTTCGGCAAGTTCCCGTCGCCCGTGTACGCGGGAGCGCTGAGTCGCGATGGCCGCAAGGTCCTGCTGGGCAGGCGGATCTTCGACGTCGACGGCCCGAGGCAGCCGGTCTCGCTCAAGGGCCGGGTCGGCTACGGCGGCGCGTTCAGCGCGGACGGCAGCCGGCTTGTGACCACCGGCCGCGAAGCCCGCGTCTGGAACACCAAGACCGGCAAGCGCGAGGCGCGGCTCGACGGCCATGTGGGCGATGTGTTCACCGCGCGCTACAGCCCCGACCGCACGAAGATCGTCACCGGCGGCGCGGATCGGACCGTGCGGATCTGGGACAGCACCACGTACGAGGAGCTCGGCGTCATCAAGGGCTTCGGCAGCGAGGTCATCCAGGCGAAGCTCGACTGGCAGGGACGCCGCCTGCTGGTGGAGACGATCTACGACATGCCGGAGCTCGTCGAGTGCACGCCGTGCCTGGACGCGGACGCGCTCGCGAAGCGCGCGGACACGAACGTGACACGCATCCTCCTCCCGGAGGAGCTCGAGGAAGCCGGCCTCACGCGCTGATCCGTCGGTACTAGAGTCGGGCGCCATGGAGGCCGCGAGCTCGAGGATCGTCGACGCCATGCGGCGCTCCGTGGCCGCGCGGGGAGCCGCAGGAGCGACCTTCGACCACGTGGCGCGCGAGGCCGGCGTCTCGCGCGGGCTGCTGCACTACTACTTCGGCACCAAGGAGAAGCTGCTCGCCGAGGTCGTCAAGCGCGACGCCGACATTCGCATGGCGGCCCTGGACCTCGCGCTCGCGGAGGCGCACACGGCCGACGAGGTGATCGAGGTGCTGGTCCACTCGCTCGAGGACCTCGTGGAGCGCGATCCCGGCTTCGTGGCGCTGATGTTCGAGCTGTTCACCTCCGGCCGGCGGAACCCCGAGATCGCCGCCGAGTTCGCCGAGCTCCAGCGCGCCACCCGGACGCGGCTGGCCGAGCTGCTGGCCGCCCGCCAGGAGCAGGGCGCCGTGCGGCTGTCCGAGGATCCCGAGGCGGTCGCCGCCGTCCTGCTCTCGCTCGCCGACGGCTTCGCGCTGCGGCTGCTGGGGGAGCCGGGCACCGACCACGCCCCGGCGCTGCGTGCCGCCACCTCGGCGGCGCGCACGCTGCTCACCGACTCGAATTAGGGATATCCCTGATGTAGCCCGGCGGGCCGATCGCAAGGCTGCCGCCATGAGGAATCAACGATCGCTCGTCATCGCCGCAGGGATCGCGGCGCTCCTGATCCCGGCCTCCGCTGCGCAGGCCGCCACGAAGCAGGTGACGATCGGCCCGGCCAAGCCGCTGAAGGGTGTTCCCCCGGTCGCTTTCGACGCCGACTTCTACCCGCGCACGCTCACCATCGCCAAGGGCGACCACATCCGCTTCAAGTGGACGACCGGCTTCGGCGACGTGATCTTCGTCCCCGAGGGGCAGGACGCCCCGTCGTTCGCCCTGCCCACCGGCACCGTCGCCGGGGCCAAGGACGAGGCCGGCGCCGACCTGTGGTTCAACGGCCAGCCGAGCTTCGCCCCGAACATGCAGGCCCTGTCCCCGCAGGGCGGCAAGGTGATCGACGGCAGCAAGGTCGTCGGCTCCGGCTTCTCCTTTGAGGGCCCGATGAAGCCGTGGAAGGTCCGCTTCGCCAAGGCCGGCACCTACCGGCTCTCGAGCGTCCTGATGCCGCTGAAGCAGCTCACGGTCACGGTCAAGAAGAACGGCAACGGCGTGCCCGGCAAGAAGGCCGACAAGCGGCGCCTGGCCAAGCAGGTCAAGGCGAGCACGAAGCTCGCGAAGAAGCTCGTGGCCTTCGAGGGCCCGCAGGGCAACGTGGTGCGCGCCGGCAACGACGCCAAGGGCATCGCGCAGATCGCCTTCTTCCCCGCGAAGAAGACCGTCAAGGTCGGCGACACGGTGAAGTTCGAGATGTCCAGGTCGTCGCTGGAGCTCCACAACGTCGCCTTCGGCCCCAAGGCGTACCTCGACGCCAAGCCGTTCCTCGGGCCTGAGCTCAACCCGTTCGTGGTCTACCGCTCGGACGCGCCGGGCACGGCGGTCAGCTTCGACGGCGCCAACCACGGCAACGGCTACTTCAACACCGGGCTCATGGACGCGGACAAGGGCTCGCCGTTCCCGTCGAACGACTCGGTGACGTTCACCAAGGCCGGCACCTACACGTACTACTGCGCGGTGCACGGCAACGACATGAAGGGCGAGATCGTCGTCCAATGATGCGCCTGATCGCCGCCGCCCTTCTCACGTTCGCCCTCGCCGGTACGGCGGAGGCGAAGAAGCCACCGTCCGTCCTCGTCGGCTCGAACTTCTATGCCCCCGACTTCAAGACCCTGAAGGCGGGCGGCAAGGTGAAGTTCAAGTGGGAGGGCGGTGGCTTCGACGTCCACGACGTGAACGTCGAGAAGGGCCCGACCAAGTTCCGCTCCCCGCTCCAGGCGGGCGGCACGTTCACCAGCAAGAAGCTCAAGGCCGGCAAGTACGTCCTCTTCTGCTCGCAGCATCCCGAGGAGATGCGGCTCAGCTTCAAGGTCAAGAAGTGAAGAGGCCGCGGGCGCGCCACAGCGCCCGCGGCTTCGCCTTCGGCCGCAGCCGGCCGGTGACCATCGCCTTGCGCGGGTCGAGCCGGCCGGCGACCACGTCGACCCAGTCGTCGAAGCGGCAGCGGAGCTCGAGGTCGACGTGCGGCGCGCGGCCCGGCGCGGCGGCCGTCGAGCCGTTGTCGAGCCGCACGTGCCACGGCTCGGCGTCCGGGAACTCCCACTGGAGGACGAACGGTCCGTCGGGGGCGTTGCGCAGGTCGACGTTGCGGCGCACGCTGTCGAACAGCATGGCCAGCGACTCGGGGTCGCGCGCCGGGGGTCCGTTTCGCTCGCCGAGGTAGCCGGCCCGCAGCATGTCCAGCCCGCGGCGGGCCCGGCCCGCGGGCGGGAGGTCCATCGGCATGATCTGCGGCCCGGGCAGCTCCTCGATCGGCAGGCCGGCGGCGCGGAACTTGGCCTCGAACGACCGCGCGCCCTCCTCGTAGATCTGCTCGAGCGTGAAGCCGAAGCACTCGACGTAGCTCGTGTCCCAGCCGGGCGGCACGAAGACGGCGAGCGAGATCGGGGTGACGGCGCGCAGCTGCTCCGCCACGGCGTGCGGGACCTCCGGGTCCTCGAGCGCGAGGTCGCGCAGCAGCTTGACGCCGAAGCCGATGTGGCGCTGCTCGTCGAGCGCCACCTTCTCCATGCCCACTCGGAAGCCCGGGAGCAGGTCGCGCTCCTTGAGGTAGTCGGAGATGAAGTGCTGGCCGGGCTGGGCGAGCGTGGCCTCGACGACGAAGTGGTACATCGTCACCGCCTGCGCGAGCTTGGTGCGCGAGCGGTCGCGCCGCAGCTCGTCGACCACGCGGTCGAGCATCTCGAAGGTCTTCACGAAGCCCCAGGTGAGCTGGGGGCGCGTGGCCTCCAGGGCGCTCGCGATGGTGCCGTCCCCGCGCTCGACCACCTCGTGCATGAAGCGGTTGAAGAAGACGGCGTGGCGCGCCTCGTCGACCTGCTGGGTGGTGAGGAAGTACTTCTGCTCCTCCAGCGGCGCGGCGTCGATGAACGGCGTCAGGTTGTCGGCCACCGAGTCCTCGCCGTGGAAGAACATCGCGTAGTTCCACAGCGCGGCGCGGCGCTCGTGCTCGCTGAAGCGCTCCCGCCACTGGACGCGATCCTCCGAGAAGTCGATCTCCCACGCGCGCCAGTTGCCCGCCTCCCAGCGCTTGTAGAGGTCCTCGTACGAGACCTGATCGGCGGCAACCATGACTGGAACGCTACAAAACGCGAGCGTTCACGAGCGCCACCAGCTCGTCCGCGGGCACGCGGTCCTGGGTGAGCGTGTCGCGCTCGCGCAGCGTGACGGTGCCGTCCTCGATCGTCTGGTGGTCGATCGTGACGGCGAACGGCGTGCCGATCTCGTCCTGGCGCCGGTAGCGCTTGCCGATGTGCCCGCCGGAGTCGTACTCGGCGCTCACGTGGCGCCGCAGCTCCTCGTAGATCTCGCGCGCGCGCTCGGGGTGGCCGTCCTTGCGCAGGAGCGGCAGCACCGCGACCTTGACCGGCGCCACCGATGGGTGCAGCCGAAGCACGGTGCGCTTCTCGCCGCCGATCTCGTCCTCGTCGTAGGCGTCGCACAGCAGCGCGAGCATCGTGCGGCCGACGCCGGCGGCCGGCTCGATGACATGCGGGATGTAGCGCTCGCGCGTCTCGGGGTCGAAGTACTCGAGCTTCTCGCCGGAGAACTCGCTGTGCTGGGTGAGGTCGAAGCTCCCGCGGTTGGCGACGCCCTCCAACTCCGACCAGCCGATCGGGTACAGGTACTCGACGTCGGCAGTCTCGGACGAGTAGTGCGAGAGCTCGTCGGCGTCGTGGTCGCGCAGGCGCAGGCGCTCGCGGTCGATGCCGAGCCGCGCGTACCAGTCCAGCCGCTCCTGCCGCCAGTAGTCGTACCACCGGCCCGCCTGGTCGGGCGGGACGAAGAACTCCATCTCCATCTGCTCGAACTCGAGCGTGCGGAAGATGAAGTTGCCGGGCGTGATCTCGTTGCGAAACGACTTGCCGACCTGGGCGATGCCGAACGGCGGCTTGCGGCGCGCGTACTGGAGCGTCGTCTTGAAGTCGAGGAAGATGCCCTGGGCCGTCTCCGGCCGCAGGTAGACCGTCGAGCCCGCGTCCTTCACCGGTCCGATCGAGGTCTCGAACATCAGGTTGAACGCGCGCGGCTCGCTCAGCTCGCCGCCGCAGACCGGGCACACCAGCTCGCCCTCGGGCTGGGCCTCGCGCAGGTGGTCCTCGCGGAAGCGCTGCTTGCACTTGCCCAGGCACTGCACGAGCGGGTCGGTGAAGCCGGCCAGGTGGCCGGAGGCCTCCCACGTGCGCGGGTGCTGGATGATCGCCGAGTCGAGCGCGACGACGTCGTCGCGCTCCTGGATCATCGACTTCCACCACAGGTCGACGACGTTCTTCTTGAGCAGGACGCCGTAGTGCCCGTAGTCGTAGGTGTTCGCGATGCCGCCGTAGATCTCCGACGCGGGGAAGATCAGGCCCCGCCGCTTGCAGAGCGCCACGACGGCGTCCATGGTCGGAGCCGCCATGCCTCCAGCCTATACTCGGCCGCCGCGATGCCGATCTACGAGTACCGCTGCGAGAACGGCCACCTCTTCGAGGTCATGCAGAAGATGACCGACGTTCCGGTGACGCATTGCGAGGAGTGCGAAGCGCCCGTGCAGCGCGTGTTCCACCCCATCGCCGTGCACTTCAAGGGGTCGGGCTTCTACAACACCGACTACGGCACCTCCAAGCGCAAGCGCGAGACCGAGAAGTCGGCCTCCTCGGGGGCGGACTCGCACGACGCCAAGGCCAAGGAGAAGACCGACTCCAAGCCGGCCTCGACGTCCGACTCGAAGAAATCTGACTGATCCGCAGTCTCTGAGAGACTCCAGTCGTGGCGGTGCCGATAGGGGAACGGCTCACCGCGCGCGGTGCGGTAGCGCCCGAGGCGGTCGAGGATGCGCTGGCGGAGCAGCGGCGCACCGGCTCGCGGCTGGGCGAGATCCTGCTCGCCGCGGGTGAGCTGCGCGCCGAGAGCCTCGCTCCGCTGCTGGCCGAGCAGTGGGGGCTGCCGTGGCTCGACGACGGCGCGGCCCTCGCGCCCGAGGCGCTCGCCCCGGAGCTCGCGTGGCGGCTCGCCGTCGTCCCCGTGCGGCTCGGCGGGACCGTGCGCTTCGCCACCTCCGAGCTGCTGCATCCGGCGCAGCTCGAGGAGCTGCGCGCGACGGCGGGCCACGCCGACCTCGTCGTCACCACGCCGCAGCGGGTCATGGAGCTCACGACCGCCGCCTACCGCGGCCCTGGCATCGCGCGCGCCACCGACCACCTGCGCACGCAGCGGCCGGAGATGTCGGCCAGCCGGGTGCTCACCCGCAGGCAGAAGATCGCCCTCGCCCTCGCCGCCGCCGTGCTGGCCGCAGCGTTCGCGCTCTGGCCGCTCGGCACTGCCACGGCCCTGCTCGCCGCGATGACCACCTACTACCTGGTCAACAGCCTCTACAAGTTCAAGCTCGCCTTCGACTCGCTGTCGGGCGCCGGCACGATCGACGTCTCCGACGACGAGGTCGCGGCCGTCGACGAGCGCGCGCTGCCGCGCTACACGGTGCTGGTGCCGCTCTACAAGGAGGCCGGCATCGTCGGCCTCCTCACGCACAACATCCGGCGGCTCGACTACCCGGCCTCCAAGCTCGAGGTGCTGCTGCTCTGCGAGGAGGACGACGACGAGACGATCGCGGCGATCGAGGCCTCGAAGCTGCCGGACAACTACCACCTCGTCCGCGTCCCCGAGGGGCATCCGCGCACCAAGCCGCGGGCGTGCAACTACGGGCTGCTGCTCGCCCGCGGCCAGCTGTGCGTGATCTACGACGCCGAGGACCGCCCGGACCCCGACCAGCTCAAGAAGGTCGTCGTCGCGTTCTCCAAGACGCGCGGCAGCCTCGTCTGCATCCAGGGCAAGCTCAACTACTTCAACCGCCGCCAGAACCTGCTCACGCGCTGGTTCGCCGCCGAGTACGCGATGTGGTTCGACCTCGTGCTCCCCGGGCTGCACTTCAACCGCCACCCGATCCCGCTCGGCGGCACCTCGAACCACTTCCTCACGAGCGTGCTGCGCGAGCTCGACGCCTGGGACCCGTTCAACGTGACCGAGGACGCCGACCTCGGCATCCGGCTCTGGCAGCGCGGCTACGCGACCGCCATGGTCGACTCGATCACGCTCGAGGAGGCCAACTCGCGCACCGGCAACTGGGTGCGCCAGCGCTCACGCTGGATCAAGGGCTACATGCAGACCTGGCTCGTCCACATGCGCCACCCGTGGCGGCTCGCGCGGGCGATCGGCATCGGGCCCTTCCTGTCGCTCCAGATGACCGTCGGCGGCATCCTCGTGACGCTGCTCAACCCGCTGTTTTGGACGCTGGCCGTGATCTTCGTCCTGTTCCAGCCGCAGTGGCTGCGGGACCTGTTCCCCGGCCCGCTCTACTACATCGCCGCCGGCCAGCTCCTGATCGGCAACTTCCTGCACGTCTACCTGTTCATCGTCGGGCTCGGGCGGCGCCAGTACTGGGACGTCATCCCCGCGATGCTGATCGTCCCGGCGTACTGGCTGCTGATGTCGATCGCGGGCTGGAAGGGCCTCATCCAGCTGTTCACCAAGCCGTTCTACTGGGAGAAGACCGAGCACGGCCTCGTGGACATGCAGGACTACCTCGAGGAGCCGCTGTGAGCGTGGTGGTCGACCGCGGCGCCGACCGTCGCACCATCGGTGAGCGCCGGGCGGTTGCCGGCCCGTGGTCCGGGCGCGACCGGCGCAGCGGCATCGATCGGCGCAAGGGCGAGCGCCGCCTCGGCTTCGGCCGCCGGGCGGGCGCGCTGACCGTCCCGCGCCGCTTCCCGGAGAGCGGTCCCGTCGCCGTGCCGCGCCCGCGCGTGGTGGCCGAGAGCGGTCTCATCACCATCGGGCTGGCCGCCGCCTGCATGGTCATCGGACTGCGGCTGGTCGGGCAGGACGTGGTGCTCCCGTACTCGGTCGGCTCGCTCGCGAGCGCCTGGTCGCTGTGGCACGCGCCGGCCGGCTCCGAGCTGGCGTTCGGCTTCGACGAGCCGCCGCTGCTGCCGCTACTGCAGGTGCCGCTCGCGTTCGACACCGCGCTGACCGCGGAGCTGGTGCTGATGCCCGCCGTCAGCGTGCTGGTGGGCGCGGCGCTCGCCGGGATCGTGCACGCGGTGCTCGCCGGCTTCCGCGTGCCGTTCGGGACGCGGCTCGCCGCGACGGTGCTGATCGTGGTCAACCCGGCGTGGCTGTACTTCACGACGACCGGCCTGCCGACGATCGGAGGCATGATGGCCGTGGTGGCGGGCTTCTACGGGCTCGTCAACTGGCTGCGCTTCGGCAACCTGCTGTGGATCCTCGTCTCGTCGGTCGCGCTGGCGCTCGGGATGCTCGCGTGGTACCCGGTGACGACCTGGGCGATCGGCGCGGTGATCCTGCTGGCCGGCGTCCTGGTCGCCCGCCGCCGCCCTCCGATCGAGCTGCTCGGCATCCTGCTCGTCTACTCGGTGCCGCTGCTGTTCGCGCTCGGGCTGTGGACGCTGATCGTGTGGCTGGGCACCGGCGGCGTCCCGCCGTGGCTGGAGAGCGCACCCCTGGGCGCCGGCATCGTGACGTCCACCGAGGACTTCGCGCTCCTGCTCGCTCCCGTCGCGCTCGCGGTGGCGATCGCGCTCGCCGTCTACACGCCGCGCCGGCCCGACGTCGTGGGGGCGGGCGTGGCGCTGTTCCTGCTCATCCCGCTGTTCATCGCGGTCGTGCGGCGCATGCTCGACTCGGGGCCGAACGCCGGAGCCGGCAGCCTGTTCTTCGTGATCCTGCCGACGGTGGCGATCGTCGTCACCGCATCCGTGTTCGCGGAGCTCGCCCCGCGGCTGCGGGTGCTCGTCGGGATCGCGCTGGCGGCCTGCGTGCTGACCGGCAACGCGCTCCTGTTCTCGTGGATGGACGACCGCGAGGCGCTGCCCACCGGCGACTTCGCCGCGCTGCTCGCCGGCGAGCCGGTGACCGGGACGCTGCCGCCCGCGGTCCGGGTCGGCCGCTGGCTGGAGGCCAACGCCGTGGACGGTCAGGTGGCGGTGGCGCCGGGAGTCGACGAGCGCTCGCACCAGGTCGTGGCGCTGATGGCCCGGATGCCGGACCTGCTCGACTCGGCGGAGCGGCCGCCGCGCTGGCTCGTCCTGCGCACCGGCGCCCCGCTCCCCGGCGGCTTCGAGCCGGCGTTCACGGCGGGCCCGCTCTCGGTCGCCGCCCGGCCATAAGAACCGCTTATCCGCCGCACGCGGAATCGTCATTTCGCCTGTGGGCGATCCGCTGCGAGACTGGTGGCAATGTCGCCCCGCCACATCGGACTCCTTGCAGCGCTGTCCGCCATCTGGGGCGGCTCCTACCTGCTGATCAAGTATGCGCTGGAGGACTTCAGCGCCCCGATGATCGTCTGGGCGCGCACGGCGATCGCCGCGGTCGTGCTGGCCGTCGTCCTGCGCGGCGCTCTGCGCGGCGCGCTCGCCGACATGCGCCGCCGGCCCGGCTGGGCGGCCGTGCTCGGCTTCGTCTCGGTGGCCCTGCCGTTCACCCTGATCACCTTCGGCGAGCACGAGGTGCCGTCCGGGCTGACCGCCGTCCTGATCTCCCCGGCCGCCCTGTTCGTCGCGCTCTTCGCGCCGTTCATCGACCCGTCCGAGCGGATCGACCGCCGCCAGGGCGTCGGGATGATCATCGGCCTGCTCGGTGTCGCGATCGTGGTCGGCGTCGAGTCGATCTCCACGCTGGCCCAGTTCCTCGGCGCGCTGGCCATGGTCGGCGCCGCCGCCTGCTACGCGCTCGGCGGCTTCGTGGTCAAGCGCCGCTACGGCCGCCTCACCTCGATCCAGGCGTCGTTCGTCTCGATCTCCGCGGCATCGCTGTGGACGCTGCCCGCCGCGGTCGGCACCGCGCCGACCGAGACGCCGGGGCTCGGCGCCGTCGCCGCCGTGGTGGCGCTCGGCGTGGTCGCCACCGCCCTCGCCTTCGTGATCTTCTACACGCTGATCGCCGAGGTCGGCGCCGGCCGCGCCTCGCTGGTCAGCTACCTGGCCCCGGGCGTGGCGCTCTTCTACGGCGCGATCTTCCTCGACGAGGAGATCACCGTGGCCGCCATCGCCGGCCTCGTCCTGATCCTGGGCGGCGTCGCGCTGGCCTCGCGGCCCCGGCGCGAGCAGCCCGCGGAGGCGGTAGCGTGCCCGGACCATGGACCTGAGCCTGTCGCCGGTCGAGCGTGAGTTCCGTGACGCCGTCCGCGGCTGGATAGAGGCCAACCACCCCGGCCGCGAGCCGGACTCCGACCCCGAGCAGTTCGAGTTCCGCAAGGCCTGGCAGCGGGCGCTGAACGACCGCGGCTGGGCAGGCCTGAACTGGCCGACCGAGTACGGCGGCGCCGGCGCCACGCAGGTCGAGCAGGCGATCTTCTACGAGGAGCTGGCGCGCGCGGGCGCGCCCTCGATGGCCAACGTGCTCGGCCTGGCCATGGGCGGCCCGACCGTCATCGCCCACGGCACCGACGAGCAGAAGCAGCGCTACCTGCCGCCGATCCTGTCCGCCGACGAGATCTGGTGCCAGGGCTTCTCGGAGCCCGAGTCGGGCTCCGACCTCGCCTCGCTCAAGACCCGCGCGGTCCGGCACGGCGACGAGTGGGTCGTGACCGGCCAGAAGGTGTGGACCACCTACGCGCACGAGGCCAAGTGGTGCATGCTCGTCGCCCGCACCGACACGGACGCGGCGAAGCACCGGGGCCTCACGTACTTCCTGCTCGACATGGAGCAGGACGGCGTGGAGGTCCGGCCGCTGGTGCAGATCACCGGCGAGTCCGAGTTCAACGAGCTGTTCCTCGAGGAGGCGCGCGTCCCGCACGAGAACATCGTCGGCGGGGAGGGCAACGGCTGGCCGGTCGCGATCACGACGCTCATGCACGAGCGCGCCGGCCTGGCCTTCGCGCTGCAGGTGCGGGTCCAGGTCGCCCTGCGCGAGCTGCGCGATCTCATCCGCGAGGCCGGGCTGGACGCCGACCCAGTGATCCGTCAGCGCTACGGCCAGCTGGTCGCGGAGGCGCAGGTGCTGCGGCTCACCGCCTATCGCGGTCTGACGCGCGACGCGCCGGGCCCCGAAGGGTCGCTTGGCAAGTGGCACTGGGCGGAGGTGAACCAGTCCCTGACCGAGCTGGCGATGGACGTCGCCGGCTCGCCGGTCTCCGACGGCCCGTGGCAGTACCGCTTCCTGCGCGCGCGGGCGAACTCGATCGAGGGCGGGACCACGGAGATCCTCAGGAACATCGTCGCCGAGCGCGTGCTGGGTCTGCCGCGGGCATGAACTTCGACCTCACGGAGGACCAGCGGACGATCAAGTCCACGGCGCGCGAGTTCCTCGCCGCGCGCTACCCGCTCGCCGAGGTCCGCCGGCTGGCGCTCGAGGAGGAGCGGGGGTTCACCGACCGCCAGTGGGAGGAGATCGTCTCGCTCGGCTGGCCGGAGATCGCCGAGCTCGGCACCGTCGAGCTGGTCGTGCTGGCCGAGGAGCTGGGCTACGCGCTGGCGCCGACGCCGCTGCCGTCGACATGGGCGGCCGGCCTGTTCGGCGCGCCGCTCGACGGGCGGGGGGCGCTGGTCGTCGACGGCCTGGCCGCCGACGCCGCGTACGCCGATGTGCTGGTCGACTGGGACGGCGCGCAGGTGACCGGCGCCGACGTCGAGCCGGTCGAGTCGCTCGACCCCACGCGGCGGCTGTTCCGGGTCGGCGGTGGCTCGCGCGAGCCGCTCGGCGGCGACGTCGAGCGCGCCCGGCTGCGGGCGACGGTCATGAACGCCGCCGACTCGCTCGGCGTAGCGCAGCGGGCGATGGAGCTGGCCGTGGCGTATGCGAAGGAGCGCAAGCAGTTCGGCCGCGCGATCGGGACCTACCAGGCCGTCTCGCACGCCTGCGCGCAGATGCTGCTCGAGGTGGAGGGCGCGCGCTCGGCCGTGTACTGGGCGGCGTGGGCACTCGACCACGAGCCGGAGACCGCCCCGCTGGCCACCGCCTGCGCGAAGGCCTACGCGGGCGACGCCGGCCGCCGCGTTCCCCGCTCGGCGCTCCAGGTCCACGGCGGCATCGGCTTCACCTGGGAGCACGACCTGCACTTCTTCCTCAAGCGCGGCGAGGCCAACGCCCACCTGTACGGGTCGGCGGCGTCGCACCGCGAGACGATCGCCGCCCTGAACCTGTAGCGCCCGGCGCGCGTATCACCTGAGTCCACATCCGACCTGAGGGGGTAAGGGTGAGCAGACGCAAGCTCCAGTTGGTGCTGGTCTTCGGACTCATCTCGCTGCTGGGAGCCGTTGGGGTTGCCGTCGCGACCGGCGGTCGCGACATCCGCGAACGGCTGAGCGGCTATGAAGAAGATCCACTGACGTTCTCGACGCCGGCGAGCGGCGAGTTCAAGGCGAAGCTGAACCGCTCCAAGCAGGAGATCGAATGGCGGCTCACGTACCGCGATACACCAACCGCGGTCACGCAGGCGCACATCCACTTCGGTGGCAGCGCGCAGAGCGGCGGCATCTCCGTGTTCTTCTGCACGAACCTCGGCAACGGGCCCGCAGGCACGCAGGCATGCCCGGCGGCCCCGGCGACGGTCAGCGGCACGATCCGGCCGGCTGACGTCATCGGCCCGGTCGGACAGGGCATCACGGCCGGTGAGTTCGACGAGCTCGTCAGCGCGATCCGCGCCGGCAAGACGTACGCCAACGTCCACACCACCGAGCGTCCAGGCGGCGAGATCCGAGCCCAGCTCGAGCTCGACGACGACCACGGCGGCTGGTGAACCGCCCAGAGGGCGGTTCACTTGGGGGAATGTCCCTGGGGGACATTCCCCCGGGGCCGTTCAGCCCTTCAGGAACTTCTCGACGGCCTGCTGCTTGGTGGCGTCGTCGACGATGAGGCCGTCGCCGCCGTCCGGCAGCGTCTCACGGCCGCTCGGCTCGAGCACGTAGCGGTTGGCGCCGCCGCCGAACAGCTCGGCGCCGATCAGCCCGAGCAGCGTCGGGCCTGACATGTCCGAGCGGATCGCCTTCGGCGCCGCCCAGGCCACCCACGGCAGCCGGACGAAGGTCTCGAACGAGATCACCTTGTCCTTGATCGCGTTGATGATCTTCTGCTGGCGGACGGCGCGCGACTGGTCGTCCTCCTGCGGGCGGCTGTCGTTCTTGCGCGTGCGCGCGAGCGCGAGCGCCTCCTCGCCGGTCAGCTCGTTCGTGCCGGCCTTCAGCCTCAGCGTGTAGCCGCCGTTGCGCGAGCCGCCGTTGATCCTCGAGATCACGCGGTTGCCGGTGTAGGTGATGCCGCCGAGCGAGTCGATCAGGTCCGGGAAGTTCTCGAAGTTGACCTCGACCAGGTGGTTGATCGGGATGCCGAGGTACTGCTCGACGGTCTCGATCGCCAGCGAGGGGCCGCCGAACGCGTAGGCGGCGTTGATCTTGTTGCGGCCGTGGCCCGGGATGTCGACCACGGTGTCGCGCAGGATCGAGAGCTGGGCGTTGGCGCCGCCGCCCACGCGCAGGAGCAGGATCGAGTCCGACCGGCTCGTATCGCCGATCGTCTGCGCGCCCGGCTCGGCGTTCTCCTTCGTGCGCGCGTCGGAGCCGAGCACGAGGATCGTGTTGGGGCTGGTCAGCGGGTAGCCGCCGCCGCTGAGCTTGGCGTCGGCCGCGTCGGAGACCTGGGAGGACTGGATCTGCGCGCTGATCAGGAAGACGACCAGCGAGACCAGCAGCCAGGCGGCGACCCCCATCGCGAGGTAGCCGGCGACGCGGCCGACGGTCAGCCGCCGCCGGCGACGCGGCTCGCGGTCGCGCCGGCGGAACGGCCACCAGCGGCGCCGCTCGGGCTTGGGCTCGCGCGGCTCGCCGCCGGCCAGATCGTCGCCGCGCTCCCACGGGAGCCGGGGACGCGACCGGTACTTCGTGTATTGCGGGGACTCGTCTGGCATGTATCGTGGCCCGCGTGGTCGAGCGAGGCGTCATAGGCGTCGACCTCGGCGGCACCAAGCTCCTGGCCGGCGCGGTCGACGCCGACCTGGGCATCCATCACCGTACCAACCGTTTTATCTACGGACTGGATCAGCACGGCCTCGTGCAGATGGTCGCCGACGCGGTCGAGGAGATCCGGACCGCCGTGGGCGGCGGCATCGAGGCGGTGGGCTTCGGCATCCCCTGCACGTTCGACTCGCGGACGGGGATGGCCGTGCAGGCGGCCAACGCGCCGCTGGCCGACATCCGCTTCCACGAGGTGATGGCCGAGCGGCTCGGGCTGCCCGTGGTGGTCGACAATGACGGCAACTGCGCCGTGCTGGCCGAGGCGCGGATGGGCGCCGCGAAGGGCTGCAGCGACGTGGTGCTGCTCACCATCGGCACCGGCATCGGCGGCGGACTGCTGCTGGGCGGCGAGGTCTACCGCGGGTGGATCGGCGGCGGCGCGGAGATGGGGCACATGACCGTCGACATGAACGGCCCGCCGTGCCAGTCCGACTGCCCCAACTACGGCTGCCTGGAGACGGTGTGCTCGGGCACGACGCTCGTGCGGCTGGCTTCGCTGGCCGTCGCGCGCCGGCCCGACACGTTGCTCGGGCACGCGCTCGAGGAAGGGCGCGAGCTGACCGGGCCGCTGATCACCCAGCTCGCGCAGGAGGGCGACCCGGTGGCGCGCGACGCGATCACGCTGATCGGCGAGCGCCTCGGCATCGGGCTCGTGTCGCTCGTGAACATCTTCAACCCGCAGGTCGTCGTCATCGGCGGCGGGGTGAGCGCGGCCGGCGAGCTGCTGCTCGAGCCCGCGCGGGTGGTGGTGCGGCAGCGCGCGCTGGCGCCGGGGGCCGACGCGGTGCGGATCGAGGCGGCGGCCTTCGGAGCCGAGGCGGGCCTGGTGGGCGCCGCGCTGGCCGCCCGCGAAGCCGGCGGCGTGCTGCGGGCGGGGTACGCATGAGTGGCCGGCTCGTCGTCTGCCCGACGCCGATCGGGAACCTCGAGGACGTCACGCTGCGCGTGCTCTCCGCCCTGCGCGACGCCGACGTGGTGGCCTGCGAGGACACGCGCCGCACGCGCGTGCTGCTCGAGCGCTACGGCGTGCAGGCTTCCCTGACCTCGTATCACGAGCACAACGAGCGCGAGCGCGCCGCCGAGCTGGTCGAGCGGATGCGCGGCGGCGCCGTGGTGGCGCTCGTGTCCGACGCCGGGATGCCGCTGGTCAGCGATCCCGGCTACGTGCTCGTCCAGGGCTGCGTGGCCGCCGGGCTGGAGGTCGAGGTGCTGCCGGGGCCGTCGGCGGCCCTGGCCGCGCTGGTGGCGTCGGCGCTGCCGTCGGACGTGTGGCGCTTCGCGGGGTTCCTGCCGCGCAAGCGCGCGGCGCTGATCGAGGTGCTCGGCTCGCCGGAGACCGTGGTGGCCTTCGAGTCGCCCAAGCGGGTGGCGGCAACGCTCGAGGTCCTGGCGTCGGTCGACCCCGAGCGGCCGGTGGCGGTCTGCCGCGAGCTGACCAAGCTGCACGAGGAGGTCGTCCGCGGGACGGCTGCCGAGCTGGCTGCCCGCTACGCGCCGGGGCCGCCGAAGGGCGAGATCGTGCTGGTGGTCGGCGGCGCGCCGCCGCGCTCGGGGGTCGACCCCGCCGCCGTCGACGCCACCCGCCGGCTGGTGGAGGCCGGCGCCCGCCCGCGCGTGGCCGCCGGCGTGGTGGCCGAGCTCACTGGGGCGCCGGCGAACGCTCTTTATCGGGAGGTTTCGGAGTCTTCTCGTCGCGACTCGCCTGGGCGATGACGTCCTGCGCGAAGCGCTCGCTGAAGCCCGAGATGAAGCCCAGGGCGGCGTAGAAGGCGAGGTTGGCCCCGCCGTCGGGCGGCGAGACGACCTGCACGAGGCCGCCGTCGAGGAACAGGTAGATGACGGCGCCGAAGGTGGCGCCGATCACGGGCCGCATGAAGCCGAGCGCGCGGATCGTCTTCTTCCCCGCCTCGGGCCGCACCTTCAGGCTCCCGCTCGTCATGCGGTTCATGACGCTGACCACGGCGCCCGCCGCGCCGCCGAGCACGCTCACGGTGGCCGCCTCGTCGAGCAGCGGGGTGAAGAGCCCGATCAGCGCGGTGCCGGCCACGGCCAGCCCGAGGAACATCACCATGCCGACCAGGTACTCGAGCTGCGCCTGCCGCTGGGCCGAGGACTCGTAGTAGGCCTGGGCCTGCTTGAGCTCGCGCTGAAGGGTCTCCACCTCGCCCGGGTCGGCGCCGAACGGGCGGACGGGGATGTTCCCGCTGTCGCGCTCGAGCTGGCGGTGGTCGAGCGTGCCGAGCAGCGTGGTGATCACGCCGAAGATCATCCGCAGGCAGATCTTGCGCGGCTGCGGGGCGAGGAACTCGAGCGCCTTGTAGTGCAGGTGCAGGCACTGGAAGAGGATCTCCTTGGCCTTCCAGTCCTCGGGGTCGCCGAAGATGGGCTCGATGTGGATGGCCGAGCTGGCGGCGGGCGCGGGGTCGAAGATGGCCGGGCCACCGGGGAGGAGGCGGCGCCAGAAGGGCACCTCCTGCTCGCGCTTGCGGCGCGCGCGCCAGAGGTGGCGCTTGGCGCGCGGGTCGCCGTGGCCGTTGCTCTCGGCCTCGACCTCGACCTCCTCGTCCTCGAGCAGCGAGACGATGCCGGCCGGCGGCGGGCCCTTGAGCTCGGCCTCGGGCACGCCCTCCGGAGCGCCCGCCGCGTGGCCGATGTCGGTCAGCGCGGCGGCGACGCGGATGTGGCGGCAGAAGTAGGCGGTGATGATCCCCTTGCGCGGCTCGGCGAAGGCGTCGAGCAGGCCGGGGAAGAGCTCCTTGAACTGCGCGCGCAGGTCGTCCGGCAGGTTCGGGTCGGACATGTGGAACCACGAGGCGGCGACGTCGTGGAACGTCACCGTCCCGCGCCAGAAGGCGTAGCGGAACGCCTCGAGGTCGCTCTCGGCGGCCATCGCCACGCGCCGGCGCGTCTCGGGGTCTGCGATCAGCTTCAGCTCAGCGGGAGGCGAGCCTTCCGTGGTTCGCATGACAGCCGACACTCCCATGACCGGTTAAGTGGCGTCAACCGATTCGGTCCGATGCAGCACCTCTTGCAAACGGGACCGTTCCGGCTTCGTGCCGGATGTGTGACGCCCGGCGGCGCCGAGCGGGCCCGGCCGTAGCCTCGCGAGCATGCTCATCGTCCTGCTGGCGCTGTTGGCCCCGGTCCCCGGGGAGCCGACGCGCGGGTTCGATCCGGGCCGGCCGTTCGAGGGCGGGCGCCACCGCGGGGTCGACCTGGCGGCGGCGCCGGGCACGCCGGTGCGCGCCGCATGCACGGGACCGGTGGCGTTCGCCGGGCGGATCGGCGCGGACGGGATCGTCACGCTGCGCTGCGGTCCGTGGCGGGTGACGCACATGCCGCTGGCGACGATCGCGGCGCGCGGCTTCGCGTCCCGGGGCGCGGTCATCGGCACGGTTGCGCGCTCGCGGGACCACGCGGGCCTGCATCTCGGTGTTCGCCGCGACGGGACCAGGTTCGGCTACGTCGATCCGCTGCGGTTCCTCACGCCGCGCTCGCCACCGGCTCCGCTCGTCCGCGGCCCGCGGGCCCGGCCGCCGGCGCCGCCGATCGTGTCGCCGCCGCAAGCACGCCGCTCGCACCGGCCGGCGCCGCGGCCGGCGTCGCCGCCGCCGCTCGCGCCGTGGCCCGCGTGGGCCGGGCTGGCGCTCGTCCTCGCTGGGGCCGGCCTCCGCGCGCGGCGTGTTCGAACCCGGTGGGCGGCGCGGCGGAGCGGTAGCGTGACCGTCCCATGACCGCGCTCGTAGTCGGCTTCGGCCTCGGCTTCCTCGTCGCGGCCCAGCTCGGGCCGATCTCGCTGCTGGCCATCCGCTCGACGCTGCGCAACGGCGTCCTCGTCGGCGTCGCGATCGCGGGCGGCGTCGCGGTCGTCGACACGCTGTACGCCGCGGCGGGCGCCGCCGGGGCGGCGGGCCTGCTGGCCATCGAGCCGCTGCGGCTCGCCTTCGGCCTGCTCGGCGCCGTCGTGCTGGCCGTGCTCGGCGCGCGCACGCTGTGGAGCGCGTTCCGCATCCGCATGGGCGGCGAGTCGAGCGAGGAGCTGGCCACGCCGCGCGCCGCGTTCGTCACCGCTCTGGCCGCCACCGCCTCCAACCCGCTGACGATCGCCTCGTGGGCGGCGGTCTTCGCGGCGGCTTCCACCGCGGGCGCCGGCGGCGGAGCGGCGCTGCTGGCCGGCGTCGGCCTCGGCAGCCTGACGATGATGTCGCTGCTCGCCGGCGGCGTCTCCGTCGCGCGCCGCTGGATCGGCCCGCGGCTGCTGCGCACCGTGGACGGCGTCGCGGGCGCCGGTGTGGTGGGCTTCGGGGCCCTGCTCGCCTACCGCACCATCCGCGACTAGCAAGGAGCCGCCGTGCCGATCGTCACCGTCCAGCAGTCGCCCCGCGATCTGGAGCTCAAGCGCCGCCTCGTGGCCGGCATCACCCAGGCGTTCGTCGACGCCTACGAGGTCAAGCCCGAGGCCGTCCAGGTCTTCATCCACGAGGTGAGCCACGAGAACTGGGCCAAAGCAGGGAAGCTGGCCGCCGACGGCTAGCCTCTGACGCCGCGCATGGCCTACTACGTCACCACGCCGATCTACTACGTCAACGCGGCCCCGCACCTGGGCCACGCGTACACGACGATCGGCGCCGACATCCTGGCCCGGCACATGCGCCAGCGCGGCGAGGAGGTCTTCTTCCTCACCGGCACGGACGAGCACGGCGAGCCGGTCGCGCAGGCGGCCGAGCGCGAGGGCGTCACGCCGCGGGAGCTCGCCGACCGCAACGCCGAGCGCTTCCTCGCGCTGCTCCCGCGCATCAACGTCACGAACGACTTCTTCATCCGCACCTCCGACCCGCGGCACCACGAGCGCGTCCAGGCGGTCATGCAGCGGATCCACGACAACGGGCACACCTACAAGGGCCTGTACGAGGGCTGGTACTGCCCCCGCTGCGCGGACTTCAAGACCGAGGCCGAGATCGGGCCCGACAACACGTGCCCGATCCACAAGACCCCGCTCGACCGCGAGCGCGAGGAGAACTGGTTCTTCCGCCTGTCCACCTTCCAGGAGCCGCTCGAGAAGCTCTACGCCGACCGGACCGACTTCGTCTCGCCGCGGCACCGGTACAACGAGGCGCTCGCCTTCATCAGCGGCGGCCTCAACGACGTCAGCCTCAGCCGCTCGAAGAGCAAGCTGAGCTGGGGCGTGCAGGTCCCGTGGGACGAGGACCACGTCTTCTACGTCTGGTTCGACGCGCTGCTCAACTACTACACGGCGCTCGGCTTCGCGCGCGACGGCGAGGACCTCACGAGCGCCTTCTGGCCCACCACGTACCACGTGATGGCCAAGGACATCCTGAAGTTCCACGCCGTCTTCTGGCCGGCGATGCTGATGGCGGCCGAGATCGAGCTGCCCGAGCACCTGTTCATCCACGGCTACCTGCTGATGAAGGACGCGAGCGGCGCCGAGCACAAGATGTCCAAGTCGCTCGGCAACGTGCTCGACCCGTTCGAGGTGATGGACCAGTTCGGGACCGACGCGCTGCGCTACTACTGCTTCCGCGAGGTCTCCTTCGGGCAGGACGGCGGCGTCTCGACGATCACCTTCGGCGAGCGCTACGAGACCGAGCTGGCCAACGAGTACGGCAACCTCGCCAGCCGCACGCTGTCGATGATCGACCGCTACCGCGACGGCATCGTGCCCGAGGTCGAC
Organism: uncultured Solirubrobacteraceae bacterium; assembly: GCA_963835525.1. Lineage (GTDB taxonomy): Bacteria > Actinomycetota > Thermoleophilia > Solirubrobacterales > Solirubrobacteraceae > DASSUW01. The sequence continues at coordinate 264,839 of CAWIFM010000008.1, forward strand.
GTCGACCCCGTGCTGGCCGCTGACTTCGAGGGCCTGCGCGAGGAGGTCGAGGGCCTGCTCGACCGCGCCGAGATCACGCAGGCGCTCGAGCGCATCTGGCAGCGCGTGCGGCGCCTCAACCGCTACGTCGAGGAGCGCGCGCCGTGGCAGCTCGCCAAGGACGAGGCGAAGGCGGCGGAGCTCGAGCAGACGCTGCGCTCGCTGGCCGAGGGCCTGCGCGTCGTCACCGTGCTGCTCGCGCCCTACATCCCCGAGACGGCGGACAAGCTGCTGGCCGCGCTCGACGCTTCCGACCTCTCGCTCGACGGCGCCGTGTTCGGCGCGCGGCCGGGCGGCTCGAAGGTCGAGAAGCCGCCGCCGCTCTTCCCCAAGCCACAGTGATCGACAGCCACACCCACCTCGACCGCGGACCCGGGTCCGAGTTCGAGCTGGTGCAGGCCGCGCGCGAGGCGGGTGTACGCCGCATCCTCACGATCGGGATCGACGAGCGGTCGCGGCGCGCGGCGCTGGCCGCGGCCGAGACCTACGACGACGTGTTCGCCGCGATCGGCCACCACCCGAACAACGCCACCGGCTACGACGACTCGATCACCGAGGAGCTGCGCGAGCAGGCCGCCGACCCGCGCTGCCTGGCGATCGGGGAGACGGGGCTCGACGACTACCGCGACTACGCGCCCCGGCCCGACCAGGAGCGCGCCTTCCGCGCCCAGATCGAGCTGGCGCGCGAGGTCGGCAAGCCGCTCGTCATCCACACGCGCGCGGCCGAGGACGACACCATCGCCACGCTCGCCGAGCAGGCGCAGGGGCTCGAGGTGATCCTGCACTGCTTCTCGATGCCCGCCCGCCTCGAGGAGTGCCTGGACCACGGCTGGTGGATCTCGTTCGCCGGCAACGTCACCTATCCCAAGGCCGAGGATCTGGCGGAGGCGGCCGAGCGCGTGCCGCTCGACCGCCTGCTGGTGGAGACCGACGCGCCGTACCTGACGCCGCAGCCGGTCCGCAAGCACCGCAACCAGCCCGCGTACGTGGTGCATACCGCGGAGTTCATCGCCTCACGGCGCGGGATCGCCTACGCGGAGCTCGAGGCGGCCGTGGAGGCCAACGCCGCGCGGCTGCTGGGCTGGTGAGCGAGCTTCCCGCGCAGCCGAGCCTGCGCCGCCTGCGCCAGTTCGGCGTCCGGCCCAACCGCGAGCTGGGCCAGAACTTCCTCATCGACTCGAACATCCTCGACGTGATCGGCCGCGCCGCCGAGCTCGGCCCCGCCGACGTCGTGCTCGAGGTCGGCGGCGGGCTCGGCGTGCTGTCCGAGTACCTCGCCGAGCGCACGGCCCACGTCCACGTGGTCGAGCTCGACCGCAAGCTGGAGCCGGCCCTGCGCGACGCGCTCGACCCGCATCCCAACGCGACGCTGTACCTCGCCGATGCCGTCAAGCTCGATCTCGCGACGCTGCAACCCCCGCCCACCAAGGTGGTGGCCAACCTGCCGTACGGCGTGGCGGCGGGGGTGATCCTGCGCACGATCGAGCAGCTTCCGCGCGCCACGACCTGGGTGGCGATGGTGCAGAAGGAGGTCGGCGAGCGGTTCGCGGCGAAGCCCGGGACGTCCGCCTACGGCGTCCCGTCGGTGCTCGCCCAGCTGGCGGCCGACGTCAAGGTCCTGCGCCCGATCAGCCGCTCCGTCTTCCACCCGGTCCCCAACGTGGACTCCGTGCTCGTCCGCCTCACCCGCCACGGCCCCGCGCCGGAGCCTGCGCTGCGCACGCTGGTGCAGCAGGGCTTCGCCCACCGCCGCAAGGCGCTCGCCCGCTCGCTGGCGCACTCCGGCGGCGACCGCGAACGCGCGCGCGCCGCGCTCGAGGCGATGGGGCTGCCCGCCGACGCCCGCGCCGAGACGCTGGCGCCCGAGCAGTGGCGCGACCTGCACGGGAGGCTGTCCGCGTGAGGCTCGTCGCGCGCGCGCCCGGCAAGGTCAACCTGTCGCTGTTCGTCGGCGCGCCGCGCGAGGACGGGCTGCACCCGCTGGTCTCGGTGGTCCAGGCGGTGTCGCTGGCCGACGAGCTCACGCTCGAGCCCGCCGACGTCGAGGAGGTGATCTGCCCGGGCGTCGAGGGCGAGAACCTCGCCGCGCGCGCTCTCGCCCGCTTCCGCGAGGCGACGGGCTGGGACGGGCCCCCGCAGCGACTGACGATCGTCAAGCGGATCCCGGTCGCCGGGGGGATGGGCGGCGGCTCGGCCGACGCCGCTGCGGCGCTGCGGCTGGCGGCGCACGCGGCCGGCGGCGCCGACCCGGCGCTGTTGCACGCGCTCGCCGCGGGACTCGGCGGCGACGTCCCCAGTCTGCTGAACCCGGGTCGGGTGCTCATGACCGGCGCAGGCGAGCACGTCGATCCGCTGGACGATCCCGACCCCTTCGGGCTCGTGATCGTCCCCTCGCCGCACATGCTGTCCACGCCCGAGGTCTACGCCGCGTTCGACCGGCTGGGCGGTGCCCGCGGCCCCGCCGAGCTCGAGCGGGCGGCCGCGGCGGCGCTCGCCGGCGAGCCGCCGCCGCCCGTCAACGACCTCCAGGACGCCGCGCTGTCGCTCTGCCCGGGGATCGACCTGTTCCCGGGCGCGATGGTGTCCGGCTCCGGCCCGACCGTGTTCGCCGTCCACGAGACGCCGGAGGCCGCGCGCGAGGCGGCGCACGGCATCCCCGGCGCGATCGCCGCCGAGCCGGTCGGCGCTGAGTTCTCCCGGGTGCGCGCGGCATGAAGTGGGGCTGGCTCCTGGGCGCGGTGGCGCTGGCGGCGTTCCTCGTCGCCCGGCGTCAGAAGCTCGGCCGCTGGACCCAGATCGGCGGCTGGCTCGTCGTCGCCGGGGCGGCGGTCATCGGCGTTGGCCTCGTCGAGCTGCCGAACCTCGAGGAGCTGTTCCTCAAGGTCGGGCGGGCGCTCGGGCCGTGGACCTACCTGGTCGTCGGGGTCCTCGCCTTCCTCGAGACCGGCGCCTTCGTCGGGCTCGTCGCCCCCGGCGAGACGGCGGTCATCGTCGGCGGCGTGGTCGCCGGCCAGGGCGAGATCTCGCTGTTCGTCCTGATCAGCATCGTGTGGGCCTGTGCGGTGGCCGGCGACGTGACGTCGTACACGTTGGGGCGCCGGCTCGGCCGCGCGTGGCTGATACGGCACGGCGAGCGGCTGAAGATCACCGAGGACCGGCTCGAGCAGGTGGAGCGGTTCTTCGAGAAGCGCGGCGGGGCGACGATCCTGATCGGGCGCTTCATCGGCTTCGTTCGCGCGCTGGCGCCGTTCATCGCCGGGACGAGCCGCATGCCGCTGCGCCGGTTCCTGCCCTACGACGTGCTCGGCGCGGGAGCGTGGGCCGCCACCTTCGCGACGCTCGGCTACGTCTTCTGGCACTCCTTCGACCAGCTGACGACCTACGTCTCGCGCGGCCTGTTCGCGTTCTCGACCGTCGTCGTGGTGGCGGCGGCGCTCGTCGCGCTCGTGCAGCTCAGGCGCGACCCGGAGAAGCGCCGGCGCGTCCGCGAGTGGCTCGAGCACCGGCAGGACCGGCCCGGCTGGAGTCTGGTCGCCCGCGTCGCCGTGCCGGCGTGGCGGCTGATCGGCCGCCCGGCCTCGGCCGTGGCCGACCTCACCGCCCGCTTCGGCGTCGGGCGGCTGACGCCCGGCGGCCTCGGCCTCGAGCTGACCACGCTGCTCGCGCTCTTCGCGGTCGGCATCTACTCGTTCTTCTTCATCGGCGACATCGCGTCGCAGACGGGGGTGCCGCGGATCGACGAGCTGGCGGCCGACCTCGCGGCCGAGCTGGCGATGGACCCGGCGATCGAGATCGCCAAGGTCGTGACCGAGCTCGGCTCGTACCCGGTCGTCGCGCTCGTCGCGCTCGCCACCGTGGCGTGGACGCTGCTCCACCGGCGCTGGCTCGAGGCCGTCACGCTGACCGCCGGCGTGCTGCTCTCGCCGCTGCTGGTCGGCATGGCCAAGGCGTGGTACGACCGCGCGCGGCCCGAGGGCGCCCTGGTCGATTTCGACGACGCGGCCTATCCGTCAGGCCATACGGCCTACTCGGTCGCGCTCGTCGCCTGCGCCGTCGTGCTCGTCCGCGGCGGCGTGGGCTGGGCGGCCAGGTTCGCGGCGATCACCGTGGCCGTCGGGATGGTCGTGACGGTCGGCGTGACGCGCGTGTACCTGCGCGCGCACTACCTCACCGACGTGCTCGGCGGCGCCGCGTTGGGGGTCGCGCTGTGGTCGCTGCTGGGCACGCTCGCCCTCGTCGCCGGCTACGTGCGCCACAATGAGGGCCCAGATCGATGAACGACATCCTCGACGACCAGGTCTCCGTGATCGTGATCGGCGTGGTCATCGCCATCTCGCTCGCCCTCTGGGTCGCCTTCATCGCCGTGCCGGCGTGGCGCTCGTACTGGCGGCTGCGCGAACGGGTGATGGCGCTCGTGATGAGCGTCTACGTGCTCGCCGCCTTCGTGCTGGCCGGCGCGCTGGCGGGCGGCGTGGTGCTCTGGTACTACGACCGGTTGTAGCTCATGCCCGAGCCGATCCCGATCCGGGCCGAGGCGCCCCCGGCGCACGACCTCGACGCGCTGACCGAGATCAGCGACGCCGTCGAGTCCGGGCTCGGCCTGCCCGAGGTGATCCGCGCCGCCGGGCGGGCGCTCGACGCCTCGCTCGTGCTGATCGACCGCTCGAGCGCCGTGCTGGCGGTGGCTGCGCGCTCGACCGCCGACGAGCGGGCCCTGATGTCCGAGGCGGCCGGCGTCGTCTCGCACGACCTGAGGGTGGGGGACACGGTGGTCGGGCGGCTGCGGGTGCGCGGGCGCTCGGGCGAGCCGCGGCCCGCGCTGCTGCGCGTGGTCACGACGCTGATCGCGTCCGAGGTGGAGCGCGTGCGCGCGCCCGAGCGGGCGACCGAGGCGGCCCAGGCCGGGTTCCTGGGCGCCGTGCTGCGGCGCGAGGTCACCGATCGCGGCGACATCGTCGCCCGCGCGGCCGAGCTGGGCGTGGACGTCGCCTCCGGCTCGGCTCTGATCGTGGTCCGCACGCACCACTACGCGCCCGCCGACGAGGACTGGCGCGGCCGCGTGCTGGCCGCCGCCGAACGCGCCGCGCGCGCCAGCGCGCCCGGCTCGCTGGCGGCCGTGATCGACGGCAGCCACATCGTCGTGCTGCTGCCGGCCACCGCCGACCCGGAGGTGCGCCGCGTCGCCGACGCGGTCGTGCGCGAGCTGCGCTCGAGCCTGCACGGCTTCACCTTCGCGGTCGGGCACTCGCGCCTGGCCTCCGATCCGGTCGACCTCTACCGCGCGGGCAACGAGGCGCTGCTGGCCGCCAACGTCGCCGAGGCGGGGGAGGAGGACTCGGTGCTGGCCTTCGAGGACACTGGCGCCTACCGGCTCCTGCTGCCCGCCATGAGCGAGGACCCGGCCGAGCTGGACCGCTTCTACGCCGAGACGGTCGAGCCGCTGGTGACCTACGACGAGCAGTACGAGACCGACCTGGTGCAGACGCTCGAGACGTTCCTCGACGCCGACGCCAACGTCGCCGGCACCGCCTCGCGCCTGTTCACCCACCGCCACACGATCCGCTACCGGCTCGAGCGCGTCCGCGACCTCACCGGGCTCGACGTCTCCTCCACCGACGGCCGCGAGAAGCTCGGCCTCGGGCTGAAGGCGATGCGCGTGCTCGGCATCGCCGCCCCGCGCGGCCCGGCCACCGAGCTCGGGGCCGAGGGTGGCCGCGTCAGGCGAGAGCCGCGGGACCGCTAGGCAGCGAGAAGCGCACGCGCGTGCCGACCGGCGCGTCCTCGAGCCAGATCCGGCCGCCGTGCGCCTCGACGATCGCGCGCGAGATGGCCAGCCCGAGCCCGGCGCCGGCGTGCTGGCGGGCCTCGTCGCCGCGGAAGAACGGGTCGAAGACGCGGTCGCGCTGATCGGCGGGGACGCCGTCGCCGGTGTCGGCGACCTCGACCTCGATCCCGCCGTTCACCGTCTCGGCGCTGACCGTCACGCTGCCGTCCGCCGGCGTGTGGTGGATCGCGTTCTGGATCAGGTTGAAGAGCACGCGCTGGAGTTGCTCGGGGTTGGCGCGCGCGGCGCCGAGCGGCGAGCCGAGCCGGGCGCTGACCGAGACCGCGCCCGCGTCCGCGGCGGGCCGCATGGCGTCGACCGCCTCCTCGAGCAGGAGGCCGACGCTGACCTGCTCCATCGTCCACTCGAGCTCGCCGCTCTGCAGCCGGGTGAGCTCGAACAGGTCGTCGATCAGCGTGCCGAGCGCGCGCACGTGGGTTCCCATGCGGACGACGTACTCGCGCCGCAGCTCGCCGTCGACCATGTCGTCGTCGAGCGCGTTGGCGAGCAGCCGCAGCGCGGTCACCGGCGTGCGGAGGTCGTGCGAGACGGCGGCGAACAGGGTGCGGCGCAGGCGCTCCTCGTGGTCGAGCCGCGCGACCATGGCATCGACGTCGGAGGCCAGGGCCGCGATCTCGTCGTTGCCCTCGACGCCGGTGGGCACGTCGCGCCGGCCCTCGCTGACGGCCGTGAGCGTGCCGCGCACGTGGTCGAGGTCGTCGAGCGCGCGGCGGCCGACGCGCGCGGCCGTCCACCAGGCGAGCGCTCCCGCGTAGGCGGCGAGCAGCACGGTCAGGAACGCGTCGTGGCTCGAGACGAACATGAGCGCCACGAACAGCGCGACGGCGGCGGTCAGCAGCGCGGCGCTCACCAGCGTCACGGCCGCGAACCGGCGCCGCAGGCCGCGCAGGCGGCTCAGCCGGTCGCCGGCGAGCACGGTCAGCCACCCGAGCGGGGCGACGATGGCGAGCGTGACGACCGCTGCGTGGCCGCCGTAGCCGACCAGCGCGGCCGCGGCCACGAGCGCCGCCACCGCGGTGGCGAAGAGCAGGCCGGACCTCATGGGGCGAAGCGGTAGCCGACGCCCCACACGGTCTCGATCCAGCGCGGCGCCGAGGCTTCGCGCTCGATCTTCGCCCGCAGCCGCCGGATGTGGACCGTGACGGTCGAGGTGTCGGTGTAGAAGGCGTACTGCCAGACCGAGTCCATCAGCTCGTTGCGGGTGAACGCGCGGCCGGGATGGCGGGCGAGGAAGCGCAGCAGCTCGTACTCGCGCATGGTCAGCGCGACCTCCTCGCCGGCCACCGTCACGCGGTGCGCGCCCGGGTCGATCACCAGGTCGCCGAACGTCTGCGGCGGCTCCTCGTCGGCGACGGTGTCGACGCGGCGCAGGACGGCGTCGACGCGCGCGACCAGCTCGCCGGGCGAGAACGGCTTGACCACGTAGTCGTCGGCGCCGAGCCGCAGGCCGACGATGCGGTCGTTCTCCTCGCCCTTGGCGGTCAGCAGGATGATCGCGCCCGCCCGGTCGCGCACGCGGCGCATCACCTCGAGCCCGTCGATGCCGGGCAGCATCAGGTCGAGCACGATGAGGTCAGGCGCTCGCTCCTCGACCGCCTTCAGGGCTCCTGCGCCGTCACCCGCCACGCGCGTCTCGTAGCCCGCACGCTCGAGATAGCGCGACACGACCTCGCGGATCGTCGGCTCGTCGTCGACGACCAGCACCGAGCCTCGCACGTGGCCTTCCATCGCCTGTCGATTGTCGCAGCGGCGACGGGCCGTTCACCACTCCGTAAGGGTCTAGAAGATCTCCGGGCACCAGGGCGCGCGGTCGCCGGCGAAGGCGCGGCTGGCGGTGGCCAGCGCGCCCGGGCGCAGCTCGCGCACGCGTCCGGCGCGGGCGAGCGTCTCGAGCCGCGTCCCGCCGAGGTAGGCGGCGCCGAGCTCGGTCGAGCTCAGCGCGAGGGCGGCCGGCGTGGCGGTCGCGGCGCAGGTGGCGGTGGTCCCGTCCCAGCGCAGCGCCCAGCGGCCGGCGTTCCACGGGAGCACGTCGTCCTCCACCTCGAGCACGACCTCGAACGGCTCGCCGTACGCGCGCTCCGCCAGCGCGCGCGGCACGTCGACCAGGCGCACCCACAACCCGTAGCCGAGCGTCATCTTCACGTGCTGCGCGTTGGCGACCATGTGCATGAGCGGGTGGTCGGAGGGCGCCAGCTCCCACGAGATGCGGCGGGTGAGGTCCAGGCCGATCAGGTAGTTCCAGATCGCGGCCTCGCCCTCGGGGGTGGCGGCGAGCGCCTCGAGCACGACGACCTCGCTGTCGGGTCCGTTCTCGTCCCACTGGCGCTTGACGGCGTAGAGCGCGTAGGCCCCGTCGGTCACGGCGGCGCGCAGCGGCGTGTTGCCCTCGCGGTGCTCCTCGGGATCCTCGGTCCGGTCCTCCCACCAGGGGTCTTCGCGGTCGAGCATGCCGGGGATCGTGGGCCACTGCGCCTCGTGGAGCTCGCGGATGGCCGGCAGCGCCTCGGTGGGGGTGAGCAGGTCGACCCGGGCGTCGGGCGCCGAGCGCAGACGCGCGCTGCCGCTGGCCACCCGCAGGTCCGCGGCCTGCGTGCCGAGCCCGTAGCCGAAGCGCCCGTAGATCACGGGCTCGGACGCCCACAGCACGGTGACCGCCTCGCGGCCGCCCTCGTGGACGTCGTTGAGCTGGCGCCGCATCAGCGAGCTCATCAGGCCGCGCCGGCGATGGCTGGGGCGGACCCCGACGAGCGTGACGGCGGCCGCCGGCACCACCCCGCCGGGCACGGCGAGGCGGCGCGAGAAGATGCCGGTGCCGGCGACGATCCGGCCGCGGTCGCGAATCGCCAGCGTGCGCTCCGCCTCGAGCACGCGCTCCCAGCGGCCGGCGTCCGCGTCGCTCATGTCCTCGTGGAACGCCGCCCAGAGGGAGGAGGCGAACTCGCGCAGCTCGTCCTGGGTGACCGGGGCCGGTTCCACGGCCGACCAGCTTAGGGGGATACTCCCGCGCCATGCCGATCGCGATCATCACCGGCTCCGGGACGTACGCGCTGCCGGGGTTCGAATCCTCCGGGCCCGAGCCGGTGAGCACCGAGTGGGGCGAGGCGCTGGTCTCGCGCGGCACCTTTGCCGGTGCGGACGTGCTGCACGTCTCGCGCCATGGCGAGGGCCACCGCCGGCTCTCGAACCTCGTCACGCACCGCGCCAACATCGCCGCGCTGGTCGACCTGGGCGCCGACGCGGTCATCGGCGTGACGGTCTGCGGAGCGGTCGACGCCTCCGTCGAGCTGGGGTCGGTGACCTGCTTCGACGACCTGCACTTCCTGGCCAACCGCCTCGGGGACGGCGAGCTGTGCACGTTCTACTCCGAGCCCGGCGACCGCCGGCGCGGGCACTGGATCTTCGAGGGCCCGTTCTCGGAGCCGCTGCGGGGTGTGCTGCTGGCGGCCGGCGAGGAGGCGGGCGTGGCGATCCGCGACGGCGGCTGCTACGGCCACGTCGACGGGCCGCGCTTCAACACGCGCGCCGAGATCCGCGCCCTGGCGGCCTGCGGCGTCACGCACGTGTCGCAGACCGGCGGGCCGGAGGCGGTGCTGTGCGGCGAGGCCGAGCTCCCGTACGCGCTGCTCGGCTACGCGACCGACTACGCCAACGGCGTCACCGAGGAGGCCACGCCGGTGCAGACGCTGCTCGACATGATGGCCGCCAGCACGGCGACGTTCGCCTCGGTGCTGGCCGCGGCGGTGCCGCGCGCCGCCGGCGCGGATCTGGCGCCGGCGGGCACGGTGTATCGGTTCGAGGGCTAGCGGCGGCGGACGCGCACGGATGTCTCGGCGCTGCCGACGATCAGCATGTCGTCGTCCTTGAACGCGCGCTTCGTGCTGCCGCCCATGCGCAGCCGGACGCCGTCCCAGTGCCCGAGGGCGCTGATGCTCTCGATCAGGTCGTTCAGCTTCGCCGGGCCGTTCTCGCTGCCGCCCTCACCCTCGACGTCGAGGCCGAACAGGATCGCGAGGATGTCCTCCTCCGACGCCTCCTGCTCGAAGCCGCGGAGCCGCAGGGTGCGCCGTCCCGGCTTGACGCCGCCGGGCACGTTGACGCGGTAGCGCTTCGTGAAGTTCCCGCCGCGCAGGCGCTGCATGGTGACCCGCACCGTGATCGCCTGGCCGGGCTTCACGCGCCGGGGCGCCTGGACTCGGCGCAGGAACGCGACCCGCTCGCCGCGGCGAGTCTCGATCTCGGCGTGGACGTTCGAGACGTGCGGCGTGCGGCCCTCGTAGAACTCGATCAGGCTGAAGGCGCCCGAGGCGTCCATGGCCGCGTTGAAGGCGATGGGGTTGCCGAGCGGGCCGAGGAACGGGTCGAAGATGCCCGACGACACGTAGCGGTTGCAGAAGCGCGCCGGGCGCTTCGGCTTCTCGGCGAACGTGATGCGCAGGCACATGCGGCCGGTCATGCGACCGGGGGCGCTCTTCATCGTGCCGCCGGTGGCCTGGGCGATGGCCAGCGGGCCGACGGCGCCGAGCGGCGAGAAGCCGGTCGGGTTGTCGACGTCGGTCTCGTCGGCCACGTTGGTCTCGACCGTCTTCTGGATGCCCGTGTCGTGGTCGGTGCCGATCGCCTGCACCATCGTGGTCCGCGGCATCGCGCCGACCGTGCCGACCACGGCCGAGAACGCGTCGTTGGAGAGCGTGCCGACGTCGTGGCCGGCGACCGCGAGCTTGTACGAGCCGCCGGTGAAGGCGGCGTTCGGCTCGTTGACGACGCGGTAGACGTAGGCGTCCTGGAGCAGCAGGTTGCGGGCGCCGGCGGCCTCGAAGGAGTGGCCGAAGGACCACACGCGGCCGGCGTCCGTGTAGGCGACGGTGCCGATGGCGCCGAGCCGCAGGTCACCGCCCGAGTAGCCGACCGAGACGGCCGCGCCGGGCTTGAGCTCCTGCACCGGGAAGCTGCCGAGCGGACCGGCGGGGACCGCGATGATCGGCTTCCCGTACTTCCTGCCGGTCGCCTCGATCGCCTTGCCGAGCTGCGGCGACACGCCGCTGATGGTCAGCGGTGAGGCGAGGTCCTTCGTCCCCTGGCGCTGCATGCGCCGCATCGCCGCGGCCGCGCGCCGCGAGGCCGCCTTCCCGTCACCCGCGTCGCGCGCGACGGGCGGGTCGGTCGGGTTGGCGAGCATGAGCTCGATCGGCGTCGCGAGGCCCGCCTTGCCGCCGTACTCGCCGATCGACTGCGAGATCGCGCCGATGTTGCGGTTCGTTCCCGCACCGTCGGGACAGTAGATCGGGGAGCCGGAGAACCCCGGGCCGATGCCCGTGGCGTCGATCGCCGCCCCCGAGACCTCGAACAGGATCCGCGGCCCGTCGGACGCCGGATCACCGTCGATCACGTCGAGCACGGTGACGTCGAAAGTCGAGATGGTCGTGCCCTGGACGACCGAGTACCCGGTGCACTGCATGCCGGGCTGGACGTCGGTCAGAGCCATGATCGGGTCGCCGGCCGCGGCGGTCGACGCGGGGAGGAGGCAGGCCGCGACGGTGGCGGCGGCGAGAAGGCGGAGTCGCATGGAGGCGCCAGACTAGTGCCGGAATGCGGGAAGGGAAACCCAGCCCGCACTTCTGGCCGGGTATCCGATCAGAGCGGTGTGAACTCTCTACTGGTCATGAGGCGCCGCCCGCCCGGCTTGATACGCGCGCACCCACTTGCGGACGGCGTTGTCCGACACGCCGTACTTCCGCCCGACCGCGCTCCAGCCCGTCGCCGCGATCTCGGCCACAAGCTGCTCATAGGGAGGCCGCACGACCTGGCGGCGCAGCTCGTGGGCGGCCCGGCTCGCGTCCGAGAGCGCGCCGCAGGTATGCGAGCAGTGTCGCTGCTTCGAGCCCGTCGGCCTGAACTTGGCGCCGCCAGTTGTTGCCCGTCGCGCACATGTCGAGCTGGCGCAGCGCCTCCGTGAAGGACCGAGAAGCGGCGATCGCAGTACGAGCCTCCGCCTCCGAGTATCTCGGTCCGTCGCTCGACATCGAACACATGTTCGCACGCGAAGAGGACGGCTTGTCAGCTGGGGGGCCGGGACTCGAACCCGGATCGCTAGGACCAAAACCTAGAGTGCTGCCATTGCACCACCCCCCAGTAAAACGACACTCCGATATTTGGAGCAGCATCCGCTCGAATACCTCGGTGCGCACAGCCGATACTACGATGCCCGCGTGCCCGATCCCACCGTTGTGATCCTCGCCGCCGGCGAGGGCACCCGAATGCGCTCCGCCGTCCCGAAGGTCCTCCATCCGCTGTGCGGGAGGCCGCTGATCGCGTGGCCGGTGCAGGCCGCGCGGGATGCAGGCGCCGGGCGGGTGATCGTCGTCGACAACCCGAAGCGGCGGCTGGAGGAGCACCTGCCCGACGGCGTCGAGGTGGCCATCCAGGAGGAGCCGCGCGGGACGGGCGACGCCGTGGTGGCCGCAGCCTCGCTGCTCGACCCGACAGCCACGGTCGTGGTCATCAACGGCGATGTCGCGCTGCTCACCGCCGAGGCGATCAAAGGGCTGATCGACGCGCACGAGGCCAACGGGGCGGCGGCGACGATGGCGACGATGGAGCTCGACGAGCCAGGCGCCTACGGGCGCGTCATCCGCCAGGACGACGGCTCGGTCCTGCGTGTGGCCGAGGCCAAGGGCGGCGCCGGCGACGCGACCCCCGAGGAGCTCGAGATCCGCGAGGTCAACTCCGGCGTCTATGCGTTCGACGGCGGCGCGCTGGTCGCGGCCCTCGGCATGCTCGACACCGACAACGCCCAGGGCGAGCTGTACCTGCCCGACGTGCTGCCCGCCATGCGCGAGGCCGGGCGCAAGGTCGCGGCCCACCCGATCGACGACCCCGTCCTCACCCACGGCGTCGACGACCGCGTCGACCTCGCGTACGCCCAGCAGGTCGTCCAGCGCCGCATCCTCGAGGAGCTCATGCGCAGCGGCGTGACCATCGTCGACCCCGGCTCGACCCGGATCGATGCCACGGTGAGCATCGGCCGCGACACCGTGATCGAGCCGTTCGCCCAGCTCAAGGGCGGCACGACGATCGGCAGCGACACCCTCATCGGCGCGATGAGCACGCTGATCGACACCCAGGTCGGCGACGGCGTGACCATCCTGCACTCGCACCTGACGCAGGCGCGCGTGGACGACGGCGCCACGGTCGGCCCCTTCGCCTACCTGCGGCCCGACGCCCACCTGCACCCCAAGGCCAAGGCCGGCACCTTCGTGGAGATCAAGAACTCCGAGATCGGGGCCGGCACCAAGGTCCCGCACCTCTCCTACATCGGCGACGCCGACATCGGCGAGGGCACCAACATCGGCGCCGGCAACATCACCGCCAACTACGACGGGCGCAACAAGCACCGGACGACGATCGGCTCGGGCGTCAAGACGAGCGTCGACACCAGCTTCGTCGCGCCGGTCACGGTCGGCGATCGCGCCTACACGGGAGCCGGCACCGTGGTCACCCTCGACGTGCCGCCGGGGGCGCTCGCGATCTCGCGCGGCCGCCAGACGAACATCGAGGGCTACGCAGACCGCAAAGACCGGTGAGCGCGGCGCGACGCCGTCCCCCGCTCGTCGTACACTCCCAGACGTCGTGAGCGCGCTGGAACCCCGGATCGCCCACCTCGGCTCGTCGCTCGCCGTCGAGTACGACAAGCGCTTGATGGTGGTCTCGGGGCGCGCCCACCCGGCGCTCGCCGGCCGCATCTCCGAGAAGCTGGGCGTCACGCTCGGCGGCGTCGCCACCCGAACCTTCTCCAACGGCGAGGTCTACTGCCGCTTCGAGGAGTCGATCCGGGGGTCCGACCTCTTCATCGTCCAGCCGACCTGCGGCAACCCGGAGACCGGGATCACGGCCAACGACGCGCTGATGGAGCTGCTGCTGATGGTCGACGCGGCCGTCGGCGCCTCCGCTCACCGCGTGATCGCCGTGGCCCCGTGGTACGGGTACTCGCGGCAGGACAAGAAGTCGATGGGCCGCGAGCCGATCTCCGCCCGCCTCGTCGCCCGCATGCTCGAGACCGCGGGGGCCGATCGGGTGCTGACCATGGACCTGCACGCCGGCCAGATCCAGGGCTTCTTCTCCAAGCCCGTGGATCACATGACGGCGATGTTCATGCTCAGCCAGTACTTCCGCGACATGGCGCTCGACGACCTGGTCATCGTGTCGCCGGACGCCGGCCGCGTGAAGCTGGCCAAGAAGTTCGCCGAGAAGGTGGGCGCCGAGCTGGCCATCCTCAACAAGGAGCGGCCGGCCCAGCAGGTCGCCGAGATCGCTTACGTGATCGGCGACGTCAAGGACAAGACAGCCGTGATCCTCGACGACATCATCGACACGGCGGGCACCCTGCGCGCCGCCGCCGAGACCGTCAAGGCCGAGGGCGCCCGCCGTGTGTTCGCCGCCGCCACCCACCCGGTGCTGTCCGGCAAGGCGTTCGAGAACCTCGAGGCGGCCGGCTTCGAGCAGGTCGTGGTCACCGACACGATCCCGCTGCGCCCCGGCGCGCCGGGCAACATCAAGGTCCTCTCGGTGGCCGACATCCTCACCGACACGATCCGCCGCATCTTCACCGACGACTCGGTGTCCGAGGTGTTCGGCGGCGAGAACCAGCTCTTCTGAAGGCCGCGCAGCTCCAGGACCGGCTCGGCCTCTCCGATGACGAGCTGCTGACGATCCTCGACGCGGATCCGCTCGAGGTCGTCTCGGGCGACCTCGATCACAAGCCGGAGCTGCCGATCCTGCTCGACCTGCTCGCCGAGCCAGGAGGACGCGTCCCTGAAGCGGTGGCTGCGCACCGAGGGACCCGCCGGGCGGCCGATCGACCTCCTGCTCGCCCGCGACTTCCCTGGCTTCGAGAACGCGCTCGCCACGCTGGCCGAGCGCGGCTTCGTCATTCGTCGGGATCCGGGCGCTTCTCGCCGGGCCAAGTCCCCGTGAGATAGCGCCAGCCGATCGCGCCGTAGCGGTCGACGGCCACGCGCGTCGTGCGGAAGATCACGCCCTGGAGCGCGGCGACTGCAATCACACGCCGCCACGAGGCCGCCTCGGTCGTCGGCTCGGGCGGCTCCCGGTCGTCGATCTTCGTCCACACGAAGTCGAACGTCTTCTTGCCCACGAGGCCGGCGAGGATGCCGAGCAGGATCCCGAACGGCTTGTAGAGCAGCTTCATGGCGGCGGACTCTACCCACGGTCGATGCGACCCAGTCGATCGGTCGGTGTTGCAATCTCCGGTCAGGCGGTAAACATGTCGATAACCGAGGCACATGGAACATCACGAGCACGCCGACGATCTGCTTCGGCGGGCCCTCTTGGACAAGGAGGCCACCGCCGCGGTCGCCCTGCGCGTCGCCGGCCTCCCGCTGTGCGAGGAGCTCACGGTGGTCTTCCACGGCCGTCGTGACCTCGGGACGATCCAGACCTACGTGACGAACGGCGGGCGCGGCGCCGGCTCCGCGGTGGCGCCGGCCGAGCTGCTGCGCGTGCCCTGCGACCTCGACCTGGGCGCCGCCGAGGACCGCGAGGAGGCCGAGCATCTCTACGCCGAGCAGGCCGCCGCGATGCGCGACGCGCTCGTGGGGGCCGACACGGTGCTCGACATCTGGCGCGAGCCGCTGAGCGACCTCGCCCACAGCCACGTCCAGGTCGACCGCCGCATCGCGCTCGACATCGACCTGCCCGCCCACCGGCTGCTGCCCGCCGCGCTCGTCGCGCCGGAGCGGCAGATCGTGGTGACCGCGGTGTGCGGCGCCCGGCCCGCTGGCCGAGGGCCGGCCGCCGATGGGCATCGTCTGCGTGCAGCAGGACGTCGCGCGCGTCTACCCGCTCCCGGACGACCCCGAGCGCTGCCTCGAGGACTTCCTCGACGTCGCCTCCGAGCACGCCACGCCGAATGGCCGAGCAGCTCAGCCATCAGGAGGCGAGCGTGCAGCGCTTCCTGGAGCTCTCGGGCGACGAATTCCCCGAAGCTGGCTAGCCTGCCCCGCGCCATGCGGCGCGGGCGGACCTTCATCCTCATCGGCCTGGCGGCCTTCCTGTTCCTCGGCTTCTCGGCCCTGCTGGCGCGCGCGCTGAGCGGCGCCGGCGACGAGCGAGCCAAGGTGCTCGACGTGCTCGAGGCCCAGGCCGCCGGCGACGCGGCCGCCGTGCTGGCCGAGCTGCCCGGCTGCCGCGCGCAGCCGGCGTGCGCCGAGATCATGCGCGCTCGGGTGGCGGAGCTGCAGCGCGACGGCCGGGTCGAGATCCTCAACTACACCCCGTCCGTGCAGGTGGCCCTCACGCGGCGCACCGGGGTCGGGCGCGTGGCCTGGCGCGCGGGGGACTCCCAGCCCGTCGTCCAGTGCGTCCGCGTGCGCCGCGACGGCCCGCTGACCGGCGGCGACGTCGAGCTGCTCTCGATCTCGGCCCCGATCGGCAACGAGGACGGCTGTGCCTAGACTGCGCGCGATGCGGCCAGTCGTCCTGGGAGTCCTGCTGCTCGCCCTGGCCGCGCCCGCGACTGCGCAGGCAGCCGACAAGCCGACCGCGCGCACGCTCTACGCGGACGGTCCCGAGGGCCGCTACCTCATGGAGGGCGCCTGGCTGTTCCGGCTCGACGCCGCCGACCGCGGCATCCGCAACCGCTACCACCGCCAGACGAGCACGGCCGGCTGGAGCACGGTCCAGGTCCCGCACGCCTGGAACGTGGGCGACGACTCGGTGGCCTCCATGAACGGCTCGGTCGGCTGGTACCGCAAGGACTTCGAGCTGCCCGACGCCAACCGCGCGCTCGACTGGGCGGTGCGCTTCGAGTCGGTCAACTACCGCGCGCGCGTCTGGCTCAACGGCCGCGAGGTCGGCTCCCATGCCGGCGCCTATCTGCCCTTCACGATCCCGCTCGAGCGGCTCCGGCGCGTCAACCGGCTGGTGGTGCGGGTCGACTCGCGCCGCACGGCCACCGACCTCCCGCCGGGGCGCGTCAGCCCGCGCACGCGGCTGCCCACCGGCGGCTGGTGGAACTACGGCGGCATCCTGCGCGAGGTCTACCTCCAGAAGATCGACACGCTGGCCATCGAGTCCGCGCTCGTCACCCCACGCCTGCGCTGCACGACCTGCGCGGCCACCACCGTCTTCCAGACGCGCGTGCGCAACGCCACCACCGGCCGCCGGCGCGCGACCGTCACCGGCACGTTCGGCTCCCAGAGCGTGCGGCTGGGCGCGCGCACGCTGCGCCCGGGTGCGACGGCGAGCTTCCGCGGCTCGCTCTCTGTCCCGAGCCCGCACCTGTGGTCGCCGCGCGACCCGTTCCTCTACCCGGCGGCGGTCGAGGTCCGCGTGGGCGGGCGCCTGGTCGGCCGCTGGAGCGTGCAGAGCGGCGTGCGCTCGGTCCGCGTCGACGACGGCCGCCTGACGCTCAACGGCCGGCCCGTCCAGCTGCGCGGCGTCGGCCTGCACGAGGACAACGCGACGCAGGGCTTCGCGGTCGACAACACGTGGCGGCGCTGGCTGGTCGACCGGGCGAAGGAGCTCGGCGCGACGATGCTGCGGACGCACTACCCGATGCACCCCTACATCCACGAGGTCGCCGACCGCGAGGGGCTGCTGATCTGGTCCGAGATCCCGGTCTACTCGCACAAGAGCTCGGTGATCGACGACGTCACGCCGCGCGCCGTCGCCGAGCTGCGCCACAACATCGAGACCAACGGCAGCCATCCCTCGGTCCTCATCTGGTCGATCGCCAACGAGCTGTCGTCGAAGCCCGGCCCGACCCAGGGCGCCTACATCCGCCGGGCGGCGCGCGCCGCGCACGAGCTCGACCCCACGCGCCCCGTCGGCCTGGCCGTGGCCGGCTACCCGGGCGCCGGCTGCCAGGCCCGCTACCGGCCGCTCGACGTCATCGGCATCAACGACTACTTCGGCTGGTACCCCGGCCCGCAGGGCTCGCTGTTCGACCGCGAGAAGCTCTCGCCTTACCTCGACGCGCTGCGCCGCTGCTATCCGGCCGACGCGCTGATGGTCACCGAGTTCGGCGCCGAGGCCAACCGCGAGGGCTCAGTCGAGGACAAGGGCACCTACGCCTTCCAGCAGGACTTCGTGAACTTCCAGCTGAACGTGTTCGCCACCAAGCCGTGGCTGAGCGGCGTCCTGTACTGGGCGCTCAACGAGTTCCGCGTCCGCCCGGCCTGGGACGGCGGCAACCCGTTCGCGACGCCGCCGATCCACCAGAAGGCGCTGATGCACTACGACGGCACCCTGAAGCCCGCGTGGACCGACGTCCAGCGCTGGTACCAGGCCGTCGACCAGTTCCCCTAGACGAGCCCGTTCGAGTAGGCGTAGACCACCGCCTGCGCGCGGTCGCGCACGCCCGCCTTGGCGAAGATGTGGTTGACGTGCGACTTGACCGTCGCGGCGCTCACCACCAGGCGCTCCGCGATCTCCGCGTTGGTAAGGCCTTCGGCGATCAGCCGCAGCACCTCCGCCTCGCGCGGTGTCAGGCCGTCCGGCAGCTCCGGCTCCGGCCCGGGCGCCGTCAAAGCCGCCAGCACGTGGTGCTGGACCGCCGGGTCGAGCGCCGCCTCGCCGCGCGCGACCGCCTGCACCGCAGCGAGGATCTGCTCGGCGCCGGCGTCCTTGGTCAGGTAGCCCCGCGCGCCCGCCCGCAGCGCGCCGAGCACCGACGCGTCGTCGGCATAGGTGGTGAGGGCGATCGCGCGCGGGCGCTCGCCGCGCGCGGCCAGCCGCCGGATCGCCTCGACGCCGTCGACGCGCGGCATCCGCAGGTCCATCAGGACGACGTCCGGGTCGTGCTCGGCGGCCAGCGACACCGCCTCCTCGCCATCGGCCGCGGTGCCGACGAGCTCGATCCCGTCGAGCAGCGCGAGCAGCGTGCCGAGCCCCTCGCGCACGACGCGCTGGTCGTCGGCGAGCAGGACACGGATCACGCGGGCAGCCACAGCTCCACGCGGAACCCGTCCGCCGTCGGCTCAGCGGTCAGCCGGCCGCCCAGCAGCTCGGCACGCTCGCGCATCCCTGTGAGTCCGTAGCCGGCGCCCGAGCCGCCGACGGCGACCGGCGCGCCCGGGCCGTGGTCGCGCACGACCAGCCGCGTGGCGTCGTCGCCGTAGTCGAGCTCGATCTCGATGCGGTCGGCCGCGCTGTGCCGCAGCACGTTGGTGAGCGCCTCCTGCGCCGTCCGGTAGACGGCGAGCCGCGCCTCCGACGAGAGCTCGCGCGCCGTGCCGGTGACGGTGAGGCGGGTCTCGCCCGGGTACGCGTCGGCGAGCTGCTGCAGGCGCTCGGGGCCGGGCAGCTCGTCGCCGCGCAGCGCGCCGATCGCGGCGCGCGCCTCGGCCAGCCCGTCGGCGGCCAGGTGGTGCGCGCGCTCGATCGCCTCCACCACCTCGGGGTCGGACCCGCGGTCGCGTGCCAGCAGGCGCGTGCCCTCGAGCTGGAGCGCGAGCGCCGAGAGCGAGTGCGCGAGCACGTCGTGCATCTCGCGGGCCACGCGGCCCCGCTCGGCCGCCGCCGCCGACTCGGCATGAGCGGCGCGCGACTCGCGCAGCTCCTCCACCAGCTCCTCGGCGCGGGCGCGGCCGTCGTGCATCTGATGCAGCAGCCGGATGACGAGGAACCACGGGATGACCGACAGCACGATCGAGACCACCGCGCCCCATGGGTCGTCGGCCGCCTGCGCCACCATCGCGCTGCCGCCGACCACCGCCACGCCGGCGACGGCGAGCGCCGGCACCAGGTCGAGCCGCAGCGCCGACATGATCACGACGTAGTAGATGGCCCCGAAGGCGATGCCCTCCGGCTGCACGCCGATCAGCAGCCAGGCCGAGGCGGTCGTGAGCAGGAGGCCGGCGACGCGGCGAGCGACCGGGATCTCGCCGCGCGGGACGCTGATGACGATGCCGGCCAGCAGGCCGACGACGCCGAGCGCCACCCACGGCCCGTCGCCGCCGCCGCCCGGGCGCGGCTCGGTGAAGAGCGTGACGACGACGATCAGGGTGATCGCCAGCGTGCCGAACACGGACAGCGGCTGCTGCGGCCGGGCCATGCTGTCAACGGTAGGGCCCGAAGCCGCGATCGTCATCGGCGCGGGGGTGGAAGGCCTTCCACCCGTGGGTGGAGACGCAAGTTGGACCTCAGCGCCGATGACGCACGGCGCTCGGCGCGCCACCGTGTCGGGCATGCTCACGAACTCGCTCGAAGCCGCCGTGGCGGCGCGATCCGCGGCCCCGCCGCCGGCGATCGTGGCCCGCGGCCTGCACAAGGCCTACGGCGGCGTCACCGCGCTCGACGGCGTCGACCTCACCGTCCGCCGCGGCGAGGTGCTCGCCCTGCTCGGGCCCAACGGCGCCGGCAAGACCACCCTGGTGGAGATCCTCGAAGGGCACCGCGAGGCCGACGCGGGTGAGGTCGACGTCCTCGGCTTCGACCCCGCGCGGCGCGAGCGCGCCTTCCGCGAGCGGATCGGGATCGTCCTCCAGGACGCCGCGCTCGAGCGGGAGCTGACCGTGCACGAGACGATCGAGCTGTACGCCGCGCCGTACCCGGAGCCGCTGCCCGCCGACGAGGTCGCGGAGCTCGTCGGCCTCACCGAGAAGCTGCACGCCCGCACGAGCACGCTGTCGGGCGGCCAGCGGCGCCGGCTCGACGTCGCGGTCGGCATCGCGGGCGACCCGGAGCTCGTCTTCCTCGACGAGCCGACCACCGGCTTCGATCCCGCCGCCCGCCGCCAGTCGTGGGAGCTGATCGCCGGTCTGCGCGCCCGCGGCCGGACGATCCTGCTGACCACGCACTACATGGAGGAGGCGCAGCGGCTCGCCGACCGCGTGGCCGTGATCGCCGACGGCCGCCTGATCGCGGTGGCCGCTCCCGACGAGCTGGGCGGCGACGAGAACACGCTGGTGACCTTCCGGCTGCCGCCCGGGGTCGAGGTCGCCGACCTCCCGGTGGCGGTCGACGGGCGCGGGCCGGAGGTCGAGCTGCGCACCACCACGCCGACTCGCGACCTCGCGCCGCTGCTCTCGTGGGCGGCCGTGCGCGGCTATGAGCTCGAGGGGCTGACGGTCAGCCGCCCGACGCTCGAGGACGTGTACCTGGAGCTGACCGAGGAGGCCGCATGACCCGTTCCGACCGCACGCTGCTGGCGCGCTGGATCCACGCGCGCGTCGTGCTGATGCTGCGCAACCCGCGCGTGACCTTCTTCACCTTCGTCTTCCCGCTGATGTTCCTGCTCATCTTCGGCTCGCTCAACGGTGACGCCATGGTGCCCGGGGCGTCCGGCGGCGACGTGCGCTTCGTCCAGTTCTACGCGCCTTCGATCGGCATCTTCGGCCTCACCCTGGCCTGCTACACGAACGTCATCTTCGGCATCGCGACCGCGCGCGACGAGCGGCTGCTCAAGCGCGTGCGCGGCACGCCGCTGCCCATGCCGATCTACCTCGGCTCGTGGCTGACCGGGGCGATGCTGCTCGGGATCGCCAGCGTGACGTTGATGATCGTCGTCGCCGTGCCCGTCTTCGGCTTCAACCTCTACCCGCAGCTGCTGCCCGCCGCCGCGGTCACGCTCACCCTCGGCGCGGCGTCGCTGGCCGCGCTCGGGCTGGCCGTCTCGACGCTGGTGCGCAACGCCGACCAGGCCGGTCCCGTGGCTCAGCTCACGCTGCTGCCGCTGACCTTCATCTCCGGCATCTGGTGGCCGCTCGACGGCGCGCCGGACTGGATCAGCGCGATCGCCCACGCCTTCCCGCTCTACCACCTCGTCCAGGCCTTCGACGCCTGCTTCGTGCCGCAGACGACCGGCAGCGGCTTCGCGTGGGGCCACCTGGCCGTGATCGCGGCGTGGGGTGCGGCAGGGCTGCTCGTCGCCGTCCGGCGCTTCCACGCGGAGCCGAACGTGGGCGAGCACGTCCGGCTGCGGGCTCGGTTTTCGGGCTAGGTCGCGACGCGGCGGCGCGAGGGCCGGGCGGGCTCGGGGAGCCGCCTGCGCCTGTAGCGTCGCTGCGTATCGGCCAGCCGCTCGTGGGAGCGAAGACGCCGGGCCGACTGCTCGGCGTCAGGCAACGGGATGCCGCCCGACGGCGAGTTCTTCGGCTTGTCCGAGACACGGTCGTTGCCGCCCCCGCCGCCGTCTTCTTCCTCCGGCGGCTTGAAGCCGGAACGCGACCCGGAGCGCAGGAACATCACGAACAACGCCAGACCCAGTGTCAGTGCCACCAGGTGCAGCGCGCCGAAGATGACCATGAGCTCCTCGTCAGGACTCATGAACGCAGGGGTACCCTTGAGCGCCGAAATTCAGACGGGCTTTCGCTACCATCGTTCGCCGCCTGATGGCTACCACCGAAACATCTCCACTCGCGCTCCAGGCACGTGATCCGGAGGGCTCGCGCTCGGCCCGGCGCCTGCGTCGCGACGGCCTCGTGCCCGGCGTCATGTACGGCGGCGGCGACGACCCGCAGCACTTCGCGGTCGACGCGCGGCTCCTGCGCAACACGCTCGCCCACGCCGCCCAGGTGATCGAGGTCACCGTCGACGGCGGCGCCACCGGCAACGTCCTGATCAAGGACGTGCAGCGCCATCCCGTCCGCGGTGAGGCGACGCACGTCGACCTCCTGCGCGTGCGCATGGACGTGGCGATCCACGCCACGGTGCCGATCGAGTTCACCGGCTCCGACGAGGCGCCCGGCGTGGTCGAGGGCGGCATCTTCAACCAGGAGCTGCGCGAGGTGAACATCGAGGCGCTGCCGGGAGACATCCCGGACTCGATCGCCTACGACGTCTCCGGCCTGGAGATGAACGCCACCGTCACGCTCGACGTGCTCACCGCTCCGCACGGCGTCACCCTGCTCGACGACGTCGAGACGGTCATCGCCACCATCACGCCGCCGACGCTCGAGCCGGTCGAAGAGGAGATCGAGACCGAGACCGAGCTGGTCGGCGAGGACGGCGAGCCGATCGAGGCGCCTGAGGGCGAGGAGGGCGAGGGCGGCGAGGCGGCCGAGCCGGCTGCCGAATCGGACGAGAGCTGAAGCTCTTCTCGTCGACACCGGTTGACTGGCTCATCGTCGGGCTGGGCAACCCCGGTCCGGGCTACGCCGACAGCCCGCACAACGTCGGCTTCCGCGTGGCCGAGGCGCTGGCGCGGCGCTGGGACCTGCCGAAGCCCAAGAAGAAGTTCGCGGGCGAGCTGACCGAGGGCCGCACCGGCCCCGGCGGGCCGCGCGTCGCGATCCTGCGCCCGCAGACCTTCATGAACGAGTCCGGCCGCTCGGTCGGGCCGGCGCGCGGCAGCTACAAGCTCGACCTCGACCACCTCGTCGTGGTCCACGACGAGATCGACCTGCCGTTCGGCGACGTGCGCGTGCGGCTCGGCGGCGGGCTCGCCGGCCACAACGGGCTCAAGTCGCTGCGCCGCGACCTCGGCGCGCCGGACTTCCATCGCGTGCGCGTCGGCGTCGGCCGGCCCGACTCGACCGACCCCGACGTCGTCGCCGCCTACGTGCTCGGCAAATGGCGCCGGCCGGCGGCTGAGGTCGCCGCGCTCGTCGACGCCGCCGGCGACGAGGTCGAGCGCCTGATCGGTCACAACCCGGCGCCGTAACGCTAAGAGTGGGTCGATGAGCGACCCGCGGACCGACGAGGAGCTGCTCGCCGCGGTCGACGGCGAGCCAGAGGCGTTCGGGGTCTTCTACCGCCGCCACGTCCGGCCGCTGCTCGGCTACTTCGTGCGCCGCACCGGCGACGCCGAGCTGGCCGCCGACCTGTGTGCAGAGACGTTCGCGGCCGCGCTCGACGCGCTCCGCCGCTTCGACCCCGCGCGCGGCCCGGCGGTCGCCTGGCTGTACGGCATCGCCCGTCGCCTGCTCGGGCACGCCGCCCGCCGGGGCGTGGTCGAGGATCGCGCGCGCCGGCGCCTCGGCATGGCGCCGCTCGAGCTCAGCGACGCGGCGATCGAGCGGATCGGGGCGGAGGCGGGCGAGGTGGCGACGTCGGCGCTCGACGCGCTGCCGGCCGACCAGCGCGAGGCGGTCCGGGCGCGGATCCTCGACGAGCGCGACTACGCGGACATCGCGCGCACCACGCGGACCTCGGAGGCCGTCGTGCGCAAGCGCGTCTCGCGCGGGCTGGCCGGCCTGCGCGCACGGGTGAAGGAGAACGGGACATGAATGACTTCGTCGCCGACCTCGAGCGCGAGCTGGTCGCCGCCGCGCGTCGCCGCGCCACGCGGCGCCGCCGTGTCGTCCTCGTCCCCCGGCTGAGGCCCGCGACCGTGCTGGCCGTCGTCGCGGTCGCCGCGACGCTGGTCGCTGCAGCCGCCGTGGTGCGCGGGCTGGAGGACGGCTCTCGGACCGGTGACGAGCGCCCGCAGGTGCCGCCGCCCTCCGGGCCCACGTTCGCGCTTCCGGCCGCTCCGGTGGCTGAGCCGTGCCCGGGCGTCGAGCAGCGCGAGGAGGACGACGGGATCCAGCACCCCCTGAGCATCTTCGCCCGGCCGCGCACCGCCGCCGACGCCGTGCCGGCGCTCGCCGGCGCCGACTCCTTCGCGTGGATCCCGGCCGGCACGATCCATCGTGTCGGCGCGCGCCGCGCGGCCCCCGATCGGTTTGGCGCCGAGGTGTACCTGGTGCCGGCCGCCGAGCCCCGGCGGGGCGGCGCCTGCGACGGCCACCGGGAGGCGATGCTCGCGGTCTGCCTCGTCGCCGTCGGCGAGGAGACCTTCGTGCGCTGCTTCTCGGAGCTCGAGGTCGAGGGCGGCCGTGCGGTGGCGGTGACGCCCGCGGGGGTCGCGTACGGCGTCGTCCCGGATCGCGTCGAGCGGGTGACGCTGGGCGCGCCGGGCGAGACCGTCTCAGCCGACGTGCACGACAACGCCTTCGAGCTGCCGATCGCGGCGAAGGCCGGCGACCCGGTGCGGATGGAGCTCGCGCGGGTCCGGCAGTGCCCGCCCTCGGACGAGCTGCTCGACGCCGTCCCGGCGCTGCGCGACGGCGGCTGGGTGACGCTGCCCACGGGAGCCGACGAGGCGCTGCCGAGCGGGAGGGGCATGCCCCGGTGGGCGCGGCAGATCGAGACCGGCGGCGGGCTCGAGCTGTGGGTCCTCGCCCACTGCGAAGGCGTCGAGCGAGCCTGCGTGATCGGCGTCTTCGGCGGCAACTGGGTCGCGAAGCCGTGCGCGACGGCGCGCGAGCTCCGAGAGCACGGGTCATCGTGGTTCTTCCTGGTCGGCGACAGCCGCGGGGTGGCGGGCCTGGCGCCGCCCGGGACGCGCGGCGTGCAGGTCGTCGACGGCGACCGCATGCACGACCTGCCGTTCACCGCCGGCGCGTTCGGCGGCCTCCTCCCGCCGGCGTTCCAGCCGCCCGCCGATCCGGCCGTGGATTCCCTACGCGTGCGGTATCTGCGCTAGGGGGGTCAGACCCTTCTGTACTGCAACAGTTTCGATCTGTAGTAGTACAGAGGGGTCTGACCCCTCTTGGTGTTGTGTCTGCGATAACGTACGGATGTATGTCGCCTAGGGACTGGGACGCGGGCTCGTATGAGCGGGTGTCGGCTCCGCTGGAGGCGATGGGCCGGGAGGTGCTGGACCGGCTCGACCTGCGCGGCGACGAGCGCGTCCTGGACGCCGGCTGCGGGACGGGTCGGGTGACCGCCGCGCTCGTGGAGCGGCTTCCGCGCGGCGAGGTGGTCGCCGTGGACGGCTCGCCGGCGATGGTCGAGGCGGCGCGCGAGCGGCTGGGCGACGCGGTCGAGCTGCACGTCGCCGACCTCGTGGCGCTCACGCTCGACCGGCCCGTGGACGCGATCCTCTCGACGGCGACCTTCCACTGGATCGCCGATCACGACGCGCTCTTCGCGCGGCTCCTCGAGGTGCTGAAGCCGGGTGGCCGGCTCGTCGCCCAGTGCGGCGGCGCCGGCAACATCGCAAAGCTGAAGGCGGCGGCCGAGCTCGTAGGGGAGCGGGAGCCGTACGCGGCGGCGCTGGCCGGCTGGCCCGGGCCGTGGAACTTCGCCGGCACGGCCGAGACCGCGGAGCGCCTGCGGCGGCTCGGCTGGGTCGACGTGTGGACCTGGTACCAGCACGTTCGCGTGGAGCCCGGCGACCCGCACGAGTACATCGGCACCGTCGCCCTCGGCTCGCATCTGGACCGGCTCGAGCCCGATCTCCGCGGGCCGTTCATCGAGGCCGTGCTGGCCGAGCTCGACGAGCCCGTCGTCGAGTACGTGCGGCTGAACATCCTGGCCCGAAGCCCTTCATAGACTCAGAGGGCTTTGGCCCTCAGGACGTTCCTCAAGCACATCGACAACGATCCCGCGGCGGTGCAGCTCGCCGACGAGGGCGGGTCGGCGTTCGTCTCGCAGTCGCTGCGGCCGTTCGTGATCGCCGCGTTGGCCGACCGTGACGTGCGGCGGCCGACCGTCGTGGTGGCAGGCGACGACCGGTCGGCGCGCGACCTCGCGCAGGACCTGCGCGCGTGGCTGCGCCCGCGGGCCGTCCGCTACTACCCGAGCCGCGGCGTCGCCTACGAGTCGCACCTGACGCCGCCGCCTCACCTGGTGGGCCTGAGGGTCGCTGCGCTCGATGCCCTCACCGACACGCCGGCGGGCAGCGAGCAGCCAGTGGTGATCGTGAGCGCGGTGGCACTGAGCGAGAAGGTCCCCGACCCCGAGCTGCGCCCGCGCGGCTTCACCCTGCGCAAAGGCGACCTGCTCGACCTCGACGAGGCCGCCAACGACCTCGTCAAGGCCGGCTACCAGCGCGTCGACCAGGTCGAGGAGCGCGGCCAGTTCGCCGTCCGCGGGGGCCTGCTCGACATCTACCCCGCCACCGAGGAGCGCGCCGTCCGCGTCGACCTCTTCGACGTCGAGATCGACTCGCTCAGGTGGTTCTCCACCTTCACGCAGCGCAGCCTCGGCGAGGCCGACGAGGTCGAGATCGCGCCCGCCGCCGAGCTGGCGCCCGAGCACCGCGAGCTGGCCGAGATCGCGGCGACCGAGGAGGAGCGGCCGGACATCGCCGAGCTGCTGCCGGTCGACCGCTTCCGCGAGCTGCTCGACCTGATCCCGGAGTCCGCGCAGATCGTGATCGCCGCCGACGAGGACACCGAGCCGAGCCTGCGCGACCACTGGGCCGACGTCTGCGTCGCCTTCCACGACGACGACGCCCACCACCTCTACGTCAAGCCCGACCGCATCCTGCAGACGCTGGGCGACCGCGCCGCCATCCGTCTCTCCTCGATCAGCGCCGACCAGCCGACCGAGATCCGCGCCCAGTCGGCCGACTTCGCCGCCCGCAACCTCAAGGAGGCCGAGAGCGAGCTCGAGAAGCTCACCCGCTCCGGCTACACCACCGTCGTCGCCTGGCCGCAGCGAGGCGCCGCCGAGCGTGCCGCCTACAACCTCGCCCGCCTGAAGGCCGACCTCAATGGCGGCTCCACCGGCCTGATCTTCACCGAGGCCAACCTCCGCGACGGATTCGTCGCCCCCGGCCTCAAGCTCGCCGCCTTCCCCGAGCACCGGCTGATCCACCGCCGCAAGGCGAGCACGCGGCCGAC
This sequence comes from uncultured Solirubrobacteraceae bacterium, assembly GCA_963835525.1. GTDB lineage: Bacteria > Actinomycetota > Thermoleophilia > Solirubrobacterales > Solirubrobacteraceae > DASSUW01. Next base: position 292,292 of record CAWIFM010000008.1, read on the forward strand.
GCGCAAGGGCCGCGGCCTGCTCCGCTCCTTCACCGACCTGCGGACCGGCGACATCGTCGTCCACGAGGACCACGGCATCGCGCGCTTCGCCGGCTTCGACACCAAGACGGTGGCCGGCGTCACGCGCGACTACCTCAACCTCGAGTACCAGGGCGACGACAAGGTCTTCCTGCCCGTCGACCAGCTCGCCAAGATCTCGCGCTACGTCGGCGCCGACGGCTCGCACCCGCCGCTGAGCAAGCTCGGCGGCGCCCGCTGGGACCGCATCAAGGCGCGCGCCCGCCGCGCCGCGCAGGAGCTGGCGGGCGAGCTGCTCAACCTCTACGCCGAGCGCAAGCGCCGCCGCGGCCACCCGTTCCCGGAGTTCTCCGACGAGCTGCGCGAGCTGGAGGCCGCCTTCCCGTACCGCGAGACGCCCGACCAGCGCGACGCCATCGACTCCGTGATCGAGGACATGGAGGCCGACAAGCCGATGGATCGCCTGATCTGCGGCGACGTCGGCTACGGCAAGACCGAGGTGGCGCTGCGCGCCGCGGTGAAGGCCGCGTCGGGCGGCAAGCAGGTCCTGATGCTCGTCCCCACGACGATCCTCGCCCAGCAGCACTACGGCACCTTCACCGAGCGCCTGCGCGACCACCCGTTCATCGTCGAGCAGGTCAGCCGCTTCCGGCCCGCGGCCGAGCAGCGCGCAGCGGTCAAGCGCTTCAGCGAGGGGAAGGTCGACATCCTCATCGGCACCCATCGCGTCCTGTCGCGAGACGTGCGCGCCAAGGACCTCGGGCTGCTCGTGGTCGACGAGGAGCAGCGCTTCGGCGTCAAGCAGAAGGAGCTGCTCCGGCAGCTCAAGCTCAAGGTCGACGTGATCTCGATGAGCGCGACGCCGATCCCGCGGACGCTGCAGATGAGCCTCGCCGGGCTGCGCGACATCAGCGTCATCGAGACCCCGCCCGAGGGCCGCCGGCCGGTCAAGACCTACGTCGGCGAGTACGACGAGCAGCTCGTCAAGCAGGCGCTCGAGCGCGAGCACGCCCGCGAGGGCCAGGCCTTCTTCCTGCACAACCGCGTCGAGGACATCGACGAGACGGCCGAGCGGCTGCGGGCCCTGTGCCCGAAGCTGCGGTTCACCGTCGCCCACGGGCAGATGGACGAGAAGCTGCTCGAGGAGCGGATGCTCGGCTTCCTGCGCGGCGACGCCGACGTCCTCGTCAGCACCAGCATCATCGAGAGCGGCATCGACATCCCGCAGGCCAACACGCTGATCGTCGACCGCGCCGACCTCTTCGGCCTCAGCCAGCTCTACCAGATCCGCGGCCGCGTCGGCCGCAGCCGCGAGCGCGCCTACGCGTACCTGCTCTATCCGAGCGCGGCCGCGCTCACCCAGGAGGCGGCCGATCGCCTCAGCGCCCTGTCGGACTACACCGAGCTCGGAGCGGGCTTCAAGGTCGCCATGCGCGACCTCGAGCTGCGCGGCGCCGGCAACCTGCTGGGCGACGAGCAGTCCGGCCACGTGGCTGCCCTCGGCTTCGAGCTGTACATGCAGATGCTCGACGAGGCGGTGCGCTCGATGGACCCCGAGGAGGACGGCGACAGCTACGCGGACCCGGTGCGGCTCGACGTCAACGTCGACGCCTACGTGCCGCCCGACTACATCCCCTACGAGCAGGCGAAGGTCGACGTCCATCGCCGCATCGCGGGCGCACGCGAGGTCGCCGAGCTGGTCGAGCTGCGCAAGGAACTCACCGATCGGTTCGGGGACATCCCGGAGCCGTTGAGCAATCTCATCACCCTCCAGCAGGCGCGCATCAAGCTGGGCGAGGCGGGGGCCACCGCCGTCACTTTCCGCGGCGGCCGGCTGGCCGTCACGCCGATCGAGCTCGACAGCGTGCGAGCCCGCGCGCTGCGCGAGGCTCTGCCGGGCGCGATCTACGAGTCCGGCCGGTCGCAGCTGTCCGTACGCGTACCCGAAGACCCGGGCCAGCGCTTCCCCGCGGTGGTCAAAGCGGCAGACGTACTTCTGTCCGTGGTTCGTGAAGCCGCCTAAAGACTCGCTGAAAGCTGAGGGCGACCCCAGAAAGGGCCGCTACCATGCCTCAGCCGAGGAGGGCTCCATGCCCCAGCCGCTGCGCGCAGCGCGCGGCTGACTCCGTATTCCCGTCCCCCCTCCCCAGAGCTTTCTCATGATCAAGGTTGCACGACTCCTCCTGGCCCTGTGCGCTCTCGGCGCACTTACTGCCGTCGCCGTAGGTTGCGGCGGCGTACCCGGCAACGCCGTCGCCTCGGTCGACGGCGAGCCGATCGAGAAGGAGGACTTCGAGCACTGGATGAACGTCGCCTCCAAGTCGAGCGGCCAGCCAGGCGCCTCCGTCCCGGACGCGCCCGAGTTCACCAAGTGCATCGCCAACAAGAAGAAGACCGCGCCCAAGCCGGCCCAGGGCCAGCCCGCGACGACGGACAAGCAGTACAAGGACCAGTGCAAGCAGGAGTACGACCAGCTGCGCGACCAGGTCCTGTCGCTCCTGACCTCCTTCGTCTGGATCGAGGGCGAGGCCGAGGAGATGGGCATCAAGGTCAGCGACGCCGAGGTCAAGAAGTCCTTCGACCAGCAGAAGAAGCAGAGCTTCCCGAAGGCCGCCGACTACGAGAAGTTCCTCAAGGACTACGGCCAGACCGAGCAGGACGTCATCCAGCGCGTCCGCCTCGACCTGCTGTCGAACAAGATCCGCGACAAGATCATCAAGGGCAAGGACAAGGTCACCGACGCCCAGATCCAGGACTTCTACGACAAGAACAAGGAGCGCTTCGCGCAGCCCGAGCGGCGCGACCTGCGCATCGTCCTGACCAAGAACGAGGCGAAGGCCGAAGAGGCCAAGGCTGCGCTCGAGAGCGGCGAGTCGTGGAAGTCGGTCGCCAAGGAGTACTCGATCGACGAGGCCTCCAAGGCGCAGGGCGGCAAGCTGCCCGCGCAGGCGCAGGGCACGCTCGAGAAGGCGCTCGACGAAGCGGTCTTCAAGGCCGACAAGGGCGAGACCGTCGGCCCGGTGAAGACGCAGTTCGGCTACTACGTCTTCGAGGTGGACAAGGTCCAGAAGGCCTCGCAGCAGACGCTCGAGCAGGCCAAGGAGACCATCCGCCAGACACTGCAGTCGCAGAACCAGCAGAAGGCGCTCGACAAGTTCGTCACCGACTTCCAGAAGAAGTGGAAGGAGAAGACGGAGTGCCAGGAGGGCTATGTGACGCAGCAGTGCAAGAACGCCCCGAAGCCCACTCCGACGCCGAGCGCCGCCGCTCCGACGGCCCCGGTCCAGCCGGCGCCCGCTGAGCCCGAGAACCGATGACAACGTCGAGGCGCTACGGCGCCTCGACGAGCTGACCCGGCGGCTGCGGCGCGAGTGCCCCTGGGACCGCGAGCAGGACGAGCGCACGATCGTCCCGCACACGGTCGAGGAGGCGTACGAGCTCGCCGCGGCCGCCAACTCGGGCGATGACGCCAAGCTGCTCGACGAGCTGGGCGACGTGCTCTTCCAGGTGCACTTCCTGTCGCTGCTGCTCGAGGAGCGCGGCGCCGGCTCGCTGGCCGAGGTCGCCGAGCACTGCCGCCAGAAGCTGATCCGCCGGCACCCGCACGTGTTCGGGGAGGTGGAGGCCGAGACCGCGGGGCAGGTGCTGCAGAACTGGGACGCGATCAAGGCGACCGAGCCCGGCCGCGAGCCCGGCATCTTCGGCGAGGTGCCCGAGAACCTGCCCGGCCCGCTGTACGCGCGCAAGGTGCAGCGCCGGGCGGCCACCAGCGGCTTCGACTTCGACCACGTGCCCTACGAGGCCGTCGAGGCCGAGCTGGAGGAGCTCAAGGCGGCCGAGGGCCGCGACGAGGCGTTCCACGAGATCGGCGACGTGCTGTTCGCCGCCGTCAACCTCGCGCGCAAGCTCAAGGTCGACCCCGAGCTGGCGCTGCGCGGGGCCGCCGACCGCTTCCGCGGCCGCGTGCAGGGCGCCGCCGACCTCGCCGCAGCGGACGGCAGCGATTGGCAGGATCTCGGGCCCGAAGAGCAGCTCGCGTACTACGCGCGGGCTCGCCTGAACCAGGAGCCATCGTGAGCCAGATCGAGACCGTCCACGCCCGCCAGATCCTCGACTCGCGCGGCAACCCGACCGTCGAGGTCGAGCTCGTGCTGCGCTCCGGCGCGACCGGCCGCGCCGCCGTGCCGTCGGGCGCGTCGACCGGCGAGTTCGAGGCCACCGAGCTGCGCGACGGCGGCGACGCCTGGGGCGGCAAGGGCGTCACCAAGGCGGTGGGCAACGTCAACGGCGAGATCGCCGAGGCGATCGCGGGAGCCGACGCGCTGGACCAGTCGGCGCTCGACCGCGGGCTGATCGAGCTCGACGGCACGCCCAACAAGTCGCGGCTTGGCGCCAACGCGATCCTCGGCGTGTCTCTGGCGGCGGCCCGCGCGGCCGCCGCGGAGGAGAACCAGCCGCTGTGGCGCTACCTGGGCGGCGAGTCCGCCCGCGTGCTGCCGGTGCCGATGATGAACGTGCTCAACGGCGGCGCCCACGCCGACAACTCGGTCGACTTCCAGGAGTTCATGGTCGTCCCGGTCGGCGCCGCCTCGTTCGCGCAGGCGCTCCAGACCGGCGCCGAGGTGTTCCACGCGCTCAAGAAGACGCTGTCCAAGCAGGGGCTCAACACCGCGGTCGGCGACGAGGGCGGCTTCGCTCCCGACCTCGAGTCCAACGAGGCGGCGCTGAAGGCGCTGATCGAAGGGATCGAGGCGGCAGGCTACGAGCCCGGCGACGACGTGGCGATCGCGCTCGACCCGGCCACCAGCGAGATCTTCGAGAACGGCTCCTACGACCTCGCCAGCGAGGGCCGCAAGCTGTCGGCCGAGGAGATGGCCGGCTACTGGGCCGACGTCGCCTCGCGCTACCCGATCCTCTCGATCGAGGACGGCATGGACGAGGAGGACTGGGAGGGCTGGCGCGCGCTGACCGAGCGGATCGGCGACACGGTCCAGCTCGTGGGCGACGACCTGTTCGTCACCAACACCGAGCGGCTCAAGCGCGGGATCGACGCCGGCGTCGGCAACTCGATCCTCATCAAGGTCAACCAGATCGGCACGCTGACCGAGACGCTGGCCGCCATCGACATGGCACGCGAGGCCGGCTACACGGCGGTCATGTCGCACCGCTCGGGCGAGACCGAGGACACCACGATCGCCGACCTGGCCGTGGCCACCGGCTGCGGACAGATCAAGACCGGCGCGCCCTCGCGGTCGGACCGCGTCGCGAAGTACAACCAGCTGCTGCGGATCGAGGAGGCGCTCGGCAGCGACGCCGAGTACCCCGGGCGCAGCGTGTTCCGCTCCTGAGAGATCCCTTTCACAGGAAGGGGCGGCCTCGCGTCGAACGAAGGCGCAAGGCATGGAGCGCCGTACCCGTATTCGCTGGGACCGCCTGGGCCGTTGGGCCCTGATCGCGGTCCTCGGCTTCGTCCTGTACCTCTACATCGGCCCCGCCGCCTCGTGGGTCTCGACCTACCGCGAGGCCGGCCGCAAGCGCGCCGAGGTCGCCGCGCTGAAGGCCGAGAACGTACGGCTGCGCGAGCGCCGGCGAGAGCTCAAGGATCCCGCGGCGCTCGAGCGCGAGGCACGCCGCCTCGGCATGGTGAAAGCGGGGGAGAAGTCGTACGTGATCGAGGACCTGCCGCGCCGCTAGTGGTTCCGGCCGTAAGTGCGGCGCATAGTCCGGCGCAGACCAGGTCGGCAGACGCGAGCTGGGCCCGTCGGAATGCGGTGTACTTGCGGCCGGGGCCACTAGCCTAGGTGCGCGTGTCGTTCGAGACCGCGCTCACGCAGTGGCAGGACGGGATCCGGCGCCTCAACGAGGCCGCGCCCGAGGAGCGCCGGATGCTCGAGCGCGTGTCGACGGCGATCGAGGCCGAGCTGCGCCGCCGGCTGGGTGGCGCGTTCACCTCCGACGAGCTCGCGGATCTCTACGAGCAGGGGACGGACTGGGCGAGCGATCTCGCCGTGTCGGTCGCGCCCGACGATCCCTACGCCTGGGACGCGCGCACGGTCGCCGACGCCGCCTTCGGCCGCTACCTGCGCGCCGCGAGCGACTTCGCCGGCGGCCGCCGGCTGCGCATCGACTAGGACTTCTTCGGCCGGCGCGTGAACTCGTGCTGGATCCACACGGGCCGGAACCCGAGCCGCTGGTAGAGCCGCTTGGGATCGCCCTCGTCGTCGGCGACGATGAACGTCTCGCTCGCCCCGCCCCCGCGCGCGGCCGCCGCCACCAGGCCGCCGCCCGTGCCGTGCCCGCGCAGCGCCGGCTCCACGTAGGCCTGCTCCACCTCGCCCGTCTCGCCGTCGGTGTAGAAGGTCACGTAGCCGACGGGACGCCCGTCGGCGGCGCGGTCCACCATCGCGCGCAGGCCGCGCCGGCGCGCGACGTCCTCCTCGGCGTCCGCCTGCCGCCGGAACTCCGGCTCGGAGATCTCCAGCGCCTCCGAGCGCGCCCACTCGAGCCGCAGGTCCCGCGTCACCTCGATCGGGACCTCCTCGAAGTCAGGGCCGCCGGGGGGCTCGCTCAGGGCGAGCCAGACGAGGCGCGTCGTCTTCCAGCCCAGCTGCTCGAAGGCGGGCCGCAGGCGCGCGCCGGCCGCCTCGTCCTCGACCTCGATCCGGCGATGGCGCAGGCCTTCCTGGAACCGCTCGGCGGCCGCGGCCAGCTCGTCGGCGCTCGCGCCGGGGTCCGGGCCCTCGAGGCGCATGCTGTTGTAGTCCCAGAAGCCCGGGTGCGCGGTGCAGCGGACGGAGATGCCGTGCTCCCAGGGCAGGAGCACGTCGCAGACGAGCGAGTGCGCCCGGTGACGCCAGGCGATCGCCCGCGCCGCGGCGTCAGTCCGGTTCGGACTAGTCCTCGTCGTCGTCCTCGCCTCCGCCGGCGCGGCGGATCACGATCTGGTCCTCTTCGATCGTGATCTCGACGGGGCGGTGGCCCGCCCAGTGCTCGGCGTAGACGGGGTCGTCCTGGACGGCGGGGTCGAGCCACAAGCCGTAGCCCTCCTCGCCGTGGTCGAAGGTTCCCTCGAGCGGGCCGGAGGCGGGGCGGCGCCGGGTGCGGCCGCCGCGGGTGCGGCGGGGCTTCTTGGCCGGCTTCGCCTCTTCTGGCTCCTCCTCGGCGTCGGCAGCCTTGGCGGCAGCCTCCTCGGCCTTGGCGGCGGCCTCCTCGGCCTCGCGCGCCTCTTCCTCCGCGCGGCGGGCTTCCTCCTCCTCGCGGCGCTTGGCCTCCTCCTCGAGCTCGGCCGCGATCGCGGCGTCGTCCTCGGCCCGGAGATCGACCTCGTCGGCGGCCACGGGATCGCTCCCGTCGCCGGCCTCAAGATCCTGCTCGCGCTTGAACGCCTGGATCTGCTGAACGGTGACGTCGAGCTGATGTGCGATCCAGGCGTCGGTACGACCCTGTCGCACCCACCCACGGATCTGGTTAAGCTGAGGACGCAGGGACCGGCGGCTCATACGAGGGCCGGTAGGCTAGCGCAAGAGGGGTCAGGGGCTTCGGGTGCAGGCCCCATTGGAGATTCGCCGAATGAGCACTAACCTCGCCCGAGCCTCAGAGATCGCCAGGGAGGCGGCGCCATGCTGGTACTGACACGCAAGTCCAACCAGTCGATCATGATCGGCGACGACATCGAGGTGTCCGTCCTCTCGATCATGGGAGAGAAGGTCCGCATCGGGATCCAGGCCCCGCGGGACATTCCCGTGTTCCGCAAGGAGGTCTATCTCGAGATCCAGCAGGAGAACGTCGCTGCTGGTGCTTCGGCGCGTGCCGAGGTGGATGATGCGCTCAAGCGGCTTAGCAGCCGCCCTTAGCGCATCACGATGTAGAGGGTCTGGAACATCACGATCGTCACGATCACGGCCGTGGCGATCAGGGTCAGCAGCACGAGGGCGAAGCGCATCGAGCCCTGACGGTGGGTCTTCACGGCGCGGCGGCGCCGCGAGCGCTGCTCGGCGTGACGCCGCAGCCGCTCCTGACGCTCACGGTCCTCCTCGATCTCCTCGAAGAAGGCCTCTTCGATCTCGGAGATGCTCTGCCGCATCCGCATGACCCGCGGAAGATTAGCGGCACGCGCTCCATAAGCCACGCTGATCTCGACGCGCCCGGCGCGCCAGATCGGCGAATTCGTTCGCATGAGCGACATTTGGCGGGAAGGTCGCCGGAGTCGCGAAGCCACGCCGCACCAGCTCGGCGTTGACGAACAGGTCGTCGCGCTCGCGGTAGACGTAGGCGAGCCGCCGCCCGTAGCGGTCGTGGGGCTCCACGTCCTCCACCAACCGCACGCGTTCGCCCTCGACCAACTCGCGGTTCGCGCGGCCGGCCGCCTTGCCGTAGCACTCGACCGGCGAGCCGGGCTTGACCGTCTCCGGCGTGTCGACGCCGATGTACCGGACGGCCTCCTCGCGGCCGTCCTGGACGACCCGGATGGTGTCGCCGTCGACCACCCGGACCACCCGGGCGGTCGACTCCGACGCCGCCGGCTCACCGCAGCCGGCGAGCGCCAGAAGGACGACGGCGGCGGCTAGACGCGCGCGCCCGCCTCCGCGTCGTCGTAGACCTTGATGAACCGCTGGTAGTTGTCGGCGATCTGCTCGGCCGCGGCCTCGCGCTCGAGGTCGCCGCCCAGGAACGCCTTCAGCGAGTCCCACCAGATCGAGCGGCCGATGGCGAAGCCGACCATGCCCTCGACGGGAGCGGCCTGGCGTAGCCAGTGGTCGACCTTCTCGTCGCTCGCGCCGCGGCCCAGCAGCACGGAGACCACCTGCTCGCGCCCTTCGCCCTTGCGGGTCTGCTCGACGAGCATCTGGGCATCCTCCTGGGTGTCGACGCCCTCGATCTTCCAGATGTCGACCTCGATCCCGAAGTCCTGGATCTGCTCGATCGCGCGCCGCATCAGCTCGGGCCGCAGCTCGGCGTCGTAGCGGTCGGTGTCGCCGCCGACCGACTCGAGCTGGTCGTCCTCGGCCGGCACCAGCAGCTCGAAGAGGAACAGGCGGCCGTTGTCGTGCAGCCAGTCGGCCAGCTCCTTCAGGCGGCCGAGCTGGCGCTCGTTCATCTCCGCGTCGCCGTCCGGATTCAGACGCACCAGCACCTTCGAGAAGGCAGGGTCGAAGCTGAGGATGTGGTCGCCGAACTCGCTCCCGTACTGGAAGTCGAACTCGTTCTGGCCGGACTTCTCGACCGGCATCGAGAGTGCGAGGCCGTGCTCACGCGCGAGCTTCGGCACGTCGCCGCCGAACTGCTCGTCGACCAGAACGCCCGCCGTAGACGGGTCGAGCCCGCGCGATACCGCCTTCTCCATGCCCTCGAAGACCAGCCGCTTCGCGTCGGTGATGGTCTCCGTCTCCTCGGGCGTCGGGTCGCCCTCGATCCCGAACATCTTCTTCTGGAACGAGCCCCGGTGGTCGAAGGCGAGGATGTACAGCTTGCCGTCGTAACCAAGCGCCATGGTGCGCCACCCCTGTTCTCAAATCGTTTCGCGTGAAGGGCTCGTACTCTACGCGGCCGATGGAGCCGAAGTTCACCGGCCCCAGCTTCACGATCGGGATCGAGGAGGAGCTGATGATCCTCGACTCCGAGACGTTGGCGCTGGCCAACGCGATCGAGGCGGTGCTCGAGGAGCACGGCGAGGACGAGCACGTCAAGCCCGAGCTGCTCGAGCCGGTGCTCGAGATCGCGACCTCACCGCATACGGACACGCGCGGGGCGGGCGAGCAGCTGCGCGCGCTGCGGACCACGGTCAGCGAGGCGGCCAAGCGGCGGGGCCTGTGCATCGGCTCCGCCGGCACGCACCCCTTCGCCATGTGGGAGGACCAGCGCGTGTCCTCGCGGCCGCGCTACCGCGAGCTGATCGCCGCGCTGCGCTTCGTGGCGCGCCAGGAGATCATCTTCGGCCTGCACGTGCACGTCGGCGTCGACGATCCCGACAAGGCGATCCACATCGCCAACGGCATGCGCGTTCACGTGCCGATCCTCTTCGCGCTGGCCGCCAACTCTCCGTACTGGCGCGCCGACGACACCGGCTTCGCCTCCACCCGGATGCCGATCTTCCGCGCCTTCCCGCGCGTCGGCATGCCGCCCTACTACGAGGACTGGGCCGACTGGGAGCGCCGGATCGGGTTCATGGTCGACTCGGGCGTGATCGACGACTACACGTTCCTCTGGTACGACGTGCGGCCGCACCCGAACTTCGGCACCGTCGAGATCCGCGCCATGGACGCCCAGACGCGGGTGGAGCACACGCTGGCGCTCGCGGCGCTCACCCAGGCGATGGTCAAGGAGCTGTCCGACCACTTCGAGGCGGGCAAGCAGCTCGCGCGCTACCCGTACGAGATGCTCGACGAGAACAAGTGGCTCGCCGCGCGCCACGGGATGGACGCCGAGCTGGTCGATCTGCCCGAGCGCCGGCTGGTGCCGGCCAAGGAGCTGGCCAAGCGGCTGTACGACCGTCTGAAGGAGCATTCGCAGGACCTGGGATCGGCCGCCGAGCTCGAGGCGATCAAGGACATCCTGCAGCACGGGAACGGCGCGCAGCGGCAGCGAGTGGTCTATGAGGCCAACCACGACTACGGCGAGGTGATGAGAGAGATCGTGGAGGCGACAAGCGGCGCGTAGAATCGGTCGGGTGGCCAGCGGCCCTGACCTGTTCGTCGTCTGCAAGAAGTGCGGCTCGGAGGTGTCCCCGTACATCACCGAGTGCCCGTACTGCGGCACGCGGCTGCGCAAGCGCGCGCCGAAGCTCGAGCGCGGCGGCGTCCCGAAAGAGCCAAAGGCCGCGCGGCGGCGCCGTCCGACGCTCGGCCGGCTGAAGCCCGGCGAGATCCCCGGCATCCGCGGCGACCGGCGGCCCTACGCGACGATCTCGCTCGTCCTGGTCTCGATCGTGGTCTCGCTGGCGGTCCGCATCCACCCGGCGTGGCTGCTCGACCTCCAGCTCCTCGCCGGCACCACCGACGAGTACTACCGCACCGTCTCCACGCTGTTCGTCTACAACTCGACCGGCTACGAGCTGGTGGCGCTCGGCTCGATCTTCCTGTTCGGCTGGCTGCTCGAGCGCCGCCACGGCGCGTGGGTGACGCTGCTGGTCTTCTTCGCCTCTGGCGTGGGCGGCATGTTCCTGGCCATCGCGGGCGAGGACATCGTCATCGTCACCGGCGGCAACGGCGCCGCGCTCGGCCTGCTCGCCGCCTGGTCGATGCGCGACGTGCTCGGCCGCCGGCGCGGGATCGAGGACGACTCGGACCTGCTCGGCGCGCTGGCGATCGCCGCCGTGCTGATCCTGCTGCCGCTCGCCACCGAGGAGGCGAGCGCGCTCGCCGGCCTGGGCGGCGGCCTCATCGGCGTGATCCTCGGGGCGATCCTCGCCCGGCTGCCCGAGCGCTAGCGCACCCAGAGCTGGTCGAGGAGCGTGCCGCCCAGCGGGTGGTAGCGGTAGCCGCCCACGCGCTTGCCGATCAGCACCACGACGCGGCGGTTGTAGAGCGGCAGCCATGGGGCGGAGTCGACGAGCGCTCGGTCGACGCGCGTCCACAGGCGGTCGGCGCGTCCCGCGTCCGTGGCCTGCGCGCTCGCCGCCGCGCGCATCATCCGGTCGATCGCCGGGCTGCAGAACTGCGACCCGTTCCCGTTGTCGGGCGAGGCGGGCACGAACGCTGCGCAGCTCAGCAGCTGTTGGGTGAAGTTGGACGGCGCGGGATAGTCGGCGCCCCAGAAGAACGTGAACGCCTGCGTGCGGCTGCGTGAGTCCTTGGGCCGCCCGAAGGCCTCCACGCTCGCGTCGCCCGGGATCACGTGCAGCGCGGACCGGTAGCCGAGCCGGCGCAGCAGCGCGACGACGACCCGAGCGGCGGGTTCGAACAGCTCGTACGAGGTCAGCACCACGCGCACGCCGCGCGTGCCGGACGCCGCGACCAGCCGCCGCGCACGGGGAAGGTCCGGAGCGCCGTACGGGCAGTAGGGGACGTAGCCGGGGAAGTTGGGCGGCAGGATCTGGCATGTCGGCACGCCGGCCGCGGGCCCGCCGATCGCGCGCACCACCGCCCGGCGGTCGATCCCGACGTTGAGCGCCCGGCGCACACGGATGTCGTCGAACGGCGGCACGCGCGTGTTGAGGATCACCATGACGTCGCTCGGCTCCGGCTCGACGTGCGTGCGCGCCGCATGCTGGGTCCGGAGCTCGCGCAGCCGCCCCGGCGGCACGCCGTCGGGTATGGCGTCCGCCTCGCCGCGCAGGACGGCGTCGATCTGGCGGGATTTCGGGACGTCGAGCCTGAGCTCGATCCGGTCGGGATACCCGTCGGGCTGCGCGGCCTGCGACCACTCGCGGAAGTGCGGGTTGCGGGTGAGCACGTACCGGTGACCGGGCTCCGCCGATGCCACCATGTACGGGCCGGTGGCCGGCACCGGCTTCACGTCCGACGGACGCAGCGGCGTCCCTTCCGGCAGGACGAAGGCGAACGGCAGCGTGAGCTTGTAGAGGAACTCGGGATCCGGTCGGGTGAGATGGAAGGTGACGACCGAGTCGCCCTCGGTGACGATGCCGCGCGAGAGGTCGCACGTCGCCGGCTCGCGCGTGCACTGCTCGGCGCCGGCGATCGTGCCGAGGAAGTCGCGTCCCACCGACGTGGCCCCGTGGAACGGCGGGAGCTTCCACAGCCGCTCGAAGGAGTACTTGACGTCCCGGGCGCGGACCACGGCGCCGGTCGAGTAGCGGATGCCCGGGCGCAGCACGAAGCGGTAGGTGCGCCCGCCGTCCTGGGGCATCGGGAGCGTGACCGCGAGGTCGGGCACGACCTGGGTGCCGTCCCGCCCGGGGACGTGCTGCAAGGCGACGAGGCTGTCGCCGGTCACCTGCACGAACGGGATCGATTGCGTGCTGTAGGCGAGTGCCGGCTCGACCGCGTCGAACTCCGTGCCCAGCAGGCGCAGCGTTCCGCCGCGATGCGCCGTGCCCGAGCTGCGGGCGCCGACCCACAGGCTGCCGCCGGCATGGGCGAGGGCCGTCGGCCTGCTCCCGACGGCGATCCGCTCGTCGACGCGCCGGGTGTCGGGGTCGATGCGGTCGACGACGTCGGCGAACTCCTCGGCGACCCAGACCGCGTCGCCGCCGACGGCGATCGCGTTCGGCCCGTTGCCGACGAAGATCGTCTCTGTCACGGCGACGGTTGCCGGGTCGATCCGCGAAACGGTGCCGTCGAGCGTGTTGGCGACCCATGCGGCGCCGTGTCCGAAGGCGATGCCGCCCGGGCCGGCGCCGACCGGGCGCGACGCCACGACCCGCTGCGAACGCGGGTCGATCCGCGAGACGGTGCGGCTGCTCGCGCTGGTCATCCAGACCGCGCCGTCGCCGACCGCCAGCTCCGTCGGCTCGGCGTTCACGTCGATCGTCGTGACCTGGCCGTTGCGCGGGTCGATCCGCGAGATCGTGCGATCGCCGGAGTTGGCGACCCAGACCGCGCCTTCGCCGGCCGCCACCCCGGTCGGATTCGTGCCGACGGGGATGCGATCGACGACGGCGTTCGTGCTCGCGTCGATCCGCGACACCGTCCCGTCGCGGCTGTTGGCAACCCAGACCGCGCCCGCGGCGACCGCGACGCCCGCGGGGGCGTTCCCGACGGTGACGGTCTGCTCGACGGCCCCATCTTCGACGTCGACGCGCGAGACGCTGCGACCGTCCGCGTTGGTGATCCACAGGGTGCGCCCGTCGGCCGCGAGATGCGACGGCGACGGGCCGACGTCGACGGCGGCCGTCAGCGCGCCGGTGCGCGGATCGAACGCGCCGACGGCGTTCGCCCCGAGGCGGACCCGGACGTCCTCCCCGCCGCCGGTGACCAGCGCCGCCGCGCCCGCGGCGCCGAGCAGCAGTGCGCCGCCGGCGGCCACCAGGGCGATCCGGCGGCGGGACGCCCGGAGCGGTTGCGGCCAGGCGCCCGGCGCCGGCGCCAGGGCCGGATCCTGGCGCAGGATCGACACCTGCAGCTCGCGCAGCGCCGGCCCCGGTTCGACCCCGAGCTCGTCACGGAGCGTCTCCCGGCCGGCGTTGTAGACCTCGAGGGCGTCTGCCTGCCGGCCGCAGCGGTAGAGGGCGATCATGAGCTGGGCGCGCAGGCGCTCGCGCAACGGGTGCTCCGCCACGAGCCCTTCGAGCTCGGCGACCACGTCGGCGTGGCGCCCGAGGGCGAGGTCGGCGTCGATGCGCTGCTCCACCGTCGCCGCGTGCTGCTCCTCGAGCCGGGCGATCTCGGGCTGCGCGAACGCCTCGTAGGCGACGTCGGCCAGCGGCGGTCCCCGCCACAGCGCGAGGGCTTCGAGCAGGCGGGCGCGGGCGTCGGCCGGGCGCGCGTCGGCGAGCGCCTCGCCGCCCTCGCGCAAGAGCGCGTCAAAGCGGTCCAGGTCGACCTCGCCGCGGTCCACGGCGAGCAGGTAGCCGTGGCCGCGCGTCTGGAGGCGCAGGCCTTCGCGGTCGTCGAGGGCGCGGCGCAGCCGGCTGACGTAGTTCTGCAGCACCTTCGCGGCCGTCGCGGGCGGCGTCTCGCCCCACAACGCGTCGATCAGCCGCTCGCTCGGGACCGCCTGGTTGCGATGCAGGAGCAGGAGGACGAGGACGCTGGACTGCCTGCCCTCGCCCAACGGCAAGAGTTGATCGCCGTCCTCGACTTCGAGTGGTCCCAGCAGACGGAAGAGCACGTCGCGAGTCCTCGGCACCACGCTAGACCACCCGTCGGTGCGCAGGCAACCGCGCCGATGGGCGCGGAATGGGCGCGAATGGGCGGCCGGTGACCGGCGTGAGTGACGGTGCGGCCGTCAAACGACCCACGGAGGAGCGCCATGCGCACAGCTCGCATCACCACCCCGATCGCCGTCCTGCTCAGCTCCGCCGCCGTCGCGGCCCCCGCCGCCGCCGTGCCGGTCGACAACGGCCGCGACGCTCCGCCCGCCGAGCCGACCGTGCAGCCGATCGCTCCGATCGACGCGCGACCCGTGGGCTTCGACTGGACCTCGGCGGCCATCGGCGCGGCCGGCGCGACCGGCGCGCTCGCGATCGCGCTCGGTGGGACCGCGGGCGTGCGCCGCCGCCGCGACCCCCTGGCGATCCGCTAGCTCCGAGGACGTTGTTCAATCGGCGAACTGCGGCTGGGTACGGGAGCGGTGAGGCCGGCGGGGGCGGTTTTCTTCGAAGCGTCCTGCCTAGGGGTCGTATTTCGACCCCTAGGCAGGATCGAATCCTGTTCTAGTGGGCCAGGACCCCACCTAGGCAGGATGCTTGCCGCGCGGCCGGCTCCCCAGCCTCCTACCCAGCCGCAGTTGACGTTCGCCCGCTGGCCATCCGCTAGACGACCGTGATGGTCCCCGGCTCGCCGGCGACCAGCCGGCCGATGAGCGCGCCGTCGATCTCGCCGGCGCGCTCGGCGAGCACCGCCGCGAGCAGGCCTCCGGAGGTCATCGCGTCGCTGAGCAGGCGGCGCCGGACCTCCGGGACCCCGTCGCCCCAGCGCGTGAAGGTCTCCGCGTCGGCGCGGTTGCGGCGCGAGCCGCCGGCCACGCAGCGGTCGTCCTCGAGCAGCTCCAGCGCGATCGCGGGCACGGCGGCCGCCTCGACCTCGGCGGCCAGCCCGGACGCGGCGGCGAGCTCGTGCAGGTGCCCGAGCAGGCCGAAGCCGGTCACGTCGGTCAGCGCGTGGGCGCCGGCCGCGCGCGCCTGCTCGGCGGCCCGGTCGTTGAGCGTGGTCATGACCGTGACGGCCCGCTCCACGAGCTCGTCGGTCGCCAGCCCCTTCTTGATCGCGGTGGCCACCGCTCCGGCGCCCAGCGGCTTGGTCAGCACGAGCGCGTCGCCCGCCTGCCCGCCCGCGTTGGTGAGGATCTCGCCAGGCGCGACGACGCCGACCACCGCCATGCCGTACTTGGGCTCGGGGTCGTCGATCGAGTGGCCGCCGACCACCGCCGCCCCGGCGGCGGCCACGGCATCCGCGCCGCCGCGCAGGATCTCGCTCAGCACGTCCGGCCCGAGCGTCTCGAGCGGATAGGCGACGAGGTTCAGCGCGGAGACGGGGCGACCGCCCATGGCGTAGACGTCGGACAGCGCGTTGGTGGCGGCGATCCGCCCGAACGCGTACGGGTCGTCGACGATCGGGGTGAAGAAGTCGGCCGTCTGCACGATCGCCAGATCGGGCGTCAGCTGGACGACCGCGGCGTCGTCGGCCGTGTCGGCGGCGACCAGCACGCGCGGGTCGGCCGTCCGCGGCAGCCCGGCCACGATCGGCCGCAGGTCGGCCGCGGAGAGCTTGCAGCCGCAACCGGCCCCGTGCGAGAGCGAGGTCAGGGGCACGGTCATCGGCTCCTATGATGCCGGTCCTGCACTCCGACGAGGAAATCGACCGCGCGATCGAGGCCCTGAACGAGCCCGGGCGCCTCGAGGAGGCGCAGCAGCTCGTGGCGGCGAAGGTCCCGCAGCTGCAGCGGATCCTCGACAACGCGCTCGAAGGCTGGCTCGACGAGACGGAGCTGCTCAAGGCCGCCGGCCGCCCCGATGCCGCGGAGCGGCTCACCGCGGTGCGCGAGCTGGTCACCGAGGAGTCGCGGGCGAGCATGCTCGTCGGCGTGGCCGTCGGGTATGAGCTGGCGCACATGCTTACGAGAGGAGATTCCTGATGGCAGTGGACATCCGGTTCCTGGGGCAGTCGTGCTTCGAGCTCAAGGCCGGCGGGGCGACCGTGCTCACGGACCCGTTCCTGACCGGCAACCCGCTCGCCGCCGCCTCGGCCGACGAGGTCGAGGCCGACGCGATCCTGCTCACCCACGGGCACGGCGACCACCTGGGCGACACGGTCGACATCGCCAAGCGCACCGGGGCCACGGTGCTCGCGATCGTCGAGCTGGCGGCCGAGATCGGCGGCAACGGCGTCGAGAACGTCGTCGACCCGAACTTCGGCGGCACCGTGCAGTTCGACTGGGGCTGGGTCAAGCTCGTCCCGGCGTGGCACACGGCCGTGTCCCCGAGCGGCACGGCGCACATGCCCGCCGGCCTGCTGATCCACATCGGGGACCGCCTGATCTACCACCTGGGCGACACCTGCCTGTTCAGCGACATGCAGCTGATCGCGGGGCGGGGCGACAAGGTCGACCTCGCGCTCGTGCCGATCGGCGGCCACTACACGATGGACCGCTTCGACGCCGTGACCGCGGTGGAGTTCATCCAGCCGCAGCAGGTCATCCCCTGCCACTACAACACGTTCCCGCCGATCGAGGCCGACGCGGAGGCCTTCAAGTCCGACGTCCAGAACGCCGGCTTCTCCGAGGTCGTCGTGCTCGAGCCGGGCGGGACGCACACGCTCAAGTGACCCACGCGATCGTGCTCATCGAGGCCGAGCGCTCCGCGATGGAGCAGCTCGGCGGCGCACTGGCCGACGTCGAGGGCGTGGCGGAGGCCTACTCGGTCACCGGCGAGTGGGACTACGTGGTCATGCTGCGCGTGCGCGAGCCGCAGGAGGTCGCCGAGGTCGTCACCCACCGCTTTGCGGCGCTGGAGGGCATCAAGCGCACCCACACGATGGTGGCCTTCGAGGTGTTCTCCAAGCACGACCTCGAGGCGCTCTTCTCGATCGGGAACTGAGTGCTGCGCCCGCTGCTCGTGCTGCTCGCCGCCGCCGCGCTGGCGGGCTGCGGCGACGACGAGACCGTGTCGGCGCCGTCGCCCACGCCGGAGGCGACGGCCGTGGCAACCGAGACGCCGACCCCGACGCCCACCGCCACCGAGACGCCTTCGCCGACCGCCACCGAGCAGCCGGCGCCCGAGGAGCAGGAGGGCGGGGCCGGCGACGAGGAGGCGGCGCGCGTGCCGGCGCGCTTCACGGTCGGCCCCGACGGCATCGACCCGCCGCAGGTCTCGGTGCCCGCCTTCCTCGCCATCGAGCTGATCGTCGACAACAAGCTCGACCGCCCGGTCATCGTCCGCCTGGAGGGCGCGGAGCCGATCACCGCCGCCCCCGGGGAAGTGGCGCGGGCGCGGCTGGACGGCCGCCGGCGGGGCCGCTACATCGTCAACTTCCTCACGGTGGGCCAGGCCCTGCTGGTCACCGGCGCCGAGCCCGGACCTTAGGTTGGCCGGCCAGCCAGTCGAGGAGTAACCTCGCCGGCCATGAGCGAGCGGATGGAGAGGACCGACTTCCAGGCCACCAGCGACCCGGCGCTGCTCGCGTCGGCGGACCGCGGCGAGGCGCACCTGCTGACCTACCGGCAGCTCTACGAGCTGTGGGAGCGCCAGCAGTGGGCGACGCAGGACATCGACTTCACGCAGGACCGCATCGACTGGCACGAGCGGATCGACGAGGACGAGCGCTTCCAGCGCATGTACGGCCTGTCGTCGTTCTTCATCGGCGAGCAGCGCGTGGCGGCCGAGCTCGGGCCGATGATGCGCGCCGCTCCCGACGAGGAGATGCGGCTGTTCCTCTGCACCCAGATCGCCGACGAGGCGCGCCACGTGGCGTTCTTCGACCGCTTCTACGGCGAGGTCGGGGTGCTGAAGTCCGACAACCTCGAGGCACGGCTCGCGGAGACCTCCGAGCACCTCAACAAGGAGTTCGACGAGCTGTTCGACGAGATGCTCCGCTCGCGCGTCGACCGCCTGGCCGCCGAGCCGGAGGACCTCGAGACGCTCGTCGAGGCCGTGACGCTCTACCACATGGTCATCGAGGGCATGCTCGCCCTCACCGGCCAGCACTTCATCATGGACTTCAACGAGCGCCAGGGCACGCTGCCCGGGTTCGTGCAGGGCTTCACGCTGGTCGCACGCGACGAGCACCGCCACGTCGCCTTCGGCGCCCGCTTCCTGCGCGACATGGCGCGCACCGACCCGCGCTACGTCGAGGCGATCCAGCGCACCCTGGTCGAGGTCGGCCCGGTCGCCGACGGCGTGCTCAGGCCGCATTGGATGGAGGGCGGCGACGACGAGATGACGCTGTTCGGCGTGACGGTGGCGGAGACCCGCGCGTTCGCCATGAAGGCGCTGGAGCGCCGGATGAAGGTGATCGGGCTCCTACAGGCCGCTTAGTGGATGCGCGACCCGAGCGGCACGTCGCTGTCGGGCGCGAGCAGGATCACACGGCCCTCCTCGTCGGAGGCGCCCAGCGTCAGCACCTCGGAGCGGACGGGACCGATCTGGCGCGGCGGGAAGTTGACCACCGCGACCACGAGCCGGCCCTCGAGCTCCTCGCGGCTGTAGTTGGTGACCTGCGCGGAGGAGCGCTTGACGCCGATCTCGTCGCCGAAGTCGATCGTCAGCTTCCAGGCGGGCTTGCGGGCCTCGGGGAAGTCGGCGACCTCCGTGATGCGGCCGACCCGCATGTCGACCTTCAGGAAGTCGTCGAACTCGATCAGGGCGATTCGGGCGTCGGCGTCGGCGTGGGAGTCGGCTCCGGCGTGGGAGTCGGCTCCGGCGTCGGGGTCGGCGTAGGAGTCGGCGCCGGGTCGGTCGGCGTCGGGGTCGGCGCCGGCTGGGGCCCCTGATCCGGATACGTCGGCTGGTCGGGCTGCGGCGAGGGGGAGACGACGACCGTCGTGCTCTCCGGCGGCGGCGTCAGCGCCGTGGCGGACGGATCGGTCAGCGCCGTGGTCTCGCTCTCGTGCTCCTCGGTGACGACCGGCTTGGCCGCCTCGTCGGTCTTCGCCTCAGCGCGGGCCTCGGCCTTGGTCGCCTTCGCCTCGGCGCCCTTCTTCCTGTCGGCGCGCGGCTTGTAGCGGTCGCCCTTGGAGGTCGGCTGGGCCGCGGGCGGCGCCACGGCCGCCTGGGCCTCCGGCACGACCGGCGCGGCGACGGCCACGGCGACGGCCCGCTCGCGCGGCTTGCTGCGCACGTGCTGGACCTCGACGGCGCCGGCGGTGACGATCGCGGCGGCGGCCAGGCCGGCGACGGCCTTGGTGGTGATGGTGCTGATGCCGGCCTGCGCGGCGGCCGCGGCGGCGCCGCCCGAGGCGGCCGCGCCGCCGCCGCTCGCGGCGGCGGAGGTGCCCAGGTGGGCGAGCAGCGTCTTCTTGAGTAGGAGCAGCGGGCCGACCGGGAAGAGCGCCGCCAGCGCCTTGTTGGTCTCGCGCAGCTGCTTGCGGAACGTGGCGCAGCGCTCGCACGTGCGCAGGTGGCGGCGCACCGGCGCGCTCGTCCGCGTCAGCCCCTCCGCGACCTCGCCGAGCTCCTGGCGGACCTCCTCGCACGACAGCAGGCGCGCCTCGGAGGCCTCGGCGAGCGAGACGCGGGCGCGCACCAGCAGCGACTTGACCGAGGGGACGGTGGTCTCCATCGCCTCGGCGATCTGCTCGTACGACAGAGCGTCGATCTCCCGCAGCAGCAGCGCCGTGCGCTGGGTCTCGGGCAGATCCTGCACGTCGGCGATCAGGAGCCGGAACTCCTCGCGCCGGTGGACCTTGTCGGCGGTCGTCTGGCCGTGCTCGGACAGGTGGATGTCCATCGAGTCGACGCCGACGGCCTGGGCCCGCCGCAGGTGGTTGAGCGACCGGTTGCGGGCGATCCGGTACAGCCACGGCCGCACGTTGATCGCGCGCTCGTCGGCCAGGATCGCGTTGAAGGCGGCGGCGAAGACCTCCTGCAGCACATCCTCCGCGTCCTCCTTGGAGGACAGCATGTGGCGGCAGAAGGCGAGCAGGCGCGACTGGTAGCGGGCCACCAGCGCCTCGAAGGCGTGGTGGTTGCCGCGCCGGACGAGCGCGATCAGGCGCTCGTCGGACTGCAGGCGCAGCAGCGGCGAGCGCCCGTGCATGCCGGCCATGCCGGCTGGGTGATGTAGAGCAGAAGCTTCCACGACAAAGGGACCCGCCGGAAACAACTCCATCGCGGCGGGAAAGTTGCGTGTGTTCGAGGGTAGCGAGAGCGCGCGGCTCAACCGCCGACGGATGCGGCGGCTTCGGAGAGGGCCGCCAGGAGCGCCGTGGTGGCCGGTGGGTCGGGCGGCTCGCCGTAGGTCGCGGCGTAGATGTGGCGCTTGGAGCCGGGCAGCTCGGTCGCGATTACGCCGTCGATGTGGTGAGCGAGCAGGGCGAGTCCGGTCTGGGTGGCCACCCCGAACCCGGCGGCCACCCACGCCTGCATCACGACCATGTCGTCGGAGCTGTAGCCGATCTTCGGATCGAACCCGGCGTCGGCGCACAGGGACAGCAGGTGGCTGCGGCACCGCTCGCAGCCGGCGATCCACGTCGCGTCGCGCAGGGTGGCCAGCCCGCGCTCTCGACGCGTCGAAAGCAGGTAGACCGGATCGTCGAGCAGGTGATGAAGGCGCACCCCGGGAGGCTCGGGCTCGGTCTCCTCGTAGCGGAAGATGATCGCGACCTCGATCTTGCCGGTGCGCAGCAGCTCGAGCGCGTCGATCGGATGCGTGTCGGTCAGGCTGACCTGCAGCCCCGGGTGGCTGGCCGCCAGCGCTGCCACCGCCGCCGGCACGAGCGATCCGTTCGCCGAGGCGAAGCCGGCCATGCGCACGCGGCCGGCGTTCAATCCAACGTGGGAGGACAGCTCCGCGCCGGCGGCGTCGATCCGCCCGATGATCTCGGCGGCGCGGTCGGCCAGCAGCTCCCCGGCGGGGGTGAGCCGGATCCCGCGGCCGACGCGCTGCAGCAGCTGCGCGCCGGTCTCGGACTCGAGCCGGGCGAGGTGGTGGGTGACCGACGGCTGCGAGTAGTGCAGCTCCTTGGCCGCCGCGGTGACCGAGCCGTGGCGAGCGACGGCGTCGATGACGCGCAGCCGGTTGACGTCGAGCATGCATCAACTCTATCTATGAGTCAGCACGAAAGTTGGCATTGGACATATGGGACGATCGCCCGCAAGCTGCAAGGCATGACCGCGACCCAGATCCGCCCCGCCGACCGGCTGAGCTCACTCGTCGCCGGTATCCGCACCGCAGTCGACAGCCGTGCCGACTGGTCCGAGACGGCGCAGCTCGTCGCCGAGCAGCTGCGCCGGCACCTGCCCACCCCGGACGACGTGCTGACCGCCGAGCAGCAGCTCGGCTCGCCCGACAGCTACGTCGGCCACAACGTGCACGTCGAGCCCGACGGATCGTTCTCGATCGTCGCGCTGGTCTGGCGGCCCGGCCAGCTCACGCGCATCCACGACCACGTCACGTGGTGCACGTTCGCCGTCATCCAGGGCGTCGAGCACGAGGAGCTGTTCGACGCCGACCTCAACCTGGTCGGCGAAAGCGACAATTACGTCGGCGACGTCAGCGGCTTCGCGCCGCCTGGCGACATCCACCGCGTGCACAACACCGGCGACGAGACCGCGATCTCGATCCACGTCTACGGCACCGACGTCACGCGCGTGGGCTCCAGCGCCCGCCGCTACTACGACTGAAGGAGCACCCATGTCACTCGCCCGCGTCCAGTTCTTCACCGTCTCGCTCGACGGCTTCGGCACCGGCGAAGGCCTGAGCCGCGATGCGCCGTTCGGTCACGCCGGCGAGCGGCTGCACGAGTGGATGTTCGGCACCCGGTCGTGGAAGAAGACCGGCGGCAGCGCCGGCATCGATGACGCCTTCGTGCGGCTGCACGATCACGGGGTCGGCGCCGAGATCATGGGCGCGGGGAAGTTCGGCTACCCCGGCTGGCACGAGGATCCGGAGTGGAAGGGCTGGTGGGGTCCCAACCCGCCGTTCCACAGCCCGGTCTTCGTCCTCACCCATCACACGCGCCCGTCGATCGAGATGGAGGGCGGCACGACGTTCCACTTCCTCGACACGTCGCCTGCCGAGGCGCTCGCGGCGGCCCGCGAGGCCGCGGACGGCAAGGACGTACGCATCGGCGGAGGCGCCACGGTGATCCGCGACTTCGCCGCCGCCGGGCTCATCGACCACATGCACATCACGGTGTCCCCGATCCTGCTCGGCCGGGGCGTGCGGCTCTGGGACGGACTGGAGGGCCTCGAGAAGGACTACGAGATCGAGGCCGTCTCCTCGCCCAGCGGAGTCACGCACGTCACGTTCACGCGTAAGGGTGCCTGAACCATACGATTGAGGCGTCCGCCCGGGTGCCGGAACTGGTCATACGGAGTCGCCTTAAAAGCGATCGTCCTTCGGGACATGTGGGTTCGAGTCCCACCCCGGGCACTAAAACTGTCGCACTGACGACGGTTCGAGTTGCATTCGCTCCGACGGCGCGCAATGGTGGGGCTCGTGGACGCGGTCAGGTGTGTGGAGTGCGGTGCGACGCGCTGGACGATGTTCGGCGCGAAGCTCGAGCACCTCCTCGGCGAGCCCTGTGAGGTGTGCGGCGGCGAGACCGTGATCGAGCGGCGGCGGCCCGGGACCGGGGCGCGCAAGGTGCTGCTCGAGCGGCGCGACCTCGAGGGGCATGAGCGAGCTGCGGGTGCGGCTCCAGCCACGCGCTCGCCGTAACGAGGTCGTAGGCGAGCGGGACGGCGCCGTTCTCATACGTGTGACGGCGCCGCCGGTGGACGGGAAGGCCAACGAGGCGCTCTGCCGCCTGGTCGCCAAGAAGGCGGGCGTTGCGCCCTCGCGCGTAAGGCTCCTGAGGGGCCATACGGCGCGCGACAAGACGCTCGATGTCGACGGTGTCGACATCGCCGCGCTGCGCGCCGCGCTCGGCCTGCCTGTGTGAACCGCGTCACACGTTTCCGCAAGTTTCCGTGCGGGCACTCGTTGGGGCCTCCGGGAAGGGAGCAGGAGGAACTTGCGAGGAACAGCTCCACTCGCGCGCATCGTCGCGCTCGTCGCCCTTGTGGCCGCCATCGCGATCATCGCGATGCTGCTGCTGGGCGCGCCCGGTGACGGCTACCAGGTCCAGGCGCGCTTCCAGAACGCCTCGCAGCTCGTCAAGGGCAACCTCGTGCAGGTCTCCGGGATGCCGGCCGGCGAGGTCACGGACATCCGCCTCACCCCCGACGGCCAGGCCGAGCTGACCCTCACCATCGACGAGAAGTACGCGCCGCTGCGCCAGGGCACGCTCGCCACCGTCCGCCAGGCCTCGCTCTCCGGCGTCGCCAACCGCTACATCGACCTCCGCCTCCCGGGCCAGAAGGAAGCCGAGATCCCCGACGGCGGCACGATCAGGCAGGACAGGACGACCACCGCCGTCGACCTCGACGAGATCTTCAACACGCTCGACGAGCCCACCCGCAAGGACCTCCAGAAGCTCATCAAGGGCCTGGACTCCCAGCACCAGGGCCGCGGCGAGGACATGAACGCCGGCCTGCTGTACCTGAACCCCTCGCTGTCGGCCACCTCGCGCCTGTTCCGCGAGCTGAACGCCGACTCCAAGCTGCTCGAGCGCTTCGTCGTGTCGTCCTCGCAGCTCGTGACCGACCTCGCCGACCGCCGCGAGGACGTCTCCGGCCTGGTCGACAACCTCGCCACCACCACCAACGCGATCGGCTCCGAGCAGCAGGCGCTGGCCGAGTCCGTCGAGCGGCTGCCCGGCTTCATGCGCCGCGCCAACACCACCTTCCTGAACCTGCGCGCGACGCTCGACGACCTCGACCCGCTGGTGGACGACTCCAAGCCGGTCGCCAAGAAGCTGCGGCCGTTCCTCGCCGAGCTGCGGCCGCTCGCCCGTGACGCGCGGCCGACCTTCCAGGACCTCAGCGAGCTGCTCAAGCAGCCCGGGCGCGGCAACGACCTGATCGACCTCACCAACCTCCAGGTGCCGCTGCGCGACATCGCGGTCGACGACGTCAAGGAGAACGGCAAGGACCGGCCGGGCGCGTTCCCGTCCTCGGCCGAGGCGCTCAAGAACGCCACCCCGCAGGTCCAGTACATCCGGCCCTACACGGTCGACCTGCTCGGCTGGTTCGACGACTTCAGCCACTCCGGCACCTACGACGCCCTCGGCGGCGCCTCGCGCGTCGGCATCCACGCCAGCGCCTTCGCGCTGCTCGAGGGGCAGCTCACGCCGGTCCCGCCGGAGCTGCGCGACGAGGCCTTCCAGGCCGCCGCGGCGACCGACCAGCGCAACCGCTGCCCGGGCGGCGGCGACCACAAGTCCGAGGACGGCTCGCGGCCCTGGAAGCCGGCGCCGGACTTCAACTGCGACCCGAGCCAGACGCTCCCCGGCGGCTGATGCGGCGTCTGCTCGCCATCGCCCTCCTGCTGGCCGCCGCCGCCGCCGCCGTCGTCGCGTCGGCCGGCGCCGACTCCCAGGACCCGACGGGCGCCACCTACACGGTCGAGCTCGACAACGCGTTCGGCATCGTCAACGGCGCCGACGTCAAGGTCGCCGGCGTCCGCGCCGGCCACATCACCGGCATGCGCGTCGACCGCCGCACCAAGCGCGCGCTGGTCGACTTCGAGATCACCCAGAACGGCTTCGGCTCGCTGCGCACCGACGCCTTCTGCGAGTCGCGGCCGCAGTCGCTGATCGGCGAGTACTTCATCGACTGCCGGCCCGGCACCGCCGAGCAGCGCCTGAAGCCCGGCGGGACGATCCCCGTCGAGCAGACCGCGTCGACGATCCCCATCGACCTGATCAACAACATCATGCGCCGCCCGTACCGCGAGCGGCTGGGGATCATCCTGAGCGAGCTGGGCGCCGGCGTCGGCGGCCGCGCGACCGACATCCAGGAGACCGTCCGGCGCGCCGTCCCCGCCCTGCGCGAGACCGACCGCGTGCTGGCCATCCTCGCCGAGCAGAACCAGGTGCTCGGCAACCTCACGCGTGACGCCGACGCCGTGATCGGCGACCTCGCCGACAACCGCAAGGACGTCGGCCGCTTCGTGACCGAGACGCGCCAGACGGCCTCCGCCTCGGCCGAGCGGCGCGCGGAGATCGCCGCCAGCCTGCGCCGCCTGCCCACCTTCCTGGCCGAGCTCGAGCCCACCATGGCCCAGCTCGGCGAGGCCGCCGACGCGCAGTCGCCCGCGCTGGCCGACCTCAACCAGTCGGCCGGCCAGCTGGCGACCTTCTTCGAGCAGCTGCCCGAGTTCGCGGACTCCAGCCGCACCGGCATCAAGTCGCTGGCCGAGCTGTCCGAGGACGGCCGCCCGGCGCTGCGCGCGTCCAAGCCCACGATCGCCGAGCTCAACCGCTTCTCCACCAAGACGCCGGAGCTGAGCAACAACCTGGCGATCGTCCTCAAGGATCTCGACGACCGCGACCGCGCCGTCGAGAAGGACCCGCGCTCGCCCGGCGGCAAGGGCTATACGGGCTTCGAGGCGCTCCTCCAATACGTCTACGACCAGACGATGGCGATCAACACCTTCGACTCCAACGGCTACATGCTGAAGGTGAACCTCTTCCTGTCCGAGTGCTCGGACTACCAGAGCCTCGCCTCGCTCAAGGAGAAGCTGCAGGAGGACCCGGCCTTCTACCAGCGCTGCGCCGCCATCCTCGGTCCCAACCAGCCCGGCATCACCCAGCGCGACCCGAGCTTCACCGGCGCGCAGAAGGGCGCCGAGCACCACCTGCCGGCGGCCAAGAAGAAGCAGGAGGCGCCGGCCAAGGCCGAGAAGCCGAAGGACGAGGCGCGCAAGCCGACCGACGAGGCCAGGAAGCGCGCCGAGGAGCTCGCGGAGAAGATCGAGGAGACGCTCGGCATCGAGCTGCCCGACCTCCCCGCCGGCCCTGAGATCCCCGCCCTGCCGATCCCGCTGCCCGCCCTCCCCGGCGGCCAGCAGCCGCCTGCCAACACGCAGGAGCTCCTCGACTTCCTGCTCGCCCCATGAAGCGCGCGTCCGCAGCCGCCAACCCCGTCCTGATCGGCGCCGTGACCGTGCTGGTCACGACCGTGGCCGTGTTCCTGGCCTACAACGCCAACCAAGGGCTGCCGTTCGTGCCGACCACCACCGTCAAGGTGCGCGTGGCCAACGGCGCCAACCTGGTCAAGGGCAACGAGGTGCGCTCGGGCGGCTCGCGCATCGGCGTCGTGACCGACATGAAGCCGGTCCGGCTCGAGGACGGCTCGACGGGCGCCGAGCTCACGCTCGAGCTCGACAAGGCGCACGGCGACCTCCCGCGCGACTCGACGCTGCGGATCCGCCCGCGCTCCGCGCTCGGCCTCAAGTACGTCGAGATCGAGAAGGGCACGAGCGACGAGGACTTCGCCAACGGCGACACCGTCCCGTCCACGCAGGCCTCCTTCTCGACCGAGCTCGACGAGGTCTACGAGATGTTCGACGCGCCGACGCGCAAGGCGGCGCAGGAGAACCTGCGCGGCTTCGGCGACACCTTCGCCGGCCGCGGCCAGGCCGTCGGCCGCACGCTCGAGGAGCTGCCGGAGTTCATGCAGTCGCTCGAGCCGGTGATGGCCACCCTGGCCGAGCCCGAGACCGACCTCGACGGCTTCGTGAAGGAGCTCGGCGACGCCGCCCGCATCGTGGCGCCCGTGTCCGGGCAGAACGCCCAGCTGTTCACCGGCATGGCCGATACGTTCGAGGCGCTCGGCCGCGACGAGCAGGCGCTCAAGGACTTCATCGCCAAGTCGCCGCCCACAATGGACACGGCCATCAGCTCGTTCCGAGTCCAGCGCCCCTTCCTCACCGACCTGACCGCCTTCTCGAAGGACTTCGCGGGCGCCACCGAGGAGCTCAAGGGCGCGCTGCCGCCGCTCAACGACGCGGTGAGGATCGGCACGCCGGTGCAGCGGCGCCTGCCGACGCTCAACGAGGAGACGGCCAAGACGCTGGTCCAGCTGCGCAAGCTCGCCGAGGCGCCCGGCACCAACGCGGCGCTGCGCGGCCTCACCGCCACGGTCACCACGCTCAACCCGCAGCTGCGCTTCTACGGCCCGTACGTGACGGTCTGCAACTCGTTCAACTACTTCTTCACCTTCCTCGCCGAGCACTTCTCCGAGCCCGACACCACCGGCTCGGCGCAGCGCGCGCTGGTCAACACGACCGGGCGCCAGGAGGACTCGCTCGGCTCGATGGGCGCCGACGAGCCGGCCAACGGCGAGGGCGTGCAGGAGGGGACTCCGCAGTACGCGCAGGACCAGCCGTACGGCGCGGCTGTGAACGCCCAGGGCCGCGCCGACTGCGAGGCCGGCCAGCGCGGCTTCGTCGAGCGCGACGCGCGCTTCTTCCCGTCGAAGTACAAGATCGCGCGCGACCCGCGCTCGCCCGGCCTGCAGGGCCCGACCTTCGCCGGCCGCCCGCGCGTGCCCGAGGGCCAGACCTTCACCGCCGAGCCCGAGACCGGCGAGTACGCCGACATGCCGAAGTCGGAGCGCCCATGAGCCGCCGCTCGAACTTCACCATCGGCCTGATCGCGCTCGGCGTGGTGATCGTCGCCGTGCTGTTCGCCTGGACCAAGGCGATCCCGTTCCAGCCGCACTACGAGATCAAGGCGGCGTTCGAGAGCTCCAACAACATCCGGCCCGGCTCGCCGGTCCGGATCGCCGGCGTCGAGGTCGGCAAGGTCACCGGCGTCGAGCGCGCGGGCCGCGACGGGGCGATCCTCACGCTGCGGATCGACGACAACGGCCGCCCGGTCCACAGCGACGCGACGGCCAAGATCCGGCCGCGCATCTTCCTCGAGGGCAACTTCTTCGTCGACCTGACGGCCGGCTCCCCGTCGACGCCCGAGCTCGACGACGGCGGAACGCTCCCGGTCCAGCAGACGGCGACGCCGGTGCAGCTCGACGAGGTGCTCACGGCCCTGCAGTCGGACACGCGCGAGGACCTCAAGGTCCTGCTGCGCGAGTACGGCACGGCGCTCGAGGGCGACGGCGCGCGCGGCTTCAACCGCTCGCTGCCCTACTGGGAGCCGGCCTACCGCGACTCGGCGATCGTCGGCGAGGCGATGCTCGGCGAGACCGGCCACGACCTCTCCGGCTACGTGAAGAACGCCGGGGCGACCGCCGCCGCGCTCGACCGCAACCGCGAGCGCCTCAAGTCGCTGATCACCGACTTCAACACCACGGCGCACGCCTTCGCGGTCCAGGAGGCGAACCTGCGGACGGCCGTCGGCGAGCTGCCGAACACGCTGAACGCCTCGATGCCGGCGCTGCAGGCGCTCAACGAGTCGTTCCCGCCGCTGCGCTCGCTGGCGAACGAGCTGCGCCCGGGGGTCCAGAGCTCCGAGGAGACGCTCGACGTCTCGATCCCGTTCGTGCAGCAGCTGCGCGGCCTCGTGTCCGAGCCCGAGCTGCGCGGCCTGGCCGCGGACCTGCGCCCGACCGTGCCCGACCTGGCCGCCCTGATCGACCGCAGCATCCCGCTCTACCGCCAGGTCCGCCGCGCGGCGAGCTGCCAGAACACCGTCATCCACCCGTGGTCGATGGACACGGTGCCCGACGAGCAGTTCCCCGCCGAGGGCAAGGTCTACGAGGAGGCGCCCAAGCCGCTTCCGGGCCTCGCGGGCGAGAGCCGCTCGGCCGACGCCAACGGCTCGTGGTTCCGCGTGCTGGCCGCCGGCGGCAAGAACCTCGTCACGCTGCGCCCCGGCGTGTTCGCCACGACGCCCGAGCCGCTGATCGGCGCCAACCCGCCGCGCCCGGCGAAGCGCCCGCCGCTCGACGCGACGAAGCCGTGCGAGACGCAGGAGTCGCCGGACCTGCGCACCAACCCCGCCGGCCCGCCGCCGCAGCGCCAGGTGAACACCAGCACGCCGGCCTTCCAGGCCCGCTACGCGCAGGCCAGGACGAAGGCCGTCGACTGGCTGCGCGACCAGCTCAAGGCCGAGGGCCTCGACCAGATCCTCGACGTGGCGTCCGGCGACGCCGACCAGCAGCTCATCGACCAGGTCGCCGCGCAGGTGGGCCGATGACCGCCATCCGCAAGCACGCGAAGGAGGCGCTCGCCGTGCTCGGCCTCATCGCCGTGGCCGCCGGCGTCACCCTCTACCTGCTCGACCAGCAGCGCATGCGCTTCCCGTGGGAGGCGTCGCCGCTGGTCCTGCATGCCGAGTTCGCCACCGCCCAGGCCGTCACCGCGGGCCAGGGCCAGACCGTCCGCGTCTCCGGCGTCCGCGTCGGCGACATCGGCGACGTCCAGCTGAAGGACGGCAAGGCCGTGGTCGAGATGGTCATCGACCCCGAGTACGAGGGCATGATCCGGCAGGACGCCAGCGCGCTGCTGCGGCCGAAGACCGGCCTCAAGGACATGTTCATCGACCTCGAGCCGGGCAGCGACGAGGCGCCCGCCGCCGGCGAGGGCTACACCGTCCCGATCAAGTCGACCTCGCCGGACGTCAACCCGGACGAGATCCTCGCCGAGCTCGACGCCGACACGCGCGACTACCTGACGCTGCTGATCGGCGACGCCGGCCGCGGCCTCGAGGACCGCGGGCTCGATCTGCGCGAGATCCTGCGCCGCTTCGAGCCCACGCACCGCGACCTCGCGCGGGTGAACTCCGAGGTCGCCAAGCGGCGCAAGAACCTGCGGCACCTGATCCGCTCGCTCAACACGCTCAACGGCGAGCTGGCCTCGCGCGACGACGACCTGGCCGGCCTCGTCGACTCCTCGGCCGCCGTGATGCGCCAGTTCGCGGCCGAGCAGGCCAACGTGTCGGCCGCGGTGGGCGAGCTGCCGGGGGCGCTGGAGACGACCACGGGGACGATGAACAGCCTGCAGCGGTTCGGCACCCTGCTCGGCCCGACCGCCGAGAAGCTGCGGCCGGCGGCGCGCGCGCTGGAGCCCGCCAACGAGGCCATCCGGCCGCTGGCGCGCGAGGCGACGCCGCTGCTGCGCGAGGACATCCGCCCGTTCGTACGCGAGGCGCGCCCGGTCGCCCGCGACCTGCGCCCGGCGGCGAAGAACCTGGCCAAGGCGACGCCGGCGCTGACGCGCTCGTTCGAGCACCTCAACCGCTTCCTCAACCTCGCGACGCTGAACCCGGACGGGCGAGAGGACCCGGACAACGCGGCGCGCCAGGAGGGCTACCTGTTCTGGGTCGCCTGGGCCCAGCACATGGCCACCCAGCTGTTCTCGAGCTCGGACGCCCACGGCACCTTCCGCCCGGTCACGATCGGCGCGCCCTGCGCCACGATCGAGCAGCTGGTCGAGGAGGAGCCGGAGCTGGAGTTCCTCTCGATGCTGACCCCGATCCTCACCGACTCCCAGGCCTGCGGCACCGGCTGATGAACAAGTCCGCCCCCTCACTTCCGAAGATCCTCACGATGGTCGTCTTCGCGCTGTCGTGCTTCGGCCTGCTGCTGTTCCTGTGGATGTCGTTCGGCGGCGCGGTCCCGCTCAAGCCGGAGGGCTACCGGGTCAACGTCGCCTTCCCCGAGGCGACCACGCTGGCCACCGAGGCCGACGTGCGGATCGCCGGCGTCTCGGTCGGCAAGGTGCGCAGGCTCGAGGTCGACGGTGACCGCAACCGCACGGTGGCCACGATCGAGCTCGAGCGCGAGTTCGCGCCGCTGCAGGCCGACACCGTGGCGAAGCTGCGGCAGAAGACGCTGCTGGGGGAGACGTACGTGGAGCTGACGCCCGGGCAGGGTGCGAAGAAGCTGCCCGAGGGCGGCCGGCTGGCTGACGCGCAGGTGAGCGACAGCGTGCAGCTCGACGAGATCTTCGACGCGCTCGACCCCGAGACGCGCAAGGCGTTCCGCGGCTGGCAGCAGGACCTGGCCAAGGGGATCGAAGGCCGCGGGCGCGACTTCAACGACGCGCTCGGAACGCTGCCCGGCTTCGCCGCCGACGGCTCCGACGTGCTCGGCGTGCTCGACTCGCAGGAGCAGGCGCTGCAGCGGCTGGTCAAGAACACGGGCGTGACCTTCGCGGCGCTGACCGAGAACGAGCAGCAGCTGAGGACGCTGATCACCTCGTCACAGCGCGTCTTCGAGGCCACGGGCTCGCGCAACGAGGCGCTCGCCGAGTCGGTCCGCATCTTCCCGACCTTCCTCGACGAGTCGAAGGCGACGCTCGCGCGGCTGGAGACCTTCTCGACCGACACGCGGCCCTTGGTGCAGGACCTGCGGCCGGTCGCGGTCGACCTGAAGCCGACATTGGGGGACCTGCGGGAGACGGCGCCGCACCTCGAGAAGTTCTTCCGCGACCTCGACCCGCTGATCGAGGCCTCCAAGACGGGCATGCCGGCCGCGCGCGAGACGATCGAGGGCGCCGAGCCGCTGCTGGCCCAGATCCATCCGTTCCTCGGGCAGCTCAACCCGATGCTCCAGTACCTCGAGATGTCGCAGCTGCAGGTCTCGGACTTCATCTCCTACGGCGCGGCGGCGCTGGCCGACACGACCGCCTCGCCGGGCGGCGGGATCGGTCACTACCTGCGCCAGTTCGGGCCGCTCGGCGCCGAGAGCGCGGCGATCTACCCGGAGCGCATGCGCACGAACCGCGGCTCGACCTACGTGGGGCCGGAGCAGCTGTTCGGGCCCGAGGCGACGGACTTCCTCATCAGCCCGTCGTCGGACTGCCGCAACACCGGCGGCGAGACGAAGCCGTCGGACGGCACGCCGGGCTGCTACAAGGCCGACGGCATCAAGTTCCAGGGCCGCATCCAGGGCGACTTCCCGCACGTCGAGGCGACGGACTACTCGGAGCCGTCTGACTAGGCGGCGACGCGGCGTGCGGCAGCGGCGGTGAAGCCGGCCAGGATCTGGTCTGCGAGGCCGCGGTTGCCGTTGAAGGCCAGCTCGTCCGACGAGCCGCCGGGCCCGAGCGCGCGCACCCAGGCGTCCTTGCTGCCGCGGACGACCGCGGACGCCGCTGCGTCGCTCGCGGCCTCGGAGATCTCGAGCCGGCCGCGCGAGGCGGTCAGCCGGTAGTGGCGCTCCGGCTGCTCGTCGCCGTTGGCCTCGACGATCAGCTCGACCGTGCCCTCGGCGCCGCTCGGCGGCTCGATCATGCCGGGGGCGAGGCGGAAGATCGCGCCGACGTTGACGTCCTCGCCCGGGCGAGGGGCGGTCCAGGTCCAGTCATAGCCCCAGCGGGCGAGCGCGCCGACCACCGGCATCAGCTCGCGCGAGCGCTCCGTGAGCTCGTAGTCCACCCGCGGCGGCACCTCGCGGTAGCGCTGGCGCGTGAGCAGGCCGTCGGCCACCATGCGGTTCAGGCGCGACCGCAGCTGCTCGGTCGAGATCCCCGGCAGCACGCGCTGGAGCTCGACGAAGCGGCGGGGACCGGCCGCGAGGTCGCGGATGATCAGCAGCGTCCACTTGTCGCCCACCAGGTCGAGGGCGCGCGCGTCAGGAGACCACTGGTCGTATGGATGCCGCTTGGGTGGAGGGACGTTCGGTATCGGGGGCCTCATCTGGTGAAGTTTTCCGGAGCATACCGCCAGCGCCGGTCAACGGTTTGATGGTGTGGACATTCGGACTAAGGTCCGCACCCGGACACGTCAATTGTGCCCTACCCGCGCAAGTTTTCGCCACCGCGGCCGTTCATACCGAGAGCGGAGCAAGAGATGCTCCACGACGAGCTTTCACGGCGGGAATGAGGACTGGAACCGGAATGGGCGAGCTGATCAGACTGGCGGAGCGCCGCCAGGCACGACGTGAACGGGCGCAACAGCGTCCCGCGTCGCTGCGCGCCGAGTTCCTCTTCGACCTCGTCTGCCCGTTCACCTATCTGGCGGCCGAGCGCGTCGAGCGCGCGTTCGACGACGTGACGTGGACGCCCGCCTCGGCCACCGCGCTGCGGCGCGGCTCGCTGGCCGGCGACGAGGCTGCTCTGGCCACCTTGCGCGCCGCGGCCGAGGAGCGCGCCGCCGCCGTCCGGCTTCCGCTGGTCTGGCCGGAGAACTGGCCGGCCGAGGTTCCCGCCGCCATGCGCGTGGCCGCGCACGCGGCCGAGACCGGGCGTGGCGCGGCATTCGTGCTCGCCGCCGGCCGGCTCGCGTTCTGCGGCGGCTTCGACCTCGACGACCCGGAGATCCTGGCCGAGGCGGCCGCGGCCGCCGGGCTCGGGCTCGACGCCTGCCTGCACGCCGCCGGGGACCGTGGGCGCGACGGCAAGATCGAGGCGGCTGGGCGCCGCCTGCTCGCGGTGGGCGCCGACCGGCTGCCCGCGCTGCGCATCGGGCGCGCCCTCTACTGGGGCGAGACCCAGGTGACCGACGCGGCCGCGGCCGCTCGGCTGCAGGCTGCTGCGGGCTGCAGCCGCTAGTAAGGCGTTACGAGCCCGGCGAGGATCTGCTCGTCGAACTCCTCGCGCGGCTCTTGCGTCGCGTCCGGGCGGCGAGGCACGACGAGGAAGGGCTCGTCGCGGTCCGACTCCGCCAGGAGGAGTTGGAGGTCGGCTTGGCGGATCAGCGTCTCGTTCTCCATACGCACGAAAGTAACCCGCGCCCGGCGAAGGTCACATCCTTACCGGCGTCCAACCCCCCGGCCGGGGGGTAGATTGCCGCGCCATGACGGTCGAAGCGCAGGAGACGACCACCCTCCACGGCGGCCGGCTGGTGGCCCGGCGGCTCAAGGCCCACGGCGTGAGCAAGCTGTTCACGCTGTCCGGCGGCCACCTCTTCTCGATCTACGACGGCTGCCGCGCCGAGGGGATCGACATCGTCGACGTCCGGCATGAGGCGTCTGCCACCTTCGCCGCCGAGGGGTGGGCGAAGGTCACGCGCGAACCTGGCGTGGCGGCGCTCACCGCCGGCCCGGGTGTGACCAACGGCATGAGCGCGATCGCCTCCGCGCAGCAGAACCACTCGCCGGTGCTCGTGCTCGGCGGCCGGGCCCCGGCCATGCGCTGGGGCCAGGGCTCGCTGCAGGAGATCGACCACGTGCCGTTCGTGCGCCCGCTCGTCAAGCTGGCGGCCACCGCCGGCGCGACGGCCGAGATCCCGGGCCTGATCGACGACGCCTGGAGCGTCATGCGGCGCGACCACCCCGGCCCCGCGTTCATCGACTTCCCGCTCGACGTCGTGTTCATGGAGGCCGAGGACTCGCCGCCGCCCGAGGACCGGCCCGCGGGCCGCGCGCGCGCCGACGCCGCCGCCGTCGACCGCGTCGTTGCGCTCCTGCGCGACGCCGACCGCCCGGTGATCATGGCCGGCACCAACCTCTACTGGGGGCACGGCGAGGACGCGCTGCGCGCGCTGTCCGAGGCCGCCGGCGTGCCGGTCTTCCTCAACGGCCTGGCGCGTGGCTGCCTGCCCGCGGACCACCCGAACTTCTTCTCCCGCGCACGCAGCGCCGCCTTGAAGGGCGCCGACGTCGCCCTGGTGATCGGCGTGCCGATGGACTTCCGGCTCGGCTTCGGCGGCGCCTTCGGGGAGGAGACCGAGATCGTGGCGATCGACCTCGCCGAGCCCGAGCGCGAGCATCCGCGCGAGGTGGCCGCCGAGTGCTACGGCGACATCGCCGAGACACTGGGCGCGCTGACCGGCGCCGGCGGGACCGACACGAGCGGCTGGCTCTCGCATCTCCGGGAGGTCGAGGACGAGAAGCGGGGCGCCGAGCGCGAGCAGCTCGAGGACGACCGCGCGCCCCTGCATCCGATGCGGATCTACGGCGAGCTCGCCCAGGTGCTCGACCGCGACGCCATCGTGGTCGGCGACGGCGGCGACTTCGTGAGCTACGCCGGCCGCGTGGTGTCGTCGTTCGAGCCGGGCTGCTGGCTCGATCCCGGCCCCTTCGGCTGCCTGGGCAGCGGCCCCGGCTACGCGCTGGCGGCCAAGCTCGCCCACCCCGAGCGTCAGGTCGTCCTGCTGCTGGGCGACGGCGCCTTCGGGTTCAGCGGGATGGAGTTCGACACCCTCGCCCGCCACGGCGTCAGCGTCGTCGGCGTGATGGGCAACAACGGCATCTGGGCGCTCGAGAAGCACCCGATGGAGTTCCTCTACGGCTACTCCGTCGCTGCCGAGCTGACGCCGGAGACGCGCTACGACCAGATGGTCGAGGCGCTCGGGGGGCACGGCGCGCTGGTGCGCTCGCCCGGGGAGCTCCGGCCGGCGCTGGAGCGCGCGTTCGAGGCGAGCGGGCCGACGCTGATCAACGTGCTGACAGACCCCTCCGTCGCGTATCCGCGGTCCGCCAACCTCGCATAACAGCCCCTACACAGAGAAGCCGCCACGCGGCGGGGGCGTGGCGGCTTCAAGTTGGCCCCGTCAGGACGGGCAGGGGTACGTGCCTTAAGGGGCCTATTTGGTTGGCCCGGACGGCGGGAGGCGCCGATGATGCGGCATCGCCCGGACCTATGGCGTCGTAGGGACGGCGGCGGGAGGCACGACCGCCCTTTCCGACGCCTTGAAGTATCCCCTTGTGAAAACTCGGTCGGCAATCGAACAAGCGTCCAGGGCCCGGCGCGCCGGCTCAGGACTTTTCCGCATCGAGCGCGACACCCCAGAGAATGTCCCGCTCTGAGGCCTCGAACCCGTCGAGCGCGAACGCGCCCAGTACCTCTCGGAGGATGGTCGCGCCGGCCACGATCGTCGGCGCGCGCGCCGGATCGAGCCCTGTCACCTCGCGCCGCTCGGCCAGCGGGAGCGCCGCCAGGCGGTCGCGCAGTTCTTCCAACCGCTCACGCGACACGACGTGACCCTCGACCTGGTCGCGGTCGTGCTCGACCAGCCCGAGGTCGATCGAGGCGAGCTGCGTCGCGGTGCCGCCGACGCCCACCGCCACGATCGGCATCGGACGCACGTCGGCGGGCACGGCGGCCTCGATAGCGGTACGCGCGTCCTCGGCAAGAGCGGCCAGCTCGTCGGCGGTCGGCGGATCGGTGTGCAGGTGGCGCTCCGTGTGGCGGACGACGCCGACCTGGGTCGAGACGTGGAAGACCAGATCGTCGCCGGCGCCGACCACCAGCTCGGTCGAGCCGCCGCCGATGTCGATCACCAGCACGGTCTCGTCGCCGGGCCGGGTGACGGTGGCGCCCAGCGAGGTCAGCCGCGCCTCCTCGTCGCCTGAGAGCGTGGCGGCCTCGAGCCCGTAGCGATCGCGCACCGTCGCCGCGAACTCGGCGCCGTTGGCGGCGTCGCGGACCGCCGAGGTCATCACCGCGGTGCGCACCGCGGCCCCTTCGATGGCCGGCGCGAAGGAGTCGAGCGCGGCGAACACGCGCGCCTGCGGCTCGTCGCCGAGGCGGCCGGTGGCGTCGACGCCCTCGCCCAGCCGCGTCACGATCGACTCGCGCGCCAGCTCGCGCAGCTCGCCGCCGCCGACCTCGGCCACGAGCAGCCGCGTGGAGTTGGTGCCGATGTCGACGACCGCGACCCGGGTCATGTGACCGGGTACGGCATCGGGCGGCCGTCGAGCGCCGCCAGCAGGTTGTCGACCGCCATCGCCGCCATCTTCGCACGCGTGCGCACGGTGGCCGACCCCACGTGTGGGACCACGAGCAGGTTGGGCGAGTCGAGCAGCGGGTGGTCGGCCGGCAGCGGCTCAGGGTCGGTGACGTCGAGCGCGGCGCCGGCGATCGTTCCCTCGTGTAGCGCGGTGCGCAGCGCGTCCTGGTCGACCACGCCGCCGCGCGCGGTGTTGACCAGCAGCGCCGTCGCCTTCATCCGGGCGAGCGCGTCCGCGTCGATCAGGTGCCGCGTCTCGGGCGTGAGCGGCGTGTGCAGGGTGACGAAGTCGGCCCGCTCCAGCAGCTCCTCGAGCGGCACGCCCGAGGACCGCGAGCTGTGGACGATCTCCATCCCGAAGCCCTCCGCGCGGCGCGCCACCGCCTGCCCGATCCGCCCCCAGCCGACGATGCCGAGCGTGGCCTCGGCCAGGTCGGCGCCGAGGCCGGCGGCCGGCTCCCACGTCCGCCACGCCCCCGAGCGCACCATCTCGGAGCCGGGGACGATCCGGCGCGCCAGCGCGAGCAGCAGCGCGAAGGCGAGGTCGGCGGTGGCGTCGGTCAGCACGTCGGGCGTGTTGCCGACCGGGATGCCGCGCGCCGCGGCCGCCTCGAGGTCGATGTTGTCGGTCCCCACCGCCATGTTGGCGATCGCCTTCAGCCGCGGCGCGCTCTCGATGACCGAGGCGTCGACGCGGTCGGTCACCAGGGAGAGCAGACCCTCCGCCTCGCCGAGGTGCGCGCCGAGATCCTCGGGCGGCAGCTCGCCCGGCCACTCCTCGACCTCGTGCGCGTCGCGCAAGCGGTCGAGCGCCGGGAAGGGGAGCGCCCGGGTGACGAATACGTTGGCCATGACGCGGGGCATTCTGCTGGCATGGGAGCATTGCTGTCGTGACGGCGCTCCACGAGGACGCCATGCGCGAGGCCATCGCCGCCGATGGCGAGGCGCACCGCGCGCTGCTGGCCGGGGAGGACGCGCGCGAGCCGCTGCGCCGCGCCGCCAACGCCTATCGCGCGTCGTGGGAGGCCGCCCCGCCGCGCAGCTTCGGCCGCCTCGTCGGCTATGCCAAGGCGTCGATCCTGGCCGGCGAGAACCCGGCTCCCTACGTGCGCGAGCAGCTGCGCGACGAGGCCGACTCGCCGCCCGCCTGGTGGGCGCTCGCGCTGGCCGCCCTGGCCGACGGCGACGACGAGGCCGCCCGCCATGCCGCCGACGGCATGCTGGCCGGCTCGGAGGCCTTCGGCCGCGCCGCGGGAGCCGTGGCCGCGCTCGCCCGCGGCGACCGCCGGGCCTACGCGGGCACGCTGGCGCCGATCGTCGCCGACTTCGAGGCGCGCGAGGAGCACCTGACCGGCGTCCCGATCGCCGACACCGCGCTGGTGCTCGACCGCCTCGCCGAGCGTCACGGCATGGCGGTCCACCCGCGGTCGCCGCTGCTGCCGGAGGTCGACGATGTGCGCGCCATCCTCACGGGCACGCACGTGTGGGCGGTCGTCGGCTGCTCGCCTGATCCGGATCGCGACTCGTACCGCATCGCCTCCATGCTCAAGCGCCGCGGCTACGAGATGATCCCCGTCAACCCGATGGTCACCGAGGTGCTCGGCGAGCGCAGCTTCCCGACGCTGTCGGCGATCCCCGCCGATGCCGGCGTCGAGGTGGTCGACGTCTTCCGGCGGCCGGACGTGGCGGGCGCGCACGTCGACGAGGCCGTCGAGATCGGCGCGCGGGCCGTCTGGATGCAGTTGGGTGTGGTGGACGAGGCGGCGGCGGAGCGCGGCCGCAACGCCGGGCTGCGGGTGGTCATGGACCGCTGTCCCGCGATCGAGCTTCCCCGCCTGGGCCTTTGACGAAGGAGGAGAGATGCAGGGCTTGATGTCGTCCTATCCGCTGACGCTGACGCACCTGTTCACGCGTGCGGAGCGGCTGTTCGGCGAGAAGACGATGACCACGCTGACCGCGACCGGCAAGGAGCGCACGACGTACGCGGAGTGGGCCGACCGCACGCGCCGGCTCGCGAGCGCGCTGGACGAGCTCGGCATCTCCGCTGACGGTCGCGTGGCGACCTTCGCCTGGAACACCGCCCGCCACCTCGAGCTCTACTTCGCCGCCCCGTGCAGCGGGCGCGTCCTGCACACGCTCAACATCCGCCTCTTCCCCGAGCAGGTCAGCTACATCGTCGACCACGCCGAGGACGAGGTGATCTTCGTCGACCGCTCGCTGGTCGCGACGCTCTGGCCGCTGGTCGACGGCTTCAAGACCGTGCGCCACATCGTGGTCATGGACGACGGCGCCGGCGACGTGCCGGACGACGACCGGATCCTGAAGCACGAGGAGCTGGTGGAGGGCGCTGAGCCGCGTGAGTTCGCGGTCGAGGACGAGAACCAGGCCGCCGCCATGTGCTACACGAGCGGCACCACGGGGCACCCGAAGGGCGTCGTCTACTCGCACCGCTCGAGCGTGCTGCATGCGATCGGGGCGATGCTGGCGGACACCGTGGCGGTCAGCGAGCGCGACGTGGTCCTGCCGGTGGTGCCGATGTTCCACGCCAACTCGTGGGGGCTCGCCCACGCCGGTGTGGCGGCGGGCAGCGCGTTCGCGTTCCCCGGCCCTCAGATGACGCCGAAGGCGATCGCCCAGCTGATGGAGGACGAGAAGGTGACGCTGGCGGCCGGCGTGCCGACGATCTGGATGGGCGCGCTCGACGAGCTCGTCGGCCGTGACGTGAGCGCCCTGCGCGCGATCCTGTGCGGCGGCTCGGCCGTCCCCAAGGTGCTGTCCGAGGCCTACCGCGAGCAGCTCGGCCACCCGATCCTGCACGCCTGGGGGATGACCGAGACGAGCCCGCTGGGCTCCGTCTGCCGGATCAAGAGCACGATCGCCGACCGCTCCGAGGAGGAGCTGGCCGACGTGCGCTCGACCCAGGGCATCGTGTCGCCGCTCATGGAGTGCCGCATCGTCGAGCCCGGCACGGCCGACGACCTGCCCTGGGACGGCGAGGCGCGCGGCGAGCTGCAGGTCGCCGGGCCGTGGGTGGCGGCCGGCTACTACCGCGACGAGGAGGGCACCAAGGCGCAGTTCACCGACGACGGCTGGCTGCGGACCGGCGACGTGGCGACCATCTCGCCGGAGGGCTACATCCGCCTCGTCGACCGCACCAAGGACCTCGTCAAGTCGGGGGGCGAGTGGATCTCCTCGGTCGAGCTCGAGAACGAGATCATGGCCCACCCCGCGGTCCGCGAGGCAGCGGTCATCGGGGTGCCCGACGAGAAGTGGGGCGAGCGGCCGCTGGCCTGCGTCGTGGCCGAGGACGGCGAGCAGCTCGACGCCGACGCACTGCGCGAGTTCCTGTCCGATCGCGTGGCCAAGTGGTGGATCCCCGAGCACGTCGAGTTC
The DNA here is from genome assembly GCA_963835525.1 of uncultured Solirubrobacteraceae bacterium. Classification (GTDB taxonomy): domain Bacteria; phylum Actinomycetota; class Thermoleophilia; order Solirubrobacterales; family Solirubrobacteraceae; genus DASSUW01. The sequence goes on from CAWIFM010000008.1 coordinate 332,879, forward strand.
ATCGACGAGGTGCCCAAGACGTCGGTCGGGAAGTTCTCCAAGAAGACCCTCCGGGAGCGGTTCACTTGATAAGATGCGTGGTCGCGACGCGGGGTGGAGCAGTCAGGTAGCTCGTCGGGCTCATAACCCGAAGGTCGCGGGTTCGAATCCCGCCCCCGCTATCCGCCGACGATGGTGGTGACAGCCCACCGCCGACGGCCGAAAGCCCCGCACACGCGGGGCTTTCTGGTTTAAGCGAACCACTTGGCCAGGGCGTCGTTCAGCCCTGCGTCGGTGCCTTCTCCCACCCAGGCGACGTAGCCGTCCGGGCGGATCAGCACGGCGGCGGGGGCGCTGACCCAGCCGAGCACCGGGAGCTCCCAGTCGCCGTCGTAGGTCGCGTCGACCACCCGTACGCGACCCGCGACGTCGAACGCGCCCGGGTCGCCGAGGTTGAGCAGCACCGGCTGTGCGTCGTGCAGCAGCTCGAAGACGCGGCCCTGCCCGAGATCCAGGTCGGGCATGCGGCGTCCCAGCAGCGGGTGCCCGTCGCCGAGGTCGTAGTGGATGTCCAGACCGGAGATCAGCCCAGCGAGCTGCTTTCGCGACCCGTCCATGGCGATGACCCCGGACAGCACGTCGAGCAGCGCCTGCGTGCGGTCGTCGTGGCGCTGGAGCGTGGTCTGGGCCATCGTGTACCGCAGCGCGCGGGCGGTGACCGGGTGCCGCTCGTCGAAGTAGGTGTCCAGGAGGCTCTCCGGAGAGGTCCCGTCGACCACCTGGGCGAGCTTCCAGCCCAGGTTCACCGCGTCCTGCATGCCGAGGCTGAGGCCCTGCCCGCCCGCCGGGTAGTGGATGTGCGCCGCGTCGCCGGCCAGCAGGACCCGCCCCGCGCGGTAGGCCGCGGCCTGCCGGGTCGCGTCGGTGAACCTCGAGATCCAGCTCGGGTTGTGGGCCCCGAAGTCCGTGCCGAACACGGCGACCAGCGACTCACTGAGATCGCGCAGGGTGGGCTCGTCGCCCGACCCGAGCTGCTGCTCGGTCGTGACGACCCGCACCGACCCGTCCGGGAGCCGGTGGAGGCCGTGGACGCCGACGGAGTCGTGACGGGCCCCGGGCGGCGGCTCCTCGGTCAGCTCGACCTCGGCGATCAGGTTGCTCCTCGTCGCCTCCCAGCCCGGGAACTCGATGCCGGCCTGCTTGCGGATCAGGCTGCGTCCGCCGTCGCATCCGACGAGATACCGCGCGCGCAGCGCTCCGCCGTCGGACAGCCGGACGTCGACCCCGTCGTCGTCCTGCGCGAAGCCCGTCACCGCTTGCCCGTACAGGATCTGCACTGGCAGCTCGGCGAGCCAGGCGGCCATGATCCGCTCGATCTCGCTCTGGAAGAGCGCCAGCGTGTACGGATGCCGCGACGGGAAGTCGCTCATGTCCATCACGGTCGAGCCGAAGGTGGCGACCTGGACCGTCTGACCCGCCGTCAGGAACCGATCGGCGACCCCGCGCTGGTCCAGCACCTCGATCGTGCGCGAGTGGATGCCGCCGGCCCGCGCGTCCGCGAGCACGTGGTCGTCGCGCCGCTCGACGACCGCCACATCCACTTTCGCCAGCGCCAGCTCGGCCGCCAGCATCATGCCCGCCGGACCGCCTCCGGCGATGATCACTGCATGCTCGCTCATCGTGTCTCCCATCTGTACGACTGACTTGCGGCGGGCGATTATGCGGGATCTGTCAAGGCCTCATGAGGGCCTCGATTCCGGTATAAATTGGAGGTGGAGAGAGCGGGTGGGGTCAGCTCCGCAGCCTGTCGAGGCCCTCGAGGATGAGGTCGAGCCCGAACAGGAACTCCTTGGCGTAGTCGTAGCCGACCTGCGCGACGTGCCCGCCGACCACCTCGACGAGGTGGGGGTAGTCCTTGAGCGCCTCCGCGTACGCGTCCATCTGGCGCTGCGCCTCCGCTGCGAAGTCCTCGGAGGTCTCGTGCTGCGACATGTCGGTCTCCTGGAGCGCGAAGCCGTAGATGTAGGCGTCCTGGACCGAGTAGGCGCGGACGGTCATCTCGAGCGTGAAGCCGGCCGCGCGCAGGCAGCCCAGCACGGCGTCGTGGAGCCGGAGGTTCGACGGCCCGTGGTCGGTGCGGCCTTCCATCTGGCCGACCGCCCAGCGGTGGCGGCCGAGCACCTCGCGGGTCGAGAGCGCGCGCACGCGCATCGCCGCCTTCCACTCGAGGCCGGGCGGCGGTAGCTCGATCTCGCCGAAGACGATGTCGATCATCCCGTCTATCAGCTCGTCCTTGTTCGGCACGTAGTAGTAGAGCGTCATCGCGGCCACGCCGAGCTCCTCGGCGAGCTTGCGCATCGACAGCCACTCGAGCCCGTGACGGTCGGCGAGCTCCACGGCCGCCTCCAGCACGCGCTCCCTGCTCAGTGGCTCTCTCGATGGTTCGGCTAGCCCCACTTGCGTCATCTTACACTGTACGACAAGCTCTCTTACAGTGTACGAACCGCGACGGAGGGAGCCGGTCATGCAGCCCAGCAACATCGCCGCACGAGTTGGTCGTTGGAGCGCCCAGCACCGCAGGACGGCCATCCTCGGATGGATCGTGTTCGTCGTCCTCGCCGTCGTCGTCGGCGGCAAGATCGGCCAGAACGATCTCGACGAGTCGGCGACCGGGAGCGGCGAGTCCAAGCGCGGCGACATGCTCGTCGAGGCCGCGGGCTTCCCGGAGCAGTCCGGCGAGCAGGTGCTCATCCAGGGCGAGGGCACGACCGCCGCCGTGCGGGACGTGGTGACCCGGCTCGAGCGGATCGAGGGCATCACGGAGATCCAGCGCCCGCTCACCTCCGAGGACGGCCGCTCCGTCCTCGTGAGCTTCGAGCTGCGCGGCAGCGACGAGGAGGCCGAGAAGCTCGTCGAGCAGCCGCTCGCCGCCGTGGCCGCCGCCCAGGCCGCTCATCCCGGCGTGCGGGTCGAGCAGTTCGGCGAGGCCTCCGCGACCAAGGCGATCGCCGAGCAGGACGCGAAGGACGGCAAGCAGGCGACGCTGATCTCCAACGTCCTGCTGCTGATCATCCTGCTCGTCGCCTTCGGCGCCGTCGTGGCCGCCGGCCTGCCGCTCGTGCTCGGCGCCAGCGCCGTCGCGGCCGCCGTGGGGCTCATCGGGCCAATCAGCCGGCTCTACGCGCTGCCGGCCGACGTGGCCGAGCTCATGATCATCATCGGCCTCGCCGTCGGCGTGGACTACGCGATGTTCTATACGCGCCGCGTGATGGAGGAGCGCGACCGCGGACGCTCCGCCGAGGACGCCGTGGCGACCGCCGCCGCCACCTCGGGCCGCGCCGTGCTCATCTCGGGCCTGACCGTGATCACCGCGATGGCCGGGCTGCTGTTCGCCGGCAACCCGATCTTCGTCGGCTTCGGCATCGGCACGATGCTCGTCGTGGCCGTCGCCATGCTCGGCTCGCTGACCTTCCTGCCGGCGATGCTCGCGTTCCTGAGCCGCAAGAACTGGCTCGAGAAGGGCCGCATGCCGTTCATCGCCAAGCGTCGTCACGCGAACAAGGGCGAGTCGCGCGTCTGGAACGCCATCCTCACCCGCGTCCTGAAGCGCCCCGCCGTGTCGGCGGCCCTCGCCGGCGGCCTGCTCGTCGCCCTCTGCATCCCCGCGCTCGGCCTGCAGTTCAAGAACCCGGGCTTCGACGGCTACTCGCGCAGCCAGTCGGCGATCCAGACCTACGACCGCCTCCAGGCCGCCTTCCCCGGCGGCGCCGTCCCGGCCACGACCGTCATCAAGGCCGACGACGTCACGGCGCCGCCCGTCCAGGCCGCGATCCAGCAGCTCCACGACCGGGCGATCGCCACCGGCCGCCTGTCCGAGCCCTCGCACGTCGAGATCAGCCCCGACAAGACCGTCGCCGTCGTCGCGCTCTCGGTCCAGGGGAGCGGCACCGACGCCGCCTCCGACCGCTCGCTCGAAGCGCTGCGCTCCGAGGTGATTCCGGCCACCGTCGGCAAGCTCTCAGGCGCCGAGGTCGCCGTGACCGGCGTGACGGCGGGCTCGAAGGACTTCATCGACGCGATGACCGCCCGCGCGCCGCTCGTCTTCGCCTTCGTGCTCAGCCTGGCCTTCATCCTGATGCTGGTCACGTTCCGCTCGATCGTGGTGCCGATCAAGGCGATCGTGCTCAACCTCCTGTCGGTCGGCGCCGCCTACGGCGTCCTGAAGCTCGTCTTCCAGGACGGCCACGGCGAGAAGCTGCTCGACTTCCAGTCGGTCGGCGGCGTCGCCCCGGTGATCCCGCTCTTCCTGTTCGTGATCCTGTTCGGCCTCTCGATGGACTACCACGTGTTCATCCTCAGCCGCGTCCGCGAGGCCGTCAACCGGGGCATGAGCAACGACGACGCGGTCGCCCACGGCATCAAGAGCACCGCCGGCGTGGTGACCAGCGCCGCGCTCGTGATGGTCGCCGTCTTCGGCTCCTTCGCGCTGGCCAGCGACCAGCTCGCCAAGCAGATCGGCGTCGGCCTCGCCGTCGCGATCCTGATCGACGCGACGATCATCCGCGCCGTCCTGCTCCCGGCCACCATGAAGCTGCTGGGCGAGCGCAACTGGTATCTGCCCGCGCGGCTCGGCTGGATGCCGAAGCCCGCACTTCAGGGCTAGCACTGTGGCGCGCGTGGCGAGGGTGCGGGAGGATCGGGCGGATGGCACGCCTGATCGCCAGCGCTCTCGCCGCCACGGCGCTCGCGGCGCTGGTGCTGCTCGGAGTGCTGAACGGCATCGCGGTCTCGCGCGGCGAGGAGTCGTTCGGCGTCCTCGGCTTCGCGTTCCTCGCCCTCGGCGTCCTCGCGCCCGTGTCCGTCGGCCTGTTCCTCCTGCTCCAGCGGCCGCGGACTCTCGTCGCGTGGATCCTCCTGGCCGGCGGGTCGTCCGTGGTGGTCGTCATGGCCGCCTACGGGGTGTCGATCATCACGCTCGACGACGATCCCGGCTCGGCGCTCGGCGCCTGGGCGCTGCTCGTCTCGCAGGAGTGGCTCGTGCTCTTCGCCTGGCCGCTCGCGCTGGCCTACGTGTATCCGGACGGGCGGCTGCCGTCGCCGCGCTGGAGGCCGATGGCGGCCGTCGCGCTCGCCTCGTGCGGCGGGGCGATGCTCCTGCTGCTCGGTCAGGACACGCTGGAGGGCCCGTACGGCGACGTGCCGAATCCGCTCGAGGGCATCGAGAGCGGACCGCTGGTCGTCGCCTTCTGGATCTGCTGGGCGGGCGTGCTGGTCTCGCTGTTCGGCGGCGCCCTCGCGCTCCGCGCCCGCTATAAGGCCGGTGACCGCGAGCGGCGGCGCCAGGTCCTCTGGCTCGCCTACGGCGCGCTGCTCGTGCCGCTCTGGCTCGGCGGCTCGTCGCTCTGGGGCCTCGTCTTCTCGCCGATCAGCGAGGCCGACATCCCGGTCCTCGGCCTGCTGCACGCCTGGCTGGCCGTTGCGGTGGCGGTGGCGGTGACGCGGCACGGCCTGTACTCGATCGACCGGCTGTTCAACCGCACGCTCGTCTACGGGCTGCTGACCGCCCTGCTCGCCGGCACGTACGCCGCGGGCGCGCTGCTCGTCGGGCTCCTGACGGGCGACTCGGCGCTGCCCGCCGCCGTCGGGACGCTGGCGGCGGCGCTCGCGTTCCGGCCGTTGCGCGCACGGCTGCAGCGCCTGGTCGACCGGCGCTTTGCGCGCGCCCGGTACGAGGGTGTCGCGCTCGTGCGCGCCTTCCTCGAGGACGTCCGCGCCGGTCGCGCCGAGCCGGAGGAGGTCGGCGCGATGCTGGCCGTGGCGCTCGAGGATCCCGGCGCCGAGGTCTTCTTCCGGCTGCCCGAGACGAGCGCCTACGCCGACCGTCTCGGCCATCTCGTCGAGGCGCTCCCCGATGACGGGCGTGCCCGCTCGCCGATCGGCCGCGAGGTCGGCATGCTCCTGCACGACCCGGCGCTGACCCGCCGCCCCGACCTGCTCGGCGGCGTGCTCGACGCCGCGGCCGTCGCCGTCGAGCTGGGGCGGCTGCGCGTGGAGCTGCGGCTCCAGCTCGCCGAGGTCGAGTCCTCGCGCGCCCGGATCGCCCAGGCGGGCTATGAGGAGCGCCGCCGGCTCGAGCGCGACCTGCACGACGGCGCGCAGCAGCGCCTCGTCACGCTCGGCATCACCCTCCGCCGGCTGCAGCGCTCGCTCCCGGGCGAAGCCAAGGTACTCGCCCCGGCGTTCGACGCCGCCGTCGACGAGGTGGCGGCCACGATCGCCGACCTGCGCACGATCGCCGCCGGCGTCCGGCCGCCGCGTCTGGACGAGGGGCTCGGGGCCGCGCTCGCCGACCTGGCGCGTGGCGCCGCGGTGCCGGTCGTGGTCGAGGCCTCGGGCGAGCGGGCGCCACCCGAGGTCGAGGCCGCCGCGTACTTCATCGCCTGCGAGGCGCTGACCAACGCCGTCAAGCACGGGTCGCCGTCGCGCGTGTCCGTCCACGCCGAGCGCGACGACGGCGTGCTCCGCCTCGTGGTCAGCGACGACGGGGTCGGCGGCGCGGTGGCACGCTCGGGCAGCGGGCTGGCGGGCATGGCCGACCGCGTGGCCGCGCAGGGCGGCACGCTGGCCCTGGAGAGCCCCGCGGGCGCGGGCACTCGCATCGCCGTGGAGCTGCCGTGCGCGTCGTGATCGCCGAGGACACTGTCCTGCTGCGCGAAGGGCTCGCGGGGCTGCTCGAGGATGCCGGCCACGAGGTCGTCGGTCGCGCGGGCGACGCCGGGACGCTGCTGGCGCTGGTCGGCGAGCACGCGCCCGACCTCGCGGTGGTGGACGTCCGCATGCCGCCGTCGTACGACGACGAGGGGACGCGCGCCGCGTCCGAGATCCGGCGCTCGCATCCCGGCACCGCCGTGCTCGTCCTCTCCCAGCACATCGAGACCCGTCACATCGTCGAGCTGGTCACCGACGGCGGCGGCTTCGGCTACCTGCTCAAGGACCGGGTGCTCGACGTCGACGACTTCCTCGACGCCGCCCGCCGGGTCAGCGAAGGCGGCTCGGCACTCGACCCGCAGGTCGTGGCGACGCTGATCGCCGCCCCCAGCCGCCAGACGGCGCTCGACGAGCTCAGCCCGCGCGAGCGCGAGGTCCTCTCGCTGATGGCCGAGGGCCGCACCAACGGCGGGATCGCGCGGCGTCTGTGGCTCACCGAGAAGACGGTGGAGACCCACGTGCGGACGATCCTCATGAAGCTCGGCCTCCCGCCCGGGGAGGACGACAACCGCCGCGTGCTCGCGGTGCTCGCCTACCTGCAGGTTCAGGGCTAGCCCTGAGGCCGGGTTCCGGGCTCGTCCTGATGTGCGGCCCTGCGGCCGTCCATAGCGTCGTCGGCATGACCACACGCACCCACTTCCGCACCCTCGCGATCGCCCTCGTGGCCTCGCTCGCGATCGCCCCGGCGGCCTTCGCGGGCAAGCGCAAGACCGAGACGATCCGCGCGTTCTCCAAGCCGGTCTCGTTCGTCTATACGAGCATCGACGGGACCGTTACGCCGGGCCCGCCCGACGCTCCGCCGCAGGCCGGCGACGTGTTCGAGATCAGCTCACTCGACTTCGTCGGCAACCACGAGAAGCACGCCAGGAAGGCGACGATGAGCGACTTCCTGCGCTGCACGTTCACCGCCGAGCTCGAGCCCGACTGCTTCGGCTACACCGCCATCGGCGGCTCGCTGCTGCGCTTCCACGGCATGGAGATCATCGGCGGCACCGGCCGCTACCAGGGCGCCACCGGCAAGGCGATCCTCAACAAGGAGGTCGAAGGCGGATCGGACTTCGTGGTCCGCGTCAAGCTCGCCCGCTGAGCGAGCTCGCTTCGCCCCGCCGCCATCAACGCGGCGGGGCGGCGGCATCCATCGACAGCCCGAGCATCCCGACGGGACGGCCGGCGTCGTCCTTGATGACCGCGCATCGCGTGTAGGCCAGCAGGCTGCCGCCGCTCTTGCACCGCAGGGTGAAGTCGCCCTCCCAGCCGCCGGTGCGGAGGATGCTCACGATGTTCGCCTCGGCCGTCCGGCGGTCGTCCGGCGCCACGAGCAGGTCGAGGAACGGGAGCCCGATCGTCTCCGTGCCGGACCAGCCGTACAAACGCTGCGCGCCCGCGTTCCAGTGGGTGATCACGCCGTCGAGGTCAGTGGCGATCACGGCTGCCGCGCCGTGCACCAGCAGCTCCTCGAGCTCGGCGGCGCGGATGGGCTCGGCCGCCCACGTCGCGTTCGCGGGAGCGTCTTCTCGAGACGGCGGCTGGGTTGTCATGGGCAGGCCCCTGCGCACGGACGACGGTACCGGGTTTGCGGGCGCCCGTCGCGCGCTAGGTGCGCGACGTCTGGCCCAGCTCGGGCGGCTCGGGCACGTTCCCGGTACGTGTCTTGGCCGGCATCGCCCAGGTGAACCAGGCGTAGAGCCGGTAGCGGGCCCGCATGCCGCGGCTGATCTGGCCCGTCTCCAGCAGCCGCTTGAGCTCGGGCATGATCGACGCCCACGTGCCGTCGACCTGGTGGAGCTTCTTGGTGTCCTCGGGCCAGCCGGTGTGGCGCATCGTGACGCGCGTGCCGCCCTCGACCTCCTCGAGCGTCCACGTGACGACCGTGAACGGATCGTCGCGCGTGGTCACCCGCTGGGTGTGCGAGAGCTGGCGCGGCGCGTCGACCTCGATCACGCGGCCGACGATGAACACGCGTGTGCCGTCGGCCGACTTGTAGTAGAGCGGCGCGCCGGGCTCGAGCGTGCTGTCGAGGACGGTGTCCATCATCGCCCGCTGGCGGCCGCCGAGCCGGGTCAGCTCGGCCCACACCGCGTCGATGGGCGCGGCGATCACGATGCTGTGGAGCAGCTCACGCTCGCTCACGACGGCGTTCCTCCTTGCGCTCGACGGCGCCGCGCAGCCCGACGAGCGCAGCGACCCAGTTCTCCTCGTAGCGGGACACCCAGCGCTCGTTGATGCGGCCGATCGGCACCGGGTTGAGATGGTTGATGCGGCGCCGGCCGTCGGCCTCGGTGATCACGAGGTCGGCGTCGCGCAGCACGCGCAGGTGCTGCATCACCACATGACGGTCCTCGCCGGTCGCCTCGACGATGCCGCCGGTGGTGTGCGGCCGCAGCCGCAGCACGTCGAGGATCCGGCGCCGCAGCGGGTGCGCGAGCGCCCGCCAGACATGGTCGTCGTCCTCAACATGTAGGTCATCCATTACGTAAGGTAGATATCACATTAAGGGTCTGACCCTCAACAATCGGCGCGTGGGGTGCCGCTCCGCTTTACAGTGCTTCGATGCTCTGGCGGGGGCTGGCGGCGGCGGTGATCGGGAGCCTGGCGGCGGCGGCGAGCGCCGCTGCCTACGACCCGGCGACCGAGGCGCGCAACTTCGCCAAGACGACCGAGCGGGCGGCGATCTACAGCTCGCCCGAGGGTCAGCTCCTGCTGCGACGGGTGGGCCTCGCGAATGCGCTCGCTTCTCGCCAGGCCCAGCTGGCCGACCCCGAGCGCAGCTTCTCGGCCAACCTCTGCGCCAGCGGCGAGGACGGTTGCGCCGGTGACCCGCGGCTCTACGACTGGGGCCCGAAGGGCTACGGCCTCGTCGAGCCGGTCCTCTGGACCGCGCGGAGCGGCGCCACGATCTCCGGCCACGTGTGGGCCACCAGGGCCGGTCCCGCGCAGCGGCCGGGCGTGGTGATCACCAACGGCTCGGTGCAGGCCGACGAGCAGATGTACTGGTACGCGGCGCAGACGCTCGCCAAGGCCGGCTACGTCGTGCTGACCTGGGATCCGCAGGGACAGGGGCAGTCCGACGTCCCCGGCGAGGGGCCGGACGCGACCGAGGGCGTGCCGGCCCAGAGCGACGGCCGCCCGTTCTATGACGGCACGGTCGACGCGCTCGACTTCTTCCTCTCCACGCCCGACCACCCGTTCACGCCGCGCCCGAGCTGTGAGACGGGCACGAGCCACGCGCCCAAGCAGCAGCGCCGCGTGGCCGCCGGCCTCAACGCGGCGCACAACCCGTTCGCGCACCTGCTCGACCGCGGGCGCATCGGCCTCGCGGGCCATTCCTACGGCGCCGCGGGCGTCTCCTACGTCGGCCAGTGGGACCCGCGCGTGAAGGCGATCGTGGCCTGGGACAACCTCGGCCCGGCCGACCCGGCGGCGGCAGGCCGGCTCGGCGAGCGGCCGTGCCCGGCCGACCCCGACGCGCGCCGCGCAGTCCCGATCACCAAGCCCGCCCTCGGCCTGTCGGCCGACTACGGCCTGATCGCCACGCCCTACACCGCGGACCCGGACCCGCTCGCCAAGTCGGCGCAGTCGCTCGAGTACAGCCGCGCGGGCGTCGACACCGGCCAGCTCGTGATCGGCGGCGGCACCCACTACGAGTTCAGCTTCATCGCCAACCCGGCCTTCGGCGCCACCCTGCGCGGCGCCGACCTGACGGCCTGGTACACGACGGCCTGGTTCGACAGGTACGTCAAGGGCGCCCCGGCCGCCGACGCCCGACTGCTCACCGCCCGCTGGCGGGACGACTTCTCCTTCTATTACCGCTCGCGGCTCGACATCGACGGCTTCAGCTGCGAGGACCTGCGCTCGGGCTGCCCGGGCATGGTCCCCGGCGCTGGCGAGTACAGCTACCTGTCGCTGGTCACCTCGCCCGACGCAGGAACGGGATGACCGTCTTCACGAACGCGTTGCGGTCCGGCAGAGCGGAGAGCGGGTCGACGTGGTCGTACGTCGTGTGCCGGTCCACGAGCGTGACCGGCACGTCCGACCGGCGCGCCAGCGCGCGTGCGCCCTTCAGCACGCGGCCGGCGCCGAGCGACGTCTCGATCGCGTAGATCGGCAGCTCGAGGTCGCGGCCGTGCGTGGCCCGCACGCCGAGCTGCCGCTGCGCCGGGTTGGCCACGCCGCCCGCCACTGCCTGCCCGTCGATCGACAGGCGGCGCGGGTGGTACCAGGCCGTGCCGTCGATGCCGACGATGCCGGAGAACATCTCCGCCGCGCGCGCGACCGTGCCGAGCTCCCCGTCGGCCCACGGGCGCGGGTCTCCCGCCGCCGCCAGGGCGCCGATGTGCATCCGCACGAGCGTCAGGTTGGGCGGAGACGTGTCGTTGTCGACCGCGTAGCCGTAGCCGCCGGCGTTGGTGGCCGGGACCGGCGGCCGCAGCGCGGCCGGCAGCGGCTGCCAGGCGGCGAGCACGGCCGGGGCGTCGGGCTCCTGGACCGCAAGCGTGGAGCCGACCGCGTTGAGCACGCCGATCGCCCACGGCAGCCCGAAGCCGCTGAGGTCGAGAAACGCCGACTCGCCGCCGAGCTGCTCGAGCTGCTCGCGGGCCTCCGACCGGCGGATCGGCGCGCCGCCGCCGCCGCCGTCGATGAGCACGAGGCCCGCGAGGTCCTCGGCCCCGGCCCGGCCCCGGAAGTCCCAGGTCGCGTACGCGATCGCGATCGTCGCGCCCAGGGAGTGGCCGCCGAGCACGACGGTACGGCCACCCCGGCGCGCCGCGCGGACGACGTTGCGCAGGTCGCGGACGGCCACGCCCATGCCCCAGCGGCGCGCGTATGGCGCGTCGGTCACCGGCGAGAAGCGCGGCGTGATCGACGGGTCGGTGAGCGACTCGAGGTAGTAGCGGAAGGCGTCCTGCGTCGGGCGGTCGCGGCCGACGACCGGCCCCAGCACCGAATGGTCCTCGAGCCGGTTCTCGCGCCGGTCGACCGACCACACCTTCCAGCCGGGAAGGCGGCCGGCGATCGCGCGCGCCACCGGGCGGAAGTACGCAGCGCCGCCCGACGTGCCGGGCACCAGCACGAGCACGTTCTGGGCCCTGCGCGGCCCTTGCTCGATCACCTGCACGCGGTCGAAGCGCGCGGGCCCGGGTGCCTTCGCGCCGCCGACCGTGAAGACCCGGTCCGCGGACGCGGGCGACACCACCGCCAGCAAGGGGGCCATGGTCGACAATGTCAGCAGCAGGTACCGTCGCACGAGCCCTCCTGTTACAGGATTCGCGGATGTTACATACGCGCCCAACCGCTCTCGACGCCTTCCTGCGCGCGCGCAGGCGGTTCCAGGCGTGCGAGCGCATCGACATGAGCAGCCTCGCCGAGGAGCTCGGCGTGAGCCGCGTGACGCTCTACCGCTGGGTCGGCTCGCGCGAGCATCTGCTGGTCGAGGTCATCTGGTCGCTGGCCCGCCGCACGCTCGACAACATCGAGGCCGAGGTCACGGCGACGGGGCCCGAGCGGCTCGTCCAGGTCGTCACCCGCTTCCTCGACGACGTGATCACCAACCCCGGGATGCGGCGCTGGCTGGGCGAGGAGGGGGAGTCGGCGATGCGGCTGCTCACCCGGGGTGAGAGCGGCTTCCAGCCACGCCTGATCGACGCCATCCACGACCTGTTGATCGAGGAGACCGAGGCGGGCCGGCTCGACCTGCCCGTCGACCTGCGCGAGGTCGCCTACGTGATCGTGCGGCTGATCGAGTCCTACACCTACCTCGACCTGATCACCGGCGAGCAGCCCGACGCGCGGCGGGCGGAGCCGATCCTGCGGTTGTTGCTGCGGGCTTAGCGTTCGCGCTACAGCGCCGCCGCGAGCACCTCACGCGCCACCGGCGCGGCAGCCGTCCCGCCGAACCCTGCCCCGACCAGCATCACGGCCACCGCCACCCGCGGCCGATCTGCCGGGGCGAAGGCCACGAACCAGGCGTTGGCGTCCTTGGGATCGGTCGAGTTCGGCACCAGCTCTGCGGTCCCCGTCTTGCCCGCCACCTGCACGCCGGGAAGCGCCGCGGCCGTGCCCGTGCCCGACTGGACGACGCCGATCATCATGTCGCGCACGTCGTGGGCCGCGCGCGCGGACACGACGCGCTTGCGCCGGACGCGCTCGAGCGTGGTGATGCGCGGCCGCGCGCGCCGGCCGCCGTAGGCGATCGTGGCGCCCACGCTGGCCATGGTCAAAGGCGTCGCGAGGTCGCGGTCCTGGCCGATCGCCGCCGCGCCGACGGCGAGGTCGTCGCGCAGCTCGGCGGGCGGTGAGATGGTGCTCGGCTTGGCCTCCGGGATCTTCGGCTGCTCGCCGAACCCGAAGGCGCGCGCGGCGGCCACGAGCTTGCGCGCGCCGAGCTCGGCACCGAGCGGCGCGAAGACCGAGTTGCAGGAGTGGATGAACGAGTTGGTCAGCGTCCCGCCGCACGACTCGCCGCCCGCGTTGCGCAGCGTGACGCCCGACAGGGTCGCCGCCGTCCGCACCGGATAGCTCGTGTCCGGCCGCGCGATCCGCTCGTCGAGCGCCTCCGCGACGGTGATGATCTTGAAGACCGAGCCGGGTGGCTGGGGCGCCGACACCGCGAGCCCGGCGAGCGCGCGCACCGACCCGTCGCGCGGGCGGATGACGGCCACACCGCCGAGCCGGTTGCCGAGCGCCGACCTCGCCGCGCGCGTCAGTCCCGGCTCGATCGTCGTCCGCACATTGCGGCCGCGGACGGCGCGCGTGCGCGCGACCACGCGCTCGCCGAACAGCAGCTGCGCCGACGGATGGCCGTTGAGGCGATCCTCGTGCATCCGCTCGAGGCCCCGCGCGATCGCGCCGAGGTCGAGTGGCGAGCCGTCGGCGGCGAGCACCGAGCCCGACCGCGGCTGCCGGCCCGCGCGCTGCACCACGGCCTCGTCGCGCCGCAGGCCCGGCAGCCGCAGCGAGAAGTCCCAGTCGACGCCCGCCTCGTCGCCCCGGCCGGACACCGGCACGGCGAGCGTCCCGCGCAGCGTGCCGAAGATGTCGGTCTCGATCGTCACCGGCACGGCCACCCGGCCGTCGCGCTCCGGGCCGAGCCGGCCGATCGTGACCTTCTCGACGCCCGCCTCACGGTACGCGTTGCGGTAGGCGGTGACGAACCGGCGCTCGGGGTTCGCCTCGCGGGCGCGCGCCGTCAGCTCGCGCCACATCGCCGAGTGGTCGTCGCGCGCCCACGCGGCCGCGTAGCGCTCGGCGGCTTCGTGCCGCGCGTCGCCGGCCTCGACCTGGCTGCGCCAGGCGTACACGCCGCCCGCGATCGCCGCGAGGATCGCCAGCACGAGCAGCCAGCGGCCGATCCGGGGCCGCCGCCGGCGCCGGCGCCGCCGGGCGGGGCTGTCGAGCAGCACCGAGCCCGCACGGGGTCCGGGCGAGCTGTAGCGGGAGCGACGGCGGGCCACTCCCCATCGTTCTAGCGGGTCAGCACATCTCCTCGGGCGGGCGCGTCATCGCGGCGCCCGCACGCGGCGCGCCACAGGCACCACGAGCGGGGTCCCGCTCTCCGGGTCGTCGATCACCCGGCACGGCAGCCCGAAGACGTCCTCGACCAGCTCGGCGGTGACCGTCTCCGCCGGCTCGCCCTGCGCGACGATCGCGCCTTCGCGCATGGCGACCAGGTGCGTCGCATAACGGCAGGCATGGTTGAGGTCGTGCAGCACGGCGACCAGCGTGCGGCCGCGCTCCGCGTGCAGCTCGGCGCACAGGTCGAGCACCTCGACCTGGTGGGCGATGTCGAGGAACGTGGTCGGCTCGTCGAGCAGCAGGATCGGCGTCTCCTGCGCGAGCGCCATCGCGAGCCAGACGCGCTGGCGCTGACCGCCCGACAGCTCGTCGACGATCCGGTCGGCGAGGTCGTCGACCCGCGTCGCGGCCATCGCCGCCTGGACCGCCCGCGCGTCGTCCGCGGACCACTGGCGCAGCAGCCGCTGGTGGGGGTAGCGGCCGCGCGCGACGAGGTCGGCGGCCGTGATCCCGTCGGGCGCGATCGCGCTCTGCGGCAGCAGCCCGAGCTCGCGAGCGACCTCCTTCGAGGGCCGCGAGGTGATCAGCTCGCCGTCGAGGAAGACGCCGCCCCGGCGCGGCTTGAGCAGGCGGGCGAGCGCGCGCAGCAGCGTCGTCTTGCCGCACGCGTTCGGCCCCACGATGATCGTGAACGAGCCGTCCGGGATCTCGATCCCCAGACGCTCGGCCACGACGCGCTGGTCGTAGGCGAGCTCGAGATCGTCGCCGCGCAGGCGCGTCATGTCCGCCGCCATCCGGTCGAGAGCAGCCAGCAGAGGTAGACGCCGCCGAGCGCGGCGGTCATGACGCCGACCGGCAGGTCGACGCTGAGCACGCGCTGCGCCGCGAGGTCGCTCACCACCAGCAGCAGGGCTCCCATCAGCGCCGCCGAGATGAGGCCCGGGTTGGCCGCGCGCGTCAGCCGCCGCGCGATCTGCGGCGCGGCGAGCGCCACGAAGGCGATCGGCCCGCACGACGCCGTCGCCACCGCCGTCAGCCCGACCCCCACGAACACCAGCGCCAGCCGTGAGCGCTCGGCTGCGACGCCGAGCGAGCGCGCCGCGTCGTCGCCCATCTCGAGCAGCGCGAGCGGGCGCGCGAGGATGAGCGCCGCCGGCACCAGCACGGCGAGCGCGGCCGTGACCGGCCAGACGTGCTCCCAGCCGCGGCCGTTGACGCTGCCGATCATCCAGTGCGCCGCCTCGTAGGCGTCCTCGCGCGTCGCCCGCGCGACCAGGTAGGCGTTGACCGCCTGCAGCACCGCGGCGATGCCGATGCCGACGAGCACCAGCCGGTAGCCCTGCACCCCGCCGCGCAGCGCGAGCAGGTAGATGATCACGGCGGTCACGAGGCCGCCCACGATCGCCCCGAGCGCGACCTGGCCCGTCGTCCCCTCGATCACCAGGATCACCAGCACGGCCCCGGTGACCGAGCCCATGGTGAAGCCGATCATGTCCGGGCTGCCGAGCGGGTTGCGCGAGATGCTCTGGAAGATCGCGCCCGCGATCCCGAACGCGGCGCCCACGAGGACGGCCACGGCCACGCGCGGCAGCCGCAGCGTCTCCACGATGAACTCGCTCGCCGGGTCGCCCTGGCCCACCAGCACGGCGATCACGTCGCCGGGGGAGAGCGGGAAGTCGCCGGTGCCGATGCTGATGACGGCGGCGAGCAGCAGGGCGGCCAGCAGCACGCCGCAGACGACCAGCGAGCGCGTGTGCACGCGCACCGACATCCCGGCGAAGGCCAGCGCGGTCACAGCTGCGCGATCCGCTTCCGGCGCACGAGCGCGATGAACACGGGGGCGCCGATCAGCGCCGTGACGATCCCGACCTCGAGCTCGGACGGCGAGATCACGATGCGGCCGATGATGTCGGCGGTCAGCAGCAGGATCGGGGCGAGCAGCAGCGAGTAGCCCAGCACCCAGCGCTGGTCGGGGCCGGCGATCGCGCGCGCCATGTGCGGGACGCACAGCCCGACGAAGACGATCGGGCCGGCGACCGCGGTGGCGGCGCCGCACATCAGCGTGATCGAGACGGCGCCCAGCACGCGCGTGCGCCCGACGCGTGCGCCCAGCGCGCGCCCCTGGTCGTCGCCGAGCGCGAGCGCGTTCAGCGGCCGTGCGAGCGCGAGCGCGATCAGCACGCCGACGACCAGGAACGGCCCGACCTCGCTGAGGATCTGCATGTCGCGCCCGGCCAGCGAGCCGACCACCCAGTGGCGGTACTCGTCGAACGCCTCCGGGTCGAGCAGCGTGACCCCGTTGGTGTAGGCCGTGAGGGCGAACGTCACCGCGGTGCCGGCCAGCGCGAGCCGCACCGGCGTGGCGCCCGCCCGGCCGTGCGAGCCGAGCAGGTAGACCACGATCGAGGCGACCGCCGCGCCGAGGAACGAGAACCAGATGTAGCCGCGCGGCTGGGTGATGCCGAGGAGGCCGATCGCGGTCACGATCGCCGCGGCGGCGCCCGCCTCGACGCCGAGGATCCCGGGGTCGGCCAGCGGATTGCGGGTGAGCGCCTGCATGAGCGCGCCGGCGAGGCCGAGCGCGACGCCGACGGCGAGGCCCACCAGCGTGCGCGGCACGCGCAGCTCGCGCACGATCGCCGCGGACTCCGAGCCGTCGTCGCCGAACAGGCCGGCCGCGACGTCGCCGAGCGGGATCGCCTTGGCGCCGATGGCGATGCTGAGCATGCACACGAGGCCAAGCGCGGCGGCGCACAGGGGGAGCCCGGCGAGCCGCGGCAGCGTGCGGCGCTCGCCGAGCGCCATGGAGCTGCTCGTCATCGACGACATCTCTTAGGGAAGCCTAACTACCCGCGTCCGCCAAGCTGCACCCGTGGTCGACGCCGCACGCGCCGTTCAGGGACTCCGGGAGCTCGCCCGCCTCACCTCGGACGAGCGCGGCGCCCAGCGTGTCGCCTGGACGGACACGTGGATCGCCGCGCGCGAATGGCTGCGCGCCGAGCTCGACGCCATCCCCGGCGTGACCGTCGAGCGGGACCAGGCGGGGAACCTGTGGGCGACGCTGCCGGGCGACTCCGAGCGCTTCGTGATCGTCGGCAGCCACCTCGACTCGGTGCCCGACGGCGGCCGGCTCGACGGCACGCTGGGTGTGCTCGGCGCGCTCGAGGTCGTGCGCGCGCTGGCCGCCGGGGACCGGGCGGTCACCGTCAAGCTCGTCGACTGGGCCGACGAGGAGGGCGCGCGCTTCGGCCGCAGCCTGCTCGGCTCCAGCGCCTGCGCGGGCACGCTCGACCCGGATGCCGTGCGCGGCCTCATCGACCGCGACGGCGTCGCGCTGCCCGACGCGCTCGCCGCCCACGGCGTCGACCTCGACCGCGCCGGCGAGGCCCGCGAGCGGCTCGCCGGGGCGACCGCCTACCTCGAGCTGCACATCGAGCAGGGGCCGGTGCTGGAGCGGATGGACCTGCCGCTCGGCGTGGTGCTCGGCAGCTTCGGCGTCGAGCGCCACCGCCTGACCTTCACGGGCGCGCACGCCCACTCGGGCGCCACACCGATGGACGCCCGGCGGGATGCCTTCGTGGCCGCCGCCCGCAGCGCCGTCGCCTTCCGCGACGACGCGGCACGGCGCGATGACGCGCGCGCCACGACCGGGCCCGTGCGCGTGGAGCCCGGCTTCCCGACCGCCTTCAACGGCCGCTGCGAGCTGACCCTCGACCTGCGCGCGCTCGACCCCGGTGAGCTCGCCGCCATGCACGCGAACGCGCGTCTCGAGGCGGACCGGATCGCCGGCGAGGAGGGCTGCGAGGTCGCCTGGGAGCCGGTCTTTGCGATCGACCCGATCCGCTTCGACCGCGAGCTGATCGCCGTCGCCGAGGACGTCGCCGCCGGGCTCGCCGGCACCTGCCACTCGCTCCCCAGCGGCCCGCTGCACGACGCGTCCGAGATGGCGCGCGCGCTGCCCGCCGTGATGCTGTTCGTGCGCAGCCTCGGCGGCGTGAGCCACACCAGCGCCGAGGACAGCCGCGACGAGGACATCGAGCTCGGGGTGCGAGCCCTGTACGAGCTCACCCGCAGGGTGATGGCCCGGTGAACTTCGAGCACGTCCAGCCCGGGTTCCGCATCGTGTTCGGCGCCGGCAGCTTCGAGCGACTGGCCGGCGAGCTCGAGCCGCGCCGCTGGCTGGTCGTCCACGGCGGGTCGCAGGCTGCCGCCGCGGAGCGCCTGGCCGCCGAGCTGGGCGCGGACACGTTCGGCGAGGTCCGGCGCCACGTGCCGGCCGAGCTGGCCGAGCGGGCACGGGCGCGCTTCGCCGAGCTCGGCGCCGAAGGCCTGATCGCGATCGGCGGCGGGTCGGCGATCGGGCTCGCGAAGGCGATCGCCCTCACCACGCACGCGCCGATCGTGGCCGTGCCGACCACCTACGCCGGCTCGGAGATGACGAACGTCTACGGCCTCACCGCCGAGGGCCGCAAGCGCACGGGCCGCGACGAGGCGGTCCGGCCGCGCACCGTGGTCTACGACCCCGACCTGGTTCGCGAGTTGCCGCCCGAGGTCGCGGGGCCGAGCGCGATGAACGCGCTGGCGCACTGCGTCGACGCGCTGTGGGCAGAGGGAGCGACGCCGGTCAGCACGCTGCTGGCCGAGGGCGGAGCGCGGGCACTGCGCGAGGGGCTCGACTCCGGCGACCACGAGCGGCTGCTGTACGGCGCCGCGCTGGCGGGCTGGACCTTCGGGGTCGTCGGGGGCGCCCTCCACCATCGGATCTGCCACCTGCTCGGCGGCGCCTTCGACCTCCCGCACGCCGAGACGCACTCGGCCGTGCTCAGCCACGTCGCGGCGCTCAACGCGCCCGCCGTGCCCGAGGCGTCCGCGCGGCTCGCCGCCGCGCTCGGCGCGGAGGACCTGGCCGGCGGGATCTACGACCTCGAGCGCCGGATCGGCGCGCCGACCGGCCTGCGCGAGCTCGGGCTCGCGGAGGAGCGGCTCGACGAGGTGGTGCCGGAGGTGGCGGGCGCCGGCAACCCCGTGCCGCTCGACGAGCGAGCGGCACGGGAGCTGCTGAAGCGGGCCTGGGCCGGCGAGCGGCCTTAGCTTCCTGCGTCGGCCGGCGTCGCGGGACGCGAGATCCCGTGGATGTCGGCCTTGGCCATGCTGCGCGCGGCCGCGGTGGCGACCGGAGCGCTGCGGGCGGGCAGCGTCTTCGCCTGAGCGAGCGTGACGAGCACGTGGGCGGCCGCGTCGGCCATCTCCTCGTACCCGCGCTTGTTCAGGTTGAAGAAGTCGTCGCAGCCCTGGTGGTAACAGATGTCGAACGGGACGCCCGCGGTGCCGCCATAGAGCGCGACCTGGGCCGGCGTCTTGACCTCCTCGGCGCCCGTGAACAGGCCGCCGGCCGGGATCCCGGCCTCGATGAACGGCCCGTAGTCGGAGCGCCCGTCGAACGCCGTCGGCTCGTTCGCCAGCCTCTGGCTGGCGAAGTAGTCGAGGAATAGCTTCTCGATCTCGTCCGAGCCGGGAGGCGCCACCAGGTCGCCAGGCCCCGGCGGGAAGCTGCCCTGGTCGCCGTCGTAGACGAACCGCGCGAAGTTCGGCGAGGCGATCATGTCGAAGTTCAACATCGCCGCGATCTTGCTCCGCTGGACGTCGTCCAGGCTCGCCACGTACGCCTCGGAGCCGAGCAGTCCGGACTCCTCGGCGCTGAACCAGATGAAGCGGACCTTGTTGCGCAGCTTCATCTTGTTGATGTGCTTGGCCATCTCGAGCAGCGCCGCCGAGCCTGACCCGTTGTCGTTGATGCCGGAGCCCGGGCCGACGCTGTCGAGGTGGGCGCCGACCACGATCACGTTGTTCGGATCGCCGGTCTTGGTCTCCGCGATGACGTTCTGGGTCGGATAGGTGCCGGGCCGCCAGTCCATCCGGATCCGGGCGGTCAGGCCGGTGAGGCCCTTCTGGACGCCATTGGCCAGGGCGGTGGCGGTCTCGACCGTGACCGCCGCGGACGGCGTCGTGAGGCCGTCGACGTTGAACCAGAGCGGCAGCGTGCGATCGGGGAGGGGCGGGCTGTTGCCCTCGTTGGAGAGCAACATCGCTCCGGCGCCCACTTGGTCGGCGAGCAGGAACTTCGTCGCGAACGGGCAGGTGCCACGCTGGACGACGACGATCGCGCCGGCCGGCATGCCGTCGTAGTCCGACGCCTCGCAGCCGCTCGTGTTGCCGTTCGCGGTGGGGCCGGCCGGGTAGCGGACGTCGGCCGCCCACACCGGGGCGGTGATGTCGGTCGACTTCGACTCCGTTCTGTACATCGAGCCGAAGTCGCCGCCGAACTCGAACGACGCGCCGGCGATGCCTGGGTTGAACGACCGCCGCTTCCCGCGCGTCGTGATGTCCAGTTTCGGCTGCTTCCAGTCGGCCAGGAAGTCGAGGTCGTAGTCGAACTCGTGCTGCGAGACCTTCAAGCCGGCGAACGCGGAGTTGACGCCGACGTACAGCGAGGACGCGTCATGTCCCTTGGTGCCCGCCAGCCGGTTGCCGTTGGCCAGCTCGCCGATTGTGTTGAGCGCGGCCTCATGGACCAGCATGCCCTTGACGCCGACGGCGTCCCTGAGCTTCTTGGAGTCGCTGCTCCCACCGGTGCCGAACGCCGGAGCCGCGCACAGCAGCGCGACGACCGCCGCCAGCGGTAAGACCTTCCTCATTACTTCCCCCTCCACTTGTTGCTGTTGAGGGGAGATTGTCGGAATCGTGCGCGTTCAGTCAAGCCTCGACCGCATGGCGATTCGTGAAGACGCCGATTCCGACCGCCGGGCGATGGGAGCGGCGGCGGGCGGCTGACAACCTGTTGACAGCGAGTGGGAACGGCGGCGCGCACATCGCACCTCTCCTCCTGCGACTCTGCGCCGCCACCCGCTCGCTTTTAGCTCAGCTGATACGCCCCGTAGGGCGCCAGCGCGGCTGCGACGAGGGCGAGCTGCGCCTCGATCGCCGCTGCCGATGCGGTGTCGGTCGGCATCCCTGCCGCGTGCGTGAAGAACCCGTTCTCCAGCGTCTCGAGCGCCCCGCTCGCGTGCCGCAGCTCGACGGTGGCGAGCGGCGAGTCCGAGCCCGGGCCGGCGACGGCGACGAGGTCGTCGATCGCGGCGGCCGGGAGCGCACCCACGAGTCCGTCGTCGGCCAGGCGCGCGATCGGGTGCTCGGGCTCCATGTGCAGGTGTCCGAGCGCGGACGGGGGGACGATCGTGAAGGTGTCGAGCTCGGGCCGCAGGTCGCGCAGCGGGCGGATCAGGTCCGCGCCGTCGGCCTCGGCGCCCAGGTAGGCGGCCTCGATCACCACGAACGAGCGTCCGCGCACCAGCTCGGCGACCTCGGGGCCGTCGCCGAACTGCATGAGCCGCCCGACGGAGGTGATCTCGCGCGGGGCCGTCTCGGTCCAGTCGCGCCACGCGTGCAGCACCCCGGCGGCGCGGTCGAAGGAGAAGAACAGCGCGCCGGCGTAGAGATCCTCGGCCGGGTGCAGCACGAGCTCCAGCGCGGTGATCACGCCCTCGTGCGGAAGCTCCTCGCTGCGCTCGAGCTCGCCCTCGGGGGTGACGTACTCGACGGCGGTCACGCCCGCCGCGGCGACGCCGTGGCGGCGGGCCAGCCAGCCCATGCCGTGACCGAGCACCGTGCCGACGATGCTCGCCTCGCGGTCGAACCCGCCGGCGGGGGCGAGGCCGAGGAACGACGCGCGGTCGGCGAGGTCCGCCCAGCGGGCGCCGGCCTTGATGCGCGCGCGGTGGGCGCGGGCGTCGATCTCGACGCCGGCCAGGCCGGCGGTCCGCAGCAGGAGGGCGTCGTCGAGCGGGCCGAGGCGCGAGGCGCCACGACCACCGCACTGGGCGACCACGCGCAGGCCGCGCCGGCGCGCCTCGAGGATGGCGGCGGCGACGCCCTGCTCGTCGGTCGGGACGGCGACGGCGGCGGGGCGCTGGTCGACGGCGAGGTCGAAAGCGCGCCGGGCGTGGTCCCAGCCCGGCTCCCCGGGCTCGAGGATCGCGAGGTTCGGGTCGATCGCGGTGCCCTCCGTGCAGGTGATCATGGGCGGAGCATCTACCTGCGCGGTCCCCCGGTCATCGAGGGCACCCCCAAACCATGACCCCCATCTTCGCGGCCGCGATCCCTTGGGGTGCGGCCACCCGTACCCCTAGGTTCTCGCCCAGCCTTCTCGGGGGTCGGGCAGGGGGGTGAGGCGCTTCTCGATCTCGGCGCGCTGCGGCTCCAGGCGCGGCGGCAGGATGACCACCGAGCCGAGCTGGTCCAGCGGCACGTCGACGGTGAAGCCCGGGTAGTCGTCGGCGATCTCGAAGAGCACGCCGCTCGGCTCGCGGAAGTAGATCGAGTGGAAGTAGTGGCGGTCGATGATCCCGCTGTTGGCGACGCCGACGAGCTCGAGCAGGTCGTGCCAGCGCTTGTGCTCGACGACGTTGGTCCCCCACGCGACGTGGTGGACGGTGCCGGCGCTCTGGCGGCCGAGCAGCGCCGGCGCCTTGTCGTACTCGATCGTGCTGCCGCGCTTGTTCCCGCGCAGCTCCCACGCCGCCTCGCCGACCTGGCGGGCACTCAGCACCTTCTCCAGCAGCGCGCCGCTGCGGGCGGGGTCGCCGCTGTAGGCGCGCACGCCGTCGAAGCCCTGGAGCGCGTGCTCGGGCGGGATCTCCGGGTGCTCGGCGATCAGAGGCTCGTCGACGCCCGGCCGGACGACCAGCTCGTGGCGCAGCCCCTCGAAGTCGGCGAACCGCAGGCTGTCCTCCGATCGCTGAACGTCCGGGACGCGCTTCTCCCAGAAGTCCAGCGCGGCAGGACTCCCGACGCGCCAGACGATCGTGTGGACCATGCCGGCGCCCGCCCGGCCGGGCGTCGCGCGCGGGTACTCGAAGAAGGTCAGCTCGGAGCCCGGGCGTCCCTGCTCGTCGGCGTAGAACAGGTGGTAGACGCTCGGGTCGTCCTGGTTGACCGTCTTGGCGGCCAGGCGCAGACCGAGGACGCGCGTGTAGAAGTCGAGGTTCCGGAGCGCGTCCCCGGTGATCGCCGTGATGTGGTGGAGGCCTTCGAGTCTCAGCGGATCTGGAACAACTGGGTCTGCGGGTTGGAGAACGGCAGCTTCCGGGCGCCCTTGGTGGCGCGGTCGCGCACCCTCAGGACATCGACGCCGCGGCCGCCGTCGTTCGTGAACACGTGACCGTTGTACCAGTACGCCGACCATGTGTTGGCCCCGTGCGGGTCCAGGTGCCCGATCTCACGCGGCCTCGAGGGGTTCGTGAAGTCGACCATCGTGGTCCCGGCCGCATAGGCCGAGGAGACCAGCACGTCGCCGCGTGAGGTCGGCAGCGTGTTGAAGTTGTGCATCGTGCAGTTCGGGTCCTGCGCCTGGCCCGGCGTCAGCTTCTCCTGGATGCGCGGCACCTTCCACGAGCTGCGCGGCGTCACGACCTCCTCGCCGAGGCTGCGGATGCTCCTGACGTCGTAGAACCACAGCGCGCCGCGCGTGGCCGGGTCGGCCGAGGTGCAGCGCCGGACCGGTCCCGCCGCCGGCCTCGTCGCCGAAGATCACGCGCCTGCCGTCGTAGGAGAACGTCGCCGAGTGGAAGAACTCGACGTTGGGGTTGAACACGCGGCCGACGGTGCGCGGGTGCTCGAGGTCGGAGATGTCCCAGATCTGGCCCTCGCCCATGCACGCGCTGGCCGCCTTCTCGAGCTCCATGAAGACCGTGATGTCATGGCAGCCGTACCAGCCCACGCGGTACTCCTTCTGCGGGAAGCGCGGCTCGCTGACCACGCTGGCCTTGCCCGGGTCGCGCAGCGGCACCTCGACGACGGAGATCTTGTTGTGCAGCGGCTGGCCGTTCGCGTCGAACCGCTTGCACTCGTTGCCGTAGCTCGACGGCGCGAGCTCGGCGGCCGTGTACGAGGCGACGTAGAGCAGCACGCGGTGGTGGCGCGGGTCGGGGACCAGCGTGTGGGTGTGGGAGCCGCAGTCGGTCGGCACGCCCTTGACCAGGACCGGCGAGCGCGGGTTGGAGACGTCGAAGATGCGGATGCCCTCGAAGCCCGGCGTCCCGGCCGGCTGGGCGGTGGAGTCGCAGTCCGGGCTCGTCCGCGGGGTCTCGACCGAGACGAACAGCAGGCCGCCCCAGACGGAGACGTCGTGCTGCGAGCCGGGGCAGTCCTTGACGTCGACGAGCTGCTTCGGCTTGCTCGGATTGCCCACGTCGACGATCTGGAAGCCCTCGTAGTGGCCGGCGTAGGCGAGCCGGCCCCAGAACGCCAGGTCGGAGTTGCGGTACGTGCTGCTCGCCACGGTCCGCTCGACGCTGCCGACCATCTCGAAGTTGTCGCTCTGGCTCGAGGTGCTGGGCCAGTACCAGCCCGGATGATCCTCGGTCAGCCAGCTCGACCCCAGCCCGTTCTCGTGCGCCGCGGCCGGAGCCGCGAGAGCGAGTACGACGAATGCGGCCGCCGCCAGCGGCCAGGTGCGCCCTGCGCGCATGTGACTCATCTCCTCCCGTAGACGAATCTGCCGCGCGGGAGCCTACCCGTCTCGAGCGCTTTCACGATCCTGCCCACTTCCGAGACTTGCCCAGCGGCCGTACGTATGGTCCGCCAGGGAAAGGCTCCGACAGGAGGGAGAGGGGTTCATGAGGGTTCGCCTTGCGCTATTAGTCGCGATCGGCGCGTGTCTCGCGCTGCCCGTGGCCGCCTCGGCACATCCCGTTCAGGTCGTATCGCTCGCGCAGACGCTCGGCAACGCCACCGCGGCGTTGACCCATACGCCGCCGAACGACGGCGGAGCGGACTTCACCACGTCACGCAACATCAAGCAGCTCGGCTTCTCAGAGCGGCGGGTGGCGCCGAACGACTTCAACCGCTTCAACACCGACCTCGCCTTCTGGGGCGACACGGCGTACCAGGGCCAGTTCAACGGGTTCCGCATCCTCGACGTCGACAATCCGCGCCGGCCGAGGGAGATCCTCAACTACGAGCAGTGCGGCAACAGCGCCGGCGGCGGCCAGGGCGACGTGGTCGTCTGGGGCAGCGTGCTCGTCCGCGCCTGGGATGCGAACGCGGGAACCACTCAGACCTGTGACGGCCAGCCCGTCCCGCAGGGCTTCGAAGGCATGCACGTCTTCGACATCAGCGACAAGAGCAACCCCGAGCTCGTCGCCAGCATCGACCTCGCGTGCGGTACGCACACGCTCACCGCCGTGCCGGATCTGGGCAACCGGCGGCTGCTGGTCTACGGCACCCCGTCGAGCGCCGCGTGCGAGGGCCTCGACATCGTCGAGGTGCCGCTGAGCCGGCCCGAGGAGTCCGAGTTCCTGCGCTTCGAGTTCGCCGACCGGGCGCCCGGGGCGGCGACCAACTTCGCCTGCCATGACACCGGCGTGATCCTCGGTCGCGCGAACAAGGTCGCCTGCGCCGGAGGCGTCGGCTTCGCCGTCTGGAGCATCGGCGGCAAGGACGGCGGCTCGCGCGACAACCCGCGCTTCCTCTACAACCACGTGGTCCCGGAGATCGCCGCCGGCGCGCCGAACGTCGACAACCCGACGGGTCACTCGGCCGCCTTCTCGTATGACGGCGAGACGATCATTTTCGGCCACGAGCCAGGCGGCGGCCTGCAGTCACGCTGCAAGGCGACGGGCGAGCCCGTCACCAACGGCGGCGCGCCCGTCGGCGTGCAGAACGACAACATGAAGTCGTTCTTCTTCTACGAGACCGACTCGGGCGAGCCGCAGGGCAAGTGGACCCACGTCCGCCCGCAGACGGAGATCGAGAACTGCACCCTGCACAACTACAACATCGTCCCGACCAAGCACGACGACATCCTGGTGCACGGCTCCTACCAGTCGGGCATCGGCGTGCTGGACTTCAGCAACCGGGCCAACGCGCGCGAGATCGCGTTCGCCGACCCGGCCCCGCTGCCGCTCACCGCGGCCGGCGGCACGCAGGACGGCGGCGACTGGTCGTCGTACTTCTACAACGGGGTCATCTACCAGGCCGACATCACGCGCGGCCTGTACACCTGGGACCTCGACGAGCGCGACACCGAGCGCGCCATGAAGCTGCGGCACCTGAACCCCCAGACGCAGGAGTTCACGATCGGGGCCAGGAAGGACCACGATCGCTGGAACTCCGACGACAAGTGGCACGACGATCGCTGGGACGATCGCGACTAGCTCACTGACGTGATCGAGGGCGGGCGCCGGGCGGGTCCCGGCGCCCGTCCTTGACGCGCACGCACATGCGCGCCAGAGTGCTGAGCAAGGGGCCGGGCAAGGGCCGGCCTGCGCACCACTCACATACAGGAGGGGCAGATGAGGACCCGCCTCACGCTGTTACTCGCTTGTGCGTCCATGCTCGCTGTTCCGGCTGCTGCGTCAGGGCATCCGATGGAGCAGACGAACTTACTCGCGTTCGGGGCCGGGGGCACGGCCGCGAGCCTCGTGACGCCGCCCGACGACGGCGGCGCCGATTTCACGACGTCGCCCAACATGCGGCTGCTGAGCTTCCAGGATCGGCAGCCGCGGCCGCCGCTGAACTCGTTCGGCGGCTTCATCTCCGACCTCGCGTTCTGGGGCGACACGGCCTACCAGGGCACGTTTGCCGGCTTCCGGATCATCGACATCGACGATCCGCGCAACCCGGTGGAGCTGGCCGACTACCGCGACTGCCAGGCCTCGAACGGCGCGGGCCAGGGCGACGTGGTGGTCTGGGGCAGCATCCTCGTCCGCACCTGGGACTCCAACAACTCGGTCGCGGGCACGACCTGCGACGGTGAGCCCGTTCCCGCCGGTCCGTCCGGTGGGCCTCCCGGCACGGGCGGCTTCGAGGGCCTCCACGTCTTCGACGTCTCAGATCCCGGCAACCCCGACCTCGTCGCCAGCGTGGACCTGACGTGCGGCTCGCACACCGCGACCGGCGTGCCGGACCTGCGCAACCGTCGCCTGCTGGTCTACAGCACTCCGTCCAGCGCCCTCTGCGAGGGCATCGACATCGTCGAGGTGCCGCTGAGCCGGCCCGAGGAGTCCGAGTTCCTGCACTTCGACTTCGCCGACAAGGAGGCCGGTGCGGCGAACAACTTCGCGTGCCACGACACAGCCGTCATCCTTGGCCGCGCGAACAAGGCCGCCTGCGCCGGCGGCGTCGGCTACGCCGTCTGGAGCCTGGGCGGCAAGGACGGCGGATCGCGCGACAACCCGCGGTTCCTCTACAGCGACGTCGTCGAGGAGATCGCGGCCGGCCCGCCCAACGTGAACAACCCGACCGGCCACTCGGCCGCGTTCTCGTGGGATGGCGACACGATCATCTTCGGTCATGAGCCGGGCGGCGGCGTCGTGCCACGGTGCCTCGCCACCGGCGCGCCGATCCCGGGCACGACCGGGACGCAGACGGACGACATGAAGTCGTTCTTCTTCTACGAGACCGACTCGGGGGAGCCGCTCGGGAAGTGGGCGCTCAAGCGTGCGCAGACCGCGCAGGAGAACTGCACGCTGCACAACTACAACATCGTCCCGACCAAGCACGACGACATCCTCGTCCACGGCAGCTACCAGTCGGGCATCGGCGTGCTGGACTTCTCGAACCCGGCGAACGCGCGCGAGATCGCGTTCGCGGATCCGGCTCCGCTCGCACCGCTCCCATCGGGTGCGAACACGATCGGCGGCGACTGGGGGACGTACTTCTACAACGGGCTGCTCTACGAGTCCGACATCAACCGCGGCCTGTACACGTGGCAGCTCAAGGGCGACCGCGACGTGGACAGGGCGATGAAGCTGCGCCACCTCAACCCGCAGACGCAGGAGTTCACGATCGGTGCCAAGAAGGACCACGATCGCTGGAACCACGGCGATCGCTGGCACGACGACGACTGGGACGATCGCGACTGATCGTCTGAGCGTTCGAGAACGGGCGCCCGCAAGTTCGGGCGCCCGTTCTCGTTGTAGGGGGCATGAGCCGACTTCTCGCCGTCGCGGCCGTGCTCGCCGCCAGCCTCGTCATCGCCAGTCCCTCGAGCGCCGTCGTCGGCGGCCGTGACGCCGCGCCGGGCGCTTATCCGGCCGTCGCCGAGATCACCTTCGGCTCGTCGTTCCTGTGCACCGGCACGCTGATCGCTCCCAAGTGGGTGCTGACGGCCGGGCACTGCGGCTCGATCACCGGCGCCGCCGTCGGGTCGCCTGCGGCGTGGCCGCCGCAGCTGATCGACGTCCGCATCGGCTCCGTCACCCCGGGCGCCGGCGAGCGCGTCCCGGTCCGGCGCGTGGTCGTGCAACCCGAACTACCTGGCCAACGTCGGCTACGACATCGCGCTGCTCGAGCTCTCGACGCCGTCGACCAAGACGCCCGCGCGCGTGGTGGGCGCCGCCGGCGCCTCGTTGTGGGCGCCGGCGACGCTGGAGTCGATCGTCGGCTTCGGGACGACCTCCGAGGGCGGCGACACGGCCGACACCCTGCAGGAGGCGCAGGTCCCGATCACGACCGACGCCTACTGCTCAGGCGCCTACGACGACTTCGACGCGACGTCGATGGTCTGCGCGGGCTTCCCCGAGGGCGGGGTCGACACCTGCCAGGGCGACTCCGGCGGCCCGATGTTCGGCCGCGATGCCGCGGGCGTGCTCAAGGTCGTCGGCGCGACGAGCTTCGGTGAGGGCTGCGCGCGTCCCGGCAAGCCGGGCGTCTACGCCCGTGTCGGCGACACGGTCCTGCGTGAGTGGATCCGCTCGCTGGCGCCGGACGGCGTCGACTAAGCCCACTGGGCCCTCAGGCGCAGCTGGTCGGCGATCTTCTCGAGGTCGCGCTGGTGCTCGCGGCCGAAGAAGGTGATGCCGACTCCGGTCGCGCCGGCGCGGCCGGTGCGGCCGACGCGGTGGACGTAGCCCTCGCGGTCGGCCGGCGGGTCGTAGTTGATGACGTGCGAGATGCCGCTGACGTCGATGCCGCGGGCGGCGACGTCGGTCGCCACGAGGGTGTCGACGTCGCCGCGCTCGAACGCGGCGAGCGCGCGCTCGCGCTGGCCCTGCGACTTGTCGCCGTGCATGGCGACGGCCCGCACGCCCTCGCGGGAGAGGCGCTTGACGAGCCGGTCGGCTCCGCGCTTGGTGCGCACGAAGACGAGCGCCATGTCGGTGTCGTCGAGCTCGCCGACGAGCACGCGCAGCTTCTGGTCGTGCTCGACGGCCATGAAGCGGTGCTCGATGTCCGCGCGGCTCTGCTTCGGCGGCGTGTGCTCGTGGCGCCGGGCGTCGCGCGTGTAGGCCTTGGCCACACGGCCGGCCTCGCCGTCGAGCGTGGCCGAGAAGAACAGCGTCTGGCGGTCGCGCGGGCACTGGGCGACGAGCCGGTCGACGGCCGGGCGGAAGCCCATGTCGAGCATCCGGTCGGCCTCGTCGAGCACGAGCGTCTGCACGTGGCTGAGCGTGAACGCCCGGCGCTGGAGCAGGTCCTCCAGCCGCCCGGGGGTGGCCACGAGGATGTGGGCGCGCTGCGCGTCGCGGGTCTGCTTCTCGAAGCCGACGCCGCCGTAGACGGCGGCCACGCTCAGGTTGCGGACCCGCGCCAGCGGGCGCAGCTCGTCGACGATCTGGCCGGCCAGCTCGCGCGTGGGGGCGAGGATCAGCGCCGCCGGGCGGCGGGCGTCGGACGCGATGCGGTCGACGAGCGGAGCGCCGAAGGCGAGCGTCTTGCCGGAGCCGGTGGGCGACTTGGCGAGCACGTCGCGGCCGGCGAGCACGTCGGCGATGACGAGCTCCTGGATGGGGAAGGGGGTGTGCGCGCCGCGCTGTTTGAGCGCATCGGCGACCGCACGGGAAACGCCGAGATCGGCGAATGACTTGGACATGAGGACTTCCTGCGGCATGGGCCGCGAACGATTCGGGAGGCGACTGCTGACCCGAACCGCCACTGGCGGGACCCAAGCAAGCGAACTGCCTCGCGGCCGGCATCGGTGCCGACCACCGCGCTACATGTTAGCGCGTACTCACTTTGATCGGCCGCGAGCAGCGAACCTGGAAGACCGAGGTGAAGCCGGTCTCGAAGCCCTGGCGGGCGGCGCGCAGGTAGAGCCGCCAGACGCGCAGGCGCTCCGGCCCGGCGATCCGCTCGGCTTCCACCAGGTTCTCGTCCAGCCGCCGCGCCCAGTGGCGCAGCGTCTCGGCGTAGTCGAGCCGGAAGTCCTCGACGTGGTGGGTCTCGAGGCCGGCGCGCTCCATCGCCGTGATGATCCGCGAGACGTGCAGCGGCGCGGCGTCGGGGAACACGTAGCGCTCCGAGAACGGGCCGGCCTCGGCCTCGCCCACGCGCAGGCGCGCGATGCCGTGGTTGAGGAACTGTGCGCCCGGCTTGAGCACGCGGGCGCACACGCGCATGTACTCGTCGATCTGGTTGGAGCCGACGTGCTCGACCATGCCGATCGACGCGACCGCGTCGAACTCGCCGGTCAGGTCGCGGTAGTCCTGCAGCCGGATCTCGACCCGGTCGGCGAGCCCGGCTTCGGCGACGCGCTTGCGCGCCAGCTCGGCCTGGCCCTCGGACAGCGTGATGCCCACCACGTCCACGCCGTGCTCGCGCGCCGCGTGCATGGCGAAGCTGCCCCAGCCGCAGCCCACGTCGAGCACCCGCATGCCGCGCTCGAGCCGCAGCTTCTTGCAGACGAGCTCGAGCTTGGCGAACTGCGCGGCCTCCAGGCTCGAGTCGTCGAGCGAGAAGAACGCGCACGAGTAGGTCAGCGACTCGTCGAGGAACAGCTTGAAGAACTCGTTCGAGACGTCGTAGTGGAACTGGACCGAACGCTTGTCGCGAGCCGGGCTGTGGCGCTTGCCGTGCGGGCGCTGCTCCGTCTCCGGCACCGGCGGCGGGAGCATCGGGCCGGTGGCGCGGGCGGCCGCCAGCGCCAGCTTCAGCTGCCCGGCGCGGTCGATCGGCGGCGGCTGGTAGCGGCGCAGCATGAGCAGGAAGGCGTCGAGATCGTCGGGCTCGATCTCGCCGGTGGCGTAGGCGCGGCCGATCCCGAGCTGGCCCGGCGCGCGCATCGCGTGCGCGAGCGCGCGCGGGGAGCGCACGTGCAGCGTGGGCGCTCCGTTGCCGTTCGTGGACGGCAGCTCGCTGCCGTCCCAGAAGGTGACGCGGAAGGGGCGCTCCGGAAGCGCCGAATCGAGCTCCCGCCGCAGCGGCTCGGTGGTGCGCAGGCCCGCCATCGGCCTACGTCCGGACGGCTTTGCGGGCCTGCTTCTCGGGACTGACGCGCACGACGTCCCATGCTAGGCCCAACTTCTCCAGTGTCCAGATGACGCCGGCCGAGATGTCGAGCTGCCACGCCTTGAGGCCGTGCCGGTACGAGGTGGGGAAGGCGTGGTGGTTGTTGTGCCAGGACTCGCCGAACGTGAAGGGCGAGAGCCACAGCAGGTTGCGCGACTCGTCGGGGGTGTCGAAGTCCTTGCGCCCGAAGAAGTGGCAGAGCGAGTTGATGCTGTAGGTGACGTGGTGGACCACGAGCATCCGCACCAGCCCGCCCCACAGCAGGCCGGTCAACGCGGACTCGATCGAGCCGCCGATCAGCCAGCCGAGGAAGAACGGCACCAGCAGCCCGACCGTCACCCACAGCGCGAACAGGCGGTCGATCCTGCTGATCAGCGGGTCGGCGATCAGGTCGGGCGCGTAGCGCTCCTTGCTGCCGCGGTGGGTGTGGATGAAGAGCCACCCCCAGTGCGCGTGCCAGAGGCCCTTGAACGCGCCCTTGAAGCCGTGGCCGTGGTCGACGTGCGGGCTGTGCGGGTCGCCCTCGACGTCGGCGAACGCGTGGTGCTTGCGGTGGTCGGCGACCCAGGCGGTGATCGGGCCCTCGATCGCGGCTGAGCCGAGGATGGCCAGTGTCCCGCGCACCCACTGCTTGGCCTTGAAGGCCCGGTGCGTGAACAGGCGATGGAAGCCGACGGTCACGCCCAGCGCGGTCGCGGCGTAGCAGATGAAGAACACGATCACGTCGCTCCAGCGGAGCGCCTCGTTCCACGCCTGCCAGCACACGATCCCGAGCCCGACGAAGGGCAGCACGGTGATCGAGCCCGTGAGGAAGCGGTCGAGCCTCTCGTTGGCGACCGGCTGGACATCGTCCGCTGTCGGCGCGATCGTCACGCCGCAGAACCCTATCGCGTCCTCCAGGTGATACCTTGTCGCGCGTTCGAACCGGGTGCTAATGCCCGGAAAAGCAGTGCACGACCGCAGTTGTCATGCCACGGCATCATCGGCGTTCGCAGCACACGTCCGCCGTGGAGGTAATAAGCATGGCGACAGGTACCGTGAAGTGGTTCAGCGACGACAAGGGCTTCGGGTTCATTACGCCCGACGAAGCCGGCAAGGACCTCTTCGTCCATTTCTCCGGCATCGCCGGTGACGGATTCCGCACCCTCGCCGAGGGCGCGCGCGTCGAGTACGAGGCTGAGCAGGGTCCCAAGGGCCCGGCGGCCGTCAACGTCACGACGATCTAGTCCGCAGATGGAGCGCGGCCCGCTCGCCGGAGTCGGTGAAGCGGGCCGCGTGCTCATCCCCCGCCGGTTCAACGGCCCTCGGGCCAGCGCGAACGGCGGCTACGCCGCGGGCCTGGTGGCCCGCTACATCCGCGGCCCGGCGGAGGTCTCCCTTCGCCTGCCGCCGCCGCTCGACACGGCGCTCGAACTCAGGCGCCCCGACGACGGGCGCGTCCTGCTCTGCCACCGCGAGCAGCTCGTGGCCGAGGGGAAGCCGGCCGAACGGCCGGACGTCGAGCCGCCGGTGAAGCCGACGGTCGCCGAGGCGCGCGAGGCGCTCCGGCGCCACCCCTGGCGCGGCGCGCGGCACCCGTTCAGCGACTGCTACGTCTGCGGCATCGGCCGCCACGACGGCCTCGGCCTGCACTTCGGCGACATGCCCGGCGAGCCCTCGATGACCGCCGCGCTGCTGGTCGCCGACGCCACCATCCCGCACGACGACCGCGGCCTCCTGCCCGAGATCGCGTGGGCGGCGCTCGACTGCCCGAGCTACGTCCCCGAGCTGTGGTCGGCCGACGTTCCGAGCCTGCTGGCGTGGATGCAGGCGGAGCTGCACGAGCCGATCCCGATCGGCGAGCCGATCGTCGCCTGCGGCTGGCCGCTCGAGTCCGACGGGCGCAAGCAGTTCACCGCCTCCGCGCTGCTGACGGCCGACGGGCGCATCCTCGCTCGCGCCCGGCACCTCTGGGTGCAGCCTCGCGCTACCTCAGCCTGAGCGCGGCCATGCCGCTCGCCGGGTCGGCGTGGATCGCCATCCACTCGCCGGCGCCGACGACCTCCAGCAGCCGCGCGACGTCGCCCGACGGCGGGCAGACGATCGCGAACCTCCCACCGTGCGCGCGGACCTCGGAGGCGGCGCCGAGCAGGGCACGCAGGCCGGTGGAGTCGCAGAAGTCGACGTCGGTGAGGTCGACGAGCAGTCGCGGGCGCCGGCCGGCGCGGGTCGCGTCGAGCCGCGCGCACAGCCGCGGCGCCGTCGCGATGTCGAGCTCACCAGCGACGTGGATGACCTTGACGCCAGATTCGTCGCGCTCGTCGACCGAGAACGGATCCGGAATGGGGTTGCTCACCGTTCAACGTTCTCGGGTTCCGGACGCGGCGTCAACTGCTGCTCCCCCTTCGGGTCGTCCCGCTTCGCGCGCTCGTCCTTCTTCTTGGGCTTCGGCTTCGGCAGCACGACCCGGAAGCTGCGCGCCTTGACGCCGACGGGGCCGCTCGGCCCCTGGGCCTCGATCCGCACCCGGTAGCGGCCGCGCTTGGGCGGCGTCCAGCCGACCTGGTGCGTGCCGTAGGGGAGCGTCATCTCGCGGCTGAAGGCGAGCCCCGTGCGGTCGTAGAGACGCACCTTGACGGAGGAGACCTTCGAGATCCGGAAGCGGACGGCGGTGGTGTGCCGGGCGCGCAGGCGCTCGAGCGGCGCGATGCCGATGCGGGTCGGCTCGCGCTCGTAGCGGGCGAACCGCCGCTCGGCGTCGCAGTACGTCGCGCGATCGGTGCGGTCGCACATGTCGCCGAGGAACCCCTCGATCAGCTGGTGGTAGCCGAGCGTCGCCTCGCGGCCGGCGTACGAGTACAGCGACCAGGCGCCCGTGTCGGAGGCCTCCACCATCGCGCGCGCGCCGCGCTCGGCGCGGCGGAAGAGCCGCAGCGCGCGGCGATCCGGGAACAGCGAGGCCAGCTCGCCGACGCCGCTGACGGCCTGCAGCTCGCCGTTGAAGACCCGCAGGCCGGGCGAGAACGAGTACATGAGGAAGTGGTCGCCGCCGTCGACCCCGAGCGGCGGGGCCGCCTCGAAGCCGCCCAGCGCGGTGTGGGCCGCCTTGCGCCAGCGCGGCTCGGCGAGCGCGCGGGACGCGCGGGAGAGGGCGGAGATCGCGGTGGCCTGGGTCATGCCGCTGATCCACGGCGGCGTGCCGCCGCCCCAGCTGAAGTAGTGCTCCCAGGCCAGGAAGTCGCCGCGGTGGGCGGCGAGGGCGAGCAGCGTGTCGACCCCGGTGCGCAGCTCGCGCACCGGGCAGGCGGCGCGGCGGCGCGCCACCGTGCGGTCGCGCAGGCAGGTGCGGGCGAGCCAGTTGACCCTGCCCCAGCTCGCCAGCGGCTGGAGCTGCATGCCGCGGCCGGGGTAGTACTGGAAGACGGCCGGGCCGTAGTTCACGCGGTGGCCGGCGGCGGGGAACGGCGCCCGCGTCCAGAACTCGGTGTTGCGGCGCAGCAGCAGGAAGGCGGGACGCAGGCGACTGGGCTCGAGCAGGTGGGCGGCGGCGAGCTGGTTGACGGCGCCCAGCACCGAGCCGAGCTCGGCGGCGCGCGCGCCGTCGAGGCGGCGGATGGCGGCGCGGGCGGCGTTGTACTCGCGCGTGTGGCGCGCGTGGGCGGCCGGCGTGAGCTTGTGCGTCAGCAGCGCGTACCGCAGCGCGCCGGTGACCGTGGGCGAGCGCTTGGCGCGCCGGATGGCGAGCCGCAGCCTGCGCAGGCGCTCGGCCTCGGCGGCGGCCGCGGCGCGCCACGACGCCGTCTTCAGCGCACCCTGGTTCTCGGTGCCGCGGATCTCGGGCGGGGGCTGCGGCGGCGGGACGGGCTCCGGCACGGCGCCGCACCCGGCCATGAGCCCGGCAAGCAGCAGCAGGAAGGCGGTCCGTCGCCGGGCCATGCGACAGCATCGTCCATCCGCTCAGTGCGCTTGACCGGATCTGTCCGCAACCCGACCGATCGGGTGGGCGGATCCTGGACCATGGGCGAGCGCCGGTGCGCTAGGTTTGGCGGCCGATGGCCGTCCCCCGACTGCGCGCTCTCGCCTCCTCTCCGGGCGGTTCGCTGCGGCAGGCGGCAGGTCTGGTGTCTGACGAGGTCGAGCTCTACCACCGCACCTACACCACGCTGCTGCGGTCGTCGGGCGAGACGCTGCTGCGCGTCCTCGAGCCGTCGCACCGGTCGATGAACTCGAGCCTGCACCTGCTGGCCTCGACCAACGACGTCGACCTCGGCGCCTTCATGTACGCGATGCGCCGGCTGCCGGCGGGCGTGTGGCAGGCGGCCGTGATCGTGATGGGCCAGGAGGCCCGCGTCTTCGAGCGCGCGGGCTTCGGCAAGATCGAGGAGTGGGAGGCCGTCGAGGCGCCCGCCCGCCGCCGGCGCTGGTTCGACAGCCACGACGGCACGATGGCCGTGCTGCTCGCCTCGACCTCGGATCTGGACGACCTGATCCCCACGCTGGTCGCCTACCAGGTCGAATGGAACAAGCTGCTCGCGCTGGTGCGGGCGACGGACCAGCCCGAGGACGAGGAGCCCGATCCCGCGGACTGCGCCGAGACCTACGGCGGCGCGGTCGACGACTGGATCCGCATCCGCGAGGCGTGGGGCGACCTGCGGACGTTCCTGTCGGAGGTCAGCAACCGCAAGATGAACCTGCGCATCCGCATGCTCGGCGGCTCGCAGGCCGGCTACGCCCGCATGACGCGGCGCTGGTGGCGCCCGGTGCGCTCGGCGATGGAGGAGCAGGGGCTCGGCGACCGGCCGATCTACTTCGTCTCCTCCAACCCGCACTCGATGGTCAACCTCGTCACGCCGACGGCGCGCTCCGGCGAGGCGGAGGTGGTTCGCTTCGTCGAGGAGAACGGGCCGTCGTATCTGCACGAGGAGCTCCAGCGCTTCCGCGAGGGGCGTGGAGAGGGCTCGTGGGAGAACTTCCTCTACTTCGGCGCGCGGCTGCTGTGGGACTCGCTGCCCGAGGACGGCGAGGAGTGGGCGGGGCGCCGGGCGGCGGAGACCGCCATCGGCGTCACGCACCTCTCGAGCCGGGCCGCGCTGCGCGTCTCCTCGCAGATCATCGCGCTCGACAAGCTCGACCCCGCGGGGCTGGACCCGCGCCTCGGCCCGGTCGACGCCGAGCGGCTCTCGCGGTCCGACGCCGTGGTGGTCAACATCGAGTATCCGCTCGGGCTGGCCGCCTACAACATCCTGCGCGAGGTGACCTCGTCGACCGACGTGGTGCGCGGCGTCTACGTGCTCGGCAAGGCCGCCACGCTGAACGCCGACGTCGGCGACGTGCTGATCTCCGGCGTCATCCACGACGAGCACTCGAGCTCGACCTACTGGCTCGACAACGCGTTCTCGTTCAACGACATCGCGCCGTTCCTGCGCTTCGGGTCGGGGCTCGACAACCAGCGAGCGGTGACCGTGAAGTCGACCTTCCTCCAGAACCGCGAGTACCTCGACTTCTACTACCGCGAGGCCTACACGGTGGTGGAGATGGAGGCCGGGCCGTTCTGCAACGCGGTCTACGAGATCGCCGACGCCGACCGCTATCCGGTCGGCGAGGCGGTCAACTTCTCCAAGCTCCCGATCGACTTCGGGATCATCCACTACGCGTCTGACACGCCGTACACGCAGGCGCGCACGCTCGGCGCCCGCGGCCTGTCCTACTACGGCATGGACTCGACCTACGCGAGCTCGCTGGCGATCATGCGCCGGATCTTCAAGCTCGAGGGCATCCTCGGCGACTAGGTCGCTTCAGGCCTTCCGCTCGTAGGTGAGCACGACGACGCCGTCGCCGACGGCCTTGGCTTCCTTGAGCCGGAAGTCGCGCCGGTCGGGCGTCTCCTCGATGGCCTTCTTGCCCGTCCCGAGGATCACGGGGAACATCATCAGGTTGATCTGGTCGACGAGGTCGCTCGCGAGCAGCTCCTGGACGAGCCGATGGCTGCCCGGGACCTGCAGCTCGCCGTCGAACTCCTCCTTGAGCTTGCGCACCTCGGCCGTCGCGTCGCCGCCGCCGAGGACCGTCGTGTTGTTCCACTCCGGGTCCTGGAGCGTGGTCGAGACGACGAACTTCGGCATCGCGTTGAACTTGTCGGCGAACTCGCCCTCGCGGTTTGGCCAGGCGCCGGCGAAGCTCTCGTAGGTGCGCCGGCCGATCAGCAGCCCGTCCGAGCGCATCGTCTCGTCGAGCTTGAACTGGTTTCCGTCGTCGCCGCGGTCGAACTCGAAGGTCCAGCCGGGGTACTTGAAGTCGGGTTCCCCGCCCGGCGCCTCCATCACGCCGTCGAGCGAGACGAACTCCGTCACCACGATTCGTGCAGCCATGTCAGCCTCCCTCGTGCAGTCTGGCAATTGCGCGCTCGATGCGGCGTGCGCGCGTCTCGGGCGTCTTCGCGTCCTCGACGCTGAGCACGTACCACTGCTGGCGGCTGTAGGAGAGCGACTCGAAGTAGTGCAGCGCCTCGGGGGCGCCTTCGAGCGCGGCGGCGAGGTCTGACGGGACGGCGACGACGCGCGGGTCGCGGTCGAGCTCGATCGAGACCTCGATCTCGTCGCCGGCCTGCACGCCCGCCAGCTCGCGGTTCTCGGCGCTGATCGGGAGCCGGTACTCGCCGCGCCGGACGGCGACCTTGCTGCGGTAGGTGTGGTCGCCGATCGTGGCCTTCACGAGCGGCTGCCGGCCGGCCTCGAGCGCCTCGACGACCGCGGCGGGCACGCGGACGCCGGTCGCGGTCTTTCCGGCGAGCTCGACGGTCGCGCGGAACGCGCCGCCGGGGAGGGTCAGTGTCGGTTGCATGCCGTCTTAGACCGCCGTGTCGCTCCGAACTCATCGCGCTTGACTTCGCCGCTCCGGATGCGAACATGTGTTCGTGTCAAGGGAGGCCAACATCCTGCACGCGGACCTCGACGCGTTCTACGCGTCGGTCGAGCAGCGGGACGATCCGCGGTTGCGCGGGCGGCCGGTGATCGTGGGCGGCGGGGTGGTGCTGGCGGCCAGCTACGAGGCGAAGGCTCGCGGGGTCAAGACGGCGATGGGCGGGCGGCGGGCGCTGGCGCTGTGCCCGGACGCGGTGGTGGTCCCGTGCCGCTTCGAGGCCTACTCGGAGGCGAGCAAGGCGGTCTTCGACATCTTCCGTGACACGACGCCGCTGGTGGAGGGCCTGTCGATCGACGAGGCGTTCCTCGACGTTCGCGGCATGCGGCGGATCGCGGGCACGCCGCGTGAGATCGCCGTCAGGCTCAAACAGAGGGTGCTCGACGAGGTGGGCCTGCCGATCACCGTCGGGATCGCCACCACGAAGCACCTGGCCAAGGTGGCGAGCGCCGTGGCGAAGCCCGACGGCCTGCTCGAGGTGCCCGCCGGCCAGGAGCTCGCCTTCCTGCACCCGCTGCCGGTCGAGCGGCTGTGGGGCGTCGGCCCGGTCACCGCGGGCAAGCTGAACGCCCACGGGGTGACGACCGTCGCGGAGGCCGCGCGGCTGAACGAGAACCAGCTCGTCTCGCTGCTCGGCCGCGCCGCCGGGCGCCAGCTCCACGCCCTCTCCCACAACCGCGATCCACGGCGGGTGCGGGTCGGCGTGCGGCGGCGCTCGATCGGGGC
Organism: uncultured Solirubrobacteraceae bacterium; assembly: GCA_963835525.1. Taxonomy (GTDB): domain Bacteria; phylum Actinomycetota; class Thermoleophilia; order Solirubrobacterales; family Solirubrobacteraceae; genus DASSUW01. Next base: position 372,047 of record CAWIFM010000008.1, read on the forward strand.
GCAGTGCGCGATCGGCTGGCGGCCGAAGTCGTGGTCGGCGGTCGACGCGACGCTCGTCGGGCTTGTCGACCGCCTGAGCCGCCGGCTGCGCAAGGGCCGGCGGGTCGGCCGCACCGTCGTCCTGCGCCTGCGCTTCGACGACTTCTCGCGCGCCACGCGGTCGCACACGCTCCCGGAGCCGACCGGCGAGACGCGGACGATCCTCGCCACCGCCCGCGTGCTGCTCGCCGCCGCCACGCCGCTGATCGAGGCCAAGGGCCTGACGCTGGTGGGCGTCACCCTCAGCAACCTCGAGCACTGCGACGACCAGCTGCTGCTGCCGCTCGAGCGCCGGCGCGCCGGAGCGCTCGACGCGGCGCTCGACGACGTGCGCGAGCGCTTCGGGGCCAACGCGATCGTGCGCGCCGTGCTGCTCGGCCGCGACCGCGGCATCGAGGTACCCCTATTGCCCGACCTCGAGTGAGGGCATACCGTCGAGGCCATGGACTACAAGCTCGAGCTCGTCGCCGTCCCGGTGTCGGACGTCGACCGCGCCAAGGACTTCTACGTGCAGGCCGGCTTCAACGCCGACCACGACCACAAGGTGAGCGACGAGATGCGCTTCGTGCAGCTCACCCCGCCCGGCTCCGGGTGCTCGATCGCCATCGGCCAGGGGATCATGACCACCGAGCCCGGCTCCGTGCAGGGCCTCCAGCTCGTGGTCGAGGACATCCAGGCCGCGCGCGACGATCTGTCCGGCCGCGGGGTGCAGGTCAGCGACGTCCAGGACTTCCCGTGGGGGCGCTTCGTGTTCTTCACGGACCCGGACGGGAACGGCTGGGCGGTCCAGCAGATCCCGCCGCGCCCCTGAGCTCGAGGATCACGACCTCGGGCGGGGCCAGGAAGCGCAGCGGCAGGCCGCTCGTCCCGAACCCCGACGACACGTACAGGTGGCGGTCGTCCTCGACGACGTGCCCGCGCGCGTACCGCTCGCCGTAGCGCGACGGCAGCGCCGGGCGCCGCAGGACCGGGATCGCCACCTGGCCGCCGTGGAGGTGGCCGGACAGCGTGAGCGCGACCCGGTCCGGGACGTAGGGGAAGACGTCTGGGTCGTGCGAGAGCAGGATCACGGGCGCGCCGGGCGGGATGCCGGCGAGTGAGGTCGGCAGGTCGGGGCGGCGGCAGCGCAGGTCGGCGAGCCCGGCCACGTGGAAGTCGCCGGCGCGGGCCGAGCGGTTCTCGAGCACCTCGATGCCGGCGCCGGTCAGCGCGCGCCACATCTCGTCGCCGGCCTGCTTCCAGTCATGGTTGCCGAGCACGGCGAACACGCCGAGCGGGGCGCGCAGGGCGCCGAGCTCGCGCGCGATGTCCTCCGGCGGCACACGCCCGCCCCACAGCGGGTGCGCGTCGATGTAGTCGCCGAGCAGGAGCATCACGTCGGGCGCCTCGTCGTTGAGCCGCTCGACCGCGCGCGCGATCGCCTTCGGGCCGGCGTGCGCCGCGCCGGCGTGGAGGTCCGACAGGACGCCGAGCCGAACGCCGTCGAGCGACGACGGCCAGCGCGGCAGCTCGAGCCGGCGGCGGACGGTGACGAGCCGCCGCGGCTCGATCCAGCCCGCCCAGGCGACCGCCGCGGCGGCCGCCAGCGCCGCGACTGCTCTCATAGCGACGCGAGCACTTCGTCGCGCTGCGGCATGCCCGCCCGCGCTCCCGCCACGCGTGTCGACAGCGCGGCGGCGGCCATGGCGAATCGCGCCGCCTCTCTCAGCGGCCGGCCCGCCGCGAGCTCGGCGGCCAGCGCGCCGTTGACGGCGTCGCCGGCGCCGGTCGTGTCGACCACCTCGACGGCGGGCGCGGGCAGCCGCTCCGCCTCGCCGTCGAGCAGCAGCGCTCCCTCCGCGCCGAGCGTGACGAGCACGGGCGCGCCGGTACGCGCCGCGAGGGCACGCGCCGCCACCTCGACGTCCTCCTCGCCGGCCAGGGCCCGCGCCTCGTGGGCGTTCGGGGTGAGGATCACGCCCTCGAGGTCCTCTGCCAGCCGGCGCGCCGGCGCCGGGTTGAGCAGCACGCGCCAGCCGGCCTTGCGCCCCGCGCGGATCCCGGCGGCGACGACCGGCTCGCGCACCTCGTGGCCGAGCAGGACGAGGCCGTCGCTGCCGCTCCCGATCAGGCGCGGCACGGCCTCCTCGACGATCGCGGCGTCGATCTCCGCGTTGGCGCCCGAGGCGACCGCGACGAAGTTCTCGCCCGCGGCGTCGACCACGATCGCCGCCACGCCGGTCGGCACTCCGTCGAGCCGCGTGACGGCGGCCACGTCGATGCCCTCGGCGGCGAGCTCGCGCAGCGCCTCGTCGCCCAGGTCGTCCGCTCCGACCGCGCCCACCATCGCCACGTGCGCTCCGGCGCGGGCGGCGGCCACCGCCTGGTTGGCGCCCTTGCCGCCTCCGTGGCGGGCGAACGTCCCGCCGGTCACCGTCTCGCCCGGGCGCGGGAGCTCCGCGACCGACACCACGAGGTCGGCGTTGACCGACCCGACAACGACCACTGACGGCATCGGCGTCGAGGGTACGTCACAGCAAGAGCGCCACGCTCGCGCACAGCGAGGCGAGCAGCGCCGCGAAGGCGAGGTGCCGAGGCTCGCCGGCCGCGAGGCCGACCGCGGCGACGAGCAGCCCCGAAGCGAGCGCCGAACACCGTGTGTCCGTGCACGGCGAGCAGCGCCGCGATGGCGACGAAGGCGAGCATCGAGCGCTCGCGCGCGAGCCGCGTGCGCTCCATCCACTGCGTCTCAGGCATCGAGCGCGCCGGTCAGCACGAGGATGGCCACGAGCAGCGCGAGCAGCGCGATGGCCGGGGGCACGAAGCGCGGCGGGCCGATGACGGGCAGCGGCTCGCCGAGCCGCATCGCGCGCTCGTTCGCCTCCCAGCGTCGGTAGCTCGTCACCGCGAGCACGCCGCCGAGCAGGACCGGCGGCAGCGCCACGAGCAGCCGCACGGCCTCCGAGTCGAAGTCGAGCAGCTGGCCGGCCGCCAGGCCGCCGCCGATGAGGGCGAGCGCCGTGCGGTTCCAGGCCAGGAACGTGCGCTCGTTGGCGAACGTGAAGCGCGGGTCGGGATCCTCTCCGACCTCGCGCAGCGAGCGGGACGTCATGACCGGTGATTATCGTCGCCCGCCCATGTTGCGCCTCTCGGTCACCGAAGCCCGCCGGCTCGCCGTCCGCGCCCAGCGGCTGGACGGCCCGGCGCCGCGCGGGCGGCCCGACCGCGAGGCGATCCTCGACGTCTGCCGCTCGCTGCGCTGCCTTCAGCTCGATCCCACCAACGTCGTCGCGCGCAACCACCTGCTCGTCGTGTTCAGCCGCCTGGGGCCGTTCGACCCCGCGCTGCTCGAGCAGCTCGCCTACGAGGACCGCGTGCTGTTCGAGTACTGGGCGCACGAGGCGTCGCTCGTGCTCAGCGAGGACCTGCCGCTGCACCGCCATCTGATGCGCACGTCGCGGCACGAGCGCGCCCGCCGCTGGTGGGACCTCAACGAGGAGTTCCGCGCCTTCATCCTCGACCGCCTGCGCGCCGACGGCCCGCTCCCGCTGCGCGAGATCGAGGACCGCAGCGTCGCGCCGTCTTTGTCGATCGGCTGGACCAACGGCAGCATCGTCTCGCGCATGCTCGACATGATGTGGGTGCGCGGCCAGGTCGGGATCGCCGGCCGCAGCGGGGGCAAGCGGCTGTGGGACCTGATGGAGCGCTGCCTGCCGCCCGGCGCCCCCGACCACGTTCCGGACGAGGCGGAGGTCACCCGGACCGCGACGCTTCTGGCCATCAGGGCGCTCGGCGTCGCCCGCGGGCCCCACATCCGCGCCCACTTCACACGCGGCCGCTACCCGGGCCTGCCCGGCACGCTCGCCGCCCTGCACGAGCAGGGCGAGATCGTGCCCGTCGAGGTCGACGGCCTCGGCGACGGCTGGTGGATGCGGGCCGAGGACGCCGAGCCCGACGGCGACTGGCGCGGCCGCACGGCGCTGCTGTCGCCGTTCGACAACCTGCTGTGCGACCGGGCGCGGACCGAGCAGCTCTTCGGCTTCTCGCACCGGCTCGAGATCTACACCCCGAAGGCCAAGCGGCGCTGGGGCTACTTCGTGCTGCCGATCCTGCACCACGACCGGCTGATCGGCCGCGCCGACCTGGCGATCGACCGCAAGGCGAGCCGGCTCGTCGCGCACGCGATCCACCGCGAGCCGGACAGCCCGCGCGGCAAGGCGGTGGCGCGGGCGATCCGGCGCGAGCTCGAGCGGCTCGCCAAGTGGCAGGGAGCCGGCGACCTCGAGCTGCGCGCGGTGCCTGACGCGTGGCCGCTCGGGTAGAACCCGCACATGCCGAACACTCCGCTGCCTGACGAGCTGAAGGCGTTCCTGTCCGAGCCGAACCCGTCCGCCATCGCCACCGTGACGCCCGAGGGCGAGCCGCACTCGGCCGCCACGTGGTACCTGTGGGAAGACGGCCGCGTGCTGGTGAACATGGCGGCCACGCGCAAGCGGCTCGAGAACATGCGCCGCGACCCGCACGTCTCGCTCACCGTCCTCGGCAAGGACGACTGGTACCACCAGGTGACGCTGCGCGGCCGAATTGTCGAGATCGCCGACGACGAGGGCCTGTCCGGCATCGACCGCCTGTGCCGCCACTACATGGGCTCCGACTACTCGGCCCGCGACGACCCTCGCGTCAACGCCTGGATCGAGATCGACTCGTGGTACGGCTGGGCCGGCGGCGGCTACTGGTCCGACTAGCTGTAGTTCCTGAGCAGGTTGTTCCTCCGGCCGCCGTGCCCGAGGGGCGAACGTCAACGGTGGCTGGGTAGGGGAGCTGGGGAGGCCGGCGAGGGCGGTTTCCTCGAAGCGTCCTGCCCTGCGGTCGTCTTACGACCCTTGGCCAGGACGCTACGCCGAAAACCGCAACGAATCCTGCCTAGGGGTCATATAGCGACCCCAATCCAGGACTCGACGCCGAAATCCAACGCCGCGGCCGGCTCCCCAGCCTCCCCACCCAGCCGCAGTTCGCCGGCTGAACGACGTGCTCGGTACTTACAGCTAGCTCAGCAGGTCCCCAGCGCGCCGGGCTTCAGCATCGCGCGGGTGAGCTCGACCCAGGCGCCGCCGTAGTAGCTCGGGTGCTCCGCATCCAGCTGCTCGGCGCGGTCGAGCAGCTCGGTCGCCGCCTCGTTGTCGCCCGCGGCGTGGGCAGCGGCGGCCGCGCCCGCCAGCGCCACGGGATGCTCTTCGTCGGTCAGCGGCGTGCCGTCGAGCGCGCGGCGGGCCGCGCCGGGCTGATCGCGCAGCCGCGGCCACAGCCGGGCCGCCAAGGCGCGGTCCTCCGCCTGGCACGACTCGGCGAGGCGGATCGGCAGCCGCACGGCGTCGTACGAGTAGATGGCGTCGCCGCCCGACGGCGGTCCGGTGGGCACGGCGCCCCACGACCGGACCTGGGCCCAGTCCGGCGGTAGCCCGTCGGCGGTGAGCTGGTCCGTGAACCGGCGCGTGGGCTCGTTGAGGTCGACCCGCTCGATGGCGGCGAACGCCCGCGGTGACCAGTAGCTCGGGTTCACGACGTCCTCCGTCCACGGTCCGGCGACGAGCACGCTCTGCGCCGTCTCGTGCTCGCTCACCGCCCGCCCCAGCGCCCGTCCGTCCTCGGCGTAGCGCGGCTCGCCGAAGCGCTTGGCCGCGAGCATCAGCGCCCGCGCGGCGTCGAGGTCGGCGTCGGTCGCCGCCTCGCGATCGACCACGCGACCGTCCTTCCAGCGCCACGACAGCAGCCCGTCGTCGCGCCGCAGGTGCTCGCGCGTCCAGCTCCACACGCGGTCGAAGCGCTCCTCGTCGCGCTCGGCGACGGCGATCAGCATCGCGTAGGCCTGGCCCTCGCTGACCGTGTCGCCGCCCTGGTCGTGGCGGACGACGCGGCCGTCGCCGGCGACGTACTCGTCGAGGAATCCGGTGGTCCGCTGCTCGTCGCCGCACGCGCCGAGGGCGAGCGCGACGAGGAGCAGCACGGCGGTGAGCAGCCTCATGCCGGAACGGGCGCCGACCGCGGCCGCGGGGCCGCCAGCGGCTCGCGGCGCAGCGCCGGCGACACGCCCGCGAGCAGCACCGCGATGTGCAGCGCCGCGAACGCGACGTTGTTGAGCGTGGCCGGGTCACGGTCCCGGAGCAGGCCGTAGGCCGCGACCGCGGACAGGACGGCGATCGCCGCCAGCGCCGGCGCCACCGCGCGCGGCTGGCGGCCCACGGCGCCCTCCTTCGGGGTCACCACGAAGCCGCCGCGGCGGCCGAGCAGCGTCAGCACCGTCGACTGCACGTGGATCCAGAAGCTCGCCGCCTGCAGCGCGAACGCCTTGAACGTGTAGGCGCCGCCGCCGAGGGCGGTGACGGCCAGCAGCGACAGCCCGAAGTACGGCGCGAAGTGCCCGAGGAACTGATCCGCCGTGGTGGCGGCCAGCGGCTGCGCGCCGGTCAGCAGACGCACGACCGGGAACGTCATGTAGACCAGCACCGTCCAGCCGGACAGGAAGTACGAGGCCGACAGCGCGTACTGGGCCTTGATCCGCAGGGGCAGCGAGGAGCGCAGGACGGTCGGCAGCGCCGACAGGCAGCCGCGCGACCAGCGCTGCTGCTGGCTGACGTAGGACGCCATGTCCTCCGGCCCGAGGCCATGGGCGAGCACCTCCGGCACGTAGCGCGAGCGCCAACGGAGCTCGTGCATGCGGATCGACAGCTCGAAGTCCTCGGTCACCGAGTCGGCCGGGAAGCCGCCCGCCTGCTCGAGCGCGGCGCGCCGGAAGACCACGTTGGTACCGCAGCAGAACATCGCGTCATGGCCGTCCTTGCCGCGTGCGATCGGGCCGAAGAACAGCGCCTGCTGGCCCCACGCCGCGCCCGGGATCTCGCCGCGGTCCCAGTTGGCGTAGTACTGCGGCGTCTGCACGAAGCCCATCCGCTCGTCGCTGAACGAGCCGAGCGTGGCCTCGAGGAAGTGAGGCTCGGGGACGTGGTCGCAGTCGAGCACCATCACGAACGGCGCGTCGGTGCGGAGCAGCGCGTGGTTGATGTTGCCGGCCTTGGCGCCCGTGCTCTCCTCGCGGCGCAGGTAGCCCGCGCCGTGGCGGGCGGCCATCGCGGCCATCTCGTCGGAGGCGCCGTCGTCGAGCAGGTGGACGTTCACCTGCGCGCCGGTCATCTCCGTCGCCGCGCGCACGGTCGGCTCGACCACGGTCACGGGCTCGTCGTAGACGGGGATGTAGACGTCGACGTCGGGCGGCGGGCCCTGCCAGGCCGGCCGGCGGCGCCTGCGGTCGCGGCTGCACGTCCACCAGAAGCCCAGCGCCTGCACGGCGTTGAACAGCTCGGCGCCGATCAGCAGCGCGTACAGCACCGGGTGGCCTACACGCTCGCCATGGATCAGCCAGGCGAAGTAGAACAGCGCCAGCGGCACCATGGCGAGCAGCAGGAAGCGCATCGCGCGGCGGCGGCCGGCGCCGGGCGCGGAAGCGTCCCAGGCCGGCGGTCGCATGCGGGTGTCGGATCGGGTGATCGTCGTCATCGGCGGAACTCCCAGGTCCGGATCTGCGGGACTTTGTCGCGCTGCACGAGGTCGTAGCGGCGCGACAGGCGACGGACGGCGTCCTCAGTCGCGTCGCGGTACTGCGGCTTGTCGAGGAAGCTGGCCAGCAGGAACACGCGCTGGCCGCGGCGCAGCTTCGGCAGCCCGTCGTCGAGCGGCCGGATCTTCAGGCCGTCGCGCTCGTAGTAGCCGACGACGGTGTCGACGTACTTCGGCGAGTACACGACGACGTCGCCCGGACGGGCGCGAGCCTCGATCGAGTGCACGGCGTCCTTGAAGTCGTAGACGCGCGGGTTGGAGCCGTTGAGCTGCTGGTCGGCGAGCCCGAGCCCGAGCGCGGCCACCGCGGCGGCGCACGCCAGGCCGACCACGGCCGGCCGCTGCGCCCAGCTCGTCAGCCCGCGCGCGAGCAGCAGGATCACCAGCGGCACCGCGCCGACGAAGTAGCGGACCTCGAACACGAACGGCTTCAGCTGGCCGAGCGCGAACAGGGCGATGCCCGGCACCGCGGCGCAGGCGACGATCAGCAGCGTCGGCCACGAGCGGCCGCGGCCGAGCAGCGCGAGCGCCAGCAGCAGCCCGAGCGGCCAGAGCGCGGCGATCGCCGTCATCGTGGCGTTCGAGTGGTAGCCGAGCACCGCCCACGCCGCGTTGGTCAGGGCGGCGTAGGCGCCGGGCGCGGCGCCCGGCTCGACCGCGCCGCCGGCCTGCGCGGGCTGCTGGAAGCCGCGGCCGCCGGCCTCGTTGGCGGCGAACTGGTCGAGCGCGAACGGTGCCAGCGGCACCAGGAGCAGGGCGAGCAGCGCGGCCCAGCCCAGCACGCGCCGCACGGGCAGCGCACCGCGCGCGACGCCGACGGCGAAGCCGACCGCCTGCACGCCGACGAAGAGGATCCCGAAGTACTGCGTGTAGACGAGCGCGGCGGCGGCCAGCACGTAGCCGATCCAGTCGCGCCGGCGCCCACCGTCGCGCACGATCCGCACCTGCAGCCAGACGGCGAGCAGGGCGAAGACCATGAACAGCGCGTACATGCGCGCCTCCTGCGCGTACCAGACCGCGAACGGCGCGACAGCGCCGAGCGCCGCGGCCGCGTAGCCGGCGCGGCGGTCGTAGAGCTCGCGCGCGACGATGAAGAGCAGCGGCACGAGCGCGGTCGCCGCGATCAGCGACGGCATGCGGACGGCGAGCTCGCCGGTGCCCAGGAGCCGCACCGTCACCCACAGGACGAGGTGGTGCAGCGGCGGGTGCACGTCGGTCGTGCGCAGGACGTCGAGCATGTCGCCGAGCGGCATCTCGGCCTGCTGGATCGAGGTCGCCTCGTCGAGCCAGATCCCGCGCGTGGCGACCAGGCGCAGGATCAGCCCGCCGGCCGCCAGCGCGGCGACGGCGAGCACGTCGCGGCGGACCGCGAACGCGACCGTGATCGTCAGCGGCAGGGCCGCGGCGCCCGCGGTCAGCGTTGCGGTGGCGATCAGCGTCGCGGTCGCGATGCCGGCGTCGTCGTCGCCGAGCACGACCACGAGCACGGCGTGCAGCAGCGCGACCGGGACGAGCAGGGCGATCGCGCGGCGCGACCGGCCCTTCGCGCAGGCGTCCGCGACGAGCACGCGGGCGACGCCCAGCAGCGCCATGGCCAGCACGTAGGGCACGGCCACGGCGCCGGCGCTCGCGTAGCGGTCGCCGAAGACGAGTCCGACGAGCCGCTCGGGCGAGAGCGCGACGACGGCGACGGCGCCGAGGCCGAGCAGTCCGGCCACGGCCAGCGCGGCGCGCAGCGCGTCGCGGCCCTGGCCGGCGCGCGGCAGCAGCATCAGCGGGACCGTGGTGGTCGCGAAGGCGGCGATCCCGCCGAGGGTCGAGAGCACGGCGAAGCGGCCCGCCTCGCCGCCGTCGAGCAGCGCGTTGGCGAGCAGCACGTCCTGGTTCTGGATCACGGCGAGCAGCAGGAAGGCGGCGACCGCCCCCGCGGGCTGGATCGACGGCCGGTCCTCGGCGGCGGGCATCGTCGTCGCGCGCGCGGGCAGGTACGCGACGGCGAGCGCGGCCCAGCCGGCGATCACGACGGCGATCGCCCCGCCGACGGCGCCGGCCACCACGGCCAGCGCGACGCCGAGCGTCAGCCGCACCGCAGGCTCGGCGAGCAGGCTGGCGACCACGCGCCGGCGCCGGCCGAGCCCGTACAGCCGCCCGCGGTCGAGCGCGAGCAGGCCGGCGGTCGGCGCCGTGGCGGCGGCGGCCAGCAGCAGCAGCGGCGAGAGGTCGAGCAGCGCGGCGAGCGGGATCGCCAGCACGGCGAGGGCGCCGCCGACGATCGCGCCGGCGGCCAGGGCGCGGCGGCGCGCGCGCGCCGCGAGCTCGGGCGCCAGCGCGCTACCGGCGCTGAGGCTCCCGGCGGGAACGTGGATCAGCAGGTAGAGGGCCAGGAAGGCGGCCAGCTCCGCGAAGGCGCCGGGCGCGAGCACGCGCGCCGCGACGAGCGCGAAGACGAGGTTGCCGAGGCCGGCGCCGAGCTGGCCGGAGGCGACGGCGAGCTGCTCGCCGGCCAGCCGGCCGACGCGTGCGGCGGTCTGGGCCCGCGGTCGTCCGCGTTCCCCGTGCGGGCGGCGGACTGGACGCGGCGGCGGCGCGGGACGCCGCGGCCGAACGGGAGTAGGGGTGGTCGTCATCCAAGCCACTCCTCGGGTCGCAGGTCCAGGCCGTCGAGGTCGGCGGCCTCTTCTGAACGGCCGCGCGCGAGCAGCACGCGCAGCAGGCGGAACGCCTCCTCCGCGGAGGCGCGCTCGCGCTCGATCGCGGCGGGCGCGGCGGGCGCGCCGTCGACGGCGCGCAGCACCTCGTCCGCCAGCGCGGCGGGCGGCGGCGTCGGCGGGCACCGCCGGCTGCTCGAGCCGGCGCGCGAGGCCTTCGAGCTTCGGCTCGTGCGCGACGGCCAGCGCCGGCACGCCGGCGCCGGCGGCGGCGACCAGCGCGTGGAAGCGCTGGGCGAGCACGAGCCGCGCGCCCGCCATCCCGTCGCGGGCCTCGTCGAGGTCGGCGGGCGGCGGGGCGATGGTCACGCGCGGGTGGTGCAGCCGGGTGGCGACCTCGGCGGCCAGCTCGGCGTCGCCGTCGGGCTGCCACGGGTCGAGCCGCACGGGGACGTCGGAGTCCACGACGGGCGCCAGGCCGGCGGCGAGCCGCTCGGCGAGGTCGGGGCCGCCGGCGAGGTGGCTGAGCGCCACGACGACGCCGGGGCCGCCGGCGGCCGGCTCGACCGCCGGCTCCCGCACGAGCGTCCAGGCGGCGTCGGCGCCGACGCGGATCGGCGTCGGCGCGCCAGCCTCGGCCAGGTGCGTGGCCGACTCCTCGTCGCGCAGGATCAGCAGGTCGGCCGAGCGGACGATCGAGCGCGTCAGCCGGCGCGCGGCCCGGCCCTGGATCGGGGCGGCGCCGACGCCGACCAGCGCCAGCGGCTTGCGCAGCGCCCGCGTGAGCGTGGCCAGCGCGGCCGTGCGCCGCAGCAGGGACAGAGGCGCGCGGCCGCTCGACGGGTGCAGGGTCTTGAAGATCGTGCCGCCGGCCACCACCACCGCGTCGGCGCGGGCGATCTCCCGCCCCACGCGCGGGACGTCGTCGCGCTCCACGGCGGTCACGCCGTGGGCCGCCTCGGTGCCCTGCGGATCGCAGGTGGAGGCCACCGGGTCCAGATGCCCGAGCGCGCGCGAGAACGCCGACAGCAGCGCCTCGTCGCCCGGGTTGCCCTGGCCGAACGCGCCGGCGAGGAACACCGTCATGCCGGCCTCCCGTAGAGCGAGAGGTGACGGCGGGCGATCTCCGGCCAGGTGCGGCCGGTGCTGAGGCCGCGGGCGGCCGCGCGCAGGCGCTCGCGCTCGCCGCTGTCGGCGGCGAGAGTGCCGAGGCGCGCCGCGATGGCGGCCGGGTCGGCGCCCACGGCCAGCGCGCCGGGCGCGCCGGTGGTGCGCGCGAGCGCCTCCGACATCAGCACCGGCGTGCCGTGGGCGAGCGCCAGGGCGAGCGGCCCGCTCGAGGCGAACGGCCGCGGGTACGGAAGCAGCGCGACGTCGGCGGCGGTGAACCAGCGCCCGACGTCCTCGTCGGGCACGAACCCGGTGAAGCGCACGTTGTCCGGCGCCGTCGCGCGCAGGCGCTCGGCGTAGTCGTCGCCCAGCCGCGGGTGCTCGCCGCCGGCGATCACGAGCTCGATCGCGTCGCCGGCCAGGCGGGCGGCGCCGATCGCGGCCTCGAGCCCTTTGTAGGGGGCGATGAAGCCGAAGCAAAGGACGCACAGCGGGCCGTCGTCGATGCCGAGCGCGGCGAGCGCCGCCTCCTCCTCGGTGTGATCGACCACCTCGATGCCGTGCGGCACGACCTCGGCGCCGGGCACCACCGACGCGAACGACGGCTCGTGCACCACGACGGTGTCGGCCAGCGCGCGGATCGTCCGCTGCACGGTGGCCACGCCGGCGCGCGCCAGCGGCGCCGGCGCGCGCACGCGATGGGTGGCGGTGAACGAGGCGTCGACGGCGTCCGGGTCGACGACGTGGTGCATCGTCACCACGGCGCGGCGACCGCGCAGCGCGGCCAGCGCCGGCACGACGCCGGGCACCGCGGCGGGGCCGCCGTAGAGGAAGAGCTCGTGCTGGAGGTGCACGGTCGGCGCGCCGGTGGCGCGCGCGGCGGCGGCGGCCGCCGGCAGCGCGCCGGCGCCGCGCCGCCAGACGCGGCGGACCTCGAGATTGCCGTCGCGCGCGACGTCCGGCAGGCCGGGCTCCTCGGAGGCGAGCACGGTGACGTGCGCGCCCTCGTCGGTGAGCGCTTCGGCGAGGTTGGCGCTGTAGGAGGCCACGCCGGTCCAGCCGCCGTGGCGCTCGCCGAGCTCGGGGAACGGGCTGATCAGGGCAACGTCAGGCGCTGACATGGGTCCTCCCTTCGTGCGCGGTGCGGGTCCGCATCCGGCGGCGCAGCCACAGGCGCAGCAGCGAGGTGCCCATCCGGCGCGAATCGGAGATCGCGCTGACGCGCGAGCCCTCCTGGTCGATCCAGACCGTCGGGACCTCGACCACGCGCCAGCCGGCGTCACGCGCCGAAGCGAGCAGGTCGACATCGAACAGCAGGTCGCGGGCGGCGAGGTGCGGCAGTACGTCGCGCACGACGTGGCGGCGCAGGACCTTGGCCCCGCACTGCGTGTCGCGGTACGGCAGCCCCATCAGCATCCGCACGCTGCCGGCGAAGCCCGCGCTGGTGATCTCGCGGGAGAGCGGCCGGCGCGCCGGAAGCAGCGAGGCGGGATGACGCCGAGAGGCGATGGCGCCGTCGGTGTGCCGCGCGGCCTCGGCCAGCCGCAGCATCTCGCGCGGCGGCGTCGCGCCGTCGGCGTCGACGAAGCCGACGAGCTCGGCGTCCGAGCGCGCGAAGGTCTCGGCGATCACGCCGCCCTTGCCGAGCTTGGGGTACTCGAACGACCGCACGCGGTCGTCCTCGCGCTCATGGGCGTGGACGATCTGCGGCGTACGGTCGCTGCAGGAATCGAGCGCGACGATGATCCGGACGCCGTCGTCCGGGCAGGCGGAGCGATACGCACGCAGGGTGCGATCGATCCGGTCCTCTTCGTTGTGCGCTGGCATCACGATGTCGAGACGCACTCAGACCTCCCTGGTCCGGGTCGAGGGGAACTCCCCATCCCAACACCCGCTACCGCTGCCGATGCGCTCCTGTGACCGGGGTCACAGGGTCGACCCCCCTAGCTGGGGGGATGGATGGTGCCGCTGACCTCGCCGAGCGAGATCGGCCCCGTGGCGCCGCGCAGCACCACCGTGTCGCCGTCCTCGAGGAACGTGCGTCCACCCTCGAGCGGATCCCGTCCGCCCCAGGTGAGCTCGATCAGGCTGCCCATCGTGCCGGGGTCGGCTCCGGAGATCGTGCCCGAGGCGAAGAGATCGCCCGGTCGCACCGGCGCGCCGTTGACGGTGGCGTGGGCGAGTTGTTGCGGGAAGGTCCAGTACAGCCCGCGGGCGTTGGTGCGCGAGATGATCGTGCCGTTCAGCTCGACCTCGAGCGCGATGTCGAGCGCCCAATCGCCCTCCGTGCGCAGGTACTCCAGCGGCGCGGGCTCTTGCGGCGGGGCGGGCACGCGGTAGGGCTCGAGCGCGGCCAGCGGGGTGATCCAGGGTGAGATCGAGGTCGCGAACGACTTGCCCAGGAAGGGGCCGAGCGGGACGTACTCCCAGCGCTGGATGTCGCGCGCGCTCCAGTCGTTGACGAGCACGAAGCCGAAGACGTGGTCCGCGGCGTCCGAGGTGCCGATCCGGGTCCCGGGCGGGCCGGTGACGAAGCCGAGCTCGAGCTCGATGTCGAGCCGCTTGCTGGGGCCGAAGGCGGGGCGGCCGTCGGTGGGGAGCTGGCCCTGCGGGCGGCGGACCGGGGTGCCGGACACCACGACCGAGCCGGCGCGGCCGTGGTAGCCGACGGGCAGCTCGCGCCAGTTCGGCAGCAGCGGCTCGGAGTCGGGCCGGAAGATGCGCCCGAGGTTGCTCGCGTGCTCGAGCGACGAGTAGAAGTCGACGTAGTCGCCGATCGCCAGCGGCAGCCGCGGCGCGGCCTCGGCGAGCGGGATCAGCTCGGGCGGATCCTGGAGGCGCGCCTGGAGCGTGCCGCGGAGCGCGGCCCAGGCGTCCGGGCCGAGCGCCAGCAGCGGGTTCAGCACCGGGCCGGAGAGCGTGCCCTCGGGCAGCCCGGCCTCGCTCTCGAAGGGCTGCAGGGGCACGGCGTGGTCGCCGAGCCGCGTGACCAGCTCCGGCTCGCCGGCGCGGGAGATGGCCCCGTAGGGCAGGTTGTCGAGGCCGAACACGCGGCTACGGTCGCACATCTTGACTCTGCTCGAACGGCGGGGTTACAGTGCCTTGAATTCCTATCGAGGAGTGTGTGCACGGTGACGTCGCCGGCGGCGGGGGAGTCAGCTGCGGCTGACCGCGGTGAGACCCCGCCGACCACCACTGCGGTGGTCACCGGGGCATCGTCAGGCATAGGCGTCGCCCTTGCCGGCGAATTGGCCCGGCGAGGCCACGCGCTCACGTTGGTGGCGCGCCGCGCCGACCGCCTGCGCGACATGGCGGCCGAGATCGGCGAGGAGCACGACGTCCGCGTGGAGTGGATATCGGCCGACCTCACGGACGCGTCCGAACGCGACCGGATCCCGGCCGAGATCGCGGCGCGCGGACAGGTCGTGGACCTGCTCGTCAACGACGCGGGGATGGGGACGAGCGGGCTCTTCCACGAGCTCCCCGTCGCGCGCGAGATCCAGATGATCCGGCTCAACGTGGAGGCGATGGTCGCCCTGTGCGGCGCGTTCATGCCGGGCATGGTGGAGCGCGGCAGCGGCGGAATCCTCAACGTCGCGTCGGTCTCCGGGTTCATGCCCGTGCCGCAGCAGGCGACCTACAGCGCGTCGAAGGCGTTCGTGCTGACCTTCACGGAAGCGCTGACACTCGACCTCTACGGCACGGGAGTGACCGCCACCGCGCTCTGCCCGGGGCCGGTCGCCACGGAGTTCGAGGGCATCATCGAGGGCTTGCCGTCGGCACTCTTCATCGACCCCGCTCGTGTGGCGCGTGAGGCGATCGACGCCCTCGAGCACGGCCGCCGGTCGGTGGTCCCCGGCGCCTTCAACAAGGTCAACGCGGTGTCCGGCCGGTACACACCGCGGAAGGTGTTCCTTCCGCTCGCAAGGCGCTTCTGGCCGACTTGAGCGGGACCATCCTGATCACCGGCGCGACGGGCCAGGTCGGCCACGCGATCGCGCGACGACTCGCCGCCGACGGGCTCGAGCCGCGCGCGCTCGTGCGCTCGCCCGAGCGCGCCGGGGCGCTGCCGGAAGGCGCGCAGCCGGTGTTCGGCGACGTGACCGACGCGGCGTCCCTGCATGCGGCGCTCGACGGCTGCGCCACGGTGTACCACGCGGCGGGGATCCCCGAGCAGTGGCGCCGCGACACCGACGAGTTCACGCGCGTGAACGTCGAGGGGACGCGCAACGTCGTCGAGGCGGCGCTCGCGGCGGGCGTCGAGCGGTTCGTCTACACCAGCACCGACGACGTGCTGGTGCAGGGGCCCGGCCAGCCGTTCGACGAGTCCGTCATCACACCGAACCAGGGCGACACGCCCTACCAGCGCTCCAAGCTCGAGGCCGACCGGATCGTCACCGCGGCCCTGGATCGCGGCCTGCCCGCCGTGTTCCTGCACCCCGCGGGCCTGTACGGACCGGCTCCCTTCCTCGTGAAGGGCCTCAACGATCTCCTCATGGAGCTGGCGAAGCGCAAGACCCCGATGCTGCTGCCCGGGGGCATGGGGGTCGCGTACAGCGACGACGTGGCCGACGGCCACGTCAGGGCAGCGGCCGACGCCGCGGTCGGCAGCCGCTACATCCTCGCGGAGTCGTTTCAGTCGCTCACGGACATCGCCCGGGCGGTGGCCGCCGGCGAGCCCCGCGCGAAGGTGCCGCGGGTCATGCCGTTCGCGGTCGCCCGGGCCGTCTCGGTGGCGGGCGAGGGCCTGGCACGGGTGACGGGCCGTCCGCCACTGATCTCCCGGAGCGTGCTCCAGTTCCTCGAGCGCGGTTCGCGCCCCTCGGGAGCGCGCGCGCGGGCCGAGCTGGGATGGAGCCCGACGCCGTTCACGGTCGGCGTCGAGCGCACGCTGGCGCACTTCCGCCAGAAGGGGTGGATGTAACTTTCCGGCCTTGACTCTCGTTTGCGGCGCGGCGAGGGTCGAGAGGTGCGGATTACCGGAATCCTGGTCCTCGGCGCGTGCGCGGCGGTTCTCGGCGCGGCGCCGGCATCCGGCCAGACGGTGGCCGCGCCATTCGACGAGCAGTACACCGTGCACAACCTCGGGGCCCCGCCTGGAGTCCCGACCTCGTTCGGCGGGCTGACTCTGAAGGCCGGGACGACCGACCGGCTGCTGATCGGGGGCGCGGCGAACACGGCGAGCGGTGCGCTGTACGAGATCGGGGTGATCCGCGACAGTCGCGGCCACATCACCGGCTTCAGCGGGACGGCCACGCGCTACACGGACGCCGCGAACATCGACGGCGGCGTGGCCTACGGGCCCGGCGGCGTGCTCTTCGTGGCGCGCTACCCGACCAACCAGATCGCACAGACGAAGCCGGGCAGCACGGTGGCCGACAAGGTGACCGACATGACCCCGCTCGGCGTGGTGAGCTCGCTCGGAGCGCTCCAGTTCGTGCCTGCCGGGCAGCCCGGCGAGGGCAGCCTCAAGCTGGCGAGCTACAGCGGCGGCCAGTGGTACGACGCCGCAGTCGTGCCCGACGGCAACGGGACGTTCGACGTCACCGGCATCACCGCGGTGCCCAACTCGACCCTTCCCGGCGGGGTGGAGGGCGTCGTGTACGTGGCGCCCGGGTCGCCCTTGTTCAGCGGCCCGAGCCTGCTGGTCTCCGAGTACGGGGCAGACAACGTCGTCGCCTACGAGGTCGACGACAATGGCGACCCGATCGTGTCGAGCCGGCGCGTGTTCGTCTCAGCGCTCATGAACCCTGAGGGCGCGTTCCTCGACCCGTTGACCGGCGACTACCTGTTCTCGACCTACGGGGGCCTCAACCAGGTGGTCGTCGTCCGCGGCTTCGCCCCGCCGATCTCGCTCGCCGTCAGGACCGGCGTGGTCAACGACGACGCCGGCGCATGGCGCCCGGCAGCTTCACCGTGCGCGTCCGGGAGGGCGCCACCGAGGTGGCCGGCAGCCCGCAGCCGGGCTCGGAGACCGGCGCCTTCTACGCGGTGGAGTCGGGCAAGACCTACACCGTGTCGGTCGATCCCGTCCCCGGCTACTCGACGGCGATCGGGGGCGATTGCGCGGCGACCGGTTCCGTCGTCGCGGAGTCGGGGATCCAGCCGGTGTGCACGGTCGTCGCGAACGACGACGAGCCGCCGCCCACGGTCGTGGCGAGCGCGTCGCAGGAGCTGCCGCCTCCCGAGGCGGGCGAGGAGGTCAACGCGCTGCCCAAGAGCGGGACGGTGAAGGTCAAGGTGAAGGGCTCGCAACGGTTCGTGGAGCTCGACGAGGGCAAGCAGATCCCCGTGGGCTCGGTGGTCGACACGACCAAGGGCCGTGTGACGATCGTCGCGGCGGGCGACCAGCGGGCCGACTTCTACGACGGCATCTTCCGGATCGGCCAGGGCAAGGGCGCAAAGCCGCTGACGACGCTCACGCTGGTCGAGAAGCTGAGCTGCCCGAAGGCGGGCCAGGCGATCGCGGCGGCCAAGAAGAAGAAGCGGCGGCTGTGGGGCGACGGCAGCGGCAAGTTCAAGACGGAGGGCAAGCACAGCGCGGCGACCGTTGTGGGGACGAGGTGGCTGGTCGAGGACCGGTGCACGAGCACGCTGACCAAGGTCGCGCGCGGGAAGGTGAAGGTGCGCGATTTCGCCAAAAAGAAGACGGTGACCGTGCGCGCCGGCAAGCAGTACGTGGCACGCGCCGAACGTTGACCGATCGGCGGTTGACGAAGCGGCCCTCACTCGGTCAGGATCACGGTGCGTTGCACCGTCGGAATGGAATCCGGATCGCCCTTCTGCTCGTGCTGGCGCTGGCCATCGCCCCGGCCGGCACGGCGTCTGCGCAGACACTCGCCGCGCCGTTCGACGGCTCCTACACGGTGCAGGACCTCGGCCAGGTGGCGGGCGTCCCGGACTCGCTCGGCGGGCTCGCGCTCAAGGCCGGCACCACGGACCGCCTGCTGATCGGCGGCCAGGCCAACGCCGCCGCGGGCGCGCTCTACGAGGTCGGCCTGGTGCGCGACGCCTCCGGGCACATCGTCGGCTTCAGCGGCACGGCGACGCGGTACGCCGACGCGGCCTACAACGACGGCGGCGTCACCTACGGCCCCGGCGGCGTGCTGTTCCTCGCGCGCTGGCCGCAGAACGAGCTCGGTCAGACCAAGCCGGGCAGCGCGATCACGGACAAGGTGATCTCACTCACGGACCTCGGCATCGAGTCTTCGCTCGCCTCGATGCAGTTCGTGCCGCAGGGCCAGCCGGGGGGCGGCAGCCTGAAGCTGGCCAGCTACCGCGGCGGCGCCTGGTACGACGCCGACGTCGTGGCCGACGGCGCGGGCACCTACGACCTGGCCAACGTCCGCGAGATCGCCGGCTCGAGGATCGACGGCGGCCCGGAGGGCTTCGTCTACGTGCCGACCGGCTCGCCCCAGTTCAGCGGCCCGAGCCTGCTGGTCTCCGAGTACGGCGTGGACGAGGTCGCCGCCTACCAGGTCGACGCCAACGGCGACCCGGTCGTCGGGTCGCGCCGCTCGGTCATCACCGGCCTCGACGGGGCCGAGGGCGCCGTGCTCGACCCGGTCACCGGCGACTTCCTGTTCTCCACCTTCGGCGGCGGCAGCCGCGTGGTCGCCGTCCGCGGCTTCCGCGCCCCGGCGGCCCAGCTCCCGCCGCCCAAGGCCGGCAAGACCGTCAACGCCTACGTGGTGCGCGGCAAGGTCCGCATCAAGCTCCGCGGCAAGAAGAAGTTCGTCGAGCTCGAGGCCGGGCAGCAGATCCCGGTCGGCACCACGGTCGACACGACCAAGGGCCGCGTGACGATCGTCGCCGCCGGCGATCAGCAGGCCGACTTCTACGACGGCATCTTCAAGATCGGCCAGGGCAAGGGAGCCAAGCCGCTGACGACGCTCACGCTGGTCGAGAAGCTGAGCTGCCCGAGGGCCGGGAACGCGATCGCGGCCGCCAAGAAGAAGAAGAAGCGGAAGCTGTGGGGCGACGGCAGCGGCAAGTTCAAGACCGAGGGCAAGCACAGCGCGGCCACCGTGGTCGGCACCAAGTGGCTCGTCGAGGACCGCTGCACGAGCACCACGACGCGCGTGGTCACCGGCGTGGTCTCGGTGCGCGACTTCGCCAAGCGCAAGACCGTCCGCGTGAAGGCGGGCAAGAAGTACGTGGCCAGAGCTAGGCGATAGTCCGGTTGACGACGCGACGGCGCTCGGCGAGGATCGCTCGACTTGCGCATGCGGAACGGAGTCCGGGTCGGGATTCTGGGACTGATCGTGGCGGCCACGATCTCCCCTGGCGTTGCCATGGCCACGGAGTTCAAGGTCACCACCACGGCCGACGGCGACGACAAGGTGTGCGACGCCCACTGCACGCTTCGCGAGGCGGTCGCGCGCGCGGGATCCACGGACCAGGTCATCCTCCCGGCCGGGAACTACGTCCTCGCCACTGGTGAGCTGAGCCTCAACAACGACACGATCGTCGGCGAGAACGCCCGAACGACCTTCATCGACGGCGGCGATAAGTGGCGCGTGCTTCGGGTCATCGAGGTCACGTCGCGAGTGTCGAACGTGACGATCCGCAACGGGAACGGCGTCGGGCTGGATTCCGGCCGCGGCGGCGGCATCTTCGTCCACAGCGGCAGCCTGATACTGCAGAACAGCACGGTGAGCGGCAACACCGGCACGACGGGCGCCGGCATCGCCGCATCCGGCATCGCCGCGCTGAACGGCGTGACGGTGTCCGGCAACACCGCCAGCACGGGGCGACTCACACGCGGCGGCGGGATCCTCGCCGATGCGTCGGGTGGCCTCATCCTCCAGAACTCGACCGTGAGCGGCAACTCCGCGGTCGACGACGTCGGCGCGGCGTCGCAGGGCGGTGGCGTCTACTCGAGCGGGCAGCTCGCGATCGTCGCTTCGACGATCGCGAACAACTCCGCCGGGGAGGGCGGCGGCCTGTACGCGGTGGCGCCGCAGACGGGCACGTTCAGCCTGCAGAACTCGCTGATCTCCCACGGCACGGGCGGCGCCTGTGGCGGCTCGGGGGCCGACAACCTCTCCGCCACCGCCAACGTGATCAGCGACGCCACATGCCAGTTCAAGGACCCGAGCAACCTGCAGAGCGTCAACCCGCAGATCGGCGTGCTGGCCAACAACGGCGGTCCCACCAACACCCACGCGCTGCAGCCGGCGAGCCCCGCGATCCACCACGCCGCGAGCTGCCTGCCGCTCGACCAGCGCGGGTTCAACCGCGTCGCGCCGTGTGACTCCGGCGCCTACGAGTACCGCGCGCCGACGCTGACGGCCGTCATGAAGATGGTCAACGACTCCGGGGGCACACTCGCGGAGAGCGTGTTCAAGGTCCACGTGCACCGGGATGGCAAGGACGTCGACGGGAGCCCGCAGAACGGCTCGGAGAAGGGTACGCGCTACACCCTCCTCCCCGGCACGTACGCCGTCGAGGCCGAGGGCATCGCCGGCTACGCGCTCGCGGAGTCCGGTGACTGCGCGGTCACGCTCCAGGAAGGCCAGAACGCGGTCTGCACGATCACGGCGAACGACATCGCGCCCAAGCTGACCGTCGTCACCCAGGTCTTCAACGACAGTGGTGGCACGGCAGGACCGGGCGCCTTCACGGTGCATGTGAAGCGCGGCGGGCTCGACGTCTCGAGCAGCCCGCAGCCCGGCAGCGCGGGCACGACCTACACGCTCCTGGCGGGCGCCCACGCCGTCTCGGCCGAGGCGGTCCCCGGCTACGGCACGGCGATCTCCGGCGACTGCGCGGGCGACGGCTCGATCACGCTGAACCCCGGCGACAACCGGACGTGCACGGTCACGGCGAACGACGACCCGGCGCCGGTACGCGCGCAGAGCGCGGCCCAGCTACCGCCGCCCGAGCCGGGCAAGACCGTGAACGCCCTGCCGAAGAGCGGGACGGTGCGGGTGAAGCTGCCGGGCAGCAGCCGGTTCGTTGACCTCGACGAGGCCCAGCAGCTCCCCGTCGGGACCGTCGTCGACGCCACCAAGGGGCATGTCACGCTCGTCGCCGCCGCGGACGATGCCGGCGGCACGGCGACTGCGGAGTTCTGGGCCGGCATCTTCCGGCTCGGCCAGACCAAGGGCAAAGCGCCGACCACGACCCTCACGCTCGTCGAGAAGCTGAGCTGCCCGAAGGCGGGCAACGCGATCGCGGCGGCCAAGAAGAAGAAGCGGCGCCTGTGGGGCGACGGCAGCGGCAAGTTCCGAACCAAGGGCAAGCACAGCGCCGCGACCGTGGTCGGCACGAAGTGGCTGGTCGAGGACAGCTGCAAGTCGACGCTGACGCGGGTGGTGCGCGGCCGGGTCTCCGTGCGCGACTTCGCCAAGAAGAAGACGGTGATCGTGCGCGCCGGCAAGAAGTACGTGGCCAGGGCGCGCAGGTGACACCGCGCACCGTCGCGCTGGCGGCGCTCCTGCTCGCCCTGCTCGCCGCCCCGGCTCGCGCGGCCGACTACCAGGTCACCGCCGAGCACGATGAGGGCAACGGCGTCTGCACCGACGCCCCGGCCGACTGCACGCTGCGCGACGCGATGACGCAGGCCGAGCCGCCGTCCGACCGGGTCATCCTGCCCCCGGGGCGATACGTGCTCACGTCGGAAGCCGAGATCCAGCTCGAGGACGACACGCTCATCGGCTCCAACGCGCGCACGACCGTCATCGAGGGAGACGGCCAGCGGGTCGTCGAAGCCGTCTCCGGCACCAACCTGATCACGGGCGTGACGATCACGGAGGGCGCCGCGTCGGACGACGGGGGCGGCATCCTCGTCCTGCTCGGCGCCACCCTGACGCTCACCGACTCGACGGTCTCCAACAACACCGCACAGAGCGGCGGCGGCATCTCGAATCGAGGCACACTGACGGTGCTGCGCTCGACGGTGGCCGCCAACGACGCGACTCACTCCAGCGTCACTCCGCAGGGCGGCGGCATCTACAGCGAGGGCACCACGACGCTCGTGAACTCGACGGTGAGCGGCAACCTGGCTGCAGATACGGAGGCGTCCACCGAGGAGGGCGGCGGGATCTACGTCGACGGGGGCACCCTGAGTGCCGAGAGCACCACCATCGCGGAGAACCAGGCGGCCAACGGCAACTCGATCCATCGCGATGATGGCACGGTGACGTTGAATCGCTCGATCGTCATGGGCGGGGGCTTGCAGCCCTGCGAGGGAGGGCCGTTCCCCGGCGCTTCGAACGTCGTCAACCATGCGTCGTGCGGCACTCCGGCGGTCGAGCCGCTCATCGCGTCACTGGTCGACAACGGCGGGCCCACGAATACGCATCTGCCGCTAGCCGGCAGCCCGGCGATCGACGGCGGCGGCACCGGATGCCCGGCCGGCGATCAGCGCGGCAACGCCCGCCCTGCGGGACTGGCGTGCGACGTCGGCGCCGTCGAGACCGGCATCGCGTCCCCGCCCTCCGGCGGTGGCTCGCAGCCGCCGCCAGGCGAGGAGGAGCTGCCGCAGCCGGAGGCGGGCGAGAGCGTCAATGTGCTGCCCAAGAGCGGCACGGTGAAGGTGAAGGCGCCCGGCAGCAACCGCTTCCGCGAGCTCGCCGAGGGCGAGCAGCTGCCGGTCGGGACGGTCGTGGACACATTGAAGGGCCGCGTCACGCTGGTCGCCGCCGGCGGCCAGAAGGCGGATTTCTACGACGGCATCTTCAAGATCGGCCAGGGCAAGGGCGCCAAGCCGCTGACGACGCTCACGCTCGTCGAGAAGATCACGTGCCCGAAGGCGGGCAAGGCGATGGCGGCGGCCAAGAAGAGGAAGCGGCGGCTGTGGGGCGACGGCAGCGGCAAGTTCCGGACCAAGGGCAAGCACAGCGCGGCCACCGTGGTCGGCACGAAGTGGCTGGTCGAGGACCGTTGCAGGTCGACGCTGACGCGCGTGACCCGGGGGCGCGTCTCGGTGCGCGACTTCGTCAAGAAGAAGACGGTGATCGTGCGCGCGGGTAAGAAGTACGTCGCTCGCGCCAAGCCTTAGCTAAGCTAGCTAAACCGTGCTACCGTAGGGCCATGGCACAGGTCGGCATGCACGAGGCAAAGACCAAGCTCTCGCAACTCGTCGAGCGCGCCGAAGCCGGCGAGGAGATCATCATCGCTCGGAACGGAAAGCCTGTTGCGCGCCTCGTGCCAGTCGCTCGCAGCGAACTCAATGGCCGCAATTCGCGGCAGCCTCCGCGGTCAGATCCACATCGCCGACGACTTCGACGAGTTGCCGGACGACATCGCCGAGGCCTTCGGCGCTCGTTGAGGCTCCTTCTCGATACGCACGTAGCGTTGTGGTGGGTCAGCGATGACGAGCGCCTCAGCGAAGAGGTCGCCCGCCACATGACCGACGACACGAACCAGCTGCTGCTGAGCGCGGCGGTCGTGTGGGAGATCGCAGTCAAGCGCTCGTTGGGCAAGCTCGCGGTGACCGACGAATATCTGCCGCTCCTGCTCGACGCGGGAGTCCGGCCACTGCCGATCAACCTCGACCATGCCGCGGCCGTCGAGCAGCTCCCCTGGCATCACCGAGACCCGTTCGACCGCCTGCTCGTCGCTCAGGCCGGGATCGAGGCGCGGCGATCGTGTCTCGCGACGACGCGCTCGGCGCCTACGGCGTCCCGGTCATCTGGTGAGTCTCGGTTGACATCGCCGGATCCGCTCGGCGACTATCGCAAGCCTGCACGCTTGGAACGGAGTCCGGGTCGGGATGCTTGGCGTGGCGGCCGCCGTGCTGCTGGCGTGCGCGCTTCCGTCCGTGGCCTCCGCGCAGGGCGTCCGGGTCGTGAACAAGACGGAAGACCACGACGACGGCGCCTGCACCGACACGGACTGCACCCTGCGCGAGGCGATCAGCCACGACACCGCGCCGGAGATCCAGCTTCCCCACGAGTTCTACTCGCTGGAGGACGACCCGCTCGTGATCTCGCGGCCGTTGACGATCCGCGGCATCGAGGACGAGCCGGCCGAGATCTCGGCGAACCCCGAGACCCAGGATCGCGTGATCACGATTGGACCCGAGATCAGCGTCCGGCTGTACCGGCTCCGGATCGGGGGCGGCAACGAGGAGAATCCGCCCGGCGGCTTTCCCGACGAAGGCCTGGGCGGCGGCCTCTACGTCCCGGCCAGCTCGAACCTGGTCGTCACCGACAGCGAGATCGCGAACAACCGCGCCGTGAACGGCGGTGGCATCTGGAGCGCGGGGCCGCTGACGCTCGTGAGGACGACCGTCGCGGAGAACACGGCCATCGGCACGGGGGCCGACGTCGGTCTTGGCGGCGGCGTCGGCCTGGAGGGCACCTCGGCGCCGGCGACGTTCACGAACACGACCTTCAGCCGCAACGACGCCGACAGCCTTGGCGGCGGCATCTTCACGCGGCGATCGATGCTGCTGCAGAACGTCTCGATCATCGGCAACATCGCGCCGCCGCCTTCGCCGGGCCAGAACGGAGCCGGCTTCTATCAGCAGTTCGCCCCGGGCTCTGGTTCCGTGACCACGGCGAGGAACACGCTCCTGGCACTGAACCTCAACGGGGGCTGCGGCGGCACGGCAGACCCCCTGACGCTCGATTCGAACAACGGGCTGCTGGACGAGCTCGACCGGGTCCCGGGACCCTCGTGCAACGCTGACCCGGGCGACAACACCCTCGTGAATGCCGGCACCGCCGGGGTCGTCGCCACGCTGGGGAACAACGGCGGTCTGACTCGGACGCACGAGCTGGCCGGCGACAGCCCGGCGATCGGTGAGGGCGTCAACTGCCCCGCCGACGATCAGCGTGGGTTCCCGCGGCGGTCCGGCCTCACGTGCGACATCGGCGCCTACGAGCTCGGCGCGGAGAACCTGACGCCGGACGTGAGCGTCTTCACCGACGAGACGACCGAGCCCGGCTGCACCGTCGAGCACTGCACGCTGCGCGAGCGCGTCAGGGCGGCGGAGGACGATGACACGATCACGCTCGGCGCCGGCAGGTACGAGCTCACCGCCGGCGAGCCGCTGGACCTCGATTTCCTGGTCGACATCGAAGGCGCCGGCGCCGGCGACACGACGATCGACGCGAACGGTCTCAGCCGGGTGGGCTACGTGGCCAGTGACGGCTTCGTGACGATCGAGGACGTCACGATCATGGGCGGTGACGCCGACGTCGGGTCCCCCGATTTCACGGGCCAGGGGGGAGCGTTCTTCATCCAGTCCCCGGCCACGCTCCGGCTCGTCGATACGACGTTGACCGAGAACGTCGCATCGGCCACGGGCGGCGCGGTCTCGAACACGGGCAACTTCGAGTTCATCCGATCGGCCGCCCACGCCAACCGCGTCATGGGCGGCGGGTCGGCGCTCGGCGGCGCGATCTACAGCAGCTACAGCGGCCTCGGAACCGGCGGCGCGGAGCTGTACAACTCGACGGTCAGCAACAACACCGCGATCGGCGACGGCGTCGTGCGCGGCCGCGGAGGCGGGGTCTACGTCACCGACTCCACGCTGCTGACGCACATGACGATCGCGGAGAACTCGGCGAATGACGGGGGCGGCGGGTTCTACGACGCCAACGGCCGGAGCGGGGTGTGGTCGACGCTGATCGCCCGCAACGGCGGCGCCGAGTGCGGCGGCGAGATGGCCGAGATCGTGGCCGAGGACTACAACGTCGCCGACGACGGCTCGTGCCGGTTCGACCAGCCGCACGATCACGAGGTGGCCGACGCCGGCCTCGCGCCGCTGGCGAACTACGGCGGCGAGACCCAGACGCACGCGCTCTTCGCCGGCAGCCCGGCGATCGACGGCGCCGACGCGGACGAGTGCCCGTCCGAGGATCAGCGCCTCTTCGAGCGGCTGCCGGGCCCGTGTGACATCGGCGCCTTCGAGGGGAGCATCGCGGCGGTCACGGTCAACTCGCTCGGGGACGCGGGGGACGGCCTGTGCACCGTCGAACCTGACGGTTGCACGCTGCGCGAGGCCGTGACGGCGACCGACGAGGACACCGTCGTCACCCTCCCTGCCGGCGACTACGTGCTGACCAACGGCGCGCTGCCGCTCGGCGGCGGGCGCTCGGTCGTGGGGGCGGGGGCGCGCACGACGTCGATCACAGCCTCCACCACCCGCGTCGTGACCGCGGACTCCGGTCCAGCATCGCTCTCTGGCGTCAGCGTCTTCGGCGGCGACGCCGGGCCGGCCGGTCAGGGCGGAGGGATCTACGTCGGGCCGTCGGGCGACCTCGACCTCAGCGCCAGCACCGTTGCGTCCAACCTGGCGATGGCCGGCGGCGGGATCTACAGCGCGGGGGCCCTCACGGTGGAGCGCAGCAGCGTCATCAGCAACGAGGTCTCCGGCGCGACGCCGCGCGGAGGCGGCCTCGCGATCGCCGACGGCACCGCGACGCTGATCGACACGACCGTCAGCTTCAACAACTCGGACGCCACGGGCGCGGGCCTCTGGACGGCCGCGAACGTCACGCTCCGCAACGTCACCATCGCGGGCAACGAGTCGAACGATCCCGGTCCCGGCGGCGCAGGCATCGAGCAGGCGTTCGACGAGCCGGGGTCCGACCGGACGGTCGCGTCCAACACGCTCGTCGCCGACAACTTCGGCGGCAACTGCCTGGGGACGGACGCGCTCGTGCGCCTGATCCAGGCGCGCTACAGCATGGTGGACGACGAGTCGTGCGACGTTCCGCTCGACCCGGGATCCCACAACGCCGTGGTCGATCCCGAGGACGTGGTCCTCGACGGCCTGCAGCGGAACGGCGGCCCGACCGACACGCGCGCCCTGCTCAACGGGAGTCGCGGGATCGACGAGGGTGAGGATGCGACCTGCGGAGTCACCGACCAGCGCGGCCTCGAGCGGCCCCGGGGCGCGCACTGCGACATCGGCGCCTACGAGCGCGCGGCATCGCTGACGGTGAACACGCCCGCCGACGACTTCGACACCTGCACCGCGGCCGGCTGCAGCCTGCGCGAGGCGGTCGAGTACGCCGGCGTCGGTGGGACGGTCGCGGTTCCGGCCGGCGAGTACGTGCTGTCGCGAGGGTCGCTCGAAATCGTCCGCAGCGTGGTCATCCAAGGCGCGGGCGCGCGTTCGACCACGCTCAGGGGCTCGGGCGAGCGCGTGTTGACCATCACCGGCGGCGGGTCCACCGTCTCCAGGGTCCGCATCACGGGCGGCAACGACAGTGAGGGGCAGCCGTTCGGCGGTCAGGGCGGCGGCGTGTCCATCGAGGGCGCGGAGCTGAACCTCGTCGACAGCACCGTCGACGGCAACGTGGCCGGCGTGGGCGGCGGCATCTTCACCGCTAACGGCGGCACCTTCAGCGCGACCGGGAGCACGATCACCTCCAATCAGGCGATCCACGCGCAGGCCGGGATCGGAGGCGGCCTGTATCTGTCCGACTCGTCGGCCCGGCTCACCAACTCGACGGTGAGTGGCAACAGCGCGACGCAGCTCGCTGGTGGGATCTTCAGCCTCGGCACCGACCTCGAGCTCTTCAGCGTGACGCTCGCGAACAACTCCGTGACGACCGGGCAGCTCGCTGGCACGGCGCTGTTCCGGCAGCCCGGTGACGACGGCGACGGCGGTGAGACGGGCGACACCGTCCATGCGCAACACGCTGATCGCCAGCAACCCCGGCGAGGACTGCTCCGGCGACGGACCGATCGTGGCCATCAACGGCGTGACCGACGACGCGTCGTGCCCGGGCTCCGTCTTCGCCGACGCCAAGCTCGACGGCCTCGCGAACAACACGGGCCCGACGAACACGCACGCGCTGCTGACCGGCAGCCCGGCGATCGACACGGGCGCCGGCTGCCCGCCGACCGACCAGCGCGGCGTCTCGCGGCCCCAGGGCGCGGGTTGCGACGTCGGCGCCTTCGAGGGCGCCGTCTCGTCGCCGCCGAGCGGCAGCGGCGGAGGCGGCGGACGGGACGACGCAGCCTCCATCTGCGGACGATCAGGACGAGCTGCCGGCGCCGGAGGCGGGCGAGGAGGTCAACGCGTTGCCCAAGAGCGGCACGGTGAAGGTCAAGGTCGCGGGGTCCGACCGATTCGTCGTGCTCGAGGAGGGCCGGCAGATCCCGGTCGGCTCCGTGGTCGACACCACCAAGGGCCGTGTGACGATCGTGGCGGCGGGCGGGCAGTCCGCGGACTTCTACGACGGCATCTTCCGTCTCACCCAGGGCAAGGGGGCGAAGCCGCTCACCACCCTGACCCTGGTCGAGAAGCTCAGCTGCCCGAAGGCCGGCAACGCGATCGCGGCCGCCAAGAAGAAGAAGCGGCGCCTGTGGGGCGACGGCAGCGGCAAGTTCCGCACCAAGGGCAAGCACAGCGCGGCGACGGTGGTCGGCACCAAGTGGCTGGTCGAGGACAAGTGCACGTCGACCCTGACGCGCGTAGCCCGCGGGCGCGTCTCGGTGCGCGACTTCGTGAAGAAGAAGACGGTGATCGTGCGCGCGGGCAAGAAGTACGTGGCCAGAGCCAAGAGACCGTGACCTGGACAGCGGTCCTGGCGGGCTTCTTCGTCGCGCACATGGTGGGCGACTACCTGCTGCAGACGGACTGGCAGGCCCGCCACAAGGCCGGCGGCCTCGGCCGCGATCCCGTCGCCCGCCGCGCGTTGTTCGCCCACGTGGCCACTTACACGCTCGCCTTCGTCCCGGCCCTCATCTGGATCGGCGACGAGCTGAGTGTCGGCTGGGCCGTGCTGGCGGGAGCCCTGGTCGCCCTGCCGCACCTCGTCGTCGACGACGGCCGCATCATCAGCCTCTACCTCACGCGCGTGAAGCACGCCGAGGCAACCGACGCCCGGATCGCGGGACCCGTCGACCAGGCGTTCCACGCGCTCTCGCTTTGCATCGTGGCCCTGCTGATCGGCGCGGCCTAGACGGCCGGCGGTTGACGCGCGACATGGCCTACATAACCATCCGTCTCGTGCGCAGGGCACCACGAATCTGGCTCGGGACGGCGGCCGTTGCCGCGTTGCTCGCGTTCGCTCCGGCCGCCGCGATGGCGGTGGACATCAACGTCGATGTCACGACCGACGGCCCTATCGATCCGAACTGCCGCACGACAGCGACGTGCACGCTCCGCAGCGCGATCGCGGCCGCCACGCCCAACGACGTCGTCCGAGTGCCTGGCGGCCGAACGTACGTACTCACCCAGGGCGAGATCGGGCTCGTCGACAAGCACATCGAAGGCGCCGGCGCGGCCACGACGATCATCGACGGCAACAATTTCAACCGCATGTTCCGCGGCGTGCGCGGCACGAACTACGTCTCGGGTGTCACGCTGACCAGGGGCAACGGGTTCGGCTCCATGCAGGACGCCGGGGGCGGAGCCATCCGAGTCGACCTCGGGACCTTCACGCTCGTCGACAGCGCTGTGGTCGACAACACTTCGACGATCGCTGGTGGCGGGATCGTGATCGCCGGCGCGCCTTCGACGCTCGAGGTCATCCGTTCGACCGTGTCACGCAACACCGCAACTGCTGCCGCCAGCGGCGGCGCGCCAGGTCAGGGCGGAGGCGTGTACGTCATCGCTGGTTCGACGGCCACGCTCACGAACTCGACCGTAAGCGGGAACGGTGCCGCGACGGGCGGGAATCTCCTTCAATGCGGGCACACTGAACCTCAACTTCGCGACGGTCGCCGCTGACACGAGCGGTGGCGGACTGAATCAGGTCGCCTCGCCGGCCGCCGGCACGACGTCGACGCTGTCGAGTTCGATCATCGCCGGCGGCGCCGGCCCCGCCTGCACCGGCGCCGTCGCCCAGATCAACGCGACGGCCGGGAGCCACAACGTCATCGACGACACCTCGTGCGCTCTCGGAGGCACCGGCGACCGCGAGAACGTCGATCCGGTGCTGGCAGGGCTCACGAACAACGGCGGTCAGACGAGCACGCTCGCCCTCCTCGCCGGCAGCCCCGCCATCGGTGCCGCGAACCCGTCGACGTGCGCCGGAACGGACCAGCGCGGCGTTGGCAGGCCGCAGGAGGGTACGTGCGACGCAGGCGCCTTCGAGTTCGTGCCCACGCAGGCGCCGCCGAGCCAGCCGCCGCCCGGGCTTCCCGCGCCCGTCCTGCACGAGAAGGTCAACGCCATTCCCGCCCGGGGCACGATCAGGGTCAAGCGGCCGGGCGCGAAGCGCTTCCGGAAGCTGGCCGACGATGGCGCGCAGCTGCCGGTCGGGACCACCGTCGACGCGCTCAAGGGCCGCGTGACGATCGTGGCCGCGAGCGACGGCCAGGGCGGCACCGACACGGCGGTGTTCTACGGCGGCATCTTCAAGATCGCGGCAGGCGAAGGGCGGCGAAGCCGAGGACGATCCTGACGCTGACAGAGAAGCTGAGCTGCCCGAAGGCCGGCAACGCGATCGCGGCGGCCAAGAAGAAGAAGCGGCGGCTGTGGGGCGACGGGAGCGGCAAGTTCCGCACCAAGGGCAAGCACAGCGCGGCGACCGTGGTCGGCACGAAGTGGCTGGTCGAGGACCGCTGCAGGTCGACGCTCACGCGCGTCGTCCGCGGTCGCGTCTCGGTGCGCGACTTCGCGAAGAAGAAGACGGTCATCGTGCGGCGCGGCAAGCGGTACATCGCGCGCGCGGGTTGACACGGGCGGACCAACTGAGACCATTCCACCCTTGCGCGTCAGGAGTGGCAGTGGACTGATCGCGGCCCTCCTGTCGGTGCTGGCCGTGCTCTTCGTGCCCGCGGCGGCGTCCGCTGTGGTCCCGGTGACCATCCAGTCGGACGAGCAGGACGGCGAGTGCGGAGCGGACTGCTCACTGCGCGACGCGGTTCTGATCGCGAGCAGCACCGGAGACGTCGTGCAGGTTCCCGCAGGCACCTACACCCTGAGCCTCGGGGAGCTGAACGTCGCGAACGTCACGATCCAGGGAGCGGGGGCAGGCGCGACGGTCATCCAGGCAGGGGTCAATGTGCGCGCGCTCCTGATCACCGGTAGCGCGACGATCGGCGGCGTGACGATCACCGGCGGCAACCCTGACGGCCCCAACTCTGGCGGCGGCATCGAGGTCGGCGTCGGCCAGGCGCTGACGCTGCGGCTCAACGACAGCGCGATCGCCGGCAACGCAGTGGTGCAGAATTCCCAGGGGTACGGGGGCGGCATCATGGTCAACAATCAGGCGACGCTCCTGATGACCAACACGACGGTGTCCGGAAACCGCGTGCTCGGAGGCGACGGACCGGGTGCCGGAGCCGGGATCTACGTCACCACCGGCGGTCGCGCAGAGCTTCGCAACTCGACCGTGAGCGGCAACACGGCCCACGAGGACTCCAGCAGCGGGCTCGGGGGCGGCATCGGCCTCGACGATGCGAGCACGCTGGTTCTAGAGAGCGTGACCGTCGCGTCGAACTCGGCCGAGAGCGGCGGGGGCATCGCCGAGGATCTCGATTTCTTCTCACCCATAGCGCCGACGATCGCGATCTCCGACACCATCGTCGCCGGCAACGCCGGCAACGAATGCGACGGCGCGCTCGTCCACAGCGGGGATCACAACCTCTCCGACGATGCGACGTGCGCCTTCACCGCCACCGGCGACAAGGCCAACACGAACCCGGTGATCGGCCCGCTCCAGGTCAACACCGGCGTCGGCAGGACGGCGACACATGCCTTGCCTCTCGGCAGCCCGGCGATCAACGCGGCCGACCCGGCGACGTGCAAGCCGACGGACCAGCGCGGCGTCGCCTCGTCCCAGCGGGCGCATGCGACATCGGCGCCTTCGAGTACGTCCGCCCACGCTCACCGTCACCACGACCGTGACCAACCGCGACGGGGGCGAGGACCGGCCGGCGGACTTCAGCGTGCGCGTGACCTCGGGCGGCGCCGACGTCGCCGGCAGCCCGCAGCCGGGCAGCTCGAGCGGCACGACCTACACGCTGGCGCCCGGCACGTTCGACGTCTCCGCCGACGGTCCCAACCTCTACACGCTCACGCATCGGCGGGGCGTGCGCGCCGGACGGCGCGGTCACGCTGAGCGAGAACCAGGCCGCCACCTGCACCGTCACGGCGAACGACAAGCCGCCCGTGGCCGGCCGGTCCGTCGGCGTGATCCCGGTCCGCGGGACGGTCCGCATCAAGCGGCCCGGCGGCAGGTTCCGGGTGCTGCGCGAGGGCGACCTGCTGCCCAACGGCACGACGATCGACACGCTCAAGGGCCGCGTGACGCTGATCGCGGCGGCCAACAAGCAGCGGCAAGGAGTCGAAGGCCGACTTCTACGACGGCATCTTCAAGTTCAGGCAGTCGAAGGGCCGCCGCCCGACCACGACGCTGACGCTGACCGAGAAGCTGAGCTGCCCGAAGGCGGGCAACGCGATCGCGGCGGCCAAAAAGAAGAAGCGCCGGCTGTGGGGCGACGGCAGCGGCAAGTTCCGCACCAAGGGCAAGCACAGCGCCGCGACGGTCGTCGGCACCAAGTGGCTCGTCGAGGATCGCTGCAGGAGTACGCTCACCCGCGTGGTCCGCGGACGCGTCTCGGTACGGGACTTCGAGCTCAAGAAGACGGTCGTCGTGCGCCGTGGAAAGCGCTACATCGCGCGTGCCGGGTGACCCATCCAACCGTCCAGGCCCACTTGACGGGACAGCCTTGCTCCAAGACCATCGGTCGTAGGTTGCATGCGCGAACCGGGATCCGGGTGGCTGTCGCGGTGTTCACCGCGGCGCTGATCGCGCTCGCGGTGCCATCGTTCGCGTCCGCGCAGCAGTTCCCCGGCGTCTTCCAGGTGACCACTCGGGCGGAGGGCAATGACGGCGAGTGCACGCGTGACTGCACGCTGCGCGAGGCCGTCAACCTCGCAGGCCAGACGGGCCAGACGTCGTCGATCACGGTCCCGCCGGGCGTCTACCGGCTCACGGGCGGACCGCTCGTCCTGCGCAACGTAAGCCTCTTCGGCGCCGGTCTGTCCGGCGGCTTCGGCGCCGGCGCACGGAGCACGATCATCGATGCGCGCGGCAACAGCCGCGTCTTCGAGGTACCTGCCGGGTCGAGCTCACTCGCCGGCGGCGTGACCGTGACCGGCGGCGGATCGGTCACCACCGGCGGCGGCGTCCTCGTGGATGCCGGGGGCCAGCTGTTCCTCCACAACGCCACGGTGCAGGGCAACGTCGCGGCCGCTCGTGGTGGCGGCATCATGGGCCTCGGCGAGGTCTTCGTGCTGAACTCGACGATCGCCGGCAACCGCGTCACCGACGGCAACGGCGGCGGCATCGCGAGCGAAGGCGGCGGAACCGCGCAGGTGCAGGCCTCGACGGTCACCGGCAACAGCGCGACGGCCGCCGGCGGAGGGATCTACGCCGCCGGAGAGCTGATCGTCGCCGCGTCGACGATCGCCGGCAACAGCGCCGCGAGCGGTGGCGGCCTCTTCCACGACAGCGCCGCGGGCAGCATCACGATCTGGAACTCGATCGTCGCCTCCGGTGCGTCGGGCACCGCGTGCGGCGGGCCGATCGCCTCCGGCGGCTTGGTCACCGGCAACGTGTCGAACGACGCGAGCTGCCAGTTCCCGCCCGGACAGGGCGTCATGAACGTCGACCCGCTGCTGGGTCCGCTCGCGAACAACGGCGGGCCCACCGACACTCGCGCCCTGCGCGCGGGCAGCCCGGCCATCAACGCGGGCGACGCACAGGTGTGCGGGAGCTCGGGGGGAACCGACCAGCGCCGTGCCCCGTTCGTCGACAACTGCGACATCGGCGCCTTCGAGTTCGGCGGCGTGCCCCCGGTCACCGAGCTGCCTCCTCCCGAGGCCGGCGAGACGGTCAACGTCTCAGAGGCCCGGGGCATCGTGAAGATCAAGCTCCCCGGCAGCGACGAGTTCTTCGACCTCGAGGACGCCCAGCAGGTGCCGGTCGGCTCGACCTTCGACACGAGCAAGGGCCGCGTGAACCTGATCGCCGCGGGCCAGCAGCGCTCGTGGTTCTACCAGGGCGTCTTCAAGCTCGGCCAGGGCAAGGGCGCCCGGCCGCTCAGCACGCTCACGCTGACCGGAAGGCTGGCGTGCGGCAACAGCGCGAACATCGCGGCCAAGAAGAAGCGTCGGCTGTGGGGAGACGGCAAGGGCAAGTTCCGCACCAAGGGCAAGCACAGCGCGGCGACGGTCGTCGGCACCAGGTGGCTGGTCGAGGATCGCTGCAACGGAACGCTCACGCGCGTGAAGAAGGGCAAGGTGCGCGTCCGTGACTTCCGTGCTCGCCGGACCGTTGTGGTCAGGGC
Organism: uncultured Solirubrobacteraceae bacterium; assembly: GCA_963835525.1. Classification (GTDB taxonomy): domain Bacteria; phylum Actinomycetota; class Thermoleophilia; order Solirubrobacterales; family Solirubrobacteraceae; genus DASSUW01. The sequence goes on from CAWIFM010000008.1 coordinate 406,651, forward strand.
CGGCAAGCAGTACTTCGCGCGCTCCCGGTGAACTGGGTCTCCGTCTTCACGGCGTTCCTGGTGGCCCACATGGTCGGCGACTACCTCTTCCAGACCGACTGGCAGGCGCGCCACAAGCGCGGCGGGCTGAGCGGGGGAGTGGCGTTCCGCGCGCTCTTCAGCCATGTGACGACGTACACGCTCGCGTTCCTGCCCGCGCTGGTCTGGATCGGGGACGAGATCAGCGCCGGCTGGGCGGCCCTCGCAGCCGCCCTCATCTTCCTGCCGCACCTCGTGCTGGATGATGGGCGCTTCGTGCGCGCCTACCTGGCCAACGTGAAGCACGTCCAAGGCTTCGACGTGGGCATCGCGGCGTCCGTCGACCAGTCCTTCCACGTCCTTTCCCTGTTCCTCGTCGCGCTCTTGGTCGGGACGGCATGAGCCGGCGCGGCCGTGTGCTCCCGCTCCTCGTGGTGGCGATCGTCGCGGCCGTGGTCGGCCTGGTGGTGCAGAAGACGGACGCGCTGAACGCCCTCGAGCAGCAGTCGATCGACGCCCGCTACGAGCTGCGCGGCGAGCACGAGCCGCCCTCCGACGTCGTCATCGTCGCGATCGATGACGAGACGCTTGCCCAGTACGAGGAGTTCCCGTTCGACCGCAGGCACCACGCGCGCGTGATCCGGCAGCTCACCAAGGCGGGCGCGGGCACGATCGCCTTCGACATCCAGTTCACCGCGCCGAGCGACAGCGCGGCGGCCGACAACGCGCTGATCGAGGCGGTGCGGGCCGGCGCGCCTCACGTCGTACTGGGCACGACGGCGGTCAAACGCGGCGGGAAGACCCTCATCTTCGGCGGCGGGGAAGCGCTCGAGTACAGCCGCGCCACCCCTGCCTACAGCGCATATGAGGCCGACGCCGACGGCGTGGATCGCAAGATGCCCGCCAAGTCGGAGAAGGGCCTCGACTTCTTCCCGTACGCCGCGGCCGAGGCGCAGACCGGCGACGAGGTCGAGCGCCCGGCCGGCTCGTTCATCGACTTCCCGGGGCCGTCCGGCACGATCCCGCGGCTGAGCTTCGCCGCGGTCGAGGCCGGCGACTTCGATGCGAGCGCCGTACGCGACAAGGTCGTCGTCGTCGGCGCGACCGCCGACCTGCTGCGCGACTTCAAGCGGACGCCCGTCGGAGACCAGATGCCGGGCCCCGAGCTCCAGGCCGCCGCGATCTCGACGGTGCTCGACGGGTTCCCGCTGCACATGGCCGGGCGCTGGGTCAACGCCGTGCTCGTGCTGCTGCTCGCAGCCGTCGGCCCGCTCGTCGCCCTCCGGTTCGGCTCCTCGGGCGGGGTCCTCGCCAGCTTGATCTCGGCCGTGCTCTTCCTCGCCGGCGCGTACGTCGCGTTCGGCCAGGGCATCGTGGTCGGGGTCATACCGCCGCTCGCGGCAGGGGCGACGGCGATGCTCGGGCTGGTGGTCGTGTCCACACCCGTCGATCACCCGCGGGTCAACTGGCTGCTGGACAAGCTCAGCCCGGGTAGGGGCATCAACCGGCGCACGCGGCGTCTGCGAACACTCCTGCTGCTGGGCGCGGCGCTCTTCTCCACGGCCGGCGGACTGGTCCTGCTCGCCGCACACGGCCTGCGGAGCCTCGACCTCACCAGCGTCGACATGCGCTTCGACGTCCGCGGCGCGCGAGCGGCGCCGGACGACGTCGTGGTGGTGGCCATCGACGACGCGAGCATCAACACGACCGGCAGCAGAACATGGCCCTTGAACCGCCGGACGCATGCAGCTGTGATCCGCAACCTCGATAAGGCCGGGGCCGCGGTGATCGCCTACGACGTTCAATTCTCGCTGCAGAGCGGGAGGCCGGGGGCGGACAACGCGCTGATCACGGCCGTTCGGGAAGCGGCGCCGCGCGTGGTGCTCGCGTCGACCGCCGTGACCCGGGAAGGCAAGACCGTGATCTTCGGCGGGGAGGAGGGCCTGGAGTACAGCCGCGGCGTTCCGAGCTACTCGAACTTCGAGCCCGATGACGACGGCGTCACGCGGCACATGCTCGACCAGGAGAACGGGCTCGACGCGTTCCCGATCGCGGCGGCGCAGATCAAGCTCGGCCGCGACATCGACGCGCCGCCCGGCAACAGCGCCTGGATCGACTACGCCGGTCCGCCGGTGACCGTGCCGTACCTCAGCTTCATCGATGTCGAGAGGGGCAAGTTCGATCCCGAGGACGTCCGAGGCAAGGTCGTGGTCGTCGGGGCCTCGGCGACCTCTCTCCAGGACATCCGCGAGACGTCGACGACCGGGCAGCGCCAGATGGCGGGCCCGGAGGTCCACGCGAACGCGATCACCACGGCCCTCGCGGGCTTCCCGCTGGTGAGCGGCCCCGGCTGGATCAACGTGCTCCTGGTCGTCGTGCTCGGCACCGCGGCGCCGTTCGCGGCGATGCGGTGGCGCATGGCGATCGCCGTCCCGGTCGGCGTCATCGCGATCGCCGGACTGCTCGTGGGCGCCCAGCTGGCGTTCGGCGCGGGCACGATCGTCAGCATCGTCTACGCGTTCGTCGCGGGCGTCGCCGCGCTGCTCGCCACCGCCGCCATCCACGGCGTCACCGTGGCCTTCGAGCGCGCGAACACTCGCGACGCGTTCGCGCGGTTCGTGCCGGAGTCGGTCGTCGACCAGGTCCTGCAGGACGCCGACGGCGTGCGCCTCGGAGGCGTGCGCGGCGAGGCCACGGTCATGTTCAGCGACCTGCGCGGCTTCACGTCGTTCGCCGAGACGCTCGAGCCGGAGCAGGTGATCGCCGCGCTCAACCGCTACCTGACCGCGATGAGCGAGGCGATCCTCGACCACGGAGGCACGCTCGTCGCCTACATGGGCGACGGGATCATGGCCGTGTTCGGCGCGCCGCTCCAGCAGAACGACCACGCCGACCGCGCGCTCGCCGCCGCTCGCGACATGCTCGACCGGCTCGAGGGCTTCAACCAGTCTCTGCGCGACGAGCAGCTCCACGACGGCTTCAAGATGGGCATCGGCCTCAACAGCGGGGCGGTGATGTCGGGCAACGTCGGGTCGGAGCGCCGGCTGGAGTACACGGCACTCGGCGACACCACGAACACCGCGGCGCGCCTCGAAGGGATGACGAAGGGCACGCCGCACCAGCTGTACGTCGCCGACAGCACCCGCGTGGCGCTGCTCCGGCCCGCCGACGACCTCGTCGAGGTCGGCGAGTTCGAGGTCCGCGGCCGTCGCGCCACGATCAAGCTGTGGTCGCTCGCGGAGCCGGCACCGGCTCCGCCCGAGCCCACGCCGGCCGCGGCGGAGGCATGAACCCCGCCGACCGGCCAGGGGTCCGCTCTTGCCGCCGTCGCGATCCCTGTTTACGGTTGCAACACACAGCACGGGAGGCGGGCGCCTGACGTGCTCGGGGAACCAGTAGTGACGACAGAGAGGACCACCTCGTGAGCCAGGTGCTCGAGCCGACCGGCGATGCCGGCAAGACGTATCGCCTCGCCAGTTGGCTGCCGACCGTGAGGGTGAGCGGCAACGCGCGGCCTGAGACGACGCTCAATGAGGACGCCATCACGGCGTTACTGGCGTCCTACACGCTCGTCGCGCTGTTCTGGGACGGGCTCCGGCACAACAACCTGACCGGCGTCGACAACTTCTTCTCGCCGCCGCACATCGCCATGTACCTGGGCCTGATCGGCATCGGCGTCTGGATCGCGGTCGTCCTGCTGCGCTACCAGAAGGGCCTCGAGGTGCTCGACTGGTCCGCCGTCCCGCGCGGCTACCGGCTCGCGTTCGCGGCGCTTCCGCTGGCGGCGATCGCCGGCCCGCTCGACTTCATCTGGCACGAGGCGTACGGCTTCGAGAACCAGATCGACTCGACGTTCAGCCCGCCGCACCAGGGTCTGTTCTACGCCGGCGCGATGCTCGCCGCGATCCCCGCCGCCTCGGCCTGGCAGCGCGGTTGGAAGGCCCCGCCGCTGAGCTGCTTCTGGCCGGTTGTCTTCTCGGTGACATCCGTGATCGCGGCGATGCTGTTCGTGGTCCACCAGATGCTGCCGTTCTACGGCGGCGCCGGCGTGGTCGCCACGGAGGGCTTCCAGGACGACATCGCCGGCCGCGCGGACGCGTTCTCGCCGGGCGCCGACGCCGTCCACACCGAAGGGCTCTCGCAGGCGCTCACGCACTACGGCGACGACGCGTTCCCGTTCTACTTCTTCAGCGTCCACACCGCGGTGGCCGGCATCCTGCTGTTCACGATCGCCTTCATGGGGGCGATCCTGCTCATGCGCCGGCGCTGGCAGATCCCGGCCGGGTCGCTGACCATGATGGGCACCTTCCTGGCCCTGATCTGGCCGATGCTCAGCGAGTACCGCGAGGCCGAGCTGATCCCGGCGCTCGTGCTCACCGGCGTCGCCGGCGACCTGCTGCTCGCGCGCTTCGGAGCCACCCGCATCCGCCTCTTCGCGGCGCTCCTGCCGCCGGTGCTGTGGGCGCTCTTCTTCCTCTGCGTCGAGTTCCTCCAGGACGGGCTCGGCTGGGAGCCGACCCTGTGGGTGGGCCTGCTCGCCACCACCGCCGGCCTCGGCTACGCGATGTCGCTGCTCGTCTTCCCGCCCTACAACACCGTCGAAAAGGACATGGCCTGATGGCTGAGAAGCGCAAGCTGAAGACCGCGTCGACGACATGGCGGCGGAAGATCGAGAGCCACGAGACGTTCTCGCACGACAGCATCGACAGCCTCGGCTACGACTGGGAGCGGATCGGCAACCCGAAGATCGAGCCGAAGTTCCCGTTCAAGGTCTACCTGCCGCGCAAGACCGAGGACGTGGCGGAGGCCGTCAAGGAGTGCAAGAAGCTCGGCCAGGAGCTGCGGATCCGCAGCAAGGGCCACTCGAGCAACGACCTCGTGCTCAACCCCGGCGGAGCCGTGATGCTCATGCAGGGGATGGACCAGATCATCGACGTCGACCAGGAGAACCTGCAGGCGGTCGTGCAGGGCGGCGCCATCAGCGCGCTGATCGATGACTCGCTGGCGCCGCTCGGGATCGGCCTGCCGATCATCGGCGACCACCGCGACATCACGGTCGGCGGCTTCGCATCGGTCGGTGGCATCAGCCCCGCCTCGCATCGCTTCGGGATGTTCATCGACAACGTGCTGGCGCTGGAGTTCGTCGACTGGGACGGCAACATCAAGCGGGCCAGCCGCGAGGACAACTCGGACGACTTCTACAGCCTGCTCGCCGGCCTCGGCCGGCACGGCGTCATCACCGAGGTGACGCTGCGGCTGATCGAGATCGACAAGTACCGGACGATCTGGGAGAACCACCAGTCGCACTACCGGTCGATGGACGACTTCATCGCGGGAACGAAGCCGATCATCGAGGAGCCCGGCGACGTGATGATGGAGCGCGGCGTCTGGGTCGAGTTCAAGTTCCCCGGCGGCAAGAAGCTCGGCATCGGGCAGTTCTCGGAGTACCGCGAGACGTCGCAGACCGCCGTCCACAAGGCGCGCAACTCCAGCTCCTACGGCATGCTCCACGGCATCGGCCGCGTGGCCGGCAACCTGCCCGAGAAGCTCGACCTGGCGCTCAAGTACGTCGGCATGGGCGGCGTGATGCTCAGCCCCAAGTACGCGTCGATCAAGAACATCGAGTTCTTCACCGACAAGGTGCTCGACTCGACGGTCGGCGACCCGACGCGGATGCTGATCGTGCTCGGCCCGCTCGACCGCTACGAGGAGCTGTTCCGGCGCCTATGGGCGCTGCTCGACGGCTACCGCGACAGCCACGGGTGCTTCACGTTCCTGTCGGTCTACGTCAAGAGCATCCGCTCCGACTACCTCGCGCGCGACGGCCAGGACCGCTTCTGCGAGCTCATGTTCTACACGGGCGTGCATCCCGACAAGATGACCCCCGAGCTGCTCGAGGAGATCGTCGAGCAGTTCGACGACATCGTCATCGAGAACAACGCCTACAAGTACATGCACACGCGCACGACCAAGAACCCCGAGAAGCGGGCGAAGGTCGACCCGAACGCGCGCCACGCCGAGCGCCGGCGCGCCGCCGGCAACGGCGCGGCGCCGCTGACAGCGCTCGAGGAGGCCAAGTCATGAAGCGCGAGATCCCGCTCTACACGCTCGAGGGCGTGACCGGGGCGGAGGTCACCACGCACTACTTCTCGACCGAGGACGGGCTCGGCCTGAGCATGCTGCGGTTCAACCGCGAGGCGGACACGCCGGCGCGCGAGTCGGTGATGATCGTCCACGGGCTGACGACCTCGACGGACATGTTCATCATGCCCGAGCACTACAACCTCGTCAGCTACCTGCTGGACAACGGCTACACGGACGTGTGGTGCCTGGACATGCGGATGTCCAACCGGCACCACTACAACCTGTTCCCGCACCGCTACACGTTCGACGACATCGCGCTGTACGACTATCCGCCGGCGGTCCGGATCATCCGCGAGCACATCGGTACGCGGCCGCTGCACGTGATCGCGCACTGCCTCGGCTCGGTCAGCTTCATGATGAGCCTGTTCGGCAAGGCGGTCACCGGCATCACGAGCGTGGTCGCCAACAGCGTCGGGCTCACGCCGCGGGTGCCGTTCTGGTCGAAGATGAAGCTCAGGAACGCGCCGGGCATGATCGAGCACGTCCTCGGCTTCCCGAACCTCAACCCGCGCTGGAGCCAGGACGCCACGCTCACGCGCGGCAAGCTGTTCTCCAAGGGCGTCTCGTTCTTCCACCGCGAGTGCGACGTCCCCGCCTGCCACATGCTCAGCCTCATGTGGGGCAGCGGCTGGCCGGCGCTCTACAGCCACGAGAACCTGCACGACGTGACGCACCGGCGCGGCGGCGACCTCTACGGCGCCACGAGCATGAACTACTACCGGTGCATCAACAAGATGATCGGCGCGGGCAGCCGGCCGGTGAAGTACGAGATGGGCAAGCCCGAGCTCGCCGCGCTGCCGGACGACTATTTCGCGTACGCCCGAGAGATCGAGACGCCGGTGCTGCTCACGACCGGCGCCGACAACAAGGTGTTCAGCGACTCGAACATCGTCTGTCACGAGCGCCTGGAGGCGCTCGGCTGCACGCAGCACGAGCTAAAGGTCTACCCCGGCTATGGCCACCAGGACGTGTTCATGGGCAAGGACGTCGCGCGCGACTGCTTCCCCGCCATGTTGGAGTTCATCCGGCGCCACGGTGAGCCGGCGAAGTCGCAGTCGGCGGAGCAGTGGGCAGCCGCCTGATCAAGACCGAGACCGTCATCAAGGCCCCCGCCGAGCGCGTGTGGGCCGAGATGACCGATTTCGCGTCGTTCCCGGACTGGAACCCGTTCGTGCGCAAGGCGCAGGGACGGCTGGAGCCCGGGGAGCAGCTCAAGATCCAGCTGCGGCTGGACCACGGGCTGAAGATGGGCTTCCGCCCGCGGGTGACCGTGGTGGATCCGGGTCGCGAGCTGCGCTGGCTCGCGACGCTCGGACGGCCGGGCGTGTTCGACGTCGATCGCGCCTTCCAGATCAAGCCCCACGACGGGGGCGTGCTGTTCGTCATGTCGGAGGAGTGCACCGGCTGGTTGACCCCGGTCATGTTCGCCACGAACCTCGAGGCGCAGCTGTACCGCGGTTACGACGCCTTCAACGAAGCGCTGCGCAGGCGCGTGGAAGAGACAGGGTGATGCTGGGATGAAGACGATCGCCAGGTGGGCGAGCGGGCGCCGTACCAAGTGGTGGGTCGTCGGCTTCTGGGTGCTCCTGCTCGCCATCAGCACGTTGCCGGGGCAGCTCACGGAGGTCACCGAGGACCGGATCTCGAGCTTCCTGCCCGACGACGCCGACGCGATCGTCGCCGACAAGGTCATCGAGGAGCGCTTCCCGGGCGGCCAGACGACGTCGTCGGTGATCGTCTATCACCGTGACGGCGGCCTGAGCGACGCCGACCAGCAGACGATCGCGTCGGAGGCCCAGGAGGTCGCGGGCCTCGAGTTCGCGCTGCCGCCGGTGGTGCCCTTCAGCACCGATGCGCCCGAGGGCCTCGTCTCCGAGGACGGATCGACGGCGTTCACCGTCATCCCGATCAGCGCGACGCGCCAGCAGGACATCAACACGCTCGTCGAGGAGGCCCGCGAGGTCGCCAACGGCGGCTCGGGGCTGACCGCGGAGGTCACGGGCCCGGCGGCGCTGGAGACCGACCTGCGGCACGCATTCGAGTCCGCCGACGTGAAGCTGCTGCTCGTCACCGGCCTGCTCGTGCTCGTCCTGCTGCTGTTCATCTACCGCTCGCCGCTGCTGGCGGTGATCCCGCTGTTCGTGGTGATCATCGCCTACGTCATCGCGAGCGGCGTGATCAAGGTGTTCGCCGACTCCGGCCTGCAGGTCACGAGCATCTCGACCTCGCTGCTGCTGGTGTTGATGTTCGGCGCCGGCACGGACTACTGCCTGCTCCTCGTATCCAGATACGTCGAAGAGCTCCACACACACGAGGACAAGCACGACGCGCTCAAGCTGGCGATCCCGCGCGCTGCACCGGCCATCCTGGCCAGCGCCGGCACCGTGATCGCCGCCATGCTCGTGCTGATCTTCGCCGAGCTCGCCTCGACGCGGACGGTCGGGCCGGTCAACGCCATCGGCATCTTCATCGTCATGGCCGCGAGCCTGACGCTGCTCCCGGCGATCCTCGCGATCGCCGGCCGCCGCGGCTTCTGGCCGAGCAAGCGCGCCGTGTACGACCCCTCCTACGTGCCGGAGGAGGCGCCTGAGGAAGGCGACTCGCGCTGGGCGCGGCTCGGGCGCCGGGTCACGCGCCGGCCGTACTTCACCATCGCCGCCGTCGTCGCGGTCTTCCTCGTCGGCGCGCTCGGGCTCACGCAGTACAACCAGGAGGCATCGGTCCTCGGTGCCTTCCGCAACGCCACCGAGGGCACCGAAGGCTTCGACACGCTGAAGGCCAGCTTCCCCGAGGGCGCGCTCGGACCGGCGACGGTGGTCATCGACCGCCAGGACGGCCCGATCACCGAGGAGGACATCGCGGCCGCCCAGGAGGCGCTCGGCGAGGTGCCGGACATCGGCACGATCACCGATGTGACCGGGCAGTCCGAGGACGGCCAGGCGGCCGCCTTCAACGTTGCCTTCCCCGACGATCCGTACAGCAACGACGCGCTCGACCGCACCGACGAGATGCGCGACGCGCTCGCTGCGCTGGGCCCGGAGGTGCGGGGCTACGTGGGCGGCGTGTCGGCGATCCAGGCCGACTACCGCGACGGCGCCCAGCGTGACGCCCAGCTGATCGTGCCGCTCGTGCTGCTCGTGATCCTGCTCACGCTGATCGCGCTGCTTGCGTGCGATCGTCGCGCCGCTGTATCTGATCGGCTCGGTGATCCTGTCGTTCTTCGGCATCTTCGGCGTGTGCCTCGTCTTCTTCACGCAGGTGCTCGACGAGACGGGCTTCGATCCGAGCCTGCCGATCTTCGCCTTCATCTTCCTGGTGGCGCTGGGGGTCGACTACAACATCTTCCTCATGGACCGGGTGCGCGAGGAGGCGCACCGGATCGGGACGAGACGCGGCGCGCTGCGCGCGCTGGTGGCCACGGGGCCGGTGATCACGAGCGCAGGCATCATCCTGGCCGGCACCTTCGCGGTGCTCGCCATGCTGCCGATCGACATCCTGCTCGAGCTCGGCACGATCGTGGCGTTCGGCGTGCTCGTCGACACCTTCATCGTGCGCAGCATGCTCGTCCCGGCCATCATCACCGTGGTCGGCGACAAGAGCTGGTGGCCGTCCGCGCTGGCGAAGAGCGCACCGGCTGAGGACGACGTGGAGGCGCCGCGCACGAAGGAGACCGTCTAGCGCGCGCTCATTCGGCCCAGAGTTGGTCCAGCAGCGGACCCCATACCGGGTGGTGCTGGTAGTTGCCGACGTCCTTGGCGGCCAGCGACACGAAGTTCTCGCTGACGAGCGGGACGGTCGGCGCTCGCGTCGCCAGCGAGGCCTCGACGCTCTGCCAGAGCTCGGTCGCCTCCGGACCCTGGGCGCGGCCGGCCTTCTCCATCCGGGCGTCGAGCTCCGGGACGCAGAAGCGCGAGAGGTTGTATTCGGCCGCGCACGACACGAGCGGCGAGAGGAAGCTGTAGGGCGCGGCCGACTCCGCGCTCCAACCCCAGAGCCCGAGCTGCGGCGACCGGTGGGCGGCGGTTTCGATGATCTCGTGGAGATCGTCGAACGTGCGCACGCGGCTGCGATACCCCAGCCGGCTCAGGACCGACGCGAAGTAGGGCCCGACCGATTCCCATGGGACGGACCCCCAGATCTCGACCTTCATGCCGCGCGTGCCGGATGCGGCGACGAGGCGGCGCGCCCGGACCATGTCGGGACGGCTCCATGTGCCTGCGGGGTTCGGGTTCGCGGTGAAGGGACAGGACGGCGTGTATCCATTGGTGCCCGGAGGCAGCAGCTGGCACGTCGGCACGTGGGTCTGGTGCGTGCCGAAGAGCTCGGCGACCCGGGCGCGATCGACGGCGTAGTTGAGAGCGCGCCTGACCCTGACGTCGTCGAACGGCGGGGCGCGTGTGTTCAGGAACGCGTACCAGATCGTCGGGCCGGGGTCGGTGTGCAGCCGTGAGCCGTACCTCGGCTGGAGCTGAGCCGCGAGGCTCTGGTGGTGATAGAAGAGGGCGGCGTCGGCCGCGCCGGCGTCCACGGCGGCGATCTCGGCTTTCGGCGGCTCGAGCCGCGCTTCGATCTGGTCCGGGAAGCCGTCGGGCCGCGCGTCGGGCGACCACACGCGGAAGTGCGGGTTGCGGACGAGCTGGACGCGTTCCTTCCCCGAGCGCGCGGGGATGTACGGGCCGGTGCCCGGCAGCGGCCTCGTCGTGCTCCCGGCCTGCACGACGCTCACGATCGGGAGCTTGTGCAGGAAGTCGACGTCGGTCCGGCTGAGATGGACGGTGACGGTCCTGGCAATCGGGTCGGTCTCGATCCTGCGAATCGGGATGTAGCCCTGATAGCCGTCGGCCCCAAGCACGCGCTCGAACGACGCACGGACGTCCTCCGGCGTGACGGGCGCGCCGTTGGAGAAGCGCAGGTCCGGGCGCAGCCTGAACAGGTACGTCCGTCCGTCGGCGCTGGGCTCCGGCACGTTGCGGGCCAGGTTGGGCACGAGCGTCGCGCCGGCCGAGCCGCCCGCTCGGCGGTAGCCGACCAGGCCGTCGTAGACGAGCCCCGCCAACAGCAGCGCCCTCCGGTCGTAGCCGAGGTCGTTGAACTCGAACGGATAGTCCGGGCCGGTGGAGATGCTGACGCGCAGGGTGCCGCCGCGGTGCGTGGGAGTGGCCGCGAGCGCGGAGGTCCAGACGTCGCCGTCGACCACGGCCAGCGCCGCGGGGCTGCTGCCGACAGGGATCGTCCTGGTCGCGCGGCGGCTCCGGGGGTCGATTCGCATCAGCGTGCCGTCGCCGGCGTTGGCGACCCAGACGCCGTGCTCGTCGGCCGCGACGGCGCTCGGCTCGCGTCCGACCCGCACCGTCTCGGTCACCTCGGTGGCCGGATCGATCCGTGTCACGGTCCCGTCGCGCCGGTTGGCCACCCAGACCGCCCCGGCCCCGACCGCGATGCCGCTGGGGCCGTTGCCGACGCGGATCGGGGCAAGTGCGGTCCCGGTGCGCGGGTCGAGCCGGGTCACGCGCCCCGTGGCGTCGCTGGCGACCCAGATCGCTCGCGACCCCGCCGCCAGTGCGGACGGCTGCGGGTCGACGGGGATCCGCCGCGTGTCGCCGCTGTCGAGGTCGATCCGCACAACGGTGGCGTCGACCGCGGAGGCCACCCAGACCGCCCCGTAGCGGACCGCGACGGCATGCGCGGCGTTGCCGACGTCGGGCGTCGCTTCGACCTTGTTCGTATCAGGATCGATCTGGGCGACAGTGCGGCCCTGGCCGTTGGCGACCCACAGCGACCCGGCGCCGAAGGCGAGGCCGGTCGGCTCGCCGCCGACGTCGATCTGCACGATCTGCTCGCGGTCGATCCGCGAGACGGTTCCGTCCAGCCGATTGGCGACCCACACCGAGCCGGCGCCGCCGACCATGGCCTCCGGCCCGTGCCCGACCGGATACTGCGGCGCGGTGATCCGGCCGCTGTCGGCGTCGATCCGCCCGACGAAGTTCTCGTCGATTCCCGAGAGGCTGTCCGGCTGCATCACACGGCTGATACCGAAGGCGATGACGCCCGCGAACAACAGCAGCCCGGCGATCGCGAGCACCGGAGCCACGCGGCGGGGTGGCGGACGCGCGGCCTCCGGCACCGGTTCCGGAGGCGGAACGGGCGCATCGAGCGCCGGATCCTGGTCCAGGATCGCCTCCTGGAGGCGGCGCAACTCGGCGCCGGGTTCGACGCCGATCTGGTCGACGAGCACGGTGCGCGCCTCGCGGTAGGCGCCCAGCGCCTCGGCTTGGCGACCGGCGCGATAGAGCGCCAGCATGCGCTGGGAGTGCAGCCGCTCGCGCAGCGGATGCTCGGCGATCAACGCCTCCAGCTCGCCGATTACCTCGCGGTGGCGGCCCGCCGCGAGGTCGGCGTCGATCGCCTCCTCGGCCGCGCGCAGCCGCAGCTCGTCGAGGCGCCGGATCTCGGCGGCGGCGAACGGCTCGTCCGCCACGTCGGCGAGCGCAGCACCGCGCCAGAGCGCGAGCGCCTCACGCGCGCGCGACTGCTCGACCAGTTGTTCGAACCGGACCGCGTCGACCTCGCCGTCGGCCAGCTGCAGCTCGTAGCCGCGGCCACGGGTCACGATCTGGGCGCCGTTGCCCTCGAGCAGCCGGCGCAGGTGCGACACGTAGAGCTGCACCATCTTCGGCGCGCTGGTCGGTGGCTGCTCGCCCCAGAGGCCCTCGGCGAGGCGATCGACCGAGACCGTCCGGCCAACCTCGAGAGCGAGCATCGCCAGCACCGCGCGCTGCTTCGGCGCGCCGAGTGCGATCGAGTGACCGTCGAGGCGCGCCTCGACTGGTCCTAGGAGGCGCAGTTCCATCCCGCGCAGCGGGATCGGGGCACGGTGGACCGACCCTACTCCCGGTCGACGCGGGCGTAAACCCCGTGTCGACCCCGTGTCGACCGGCCCGGAGCAGTGTCTGCGGCGTTGATCCTAGACCGCCTCGGAAGGAGGCCCGCATGACCAGTCACCGCTCCCACCGACTCGCCCGCCTGATGGTGGTCGGCTTGACGGCCACGGCGCTCGCCGCGCCGGCGGCGGTCGCCCGACCGCTCGACGGCCCGGATGAGCCCGTGCGCCCCGACCCCTTCGACAGCCAGGTCGTCGTGCTCGACCCGCCGGTCGTGCAGACGATCGACGACGGCTTCGACTGGGGCTCGGCCGCGATCGGCGCCGGCGGCACGGGCGCGTTGATCGTGCTCGTCTCGCTCGGCGGCTTCGCCTACGCGTCGCGCAGTCGCGCCAGCCGGCGCAGGCCGGTCATGCTCGGCCGGTAGAGATACTCGCCGCCGCGCAGGGTGACGAAGCGCGGCTGCGGCTTGAGGAAGAAGGGCGGGTGGCCCTGGATGGTCATCTTGCCCTGCGTGCCGTGCGGCTCGCCGATGAGGAAGTCCTTGTCGGGGCCGAGGCCGAACGGGTCGCCGTCGTCGATCCAGAGCGCCTGGACGGTCTCGAACTGGCGCCAGATGCTGGCGTTGAAGCAGACGAAGATCAGGCCGCGGTCGACGCCGTCGTCGTCGGTGACGCCGGGCGGGAGCGGCGGGCCGTAGGAGCGGCCGCGGCGGATCAGGCGGTGGCGGTTGGACAGCCGGCCGCCGAAGAAGCCGGGCGAGTCGCGGGGGTTGGCGCGGCGGATGTGGGCGCCGAGCGGGCACCGCAGGCCGTCGGGATCGGACGCGTAGGAGAAGTCGTTGATCCCCTGGTGATCGACGAGCGGCGTTCCGTCGGGCCGGCGGCCGACGAGCTTGGCGGCCAGCAGCTCGGGGCCGCCCGGGTAGTCGGTGTCCGCGACGTAGCGCCGGAACGCGGCCACGTCCATCTGCAGCTTGCGGTAGACGGCGAACGTGCCGTTGCGGTCGAACGGCGCGCCCGGGGCGGCGGGGAGCCGCCCGTCCTCGTCCTCGTAGCCATGCAGGAACTCGCCGGTCCGCACCGGCCGCCAGCCGCCGCGGCCGTCCGGCTGGCCGTCGCCCGGCCGCGGCGCCACGCCGCTGCCCTCGATCGCCGGCTGCGCGATCCCGTCGGCGAAGCCGAAGTGGTCGCGACCCTGGTCGAGCGCCGCGGCGCGCTGCTCGTGGACGATCTTGATGGCGCCCGCGGCGCCCACGCCGCGGAGCGCGTCGCGCGCCAGCTCGAGCCGCTCCTCGTCGACGCCGTAGAGCGTCACCAGCACGTGCGCCTCGCCGGTGCCGAGGCCGGGCTCCCAGTTCGCGGGTGCGCTCGGGCCACGGTCGCCGAGCCGCTCGGCGCGCGCCGCCATGCCCTCGCGGAACTCGGCCGGGAACGTGGCGAGCAGGTCTTCCGGCAGCTCCAGGGCCTCGAGGCCGGCGTAGGTGAAAGCGGCGTGCAGCGCGGTCGGCGGCGGGCCGTCCTGCCACGGCTCGGCGGTGCTCACCTGCGCGAGCATCCGGCGCATGAGCGCGCGCATGAGCTCAGGATCGACGATCTTCAGGAACAGATACGAGACCGACGGATACGTGTAGCCGCGCAGGACGTCGCCCTGCAGGTCGGCGAGATCGATCATGCGAACTCGTCGCGGAAGCGGCGCTGCAGCTCGGCCGGCTCGAGCGCCCGCGCCTCGATCGCGAAGTCCACGATCCGCTCGCGCAGGGCGAGGCTCTCCAGCACGCCGGGCACGGTGACCTCCGGGTGGGCGGAGGCGAACAGGCTGCTGTCGAGCTGGTGCTCGCGCACCCAGGCGGCGAACGCCCCGCCCTCGCTCCCCGGATAGCCCACGCAGAACCGCCACCACGTGTCCGCCGACCGGGCGCAGCGACTCCAGGTACGGCTCCAGCTCGCCGTCGAACGTGCTCGTGAACACCAGGTGGCTCGCCCGCAGCTCATCGCGGTGGCGCTGCTGCGGTCCCTGGAAGACGAGCCCCGAGACCACGTGGATGCGCGAGAAGTGCAGGTTCTCGAGGCCCGCAAGGAATCCGGCCGGCAGCGCGTCGAGCGCCTCGCGCGCCTCGGCCTCGCGCCCCGCCACGATCGGCGCGATCACCGTCAGCGAGTAGACGACGCCGACCCGGTTCACAGGTGCGCCTGCGACTCGACGAGGAACCGCTCCCACTCGGCCGCGAACGCCTCCGGCTCCAGCCGCGCCGAGTCCTCGACGAGCCGCTCGAACCGCTCGCGCACCTCGAGCGCTCCCTTGACCATCCGCGTGCTCGCCTCCGGATAGGCGCAGTGGTAGTGGCCGCCGTCGAGGCTGTTCATGGCGATCCACGCCTTCAGCGGCTCGGCCGGCGGCGGGCCGGGGAACGACGGCCCGCGTCCCCAGGTCAGCCTGATCCACTTCGGCACCACGTAGGCGAAGGCGTCGATGTAGTGCTGCCACGGCCCGTCGAAGTTGCTCTCGAAGAACAGGTAGCGGTAGCGCAGCTTCTCGCCGGGCAGCCCGTCGACGATCGCCCAGCGGACGTAGTGGATGAAGTCGAACTGGAGGATCGCGTTCTGGGCCATCGGGAAGAAGCGGCCGCCGAAGAAACCGATCCGCAGGAACCACAGCCACTGCGGCCGGATCGGCGTGAGCATCGTGAGGCCGGTCATGCGGCCGGTCGTGTTGCCCATCAGCGGCCCCAGATCTCCCGGCCCTCGGCCGCGCGGCGCGCGAAGCCCGGCTCGGCGGAGCGCTCGTAGTACTCGACCTCCAGGTGCGAGAACTGCACCCAGATGCCCGGCAGGTGGAAGGCGTCGGTGTGCGCCGGGAAGCGGCCGTAGGTCTCGACGAGGTAGCGGCAGATCTCCTTCGTGTAGGCGATCGCCTCCGGCGGGTGAGTCCGCTCGCGCGCCGGGCCGAACGCCTCGCCCGCGTACGCGACGCTCAGCTTCTCCTCGATCAGCTGGTCGACGGCCGCGTCCATGTCCGTCACATACGGAGGGCACAGGCCCTCGAGCACGCCGTCGATGCCTACGAAGTTCGGCTGCGAGGCCGGCACCGGCGGCCAGCGGCGCCAACGTCCGACGGTCTTCGCCGGCTGCTCACGGAAGCCGAGCCCGAGCCTGCCGGGCTCGCGGTGCCAGATGCCGGGGATCAGCGGCGTGCCGTGGACCCAGCCGCCGAGCCGCAGCGCCTCGCCCGTCAGCATCAGGTTCTGCAGCAGGAAGAACGGCTCGGGGTCGGTGCGCGCATCGCCGAACACGGCGCCGATCGGAAGCGGCGCATCCGGCGTCGCGAAGCCGCCGCGGGCACGCGCGAGGCCGCCGATCGGCTGGTACGGGATCGGGTCCACCAGCCCGGCCTTGGCCGCCAGCCACGCCACCCACTCGACGGCGCCGCGCGGCCGGAACGGCCGCCACTCGTCGAGGAACAGGGGCACCTTGCCGTGCGGCTCCGACAGCAGGATCAGCAGGCCGTTGATGTACTGGCGCGTGCGGTCGACGACCGGCAGGAAGCAGGTCGTCCCGGGCGCGTTGGAGTGCTGGGCGTTCCAGCCGAGGTAGTAGGGCCACTCGCGCGGGAACTCGACGCGCCCGTCGTGGACCTTGCGCTTGACCGCCTTCGCGTACGCCAGCCAGTCGTCCTCGGTGCGGTCCTCCCAGCGCGGCGGGATCTCGCGGAACAGCTCGTCAGCCACCTGCTCGCGCGGGCGCTCGAGCAGCCAGATCGCCTCGTCGTTGATCATGAACAGCGAGGTCGCCTGGCAGTTGTCGGCGCTGGGCGCGGCCCGGCCGGTGACGTGCAGGAACGGCGTGCCGAGCTCCGGCGAGCCGTCCGGCTTGTCGAGCGGCCCGTCGTGCATGACGGTGCCGGTCGGCCCCGTCGAGGCGATCAGGATCGCCTCCTCGAGCGGCGTCAGCGGCGACGGCTGGTTGGCGCTCTCGTATCCGACGGTCGACACGCCCTGCGCCATGCGGCGCGTGCGCCGGTCCTGCAGGCAGGCCGCGACCGGGTACGAGAACAGGTCGGCCAGCCCGGCGTGATTCACGCGTGGCGCTCGAGCTCGGCCAGCGCGACCGGGAACACGTCGCGCTCGGCGTCGCGGCCGAGCCACAGGTCGAGGTGCGCGTAGCCCTCGATCACGTGCCGCGTGTAGAGCTCAGGGCCGTTCGCCTCCCGCAGGAGCGCGTGCGTGGCCTCGAGGCCACGCGGCAGGAACATCCGGTTGTGCTCGCCGGTGATCAGCGAGATCGGCATCCGGTAGCGCTCGGTATTGGAGAGGTAGACGTCCCGCCCGCGCACGTCGACCGCGCGGCCGCCCTTGCGGACCATGACGCCCATGTGCTCGAAGAACGTCATGTTGCTCGCGCCGAAGAAGCTCGGGACCGCCTGCGTCATGGTCCTCTCGTCGATCCGCGCGTGGTCGAACACGTCGCCGTAGATGAAGTAGATGCGGCGGCCGACCGGGCTGTCGTGCATGTACTTGATCGGCAGCGCGCGCATCACGCGCTCGAGCGCGCGGTCCGGCAGCGAGTCGGGCCGATAGTCGGTGCTGATCGTGGGCATGCCGGCCTTGCGGAGCACGGTGGGGACCCGCACGTGGGCGCGCAGGCGGTTGGCGGGCGTGGGGATCGGATGGCCGGCGAGCGCGGAGCAGGTGGCCGAGCGCACGCCCTCCAGCCCGCCGCCGATCGCCATGAAGAGCGTGAGGCCGCCGATGCAGTGGCCGAGCGCCTGGACCGAGTCGGCGCCGGTCTCGCGCCGCACCTCGGCGATGGCGGCGGGCCAGTCGCGCATCGCGATGTCGTCGACGGTGAACTGCGTGTGGCTCGACGGCAGGTCGGGGCTCGCGCGGTAGTCGAACAGCCACACGTCGTAGCCGTGCTCGCCGAGATAGTCGGCGAAGCTCTTGGGCACGGTGTCGAGCGCGAAGGCGCGCGCGGAGTTGCCGTAGCCGGGGGCGAGCACGATCGGCCCCTTGTCGCCCGACGCGTGGTGCGTGAGTCCGACCTCGGTCCCGTCGGAGGTGGCCACGGCGCGCATCGTGGGTTTCTATTCGACGCCGCCTGCCGCGTCCAGTATTGATTCCCCCATGCAGAGGGCCATGGAGCGGCTGTCGGGATTCGTTCGCCGGCGCCGCAGGCTCGTCCTGGTCCTCTGGGGCCTGCTGTTGCTCGCGTCGCTGCCGTTCGCCTCGCGCCAGACCGAGAACCTCACGGGCGGGGGCTTCGAGGTGCCGGGCACGGGCTCGGTGGCGGTCGAGGAGCAGATCGACCGCTTCGAGGGCGGCAGCTCGGAGTCGCTCGCCGTCGTACTCGAGGGCGAGGACGCGGCGGCGGCGATCGGTCGCGTCCGGGAGGCCGTCGACGCGGTCGATAACGTCGAACTACCTGGAGACGTCCCCGTGACCGGGAGCCCGGTCGTCGTGCCGCTGGTGTTCGAGGGAGGCCGCGACGAGGCGCTCGACGCGGCGAAGGAGCTGCGCGAGAAGCTGCGGGTCGGAGAGCGCGTCGACGGCGTCCAGGCGTATGTGGTCGGCCAGTCGGCCCTGTGGGCGGGCATGCAGGAGCTCCAGCAGGAGGACCTCGCCAAGGCGGAGGCGGCCGGCTTCCCGGCGATCCTGATCGTGCTGCTCGTGGTCTTCGGCTCCGTGCTGGCGGCGCTGCTGCCGGTCGGCCTCGGCGTCGCCGCGGTGGTGGTCACCGGGGCGGCCGTGTACTTCCTGGCGCTGGCCACCACGATGTCGGTCTTCGTCACCAACGTCGCCTCGATGCTCGGCATCGGCGTCGCCGTCGACTACTCGCTGTTCCTGCTCTCCCGCTACCGCGAGGAGGTCCATCGCGGCAGCGACCGCGCGCAGGCGCTCGATGTCGCCATGCGGACCTCGGGCGCGACCGTCGTGTTCTCGGGCGTGACCGTCCTGGTCTCGATGGCCGGGCTGTTCCTGCTCAACTCGACCGTCATGCGGTCGCTGGCCATCGGCGCGATGGTCGTCGTGGCGATCGCCGTGCTCGGCGCGATCACGCTGCTGCCGGCGCTGATCGCCCTGCTCGGGCGGCGGGCCGACGAGCGCGGTCGCATCATGAGCGTCACGGGCGCGCTCACGCGCCGGTCGAAGGGCGACTTCTGGGCGCGCTGGACGGCGCGCGTCATGCGCCGGCCATGGCTGTCCGCCGCCCTCGCCGCCGCGATCCTGCTGGTCCTCGCCATCCCCGCGCTGTCACTCGACTACGGCAACGGAGCACTCCGCATGTTCCCGCCCGACCACGAGGTCCGGCGCGGCGCCGAGCTGGCAGGGCAGGCCGCGGGCCCGGGCGCCGCGTCGCCGGTCCTGATCGTGGCCGACGGGAGCGCCCCCGACGGCTACCTCGAGCAGCTGTCCGCGACGCCGGGCGTCGCCGAGGTCGGCGGGCCGCAGCCCTCCGAGGACGGTGGCGCCGTGCTGTTCCGCGTCGTCCTCGACACCGATCCCGAGAGCCCCGAGGCGCTCGCCCTGGTCGAGCGCCTGCGCGAGGAAGCGCCTCCCGGCGTGGAGATCGGCGGCGCCACCGCCCAGGCGCTCGACCTCAACGATCTGATCTCCGGCGGCATCTGGAAGGTCTTCCTGTTCGTGATGGTCTGCAGCTACCTGGTGCTGCTGGTCGTGCTGCGGTCGGTGCTGCTGCCGCTCAAGGCGGTGCTGATGAACCTGCTCTCGGTGGCGGCCGCCTACGGCGTCATCGTCGCCGTCTTCCAGTGGGGCTGGCTGGACGGGATCACCGGCTACGAGTCGCTCGGCTACATCAACACGGTCACGCCGCCGCTGCTCCTGGCGATCGTCTTCGGCCTCTCGATGGACTACGAGGTGTTCCTGCTGTCACGGATCCGCGAGCGTTACCTGGCCACCGGCGACAACCGGCGCGCGGTCGCCGAGGGGCTCCAGGCCAGCGCCAAGGTGATCACCAGCGCGGCGCTGATCATGGTCGTCGTCTTCGGCACCTTCGCGCTCACGGGCGTGCCGCAGATCAAGGAGATCGGCGTCGGCCTCGCGGTCGCCATCGCGCTCGACGCCACGCTCGTCCGGCTCGTGCTCGTGCCGGCCGCGATGGAGCTCATGGGCGACTGGAACTGGTGGCTGCCGAAGAGCCTCGACCGCATCCTGCCGCACGCGGACTTCGAGACGTCAGAGCCCGATGCCCGGCTCGCCCGGGATCATCTGTAGGTCGTCCCAGGCCTTGGCGGCCAGCTCCCAGTCGGTCTCCGAGTCCTGGCCCTCGGTGGTCCGCAGCATCCGGATCAGGTAGGCCATCGCGGCGAGCATGGCCATCGCGGCGAACACGATCTGGACGCTCAGCACGCCCTCCTCGGTCCAGTAGACGTCCTCGAGCTCGAGCAGCAGGGCCGACTCGTCGAGCACGAGCGCGACGCCGATCCCGAACGGCAGTGCGAAGTACTTGTCCAGGTCGCTGCCCTTCATGCCGATCGCCACGCCGCCGGCGGACAGGGCGATGATCCCGCCCGGCAGGAAGTGGTGGATGTGGCGCTTGCCGACGACCACGTTCTGGATCGGCCCCAGGCCGCCGTGCTCGCGGATGTACCAGGTGATCCCGCGCGTGACGCCGAAGGTCACCGAGAACGAGGCGAGCATGTTGAACAGCGAGTTCTCGCGTGTGCGGCTGACGGAGTAGCCCTCGCGCATGACGCGCACCGCGTGGATGACCTTGCCGGGCTTCTTGTCCGAGGCGGCCTCCTCGCGGCTGACCGGGAGCATGCCCAGCCGCCAGACGCGCGTGACCTCGGCCCCGAACACGGTGACCAGGGCGCCGCCGGCCAGCGCGCCGAGCAGGCGTGTGCGGCCCGACGCCTGCCGGCCCGCCTGCTTGGCCTCCTTGAGCCGTTTGTCCTTACGCTGCGACATGCGCCCGGCGCCCCTTGCGCAGGTAGGCCTCGGCGAGCTGGCCGAGGAAGATGACGTTGAACTTGAGCAGCGCTCTGAGCGTGCCGCGGAAGGTCGTGAGCTGGCGCGCGAAGTCGCGCGCCCGGATGCGCAGCACCCCGGAGGCGACGACCTCCGCGCCCGCCTCGCCGGGCTCGTCGACGTGGCCGCGCAGCACGCGCGTGAACAGCGTCGTGGTGTCCTTCCAGACGTCGAAGCCCGCGTTGTCCTCGATCAGCTTGTAGCCGCTCAGCGTGAGCGGGTGGCCGGCGCCGTCGTGGAAGAACAGGCGGTACAGCATGCGCTTGACGCCCGGCTCGGTGTCGACGAACAGGTTGAAGGCGCCGTGCTCGACCGGGAGCTTGCCGCCGAGCGCGTCGCACACGAGGTAGCCGTGCGCGCCGGCGTTGCGGCGCGGATCGGACCTGAAGCGGTCGATGTCCTCGACGACGATCGTGAGGTGGAACTTCAGCGCCCCGGCGCCGTCGCGCTCCGCCACGGCGCCGCGCAGGAAGTCCTCCTCCCCGAACGTGACGTGGCCGAGCATCTCCTCGGTGAAACGGACGCTGGTCATGTGGCGGCGGCCTCCCTGGCCGGGTTGGTCTCGAGGATGCGGTCCGCGAAGCGGTCGGCGAGCGCGGCGATGGTGAAGCTGGGGTTGGGCCCGACCGGCCCGGGCATGACCGAGCCGTCGGCGACGTAGAGGCCGGGGTAGCCGAACACGTTGCCGTAGGGATCGACGACGCCCTCGCTCGCGAAGCGGCCCATCGGCGCGCCGCCCAGCGGGTGGACGGTGATCACGCGCCGCAGGAACCAGATCGGGTTGTCGGCGTAGCGGCCGCCGAGCGTGCGTGCGACGCCGCGCGAGGTCGTGCGCATGCGCTCGAAGTAGGCGCTCGACTTCTCGGTCTTCCAGTCGAGGTCCAGCCGGCCCTTGCGCAGGAACATCCGCCCGTCCGGGACGTCGCGGCCCATGCCCAGCAGCGGCAGGCCGCCCGCCGACAGCTCGGCGGACTCCAGCAGGTCGGCGATGTGGCCGGTGACGTCGGTGTCGGGCGAGCCCTTGAGCCAGTTCTTGATCAGGTAGAAGCCGTGCTCGCGCCAGTGCCAGAGCGTCTGCGGCGCGGCCAGCACGTGCAGGATCCAGGCCAGGTGCTGCGGGTAGCCGGCGTCCTGCAGGTAGAAGCCGCGGCCCTCGAAGCCGTCGAGCGCGTCGGGCACCCGCGCCGTGCTCGTGATCACCGGCCCGTAGCCGGGATCGACGATCCGCGGGGTGCGGACGCCGTCGACCACCTCGGCGCAGTTGAGGGCGAGCGTCAGCAGGTCGCCGTTCCCGCAGAAGCGCGTGCCGAGCTTGCGGCTGATGCGCGGGAAGGCGCTGCGGTTGCGCAGCAGCAGGTTGGTGGTCCCCAACGTGCCGGCGCTGAGCACGAGCCGGTCGCAGGTGAGCGTGGTGAGCGGCGCCGGGCGCCCGTTGTCCGACGTCGGGCCGTCGTCGGCGGCCAGGTCGGCGAAGCCGACCGTGTAGCCACCGCCCTCGCGCGGCTCGATCGTCTGCACGTCGCACAGCGTCCGGATCTCAGCGCCCTGGTGCTTGGCGTGCGTGAGGTAGTTGTAATCGAGCGTGTTCTTGGCGCCGAAGTTGCAGCCGACGTCGCACTCGCCGCACAGCTGGCACGTGACGCGGTCGCGGTCGTGCAGGTTGCGCAGCTTCTCCTGGATCTTCTGGCCGGGCCGCGGCGCCTCGCCCTCGTTGGCGAAGGTGACGGCCAGCGGCGGCAGGAACCACTCGAGCCCGTTCGCCTCGGTGGCGTACTTGAAGGCGTTGGTCTTCGGCGTGCGCGAGTAGGGCTCGTGCTCGAACGGGTAGCGCTGGAGCCCGATCATCGCCTCGACGCGGTCGTAGTGCGGGTCCAGGTCTTCGCGCGTGACCGGCCAGTACTCGTAGCCTCCGTCGTTGACGTCCTCCTGCACGAACCACTTCTCGTCCTTGCGCAGGAAGACGTTGGCGTAGATGAGCGAGCCGCCGCCGAGGCCGGCCGAGACCAGCGCGTCGATCCCCTTGAAGGACCAGTAGTGGTACATGCCGGTCAGGCCGCGCTTGGGGTCCCAGAAGCTCTCGCGCGCCCGGTGCGGGCTGCGGGTGAACGAGCCCGGCGGATACGGGCGGCCGCGCTCGAGGACGCACACGCGCTGCCCGGCCTCCGCGAGTCGGTAGGCCATGACGGATCCTCCGAACCCGGAGCCCACCACGATCGCGTCGAAATGCGTCATGCCGCCCAAACCTAACCGCTACAGCCTTGTGCGGCCACCGGTGGTGGACAGGGGGAAGGTGTCGAGGTCGAGCGCCACGACGGCGAGGTCGGCGAACAGCGAGGCGCGGAAGAGGTCCTCGTGCCGGTACGGCTGGCCGTCGCGGCGGTCGAGCAGGGCCAGCACGCCGATCGTCTTGCCCTCCCGGATCAGCGGCGTGTCGAGCATCGTGTACGGCACGTAGCCGGTCTTCGCGGCGACCTGCTTGGCGAAGCGCGGGTCCGTGCGGCACTCGGGCACGGCGACGCCCTCGCCGCTCGCCACCACCGCACCGGCCAGACCCGCGCCCGGCGGCAGGCGCATGCCGACCACCTCGGAGGCGCCCGCGCCCCAGGCCGCCTCGTAGACGAGCTCGCCGGTGGCCGGGTCGGTCAGCGCGATCGACGCCGCGGCGGCCTCGAACATGCCGGCCGCGGTGCGCACGATCGCCTCGATCACGCGGCGGTGCACCGGCGCGCGGCCGAGGCTCTGGGCCAGCGAGAGGCCGCCGCGGTCGCTGATCGGGACGCCGATCGCCTCGGCGAAGGCCAGCGCGGACGAGATCCGCATCTCGGGCAGCATCTCGAGCCCGCCGACCAGCGCCTCGCGGAGCTCCGGCGGCAGCTCCGGGGCGACCTTGTCGATCTTCAGCGTGTCGCCGTACCTCGGCGGGCTGCCGACCATCAGCGTCCACAGCGTCGCGGCCAGGCTGAAGATGTCGCTGGCCGCCGACACCGTGCCGCCGGCGAACACCTCGGGGGCCATGTAGCGCGGCGTGCCGACCGCGATCGTCCCCACCGTCTCGTCGCTGCCGATCGCCCGCGCCACGCCGAAGTCCACGAGCACGACGCCGTCGTCGGCCAGGATCATGTTCTGCGGCTTGACGTCGCGGTGCACGATCTGCTGGTCGTGCACGTACTGGAGCGCCTCGCAGGCGTGGCGGGCGTACTCGATCGCCTCCGTCGGCGGCAGCCCGGGGTGGCCGCGGTCCTTGAGCTGGGCGCCGAGGTCGGTGCCGCGCACGAGCTCCATGACGATGTAGAGCCCCTCCTCGTCGCCCGCGTGGTCGAGCACCTTGACGACGCGCGGGTGGCTGAGGCTGGCGAGCAGGCGCGCTTCGATCTCGAACCGGGCGGCGTGCTTGACGTCGAGCAGGCGCTTGATCGCCACCTCGGCCCCGCTCTCGAGGTCGACAGCGCGGTACACGGCGCCCATGGCGCCGCTGGAGATCGGGGCGACGACCTCGTAGCGCTCGTTGAAGATCGCGCCGCCTGGGGTGGTCCCCGAATCGGCCGACACAGGTTGCCAGCCTTTCAGACGGCCGGGACCAGGCGCGCCGGCACCGGACGCCCGAGCGCGCGGAGCATGTCCGTCAGCAGGGCGCGGGCCGTCGCCGGCCGGTCGTCCGGGTCCTTGGCCATGCCGGCCGCGATCACGTCGTCGAGCGCCGCAGGCAGCTCGGGCCGCCGCTCGGAGAGGCTCGGAGGCGCGTCGACGACATGGGCGTACATGACGGCGGCGTCGGTGCCGCGCGGGAACGGGACCTCGCCGGTGAGCGTCTCGACCGCCAGGCAGGCGAAGGCGTAGATGTCGGCCTGGGTGCCGACGCCCTCGGCCTCGAGGTGCTCGGGCGCCATGTAGTCGAGCGTGCCGATGATCTGGCCCGGCACGGTCAGCATCGGCCCGTTGGGGTCGCGCGCGAGCCCGAAGTCGCCCAGGAAGACCTGCAGGCCGTCGCGCCCGGGATCGACCAGCACGTTGGCGGGCTTGATGTCGCGGTGCACGATGCCGGCCTCGTGGGCGGCGTCGATCGCCTCGGCGACGGCGGTGAGGATCCTCATTGCCCCGTCGACGTCCAGCGCGTCATTGACGATCAGGCCCTTGAGGTTGCCGGACACCAGCCGGGCGGCGATGTAGAGCTCACCGTCGATCTCGCCCATGCCGTAGATCGGCATCACGTGCGGGTGGGCGAGCGCGGCCAGCATCGAGCCTTCGCGGCGGAAGCGCTCGCGGTACACGGGATCGACGCTGACGTCTTCCCGCAGCACCTTCAACGCAACGGCGCGGCCGTTTCGGGAATCCGTGGCCAGGTACACGATGCCCGTGCGCCCGCAGCCGACGATCCCCTCGATCCTGTAATAACCGAGCTGTGGCCTGTCCATGACGAGATCAACACGAAGTGTCGTGGCTGGGGAGCGGTCGCGCAAGTGGATGACTGTCCAGAAGTTGGGGGCCGGCCCGTCCATCCGGTACGGATATGCTTCGCCGCCTTCGGATGCCCGAGATCGCGCTTGAGCCCCGACCGGGTGATTCCCTCGGTCCCTACCGGATCACCCGGGTCATCGGGCGTGGGCGCATGGGCATCGTCTTCGAGGGCACGGCGGACGGCGAGGATCCGGTCGCCCTCAAGGTGGTGACGACCGAGCTCTCGCAGGACGAGGTCTTCCTGCGGCGCTTCCGCCGCGAGGTCGAGGCGGCCCAGAGGATCACCCACCCAACGTCGTGCCGGTCCTCGCCCACGGCGAGGAGGGCGGGCTGCCCTATCTGGTGCAGCGGCTCATCCCGGGCGGCTCGCTGGCCGACCGGATCGCGGTCCGCGGCAGGCTCGAGCTGCCGTACGCGGTCGAGCTGCTGGGCGCCGCCGCCGGCGGCATCGACGCCCTGCACGCCTCCGGGCTCGTGCATCGCGACATCAAGCCGGCGAACATCCTGCTCGAGGGAGATACGCCGTATGTGTCCGACTTCGGGCTGGCCAAGGACAGCCAGGCCTCGAACCTGACTCGGCCCGGCCAGGCGCTGGGGTCGCTCGACTACATGTCGCCGGAGCAGATCCGCGGCGAGGACGTCTCGCCCGCGACCGACGTCTACGCGCTCGGGTGCGTGATGTGGGAGTGCCTGACTGGCGCGCCGCCGTTCGGCGGCCGGCCCAGCATGCGCGTGCTGTTCGCGCACCTGCAGGAGCAGCCGCCCGATCTGTCGGCCCTGCGGCCGGAGATCTCGCCGGCGACCGCGCGCGCGGTCACGCGCGCCATGGAGAAGGAGCCCGAGGACCGGCCGGACGGGGCCGCCGCATACGTGACGGGCGTGGCCCGCGCGGCCGGGCTCTAGTTCTCCCGGTGCGCTATACCGGGTTCCGGTGACGAACGCTCGCGCCTACGTATTGGACGAGGATCCCGAGCTTGCCGAACTGGTTCCCCAAGCACGACTCGGGGCGGCTCGCCAGGCCAGCCTGGCCGCCGTGCTCGACGTGGGGACGGGGATGTGGAACGCGCGCGAGGACGCCGACCGCGCCCGCGACGGCTTCGGGCTGCTCGTTCTCAACGGCGCCCTGATCCGGCGCGTGGGGTACGGCGGCCGCTTCGGCGCCGAGCTGCTCGCCGACGGCGACCTGCTGCGGCCATGGGAGTTCGACGGCGACGCGCTGCTCGGCTTCGAGACCGGCTGGCGGGTGCTCACGCGGACGCGCCTGGCGGTGCTCGACCTGCTGTGGACCGAGCGCATGGGCCGCTACCCGCGCGTGGGGCCGGCGCTGACCGGCCGCGTCATGCTCAGGACGCGCCGGCTCGCAGCGATGATGGCGATCTCCCAGCAGCCGCGGCTCGACGACCGGCTGTGGATGCTCTTCTGGGAGCTGGCGGACCGGCACGGGAAGGTCCATCCGGACGGGGTGCACGTCGACCTGCCGCTGACTCACGAGGTGTTGAGCCACCTGGCCGGCGCGCGCCGGCCTTCGGTGTCGAGCGCCCTGACCAAGCTTGCCGAGCAGGGGCGGCTGGAGCGCAACGGCCGCGGCTGGGTGCTGCGCGGCGATCCGCCTGGGTAGCGCCGAAACGCCTCGCATCCCCCTACCCAGCCGCAGTTCCTACGGCCCGTAGCGCGTCCGCGCAGATGCGGCGGACCCGCCCCTCCCGCAAAGCAACCGCAAGCGCCGACCCGAACCGCCCCGGCCCCCAGAACCGCGCGCCGACCAGCCGGGCGAGCTCTCGCCGCTCCACACCGTCGTCCCGGTCGGCCACGACCCGCGAGATCGCCTCCACCTCGCGCTCGAACCCGACCACGGCGACCGGGGCGGAGACCGCCATCCCCGGCGATGAGCGTGTCGCCGACAGCGGCGTGGCGATGTCCTCGAGCTGCTCGCCCTCGGCCTTGACCCCGAGCACGAGCTCGACGATGCCGCCGATCGCCATCACGCCTGCGCCGATGAAGAACGCGATCGCCACCTGCGACTCGGAGCCGGACTCGATCATCTTGCCGAACAGGAACGGGCCGGTGATGCCGCCGACCGCCGTCCCGATCGCGTAGAAGAACGCGATCGCGAGCGCGCGGGTCTCCATCGGGAAGATCTCCGACACGGTCAGGTAGGCCGAGCTCGCGCCGGCGCTGGCGAGGAAGAACGTGACGCAGCAGCAGCGCCATGAAGCCCCACAGCCCGAGCGAGCCGCCGACGAAGAGCACGGTCAGCACGGACAGGACCACCGCCGAGCCGAGGTAGGTCCCCGCGATCATCGGCTTGCGGCCGACGGTGTCGAACAGCCGGCCGAGCAGCAGCGGCCCGAGGAAGTTGCTGAACGCGAACAGCGCGATGTAGACCGGCACGCGGCCGGACGTCGATGTCGTAGAACTCGACCAGGAAGGTGCCGAGCCCGAAGGTGACGGCGTTGTAGATGAACGCCTGCCCGACGAACAGCGCGAAGCCCGAGCGCGGTGCGGCGGCGGGTAGTCCTTGAAGGCCGTCGAGGCGATCACGCGGAACGAGATCGTCTTCCGCTGGCGCACCGTGATCGCGTCGCCCGGCTCCTCGAGCTTCTGCCCGGTCTCCTCGATCGCACCTCGTCCTCGACCTCGCCGACGATCCGCTCCGCCTCCTCGTCGCGGCCGTGGATGAACAGCCAGCGCGGGCTCTCGGGCACGTGCCGGCGGACCACGAGGATGCCGACGCCGAGCACCGCGCCGATCAGGAACGCCAGCCGCCAGCCGACGTCGGGCGCGAAGATCGTCGGTGTCGAGCAGGATCAGCGAGCCGAGCGCGCCGGCCGCCGCCCCGATCCAGTACGAGCCGTTGATGATCAGGTCCACCCGGCCGCGCACGCGCGCGGGGATCAGCTCGTCGATCGCCGAGTTGATGGCCGCGTACTCGCCGCCGATCCCGGCGCCGGTGAAGAAGCGGGCGATGTAGAAGTAGAGCGCCGAGCCCGCGAAGGCGGTCGCCACGGTGGCGACGAGGTAGAGCACGAGCGTGACCAGGAAGAGCTTCTTGCGCCCGAAGCGATCGGTGAGCTGGCCGAAGAACAGCGCGCCCAGGCAGGCGCCGGACACGTAGATCGAGCCCGCCGTGAGCACCTGGCTCGGCGTCAGCGCGAGCCCGCTGTCCTCCTCGGTCAGCCGCGCGGCGATAGAGCCGACGATCGTGACCTCGAGGCCGTCGAGGATCCACACCGTCCCGAGGCCGATCACCACCATCCAGTGGAACCGCGACCACGGGAGCCGGTCCAGCCGCGCCGGGATCTTCGTCTCGATGGTGCTCACGGGGCGGCGCTACCCGGCGGCGCCGCCCGGTGAAACTCAGCGCACGGTCACGCGCGCGCGCTTCACGCGCGAGCGGTTGCCCGAGAGGTCGCGCGCGAAGATCTCGAGCCGGTAGCGGCCATCCATGCGACGATCGTGGACGGTGAGGCGCCCGGCGCCCGCCCCGAAGGTCTTCCGCGCCGTCTTGACGGCGACTCCGCCAAGCCTGAACCGCACCGTCACGACGCGCGCGCTCGGACAACCGGAAGCGCACGCGCGCTCCGTTGTGCACGGCCGCCACGCGGACCTTCCTCAACCGCGGCCGCACCTCGTCCGCCAGCTCGAACACTGTCGGCGGCTGCTGGTCGTTGGTCCACGGCTGCTCGCTCGGCGGCGGTGAGGGAGGCGGCGGCGGCGGGGATCCGCCCGCGTCGTTGACGGTGACCGTGCCGGTCATGCCCTGGGACTCGTGGAACTGGCAGACGAACGTGTACGTGCCCGGCGTGTCGAAGCGGTACGCGTACGGGCTCGTGTCGCCCACGCCGGTCCAGTTCGTGCTCTTGGACCTGACGTTGTGGAACCCGTCCCACGTCCACGTGACGCTCTCGCCGGCCGTGATCGTCACGGCCGGGGGCGTCCACGTGAGGTCCGGCGAAGCCGCCGTGACCGTCGCTCCTTGCGCGTAGGCGCTCGGCGCGAAGGCGAGCGTCGCGACGATGGTCAGGACCCACCTCATGCGACCACCTCCAGCTGCAGCATCATGGCCTGGTCCGCGTGCTCGAGCGCGTGGCAGTGGAACACATACCGGCCGGAGTAGGGCGCGAACCAGGCCAGCACGCTGACGGTCTCATCGGGCAGCACGCCGACGGTGTCCTTCCAGCCGAGCCGGTCGGCCGGGTGGACGCGCCCGCTGCTGCGCTCCAAGATCCGGAACAGGAACCCGTGGATGTGCATCGGATGCACGCGGTTCGAGCGATTGACGAAGGTCCAGCGCTCGGTGCTGCCGTGGCGCGGCTGCACGTCGATCCGGGCGTGGTCGAACTCGCGCCCGTTGATCTGCCAGGCGCGCAGCCCGAGCGCGAGCTCCCAGCGCCGGTCGGCTGCGGCACGCGGCAGCGCTTCCAGCTCGCGCAGGCGGCGCGGCACGCGGAAGTCCTCGCGGCCGCCGCCGCGGGCGACGTCGAAGCGCATCACCGCGACGGTGCCGCCCTCGCCGTCGTCGTTGTGCAGGACGAGCTCCGTTCCCGGGCCGTAGTCGCGGAAGTCGATGACGAGGTCGACTCGCTCGGCGGGATGGAGGGGAATCTGCCGGCGCCGGACGGGTCGCTCGAGCAGGCCGCCGTCGGCCGCGATCTGGGTCATCACGCGACGGCGGCCGAGCCGGAGGCTGTACGAGCGGGCGTTCGAGGCGTTGAGGAACCGCAGGCGGTACTTGCGCCGCCTGACGCGCATGCGCGGTGAGACCGCGCCGTTGACGAGGATCGTGTCGCCGCGGAATCCGATGTCGATGCTGTCGGCGTAGCGGAACGACCCGTCGCGGTTGAACGCGTGATCGGCGATCACGATCGGCACGTCGTACTCGCCGCGCGGCAGGTCGAGCTCGCGCTCGACGTCGTCCTCGAG
This sequence comes from uncultured Solirubrobacteraceae bacterium, assembly GCA_963835525.1. GTDB lineage: Bacteria > Actinomycetota > Thermoleophilia > Solirubrobacterales > Solirubrobacteraceae > DASSUW01. Next base: position 437,059 of record CAWIFM010000008.1, read on the forward strand.
CACGTACATCGCCAACAGGCCGTGGTAGAGCGTGCGCGAGGTGCGGCCGTGCGCGTGGTCGTGGTACCAGAGGCTCGCCGCGTCCTGCTGGTTCGGGTAGTGGTACTCGAAGCTGCCGCCGGCGGCGATCAGGTCCATCGGATGGCCGTCGTGCGCCGCGGGCACGTGGCCGCCGTGCAGGTGGACGTTGGCCTCGAAGGGCAGCGCGTTGCTCTGACGGACCACGGTCTCGCGGCCCGTGCGGGCGCGGATCGTCGGCCCGGGATAGATGCCGTTGTAGCCGTAGATCGGCGTCTGGAAGCCGGGCAGGACCTCGGCCGTCGCCTCGCGCATCGTGATCTCGTAGATGTCGCGCGCTCTGGTCCGGCGAACCGGCCGGAGATCGGGGATCCGAGGCAGGTCGCGGCGGAACGGCTCGAACGGGGACCGTGCCTGCGCGCGCATCGCGGCGGAGGTGACGGCGCGGCGCGAGCCGAACGATCCCTGCCCCGGCAGCGTGCACAGCAGGCCAACGGAGGCGAAGCCGTTGCGCATGAACTCGCGCCTCGACCATGGCGCACTCCCTCTGCTCATCCCCGATATCTCCCCCTGCGCGGCTTTGAGAGCGCGGAGGCTACCAATCGCGGGGGGCTTTTGCACCTGACATATCGAAACTCCGTTGACATACGCCGGGGGACGGAGATAACTTCCCGCCCGCAGTGCGGGAATAGGGAGATCGGGAGGGGAGAACCGATGCGCCAGGTCAGGGGTCTGTCGGCATTCGTCGTTGTCGCGGCGATATTCAGCCTGCTTGCGGTGGCGAGCGCGAGCGCTCAGGCGCCGGCCACCACGGTCCTCGTCTTCCATGGGCCGCCGGACGCCACGGTCAACGCGGGCGTCACCGCGATCGAGGCGCTCGGCGCCGCGAACGACTTCGGCGTCGACACGAGCCAGAGCGCGGCCGACTTCACCGCCGCCAACCTTGACGGCTACCGCGCGGTCGTCTTCCTCGGGAACGCCGGCAACGCGCTCAACACTGCGCAGGAGAACGCCCTCCAGGGCTACGTCAACAACGGCGGCGGGTTCGTCGGCATCGGCGGCGCCGCCGAGGGCGAGCCCGGAAGCACCTTCTACGGCAACCTGATCGGCGCGCGGCCCACGGCGGGCAGCCCGACCGGCACGGTCGAGAAGGTCGTCGAGGTCGGCGACCGCGTCCATCCCGCGACGAGGACGCTGCCGCTCGAGTGGACGCGCCAGGACGTCTGGTACGAGTGGCAGACCCGGCCCACCGGCCAGGTTCACACCGTCGCCCGCTACCGCGCCCCGAACGCTCCGGCCGGAGACGGCACCGACATCGGCGGCACCGACTGGCCGATCTCGTGGTGCCGCGACTTCCAGGGCGGTCGCTCCTTCTACACCGGCATGGGCCGGACCGCGGCGAGCTACGACCAGGCCAACTTCCGCACCCACCTGCTCGGCGCGATCCAGTGGAGCGCCGGCATGGTCCGCGCCGGCTGCAAGGCCACCATCGCCGCCAACTACAGCGGCCAGCGCCTGGTCGACGGCTCGACCGGCGACCTCGACGCATACCGGCGAGTCGCACGGCGTCGCCCCCGCGCCCAACGGCTGGGTCTTCTACATCGGCCGCGCCGACTGCCGCACCGACGCGCAGCGCGGGCAGATGATCGGCACCGGGCCGACCGGCCGCATCCTCGACTTCGCCAACCGCAACGTCGGCGTCGGCTGCGGCAACGTCCACATCTGGGACCCCGCGGCCGCCAACGGGACGGTCAACAGCGGCGTGACGCAAGCCGGCATCCTGCCCGTCTACGGCGATCGCGGCGGCGGAGACGAGATCAACGGCAAGATCGAGGCCGGCCTGCTCGGCATCGCGATCTCGCCCGACTTCGCGCAGACGGGGCACATCTACCTGCAGTACTTCCCGACCTTCAACCCGCAGAACCCGGTCCACCCGGGCCTCGCGGACGGCGACCAGCGGCGCATCACGAAGATGGCCAAGCCGCGCGTCAGCCGCTTCACCGTCGACCTCGCCACCAAGCGGCTCGAGCTCGACTCCGAGGTCGTGATCTTCGAGTACGACTCGCAGATCTACAGCTGCTGCCACCGCGGCGGCGGCATGGGCTTCGACTCCGAGGGCAACCTCTACGTCACCACGGGCGACTCGAACTCGTCGCAGCGCACCGAGGGCACCTCGGGCAACTACCAGCCCGCGCGCTGCCCGACCGGTGACCCGGCGGTCGCCTCCAACAGCCACTGCGGCAGCAACAACATCTCGTTCAGCGACGCGCGGCGCACAGCGGGCAGCACGAACGATTACAACGGCAAGATGCTGCGCTTCAACCCCGTCGACACGATCCCCGACGGGTCGCAGCCCACGGTCGGCGTCAACAGCACGTACACGCTGCCGAACGCGGAATCGCCCAACGGCGCGAACCTGTTCAACGGCACCGAGGGCACCGGCAGCCAGGCCAAGCCGGAGATCTACGCGATGGGCCTGCGCAACCCGTCGCGCCTGTTCATCGACCCCGAGACCGACATCCCGTACTCGGCGTGGGTCGGCCCCGACGCCGGCCAGCCGTCGTCCACGCTGGGCCCGTCGACCTACGAGAGCGCCACCCAGCTCGCGGAGGCCGGCAACTACGGCTGGCCCTACTGCATGGGCAACCAGCAGGCCTACCGCGACCGCGTGGCGGACGGCTCGCTGCGCACCGCCAACGCCGCCGGCTTCGTCAGCGGCGGCCCGGCCGCCAGCCCCGACGCAGGGCTGGTACGACTGCAACAACCTCGTCAACGACTCGACGAACAACACCGGCCTCACCGTGCTGCCGCACCAGACCGGCACGGGGAAGGACGCGGGCCGTGCGCGGCCGCTGAACCTCTGGTACAGCCGCGGCAACCCGGGCGGCGCCAACGGCTGCCCGAGCTTCCAGCGCGAGCTCGGCGCGACCAACGCGCCCAACTACGGGTCGAACCCGACGCAGCTGTGCCCGTACCTCACGGCCTCCGGCGCGACGGTGTTCAACGGCCCCGTCTACCGCTATGACGACGACGCCGAGGACAACTCGGCGCGCTGGCCCGAGTACTGGGACGGCCGCTGGTTCCTGCAGGACTTCGGCAACAACAGCGCCAAGCACGGCCTGCTGCTCGACCCGGCGACCGACCAGGACGGCGGCAAGCCCGTCTACGCCGACAGCCTCAGGGGCGTCCTGAACTGGCAGGCCAACTACATGGACTCCAAGTTCGGGCCCGACGGCGCGCTCTACGTGCAGGTCTACTCCGGGTTCTTCACCACCGGCTCACAGGCGGGTCTGTACCGGTTCGCCTACACCGGCGGACCGGACACCCCGAACCCCGACCCGCAGTGGGCGACCACCGGCACTCCGCGCGAGATCCGCTTCTCGCTCGGCAGCTCGGGCGGCGTCTCCTACGTGTGGGACTTCGGCGACGGCAGCCCGACCGTCGACCGAGCCGCTCGCCGACGCACACCTACGCGGCGGCCGGGCCGTATCAGGCCAAGCTGACGGTCACTTACGCCGACGGCGAGGAGCTCTCGAAGACCGTCCAGGTCAACGTCAGTGCCGATGCCACCGTGCCGGTGACCACCGCGCAGACGACCGGCACCAACCCGGTCGAGGTCCGGCTGAGCGCGACAGACGGCACGGGCGGCACAGGCGTCGAGTGGACCGAGTACCGCGTCGACGGCGGCGCCTGGACGCGCAACGAGAACACCGGCGCGGCCGACCCCTTCGTCACGACCTTCACGGTCCGCGGCCAGGGCGCCCACACGGTCGAGTTCCGCTCGCGCGACCGCGCGGGCAACGTGGAGGACCCGCCGAAGTCGGTGTCCGTCACCATCCAGCCGCCCGGCGGGGGCAGCAGCTGCCTGCCGCCGTCCGACGAGTTCGGCGGCACGGCGCTCGACTCCAAGTGGACGGTGCTGCGCCCGGACGGCGGCGGCCCGGCCGTCGCGAACGGCAGCCTGGGGCTGCCGTTCCTCCAGGGCGACTTCATCGCCAACGACGCGCTCGCCAAGAACACGCTCCTGCAGGACGCCCCGAGCGGCGAGTGGACCGTCACCGCACGGCTCGACACCACGCAGATCGATGCCAACGGCGAGCAGGCGGGCCTCGTGATCTGGAAGTCCGAGAGCCCGAACACCTTCAGCAAGATCGTCGCCATCCAGGCGGGCAACGGGAGCCACCAGTTCGAGCACATCGTCACCCAGGACGGCGACGTCGATCCGCCGATCCCGTCGAGCATCACGCCGGCGCCGGGCGGCCAGCTGCCCGACCAGGTGCTGCTGCGCGCCCGCTACGACGGCACGAAGGTGATCGGCGAGTTCTCGGGCGACGACGGCCAGACCTGGACGCTGATCGGCTCGGCGGGCCATGCGGCGCCGCTGACCGCGCCGCTGCGCGTGGGCCTCGCCGCGTTCCGCGGCTCCAGCGGCGGCGGCACCGCCACCTTCGACTGGTTCCGCGTCCACGCGGGCTCGGAGGCCGGCGGCCCGTTCGACTGCGCCGGCACGTGCCTCACGAAGTCGGACTCGTTCGACGGGACGCTCAACACCCAGCGGTGGAGCTTCCGGCATCCCACGACCCCGGCGACGGGTGAGCGCGCCCCGCGGATCGAGGGCGGCAACCTCGCCTTCCCGCTGGGGGCGGGCGCGGTCGACCGCGCCGAGACGGGCCCGGTGGCCTTCCTGGGCCAGCCGCTGCCCGAGGGTGACTTCACCGTCGAGGCGAAGATCAACGCGCCCGGGCTCGACAGCGACGACAGCCGCGCGGACGATCCGTACGCGCAGGTCGGTCTGGGCCTCTTCCAGGGCAACGACGACTGGGTCGGCATCTACCAGACCCGCAACGGCGACGGCGGGAGCACCGACCAAGGCACCTACTTCGAGGTCAAGCACGAGGACGAGGGGTCCTGGGTCGCCGGGAACCGCATCGGCCAGGCCGACGCCTCGGTGAACCTGCCGACGTACTACCTGCGCGCCACGCGGACCGGAGACAGCCTCAAGGCCGCCTTCAGCCGCGACGGCACTCAGTGGACCGATCTCGAGGTCGATCTCAACCTCGCAACGATCTTCCCGGAGGCGGACGGACCGGTCTACATCGGCCCGCTGGGCGCCAACGGCCAGGTCACCGCGACCTACGAGTACATCCGGTTCACGCCGGACGAGTGCCCGGGCCAGTGCAACCCGCTCTCGGACCAGTTCGAGGGCGCGGAGCTCGACCCGAAGTGGGAGCTCGTGAACCCGCACGCGACCGAGCGGCCGGCGGTGGCCGACGGCCACCTGACGGTGCCGCTCGTGCAGGGCGACCTGTTCGGCGGCAACGGGACGGCGCAGATGATCCTCCAGCAGGCGCCCGCCGGCGCCTGGGTGGCGACGGCGAAGATCGCTCACGCGGACGTCGACAGCGATGGCGAGGCGGCCGGGCTGGCGCTGGTCAACCGCCTGAACCCGAACCACTTCGTCAAGACCGCGCTCCAGTACAAGTCCGATGCCAGCCCGGATCCGGGCGATCAGCCCGGCAAGTGGGCGGAGCGGGTCGTCACCTCGGACGGCAACGCCGTCACGATCCCGCCCGCCACGGTCCCGTATCCGAACTCGGGGCCGCTGAACCTCACGGGCGACTACGTGTGGGTCCGGTTCGTCCATGATGCCGACGCGGGGCAGCTGACGACCTGGACGTCCACGAACGGGACGACGTTCACCTCGTTCGGGGCGCCGATCTCGGTCCCGCAGTACCTCAACCAGCCCGGCGGGTTCCGGATCGGCCTGTTCGGCAAGCACGACGGCTCGGAGGACGACGAGGTGCAGGTCGACGCCTTCAACGTCGTGGCCGGCAGCGCGGACCCGCAGACGCCAGGCGATGACTGCGGCGGCACCGCGCAGTGCCCGCACAACGACGAGTTCGCGGGCACGGCGCTCGACGAGAAGTGGGAGGTCGTCAACCCGACGCCGTCCGAGCTGTCGGTCGGCGGCGGCAACCTGACGCTGACCACCGCCCAGGGCGACGTCTTCGGCGGCAACTTCACGGCCCACAACATCCTCATGCAGGAGGTGCCCGAGGGCACGTGGACGGTGACGACGAAGCTCGACCACACGGCGATCACGGTCAACGGCCAGGCGGCCGGCCTGGTGCTCTACGGCCGGCAGAACCCCAACCACTTCGCCAAGGCGACGCTGCAGTTCAAGAACGACGTCGATCCCAACACCCCGGGCAGCCAGCCCGGCAAGTGGATCGAGCGGACCCTGACCACCAACAACAACCTCGACAGCAGCTACGGCGGCAGCTTCCCCAACAGCGGGGCGCTGACGCCGCCGACGAACGACCTGTGGATCCGCGCGCGCTACGACGGCACGAACGTGATCACCGAGTACTCGTACGACGGCGTGGCGTTCACGACGCAGGCGCCGCCGGTTCCGGCGACCGCCTACGGCCCGAACGGCGTGACCAAGGTCGGCCTGTTCGTCAAGCACGACGGCAGCGGCCCGGCGGCGAACGTCAAGTTCGACTCCTTCCGGGTCGACGCGGAGAGCTGCGAGGAGCAGTCCGACGCGACGCCGCCGCGCACCACGCACGAGCTCGATCCGGAGGATCCGAACGGCGACAACGGGTGGTACACGTCGCCGGTCGAGGTGACGCTGAGCGCCACCGACAACGACGGCGGCTCGGGCGTCGACACCACCGAGTACCGCTTCGCGGGCGACGAGGAGTGGACGCCGTACACGGCGCCGTTCACCGTCGACGACGAGGGCCGGCACACGGTCGAGTACCGGTCAACCGACAACGAGGGCAACACCGAGTCGATCAAGTCGGTGTCCTTCAGGATCGACTCGAGCGATCCGACGACGAGCGCCCTGCTGAACGGCGAGGCGCCGGAGTCGCAATACGACGGGCCGGTCGAGGTCGACCTGAACGCCGACGACGGCGACGGCTCGGGCGTCGGTGCGACGCAGATCCGGGTCGACGGCGGCGCGTGGCAGCCGTACGTGGAGGAGGAGACGATCCTCAACTCCGCGGCCGACCTCGAGAAGTGGGAGCAGGCCGGGCCCGGCGGGCTCACCTGGATGGACGGGTTCGCACGCACCAACGGCGGCCTGGGCATGCCGTGGTACCCGAAGGAGTACGGCGACTTCTCGCTGAAGCTCCAGTGGCGTGACTCCAGCACGGGCACGAACGGGAACTCCGGCATCTTCGCCCGCTTCCCGCATCCCGACGAGGCGGTCGCGCGGCCGGCCGCCCAGCGCTACCCGTGCCAGGTCGGCTCGGCCACCAGCCAGCCCGCCTGGGTGGCGATCTACTGCGGCCACGAGATCCAGATCAACGACCATCAGAGCGACACGCAGAAGACCGGCTCGATCTACAACTTCTCGCCGAACAACGAGACGCAGGCGCAGATCCAGCCGAGAGGGACATGGGTCGACTACGAGCTGCGGGTGGTCGGCCAGCAGTACACGATCATCCGCAACGGGAACGTCATCAAGTCGTTCCTGAACGCGCCCGACCTGCAGTCGTCGCGGCCGGGTGACCCGCCGACGAACGACCGCCAGTTCGCGCGCGGCTACCTCGGCCTCCAGAACCACGGCGGCGGCGACGTCGTCGACTTCCGCAACGTGCGCGTGCTCCCGCTCGACGCGGGCGCGGTCACGGGACCGGTCACGGTCGAGGGCGACGGCGAGCACACGGTCGAGTACCGCTCGGCCGACCTGGCGGGCAACGAGGAGGACGTCAAGTCGGTCACGTTCACGATCGGCGACGCCGACGGGACGCCGCCGGTGACGACGCACGTGCTCGATCGGGACGGGACGACCGGCCCGGTGACGGTGCGGCTGTCGGCCACCGACCCGGAGGAGCCGGGCGGCGGCGGGCCGGCGGAGACGCACGACGTGAACGCCCTGCCGAGCAGCTGGGACCCGAACACGGTCCAGGCCGCGACCGGCGACGTCGTCCGGTGGAACTTCCCCGAGGCGACGGCGGGCGCTCCGCACAACGTCTACCTGATCCAGCCCGACGAGGCGCCGGACTCGGCCGGCCACCTGGTGAGCGACGAGGTCGTGCTGCCCGGCGCGCCGCCGGTGACCGCCACGCTCGACGAGGCCGGGACCTGGACGTTCGTGTGCAAGATCCACTCGCACGTCGAGAACGGCCACTGGACCGGCATGGTCGGCACCGCCCAGGCGTCGGCCGGCGGGACCCCCGGCTCGGGCGTCGATTTCACCGAGTACTCGCTGGACGGCGCGGACCCGGTGCGCTTCGACAACACCGAAGACGACGATCCGTTCGAGAGCTCGTTCACGGTGTCGGCGCCCGGCGAGCACGCGGTGGAGTACCGGTCGACGGACAACGCCGGCAACGTCGAGACGACGAAGTCGGTCGAGTTCGAGATCGGCGCCCAGGATCCGGACGCGCCGACCGTCCGCGGAGCCGCCGACCCGGCATCGGGCCCCGCGCCGCTGCAGGTGCAGTTCTCGGCCAGCGGCCGGGATCCGCAGAATCGCCCGCTGGTCTACCAGTGGGACTTCGGCGACGACCACGGCTCGGCCAACCAGACCGTGCAGCACACCTACACGAGGCCGGGCAGGTACACGGCGACGGTGACGGTCACCGACGAGCAGAACAAGACGGGCACCGACACCGTCGAGGTCGAGGTCACGGCTGCCGGCAACCGGCCGCCGGTGGTCACGGCCGTCGCCAGCCCGAAGCGAGGGGAGGCGCCGCTCGACGTCGCCTTCAGCGCGAGCGCCATCGACCCCGACGGCGACTCGCGCGACATCCTCTACCTGTGGGACTTCGGTGACGGCGGATCGAATGCCTACGGGCGCGAGGTCCAGTTCACGTACCGGACGAAGGGCACCTACACGGCGAAGGTCACGGCGACCGACGGCGACGGCGTGTCCACCACCGTCGACGTGCCCGTCGAGGTCCTCGACCCGGCCGGCAACCAGCCGCCCACCGTCGACGTTGCGGCCGCGCCGAGGTCCGGCACGGCTCCGCTGCAGGTGAGCTTCAGCTCGCAATCCGGTGACCCGGACGGCGATCAGCTCGACAGGGAGTGGAGCTTCGGCGACGGCGGCGTGGCCTTCGGGCCCGGGCCGGTCAGCCACACCTACACGCAGACGGGGACCTTCACGGCGACGCTGACGGTCAGCGACGGCGTCCATGAGGTCAGCGACTCCGTCGTGATCACGGTGGACCCGGCTTCGAGCTCGCCGCCGGGCTCGGCGCCGCAGGGCGGCGTGCAGGGTGAGCTGCGGACCCGGCCGTCGATCCGGACGACGAAGTCGCAGAAGGTGCGCTCGGTGATCCGCCGCGGCCTGCGACTGCGGGTGAGCTGCGAGGAGACCTGCCGCGCGAAGTCCGTGCTCCGGATCTCCGGCGAGCGGGTCGGGGCCTCGAAGCGGCTCCGGATCGGCGCCGGCGGCTCGCGCACGGTGGTGGCGAAGCTCAGCCGCAACGTGCGCAGGAACCTGATCGCGGCGATGCGTCAGGCCGGCATGCGCCAGGTCACGCTCACGGCGATCACCACGGTCGCCACGGACGAGGTCTCGCGGGCCTTCCCGGTGCGGGTGACCCTGAGGCGGTAACGGGGCGCGGGTCGGTCTCGTCCGTCTACGCGACGGGCGCGACCGGCCCGCAGCCGATCAGGTCCTGCAGGAGCTGCTGGGCGCGCTCGGTCGTCCAGCGCCCGCTGGCGACGAGGTGCTCGGTGAGCCCGTCGACGTCCTCGAGGGCGCCGCGCGCGTCGTCGAAGTCGGCGGCGAAGATCAGGTTGTCGGCGGCCTCGCGGATGCGGTCCTGCTCGGCGGGCTGGAGCTTCGCGGGCCCCAGGTCCTCGAGGGTCTTCACGATCCGTCCGTAGGCCTGAGTGCGCTCGGAGTTCATGGTGGTCATGTCATCGTCAGGTTAGGCGCCGTCTTCAGTAGGAGCCCGAAATTCCCCGTGAGATACGTCACGTCTAGGGGACAGATGCGGGTCGGGTGAGGGTCATTCCCAATGGGAATGCGGACGCCGAAGCCCGACAGTTCATTCCATGACCGAAGAGACTCCTCCCCAGACTCCCGCTCCCGAGCCACGCCGCCTGACCCGATCCGGCTCGGACGCCGTGATCGGCGGCGTCGCCTCCGGGCTCGCTCGCTACTTCAATGTCGACGCGCTGCTGTTCCGCATCGGCTTCGTGGCGCTCAGCTTCGTGGGCGGCATCGGCGTGCTCGCCTACCTGCTCCTGCTCGCTTTCATGCCGTCCGACGGCGAGGCCAAGCCGGGCGGCACGAGCAAGGCGGCCGCGGTGGCCGGCGCCGTCGTGCTGGGGGTCGCGCTGGTGGCGTTTCTCGGCACTCCTTTCTTCTTCTTCGGCCCCGGCCTGCTCGTCATCGCCGTTGTCGGGCTGGCCGGCTTCCTGCTCTGGCGCGCTCTCGGCGGAGCGGCATCCGACGACCCGGCCCGCACCGCCGGACGGTTCTTCCTCGCCGCCCTCCTCGCCATCGCCGTCGCAGGTGCGGCCCTGGGCGTCGGCCTCGCGGCTGCCCTGGGGGGCGGCGTGGTAGTCGCCTCGCTGGCCGTGGTCACCGGGCTCGTGCTGGTCGGCACCGCCTTCGTGGGCGGCTCGCGCTGGCTGATCGTGCCCGCGCTGGCGCTCGTCCTGCCGCTCGGCGTGGTGGCGGCGGCCGACATCGACCTCGACGGCGGCATCGGCGACCGCGAGTACCGCCCCGCCACGATGAGCCAGCTGAACGACCACTACGAGATCGGCATCGGCGGCATCGACGTCGATCTCACCGACCTCGACCTGCCGACCGGCCGCACCGATCTCGACATCGACGTCGGGCTCGGCGAGGCGATCGTCTACGTCCCCGACGGCGCGTGCGTGACGTCGGACGTCGAGATCGCCGCGGGAGCGGCGGACATCTTCGACCGCGACTACGACGGGGTCGACGTCTCGTTCGCCGAGGGGGCGTCGCCGCCCTCCGGCCGGCCCGTGCTGCACATCAATGCCGACGTGGGCGTCGGAGTGCTCGAGGTCGTGCGCGAGGGCTCGCTGCCCGACCTCGGCCGCCACCGCGAGAACTTCGAGATCTTCGACGCGAGCGAGGACGCCCGGTTCGAGGGCGGGACGGGCTGCGCGTGAGGGCGGTCGACCGCACGTCGCTCGTCGCCGGGCTGGTGACCACCGTGGCCGGGCTGATCCTGCTGCTCGACCGGCTCGACGAGATCGACCTCGACCTCGGCTACGGCATGCCGCTCCTGATCGCGGCCGTCGGCGCGATCCTGCTGACGGCCGGGCTGGAAGGCCCGCGCAAGCGCTCCTGACGGTGCCAAGATGGCCGGGATGAGCGACTCCGCCGCCGCTCCTACGCTGCGCCGCGACCCGGCCCGCGCCGTCATCGCCGGGGTGGCCTCCGGGATCGCGCGCCGGCTCGGGATCGACCCGCTGATCGTGCGCGTCGGCTTCATCGCCACCACGGCGGCGGGCGGCATGGGCCTGGCCCTGTACCTGCTCGCCTGGGCGCTGATGCCCGGCGAGCAGAGCGAGCGGGCGCCGATCGAGCGGATCGCCGGCCGGCGCGAGACGTGGCTCGTCGTCGCGGGGATGATGCTGCTCGCGCTCGCCGCGCTGCTGCTGCTGCGCAAGTGGGGGATCTGGTTCAGCGACGCGTTCGTCTGGCCCGTGATCCTGGCCGCGGCCGGCGGAGCGCTGATCTGGCGTCAGTCAACCGACCATGAAGGGTCAGACCCCTTGAGTGGCCGGGACGCAGATTTCGTGCGCCGTGCCACCCCCCAGGGGTCTGACCCTTCATTTGCGGTGCCGCGTGATGCGACGGGGCGGGTCTTCGTCGGCGCGGCGCTGGTGGTCGGCGGCGGCCTGGTCTTCCTGTGGCTCAACGACGCGCTGCGGCCGGCGCGCGACGTGCTGCTCGCCGTCGTCGTGGTGCTGATCGCGGCGACGCTGATCCTGGCCCCGTGGTGGCTGCGGCTCGTGCGCGGGCTGACCGCCGAGCGCACCGAGCGGATCCGCTCCCAGGAGCGCGCCGAGGTCGCCGCCCACCTGCACGACTCGGTGCTGCAGACGCTGGCGCTGATGCAGAAGCGCGTCGACGACCCGCGCGAGGTCGCCGCGCTCGCGCGCCGCCAGGAGCGCGAGCTGCGCGCGTGGCTGAACGGCCGCAGGGCGACCGGCGAGCAGACGGTGGCGCTGGCGCTCGAGTCGGCGGCCGCCGAGGTCGAGGAGGCGCACGGCGTGCCGATCGAGGTCGTGGCCGTGGGTGACGCGCCGCTCGACGAGCGCGCCGTGGCGCTGGTGGCCGCCGCCCGCGAGGCGATGGTCAACGCTGCGAAGTTCGCAGGTCCGGCCGCGCTCTATGCGGAGGTTGACGCCGAGCGCATCGAGGTCTTCGTGCGCGACCGAGGGCCGGGCTTCGACCCCGCGGTCGTGCCTGCCGACCGGCGCGGCGTCAGCGAGTCGATCGTCGGCCGGATGGAGCGCCACGGCGGCCGCGCGGTCGTGCACACCGCGCCCGGCGAGGGCACCGAGATCGAGCTGGTGCTCTCGCGATGACCTCGGTCGTGATCGTCGACGACCACCAGCTCTTCCGCTCCGGCGTGCGGGCCGAGCTCGACGGGCTGGTCGACGTGCTGGGCGACGCGGCGACGGTCGAGGACGCGGTGCGTCTGGTGCTCGAGGCCGAGCCCGACGTCGTCGTGCTCGACGTCCAGATGCCGGGCGGGGGAGGCGTCGAGGTCATCCGCCAGGTCGCCGAGCGGCGGCCGGCCCAGCGCTTCCTCGCGCTGTCGGTGAGCGACGCGCCGGAGGACGTGATCGCCGTCATCCGCGCCGGCGCGCGCGGCTACGTGACGAAGACCATCTCCGGCCCCGAGCTGGCCGACGCGGTGCGCCGCGTGGCCGACGGCGACGCCGTCTTCTCGCCGCGGCTCGCCGGCTTCGTGCTCGACGCGTTCGCGGGCGGCCTGCCCGCCCAGGCGGTCGACCCGCAGCTCGACCAGCTGTCGCCGCGCGAGCGCGAGGTCCTGCGCCACATCGCGCGCGGCTACATGTACAAGGAGATCGCGCAGCGGCTCTCGATCTCGACCAAGACCGTCGAGGCGCACGTGTCCGCCGTGCTGCGCAAGCTCCAGCTCTCCAACCGCCACGAGCTGAGCCGCTGGGCGGTCGAGCGGAGGCTGGTGGATTGACCGCCGGCGCCTTCGTGCTCGCGGCCACCGGTGGGCGCCCCGGACGCGCGCGGGCGTACCTCGAGGCCGGCCCTGAGGTGCTCGCCGACCCGTGGGCGCGGCTCGTGGCCGGCCGCGGCTGGGACGGCGACGTCAACCGCCGCGGCGGGCCGCGCGACTGGCCGCCCGTGATGTACGTCGCCCACTCCGCGCTCGCCGGCGTCGAGGCGCTGCGCGATCTGCTCGCGAGCGGCGCGGATCCCAACGACGGCGCCGAGAACGAGTATGGGCCGATCAGCCCGCTGTACGGCGCGGCGGGCGTCGTGCACGACCCGGAGAAGACGCGCGCGCTGCTGGAGGCGGGCGCCGATCCCGATGACGGCGAGTCGCTCTACCACGCGACCGAGGCCCCGGACGCGACGTGCCTGCGGCTGCTGCTCGAGCACGGCGCCGAGACGCGCTGCACGAACGCGCTCGCGCACGCGCTCGACCACGAGCCGCTCGAGCCGGTGCGGCTGCTGCTGGAGCACGGGGCGGACCCGAACGAGGGCGCCCTGATCGCCCATGCGGTGCGCCGCGGGCGAGGCCCGGACGCCGTGCGACTGCTCGCGGAGCACGGCGGCGACGTGAACCGCGCCGGCGGCGAGACCTGGCGCGGCGACGTTCCCCTGCGGACCCCCTACCAGCACGCCGTCCTGCGCTCGCGCGACGACGTCGCCGAGGCGCTGCGCGAGCTCGGCGCCGACACCACGGTCGCGCCCGAGGACGTCGCCGTGGCCGCGCTCGACAAGCCGGCCCTTCCGCCGGCCTTCGACGTCGACCAGCAGGAGGTCCTGATCCTCGCCGCGCTCCGAGGGCGGCTCGACGCCGTCGTCGACGCGGTCGGCGTGGGATTCGAGGGCGTGGTCGGCGGGTCGCCGGAGGGCACGCTGCTCCACCACGCCGCCTGGGTCGGGTCTCCGGAGCTCGTCCGCGCCCTGCTCGACCGCGGCGCCGACCCGCGTGGCGTGCTGGGCTGGGCGGCCCACGGCTCTCAACACCACGAGCTCCCGGGCCGCGACTACGTCGCGGTGGCCGAGCTGCTGGTGGCGGCCGGCGACCGGCCGACCGCCGAGTCCGCGGAGGCCGCCGACGGCCCGCTGCACGACTGGCTCGGCGAACGCGTGTAGCGCCGCGTCACTCGGAGCAGGCTCGGCTGGTGCCGGTCCGCAGATCGAGGACGGCCGCCGTGACCCGCAGCTCCGGGATGGCGGCGTGGATTCGCGCCGCCGCGCGCCGGGCGCCGGCCTCGGCCACGTCGTCCTCGCCCCCGTAGGCTGCGCAGTCGGTGTGGGCCAGCACCTGCACCCGGGTGACGCCGAGACTGCGCGAGAGCTGCAGCGACCGCACCACGTCCTCGCTCCACTGGCCGCCGGCGTTGCGGAGCACGACCGCGTCGCCGACCGCGAGGCCGAGCGCGCGCAGCGGATCGATGCGGCAGTCCATGCAGGTCAGCACGGCCAGCTGCCGCGCCGGCTCGCGCGCCGGCGCGGCCGGGGCCGGCTCAGCCGCCGGCCCCTCGCGTCGCGTCGGCCCGAAGGGCTCCCAGTTGAAGCTCATCGGGCGTCATGATGCCGAATCCCTAGCGGCGGACCCTCACCACGTTGTAGGTGGTGTCCGGCGTCGGCGGCGTCGAGAAGCGCGCGTTGACCGCCCACAGGAAGCCGCCCTTCTCGGCGATCGTGGTGGGGACGTCGAAGTCCGAGTCGGTCAGGTGGCCGGTGACCTCGCCCTCGTCGAGGTCGCGGTCCAGGCGCACGACGGCGATCCGGTTGAGCTGGTTCTGCACGACGTAGAGCGTGCGGCCGTGCAGGAGCAGCCCGTCGCCGTTGGCCGCGTCGTCGTCCCCGAGCTCGATCTCCTCGGCCTTCCCGTTGCGCGGGTCGATCTCGAAGAGCTTGCCGAGTGCGCTGTGGACGGCGATCAGCCGCCGGCCGGTCGCCTCGATGCCGTTGAGCTGGAAGCCCGTGGACGCGGGCAGCCCGGTCAGCGTCAGCGTCCTCGCCTCCTTCGGCAGACGGCCGTGACGGCCGAGGTCGAGCACATAGAGCTGCTGGCGCTGCGAGTCGGTGAAGTACGCCGCCCGCTTCGTGACGATGACGTCGTTGACGAAGGTCGGCGCCGCGGTCAGCGTGTAGCGCTTGAGCAGGCGGCCGCTGCCGGCCTTGTAGACCGACGCCGTGCCGGTGCCTCCGCCGGCCACGAACAGGCGGTTGCGGTGGTCGACCTTCATGCCCAGCGCGGCGCCGCCCCACGGCTCGACGAGCACGTCGCCGGTGCCGGTCTTCAGGTCGCCCTTGAAGATCGCCCCCGTCGCGCGGCTGCCGCTGTAGAACGAGTTGCCCTCGCCGGTGGCGATCCCCTCGGGCTGCCAGCCGTTCGGGAGCGGGATCGTCTCGGGATAGCGCCCGCCGGCGGCGGCCGGCGCGGCGAGACACAACAGCAGCGCGATCGTCAGGATGCGCTTCATGGAGGGACCTCCCCTGTCACTCGAGGATCTGCACGCCGAGATACGCAGCCACGGGGGCTGCGGGTTCGAAACGTGCGAGACGGCGACGAACATGGTGCCAGGCGAGGGGAACCCGGACGCGGCGGTGATGCTGGTGGGCGAGGCGCCCGGAGCCACCGAGGACGAGCAGGGACGGCCCTTCGTGGGCCGCGCCGGCAAGCTGCTCGAAGAGCTGCTCGCCGAGGCGGGGCTCGAGCGCGAGGACGTCTACATCACGAACGTCGTCAAGGCGCGGCCGCCCGCCAACCGCGACCCCAAGAGGGACGAGGTCGCGCACCACATGCCGTGGCTGGAGGCCGAGCTGGCGCTCGTCCAGCCGCACCTCGTGGTCCCGCTCGGCCGCCACGCGCTGGCGCACTTCACCGACGACGCGAAGATCTCCGAGGTCCACGGCACGGAGATGGACGAGCGCGGCCGCTCGCTGTTCCCCATGTACCACCCCGCGGCCGCGCTGCGGGGCGCGGGCCTGCGGGAGGCCCTGTTCGAGGACGCCCGCAAGCTGAAGCAGGCGCTAGGTCGCCAGGGGTAGCTCTGCGCGGACGACCGTGCCGTCGCCCGGCGGGCTGGTGACGGTGAGCGTCCCGTCGGCCGCGCCGACGCGGTCGGCGAGGCCGCTGAGGCCCGAGCCGGGCGTGGCCTGGGCGCCGCCCTTGCCGTCGTCGCGCACCTCGACGGCGAAGACCCCGTTCTCGCGCGCGATCCGCACCGCGCAGTGGGAAGCCTCGGCGTACTTGGCCACGTTGGTGAGCGCCTCGGCGACGGTGAAGTAGGCCGTCGCCTCGATGGCGGGCGGCAGGCGGTCTTCCGGCAGCTCGACGATGTCGACCGGCAGCGGGGCGCGCGAGACGAGCGCCGAGATCGCGGGCGCCAGGCCGCGCTCGGTGAGAACGGCCGGATGGATGCCGCGCGCCAGCTCGCGCAGCTCGGCCGACGCGTCGGTCAGCTCCTGGCCGACGCGCTCGAGGAACGGGCCGGCGAGGGCCGGGTCCTTCTCGACCCGCGACCTCGCCATGCGCACCTCGAGCGCCAGCGCGACGAGGCGCTGCTGCGCGCCGTCGTGCAGGTCGCGCTCGATCTTGCGGCGGGCGGCGTCGGCCGCGTCGACGATGCGCGCGCGAGAGGCGTGGAGCTCCTCGCTGCGCGCGCGCTCGATCTCGCGCGCGGTGGCCGCCTCCTCGGCGGCGCGGCGCTCGGTGACGTCGAAGAGCGCGCCGTCGCACCACAGCCGGCCGCCGGAGCCGGAGACGAGCTGGCCGCGGTCGAGCACCCAGCGCTCCTCGCCGTCGGCGCGGACGATCCGGTACTCGAACCCGAACGGCTCGCCGTCCTCGCGCGCGTTGTTGAGTCCCTCCTGGATCTTCGGCCTGTCGTCGGGGTGCACGATGCTCCACAGCGTGCGCTTCTTGCTGGCGATGAAGTTCGCCGCCGGGTAGCCGGAGATCCGCTCGATCTCGTCGCTGATCAGCTCGAGCGTGAAGTTCGCGTGCCAAGCCGAGCGGTAGATGGCGCCCGGCACGTTGACCATCAGCGCGCGCACGATCGCGTCGTCGGCGCGCTGCTGGGCGGCGCGCAGGCCGGCGCGCGCCCGCGCGAGCAGCTCGGCGCGCGTGAACGGCCGGTGCAGGTAGTCGTCGGCTCCGGCGTCGAGGGCCGCATCGGCCGTGCGCTTCGAGGCCGCGATGGTGAGCGCCAGCAGCCACGCCTCGTCGGCGCGGTGGTCGCGGCGCAAGGCGCGGCACACGCCGGGGACGTCGAGCCCGCCCGGCTCGCGGTCGACGATCACGAGGTCGGCCCCGTCCTCTTCCAGCGCGGCGAGTGCCGACTTGACGTCGCGCACCGCCCGCACGGCGTGGCCGGCCGCGCGGACCCACGGCTGGATCTCCGGCTCGGCGAGGCCGACGACGAGCACGCCGGCCTGGCGGCGCCGCACTGATCCCGAATGGGGCACTTGCCAAACGGTACCTTCGACGCGTGCCCGTGTGGAGCGCTGAAGTGACGGTCGACGAGACATTGGCCCGGCGGCTCATCGCCGATCAGTTCCCCGAGCTCGCCGAGGCGCCGCTTCGCCGGCTCGCCGAAGGCTGGGACAACGTGGTCTGGCTCGTCGGCGAGCGCTGGGCGTTCCGCTTCCCGCAGCGGACGATGGGCGCGGACCTGATCGAGCGCGAGCTGCGGGTGCTGCCGTTGATCGCGCCCGCCCTGCCCGCCCCGATCCCGGTTCCCGTCTTCGCCGGCCGGCCGGGGGACGGCTACCCGTGGTCGTTCTTCGGCGCGCAGCTGCTCCCGGGCGTCGAGGCCTGCGACGCCGCGCTGGACGACGAGGCGCGCCGCCGCCTGGCGCCGGTCCTGGGGCGCTTCCTGCGGGCGCTGCACGACATACCGATCATCGACGGCCTCCTCTACGACCCCAACCAGCGCGCCGACATGCGCCATCGCGCGGCGATGACCCTCGAGTGGGTCGAGCAGCTCGGCCGCCGTCCGGCCGGCCTGGACGCGTTGCTCGAGGAGGCCGAGGCGCTGCCGCCGCCCGAGGGCGAGGTCGTCGCCCACGGCGACCTGCACATCCGGCACGTCATGGTCGACCCGGACGGAGGGCTGACGGGCGTCATCGACTGGGGCGACGTCTGCCGCGCCGACCCGTCGATCGACCTCTCGCTGCTGTGGAGCTTCTTCGGAGCCGAGGGTCGCGCCGCCTTCCTGGCCGAGTACGGCCCGGTCAGCGAGGCGCAGCTGTTGCGGGCGCGCGCGCTCGCCGTCAACCTCTCCGTCATCCTGGCGGTGTACGGGCGCGACGAGGGGATGAGTGGAGTGGAGCGGGAGGCGCTGGAGGGACTGGACCGTTGCCTGAGCTGAAGCTGGTCGGCGCGGGCGGCGAGCCGGTCGACTTCCGGCGCACGCTGGCCTCGCACGGGGTCGCCGAGCTGCTCCCGAACCGACTCGACGAGGAGGCGTGGACGCTCGAGACGACCCTCGCCGTCGACGGGCGTGCGGAGACGGTGCGTGTCAGTGAGGGGCGGCCGGGATTCGCCGACGTGGAGGGTGCGCCGGAGGTCCTGGACGTCGTGCGCCACATGCTGCGGCTCGACGAGGACCTGTCGCGCTTCTACGCGATGGTCGCGGACGACGACCAGCTCGCCTGGGCCCGGCGCGGGGCGGGCCGCATGCTGCGGAGCCCGACCGTCTTCGAGGACGTCGTCAAGACCGTGTGCACCACCAACTGCGCCTGGTCGGGGACCGTTCGCATGGTGACCGCGCTGGTCGAGAGCCTCGGCGTCGAGGGCCGCACGTTCCCGTCGCCGGAGGCGATGGCCGCGGCGGGCGACGACTTCTACAAGGACGTCGCGCGCGCCGGCTACCGCGGCCCGTACCTGCGCGCGATCGCCGCCGCCGTCGCCGGCGGCACGCTCGACCTCGAGGCGCTCGACGGCCGCACCGACCTGCCCGACGAGGAGGTCGCCGAGCGGCTGCTGGCGCTGCCCGGCGTCGGCCCTTACGCGGCGGCGCACATCATGATGCTGCTCGGCCGCTACGGCCGCCTGATCCTCGACTCGTGGACGCGGCCCAAGTACTCGAGCGTGACGACCGGCCGCAAGATCAGCGACCGGACGATCGAGCGGCGCTTCCGCCGCTACCGCGACTTCGCCGGGCTCGCCTTCTGGCTCTTCATCACCCAGGACTGGGTGGAGGATCAGCCGACGCCGAGCTCGTCCAGCGACACCCGCAGCTCGGCCGCGTCGCGGTAGACGCGGTAGGCGCCGGCGCTCTCGAGCTCGTCCGAACCGTAGCCGCCGGACAGCAGGCCGATGCTGAGCATGCCCGCGCGGCGCGCCGCCAGGAGGTCCCAGACGGCGTCGCCGATCACGTAGCAGTCGCCGTGCTCGGCGTCGAGCCGGCGCGCGCACTCGACGAACAGGTCGGGCTCCGGCTTGGCGCGCGCCACGTCGCCGCGCTCGACCACGACGGTCTCCGGCGGCACGCCGAGCGCGTCGAGCGAGGCGTCGATCTCCGGGCGCCGGCCCGAGGTGGCGATGCCGTGCGTGACGGAGCTCTCGCGCAGGTACGCGAGCAGGTCGACGGCACCTGGCAGCGGGCGCCGCTCGGGCAGCAGCTCGCGGAACAGCTCGCCGTGGACGTCCTGCACCTCGGCGGCCTCCTCGTCGGTCAGGTCACGGCCGAGCTCGCGCGCCACCGCGCGCGTGAACAGCCCGCCGCTCATGCCGATCCGGCGATGGATGCGCCAGCCGTCGATGGCCAGGCCGCAGCGCGCGAGTGCGCGCTGCCAGGCGAAGACGTGCGCGTAGACGGTGTCGACGAGCGTCCCGTCGAGGTCGAAGATCAGCGCGGGCATCGCGGATGACGATAGGCCACCTGCGTTTCGCCTCGAGCCACGGCGGCTATCCAAGGGTCAAATGGCCACCGTTCCGGCCGAGACGCGGCGCCCCACATCCAACGGCCGCGCCCAGCCGCCGTTGCCGCCGGCGATCCTCAAGGGCGACGACGCCGTCCCGCGAGGCCTGGCGGTCGCCTCGGCGATCACGCTGCGGCTGCTGATCGTCGTGGCCGGCGTCGTGCTGCTGGCGCGCGGCGCCTCGCGGCTCATGATGGTCGTTCTGCCGGTCATCATCGCCCTGCTGCTTACCACGCTGCTACAGCCGG
Organism: uncultured Solirubrobacteraceae bacterium; assembly: GCA_963835525.1. Classification (GTDB taxonomy): domain Bacteria; phylum Actinomycetota; class Thermoleophilia; order Solirubrobacterales; family Solirubrobacteraceae; genus DASSUW01. The sequence continues at coordinate 457,441 of CAWIFM010000008.1, forward strand.
CGGCGCGCCGGCTGGAGGCCCGCAGCTGGCGCCCGGCGCCCGCGTCGGCGGCCGTCACGCTCGCCGCCCTGCTCGTGTTCTTCGGGCTGTGGGCGCTGATCGTCCCCGGCGTCCTGTCGCAGTCCGACGACCTGTTCACCAACGTCCAGGACGGCGCACGCCAGGCCGTGGGCGTGCTCGAGCCGCTCGGCGTCGGCCGCGAGGACGTCGACAAGGCGATCGACGACGGCCTGAGCTCCGTCCAGGGCAGCGCGGTGGCCAACGAGGTCCTGACCGGGGCGGTCCTGCTCACACAGTGGGCCGCGGCGGTGATCCTGATCGTCGTCCTGACGTTCTTCTTCGTCAAGGACGGTGGACGCCTCTGGGACTGGATCCTCGAGCTCTTCCACGAGGACCGGCAGCCGGTCCTGCGCGAGGTCGGAGAGCGCTCGTGGGCGGCGCTCAGCGCCTATGTGCAGGGCGTCTTCCTGGTGGCGACGTTCGACGCGGTGCTGATCGGCGCCGCGCTGCTGATCCTCGGCGTGCCGGTGGCGATGCCGCTGATCGTGCTGACGTTCGTGGCCGCCTTCTTCCCGGTCGTCGGCGCCTTCGTGGCCGGCGCGGCGGCCGTGCTGGTCGCGCTGGTGGCCAACGGGCTCGGCGCCGCGCTCGTGATGCTCGCGGTGATCGTCGCGGTCCAGCAGCTCGAGGGCAACGTCTTCTATCCCGTGGTGGTGGGCCGCAAGCTGCAGCTGCACCCGGTGGGCATCCTGCTCGCGCTGACCGCCGGCGGCGTGCTGGCCGGCGTGGTCGGCGCCTTCCTCGCCGTGCCGGTCGCCGCCGTCACCGGCGCGGTCCTGAACTACACGCGCGAGCGCCGCGAGGCGCGGCAGGCGTCAGCCGTTCTGGCTCCGCCTTAGCCGCAGCGTGGCCTTGACGTAGCCGCCCGGCTGGAGCGTGACGACGGTGGCCGCCGCGCGCCCACGCGGCTCGCGCCGCAGCGGCACGTGGATCGTCCGCGTCGCGCCGGCCGCGAGGTCGAACGGCGCCGTGCCGAGCCGACGGGCGCGGTCGCGCACCTGGACCCGCCCGGCGCACCGGCCCACCGCCGCGGTGCAGGCGACCCGCACGCCGGCGTCGTCGCCGGCGAGCGCCGCGCGCGGGCGGGCCACGAAGGCGAACGGCAGCGCCGCCGGCCCGGCGTCGCTGCACTCCGGGACGAAGGCCGGGTCGGCCGGCCCGGGCCGCCCGAGCGCGTTCAGGACCCACTGCAGCGCGATCGGGTCGTAGATGATCCCGACGTGGTCGGTGACGTCCTCGGGGCAGCGGTCCTGGAGGACCACGTTGGTCGCGCCCTCGAGCGCCTGCGACCGGTACGGCGTGACCACCTGGTCGTACTTGGTCGACACGACCGTGTACGACGGGGGCGGCGGCGCCTCGGGCGCGGCGTTGAGCTTGCGCATGAAGGCCGAGCCGGCGGCCTGCTCGGCGCACGCCGGGCAGAACAGGCCCGCGCCCGGCGCCAGCGGGTTCGTGGTCCCGTGACTCGACGGCGCGAGGCCCACGATGTCGTCGATCACCGCGAGCTTGTCGCGGAACCTGGCCACGTAGCGGCCGAGCATCCCGCCCTGCGAGTGGCCGACGAGCGACACGGTGGCCGCGCCGGTGCGCGTGCGCACCTCGTCGATGAAGGCCGCCAGCCTGTCGGCCGACTTGTCGATCGGCGCCATCGCGCGGCGCACGAGATCGAGCGCGAACACGCAGTACCCCGCCGCCTTCAGCGCGGGGGAGACGAGGTTCCAGGACACGGTCATGTCGCCGAACGTGCCGTGGACGAGGATCACGGGCGGCGCCGCCGAGCGGCAGGCGAAGTCGTTGGCGCCGGGGGGCGGCACGCCGGGCGCCTGGGCGGCTGCCGGCGCGGCGGACACCAACAGGCCGGCCGTAACGAGTACGGCGACGAGCGCGCGCATGGTCGTCAGGGTTTCACAACCGAACCCGCCGTGCGGAAGCCGCGCGCCGCCGTTCGTGCTCCGAGCGTGAAGCGATCGGGCAACGGCGCCCCGCCGAGCGCCGCGGCCAGCAGCTCGGCCATGGCCGGGCCGTGCTTGAAGCCGTGGCCGGAGCCGCCGCCGAGCAGCCACACACCCGGGTGGTCGGGATGGCGGCCGGCGAGGAAGTGCGAGTCCGGCGACAGCTCGTACCGGCAGGCGCGCGCCTCGTTCAGCGGCGCGTGCTCGAGCGCGGGGAAGCGGTCGCGCAGGTAGGCGCGCACCTGCGGCTCGGTGGTCGGGGTGTCGACCAGCTCGGCGTCGGGGTCGAGCGGCGGCCCGTCGATGTCGAGCGCGGCCTTGAAGCCGAGCTCGTCGAGGTCACCCGTGCCGTACATCGCGCGGTCGTAGTCGACCCACGCCGGGACGTCCCGCCAGGCGGGGCCGCCGTCGACGAACAGCAGCTCCTGGCGCGTGACCCTGATGGTCACGAGGTCGCCGAACAGGCCGGCCAGCCAGCCGCCGCACGCCCACACCACGGCGTCGCCCTCCAGCCGCGTGCCGTCCTCGAGCACCGCCGCCGCGCCCTCGGGCCGCGCCCGCCCGCGCAGGAGCCGTGCCCCGTGGGCCTGCGCCTGCCGCGCCAGCGCCTGCACGGCGCGCTGCGCGCGCAGCGCGCCCGCCTCGGGCTCGAACACGACGAAGGCGAGGTCGCGGCCGCCGAAGCTCGGGTACAGCTTCGCCGCCTCGCCGACCTCGAGCCGCTCGACCGGGATGCCCTGGGCCGCCAGCGTGCGCTCGGACGCCGCGTCCCAGCCGTCCTCGGTGTGGGCGAACCAGGCGACGCCGCGCACGAGCATCAGCTCCTCGCCGCTCTCGGCCTCCAGCTCGCGCCACAGCGTGCGCGCGCGCCACGCCATCGCCGTGTAGTCGGGGTCGGCGCCATGCGAGGAGCGGATCAGGCGCGTCTCGCCGCCCGAGGTGGCGCGCCGGTCGCCGGGATCGAACTGGTCCACGAGCGTCACCTGCTCGCCGGCGCGCGCCAGCCCCCAGGCCAGCGAGGCGCCGAACGTGCCCGCCCCCACGATCACGACGTCCATCAGCCGATGATGATCTTCCGCGCGGCGTACTGCGCCATGCCCATCACCGTCAGCTGCGGGTTCACGTGCACGCTGGTGGGGAACACGCTCGCGTCGCAGAGGTAGACGTTGTCCGCCCCGCGCACGCGGAAGTCCTCATCGACGACTGCGCCGAGCGCGTTGCCGCCCTGCGGGTGCGCGCTCGTCATCAGGAGGTCGTCGGACTCGAGGACCCGCTTGGGGAGCTCGGTCAGCGATTCCGGGGTGCTGTACTCCTGCCAGCCGAAGGTGGCCGGCATGACGCGCTCGGCGCCGGCCTTCATCCAGATCCGCCCCGCGACCTGGAGGCCCTCCACGAGCGCCTTCTGGTCGTCGCACGACAGGTCGAACTCGATCTCCGGCGCGTGCTTGCCCGCCTTCACGCGGCCCGGCGTCGTCGTCCCGACCAGCACCCCCGAGCAGGCCATGTGGCGGTAGCGCTGCATGTTGTCGAAGTGGCGGTCGAACCAGCCCGGCATGGCCAGCGCCTGCGTCGCGGGCGGGTTGAACCAGGTCTCCACCAGGTAGCGCGGCACGCCGTTCGAGGACCGGTAGGCGTCGGACATCTGGATGCCGTCGAACGAGTCGACTTCGTCGGGGAAGTCGGCGGTGAGCGGCGAGTTGATGTTGAAGTGCAGGTCGCGCCCGACGGCGTCCCCGCCGAGCCCGCTGCGCTGGAGCAGGTAGCTCGAGCCGATCGCGCCGGCCGCGATCACGATCTCGTCGGCCTCGACCTCGATGCGCTTACCGCTCGGGCCGTGGCGGCCGACGACGCGCCCGGCACGCTCGACCTTCTCGACGTGCACGTCCGCCATCAGCTCGAGCCCGTAGTCGTGCTGCGCCTGCGGCAGCACGGTGTCGAGCGTGGAGAGCTTGGCGCCGTAGCCGCAGCCGATGTTGCAGTAGCCGGTGGCGCGGCAGCGGTGGGAGATGTTCGCGTGCATCCGCTCGAACTCGCCGGGCAGGTCGAGCTCGCCCACGGCCTGCTTGAAGCGCTTGGCGGCCTCGGTGACCGTCTTCTCGGCGATCTCCGACACGCCGAACCGGGTGCGCACGTCCGCGATCGCCGCCTTCAGCGCGGCGCGGTCGAGCCCGCGCGGCTCCCACTGCTCGAGCACGAGCTCGGGCGGGTCGAGGCAGAGCGCGTTGTTGATCGTGGTGCCGCCGCCGACGCACATGCCCTGGAGCACCTGGAGGCTGAAGTTGGTGGCGAGCTGGAGCGCGCCCTCGTTGTAGAGGCGCAGGTACTGGACGACCTCGTCGTCGCCGAACTCGCGCGGGTCGACGTGCGGGCCGCGCTCGAGCACCAGCACCTTGCGGCCGGACTCGGCGAGGCGGTGGGCGAGGATCCCGCCGGCGGCGCCCGAGCCGATGACCACGGTGTCGTAGCGGCGGTGCGGCGGCTCGTCGAGCGTCACCAGCCGCGGCGGGTGGATCGCGTCCTCGGGCAGCGGCAGCCGGCCGTCGGGGCGGCGGTGCTCGTAGACGGTGTAGCCGATCGAGGCCCACGAGCGGCGGTCGCCGTAGTAGCCGAGGTAGGACATCTGCGAGCCGGTGCGGATCAGCGCCTGGACGATCGGCCGCAGCGGCTGCAGGACGCGTCGCTGGGCGATCTCCTCCATCCGCTTCTCCAGGAACTTCTTGCGCGTCGCCGGGTCCAGCAGGGACAGCGGCGGGCGGACCGTCAACAGCGGCCACAGGCCGAGGGCGGTCAGGCCAACCTGGATGCGCGCCTTGCCGGTGGAGTCGAGGCCGGCGAGGTAGCGGTCGACGTTGCGGGCGACCTCGCGCGGCGCGATCACCTCCCGCTCGCCCTCGATCGCGACCTCGGCGACGGCGGCGAGCGTGAAGAAGGCGAGCGGGTTCAGGAACCGCAGGTCCTGTCCGTCGCGGGCCGCGCGCAGCCACAGCCACGTGAAGAGGCCGGCGAGCACGACGTCGATCCCCATCCAGGCGAACAGCGCGGCGGTGGCGTCGACGTCGCCGGCCAGGGGCAGCTCCATCGGCGGGGCGCCGCCCCAGATCAGCGTGGCGATCTGGCCGAGCACGAGCGCCACGTAGCCGGCGGCGATCACCAGCGCGAGGCCGCCCCAGCGCCGCACGTCGGCCGCGCCGAGCGCCGACAGCATCACAAACAGCGCGTCCTTCGCGAACGAGTTCGGGAGGCTGACGAGCGTCCCGGTGTCGCCGTCGACGACGTACCCGACGGCCAGCAGCGCGCTCCAGATCGCATGAGCGATGAGGACGCCGCGGAGCCAGCGCTCAGAGGTACTCAGTGCTCCCGGCACGCACCGACGGTACCCGCACGCTGCCGTCGTGTCGAGCTAGCCCTGCTCTCTGTGCTCCCCCCGCAGCACGTCGAAGCCCGGGCCGCCCGACAGCACGTCGGTCCCGTGCTCACCGTCCAGCCGGTCGTCGCCCTCGCCGCCGTACAGCGTGTCGTCGTCGTCGCCGCCCTCGATCCGGTCGCGGCCGCCGTCGCCGAACAGCGCGTCGTCGCCGTCGCGGCCGTCGATCGTGTCGTCGCCCCCGAGGCCGCAGATCACGTCGTCGCCGCGCGTGCCGCGGAGGCGATCGCTGCCCGGCGTGCCGGTGATCGTGCACGGCCGCGGCGAGGCGTTGAACTCCTCGACGCCCATCACCGGCCGCAGCTCGCGCTCCACGTCGTGCGTCGAGAAGGCCCGCCGCAGCAGATCGTGCCCGAGCGCGTTGCCGATCGCGGCCATGATCATGCCCTGGTCGAGCGAGAGGTAGGACTTCGCCACGACGCCGGTGTCGACGTTGACCGAGTCCCGGAAGCCCCAGCGGGTGTAGATGCCGAACTCGCGCTCGAGCCGTGCGAGGTTGGTCATGCGTCTCGCGCGGCGCGTAGCGCAGGGCGAGGAAGGCCGCGTGCGGGGTGACGACGCCGTTCGTGTAGGCGCTCGCCGGGGGGTCCGGCAGCGCCGGCCGGTCCGGGCAGCCCGGCCAGCCGTGGTCGACCCGCGCGGCGTTGTCGCCCGACGGGTAGCCGCCGGGATCGCTGCCGATGCCGTCGACGCCGTAGGTCGCGTAGCCGCCCTCGGGGATGTCGGACGGCGAGAAGCCCCAGTAGCCGTAGCCGGCCTCGACCATGCCGTGATGGATCTGCGCCGCGACCGTGAGCGGGTGGTTGGCGCCCCAGCTCCCCGGGCCCCAGCGCTCCTCGGGCAGGAACAGCGCCGGCATCAGCGCCTCGAACATCGACCCGCCCCAGCTCGGCGTGACCAGCGTGCCGTTGTAGGCCAGCGCGCCGTCGTAGACCGAGGTGCCGTAGTAGGTGCGCGTGAAGCCGACCGGACGCGTCTCGGTCCAGCTCCAGTCGCAGGTGTCGACCGGGAACGCGCGGTAGGGGCCGAAGTGGACCCGCTCCGGCACCTCGCCCTTGGCGATGCCGATGTAGGCGCCGATCCGCGACTCGCTGACGATCGTGTTGTAACAGCACGGCGCCCCGCCGGTGTCCGGCACGTAGTGGAAGAGCATCTGGTTGGCTTCCGGCCGGTAGTAGAAGCCGAAGTCCATCGAGTCGTAGACGTCGCTCGCCCGGCGCGAGAGCTCCGGGACCCGCTCGGCGACGATCTTCAGGCCGACCGCCAGCCAGCCGTTGTCGACCGTCGAGAGGATCGGCGTCAGCGGGTCGCCGGACGGTGGCCAGACCGTCAGCTTCTCGCCCGTCCGGTGGTCGTACCAGTTGTAGAACTGGCCGCTCGGCGCGTGCCGTTCGAGCCCCTCGACCGTGCCGATCGTGCGGCGCAGGCGCGACACGAGCTCGGAGCGGCGGATGATGCCGAGCTTCTCGGCCACCACGGCGCTCCACATGTACGCGCCGATGTTCGTCGTCGACGTCTGGACGCTGCGATCCCCGTCGCTCTCGAGGATGTCGGCGGGCAGCCCGCTGCCCGCGTCGGTCATCGCCTCGAACGAGCGCCAGGTGCCCTCTGCGTAGCGCTCCAGCGTGCGCTCGCTCGCCATCGCCGGCTGCGCGACCATCAGCGCAGCGGTCAGCACCACAACCCCTGCCACGACCCTTCTCATGCGACTCCCCCCGAGTTTCGCCGATCGGTCGACGAAACCGTAGCGCGCCGCTAGATCGCTTGCTTGTTGAGCCGCTTGCGGTAGAGCAGGCGCTGGTCGGCGCGATCGAGCAGGGCCTGGCCGATCTGGCCGTCGGCGGGCCCGACCGCCCACGCGAAGCTCGCCCGCACGGTGGGGATGCCGGACGGGAAGTCGGCGCCGGCGATCGCATCCTCGAGCGAGGCGACGATCCGCGCCACGCCGCTTGAGCGGGCTCCCGGGGCGATGACGGCGAACTCGTCGCCACCGAGGCGGGCCAACGTGTCGCCCTCGCGGACGACCTCCGCGCAGGCGGACGAGACGGCGCGCAGCACCGCGTCGCCGATCGGGTGGCCGTACTCGTCGTTGATCGCCTTGAAGGCGTCGAAGTCGAACAGCACCAGCGCGACGCCGTCGGGCCGCCCGACCGCCCGCTCCAGCGCGGCGTCGAAGCTGCGGCGGTTGTAGAGCGCGGTCAGCGGGTCGCGCTCGGCCATCACGCGCTGGCGCGCCTCGGCGCGTAGCAGGCGGCGCTTGAGCAGCTGCATCACGAACGACTCGCCGGCGATGGCGACCGCGAAGGCCAGCGCCCGGGCGGGGTAGGCGGTCTCGATCGCGATGGGGTCGTAGAGCAGCGGCGTGGCGTAGACCGCGGCGAACAGCGCCACCAGCGGCCACGCCATGCGCGGGGGGAAGAAGTAGGCGATGAAGAGCGAGGTGAAGAGCAGCAGCGGCCCGAGGAAGCTGTTGGCGCCGCCGGACGCCCAGATGGCCCCGGCCACGAGCGGCGCCGTGGTGGCGGTGACCGCCGCGCGGCTGCGCAGCGACATCGTCGCGCGCGTCAGATAGAGGACCAGCGAGATCGCGCCCCACAACACGGCGGCGCCGGCGACCGCCAGCCCTTCGAGCAGATGCGCGTGCGTAGACCCGGGCAGCGCGAACATGGCCGCGCCAACCAGGCCGGCAGTGGTCCACATCCCCGCCGAGACGAGGTCGGCGAGTCGCCCCTCGTCGCGAGGGTCCTCATAGATCGGGTAATCCGCGCTCGACATCGCGATCCCCCACGCAATCGGTCGCGCGGCGTCGGGCCTTGAGGGCTATCGCACGACGCGCAGGGCCTCGTCTCCCGCGCGCACCTCGTCGCCCGGGAACAGCTGGCGGCCGCGCCGGTTCTCCGGCTCGCCGTTGACGGTCACCGCCGTCGCGGCCAGGAACGCCTTCGCCTCGCCGGTGGAGTCGACCACCCCGGCGAGCTTGAGCAGCTGGCCGAGCCGGATCATGTCGGTGGTGATCCGCACCTCGCGCACACCGACAGCGTAGGATCAACGGCGTGCGCTACTGGCTACCGCTGGTGATGGCCTTCGTGCTCCTGTTCGCCGCCACGAAGGTGTCGGCGATCGTCGCCTTCGTGCTGATCATCGTCGCCTTCGGGCTGGTGATCGAGGTCTCGACGAAGATGATCGAGCAGTCCGGCAAGTCCGGCGGCCTCCACAATCACCGGCAGTAGACGCGGCTCTCCCACGGCCGCAGCGCGCCGCCCGGCTCCCCGATCAGCAGCTCGGCGTCCTCCCAGCCGGTGAGGTCGACCGGCACCTCCTCGCCCGAGAAGTTCCCCAGGACGAGCAGCTCGGTGTCCTCGTGCCGCCGAGTGAACGCGTACACGCGCTCGTCCTCCTCGAGCAGCATCGTGAAGTCGCCGTGCGCGACGGCCGGCACGGTGTGGCGCAGCTCGATCAGCCGCCGGTAGTGGTGAAAGACCGAGCCGGGGTCGGCGCGCTGGGCCTCGGCGTTGAGCTCGGAGTGGTTCGGGTTGACGGCCAGCCACGGCGTGCCGGTGGTGAACCCCGCATGCGGTGAGGCGTCCCACTGCATCGGCGTGCGCGCGTTGTCGCGGCTGCGATCGCGCAGCGCCGGCAGCGACTCCGCACCCGCCTCGGCGTAGTGGTTGAGCGACTCGATGTCGCGGAACTCGCCGATCGAGCTGAACGGGAAGTTCGTCATCCCGAGCTCCTCGCCCTGGTAGACGAACGGCGTCCCGCGGTGCAGGTGCAGCACCGTGCCGAGCATCTTGGCCGCCTCGGGGCTGCCGTCGCCGAAGCGCGAGACCACCCGCGGCTGGTCGTGGTTGTTCCAGTACAGGCTGTTCCAGCCGCGCTCGGCCAGCCCGTCCTGCCAGCGCCCGAACGAGCGCTTGAGATCGCGCAGCCGCAGCGGGTGGTAGTCCCACTTCCAGCCGTCCTCGTCGAGCTGCACGTGCTCGAACTGGAACACCATGTCGAGCTCCCGGCGCTCGGGGTCGGTGAACAGCTTCGCGTCCTCCAGCGTCACGCCCGGCATCTCGCCGACGGTGAGCGGCGTGTCGCGGCCCTCGAACACCTCGCGGTGCATCTCCTGCATGAACTCGTGGATGCGCGGCCCGGAGATGTAGTAGGGCGAGCCGTCGCCGCCGGGCGCGTCGGGCAGCGACGTGTCCTTGGAGATCATGTTGATGACGTCCATGCGGAAGCCGTCGACGCCGCGGTCGAGCCACCAGCGCATCATCGAGTAGATCGCCTGCCGGACCTCCGGGTTCTCCCAGTTGAGGTCGGGCTGCTTGCGCGAGAACAGGTGGAGGTAGTACTGGCCGGTCGCGTCGTCGAGCTCCCACGTGGGGCCGGAGAAGAACGAGCGCCAGTTGGTCGGCTGGTCGCGCCACCAGTACCAGTCGCGCTTCGGGTTGTCCCGCGAGCTGCGCGACTCGACGAACCACGGGTGCTCGTCGGACGTGTGGTTGACCACGAGGTCCATCACGAGCTTCATCCCGCGCTCGTGGACCCCCGCCAGCAGCTCGTCGAACTGCTCCAGCGTCCCGAACATCGGGTCGACGTCCTGGTAGTCGCTGATGTCGTAGCCGTTGTCGTCCTGCGGCGAGCGGTAGATCGGCGACAGCCACAGCACGTCGACGCCCAGCTCGGCGAGGTGGTCGAGCCGGCTGATGATGCCGCCGAGGTCGCCGATGCCGTCGCCGTCGGAGTCGGCGAAGCTACGCGGGTAGATCTGGTAGACGACGGCGCTCTGCCACCAGGCCATCAGCCGGTGCTTCCCGGCACGGCGATCCCCGACTCATAGGCGAGCACGACGGCCTGCACGCGGTCGCGGATGCCGAGCTTCATCAGCAGCCGGGCGACGTGGGTCTTGACCGTGGTCTCGCTCACCACCAGCTCGGCGGCGATCTCGGCGTTCGACAGCCCGCGCGCCACCAGCTTGAACACCTCGACCTCGCGCGCGGTCAGCTCGTCGTAGCCCGGCGGGGGCCCGGCGGCGGGCGCGGCGCGCGAGAACTCGTGGATCAGGCGCCTGGTGATCGAGGGGGCGAGCAGCGCGTCGCCGCGCGCGACGACGCGGATGCCGGCGGCCAGCTCCTCGGGCGGCACGTCCTTGAGCAGGAACCCGGACGCGCCGGCTCGCAGCGCCTCGTAGACATACTCGTTGAGGTCGAAGGTGGTGAGCATGAGCACGCGCGCCGGAGAGTCGCCGCCGCCGGCCACCACGCGCTTCGTGGCCTCGATGCCGTCGAGCTCCGGCATGCGGATGTCCATCAGCACGACGTCGGGGTCGAGTCGCTTCGCCTGCGCGACCGCCTCGTTGCCGTCGGACGCCTCGCCGATCACGTCGATGTCCTCCTCGGCGTCGAGGATCATGCGGAAGCCGGCGCGCACGAGCGCCTGGTCGTCGGCGATGAGGACCCGGATCACAGTGGCAACCTAGCGACGACCTCGAACCCGCCGCCCTGCCGGCGGCCCGCGCGCAGCTCGCCGTCGTAGAGGCGGACCCGCTCCTCCATGCCCACGAGCCCGTGCCCGCCGGCGTTGCCGTTCGCGGCCGGGGCGCCGTTGTCGACGATCTCGAGCTCCAGGTGCTCGGGCTCCCAGCGCACGGTCACCTCGGTCGGCGCGGCGCCGGCGTGCTTGATCGCGTTGGTGAGCGCCTCCTGCACCACGCGGTAGGCGGCGAGGTCCATGCCGGCGGGGAGCGAGCGCGGCTCGCCCTCGACGCTCAGGGAGACCGGCAGGCCGGCGGTGCGAGTGCGCTCGACGAGCGCGCCGAGCCGTGCCATGCCCGGCTGCGGCCCGCGGTCTTCCTCGTGGTGCATGACGCCGAGCAACCGGCGCATCTCTGCCATCGCGGCCCGCCCGACCTCCTCGATGTGGGCCGCAGCGTCGATCGCCCGCGCGGGATCGCGCTCGAGGATGCGGCGGGCGCCGCCCGCCTGCACGACCATCACCGAGACGCTGTGAGCGACCACGTCGTGCATCTCGCGCGCGATCCGGCGCCGCTCGTCCGCCGCCGCGCGGGCGACCTCCTCCTCGTGCGCCTCCCGCGCCTGCACCGCCGCCTCGTGCAGCTCCTCGGTGAGCCGCGTGCGCGTTCGCACGCCGCGCCCGGCGAGCCAGGCGAGCAGCACGAAGGCGGTCGGGAAGATGTAGTCGGTGAAGACCTGGTCCTGCCACGTGGCCGCCACACCGGTCACCCCGACCACGATCACGAACGGCGCGAGCCTGGCGTCGCGGCCCTGGGAAAAGGCGCCCATCGCGTAGCCCATGAAGAGCGCGCCGATCAGCGGCATCTGGATCGACCTGACCTCGTCGGGCCCGAGGTTGAAGAGGATCCACATCGAGAACATCACGGCGCCCGCGATCACCGGCCGGCTGCGGCGCCAGAGCAGGGTCAGGTAGCCGGCGGCGACGAGCGCGACGCTCACCGGCTCCGGCGAGCCGGCGCGGGCGAGCAACTCGACCTCGCCGATGACCAGCAGCCCGCCCGCGAGGACACGGTCGATCCAGCGGCGGTCGAGCCGCCGCGCCCGCGCGATCCAGCGCGTCACGAGGCGCCCCCGAGCGGCAGCTGGGCACGGACCACGTGCCCGCCGTCGCGCCGCGCCCCGGCCTGGAGCCGACCGCCCGAGAGTGCCACGCGCTCGCGGATCCCCAGCAGCGGCCGCTCCGGCTCGTCGCCGTCGTCCGCGATCTCGAGCTCGACCTGATCGTCGCCGTACCGCAGCTGCACTCGCGCGCGGCCGGCATGGCCGTGCTCGAGCGCCCCGCCGAGCGCCTCCTGCACGACGCGGTATGCCGTCAGGTCGAGGCCGATGGGCAGCTCGCGCGCCTCGCCCTCGATGCCGACCTCGACCGGGAGGCCGGCTGCCTCCAGCCGCTTCACGAGCGAGCCGACGTGCCGCAGCGACGGCTGCGGCGCCAGCGCCAGCTCCTCGTCGTCCCGGCGCAGCACACCGAGCAGGCGGCGGATCTCGGTAAGCGCCTCGCGCCCGCTCGTCTCGACCGCCTGGAAGGCGTCGGCTGCGCGCTGGGGGTCGCGCTCGGCCAGCCGGCGCGCGCCCGAGGCCTGCACGACCATCGCGCTCAGCGCGTGCGCCACCACGTCGTGCAGCTCGCCGGCGATCCGCGCGCGCTCCTCCAGCGCGGCGGCCGCCGCGCGGGCGGCGCGTTCGTGCCGGAGCCGCTCGGTCTTCTCGCGCAGCGCCTCGTTGAGGTGTGCCCGGTTTCGGATCACACGGCCGATGAGAACCGGCGCCACCACCAGCGCGCCGATGCTGATCACGTAGTTGCCGACCGTGTCCCCGCTCTGCTCGAGCGCGGTGAAGAGCGACATCAGGACGACGGCGCAGGCGGTGACGGCCCACACCGCGCGGCCGTCGAGATGGCGGCCGATGCCGTACACGAGGAAGAGCGCGACGAAGAACGGGCTGACCAGGTTCTCCGTGTACTCGTTGCCGAGTGCCGGATACGCGCAGAACAGCGCCATCCCGACGATCGGGGCGACGACCGGGAACCTGCGCCGGATCGCCACGCAGGCGGCAAGGCCCGCAACCAGGAGTCCGACGACGCCGCGGCGCGGCGTGCCCTCGGGCAGCAGGAAGAAGACCTCGAGGAGCCCTTCGACGAGCAGCACGGAGGCCAGCAGCAGATCGGCCCTGTACGGGCCCATGGCGCGCAGCCGAGCGAGCATTGCCGTGCAACCGTAGCCATACGCGCGCGCGAGATCGTCCTCCTGCATGACGATCGCGGAGTCATCCTCGAGGATGACGGCGGGTCCTCCCCAGGGGAGCGGCAGGATCGTCACGGCGGCCGACGACACGCGACGCGGCGGCGGCGAGAGTCCTCGGCTATGAGGACATGGACCGCCCAGACGACCACCGCCGCACGGCCGGAAGCCGTGCTCGACGTGCTCACCGACCCGGAGGCCGCCGCCCGCTGGGCGCCGCTGCCGTTCGACGTCGAGGATCTCGACGGGCGGCGGCTCGCGACCGGCAGCCGGGCCCGCATCAGCGGCAAGCTCGCGGGCCGGCGCGTGGGGTTCGACCTCGAGGTCCACGAGGCCTCCGGCGATGGGCTCTCGCTCGCCGCCAACGGTCCCGTGGGGTTCGACGTCGACTATCGCCTCGCCGCCGTCGAAGGCGGCAGCGAGGTGCATGCGTCCGTGTCCGTCCGCCCATCCGGCGGAATCCTGGGGCGCCTGCTCGCCGAGGCGACGAGCGCCCTGCTGTCCGCCGGTGCACTGGAAGCCGCGCTCTCACGGGTCACCCGTGAGGCGATCTAGCGTCGCACGAAGGTCGCCGGGTGGGGTTTCCGGCGACCGGAGGGCGAAACCCTCAATCAAAGGAATCTCCCCTTGACCGCTCTCCTCGACGACGCCCCTGTGACGTCGAACGCCGTCTCCGCGATGGCGCTGACCCGCACCTACGGCGTCGGCGACTCCGCCGTGCACGCCCTGCGCGGCGTCTCGCTCGACCTGCCGGCCGGCCAGTTCACGGCCGTCATGGGTCCCTCGGGCTCCGGCAAGTCGACCCTCATGCACCTGCTCGCCGGCCTCGACACGCCCAGCTCGGGCACGGTCAAGGTCGCCGGCCACGAGATCACGCGCATGAAGGACCGCGACCTCACGCGGCTGCGCCGCCGGCACATCGGGTTCGTCTTCCAGTCCTTCAACCTGCTGCCGACCCTGACCGCGGAGGAGAACGTCGTGCTACCGGTGGCGATCGCCGGCGGCCGGCCTCCGGCCGAGGAGCTCGACGCCCTCATGGCGCGCGTGGGCCTGCAGGACCGGCGCGACCACCGGCCCTCGGAGCTCTCCGGCGGCCAGCAGCAGCGCGTGGCGATCGCGCGGGCGCTGATCACGCGCCCGACCGTCCTGTTCGCCGACGAGCCGACCGGCAACCTGGACTCCGAGGCCGGCGCCGGCATCCTCGCCCTGCTGCGCGACGCCGTCGACCTCGACGGCCAGACCACCCTGATGGTCACGCACGACCCGCGCGCGGCGGCCACCGCCGACCGCGTGCTCTACCTGACCGACGGCCGCGTGGTGGCCGACCTCCAGCGCCCGACGGAGGATGACGTGCTCGCGGTGATGAACCGATGACCAAGGTCGTCCTGAAGGGCCTCGCCGCGCGTCCGCTGCGCACGGCGCTCAGCGCGCTCGCGATCGTGGTGGGGGTGGCGTTCGTGTGCGCGGCCCTCACGTTCACCGGCGCCATGCGCGGTGCGGCCGACTCGCTCTCGAGCGCGGCCTACGACGGCACCGACGCCGTCGTCACCGCCAAGTCCGCGTTCGAGCCCGGGACGGACTCGTTCGCGCAGAAGCCGACGCTGCCGGCCGCCACGCTCGACGAAGTCCGCGGCACGGCCGGCGTCGACGTCGCCGTCGGCGACATCTCCGACACCGCCCAGATCATGGACGCCGACGGCGAGCCGCTCGGCGACGGGCCGTACTTCGGCTCGGGCTTCGACGCCCGCACGCCGGGCGCCGGCGAGCTGACCCCGTTCCGCCTCGGTGAGGGCCGCTGGGCCGCCGCTCCGGGCGAGGTCGTCATCGACCAGGGCAGCGCCGAGAAGGCGGACTACGCCGTCGGCGACCGCATCACCGTCGCCACGCGCGGCGAGGCGCGCGAGTTCGAGCTCGTCGGCATCGCCACCTTCGCCG
This sequence comes from uncultured Solirubrobacteraceae bacterium, assembly GCA_963835525.1. Taxonomy (GTDB): domain Bacteria; phylum Actinomycetota; class Thermoleophilia; order Solirubrobacterales; family Solirubrobacteraceae; genus DASSUW01. Next base: position 472,577 of record CAWIFM010000008.1, read on the forward strand.
ACGTCAAGTCGATCGGCACCGCCAGCTTCGCGGTGTTCGACCTCGCGGCCGCGCAGGAGCTGTTCGGCAAGGCGGGCGCGTACGACCGCATCCTCGTCGCGGGCGACCTCGAGCGGGGGCCGGCCGGCACGGTGGTCGGCTCGGCCGCGGCCGACGACCGGTTCGACCTCCAGGGCCTGAAGTCGTTCGTCGACATCCTGCGCACGATCCTGCTGGCCTTCGCCGGCGTGGCGCTGCTCGTGGGCGCGTTCACGATCTTCAACGCGCTCTCGATCGCCATCGCCCAGCGCACGCGTGAGCTGGGCCTGCTGCGGATGGTCGGCGCCAGCCGCCGGCAGGTCCGCCGCATGGTGCTGCTGGAGGCGCTGGCGATCGGCCTCGGCGCCTCCGCCGTCGGCATCGGCGCCGGGCTGCTGCTCGCCGCCGGGCTGGAGACCCTGTTCACCTCGATGGGCCTGTCCCTGCCGATCGCGGGCATGTCGCTCAGCGGCGGCACGGTGATCGCGGCGATGATCGTCGGCGTCGGCGTGACGCTGGTGGCGGCGCTGCTGCCGGCCCGCCGCGCGACCAAGGTCGCCCCGGTGGCCGCCCTGCGCGAGGCCGGCGACGCCGTGAGCCGCGTGCGGCTGCCGGGCCGCGTCCTGCGCTGGGTGACCGGCCTCGTCGGCCGTCCGTCGGCGCGCATCGGCGGCTCGGCCGGCCGGCTCGCGCGCACCAACGCGATGCGCCATCCGGGCCGCACGGCCGCCACCGCGTCAGCGCTGCTGATCGGCGTCGCGCTGGTGACGGCGGTGACCGTGGTGGCCAACGGCCTGCAGGACGTCTCGGCCGGGTCGCTCGAGCGGCGCGTGCAGGCGACCTCGGTGGTCGCGTCGGCCGACGGCTGGACGCCGATCGACCCCGCGGTCGAGCGGGCGGTGGCCTACGCCCCGGGCGTGACCGCGGTCAGCTCGCTGGCCCAGGACGGCGCGCTGGCCTTCGGCGAGGAGGAGGGCGTCAACGCCGTCGACACCGCGACCGTGAACGAGGTGTTCGCCTACGACCTCAAGGCCGGGGACGAGGCGGCGATCGCCGGCCTCGGCTTCGGCGGGGCGCTGGTCGACGACGGCTGGGCCACCGAGCACGGCCTGGGAGTCGGCGACCCGTTCACCATCACGTCGCCCAACGGCACGGAGCTGGAGCTGAGCGTGCGCGCGATCGAGGAGTCGCCGGTGCTCGACATCCTTGGCCTCGGCCCGATCACGATCTCGCGCGAGGCCTTCGACGGCGCCTTCGCCACCGAGCGCAACCGCTTCACGCTGATCTCCGGCGGCGATGTCGCGGCGCTGGACAAGGCGCTGGCCGCGTACCCCGAGGTCGAGGTCTCGTCCAAGTCGCAGTTCATCACCAAGCAGACCGAGTGGATCGGCCAGATCCTGGCCGTCCTCTGGGTCCTGCTGGCCCTGGCCGTGATCGTGTCCCTGTTCGGGATCGTCAACACGCTGGTGCTCGCCACCTTCGAGCGCCGGCGCGAGCTGGGGACGCTGCGGGCGATGGGCATGTCCCGCCGCCAGCTGCGCCGGATGGTGCGCCACGAGAGCGTGATCACCGCGCTCATGGGCGCCCTGCCCGGCATCGGTGTGGGGCTCGGACTCGCGTTCGCGGTGGTCGCCGCGCTGGGCGAGTACGGGCTGGAGTTCGTGATCCCGACGGGCGCCCTCGTGGCGGTCGCCGTGATCGCGGTGCTGGCGGGCATGGCTGCGGCCGTGCTCCCGGCAAGGCGAGCGGCCCGCACCGACGTGCTGGCCGCACTCGCCTACGAGTAAGGGAGTTGCGGGATACCGACTGGCGGCCTAGCGGCCGCCGCCGGCATCCCGGGGAGTGCACGGGAGCCGTGCGATGAGCGTGGTGCCGGCGCCCTCGCGGCTGTCCACTTCCAGCGTGCCGCCGAGCGCCTCGACGCGGTCGTGCAGGCCACGCAGCCCGGAGCCGCCGCGCAGGTCGGCCCCGCCGACGCCGTCGTCGGCCACCTCGACGACCGCGCTGCCGTTGCTGTGCTCGACGCTCACCCGGACGCTCGACGCGCGGGCGTGCTTGGAGGTGTTCGTGAGCGCTTCGGCCACGAGGTAGTAGGCGGCGGCCTCGACCGGCGCGGGCAGCCGGCCTTCAAGCTCTGCGCAGACCTCGACCGGGAGCTGCGCCCGGCCCGCCAGCATCTCGAGCGCCGGCTCCAGGCCCTTGTCGGACAGGATCGCCGGATGGATGCCGCGGGCCAGCTCGCGCAGCTCCTCGAGCGCGGCGGCCAGGTCGTCGCTCGCCTGCTGGATCAGCTCGCCCGCCTGCGGGTCGCCGCTGGCGAGCTTGCGCTCGGCCAGCCGCAGCTCCAGCGAGAGCGCCACGAGGCGCTGCTGCGCGCCGTCGTGCAGGTTGCGCTCCAGCCGCCGCCGCTCCTCGTCGCCCGCGCGCACGATGCGGGCGCGCGAGTCGGCCAGCTCCTGGCGCGCCTCGGCGTTGGCCAGCGCCACGCCGACGAGCTCGGCGAAGTCGGCGATTCGCTGCTCGGCCCCTTCGGGGAACGTGGTCTCCCCGACGGTTGAGACGAGCACCGCGCCCCACAGCCGCCCGCCGAGCCAGATCGGGGTGCCGACGCTCGAGCGCAGGCCCAGCTCGCGCAGCAGGTCGGCGGTCGAGCCCGGCGTCTCGGAGTAGTCGTCCACGCGCTCCGGCCGCCCGCTGTCGCGGATGAACGCCGCCGCGGTCGGGCCGTCGAGCGCCACGCGCGTGCCGACCGGCACGTTGCGCGCGCCGCCGGTGCTCCAGCCGCCGGCCACGACCCCTCCGCCGTCGGGCTCGAAGCGGATCATGTTCGAGGTCTGCGCGCCGAGCAGGCGGCCGAGCTCCTCGGTCACCACCTCGAACACGCGCGCGGGGTCGGCCTCGCGCGCGACCACGGTGGCCACTCGCCGCAGCGCGGCCTGCTCGGCGGCCAAGGTGCGCAGCGCCAACTCGTTGCGCTGCCGCTCGGTCACGTCGCGCAGGAAGCCCGTGAAGAGCGGCGGGCCTGGCAGATCGGGACGGCTGATCGCGATCTCGACCGGGAACTCGCTGCCGTCCGAGCGCATGGCCGGCAGCTCGACGGGATGCCCGACCATGCGCCCCTCCCCGGTCGCCACGTAGCGCTCGACCCCGCGACGGTGCGGCTCGCGCAGGTGCGGCGGGATGATCAGCTCGGCCAGCTCGCGGCCGACCATCTCCTCCGCCGTGTAGCCGAACATCTCCTCGGCCGCGTGGTTGACCTCGACCACCCGCCCCTCGGCGTCCATCGTGATGATGGAGTCGAAGGCGGCGTCGAGGATGGCCTGGAGCAGAGGTGCGGCGTCCACGACATGCAAGTCTGACGAGGTGGCGGCAACCGCACCTCCGCGCTCCGGGCGGCTCGGTCTCGTTCTGGGCGCCCTCATGCTGGTGATGCTGCTGGCGTCGCTGGACCAGACGATCGTCTCGACCGCGCTGCCCACCATCGTCGGCGAGCTCGGCGGCCTGGAGCACATCTCGTGGGTGGTGACCGCGTACCTGCTGGCCATCACGGTGGTCACGCCGCTCTACGGCAAGCTCGGCGACCTCTACGGCCGCAAGGTCGTGCTCCAGGGCGCGCTGGTGATCTTCCTGATCGGCTCGGCGCTGTGCGGGCTGGCGCAGGGGATGACCGAGCTGATCCTCTTCCGGGCGATCCAGGGGCTGGGCGGCGGCGGGTTGATGGTCAGTGCGCAGGCGGCGATCGGCGACGTCGTCTCCCCGCGCGAGCGCGGCCGCTACATGGGCCTGTTCGGCGCCGTGTTCGGCGTGTCCTCGGTGGCGGGGCCGCTGATCGGCGGCTTCTTCACCAGCGCCCTCACGTGGCGCTGGATCTTCTACATCAACATCCCGCTCGGCATCCTCGCGCTCGTCGCCCTCGCCGTGTCGCTCCCCGGCGCGAAGGAGCGCGTGAGCCACTCGATCGACTACGCCGGCGCGGTGCTGCTGGCCGTCGGGCTGAGCGCGATCGTGCTGCTCACCACGCTGGGCGGCACGACCTACGCGTGGGGGTCGCCCGAGATCGTCGCGCTCGGCGCCGTCGGCATCGCCGGTCTCGCGCTCTTCGTGTGGGCGGAGTCGCGGGCGGCCGAGCCGATCCTGCCGCTGCACCTGTTCCGCAACAGCGTCTTCCGGATCACCAGCGCGATCGGCTTCGTGATCGGCTTCGCGCTCTTCGGCGCGCTGACCTACCTTCCGCTGTTCCAGCAGGTGGTGCGCGGCGACTCTCCGACCGAGTCGGGCCTGCAGCTCGTGCCCGTGATGGCCGGCGTGCTGATCGGCTCGATCGGCTCGGGCCAGGTGATCACGGCCACCGGCCGCTACAAGGCGTTCCCGATCGCGGGGACGGCGATCGCCGCCGTCGGGATGCTGCTGCTCTCGCGGCTCGATGCCGGCTCGTCGACCCTCTTCGGCATCTTCGCGATGTTCGTCATGGGCCTCGGGCTCGGCCTCGTGATGCAGGTCCTCGTGCTCGCCGTGCAGAACGCCGTCGACTACGCCGAGCTCGGCGTCGCCACGTCCGGCGCGACCCTGTTCCGCTCGATGGGCGGCGCGCTCGGCACGGCGGTGCTCGGCGCGATCTTCTCCAACCGGCTGTCCAACGAGCTCGCCGGCACACCCGCCGCGAACGTGGGGAGCGGCGCGGTCGACCCGAGTGCGATGGCGTCGCTCCCGGCCGCGGTGCGCGATCCCTACATCGGCGCGTTCACCGACTCGCTGTCCACCGTCTTCCTGGTGGCGACGGCGATCGTGGCGCTCGCCTTCCTGCTGTCGTGGTTCATCGAGGAGCGACCGCTGCGCAAGACCGTCGACACGGCCGGCGTGGGCGAGGCGTTCGCCCAGCCGACCCACGGCGACTCGGTGCACGAGCTCTCGCGCGAGCTCGCCCGGCTGGTCGGCCGCGAGCGTGCGCGCGTGTTCATCGAGCGCACGGTCGAGGCCGCCGGCGTGGACCTGTCACCCGGGCAGGCATGGCTGCTCGTGCAGGGCAAGGAGGGCGCCGCGCTGCACGACCCCGAGGGGATCGCGGCCGGGCGGCCGATCGAGCCGGCGCATGTCCGCATGCTGATCGCGGAGCTCGACGAGCGGGCGCTGGTCCGCGACGCTCGGCTCACCGAGGACGGCCACGTCACGGCGGAGCGCCTCATCGTCGCGCGCCATGATCGGCTCACGTTGCTGGTGGCCGACTGGGAGGCGGACGACGACCCGCGCGTCAACGACGTGATCGCCCGGCTCGCCACCTCGCTCGGGGCCGAGCCGCCCCATTAGCTCAGAGTCCGCCGACGCGTGTCAGCAGGGCGCCGGCCAGCGGGGCGAGCACCGCGACGAGCGACTCGAGGTTGGAGCGGGGGTCGCCGCCCATGCCGAGCTCCTGCGCCAGCAGCCCGCGGCGCTCGACGGCGGCCGGGAAGGCCTCGGCGGCCGGATCGGGCAGCGGCGCGGCGCGGTCCACGATCGCTCGCGCGCACCGTTCGATCGCGCCGAAGACCCGGAGGTAGACGGCGGCAAGGATCGCGGTCAGCCAGGCGCCGTAGACGAGCACGTACGCATCGGGCGTGGGCTCCAGCCCGGCCTCGGCCACCGCGTTGCGGAGCGCTCCCGAGAGCAGCACGGCGACGGCGACCATCCCTCCGAGGGCCGCGGTCGCCGCCTGCAGCTGCCCGCGCAGTGCCCGGATGCGCTCGATCGCGGCCGCGTCGGCCGGCCAGTCGTCGGTCGCCACGAGCCGGATGCGCTCGAGGGCGGTCAGCCATGGGAGGATCGTCACGGCGGCGATGACGTGCAGCAGCACGTTCTTCCACTGCTGGCCCGCGATCACGACGCCGTTCTCCACGCCGGCCAGCGCCGTGAGGACGAGCAGGAGCGCCATGGCGCCGTAGACGGCGGCCAGGAAGCCCCGGACGCCGCGGCGCGGCAGCGTCTCGAGCAGGCTCACGCCGGCACTCGCGAGTGCCGTCCACAGCACGACGCTGCCGGCGACGAGGAACTCCCAGACGTCGGCCTGGGGCCCGGGTTCCGCCTCCGGCTCGGCGCCGGCCTCGACCCAGACGACGATCGCTAGGACCGCCAGGCCCAGCGGTGCCGCTGCCAGCAGGAGGCGCCGGGCGCTCACCTAGGCGATCGCCGGCGCCTCCGGCAACCGCGCCAGCGCCGCCTCCATGTCGGACTCCGAGAACTCGGGGTCCTCGAGGTCGCCGGACAGGAAGGCGTCGTAGGCCGCCAGGTCGAAGTGGCCATGGCCGCAGAGGCCGAACAGGATCACCTCGGCGTCGCCGCGCTCGACCTCTTCGATCACCGCGCGGATGGCGTGCGCCGGCTCGGGCGCCGGGATGATCCCCTCGCTGCGGGCGAAGCGCACGGCGGCCTCGAACGTCTCGTTCTGCTTGTACGCGCGCGCCTCGATCCGGCCGGCCTTGACCAGGCCGCACAGCATCGGCGCGTCGCCGTGGTAGCGCAGTCCGCCGGCGTGCACGGGCGGCGGCACGAAGTCGTGGCCGAGCGTGTACATGGGCATCAGCGGCGTGAGCCCCGCGGTGTCGCCGAAGTCGTAGTGGTAGACGCCGCGGGTGAGCGTCGGGCAGGCGGCCGGCTCGGCGGCCACGAAGCGCGCCTTCGAGCCGGCGCGCAGGAACGGGAACGCGAGCCCGGCGAAGTTCGATCCGCCGCCGACGCAGCCGACGATCACGTCCGGCTGGTCGCCCGCCAGCTCCATCTGCAGGATCGCCTCCTGCCCGATGACGGTCTGGTGCAGCAGCACGTGGTTGAGCACGGAGCCGAGCGAGTAGTTGCAGTCCGGGTCCTGGCCCGCCACCTCGACTGCCTCGGAGATGGCGATCCCCAGCGAGCCGGTCGGGTGCTCGGCGTTCGCCCTGCCGGACTGCGTGAGGTCCGACGGCGAGCGGTGCACGGTCGCGCCCCAGGCCTGCATCATCGAGCGCCGGTAGGGCTTCTGGTCGTAGCTCGAGCCGACCATGAAGACCTCGCAGTCGAGCCCGAACAGCGAGCAGGCGAAGGCGAGCGACGAGCCCCACTGGCCCGCGCCGGTCTCGGTCGAGAGCTTCTTGACGCCCGCCTTGGCGTTCTCGTACGCCTGCGGGACGGCGGTGTTCGGCTTGTGCGAGCCAGCGGGCGAGACGCCCTCGTACTTGTAGTAGATCCGCGCGCTCGTGCCGAGCGCCTTCTCCAGCCGGCGCGCGCGGAACAGCGGCGTCGGCCGCCACAGGCCGTACGCCTCGCGCACCTCGGCCGGGATCTCGACCTCGGGCTCGGGCGAGACCTCTTGCATGATCAGCCCCATCGGGAAGATCGGCGTCAGGTCGTCCGGCCCGGCGGGCTGGCCGGTGCCGGGGTTGAGCGGCGGCAGCGGCTCTCCCGGCAGGTCGGGCAGCAGGTTGATCCAGTGGGTGGGGATCTGCTCCTCGCCGAGCAGGTACTTGGTCGGCTCGCTCATGGCGGCGATCCTAGGCGAGCGGGGACCTCGGGGCGAGCCCCCGGCGTAGGGATCTTCGATGGCGCGGATCGCTCTGGTCTTCTTGGTCGCCGCTGTGCTCTCTGGGTGCGGGGCTGCTGAGCCGCCGGCGGCGGCAGTGACCGAGCGGCCGGAGGGCACGATCGTGTTCCTCACGGACGACAACCGGCTGACCGCGATCGACGTGGCGAGCGGACAGCGTGTGACGCGCCGGATCCGATCGGTCCCGTCGTGCGGCGCCGAGCTGTACGTGACCGGCGGCCACATCGTGTTCTCCGGCGTGGTCAAGGGCTCGACGACGGTGTTCTCGATCCCGCTCACGCTCGACCGGCGCGCGCGGCGCCTCGGAGTCGCGCACGCGTTCGTGCCGTCGACGACCGACGGGCGCGTCTGGCTGGCCGGCAGCGACTGCGACCGCACACGGATGGTCGGCGTGCGCGAGCTGACGGTCGACGGCGAGGTGACGTTCGAGAACGACCGCCCGGTGCCCGCCGAGACCGTCGTCGGGGCCGTGCCGGAAGGACTCGTGGTCAGCCGCGGGAGCACGATGCGCGTCTGGGATCCGGTGACCGGGGCGGCACGCCGGGTCGGCCTCGGCTGGGCCTTCGGGATCGAGGGTCCTCTGCTCGCAGGCTGCGTCGCCGTCGACGCGTGCAACGAGCTGACGATCGTCGACACCGGCTCCGGCCGGACGGTGCCCGTCCCGGGCCGGCTCGACATGGGCGGCAGGTTCTCTCCCGACGGCGCGTGGCTGGCCACTGCAGCCCGCAAGGACCGCCGCTGGCGCGTCGCGCTGGTCGACACGAGCTCCGGCGCGTCCAGGATCATTCCCGGCTCGCGGACCGGAAGGATCTATCCGGACGTCCGCTGGTCGCGCACCAGCGGCTGGCTGTTCATCCACGCCGGCCGGCGCGTGCGCGCCTACCGTCCCGGCGCGTCCCGCGCCGAGACGCTGCCGATCCGGGTGCCCGAGTGGGCGCTCGGCTTCACCGTCGGCTGAGTGGGCGTACAGTCGCCCTGTGGTGGATGGGCGCCTGGTCCTGCTCGGGCTCATCATCGGGCTCACGTTCGTGGTGGCGCGCGACCTCGAGCCCGCCCGCCCGGCCGCGGTGCTGGCGCGCGAGCGCGCCGCCGACGCCGTGCTCGTGGAGGTCGACCGCGCGCAGCAGTGCCGCTGGGCGCGCCGGCGGGCGTACGCCGACACCGTGCCGTCGCTGCTCTTCACGGGCGGCCGCTTCATGCGCACGGCGCTCCAGAACGAGCTCGACATCCAGCTCAAGGCGAGCGCCGACCGGCAGGTCTACCGCCTGCGCGTGATCGGCGACCTGGTCGACGCCTCGCTCGAGCGGCGCGGCGCCGACCTCGTCGCCCTCGAGGTCGGCGACCGGCCGGCGCCGCGACTCGCGCGCCGCTGCTAGGCGTCGCGCGTCATCGTCCGCCACGCGCCGGCAAGCAGCGGGATCGCCGTCCACGCGACCACCACGGCGATGCCCGCGGCGAGCGACATCTCGGTCGCCGGGTCACCGTTCCGCAGGGCCGCCGGCATCACGCGGTCGAGGCCCGCGAGCACGAGCACGTCGAACAGCCAGCCGCCGGGATCGAAGCTCTCCAGCAGTGGCGTGACCACCAGCCACAGACCGAGCAGGATCGCGATCGAGCTGCCGGACGACCCGACGACCGATGCGACGCCGAACGCGAGCCCGAAGCTGACGGCGCCCACGAGCGCCAGCCACAACCCGGCCTCGACCAGCGTGCCCGTGGTCGGCGCCGCCGTCCCGAAGCGGCCGGACATCTCCGGCGCCGAGCCGGCCGACAGGTGGGCGGTCGCGACGAGGATCGCGAACCCCGCGGCCGCCGCCAGCAGCACGAGCGCGAGGCCGGCGGGCACGCGGGCGGCGTAGAGGTCGATGCGCGAGCGGCCGGTGACCACCAGGTCGCGGAACACGCCCGACGTCACGTCGGCGGTGCCGACCGTGGCGCCGACGAGGATGCCGCAGATCACGGTCAGCATGGCCACGACGCCGAACTGGTCGGCGAAGCTGCGCATGCCGCCCGAGTCGAAGTCGCCGCCGCCGGTGACGGCGAGCATGATCAGAGCGGGCACGACGGTCAGCCCGAGCGCCAGCGACACCAGGCCGAGGCGCCTGCGCACCTTCAGGAGCTCCGCACCGACGAGCCTCATGACGTCACCTCCAGGAAACGCTCCTCCAGCGACGCCTTCGCGCGCTCGAAGCGGCGGATCGCGACTCCGCCCTCGATCAGCCGGCGGCCGATGTCGTCGGCCGCGGCGTCCGCGTCGACGTCCGGTCGCAGGGTGATGCGGATGCCGTCCTCGGCGAGGTCGAGCGTCTCGACGGCGAGGTGGCCGGACACGATCGCCAGCGCCTCTTGATCGTCGCTGGTGGCGATGACGATCGCTTCCGCGCTGCCGCGCGCCAGGTCGGCGATCGTCCCCTGCGTCACGACGCGGCCGCGGTCGACGATCGCGACGTGGTCGCAGATCCGCTCGACCTCGGCGAGCAGGTGCGAGGAGAGCAGCACCGTTCGGCCCTCCGCCACGAAGCCGCGGATCATCGCGCGGAACTCGTGGATGCCGGCCGGGTCGAGCCCGTTCGTCGGCTCGTCGAGAATCAGCAGCTCGGGATCGGCGAGCAGCGCGCGGGCGACCCCGAGCCGCTGGCGCATGCCCTGCGAGTAGCGCTTGACACGCTCGCCGGCGCGCTCGGTGAGGCCGACGCGAGCGAGTGCGCCGTCGATCCGCGCGCGCGCGTCGCGATCGCGGGCGGCGGCCACGATCTCGAGGTTCTCGCGGCCGGTCAGGTAGGCGTGGAAGCGCGGCTCCTCGACGATCGCGCCGACGCGCGCGAGCGCGAGCCGGCGGTCGTCCGGGAGCGGGCGGCCGAGCAGCGACATCGTGCCCGCCGTGCTGCCGGTCAGCCCGAGCAGCATCCGGATCAGCGTCGTCTTGCCGGCGCCGTTGGGCCCGAGGTACCCGAAGGCGGAGCCGCGCGGAACCCGCAGGTCGACGTCCGCGACGGCCGTCCGGTCGCCGAAGCGCTTCGTGAGACCGGAGGTCTCGATGGCGTGTGCGGAGTGCATGCCGCGACCGTACGGCCGTGCCCCTCCCTCGCGAGCACGGTTCTGCTCGTCCTCAGGGATGAGGTCGAGCGAGGCCGGCCTTGTACGCAAGGACGACGGCTTGGACGCGGTCGCGCAGCTCGAGCTTGCGCAACACGCTGGAGACGTGGGTCTTGACCGTGGTCTCGCTGAGGAACAGCCGCTCGGCCAGCTCGGCGTTGGACAGCCCCTCGGCCAGCAGCGTGAGGATCTCCAGCTCGCGCTCGGTCAGCCGCGCGAGCTCCGGCGACGGCTTCGTGCTCGGGAGCTGGTCGGCGAAGCGGTCGAGCAGCCGGCGCGTGACGGTGGGGGCTAGCAACGCCTCGCCGGCGGCGACGACGCGCACCGCATCCACGAGCTGCGCGGGCTGCACGTCCTTGAGCAGGAAGCCGCTCGCGCCGGCGCGGATCGCCTCGTAGACGTACTCGTCGAGGTCGAAGGTGGTGAGGATCAGGACGCGCGCCGGTGAGCCTGCGGCCGCCAGCCGCCGCGTCGCCTCGACGCCGTCGACGTGCGGCATGCGGACGTCCATCAGGATCACGTGCGGATCAAGCCGGCGCGCGAGGTCGACGGCCTCGCGCCCGTCCTCGGCCTCGCCGACCACCTCGAGGTCCTCGCGCGTCTCGAGGATCAGCCGGAAGCCGCTGCGGACGAGCGCCTGGTCGTCGACGAGCAGGACGCGGATCATGGCGCCTCGACGGGGATCCTCGCCCGCACCGCGAAGCCTCGCCCGGGCGCAGGCCCGGTGGTCAGGTGGCCGCCGAACAGCGCGGCGCGCTCCCGCATGCCGATGATGCCGTGGCCGGGAGTGACGGTCGCCGCGCCCTGCCCGTCGTCGACGACGTCGATCTCGAGCGTGCCGCCGGTCAGACGCACCTCGACGCGCGCGGTCGTCGCGCCGGCGTGCTTGAGCGTGTTGGTGAGCGCCTCCTGCACGATCCGGTACGCGGCCAGGTCGACGCTCGGCGGCAGCGAGACCGGCTCGGACGACAGCTCGATTGCGAGCCCGGCGGAGCGCACGCGCTCGGCGAGCTCGTCGAGGCTCGCGAGCCCGGGGGCGGGAGCGAACGACCCGTTGTCGCCGGCCAGCAGGCGGCGCAGCTCGCTCAGCGTCTCGCGGCCGGTCGCCTCGATCGCCGCGAGCGCCTCGCGGACCTGCGCAGGACGGCTGTCGAACGCGTCGTTCGCGGCGGCGGCCTGGATCGTCATAACGCTCACGCTGTGGCCGATGATGTCGTGCAGCTCGCGCGTCATGCGCGCCTGCTCCTCGGCCGCGGTCCGCTGCACGTTGGCCTGCTTGCGATCGCGCCGGCTGCGGAGGTTGTCGCCGAGCAGCCAGGCGGCGGCAAACCCCGCGAGGATGGCCACCAGCTCCCAGACGCCGAGGTTGCTGTCGCCGAGCAGGAGCAGCGGCAGCGCGGCCGCCGTCGCCCCCGCCGCGTAGAGCGACGCCGGCCGGCCGACGTGGGCGCCGACGCTATAGACGGCGACGAGCGGGCCGGGGAACGCGAAGCTGTCGTAGGCGAGGTCGGCCGCGAGCGCGGCGGCCAGCGTGATCCCGAGCACCGGCAGCGGGAAGCGGCGCCGCACGGCGATCGGGAGCGTGGCCAGCAGCGTCAGCAGCACCAGCCCGGTCGGCGCGCCTGGCGGCGCCTCGCCGGGCGCGCCGTCCTGCGGGAGCAGGACGGAATACCGGTAGTCGCCGCCGTCGCGGAGCAGGACGCGTGCGCGGTAGAAGCCCGGCGCGCCGGCCGGTCTGGCCTGCGTGGTCGTCCACTCGCCCGTGGTCGTGCTCTGGACGGTGAGTAGGGGCAGCGCCTTCCCGGTCAACGAGGCCGGCCGCCCTTCGTCGAACACCGTGAGCCGCGCGTTCCAGACCGCCCCGGGGCGGGCGTCCTCCGGCGGCGAGTTCATCGACCAGGAGAGCGCGGGCGTGCTGGGCTCGGCGACCCCGCGGCCGCTTTCCGCCAGGCCGACCGCGACGACGGTGAGCGCCAGCGCGAGCACGAGGTCGAGGACGAGGCGGCGCATCGCACGCCAACCGTAGTCCGGTCCGCCTCCTGCTCGAGGACGAACGCCCTCGTCCGAAAGGAGGGGCGGCGTTCAGCGGCGCCGCGTCAGTTTCTTGCTCTCGCGCGCGCGGCCTTGACCCGGGTGGTCTGGTCGAGGTCGGACTTGCGCAACCGCACGGCGTGCGGGGTGACCTCGACCGCCTCGTCCTCTCTGACGAACTCGAGCGCCTGGTCGAGGCTGAGGCGGCGTGCCGGCACGAGGCGCACCAGCACGTCGCTCGTCGAGGAGCGCATGTTGGTCAGGTGCTTCTCCTTGGTGGCGTTCACGTCGAGGTCCTCGCCGCGCGCGTTCTCGCCGACGATCATGCCCTCGTAGACGTCCTCGCCGGGCTCGACGAACAGCACGCCGCGCTCCTGCAGGTTGAACAGGGCGAAGCTGGCGGTCTTGCCGGTGCGGTCGGCCACCAGCGAGCCGGTCGGACGCAGCCGCATCTCGCCCGCCCACGGCTCCCAGCGGTCGAAGACGTGGTGCAGCAGGCCGGTGCCGCGGGTCTCCGTGAGGAACTCGGTGCGGAAGCCGATCAGGCCGCGCGCAGGGACGAGGTAGTCCATCCGCACCCAGCCGGTGCCGTGGTTGACCATCTGCTCCATCCGCCCCTTGCGCAGCGCCAGCAGCTGCGTGACGACGCCTACGTAGTCCTCCGGCACGTCGATCGTCATCCGCTCGACCGGCTCGTGGACCTTGCCGTCGACCTCGCGGATGACGACCTGGGGCTTGCCGACGGTCAGCTCGAAGCCCTCGCGGCGCATCAGCTCGACGAGGATCGCCAGCTGCAGCTCGCCGCGGCCCTGGACCTCCCAGGTGTCCGGCCGCTCCGTCTCCAGCACGCGGATCGAGACGTTGCCGATCATCTCGGCGTCGAGCCGGTCCTTGATCTGGCGGGAGGTCAGCTTGTCGCCCTCGCGGCCGGCCAGCGGCGACGTGTTCTGGCCCATCGTCACCGAGAGGCTCGGCTCGTCGACGGTGATGACCGGAAGCGCGCGGGGGTCCTCGGGATCGGCGAGCGTCTCGCCGATCGTGACGTCCGGCAGGCCGGCGACGGCGATGATCTCGCCCGGGCCGGCCGCGTCCGCCTCGACGCGGTCGAGCGCCTCGGTGATGTACAGCTCGGCCACCTTGGCGTTGGTGACGCTGCCGTCCGCGCGGCACCAGGCGATCTGCTCGCCGCGGCGGATCGTCCCGTTGCGGACGCGGCAGATCGCCAGCCGCCCGAGGTACGGGCTTGCATCGAGGTTGGTGACGTGCGCCTGGAGCGGGTGGGTCTCGTCGTACTCGGGCGCCGGCACGTGCTCGACCAGCAGGTCCATCAGCGGCTTGAGGTCGGTGCCTTCATCGCCCTCGGTGAGGCTCGCCCAGCCGGCCCTGGCGTTCGTGTAGACGATCGGGAACTCGATCTGGTCCTCGCGCGCGTCGAGGTCGATGAACAGCTCGTAGACCTCGTCGACCACATCGGCGATGCGGGCGTCGGGCCGGTCGACCTTGTTGACCACGAGGATCACCGGCAGCCGGTTCTCGAGCGCCTTGCGCAGCACGAAGCGCGTCTGCGGCAGCGGCCCCTCGGAGGCGTCCACCAGCAGCAGCACGCCGTCGACCATCGTCAGCCCTCGCTCCACCTCGCCGCCGAAGTCCGCGTGGCCGGGAGTGTCGACGATGTTGAGCTTCACGTCGCCGTACTGCACGGCCGTGTTCTTGGCGAGGATCGTGATGCCCTTCTCACGCTCCAGGTCCATCGAGTCCATCACGCGCTCGGCGACGTCCTGGTTGGCGCGGAACGCGCCGGACTGCCACAGCATCGCGTCGACCAGCGTGGTCTTGCCGTGGTCGACGTGGGCGATGATCGCGACGTTGCGGAGGTCCTCGCGGCGTTGCATTGCGCAACGAGGCTACCTAAGGGGGGTCTGACCCCCCTTGCGGGTTGTGCGGCGGCGGACCCCGCTCTGCGCCGCGGCTCGACACCACGCCACCAAGGGGGGTCTGACCCCCCCGTGGGGGCGAAGGTTGGGCTCGGGGGCCTAGAGGGGTCGTGCCCAGGAAGCCTCGTGAAGAGTTCCCGGATGCCGTGCACCATGCGTATGCGCGGGGCGTCAACCGAGTGGTGATCTTTCTCGATGACGAGGATCGGGAGCGGTATCTGGTGCTGCTGGGGCAGGTGGTCGAACGGCATCGGTGGCACTGCCTCGCGTTCTGCCTGATGCACAACCACGTGCACTTGCTGGTCCGGACGCCGGAGCCGAACCTCGGGGGTGGGATGCAGCGGCTGCACGGCCTGTACGCGCAGTACTTCAACCGCCGGCACCGGCGCTCCGGGCACCTGTTCCAGGGGCGGTTCGGGACGAAGGTGATGCGAACCGACGCACAGCTGCTGCTGGCGGCGCGCTACATCGCCCGCAACCCGGTCAAGGCCGGGCTGTGCCGCGAGGCGACGGACTGGCGGTGGAGCAGTCACAGGGCGACGCTCAACGGCGCGCGCCCGCGCTGGCTGGACAGTCCGCTGCTGCTCGCCTATTTCGGCGCTGACGGCGGCGACCCGCTTGACATCTACACCGAATTCGTCGCTTGACAGCAGAGGTACGGTGGACCGGTGGTCGGACCACCCGCGTTCGGCACCGTCACGAGGGAGGCGGTGCCGCAGCAGATCGTCTCGCGCCTGCTTGACCTGATCCAGCAGCGCCATCTCGAGCCGGGCGACCGGCTGCCGGCCGAGCGCGAGCTGGCGGCGACGATGGGCGTGAGCCGGTCGTCGCTCAGAGAGGCGCTGCGCGCGCTGACCGTGCTCGGCGTGACCGAGATGCGCCACGGCACCGGCACGTACATCTCGTCACTCGAGCCCGACCTGCTCGTCCGCCACCTGAGCTTCGTGCTGTCGCTGTCCGACCACGCGTCGGACCAGCTCTTCGAGGCGCGCAAGGTGGTCGAGCCGGCGATGACGGCGCTGGCGGCGGAGCGGATCGACGACGGGACGCTCGACCTGCTCGACAACTGCGTCGACCGGGCGCGCCAGGCGATCGGCGACGCCGAGGCGTTCATGGAGACCGACCTCGAGCTGCACGACGCGATCCGCGTCGCCGCCGAGAACGCGGTGCTCGGCCGCTTCATGGAGTCGATGCGCGCGCTCGGCCTGGCCAGCCGGATGCGCACCGGCGCCCGCCGCGCCGTCCAGGAGCAGACCGTCAAGGACCACAAGAAGATCGTCGCCGCCCTGCGAGCGCGCGATCCCGAGGCGGCGTCGGCCGCCATGCACCGTCATCTCGAGAACGTGGAGCGCGCATGACGCGGATCGTCGACCTGACTCTGGTGATCGGCGAGGAGACCCTGAGCCCGCCGTCCGTGAACAAGCAGCTGCAGCTCACCAGCCACCACCGCGGCCCCGGCTTCTGGCAGGCGAGTGAGATCAACATGCTGCTGCACACCGGCTCGCACGTGGACTTCGGCCGCCACTGCGCAGAGGACGGGGAGACCGCCGCCGACGTGTCCCTGGACCGCACCTGCGGCCAGGCGATCGTGATCGACCTCACCTTCCTCGGCGAGGACGAGCCGATCACCGTCGAGCTGCTCGAGCAGCACGCGCCGCCGATACAGAACGGCGACGTCGCGCTCTGCCGTACCGACTGGACCGAGAAGGCCTGGGGCCGCTTCCCGGACTACTACATGCGCTCGCCCTACTGCGAGCCCGAGGCGGCCGGCTGGCTCGTGGACCAGGGAGCCAAGGTCGTCGGCTTCGACTGCTTCAGCGAGCGAAGCGCCCGCGAGCCCGACTTCACGTCCGAGGACTTCGTCGTCCACAAGGCGATCCTCGACCGCGGCGCGATCCTCATCCAGCAGCTCACCGGGCTCAGCCAGCTGCCGGTCGGCAGGCGCGTGCCGTTCTTCGCAGGCTTCGTCCCGATCCGCGGGGCGGAAGGGTCTCCCGGGCGGATGTTCGCCCTGATCGAGGAGGAGGAATGATCACCCAGTACCTGCTCCCCGACTCCGCCGAGCAGGCGGTCGCGGAGCTGGCGCCCGGCGCCGCGGTGATGGGCGGCGGCACCACCGTGATGCCCGCCGCGCATGCCGGCGCGCTCGACGCCGAGCGCGTCATCGGCCTCGCCCGCGCCGGACTGACCGGCATCGAGCGTGAGAACGGCCGCACCACCATCGGCGCCATGACGCCGCTCGGCGAAGTCGCCGGGCTCGAGGGCGCCGTCGGCCTGGCGGCAGCCGCCGTCGGCGGCCCCGCGCTGCGCAACATGGCCACGATCGGCGGCAACCTGCTGGTCGGCGCGCCCTACGGCGACGTCGGCGTCGCGCTGCTCGCGCTCGACGCGGAGGTCCGGCTCACCAGCCGGACGATCCCGCTCGAACAGCTCTGGACCTCGTTCGAGCCCGGCAGCGAGATCATCACGGCGGTCGCCTTCCACGACGATCCCGCCAGCGTCTTCCTGCGCTTCGCCCGCCGCGCCGCCAACTCGCCCGCCGTCGTTTCCGTCGCAGTGAGCCGCGGCCGCGTCGCCCTCGGCGGCGTGGCGCCCCACCCGGTCCTCTCGGTCGCCGATCCCGTCAAGGCGGCGCAGGACATCGACCCGCCGAGCGACGCGATCGCCAGCGCCTGGTACCGCCGCCGCATGACCGAGCTGTTCGTCCGCCGAGCCCTGGAGGCCACCGATGCCGTCTGAGGTCTTCGAGTTCGAGCTCAACGGCCGCGCCACCGAGGTGATGGCCGGCCCGCTCGCCTCGCTCAACCACGTGCTGCGCGAGCAGCTCCAGCTCAAGGCCACCAAGGCCGGCTGCCGCCAGGGCGGCTGCGGCAGCTGCACGGTGATGGTCGACGGCGAGCCGGTGCTCTCGTGCCTGCTGCCGGTCGCCAACGTCCACGGCCGCAGCGTCACCACGCTCGAGGGCTGGCACGAGGACCCGCTGCAGCGCGTCTTCCACGAGCGCTTCGCCGTCCAGTGCGGCTACTGCGCCCCAGGCATGCTCATCAGCGCCCGCGCGCTGCTCGACCGCAACCCGAGCCCCTCCCGCGAGGAGATCGCCGAGGCGATCGCCGGCAACGTCTGCCGCTGTACCGGCTACGAGTCGATCATCGACGCGATCGCGGAGGCCGCGGCATGAGCGCCACCAGCCAGCAGCCGTTCCACGTCATCGGCCGCGACGTCGCGCGCCGCGACGGGATGGGCCACGTCACCGGCACCACCGAGTACGTCGACGACATCCGCTACCCCGGGATGCTCCACCTCAAGATGGTCCGCAACCCGCTGGTCCACGCCCGCATCAAGGGCATCGACCTCAGCGAGGCGGAGCAGGTCCCCGGCTTCGTCACCGCGCTGACCGCCGCGGATGTCCCGAAGAACGTCTACACGATCCTCTGCCTGATCGGGGTCGAGCCGGACGAGGAGCAGGTGCTCGCGGCCGAGCGCGTCCGCTATCGCGGCGAGCCGATCGTGGCCATCGTGGCCGAGAGCGAGGAGGCGGCCAACGAGGCGGTCAAGCGCACGAAGCTCGACCTCGAGGAGCTGCCCGCCGTCTTCGACGTCGAGGAGGCACTCAAGCCCGACGCCCCGCGCGTCACCCACTGGGACACCAACCACTTCTGGTACGAGGGCCACCACTGCCGGCGCATCCGCTACGGCGACGCGGCCGCGGCTCGCGCGACCGCCGACCACGTGATCGAGGGCACCTACCAGACGAGCCCCACCGAGCACGCGCCGACGGAGACCACCGGCTGCATCGCCAAGCCCGAGGCCGACGGCCGCATCACCGTCCACACCAACACGCAGGCGCTCTACTTCTCGCTGGACAACACGGCGCTCATCCTGCAGGTCGAGCCGGGCCGGCTGCACTTCATGGGCGGCACGGTGGGCGGCGGGTTCGGCGGCAAGGTCGACGTCATCACCGAGCCGATCGCCTGCCTCGCCGCGCTCAAGACCGGCAAGCCGGTCCGCTACGTCTACACGCGCGAGGAGGAGATGCGCGTGAGCTCCACCCGCTCCGGCAACCGGATCAAGATCGTCGACGGCGTCATGAACGATGGCCGCATCGTCTCGCGCGAGGTCGCCAGCTACCACGACGCCGGCGCCTACTCCCGCCACAGTCCGTACGGCGCCACGAAGCACGCGGCCAACGCCGCCGGCCCGTACACGATCCCCAACGTGTCGATCGACGTGCACTGCGTGTACACCAACCGCCAGCCGTCGAGCGCGTTCCGCGGCTTCGGCGTGACCGAGGCGTCGTTCGCCACCGAGATGCAGATGGATCGCATCTCGCGTGCGATCGGCGTCGACCCGTGGACGTTGCGATTGCGCAACGCCTACAAGGACGGTGACGAGCGGCCCTATCGCAAGATCGTGGAGGACGCGACGCTGATCGAGACCATCAAAGCCGCCGCCGAGCTCGTGGGGCACGAGCTATGAAGCTCTACGGACGCGGCATCGCCGCCGTGAACTACCCGACCGGCATGAACCTGGGCGGCGACCCCACACAGGCGCTGGTCCACGCCACCACGGTCGGCAACTTCGTCATCACGCTCTCGAGCGTCGACCTCGGCCAGGGCCTGAAGACCGTGCTGGCGCAGATCGGGGCCGAGGCACTCGGCGTCCCGTTCGAGACCGTGCGCGTCGACACCGGCGACACCGACACCGGCCCGCACTGCATGGGCACGTTCGCGAGCCGCGCGACCCATCGCGCCGGCAACGCCATCATGCGCGCCGCCGACGAGGCCAAGCAGGTCCTGCTCGAGGTGGCGGCCGAGGAGATGGAGGCCTCGCCCGACGACCTCGAGACCGACGGCGAGGGCAACGTCCGCGTGATCGGCTCGCCCGGCTCCTCGATGACGGTGATGGACGTCGCCCTGGCCGCGCACTTCAAGCACGGCAAGACGATCTCCGGGCGCGGCATGTACATGAAGCCGAAGAGCGAGGTCGTGCCCGAGACGGGCGAGATGGACCCCGACTCGACCGAGGCGCACGCGTGCACGGTGGCCGACGTCGAGGTCGACACCGAGACCGGCGTCGTCCGCGTGCTCAAGCTCTCGAGCGCGTACGAGATCGGCTGCGCGATCAACCCCGCGCTCGTGCAGGGCCAGATCCGCGGCGGCGCCTGGATGGGGATGTCGCACTGCCTGTACGAGACGACCGCGCCGTACTACCCCGAGATCGACCACGCGCCGGGCGACTTCTCCACGTACCTGATGCCCGGTCCGCTCGACCTCCCCGAGATCGAGGCCGTCGTGCTCGAGATGCCGTCGAGCAACGGTCCCTACGGCATGAAGGGCGTGGGGGAGATGACCGCCAACCCGCCGATCCCGGCGATCGCCAACGCGGTCACCGACGCGATCGGCGTGCAGATCTGCGACCTGCCGATCACGCCCGAGAAGGTGCTCCGGGCCCTGGAATCCAAGGAGGCTGCGTAGTGCTCAAGGTGTTCTCGCTGATCAAGCGCCGTGAGGACCTGTCGCTCGACGAGTTCCGCGAGTGGGTGTTCGAGAAGCACGCCCCGATGGGCAAGGAGCTGCCGGGCCTGCGCGAGTACCACGTGTCCGTGGTCGAGCAGGACGATCCCGACCTTCCGTACCACGCGGTGACGGAGCTCTTCTTCGACGACGAGGACGCCTTCAAGGCCGCCTTCGCATCCGACGCCGGCCGCGCGGCGGGCGACGACGTGGCGCGCCACGCGGCCGGCCGGGTGCGGCTGCTGACCCGTTCGGAGCGGGTGATCTGACGAAGTCCAGGTACCGCGCCCTCGGCTCTCCGCCGTCAGCGCCGAAGTAGCCGAGCAGTCGCGGCACGTCCAACCAGCCCGGGGCCATGTCGCCGGCGACGGCGGCATGGCTGCTCCACGGCCACTGGCATGCGTCCTCACACAATGCAGCTTCGACCGGGTTGAGCGCGATGTAGCGCGCCACCGCCAACAGCTGGCGGTCGGTCCGTACGATCGTCGCGCCGTACCTCCCCTGGAAGACGTGACCGGCGTGCCCGTGCCGCTTGTTGAACGCCTGGGCGTGCAGCCCGTGCAGGCGGTGCATGCCCGCCGCGAGATTCGGCTCGGGCGTTTCCACGAGCAGGTGCACGTGGTTCTTCATCAGGCAGTACGCGAGGCACCGCCAGCCGTGGCGCACGACGACCTGTTCCAGCAGCAGCAGGTAGGAACGCCGATCGACGTCGTCGACGTAGATCGCGTGCTTGCGGACGCCGCGAGCGAACACATGCACGACGGCGCCGGGGAACTCTTCGCGAGGCTTGCGAGCCACACCACCCAATAGCCGCTTCCCGCCACATTTCGCCCCTAAGGGGGCCAGGCCCCCTTACTACTCCGCGGCGTAAGGGGGCCAGGCCCCCTTAGTTGGGGTGTGGTCTAGATTCCGGTCCGGTCGGGTAGCTCGTGTGGCGTGAAAACCGGCCTCGCGCTGCTCGCCATCTGCGTTCTCATCGTCGGGTGTGGTTCCGACGATGCCGAGCCCGAGGCGAAGGCGGAGTCGCAGGCCACGCCGGAGCGCTCGGCCGACGAGCAGGCCGCGGCCGACATGGCGCTGCGCTATCTCGATGCCGTGGTCGAGCACGACTGGGAGGCGGCGTGCGAGACGCGCAGCCCGGACGAGCGCAAGGAGTTCGCGCGCATGGCCGGCTCGTGCGAGCGGATGTACAAGGTGCTCTTCGAGGACAAGCCGACCGACCTGTTCGACGGCAGCGAGGCCGGCGAAGTCAGGATCGAGGGCGACGTCGCGGGCGTCGACATCCACCAGAGCGGCCAGAAGGAGCCCGCCACGACGCTGGCCGTCGTGCGCACCGACGGCGGCTGGTACCTCGAGGACGTGCCCGACGCCAAGACGCCCTAGATGTAGTTCCTGAGGAGGTTGTTCATCCGGGCCTCCTTGGAGGCTGGTGGTTGTCGAAGCCCCAGTCCCAAGGAGGACACCGGATGAAGTTGCACGCTAACGCGGCCCTGTCATTGACGCAGCGGCGTCGGATGGTGCTCAGGGTGCTCGAGCAGGGCTGGTCGATCAAGGCCGCTGCGGCGGCGGCAGAAACCAGCGAAAGAACGTGTGGGAAGTGGGTGGCTCGCTACCGGACTGCCCGAGAGTTCGGTTTGCTGGATCGCAGCAGCGCTCCGCGCCAGGTCGCCAATCGCACCGACGAGCAGCGGATCGAAGCGATCGCTGCGCTGCGGCGCCTGCGGTTCACGGGCCCGGAGATCGCCGAGCTGCTCGGCATGGCGCTCTCGACGGTGTCGGGAATCCTGACCAGGATCGGGATGGGCCGCCTGGGCCGGCTCGGGCTCGAGCCGGCCGAGCGCTACGAACGCGAGCGGCCGGGCGAGCTGATCCACATCGACATCAAAAAGCTCGGGCGCATCCAGGGCGGCGCCGGCAAACGCGTCCGTGACGGGCTGCGCCAGCACTACAACCCGCGCCCGACTGACGCGCTCGGCAAGCGCCGCAACACGGTCGGCTACGACTACGTGCACATCGCCATCGATGACTGCACCCGGCTGGCCTACGCCGAAGTGCTCACGGACGAGAAGGCCAGCACCGCCGTCGCCTTCCTGGGCCGCGCGATCGCCTTCTACGCCCGTCACGGGATCATCGTCGAGCGCGTGATGACCGACAACGGCAGCGCCTACCGCTCCGCCATCCACGCCCTGGCCTGCCGCGCGCTCGGCCTGCGACATGTCCGCACCCGCGCCTACCGGCCCCAGACCAACGGCAAGGCCGAGCGCTTCATCCGCACCATGCTCGCCGGCTGGGCCTACGGCGCGATCTACGGCTCAAGCCGAGAACGCACCGCAGCCCTTGACGGCTGGCTCTACCACTACAACCATCACCGCAGACACAGAGCCATCGGCCGCCAACCACCCATCACGCGACTGAACAACCTGCTCGGGTCCTACACCTAGAGCGTCTTCTCGAAGCCGAGAATGTCCCCCGGCGCTGAGGAGCGGCGCGACGTGGGGGAGGTACGCCCGCCACAGCCCCGCCTCGCTTCGCGCATACGCGTGGTTGATCAGTGAGACGAGCTCGGCGACCAAGGCCTCGTCGTGCGCGACGACGACATCCACGGCCGCAGCTTAGGCAGCCAGCCCGTGCCGCCCGGGCCGGCCAGCGAGCGCGCGGCCGCGGTCGTGGCGTGCCTCAGCGCCTCGAGCAGCTCGTCGCCGAGCGCGAGGCGGGCGGCGGTGGTGCCGGCCAGGACGTCGCCCGCCCCCGTGGCGTCGACGATCCGCGGCGGCGCCTCCGGCGGGAGGTGCAGCGGCTCGCCGCCGGCGTCGACGTGGAGGCCGCGGCCGCCCAGGGTCACGGCCACCGCGGCGGCGCCGAGCTCGCGCAGCCTGGCGCCGGCCACGTAAGGGTCGGAAGTGCCGAGCAGCGGATGGGTGTCGTCCGGGCAGGACGGCGTGACGAGCGTGGCGTGCGGTGCGACGCGCTCGAGCGCGGCCCGCGCGGCGGCGGCCGTCGTGAGCCGGGCGCGGAAGTTCGGGTCGTAGACCACGTGCCCGCCGGCGGTCGAGACCGCGGCGTCGACCGCCGCCGCGCACGACTCCGAGAGCGCCTGCGTGATGCCGCTGACCACGACCGCGCCGGCCTCGCGCAAAGGCGCGCACGCCACGTCGTCGGGCCCGAGCGTCGAGCCCGCGCTGCCGCGCCGCGCGTACACGAACTCGCCGCCGGCACCCGCGAAGTAGACGCCGTTCGGCTCGCCCGCGCGCCGAACGTACGTCGTGTCGATCTCGCGCGCGCCCGCGAACTCGAGGATCCGCTCGCCCAGCTCGTCGTCGCCGACGACGCTGACCAGCGCCACCGAGGCGCCACCGGCGGCGGCCGCCGCGGCCGCGTTCAAAGCGTCGCCCGAGCACGAGAGCCGCAGCGTGTCGGCCTCGCGCAGCGCCACCGGCGCGGTCAGCTCGACCAGCACCTCGCCGAGCACCAGGACATCGGGTTTGCCGCCGCCCATCCCGGGAATGATCTTCCCGATTTCCATCTGAGCGAATCACGTTCCGTCACATGGAATCCACGTACAGCGCAGGGGAGCTGCTCCACCTGGCCCGCGCCGTCCTCGAGGACGCCGGGGCCCCGCCGGCGACCGCCAAGACGGTCGCCGAGTCGCTCGTGGAGTCGAACCTGCGCGGGCACGACTCCCACGGCGTCCGCCGGCTCGACCCGTACGTCGAGGCGGTCAAAGACGGCCGCGTCGACCCGAAGGCCGAGCCGGAGGTCGTCGAGCGCCGCGGCGCGATCGTCATCGTCGACGGCCGCGGCGGCTTCGGCCAGCCCGCCGCGCGCCTCGCCGCCGCCGAGCTGGCGACCCTCGCCCGAGAGCACGGCGTCGCGGCGGCAGCCATCCGGCGCGCGAACCACGTCGGCCGCCTCGGCGAGTGGGTCGAGCTGCTCGCAACCGAGGGCCTGATCGCCATCGCCTTCTGCAACGCCGAGCCGACGGTGGCCCCGTTCGGCGGGAGCGAGCGCCGGCTGGGCACCAACCCGATCGCCTGGGCGACGCCCGGGCGGCCGCCGCTCGTCATGGACTGGTCGACCGCGACGATGCCCGAGGGCAAGCTCGCGGTCGCGCTCGCCCGCGGCGAGCAGGTGCCGCACGGCGTGCTCGTCGACAGCGGCGGCGAGCCCTCGCGCGACCCGGCCGACTTCTACGCCGGCGGCGCGCTGCTGCCGCTGGGCGCGCACAAGGGCTCCGGGCTGAGCGTGATGATCCAGCTCGTCGGCGGCGCGCTCGCGGGCACCGGCGCCTTCGGCGCGCAGGGCAAGGCGGCGAACGGCACGGTGCTGATCGCGCTCGACCCGGGCGCCTTCGCAGACGACTTCGACGACGAGGCCGAGGAGTTCACGGCCGCGCTGGCCGCAACTAGGCCGGCCCGCGGCTTCGACGCCGTCCTCGTCCCAGGCGAGATCGAACGACGCACGCGCGCGCGACGCGCGCAGGAAGGGGTCCCGCTCCCGGCCGCCACGTGGTCGGAGCTGGAGGCCCTGAAGGGAGGAGCACGAGCATGAGCCGGTTCATCAGAGACGGACAGCCACCGCAGCCCGAGCCCGGAGCGCTCCGGCGCGTGGTCGCGGGGGCGACCATCGGCACGGCCCTCGAGTGGTACGACTTCTTCATCTTCGGCACGGCCGCCGCGCTCGTGTTCGGGGACCTGTTCTTCGACCCGGCCTCGGGCTCGGGCACGCTGATCGCCTTCGCCACGTTCGGCGTCGGCTTCGTGGTGCGGCCGCTCGGCGGGGTGATCTTCGGCCATCTCGGCGACCGCATCGGCCGGCGGGAGACCTTGATCGTGACCACGCTGGTCATGGGCCTCTCCACCGGCGCCATCGGCCTGTTGCCCACCTACGAGAGCGCCGGCATGCTGGCGCCGATCCTGCTCGTCGCCCTGCGCATCCTCCAGGGCCTCGGCGCCGGCGCCGAGTTCGGCGGCGCATCCACGCTGCTCGCCGAGCATGCCCCGAAGGAGCGGCGCGGCTTCTTCTGCTCGTTCGCGCAGACCGGCGTGCAGATCGGCCTCGTGCTCGGCACGCTCGCGTTCCTGCTCGTCGCCACGATGCCCGACGAGGCGCTCAACGCGTGGGGCTGGCGCGTTCCGTTCCTGGCCGGCTTCCTGCTCATCGGCGTCGCGCTGTGGGTGCGCCTGCGGGTCGAGGAGTCGCCGGTGTTCAAGGAGGTCCAGCGGCGCCAGACCGTCGTCAAGCTGCCGCTCGCCGAGGCCGTCAAGCGCTACCCGCGCAGCGTGCTGGTCGGCATCGGCGCGCACGTGTGCGACACCGCCGCCGCCTACATGTACGCGACCTTCACCGTCGCGTACGCGACCGACGAGCTCGGCATGTCGAAGGGCGTCGTGCTCGCGGCGGTGGTGACGTACGGTGTCCTCGTGATCGCCACCCAACCGCTCTACGGCGCACTCAGCGACCGCATCGGCCGGCGCCCGCTGAACCTGTTCGGCGTCGTCTTCACCGGCCTGTGGGCGTTCCCGTTCTTCGCGCTCGTGCAGACCGGCGAGCCCGTGCTCGTCTGGGTGGCGCTGATCGTCGCGGCCGTGCTCGGCTGGGCGCCGATGATCGCCGTCCAGCCCGCCTTCTACGCCGAGCTGTTCGGCGCCCGCGTGCGCTACACGGGCTTCGCCACCTCGCGCGAGCTGGGGGCGGCGGTGGCCGGCTTCTCGCCGCTGATCTCCGTCTGGCTGCTGGACAAGGGCGGCGGCGACCCGTGGCTGGTGGCCGCGTTCTTCTTCGGCCTGGCCGTGATCTCGTTCGTCGCGTTCCTCTTCTCGCGCGAGACCAAGGACGTCGACATCGGCGAGCCCGACCCCGCGCAGGAGGAGATCGTCGCGCAGCCGGAGCCCGTGCTCAGCCGGTGATCGTCCATCTCGGGCTAGGGGCGTTCCACCGCGCGCACCAGGCGGTCTACACGCAGGACGCCGGCGGCTGGGAGATCTGCGGCGTCGCCCACCGGCGCCGCACGGTCGCCGACGCCCTGCGCGCCAACGACTGGCGCTACACGGTGATCTCGCGCGGGCCCGAGCGCGACGAGGAGCGCGAGATCGATGTCATCCGCGACGCGCTGGTGGCGGCGGACGAGCCCGAAGCCGTGGTCGAGCGCATCCAGGCCGCCGACCTCGTCACGCTGACGATCACCGAGGGCGCGTACGAGCGCGGCGGCATGCTGGACCTGCTCGCGCGCGGCATCGCCGGGCGCACGGAGCCGCTGACCGTGATCAGCTGCGACAACGTGCCGCGCAACGGCGAGGTGCTGCGGCGGCTGCTGGGCGACGTCGCGGCGTTCCCGTGCACGATGGTCGACCGCATCGTCCCTACGCCCACCGACCCGCTGACCGTGGTCGCCGAGCCGTTCAGCCAGTGGGTGATCGAGGAGTTCCCGGGGCCGCGGCCCGACTGGCCGGGCGTGCAGCTCGTCCCCGACAGCCGCCCGTACGAGCTGATGAAGCTGCGGCTGCTCAACGGCACGCACTCCGCCCTCGCCGCGCTCGCCACGCACCACGAGACGGTGGCGGAGGCGATCGCCGATCCAGAGCTGCACGACTTCGTCCGCCGCCTGCTCGACGAGGAGCTGCTGCTCACCGTCGCGGCTCCGGAGGGCTACGTGGACACGATGCTCGAGCGCTTCCGCAACCCGCGCATCGAGCACCGGCTCGACCAGATCGCCGCCGGCGCCGAGCACAAGATCGCCCAGCGGCTCATCCCCGCGGCCGACGAGCTGCGCGCCGCCGGCCGCGACCCCGTGCTCATCGACCAGGTCGTGCGCCGAGCGCTTGGCTGAGCGCATCGGCGGCGTCGACCACCCGCGGGCCGAGCGCGACGGCGTCGTCGAGCGACAGCTCCACGGTCAGCGCCGACACGCTGATCGCGTGCGTCGCGGCGTCCGTGTGGTCGCGCACCGCCGCGCCCACGCAGCGGATGTTGCGCTCGTTCTCCTCGTCGTCGATGGCGAAGCCGCACTCGCGCACGCGCTCGAGCTCGGCATGCAGCGCGCCCGTGGAGACGAGCGTCTTCGGGGTCCGGGGGACGAGCTCGAGTTGCGGGAGCGCCTCCATGTCCGCCAGCAGCGACTTGCCGATCGCCGTGCAATGCAGCGGGATGCGGCCGCCGACGCGAGAGGCGAACTGGTACGGCAGGCCGGGGTCGACGAGCTTCTCCAGGTAGACCGCCTCGTCGCCGCTGAGCATCGCGAAGTGCACGGTGTGGCCGACGTCGGCGTGCAGCGAGCGCAGGACGGGCGCGGCGAGCGTCGTGGCGTCGAGCTGCTGGAGCATCGCACCGGCCATCGTGAGCACGCGCGGGCCGAGCACGTAGACCCCGTCCCCCTGCGCGCGCGCGTAACCGCGCTCGACCAGCCGCCGCAGGATGCGGTGGACGGTCGACTTCGGCAGCTGCGCGCGCTCGGCGATGTCACCGAGCCGCGACCGTGCGCCATCCAAAGCGTCGAGCACGCTCAGCGTCTTCTCGGTCGCGTCCATCACGCCGCCGTCATGCCGCCGTCCACCACGAGCTGACTGCCGGTCGTGAACTGCGAGCGGTCCGAGGCCAGGTAAGCGACCGCCTCGGCGACCTCCTCGACCGTGCCCAACCGCCCCAGCGGCTGCCGCGCCACCAGGGCGTCGCGCGACTCGCCGAGCTCGTCGACCACCCGGTCGATCCACGGCGTGTCGATCGTCCCCGGGCAGACGCAGTTCACCCGCACGCCGTCGGCGACGTGATCGATGGCCAGCGCGCGCGTGAACGCGATCACCGCGCCCTTGGATGCGCCGTAGGCGGCGCGGCCCGGCACGCCGACCATCCCCGCCACCGACGCCACGTTCACGATCGCCGCGCCGCGCCGCATGCGCGGCAGCGCGTGCTTGCAGCACAGGAACGTGCCGCGCACGTTGACGGCGAACGCCAGCTCCCAGTCGTCCAAGGCGATGTCCGGCGTGCGTTCGGTCGAGGCCAGCACGCCGGCGCAGTTCACGAGGACGTGCAGCTCCGGCCCGACCGCCTCGAACAGCGCGCGCACCGAGTCCTCATCGGAGACGTCGGTACGGTGGCCCGCGCTGCGGCTGGCCACGATCACGGACGCGCCGCCGGCCTCGAGCCGCTCCGCCACGGCCTGGCCGATGCCCGTCCCGCCTCCGGTCACCACGGCGATCTTCCCGCTGAATTCCGTCACCCGGAACATGATTCCACAAGGGCAACTCCTACCTCGCTGGTAGGATTACTGCCGTGATCTTCACCACCAAGGCGGAGTACGGCGTCCGCCTGCTGATCCAGCTCGGGCTGCAGGGAGGAGGGGCCAAGGACACGAGCGCCGAAGGCGCTAGTTTCCCGGTCTCGCTCAAGGCGGTGGCCGACGCCGAGAACCTCCCGCTCGCGTATCTGGAGCGCATCGCGGCGCTGCTCAAGAAGGCCGAGCTCGTGCAGGCCACCCGTGGCGCGCACGGCGGCTACGTGCTCGCCCGCCCCGCGGAGGAGATCACCATGGACGCCGTCGTGCTCGCGCTCGAGGGCGCGATCGCGCCGATGGACTGCTTCATCGACGACCGCGAGTCGCGGGTCCTGTGCTCGCACCTCTCCGACGGCGAGCACTGCGCCACCAAGCTGCTGTGGACGCGCGTGCAGATGGGCGTGATCAAGTCGCTCCAGCGCACCACGCTCGCGGAGCTCGTCGAATTCGCCTCACCGACAGAGAACACCCTGGAGATACATGGCTGACCTCGAGATCAAGAACCTTCACGTCTCCGCCGGGGACAAGCAGATCCTCAAGGGCGTGGACCTTCACGTCCGCTCCGGCGAGTTCCATGCGTTGATGGGCCCGAACGGGTCCGGCAAGTCGACGCTCGCGAACGCCGTGATGGGTCATCCGAACTTCGAGGTGACGGAGGGCCAGGTCCTCTTCGACGGCGAGGACATCACGGAGGCCGATCCGGACGAGCGCGCCCGCGCCGGCCTGTTCATGGCCTTCCAGTACCCCGTCGCCATCCCCGGCGTCTCGGTCGCCAAGTACCTGCGGATGGTCATGAACGCCCACCGCCAGGCCCGCGGCGACGCCGAGATCAGCCTCAAGGACTTCCGCAAGACGGTCGAGGCGGCGATGGAGCTGACCAACGTCCCGCGCGAGTTCTCCAACCGCTACCTCAACGACGGCTTCTCCGGCGGGGAGAAGAAGCGCATGGAGATCCTCCAGCTGGCGCTGCTCAACCCGCGGCTGGCCGTGCTCGACGAGACCGACTCGGGGCTCGACATCGACGCGCTCAACACCGTCGCCAAGGGCGTCAACACGGTCGCCGAGGGCTCGGACATGGGCGTGCTGATCATCACCCACTACCAGCGCATCCTGCACATGGTGAAGCCGCAGTTCGTGCACATCATGTTCGAGGGCCGGATCGTCAAGCAGGGCGGCCCGGAGCTGGTCGAGCAGCTCGAGAAGCGCGGCTACGGCTGGATCCGCGACGAGGTCGCCGCCGCCGCATGAGCCTCGCGGTCCCTCCCGCGACCGAGTTCCCCGTCCTCGCGCAGGAGGGCCTGGTCTACCTCGACTCGGCCGCGACGTCGCAGACG
The DNA here is from genome assembly GCA_963835525.1 of uncultured Solirubrobacteraceae bacterium. Taxonomy (GTDB): domain Bacteria; phylum Actinomycetota; class Thermoleophilia; order Solirubrobacterales; family Solirubrobacteraceae; genus DASSUW01. The sequence continues at coordinate 502,315 of CAWIFM010000008.1, forward strand.
CCGCGGTCGGTGATCGAGGCGATGGACCGCTACTACAACGAGTACCGCGCGAGCATCCACCGCGGCGTCTACCCGCTCGCCGCGGAGGCGACCGAGGCCTACGAGGTCGCGCGCGAGAAGGTCGCCGCGTTCACGGGCTCGACCGTCGGCGAGACCGTCTTCACGCGCAACGGCACCGAGGCGATCAACCTCGTCGCCTACACGCTGGGGTTGACGCCCGACGACACGGTGGTGGTCACGCAGATGGAGCACCACTCGAACATCGTGCCCTGGCAGCTGCAGCGCTGCCGGCTCGAGTGGGTCCCGATCACCGACGACGGCCTGCTCGACATGGACGCGCTCGACGCCGCGCTCGCGAAGCGGCCCAAGCTCGTCGCCGTCACGCACGTGTCGAACGTGCTCGGCACCGTCAACCCGATCGCGGAGATCGCGCGCCGCGCGCACGAGGCCGGCGCGCTGATCCTCGTCGACGGCATGCAGGCCGTCCCGCACATGCCGGTCGACGTCAAGGAGCTCGACGTCGACTTCTACGCCTGGACCGGCCACAAGGCCTACGGCCCGACCGGCGTGGGCGTCCTGCACGGACGCCGCGAGCTGCTCGAGGCGATGCCGCCGTTCCTCGGCGGCGGGCACATGATCGCCCGCGTGACCGAGGAGGCGACGACGTTCGCCGAGCCGCCGGCCAAGTTCGAGGCGGGCACGATGATGGTCGCCGAGGCGATCGGACTCGGCGCGGCCACCGACTTCCTGTCCGGCATCGGCATGGACGCGGTGTGGGAGCACTCGCGCGACATCGCGGGCTACGCCGTCGACCGCCTGCGCGAGGTCCCGGGCCTCACGCTCTTCGGCCCGGACATCGAGCACCGCGGAGCTCTCACCGCGTTCGAGCTCGAGGGCGTGCACCCGCACGACGTGGCCGAGATCCTCGGCCGCGAGGGCGTCTGCGTCCGCGCCGGCCACGCCTGCGCGCAGCCGCTGATGCGCCGGCTCGGCGTGTCGGCCACCACGCGCGCGTCGTTCGCCGTCCACTCGACGCGCGACGAGGTCGACCGCCTGATCGACGCGCTCGCTACCGTGCGGGACGTGTTCGCCTGATGGACGACCTGTACCGCGAGAACATCCTGCAGCACTACAAGAACCCGCATAACTGGGGCGAGCTCCCGGATGCGGACCTCGAGGCCGACGACCTCAACCCCCTCTGCGGCGACGAGCTGAAGGTCCAGCTCAAGCTCGACGGCGACGGGAAGATCGAGGACGTCCGCTTCTCCGGCCACGGCTGCGCGATCTCGCAGGCCTCGGCGTCGATGGCCTCCGACGAGGTGATCGGCATGCCGGTCGAGGACCTCCTCAAGCTCGACCGCGAGTTCGTCCTCGAGCTGCTCGGCATCGACATCAGCGCGACGCGCCTGAAGTGCGCCCTGCTCTCCCTCAAGGTGCTCAAGAGCGCCTCGCTCGGCCACGCCGCAGCCTGGGAGACCGAAGGCGAAGCCGCTTAGCCGCGCCGCGTGAGGCGCCTCGCGGTCGACCTCACCCCGCTGCGGGAATCGCGCGAGCTGCGCCTGCTGTTCGTCGGCTGGGTCGTCTCGGGACTCGGCACGCAGGCCGCGCTCGTCGCGCTGCCCTACCAGGTCTACGTGCAGACCGGGTCGGAGCTGCTCGTCGGCCTGCTGGGCGCGGTCGAGCTGGTGCCCGTCATGGCGATGGCCCTGCTCGGCGGCGCCGTCGCCGACCGGTTCGACCGCCGCCGGCTGCTGCTCCTGGACCAGGGCGCCATCGTCCTGGTCGCCTCGGCGCTGGCCGTGTGCACGTTCGCGGGCTGGACCCCGGTGTGGGCGCTGTTCGTGCTCGCGGGCCTGCTGGCCGGCTTCGGCGCGGTGCAGAGCGTGGTCCGCACTTCGATGGTCCCCGGCCTGGCGGGGCCGGTGCTGCTGCGGCCCGCGCTCGCGCTCAACTTCGCCCTCACGCAGCTGACGATGGTCATCGGGCCGGCGGTGGGCGGCGTGATGATCAGCCTGCTCGGCGTCGGCGCCGCGTACACGGCCGACGCGCTGAGCTGCCTGGCGATGGTGGCCGCGGCCGCGGCCATGCGCCCGCAGCCGCCCGAGCCCCATCCCGACCGGCCCGGCATCCGGCAGTCGATCGCCGAGGGGCTGGGATTCGTGCGCCGCACCAAGGCCCTCAAGGCCTCCTTCCTGACCGACCTGATGGCGATGACCTTCGGGATGCCCCGTGCGGTGTTCCCGGTGCTCGCCGTCAGCGTCTACGAGGCGGGCGCGGCCGGCACCGGGCTGCTGTACGCCTCGGTCGCCGCCGGCGGCACGGTGACCGCGCTCGCCAGCGGCTGGCTCGGCCACGCGCGCCGGCTCGGCCGGATCCTGCTCGTGGCCGTCGCGGTGTGGGGCGCCGCGGTGGCGCTGGCAGGCCTCGCCGGGTCGCTCCTTATCGCCGCCGCCCTGTTCGCCGTCGCGGGCGGGGCGGACAGCGTGAGCGCCGTGTGCCGGGCCACGATCACGCAGAGCATCACCCCCGACCGGCTGCGGGGCCGGATGTCGTCGGTCCACTCGCTCGTCGTGACGAGCGGCCCCCGGCTTGGAGACGTGCGCGCCGGCGCGGTGGCCGCGCTGGCCGGCGCCCGCTTCTCCGTGGTCTCCGGAGGCCTCGCCTGCATCGCCGGAACGTTCCTGATCGCCCTGCGCTTCCCGGTGCTGGTCCGGTACGACGCGGACGAGTGGCTGGACGTTAAGGTCCCGATGGTCAACACGGATGAGGGGGTCGAGCATGTGTCTGCCGGGCACGGTCGAGGCGGTTCGTGAGCAGCAGCCGCAGCTCTCGCGGCGCACGGTGCTGGCCGGTGGCGGCGCCGCCGCGCTGGCGGCGCTGCTGCCGGGCGAGGCACTGGCTCACAAGCGGCGCCGGGGCAAGCGGCGCGGCAGGGTCGTCGACCTGACGCACACCTTCACGGCCGGCTTCCCGGTCTACACCGGCAACGCGCCGACCCGGCGGACGCTGGCCAGCATCGTCCCGGACGGCTTCTACAAGCAGGAGTGGACGTTCGACGAGCACTCCGGCACGCACATGGACGCCCCCGGGCACTTCACGGCCGGCGGCCGCCTGACGCCCGACCTGAAGGCGAGCGAGCTGATCCTGCCGATCGTGGTGATCGACATCGCCAAGCGGGCGGCGTCCGACCCGGACACGGTGGTCAACGCGCAGGACCTGCGGCGCTTCGAGAACAAGCACGGCCGGATCCCGCACGGCGCGCTGGTGGCGATGGACTCCGGGTGGGCCAAGAAGGTCGGCGACGACGCGGCCTTCAAGGGCGGCCCGGCGGGCGCCTACCACTTCCCCGGCTTCGGCGACGAGGCGATCGAGTTCCTGCTCGAGCGGCGCAAGGCGGCGGCCATCGGCGTCGACACGCTGAGCCTCGACAACGGACCGTCGAGCACGTTCTCGGTCCACGTCGAGTGGCTGGGAGCGGACAACTTCGGGCTCGAGAACCTGAACAACCTCGACAAGCTGCCGGCCCACGGCGCGACCGCCATCGTCGGCGTGATCCCGTGGCAGGACGGCTCAGGCGGCCCGGCGAGGGTGCTCGCCACCTACTAGTGGACGAGCTGGCGGACGGCCTGTGGCGCTGGACGGCGCGCCACGGCGAATGGCATCCGGGCGAATGGGGCGCGCAGGTCGCCTCGTTCGCCCTGGACGCCGGCGACGTCCTGCTGCTCGTCGACCCGCTGGTGCCGGACGAGGACTTCCTCGATCCGCTGGTCAGCGGGCCGGTGGCGATCCTCATCACGATCCCGTACCACACGCGCAGCGCCGAGCCGCTGAGCGAGCGCTACGGCGCGAAGATCTACGGCCACCCCGCCGTGGCCAAACGCCTGCGCAAGGCGTCCGTCGAGCCGATCGACGGCGAGCTGCCGGGCGGCGCCCGCGCCTTCCCGATCGGCAAGCCGCGCCGGCACGAGACGCCGATCCACCTGCCCTCGCACGAGGCGCTCGTGTTCGGCGATGCCATCGTCACCACGCCGGAGGGCAAGCTGCGGATGTGGCACTTCGACCCGGTCGACGAAGCGCGGACGCGCTGGTACCGCGAGCGCTTCGTGCCGACGCTCCAACCGCTTCGCGAGCTGTCGCTGCGGCGCATCCTCGTCACGCACGGCGAGCCGGTGCTGAGCGACGGCTCAGCCGCGCTGGAGGCGGCGCTCGAGGCGCCGCCCTGGTACCGCCACGGCTAGGCCGGCGCCTTCGACCACTCGGCCTTGTGCACGCGCTTGGCCGCCTGGTAGTCGGCCAGCGCCTGCGCCGAGTCGACGTCGCCGAGCGTCGGGTGCCACGGCACCAGCTCCTGCGCGACCTCGACGCCGAAGCGCTTGGCCAGCACGGAGCCGAGCGCCTTGATCTTCATCTCGCCGAAGCCCGGCAGGGCGGCGAGGTTCGCGCGCAGCTCCCCGGCGTCCGACGCGTCGGTCCACACCCGCGCAGCGTCGCCGTCGTAGGTGTCGCGCACGTACACGGCCAGCTCGTGGACCCGCTTGGCCATGTTGGCGGGGAAGCGGTGGACGGCCGGGCGCTCGCGGAACACGGGCTCGAGGTCGGCCGCCGCCAGCGTGGCCGCGTCGAGCGACCCGAGCCGCTCCTTGATGGCGAGCGGGCCGGAGAAGGCCTTCTGGACGGAGACCTGCTGGTCGAGCACGAAGCCGACGAGCAGGGCCATCGGGTCCGTCGCGATCAGCGCGTTGGCGTCGTCGGATTCGGTGAAGTAGAGGCGATCGGGCACGACCCGATCGTATCCAGCCGGTGAAGGCGGTAGGACTCGCCGGGAGGCTAGCGTCGTACCGTAGAAGGGGATGTCGTACGTCGACCTGCACTGCCACCTGCTCCCCGGCCTCGACGACGGGGCGGCCACGATGGCGGCCACGCTCGCTCACGCGGCCCGGCTGGAGGCGGCCGGCGTGCGCGACGTCGCGTGCACCCCGCACGTCAAGCGCACCGACTTCCCGCGCATCGACCTGATCACCCTGGAGCGGCAGCGCGACGAGGCGCAGCGCCTGATCGCGGGCCGCGGGATCGACGTGCGCCTGCACGGTGGCGGCGAGCTGGGGCACGACGACGCGCTGCTGCTCGCTCCGGACGAGCTCGAGCTGATCGCGCAGGGCCCCGGGCGCGCGCGCTGGCTGCTGCTCGAGTGCCCGTTCGAGGGCATCGAGGACGACTTCATCGACGCCGCCGAGCGCCTCTGGGAGCTCGGCTACGACCTGCTGCTCGCCCACCCGGAGCGCGCCGCGCCGGTGCGCGGCGCCGACGGGAGGCTGCTCGGCCTGGTCGATCGGGGCGCGCTGCTGCAGGTCAACGCCACCTCGCTGCTCGGCCGCCACGGGGCGCGGGCGCGCGCCGTCGCCGAGCGGCTGCTCGGCGACGGCCTCGTGTGGTGCCTGGCCTCGGACGGCCATCCGGGCACGCGCGACGACACGCTCGACCGCGGCTTCCAAGCGCTTGTCGCGGGCGGCGCGAGCGAGCGCCTGGCGGCGCTGCTCACGCAGGACAATCCGCGCCTGCTGCTCGAGCAGGGCGCCGCGCCGCTCTCGCTAGCGGCTTGAGTCGTAGTAGCTGATCGTGAACTGCGCGCCCTGCGGGTCCTTGACCTGGGCGACGCGCACGGGCCCGGCGTCGAAGGGCGCTGCGAGGATCTCGCCGCCCAGCTCGACCGCCCGCGCGGCGCTCGCGTCGGTGTCGTCGACGGCGAAGGTGACGTTCCAGCGCGACGGGCCGTCGTTCTCGATCAGCCAGCCGATGCAGTCGGTGAAGCCCTCGGGCGCGCCGGCCTCCTCGTGCATCCTGCGCAGGCCGGGCGTGCGCGCCTCCAGCGAGTCGCCGTAGCCGCCCTGCGTCCACATGATCCCGGAGGCCTCGCCGAACGAGACGGGCCTCGCCTCCCACCCGAACAGGGCGCGGTAGAACGGCTCGGCGAGGCTCGGGTCGGGCGTGTAGAGGTCGCTCCAGTTCCACGTGCCGCCGGCGTTGACGAGCTGGGCGCCGTGGTACTGCCTGGACTCCCAGGTGCAGAACGTCGCGCCGGTCGGGTCGCAGATCACCGACATGCGGCCGGCGTCGTTGGTGACGTCCATCGGCGGCATGAGCACGTGGGCCCCGAGCTGCAGCGCGTCGGCGGTCGCCTGGTCGGCGCTCGCGACCTCGATGTAGGTGTTCCAGGCCGGCTGGCTGTCGGGCAGCAGCGACAGGCCGGCGACGTCGAGGCCGTCGAGCTTCGCCAGCCAGTAGCGGCCGGGCACGATCTCGTCGAACTCCCAGCCGAAGAGCCCGCCGTAGAAGCGCTGGGCGGCTTCGGCGTCGCGCTGTGAGGTGTCGATGAAGGAGGGGACGCCGGCGGGGTAGCCGTCGCGGGGGAGCACGGTGGCGCCTTCTGCGTTCTCTGACATTGCCGGCAGGCTACGGGCGGTTTAGGTCAATATCTGTCCTCGATGCGATCGAGCCGTCTGCTGACCCTGCTCTCGCTCCTTCAGGCCCGTCGCGACTGGCCCGGCGGCGAGCTGGCCGAGCGGCTCGAGGTGTCGCGACGCACGATCCGCCGGGACGTCGAGCGCCTGCGCGAGCTCGGCTATCCGGTCGAGTCGCTGACCGGGCCGGCGGGCGGCTACCGGCTGGCGGCGGGCACGGCGATGCCGCCGCTGCTGCTCGACGACGACGAGGCGATCGCCATCGCCGTCGGCCTGCGCACCGCGGCGCGCGCTTCCGTGACCGGGATCGAGGAGACCTCGGTACGGGCGCTGGTCAAGCTCGAGCAGGTGCTGCCGGCGCACCTGCGCCGCCGTGTCTCCGCGCTCGCCGCCACGACGATGTCGCTGCCGCCCGAGGGCCCGACCGTCGACCCCCAGACGCTGACCGTGCTGGCCGGCGGCTGCCGCGACCGCGAGTGCGTGCGCTTCGGCTACACCGCCCGCGACGGCGAGTTCGGACGCCGCGAGGTCGAGCCGCACGCGCTGGTCAACCGCGGCCGCCGCTGGTACCTCGTCTGCTGGGACCGCGGCCGCGACGACTGGCGCACCTTCCGCGTCGACCGCATCACCGAGCCCGCGGGGATCGGCACGCGCTTCACGCCGCGGAAGCTGCCGGGCGGGGACGCGGCGGAGTTCGTGCAGCAGCGCTTCTCGGCGTTGCCGAGCCGCTACGAGGCGCGCCTCACCCTCCACGCGCCGGCCGGCACGGTCCGCATGCCGGCCGGCTGGGGGACGATCGAGCCGCTCGACGAGCACACCTGCGAGTTCCGCAGTGGCGACGACAACCTCGAGTGGCTCGCGATGCGCGTGGCCATGCTCGGCGTCGACTTCGAGCTCCACGAGCCGCCCGAGCTGGCCGCGGAGCTCGAGAAGCTGTCGGCCCGGCTCGCTACTGGAGCACGACCACGATCACGCCGATCAGGAGCAGCTTCAGCAGCCAGTCGCCGGCGTGGAGGGCGGCGAGCCTGACGGGCGTGTTCTCGTGGATGACGGCGCCCGTCCAGAGCACGAACGGGAAGCCGATCCACAGCACGAGCCCGAGCAGCAGGCCGCCTGCCCACTCGTCGATGTCGATCTGCGAGGCGAGACCGGCCACCACGGCGGCGAGGACCAGGCAGCGCAGGACCTCGACTGCGAGCTTCCACGGCGGCATCTGCTCGTCCGCGTCCGGGCCGAGCACGGTGTAGTAGGCGCCGCCGGAGATGAAGGCGGCGACCGTCGCGACGGCGATGCTCATGACGCGAGGCTGCTCAGCCGCTCGCGCCAGAAGGCCTTCATGCGCTCGGCCTCGTCCGGGTCGTCCAGCCGCCGGTGCTCGACCGACACCGTGCTGCTCGCCTCGCCCTTCGCCACGAAGGTGGCGTTCACGCGGCTCTCCCCGCCGGCCCAGTCGAAGCGCGCCGACTTCGGCCTGGTGGACGTGCGCTCGCGCAGCTCGCCCTGCTCGAGGAACGCGTCGAAGAGCTGCTCGACCGGCACGGGCAGGGTCTTCGTGGCGGTGACCGCGAAGCCGTCGTCGTGCTGGCCGGGGAGGCGGCCGCCGCGGGTGCGCTCGTAGCTCATCGTGATCGCCTGGGCGTTCCACGCCAGCGGGTCGATGTCGAGCTCGGCCGCGATGCGGCGGGCGATCTCCCGGTGCGTGAGCTCGCCCCACGTGTCGAGCAGGTCGAACCACTCCTCCCAGCCGCGGCCGGTCCGCTCGCGGATCCGCTCGTCGGACGTGGCCAGCCACGCCCCGTCCGGCTCCTCCGCGGCGAGCAGCATCGCGCGCGCCGCGGTGTAGCTCTCGCCGGTCTTCTCCATCCTCGCTCGCACGAGGCGCTTGAAGGACTTCTGCCTGGTCATCGGGATGCACCTTTCGACTGGCGCGGCTCCGCGACTCACGCTCACGACGCCCCGCCGGAAAGGGCTGCACTGACCGGCGTCCCGGGGTCTGGAGACCCCTTTGCCCCCGCTGGGCCGGCGGCGTGAGCACCGGAATCGGAGGTTGGGCGTGGGACGAAGCCTGCCGGGAGAATATCGTCCGCTACATGCGACCGCCAGTACCGCCGTTCACCGAGGAGACCGCGCGCCAGAAGGTCCAGGCGGCCGAGGACGCGTGGAACACGCGCGACCCCGAGCGGGTCGCGGGCGCCTACACCGAGGACTCGCAGTGGCGCAACCGCGACGAGTTCCTCGACGGCCGCGCCGAGATCGTCGAGTTCCTGGAGCGCAAGTGGGCGCGCGAGCTCGACTACGCGCTGCGCAAGGACCTGTGGGCGTTCAGCGGCAACCGCATCGCCGTCCGCTTCCAGTACGAGAGCTGCGACGAGTCCGGCCGGTGGTGGCGCAGCTACGGCAACGAGCAGTGGGAGTTCGACGACGAGGGCTACATGCGCCGGCGCGAGGCGAGCATCAACGACGTCGCCATCGACGAGTCCGAGCGGCGGATCTTCGGGCCGCGCCCCGAGGAGGAGCGCGGCGCCTCGATCCCGCTCCGCTAGCCGCGGATCCGGACCGGCGTGCCCGGCGGCGCGTGCCGGGCGAGCCAGGTGACGGCGCGGCTCGTGATGCGGATGCAGCCGTGCGAGCGTGCGCTCCCGAGCGGGTCGCTCAGGCTGGCGCCCTCGCGGCCGTGGATGGCGACGCGGCCCGGCCCGCCGCCGAAGCTCTCGAGCACGTCCGACATCGCGGTCAGCGCGAGCGACCACGGGCCGAGGAAGCCGCCCGGATCGGGCTGGCGGTTGCGCTCGTAGATCGCGGCCAGGCCGCGCGGGGTCGGAGTCCCCGGCGCGCCGATCACCGCGCGGAAGCGCCGGACCGGCCGGCCGTCGCGGTAGACGGTCAGCCGCCGTGTGCCGAGCCGCAGCTCGGCCCGGTAGCGCGTGCGGCCGAGCACCACCTTGTCGCGCGCGATCCAGCCGGTCGCCCCGACCGGGCGGATCGGGAGCAGCACCTTCAGCCATTCCCGCCCGTCACGGACCGCGCGGTCGACCACGAGCAGCGTCTGGGCGTGGCCGGACCAAGCGGTGACCGTCGCGACGTGCGCGATGCGCCGGCCGCGGCCCGGACGTGCGCGGGCCGTCGTCGCGACGACGATCCGCGCCGTGGTGGCCGCGGGCTCGCCGCGGACGGCCGGCCCGGCCGACCCGGGCTCGGCGGAGGCGGGCGCCGCGACGATCGCCGTCAACAGTGCGACGGCGATCGCCACGACGCGCCGCTCAGCCGGTGACGCCACCGGCCGGGTCAGCGTTCCCGCCATCGACGGAGACGCTGCGTTGCGCGACGACGGCCAGCACGTCGGACGACCGCGGGACCGACGCCGACGCACGGGCATGGATCCGCCCACGTGCGTTGCCGAGCACCCGCGCGGTCACCGAGATCGTCTTCGCGCGGTCCGGCGCCAGCCGCTTGACGGTCCAGCAGTGCCGCCCGTTCTTCACTCGCGCGCGTGCGCTCGAGCGCACGAACGCCAGCTCGGCGGGCATCCGCTCGCAGACCCGCACGCCGCGCAGGCGCGTGGCGGTCAGGTTGTCGGCCCGCAGGCGGTACGTGACCTGCTGGCCGGCGCGCACCCGCCGCTGCGGGGTCGTGAGGCTGAGCTCGACCGCGGCGGCCTTCACGCCCGGCGCCGAGCCGGCTCCGCCGCCGAGCCAGACCTCGTTGCGGTCGGCGTCGGCCGTCGCCCGGCCCTGCGACTCCCGGATCCGGCGCGCCAGCCGCGGATACCGCGTGTCGAAGTCGCGCTTGGCGACGTTCTGGCGCGGCACGCCGCTGAAGTCGACGCCGCCGTAGGAGATCGTGCGGGTGTACTCCTGGCCGCCGACCACGATCCTGCGCTCCGCCGACCACTCGCCGGTCCTGATCGAGTGCAGGTACGGGTTGTAGACGTCAAGCGGGCCCCAGCCGGGCGGCATCGCCCAGGGATCGACGTTGCCGCTGCCGATCACCTTGCTGAGCGAGGTCGGGCGCTCGCCCTGGCGGACGCGGAACCACTCGGCCGCCACGCGCGCGAGGTAGACGCGCCGCAGCGCGGCGTACTCGGGCTTCGTGTTCACGCCCTCGATGAGCTTGGGCAGGATCGTCCGCCGCCACAGCTCCTCCTTGCGCGCCTCGGTGGCCGCGTCCTCCTGCGGGCAGCCGGGGTTGCCGCTTCCGGGGTCCGGGTGCTGCTCGGACTCGCCGAAGACGGTGAGCGGCGCATCGAGGATGTAGAGCTCGTCACCGGTCTCCCGGACGGTGGCCTGCGCGGGCGCGATCCAGGTCCGCATCGTGATGCAGCTGTCGAGCGCGCGGTCTCCGTAGATCGCCTCGAGCTCGTCCCAGAAGGCCTTTCCGAACGCCGTGTTGGCGTTCATCCAGCCGACGCTGTCCTTCTTGAGCACCAGGTCGGCCTCGAGCAGGATCCGGCCAGCCTCGGTCCGCGCCATCTGCGGGTCCATGATCCGGTCGGGCTGGTTCGGGTTCAGGTTCACCCAGAACGACTCCGGCGGTAGCGCCAGCCAGGTGAAGAAGGCGTTCGAGGACTGCCGTGCCGTCGCGAGCCCGGCCTCCTGGTCGGACGTCCCGGGGGTGGGGTTGCCGCCGAACGCGTAGCGCAGCCCGCGCGGCCCGCCGGTATCCGCGACGTAGCGGAGCTCGAGCGACGAGAAGTCGACCCCGCCGAATCCCGGTCGGGCGAGCCCGCGTTGCAGCGCGCCGCCTCCCTGTTCGCCCATGATCCCCTTCGTCGCCTGGAGCTGTTTCTGGAAGCCCGCGACCTCCTTCTTGAGCGTCTTAACGCTGGTGTCGCGCACTGCCTTCTCGGCGGCCTTGTCCTCGCCGCCGTACGGATACGGGTGCGTGTAGTAGACCCGCGCGTTCCTGAACTTGGTCGCCACCTGCCGCTTGCAGAAGGCGCCCGGGAGCTCGCAGGGCTCGAGCTCGGTGCAGAGCGCTTCGACCGTGTCGGGGTCGATGCCCAGCTGCTCGACGATCTTGATGAGCCGCCGCTCGGAGTGGCCCTTGGGCTCGTCCGGGATCTCGCCGCCCGGCGGGAACTTGTCGCTGGGAACCACGATCGTCCCCCGCTTGCCGTTGGGGTACTTGAAGTGGATCGACGCGACGTTCCGCGTGCCCTTCACCTCGGGGAACTGCTGCCGGAACCAGCTGACGGCGTTGCAGACGCCATCGCCCGCGTTCTCGTCCCAGAGCGGGACCTGCTCCTGTGGCAGTGGCTTCGGCTTCGGTTTCGGCTTTGCGAAGCCCGCCGAGGGGGCGAGCAGCAGCAGGGTGAGCCCGAGAATTGCCAGTACTGCCGCCGCGCCGCGCCTCGCCATGGGAAGTTCCTTCCTGCCGTTGCCTCTGCCACCCCCCTTGAAGGGGCGACGGCGGGAGTTCTTCCATCCCGGATTCAGGTTTGTTCTGGCGCGGACTCAGGCGAGCGGATCGGCGACGGTGCGCGAGCCGGAGCCGTAGTCGCCGAACGGCTCGTCGCGGTCGCGGACGGCCGCGCGCAGGTCGGCGGCGGCGTCACGCGAGAACGCGCTCCCCTCGGGCGTGTGACGCGCGGCGCCGTCGAGCAGCGTGCCGAGCGTCTGCGTCGCGGCGAGCCCCTGCGCCTCGACCGCGCCGTTGACGAGCATCTTCATGAACTGGAGCTGGTTCGCCGGCAGCCGCGCGATCCGCTCGCACAGCGCGATCGCCGCCGCGTCGAGCTTCTCCTCGGGGTACGCGCCGGACGCGAAGCCCCACTCGGCCGCCGTCGTCCCGCTCATCGGGTCGCCGGTCAGCAGCAGCCGCTTGGCCCGCTCGAGCCCGAGCCGGTGGAACCACATCGCGGTCGTCGGCGAGCCCCAGACACGCGCCGGCGGGTAGCCGATCCGCGCATCCTGTGCGCACACGATCAGGTCCGAGCACAGCGCGAGGTCGGAGCCTCCGCCCACGCACACGCCGTGCACCTGCGCCACGACCGGCTTCGGCGACCGCCACAGCGCCATGTAGCTGTTCACGTACCGGCTCATCACGCGGTAGTCCGCCGCCGGGTCCCACGGGTCGTCCTCCCGCATCAGCGCGCTCGCCCACTCGAGGTCGTAGCCGGCGCAGAACGCCCGCCCGGCGCCGCGCAGCCGGATCACGCGCACCGCGTCGTCGGCGAGCGCCGCCGCGAGAGCGCGGTCCAGCGCGTCGATCATCTCCGGCGTGATCGCGTTGAGCCGCTCGGGCCGGTTGAGCGTGAAGGTGACGACTGGGCCGTGGGTGTCGACGAGAAGCATCGCTGGATATTGTCGCCGGATGCTCAGGGGGATCGAGAGCGTCGGGTTCGCCGGGCTCGGCGCGATGGGGGCGGGCATCGCGCAGCGGCTGCTCGACGCCGGCTACGACGTGGTCGGCTGGAACCGCACCAAGGCCAGGGCGGAGCCGCTGCTCGAGGCGGGCATGGGCTGGGCGGAGTCGCCGCGCGAGCTGGCCGCCGGGGTCGACGTGCTGTTCACGATGCTCACCAACACGGCGGCGGTCGAGGAGATCGCCGAGCCCGTGCTCGCCGGACTGCGCCCCGGCACGGTGTGGGCCGACATCAGCACGATCGCGCCCGACGCCAGCGTCGCGCTCGCCGAGCGCGTCGCCGCGACCGGCGCGACGTTCCTCGACTGCCCGGTCTCGGGCAGTCCGGCCACGCTCGCCGCCGGCCAGATGTCGGTGATGGTGGGCGGCGACCGGGCGGCCTTCGACCACATCGCCGCCGTGCTGGGGGCGATCGGCCCGAAGGTCACCTACATCGGTCCCAACGGCCAGGCGATCCTCACCAAGGTCGCCATCAACCTCGCGCTCGTCGTGTCGGTCACGGCCTTCGCGGAGGCCGTCGCGCTCGTCGAGAAGGCGGGGGTCGACCGCGCCGCCGTCGTCGACGCGGCGCTCAAGAGCGTGATCGCCTCGCCGGTCCTCGGCTACCGGGCGCCGCTGCTGGTCGACGACACCGACGTCTACGCCGATGTCGAGCTCCAGCAGAAGGACCTGGTGCTCGCGCAGGAGCTCGCCCGCCGGCTCGGCATGGCGGTGCCGACGTGCGCGGCGACGAGCGAGATGCTGAACGCCGCTCGCAGCTCGGAGCGCGCCGACCGCGACTTCCTGGTCAGCGTGCACGAGGCCTACCGCCGCATCGGAGGCATGCGATGAAGCCGTTCCGGACCCGGATCGAGGACGTCCCGCTCGAGCAGGGCCTGCGCGAGGACGAGGGCTGGATCGACATGCAGGTCCAGTTCCTGATCGGCGAGCACAACGCCGGCGCTCGCGATCTCGTGGTCGGCCGCACGGTTCTCACGCCGGGCGCGCGGCACGAGCGCCACCTGCACCCGAACTGCGACGAGTTCCTCGTGGTGCTCAGCGGCCACGGCGAGATCTACACGAACACCGGGCGCGAGCCGTCGAAGGCGGGCGACGTCATCTACACGCCGCGCGACAACTGGCACGGGTTCGACAACACCTCGGACGAGGACGTCCTGCTCTTCTGGGGCTGGAGCGGCGCCGGCTCGCTGGAGGCGGCGGGCTACGCGATCGACGACCGCATCCCGGCCGGCATGCGCGAGCAGCTCGCGCGGCGCGACGAGCGCGGCGAGCGCCAGATCGGCTGGAAGGTCGGCTTCGGCGCGCCGGGCGCGATGGAGATGCTGAAGATCGACCGCCCGCTCGTGGGCTTCCTGACGGAGGCCGGGCTGGTCGCCGACGGCGCGGATGTGCCGGTCGGCTCCTGGACCAAGCCGATGCTGGAGGCCGAGATCGCCGTCCACCTTGCCCGCGACGTGCCCGGCGGGGCCTCGTGGGAGGAGGTCCGCGACGCGATCGGCGGCCTGTCGGCGGCGATCGAGCTCGCCGACCTCGACCCGCCGCCTGAGGACGTCCAGGCGATCCTGGCCGGCAACATCTTCCACCGCCACGTCGTGCTCGGCCCCGTCGACCGCGGCCGCTCGACCGGCGAGGGGATCGGCGCCCGTGTCGTGGTCGACGGCGAGGAGGCCGCCGCCACCGACGACCCCGCCGCGCTCACCGGCGAGCTCGTCGAGGTCGTGCGCCTGACCGCCGAGACGCTCGCCGGCTGCGGCGAGCGGCTGCGCGGGGGGGAGGTCGTGATCACCGGCTCGGCGCTGCCGCCGCACCCGGTCGCGCCGGGACAGAGCATCGAGGTCGAGCTGCCGCCGCTCGGCGCACTGTCGCTGCGCTTGACCTAGTCGTAGCCGCACTCCGGCGCGTCATCCAGCCGCAGCCCGGTCGAGGTCCAGCCGCGCGGCCACTTCGTGCCGGCCGTCTTGGCGCCGCGGAGATTCACGTCCGTCAGCGTCGCTCCCGTGAAGTCGACGTCGATCAGATTCGCACCCGAGAAGTCGACATGGCGACCGCGCGTCTGGACGAAGCCGGCCGAGGCCGCGTCCTCCTGGCGCTTCCCTCCGGCGCTGATGCGCGCGAACCGTGCGTCGCTCAGGCACGCGAAGCGGAACGAGGCGCCCCGCACGTAGGCGTCCGTGAAGTTCGCGCCGCGCAGATCGGCCTCGTCGAACTCGGCGCCGACGAGGTTCATCGCTCGGAAGTCCGCGCCGCGCAGGTCGGCGGCCCGGAAACTCGCCGTCGTCATCTCGAACCGGCCGCGCGCGTTCGGGCCGCTCGAGCGCGGGAGCAGGCCCGTCATGACGATCCCGCGGAGGTCGGCGCCGGCGAGCGGGATCTGCGGTCCGCGCGTGGGGAACGGCACGAGGCCGTCCGCCGTCTTGGTCCAGACACTGGTCTGGTTGATGAGACCCGCCTCGAGCAGGAAGCGGACGACGAGCGTCTTGCGCTCCCCGTCGAGCCGCCGCAGCGTCGTGAGGGTGAGCGTGCGCGCGAGCGTCCTCACCTCGCGGTCCGCGCCACGTGAGGCCAGCCCTTCGTGCGTGATCAGGTCGGAGACCTGCTGCAGGTAGCCGCGCAACGTGTCCTCACGCGCGCCGTCCTCGGCGGCCAGACGCTCCTGCGCGGCCTGGCGCGCGTCCTGCGCGCGATCACGGTCGGCCTGGGCGGCGTTCAGCGCGAACGCGGCAAGGGCCAGCACCAGCGGCACGATCAGCAGCTGGAGCCAGTCCCACAGGGTCTTGCCGGCGAACCCCGTCCGTTGCCAGACGGTCCCGAGCATCTGCCCATCCTCGCCGGTTCAAGGCGTCAGCGTCCACTCGTGATCCGGGTCGTTGGCCACCGCCCACGCGCGCACCGGGCCCGCCATCACGTTGAGGTAGTAGAGGGCGTAGCCGGGTGGGGCGGAAACGGTGTGGTAGCCGCGCGGCACCAGCACCGTGTCGCCGTCGCGCACGACCAGCGTCTCGTCGAGCGACCCGTCGCCGGTGTAGACACGCTGCAGAGCGAAGCCCTGGGGCGGGCTGACGCGGTGGTAGTAGGTCTCCTCGAGGAAGGATTCCTCGGGCATGGCGTCGCGGTCGTGCTTGTGCGGCGGGTAGCTCGACCAGTGGCCGGCCGGGGTGAGCACCTCGCAGACGAGCAGCGAGTCGGCCTGCTCGTCGCCCATGAGGATGGGGAGGATGGTTCGCTCGTGGTTGCCGTGGCCCCGGGTCTCGGGCACGACGCGGTCGCCGGGCAGCACGCGGGCCGGCGCGCCCGCCGGCGCCGGCGCGCTGCAGAGGGCGACCTCGGCGCCGCCGTCGAGCACGTAGCGCGTGCCGGGCGGGAGGTAGGCCGCGTCGGGCGGGCCGGAGAACGGGTCCGGGCGGCCGTCGAGCGTCCAGGAGCCGTGCTCGGACTCGATCGTGCAGCTCCCCGAGAGCACGACGATGCAGAGCTCGCGCGCGCCGGTGGAACCCTCGAACGAGGCGGTGGCGACCTCGAAGCCGACGTAGGTCCAGCCGGCCGACTCGGGCGTCACCGGCCCGCGCACCACCAGGCTCATGGCGCCTCCACGTGCCGGCGCTGGGCCTGCCGGGCGCGCTCGTACTCTGCGCGCGCCGCGCGCACCGACTCGTCGGACGCCACCTCGGCCACCGGCACGTCCCACCAGCTCTCGTAGCTGGGCACGCCCTCGTAGCGGTCGACCTCGACGTGCACGACCACCGGTCCCGAAGCCTCGCGCGCGGCCTCCAGGCCCGAGCGCACCTCGTCGATCGTGCGCGCCCGGATCACGCGGGCGCCGAGCGATTCGGCGTTGGTCGCCAGGTCGATCGGCAGCGGCTCGGCAGGCCGGTCGTCGGTCGGCACCGAGCCGTTCGCGCGCGAGTGGTAGAGGGTGCCGAAGCCGCCCGAGCCGACCGACCGCGACAGCGCGCCGATCGACGCGTAGCCGTGGTTCTGCACCAGCACGATCACGAGCTTGATCCCCTCGGCCACCGCGGTCGGGAGCTCGCCCGGCAGCATCAGGTACGAGCCGTCGCCGATCATCACGAACACCTCGCGCTCGGGCGCGGCGAGCTTGACGCCCATCCCGCCCGGGATCTCGTAGCCCATGCACGAGTAGCCGTACTCGACGTGGTAGCCCTTCGGGTCGCGCGCCCGCCACAGCTTGTGGAGGTCGCCCGGCATCGAGCCGGCCGCGCACACCACCACGCCGGTCTCGCCGGCGGCGTCGTTGACCGCGCCGATCACCTCGGCCTGGCTCGGCAGCGGCTCGTGGCCCGCCGTCACGAGCCGCGACACCTCGGCCGCCCACGCCTCGGCCTCCTCGGCCGCCCGCGCCGACCACGCCGGATCCACGCGGTGGTCGGCCAGCGCGTCCTGCAGCTCCTCCAAGGCGAGCCGCGCATCGGCCTCCACGGCCAGGCCGCTCTGCTTGGCCGCGTCGAAGGCCGCCACGTTGACGTTCACGAACCGCACGTCCGGGTCCTGGAACGCGGACTGCGAGGCGGTCGTGAAGTCGCTCCAGCGCGTGCCGACGCCGATCACCAGGTCGGCCTCGCGCGCCAGCCGGTTGGCCGCCGCCGTGCCCGTCGCCCCGATCGCGCCGAGCGATGACGGATGCTCGGAGCGCAGCGCCCCGCGCCCGGCCTGCGTCTCGCCGACGGGGATGCCGGTCGCGTCGGCGAACGCCGCCAGGGCGTCCGTCGCCTCGGCGTAGATCACGCCCCCGCCCGCCACGATCAGCGGCCGCCGCGCGGCCCGCACCAGCTCCGCCGCCCGCGCCAGCGCCTCGGGCGCCGGCGGCCGGCGGAACACGGTCCACACGCGCGGCTCGAGGAACGCCTCAGGCACCTCGACCGCCTCGGTCTGCACGTCCTCCGGCAGCGCCAGCGTCACCGCGCCGGTCTCGGCCGGGTCGGTCAGCACCCGCATCGTCTCGAGCGCCGCGGACACCACCTGCTCGGGCCGCGAGATGCGATCGAAGTAGCGCGACACCGGCCGGAAGCAGTCGTTGACCGAGATCGTCGCGTCGTGTGGCGCCTCGAGCTGCTGCAACACCGGGTGGGGGGCACGCGTGGCGAACGTGTCGCCCGGCAGCAGCAGCACCGGCAGCCGGTTGATGGTGGCGAGCGCCGCGCCGGTGACCATGTTGGTCGCGCCCGGCCCGACCGACGTCGTGCACGCGTAGGCGCCGAGCCGGTTGCGCTGGCGCGCGTAGCCGGCGGCGAGGTGCACCATCGCCTGCTCGTTGCGCGCCTGGTGGTACGGCAGCAGGTCCTGGTGCTGGTGCAGCGCCTGGCCGAGCCCGGCCAGGTTGCCGTGCCCGAAGATGCCGAAGCAGCCGGCGAAGAAGCGGCGGCGCTCGCCGTCGCGCTCGATCTCCTGCGCGGCGAGGAAGCGCACCAGCGCCTGGGCGACGGTCAGCCTCATGTCCGCACCTCCTGCGGCTCGATGTCGGCCAGGGAGGGCATCGCGTCCGCGCACGCCAGCCGGCCCGCCACGAAAGCGCCCGCCGCGTTGGCGAGCCGGATCGTGCGCTCCAGCGGCCACTCGTTCAGCAGCCCGTAGACGAGCGCGCCGCCGAACGCGTCGCCGGCGCCGAGCCCGTTGACGACCTCGACCGGGACGGGCTCGACCTCCACGAGCTCGTCGCGCGTGCGCGCGAGCACGCCTTCCGGCCCGCGCTTGACGACCGCCAGCTCGACGCCCAGCTCGAGCAGCGCCGCCGATGCCGCGTACGGGTCGCGCGTCCGCACGGCCACCGCGACCTCGTCGCGGTTGCCGACGGCGACGGTCGCGTGCCGCAGCGCCGCGCGCGCCCAGTGGCCGGCCTCGGACTCGTCGGACCAGAACATCGGGCGGTGGTCGAGGTCGTGCACCGTGATGCCGCCCTCGCGAGCGGCGAGGGCGGCGAGCGTCGCCTCGCGGCTCGGCTCGGCCGACAGCCCGGTGCCGGTCGTCCAGAACACGCGCGCGGCGCGGATCGCGTCGAGGTCCAGCTCGCCCGCCGCCAGCGTCATGTCCGGCGCCTGTGGCTCGCGGTAGAAGAGCAGCGGGAAGTCGTCGGGCGGGTGGATCTCGCAGAACACCACCGGCGTGCGCAGGGAGGGGTGCGTGCCCACGAACGCGTCGTCGACCCCGAACCCCCGCAGCGCGCTCCGGACGTACGGCCCGAACGGGTCGTCGCCGACCTTGGTGATCACGGCGCTGCGCAGGCCGAGCCGGGCGGCGGCCACGGCCACGTTGGTCGCGCTGCCGCCGAGCGACTTGGCGAACGTCTCCACCTCGGCCAGCGACACGCCGATCTGCTCCGGGTAGAGGTCGACGCCGACGCGGCCCATGGTGATCAGGTCGTGCACGCGAGGCTCCTCTCCAGCCGGCGCAGCTGGTCGTCCAGGCTGAGCAGCTCGACGCCGAGCGCGGCGGCCGTCGCCGTCGCGTCGAGCCGGGTGTCGTAGGGGACCGGGAACCCCGGGTCCGGCGGCGGCCCGAACTCGAGCAGCTCGCCGTCAAGGCCGAACACGTCGACGGTCCGCAGCGCGAGCTCGCGCCGCGTGACCGACTCGCCGCCGCAGCAGTGGAAGGTCCCCCGGTGCCCGCCCTCGGCGATGCGGGCGATCAGGCGCGCCGCGTCGGAGGCCAGCGTCGGCGTGGCGACGTTGTTGATGTCAGGGCCCTCCCAGACCGTGAACCGCTCGCCGGCGCGCAGCGCGCGCACGATCGAGGCCACGAAGTAGCCGAAGCCGGCGTCCTGGCTGCGCGGGGAGTCCGACGAGCCCTGCACCGCAGAAATTCGCGCAACCGTGTCGACAACCTGTTCGCTCGCCGCCTTGAGCATCCCGTAGAGGTTGATCGGGTTCGGCGGCGTCGCCTCGTCCGACATGCCCGTCCCGTCGAACACCCAGTCGGTCGACACGAGGATCACGTGCGCGCCCGTCGCCACCAGGTTGCGCGTGGCCCCGACGTACGCCGCCCAGCCCTCGCGCTGCAATCTGGCGTGGTCGTTGAGGATCGCGGCATGCACGACCACGTCGGGAGCGAAGGCGCCGACGCTGCGCCGCACGGCCTCCGCGTCGGTCACGTCGACCTCGGCGTGCGACGGCGCGAGCACGTCGTCGAACGCCTCCACCAGGTGGCGCCCGACGAAGCCCGAGCCGCCGCTGATCCATGCCCTCACAGTGCGACCGGCCTTCCCTCGGTGAGCGACTGCCAGGCGGCGAGGCCGATCACCAGCGGGGCGCGGGCGTCGGCGCCCGAGACGGGCGGCGTCGCTCCCGTCCGGACCGCGCCCACGAACGCCGCCCACTCGCGCAGGTAGCTCGGGATGTAGCGCTCGAGGAAGAAGTAGGGGAGGGCGGCCATGCTGGTGCCGTCGGCGGTCCTCACCACGGTGGTGTGGGCGAGCGGGTTCTCCGACGATGCCATCCCGAGCGAGCCGAACACCTCGACCCGCTGGTCGTAGCCGTAGACGGCCCGGCGGCTGTTGTCGATCGCCGTCAGGCAGCCGTTCTCGTGCACCAGCGTCACCAGCGCCGTATCGACGTCGCCGGCCTCGGCGAACGCCGGATCGACGCGGACCGCCCCGCGCGCGAACACCTCGACGACCTCGCTGCCCGTCACGTAGCGGGCCATGTCGAAGTCGTGGATCGTCATGTCGAGGAAGATCCCGCCCGAGCCGCGCACGTAGTCCAGCGGCGGCGGCTCCGGGTCGCGGCTGGAGATGCGCACGAGCTGCGGCTCGCCGACGTCGCCGCGCATGACCGCCTCGTGGACGGCCTGGTGGGCGGGGTCGAAGCGGCGGTTGAAGCCGATCTGGAACGGCACGCCGGCCGCGTCGACCGCCGCCAGCGCGCGGTCGACCTCGGCGAGATCGAGCGAGATCGGCTTCTCGCAGAAGATCGGCTTGCCCGCTCGGGCGGCGGCCACGATGAGGTCCGCATGCGTCTCCGTGCTCGAGCAGATCGCCACGGCGTCGACGCCGGGGTCGGCCAGCAGCTCGTCCAGCGCGCACGCGCGGACGCCGATCGACGCCGCGGCGTCCGCGTTGGCGTCGTGCACGGCGACCAGCGTCGCCCCGGGCACGTCGCGAGCGAGCAGCCCGGCGTGCATGCGCCCGATCCGGCCGACGCCGATCACGCCCATGCCGACGGCGGCGGTCTCGATCGTCACACCTCCTCCCAGCGTCCGGAGCGCACCGACTCCAGCAGCGCCCGCTGCACGCGCACGAACGCCAGCGCGTCCTCGAAGCCCGGCGCGTGCTTCCGCCGCGCGGCGAGCGAGCGCATGAACTCGAAGTCCTCGATCACCACCAGGTCCTCGAAGCCGATCCCGTTCGCGCTGCCGGGGACGAAGTTGCCGTGGTAGGGGAAGCGGTCGCCGCCGAACACCGTGCGGTAGCCGCTGTGGAGCTCGTCCTCCATCAGGTAGACCTGCAGCTCGTTCAGCTTCTCGAGGTTCCAGCTCAGCGCGCCCTTGGTGCCGTAGACCTCGAAGGCCATCTGGCTCTCGGGGCCGACGATCGTGCGGCTGGCCTCGAACGTCCCGCGCACGCCGGAGGAGAACTCGCACAGCATCCCGGCGTAGTCCTCGTTGGTCACCGGGCCGCGCGGGTCGTCGGCGCTGCCGCGCGCGTAGTGGGTCCCGCCGGCCGTGAGCGGCCGCTCGCGGATGAACGTCTCCGTCGTCCCGACCACGCGCGCGATCGGGCCGATCAGCATGTGCGCGAGGTCGACCGAGTGGCTGAGCAGGTCGGTCGACGCGCCGTGCCCGCCCTCGTCGAGCCGGTAGCGCCACGACAGCGGGTTCAGCGGATCGCTGCCGTACATCGAGAAGAAGCGGCCGCGGTAGTTGGTGATCTCGCCGAGGCGGCCGTCGGCGATCAACTGCCGCGCGTACTGCACGAGCGGCGCCCAGCGGTAGTTGTAGCCCACGCCGGTGATCACGTCGCGGGCCGCCTCGGCGGCGCGCTCGGTCTGATCGGGCGTGCCGCCCACCGGCTTCTCGCAGAAGATGTCCTTGCCCGCCGCGGCGGCCGCCTCGATCAGCTCGAGGTGGAGCATGTTCGGCGCCGTGATGTAGACGACGTCGACGTCCGGGTGCTCGACGACGCGGCGCCAGTCGTCCGCCGCCTCGGCGTAGCCGAAGCCGCCGGTCGCCTCGCCCTGGCGCGCCGGCACGTTGTCGGCGCAGATCACCAGCTCGGCGTCGAACGGGCGGTCGGCGAACAGCGTCGGGATGCGCAGCAGCGAGCGGCTGTGGGCCTGCCCGAGCCAGCCGAAGCCGATCAGGCCCACCCCGATCCGCGTGCGTTGCCCGCCGCCGACCGGGTCGGCGGCGGGAGACACCTGTGTCATGCGGTCACCGGCCCACGCTCCAGCTCGTGCGTGAGCTGCTCGAGCTCCGCGCCGCCGGCCATCATCTTCACCAGCTCGTCCCGGCTGATGCCGCCCTTGTCCCAGGCGCCCATCATCCTGCCGCGGTTGAGGACCACGAAACGGTCCCCCACCGGCCACGCATGGTGCGGGTTGTGGGTGATGAAGATGACGCCGAGCCCGCGGTCGCGCGCCTGCACGATGTACCGCAGCACGACGCCCGACTGCTTGACCCCGAGCGCCGACGTCGGCTCGTCGAGGATCAGCATCTTGGCGCCGAAGTACACCGCGCGAGCGATCGCCACCGCCTGGCGCTCGCCGCCCGAGAGGGTGCCGACCATCTGGTCGGGGTCGCGCACGTCGATGCCCATCTTGGCCATCTCCTCGCGCATCACCGACTTGGCCTGCCTGATGTCGATCCGGCGCAGCGGGCCGCTCCCCTTCATCGGCTCCGAGCCGAGGAAGAAGTTGCGCCAGATCGCCATCAGCGGCACCGTCGCGAGGTCCTGGAAGACCGTCGCGATGCCGGCCGCCTTGGCCTCGCGCGGCGACGAGAACGTCGTCGGCGTGCCCTCGACCAGGAGCTCGCCCTCGCTGTGCGCGTGCACGCCCGAGAGGATCTTGATGAACGTCGACTTGCCGGCCCCGTTGTCGCCCAGCACGCACGTCACCTGGCCGGCGTTGACCACCGTCGAGACGTCCTTCAGGGCGATGACGTTGCCGAAGTACTTGCCGATGCCCTTGACCTCGAGCAGGGCGGTCATGACCGGGCTCCTTCCGCGCGCCGGCGGACGTAGGTGTTGACCAGCACGGCGGCCAGCAGGATCACGCCGAGGAACAGGTAGCGCCAGTCCGTGTTCCAGCCGCTGAACTGGATCCCGATGAACGTCATCCCGATGATCAGCGCGCCCATCGCGGCGCCGACCGCCGAGCCGAAGCCGCCGGTGAGCAGGCACCCGCCCGCCACCGCGGCGATGATGTAGGTGAACTCCTCGCCGACGCCCTGGCTGGCCTGCACGGAGCCGAGCCGCAGGGCGATCATGATGCCCACCAGCGCGGCGGCCATCGAGGTCATCATGAACAGGCCGATCTTGACGCGGTTGACCGGGACGCCGACGTTGCGGGCGGCAACCTTGTCGCCGCCCACGCCGAAGATCCAGTTGCCGACGCGCGTCCGGAAGAGCACCCATGTCGCCAGCGCCGTGATCACGATCCACCAGATCACGCTCACGCGGTAGTTGTGCGGGTCCCAGAAGTCGCTCGCGAAGAGCTTCTGAGCGCTCTCGAACCCGGCGGTGTCACGCAGGCCGCCGACCCGCACCGTGTCGGTGATCGCCTTCGTCCCGCCCAGGTTGACGCCCTGGAGGATGAAGAAGGTGGCCAGCGTCACGAT
This sequence comes from uncultured Solirubrobacteraceae bacterium, assembly GCA_963835525.1. Classification (GTDB taxonomy): domain Bacteria; phylum Actinomycetota; class Thermoleophilia; order Solirubrobacterales; family Solirubrobacteraceae; genus DASSUW01. The sequence goes on from CAWIFM010000008.1 coordinate 525,921, forward strand.
GAAGCTCGGCAGCCCGGTCTTGATGACCATGTAGCCGTTGAGGAACCCGATGCAGGCGGCGAACACGAACGTGAGCAGGATCGCCAGCCAGAGGTTCATCCCCACCTCGGTGGCGAGGATGCCCATCAGCAGGCCCGTCGAGCCGGTCATCACGCCCGACGACAGGTCGAACTCGCCGCCGATCATGAGGAGCGCGACCGCCACGGCCATGATGCCCAGCGTCGACGCGACGTCCGTCCAGCGCGCGATGCCGCTCAACGTCACGAACTGCTCCGCCGTGACGGCGAAGAACAGGAACACGGCTCCGGCGCCGATCATCGCCCCCAGCTCGGGGCGCTGGAGCAGCTTGGTGACGAAGGAGATCTTCGCCAGCCGCTCGTCGAGCGCTGTCTCCGGAGGCTCCGACGTCGGCTGGAGCGCTGTGCTCATCGCGTGCCGGCCTCCGCCAGCTTCTCGATCTCCGCGGCGTTGGACTTCTCGACGAAGCCGGGCCCGGTGAGCACGAACTGCCCGCCGCCGACTGTGTTGAGGTTGGTCTTGTTCAGCGTGAGGAAGACGACCGGCAGGTAGCCCTGGAGGTACTGCTGCTGGTCGACGGCGAAGAGGATCTCGTCGTCCTTGATCGCCTTGATCACGTCGCCGGACAGGTCGAACGTGGCGAGCTTGGCCTCCGAGCTTGCGCCGGCGACAGCGTCACGCGCGGCGACCGCGATGTCCGGGTTCAGGGCCAGCACGGCGTCGATCGAGTCGTCGGACTCCAGCTTGGACTGGATCTCGGTCAGCGTGGTCGAGATGTCGGCCGTACCGGCGACCTGGACGTTCTCCACCTCGCCGCCGAACGTCTTCTTGGCGCCGTCGCAGCGCTGGTTGAGGCCGATGTTGCCCTGCTCGTGGATGACGCAGATCATCTTCGTGGCGCCGGACTCCTTGAGCTTCGCGCCTGCGCCCTCGCCGGCGATCGTCTCGGTCTGGCCGACGTGCGTGATCGCGCCCAGCGAAGCCGACTCCTCGGCGCCCGAGTTGAGCGTGATGATCGGGATGCCGGCCTCCTTCGCCGTGGCGAGCGCGTCGCGGATGGCGTCCGGGTTCGGTGCGGAGACCGCGATGCCGTCGACGCCCTCGGTCACCGCCGCCTCGATCAGCTGGGCCTGCTCCTCGGGGTCGTTGTTGGACTCGGAGTACTTGAGCGTGACCCCGAGGTCCTCCGCCGCCTTCTCGGCTCCCTTCTTGGCCACCGACCAGAACGATCCGCCGTCGCCGTGCGTGACCATCGCGATGGTGACGTCCTGCGACTGCGTGAGGTCGACGCTGTCGTCACCGCCGCCTCCGTCGTCGTCGCCACCACCACAGCCCGCGAGCACGAACACGCCCGCCGCCAGCACCAGGAACAGCACCCCGAGTCGCCTCATGATTCCGCCACCCTCTCTCTCCGCGGAGCCCGTGAATGCAGGTACGCGATGCTCTCCCGAACATCGGTGACCGGACCGCTTCCCACCGGCGGCTCCTCCCCGGTGAGTGCGGTGTCCTGCTCGAGCACGAGCCAGCGCCCGTACCCGTCCAGCCCGTCCAAGACCTCGTCGAGGCGGAGGTCGCCGGCGCCGAGCGGGCGGAAGAGACCCGCCTGCACCGCCTGCACGAGCGACAACCCCCGTCTTGCGACCGCCATGTCCACATCCTTCAGGTGGACGTGGACGACCCGCTCGCGGTGGCGGCGGGCGAACTCGGCCGGGTCGACGCCGCCGATCAGCAGGTGCCCGGTGTCCAGGCACCAGCCGACCTCGCTCAGCTCCAGCATCCGCTCGACGTCGGCCGCCGTCTCGACCTGCGTCCCCACGTGCGGGTGCAGCGCGAGCGTAAGGCCGTGCTGGGAGACCAGCCGCTCGACCTCGGCGAGGTGGCGCGCGACGCGCTGCCAGGCGTCGTCGTCGAGCGGGAGCGGGGGAGACCAGCCGGCGTCCGCCACGACGGCGGCGCTGAACACCTCGGCGCCGGCGGCGGACAGCACGGCGGCCACCCGCTCGGCCTCGGCGGTGTCGAGCGCGGGCTCGTGCAGCACGAGCGGCACGAAGCCGCCGACGAGCCGCAGCCCGTGGCGATCGAGCGCCTCGCGGATCGCGGCCGGCTCGAACGGGAGGTACCCGATCGGGCCGAGCTCGGTCGCCCGGACGCCGAGCGAGGCCATCTCGCCGAACACGCGCTCGGGCCCGAGCTGGTGGCCCCAGCCCGGCACCTCGCACACGCCCCACGAGATCGGCGCCGCCGCCAGCCGGTTGTCGATGTCTGCCATTAGAGCGCTCTAATTCATGGCGCGACGATACGGGCGGCTGCCCGCCACCGCGACGAAGACCCTCTCCGTGAGCGCTTGCCAACCGAGTACGATTAGAGCGCTCTAACGGAGTCAATCACCCGATGGCCCAGGCTGTCAACCCCCACCCCACGATGGAGGACGTCGCCCGCGAGGCCGGGGTGTCGCGCGCGCTGGTCTCGCTGGTCATGCGCGAAAGCCCGAAGGTCAGCGACGAGCGCCGCGCCCGCGTGCTGGAGGCGGCGGCGCGGCTCGGCTACCGGCCCAACGCCCACGCGCGCAGCCTCGCCAGCCGGCGCACGCGGACCGTGGGCGTCCTGCTCAACGACCTCCACAACCCGTTCTTCGCGGAGATCGCCGACGGCATCGAGGACGTGGCCTCGCGGCTCGGCTACCGGCTGCTGCTGAGCACCGGCGGGCGCCGTCCCGAGCGCGAGCGGGCGATGCTCGAGGCGCTGCTCGAGTACCGCACGGACGGCGTGATCATGGTCAGCCCGCGGATGGAGACGCGCGACATCCTCGAAGCCACGCGCTCGACCGCGGTGGTCGTGACCGGCCGCGTGCTGCGCAGCGACGCCGTCGACTGCGTCGAGACCGACGAGGCGCTCGGAGCGCGCCTGGCGGTGCGCCACCTCGCCGAGCTCGGCCACGAGCGCATCGTGCACATCGACGGCGGTCGCGGGGCCGGCGCCGCTCCGCGCCGCGCGGGCTACCTGCGCGCGATGCGCGAGGTCGGCCTCGAGGGGCATGCCGCCGTCATCCCCGGCGAGTTCACGGAGACCGCGGGCGTGCGCGCCGCCGAGCAGCTGCTGGCCGGCGGCGACCTGCCGACCGCGATCTTCGCCGCCAACGACCTGATGGGCGCGGGGGTCCTCGACCGGCTCGAGGACGACGGCGTGCGCGTGCCGCAGGACGTCTCGATCGTGGGCTTCGACAACACCTTCCTCGCCGCGCTGCACCACATCTCGCTGACCACCATCAACCAGCCGCGGCGCGAGACGGGCCGGCTCGCGCTCGAGCTGCTGCTCGAGCGGCTCGACGGCCGGCAGGAGCCGGTGCGGCGGCTGACCGAGCCGACGCTCGTGGTCCGGCGGACGACGGGGCCGCCGCGATGAAGCTCTTGGCGCTGGTGGCGGCGCTGCTGATGGCGCCTGCCGTCGTGGCGGCGCCGCCGCGCGCGCCCGAGCTGGTCACCGTCGCCGTGGGCCACGACCGTGCCATGGGGTTCGTGGCCGGCGACGGGCTCGTGGTGACCGTGGCTCATGTGGTGGGCCCGGGGATCACCGCTGACGGCCGTTTCGCCCGTGTGATCCGGGTCGACCGGGGGAACGATCTCGCACTGCTGCGCGTGCCGGGTGTGCGCGGCGAGGCTCCGCGGTTCGGTGGCGGGGGCGGGACGACCGTCCTGGGCCGCCCGGCCGGGGTGGTGCGGCGCATCAGGGCGAGCGTCGACGGCGGCCCGCGGCGGTCGGCGCTGGAGCTGCGTGGCGATGTGGCGGTCGGGGACTCAGGCGCGCCGGTCGTGACGTCTCACGGGCGCGTGGCCGGCGTGGTCTTCGCGCGCTCGCGCACGCGGGCGGATGTTGCGTACGCGGTGGACGGGAGCGCGGTCGCCGCGCTGCTCCCCTAGCGAACGTCAACTTCGCCATTGAGGGGAGGGTCGGGAGGGGGGTGCATTTCGTCGACCGAATGCGGCCCTCGACCCCGCGGGTGACGTTGCGCACCGTATAGGTGCCAAACGTCAACCGCGGGCCACGGACGCGCGTTGGGGTGACGAAATGCACCCCCGCGACCGCCAAGTCCGGCCAACCCCGCTTCCCTACAAGCGCAGTTCGTCCCGCCTCAGACGAACCGGTCCGCCAAGACCGCGACGATCCCGTCGAGCCCCGCCGCCCGCTGCCGCGCCGCACCCGGCTCCTCGGCCAGCCGCCCCACGTCAGCCAGCTCGCCCGAGCACCCAAGCTCCCGCGCCACCGACCCGCAGGCGTCGACCAGCTCGGCCAACCGCTCGCGCACTGGCCGCCGCCCCCACATCGCAGGCTCCACGAGCCGCGCCTCCATGCCGTCGCGAGCCGCCAGGAAGCGGTTCTCGCTCAGCACCTCGTCGGCCACCTCGGCGGGCTCGCGCTGCGCCTCGAGGCGCACCAGGCACTGCACCAGCGCCGCGATCGCCGCCGTGTCGGCCACGCCGATCTGCGAGTCCATGATCCGCACCTCGAGCGTCCCGAAGCGCGGCTGCAGGCGCGCGTCCCACCACAGGAAGGTCGGCTCCGGGATGGCGTCGCAGCGCACGAGCACGTCGATCGCCTCCACGTACTCGGTGTAACCGGAGAAGTGACGGGGCGGCCCGGTGCGCGGGAAGGCCTGGAAGATCGGCGTGCGGGCCGAGGCCAGGCCGCTGTCGCGGCCCTGCCAGAACGGCGAGTTGGCCGACAGCGCGAGCAGGACCGGCAGGTGGCCGCGGATCGCGTTCAGCGCCCGCAACGCCGCCTCGGGGTCCGGGACGGCGACGTGGACGTGCAGCCCGAACGTCGGCTCGCGCCGCGCCAGCTCGCGCATCGACGCGTGCACGAACTGGTAGCGCGCGCCGGGCGAGACCTCGACGTCCTCCCAGCGCGCGGTCGGATGCGTGCCCGAGCCGGCCGCGCGCAGTCCGAGCCCGTCGAGCGTGTCAGCGAGCGAGGCGCGCAGATCGGCCAGCTGCGCGGCCGCCCCGCCGACCGTCCGGCTGGGAGCCGTGGCGAGCTCGATCGCGGCACCGTGCGTCTCGGCGCGCGCGCACTCGGCGACGCCCGCCGGCAGCGCGCCGAGCACGTCCTCGCAGCGAGAGGCCGGCATCCACGTCTCGGGCGAGACGAGCATGACCTCCTCCTCGATGCCGACCGTCCAGGCCGTGACGGACTCGTCTCCGTTCCAGGCAGCCCAGGCGGGCAGTACGTCTTCGGTTGCCATTCGGGACACAGCCTCCCCACCCGGGCGCCGATGCGCCTGGGTCCTCCGGTACAAGCCGGGGCGACCGGTGATCGCCCGCCGGTCGAAGTCCTACCCGGCAGGGACGCGGACTAGGCGGCCCGGCGCGCGCTCGCTCCCGCGGCCGCCTCGACCAGCGCCTCGAACAGCCGCAGGTGGCGCGGCAGCTGCGCGAGCGTCTCGACGTGCCACTGGACGCCGAGATAGAGCGCCTCGCCGTCGCCCTCGATCGCCTCCACGATGCCGTCGTCGGCCCACGCCACGGCGCGCAGATCGCGGCCGAGGCGGTCGACCGCCTGGTGGTGGAACGCGTTGACGTCGAGATCCTCCGGCCCGACGATCGCGGCCAGCCGCGACCCGGGCTCGATCCTCACGTCGTGCGTCGTCTCCCGGCCCGACTCGGTCTGGCGGTGGGCGACCGAGCCGTCGCTGACGTCCGGCACGTGCTGGTGCAGCGTCCCGCCGCGGGCGACGTTGAGCACCTGGCTGCCGCGGCAGATGCCCAGCACGGGGAGCCCGAGCGCGTCCGCGCGGCGGACGACGGCGAGCTCGAAGGCGTCGAGCCGCGGCTCCACCGGGCCCAGCTTCGGGTGCGGTTCGGCGTCGTAGGCGGCGGGGTCGATGTCGGGGCCGCCCGACACGCAGATCCCCGCCAGCTGGTCGACCAGCGGCGCCACGTCGCGGTCCGCGAGCGGGGGCAGCACGACCGGCACCCCGCCGGCGTCCTCGACCGCGCCCGTGTAGGTCATGCCGAGCACGATCTCGGGCTGCCTCAGATCTCCCTCGGGCAGCGGCCTGGCGTCCTTCTTGCGCCGCACCTCCGAGGTCGTGACGCCGATCAGCGGTCGAGCACCCACGTGTCCTTGAACCCGCCGTTCTGGATCGAGTTGACCACCAGCTGGCCCTCGTCGCGCGCGAACCGCGTCAGGCCGCCCGGCATCACGTGCGGGCGGTCGGGGCCGTGCATGAACACGAACGGCCGCAGGTCGACGTGCCGCTGTGCCAGGGCGCCGTCGATCAGCGTCGCGTGCGTGGAGAGCTCGACCATCGGCTGCGCGATCCACGCCGCCGGGTCGGCGCGCACGCGCTCGCGCATCGCGTCCACCTCATCGGGCTCGGCGAGCGGGCAGACGAGCACGCCGATGCCGCCGTGGCCCGCGCGCGGCTTGATCACGAGCTCGCCGAAGCGGTCGAGCGCCTGCTCGAGGTGATCCGACCGCGCGAGGTCGAAGGTCTGAACCGACCGCACCAGAGGTTCTTGCCCCAGATAGAAGCGGATCATGTCCTCGACATAGGCGTGCGTGAGCTTGTCGTCGCCGACGCCGGCGCCGAAGGCGTTGACGACGCCGACGGTCCCGGCGCGGATCGCGGGGCCGAGCAGCGCGCCGACCTCGGTGCGCAGCAGGTCGGCGTCCGTGCGGCGGTAGACGCCGTCGACGCGCCGGCCGCCGTGCTCGAGGTGGTCGCCCTTGAGATGGAGCTCGTCCGGCCGCACGAGCGGGATGCGGAGCTGCTCGGCCGCCCACTTGTGCTCCCAGTAGGCCCCGTTCTCCGGCCCTTCGCTGAGCACCACGAGGTAGGGCTCGTCGCCCGCCGCGCCCGCCCGCAGCGCGCCGGCCAGCTGGTCCGGCAGCTCGTCGTAGCCGCGCGGCCGCTCCACCGCCGGGTCGAGCGCGCCGGTCACGGCGTCGCGCGCGGCGGCCGCGTAGGCGAAGCCGCTCGGGGTCATCAGGTTGTCCTCGAGCACGAGGAACACGCCGCCGGGGTCGCGCACGAGGTCGAGCCCCGCGATGCCGATCCACAGGCCGCCGGCGGGCTCGACGCCGCGCATGGCCGGCTCGTAGTGGGCGGCGGTGTCGATCACGCGCGCGGGCACCACGCCCGCCTGCACGATCCGGCGCGGGCCGTAGGCGTCGGCGACGAAGGCGTTCAGCGCCGTGACGCGCTGCGCGAGGGCGGCCTCGACCCGCTCCCACTCGCCGGCTGCCAGCACGCGCGGCACCACGTCGAGCGGGAAGCCGATGCGCCTGCCGCCCGGGCGGCGCAGCAGTCCGGCGCGCTCGACGAGCGCGCACGCGTCCTCCTGCAACCGTTCCACGTCCCCCTCGGCGAGCCCGTTCGGGGCCGCCTCCTCGTATGGACTCACGGGCTCGGCATACCCAGGCCGGCCGCTAGACTAAAACCGACCCCGTGAGTCGGACTTTAGTGGACATCTGCCCCGTCGACGACCTGCCGCCCGGCGCCAAGCGCGTCGTCCGGTGGGAGGACCTCGAGATCGGCATCGTGAACTGCGGCGGCGACATCTTCGCCGTCGAGGACCGCTGCTCGCACGACGACGGCGATCTGATGGAGGGCGACGTCGACGAGGAGGCCTGTACCGTGGAATGCCCACGGCACGGGTCGGTGTTCGACCTACGGACCGGCAAGCCCCTGAATCTGCCTGCGTACGTCCCGATCGACACGTTCGACGTGACGGTCGAGGACGGCGTGATCAAAGTGGAGGTCGACTGACGCATGGCTACACCTGAGGTGATCGCCGAGCAGCAGGGTCTGGTCGGCATCAACGCTGATTACAAGGAGAAGTTCGGGTTCCACGATCCGGAGAGCGCCTACGCGTTCAAGTCCCCCAAGGGCCTGTCGCACGAGCTCGTGCGGCAGATCTCCGAGTTCAAGAACGAGCCCGACTGGATGCGCGAGTTCCGCCTGAAGGCGCTCGACCACTTCCTCAGCCGCCCGCAGCCCACCTGGGGCTCGCCGATGCTGGCCGAGGTCGACTACGACAACATCCACTACTTCGTGCGCGCGTCCGAGAAGTCGTCGAAGACGTGGGACGACGTGCCGGACGACATCAAGAAGACGTTCGACCGGCTCGGCATCCCCGAGGCCGAGCGCAAGTTCCTCTCCGGCGTCGGCGCCCAGTACGAGTCCGAGGTCGTCTACCACCAGGTCCGCGAGGACCTCGAGAAGCAGGGCGTCGTGTTCATGGACATGGACTCCGGCCTGCGCGAGCACGAGGACCTCGTGCGCGAGCACTTCGCGACGATCATCCCGCCGAACGACAACAAGCTGGCCGCTCTGAACAGCGCCGTGTGGTCGGGCGGCTCGTTCGTCTACGTCCCCCCGGGCGTGCACGTGGAGATGCCGCTGCAGGCCTACTTCCGCATCAACACCGAGAACATGGGCCAGTTCGAGCGGACGCTGATCATCGCCGACGAGGGCTCCTACGTGCACTACGTCGAGGGCTGCACCGCGCCGGTGTGGACCACGGACTCGCTGCACTCCGCCGTGGTCGAGCTGATCGCCAAGCCGGGCGCGCGGATCCGCTACACGACCGTGCAGAACTGGTCGCAGAATGTCTACAACCTCGTCACCAAGCGCGCGGTCGCGATGACCGACGCCACGGTCGAGTGGGTCGACTGCAACCTCGGCTCGAAGCTCACGATGAAGTACCCGAGCGTCTACCTGATGGGCGAGCGCGCGCACGGCGAGGTGCTCTCGATCGCCTTCGCCGGCAAGGGCCAGCACCAGGACGCCGGCGCGAAGATCTACCACGTGGCGCCGAACACGACCTCGAACATCTTCGCCAAGTCGATCTCCAAGGACGGCGGGCGCGGCTCCTACCGCGGCCTGCTCGAAGTGGCCAAGGGCGCCCACGGCTCGCGCTCGAAGGTGGTCTGCGACGCGCTGCTGCTCGACGAGCACTCGCGCTCGGACACCTACCCGACGATCCGCATCGGCGAGGACGACGTCGACGTCGGCCACGAGGCGTCGGTCTCGAAGATCGGCGAGGAGCAGCTCTTCTACCTGATGGCGCGCGGCCTCTCCGAGGAGGAAGCCGGCAAGCTGATCGTGAACGGCTTCATCGAGCCGATCGTCAAGGAGCTCCCGATGGAGTACGCGGTCGAGATGAACCGCCTCATCGAGCTCCAGATGGAGGGCTCCATTGGCTGAGGTCACGGCGCTCGAGCTCCCGACCTTCAAGGGCCGGCCAGGCTGGGAGTTCACCGATCTGAGCCGGCTCGACCTGAGCGCCTTCGCGGCTCCTGACGGCGGCTCGCTCGACGACGTCCCCGAGGGGATGTTCAGCTTCGAGGGCACCCATCTCGACCAGGTCGACAGCGTGGTCTCCGAGGGCGCGGCGGTCGAGGACGGCCCGGTCGTGCTCCCGCTGTCGGTCGCCCGCGAGCGCCATCCCGAGCTCGTCGAGCCGCACCTCGGCCGCGTGGTGGCCGCCGATGACGTCTTCACGCGCTGGAACGAGGACACGTGGGACGGCGGCGCGTTCGTCTGGATCCCGCGCAACGTTCGCGTCGAGGCCCCGATCCTGCTCACCGCGGTCACCGCCGCCGCCGGCACCGCGCTGCAGCGCCGCGTGCTGATCGTGCTCGAGGAGGGCGCCGAGGCCGAGGTGTGGGAGCAGTACCTGTCCGGCGACGACGAGTCCGAGACGCTGCTCAACACCGTGGTGGAGCTGGTCGTCGGCCAGAACGCCCGCCTGCGCTACGTCTGCGCCCAGGACCTCAACGAGAAGTCGTGGATCTTCGGCGCCCAGCGCGCCGAGGTGGCGCGCGACGGCGCGCTCGACTGGGTCGTGGTCGGCTTCGGCGGCGCCAACGGGCGCGTGCGCACGGAGACGCTGCTGGCCGGCGAGGGCTCGCACGCGAAGGTCACCGGCGCCTACGCCCCGCACGGCCGCCAGCACGTCGACTTCGACACCACGCAGGAGCACGGCGCGCCGAACACCACGTCCGACCTCGCGTTCCGCGGCATCATCGCCGACCGCTCGCACGCGGTCTGGCGCGGCGTGATCAAGGTCGACCCGGGCGCCCAGCAGACCGACGCCTTCCAGGAGTGCCGCAACCTGCTTCTGTCAAAGCGCGCGCACGCGGATGCGATTCCGGGGCTGGAGATCCTCGCCAACGACGTCCGCTGCACGCACGCGGCGGCGATCGCGCAGATCGACAAGGAGCAGCTCTTCTACCTGCGCGCTCGCGGCCTCGGCGAGCCCATCGCCCAGCGGCTGGTGATCGAGGGCTTCATGCAGGAGCTGGTCGAGCGCTTCGAGGAGGGCCCGATCCGCGAGGCGCTCGCCGGCGCGCTCGAGCGCCGGCTCTCCCTCGTCCTCGGCTGACTCCTACGAGCCTCACCAGCCTCCTTCCCGATCCACCGGAGCCCGACGCGCTCTACGAGGCGTTCGTCGGCTGGACCGAAGAGCAGGGGCTGACCCTCTATCCGCACCAGGAGGAGGCGGTGATCGAGGTGTGCAGCGGCAGCAACGTGATCCTCTCCACGCCGACGGGATCGGGCAAGTCGCTGGTGGCCGTCGCGGCGCACTTCACGGCGATGGCCGAGGGGCGGGCGACGTTCTACACCGCGCCGATCAAGGCGCTCGTCTCGGAGAAGTTCTTTGCGCTGTGCGAGACGTTCGGCGCCGAGAACGTGGGGATGCTGACGGGCGACGCGGCCGTCAACAGCGGCGCCCCGATCATCTGCTGCACGGCGGAGGTGCTGGCCAACATCGCGCTGCGCGAGGGGGCCGACGCCGACGTCGGCCAGGTCGTGATGGACGAGTTCCACTTCTACGCCGAGCCGGAGCGCGGTTGGGCGTGGCAGGTGCCGCTGCTCAGCCTGCCGCACGCGCAGTTCCTGCTCATGTCGGCGACGCTCGGCGACGTCACCGCGCTACGCGAGGACCTGACCCGGCGGACCGGGCGCGAGACAGCCCTCGTCGAGGCAGCCGAGCGGCCCGTGCCGCTCGACTTCTCGTGGTCGCTGGAGCCGCTGCACGAGCTCCTCGAGGAGCTCGCGCGGGCGGATCGCGCACCGGTCTACGTCGTTCACTTCACGCAGGCGTCGGCGCTCGAGCGCGCGCAGGCGCTCGTGTCGGCGAAGCTGTGCACGCGCGAGGAGCGGGCGGCGATCGCCGACGCGATCGGCGGCTTTCGCTTCACCGCCGGGTTCGGCCGGACGCTGTCACGGCTCATCCGCAGCGGCATCGGCGTCCACCACGCCGGCATGCTGCCGCGCTACCGCCGGCTGGTGGAGCAGCTGGCGCAGACCGGGCTGCTGAAGGTGATCTGCGGAACGGACACGCTGGGCGTCGGCATCAACGTGCCGATCCGCACTGTGGTCTTCACCGGGCTGGCCAAGTTCGACGGGTCGCGGCAGCGAATCCTGAAGGCGCGCGAGTTCCACCAGATCGCGGGGCGCGCCGGGCGCGCCGGATTCGACGCGGCCGGCTACGTGGTGGTGCAGGCGCCAGAGCACGTGATCGAGAAGGTGCGAGCGGAGGCCAAGGCCGGCGACGACCCGAAGAAGCTCCGCAAGCTCCAGCGGTTCAAGCCGGCAGACGGCGTGGTCGGCTGGACCGAGGAGACGTTCGAGCGGCTGCGCAACGCGACGCCGGAGACGCTGGTCTCGAGGATGCGCGTCAACCACGCGATGATCCTGAACGTCATCAACCAGCCCGCGGATCCGGTGGCGACGCTGCGCGCGCTGATGGAGGACAACCACGAGGACGAGCGCGGCCGCGTGCGCCTCGCCGAGCAGGCCCGGTCGCTGAGCCAGGAGCTGCTCGCGTCCGGCGTGCTCGAGGCACTTCCCGAGCCCGACGAGTACAGCCGGACGCTTCGGCTGGCGCCCGCGCTGCAGGCCGACTTCGCGCTCAACCAGCCGCTGGCCTCCTTCGCGCAGGCCGCGTTCGACCTGATCGACCCCGAGGCCGAGACCTACGCGCTCGACGTGCTGTCGGTGGTCGAGTCGATCCTCGACGACCCGACGCCGGTGCTGAGGGCGCAGGCGTTCAAGGAGCGCGGGGAGGCCGTCGCCGAGATGAAGGCCGACGGGATCGAGTACGAGGAGCGGATGGAGCTGCTCGAGCAGGTCACCCACCCCCGGCCCCTCGCCGAGCCGCTCGAGCAGGCGCTGCGGCTGTACCGCGAGACCCACCCATGGGTGCTCGAGACCGATCTCTCGCCGAAGTCGGTCGTGCGCGACATGTACGAGTCCGGGCAGACGTTCTCCGAGTTCGTCGCCTACTACGGCGTCGCTCGCTCGGAGGGACTCGTCCTGCGCTACCTGAGCGACGCCTACAAGGCGCTGCGCCAGACGGTGCCCGAACGCATCCGCACCGAGGAGCTCGACGACATCATCGAGTGGCTCGGCGAGACGGTGCGCCAGATCGACTCGAGCCTGCTCGACGAATGGGAGGCGCTGACCGATCCCGACGCCGTCGCTCGGGCGCTGGCCGCGGCGGCCACCGGCGAGCCGCCCGCGCCGCCGCGCCCGATCACCGGCAACGAGCGGGCCTTTCGTGTGATGGTCCGCAACGCCATGTTCCAGAAGGTGCAGCTGGCCGCGCGCGACCGCTTCCCGGAGCTCGGCCAGCTCGAAACGGCCGCGGCGGCGCTCAGCGAGCCGCCGTCCCGGGTGACGATGACCGCCGCCGCGTGGGAAGAGCGGCTCGGCGCCTACTGGGACGAGCACGAGACCATGGGCTCCGGACCCCCTGCACGTGCACCGGAGCTGCTGATGATCGACCGCTCACCGCCGCACGCCGACGGTCGGACGTGGGCCGCGCGACAGATCGTCGACGATCCCGAAGGCCACCACGACTGGGCGATCGTGGCGACGGTCGACCTCGACGCCTCGGACGCCGCGGGGGAGCCGGTGATCCGGACGCAGTCGTTCGAGCCGGCGGGCTGACCGACTGCCCTCTCAGCCGCTCGCCTGCGCCACGGCCCACTCGCGCATGCGGGGCACGAGGTCGGGCGAGGCGGCGCCGACCTCGACGATCGCGTCGGCGGGCACGTTGGCCCGGCGGGCGGCGGCGAGGATGGCGTCCGGCGAGGGAGCCTCGTAGAGGCAGTACGTGTGGCGCTTGTCCGCGCTCAGGAACGAGAACACCCAGCGGACGCCTTCGTCGGCGTTGATCTCGTCGATCAGCCGGACGTCGTCGCTGGAGAGGTCGAGCTCCTCGGCGAACTCGCGCTCGATGACAAACAGGGGCATGTTCCGACGGTACCAGCGCCCTAGCCCTGGGCCAACCCGTGCCGGTGGGCGTACGACGCCGCCTCGGTGCGGTTGGCGCAGCTCGTCTTGCGCAGGATGCTGCGGATGTGGTTGGCGGCCGTGTGCTCGCTGATGAACAGGGCGCTGCCTATCTCGCGGTTGCTCAGGCCCTTGGCCACGAGGCCGAGGATCTGGACCTCGCGGAACGACAGCCCGTCCGGCGGGCCGGCGACCGGGCGCGGCGCTCCGAGCGCGCGGATGCGGGCGAGCAGGGACGGCATGCCGATCTGCTCGGCCAGCTCGTCCGCCTCGCCGAGCAGCTCCCCGGCGCGGTCGCGCCCGTCGCGGCCGCGCCGCAGCAGCATGCGGCCGTGCTCGTATGCGGTGTGGGCGATCCAGGTCCGTGCTCCCAGCCCGCGATTGAGCTCCATCGCACGCTCGAAGTGAGCCTCGGCGCGTTCCCACTCGCCGAGCGTCGCCGTCAGCATGCCGAGGTGGCGGTCGGCGGCGCCGTAGCAGGCGACCATGTGCCCGATCAGCGTGTTCGTGCCCGCGTGCGGCTCGAGCTCGGGGTACAGCAGCGCGGCCGTCGCCTCGTCGCCGAGCGCGGCTGCCGCGTCGGTGAGGTAGGTCAGGGCGGCGAGCCAGAGCGAGACGCGGAACTCGTCGAGGCCCTCGGACGCCACGCGGGCCAGCTCGCGCCGGGCGTCGGCCTCCATCCCGAGCTCCGTCAACAGTGACGCCAGGCCCGGGCGCCAGGCGCCGCCGCGGCTGGCCAGCATGCGGACCACCGGGGCGAGCTCGGCGAGCCGGCCCTGCTCGCGCCGGACGCCGAACATCTGGATGCCGTACACGCCCGACGGGTCTCGGCCCGTCAGCAGCCGGCTCCACTCGTGCGAGCGCTCGGCCATCGCCTCGGCGTCGGCCAGCCGGCCCTCGCACAACGCGATCGCCGAGCCCGAGTGCTCCGCGACGTGGAGGATGAACGGCTGCGCCGTGGTCTCGGCCATCTCGCGCACGGCGACGACCTCGCGACGCGCGGAGTCCATGGCGAACAGCTCCAGGAACGAGGAGACGCGCCAGTTCATGGCTTCGGTCCGCAGCTCGTCGTCGCCGAGCGCGAAGGCGATGTCGCGCGCCTCGGTGAGCATCGCGAGGATCTTCGGCTGCGAGCGCGTCCCGCGGTCCCAGTAGCTCCCCACCAGCACCCGCGCGAGTGCGTGGCGCTCGCCGATCTGCCGCGCCATGGCGACCGCGTCGTCGCGCACCTTGGCGCCGCGCTCGTGGCTCCCGCGGATCTCGAGCGCGCGGGCGAGCCCGCCGAGCACCCCGACCCGCAGCTCCGACGGCTCGTCGCCGAGCGCCGCGGCCGCACGCTCGAGCAGCTCGACGGCGACCGGGTCGGTGATCACGGGCCGCCAGCACGCCTCCTCGTAGCCGATGGCGGCCCGCGCGAGCAGCTCGGCGTCGCCCAGAGCGGTGGCGAGCTCCGCCGCCTCGGCGTACGCCGCGAGCGCGTCGAGGGCGCGGCCCGCGCGGTGCCGGGCGTTCCCGAGCTCGAGCAGCAGCGCGGCGCGCTCGGCCGGCTGGTCCACGCCGAGCTCGAGCGCGACGCCGAGGCACTCCGCCGCGGCGTCGAAGTCGAGTCCCTCGGTGGCCGCGCGCGCGGCGCGCACGTTGTACTCGACGCCGCGCTCGACGCCGCCGAACGGCGCGGCCGCGGCGAAGTGGTATGCGAGATCGGCGACCGAGCGCGAGCCCGAGCGCTCGAGCGCCTCGCCCACGCGCAGGTGGAGCTCCGCCCGGCGCACCGCCGACAGCGCGTCGTAGAGCGAGCGGCGGACGAGCTCGTGAGCGAACCGGTAGGCCAGGCCGCGCGAGGGCAGCTCCTCGATCATGCCGCTCGAGACGGCCTCCTCCAGCGCCGGCAGCAGGTCGGCGTCGGCCACCTGGCGCAGCACCTCGAGGTCGAACTCGGAGCCCGCCGTGGCCGCCAGCTCCAGCAGGTCGGCGGTGGCCGGCCGCAGGCGCGCCAGCCGGCGCGCGACCACCTCGCGCACGCTCTCCGGCGGCGCGAGCTCCTCGAGCGGGCGGGTGAGCCGGACGCAGCCGCCCCAGATCTCGACTCCGCCGCCGTCGACCAGGCTGCGCCACAGCTCGCAGACGAGGAACGGGTTGCCGCCGGTCATGTCTGCGATCGCCGGTGCCAGCTCGGGCACGGGCTCGTCGCCCGCTACGCGGCGCACCAGCTCGGTGACGTCGTCGCCGGACAGGCCGCCGAGGCGCAGCCGCACGACGTCGTCGGAGCGGCGCAGGTCCGCGAGCATCTCCGACAGCGCGTCGGGCATGTCGGTCTCGGTGTCGCGGAAGGTCGCGACCAGCAGCAGCCGGGCGCGCCTGCCCGCGCGGGCCAGGTGCCGCAACAGGCCCAGCGTGGGGGCGTCGGCCCAGTGCGCGTCCTCGAGCACGAGCACCACTGGCCGCTCGTGCCCGGTGCGCTCCAGCAGGTCGGCCACCGCGGTGTGCAGGCGATGGCGCTCGGTGTCGGGGTCGGTGGCCGCCCCGGTGCCGGCGCGCAGCTCGCCGAGCGCCTCCACGAACGGGCCGTACGGCGGATGGACGACGGCGTCGCACGCCCCGTAGAGGACGTTCGCGCCGCTCCCGGCGGCCTCGCCGGCGAACTCGCGCACCAGCCGGCTCTTCCCCGAGCCCGCCTCGCCGCCGACGAGCGCGATCCGGCGGCCCTCGCCCGGCGCCCACGGGACGAGCGAGCGCAGCGTCACCAGCTCGCTCTCGCGACCCACGAAGGGGAACCCCGAGCTCAGGCTCAGCGGGCCGGGCAGCGTGCTCATAGTCAGATCTGATCATCGCGGCCGCCTCCAGGCAAGCCCGGGACCCCCGGAAAGTCGGTCAAGGCGCGTCATGACACGGCCCCACGGCCGGTCATAGCGTCGCGGCATGACCACTCTCATCAACGCCCGTGAGGAGCTGGCCGGCTTCGGCGGCCGGCTGATCCAGCCGGGCGACGGCGACTACGACGACGCGCGAGCCGTCTACAACGCGATGATCGACCGCCACCCCGCGCTGATCGCGCGCTGCGCCGACGCTGCCGACGTCGCGCAGGTCATCGCCTTCGCACGCGAGCGGGATCTGCTGATCGCCGTACGCGGCGGCGGGCACAACGGCGCGGGCCTCGGCACGTGCGACGACGGAATCGTCATCGACCTGTCGGCGCTGAACTCGATCGAGGTCGACCCGCAGGCGCGGACCGTGCGCGTCGGCGGCGGCTGCACGCTGGGCGAGATCGATCGCGCGACCCACGAGCACGGGCTCGCCGTGCCGAGCGGCATCATCTCCACCACCGGTGTCGGCGGCCTCACGCTCGGCGGCGGGCTCGGGCACCTCACGCGCAAGTACGGCCTCAGCATCGACAACCTGCTCGACGCCGAGGTCGTGCTCGCGGACGGCCGTCAGGTGACGGCGAGCGCCGACGAGCACCCCGACCTCTTCTGGGCGCTGCGCGGCGGCGGCGGCAACTTCGGGGTCGTCACCTCGTTCCGGTTCCGGGCACACGAGGTGCACACCGTGTTCGCCGGACCGACCTTCTGGCCGGTCGAGCAGAGCGTCGAGGTGCTCTCCGCCTACCGCGACTTCATCTCCGACGCTCCGCGCGAGCTCAACGGCTTCTTCTGCTACCACACGGTCCCGCCGGCTCCGCCGTTCCCCGAGCACGTCCACCTGCGCGAGGTGTGCGGCGTCGTCTGGTGCCACCTCGGCAGCGAGGAGCAGGCCGTCAAGGACATGGCGCCGCTGATGGACTCGCTCCCCGAGCCGATCCTGCACGGCCCGCACTACGTCCCGTTCCCCGGGCTCCAGGGCGTGTTCGACGCGCTCTACCCCAAGGGCGAGCAGTGGTACTGGCGCGCCGACTTCGTCAACGAGATCCCCGACGAGGCCGTCGAGCTGCATCACCGCTTCGGCAGCGCGATGCCGTCGCGGCAGCTCGCTCATGCACATGTACCCGATCGACGGCGCGGCGCAGGACGTGGGCGAGTCGGACACCGCGTGGGCCTATCGCGACGCGCGCTGGGCCAACGTCTACGCGGGGGTCGATCCCAACCCGGCGAACGTCGCCGCCATCCGCCGCTGGAGCGTCGACTACCAGGAGGCGCTGCACCCGTACTCGGCCGGCGGCGCCTACGTGAACATGATGATGGACGAGGGCCGGGAGCGCGTCCGCGCCAGCTACCGGGGCAACTACGACCTCCTCGCGCGCGTCAAGGCCGCCTACGACCCGGACAACGCGTTCCGCGTCAACCAGAACGTCCAACCCGCCACCTAGGAGAGCACGATGTTCGAGCTCCGCTCGCGCAGCCTCGGGCTGTGCCTGGCGGCGGCTGCGCTGATCGCGCTGTCCGCCACCGCGTCCGCACGCGCGGACACCGTCACCGACTGGAACGCCAACGCCGTCAACGCGCTCGTGACCACGGCCGGCCAGTCGCCGACCGTCTCCACGGTCCACCTGGCCATGGTCCACGGCGCCGTCTACGACGCCGTGAACTCGATCGACGAGCGCTACGAGCCTACCTCGTCGAGGTGCGGGCGCGCGACTGGTACTCGAAGGACGCCGCCGCGGCCGCCGCCGCCTACCGCGTCCTGCTCGGCATCGTGCCGACCCAGGAGGCGGCCCTGACGCCGCTCTACAACGCGTCGCTCGCCTCGATCCCGCCCGGCGCGGCGAAGGACGGCGGCATCCGCGTGGGCGAGGTCGCCGCCGCGGCCATGCTGGCCGATCGCAAGAACGACGGCCGCTTCGGCGCCTACCGCTTCCCGGCTCCCGCCACGCCCATGGACCCGTGGCCGGTCGGCCAGTGGCGGCCCGGTGCTGCCGGCCTTCGGCAACGATCCCGCCGCCTGGATCAAGGACGTCCGGCCGTTCCTGATCCGCGAGCCGCTACGCGAGTCCCGCCCCGTACTCGCTCACGAGCAAGAAGTACGCGCGTGAGTTCGACGAGGTCAAGACGATCGGGTCGCTCACCTCCACGACGCGCACCGCGGACCAGACCGACGCAGGCGCGCTTCTGGGCGGAGGGCCCGCAGCCGTGGACCCGCGCCGCCCGCAAGCTCGCGATCGACCGCGGCCTGCGCAGCATCGAGAGCGGCGCGCATGTTCGCCATGCTCTACATGACGGGCGCGGACGCGCTGATCAGCGTGTGGAACGGCAAGGCGCAGCTATCTGTTCTGGCGCCCGATCACCGCGATCCGCGAGGCCGGCCGGGACGACAATCCGGCGACCAAGGCGGACACCGGGTGGCTGCCGCTGATCAACACGCCGCCCTATCCCGAACAGCCGTCCGGCCTCTCGGGCGTGAGCGGCGCGATGGGCGAGGCGCTCGAGGAGGTCTTCGGCCACCACGTGCGGTTCAGCGTCAACGAGCCTCAGCTCGAACACGACACGGAGCTATCCGCAGCTTCGACGAGGCGGTCGACGAGGTGGTCGACGCCCGCGTCTAGTCCGGCATCCACTTCCGGAAGGCCGACGTCGACGGCGCGGAGCTCGGGCCACGACATCGCCCACGACTCGCTGAAGCGCTACTTCGAGCGCGACTGATCCTCCCCCCGACGAGGTCATGCCCGTGCGAGGATTCGCACGGGCATGACCACGGACACGCTCGCCTCCGCGCACGAAGCGCTCCGCACCGGCGCGTGGGACGAGGCGCGCGTGCGGTTCGCGGCGGCGATCGAGGCCGCCCCGTCCGGCGAGGCGTACGAGGGCCTGGGCTGGGCGGGCTACTGGCTGTCGGACGAGAGCCTCACGCTCGACGCGCGCGAGCGCGCCTACCGCGCGTACCGCGCCGAGGGCGATCCCCGCGGCGCCGGGCGGGTGACGGCCTGGCTGGCGTCCGACCATCTCGAGTTCCGCGGCGACCACGCGGTCGCGCGCGGCTGGCTCGAGCGCAGCCACCGGCTGCTCGACGAGGTCGTCCCCGAGGGCGAGGAGCACGGCTGGCTCGCGCTGCACGAGGGCTCCTACGCGATGAACGTCGACGCCGACCTCGACCGGGCGGCGCTGCTGGCCGAGCGCGCCGCCGGTCTCGGGCGCACGGTCGGCCTGCCCGACCTCGAGGCGGTAGGGCTATCGCTGGAGGGCATCACCCACGTGCGGCGCGGCCGCATCGAGGCCGGCATGCGGCTGCTCGACGAGGCGTCGGTGATCGCGCGCGGCGAGGACCTGCGGCTGCCGATCTCCAGGGGCTGGGCGCTCTGCTACCTGATCTCGGCGTGCGAGGGCGTCGGCGACTTCCCGCGCGCGACACAGTGGTGCGAGGCCGTGCGGACGCACGCGGACGACTGGGGCGTGCGCCAGCTCGTCGGCATCTGCCGCAGCGCCTACGGGAACGTGCTGGCCACCAACGGCGACTGGGTCACGGCTGAGCTCGAGCTCACCGGGGCGGTCGGCGATCTGCGGCGCTCGCGGCCGGCCATGACCTCGGGCGCGCTCGCCCGGCTCGGCGAGCTGCGCGCCCGCCAGGGCAGGTTCGACGAGGCGCGCGAGCTGTTCACGCAGGCCGGGACGCACCAGCGGGCGATCGTCGGGCTCGGCCTGCTCGCGCTCGAGGGCGGCGACCCCGCCGCGGCGGCGGACGCCGCCGAGCGCGCGCTGCGGCGCGCGCCGGCCGGCGCGCGGCTCGACCACCTGCCCGCGCTCGAGCTGCTCGTGCGCGCCCGTGCGGCGCTGGGCGAGCTCGACGAAGCCGCCGACGCGCTGGAGGAGCTCGAGCGCATCGCGGCCGAGATCGGCACGCCGTACGTCCTCGGCCGGGCGCGACGCGCGACAGGCGCGCTGGCGGCGGCGCGCGGCGTCCACGAGCAGGCGCGGCGCGCGTTCGAGGACGCCGTCGACCTGCTCGCCGAGTCGGCCGCCGCCTACGAGGAGGCGCTGGCCCGGCTCGAGCTGGCCGGCGCCCTGGCGGCGCTCGGCCGGGACCGGGCCGCCGCCGCCGAGGAGGAGGCAGGACGGGCGGCGCTCGAGCGGCTCGGCGTGCGCGTACCCGCGGCCGAACGGCGCGCGCTGAACGAGCTCACCCCGCGCGAGCTCGAGATCCTGCGGCTTGTGGCCCAGGGGCTCAACGACGCCGAGATCGCCGAGCGGCTGGTGCTCAGCCAGCACACCGTGCACCGCCACGTGGCGAACGTGCGCACCAAGCTGCGGCTGCCCTCGCGCACCGCCGCCGTCGCCTACGCGGCGCGCGCCGGGCTCCTCTAGCTGGCCGTTTCCGGCCAGGGCGCCGGATGGCCGTAAACGGCGAAGTCGCGGCGCGCGGCGGCCCGTAGCTTCGCCGCATGAACCTGTACGAGCCCGGCACCCCCGAGTACGCGGACACCACGACGCTCAACAACGCGATGATCGAGCGCCGGCCTGCCGTGGTGGCGCGCTGCGCCTCGCCGGCCGACGTCGCCGACGCGATCGCCTACGCGCGCCGCCAGGGGCTCCCGCTCGCGGTCCGCGCGGGCGGCCACTCGGTGGCTGGGCTCTCGCTCGTCGACGACGGGCTCGTGATCGACGTCCGGGGCATGGCGGACGTCGAGGTCGACCCCGAGCGCCGGATCGCGCGTGTCGGCGCTGGCGCCACCTGGTCGCAGTTCGACCGCGCGACGGAGCCCTACGGCCTCGCCACCACCGGCGGCCGCGTGTCGACCACCGGCGTGGGCGGGCTCACGCTCGGCGGCGGGTCGGGCTGGCTCGAGCGCAAGCACGGCCTGGCCTGCGACAACCTGCTCGCGGTCGAGCTCGTGACCGCCGAGGGCGAGCAGGTGCGCGCCTCGGCGAGCGAGAACCCCGACCTGTTCTGGGCGCTGCGCGGCGGCGGCGGCAACTTCGGCGTGGTCACCGCGTTCGAGTTCCGGCTGCACCCGCTCGAGCGCGAGGTCTTCGCCGGCCTCGCGCTGTACCCCGCGGCCCGTGGGCGCGAGCTGATGAGGCTCTACCGCGACGTCATGCGCGACGCGCCCGAGGGGCTGAGCCTGGCCTTCCTGTACCTGCGCGGCCCCGCCGAGGAGGAGATCCCCGCGCACCTGCACGGCGAGCTCGTGGTGGCGATCGCCGGCATGTACGCCGGCCCGCTCGACGAGGGCGCCGAGGCGCTGGCCGGCATCCGCGCCGCCGGACCCGAGGTCGACCACTTCGGCCCGATGCCGTACGCGGACTTCCAGTGCATGATCGACGACCCGCCGGGCTACCGGAACTACTGGACGACCGAGCACCTCGCCGACCTGCCCGACGCCGCCATCGAGGCGATCGCCAGCCGGTCGGAGGCGATGCCCGCCGGCCTGTCTCAGCTGTTCATGGTCAGCTGGGGCGGCGCGGTGGCCCGCGTGGGCCAGGACGCGTCGCCGCTGTCGGCCCGCGACGCGCGCTTCGTCGTGCACCCGTTCGGCATGTGGGAGGACCCGGCGGGCGACGCCGCCAACATCGAGTGGGCGCGCGCCTTCCGCGACGACCTCGCCGCCTTCTCCACCGGCGCCGTCTACCTCAACTTCACCGGCGACGAGGGCGTGGAGCGCGTGCGCGCGGGCTACGGGCCGGGCAGCTACGAGCGCCTGGCCTGGATCAAGGCCGTCTGGGATCCGGACAACGTGTTCCGCGCGAGCGGCAACGTCCCGCCGCCGACGGCGCTCACGCGGGCGGCATGACCCGCGACGGCCGGCTCATCGTCGGAGCGGTCGGGATCTCGGCGCTCGGCGACTTCCTGCTCTGGATCCCGCTCACGCTGCACGTGCACGAGCAGACGGGCTCCGGGGCAGCGGTCGCCGCGCTGATGATCTGCCTGTGGGGCCCGATCGTCCTGCTCGCGCCGGCCGCCGGGCTGCTGGCCGACCGCGTCGAGACGCGCCGGCTGCTGCTGTGGGCGTCGGTGGCGCAGGCGGTGGTCGCCGCGGCGCTGGCGCTCACGCTGGACTCGACGGCGGCGACGCTCGCCCTGGCGGCGCTGCTCGGCGCCGGCTTCGCCGTCGCCCAGCCGGCCGAGTTCGCGCTCGTGCCGGTCATCGGCAGCGGCCTCAACGGGCCCGTCGAGGCCGCCCGCTACGCCGGCATGGCGGCGGGACCCGTGCTCGGCGGCGCGCTCGCCGCTGCCGGCGGCACCGAGGCGGCGGTGCTCGTCGATGCGGCGTCCTTCGCGCTCGTCGCGCTGGCCGCGGGGCTGCTGAGGGCGCGCCGGCAGCCGCATCCGGAGGCGCACGGGGAACGAGCGCGCGACGGCATCGTGCTGCTGTTCCGCGACCGCACGCTGGCCGTCGTGATCGCGACCGTGCTCGTGTCGCTGCTGTTCATGAGCGCGTCGATCGCGGCCGAGGTGGTGTTCATCAAGGACGACCTCGGCGCGAGCGGCATCGCCTACGGCGCGATCTTCTCGTCCTGGATGCTGGGCATGGTCATCGGGGCGGTCGTCGTCTCGCGGCGCGTGAAGGCCGGCGCGCTGGCGGGCGCCGCGCTGGTGGCCGTCGCCGTGCAGGGGGCCGGGCTCGGCCTGCCGACGGTCTGGCTCGCCGCCGGCTTCGGCGCCGCGATGTTCTTCACCGGCGGCATCGGCCACGGCGTCAAGAACGTGCTCACGCGCGCGCTGATCCAGGAGCGCGTGCCAGGCCGCTACCACGGCCGCGCCTTCGCGGCCTACAACGGGATGCGCAACGGTGCCGAGCTCGTCGCGCTGGCCTGGGGCGGAGTGCTGGTCGTGACGATCGGCGCGCGCGGCACGCTCGCGCTGGCGGGCGCGATCTCGGTGCTGGCCGCGCTCGGCGGCCTGGTCGCGTTCCGGCTGCGCCGGCCGGTCGCGGCGCCGGCTGCCGTGGCCGACGGGCGAACGTCAACGGCGGCCGGGTAGGGAGGCTGGGGAACCGGCCGCGCGGCAAGCATCCTGCCTAGGTGGGGTCCTGGCCCACTAGAACAGGATTCGACGCCGAAATCCGAGCAGCTAGCTGCCGAGGAACCGCTCGAGCACCGGCGCGACCGCCGCCGGGTCGGCGACGTGGCCCTGGCGCTCGATGACCATTCGCTCCGCGTCCGGCAGGGTCGCGGCGAGGGCGTCGCCGGCCAGCTCGAAGAACTCCGCGCCGCCGCCCGTGGCCACCAGCACCGGCTGCCCGATCTCCGCGAAGCGCGCGGGCGGGAGGCCGTCGCCCAGGCACGCGGCGTCGTAGGCCAGCGTGTGGGCGAGGGCCGCGGGCCAATGCGGCGAGCTCCGCGCCGCCGCGATGCTCTCCTCGGACGAGCCCGCCACGCGCATGAACAGCTCGATCGCCTCGTCGCGGCCGGCGCCGGCGAGCTGCTCGGTGTACTCGCGCCAGCGCCGCACCGCGTCCTCGCCGATGCTGTACGGCACCTCGTACACCGCGAGCCGCTCGAGTGCGACGCCCGCCGCCGCGGCCTCGAGCGCGAGCGCGCCGCCGGAGGAGACGCCGTAAGCGTGGGCCGACCCGCCGGCCTCGGCGACCAGCGCCCCGAGGTCCTCGATCTCGCGCTCCAGCGCGTACGGCTGCGTGTCGCCGCTGGCGCCGCGGCCGCGGCGGACGTAGTTGAGGACGGTGAAGGAGCGCGCCAGCTCGGCCGCGAGCGGCGCGTTCTCGGCCCCGTCGTCGAGGCCGCCGCCGACCAGGATCAGCGCCGGCCCGTCGCCCTCGCGGTCGTAGGCGATCCGCGTGCCGTCACTCGACGTGACGGTCATGCGGCGCGGGCGCGGCGCCGGCGGTAGGCGCGGCGGTTCTTCTCGCGCTGGCCGCAGACGGCCATCGAGCACCAGTGGCCCGAGCGGTTCTTCGAATGGTCGTAGAAGGCCCAGCGGCAGACGTCGCGCTCGCAGGCCTTCAGGCGATCCCAGGTGCCCTCGGCGATGGCGGCGTGGATGGCGGCGACGACGTGGCCGAGCGCGCCGTCGACCCCGCCGGCCGTCGGCTCGAAGCGCGTCGCCGGGTCCTCGAGCACGGGCACCAGGCCGGCGCGGCGGCCGGCCTCGTTGACGATCTCGCCGGCCGCCGGGTCGTGGTCGAGCCCGGCGTGCGCCGAGACCAGGCCGCGGATCGCCTCGCGCAGCTCGATCGCGCGCGCGTGGTCCTCGGCGGTCACCGGCTCGTCTCCCAGCAGCTCGTGCGCGACCAGCCAGGCGCGCAGGGCGCCGGCGTCGGGCAGCAGATCGGGCCCGGTCTCGAGGTCGTTCGTGTTGACGAAGAGCTGGATCACCCGCAGCGGCCCAGGGGCGGGACTGCGCTCTCCGGGCTCGATCAGCGACTGCTCCATGGATTCATACTAGCAAATCCCGTTTGGGTGTGTTATAACACCGGCATGAGCACTTTGCAGGTATCAGACGACGCGGACGCGGAGCGCGAGGAGCTCGTCGTCCCGCCCCGCGACGACCCGCCGCTCAGCGACGGCATCAAGGCTGCGCTGCCGTTCGTCCTACCCACGCTCGCGATCGGCATGTCGTTCGGCGTGCTGGCCGAGCCCGTCATGGGCGCCTGGGCGGCGATCGCGATGTCGATCCTCGTGTTCGGCGGCGCCGCGCAGTTCGGCTCGGTGAGCATCCTCGCCGCCGGCGGCGGCCTCGCCTCCGCCGTCTCCGCCGGCCTGCTCATCAACACCCGCTTCCTGCCCATGGGCTTCGCGGTCGCCCCCGCCCTCAAGGGCGGGCCGTTCCGCCGTGCCGTCGAGGCGCAGACCATGGTCGACGCCTCGTGGGCGATCGCCAACCGCGGCGACGGCACGTTCAGCCGCAATCTGATGATGGGCGCCACAATCCCGCAGGCCGCCGCGTGGTGGGTCGGGACCGCGATCGGCGCCTTCGGCGGCGCCCTGCTCGGCGACCCCCAGGCGCTCGGGCTCGACGCGATCTTCCCGGCGTTCTACCTCGCGCTCCTGGCCGAGGAGATGCGCGACCGCTCGATGTTCGCCAGCGCCTTCCTCGGCGGGGCCATCGCGCTCGTGCTCATCCCCTTCACGCCGCCCGGCATCCCGGTCGTGGCCGCCGCGTTCGCCGCCCTGCTGGGGGTGCGCTCCCGATGAGCACCGCCTGGATCGCCATCCTCCTGCTGACCGCCGGCACCGTCGCCATCAAGGCGCTCGGGCCGGTCGCCCTCGGCGGCCGCGAGCTGCCGGAGTCGATGTCGGGCATCGTGTCCCGGCTCGCCCCGAGCCTGCTCGCCGCGCTCGTGGTGGTCGACATCTTCGGCGGCCCGGAGCGCACGATCGCGGTCGACGAGAGCGCCATCGGCCTGCTGGCCGCCGCGGGCGCGCTCGCGCTGCGCCTGCCGATGATCGCCGTGGTGGCGATCGCGGCCGTCGTGACCGCCGGCCTCCGGCTCGTCTAGACCCTCGGCAGGTCGCGGAAGCGGCTGCGGCCGTCCGAGCTCTCGCAGATGGCCGCCACCCGCGGCTCGCACACCCGCAGCAGGTCGCGCGGGTCCATCTTCAGCGAGTGCTTGTGGTCGCCGCCCGCGCACACGATGCGCTCGTGGTAGAGCAGGTGCACGTCGATGATCTCCGGCATCGGCATCATCGGCCCCAGCGGCGGCATCGCCCCGACGTCGAACATCGGGAAGTCCTGCTCCAGCTCGGCCTCGGTGGCCAGCCGGAGGTGGCTCGAGCCGCCCAGGAGCTCGCGCACGCGCGCGAGATCGAGACGGTGGGTGGCCGGGATGACAGCCATCCGGTACTGATCGTGGTCGCGCAGGGCGAGCGTCTTGGCGGCCTCGCGCGGCTCGGCACCGGAAGCGCGCGCCTCCGCGGCGGCGCTGAAGGTGGGCCGGTGCTCAACGACCTCGTGGCTCACCCCCTGGGCGTCCAGAAACGCCGTCACCGCTTCGATGCCATGCGCCTGCGTGGTGCTCATGACCCTCGTCCTCCCGGTCGCCAACGGGCAGCTTTGACGGTACGCCTGGCGCCCGCTCGCTGCAACCGTTCGAGGCCATGTGACGCGTGATACGTTCGCGCCCCGGACAAGGAGGCTGGATGACCGAACCGACGAGCAACGGGGACCAGCGCGAGTTCGTCGAGCGCTGGCGCGACAACGCGTACGGCTGCTTCTCCTCGGGCCACAAGTTCTGCCGCGAGGTGTGCCCGGTCATGCAGGTCACTCGCAACGAGAACCACACGCCGACGGCCTTCCACGCGAACATCGTGGCGATGGAGCAGGGCCTCGTGGACGTGGCCGACGTGGCCGACGACTACGTCCACTGCACCCAGTGCGGGGCCTGCGAGCTGCGCTGCCCGAACTCGCTCTTCACCGGCGACTTCTACCGCCATCGCACGCAGACCGTCCAGGTCGTCAAGGCGATGCGGGCGCTGATGGTGGAGACCGGCAACGAGCGCGAGGGCTGGAAGCTGTGGAACGAGCGGCTGGCCGCGAACCACAACGAGCCGGTGCTCGGCGAGGTCGACGTCTCGCAGGAGCACGTCGCCGACTGGGCCGAGGGCCTCGACATCCCGGTCGGCGGCGAGACGATCCTCTTCGTCGACTGCGAGGCGGCGTTCTACCGCACCTCCTACACGCGCGCGTTCGCCCAGTTGCTCCAGCGCGCCGGAGTGGAGTTCGGGCTGATGCGCGAGCAGTGGTGCTGCGGCGGGCCGGCCGCCGAGATGGGCTACCTCGACCTCGCGCGCAAGCACGCCGAGCACAACGTGGCCGACTGGCGGGCGGTCGGCGCCAAGCGCATCATCAGCCCCGACCCGCACGACTTCATCGCCTTCACCGAGGACTACCCGAAGTACTTCGGCGACGCCTACGAGTTCGAGATCGTGCTCGGGGTCGAGCTGATCGCCGAGCTCGTACGCGAGGGCAAGATCGCGTTGACCGAGCCGGTCGAGCGCGTCGTCACCTACCACGACCCATGCCGGCTCAACAAGCGCAAGGGCGTCCACGAGGCGCCGCGCGAGCTGCTGCGGGCGATCCCGGGGCTGACCTACAAGGACGTCGACCGCGTCACGCAGTGGAGCTACTGCAGCGGCGGTGGCGGCGGCCTGCCGATCGAGAAGCCCGAGATCACCGCCGAGATCAGCCGCCGGCGCGTGCAGCGCGCGGCCGACATGGAGGTCGACGCGCTGATCAGCGCGTGCCCGTGGTCGGAGCGCCCGCTGTCGGAGGTCGGCACGCTCGAGGTGATGGACCTGTTCGAGCTGCTCGCGCAGTCGGCGGGCATCGAGGTCGGCGGCCACACGAGCGCCGAGGCGCGGGCATGATCGCCTCCCTCGACGCCTCGGTGCTCGACGAGCTGCGCGCGATCATCGGCGACGACGACCGCGTCCTCGACAACATCTCCTCGCGCGTCGTCCGCACTCGCGTGCCGGCGCCGTTCCCGGTCCACCGCTGGGGCGAGCACCTGCCGCACGTCGCGGTGCTGCCGAAGACCGCCGTCGAGGTCTCGGAGGTGGTCAAGCTCGCGAACCGCCTCGGTATCCCGGTCGTCCCGCGCGCGGGCGGCACGGGGCTGTCCGACGGCGCGGTGCCCATGCGCGGCCGCGGCGGCATCCTCGTCGACGTCAAGCTGATGAACCAGATCCACGAGATCGACCTCGTGGACCGCACGGTGACCGTCGGGCCGGGCATCAACATGCTCAAGCTCAACGAGGTGCTGCGCCCGCACGGCGTCTTCTATCCCGACGACCCCGCGTCGTACCCGTGCTCGCTGGTCGGCGGGCGGATCGGCACCGGCGGCTGGTCGCTGCTCGGCGCGCGCTTCGGCCACACGCGCGACCTCGTGATCTCGATGGAGGTCGTGCTGCCGACCGGCGAGATCGTCGAGATCGCCGAGGGCGGCGGCCGCAAGCTGCGCAAGTCCTCGACGGGGCTGACCTTGAAGCACCTGTTCACGGGCCACCAGGGCACGCTCGGCATCTGCACCGAGGCCACGCTCGAGCTGGTCCCGCGGCCGGAGACCGAGTTCGCCGCGTTCTTCGCGTTCGACGACTACATGAAGGCCTACCGGACCATGGGCGCGCTGACCAAGTCGGGCCTGGCGACGATCGCCGGCGTCGTGCTCTTCGACGAGTGGAAGCTGCGCTACCTGCGCCGCGACGACGAGGCCTACATCCCGCAGCCGGAGGACGTGCGGTCGGTGATCGCCGTCGCCATGTACGGGCGCCGGGCGGAGGTCGAGCCGGCGTCGAAGCTCGTCATGGAGATGGGCCGCGCCGACGGCGGCAAGTACCTCGGCGACGAGATCTCGCAGGGCGACTGGGCCTCGCGCCACGACCGCTACGCGACGCCGCTGCACGGCCGCACGCAGGACGGCCAGGTCGTGCCGATGTCCTGGCACTGCGAGGACGCCGCGCTCAACTACTCGGTGCTCCCGCAGGTGCGCGAGGAGTGGCACGCGATCGTCGACAGGTACATCGCCGAGTACGGGATCTTCGACGACTGGGGGATGTTCGCGTACACGAGCGGCGCCTATAAGCCGTGGGGCGACTACCTCGTGGAGATCGACGTCGGGATCTGGGAGCAGAAGCTCGACGAGGCGAACTGGGACGCCTGGGTGCGCTGCAAGCGCGAGATCTCCGAGGTCTCGCTCAAGTACGGCGGCTCGATGACGGCCTGCCACGGCGCCACCCGCGAGGGCGACGCCGAGCTCGTCCCGACCGAGATGGGCTCCTCGTGGGAAGTGGTCAAGCGCATCAAGCGCGCGCTCGACCCCAACAACGTGATGAACCCCGGCAAGCAGTCGATGGACGAGGCCTACGAATGAGCATCTTCAGGCTCGGCGACCAGAAGCCGCCGGAGGCGCAGCGCATCAACGACGACGTGGTCATGCGGTTCGAGCACGTCTACGAGATCGACCCGGAGAAGATGCAGATCTTCCCGCAGCAGGACATGCCGGCCTGGGACACCCAGCGACTCGTGGCGGCGCGCTGGGATCACCTGGATTGGATGCACGACCACTTCGCGGACGAGGTCCTGGGGACGGGGCTGGGGTCCGAGACGATGCCGGAGGAGGACGGATGAAGTTCAGCTGCTGCATACTCCCCGCCTATCCCCTCGCGGATTCGATCGAAACGATCAAGACCGCGGACGAGCTGGGGTTTTACGCCTGCTACTCGGTCGACGAGACGTGGTGGAAGGACCTATGGGTGCTGTTCGCCGCGGCGGCCGACAAGACCGAGCGCATCCGCTTCGGCCCCAACGTGACCCACGTCTTCCTGCGCGAGCCGACGCTGATCTGCCAGCAGCTGGCGACGCTCGACGAGCTGACCGGCGGGCGGATGGAGGCCGTGGTCTCCACCGGCAACTTCGGGCTGATGCAGCAGTACCACATCGACTGGGCCGCCAAGAAGCCGCTCTCTCGCCTGAAGGAGGCGCTGCACGTCATGCGCACCTTCCTGGACGAGGGGAAGATCGACTTCAAGGGCGACTTCTTCGAGTACACGGGCCTGTTCACGGCCGCCCGGCCGGTGCAGGAGCGGATCCCACTGCTGATGGGGGGCATGAAGGGCCCGCGCTCGTTCATCGCCGCGGGCGAGCTTGCCGACGGGCTGCACCACGCGCTCTCGTACTCGCGCGAGGCCTACGACTACGTGGTCGAGAACGTCCGCAAGGGCGCCTCGAACGCCGGACGCGATCTCAACGGGTTCGACCTCGGCGCGTGGGTGGTCACCGTGGTGGCCGAAGACGGCGCCGCAGCGAAGAAGGCCGCGCGGATCCTCGTGGCCTTCTACATCTCCTCGATGGCGCCCGAGCAGCTCGAGCGCCACGGGATCACGACCGAGGAGGTCCAGCCTGTGGTCGACGCCCTGGGGGCGGGCGACGTGGCCAAGGCGATCGAGCTGTTCCGGCCGGAGCTGTCGGAGAAGCTCTCGTTGGCCGGCACGCCCGAGGAGTGCGTCGAGAAGATCAAGGCCGACATGCAGCCTGCGGGCGTCAACCACATGATCCTGGCGCTCTCGGACTCGCACCTCGTCGAGTTCTTCTCCGGCCAGACGGTCGAGAACGTGCCGGACATCCGGAGCCAGCTCAAGCTCGTCGCCGAGCGGGTGGTTCCGGCTTTTGGCTGATTCTGGACGTATGTCCGCCTGAGCGTTCCCCGAGTGGTGCCGATACCGGTCTCGGAGGCGACTGATCGCCACCGACACACAGGCCACGGAAGGGAACCGCTTGACGATTCGCTACGGGATCCGCTGGGACGGACGAGGCAGGCCGAAGCCTGCCCGGATGGCAGCCCTCGGGCTCGCCGCGCTCGTGCTCCTGCTGCCCGCCTCCGCGCGCGCGGACGAGGGCACCACTTCGATGGATCGCGTCGCCGGCGGCAGCGGCATCGTGGCGGGCGCGCCCCTCGGCGCAGGCGTCGACGTGGCGCTGATCGACTCCGGCGTGGTCCCGGTCGGCTCGCTCGCCGAGCCCGGCCGCGTGATCCACGGGCCCGACTTCTCCTCCGAGCGGCGCAACCGGCGGCTCGCGACGCTCGACACCTTCGGCCACGGCACCCACCTGGCCGGCCTGATCGCCGGCCGCGACCCGGTCACCGGCTTCGCCGGCGTGGCGCCGGGCGCGCGCATCGTCAGCCTCAAGGTGGCCGGCTCCGACGGCGAGACCAGCCTCGCGCAGGTGCTCTCCGCGCTCGAGTGGGTCCAGCGCAACCGCAACGCCGACGGGCTCAACATCCGCGTCGTCAACCTCGCGCTCGGCGTCGAGGACCGCGGCGGCTACAAGAACGACGTGCTCGCATGGGCCGTCGAGCAGCTGTGGCGCGAGGGCATCGTCGTCGTGGCCGCCGCCGGCAACAACGGCGCCTACGCCAACCGGCTCGACATCCCGGCCGCCGATCCGTTCGTGATCGCCGCCGGCGCGTCCGACACGCGCGACACCGTCGCTCCGGCCGACGATCGCGTGGCCGACTTCTCGAGCCGCTCCCGCTATCGCTCGCCCGACGTGGTGGCCCCGGGCACGAAGGTGGTCTCCCTGCGCGTGCCGGGCTCCGCGCTCGACCGCGAGTACCCCGGCGCCCGCGTCGGCGGCGCCTACTTCCGCGGCAGCGGCACCTCGCAGGCCTCCGCCGTGGTGAGCGGCGTCGTGGCCCGCCTGCTGTCGGCCAAGCCGGAGCTGGCGCCCGACCAGGTCAAGGCGCTGCTGATGGCCGGCGCGGTCGACCTGCCCGACCCGCGCGACGCCGACGGCGCCGGCCGCGTGGACCTCAAGCGCACGCTCGCCGCGCCGGTGCCGGACGCCGCCTCGGTCCGCCAGAACTGGCAGCCGGCCATCCTCGACCGCCGCGCGCTGGCCCGCGCCCTGCACGACAACGACGAGTACGCGACCGGCGGGGCCGAGTGGTCCGGTCGCCGCTGGTCCGGCCGGCGCTGGTCCGGCCGCCGCTGGTCTGGAGCTTCGTGGATCGACAGCTTGGTCGGCTGACCCGGGTCACACTCGGCACACTGATCGCCGCGACGGCTGTCGCGGCGATCGTGTTGTGGCACCAGGTGGTGCGGGACCTCGTGCCCTACGGGGACGAGGTCCGCATCCCGTGGTGGGCGCTGGCCGCCGGCTTCGCGGCGACCGAGCTGTTCGTCATCCACGCGCACGTGCGCGGGAGCGCGCACTCGCTGTCGCTGTCCGAGCTGCCGCTGGTGCTCGGCCTGCTGCTCGCGTCGCCGAGCGATCTCGTGCTGGCGGCGATCGCCGGTCCGGCCGTGGTGCTCGTCTGCACGCGCGGGCAGAGCCCGACGCGGCTGTTCTTCAACCTCGCCCAGTTCGGGCTGACCGCGGCGCTGGCCGCGATCACGCTGCACGCGCTGGCGCCGGCCCCGGCGGAGATCGGGCCCGCGGTGTGGGGGGCGACGTTCGTGGCCGTGCTGGCCAGCTCCGCCACCGCCGCCGTGCTCGTCTTCTGCGCGATCGGGCTCTCGGAGGGCTCGATCCCGTCGCGCAAGCTGGCCGGCATGCTCGGCGCCGACCTGCTGGTGGCTCTGACGAACACGAGCGTGGCGCTGGCCGGCGCGACCGTCGTCGCGCATGACCTGAAGGCCGGCTGGCTGCTGCTCCCGCCCGCCGCCGTGCTGCTGCTCGCCTATCGCGCCTGGGTGTCCGAGCGCGCCAAGCACCAGAGCCTCGAGTTCCTCTACGGCGTGACCCGGTCGCTGTCGCGCGGCGGTGAGCTGGAGGCCGAGCTGCTCGACCTGCTGCGGCGCACGCGCTCGAGCTTCCGCGTCAAGACCGCCGAGCTGGTGGTGCTGCCAGGGCCGGACGTCGGCGCGCTGCGCACCTCCCGCGGGCCGGACGGCCACGAGGAGGTCATGGTGCCGCTCGCCAACGCTGCCGCCGGCGCGCTGCGCGCCGCCGTCGAGCACGACGGGGCGGTGCAGGTGGAGCGCGACCGCTGCTCGGCCGAGCTGCGTCAGTACCTGACCGATCGCGGCATCGAGCAGGCGCTGATCGCGCCGGTGCGCGGCGAGACGCGGCTGGCGGGCGTGATGGTGCTGGGCGACCGCATCGGCGCCACCGACACGTTCACGGATGAGGATCTGCGCCTGTTCGAGGCGCTGGCCGCCCATGCCGGCCTGTCGCTCGAGCTCGACCGCCTGGAGCGCCAGGCCCAGAGCGATCCGCTGACCGGGCTGGCCAACCGCACGCTCTTCCTGCGCCGGGTCGAGGCCTCGCTGGAGCGCACGGCGGGGATGGCGACGGTGCTCTTCCTCGATCTCGACGACTTCAAGGCGATCAACGACCGCGCCGGGCACGCCGCGGGTGACGCGGTGCTGGTGGCGGCCGCCGGGCGGCTCGAGGCGTCGGTGCGGCCGGGCGACATCGCGGCGCGGATGGGCGGCGACGAGTTCGCCGTGTTGCTCGAGGACGTCGACGACCACCACGGCGAGCAGGTCGCGGGCCGCATCCTCGACCTGCTGGCCGAGCCGGTGGTGGTCGACGGCGAGGAGCTGTGGGTGCGCTCCTCGGTGGGCATCGCCACCGCGGCCGCGGGGTCGCTGGTGTCGGGCGAGCTGCTGCACCGCGCCGACGTGGCGATGTACCGGGCGAAGGAGGCGGGCAAGAGCCAGATGCGGGTCTGGTTCCCGGAGATGCAGGCTGCCGGCGAGGCGCTGACCGGTCGCGACGATCTGGCCGAGGCGCTGCGGCGCGGCGAGATCGTCGCCCACTTCCAGCCGATCGTCTCGCTGGTGCACGGGGGCGAGGTGGCGGTGGAGGCGCTGGCGCGCTGGCGCCACCCGCGGCTGGGGCTCCTGGGTGCCGGCTCGTTCGTGCCCGACGCCGAGGGCGACCTGGCGCTGGCCGTCGACCGCGAGGTGCTCTTCCAGGCCTGCGAGGCCGCTGCGCGCGGCGCCGTGCCCGCGGTCCACGTGAACGTGGCGACGCTCGATCCGGCCACGGTGCGCGACGTGCTCGAGTCGACCGGGCTCGATCCGGCGCGGCTCGTGCTCGAGCTGTCCGAGCGCGCGCTGGCCGCCGCCCCTGAGGAGGGGCTGGCGGCGCTGCGCGGCATCGGCGTGCGGATCGCGGTCGACGACTTCGGCAGCGGGCGCCACGGGGTGGAGCTGCTGCGCTCGCGGCCCGGTCGACATGCTCAAGATCGCCCGGCCGTTCGTGGACGGCGCCGGCCGTGCGGGGCACGACCGGGCCGTCCTCTCGATGGTGGTCCAGCTCGGGGCGATGTTCGGCCTGCAGGTCGTCGCGCAGGGGATCGAGCGCGAGGACCAGCGCGAGGGGCTCGCCGAGCTGGGCTGCGAGCTCGGGCAGGGCTACCTGATCGGCCGCCCGCTCCCGCTCGGCGCCACCGTCGCCGCCTGACCGAGGTGCGGCAGCGCCCGGTCGAGCCAGTCCGGGATCCACCAGTTCGCGCGCCCGACCAGCTGCATCAGGGCGGGCACGAGCAGCATCCGGACGATCGTCGCGTCGACCAGGATCGCCGTCGCCATGCCGATGCCGAGCAGCTTCAGGAACGGCTCGGGGGAGCTGACGAAGGCGAGGAAGACGGCGACCATGATCGCCGCGGCGGCGGTGATCACGCGGGCCGTGCGGGCCAGGCCCTCGGAGACCGCGCTTGGCCGTGTCCCCGTGGCGCAGGTACTCCTCGCGCACGCGGCTGAGCAGGAACACCTCGTAGTCCATGCTCAGGCCGAAGAGGATGGCGAACATCATCACGGGGATGAAGGGCGCGACCGGGGTGGCGGTGTCGATGCCGATCAGCTCGCCGGCCCAGTTTCCCTGCGCGAAGTAGGCGATCACGCCGTAGGCGGCGCCGACGGAGAGCAGGTTCATCACGCCCGCCTTGAGCGCGATCAGCGGTGAGCGGAAGGCCGCGAGCAGGAGCAGGAAGCTCAGCCCGACGACGCCGGCGATGAACAGCGGGAGCCGGGCGGCGACCAGCTCGCTCTGGTCGACGAAGGCGGCGGTGGTGCCGCCGACCTTGACGTTCTGCGGCAGCTCGTCGCGGAGCGCGTGCACGAGGTCGGCGCTGTCCTGGGGCTTGGTGGTGGGGACGACCGTCAGCAGCGCGGCGTCGTTGGCTGCGTTGCGCTGCGGCTCGGAGACGAAGGCGACGCCCTCTGTGTCGCGGATCGTGTGGGTTGCTTCGTCCAGGGCCTGCGGGTCGTTCGACGCGACCAGCAGCGGACCGTTGGCGCCAGGCCCGAAGCCGCGGCTGATCATGTCGTAGGTGGTGCGGGTCGGGGTGCCCTCGCGGTCGTTGCCGGCGTCCGGGAAGCCGAGCCTGAGGTCGAGCACCGGCGCGCTGAGGACGAGCACGAGCGCGGAGGCCGCGATGAGCGCGATCGCCGGGCGCCGCTGCACCATCCGGCTCCAGCGCGCGGCAGGCGTGTGGTCGCTGGTCAGCGAGCCGCGGCCGAGGCCGGGGATGCGCAGCCGGTTGACCTTGTGGCCGGCGAAGGCCAGGAGCGCGGGCAGCAGCGTGACCGAGGCGGCCATCACCACGAGCACGGCGAGGCTGGTGGAGAGCGCGACGCCCTGCAGGTAGCTGACGCCCATGAGGAACAGGCCGTTGACGCTGATCAGCACGGTGGTGCCGGCGACCAGCACCGAGCGCCCGGCGGTCTCGACGGCTTCTCGGATCGCCTCGCGGGGCGCGCTGGTCTCCAGCGCGGCACGGAAGCGGGTGAGCACGAGCAGCGCGTAGTCGACCCCGACGCCGATGCCGATCAGGCCGGCCACGGCGGGCGCGAAGTCGGGCACGTCGACGAAGGCGGCGAGCACGGTGATGAGGCCGGCCGAGATGCCGAGGCCGAACAGGGCGACGGCGAGCGGCAGGCCGGCGGCGACGATCGAGCCGAAGGCGATCAGCAGGATCACCGCGGCGGCCATCATGCCGATGCCCTCCGGGCTCCCGCCCTCCTCGGCGTTCTGGATCACCACACCGCCGACCGCGATCTGGACGTCATCGGTGCTGCTCTGCTCGGCCAGCCGGATCAGCGCCTGCCCGGTCTCGGGCGGGACGTCCCAGCCGCGGCGGGTCAGCTGGAGCTGCGTCACCCCGATCGTGCCGTCGGGCGACACGCGGGCGCCCTCGGCATCTCCGATGCCGGGCACCTCCTTCGCCTGGGCGACGAAGCGGTCGATCGTGTTCTGAGCACCGGGCGCGTTCGCGCCGTCCCACGCAACGGTGACGAACTCGCCACTGCGTTCGAACTTCTCGTTCAGCAGCTGAGCCACTTCCTCCGACTCCGAGCCCCTCGTCCCGAAGTCGGCATCGGACTCGCCCGCGAGCATCGGGGCGAGGGCGATCACCGCGGCCAGCGCGGCGATCCAGGCGAGCACCATGCGCCCGCGGCGGCGGTATGCGAGGTCGGCCAACCGGCCGAGTCGAGTCGTTGGAGGCTTCATGCCTCCATCGTCGGCCCGCCTCCCCGATCCGTCATCGGCCCCCAGGCGGCTCTTCCTCTACGCCCCCCACCGTACTAAGGGGGCCTGGCCCCCTTACTCGCTGCGTACCTCGCTGCGCACCCCGCGATTTGGCTCTACAGCGCCGCTGCCGCCGTAAGGGGGCCTGGCCCCCTTAGTTGCTGCCGGCGCCGCGGCCGGGGGTGACGAGGCCGGCCTCGTAGGCGAAGACGACCAGCTGGGCGCGGTCGCGCGCGCCGAGCTTGAGCATCGCCCGGCTCACGTGGGTGCGGGCGGTGGCGGGGGAGATCACGAGGTGCTCGGCGATCTCCTGGTTGGAGAGCCCCGTGCCGACCAGCGCGACGATCTCGCGCTCGCGCTCGGTCAGCTCGTCGAGGCCGGCAAGCGCGGGCGCGTTCGGCTTCGGGCCGCTGGCGAAGGCCTCGACGACGCGGCGGGTGACGCTGGGGGAGAGCAGCGAGTCGCCGCCCGCGACGACGCGGACGGCCCTGAGCAGCTCGACGGGCTCCTCGTCCTTGAGCAGGAAGCCGGAGGCGCCGACGCGCAGCGCCTCGAACACGTACTCGTCGATCTCGAACGTGGTGAGCACGAGCGACCTTGACGCCGGCGAGCGCCGGGTCGGCGGCGATCCGGCGCGTGGCCTCGAGCCCGTCGACCTTCGGCATGCGGATGTCCATCAGCACGACGTCGGGCTTGGTGTCGATGACGGTCGCGACGGCGGCCTCGCCGTCGGCCGCCTCCCCGACCACCTCGAGGTCGTCCTGCGCCTCGAGCAGCGCACGCAGGCCACCGCGCACGAGCGCCTGGTCGTCGACGAGTACGACGCGGGTCATCGCGCCGGCAGCAGCGCCTGGACCCGGAAGCCGCCGCCCGGCGCGCTGCCGGCGCTGAAGCTGCCCCCGAGCGCGGCGGCGCGCTCGCGCATGCCGGTCAGCCCGTTGCCGTCGGGCGTGCCGGGCGTTGCGCCCTGGCCGTTGTCGGACACCTCGATCTCGACGGCGCCGTCCATCGCGGCCACGCGCACGTGCGCGGCGGCGTCCGGGCCGGCGTGGCGGACGACGTTGGTCAGCGACTCCTGCACGATCCGGAACGCGGCGCCGCCGACCACCTCGGGCACCGGCTGCTCGTCGAGCTCGAGGTCGACGTCGAGACCGGCCGCGCGCATGTCCTCGACCAGGCCGGTCACGCCGGAGAGGTCGGGGGTCGGGGCGCGCTCGGCGCCGTCGTCGGCGCGCAGTACGCCGAGCATCGCGCTGACCTCGGCCAGCGCTTCCCTGCTGAGGCGGCGGATCGTGGCCATCGACTCGCGCGCCTTCGGCTCGCGATCGTCGAGCAGGTGCTCGGCGACGCCGGCTTGAAGCGCGATGGTGGCCAGGCTGTGGCCGACCACGTCGTGCACGTCGCGCGCGATCCGCAGCCGCTCCTCGGCCACGCGCCGGCGCGCTTCCTCTTCGCGGCTGCGCTCAGCGAACTCGGCGCGCGCCTCGGTGGTGCGCTGCTGCTCGCGCCGCAGCCGCACGGCCTCGCCGAACAGCGCCGTGCCGACGAACCAGACGGCGGCGAAGCCGAACAGGTGCAGCGCCCAGCCGTAGACGGCGAACTGGACGGCGATCAGCGCGGCGCCGCCGCCGAAGGCGACGGGCATCAGGCTCCGCCGCTGGGCCACCATGGCCAGCGCGGAGGCGAAGGCGACGACGTAGATCGGTCCGCCCGGGTAGTCGAGCGCCGCGTAGACGATGGTGGCGCTGATCGCGACCAGGAACTGCTCGAGCGGGTGCGAGCGCCGGAAGGCGAGCGACAGGCCGGTGACGAGGCACAGGGCGAGGGCTACGGCGTCGATCGACTTGCTGTCGGCGTCCGCCGCCTGCTGCGAGGTGACGAGCACGAGCGCGACGCCGAGCACCACGCCGGTGACGAGCGGGATGACGCGCTGGACGAGCCGATCGCGGGTCATGGCTCTGCCCAGGGTAGGTCCGTGTTGCGGCGTTCGCATCCGTCCGGGAGCGACAGCCGACTACGTCACGGAACGTATGCTGCGGCGTCCATGGCTCGGATGAAGACGCAGATCACGCAGGAGCTCGCCGACTACGTGGCTCGCCATGCCCGACAGGACGAGGTCCTCGCGCGCGTGGAGCGCGACACGGCCGAGCTGCCGATGGCCATGATGGCCACCACGCCCGACGAGGCAGCGCTCCTGGAGATGCTCGCCCGGCTGGTGGGCGCGCGGAATGCCTTGGAGATCGGCACGTTCACGGGCTACGGAGCCATCTCGATTGCCCGAGGGCTCGCCGAGGGCGGCTCACTGACCTGCCTCGAGGTGTCGGAGGAGTTCGCCGAGATCGCCCGCCGGAACATCGACGCGGCCGGGTTGAGCGACCGGGTCGAGATCCGCCTCGGCCCGGCCGACGAGGCGCTGCGGGCGATGCCCGAGGAGCCCACCTTCGACTACGTCTTCGTCGACGCCGACAAGAAGGGCTACCCGACGTACTACGACCTCGTCGTGCCTCGGATGATCTCGGGCGGGTTGCTCCTGCTCGACAACGTGTTCCTCGGAGGCGACGTGGTCACGCCGCACGACGAGCGCACGCGGATCATGCACGAACTCAACGACCGCGTGACGGCGGACGAGCGCGTCGACAGCGTGATGATCCACGTCGCCGACGGGCTCACGCTCGTCCGCAAGCGCTAGACGAGCTGCTCGGCGACGGCGAGGCCGAGGCGCTTGATCGCCGTTCGAGCGGGGTGGCTCATGGCGCCAAGTGAGTACGTGCGGCTCGCGAGCATTGCGGCGAGCTGGTGGTCATCCGGAATCGCCACCGCCCGGTACGGCCGGTCTTCGCCGCGGGCATAGCGGTGGCTGCGGTTGATCGCGACAGTGATCCGCTCGGGGTGACGGAGGTGCGCGCGAGCGTGGAGCGTCACGGCTGACGCCATGCTGTCCGGCGTGGTCACGAGCACGATCTGATCGGCGCGGTTCGCTGCGAACGTGGGCGTGGGCCCGATCACGCCGGCGCCCAAGTCGAGCACGATCGCCTCGTAGAAGCAGGACAGCAATGCCAGGAGCTCGGCGCACTGGTCCGCGTCGAGGCCTTGCTCGCGGCGGCCGGCGAGCACGTGCAGCCCGGTAGACAGCTTCGAGACGTACGGGCCGAGCTCCGCGGCGGTGAAGAGCCGGTCGGCGTCGGCGAGGAGCTCGTCGATCCCGTGCTCGGCACGCCGGCGTTCGGGCACGAGGTTGGCGAGTGTCCCAAAGCCGGGGCCGAGGTCGACGGCGATGGTGCGCAACTTGAGGTGGCTGGCCAGAATCGTGCTCGCAGCAAACGCGCACGTCGTCTTGCCGACGCCACCAGTGGGGCTCATGAAGGCGACGACGTTCGCCCGCGTCACGCCGGGATGCGCCAGCAAACGTGCGTCGAGTTGCGCCTCCTCGAGTTCCGCGCGGGAGACGGTCAGCCGTTGGGCGCGTCTCCGAGCGCGTGCGAGCGCTCCCTGCCGGGCCGGAAGCCCGTCGACGAGAGCGCTGCGCGTGCGTTGGTTCATCGGAGCCTGAGGCGGGTCCCGGTGTACAGCAGGTCGGGGCTGCCCGAGGCGATCCGGTCCTCGTTGAGCTGCCACAGGCGGTCGACCTCGCGGGCGATCTGTTCCACGCCGGCCTGCTCACCGAGCCGGTCGGACGCGATCGACCACAGCGACTCGCCTCGCTGGACGACATGGAACCGGGCGTCGGATGTGGCACGGACGACCGTGCTCTGGTTCGTGCCCGCCGCGACGCGGACCGTCACAGGGTTCGTCGTTGCCGGTGCCGCGACGGGCGCCGGAGCAGCGATGACGCGGGACTGGCCGGCGGGCTTCGTGCGCTTCACCCGCGCGTACCGCTTCGCGCGCTCGGCGGTGTCCGCGCGGATGCCCTCCGACGCAGCCTGCTCGGCTGGGTTGGCGTCGGCCGGCGGAGCGGCGAGAGCGATGGGCTCGGACGCCGGCTCTTCCACCTCGGCCGGCTCTTCGATGTCACCGCGGCTTCGATGACCGGCTCCTCGGCAGGCTCGCGCAACGCCGCGTCCATCGACCCGTCCTCGGTCTCCGGCACGACAGCCGTCGGTTCGTCTTCCACCGGGGCCGCCCCGCCGTCGGCCCA
Organism: uncultured Solirubrobacteraceae bacterium; assembly: GCA_963835525.1. GTDB lineage: Bacteria > Actinomycetota > Thermoleophilia > Solirubrobacterales > Solirubrobacteraceae > DASSUW01. Next base: position 566,180 of record CAWIFM010000008.1, read on the forward strand.
CCCGGTCGTCGTCTGGTCGATATCCGCAACCAGGTCCGGGCTCGCGACAACCTCGGCGGAACCATCGACGTCCTGGTCAGGCCCCGCGGCCACCGCGGCCGCCGGCGCTCCGACACCCGAGAACACGAGCAGGCCCGCCGTGAGGGCCGCCTGCGTCCTCCGCGACACGATCTCGTCTCCCTCGAGCGAGCCGGCCAGTCGGTCGCGTCGACAGACGGGACAGCTCGGGTGGAACGGCAGCCCGGAATGGTCCTCCGGGAGCCGTAGGTGAACACTCAGCGATGACATCGCACTCCTTCCGTGTTGGCGTGATCTCGCATGTGGTCAGTTCCGGGGGTCGGTGACGCAGCGGAACGCCTTGGCGCCCGCTGCCGTGCCCGGTGTCGGCGCCACGCTGCCGGCCTGGTGAGTGACGACGAGTACGTCGACGCCTCCCGGCGTTCGTGGACGAGGGATAGACCTCGGCGGTGAGCTCGCCTCCGGCAGCCAGCTGGACGCCGCTGAGCGCCGCCTGCAACTCTCCGTACGTCGGAAGCCGTCTCCCTGGGCTTCGAGTCGGCTCTGCAGTCGCGCACGCGAACACCGCGGCGCCATACGTGAACGGCCGACCTTGGCGTTGTCTCCACACAGACATCGGCGATGAGGAACGTTCCCTCCGGGCACTTCAGACGGAGGTCGGCCGCAGTCATCCCACCGAGCGCGGTCGGCCTCCCGTGCACGCGGGACGCGCCCGAGGCGCGACTCGCGGATGCTGCGTCCTGTGAGGCCGTTGCGCTTGACGTCGCGGTCGCTCAGCGTCCGGTTGCGCACGTCGACGCCGCGCACGCTGTTGTTGGCGATGTCGCCGCTGTCGATCTGCAGCGCCGCGTACGACGATCCGCCGAGCGCGATGAACACCGCGACCGTCGCCATGACGTTGGCGTAGGTGAGCCGCTGGCGGAGTTGGTCAAGCACGCGATCTCCTCTCATGGGTCCTGACCAATTCTCGTCACCCTCGCGATCACGTGCCCGACACCTGCACCGCGAGCGTCCGGGACACGCTCGTCTCGAAGGGATAGCCGGCTTCCTTCGGGAGTCGGACTCGGAACCGGTAGCGCTGGACTCCCCGGGTGCGCTGGAAGCGGTAGCGGCTCGACCAGCGCCCCAGCGCGTCGCTGCGCGTCGTGCGGAACGTCTGCCAGCGGTCGGTGAACCGGACTTGGATCTCGACGAGCTTGCCGGCGGCGGGCACAGGCAGGCCCCGCACCCTTCCGCGGAACTTGATCGCCTGCCCGTTCCGGACGCGACTCCGGCTCACCTTGGCCGAGGTCGTCGCCGGCACGCGCAGCTTGAGCGTCGTCTGCGTCGGCAGAGCCTGCGACGAGCCCGCGTACGCGAGTCGCAGATCCTGCGACCGAGTACCGACCACGTAGGTTCGGAATCGGCCGTTGGCATCCGTCGTGACGGTGTCCGATGACCTGGTCCGCGGCGAACAGGTGAAGTGCTGCGCCGGCGATCGCCCGGCCCTCATTGGTCGCCAGGCGACCAGCGATTGCCGCACGCTGCTCGTATCCCACAAGGGCAGCTGGACGTAGCACCACCATGGTTCCGCGCCGTCTGCCGGGTCTGCGGACGGTGCGCTCGAACCCGGCTTCAATAGTCGCCGGCTTCCGCAGCGGGAGCGTGACCGCCATCGGCTGACCGTCGCCACGGCGATCCTGTGTCGTCTGATTTCCGGCCCGGTCGCTCGCGTGAGCCCTGAGGAGGTACGCGCCCGGCGGGAGCGTCGCATCGTCGATACGCGCCACGAGCCGACCGTCATCGTGACCCGTGGGCAGGGATTGCCAGGCCGTGGTGCCGGCAGGAGCGATGTCGATCGCGCCGCCGGCCACTCCCGACAGGTCGTCTGTCGCGTGCGCGGCGACGAGCGTCGGGTCGGCGGGGTCCGGCGACTCGAACGCAAGCTTCGGCGGCTCCGGGTCGTACCGCAGGGTCACGGGAACCGAACGGTGCGCCTCGCTCTGGTTGCCTGCGGCATCCGTGCGCCAGACCGAGAGCTTCCACTCGCCCGGTCCTGGCACGGTCAAGGGCAGCCGGGAGATGCCGGGCGCCGCCTGTGTGTCGCGGCTGCACGAGTTCGCGTCGTGCGCGTCGCACAGCTTGTAGTCGGCTGCGACGATGGGCGCACGGTCGCCTTCGTCGGGGTTCTCCCAGACTGCGGTCCAGGCGTTCTGGTTGCGCCATTGATCGCCGCCGTCGAGAGCGACGTCGACGCGGGCGGGCGCGGTGTTGTCGATCCGCGCCACGAGCGGCTCCGAGGACGCCGTGTTCGATGCCGCGTCCTCGGCCTGCACAACAAGCTGCTGCGTTCCTTCGGCCAGTCGCAATCGTCTGCACGCCGATCTGGCCCGGGCCGTTCGGACACGGTTGCAGCGCAGTGAAATCGCCGCCCGGGGCGGTGAGGGACACGACCTCGTATCAGCGCCCTGCAGTCGGCTCCGCCGATCACAGGTTGGGCGCGCTCGACGCCGATGTTGTCCGAAGCGGTGTAGTTCAGCGGCTGATCACCCCGGACCCACGCGCCGGCGGCCAGCGGCGTATCGCCGAGGATCTGCACGGTCGGTGGCTTGTACGTCCTTGAGAAGGACTTTGGCCTGGAGAGTCTGGATGTAGTTCGTGCTCTTCGCTGAGCACCAGTTCTGCTTGCCCTTACCGATGCACTTGATCCGCTGCATGATCGCGGTGGCTCCGGGAATGGAATGCGTCGTCTCCTTGGCCGCGGCGATCTGCACCCGCCCAGGGCGCGCGCAGTCGCGGTTGGCCTTGCCGTTGAACAGCATGGTCGGCTTGCTCCCTGGGACCACCGCCCACGTCTGCATTGCGTAGCGGCAGTCGACACGGCGCATCCGGGCGTCCCAGGTGAACGCGAGTATCTCGGTGCCGGACGGCGCGACGATGCCCACCTGGGCCATCGAACCCGCCTTCACCTGGCGCCGGCCGCCGATGTTCTGGGTGACCACGCCTCGGAGCCCGTCTCCGTGCTTGCCGCAGGCGTATCTGATCCTCATGCCCTTGTTGTTGGTGAAGTTGCTGAATGCGCTCACGCTGCGTCCATCGCGGTCGGACCAGCAGTTCGCGACGGCGTAGGTCCCGACCGCTGACGATTGCGCGTGCGTGGCGGACGGAATGACCGACAGGACGCACAGCGCTACTGGGAGGGCCAGGACGCGCAGCGTCGTCGAGGCGACGACGCAGTAGAAGAGGGCGGTCAGGACGGCTTTGAGGCGGGACATCACGGCAAGAACTCCTGCTCGGCGGGGCTGAACGACTCGGACGCGGTCTTGGGCGGCGTCGGTGGGGGTTGGGAGGCGGTGGCTGCTGATGGCTTCGCCGTGCTGGCGGCGGGCGCCTGGTTCTCGAAGCCGAACTCGCGGGGTGCTGCTTCCTTCTTGGCCTCGCGGCGACGTGCGCGTGCCGTGGAGGCCTTGGGCTTCGGAGCGGGCGCGGTCTCCGCCGTCGACGACAACGCGGCCTTGGTGACGACCGGTGGCTCGCGCTTGGCGGGTGGCGCTTCGCGTGGGCGCTCCTTGCGGGGCGCTCGGTCGTGCTTCGCGCTGCACTCGCGCCGGCTTGTCGCCGCCGAGGCCGGGAGCCCGCCGTTGACGACGCAGACGGTTCCCACGCCGGCGCCGCCGAGGCACAGGCCGAGCACGGCTCCGACCGTCGCGATGCGGCCGCCGCCCCCGCCGGCGCTGGCGAGCCCGGTGCCGGTGGCGAGGTCTGACGCCTGGGCTCGGTGGAACAGCGCGGTGATCTCGTGCTTGAGGCTGGTGAGCGCGAAGATCGGCGAGAACAGGGACGCTCGGCGGAGCCTGGAGACGTGCAGCTCGCGGACCGTGGCTCGGCAGGCGTTGCAGTGGCGCAGGTGGGGCCGGATCTGAAGCACCTGGGCCGTCGTCGCCGAGCCCGCGCTCAAGGCTTGGACGATGGGCTCGAAGCGCTCGCACTCCTCGCCGGCCTCGATGCCGTTGTAGGCGTTGATGAACCGGCGCCGGCCCTCGGTTACAGCGCGGTTGACCTTGGTGTAGGACCAGCCGTTGCGCTCTCCGATCTCCGCGTAGGAGAGGCCGTGCGCCCTCATCATCAGCGCCTTGGCCTCGTCCGGCTTCAAAGCTCGCAACGCCTCTGCCGAGCGGCGGACGCGCTCCTCGGAGACGAGCTTCTCCTCGACGCTGCGCTCCACCGCGGGGACGAACGCATCGAGGTCGAGCTCGTCGCTCGCTACCGACTCCACGCGGGCGCGTCGGATCGCCATCGCCTCGTGGCGGACGACGACCTTCAGCCACGCGACCTCGGTCGCGCGATCCACCGAGTCGACCCGCCGGACGAAGATCTCCAGGGCGCGCTGGTACGCGTCGAGCGCGTCGTCGTGGCACAGGGAGGCCTGACGGGCGACGCGCATCAGCGTCCGTTCGTGGCGTGCGACGAGGTCGGTTACGCGCGCATGCGACTCGTCGGCGAGAGCGTCGATCCTTGCGGCAGCCAACGGCAATACCCCTCCGGGTGTGACTCGAGATTCAGGATTGGAGCCACGCTCGCCGTCGGCTCCAGCACGATCTAGCGGAAACCGGCCTGCTGTAGGCCCCACTTTGCGGGAAAAGATCCGCAAATTGCGCAAGATTTCGAACTACTCAGACACGCGCAGACCGGTGAGTTGATCGGGTCAACACGCCTGGCGCGGGGTGAGCCGCGTTACCTATAGTCAGCCGTATGAGCTCGTCCACGACAGCGGCCGACATCAAGGATTCGATCCTCGACACGGTCGGCGAGACTCCGCTGGTGCGGCTCAGCCGGATCGGCTCCGGCGTCGCGCCGCAGCTGGTGGCCAAGCTGGAGTACTTCAACCCGGGCGGGTCGATCAAGGACCGCGTCGCCATGCGGCTCGTCGACGCCGCCGAACGCGACGGCCGGCTCCGGCCTGGCGGCACGATCATCGAGCCGACGTCCGGCAACACCGGCACCGGCCTGGCCATCGCCGCCCGCCTGAAGGGCTACCGCGTGATCGCGGTGATGCCGGACAAGATGTCGAAGGAGAAGATCGACCTCCTGCGCGCCTACGGCGCCGAGGTCGTCGTGGCGCCCACCGACGTGAGCCCGGACTCGCCGCAGTCCTACTACCGCGTCGCCGACCGCCTGACCGAGGAGATCCCCGGCGCCTTCCAGCCCAACCAGTACCGCAACCCCGCCAATCCCCAGACGCACTACGAGACGACCGGCCCGGAGCTGTGGCGCCAGTCGGGCGGCAAGATCACCCACCTCGTCGTCGGCGTCGGCACCGGCGGCACCATCACCGGCGTCGCCCGCTACCTCAGAGAGCAGAACCCCGACATCGAGGTGATCGGCGCGGACCCCGTCGGCAGCATCTACTCCAACGAGGAGGTCCACCCGTACCTCGTCGAGGGCGTGGGGGAGGACTTCTGGCCGGAGACCTACGACCCGTCCGTGGTCAGCCGCTACGTCACGGTCAGCGACAAGGACAGCTTCCTCACAACACGCGCCTCGCCGCCGAGGAGGGCCTCCTGGTCGGCGGCTCGTGCGGCCTCGCCGTCCACGCCGCACTCGAGGTCGCCAGAGACATCGACGACCCCGAGGCGATGGTGGCCACGATCCTGCCCGACGGCGGCCGCGCCTACCTCTCCAAGATCTTCAACGACGCCTGGATGAGCCAGTACGGCTTCCTGGAGCGATCGGCCGACCGCACGGTCGGCGACGTCCTGTTCGCCAAGACGGCGGCCGGCGAGATCCCGCCGTTCGTGACCGTGCAGACGCACCAGAAGGTCAAGGACGCGATCAGCCTGCTGCACGAGCACCGCGTCTCGCAGCTGCCGGTGGTCTCCGGGACTGACGTCAACACCGTGGTCGGCAGCGTGGGAGAGCGGGGGCTGCTCAAGCGCGCGATCGACAACCCCGGCCTGATGGGCGCCGAGATCGTCGACGTGATGGAGCCGCCCTTCCCGGCCGTGTCCACCACCGACCCGGTGCGCGAGGCGGTCGAGCTGCTGTCCGGCGAGGGCCAGGCCCTCACGGTGACCGAGCAGGGCAGGCCGGTCGGGATCATGACCCGCGCCGACCTGCTTGAGTCACTGGCCTCATGAGCCGCCGCTTTGCCACCCGCGCCGTCCACGCCGGCCTGGAGCCCGATCCGGGCTTCGGCGACGTCGTGCCCGCCATCCACCAGTCGTCGACCTACGTTCAGAAGGCTCCGGGGGAGCCCGTGGGGGACTTCGACTACTCGCGCAGCGCCAACCCCACGCGCAGCGCGCTCGAGCGCGCGCTCGGGGAGTTGGAGGGCGGCCTGGCGTCGGCCTACAGCAGCGGCATGGCCGCCGAGCACGCGCTGATCACCGCAGTGGCGGCGGCCGGCGACCACGTCGTGATCCCCGACGACCTCTACGGCGGCACCTACCGGCTCGTCGACAAGGTGCTCAACCGCTGGGGCCTGCGCTACACGATGGTCGACCAGACCGACCTCGCCGCCGTCGAGGCCGCGGTCGGCGACGACACGAAGCTGATCTGGGTCGAGACGCCCACGAACCCGACGCTCAAGGTGGTCGACGTCGAGGCGATCGTGGCCCGCAAGCGCGGCGCGCTCGTGGCGGTCGACAACACGTTCGCCACGCCGGTCTACCAGCGCCCGCTCGACCTCGGGGCCGACGCCTCCGTCTACTCCACCACCAAGTACATCGGCGGGCACTCGGATGCGGTCGGCGGCGCGCTGGTCGTCAAGGAGGCCGCGCTGCACGAGGCCGTGAAGTTCGTGCAGAACGCGGTCGGCGCGGTGCCCGGGCCGCTCGACGCCTTCCTCGTCCTCCGAGGCATCCGCACGCTCCACCTGCGGATGGCAGCGCACAGCGAGAACGCGCGTGCGGTCAGCGAGTGGCTGAAGACGATCGACGGAGTCAGCGACGTCCGCTGGCCCGGCTTCTCCGGCATGGTCTCCTTCCGCCATCCCGACGCCAGCCGCATCGCCGCCGCCACCGAGCTCTTCAGCCTCGCCGAGTCACTCGGCGGCGTGGAGTCGCTGATCGAGGTGCCGCAGGCGATGACGCACCAGTCGGTCGAGGATTCGGCCGCGGCCGTCCCGAAGGACCTCATCCGTCTGAGCTGCGGCATCGAGGCCGCCGAGGACCTCGTCGAGGATCTCGCGCGGGCGATCGGCGCGCCGGTGCCCGCGAGCGTCTGACGGGTCACTGCTCGAGGAGCAGCGCGAGGTACGCGTCGTAGACGTACAGCCTGCCGCGCTTGCGCCCGCTCACCTCGCGCAGGATGTTCGCCTCCTCCAGCCGGGCGAGTGCCGCGTTGATGGTCGGCGCGCTGAGCCCAAGGTGCTCCGACGCGACACGAGAAGAAAGCGCGATGCGCCGGCCGGCCAGCTCGTGGACGCGCAACGCGGACGGCGCGCCGCGACCGAACTCGTGGATCGTCTCCCGGTCGCGCTCGATCAGCGCCCTGATCCCGCGAGCGGTCGCGGTCGCTGAAGCAGCGACGGCGATGACTCCTTCGAGGAAGAACTCCAGCCACTCCTCCCAGGCGCCTTCGGTGCGAACGGCCTGGAGGCGGTCGTAGTAGGTGTCGCGGTGCTCCTTGAAGTAGAGGCTGAGGTACAGCAGCGGCTGCTGCAGCACGCGCTCAGAAGTCAGCAAGAGGGTGATCAGGAGTCGCCCGACACGTCCGTTTCCATCCAGGAAGGGATGGATCGTCTCGAACTGCGCGTGGGCGAGGGCGGCCTTGATGAGGATCGGCGTGTCGTCGTGTAGGAACTTCTCGAGATCGCTCATCGCCGGCGCGACCTCGGGTGGCGGCGGCGGAACGAACCGGGCATTGCCGGGGCGGGTGCCCCCCAGCCAGTTCTGGGTCCGCCGGAACTCCCCGGGCGCCTTGTCGCCTCCACGCACGCCTCGCATGAGCCTTTCGTGGACCTCGCGCAGCAGCCGATTGCTGAGCGGCAGCTCGCCCGACTGGATGCGAGCTAGACCGTGGTTCATGGCGGCGATGTAGTTCGAGGTCTGCTCAACGTCATCGAGCGGCGCACCCGGCGCGCCTTCGTTCTCGAACAGCAGCAGGTCCGACAGCGAGGACTGGGTGCCCTCGATCTGCGAGGAGAGCACCGCCTCCTTGCGGATGTAGGAGTAGAGGAATTGCGTTGGATCCGGCAGCAGGACGGTGACGGCGTCCAAGCGCCCGAGAGCCTGATTGGCCTCATCGAGAAGGCTCTGCAGCCGGGTGTCGATCCGCAGCGGCGGGTCCGGGGGCAGCGGCGCGGGCACGAAGGCGTCATAGCCGTCGGGCCCGCTCTGAGCCGGCACCAGACGACCTGCTCTCTCGACCGTCTCGATCACTGGCTGCATCCTTTACCAAGCATCGGCGTTAGTAAAGGATACGGGGTTTCCCTTTATTAGGGGCTGGCGCTGCTAAAGGTTCGCGGGCTCAAGGGCATCCAGCGGTGTCCGATTCATCGGGGGATGCGTCTTCTTCTCCCGGTGATCATCTTCGCGCTGTTCACGACCAGCGCCCACGCCCTCCCCAAGCTTCCCGACCCGCTCCCGCCGGTCGCCGACAACCCCGCCGACGAGCTGCTCGACGTCGCGATCGAGGACTCGCGCTACGACCGCGCCAGCAAATGCGCCAAGCGCACCAAGCCCGGCGTCGTAGCCATGACCGAGTGGCTCGCCGAGAACACGCGCGGCGTGTTCTGGGGCTCCTACCGCTGCGAGAAGTGGGGCAAGGACTCCGCCTCGCTGCACGCCGAGAACCGCGCCATCGACTGGCACCTCGCCGTCGCCGTCAAGGCCGACCGCAAGGCCGCCGACAAGCTCTTCCGCCTCCTGCTGGCGCCCGACGCCAACGGCAACCCGCAGGCGCTCGCCCGCCGCATGGGCGTGCAGGAGCTGATCTGGGATTGCGGGTACTGGGGTGCCGGGATGAGCACCTTCGAGCCGTACAGCCCGTGCTACACCAAGCGTGGCAAGTTGCGCAAGCACGTGAACAAGACGATCGCGCACCGCGACCACATCCACATCGGGATGAGCAAGCCGGGCGCGAAGGCACAGACGAGCTTCTGGACGTCGTGAGGCGACGGCTGGTCATGCTCGCTGTCGGACTCGCGGCGGTCGCCGCGGGCGTCGTCGCGCTGGGCGCGTCCGGCGACGAGCCGCGCGCCAGGGCACAGACCGCCGCCGTCAAGAAGTCCGAGCTGCCGCCGCTGCCGAAGCTGCGCCCCAAGGTCGTCGAGCCGGTGGCCGGTGACGCCGGCACCGCCGACGTCGGCCCCGACCCCGGGCTCGAGGACGCCGGCCCCAAGCCGACCGCGCCGGCCTCGGCCGGCGTGACGCCGCGCCGCACGGGCCACACCGACATCACGAAGGCCACCGCGCTGCCCAACGGGATCGCCCTGCCTCCGCTCGAGGCGCCCGAGGAGGTCAAGCAGATCATCGAGGCGGGCAACATCATCGCCCGCTCGCCGTACAAGTGGGGCGGCGGCCACGGCAAGTGGCTCGACAACGGCTACGACTGCTCCGGCTCGGTCTCCTTCGCGCTGGCCGCCGCCGGGCTGCTCGAGGGCCCGATGGCCTCCGGGCCGCTGATGAGCTGGGGCAAGCCCGGCAAGGGGAAGTGGGTGACCATCTACGCCCACTCCGGCCACGTCTTCATGGAGGTCGCCGGCGTCCTGTTCGATACGTCGAACGCGCGTGTGGCCGGTTCGCGCTGGGGCAACCAGATGCGCTCCACGGCCGGCTTCGTCGCCCGCCATCCGGCCGGTCTCTAGGCGTTGGGGTGAGCACCCTATGCAAGGTCACGGACCCAGAGCCGATGAAGTGATTGAAGCGTGCCCCTCCTGTCGTCGAGAAGGTTCCTGATGACCCGCTCCCACGAAATCCACGACTATTCCGACGGACCGCCGCCTGAGGTCCTCGAGGAAGTCGCGGCTGCGTGGGAGCGGGCTCAGGAGCCGCTCCCCGGCGACCTCGAGCTGTGGTTCGCCTCCGAGCCGGCCCTCGGCCGGGCGTGGGCGGAGCTGCGACTCGACGACGGCGAGCTGATGACCGCCATCAGCGCGTCCGAGGCGCTTGCCCTCGCGTGCGGTGACGCCAGGATGGCCGTCGCCGTGTAACGCGTCTGCGGGCCGGGAAGGGTGGCCCGTATGGCGATCAAACCGAAGCAGATCCTCGACACGGCCGTAGACGTCGGAAAGTCCGCCGTCGGCGCGGCCGAACGCCGCATACGTGGACGCAAGAGCGACGGACCGTCCGGCGCTCCGTCCACGGTCGGCGCTGCCAAGCCCGGCACCGCCGGTGGACCAAAGTCGTCCACCGCGCCGAAGCGCAAGCCGAAGGCAAAGGCGAAGCCGCGCAAGCCGGCCAAGAAGCGCGCCAACGCGACACGCGCCGCGGCGAGCAGCGGCACGCAGGTCAAGAAGGCGGCAAAGAAGGCGTAGGTAGGGTCGGGCCGTGCGCTCCGCCGAGGAGACCGCGGCCCTCGAGCGGGCCAAGGCCCGGCTCGACCGGCTCGACTTCTATCCCGCCCCGGTCCGGATCGACCGGGTGCGGATCCTCCACACCCCGTGGCTGTTCCGCATCCCCGGGTTCCGCCGCTTCCGCGGGTACGAGGTCGGGCCGCTGATCCTCATCAAGCGCCCGCTGGCCGGCGTCTCGGACGACCTGATCGTCCACGAGCTCTGCCACGTCTGGCAGGACCAGCACCGGCGCTGGCGGATGTGGACGTCCTACCTCTACCAGGGCTACCGCAACAACCCGCACGAGGTCGAGGCGCGCCGGGCCGCCGCCGAGACCCGCTAGACGATCCAGGTGTCCTTGGCCCCGCCGTTCTGGGACGAGTTGACCACCAGCGCGCCCTCGTCGAAGGCCACGCGCGTCAGGCCGCCGGGCAGCACGCCGGCCCGGCCCTCGGCCCCCAGGAACACGAACGGGCGCAGGTCGACGTGGCGCGGCTCGAGCCGGCCGTCGATCACCGTCGCGTGGCACGAGAGCGGGATCAGCTCCTGCGCGATGTGGTCCTGCGGCGCGGCCTGAACGTCGCGGCGGGCCTGCTCGACGTCCTCGCGCTCGGCGTGCGGGCAGATGACCACGCCGATGCCGCCGTATGCCGCGCGCGGCTTGATCACGAGCTCCTCGAAGCGGTCGAGCGCCTCCTCGAGCACCTCGGGACGGCCGAGATCGTAGGTGCGCACCGACGGCACCAGCGGCTCCTCGCCGAGGTAGTAGCGGACCATGTCCTCGACGTAGGCGTGCACGAGCTTGTCGTCGCCGACCCCGATCCCGAACGCGTTCACCATCCCGATCCGGCGCTCGCGGAAGGCCTGCCCCAGCTTCTGGCCCGTGGCATGCTCGAGGCGGTCGCCGTTGGTGCGGCGGTAGACGACATCGAGGGCCGACGGGTCGAGCTCGTCGAGCGTCACGAGCGGGACGTCGAGCTCTCGGGCGAGCCGCTCGTGCTCCCAGTGGGCGGCGTTGTCGGGCCCGTCGGTGAGCACCGCCATGCGCGGCGACGGCACCGGCGAGACGGCCTCGAGCGCTCCCGCCAGCAGCGACGGCAGCTCGTCGAGCGGGCGCGGAGGCTCGGCCGGATCCAGCAGCCGCACGCTGACCTCGCGCGCCGCCTCGGCGTAGGCCATGCCGCTCGGCGTGCGCAGGTTGTCCTCGAGCACGAGGAAGCGGCCGTCGGGCGCGCGCACCACGTCGAGCCCCGCGACGCCGACCCACAGCGGGAGCTCGAGGCCCATCAGCTCGGGCTCGAGCGTGTCGATCGTCTCCACCACTCGCGCCGGCATCACCCCGTCGGCCACGATCCGGCGCGAGCCATAGGCGTCGGCGCACCAGCGGTCGAGCGCCCGCACGCGCTGGGCGAGGCCGGCGGCCAGCGGCTCCCATTCGGCGGCGGAGATCACCCGCGGCACGGGATCGAAGTTGAAGCGCCCGTCGCCGAAGCTCACGCCGCGCATCGCCGAGCGCGCCGCGTCCATCAGCGCGGCGGGGTCGTGGCCGTCGAGGTCGGGTGTCAGCTCGTCGTAGGGCGTTCGCATCGGCGGAGCCCTACCCGAGGTGGCACCATCTCGCACGTGGGCGGCGACCTCGAGAACGCGCTGGCGCGCCACGCCGAGGCTGTGGCGACCGTGCGCGCGTTTGCGCGGCAGGCAGGAGCCCTGCGCGTGGTGCTCCTGGTTGACAGCGGCGACGGCAGCGCGGCCACGATGCTCGACTGCGGCGCCGACGGCGCGCTCGAGCTGGCCGAGGACGAGTCGCGCTGGAGCGTTCCCGCGGGAACGCCGGTCAGCGCGCCGGCGCGGCCGCTGCCCGAGCTGCGCCCGCCGCCGGCGTCCGCGCTCACCATCGACGCCGACAGCGGCGAGATCGAGGCGCCGCTCGGCGTGGTCACCAACCTCGCCCGCGCCGTGCTCGGCCTGGCCACCGCGTTCGGCGGGCGCAGCGTGGCCACCGCCGACTTCGCCACGCGCGACCCCGAGATGCCGATCACGATCGCCGCGCGCGAGGGCGAGCCGCTCGTGCTGGCGGCCGGCGACCGCCGCTTCGTGCTGCCGGACGTCGCATGAGCGACCCCTGCACATGGTGCGGGACCGACGTGGAGGCCCACGACGGCTTCCGCGCCTACGAGCCGGCCGGCAGCCGGCGCGCGGTGTTCTGCCGGCTCGAGCACGTGGTGCCGTGGGCGATCCGCGGCGCGTGGTGGGAGCCCGGCCCGTCGGTCGACGACCCGCGGCTGACCCGCTGCTCGTGGTGCGAGGCCGAGCTGGAGGAGGCGCACGTGCTGCTCGTCCGCTCACGCGGCGAGCACCGCGTCGACGACGGGTTCTGCTCGGTCGCCCACCTGCTCGAGTGGGCGAAGGCGGGCGGCCGCTACCGCTGACGGGCGCGGTAGCTGCGCGCCTTGGCGCGGTTGCCGCACTCGCTCATCGAGCACCACGCGCGCGAGCGGTTGCGCGAGCGGTCGTAGAACGCCCAGCGGCAGTCCTCGGCGCGGCAGGCCTTCATGCGCGCCCACGTGCCGTCGGCCTGCGCGCGGGCGATGATCGCGAGCAGGGAGGCGACCAGGCCGTCGCCCTCGAGTCGCGCCGCGCCGTCGGGATCGAACCTCACCCCGAGGCGGGCCTGCCCCGCTGCGGCATTGAGCGCGGCGATCGCCTCCGCATCGCGCCTGTCCGCCAGTAGCGCCCGCAGCGCCTCGCGGAACGCGGGCTCGCGCTCGTCGTCAGCGTTGACGAACGCCTCCAGCGTCGCGAGCTCCCCGGGCGCAGGCATAACCGCCGTTCGATTGTAGGTGGTGCTTAGTGACGCGACGCCGTCCGTGGGGTATTTCTGTAAGGACGATGCTCCACCAGCGTCACTGGACACCAGAGCAGGCCAACCAGCTGATCCCGATCGTCGGCGCGATCGTGCGGCGGGTGCGCGATGCGCGGCGCCGGCTCGCCGAGCACGGCTTCGACAGCGACCTCGCCCTGCAGGCCGAGGCCACCGGCGGCGCCTGGCCGGGCCGCGAGCGGGCCCGCGAGTCGGTCGAGATCGCGCTCGGCTTCGAGACGCTCGAGAAGCTCGACCTCGTGGTCCGCGACCTCGAGCGCGGGCTGGTCGACTTCCCGGCCCTGATCGACGGGCGCGAGGTCTACCTGTGCTGGCTGCTCGACGAGCCGTCGGTGGGCCACTGGCACGGCGTCGAGACCGGCTTCGCCGGGCGCCGTCCTCTCGACTAGCGCATCGACTCGGCGATCTCGACCGCGCGGTCGCGCGAGATGTCGGCCTCGATGCGCAGCAGGGTGCCGTCGGAGCGGTCGACCAGCAGCGTATTTCCGGCCAGCCGCTGCTCCTCGAAGTTCGCGTTCTGGCTCTCGGGATCGAGATAGGCGAAGCCGTGCGGCGCGCCCGACAGGAAGAACGCCGGGTCGCCGCCCACCTCGAGCCGCTCGACCTTCGCGCCGCTGCCGACCGACTTCTCGATCAGCGGTGACGCGACCGCCCGGAACTGGGTGATCAGCATGCCCGCCTCGGTGTTGCTCGAGCTCGGCAGCCCCGGGCGCGCGCGGTAGACCATGTCCACGCGGGGCCCCATCGTCGGATGCTCGTCGAGGTAGACCGCGTCGGGATCGCCCACCTCCTCGGGGACGAGCACCGGCAGGGCGCGCCGCGCCTGCGTGAGCGTCACCGGATCTCCGAGCACCAGCGCCTGGCCGAAGCGCGAGGGGTTCGGCTCCTCGCGCGTGATCCGCACGCTGCCGAAGCCGAGGAAGTCGAGCACCGCGGCGCGCGCCGGCGGGATCGCCATGACCACGGCGACGATCAGCGCCACGGAGGCGACGGCCAGCTGCCAGGCCGGCCGGGCGAGCCAGGAGCGGCGGCGCGGCGGCGCCGCCAGGCGCGCCTGCACCGTCGTCGCCAGATCAGGCGTCTCGGGCCAGTCGATCCGCAGCTCGCGCAGCTCGAGCTCGAGCTCAGACACGCTCGCCCACCTCCTCCCGGAGCCGCTCCAGCGCGCGCGAGAGCCGTGACTTGACCGTCCCGGGCCGCACACCGAGCGCGGCGGCCGTCTCGGCCTCCGACAGCTCGAGCAGGTAGCGGCAGGAGATGATCGTCCGGTCGCGGTCGGACAGCCGCGCGAGGCCGGCCAGCAGCGTGGCGCGGCGCTCGCCCGCGAGGAGCGCCGCCTCCGGAGAGGGGGCCGCCTCTCCCGAGGGACGCCCCTCGCCGGCGGCGCGGAGCGCCAGCGCCGCCCGCCGGCCGGCGGAGCGGCGGCGGTTGCGGGCCTCGTTGGCGACGATCGCCAGCAGCCAGGGGCGCAGCGGCTCGCCGAGGCGGAACCGGCCCAGGGCGTTGTAGGCCTTCACGAAGCCCTCCTGGGCCGCCTCCTCGGCATCGGCGGCGCTGCCGCAGATGACGTATGCGATGCGGAAGGCGATCTCCTCGTGGTCACGGACGAGCGCCGCGTACGCATGGCCATCGCCCTCGCGCGCGCGCTCGACCAGCTCGTGCTCTGTCAGTGGTCGGCCCACCACCACCACCTTGTACAGCGCTGCGAGAAGATGGGTTCCATGCTTCCGCCCGGTCCCAGGGAGCCGGCCGCGCTCCAGACCTACGAATGGGTCGCCCGGCCGACCACGCTGATGCGCCGCGCCCAGGCCCGCTACGGCGAGCCGTTCACGCTGCGGCTGGCCTGGTCGGACGCGCCGATGGTCTTCACCTCGGACCCGGCGGAGATCAAGCGCGTCTACGCGGCGCCGCCCGATCAGCTGCGCGCCGGCGCCAGCTCGGCCTTCCTCGAGCCGTTCGCAGGCCCGCGCTCGATCCTCGTGCTCGACGGCGAGGAGCACCTGAAGGAGCGCAAGCTCATGCTGCCGCCCTTCCACGGCGAGGAGCTCCAGCGCTGGCGCGAGACGATGGCACGCGTGGCACACGAAGAGGTGGCGGGCTGGGAGCCCGGCCGGCCGATCAAGACGCTCGAGCGCATGCAGGCGGTGGCGCTCGAGATCATCCTGCGCGTCGTCTTCGGCGGCGGCGACCCGCGGCTGCGCGACGCGATCCGCCGCGCCCTGCAGGTGCCGATGCCGATGCTGCTGGCCATGAGCCTGTGGCGCGGCAGGCACAGCGCGTACGCGGCCTACCTGCGCCGGGTCCGCTCACTCGACGCCCTGCTCTACGAGCGGATCGACCGCGACGACGGAAACGGGACGCTGCTCTCCGTGCTCAAGGGCACGGGCGCCTCGCGCGAGCAGCTGCGCGACCAGCTCGCCACGCTGCTCGCCGCGGGCCACGAGACCACCGCCGGTTCGCTCGGCTGGGCGCTCGAGCGGCTCGCCCGCCATCCGCAGGTGCTGGCCCGCATCCGCGACGGAGACGACGCGTACCTCGACGCGACGGTCAAGGAGGTCCTGCGAGTGCGGCCCGTGCTGGCCATCACGCCGCGCCAGGTGGTCGGCAGCTACGAGCTGCAGGGCTGGACGCTGCCCGAGGGCGTGCACGTCACGCCCTGCATCTACCTCGCGCACCGCCGCGCCGACGTGTGGGAGGACCCGACGGCCTTCAAGCCCGAGCGCTTCCTCGACGGGGCGCCCGAGCCCTACACCTTCATCCCCTTCGGCGGCGGCATGCGCCGCTGCGTCGGGGCCGCCTTCGCGTCGCTGGAGATGAAGGAGGTGCTGCGCGCGGTGGCGGGCCGCTGCGAGCTGCGGCCCGCGACGAAGGCGGGCGAACGCGTGCGCCGGCGATCTATCACGATGACTCCCGCTCGTGGCGGGTATGTGGTGCCACACTCTCCGCGCCATGCCGATGTTCTGCCGCCACAACCGTCTGACGGTCAACTGCCCGATCTGCAGTCGCGAGCTCGCGCCTGAGCTGGGCGGCAAGCCGGCGCGCCGCCCGTCTGCGCCGGGCGCCCCGCGCTCGCGCGGCGGCTCGACACCGCGGCGCACCGGCGTGGTGACCAAGAAGCTGGCCCGCGCCGCCGACGACGGCTACCGCAACCCGCTCGTCCCCGGCCTGCGCGCGACCGCCGACGCCGAGCGGCTCGCCGCCGCGCTGGCGGCCGCGGTGGCGCGGCTGGAGCCGCCCGGCCCGTACCCGGAGGTGGCCGCCGAGCCCGATCTCGAGGAGGCGACGTGGCTCGCCTTCCTGCTCGCGCAGGAATCCGGCGAGCGCCCCTCGTGGGCGTCCGGTGAGGCTCCGGACCGCACCGCCGCCGCCTACCGCGCCTGGGCCGAGCGCGCCGGCTCGCAGGCCGAGGCGTTCCGCGGCGAGCCGAGCTGGACGCCGCAGCGGCGCTTCTCGCGCGTGTTCGAGCGGCTCGCGCTGCCCGGCTTTGCCCGTGCTGCCCGGTTCGAGCTGCTGATCGGGCTCGGCGCGGCCGGGCGCTACGAGCTGGAGGCCGGCGAGCTGTGGCTGGCGGCGGGGGAGGACAAGACGACCGAGGCGGCGAAGCGGCTGCTCGTGTCCGGCGACAAGCTGCTGCTCGAGCGCCGCGCGCGCGAGCTGGCCGACGCCGCCGAGGTCCCGCTCGGCGCGCTCGATCGCGCGTTCGCGGTCTGGGGCACGCCGGGCGACCACGCCGACCTGGCCGCCGAGGCGCCTGCGCCGATCCTGGCGGCCCTGTCGCTCCCGTGAGCGCCCAGGCCGTCTCGGCGCCGCCGCGGCCGGCGGTCGCGCGCGTCCGCGTCCAGCCGAGGCGGCTGCCGATGTGGATCGTGCTGCTCGGCTGCCTGGCCGTCGCGGCCCTCTCGCTGACGATGGTGTCGGCGCCGACCTACGACCCGTGGGCGTGGATCATCTGGGGCCGCGAGATCACGCAGTGGGATCTCGTGACCACCAGCGGCCCGTCGTGGAAGCCGCTGCCCGTGCTCTTCACGACGCCGTTCGCCCTGGCCGGCGACGACGGCGCGCCGGCGCTGTGGCTGCTGATCGCCCGTGCGAGCGGCCTGCTGGCGTTCGTGATGGCCTACCGGCTGGGCGCGCGGCTGGCCGGGCCGTGGGCGGGCGCGATCGCGGCCGTCGCCCTCGTGCTGTCGGACGAGTTCATCTTCAACTTCGTGCGCGGCAACTCCGAGGGGATGCTGGTCGCGCTCGTGCTGTGGGCGGTCGAGCGGCACCTCGACGAGCGCTACGCCCACGCGTTCCTGCTCGGCTTCGCGGCGGCGCTGCTGCGCCCCGAGGTGTGGCCGTTCTGGGGTCTGTACGGCCTGTGGCTGCTCTACCGCCGGCGCGACCTGCGCACGGCGCTGCTCGTGTTCGGCAGCGGCGCGCTCGCGCTGGTGCTGTGGTTCCTGCCCGAGTACCTGGGCTCGGGCGACTGGCTGCGCGCCGCCTCGCGCGCGCTGGACCCGAACCCCGACTCGGCGGCCTTCGCCGACTCGCCCTTCGTGGAGGTGTTCGACCGCTCGGAGGCGATCCTCTCGCTTCCGATCTACGTCGGCGCGGTGATCGCCGTGGTGATCGCCTGGCGCAGGCGCGACCGCGTGCCCCTGGCGCTGGCGGCGATGGCCGCGATCCTCATGGTCGCCGTGGCGCTGATGACCGAGGCCGGCTTCGCCGGCAACCTGCGCTACGTCGCCCTCCCGGCCGCCTTCCTGTGCGTGTTGGCCGGCGCGGGCTGGGTGGCGGTGGTGCGGCGCTGGGGCGCCGTGGCCGCCGTCGTGCTGGTCGCCGCCTCGGCGCCGTTCGTGATCGCCGACGTCGACAAGCTCCGCTACGACTGGGAGCTCGTCGAGTACGAGGCGAACTTCTACGGTCCGAACCTGAAGGCCATGATCGCCAAGGCCGGCGGCGAGCAGCGGATCAAGTCGTGCGGCCGCGTCTTCACGGGCAACTTCCAGGTGCCGTCGGTCGCCTGGAGGCTGCACATCCACCTCGACGAGGCGGAGATCTTCCCGTTCGGGCCGGGTACCGCGCTGTCGATGGGCGCTACCCCGCTGTCGGTCGATCCGCGCTATCCGATCTACACGAAGACCCGGCACTGGCTTGCTGGGAGCACCTGCGAGCGGAGGTAACCTGGAGCCCATGGCGACCATCGCGCCGCGCCCCGCCTCGGCGCTCCGCGCGCGCCTGCCGTCACGCACGCAGCTCGCGGTCCCGGCTGGTCTCGCCGCGCTCGTCCTGCTCGCGCTCGTCCTGCGCACGCGCGAGCTGGGGATCGGCTTCTGGATCGACGAGGGGCTCTCGGTCGGGATCTCCGACCGCCCGCTCGGCGACATCCCCGAGGCGCTGCGCCTCGACGGCTCGCCGCCGCTCTACTACATGCTGCTGCACGTCTGGATGGGCGTCGCGGGCAGCTCGGAGGAGGCGGTCCGCTGGCTGTCGGTCGCCTGCATGCTGCTGGCCGTACCCGTCGCGTTCTGGGCGGCGGCCGGTCTGTGGGGCACGCGCGCGGGCTGGATGGCGGCCGTGCTCGTCGCCACCAACCCGTTCCTCACCCAGTTCGCGCAGGAAGGCCGCATGTACGCGCTGGTCGCCCTGCTGGCGCTGGTGGCCTCGGCGGCCTTCGGGCGCGCCTTCGCGCGCGGGCGGCGCGGGTGGGCAGTCGCCTACGCCGTGGTGCTGGCGACGATGCTCTACACGCACAACTGGGCGCTGTTCTTCGGCGCCGCCTGCGGCCTCGTATGGCTCTATCTGCTGTGGCGCTCGGAGGAGCGACGGCAGACGCTGATCCTCGGCGCGATCGCCTTCGGCGGCGCGCTGGCGCTGTATCTGCCGTGGATCCCGACCACGCTCTACCAGGCGGCCCACACCGGCGCGCCGTGGTCGGAGTCGCCGACCGTCGTGGACCTGCTCGGGACGCCCGTCACGATGCTCGGGCAGTTCGCGTCGGTGGCGCTGCTGCTCGCCGCCGGCGCCGGGCTGGCCGTGCTGTTGCGGCGGCCGGGCCGCTCGCCCGCGGCGTGGCTGCTGGCCATCGCGCTGCTGACGGTCACGCTCGCGTGGATGTCGTCGCAGCTCTCGCCGGCGTGGGCCAGCCGCTACCTGACGGTTGCGGCGGCGCCGCTGCTGCTGGCCGTCGCGGCCGGGCTCGCGCACGCCGGCCGGCTCGGGATCGCCGGCCTGATCGTCGCCGCCCTGCTCGGGATCGGCGACGGGGCGCCCGACGACAAGAGCAACGTGCGCGACGTGGCGCGGGCGATCGCGCCGAGCCTGCGCCCCGGCGACCTCGTCATCGCCACCCAGCCCGAGCAGGTCGCCGTGCTCGACTACTACCTGCCCGAGGGCGTGCGCTTCGCGACGCTCACCGGCCCCGTGGACGACCCGGGCGTGACGGACTGGCGCGACGGCACCGAGCGGCTGGCGGCAACCTCGCCCGAGCGCGACCTCGAGCCGCTGCTCGACGAGCTCGAGCCCGGACAGCGCGTCGCATTGGTGACGCCGATCTTCCTCGACATCGAGCGCTGGCAGGCGCCGTGGACCAAGCTCGTGCGCCTCAAATCGCGCGAGTGGCGCCAGTTCATCTCCAACGACTCGCGCTTCGCGGTCAGCGCCGTCGAGCCGACGCTGCCGATCGAGCGCAGCCCGAACATGCAGCAGGCGACGGTGCTCGTCAAGAGCGCCGAGTAGAAACCGGCTCGCGCCGCGGCGGGCCTGCTTCCTCGGCCTCGGCGGCGGCCAGCGTGAGCACGAAGCAGGCGCCGGGCGGCTCGCGGTCGGCGAGCTCGAGGGTGCCGCCCATCTTCTCGGCCAGCTCGCGGCCGATCGCCAGTCCGAGGCCGAAGCCGCTCTCCGGGCCGGCCGCGCGGCCGCGGTGGAAGCGCTCGAAGACGTGCTCGCGCTCCTCGGGCGGGATGCCGGGCCCGTGGTCGGTCACCGAGACGCCCGCGCTGCCCGCGCGGCAGGTGGTGGTGATCGTGATCACCTGGCCCTGCGGGCCGTAGCGGAGCGCGTTGTCGATCAGGATCCGCACCACGCGCGCGACGGCGTCGGGGTCGCCGCGGGCCCAGCAG
Source organism: uncultured Solirubrobacteraceae bacterium (assembly GCA_963835525.1). Lineage (GTDB taxonomy): Bacteria > Actinomycetota > Thermoleophilia > Solirubrobacterales > Solirubrobacteraceae > DASSUW01. The sequence continues at coordinate 586,656 of CAWIFM010000008.1, forward strand.
CCCTCGGCCGGCGGCAGCACGCGCAGCTCGACGTCGAGCTCGCGCGCGCGCAGGTCGAACTCAGCCGCCACCGCGCGTGCCATCTCGCCGAGCTCGACCGGCTCCGAGCGCAGCTGGACGGCGGCGTCGAGCCGGCTGAGGTCGAGCAGCTCGCCGGCCAGCGTGGAGAGCCGGCGCAGCTCGCGGCGGGCGTTGGTGACCTGGAGCTGGGCGTCCTCGATGTCCACGCGCCCGTCGCGCAGGTCCTCCTCCAGCAGCTCCATCGTGCCCTGGAGCATGGTCAGCGGGGTGCGCAGCTCGTGCGAGGCGGTGGAGACGAACGCGCGCCGCGCGACCTCCTGGCGCCGCAGCGCCTCCTGCATGCGGGCGAGCGTGCGCGCCAGGTCGCCGACCTCGTCGCGCCCCTCGTCCTTCGGGGCCGGCGCGTCGGGGCCCTCGGCGGTGATCCTGAGCGCGGTGGCGCGCAGGCGGGCCAGCCGGCGCAGCAACGTGCTGGAGAGCGCGACGCCGAGCGCGACGGCGACGAGCATGCCGAGGCCGGCGGCGACGATCAGGGCGTTGCGGACCTGGTCGACGGCCGTCGTCACCTCGGTCAGCCGCCGGTTCGCGACGAGCGCGCCGACCATCTCGCCGCTCGTGTAGAGCGGGACGGCGATGCTGACGTCGTCGCCGCTGATCTGGACCACCTCGCGGCCGAGGCGCTGCGCGCGCAGGGCCACGAGGCGCGCGTCGAGCGGCGGCTCGCCGATCTCCGTGTCGACCAGGAAGCCGCTGACGACCCCGTTGGCGTCGAGCGGGTTGGGGCGCGTGAGCGAGGTGTTGGCCACGAGCACCCGCGCGTCGGTCCGCTGGCGCAGGGCGCGGACCTCGTTGCCGAGGTCGAACTCGTTGTCCCAGGCGCCCTGGATCCGCGGCCCCGCCGAGATCACGGCGCCCTCGAGGTTGTCGGTGCTCTGCTCGCGCAGCTGCTCGCGCAGCGGGCCGAGCAGGATGCCCGAGACCACGGCCAGCGTCAGTGCGCTCGTGAGGATGAAGGCGACCAACAGGCGTCCGCGCAAGCCACCTGGGAGCCGGCCTCTCATGGCTCCCTGAACCGATAGCCGCGGCCGGGGACGGTAAGGATCAGGGTCGGCTGCTCGGGCTTGGCCTCGAGCTTCTCGCGCAGGTGGCGGATGTGGACGTCGATCGCGCGCGGATCGCGGTAGGCGCTGTCACCCCAGATCGAGCGCAGCAGCTCCTGGCGGTTGAAGGCGTGGCCGGGACGGCTCATGAGGCGGGCAAGCAGCTCGTACTCGCTGAAGGTCACCTTGACCGGGCGGCCCTCCACCTCGACGCGGCGCTCCTCCTGGTCGAGCAGCACCGGGCCCACCCGCAGGCTGCCCTCGACCACGCGGCCCTGCGCGCGCCGCAGCACGGCGCGGATCCGGCTGCGCAGCTCGGCGAGGCCGAACGGCTTGGTGACGTAGTCGTCGGCGCCCGCCTCCAGGCCCTGCACGGCGTCGGCCTCGCTGTCGAGCGCGGTGAGCATGATGATCGGGACCACGTCGCGGCGGCCTCGCAGCATCCGCGCCACGTCGTGCCCTGTGGGCCCGGCGCCGAGCGCGACGTCGAGCAGCACGACGTCGTACGGGCGGTCCTGCGCGGCGTCGAGCGCGGCCTGCCCGTCGGCCACCGCGGTCACCCGATGACCCTCCCGCTCGAACGAGCGCGTGAGCATCTCCCGCAGCGGGCGGTCGTCGTCCACCAGCAGGATGTCGAGAGTCGAAGAGGTCTGCACCGCCCGCCGAGCGTAGCGATTAAGGGGTGTTAGGAGCCTTTAACGACACCCCTGAAATCGCCGGGTCGCGGGCAAGGATGCAACTCATGTCAACCCTTGACTTCGAACCCACACGTCGCCGTTTCCGGCGTGAGGAGACCGACCGTCCCGTCGCCGTGCTCGGCGGCGGCCCGGCCGGCCTGACGGCCGGCTACCTGCTCGCGCGGCAGGGCCGTCCCGTCATCGTCTTCGAGGCCGAGGACCAGGTGGGCGGGATCGCCAAGACCGAGGTGCGCGACGGCTACCGCTTCGACCTGGGCGGCCACCGCTTCTTCACCAAGTCCAAAGAGGTCGACGACCTGTGGCACGAGGTGATGAAGGAGGAGTTCCTCAAGCGCCCCCGCCAGTCGCGGATCTTCTGGAACGGCAAGTTCCTCGCCTATCCGCTCGAAGGCATGGACGTGATCAAGAAGCTCGGCCCGGTCGAGCTCGTCCGCTCCCTCTTCTCGTACCTCTGGGCGTCGATCAAGCCCAAGGGCAAGGAGGAGAACCTCGAGCAGTGGGTCTCCAACCGCTTCGGCAAGCGGCTCTACCAGCACTTCTTCAAGACCTACACCGAGAAGGTGTGGGGCGTCCCGACCACCGAGCTGCGCGCCGAGTGGGCCGCCCAGCGGATCAAGGGCCTGTCCTTCTTCTCGGCCGCCAAGGCCGCCTTCTTCGGCAACAAGGGCAACAAGATCAAGTCGCTGATCAACGAGTTCCACTACCCGCGCTTCGGCCCGGGCCAGATGTGGGAGACGATGGCCGACGAGATCATCGCCGCGGGCGGCGAGGTGCGGCTCAACACCCCGGTCACCGACCTCGAGATCCGCGACGGTCGCATCGTCGCGATCGTGGCCGGCGACGAGCGGATCGAGCCCGCCCACGTGATCTCCTCGCTGCCGCTGCGCGCGACCGTCGGCATGGCCGGCGCCGCCGCGCCCGGCGACGTCCAGGCCGCCGCGCAGGGCCTGCGCTACCGCGACTTCCTCACCGTGGCGCTGATCATCGACGGCGAGGACCTGTTCCCGGACAACTGGATCTACATCCACGACCCGGACGTCCGCGTCGGCCGGATCCAGAACTTCCGCTCCTGGAGCCCGTGGATGGTCCCGGACCAGTCGAAGGCCTCGGTCGGCCTCGAGTACTTCTGCTTCCAGGGCGACGACCTGTGGGACATGGACGACGACGGGCTCGTGGAGCTCGCCAAGCGCGAGCTGGCGCAGCTCGGGCTGGCCGATCCGTCGAAGGTCGAGAAGGGCTACGTGACGCGCGTGCCCAAGGCCTATCCGATGTACGACGCCGACTACGCCGAGCGCGTGGACTCGATCCGCGGCTGGCTGGGGACGGTCGGCAACCTGATCCAGGTCGGCCGCAACGGGCTGCACCGTTACAACAACTCCGACCACTCGATGCTGACGGCGATGCGCGCGGTGGAGAACATCACGCTGGGCGCCGGCCACGACATCTGGGCGGTCAACGCCGAATCCGTGTACCACGAGGAGACCGTGGCCGACGAGCACCCGTACAAGCGCGCCCCCGAGACGCGCGCGATGCGGGAGCCGCTCGCCGACGCTCCGGTTTCCTGAGTCACGGAACGGACCGTTGGACGCATGTCCGATGGCCCGCCGGACGCCCTGATGCGAGATTGAGCATCGTCTGGAGGGCGTACGGATTCCGGGCCTTAGAGCCCGCTCACGGAGGAGGCGCGGAAGGATTCGCTGAAACGGCCGGGTGGCGAGAGCCACCCGGCCGTTTCCTTTAACCGGCGCCGGGTAGCCGCCTCGTATGGCCGACGATGAGCGCGAGGTCGAAGAGGCCCGGGAGCAGATGAGCGAGCTCGAGGAGGGCGACCCGCCCGAGAAGCTCGAGGACTGGCCCGACGGCAAGGCGAAGTACCTCACCTACGGCGGGCCCGAGGGCACCGAGGGCTACGACGAGGGGCCGACCCGCAAGCTCGGCCCGTCCTCCCTGGAGCACCACGAGGACGGCTCGGTCAGCATCGAGGGCGAGAAGGTCGACGACCCCGAGCAGTACAAGGGCGAGCGGCTTCCCGACGCCCCGAGCAACGATTAGCGCCTGATCCGGCCGCGCCGGCTCACGACGCGCGCGTTGCCCGCCGCGTCGACGGCCCGCACCCGGACCACCACGCGCACGTAGCCGCGCCGAGCGAGCGCGCGCCGCATCCGCCGCGCGACCTTGCGGCTCATCTTCACCTGCACGACCGCCCGCCGGTTGGCGGCAAGGCTGCGGTGGCGCGCCTTGAGCCGCTGGACGCGCCGCATCCGGCTGTTGACCGTCACGAGGCAGGCCTCGTCGCAGCGGAGCTGCACCCGCAGCCGCCGGCCCTTGACGCCGCGGAAGCGCACGCGCACGTTCGGAGCGCCGACGTCGGGCGCCGTGAACGTGCAGGGTGTCGGCGCGCCGTCCTGGATGCGGTAGACCGGGCCCTGGAGGGAGGCGGCGTACAGCCGGCCGCAGCGGTCCTCGCCGAACGAGGACAGGCTCGCAACCTGAAGGCCGGTCTCAACACTGCCGCCCGCGCCCAGCGCAGCCGACCACAGGTTCGCGTTGCAGTTGTCGCCGTAGAGGTAGCGGCCGTTCAGGCTCGGCAGGCCGGCATCGCGGACGACGTAGCCGCCGACGATGGCGCAGAAGGGTCCGTTCTCGTGCCAGAAAGCGGCGCGCGTGCCGCAGGCGTCGGCGCCGTTCGCGCCCTCGTTGCAGGGCCAGCCATAGTTGACGCCCTGGCCGGCATTTGGCGCGCGCGACCAGTTGATCTCCTCGTACGCACCGCCGCCCACATCGCCGATCACCAGGTCGCCGGTGGCACGGTCGAAGCTAAAGCGCCAAGGGTTGCGCAGCCCCGACGACCAGATCTGGCTCGCCCCTGTGCCGAGGACGATGCGGTGGATCTTGCCGAACGGAGAGCTCGGGTTGGTCGCTGTGGCGGAGTCGGCGTTGTCGCCGATGCTCGCGTAGAGCGCGCCGTCCGGGCCGAACTGGAGCTGGCCGCCGTTGTGGTTCGAGGCCGAATGCGGCTCGTCGAGCAGCGTGCGGACGAGCGTCGACCCGCGGTACTCCCGCACCTCGACATCGCCGCTCGGCCGCGACGTCAGGAACACGTAGAACAGTCCGCTCGTGGCGTAGTCCGGCGCGAACGCCATCGAGAGCAGGCCGCGCTCGCTGCCGCTCAGCGTCTCGCCCGAGATGTCGAGGAACGTGCCGCCGCCGACGATCTTCACGAGGCCGCCCTGCTCGACCACGAAGACGCGGTCGTCGTTGGGCGGCGACGCCACGTGGACGGGGGACTGGAAGTCGCCGAGCTTGACCAGCTCGGGCGCGGCCGACGCGGGCGCGGCGGCGAGCAACGCCAGTGCCGCGGCCAGCAGCGCGGCGCGCATCAATGGGCCGCCACGTGTCCGCCGTCGGGCTCGAGCGGCAGGCCCTGCTCCTCCCACGCCACCAGCCCGCCCTCCATCGAGTAGGCGTCGTAGCCGGCCCGGCGGAACGCGCCGGCGGCCATGCTCGAGCGCGAGCCCACGCGGCAGTAGAAGACGACCGGCTTGTCGCGGTCGATGCTGTCCGCCTGCGCCGCGACGAGCGGAAGCTCGATGTGGCGCGCGCCGGAGACGTGCCCGGACTCGTACTCGTAGTCCTCGCGCACGTCGACCAGCTGGATCTCGCCCGCCTCGTGGCGCTCTCGCACCTGCTCCGGCGCCACGTCGACCTCGGACATGCGCGATCACGGTACTAGGGTGCGCCCGTGCCCGCGTGGGTCAACTGGTCGCGCACCCAGCGCTGTGAGCCGGCGGCGATCGAGCGGCCGGGATCGCGCGCGGAGCTGGCAGAGATGCTCGCGCGCGCCGCCGGGCCGGTGCGCGTGGCGGGGGCCGGGCACTCGTTCACCGAGGCCGTGCTGACCTCCGGCACGCTGCTCTCGCTCGACCGGATGGCGCGCGTGCTCGACGTCGACGGCCCGCTGGTGCGGGTGGAGGCCGGCATGTCGCTGCACCGGCTGAGTCGCGAGCTGCACCTGCGCGGGCTGGCGCTGCCGAACGTCGGCGACATCGATGTGCAGTCGCTGGCCGGCGCGCTGGCCACCGGCACGCACGGCACGGGCGCGCGGCTGCCGAACCTGTCGGCCCAGGTCGAGGCGATCGAGCTGATGCTCGGCGACGGCAGCGAGCACGAGCTCACGGGCGGCGACCTCCTGCGGGCGGCCAGGGTCGGGCTCGGCGCGCTCGGCGTGGTGACGGCCGTGACGCTGCGCTGCGTGCCGTCCTTCCGGCTGCGCGCGGTCGACGCGCCCGAGCCGCTCGAGGACGTCCTCGCCTCGCTCGGCGAGCGCGCCGACGCGCACGACCATTTCGAGTTCTGGACCTTCCCGCACTCGCCGCTGGCGCTCACCCGGACCAACGCGCGGACAGAGGCGCCGCGGCACGCGCCCGGCCGCAACCGCGAGTGGCTCGAGGACGTGCTCGTCGACAACCACGTCTTCGGGCTCTTCAACCGCGCCGCGCGGCGCTTCCCCGGCGCGATCCCGGCGATCAACCGGACGATGTCGCGCGCCGCCTCGCGGCGCGAGCGCGTGGACTGGTCGTTCCGCGTCTTCGCCAGCCCGCGGCTCGTGCGCTTCTTCGAGATGGAGTACGCGATCCCGCGCGAGCACGCGGCCGACGCCGTGCGCGGAGCGCGCGAGATCCTCGAGCGGTATCCCGTCTCGTTCCCGATCGAGCTGCGCTTCGTCGCCGCCGACGACGCACTGTTGTCACCCGCGTACGGCCGCGACAGCGCCTTCGTCGCCGTTCACCTGTTCGAGGGCATGGCGTGGGAGGCGCCGTTCCGCGAGGTCGAGGCTCTGATGGGCGGCTTCGGCGGCCGCCCGCACTGGGGCAAGTGGTCATTCCTGGGGGCAGACGAGCTTGCCCCGCGCTACCCGGAGTGGGACGCCTTCCAGGCGGCGCGGGCCGAGCTCGACCCCGAGGGGCGGTTCGCGAACGAGTGGGTGCGGCGGGTGCTTGGCGGGACGAACTTCTTGCATTGAGGGAGGCGGGGTCGGCTGGGCTGGGCGGGGCTGAAATTCCGCATGGCGCAACGATCGGCCGCGAGTCGGGCTCGGAATCGGCGCAACGTGCGGGGGTGGGGTTGTTTGTGGTCGTATAGCGATACCTAACCAACCCACGTCTTTCTGGAGTAATGCCGTCGGCGCACCAGCTTCCACGATGCGCAACCGGCCACCCTCGGTGCCTCTCTCAATGCCGCAGTTCAACCGCGCTACAGGAAGGTCCGGCCGTCCCCCCGGTACGTCGGCACGACGTCAACGACTCGGTCACCGCGAACGAGGTGCAGCACGTCGAAGCGCTCGCACAGCTCGCCGGCCTTGGCGTGGCGGAACCAGACGCGGTCGCCGACCTGCAGGTCGGCGCCGTGCAGCGGCGTCTGGACCTCGCCGGCGCCCTCCTGGCGGTCGAGCCGCAGGCCCGGCGGGAAGACGGGGCGGGGGAGGCGGTCGCGGCCGGGTGCGCCTGACGCGGGGTAGCCGCCGCCGAGCACGGTGGCCACGCCGCGCCCGGGGCGGCGCACGACCGGTAGCGCGAAGAAGGCGGCGGGGCGGGGCGTGAAGCTCGTGTAGGCGTCGAACAGGGTCGGCGCGAGCAGGCCGGATCCCGCCGCCACCTCGGTGACCGCCGGCTCGGCGGCGGTGCCCTGCACGGAGCCGGTGCCGCCGCCGTTGACGAACCGCAGCGGGGGCAGGGCGGCCACCACGGCGGCGCGGCGCGCCGTCAGCTCGCGCGCTGAGGCGCGCTGCATCGCGCGCAACGCCACGCCGAGCGGCCGGTTGGCCGGCCGGTCGCCGACCCCGGCGATCTGGGCCTCGTACATCATCAGCCCGTCGAGCTCGAGCCCGCGCGCGGCGATCTCGCGGGCCAGCGCGGCCGCCTGCTCGGGCGTGCGCAGGGGCGAGCGCTTGGCCCCGACCCGGATCCGGCCGCCCAGCGGCCACCAGCCCGCGTCGACGTCCAGGCACACGCGGCCGCCGTCGAGCAGCTCGAGGTGCTCGCGGCAGTCGACCATCAGCGTGATGCCGTCGCGCGGCTCGCGCAGCGCAACGCGGTCGACCGTCGGGTAGGCGACCACCGTGTCGTCGCGCGCCAGCCAGAGCGCCTCGGGCAGCGTGAACGCCAGCAACCCGCGGAAGCCGGCGTCCAGCGCGCGGTCGATCAGGGCGCGGCAGCGGACCGACTTGGTGGCCAGCCGGACGCCCTTGCCGCCGGCGCGGCGCAGCAGGTCGGCGGCGTTGGCGTCGAACGCCTCGAGGTCGACGGCGGCGAACGGCGGCGCGAGGTCGGCGGTGGCGGTTTCCAGGTCCTTCTGCAAGGGCTCGCACGGTAGCCGCCGTGCGGTTCGCTAAGGTGCCGCCCTTCGTTTGGGGAACATAAACGCCGAGTTCCCGCACGGCCTTGCCGGCGGGGAACGGGGGAACCACGGGCCGGGACTCACCGGCCGGGGGCGAATCGCCGCATCTCAGCGGCGTAGCGCGACTTTCTTTCCGCGCGAGCCCGTCAGCTAACCCCGTAGGCGGAAGAGAGAAAGGGTCGTCCGCCGTGCCTAGCTGTCGTTCGCTCGCCGTGGGGCTCATCGCCTTCGGTCTCCTGCTGCCCGCCACCGCGTATGCGGACTTCGGCGATCGTTCGCTGCGTCAGGGAAGCCGCGGCCACGACGTGCGCGTGCTCCAGGACTTCCTCACGCGGGTCGGGCTGACGACCACGGTCGACGGCCAGTTCGGGCCGTACACGGCCCGGCGTGTGCGCTCGTGGGAGCGCCGCTCCGACACGCGCGTGAACGGCCGCGTCTCGCGCGGCAACGCGCGCAAGCTGCGGTCGCAGGTCGAGCAGGGCGTCCGCGTCTACGAGTCGGCCCCGGAGCCGACCGCGTCGGCGCCCGCCGGCGAGAAGGCCACGCTGGGTGCCGACGGCCTGGCCGTCGCGCCCGCCTCGGCGCCGCAGGAGGTCCAGGACGCGATCGCGGCAGCCAACCGGATCGTCGGCAAGCCGTACAAGTACGGTGGCGGTCACGGCAAGTGGGAGGACTCCGGCTACGACTGCTCTGGCGCGATGTCGTACGCCCTGCACGGCGCCGGCCTCGTCAACCGCGCGCGCACGTCAGGCGACTACATGCGCTGGGGCAAGGCCGGCAAGGGCTCGTGGATCACGGTCTACGCGCACTCCGGCCACGGTTTCCTCGTCATCGCCGGCCTGCGCTTCGACACCGGCTGGAACAACTCCGGCAAGGGCCCCCGGTGGAGCGACGACATGCGCCCGACCGGGGACTACGCGATCCGCCACCCCAGCGGGCTCTAGTACACGTCGCGTTCCCTGACCACGGTGCGGCCGGCATCGCGGCGCGCCGAGTTCAGGAACACGACCGAGATCACGAGCCCGACCACGCCGATGATCATCAGGATGAGCCCGACCGTCGCGATCTCGAGGCCCGAGACCGTCGCGTTCACGGCGAAGTAGAGGATCGCGCCGACCGCGATCAAGAAGAGTGAGGTTCCGATTCCCATGGCGCTGTCATCCCCATGACCCGCCGACGTGAAACTCAGGGGTCTATTCGGATGAGCTTCCCGAGCAGGGTTCCGAGGTTCTGGCCGTTGCCGAGCGGGTCGCCGCTTCCGCCGCCGTCTCCGAACGCCGCGTAGAGCATCCCGTCGGGCCCGAACTGGAGCTGGCCGCCGTTGTGGTTGGCGAAGTCGCGGTGCGGCTGCGTCAACACGAGGCGACGCGACGGGAACTCCTCGATCTTGATGTCGCCCATCGGATCGACGTAGTAGACGTAGAACAGCCCGCTGGTCGCGTAGTCGGGCGCGAAGGCGATCGAGAGCAGGCCTCGCTCGAGGTCGCCGGTGCCGACGTCGGCCGAGATGTCCAGGAACGTCGTCGGGACGCCGCCCTGGACCTTCTTGACCGTGCCGCCCTTCTCGACCACGAACAGGGTGTTCGGGTCATCGGGGGCCGACGTGACGTAGACCGGCTGGTTGAAGGCCCCGATCGGCTCCAGGAGCGGCCCGGCGCGCAGGCGGAACACCGGCCCGGCCAGCGAGGCGGCGTAGACGCGCCCCGCGGCGTCCTCGCCGAACGACGACAGCGCCGGCACGACGAGATTCAGGGCACGGTCGGTGCCGGCCGCCAGGTCGGCGGTCCGCAGCTCGCCGGTGCAGAAGTCGCCGTAGACATAGCGGCCGGCCAGCGCGGGCAGCGACGGGTCGCGCACCACGTAGCCGCCGGTGATCGAGCAGCGCGCCTCGGTGCCCGCGGACGAGTCCTCGAAGGCGGGTGGCACGTGGCCGAGGGCCGGGCAGTCGTTGAAGCGCAGCGAGCCCTCGAAGCAGCTCCAGCCGTAGTTGGCGCCCGCGCCGGTCCCGGCCGGCGCCAGGTCGATCTCCTCGACCGCGTCCTGCCCGACGTCGGAGATGGTCAGGTCCCCGGTCGCGCGGTCGAACGAGAAGCGCCACGGGTTGCGCAGGCCGTAGGCCCAGATCTCCCCCCGCGCTCCCGGCGTGTTCACGAACGGGTTGTCCGCCGGAACCGTGTACTGGGCTTGGGCATCGGCCGCCCCGAATGCCGGCTCCCCCATGCGCCGGTTGCCAAACTAAGCGGTATGGAGATATCGACCGCCGCGACGTACGCGCTCACCGACGACCAGCTCGAGTTCCGCGACACGATCCGTCAGATCGTGGCCGAGCGGGTCGCGCCGCGTGCGGCGGAGATCGACGCGAAGGCCGAGTACCCGTGGGACATCCGCAAGCTGTTCGCCGAGCAGGACCTGCTCGGTCTCCCGTTCCCGGAGGAGTACGGCGGCACCGGCACCGGGGCGCTGATGCTCAACGTGGCGATCGAGGAGGTCGCACGCGCGTGCGCCTCGAGCGCCCTGATCCTGATGATCCAGGAGCTGGGCACGCTGCCGATCCGGCTCTTCGGCACCGAGGAGCAGAAGCAGCGCTTCCTGCCGCGGTGCGCGAGCGGTGAGTGGTCGCCGGCCTTCGCGCTGAGCGAGCCCGAGGCGGGCTCCGATCCCGGCGGCATGATCACCAACGCCGTACGCGACGGCGACGAGTGGGTGATCACCGGGACCAAGAACTGGATCACCAACCTCGGGATCGCCGACTTCTACATCGTGTTCGCCAAGACCGACCGGACGGCCGCTCGCTCGCGTGGGATCAGCGCCTTCGTGGTCGAGGCCGACCGGCCCGGCTTCAGCGTCGGCAAGCTCGAGCACAAGCTCGGGATCAAGGGCTCGCCGACCGGCCAGCCGATCTTCGACGACGTGCGCGTGCCGGTCGGGAACCTGATCGGCGAGGTCGACAAGGGCATGCGCGTCGCGCTCGGCACGCTCGACCACTCGCGCCTCGGCGTCGCCGCCCAGGCCGTCGGCATCGCCCAGGGCGCGACCGACTACGCGGCCGCCTACGCCGTCGAGCGCCGCCAGTTCGGCCGGCCGATCGCGGACTTCCAGGGCATCCAGTTCAAGCTTGCCGACATGGAGACGCGCACGGCCGCCGCGCGCGAGCTGCTCTACCGCGCCTGCGCCAAGATCGATCGCGGCGAAAACGACGCCGGCAAGTACTCCGCCATGGCCAAGCTGTTCGCCTCCGACACGGCGATGGCGGTCACCGTCGAGGCGGTCCAGGTGCTGGGCGGCTTCGGCTACGTCACCGAATACCCCGTGGAGCGCTACATGCGAGACGCGAAGATCACGCAGATCTACGAGGGCACCAACGAGATCCAGCGACTGGTCATCGCGCGTAGCCTTCGATAGGAAGACACCACATGTTCTCTGACCTCCCCATCGGCCGCCGCATCGCGATGACGGCGCTCATCACCTTCTGCACCGCGATCCTCGTGGTGACGGTGATCGGCGGGCTGTCGACCATCTACGCCGTCAAGCTGATGCAGATCATCGCCTGCGTCCTGGCCGCCATCGTCGTGCTGGCCGCGATCATGGTGGTGATCACGGGCCGGCTGGCGGACTACACCTCGCCCGAGGACGAGGAGGAGTTCGAGGAGCTGGTGCGCCGCTCCGAGCGGCTCGCGAAGGAGAACCTGGCTGCCGAGCCCGACGAGTTCGAGTTCCTCGAGCTCGACCCGCGCAACCCGCGCGACTTCGAGGAGCTGGTCCGCGAGGCGCTCGACGACCTGCCCGACCTGCTGCTCAAGGCGCTCGACCACGTCGCCGTCGTGATCTCCGACAAGGGTCGCCGCCACCGCGCCTACGGGCTGTACCAGGGCGACACCGCGGCCCGCGACAACTACCCGGACCGGATCATCATCTTCCGCGACACGCTGCTGCGCGACTTCGGCCACGACCCGGACGAGCTTCGCGCGCAGGTCACGCGCACAGTTCGGCACGAGCTGGCGCACCACCTCGGCGCCGACGAGCTCGGCGTGCGGGAGCTCGGCCTTTGATGATCGTGATGACACCCGAGGCCACCGAGGCCAACATCGAGGCGGTCAAGAAGCGCCTCGAGACTACCGGCGTGCACGTGCTCGTCCTGCCCGGCGAGCTGACGACGGCCATTGGCGCGATCGGCGACCCGGAGGGCGTGCGCGAGCTCGGCCTCGAGGGCATGTCCGGCGTGGACCGCGTGGTGCCGATCTCACGGCCGTACAAGCTCGCCTCGTCCGAGCTCGCCCACCACGAGCCGACGGTCTTCAGCGTCGACGGCCGCGAGGTCGGCGGCGAGCGGACGTTCTGCCTGATCGCCGGGCCGTGCACGGTCGAGTCGCGCGAGCAGACGCTCGAGGTGGCGCGCACGGTGGCGGCCGCCGGCGCCGCGATGCTGCGCGGCGGCGCCTACAAGCCGCGGACGTCGCCGTTCGCCTTCAAGGGGCTCGGGATCGAAGGGCTGAAGATCCTCGCCGAGGCGCACGCCGAGACCGGCCTGCCGGTGGTGACCGAGTTCCTCGACACCAACCACGCCGAGGCGATCGCCGAGTACGCGGACGTGATCCAGATCGGCGCCCGCAACATGCAGAACTACGCGCTGCTGGAGGTGGCGGGCAAGCTCGGCAAGCCGGTGCTGCTCAAGCGCGGGCTGTCCTCCTCGCTCGACGAGCTGCTGATGGCGGCGGACTACATCCTCAAGGAGGGGATGGACAGGGTGATGCTGTGCGAGCGCGGCATCCGCACGTTCGAGACGGCGACGCGCTTCACGCTCGACCTCTCGGCCGTGCCGTGGCTGAAGCTGCACACCCACCTGCCGGTGATCGTCGATCCGAGCCACGCGTCGGGCGACCGGCGGCTGGTAGAGCCGCTGGCCCGCGCCGCCGCCGCGGTCGGCGCCGACGGCATCATCGTCGAGGTCCACCAGGACCCCGAGGAGGCGCTCTGCGACGGCCCGCAGGCGCTCTACGCGCGCGACTTCGCGGGGTTCGCGGAGCGCGTGTCCGCCCACGCGGCGTTGACCGGCCGCCGGCTGTCCTGACGGCTGGTGAGGTTCGCGCCCACGAGCGCGGCCACGGTGATCACCGCGCCGAGCAGCTCCATGCCGTCCGGGTGGTAGCCGCGCACGATCGCGATCGTGAAGGCGACCACGGGGACGAGGTTCATGAACAGCGCGGCGTTGGGCGCCCCGAGCCGCTTGACACCCTCGTTCCAGGCCAGCACCGCGGCCAGCGCGCCGATCACGACGATGTAGAGGAGCTGCCACCAGATCGCCGCCACGTCGCTCGCTGTGGGCGAGGTGAGCCAGCCGGCCGCGGTGGCCGCCGCGGTGACCACGACGACGGTGATGGTGCCGCCGGTGGCGCTCAGCGCCGTGTAGCGCAGCGAGGTGTAGCCGGCGAACCGCCGCGCACCGAACGTGTAGACGACGAAGAGCGCGGTGCCGATCAGCACCAGCACGTCGCCACCGTTGACGCCGCCGTGCAGCAGCGCGGTGGGGTCGCCGTGGCCGATCACGAGCAGCACGCCGGCCAGCGCCAACAGCACGAAGCCGAGCGTGACGGGGCGGGGCGCGCGGCGCGCGAGGGCGGCGTCGGCCAGCAGCGTCATCAGCGGGCTGGTGGCCACGATCAGCGCCGCGTGCTCGGGCGTCGTGTGCTCGAGTCCGGCGAACGCGAAGAGGTTGAAGCCGGCGATGCCCGCCGACCCGAAGGCCCACAGCTCGAGCCCGCGGCCCTCGAGCCGCAGCGCCCTCATCCCCTCGAAGATCCACAGCAGCGCCAGGAAGCCGGCTGCCGCGAGCAAATAGCGGATCGCGGTCAGATGGAAGGGGTCGACGTACACGATCGCCGAGGCGGCGATCGGGAACATCGCGCCCCAGCCGAAGGCCGGGACGAGGCTGGGGAGGAAGCGCCGCACCCGACCTATAGTACGACGATCATCGAACTATCGTGAGAGGACGGCGACGATGGCAGCGGGAGACATGTCCGCGAGCGGCGTGCCATGCGGCCGCAGCTCGTAGAGCGTCGCCCTCGTCCCGTCATCCGAGATCGTCAGCAACCGCGCGCGTGGGGCGTGTGCGCGCAACTCGTTCACGGCGGCGGCGTGCGTGTCGGAGGCGACGACTACGAGCGAGTCGCCGTGGCCCTCGAGCGTCCTGAGTGCCTGGTCCGGCGTCGCGACGTCCGCCAGCACCTCCATGCCCGCGTCGCGGAGGAGCTCGCCCAGCAGGCGCGGCACACCGATGAGGATCGCCTTCACAGCAGTCCCGCCTCGTAGGCCAGCGCGACGATCTGCACGCGGTCGCGCAGGCCGAGCTTCTGCAGCACGTGCCGGACGTGGGTCTTGACCGTCGCCTGCGAGATGACGAGCGCCTCGGCGATCTCCGCGTTCGACAAACCGCGGCCCACGAGCTTGAGCACCTCGGTCTCGCGCTCCGACAGATCGGCCAGCGCTCCCTGCGGCCGCGCGGCGCCCGCCCGCGGGCGCGCCACGAAATGCGTGACCAGTCGCTGGAGGACGCTCGGCGCGAACAGCGACTCGCCGGCGGCCACGGTCTGCACCGCCTCGATCAGCCGCTCGCGCCCCGCGTCCTTGAGCAGGAACCCGCTGGCGCCCGCGCGCAGCGCCTCGTAGACGTACTCGTCGAGGTCGAAGGTGGTGAGCATGAGCACGCGGCTCGGGAGTCCGGCCTGGCCGATCCGGCGCGTCGCCTCGATGCCGTCCATGCCCGGCATGCGCACGTCCATCAGCACGACGTCGGGCTGCGTCGTGCGTGCGAGCTCGAGCGCCTCGCGGCCGTCGGAGGCCTCGCCGACCACCTCGAAGTCCGCCAGCTCGAGGATCAGCCGGAAGCCGCTGCGGACCAGCTCCTGGTCGTCGGCGAGCAGGACGGTGGTCACGGCAGCGGGAGCTGGACGAGGACCTCGAAGCCGCCGCCGGCCGGACCGCCGGTGTGCAGGCGGCCGCCGTGGATGCGCACGCGCTCGGCGATCCCCACCAGGCCGTGGCCGCCGGCGGGGACGCCGTTCGGGCCGGGCCCGGCGTCGCGGACGGCGAGCTCGAGCGCGGTCGACGACCACGAGAGGCGGACGGTGGTCGGGGCGCCGGGGGCGTGCTTGCGGACGTTGGTGAGCGCCTCCTGCAGGATCCGGTAGGCGTTCAGGTCGAGCGAGGCCGACAGCGGTCGCGGATCGCCGTCGGTCCGCAGCTCGACCGGGATGCCGGCCGCGCGCGCGTGCTCGACCAGCGCGGGCAGCTGCGCCAGCCCCGGCTGCGGGCCGTGCTCGGACCCCTCGTCGCCCTCGCGCAGGACGCCGAGCATGCGGCGCATCTCGCCGAGCGCCTCGTGCGCCGAGCCGCGGATCGTCCGCAGCGGCTCGCCCGCCCGCGCCGGGTCCCGCTCGAGCGCCGCCTCGGCGGCGTCGGCCTGCACGGCGATCACGCTGACCCCGTGGGCGACCACGTCGTGCAGCTCGCGAGCGATCCGCGCGCGCTCCTCGGCGACGGCGATCCGCTGTGCAGTCGCGCGCTCGCGCCGCACCAGCCGACCGACCGCGCACGGCGCGACGACCGCGAGCAGCGAGCTGAGGTACTCGGCGATCCCTTCGTCGATGCGGATCAGCGTGCTCACGGAGAGCGCGAGGGCGAGGGCCGCCACGGCGGCCACCACGCGCAGGTCGTCGACCTCGGCGGCCAGCATGTAGAAGAGCAGCAGCACGGCGACGTAGCCGACGACCAGGAAGCCGTCGGTCTCGATCCCCACGGCAGGACACCGACCACGGCCGCGGCCACCGGATGCTGCCGACGGAAGGCGATCGGCACCGTGCTGCACAGCGCGATCGCCACGCCGACACCCCGCGGCGCGATCGGGAACGCGAGCACCTGCGCCAGCGAGATCGCGGCGAGCGCCGCCGCGACCACGGCGTCGGTCCGCCGCGGCGAGGCCGCGACGGACCGGCGGAGCGAGGCGAACGACGGCATGGCGCCGAAGCTAACCGACCGCCAGCGCCCGCGGGCGGATCGCCGCGCGCGCGGCGTAGGCGCCGAGCACTGCGGTGGCGGCGACGAGCGCGAGCTGCAGCGTGCGCTCGGCGGCGGTGAGGCCGGCGGCGTACGAGCTGTCGAAGGCGCCGGAGAGGACGCTGACGAGGCACAGCAGCGCGAGCACCGCGGCGCTCGCGCGATGACGGGTGGCGGCGAGCACCGCCAGTCCCTGCAGGGCGATGAACGTGAACGGCGCGCTGAGCGGCGTGCCGACCAGGATGATCGAGTCGTCGGCGAGGCCGGATGAGGTAGCGACGATGACGCCGAGGACGTCGAGGACGAGCACGATGGCGAAGATGCGAGTGAGTGTCATGCCGCGGATGCTGAGCCGCGCGGCGCGGCCTGCCATCAGCCCTGGGGCTGATTCGCGCTCAGCCCGGCGGACACCCGCTCGAGGAACGCGAGCACCTCCGGTGTCGCCGGGTCGATGATGTGGCCGCCCTCGACCAGCACGGTCCGGGCATGCGGAAGCGCGGCCGCGAGCGCGTTGACCGGCTCGTGGAACTCGGGCGGCGAGTCGGCCGCTGCCACGAGCAGCACCGGCTGCTCGATCGCAGCGAGGTCGCAGGCGTCGGCTTCCAGCCACCACTCGCCCGCGAGCTCGGCCAGGATCGCCGGGCCGTTTCCGGTGAGCACCCGCCGCCGCTCCTCGGGCAGCGAGCGCCAGGCGCCGTCGCCCGCGACCTCGGCGATCAGCGCCTCGCCCACGGCTCCGGCGCCGCGGCGCGCGGCCACGACGCGCAGGAGGTCGCCGAGCGCGTCGACCCACGCTGCGGCCGCCGGCGCGAGCTCGCGCGGCGCGTCGGGTTCGAGCAGGACCAGCGCCAGCACGCACTCCGGGTGCCGCAGCGCCAGGTCGCACGCGACCGTGCCGCCGTAGCTGTGGCCGACGACGATCGCGGGGGTCGCCGCGAGCGCGTCGAGCAGCGCCGCGGCGTCGCCTGAGTGCTCACTCACGCTCGTGCGCTCGTAGGGCACCGGCCGCTCGCTGCGCGCGGACCCGCGCCGGTCGTACGCGATCACGCGCCCGATCCGCGCCAGCTCGCCGACCGCGTCGTCGAAGCCGAGCGCCGAGCCTCCACAGCCGTGGACGAGCAGGATCGGCTGCCCCTGGCCGTGCTCGGAGTAGTGGAGGCGGACGCCGTTCACCCGCACGCCGGGCATCAGACGAGCTCCCGCAGGATGGGGCGCAGCTCCTCGGCGAAGGCCTCCGGCTGCTGCAGGTATGGCGCGTGGTGGCCGGAGATCGACCCCACCTCGAGCGCGAGCTCCCGCGCCAGTCGCTCGGTGGCGCCGATCAGCGGCGGCACCCCGTCGGCGCTGACCAGCAGCCGGAGCGGGACGTCCGACGCTCGGATCCGCTCCACGTCCGGGACGAACGCCCGGAACGCCGGGAGCTGCTGTGCGAAGAAGCGTGCGCCGCCGCCCAGGATCCGCTCGCGCAGCCGCGGGTCGAGCGCTTCGAACGTCGCGTCGCTCGTGTTCAGGCGCAGGAAGGCCTCCATCGCCGCGCGGGGATCGGTGCTCGCGAGCTCGGCGATCGGCTGGAGCGGATCGTCTCCCGCCGGCGCCAGGGTGAGGACGGCGGGCTCGTGCACGATGGCGCCGCGCAGCACCGCCGGCCGCCGTGCGAGCAGGTCGAGCAGGATGTCGCCTCCGCCGCTGGTGCCGAAGACGACGGCCGGCGCCACCCCGAGCTCCTCGATCAGCAGGGCAGCGTCGTCCGCCTGGCCGGCGATCGACATCACCTCGACTGCGGGCAGCGGCGCGCTGCGCGAGCAGCCCCGGCGGTCATAAGTGACCGTGGTGAACTCGCCGGCAAGCCGCTCGGCGGCGCGGGCGAAGTGACCGGCGTCACCGCTGGCGCCCGTGATGAAGACGACGGGCGGGCCGGCGCCGCGGACCTCGTGGTGCAGATCGGAAAGAACGCCTGAAGTGGTCGGCATCGCTGCTCCTTTCGGATGTCAGCGACGCTAGGCGCGATCGTCCCGTCCGCCATCGGGCGAACTCCCCATCTACTGGAGCAGGTCGTGGCGCATCGCGAAGATGGCGGCCCCGACGCGCGTCGACACGCCGGCCTTGGCGTAGATGTGCTCGACGTGATGGCCGGCGGTCTTCTCGGTGATCACGAGCGCGTCGGCGATCTCGCGGTTGGTCCGGCCCTGCGCGAGCAGACGCAGCACCTGGACCTCGCGGTCGGTCAGCCCCGCCGGATGGGCCTGCTTGACCTGCACGGGCGCGGCCCCGGCCGCCTCGAGCACGGCGTCCACCGTGCGCTTCTCGAGCGCTCCCGCGCGGACCATCGAGGCGAGCTCGGCGCGCGCCTCCGCGGGTGTCAGCGCTCGCCGGAACGGGCGGTCGTGCGCCATCGCGTCCCACGCGTCGCCGGCGGCCAGCGCACGCGCGCCGACGCTCAGCTGGGCGGCGGTCGCTCCGCGGTGGTACCCGGACCCGTCGAGGCGCTCGTGGTGCGAGCCGGCCAGCGGGGCGAGCGGCGCCAGCGCGGCCGAGCGCTCCAGCACGCGTTCGGTGTAGTAGGGATGCAGGCGCACCCGCTCCCGCTCGCCGGCGGTCAGCGCGCCGGGCTTGTCCCAGATCCCGTTCGGCACGGCGACCCGGCCGACGTCGTGGAAGAGTCCCGCGGCGCGAACCGCGGCCACCTCGGCGCGCGAGCAGCCGGCGGCGCCCGCGGCGCTCGCGGCGAGCTCGGCCACGCGGGCCGAGTGCCCGCGCAGGAAACCGACCTTGAGGTCGGTGAACTCGCCGAATGCGCGCGCGACCATCTCCAGGCCCGCCTCCGAGATCGTCGCGGCCGGCTCGGGCTCGGCGGCGAGCACGCGCTCCCACGCGTCGGCCACGTCCGCGGCGCGCATCAGCTCGTCCGGTCCGTCGAGGGCGGCGGCCACGACCTGCGGGTCGTAGCCGCGCCCGCTGCGCCGCGCGAGCGCCTTCGTCGCCGCGGCGAGGTGGCGCGCGCGGGCGAGCGCGACGAGGTCGTGGGCGACGCGGACGACGCGGAGCGGCCGGGAGATCTCCTCGCCGGCGACTCCGGCGGGCACGCCCTTGCCGTCCCAGCGCGCCGTCACCTGGCCGAGCGCGCGGGCCACCTCGTCGGGCAGGCGCAGGCCGCGAGCCAGCAGGCTCCCGCTCTCACAGAGGTTCGCCGCCGCCAGCTCGAACGGCTTGCGGCCGCCGGCCAGCTGCCTGCCGACCAGGCGCGCGCGTTCGGGCAGCGGCCGGTCGTCGGCCAGGCGGCGGAAGAGGAAGGCAGCGTCCTCGGCCGGCTCCGAGGCGGGGCCCAGGACCTGCGCCCCGCGCTGGAAGTGGATCTCGTCACCTCCGACCCAGCTCGCGAAGTAGGGGGCGGCCGCGGTGCAGCCGACGTGCATCAGGAGGGCGACGTAGTAGACGTCCGAGCGCTCGCCGGCGTCGAGCCCGAGCCGCTCCGCGAGCTCGAGCGCGGCGAGGCACACGCCCAGCTCGTGCTCGACCGGCCGCCCGAGGCCGAGATCGGTGGCCAGCGACAACGACGACATCAGCTCCGCCAGGCGGATGTGGCCGTCGTCGCCCACTCAGCCCAGGGAGCCGATCCGCTCGACCAGGAGGTCGAGGAAGGCGGCGCCCTCGACCTCGACGCCGACGTGCGCGTTCGGCTCGCGGCCGCTGATCTGCCACAGGTCGACGACCGTGCGGCCGCGGCAGAGCTCAGAGGCGCAGTCGACCTCCACGTTGCGGTGCTCGGTGCGCAGGAAGTCGCCGCTGATCACGTGGGCGACGGCGAGCGCGTCGTGCACCGGCGTGCCCGCGAACTCGTACACGCGGCTGTGCCACTGGTGGTAGAAGTCCCAGAGCTCGGCGACCATCGTCCCGACCCGGCCGGAGGCTCTGAGCCGCTCGGCGTGCTCGGGCGTCATCAGCGCGCGGTGGGTGACGTCGAGCCCGACCATCGTGACGTCGAGGCCGCTCGCGAACACGCGCGCGGCCGCCTCGGGATCGACCCAGATGTTGAACTCGGCGGCCGGCGTGACGTTGCCCTCGGCGATCGCGCCGCCCATCAGGACGATCCGCTCGATGTCGCCCATCACGTCCGGATGGTGGGCGAGCAGCAGCGCGATGTTGGTCAGTGGGCCGGTCGGGATCAAGGTGACGGGCCGGCCGTGCTCGCGCAGGCGGTCGGCGAGGAAGTCGACCGCGTGGAGCGACTCGGGCTTGCCGGCGGGCGGCGGCAGGTCCGGCCCGTCGAGCCCCGTCTCGCCGTGCACGTGCGCGGCCACGCGCGGCTCGCGCACCAGCGGCCGGTCGGCGCCGGCCGCCACCGTCACGTCGCCGCGACCGGCGAACTCGAGCACCCGCAGCGCGTTGGCCGTGGTCTTGTCGAGCGTCTGGTTGCCGTGCACGGTCGTGACGCCGAGCAGCTCCAGCTCGGGGCTTGCGAGCGCCAGCAGCAGCGCCATCGCATCGTCGTGCCCGGGGTCGCAGTCGATCAGGACCGGCGTCGTCACCGGTCCGCAGACTAGTTGTAGATCTCCCAGGCGCGCAGGTTGCCGCGCGGGTCGAACAGGTAGCCGCCGTCGCCGGTCGCCCGCTCGTCGTAGCTGGGGTTCTCGAACGGCGGGGCGTCGAGGCCCCAGTGGAGCTCGTCGGCGGTGTCGGCGCCGTAGCCCATGTGGAGGGCGACGGTGCCGCCGACGGGGACGACGGCGCCCTTCTGGAAGGTGTAGCGGCGCAGCGCGGAGTCGCGGAACCACCAGCCGTCGAGCGGGACGGCGGACGCCGAGTCGTTGTGGATCTCCGCCCACTCGCCGTTCACGTTGAAGCGGTCGTTGCGCTTGGCGTCGAAGTTGACGTGCATGGTGAGCGCCGCGCCGAGCGACGGGCCGTCGCCGCAGCCGTGCGTGTCCCACAGCTGCAGGCCGGCCGCGGCCGCCTGGCGGCTGAGGTCGGCGTACTCGCCGTTCCAGGCCCACTCGATGCCGTTCGGCATCCACAGCGCGTGGCCCTCGGCCAGCAGGTAGCGGCCGACGTCGACCCAGCGGCCGCCGATCCGCGCCGAGACCTGACGGCGCAGTCGGCCGCCGGTCGTGCTGCTCGGGTCCTGGGCGGCGAGCCGCACGCGCATGCGCCCGCGGCGCAGGAGCTGCTCGAGCCGGTTGGCGGCCTCGACCCCGTGGCAGTCGCCGCGGCGCTTGGACGCCGTGTGGCTGTAGGTCGACAGCTCCATCGCGTTGTAGCCCGTCATCCGGACCCGCCGCGAGGCCCTGCGCCCGTCACCGGCGATGTCGACGTCGATCGTGTCGCCGTCGGCGACAAGCGTCACCTTGCCCTTCCAGAAGGTGCACAGCGGTCCGTCGGGGCTGCCGCCGGGCTTGCAGGGGCCGACCGTAGCCGAGGCCGGGGTCACGTAGACGAGGAAGGCGATGAGCGTCGCGAACAGGAGGCGCACCGACCAGGTGATCGGCTCCCGGCCGGTGACGTTGAGGTCAGCCGTCGAACCGCGGGCGGAGCGGCTGCGTAGGACGACGGCACAACAAGGGGGTTTGCACGCGATGCTCCGTTTGACGGTGTCTGTGCTGGTCGTGGCCGCGTTCGTGACCGGCTGCGGTGGCGTCGAGCGCGCCCAGTCCCCGGACGGGGATCGCGAGCGGCTGATGGCCGCGTATGCGGACCTCCCGCTGACCTTCGTCGAGAACCGCGGCCAGACCGACGCCCGGGTCGACTTCCTCGCGCAGGGTCCGCGGCACGCCGTCTACGTCACGCCCCAGGAGATCGCGCTCACGCTCCAGCAGCGTGGCGGCGCGGGCGTCGCCCTCGCCCTGCGCTTCGTCGGCGCCGACCCCGGCGCCGAGCCGTCCGGTGCCGAGCGCGCCCCCGGCACCGTCAACTACCTGCGCGGCGACGACCCCGCACGCTGGCAGACGGAGCTGCGCGGCTACGGCCAGATCGTCTATCGCGACCTCTGGCCCGGGATCGACCTCAGGCTGCGCGGGCAGGACCAGGCGCTCAAGTACGAGTTCGTGGTCCGGCCGGGCGCGCGCCCGGCGGACATCCGCCTCGCGTACCGCGGCGCCGAGCAGGTGCGGCGCGACGAGGCCGGCGCCCTGCAGATCCAGACCGTCCTCGGCGCGCTGCGCGACGCACCGCCGGTCTCCTATCAGGAGATCGACGGCGTCCGGCGCCCGGTCGACAGCCGCTACGTGCTGAGCGGCGAGCGCGGGTACGGGTTCGCGGTCGGCGACTACGACCCCGCTCGCGAGCTGGTCATCGACCCCAGCCTGTCCTACTCGACGCTCCTCGGCGGCGCAAGCCACGAGATCGCCAGCGGCATCCAGGTCGACGCGGCGGGCAACGCGTACGTGACCGGCTTCACGCAGTCGCCGAACTTCCCGACCACGGCGGGCGCCTTCGATCGCACCGGCTCGGCGAGCAACAACCTCGACGCCTTCGTGACCAAGCTCAACCCCACCGGCACCGCGCTCGTCTACTCGACGTTCCTCGGCGGCGGAAACTCGGAGTGGGGCCGCGACATCGCGATCGACTCGGCCGGCAGCGCGTACGTCACGGGCAAGACGATGTCCTCGAACTTCCCCACCACCGGCGGCGCCTTCGACCGCTCGTTCAACGTCGACAACTGCCCGCGCTGCGGCATCGACCAGGTCGACGCCTTCGTCGCCAAGCTGAACGCGAGCGGCTCGGGCCTCGTCTACTCGACGTTCCTCGGTGGGACGCAGCCCGACGAGACGTTCGGCATCGCGCTCGACGGCTCGCGCAACGCGTACGTCACCGGCGAGACGGTGTCGAGCAACTTCCCGACCACCGCGGGTGCGTTCGACCGGACGGCCGGCGGCGGCTCGGACGCGTTCGTCGCCAAGCTCAACGCGACGGGCTCGGCGCTCGTCTACTCGACGCGGCTCGGGGGCGCCGACAACGAGCTGCCCGAGGATCTCGCGGTCGACGCGTCCGGCAACGCGACGGTCGGCGGCTCGACCCGCTCGGCCGACTTCCCGGCGACGCCCGGCGCCTTCGACACCACGCACAACGGCGGCGCGTTCGACGAGCGCTTCGATCTCTTCGTCACCAAGCTCAACAGCGCCGGCTCCGGGCTCGCGTTCTCGACGTTCGTGGGCGGCTCGAAGAGCGACTTCGGCGACGACCTCGCGCTCGACGCCGCGGGCAACGCCTACATGGTCGGCGGCACCCTGTCACCGGACTTCCCGACCACGCCGGGCACGTTCGACCCGGCGTTCGGCGGCGGCAGCGAGGCGTTCGCCTTCAAGCTCAACCCGGCCGGCTCGGCGCTCGTCTACTCGACGTTCCTGGGCGACGCGGGAGCGTCGGCCGTCGTGCCCGACGCCGCCGGCAACGCCTGGCTGGCCGGTGCCAGCGGCCCGAGCGGCGCCACGACGCCCGACGCGTTCGACCCCTTCTTCAACGGCGGCGCGGTCGACGCGTACGTGGCCAAGCTGAGCGCGAACGGGTCGGCGCTGCTCTTCGCGAGCTTCCTCGGCGGCTCCGAGTCCGACATCGGCAACGACGTGGCGCTCGACCCGGCCGGCAACGTCTACCTGACCGGCCACACGTACTCGGCCGACTTCACCACGACCCCCGGGGCGTTCGATCGCGTCTGGGGCGGCGACACGCTGATCTTCTGGGGCGACGCCTTCGTGGCCAAGGTCGACGTCGCCGGCACCGCGCCGCCGCAGAACCCGCCGGCGCCGCCGCCGGCCGCGCCGGCGCTCGTGAGCCCGGCCGACGGGGCCGTGGCCGCACAGCCGATCACGTTCGACTGGGGCGACGTGAGCGGCGCGGTCTCGTACACGATCCAGGTCGACGAGATCTCCGCCTTCGGCGCGCCGCTGATCCTGAGCTTGAGCACCACGGCCTCGCAGTACACGACGAGCTCGCTGCCCGACGGCAACTGGAACTGGTTCTGGCGCGTGCGCGCGGTCAATGCCGAGGGCACGGCGGGCGCGTGGTCGACGGTCCGCGCGATCACCGTGCAGTCGACCCCGCCGCCGCCTCCTCCGCCGGTGCCGGGAGCGCCGTCGCTCGCGAGCCCGGCCGACGGCGCGCAGGTGACGCAGCCGTTCACGTTCGACTGGGGCGACGTCGCCGATGCCGCGTGGTACGTGATCGAGGCCGACGACGGCGCGGGCTTCGCGGCGCCGCTCGTGTGGGCTGCGACGACGACGCCGTCGCAGCTCGCGACCAACTCGCTGCCCAACGGCACGTCGTTCTGGCGCGTGCGCGCGTTCAACTCCGACGGCATCGGCGGCCCGTACTCGGCCGTCCGCACCGTCGTGGTGGGGAGCTCGGCGCCGCCGTCCGGAACGCTGCCGGCGCCGACGCTGGTCAGCCCCTCCAGCGATGCGCGGTTCTCGCCCGGGCAGTCGATCACCTTCGACTGGGGCGACGTCGCCGGCGCCGCGAGCTACACGATCCAGATCGACGACTCGGACTCGTTCTCGGCGCCCCAGACCGTCAACCAGACGCTCGCCTTCTCGCAGCTGACGACGAGCTCGCTCCCCACGAGGCGCATGTGGTGGCGCGTGCGGGCCAACAACGGCTCGGGCGGCGCCGGTGCGTGGTCGTCAGCTCGGCGGTTCGAGGTGAAGAACTAGCTCGTGCAGGTCGCCGACCGAGATGTCGGCGTCGAATTCGCGGGCGGGAGAGCCCGGGCCGTACTCGAGCGGGCGGTCGATGAAGGCGGTCCGCAGTCCGGCCTCGCGGGCGCCCTGGAGGTCCCACGGGTGCGCGGCGACGAGCATGACCTCGCCAGGCTCGAATCCGAGCAGCCGCGCCGCGGTCAGGTAGACCTCGGGCGCGGGCTTGTATGCGCGGGCGAGCTCGGCCGACAGCAGGCAGTCGAACCGCAGATCGCCGTGGCGCGCGAGGTCGACGAGCAGGGCGAGGTGGCCGTTGGACAGCGTCGCGGTGACGTGCTCCCGGCGCAGCTCGTCCAGGCCCGCCCGAACGTCCGGCCACGGGTCGAGCCGGTGCCAGGCGTGCACGAGGCGCTGCCGCTCCGCACGCGCTAGATCCACGGTCAGGAGGTCGTCGAGCGTCGCGTGGTGGAGCTCGTCGAAGTCTCCCCACGGCCGCGCGCCCTCGTTCACCTCGTCGAGGATCGGCCGGTAGCGGGCGCGCCACGCGTCGGCCAGCTCCTCCGGATCGCCCGGCACCGCGCTCGCGCGGAACGCCGCCGCGATGCACGAGCGCCAGTCGACGAGGGTGCCGAAGACGTCGAACACGAGCGCGCGGACCATCGCGTGAAGGATCACAGCAAAGTCACTCGGTGGTCTCCCAGTGGCGATTCCATGCGGCCCCATGAGGACCGCGCTGACGATGGCGCTGGTGCTCCTCCTCACCCTGGCGGGGGCCGCCCATGCGCACGTGCGCAGCAGCACGGGCTACTCCGACGTGCGCGGCGAGGGGAGCACCGTGCGCTACGACCTGAGCCTCGAGACCGCCGCGCTCGACGCCGCGGCGGGCGACGGCACGTTCGAGGCGTACGTGCTCCCGCGCGTCCAGGTCTTCCTCGACGGGGTCGAATGCGAGGGCGCGGCGGAGCGTGCCGGCGCCGCCTCGCGCGACGGCCGCGACCACACGCGGATCGTCCTGACGTTCGAGTGCCCGGGCTCGCCCGGCGGCGCCTACGAGATCCGCTACGGCGTGTTCGCCGACGGCTCCGTGGTCGACGACCACACCAACGTCACCCGCTACGACCTGGCCGGGAACGCCGGCACGTTCGTGTTCGGCGCCGGGAATCGAGCGCTCGAGGCGGGTGACGGCTCGCTGGTCGCGATGGCGGGCCGCTTCGTGGTGATCGGCGTCGAGCACATCCTGTTCGGGATCGATCACGTGCTGTTCCTGCTGGCGCTCCTGCTCGGCGCCCGCAGCCTCGGCCAGGTGATCAAGCTGGCGACCACGTTCACGGCCGCGCACAGCGTCACGCTGGTGCTCGGCGCGCTGGGCTGGGTCAACGTCCCGCCTGAGATCGTCGAGCCGCTGATCGCGCTCTCGATCGCCTACGTCGCGGCGGACGTGATGCTCGGCAACGAGGGTCGCCACCGTCTTCCGATCGTCTTCGGCTTCGGCCTGCTGCACGGGCTCGGGTTCGCCGGCTCGCTGAGCTGGTCCGGCGACATCGACCTGGCGGCGCTGGCCACCTTCAACGTCGGGATCGAGCTGGGGCAGGCGCTCATCGTGCTCGCCGTCTTCCCGGTCCTGCTGCTGGTACGGCGAGTCAGGTGGTCGCCGTACGCCCACGCCGGCGCGGCGGCATGCGCCGGCGGCTTCGGGCTCCTGTGGTTCTTCGAACGGCTCATGGCATGAACGGAGGCGGCATGAACAAGCTGGTGCCGGTGGTGGGGCTCGTGCTGGCGTCGCTGGTCCTCGTCAAGGCGGCGCGGCCGGTGATCGCGGAGGCACTCGATCCGCAGCAGGCGGCGGTGAGCGGCCTCGTCTACGAGGATCGCAACGGCAACGATCAACGGGACGCGGGCGAACGCGGCGTGCCCGGCGTCAGCGTCACCGACGGCGTGACGACGGTCGAGACCGACTCGGCCGGGCGGTACCGACTCGAGGTGGATGTGGCACGGCGGATCACCGACCTGGTGTTCATCACCAAGCCGGCGGGCTACGACGTGCCGACCGACCAGTACAAGACCCCGCGGTTCTACCGCGACCTGGGGCAGCTCGCGGACGGCGCCGAGGCGGGCGCCGACTTCGCGCTGCTCCCCGACCCGAGCGGGCGCAGCGACGACTTCACGTTCGCCAACGTCGCCGACCCGCACCGCAACGCGAACATGGCGTCGCAGATGCGCCAGATCACCGAGACCTCGAAGGAGCTCGCCTTCGTCCAGGTCTCCGGCGACCTCACCGACAACGCCACCGACGCGGAGTTCATGCAGTACAAGACCGGCACGACGGCGTCGAGGCTGCCGGTCTGGCCCGCCGTGGGCAACCACGAGTACTTCAACGCCGGCCCCTCGACCTACGAGGCGCGGATCGACAACTACCGCCGCCACGTGGGACCGGAGTGGTACTCGTTCGACCACGGCAAGCGCCACTTCCTCGTGCTCGAGAACAACGGTGCCGCGCCGATCGAGGAGCAGCGCGAGTGGATGGAGGCCGACCTCGAGGAGCACGCCCGCGGCAAGCGCGTGGTCGTGCTCATGCACATGCCGATGAACGTGCCGTTCGGCTCGCCGTCGGCGTACGACGACTACGCCGGGGTGCTCGAGCAGTACGACACCGAGCTGGTGCTGGTCGGCCACGAGCACTCCAACGACGTCGACGACTCGACCTGGGTCAAGGGCGCCCGCCACATCCAGACGAACTCGAGCTCGTACACGATCGACCACAGCCCGCGCGGCTTCCGCTACGTGACGATGAAGGGCCCGCGCTTCAGCAACCCGTTCCGGATGTACGGCGTCGAGCGCTCGCTCGCCGTCACCAGCCCGGCGCCCGGCGCGGAGCTGGCCGACCTCGACGAGGTGCAGGTCAGCGCCTACCACACGTCCGAGCGCGTCAAGGGCGTGTACTACCGGCTCGACGGCCGCGGCCGCTGGCACAGCCTCAAGCCGTCGGGCGACTTCACCTGGTACGGCGACATCGACGACGACCGCGGCTCGCACGAGATCGAGGTCGTCGCGGTCGACGAGAGCGGCGCGCGCTGGAGCGAGACCTCGACGTTCTCGGTCCGCCGCGGCCGGGCGCCGAGGATCGAGCCCGGCGCCGACTGGGCGCAGTTCCACGGCGACCAGCGGCACAGCGGCGCGGCCGCTGACGTGCTCGAGCCCGACCTGCAGCTGGCGTGGACGCATCGCACGCGCGGCGTGCTCCTCACCGGCTCGCCGGTGATCGCCGACGGCGTCGCCTACGCCGGCGTGCGCGACGAGAACGGGACCGAGCGCGGCGGCGTGCACGCCGTCGAGCTCGACAGCGGCCGCAAGCGGTGGGAGTTCGACGTCCCGTCGTCGGTCCACGGCACCCCGGCGGTGTCCGGCAGCACGGTGCTCATCCCGTCACTGCGCGGGACGCTGTACGCGGTCAGCGGCCGCACCGGCAGGCTGCGCTGGAAGCGCGAGCCCGAGCCGGGGACGCCGCCCGTCAACCAGCGGTCGTACTCCTACTACTCGCCAGCGGTCGCGGACGGGACCGTCTACTGGCCCCACCAGACCCGTTCCGGCAAGGCGAGCCGCGGCCTGCTGTCCGCGCTCGACGTCAGGACGGGCGCGGTGCAGTGGGAGTCGCCGATGACGGGCGCCACGATGAGCGACGGCACGCCGGCGGTGGCCGACGGCCGCGTCTACGTGGGCAACGAGACCGCCGACCGCGTGATCGCGTACGACGCGGCCACCGGCGCCCAGCTGTGGACCGCCACCGCCCGGCTCGGGGGCTGGCAGGACGCGTCACCGACCGCGGTCGGCGGACGAGTGTTCATCGGCTCCAACAACCGCGTCATCGCCCGCGACGCGGCCACCGGCGCCGACCTCTGGCAGCACCAGAGCCCGGATGCCTCATGGATCCCGCAGAACGCCACGCCGTCCGCTCCGGCGGTGGTCGGGAACACGCTCTACATGGGCTTCCCGAACGGCCGCGTGACGGCGCTCGACGTCGCCTCGGGCGCGGTGGTGTGGAGCGTGCGGCTGCCCGGCCAGGCGTACCTCGGCGGCGTCCTCTCACCACCAGCGGTGAGCGGCGACACCGTGTACGTGGGAGCCAACAACGGCCACCTCTACGGTCTCGACCGCGCCACCGGCGCGGAGAAGTGGAAGTTCGAGATCGGCTCGTGGGTCGCCTCCGGACCGGCGATCTCGGGCAACGCGCTCCTGGCGGGAGCGTGGGACGGGAACCTCTACGCCTTCGCGGGGAAGGGGTAGAGCCTGAAGCCGCCGGCGACGCGCTCGACGGCGCCGGCCGTTCGCAGGTGAGAGGCCGCGATCACCCGCCCGGTGGTCGCGGCCTCGCCCAGCAGCGCGCGGCGGGTGGCGACATTGACCGCGGGATCGTCGTCGAACGCCATCGTCCACTCCGGGGTGCTCGACGTGACGCGGGTCGACGATGGCGTCGGCGAGGAAGAGCGCCTCGCCGCCGATCTCGAGCGCCATGTGCCCGGGCGTATGCCCCGGCGCGGGGATCAGGCGCAGGCCGGGCGCGGGCTCGAACGGCGCGTCGACGAGCTCCAGGTCGAGCGGTTCGAGTTGCTCGGCCGCCACGTGATCGTCGCGCCACTCCCGGTCGATGCGCGACATCACGTGCCGCGCGGCCCCGAACTGCGGGCGGCCGCCGGCGCACAGCCCGCCGATGTGGTCGATGTGCGCGTGCGTGATCAGGACGAGCTCGACGTCGCCCGGGGCGACGCCCTCGGCGGCGAGCGCGGCGATCAGTCCGCCGCCGCTGCCGCCGAGCGGATGCTCGTACGCGCCGAGGCCCGCATCGACGAGCGCGGTCAGGCCCCCGCCGCGGAGGAGCAGGCATCCGAACGGCATGGCGACGGGGTCGCCGGGACGCTCCGCCTCGGGCGCGCCCGCGAACACCATCTCGGCCGGCAGCACGCCCTCGCCGTCGCTGATCATCCGGCACTCGAACGATCCCGCGACGAAGGAGAACACGCGGCGACCGTATATCGCGCGCCAACAAGAGGCCAACTTTTCGCCAAGCCGCCGGGTCTACACCTTCGTCCGTCCACCAGCCGGTTCATGTCCAAGAAAGGACACCGACTCATGGTTCACACCCGCCGCCTCCTCGCGCTGCCGACCGCCGTCTTCGTCGCAGCGCTCATCGCCGCACCGTCGTTCGCCGCCACGCCCGTCAGCGGGGCGTCCCTCTCCTCGCAGCCCACCGTCGCGCCCGCCCCGGAGACCCAGGGGATCATCATGAGCGACGGCCGGATCTGCAATCCGCGCTGGGGCTGCTGAGCCCTCCGCAACCCTGAGCGGCCCGCCGGGTTCGAGCGGGCACCATGATCCGTGCCGCAGTAGTGGTGCTCGCTCTGACCCTGGCGGTCGCGTTCGGCGGTCCGCCCGCATCCGGCCAGGCGCCGCCGGCCAAGCCGAACCTGCTCGTGCTCATGACCGACGACCTCGAGGTGGATGACCTCAAGGCGCTGCCCAGCGTCCGGAGGCTCGCCGAACAGGGCACGACGTTCAGCAACTCGTTCGTCGGCTACTCGCTGTGCTGCCCGTCGCGGGCGACGTACCTGAGCGGCCAGTACAACCACAACAACGGCGTGCTCTCGAACGCAGCGCCGGACGGCGGCTTCGCACGGCTCGACCACACCAACACGCTGCCGGTGTGGCTCCAGGCCGCCGGCTACCACACCACGCACGTCGGCAAGTACCTCAACGGCTACGAGAACGCGGCCACCCGGACCACGGTGCCGCCGGGCTACTCGGACTGGCAGGGACTCGCGATCGGCACGTACCGGATGTACAACTTCTCGGTCAACGACAACGGCACGCTGGTGCCCTACGGCACCGCGCCGGCGGACTACCAGACGGACGTGCTCGCCGATCGTGCCGTCGCCGCGATCCGCGAGCGCGCCGCCTCGCCGCAGCCCTTCTATCTGAAGTTCTCGCCGCTGGCGCCGCACGGCTCGGGCGCCGTCGCCGGCCACAACGGCATGGGTCCGGATCCCGCGCCGCGCCACCGCGGCGCGTACGCCACCGAGCCGCTCGACATCGGCCCCGCCTATAACGAGGCGGACGTGAGCGACAAGCCGGCCTCGATCCGGCAGCTCCCGCGGATCAGCGCGCAGGCGCGGGTGGACATCGACACCCGCAACCGGCGGCGGCTGGCCTCGCTGCTGGCCGTCGACGAGGCGATCACGCGCATGATCGACGAGCTCCGCGCCGCCGGCGAGCTCGACCAGACGATCATCGTGTTCACGTCCGACAACGGCTGGCAGGAGGGCGAGCATCGAGTCGTGCAGGGCAAGGTCCGCGTGTACGAGCCGTCGATCCGCGTGCCGCTGATCGTCCGCGGCCCGGGCTTCGCGCCCGGCGCCGTCGCTGCGGCCACGGCGATCAACGTCGATCTGCCGTTGACGCTCGCCGCGGCCGGGGGCGCCGTACCCGGACGCGTCCTGGACGGACTGGACCTTCGCGAGGTGGCCGGCGGATCGGCTCGCGCGCTCGCCCGGCCGCTGCTCAACGAGACCGGCGTGCCGGGGCTCTCCAACCGCAACTTCCACCAGGCGATCCGGACCGGCACCCACAAGTACGTCGAGCACGCCAACGGCGAGCGCGAGCTCTACGACCTGCGCAGCGACCCGGACGAGCTCGTCAACGTCGCGGCTGACCCGGCGCAGGCCGGGACGCTGGCGGAGCTGGACGCACGGCTCGAGGTGCTCAAGACCTGCGCCGGCGGGTCGTGCATCGATCCACAGCCGCCCGCGGTACCGGTGCCGTCGTCTCCGCAGCCTTCCGTCCCGGACTCGATCACGCCGGTCGCGCGTTCGGTCCGGCTGCTGGACCGGCGCATCCGGCTCGGGCGCGACAAGCGGATCGGCATCCCGATGCGCTGCGCACTCGGCGCCGACGACGGCTGCACGGGCACGCTGACGCTTTACGAGCGACGCAAGCATCGCCTCGTGCGGATGGGCGCGAGGCGCTTCTCGCTCGAGCCCGGCCAGTACAAGCGCGTCGAGGTCAAGGTGCGCGCGGCCGCTCGGCGACGACTGGCGAGCAAGGGCCGGCTGACGGTCCGCGCCAGCGCGCGCTACGTGACCGTGGCCGGTGAGCTCGAGCGCGCGAAGCGCACGTTCCACCTGGTCGCACGGTCACATCGATAGCGTCTCCCGCGAGGTGTCAATGAGTACACCTCGGGGTCCTGGCCGACGCGTGGCCGCCACGAGAGGCTTCCACTGTCCGCCAGAGGAGGTACGACCATGAAGTTCAGGAAGCAACCGCCGCCGCCACCACCCCCGCCGCCCCAGCGATCGAAGCCGCCGTGGCAGGAGTTCCTCGAGG
Source organism: uncultured Solirubrobacteraceae bacterium (assembly GCA_963835525.1). Lineage (GTDB taxonomy): Bacteria > Actinomycetota > Thermoleophilia > Solirubrobacterales > Solirubrobacteraceae > DASSUW01. Next base: position 618,918 of record CAWIFM010000008.1, read on the forward strand.
ATGAGGAACGTCCGAACCGGGAGGACCTGGCCGCCGGCCACAACGTCTTCACCGACTCGATCCTCGAGCCGGTGCCGCTGCCGCGCTGGCTCCGTGGCCGCCGGCGGGCGCCGCGCGACAAGCTCAGTTAGGCGGCCCGCGCGAGCGGGCGGCGGTCGCCCCAGAACTCGGCGTCGAGCGCGCCGAGCTCGGTGGTGGGCGCCGCGGCGCCGTGGTACTCGGCGCCGATCGCGGCCCAGTCCGCAGAGGCGCGGACCTCGCCGAGGGTCTGGAAGACCAGGCCCTCCATCCTGCGGATGAGCAGCGCCTGCGGCGGGAGGGTCATGCGGCGCAGGTCGTCGAGGTACTCGCCGCTGCGCTCCATCAGCCCCACCACGTAGGCCGGCGTGATCTGCCGCTCGCCGGGCTCGAAGTACCACTCGGCGCCGACCCGCAGTTGCTCGAGCAGGCGCTCGGGGTCGAAGTCGCCGGGCGAGGGCAGGTAGCCGAGCGTGGCCATGCCGCGGTGGACGGCGGCGGCGTCGCCCGCGGCGGCGGCGCCGGCGATTGCCTGCTCGACGGCCAGGTAGGACGGGTCGACGACGCGCATGAGCCCGAAGTCGAGGAAGCCGACGCGGCCGCCCTCGAGCCATAGGTAGTTGCCGGGGTGCGGGTCGCCGGACGCGCGGCCGAGGTGGTTCAGGGTGCCGAAGAAGAAGCGGAAGACGATCTCGCCGAAGCGGTCGCGGTCGGCGGCGCTCAGCTCCTTCACGTCCTCGAAGCGCATGCCGTCGAGCAGCTCGGTGACCAGCACGCGGCGGCTCGAGAGATCGGTGTGGACGGCGGGCACGTGGGCGAACGGATGGCCGCGCCAGGCGCGCGCGACCGTGCGGTGGTTCTGCGCCTCGATCTCGTAGTCGAGCTCCTCGGCCACGCGCTCGCGCAGCTCGCCGGCGAGCGCGCGCACGTCGAGCCCGGGCGCCAGGCGCTTGACCAGCGGCAGGAGCAGGCCGAGGTTGCGCAGATCGATCTCGACGGCCTCGGCCATGCCCGGGTACTGGACCTTGACCGCCACCCGCTCGCCGTCGCGCGTGACCGCGCGATGCACCTGCCCGATCGAGGCGGCGGCGAACGCCTCGTGCTCGAACTCGGCGAAGTGCTCGCTCAGCGGCCCGCCCAGCTCACTCCGCACGAGCTTCTCGAGCTTCGACCACGGCAGCGGTGGCACGTCGTCACGCAGCGTCGCGAGCGTGCGCTTGAACTGCTCGCGCTCGGCCTCGGGGATGGCGGTGAACTCGACGGTCGAGAGGACCTGGCCGATCTTCATCGCGGCGCCCCGCATCCGCCCAAGCTGCTCCACGAGCTCGCGCGCGAAGGCCGCGGCACGCTCGCCGGTCGCCGCCTCGGCGCGCTCGGGCGAGCGCACGAGGTTCGCGGCGCGCGTGCCGGCCCAACGCAGGCCCTGGCCAGCGACCAGGCCGCCGACGGCGCCGGTGCGGGCGAAGCGGGAGGTGGACGGGGCGTCGGCCATACGGCAACCGTACGGCCGCTCAAACCCCCCGACTATGGGGGATAGCCCTACCGAGCTATGCGTGCAGGCCGATCGGGCACGAGACGCCCGTCCCGCCCAGGCCGCAGTACCCGTTCGGGTTCTTGGCCAGGTACTGCTGGTGGTAGTCCTCGGCGTAGTAGAAGAGCCCGGCGTCGGCGATCTCGGTGCTGATCTCACCGTGGCCGGCCGCGCTCAGGCGCTCCTGATACATCGCCTTCGACGCCTCTGCGGCCTGTCGCTGCGCGTCGTCGGCGACGTAGATCGCGGACCGGTACTGGGTGCCGACGTCGTTGCCCTGCCGCATGCCCTGCGTCGGGTCGTGGTTCTCCCAGAAGAGCTGCAGCATCGCCTCGTACGACGTCACGTTCGGGTCGAAGACGGCGAGCACGACCTCGGCGTGGCCGGTCGCGGTCGAGCACACCTCCTCGTAGGACGGGTTCGGCGTGAAGCCACCCGCGTAGCCGGCAGCCGTCGTGTACACGCCGTCGGCCTGCCAGAACACGCGCTCGGCGCCCCAGAAGCAGCCCATGCCGAACACGGCCCGCTGGAGGCCCTCCGGGAACGGCGGCATCAGCGGCGTCCCGAGCACCTCGTGGCGCGCCGGGACCGGCATCGGCTCGTCGCGCCCGGGAAGGGCACGGTCCGGCTCGATCATCTGTGTCTTGCGCGAGGAGAAGAGCATGGTGTCTCTCACTGTACGGTGAGCGGCTCATGCGTTACACCCGCGAGGTCTCAGATGCGATCGAGGCCGGCCGCCCGGTCGTCGCGCTGGAGAGCACGATCATCGCGCACGGCCTGCCGCGACCCGAGAACCTGGAGGTCGCGCGCGCGATCGAGGAGGTCGTGCGCGAGGAGGGAGCGACGCCGGCGACCATCGCCGTCATCGAGGGGATGGTGCGGATCGGGCTCGACCGCGAAGGGCTCGAGGTGATCGCCACCAGTGACGACGTGGTCAAGTGCAGCGCGCGCGACCTGTCAGTCGTGATGGCGCGTTTCGCGACCGGCGCCACCACGGTGGCGGCCACCGCCACGCTGGCCGTCCGCGCCGGGATCGGCGTCTTCGCCACCGGCGGCATCGGCGGCATCCACCGCGAGGCGCGCGAGAGCTGGGACGAGTCGGCCGACCTGACCACGCTGAGCCAGACGCCGATCACGCTCGTCTGCGCGGGCATCAAGTCGATCCTCGACGTCGAGGCGACGCTCGAGCGGCTCGAGACGCTCAACATCACCGTGCTCGGCTACCGCACCGACCGCTTCCCCGGCTTCTACCTCGCCGACTCGGGCTTGCCGGTCCCGTGGCGCGTGGACACGCCCGAGGAGGTGGCCGACGTCGCGCACGCGCGTGCCGAGCTGGGACTCGGCGCGATCGTGGTCGCCAACCCGATCGAGCACGAGCTCGACCCCGATCTGCACGACCGCGTCCTGACCGAGAGCCTCGAGGCCGCGTCGCGCGAGGGGATCCGCGGCAAGGACATCACGCCGTACCTGCTCGACCGCTTCCACCGCGAGACGAACGGCGCCAGCCTCGAGGCGAACGTGCGGCTGATCCTGCGCAATGCCGCGCTCGCGGCGCAGATCGCCCGCGCCACGGCATGACGCTCGTCGTCCTCGGCGACCTCATGATCGACGTCATCGCCCGCGCAAGCGGCCCGCTGGCGCGCGGCAGCGACACGCCTGCGCACGTGAGCCTGGAGGGCGGTGGCTCGGGCGCCAACGTGGCCGCCTGGGCCGCCGCGCTCGGCACGCCGGTCTGCTTCGCCTGCCGCGTGGGCGACGACCTGCCGGGCCGGCGCGCCGTCGACACGCTGCTGGCCGCCGGCGTGAAGGTGCACGCCGCCGTCGACCGCGAGCGGCCCACGGGCACCTGCGTGGTGCTCGTCGAGCCGGGCGGCGAGCGGACCATGCTGCCCGACCCGGGAGCCAACGACGCGCCCGTCGACGTGCCCGACGCCTGGCTCGCGCCCGGCCGCCATCTGCACGTCGTGGGCTACGCGCTGCTCCGCGACGGCGCGCGCCCCGGCGCGCTGGCCGCGATCGAGCGCGCACAGGCGGCGGGGATGACGGTGTCGGTCGACCCGTCCTCTTGGGCGCTGATCCGCCCCGGAGCCATCCCGGAGGTCGACCTCCTGCTGCCGAACGAACGCGAGGCCGAGGTCCTCGGCACCGACGGCGAGACTGTCGTCAAGCTCGGCGCCGGCGGGGCCCGCTGGGGGGACGTCCACGTCCCCGCCGAGCCGGTCGAGGTGCTCGACACCACCGGGGCGGGCGACGCCTTCGCCGCCGGGCTGCTCACCGCCCGGCTGGGCGGCGCCGAGCGCGAGCCCGCTCTGAGGGCCGGCTGCGCCGCCGCGGCGCGCGTGGTCTCACACGTCGGCGCCCGCCCGTCCTGAAACCGGCGCATCATCGGCCCGATGCGGGTACCTTCGCACTCGTGCGGGTCGCGCTGGGGGTGCTGATCGCAGTGGTGTTCGCCGCGCCGGCGCAGGCGCAGGATCGCTTTGCCCTGGCCGGCGGCTGCTACGTCCTGACCAACGGCGGCTCCCAGGTTGCCAAGACCGCCGACGGCGGCTACCGGCTCGGCGCTCAGGGCGAGCGCTTCCGGCTGCAGCCCACGGCGCTCGGCAGCTACCTGCTCTACGGCTCCGGGCGCGACTTCCTCGGCCACGGCCGCGGTCCGCTTCCGATCTCGCCCGAGCGCATCCAGAGCCAGGCGGCGCCGAGCGAGACCGCCGACTGGACGATCGAGGACGGCTACGTGCTGCGCCTGGGCGACAGGAGGCTCGGCGTGCAGGACGGCCGACTCGTCCTCGGCAACGTCGCGACGCGCTTCGCGTTCGAGCCGGCCCAGGGCTGCGCCGAGTACCCCGAGGCCGAGACCAACGTCGGCGGCGAGCCGACCCGCGGCGCCACGCCCTTCGGCGAGGTGCGCGGACTGCTCGACGCGCACATGCACATGATGGCCTTCGAGTTCCTCGGCGGCCGCGTCCACTGCGGGCGTCCGTGGCATCCCTACGGCGCGGCGAGCGCGCTCGTCGACTGTCCCGACCACGAGCCCGCCGGAGCCGGCGCGATCGGCGAGAACGTGCTCTCGTACGGCAACCCGGTCGGCACGCACGACACGCGCGGCTGGCCCACGCTCAAGGACTGGCCGCACCACGCCTCGCTCACGCACGAGCAGACGTACTACCGCTGGCTCGAGCGCTCCTACCGCGCCGGCCTGCGGCTGATGGTGAACCTGCTCGTCGACAACGAGGTGCTCTGCACGCTCTATCCGTACAAGAAGAACTCCTGCAACGAGATGGACGGCGTGCGCCTGCAGGCCAGGCGGCTGCGCGAGCTGCAGGACTACATCGACGCCCAGCACGGCGGGCCGGGCAAGGGCTGGCTGAGGATCGTCACCGACCCCTTCGAGGCGCGACGCGTTATCAACGACGGCAAGCTCGCGGTGGTGATGGGCATCGAGGTCTCCAAGCTCTTCGACTGCGGCGTCCAGGACGGGCAGCCGGAGTGCACCGCCGAGCAGATCGACCAGCGGCTGAAGGAGGTCTACGACCTCGGCGTGCGCGACATGGAGCTCGTCAACAAGTTCGACAACGCGCTCGGCGGCGTGGCCGGCGACAGCGGGACGACGGGCGTGGTGGTCAACGTCGGCAACCGGATCGAGACCGGCCGCTTCTGGCAGATGGGCGCGTGCCAGGACGCGCACAACCACGATCGCGCGCAGCCCACGGCTCCGGGCGTCCCCGATCGCGACCAGCTCGCCGGCAACCTCCTGCACGCGCTGCTCCCGCCCGGCACCGCGCCGCTCTACGGCGAGCCGCCGCACTGCAACGCGCTCGGCCTGTCCCCGCTCGGCGAGCACCTCGTCACGCGGATGATGGAGCGGGGGATGGTCATCGACCCCGACCACCTCAGCGTGCTCGCCCGCCAGCAGCTGATGAACGTCGTCGAGCGCCGCGGCTACTCCGGCGTCGTGTCCAGCCACAGCTGGAGCACGCCGGACGCGATCCCGCGGATCCTGCGCCTCGGCGGCGTGGTGACGCCGATGGCCGGCTCGACCACCGACTTCGCGGCCGCCTGGCGCGAGACCAAGGCCCAGCGCGACCCGCGCTTCTACTGGGGCATCGGCTGGGGCGCCGACATGAACGGCTTCGCCTCCCAGGGCGGTCCGCGGCAGGGCGGCAACGTGAGCTACCCGTTCCGCTCGTTCGACGGGCACCTCGTCGACCGTCAGCGCAGCGGGCAGCGCGTCTACGACATCAACGTCGACGGCGTGGCCCACTACGGCCTGTTTCCCGACTGGGTCGAGGACCTGCGGCTGCTCGCCGGCCAGGAGGTCGTGGACGACCTCGGCCGCGGCGCCGAGGCGTACCTGCAGATGTGGGAGCGCGCCGTGGGCGTGCCGGCCACGCGCTGCGTGCGCCGCGCCCGGGCCACCCGCCGCGGCCTCGGCAGCGTGCGCCTGCGGGCGCGGGCGACGGGCGTGCTGCGCCGCGCCGGCCAGCCGCGCCGCCGGGCCGGCCGGACCTGGCGGTGGTGCGGCGTCACCGCGCGCCTCGACCGCCGGGGCCGCGTCGTGTCGGTGCGTAGCACCGCGCCGGGGCACCGGGCGCTCGGCGCGCGACCCGGCCGCAAGCTGCCCGCCGCGACCCGCCGCATCACGCGCCGCGTGGCCCCCGGCGTGCGCGGGCGCGGCCGCATCCGCATCGGCGTGCGGCGCGGGCGAGTGGTCTGGGTCGGCGCCACAGTCGCGCGCTAGGGCGCAACGTCAACTGCGGCTGGGTAGGGGAGCTGGCGAGCCGGCCGCGCGACAGATTTCGGCGAAGCATCCTGCCTAGGGGTCGCTATACGACCCTTAAGCAGGACGGTTCGTAGAAAACGGCCACGCCGGCGTCACCGCCTCCTCTACCCAGCGCAGTTGACGTTCGCCGCCAGTACGATTGACTCGTCAGTCAATGACCTGGGAGACCGAGAATGCCTGAAGCCGTCATCGTCGACGCGATCCGCACGCCGATCGGGCGCGCGGCCAAGGGGTCGCTCAAGGACGTCCGCGCGGACGACCTGGCGGCTGTGCCGCTGAAGGCGCTCGTCGAGCGCAACCCCGGCGTCGACTTCTCCGAGACCGTCGACCTGATGATGGGCTGCGGCTTCCAGATGGGCGAGGCGGGCTACAACGTCGGGCGCAACGCCGCGCTGCTGGCCGGGCTCGACCATCACATCCCCGCCACCACGGTCAACCGCTTCTGCGCCTCGTCGCTGCAGACGATCCGCATGGCCTTCCACGCGATCAAGGCCGGCGAGGGCGACCAGTACATCGCGGCCGGCGTCGAGGCCGTCAGCCGCTTCCCCGCCCACGCCCCGTTCGAGCCGCACCCGCAGCTCGACGGCTCCGACGGCGCGCCGTACAACGTCTACATCCCGATGGGCCTCACGGCCGAGAACGTCGCCAAGCGCTGCAAGGTCAGCCGCGAGGCGCAGGACGAGTGGGCGGTGATCTCGCAGAACCGCGCCGTCGAAGCGCGCGACTCGGGTCACTTCGACGCCGAGATCGTCCCCGTCGGCGAGGTCGCGCGCGACGACGGTCCGCGCCCCGGCACGACGATGGAGAAGCTCGCCGAGCTCAAGCCCGCCTTCGATCCCGAGAACGGCACGGTGACGGCCGGCAACGCCTGCCCGCTCAATGATGGCGCGGCCGCCGTGCTGGTCATGTCCGAGGAGAAGGCGAAGGCGCTCGGCCTCGAGCCGAAGGCTCGCATCGTCGCGTCCTCGGTGGCCGCCATCCGCCCGGAGATCATGGGCCTCGGCCCGATCCCCGCGGTCAAGAAGGTGCTCGAGCAGGCCGGAATGAAGATCGAGGACATCGACATCGTCGAGCTCAACGAGGCGTTCGCCGCGCAGGTCGTCCCGTGTCGCGACGAGCTCGGCCTCGACCCCGAGAAGCTGAACCCGTTCGGCGGGGCGATCGCGCTCGGCCATCCGTTCGGCATGACCGGCGCGCGCATCATGACCACGCTGCTCAACGGCCTGCGGACGACCGGCGGAACCTACGGGCTCGAGACGATGTGCGTGGCCGGCGGGATGGGTCAGGCCATGATTGTGGAGAGGCTCAACTAGTCGCGCTCGTCGTCGCGGCCGGGCCCGCCGCGCACCTCGTCGCGCCCGGGCCCGCCGCGCAGCGTGTCGCGGCCGGGGCCGCCGCACAGGACGTCGTTGCCGCCGCGGCCCTCGATGACGTCGTTGCCGCCGAGGCCCGCGATGACGTCGCGGCCGGGCGTCCCGCGCAGCGTGTCGCGGCCGGACGTCCCGACGAGCGTCGCCACCCGACCGCCGCACCGTGCGGGCACGACGGTGAGTGCCTGGGCGGAGGCGAGGCCGTCCAGCCCGTCGGCGCCGCGGGAAAGCAGCCTCGTCTGGCCGGTGCTCGGCGCCACCCGGATGACGATGCCGCGGCGGTCCGGCACGACCGTCGTGTCGCCGACGACGAGGTTGCCACGGCCGTCGAGCGCGATCCCGGAGGGGTCGTTGAACAGGTCCGGGCCGGGACCCGCGTTGCTCGCCACCACGCGCTTGCCGCCGGTCAGGCTCGTCGCGATCACCGCTCCCGAGCCGTCCGCCTGCGAGTCGCGATCGGCGACGTAGACGGTCGGCTGGGTCACCACGATGCCCGACGGCTCGACGAGGTCCTCGCGTTCGTTGATGACTCCGGCGGCGACGAGGCTCTGCGAGCCGTTGGCGGGGTTGACCGAGATGATCGAGCCGTCGCGGTTCTCGGTCCCGAAGGTGTCGGCGACGAACAGCCGCGGGCCGGGGGCGAGGTCGATCGCGACCGGGGACGCGAAGAGCTCGCCGCTCGCGACTAGCCGCTGCTGCCCGTCGCGGTCGACGGCGATCACCCCGGGGACGCCGGCGTCCGCGACGAAGATCCGCCGGCCGCTCACCGTGAGGCCCAGCGGCGTGTCGAACAGGTCCGGTCCCGAGATCTGGTGGTTGGAGACCAGCGTCTGGTTCGTCGTCGGCCCGCCCGGCTTGCCGGCGTCGACGGCGACGATGCTCCCGCCGAACAGCGAGCCCGGGTCCATGACGAGGATCCGGCCGTCGGGCGCGAGCTCGATGTCGCTCGGCGAGAACAGCAGCGAGCCGATCGAGACGATCGTCTGCCGTCCGCTGCGGGGGTCGACCCGGAAGACGGCGCCGTTCCCGCCGCGCGTGGTCCCGGCGACGAGGATGTCGCCCGGTCTGAGCTTCACGGCGGCCGGCGCGGCCGCCGGGGCGGCGAGCGCGAGGGCGAGCGCGGCGATCAGGAACCGCTTCATCTCGACACGAACGTGGAGATCGCCTCGGCCATGCCGCGCGGGTTCTGCAGGTGCAACATGTGCGTCGCGCCGTCGAGCACGAAGGGCTCGGCTTGCGGCAGCCACCGCAGCAGCAGGGCCTGCCGCTCCTCCCAGACCGGCGAGACCTGAGGGCTGCGCGCGCCCATCACTGCCAGCGCCGGCTGTCGGATGCGCTTGGCGTCCTCGTCGCCGAACGACCACTTCTGGACGGCCGGCAGCTCCTGCTCGAAGAAGGTCGGCGCGTCGGCCACCGCCTCGGCAAAGGCATTCGGGAGCATTCGCTCGAACGCCTCCTTGTAGTCGGCGCCGGCGACGCCGCGCATCCACAGATCGACCGCGCCGGGCCGGTCCCCGGCGCGGTAGCGCTCGATCGCCGGCACGGCGACCGACTCGCCCCACTTGGCGCGGCTCGGCACGGGCATCAGGGCGGGCTCCATCAGCGTGAGTGAGGCAACCAGATCCGGGGCGTCGAGCGCAACCTGCAGCGCCATGTCCGCGCTCGACGAGTGGCCGACGAGGTGGGCGCGCTCGATGCCCAGGTGGTCGAGCAGGCCGCGGCAGTGGCGCGCGTTGTCCTCGATGCTGAGCTCGCCCCACGGATGGCTGCTGCCGGCGTAGCCGGCGCGGTGGTAGCGGATCCGGCGGTGCCCGGCGAGCGCCGGCTCCTGCATCAGCGGCTCGAACCACGCCGCGCAGAGCCCGGCGTGAATCAGCACGACCGGTTCGCCGGTACCGCAGTCGGCGTACTCGAGCTCGATGTCGTCGATGGTGGCTCGGTTCATGGAGTCCTCCTTGGGCATGCACGCGGGAGCGGCCGTGGCCGGCCGAGGCTCGGGCGCAGTCGTCCTTCCAGCCGCGGCGTGTCGCCGCGGAAGCCGAAGCGGAAGCGGCCGCCGCCGCGCAGGCGCGCGGCCTCGCCGCTGCCACCGAGCACGGTGATCCGCCCGGCGGGACGGCCACGGTCACGCGTCGTCATCGTGATCCGCAGGCAGGCTCGCCCGCGGCCGCGCGGGAACCTCGCCAGGGCGAGCCCGCGGAGCCGCGAGGCGCCGTTCTGCGACGTCAGATCCAGCCGTGCCACCCAGCGCGCGCGGCGGAACGGGCGCAGCGCCCCGAGGCGGCGCCCGGGCGCGACAAGTCGCCCGCGGGCCGTCACGCCGCGGATGGTGGCCACGCCGCCGCGCACGCGCGCGGGCGGCAGCGTCTCGGGCAGCCGTACACGGGTCAGCCGCGCCGCGAACGGGCGCCGGCGCGCCGCGGCAGTGGCGCTCGCCGCCCGCGACGCGCGCACGTTGATCGCGCGCTGCGCCTCGGCCGTGCGCTGGAGCAGGTCCGTGATCCGCAGCTTGACGAGCCGCTCGCCCGGCGTCTGGTAGACGTGAGTGACCGTCGGGGAGGCCGACGGCCCGGTCTCGAACGACCCGTTGCCGTCGAGGTCCCAGCTGTAGCTCAGCGCGGCGGTCGACGCCGAGGCGTCGAACGTCGCCGACTCCCCGACGAACGGGAAGAGCGGAGTCACCGTGAACGACGCGACCGGCCCGCTACCGGTGACCGTGATCGTCCGCTCGGCCATGCCCGTATTGCCGCCCTGGTCGGTCACCCGCAGTCGGATGGTGTGCTCCTCGGTCCCAGTGAAGCCTCTAGCGAAGAAGCGCTGCTCCGTCACCGGCACCTCACCGGCGTCGACCTCGAAGTCCAGGGGGAATATGTCGAGGTCCCACTCGTAACTGACGATCTCGCTCTCGGCGTCGCTCGAGGCGGACGCGTCGAGCCGCGCGGTCCCGCCGCTGGTAACGCTGCCCGGCTCCACGGTGAAGGAGGCAGTCGGCGGCGTCGACGGGCCGGGATCGCGACCGGAGCACAGGAGTCCGATGAAGAGCGCCCTGATCGGATCGGGCTCCTTGTCGTCGCAGAACTCCGGATCGCAGCCGCTCAGCCCGAGCGCCAGGACGGCGGCGCAGAGAAGGGTCAGCGGGCGGGCCATGCCCCACGGTAGAGCGGCTTAGCCGGACGTCGCGCCGATGAAAACCCTAGGTTCCGCACATGCTCCTTGGACGCGACGCGGAGCGTGCCCGGCTGAACGATGCCCTCGAAGACGCGCGCGGCGGAGCGAGCGCGGCGCTCGTGATCCGCGGCGAGCCGGGGATCGGCAAGAGCGCGCTGCTCGACGACGCGGTGGCCGCCGCGGCCGGGATGACCGTGCTGCGCGCCCGCGGCGTCGAGTCGGAGTCCGAGCTGTCGTTCGCCGGTCTCGCCGACCTACTCGGTCCGGTCACCTCCGAGCTCGGCTCGCTGCCGCCGCCGCAGCGCGGGGCGCTCGCGGGCGCGCTCGCGCTCGGCCCGCCCGTGCCCGGCGACCGCTTCACGCTCTACGCCGCGACGCTCAGCCTGCTGGCGGCGGTCGCCGAGCGCGGCCCGCTGCTGGTGGCCGTCGACGACGCGCCGTGGCTCGACGCGCCGACACGCGAGGCGCTCGTGTTCGTCGCGCGCCGGCTGCAGGAGGAGGGCGTCGTGCTGCTGCTGGCGGCGCGAACCGGCGAGCCGGTCGGAGGCGACCTGCCGGAGCTTGTGCTCGGCGGGCTCGACGCCGCGGCCTCCGCGACGCTCCTGGGCGGGGACATCGCCCCCGAGGTCGCGGCGCGGCTGTTCGAAGCGACCGGCGGCAATCCGCTCGGCCTACTCGAGCTCGCGGGCCTGCTGAGCGAGGCGCAGCGCCGCGGCGCGGAGCCGATCGGGGAGCCGGTGCCGGTCGGGGCCGGCATAGAGCGCGCGTTCAGCCACCGGCTCGAGGCGCTGCCCGACCTGGCGCGGCAGGCGCTCGCGCTGGCGGCCGCCAGCGAGTCGGGAGCCATCGACGAGCTCGCCGCCGCCGGCCTCGACGTGACGGCGCTCGAGGCGGCCGAGGCGGCCGGCCTGATCGCCATCGCCGAGGGCCGCCTGACCTTCCGCCACTCGCTGCTGCGCTCGGTCGCCTACCGCGCCGTGCCGGCGCCCGAGCGGCGCGCGGCCCACCGCGCGCTCGCCGGTGCGCTGACCGGCGAGCGGCGCGCGTGGCACCTGGCGGCGGCGGCCGTCGCGCCGGACGAAGAGGTCGCGGCGGCGCTCGCCGAGGCGGCCGGCGCGGCTCGCGCCCGCGGCGGTCCGGCGGCCGCCATGCACGCCGCCGAGCGGGCCGCGCGCCTGACGCCCGAGCCCGAGCGCCGCGTGCCGCGGCTGCTCGAGGCAGCCGGCGACCTCGCGCGCGTCGGCCGTCCCGACCGCGCTCAGGTGCTGCTCGGCGACGCGCTGGAGCTGGCCGGCGACCCGCGCCTGCGCGCCGACGTGCAGCACCTGAGGGCGCTGATCGAGGCGCGCAGCGGAGCCGCGCTGGCCGCCGCCGAGCTGCTCGGGGCCGAGGCCGAGCGCGTCGAGCCCTTCGATCCGGTGCGCGCCGCGATGATGACCATGGCCGCCGTGCAGCCCCTGTTCGAGGCGGGCGAGAACGCGCCCGGGCTCGCGACCGCACGCCACGGGCACGAGCTCGCCGAGAGGGCCGGGCTGCCGCCGATGCCGGCCGGCATCCCGCTGGCGATGGCGCTCCTGCTCTGCAACGAGCGCCCCGTCGCGCAGCCCATGCTGCACGCCGCCGTGGAATGGCTCGACCAGGCCGACGACCCGTGGGCGCTCGGGCCCGTGCTGATCTTCGGCATCGGCCAGGCGTTCATGTGGATGGAGGACCACGACCGCGCGCGGCGGCTGCTGGAGGGCGGCATCGCGCAGGCGCGCGCCTGGAGCGCCCCCGGCCTGCTGCCGTACGGTCTCCTCTGCCTGTGCGAGCTCGAGTTCCGGAGCGGCCGCTGGGCTCACGCCTATGCGGCGGGGGCCGAGGGCGTCCGCCTCGCCGAGGAGACAGGGCAGATCAATGACAAGGGCTACTCGCTCGCCGTGCTCGCCCGCGTGGAGGCCGCGCTCGGCCGCGAGGCGGAGTGCCGCGAGCACGCGGCCTCGTCGCTGGAGATCGTCGACCTGCTCGGCGCCGAGATCGTGCGCGGCTACGTCGCTTCCGCGCTCGGCCTCCTCGAGCTCGGTCGCGGCCGCGCCGAGGAGGCGGTGGTCGCGCTCGAGGAGCTGGCCGGCTTCCTGGGCGAGCGGCCGGCGGGCGATCCGGCGGTCCTGCAGTGGCCGCCCGACCTGTTCGAGGCCTACGTGCGCCTCGGCCGGCGCGAGGACGCGGAGCGGGAGCTCGGGATCTTCGAGGCGTCCGCCCGCCACAGCGGCAGCCGCTGGGCGACGGCGGCGGCCGCCCGGGGCCGAGGGCTGCTCGCGCCCGACGACGGTTTCGAGGCGCCGTTCGCCGCGGCGCTCGAGTACGACGGCATGCCGTTCGAGGCCGCGCGCACCCGGCTCGTGCTCGGCGAGCGGCTGCGCCGCGCCGGCCGCCGTGTCGAGGCGCGCGCCGCGCTGCGCGAGGCGCTCGTCACGTTCGCGCGCCTGGGCGCGCAGCCGTGGGCGCAGCGGGCCCGCACCGAGCTGCGCGCCTCCGGCGAGCGCGTGCGTCGCGGGTCACCGACGGCCACCGAGCAGCTCACCCCGCAGGAGCTGCAGGTGGCGCTCGAGGTCGCGCGCGGCTCCACCAACCGCGAGGCCGCCGCGGCGCTGTTCCTCAGCCCGAAGACGATCGAGTTCCACCTGCGCAACGTCTACCGCAAGCTCGGGATCCGCTCGCGCACCGAGCTCGTGCGGGCCATGCTCAGCGACGGCGGCTAGCCTCTCCCGCGATGCGGATCCTGTTCGTGTGCATGGGCAACATCTGCCGCTCGCCGACCGCCGAGGGCGTGATGCGCCGGCTGCTGGAGGACGAGGGGCTGGACATCGAGATCGACAGCGCGGGCACGGGCGGCTGGCACGCCGGAGAGCCGCCCGACGAGCGGGCGACGCTGGCGGCGCGGCGGCGCGGCGTGACGCTCGAGGGCGCCGCACGCCAGGTCCGGCCGGAGGACTTCCGGCGCTTCGACCTGCTGATCGCGCTCGACCGCTCGAACCTGCGCGAGCTGCTGGCTCGCGCCCCGGACGAGGAGGCGGCCGAGAAGGTCCGGCTGCTGCGCGAGTTCGATCCCGCCGCCGACGGCGACCTCGACGTCCCCGACCCGTATTACGGCGGCGACCGCGGCTTCGAGACCGTGCTCGACATGGTCGAGGCGTCCTGCCGCGGGCTGATCGACGAGCTGCGCGCCGCCGGGAAGGCGTGAGCCTCGAGGCGGCCGTCGCCGATGCCGCCGGCCGCGCCGTGCGGTCGCTGCGGCGGGTCGGCGGCGGCGACATCAACGACGCCTACGCGGCGGAGCTCGAGGACGGCGGGCGCGCGTTCGTGAAGACGCGCGCGGACGTGCCGGCGGGCGAGTACGCCACCGAGGCGGCCGGGCTGCGCTGGCTGGCTGTGCCGAACGGGCTCGGCGTGCCGAAGGTGCTCGGAGCCTCCGACGAGGTGCTCGTGCTCGAGTGGCTCGAGCCGGGCGCGGCAGGCGCGGAGGCCGAGCTCGGCCGCGGTCTGGCGTGGGTGCACGCGGCCGGCGCCGACGGGTTCGGCGCCGATGCACCCGCGCGGATCGGGCCGCTCGTGCTGGCCAACGACCCGCTGCCGGACTGGCCGTCCTTCTACGCCGAGCGGCGGCTGCGGCCGCTGCTGGCGCCCGCCCGAGATGGCGGGTCGCTGTCGGCGGGGGGCGTGCGGGCGGTCGAGGCGGTCTGCGACCGGATCGGCGAGCTCGCCGGCCCACCGGAGCCGCCCGCCCGCCTGCACGGCGACCTGTGGGGCGGCAACGTGCTGTGGAGCGGCGGCCGGCCGTACGTCATCGACCCGATCGCCTACGGCGGCCATCGCGAGGTGGATCTCGCGATGCTGCGGCTGTTCGGGGCGCCCGGCCCCCGGCTGATGGCCGCCTACGAGGATGTGGCGCCGCTCGCCGACGGCCACGAGGACCGCATCGCGCTCTACCAGCTCTTCCCGCTGCTCGTGCACGCCGTGCTGTTCGGCGGCGGCTACGGCAGCTCGGTCGAGCGCGCCGCCGGGCGATACTGACCGGATGGATCTCGGGATCGAGGGACGCCTCGCGGTGGTGACGGGCGCGAGCCGCGGCATCGGCGCCGCGACCGCGGGCATGCTGGAGGCCGAGGGCGCACGCGTGGTGCGCGTCTCGCGCGGCGACGGGATCGACGTCAAGGACCCGGACGCCGCCGGGCGGATCGCCGAGCGGGCGGGCGCGCCGGTCGACATCCTCGTCAACAACGCCGGCACGAGCGCCGTCAAGGCGCTCGCGGACGTCACCGACGAGGAGTGGCACGAGCAGTTCGAGCTGCACGTGATGGCGTCGATGCGGCTCATGCGCGCGTTCGCGCCCGGCATGGCCGGGCGCGGCTGGGGCCGGATCGTCAACGTCTCGTCGTCGGCCGGCAAGCGGCCGTCGTCGAACCTGAGCGCCGCCTACTCCGTGGCCAAGGCCGCCCAGCTCTCGCTCTCGCGCGTGTTCGCCGACGCCTACGGATCGCGCGGCGTGCTCGTCAACGCCGTGGCGCCCGGCCCGACCAGCACCCCGCAGTGGATGGCCGAGGGCGGGCTCGGCGACCAGACGGCGGCGGCCAAGGGGCTGTCCTCGCGCGCCGAGGCGATCGAGGTGCAGGGCGGTCGCGCGCCCCTCGGCCGCTTCGCCGAGGCCGAGGAGATCGCGGCGGTCATCGCCTTCCTGTGCTCGGAGCGGGCCTCGAACGTGGCGGGCGCGGCGTGGTCGGTCGACGGCGGGACGGTCGGGACCATCGTGTAGCCGCCGCGGCGGCGAGGGCGATCGCCGCGGCCGCGACCCAGCCGCCGGCGAAGCCGAGCGGCACGCTGACGGCCAGACCCAGCGCGGTGCCGACCTGCGCCGCCGCGTTGAGGACGCCGGAGGCGATGCCCTGCTCCGTGCCGTCCAGCGCCGCCGTGCCCGACGCGGTGGAGGCGACGGCCGACACGCCGAGCCCCGTGCCCATGAGCAGGAAGGCCGGCAGGAGGGCGGCGGGCGACTGCGCGAGCAGCACGAGCGAGCCGGCCGCCATCGCCGCGAGGCCGCCGCTCATCGAGGCGCGCGGGGACCAGCTCGCGCGCGGGGCGAGCAGCGATCCCGCGATCACCGCGAGGTTGAACGGCGCGCACCACAGGCCGGCCTCGAGCGGACCGCGGCCGAGCGCCCCCTGCTGATAGAGGATCGCGAGGAACATGGCGGACGTCGTGACCGCCGTGTTGGCGAGCGCGACGGCCACGGCCGTGCCGAACGCCGGCCGCCGCAGCGCCCAGGCCGGCAGCATCGGCTCGGCGCTGCGTCGCTCCAGCAGCGCGAAGGCGGTGAACGCGGCCGCGGCGCCGGCCAGCGCGGCCTCCGCGCGCGTCAGCCCCAGCACGAGCAGCGCCAGCGCCGCGGTGATCGCGAGCGCGGCGCCGAGGTCGAGCCGGCCGGGCCGCGCGCGCCGCTGCTCGTGGAGCACGCGTGGGATGGCGGCGGCGGCCAGGGCGCAGAGCGGGACGTTGACGAGGAAGACGGCCGGCCAGCCGAACGCCTCGACGAGCACGCCGCCCAGCACCCAGCCGGACGCGCCGCCGCCCGCGGCGGCCGCCGTCCACCAGCCGATGGCGCGACGGCGCTCCGAAGGCTCGGAGAACGTCGCCGTGAGCAGCGCCAGCGCGGCGGGCGTCTGCGCCGCGGCGGCGATGCCCTGCGCCGCGCGGGCGGCCACGAGCAGCGCGGCGGTCGGCGCGAGCGCGCAGGCCAGCGAGGCGGCCCCGAAGCCGACCACGCCCGTCGCGAACACACGCCGCGGACCGGCCACGTCGGCGACACGCCCCGCTGCCACGAGCAGGCCGCCGAAGGCCAGCGCGTACGCGCTGATCACCCACTGCAGGTCCTCGGCCGTGAAGCCGAGAGAGCCGCGGATGTCCGGCAGCGCGATGGCGACGATGGTCAGGTCGAGGACGAGCAGGAACTGCGTGCCGCAGAGCACCAGGAGCGTTACCGTCGATCGCTTCATAGCCGGTTACAACAGCGCTCCCCGACTGGTTACTGGCGTAAACTCGTATCGGTGGTAACAGAGCTGAAGATCGTCGGCGGCGACCCGGCGCTCGACCTGGCGAACACGGTCGGCGACGCCCGCGTCCGCGATCCGCTCGAGGACTACGCGGAGTTCGCCGCCTGGGCCGCGCGGATCGGCGTGATCGACGAGTCCGTCGCCCGTCGGCTCACCGCCCGGGCACGCCCCGCGGCCGGCGGGCGGGCGCTGGCGCAGGCGCGCTCGCTGCGCGCCACCGTCGACGCGGTGTTCCGCGCGCTCGCCACGGGCTCATCACCGCCGGAGGAGGCGCTCGCGCACCTCATCCAGCGGGCGGGCGACGCGGTCGAGCGCGCCGGCCTCGTGGGCCGCGAGCTCGGCTGGGACGGCGACGAGCTCGAGCGGCCGCTGTGGCCGCTCGCCGTCTCGGCGCTCGACCTCCTGCGTCACGGCCCGCTCGACCGGCTCAAGGCGTGCGAGGACTGCCCGTGGCTGTTCCTCGACACCAGTCGCAACCGCAGCCGCCGCTGGTGCTCGATGGAGGACTGCGGCACCCGCGTAAAGATGCGCCACTACCGCGCCCGGCGGACTACGGCAGGTCGATGACCAGGTAGCGGAAGGAGACCTCGAGGGCGTCGAGGTCGTCGTCGCCCGTGGCCGGCACCCCGACGTTGCAGGCCGACAGGACGAAGCGGCCGCGGGTCGACGACACGCGCACGTTGAAGGTGATGCGGCGCTCGGGGATGCGGTCGTCGGGCTGGACCAGCACGAGGTCGTTGCTGATGTCGGCGCCCGCCAGCTCCGGCGGCAGGCCCGTCGGCTCGCCCGACCAGCAGCGGCCGAACGGGATCGGGCCGATCGTCGAGCGGAAGCGGCCCCAGAAGCGGCCGAGGTCGGCGGCCGTGATCGAGCCGTTGGCGATCTGCGCGCCGCCGACCGCGCTGTCGGCGATGGCGCCCGTTCCGACCGAGCCGGACGCGAGCTTGCCGGGCGTGACCGCGCCGTTGGCGATCTTGGCCTCGGTGACCGAGCCATTGGGCGTCTGGCGAAGCTCGCGCACCGCGCGCCGGCTCAGGTCACGCGTCTTGAGCGAGCGGTCCTCGACCACGCGGCTGTCGACGTCGCCCTTGCCCAGCAGCTTCTGCGCCTGGGCGGGGCCGCCGAGCGCGACGAAGAGCGCGAGCAGCGCGATGACGAGAGCGGCGGAGGGACGGCGCTTCACAAATCGCAGCGTAGGAAGTCAGCCGCCTGACAGAAGCCCTCTCAACAGACGTATGAGTTTGCTACGCGAACATTCCGACGCCGTCGTCGCGGGCCACCAGCTCGGCGTAGCGGCCGCCTGCGGCCAGCAGCTCCTCGTGGGTGCCGCGCTCGACCACGGCGCCGCCGTCGAGCACCGCGATCTGGTCGGCGTCGCGGACCGTGGAGAGGCGGTGAGCGATCACGATCGTCGTGCGGCCCTCGGCCAACCGCTCCAGCGCGTCGCCCACCGCGCGCTCCGTCTGCACGTCGAGCGCGCTGGTTGCCTCGTCGAGCACCAGCACGGGCGGATTGCGCAGGATCGTGCGGGCGATGGCGATGCGCTGGCGCTCGCCGCCGGAGAAGCGGAAGCCGCGCTCGCCGACGACGGTGTCGTAGCCGTCGGGCAGCGCCGCGATGGTGTCGTGGATCTGGGCGGCCCGGGCCGCCTCCTCGATCTCCTCGTCGGTCGCCCCGGGCTTCGCGAAGCGCAGGTTCTCGCGCACCGACGCGTGGAACAGGTACGTCTCCTGCGAGACGACGCCGACGCCGCCGGCCAGCGAGGCGAAGCGCAGCTCGCGCACGTCGGTGCCGTCGAGCCGGACGGCGCCCTGCTCCGGGTCGTACAGCCGCGCCGCGAGGTAGCCGACCGTGGTCTTGCCCGAGCCGGTCTCGCCGACCAGCGCGAGCTTGGTGCCGGCGGGCACGTCGAGGTCGACGCCGCGCAGTGTCCATTCCTCGTCGTACTTGAACCAGACGTCCTCGAAGCGCACGTCGCCCTCGACGGCGGGCAGCTCGCGGCGGCCTTCGCGCAGGTCGACCTCGAGGTCGAGGTACTCGAACACGCGCTCGAACAGCGCCATCGAGGTCTGGATGTCGACGCCGACGTTGAGCAGCGACTGGATCGGCCAGAACAGGCGCGTCTGCAGCGTCGTGAAGGCGACCAGGGTGCCGATCGTGACTGCGCCGGGGGTGAGGCCGGCGAACAGGTAGACGAGCGCGGGCATGACCGCGAACGAGGTCTGGATCGAGGCCATCATCCAGCGGCCGGCCATGCGCGAGCGGACCTCGAGGTCGGCGAGCCGCTCGGACTCGCGCTCGAAGCGGTCGGCCAGCTCGTCGCTGCGGCCCATCGTCTTGCCGAGCAGGATCCCGGAGACGCTCAGCGACTCCTGCACGAGCGAGGAGATGTCGGCCATTGCGCCCTGCCTGCTGGTCGCGATCTTCCTGCGCTCGTTGCCGACGCGGCGGGCGAGCAGGACGAAGAAGGGCGTCAGTGCGAGCGAGAAGAGCGCCAGCCGCCAGTCCAGCAGCATCATCGCCACGACGGTGGCCAGGACCGTCGTCACGTTGGAGACGATCGAGGTCGCCGTGCTGGTCACGACCGTCTGCACGCCGCCGATGTCGTTGGCGATGCGCGACTGGATCTCGCCCGTGCGCGTGCGCGTGAAGAAGGCGAGGCTGAGTCGCTGGAGGTGGCGGTAGACCTGCGCGCGCAGGTCGTGCATGACCTTCTGGCCCACGACGTTGGAGAGCCAGGTCTGGCCGACGCCGAGCACGCCGGTGGCGACGGAGATGGCGATCATCCCCGCCACCAGCACGATCAGCAGCGTGTCGTCGTTCTCCGGGATGGCGACGTCGAGGACGTCGCGCAGCAGGAACGGGGAGACGATCCCCAGCAGCGCCGAGACGACGATGAGCGCGAGCACCGCGCTCAACCGCCCGCGGTACGGGCGGAAGAGCGCGGTGATGCGCTTGATCAAGCCACGGCCTCCGTGCGGGCCGGCTCGAGCGCGATGTCGAGCACCTCGTCGATGCTCATGACCGGGTGGAAGGTCATGGCGTCGCGGACGTCCTCGGGGACGTCGTCGAGGTCGCCGCGGTTGCGCTCGGGCAGGATCACGTCGGTCAGGCCGGCGGCGTGGGCGGCGAGCACCTTCTGCTTGAGCCCGCCGATCGGCAGCACGCGGCCCTGGAGCGTGACCTCGCCGGTCATGCCGACCGTGTGCTTGATCGGGCGGTCGCTCAGGAGCGACGCCAGCGCGGTGATCATGGTGATGCCCGCGCTCGGGCCGTCCTTCGGGATCGCGCCCGCGGGGATGTGGACGTGGAACTCGCGGTCGTGGAACGAGCCGGAGCCGATGCCCAGGTCAGCCGCGTGGCCGCGCACGTAGGAGAGCGCGATTCGCGCCGACTCCTTCATCACGTCGCCCAGCTGACCGGTCAGCACGAGGCCCTCCTTGCCGTCCATCGAGGTGGCCTCGATGAAGAGGACGTCGCCGCCGGCGCCGGTGACCGCCAGGCCGGTGGCCACGCCGGGCACCGCGGTGCGCAGCGCCGCCTCCTGGAAGACCTTCTGGCGGCCGAGCGCGTCGCGGATCGCGTCGAGGTCGATCGCCACCGGGGCCTCGGCCTTGCCGGACGCGATCTTCGTCGCGGTCTTGCGCAGGACCGTGCCGAGCTCGCGCTCGAGGTTGCGGACGCCCGCCTCGCGGGTGTACTCGCTCACGACGGTCTGCAGCAGCTCGTCGCTGATGCCGACCTCGTCATCGCGCAGGCCGTTGCGCTCGCGCTGGCGCGGCCACAGGTAGTCGCGCGCGATCGCGGTCTTCTCGGCCACCGTGTAGCCGTCGAAGCGGATGACCTCCATGCGGTCCAGGAGCGGGCCGGGGATGGTCTCCGCCACGTTCCCGGTGGCGATGAACATGACCTCGCTCAGGTCCAGCTCGACGTCGAGGTAGTGGTCGCGGAACGAGTGGTTCTGGGCCGGGTCGAGCACCTCGAGCAGGGCCGCGCTGGGGTCACCGCGCCAGTCGGCGCCGACCTTGTCGACCTCGTCGAGCATGATCACGGGGTTCATGGTCCCAGCGTCGCGCAGCGCGCGCACCAGGCGGCCCGGGAGGGCTCCGATGTAGGTGCGGCGGTGGCCACGGATCTCGGCCTCGTCGCGGACGCCGCCGAGGCTCATGCGCACGAACTCGCGCCCAGTGGCACGGGCGATCGACTCGCCGATCGAGGTCTTGCCGGTGCCGGGCGGGCCGATCAGCGTGAGGATCGCGCCGGAGCGCTTGTCCTCGCTGATGCCGCGCTCCACGCGCAGCTTCTTGACCGCCAGGTACTCGACGATGCGGTCCTTGACGTCCTCCAGGCCGGCGTGGTCCTGGTCGAGGATCTCGCGAGCGTGGACGGGATCGAGGACCTCGTCGGAGCGCTCCTTCCACGGCACGGCGATCAGCCAGTCGAGGTAGGAGCGGATCATCGAGGCCTCGCCCGACTGCTCGCCCATGCGCTCGAGCCGGCCGAGCTCCTTGGTGGCCTGCTCCTCGACCGCCTCCGGCATGCCGGCCTCGGCGATCTTGGTGCGGTACTCCTCGACGACGGAGCCGGAGTCCTCGCCCAGCTCGCGCTGGATCGACTCCATCTGCTTGCGCAGGAAGTACTCGCGCTGCTGCTTGTCGGCGCCCTCGCGGACGTCCTCGCGGATCTTGCGGCGGAGCTGGAGCTCGGTCAGCCGCTCGCGCTGGAGGCGCACGGCGAGCTCGAGCCGCTCGGTCACGTTCAGCGTCTCCAGGACGCTGACCTTGTCCTCGAACGAGATGTCGGGCGCGTAGCCGATCGTGTCGGCCAGCGGGCCGGGCTCGCCGATGGCGCGCAGCCAGGCGCCGACGCGCTCGTCGACCCCGCGCAGCTCGAGGATCTCCTCGACCACGGCGCGGTACTCGCGCTCGAGATCGCGCGTGCGGCCGTCGACGGGAACGTCGTCGGTCGACTCGGTCACCTCGATCCGGAGGCGGCCGGCGTGATCGCTGTGGGCGGCTCCCGCGACTCCGCGGGCGACGCCGGAGAGCTGGACGGCGCGGCCGCCGCCGGGCAGCCGGACGCTGTCGGTCACCTCGGCGATGGTGCCGACCTTGGCAAAGGCGTTGTCGTGCCGCGGGATGAGCAGCACGCGATCCTCGTCACCGACGTCAACGGGAAGCGTGACGTCCATGGTGGGGAAGACCACGGTGTCGTCCAGCGGGACGAGAATCATCGAGGCCATCTAAAGCTTCACTTCCTGTAGGAACTTACGCATCGTGCGTAGTCTAGCGCAGGATCTCAGTCGCCGCCACTGAGATCTTGCGAGCCTACCCACCATGAGGGGTCAGACCCTCAACAATCGCCTGCTCAGCGGATCACGCCGGCGCGGGGCCGGCAGATCGCCGAGCAGTTGCTCCACGCTGCGTGACCTTCGGGGCGCCGCGGCACTCGTGCCGGTAGGCGTCCCAGTCCCACTCGGCCAGGAAGTCTCGCGCCGCGCGCTCGCCCTCGGCCACCAGCCCCGCGCGCGTCTCCTCGCTCGCGCCGAACTCCACGATGCCGACGTCGCTGGTGTCGACCTGGATCGCGCGGCGGCGGACGCACGGCTGGTCGAGGTAGGTCTGGTCGTGGCCCAGGACCGCCGTCGTCATGACTCGCGTGAGCAGGCGGACCGGCGGCGGCTGGGGGAAGGGAAGGCCGGGGAAGAGCAGGGCGTTCGCATCGGGCGCGTCGGGGATGACCTTCACGCCGAAGGTCGGCCAGCGCGGCTTGGGCCGGTCGAACATCGCGATCGGGAAGTTCGACAGGACGCCCCCGTCCACGAGCGTGCGGTCTGCCAGCTGGACGGGCTCGAAGAACAGCGGGATCGAGATCGAGGCGCGGACGGCGTCGGCGACCGGCTGCTCGCCGGGATCGAGGCCCAGTGACTCGTAGTCCCACGGCAGGCGCAGCAGGATTCCGCGCGTGATGTCGGTCGCCGTCACCACGAGGGTGTCCCGCTCGAGGTCGGCGAACGTCCTCACGCCGAGCCGCTCGAGCTCGTCGCGCACGAAGCCGTGGATGTGGTTCCCGGGATGCGCGCCGCTGTGCCGCGCCAGTCCGAAGCTCTCGCTCACCCCGGGGAGGCCGCCCCGGTCGGGCACCCGCGAGTAGTCCAGGCGGCCCATGATGCCGGCCAGCTCGTCGGCCGTGGCGCCGGCGGCCAGGAAGGCGGCCACGATGGATCCGGCCGAGGTGCCGGCCACCCGCGGGAACGTGTAGCCCTCGCGCATCAGGTGCAGCACCGCGCCGACGAGGCCGAGCCCCTTGACGCCGCCGCCCTCGAGCACGAGATCCGCCTTGGGCATGGGCCGACCCTCTCACAGATTTGGCACCCGTCGCTCGATCCGGCATGATTGCCGCGATGGCCGTCACCCACGCTGACCGAATTACGAGCGCCGAGGGCGCTCTCGTCGGCGTGCGAGTAGCCGGCTGAGCCGAGCCTCCTCGGCACACCTCCCGTCTCGTCCTCAGCGTCCGAAAGGCCGTCCCATGCTCGTACTCATTTCCATTCGTCGTCCGCGCACCGCTCGCCAGAGGAGAGAACCATGCGCGGCGCCGACGCCCTGATCGCCGCGCTCGAGGCGGCCGGGGTCGACACCGTCTTCGGCATGCCCGGCGGCGCCAACCTGCCGCTCTACGACGCGCTGCTGGACAGCGGCCTCCGGCACGTGCTGATGCGCCACGAGGCGGGCGCCGGCCACGCGGCGGAGGGATACGCGCGCGCGACCGGCCGCGTCGGCGTCGCCTTCGCCACCAGCGGGCCGGGGGCGACGAACCTCGTCACCCCGATCTGCGACGCGCAGATGGACTCGATCCCCACCCTGTTCGTCACCGGCCAGGTTCGGACCGCGCTGCGCGGCACGAACGCCTTCCAGGAGGCGGACGTGATCGGGATCACGGCGCCGATCGTCAAGCACTCGATCGCGGTCGAGCGGCCCGGCGACGTCGCCCAGGCGATCGCCGACGCCCTCCACCTGGCGCGCGCCGGCCGCCCCGGCCCGGTGCTCGTCGACGTCCCCGTCGACGTGGCCAACGGCCCCGCGCGGGCGGACACGCACCAGCCGCAGCTGCCCGGCTACCGGCCGCGGACCAAGCCCAACGGCAAGCAGGTCCTGCTCGCCGCGCGGGCGCTGGCCGTGGCGCAGCGTCCGGTGCTGTACGCCGGCGGCGGGGTCGTGCACGCCGAGGCGGCGGCCGAGCTGGCCGCGCTCGCGCGTGTCACGGGTGCGCCGGTCACCACCACGCTGATGGCGCTCGGGGCCTTCCCGGCGAGCGATCCGCAGTGGATCGGGATGCTCGGGATGCACGGGCAGCCGGCCGCCAACTGGGCGATGGACGAGGCCGACCTGATCGTCGCCGTCGGGGCGCGGTTCGACGACCGCGTGACCGGCGACCTCGGCGAGTTCGCCCCGCGGGCCAAGGTCGTGCACATCGACCTCGACCCGTCCGAGATCGACAAGAACGTCGCCGCCCACATCCCGATCGTGGGGTGCGCGAAGCGCGCGCTGGCCGCGATCGCGGCCGCCTACGAGGGCGACCCCGGGCGGCTCGACGCGTGGTGGGAGCGGATCCGCGGCTGGAGCGCCGACCGGTCGCCGCGCAACGCGGCCGAGGCGGCGCTCGACGCGCTCGACGCGGTCAAGGGCGACGCGATCGTCACCACCGACGTCGGCCAGCACCAGATGTGGGCCGCCAACCGCCTGCGCTTCGAGCGCCCGCGGCGCTGGATCACCTCCGGTGGGCTCGGCACGATGGGCTTCGGCCTGCCGGCCGCGATCGGGGCGCAGGTCGCCCGGCCGGACGCGACCGTCGTGTGCGTGACCAGCGAGGGCTCGCTGCTGCTCAACGTGCAGGAGCTGGCCACCGCCGCCCACCAGCGGATCCCGGTCAAGCTCGTCGTGCTCGACAACGCGTCGCTCGGCATGGTCCGCCAGCAGCAGGACATGTTCTGGGGCGGCCGGCGCAGCGAGGTCGACCTCGGCGCCACGCCCGACTGGGTCGCCCTGGCCGCCGCCTTCGGGATCGCGGCACGCGACGCGGGCGACGACGTCGAGGACGCGATCGCCGCCACGCTGGCCGAGCCCGGCCCGGCACTGCTGCGGATCGCGATCGAGCGCGACGCCGACTGCCTGCCGATGTTCCGGCCGGGCGGCGCCGCCCGCGACATCATTGGGCTTTCGCCTGCCAGGCAACACGCCTGACGGCGGTTGCCTTCGGCGACGTTACCTATCGAGGCGGCATGCGCAGCGCACCGTCCAGCCTGATGACCTCGCCGTTCAGCATCGGGTTCTCGACGATGTGGGCGGCGAGGTCGCCGTACTCCTCGGGGCGGCCGAGGCGGTGGGGGTGCGGGACCTGCTCGCCGAGCGCGTTGCGCGCCTCCTCCGGGAGGCCGGCGAGCAGCGGCGTGTCGAACAGGCCGGGCGCGATGGTGACGACGCGGATGCCCGACTGCGCGAGGTCGCGCGCGGCCGGGAGCGTCATGCCGACGATCCCGCCCTTGGAGGCCGAGTAGGCGAGCTGGCCGATCTGGCCGTCGTAGGCGGCGATCGAGGCGGTGTTGACGCAGACCCCGCGCTCGCCCTCCTCGTCGGGCTCGTTGGCCAGCATCGCCGCCGCCGCCAGGCGCAGCACGTTGAAGGTGCCGATCAGGTTCACGCGCACGACGGCCTCGAACGGGTCGAACGAGTGCGGCCCGCGCCGGCCGGCCGTCTTCTCGGCCCAGCCGATGCCGGCGCAGCAGACGGAGATCCGCAGCGAGCCGGCGGCCTCGACGGCGGCGGCCACCTGCTCGGCGTCCGTGACGTCGCACTCGACGAAGCGAGCCTCCAGCTCCTCGGCAAGCGCCGCGCCCTTCTCGGCGTTGAGGTCGGCGATCGTGATCTCGGCGCCCGCGGCGCGGAGCCGGCGGGCGGTGGCGGCGCCGAGCCCGGACGCGCCGCCGGCCACCAGCGCGCTGGATCCCTCGATTCTCATGACGCGCGACCGTAGCGCAGGAACAGCTCCGACCCGACCCGCTCGATCTCGAGCAGCTCCAGCTCGACGTCCTGCGGGAGCCGGCCGCCCTCGACGATGTTGGGCTCGTCGCCGTCGCCGGTGATGAGCGGCGTGATGGTGAGGAAGAGCTCGTCGACCATCCCGGCGGCCAGCAGCGCGCCGTGCAGCGTCGGCCCGGCCTCGGAGAGCAGCGCGCGCACGCCCCGCCCGCGCAGGTCGGCGAGCATCTCGGTCAGCCCGGGAACCTCGAGGCGCACCACCTCGACCGGTGCGGGGACGTCGGGCGGCTCGCCCGCGTCGGGCCCGGTGTAGATCAGCACGGGCTGCGCCGCCGCCTGGAAGAGCCCGGCCTCCCACGGCAGGTCGAAGCGCCGGGAGAGGATGACCGCGAGCGGGTCCTCGGCGAGCCCCTCCGCGAGCCGTCGCGCGCGCCGCTCCCCGCTCCGCACCAGCCGGTCGTAGCCCTCGGCGCGCAGGGTGCCGGTGCCGATCAGCACGGCGTCCGCCCGGGAGCGCAGGTCGAGCAGCCGCTGGAGGTCGGCCTCGCCGCCCAGCGTGGAGCTGCGCCCGTCCCGCGCCGCCCGTCCGTCGACGGTCGAGATCATGTTCACGTACACGAAGGGACGGGGTGGTAGCGCCAAGCCGCGCAAACTACAGTCGCGCCATGTCGCGCATCGCCCTCGCCGTCGCCGTGCTCGCTCTCGCCCTGCCCGCGTCCGCGTCCGCGGACCCGATGCTGCCGCCCGGGAAGAAGGTCTACACGGGGGTGACGGGCTCGAAGTCGGTCGGGCCGTTCGCCGAGCAGGTCGGCAAGCACCCGTCCGTGTTCGGCTTCTTCACGCGCTGGAACGGGCCGGTCGAGTACATCTACGACTCGGTCCAGCGCGCCGAGTCCAGGCTGATGCTGCACATCTCCACGCAGGACGGCTACGGCACGCCGGAGGCCGTCACCCCGCGCGAGATCGCCGACGGCCAGGGCGACGGGTACCTGATCAAGACGAACCGGCGGATCGCCGAGTACGGGCAGCCGACGTACGTGCGCTTCCTGGCCGAGATGAACCAGGCCAACAACGGCTACTGCGCGTACAACCACAACGGCAGCTCACGCGGCCCGTCGCACTCCACGCGCGCGTTCAAGCAGGCGTGGCGGCGCGCGACGCTGATCCTGCGCGGCGGCCCGATCGTGACCATCAACGCCGCGCTCGATCGCATCGGCCTGCCGCCCGTCGACCTCACCGAGGACCTGCCGCAGCCGCAGGTGGCGATGATGTGGGTGCCGCAGACCGAGGGCACGCCCAACACCCGCGCCAACCGCGCCCGCGCGTACTGGCCCGGCGGCAGGTACGTCGACTGGGTCGGCACCGACTTCTACTCGAAGTTCCCGAACTTCACGGACCTCGAGACCTTCTACGACGACTTCCCGAACAAGCCGTTCGTGTTCGGCGAGTGGGCGTTGTGGGACGGCGACAGCCCCGGCTTCGTGCGCCGCTTCTTCAGCTTCGTCAACAGCCACAAGCGCGTGCGGATGCTGCTCTACAACCAGGGCAACACGAACAACGGGCCGTTCCGGCTGAGCCGCTACCCGGACAGCCGCAAGGCGATCGAGAAGGCGCTCAAGCGGAAGCGCTACCTCGGGAAGCCGTAGGCACGAGACAGCCTTCGATGTGGTCGTCGACCAGGCCGCACGCCTGCATCAGGGCGTAGGCGGTCGTCGGACCGACGAAGCGGAAGCCGCGCTTCTTGAGCTCCTTGGCCATCGCGGTCGACTCGGCCGTGACGGCCGGGACGTCGGCCGCCGTTCGTGGACGCGGGCGGGGAGCGGGGGCGAACGACCACAGCAGCTCGGTCAGGTCCAGCCCGGCCGCCGCGCGGGCGTTGGCGATCGCGGCCTCGATCTTGGCCCGGTTGCGCACGATGCCCTCGTCGGCCATCAGCCGTGCGACGTCGTCGTCGCCGAACGCGGCCACGCGCTCGATCTCGAACCCGGCGAAGGCCGCGCGGAAGTTCTCGCGCTTGCGCAGGATCGTGCTCCACGACAGGCCGGACTGGAAGGCCTCGAGGCACAGCTTCTCGTACAGCGCGCGGTCGTCGCGGACGGGGCGGCCCCACTCCTCGTCGTGGTACTCCGGCATCGACGCGGCCCACCAGCACCGCCCGTCCACCAGGCTCACGGAGCGAGCTCGTCGATCAGGTCGGCGCCGATCGGGGTGAGCACGAGCGTGGTGATGCCGCGCTCGGCGAAGGCGTGCAGGCGCTCCTTCATGGCGTCCGGGTCGCCGAGGATGAAGATCTCGCGGATCAGGTCCTCCGGGACCTTCTCGAGCGCCAGCTTGCGGTCGCCGGAGCGCCAGGCCCGCACCATCGGGTCGATCGCCTCGCCCCACCCGAGCGACGCGGAAGAACGCCTCGTAGACCGGCACCGTCCCGTAGGCGGCGAACATGAAGCGCGCGACGTCCAGCCCGTCGCCCGGGATGCAGAAGAAGCGGCAGACGATCTCCGTCGGCTCGCGCCCGGCCTCGCCCTCGCGCACCCGCGCGACGACGTGCTCGGCGGCCGACAGCGGGAGGAAGTTCACGAACGTGCCGTCGCCGAGCTCGCCGCCCAGCCGCAGCATGCGGTCGCGCAGCGCCGCGATCACGATCGGGATCGGATGCTCAGGCGGCGTCTCGAGCTTGAAGCCGCCCGGCCCGCGCCCGCCGGCCAGCACGTCGCGCAGCCCGGTCACGCTCTCGCGCACGTGCGTGAGCGGCTTCGAGAACTCCCGCTGGTTCCAGCGCTCGACGATCACGTCCGACGACGAGCCGATGCCGAGCACGAAGCGCCCGCCGCTGGCGTCGGCCAGTGCGGCAGCGTGCTGGGCCAGCACCGCCGGCCCGCGCGTGAACGGGTTCACCACGCCGGTGCCGAGCCGCATCCCCTCGGTCCACGTGGCGGCCAGCGCCAGCGGCGTGAAGCCGTCGGAGCCGTTGGTCTCCCCGGTCCAGAAGTCGTCGTAGCCGGCCGCCTCCGCGCGGCGCACGAGCGGCTCGTGCGCGGCGAGCGGGACGCCGGCGAACGGAAGCGTGAGACCCCAGCGCACGCCGGGCAGGCTATAGGCTCGCCCGCACATGAATCGGCTCGGAAGGGCGGAGCTCGTCGCGGCGCTCGGCGGACTGCTGCTCGCGGTCGGCGTGTTCCTCCCTTGGTACTCGCTCGACCGGGACAACCCGAACGCGTCGATCGACGGCGCCACCGCCGGCCTGAGCGCGTGGGACGTCCATCCGCTCCTGCGCTGGCTGCTGCTGGCCGCCGCGACGGCGCCGTTCATCCTCGCCTGGATCGTGGTCCGCGAGCACGAGCTGTCGTGGCCGCGCGGCGAGCTGACCGCGGTCGTGGGCATCGCCGCCTTCGGGCTGATCGGCTACACCGGCCTGCTCGACCGGCCGGGCTCGCCGAGCGGCGCCATCAGCCTTGACCTGGGGTTCTGGCTCGCCTTCCTGGGTAGCGTCCTGATGATCGTCGGCGGCGGGATGGCCGCCGGCCAGACCGAACGTGTACGCAAGCCCCCGGGGGTCATGTAGATGAGCACGCCTGTCGACCGCAACCTCGCGCTCGAGCTCGTGCGCGTGACCGAGGCGGCTGCCCTCTCGGCGGCCCGCTTCGTCGGCATGGGCGACAAGGAGGAGGCCGACCAAGCCGCCGTCGACGGCATGCACGCCGTGCTGCCGACCGTCCACATGGACGGGATCGTGGTCATCGGCGAGGGCGAGAAGGACGAGGCGCCGATGCTCCACAACGGCGAGGAGGTCGGGGACGGCGACGGGCCGGCGGTCGACATCGCGGTCGACCCGCTGGAAGGGACGCGGCTGGCCGCCGACGGCCGGCCCAACGCGCTGGCCGTGATCGCGCTGTCCGAGCGCGGCTCGATGTTCGACCCGGGCCCCTGCGTGTACATGGAGAAGATGGCCGGTGGCGAGCACCTGGCCGACCTGCTCGACCTCGACCGCCCGCTGGGGGAGACGATCCAGCTCGTAGCGGAGCGCAAGGGCACCGACGTGCGCGACGTGATGGTCGTCGTGCTCGACCGGCCGCGCCACAAAGAGGGCATCCAGGCCATCCGCGCGGCCGGGGGTCGCGTGCGGCTGATCCCCGACGGCGACGTCTCCGGCGCGCTGCTGGCCGTGGCGCCCGACCGCCCCGCCGACCTGCTGTGGGGCATCGGCGGCACGCCCGAGGGCGTGATCTCGGCGGCCGCGCTCAAGTGCTACGGCGGCGGGCTGATCGGCCGGCTGTGGCCGCGCGACGACGACGAGCGCAAGGCGGCCGAGGACGCCGGCTACGACGTGACGCGCGTGCTCACGCAGGACGACCTCGTGCAGGGCGACAACTGCTTCTTCTGCGCCACCGGAGTCACCGACGGCGACGTGCTCGAGGGCGTCCGCTACCAGGGCGAGAAGGGCGCCAGCACGGAGTCGCTGGTCATGCGCAGCCGGTCGGGCACGATCCGGCGCATCCAGTCGCGCCACGACCGCACGAAGCTGCGCGCGCTCACCGGCCGCTACGGATGAGCCGCACCGCCAGGGCGACGACCCCGGCGAACGCGGCGACCAGCGCGATCACCACGGGCCACGGCGTGTCGCCGACGTTCACCGGCTTCTCGCCCGGGCCGGCGAAGCGCCCGACCGCCGACTGCTCGAGCTCGCGGTTGGCGAGCGAGCGCAGGAAGCCGTGCGTGACCAGCACGTGGATGCGCGACTGGGTCTGCTTGTAGAACCAGCGCGCGATCCAGGTCGCGATCGCCGGGTAGAAGTTGGCGACCTCGACCTCCACGTGCGCCTGGTCGGTGCCCGGCTCCTCGGACTGCAGGCGGCGGACGTCGATCTCCAGGTAGCCCTCGTCGCGCTTGGCGACGAGCACCCCGTCGCGGATCCGCCAGCGCACGATCCCGCGCCCGTCGCTGGTCTCGTACTCGGGCGCGCGGAAGCGCAGGAGCACGAACGGCCGCCGCAGCAGGACGACGCGGCGCTCGGTGTCGGTGTACTCGACGCGGATGAGGCCGAGCGACACGCGCGAGAGGTACTGCCAGTACGTGCGCGCGAGGCGCTCGAGGTACATCGGCGTCCAGATCGCGTCGAGCTCGCCGTCGCGGGTGGTGACCGTGGCCGCCTGGATCGAGCGCACGCTGCCGCGCGAGTCCATGACCGTGCGGTCGTCGAGGTCGCTGATGACCGCCTCGGTGGCCCGGCGCTTCATGCCTGTGAAGGATGGCGTGCTACGGGGCGGGCTGCACGCGGACCGCGCCGACGCGGTCGGTGTGCTCGAAGCCGAGCGCCTGCGCGGTCGCCGCGGTGAGGTCCCAGTCCGTGCCGCGGCGGAACGGGCCGCGGTCGACGACCGGGACGGTGATGCGGCGGCCCTTGTAGAGCACGGCGACCTGCGTGCCGCAGCGCATCGTCTTGTGGGCGACGCCGAGCAGCGTGCGGCTCATCTTCTGCCCGCACGCGGTGCGGCGGCCGTAGAAGCCGGGCCCGAACCAGGTGGCGAGCGCCTGGCGGTGCACGGTGATGGCGAGCTCGGGCGTGGCGGACGCGGCGACCGCCTGCCCGTCGGCCGCGATGACGGCGCGGACGCGGTGCTCGCCGGCGCGGTCGGTCCGCCAGCGCGCGAGGTACGAGCCGTCGGCGGCGATGGTGGCGGTGGCCACGGCGCCCCAGGTCTGCGTCGCGTCGTCGAAGCGCTCGATCGCCACGGTGCGGCCGGCCTGGTCGGCGGGCGCCGTGCCGCTGAAGCGCGCGAGCCGGCGCAGCATGGTGCCCGCGCGGGTGGCGACCGTCACCTGCGGCCCCTGCGCGGTGACCACGCTCTGGGTCGCCGGCGGGGGAGGGGCCTCGGTCCCGCCCGTCGAGGGCGGGTCTCCGATCGCGGCAGCCGGAGCCGCGAACGCGGCAGCGACGGCGCACAGCAGCAGTCTTCGACCCCTTGAGTTCTTCACGGTGCTTTCTCCAGCGCCTACGAGGTGAGCTGACGGGCTCGCGCAGAGAAAGCAGCGCTACGACCAGGATCCCCTCATGGTCGATTCGCCCCCGGCGGCGTCCTGCCGCCTAGTGGTTCCCCCGCTCGCCGGCGTTGTACACCGGCGATTCGGCGCGCGGGAAGCTAGCAGAAGTTATGTATCGCTAGGGCCGGGGGATCCGGCGTGCGGCGCGCTTGAGCAACTGGGCTCCGACGGTGGCGCCGATCTGGGCCAGCTCGCCGGCGGCCTGGACGGCCGTAGTGACGATCTCGGTGCCGCGCGGCGGGCCGCTCGGGCGGCCGCCGGGCTCGGGCGGAGGCACGCGCTTGGGCGCCGGCTTCGGGCCGGGCGCGACGGGCTTCGTGGGCTTGACCGTGGCCTTTCCGG
The DNA here is from genome assembly GCA_963835525.1 of uncultured Solirubrobacteraceae bacterium. Taxonomy (GTDB): domain Bacteria; phylum Actinomycetota; class Thermoleophilia; order Solirubrobacterales; family Solirubrobacteraceae; genus DASSUW01. The sequence goes on from CAWIFM010000008.1 coordinate 651,293, forward strand.
CCTTCGGCTTCGCGGCCTTCTTGGCGGCGGGCTTCGCAGTCGGTCGGGCCGTGCCGCGGCGCTCACCGCCGATGCGGCTCGGGCGGCTCGAAGGCAGGCTGCCGAGGACGCTCGCGCCGGAGGCGCGCTTGGCGGGCTTCTTGGCCTTCTTCTTGGCGGACTTTTGGGCCACGAGATTCAAAGCCGAAGGCGAATTTCCCGAACTCGCGCTTCGGCGGGGTACAGTCATTGAGCGAAGCGGGCGTCGCCCGCTTTGACTTCAAAAAATATAGCGCCTAGACTCACCTCCTAGGATCGTGGTCTCCAGCTTTGCTCCGGGTCCAGGAGCGACGATCCAGGACGGTGTACGCATCAGAACCCTGTCGCCCCAGCAGGGCGTCGCCGAGAACAGGACTTGAATGTCTGTCGTTGACCTCCAAGAGCTTGAAGAAGTCAAGGGTCTGCTCCTGAAGGGGCAGCAGGTGGGCGTTCTCACCTTCGCCGAGATCGCGACCGCGGTCGCCGAGATCGACCTCGACGAGGCGGACGTCGAAGAGCTGCACGGCTACCTCGAGAAGTCCGAGATCGAGCTGGTCGAGGAGGTCGACCCGGCCCTCGAGGCCGCGCAGGTCGAGCGCGCGCCGGACAAGCGCGGGCGTCGCAAGAAGACGACGCTCGACCTCAAGCCGGACATGACGACCGACAGCCTTCAGCTCTTCCTGAAGGACATCGGCAAGGTCCGCCTGCTCACGGCCCAGGAGGAGGTCGACCTCGCGCGCCGGATCGAGCGCGGCGACCTCGACGCGAAGCAGAAGATGGTCGAGTCCAACCTGCGGCTCGTCGTCTCGATCGCGAAGAACTACCGCAACCAGGGCCTGCCGTTCCTGGACCTCATCCAGGAGGGCACGCTCGGCCTCGTGCGCGCGGCCGAGAAGTTCGACTACCGCAAGGGCTTCAAGTTCTCGACCTACGCGACCTGGTGGATCCGCCAGGCGATCGCCCGCGCGCTGGCCGACAAGGCGCGCACGATCCGCATCCCGGTCCACGTCGTCGAGAAGCTCAACAAGATCGGCCGCGCCGAGCGCAAGCTGGTCACCGAGCTGGGCCGCGAGCCGACCGCCGAGGAGATCGCGCACCACACGGGCATCGAGCCCGACGAGGTCGAGTCGATCAAGCGCTCGGCGCAGGCGCCGGTCTCGCTCGAGAAGCCCGTCGGCGACGAGGAGGAGTCCGAGTTCGGCCAGTTCATCGCCGACGAGCGGGCCGAGTCGCCGTACGAGCGCGCCGCCGAGATCCTCACCAAGGAGGCGCTGCGCGAGGCGCTGGAGAACCTCTCCTACCGCGAGCGGCGCGTGCTCGAGCTGCGCTACGGCCTCGGCGGCGAGCACCCGCGCACGCTCGACGAGGTGGGCCGCACGTTCAACGTGACGCGCGAGCGGATCCGCCAGATCGAGAACCAGTCGCTGAAGAAGCTCCAGAGCCTCGCCGAGGCGCAGAAGCTGAGGGACGTCGCCTAGAGTCGCCTCGTGCTCTTAGAGCGCGAGGCGTTTCTCGATGTGCTCGCCGGTCCGCCAGGCCGGCTGATCCTGGTCGGCGGCGAGGCGGGCGTCGGCAAGACCGCGCTCGTGCGCGAGTTCGCCGAGGGCCGCCAGGTGTTGTGGGGCGCGTGCGACCCGCTGTACACGCCGCGGCCGCTCGGCCCGCTGCTCGACATCGGGCTGCGCGAGACCGGACCCGCGGCACTCGCGGCGGCGCTGCTGGACCGGCTGAGCGAGGAGCCGGGCACCGTGCTCGTGCTCGAGGACCTCCACTGGGCCGACGAGGGCACCCTCGACGTCCTGCGCCTGCTCGGCCGCCGGATCGAGGGCGTCCCCTCACTCGCCATCGTCACCTTCCGCGACGACGAGCCGGGTCCGCTGCGCGTGGTGCTCGGCGAGCTTGCCACCGCCATGGGCGTCGAGCGGATCGAGCTGCCGCCGCTGTCCGCCGAGGCGGTCCGCACGCTGGCCGAGCCGCACGGGATCGACGCCGACGCCCTGCACCGCAGCACGGGCGGCAACCCGTTCTACGTGACCGAGGTGCTGTCCGCGCCCGCCGCCGCCATCCCGGCCACGGTCCGCGATGCCGTGCTCGCCCGCGCCGCCCGACTGAGCCCGCCGGCGCGCGAGCTGCTCGAGCGCCTGGCCATGATCCCCGGCGCCGCCGACCCGGAGCTGATCGACGCCGCCGACGAGCCTCTCGACGAGTGCCTGCTGTCCGGCATGACGAGGATGAACGGCCGCACCGTCGCCTTCCGCCACGAGCTGGCGCGTCTCGCGCTCGAGGCCGAGGTCCCGCCGCGGCGCCGCGCGGCGCTGCACCGCGAGGTGCTCGAGCGGCTCGAGGCGCGCGGCGCCGACCCCGCGCGGCTCGCCCACCACGCCGAGGCGGCGGGCGACGCCGCCGCCGTGCTGCGGCACGCGCCCGTGGCCGGCGAGCAGGCAGCGCGGCTCGGTGCGCACCGCGAGGCTGCTGCCCAGTTCGCGCGGGCTCTGCGCTGGGCCGGCGAGCTGCCGGCGCGCGACCGGGCGGTGCTGCTCGAACGGCGCTCGTACGAGTGCTACCTGACCGACCAGATGGCCGAGGCGGTCGAGGCGCGCGAGCAGGCGCTCGCATGCCACCGCGAGCTCGGCGACGGCATCTCCGAGGGCGATGACCGCCGCTGGCTCTCGCGCCTGCACTGGTTCCGGGGCGAAAACGCGGAGGCCGAGCGCTTCGCCGCCGAGGCGGTGGAGCAGCTCGAGCAGCTCCCGCCCGGGCCGGAGCTCGCCATGGCCTTCTCGAACCGCGCCCAGCTCGCGATGCTCGCCTCCGACAACGCGGCGGCGGCCGACTGGGGCGGGCGCGCGATCGCGCTCGCCGAGTCGCTCGGCGAGGAGGAGATCGTCATCCACGCGCTCATCAACGTCGGCTCCGCCGCCTACGAGGGCGGGAGCCAGGACGGCCGCGAGGCGCTCGAGCACAGCCTCGCGCTGGCGAAGGCATCCGGCTACGAGGAGCACGTCGCGCGCGCCTACTGCAACCTGACCTCGATCGCGGTGAAGGTCAAGCAGCACGTCGAGGCGGCGGACGTGATCGCGGACGGCGTCATCTACTGCACCGAGCACGACCTCGACTCGTGGACCCGCTACATCCTCGCCTGGCGCGCGGTCGGGGAGCTGAACGCCGGCCACTACGACGCGGCGATCGAGACGGCGACGGACATGCTCGGCGACCCGGGCACCGCGGTCATCTCGCGCATCCCGGCGCTCGTGGGCATGGGCCTCGCCTACGCGCGCCGCGGGAACGCGCGGCACGAGGCGGCGCTCGCGCGGGCGCTCGAGCTCGCGGGCCCGACCGGCGAGCTCCAGCGCATCGGGCAGGTCGCCGCCGCCCTCGCCGAGGCCGCGTGGCTCGACGGCGACGCCGAGCGCTCGCTCGCCGCCACCGAGCTGGCGTGGGACCTCGCCTGCGAGCGCCGCGAGGCCTGGTTCACCGGAGAGCTCGCCCTCTGGCGGGCGCGGGCCGGAGTGACCGAGGACCTGCCGGAGTGGATCGCGGAGCCCTACCTGCTCGAGCTCACCGGGCGGCCCGAGGAGGCGGCCGGGCGCTGGGACGCGCTCAACTGCCCGTACGAGGCGGCGGTGGCGCGCGCAGACCTCGGCGCGCTCGGGCGGCTCGGCGCGCGGGCGGCGGTCCTGCGGCTGCGCCGGCGCGGGCCGCGCTCGGCCACGCGCGAGCACCCCGCCGGCCTGACGGCGCGCGAGGTCGAGGTGCTCGCGCTCGTCGCCGAGGGCCTCAGCAACGCCGAGATCGCCGAGCGGCTGGTGGTCTCGCGCCGCACGGTCGACCACCACGTCTCGGCGATCCTGCGCAAGCTGGACGTGCCGACGCGGGCGCGAGCGGTGGCCAAGATGGCAACCGGTTAAAGCACTGGCGCGGCCGCGCCGATCTAGACCGGGACATGGCTTTTGATCTCGATCACGCGCTGCGCTACCTCATCGCCGCAGAGGGTTCCGACCTCCATCTGAAGGTCCCCTCCTATCCGCTCATCCGACTGCACGGCCACCTCGAGGCCATCCCCGGCACCGAGCGGCTGTATCCGGAGGACACGGAGCGCGCCCTCGCCGAGATGCTCAACGACAGCGAGAAGGTCTCCGAGTTCGACGCCGAGAACGAGGTCGACTTCTCCTACGCCGTCGAGGGCCTCGGCCGCTTCCGCGTCAACGCCTTCCGCCAGCGCGGCTCGGTCTCGATCGTGATGCGCGCCATCCCGGTCGTCATCAAGTCGGTCGACGAGCTCGGGCTGCCCGAGGTCGTCACGCAGCTGGCCGAGCAGGAGCGCGGGATCCTGCTGCTCACCGGCACCACCGGCTCGGGCAAGTCGACCACGCTCGCCGCGATGCTCGATCACATGAACCGGACGATGGCCAAGCACATCGTCACGATCGAGGACCCGATCGAGTTCCTGCACCGCGATCGCACGTCGATCATCAACCAGCGCGAGGTCGGCGCCGACACCGCGTCCTTCAAGCGCGCGCTGCGCCGCGTCCTGCGCCAGGACCCGGACACCATCCTGATCGGCGAGATGCGCGACGAGGAGACGGTCCACACCGCGCTGAGCGCGGCCGAGACCGGCCACCTCGTGCTCTCCACGCTCCACACGGTGGACGCCTCGGAGACGATCAACCGCATCATCGACTTCTTCCCGCCGCACCAGCAGCAGCAGGCGCGCGCGATGATCGCCGGCACGCTGAGGGGCATCGTCTCCCAGCGCCTGGTCCCGACCGCCGACGGCAACGGCCGCGTGGCCTGCTGCGAGATCCTCGTCATGACGGGCCGCGTGCACGACATGATCCTGGATCCGAAGCTGACCGGGCAGCTGCCCGAGGTGATCAGCGAGGGCACCTACTACGGGATGCAGACCTTCGACCAGCACCTGCTGCAGCACCTGCAGGCCGGGCGCGTCACCATGGACGCCGCGATGCGCGTGGCGACCTCGCCGCACGACTTCAAGCTGATGGTCGCCGCCACGGCCAAGGTCGATGACGACGGCCCGGAGGCCACCGTCAGCTCGCCGGCTCCGTCGCCGATCTCGGAGCCGGTCGCCGAGCCGGTCCGGGAGGCCGTTGCGGTCGCCGCGCCGGAATACGCGCCGGTCGCCCCGCCGTCGTACGAGCCGCAGCCGGCCCCGCCGGTGGGCGAGTCCTCCCCCTCGTCGCCGCCGCCCCCGTCGGCGCCGCCGCCGGGCCCGAGCTTCTGAGTTGACGGCCGTTCGCATGCGCGGCTACGTTGCCGCGCATGCAGACGACCCTCGCTCAGTTCAATGAGACCCAGTCGCAGGAAGCCTTCGCGCTCCAGAACTCGAAGCTGCTGAAGGTGCGGCTGGACCAGGTGACGGTCCAGTCCAAGCTCGGCTCGATGGTCGCCTACCAGGGCGACGTCTCGTTCGAGCACGCCGGCTCGGGCGGCCTCGGGCGGATGCTCAAGAAGGCGATGACGGGCGAGGGCACGCAGCTGATGAAGATCGCGGGGACGGGCGAGGTGTTCCTGGCCGACCAGGCGCAGGACATCCACCTGATCTACCTCGAGAACGACTTCATCACCGTCAACGGGCGGAACCTGCTCGCCTTCGACGCCGGGATCGACTGGGACATCAAGCGGGTCGAGGGTGCGAGCGGCGTGATGGGCGGCGGGCTCTTCAACCTCTCGCTGCAGGGCACCGGCTGGGTGGCGATCCTGTCCGACGGGCCGCCGGTGCTGCTGAACGTCGCGAGCGCGCCCACGTTCGCCGACGCGCAGGCCGCGATCACGTGGTCGTCGGGCGTGCAGACCGGCATCAAGACCGACTTCAAGATGAAGAACCTCGTCGGCCGAGGCTCGGGCGAGTCGGTCCAGATGTCGTTCAGCGGGCAGGGCTGGGTGCTCGTGCAGCCGTCTGAGGGCCGGATCCTGGGGCTGGGCCAGGAGGCGGGCGGCGGTGGCGGCCTGGGCGGCCTGCTGAATTCCTAGACGTTGACGACCTCGTCACCGGGGTCGTCCACGACCTGCTCGCAGCTCGGGCACCACCAGCGCGCCTCGAGCGCGGTGCCGCACGGCTCGTGCCGGTACGGCTCGCCGCCGCCAGTGCGAGCGCCCCAGTCGGCGAGCAGCCGCAGCGCGCCGGCGAGCTCCTGCCCGGGCTCGGTGAGCTCGTAGACGAAGCGCGGCGGCCGGTCGGAGTAGGGCGCCGCGATGATGAGCGCCTGCTCGGTGAGGGCCTTGAGGCGGGCGCTGAGCACGTTGGGCGCGATCCCGTCGAGCTCGTCCTGGAGCTCGTTGAAGCGGCGTGGGCCGTCGAGCAGGGCGGCCACGATCAGCAGGGTCCAGCGGTCGCCGACGCGGGCCAGGGCGTCGGCGAGGGGGGTGGTCGGCGCTCGGCGCATGCGCCGAGGTTACGCGGGCGAACGTCAACCCCGGCATTGAGGGGAAGGGATCGAGGCTCGCGCGGATCGATTGTCACCTTTGTCGACCTAGGGCCGACAAAGGTGACAATCGGCGCCCGCGGGGCCTCGATCCCGCCTCCCTACAAGCCCGAAGTTCGTCCCGTCGCCCACGCTTGCTAGAGTCACTTGCAGATTGCAAGTGACCAACCAGGTACTCGAAGCTCTCCAGAAGGCGGTGACCGACGCGGCAGAACAGGTCGGCCCCGCGGTGGTCGGGCTCGGGCGCGGCTGGGGCCGCGGCTCGGGCGTCGTGGTCGCCGACGGCCAGGTGCTGACCGTCGCGCACGTGCTGCGCGGCGACGAGGTGGCGGTCACGTTCGCCGACGGGCGGACGGCCGAGGGCCGTGTGGCGGGGTCTGACCCCGACCTCGACGTGGCGGTCATCGCCGTCGACACCGGAGACACGAAGCCCGCCGCCTGGGAGCCCGGCGACACCCCGCCGGCCGGCACGCCGGTGCTCGCGCTCGCCAACCCCGGCGGCCGCGGGCTGCGCACGACCTTCGGCCTCGTGTCCGCCACCGGGCGCGGCTTCCGCGGCCCGCGCGGGCGGCGCGTGGCCGGCTCGATCGAGCACACGGCGCCGCTGCCGCGCGCGTCCTCCGGCGGCCCGCTGGTGGACGCCGGCGGCAACCTGCTCGGCCTCAACGCCGTCCGCCGTGACGGTGGCTTCATTCTCGCCTTGCCGGCCGATGCCGCCCTGCGGCGCCGCGTCGGCGAGCTGGCGCGCGGCGAGGCGGCGGACCGGCCGCGGCTGGGCGTCGCGCTGGCGCCGCCGCGCGTGGCGCGCCGGATGCGCTCCGCCGTCGGGCTGCCCGAGCGCGACGGGCTGCTGGTGCGCGGCGTGGTCGACGGCAGCCCCGCCGCCCGGGCGGCGCTCGAGCGGGGCGACCTGCTGGTGCGAGCCGGCGACCGGGCGCTGGCGAGCATGGACGATCTCTTCGACGCGCTGGGCGAGGCCGGCGACAAGCTCGCCCTCGGCGTGGTGCGCGGCAGCGAGGAGCGCGAGCTCGAGATCGACCTGTAGTAACTTCAGTTCGTGAAGTCTTGCGATATCCTTGGCTTTGTGCCGAACTCGGATTGTCCCGTCTGCCGCACCGCCGACATCGTCTGCGGCAAGTGGACGCTGCTCGTGATCCGTGACCTGGCGGAGGGCCGCTCGCGCTTCTGCGAGCTCGAGCGCAGCCTCGCCGGGATCTCGCCGCGCACCCTCTCGCTGCGCCTGCGGGCGCTGGAGGAGGAGGGCATCGTCGAGCGCCAGACATACCCCGAGGTTCCCCCGCGGGTCGAGTACGCGCTGACGGAGAAGGGCCGCGCCCTGGCTCCCATCGTGGAGTCGATGCGCGTGTACGGGCGCGAGTGGCTGGGTGACGAGGGCCAAGAGGCCGTCGAGAAGCCCGAGCCGGTCGCCGCCTAGAACCGTTCCGTCCGACTCGTGTGCTTGCAATCCCGCGTGCGCGCGGGAGGAGCCCTCGCCGCGGGGGCGAACGAGCGGGCCATGCACAACCGCGCCCTGTACGACTCGCTGGCCGCCTTCGTCGAGGAGGCCGCGTGGCAGCTCGCCGAGGAGGTCTCCGGGGGCGCGGAGGTGCCCTTCGAGCTGATCGAGCGAGGCCGCACGTCCGCTCCGCTGTACTGCTACCGCCCGCTGACCGGCCGCTTCATCGCCGAGCGCTCGCCTGAGCTGGCCAAGCTGCCGTCCTACGCGGCGGCCGTCCAGAACCTGATGACGCTGCCCGACCTGCCCGCCTACCTGAAGGCGCGCGGGCGGCGCACCCCGTCGCCCGACCGCCGCATGCAGGCCGACGCCGTCCTGCAGTCCTTCCTCACCGCCGTCTGGGCTGAGTCGAGCGACTTCGGGTTCGAGCGCGAGCGCTTCGACGCCGCGTTCGGCGAGCTCGAGGAGGCCGCCTACGGCGATCGCACGCTGTCGGTCGTGCTCGCCGCGGTCGAGGGGCTCGTGATCGAGAGCGACGAGGTCACGCTCGGCGACGGCCTGGCGCTCGTGCGCGTCGAGACGCTCAAGGACGCGCCGGAGGACCTGCTCGCCGACGAGATGGGCACCGTCGCCGTGCTCGCGCTCGACGCGGCGGCCGGCGACGATCGCGCGCTTGAGGACGCCGGCCGCCGCCTGCGCCGGCTGCAGACCGCGCTGCGGCTGTGGGACGACGCCGAGCCCTCGCTCGGCCCGACCGCCTGGGCGCGCACCGGCGGCAGCGCCTGGAGCGCCGTCCCGCTCGCCACCGGCATCCGCCGCGACACCGGCGACTGCCTGCTGGCCGCCGACGAGGAGGACCCGCTGCGGGCCTTCTGCTCGCTCATCACCCGCCGCACTCCGCGCGGCGGCGAGCTCGCCTGGGCGCTTCGGCGCTTCGAGCTCGGCTGCGAGCGCGCGAGCGCCGTCGAGGCGCTGACCGACTGGCTCCTCGTCGCCCGCGCGCTGCTCGCCGACCAGGCGAGCCACGGGTACGACGGGATGGCCGAGCGCCTCGCGGTGATCTGCGCGACGCCCGACGAGCGCGCCGCGCTCGAGGGCAGGATCGACGAGGCGATCCGGCTCGAGCGGGCGGCGATCTCCGGCCGCATCCGCACGGACCCGATGGTCGAGGACCTGATCGCCGACCTCGGCGGCAACCTGCGCGCAGTCCTGCGCGACGTCCTCTGCGGCCACCTGGACCCGCAGCTCCGCCGCGTCGCCGACGAGATGCTGGAGACCGCCTGAACGGGTAGAGGGAGCCCATGACCCGTGATGACAAGGGCGAGTGGGCAGAGGTCGCGGACGAGGGCATCGTCCCCGACGAGCTGAGCAGCGACGACGAGGACGGGCCCGGTGGGCCGCCGCGCCGAGAGCGAGGAGCCGGCGACCGAGGAGGGCGTCGACCCGCACGGCGGCGACCAGGCCGACGCGGTGCGCGACGGCGGTCCCGAGGTGCCGGAGGGCGTCGAGCCCGACCTCAAGGACGCCGCGGCTACGCAGGTTCAGAAGGACTGAAGAGGTGCTCGCGCATCAGCGCGAGCCCTTCGACGTCGTGGACGTCGCCCTCGAGCTCCGGCACCACGATCGTCGGCGGGTCGCCGAGCTCCGCCCGTAGCCGCTCGACGCTCGCCGCCTCGCGCGCGGCGAGCGCGGCCAGCTCGTGCGCGGCGGTCGCCACGCGGCCGGCGAGGTCATCGCCGAGCTCGGCGGGCAGCGGGCCGTCGGCCTCCTCCGCCGTGTGCATGCGGTTGACGACCAGGCCGCCGAACGGCATCGAGGCCTCGGCCAGCTTGCGGTGGAAGAAGATCGCCTCCTCCACCGGGTCGTGGCGCGGCGCCGTGACGATCACGAACGTCGTGCCCGGATCCTCGAGCAGCGCGCCGACCCGGCGGGCGCGCTCGGTGAAGCCGTCGATCATCCCGCCGAGCGCGCGGAAGAACACCGAGAGGTCGTGCAGCAGGTCGACGCCGGTGAGCCGCTCGAGCAGCCCGAAGACCATGCCGGTGCCGCGGCCGAGCAGACCCGTCGGCCGGAGGAACATCTTGATCGCGCGGCCCTGGAAGAAGCCGCTCAGCCGGCTCGGCGCGTCGAGGAAGTCCAGCGCGTTGCGCGAGGGCGGCGTGTCGAGCACCAGCAGGTCGAAGTCGCCCGCCTGGTCGAGCTCGTAGAGCTTGGCGATCGCGGTGAACTCCTGCGAGCCGGCGACCGCGTTGGACAGCTGCTGGTAGATGCGGTTGGAGAGCACCTCGTCGCGCGTGGCCTCGTCGGGCGCCAGGCGCTCGATCAGCGCGTCGAAGGTGCGCTTGGAGTCGAGCATCATCGCCCACAGCTCGCCCTCGAACTCGCCCTCGACGAGCCGCGGCTCGTTGCCCAGCTCCTCGAGCCCGAGCGAGTCGGCGAGCCGCCGCGCGGGGTCGATGGTGACCACGGCGACCTTCAGCCCGCGCTCGGCCATGCCCATCGCGATCGCCGCCGCCGTGGTGGTCTTGCCGACCCCGCCCGCGCCGGCGCAGACGACGATCCGGCGGCCTTCGAGGATGTCGAGCACGCCGAGAGGCTAGATGAGGCCCGACTTGCCGAGTCTCAGTGGCGCGACGATACTCAGCCGGTGCCGGACGTCCTGAAGACGGTCGGTCGCTACGAGATCCTGCGCGAGGTCGGGCGGGGTGGGATGGCGATCGTCTACCTGGCGCGGCAGAGCGACCTCGACCGCTTCGTGGCGCTCAAGGAGCTTGCCGCCTTCCACGCCGCCGACCACTCGATCGCGCAGCGCTTCCTGCGCGAGTCGCGCGTGGCGGGCTCGCTCTCGCACCCGAACATCGTCACCGTCCACGGCTACTTCGAGCACGACGGCACGCCGTACATCGCGATGGAGTACGTCGAGCGCGGGTCGCTGCGGCCGTACGTGGGGCAGCTGTCGCTCGCGCAGATCAGCGGCGTGCTCGAGGGACTGCTGGCCGGTCTGGCGCACGCCGAGCACCAGGGGATCGTGCACCGCGACCTCAAGCCGGAGAACCTCATGGTCACCTCGGACGGGCGCGTCAAGATCGCCGACTTCGGCATCGCCAAGGCCACGACCAAGCTGCAGTCGGAGCCGTTCCTGACCGCCACGGGCACCACGATCGGCACGCCGAGATACATGGCCCCCGAGCAGGCCATGGCGCAGGAAATAGGTCCGTGGACTGACCTCTACTCGGTCGGCTGCATGGCGTTCGAGCTGTTCACCGGCCGCGTGCCGTTCCACGACAGCGAGGCGCCGATGGCGATCCTGTTGCGGCACGTCAACGAGCCGATCCCGTCGGTGAAGTCGATCGACCCGTCGGTGGACGAGCGGCTCTCGGACTGGGTGGAGCGGCTGCTCGTGAAGGATCCGAAGCAGCGCACGCAATCGGCGGCCGACGCCTGGGACGACCTCGAGGAAGTCGTGATCGCGCTGCTCGGCCCGCGCTGGCGGCGCGAGGCGCGGCTGCCGGCCGAGACCGCTTCCTTCGACACGCCGACGCCGCTGACGCCGGCGCCGTTCGACGCCACGAGCGCCGGCGGCGACGTGCCCGACGAGGCTTGGGGGCCGCAGATCGCGCCGTCGACCGTCATGCCGCAGGCGCTGCCCGAGGCGCGCCCGGCGGCCGCCGAGCCGCGCGAGCGCCGCAGCCGCTTCCCGCTGATCGTGCTCGGCGTCGTCGTGGTGGCCGCGGTCGCGGGCTTCCTGCTCGCCGGCTCGGGCGGCGAGAATGCGGCCGGCGAGCCGGCGACGGCGGAGAACGACGCGATGCGGCTCCAGGTGCCCGCGGACTGGACGCGGGCGACCACGCTTCCCGCGGTGCCCGGCCTGACGCTGGACGGCGCCACCGGCTACACGGCGCCGGACGGGGGCGCCATCATGTTCGGCACCGTCAGCGAGGACGCGGACAACTCGGCGCTGCTCCCGACCGGCCTCATCCAGGCCGCCGGCGGGGTGCCCGAGCAGCGCACCCCCGTCGCGCTCGGCCCCGACAACCTTCAGGCGTACCGCTACAGCGACATCGAGGTCGAGGGCCTCGACCAGCCGCTGACCGTCTACGCCGTGCCCACCAGCGAGGGCGTCGCGACCGTGGCCTGCCTGCCGGGCAGCGCGAGCTGCGAGGGCGCGGCCAACACGCTCGAGCTGACCGCGGGCGAGCCGCTGCCCGTCGGGCCCAGCGGCCAGTACGCGAAGGCGGTCGAGGATGCGCTGGGCGACCTGTCGAACAGCGCCGACAAGGCCAAAGCGGCGCTGCGGCGCGCGCAGACGCCACGTGCCCAGGCGGCCGCCGCCCGCGACCTGCAGGCCGCGTACCGCGGCGCCGCGCAGGCGCTGGGTGAGCAGCAGGTCAACCCGGCCGACGCGAGCGCCAACGCGCGGCTCGTCGCCGCGCTGGCCGGCGTGGCGAAGGCCTACGGCCAGGCGGCCTCCGCGGCCGCGGACGGCAGCAAGGCGCGGTACCAGCAAGCCGGCAAGGCCGTGACCGCGGCCCAGCGGGACCTCGACGGCGCGCTCGATCGGCTGCGCGCCGCGGGCTACGAGATCGGATCCTGAGGAGCCATGGAACGCCGCCAGATCGTCATCACCGCCGGGGCCGCGATCGCCGCCTTCGCCGTCGCCTTCGGCATCGGGAAGCTGGCCGGCGGCGGGGAGGAGGCCACCGCCGCGCCGCCCGGCGAGCCCGCCGCGGCCTTCGACCTGCCGGCGGCGGCGATCACGGCCGACGTCGAGTCCGGGAGCCTGCCGGCGCTCAAGCCCAAGCCGACGCCTGAGCCGGAGGAGCCCGAGACGAGCACCGCGGCAGCCGGCCCGTCGACGTCGACCGCCGCGCCCGCTCCCGCGCCGGCGGCTCCCGCACCGGCGCCGGAGCCCGAGCCCGGGCCGGTCACCGGCGGCGGCGAGGACTAGGCCCTGCGCGCGTGCAGCGTCACGCGGCCCTGCTGGGCCAGGAACCGCGGGCCGCGGACGCGCCGGTAGGCCGCCCGGGCGTACCGGTAGGCGCGCCGCTCGCGGTGCACGACCTCGACCCGCGTGAAGCCGACCTCGCGCAGCATCGCGGTCAGCGCGGCGACGTTGGGCCCCCACCAGTTGGACGCGTCGCTGGCCAGCTCGGCGCCCGGGTACAGCGCCATCGCCGGCCGCCCGACTTCGAGCAGGTCGGCGTGCGTCTCGACGATCAGCAGCTCGTCGCACACGCTCGCCACCCGCTCGAGGATCGGCCACGGGTGCTTGAGGTGGTAGAGGACGCCGAGGAACAGCACGACGTCGAACCGCCCGACCGTCTCCGGCCCGAGGTCCTCGAGCTCGATGTCGCGGTCCTCGACCCGCGAGCCGAGTGCCCGCCGCGCGAGCTCGAACGGCGCCTTGGTGCCGTACCCGTCAGGGCCCCAGGCCGGCTCGCTCCACGCCGGCCCGTCCACGGCCAGCACGCGGTCGGCCCCGCGCCGCTCGGCCTCGAAGGAGAAGAACCCGTCCCACGCGCCCACGTCGAGCACCGTGCGCCCGCGCAGGTCCTCGGGCAGGCCGATCCAGCCGAGCTTGCGCTGCGACTCGTCTCGCCCCGGCGTGACGATGCCGTGCCCGAGGTCGATCGTGTGGAACCAGCCCAGGCGGGACACGGCGGCGCGCAGCTCGTCGGGCGTCATAGTCCAAGCATGACCCTCGTCGCGGCGTTCGCGCGAGCGGCGGCCGAGGACGGGATCGTGCTCGAGCCGCGCACGTACGACTGGCTGTCCGAGCAGGGGCACGTCGGCCTCGAGCGCATCGCCAAGGCGCGCCGCGACCCCGCCATCGTCGCGCCGGTCAAGTCCGCGCTGCAGCTCCTGGCCGCGATCTACGCGCGGCTCGGCGGCGACCTCTCGGTGCTGCGCGCGGCGCGCGAGAACCTGCTGCTGCCCGTCGAGCTCGTGCACGCAGCGACGGGCACCGTGATCGAGGTCGACGACGCGAAGCACTTCACGTCGTTCCGGCTCGCCGCGCTCGAGCTCTACCCCTTCGACGTCTCCGAGCAGATGGCGCTGTGCCGCGAGCTGGCGCCGCGCACCGACGGGCTCGACCGCGGGCTCGCCGCCAAGGGCTTCGGGTTCGGCGGCCTCGGCCGCGAGCGGGCCTACCGCGACGCGCTGTTCGACCTCGCGGTGCCCGCCATGGGCCACCCGCCGGTGGTGCGGATCTCAGCGCCCGACGGCGACGGCGCGGCGGCCTACGTCCGCCACCGCGATGCGCTCATCGAATCCTTATCGGCGAGCCCTTGATGTCGGTGATCGCCACGTTGACGGTGCGGCAGCGCCCGCAGCGGATGCGGACCTTGAGCGTCATCTGCTCGTGGTGCATCGCCTCGGCGAGCACGTTGCCGCACTCGACGCAGACGTAGTCGTCGGGCCCGTTGCCGTGGAAGACCGGCCGGTCCGCGTCCTCCTGGATCGCGGTGCCGCCGTCCGGCGGCACCTCGCCCGGGCTCACCTGCCGCATCGTCACCGTGGCCATCAGAGCTTCGAGAGCTTCCCCGTGAAGTCGGTGATCAGGGCGTCGAGCACGCCGGCCACCACGCCCTCGCCCATCGACGCCGCCTTGCCGGTGATCTGCGCGTTGGTGTTGAGCGTGCCGCCGCCGTCGTCGAGCGCGAACACCGCGGTCGCGTTGGCATGGCCCTGGCCGCCCTTCTCACGCGACTTGACCGCCATCACCGCACGATGGGCCTCGGGATCCTTCTCGGTGATCTCCACGGTGCCGGTGAAGGTCAGCGACATCGCGCCCATCTTCACCACGATCTCCGCGTTGACCGCGTCGTCGCTCGTCCGCTCGAGCACCCGGCCGCCCTCGACGCACGGCACGACCTGGTCGAGGTCGGTGATCGCGGCGAAGCTCTCGTCGATCGGCTTGGCCATCGTGAACTTGTGCTCGAGCTGGACTGCCATGGGCGATTCCTCCTGGATAGTCTCCGCGCGTGCCGACCTACACGCTCGGGCCTGATGACGGGACGCTATCGGTGCGGACTGGGCGGACGGGGACCGTCGCCAAGGCCGGACACGACCTGCTGATCCACGTGGCGGCGTGGAGCGCGACGCTCGACCTCGAGACGCCGCGCGTGACGCTCGACGCCGACGCGACCTCGCTGCACGTCATCGAGGGCACCGGCGGCATGAAGAGCCTGGACGGGGACGACCGCGACAACATCCGGCAGACGATCGACGACGAGATCCTCAAGCGGGCCGACATCCGGTTCCGCTCGACCGCCGTCGAGACGAACGGCGACGGTTTGGCCGTGCGCGGCGACCTGACGATCGTCGGCGCCACGCGCCCGATCGGCTTCGACCTCGTCCTCAGCGACGGGCGGGTGACGGGAAGCGCGGTCGTCACGCAGACGGAGTGGGGCATGAAGCCGTACTCGGCCCTGTTCGGAGCGCTGAAGGTCGCGGACGAGGTGCGGGTCGAGATCGACGCCCGGCTCCCTCAGTCCCTGTAGACGGTCTGCGCGTCGAGCCCACCCTCCACGCCCGGGGGCAGCGGGCCGGTGCCGTGCGCGTACAGCGCGATGTCCTCGATCGTCTTGTAGCTCTCGCCGGCCGACCACGCGCCGTTGGTCCACGTCAGCGACTCGGGCGACGCCTCGAGCGCCATGCCGGCGAGCAGCTTCGCCTTGTCGCGGATCTTGGACGTCGCGCTGCTGATCGCCGCGGGGGCGCCGTCCGACGGGCTCGTGTTGAAGCCGTGCCCGTTGCCGAAGCGGTCGGTGTCGGCGGGCACGACCTTGACGTCGAGCGGCGGGACCCCGAGCTCGCCGGCCACCAGCTGCGCGTACTCGGCCTCGCGGCCGTCGGAGTCGGTGGTGAGGCTCAGCACCAT
Source organism: uncultured Solirubrobacteraceae bacterium (assembly GCA_963835525.1). Lineage (GTDB taxonomy): Bacteria > Actinomycetota > Thermoleophilia > Solirubrobacterales > Solirubrobacteraceae > DASSUW01. The sequence goes on from CAWIFM010000008.1 coordinate 667,095, forward strand.
CTTGCCGGTCGGGTGGACGCGCAGGAACACCGCCCGGTACGCCTCATTCGCCATCGTCGGATCCCTCCTTCTCGAGACGCTGCCGCTCCTGGTGGGCGGTCAGCGCGTTGTGGTCCTCGCGGTCGCAGAACGCGGGCTGCGGCCCGCCCAGCGGGTGCGGCGGCACGGCCGGCCGGTCGCACCCGGGGTAGATGCAGGTCTTCACTTCATTCATCGGTCACCCATCCCGGCGTCGTGTGGCCGCGGCTCGGGCCGTGGCCGCTCGGCATCGCCACCGAGCTGCCGGCCACCGGGGTCGCGCTCGCCCACGACTCCGGGGTCTCGTCGCCCGCCTCGGGCACCTCGACGGACGCGCCTCCGATCGCCGCCACGACCTCGCCGAGCGCCTTGAAGCTGTGGCCGCTGACCAGCGCGTCGCAGTGCGGCAGCGCAGCCACCATGCCGCCGGCCTGGACCGAGAACGCGTCTGCGCTCACGCGCGGGTTGACCCACACGATCCGGTGCGCCAGCCGCGCGAGCCGCTCCATCTCGCGGCCGACCAGCGCCGGGTCGCCGCGCTCCCAGCCGTCGGACAGGATGACCACGACGGCGCCGCGCGCCATCCCGCGGCGGCCGTGGCGGTCGTTGAAGGCCTTCAGGGCGTCGCCGATCCGGGTGCCGCTCGACCAGTCGGGGGCCGTCTCGGCGGCGCGCTGGATCGCCCGCTCGGGATTGCGCGAGCCGAGCGCCCGGGTGAGCCGCGTCAGACGCGTGGCGAACGCGAACGCCTCGGCGTTCGGACCGGCGGCCGCCGCGCAGGTCAGGAACTGGAGGTACGCGCGGGCGTAGGGCTCCATCGAGCCGGAGATGTCGCACAGCAGCACGAGCCGCCTGCGCACCACACGGCGCCGGCGGCGGGCGAGGTGGATCGGATCGCCGCCCGTGCGCAGGCTGCGGCGCAGCGTCCGCCGCACGTCGATCCGTCGCCCACGACCGTGCTCGTGACGCCGGGTGCGGCGCTGCGGGGTCTCGAGCCGCAGGCGCGACATCAGCTCGTAGAGGTGAGCGAGCTCGTGCGGCTCGAGCGCGTCGAAGCGCTTCTCGGAGAGCCGCTCCTCGGCGCTCGCCCTCGCCATCGGCACCTCGATCTCGCCGCGCTTGACGCGCCCCGACGAGGGCACGTGGCCGCTCTGCTCGGGGGCGACCCGCGCGGGCGGCTCGGACGCCTCGTCGGGCGCGTAGCCGCGGAACACCCCCGCGAAGACCGCGTCGAACACAGGAACCTGGGTGGGATCGGTGACGACGATCGAGCGCAGCGTCCAGTACAGCCGCCGGCGCGCGATCGGCCGGGTCAGCTCGAGCGCGCGCGCCATGTCCGCCGACCGCGCGGGCGTCACCGGCAGCCCGGCGTCGTACAGGCGGCGGCTGAACGCGCCCACGAGCGCCGGCACGTCGAGCCAGATGGTCTCGACCCTCATCGGACGAGCTGCCCGAGGCCGGCCGCGCGGATCACCTCCTGGTCCTCGCCGTACTTGAGCACCGCGCCGAGCGTGCGGTCGATCGTCGCCTCGTCGAGGGCGTCGACACCGAGCAGGTCGAGCGCGGCCAGCCAGTCGATCGCCTCGGCGATCCCCGGCGGCTTCTGCACGTCGCTCTCGCGCATGCGCGAGACGGCCGTCGCCACCTGGACGGCCAGCACCTCGGCCGCGCCCTTCACGCGCCGCCGGATGATGTCCACCTCGCGCCGCGCGTCGGGGTACTCGATCCAGTGGTACAGGCAGCGGCGCTTGACCGCGTCGTGCAGGTCGCGCGTGCGGTTCGAGGTGAGCACGATGACCGGCGGATGCGTCGCGCGGATCGTCCCGATCTCCGGGATCGTCACCGCGGCATCGGCGAGCAGCTCGAGCAGGAACGCCTCGAAGTCGTCGTCGGCGCGGTCGATCTCGTCGACCAGCAGCACGGCCGGCCGCGGGCCCGGGTGCTCGAGCGCGCGCAGCAGCGGCCGCCGGATCAGGTAGTCCGGGCCGAACAGGTCCTCCTCGCGCAGCTCCGCGTCGCGCTGGTCCGCGAGCCGGATGCTGATCAGCTGGCGCGGATAGTTCCACTCGTACAGCGCCTCGGCGGCGTCGATCCCCTCGTAGCACTGCAGCCGCACCAGCGGCGTGTCCAGGACCGCGGCGAGCGCCTTGGCCGCCTCGGTCTTGCCGACGCCCGCCGCTCCCTCCAGCAGCAGCGGCTGGGGGAGGCGGAGGCCGAGGAACATCGAGGTCGCCAGGCCTTCGTCGACCAGGTAGTCGACGGAGGCCAGGCGCTGCGCCAGCGTCTCGATGTCGGGAACGAGGTGGGCGACCTCGCTCACTGGGGCGGCTCGGGATTCCCCTGCATCGCCCTCCAGACGCGAGCCGGGGTGCACGGCATGTCGATGTGGTCGACGCCGTGCGACTCGTGCAGCGCGTCGATCACGGCGTTGACGATCGCCGGCGGGGAGCCCACGTTGGGCGACTCGCCGACGCCCTTGGCGCCGAGCGGGTGGTGGGGGCAGGGCGTGACGGTCTCGCCGAGCTCGAAGTCCGGGCACTCGAGCGCCGTCGGGATCAGGTAGTCCATGAACGACGAGTTCAGGCAGTTGCCCTCCTCGTCGAACGAGATGAGCTCCATCAGCGCGATGCCGACGCCCTCGGCCAGGCCGCCGTGGATCTGGCCCTCGACGACCATCGGGTTGATGCGCACGCCGCAGTCGTCGACCGCGATGAAGCGGCGAACGGTGACCTGGGCCGTGTCGGGGTCGACGTCGACCACCGCGATGTAGGCGCCGTAGGGGTAGGTGAGGTTCGGCGGGTCGTAGATGACCTGGGCGTCGAGGCCGCCCTCCATACCCTCGGGGAGCTCGTCGCCGCTGTAGGCGCGATCGGCGATGTCCTCGATCAGCGCGCCCTGCTCCGGGTCGCCCTTGACGTACCAGCGGCCCTTCTCCCACGCGAGGTCCTCGGGCCGGGTCTCGAGCATGGTCGCCGCGATCAGGCGCGCCTTGTCGCGCACCTTGCGCGAGACGACGGCCACCGCGGCGCCCGAAACCGGGGTCGAGCGGCTGCCGTAGGTGCCGAGCCCGTAGGGCGACTTGTCGGTGTCGCCGTGGCGGACCTCGACGTCCTCGGGCGGGATGCCCAGCTCCTCGGCGACGATCTGCGCGAACGTCGTCTCGTGGCCCTGGCCCTGGGTCTGCGCCGAGATCGAGACCACCGCCTTGCCCGACGGGTGCACGCGCAGGTCGGCGCCGTCGTTCATCGACAGGCCGAGGATGTCCATGTGCTTGCGCGGTCCGGCGCCGACGCCCTCGGTGAAGAACGACACGCCGATGCCCATCAGCTCGCCGTGCTCGCGCTTGAACTTCTGCTCGCGCCGCAGGTCCTCGTAGCCCGCCATCTCGAGCGCCACGTTCATCGTCTTGGCGTAGTCGCCGGAGTCGTAGGTCCAGCCGGTGGTCGTCTCGTACGGGAACTGGTCCTTGCCGATGAAGCTGCGCATCCGCAGCTCGACGGGGTCGACCTCCATCTCCATGGCCAGCGCGTCGACCATCCGCTCCACCAGGTAGACGGCCTCGGTGATGCGGAACGAGCAGCGGTAGGCGACGCCGCCCGGCGCCTTGTTGGTGTAGACGGCCTTGACCTTCACGTGCGAGGCCTGCAGGTCGTAGGAGCCGCAGACGATGTGGAAGAAGCCGGCCGGGAACTTCGTCGGCTGGGCGGTGCTGTCGAAGGCGCCGTGGTCGGCGATGACGTCGACCCGCAGGCCGGTGATCTTGCCGTCCTTCGAGCACATCTCCGAGCGCATCACGTAGTCGCGCGCGAAGCCGGTCGAGATCAGGTTGCCGGTGCGGTCCTCGACCCACTTGACCGGGACGCCGGCGACGATCGAGCCCGCGATCGCGCACACGTAGCCGGGATAGACGGGCACCTTGTTGCCGAAGCCGCCGCCGATGTCGTTGCACTGGATCCTGATCATGTGCTCGGCGAGGCCGGCGACATGGGCGTAGACCGTGCGGTGGGCGTGCGGCGCCTGGTTGCCGTTGTAGAGGTCGAGCTGGCCGGTCTTCGGGTTGAAGTCGGCGATCATCCCGCACGTCTCCAGCGGCGCCGGGTGGCAGCGCGGGTAGATGATGTCGCGCGTGACGATCGTGTCCGCCTCGGCGAAGGCGCGGTCGGTCGCCTCCTCGTCGCCGGCCTCCCACAGCGGGCTGGCCAGGTTGTCGCGCTGACCGGCCTTGTCGTCGCGGATCAGCGGGGCGTCCTCGTCGAGCGCCTTGCGGGCGTTGACGACCGCGGGCAGCGGCTCGTACTCGACGTCGATCAGCGACAGCGCGTCGTTGGCGGAGTACTCGTCGGTCGCGATCACGAACGCGACCTCCTGGCCCTGGAAGCGGACCTTGTCGCCGGCCAGCACGGCCTGCGTGTCATAGGAGATCGTCGGCATCCACGCGAGTCCGAGCGTCTCGAGGTCCTTGGCGGTGACCACGGCCGCGACGTTCGGGTGCGCGAGCGCGCGCGAAGTGTCGATCGAGAGGATCTTCGCGTGCGCGTACGGGGAGCGCAGCACCTGGCCGTAGACCATCCCCGGCAGCTTGATGTCGTCGAGGTAGTTGCCCTCGCCGCGGATGAAGCGCGCGTCCTCCTTGCGCTTGAGCCGCCCGAAGCCGATCGGGCGCTCGGTCGGCGTGTGCTCGATGGCGGTCATGCGCGGACCTCCTGGGCCGCGGCCCAACGTGCCGCCGCGACGATGTTCTTGTAGCCGGTGCAGCGGCAGATGCCGCCCGAGATGGCGGTGCGGATCTCCGCGTCGGTGGGGTTGGGGTTCTCGTCCAGCAGCGCCCTGACGGTCATCATCATCCCGGGCGTGCAGAACCCGCACTGGAGCGCGTGCAGCTCGTGGAAGCCCTGCTGCACCGGGTCGAGCTCGCCGTTGCGAGCCAGCCCTTCGACGGTGCGGACCTCCTGCCCCTCGCACATCGCCGCGAGCACCGTGCAGGACTTCACGGGCTGCCCGTCCAGATGCACGACGCAGGCGCCGCAGTTGGAGGTGTCGCAGCCCCAGTGGGTGCCGGTGAGGTCGAGCGTCTCGCGCAGGAAGTGCACGAGCAGCATCCGCGGCTCGACGTCGCGCGTAACGCGCTCGCCGTTGACCGTCATCGTCACATCCATGCTTCAGGCCTCCTGGTGAAGCGCGCGTGCGGTCGCTCGGCGCAGTGCTCGCTGGGTGAGGACACCGGCCAGGTGCCGCTTGTAGTCGACCGGCCCGCGACCGTCGGCCATCGGCGAGCAGTCCTCGGAGGCGATCGCGGCCGCCTGTTCGAACAGCTCCTCCGACGGCTCGCTGCCCCGCAGCAGCTCCTCGGCACGGGTCAGGTGGATGGTCGTGAGGCCGACGGCGCTGAGCCCGATGCCCGCGTCGGCGATCCTGCCGCCCTCGAGCCAGACGGCCGCCGACGCCGCGGCGATCGCCCAGTCGCCCGCGCGGCGCTCGACCTTCTCGTGCGCGCTGCCGGCGCCCGGCCGGACGCTCAGGCGGATCTCGGTCAGCATCTCGCCGGCGCCCACCGCGGTCATGTATGGGCCGACGTGGAACTCCTCCATGCCGACCACGCGCTCGCCGTCGCGCCCCTGGATGACGACGCGGGCCTTGAGCGCCGTGCAGACGGCCGAGAGGTCCTCGGCGGCGTCGGCCTGGCAGAGCGAGCCGCCGATCGTGCCGCGGTTGCGCACCACCGGATCGGCGATCACCGTCTCGGCGTCGCCGAACACCGGGAAGCGCTCCGCGAGCAGCTCCGACTTCAGGAGGTCGACGTGGCGGGTGAGCGCGCCGATCCGGACCTCGCCGCCCTCCTCGCGGATGTACGACAGCTCGGTCAGGCCGTTGATGTCGACCAGGTGCTCGGGGTTGGCCAGGCGCAGCTTCATCATCGGCAGCAGGCTGTGCCCGCCGGCGATGATGCGCGCCTCCGAGCCGAGGCGCTGGAGCGCCTCGACGGCGCCCTGCACGCTGGTCGCCCGCTCGTAGCCGAATGGCGCCGGCGTCTGCATCAGGCCCTCCTGAACCGCTTGCGCGGCTGTCCGATGTCCTCGCGCTCCTCGTACTGGACGGGCGAGTCGGTGCCGATCACCGGCGAGCGCTCCGGCCGGTCTCCCGGATAGAGGTCGCGCGCGGCGGCGCTGCCGTAGGCCGGGTTGCGGAGGGCGGGGCCCGCGGGGCTGGCCATGGCGACCGGCGCCTCGCGGCCGAGCCGCGCGAGCGTGAGCGTGCCCTTCGTGTAGACCTCGCCGATCCGCGGCGGCGTGACCTCGCGGCTCTCCGGGAAGTCACGCAGGCCCGCCGCCGCGGCGCCGGGGTAGAGCCCGTCGACGAGGCCGACCGCATCCTCCATCCCGGCCTTCTTGACCAGCAGGCCCTCGAGCGCGCTGACCGCGGCGTCGAGGTTGTCGTTGATGTCGTGCACGACGTCGGCGACCGGCGCGCTCTTCTCGACGATCGCGCCGACGCTCTGGATGACCTCATCGAGGCCGTGGTTGATCGCCCGCAGCTGCAGGATCGTGTTGAGCAGGTAGTAGACGAGCGCGAGGACGATCAGGACGATCAGCGCGATGGTCGCGACTCCGGCGGCGGGCATGTCACGCCTCCTTGGCGTCGTCGAGGATCACGTCGAGCGAACCGCCGTAGGCGGCGACGCCCGCGACGGTCTGCCGGACCTGGTCCTGCGTGGTCAGCAGCATCGGGACGGCGTCGAGGTCCTTCGAGCCGGCGGCCGCCGCGCGTGCGATCTGGCCGACGCTGGGGACGATGCTCCGGGCGGCGTTGAGCACGCCGATGAGCAGCAGGATCACGACGACCAGGACGACGAGCAGGACGGCGTTGCCGATCCACCAGAGCGTCATCGCGGCCTCCTTTCAGCGACGATCGCGGCCTTCTTGCCGATCCCCGGCAGAGCGCCGAGGATGATGTCGAACTGCTCGTTGATCGCCTTGACGGCGGGCTCGAGCGGGCGCAGGTGCTCGGCCTCGACCATCTCGAGCGCCGAGCCGAGGGTGGCGAGGCCCTCGGAGATGCGGTCCAGGCCCCGGCGGACCTGGATCAGGGCGATGGCGAGTACGGCGACGACGACGAGGCCGAGCACGACGCTCAGCAGGAGCAGGAGGTCCTCAGTTTCCATTGCTGCCTCCGAACCCGTCCGTGAGGGCGTTCATGTATCCGTCCTGGACCACGGCCTCGTCGACGATCTGCGCCAGCACCGGCGCGGTCGCCTGGAGCTGGGGGATGTTCGACGTGTTGCCGGCGACGCTGGTGGCGATCCCCAGCAGCCCGCCGACCGACTTCTCGATGCTCGCGACCGAGCGCAGGAGCATCACGAGCAGCGTCGCCACGATGAGCGCCGCGGCGAGCCCGATGACGAGCGAGATGACCCAATAGGTGTTGCCGCTCACTTGCCCACCGCCACCTTTCGCAGGGCCCGGGCGGAGTGCAGGATCCGCACCCCTGAGTCGTTGATGCGCGGGATCCCGGCGAGCTCCTCCGTCTGCAGGCGCACCACCTCGACGGCCTCCTCGGCCGTCTTGGCCTGCGCCGCGATCCCGCGCGCGAGGCGCACGATCGCGATGACGATGGCTGCCGCCACGAGGACCACAACGATGCCGAGGATCAACCCGACCGTCCAGCCGCTCATGCAGTGCTCCTTCCTGAGGCCGCGACCACGGCCTCGTAATCCGCCCACGTGTCCACGTCGAGCGGGATCCGGCCCGCCACCGGGACTTCCTCGACCTCGCCGGCGCGCTCGTCGAGCATCCGCCAGACCGCCTTGTCGCCGTGCAGCGCGCCCAGGTCCCCGAACACCTCGTATCCGAACGCGAACGGGTGGCCGCGGCCGTCGTCGTAGCGGCAGACGGCGATCGGCGCGTCGCCGCGTGCCGCCAGCAGCACACGCACCGTCCCGGGCAGGACGCCGGGCTGGTCGCCGAGCATGAGCACGAGGGTGGTGGTGCGCGGGTCCAGCGCCTCCATCGCGACGGCGATCGAGGACGAGCAGCCCGCGCCGAAGCCGGGGTTGACGACCACCTCGGCGCCGGACAGGTCCACGCGCGCGAGGACCTTCTCCGACTCGCCGCCGACGGCCACCAGCAGCTGGTCGAACTCGCACGCCCGCGCGGTGGCGACCGTGTGGTCGAGCAGCGTGGCGCCGGCAAACGGCAGCAGCTGCTTGGGCCGGCCGAGCCGGCGTGAGCCGCCCGCCGCCAGGACGAGTCCCGCGACGAACGGGTCACTCATGGCAGCAGTGGCCCTCGTGATCGTGGTGCTGCTCGACCGGCGGCGGGGTCGTACGGGCGCGGCGCGACGCGACGATCTCGGCGAGGATCGAGAGCGCGATCTCTTCGGGCGTGCGCGCGCCGATGTCCAGGCCCGCGGGGGTGTGGACGCGCGCGCGGTCCTCGTCGGACACTTCGAGGCTTCCGACGACGGCGGTCCCGCGCTTGCGGCTCGCCACCAGGCCGACGTACGGGACGCCGACCTCGAGCGCCGTGGCCAGGACGTGCTCCTCGTCGCGGCCGTGCGAGGCGATCACGACCGCCGCGTCGTCGTCGGTCGGGTCGGTGCCCGGGGCGGCTACGTCGTAGCCGAGCCGGGCGGCGAGCTCGTCGAGCGCCCGGGCGATCGGCGTGTCGCCGATCACGTGCATGCGCGGCGCGGGCAGGCGCGGCTCGAGGAAGATCTCCAGCGCGCCGCCGCTGATGCACGGGTTGTGCACGGTGACGGCGCCCTCGGCGGCGGCGGCCTCGCCGTTGCCGGGCTCGATCCGCAGCAGCAGCGCCTCGCCGGTCTCGAGCACGTGCAGGGCGTGCAGCCGCACGCTGGGCTCGGCGCAGTGGCCGCCGACGAAGCCCTCGATCGTGCCGTCGCCGAGGACGATGGCTCCGGCGCCCGGCTGGACGCTGGCGGGGCGGCCGGCGCGGACGACGGTGGCGCACACGTACGGCACGCGCTCGGCTTCGAGCGCCGCGGCGCGGCCGGCGAGTCTCCGTTCGTGTAACTGCAACCCGTCCCTCTTCCTCAATGTGGACCGGACCGTTGCCCACCCTCTCTCAACAGGGTGCCACGTTGCCCGATGCAACCGATTGCGTCAAGCGACGATCAGCTAGTCCTTTCGTCCGGAACCCCGTGGCGGTTCACGGCGCTGAGTCGCGCAGCAGCAGAAACAGGGCGCCGGCCGAGTGCGATCCCGCCGCGAGCTCGGCGAGCCGGCCGGCGGTCTCCTCGTGGACTGCGGGCCGGCGGCGGATCAGGCGCGAGTGCGTGGCGGCGATCCGCTGGCGCTCGGCGGCGACGTCCGCGCACGCGGGCTCGGCGACGATCTGCGCCGCCAGCTCCTCGAGGTCCGGCGAACCCGCGCACGCGTCGCGCACCTTCGTGAACACGTCCGTCGCCGTGCGCTGCAGCACGTCCCGGTCGAGTTCGGTCGCCATCTCCTCGAAGAGGTGCAGCGCGGCCTGGTAGTTGCTGAGGATCTGCCCGAAGGCGTCCTGCATCAGGGCTTGGCGGCGACGAGCGCGAACAGCACCGGCAGCAGCTCGCCGTTCACGCGCAGCCGGTGGCGCCCGTCGTCCTCGCGCGGCAGGAGGTCGCCGCGCGGATCGAAGTCGGCCTCGACGTACTCGTCGAGGCGCTGGATCTTCAGGCCGGCGCCGAGCGCCGCGTTGACGATCTCGGCGAGCGAGTGGCCGTACTGGACGGTGGCGGTGGCCGCCACGTCGAGATCGGCGCCGGCGTACGAGCCGGGCTCGTCGAACGAGCGCGGGCCGTCGTTCGCGTACGGGAAGTCGATCCGCACCGGATCGATCGACTCGAACATGGCGTACACCGGGTGGAGGTCGACGAGGAGGAGCTTCCCGCCGCCGCGCAGGGCCGACGTGGCCGACCGCATCCAGGCGCCGAGGTCGTCGATCCAGCCGATCACGCCGATGGTCGCGTAGACGAGGTCGAACCGGTTGTGCAGCTCGACCGGCAGCTTGGTCGCGTCGGCCTCGACGAACTCGGCCTGCACGTCGCAGCGGCGCGAGAGCGCCCGCGCCTTCTCGAGCGAGGCGGGGGAGAAGTCGGCGCCGACGACCCGCGCTCCGCGCCGTGCGAGCGAGATCGCGTCGAAGCCGATGTGGCACTGCAGGTGCAGCACGTCGAGGCCGGCCACAGCGCCGACGGCCTCCCGGATGCCGGCCTGTTCCGCCTGCTGCAGCGTGTCGGCGCCGGCGATCAGCGCCTCGGTGTCGTAGTACGCGTCCTGACCATGTGCCGCGGCCATCGCGTCCCAGTGGGCTCGGTTGATTCGGCGGGCGGTGACTCGATCCATCGGGCGTGCATGCTAGGGCGCGGGAGGAAACTTCTGCTCGGGGGCGAACAGGCAAGGCCGATGGGTTTCCCCGACCTGGATCGGAGCACGACGTGACCGGCAAGGCCAAGGTCATCGCCTTCGCCAACCAAAAAGGCGGCGTCGCGAAGACCACCACGACGCTGAACCTCGCGGCGGCCTTCGCCGAGGTGGGGCACCGCGTCCTGTGCGTCGACATGGACCCGCAGGGCAACCTCACCATGTCGCAGGGCATCGACCCCGACACGCTCGAGCAGTCGATGTTCGACGTGCTCGTCCACGACCTCTCGATCCGCGAGGTGATCAAGCGCCGCGAGATCGACGTCGCGTGCGCCTCGATCGACCTCGCGGGGGCGGAGATCGCGATGTCGACGAAGATCGGCCGCGAGCGCTCGCTGACCAAGGCGCTGCTCGCCGTCGACGACGACTACGACTGGATGTTCATCGATACGCCGCCGTCGCTGGGACTATTGACGGTGAACGCACTTACCGCGGCCGATCAGGTGATCGTCCCCGTCCAGTGCGAGTATCTGTCGATGCGTGGGCTGCTTCAGCTGCAGAACACCCTTGCGATGATCCGCGAGAACCTCAATCCCGACGTGCAGATCGCGGGCATCCTCCCGACGATGGTGGACACGCGTACCCTGCACGCCAAGGAGGCGCTCGAGATCCTCGAGGAGAACTTCGGCGACCGCGTGTTCGGAGCGCGGATCAGGAAGACCATCCGGTTCGCGGAGGCCCCTGTGAAGGGGATGTCGGTGCTCAAGTACGACCCCAAGGGGACCGCGGCTGACGCTTATCGCCAGCTGGCGAAGGAGGTGCTCTCGAATGGCAAGCGGTAAGCGGGCGAGCATGCGCGAAGGACCGCTGGCGGCGCTCTTCCGGAAGACGGACGAGGCGCAGGAGACGGCGGCCGCGCAACCGCCGCCCGTCGAGCCGGCGCGCGAGCCCGAGGCTGCGCCCGAGCCGCCGCAGCCGGCCGCGCCGCGCGTGCCCACGCCGCAGGAGCGCCTACGCCACGCCTTCTCGTCGGACCTGCCGGACAACATGATGTCCCCGCCCGAGCCGGCCCGCGCGTCGGCGTCCGAGTACGAGTGGGCCTCGGTCGGCCCCGAGGCCACCCGCCAGCCCGAGCTGCGCGTGATCGGCGTCGGCGGCGCCGGCGTGAACGCGGTCAACCGCATGATCGAGGCCGAGGTCAGCGGCGTCGAGTTCATCGCGCTCAACACCGACACGCAGTCGCTGAACTCGTCGTCCGCGCACGTGACGCTCCAGATCGGGGCCGACATCACGCGCGGGTTGGGCTCCGGCTCGAACCCCGAGCTGGGCCACTCGTCGGCGATGGAGGACTACGACCGCATCAAGTCGCTGCTCAAGGGCTCGGACATGGTGTTCATCACCGCGGGCGAGGGCGGCGGCACCGGCACCGGCGCGGCTCCCGTCGTCGCGCGGGTCGCGCGCGAGCTGGGAGCGCTGACCGTCGGCATCGTCACGAAGCCGTTCGGCTTCGAGGGCTCGCGCCGCATGAACGCCGCGGACGAGGGCATCGAGGCGCTGGCCGGCGAGGTCGACACGCTGATCGTGGTGCCCAACAACAAGCTGCTGTCGGTGCTCGACAAGCAGACCTCGATGGTCGAGGCCTTCCGGGTGGCCGACGACGTGCTGCGCCAGGGCGTGCAGGGCGTGTCGGACCTGATCACCCTGCCGGGCCTGATCAACCTCGACTTCGCCGATGTGCGGACGATCATGTCCGACGCCGGCAACGCGCTGCTCGGCATCGGCATGGGAACGGGCGACAAGCGGGCCATCGAGGCCGCCCACGCCGCCGCCTCGTCGCCGCTGCTGGAGACGACGCTCGAGGGCGCGCACTCGATCCTGCTCTCGATCACCGGCGGCAAGGACCTGTCGCTGTGGGAGGTCAACGAGGCCGCCCACACGATCCAGGAGGCCGCGCACCCCGACGCGAACATCATCTTCGGGGCGATGCTCGACGAGAAGCTCGAGGACGAGGTGTGGATCACCGTGGTCGCCACCGGCTACGGCGAGAAGCGCGCGCCGCGGCAGGAGCAGTCCTCGTTCCGCGAGCCGGCCGGCGAGCCGCGCGTGCGGCGAGTGACCTCGTCTCGCGTCAGCGAGGTCGACGTGCCCGAGTTCATTCCTCGATACTGAGCGCCATGAGCGGCGTCGTCGCCGCCGGCCACCCTCTGACCGCTGAGGCCGGCGCGGAGATCCTCCGCGCCGGCGGCAACGCGGTCGACGCCGCGCTGGCCTCGATGCTCGCCTCGTTCGTCGCCGAGCCGCTGCTGACCGGGCTCGGCGCCGGCGGCTACATGCTCGTCGTGCCCCCCGACGGCGAGCCGGTGCTGCTCGACTTCTTCGTCGAGGCCTCGGGCCGCGGGGCCGATCTCGCGGCGCGCGAATCGCTGCTGGCGGTCGACGTGTCGTTCGGCGACGTCGTGCAGGTCTTCCACATCGGCGCGGCCTCGTGCGGCACGTACGGCACGCCGGCCGGCGTGTGCGCCGCGGCCGACCGCTTCGGCACCGTCCCGCTGGCCGAGCTGACGGCCCCGGCCGTGGCGCTGGCGCGCGAGGGCGTGCGCGTCAACAGCGAACAGGCGTACGTCTACGAGATCCTCGCGCCGATCTACTCCTCGACGGCCGAGTGCCGCGCCCTGTTCATGCCCGAGGGGCGGGTGCCGCACGAGGGCGATGTGCTGCGCGACCCCGAGATGGCCGACTCGCTCGAGCGACTCGGCGCGGAGGGGGCGGCGCCCTTCTACTCGGGCGACATCGGGGCGGCGATCTCCGACCGCGTGTGCCGGCTGGGGGGAACCTTGACGCGCGAGGACCTGGCCGCCTACGAGGCGCTGCCGCGCGAGCCGGTACGGGTCCGCTACCACGGGCGCGAGGTGCTCACCAACCCGCCGCCGAGCGCGGGCGGCACCCTGCTGGCCTACGCGCTCGCGCTGCTCCAGCGCTCGTCCGGCCCGCCCGACGCGATGGCGCTGGTGGAGGCGATGGAGCGCGCCCAGGCCGAGCGCACGCCCGAGTTCCTCACGGGGCTCGGCGAGCCCGGCTTCCTCGACCGCTTCATGGCCAGCCGGCTCGGCGCCACCACCCACATCTCGGTGATCGACGGCGACGGCTGGGCGTGCTCGGTCACGTGCACCAACGGGGAGGGGTCGGGCGTGGTGGTGCCCGGGACCGGCGTGCACGTCAACAACATGATGGGAGAGCAGGACCTCTCGCCGCTGGGCTTCTTCACGCACCCGCCGGGTCGGCGGCTGCCGTCGATGATGGCGCCGACCGTCGTGCTCGGGCGCGACGGCGCGCCGGAGCTGGCGCTCGGCTCGGCGGGCTCGAACCGGATCCGATCGGCGCTGCTGCAGGTGATCGTCAACGTGCTCGACCGGGGCATGGAGGCGGCCGAGGCGGTCGACGCGCCGCGGCTGCACTTCGAGGACGGGATCGTCTACGCCGAGCCCGGGATCGACGCGGCCGTGCTGGAGGCGAGCGGCCGGACGATGGCCTGGTTCCGCGACCGCAACCTGTTCTTCGGCGGCTGCCAGGCGGTCGAGCGCGAGCCGGTGACCGGGGTGCTCCACGGCGGGGGCGATCCGCGCCGCGGCGGCGCCGTGGTCGCAGCCTGACATGGAGGCGCGGCTCGGCCCTGTCCGCCGCCGTGCCTTCGCCGTCCTCGGCTTCGCGCTGATCGCCGCCGGCCCGTGGATCGGCTTCGAGTTCCTGATCGTCCTCGCCGCCGCGCTCGCCGTCTTCGCGGTGGCCGACCGGCGCATGCACCGCAGCCGCCATCCTCAGCGGTGGGCCGCCTTCGCCTGGGCGTGGGGTACACGATCGCGCTGCTGCTCCTGGTCACGGTCGGGCTCGACGCCGGCTTCGTGTACGAGCACCCCCAGGAGCTGATCTTCCCGTTCGCGCTGGTCATCGCGATGCAGCGGCTGGGCGAGCTCCAGCACCAGATCGATCAGGGCGCCGAGTCCTCACTGGGCTTCCTGATGGCCGACGTCGACCACTTCAAGCGCATCAACGATGAGCACGGCCATCCGGTCGGCGACGCCGTGCTGCGCGATGTGGCCACGCCATGCGCAGCGAGCTGCGCGCCTTCGACCTGATCTACCGGTTGGGCGGCGAGGAGTTCGCGATCCTGCTGCCGGGCGCCGACCTGGCCAAGACCCGCGAGGTCGCCGAGCGCCTGCGGATCGCGGTCGCCGGGTCGAGCACCGGCGGCGTGTCGGTGACCATGAGCTTCGGCGCGGATGCGACGCTGTATGAGGCGAAGCGCGCGGGGCGGAACCGCGTGGGTTCCGCTGTGCTGGCTTCCTGAACTTCAACGTCAACTGCTTGCTGGGTAGGGCGGCGGCGAGGTTGGCCGCCGCGCGGGGAATAACGTGCGAAGCGACGCGGTCGGGCCGGTCCGATTGCACGTTAGGGCTCGTGACGGGCACTAACGTGCGAACGGCGAGGGTCGCGCCGCGCGAATTTCATGTGATGTACTCTCTGATTTCACGAAAGTGCCCGTCACGAGCACTTTCGTGAAATCCGGGCACGCGAGCGCCGCCGGACCGGACGAAATTCCCCTCGCGGCCGAAACCTCGCTTCCCCACCCAGCCGAAGTTCGTCCCTTGAAAACCAGCTGAGTGATCACTAACTTACGCACCATGCCGGACCAGACACGAGCCTCCGACGCCGAGCGCGAGCAGGTCGCGGAGACCCTCCGCACGCACGCGACCGCCGGCCGGCTCGACCCCGACGAGCTGGACGATCGCCTCGGCCGAGCCTTCGCCGCCCGCACCCGCGCCGACCTCACGCCACTCGTCGCCGACCTCCCCACAGCACCGCCAAAGCCGCGGCGCGAGATCCCGCGCATCCCGCCCGTGGTCCCGCTGGCGATCCTGCTGGTCGCCATCTGGGCGCTCACGGGCGCCGGTTACTTCTGGCCGATCTGGCCGATCGGCGCGATGCTCATCGGCGCGTTCAAGCACACCGGGCATGGCTGTCGCCCGATGATCACGCGGCGCGGCTGACCTCGGCGCCCCACAGCGCCGCCCCGACGGCGCCTGCGACGGGGCCGAGCTCGGCCGGCACCACGGGAACCTCGGGGGCCACGCAGGCCCGGCGGCGCAGCTCAGCGCGCAGAGGGTCGAGCAGCAGCGCTCCGGCGTCCGCGACGCCGCCGCCCACCACCACGCGCTCGGGCCACAGCAGCACCACCGCCCCGGCCAGGACTCGGCCCACGTACTCGCCGGCGCGCGCGAAGGCCGCCAGCGCCACCCGGTCGCCGGCTCGGGCCGCCTCCGCCGCCTCCGCCACGTCGGGCCGCCCGGCCGCGGCGGCGATCGACTGCGCGCTCGCCATCCGGTCCAGGCAGCCGCGGTTGCCGCAGCCGCACAGCGGCCCGTCCGGATCCACCGTCGTATGGCCGATCTCGCCCGCGTGGCCGAGCCCGAGGTGCAGCCGGCCGCCGATCACCACGCCGCCGCCGACGCCGGTCCCGAGCGCGATGCAGACAAGATCGCGCGCGCCGCGGCCGGCGCCGAGGCGCAGCTCCGCGAGCGTCAGCGCGCGCACGTCGTTCACCAGCGTCACCGGCACCCCCAGCGACGCGCCGACCGGGCCCGCGATCGGGCGGCCCGCCCAGTCGCCGAGCAGGTTCGGCAGCAGCGAGCCCGCGCCGGTCTCCGCGTCGAAGTGGCCGGGCAGCGCCAGCCCGGCCGACGACGGCTCCCCGAACGGCGCGGCAATGGCCGTGCCCACCGAGGCGATCCGCTCGAGCACGGCGTCCTCGCCGTCGCCGGCCCGCGTCGGGCACGTCTTCGTGGCCAGCACGCGCAGCGACGAGTCGACGACCGCCGCCTTGATGTTGGTGCCGCCGAGGTCGAGGCCGAGATGCAGGCTCACCGGGCGGTCCACCCGCCGTCGTCCCGATCGAATCCGAGCACGCGATGTCCGGCCGCCTTGAAGGCCGCCACGACCGCGCTACCGATGCCTCCGGGGGCGCCGGTCACAAGTGCGACCGGGCCGTCCCCGGCGGTTCGTCCGCTGCTTGACATCCCTCCCGTTCCGCGACTAGGTTGCAACCTGTCTACACAACTAGACCGATGACGCACGGACATCATCAACAAGTCGCCCTGGGCATGATCGGCTCGGGCTTCGTCGCCGATTTCTACATGGCGGGGCTCGACGACGTACCCGGGGCCCGGGTGGTCGCCAACTACTCGCGCAGCGCTGAGCGCGCCGAGGACTTCGGGGGCCGCTACGGCATCCCGCGCCAGTACACCGACGTCGAGGCGCTGTGCGCCGACGACGAGGTCCAGATGGTGATCATCGGCCTGCCGAACCACATGCACCTGGACACCATCCGCACCGCCGCCCAGGCGGGCAAGGCGATCGTCTGCACCAAGCCGCTCGCCCGCAACGGCGACGAGGCGGCCGAGATCGTGCGCATCGTGCGCGAGGCCGGCGTGCTGCACGGCTACGCCGAGACCGAGGTCTTCGCGCCCAACGTGGTCAAGGCGCGCGAGATGATCGAGTCGGGGGCGATCGGCGACATCATCTCGGTCCGCGCCCGCGAGGCGCACTCCGGCCCGCACGCCCCGCACTTCTGGGACGCCGAGACGGCCGGCGGCGGTGCCCTGCTCGACATGGGCTGCCACACGATCGAGGCCGCGCGCTACCTGTTCGGCAAGGACATCGCGATGACCGAGGCGTTCGCCTGGGGCGCCACGCTCACCCACGGCGACAAGACGACCGGCGAAGACAACGCGGTGGCGATGATCAAGTTCGCCAACGGCGGCATCTCCATCACCGAGGCGTCGTGGTCCATGAAGGGCGGCATGGAGCTGCGCAACGAGATCACCGGCACCGACGGCCGGCTCGTCACCGACTCGCTCGACACGCCGATCCGCGGCTTCATCACCAAGCCCGCCGGCTACCTGATCGAGAAGGCCGACGCGGAGACCGGCTGGGTCTACCCGCTGCCCGACGAGGCGCGCGCGTACGGCTACAGCCAGGAGCTGCGCCACTTCATCGACTGCTTCCGCTCCGGTGCGACCCCGCGCGAGGACTTCGTCGACGGCTACATCGTCAACTGCGCACTGGACGCGTGCTACCGCTCGATGAAGTCCGGCCGCTGGGAGCCGATCGCGCTCGACCCCGGCGTGGTGGGCGCGTCGGACCAGGCAGCGGTGGCGGGATGACCGTGGCCACGGCCGGCTACCTCGACGTCGTGCGCGACCTGCTGGACCGTCTCGCCGACCAGGACGCCGAGCTGGAGCAGGCCGCCGACCTGTGCGCCGCCGCCATCGGCGGCGGCGGGCTCGTCCACCTCTTCGGGACCGGCCACTCGCGGATCGCCGTCGAGGAGATGTTCCCGCGCTACGGGTCCTATCCGGGCTTCCATCCGATCGTCGAGCTGTCGATGACGTTCCACACGCAGGTGGTGGGCGCCAACGGGCAGCGCCAGGCGATGTTCATCGAGCGCGTGGAGGGGCTCGGCGAGACCATCCTGCGCAACTTCGACCTGCACCCGCCCGACGCGATGATGGTCTTCAGCGCGTCCGGGCTCGGCGCAGTGCCGATCGAGGTGGCAAGCGGCGCGCGCGAGCGCGGACTGCCCGTGATCGCCGTCACCTCGCTCGCGGCGACCGAGGCGGGGGAGAGCACCCACTCGTCGGGATCGCGCCTGCGCGATCACGCCGACGTGGTGCTCGACCTTCGTACGCCGCCGGCGGACGCCCTCGTCACGCTCGACGGGCTGGACACCCCCGTGGGTCCCGGCTCGACGATCGCGGCGGTGGCGCTCGCCAACGAAGTGAAGGTTCGTACCGCGGCGCGGCTCGTGGAGCGGGGGGCGATGCCCCCGGTCCTCACGAGCGCGTCGGTGGTGGGCGCCGAGGAGTCGGCCCGTCTGTTCGACGCGGCCTACGCCGAGCACGCCCGCCGCGCGGCAAGGGTGCTGGAGGGTGCCCGATGAGCTGTTCGTCATGTCCCATCTCAGGAGGAGGGTCACCGTCCCCATGAGTCTTCGGGCTCGTCCACTCGCGCTTCTCGCGCTCCTCGTAGGGCTGCTCGCCCTGGTCGCCGCCGGTTGCGGTGACGACGAGGAGAGCGGCGGCAGCGCCAGCTCCGGCAGCGGTTCGTCGGAGGAGAAGAAGATGTACAAAGTCGGCGTCAGCAACACCCTGGTGGGTAACGGCTGGCGCGAGGAGATGATCTGCTCGGTGAAGGCCCAGTCGCTGGCCTCGGGGCAGGTCGACGAAGTGCTCGTCCACAACGTCAACGGCGACGCCAGCGCGCAGATCGCCGGCATCCGCAACCTGATCTCGTCAGGTGCCAACGCGATCATCGTCAACCCGGCCGATCGTGAGGCGCTCAACCCGGTCATCAAGGAGGCCGCCGCCCGCGACATCGTCGTCGTGGCCGTCGACCAGGCCGTGACCGCGCCCGAGGCGTATGTGGTCACCAACGACCAGGTCGAGTACGGCAAGCTCGGCGCCCAGTGGCTCGTCGACAACCTCGGCGGCAAGGGCAACATCGTCGAGATGCGCGGCATCAGCGGCGTGCCCGCCGACGACGACCGTCACAAGGGCTTCATGGAGGTCATGGAGGCCAACCCGGGCATGAAGGTCGTCAAGGAGACCTTCACCGACTGGTCGTTCGCGCCCGCCGGCAAGCAGGCCAACGACATCCTGAACTCCAACACGCAGGTCGACGGGTTCTGGACGTCGGGCATCGACTACGTGGTCGTCGACGCGCTCAAGAAGGCCGGCCAGGAGAAGACGCCGGTCATCGGCGCCGACAACAACAAGTTCCTGGAGCAGCTGAAGGACGGCGCTCCGGGTGCCGCGGTCACCAACCCGGCCGCCGTCGGCGGCGTCGGCACGGCGATCGCGATCCAGGCGCTCAACGGCGAAGAGCCCGAGAAGGTCACGACGCTCACGCCCGAGGTGTGGGACATGGAGACCTCGGCGGACAAGATCGACGAGTTCTATGACCCCGAGCTCCCGCCGACGTATTCGAGCCAGATGATCGTCGAGCCGTACACCACCTACACCCAGGACCAGCTCACCGGCTGCGAAGGGCCGTAGGCCAGAACGCATCGATCCCGGCGCGGGTTTACGCTCGCGCCGGGATCGCTTTTTCATGCCGCTGCTAGAAGTCCGCAACGTCGCGAAGCGCTACGGCCCCGTCGTGGCGCTCAAGTCTGCCGACCTCGTCGTCGAGCCGGGCGAGGTCCACGCGCTGCTCGGCGCCAACGGCGCCGGCAAGAGCACGCTCGTGAAGATCCTCACCGGCGTCATCCGCCACGACTCCGGCACGATCCAGCTCAACGGTAAGGACATCCGGATCGGGTCGCCCGAGGGCGCCCGCAGGATCGGCCTCGCCCCCGTCTACCAGGACCCGGCGCTGCTGCCCGACCTCACCGTCGCGCAGAACATGCGCCTCACGCGCACCCCGATCGCGGGCGTGCGCGAATGGCTCGAGCGGATGGAGCTCACGGTCGACCTCACCGAGATGACGGGCGATCTCCCGCTGCCGACGCTGCGCATGCTCGACCTCTCGCGCGCGCTGGCGCGCGACCCCCAGCTCCTGATGCTCGACGAGATCACGGCCGCGCTGCCGTCGGACCTCGCCGAGAAGGTCTTCACCGTGATGCGCGAGTGGCGCGACCGCGGCCGCTCCGTGCTGTTCATCTCCCACCGCCTGGCCGAGGTGTCCGCCACCTGCGACCGCGCCAGCGTGCTGCGCGACGGCCACACGGTCGGCACCCTCGTCCCGAAGGCGGGCGAGGAGGAGAAGATCGTCGAGTTGATGCTCGGCGAGAGCCGCACCAAGCTCGCCCAGCAGATCGAGGCCGAGGTGAGCGAGGCCGAGGGCGTTGCCGTCGAGGTCGAGGCCGAGGCCGGTCAGACGCAGCTCGAGGTGCGCAACCTCGTGGTCGGCGACGATCCCGGGGGCGTGTCGTTCTCGGTCCGCGCCGGCGAGATCCTCGGCGTCGCGGCGCTCGAGGGCCAGGGCCAGGACCTGCTGTTCGACTACCTGGCGGGCGAGCGCAAGCCGCAGGGCGGCGAGATGCTCGTCGCCGGCAAGCCGCACACCCCGGGCCACCCGTATGACGCGATCCGCTCCGGCGTCGTCCTCGTCCCCGCCGACCGCATGCTAGCTCTGCTCCCGCAGCGGCCGATCCGCGAGAACATCGCGACCCCGCTCTACAACCGCCTCTCGCGCTGGGGGCCGATCAACCGGGCCGACGAGAACCGCCGCGTGTCGAACGCGATCGACCGGCTGTCGATCGACACCCGCGCGCAGCGGCAGGCGCGCCGGCTCTCCGGCGGCAACCAGCAGAAGCTGACGATCGCGCGCTGGCTCGCCGCGGGCTTCACCACCATGCTTTGCTTCGACCCCACGCGCGGGATCGACGTCGGCACCAAGCGCCAGATCTACGCGCTGCTGCGCGAGCTCGCCGAGGCCGGCGCCGCGGTCCTGCTCTTCACGACCGAGTTCCCTGAGATCCAGCTCGTCTGCGACCGCACGATCGTGGTCTACCGCGGCGCGGTGACGGCGGAGATGCCGGCCGCGGACGCCGACGAGCCGGCTCTGCTGAAGGCGGCCCACGGGCTCACGAGCGAGGCGGCGGCGGCATGACGACCGCCGGCGCGGCGATCGGCCGCAAGGGCACCGACTGGCGCCGAGTCAGCAACCGCCACGGCTGGACGATCGGCGTCTACGTCCTGCTCCTGCTGCTGGTCATCGCCTACATCTGGGCGCTGGCCCCGGTCAAGTTCACGTCGTTCGACCTCAAGACGATCGTCATCGGCGCCCTGCCGCTCGCGTTCGCCGCGATGGCACAGGCGGTGATCGTCATCTCCGGCGGCATCGACCTCTCGCTCGGCGTGATGGTCGCCGTCATCAACGTGCTCGCGGCGTCGCTGATGGAGGACCAGAGCTTCGCGATGTCGCTGCTCATCGCGGTCGGGCTGATGTTCGTCGGCGTGCTGCTCGGCGCCATCAACGGCGGCCTGTGCGTGATCACCGGCGTCCCCGACATCGTCGTCACGCTCGCCATGTCGTTCGTGTGGGGCGGCGTCGCGCTGCTGATCATGCGAACGCCGGGCGGCGGCTCGCCGGTCGAGTACCAGGCGCTCGGCACGGGCATCGTCTTCAGCGAGTGGATCCCGGCCGGCGCGATCGTCATCGCGCTTGTGCTGGCGCTCGTGTGGTGGCCGATCCGCTGGCGGCGGCCGGGCTTCGCCATCTACGCGATCGGCTCGAACCGCGACCGCGCGTACCTCTCCGGCGTGAACGTGGCCCGGACGCGCGTGCTCGCCTACTCCATCGGCGGCTTCTTCGCGGGCTGTGGCGGGCTGGCGGCGACGGCGACCACGGGCATCGGCACCCCGTACGCGGGCACTTTCATCACGCTGAACTCGGTCGCGGCGATCGTGCTCGGCGGGGTCTCGCTCGCCGGCGGCAAGGGCGGCGTGGTCGGCCCCGTGGCGGCCGCCTTCTGCCTCACCCTGGTCCCCTCGATCATGGTCTTCCAGGGCATCGACCCGAACTATGGCCAGGTGATCCAGGGCGCCCTGATCGTGATCGTCGTCATGCTCGGCGGCCTGCTGCTGCTGAAGGAGCGCCGATGACGGCCGTGGCGGCCACGCCCGACGAGCCGCGCCCGGGCCCGGTCCGCGCGGCGGCGTATTACCTGATCGACCGCCCGCTGATCATGCTGTCGGTGATCCTCGTGCTGCTGCTGATCGCGTGCGAGATCGTCTCGCCGGGCTACATGTCGGCGGGGCGCATCGGCTCGATCCTGCAGTTCTCGGCGCCGCTCGCGTTCCTGGCCGCCGGCCAGACGCTCGTGATGCTGACGGCGGGCATCGACCTGTCGGTGGCCGCCACGGCGACGGCGGCCGCCTACATCATGGCCGGGCAGGCCTCGCGCGGGACCGGCACCGCGGTGGCCATCGCCATCCTCGTGGGCCTCGTCGTCGGACTCATCAACGGCGTCGGCGTCGGCATCTTCCGCGTCAACCCGCTGATCATGACGCTCGGCATGGCGAGCATCGTCAGCGGCTACCTGACCGTGTCGGCGCAGTCGTTCGTGACCGGCGTGCCGCTCGTGCCGAGCTTCGTGCGCGAGCTGGCGACCGGCAACCTGATCGGCGAGGCGATCCCGAAGTCGCTGCTGCTGTGGGCGCCGGTGGCGGCGCTGATCCTGTACGGCCTGCGCTACTCCGGCTATGGGCGAATGCTCTACGCGGTCGGGGACAACCCGCTCGCCTGCCGGCTGGCGGGCGTGCGGATCTGGCAGGTCCTGCTGCTCGTCTACGTGCTGTGCTCGATCCTCGCGGCGATCGGCGGCGTGCTCTACGTCGGCGTCATCAACGCCGCCGACCTGCAGCTCGTTTCGCCGTACCTGCTGCCCTCGGTGGCCGCGGTGGTGATCGGCGGCACCTCGATCTTCGGCGGCATCGGCGGCTACTCGGGCACGATCCTGGGCGCGATCATCCTCGTGGTGCTGGACTCGCTGCTGACGCTGCTCGACGCCTCGCAGGCGTTCAAGCAGATCCTGTACGGCACGATCATCCTGCTCCTGGCGTGGCTGTACGCGACGTCGACCAAGCGGGTTTGATCACCACCACGGTCATCGGGTCGTACCCCTTCCCGGGGTGGCTGGAGCTCGCTTCCGGCCGCACCGGCGAGATGGGGCCGGACGACCTCGAGGAGGCGGCGCGCGACGCCACGCTGGCGGCGGTGATGGACCAGGTGCGCGCGGGGCTCGACGTCATCAGCGACGGCGAGCAGGGCCGGTTCGACTTCAACCTCTCCTTCTACGCGTACCTCGAAGGGCTCGAGCTGGAGTCGGCGCCGCGCCGGCTCTGGGGCCCGCCCGCGCACGACCAGCGCGGCAAGCACAGGCTGACCGGCGAGCTGAGCGCCCCGCGCGGGCTGGGCGCCGTCGAGGAGTTCGAGCGCCTGCGCGAGCTGGCGCCGCCCGGCCCGGCGCTGAAGGCGAGCGTGCCCGGCCCGTACACGCTGGCCGGCCGCATCGAGCATCCGGACCGCTGGGCCGTGACCGAGATGCTGATCCCGATCGTTGCGCGCGAGCTCGAGGCGCTGGTGGACGCCGGCTGTGACCGGATCACGTTGGATGAGCCCTCGATGTCCTGCTACGCGTGGCGCGAGGACACCGCCCGCATGGTCGACGTCTTCAACCGTACGGTCGCCGGCGTCAAGGGCCGGTGTCATCTGGGCACCCACCTGTGCTTCGGCAACTTCAAGGGCCGCGCCGTCGGTCGGCGCCGCTACGCGCCGATGTTCCCCGCGTTCCTGGAGATGGACGCCGACGAGCTTCACCTCGAGATGGCCTCGCGCGAGTTCGCCGAGCTCGAGGTGATCGAGCAGGTCGTGGCCGCCGGCAAGGACGTCAACGTCGGCGTGATCGACGTCAAGTCGTACTACGTCGAGTCGCCCGAGGACGTCGAGGAGCGCATCCGCGCCGCGCTGAGGTTCGTCCCGCCCGAGCGGCTGTCCGTCGCGCCCGACTGCGGGCTCTCCCAGACCGCCCGCTGGGCCGCGCGCCGTAAGCTCGCGAACATGGTGGAGGGCGCCCGCCGCGTACGCCAGGTTTAGTGCGTTTCGGCACGGGGGAGGCCGACCCCTGGGAGGCGACCTTTCAGGGGGTGCGCATGGCGACGCTCACGCCAGACAGAACGCATGAGCCGGAGTCACACGGCTTCGAGCTGCCGAGTCATTATCTGCCCGCGGTCGAGACGCGGGATCTGCCGGAGCCGGTGCCGTTCAGGAAAGTCGCCGGCGCCAGCGTGATCATCCTCGCCACGGCGATCGGCTCGGGCGAGTTCGTGCTGTGGCCGTACATCACGTCGCAGGTCGGGCTCGTCTTCATGTGGGCCGCCATCGTCGGCTTCCTGATCCAGTTCTTCATCAACATGGAGGTCGAGCGCTACACGCTCGCCACCGGCGAGACGGCGCTCACGGGCTTCTCGCGGCTGTGGAAGCCGTGGGGCGCGCTCTTCATCGTCTTCGCCCTTTGCCAGAACTTCTGGCCCGGTTGGGCCACGGGCGCGGCGACGACGCTGACCTTCGTGTTCGGCGGCGGCGACGTGGTGACCATCACGGTCCTGGCGCTGATCAGCATCGGGATCGCCCTGACCGCCTCGCCGGTCGTCTACCAGACCGTCGAGAAGACGATGGGCGTGATGGTCGTCTTGATCATGGCCTTCGTCGTCATCGCCGTCGTGATGGCGACCAACGCCAGCGACTGGGGCGACTTCGCGACCAGCTTCACCGAGCCGGAGATCCCGGTCGGCGGGGACCTGACCATCGCGCTGCTGCTCGGCGCGCTCGCCTTCGCGGGCGCCGGCGGGGCGAACAACCTCGTGCAGAGCAACTACATCCGCGACAAGAACATGGGCATGGGCGCTCGGATCCCGCACATCGTCTCGCCGATCACCGGCGAGGAGGAGGCGGAGGCTCCGTTCGGCTACACGTTCACGGTCAACGACGAGAACATGAGGCGCTGGGACGGCTGGTGGAGGGTCGCCAACAAGGAGCAGTTCATCACCTTCTTCCTGATCGGCGTGACGTCGCTGATCGTCCTGTCGGTGCTGACCTATGCGACTGTCGGCGTCGGCGCCAACCTCGGCGAGAGCTTCGACTTCATCGAGGCCGAGGGCAACTCGTTGAAGGACTCGATCGCCCCGTGGTTCGGCACCGCGTTCTGGATCTGCGGCGCGATCGCGCTGTTCTCGACGAACCTCGGCATCCTCGACTACACGTCGCGCCTGATCGCCGACCAGCTGAAGGTCAACGCCGCGCGCACCAGCAAGTTCTGGTCGGAGAGCAAGATCTACTTCGCGGCGGTCTGGACGATGATCACGTTCGGCTGCATCGTGCTGCTGAGCGGGCTCGAGCAGCCGCTGCTGCTGCTCGTCATCTCGTCGTCGATCGCCGGCGTGATGATGTTCATCTACTCGATCCTGCTGATCCAGCTCAACCGGCGCGCGCTGCCGCACGAGATCAAGATCCGCAACACGCGGCTTGGCGTGATGGCCTTCTCCGTGCTGTTCTTCGGCATCTTCTCGGTCCTGCTCGTCATCGACCAGGGGAAGCAGCTGTTCTAAAGAGCCTCGGCATCCGGATCGTCCTTGCGCTGTTCATCTGGATGGCGCTGATCGTCTTCGCGCTCGCGGTGGGGCTTCTCTAGCCCCACCGCTCGCCGCGGCCGAGCCGCTCGAAGCCGATCCAGAGCACGTTCATGGCCGTGGCGACGATCTGCTCGCGCGGCACGTCGCGGTGCTCGTGCCACCAGAGCGCCAGCCCGGTCAGACCCGAGCGGATCAGCTCGACCGCCATCTCCAGCGCCCGGGGATCGACGGCTACCCGGTTCGCTCCCGGCTGGGCGGCGAGCAACGGCGCCAGCGAGGCGCGGGCCTCGGCCTGCACGCGCCGGTGCTCGGCCTGCACCTCGGGCTCGCCGGTCGTCTCGCGGAACAGCATCATCCAGGCGAACGGGTGGCCCTCGACGTAGCGCGCCCAGGCGTCGAGCGCGCGCGGGATGCGCTCCTCGGGCGGGTCGGAGGCCAGCAGATGCTCGCGCCAGACCTCAAGCAGCTGGTCGCGGTGGCGCTCGAGCAGGCGCGTGTGCAGCGCCTGCTTGGACTCGAAGTGGTCGTAGACGACCGGCGCGGACACGCCGGAGCGGCTCGCGATCTCGTCGACCGAGGCGCCGTGGTAGCCGCGCTCGGCGAACAGCTCGGTGGCGGCCTGCTCGATCACCTCGCGCCGTTCGGCGGCTGACATCCTCTTTGACAACCTAACGATCCCTAGGTAGATTCCTAACGATGACTAGGTTAGTCGAGGACCCGGTCCTCAAGCAGCGCTACCGGTTCAGCCAGGAGGGCGACGTGCTGACCGTCGAGGCCTGGGTGGAGCCGGGCGGAGGCGTCACCCCGCACGTGCACCCGTCGATGGAGGAGCGCTTCACGGTGCTCGATGGGGAGATCGAGTTCCTGGTCGGCCGCCGCTGGCAGGCGCGCCCCGACATGGTCGTGCCCGCCGGCACGCGTCACGCCTACCGCAACACCTCCGCCGCGCCGGCGCACCTCGTCTGCGAGGCCACGCCGCCGATGGAGCTCGAGCAGTTCCTGACCGACGTCGCGCTGCTGGCCGGCGAGCGGAAGTTCACGCGCCGCGGGCTGCCCACGAGCCCGCGGGCCGTGCCCGAGCTTGCCAGGCTCGCGCTGCGCTATCGCGAGACGGTGGAGCTCGAGACGCCGCTGCGGCCGCTGCTGCCGCTGGCGGCGCGCTTCGGCAGGTCGCGCACGACCGGCCACAGCACCGCCATCAGGTGATCGGCGACCCGCTCGAGCGGGACGTCGGGATGGTCGACCGCCCAGAACGCGACCGCCTCGGCCGCGCCGACGAAGACGTGCGCAATCGCGTCGAGCTGCTCGGCGTCCGGCTCGCCCGTCCAGCCCGGTAGCTCGCGCAGCAGCTGGGCGATGAGGCCCGACTGCTCGGCGCGGATCGCGCCCGCCGTCTCCCCGAACCGCCCGCCCTCGCCGAACAGCACGACCCAGGTGGCGCGCTGCTGATCGGCGAACGAGATGAACGCCTCGATGCCCGCGCGCAGCGCCCGCTCGGGCTGGTCGGCCTGCCGCACGGCGACCGCAATCTCCTCGAACAGCCGCCCGCGGGCACGCTCGACGCAGGCCAGCAGCAGCCCTTCCTTGGAGCCGAAGTAGCCGTACAGCATCGGCTTGGAGATCCCGGAGGCGGCGGCGATCTCGTCCATCGACACCCCGTGGTAGCCGCGCTCGGAGAACAGCCGCTCGGCGGCGGCCACCATCTGCGCCTCCCGCACGGCGCGCGGAGTGCGTCCACGGGGGTACACGGTGCCGGGCGGGTCGGGCGCGGGCCCGGCGAGGTCGTGGCCGGGCGGCGGGTCTGTGTGCAGGACGTCACGCATGGTGTTTCACCGAGTCTACCCGGGGTAACCTACCGCCAGTAACCTACCAACAGTAATACAGGGGTCAGACCCCTGCCTTACCGCCGGTAACACAGGGGTCAGACCCCCTCACTACCGCCGGTAATGAGGGGGTCAGACCCCTCTTGATTCGCCATGACGACCGAACTCATCCAGCTCTTCGCCGCCGGCGAGCCTGCCGGTGGCGCCCCCGTGCAGGATCTCGTCCCCGCCGCGCTCGTGGCGGGCGTGCTGACCGCCGCTGCGCTCGTCCTCGGCGCCGGCCACCGGTCGGGCCGCGTGACGCTGCTCAGCCGCCTGGCCCGCCTGGCCGAGCGTGTGATGCCCGTGCCGGGATGGTCGGCGCTGCCGGTGCTGGTCACGCTCGGCTCGCTAGGGATCGCGGCTTTCGGCTTCTTCTGGGATGTCGCCACCCACATCGACGACGGTCGCGACGCCGGCCCGTTCGCCAACGTCGCGCACTACCCGATCCTGCTCGGCCTCGGCGGCGTCGCGCTGGCCGGCTTCCTGGCCTGCGTGCTCGGCGCCGACGACCGCGATCGCGCGGCGCTCACGCTGGCGCCCGGCTGGCGCGTCCCGCTCGGCGGAGCGCTGCTGCTGCTGTGCGGCGCTGTCGCGATGCTCGGCTTCCCGCTCGACGACGTCTGGCACCGCCTCTTCGGCCAGGACGTCACGCTCTGGGGCCCGACCCACGTGCTGATGATCGGCGGCGCCTCGCTGGCACCGATCGCCGCCTGGTTGCTGCTCGTCGAGGGCCGCCGCGCGACGGGCCGCCCGCACGCGAGCCGGAGCAAGATGCTGCTCGCCTGGGAGGTCCAGCTCGCCGGCGCGACGCTGATCGGCCTCTCGACGTTGCAGCTCGAGTTCGGCTTCGGCGTGCCGCAGTTCCAGCTCGTCTTCCACCCCGTGCTCATCGCGCTGGCAGCGAGCATCGCCCTGGTCGCCGCGCGCCTGCGGCTCGGCCGCGGCGGCGCGCTGGCCGCGACCGGCGCCTACCTGCTGATCATGACCCCGATGGTGCTGATCGTCGGGCCCGTCTTCGGCCACACGTTCATGCACTACCCGCTCTACGTCGTCGAGGCCGTGCTCGTCGAGCTGGCCGCGCTCGCGCTGGCCCGCCGCGGGTCGCTCGCTGTCGGCCTCGTCTCGGGCGGGCTCATCGGCACCGTGGGCCTGGCCGCCGAGTGGGGCTTCTCGCACGTGGCGATGCCGCTGCCGTGGCCGGCAGAGCTGCTGCCCGAGGCGCCCGTGCTGGCGGTGATCGTCGCGCTGGCCGGCGGCGTGCTCGGCGCGCATCTCGGCTCCGGGCTCCAGGGCGAGTCGCGCGGGCTCCCGCGCCTGCTTCCCGCCGCGGCGCTGGCCGTGCTGGTCGTCTGCATCGGACTGCCGCTGCGCACCGAGAGCGGACCGCCGCTGCGCGCCTCGGTCACGCTCGACGAGGTCCGCCCCGCGCCCGCGCGGGAGGCCATGGCGACGGTCGAGATCGACCCGGCCGCGCCGGCCGCCGACGCCAAGTGGCTGCACGCCATGGCCTGGCAGGGCGGCGGCAGCCGCCTGGTCGAGCTGCGCGAGGTGTCGCCCGGCGTGTACCGGACGGCCGAGCCGCTGCCGATCCACGGCGACTGGAAGGCGATGGTCCGCCTCCACACCGGGTCCGCGATCCTCGCGATGCCCGTCTACCTGCCCGAGGACCGGGCGATCCCGGTGCGCGAGGTGCCGGCCGAGCCGCGCTTCGAGCGCGCCTTCCAGGCCGACAGCGAGGTGCTCCGGCGCGAGGAGACCGGCGGCGCGGCGTGGCTGAGCGGCGCCGCCTACGGCATCCTGGCCGTGGTCGCGCTCGCGTGGTTGGCGGCGATCCTCGCCGCCGTCACCCGCTTCGCGCGCCCGGTCGGCGTAACCGCCGGTTGACACTCTGTCGACGGCGAAATAGGCTCGCCGCGCTAGCTGTATAGACAACCCGTCGGGGAGGTGGGCGGCGTGAGGGACATCCGGGAGATCAAGGCCGCCGTGGTGGGGACCGGCTTCATCGGGGTGGTCCACGTGGAGGCGCTGCGCAGGCTCGGCGTCGAGGTCACCGGCATCGTGGGCTCGAGTCCCGAGCGCGCGGCGGAGAAGGCGCGCACGGCCGGCCTGCCGGCACCGTACCCGAGCTTCGAGGCGATGCTGGCCGACCCCGCCGTCGAGGTCGTCCACCTCACGACGCCCAACCACCTGCACTTCGAGCAGGTGCGCGCCGTGCTCGCGGCCGGCAAGCACGTCGTGTGCGAGAAGCCGCTCGCCATGAACTCGGAGGAGACGGCCGAGCTGCTGCGCCTCGCCGAGGACAGCGGGCTCGTCCACGCGGTCAACTTCAACATCCGCTTCTACGCCCAGAACCAGGACGCGCGGGCGCGCGTGGAGCGCGGCGAGGTCGGCGAGGTCCGCCTCATCTCTGGCGGCTACCTGCAGGACTGGCTGCTGTTCGACACCGACTGGAACTGGCGGCTGGACCCGGCGGCCGGCGGCTCGCTGCGCGCGGTCGGCGACATCGGCTCGCACTGGATCGACCTCGTGACCTTCATCACCGGCCGCCACGTGGAGGCCGTGATGGCCGACCTCACCACCTTCATCGGCGTGCGCAAGCAGCCGACCGGCCCGGTCGAGACCTTCAGCGGCGCCAGTGCCGGCGACACGATCGACACCACGATGGAGACCGAGGACGCGGCCGGCATCCTGCTGCGGCTCACCGGCGGAGCGCGGGCGGTGGTGACGATCTCGCAGGTCTCGGCGGGCCGCAAGAACCGGCTGAGCTGGGAGATCGATGGCTCCGAGTCCGCCATGGCGTGGCACTCCGAGGCGCCCGAGGAGCTGTGGCTGGGCCACCGCGAGCGCCCGAGCGAACTGCTGCTGCGCGAGGCCGGCGACTACCCGCCCGGCCACGCCGAGGGCTTCCCGGACACCTTCAAGCACCTCTACCGCGCGGTCTACGCGGCGGTCGCCAACGGCGGTCCGCCGGACCAGCCGGACTACCCGACCTTCGCCGACGGCCACGAAGAGGCGCTGATCGCCGACGCCGTAGCGCGCTCGCACGCCGAGCAGCGCTGGGTGGTGGTCGACCCCGTGGTGGCGCGATGAAGCTGGGCCTGCTGACCGCCGCCTTCCCGACGCTGACGCTCGACGAGATCGCCGACTGGGCGGCCGCCAACGGCTTCGAGACGCTCGAGGTGGCGTGCTGGCCGGCGGGGGAAGGTGCCGCGCGCCGCTACGCGGGCGTCTGCCACATCGACGTCGACCGCCTCGACGAGGGGGTAGTCGACCGACTCAAGGAGCGCGGCCTCGAGATCTCGGCGCTCGCCTACTACCCCAACCCGCTGTCGGGCGACGCCGAGGCGCGCGCCGCGGCCCACGAGCACCTGCGCAAGGTGATCGAGGCGGCGGGGAAGCTCGGCGTGGGGATCGTCGGCACCTTCGTGGGCCGCGACCGCACGAAGAGC
This sequence comes from uncultured Solirubrobacteraceae bacterium, assembly GCA_963835525.1. GTDB lineage: Bacteria > Actinomycetota > Thermoleophilia > Solirubrobacterales > Solirubrobacteraceae > DASSUW01. Next base: position 697,975 of record CAWIFM010000008.1, read on the forward strand.
CTGCCGGACTCGCTGGCCGCGTTCCGCGAGGTCTGGCCGCCGCTGGTGGAGCACGCCGCGAGCCACGGCGTACGGATCGCGATCGAGAACTGCCCGATGATCTTCTCCCACGACGAGTGGCCGGGCGGCGACAACCTCGCCTACGCGCCCGCCATCTGGCGGGAGATGTTCACGGCCATCCCCGACGAGCACTTCGGGCTCAACTTCGATCCCTCGCACCTGATCTGGCAGATGATCGACGTCGAGCGCGCCGTGCACGAGTTCGGCGAGCGGATCTTCCACGTCCATGGCAAGGACCTCGAGGTGCGGCCCGACGGGCTCTACGAGCACGGCGTGATGAGCGCCGGCATGGGCTGGCAGGTGCCGCGGCTGTGCGGGCTCGGGCAGGTCGACTGGGGCCGCTTCATCGGCGCGCTGTACGCCGTCGGCTACGACAACGTGGTCTCGATCGAGCACGAGGACCGGCGCTTCGAGGGCTCGGTCGAGCTGGTCCAGCGCGGCTTCATCATCGCCCGCAACACGCTGCGGCCGCTGCTGGCGTGATCGGCCTCGCCAAGCTGGCGCCGGGCGAGGGGAACGTCGACCTGGCCGAGCGGCCCGAGCGTCCGCCCGAGCCGGGCGAGGTGGCGCTCGACGTGCACGCCGCGGGCGTGTGCGGCACCGACTTGCACATCTGGCTCGGCGAGTACGACAGCGTGCCGCCCGTCACGATGGGCCACGAGGTGTGCGGCACCGTCTCGGAGCTCGGCGAGGGCATTGACGACGACTGGCGCGGCGCCCGGGTTGCCGTCGAGACGTTCTTCTCCACCTGCGGGACCTGTGCGCACTGCCGCGCCGGGAAGCTCAGCGTATGCGAGCAGCGGCGCTCGATCGGCACGCACGTCGACGGCGGCTTCGCCCCACGGCTGGTGCTGCCGGCGCGCAACCTGCACCGCGTGCCGGACGGCCTGCCCGACGCGGCGGCGGCGCTGTCGGAACCGCTCGCGTGCGTCTGCAACTCGCTGCTCGACCCGAGCGCGGTGCAGCCCGGTGACGACGTGCTGGTGATCGGGCCGGGCGCGATCGGGCTGATCGCGGCACAGGTCGCCCGGGCGTGCGGCGGGCGGGTGACGGTGCGCGGTACCGAGCGCGACGAGGCCCGGCTGGCGCTGGCCGGCCGGCTCGGGTTCCCGAGCTCGATCGGCGGGCCGCCGCCGGAGGCCGACGTGGTGGTCGAGTGCAGCGGCGCCGGCCCTGGCATCGCGGACGGGCTGCGCGCGGCGCGCCGCCGTGGGCGTCTCGTCCAGATGGGCCTGCGCGGCGCCGACGTGACGATCCCGTACGACCTGATCTGCTTCCACGAGCTGACGGTGACGGCCGGGTTCGCGTCCAACCCGGCGTCCTGGCGGCGCGCGATGGCGCTGCTCCACGACGTGGATCTCGAGTCGCTGGTGACCGAGGTGGTGCCCTTGCGTGACTGGCGCCGCGCCTTCGAGGCCTCGCGCGCCGGCGAGGGCGTCAAGTACGTGCTGGACCCGCGATGACCGCGGTGATCTTCGACTGCGACGGCACACTGGTGGACTCCGAGCCGCTGGCCCGCACCGCCTGGGAGCGCGCGCTCGCGCCGTACGGCTACGCGCTCACCGACGCGGACGCCGAGGCCTCGGTCGGCCTCCCGTACCCGCGCGTGCACGCGTATTTCGCCGAGCGCGCTGAGCTGCCCGCCGCCGAGCCGTTCTGGGCCGAGTTCTCGGGCGAGCTGTACGCCTTGATCGACAGCGAGCTGGCGCCGTTCGACGACGCGGTGAGCGCCGCGCGCGAGCTGCGCGGCCGCGGGATCCCGGTGGGCGTCGCGTCCTCGAGTCCGCGCGACCGGCTCCAGCGCACGCTGAGCCGCGCCGGCCTGCTCGACGCCTTCGACGTCGTGGTGGCGGGCGACGAGGTGACCAACGGCAAGCCGGCGCCGGACATGTTCCTGCTCGCCGCCGAGCGGCTCGGCGTCCCGCCGGACCAGTGCATCGTCATCGAGGACAGCCCGCCCGGCGTGCAGGCGGGGGTGGCCGCCGGGATGCACACGATCGGCGTGTCCCGCACGGGGGCGACGCTCACGGGCGCCGACCGCGTGGTTGACTTCCTCACCGCCGACGTGATCCTCGCCACGTGATCGCCACCGCCACCTCCTCGATCGTCGCCAACGGCAGGGCCGCCGGCTGCCGCGCGATCGACCTGCGCGTGGAGGGCGGGATCGCGCTCCGGCTGCTGCCCGACCGCGGGCTCGATGCCGCCGACGCCTGGTACGCGGGGGTGCCGCTCGACTGGCGCTCGCCGGTGGGGGAGACGGGCAGCGTCGCGGACGACTGGATGCTCTCCTTCGGCGGCGGGCTGATGGTGACGTGCGGCCTGCGCAACGTCGGCGTGCCGAGCGAGGGCCACGGCCAGCACGGCGACTACACGTTCCAGCGCGCCGACGTCGAGGCGATCGAGCGTTCGGGCGACGCGCTGATCGTCCAGGGCAGCATCGCCGAGATGGCTGCGCTCGGGCATCACCTGCACGTGGCGCGCACCTGGCGCACCTACGCCGGCCAGGGGCTCGTCCAGCTCGAGGACGTGGTCACCAACCGCGGCCAGGCGACCGAGCCCGCGCTCCAGCTCTACCACGTCAACCTCGGGCCGCCGTTGTGGTCGGAGGGCGCTTCGGTCTCCATCAACGCTCGCGAGACCCGTCCGCGCGACGCCGACGCGGCGGCGTTCGCCGACGCGTGGCCCGACGCGCCGGCGCTGCAACCCGGGGCGCCCGAGCGCGTGTACGAGCACGACGTCGTGCCGGGCGCGGACGGCTGGTGCAGCGCGACGGTCAAGCACGGCCCGATCGAGCTCGAGGTCCGCTGGGACGCCGCGACGATGCCGCGCATGTGGCAGTGGGTCCACCCGTCCTACGGCGTGCTCGGCCTCGAGCCGGCCAACTGCTCGGTGCTCGGCGTCGCCCACGACCGCGCCGAGGGCCGCCTGCCCGAGCTGGCACCCGGCGAGGAGCGCCGGACACGGCTCGAGATCCGCGCCCGAGCCGTCGCTCACTAGAGTTCGGCGCGGTGCGACGAAGTCTCTAGAGCTACGCGCTGTACCCGCGACCGCCTCCTTTCGCGTGCGCTGTCCACGCCTGCACGCACTTCGAAAGGAGACGAACGATGGAGATCCGCCGCATGCTTCGTCGACGACGGCCTGAACGGCTTCGTCCTCGCCGAGTTGGCCGAGGACGGCCTCCTGCCGTGTCAGTACGGCCGCGTCGAGGAGCTCTACGCGCGCGGCGACCGCGAGCTGGAGAGCGCGCTGATCCAGGCCGCCGTCGACTGGCTGTGGCAGCACGACGTGTTCGTCATCCGCACGGAGCTCGAGCTCGGAGAGTCCGCGGCGCTGGTCGAGTCGCTCGGCTTCCAGGCCGAGACCACCCGCTTCGGGCTCTACCGCGAGAGCTCGACGTCGAACTGGACGTCGAGCCCGTAGCGCTCGGCGGCGTAGCGGGACTCGCAGAGCTCGAGCGGGCTGCCGTCCTGGTCGTGGATGACTCGCTTCTCGACGAGCAGCGGTGAGCCTAGGGCGACGTCGAGCAGCGCGGCGTCCTCCGGGCCGGCGGCCTCGGCTCCGAGGCGGGCGCGGCCCATGGTCGGGACGTGACCGCCCTCGACGAGCGTGTCATGCAGGGAGCGGTGCTCGAGGTCGGCGTGTTGGAGCAGCGTCGCGAGGATCGCCGGGAAGACAGCCTCCTCGATCGCCACCGGTTCGTCGTCGGCCAGCCGCAGGCGTCGCAGGACGATGACCTCCACAGACGGGTCGAGCTGCAGCCGGGAGGCCTCGGCGGGGCGGGGCTCGCGGACCTCGCGGGCGAGGAGCCGTGAGCTGGGCTCGCGGCCGCGGCGCCGCATCTCCTCGGTGAAGGACAGGAGGCTGCCGGCCTGGCGGTGGACGGGCGACTCGGCGACGAATGTGCCGCGGCCCGGCACGCGATACACCAGCCCCTCCTGCGTGAGCCGCTGGACCGCGTTGCGGGCGGTCATCCGCGACACGCCGAACTCCTCGCACAGCATCGCGTCCGAGGGCAGCGGGTCGTCGGCCTTCAGGTCGGCGATGCGGGTGCGCAGCGCCTGCTCGATCTCGTAGTAGCGCGGGACGAACCGGGCCGGGGGCTCGGTGCTCTCGCGCACGCGCGCGCGGCGGTTCATGCCCGGACCGCCAGCGTGTCCAGCGCCCAGCGCGCAGGCCGGTGCAGGGGCGCGCCCCGCAGGCCGAGGTCCAGCAGCGTGAGGTGCCAGCGGCCGAGGTTCGCGCTCACCACGCGGTCGAGCCGTGGCCCGACGAAGCAGACGTTGGTCGGCGCGCCCAGCAGCGTCCCCTGCGGATCCTGGGCGACGACCTCGAGGTGCCCGCTCGCGTCGAGGTGGTAGATGCGGTCCGGCCGGTAGCAGGAGATCAGCACGCCGCCGTCGGCGGTGAAGGCGATCCCGTCGAGCACCGTGCCGAGCAGCGACGTCACCTCCTCGCGCGCCCCGGTCTCCAGGTCGAAGCGCGAGACGATCGGGACGTACGACTCGACGACCCACAGCCAGCGGCCGTCCGGCGACACCGCGCAGCCGTTGGTGAAGTGCGGCACCTCGCGCGAGAACGTCTCGGCGGTGCCGTCGGCGTCGATCCGCACGAGCCGCCCGTCGTCGGCGCCCCAGCCGCCGGAGTCGCTGACGAACAGCGTGCCGTCGGATGCGAAGGCGGGCCAGTTGGGGAAGCCGAGGTCGGGCGCGACGCGCACGACCGACTCGCCGTCGAACGCGCACAGCGAGCCGTCGCTGGAAGCGCACACCGCGAGCCGGCCGGCACCGTCGACGGCCAGCCCGAGCACGAAGCCCGGCGCCCGCGCGACCTCCTCGACCGCGCCGCCCGTCACGCGGTAGAGCTGGCCGGCCTCGCCGCCGGCCCAGATCACGTCCGCGTCGGGGTCGTAGGCGACCCCCTCGGGATGGTCGAGCCCGTCGACCAGCACGCGCGCGCGGCCGGGGGCGGGGAGGTGAGCGAGCGGGTCCATCTAGGTCCGCGCGTGACCGACGCTGCCGTTGATGGTGAGCCCGCCGTCCACGACCAGCTCCTGGCCGGTGATGTAGCGCGAGGCGTCCGAGCACAGGAAGAGCGCCGCGTCGGCCACCTCGTCGGCGGTCCCGATCCGGTGCAGCCCGATCCGCTGCTCGTACACGCGGCGCACGTCGGCGGACCAGGCGGTCTGGTTGAGCGGCGTGTCGATCGCTCCCGGCGCGAGCGCGTTGACGGTGATGCCGTGGTCGGCGAGCTCGAGTGCGAGCACGCGCGTCATCGCCACGATCGCGCCCTTGGCCGCCGTGTAGGCGCTGAGGTCGGCGACCGCCAGGATGTCGGCCGCGCTGGAGACGTTGATAATGCGGCCGCCGGTGGGTGGGTGGGACTTATTCACCATCGCGCGGGCGGCGGCGCGGCAGCCGTAGAAGTAGCCGTGCAGGTTGGCGGCCAGCAGCCCGTGCCAGTCCTCGTCGGTGGTCTCCAGCAGCGGCTTGACCATCAGCCGGGCCGCGTTGTTGACCCAGATGTCGATGCCGCCGAACGCGTCGACCGCCGCCGCCGCGAGCCGCTCGACGTCTTCGACGCGCCCGGTGTCGCCCTGCAGCATGAGGTGATCGGCGCCGGACTCGACCTTGTCGATCCCTGCCACGTGCGCTCCTGCGGCGCCCAGCGCGAGCGCGATGGCACTGCCGATGCCCGTCGAGGCGCCGGTGACGACGGCGCGCCGTCCGCGGAGGCTGAAGGCGGCGGGCCCGGCCGGTACCGTGGTCGTCGCCGCGTCGTTGTGCGAGCTCATGTCCGGTTGTCTAGACGGGTGCCGTCGAGCGCGACACTACCTGCCCGCGGCACCCTTCGTCAACGTGATCCGCCACTCGTCTCCGTATCGCTCGCGGGCGAACGCGTGGCCCTCGTCGGCGGCCAGGGCGGCGAGGTCGATCGGCGCCTCGGGATCGGTGGCGAGCACGACGAGGGTCTCGCCGGCCGGCATCGCCCCCAGCTCGCGGCGGGCGTGGATGAGCGGGAGCGGGCAGATCAGCCCGCGGGCGTCCAGGGTTCGTACGATCAGGCCATGATCGCGGTCGTGCTCGAGTCGGGCGAGCTCCAGCGCCTGTACACCGGACTGTCGCTGCTCGTCTCGGCCGAGGGGCCCGCCCGCGCGCTCGTCGGCTTCGGCGCGCTGGCGCCCATGCTCGACGAGCGCCTGGTCGCGCGCGCCCTGCGCCCGGAGGCGGCGCCGGACGTGTCCGACGTCGGACGCGAGGCGTTCGCGCGCACGCTCGGCGAGCTGCGCGACGCGGCGCTCGCGCTCGAGGACTGCCGGATCTGGGCCTGCGCCGCCGCGGTCGAGGCGACGGGGACGGATCGCACCCTGGTGGAGCAGCGCCTGCACGGCGTGCTGTCGACCCCGCGCTTCCTGCGCGAGGTCGCCGGCGCCGAGCTGGTGGTGGTGTGAGGAGGTTCGCGCTCGTCGTCGCGCTGCTGTTCGCCGGCTGCGGGACGGCGTCGCCCGACCTGTTCGAGGTCAGGCGCAGCGGTGAGGACCGCGCCGCGAACCTGACGATGGTCGTCAACGACGGCGGGCAGGTGACCTGCAACGGGCGCGAGCACCCGCTCGACGCCGACCGGCTGCTGCGCGCCCGCGAGCTCTCGCGCGAGCTGGCGGAGCCTGCCGAGCTGGGCCTCGAGCTTCCGCCCGGGCCGGGCACGAACCTCAGCTACCGCGTGCGCATGGAGGCGGGCTCGGTCGCCTTCTCCGACACCTCACGCGGAAACACGCCGGAGTTCCAGCGCCTTGCCGCCTTCACCAAGGACGTGGCCGAGCGCGTGTGTGGGATCGTTCGCTGATGGACGCGCGCGTAACGGCGCTGGTCGCCGCGATCACGGGCGGCGACGTGGACGCCGTGCGCGAGCTGTTGCGCGAGGACCGGACGCTGGCCGAGGCGCGCGACGGGAACGGCCTGCCGGTGCTCCTGCTCGCGCTCTTCCACCAGCAGCGCGAGGCCGCCGACGCGTTGCTCGAGGCGGAGCCCGAGCTCGGCATCCTCGAGGCGGCTGCCGCCGGCCGCGCCGACCGCGTCCGCGAGCTGCTGGCGGCAGATCCGCATTCGATCCGCGAACGCACGCCGGATGGCTTCACGACGCTCGGTCTTGCCGCCTTCCTCGGCGGTCCCGAGGCGGTGAAGGTGCTGCTGGACCACGGCGCTGACGCCGACGACGACGCTGACAACCCGTTCGGCGTGCGGCCGGTGCACGCGGCGAGCGCGGCCCACGACCACGAGACGTTGCGGCTCCTGCTGGAGGCGGGCGCCGACCCGAACCAGCGCCAGCAAGGCGGCTTCGTCCCCCTGCATCAGGCGGCGCACACCGACGACGTCGAGATGGCGCGGCTGCTGCTCGATCACGGCGCCGATCCGGCGCTGGCCGCCGATGACGGTCGCGACGCGCGACAGATCGCGGTCGACGACGGCAGCACGCGAGTCGCGCAGATGCTCGGCTAGTGGCGGGCGCCGAGGTCCTCGTCTTCCTGCTGGTCGCCGTGGCGTTGCTCGCGGGCTTCGCCCTGCGGCACGACGTGCCGTACCCGATCGTGCTCGTGCTCGGCGGCCTCGGGCTCGGCTTCGTTCCTTGGCTGCCGGCCCCCGAGCTCGAGCCCGACGTCATCTTCTTCGTGTTCCTGCCGCCGCTGCTCTACGCGGCGGCCTTCCAGGCGTCCGCCTACGAGCTGCGCGCCAACGCGGGGCCGATCTCCCTGCTGGCCGTCGGGCTGGTGCTCGTCACCGTCGTCGCGGTCGCCGTGGTCGGGCACTACCTGATCGGCCTGTCCTGGCCGCTGGCCTTCGTGCTCGGGGCCGTGGTCGGCCCGACCGACCCGGTGGCCGCCGCGGCGGTGATGGCGCGGCTCGGCGCCCCGGCGCGCATCCGTACGATCCTCGAGGGCGAGTCGCTGATCAACGACGGCACCGGCCTGACGGCCTACTCGCTGGCCATCTCGGCGATCGGCGCGACGGTCACGGCTGGTGACATCGCGCTGGACTTCGTGCTCACGGCGGCGGGCGGCGTCGCAATCGGGCTCGCCGTCGGCTGGGTCTTCGGGCACCTGCGCGGGGCGACGCGCGAGCCGTCGATCGACCTGGTGCTCTCGATCCTCACCCCGTTCGTCGCCTACGTGCCGGCGGAGAGGATCGGCGTGTCGGGCGTGCTGGCGGTGGTGACCGCGGGCGTCGTGATCGGCACGCGCTCGCAGGAGCTCTCCGACGCGAGCGCGCGGCTCCGCACGCTCGCCTTCTGGCAGTCGGCTGACTTTCTGCTCAACTCGCTGCTGTTCCTGCTGATCGGGCTGCAGCTCGTCGACCTCGTCGACGGCGTGGACGACAAGGAGCTGGTCGAGATCGCGTGGGAGGCCCTCGTGATCGCCGTCGTCGTGCTCGGCGTGCGCCTCGCATGGATGTTCGTGGTGCCCGCGATCGCGCACCTGCGGATCGTCCCGCGGGAGCCGACCGGCCTGCCCGAGCGGCTCGTGCTGGGCTGGAGCGGAATGCGCGGGGGCGTCTCGCTCGCCGCCGCGCTCGCCATCTCCACGGACGTGGACGAGCGAGAGCTGGTGATCCTCGTCACCTACGGCGTCGTGCTGGTCACGCTCGTGCTGCCCGGGCTCACGCTCGCGCCGCTCATCCGCGCGCTCGGGCTCGGCCAGAGCGAAGAGCTCCAGCGCCAGGAGGTCGAGGCGCGCATGCGGCTGACCCACGCCGCGCTCGAGCGCTTCGACGAGCTCGGCGAGCACGGCGACGTGCCGCGCGAGGAGCTCGAGCGCCTACGCGACCGCTACCAGGCGCGGCTCGACCGCCTGCGCGACCGGCTCGAGCAGGCCGAGGGCCACCCCGACCACCGCACCGAGGCCGCCGAGGCGCAGATCGAGGCGCTAGAGGCCGAGCGCGAGCTGCTCGCCGAGATGCGCCGCGAGCGCGCGTTCCCGGCCGAGCTGCTGCGCGAGCTGGAGGCCGAGATCGACGTCGACGAGGCCCGCGTGAGGTCGCGCGGGCGCTGACGAACGTCAACTGCGCTGGGTGAGGAGGTGACGGGGTCGGCCGCTGGGGTTGTCCATGGGTCCAAATGACCCACAATCAGCCCCATGGGGTCGTTCGTGCACGCATACCGTGAACAAACCGCCCCGCCGGCTTCGCCGCACCCCTACCCAGCCGCAGTTCGCAGGCGGCAGGCCCACTACGCCTCGAAGTTCACCTTGCCGTTCGACCGCGCCCGCGCTTGCGCCCGGTTGACGAAGTCGAGCCGCTTGATCGCCGCGCGGAAGAGCCGCGCGACGAGCTTGAGCCTCGCGGCCTCCGAGCGCAGGTCGAGCAGCCCCTGCTTGGCGTCTAGCCCGAACTCGACCGTGGCCGCCATCTGGTACGCGCTCATGGCGCCGATCTCGTCCATGTCCGGCGTGCGGTCGGTGGCCTCGCTGACGAGGTCGGCGTAAGCGGTGTGGGCTGCCTCGGCGGCGTCGGCGTCGGCCGACTCCGCGCGATCGTCGAGGAACTCGACGGTGCCGGCCGGGTACGGCAGCTCCTCCTGGCGCTCCTCGATCCGGAACGGCCGCGTGCCGCGCGCGATCAGGTTGATGCGGCCGTCCTCCAGGCGCTCGACCACCTCGGCGATCTCGCACGCGCAGCCGATCGGGCGCAGGCCGTCCTCGGCCATCCAGACGATCCCGAACTCGGACTGCTCGTCGAGGCAGCGGCCGATCATCGCCTTGTACCGCTCCTCGAAGATGTGCAGCGGGACGAGCTCGGTGGGAAGGGCCACCAGACCGAGCGGGAACAGCGGGAAGTCCCGGACGAGCGCCACGAGAAGAGTCTACGTATGGTCCCTCGCATGGATTCAGTCACCGTCGAAGGCGCCGAGGACCTCGGCAGCAAGCCGGCCGTCACCGTCGACACCGGCGCGGAGCCGCCCGGCGAGCTCGTCAGCGACGACCTCGTCACCGGCGACGGTCAGGAGATCCAGGCGGGCGACACCGCGAATGTCCAGTACGTCGGCGTCTCCTGGTCGACCGGCCGCGAGTTCGACTCGAGCTGGGACCGCGGAGCCAAGCCGTTCAGCTTCCCCGTCGGCGCCGGCCGCGTGATCGCCGGCTGGGATCAGGGAGTCACCGGCATGCGCGCGGGCGGCCGCCGGCTGCTGGTCATCCCGCCCGACCTCGGCTACGGCGAGCGCGGCGCCGCCGGCGTGATCGCCCCCGGCGAGACGCTGGTCTTCGTGGTCGACGCGCTCTAGACCGCAGTCACCGCGGCGGCGGGCGCCGCAGCCGCCGAGTCGCCCTCCTTGTCCACGGTCAGCCGGTGGGCGAGGTAGACGGGGATCGCCGACAGCAGGATCACCAGCACACCGACGACGTTGACGATAGGCAGCTGGTTCGGGCGCGAGAGGTTGGCGAGGATCCAGATCGGCAGCGTCTGCTGCTGGCCGGCCGTGAACGTGGTGACGATCACCTCGTCGAACGACAGCGCGAAGGCGAGCAGCGCGCCGGCCACCATCGCCGAGCGCAGCGCCGGCAGCGTGACGAGCCGGAACGTCGTCCATGTGTCGGCGCCCAGGTCCGCCGACGCCTCCTCGAACGACCCCGACGTGCGCCGCAGCCGCGCGATCACGTTGTTGTAGATCACGACGATGCAGAAGGTCGCGTGGCCGACGATCACGGTGAACATCCCGAGGCCGATCCCGAACGGCGAGAGCACCTCGCGGAACGTCGCGTTCAGTGCCATGCCGGTGACGATGCCCGGCAGCGCGAGCGGCAGGATGACCACGAACGAGATCGTCTCGCGGCCGAAGAACCGGTGGCGGGAGACCGCGAACGCGGCCAGCGTGCCGAGCAGCAACGCGATCAGCGTCGCGCCGGTGGCGGCCTTCAGCGACGTCCACAGCGCCTCGCGCACGCCGGGGTTGTCGATCGCGCGCCCGAACCAGTCGAGCGTCAGCCCCGGGATCGGCCACTTCAGCGTGCGCCGCTCGTTGAAGGCGTACAGGAAGATGACCGCGATCGGCAGGTAGATGAAGGCCAGCGTGAACGCGGTGCCCAGCCGCAGCAGCAGGCGCATCAGAGCGACTCGAACGCGCCCAGCTTCCGGGCGACGAGCAGGTAGAGGACCATGATCATCACGGGGACCGTCGCGAAGGCGGCGGCCAGCGGCAGGTTGTTCGCCACGCCCACGTTCGTGTAGACGACGTTGCCGATGAACTGCGTCGAAGAGACGATCTGCGGCGTGATGTAATCGCCCAGCGTCAGCGCGAAGGTGAAGATCGAGCCCGCCACCACGGCGGGCAGTGCGAGCGGCAGCACCACGCGGCGGAAGGTCAGCCAGTCGCCTGCGCCCAGGTCACCCGAGGCGTCGAGCAGCGAGTTCGGGATCCGCTCGAGCCCGGCGTAGATCGGCAGGATCATGAACGGCAGCCACAGGTAGGAGAACACGAGCCACGTCGCGACGTTGCCGAAGCCGGGGCCGCTCAGTCCCAGCGGTGCGAGCGCCCAGTTCAGGATGCCGTCCTCGGCCAGGATGATCCGCCAGGCGTAGACCTTGACGAGATAGGACGACCACAGCGGCATCAGCACGGCGACGACGAGCAGCCCGCGCGCGCGACGGCTCGCGAACCGCGCCATGTAGAGCGCGATCGGGAAGGCCAGGATCGCGTCGGTCACCGTCACCGCCGCGGCGATCAGCACCGTCCGCAGAGCGATCGTCCGGTAGACGTCCTGCTCGATCAGCGTGCGGAAGTTGTCGAGCCCGTACTCCTGGACGACCTGCCCGGAGAACGTGTCGAGCCGCCAGAAGGCGGCGACGAACAGCACCGCGAGCGAGCCGAGGTACGCGATCAGCAGCCAGCCGACCGGCCCCGCGAGCAGCAGCGAGAGCTGCAGGCGGGGCCGGCGCCAGAGAAAGGTGGCTAGCCCTTGATTTCCGTCCACGCCTGGACCCACTCGGAGTAGTCCTTGCAGACCTCTCCGCGGTCGTCGCCGCAGTCCTTCACCGGCGTCTTCCAGTAGGCCACCTGCGAGAAGTAGTCCTCGTCGTCGGCGTGGAAGATCTCGCAGTGGTTCTCCACCGCGGTCTCCGCGCACGACTTCGAGTTCGACGGCGCCTCACCGAACCACTCCGCCACGGCCGCGTTGGCCTTCGGCGAGATGATGTGGTCGAGCCACATGTACGCGCAGTTCGGGTTGGCGGCCTTGGAGGCGATCATCCAGGTGTCCGACCACCCGGTGGCGCCCTCCTTCGGCAGCGTCGTCTTGATCGGCACCTTGTCGGCCTCGAGCAGGTTGGCGATCACCTGCCACGTCGTGCCGAGCACGGAGTCGCCGCTGGTGAACGCGGCCTGCTCCTTGGTGTAGTCCGACCAGTACTCGCCGATGATCTCGCGCTGCTGCTTGAGCAGGTCGACGGCGGCCTGGAACTGCTCCTCGTCGAGCTCGTAGGGATCGTCGATCCCCAGGTCGGGCTGGGTCGCCTTCAGGTACAGCGCCGCGTCGGCGATGTAGATCGGGTTGTCGTAGGCCGTGACCTTGCCCTTGTAGGGCGAGTCCGGGTCGAACACGGCGCCCCACGAGTCCGGCGCGGGCTCGACCTGGTCGCTCCGCCACATCAGCAGGTTCGCCCCGCGGCCGTGCGGCACGCCGTAGCTCTGCCCGTCGACCGTGTTCCAGGGCTGATCCTTGAGGCCCTCGAACACGTCGGCGTAGTTCGGGACCAGGTCGGTGTTGACCGGCGCGACGTCGCCGCCGGCGATCAGCCGCAGCGTGGCGTCACCGGACGCCGACACCGCGTCGTACTGGCCGGTGCGCATCAGCGTGACCATCTCGTCCGACGTGTTGCCGAGCTTCGTGTTGACCTGGCAGCCGGTCTCCTTCTCGAAGTCCGTGACCCAGTCGACCTTCGGATCCGTCGACCCGTCCTCGACGTAGCCGGCCCACGCGACGAGGTTGACCTGACCCTCGCCCTCGCCGACCTCGGTGGCGGCCTTTGGCCCCTCCGGGGCCTTGACATCGCCGCTGCCCGAATCCGAATCGTCGCTGCCGCAGCCGACCGTGAACGCCAGCGCGGCGGTGGCTGCGACCAGCGCAGCCCATCTCGCGTACCTCACGTCTCACCCTCCTCAGGGATTGCGTACGTGTGCTCCTCGCTCCATCCAACCGTCACCTCGCGGCCCTGCTGCTCGAGCGCCTGCGAGGAGGTCGTCTCCAGGTTCTGGTGGACGACCTGGAGCTCGCCGCCGTGCTCGAGGTCGACCAGGTAGCGGGTGATCATCCCCGCATAGGCGACGTCGCGCACCACGCCCGCCTCGGTGTGCAGCCCGTCGTGCGGCCCGTCGAGCAGCCGGACCTTCTCGGGCCGGACCGTGAACCTGCGGCCGTCGCGCTCGAGCACGTTGGAGACGCCGACGAAGCCGGCGATGAACTCGCTTCCCGGGCGCTCATAGACGTCGGCGGGCGCGCCGACCTGCTCGATCCGGCCCTCGTTGAACACGGCCAGGCGGTCGCTCATCGTCAGCGCCTCCTCCTGGTCGTGCGTCACATAGACGAACGTGATGCCGACCTCCTGCTGGATGCGCTTGAGCTCGACCTGCATCTCCTGGCGCAGCTTGAGGTCGAGCGCCCCGAGCGGCTCGTCGAGCAGCAGCACCTGCGGGCGGTTGACGATCGCGCGCGCGAGCGCGACGCGCTGGCGCTGGCCGCCGGAGAGCTGGGCCGGCTTGCGGCCGCCGAGGCCGGGCAGCCGGACCATCTCGAGCGCCTCGTCGACGCGCTGAGTCCGCTCCTCACGGGGAACCTTGGCGACCCGCAGCCCGTAGCCGACGTTGTCCGCCACGTTCATGTGCGGGAACAGCGCGTAGTCCTGGAAGACGGTGTTGACGTCGCGCTGGAACGGCGGGAGCCGCGATACGTCGTTGCCCGCGAGCTCGATCGAGCCGGCGTCCGGCCGCTCGAAGCCGGCGATCATCCGCAGCGTCGTCGTCTTGCCCGAGCCGGACGGGCCGAGCAGGGTGAAGAACTCGCCGCGGGCGACATCGAGGTCGACGGCGTCGACGGCGACGACTTCGCCGTAGCGCTTGACCAGGCCGCGCAGCCGGATGTCGGGCGGGGATTCCAACCTGGGCGGCAAGCCTATTGGTCTGATCGGCACACGTTTTGCACTACGCGCCCGAATCCGGTTGGCCGACGTGGCGCTAAGGTCGCCGCCGATGTCGCAGCTCTACGTCCAGCGCGACCAGCCGCCGGGCGTCCCGCCGCTCTCGCTCACCGGCGAGCGCACGCTGCCGGATGTCCCCGAGGAGAACTACTGGTTCCGCCGCCACCTCGTGGTCTACGAGTGGATCGCGGCGCGCGCCCACGGCCGTCGGGTCGTCGACCTGGCGTGCGGCGAGGGCTACGGCTCGGCGGTGCTCGCGTCCACGGCCGTGTCGGTGGTGGGGGTCGACGCCAACCCGGAGGCTTTCCAGCACGCGCGGCTGAAGTACAACGGCGTCCGCTTCGAGCGCAACATGATCGAGCTGTGGACCGGCGACGTCGACTGCGTCGTGTTCCTGCAGACGATCGAGCACGTGCAGGATCCCGACGCCGTGCTCGACCACATCCGCGAGCTGATCGGCCCGCAGGGCGTGGCGTACGTCTCGACGCCGAACGTGCTGACGCTCGCCCCGAAGGGCGCCGAGCGCTCGGGCAATCCCTGGCACGTGCGCGAGTACCGGGCGGAGGAGTACCGCGCGCTCTGCGAGCGCCACTTCGGCTCGGTCGACCTGCTCGGTCTGTTCCACGCGCGCAGGCTGCGCGCCCACGAGTGGGCTCTCAAAGCCGGTTGGGACGCCGTGCACGCGCGGCTCGGCGTCACCCAGCCGTTCTACGACCGCTTCACGCCGGCCATCTCCACGCGCGACTTCGCGCTCCGGCGACGGGGCCTCGACCGCGCGCTCGACTTCCTGGCGGTGCTGCGCCCATGACGCGCCTCTCGATCGTCCTGCATACGCACATGCCGTACGTCGAGGGCTTCGGGACGTGGCCGTTCGGCGAGGAGTGGCTGTGGGAGGCGATCGCCACCAGCTACCTGCCGCTGCTCGACGTGCTGGAGGAGCGGCCGGGGCGGATCACGGTCTCGCTGACGCCCGTGCTGTGCGACCAGCTCGAGGCGCCCGGCGCGCTCGAGCGCTGCCTGGCCTTCCTGCGCGAGATCCGGCCCGCCTCGCACGAGCTCGACATCGAGGAGGCGGAGGCGCCGGTCGCGGCCGCGCTGGAGCGCAGCGCCGCGTCGTATGCCGCCGCCGCCGACGAGCTCGAGCGCCGCGGCGACCTGCTCGCCGCCTTCGCGCCGCACGCGACGTGGACCTCGGCGGCCACCCACCCGGTCCTGCCGCTGCTGGCCACCGGCACCGGCGTGCGGCTCCAGCTGCGCACCGGGATCGCGTCGCACCGCGTGCGCTTCGGGGAGTGGGGCGGGGGCTTCTGGCTGCCGGAGTGCGCGCACGCGCCGTGGCTGGACGACATCCTCGAGGAGGCCGGCGTGCGGGTCGCCTGCGTCGACTGGACCGACGTGCTCGGGCCCGGGCCACAGGCGCCGCGCTGCACCGAGGCCGGCGTGGTGCTGGCGCCGCTCGACCGCGAGGCGATCGAGCTCGTCTGGCACCGCGACGGCTATCCCGCGAAGGCGCCGTACCTCGACACGCACCGGCTGACCGAGCACCGCCACCGCGCGTGGGCGAACGACGGCGCCGTCTACGACCCCGACCGCGCCGCGGCCCAGGTGGCCGCCGATGCCGACGACTTCGTGCGCTGCGTGGCGGCCCGCGGCGGGCCGTCGGTCGTCGCGCTCGACACCGAGCTGCTCGGCCACTTCTGGCCGGAGGGCGTCGACTGGCTGCGCGCCGTCCTCGAGGCGTGCGAGCGGGAGGGAGTCGAGCTCGCGCCGCCGGGCGAGGGCGAGCAGCTGGACGCCCCGGTCGACCCGCCGGTCACGAGCTGGGGCGACGGGCGCGACCTGCGGACCTGGAGCGGGCCTGCCGTGGGCGCCCTGGCGTGGACCCAGCGCGGCGCCGAGCTGCGCGCCTTCAGCGGCCGCGCGCGGCCGTCCGATCGCGCCCTGCGCGAGCTGCTCGCGCTCCAGGCCTCCGACTGGGCGTTCCTGATCTCCGCCGGCACGGCCGGCGACTACCCGCGCGAGCGCGCCGAGGGCCACCTGGCGGGATTCGAGGCCGCGCTCGCCGACCCGGCGGTCGAGCCCGGTTTGCGGTCTCTGGCGCCGCTGGTGTGAAGCTTTAGTTGCCCCGGCCGATCATTCCGGGGGAGGCGGTGTGTAAGGTGCCCCGCTTCGTCACAACCGAACCTTGCCGAATCTCCGTCGCCCAGGCGGCGGGGAACGGGGGAACCGCCTGGAACCGGATGTCTCCGGTTCCCGGGGCGAATCGCCGCAGTAGAGCGGCGTAGCGCAGGTCTTCGCGCGAGCCCGTCAGCTAACCCCGTAGGCGCAGAGACCAGAGGAGTTCCCCGCTGTGCCGACAACTGAATTTGAACCCTGGCTGGATTCCCAGCGCCGTTCTCGTGCGCGGCGCTTCGAGGCCGTACGCCGCCTGCGCCGCCTGCGCGGGCGCCGCAGCCTTGCCGCGATGGCGCTCGTCTCGCTGACCTTCGCCGCCGGCGGCGCGGTCGCCGCCGATCGCCAGTCGGCCAAGGTCGTCCGCACGTCAGGTAGCTCGGTCTCGGCGCTCCAGCAGGCGCTCGGCATCCCCGCCGACGGGATCTACGGCCCGCAGACGCGCAAGGCCGTGCGCCAGTTCCAGCGCGCCAATGGCCTCGCGGTCGACGGCATCGCCGGCCCGCAGACGCTGGCCGCGCTCGGTCTCACCGCGCGCAGCTCGTCGGCGCCCGCGAGCGACGCGGCGACCGTGCTGGCGAAGATCGCGCAGTGCGAGTCAGGAGGCGACCCGACCGCCGTCTCGCGCGACGGGCGCTACCACGGCAAGTACCAGTTCTCGCGCGCGACGTGGCGCCGGATGGGCGGCCGCGGCAACCCGGCCCGTGCCCCCGAGGCCGAGCAGGATCAGCGCGCGGCGATGCTCTACGAGCAGGAGGGCACCCGGCCCTGGCCGGTCTGCGGCCGCGGGCTCTAGGTGCGGTTCAGGATCGTGCGCTAGGCCGCCAGGTGGCCATGATGTCGCGCATCGAGATGATGCCCTGGACCTCGCCGTCGCTGACCACGACGAGGTGACGGAAGCCGCCGCGCGCCATCGCGTCGGCGGCCTTCTCCAGGTCCCAGTCGGCGTCGGCGAAGGCCGCGTTGGCCGTCAAGTGGTCCCCGACCCTCTCCTGGTCCGGATCCTGGCCGGCGCCGAGCGATCGCACGATGTCGCGCTCGCTGACGATGCCGGGGCCCGGCTGCTCGGGGTCGAAGATCACGGCCGACCCGACGTTGTGGTCGCTCAGGAAGCGTGCGGCGTCGCGCAGGGTCCGCCCCGGCGTGATCGTCAGGACCTCCTGGGTCATCGCGTCTCGTACCTTCACGCCCGCTCCCCTTCGGCGACAGTTCTGGGCGCGAAGATACTCCGCTGATGGAACTTGTGACGACCGACTACCACACGGCCGGCGAGCCGTTCCGCATCGTCACCGGCGGCGCGCCCGAGATCCCGGGCGCCACCGTGCGCGAGCGGCGCGAGCACGCGCGCGGGAGCGCCGAGGTGGACGCCGTGCGCCGCCTGCTGTGCCACGAGCCGCGCGGGCACGCCGACATGTACGGCTGCTTCCCGGTCCCGCCCGACGACGCCGGCGCCGACCTCGGCGTGCTGTTCTGGCACAAGGACGGCTACTCGACCGCGTGCGGGCACGGCACGATCGCACTCGGCGCGTGGGCGGTGGAGTCGGGTCGTATCGCGTGCGAGCCCGACGGCGAGGCGGTGGTGACGATCGACGTGCCGTCCGGGCGCGTCGTGGCGCGGGTCCGCTGCGCGGGCGGGGCGGTCGCGTCGGTGACGTTCCGCAACGTGCCGGCCTACGTGATCGCGCGCGGGGTGGAGGCGGCGGGCGTCTCGGTCGACGTCGCCTACGGCGGGGCCATCTACGCCAGCGTGGCGGCCGCCGACCTCGGGCTCGAGGTCGTGCCCGAGCGGATCGGCGAGCTGATCGCCGCCGGGCGCGAGGTCAAGCGCGCGCTCGAGGGCACGGAGGCGGCGCGCCACGCCGACGAGCGCCTCTCGGGCATCTACGGCACGATCCTCTACGACGAGATGGGGCCGCTGCACCAGCGCAACGTGACCGTGTTCGCCGACGGCGAGGTCGATCGCTCGCCCTGCGGGTCGGGGACCTCGGCGCGCCTCGCCCTGCTCGACCTCGAGCCCGGCCAGGAGCTGCGGCACGACTCGATCGTCGGGACGACGTTCGCGGGGCGCGTGGTCGAGCGCACGGGGGAGGGGGTCGTCACCGAGGTCGAGGGGAGCGCCTACCGGACCGGCGAGCACCGCTTCGTGCTCGATCCGCGTGACGAGCTCGGCACCGGGTTCGTGCTGCGGTGAGCCTGCCGTTCCTCGACCCGCCCTCGGTGGCCGCCGCGGCCGACGCGCTCGAGGCGGCGCTCGCCGCGGGCCTCGACCCCGAGGCCGGGCCTCCGCGCACCATCGTGCCCGCCGGCGAGGGCGAGCTGCTCGTCATGCCGGCCGCCTTCGGGCCGGTGGCGGCGGTCAAGCTCGTCACCGTCGGCCCGGCCGAGCCGCGCGTCCAGGGCATCTGCGTGGTCTTCGACACGGCGACGCTGGCGCCCGTGGCGCTCGTCGACGGCATCGCGCTCACCAACGTGCGTACGGCCGCCGTCTCGCTGGTCGCCGTGCGACGGCTGGCCGCGCCGGGCGCCCGGCGGCTCGTCGTCTTCGGCCGCGGTCCCCAGGCCCAGGCGCACGCCGCGGCGCTCGGGCTCGCCGAGGTCGAGCTGCTCGGCCGCGACGATCCGCGGCGCGACGAGCTGGTGGCCGCCGCCGACGTCATCTGCTGCTGCACGACCGCGCGCGAGCCGCTGTTCGACGGCTCGCTCGTCGCCGACCACGCCTGCGTGGTGGCCATCGGGTCGCACGAGCCGGCCGCCCGCGAGACCGACGACCGGCTCGCCGCACGGGCCACCGTGGTCGTCGAGTCGCGCGGCTCGGCGTTGCGAGAGGCCGGCGACGTGCTCGGCGCGATCGAGGCCGGGGTGCTCGCCGAGGGCGACCTCGTGACGCTGAGCGAGCTGGTGGGCGGCGCCGAGATCCCGGCGGGACCGCGCCTCTTCAAGAGCACCGGGATGGCATGGGAGGACGCGGTCGTCGCCGGCGCTACATTGGCCGCCGATGGACCTCCGTAGCCTGGTCAGCAGGGCGCTGGTCGGCGGTTTGTGCGTGTCCGGCGCCGTCGCCGTGATCGCACTGCTCAGCGGCTCGTTCGACGAGATCCACTGGCGCGTCGTCGGGACCAGCCTCGGCTTCAGCGTCTTCACCTGCACGGCAGCGGCGGGCGCCGGCCTGCGCGACCGCTCGGACGAGCGCCTGCGCGCGCTCGGGCTGGCGACGATCGCGGCGTCGATCGCGGCGCTGGTCACGCTCATCGGCGGGCTCTGGATCGACGACGTCGATTGGCTGTGGCGGGCCTTCGGGGTGACCGGCCTCGCCGCGCTGTGGACCTCGCACGCGTCGCTCATGCTCGGCGCGCTGCGGCCGGCCGACTCGCCCGCCGTGCGAAGACTGAGTCAGGTCTCCGCGCTCACGCTCGGGATCGAGACGTTCGCCGGCGTCGGCGCGATCCTCGGGATGGACGTCGGCGAGGGCATCAACGTGCTCGCGGCGCTGATCGTCGTGACCGTGGTGACGACAGTGCTCGCGCCGCTCCTCCGACGCATGGGGAGCACGACGACGCCCTCTCCGGCGGCCACCGCGGTGGGACGCGGAAGCGGCTTCGCCGCCGAGGTCGCGGAGAGCGCCCAGCGGCTGTCGCTGATGGACCTGCCGGCGCAGGCCCGCTCCGAGGTCGACCACCTGCGCCGCCTCGCACGCGACGCCGGCGGCTGACTTCAGTCCCAGCGCAGGGTCTCGGGCTCCGGCCGCATCCGCAGCAGCCGGGCCGGCGCGCCGGCCACCACGGCGTTGTCCGGGACGTCCTTGGTCACCACCGAGGAGGTCCCGACGATGGCGTTGTTCCCGACCGTGGCGCCGCGCAGGATGCAGGCGCCGTAGCCGATCCAGCAGTTGTGGCCGACGCGCACGTCGCGCTTGTAGATGCCCTGGAGACGGATCGGGCGCTCGGTCTCGACGACGCCGTGGTCGAAGTCGATCAGCATCACGCGGTCGGCGACGACGCACTCGCGGCCGATCGAGACGTGCTGGAAGGCCGAGATCGTGCACTCCTGGCCGAGCACCGTCTTGGCGCCGATCTCGGCCTCGCCCTCGTGGACGCGGATCTTGGTGCCGTGGCCGATCCACGACCAGCGGCCAAGCCGCAGCACCGCGTCGCGCCCGATCTCGAGCTTCACGCCCGGGCCGACGAAGCAGATCCCGTCGGTCTGCAGCCGGCGCCCCCAGCGCAGCCTGAGCCACGCCCACCGCGCCAGCAGCCGCGCGTACCTGTGGTTGAGCATCCCGTGCGCGCGCATGAAGCGCAGCAGGGCCAGTGGGCCGCCGTGGAGCGGCTCCGGCGCACCGCGGACATGCAGGGGAGTTGGCGGCTTGGCGACCGTCGCCATCGGCCACTGATCGTATCCTCGCCACAATGGCCGATCCGAAGCCGAGCCTCGCCGAGCGCCTGCTGGCGGGCGACAAGCGCGCGCTGGCGCGCGGGATCTCGCTGGTCGAGGACGACGACCCGGAGGGCTGGGAGCTCGTCCGCGAGGTCTACCCGCACACCGGCGCCGCCGCAGTGGTCGGCTTCACCGGGCCGCCCGGCGCGGGCAAGTCGACGCTCATCGGCGCGCTGATCAAGCACCAGCGCGCGCTCGAGCGCGAGGTCGCGGTGCTGTCGATCGACCCCAGCTCGCCGTTCCGCGGCGGCGCGCTGCTGGGCGACCGCATCCGCCTGTCCGACCACTTCCTCGACCCGGGCGTGTTCATCCGCTCGATGGCCACCCGCGGCGCGCTCGGCGGCCTCGCCGAGGCGGCTCTGCAGACCGCGCTGCTGATGGACGCCGCCGGCAAGGACGACGTGTTCCTGGAGACGGTCGGCGTCGGCCAGGCCGAGGTCGATGTGATCGACCATGCCGACTCCGTCGTGCTCGTGCTGATCCCCGGGTCGGGCGACTCGATCCAGGCGCTCAAGGCCGGCGTCATGGAGATCCCGGACATCATCGTCGTCAACAAGTCCGACCACCCGCTGACCGACACGATGGTGCGCGAGATCCGCGGCGTGCTGTCGCTCGGTCCGCAGGAGGGGTGGCGGGTGCCGATCCTCAAGACCGAGGCGGTCCGCGGCACCGGGATCGAGGAGCTCGCCGAGAAGATCGCCGAGCACCGCGCGTACGTCGAGGCGGAGGGCACGTTGTCCGAGCGCCGGCGCCGCAACCTGATGAGCGAGGTGCTGGGACTGGCCACCATGCGCCTGCGGCGGGCGCTGGAGGCGACGCTGCGCGAGGACCCCGAGGTGGCGGAGCTGCTCGACGAGGTCGTGGCGCGGCGGCTGGATCCCGCCAGCGCCGCCAGCGCGATCCTCGCCCGCGGGGCGGTCGAGGCCGGCGACGCCGCCCGGCCCGACCAGCGCACGCGACTAGGCTGATCAGGTGCGCTACCTGCTGCCGATCCTGCTGGTCGCGGCCGTGGCGCTGGCCGTCCTGGCGATCGACGATCGCGGCGAGGCGCCCCGCCGCGCGGCGCCGACGGCGACGCCGGAGCCGGTCAAGGTCGAGGTCGAGGCTCGTCCCACGCCCGTGCCCGACGTCCGCCGCTCGCGCTGCCCGGACGACGTGCCCGGCTGCCGCGCCGTGCGCGGCAGCGTGCTCTACGTCGAGAGCGTCGACCCTGACGGCGACGGCGACCTGCACGTCGTGCTCGACGGCGGCTCGATCACACTGCCGGGCATGACGGCGATCGACATCGCGCCCGACCTGCGCCCGCGGCGCGACCCGCGCATCGGCGACCGCGTGAGCGCCGCCGGCCCGGTCCAGACCGGCTCCTACGGGCAGGAGCAGATCCACGCGCTCGAGCTCCGCGTCCGGCGGCGCTGATGCGCAACTGGGCGGGCAACTACGAGTACCGGGCGCGGACGGTGCACCGCCCGGGGTCGGTCGAGGAGCTGCAGGAGATCGTCTCTCGCGCGTCGCGCATCCGCGCGATCGGCTCGCGGCACTCGTTCACGGACATCGGCGACTCCGACGAGCTCGTCGCGCTCGACGGCCTGCCGGGCGAGGTCGAGGTAGGCGACGGGACCGTGACGGTGCCCGGCCACCTGCGCTATGGCGACGTCGCCGAGCGCCTCAAGCCCGAAGGGCTGGCGCTGCACAACCTGGGCTCGCTGCCGCACATCTCGGTCGCCGGCGCGATCGCCACCGCCACCCACGGCTCCGGGACCGGCAACCTCGCGACCGCTGTCGCGGGGCTGGAGCTGGTGACCTCGAGCGGCGAGCTCATCACCGCCCGCCGCGGCGATCCGGACTTCGACGGCATGGTGGTCTCGCTCGGCGCCCTCGGCGTGCTGACGCGGGTGACGCTCGACGCCGAGCCCGCCTACGAGATCCGCCAGCGCGTGTTCGAGGGCCTGCCCTGGGACGCCGTGCCGGAGGTGTTCGGCGCGGGCTACAGCGTCAGCGTCTTCACGCGCTGGAACGAGACTTCGGACCAGGTGTGGGTGAAGTCGCGCGGCGAGCCGCCCGCCGAGCTGGACGGCGCGCGGCCGGCGCCGGCCGATGTCCATCCGCTCCCGGGCATGGACCCCGTCCACGCCACGCGCCAGCTCGCCGTGCCCGGCGCGTGGTCGGACCGCCTGCCGCACTTCCGGATGGAGTTCACGCCCAGCGCGGGCGAGGAGATCCAGAGCGAGTACCTCGTCCCGCGCGAGCACGCCGTCGCCGCGATCGCGGCCGTCTGCGCGCTCGGCGACGCGCTGCGGCCCGCCCTCCAGATCGCCGAGATCCGCACGGTCGACGCCGACGCGCTGTGGCTGAGCCCTCAGTACGGCCAGGACACGATCGGCTTCCACTTCACCTGGAAGCGCGAGCCCGAGCTGGTCTGGCGCCTGGCCGGCGCGCTCGAGGTCGCCCTCGCGCCCTTCGCGGCGCGGCCGCACTGGGGCAAGGTGTTCCTGGCCGGGTCGGCCACGATCGCGGACCGCTACGAGCGCCTGGCGGACTTCCGGGCGCTCACGGAGCGGCTCGACCCGCGCGGCGCGTTCCGCAACGACTGGCTCGAGCGTCACGTGCTCTAGATCAGCTGCCAGGCGCTGATCGCCAGCGTGACCGCGCCGAGCACGGCGCCGACGCGCGGGGCGCGGCGCAGGCCCCAGGCGATCAGGGCGCCGGCCACCGGCAGGGCCGGGATCAGGTGGCGGGCCGCGAACGGCTCGGTGTCGATCGTCGTCACCAGGAAGGTCGCGACCAGCAGCACGGCGGCGAACACGGTCAGCGCGAGCCCGGCCGCCGCCTCGGCGCCCGCCCACTCCGGGACCACGCGCGCGAGATCCTCGCGCCGCGAGCGCAGCAGCAGCCAGGCGGCGAACGGCACGAAGGCGAAGATCGGCGCCCACCGCAGCAGGCCCGCGGAGGGGTCGAGCCACAGGGTCAGCAGCCGCGGCACGCGCTCCAGGTACTCGCCGAGCGTCTCGGCGCCGGTGGGCGAGACGCCCGAGGGAAGCTCCGACCAGGGCGTGAAGCCGCTGTAGAGGCGCTCGTTGAGCGTCGCGTAGAGCACCAGCGAGGCGACCGCCAGCTCGACCGCGATCAGCCCCATCGTGCCGCGCCGCCCGCGGCGGCACCACAGGTACAGCGCCACGGCGACCGGCGCCGCGGGGACCACGTAGAGCGGATCGAGCCACGGCAGCACGCCGAGCATCGCCGCCGCCGCGAAGACCGGCGCCGGGCGCGGGGCCTCGCGCGCCGTCACCGCGCACAGCGTGGCGCCCGCGAGCAGCGTCGCGGCGGTCGCGCCCGGCAGGATCGTCCCGGCGTAGGCGACGGCGGGCGCCGACAGGCCCGCCAGCGCCGCCCCGGCGCTCGCGTACGGCTCGGGCACGATCCGCCGCGCCAGCAGCGCGGCCAGCACGAAGCCGAGCGCGGCGACGGCGGCCAGCACGACCGCGGCGGCGCTCTCGCCGAAGGGCGCGATCAGGAGCGGGAAGCCGAGGCCGAGCGGCGAGCGGACGATCTCGTCCCCCAGCGCGCTCGCGATCCGCAGGTACTCCTGCTCGTCCGCGCCCAGCGGCTCGCCGCCGATCAGGTAGACGGCGAACAGGACGATCCAGAGCGAGAGGAGCCTCACGCGCCGAGCGCGCGGGCGATCACCATCTGCTGGACCTCGTCGGTGCCCTCGCCGATGGTGAGGATCTTGGCGTCGCGGTAGAAGCGGCACACCGGGTACTCCTCGATGTAGCCGTAGCCGCCGTGGATCTGGACCGCCTCCTCGGCGCTGCGCACCGCCAGCCGGCCGGTCTTGAGCTTGGCCTGCGCGGCGGTGAGCGTGAAGTTGCGGCCGGCGTCCTTCAGCAGCGCCGCCTTGTAGGTCAGCAGCCGGGCGGCCTCGATCTCGGTCGACATGTCGGCGAGCTTGGCCTGGATCGCCTGGTACTTGGAGATCGGCTTGCCGAACGCCTTGCGCTCCTTGGCGTAGGCCAGCGCCTGGTCCAGCGCGCCCTGGGCGAGCCCGACGCCCATCGCCGCCACCCCGATCCGCCCGATGTCGAGCACGCGCAGGAACTGCTTGAAGCCCGCGCCGCGCGGCCCGATCAGGTGGTCCTCCGGCACGCGGCAGTCGGTGAAGGTCAGCGGCCGCGTGTCGGACGCGTTCCAGCCCATCTTGCGGTACGGCTCGCCCTGCTCGTAGCCCGGCGTGCCGTTCGGCACCAGCAGGTTGGAGATCTCGTCGTCGCCGGTGCGAGCGGTGATGACCACCATGCCGGAGATGTCGGTGCCGGCGTTGGTGATGAACTGCTTGGCGCCGTTGATCACCCACTCGCCGTCCTCGAGCTTGGCGCGGGTGCGGACGTTGCCGGCGTCCGAGCCGGCCTCCGGCTCGGTCAGCCCGAAGGCGCCCAGCTTGCGGCCCGCGGTCAGCTCCGGCATCCAGTCCTGCTTCTGCTGCTCGGAGCCGAACAGGTAGACCGGCTGGGTGCCGAGCGAGGTGTGCGCGCAGAGCGTGATCGCCACCGAGGAGTCGATCCGCGTCAGCTCCTCGACCGCGATGGCGTAGGCCAGCGAGTCGCCGCCGCCGCCGCCGTACTCCTCGGGGAACGGGATGCCCATCAGCCCCAGTTCGCCGAGCTTGGCGACGATCTCGTAGGGGAAGCGCTTCTCGCGGTCGAGCTCCTCGGCGACCGGCGCGATCTCCTGCTCGGCGAAGTCGCGCACGGTGCTGCGGATGAGGTCGTGGTCAGGCGACAGGTCGAAGTCCATGGCCGACGATTGTGACGCGACTGCTTGACTACGCGCCTTCATGACGGAGCTCGAGGCCCTCGCCGTGCTGGTCGCGGGAGCTGTGGCCGGGGCCGTGAACACGGTCGTCGGCTCCGGCTCGCTCATCACCTTCCCGACCCTGCTGGCGGTCGGCTACTCGCCGGTCACGGCCAACGTCTCGAACTGCGTCGGGCTCGTGCCGGGTGGCGTGGCGGGGTCGTTCGGGTACCGGCGTGAGCTGCGCGGGCAGTGGCGCCGCTGCGGGATCCTCGCCATCGGGACCTCGATCGGCGCCGTGATCGGCGGCATCCTGCTGCTCGAGCTGCCCGACGCGGTGTTCGACGCCATCGTGCCGGCGCTGATCCTCCTCGCCGTCGCCCTGATGGCGCTGCGGCCCTCGCCCAAGATCCACGAGGGCGGCGACAACATGCCCGCCGGCGTGGCCTCGTCGTTCGCCGTCGGCATCTACGGCGGCTACTTCGGCGCCGCCCAGGGGATCATCCTGATGTCGCTCCTGCGGCTGTCGTTCGCGGAGAACCTCCAGGTCCTCAACGCGATGAAGAACGTGCTGGCAGGCGTGGCGAACGCCGTCGCCGGCCTGCTCTTCATCATCGTCGCCGACGTCGCGTGGGACGCCGCGGCGCTGATCGCCGTCGGCTCGGTGGGCGGCTCGCTGGTCGCCGCGCGCTACGGCCGGAGGATCCCTCCCGAGATCCTCCGGCGCGTGGTCATCGTCTACGGGACGATCGTCGCGATCGTCCTCATCATCACCTGAAGACCTGCAGCTCGGCCGCGCGGACGAAGTCGTCCTGCGTCGAGCCCTCGTCGCAGTCGGTGACGTTGCCGGGATCGTCGTCCTGATCGCCCTGGTAGGCCGGCGCTCCCGTGCACTGGTTGGTGAGCACCCGCAGCCGGACGTGCGTGGCGCGGGTGGCCGGCACGGCGAACGAGCGGATGATCAGGTCCGGCGCCCGCGGCCGCGGGATGGCCGACGGGAAGGCGTCGGCCGCGCTCGTGAGCACGGACGTGAACTGCGACGGCTGCGAGCAGTCGACCGCGCCGCGCGCGTCGCACGCCAGCAGCTCGAACTGCCGCAGCGCCGAGAACCGGCCCTGCGAGCCGCTGTCGGCGTTCGTCAGGATCCGATGGCGCAGCATGGCGCTCACCTGGATGCGGTCGAACGTCCGGCGCTGGTCGAGCTTCACCGTCACCTGCTTGCCGGCGATCGGCGAGTTGAGCGACGCCCAGTTGGTCGTTCTCGGTGTCGTCGATCAGCGCGCCGAGGTTCACGCCGTCGCCCGTCGCCGCGGCGCCGTTGGCGCCCGACGCGACGTTGAGCGGCATGTTGACCGCGAGGTCGCGCAGCTGGCCGGCGCGCACCGTGAGCGTCGTCCGCACGTGGCCGAAGCCGGCGCCGCGGGCGACGAGCTCGTACGTGCCCGGCACGAGCTTGAACACGTCGCTCAGCGGCGTGCCCGGGTCCGTGTCCGCGACGGGGTTCGCGCGCGCCTCGTAGTGGCCCACGAACAGCTGGGCGGACGCGCCGGACGCGTTGCCGGACGGCCGGAACCGCACCGTCGCCTCGTCGGCGTACGGCGAGTCGAAGGCCGGCACCGGGTCGAAGTCCTCGTCGCCGTTGCTGCTCGCCGCCTGGCCGAAGCCGCGCTTGGCGAAGGCATTCCACATGATGTCCAGGTTGACGCCGTTGTTGCGCAGCTGGTCGGCGGCCAGGATCGCGTTGCGCGCGTCGATCATGCTCACGTTCCCGGTCGCCATCAGCAGCCAGGCGTCGAACACGAGCTGCATCCAGCGTCGCCCGCCCGTGTCGCCGTAGCGGCCGATGAACGCCTGCCGGATGTCGTAGTTGGTGGCGCTCCAGATCTCGCCGTCGGCGTGGACCTGCGTCCGCTGCGTGCAGTTGCCGTCGTTGCAGACGAAGTCGTAGCCGACGTCGGAGTAGTTGAGCGGGCTGTTGTTCATCCCGTAGTTGCGGATGCCGGCCACCTTGTCGCCGGTCACGTACGGACCGACGGCGAACGGGTTCTCGCCGCCGACCGGCGTGAAGCCGCTCTCGTGCAGGTACTCGGTCGCCATCAGGTCCGACCAGCTCTCGCCCATGGCCTGGGGCTGGTTGCCCGACAGGCCCGCGTTCGGCCCGCCCGCCATGCGGTTGGAGATCGCGTGGCCGTACTCGTGGCCGATCACCGACATGTCGAAGTCGCCGTCCACGCACGGGGCGTAGAAGGCCGCCGCGATCGGCTGCCAGAGGTACATGTTCGTGATCGGTGGGAGGCCGTCGGCGGGCGTGATCTGGTTGGCGTTGTCGCGTGACGGCGCCGTGTTGCCGATGCGCATGCGCGCCTGCCTGGGCGTTGCCCTGCTCGAGGTCGTTCTCCGCCCCGCCGCGGCCGAAGTTGAAGGACTGGAGGTTCCACGTGGCCTCCGTGAAGCCGAGCCCATACGCCCAGTCGTGCATCCGGTTGTGCATCGCGAACAGGTTCGCCCGCGCGGCGTCGATGTCGTTGCGCTGCGGCGACTCGAACACCGCCGGGTTGCAGCGCTGCGTCTGCCACTGGTTCGTCCACGGGTAGGCGTACTCGCGGTCGATTCTCGGGGTCGCCCGCTCGGTGCCGACCGTGAACGGGTCGGTGCTGGTCCAGTTGTGCACGGCGAAGGCGTTGTTGCCCTGCGTCGTGAAGGTGGGCTGGTTGCTGCGCGCGTCGACGTCCCACATCGGCGACGCCGGGTTGTTGAGCACGAGCGCGCAGTTGGTGGTGGTGAGCCAGCACCAGCGCACGCGCGTGTCGGTGCTCGCGTAGTTCTGCGGGGGCGAGTTGGGGAACACCGTCCAGGTCGGGTTGTCGGCCAGGAAGTCGACGAGCCCCTCGCGGACGAGCACCTCGCCGGTCTCGGCGTCGACGAATGAGGCGACACCGTCGTCGCCATCTATCAGCGACGTCTCCCATGCCAGGCGGACGCCTTCGCGCGGCGTCGGGACGGCGACCAGCCGCGCCTGCGCCGGGCGGGCGAGCCCGCTGGCATCGAGGACCGTCCAGCCGCGTCGCTCGCGGGCGTTGCCGACCGTGCCGGCGGTCATGTGCGCGTTACGGGCGGCCTCGCGGACCGCGGCCGCGGCGCCGATGTCGCGCGCGCCCGTGATGCTCGTGTCCTGCGCGAGCGACGAGGATGCGTAGGCGACCCGGCCGTTGCTGACGCCCACGGCGATCAGGCCGTCCCGGCCGGCCGACACGCCGTCGAACGTCTGGCGCAGCAGCACGGCGTGATCGGTGGCGGTGACGACCTCGAGGCCGGTCGCGCCGATGCCGAGCAGCGAGCGGTTGCGCGCGACCCACTGGCGCGCGGCCGTCACGTTGTCGGACGACAGCCCGGTGGCCAGATAGCCGCTCCTCGGCGCCACCGCGTGCGGCGTCCCGAAGCGGTTCCACGTCACCTGCAGGCCGGACGCCAGATCCCGCTGGCGCGCCGACGGCGCTACTCGCCCGTCACGCGCGTCGAGGTCCGGCGCCATCGCGTGCTCCCCCTGGAAGCCCGGCGCAGCTAGAGCGCCAGCGGCGGCCACCCCCGACGCCACCAGCACGGACACGCACACAGCTAGACATGAACGACGCATGTCTTCCCCCCTGCTCCCGCACAACAGTGCAGCCAGTGTGCCCCGCCGCTCAGCGGATTTCAAGCGGTAGTCCTGATCCATCGATCAGGACTAATGCAGGTCGGGGGCGCCGGCGTTGGCCGCCGCGAGCTCGACCAGCAGCCGCACCCCGAAGCCCGCGCCGCCCTTCGGCGTGTAGGGCTTGCCGTTCTCGTACGCGGTGCCGGCGATGTCGAGGTGTGCCCACGGGACGTCGCCGGTGAAGCGCTTGAGGAACTGCGCCGCGGTGATCGAGCCCGCCTTGCGGGCCTCGACGGCGTTGGCGAGGTCGGCGTAGCGGCTCTTGATCAGGTCGGCGTACTCGGCGTGCAGCGGCAGCCGCCACAGCAGCTCGCCGCTCCGGTCGCCGGCCGCCTGCACCTCGGCGCACCACGCGTCGTCGGAGCCGAACAGCCCGGCGTAGGTGTTGCCGAAGGTCGTGACGATCGCCCCGGTCAGCGTGGCGAGGTCGACGAGCCGCTCGGCGCCCTGGTCGATCGCGTGGGCGAGGCAGTCGGCCAGGACGAGCCGGCCCTCGGCGTCGGTGTTGATGACCTCGATCGTCGTGCCGGTCTTGGCGCGCAGGATGTCGCCGGGCTTGACGGCGTGGCCGCTCGGCAGGTTCTCGGTGGCGCCGATCACCGTCACCACGCGGGCCGGCAGCCCGAGCCGTGCGATCGCGCCCGTGGCCTCCAGCACGGCGGCGGCGCCCGACATGTCGAACTTCATCTCGCTCATCTTCATGCCCGGCTTGATCGAGATCCCGCCGGAGTCGAAGGTCACGCCCTTGCCGACGAACCCGAGCAGCGGGCCGGCGACGTCGGGCGGCTCGTAGCGCAGCGTGATCAGCTGCGGCTCCTCGTGCGTTCCCCGCGCGACGCCCGCGAAGGCGCCCATCCCGGCCGCCTCGATCTCGGCCCGGCCCCAGACCTCGACCTGCAGCCCGGGCAGGGCGCGAGCCCGCTCGGCCAGCGCGCTCGGCGTCATCTCGTTGGCGGGCGCGTTCTGGAGGTCGCGGCAGGCGTTGGCGGCCTCGGCCGCGGCGGCCGCGCGCTCGACCTCGGCGCTCGTGTCGTGGTGGGCGGAGACGATCAGCTCGTCGATTCGCGGTCCGTCGTCATCGTCGGTCTTGAACGCGCGGTACTCGTAGGCGGCGAGCACCGTGCCCTCGACGAAGCCGGTCGCGCCGACGTGGTGCGGGATCTCCCAGCACAGGCGCCTGGTGCCCAGATCGCGCGCGCGGCCGGCCACCGCGGCGGCGGCCACGCGGGCGCGCTCGGCGTCGAAGTCGTCGCGCTTGCCGAGCCCCACGAGGACATAGCGGTTGCCGCCGGCGTGGGCCACCGCGAGCTTGCGCAGCCCGGCGCGCGCCTCGCCGGAGTCGACCAGGCCCTGAAGGGCCCCGTCGACGTCATGGGCGATCCGCTCTCCTTCGAAGACGCCGACGGCGATCGTGTCGGCTCCCGTGTCCGGCGGCGCTTGAGTGGTTGAACTCACGCGCATCGAACCCGCACCTTAATAGACTCGCGCTATGCCACGAACCGTGATCCTCGGCGCTGCACGCACCCCTGTGGGGAAGCTGGGCGGCGGACTCTCCTCGCTGCACCCCACCGATCTGGGCGGGATCGCCATCAAGGCGGCCCTCGAGCGCGCCGAGGTGGCGCCCGAGCAGGTGCAGCACGTGATCATGGGCCAGGTGCTCCAGGCGGGCACGGGGCAGATCCCCTCGCGGCAGGCGCAGATCAAGGCGGGGATCCCCAAGGAGGTCTCCTCCGAGACGATCAACAAGGTCTGCGCGTCGGGCATCCGCGCTGCGGGCCTGATCGACCAGGCCGTGCGCGCCGGCGACCTCGAGGTGGCGGTCGGCGGCGGCATGGAGTCGATGTCCCAGGCGCCGTACCTGCTGCCGAAGGCGCGCTTCGGCGCCCGCATGGGGGACATGAAGGCGCTCGACGCGATGGTCCAGGACGGGCTGCGCAACCCGTTCAGCGGGAAGCAGATGTTCGAGGAGGCCACCGAGGTCGGAGAGCAGCTCGAGATGACGCGCGCCGACCTCGACAAGTGGGCGCTGCGCTCGCACGAGCGCACGATCGCGGCCACCGACGACGGCCGGCTGCCCGAGGAGATCGTCGCGGTGACGGTCCCGGGGCGCAAGGGCGACACCGTGGTGGAGGTGGACGAGGCGCCGCGCCGTGACAGCAGCCTCGAGTCGCTCGCCAAGCTGCCCGGCCTCGCCCACAAGGAGGGCTCGCACACGGCGGGCAACTCGCCGGGCGTCAACGACGGCGCCGGCGCGCTCGTCCTCGCCTCCGACGAGTGGGCCGAGCGCGAGGGCCGCGAGGTGCTGGGCACGATCATCGCCCAGGCGGCGGTGGCCGACGAGTTCGAGTGGCTCGCCCGCACCCCGGCCAACGCGGCGCTGAAGGCGCTCGACAAGGCCGGCCTGCAGCCGGGCGACATCGACCTGTGGGAGATCAACGAGGCGTTCGCCTCGGTGACGCTGAACTCGGTCAGGATGCTCGGCATCGACGAGGACCGCGTGAACGTGAACGGCGGGGCGGTGGCGATCGGGCATCCGATCGGGGCTTCGGGCGCCCGCATCCTCGCCACGCTGGTGCACGAGCTGCGCAGGCGCGGCGGCGGCTACGGCTGCGCGGCGATCTGCTCCGGCGGCGGCCAGGGCGACGCCGTCATAGTCCAGGTGTGACCGAGCGCCCGCACATCCTCCCTCCGCCGCCCGGCGGAGGCGCGCTGCGGAGAGCCGACGAACCCGGTGCGGCGTTCTTCGACCTCGATCGCACGCTGATGGCGGGCTCGTCCGCGTACCAGTTCGGCCGCGCGGCCTACAAGGCCGGGCTCGTGTCGCGCCGGCAGCTCGCCAAGGACGCGTACGAGAACCTCCTGTTCAGCCTGCGAGGCTCGACCGACAAGGGCACCGACGCGCTGCGCGAGCGGATCTCGCAGCTGCTCCAGGGCGTGCGGGTGCGCGACCTCCAGCGGCTGGCGCCCGAGGTGCTGGCCGGCGTGCTACCGCGGCTGTACCCGCGGATGCTGACCATCGCCTACGAGCACCAGGACGCCGGGCGACCGGTCTTCATCTGCACCGCCGCCTCGCAGGAGATGGCCGAGCTGATGGCGATCGTGCTCACCTTCGACGGCGCGGTGGGAAGCGTCTCGGAGGTCGTCGACGGCCACTACACCGGTCGCCCCGGCGGGCCGTTCACGTACCGCGAGGGCAAGGCGCAGGCGATACGCGAGCTGGCCGAGCGCGAGGACATCGACCTGGCCGCCTCATGGGCGTACTCGGACTCGGAGTCCGACCTGCCGATGCTGCGCGCCGTCGGGCACCCGGTCGCCGTGCATCCCGACAAGACGCTCGCGCGCGTGGCGCGCGAGGAGGGCTGGGAGATCCTGCGCTTCGATCGTCGGCGGCTCCGCTTCGCGGGCGCGGCGGTGGCGGCCGCGGCGGTCGGCGGCGGCGTGGCCGTCACGCGGGCGCGCGCATGACTGAGCTGACGCACGAGCAGGAGGAGATCCGCGACCTCGCGCGCCGGTTCGCCGACGAGAAGATCGCCCCGCACGCTTCGCAGTGGGATCGCGACCACACGTTCCCGCGCGAGCTGTTCGCCGAGCTCGGCGAGCTCGGCCTGATGGGCGTCTGCGTGCCCGAGGAGCATGGCGGCGCGGGCGCCGACTTCCTCTCCTACGTGCTCGTCCTCGAGGAGCTCTCGCGCGCCGACGCCGGCGTCGGCGTGACCGTCGCCGTCCACACCAGCGCCTGCACGCTGCCGCTGCTCGCCCACGGCTCCCCGTACGTGGAGGCGCTGGCCTCCGGGGAGGAGCTCGGCGCCTTCGCGCTGACCGAGGCGGGCTCCGGCTCGGACGCCTCCGCGATGCGCACGCGGGCCGTCGACAGTCGCATCACCGGCTCGAAGCAGTGGATCACCAACGGCTCCTACGCCTCGACCTTCATCGTCTTCGCCCGCGAGGACGAGCGGGCCAGCGCGTTCGTGGTGCGCGCCGGCGCCGAGGGCTTCGCGGTCACGCGCGAGGAGGAGAAGATGGGGCTCAACTCGAGCTCCACCGCCGACCTCTCGTTCGAGGCCACACCCGGCGAGCGACTGGGCCAGCCGGGGGAGGGCATGAAGATCGCGTTGCGCACGCTCGACACCGGCCGCATCGGCATCGCCGCCCAGGCGGTCGGCATCGCGCAGGCGGCGCTCGACCTCGCCACGGGCTACGCCAAGCAGCGCAACGCGTTCGGCGGGCCGATCGCGCGGCTGCAGGCGATCCAGCACAAGCTGGCCGAGATGCAGACCGAGATCGAGGCGGCACGGGCGCTGACCTGGCGCGCCGCGCGGCTGAAGGAGGCGGGCCGCCCGCACACCGTGGAGGGCGCGCAGGCCAAGCTGTTCGCCAGCGGGGTCGCCCGCCGCCAGACGGGCGAGGCGATCCAGATCCTCGGCGGCTACGGCTACACGAAGGAGTTCCCGGCCGAGCGCTACTACCGCGACGCCAAGGTCACGGAGATCTACGAGGGCACGAGCGAGATCCAGAAGCTCGTGATCGCCCGCGCGCTGCTCGGCGAGGCGATGCGTTGATGCGGGCGGCCGTGGTCCACGCGCCCGGCGGCCCGGAGGTGCTGAGCGTCGAGGAGATCGCGACCCCCGAGCCGCGCCCCGGATGGGTCCTGGTACGCGTGCGGGCGTTCGGGCTCAACCGCTCCGAGCTGGGCACGCGGGCAGGGGAGTCGGGCGCCGCGGTCCAGTTCCCGCGCGTCCTGGGCATCGAGTGCGTGGGCGAGGTCGTGGAAACCGGCCAGACGGTCGTCGCGGCGATGGGCGGGATGGGGCGGGAGTTCGACGGCGGGTACGCGGAGTACGCGCTGCTGCCGGTCACGCACGTGATCCCGGTCGAGAGCTCGCTCTCGTGGCCGCAGCTGGGCGCGATCCCCGAGAGCTTCGGGACGGCATGGGGCTCGCTCGAGACGCTCGAGCTCGACCCGGGCCAGTCGCTGCTCGTCCGCGGCGGCTCGTCGTCGGTCGGCATGGCCGCCATCACCATCGCCAAGGACCGCGGCCTGGAGGTCTTCGCCACGACGCGCCAGGAGAGCAAGCGCTCCGCGCTCGAGGCCGCCGGCGCCGATCACGTCGTCATCGACGACGGCGAGGTCGGGGCGCGCGTGCGCGTGGACGGCCTGTTCGAGCTGGTCGGCCCGCGGACGATCGTCGACTCGCTCAAGGCCGTCGGCGCCGGCGGGAGGGCCTGCATCTCCGGGTTCCTCGAGCTCGACTGGAACCTCGATCCCGCCCGCGCCGAGGCGGAGCGCCTCGGCGTCCCGCTGAGCAACTTCCAGAGCGGCACGATCGACGACGCGGGATGGCGCGCGACCTTCCAGGACATCGTCGACCGCGTGCAGGACGGGCGCTACGCGGACATCCTCGACCGCACGTTCCCGCTCGCCGAGATCGCGGACGCGCACCGCTACATGGAGGAGAACCGCGCCGCGGGCAAGGTCGTGGGGCTGCCGGAGTAGTCTTCCCGCGCAGGGGGTCTTGCGCGAAGGTAGGGAGGGCGCTATGAGCAGGTTTGGCGGGAAGGTCGCGATCCTGGCGCTCGCGACGCTCGGCTTCGGCGGTACCGCCCAGGCGGCGGAGGTCACGATCGGCTCGGACGGCAGGACGGCGCCGGTCTTCGACTACACGCAGGCGATACGGGAGCGGGTGTTCATCCCGCAGCCGGGCGTCGACCAGGACGGCAACGGCAAGATGGACTTCGTCACGGCCGACATCATCCGGCCGCGGACCGACGTCGAGGTGCCGGCGATCATCGATCCGAGCCCGTACTACACGACCGTCTGCCGCGGCAACGAGTCGCAGTGCATGGCGGACTGGGACGGCGACGGCGTCAACGACCGCTGGCCGCTGTTCTACGACAACTACTTCGTGCCGCGCGGCTACGCGTACGTGCTGGGGCAAATGCTCGGCACCGGTTACACGACGGAGGGCTGCCCGAATCACGGCGGCCCGGAGGACATCGCGGGCGAGAAGTCGATCGTCGACTGGCTCAACGGCCGCGCGTCCGCCTACGAGCGGCGGACGTGAGTCGCCGGAGGTGGTCGCCGACTGGCACAACGGCAGCTCGGCGATGATCGGCAAGTCCTACGACGGCACGCTGGCCAACGGCGTGGCCGCGACCGGCGTCAGGGGCCTGAAGACGATCGTGCCGGTCTCGGCGATCTCCGCCTGGTACCACTACTCGCGCACGGGAGGCGTGCGACACAACAACAACTACCCGGGCGGCAGCCTCAACCCGACGATCACGACGAGCGCCGACCCGCCTCCGGGCGTCAACCTCCCGAATCGCCAGCCGCTGTGCGCCGAGCTCAACACGTTCGTCAACACGATCGACGGCGACTCGCACGGCGACGTCAACGAGTTCTGGCGCGACCGCGACTACGTCAAGGACGCTCGCAAGGTCAGGGCCTCGGTGTTCGCCATCCACGGCTTCCAGGACGACAACGTCCGCATGGACCACCTCGGCCTCTGGTGGGACGCGCTGAAGAAGAACCGCGTGCAGCGCAAGCTGTGGCTGATGCGCACGGGGCACACCGACCCGTTCGAGGTGCGCCGCGCGAAGTGGGTCGAGACGCTGCACCGCTGGTTCGACCACTACCTGCACGGCATCGACAACGACATCGAGCGCGAGCGGCGGGTGACGGTCGAGGACGAGATGGACGTCTGGAACAGCTACGCCGACTGGCCGGTCCCGGGCACCTCCACCGTCAGCACGTACCTGAGCGGGACGAGCGAGGCGGCGCCCGGCACGCTCGCTCTCCACCCCTGGGGCCGCGGCGCGCGCACCCTGTCGTTCGTCGGCAGCAACTCGGTCGGCGAGGCCGCGTACATCAACGCCCCCGACGGCGCCCAGACGAACCGGCGCGTCTTCCTGTCGCAGCCGCTGAAGCGCGACCTGCGCCTGTCCGGCACCGCGCGGCTCGAGCTCGAGGCGTCGCTGAGCACCGAGCAGTCGAACCTCGGTGTGCTGGTGGTCGACTACAGCGCGACGCCGTTCACGATGGTCAGCCGGAGCGGCGAAGGGATCACGCAGACGGATGACCGCACGTGCTGGGGCGCCGCGAGCGACGGCACGCCGTGCACGATCGGCGACGCCTGCACAGCGCCGCCGGAGACCGTCGACCATGCTTGCTATCGCGAGGTCACCAAGCGCACCCAGGACGTCACGCAGTGGCGCGTGACGCGAGGTGGACTGGACTCCTCGAACCGCGACTCGCTGTGGTACCAGAGTGCGAGGCCGGTGAGGATCGACAAGGAGTACCGGTTCCCGATCACGACGATGCCAACCGAGCACACGTTCAAGGCCGGCCACCGGGTCGGGATCATCGTGACCGGTCACCTGATCGGTCAGACAAGCGCTTTCGAGGGCGGGCCGCCCGCGACCAACGGGTCCGTGATCACCGTGGACACGAAGGCCAGCAAGGTCCAGCTGCCGATCGTCGGCGGCTACTGGGCGGCGCTGAAGGCGGGGCTCTTCGAGAAGCGGTGACGCTCAGAGGAGCTCGGCGATCCGCGCGGCCGCGACGGCGGCGCCGCCCGTCTCGACCGGCAGGTAGTCGACCTCGCGGCCGATCTCCTCGGCGATCGCCGCGGCGATGATCTCCGGCGTCGCCGTCTCGAAGTCCATGCAGCGGCCCGCGCCGTAGCGGTCGAGCCGGTGCCGCACGTGGGTGTTCTGCTCGAAGTGGTGGCGGAGCGGGAAGTAGAGGAACGGCCGGCGGTTGGCCGTGAGCTCCATCGACGTGGTCAGGCCTCCCTGCACGACGGCGAGGTCGCAGGCGGCCAGGTGCCGGTAGAGGTCGGGCACGAAGGCCCGGACCTCGAGGCCGTCGTGCGCGGGCAGCGACGCCGGGTCGATCCGCGGGCCGGCGACGACGATCATCCGCAGCCGGGGAACGTGCTGCCGGGCCTCGGGGAAGGCGGCCATGACGCGCTCGAGCAGCGAGCGGCCGACCCCTGAGCCGCCCACCGTGACGACGCACACCTGCTCCCCCGGCGCGTAGCCGAGCTCCGCGCGCAGCCGCTCGCGGTCGGCGACCTCGGCCGGGTCGAAGCCGGTCACGTAGCCGGCGAAGTCGAAGTGCTCGCCGGTCCAGTCGGCGATCGCCGGCAGGTCGGGCCCGAACGTGTCGGGCACGACGTCCTCCGGGTTGCCGACGAAGATCGCGCGGTCGCGCACCCGCGGGTAGCGGGCGATGTGCTCGATCATCTCGGCGTTGTAGTCGGCGGTGAGCATGGCCTCGTGCTCGCCGCCGTCGGGCATCGGCAGCCAGCCGACGAAGTCGGTCAGCCACGCGTAGGCGGCGCGCTTCTGCTCGGGGTTCTCGTGCAGGTAGTAGTCGATCTCCCAGCCCTCGTCGGCGATCCAGAGGTCGTAGTCGGTCTCGCTGACGAGGTCGTGGAAGACCATGAAGTTGGCGACCAGGATCTCGTCCATCCGGCGCCAGGCCTGGAAGCAGTGCAGGTCGTGCTCGGCCGACTCGGACTCGATGTGGACCGACTCGTTGGAGAGGTCGCGGCTGGCGGGGTGGACGTGCTCGCCGGCGGCGTCGAGCGCCGCGGTCACCGGGTGCTGGGCGAGCCAGTCGATCTCGAGGTCGGGGTGGAGGTTGCGCAGCTCGCGGGCGATCGCGATGTCGCGCCGCGCGTGGCCGAGGCCGATCGGCGACGAGACGTAGAGCGCGCGCTTGCGGCGGTTGCGGCCGCGCGTCCAGCGCCGCGGAGGCGGCGGCGCGATCGACGTCGCGGAGCAGCAGGTTCACGCGCACGGGATCGCGCGCGTGCGGGCAGTGGCCGCCGCCCTCGAGCGCGGCGAGGGTGCCACCGGTCACCGCGGCCATCTCTTCGCCGACGAAGAACGGCCGCACCGCGTCCTCCGTGCCATGGATGACGAGCACGGGACACGCGATCCGCTCGCACAGGCGCCGGAACTCCTCGGGGTCGTTGAGCTTGCGTCCCAGTCACGGTCAACGCGAGCGTCTCGCCCGTCGTGTCGAGTCCCCAGCCGACGCAGT
This sequence comes from uncultured Solirubrobacteraceae bacterium, assembly GCA_963835525.1. Lineage (GTDB taxonomy): Bacteria > Actinomycetota > Thermoleophilia > Solirubrobacterales > Solirubrobacteraceae > DASSUW01. The sequence goes on from CAWIFM010000008.1 coordinate 736,346, forward strand.
CCTCGATCTGCTTGGTCGAATGCGGCTCGACGAACACCTGCGAGAAGAAGAACTCGAGGAAGTCGCGGTAGTTCTCGAGCCAGTAGTGCCGGTTGTACTTGGCCCATCCCTCGTACGACTCGAGCGGCTCGCCGAAGGGCGTGGTCACCCGCGCGAAGTGTTGACCGAACGGCGCGGCGGGCGCGATGAAGACGGCGCCGGTGACCCGCTCGGGATGCTCGGCGGCGAGCAGCGTGCCCCAGAGCACGCCGGCCGAGAGGCCGACGATGACGGCGCTCTCGGTGGCGGTCGCGTCCATGACGGCGAGCGCGTCCGCGGCGAACTCGCGCTCGTCATAGGCCTCGACGGTTCCGGGGCGATCGGACTTGCCGTTGCCGCGCCCGTCGAAGGTCACCACCCGCGCGTGGCGGGCGAGATAGGGGATCTGTGCCTTCCAGTGGCGCGAGTGGATGATCGACCACGTGGGCAGCAGCAGAACGGTCGTGTCGCCGGTGCCATACACCTCGTAGAAGATGCGGACGCCGTCGCGCTCGACGTAGCCGTCGCTGTCCGGATAGCGCGCGCGGGTCTGCTCGCGCGGCGCCTCGATGATGGTCATGGCTCCTCCTTCTGCCGAAGCCAGCCGTCGATCCACTCGAGCAGCTCGGCGTGGCCGGTCTCGATGCCGGAGAGCCGCTCGAAGATGATCCCCTCGTTGAACGTGATCACGAGCGAGACCAGCGCGGGGAGCGGCATGTCGATGCCGTAGTGCTCGCGCGGCTCTGCGAGGGCCTCGCTCAGGACGGCCCGCCACTCGGCGTCGACGTGGGCGACGCGCTCGCGCAGCTCGGGGCGGTTCCAGGCCAGCGCCTGGAGCTCGTACCAGACCTTCTGGTACTCGCGGTCGGCGTCGAGGTAGCGCATGGCGGTGCGCCACTTGTCCACGAACGGGACGCCGGGGGCCGAGTACATCGCCCGCTGACGCGTGATCATGCGCTCGGTGAACCGCTCGAGCACGCGGGCGAGCAGGTTCTCCATCGAGCCGAAGTAGTAGTGGACGAGGCCGTGGTTGGCGCCGGCCTCCTCGGCGAGCGCCCGTGTCGTGATTCCGGCGTGGCCGGCGCTGACGAGGAGGCGCTCCGCGGCGTCGAGGAACGCCTCCTCGGTCTGCCGGAGGGCTACCGACGCCGGAGCCACGCGAGCGCCCCCGCGATCGTGTAGACCAGCGCCGACCCGGCCAGCGCGAGCGCACGCAGGCCCTCCTCGACCGGGAAGCTCCCGACGTGCGCGATCACTGGAAGATCTCCGTCGTGCAGTCGCCGCCCTGGAGGCGGACCTCGTGCGTGCGGGCCGGGTCGAACTCGACGAAGAAGCCCGGGTCGAGCTCCATGCCGCCGTCCGGGCCGCAGTTGACGCGCAGCAGCCAGGAGCGCAGCCCGGGATAGAACTGGTTGTCCCAGGTCGAGTAGAGCGAGTTGGTGACGTAGAGCCGGCGCCCGTCGAGCGAGAGCTGGAGCATCTGCGGGCCGCCGTTGAGGTCGCGGCCGCCGTCCAACGGCCTGCCGAGGACGCCGCCGAGCTGCAGCTGCCCGGTCAGCCGCGGGTTCGCCGGGTCGGAGATGTCGTACTGGCGCAGGTCGCCGTGCAGCCAGTTGGAGAAGTACAGGAAGCGGTCGTCCATCGAGACGACGAGGTCGGTGATGAGCCCGGGGACCGGGAACGGCCAGCCCTCCTGCTCGACGCCGTCGACGGCGATCACCTGGTCGGCACTGTAGGAGCCGTTGTCGCGGTGGAAGTGCCACATCGTGCTCGAGAGCGCTGCGCCGACGAAGCCCTCGTTGGCGTCCGGGTCGTGCAGCCAGCGGATCTCGAGCGGCACCATCCCCGCCTCGCCGAGCTCGAGGGTCTGCTCGACCCGCCGCTCGCTCAGGTTCCAGAAGTGGAGGCGGCTGCCGTAGTGGCCCTTCGCGACGTCCTCGGGATCGAACCCGCCCTCGTAGGCGACGGGCTCGCCGAACTCCGACGAGGCGAGGACGTTCTGGCGCGGCTGGTACCAGAAGTCGTAGTTGAGCTTCGGGTGCGGGCCGCCGTTCTCCCAGCGGCCCTTGATCTCGAACGTCTTCGCGTCGAGCACCGCGAAGCCGCAGGCGCCGTTGCCGTCGGCGTCGCCGAGCATGCTGATGACGATGTTGTCGCCGGGCATGCAGTGCACGGTGTGCGGGCGGGTCAGGCCCGTCGCGCGCAAGATCTCGTCCGGCTCGATCACCTTCTCGAGCTGCGGCTTGCGGGGATCGTCGGCGACGTTCACCACGTGGATCCGCGAGGAGCGGAAGCCGGGCACGATCAGGTGCGAGCGATCCGGGCCGTGGCACGCGGAGCTGCAGCGGTTCCAGCCGAAGTGGTGCAGCTCGTCACCCACGTTCGGCATCGGCAGGCGGTGCACGATCCGCCCGTCCTCGGCGTCGACGACCGCGAGGAAGTCGGGCTCGTCGACGCCGGTCCCCTCGTGGAGGCACGCGACATAGAGGAACTCCTCGGGCGGGGCGGCGGTGGCCTCGGCGGGCGAGGCGTAGAAGGAAGGACTGGGCTCGCTCATCGCCATCTCCTTACGGTTAGTCAAGCGACTTAGTCATTCGACCAAACCTCGCCGCGTGTGTCAAGTCCGCACCCCGCGAGTGAGGCCAGCCACCGCTCAGGAAACAGGTTGCCCGGAAGGTGGGCGGGCGCCGCGCGGGCGATCCTGAAGGCATGGACACGACCCTGACTCCCGACCCGGCCTGGCGCGTCGCGCTGCGGCCCCTGATCACCGCCCGCGGCTGGACCTCACTGACCCACAACCTGCTCGGCCTGCCGCTCGGCACGGCCTACTTCATCTGGCTCGTCACCGGCCTGGCCACCGGCCTCGGCCTCGCCATCACGATCATCGGCATCCCGCTCCTCACGCTCGTGCTGGCCGCCACCCGTCCTCTCCTGATGCTGGAGCGCGGCCTCGCCAACACGCTGCTCGGCAGCACGCTCCCGCCCGTCGCCGTCGCGCCGCAGGGCGAGGGCTGGTTCGGCCGGCTGAAGGCCTACTGGACCGATGGCACGACCTGGCGCGGCATCGGCTACCTGCTCACGCGCTTCCCGGTCGGCGTCGCCACGTTCACCGTCGCGGTCACCACCTACAGCGTCGCGCTGTGGTGCCTCGCCGCCCCGCTCCTCGCCCCGCTGGGCGCGATGGACCTCGGCTTCTGGGAGCCGGACACGCTGCTCGAGGGCCTCGCCTTCTTCCCGTTCGGCATCGTGGCCCTCTTCACCGCCGGCTGGATCTCCGAGGGCATGGCCGCCATGTCTCGCGGCCTGATCAAGGCGACCGTGCGGTGAGATACCCCGTGAAGCGGTCGGCCGTCGTGCAGTAGACGTCGGTCCCGATCCGCTTGCACAGGTTGCTCAGGATGTCGCGCAGGAGCGTGTGGTACTCGACCGTCGACGGCGGCCCGCCGAGCGAGTAGAGCGACCACGAGCCCGTGTCCGAGTACGGGACCAGCCAGCGGGCGTGCGCGTGGCCGGCGCGGAACAGCGTCGTCCCGCGCGCGTCCTTGGTGGCGTCGCGGTAATCGTCGAGCCCGACGAGCGCCTGCAGGAAGCCGTTGAAGATGAGCAGGTCCGGCGCGTAGGAGTACATGAGGTAGTGGGTGCCGCCGGTTGCCGGGCGGGAGACGCCGACCGGCGGGGCGGTCTCGAACGCGGCCAGCGCCGTCTGCGCGACGTCGCGGTAGCGGGTGGCGCCGGTGAGCGTGTAGGCGCGGCTGAGGGCCTGGATGCCGGTGCCCTGCGCCATGCCGCTCATCCACGGCGGCGCGCCGCCCTCGAAGGCGAAGAAGTACTCCCAGGCCGTGAAGGTGCCGCGGCTGGAGCCCAGCGCGATCATCGCGTCGAGCAGCTCGCGCAGCTTCGTGCAGGTCTTGTTGCCGTTGCCCTTGCAGGTCGACCAGGCGGCGTTGGCCTTGCCGAAGTTGGCCAGCGGCTGGATCTGCAGGCCGAGGCCCGCGTAGTACTCGAGGTACACGGGCGAGCCGCTGAACACGACGCGCGTGCCGGGCGCGGGCGGCTCGTTGGCCGCCCAGAACTCGGCGTTGCGCCGGAGCGTCATGGTCAGGGCCGGCAGCCGCGTGAGCGTGAGCTCGCCGCGCGCCTCGATGCCCTCGGCGGCGGCGATCACCGCGCTCAGCTCCGCGCGCCGCGGGCCGGAGAGCCCGTCGCGCACGCGCCGGGCGTCGGCCAGCGCGCTGTCGTAGCCCGCCCGCTGCGCCCGGGTGAGAGCCGCGGCGCGGGCCCGTCTCGCGCTGCGCGCGATCGTCGCTCCGCGCGGCACCGCCGGCAGCGCGGTCCGCGAGCGCGGCGGCAGCAGCCGGTCGTTGATCACGCGCGCCTTCCCATCCTTGACGCGCAGCGCCGGGCTCGCCTGTGCGGCGGCCGGAAGAGCCGCGAGCAGCGCCCCCGCGGCCAGTGCGCCGAGCCATCGGCGTCCGTGCATCTTCTCCACCCTCTCCTTCGCCCTCTCCGGCGGCGCAAGGTAGCGCCGAGTGGCGGTCAGGATCTGAACGTCACGTCGTGAGCTGCGTGGCGGCCAGCTCGCGGTAGAGGTCGTCGGCCTCGACGAGCTCCACGTGCGTCCCCTGCGCGCGCACGCGGCCGGCCTCGACGAGCAGGATCCGGTCGGCGGCCACGACGGTCGAGAGCCGGTGGGCGATGGCGACCACCGCGCGCTCGGCCGCCGCGCCCGCCACCGCGGCCCGCAGCGCCGCCTCGTTGACCGCGTCGAGCTGCGAGGACGCCTCGTCGAGCAGGAGCAGCCGCGGCGAGCGCAGCAGCGCGCGGGCGATCGCGATCCGCTGGCGCTCGCCGCCCGACAGCGTCGTCCCGCGCGCGCCGATCTCGGTGTCGAGCCCGTCGGGCAGCGCCTGCACCAGTGCTTCGAGCCGCGTCGTCGCCACCACCGCCCGCAGCTCCTCGTCGGTCGCCTCCGGCGCGGCGTAGAGCAGGTTGCCGCGCAGCGTGCCGGCCAGCACCGGCGCCTCCTGCTCGACGTAGGCGATCGCAGATCGCAGCTCGGCCCGCGGCCACGCGCGCAGGTCGCGGCCGGCGAAGGCGATCGAGCCCTCCGCGGGGTCGTAGAAGCGCTCGAGCAGCGCGAACAGCGTCGTCTTGCCGGCCCCGGACGGGCCGACGAGCGCGAACAGCCCGCGCGCGGGGATCTCGAGGCTCACCCCCTCGAGCACCATCGGCCCGTCGTCGCGGTAGCGGAAGCCGACCTCGTCGAACCGCACCAGCGGGCCCTCGCCGCCGGCCGCCGCGGTCAGTGCGTCGTCCTCCTCGACGGCCAGCTCACCGACGTCCTCGAGCCGGTGCACGGCGGCGATCCCGGCCTGGAGCTGCACCGCGCCGTTGGCGATGCCGGCGATCGGGTCGGAGATGTAGAAGAGGTAGAGCAGGAAGGCGATCAGGTCGCCGACCGCCAGCGAGCCGTCGGCCACTTGGGCGCCGCCGACGCCCAGCACGGCCAGGAACGCGACCTGCACGGCCAGGCCCGTCGAGGTGCCGACCAGCGCCTGATAGCGCGCGTTGCGCATGCCCTGCTCGTAGGCCTTGCCCGCCGCCTGCTCGAGCGCGGCCGCCTCGCGCCCCTCGGCGCCGCTCGCCTTGACCGTGCGGATGGCGCCCAGCACCCGCTCGAGCACCGACCCCATCTCGCCGACCGCCGCCTGCGCGCGCTCGGTGGCGCGCATGATGCGCGGCAGGACCACGCCGACCGTGCCGGCGATGAGCACCAGCACGACGAGCGTCACCAGCAGCAGGGGCACGTCGATGACGGCCATCAGCACGATCGCCGCGACCAGCGCGATCGTGCCGTTGAAGAGCTGCACGAGCCCGGTCGAGGAGACCTCGCCGAGCAGCGTGGTGTCCGATGTCGCGCGCGCCACCAGGTCGCCCGGCGCCAGCCGGTCCAGCTCGCCCATCCGCAGCCGGAGGATGCGGCCGGTGAGTGCGAACCGCGCCCGCAGCACGATCCGCTGGGCGGTCCGCTCGAGCAGCCAGTAGTGCACCGCCGTGACCACGGCGGCCGCCGCGACCAGCGCGCTGAGGATCGTCAGCGCCCCGGTGAGCGACTCGTCCTCGGCGAGCGCCTCGATCACCTCGCGCGCGGCCAGCGGCTGGGCCAGCCCGGCGGCGGCGCCCAGCAGACCGAGCACCGCCGCCACGACCAGCGTGCGGCGGTGGGGGCGGACGTGCACGAGCAGAGCGCGCATCGGCGCACCCTAGACTCACTCCTATGGCGACGGAGGAGAGGCAGTGGACGGACGCGGAGCGCTGGTACCGCGAGCGCTACTCGGCCACGCCTGAGCGTCGCGCCGGCTTCGGCACGATGTCGGGTGAGCCGATCCGGCCGCTCTACACGCCTGAGGACGTCGGCTCCTTCGAGGAGCGGATCGGGTTCCCGGGCGAGTATCCGTTCACGCGCGGCGTGTACCCGAGCATGTACCGCGGGCGGCTGTGGACGATGCGCCAGTTCGCCGGCTTCGGCACCGCCGAGGAGACCAACGAGCGCTTCCGCTACCTGCTCGAGCACGGTCAGACGGGGCTGAGCACCGCGTTCGACATGCCGTCGCTGATGGGCCACGACTCCGACCACGTGCGCTCGCTGGGGGAGGTCGGTCGCGAGGGCGTGGCGATCGACACGCTCGACGACATGCAGACGCTGTTCGGCGGGATCGACCTCGGCGAGGTCACGGTGTCGATGACGATCAACGCGCCGGCGGCGATCATGATGGCCTTCTACGTGGTGGCGGCCGAGGAGGCCGGCGTGCCGCGCACGCGGCTGGGCGGGACGATCCAGGCCGACATCCTCAAGGAGTACATCGCCCAGAAGGAGTGGTGCTTCCCGGTCGACCCGGCGATGCGCCTGCTCGGCGACATGATGGAGTGGTCATCGCGCGAGATGCCGCGCTGGCACCCGGTCTCCATCTCGGGCTACCACATCCGCGAGGCCGGCTCGACCGCCGCCCAGGAGCTGGCGTTCACGCTCAAGGACGGCTTCACCTACGTCGAGCAGCTGATGGCCCGCGGGCTCGACGTCGACGACTTCGCGCCCCGCCTGAGCTTCTTCTTTAACGCGCACGTCGACTTCTTCGAGGAGATCGCCAAGTACCGCGCCGCGCGGAGGATCTGGGCGCGCGAGCTGCGCGAGACCTACGGCGCGCGCAACCCGCGCTCGTGGCTGATGCGCTTCCACACCCAGACCGCGGGCGTCTCGCTGACCGCCCAGCAGCCGCTCAACAACATCGTGCGGACCGCGATCGAGGCGCTGGCCGGCGTGCTCGGCGGCACCCAGTCGCTGCACACCAACTCCTACGACGAGGCGCTGGCGCTGCCGAGCGAGGAGGCGGTGCGCATCGCGCTGCGCACGCAGCAGGTGATCGCCCACGAGACCGGGGTGGCGAACACGGTCGACCCGCTCGGCGGCTCCTACTTCGTCGAGGCGCTGACCGACCGCATGGAGGAGCTCGCCTACCAGTACTTCCGCAAGATCGACGAGCTCGGCGGCATGGTCGAGGCGGTCAAGCGCGGCTTCCCGCAGCGCGAGATCGCCGACGCGGCCTACGAGCTCCAGCGCCAGATCGACGGCGGCGAGCGGATCGTGGTCGGCGTCAACGACTACCGCGAGGGCGACGACGCCGAGATCGAGATCCTGCGCATCGACCCCGATCTCGAGCGCAAGCAGATCGGCCGCGTCCAGGCCGTGCGCGCGCGCCGCGACAGCGAGCCGGTCGAGCGGGCGCTGGCGGAGCTGAAGGCCACGGCGGCGGAAGAGGATCGCAATCTGATGCCGAACCTGTTGGCCTGCGCGCGCGTACACGCCAGCGAAGGGGAGATCGTCGAGGCCCTCCAGGAGGTCTTCGGCACGTACACGGAGACGCCGGTTTTCTGATGACTATCCGACCACTGCCACTTGCTCTGATCCTGGCCCTTCTTGTGGCCGCGCCCGCCGCCGCCAAGCCGCGCCAGGTCACGGTCGGCGACGACTTCTTCGTCCGGAAGGGCAGCGAGCCGACCGTCAAGGTCGCCAAGGGGAAGGTCGTCAAGTGGGTCTGGACCGGCACCCGCCAGCACAACGTGGTCGTCCAGGACGGCCCCGTCAGCTTCCAGTCCGACCTCAAGCGCTCGGGCAGCTTCACGCGCAAGATGAAGCGCACCGGCACCTACAAGATCATCTGCTCGATCCACGCGCCCGACATGGCGATGACCCTCAGGGTCAGGAAGCCCTAGGGCCAGGCGGCGATCAGCAGGGCGACGGCGACGACCGCCGCGACGGCGACCAGCACGAGGTCGGCGATGACGGCGTAGCGCAGGAGCCGGCCGCCCGCAGGACGTCGCGACACGGCGCGACCGGCGCTGTCGCCGAGGATGCGCGTGATGTGGGCGTTGAGGCTCGTGCCGTCGCGCTCCGCCGCCTGCGCGAGCTCGCTGTGGAGCTCGGGAGGCATCCGTAGGAGCAGGCGGCCGCTGTGGCTGCCGTCTTCCGAGGCGGGAGTCTTGGCGCGTCGCGCGGATGCCGTCGCCATGGGTTGACACTACGCCCGCCGCGGCGCCACGGCAACGGGAGCTTTCTAACCCTGTGCTGCGAGCTGCTCGTGGAGTCGTAGGAGCGCCGTGCGCAGGGTGCGCGACACGTGGACCTGCGAGAGCCCGACCCGGCGGGCGATCTGGTCCTGGCTCAGATCCTCCAGGTAGCGCAGCAGGACGACCCTGCGCTCGGTCGGCGCCAGCGAGCGCAGGGCGGCGCCGAGGGCGACCCGATTGCGAGCCTGGATCATCGGGTCGGCCTCCTGGCCGTCCGCCTGCTCGAGCTCGACCGCGGTGACCCGGACCCCCTCGGCCTGCAGCCGCCGCGGGACGCGGACCGGCGCGCAGCGATCGCGCAGGTGGTGGCGGATCTCGCCCGCGATGAACGGCGCGGCGTAGGCGCTGAAGGCGACCCCGCGGGCGTCGTCGAAGCGGTCGGCCGCCTTGATCAGGCCGATGGCGCCGACCTGCGCGAGGTCATCGAGCGGCTCCGCGCCGGCGTGGCGGCGGGCGATCGAGCGGACGAGCGGCAGGTGGCGCTCGATCAGCAGGCGGCGAGCGTGCGGGGTCACCGCCCGACGCTAACAGAAAATGGCTCAGATTCACACTAACTGGGCATTGAATAGTTGTGAATCGACCGGCTCCCGCCAGGCCCGCGCGCCGAGCGGCCCTTCTGGCCACGCTGGCGCTCGCCCTCGCGCCGTCCAGCGCGGCGGCGCAGGACCCGGTTGAGCTCGTGGAAGCGGCAATGCCGCATGACAGCGCGATATCGGAGCAGTATCAGCGGGTTCAGGAGGTGCTCGACCGGGCTGCCGCGGCCATTCCCGATGCGCCTCTGGCGCAGCCCGCCGCGGAATCCGAGCCCGTCGCGCCGCCTCCGCCGCCCGCGCCGGAGGCTCCGCCGCCGAAGCGGCAATATCACAGTGAAACTCCCTCTAATGTGAGTGTCACACAGCAGCAGCCGTCGAACGTCAACGTCTCGATCCGGATCAACAGCCCGGGCGACGACGGCCCGGTCGTGCAGATCAACAACGCCGGCGGGACGGCCGTCGTCGAGCAGGTCGAGCAGATCGTCCAGCGTCCCGAGGCGGCGCCGGCGCCCGCCACGCCGCCCGCCGGCGGCGACCTTCCCGACACCTGGGAGTGGGTCTGGACGTCCGCCTGCTTCGGCGGCGCCCCGCGCGCGGGCGCCGCGACGGCGTCCCCCGGCTGGAGCTGGCGCTGGTCGTGCGACGACGCGGCCGCGGGCGGTGACGACGTCGTGCCCGCCTTCCCGGCCATGCCCGATCCGGAGGTGCCGGACGCCGGCGACCTGATAGCCGCCGTCGCGCCCGCCTTCGCCGTCGTCCCGCAGACGGTCGCGCGTGAGCGTGCCGAGAAGCGCGCGCGCTCACGCGCGCCGGCCGTCAAGCTCGACGCCGCCGGCGCGCCGCCCGCGGCTCGCGGCGGCCCTCCCGCCGCGCGCCCGCCGCTCGCCGGCGTCTCCGCCCACGCGCCGCCCACCGCGGCCGCAGTGCGGCCCCCGGAGACCCGCCGCGCCGAAGCGCGCGCAGGCCCCGGCCCGGGCGACGGCGCGACCTCGAACTTGCCGCCGGGCGGCGGCCCCGGACTCGGCGCCGCGACGGCGCTCGGCTCCGTGGCCTCGATCCTGCTCGGCATCTGGACCGCGGTGCTCGCCACCGCCTGCGTCCTCGCCATACCTCGACTCCGCCACCGCTGGTGGTCCGGCCTCACCGGGCGGTTGACGCGGTTGCCCTCCCTCCGCCTGGAGCGCCCTGGGTAATTCGGGCCGAAGGCCCAAAACCCCAGGCACCGGGCGGAGTTATCGCCCGGTGGTATCGCTCGATATCAACGGAGGAATCAGTCGTGAAACGACAGTTGATCGCGCTCTTGGGCGCAATCGCGGTCCTGCTGGCGATCGGATCGGGCGCCGCCCAGGCGCAGTCGGTCCAGGGCGTCGAGCAGTCCGCGGGAACCGGCCAGTCGGCCAGCTCCAGCGCGTCCTCGACCCAGACGAACCCCAGCAACAGCAACATCTCGGTCCGGATCTTCAGCCCGGGCAACAACGGCAGCGTCTCGCAGTCGAACAACTCCGTCGCCGGCTCGATCGCCGGCAACGCCGCGTCGACCACGCAGGGCGTGAGCCAGTCACAGGGCGGCGGCGGTGGCGAGCAGGCCGTGGGCCAGGTCGCCGAGACCATCCAGAAGGCGAAGTCCCAGGCCGAGTCCAAGCAGGAGAAGCCGAGCAACAGCAACATCTCGGTGCGGATCCACAGCAAGGGCGACGACGGCGCCGTCAGCCAGTCCAACAACTCGGTCGCCGGCTCGGCCGCCGGCAACGTGGCCGGGACGACGCAGGGCGCCGAGCAGTCCCAGGACGGCGACTGCCGCTGCAAGCACGGCGGCGGCTCCGGCGTCCAGGCCGTCGGCCAGGAAGCCAAGACCATCCAGGTCGCCGAGTCCGAGGCCAAGTCGGTCCAGGAGCACGCGCGCAACGAGAACATCCCGGTGCGCATCGGCTCCGAGGGCGGCAACGGCTCCGTCGAGCAGTCGAACAACTCGGTGGCCGGGTCCCTCGCCGGCAACGCGGCGCACACGACCCAGGGCGTCGAGCAGACCCAGGGCGGCTGCGGCTGCCACGGCGGCGACGCCGTGCAGGCCGTCGGCCAGGGCGCCATCACGGGCCAGTTCGCCGACTCGAAGGCGACCTCGATCCAGAAGGGCGCCGAGAACAGCAACACGCCCGTCCGCATCCACAGCAAGGGCGACGACGGTGACGTGGAGCAGTCGAACAACTCGATCGCTCTCTCGGCGGCCCTGAACGCGGCGAAGACCGAGCAGGCCGTCGGTCAGAGCCAGGGCGGCGGCTGCGGCTGCGGCGACCGGCACAAGTCGGACGGCGCGAAGGTCCAGGCCGTCGGCCAGTGGGCCGAGACGTGGCAGAAGGCCGACTCGGACGCCAAGTCCGAGCAGTGGAAGCCTTCCAACTCGAACGCTCCCGTGCGCGAGAAGAGCATGGGCGGCGGCGGCTCGGTGTCGCAGTCGAACAACTCGCTCGCGGCCTCCGCGGCGCTGAACCTGGCGAAGACCCTCCAGCTGGTCCGTCAGGAGCAGTGATCTGAGCTGAGGATCGGGGCGCCGGATGGACCGGCCGGACCGTCCGGCGCCCCCGACCCGCTCAACCCGGATTGACCGGTGGATCAGTTCGCACCGGAAACCGGTTGACTCACCTGAGCAACCTCGACTAGCGTCGGTGCTCCGACGCCTCGAGGCGATCGCAATGACTTGGCCAAGGAGGCCTCAACAACGGCACGTCGCGCACGGAGGAGCGCACCTCCTCGCAGTCGTGGCCGTCCTGCTCGCCCTCTGCGCGCCCGCGCTCGCGCAGGCGCCCGATCCCGCCCCGGCGGCCGCCGGCCCCGCGCCGGACCCCGCCCCGCAGGCCGCGCCCGCCGCGGCGCCCAGGCCGGCCGCCCCGGCTCCGGCCCAGGCGGCTCCGCCCGCGGCCGCGCCGGCCACCGAGCGGGCCCCGGCCCCGGCGCCCGCAGCCGCCCCCGCGGCACAGTCCCGGCGCGAGTCCGCGCCGCGCCGCGAGCGCGCCAAGCGCCGCCACCCCGCCGCACGCCGGACCCCCACGCGGCCCCGGTCCGCGCCGCGGACGTTCGGCACCACGGCGATCACCGCGCCGCGCCTCGTCGCCAGGCCGGGAACGCTCGCCTCCGCCGACGCCCGCCTCGCCGCTCTCGCCCTGCTGGTCGCCGCCGCGGGCTCGCTCGGCCTCATCGGCCATCTGCGCCGGGAGATGCTCGGATGAGGCGCGCCCTGCTGTTCGCGACGCTCGTCCTCGCCGGATTCGCATCCCAGGCGTCGGCTCAGACCGCAACGCCGACATGCTCGCCGGCGCCGGCGAACTGCTCAGGCTGGTACACCGCCGACGTGAGCCTGACGTGGTTCGTGACCGCGCAGTACTCGGCGGATTGCGACAACTTCAAGTTCACGAAGGACGGCGTTCACCCACGGACCTGCCTCGTGAGCGAGGACAACGAGAACTGGGACTCGGTGCCGGTGACCGTGAGCCTCGACAAGACGCCCCCGGCTGTCGCCGGGGTCGCGCCGAGTCGCGGGCCGGACTCGAACGCCTGGTACCGAAGCCCGGTGGACGTCAGCTTCTTCGGTACGGACGCGACGTCGGGCATCGCAGGGTGCAGCTCGGGCACGTACAGCGGCCCCGACGCGGCGTCGGCCTCGGTGATCGGCCGCTGCTGGGACCGCGCGGGCAACCTCAGCGCGCCGAGCGAGTTCGACCTGCGGTACGACTCCACGCCACCGTCGGTGACCGATCTCGCCGGCGTCGGCGAGGACCGGACCGTGCGACTGCGCTGGGCGGTGAGCGGGGCGACGCAGGTCGAGGTCTGGCGGTCGCCCGGCCGCGAGGGAGCAGCGCGAAGCGTGGTCAGCCGCGGTGCCGACGGGAGCGTGCTCGACCGCCACGTGCGCAACGGGCGCCGCTACGACTACAACCTGGTCGCACTCGACGACGCCGGCAACATCACGGCGCGCACGTTCTCCGTCACGCCGGGCGTGCGGCTGTTGACACCGGCCAACGGCATCAGCGTCGACGGCCCGCCCACGTTGCGCTGGACGGACGTGCGCGGCGCCGGCTATTACAACGTCCAGCTCCTCCACCGCGGTCGCAAGGTGCTCAGCGCGTGGCCCGGCAAGCCGCGCTTGCAGCTCGACCGCGCATGGCGCTTCGACGGTCATCGCGTCCGGCTCAAGCCCGGCCGCCGCTACACGTGGCTCGTGTGGCCCGGCCGCGGCAAGCGATCGCGCAACGACTACGGCCCGCTGATCGGACGCGGCACCTTCACCGTCGCCGCCTCCTAGAATCGGCCACCATGGCCGAGCGCAAGATCCGGGTGGTGGTGGCGAAGCCCGGGCTCGATGGGCACGACCGCGGCGCGAAGATCATCGCCCGCGCGCTTCGCGACGCCGGCATGGAGGTCATCTACACGGGCCTGCACCAGACGCCCGAGCAGATCGTCGAGACGGTCCTGCAGGAGGACGCCGACGCCGTCGGCCTGTCGATCCTGTCGGGGGCCCACATGACGCTCGTCCCGCGCGTCGTCGAGCTGCTGCGCGAGCAGGACGCCGGCGACGTCGTGGTCACGGTCGGCGGCACGATCCCGTCGCAGGACATCCCCGAGCTGAAGGAGCTCGGGGTGGCCGAGGTCTTCACGCCCGGCGCGCCGACTCAGGCGATCATCGACTTCATCCGCGGCGCCGTCACTCCGTGAGCGCGGCCAGCTCCGAGTGGTCGACCTCGAGCGCGGCGAACGCCTCGCGCACCTGAGAAGCGGTGCGCGCGCCGAAGCACGCGTAGACGGGGAAGGGCTGCGCGAGCGCCCACGCGAGAGCGACCTGGGACGCCGTGAAGCCGAGCCGCTCGCCGAGCTGCTCGGCGCGCCGGCGCCGCTCGCGGTTCACCGGGTTGTCGTAGACGCGCAGCACATCTGAGCCGTCGCGTCCGAAGAAGTAGCCGCGCGCCTGAGCAGACCACGCGAGCAGCGGCGTCCGGGTGCGCTCGTGCCAGGCGAACATCTCCGGCTCGTTGGCCGACCGCGTGTCGTCCCACTGCTCCTCGTTCTGAACCGCCAGCGAGAGGTGCTGGCTGCTCAGGCAGAAGCCCTCGAGCCCGTGCTCGGCCGCCCACGCGTTGGCCTCGTCGATCCGCGCCGTCGTCCAGTTCGAGGTGCCGAACGCGCGGATCAGGCCTGCCTCGCGCAGGGCGTTGAGAGCCTCGATGATCGTTCCCACCGGCACCGAGGGATCGTCGCGGTGCAGGAGGTAGACGTCGATCGGCCCGTGCAGGAGCTCGACGCTCTCGCGCAGATCGCGCTCGATCTCCTCCGGGGTGACGCGCTTGCGGGCGCCGCTCGGGTGCGCACCCTTGGAGACGATCACGAGCCGCTCGCGCGCCGCGGAGGACTGCCGCGAGAGCCACACGCCGAGCGCGCGCTCGCTGTCGCCGTCGCCGTAGACGCGCGCCGTGTCGATCGCGTTGCCGCCGAGGCGGACGTACTCGTCGAGCACGCCGTCGTCCGACTCCGTCAGCAGCATCGTGCCGAGCACCAGGCGTGACAACGAGTTCAAGATGTGAGCGCTCTCCATCGCCTGTTCAAGAATGCGACATCAGGTTGACAGCGCGAAATGTTAGCGATAACAATTGGACTTCGCCAGCAGCGACCACCAGGTCCGCGCGAGCGTACGAGAGGAGGAGGACCCTTGACTGACCAGGCCAGGCCTCTGGAGGACCGATCGCATCTCGATATCACGCGTCGGACGGCGCTCGCGGGCGGTGGTGCCGCCCTGCTGGCAACGGCGCTGGCCGCGTGCGGCCAGTCGAGCGACGACGACAACGCCGCCAGCAACGGCAGCGCGGGCGCGGGCAACTTCCCGAAGACCCCGGAGTACAACTTCGTCTTCGTCAACCACGTCACGACCAACCCGTTCTTCGTCCCGACGCAGTACGGCGCCGAGGACGCGTGCGCGCTGCTCAAGTGCAAGTTCCAGTGGACGGGGTCGGAGACCGCCAACGTCTCCGAGATGGTCAATGCCTTCAACACCGCGATCGCCGGCAAAGCCGACGGCATCGCGATCGCCATCACCGACGGGAAGGCCTTCAACGGCCCGACCGACAAGGCGCTCGCGGCCGGCATCCCGGTCGTGTCCTACAACGCCGACGACCCCGCCAACAACCGCCTCGCCTACATCGGGCAGGACCTGTTCCTGTCCGGGGTCGAGATGGGCAAGCGGATCGTCGAGCTCGTGCCCTCCGGCAAGATCGCGCTGTTCATCGCCACCCCGGGCTCGCTCAACATCCAGCCGCGGATCGACGGCGCGATCCAGGCGATCAAGGACTCGGGCAAGGACATCGACTACAAGACGATCGCCACCGGCGCCGAGCTCAACGAGGAGCTCTCGCGCGTCGACGCGTGGTGGATCGGCAACAAGGACGCGAAGGGCATGTTCGCCGTCGACGCCGGCTCGACGCAGAGCGTCGGCCAGGTGATCGAGAAGTACAAGCTCCGCGACCAGGACGTGAAGGGCGGCGGGTACGACACCCTGCCGAAGACGCTCGAGCTGCTGCAGGCCGACCAGCTGGACTTCACGATCGACCAGCAGCCCTACCTGCAGGGCATGTACCCGGTCATCCAGCTCTTCGTCTACAAGATCTCGGGCGGGCTGACGGGCCCGGCCGAGTCGAACACGGGCCTGAAGTTCGTGACCAAGGACGACGCCGGCACCTACAGCGCGAACCCGTCGCGCTTCGAGGGCTCCACCGAAGAGCAAAAGGTGATCAGGAGTGGCACCTGAACCGGTCGATACGGCTCCCGCCGCGGCGCCCGAGGCCGCCGCGGCGGGGTCCGCCGCAGAGGCTGCGCCGCCGAGCCGGGCCGCCCGCGCGGTCGAGCTCGCGCTCGGCCGGCGCGAGCTGAGCATCGCGGTCGTCGCGATCGCGCTCTACGTCTACTTCCTCAACACGGCCACCGACTTCGCCTCGACGGCGAACATCCAGACGCTGGGGACGTTCATCGCGGCGACCGCCATCATCGCCGCCGGCCAGGTCTTCCTGATGATCTCGGGCGAGATCGACCTGTCGGTCGGCCAGGTCTTCGCGCTCACCGCGTTCGTCATGTACTTCCTCGAGGACGCGGGCGTTCCGCTGATGCTGGCGGTCGTCCTGGCGCTGATCTCGGCGTCGCTGATCGGCCTCGTCAACGGGTTCATCACCACCGTCGTCGGCGTGTCGTCGTTCATCACGACGCTCGGGATGTTCTTCTTCCTCAACGGCCTGACGCTGACGCTCTCCAACGGCCGGCCGGTGGACACTCCCGGCGGCGAGTCGTTCACGAGCATCTTCGGCGGCGGCTCCTACTCGGGGATCCTGTGGGCGATCGGACTGACCCTCGCGCTCCAGGTGCTGCTCATGCGCACCCGCTGGGGCCTGCACACCTTCGCCGTCGGCGGCAACCTGCTCGGCTCGCGCGAGGCCGGTATCCGCGTGCGCTGGGTCAAGACGCGCAACTTCATGCTTGCCAGCACGCTGGCCGGCTTCGCGGGCATCCTCGAGGCGGTCCGCATCACCTCGACCGACCCGCTGGCCGGCGGCTCGGGGATCATGTTCGCGGCGATCGCGAGCGCCGTCATCGGCGGCACGCTGCTGGCGGGCGGCAGCGGCACGGTGATCGGCGCCTTCCTCGGCGCCTGCGTGCTCGGCATCCTGCGCGACGGCTTCACGCTCCAGGGGGTCAGCGCCTTCACGTTCGACCTCATCCTGGGCATCGCGATCCTCGTCGCGATGATCGTCGACATCTACGTCACGCGGCTGCGCCACCGCGGCGGCAGGGGGGAGATCTGACATGGCCGAGGTCCTGCGCGTGGAGGGCGTGGCCAAGCGGTTCGGCCCGGTGACGGCGCTGCGCAACATCGACCTGAGGCTCGAGCACGGCGAGGTGCTCGGCCTGCTCGGCGACAACGGCGCCGGCAAGTCGACCCTGATCAAGATCCTCTCCGGCTACTACAAGCCGGACGCCGGCCAGGTCTACATCGACGGCGAGCCGGTCGAGATCAGCTCGGTCGTCCACGCCCGCTCGCTGGGGATCGACACCGTCTACCAGGACCTCGCGCTGGTCGACGAGCTGAGCGTCTTCCACAACGTCTTCCTCAACCGCGAGATCGTCCACCCGATCCCGCTGCTCAACAACCGCGCGATGCGCAAGCGCGCGGCCGAGGCGATCAACGACATCGGGGTCGAGCATCCCGTCGGTCAAGGCGCCGGTCGCGCGGCTGTCGGGCGGCCAGCGACAGGCGATCGCCATCGCGCGGTCGGTCCACTCCGACGCGCGGATCCTGCTGCTCGACGAGCCGTTGGCGGCGATGGGCGTGCGCGAGGGAGCGCTGGTGCTCGACCTCATCCGGCGCCTGCGGGAGGCCGGCGAGGTCTCGATCATCATGATCCTCCACAACTACGTGCACGTCTTCCAGGCGTGCGACCGGGTCAGCCTCATCAACGACGGCGAGATCGTCCTCGACAAGCCGACGGCGGAGTCGTCGGTCGAGGAGCTCACCGAGATGGTGGTGAGCGAGTTCCGGACGGCGAGGCGCAATGGCGGGGCCTGACGGCAGACCGGCCCGCCCCCGGATCGGGCTGCTGGGCGTGATGCAGGAGCTCTACGACGAGATGCTCCCGGGCATCACCGAGCGCCAGGCCGGCTACGCGCAGGCGATCGGCTCCAAGCTCTCGAGCGTCGCCGACGTCCAGGTGGCGCCGCCGGCCCGCAACCGCGAGGACGTCGAGCGGACCGTGCGGGCGTTCGAGGCCGAGGGGGTCGACGGCCTGCTGGTCGTGATGCTCACCTACGGGCCGGCGATGCGGGTGCGCGCGCTGGCCGAATCGCGGCTGCCGGTCTGCCTGGCCAACATCCAGCCCGAGCCCGAGGTCACGGCCGCGTGGGACATGGCGGACCTGACCTACAACCAGGGCATCCACGGCGCGCAGGACACCGCCAACGCGATGGTGCGCGCCGGCCGGCCGTTCCACGTGGTGACCGACGACTGGCGGGCGCCGGCCTTCGCCCGCGCCGTCGGCGCCTGGGCGCGCGCCGCCGCGGCCGCCTCGCGCTGGCGCGACCTGCGGGTCGCAGTGTTCGGCTACGCCATGAACGGGATGGGCGACATCCGGGTCGACGTGCACACGCTGCTGCGCACGCTCGGCCCGCAGGTCGACGCGCTGGCGCCGGGCGCGCTGCACCGCGCCGCGGCGGCGGTCGGCGCCGCCGAGGTGCGGCAGCTGATCGCCGACGAGAACGCGCAGTTCGAGGTCGACCCGCGGCTGAGCGAGGTCGAGCGCGAGCAGCACGCGCGGATGCAGCTCGGGATCGAGCAGGTGCTCGTCGACGGCGGCTACGGCGCTTACTCGACCCACTTCGGCGCCGTCGCCGAGGACGGCCGCTTCGAGCGCCTGCCGCTGGCCGCCGCCTCGAGCCTGATGGCCAAGGGCTACGGCTTCGCCGCCGAGGGCGACGCGCTCACGGCGGCGCTGATGTCGGCGGCCCACTGGCTGCTCGGCGAGACGCAGTTCACCGAGATGTACGCGATGGACTTCCCGCGCGACGCGGTGCTGATGAGCCACATGGGCGAGGGCAACTGGGCATTGGCCCGGGAGGATCGCCCCGTACGGCTGATCAAGCGGCCGCTCGGCATCGGCGGGTTGGACGACCCGCCGACGTTCCTGTTCCAGTACCGCACCGGACCCGCCACGTTGGCCACGCTCACTGCGGTGGGGGGCGAGCGCTTCCGGCTCGTGGTGGCGGAGGGCGAGGTCCTGGACAGCGACGAGCTTCCGGCGCTGGAGATGCCCTACGGGCTCTTCCGGCCGGACACGGGAGTGAGGCAGTGCATGGATGCGTGGCTGAGGTCCGGGGGGCCGCACCACCAGGTGCTCAACCCCGGACGACAGGCCGCGGCATGGCGCCTCTTCTGCGAGGCGACCGGGATCGAGTTCGCCGCGGCCTGAATCCGAGGTACCGAGTCCCTACACGGGAGAGAGTCATGCACAGCTACAGCAGGTTCGCCCTCGTCGCAGCGTGCGTCGGGGTGATCGCCCTTGCGCTGGCCGGGGTCGCCCAGGCCCACGGCGGCGGCACCATCAGCAAGGCGCCGTTCGGGATCAGTCCCGACGGTCCCGTCGACAACTACACGCTCACGAACAAGCGCGGCATGTCGGTGTCGATCATGACCTGGGGCGGCACGATCACCTCGATCAAGGTGCCCGACCGCCGGGGCCGCTTCACGAACATCACACTCGGCTTCAACCAGGTCGAGGACTACACCAGCGAGGTCTACAACGATTCGAACCCGTACTTCGGGGCGATCATCGGCCGCTACGGCAACCGGATCGGGCTCGGCCGCTTCGTGATCGACGGCCAGCCCTTCCAGCTGAACCTCAACAACGGGCCCAACCACCTCCACGGCGGCAACACCGGCTTCGACCGGCACCTCTGGGACGCCGAGCCGGTCCGCACGCGCGACACGGTCGGCATCCGGTTCAGCCGCGTCAGCGACGACGGCGAGGAGAAGTACCCCGGCCGCCTGCCCGTCGAGGTGCTCTACACGCTCGACAACAAGAACCAGCTGCGGATGGACTACAAGGCGACCACGAATAAGGCGACCCACGTCAACCTCACCAACCACGCCTACTTCAACCTCGCCGGCGAGGGCTCGGGCACGATCGAGAACCACGAGCTCGAGCTCAACGCCGACCGCTACACGCCGGTCGACTCGACGCTGATCCCGACCGGCGCCACGCCGCCGGTGGCGGGCACGCCGTTCGACTTCCGTGAATTCCACCGGATCGGCGACCGGATCCGCGACAACCACGAGCAGATCGTGTTCGGCCGCGGCTACGACCACAACTTCGTGCTCGCCCGCGGCTCGTCGAAGGGCTTCTTCACCGCCGCGCGCCTGCGCGACCCGGGCAGCGGCCGGCAGCTGTCGGTCCTGACCACCGAGCCTGGGATCCAGTTCTACTCGGGCAACTTCCTCGACGGCCGCCTGTACGGCGCGAGCGGTCGCGCCTACCGCCAGACCGACGGGATGTGCCTGGAGACCCAGCACTACCCCGACTCGCCGAACAAGCCGCAGTTCCCGTCGACCCTGCTGCGGCCGGGCCAGACGTACAAGACGTCGACCATCTACGCGTTCTCGACGTTCGGCCACCACTGAACCCCAGGGGGGTCTCGACCCCTCTGTATCAGCAGAGTTCGCAGCTGTGCTACCACTGGGCGGTCTGACCCCCAGGTTTCGAGCTTGTGGGCACCGCGACGGTGGGTGAGCCCGTCGAGCACGATCTCGATCGGCGAGCGCCGGTTCGCGTGCTCGAGCTGCTGGCGGATCTCGCGGATGTCGTCAGCGGTGGTCGACGCTTCGAGCGGCCGCGGCGGCGCGCCGGGCGCCGCGTGCGATCGCGCGCGTCCTGCCGCGCCGGCCGATCGGCATGCCCAGCACCTTCGTCGTCCGCATCAGGCCACGGCTCGGTCGCACGCGCGCGCCGAGCGCCAGGCCGCCGGCGAGCCCGGCTGCGGCCGCACCGACCGCCAGCGCGCCGGCGGGCGCGCGGCGTGCGGCCGTGGCGACCGCATCGCCGGCGTCCTTCGCCTTGGCGACCGCGCCGTTGGCGGGCCCGGTCAGGGTGGGCTGTGATCGTGTGGCAGCCATCGCCGCGACCTCCTAGTCGAGGATCTTGCCGATGCGCTCGGCCTGATCGCCGGCGCGCTCGAGGTCCTTCGAGACGTTCTTGGTCGTCTTCGCGAACTGCTTGCTCGCGCTGGCCGACCGTCTTGGCGACGGCCTTCGCGTCGAGCCCCGAGAGGTCTTGCCGAGCGAGCGCGGGACCGGCACGCCGAGCACGGTCTTGCGGCGCGTGCGGCTGCGGAGCACGAGTCCGCCGGCCACTCCCGCCGCGGCCGCGCCGACCGCGATCGCCGGGCGCTTCGCCTTGTCGCGACCCGCTTGAGTCGTCGACGGGGACGCCGCTCGACGAGCGGACGTCGCTCGCCGCGTGCCGACGCCGTGCGCTTGGCCGGCGCCGCGCTTCTTCGCCGGCGCGCGCTTCGCCGCTGTCGGACGGACGTGTCGCTGCTGCCCGCTCTTCCGTCGCGGTCGTTCGCCGGCTACTCGACGACCGCTTCGCAGCGGGCTGGCGTCTCGCTTCGTAGGCTTGGCCATCGTCACTCTCCTCGCGCTCTCGTTCCGGCCATCCGCATCTCCCGTCGTTCGTCCGGTGACGCCACACGGCTACAGCGGTTACGCCGTCGGTGGAGAAGCGCCCTGCAGGGTGAGCGTCTGGCGAGCGGGAACAGGGAGGTAGCCGACGATGTCCGATACGCCGACGCGCGACGCGAAGCACGTCCCGTTCCTGAACGAGGCCTACGCGAAGGAGAAGCAGCTCGAGATGTCGCTGCAGTCCCATGCCGATATGACGACGCGCGACGACTACGCCAAGCGGCTGAAGGACCACCTGAAGGAGCCGAAGTCGCACGCGACGCAGCTCGCTCGCGCCGCATCAAGCAGCTCGGCGGGAGCCCCGCGACGGTCTCGGTACCGGGACCCGAAGGGGCTGCGGCCGGATGGCGGAGAGCGTCTCCGAGACGCCGGGAAGGCGAAGGCCGCCGCCCAGGCTCCGCTGCAGGCGATCCGCGGGGCCGGTGAGCAGGAGAAGATGCTCCACAACGCGCGCATCGAGTACGAGGACGAGGCGCACGAGATCGCCACGTAGCTGGTCAGTCGAGTCGCTGGCGACCGCGGTCGCGGCCGAGGCGCCGCGAAGCTCGCGCCCGGATCCGCGCGACGAGGTGCGGATGCAGATTCCTCACCGACCTGCTGCCGCGTGCTCACGGTCAACGTCGCGCACCACGCGATCCCGCTGTCCGTGTTCGAGGCGCCGCCGCAACGTTGAGCTGTAACTTTACCGTCCAGACGGTATAGTTATGGGTGTCATGCCCATCGCCCTGCTTCTCTCCTTCGCCATCGTCACCGAAGTTGCCGGCACGATCGCCCTGCGCTACTCGGACGGCTTCACGAAGCTCGGCCCGAGCGCGCTCGTCGTGCTCGGCTACGGCACGTCGTTCTGGCTGCTCGCCCTCGTGCTGCGCGAACTGTCCGTCGGCACCACCTACGCGGTGTGGTCGGCGGCCGGCACGGCGCTGATCGCGGTGTTCGGCATGTTCGCGCTCGGCGAGCCGGCGACCGCGTTGAAGGTCGCCAGCCTGGGTCTCATCATCATGGGCGTGGTGGGGCTCAACCTGGCCGGATCCCATTAGCCGGCGCGGCGACACGCGCGCGAGGCTGCTCGACGCGGCGAGCGCCGTGATCCGGCGCGACGGACCGCAGGCGCTCACGCTCGACGCCGTGGCCGCCGCCGCCGGCGTCTCCAAAGGCGGCCTGCTCTACCACTTCGCCTCCAAGCGCGACCTGCTGGACGGCGTGGTCAAGCGCTGGCTCGACGAGTTCCAGGACGACATCGACTCCGCCGGGCCGGGGTTCCTGCCCGGCTACGTGCGCGCCTCCGACGGCGCCAAGGCCGAGGAGGCGGGCCTGCTGGCGGCGCTCGTCGCCGACCCCGAGGTCCTGGCCGTGGTGCGCGAGCGCTACGCGACGTGGCAGGATCGCGTCGTCACGGAAGGTGGCGACCCCGTGGAGGCCACGGTGGCCAGGCTGGCCGCCGACGGGCTGTGGCTCGCGGACCTGCTCGGGATGGCCCCGCCCGAGGGCGAGCTGCGCGAGCGCGTATTGGCGCGCCTGCTCGAACTATGCGATTGACTCGTCAGTCAACGAGGTAGCATCACCGTCGTCAGATTCGATCACGAGGTGCCTGAGTTGAAGATCTGTGTCCTGGTGAAGGAGGTGCCGGACGCCGCCGTCGAGAAGCGGATCAACCCCTCGACGGGGCGGCTGGACCGGAACGGGGAGAAGAACCTGAACCCGTTCGACACGCACGCCATCGAGGCGGCGATGCAGCTCAAGGAGGGCGGGGCGATGGACGTCGACGAGGTCGTCGCCGTCACCATGGGCCCGACCACGTCCGAGCGCGCGCTGCGCAAGGCCGTGTCGCTCGGCGCCGACCGCGCCGTCCAGCTGACCGACGACGCGCTCGCCGGCTCCGACGTCAACGGCACGGGCTACGCGCTGGCCAAGGTGCTCGAGGCGGAGTCGCCCGACCTGGTCCTGCTCGGCCAGCAGTCCGACGACGGCGAGTGCTACACGATCGGCGCCGTGGTGGCCGACCACCTGCAGATGCCCTCGCTGACGCAGGTCATCAAGATCGACGTCGAGGACGGCAAGCTGCGCTGCGAGCGCCAGGCCGAGTACGGCTACGACACCGTGCTGGTCGAGCTTCCCGCCGTGATCAGCGTCGGCGACGCGATCAACGAGCCGCGCTACCCGTCGCTGAAGGCGATCATGGGCGCCAAGAAGAAGCCGCTCGACACCAAGACGGTGGGCGACGCCGGCATCGAGGCCGACCGCGTCGGCTACGAGAACGCCCGCGCCCACTGCAGCGACTTCGCCGCCCCGCCGGCCAAGGAGGCCGGCAAGATCATCGAGGACGAGGACACCGCCGAGACGGTCGAGCAGATCGTCGCCTGGCTCGACGAGAGGAAGCTCCTGTCATGAGCGGGATCCTGGTCTACGCGCTCCACTACGAGGGCGCCTTCAACAAGAACTCGCTCGGCGCCGTCTCCGAGGGTGCTCGCCTGGCTTCCGAGCTCGGGACCGAGTGTCACGCGATCGTGGTCGGCGAGGGCGTCGCCGACGACCTCGCGAGCCAGCTCGGCAACTACGGCGCGAGCAAGGTCTTCCGCGTCGAGGGCCCCGAGGGCCTCGCGCAGCCGGTGGTCGACGCGATGGCCAAGGTGGCGGACGAAGGAGGTCACGAGTACCTCCTGTTCGGCGGCGGCCTGCTCGGCTTCGAGATCGGCGCCGGCCTCGCCGCGCGCCTGGACGCCGGCGTGGTCATGGAGGTCACCGAGGTCGAGGCGCGGGACGGCAAGCTCGTCGCCAAGCGCCCGATCCTCAAGGACTCGCAGGTCTCCGACGTGCACTACCGCTCGAAGGTGGGCGTGATCATCGGCCGCCTCAACGCGTTCGAGGCCCGTGAGAGCGGCGGCAGCGCCGCGGTCGAGGACGTGCAGGTCGACTTCCAGCCGCACAGCCTCCAGGCGTCGATGGTCAACCGCGGCGAGCAGCGCGGCGGCGACGTCAACATCGAGGACGCCAAGGTCCTCGTGGCCGGCGGCCGCGGCCTCGGCAAGAAGGAAGGCTTCGACCAGCTCGAGGAGCTCGCCGGTGCGCTCGGCGGCGCCGTCGCCGCCACCCGCGCGGTGGTCGACGCCGGCTGGTTCCCGTACGCCGGCCAGATCGGCCAGACCGGCAAGACGGTGGCGCCGAAGCTCTACCTGGCGGCCGGCATCTCCGGCGCGATCCAGCACAAGGTCGGCATGCAGAGCTCCGAGAACATCGTGGCGATCAACAAGGACTCGAACGCCCCGATCTTCGAGTTCTCCGACCTCGGCATCGTGGGCGACCTCAACAAGATCGTCCCCAAGCTCACCGAGGCCGTGAAGGCGAAGAAGAGCGGCTGATGGCGGCGCCCAGCGAGTATCCGCCGCCCGTCGACTCGGCGGCCGAGTTCATCGGTCCGCCGACGGACCCCGAGGACGAGCGGATCGAGGTCGGCGTCGCGATCGTGGGCGGCGGGCAGGCGGGCCTCGCCTGCGCCGTCCGGCTGCTGCAGCTGCTCGAGGACGACCCGGAGCTGACCGAGAAGCTCGGCGAGGTCCCGGTGGCCGTGATCGAGAAGGGCAAGGTCGCCGGCGCCCACCAGCTCTCCGGCGCGGTCATGAACCCGTCGGCGATCCGGGAGCTGTTCCCGGACGACGACTCGTGGCCGACCTACGGCGAGGTCGACGCCGAGACCGTCTACTTCATGCTCAACCGCAAGCGCGCGGTCCCGCTCAAGCCGACGCCGCCGCCGTTCCGCAACCACGGCAACCACGTGGTGGCGCTGGCCGAGCTCAACCGCTGGCTGGCCGAGAAGGCCGAGGAGGCGGGGGCCTACATCCTCACCGAGACGACCGGCCACAAGCTGCTGGTCGACGGCGGCATGGTGCGCGGCGTGCGCACCGGCGACAAGGGGCGCGACAAGGACGGCGGCGAGAAGTCCAACTTCGAGCCGGGGTCCGACGTCGTGGCGAAGGCCACGGTGCTCGCCGAGGGCTGCTGGGGCCACCTGACCGGCGCGGCGTTGAAGGGCCTCGACCTCGCGGCCAAGGATCCGCAGGTGTGGGCGCTCGGCGTCAAGGAGGTGTGGGAGGTCGAGGAGCCGTTCGAGAAGGTCGTCCACACGCTCGGCTGGCCGCTGCGCGCCGGAGCGAAGTGGAAGGAGTTCGGCGGCTCCTGGATCTACGGCATGAACCGCGAGGGCGAGAAGCCGAAGGTCTCGATCGGCTTCGTGGTCGGGCTCGACCACACCGACGCGCGGCTCTCGGTCCACGACGTCCTGCAGGAGTTCAAGCTCCACCCGCTGGTGCGAAAGATCCTCGAGGGCGGCAAGCGCGTCGCCTGGGGCGCCAAGGCGATCCCCGAGGGCGGCTACTGGGCGATGCCGAAGCTGCACGCGCCCGGCATGGTCATCTGCGGCGACGCCGGCGGCATGGTCAACGTGCCGCGGCTGAAGGGCATCCACTACGCGATCCGCTCGGGGATGCTGGCCGCCGAGACGATCCACCGGCAGCTCAAGGCCGGCTCGACGGACTTCTCGGCGTACGAGGAGGCCGTGCACGATTCCGAGATCGGCACCGACCTGTGGCAGTCGCGCAACATGAAGCAGCCGTTCGGCAGGGGCCTGGTCATCGGGGGCGCCATCACGAACGCGATGGTCGTCACCAAGGGCCGCTTCCCGGGCGGGCACTGGGCGACCCACCGCGACGCCGACAGCCCGGTCGAGCCGTCGGACCGTGACAAGCGCTATCCGAAGCCCGACGGCAAGTACACGTTCGACAAGCTCTCGGGCGTCTTCCTGACCGGCAACGCGACGCGCGACGACGCGCCGAGCCACATCCGGATCCAGAAGCGCGTGCCGCGCGAGGTCGCCGAGGCGTGGGCGTACATGTGCCCGGCCGGCGTCTACGAGATCCCCGAGGACGCGCCGGAGAACGGGCACGTCGACCTGACCGTGAACCCCTCGAACTGCGTGCAGTGCGGCGCGATCACGGCCAAGGGCGGGCGCCTGACGCCGCCGGAGGGCGGCGACGGGCCGATGTATCAGGTGACGTAGCGAAACTCGGGCGCCTTTGCGGCGTTATGGGGATCCCATGCTTCGTACGGGACTCATCGCCGCACTCGCCCTGCTGCTCCTGCCCGCTGCCGCCTCCGCCGCGGCCCCGGGCGCGGCGTCCGTGGCGCTGACCGGCTGCACGCCCAAGGAGCGGACGGCGGCGTTCGAGGCGCGGATGGACCAGATCTCCGGCGCGGTGCGCATGAAGCTGCGCTACTCGCTCGAGGCGCGCAAGCCCAGGCGCGTGTGGCATCGCGTGGCCGCGCCCGAGCTGGGCAGCTGGCGCGCCGCCTCCACGGAGACGACGCGCTTCATCTCCGAGCGGCGCGTGACCCAGCTCACCGGGCCGACGTACTACCGGGCGCTGGTGCGCTTCCGCTGGATCGACGAGGACGGCGACGTGATCGCCCGCGCCCGGGCGCGCTCGCACGCCTGCTGGCAGCCCGACCACCGTCCCAACCTCAAGCTGCGCGAGCTCTCGTTCGAGGGCAAGGGCTCCTACGTCGCGCTGGTCGCCAACACCGGCCTCAGCCCGAGCGGCGACTTCGACCTGGAGATCACCGGCCTGCCGCCGATCGTCGTCCCCGAGCTCGCCCCCGGCGAGGAGCGGCTGATCGAGGCCGCCGGGCCCGAGTGCGCGCCGGGCACGCAGGTGACCGCCACGGCCGATCCGCTCGACCTGATCGACGAGCGCAACGAGCGCGACAACGCGGTCACGCGCCGCTGCCCGTCCGCTCGAGCCAGCTGATCAGCGCCGGCCAGTAGCGCTCCGGCGCCTCGGCGAACGGGAAGTGGCCGACGCCCTCGATGACGACCAGCTCGCCGCGCGGGGCGGTCTCGGCGATCCGCCGCGCGCTCGCCGCCGGCGTGGGGCGGTCCTCGGAGCCGGCGATGGCGAGCACCGGGATGTCGGCGGCGGCCAGCGCCTCGAGCGCGTGCAGCTCGCCGAAGTCGTGGCCGGCGTGGGCCTCGATGTCGAAGACGACGTCGTCGAGCATCGGCACGACCTTCTCGGGATCGACGGCGAAGAACGGCATCTGGTCGATCCAGACCTGCCGGCACTCCTCCTGCGTGGTCACCGAGCTCTCGCGCTCGAAGGCGTCGCGGATGCCGGCCGCGACGTCCTCGGACAGGCCGGCGAAGCGGTCCTCGGGCGCGTCCGGCGGGTCCTCCTCGTCGGCCTCCGTGCAGGAGGCGACGACCCGCGCGGCGCTGCCCGGGAAGTCGACCAGGTGCTGCATCGTCACGTAGCCGCCGTACGAGTGGCCGAGCAGGGTCGGCTCGTCGAGCTCGTGCATCAGCTCCTCGACGGCGGCCGCCTGGAACTTCAGGGTGTAGTCGCCGCCGGGCAGGTCGACGAGCAGCGCGCGGTAGCCGGCGTCGACCAGTTGGTTGACGTACGGCAGGAAGACCGAGCCGTCGAGCCCGGGCCCGGGGTGGAGGAACACGACGGGCGGTCCTGCGCCGAGATCGCGGACGTGTAGGGGCATCTACAATGGACTACATCATGAAGACCGAGATCCATCCCGAATACGTCGAGGCGACCGTCACCTGCACCTGCGGGAACACCTTCACGACGCGCTCGACGAAGGGTGACCTGCACGTGGAGATCTGCTCCAACTGCCACCCGTTCTACACGGGCAAGCAGAAGCTCGTCGACACCGGCGGCCGCGTCGAGCGCTTCCAGCGCCGGGCCGCGAAGCGTCAGCGCGGCGGTAGCTGAGCCCTTAGGTCGGAGGCCGTCGCTGCCGATGCATAGTCGGTGAGCGACGACCTCCTCAGCCTGCAGCGAGACGCCCCCGTGGGCGGCCAGGCCGTCATGGAGGGCGTGATGATGCGCGGCGTCTCCACCTGGGCGGTGGGCGTCCGCAAGCCCGACGGCGAGGTCGACGTGCAGTCGTTCCCGCTCGTCTCCTGGACCAAGCGCCACCGCGCGTTCCGCCTGCCGGTCATCCGCGGCGTCGTCGCGCTCGTCCAGTCGCTCAACATCGGCTTCAAGGCGCTCGGCATGTCGGCCAACTCCCAGCTCGACGAGGAGGAGGAGCCGATCTCCGGCGCGATGTGGTTCGGCACCGTGCTCGTCGCGCTCGTGTTCGCCGTCGGCCTCTTCTTCGTCGTGCCGGTCGGGCTCACCAGCCTGTTCAAGGACCAGCTCGGCTCCGCCTTCCTCTTCTGGCTGGTCGAGGGGGTCGTGCGGACCGCGATCTTCCTCGGCTACATCGTGCTGATCGCCCGCGTGCCCGACCTGCGGCGCGTGTTCGAGTTCCACGGCGCCGAGCACAAGACGATCTCCTGCTACGAGGCCGGCCTCCCGCTGACCCCGGAGAACGCCCAGCGCTTCTCGCGCCTGCACCCCCGCTGCGGGACGAGCTTCCTGCTGATCGTGATGATCGTGGCGATCTTCGTCTTCGCCCCGATCGGCCTGCCCGAGTGGTACATCCTGCTCGCCTCGCGCATCCTCGGCGTCCCGCTGATCGCCGGCCTCAGCTTCGAGGTCATCAAGTGGGCCGGCAAGAACCGCCGCAAGACCTGGGTCCAGAAGCTGATGTCGCCCGGGATGATGCTCCAGAAGCTCACGACCCGCGAGCCCGACCACGAGCAGCTGGCCGTCGCCATCGCGGCGATGGAGGCCGTGCTCGCGCTCGAGGACCCGCGGGCCGCGTCCGACGAGGATCTCGTCGGCATCGAAGTCGCCGCCTAGGGTCACGACTAGGCACGCCATCGATTCGATGGCACCGGCTCGTCCGTAGCTTCGCCAGGCATGACAACGCCTCTCTACGACGCCGTCCTGTTCGACCTCGACGGCGTCCTGACATCGACCGCGGCACTGCACGCCCAGTGCTGGAAGCTGACCTTCGATCCCGTGCTCGCCCACCTCGGCCGGCGGCCGTTCGACGCCGGGCGCGACTACCTCGAGCACGTCGACGGCAAGCTGCGCGAGGACGGCGTGCGCGACTTCCTCGCCTCGCGCGGCCTCGACCTGGCGCCGCTCACCATGCGCCTGATCGCCGGCCGCAAGCAGGCGCTGGTGGAGCAGGCGCTGCTGCGCGGCGGCGTCGAGGCCTTCCCCGGCTCCGTTCGGTGGGTCCGCCACCTGCGCGAGACCGGCGTGCGCACCGCCGTCGTGTCCTCGAGCGCCAACGCCGACGCCGTCCTCTACGCCGCCGGCATCAGCGAGCTGTTCGACCTCACGGTCGACGGAGGGGACGTCGCGCGGCTCGGCCTCGCCGGCAAGCCAGCTCCTGACGGCTTCCTCGAGGCCGCCCGGCGGCTCGGGGTGACGCCCCAGCGATCGGTCGTCGTCGAGGACGCGCTGGCCGGCGTGGCCGCCGGCCGCGCCGGCGACTTCGGGCTCGTGATCGGCGTCGCCCGCTCGGCCGACCCGCGCGACCTGCGCTCGGCCGGCGCCGACGTCGTCGTCGACGACCTCGGGGAGCTGGCGCCATGACCTGGTCGATCTCCGAGGACCGCTACTGCGCCGACCCGTCGCTCGAGTCGGTGTTCGCGGTCGGCAACGGCTACCTGGGCCTGCGCGGCACGCCCGAGGAGGGCGCTCCCGCCCACGACGCGGGGGCGATCCTCAACGGCTTCCACGAGACGTGGCCGATCGTCTATCCCGAGGACGCCTACGGGCTCGCCCGCACGGGCCAGACGATCGTCAACGCGACCGACGGCTCGCTCATCCGCCTGTTCGTCGACGACGAGCCCTTCAATCTCGCCACCTCCAAGGTGCGCCGCTACGAGCGCGTGCTGGACATGAAGACCGGCGTCCTGCAGCGCGAGGTCGAGTTCGAGACCGAGCGCGGTCAGCGGCTACTCGTGTGCTCGACGCGGCTCGCGTCCTTCGAGCACCGCCACCTCGCCGCCATGTCCTACGAGGTGTCCGCGCTCGACTCGGGCGTGCGCATCGCGCTCTCCTCCGAGCTCGTGACCTACGGGCCGGGCGAGACGTCCGACGACCCGCGGCGCGGCAAGGGGTTCGCCGAGAAGGTGCTCGTGCCGGTGAGCGCGCGGGCGGACGGCGCGCGCGCCGTGCTGCGCCTCGCCACCCGCAACAGCGGGCTCGAGATGGCGGTCGGGATGGAGCACGAGATCGAGGGCGCCCGCAGCGTCGAGGTGTCCGCGGAGGGCGACGGCGCCCGCGTCGTCGTCCTCGCCGACCTCGAGCCCGGCGAGCAGCTCAGCCTGTCCAAGTACGTCGCCTACCACTGGGCCGACGGCGCCCCCGACCTCGTGGCCCGCGTCGACCGCACGCTCGACCGGGCCGCGCTCGACGGCTACGAGACGGTCGAGCGCGAGCACACGCGGCACGTGGCCGAGTTCTGGGAGCGCAGCGACGTCGAGATCGAAGGCGCGCCCGAGCTCCAGCGGGCGGTGCGCTTCAACCTGTTCCAGCTCATGCAGGCCACGGCCCGCGCCGAGGGCCACGGAGTGGCCGCCAAGGGCGTGACGGGCCGCGGCTACGAGGGCCACTACTTCTGGGACACCGAGATCTACGTCGTCCCGTTCCTCATGCACACCAGCCCGCGCTGGGCGCGCCAGGTGCTCGACTTCCGCGTCGGCATGCTGGACGCCGCGCGTGAGCGGGCGCGCGAGGTCGGCCACCGCGGGGCCCTGTACCCGTGGCGGACGATCAACGGCGAGGAGGCCTCGGCCTGGTACGCGGCCGGCACCGCGCAGTACCACATCAACGCCGACATCGCCTACGCCTTCCGCCACTACGCGTGGGTGAGCGGCGACCTCGGCTTCCTGCTCGGCGACGGCGCGCAGGCGCTGGTGGAGACCGCGCGGCTGTGGATGGAGCTCGGCTTCTTCTCCGGCGGCCGGTTCTGCATCAACGCGGTGACCGGGCCGGACGAGTACACGACGGTCGTCGACAACAACGCGTACACGAACCTGATGGCGAAGGAGAACCTCGAGGGCGCCGTGCGCGTCATGGAGTGGCTGCGCGGCGAGGACCCGGTCGCCTACGCCGAGCTGGTCCTGGCCACCGGCCTGACCGACGGGGAGATCGACGGGTGGCTGCGCGCGGCCGAGGCGATGTACCTCCCGCGTCACGACGGGATCGTGCTGCAGGACGACGGCTTCCTCGAGCGCAAGCGCTGGGACTTCGAGGGGACGCGCGACAAGCACCCGCTGCTGCTCCACTTCCACCCGCTCGAGCTCTACCGCCACCAGGTGATCAAGCAGACCGACGTCGTGCTGGCCACCTACCTCGTCGAGCACCACTTCGACGAGGAGGAGATGCGGCGCACGTTCGACTACTACGACCCGCTGACGACGGGCGACTCGACGCTGTCGGCCTGCGTGCAGAGCGTGGTGGCGTCGGCCGTCGGCTATCCCGACGCTGCGCTGCGCTATTTCGAGCAGGCCGCCATGGTCGACCTCGGCGACGCCCACGGCAACACCGCCGACGGCATCCACATCGCCTCGGCAGGCGGCACCTGGCTCGCGCTGGTGGCCGGGTTCGGCGGCCTGCGCGACTTCGACGGCGACGTGCGCTTCTCGCCGCGCCTGCCGGCCGAGTGGGAGCGCCTGCGCTTCCGCGTGCAGGTGCGCGGCCAGGTGGTCGAGGTCGACATGACGCACGCGGGCACGACCTACACGCTGATCGAGGGCCGTGGGCTCCCGGTCAAGCACTTCGGCGAGCAGCTGCGCGTGCTGCCGGGCGTGCCGGTGTCGATCACGGATCTGCCGCTCGCGGCCTAGACTCGGAGGCGTGATCGAGTCGCTCGTCGAGCAGATCGAGGCGCGCCACGCCGAGGTGCAGCAGCAGATGTCGGATCCGGAGGTCATCTCCGACCGTCAGCGCTACGCGGACGCGGGCCGCCAGTTCAACCAGCTGGCGCCCGCCGCGAAGCTGGCGGAGGAGTGGCGGCGCGCGGTCTCGGACGCCGAGGGCGCCCAGGAGATGCTCGACGAGGGCATGGAGGACGCCGAGCTGCGCGAGGAGCTGCGCGCGTCGCGCGAGCGGATCGAGGAGCTCGAGGAGGAGATCCGGCTCGCGATGGTCGAGACGGACCCGAACGACGACAAGAACGTGATCGTCGAGATCCGCGGCGGCGCGGGCGGCGACGAGGCCGGCCTGTGGGCGGGCGACCTGTTCCGCATGCTCAGCCGCTACGCCGAGCGGCTCGGCTACCAGACGGAGACGATGGACGCGAGCGACGGCTCGTACACGTTCGAAGTCCGCGGCGACGGGGCGTTCAGCCGGTTCAAGTACGAGGGCGGCACGCATCGCGTGCAGCGCGTGCCGGCCACCGAGTCGCAGGGTCGCATCCACACCTCGACGGCCACCGTCGCCGTGCTTCCGGAGGCCGAGGACGTCGAAGTCGAGATCGACCAGAACGACCTCGAGATCGACGTCTACCGCTCGTCCGGCCCGGGCGGCCAGTCGGTCAACACGACCGACTCGGCCGTGCGCATCACCCACAAGCCGACCGGGCTGGTCGTCTCGATGCAGGACGAGAAGTCGCAGCTCCAGAACCGCGAGCGCGCGATGAAGGTCCTGCGCGCGCGGCTGTACGAGCAGAAGGTCGCCGAGCAGCAGGCCGAGCTGGCGGCCGACCGCCGCGCCCAGGTCGGCACCGGCGAGCGGGCGGAGAAGATCCGCACCTACAACTTCCCGCAGCGCCGCGTCACCGACCACCGCGTCGAGGGCCTCAGCGTGCACAACCTCGAGCAGGTGCTGGCGGGCGAGCTGGACGACATCACCGGCGCTCTCCAGGACGCCGAGAAGCGCAGGCGGCTCGAGCTCCAAGCCGCCGGTTAGCGATCGTTTCCACGCGGGCAGGACCCGTGCATGCGGGGGGCTTTGGCGGTGCTGCTGGTGCTGGGCGCGCTCGTCGCGGCGTGCTCGCCGAACGACCCGCCCGGCGGTGAGGGGCGGCTCTCGATCGCCACCGGAGGCGCCGGCGGCGTCTACCAGGTCTACGGCGGCGGGCTGGCCGACCTGCTGAGCGACGAGCTGCCCGACTCGCCGACCACCGCCGAGACCACGTCGGCCTCGGTCGACAACCTGGTGCTGGTCGCCAACGGCGACTCCGACATCGCCTTCGCGCTCGAGGACTCGGCGATCGACGCGGTCAACGGGCAGGAGAGCTTCGACGACCCGCTCCCGGTCAAGGCGCTCGGGACGCTGTACCCGAACATCACCCAGGTCGTGGTCAAGGCCGACTCGGGCATCGAGTCGATCGAGGACATGAAGGGCAGGACGATCTCCGTCGGGTCGCCCGGCTCGGGCACCGAGGTCATCGCGCTGCGGCTGCTGGAGGTCGCCGGCATCGACGCCGACGAGGACCTCACCAAGCGCCAGCTCGGCGTGGGGGAGTCCGTGCAGGCGCTGCGCGACGGGTCGATCGAGGGGTTCTTCTGGTCCGGCGGCGTCCCGACCGGCGCCGTCACCGACCTCGCGACCACCGACGACATCCGCCTGCTCGAGACCGCCCAGTACCGCGACGCGCTGCAGAGCGAGTACGGCGACGCCTACCAGGCCACGGAGGTCGAGGAGGGCGGGTACGAGGGCGTCGCGGGCGTGGCCACGATCGGCGTGCCGAACGTGCTGATGGTCAACGAGGACATGGACGACGAGCTCGCCTACCAGATCACCAAGGCGCTGTACGAGGGCAAGGACCGGCTGGCCACCATCGTGCCCGCGGCCGAGGGACTCGACCCGGCGAAGGGCCGCGAGGTGATCGACCCGGTCGAGCTCCATCCCGGCGCGGAGCGCTTCTACGCGGAGCAGGGCGGGTGAAGCTGCTGCTGGCCGCGGCGCTCGGAGCGATGGCGATGACCGGCGGATCGCCGCACGTCGTCGCGCGCGCGAGCGACGGCGACGTGGTGGCCGAGCTGCGGCTGCCCGCCTCGGGCACCTTCGCGCTCGACTACCGGCACTCGTACTACCGCGTGCCGGCGCGCGAGACGTTCCGCGTCACCGAGGACGGCTTCGAGCTCGTCGCCGTCAGCTCGCCGAGCGAGGCGGTGCTCGACTACTACGAGATCGAGGGCGCGCGCGAGCGGCGCGGCGGGGCCTGGACGCTGCGGCCCGCGCGACCCGCGCAGTTCGAGCGGATGGCGCTGGCGGCCACCGAGACGGGCCGGCGGACGCTGGTGGCCGGTGACCGGAGCGTGCCGCTCTACGGCGGAGACGACGTGCACCTGCGGCTGGAGGTGGAGCGATGACGAGCGCGCCGGTCGCCGACCCAAAGACCGAGGAGCAGCTGCTCGAGGAGTTCGAGGCCGAACGGCCCGGGAGGAAGCTGCACGGCGCCACCTCCGTGGTCGTCAACGTGCTCGGCGCCGGGCTGGTGCTGTTCGCGATCTACTGGGTCTTCAATCCGATCCCGGCTCAGGAGTACCGGCCCGCGTTCCTGGCCGTCGCGCTGCTGCTGACCTTCCTGGTCTTCCGCGCGCACGGGCGCGAGAGCCGCGCCGAGCACCCCGAGGAGAGCCCGTCGCCGCTCGACTGGATCCTCGGCGTCGTCGCCCTCGTCGCGGTCGGCTACGCGGCGGTCAACGCCGACGAGGTGTTCCGCCGTGCCGCAGATCCCACCGGGCTCGACATCGTGGCCGGCGTCGCGAGCATCGCGCTGGTGCTGGAGGCCACGCGGCGGACCGTCGGCTGGATCCTGCCCGCGATCTGCCTCGGCTTCATCGCCTACGCCTACCTGGGCGGCCTGATCCCCGAGTCGCTCGGCATCGCCCACAAGGGCTACGGCCTGGACCGGATCGTGGGCATGACCTACATGGGGCTGGAGGGCCTGTTCGGCATCCCGCTCGACGTGGCGGCGACCTACATCGTGCTCTTCACGTTCTACGGCGCGGTGCTCGAGTACTCGGGCGCGGCGCGCTTCTTCGTCCAGCTCTCGTACGCGGCGTTCGGACGCTCGCGCACCGGCCCGGGACGGACGACGACGCTGGCCGGCTTCCTGCTGGGCACCGTGTCGGGCTCGGGCGTGGCGACCACCGTCACGCTCGGCTCGGTGACCTGGCCGCTGCTGCGCAAGGCGGGCTACCCGAAGGAGTCCGGCGGCGGGGTGCTCGCCGCCTCCGGCATCGGCGCGATCCTGTCGCCGCCGACGCTCGGCGCCGCCGCGTTCATCATCGCCGAGTTCCTGGAGGAGAGCTACTTCAAGGTGCTCCTCTACGCGACCGTCCCGTCGCTCCTGTACTACCTCGGCGTCCTGCTCGCGATCGAGGCGGACGCGCGGCGCTTCCGCGTCCAGGGGATCGCGCTCGACACGCCCGGGTTCTGGCGTCTGCTCGGCCGCTGGGGCTACCACTTCTCGTCGCTGATCGCGATCGTCGTGCTGCTGGCGATGGGGATGTCGCCGTTCCGCGCGGTGCTCTACGCGACGGTGGTGGCCTTCCTGATGTCGTTCCTCGACCGGCGCGACTGGATGGGCCCGCGCGAGGTCGGGGGCGCGCTGGTGACCGGCGCCCGCGGCGTGCTGCCGATCGCGGCCACCTGCGCGGCGGCCGGGATCATCGTCGCCGTCGTCTCGCTCACCGGGCTCGGGCTCGAGCTGTCGGGCCTGATCGTCGACGCGGCCGGCGACTCGCTGGCGCTGACGGCGATCTTCAGCGCCATCGCGGTGCTGATCCTCGGCCTGGCCGTGCCCGTCACGGCCTCGTTCATCATCGCCGCGGTCGTCATCGCGCCGGCGCTGATCGCGCTCGAGGTCGAGCCGTTCGTCGCCTACATGTTCATCTTCTACTACGCGGTGCTGAGCGAGGTGAGCCCGCCCACGGCGCTGTCGGCCTTCGCGGCGGCGGCGATCACCGGCGGCGACGGCTTCAAGACGATGATGCTGACCGCGCGCTACACGCTGCCCGCGTTCCTGGTGCCGTTCGCCTTCACGCTCACGGAGAACGGGCAGGGGCTGCTGCTCCAGGGCGGCCTCGAGACGATCCTGCTCGCGGCCGCCGTGTCGGCGGTCGCGGTGGCCGGGCTGGCCTTCGCGCTGGGCGGCTGGCTGCGCGGGCCCGTGGCGATGCCGATCCGGGCGCTGGCCGGCGCCGGCTCGATCGTGCTGCTGTACCTGGAGCCGCTGTGGATCGGCATCGGGCTGGCGCTGCTGGCGGTGGCGGTTGTGGCGCAGGTCGTACTCTCGCGGGGTGGCTCGCACCCCGCTGGCACGCACGACGGTCCGTGACGCGCTCGACTCCGCGCTGATCGCGCTCACGGCCGCCGGCTGCGACACGCCGCAGCTCGACGCCGAGG
The DNA here is from genome assembly GCA_963835525.1 of uncultured Solirubrobacteraceae bacterium. Taxonomy (GTDB): domain Bacteria; phylum Actinomycetota; class Thermoleophilia; order Solirubrobacterales; family Solirubrobacteraceae; genus DASSUW01. Next base: position 773,050 of record CAWIFM010000008.1, read on the forward strand.
TGCTGCTCGCCGCCGCCATGGGCGTCGACCGCGCCGTGCTGATCTCCGACCCGGAGCGCGGGGTCGAGCCGGAGCCGTTCCGCGAGTACGTGCAGCGCCGGGTGCAGCGCGAGCCGGTGGCGTACATCCTCGGCCGCAAGGGCTTCCGGCGGCTCGAGCTGGAGGTCGACGAGCGCGTGCTGATCCCGCGCCCGGAGACCGAGCACGTGGTGGAGGCGGCGCTGTCGCTGCCGCACGGCGCGCGGGTGGTCGACGTCGGCACCGGCTCGGGCGCGATCGCTCTGGCGCTGGCCGACGAGCGGCCGGACCTGCGCGTGGTGGCGACGGACGTCAGCGCCGACGCGCTCGCCGTCGCGCGCGCGAACGCCGCTCGGCTCGGGTTGTCCGTGGAGTTCCTCGAAGGCGACCTGCTCGAGCCGGTCTCGGGGCCGGTCGACGCGATCGTCTCTAACCCGCCCTACGTGCTGGCCGGCACGAGGTTGGCGCCCGAGATCCACCGCTACGAGCCGGACGTTGCGCTCTACGCCGGCGCGGACGGATTCGAGTTCTACCGCCGCCTCGCGCCCGCGTCGGCGCGCGCCTCGTTCGTGGCGTTCGAGGTGGCGGGATGGCAGGCGGAGGGCGTGGCGGAGCTGCTGCGCGCGGCGGGCTTCACGTCGACCGAGACCGTCCGCGACCTGGCGCGCATCGACCGAGTGGTCGTGGGGCGGCGGTGACCTTCGACGAGTGCATCGCCTCCGGGGGAGTCGTCGTGTTCCCGGCCGACACCGTCTACGGCCTCGCGTGCGACCCGATGAGCGAGGCCGCCGTCGCGAAGCTCTACGCGCTCAAGGGCCGGCCGCCCGACAAGCCGGCGGCCGTGATGTTCTTCGATCGCGTGCGAGCCCTCTCCGCGCTGCCGGAGCTCACGGCGCGCACGCGCGCGCTGATGGCGCGGCTGCTGCCCGGGGCCGTGACGCTGCTGGTCCCCAGCGACCGGTTCCCGCTGGCCGGCGGAGCGGGCACGCTCGGCCTGCGCGTGCCCGACATCCCCGCGCTCGGCTCGGTCCCGGTGCTGCAGAGCTCGGCGAACGCCACGGGAGGCCCCGATGCGCGGCGGCTGGAGGAAGTTCCGGAGGCGATCCGCGACGGCGCCGACCTCGTGATCGACGGCGGCGAGCTGCCCGGCACGCCGTCGACCGTGGTCGATCTCCGGCGGTACGAGCACGGCGGCGATCTGGAGATCGCGCGCGTCGGAGCGGTGCCGGAGGCGGTGGTACGTTCCTTGGTCCATGACTGAGCTCCAGAGCGATTACTTCGAGCGCCCGCTCGCCGAGGTCGACCCCGAGGTCGCCGAAGCGATCCAGGGCGAGCTCCACCGCCAGCAGTCGACGCTCGAGATGATCGCGTCGGAGAACTTCGTGCCTCAGGCGATCCTCGAGTGCCAGGGGTCGGTGCTCACGAACAAGTACGCCGAGGGCCTGCCCGGCAAGCGCTACTACGGCGGCTGCGAGCACGTCGACGTCATAGAGACGCTCGCCATCGAGCGCGCCAAGGCGCTGTTCGGCGCCGAGCACGCCAACGTGCAGCCGCACGCCGGCGCGCAGGCCAACGCCTCCGTCTACCACGCGCTGCTCGACCCGGGCGACACGATCCTGGGGCTGGCGCTGCCGCACGGCGGCCATCTCACGCACGGGATGAAGATCAACGTCTCCGGCAAGCTCTACGACATCGCGCCCTACGAGGTCGATCGCGAGACGTCGCTGATCGACATGGACGCGGTCGCGGAGATCGCGCGCGAGCGTCGGCCGAAGCTGATCCTGGCCGGCTGGTCGGCCTATCCGCGGTTCCTCGACTTCGAGCGCTTCCGCGAGATCGCCGACGAGGTCGGCGCCTACCTGATGGTCGACATGGCGCACTTCGCCGGGCTCGTGGCGGCCGGCATCCACCCGAACCCGGTCCCGATCGCCGACGTGGTCACCACCACCGTGCACAAGACGCTCGGCGGCGCCCGCGGCGGCACGATCCTGTGCAAGGAGGAGTACGCCAAGAAGATCAACTCGGCGGTCTTCCCGGGCCAGCAGGGCGGTCCTCTCGAGCACGTGATCGCCGGCAAGGCGGTGGCCTTCAAGATCGCCGCGACGGAGACGTTCCGCGAGCGCCAGCGGCGCACCGTGGACGGCGCCAAGGCGGTGGCCGACGAGCTGCTCGGCGCCGGGCACGGCGTGAGCGTGCTCACGGGCGGCACCGACGTGCACCTCGTGCTGGTCGACCTGCGCGAGTCCGAGCTCGACGGCCAGCAGGCCGAGGACCGGCTGCACGAGATCGGCATCACCGTCAATCGCAACGCGATCCCGTTCGACCCGCGGCCGCCGATGGTCACCTCCGGCCTGCGCGTGGGCACGGCGGCGCTGGCCAGCCGCGGCCTGCAGGCCGACGACTTCCCGGCCGTCGGCGCGCTGATCGCCCGCGCGCTGCAGCCGGGCTTCGAGGACGTCCGCGACGAGCTGGCCGAGCGCGTGGCGGCGATCGCCGAGCGCTACCCGCTGTACGCGAACCTCGGCGTCGGCGCGGCCGTCTAGCGCTGGTCGGCGAGGATCGTCAGGCCGAAGCCGACCATCAGCGCGCCCGTCGCCGCCTGGATGCGGGAGCGATGCTTCGTGAACGCCTCGCGGGCGCGGCCGACGGCCGAGGCCAGGACGAAGTACCAGACGCAGCTCAGCGAGATCTGGATGCCGGCGAGCAGCAGCGTCGCCGGCAGGACCGGCGTGCCCTCGGGCACGAACTGCGGTAGCAGCGCGATGTAGAACAGGCCGACCTTCGGGTTGGTCAGCGCGGTGATGAGCCCCATGCGGAACGCCCCGTTGCGGGCCGGCGGCGCGTGCGGTGGCTCGCCGCGCCGCGCGGCGCGGATGGCGGCGACGCCGTAGGCGATCAGGATCATCGCGCCGACGACCTTCAGCGTGGTGAACGCGACCTCGGAGGCGACCAGCAGCGCCGAGACGCCGAGCATCGAGGCGACGGCCCAGAGCGCCAGGCCCGCGGCATCCCCGGCCGTCGCGCGCATGGCGCGGCCGCGGCCGCCCCGGGCGGCGGACTGGATCACCATCGCCGTGGCCGGGCCGGGGAGGACGGCGAGGAAGGCTGCGAAGGGGAGGAAGGCGAGGGCCGCTTGGACCATCGGCGCCATCGTGGCACGAACGTCAACCCCGGCTGGGTAGGGGAGCGGTGAGGCCGGCGGGACCGATTTCCTCGAAGCGTCCTGCCCTGAGGTCGTCTGACGACCCTTAGCCAGGACGCTACGCCGAAAACGGCAACGAATCCTGCCTAGGGGTCGTATAGCGACCTCTATCCAGGACTCGACGCCGAAATCCAACGCCGCGGCCGGCTCCCCAGCCGCCCTACCCAGCCGGGGTTGACGTTCGTCAGCGCCGCCGCCAACCACGGCGGCCCAGCACGAACCGCCGCGGCATCGCCGCTACGAGCGGCTCCAACCCAGCCGCGAACTCGGCGGCGCTAGGCCGATCGCTCGGTGAGCGCGCCGTTGCCGCGCCCAACAACAACGCCAGCTCCCGCGGCACCCGCCGCGGCAGCGGCGCCGCATCGCGCTCCAGCTGCGGGAACCGCGCCGCCCCGTCACGCGCGAACGGCCGCTCGCCCGTCACCGCGTGGTGCAGCGTCGCCGCCAGCCCGAACACGTCGGCCGGCGGTCCGACCACACCGCGCGAGGGGTCGCACTGCTCCGGCGCCATGTAGCCGTCGGTGCCGACCGGCCGGCGCAACCGCCGCGCACTCTCCAGCGTGTGGGCGACGCTGAGGTCGATCAGCCGCGGCGGCGCTCCCATCACCACGTTGTCGGGCTTGACGTCGAGGTGGACCATGCCGTCGGCGGCCATGTAGTGCAGGGCGGAGGCGACGTGCAGCCCGAGCGGCAGCAGCTGCTCGAGCGGCAGCGCTCCGTCACGGTCGATCAGCTCGCGCAGCGTCGGGCCTTCGAGATGCTCGATCAGCAGATGCGGGAAGCGTCCGCCCGGCACGACGTCGAACCCGCGCACCAGCACCGGGTGCGAGAGCCGTGCGAGCGCCGCCGCCTCGTCGGCCAGCTCGCGCAGCGCAGCCGCATCCGAGGCGTGGTCGGGGCGCAGCAGCTTGGCCACCAGCACGGCCAGCCGGTGCTCGTCCCAGACCAGGAAGACCTCGTAGCGCCGGCCGCCGCCCAGGTGGCGGAGGACGGTGCGGCCCGGGGCGATCGCGTCGCCCTCGGTGAGTCCCCAGGTCGGCCGCTCGCGCCGCTCGGACTCCCACGGCGGCGCCTCGGAGACCGTCGCGAGCGCGCCGATCGCCTCACGCGTCGCGGGGCCTTGCGCGGTCACGCGTTCGTGGCCGCCCATGGGTCGTCGTCGCCCCAGTCGTCGTCGTCGCCGTCGTCGTGGCCGGCCTTCACGGAGGTCGCCGCGGGAAGGTCGCGCGGCTCGCCGCGCGCGGTCGACGCCCATGCCTGCGGGGCGGCGAGGGCCAGCACGACGGTCGCGATCAGAGCGACCAGGGCTCGCGGGAGCGAGCGCTGTGCCGCCGGGGGCACGGGGTCGTCGGCGAGCGCCAGGTAGGCGCGGGCCAGTGGCGGGTGGGAGGAACGCAGGGCTGCCATGGTCGCGTAGCGGGCGGCGACAAGCGGACTGTGCCCGTCGCCGGGCGGCTTCAACCAGGATTCGCCAACGAGCCGCTGTGCCCTGCGCGCCGCCGGCCCTGCGATCCTCTCTGCCGAATGGAGTCCGACGCGCTCTACGCTGCCCTCGTCGCGTTCGCCGCCGCCGCCGTGCTGACGCCGGTGGTGGCGCGAATGGCGCGCCGGATCGGCGCTGTGGACGAGATGAAGGAGCGCGGGCTGGCGAGCGAGGCGACGCCGCTGCTCGGCGGTCTGGCCATCTTCGCCGGCGTGCTGATCGCCGCGCTCGTCTTCATGCCCGACAACGAGCGCACGCGCGGGATCCTGGTCGCCGCCGCGCTGATCACCATCGTCGGCGCGCTCGACGACATCCGCGAGCTGCCGCCGTGGATCAAGCTCGCCGGCCAGGTCGTGGCGGCCCTCGTGCTCGTCAACGCAGGCGTCGTCGTCGAGAACATCACCTTCCCGTTCCTCGGCGCGCTCGAATTCGGCGACTTCGGCGGCCCGCTGACCGTGATCGGCATCGTCGCCGTGGTCAACGTCGTCAACTTCTCGGACGGCGTCGACGGGCTCGCGGCCGGGGTCTGCGCCATCAGCGCCATCGCCTTCTCGATCATCGCCTTCGACCTGGGTCGCGACGCCGCCGGCGTGCTGGCGGCGATCACGGCCGGCGCGGCGCTCGGCTTCCTCGTCCACAACTTCCACCCGGCGTCGGTCTTCATGGGCGACTGCGGCTCCAACCTGCTCGGCCTGCTGCTCGGCGCCGTGATCATCGAGGGCTCGCTGAAGACCAACGCCCTGATCGCCCTCGTCGTCCCGCTCGTGGTGCTCGCCGTGCCGTTCCTGGACACCGGCTTCGTGGTCATGAAGCGGATCAAGTACCGCCGGCCCGTCTATCGCGGCGACTCCAACCACTTCCACCACCGCTTCCACCGGATCGGCTTCAGCCAGCGGCGCACCGTCCTCTACCTCTACGCCTGGACGATCACCATGGCCGGCCTGGCCGTGGCGTTGCGCTTCATCCCGTACTCGGACGACAGCGGCCATCTGCACCCGGGCTGGACGGCGGCCGTCGCCGCCTGCTTCGTGATCGCGCTGGCGGCCAGCGCCTACCTCGTCTACGTGCTCGAGATCCTCAAGCTGCGGCGGCTGCGCGCCTGGCAGCTGCGCCGCACCGACCCCGACACGACGGAGTTCGAGATCGACGAGAGCGTTCGCCGCGATCTCGAGACCGGCGAGTTCCAGGCCGTATCGGGTTCGAATCCGTACGGGTAACCGCACTTGCGGTCACGCCGGGGTCGCCTGTATCGTCCTGCGGACCGTACGACCGACCGCACACGCGGAGGAGGTGAGCAGGACTGATGCAGAGCACGCGCCACCCGTTCAATTGGCAGATCGCCATGGACGCCGGCGTGCTCCGGCGTCCGCTCCTGCTCGCGCTCTAGCAGTTCTTCTCGGTCGCGGGCAGCAGCTCCACTGCCGCCCGTGACCTGCATAGGTTCATCGCCGAAGCCGGCACGGGCGGCTCCCGTCCAAATCAACACCAGGGAGCCATCCCAGATGCATTCGCTGAATCACCCGGCCTTCGCCCGCTCCGTTGAAGCAGAGCGCGTCGAGGCCGCCAAGGGCCGCGCCAGAGCGGCGCGCCTGCAACACCCCCCGCCGGTCCGGAGCCGTGCCGCCTACGTGGCCGCGCGGGTCGCGAGCCGGCTGGACTCCGCGACGGCCCGCAAGGCCGTCGCCTGAGCCGAGGCGCGTTCCTTCGTGTCCAACGCTCACTCATCACGTTGCGCCCCCGGCCGAGCTCAGGGCCGGGGGCGCTTCGCGCGCCCGCGTGTCGTCTACCCTGTCGACCGCCTCGTGCAGACCGTCCGCCTCGAAGAGCGCGAGCCGTTCATCACCGCCGACGGCTCCACCATCCGCGAGCTCGCCGGCGTGCCCTCCGGCAACGCCGTCAACCAGTCGCTCGCGCAGGCGACCGTGCCGCCGGGCGGCGAGACGGTCGAGCACTACCACCGCCAGGCCGAGGAGATCTACCACTTCACCTCCGGCTCCGGGCGGATGCGCCTGGGCGCCGAGGAGGCCGAGGTGGGGGCGGGCGACACCGTCGTCATCGCGCCGGGCGTGCCGCACAAGCTGTGGAACCCGGGCGAGGAGGACCTCGTGCTCCTGTGCTGCTGCGCGCCGCCGTACTCGCACGACGACACCGTGCTGCTCGAGGGCTGATGCGCGTCCTGGCCGCGCTGGCCGCCGCCGTGGCGCTGGCCGGCTGCGGCTCGGAGCGCAGCGCCGTCACGGCCGGCGGGCGGGTCGTCGGCGACAACCTCACCGTCTACGCCTCGGTGCCCGACCCGGCGCGCGGCGTCGGGCGCGACATGGTCGATGCCTCGAAGCTCGCGATCGCCCAGGCGGGCGGCAGGGTGGGCGACTTCGGCATCAACTTCGTCGCCGTCGACGAGGGCTCGCTCGGCGAGCCGGACCCGCCGCGCGTGGCGGGCGCCGCCGCCGAGGAGGCGATTCGCGACCCGCAGATGATCGCCGTCGTCGGCGCCGTGCGCTCGGACACCGCGATGACCTCGCTGCCGCTCTTCAACGCCGCCGGCATCCTGCTCGTGAGCCCCGGCGCCGGCTACGCCGGCTTCACCGCTCCGGTGGCCGCCGGCGAGCCCGACCGCTGGTACCCGTCCGGCCGCCCGACCTTCGCGCGCGTGATCGAGGACGACACCGTGCAGGCGCGCGCTCTGCTGCGCGCCGCGGGCCGCGGGAAGGTGGCGATCGAGGGCGAGGTCGGGAAGGTCGCCTCCGAGCAGGTGGAGGCGCTGCAGGAGGCGGGCGGCGACCGGATCGTGGAGGACGTGCGGCGCGCCGACGCCGTGATCTATGTGGGCAGCGACGTCAGGAACGCGCAGGGCGTCGCCGGGTCGCTTGCGCGCGAGGTCCCGTCGGCCAGGCTCGTGTTCGGCGACGAGCTGACCCGGGCCGGCCTGCCGCGCCGGCTCGACCCGGCCGCCCGCCGCCGCGCCGTCTTCGTCACCGCGGCTCCCGAGCCGGGCTCCGAACCGGAGTTCGAGGCCGCCTTCGAGCAGGAGTTCGGCCGCGCGCCCGATCCCTACGCCGTCCTGGCCTGGCGCGCCACGCAGGGCGTGCTCGACGCGCTCGCCGCGGCCGGCCGGCGGGCCAACCTGCGCCGCGTCGTGGCCGAGCGCTACCTTGCGGAGCCCGTCCCGCCGAGCGGCTTCAGCGCCTTCCGGCTGCGCGACGGGAAGCGGGAGTACCTGTGACGCCGCACGAGATCATCGACGCCGCCCGCTACATGGTCCTGGCCACCGCGGACGAGGACGGCGTCCCGTGGGCGTCACCCGTCTGGTTCGCGCCCGACGGCTACACGCGGTTCCTCTGGGTGTCGCGCGAGACCACGCGGCACTCGAGCAACCTCGCCGTCCGGCCGGAGCTGAGCATCGTGATCTTCGATTCGAGCGTGCCGATCGGGACCGGCGAGGGCGTCTATATGGACGCGATCGCCGAGCAGGTCGGCGAGCCGGAGGAGGCGATCGGCATCTTCTCGCGCCGCTCCGTGGCTCACGGCGGCCACGAATGGGCGGTCGCCGACGTCACGCCGCCGGCCGAGCTGCGCCTCTACATGGCGACGGCGACCGAGCAGTGGCTCGGCCGCCGCGATCGCCGTCAGGCGTTGTAGCGCCGCTGCGCGAGCCAGGAGGCGTCGTCGGCGCGTGCGGGCGAGGCGTCGATGCGCTTGAAGCCGCGGCGGTCCTCGGCGACGAGGCCGGAGAAGGCGCGGCGAAGGCTGTTCATGGTCATGTGACTATGGTCGCAACCGGGGTCTCCGCGGACCACGGGGCCACCCTGTCGAAGCCCGTGCGGTTGCCCCCTGATGCGGTGCGGGAAGCCGTATCAGGGTAGGCCGCGGCCATGGCGGATACCGCGCTCAAGCCCGCGATCACGCGGACCATGCTCCTGTTCTTCATCGTCGGGGACATCCTCGGCGGCGGGATCTACGCACTCGTCGGCGAGGTGGGAGACAAGGTAGGCGGCGCCTTCTGGACCGGCTTCGTGGTTGCGGGCATCGTCGCCGCCTTCACCGCCGCCTCCTATGCCGAGCTCGTCTCCAAGTATCCGCAGGCCGGCGGCGCGGCGCTGTTCGTGCACAAGGCGTTCAAGCTGCCGCTGCTCACCTTCCTGATCGCCTTCGCGGTCGTGTGCTCGGGCGTCGCTTCGGCCGCCACGCTGGCGACCGCGTTCGGCGGCGACTACCTGAGCGAGTTCGTCGACCTGCCGACGGTGCTCGTCGGAGTGGTGGTCATCGGCGTGCTGTCGCTCATCAACTTCCGCGGGATCAAGGAGTCGGTCTCCTTCAACATGGGCTGCACCCTGATCGAGCTGACCGGCCTCGTCCTCGTCGCCGCCATCGGCGCGGCGTTCCTGTTCGACGGGGGCGGCGACGCCGGCCGCGCGTTCGAGTTCAAGGAGGGCGAGGCGCCGCTGCTGCTGGTGATCTCGGGCGCCTCGCTCGCGTTCTACGCGCTGATCGGCTTCGAGGACTCGGTCAACGTGGCGGAGGAGACGCGCGACGCGCCGGCGACGTTCCCGAGGACGCTGTTCCTCGGCCTGGGGATCGCCGGCGCGGTGTACCTGCTCGTGACGATCATCGCGTCGATGGCCGTGCCGACCGACACGCTGGCCGCCTCCGACGGGCCGCTGCTCGAGGTCGTCCAGCTCGGCCCACTGGCCATGAACACCAAGGTGTTCTCGGCGATCGCGCTGTTCGCGCTCGTCAACGGGGCGCTGATCAACATGGTCATGGCGTCGCGGCTGATCTACGGCATGGGGGAGCAGCGCGTGATCCCGCCCTGGTTCGCGAGCGTGCACCCTGGCCGCCGCACGCCGTGGGCGGGGATCCTGCTCAGCGGATCGCTGGCCGCCGTCCTCGTCGTGATCGGGGACCTGGAGACGCTGGCCGACACGACCGTGCTGCTCCTGCTGTTGGCGTTCGTCGCCGTGCACGTCTCGGTGCTCGTGCTGCGGCGCACGCCGGTCGACCACGAGCACTTCCGCGCCTGGACGGGCTTTCCGATCCTGGGCGCGCTGAGCTGCCTCGCCCTGATCGTGCAGAAGCTCGTGGAGGACGCGGTCGTGTTCGCCTACGCCGGCGGCCTGCTGGCCGTCGGCCTCGTGCTGTGGCTGCTCAGCTCTCGAGCGTCGCGTCGAGCGTGATGTTGCCCACGCCCGCGAGCGCGCGCGAGATGATGCAGCCGTCCTTGGCCGTCTTCGCCGTCTCCTGGAAGGTGCCGTCATCGAGGCCCGGCACGCGGGCGCGAGTGATGAGGTCGATCTGCGAGATCGTCGGGTTGCCGTCGACGTTGCGGATCTGCACCTTGGCCTGAGTCTCGACCGAGTCCGGCACGTGCCCGGCCTCGGACAGCGCGTGGGAGACCTGCATCGTGAAGCAGCCGGCCAGCGCGGCGCCGATCAGCTCCTCGGGGTTGGTGCCCTGGCCCTCTTCGAAGCGCGTCTTGAAGCTGAACGGGCCCTCCCAGACGCCGGAGCCGAGCGCCATCGTCCCTTCGCCCTCCTTGAGGTTGCCCTTCCACGTCGCGGAGGCGTTGCGTGTCGCCATGTCGGATCTCCCTGGATCGGTGTTTGACGGCAGCTTGGCAGCATGTGGGGCATCCACGTCCTGCTCCTCCTCGCCGCCGGGCTCGTGCTGGCCGACGCCTCGGTCGTCACGCTCGCCCTGCCGCCGGTCATCGCCGAGCTCGACGCGTCGGTCGAGCAGGCCGCCGCGGTGCTCGGCGTGTACACGTTCGTGCTCGCGGTGGCGCTGCCGCTCGTGGTCCGGCTGCCCGCGCGGACGCTCGCGGCGGGCGGGGCGCTGCTGTTCGGCGTGGCGTCGGCGGGCTGCGGCGTGGCGGACTCGATCGAGGCGCTGCTCGTGCTCCGCGGCGTGCAGGCGCTCGGCGGGGCGGCGCTGCTGGTCGGCGCGTTCACGCTGCTCGACGCCGGAGGCGCCCGCCGGCGGGTCTGGACCGACGGTCGCGATCTTCGGCTTCGCCGCCGGACCGGCGCTCGGCGGCGTGCTCACGCAGGCGTTCGACTGGCGGGCGATCTTCCTCGCGCAGGTCCCGTTCGCCCTCGCGGCCTCGATTGTCGCCTTTTCCACCGCCACGGTGGATAACCCGACAACCGGCCGGGCCTCCTTCAATGCCCGGGGTTCGCTCGGCCCGCTCGCCGCGCTCGCGCTCCTCTCGGCGGCGCTGGTCGGCGTCCTCTTCCTGCTCGTGCTGCTGCTGATCACCGGCTGGTCGGTCGAGCCGCTGGCCGCCGCCGCGGCGGTCACCGTGCTGCCGATCGCCGCGGTCCTCGCTGCCCGGGTCAATGGCCCGCCACGCGTCCGAGCGGCCGCTGGCGCCCTCCTCGTGGCCGGCGGCGTCCTCGCCCTCGCCTTCCTCCCGGGCGCCTCGCTCTGGTGGACCGTCCTGCCCCAGGCGATGGCCGGCGCCGGCCTCGGCCTCGCGCTGCCCGCCCTCGCCGGCGAGCTGCTGCCGGAGGACACCGCCGAGCAGGCCGCGAACCTGCTCGCGATCCGCCACGCCGGCATCACCGTCGCGCTGATCCTGCTCGCGCCGGTCGCGTCAGCCCAGCTCGACGACGCGGTCGACGACACCCGCGTCAAGGGCGCCGCGCTCGTGCTCGACGCCCGCCTGCCGCCGCTCGAGAAGCTCTCGCTGGCGGGCACGCTGCTGGCCGACATCGACCCGGTCGACCCGCGCGGCCAGCTCGAGGAGGGGCTCGCGGTCGCCGACGTGGATCCCGAGGACCGTGCAGCGTTCGACGAGCTCGCCACGCGCGCCGACGAGACGCTCGTGGCCGGCGTGCAGGCCGCCTTCGCGCCGGCCTTCGCGATCTGCGGCGCGCTCGCGCTGCTCGCCGCGCTCGCGCTCGCCCCGCGCGACCGCCGGGTGCTCGCCGCCGGGGCCGCGGCCGTCGTGCTGGCGGGCGGCGCCGCGCTCGTCCGGCCGGCGCTCGCGCCCGAGCCCGTCACGCTCGCGGACCCGTGCCAGCCCCGTGACCTGCCGAGCACCGGCGGGCTCCAGGGCGCGATCCAGGACGTCGCCCTGGTGGCGCTCGACCGCGCCGCCTGCCGCTTCGGCTCCTCACGCGAGGAGCTCGCCCTGGCGCTCGTCGACGCCGACGCGCGCGCCGACTACGAGCGCGAGTACGGGGTGGACCCGCGCAGCGCCGGTGGGCTGCTGGGCGGCCTCCTCGGCTTCTGACCGCGTACCCTGAGGACGCATGAGCCGAGGCAGCCGGATCACATTCCTGGCCATCGCGGTCGTGATCGCGATCGTCGCGATCGTCGTCCTCGCCGACAGCAGCGAGGACGACAGCGGCAGCCAGACCGCCGCGACCGCGACCCCGACCGAGACCGCGGCGCCGACCGAGGCGTCGCCCGCCGAGGAGGACACGCCGACGCCGACGCCGACGCCCGAGCCGACGCCGCCTCCTCCGCCGCTGCTGACCGCGAACAAGGTCACCGAGCTCGAGGCCACCGAGGGCGAGACCGTGCGCTTCCGAGCCCGCTCGGCCACCGACGACCACGTGCACGTGCACGGCTACGACATCATGAAAGACGCGCCGGCCGGCCAGACCATCACGATGTCCTTCAAGGCCGACATCACCGGCATCTTCGAGATCGAGTTCGAGGACGCCGCGAAGGAGATCGGCAGGCTGAAGGTCGAGCCGGACTAGGCGTACCGTGACGCCATGACCCGCTCCTACGCGTCAGGCGTCGCCACCGAGCCGCTGATCGGCGAGACGATCGGCGAGAACCTCGAGCGCACCGTCGCGCGGTTCGGCGACCGCGAGGCGCTGGTCGTGAGAAACCGTCCCCACCCGCCCGTGCGCCTCACGTACGAGGAGCTGAACGCGCGGGTCGACGCGCTCGCGCGCGGGCTGCTCGGGGCGGGCCTGCGCAAGGGCGACCGCGTGGGCATCTGGGCGCCGAACTGCGCCGAGTGGGTGCTCACCCAGTTCGCCACGGCAAAGGCGGGGATCATCCTCGTCAACGTCAACCCGGCTTATCGCACGACCGAGCTCCGGTACGCGCTGGACCAGTCCGGGTGCCGGATGCTGGTCGCGGCGCCGGCCTTCAAGACCAGCGACTACGCCGCGATGATCGAGGAGGTCCGGGGCGAGCTGCCCGAGCTCGAGCGCGTGGTGCTGCTCGGCTCGCCCGAGTGGGACGCCCTGACGGCCGGCGACGGGCCCGAGCCCGACCTCGGCGCGCTCGACTCCGACGACCCGATCAACATCCAGTACACGAGCGGCACCACGGGCTTCCCGAAGGGCGCCACGCTCAGCCACCACAACATCCTCAACAACGCCTTCTTCGTCGGCGAGGGCTGCGGCTACGACGAGCAGGACCGCGTCTGCATCCCGGTGCCCTTCTACCACTGCTTCGGGATGGTGATGGGCAACCTCGGCTGCACCACGCACGGCGCCGCCATGGTCGTCCCCGAGGCGGCGTTCGAGCCCGAGGCCGTGCTCGCCACGGTGCAGGAGGAGCGCTGCACGAGCCTCTACGGCGTGCCGACCATGTTCATCGCCGAGCTCAACCACCCGGACTTCGAGCAGTACGACCTCTCGACGCTGCGTACCGGGATCATGGCCGGCTCGCCCTGCCCGATCGACGTCATGAAGCAGGTCATCGAGCGGATGCACATGGACGAGGTGACCATCTGCTACGGCATGACCGAGACCTCGCCGGTGTCGACCCAGACGGCCGCCGGCGACTCGCTCGAGAAGCGCACGCAGACCGTCGGGCGCGTCCACCCGCACCTCGAGGTCAAGCTGGTCGACCCCGCCACCGGCGCCACGGTGGAGCGCGGCGAGCCCGGCGAGCTGCTCACGCGCGGCTACAGCGTGATGGCGGGCTACTGGAACGACCCCGAGCGCACGGCCGAGGCGGTCGACGAGCACGGCTGGATGCACACCGGCGACCTGGCCACGATGGACGAGGACGGCTACCTGAACATCGTCGGCCGCTCGAAGGACATGGTCATCCGCGGCGGCGAGAACATCTACCCGCGCGAGGTCGAGGAGTTCCTGCACACGCACCCGGACGTGCTGGAGGCGGCCGTGATCGGCGTGCCCGACGACCGCTACGGCGAGGAGCTGATGGCCTGGATCCGCCTGCGCGAGGGCGCCTCGCTGTCCGAGGACGACGTGCGCTCCTACTGCGAAGGGAAGATCGCCCGCTTCAAGCGGCCGCGCTACGTGCGCTTCGCCGGCGAGTTCCCCATGACCGTCACCGGCAAGGTCCAGAAGTACAAGATGCGCGAGCAGGCGATCGAGGAGCTCGGCCTGAGCGAGCAACTGACAGCGTAAGTAAGGGGGCCTGGCCCCCTTAGTTGGTTGCGTGCTCAAGTGAAAGTGGTCACACGTCGATGAGGTAGTTAGCAAGCTAACCTTTGCTGCGCTACCTTCTCTTTCGTGCCCGTCGCCACCGATCAGTTCGCCGCCGCCTGGGAGACCTTCTTCCGCACCACGCGCCGCTTGCGCTCGCGCGCCGGCAGGCAGGATCTGGAGGGCCTCTCGCTGTCCCAGTACCAGCTGCTCGAGTCGCTCCTCGGCGCGGACCAGCTGACCGTCGGCGTGCTCGCCGAGGCCGCGGGCGTCGCGGCCCCGACCGCCACCCGCATGCTCGACTGCCTGGAGCGCGACGGGCATGTCACGCGCCGGCACTCGGAGTCCGACCGCCGCTCGGTGCTCATCTCGCTGACGCCGTCCGGCCGCACGGCGGTGGACGCCGCCCACGAGCGGGTCAACGCCTGGCGCCGGCGCGTCTTCGAGGCCCTCGAGCCGCACGAGCGCGAGCACGCCGCCGCGCTGCTCACCCGGCTCAGCCAGGTGATGGAGGAGCAGACCCCGTGAGGGCCGACGGCTACCTGCTCTCGCGCCGCGCCACGCTGCTCGCCATGTCGGGCGTCCTGCTCGGCATGCTGCTGGCCGCGCTCAACCAGACGATCGTGGCCACCGCGCTGCCGCGCATCGTCGGCGACCTCGGCGGCATGGACCACTACTCGTGGGTCTTCACCGCCTACATGCTCGCGGCGACGGTGACGACGCCGATCTACGGCCGCCTGTCCGACGTCTACGGCCGCCGGCCGTTCTTCGTCGCCGGCATCCTCATCTTCATGGCGGGCGCCGTGGTCTGCGGCCTCGCCGGCTCGATGACCCAGCTCGTTGCCGGCCGCGCCGTCCAGGGCCTCGGCGCCGGCGCGCTGATCCCGCTCGCCGTCGCCACGATCGGCGACCTCATCCCGCCGTCCGAGCGCGGCCGCTGGCAGGGCCTGACCGGCGCCGTCTTCGGCTTCGCGTCGGTGATCGGGCCGACCACCGGCGGCTGGATCTCCGACCACGCCGACTGGCGCTGGGTGTTCTTCGTCTCGCTGCCCGTCGGCGTCGTCGCGCTGGTCGTCGTCGCCGCCACGCTCAAGATCCCGCCGCACCCCGACCGCGGCACCAAGGTCGACTACGCGGGCGCGGGCCTGCTCGCGTTCGGCCTGTCCGCCGGCCTGCTGGCGATCGTCCAGGGCGGCCCGCCGGAGCTGTACGCGATCTCCGCGCTCGTGCTGGCCGTCTTCGTCTGGTGGGAGCGCCGCGTCGAGCAGCCGATCGTCCCGGTCGAGCTGTTCTCGGAGCGCGTCTTCACCGCCTCCAACCTCGCCGCCTTCGCGGTCGGCGTCGGCATGTTCGGCGCGATCATGTTCGTGCCGCTCTACGTGCAGGGCGTGATGGGCGCGTCGGCCACCGCCTCCGGCATCGTGCTGACGCCGCTGATGCTGTCGATGATGATCACCAGCGTCGGCTCCGGCCAGCTGATCAGCCGCACCGGCCGCTACCGCTGGGCGCTGGTCGCCGGCCCGGTGATCATGGGCGCCGGCTTCCTGCTGCTGGCCACCATGGGCATCGGCTCGGGCCGCCTGCACGCCACGGTGGCGATGATCGTCACCGGCCTCGGGCTCGGCCTGCTGATCCAGAACCTCTCGCTCGCCGTGCAGAACGGCGTGCCCAGCCGCCACCTCGGCGCCGCCACCAGCGCCGCCCAGTTCTTCCGCACCATCGGCGGCACGATCGGCGTCTCGGTGATGGGCTCGATCCTGGCCTCCGGCATGCCGGCGCACGGCGCCGCCGCGCCCGCCCAGCTCGCGAGCGCCATCCATCCCGTGTTCGTGATCGGCGGCGTGCTCATGGCGGTCACGCTGGCGATCGTCATCGCCATCCCCGAGCTGCCGCTGCGCCGCACGGTGCGCGAGGTGGCGGCGTGAAGCGCCAGCACTACGGCCTCACGCTCCTCGTCCTCGCGGTGTCGGGTCTCTCCTTCGCGCTGCTGCAGACGATGGTGCTGCCGGCCCTGCCGACGATCCAGCGCGAGTACGGCGTCTCGACGACCGTCGTCACCTGGGTGATGACCGTCTACCTGCTGACGGCGTCGATCGCCACGCCCGTGCTCGGCCGCCTGGGCGACATGTTCGGCAAGGAGCGCCTGCTGGTGATCGTCCTGCTCGTGCTCGCCGTCGGCACGCTGATGGCCGCGCTCTCGAGCTCGATCGAGATGCTGATCGCCGGCCGCGCGGTCCAGGGCGCCGGCGGCGCGATCTTCCCGCTCGCCTTCGGGATCATCCGCGACGAGTTCCCGCGCGAGCGCGTGGGCGCCGGGATCGGCCTGATCTCGGCCACCTTCGGCATCGGCGGCGGCGCCGGCCTCGTGCTGGCCGGCCTGATCGTCGACCACCTCGACTACACGTGGATCTTCTGGCTCAGCCTGGTCGTGATCCTCGCCGCCGTCGTCGCGACGCACTTCTTCGTGCCCGAGTCGCCGGTCAAGACGCCGGCGAAGATCGACTGGGTCGGCGCCGCGCTGCTGGCCGCCGGGCTCGGCTCCGGGCTGCTCGCCGTGTCCGAGGGGGGCAACTGGGGCTGGAGCTCGGCCGAGGTGTTGGGGCTCCTCGCCGGAGCGGTGGTGCTGCTGGTCGCGTGGGGGCGCTACGAGCTGCACGTGCCGCAGCCGCTGGTCGACATGCGGATGATGCGCCTGCGCGGCGTGTGGACGACCAACGTCACGGCGCTGATGGTCGGCTTCGGCATGTTCGGCTCGTTCCTGCTCATACCGCAGCTCGTCCAGATGCCGGCCGCCGCGGGCTTCGGCTTTGGCGCGACGGTCACGCAGGCCGGGCTCTTCCTGCTGCCGTCGTCGGCCGCGATGCTCTTCGCCGGACCGTTCTCCGGCTGGCTCGGCGGCCGCTTCGGCTCGCGCACGCCGGCCCTGATCGGCATCGCCCTGGTGGGCCTCGGCTTCATCCAGCTCGCCCTGCTGCACGACGAGCCCTGGCACATCTACCTCAACAGCGTCATCACCGGCGCCGGCATCGGCCTCTCGTTCGCCGCCATGGCGACGCTGATCGTGGAGACCGTGCCGCAGTCGCAGACCGGCGTCGCCACCGGCATGAACACGATCATGCGCTCGATCGGCGGCGCGCTCGGCGCCCAGATCAGCGCCAGCATCGTCGGCGCCCATCTTGGGGCGTCCGGCCTTCCGACCGAGTCGGGCTTCGTCATCGCCTTCGTCGTCTCCGCCGCCGCGCTCGGGCTCGCCTTCGTGGCCGCCCTCCTGATCCCGCGTCGCGCCGGGGCGCAGGTCGTGCCGCACGGCTACGAGCGGCTAGGCGAGCCCGCGGCCGCGCGGTCCTAGACGTCAGCGGGACGTCCGCGGAACGTCAGCGGGGCCTGGTCGGCTCCGCACATGCTCCGCACCGTCACCCTCGCGCTGCTCGCCCTCCTGCTCACCGCGAGCGCCGCTTCCGCCCAGGAACCGACGCCACTTCCGGCCCCGCCCGGCAGCGAGGCCGAGCCGAATCAGACGCCGCCGACCGCGACGCCGATCGCCGCCGGCGAGCGGATCCGCGCCCTGCGCACCGTCGGCGACGTCGACCACTACCGCTTCGCGGCCGGCGCGGGCGACCGCGTGTTCGCGACGGTGATGACCGCCGGTTCCACGTCGAGCGACTCGAGGCTGGCGCTGCTCGGCGCAGACGGCGAGACGGTGCTCGAGGCCGATAACGACAACGGCACGCTGGCGGCGCAGTCCTCCAGCATCGCGGGCGCCACGATCCCCGCCGCCGGCACGTACTACCTGCGCGTCGACGCGCCGGCGGGAACGACGGAGCTCCTGCCGTACGACCTGCTCCTCGACGTCCAGTCGGGTGACCCGATCCCGGAGGTCGAGCCGAACGGCCAGAACCGGCAGCCGCTCGAGGGCGATCGCTTCGTGTCCGGCACCAAGGCCGCCGATGACACGGACCTGTACGGCCTCGAGCTGGGCGCCGGCGACACCGTGTTCCTGTCGCTCGACCTCGACCCCGAGCGCGACGGACAGCGCGTCAACGCGCGGCTCGGGTTCGGCGACCAGACGGTGCTGGTCGCCAACGACTCCGGCGCCTCGGACGACATCCCCTCGGAGGCGTTCGTCGGCACCGTCGCCACGCCGGGCGTCTACAACGTGCTGGTCGACGCCGTCGGCACTCCCGCCGCCGCGAGCGGCACCTATGAGCTGTCGGTCACCGTGATCCGCGCGGTCGAGCGCGGGTGCCGCACCTACAGCATCACGCCCTCGCCCGGCGCGATCCCCGACCTGGGCGCGGTGACCTTCCCGATCGACGTGCCGGACCCCGGCACGATCGACCACGTGGCCGTCCGGCTCGACGTCGACCACACGTTCATGGCGGATCTCGACGCGACGCTCGAGGCGCCGGCCGGCAACCGCGCCGCGCTCTTCGACGACATCGGCAGCACGACGATCGGCAGCTCCGCCACCCGCATGCTGACGCTGTTCGACGAGAACGCCGGCACGCCGCCGATGTACCCGTGGCTGCAAGGGCTGGGCCTGCAGCCCCAGGGCAGCGGGCTGAGCTACTTCGCCGGCCAGCCGGCGGCGGGAACCTGGAAGCTCACGTTCCGCGACGACGCGCGCGATGACGTCGGCGAGCTGGCGCAGGCGGACCTGATCCTCTGCACGCGGCCGGAGGAGGGGCCGGTCGCCACCGTGTTCTCGGCAGGCTTCGAGTCGGACGACGACGGCTTCACGCACTCCGGCGCCGCCGACGAGTGGGAGCGCGGGACGCCCGCGACGGCCGAGGGCACCCATCTCGCCGGCCTGGACCGTTGCGCCGAGGGCACCGGCTGCTTCAAGACCGACCTCGACGGCACGTACGACGCGAGCAGCTCGCAGGACCTCGTCTCGCCGCCGATCTCGCTCGAGGGCCGCACGGGGGAGATCTACGCCTCGTGGCAGATGTGGTACCAGCTCGAGTCCGCGCGCTTCGAGCACCTCACGGTCTCGGTCGAGGAGGACGGCGGCGCCAACGCCCGGCCGTTGTTCACGTGGGCCGGAGCCGACATGGTGGCCTCGCACGGCAACCCGGTCGTCCAGCTCGGCCTGGCCGCCGGCTGGGGTCGCCACCGCGCCGACGTCTCCGACTACGCGGGCAAGACGATCCGGCTGCGCTTCCACCTGGACTCCGACGACACGGTGCAGCGCCGCGGCGTGGCGATCGACGACGTGCGCGTCTACCAGCGGGTCCTGGTCGCAGAGGCCGACACCTACGAGACGGACGAGGAGATGCCGCTGACCGTCGGCGCTCCGGGCGTGCTGGGCAACGACAGCGAGGCGCAGACGGCGGTGCCGGCGTCCGGCCCCGAGCACGGTCGGCTCGAGCTCGAGGCCCGACGGCTCGTTCACCTACATACCGGATCGCGACTACAACGGCACAGACTCGTTCACGTACCGCACGCGCGGCGCCGGCGTCGAGTCCGAGCCCGCGACGGTCTCGATCGAGGTACACGCGATCAACGACGCCGCGACCGCGGGCGACGACGCGTACGCCACCGACGAGGACACGCCGCTCAGCGTGGACGCGCCGGGCCTGCTGTCCAACGACTTCGATCCGGACGGCGAGGAGCTCGCGACGTCGCTCGAGACGGGGCCGGAGCACGGCAGCGTCGAGGTGCGCCCCGACGGCTCGCTGACCTACACGCCTGAGCGTGACTTCAATGGCACCGACACCTTCGTGTACCGGGCGGGCCACGCGAACGAGTGGCAGACGGCGAGCGTGACCGTCGAAGTCGCGGCGGTCGACGACGCGCCTGCCGCGTCGCCGCCGGCCGACGTGACCCCGGCGACCTCCGCGGAGGAGCCGGCGATCTCGGATCTGCGGCTCGGCTCGCGCTGCGTCCGCCGCTCGAGCACGGGGCGGGTGCGGGTGCCGATGACCATGCAGCTGGCGCAGCCCGGCACGGTCCGGGTGCGCGTCGACCGCGCCGTGGGGAGCCGTGGCCGGACCACCTGCCCGCGGGCGAATCCGGACCGCAACCAGCGGTACCGCCGCGTCGCGAGCTTCCGGCCCGTCGCCAAGGTGCGCGCGGCGGCCGTGCCGCGGCAGGTGATGCTCGACCTGCGGCTGCGGCCCGGCCTCTACCGGCTCACGGTGCGGGTGCAGCTGGAGGACGGCCGCCTCTCGCCGCCGGTCCGCCGCTTCCTACGCGTGGTGGGCTAGCAGGAAGCTCGTGCGCCTGCCGAAGCCGGGCAGGACCCCGCGGCACGGACGACGAGCACGCGAGCGCGGTCGAAGTTGTTCGCCAGCACCGCCACGGGCTCGGCGGCTGGTTCGCCCCGGCGCGCACGTATTTCCCCGGTGCTGACGCGGCTCTATCGACTGAGCAGCCCCGCTCTCTCCCCCGTGGAAGACGCCAAGGAGGCGCAGCATGTCGATGCCGTTCCAAGACCGCGAGCTGACGTTCACGAACCCCGACGGCAGTGAGGTACAGGTTCGAGGGTCGGGCGATCAGTTCCATGCGGTCTTCGAGACGCCGGACGGCTACACGGTCACCAAGGACCCCGATACCGGCTTCTACCAGTACGCGCGCCTGTCCGACAGTGGCGACGAGCTGATCCCGACGGGCGTGAACGTGAACGGCGCGACCCCTGCGACCGAGCTCGGGCTGGAGCCCGGTCTGCGCCTGCCGCCGGCCGCCGCCAAGGAGCAGGCGCTGGAGCGGGCCGCCGCGGGACCGCAGCGCCGCTGGCAGGAGCGTCGCGAGCAGAAGCTCGCCGAGCTCCGAGATGCCTCGCCGCTCAGCCGCGCGGAGTCCGCCCCGGCGCCCGCCGGCACCGTGGGCACGTACGTCGGGCTCTGCCTCCTGGTCGAGTTCCCCGACGTCCCGGCGACGATCCCGCAGGCAGAGGTCAACAACTACTGCAACCAGGTCGGCTACAGCGGCTTCGGCAACAACGGCTCGGTGCGCGACTACTTCGCCGACGTCTCCGCCGGCAAGCTGACGTACACGAACGTGGTCACGGCCTACTACACCGCGGCCCACAACCGCTCGCACTACACGGACCCCACGATCCCGTACGGCACGCGCGCCCAAGAGCTCATCGCCGAGGCGCTCGACCACCTGGTGGCGTCCGGCTTCGACTTCAGCGCCATCAGCAGCGACGGCGGCGGCTTCGTCTACGCGCTGAACGTGTTCTACGCCCAGTCCAACGTCAACAACTGGTCGGAAGGGCTCTGGCCGCACTCGTGGGCGCTGGCTACGCCGTACGCGGTGGCCGGCGGCAAGACGTTCAGGGACTACCAGTTCACGGACATGGGAGCGCAGCTGACGCTCGGGACGTTCTGCCACGAGAACGGCCACATGATCTGCGACTTCCCCGACCTCTACGACTACGGCAACCAGTCACTCGGTGCCGGCCACTACTCCCTCATGGCCTTCGGCGGGAGTGACAAGAAGAATCCGGTCCACGTCGACGCCTACCTCAAGAACGAGGCGGGGTGGGCGACGAAGCTGACCCCGGTCGGACCCGGGACCTCGACGGTCAACGCGGGCCAGAACGACTTCTACCTCCACGAGCTCAGCCCGACGGAGTACTTCATCATCGAGAACCGCCAGCAGGCGGGTCGCGACGCGTCGCTCCCGGACGCCGGCCTCGCGATCTGGCACGTCGACGAGGCGGGGAGCAACAACAACGAGCAGATGACGTCTGCGCTGCACTACGAGTGCTCGATCGAGCAGGCCGACGGGCTCTTTCACCTGGAGCACAAGGTCAACGCGGGAGACGGCCAGGACCTCTTCGGGGGACCGGGTGCGCCGCGGTTCAGCGCCGACACGACGCCGGACAGCAGCTGGTGGAACGGCGTCGCGTCCGGGCTGACGATCGCCGACATCTCGGCGCCCGGCACGACCATGACGTTCACGACCGGCGTCGTCGAGCTCGTCGTCGGCAACTTCGGCTACGTCGCCGGCAGCTGGCGGGTGGACCGTCACCCGCGCCTGATGGCCGACATCACCGCTGACGGCCGCGCGGACATCGTCGGCTTCGGCGACGCAGGGGTCTACGTGTCCCGCGCGCAGGCCAACGGGAGCTTCAGCCAGCCCCAGCTCGTCGTGGGCAACTTCGGCTACGCCGCCGGCGGCTGGGATGTGGAGCGTCACCCGCGGTTCATGGCCGACACCACCGGCGACGGCCGCGCGGACATCGTCGGCTTCGGCGACGCCGGGGTCTACGTGTCCCGCGCGCAGGCCAACGGGACGTTCTCCCAGCCCCAGCTCGTGATGGGCAACTTCGGCTACGTCGCCGGCGGCTGGGACGTCGACCGTCACCCGCGGTTCATGGCCGACACGACCGGCGACGGCCGGGCCGACATCGTCGGCTTCGGCGACGCCGGCGTGTACGTCTCCCACGCTCAGCCCAACGGGACCTTCGCGCAACCGCAGCTCGTCGTGGGCAACTTCGGCTACGTCGCGGGTGGCTGGGATGTGGAGCGACACCCGCGGTTCATGGCCGACACGACCGGCGACGGCCGCGCCGACATCGTCGGCTTCGGCGACGCCGGGGTCTACGTGTCGCGCGCCCAGGCCAACGGGACATTCAGCCAGCCTCAGCTCGTGATCGGCAACTTCGGCTACGTCGCCGGCGGCTGGGACGTCGACCGTCACCCGCGGTTCATGGCCGACACGACCGCCGACGGCCGCGCCGACATCGTCGGCTTCGGCAACGCCGGCGTCTATGTGTCGCGCGCCCAGGCCAACGGGACGTTCACCCAGCCCCAGCTCGTCGTGGGCAACTTCGGCTACGCCGCGGGCGGGTGGGACGTCGACCGTCACCCGCGGTTCATGGCCGACACGACCGGTGACGGCCGGGCCGACATCGTCGGCTTCGGCGACGCGGGCGTCTACGTGTCGCGCGCGCAGGCCAACGGGACGTTCACCCAGCCCCAGCTCGTGATCGGCAACTTCGGCTACGCCGCCGGCGGCTGGGACGTCGACCGCCACCCGCGCCTGATGGCCGACATCACCGCTGACGGCCGCGCCGACGTCGTCGGCTTCGGCGACGCCGGGGTCTACGTGTCGCGCGCGAAGGCCAACGGCTCCTTCGGCATCTGAGCAGCGCGATGCGACGGCGGCCTCCGCGCGGGATCGCGCGGAGGCCGCTGGTCTTCTGCGGCGCGCTGCGAGGGTCAGGGTGCGGCCGCGAGCGTCCATCCCGTCCCGTCGTAGGTGACCGCCACCGGGATCGACGGCGGCGAGGCCATCCGTATGAACGGGTCGCTGGGGTTGTAGTCGCCGACCGCCATGCACGCGTCCGGCGCGGCGCACGAGACGGCTTCCAGGCCCATCGCGAACGCGCCCGCCGGGACGGGGATCGGGTCGATCCGCCAGCTCGTGCCGTCGAAGGTCTGCATCAGCGGGGACTGGGTCTGCGTCGGCACGTGAGTGAAGGACACCCCCGCGGCGACGCACGCCCGCCGGGACGGGCACTCGACGTCGATCAGGACGCTGGTGGCAGGGGCAGCGAGGTCGAGGCTTGGGCTGTGGGTCCAGCGCTGCCCGTCAAGGCGCGCGGCGACGGTGAGCGAGCCGTCGTTCGAGAGCTTGTTGGCGTGCCCGACCGCCATGCACCCGCGCCGCGTCCAGCAGGAGACGCCCTCGAGCGTTGAGCCGTTCGGGCCCGACCGCGGGTTCGGCGTCCGCTGGCGCGTCCATGCCCGGCCGTTCCATGTCTCGATCAGCGTCCGGGACTTGGCGGAGTCGTGCTGCTGGTACTCACCGGAGGCGGTGCAGGAGCGCGGCCCGGTGCAGGACACACTGGCCAGTCGGCTGTAGGTGGTGGCGCCAGGCAGGTCCGGCCACTTGATGCGCCACGCGCGTCCGTTCCAGACGACGCTGTAGGTCTGGTTGTGCCCGCCGCGCAGCGCCTGCCCGGTCGCCACGCACATGCGGGCGCTGGCGCACGACACCGCGCCCAGGGCGCTGAAGCTGTCGTTCGGGGGTTCGGGCACCGGCGTGATCTTCCACTTGCCGCCGCTGAAGATCTGCGCGTACGGCCGGCCGAGCGGATCGGCGTCGGTGGCGTAGTCGCCGACGGCGACGCACACCCGGCGGCTCGGGCAGGAGACGGCGAACAGGTAGCTGCCGGTCGCCCTGGCGCCCTGGCGCGGACGCGTGTCGGTCCACGCAGCGCCGTTCCAGAGCTTCGCGAACGCGCGGCTGCTCTCCCCGGTGGCGTCGTTGCCGACGGTCATGCACCTGGCCGCAGATGGGCATGAGACGTCGGTAATGATCACGTTCCGGGGAGCCTGCGCAGCGGCGCTGCCGGGTGGCGCGCTCGCCGCGTGAGCGGGCGCGGTGGTGCAGCACAGCATCCCCGCCAGCCAGACGACCGTCCCGGCGCGCGCAGCACGAGGTCGCGCCGTGGTGAGTCCGTTCATGGCCTGTCCTTTTCTCTGGGCGCGAGCGTGAACCTATCGGTCGGCGGGTGGGCGCGCCAGTCGCCGAGCGCCGGTCCGCGGGCCGGCGCCGGTTGCCGCCGGTGCGCATGGACCGCCCCTGGCGCGAGCGCCCGCTCCCGAGCGTTTGTGCCCTCAATCCAGCCCGCAGGCGATCTCGCAGTTTGCTCGGCCGACCCCGGCGGAAGGCTATTGGCGGGGGCTCTCCCTGAGCGAACCGAGAACGTGTCACGAACTTGTTACAAGCCGGATTGAGGAGGCGCTGGGGTTTTGCGCGAGGTCTTGCGCGCCGCCCCCGCTCGCGCCGGGTGTCACAAAGTTGTTACAAACTCGAATTCCTCGCTACACTCCGCCGCGCCGCCCAGGCCTGGGACCGGGGGAACGTGGTCCCGCCGCCGCATTCGCGCGCGGGGATGGTCCGGGGGCGACTTCGCCATGTCCACATCTCGTGATCGCCTTGCCGACCGTGCCCGCTGACACCACGCCGCGCGGCTTCGACGCCCTCGTCGTCTTCCGCTATCTCGACGTGTGGCTGCTCGTCCTCGCCACGCCGTTCGTGATCCTGCTCGGCGCGCCCGTGCTCGGCTACGTGGTCGGCGCCGTCGCGTGGATCATCCAGCGCTTCGCGGCGGTCGCGATCGAGCGCCGCGCGGCCCGCGCGACCGACGTCAAGACGGCCCTCGGGCTCAACATGGGGTCCCTCGTACTACGCGCGTGGCTCATCGGCCTTACCATCCTGGCCGTCGGCCTGATCGCCGAACGCGAAGACGGGCTCATGGCGGGCATAACGGTGCTCGCCGCGTTCACCGTGTACTTCGCCACCTCTTTGATCATTCGCCCTCTGGAGAGGAAGTCCCCAGCCCCATGACGACCAGGCGCAAGATCCTGTTCGGAGTCCTCGGCTTCTACCTGTTCTCGCTGGTCGCCGTCGTCGTGATCTTCGGCTTCACGCGCACCGACAACGACGAGTTCGTGCCGCAGAACGAGTTCAAGCTCGAGACCTGGATCGACCTGCCTGGGCCGCTGGACTTCAACAAGGCCGTGATGTACCTGATCATCGCCGGGATCCTGACCTGCGGCACGATGATCTGGATCGCGGGCAAGATGCAGCAGCGGCCGAACCGCGTGCAGACCGCCGTCGAGGCGCTGTTCTCGCTCATGCGGGACAACATCACCTACGGGAACCTCGACAACGCGATGGCCAAGAAGTGGTTCCCGTTCATCGGGACGATCTTCCTCTTCATCTGGTTCAACAACCTGATCGGCTACATCCCGCTGCCGACCAACACCGAGCACACCTTCGAGCTGCTCGGCTTCGACATCCCGAGCTTCGCGATCTACGCGGCGACCGCGAACCTGTCGGTGCCGCTCACGCTCGCGCTGATCGTGTTCGTCTCCTACACCGTCGAGGGCGTTCGTGCCAAGGGCGCGGGCGGCTACCTCAAGAGCCTGATCCCCGCCGGCGTCACGGGCGCGATGGCGGCGTTCATCTTCGTGCTCGAGTTCCTCTCGAACTTCATGCGCCTGATCAGCCTCTCCGTTCGTCTCTTCGCCAACATCCTCGCCGGCCACCTGATCATCCTCTTCATGTCCGGCGGCCTGGCCGTGCTGCTCGGCGTCGAGGCGCTCGGCATCGTCACGTTGCCGATCGGCGTCGCCCTGTTCATCTTCGAGGTCGGCCTGGTCGCAACGCTTCAGGCGTTCATCTTCGCCACGCTGACTGCCATCTACCTCGGCGGCGCCGTCGCCGAGCATCACTAACGCAAAGGAGCACTTCGGTGGACCTGCTCTTCTCAGTTGTGACCCTCCTGGCCCAGGCCGGCGCCGAGAACGGCGCGGACGCGGGCAAGGCGATCGCCCTCGGTGTCGGTGGTGGCCTGGGCGCCGTCGGCGCCGGCGTCGGCATCGGCATCATCTTCGGCAAGGTCATCGAGTCCGTGACGCGCCAGCCGGAGATGCGCGACGAGATCACCGGCATCCAGTGGCTCGGCTTCGCGCTCACCGAGGCGTGCTTCTTCTACGGGCTGGTCGCGGGCCTGATCGCGTTCTTCCTCTAGGCCGGACATGACCGACCTGTCGCTACTGATCGCGACCGCCGCCGAAGGCGAGGAGGAGGGCGGCAGCTTCCTGGTCTCGCCCGACATCGGGCTGATGATCTGGACGCTGATCGTCTTCGGGCTTTCGCTCTACCTCCTCAACAAGCTGGCGTTCCCGCGGATCGCCGAGGCGCTCGACCGCCGCCAGAAGGCGATCGAGGACTCGATCGACCACGCTGCGCAGATCCGCAAGGAGGCGGACCAGATCCTCGCCGAGTACCGCGAGCGGCTCGCCGAGGCGCGCGGTCAGGCGGACGAGATCGTGGCCCGCGCGCGCAAGACCGGCGAGGCGGCCGAGGGCGAGATCCTCGCCGACGCCCGCGCCAAGCGCGAGGAGATGATGGAGCAGACCCGGCGCGACATCGAGGCCGAGACCCGCCGCGCGATCCAGGAGATCCGCGCCGAGGTCGCCGACCTCACGGTGCTGGCCACGGAGAAGGTCACGCGCAAGACGCTCACCGACGCCGACCACAAGCGGCTCGTCGAGGAGGCCCTCGCCGAGCTCGACTTCGCCTCGCTGGCCGAGGAGCGCTGATGGAAGAGATCGCCGTGGTCTACGCGCGTTCGCTGTTCGAGGTCGCCAAGGACCAGGACAAGCTGGACGACGTGCGCGAGCAGCTCGGCGCGTTCGCCGACGCCCTGTCGGAGACCCGCGAGCTCCAGGTCTTCTTCTTCTCGCCCTACTTCTCGACGCCGGAGAAGGAGGACGGGCTGGACCGCGCCGTCTCGGACGCCGACCCGGTGATCCTGAACTTCCTCAAGCTGCTGATCGAGAAGCACCGCATGCCGGTGATCTTCCGCATCCGAGAGAACTACGACCGGCTCTGGGAGGACGAGAACAAGCTGCTCCCGGTCGAGATCACCTCGGCCGTCGAGCTCGACGAGTCGATCGCCAAGCAGCTCGGCGATCGCATCGAGGAGCAGACCGGCCGCAAGGTCGAGCTCTCCTCCCGCGTGGAGCCCGACATCCTGGGCGGCATCGTCGTCCAGGTCGGCAACTCCGTGCTCGACGCCTCGATCCGAAACCGACTTGAACAGCTTCGCAAGCAAGTTGTGAAGGCCTAGGAGATCCATGCAGATCAAGCCCGACGAGATCACGTCCATCCTCAAGAGCCGCATCGAGGGCCTCGACGAGGGCCAGGCCGACCTCACCGAGGTCGGGACCGTCCTCTCGGTCGCCGACGGCATCGCCCGCATCCACGGCCTGGAGAACTGCCAGGCGTTCGAGATGCTCGAGCTGCCGCACGACGTCACCGGTCTTGCGCTCAACCTCGAGTCCGACAACGTCGGCGCCGTGCTGTTCGGCCCGTGGGACAAGATCGTCGAGGGCGACACGGTCAAGCGCACCGACCGCCTGCTGGAGATCCCGGTCGGCGAGCAGCTGCTCGGCCGCATCGTCTCCCCGCTCGGCGTGCCGCTCGACGGCAAGGGCGACATCAACACCTCCGAGATGCGCCCGGCCGAGTTCAAGGCCCCGGGCGTGGTCCAGCGCCAGCCGGTCAAGGAGCCGATGCAGACCGGCCTGAAGGCGATCGACGCGATGATCCCGATCGGCCGCGGCCAGCGCGAGCTGATCATCGGCGACCGCCAGACCGGCAAGACCGCGATCGCGATCGACACGATCATCAACAACAAGGACTCGGGCGTCATCTCGGTCTACGTGGCGATCGGCCAGCGGATGTCGACGGTGGTCGGCATCGCGCGTACGCTCGAGGACGCCAACGCGCTCGACAACACCATCATCGTCGCCGCCCCGGCCGACGAGGCCGCCCCGATCAAGTACATGGCGCCCTACGCGGGCTGCGCCATGGCCGAGCACTTCCTCTACGACGGCAAGCACGCGCTGGTGGTCTACGACGACCTCACCAAGCACGCGTACGCCTACCGCCAGATGTCGCTCCTGCTGCGCCGCCCGCCCGGGCGCGAGGCCTACCCCGGCGACGTCTTCTACCTGCACTCACGCCTGCTCGAGCGCGCGGTCAAGCTCAACGACGAGCTCGGCGGCGGCTCGCTGACGGCGCTGCCGATCATCGAGACGCAGGCCGGCGACGTGTCGGCCTACATCCCGACCAACGTGATCTCGATCACCGACGGGCAGATCTTCCTCGAGCCCGGCCTCTTCAACTCCGGCGTGCGCCCGGCCATCAACGTCGGCATCTCGGTGTCGCGCGTGGGCGGCAACGCGCAGATCACGCCGCTGCGCAAGGTGGCCGGCAAGCTGAAGATCGAGCTGTCGCAGTACCGCGACCTCGAGGCCTTCGCCCAGTTCGGCTCCGACCTCGACCCCGAGACCCAGCGCACGCTGGCCCGTGGCGACCGGCTCGTGAAGTCGCTCAACCAGGGCGAGCGCTCGCCGCTGGCGGTCGAGGACCAGGTCGCGGTCGTGTACGCGGCCACCAACGGCTTCGTCGACCGCATCACCGTCGACCGCGTGAGCGAGTTCAACCGCGGCCTCGTCGAGCGCCTGCACGCCGAGATCCCCGAGACGCAGAAGAAGATCGCGGGCGGCGACTGGTCCGACGAGACCCAGAAGGAGCTCGACGACGCGATCGCCCAGTACGCGCAGGACTTCGGCTACGACCTCGACGAGGAGGGCCTGCCGCTCACCGACGAGCAGGCGATCCGCGAGGGCCGCGGCAGCCGCGACGAGGACGAGGACGAGGACAAGGACGAGGGCGGCGAGGACACCGAGGAGACCGAGGAGAAGGAGGAGGCGGCCACCACCGCCTGAGCCATGGCGCAGAAGGACGTCAAGAACCGCATCGCGTCGGTCAAGAACATCCAGAAGATCACGCGGGCGATGGAGATGGTCGCCGCCGCCCGCCTGCGCCGGGCCGAGCAGCGCATCGAGGCGCTGCGACCCTACGCGTCGGCGATCCGCCGGATGACGCGCCAGGCCGCCGAGGCGGCCGGCAACGTGCCCAACCTGCCGATCCTCAACGAGCACGAGTCGGTGAGCACCGTCGGCCTGCTGCTCGTGACCGGTGACCGTGGCCTGGCCGGCGCCTTCAACTCGCAGATCGTCCGCGCCGGCGTGCGCGTGGCGGCCGAGCACGAGGGCGACGGCCGCTCGCTGGCCTGGTACGCCTCCGGGCGCCGCGGCACGTCGTCGCTGCAGTTCCGCGGGCGCGAGGTGATCGGCAGCTACACCGGCTTCACCGACCGGCCCGCCTACGGCGACGCGCGCGACATCGCCTCCGACCTCATGACCGCGTACATCGACGGCAAGGTCGATCAGGTCGAGATCATCTACAACCACTACATCTCGCCGCTGACGCAGAAGGTCACGCGCGAGACGCTGCTCCCGCTCCAGCAGGCGACGATCCTCGAGGGCGAGGACGAGGATTCCGAGGACGGCGACGAGGAAGAGACCAAGCGCGCGCTCGTCGAGTACGAGCCCGATCCCGAGGACATCCTCCAGCGCCTGATCCCCGCCTACGTGGAGATCTCGATCTTCCGGGCGCTGCTCGAGTCGACCGCCTCCGAGCACGGCGCTCGCATGACCGCGATGCGCAACGCGTCGACGAACGCCGGCGACATCATCAAGGACCTCACGCTGCAGATGAACCGCGAGCGTCAGGCGGAGATCACGCAGGAAATTTTGGAAGTCGTGTCCGGGGCCGAGGGCCTCACCTAAGGAGACCAATGGCTGCGCCTACTGAAGAGAAGACCGAGACCACTGACGAGAAGCGCAACGTCGGCCGGATCGAGGAGATCCAGGGCGTCGTCATCGAGGCCGTCTTCCCCGACGAGCTCCCCGAGATCTACACAGCCCTGATCGTCACGCGCGAGGGCAACGACACCGGCGACGAGAACATCAGCGGCGACCTCGTCTGCGAGGTCCAGCAGCACCTCGGCGACGACCGCGTGCGCGCGGTCGCCATGGACTCGACCGACGGCATCGCGCGCGGCACCGAGGTCATCGACACCGGCGGCCCGATCACCGTGCCGGTCGGCCGCGTCACGCTCGGGCGGATCTTCAACCTGCTCGGCGAGGCGATCGACCAGGGCGATCCGATCGAGGTCGGGGAGCGCTGGCCGATCCACCGCTCCGCCCCGACGGTCGAGCAGCTCACCCCGACGGCCGAGATGTTCGAGACCGGCATCAAGGTCGTCGACCTGCTGGCGCCCTACGCGAAGGGCGGCAAGGTCGGCCTGTTCGGCGGCGCCGGCGTCGGCAAGACCGTGCTGATCCAGGAGCTGATCAACAACCTGGCGCAGGAGCACGGCGGCCTGTCCGCGTTCTGCGGGGTCGGCGAGCGCTCGCGCGAGGGCAACGACCTCTGGCTCGAGATGACCGAGTCGGGCGTGATCGACAAGACGATGCTCGTCTTCGGCCAGATGAACGAGCCGCCCGGGGCGCGCATGCGCGTGGCCCTGTCGGGCCTGACGATGGCGGAGTACTTCCGCGACGAGGAGGGGCAGGACGTGCTCCTCTTCATCGACAACATCTTCCGCTTCGTGCAGGCCGGCTCGGAGGTCTCCGCGCTGCTCGGCCGCATGCCGTCGCAGGTCGGCTACCAGCCGACGCTCGAGTCCGAGATGGGCCAGCTGCAGGAGCGCATCACCTCTACCCGCAAGGGCTCGGTCACCTCGGTGCAGGCGATCTACGTGCCGGCCGACGACCTCACCGACCCGGCCCCGGCCTCGGTGTTCGCGCACCTCAACGCCACCACGGTGCTCTCGCGCGCGATCTCCGAGAAGGGCATCTACCCGGCCGTCGACCCGCTCGACTCGACCTCCACGATCCTCAAGCCCGAGATCATCGGCGAGGAGCACTTCAACGTGGCCAATGAGGTCAAGCAGGTGCTCCAGCGCTACCGCGAGCTCCAGGACATCATTGCCATCCTCGGCATCGACGAGCTCTCCGACGAGGACAAGGTGCTCGTGCAGCGGGCGCGCAAGATCGAGCGCTTCCTCTCGCAGCCGTTCTTCGTGGCGCAGGCGTTCACCGGCACCGACGGCAAGTACGTGCCGATCGCCGAGACCGTCCGCTCGTTCCGCGAGATCCTCGACGGCAAGCACGACGACCTGCCCGAGTCCGCGTTCCTGCTCAAGGGCTCGATCGACGACGTGGTCGAGGCGGCCAAGAAGTAATGGCCCGCACGCCCTTCCAGGTCGAGGTCCTCACCCCCGAGGGCGAGGTCTTCAACGACGAGGTGGAGATGGTGTCCACCAAGACGACGGTCGGCTCGATCGGCCTGCTGGCCAACCACCAGCCGCTGCTGGCGATGCTCGACCCGACGGAGCTGCGGCTCTACAAGTCGGAGTCCGACGTCGTGCGCTTCGCCCAGGGGGAGGGCTTCCTCCAGGTGGCGGGAACGCACGCGCTGGTGCTGGTGGACGAGGCGTTCGCGATCGACGACCTGGACGCGGGCGACCTCAAGAGCCGCCTCGACCGGGCCGAGAAGCAGCTCTCGCAGGCCGAGGAAGGCACCGAGGAGCAGCGCTCCGCCGAGCGCGACAAGCGCCGCTACGAGGCCTTCCTGAAGATCTCAGAGGGTGGCTAGCTCACCCTGACGCTCGCGGCCGGTCGTCCGCTCGGGCGCGCCGACCGCGACCAGGTCGCGCACCAAGGCGATCGCCGCCTCGTGCGTGGCCTCGGTCCGGCGCCGGCCGGCGAGCTTGACCGCCAGGCGCCCGGCCAGGGTGCCGGCGGCGTCGTCGCCCAGCCGCCCGTCGGGCAGCAGGGGCCGCAAGGGCAGCAGCCGGCGTGGGCCGTGGCGCAGCTCGGTGTGCCGCTCCTGCGCCCAGCGCAGGCACATGCGGGCTCGCTCGGCCTGGACGCCCGTGACCGACCGCGTGCCCACCACCTCGGCGGCCAGCGGATACAGGTCCTGCCGGCGGCGCTCGTCGATCCCGTCGTTGTAGGTGCGCAGGAAGCCGGCGATGACCGGATCCACGCAGCGCGGGCGATCGGAGAACGGCTCACCGGCGAGCATCGAGGACAGCTCCATCACGCAGGCACCGTGGTCCGGGCCGCGGTGCTTGCCCTGGGAGAGACGGACGGTCTGATGGCTCACCTGGGTCATCGAGCGCTCCTTTCTCGTCGGACGTCAGTGTCTCATGCGCCGCTACCCTCCTGCGGGTGGATGAACGGGTTCTGACCGAGCGCCTGGTCACCTACGACACGTCGACGGCAGAGGGCCTGCATGCTGCCGCCGGCTTCGTCAAGGGCTGGCTCGAGGCACGCGACATCGAGGTCGAGGCGCACCGCTTCGGCGACCTCCATGCGCTGACCGCGTCGGTGGGCCCGGAGGGAGTCCCGATCATCGTCTTCCACGGCCACCTCGATGTCGTGCCCGGCCACGCCGAGCAGTTCCAGCCGCGCGTCGAGGGCGACCGCCTGTACGGGCGCGGCGCCTACGACATGAAGGGCGGGCTGGCGGCCATGATGTGCGCCACGCACGACCTGGTGGAGCAGCAGGACGTGCGGGTGCGGCTCGTGATCGTCCCGGACGAGGAGTCCGAGGACATCTCGGTGCGCTCGAGCGACGACCTCGTGCGGCGCGGCTACGTCGGCGACTTCGCGATCACCGGCGAGCCGACCGACCTGCACA
Source organism: uncultured Solirubrobacteraceae bacterium (assembly GCA_963835525.1). GTDB lineage: Bacteria > Actinomycetota > Thermoleophilia > Solirubrobacterales > Solirubrobacteraceae > DASSUW01. The sequence continues at coordinate 806,216 of CAWIFM010000008.1, forward strand.
TCGGCATCCAGGCCAAGGGCGTGCTGGCGGCCCGCATCCTCGTCCGCGGGCGCGCCGCCCACGGGTCCACGCCGTGGCTCGGCGACAACGCGATCGTGAAGGCGGTCGACGTCTTCCGGCGAATCGAGTCGATGCCGTTCTCGCGCGAGTCGTCCGAGATGTTCGACAGGCCTTCGATCAACCTGGGACGGATCGTGGGCGGGGACGCGCCGAACAAGGTTCCCGACGCCTGCTCGATGGACATCGACATCCGCTACCTGCCCAACCAGGACCCCGGCGAGATCCTCGAGGAGATCCGCGCGATCCCGGACATGGAGATCAAGCGGACGTTCATCTTCCCGCCCGCGCACGTGTCGCGCTCGAACCCGTACGTGCGCGCGCTGTGCGAGACGGTCGGGCCCGGCAGCGACGGCAGCTCGGTCTCGGTGGGGCGCGACGGCGCGTCCGACGCCGTGTCGTTCCTGCGCGCCGGCATCCCCGCCGTCGAGTTCGGGCCCTCGGGCGCGGGCCACCACGGCCCCGAGGAGTGGGTCTCGATCCGCTCGCTGGCCCGCTACCGGCAGCTGCTGGTGGACTTCTCCCGCGCCGTGCCGGCCCGCCTGGCCCAGGGCACGACGACACCGCTGCGCGCGGTCGAGGGCGGGGCGGCGTGAAGAACCCCGACCGCCCGCCGCGGGTGGGCATGAAGTTCGCGCTGCGCGCGCTGCTGGCCTGCACCCTCGTCATGGTGCTCACCGGCACCGCCGTGGCCACCGTCGCGCTGCGCGAGCTGGACGACTTCCTGGACCCGCTCCGCCGCGACGGCCGCGCCGACATCGACGTGCCCGAGCTCGACATCCCGGATCCGGGCGGGCCGCGCACCTTCATGGTGCTCGGCTCCGACGCCCGCGAGGGCGCCGACGCCGGCATGTCGCCGCGGTCGGACACGATCCTGCTCGCGCGCGCGGACCCCGACAAGGACGCGATCGCGGTCATGTCGATCCCGCGCGACCTCAAGGTCGAGATCCCCGGCCACGGCGAGGGCAAGATCAACAGCGCCTTCGAGCTCGGCGGCAAGAACGGCGGCCCGCGGCTCACCGTCAGGACGGTCAAGAAGCTGTTCGAGGACGCGACCGGCGAGAACTTCCCGATCACGAACGTGATGATCATGGACTACGGCGCCTTCCGCCGGGCCGTGAACTACATCGACGGCGTCTACGTCGACGTCGATCGCGACTACTTCAACGACAACTCGTCGGGCGAGAACTACGCGACGATCGACATCAACCCCGGCTACCAGAACCTCAAGGGCAAGGACGCGCTCGACTACGTCCGCTACCGCCACACGGACAACGACCTCGTGCGCGCCGCGCGCCAGCAGGACTTCCTGCGGCAGGCCAAGAACTCGGCCGGCGTGCGCAAGCTGCTGGCCGGCGGCTTCAGCGAGAGCCGGCACCTCGTGCGTGTGTTCAGCCGCTACTTCCGCGTCGACAAGTCGCTGCGCTCGAACCGGCAGATCATCTCCATGCTCAAGCTCGTGCTCTACCTGAGCAGCGAGAACCCGAAGGTCCACGAGGTGGCGTTCAAGGTCTCCGACGCGCCCAACCCGCAGCTCGACTCGAACCTCTACTACCGCGACAGCGACCTGCGCCGCTCGTTCCGCGAGTTCATGCAGGTCAAGGAGTCGGCCACGCCGCGCGAGTCGACGGAGACGGAGGAGCCGGCCGCGCCCGATCGCTCCGCCGCGCGCGAGCGCGCCCGTGAGCGCCGGGCGCGCGACCGCAAGCCCGCGCAGGTCTCCGGCCTCGAGGACGCGCGGCGCGAGGGAGAGGACCAGGCGGTGATCGCCGATCCCAAGCTCAAGTTCCCGTTCTACTTCCCCAGCCAGCGCGTGGCCGGGTCGGTCTACTCGGGCACGGAGCCGCGCATGTACAAGATCAAGGACGAGCGCGGCAACAAGCGTGAGGCCTACCGGCTCGTGCTCAGCACGCAGCGCATCGGCGAGTACTACGGCGTCCAGGGCCTCAGTTGGAAGGCGCCGCCGATCCTCGACGACCCGGACCGCACGATCCGCCGCGGCAACCGCAAGTTCCGCCTGTACTACGACGGCAAGCGGCTGCGGCTCGTGGCATGGCGCACGAAGCGCGGCGTGTACTGGGTCTCGAACACGCTCACGCAGACCATCGACGAGGACCAGATGATCGCCATCGCCTCCTCGCTCAAGCGGCTCAAGCAGTAGGCTGATCCGCCGCTCATGAGCAGTACCGAGAGAGAGCCGATCGGCGTGATCGGGACCGGCTACGTCGGACTCGTGACGGCCGCGGGCTTCGCCGAGCTGGGCAACGAGGTCTGGTGCATCGACATCGACGAGGCCAAGATCGAGGGCCTCAAGGCAGGCCGGATCCCGATCTGGGAGCCGGGCCTCGAGGACCTCGTGCACCGCCACAGCGGCCGCCTGCACTTCTCGACCGACCTCACCGACGCGCTCGAGCACGCGCGGCTGCAGTTCGTGGCCGTGGGCACGCCGCCGACGTACTCCGGCGACGCCGATCTGTCGGCCGTGCGCGCCGTGGTGGCGGCCATGCCGCCGTCCGGCCGCCACGCTCTGGTCATGAAGTCGACCGTGCCGGTCGGCACCGGCGACAACATCAAGCGCACGTTCGTCGAGGAGGGCAAGGGCGGCTTCCGCTACGTCGCCTGCCCGGAGTTCCTCAAGGAGGGCAGCGCGGTCAAGGACTTCCTCGAGCCCGACCGCGTGGTCATCGGCGACGACGGCGACTGGGCCGGCGACGCCGTGGTCGATCTCTACGCGCCTCTGGGCGCGCCGCTGGTGCGCACGGACATCCGCAGCGCCGAGATGGTCAAGCTCGCCTCCAACGCGTTCCTGGCCACCAAGATCTCCTTCATCAACGAGATCGCCAACGTCTGCGAGGAGACCGGCGCCGACGTCGTCGAGGTCGCCCGCGGGATGGGGCTCGACGACCGCATCGGCCCGAAGTTCCTCCAGGCCGGCATCGGCTTCGGGGGCAGCTGCTTTCCCAAGGATGTGGAGGCCCTCAAGCAGCTCGCCGGCAACACGGGCTATCACTTCCAGCTGCTGACCTCGGTGATCGAGGTCAACGAGCTCCAGAAGCGGCGCGTGCTGGCGAAGCTGCAGAAGCACCTCGGCTCGTTGGTGGGGAAGGAGATCGCGCTGCTCGGCCTCGCGTTCAAGCCGAACACCGACGACATGCGGGAGGCGTCGTCGCTCGTGCTGTCGGCGCGGCTGAACGCCGCCGGCGCGCGCGTGCGCGCCTACGACCCGGTCGCCGAAAGCGAGGCGCGCAAGATGATCCAGGGCGTGGACTTCAAGGCGTCGTCGGCCGAGGCGGTCGCGGGCGCGGACGCCGTCGTGCTGGTGACGGAGTGGGCCGAGTTCGGCGACCTCGACTTCGGCGACGTCGCCGCCGCCATGCGCGGGCGGCTCGTGGTCGACGGCCGTAACTTCCTCGATCCCGACGCGGTGAGCGCCGCGGGGCTGACGTACGAGGGCGTCGGCCGGCCGACGCGCAACGGAGGGACCTGATGCAGGCGCTGATCCTGGCGGGCGGCGAGGGGACGCGGCTGCGGCCCCTGACGAGCACCGTCCCGAAGCCCGTGGTGCCACTCGTCGACCGCCCGTTCATCCGCTTCATGCTCGACTGGCTGCGCTTGCACGGCGTCGACGACGTCGTCATGTCCTGCGGCCACCTGGCCAGCGGCGTGCGCAACGTGCTCGGCGACGGCTCGGCCTTCGGGATCCGGCTGCGTTACGTCGAGGAGCCGAGGCCGCTCGGCACCGGCGGTGCGCTGAAGTTCGCCGAGCCGCTGCTCGCCGAGCGCTTCCTGATGCTCAACGGCGACGTGCTGACCGACATCGACCTCACCGCCCAGATCGAGCAGCACGAGCGGACCGGCGCGACGGCGACGCTCGCGCTCACCCCCGTGGAGGACCCGTCCGCCTACGGCCTCGTCCGCACGCGCAAGAACGGCGAGGTGACCGAGTTCGTCGAGAAGCCCGCGCCCGATCAGATCGACACCAACAACATCTCCGCAGGCGCCTACGTGCTCGATCGCTCGGTGCTGGACCTGCTCGAGGCCGACCAGCCCGCCTCGATCGAGCGCGACGTCTTCCCGCGCCTCGTCGGCGACGGCCTCTACGGCTACGTCGCGGACGGCTACTGGCTCGACATCGGGACCCCCGAGCGCTATCTCGAGGGGACCTTCGACATCCTCGAGGGGACGGTCGCCAGCGGCGTCCAGCCGCGCATGGGCGACGGCTACCTCTGCGTCGAGAAGGGCGTCGAGAACGCCGGCCGGATCATCCCCTCGGCGCTGGTCGAGAGCGGCTGCCGGATCGGCGAGGGCGCGCGGATCGGCGGGCGCGTGGTGCTCGAGCGCGGCGTCACGGTCGGCGCGAACACGACGATCGAGCGCGCCGTCGTGATGCAGGGAGCCGAGATCGGCAGCCGCTGCACGATCTCCGGTTGCATCATCGCGGGCGGCGTGCGGATCGGCGACGAGTGCCACGTCGACGGCATGAGCGTGCTGGGCGAGGGCGTCACGATCGGTAACGGCAACGTCGTCTCCAACGGCGCCCGCCTCTTCCCCGGAGTCTCGCTGCCGGACGGCGCATTGCTCTTCTGATGGCCGCGCTCGACCGCCAGGCCGTGGCCGCCATCGACTCGACCGGCCAGGCCGACGAGATCCTCGGCCTTCCCGAGCACCTGCGAGACGCGCTGTGGCGCGTCGACTCGGCGGCGATCGCGCCGCGGGACGCTCCCGGCGGGCTCGTCGTGGCGGGGATGGGCGGCTCGGCGGTCGGCGGCCGGCTGGCCGCCGGAGCGATCGGCTCGCGGCTGCGGCGCCCGCTGCTCGTCTCCGACGGCTACACGCTGCCGGGCTGGGTCGGGCCGGACACGCTCGTGCTGTGCTCGAGCTACTCGGGGTCGACCGAGGAGACGCTCGCCGCCTATGACGACGCCGGGGAGCGTGGCGCGCCGAGGATCGCGGTGACCACCGGCGGGCCGCTCGCCGAGCGCGCCCGGCGCGACGGCGTCCCGGTGATCCCGGTGCCCGGCGGCTTCCAGCCGCGCGCGGCGGTCGGCTACTCGCTCGTGGCCGCGCTCGAGGCAGCCGCCCTGTGCGGCGCCGCGCCGTCGCTGCGCGACGAGGTCGAGGCGGCTGCCTCGCTCGCCGAGGGGCTCGCGAAGCAGTGGGGGCCCGACGGCCCCGAGGACGGCGAGGCCAAGGCGCTCGCCCGCCGCCTGCACGGGACGATCCCGGTGATCGCCGGCGCCGAGCTGGCGGCGGCTGTGGCCTACCGCTGGAAGTGCCAGATCAACGAGAACGCCGGCCTGCCCGCCTTCGCGAGCGTGCTGCCGGAGGTCGACCACAACGAGGTGGTGGGCTGGCCGGGCGCCGACGGCAGGCTGTCGGCGGTCTTCCTCGAGGACCCGGGCGCGCACCCGCGCAACCGGCTGCGCAGCGAGCTGACCGCCGAGCAGGCGGCGGCGGGCGCCGCCGTCGTCGAGCGCGTGACCGCACACGGCGAGACGGCGACCGAGCGGCTGGTCTCCCTCGTCCTGCTCGGCGACCTCGTCTCGCTCTACCTCGCGATCCTGCGCGGCGAGGACCCTGCGTCGATCCCGCCGATCGACGCCCTGAAGGCCGCGCTGGCCGAGCGATGATCGTCTTCCACGGCGGGGTCGTGCGCACCATGGACCGCGCGCGCCCGGTCGCGCGCTCGCTCGTCGTCGAGGGCGACCGCATCGTCGCGCTCGACGAGGAGCCTCCGGGCGCCGAGCGCATCGACCTCGACGGCGGCTGCCTGCTGCCCGGTTTCACCGACTCGCACGTGCACTTCCCGACCTGGGCGGTCACCCGTCGCGAGCTCCAGCTCCACGGGACCCGCGAGGAGGTGCTCGCGCGGGTGTCCGAGGCGGTGCCGCGCGTGCCGCCCGGACGCTGGCTGCGCGGGTTCGGCTGGACCGACCTCGAGCCGTCACTCGAGGCGCTCGACACGGTCAGCGGCGACGTGCCGGTCGCGCTGCTCGCGCACGACTGGCACTCGCTGTGGCTGAACTCCGCCGCGCTCGCCCATGCGCAGGGCGACCTCGAGCGGCCGGGGGGCGAGGTGGACCTGCGCGCCGGCGTGCTGCGCGAGGAGTCCGCGTGGTCGTTCCGCGACCGCTTCACGCTGCCCGCGCACGAGGAGCTGGTGGAGGCGACGCGCGCCGCGCTGCCCGTCGCCGCCGCCCGCGGCGTGACGGCGATCCACTGCAAGGACGGCCTGATCGGCTCGCGCGAGGTCTACGCCGAGCTCGAGCTGCCGTTCCGGGTCTGGCAGTCGCTGCCCGCCAAGCGGCTCGACGAGCGGCCGGACTACGTCAAGGCCTACATGGACGGCACGCTCGGCTCGCAGACCGCCCGCCTGCTCGACGGCACCGGCGTCGAGATCACGAGCCGCGACGCGTTCGAGGAGATCGTTCGGGCCGCCACCGCGGCGGGTGTGCCGGTCGCCGTGCACGCGATCGGGGACCTCGCCAACCGCGAGGCGCTCGACGTCTTCGAGGCGGTGCCGGACGCCGTCCGGCCGCGGATCGAGCACGCGCAGTGCCTGCACCCGGACGACATCCCGCGCTTCGCCCAGCTCGGCGTGACGGCGTCGATCCAGCCGTCGATGGCGGTCAGCGACGAGGCGCTCGCCGAGCGCCTGTGGGCCGGCCGGCTCGAGGGCGCCTACGCCTACCGCTCGCTGCACGCGTCCGGCGCGCGGCTGGCGCTCGGCTCCGACGCGCCGGTCGAGGAGATGGATCCGCTCCGGGGCCTGCGAGACGCCGTCCTGCGCGAGTGGCGCCCGCACGAGGCGCTCGACCTGCAGGCCGCGCTCGAGGCGCTGACCGTCACGCCCGCCTGGCTGGAGGGCAACGCCTCGCGCGGCCGCCTCGCGCCCGGGATGCTCGCCGACCTGGTGGTCCTCGACCGCGACCCGTTCGACGACGTCGCGGGAGCGTGCGTCGTCAACACCTGGCTCGGCGGTCGCAGTACCGTGGACGCATGACCACGATCGCCGCGACCGAGATCGCCTCCATCGTCGACGGGAAGCCGCTCGCCGACGCCCCGGGAGGCACGCTGACCTCCACCAACCCCGCCAACACCTCCGAGACCGTCGCCGAGGTGCGGCTCGGGAACGCTGACACCTTCGTCGCGGCCGCGCGCGCCGCGCGCGCCGCCCAGCGCGAGTGGGCGAAGGTCCCGGCGCCGGCCCGCGGCCGCGTGATCGCCAACGTCGGCCGGCTGGTCGAGACGAACAAGGAGGCGCTGTCGCGGCTGTTGACGCGCGAGGTCGGCAAGCCCTACGCCGAGTCGCTCGGCGAGGTGCAGGAGATCATCGACACCTGCGACTTCTTCGTCGGCGAGGGCCGGCGCCTCTACGGCCAGACCGTGCCGTCGGAGATGCCGAACAAGCAGCTCTTCACCTTCCGCATGCCGGTCGGCGTCGCGGCGATCATCACGGCCGGCAACTTCCCCGTCGCCGTGCCCGCCTGGTACCTGGTGCCGGCCATCCTGTGCGGCAACGCCATCGTCTGGAAGCCGGCCGAGTACTCGCCGGCGCTCGGTGACGCGCTCGCCAAGCTCTTCCACGCCGGCGGTGTGCCGGGCGGCGTGTTGAACGTCGTCCAGGCCGAGGGCGCGCAGACCTTCGAGGGGCTCGAGCGCGCGCTCGGCGAGCGGCTGGTCGACAAGGTCGGCTTCACCGGCTCGAGTGCGGTCGGCTCCAAGATCGGCGAGCTGTGCGGCCGCCACCTGCAGTCGCCCTGCCTGGAGCTCGGCGGCAAGAACCCGATGGTGGTGATGGACGACGCGAACATCGACCTCGCCGTCGAGGGCGCCCTGTTCGGCGGGTACGGCACCGCCGGCCAGCGCTGCACCTCGCTCGGCACCGCGATCGTCCACGAGTCGGTCCACGACGAGTACGTCCGCAAGCTCGACGAGCGGCTCCGCTCCGCTCCGATCGGCGACCCGACGCAGGACGTGCTCTACGGGCCGATGCTGCACGAGCGGTTCGCCGAGCGCTTCGAGGACTGGCTCGGCCTGATCCGCGACCACCACACCACCTACGGCTCCACCGCGCAGGGGCGCATCACCTCGTCCAACCCGCGCGAGGGCTTCGTGGGCGACCCGGACGCCGGCATCTACTACCACCCGGTCCTGGTCGACGGCGTGACGATCGACGATGACCTGTATGCGACCGAGACCTTCGGCCCGATCACCGGCATCGCGAGGTTCACGCAACTTCGACGAGGCGATGGAGCTGGCCAACAACCACGGCTATGGCCTGTCGTCCTCGATCTACACCCGCTCGGGCGAGCACGCCTTCCGCTTCCGCGAGCGGATCACGGCCGGCATGGTCTCGGTCAACAACTCGACCTCCGGCGCCGAGGCGCACCTGCCCTTCGGCGGCAACGGCAAGTCGGGCAACGGCTCGCGCCAGTCGGGCGTCTGGGTGCTCGACCAGTTCACCCGCTGGCAGTCGATGAACTGGGACTACGCGGGCAAGCTCCAGAAGGCGCAGATGGACGTCGTCGAGGTCGACGCCGACCTCGATTTCAGGCTCGAATAGCGATCGAGCGTCGGCGCGCCAGCGCGCGCGGGGATGAACCGTATGCGGACGGCCGCCCGAAGAGGCGGCCGTTCACGTTCTCTCCCCAGGAGGAAGTTTCATGAGTCGTACCCGTCTAATGCGCACGAGCGCCGCCCTGGCGACCGTGATCGCCATGTCGGCGGTGGCCGCGCAGGCCTCCCACAGCAAGAAGTACGACGACCGCGGCTGGTCGAAGAAGGGTCCCGATCGGATGCTCGTCGCCACGACCGACTCCAACCAGCTGATCACGTTCAACGCCAAGGACCGTCGCATCCGCAAGCTCGTGTCGATCAAGGGCCTGCCCGCCGGCGAGAAGCTGGTCGGGATCGACTTCCAGCCCGCATCCGGCGCCCTGTACGGCGTCGGCACGAACGAAATCGTCTACCGCATCAGCGAGCGGACCGGCATCGCGATCGCCGAAGGCCCGGCGTTCACGCCGGCACTCACGGGCCAGTCGTTCGGCGTCGACTTCAACCCGGTCGTGAACAGGATCCGCGTCGTCTCGGACGCGGAGCAGAACCTGGCGCTGGACCCGGACGCCGGCACGGCCGCGGCGAATGCGAACCTGAACCCGGCGGGCGAGATGATCGTGGGTGCCGCCTACGAGAACTCGCAGTTCAGCGCGATGCCGCCGGCCGCCACCACGCTTCACGTGGTCGGCGCGGCGAACGACCGGTTGTACACGCAGACCCCGCCGGCCAACGGCACGCTCACGATGCCCCGTAACCTCCGCGTCCCGGGCGCCGGGCGGCTGGACGTCGGCACCAACGTCGGCTTCGACATCGAGGGTGCGAGCGGCCTCGGCTACCTGACCGACGCGGACCCGGGCCGCGGCACGACGCTCTACACGGTCGACGTGCCGACCGGCAAGGCGAAGTCGCTCGGCCGCATCGGCGGCCGCAGCCTCACGCTCACGGGCCTCGCGGTCGTCCAGGACCTGGGCGGCTGATCGATGCGCGGGCGGGCGGCTGATCCAGCCGCCCGCCCGCTGCGCAGTGACCGTCGTGCTCGAAACGCTCGCGCACCCAGCCGATGCGGCGGAGGCTGAGCTGATGGCCCTCGTGGCCGCCGGTGACTCCGGCCGGCCGCTGCGGAGCCTCTATCTCCGCTACGAGCGCCGGCTGTACGGATTCGGGTTCCGGCTGCTCGGCGAGCAGGGCCTCGCCGAGGAGCTCGTCCAGGAGACCTGGGTCCGGCTGTGGCAGTCCGCCACGCGCTTCGACCCCGAGCGCGGCACCGTGCGCGCCTTCCTCTTCACGATCGCCCGTCGCGTGGCGGTCGACCTGTACCGCCGGCCCTCCTCACGCGCCCTGGGCGCCGAGAAGGAGGACGCGGGCGCCGTCGAGGCTGCCGCCGACCAGGTGCTGCTGGCCGTCACCGTGCGCGACGCGATGGAGTCGCTCTCACCCGCCCACCGCGAGGTGCTCGAGCTGGTCTACGACGAGGACCTCAAGCTGGCGGACGTCGCCGAGCGGCTCGACGTCCCGCTCGGGACGGTCAAGACGCGCGCGCACCACGCGCTGCGCGGGCTCCGGCGAGCGCTCGAGGAGCGCGGCTGGGATGGCTGAGTACGACGAGCTCGCGGAGCTGGTCCGCCTGGCGGCGCCGCCGTTCGAGGTGCCGGTCGGGCTCGAGGAGCGGGTCTTCGCGCGCATCGCCCCGCCGCGGCGCCGCCGGCGCCGTCCGTGGTGGCTGGCCGCTCCGCTCGCCGCGGCGGCGGCCGCCGCCGCGTTCCTGCTGATCGCCGGCGACGGCGAGCGCGAGCGCTACGACCTGATGGGCGGCGACGCGCAGGTAACCGCCACCGTCCAGACCACGGGCGTCGGCCGCGAGGTGACGGTCGAGATCGAGCGCCTGAGCGACCCGCGGCCCGATGGCCTGTACGAGCTGTGGTTCGTGGCGCCGGACGGGCGCCGCGTGTCCGCGGGAACGTTCCATCCCGACGACGAGGGTCGCGGCACGGTGCGGCTGGTGGGCGCCGCCGATCCGAATCTCTACACGGGCATCCGCGTGTCGCTCGAGCCTGCCGACGGCAACCCGCGCCGCCAGGGCCCGGACGTGCTCAGGGCGACACCGGCCGGATGAGGAAGAGCTCGGTGCGCGACGGGTCGCTCGGCAGCGGGCGCCGGCGGCCGGTCTCGGCGAAGCCGGCGCGGGCGTAGAGCGTCGCCGCGGCGTCGTTGTTGGTCGTGACCGACAGCTCGACGGCCGCGGCGCCCTGCTCGCGCGCCCAGTCGGCGGCGGCCTCGATCAGTCGCGAGCCGAGGCCGGCGCCGCGGGCCGCCGGTTCCACCCAGAGGGCCGTCAGCCAGCTGCTGCGCGGCTCGAGCAGCCGGCAGGCGACCATGCCGATCCAGCGCTCGCCGTCGATCGCCACCACGATGACGCGCGACGCGTCCGCCGCCCAGCTCGCCCAGTCCTCCAGCGGCCGCGCCTGCGCCTCATCGTAGGTCTCGGCGAACGCTCCCGGGTCCTCGCGCAGGGCGCGCAGTCGCAGCTCGCGCAACGGCGCCACCTCGTCGGCCTGCAGGCGTCGCAGCCTCACGCGACCAGGGCGCCGCGCACGAAGCTCAGGAAGGCCGCGGCGGCCGGCGGCTGGCGACGCCGGCGCCACACCATGGTGAGCGGGCGCTCGAGACCGATCGGGATCGCCTGGACGGGCGGCCCGTCGCCCTCGACGGTCGAGCGGGGGACGATCGAGACGCCGAGCCCGCGTGCCACCAGCTCGCGCACGCTGATCAGCTCGTCGGTCTCGAACACGATGTCGGGTGTGCTCGGCAGCGCTCCGTCGATCGTGGCGCGCAGTGCCGAGCCGCGCCGGTAGCCGATGAACGGCACGCCGCTCAGCTCGGCGAGCGCCAGCGGCTCGCGCCCGGGTGGCGTGATGAGCAGCAGCTCCTCGCCGAGCATCCGCTCGCCCTCGAGCCCCTCGTCGAGCGCCTCGGCCTCGATGCCGGTGAAGGCGACGTCGAGCTCGTCGCGCCGCAGCCCGGCGAGGATGTCCGGCGCACTGCCCTCCCGCACGCGCACCGTGATCCCCGGGTGGGCGTCGTGGAAGCTCGCGAGCAGCCCGGGGAGGTCGATCGGGCCGGGCGGGAGCATGGTGCCGAGGACGACCGTGCCCTCGAGCAGCCCACGGAGCGCCGCCAGGTCGGAGCGGATGGCATCCGCCCCCGCCACGATCTCCCGCGCGCGCTCGAACACCGCCTCGCCCGCCTCGGTCAGCTCCACGCCGCGGCTCGTCCGCCGCAGCAGCTCGAACCCCAGCTCGGCCTCGAGCTTGCCCACCGCGGTCGACACCGCCGACTGGGTGAGATGAAGCTCATCCGCGGCGCGCGTGAACGACCCCGTGTGCGTGACGTGCACAAACGCGCGCAACTGCCGCAGCTCCATCACGCCATCGTATGTTGAGGGTCAGACCCTCAACAAAGGGGTTGATAGCTGGCATCGCGCATCGGAATTGCGCGCCGGCGGTGTGGCTCCTACCGTCGGGGGCGTGACGGCGATGAGCGTCAACCGCTGGGCGGGGGCGTTCGCCGCCAAGGCGCCGCCCGAGAGCTTCTTCGCGATCAGCGCGGTGTTCCACTACCTCGGGCCGGCGTTCGCGGTGCTGCTGTTCGCGCGCGTCGAGGTGCTCGGCGTGGCATGGCTGCGGATCGCCTCCGCGGCGCTGATCTTCGCCGTCTGGCGCAAGCCGTGGCGGGCGTTCGCGGCGCTCGACGGCGACGGCCGGCGGGTGCTGATCGCCTGGGGCGCGGTGCTGGCGGTGATGAACTGCGTCTTCTACAGCGCGATCGACCGGCTGCCGCTCGGAACGGTCGCGGCGATCGAGTTCCTGCCCGTGATCGTGCTGGCCGCGATCGGCATGCGCACGGCGCGCAACCTCGCCGCGCTGGCGATGGCGGTCGCCGGCGTGTACCTGCTGACCGACGTCGTGCTCGCGGGCGAGCCGCTCGGCGTCGCACTGGCGGCGGTCAACGCGGTGCTGTTCGCGCTCTACATCGTGCTCGGGGCGAAGGTAGCCGAGCAGGGGGCCGGGGCGGGGATCGACGCGCTCGCCGCGGCGATGCTGATCGCCGCCGTGGTGGTCACGCCGATCGGCGGTCCGTACGTGGTGGGGGTGCTGGACGACCCTGTGGCGATCGCGGCGGGGATCGGCGTCGGAGTCTCCTCGTCGGTCATTCCGTACGTCGCCGACCAGCTCGCCCTCGCGCGGATCAGCCGCGCGACCTACGCGCTGATGGTCTCGCTGCTGCCCGCCACAGCGACCGTCATCGGGATCGTCGTCCTCGGCCAGCTGCCCACCTGGGTCGAGGTCGCCGGCGTCGCGCTCGTCGTCGCCGGAGTCGCTGTGCACCGCGAGCGGGCCTAGGCCCGGCGGCGGTACCAGTTCGGCGACGTGTTCGGCGGCGGCACGAGCGGCTCGGGCGTGCGCGCCACGAGCACGGACGGCTCCGGCTCGAGCACGTGCCGCGCGAGCGCCTCGCCGAACTCGTCCTCGAGCCCGTCCACGGTCTCGGCCCGGATCCCGAACGCCTCGGCCATGGCGGCGAAGTCTGGCGTGTCGAGGTCGACGCCGTAGCGCTCGTCGCCGTGCACGTCCTGGTCGTAGCGCAGCATCCCGTAGCCGCCGTCGTCGACGATCACGGTCGTGAGCGGGATCCGCTCCTGGGCGATGGTGGCCAGCTCGCCGCACGCGAACAGGAAGCCGCCGTCGCCCGCCACGGCGACCGCCGGGCCGCGGCCGGCCAGCGCGGCGCCCATGGCGGCCGGGAAGGCGTAGCCGAGCGTGCCCCAGCCGAGCGGGATCTGGAGCCGGCGCGGCGCGGCCGGCGTGTGGAAGCCGGCGAGCCAGTAGCCGGGGATGCACATGTCGGCGACCAGCACGGACTCGTCGGGCAGCGCGAAGTGGATGGCGTCGAGGAACCGCAGCGCGCGGCCGTCGAGCGCCGAGCAGGCCGCCGCGCGCACGCCGTGCAGGCGCTCCGCCACCGGGCCGAGCTCGCCGCCGCCGTCGAGCCGGTCCGCGAGCGCCGCGGTGACCTGCGCCGCGTCGCCCTCGAGCATGACGTCGACGCGGTAGTTCTTGCCCGCGTCCCCGGGGTCGAGGTTGACGGCGATCAGGGAGGGCGGCTGCGGCATCGCGAAGTTCTGGGTCTGCACGCCGTCGAGGTCGGAGCCGATGGCGATCACCAGGTCGGCCTCGTCCCACAGCGCGCCGGCCGGCTCGACGTGCGGCGGCATGCCGACCAGGCACGGATGCGTGGGCGGGAGCAGCCCGGCGGCGCCGTAGGTGGTGAACACCGGCGCCACGAGGCGCTCGGCCAGGCGAGTCACCTCGGCGCCGGCGTCGCGAGCGCCCGTGCCGGCCCAGATCAGGGGGCGGTCGGCAGCGGCGAGGCGCGCCACCGCGTCGTCGAGCCCGGGCGACGGGGCCGTCCACGGGGCGAACCGGGTCGCCCCGCTCGGCACCTCCGCGCCGAGCAGGTCGGTCGCGACCTCCAGGTAGACCGGACGGGACGGCGGGGTCAGCGCGTCCGCCAGCGCCGCGAGCGCCGCGAGCTCGACGTCGCCGGCGGCCAGCGCGCGGTGGGTCGACTTCACGACCGGCGCGAACATCGCCGCCTGGTCGGTGGTCTCGTGCAGGACGCCGCGGTAGGTGTCCGGCCGACGCAGGGTGGAGGGGATGTCGGTGGCGATGACGAGGATCGGCGATCGCGCCGCCCACGCCTCGCCCACCGCGCCCAGGGTGTTCGCCGCGCCCGGCCCGGTCGTGGTGAGAGCGACGCCGAACTTCCCGGTGGCGCGCGCGTAGCCGTCGGCGGCGTACGCGGCGGCCTGCTCGTGGCGGACGCCGACGAGACGGATCGGCGAGTCGCGCAGCGCCTCCCACAGCGCGAGGTTGTGGACGCCCGGCAGCCCGAAGCAGACCTCGACCCCCCGCTCCTCGAGCAGGTCGACGATGAGATGCGCGCCACTCGGCATGGCGCGCATCCTTTCAGCGCGGGCGACCCCGGCGGCGGCTCGCGAGCTGGCGGCGCACGGAGTCGAAGTGCCGGCGCGCCTCCGGGCTGCGTGCGTAGCGGCCGGCGTCGTTCGCCATCCGGCGGCCGCGGGGCGATTGGGTGAAGCGCATGATCCGGTTGAAGATGCTCACGGTTTGACCCTACCCCCGCCGAAACCTTGACACAGTTGTGTCAGGGTTGCGCTACACTTGGCCGCCGGATGGACGCACTGACGATCCACGAGGCGGCGGGGACCACCGGCTGGTCGCCGAGGATGCTGCGCTACGTCGAGCGCGTCGGGCTGGTCGAGCCCGCGCGGTCGCCGTCTGGCTACCGCCTCTACGGACCGGCCGAGCTGCAGCGCCTGCGCACCCTGCGCGAGCTGCTCGAGGAGCATGACATCGGCCTCTCCGACCTCGCCTTCGCCTCGCGCCTGCGGCACGAGCCCGGACTGCGCGAGGCGACCGAGACCTGGCTGGAGGCCAGGGCCGAGCGTCCCGACGACGTGCCCGCAGCGGACTGGATGCGCTGGGAGCAGGACAAGCACCAGCGCCTGCTCGAGGCCGCCGCCCTGACCGCCACCCCCTGAGGAGACACATGGCTTCCACGAACCTGACGACGGACTACAAGGTCGCTGACATCTCGCTCGCGGCCTATGGCCGCAAGGAGATCCAGCTCGCCGAGCACGAGATGCCCGGGCTGATGTCGACGCGCCGCGAGTACGCCGACGCGCAGCCGCTCAAGGGCGCGCGCATCACCGGCTCGCTGCACATGACGATCCAGACCGCGGTGCTGATCGAGACGCTCGTGTCTCTCGGCGCCGAGGTCCGCTGGGCCTCCTGCAACATCTTCTCCACCCAGGACCACGCGGCGGCGGCCATCGCCGAGGCCGGCATCCCCGTCTTCGCCTGGAAGGGCGAGACCCTCGACGAGTACTGGTGGTGCACCGACCAGGCGCTGAACTGGCCGGACGGGAACGGCCCCAACATGATCCTCGACGACGGCGGCGACGCCACGCTGCTCGTCCACAAGGGCGCCGAGTACGAGAAGACCGGCGAGGTGCCGGACCCGGCCACCGCCGACAACGACGAGCTGCGGATCATCCTCGAGACGCTCCAGCGCACGATCGCCGAGGACGGGCAGCGCTGGACGCGCGTCGCCGCCAACGTCAAGGGCGTGACCGAGGAGACCACCACCGGCGTGCACCGGCTCTACCAGTTCGCCGAGCAGGGGACGCTGCTGTTCCCGGCCATCAACGTCAACGACTCGGTCACCAAGTCCAAGTTCGACAACCTCTACGGCTGCCGCCACAGCCTGATCGACGGCATCAACCGCGGTACCGACGTGATGATCGCCGGCAAGGTCGCGGTCATCTGCGGCTACGGCGACGTCGGCAAGGGTTGCGCCGAGTCGCTGCGCGGCCAGGGTGCCCGTGTGATCGTCACCGAGATCGACCCGATCTGCGCGCTCCAGGCGGCGATGGAGGGCTACCAGGTCCTGCCGCTCGAGGACGTCGTCGCGTCCGCCGACATCTTCATCACCGCCACCGGCAACAAGGACATCATCACCGCCGCCGACATGGCGCGCATGAAGCACCAGGCGATCGTCGGCAACATCGGCCACTTCGACAACGAGATCGACATGGCCGGCCTGGCCAAGCTCGACGGCATCGAGCGGATCAACATCAAGCCGCAGGTCGACGAGTGGGTGTTCCCCGACGGCCACTCGATCATCGTGCTCTCCGAGGGCCGGCTGCTGAACCTCGGCAACGCCACCGGCCACCCGAGCTTCGTGATGTCGAACTCCTTCACGAACCAGACGATCGCCCAGATCGAGCTGTTCACGAAGAACGACGAGTACGAGAAGCGCGTCTACGTGCTCCCGAAGCACCTCGACGAGAAGGTCGCCCGCCTGCACCTCGACGCCGTCGGCGCCAAGCTCACCGAGCTCACGCCCGACCAGGCCGCCTACATCGACGTGCCGGTCGAGGGCCCGTACAAGCCGGACCACTACCGCTACTAGGAGGCATCCAGAACGAGGCGGGGCGCGCATGGGTGGTCATGACCATCCGCCGCCCCCTCCTCGTCCTGGCCGCCCTGCCGGCTCTGCTCGTCGCCGAGCAGGCACAGGCGGCCGTCACGCTCGGCTCTCCCGACGCCGGCGCCACCCCTGACGCGTACGCCTGCGAGGTGGCGCGCTGCGCGCCCGGGCAGAGCGTGGGCTTCCGCCAGTTCGCGCTCCAGGGCGCGACGGTCACGGCCCAGGAGACCGGCGTCCTCGTGTCCGCCCGCGTGTACGCCAAGCGCATCGCCGGCGCCGAGCAGCCGCGGATCGCCGTCCTCAGCCCCGCCGCGGACGGCGGGATCGGCGTCTCCGTCGGAGCCTTCGCCCCGGTGCCGGTGGTCTCGCGCCAGGGCGCGGTGCACGAGGTGCAGGACCTCCACGTCCCGGTCGCGGAAGGTGACGCGCTCGGCTTCCTCCTGCCCGCCGGCCAGGTCGACGTCGGCGTCGTCAGCCGCCCGCGGCCCGACGGCGCGGTGCAGTGGTTCAGCGAGCCGTGCGAGCCGTGCCACATGGACGGCGGGACCGGCACCGAGCTGCTGTTCGAGGCCGAGGTCGAGCCCGACTTCGACGAGGACGGGCTCGGCGACGACACCCAGGATCCCGATGCCGGCTTCGGCTTCGACGAGTTCGACGACGAGTGGCTCGACGACTGGGACGACGAGCTCGACGAGGACGAGGAGGCCGCGCCGCGCCGCGGCCGCCGCGGGTTCCAGCTGCTCGGCCTGGCGCTCGCGCCCAACGGCGACCCGGTGCTCAAGCTCCGCGCGCCGCGCGCCGGGCGGGTGAGCGGCAACGTCACCACCTCGGCCGGTCGCTGGGACATCGTCGGCACCGCGCGCACGATCGGCGCGGGCCAGGCGCGCTCGCGGCGCGCCGGCCCGGTCCGGCTGCGCCTGCACCTCTCGCGCCCGGGCCGTCGCCTCGTCGATCGCAGCGGTCGTCTCAAGGCGCGCGTCGTCGTCTCGATCCAGTCGCGGTCGGCGCTCCAGGTGGCGATGCGAAGGATCCGCCTGAGAGACTCCGCCGATGAGCGTGATGCGCCGCGCCGCCGAGCTCGCCGAGGAGCACCTCGCGACGCTTCGTGACCGCCCGGTCCGGGCGGACGTCTCCTATGAGGACGTGGTCGCGGCGCTCGACGAGCCGCTGCCCGAGCGGGGCGAGGACGACGTCGCGGTGCTCGAGCACCTCGTGGCGGCGGCCGGGCCCGGCGTCGTCGCCAACCCGGGCCCGCGCTACTTCGGCTTCGTCACGGGCGGCGCGCTGCCCGCCGCGCTCGGCGCGGACTGGCTGACCTCGGCGTGGGACCAGAACGCCTTCAGCCGCGTCAGCTCGCCCGCCGCGGCGGCGATCGAGGCGGTCGCCGAGCGCTGGGTGCTCGAGGCGCTCGACCTCCCGCGCACCGCGGCCGTCGGCTTCGCCACCGGTGCCACGACCTCCAACTTCACGTGCATCGCCGCCGCCCGCCACGCGCTGCTGGAGCGCGCGGGCTGGGACGTTGAGCAGCAGGGCCTGAGCGGCGCCCCGCCGATCCGCGTGATCGTCGGCGAGCACGTCCACGCATCGCTGCTGGTGGCGCTGCGCTACGCCGGACTGGGCGCGCCGACGACGATCGTGCCCGCGGACGACCAGGGCGCCATGCGGGCCGGCGAGCTCGAGGTGGGCGACGGCCCGACGCTGATCTGCGCCCAGGCCGGCGAGGTCGGCTCCGGCGCCTGCGACCCGCTCGAGGCGATCGCGGCCGCCAAGGGCGACGCCTGGCTGCACGTCGACGGCGCGTTCGGCCTGTGGGCGGCCGCCAGCCCCAGGCATCGCGACCTCGTGCGCGGGGCCGAGCGGGCCGACTCGTGGGCGGTCGACGCCCACAAGTGGCTCAACGTGCCCTACGACGGCGGGCTGGCGATCGTCGCCGAGCCCGCGGCGCTCAAGGCCGCGATGGGCGTGCGCGCCAGCTACCTGCCGGACTCGGAGGGCCGCGAGCCGCTCGACCACGTGCCCGAGATGTCGCGCCGCGCGCGAGCGATCCCGGTCTACGCCGCGCTGCGCTCGCTCGGGCGCGCGGGCCTGGCCGAGCTGGTCGAGCGCAACTGCGCGCTGGCGCGGCGGCTGGCCGATGCGATGCGCGAGGCCGAGGGCGTCGAGGTGCTCAACGACGTGGTGCTCAACCAGGTGCTGCTGCGCTTCGACGACGACGACGCGACGACGCGGAAGGTCGTCGAGGAGGTCCAGCGCGGCGGCGAGGCGTGGCTGGGCGGAACGGTCTGGCACGGTCGCGCCGCCATCCGGGTCTCGGTCTCCAACTGGTCGACCACCGAGGACGACGTAGATCGCCTCGCTGCGGCGCTGAAGGGCGCGCGGTCGTAGTCTGAGGCGGCGATGGCCGCCTCCGACGTCGCCGACCCGAGGCTGGCTGACGCCGGTGAGGCCCGCATCGAGTGGGCCGACGGGCAGATGCCGGTCCTGCGCTCGATCCGCGAGCGCTTCGCCTCCGAGCGCCCGCTCGAGGGCCGGATGGTCGGCGCCTGCCTGCATGTGACCTCCGAGACCGCCAACCTCGTGCGCACGCTGGCGGCCGGGGGCGCCGAGGTGGCGCTGTGCGCCTCGAACCCGTTCGCCACGCAGGACGACGTGGCCGCCGCGGTGGCCGCCGAGGGCGCCGAGGTCCACGCCGTCCGCGGCGACGACGCCGAGGCCTGGGCCGCGCGGGTGGCTTCAGTTGTCGCGCGAGGCCCGCAGATCACGCTCGACGACGGCGCCGACCTGCTGACCGCCCTGCACCTGGCGCGGCCCGACCTGCTCGACGGTCTCGTCGGCGGCACCGAGGAGACCACCACCGGCCTGGTGCGCCTGCGCGCCCTGCACGCCGAGGGCAGGCTCGCCTGCCCGGTCATCGCCGTCAACGAGGCGCTGACCGAGCGCGTCTTCAATGACCGCTTCGGCACCGGCCAGTCGGCGCTCGACGGCATCCTGCGCACCACCAACCTGCTGCTCGCCGGGCGCACGCTCGTGGTGCTCGGCTACGGCTGGGCGGGCAAGGGGATCGCGCTGCGCGCCGACGGGCTCGGAGCCTCGGTGATCGTCTGCGAGGTCGACCCGATGCGCGCGCTGGAGGCGCGGATGGACGGCTTCGAGGTGATGCCGGCGCTCGAGGCGGCCGAGCGCGGCGACGTGTTCGTGACCGTCACCGGCGGCCGCGACGTCCTCGGGCGCGAGCACTTCGCGCGCATGAAGGACGGCGCCGTGCTCGCCAACGCCGGGCACTTCGACGTCGAGATCGACGTCGAAGGCCTGCGCGCGGAGGCCGACAGCGTGCGCGAGATGCGCCCGCGCGTGGAGCAGTTCGTGCTCGACGGGCGCCGGCTGAACCTGCTGGCTGCCGGGCGGGTCGTCAACCTGGCGGCCGCCGAGGGCCATCCCGCCGCGGTGATGGACATCTCGTTCGCGCTGCAGGCGCTCGCCGCCGAGGAGCTGGCGCGCCGCGAGGGCGAGCTGGAGCCCGGCGTGCACCCCGTGCCGGAGCAGATCGACCGCGAGGTGGCGGCGCTCAAGCTCGCCTCGCTGGGCGTGCGGATCGACGAGCTGAGCGAGGATCAGGCGCGTTACCTGCGCGGATGGCGAGGGGTAGATTGACCGCGGTGGACGGGCTCGAGGCCAGCGTTCAGAAGATGCGCCGGGAGGGTCTCCCGGACCCCGCGATCGACACCTTCCGCCACTACTACGAGCAGCTCGCGGAGGGGGCCACCGGCATGCTGCCGGAGGCCGAGATCGAGCCGGTCGGCGACCTCCAGGACCTCGACTCGCTGCCCGGCGAGGAGGCGCCGCTCGACCAGGCGGTCGTCCTGAAGCTCAACGGCGGGCTCGGCACCAGCATGGGCATGACGCAGGCCAAGTCGCTGATCGAGGCCAAGGACGGGCAGACGTTCCTGGACGTCGTCGCGCACCAGGTGCTCGAGCTGCGCAAGCGCTCCGGCGCGCGCCTGCCGCTCGTGCTCATGAACTCCTTCTACACGCACGAGGAGTCGCTCGAGGCGCTGGGCGACTTCGAGTCCGACGTGCCGCTCGACTTCGTGCAGCACAAGGAGCCGAAGATCCGCGTCGACGACCTGATGCCCGTCGAGTGGCCCGACGACCCCTCGCAGGAGTGGTGCCCGCCCGGGCACGGCGACCTCTACACCGCGCTGCTGACCTCGGGGATGCTCGACGCGCTGCTCGAGCACGGGTACCGCTACGCCTTCGTCTCCAACTCCGACAACCTCGGCGCGGTGCTCGAGCCGCGCATCCTGGCCTGGATGGCGCGCGAGGAGATTCCGTTCGCGATGGAGGTCACCGACCGCACCGAGGCCGACCGCAAGGGCGGCCACATCGCGAGCCAGGACGGTCGCTTCGTGCTGCGCGAGACCGCCCAGACGCCGGAGGAGGATCTCGAGGCGCTGCAGGACATCACGCGCCACCGCTACGTGAACACCAACAACCTGTGGGTCGACCTGCAGGCGCTGGCCGACGTGCTGCGCGAGCGCGAGGGCGTGCTCGGGCTGCCCCTGATCGTCAACCGCAAGACCGTCGACCCCGGCGACAAGTCCACGCCCGAGGTCTTCCAGCTCGAGACCGCCATGGGGGCGGCGATCGGCGTGTTCGACGGCGCCCAGCCGGTGCGCGTCCCGCGCCGGCGCTTCTCGCCGGTCAAGACCACCGAGGACCTGCTCGCCCTGCGCTCGGACGCCTATGTCCTCGCCGACGACGCGCGCGTCGAGCTGGCGCCCGAGCGCGACGGCACGCCGCCCGTCGTCGACCTCGACGACGACCACTTCAAGCTCCTGCGCGACTTCGACGCGCGCTTCCCGGAGGGCGCGCCGTCGCTGGTGGGCTGCGAGCGGCTGTCGGTCGAGGGCGACGTGACGTTCGGGGCGGACGTCGTGGTCCGCGGGACCGTGACGGTCAGCGGACCACGACGTATCGAGGACGGAGCCGTTCTCGAGGGCTAGTCCGAGACCTGGATCGAGCCGGCCGCGCGCGAGACCTGGCGCGCGCCCTTGACGTCGGTTGCCACCACGTCGGCGTCCAGCACGGAGTCGGCCAGCTTGCCCGACAGCCGCAGGGCGAGCTTGGCGCTCACCTTGCCGCCCTTGCGGACCAGCTTGCTCTGCTTGTGGACGACGCGCACGGCGCCCTTGTCCTCGACCTGCCCGGAGCCCGGGCGGATCATGACCCGGCCCACGATCTCGCTGCCCTCGCGCAGGCGCAGCGTCACCTGGCGGAGCTGCTTCCAGCTCTTCGGGTGCGTCCAGCTCAGCCGGACCTTGGCGATCCCGCCGGCCTCGGCGGTGATCGCCGCCGGGGCGAGCTTGAGGATGCCGACCGCGCTGAGGATCTCGCAGCCCACGGCGTCCTCGTCCCGCAGGTCGTGGACGAGCACGTCGTTTCCGCCGCCCTCGCAGCGCAGCGTGGTGTCCTCGGCGTTGTCGGCCGCGTCGAGCACGTCGTCGCCCTCGCCGCCGAACAGCTTGTCGGCGGCGGCTCCGCCGCTCAGGCGATCGGGGCCGCCGTTGCCGCGCAGCTCGTCGATGCCGCCGCCGCCCGCGAACACGTTCGCGCCCGAGCCGCCGAGCATCATGTCGCCGGCCGAGCCGCCGAGGGCGTCGTTGGTGTTCGGGTCGATGAGGTCGCCCTCACCGGCCGCGCCGCTGGTGCGCTGGAGGCTGGCCATGTCGACCGTGACGGGGGTCGTCCGCTGGCTGTAGTTGACGCGGTCGGTGCCCGCCTGGCCGCGGAAGATGTCCGCGCCGTTGGGAGTGGGACCCTCGTTGAAGACGTCGGGCCCGCCGAGGCCCTCGAGGGTGTCGTTGCCGCCGAGGCCGCTGAACTGCTCGACCTTGCCGGCGTCGTCGCTCCCGATCAGCGTGTCGATGCCGTTCGAGCCCTCGACGTGCTCGACGTCGGGCCGGATGTTCTCCTCGCCGCGGTCGCCGTCGTTGAGCACGCCGTCGAGCGTCACGCGGACGCCACGCTGGGAGCTGCGATAGGTGACGAGGTCGTTGCCGGTGCCGCTGACGACGTCGGCGGGCCGGACCACCTTGCCGTTCTGACCGATCGAGTCCTGGCGGAGGGCGCCGAAGTACGTGTCGTCGCCGGCGCCCATGTCGACGCGAGCCGCGTGCGGGGCGAGGTAGCGCATGGTGTCGCGCCCGTCACCGAGCGAGTACAGGTCCTGGAAGTTGCCCGGGACGCAGAGCGCGGCCCCGGTGGCGTCGATCACGCAGCCGTTGCCGACGGTGATCGGCACGCTGTCGCGGATGTGGATGTGCGTGCCGGTGAAGGAGACGCGCAGGTCGTTGCTCTCGCCGGGCGCGGCGGTGTACTGGACCTGCGGCTCCTGTGTCGGGCCGATACCGCCGACGCGGACGGTCGACGCATCGGCGGCGGCCGGTAGGACCGCGGCCGCGAGCGCGGCGGCCAGCAGGGCGCGCCGGGCTCTGCGGGGATTGACGATCGACATGGGGGAGTGCTCCTTGGGGAGGGGAGGATGTGACGGCGCAAGCGTGCTGCGGCGGACCTACCGATCGCCTACGGACCGTCTACGGACGGGCGTAACCGGCTCCGCGGCTGCGGTGTATCTCTTATCGACCATCGGTCAACAAGGAGCCGTATCGCATGACCGCCACCCGTGAGAAGACCTTCCTGCTCGCCCGCCCGGAAGCGCGCGTGCTCGATTGGATCGCCCGCCGCCTGCCGCGCTGGGTGATGCCGGACCACCTGACCGCCCTCGGCGTGCTCGCCGCGATCGGGATCGCGGCGGCGTACGTGCTCTCGAACCAGGACGCCGTCTGGCTGTGGGCGGCCAGCGGCCTGCTCGTCGTCCACTGGCTGGGCGACTCGCTCGACGGGACGCTGGCGCGCGTGCGGCGCACCGAGCGCCCGCGCTACGGCTACTACCTCGACCACCTGGTCGACGCCGTGGCCACCGCGCTGATCGGCATCGGGCTCGGGCTGTCGCCGTACATGCTGCTCGCCTGCGGCCTGGTCATCGTGATCGCCTACCTGGTGCTGTCGATCAACACCTATCTCGAGACCACCACGCTGGGCGTGTTCTCGCTCGGCTACGGGCGGCTCGGCCCGACCGAGGCGCGGCTCGGCCTGATCGCGGTCAACGTGGTGCTCGCCCTCGGCCTCGTGCCGTCGTTCACCCTGGCCGGACTCGGGCTCGGCGTCCTCGACGCCTTCGGCCTCGCCCTCGCCGCGCTCATGCTGGGCGGGCTCGCCGTGCGCGTGGCGCGGAACCTGCGCGAGCTGGCGCGCCTGGAGCCGGCGGGTCAGGCGGCGCCGTAGCGCTCGGCCCGCTGGTCCTCGGCCTCGGACTCGGCCAGCATGCGGAAGAACAGGTAGGCGAGCGCGATCCCCATCACGATCGACTGCTCGAGCGCCATCACCAGGCCGGCCACGTTCTGGTCGTCGAGCGTCGTGAGGCCCCACTTCGTGCCCGGCCAGTCGTACGCGTAAAGGACCTCGGGCGAGAAGGCGAGCAGCACGCCGAGCAGGCCGACGAGGATCTTCGTGGAGGCCATGTAGAGGATCGGGCCCATCCCCGCCAGCCGCATCCGCGAGCGGATCGGGGAGAGCAGGTGCCACCAGTAGACGAGCCCGGCGGCCGCGAACGTCAGGTGCTCGACGGTGTGGATGATGGGGGTCTCGAGCGCCGCGTCGTACAGCACGGGCACGTGCCACAGCCACATCACGCCGACGTAGGCGACGACCCCGAACGCCGGATGCCCGAACGGCCCGGCCCTGCGCTCGATGGCGTGGATCCGCTTCGTGGCCGGCCGCAGGATCCACTTGGTCAGCGCGAGCGTCAGGAAGATCGGGACGAGGTCGGCGATCAGCAGGTGCTGGACCATGTGGAAGGTGGCGAACTGCTCGCCGAGCGTGTCGAGCGGCGAGATCAGGGCGGCGAACAGGGTCAGCAGCCCTGCCGCCCACAGCGCGGCCCGGCCCCACCCGGCCGCACGCGCGCCGCCCTCGCGGCGCGACGTGCGCCAGCGCAGGCCGTACACGACCCCGTAGGCCGCGAGCGAGAGGAGCACGACCGGCGCGAACGACCACGAGGTGTCGACGGGCACGCGGGGATCGTAGGCCGCACGGCCGTTCCGCGACGCGCTGCCGGCCGCCGTTGACGTTCACCGGCGTCACAGCGTGCGCGTGTACGTCAGCGCGATCACCTCGCCGCAACCGCCCGCAACCAGCGCCCGCGCGCAGGCGTCGAGCGTCGCGCCCGTGGTGTGCACGTCGTCGACCAGCAGCGCGCGGCGAGGTGGTGGCGCCCGCAGGTCGATCGCCAGCCGGCCCGCGCGGCGGCGCTGGAGGCGGCTCGAGCCGACCTGGCGCTCCGCGTGGTCGCGCCGGCGCAGGCAGTGCAGGACCGGGAGGCCGAGCCGTGGCGCGAGCGCGGCCGCCAGGGCGCCGGCGGGATCGAACCCGCGCCGGCGCGCCCGCGATGCCTGCGACGGGGCAGGCACGAGCGCGGCGGGCTCGCCCGCGCGCAAGGACTCCGGCAGGTTGGCGGCCACGTGCGCCGCCATCAGCGCCGCCACGGGCAGGGCGCCCCTGAACTTGAGCGCGGCGACCAGCTCGCGCGCGACTCCGTCGTGAGCCAGCGGCGCCCAGGCGCGGGCGAAGGCGGCGCCCGCCGCCGGACAGCCGCCGCGATGGGCGGCGAGGCCGCAGTGCGCGCACGTCCGCTCGGGCATCCACGGCAGCGCGCGCGTGCACGAGGCGCAGAGCCACAGCTCAGCCCGTGGGAGGGCATCGCGACAGGCCACGCACGCGGGTGGGACGACGACGGCGAGCAGCTCGGCGAGGGCGCGGGATGGCATGCCCGGGAGCCTGCCGGGGGACCTGTGACGGAACAACGCGCGACCGTTGCGAATCGGTGTCAGGGGTGCGACGAATCCGCGGAGCCGGCGGCGGAGGCGTGCGACCATCAACACATGAGCCTGCTTCGCGACTACTCGAACCAGGCGCGGACGTACGACGAGACCCGCGCCGCGAGCCCGTCGGTGCTCGGCCCGCTGCGCGAGGCGCTCTCCGGCGCTCCCGGGCGGCGGCTGGTCGACATCGGCGGCGGCACCGGCAACTACTCGCTCGCCCTGCGCGAGGAGGGCTGGGAGCCGTTGGTGGTCGATCGCCAGCCCGAGATGCTCGCCCGGGCGGCCGCCAAGGGCCTTGAGACCCTCCAGGCCGACGCGCAGCGGCTGCCGCTCGAGGACGCCTGCGCCGACGCGGTGATGCTCGTCTCGATGCTCCACCACGTCGAGGACCAGGCCGCCGCGATCGCCGAGGCGAAGCGGATCCTGCGACCGCGCGGGCGGCTCGCGCTGATGGTCTTCACGCGCGAGGACGTCGAGGACCTGTGGCTGACCGACTACTTCCCGAGCACGCGGGCGTGGATCGTGGAGTCGCATCCGTCGCTCGCCGAGCACCTCGCGATGCTGCCCGGCTCCCGCCCGATCGAGATCGTCTTCCGCGATCTGGACGACGGCAGCCTCGGCGCGCTGGCCGCCCACCCCGAGAAGCTCGCCGACCCGAGCTGGCACCGCCAGACGAGCTACTTCGAGCGCCTCCAGCGCGATCACGCGGAGGAGCTCGAAGCCGGCCTGGCGCGCCTGCGCGAAGACCTGACGGCCGGCCGCGCCCCGGCCAGGCCGGGGCGCGGCACGGTCCTGGCCTGGGGCGGCTAGAGCGCTTCCGCGCCCACCGGCGTCGCCATGTCGTCGAGCACCTCGTCGCCGCTCATCTGCCGCGAGTAGGGAGGCTGGGGAGCCGGCCGCGCCCGTGGACTTCGGCGCCGAATCCTGCCTAGGTGGGGTCAGACACCACTAGAACAGGACAAGTGTCCTGGTTTGGGGTCGTCAGACGACCACAGGGCAGGACGGTCGGGGGTAGTTCAACTGGCGCCGGTCTCGCCGCTCACCTACCCAGCCGCCGTTGACGTTCGCGTGTCGGCCCAGCCGCGGTTCGCCGACTGAACAACCTGCTCGGTGTTTGCAACTAGGCGATCGCGCGGCCGGCTTCGTCGGCCCACTCGAGCGCGGCGCGGTACGCGCCGGCCAGAGAGACGCCGGCGTCGCCGGTCTCGAGCTGCGGGAACTCGCCCCGCTCGTACGCCGTGACGGCGGCGAGCAGCTCGCCCTTCGGCCCCTCGCGGCGCATCAGGGCGACCTGGATCTCGTCGGTGAAGGGCAGCGAGTCGAGCACCTCGGCCATCGGTGCGTCGAGCAGCGCGTCGGCGACCGAGAAGAGCCCGATCGTGAAGAGCGTCTCACGCTCCTCCGGGAGCGCGGACCCGGCCAGCATCTCGCACATGCGGGCGCGTCGCAGGCCGAGCGCGACCAGCTCGTCCGGCACGTCCGGGATCGCCGAGATGGCCATGACCGTGGCCCAGCGGCGCACGGTGCGCACGCCGAGCAGGCCGAGCGCCTCGCGGACCGAGCCGACGGTCCTGGGCAGAGCGAAGAAGGCGGAGTTGACGTAGCGCAGGAGCTTGAGCGAGAGGCCGACGTCGGAGGCGATGATCCGCTCGAGGTCCTCGAACGAGACGTCGCCGGCGGTCAGCTCGCCGAGGCGGCGCAGGGAGCCGAGGCCCGCGGTGGCCACGCCGCGGTGGCGGAACAGGCGCGGCTTGGCGAAGTAATCGCCCTGGAAGTAGGTGAAGCCCTTGCCCTGCAGGCCCTGGAAGCAGGCGTGATCCGCGACGCCCGTGGCGACCAGCAGCGCGCCCTGCACCCGCGGCGCCTCGAGCACGGCGTCCAGCTCCTCCTCGGAGCGGTCGGTGACCTCGACCTTGACGATCGAGCACAGCGACATGAGCGCCTCGATGTCGTTGCGCCCGTCGTAGTCGCCGAGCGCCAGCGTGTAGCCGGAGCGCGAGAGCGACTGGAGCAGCGAGAGCAGGTCGTCCTGGGCCGGGTAGGCGTCGATCTGGAGCACGGCGCGGTCGGGGCGGACCGGCGGCGGGCCGATCTCGACCAGGAAGTTGCGGGCGATCGACACCCAGGCGGGGTGGCGGCCGGCGAGCCGCTCGAGCCCGATGTCGCCGAAGGCCTCGACCAGCAGGGCGGAGGTGCCCTTGGCGTCGCGCGACGGGTCGCCGAGGTCGACGGCGCCGCCGAACTTCAGCTCGTAGCCGACCACGTTGTTGCGCCCGTCAGCGATCGGATGACGGACGACGGCGACCTCGGGACGTGCAGCGGCAGCAGTGCTCACACCTGGAATGTCGGCCGATCGGCGGAATGGTTGAGCGCGAACCGCTTTGGCGACGCGGAAATAGCGGTTAGCATCCTGTGATCGACCCACTCACCGAGAGGAGTCCCCTGTGCGGATCGAGGTCAAGGGGCGCAACCTTCAGGTCACCGACGAGCTGCGCGAGACGGTGGCGCGGCGCTTCGAGAAGGTGGGGAAGCAGGTCAGCGAGTTGGCCCAGCTCGAAATCGAGCTGTACGAGGAGCACAACCCCGCCAACCCGCAGCAGATGGTGGCCGAGGCGACCCTGCACCTCAAAGGCACCACCCTGCGCGCCAAGAACGCCTCGCGGGACGCCAAGCACTCGATCAACCTGGTCGCCGACGAGCTCGCGCGGCAGGTGAAGCGCCACCGCGACAAGCGCCGCAAGCGGCGTGAGTCGCGCGCCCTGGCGGCCCAGGGCCCGCCCCCCGTGGCGGGGGCCGAAGAGGCTGTCTGACGGCCTCCTCAGACCGCTACGCTAAGTAGCTATGTCGATCCTCGATCGCGCCCTGCGCATGGGCGAAGCACGCCAGTTCAAGCAGTACGAGAAGCGCGTCGACCGGATCAACGCCTGGGAGCCCGAGCTCGAGCTGCTCGACGACGACGAGCTGCGCGCGAACGCCGACGCGCTGCGCGAGCGCGCGCGAGGCGGCGAGGCGATCGAGGACCTGCTGCCCGAGACGTTCGCGCTCGTGCGCGAGGTCGGCCGGCGCACGATGAGCATGCGCCACTTCGACGTGCAGATGATCGGTGGCATGGTGCTGCACGACGGCTCGATCGCCGAGATGAAGACCGGCGAGGGCAAGACGCTGACCGCCACCGCGGCCGTGGTGCTCAACGCGCTGGCCGGCGAGGGCGTGCACGTGGTCACCGTCAACGACTACCTGGCCCGCCGCGACGCCGACTGGATGCGCCCGATCTACGAGGCGCTCGGCCTCACCGTCGGGGTGCTGCAGAACATGCAGCCCTACGAGGAGAAGCGCCAGGCCTACGCGTCCGACGTCACGTACGGCACGAACTCCGAGTTCGGGTTCGACTACCTGCGCGACAACATGGCGACGACGCTGGACGAGAAGGTCCAGCACGGCGGCCGCTTCGACGAGGGCGGCAAGCCGCTCACGTCCCACCACTTCGCGATCGTCGACGAGGTGGACAACATCCTCATCGACGAGGCCCGCACGCCGCTGATCATCTCCGGCGCCCCCGAGCAGGCCGCCGACCTCTACGAGCGGTTCGCCAAGCTCGCCCCGCTGATGGAGCCGGGCAAGAAGCCCGAGGGGATGGACCCGAAGTCCAAGAAGGACTTCATGGCCGACTACGACTACGAGTTCGACGAGAAGCACAAGAACGTCTCGATCACCGAGCGCGGCGTCGCCAAGGCCGAGAAGTTCCTCGGCATCGACCACCTCTACAAGGCCGAGAACGGCCCGCTGGTCAATCACCTGCTGCAGTCGCTGAAGGCCGAGTCGCTCTACAAGCGCGACGTCGACTACGCGGTGGTCGACGGCGAGGTGAAGATCATCGACGAGTTCACCGGCCGCATCCTCGACGGCCGCCGCTGGTCGGAGGGCCTGCACCAGGCGGTCGAGGCCAAGGAGGGCGTGCGCGTCCGCGAGGAGAACCAGACGCTCGCGACGATCACGCTCCAGAACTACTTCCGCATGTACGGCAAGCTCGCGGGCATGACGGGCACGGCCATGACCGAGGCCAACGAGTTCATGAAGATCTACAAGCTGCCGGTGGTCGAGATCCCGACCAACCGGGACATGGTCCGCAAGGATCAGAACGACCAGATCTTCAAGACCATGGACGGCAAGTGGGCCGCCGTCGTGCGCGAGATCGCCGAGCGCAACGACAAGGGCCAGCCGATCCTGGTCGGCACGATCTCGGTCGAGGTCTCCGAGCTGCTCTCCGACCAGCTGCGCGAGCGCGGCATCACGCACACCGTCCTCAACGCCAAGCCCGAGTACGCCGAGCGCGAGGGCGAGACGATCGCCGAGGCCGGCGCGCCCGGCGCGGTCACGATCGCCACCAACATGGCCGGCCGCGGGGTCGACATCAAGCTCGGCGGCAACGCCGAGCACCTGACGCGGCTCGAGCTCGCCAAGCTCGGCCTGCAGCCCGGCGACCCGGACTACGACGAGCGCTTCAAGGACGTCCTGCCGAGCATCGAGGCCAGGGTCGAGGACAACCGCGAGAAGGTGCTCGAGGCGGGCGGGCTCTACATCGTCGGCACCGAGCGCCACGAGTCGCGCCGGATCGACAACCAGCTGCGCGGCCGCTCCGGCCGCCAGGGCGACCCCGGCGAGTCGCGCTTCTTCCTCTCCGCCCAGGACGACCTCGTGCGCAAGTTCGCGGGCGACCGCATCTACCGGATCCTCGACCGCCTCGGCCCCGTCAGCGAGGAGGGCGAGGAGGAGCCGATCGAGGCCAAGATGCTGACGAAGCAGATCGAGGGCGCCCAGCGCAAGGTCGAGGAGCAGAACTTCCTCATCCGCAAGCGCGTCCTCGAGTACGACGACGTCATGAACCAGCAGCGCGAGATCGTCTACCAGTACCGCGACGAGGTGCTGGAGGGCCGCGACATGGGCCCCGTCGCGCGCGAGGCGATCGGCGACGTCATCGGCCGCCTGGTCGACGAGTACACGCCCGGCGACTACATCGAGGACTGGGACCTCGAGGGCCTGTGGGCGCAGCTCGACCAGATGTTCGAGGTCGACTTCGCGCACGACGAGATCGACCCCGCGACGGTCGACCGCGACGAGCTCAAGCGGATGCTCGCGGAGGACGCGGAGAAGCTCTACGACGAGCGCGAGGGCGACCTGGGCGAGGAGCTCATGCGCGCCCTCGAGCGCTACCTGCTGCTCCAGATCATCGACCAGCGCTGGCGTGAGCACCTCTACGACATGGACTACCTGCGCGAGGGCATCCACCTGCGCGGGTTCGCCCAGATCGAGCCGATCATCGCTTACAAGAACGAGGCGTTCACGCTCTTCCAGGACCTGATGAACACCATCTGGGCCGACTTCGCGCGGATGATCTACAACGTCGAGGTCCGGATCGAGGGCGAGAACGGCGACGGCGCCGTGCCGCAGCAGCAGAGCGGCGGGGCGGCCGCGCTCAACTACTCGGGCGGCACGATGGAGGACCAGCCGAACGCGTACGGCGAGCCCGGCGAGGAGGAGTACGAGCCGTCACCGGTGATCCAGCAGCGGCGCGTCGAGGAGAACGAGCAGCTCGGCCGCAACGACCCGTGCTGGTGCGGGTCGGGCAAGAAGTTCAAGAAGTGCCACGGGGCATAGGGACCGCTTCGCGGTCCAGCGCCAGGCACAACGCCGACACCACGTCGGGGTCGAACTGCGATCCGGCGTGGCGCTGCAGCTCGCCGACGGCGAACTCGATGCCCGGGGCCTTGCGGTAGGGGCGGTCCGAGGTCATCGCCTCGAAGGCGTCGGCGACGAGGATGATCCGGGACTCGATCGGGATGTTCTGGCCCGCCAGGGCGTTGGGGTAGCCGCTGCCGTCGAAGCGCTCGTGGTGGTGGCGGACCCAGTGGGCCTCCTCGTGCATCTCGGCCGCCTCGACGATGTCGCCGCCCAGCAGGGAGTGCCGCTTCATGATCTCGAACTCGGCGTCGGTGAGGGCGGACGGTTTGTTGAGGATGGCGTCCGGAACGCCGATCTTGCCGACGTCGTGCAGCAGGCCGGCGAGCCGGATGCGCGCGACCCGCTCGCCGTCCAGCCCGAGCTCGGCGGCGATCACCGCGCACAGCTGAGAGACGGTCTGGCAGTGGCTGCGGGTGTAGGAGTCCTTGGCGTCCACGGCCAGGGCGAGCGCGCTGGCCAGCGTGCTCTCATGGTGCTCCTGCTCGCGCTCGGTGAGCTCGAAGTCGGGGCCGTAGACGGCGACCGCCTGCCCGAGCCGCTTGGCGCCGATGAGCGCCAGGTCGGCCTCGCGCAGCACGTCGTCGCGGGAGCGCAGCGTGGTCGCCTCGGCAATGCCGACGGTGGTCGCGGCCAGCGCCCGCACGCGATCCGCGAACTCGAGCGCGCCGAGCGCGCGTGAGCCCGGGAGGATGACCGCGAACTCGTCGCCGCCGATGCGGTAGCCGACGTCGGTCGCGCGCCGGCTGTCGCGGATCGCGTCGGCCAGCCCCTGGATGCGCTCGTCCCCGGCCTGGTGGCCGAGCTGGTCGTTGATCGCCTTGAGCCCGTCGAGGTCGAGCATGACGAGCGCCAGCGGGATGCCGGTGCGCCCGACGAGCTGGAGCTCGCGCGCCAGGTCCTCCTGGAAGGCGCGGTGGTTGCGCAGGCCGGTGAGCGGGTCGGTGACGGCGATCTGCGAGAGCCGCGTGAGCTCCTGGCGGCGGAAGCGCAGGAGGATGAAGGCGAAGCAGCCAAGCAGCGCGAGGCCGACGCCGAAGGCGACGGCGATCGCGTGCGCCGCGCCCTCCTGGTCGTCGCGCAGGCGGGCGCTGTGCTCGAGCGCGTCCTCCAGCGCGGCCCGCGCCTGCAGGTGGATGCCGTACTCGAGCTGCCCGAAGATCGGGTCGATCACCTGGTGGTCGAGCTGCACGGCCAGGTCTGCGTCGTCCGCGTCGACGGCCGAGAACAGCCGCCGCGACGCCTGGTCATAGCGCCAGTTGAGCTTGAGCAGCCGGCTGACCGTCTCGCGCGTCTTCACCGAGGTGTCGAGCAGCACCACCTTCTGCAGGTCCTCGGCCAGGCGGCGCTTGGCCGTCTCGTGGCTGCTGCGGACCGAGCTGGAGGCCTCGAAGCGGTAGCGGCGCTCGAGCGACTTGGCCTCGGTCACCCAGTGGCGGGCATCGACGTAGCTGGTGCTCAGCCGGGCGGCGGTGTCGGCCCGCTTGGACTCGGCCGCGGCGCGGCGCTGCGTGAAGACCGAGAAGCCCGCGAGGAAGCACAGCACGGCGAGCAGGCCCGCCACGCTGCCCCGCACGATCCACTGATCTTTGGACCCGCCCACCTGGCACTCATCGGAACGAGACCTGGCGCACTTGAACTCGCATTCACAGAAATGATGTGATGGCGTAGGCTATAAGCAGGATGGATCCACGGCGGCTGCTGACGTTCCGCGAGGTGGCGCGCCGGCGCTCGTTCTCGCGGGCGGGCGAGGAGCTGGCGCTCACCCAGCCCGCGGTGTCCCAGCAGGTCGGCTCGCTCGAGCGCCAGCTCGGGGTGCGACTGCTCGACCGCGGGCCCGGCGGGCCGACGCCGACCGAGGCGGGCGCGCTGCTGCTCGCCCACGCCGACGCGATCGCGGATCGGCTGGCGCAGGCCGGCGCCCAGATCGCGGAGCTGGCCGCTGCCGAGCGCGAGACGCTGCGGGTCGGAGCGTTCCCGAGCGCGCTCGCCTCCGTGATCCCGGGCGCCATCGCGCGGCTGCGCGAGCAGCTCCCCGAGGTCCAGGTCGAGGCCGTCGAGGGGTCGGGCGAGGAGCTGGCCGCGGCCGTCGCCGCCGGCGGCCTGCACGCCGCCATGTGCTTCCAGGACGCCGAGGCCGAGCCGCGCCGGCCCGAGGGGACCGAGCGCCACGAGCTGGGCGGCGAGGCGATGCTGGCCGTGCTGCCGCCCGGCCATCCGCTGGCCTCCCGCGACCGGCTGCGGCTCGGCGAGCTGGCCGACGAGACCTGGACGGCGCCCTCGCGCGACCACCTGATCTACCGCGCCTGCGTGGCGGCGGGCTTCGAGCCGCGCATCAACTTCGTCACGCGCGACGTCCTCGCGGCGCGCGGGCTCGTGCGCAGCGGGCTCGCGGTCACGCTCGTGCCGGAGCTGGTCGCGGAGCTGTTCGACGACGTCGCGGCCGTGCCGCTCGAGGGCCCGCAGCCGCGGCGCTCGCTGTATGCGCTGACGCCCGCGGCGGGCGCGCGCGATGCGGCGCTGGCCTTCGTGGCCAACCTCCGCGCCTGACGCGGGGTCTTCCCCTCCGACCCCACCCCAAGAAGGGAAGACCATGTTCAGCAAGATGCTGGCCGCCGCGCTCATAGGGCTCGGCGCGACCGCAGGCGCCGCGCAGGCGCAGACGGTCACGAGCAACGCCAACGCGGGAGCCGGCACGCTGCGGGCCGCGATCAACCAGGCCAACGCGAACGCGAACCTCAGCGTGATCGACTTCAACCTGCCGGCGGTGGCCGGGAACACGATCACGCCCGCCAACAACCTGCCGGCCCTCACCGCGCCCGTGCAGGTCCGCGGCGGCGGAGTCGTGATCGACACCGTCAACACGGCGTGGGGGCTGCTGCTCAACACCAACAACAGCCGCATCGAGGGCCTCACGATCCACGACTCGTCAGGCGGCGCCGCGGCCGACGGGATCCAGGTCAACGGCAGCCAGAACACGCTCGCCAGCAACCAGATCGGCACGGACTCGGCCGGCGCGACGATGAACCAGTGGAACCTCGCCACCGGCGTCGTGATCAACGGCAACCAGAACGTCGTCAAAGCCAGCGTGATCGCCGAGAGCAGCGGTGACGGGCTGGCGATCACCGGCAACCAGAACCTCGTCGCGGCCAGCCGCCTCGGGCTCCCGCTCGGAGGCGGCCTCGGCAACTTCGCCAACGGCGTCACGGTGACCGGCAACGACAACGTGATCGGCGGGGCGAACGCCAGCGACCGCAACGTGATCGACGAGAACAACGACCACGGCGCGGAGATCAACGGCAACCACAACCGCGTCGAGGGCAACTACGTCGGCCTCGACGAGACGGGCGCGACCGGCAACGGCAACGTCCTCGACGGCATCCACGTGGTGGGCAACGAGAACCTCGTGCGCGGCAACGTGTCGGCCAACAACGAAGCCGGCGTGTTCGCCGACGGGACGAGCAACACGATCATGGACAACGCTCTCGGCACCGACTCGACAGAGACGGTCGAGCAGAGCAACCGCGACGGCGTGCTGATCGCGGGCGGCTTCGCGAACCTCGTTGAGGGCAACTTCATCGCCGGCAACCAGGACTCCGGCGTGCAGATCGAGGCCGGCCAGAACCACCGCGTCGAGGGCAACGAGCTCGGCACCGCCGCGCTGCCCAACGACGAAGGCGTGCTCGTGCAGGACAGCTTCAACGTCGTCACGGGCAACACGGCGACGGGCAACCGCGACGCCGGCATCAAGATCGAGGGCGGCGCCGCCGGCGCGCCGCCGGTCAACAACGTCATCGAGGACAACGACAGCTCCGGCAACGACGAGGGCGTGGTCATCGAGGACGCGCACCTGAACGCCGTCACCGGCAACACCGTCGCCGGGAACCAGCACGAAGGCGTCCTCATCGAGGCGTTCAACCGGCCCAGCGCCGACGACAACTGGCTGACCGGCAACACCATCGAGGACAACGGCCTCAGCGGCGTCCGGATCGAGGACGGCGCCGACAACTCGGTCGGCATCCCGGATCGCGACGTCAACGTGATCACCGGCAACGGCGGCGACGGAGTGACCGTCGACCCGGGCGGGCGCAATTCGATCGTCAACAACTCGATCTACGCGAACGACGACCTCGGCATCGACCTGGACGACGACGGGCAGACCGCGAACGACGGCCTGCTCGATCCCGACACGGGAGCCAACGGCCTCCAGAACCACCCGACCATCGACAGCCACAGCCTGTTCTTCACCGGCACGTTCCCCGACCTGGTGATCAAGAACCTCATCGGCTGGACGCTGCGCACCGCGGCGTCGACCGACTACCGGCTCGACTTCTACGTCAACGACACGTGCGGCGGCCGCGGCGAGGCGAAGGAGCTGATCGCGACGCGGCAGGTGACGACCGACGCCGCCGGCCTGGCGCAGAGCTCGATCATCGTCGACCCGGTCGACGAGAAGGTGACCGTGACAGCGACGGAGACCGATCCGAACGGCCTCGTGCTCGGCCCGACCTCGGAGCTCAGCGCCTGCGGCTGATCTGAGCGCGCCAGGCGCTGCGGTACTGTGACTGGGAGCCATGGCCACGCCCACCTCCCAGCCCACGCCGCAGCGCCTGGCCGCCATCCGCGAGCAGCTGTCCCTGCTCTCGGACTACCTTTGACCCGGCTGGGCTGAAGGACCGCGTCGGCGCGCTCGAGGCGCAGATGGGCGAGCCCGGCTTCTGGGACGAGCCTGAGGCCGCCGGCAAGATCGGCGCCGAGCACGCGCGGCTGTCGCGCCGCGTCGACACGTTCGAGAAGCTGCAGGCCGACGCCGACGACCTCGAAGGGCTCGTCGAGCTCGCCGAGGAGGACGAGGACATGGCGGCCGAGATGGAGGAGACGCTCGTCTCGGTCGAGCAGCGGCTGGCCGCGCTCGAGGAGGAGCGCATGTTCACCGGCAAGTACGACGCCGGTGACGCGCTGGTCACGGTCAACGCGGGCGCGGGCGGGACGGACGCCCAGGACTGGGCCGAGATGGTCCTGCGGATGATGATGCGCTGGGCCGAGCGCCGCGGCTTCAAGGTCGAGCTCCTGGAGGTCAGCGCGGGCGAGGAGGCGGGCATCAAGTCGGCCACCTTCCGGGCGAGCGGCGAGAACGCCTACGGCCTCTACAGCGCCGAGAAGGGCGTGCACCGGCTGGTACGGCTGTCGCCCTTCGACGCCGCCAACCGCCGCCAGACGAGCTTCGCGGGCGTCGAGGTGGCGCCCGTAGTGGAGGACGCCGACGTCCAGATCGAGGACGACGACCTCCAGATCGACACCTACCGCGCCTCGGGCGCCGGTGGCCAGCACGTCAACAAGACCGACTCGGCCGTCCGCATCACGCACCGGCCGACCGGCGTCGTCGTGCAGTGCCAGAACGAGCGCTCGCAGTCGGCCAACAAAGCGACGGCGATGGCGATGCTGCGGTCCAAGCTGGTCGAGCGCGCCGAGCGCGAGCGCCAGGAGGAGATCGCGCGCGAGCGCGGCGAGGCGCAGGACGTCAACTTCGGCTCCCAGATCCGCTCCTACGTCCTGCACCCGTACACGATGGTCAAGGACCACCGCACCGACTTCGAGGTCGGCAGCGCCGAGCGCGTGCTCGACGGCGACCTCGACGGCTTCGTGCGCGCCTGGCTCGAGGCCAACGCGAAGGCCTCCGCCAACTGAGCACGCTTTCCGGCTGGTTCTGGCGCTTCACCTGGCCCGACGGGCGGGCCGCGATCGTGCTCTGCGGCGTCTGCCCGGGCTGGGCGCTGACGGGCGTCGCCACCCAGCCGGGCGGTTGGCATCCGGCGATCCTCGACGGGCCCGTGGAGGACTCGCGCGGCGTGCGGATCGGCGCCGCCTTCGCCGGCGACGCCCGTCATGTGAAGCTCGACGGCGTCGATGCCCGGCTCCACGACGTCGTCGAGTGGCCGCGGCCGTGGCACGGCACCGGGCCCGCCGGCTGGCTGCCGTTCATGCGCCAGTACTGGCGCCCGCTCGTCCTGCGCGCCCGCGCCGAGGGCACGATCGCCGGCTGGGACCTCGACGGCGCCACCGCCTACGTCGAGCGCAACTGGGGCAACGGCTTCCCGCCGGTCTGGTGGTGGGGCGAGGCACACGACTTCGGCGGAGACCCCGTGACCGTCGCCTTCGCGGGCGGGCCGGCGATCGGGCCGCTCCACGCCACCGCGGTCGTCGTGCATCTGCCATCCCGGCTCATCCGGCTCGGCGAGCCGCTCATCGCCGGCGTGCGCGCGGAGGTCTCGGAGGGCCGCTGGGTGCTGCGGGGCCGCTCGCTGCGCCACCGGGTCGAGATCGAGGCGTCCGGCGATCCGGCGGCCGCCCACGTGCTCGACGTCCCGGTGCCGGCCGAGCGGCGGGTGGTCCCGTGGTCGCACCAGCACCTCGCCGGGCGGCTGCGGGTGCGGGTGGAGCGGCAGGGGCGGCTGGTCTACGAGGGTGAGAGCGCGCTTGCGGGGTTGGAGCTCGGGCGGGCGCCGTAGCTGTCGGCCAACGTCAACTGCGGCTGGGTAGGAGAGCGAGGTTTCGGCCGCCCGGCCTGCCGATTGGTCACTTTGTTCCCTCCACGGGAACAAACCGACCAATCGACATGCGCGAGCCTCGATCCCGCCCCTTCAATGCCCGAAGTTCGTCCCGCCTGCCACGCTGAAGCGCATGGACGACCTGATCGATCGCGCGCTGGCCGAGGACGTCGGCGACGGCGACGCCACGACCGCGGCGACCGTCGAGGCGGCTGCACGTGCGCGCGCGACGATCACGCAGAAGGAGCCCGGGGTGATCTCGGGGCTCGAGGTCGCCGCGGCCGTGTTCCGGCGGCTCGATCCGGACGTGGAGCTCGAGCTCGGGCCGGTCGGCGAGTGGCGGGACGCGGGGGCGGTGGTGCTGCGCGCGACGGGCTCGGCGCGCGCGCTGCTGACCGCGGAGCGGACGGCGCTGAACTTCCTCGGCCGCCTTTCGGGCATCGCCACGGCGACCGCGCGCGTGGTGCGCGCCGTCGAGGAGGCGGGCGGCGGCGCGAGGATCCTCGACACGCGCAAGACGACGCCCGGCCTGCGGCGGCTCGAGAAGCAGGCGGTGGCCGACGGCGGCGGCGTCAACCACCGCGCCGGGCTCTACGACGCGATCCTGATCAAGGAGAACCACTCGGCCGCCGCCGGCGGGGTGGGGGAGGCGGTGCGGCGCGCCCGTGACGCCCGGCCCGACCTGCCGCTGGCCGTCGAGGTGCGCGACGCGGCCGAGATCGGCGAGGCGCTCGCGGCCGGGGCGCCGCGGCTGCTGCTCGACAACATGAGCCCTGACGAGATCCGCGCGGCGGTGCAGCAGGTCGACGGGCGGGCCGAGCTCGAGGCGTCCGGCGGGGTCAACCCGCAGACAGTTTTGGTCTATGCGACCATTGAGGGGCTACACTACGTGTCGATGGGCGCGCTCACCCATTCAGCGCCCGGGCTCGACCTCTCACTGGCCCTGGAGGCCCTCCCCTCGAAATGACCCTCCTCTCGCTCGACAACATCCCTGCGCTGCAGTCCGAGGTACGCGCGCTGGCCGCCGAGCGCGGCGCCGTGATCCTCGCCCACAACTACCAGCTGCCCGAGGTCCAGGACGTCGCCAACTTCGTCGGCGACTCGCTGGCGCTCTCGCAGCAGGCGGCGCGTACGGACGCCGAGGTGATCGCCTTCTGCGGTGTGCACTTCATGGCCGAGACGGCCTCGATCCTCTCGCCCGAGAAGACCGTGCTGCTGCCCGATCCGGACGCCGGCTGCTCGCTGGCGGACTCGATCACCGCCCCGCAGCTGCGCGCCTGGAAGGCCGCGCATCCGGGCGCCCTCGCGGTCATGTACGTCAACACGACGGCCGAGGTGAAGGCGGAGACCGACTACTGCGTGACGTCGTCGAACGCCGCGGCCGTGGTCGAGCACATCTACCGCGAGCACGGCGAGGACACCGAGATCCTCTTCGGCCCGGACATGTTCCTCGGCGCCTACGTCGAGAAGGTGACGGGCCGCAGGATGCGCGTGTGGGACGGCGAGTGCCACGTCCACGCCGGCATCCGGCCGTCCGACATCCGCGAGATGCGCGACAGCCACCCCGACGCCGACTTCCTCATCCACCCCGAGTGCGGCTGCTCGACCTCGGTGATGGAGTACGTGGCGGCCGGCGACGTCGATCCCGACGGCGTCCACATGCTCTCCACCGGCGGCATGATGCGCTACGCGCAGACGGCGCCGGCGGGCACCACGGCGATCGTCGCCACCGAGACGGGCATGCTGCATCCGCTGCGCGAGGCGGCACCCGACGTCGACTTCGTGGCCGCCAACGAGGCGGCGAGCTGCCGCTTCATGAAGATGATCACGCTGCCCAAGCTGCGCGACGCCCTGCGCGAGATGGCGCCGGTCGTGAAGGTGCCGGAGGCGATCGCCGAGCGCGCCCGGCTGCCGATCGAGCGCATGGTCGCGATCGGCTAGGCAGGCTCGGGCAACAGCTCGAGCCCGCGCTCGGCGGCCTCGCGCACGATCGGCAGCTGATCGAGCTTGCGCTCGAACTCCGCCGGCGTGTAGCAGTGCACGTCGGCGGCGCCGCCCATCTCGTAGGCATCCCACAGGCTCCCGCACACGTACACGCGCTCCAGCCAGGGCACGCCGTCGAAGAACTCGGACACGAGGATGACGACGAACTCCGGGCCGCGCTCGCGCTGCGGCCCGGCGCCGCGCAGGTCCGCCACGCGGGCGCCGCCGAGCAGCGCGCGCGTGACCGGCCACCGGTCCGCGACCCGCTGCACGTAGCGCTCGAGCTCGCGGTGGTTGAGCTCAGGCAGGGTCACTCGTATGCGGATCGTGGCAAACGCGGCGCTAGGGCGCAACGACGATGCGGTTCCGCACCGGCGGGACGATCGGGTCGCCGGTGATGGAAGGCGCGAGATACGTCTCGAGCGCCGCGGTCTCGTCCGGGCCCCCGACCTTGTTCGCGCCGGGCGCGAGGGCGTCGAAGCGGTTGAAGCCCTCGGCCAGCCGTGAGCTGACCGTGATCCGGTACAGCCGCTCGGGCTCGACCGGCGTACCGGCGATGTGCAGGCCGGACACGGGATTCGGCGCGCCGGGGCAGGGCTGGCCGAGGATCGAGGCCGCGGCCTGCGCGCTCCACGTATAGGACACGCCCGTGGAGGGCTGGAGCACGCGCGGGCTGGGGCGTCCGCACCACTGCTCCTTGAGCAGCTCGTGCACGTCGGCGCCGTACAGCGACATCGTGACCAGCGTGGAGCCGAACGGGAGCGACGCGAACGCGCGCCCGAAGGTGATCTCGCCCGCCGAGAGCCCGCGGCGCACCTCGCCGGGGTTGACGAAGGCGGCCTCGGCTCCGGTCGCCAGCAGCTCCGCGTCGGCCGTCATCGTGCCCATCGGCCGCTCGCCGGCCCGGTTGGCCCCGCGGCTGGCGTAGCTCGCCATGCGGCCGATCACGCGCTTCCGCAGCGGATCGGCGAAGCGCGCGTAACGCGCGATCAGCCGCGTGATGTCGGGCGCGCGCATCACGTCCTGCCCGACGATCCAGTTGCGGGCCTGTGCGCGCACGATGTCGTTGCGGCGGCGGCTGATCTCGAGCGTCACCCGCGTGATCAGCCGCCCGAACGAGGCGGCGCTGGTGACGCGCCGGCCGTCGATCACGCAGTTGTAGGCCGCGTGCGTGTGGCCGGTGAGGAACACGTCAACCTCGCGCGACGTGCGGTCGACGATGTCCTCCACCGGGCCGGACAGCCCTGGGCAGTCGTCGGCCGCCGCGCGGCGAACCGGAGAGCTGCCCTCGTGCAGGAGCACGACGATCGCCTTCACCTTGTGACGCTTCAGCTCGCGGACATAGCGATTGGCGGTGTCCGCCTCGTCGGCGAAGTGGAGCACGCTCGAGAAGACCGGCAGCAGCAGCTCGGGGGTTCCCTCGAGCGTCATCCCGATGAAGCCGATCCGCACGCCGCCGACGCGCTTGATCACATACGGCGGGAAGATCGTCCGGCCGGTCCGGGCGCTGGTCACGTTGGCGGCCAGGAACGGGAAGTCGGCGCCGCGGTAGCCGTTGCCGTCGGCGCAGCCGTCGCGCGGGTGGCACCCGCCGCGCTGGAGCCGCAGCAGCTCCGCGGGACCCTCGTCGAACTCGTGGTTGCCGACCGCGCTCACGTCGAGCCCGATGTCGTTGAGCGCCTCGATGGCCGGCTCGTCGTGGAAGAGCGACGACAGCAGCGGGCTGGCGCCGACCAGGTCGCCGGCGGCCACCACCAGCGTGTTGCGGTTGCGGCGCTCGAGCGTGCGGACGTGCGTCGCGAGGTACTCGGCGCCGCCGGCCGGCACGCGCACCTCGGTGGGGCGCAGCCGCTTGGTGACCGTCCCCGGCGTGTCCGCCTCGAGGTGGCCGTGGAAGTCGTTGATCCCGAGCAGCTGGACCTCGACCTCGTCCGGCAGCCGCTCGCGCTTCTTCTGCGCGTGCGCGGGCGCGGCCGCCACGAGGGCGGCCACGAGGGCGAGGACCAGGATCCGGGGCACTGCGGTCAACAACAACAGAGCGACGCCGCCGATGCGGAGGTTATGCGGTGAAGTCGCCCGTCTCGTGCGGGCCGACGCAGGCCACCGAGGAGTTCTCGGAGATCCCGCGGGCCACGTCCACGACCTGGTCGAAGGTGGCGCGGTCGAGCGCGGCGATCGCCTCGTCCGGGTCGATGTCCTGCGCGTACACCACGGACTGGCTCGCGGCGTAGCGCGCCACCGCGTTGGTGTTCTCGAAGGCCAGCACGCGCCGCCCGGCGGCGTAGGCGCGGGCACGCTCGAACTCGTCCTCGCGCGGCCCCTCGGTGCGCAGCTCGTCGACGATCTCGCGCATCCGGGTGAAGGCCTCGACCGCCTTGCCGGACTCCAGGCCCGCCGACAGCTGCAGGATCGGCACGTCGGCGTAGGAGTGGTCGGCCGAGTAGACCGAGTACGCCAGGCCGCGCTGCTCGCGGATCTCGTCGAACAGCCGCGAGCCCATCGAGCCGCCGAGCAGCGTCGAGTAGATGTTCAGCGCGGCGCGTCCCTCCGGATCCCGCGGATCGATGGACGGGCGGTAGGAGATCCGCAGGTGCGACTGGTTGGAATCGCGCGGCTCGACCAGCGTCTGCGGGGCGAACGACGGGGCGGGCTCGGTGCCGCCGTCCGGGGAGATCGACGGGAAGCGGCCGAAGGCCTCGGCCAGATCGGTGTCGTCGGGCAGGTGCGAGAGGTTGCCGACCAGGAACGCGCCGCCGCGCGAGCCCGCCCACTGGCGCGAGCGGAAGGCCACGATCGCGTCGCGCGTGAACGTGCGCAGGTGGTCGGCGGGGCCGAGGACGGGGCGGCCGAGCGGGTGTTCGCCGAACGCCGCGCGGTCGATCAGGTGCTCGGCCACCACGGAGGGCTGGTCGTGCGCGCGGGCGATCTCCTGGATGACGACGCCGCGCTCGCGATCGAGCTCTTCGGCGTCGATCTTGGGACGCCCGACGAAGTCGGTCAGCAGGTCGATCGCGTCGCCCGCCACCTCGGCGCGGCACGTGATGTGGAAGGCCACGAGGTCGTGCGACGTGTACGCGTTGAGCACGGCGCCCATGCGCTCCGCGGTCTCGTTGACCTTGCGGTAGTCGTCGTACTTCTGCCCGCCCTTGAACACCAGGTGCTCGAGGAAGTGGGCCATCCCGTTCTCGTCGGGGCGCTCGGTGCGGGCCCCGGCGTCGAACGCCACGAGGACGGTGGTCGCCCGCGTGCCCTCGATCTCGATCCGGTGGACCGGGAGGCCGGAGGCGAGGGTCGACGATTCGATTCGAGCCATGTACCTATCTAACCAAGCCGTCGCTCCGGGTCTGTCCTCGGCGCTCCAGATAGAGCACGTGTTCGCGATTCACCAGAATCGCGTTGCCGCGCGTGTCCTGGATCTCGCAGAAGCCGTGAGGGCCGCAGGCCTCCGGGGAGAGCTTCGTCGCCACGTCCTCGAGGGTGCCCCGCGCGTCCAGGTGGCGTCCGTCCACCATCTGGACCCGCACTCGCGATTCGTCTGCCATCGTCGCTCCCTGCTGCAATGTCGGTTTCAAAGGAGGGGCGCGCCCTCGGGCACGAAATACCCTGCTTGGACACGATGGCCACTACGGAACGACATGTCCGCCGCGAGACCGCGCCCCCGCGGGGCCCCGCGGTGATCGACTTCAAGGGCGTCACGAAGCGCTATCCGAGCGGTGACATCGGGCTCGACGACGTCACCTTCGCGATCCATCCCGGCGAGTTCGTGTTCCTCGTCGGCGCCTCCGGGTCGGGCAAGTCGACCAGCATCCGGCTGCTGATCAAGGAGACCGAGCCGACCGGCGGGACGATCCACGTGGCCGGCCGCGATCTGTCGCAGATCACGCGCAAGAAGGTCCCGTACTACCGCCGCAACGTCGGCGTGGTGTTCCAGGACTACAAGCTGCTGCCGACCCGCACCGTCTACGAGAACGTCGCCTACGCGCTCCAGGTCACCGGCGGTAGCCGCCGCGACATCCGCGACAAGGTGCCGGACATCCTGCGCCTGACGGGCCTGTCGCTCAAGCTCCACAACCACCCGGACCAGCTCTCCGGCGGCGAGC
The DNA here is from genome assembly GCA_963835525.1 of uncultured Solirubrobacteraceae bacterium. Classification (GTDB taxonomy): domain Bacteria; phylum Actinomycetota; class Thermoleophilia; order Solirubrobacterales; family Solirubrobacteraceae; genus DASSUW01. The sequence goes on from CAWIFM010000008.1 coordinate 850,211, forward strand.
AGCAGCGCGTCTCGGTGGCGCGCGCGTTCGTCAACCATCCGCCGCTGCTGCTGGCCGACGAGCCGACCGGCAACCTCGATCCCGAGACCTCGATCGGGATCATGCAGCTGCTGTACCGGATCAACCGCACCGGCACGACCGTGGTGGTCGCCACCCACGACGTCGAGATGGTCGACAAGATGCGCCGGCGGGTGATCGAGCTGTCCGAGGGCCGCGTGGTGCGCGACGAGCGGGCCGCCGGCTACACGGCACGCGAGACGACCGGCGAGTTCGAGATGAGGTTGCGCGAGGAATGAGGATCGGCTTCTTCATCCGCGAGGCGCTCAGGGCTCTCAAGCGCAACGCGGTGCCGTCCTTCGCGGCCATGGCCACCGTGCTGGTGACGGTGCTCATCCTCGGTGTCTTCATCCCCGTCGTGCAGGCCACCACCGGCGCCGCCAACGAGGTGCGCGGGCGGGTGATCGCCAACGTCTACCTGGTCGACCGCGCCGACGACGCCGACGTGGAGCGGATCCAGAACCTGCTGGAGAACGACACGCCGCACGTCGCGCGCGTGGAGTTCGTCTCCAAGGACCAGGCCTACGCGGAGCAGCGCAAGAAGAACCCGGAGGCCTACGGCGAGCTCGGCGAGTTCAACCCGCTCCCGCATCTGTTCCGGATCACGCCCGACAACCCGGACAACATCTCCAAGGTCCGCAACGCGCTCACCCCGATCGGACCCGGCGGCACCCGCACGGTGATCGACCCGGCGATCGACGAGGTCACCAACCGCGAGGAGGACACCAACAAGATCCTCTCGGTGACGCGCGCGGTGAAGCTCACCACGGCGCTGCTGGCCGGCCTGCTGGTGATCGCCTCGATCCTGCTGATCGCCAACACGATCCGGCTCTCGCTCTACGCGCGGCGGCGCGAGGTCGAGGTCATGAAGCTGGTCGGCGCCACCGACTGGTTCATCCGCTGGCCGTTCGTGATGGAGGGCATGCTGGTCGGCGCGCTCGGCGGGATCCTGGCCGTGTTGGTGCTGGCCGTCTTCAAGGTCGCGGTGGTCGATCCGCTGGCGGCCGAGTACGCGCTCATCGCCGCGCCGGAGACGATGAGCTTCCCGCTGCTGATTGCGCTGCTGCTCGCCGCCGCCGTCGGGGTGTCGGCAGTCGGCTCCGGGCTGTCGCTGCGGCGCTTCCTGCGCGTCTGAGCCCTTACCCGGACCTGACACGGCCTCGGTACCGTGGTTGCTCATGCGTCGCCGGCGTTCACTCGTGCCCCTGCTCGTCATCCTGCTGCCACTCATGCTGGTGGCCGGCATCTGGCTGGGCGGCCATCCGGACAACCTGCCGGACAAGGTGCGCGACACGCTGGTCGCCGACAACGACGGCCGCGTGTACGAAGAGGCGATCGACACGCTCGAGCGCGACTACTACCGCAAGGTCGATCGCAAGAAGCTGCTCGACCAGTCGCTCGAGCAGGCGGTCGGCTCGCTCGACGACCGCTTCTCGCACTACTTCGCCCCGCGCGACTTCACCGACTTCCAGGCGGCCACCGAGGGCCGCTTCGAGGGCGTCGGCATGACCGTCGAGGAGATCGAGCGCGGCCTGCGCGTGCTCACCGTCTACAAGGGCTCCCCGGCCGACCGCGGCGGGCTGAGGCCCGGTGACGTGATCACCCACGTCAACGGGCGGTCGATCGCGGGCGAGAGCTCGGAGGAGTCGACGACCCGGATCAAGGGCCCGGCCGGCACCTCGGTGAAGCTGACCGTGCGCTCGAAGGGCGAGACGCGCGAGCTCGCGCTCGAGCGCGCCCAGGTCGAGATCCCGGTGGTCAAGGCCGAGATGCGCCGCTCGAACGGCCGCAAGATCGCCCACGTGCACCTGGCCGGCTTCACTTCCGGCGCGCACGGCGAGGTCGGCTCCGCGGTGAAGAAGCTGCTCAAGGAGGGCGCGGACGGCGTCGTGCTCGATCTGCGCGACAACGGCGGCGGCCTGCTCAACGAGGCGGTGATGGTCTCGTCGGTCTTCATCCCCGACGGCAAGATCGTCACCACCCGGGGACGCTCGCGGCCGGAGCAGGTCTACGAGGCCACCGGCGGGGCGATCGACACCGACATCCCCGTGGTGGTGCTCGTCAACGACCGCAGCGCCTCCGCGTCCGAGATCGTCACCGGCGCTCTGCAGGACCGTGACCGGGCGAAGGTGGTCGGCACGCGCACGTTCGGCAAGGGCGTCTTCCAGGAGATCGAGCCGCTGCAGAACGGCGGCGCGCTCGACATCACGGTCGGCGAGTACTTCCTGCCCAGCGGCCGCAATCTGGGCGGCGGCGGGGTGACGCGCGGGGCCGGCGTGTCGCCCGACGTGCAGGCCGAGGACGACCCCGACACGCCGAAGGACGAGGCGCTGGCCGCCGCACTGCGCGAGGCGGCGTGAAGCAGCGCGCCCCTGGGCGCGTGGCGGCCGGATCCGTGGTCGGCGTGCTGGCCAGGCGCGGCCGCTTCTGGACCGTCGAGCCGTTCTTCGAGCGCGGCCCGCGGATGAACGTCGACCGCCCGCGCGACGCGCGCCCGGGGGAGCTGGTCGAGGTGCGCGGCAAGCGGGTTCGCTCCCTGGGCCGGCCCGACGTGGCGCGCGACGTGCTCGAGGCGCTGATGCTCCACCGCGGCCTGCGGCGGCGGTTCGACCCGCTGGTCGAGCGCGAGGCGCGCGACCCGTCGCTTCCCGAGGTGGCGCGTCTCGACCTGCGCGACCTTCCGACCTTCACGATCGACCCGCCGACCGCGCGCGACTTCGACGACGCGATCTCCGCGGAGCGGGTGGACGGCTTCGTTCGCGTGTGGGTGCACATCGCCGACGTGGCGGCCCACGTGCGGCCGGGCTCGCACGTCGACCGCGAGGCGTTCCGCCGCGCCACCTCGGTCTACGTGCCGGGGCTGGTGGAGCCGATGCTGCCCGAGGCGCTCTCCAACCAGGCGTGCTCGCTGGTGCCCCACCAGGACCGGCTGGCCGTCACCGTGGAGATGGACTTCGAGGGCGCCCGCGTGCGGCGCACCGCGTTCCACCGCTCGCTCATCCGCTCCGACCGGCGGCTGACGTACCCGGAGGTCGACGACCTCTTCGCGGGCGCGGGGCCGGTCGAGGAGCCGCTGGCCGCCGCCCGGCAGGTGGCCGCCGCGCTGGCCGACGCCCGTCGCGGCGCACTGGCGGTCGAGAGCTCGGAGCCCGAGTTCGACTTCTCGCGCGCGGGCCACGTGACGCGCCAGGTGGCGAGCGAGCAGACCGAGTCGCACCGCCTGATCGAGCACCTGATGATCGCCGCCAACGAGGCCGTGGCCACGCTGCTCGAGACGCGCAAGCTGCCGGCGCTGTTTCGCGTGCACGAGCGGCCGGAGCCTGCCCGCGTGGAGCGGCTGGTCGAGCAGCTCGCGTCACTGGACGTACCGACGCCGCCGCTCCCGCAGGCGATGACGCCGCAGCAGGCCGGCGACGCGGTGGCCGACATCTCGCGCCTGGTGGCCGAGGAGGTCTGCCGCCGCGGCCACGGAGGCGGCGCCCTCACCTCGCTGGTGCTGCGCTCGCTCAAGCAGGCGCTCTACTCGCCGCGCAACCTCGGCCACGCCGGCCTGCGCTCGCCGCGCTACTGCCACTTCACGTCGCCGATCCGGCGCTATCCGGACCTCGTCTGCCACCGCTCGCTGCTGCACGCGATCGGCGCGGGCGAGGACCAGCCGGCCGCCTCGCGGCTCGACGAGGCCGCCGAGTGGTGCTCCCAGCGCGAGCGCGACGCGATGAGGATCGAGCGCGACGCCGACTCCGTGGCGCGCTGCTTCCTGCTCGAGACCGAGCTGTTCGAGAACGGCTGGGACGCCGTCTACGAGGGTGAGGTGACCGGCGTGATCGGCGCGGGCGCCTTCGTCGCCTTCGCCGGCTACGAGGGCATGCTGCCGGTGCGGCGGCTGGTCGGCGACTGGTGGGAGCTCAACGAGCTCGAGACGATGCTCATCGGCGCCGGCAGCGGAGAGCGGCTCCGGCTCGGCGACCGCGTCACGGTGCGCGTGGAGAAGGTTGATGCGCCGCGGGGACGCGTCGACCTCGTGCCAGCCTGATGTCGGCGCACTCGGCGCAGATCGCTTCGGGGACGAGGCCGAGACGCATGAGGCCGGCGAAGACGTGGCAGCCGAGGCAGATCGCGAACACGGACTCGAGCGTGGCGGCGACCAGCAGCATGGCCACGAGCACGCTCGCCGTGGTCGTCGCGCCGGCCAGCCACAGGACCGTCGCCGCCGTGGTCATGACCGCGCCCATGCCCTGCGCGAAGCGCTTGGGCGGGCCGGGAACGTGCTTCGGCTCGCCGGGGGCGAACTTCATGGCGAAGCGCGCCAGCGGGCTCAGCGTCGGCCCGGTCAGGACGCGGGCCCAGAAGCCGTAGGTGAGCGGAATCAGCAGCCAGTACGCGCCGGTCGCCAGAATGATGAGTCCAGTGATCGCCACGACACCGGCAACCAGCCGCGCCGCCTTCTCGTTCACTGGGTTGGGAAACGAAAACATGAAACCTGATCCGAAATGAAGGATATCGCCACCAACCGCCAGGCGCGGCACCGGTACAACTTCCTCGAGACGTGGGAGGCCGGGGTCATGCTGACCGGCACCGAGGTCAAGTCGCTGCGCGACGGCAAGGCCACGATCAAGGACGGGTATGCCGCGGTGCGCGACGGCGAGGTTTGGCTTTACAACGTCCACATCCCGCCCTACGCGCCCGCCTCGCGCGAGAACCACGAGCCCGAGCGCCCGCGCAAGCTGCTCATGCACCGGCGCGAGATCGAGCGGCTGATCGGCAAGACGCGCGAGAAGGGCCTCACGCTCGTCCCCACGCGCATCTACTTCCGCGACGGCCGCGCCAAGGTCGAGATCGCGCTCGCGAAGGGCAAGGACGTCGGCGACAAGCGCCAGGCGCTCAAGGACCGCGAGATGAAGCGCGAGATGGAGCGGGCTATCCGACGGTGAGGACGGCCTTGCCCGCCACGCGGCGCTCCATCAGCGCGTCGATGGCGGTGTTCACGTCCTGCCAGCTCGTCACGAGGTCGATCTGCGGGTCGAGCCGGCCGGCGGCCAGCTCGCCGACCAGCAGCGTGAGGTCGCGCACGCCCGAGCGGTGCATCGCGAGCTCGTCGAACACGCGCAGGCCGTAGAGCCGCGGCCCGCCGCGGCCATAGAAGGCCGAGACGTCGAACGTGGTGGACTCGGGCGAGGAGGCGCCGAAGGCCACGACGGTGCCCTGGGGCGCGACGCGCGTGAGCGCGGCCGCGAGGCTCGCGCCGCCGACCGACTCGAGCAGCAGGTCAAACGCCTCGCCCTCGGGGGCGAGCTCGGTGATCAGCTCGTCGGCGCCGAGCTCGCGCAGGCCCTCGCCGCGCTCGGCGTTGCGGACGACGCCGGTCACGTGCGCGCCCGCGCGATGCGCGAGCTGGATCGCGCAGCGGCCTACGCCGCCGGCGGCGCCGGTGATAAGCACGCGGCGGCCGAGCAGCGGGCCGCCGACCTCGAGCGCGCGGATCGCGGTGAGGCCGGCCACGGGGAGCGTGGAGGCGGCCTCGAAGGCGACGCCGTCCGGGAGGACGGCGAGCCGGTCCCTGGGCACGGCGGCCAGCTCGGCCCAGCCGCCCTCGTCGGCGAGGCCGACCACGCGGGTGCCGTCGCTGAGCACGCCGGCCACGTCCCAGCCCGGGATCGTGCCCGGCTTGCGCGCCGGCAGGCGACGGACCTCGCCGCGGTTGAGCGAGACGGCTCTGACCTCGACGAGCGCGTGGGAGGCGTCCACTTGCGGGTCGGGCGCCTCCGCGAGGGAGACGCCCGACCCGTCGGCCACGAGGGCTCGCATCAGCTGGGACGGCCCGTGAACACCACGACGCGCCGGAACGGTGGCCGCTTGGGCGGGGAGGAGGGAGGGGTCATGCGGGGTCCTTTCATCCGAAAGTACGACGACCATCGTACCAAACGTTCGATGAGCGTCGTACAATCAAACTCGTGCCTCGAACTCTGCATCATCCTCCCGCCGACACGCTCGAGCTGACCGGCGTCCTGCACGCGCTCGCGGATCCGGTCCGGCTCGAGATCGTGCGCGTCCTCGCCGCCGACGGCGAGTGCCGCTGCGGCGCCTTCGAGCTGCCCGTGACCAAGTCCACGCGGACGCATCACTTCCGCGTCCTGCGCGAGACGGGCGTGATCGAGCAGCGCGCCGAGGGCACGGCGCTCGTGAACCGGCTGCGCCGCGAGGAGCTCGACGAGCGCTTCCCGGGCCTGCTGGACTCGGTGCTCAGCGCTCGGTGAGCGCTGTGAGCATCGCCGCGATCGCCGGGCGCTCGCTGCTGCCCGCGCGCACGGCGGCGTAGATCCGCCGGCTCGGCGGCGCGCCCTTCACGGGCAGCACTACGACGCCGGGCGGCGGCGGTCCCGCCAGCTCGGGCACGAGCCCGACGCCGGCGCGGTTGGCGACGAGCGCGTAGGAGACGGCGAAGTCGTTGGTGATGTGGGTCAGCTTGGGCTCGTAGCCGGCCGCGCGCGTGGAGTGGATGACGACGAGGTGGCAGAACGAGCCCTCGCGGCCGGCGATCCACGGCTCGTGCTCGAGCGCGCGCATGTCGACCTCGGGCTCGGCGGCCAGCGGGTGGTCCTCCGGCAGCGCCACGCGCAGGCGGTCCTCGAGCAGGTCGGTACGCTCGATCGCGGGGTCGGCCGGCGTGGGGGAGAACGCGTACTCCTGCGCGATCGCCAGGTCGAGCTCGCCGAGCTTGAGCGCGGGCAGGCTCTCCTCGGGCTCCATGTCGCGCGTGGTCACGCGCAGGTCGGGATGGCGCTGCGAGAGGGCGGCGATCGCGCGCGGGAGCAGGATCCGGTGCGCGCTCGCGAACCCCGCTGCGCGGAGCACACCGGCCACGTGCGTGGTCGTCCGCTCCAGTGCCGCCTCGGCGGCCTCCAGCTCGCGCAGGATGCCCTCCGTGCGCTGCACCAGGTCCTGGCCCGCGGGGGTCAGGCGGCGGGTGCGGCCGTTGCGCTCGAGCAGCGCGACGCCGGCTTCCCTTTCGAGCGCGGCGAGCTGCTGGGAGACCGCGGGAGCTGTGTAGCCGAGCGCGTCGGCGGTCGCCGCGATCGTGCCGCGGGCGGCGAGCTCGCGCAGGACGCGGAGGCGGCGGACGTCGAGCATGCGAAAGCGCAGCTTACGCTTGTGCCAAGAGATCGCAACTGGAAGTTTGCATGTGCGGCGATCACCATGCTGGGCATGCGCCCCGTCCACGTCGCCCTCGCCGTCCTGGTCGCCGCGGTCTGGGGTCTCAACTTCGTGGTCATCGAGGTCGGGTTGGAGGACTTCCCGCCGCTGCTGCTGTCCTCGCTGCGCTACCTCCTGGCCTCGCTGCCGCTGCTGCTGATCGGTGGGCGTGCCGGGGTGCCGTGGAAGTGGGTGCTCGCGGTCGGCGGAGCGATCGGCGTGGTCAAGTTCTCGCTGCTGTTCGTCGGGATGGACGTCGGCATGCCGGCAGGCCTGGCCTCGCTCGTGCTCCAGGTGCAGGCGTTCTTCACCGTCGGCTTCGCCATCGTGCTGCTCGGCGAGCGGCCGCACGCGATGGTGGGCGCGGGGCTGGCCCTGGCGACGGCGGGCCTGGCGCTCGTGGCGAGCGGACTCGACGGCGTGGCCACGCCCGCCGGCTTCGCGCTCGTGATCGGCGCCGCGGCGGCGTGGGGCATCGGCAACGTGGCCATCAAGCGCGCCGCCCCGCCCGACCCGCTGCGCTTCATGACCTGGATCTGCGTCGTCCCGCCGCTGCCGCTGCTGGCTCTGTCGCTCGCCTTCGAGGGTCCTTCCCGGGTCGGTGACGCTTTGGCCGGGATCGACCTCGGCGGCATCGCCGCGGTCGCGTACATCGCCTTCGCCGCGACCACCTTGGGCTGGGGCCTGTGGGCCTTCCTTCTGCGCGCGTACTCGGCCGGGACGGTCGCCCCGTTCTCCCTGCTCGTGCCGGTCTTCGGGCTCGGCTTCGCGGCGCTGCTGCTCGGAGAGCCGCTGACCGCGCGGACCGTGATCGCCGCCGTGCTGGTCGTCTCGGGCGTCCTACTGACGCAGCGGGCCCCGCGGATTTCACCGCAGATTGCGGGAATTCGGGCGCGAACGGTCTTGCAGGACGGCGCGAGCGCCGGATAGGTTCGCCGCTTCGACGCGAAGGTCGAGACGCAGAGAGCGAGGCCATCGAGGTGAGAGGCCCGCCGCCCCGTCCGCGACGGCGCTTGCGCTGGCGCAGAGGGCTCCTCAAGCGGCTCCCTTCGCGTCGTTTTTTTGCGCCAGAACGGCCGCTGACGGCAAAGATCCCCCATTTTGCGGGATTGATCGCAAGGGGCCCCTTGTCAAGCGCGTCGTGGCCGCATAGGTTTCTCCCAGACGCGAAGGAGTGAGTCGCAAAGAGCGAGGCCATCGAGATGTGAGGCCCGCCGCCCAATACCTGAAGCCGGTTCGCCGGCCGAAGGGGGATCTCAAAGCGGCCCGCACCTTCGCGTCTACTTGTTGTTGCCCCTGCCCCGTCCGGGGGCAGGTCTGAGAGGGACTCGCCATCCATGGCTCGGTTGACCGGGCTTCGCCCTCTTCACTTCGGCGCCGGGTTCGAACGTCTCGTCAACACGTTGGTCGCAGGGCGCGAGTCGCCACGCCTCGCGCCGGTAGGTGCGCGGCCACTCGCGCGGCGCACGACGTCCACGAGGAAGGATCCCGGTCTTTGCGGACGCCTCCCCGCAGGCGGTTCATACGTATTCTCGGAAGATGCGGGATGGCCGCTTGCGCGCGCTCGCCGCACCGCATACGTTCCTTCCAGACGCGAGGGTGTGAGTCGCAAAGAGCGAGGCCATCGAGGTGTGAGGCCCGCCGCCCAATACCTGAAGCCGGTTCGCCGGCCGAAGGGGGACCTCGAAGCGGCCCGCTCCTTCGCGTCTTTTCGTTAATGGGGCGGCTGGTGCAACCCGAAGCGCGACCCCTGGTCGTCCTTGCACAGCTTGAAGCGCCCGAACTTGGCGACGGACTCCTCCTCGCCGTCCATGTCCATGTCCTCGATCTCGCCGCCGAGCTCGCGGACCCGGTCCGCGGCGGCGTCGATGTCGTCGACGGCGAAGAACACGTAGGGCGCGGCTCCCTTGTCGCCGCCGTGCATCCCGCCGGCGACGTTCGGCGCCGTGATCCCGAAGCCGCCTCCACCGGAGGGGCCGGGCTCGAAGGTCCAGCCGAAGAGTGCCTCGTAGAACGCGCGCCCGCGCTGGGCGTCCTCGACGCCGATCTCGAAGAACGTCAGCTCACCCGACATGGGGTCTCCTTTCGTTCGGTCCTCGACCACGCTAGGCCGCCCTCGGCGGTCCGTCTTGGACAAATGCGACACGACTTTTCCGGAGGTTGCGGGATGCGCCTTTCCCGCCCTCTTGCGCGCCCGCGGCGCCATGCATAAGTTCTTCCCAGACGCGAGGGTGTGAGTCGCAAAGAGCGAGGCCATCGAGGTGTGAGGCCCGCCGCCCAATACCGGAAGCCGGTTCGCCGGCCGACGGGGGACCTCGAAGCGGCCCGCTCCTTCGCGTCGCTTTTGTTTAAACCCCGGCGTCAGCCAGCAGCGAGAGCCAGATCTCGCTCCGCGTCGGGAAGCACGGAACGGCGTGGCGGAGACGCTCCAGCGGGATCTCTCCGACGATCGCGATCGTCGCCGCGTGCAGCATCTCGCCGACCTCGGCGCCGGTGATGGTCGCGCCGACCACGACGCGCCGCTCGCGGTCGATCAGCAGCCGGGCGGTGCCCGGCGCGCCGCGGCCGTAGAAGGACCCGCCGGCGTTGCCCGAGGTACTCGTCTCGACCACCTGCACCTCGAGCCCCGCCGCGGCCGCCGTGTCCGCCGTGTGGCCGACCGCCGCCACCTGGGGCTCGGTGAAGATCACGCGCGGGCTGAGGGGGCCGTCGGCGCCGTGCGAGATCGCGGTGTCCTGGCCGGCGATGTGGTCGGCCGCGATCCGGGCCTGGTACTTGCCCATGTGCGTGAAGAGGGCCTTGCCGTTGATGTCGCCGATCGCGTAGAGCCACGGGTGGCCGTCGACCCGCATGAGGGAGTCGGCGGACACCGGCTTGTCGGTGTCGATCCCGAGCGCCTCCAGCCCCAGGCCCTTGGTCTGCGGCTTGCGGCCGAGCGCCACCAGCAGCACCTCGCCCGTCGCCTCGCGACCGTCGGACGTGGCCACCACCACCTCGTCGCCCCGCTGCTCGACCCGCTCCGCGTTCTGCCCGGTGCGGACGTCGACCCCGTACCCCTCGAGCGCCTCGGTCACCTGCGCGCACGCGAACTCCTCCTCGCGCGGCAGCAGCCGCCGCTCGCCCTCGATCAGCGTGACCCGCGCGCCGAGCGTCTGGAAGGCCTGCGACATCTCGACGCCGACCACCCCGCCGCCCATGATCACGAGGCGCTCGGGGATCTCCTTCGCGGTGGTCGCGTCCCGGTTGGTCCACGCATCGCCGATCGCGTCCAGGCCCTCGATCGGCGGCATCGAGGGGAGCGAGCCGGTGGACAGGATCACCGCGCGCGTGGCCTCGAGCTCCTCGTCGCCCACCCGTACCCGCCGCTCGCCGGTCAGCTCGCCTACGCCGCGCACGAGCGCGATGTCGCGGTCCTCGAGCCACGGCAGCTGGGACGAGTCGTCGAGGTCATGGATGATCTCGTCGCGGCGGTCGAGCACGGCCTGCACGTCGAGCCGGCCCTGGATCGCCTGCGCCGCGCCGGGGATGCGGCGCGCCTCCTCGAGCGCCTCGTAAGGCCGCAGCAGCGCCTTGGAGGGCATGCACGCCCAGAACGAGCACTCGCCGCCGACCAGCCGGTCCTCCACGATCGCCACGCTCATGCCGTGATCCGCCAGCCGCCCGGCCGCGACCTCACCGGCCGGCCCTGCCCCGATCACCACCACATCGAAGCTCCGCATCAGCCCTCCCGTCGATCTCTACAATGGAGGGCGAACATAGACCCCTGGGGACGACACGGCTTCGACGTGGCCGGTTCGCAGGGGCGGTTGCGAGCCGAGGTTCCGGAGGCCTCGTAAAACCCCGGAAAAACCATAAGTGCGGATAACAGCACTCAGGCGGACGGTCACACGTTCGCTCTCGCTGCCTAGCCGAAACTAGGTAGTGATGTCGGCCCCCGGAGCCTGCGACGGGATCGGTCGACTCAGATAGCAGGCTCACCCCGTGAGGTCCGCCTCAGCCGATCGGGGGACATCTTTCGAGGCTGGCTCTCCTCAACCCCGCCGGCGTTGGCGAGCGGAGAGCGAGATTCAGAGCGCCGGCTACGCTCGTAGACGCCGTCTTTAGCGCGGTCGCGGACGTGGGTTCGATTCCCACCGTCTCCACCTCAACAGTCAGACGCTTCGGTTTCCAATACGGGAACCGGGGCGTCGGACGCGTCGTCGCTGTCGCGTAGCGCGATGAGCAGGTCGCGCAGCTGGTCGCGCTGGTCTGCGCTGAGTCCGGCGAAGATGGCGTCCTCGGCCTCACGCTGGGCCTCGGCGGCGCGGTCGAGCTGGCGCTTGCCGGCGGCAGTGAGGGTGACGACGTGCCGGCGCCGGTCGGCGCGGTCACGGGTGCGGGCGATGAACCCGTCCGCTTCGAGCGGGTTGAGCAGCGTCACGAGGATGCTCGGGTCCGTGGCCATGGCCTGGCCGAGCTCGCGCTGGCCCATCGGCCCGCGGTCATCGAGGAGCCCGAGCAGCTGGAACTGCCGGGGCATGAGGTTGTGGGCGGTGTGGGCGTCGCGGAGGCGGCGCATCGCGGCATGGCCAAGAAGCGCCAACAGGAGCCCGGGACTCGACCGGCGCTCTTCGAGGATGCCCGTGGTGCGGGCGGGCGCTGTCAGGTTCATGAGGACAATATATCGCCCCAAATCATCGAGCAATCTATATTATCTTCTTGACTCGATAAAGGACCAGATGGACTCCATGACTCCTGCTCTCGAACCCAAGGAAGCGCACAAGATGAAGGCCATCACCCTCAACGAAGCCGGGGCTCCGCCCGCGGCCCGCGACGACCTGCCCACGCCGACGCCCGGCCCGCGCGAGGTGCTCGTGCGCGTACAGGCGTCCTCCGCGAACGCCGCCGACAACGCCATCGCCGCCGGCATGCTCGCCGGCATGGGCGTCGAGCACGAGTACCCCGTCACCCTCGGCCGCGACTACGCCGGCGTGGTCGAGGAGGTCGGCGCCGAGGTCACCCGCTACGCCGTCGGCGACGAGGTCTATGGGTTTCTCGTGCACGCCAACCCAACCGTCCGTGACGGCAGCTGGGCCGAGCTCATCACCGTCCCGGAGGACGCCTCCATCGGCCGCCGGCCCACGAGCGTGAACATCGCAACCGCCGGTGCGGCGCCGCTTGCGGCGATCACCGCGGTGAACGCCATCGACGCCCTCAACCTCGCTGACGGCGACATCGTGCTCATCGTCGGCGCCACCGGCGGCGTCGGCAGCTTCGCCGTCCAGCTCGCCGCCCAGGCGGGCGCCACCGTCATCGCTCCCGCGCTGCCCGAGGACGAGGACTACTTGCGCGACCTCGGCGTCACCGAGATCCTCCCGCGCGAGGGCGACGTCGCCGCCGCCGTCCGCGAGCGCTTCGCCGACGGAGTCGACGCGCTGCTCGACCTCGTCAACTACGCGCCCGGCACCTACGACGCCGCGCTCAAGGGCGACGCCCGCATCGCCTCACCGCTCGGCGCCGCCGGCGAAGGCCCCGGCCGCACCATGGTCATGGCCCAGCCGACGACGGAGAACCTCGACCGCGTCGCGCAGCTGCTCGACAGCGGCGCCTTGAAGGTGCCCGTCCAGGCCACCTACGAGCTCGACCGCGCCCCCGAAGCGCTCCAGGCCCTCGCGTCCAGCCACACGCAGGGCAAGCTCGCCATCCGCGTCGCCTAACGGCCAGCGAAGACGCTTCGGTTTTCCACACTGGGAGACCGGAGCGTCTCTGTCTACGATGAGCAGACCATGAACGCCGCCGCTCATCTCCTTCGCGCGTTCTGGTGGGCCGACTGACCGTCGGCCGCGTTTCTCCTCCCGGACGCCACGCCGACCTCGCCTGACGCGGGGACGCGCTGCGCTGCGCCCACCGGTGCCTTCCCGCCCTCGTTGACCTGTGGGCGCGCGAAAGGACACCGTGACCATCACCCTGACCGGCATCCAGCCCACCGGCGAGCTGCACCTCGGCAACTACGCCGGCGCCATCAGGCCGCTCGCCCAGCTCGCCGCCGAGCCCGCTCGCGAGACGTACGTGTTCGTCGCCGACCTGCACGCGCTCAACGGCCGGCCCGAGCCGGGCCAGCTGCGCGACCGCACGAGGAGGATGGCCGCCGCGCTGCTGGCCTGCGGCCTCGACCATGACCGCGTGCACGTGTACCGGCAGTCGCGCGTGCCCGCCATCGCGCAGGTGAGCGCCCTGCTGTCGAACGTCACCAGCAAGGGAACGCTCAACCGGGCGCATGCCTACAAGGCGCTCGTCGCCGCCAACGCCGCCGCCGGACGTGATGCGGACCACGGGGTGAACATGGGCCTGTTCACCTACCCGGTGCTGATGGCCGCCGACATCCTCGCCATGCGGGCGCACGAGGTCCCGGTCGGCGCCGACCAGGCCCAGCACGTCGAGATCGCCGTCGAGCTCGCCCGCGCGTTCGCGCGCGCCTACTTCCCCGGCGCCCTCCGGGAGCCGCGGGCGGTCATCGCGCCCACCGGCGGCGTGCTGCCAGGCCTGGACGGCCGCAAGATGAGCAAGAGCCACGGGAACACCATCCCGCTGCTCGCGCGGCCCGAGCTGCAGGCCAAGCTCGTCCGCCGGGTCGTCACCGACAGCCGCCGCCCGCAGGACCCCAAGGCCCCGGACACGCTCGTCGCGCTGCTCGACACGTTCGCCGAGCCGGCGGTCGCCCGAGAGGTCCGCGGCCGCTACCGGACCGGCGGCATCGGCTACGGCGACGTCAAGTCCCTGCTCGCCGCGCAGCTGGACACGACGCTCGCGCCGATGCGCGACCGCTACGAGGCGCTGCTGGCCGACCATGCCCGGCTCGACGCAGCGCTCGAGGCGGGCGAGCGGCGCGCCAACCGGCGCGCCACCGAGACCGTGCGACTGATGTCCGCAGCCATGGGACTTTGAGTCCTACTCGACGCCCGGGAACCAGAGGCCGAACCGGCTGCAGAGCTCGCCGACGGTCTCCGGCTGCATGTCGAGCGCATAGCGGGCGCACAGCTCGCCGAAGGCCTCCTCGTCGGGCTCGGCGCCGGCCGTGAGCGGCGCGAGCTCGGCGAAGAACTGCTCGAAGCCGGCCGGGGAGATGATCTCGAGGATCCGGCACGGCTCGTCGCCGGGGTTCCAGAACGTGTGCCACTGACCGCGCGGCTTGTAGACGAGGTCGCCCGGGCCGGCCTCGACGACGTCGTCGCCGAGCAGTGCGCCCATGCGGCCCTCGAGGACGAAGCTGTACTCGTCTTCGCGGTTGTGGCGGTGCAGCGGCGCGGCGAGCCCGCGGGGCGGCATCGGGTGCTCGACGAGGCTGAAGCGGGTGTCGGTGTCGGCGCCGGGGATCATGAAGCGGACGCCGACGGTCTGCAGCGAGACGGACTCGCCGTCGGTGGGGCCGATGATCTTCGGTGCGGCGATCGTGGACATCGGACTGGGGCTCCTCGGAATCGATGGACAGTGCTGTTCGATGAATACGGTACACAGGGGCCGCCCGATGTGTCAAGATTCATCGAACACCTATGGCCACGGAAACTCCCAAGCGCCGCTACGAGAAGCGAGCCCGCGCCGTCCACGAGCAGGCGACGCGGATGCGGATCATCGACGCCGCGATCGAGCTGCACGGCTCGGTCGGCCCGGCGCGGGCGAGCATCTCGGCGATCGCCGACCGCGCGGGCGTGCGCCGGGCGACCGTCTATCGCCACTTCCCCGACGAGCGCTCGCTCTTCCTGGGCTGCTCCGGGACGTTCGCCGAGCGCAACCCGGCGCCCGATCCGGCGACCTGGGCGTCGACCCCGGATCCCGCGGCGCGGCTCGAGAAGGCGCTCGACGCGATGTACGCCTGGTACGAGCGGGTCGAGCCGATGCTCAGCGCGGTGATACGCGACATCGACGCGGTGCCGACCATCAAGGAGATCCAGGCGGGGCGCCTCGCGTATCTCGCGGGCATCGAGGACGGCCTCGCGGCGGGCTGGGGCGTGCGCGGGAACGCGGCCAAGCGGCTGCGCGCGACGATCGGCCTGGCGCTGGACTTCCTCGCCTGGCGGACGCTGCACGAGCGCGGCCTGAGCCGCGCCGACGCGGTCGACGTGATGTCGACCGCAGTCAGCGCGGCATCGGCCGGCTGATTCCGTCAGTCGTCCCAGTGGTGGTGGCGCCGCTCGCGCCCGATCAGCGTGTAGAAGAGATCCGTCTGGTCGCGGACCCCCATCACGTTCGATGCCTGCGGCCCGATCGCCGCGACCGGCACCCGGGCGCCGGTGTGCTGCTGGCCGGGCGGTGTCTTGCCCGTCGCGTACGACACGCGCAGAGGCGCTCCGTCGGCGGTCTCGACCGTGGCGTAGAAGCCCGGCGTGTCGACCGTGTCGCCGACGATCTGGCTCGTGTGCGAGTGGTCGGCGGTCTGCACGATCAGCGTGTCCGGGTGCTTGCGCTGGAACG
Source organism: uncultured Solirubrobacteraceae bacterium (assembly GCA_963835525.1). Taxonomy (GTDB): domain Bacteria; phylum Actinomycetota; class Thermoleophilia; order Solirubrobacterales; family Solirubrobacteraceae; genus DASSUW01. Next base: position 865,907 of record CAWIFM010000008.1, read on the forward strand.
CGAGCGCCACCTTCAGCGCCTCGTCGAGCTGGAGCGTCTCGCCGATCTGCCCGCACAGGTCTGCCGCGTGGTCGCGCTTGTCGATCGATGCCGACTCGACCTGGAGGAAGAACCCGTCGCGGTCGTCGTCGAGCAGCTCGATCGCCTTCTTCGTCATCGCGGCGAGGCTCGGCTCGTTGTCGGGCCGGAAGTCCTCGTCGCAGCGAGTGGTCGGCGATCCGGCGCCCGGCGTCTGAGCGGCGATCAGCGGCGCGAACTGCGTGGTCAGGTTGACCGGGGCGAACAGGCCGAGCACCGGCTTGCCCTTCACGCTCTTGACGCCGGCTAGGCCGGCGGTGTCGGTGACGTACTGGAAGCCCTTCGACTTTGCGTAGTCCACGACCGTCTGCGCGCTGCCGTCGAGCGTCTGCTCGTAGCGGGCGCGGCCACCGCCCAGGTTCACGTCGAGCCGGTGGTCGACCTGCTGCTCGACGATCGAGCCGAGGCCCTTGGCCGCCTTGGTCTCCGTCGGGCACAGGTTGCGGGCGTCGGCCGGGCCCTGGCACCCGCGGCGCGAGATGTGCGACGAGGGAGCAGCGGGCGTGGCGTCGCTGAGCTCGGAGGTCGTCACGTTGCCGATCGCCTTGCCGCGTGACTTCATGATCTCGAACGTCGTCGTGAAGCCCTTGTTCGAGCCGGGCACCGTCTCCGCCGTGCTCATGCCCTGCGAGAGCCGCGCGTCACCCGTCTTCCTGCCCGTCGACCATGCGGTCGCGGTCGGCGCCGAGTCGGGCACGTAGTTCGGGTCGTAGTCGGGGCCTGGCCCGTACTTGAGGTTCCAGGTGTGGTACTCGCCGGTGAACGGCAGCGTCTCGTACGCCATCGGCGGTCCGTTGACGCCGTTGAGGTAGTAGCGGCCGATCGTGAGCTCGCTGTCGCCGGTGCCGTCGCCGATCAGCAGGATCACGTTCTTCGGCTTGTCGGAGTCGAGCGCCCGCTCGATGTCCTTCGTGTTGTCCGACGGGCCCGTGCCGCCGGCGATCACGACGCCGGTCGAGCAGGCAGCCGCCAGTGCGGCCGCCCCGAGGGCGACCATCGTCTTCTTGGTCCGCAAGTGGCTCCTTCCGTAGAGAGGCGCCGCGATTGTGGCTGCCATGCCCGCGCCGCTTGTTACCACTTCGTAGAAGTACGAGTTAGGGAACCCTAACTCGGGGACACGTCTGGCGCGTCGTGGCCGACTGCGTGAGCGACTACGAGGCGTCCGTCCCCGGGCTCGCGGACCGCTACGACCTCTTCACCGAGACGTTCGCGCTGTCGTGCCTGAACCGGCTGCAGCTGCGCGACAGCCGCCAGATGGTCGACCTCCAGGACCCCGCAGGCTCGCTCCAGCTCGTCGGGACGCTCGACAACCCGCTCGCTATGCGGCTGCGGGCGTGAGCGGGAACGCCGTCTTCGTCAGCTCCTCGGACAGGTCCCACAGGCGCCGCGCGGTCTCCGCGTCGCTCGCCGCCTTGCTGCGGCCCACGAGGCGCGGGTGGCCGCGCTGCTCCATGAAGCCGTCCGGGCCCACGTAGCTGCCGCCGGGGATGTCCTCGGTCGCCGCGTACAGCGTGGGCAGTGCGCCCATCTCCTCGCTCTGCGCCGTGAGGTCGGTGATGACCATCACGCCGCGGTGGAGAATGCTCTCGGTGTGGTGCTGGAGGTTGGTCCGCGCGTAGCCCGGGTGGGCGGCGACCGCGCGCACGTCCGAGCCGGCCTCGGCCAGCCGCCGCTGCAGCTCGAGCGTGAACAGCAGGTTGGCGAGCTTGGACTGACCGTAGGCGCGCCAGCGGAAGTAGCGCCCGTGCTCCCAGTTGAGGTCGTCGAGCCGGATCGAGCCCCCGCGGTGCGCGCCCGAGGACACGGTGACGACGCGGTCGGTGATGTGCTCGAGCAGCAGGTTGGTGAGCGCGAAGTGCCCGAGGTGGTTGGTGCCGATCTGCAGCTCGAAGCCGTCCTTGGTGCGGCGCTCGGGCGTCGCCATCACACCGGCGTTGTTGATCAGCGCGTCGATCGGCCCGTCCCACGCGTCGGCGAACTCGCGCACCGAGGACAGGTCGGCGAGGTCGAGCCGGCGCACCTCGGTGTCGCCCTGGATCGAAGCGGCCGCCTGCTCGCCGCGGGCGGTCTCGCGCACCGCGAGCACGACGCGCCCGCCGGCGCGGGCCAGCTCGCGCGCCGCAATCAGCCCGATGCCACTGTTGGCGCCGGTCACGACGAAGGTGCGGCCCTCGAGCCGCGGGAGGTCTTCAGCAGTCCATTTCGAGGTCGTCATACACACAAAGTAGACGCTGACAACAATGATGTCAATGAAAACATTCGTTACGCTGCACGTGATGGCCACCACGCGCGCCTACCACCATGGCAATCTGCGCGAGGCGCTGCTCCGGTCCGCCGAGCGCACGCTGAGCGAGCAGGGGGCGGGCGACCTGTCGCTGCGCGCGCTGGCGCGCGAGGCCGGGGTCAGCCACGCCGCGCCGCGGCGTCACTTCGCCGACAAGCAGGCGCTGCTCGACGCGCTGGCCGAGGACGGCTTCGAGCGGCTGGGCCACGAGCTGGAGGCGGCGATGGGCGCCGCCGGCGACTCGCTGGGCGAGCAGCTGGCCGCGTTCGCGCGCGCCTACGTCCGCTTCGCGACCCGCCACGCCGCGCTGCTCGAGCTGATGTTCGCCGGCAAGCACCGCGACGAGGATCTCCGGGCCGCCGCCAACCGTGCCTTCGAGCCGCCGCTCACGCTGTTCACGACGGCCCAGGCCACCGGCCAGGTGGTGCCCGGCGACCCGGAGAGGGTCGGCGTGGTGGCGCTGGCCACGCTCCACGGCATCGCCTCGCTGGCCAACAACGGCATGCTCGGCGACGCGGAGCTCGACGACGTGGTCGACGAGGCCGTCGAGCGCCTGGTCCTCGGCCTGCGGCCGCGCTGATCCCGTCGTTATCCCGGCCGGGCACGCTGGACGCGTGCAGCTCTTCTTCCCTGCCGACGCGGTCGTGGTCGTGGCGGGCGTGCCCGGCGCCGGCAAGACCACCCTCATCCGGCGCGCCGTCGATCGCGACGTCGCGCGCGTCCTCGACACGGACGACCGCCGCGAGGCCGGCAAGAGGCTCCTGTACGCCGGGCACTACGTGCGGATCGCGGCCGCGATCGCCGGAAACCGGGCGGTGGTGATCCACTCGCGCGGCACCCATCCCGCGGCCCGGCGCGCGATCGCCGCGCTCGCGGCCCTGCGCGGCCGTCCGGCCCACCTCGTGATGATCGATGCCGACCGCGTCGAGGCCGAGGCCGGCCAGCGGGCGCGCGGCCGCATGGTCCCGCCGGCCGAGATGGAGCGCCAGCTCGCTCGCTGGCGCCGGCTCATCGCCCGCCGCCCGCGGCGCGAAGGCTGGGCCTCGGTCGTCGTCCTGACCCGCGAGCAGGCCGCGCGCACCGAGGCGTTCGCCTTCGTGCCCACCCGGCTGCGCGCGGTGGCGGCGGCTAGAATGTAGGTAGCCGCGCGAGCCTCGTCGCCCCCGGGCGCGCGCCTCACAGCTTTCGAGCGTGCGCCGTCTCACGACGGCGGTCCTCACGCTCGTATCCATCGAATCCGGAGGTGACCGCCACATGGCAGTCGAAGAGAAGCTATCCCTCGAGGGCCTGGTCGAGGAGTCGCTACCGAACCTGATGTTCCGCGTCACGCTCGACAACGGACATTCCGTGCTGGCCCACATGGCCGGCCGCATGCGCCGCGCGCGCATCCGCGTGAACCCGGGCGACCGCGTCCGCGTCGAGGTCTCCCCGTACGACCTCACCCGTGCGCGGATGATCTACCGGCTCAAGTAAGCGCGGATCAGCGCATCCATCGCGGCGTCGGGCAGGAGCCGAGCCGCGATGGCCTGCACCTTGGCGTCGCGCCCGACCACGTAGCGGGCGCGCGGGCGGCGTGACGTGACCGCCTTGCCCACCACCGCGGCCACCGCCTCCGGCGGCAGTCCCTCTCGCTCGAGCCGCTCGACCGCCTTGGTCACGGCCGGGATCAGCTTCGCGTAGCGCCGCTGCGCCTCCGGGGACATCGCGCCCGTGATCCGCCGGGCGTCCTCCATCCCCTTGCCCCAGATCGGCGTCGCGATCCCGCCCGGCTCGATGCTGACCACGCGCACGCCGTGCGGTCCCACCTCGCGGCGCAGCGCGTCGCTGACCGCCTCCAGCGCGAACTTGGAGGCCGAGTAGGGCCCGAACAGCGGGTTGGCCACGCGCCCGCCGATCGAGCTCATGTTCACGATGCGGCCGCGGGCGCGGAGGATCGCCGGCAGCAGCGCGCGCGTGACCGCCACCTGCCCGAGCAGGTTGACCTCGATCTGCTTGCGCCACTCCTCGACCGGCACGACCTCGACCGGCCCGCTGATCGCGATCCCCGCGTTGTTGACGAGCGCCTGGAGCTCGGCGCCTACGCGCTCGGCCGCGGCCGCTACGTCGGACTCGGAGGTGACGTCGAGCCGCAGCGGCTCGAGGCCGTCGGGCGCGTCGGCGGGGTCGCGAACCCCCGCCAGGACGTGGAAGCCGAGTCCGGCGAGGTGGACGGCGCAGGCGCGGCCGATGCCGCTCGACGCGCCGGTGACGAGGGCAAGGCGTGGCATCGGCGCGACGATACGCTCTCGCGGTGGATCAGCCCGCCGTCCAGCGCGTGTGCCCTCATTGCGCGCGCATCTCCTACGACAGCGGGCGGCGCTGCCCGTACTGCGGCCGCTCCTTCCGGCGCTCGGTGATCCTGCCGATCGCGGCGCTGCTCACGGTCTTCGCGGTGGTCGTGCTCGGCGGCATGTACGCGATGTTCGTGGTCGCCGGCCAGGAGGTCGACGAGCAGCTCGACCGCGAGGTCCAGCGCGTCGAGCGCGAGCTGGAGCGCAACTTCGACGGGATCCAGCGCGACGTGCGCGAGGAGCTCGACCGGCGGCTGCCGGAGCCTACCCCGAGCCCCTGAGCCTGACGTGCAGGTGGTCGTCGTGGTGCGTGAGCACCTGGACGACCTTGCGTGGCCCGCGCAGCCCTAGCGACGGGCCGACGAACACGTACTGAGCGCCCTCGGCCACGAACGCGTCGACCAGCTCCTGCGCCACCGCGCGGTCGACCTGATCGGGCCGCCACGCGCGGCGCAGGCGGCGGTCGAGGCGCGGGTAGTAGACGTCGGCGTCGAGCCCGTTCTGGTGTGAGGCGTGGCCGATGCCGCCGAAGCGCGGCCCGAAGTCGCCGCCCTGCGGGCGCGAGAGGTCGCCGACCAGCACGGGCGGCGCGACCGGGTGGCGGCGCGCGTAGGCGGCCAGCACACGGTGCAGCGTGCGCAGCAGGCGGTCGGTGCCCCAGCGCCGCCACGGGCGGTTGCCGACCTGCTTGAGGATCGGGTCCCAGGTCGCGAACCCCGGGCCGGTCAGCGGCAGCTGGCGCCCGTCGACGAGCCGGCCGCGCCAGGGCAGGCCGGCCGCGCGCGAGCGAGGCAGCGGCTCGGGCGCGGCCACGGGCGGGAGCGGCTGCGGCGTCGCGGTCGCCACCGGCGGCAGCGGCTGCGGCGCCGGCGGCGGCGGTGGGGCGGGCGGCTCGTCGCCCGGTGCGGCCAGCAGCGCCGCCGGCAGCGCGAGGGCGGCCAGGATCAGCAGCGGGACGGCAAGGCGCACGAACGGGATACGGCTCCCATCATGCCACCGGTCCCTGCTCCGGGCTCACGTTCGCCACGTCGCTGCGGCGCACGAGCGCGGCGAGCAGCACGACGCCCACGAGCATGAGGATCGACGCCCCGAGGAACGCCACCTGGAAGCCCTCGACGATCGCGCTCGCGCGATCCATGCTCCCGGCCACGCTCGCGGTCTTGTCGGCCGCCAGCGTCGCCAGCACAGCGAGCCCGAGCGCGCCGCCGATCTGCTGCGACGTGTTGAACAGGCCCGACGCCAGCCCCGCGTCCTCGGCCGAGACGTTCGTGGTCGCGATCAGCGTCACCGGCACGAAGGTCAGGCCCATGCCGATCGACATCAGCAGCAGGCCGGGCAGCAGCGTGCCGACGTACGTGCCGTCCACCTCCGCCCGCGAGAGCAGGAACAGGCCGGCGGCGGCCAGCACCATGCCGCCCATCGTCGTCTCGCGCACGCCGACCTTCTTCACCAGCACCTGCGAGAGACCGGACCCGGCGACGATACCGAGCGTCACGGGCAGGAACGCAAGGCCAGCCTCGATCGGGGTGTAGCCGAGGATCTGCTGCACGTAGAGAGAGGAGAAGAAGAAGTTGGCGAACAGACCGCCCGCAACCACGAGCAGCACCAGGTTGGCGCCCAGCAGCGAGCGGATCCTGAAGATCCCGAGCCGGACCAGCGGGGCGGACGAGCGGCGCTCGATGAGCACGAAGACCGCCAGCAGCGCGATCGCGAGCGCGCCCAGCCCGATCGTCTTGCTCGAGCCCCAGCCGAACGCCTCGGCCTTCACGATCGCGTAGACGAGCACGATCAGGCCAGCGGTCACCGTGACAGCGCCGGCGAAGTCGAACGAGTCGGGCCGCTTCTCGGCGCGCGACTCGGGCACGTAGCGCCACGCGAGCACGGCGGCGGCGATGCCGACCGGCACGTTGACGAAGAAGATCCACTCCCACGAGAGCGCTTCGGTGAGGATGCCGCCGAGCAAGAGGCCGAAGGCGCCGCCGCCGGCCGCGATCGCGCCCCACACGCCCATCGCCTTGGTCCGGTCAGGGCCCTCCTCGAACGTCGTGGTGATGATCGACAGCGCCGCGGGGGAGACGAGGGCGCCGCCGAGGCCCTGCAGGCCGCGCGCGGCGACGAGCATCTCGGAGCTGTTCGAGAGGCCGTTGAGCAGCGAGGCGGCCGAGAAGACGATCACGCCCGCCACGAACAGGGCGCGGCGGCCGATGAGGTCGGCGGCGCGACCGCCGAGCAGCAGGAAGCCGCCGAACACGAGCGTGTAGGAGTTGATGACCCACTGGAGGTCGGCGGCCGAGAACTGGAGGTCCTGCTGGATCGAGGGCAGGGCGACGTTCACGATCGTCGCGTCGAGGATGACCATGAACTGGCCCAGGCAGACCAGGACCAGGACGAGCCAGGGGTTGACCTCGTGCTCGGCGACCGACATGGGGAGCTCCTTGGGGAGGAGAGGAGTTCCGGCAGTCTAGGTCGCTCAGTTGCCGAGCGCCCGCGCGAGGAGGCCGGGCTCGGAGGCCACGAACCGGGTGTGCGGGAACTCGGCGGCCACGGGCGCGACGGCGACGTCGCGGTCGAGGCCGACACCGACGACGAGGCGATAGCCCGCGGCGGCGAGGTAGTGCGTCACCGAGAGCTGCTCGGTCGAGGTGCGGGGAACGCGGAGCTGCGCTTCGGGCCCGGCCGCCTTGACGGCGGCCTTCGCCTCGGCGAGCACGGCCGGGCCGGCCGCTGCGTCCACCACAACGGCGACCCGCCGCTCCGGAGCCGCCGAAGCGCTCTGCAGCCCACCGAAGACGATGAGCGCCAGGAGGCTGGCGATGAGGAGGATACGGGTAGTCATACGAATGAGCGTAATACGTATGACCCAGAAGTCAAGCGACTTGTGAAGAACGTCACACATTGAGGGTCAGACCCCTCTGTGTTGCTACAGATCCAATCTGTACTACTACAGAGGGGCCTGGCCCCCTTAGTGTGGCGCGGCGGTCGAGCCGCGGATGATGAGCTCGACCGGGAGGATGCGGCCGGGTGGGGCGGGCTCGCCCGCCATCAGCTTCGCCAGCGCCTCGAAGGCCTCGCTGCCGAGCGCCTCCGGTTCGATGCGGATCGTGGTCAGCGGTGGCTCGAAGACGCGCGCGAACGGGAGGTCGTCGAAGCCGACGACCGAGAGGTCGCCGGGGATCCGGAGGCCGCGCTCGCGGGCGGCGAGGTAGACGCCGCCGGCCAGCAGGTCGTCGTCGCAGTAGATCGCCGTCGGCCGCTCCGGCGCGTCGAGCAGCTCGAGCGCCGGCCCCTCCGCCTCGTCGAACCGGAACGGGGCGCGCGCGTAGGGGCCGGGCTCCAGGCCGGCCTCGCCGAGCACGCGCAGCAGCGTGTCGCGCCGGTAGCGGAAGGTCTCGGCGTCGAGCTCGGAGCCCAGGTGGCCGATCCGCGTGTGGCCGAGGTCGAGCAGGTGGCGCAGCGCGAGCTCGGTCCCGCGCTCGGTGTCGAAGCGCACGAACGACATGCCCGGCGGCGACACCTCGAGCGCGACGACGTGCTCGCCGGTCGACTCGGGCGGGTCGACGGTGAAGAAGAGGAAGCCGTCGACCGGCCCGGCGCGCAGGGCCTCGAAGGAGGCCAGCTCGCGGTCGGGGTCGTTGGCGACGTCGACGAGCGCGACCGCGTAGCCGGCGCGCCAGGCGGCGACCTGGGCGCCGCGCAGCACCGGGCCGAAGAACGGGTGCGTCACGTCGGTCACCACCAGTCCGACGGTCCGCGCGGTCCCCGTGCGCAGCGCCCGGGCGGCGACATTGGGCCGGTAGCCGAGCTCTTCGGCCGCCTGGCGTACCGCCGCCTCCGTGCGCGCCGAGATGCGTCCCGCGGACTTGCCGGACAGCACCAGCGAGACGGTCGACTGGGACACGCCGGCCCGGCGCGCCACGTCGACGCTCGTGACTCGTGAATCCGCTCGAGCGATGACCGGATACAACCACGTCCATGGACGACCTGGTCGAGGAGGTGGTGCCGATCGCCGGCCGCGACCTGCGCCTCCTGCGCCCCCGCGATGCCGAGGCGCTGCTCGACGAGGGCGCATTCGAGCGCGAGGAGTTCATGCCCTACTGGGCCGAGCTGTGGCCGAGCTCGCTCGCGCTCGCCCGCACCATCGCCGGCCGCGCCCTGCGCGGCGCCCGCACGCTGGAGCTCGGCTGCGGCCTCGGCCTGCCCAGCATCGCCGCCGCGATCGCCGGCGGACGCGTCCTGGCCACCGACTGGTCGGCCGAGGCGGTGGCCATGACCGCCGCCAACGCCGAGCGCAACGACGCGGCGGTCGAGACGCTCGTGTGCTCGTGGACGGCGCCCGAGCTGCTGCTCGCCCGCGCGCCGTGGGATCTCGTGCTCGCCTCCGACGTGCTCTACGAGGCGCGCAACGGCGACGTGCTGCTCGAGCTGCTGCCGCGGCTCGGCCCTGAGGTCTGGCTCGCCGACCCCGGCCGCACGACGGCGGCCCCCTTCCTGGAGGCCGCCGCCAGCGACTGGGAGATCCGCTCGCAACCCGCGGCGGGACTCCCCCAGGGCGCGGTGCATAGGCTTCGCCGGCGATGACCCAGCGCGAGAAGGCCGAGACCCTGCGAAGCCTGCACACGGCGCCCGAGCTGCTGGTGCTGGTCAACGTCTGGGACGCCGCGAGCGCCCGCACGGTGGCCGCCGTCCCGGGCTGTCGCGCGCTGGCCACCGCGAGCTGGTCGATCGCCGCCGCCCACGGGCTGCCCGACGGCGAGGCGATCTCGCGCGACGCCATGCTCGCCGCGGTCGAGCGCGTGGCCGCCGCCGTCGAGCTGCCGGTCAGCGCCGACCTCGAGCGCGGTTACGGCGCCACGTCGGTCGAGGTGGAGGAGACGGTGACCGCGGCGATCGCCGCCGGTGCGGTCGGCTGCAACCTCGAGGACTCCGAGGACGACGAGGCCGGCCCGCTCCGGCCCGCCGCCGAGCACGCCGACCGCGTGGCCGCCGCCCGCGCGGCCGGAGAGCGCGCCGGCGTGCCGCTCGTCATCAACGCGCGCACCGACGCGTTCCTGGTCGGCGGGGAGCTGGAGGAGGCGATCGAGCGCGGCCGCGCCTACGCGATCGCCGGCGCCGACTGCATCTTCGTGCCCGGCGCGCCCGACGCCGCCACCGTCGAGCGGCTGGTCGCCGGCATCGGCGCGCCGGTCAGCGTCTTCGCCCACCCCGGCGGCCCGAGCCTGGCCGAGCTCGAGCAGCTCGGCGTGGCGCGGGCGTCGGTCGGCCCGGGCACGATGGGCGTGGCGATGGCGGCGCTCTCGCGCGCCGCCGAGGCGCTGCTGGCCCACGAGCCGCTGCCCGCCGACCTCGCGTTCCGCCCACCGGCGTAGCCTTACCTCGCGTGACGTTGGAAGACCTCGTCCGGCTGCGCCAGGCCCGCGACACGATGGACCGCGACTACGCGAAGCCGCTCGACGTCCCGGCGCTGGCTCGCGTCGCCATCATGTCGCCGGGCCATTTCTCCCGCAGCTTCCGCGCCGCCTTCGGGGAGACGCCGTACAGCTACCTGATGACGCGCCGGATCGAGCGCGCGAAGACACTCCTGCGGCGCGGTGACCTGTCGGTCACGGAGGTCTGCTTCGAGGTCGGCTGTACGTCGCTGGGCTCCTTCAGCTCGCGCTTCACCGAGCTGGTCGGCGAGAGCCCGAGCTCGTACCGGGCCCGCAGTCACGACGAAGGCGCCGCCATCCCGGCCTGCGTCGCCAAGATCGGCACGCGACCGGTCAGGAACGGAGAAGCGAAGCGCGCCGCCCGGCAGTAGCGTCAGCCGCATGAGCATCGAGCTTTCGCACTGCTTCATCGCGGTCGACGACCACGAGAAGGCACTCGCCTTCTATCGCGACGCCCTCGGGTTCGAGGTGCGCAACGACGTTTCGTACGAGGGTATGCGCTGGGTGACGGTCGGCTCGCCGTCGCAGCCCGGCGTGGAGATCGTCCTCGAGCCGCCGGTCGCCGACCCGGGCGCCTCGTCGACCGACAAGGAGGCCGCGGCGGAGCTGCTGGCGAAGGGCCTGCTGCGCGGCGTGAACTTCAGGACCGACGACTGCGACGCCACCTTCGAGCGCATCCGCGCCACCGGCGCCGAGGTGCTCCAGGAGCCGATGGACATGCCGTACGGCGTGCGGGACTGCGCCTTCCGCGATCCCGCGGGCAACATGCTGCGCTTCAGCCAGGCGTCCTAGCCGCTCGCGACGTACAGCGCCCGCGTGGTGACCGGTCCGCGACGGCGGACGCGGTGCCGCACGGCGCCGTCGAACTTCAGCGCGTCGCCGGCGCCGAGCACGTGCATGCTCCCGTCGAGGTCGACCTCGATCGAGCCGCGCACGACGTACAGGAGCACCTCGCCCGAGGTGCTCTCGGCCTCCTCGGGCCAAGAGCGATCGCCCGCAGTCCACTCGCGCACCCGCATCCCCGCCGGGTCCGACCACAGGTCGCGCACCCCGTTGAGCCCGTTGTCGCCCGCGCGGACGATCTCCGAGCTCTCGAGCCGCGGCGCGCTCCACAGCGCGCCGACCGGCACATTGAGCGCCGTCGCGATCCGCTCGACCGAGCCCACGCTCGGCCGCGCCAGCCCGCGCTCGAGCTGGCTGAGGAATGGGTGGGAGAGCCCGGCACTGCGGCCCAGGGCCTTCAGGGTCAGGCCACGCTCGTGGCGCAGCTCACGCACGCGCGCCCCGAGACATGAGGCCGCCTCGTTGATGCTCATCTGCTCACCGTCCGCATAGCACCGTCTTACAGCGTATTGGGGTGGCACGCCATTTGACGGCGCGCCGGTGCCGGCGAACGTTTCCGGGGCGATGAGCGTGAGACCGCGACGCATCCTGCGCCGCTGCCGGTCCCTCGCCGGTCGCCGGCGCATCGTGCGCCGGGGCACCGGTTCTATTTGAGTCCTGACCACGAACCCAGGTGGGACCCGCCCCTGGCGGGCGGGGCGGGTCCCACCTCGGCCCGTCGCCGAGGGGTTGACCAACTTGTGTGGCGCAGCCTAGGAGACCTGAAAGCAGTCTGCTACTCCCCGAAGGGACAGTTCGGATCGCTAGCCTCGCGCGCCGTGCCGCTCGATCCCGATGCCCTCCTGCGCGACGCCGCCACCCTCGTGCGGCTTCCCAGCGTCACCGGACAGGAGCGGCCGGCGCTCGAGGCGCTGGCCGATCTGGCCGCCGCCCTCGGGCTCGAGCCGGACCTGCACGAGCACGACTTGGCGCGCCTGCGCTCCCACCCTGACCACCCGGGCGAGGAGGCGCCGCGCGACGAGCTGTGGGGCCTGACCGTCACTCGGCACGGCGACGCGACCGGGCGGCTGTGCTTGAACGGGCACGTCGACGTCGTCGGTCCCGGCACCGCGCCGTGGCGGCATGGACCGTGGTCCGGCGCGCTCGTCGGCGGCCGCCTCCACGGACGCGGATCGGTGGACATGAAGGGCGCCGTCGTCGCTGCGTTGCACGCGCTCGCAGCCGTTCGGGGCGGGCCGGAGATCGTCCTGCAATGCGTGGCCTCCGAGGAGGACGGCGGGCTCGGCACGTTCGCCGCGCTCGAGCGCGACGCGGCGTTCGACGCGGCGCTGATCCCCGAGCCCACCGGCTTCGACGTCGTGTGCGCCCAGGCCGGTGCGCTCACCTTCCGGTGCGTGATCCCCGGCCGCTCCGCGCACGCCGCGCAGCGCCTCGAAGGCTGCTCGGCGATCGACCGCTACGTGCGCGTGCACGCCGCGCTGCAGGAGCTCGAGCGGTCCGTGAACGCCGACGTCGAGCATCCGCTGATGCGCGAGCTCGAGCTGCCGTACCCACTGCTCGTCGGCCGGGTCAGCGGCGGCGAGTGGTCGAGCCAGGTCCCCGACCGCGTCGAGTTCGAGGGCCGCCTCGGCGTGCCGGTCGGCGCCGACCCTGCGGCCGCCCGCGCCGCGCTTGAGAGCGCCGTCGACGCCGCTCTCGACGACGGCGAGGCGCCGGCCGAGGTGCACTGGACGGGCGGCGCCTTCCTCCCGGCCGAGACGAGGCCGGACCACCCGTGGGTGGAGGCGGTGGCGGCCGCCGTGGAGGCCGAGCGCGGGCGGCCGGCCCGGCGCGTCGGCGTCCCTTGGGGCGCCGACATGCGCCTGTTCGCGGCGCGTGGGATCCCCTGCGTGATGGCCGGCCCGAGCGGGATCGAGCGCGCCCACGCCGTCGACGAGTGGGTGGACGCCGGAGAGCTGGTAACGCTGGCGCGGACGCTCGTCCGGCTAGGATCGTCCGCCGTGAGCGAGGGGGACTCGTGAGGCTCTGGGTGGCGTTCGCGCTGGCCGGCGCGCTGGTCGCGGGCTGCGGCGACGACGGCGCGGGAACGCAGACCCCGGCGGCGGACCTCGCGGTGCCGTGGATCGACCCCGACGGCGACCCGCCGATCGTCGGCTCGCTCTCCGTCAACCCGGCCGACAACACGCTCTTCATGGCCACCAACACCGGCCTCTTCCGCATCCCCGAGGGCGCCTCGAAGCCTGAGCGGCTCGTCGGCCAGCTCGAGACGCCGGATGGCTCGGGCGAGGTCTCCGAGGCGCTCGTGGTGCGCTTCACCGGCCCCGACACGCTGATCGGCTCCGGACATCCGGCCTCGGGCTCGTCGCTGCCGCAGGCGCTCGGGCTGATCCGCTCCGAGGACGCCGGCAGGACCTGGACCTCGGTGTCGGAGCTCGGCAGGGCCGACTTCCACGCGCTGGAGCCGGCTGGCGACGACATCGTCGGCGCGCTGTTCCAGCAGCCGCAGGTGCTCGCGTCGAGCGACGAGGGGAAGAACTGGGAGACGCTCGCCGCGCCGCTGCCGCTGGTGGCGCTCGAGGTCGACCCCAGGGATCCGCAGCTCTGGATCGGCAGCACCGACCGCGGGATCTTCGTGTCGGAGGACGCCGGGCAGACATGGCGCCAGCGCGACCCGACGCCCAACTCGCGTTTCGCGTGGGCCGAGGACGGGACGCTCTACCGCGTCGACCCGGGCGGGCCGATCAAGGTCAGCACCGACGGCGGTCAGAAATGGGAGGACCGTGGCTCCACGGGCGGCGAGCCGCAGGCGATGACCGTCGATGCGGACGGCAAGCTCTACGTGGCGCTGATCGACGGCACGCTGAAGGTCTCCGACGACAGCGGCGAGACCTTCACCGACCAGATCAAGGGCGGCTAGATCCGGCCCGCCTCGCGCGCGGCCGCCTCGGCCGCGTCGAGCTGGCGGTCGACGATGTCGAGCCCGCGGTCCCAGAAGCCCGGGTCCGCGAGGTCGACGCCGACGATCTGGCCCAGCTCCTCGGGGCTGCGCGAGCCGCCTGCCTTCAGCAGGTCCAGGTAGGCGGGCACGAAGCTCTCGCCCTGCTCCTCGTAGCGGCCGTAGACCGCGAGCGCGAGCAGCTGGCCGTACGCGTAGGCGTAGACGTAGCCGGGCGTGCTGATGAAGTGCGGCACGTACGACCACCACGAGCGGTAGCCCTCGGTGACCTCGACGGCGTCGCCCAGGAGCTCGGTCTGCGACTCGGCCCACAGCTCGCCGATCCGCTCGACGGCGAGCTCGCCGCGCTCGCGCCGCTCGGTGTGCACGAGGTGCTCGAAGCGGTTCATCGCGATCTGGCGGAAGACGGTGGCGATCGAGCCCTCGATGCTCTCGGCCAGCAGCGCGAGGCGCGACTCCGCGGTGCCGGCCTGATCGAGCAGGCGGCCGAACACCAGCGTCTCGCCGAACACGCTCGCGGTCTCGGCCATGGTCAGCGGGGTCGCCATGTGGAAGACGCCCTGGCGCGCGCCGAGCGCGGCGTGGACGCCGTGGCCGAGCTCGTGCGCGAGCGTGAGCACGTCGCGGCGCGTGTAGGTGTAGTTGAGCAGCACGTACGGGTGCGAGCTGGGCACCGTGTAGGCGCAGAACGCGCCGCCGCGCTTGTTGGGGCGGACCGGGGCGTCGATCCACGACTCGTCGAAGAAGCGCTGCACCAGCGAGCCGAGCTCGTCCGAGAAGGCGCCGTAGGTGGTGAGCACCGTCTCCTTTGCGCTCGCCCAGTCGACGTGCTCCTGCTCGGCGGTGACGGCCGCCATGCGGTCGTAGTCGGCGAGCGAGTCGAGCCCGAGCAGGCGGGCCTTGAGGCGGTACCAGCGGCGCGGCAGCTCGTAGCGGTCGCGGACCGCGGTGACCAGCGCCTCGACCGACTCGTCGGAGGCCTCGTTGGCGAGGTTGCGGCTGGCCAGCCAGTGCGGGAAGTGGCGCAGCCGGTCCTCGACCATCTTGTCCGCGAGCAGCGTGTTGAGCACGTAGGCGCGCGTGCGCAGGCCGGGCTGGAGCGCCTCGGTGACGTGCTCGGCGGCGTGGCGGCGGAGGTCGCGGTCGGGCGCGAAGAGGCGGCTGAGGGCGACCTCGAGCGAGACCGGGTCGGCGCCCTCGTCGAGCTGGACGGTGATCGCCGAAGCCTGCTCCTCGAACAGCCGCGTCCACGCCGTGCGGCCGGTCAGCGCCTTCTCGGCGAGGATCTTCTCCTCCGGCTCGGAGAGCAGGTGCGGGCGGTAGCGGCGGGCGGTCTCCAGATGGTGGCGGGCGAAGTCGAGCCCGTCGGCGGCGAGCAGCTCCTCGGCGCGGTCGTCCTCGAGCCCGGCCCACTCGAGCTCGAAGAACAGCAGGCGCGTCTCGATGTGCGTCGACCCCTCCTGGAGCTTCTGGAGCAGGTGGCCGCGGGCGGGGTCGGCCGTGTCGCCGGAGAAGTTGAGGATCGCGTAGGAGCCGGCGCGGCCGAGCAGCTCCTGGAGCGCCTCGAGCTCGTGCAGGGCGGCCACCAGGCCGGCGCCGTCGAGCTCGGCGACCTTGCCCGCGTACGCCTCGGCGAAGGCGTCGGAGCGCCGCTGGACCTCGGCGAGCATCTCGTCGACGGCGGCGTCGGGGTCGTCCGCCCGGCCGTCGAGCAGCGGGTCGAGGTCCCAGGCGACCGCCTGGAGCTCGGGGTCTTCTGTGGCTTCGGGCGCGCTCATAAGCGCGCAGGGTAGTTCAGCTGTGAAGGGATCCGCCGGCGGCCTGCGTGCGGAGGCCGTCGAGCATGATCGCCAGGTGCCTGCGCCACGCGTCGGGCACCGGGTGCTCCATCTGGCTCGCGCTGCCGACGCCGCACATCAGGAGCCCGATGTCCTCGACCATCGCGTCCTGGCGCATCGTGCCTGCGGCCTTGCAGCGCTCCATCAGCTCGCCGACCGTGACGAGCAGGTCCTCCTTGCCGGGACAGGAGCGCGCGGGCCACTTCTGCTGGGCGGCCATGATCTCCGTGAACGCCCGGTCGCCCGCCGTCTTCTCGGCGCCGAACCACAGCGCCCGCGTGAAGGCCTCCCACGGGTCCTCGAGCGTGAGGAGGGTGCGGGTGTGGACGGCGATGACCGCGAACAGCTCGTCGGTGAGCGCGTTGAGCAGCGCTTCCTTGGTCGGGAAGTGGCGGTAGACGGTGCCGACGCCGACGTCGGCTTTCCGGGCGACGTCGTCCATCTGGGCATCGACGCCCTGCTCTGCGAAGACCGCCCGCGCGGCCACGAGGATCTTCTCGCGGTTGCGGCGGGCGTCGGCGCGGAGCGGTTTCTCGAGTGTGGTCATCCGTACTTGAAAGCGGAACGTGGAGTCCGTATGGTACATGATCGGAACCGGAACTCAGGTTCCAGATTTGATACCTGGTCGGTCAGCCAGGGCCCGACACACCTCCTACCTCCCCAGGAGCTCCCTGTATGTCAGTCGCCACTCCCAACAAGTGGCTCGCGCTGGCGCTGCTCGCCGCAGCCCAGTTCGTGGTCATCCTCGACGCCTCGATCGTCAACGTCGCGTTGCCGTCGATCGGCGCCGATCTCAACTTCTCCCAGGAGAACCTCTCCTGGGTCGTCAACGCCTACGTGCTCGTGTTCGGCGGCTTCCTGCTGCTGGGCGGGCGCCTGGCCGACCTGCTCGGTAGACGCAGGATCTTCATGATCGGGCTCGTGGTGTTCGCGCTCGCCTCGCTGGCGGGTGGCCTCGCCACCAACGAGGCCCAGCTCATCATCGCCCGCGCGATCCAGGGTCTCGGCGCCGCATTGCTCTCGCCCGCCGCCCTCTCGCTCGTGACCGTCCTCTTCGAGGAGGGCGCCGAGCGCAACAAGGCGCTGGGCGTCTGGGGCGCGGTGGCCGGCTCCGGCGGCGCCGCCGGCGTCCTGCTCGGCGGCATGCTCACCGAGTGGGCCGGCTGGGAGTGGGTGCTGTTCGTCAACGTGCCGGTCGGCATCGCCGCCGCCGCGCTGGCGCCGCGCCTGCTGCCCGAGTCGCGCATCGAGGGCCGTCACTTCGACTTCGCCGGCGCGATCAGCGTCACCGCCGGCCTGTCGCTGCTCGTCTACACGCTGGTCGACGCCAACAGCGCCGGCTGGGCCTCCGCGCAGACGATCGGCCTCGGACTGCTCTCGTTCGCCCTGATCGGCGCGTTCTACTTCATCGAGCGGCGGTCGAAGGCTCCGCTGATGCCGTTCCCGGGCATCTTCCGGATCCGCACGATCACCGGCATCAACGTGTCGGCCGTGCTGATCGCGGCCGCGCTGTTCTCGATGTTCTTCTTCATCTCGCTGTACATGCAGCAGGTGCTGGGCTACTCGGCGCTCGAGGCCGGGCTCGCGTACCTGCCGTTGGCGGGTGGGATCATCGTGGCGGCCGGCGGGAGCGCCGGGCTGGTGACGCGGTTCGGCTTCAAGCCGGTGCTGGTGACCGGCCTGCTCGTCACGGCCGTGGGCCTGCTGTGGTTCACGCAGGTCGACGTGAGCGGCAGTTACGTGAGCGACCTGCTCGGCCCGATGATGCTGGCCGCCGTCGGCCTCGGCTTCGCCTTCGTGTCGATGACCGTGGCCGCCGTGAGCGGGGTGGAGGCGCACGAGGCCGGCCTGGCCTCCGGCCTCATCAACACCTCGCAGCAGATCGGCGGCGCGCTCGGCCTGGCCATCCTGGCGACCATCGCCAACAGCACGACCGACGACGCGCTGGCCTCCGGCACCGCGATGCCGTCGGCCCTCACCGAGGGCTTCCAGGCCGCCTTCGCGGTCGGCGCGGGCTTCGCGATCGCCGGCGCGGTCCTGGCCATGATCCTGGTCTCCGGCCGCGCGTCGCGTGAGCACGCTGAGGCCGCCCAGCGCGGCGAGCTCGAGCCCGCCGCCGTCCCCGCCTGACCACCGCGCGACCAAGGGGGGTCTGACCCCCCTTGGTCGTTCGCGGCGGATCCGGTTGCCGCAAATTGCGGACAAACGCGCCGCGAAAGCAAGGGGGGTCTGACCCCCCTTAGGGTTGGCGGGTGGACGATCTCGCTCTCTCGCTCGAGCTCGCGGATGCTGCGGATGCGCTGACCTTGCCCGCGTTCGAGCGTGGTGAGCGGGCGGTGGTGAAGGCGGATGGGACTCCGGTGACGGACGCGGACCGGGCGGTGGAGCGGCTGCTGCGGGAGCGGCTCGCGGCCGCGCGGCCGGCGGATCGGATCCTCGGTGAGGAGATGGGGGAGATGGGCTCCGGCGAGCGGCGGTGGGTGCTGGATCCGCTGGACGGGACAGAGTGGTTCGCGCGCGGCATCCCCGTGTGGGGCACGTTGATCGCGCTCGAGGACCCGCAGGGGCCGCTGGTGGCGGTCGTGTCGGCGCCGGCGCTGCGGCGGCGCTGGTGGGCCGCGCGGGGCGGCGGCGCGTTCCGGGACGGGCGGCCGATCGAGGTCTCGCGGGTGGAGCGCGTCGAGGACGCGTTCGTCGCCCACGCCAACCTGTTCCTCGGCTTCGAGATCGATGCCGCGCCGCTGCTGCACGCCGCCCGGCTGAGCGGCGGCTTCGAGTCCTTCCTGGCGCTGATGCTGCTCGCCGAGGGCGCCGTCGACGCCGCCTTCGCCCCGCGCGGCGACCTGTGGGACCTGCTCCCCATGCAGCTGATCGTGGAGGAGGGCGGCGGCATCTTCACCGACTTCGACGGCGACCGGACGGCGGCCGGCCGCGGCGCCGTGGCCGCCAACCCGGCGCTGCACGCCGACGTGCTGGCCCGCCTTCAGGCCAGCGCGTCGAGCAGGACCTGAGCCGGCGCGCCGAGGTCGTCGAGCACGCCGTCGAGCCGCGAGCCGGCCAGCCGCCGGCACTTGGCATCAAGCGCCTCCGCGTCCATCGGCGCCTCCGGCGACCCGCGCGAGGCGGGCACGCGGGCCACGACCTCGCCGTCGAGGGCGACGACGGCCTCGGCCTGGCGCAGGGACTCGTCCGTCGTGAGGCGCACGCGCCCCAGCGCGAGCGCCCGCGCGTCCGGGTCGACGCCGTCGAAGCCGGCGGGCTCGGGCTCGCCGTGCAGCACCACGTACGCGACCAGGTACGGGATCGAGAACTTCGCCTGCAGGCCGTCGGCGACGTCGTCGTAGGCCGCCGCCCGCCGCGCCACCGGATGCACCGTCACCTCGATCGGGGCGCGCGAGCCCGCCAGCGCCTCACGCGCCTCGGACGCCGCCTGCACGGCGCTGTGGCTCATCAGGCAGCACGGCCACGGCTTGATCCAGTTCTGCTCGACCGCCGTGCCGCCGTCCACGTCCCGCGCCGCGCCGAAGGCCGCCGCGAACCCCGCCGGGTGGTCCATCGCATCACCGATGGTCACGCCCGAGGCCGCGATCCGCGCCGCGTGCACGCCGGCCGCCGCCGCCATCCCGACCTGCAGGGACTTGCCGTCGGAGCCGAAGGCGGCGCGCAGCCCGCCGGCCTGCAGCAGCGCCAGCCGCTCGGCGGCGCCGGTCCGCTCCTCGTCGAGCCCGAGGAGCCGCGCCGCCGTGTGAGCGGCGCCCGCGGCGCCGCACACCGCGGTCGGGTGCCAGCCGCCCTCGTAGAGGTCGTGCGAGCGGCTGAGCCTGCCCATCGCCTCGAAGCCCGCCGCGTAGGCGTCGAGCGCCTCGCCGACGCTGCGGTCGAGCGAGGCGCCTACGGCGATCGCCGCGGGCGCGGTCGGCGCGCTGAGGTGCGCGATGCCCGGCAGGTAGGTGTCGTCGAAGTCGAGCACGTGGCCGGCCGTGCCGAGCCAGGCGACCCGCTCGAGCAGCCCGTCGCCCGCCGCCCGCGCGGCCAGTGCCGCGCGCTGCTCGCGGCCGCCGTAGGCGCACGCGAGCCAGTCGAGCAGCGCCGCCCGGTGACCGCTCACCGCACCGCCACCCGCCACACCCACGCGATCAGCAGCCCTTGCACCGGCAGCCGCGCCCACAGCAGCGGCTCCGGCGCCGCGCGGAAGCGGTCGGCGTTGACGGCCATGTTCACGTTGGCGGGGAAGACGGCGAGCAGCGTGGCGATCAGCCACCAGCCCGCCGCTCGGCGCGTGCGCTCCGGGAGCACGAGCGCCCCGCCGGCGATCTCGGCGACGCCGCTGGCATAGACCAGCTCGAGCTTGCGCGGCAGCGCGTCGGGAATGGTCGCCGCGTACGGCTTCGGCTTGAGGAAGTGCAGGGTTCCGGCGACGAGGAAGAACGCGGCGAGCAGGAGTCGGGCCATCGGCCTACGGTTGCACGAAGAGCCGCGCGTTGCGGTCGGTAGGCCGGCCGGCGAAGCCCTGCGGGCGCCCGCCCTGGGCGTCGAGGAAGGCCAGCTCGCGCGCCGTGCCGGCGAGCCCGCGGCCGTCGTGGTCGACCATCCAGGTCTCCAGCACGGCCCCGCCGGGCGCCTCGCGCAGCCGGAACATGCGCGCCTGCTGCGGGAAGTCGGCCAGCGACGAGGTGCCGATCAGCCAGTAGCCGTCGCGCCGCTCGATCGTGTTGCGGTGCCGGTTGCCGGACACGACCGCGGCCACCCGGGGAGCGGCGTCGAGCGCGGCGAGCGCGGCCTCGCCGCCGTC
This sequence comes from uncultured Solirubrobacteraceae bacterium, assembly GCA_963835525.1. Classification (GTDB taxonomy): domain Bacteria; phylum Actinomycetota; class Thermoleophilia; order Solirubrobacterales; family Solirubrobacteraceae; genus DASSUW01. The sequence continues at coordinate 886,454 of CAWIFM010000008.1, forward strand.
CGAGGACTCGAGCGGGTTGTGGGCGAAGACGACGATCCAGCGATCCGTGTCGAGCTGCGCCCGCAGCCATGCCACCTGCCTCGCAGTGACCAGGCCGCGCGAGCCGCCCTCGCGGTTCGCCGTGTCGAGCACGATCCCCCGCGCCTCGCCGACGTCGAACGTGTAGTCGAGCCGATCCGTGGCGGCCGCGGTCACGCCGGCGGCGGACGCGAGCCGCGAGACCAGCTCGGCGGGCGCCAGGTGCCGTCGCGCGGGATCGGCGGGCACGGTCTCGGCGCGTCCGAACGCCTCGCCCTGGCGCAGCAGCACGTCGACCGCCTCGGCCGCGTCGTCCTCGTCGATCGTCGGCGGCAGGAAGGCGGGGTCGATCCCGGTGACCATCCGGTCGCCGGTGGCCACGGCCTCGATCGCGTCGGTGGCCGGCACCTCGCCCTGCACGAGCACGTCGTGGTTGCCGACCGCCGGGTACCACGGCACGCTCAGGCCGCTCGCGCGGAAGCGCCCCTGGGCGGCGGCCAGCGCGCCAGGGTGGCGCGGGGCGTCGTTGTCGGGCCGGAAGTAGAACGGGTCGGGGTTGGAGGCCGCCTGCACGCCGTCGTAGCCGGGACGCCCGCTGTCGGGCGCGACGACGCCGCCCTCGAGCACGGCCAGCGCCTGGTCAAGCTCGTTCTCCTGCGCCGAGTCGACGATGTCGCCGGTCACCACCACCGCCTGCGGGCGCTCGCGCCCGAGCGCGCGCACGGCGGCATCGAGCACCTGGGTCGAGAACGCCTCCTGCGGGCGGAAGGTCGAGTTCAGCGGAGCGCCCAGCCGGTCGAGGAACGGCACGCGGGCGGGCGACTCCTCGTCGCGCACGTGCGTGTCGGTGAGCTGGCCGAAGGTGGCCAGCACGCGCCCGCCGCGCGGCCCGCGCAGCGGCTCGCCCGGGCCGCGCTCGAGGAACCCGTCGCCGTCGCGATCGACGAGCGTGACCGCGAGCGTCGAGGTCGCGGGCGTGCTCGCGGCGCCGGCGCCGCCGCAGCCGGCGAGCGCGAGGCACAAGAGGAGGAGCGCGCGCCTCATTCCTCACGCAGCCCCAGGACGATCGGCTCGCGCAGAACCCGCCTGGCGACGAGCGCGGTCGCCGCGGCCGCCAGGGCGAGCAGCCCGGCGACCACGAGCACGACCTGGCCCGGCGTCGGAGCGATCGGCAGCGAGGCGAAGCCGGCGGCCAGGCGCGCCACCAGCGGCCCGAGCACCGCCGCCTCCAGGGCGACGCCGAGCACCGCGCCGGGCACCGCGACGGCCGCCGACGCGCCGAGCAGCACAAGCGCGACGGTGCGGGCGTCGCCGCCGCAGGCGCGCAGCAGCGCCACCGCCCCGCGCCGCTCGCGCGCGGTCATGGCCAGCGCCTGCACGAGCGCGTACAGGCACACCAGCCCCACCGCCAGCCCGACGCCGCGCAGCAGCGCGGCGAGCACGCCGAGGAACTCGGCATTGCGGGTGCTCGCGCCGCCCACGCGGGTCGAGGGTGCGCCGATCGCCTCCAGTCGCTGCGCGACGACCGCGCGGTCGGCGCCGGCGTCGAGCCGCACCGCCACCGACCCCGTCAGGTCGCCGAGGCGGTCCGGCCGCGCCCACGCGATCCGCCCGTCGTTCTCCAGCGCCCGCACCACCCCCACCACGCGGAAGCGCACCTCGTCGCCGGCCGGGAGCTGCGCCGCGAGCGCCGAGCCCGGCCGCAGGCCGAGCGCGTCGGCCAGCCCGAGGCCGACCTCGATCTCGCCGGGGGCGCGCAGCCGCCGCCCGTCGGCCAGCGGTGGCGCCTCGAAGCGCGTGTGGTCGCCGGGATAGGCGACGATCCGGTACGGCTTGTCGAGCCGGAACGAGTCGGCGGCGTCGGTCGCGAACCGCGGGCCGGCGTCGGCCACCCCGGGCACGGCGCGCACCTGCTCGAGCGTCGCCCGGTCGAGCTGCACGGTGAGCTGGTAGCGCTTGCCGACCGTTCCGGGGTCGTCGCGCAGCCGCTCGAGCAGCGACGCCAGTGCGAGCATCAAAGTGACCACGCCCGCGCAGACGCCGATCGTGGCCACGGCGGCCACCCAGCGCGCCCGGGCGGCGGTCGCGAACCGCACGCCGAGCGCCGCCAGCCCGCCCGAGGAGGCGTGCGCCCGCGGGGCGATGTCGCCGCCGCGGAGGATCTCCACGGGCGGCCGCCGCGCGGCCCGCCAGGCCGGCCACGTCGCGGCGGCCACGACGATCGTGACCACGGCGGCCAGCGCGGCGAGCAGCGGCAGCGCGAGCGCGCCGCCCGGCGGGCGCTCGTTCAGCGAGGCGAGCAGGCCGGCGGCCGGGCCGGCCACCGCGACCGCGCCGAGCGCGATCCCCAGGGCGGCCGCAGGCAGCGCGACGAGCGCCGCCTCCTTCGCCTGCCGCGCCGCGATCCCGGCGGGCGAGAAGCCCAGCGCGCGAAGCACGCCGAAGGTGGCGAGCCGGCGCTGCACGTCGGCGTGCGCGCTCGCGGCGAGCATCGTTCCCGCGGCCAGCAGCGCGACGAGCGAGAACGCGACCAGCAGCGAGATCACGATCCCGGCGGCCTGGCTCAGCAGGACCCGGACGCCCTCGCGCGTCACGAACTCCAGCCGGCCCAGGCCGAACGAGACCGAGCGCGCCTGCGTCAGCGTGACGTCGGCCTTCGACGGGTCGTTGAGCCACAGCAGCGCCACGTTCGGCCGCCCGTCACCGGCGACGTACACCCGCGCCGCGCGCGCGAGCGGATAGGCGACGTTGTCCGGCGACACCGAGATCCCGACGATCTCGCGCCCCTCACCGGGCCGCCCGACCGCGAGCCGGTCGCCGACCGAGAGATCCCAGTCGCGCGCCAGCCCGCGCTCGATGACGACCTCGCCCGGGCGGCCCGAGAGGTCGCGGCCGTCGGCGATCAGGTAGCCGCGCGGGCCGCCCATCACCACGTGCACGGCGCCGCGGTGGTTGTGGCGGCCGCCGGCCCACAGCCCGACGTTCGTGCGCTCGAACCGGTACGAGCGCGCCGCGAGGTTCGGCAGCGCGCGCACGCGCTCGTCGAGCGTCTCCCGCGACTCGGGGTCGAAGCGTGCGATCACGTCCGGGAGGCCGGCCTGGTCGGCCGCGCGGTCGAATCCGGTCGCCAGCCCGTAGCCGACCGTGACACCGGTCCCGACCACCAGCGACGCCGCCACGATGCCGGCCGCCGCCAGCCTCCGGCGCGCGATCACGCGACGAGCTTCCCGTCGCGCAGCGTCAGCACGCGGTCGGCGATCGCGGCCGCCGCCGGCTCGTGCGTGACGAGCACGACCGCGCGCCCGTCGGCCGCCCCGGCGCGCAGCAGCCGCAGCACCTCGGCGCCGGCCTCGACGTCGAGGTTGCCGGTCGGCTCGTCGGCCAGCACCAGCGCCGGGTCGTTGACCAGCGCGCGGGCGATCGCGAACCGCTGCTGCTCGCCGCCCGACAGCTTGCCCGGCATCGTGTCCGCGACCGGGCGCAGGCCAAGCCGGTCGATCAGGTCGCGCCCGCGCGAGCGGGCCTCCGGGTGGGCGCCGCGCACGCGCCCGGCGAGCAGCACGTTGGCCTCGCCGGTCAGCTCCGGCAGCAGGTGGAAGAACTGGAACACGAACCCGATCCGGTGGCGCCGCAGCGCGCTCAGCTCGCGCTCGCCCGCGCCGGTGACCGGCTCGCCCGCCACCTCGATCGTCCCCGCCTCGGGCCGGTCGAGCCCGCCGAGCAGGTGCAGCAGGGTCGACTTGCCCGATCCCGACCGGCCGAGGATCGCGACCACCTCGCCCGGCTCGACGGTCAGGTCCGCCCCGTCGAGCACGCGCCGCGCCGCCCGGCCCTCGCCGAAGGTCTTCACCAGCCCGCGGGCCACCACGGTCGCCATGCCCATCACGGTAAGGACTACGCGCCGCGGGGCGCTCAGGTTGATGAGCGAACCCGAGGAGGGCTCATGGAGTCCCACGACATGCAGGTGCTTGCCAACGTCCTCGAGGACACGAGGGCCGACTCGCACACGCGCCGCCGGCTGCTCCAGGTCGCCGCGGGAGGGGCCGTCGCGCTCGGCGCCGCGACCCCCGCGTGGGCGGCGAAGGGCGAGTCGCCGCGGAGGATCCTCAACAGCCTCGCCACCGCCGAGAGCTTCGGCGTCACGTTCCTGACCGAGGCGATCAAGCGCGCTCCCGGCACGCCGTCGGAGGGCCTGGTGGAGACGCTGAAGGCCGCCAACACGGCGGAGTACGACCACGTGGTCGCGCTGCGCAAGCTCGGCGGCCGCCAGTTCACGCTGCGCTTCTGGATCCCGGACGCCGCGTTCGGGGCCGGCGGGGTCGGCCTCTTCGAGTCGATCGAGACGGCCGACACCGTCGAGCTGATGGGCTACCTGACCGGCACCACGGCGTTCGCCAAGCGCGGCGACGCGCGCGCGGCGCGCTACCTCGCCGAGGGCTGCGCCGTCGAGGCCGAGCACCGCGCCATCGCGCGCTTCGCGCAGACCGCGCTCGGCGGCCGCCAGCAGATCTCGATCGACCGCAGCTTCGCCCCGTGGTCGATCAAGACGGTCGCCGGCATGATCAAGGCGCTCGAGGGCGCCGGCATCGGGTTCGGCGAGCGCGGGGCGGAGCCGGGCGCGTTCTACGCGTTCCCCGGCGACCCGGTGGCCGGCGGCGTCGGGCTCGTCAACGCGGGGCGCAAGCCGGTGTAGCGTCCAGCGGGTGGACCCCACGATCTACGAATGGGGCGGCGGCGAGGAGGCGTTCGCGCGCTGGTTGAACGCCTTCTACGACCTCGTCGAGGAGGACGGGGAGCTGGCCGCCCTGTTCGGCGGGCGGGTGAGCGAGGAGCACCGCCGCCACGTGACGCTGTGGTGGTGCGAGGTCATGGGCGGTCCGGCCCGCTACACGGAGGACCACGGCGGCTACGAGCACATGCTGGCCAAGCACCGCGGGCTCGGCATCACGCCCGCCATGCGGCTGCGGTTCGTCACGCTGCTGAGCCGCGCGGCCGACCTCGCCGCCCTCCCGGACGACCCCGAGTTCCGCGCCGCGCTGATGGGCTACGCCGAGTGGGGGTCCCGCCTGGCCCTGCACAACTCGCAGCCCGGCGCCGACACCGTCCCGCACGCCCCCGTACCGCGCTGGGGCTGGGGCGTCGCGCCGCCGTACCGGCCATGAGGGCGGCCTTCGTCGCGCTCCTGCTGCTCGGGTTCGCGGGCTGCGGCGGCTCCGATCTGCCGGACGCCGTCCAGTCGTTCGAGCGCGAGCTGGAGGCGACGCACGGCGTCCTGCACGTGGTGACCGAGGAGATCCGCGTGGTGCCGGAGCCGAACATGCCGGACCTGCCGCCGTCGGGCTGGAGCGACGAGGTCTGGCTCGACCTCGGCGGCTCCGGCTGGCGCGCGCAGCGCACGACGCGGGACGGCGGGTTCGAGCAGGTGGCCGACGAGCGCGGCGTGAGCACCTACGCGCGCGGAGGTCTCGTCGACCACGACGCGGCGTCCGGCGAGGCTCCCGACTTCCTCATGCGCCCGTGGCGGGCGGGCGTGGTCCTCGATCCGGTGCGGCTCGTCCGCGAGGGGCGCCTGGAGGTGGTCTCCGAGGCCGAGGTCGGCGGCCGGCCCGCGTACCTCGTGGTCGTCGATCCCGACCCGTCGCAGAACACGCGGCTCTACGTCGCGCAGGATGACGGGAGCCTGCTGCGGCTAACGCACCGGCGCGAGCGTCGCGGCCGCGTGCGGATGGTCGTCCAGGACTACGCCGTGTTCGAGGCCGGCGGGCCGCGGCTCAACTTCGCCGAGCTGCTCGGGCTCGGCTAGACCTGGCGCCGCCCCGGGAAGCGGGGCAGGCCGTCGTCGGGCAGCGGCTCCCAGTCGGGCGCCGACTCGACGAACTGGTGCCACTGCGGGCGGATGCCGGGATCGCCGTCGACGGCGCCGAGCCGTACGCCGACGATGCCGTCGCCGCCGGGCTCGCCGGTGAAGAGGTGACCGCCGCACAGCGTGCAGAACGACTTGGCGAGCCCGTCGGGCGGCTTCCACGCGCGGACCACGTCGGCGCCGGTGAGGAGCCGGAAGGCGCGGGCGTCGACGATCCCGTTCTCCGACCACAGCGCGCCGCTGCGTCGCTGGCAGCGCTTGCAGTGGCAGTAGCCGGCGGTCTGGAAGGGAGCGGTGACCTCGAAGGTCACCGTGCCGCAGGGGCAGGAGCCGGTCAGCGGAGCTTCGGGCGATGGCATGGCGCGGAGACTAGAGCCGCGCCGTCACCCGGCGGGCGTCCCTTGGTGGAACAGGATCTGCCAGCCCTCCGGCCCCTCGACCCAGAGCGAGCTGCGCAGCGAGCCTGCCGCGCGGTAGGTGACGAGCACGACGCCGGAAGTGACCTCGCGCGCCTCGACGTCCGTCGCCTCCCATCCGGGCCCGGGGTCGGCGGCGAGCGCGGCGACGATCCCGTCGCGCTCCCAGGCGCCCGACACGCCGTACTCGCGGAAGTCCGGGTGCAGGAGCCGCTGCACCCGCTCCGGCGAGCGGCGGACCTGCGGATCCAGCAGGCTGAGCTCGAGGGCGACGACGTCCTCGAGCGTCACGACAGCCGGTTCCGGTGGGCGACGGCCGCCGCCTCGGTCCGGGACCGCACGTTGAGCTTGGAGAGGATGCGCGACACGTGCACGCTGGCCGTCTTCTCGGCCATGAAGAGCTGCGCGCCGATCTCCCGGTTGGTGGCGCCCTCGGCCACCAGCGCCAGCACCTGCCGCTCGCGCGAGGTGAGGCCGAAGCCGTCGTCCTCCTCCGGCTCGTCCGCGGGCTCCTCGTCGTGGTCGACGGCGATGTCGAGCCGCGCGCGGGCGGCGAGGCCCTCGATCTCGCCGCGCAGCCAGCCGGCGCCGAGCCGGACGGCGATCTCCTCCCCGGCGCAGGCGGCGGCGGTGGCCGCCTCGCGGTCCGCGCGGGCGATGTGGGCCTCGGCCTCGCGCCAGCGCAGGATCGCCGCCGGCTCCGGGCGCGTGAGGTCCGACCACGCCTGGGCTGCCCGGGCGAACGCCGCCGGGTCGGGTCGCCCGCCGGCGCGGCCCGCCTCGGCGCGGGCGGCCAGCAGCAGGGCGCACTCGACGGGCCGCGTGCGGACGGCGGCCGCGGCGACGCGCGAGAGCAGGTCGTCGACGCGCCGGACGGCGGCGGTCTCCGCCTCCTTGTCGCCGAGGTCGCGAGCGCGCTGGGCGGCGTCGGCCTCGATCGTGACCCCCGCCGCGGCCACGGCCGACACGCGCGCCGCGTCGTCGGTGCAGAACTCCATCTGGTCGAGCCCGCGGTCGATCGCCGCGCGCGCCGCGTCGAGGTCGCCCTCGCGGCGGCGCAGCTCGGCGGTGAGCGTGGCGACGGGCCCGACGAACTGCGGCTCGCTCGAGTCGGCGGCCAGCTCGGTGAGCTCGGTCATCACGTCGCGCGCGGCGTCGTGCCGCCCGCGGCCGACCATCAGGTGCGCCTTGCGCAGGTTGAGGTTCACGCGCGTGTGCACGCCGGTCCAGCGCAGCGGGTCGGGCAGGCGGTGCTCGGACTCCTCCCAGTCGCCGACGTCGTACGCGAACTCGGAGAGCTGGCAGTCGAGCCACATGGTCGCGATCGGGCGGCGACCGCCCACCACCTCGCGGCCCTCCAGGGTGATCGCACGCGCCTCGTCGGAGCGGCCGAGGATGTGGAGCATGTCGGAGTAGTTGACGTAGGCGTCGCTGAGGTCGGCCAGGTCGTCGCGCTCGCGCGCGATGCGGATCGCGTGGCGCAGCTGCTCGGCGCCCTCGTCGACCTCACCGATCATGGCCAGCGAGAAGCCGAGCGTGTTGCGGGCGTGGCCCTCGGCCCAGCGCAGGCCGGCCGCGATCGTGGCGTCGAGCGCCTGCCGGGCGGTCTCCACGCTGTCGACGAAGCGCCCGTCGAGCATGCGGCCGCGGGCCAGGCCCGCGAGCAGGCGGGCGCGCGCCTCGCCGGCCTTGCCGTCCGCGCCCTCGACCAGCTCGAGCGCCCGCTCCAGCGTCTCGATGCTGGATTTCGGGCGGTTCAGGCTGCGCTGCGCGCGGGCGATGCCCTCGAGCATCTTCGAGGCCCGGTGCGGGTCGGCGGCGGGGTCGAGCTCGCCGAGCGCGGTCTCGTAGAGCGCGAGCTGCCGGCCGGGATGGCCGAGCGCCGAGGCCGCCTGGCCGGCGCGCCACAGCAGCCCGACGTGGTCCTCGCCGGCACGCTGCTCGGCGTCGGGCACGCGGTCCCAGAGCTCGAGCGCGCGCTCGAGCAGCGCGCTCGCCTCGCCGTGCGCGTACACGCGCTCGGCCGCGGTGGCGGCGTGGACCGACCACTCGAGCGCGGCGGGCTGCTCGCCGGCGGCGGCGAAGTGGTGGGCGACGGCGGCGGTGAGCACCGCGCCGGCCTGGTCGTCGATCCGCTGCTCCAGCGCGCGCGCCAGCGCCAGGTGCAGCGCGGCCCGCTCGCCCGGCAGCAGGTCGTCTTCGACGACCTCGCGCAGGAGCGCGTGCCGGAAGCGGTAGCGGCCGTCGTCGTCGGCGACGAGGATGTGGCTGTCGACGGCCTCGCGCAGGGCGTCGCGCAGCGTGCGCTCGTCGAGGCCGCTGGTCTGCGCGAGCAGCGGATGATCGGTCCGCTGGCCGACGGCCACGAGCCGCAGGATCTCCTGCGCGGGCTCGGACAGCTGCTCGACGCGGAGCATCAGCGCGTCGCGCAGCGTGTCGGGTGCCGCGCCGCGGCCGTCGAGCCCGGCGGCGAGCAGCTCCTCGCAGTACAGCGGGTTGCCGCCCGAGCGTGTCCACAGCCGCTCGAGCAGGTCTGGCTCGGCCGGCGCGCCGAGGATGTCGGCGAGCTGGTCGGCGAGCTCCTCGCGCGTCAGCGGCTCGATCGTGATGCGGCGGGCGCGCGCGTTGCGCTCGACCTCGGCCAGCAGCGGGCGCAGCGGGTGGCGGCGGTGCAGCTCGTCGGGCCGGTAGGAGCAGACCAGGAGCACGCGCTCGGCCACCAGGCTGCGCGCGAGGAAGGCGAGCGCCGCCCGCGTCGAGCGGTCGGCCCAGTGCAGGTCCTCGATCAGGAGCAGGACCGGGCGCTGCTCGCCGAGCGCGTTGAGCAGCGACAGGAGGCCCTCGAACAAGCGCGCCTGGGCGCCGTCCTCGGCCTCCGGGGTCGCGGGCGCGAGCCCGGGGAGGAGCGGCGCCACGGCCGTACGCACCGGCTCGGTCAGCGCCGGGTCGCCCGAGCGGGCGAGCGGGCGCAGCGCGGCGACGAGCGGCACGTAGGGCAGCTCGCTCTCGCCGAGGTCGACGCAGTCGCCCGCCATGACCAGCGCGCCGCCCTCGGTCGCCTGGCGCTCGAGTTCGGCGAGCAGGCGCGACTTGCCGACGCCGGACTCGCCGGCCAGGAACACGATCGAGGGCCGGTCGTCGGCGGCCTCGGCGAGCGCGGCCTCGAGCTCCGCCAGCTCGGCGGCACGGCCGATCAGCCGTGTGCTCGTGACCCGGGCGGTAATCAAGGCGCTCGCATGAGCTTGCGAATGCGAGTAAGCCGCATTCGATCTCTCAGCTCTTATTGAAGTCGAGCGCGCAGGAGTTGATGCAGTACCGCATCCCACCCGCGTCGCGCGGGCCGTCGTCGAACACGTGGCCCAGGTGGCCGCCGCAGTTGCGGCAGATCACCTCGGTCCGGCCCATGCCCCACGAGCGGTCCTCGCGCAGCTCGACCGCCTCTGCGACGGCCGGCTCGGTGAAGCTCGGCCAGCCGGTTCCCGAGTCGAACTTCGTGCCCGACGAGAACAGCTCCGCGCCGCAGCCCGCGCAGCGGAAGGTGCCGTCGTCGTGGCTGTCCCAGTACTTGCCCGTGAAGGCGCGCTCGGTCGCGCCCTTCCGCAGGACGTCGTACTGCTCGGGGGTCAGCTCCTCACGCCACTGGGCGTCTGTCTTCTTCTCCGTCTCCATGACGGAGATTTTAGGCCCTAGACAGGTTGGGGCTGATCCACCGTGAACTGCACGACGAGCTCCTCGAGCTCGGCGGCGGCCTCGCCCAGGCGGGCGGCGGATCCGGCCATCACGCGCGCGGCCGAGGCGGTCTGCTCGGTGGTGGCCGAGACCTCCTCGGTGTTCGCGGACGAGGTCTCGGTCAGGCGCGCGGCCTCGTCCATGCGCGTGCGCACGGCGTCGGAGTCCTCGGCGACCTGCCCGGCGCGCTCGGCGATCCGCTGCACGCGGTCGACCAGGCCGGCGACGGCCTCGTCGATGCGCTCGAACGCCTCGCCGGCGTTGGCGACCGTGCCGGCGCCCGCCTCGGTGCGGTCGGCGGCCTCGCGGACGGCCTCGGCGGCCTGGCCGGTCAGGTTGTCGATCACGCCGACGGACGCGGCGATGCTGCGCGCGGCGTCGCCGGACTTCTCGGCGAGCTTGCGCACCTCGTCGGCGACGACGGCGAAGCCCCTGCCGTGCTCGCCGGCGCGGGCAGCTTCGATGGCGGCGTTGAGGGCCAAGAGGTTGGTCTGGTCGGCGATCGCGGTGATCGTGCTGACCAGGCCGGAGATCTCCTGCGAGCGCTCGGTCAGCTCGCCCATGGCGGACGTCATGGCGTGCGAGCCTTCGCGGGCGCCGGCCATCGTGCGGCCGGCTTCCTCGACGGCGGTGCGGCCCTCGCCGGCCAGCGTGCGGGCCTCCTCGGCGGCGCCGGCGGCGGCCTCGGCCTCCTCGGCGTTGCCGCGGACGGCCTCGGTCACGCGCACGGCGGCGTCGTGGGTCTCGGAGACCAGGACGGCCTGGCGCTCGGCGCCGGCGGCCACGTCGGAGACGGCGGAGACGATCTCGTTGCTCACGCGGCCCGCGTCCTCGGCGCCGGCCACGACCTCGCGGGAGGACTCGGCGACCTCGTGGGCGGTGGCGCGGATGGCGCGCACCAGGTCGGCGACCTGGGCGATGCCCTCGCGCATGGCGACGCTCGCCTCCGAGCCGCCGTCGCCGGCGGGGGCCGACAGGTCGCGGCGCTCGAGGCGGCCGGCCAGCTCGGCAAGCTCCCGGCGGCCGGCGGCCTCCCGGGCGCGGTGATCGGCCATCTCGGCCACCTCGCGCTCCAGAGTGACGGAGAGGAAGACGAGGACGACCGTCTCGAAGACGACGAAGACCGCGTGCAGGAGGACGATCGGGAGGCCGTGCCGCCCCGCGGGCAGCAGGTGGATGAGCTGGTGGTGCGTGTCCTGGAAGGTGTCGAGCGCGAGATGGTGGACCGCGACGACGACGGCGGCGAACACCGGGAGGCGCCAGTCGCGGTAGACGAGCAGGAAGGCGAGCCCGGCGAAGATGTGGAAGTGGACCTCGATGACGCCGCCGCTCTCGTGGATGAGCAGCGCCGAGTAACCCATGAGGCTCGCGGCGATGGCGAATCGGGTGATGACCGCTCCCGGCCGCGTATGAGCCAGCCACCAGCACGTGGCCGACATGGCGCCGCCCCACAGGACCGCGGTGAGCCACGTCCCGTGCAGGGCGGCGAGGCCGAGCGCGACGGGGAAGTGGGCGACGAGCAGCAGCGCGAGCATGCGGTCGGCGCGGCTGCGGATCTTGTTCAGGGTCTCTGCGGCGGCTGGGGTCATCGCCCCATATGTCGGCCGATCAGCGAATGTCCTTAGCGCGACCCCGCTGTCAGCCCGAGGCGGTGCGCCACCGCCGCGGCCTCAACCCGGCCGCTCACGTCGAGCTTGGCCAGGATCCGCGACACATGGACGCTCGCGGTCTTCTCGCTCATGTACAGCCGCTCGCCGATCTCGCGGTTGGTGTGGCCCTCGGCGACCAGCAGCAGCACTTCGTGCTCGCGCGGCGTGAGGCCGAACGGCGCCGCGGGCTCCGGCTCGGGCGCGGGGACGGTGTCCTCGATCCGCACGCGCGCGCCGCGCGCGAGGGCGCGCGCGGCCTGAGCGAGCGGCGCAGCCTCCATCGCCTCCGCCGCGGCGATCGCGGCGCCCAGCGGCTCGGCGGCGGCGGCGCGGTCGCCGGCCGCCACGAACGCCTCGGCCGCGCGCAGGCGGGCGTAGGCGGCCGGGAACGGCAGCGAGATCTCGTCGAAGCCGGCGGCGGCCGCGAGCCATGCCTGCGGGTCGGGCGCGTGCTCGATCCGGGTCAGCTCCGCCGCGGCCAGCGCGGCGTAGCGCGGGCCCTCGGCCCACTGCGCGGGCCGCGTGACCGCGTTCGCGAGCCGCGCGCGCAAAGTCCGCGCGGTCTCGTCGTCGAACGTCGCGCGCGAGCGCTCGGCGGCCTCGGCCTCGACTCGCAGAGCCGCCCAGAGGAGCTTCACGAGCCGGCCGCCCTCCTCGGTGCCGTCGATCTCCGGGAGGCCGCGCGCCACGGCGGCGCGCGCGACGTCGAGCCTGCCTTCGCGCAGGGCGAGCTCGATGGTCATCGTCTCCAGCACCTCGACCCACTGCGGGTGCCGGTTGGCCTGCACGGACTGGCGCAGCTCCTCGAGCGCCGCGCGCGCCGCGTCGTTCTCGCCGCGCAGCAGGGCGAGGGTGGCGCGCATCGCGGCGTAGTAGGTCCCCGTCGAGGTGATCGCGTCGCCGGGAACGCGGTCGGGCATCGCCGCCGCGGCCTCGGCCGTACGCCCCAGCCGCATGAGCTGGCACGCGCCCTGGAGCTCGAGGAAGGTGTCGTAGAGCGAGCGCTCGGGGTGGTCGTAGATCACCTGCAGCGAGGCCTGGACCTCGGCCAGGGCCTCCTCCGTGCGCCCGGCCAGGTCGAGCAGCTCGGACAGGTTCGCCGCCGCTCGTGACAGCTCGGCCGGCGAGTCGATCTCGAGCGCGAGGTCGCGCGCGCGACGCAGCAGCCGCGCGCCCTCCTCGACGTTGCCGAGCGCGCCGCGCGAGATGCCCTCGGTGTTGACGGCGCCCGCCTCGAGGTCGAGCGCGCCGAGCTTCCGCGCCTCCACCGCGGTCTCGTGCGCCTCGAGCGCGGCATCGTGGAAGTGGCCGCGCAGCATCAGACTCTTCGAGCTCTGATCGCGCAGCCGCGCGCGCTCGAGCCGGGCGTCCTCCGGCAGCAGCTCGAGCGCCCGGCGCACCTCCTCATCGCTTGCGTCGTGCTGGTTGGCGTGCCGCAGGTAGTGGCCGAGCTGGGCGTGCATGCCGGACAGTGCGACCGGGTCGGCGTCCGCGGCGCCCGCGATCGCCTCCCGTTGCAGCGCGATCGCGCGGGCCGACTCGAAGCCGTCGTTGGCCGCCGCGGCCGCCGCCCGCAGCACGTCAGACCGCGCCATCCCCGCGCGCTCGAGCGCGTCGGGCACGCGGTCCCACAATGCCAGCGCGTCCTCGAGCTGTCGCAGCGCCTCGCCGGGCGCGTGGAGGCGCTGTGACTCCATGCCCGCCGCCACCGACGCGGCGAGCGCCCGCGGCAGGTCGTGCGCGCCGTGCCAGTGGCAGGCGAGCTCGGCCTGCGGCGCGGTGGGGTCGGCTTCCATCGCTCGCGCCAGCGCCGCGTGCAGCGTGGTCCGCTCGCCCGGCAGCAGATCCTCGTAGATCGCCTCGCCGACGAGCGCGTGGCGGAACGCGTACGTGTCGTCGGGGTGGGTGACGAGGATCTGGTGCGCGACCGCCTCGCGGGCTCCGTCGGTGACGTCGCCGGGCAGGACCGCCTCGAGCAGGCCGTGGCCGATCGGCCGCTCCGCCACGGCGGTCACGCGCACCACGTCCTGGGCGGCCGCCGGCAGGCGCTCGAAGCGTCCGAGCAGCGCGTCGCGGAGCGTGGCCGGGAGCTCGCCGGTGTCGGCGGAGGCGGCCAGCAGCTCCTCGGTGTAGAGGGCGTTGCCCTGCGCACGCGCGTACAGGCGGTCGGCCAGGCCGGGATCGGGCTCGTCGCCGAGGATGCCGGTGAGCTGCTCGCTCACCTCGTGCCGACTGAAGGGCTCGAGCGCGATGCGCTCGACGCGCGGGGCGCGCTCGAGCTCGGCGAGCACGGGACGCAGCGGATGGCGGCGGTGGAGCTCGTCGGACCGGTACGTGGCGAGCAGGAAGAGCGGCTCGGTCCGCGCGTTGCGGACGAGGAAGACGAGGAAGTCGCGCGTGGAGGGGTCGGCCCAGTGGAGGTCCTCGATCACCAGCGCGACAGGGCCGAGTCGGTCGAAAAGGGCGAGCAGCGCCTCGAACACCTGCGCCTGGCTCGACGCGTCGGGAACCGACTCGCCGAGCGGCCTGAGCGCTTCGGCGAGCGGGGCGTAGGGGAACGTCGTGCCGCCCAGCTCCAGACAGTGGCCGACGAGGAACGGAACTTCGGCGCGCGCCTCGAGCTCCGCGACGAGCCGGCTCTTGCCGACGCCCGACTCGCCGGCCACGAAGGCAAACGCCGGCATGCGTCGGGCCGCCGCCTCGAGCGTGGCCAGCTCCTCGGTGCGCCCGACGAAAGTGCTGCTGGAAACGCGGCGGAGCACGACCTCCATTGTGGAGGCCGTGTCCGCGGGGAGCACGCTCACCGGCCGGCGCCGCTTACGCGGAGCCGACCGGCGGTCGGGGAGGAGGGAGATTCACGGCGCTCGCCGCGCATGAAGCGACGGCGAGAGCGGCCGAAGCGGCGCTGGCGGGAGGCGGTGTCGATGCGCTCCTCGACGAACTGGGCGGCGATGACTCGGGCGTTGAGCGTGTGCATGGAGGGCACTATGCGGCTGAGGCCGCGCCCGCACATCGGGAGGTCGCGCCGACCTAAGGGGTCAGACCCCTTAGGCGCGGCGTAGAACCCCTTAGGGCCTGTCCGAGAACCCCGTCACGGCCAGGACCGCCGTGGACACTTCGCCGGATCGCCACCCGACCCCTCGGAAATACGGCCGTATTCCCTTCGGGATTCGTGCGGCGCCCGGCTCGGTCCACGACGCTCCCGGCCGGGACGGGTCTTCTCGGACAGACCCTAGGGCGCGTCGTCGCGTAGCTTGTGGGCCTCACGACAACCAGGAGAGAGAGCCGACTTGACCCAGGCGACGGAGACCACGCTCGACGAGCTGTGCGTCAACACGATCCGCACGCTCTCGATGGACGCGGTCCAGAAGGCGAACTCAGGCCACCCGGGCACGCCGATGGCGCTGGCGCCCGTCACATACCTGCTCTACACGCGCATCATGCGTCATGCGCCGGAGCACCCCGACTGGCCCGCCCGCGACCGCTTCGTGCTGTCCGCCGGGCACGCGTCGATGCTCCTGTACTCGACCCTGCACCTGACCGGCTACGGGGTCTCGCTCGACGACATCAAGAACTTCCGCCAGCTCAACTCGCCCGCCGCCGGCCACCCCGAGTACGGCCACGCGCCCGGCATCGAGACCACCACGGGGCCGCTCGGGCAGGGCATCTCGACCGCCGTCGGCCTCGCCCTCGGCGAGCGCATGCTCGCCGCCCGCTTCGGCGAGGAGCTGATCGCCCACTTCACGTATGTGATCGCCTCCGACGGCGACCTCGAGGAGGGCATCGCCTCCGAGGCCAGCTCGCTGGCCGGCCACCTCGGCCTCGGCCGCCTCATCGCCTTCTACGACGACAACCACATCTCGATCGAGGGCGACACGGCGCTCGCGTTCTCCGAGGACGTCGGCAAGCGCTACGAGGCCTACGGCTGGCACGTCCAGGACCTCGGCGAGGACCTCGAGCTCGACAACATGGAGGCGGCCGTCCGCGCCGCCCAGGACGTCACCGACCGGCCGAGCCTGATCGTCATCCGCACCCACATCGCCCCGGGCTCGCCGAACAAGCAGGACACGCACGAGGCGCACGGCTCGCCGCTCGGCGAGGAGGAGATCCGGCTCACCAAGCAGGCCTACAACTGGCCCAGCGAGGAGCCGTTCTTCATCCCCGACGAGGCCCTTCGCCAGTTCCGCGAGTGCGTCGGCCGCGGCAACGAGGACTTCGAGACATGGAGCCAGGAGTTCGAGGCCTCGCCGCACCGGGCCGAGCTCGAGCGCATGTTCGCCGGCCGGCTGCCGGACGGCTGGGACTCCGACGTGCCCAAGAAGGGTCCCGACGCGGGCATGATCGCGACCCGCAAGGCCTCCAACGAGGTCATCCAGTGGGCGGCCTCGAAGGTGCCCGAGCTGGTCGGCGGCTCAGCCGACCTCGCGCCCTCGACCCTGACCCTCATCAACGGCGGGGGAAGCGTCGAGCGCGGCGCCTATGGAGGCCGCAACCTGCACTTCGGCATCCGCGAGCACGGCATGGGGGCGATCGTCAACGGGCTCACGCTCCAGGGCTTCCGCGCTTACGGCGCCACCTTCCTGATCTTCAACGACTACATGAAGGCGGCGGTCCGCATCGCGGCGCTGATGCGGATCCCGTCGATCTTCGTCTACACGCACGACTCGATCGGGCTCGGCGAGGACGGCCCGACCCATCAGCCGATCGAGCAGCTCGCCCAGCTGCGGGCGACGCCGAACGTCGACGTCGTGCGGCCCGCGGGCTTCAACGAGACCGCGCTCGCCTGGCGGCACGCGCTGCGCCAGACCGACCGGCCGACCGCCTTCGCGCTGTCGCGCCAGGGCCTGCCGGTGTGGGACCCCGCCGGGGTGCCGGAGGAGGCGATCGAGCGCGGCGCCTACGTCCTGCGCGACAGCGAGGGCGGCGATCCGGAGCTCATCCTCATGGGCTCCGGCTCGGAGGTCCACCTGGCGCACGAGGCGATGAAGCTGCTGGAGGAAGACGGGATCCGCGTGCGGCTCGTGAGCATGCCGTGCCTGGACCGCTTCGCGGAGCAGGACCAGACCTACCGCGACAGCGTGCTCCCGCCCTCGGTGCGGGCGCGCGTCTCGGTGGAGGCCGCCAGCCCGCTCGGCTGGCATCGCTGGGTCGGCGACGACGGCGACGTCATCGCCATGGAGGGGTTCGGCGCCTCGGCCCCGGCCAAAGCCCTGTACGAGCACTTCGGCTTCAGCGGGCAGGCGATCGCGGATCGCGCGCGCACCGTTCTGGAAAGGACGAAGGGATGAGCGTCACATCGGTGAACGAGCGGCTCGCGGCCCTGACCGCCGCGGGCACCAGCGTGTGGCTGGACCAGATCCGGCGCGGGATGATCGAGGACGGCGAGCTGGAGCGGATGGTCGCGGAGGACTCCCTGCGCGGCGTCACCTCCAACCCGGCGATCTTCGAGAAGGCGATCCTCGGGTCGTCGGACTACGACGACGACATGGCCGCCGCCTCGCGCGAGGGGCTCTCTGCGCGTGAGGTCTACCGCCGCCTGGCGGTCAGGGACGTCCAGCTCGCGGCCGACGTGCTGCGTCCGGTCTACGACGAGACCGGCGGCTATGACGGCTACGTGTCGCTCGAGGTCGCGCCGCGGCTGGCGCACGACACCGACGGCACGCTCGAGCAGGCGCGCATGTACTGGGGCCTCGTCGACCGCCCGAACCTGATGATCAAGATCCCGGCGACCGAAGAGGGCATCCCGGCGATCGAGGAGGCCCTCTACGAGGGCATGAACGTCAACGTCACGCTGCTCTTCGCGGTGTCCTACTACGAGCAGGTCATGGAGGCGTTCATCCGCGCCATGGAGCGCCGCCACGAGGCCGGCCGCCCGCTCGACCGCCACTCGGTCGCCTCGTTCTTCGTCTCGCGCGTCGACACCGAGGTCGACAAGCGGCTCGAGGCCTCCGGCCGCACCGACCTGGCGGGCCGCGCCGGGCTCGCCAACGCCCGCGCCGCCTATCTCAAGTTCCGCGAGGTCTTCGACGGCGAGCGGTTCGCCGCCCTGCGCGAGGCCGGGTGCCCGGTCCAGCGCCCGCTGTGGGCCTCGACCGGCGTCAAGAACCCCGCCTATCCCGAGACGATGTACGTCTATGGCCTGGTCGGCCGCGACAGCGTCAACACCATGCCGCTGCCGACGCTGACCGCCGCCGCTCGCGACGGCGAGGTCGCCGGCGAGACGTCGGCGGAAGACCCGACCGCCGACCTCGACGCCCTGCGAGAGGCCGGCATCGACCTCGACGACGTCACCGAGAAGCTGCTGCGCGACGGCATCGACGCGTTCGTGGTGCCGATGAACAAGCTCCTCGACGGCATCGAGAGCAAGCGCGAGGCGATCGTCACCGGCCGCCCGGAGACGATCGACGCCGACCTGCCGGCCGCGCTCGAGCAGGCCGTCGCCGGGCGCCTGCGCCGCGCGCAGGACGACGACGTCGTGCACCGCATCTGGCACCGCGACGGCACGTTGTGGGCGCCGGAGGGGACGCCCGAGGTGACCAACCGGCTGGGCTGGCTCGACATCCACGAGAAGATGCTCGACTGCGTCGACGACCTCGAGGGCTTCGCGCGCGAGGTGCGCGAGGCCGGCTACACCGACGTCGTGCTGTGCGGCATGGGCGGCTCCAGCCTCGCGCCCGAGGTCTTCCGCCGCTCCTGGCCGAACCACAAGATGACGCTGCACGTGCTCGACTCGACGCACCCCGACGTCATCAAGGCGACGACGGGCGCGATCGACCTCTCCAAGACGCTGTTCGTCATCTCCTCCAAGTCGGGCGGGACGATCGAGACGCTGTCCCAGTTCAAGTACTTCCACGAGCTCCAGAGCGACGGCGCGCACTACGCAGCCGTCACGGACCCGGGCAGCGGCCTCGCCGAGCTCGGCCGCGAGCACGGCTTCCGGCGCGTCTTCGAGAACGACCCCGACATCGGCGGCCGCTATTCGGCGCTGTCGTACTTCGGGCTCGTGCCGGCGGTGCTGATCGGGGTCGACATCCGGGCGGTCCTCGAGGCCGCCGAGGTGGCCGCCGCCAACTGCCAGCTCAAGGAGGGCAACTCCGGGCTGTGGCTCGGGATCGCGCTCGGCGAGCTGGCTCGCAACGGGCGCGACAAGCTGACCTTCGTGGTCGACGAGCCGCTCTCCTCGTTCGGCCTCTGGGTCGAGCAGCTCGTGGCCGAGTCGACCGGCAAGCACGGCCGCGGCATCCTGCCGATCGCCGACGAGCCGCTGGTGGATCCGGACGCCTACGGGCAGGACCGCGTGTTCATCCACATCGCGGTCGGCGACGAGGGCAACGCGGCCAAGGTCGCCGCGCTGCGCAAGGCGGGCCACCCGACGATCACGGTCCGCGCCGACGGGCCGGCCGACCTCGGGCGGCTGTTCTTCCACTCGGAGTTCGCGACCGCCGTGTCCGGCTGGGTGCTGGAGCTCAACCCGTTCGACCAGCCGAACGTGCAGGAGGCCAAGGACAACACCGCCAAGGCGCTCGCGGAGGGGCCGCAGGACGTCGACGCGGGGAGCCTCGACGAGCTGCTGGACGGGCTCGAGGCACCGTCGTATGTCGCGATCCTGGCGTTCGTGCCGTACAGCGAGGAGACCGACGCGGCGGCGAGCGCGCTTCCGCGAGAAGCTGATCACCGAGCACGGCGTGGCCACCACGTTCGGCTACGGCCCGCGCTATCTGCACTCGACCGGCCAGTTCCACAAGGGCGGCCCGTCGAGCGGCGTATTCGTCGAGGTCGTCGACGGCGCCGAGAACCTCCAGGTGCCGGGCGAGTCGTACTCCTTCGGAACCCTGATCAGAGCCCAGGCCGACGGCGACCTCGCGACGCTGCGGGCGCACGGGCTCTCCGCCGTCCGTATCGGGAAGGAGAACCTCTGATGCAGCTCGGTTTCGTCGGTCTCGGGAAGATGGGCGGCAACATGGTCCATCGCATCCACCGCGACTCGGACCATCAGGTGGTGGCCTTCGACTTCAGCGCCGACGCGGTCAGCGCCGCCGAGGGCCACGGCGCCACCGGCGCCTCCTCGCTCGAGGATCTGGTCTCCAAGCTCGAAGCGCCGCGCACCGTCTGGGTGATGGTTCCCGCGGGCGACCCGACCGAGGAGACCGTGTTCAAGCTCGCCGACCTGATGGACGAGGGCGACACGGTGGTCGACGGCGGCAACACCAACTGGCATGACGACGTCCGCCGTGCCGCCGCGCTGGAAGAGCGCGGCATCCACTACGTCGACGTCGGCACCTCCGGCGGCGTCTGGGGCCTGGAGGTCGGCTACTGCATGATGGTCGGCGGCGACGACGAGGCCGTGCAGAGGCTGGCCCCGATCCTCGACGTGCTCGCCCCGCCCGACGGCTGGCGCCAGTTCGGCGCCGCCGGCGCCGGCCACTTCGTGAAGATGGTCCACAACGGCGTGGAGTACGGGATCATGCAGGCCTACGCCGAGGGCTTCGAGCTGATGCACAAGTGCCAGTTCGACGTCGACCTCAAGGAGGTCGCCGGACTCTGGAACCGCGGCTCGGTGGTCCGCTCGTGGCTGTGCGAGCTGGCCGAGCGCGCCTTCGAGGAGGAGGGCAACGACCTCGCGGGCCTCAAGGGCCATGTGAGCGACTCCGGCGAGGGCCGCTGGACGATCATCGACGGCATCGACCTCGACGTGCCGACCCCGGTCATCACCGCCTCCCTCTACGCCCGCTTCTACTCGCGCGGCGAGGGCGACTACACGCACAAGATGCTCGCCGCCCTGCGCAACCAGTTCGGCGGCCACGCGGTCGAGCGGGCGGCCGGGGGCGGCTGAGATGGCTGATTCCACGACCCCCACGACCGCCTGGCCGCGTCTCGCGGCGCCGGGTCGGCACCCGACGAAGGGGTCCGTGGCTCTGCCACTGTTCCCCTTCGTCGTGCACCGCCCGGCATCCACGATCCACGACCATGCGGCCGCGCGGGCCGCGGAATCAACCATCTGATGGCGATCGCGCCGACCGAGAACCCGCTCGTCGAAGGCCTGGAGCGTCTCCCGGTCCCGGCCACGACGCTGGTCATCTTCGGTGCGTCGGGCGACCTGGCGCGGCGCAAGCTCCTGCCGGCGCTCTACAACCTCGCTCACGAGGGCGCGCTGCCGGAGCGCTTCAGCCTGATCGGCGTCTCGCGCCGCGAGCTCTCGGACGACGAATTCCGCACGCAGGCGCGCGAGTCGATCGCCGAGTTCTCCCGGCGGCCCCCGAGCGACGAGGTGCTGGACGGCCTCGTCGGCCGTATGCGCTACCTCGGCATCCCGTTCGACGACGTGCCCGGCTACGCGCGCCTGGGAGAGGCGATGGACGAGCTCGACGCCGAGGCGGGCCAGCCGCTCAACCGGGTCTACTACCTCTCGACGGCGCCGGAGTTCTTCCCCGTCATCACCTCGGCCATCAAGGACAACGGGCTGCACCGGTCCGAGCACGGCGAGGTGCGGGCGGTGATCGAGAAGCCGTTCGGCACCGACCTCGCGTCGGCCCGCTCGCTCCAGGACGTCGTGCACTCCGTCTTCCGGGAGCGCCAGGTCTTCCGCATCGACCACTACCTGGGCAAGGAGACGGTCCAGAACGTGATGGCGTTCCGGTTCGCGAACTACATGTTCGAGCCGGTCTGGAACCGCAACTACATCGACCACATCCAGATCACCGCGGCCGAGGACATCGGGATCGGCTCCCGCGCCGGCTACTACGACTCGGCGGGCGCGCTGCGCGACCTCGTGCAGAACCACATGCTCCAGCTGCTCACGCTCGTCTGCATGGAGCCGCCGACGAATTTCCTGGCCAACCAGGTGCGCGACGAGAAGGTCAAGGTGCTGCAGGCGATCGAGCCGCCGACGCCGGAGCAGGTGGCCGAGATGACGGTGCGCGCGCGCTACACGGCCGGGATGGTGGGCGGCGGCGAGGCGACCGGCTACCTCCAGGAGGAGGGCGTGCCGCAGGACTCGGACACCGAGACCTACGCGGCCCTGCGGCTCGAGGTCCACAACTGGCGCTGGGCCGGCGTGCCGATCTTCCTGCGCACCGGCAAGCGGCTGGCGCGCAAGGTGACCGAGATCGCGGTCCAGCTCAAGCCCGTGCCGCACATGGCCTTCCAGTCCAAGGGCTCGGTCGGCGTGCAGCCCAACCAGCTGATCCTCACCGTCCAGCCGAACGAGGGCGTCTCGCTCTCCCTGGGCGCGAAGATCCCGGGCGCGAGCATGCGGATCCGGCCGGTCAACATGGAGTTCCTCTACGGCACGTCGTTCATGTCCCAGTCGCCGGAGGCGTACGAGCGGCTGATCCTCGACGCCATGCGCGGCGACGCGACGCTATTCACGCGCAACGACGAGGTCGACGCCCAGTGGTCGATCATCGACCCGATCCTGAAGGCGTGGGGCGAAGGCCGCCCACCGCTGGCCGAGTACGACGGCGGCACCCCCGGGCCGGCCGAGGCCGACGAGCTGATCGGCGAGGGCCGCCACTGGAGGCCCCTGTAAGTGGCCCCTCCGACGGATCCCCACGCCCCTGGACCGGCGCAGCCGGCGCCTGGCGGCGTCCTCGGTCGGGGCAAGGGCTCCGCCATTGCACCCTCCCTGCGTCCTTGCCAGGCATCCGCCTGCATCCGGCCCAGGGACGCGCGGACCCGTCGGAGGAACCACTGATGGACGAGGTCTGGTCCGAGCGCAACACGACGCCGGCCAGGATCGAGGCCGCGCTGCGGCAGATCGTCACCGAGCACCACCACTCGGACCACCCGTTCGTGCCCGCGCGCGTGCTCAACGTCGTCGTCGTGGTCGACGGCGCCTTCCGCGGCGAGATCGAGAACCGCTTCGAGCGCGTCGGCCGCTATCACCCGTCGCGGCTCGTGCTGTGCGCGGTGGAGCCCGGCCGCGACACGATCGACGCGTGGGCCGGGGTCGGGACGGACGATGCGCATCCGGTGCCCGGCCACATCGCGGTCGCGCGCGAGCGTGTGGAGATCGAGATCGGCTCGCGCCACCTGTCCAAGCTCGACACGATCGTCGACCCGCTGCTCGTCACCGACCTGGCGACGATGGTGTGGGCGCCGCACGGCCACGCCGAGGCGATCGACGCTCTCCGGCGGCTGGCGCAGATCGTGCTCGTCGACACGCAGGACGAGCCCGACGTGGCGGCCTCGCTGTCGCGCGTCGAGCTGCTCTCCGAGTACGCCTACGTGGTCGACCTCGCGTGGCTGCGCTCGACGCCCTGGCGCGAGCGCGTCGCGGCCGCGTTCGACCCGCCGCAGCTGCGGGCGGCGCTCGGCGGCGTGTCCGCGGTCACCGTGCGCCATCGCGAGGACTCGCTCGCCGCCGCGCTGCTGTTCTGCGGCTGGCTGTCGTCGCGACTCGACTGGAAGCCCGGCGCCCTGTCACGGTCCGGCACGGCGATGGTCGGACACGCCCGGGCTAGGCGGCAGGAGGTGCGGATCCAGCTCGATCCGGTCCATCAGAACGCGCCGGGGCTGGCGGGCGTGACGATCGAGACGGCATCCGGCGAGGCGGTCTCGCTCGACCGGTCGCCCGGTGGCCTGCAGGCGGTCCGCCGCGCTCGCGACGGGTCCGAGCAGTCGTGGACGGTGCTGGGGGCCTCGCGCGGCGAGGGCGGCATCCTCGGCGAGGGCGTCCGCCAGGCGCTGCTGCGCGATCCGACCTACCGGCCGGCGCTGGCCTGCGCCCGAGAGCTCGCGCGATGAGGATCGAGGTGCTCGACGACCCGGCGTCCGCGGTCGCAGACCTGCTCGTCGAGACGGCGGCGGCCGGCGGGCACATCGTGCTGACCGGCGGCAGCTCGCCGAAGCGCGCGTACCAGCTCGCCGCCCGCGGCGACTGGAGCGCCGCGACGGTCTGGTACGGCGACGAGCGCTGCGTCCCGGAGGATCACGAGTGGTCGAACCACGCGATGGCCGAGGCGGCGCTGCTCTCGCACGTCGATCCGCGGCCCGAGGTGATGCGCATGGAGGGTGAGCTCGGGCACGAGCGCGGCGCGGCCTCCTACGAGGCGCTGGTCCGGGAGCGGCTGGGAGACGAGCCCCGCTGGGACCTGCTGCTGCTCGGCGTCGGGCCCGACCTGCATTGCGCCTCACTGTTCCCCGGCAAGCCCGAGGTCGAGGTCACCGACCGGCTGGTGGTCGGCGTGCCCGAGGCCGGCATGGACCCGCAGGTACCCCGCATCTCGCTCACGCTGCCGGCCATCAACGCGGCCCGTCATGTCGTCTTCCTGGTGACCGGCGAGTCCAAGCGCGAGGCCGTCCGGCGCGTGTTCGGGGATGATCCGGACCCGACCTCGCCGGTCGCGCACGTGCGGCCGGCCGACGGTGAGCTGACCGTGTACCTCGACCCCGCAGCCGCGCCTTGAGCGACCAGTTCGTCGGCATCGACGTCGGCGGGACCAAGATCGCCGTCGCCACGCTCCAGGCGGGCGAGCTCAGCGAGTCGGTCCTGCACCACACCGAGCTGGGCAGCCAGGAGGCGCTGGTCGCGCAGCTGATCGACGTGATCGAGGAGGCACGCACGCCGGACACCCGCGCGGTCGGGATCGGTCTGCCGTCGCTGATCGAGTTCGCCACCGGGCGCATCCGGTCGAGCGTGAACATCCCGCTGAAGGACCTGCCGCTGCGCGAGCTGCTGACCGAGCGCGCCGGCCTGCCGGTCTACGTCGAGAACGACGCCTCGTGCGCCGCGCTCGCCGAGGCGTTCCGCGACGGCCACATGGCGGTCCCGCACCTGGTCATGTTCACGGTCGGCACCGGCGTGGGCGGCGGGCTCGTGCTGAACGGGCGCCTGTATCGCGGAGCGACGGGTACCGCCTCGGAGGTCGGGCACACGATCATCGGGCTGGACCTGCTCGAGGGCGCGCCGGCGCACTCCGGCGAGTTCCCGCAGGCCGGCTCGCTCGAGCTGCTGGCCTCGGGCACGGCTCTCGACAAGCTGGCTCGAGCGGCCGCCGAGGCCGACCCGAACTCGTTCCTCGGGCGGCGCCTTACGCGCGACGGCGGGGTCACGGGCCACGACGCGGTCGACGGCGCGCGCGAGGGCGACGACGCCTCGGTCCGGTGCCTGCGGATCCTCGGCGAGCGGCTGGGCATCGGCATCGCCAACGCGATCACGATGTTCGACCCGCTCGAGGTCGTGGTCGGCGGGGGCGTGTCGGCGGCCGGCGAGCTGCTGCTCGGGCCCGCGCGCGAGACCGCGTGGAAGTACGCGGTGCCCGGCGCGGGAACGCAGTGCAAGATCCGGCTCGCGCACCACGGGCCGCGGGCGGGCGTGCTCGGCGCGGCGCTGATCGCGGCGCAGGAGTACGCCGAGGAGACCGGTCAGGTGATGGAGGAGGCGGTGGAGGGACGATGAAGGTCGCCTGCGCATTCGACCATGCCGGCTTTCCCCTGAAGGAGCTCGTGCTGGAGGTGGTCGTCGAGAGCGGCCACGAGCCGGTCGACCTCGGCACGAACTCGACCGACCCCGTCGACTATCCCGACACCTCGCGCGCGGCCGCCGAGGCGGTCCGCTCGGGCCGCGCCGAGCGCGCGGTCGTGGTCTGCGGGTCGGGCGCCGGCGTGGCGGTCGCGGCCTGCAAGGTCCCGGGCATCCGCGCCGCCTGCACGCACGACACCTACTCGGCGCACCAGTGCGTCGAGCACGACGACGTCAACGTGCTTTGCCTGGGCGCGCGCGTGATCGGGCCGGCGCTTGCCCGCGAGGTCATCGAGGCGTTCCTCGGCGCGCGGTTCACGGGCGAGGAGCGGCACGTCCGCCGGCTCGAGAAGATCAACGCGATCGAGCGCGAGTTCACTCGCTGACTCGGGCGAGCTCGTCGGCGACACGCGAGCGTGTCCGCCCGGTATGACTTGCGCCATGCGCGTGATCGAATGCAACGAGTGCGGCGACACCATCTCGGCCGCCAACGACGAGGAGCTGGCCGCGCACCTGGCCGCGCACCTCCGGAGCGAGCACGAAGAGGAGCCGGACGAGGACGAGGTCCGGGACCTGGTCCACGAGCAGGCCTACGACGCGACGGACTCCTGAGGTCAGTCGGCGAGATGTGACAACCGCAGCCGCCGCAGCTCGGCGACCGCCGCCGCCGCGGGGGCGATCGTGCGCGTGTGCGCTATCGAGCGCGTATCGAGCGCACGAGCGCCCGTCGCGTCCACCTCGTAGGCACGCACGCCGGGGCGTGCGCTGACGACCTCGTCGAGCGCCCGCTCGCGGAAGATCAGCGCCGCGCCGTCGTCGACGGCGTACCCGGGCGGGATCTCGCCGCTGCGCACGGCCTCGAGGTAGACCGGGCGGCGGGCCGGCTCGCTGTCGTGGTGCACGGAGTTGGAGCCGGGCAGGAACCCGAGCCCACGTGCCGGGGCGGCGTGGCCCGATCCCGTGCTGATGCCCCACTCGAACCAGCACATCGAGCCCGCGCTGAGGCCGGCGAGGACGACGCCGGCCAGCCACGCCTCGCGCAGGATCGCGTCGAGCCCCTGTGCCTTCCAGATGGCCAGCAGATTCACCATCGAACCGCCGCCGACGTAGATAGCGTCCTGTGACAGTAAGTGCTCCCTGAGTGGCACCGGATGACGGCCGAGACGGAACAGTGAAATGTGAGTCGGCTCGCACAGGCGGTCGCCGTAGGTCTCGTGGAAGCGGCGGATCTGGTGCTCCGAGTCGCCGCCCGCGGTGGGGAGGAGGCAGACGCGCGGGCAGGCCTGCAGGGTGAGGCGCAGGACGAGCTCGTCGAGGGCGGGATCGGCGGAGCCGGCGGTGAAGCCGCCACCGCCCATGGCCAGGATCGTCGGCGTGCGCCGCCCGTCAGGCGGCAGCAAGCGTCCGCTCCAGATAGCGCGTCACGAGCTCCGTCTCCCCGTCGCCGCTGACGTGGAACGCCCGCGCGTGGGGACGCGAGGTCACCACCTCGGCCAGCTCGGCGCCGACGAAGTGCAGGGCCGCCCCGTCACCCGTGCCGTAGCCCGGGATCATCCCGTCCGCCACGGCGCGCAGGTACGCGGCGCGGCGCTCCGGCTTGTCGTCATAGTGAACCGCGTTGGAGTGGGGGAGGAAGCCCATACCGCGCACCGGCGCGCTTTGACCGTGAAACGCGGTCACGCCCTGCTCGAACCAGCAGAGCGAGCCGGCGCTGAGGCCGGTCATGACCACGCCGGCCTCCCAGGCGCGGCGGAGCATGCCGTCGACGCCGTGCGCGTTCCAGGTGCCGAGCAGCGAGATCACGCTTCCGCCGCCGACGTAGACCAGGTCCTGGGCCATCAGGTGCTCCGCGAGGTCGCAGGCCCCGCCGTCGCGGCGGAAGAGCGAGACGTGCGACGGCTGGCAGCGACCGGCCGGGAAGGCGCGGTAGAAGCGCACGATGTAGTGGTCCGCGTCGCCCGAGGCGGTGGGGAGGAAGCAGACGCGCGGGCATTCGACGGCCGTCAGGGCCAGGGCGTGCTCGTCGAGCAGCGCGTTGCCCGCCTCCATCGAGAACCCGCCCCCGCCCATGGCGAGGATCTGGCGCGGTCGCGACATGTCGGGAGGGTACGGGCCCGATGCGCGCCCGTTGCGAATTTCAGCCTTCGGTCGAGCCGGACCGGACCGGGTGTCCAGCGGGAGATCGCCCGGATTGCGATTCTAAGTCTTCAGATGAGACTCGAGGGCGCTATTGACACCGCGTTACGAGTGTGCGGCGCCGCGAGGCCTGCGATGTCGCGATAGTGACCCTGACGATCTCGCGGTTCCGTCCGGCCGGTGCGGGACGATGACGGCGCGGGATCTCGCCGATCGTCTGTGCCGGCGAAGCGGGCGCTGCAGCCGCGGCGAGCGCCGTGGCCACCACGTGTCGAGCGCCACGAACTGCTGAGCACAGGTGTATCCTGAGATGTATGAGTCATGCACATGCGGCAAATGTGCTCGGAGCGCTCGGTCTGGCCCTCGCCGATCGCCTTGCCGAGGCGTCCGAGCGCGCCGGCGGCGGCTCGGCCGCGGCTGCTCTGGTGACGCTCTACGGCACGCGAGCGGGCATCAGGATCGACGGTCTGGCAAGGGTCGTGGGCCTTTCGCACTCGGGTGCTGTGCGGCTCGTCGATCGGCTGGAGAGGGACGGCCTGGTCGAGCGCCGGCGCGGAGCTGACCAACGTTCAGCAGCGCTCCATCTGACCCCGCCTGGACGCCGATCCGCCCGCCAGGTACTGGCCGAGCGTAGCGCTGTCATGCATTCGACGCTCGCCTTGCTGACCGATGATCAACAAGCTGGGATCGCTGATCTGGCAGAGCACTTGCTTCGCGAGCTCGCCGACGCGCCTGCCGCGGAGGCGCGGCTCTGCCGGCTCTGCGACCTGGAGGCGTGCGGCCGCTCGAGCGGCCGGTGCCCCGTCGCGCGACGGCGAACCCGTCGCGCCGCCTTCTGAAGCTGTGAATCGCGGTTCACGATGTTAACTTATGAACTCGGAATCTAAGGGTCGATCCAAGGATCAGTCTCGCCTGAGCACGATGCTCAGGCCGGCGACTGCGAGGATGCCGAGGCCGACCAGCGGCGCGAGGACGTCCTCGGCGACCGCTTCCGAGGCCACGAGCACGGCACCCACGGCCAGGACGGCCGTCACTCCCGCCGCGATTCGCCAGTCGTCGCCGACGATGAAGTCGCGCCAGAAGCGGAAGAAGCCCCGGATCACGCCCGCAGCACCCGGATCGCGGACCAGGAGAAGGCCGCCCAGGCGGCCAGCAGCATCAGGATCGCCACGTCGCCGCCCGGCCACGCGAGGCTCTCGCCGCTCTCCGAGAACAGCCCGAGCCCCTCGACGGCCCAGAAGGTGCCGAAGGTCGTGAGCAGGAGGCCGACCGCGAACTTGATCGTGTTCTGCGGGACGCCGGCCAGCGGCCGGTGCGCGAACGCGCCGATCGTGAGCACGATCGCCCCGGCCGCCGCGGCCCCGGCCGCGGCGAGCGGCACGTTGTCCGCGTTGAGTCCGAAGGTGATCACGATGAAGACGATCTCCAGGCCTTCGAGGAACACGCCCTTGAAGGCCACGACGAAGCCGAACCAGTCGAGGCCGAGCCGGCGCTCGCCCTCCGCCTCCCGGCCGGCCTCGAGCTCCTCGCGGTAGACCTCGTCCTCGTCGTTGAGCGCCTTCAGGCCCGACGAGCGCAGGATCGCCTTGCGCAGCCACTGGAGCCCGAAGATCAGGAGCAGGGTCCCGATCACGAGCTGCAGCAGCGCCTCCGGCAGCCACTCGGCGAGCGCATAGCCCGCCAGCACGGCGACCACGGCCAGCGCCGCGAGCGCGCAGGCGGCGCCGGCCAGCGCCGACCGCCAGCCGCGCGTGACGCCCATCGCCAGGACGATGGTGAGCGCCTCGACGAACTCGACCGCCGAGGCGAAGAAGACCGATACGACGAGGCCCAGGTCCGCGGCGGTCACCCGCCGCAGCCTAAGGGGCGGTCATGACGGGCTCGTACTCGATCTCGCGCGCGACCTGCTCGGCGATCCCGGCGCCCGCGAACCGCTCGACGAGGTGCAGCGCCAGGTCGAGCCCCGAGGTGACGCCGCCGGCCGACACGATGTCGCCGTCGTCCACGAAGCGGCCCTCCACGATCTCGGCGCCCGAGGCGCGCAGGTCGTCGATCGCGAGGTGGTGCGTGGTCATGCGGCGGCCGGCGGTGATGCCGGTGGCGGCGAGCAGCATCGCGCCCGTGCAGACCGAGCCCACGATCGCGCCGCGCGCATGGGCCGCGGCCACCAGGCGGGGCAGCTCGCGCAGCTCGAGCTCGGTGCGGATGCCCGAGCCGTGGAAGTAGCCGCCGCCGGGGACGATGACCATGCCCGCCGTCTCGGACGGGCCGCGGTCGACGAAGATGCGCGCCCCGTGCGAGGCGGTGATGGTGGCGGGCCCGTGGGCGCCGACGAGCTCGACCTCGATCGGCGCGCCGAGCTCGGCGGCGGTCCGCAGGACCTCATATGGGGCGATGGCGTCGAGCTCGTCGAACCCGTCGAACAGGATGATGTCGATCTGCATGGCGGGATCGTGGCGCTAAATCCGTGATCCCGCCAGTGGCAGTACCGGCACATGCCGTAGGGTTCCTGCCAGGTACGATCCGCGGATGCACCGGATCGCCGTGCTCGCCCTCGACCAGGTCGTCGCCTTCGACCTCTCGATCCCCGCGCAGATCTTCGGCCACCACGACGAGCGCGACCGCTACGCGCTCACCGTCTGCGGGCGGCACGCCGGGCCGGTGCGCAGCTCGACGGGCTTCGCGATCGTGGCCACCCACGGCCTGGGCGCGGTCCGGCAGGCCGACACGGTCGTCGTCCCCGGCATCGAGGAGACCGCGCCCGAGCCCGACGCCGCGGTCGTCGCCGCCCTGCGCGCGGCGGACCGCCGCGGCGCGCGGATGATCTCGATCTGCACGGGCGCCTTCGTGCTCGCGGCGGCGGGGCTGCTCGACGGGCGGCGCGCGACCACGCACTGGCGCCACGCCGCCGAGCTCCGGGCGCGGTACCCCGAGGTCGACGTCGACCCCGGCGTGCTCTACGTCGACGAGGGGCGCATCCTCACCTCGGCCGGCGTGGCCGCCGGCATCGACCTCTGCCTGCACGTCGTGGCGCGCGACCACGGGGTGGCGGCCGCCAACGCGATCGCCCGCCGCATGGTCGTCGCGCCCCACCGCGGCGGCGGCCAGGCGCAGTTCGTCGAGCGCGCGCTGCCGGCCGCCACCGGCGACGGCCTGGAGGCCACGCGGGAGTGGATGCTCGAGCGCCTCGACCAGCCGCTCACGGTCGCCGCCATGGCCCGCCACGCCGCACGCAGCGAGCGCTCGTTCGCCCGCCACTTCCTCGCCGAGACGGGCACGACGCCGCTGCGCTGGCTGCACGAGCAGCGCGTGCTGCACGCCCGGCGGCTGCTCGAGGAGAGCGACCTCCCGGTCGAGGACGTCGCCGCGCGCAGCGGCTTCGGCACGGCGACCACCCTGCGCGAACACTTCGGCCGCTCCGTCCACACCACGCCCACCGCCTACCGGCGAGCGTTCAGCGCCGCCGCGCGGTGACCTCGATCTCGATCCCCATCCGCGGGTCGCTCAGGCCGCACTCCTGCATCGTGGCCGCCGGGCGCACCTCGCCGAACGCCCGCCGCAGCGCCGGCCAGCACGCCTCGAAGTCGCCGGCGTCCGGGAGCAGGTAGCGGACGCGGACCACGTCCGCGAACGTGCAGCCCGCCTCGGCCAGGGCGGCGGCGACGTTGGCCAGCGCCTGGTCGGCCTGCTCGACCACGTCGCCCGAGATCGTCATGGTCGAGTAGTCGAAGCCGGTGGTCCCGGAGACGTGGATCCAGTCGCCGTCGACGACCGCGCGCGAGTAGCCGATCTGCTCCTCGAAGGTGGAGCCGGACGAGATCAGGCGGCGCACGGGCGTCACCGTATCGGCCGACGCGCAGGTGGCCAGCGCCCACATCAGGTCCTCCTCCGCGACGCCGCGCAACCGCGGGTGATCGAGGTCGACCGCCACCTCGCCGGCCTCCTCGAGGCCGAGCGAGGCGAGGCCGTTCTCGACGACCGCTCCCCACAGGTCGCCGGCCTCGGCGAGCAGCGCGTGTCGGGTGCGGCGCTCGCGCCGGGCGCCGGTCTCGAGCTCGCGCAGCTCCTCGAAGGGGTCGACGACGACGTTGCTGTCGCTCCCGATCGCCAGCCGCACGCCGGCGTCGCGCCAGCGCAACGCCGGGAAGTGACCGTCACCGAGGTTGCCCTCGGTCGTCGGGCAGGTGGCCACGATCGTGCCGGTCTCGGCCACCAGCGCGATGTCGCGGTCGCTCACGTGGATGCCGTGCACGATCGTCGTGCGCTCGCCGAGGAACCCGGTGCGGTGCAGCAGCTCGATCGGCGAGCAGCCGTGCTCGGCCCGGCACTCCTCCAGCTCGCGCGGCTGCTCGTGCGCGTGGACGTGGCGGACGAGCCCGTGCGCTTCGGCGTAGCGCGCGATCTCGGCCAGCCAGTCCGCCGGCACCGCGCGGACGCTGTGGGCGGCGACGCCGACCGCGTGGCCGGCCAGCCGCAGCGCGTCCACACGCGCGAGGTAGTCCTCGACCGACGGGTCGCGGAAGCGCGCGTGCCCGCCGCGGTGATAGGCCGCGGGCAGCAGGACGACGGTCAGTCCCGCAGCGGCGCCGGCAACCGCGAGCGCCATCGCATTCGGCTCGTCGTACGGCGTCCCGTCGGGCCGGTGGTGCACGTAGTGGAACTCGCCGACGGCGCCGTAGCCGGCGGCGGCCATCTCGGCGTACACGCGGCCGGCCACCTCGCGCATCGAGTCCGGGTCGAGCGCCTCGGCCAGCCGGTACATCTCCTCGCGCCAGCTCCAGAAGTCGTCGTCCGGCCGCTCGCTGCGCTCGCCGATGCCCCGCAGATCGCGCTGGAACGCGTGCGAGTGCACGTTGACCATCGCAGGGATCCTCATTGCGCGAGCTCCTGCGCCGCCGCCAGCAGCGCGTTGGCGGCGACCGCGGCGTCGTCGAGCGAGACCTCCTCCTCCGGCGAGTGGCTGACGCCGGTGTCGTTGCGCACCAGCACCATCCCCGCGGGGCGGGCGGCGGCGATCACGCCCGCGTCGTGGCCGGCGTAGCAGACCAGCCGCGGCTTCGGCGGTCGCAGGCCCGCCAGCAGCGCGTCGCGCACCGGGTCCGGGAACTCGGTGCCCGGCGACCACGCGGCGGTCCGCAGCTCGAGCCCGACGCCCGCGTCCTCCGCCACCCGCTCGATCTCGAGCGCCACCGTCTCGCGCCACGACTCGACGGTCTCCGCCTCCGGCGCCCGCGCGTCGAGCCACAGGCGCACGAGCGAGGGCACGGTGGTCGGCGAGTTCGGCTCGACCTCCATGCGGGCGGCGGTGAAGACCATGCCGAGCCGCTCGGCCGCCTCGGTGTCGGCGCGCACGATCACGCGCGCGGCGGCGGCGAGCGCGTCGCGGCGCTCCTCGCGCGGCGTCGTGCCCGCGTGGTCGGCGCGGCCGGACAGCTCGACCTGCAGCCGCAGTCGCGCCGCCAGCCGGGTGACGACGCCGGCCGGCGCGTGCGCGGCGGCGAGGTCGCGCGTCTGGTCGATGTGCAGCTCGAGGAAGCCCGCGAGGCGGTCGAGCCACGCCGGCGCCTCCCGTAGGCCCTCGGGATCGACGCCCACCCCCACCATCGCGTCGCCGAGCGTGACGCCGTGCTCGTCGACGCGGTCGACCGCGTCGTCGACGTCGAGCCGCCCGACCAGCGCGCGCGAGCCGAAGGTCGGCGTGTTGAAGCGCGCGCCCTCCTCGTCCGCGAACGAGACCACGGCCACCGGCACGCGCTCGGCCACCGCGAAGCCGGCGGCCACGCCGAGGGCGCCGTCGAAGCGCCCGCCGTCGCGCACGCTGTCCAGGTGCGAGCCGACCGCCCACCACGGCGGCGGCGTGTCCGGGCACGCCCACAAGTTGCCGGCCGGGTCGCGCTCGAGCTTCCGCCCGATCGCCTCGGCGCGGCGCGCGAACCAGGCGGCCGCCCGCTCGTCCTCGTCGGTCCAGGCCAGCCGGGTCGTGGCCCCGCTCTCGTCGAGCCCGATCGGCACGAGGTCAGCGAGCAGCGTCTCGAGCTCGGCTGCCTCGATCACGCGGCGATGACCTCGGCGACGGGGTTGCGGCCGAAGCGATAGGCGAGGTGCTCGACCGGCCCGTCGAGCACGACGATGTCGGCCCGCTTGCCGACCTCGATCGACCCGCGGTCGTCGAAGCCGAGCACCCAGGCGGCGTTCAGCGTGCAGGCGGCGATCGCCTCGCGCGCCGTCCACCCGTAGCGGCGCACCGCGAGCCCGATCACCGACGGCAGCGACTGCAGGGGCGAGGTGCCGGGGTTGCAGTCGGTGGCCAGCACGCAGATCGCGCCGGCGTCCATCAGCGCCCGGCCAGGCGCCAGCTCCTCGGCGCCCAGGAACTCGGCCCCCGGCAGCAGCACGGCGGCGCATTCGGCGGCGGCGAGCGGCGCCAGGTCGTCGGGATGCAGACAGGCGAGATGGTCGACCGAGCGGGCGCCCGCGGCCAGCGCCACCGGCACCGACCGGTTGGCGTTGAACTGCTCGACGTGGGCGCGCAGCGGCACGCCCTCGCGCCGCGCGATCTCGCCGAGCCGCTCGAGGTCGTCGTTGCGGAAGGCGACCGACTCGACGTAGATGTCGAGCGCGTCGACGTCGGCCTCCGCCGCGAGCTCGTCCACCACGTCCATCCAGCCCGCGGCGTCGTAGCCCTCAGGGATCGAGTGGGCGAACAGGCCGGTGACCCGGTCGCCGACCTGGCGGCCGAGCCGCACGAGCCGCAGCTCGCCGTCGCGCGAGAGCCCGTAGCCGGTCTTGGACTCGAGCGTCGTCGTCCCCCACGAGAGCATCTCGGTGCGGATCTCGCGCGCCTGCGCGAGCACCTCGTCGTCGCTCGCCGCCGCCAGCGCCCGCGCCGACGAGGCGATCCCGCCGCCGCGCCGCGAGATCTCCTCGTACGGCACCCCGGTGACCTTCTGCTCGTACTCCTCCGCCCGCCAGCCCGCGAACGGCAGGTGCGTGTGGCAGTCGACGAAGGCCGGGATCACCGCGCCGCCGGTCGCGTCGATGACCATGTCGGCGCTCGGATCATGCTCGAGCGCGACGATCACCCCGTCCTCGACGGTCAGCGAGCCCGGCTCCAGACGCAGCTCGTTCGGCCGCCGCGCGTAGGGCATCCCGTCCTCGGGCGGGAGCAGCACCTGCGCCGCGCCGCGGATCGAGACCTTCATGCCATCGGGACCCTTACGCCGAGCCGCTCGGCTGCGTCCAGCGCCTCCGGGTAGCCGGCGTCGGCGTGCCGGATCACGCCCATGCCCGGGTCGGCGAGCAGCGTCCGGCGGATCCGCTCGCCGGCCTCCGGCGTCCCGTCGGCCACGATCACCTGGCCGGCGTGCAGCGACTTGCCCATCCCGACGCCGCCGCCGTGATGGAAGGAGACCCAGCTCGCGCCCGTCGCGGTGTTGACCAGCGCGTTGAGGATCGGCCAGTCGGCGATCGCGTCGGAGCCGTCCTGCATCGCCTCGGTCTCGCGCTGCGGCGAGGCGACCGAGCCAGCGTCGAGGTGGTCGCGGCCGATCACGATCGGCCCCCGGACGGCTCCGCTCGCCACCAGCTCGTTGAAGCGCAGCCCCGCCAGATGCCGCTCGCCGTAGCCGAGCCAGCAGATCCGCGCCGGGAGGCCTTGGAACTTCACGCGCTCGCGCGCCAGCTCGATCCAGCGGCGGATGTGGTCCTGCTCGCCGAACAGGTCGAGGATCGCGTCGTCGGTCACGGCGATGTCGGCCTCCTCGCCCGACAGCGCGACCCACCGGAACGGGCCCTTGCCCTCGCAGAACAGCGGCCGGATGTAGGCCGGCACGAAGCCGGGATAGGAGAACGCGTCGGCGTCGCCGTGCTCGGCCGCCAGCCCGCGCAGCGCGTTGCCGTAGTCGAACGCCTCGGCCCCGGCGCCCGCCAGCGCGCGGATCGCGGCCACGTGCGCCAGGGCGCTCTCCCCGACGCGGCGCAGGTATTCGGGGGGGTCTGTCCCCCTCAGCGCCTCGGCCTGCTCGACCGTCAGCCCGGCCGGGACGTAGCCGTTGAGCGGGTCGTGGGCGCTCGTCTGGTCGGTCACCACGTCGATCTCCACACCGCGCCGCGCCAGCTCGGGCAGCACCTCGGCGGCGTTGCCGAGCAGGCCGATGGACAGCGCGCGGCCCTCGCTCTGCGCGGACTCGAGCCGCGCGAGCGCGTCGTCGAGCGAGCCGGCCCGCTCGTCCAGGTAGGCCGTCTCGATCCGGCGCTCGATCCGCTGCAGGTCGACCTCCACGCACAGCGCGCAGCCCTCATTGAGCGTGACCGCCAGCGGCTGCGCGCCGCCCATGCCGCCCAGCCCCGCGGTCACCACCAGGCGGCCCTTCAAGGTTCCGCCGAAGCGCTGCCGCGCGAGCGCCGCGAACGTCTCGTAGGTGCCCTGGAGGATGCCCTGGGTCCCGATGTAGATCCAGGACCCGGCCGTCATCTGGCCGTACATCATCAGCCCGGCGGCGTCGAGCTCGCGGAACGTGTCCCAGTTCGCCCAGTCGCCGACCAGGTTGGAGTTGGCGATCAGCACTCGCGGCGCGTCCGGATGCGTCTCGAACACGCCGACCGGCTTGCCGGACTGCACGAGCAGGGTCTCGCGGTCGCCGAGCCGCGTCAGCTCGCGCTTGATGGCCTCCAGGCAGTCGCGGTTGCGCGCGGCCTTGCCGATCCCGCCGTAGACGACGAGGTCCTCGGGGCGCTCGGCGACGTCCGGGTGCAGGTTGTTCTCCAGCATCCGCAGCGCCGCCTCCTGCACCCAGCCGCGGCACCTCACAGCACGAGCTCCCCGGTTCGCAGCGCGCCGGCCAGCCCGGCCAGCTCCGCCGCCAGCGATCGATCCTCTTCCACACGCGGAACGTACTCGCGTACGCGCGCAAGGGCGTCCTCGAGGGCCGCGGTGCTGCGCAGCGGCCGGTGGAACTCGAGCCCCTGCGTGGCGCAGACGAGCTCGGTGGCGACCACGTGAGCCGCGTTCTCCACCACGGTGCGCGCCTTCAGCGCTGCCAGCGCGCCCATCGAGTTGAAGTCCTCCTGGCCGGCGCTGGTCGGGATCGAGCCCGCGCCGGCCGGATGCGAGAGCACCTGGCTCTCGTTGACCAGCGCGGCGGCGGCGTACTGGGCGATCATCAACCCCGAGCTCAGCCCCGGCCGCGGGGTCAGGAACGGCGGCAGGCCGGCATACCCGGGGGAGAGCAGGGCGTAGATCCGCCGCTCCGAGAAGGAGGCCAGCTCGGTCAGGGCGAGCGCCAGATGGTCGAGCGGCAGCGACAGCGGTTGGCCGTGGAAGTTGCCGCCGGACAGGATCGCATCCGGCGGGAAGACCAGCGGGTTGTCGGTCACCGCGTCCAGCTCGCGCTCGATCGCGCCCGCGATGTAGCCGAGCGCGTCGCTCACGGCGCCCAGCACCTGCGGCGCGCAGCGCAGGGTGTACGGATCCTGGACGCGGCCGCAGTCGGCGTGGCTGGCCACCACGGGGCTGCCGGCGAGCAGCGCGCGCAGCCGGGCGGCGACGGCCGCCGGGCCGGGCTGACGGCGCAGGTCGTGAAGCCGCTCGTCGAACGGCACGGTCGAGCCCATGAACGCCTCGAGCGAGAGCCCCACAGCCACCACGGCGGCGTCGAGGAGCCGCCGCGCGTCGCGGACGGCGAGCGCGCCGGCCGCGGCCATCAGGTGCGTGCCGTTGATGATCGCCAGGCCCTCCTTGGCGCTCAGCTCGACCGGGTCGAGGCCGGCGCGCATGAGCGCCTCGCCGCCGGGCAGGACGTCGCCGTCGAAGGTCGCCTCGCCCTCGCCGATCAGCACGAGCCCGAGGTGGGCGAGCGGTGCCAGGTCGCCCGACGAGCCGACCGACCCCTTGCTCGGGACGACCGGGGTGACGCGCTTCTCCAGCAGCGCCAGCACGAGCTCGACCAGCCCGGGCCGCACGCCGGAGTGCCCGCGCCGCAGCGAGGAGGCGAGCAGGAACAGCATCCCGCGCACGATCTCCTCGGGCAGCGGCGGCCCGGACCCGACCGCGTGCGAGCGCAGCAGGTTGACCTGGAGCTGCGCGGCGTCGGACGGCGCGATTCGCACGCTCTCGAGCTGCCCGAAGCCGGTCGTGACGCCGTAGACCGCCTCGCCGGTCTCGAGCGCCCGCTCGACGACGTCCCGGCCGGCGGCGATCCGCTCGAGGTCGGCGGCGTCGAGCGGCGTCGCCTCGGCGCCGCGCGCGACCGCCTCGAGCTCCTCCAGGGTCGGCACGCGGCCGACCCTAGCGCTCCTCCAGCCGCGCGCGCTCGATCCGCAGCGCCGCGACCTCGGCCCAGTCGCCGAGCGAGCGCACCTTCGCCGCGCTCGCCGCATGGTCGTAAGCGACGCGGCGGAACTCGAGGCGCCCGTCGTCGTGGATCACCGCGTACGCGGCGCGGTGGTCGCCGTCGAGCGGCACGCCGACCGAGCCGGGGTTGACCAGCTCGATGTCGCCCGCCATGCGGCGGAACTGGAGATGCGTGTGGCCGAACAGCAGCCGCGAGGCGGCGACGCCCTCGAGCAGCTCGGGCTCGTCCTCGGCCGGCTCGGGCAGGAACGAGCGGACGTCGCTCACCGGCGAGCCGTGGCAGATGAGCATGTCGCCGTCCTCGGCGGTCTCGGGCAGCGCGGCGAGCTCGGCCACGAGCGCGTCGCCGAGCGCCGCGCACACGGCGTCGGTCGCCTCCCGGAGCTGCTCCGGCGGGTCGGCGGTCCAGCGCTCGCCGTTGCCGCGGATCCAGGTCGCCGGCTCGAGCTCGCGCAGGCGCGCGAGGGTCTCTGCGGGCCAGCCGCCGAAGAAGGTGTAGTCGCCGCCGAGGATGTAGCGGTCGGCCTCGCCGAGGTCGGCCAGCACCGCCTCCAGCGCCGGCAGGTTGCCGTGGACGTCGTACAGGCAGGCGATCACGGGCTGCGTGTATAGCATCGCCACCGTGCTCGTCACCGGCCCGACGCTGACCCTGCGTTATGCGACCGCTGAGGACGCGCCGCGGCTCCTGGAGCTCGCCTCCGACCCCGCGGTGACGGCGTGGTTCTCCTGGGGGCCGTACTCGTCGCTCGACCAGCCGCAGGCCTACATCGCCGGCCTGGAGGGCAAGCGCGAGGCCGGCGAGCTGCTCGACTTCCTGGTGGTGCACCCGGAGGCCGGCCCGATCGGCGTCACCGGCCTGTCGGAGCTGGCGGCGCGCGACCGGCGCGCCACGGTCGGCTCGTGGTTCGGGCGCGAGTGGTGGGGGAGCGGTGCCAACCGCGAGTCGAAGGCGCTGATCACCGCCGTCGCCTTCCGGCACCTCGGGCTCGACCGCGTGACGGCGTGGGCCAACACGCGCAACGGCCGCTCGCAGGTGGCGCTCGAGCGCGCCGGCTTCCGGCGCGAGGGCGTGCTGCGCGGCTGGCACCGCCACGGGGACGAGCGGCACGACGTGGTGGTCTTCGGGATGCTGCGCGAACAGTGGGAGGCCTCGCCGCTGGCCGAGGTGCCGGTGCAGGTCACGGGGTCGCCGCCGGCCGCGTTCGCGGTCGGGTCACCCGCGCCCGCTGCGTGAGCGCGACGCAGGCGAGGACGGCGAGCGCCGTCGCCACCGTCGCGGTCGTCACCTGCTCGCCGAGCAGCAGCGCCGCCCAGACGAGGGTGAGCACGGGCTGGGCGAGCTGGATCTGGCCGATGCGCGCGATGCCGCCGAGCGCCAGCCCGCGGTACCAGGCGAAGAAGCCCAGGAACATAGAGAACAGCGACACGTAGGCGAAGCCGAGCCAGGCGTCGGCGCCGGCCGACAGTCCGTCGCGCGCGATGCCGATGGCGACCACCGGCACGAGCGCGGGCGCGGTCAGCACGAGCGCCCAGCAGATCACCTGCCAGCCGCCGTAGCGGCGCGACAGCGCGCCGCCCTCGGCGTAGCCGAAGGCGCAGAGCGCGACCGCGGCGAGCACGTACAGGTCCGCGAGCGCGACGCCGCCTGCGCCCTGCGTGGCGGCGAAGGCGAGCACGGCCGCGAGCCCGGCCGCGGCCGCCGCCCAGAACCCGCGGCCGGGGCGTTCGCCGCCGCGCGCGACCGCGAACGCCGCCGTCGCCGCCGGCAGCAGGCCGACGATCACCGACGCGTGCGCCGAGGAGAGCTCGCGCAGCGCCATCGAGGAGAACAGCGGGAAGCCGATCACGACGCCGACGCCGGTCAGCAGCAGCCGCGGCAGGTCGCGGCGGTCCGGGACGCGCTCGCGCGTGACTTTGAGCAGCGCGGCCGCGAGCACGGCGGCCACGAGGGCGCGGCCGAGGCCGACGACCGTTGGACTCAGGTCGGCGACGGCGAGCCGGGTGGCGGGGAGCGAGAAGGAGAAGGCGAGGACGCCGAGCCCGCCCCAGAGGGCGGCGTTCGACGCGAGCAGCGTTACCGGGGGCGAGCCAGAAGCGTTATCGACCGTTGTCATACAAGACGGTAACGCTCAACTTCTCGTTACGCAATCACTGTTGGGGGAGTAAACAATTGTCCGAACGGGGACATAGGGCGACCGAGCGGGAATCGATCCTTTTAGACCGCTGAGACCACAGGGGAGGTCTCCATGCCCCATGCCCATCGGCGGCCGTGCCTCCTGGCCGCCCTCATCGGCGCTTGCGCGACGGTTGCGCTGCTCGCGCCTGCATCGTCTTCGGCCACGGCCGGCGAGCCCGTAGCCCACGCCGCGAGCGCCTGCCCGGGCGCCGCCGCGCGGATCTCGAAGGCGTCGCCGCGCAAGCTGCGCTCGGCGCTGCTGTGCCTGGTCAACCGCAAGCGCGCGAAGAACGGCCTGAACGCGCTGCGGCTCGACCGCAAGCTCCAGCGCGCCGCCGGCAACCACGCGCGCGACATGGTCGAGAACGACTACTTCGCCCACCAGCGCGAGGGAGGGCCGGACCTCACGGAGCGGCTCGATCGCGTCGGCTGGAACGGCAAGGCCTGGGGCGAGAACATCGCCTACGGCTGCGGCTCGTCGAGCTCACCCAAGGCGACGTTGCGCAACTGGCTCAACAGCCCGCCGCACCGCGATCTGCTGCTTTCCGGCACCTACCGCCGCGCCGGCCTGGGCGTGGGGTCGGAAGCGCCCTGCGGTGACGGCGGTGCGGTCTGGGTGCTGGACGTCGGCAAGAAGTAGGCGCGAACTTCAACTGCGGCATTGAGGGAGAGGGATCGAGGCCCACGCGGCAGGCCGGCGGTCGATTCCCTCGCTTCCCTACCCAGCCGAAGTTCGTCCCGCTACGACCGCCGCGCGTCCCACGAGAACCCGCGCACAGCAAGCACCACGCCCAACGCGGCCCACAACCCCAGCGCCACCAGCGCCGTCATGTGGTCGGCGATCCCCTCGCCGTAGACCATCGCCCCCGAAAGCCCGTCGATCAGGTGCTTGAGCGGCATCAGCTCGGCGAGGTCGCGCAGCACGGTGGGCGCGTCCTCGTCGTCGTAGAACACCCCGGCGAGCATGATCATGGGCAGGAAGACGGCGTTCACGTAGGCGGGCGCGGACTCGCTGTTCGGGATCGCGTGCGAGAGCGCCACGCCGAGCGACGCGAAGCAGACGACGCCGAGCGCCAGGAAGACGAGCAGCGCGAGCCAGTCCGCGGGCCACGGGATGCCGAAGAAGACGCGGCCGGCCACGATCACCACCGCGATCTGGACCACCGTGTTGGCCACCGCGTTGGCCGCGATCCCCGCGAGGTAGGCCGACGACGGCAGCGGCGTGCCGCGCAGGCGCTTGAGGATCCCGCGCTCGCGCAGGAAGGTGAGGTTGTAGGCCAGCGCCACGAAGGTCGCCGCCATCACGCTCATGCCGGCGATCCCCGGCACCACGACGTCGAGCTGCTCCTGCTCGCCCGAGAAGACCGCGCCGAACATGGCGAGCAGCAGCAGCGGGAGCAGGAACCCGAAGAAGGCGGCGGTCGGGTTGCGCCAGAACATCCGCCGCTCGAGCCGGTACTGGCGCCAGGCGGCGACGCCCCACGGCGGGCGCCGCGCCGGGTGTGCGGCTGCCGGCATTGCCTCGAGCGCGTGGTCGCTCACTCGGTCAGCTCCAGGTAGACGTCCTCGAGCGACGGCCGCGTGACCGACAGGTCCTCGAGCCGCTCGCCGCGCTCCAGCGCCGCTGCCGTCAGCTCGTGCAGGAGCGCCGTCGGGTCGTCCGTCACGTGCTCGCCGCCGCGGTAGGTCACGCGATACCGCGGCCGGCCGGAGACCAGCTCGCCGGGCGGGCCCTCGGCGAGGATGGCGCCGTCCTTGATGATCGCCACGCGATCGGCCAGCGCCTGCGCCTCGTCGAGGTAGTGCGTGGTGAGCAGCACGGTCTTGCCGAGCGCGCGCAGCGAGCGCACGGTGTCCCACGCTGCGCGCCGCGCGGCGGGGTCGAAGCCCACGGTCGGCTCGTCGAGGAAGACCAGCTCGGGGTCGCCGATCAGCGCCAGCGCCAGGTCGAGCCGCCGCTGCTGGCCGCCCGACAGCGTGCGTGCCCGGCGGTCGGCGGACTCATTCAGTCCCGCGATGGCGACGACCTCGTCCACGTCGCGCGGCGCCGGATACAGCGACGCCCAGTGGGCGACCGTCTCGCGCACGCTCAGATGCGGATAGGTCCCGCAGCTCTGGAGGACGATCCCGACGCGCTCGCGCAGCTCCGACGGACGCTCGCCCGGATCGTGTCCGAGCACCGACACCGCGCCCCCGCTGCGCACCCGGTAGCCCTCGAGGATCTCGACCGTCGTGGTCTTGCCGGCGCCGTTGGGCCCGAGCAGCCCGAACACCTCGCCGCGGCGCACCGCGAAGTCGATGCCGCGGACGGCCTCATGGCCGTCATAGGCCTTGCGCAGGCCCTCGACCTCGATGGCGGCCGTCGTGCTCACGCCCGGGATCATGGCATCCTCCCCTGGGCCTCAATGGTCTGCGCGTGCGTCGACATCGGTACGAACACGACGCGTGTGCTCGTCGCCGATGTGAAGGACGGGAGCCTCACCGAGGTGCTCCAGCGGCGCGCGTTCACGCGTATCGGCACCAGGGCCGAGATCCCCCACGAGAAGATCGAGGAGGTCTCGCGGGTGGTGGCCGAGCAGGTGGCGCTGGCCGCGACGGCGGGCGCCGAGCGCGTGCGCGTGGTGGCGACCGCCTGCATCCGCGCGGCGGTCAACCGCGACGAGTTCCTGGCCGGCATGAGCGAGCAGGTCGAGATCCTGGACGGCGACGAGGAGGCGCGGCTCGCGTTCCTGGGCGCCACGCACACGCTCGGCCACGACCTGCCGGGCGTGGTCGGCGTCGTCGACGTCGGCGGCGGCTCGACGGAGATCGCGGTCGGGACGGTCGCCGGCGGCGTGACCTGGTCGTCGTCGTTCCTGGTCGGCTCCGGCGCGCTGGCCGACCGCTACCTGCGCTCGGACCCGCCCTCGCTCGACGAGCTGCGCGCCGTGCGCGAGCACGCGATTGACGTGTTCGGCGCGCGCGAGGTCCCGCACACCGACTGCGCGGTGGCCGTCGGCGGCAGCGCCGCCTCGCTGCGCCGCCTCGTCGGCGACGTGCTCGACGGCGACTCGCTTCGCCGCGCGATCGGCGCGCTGTCGGGCGCGCCCGCCGCCGAGGTGGCCGAGCAGCTCGCGCTCGACGCCCGCCGCGTGCGGCTGCTGCCCGCCGGCATCGTGATCCTCGACGCCGCCGCCGAGCAGCTCCGGCAGCCGCTCCAGATCGGCCGCGGCGGCCTGCGCGAGGGCGCGGTTCTCGACATGGCCCGTCGCCGAACGTAAAGGATTCGCTGCTCGGCTAGCCCTCGTGGTGCGCTAACAGGCACAATCAGGGTCGTGAGCAGCACCGAGCGGGTCACTGCCGAGCCGGATCTCTCCGCCTCCGCTCTCTATTTCAACCGCGAGCTGTCCTGGCTCGAGTTCAACGCGCGCGTGCTCGAGCTGGCCGAGGACGAGAGCATGCCGCTGCTCGAGCGCGTGAAGTTCTGCGCGATCGTCTCCTCCAACCTCGACGAGTTCTTCATGGTCCGCGTCGCGGGCCTGCACGACCAGATCGAGGCCGGGATCGAGAAGCCGCGCGAGGACGGGCGGACGCCGAGCGCCACGCTCGAGGAGATCCGCCGGATCGTGCGCGAGCACACCGAGCGCCAGACGCGCTGCCTCGAGCTCGAGTTGCGGCCCGCGCTCACC
Organism: uncultured Solirubrobacteraceae bacterium; assembly: GCA_963835525.1. GTDB lineage: Bacteria > Actinomycetota > Thermoleophilia > Solirubrobacterales > Solirubrobacteraceae > DASSUW01. Next base: position 929,922 of record CAWIFM010000008.1, read on the forward strand.
CATCACGGCATCCGGATTGTCAGCGTCGACGACGTCAGCGCCGAGGAGCGGCGCGCCCTCGACGAGCGCTTCCGGCGCCAGATCTTCCCGGTGCTCACCCCGTTGGCCGTCGGCCTCGGGCGCCCGTTCCCGTACATCTCCAGCCTGTCGCTCTCGCTCGGCGTGCTGGTGCGCGACCCGGTCACCGCGGTGGAGACCTTCGCGCGCGTGAAGGTGCCGAAGGAGATGCTGCCGCGCTTCGTCCCCACCGGCGACGGCTACACGTTCGTGCCGCTCGAGGACCTGATCGCCAAGCACCTCGACACGCTGTTCCCGGGCATGGAGATCGTCGACTACGACGTCTTCCGCGTCACGCGCGACGCCGACTTCACGGTCTCCGACGAGGCCGACGACCTGCTGCAGGCGGTCGAGGACGAGCTGCGCCGGCGGCGCTTCGGCGACGTCGTGCGCGTCGAGGTCGGCGCGGGGATGAGCCCGGTCATCCGCGAGCAGCTCATGAGCTCACTCGAGGTCGAGTCGGAGGACGTCTTCGACGTGCCCGGCCTGCTCGACCTCGTGGACCTGTGGGACATCGTCAAGGTGCCCGGCTACGCCGAGCTGCGAGACCCGCCGTGGACGCCGGTCACGCAGCCGCGCCTCCAGGCCGACGAAACCGAGAAGCCGGACGTGCTCGCCGCCATGCGGCGGGGCGACATCCTGCTCCACCACCCGTACGACTCGTTCGCCACCTCGGTCGAGCGCTTCGTCGAGCAGGCGGTCAACGACCCGAACGTCCTCGCCATCAAGCAGACCGTGTACCGGACAAGCGACGACTCGCCGCTCGTGCCGGCCCTGATCCGCGCCTCCGAGCGCGGCAAGCAGGCGGTGTGCGTGGTGGAGGTCAAGGCGCGCTTCGACGAGCGCGCGAACCTGCAGGTGTCGCGCGCCATGGAGGAGTCGGGCGTGCACGTCGTCTATGGCGTCCCGTCCCTCAAGACGCACGCCAAGTGCATCCTCGTCGTGCGCCGCGAGGGTGACGGCGTGCGCCACTACGTGCATGTCGGGACCGGCAACTACCACCCGAAGACGGCGCGCCTGTACACGGACTTCGGGCTGCTCACGTGCGACGACAAGATCGGCGCCGACGTCGCCGACATGTTCAACTTCCTCACCGGCTTCGCGCGCCCGCGCGCGTACCGGCGCGTCCTCACGGCGCCGAACCACATGCGCGCCGGGATCCTCGAGGAGATCGAGCGCACGATCACCGCCCATCAGGAGAGCGGCGGCGGGCGCATCCGGATGAAGATGAACGCGCTCGTGGACCGGGCGTGCATCCAGGCGCTCTACCGGGCCTCGCAGGCGGGCGTGCCAGTAGAGATCAACACGCGCGGGATCTGCTGCCTGCGGCCGGGCGTGGCCGGCGTGTCGGAGAACATCCGCGTCGTCTCGATCGTGGGGCGCTTCCTCGAGCACTCGCGGATCTACGCGTTCGAGCGCAACGGCGAGACCAAGGTCTACATCGGCTCGGCCGACCTCATGCCGCGCAACCTCGACACGCGCGTGGAGCTGCTCACCCCGCTGCTCGACGAGACCCTGCGCGCGGACCTGGAGGACACACTCGACCGCTGCTTCGCCGACACCAGCTCGTGGGAGCTGGGCGAGGACGGCCGCTGGACGCGACGGAGCGCGGCCAGTGAGCCGCGCTCCGTGCAACAGGAACTGATGGTCGGGCACGCTGCCCGTGCGGCCGAGGCCGCAACCGCCTAGCGCTTCAGCGAGAAGCTCTCGCTCGCCCAGCCGCCGTCCTGGCTGTAGGCCTGGGCGATGACGGCGATCTTGCCCTTCTTGTAGTAGGACTTGTAGCCCTTGGCGAGGTAGACCTTGATGCGCTTCTCGTCGCCCTCGTCGAGGTCGTACTTCGCCTTGCCGAGCACGGGACGGACCTTGTAGCCGTCCACGTCGTAGTACTTCTTCGTGACCAGGGTCAGCCAGCCCTTGGTGTCCTTCGGGGCCTCGACCTTGACGTAGGCGTAGTAGCGCTTCTTGTTGCGGTCGTACCTGACCTCGTACTTGTGGTTGATCACGTCGACCTTGTAGCCGTGCTTCTTGCGGTCGACCTTCTCGACGTCGACCACGATGTCGGCCTTGTCGACCTTGGCCGAGTCGGTCCCGGCTCCGCCGCGGGCGAGATCGCCGACGCCGTCGCGGGCGAGCAGCGTGTCGTCGCCGTCCTGGCCGTCGAGCAGGTCGTTGCCGCCGCCGCCGTCCAGCGTGTCGTCGCCGACGCCGCCGAAGAACGTGTCCTGCTCCTCGGCGCCCTTCAGGTTGTCGTTGCCGTCGCCGCCGTCGGCCTGGACGGCCATCGGCACGCCCGGCTTGACGAGCAGGGTGTCGTCGCCGCCGAGGCCGTTGATCTCGAACGTCTCAGCGGTCGCGATGTCGAGCGTGAACGGCACGAGGTTGACGCGGTCGAACTTGACGCGCTGGCCGTTCGGAGCGATCTCGAAGGCGTCGCCCGCGCCCGCGGCGCCGTTGACCTCGACCCGGTCGAGGCCGGCCTCGCCGTCCATCCTGTCCGAGCCGTCGCCGTTGTTCCACACCGTGGTGTCGTCGCCGCTGCCGCCGACCATGGTGTCGCCGCCGCGGTCGCCCACGATGCGGTCGCCCCCGGGGCCACCGGTGAGCGTGTCGTTGTCGTCGCCGCCGTTGAGGAAGTCGGCGCCGGCGCCCGCGCTCATGTTGTCGAGGCCGGTGCCGCCGTTGAGCAGCATCGCGGTCGGGGTCGCCGGGTCGGAGACCATGTTGTCGTCGCCGCCGTTGGCGTTGAGGACGAGGCGCTCGGTGTCGGGCCCGACGTCGAGCTTGAAGGGCGCCGGGCTGACGCGCTCGAAGCGCACGCGGCCCGCGACGGGCGTCGCGGCGAAGTTCTCGGGGTTGTTGCCGCCGTTGAGCTCGGCGTCGTCGCCGCCGCCGGCGCCGCCGTTGATGATGTCGTCGTCATCACCGGGGTTCCAGACGCCGACGTCGTTGCCCGCGTCGCCGTTCATGGTGTCGTTGGCGTCGTTGCCTGACAGACGGTCGTCGCCGGCGCCGCCGTTGAGCGTGTCCAGGTCGTTGCCGCCGTTGATGATGTCGTCGTCGGGCGAGCCGTTGACGATGTCGTTGCCGTCGCCGCCGTTGATCGTGACCCCGCGCAGGAGCGCGGTGGTGACCGTGATGGTGTCGGCCCCGCCGAGGGCGTTCACCGTCAGGTCGAAGGTGTCGTTGGCGGTGGCCGTCGTGGCCACGCCGTCGACGGTGATGAAGCCACCGGCGTCGGCGACGACGATCGTCTCGTCGGTGTTGTCGCCGGTGACGGTGATGTTGGGCGCGGCCACGTTCACGGTGGCGGCGCTCGCCGCCGCCGGGAAGGCGACGAGCGCGGCCGCGGCCGAGGCCGCGGCGATGAGGCTCTTCTTGGTCATGCCGGTGCAGACGCCGGTTTCCCCTAGTTCATTCCACCGGCACGGCGGCTACCGTGGACCGTTCGCGTGCGCGTCGCCGACCCGGTCCACAACGTCGAGCTCCGGCTGAACCACCACGGGCAGGAGTCCGTCGTCTTCGCGTTCCCGTACCGGGCCGACATCGTCGACGCGGTGCGCTCGATCCCGGGCCGCCGCTTCAACTGGGAGGTCAAGGAGTGGTGGGCGCCGCGCGCCGACGCCACCGCCCCGTACGTGAAGGGCGTGCTCGAGCGCTTCCCGGTGCTGTCGGTGTCGCCGGAGGTCGACGCGTGGCTGGCGCGGGCGGTCAAGGGCTGGGTCGGCCGCGTGACGGCCGGCAAGCGCTCCGGCTCCGGCTACTTCGTGCTCGACGTCATCTCGGGCGAGCTGCCGGAGCCGCTGGCCGACGTCGCCGAGACGGCGGGCGGGCGCGCCTGGCTGCCGTTCTCGAAGGAGGTCGCCGAAGAGTTGCTGGAGATGGCGGGCGCGCGCCTGGACCCGCGCGCGCTGCGCTGTGCGTCACGGCTCCAGGTCGGCCAGCCGCCCCCGCCGGCGACGCTCGCGCTGGTCGAGAGCGTCGGCGAGCCGCGCTTTGCGCTCGACGTCAACTGGGACCCGGAGACGATCCCGGCCTTCCTGGCGCTGCCCGCGTGCGAGGCGCACGGCCGCTCGCTGCCCGTCGACCCGTACCTGCTCGAGCCGCTCGAGCACTACCTGCGCACGTACGGCGTCGAGCCGGCGGCCAACGCCCGCGAGGTGCTCGAGAAGCTGCGCACCGAGCACGACGAGGCGATCCACGGCGTGCGCCGGTCGCGTGCGCACTCGGCACCGGAGCTGGACATCGAGGACCGGCTCGGCGGAGAGTTGCGCCCGTTCCAGCGCGCCGCCGTGGCCTACGCGCTCGAGGCGCGGCGCACGTTCCTGGCCGACGAGCAGGGCCTCGGCAAGACGGTGGAGGCGCTGGCCACGGTGGAGGCCGACGACGCCTACCCGGCCGTGGTCGTCTGCCCGGCGTCGCTGAAGCTCAACTGGCGGCGCGAGATCGAGCACTGGCTACCGCACCGCTCGGTCACTGTGGTCTCGGGCACCGGGGGCGTGGCCGAGCCGGCGGACATCACGGTCATCAACTACGAGATCGTCCACGCGCACCGGGTCCGGCTGGCGCTGCGCCAGCCGCGAGCGCTGGTGCTGGACGAGTCGCACTACATCAAGAACCCGCGCGCCAAGCGGACCCAGGCGGTGCGCAAGCTCGCCGAGTCGTTGAGTGAGGACGCGCTGCGGCTGGCGCTGACCGGCACGCCGGTCATGAACCACGCCGAGGAGCTGATCGCCCAGCTGCGCGTGATCGGCCGGCTCGAAGACTTCGGGAGCGGGGCTCGCTTCGCCCGCCGCTTCCAGGGCGCGGGCGCCGAGGAGCGGATCCACTGGCACCTGCGCCGGCGCTGCTTCGTGCGCCGGCTGAAGGCCGACGTGCTCCCGCAGCTGCCCGCCAAGCGCCAGGTCGTGGTGCCGGTGGCGCTGGAGAACGAGCGCGAGTACCGGCTGGCCGAGCGCGACGTGGTGGCGTGGCTGCGCGAGCAGCCTTTGGATCTCGGCGAGCTCGAGTCGAAGGTGGCCGCCGCGCTGCGCGCCGAGCGGCTCGCGCAGCTGAACGCGCTGAAGCGCCTGGCCGCCCGAGGCAAGTCCGGCCCGGCGCTGGCCTGGATCCACGACTTCCTGGAGTCCGACGAGCCGCTCGTGGTGTTCTGCGGCAGTCGCGAGGTGCAGGAGATCGTCATCGAGCGCTTCCCGGAGGCGCTGCACCTCGTGAGCCGGGACAACATCGACCAGCGCGAGTCCGCCGTCCAGGCGTTCCAGGAGCCGGACGGCCCGCAGATGATCGTCTGCGGAACGCGCGTCGGCGGCCAGGGGATCACCCTGACCCGCGCGTCGAACGTCGCGTTCCTGGATCTCGAGTGGACGCCGGCGATGCACGACCAGGCCGAGGACCGCTGCCACCGGATCGGCCAGCACGACGCCGTCACCGCCTGGTACCTGCTGGCCGCAGACACGATCGACGAGACGATGATCGAGCTGATCGGGCGGAAGCGCGGGATCATCGGGGCCGTGACGGACGGGCGGCGGGACGAGTCCGAGGCGCTGGTTCAGGCCGTGGTGCGCGAGCTGCGGGGTGGGGTTCCGCGGCGGCGGCTGCGGGTGGCCTGAACTTCAACTTCGGGCATTGAGGGGGCGGGATCGGCAGGCCGGGCGGTCGAAACCCTCGCTTCCCTACCCAGCCGCAGTTCGCCGGCGCTACCAGACGGCCAGCCGAGCCAGCGCGTCCGCGTCGCCACCATCAGCCGCGATCACACACGTCCGCCCATCCCGCGTCCACGTCACGGCCACGACCCCGTCGTCGCGCACCACCCGCAGCGCCTCCTCGGCAGACAGCGCCGGCCCGGCCACGATCGCGTACGCGATCGCCCGCCCGCCCCGCGAATAGAAGACGGTCCGCACCGAACGGCCGTCGACGACGTCGGTCCGCTCACCGGTCGCCCGCCACTTCTCGTACCGCGGGAACCGCACGCCCTCGAAGCCGCGATCCAGGGCGGCCGGCGCCGTCGCCGGCCGCGCCGCTACGGCGAGCACGTCGTCGACCGCCGGCCCACCGGCGGCCAGCAGCACCACGAACGCCGCCATCACGGCCGCCAGGGCGAGCGCGGCCGCGGGCCGCCACGGGCGCCCTCGGGCGAGCACCGGCTGCTCGGTCTCCAGCTCCTCGACCCGCATGCGCAGGCGCAGCGGCGCGGGCGGGGCGGTGGCGATCAGTCTCGCGACCACGGCGCGCTGGCGCGCCAGCGCGGCGGCCAGCTCGGGCTCGCTGCGCAGGCGCGCCTCGAGCGCGGCCCGGCGCGGGCCGTACAGGCTGCCGTCGGCAAGAGCCGCCAGGTCCGCCTCGTCCTCCGGCGGAAAGTGTTCGATCGGCCCGTTCATTTTCCCCTCGTTCTCCGAGACGCCGATATGCCCCGCCGTATTCCAGGAGCTAGGCTCGGCGCGTGGAACGCGAAGCGCTGCTCTCCGGCCTCGTGCACCCCGGCGGGCGCGAGCCCGCGCCGGGGTCGCTGCGGGTCGTGCAGGCGTTCGTCAACACGGTCGATCGCGAGCACGGCCCGGACCTGCTCGACGACGGCGCGGGCTTCGCCGAATGGCTGGACCGCAACCTGCTCCCCGCGGACGGCGCGGCCGGCGGCCTCGCCGCCGCGCGCGAGGTGCGCGAGGCGCTCCGCTCCCTCCTGCTCGCCAACAACGGCGAGCCGGACGACCCGCGGGCGCGCGCCGTGCTCGACGCGGCGGCCCGGCGCGCGCGGCTGGAGGCGACGTTCCCGCCCGACGGCGCGACGCTCGTGTCGCAGGCCGACGGCGTCGACGCGGCGATCGGGCGCATCCTCGCCGCCGCGTTCGCGGCCATGCTCGATGGCAGCTGGGCGCGGCTGAAGGCGTGCCGCGGCGAGCTCTGCGGCTGGGCGTTCTACGACCGCTCGACCAACGCGAGCGCCACCTGGTGCTCGATGAGCGTGTGCGGCGGACGCGCCAAGGCGGGCGCCTACTACCGCCGCCGCCGCGCCGCCGGCCGCTGAGCCTGGCTGAAAGATCTCGCCCAGTTCGGTCGGGGACTGGAAGCGCTGCCATGGTTGACACGTGGCCCGGCGACCAAGCTGGTGGGCCGCGTCAGGATGTGTGGCACTCCTCGTCGCCGCGGATGCGATGGCGGGGACTGCTGCGCCCGTAGCCCACGCAGATCCGAAGGCGACCTCTGCTCAGGCGTCCGCTTCAGGGCGCCCGAGCGTTGCGGCGCTCCAGGTGGCGCTGCGCGCCCGCGGGCTCTACGCGGCGACCGTCGACGGCGTCCGCGGGCCGCTCACGAGCGAGGGCGTCCGCCGCTTCCAGGCCCGCCGCGGCCTCGTGGTCGACGGCATCGCCGGCCCGCGCACACGCGCGGCGCTGGGCTGGCGCGGGCGGCCGCGGCTCGGCTCGCGGGCCATCACCGCGGGGGCGCGCGGCTGGGACGTCGCCGCGCTCCAGTGGCTGCTCGCCACCCGCGGCTTCCCGTCCGGCTCGTTCGACGGCCGCCTCGGCGCCCGCGGCGACACGGCGCTGCGCCGCTTCCAGGCCTGGGCCGGGCTCGGCGCCGACGGCGTCGCCGGCCCGGCCACGCTGGCCGCAGTCCGCCGGCCGCCCGCGCGCTCGCCGCTGCGGTTCCTCGCTCCGCTCGGCGGCGCGCCGACCGACCGCTTCGGCCCGCGGGGCGACTCGATGCACACCGGGATCGACTACCCGGCCGCGGCCGGCACCGGCGTGGCCGCCGCCGGTCGCGGCTGCGTGCAGTCGGCCGGCTACGACGGCGGCGGCTACGGCAACCTCGTCGTGATCGAGCACCGGGCCGGGATGACGAGCTGGTACGCGCACCTCGCCTCCATCTCGGTCAGCCCGGGCCAGTGCCTGGTGGCGGGCAACCCGGTCGGCACCGTCGGGTCGACCGGCAACTCGACCGGCCCGCACCTGCATTTCGAGCTCCGCCTCCACGGCGCGGCAATCGACCCGCTCTCCGGTCTCTGACCGCAAGTCTCAGCGGCGCTCAGCGTTCCAGACCGCATGTCTCGAGCGCTCGCCGTCCTCGCCATCGCCGCCGCCGTCGTCGTACCGGGCGCCACCGCCACCGGCCAGGAGGCCGGGACGCCGGTCGCCTCCGCGTTCGACTTCGTCAAGTTCCCGACCCCGGCGTGCGCCGGCGTGGGGCTGCGGCAGTCGCCGTACTTCACGCGCAACGACTGCGGCTTCGCCGAGGTCCGCATCGACGGCGCGCAGGAGAGCGACGAGGTGACGGCGGTGTTCTCGCACGGCGGTACCGCCGAGGCGGCGTTCGACGCTGGTGTCTGGCAATTCGACATCGCGCCCGAGGCCGACTGGCCCGCCGGCCCGGTCACCGTGACGATGCGGGTCGGCGACCAGGCCGCCGAGGGCGAGGGCACGTTCTTCCTCAACCAGCTCGGCGCCGAGCTGGCGACCACCGGCGCTCACGCCCCCGGCGAGCCGCTGCGCCTGCGCGGCGAGGTGTTCCAGCTTCGCTCGGTCGCGACCGACACGCAGCGCACCGGCGTCGGCGCCCAGTTCCGGCTGCGGGTGGTCGACGCCGACGGCGAGCCGACCGCAGCGCCCTTCGGCCCCTTCACCGCCGCCGAGGACGGCACGGTCGACGAGACCCTGCCCGCCTCGGCCACGTCCGCCCTGGAGCCGGGCCGCGCCACGGGCTGGCGCGAGACGGTGCGGATCGAAATGCTCGGCGCCGGCTTCGAGGACGACGGCCCGCTCGGCAGCGGCTTCTGGGCCGCCCCCGACGGCGAGCCGGCCGGCTCCGCCGCGATCACTGCGGTCCCCGACGGGCCCGTGCTCGAGAACTCCTTCGTGTCCTCCAAGGGCTGGGTCAAGCCCGGCGAGACCTACCCGTTCACCGTCCGCGTCCGCAACCACACGGACGCGCCGTTCGAGGACCTGGCCGTCACCGTCAGCGTGCCGGACGGCACCACGCTTCTCAGCGAGCCCAACTTCACCGTCGACGTCCCCGCCGGCGGCGTCGCCGCCAAGGTCCTCGAGGCGAGGGCGGACACGCTCCAGCAGGATCCGCAGATCGTCTGGAAGAACCTCTCGAGCACCGCCACGCTCGGCGACGTCACCGCCACGAGCCACGGCCCGAAGGTGATCCCGCCCAGCGGCGGCTACGAGACCGCCCGCTACGGCGACCGCCCGTTCCCCGTCGTGCCCGTCGACTTCAGCGATCGCGCCCACGGCGCGGGCTCGAGCGCCGGCCGCCTTCAGGCCAAGATCAACGACCCGGAGACCCCCGGCTCCACGTTCAACCTCTACCAGGAGATGTCGTACGGGCAGCTGTTCCCGCACGGCACCGTGCCGTCGGACGGCGTCGCCACCGCGGGCTGGGACTACGAGCCGGGCTTCAGCTTCACCCAGAACAGCCTCGAGCCCGACACCTGCCGTGGCGTGACGAACGCCATGCTGCCCACCCATCAGCAGATCCAGCCCGAGCGCATCCGCGACGGCTGGTACCAGCTCCCGGGCTCGACCGACTACTACGGCGACGACGCCAAGGGCTCGGCGCTGATCGGCGCGCTGGCCGGCGTCGGCGCGCTCCAGGACATCGACTCCGCCTGCGGGCCGACCGGCAAGGCCGTCTTCGACGCCGCCCAGATCGCCGACCCGGAGATCGACTACAACGACTACGACACCGACAAGGACGGCGTCGTCGACTTCTTCATGATGGTCTTCCCCGGCGTCGGCGGCAACGGCGAGTCGCAGCTCTCCGGCTACGACAACATCTGGCCGCACTCGTCCGACCTCCAGGGCGCCTACGTGGACGAGAACGGCGAGAAGGGCTACGTCACCGACGACCAGCTCACCGACCTCGAGGGCCGGCCGCTGTTCTGGACCGACGAAGGGCGCTCGAAGAAGACCACGCACGACACCGGCATCCCGGTCCATGTGCGGGTCGGGCCCTACAACGTCAACCCCGAGTCGGCGATCGAGAAGGCCAGCGTGATCAGCCACGAGTACGGGCACTCGCTCGGCCTGCCCGACTACTACTCGACCGGCTCGCGCGAGACCTACGGCTCGTGGACGCTGATGGCCTCCGACCACTCGCAGAACATCGACATCGTCGGCAAGAGGGAGCTCGGCTGGGTCGTCCCGCGCGTGCTCGAGCCCGGCCAGACGGTGGACGCGGACGGCTGGCAGGACACCAAGCGCGACATCAACCGGATCGACTGGAAGCAGCCGGACGGCACGCCGTACACGCTCACGGGCGCCGGCGTCCACAACGGCGAGGCGTACGCCGCGCCGCTGCCGGGCCGCCAGATCATCGACCCGTCGCTCGTCCCCTCCGGCGACCACGTCTGGTGGTCGCGCTCGGGCAACGACTTCGGCTGCCCGCCGTCCGGCGGCCACAACCTCGACATCGCGCTGCCCGCCTTGCGGGACGTTCCCGCGGGAACGCCGGTGACGCTGACCTTCAAGTCGCGCTGGGACGTCGAGTGGGACTACGACTACGGCTTCGTGCTCGCCACCACCGACAACGGGCGCAGCTACAAGTCCTACGCGTCCGCGAACGGCTACACCACGCCGGCCTCGCAGAACCCGAACGCCGGCGGCTGCCAGACCCAGTACGGCAACGGCATCACCGGCTCGAGCGGCTCGTACGACGCCGGCACGCAGACCGTCGACCGCGTGACCGGCACGTATCCCGACGCGCCGTTCGTGGAAGACAGCTACGACCTGGGCGACCTCGCCGGCACGCCGGCCACGCTCCGCCTGACCTACGCCACCGACCCCGGCCTGGCCCGGCCCGGCTGGTTCATCGACGACCTCGTCGTCAAGGCCGGCGACACGGTGATCTACGAGTCCGACTTCGAGACGGCCACCGACCCGGCGATCTACAACGGCGGCTGCCGCGAGGGCCTGCAGACGGCGCAGGAGTGCACCGACGGCTGGCAGCCGGCCTCGGCCTCCGAGGGCTCGCCGGCCGAGCACGCCTACCTGCTCGAGATGCGCGACCGCTCCGGCTTCGACCTGACGGGCCGGGAGAGAGCGACCGCGGCGAGCCCACCTTCGCCCCGGGCGTCTACCTCGCCTACACCGACGAGAACCACGGCTACGGCAACGTCGGCACCGACAACCCGCCGGCCCAGAGCCCGCTCGACGCGGTGCCCGAGCCCGGAAGCGACACGCCGAACCTCGACGACGCCGCCTTCAAGCAGGGCCAGTCGTTCTCCGACGCGGGCGCCGGGCACGTCGACAACTACTCCGACCCGTCGCAGGAGGACGGGGCGTGGCGGTTCGCCTTCGACTGCCTCGGCTTCGACGTGACGAGCCTGGCGGGAGCCGGACCCGGCCCCGAGGCGCCGGGCACGTATGACCTCGCGGGCGACGTGGCCTTCCGCACCGGCCCTGGCTGCGCGACGTTCAACTACGGCTGGGGCGAGGGCGACCCCGTCGTCCCGCCCGCCCCGACGCCGCCGCGGACCGAGCGCAAGCCGGACACCACGGCGCCGGTCGCCGCGGCCACGCAGCCGCTGGTCCAGACCTTCCGCACGACCCGCACCTTCACCCGCCGCCTGAGCGTCGTGCTGCGGCTGAGCGAGACGGCGCGGGTGCGGATCGACGTCCTGCGCCGCGGCAAGGTCGTGCGCCGGCTCGCCAACCGCCGCCTGGTGGCCGGGCGCACGCTGCGGGTCGCCGCGCGAGGCCTCCGGCGCGGCACGTACACGGTGCGGCTGAAGGTCACCCGGGCGAGCGGGACGCGGACGATGACCTTGCGCGCGCGGCGCCGCTAGCGCCGCTGCAGCGTGGCGTTCAGCAGCGGCCTCCCGTTCAGACGCCGCTCCTCGAGTCTGAGCGTGTCAGCGCCGACCGACGTCACGGACACCTGTGTGCGGCGCGGGCAGCCGCGCTCGGCTGAGCTGTAGTCGAACAATGCGCCGCCGCCCATGGTCTGTGCCGGCGTCAGCCTCCCGGCGCAGCCGGCACGCCTCAGCGTGCCCGTCCCGTCGTCGCGGATCTCGAGCCGCACCTGCGCCTCGTCGCCTCCGACGAGTGACGCCTGGCCCTGCCACGTGCCCGCGAGGCTCGTGGGCTTGGGCGGCGAGGCTCCGCCGCCGCCGCCGGACATGCTGAACGACACGGCGGCCACGCCCGCCACCAACACGGCGACCAGCCCCAGGAACTGGGTGGGGAAGCGGCCGAACGGCGATCCAGTGGCCGCGCCTCCCGATGAAGGCGGAGAGGGTGGCCCCTGTGGCGCGGCCGACACGGTCCGACCCTCGCACAGGGTGTTCGCCGCGGCAACTCAGGCGGCGATGCCCAGCGTCACCGCCTGCGCCGCCACGCCGACGAAGCCGACGGCGAGGCTGGCGGCGGCCAGCCGCGTGAGCCGCGACTTGCGGTCGTTGAGGCCGCGCTCGTGTTCGATCGCCTCGATCAGGGTGTTGATCATCATCCCCTGGACCTCGACGGTCGGCTTCGAGATCAGCGGGAACGCGGCGAAGCCCCGGATCGCGTCGAGCGTCACGCCGATCCGCGGCTGCGGCCGCAGCACGCCGACCAGCGCGATCAGCGCCGCCGCGCCGAGCGCGACCACCGAGACGATGTAGAGGCACTGGAAGAGCGGCGTGCCCACCGACCCGAGATCGAGGTCGAGCAGTTGGGCGCCGAGCGCGGTCGTGAGCGCCAGGACCGTCCCCGTGAAGCCGGCCAGCGTCGCGCTCTTGCCGTCGAGTCCCTGGCCGCGGGTCCGCTCGTCGTCGAGCATCTCGCGCGTGATCGAGAGCAGCTCCGCCACGGTCGCGGGGTTGAACTGCGCCTCCATCAGTCCGTGAGCGCGAACGTCACGGTGACCGCAGCGGTGACCGTCATCTCGCTCGGCCGGACGTCGGGCGCCTCGGTCGCCATCACGCGCTGAGGCCCAGGCACGCGCTCCGGCCCCGATTCCTGCATCTGTCGCACGGCGCCGAGCCGGCGCCCGGCCGCGGCGGCCAGCCGCTCGGCCTTGCCGCGCGCGTCGGCGACCGCCTCGGCGAGCAGCTCGCGCCGAACCCCGTCGGCGTCGTCGTACTCGAAGCGCGGGCCGTGCAGCCGGTCGGCGCCCGCCGCCATCGCGGCCTGCGCGACGTCGCCGGCGCGTGTTGCGGCGGCCCGCACGCGCACCGCGCCGATCGCCTCGGCGCCGGCCGGGCCGCCCTCCTGCCAGCGCGGCTGCACCACGACCGCCTCCGTCGCCACCTCGCCGAGTCCGTCGAGCCGTTCCACCAAGGCGTTCAGCCGCGAGCTGCAGCGCTCGAACGCCGCCCGCGGGTCGTCGTCGGCCTCGACGGCCTCGGCCCGCCACGTCGCGGCCCCGGGTGCGACCGCCCGCTCGGCGGTCCCGGTGACCGTGACGCGGTCGTCCGTCACCAGTGCACGCCTCGCATCAGGTAGGCGAGCGCCTGCGCCTCGCCGGAGGCCCGCTCGCTCGAGTCCTTCTTGCCGCTCGCGGCGGCCGACTCGGGGAACACCTTGTAGGCCATGTGCAGGATCTGGTCGACCGCCTTCGGCGCCAGCGCGTAGGCGACCTCGCCGAAGGTCCCGAGCCGCGTGTTGATCTGCTTCGGCTTGGCGCGGATCGCCTCGCAGATCAGGTCGGCCGCCTCGTCGGGCGAGATGGTCGGGAACGAGTCGTACATCTTGGTCGGCGCGATCATCGGCGTCCGGACGAGCGGCATGTGGATGGTCGTGAAGGTCACGTTGTCGCCGATCGTCTCCGAGCTCACCACGCGCGTGAAGGCGTCGAGCGCCGACTTGGAGGCCACGTAGGCCGAGAAGCGCGGCGGGCTGGTCTGAACGCCGATCGAGGAGACGTTGACGATGTGGCCCGAGCGGCGCTCGGTCATGTGCGGCAGCAGGCCGAGCATGAGCTTGACCGGGCTCAGGTAGTTGAGCTGGACGGTGCGCTCGTAGTCGTGGAAGCGGTCGTAGGAGAGCTTGACCGAGCGCCGGATCGAGCGGCCCGCGTTGTTGATGAGGACGTCGATCGCCGGGTGGTCGGCGAGCATCCGCTCCACGAGCTGTTCGATCGCGTCGTAGTCCGAGAGGTCGCACGGATAGACGTAGGCGGTCCCGCCCTTGCCCTCGATCTCGTCCTTGACCTCGTTGAGCTTTTCCTCGGTGCGTGCCACCAGCAGCGGGATCCCGCCCGCCTCGGCGATCTTGAGGGCGCCGGCGCGGCCGATGCCGCTGGACGCGCCGGTGATGACCACGGTCTTGCCGTTGACCGCGCCCTCGAACGAGCGGTCCTTGAACAGGTCCGGGTCGAGGTTGCGCTCCCAGTAGTCCCACAGCTTCTCGGCGTACGTCTCGAGCGCGGGCAGCTCGACCCCGGAGCCGGCGAGCGCGCGCTGGGTGTCGCGGGCGTCGAACTTCGTCACCATCTCGGCGTTCTGCAGCGCCTCCTCGGGGATGCCGAAGTCGGCCAGGAAGCTGCGCTTGATCCCCTGCAGCGCGGGGATCTTCATGGCGTACGAGAGGACGCCCTTCGGCAGCATGTCCGTGACCTTCTTGTCGACCCGCATGACGGCGTGCGGCGCGTGCGCGGCGTTCGCGAAGGCGTTCAGCACGTCGCCCGACTTCGGCGGCTTGGGGTCGACGATGTGGAAGGCCTGACCGTCGAGCCCGTCCTCGTGGGCGACGTGATCGACCGCCTCGGCGACGTAGTCGACGGGCACGAGGTTGGTGCGCCCGAACTCGAGCGAGACGATCGGGAACCACTGCGGCAGCGCGTACCGCAGCTTCTGGATCACCTTGAAGAAGTAGTAGGGACCGTCGATCTTGTCCATCTCGCCGGTCTTCGAGTTGCCGACGACGAGCGACGGGCGGTAGACGCGCCACGGGACCTGCACGCGCTCGCGGACGAGCTTCTCGGATTCGAACTTCGTGCGGTGGTACGGCGTCGGGTAGCTCTGGCCCTCGTCGAAGTTGTCCTCGGTGAACCAGCCGTCGTAGTCGCCGGCGACCGCGATCGAGGACATGTGGTGGAAGCGCTTGGCACCGAGCGCGTTGGCGAGGTCGACCGCGTTCTGCGTGCCGCCCACGTTCAGCAGCGCGTTCTGCGTCTCGTCGGCGGTGATGTCGTAGATCGCCGCCAGGTGGAAGAAGTGGTCGACGCCCTGGAGCTGCTCGCGCGCCGAGTCGTCGATGCCGAGCTGTGGTTGGGAGAGGTCCCCGAACACCGGCTTGATGCGCTCCTCGCCGCGCCAGCGCTCGAGCTTGTCGGCTGACCCCTCGCGCACCAGCACGTGGATGTCGCCCTCGCGCTCGAGCAGGCGCTCGACGAGGTGGCGGCCGATGAAGCCCGTGGCGCCGGTCACGAAGTAGGTCATGGCCGAACCCTAAACCGCTGCGCGCCCTCGAGTGCCGTACCGATCCGCTTGCGGCCGAGGCGGGCCTCGAGCTCCAGTCCTCCGGCGGCGAGCGTGGCCTCGCGGTCGGAGAGCATGGTGTCCTGCGGGAAGGCGGCGATCGCCTCCGCCAGCTCGAGCGCCCGGGCGAGCGGGTCGGGCGCGATCTCGTTGACGAGGCCCATCGTCAGCGCTTCCTGCGCGTCGACCTCGCGACCCGTGAGGATCAGGTCGAGCGCGCGGCCGAGCCCGACCACGCGCGGCAGCCGCTGCGTGCCGCCGTCGATCAGCGGCACGCCCCAGCGGCGCTCCAGGCACCCGAAGCGCGCGTCCTCGCGCGCGATCCGCAGGTCGCACCACAGCGCCAGCTCCAGCCCGCCGGCCACGCACCAGCCACGGATGGCGGCGATCGCGGGCTTGACCGGAGTGATCCGCGTGAAGCCCATCGGCCCGCCGGGGGCGTCGGGGTTCAGCGTCTCGAGCGCCTTGAGGTCGGCGCCCGCGCAGAACGCCTGCTCGCCGGCCCCGGTGAGGACCATGACGCGCGCGCCGTCGTCGGCCGCGAACCGCTCGTAGGCCTCCAGCAGCGCCGCCGCCGTCGGGCCGTCGACGGCGTTGCGCCGCTCCGGCCGCTCGATCGTGACCACCGCTGCCGAGCCCGTGCGCTGATAGCCGACCATGAGCGCAGTCAACAGCAACGGCCCCGTGCGGGGAGGCGCCGGGGCCGTTGGCACGAGGAGGGATCTCGCCCGCTCAGCGTCGCGGGCGCAGGCTCCGGCGGTGTGAAGATGCGGCTACCAGCCGCCGCGCTCGTCGGCGCGCGCGCTGCGCGCCTTGGAGGCGGCCAGCCGGCGGTCCTTGCGCCGGTCCAGCGAGGTCTGGATCAGCGTGAGCACGAGGATCAGCAGCGGGATGCCCGCGATGATCACGAAGCCGGCGTTGGTGATGACCTTGTCGTTGGTCTCCCCCCACAGCCCCTCGCCGCCGTCGTGGCCCTCGGAGGCGAGCGCGACGGGCGCCGTGAGGGCCAGGAACAGGCCGGTCAGCACGATGGTCCGCAGCACGAGCCGGAGGATACCCTCGGAGCCCCATGGCAGTCGTCATCGCCTCCGATCTCGCCAAGGACATGGCGGGCGAGCCGCTCCTGCGCGGCGTCTCCTTCCGGCTCGAGCGCCGGGACCGGATGACGCTGTCCGGCCGCAACGGCGCCGGCAAGACGACGCTGCTGCGGATGCTCTCCGGCGAGACGTCGGTCGACGGCGGCGAGCTCAGCTTTGCCAAGGACGTCCGGCTCGCGCTCCACGACCAGCGCCCTCCGCGCGACCGCGATCTCAGCCTGCGCGACTACGTGCTCTCCGGGGCCAAGGACCTGCTCGACCTCGAGACTCGCCTGGCCGAGCTCGAGCACGCGATGGCCGAGGGCGCGCACGACGCCGCCACGCTCGCCGCCTACGCGAGCGCCCAGGCGCGGCTCGAGCACGCGGGCGGCTACAACTGGCGCGAGCGCATCAACAGCACGCTGCACGGGCTCGGCTTCCGCGACGAGCACCTGGACCGCAGCCTGGAGACCTTCAGCGGCGGCGAGCTCACGCGCGCCTCGCTGGCCCGCGCGCTGGCCGGCGATCCGGACCTGCTCCTGCTCGACGAGCCCACCAACCACCTCGACATCGAGTCGCTCGAGTGGCTGGAGACCCATCTGCAGTCGCTCGACGCCGCCATCGTGTTGGTGGCGCACGACCGCTGGTTCCTCGAGGCGGTGGGCACGGCGGTGCTCGAGCTCGAGGCCGGCCGAGGCCGCTTCTTCAAGGGCACCTGGCACGCCTGGCGCAAGGAGAAGGCGGCCCGCGAGCTGGCGCTCGGGCGTGCGATCGAGAAGCAGGAGGCCGAGATCGCGCGGCTCGAGCGGTTCGTCGACCGTTTCCGGGCCGGCACTCGCGCGCGCCAGGCGCAGTCGCGCGTGAAGAAGCTGGAGAAGATGGACCGGGTCACGCGCGACCCCCGTGACGGCAAGGCGCTCGGCTTCGCCTTCAAGCCGCCCGAGCGGTCGGGACGCGTGGTCTTCGAGGTCGAGGACGGGACGCTGAGGATCGGCGAGCGCACGCTGCTCGACGACTTCGAGCTGTGGCTGGAGCGCGGCGAGCACGTGTCGCTGATCGGGCCCAACGGGGCGGGCAAGACGACGCTGATCAAGGCGCTGGCCGGGCAGCGCGAGCTCGACGCCGGCAAGCTGCGCCGCGGCCACAACGTCAAGCTCGGGCTGCTCTCCCAGCACGCCGAGGAGCTGGGCGCGCCGGGCGCGCGCACGGTGCTGGAGGCCGCCCAGCGCGCCACCGGCCTCAAGCCCAACGAGGCGCGCTCGCTGCTCGGCCGGTTCCTGTTCAGCGGCGAGGCAGCCGAGAAGCCG
Source organism: uncultured Solirubrobacteraceae bacterium (assembly GCA_963835525.1). Lineage (GTDB taxonomy): Bacteria > Actinomycetota > Thermoleophilia > Solirubrobacterales > Solirubrobacteraceae > DASSUW01. The sequence goes on from CAWIFM010000008.1 coordinate 947,759, forward strand.
CTCGACGGGCTGTCGGGCGGCGAGCGCCGCCGGCTCTCGCTGGCCATCCTCGTGCACTCCGGCTCGAACGTGCTCGTGCTCGACGAGCCGACCAACCACCTCGACCTCGAGAGCCGCGAAGCGCTGGAGACGGCGCTGCAGGCCTTCCCCGGCTCGCTCCTGCTCATCTCCCACGATCGCGCGCTGCTCGACGCTGTCGGCACGCGGACCGTCGCGGTCGAGGAGGGGACGCTGCACTCGTATGTCGGCGGGTGGCCCGAGTACGTGCGCGTGCGCGAGGAGCGCAAGGAGTCCGAGCGCACCGCCAAGCGCAACAAGCCGCCGAAGGAGCGGGCGCCCAAGCCGGCTGCCCCGTCGAAGAACCAGCAGCGCCGCGCGGGCGAGCTGGAGAAGGCGATCGAGGCCGCCGAGGCCGACCTCGAGGCGCTCGAGGCCGAGCTCGCCGACCCGACCGCCTGGAACGACCCCCGCGCGGCGGCGAAGTCGACGCGCCGGCACGACGAGGCCAAGCAGGCCCTGCAGGCGCTCTACGAGGAGTGGGAGACGGTGGCCGGATAGCGGAGTTGGCACGTGCGGACTCGCGCACTACGCTGCGCGACCGCATGAATCGCCTCACCATTGCCGCCTTCCTCGCCGCGCTCGCCCTCCCCTCGACCGCCTCCGCCGCGCCCCTCGGCGAACTTCCCTTCGAGCACGCCCAGGCATCCTGCCTGAGCGCCACCGGCGCGCAGGGCGCCATCGCGCTCCTCGGCCCGTACTCGCGCCGCGAGAGCGCGACCGACCTGCTGACGGTCGGCGGCGAGGGTGCGACGAGGTCGGTGCGGATGCGGATGGGGCGGCTGCTGGACTGTGCCTCCGTGGCGGTGGCTGACAGCGGAGCCGCCGTGGTGGCCGGCCGGAGGGTGAACGGAGACCTCGACACCGTGGTGCGCGATCCGGGAGGCGCGTTCGGCGAGCCGGCGGTGCTGAGCGGCGTGTCGTACGACGTGGTCGCGGCCGTGGGGCCGGCCGGCCATGCCGTCGTCGCCTGGAGCGAGATGCGCGGACGGCTGCACCGGATCCTCGCGGCGCGGCGCGCTCCGGGCGGCTCGTTCGGCGCCCCGGAGACGCTCGTCGAGTCGCGCACGGACCGCGCCGTGCCCGAGGTCGAGCCGGCCGCGACCGTCGACGCGGCCGGCGGCGTGGTGCTGGTCTGGAGTCGCGAGCTGCCCTCTGACGACTTCGACGAGCACGTCGAGGCGGCGATCGCCGTCCCCGGCGGCGCCTTCGCCGTACAGCGGCTCGGCTCGGGCGTCTCCACGTCGGGCGGGCCCCGGCTGGCCGGCGCGCCCGATGGCCGGGCGGTCGCCGCGTTCGACGCGGGTGGCCCTCAGGTCTTCGAGCGCGCCCCGGGCGGCGCCTTCCAGCCGGCGGCGCTCCCGGCGCTGCCGGGCCGCCAGGCGACTCGAACCGATCTCGCGGTCGCGGTGCGCGACGGCGGCGGCGCGGTGCTCGCGTGGCGCGTCCACGGATCCAGGCGGATCAGCGGCGTCGAGGCGCTGACGCGCGACTCCGGCGCGGGCCCGTGGTCGCTCCGCCGGGTGGCGCCCGCCGGCCCGTCGGCCCCGGCCCCGGAGGACTTCATCGTCGAGCCGCTCCTGAACCCGTTCGACGTTCTCGCCGGCCCGCCCTACGACGACCAACGGCATGAGCTGGAGGCGGCCCTGTCGAGCGAGGGCCGGGTGGTCCTGGCCTGGACCGACGGCGCCGGCCGGGCGCCGCTGCGGGCCGCGGCCGCGTACGCCGCCGCCGGCCGGCTCGACGGAACCTTCGAGCCCTCGCAGAGGCTGGGCGCCACGCTCCGCGAGACCATCGACGTCGCGCCTCTCCTGCTCGCCGACGGCCGGGCCGCGGTGGCGTGGACCGACGCCTCCTCGGCGCTCGCCCGCGGCCGCCTGCACGTCGCCGTCGAGGGCGCGCCGCCGGCGGTCGAGGCCGCCGCTCCAGGGTTGACGCTTCGCGCACCGCGCTTCCAGCGCCTGTTCGCCGAGCAGTCACCGCGCGTGGTGGCCCGCTGCGACTCCGCCTGCGACCTCCGCGCGATCGCGATCGAGCCGAGCGGCAACCGCGGCGACCCGCTGTCCCAGACCCAGAGCCGACGCCGCTCGCGGCTCCGCCTGGGCGGCGTGCCGTCCGGCACCGCCAGGGTCGTCGTCCACGCGGCCGCACCTGGCGGCGACCGCACCACGGCCCGCAGCCTGCGCATCCGCGTCGAGCGCCGCCGCGCACTGCCGGTCCAGCGGCCGCTCGGCGTGACCGCCCGGCGCCGGGGTGACGAGATCGTGGTCCGCTGGCGCACGGCGGAGCCCGCGCGCCGTCAGTTCTTCATCGTCGCCGGACAGGATCGCCGCGACCGGATCGAGACCGGCGCACCGGGCACGCTGCGGTTCATCACGGCCCGCGGCCGCCGCCGCTTCGCCGTCCGGCTGCGCCCGCCGGCGTCGTTACGCGTGCCGCTGGTCGTGCTGGTGGCCACGAGCCGCGACTCGGGGGCCGAGCGCCACGTCCTCGCGAAGGTCCGCTAGGCCCGGATGCGCCGCATCCTCGTCGCCTTTGCGGGCGTCCTGGCGCTGCCGGGCGCGGCGGTAGTGGGGCCTGACCCCACCTATCCAGGATTCGACGCCGAAATCCGGCCGCGCGGCCGACTCCCCAGCTTCCCCACCCAGCCGCAGTTCGCCGACTGAACAACGTGCTCGGTACCTTCAGCTAGTGCCGGCCGTTGGCCGCGCGCTTGAGGGTGATCCCCTCGAGCACGTTGGCGACGGTCTCGCACGCGTCGACGGCTGACTCGAGCGTGTCGTAGATGTCCTTCCAGCGGATGACCATCATCGGGTCGATCCCGGTGGCGAACAGCGAGGCGACGGCCGCGCGGACGATGCGGTCGGCCTCGTTCTCGCGCCGGTGGATCTCCACGAGCTGCTGGGCGACCTCCTCGCCGTCGCGCAGCCCGCGCAGGCTGTCGGCCACGAGGTCGGCGGTGCCGACGAGGATCTCGGCCATCTGCTGCGCCTGCTCCATCGGCGCCTCGACGCCGTAGAGCCCGAGCTGGTCGGCGGCCTCCTCGGCGTGGTCGACGATGTCGTCGAGCGCGCCCGCCAGCGCGTGGACGTCGGCGGCGTCGAACTCGGCCGCGCCGCGCTCCGCGAGCCGGCTCAGGATCTCGTGCGCGATCCGGTCGCCTTCGTGCTCGCAGGCCAGCACCTCGGTGGCGAGCTCAGGCCGCTCGGGATAGTCCGAGAAGAGATCGCGCAGCAGGGCGGAGGCCCGCTGCACGTTGCGGCCTGACTGCTCGAAGAGCTCGAGGAGCTCGATGTCGTCCCTGGTCTTCGTGGACCACATGACGGCACCGTAACCGGGCGCGCCGCGCGCCAGCGAGCTGTTCACAGGGCTTTCACGACCGCTTCACCCTTCGGTAACCGCACGCCGCCCCGGCTGCTCGATCTTCCGGCGCGATGCAAGTCACGACCGAGGTCATCAGGGCCGGGGAGCTCGAGATCCGACCCTCGGAGTACCTGGTTCTCGCCGGCGGGCGGGCTCTGACGCTGTCGGTGCGCGAGCTCGACCTGCTGGCGGCGCTGGGGCGCCGTGAGGGTCGCGTTGTCTCGCGGGAGGAGCTGTACCAGACGGTGTGGGGAGCACCGATGCGGTCGGCGGACCGCTCGGTGGACGTCTACGTCCACAAGCTGCGGTCCAAGCTCACGGACGCTCTGCCGGAGTGGCGCTTCATCCACACGCACTTCGGCTTCGGCTACCGCTTCCAGGCGGAGCTTTCACAGCGTTTTCACAAGACGGCCACGACTCGGTAACAGGTGGGCGCCAGCCCGCTGCGAGCCTCGGCCACGACACACCACGGAGAAGGAAGGGTCATGAGAATCGAACGTCTTCTGCTGGTGCTCGCCATGATGGCGTCACTGGCGTTCGTGGTCGCCGCGTGCGGCGACGACGATGAGGAGGGGAACGGCAGCGCCGCTTCGAACGGCGAGTCCAGCGAGGAGCTGTCCGGCTCGATCCGGATCGACGGCTCGTCGACGGTCTACCCGTTCGCCCAGGCAGCGGCCGAGCTCTTCAACGAGGAGCAGTCCGGCGTCCAGATCACGGTCGGCCAGTCCGGCACCGGCGGCGGCTTCGAGAAGTTCTGCGCCGGCGAGACCGAGCTCTCGACCGCCTCGCGTCCGATCGACGGCGAGGAAGAGGCCCCGCTCTGCGAGAAGAACGGCGTCACGCCGGGCGAGGTCCAGATCGCCAACGACGGCATCGCGATCGCGACCAACAAGGGCCTCACGATCGACTGCATGACCGTCGACCAGCTCAAGGCGCTGTGGGAGCCGAAGTCGAAGGTCGCGAGCTACAGCGACATCGACCCGAGCTTCCCCGACACGCCGGTCAAGCTCTTCGGGCCCGGCACCGACTCGGGCACGTTCGACTTCTTCACCGACACGATCAACGGCGAGGAAGGCGCGTCGCGCGAGGACTACGAGGCCTCCGAGGACGACAACCAGCTCGTGACCGGCATCGCCGGCACCGACGGCGGCCTCGGCTACTTCGGCCTCTCGTACTACGAGCAGAACACCGACAAGCTCAACGAGGTCCAGGTCGACGGCGGCAGCGGCTGCGTCGCCCCGAGCTCGGAGACCGTGCAGGACGGCTCGTACACGCCGCTCTCGCGCCCGCTGTTCATGTATCCCTCCAAGGAGGCGATCGCGAAGCCCGAGGTCAAGGCCTTCATGGACTTCGTCATCGCCAACCAGCAGGCGATCGCCGAGGCAGCGCAGATCGTGCCGCTGACCGAGGAGCAGCTGACCGAGGCGCAGTCGGCGCTCTCCGAGCTGGAGGGAGGGGCCTAGCCTCATGGCCGAGCCGCGCCTCGCGGCATCGTCCGGCGCGCAGGGGGTCCAGTTCAACCTGAACCGGACCCCCTCCGCACGCTCGCGCTTCGAAGCGGGCGTCAAGGTGGCCCTGATGGCGGCGGCCGCTCTGTCCGTGCTGACGACGCTGCTCATCATCGGGTCACTGCTGTTCGAGTCGATCGAGTTCTTCGGCGAGGTGCCGATCGGCGACTTCATCTTCGGCACCAAGTGGACGCCGCAGTTCGCCGGCGCGCAGCAGTCGTTCGGTGTCGTGCCCCTCGTCTGGGGAACGATCTACCTGTCGCTGATCGCGCTCGCGGTGGCGGTCCCGCTGGGCCTGCTGAGCGCGGTCTACCTGTCCGAGTACGCGCCTCCGCGGGTGCGCAAGACCGTCAAGCCGGTGCTCGAGCTGCTGGCCGGCGTGCCGACGATCGTCTTCGGCTACTTCGCGCTCACGTTCTTCTCGCCCGAGATCCTCAACAACCTCCTGGGCATCCAGGTCGGCGTGTTCAACGGCCTCGGCGCGGGCCTGATCATGGGCCTGCTCGTGCTGCCGACGATCGCCTCCGTGGCCGAGGACGCCATGGCCGCCGTGCCCTACTCGCTGCGCGAGGGCGCGTTCGGACTGGGCGCCTCGAAGCTCCAGGTGTCGCTGCGGATCGTCTTCCCGGCCGCGCTGTCCGGCATCGTCGCCGCGCTCGTGCTCGGCGCCTCGCGTGCGATCGGCGAGACCGTGCTGGTGCTCATCGCGGGCGGCCAGACCGCGAACCTCGGGGTCGACCCGCGCGAGAGCTTCCAGACCATGGCGGCCTACATCGCGGCGCAGGCGCGCGGTGACATCCCGGCGGGCTCGGTCGAGTACCTGACGATCTTCGCCGTCGGCTTCACGCTGTTCCTGCTCACGCTGGTGCTCAACATCATCTCGATCCGGCTCGTCCGGAAGTACCGGCAGGTGTACGAATGACGGGAGCTCAGATTGCCGCGGCCGCCCGGGCGCAGAACACCGTGATCCCGCGCCGCTCGAACGGCGAGGCGGTCAGGAGCGGGGGCTTCGTGCTGCTGATGTACACCGCCGTCGGGGTGGCGTTCCTCGGCCTCGGGCTGATCATCTGGGACTTCGCGAGCGACGGCGTCCCGGTGCTCAGCATGGACTTCCTGACCAACTTCCCGTCGCGCGTGATCCCGTCGAACTCGGGCATCGAGTCGGCCATCGTCGGGACGATCTACCTGATGATCATCTGCGCCGTGCTGGTGATCCCGCTCGGCGTGATGACCGCGATCTACCTCGAGGAGTACGCCGACGGCAACCGGTGGTTCAACCGCTTCATCGAGGTCAACATCCAGAACCTCGCCGGCGTGCCCTCGGTCGTCTACGGCATCCTCGGGCTCGCCTTCATCGTGCGCGGGCCGTTCTCGATGGGGCCGGTCCTGCTCGCGGGCGGCATCACGCTCGCCCTGCTCGTCCTGCCGGTCGTGATCATCGTGGCGCGGGAGGCGATCCGTGCCGTCCCGCCCTCGATTCGCGAGGGCTCGCTGGCGCTCGGCGCCACGCAGTGGCAGACGATCTGGAAGCAGGTGCTCCCAGGCTCGATCGCCGGCATCGCGACCGGCGTGATCCTGGCGCTCTCGCGCGCGATCGGTGAGACTGCCCCGCTACTGGTCGTCGGCGCCGGGGTCTCGCTACGGTTCAACCCCGACAGCTACGACAGCGCCTTCACGGCGCTGCCGATCCAGATCTTCGCCTGGACGCAGGATCCGAACCAGGAGTTCGTGGCGCGCGCGGCCGGAGCCATCTGCGTGCTGATGATCATCCTGCTGGCGATGAACTCCGTCGCCATCTGGCTTCGCAATCGATACGAGCAGAAGTGGTAGAGGAGCCCGACATGCCTGAGCACGTGAGAGACGAGGAGGCCGTCGCCGAGCCGGTCGTGGGGGAGCGTCGGTTCGTCTCGACGCAGGCGGCCGAGCATGCGCACGAGGTGCCCGCGGCCGCGATGAAGGAGCCGATCTTCGACGTGCGCGACGTCGCCGTGTTCTACGGCGACCATCGCGCGGTCACGGACATCACGGTCAGCTTGGCGCGCAACCAGATCACGGCCCTGATCGGGCCGTCCGGCTGCGGGAAGTCGACCTTCATCCGCTGCCTGAACCGGATGAACGACCTGATCCCGTCGGCGCGCGTGGAGGGCCAGGTCATCTACCACGACCAGAACCTCTACGACGACAAGATCGACCCGGTCCAGGTCCGCAAGCGGATCGGGATGGTGTTCCAGAAGCCGAACCCGTTCCCGAAGTCGATCTACGACAACATCGCGTTCGGCCCCCGTGTGATGGGCATGAAGGGCGAGATGGACGAGATCGTCGAGAACGCGCTGCGCCGCGCCGCGCTGTGGGACGACGTCAAGGATCGGATGAAGACGAACGCCTTCGGCATGTCCGGCGGCCAGCAACAGCGGCTCTGCATCGCCCGCGCGCTCGCCACCGAGCCCGACGTGCTGCTGATGGACGAGCCGTGCTCCGCGCTCGACCCGATCTCGACGGGCCGGATCGAGGATCTGATGATGGAGCTCAAGAAGGACTACTCGATCGTCATCGTCACCCACAACATGCAGCAGGCGGCGCGCGTGTCGGACATGACGGCGTTCTTCACCGTCGAGCTCGACGCGGGCGAGAAGCACCGCACCGGCCGCGTGGTGGAATACGCGGCGACTGACAAGATCTTCACCAACCCCGACGACAAGCGGACCGAGGACTACGTGACCGGCAAGGTGGGCTGAGAATGGCGGAGCAGGCGCGTCTGCATTTCCAGGACGAGCTGCGCGGCCTCGAGGAGCAGGCGCTCGGGGCGCTGGATCTGGTCGTCAACACGCTCGACCGCACGCTGGAGGCGCTCGAGCACCAGGACATCGAGCTGGCCACGATCGTGGTCAACGACGACGACCGCATCGACGGCCGCTTCCTCGAGGTCCACCAGGGGATCCTCTCGCTGCTGGCGCTGCAGGCGCCGGTGGCCGGCGACCTGCGGACCGTCGCGGCGCTGCTGCACGTGATCAAGCACGCCGAGCGGATGGGCGACCAGTGCGTGAACATCGCCAAGGTGCTGCCGCTGGTGGGCTACAACCCGCCGGCCGACGAGCCGCTGCTCGACCGCATCTTCAAGATGGGCAAGCTCGCTCGCTCGGAGGTCGCCCAGGCCAAGCAGGCGTTCGTGCTGCGCGACGTCTCGCTGGCCCAGGACCTCGTGCGCCAGGACGACGAGATCAACCAGCTCAACCGCGAGGTCTTCCGGCGCGCGGTGGAGGTCGGGACCGACGAGGACCGGCGCGAGTGGGCGATGACGATGATGCTCGTGGCGCGCGCGCTGGAGCGGATCGGGGACAACGCCGTCGACATCGGCGAGCAGGTGGCCTTCGTGGTCACGGGCCTCTTCCGCGAGTTCTCCGACGCTTCACGCGTGTGAGGCCTGCGGAAAATGCGGGATCGCTCCTTGCGGGGTGAAGTGCTTGTGACCAGGCTGTTACCGGGACTTGCAGGATGCGGTCCCGCGTCTTGTGTTGCCCCTATGCTGGTGGCGCGATGACGACCACGACGCAAGCCGCGATCCGCCTCGCGATCCTGGATTCCGACAGCGGGTTCCTGCAGGTCCTCACCAAGCGCCTCGGCGCCGCCGGCTGGCAGCACCGCGTGCTGGCCTCGCCCGTCCCGCTCGACACGCTGGTCGCCATGCGGCTGAACGCCGTCGTGATCGATCTCGCCGTGCTCGGGCCGCAGGCGTGGAACTACCTGGAGAAGCTCTGCACGCGGCTGCCGCAGCTCGGCGTGGTGGTCTGCACCGGGCAGTCGAGCGTGGCGCAGCGCGTGCGCGGGCTGCGGATGGGCGCCGACGACTGGGTGACCAAGCCGTGTCACCCGGAGGAGCTGATCGCCCGCGTGGAGGCCGTCGTGCGGCGGCGCAAGCGCGCCGAGGCGCGCATCGGTCGCGGCGCCGGTGGCGGTCGGCGAGATCGAGATCCGGGCCGACCAGTTCCAGGCCTTCGCGGGCGGCCAGTCGGTCGACCTCACGCGGCGCGAGTTCGAGCTCATCCAGCTCCTCGCCGACGCCGAGGGCCAGGTGCTCCAGCGCGAGGAGATCTACGAGCGCGTCTGGGGCTACGCGATGGTCCACGGCGACCGCTCGGTCGACGTCTTCGTGCGCAAGCTGCGCCAGAAGCTCGAGCGGGCCTCGCCGGGCTGGCGCTACATCCACACGCACTTCGGCATCGGGTACCGGTTCGCCCCCGAGCCGGAGGTGGTGGCGGATCCGGCCGTGCAGCCCGTGGTCGCCCAGCCGGCCGAAGTTGAGGCCGAGGCGCCGGTCGTCACGCCCGCCTGAGCGGCCGCAGCAGATATCGTGGGTGCCGTGGGTTCGGAGACCGGCAAGCACCTGCGCAACATCGCGATCATCGTCGTGCTGGCGGTCGCCGTCTGGAAGCTGCCGGGCGGCGGCGAGGCGAGCCTGACGATCAGCAACCTGCTGTGGATCGTCTTCGTCGGCGGGATGCTCTTCTTCGGCTTCCGGATGTACATGGAGCACCGCGACACGCTCTTCGGGCTGGCCGAGCGCCAGCGCGGGATCCTCTACGCGGCGCTCGCGCTCGCCACGATCACGCTCGTGGCCACGCGGCGCATGTGGGACGAGGGCGGCGGTCTCGGCGCCATCCTCTGGCTCGCCTTCCTGGGCCTGTCGGTCTATGCGATCTACAGCGTCTGGCGCGCCTACCGCGAGTACTGATCACTCTTCGAGCGGGGAGCGGCGGAGCCGCAGGCTCTCGCGCACGCCGATGACCTCGACCGAAGCGCGGCGGGCTCGGGCGTCGGCCTCCGCCTCGAGCAGGACCTCGAGGCCGTGCGAGTCGATGTGGTCGACGTCGGTGAGGTCGACGGTCACGGGCGAGCGGTCGTTCCGCAGGGCGCGGAGCACGCCGTCGAGCAGCGCCGCCGTGGCTCGCTCCAACCGTCCGCTGACGCGCAAGAGCACTCCGCCGCCGTCGTCGCGTTCGAATTCAACTGCCAGGCGTTCCGTGCCCATCGAGCCCACCCTATCCGGTTACGTGGAGGTGACCGCGGCCATTTGGCCGGATTTCCGGTCTTGTGCGCGAATCGGCACGGTTTCGCAACAGACGCGCGTAGAGACGTAGCGCCTTCCCCGCGATGGTGCGGGCATGCGGCGCATCGCGGAGCAGCGGGGTCAGGCGACGGTGGAGCTGGTCGCCCTGCTGCCCGTCCTGGCCGTCCTGGTGGCGGCGCTGTGGCAGGCCGTGCTCGCCGGCCAGGCGGTCTGGGCGGTGACCACGGCGGCGCGTGCGGCCGCCCGCGCCGAGGCCGTGGGGGGCGACGCGCGGAGCGCGGCGCGAGAGCACCTCCCGCGCTCGCTCGAGCGCGGATTGCGGGTACGGACGCGCTCGGGCGGCGACGTGCGGGTCAGCGTCCGCATCCCCGCGCTTCCCGGCCTACCGAGCCCGGGCCGTGCCCACGCCGGCGCCCGCATGGAGCCGCAGTCATGAGCCGCGAGGCCGGTCAGGCGACCGTCGAGCTCGTCGCGCTCGTCCCCCTGCTCCTGCTCGTGGCGCTGGCAGCTGCCGCGGTGCTCGCCGGCCACGGCGCGCGCGAGCAGGCCGGCCAGGCGGCACAGGCCGGCGCGATGGCGATGCTCCAGGGCGGCGATCCGCGCGAGTCGGCGCGGCGCGCGCTGCCCGCCGGCGTGCGCCGCCGCGCCGCGGTCGAGATCCACGGCAGGCGCGTCACGGTCCGCGTACGGCCGCCGCTGCCCGTCGTCGCCCACGCGATGACCGCCGAGGTCACCGCCGACGCCGGTCCGGAGCCGGCGCCGTGAGCGGCGTGCTGCACCGCGCCGCGGGCTTCTTCCTGGCGCCGGCGCCCGCCGAGAGGACCGAGGCCGCGACGCTGCCGCCCGCGGCCCGCGCCGTCGTGCTGGGGGCCGCCGAGGCGGCCGTCCCGTTGGCCGCCGCGCTCGCTCTGTCACTGCCGGCGGGCGCGCCGGCGCTCGTGGCCGTGTGGGGCGCCGCGGACGAGCACGCGCGGCGCGTCGCGGCGAGCCGCGGGGCCGCTCGGCTCGCGGCCCGCCTGTCCGCCCACGGGCTGCAGGCCCGCGCGTGCGGCCGGCTCGTCTGGCTCGCGCTGCCCGCCAAGCCCGACGCGGCGGCCGCGGCGGTCCGGCGCGCCTCGGCGATCGTCGAGGGGCCTTTCGTCAGCGCGCTCGCCGGAGCCCGGCCGGCCGAGCTCGAGGCCCTGGTCGCCGAGCACGACCTCGCGGTCGTCGCCGCCGACCCCGGGTCGCCTCTCGCGCGCGCCGCACTCGCCCGTCTCGCCGAAACGGGCGTCGCCGCGTCGGCCTGCGCTCCGCTCGGTCGCGGCATCCGGCGAACGTTCGCCCTGGCCGGCCTCGCCGCGCCGCGCCTGGACGGCGGCAGGCTGGTCACAGCATCGCCGGGGGACGAGCCGTGATCGCCGGCATCCGGAGCGCGAGTGGGCAGGCCTCGATCCTGCTCGTCGGGGCGCTCGGCGCCCTGCTCGTCGGCGTGCTCGTGCTCGGCGCCGTGGCGCGCGGCGTTGCACGGGAGGCCGCCGCGCAGCGGGCGGTCGATCTGGCGGCGCTCGCCGGGGCACGGGCGATGCACGACGCCAACCCGCGGCTGTTCGAGCCGGCCACGATCGACGGCGTCCCCAACCCGCGGCACCTGACGCGTGACGCGTACCTGGCGCTCGCGCGGGACGCCGCCGAGGGGGTCGCGCGCGCGAACGGTGCGAAGCACGCGCGCGTCGCGTTCCCCGACGGCGCCACGTTCGCCCCGGTCCGCATCCGCGTGGCCGCGCGCGAGGTCGTCGAGGTACGGCGTGGGGAGGAGCGGCGGCGGGTTCCGATCGCCGTCGCGGCCGAGGCCGAGCTCGCTCCCGTGATGGTCGACGTCGCGACGGGCGGCGGGTACGACGGGCCGCTCGCCTACCGCCAGGGCAAGCCGATGCGGCCCGACGTCGCGCTCGCCTTCGACCGCATGGCCGAGGCCGCGCGCGAGGACGGCGTGACGCTGCTGGTCACCAGCGGCTACCGGTCCGACGCCGAGCAGGCAGAGCTGTTCCGGCTCCATCCCGACCCGAAGTGGGTGGCGCCGCCCGGCACGTCGCTGCACCGGAACGCGACCGAGCTCGATCTCGGGCCCCGGTCGGCCCATGCGTGGCTGGCCGCCAACGCCACCCGCTTCCACTTCATCCAGAGGTACGCGCATGAGCCTTGGCACTGGGGATTCGCATTGAACCCGCGCTCGTCGCCGCGGCCCGGCGCGGGCGACGGCGGGCACCAGGGCAGCGCGATCCCCGCCTTCGTGCCTCCACGCTTCGCGCCGATGCTCGCCCGCTCCGCGCAGCGCTGGAACGTGTCGGCGGCGCTGCTCGCCGCGCAGATCTACGCCGAGAGCAACTTCAACCCGTTCGCGCAGAGCCCCGCCGGCGCCCAGGGGATCTCGCAGTTCATGCCCGCCACGGCGGAGGCGGTGGACCTTGACGATCCGTTCGACGCGGGTGAGGCGATCGAGGCCCAGGCGCACCTGATGCGCGACCTGCTGCGCCGCTTCGGCACCGTCCCGCTCGCGCTCGCCGCGTACAACGCGGGCCCGGGGGCGGTCGCCGGCTGCATGTGCATCCCGCCGTATGAGGAGACGCGCGGCTACGTCGCCCGTATTCTCGGGCTGCTGCGGGGGGCGGGCGAGCTGGCCGCCGGGGCGGGGCTGGAGGTGCGGCTCGTGCGGTGATGCGGGCGAACGTCAACGGCTTGCATTGAGGGAGGGTCGGGAGGCGGCTGGTTGCGCATCGTGGAACCCGGTGTGCCGGTGGCGTTACTCCAGAAAAGCGTGGGTCGGCTAGGTGTCGCTATTCGAGCGTAAACAGACCCACGCCGCTCGGCACGCAGTTCCTCGAGCCCGATTCGTGGCCGATCGTTGCGCCATGCGGAATTCCGCCCCCGCCGAGACCGGCCAACCCCGCCTCCCTACAAGCAAGAAGTTCAGGAACCCTCAGCCACCCGCGGAGGCCCCGACCGCAGGATGATCGTCGTCTCCGTGTCCGCTGCGCCCGCCCGCATCCGCAGCGTCCGCAGCAGCACGTCGAGCTCGGCGGTGTCGCGGCACGACACCCGCAGCTGGTAGTCAGGCGACCCGCTGAGATGCAGGACCTCGGTGACGGCCTCGAGCCGGTCCACGAGGATCGCGAAGGCGTCGGAGTCGGTGCCGCGCGCGAGCGTGACGCCGACCAGCGCTTCCAGCCGGCGCCCGCCGGCCGCGGGATCGACGAGCGCGGTGAAGCCCGAGATGACGCCGTCCTCGCGCAGCCGCCGGACGCGGTCCGCGACGGCGTTCGCGCTCAACCCGACCGCGGCGCCGAGGTCGCGCCACGAGAGACGCCCGTCCTCCCGGAGCAGCCTGAGGATCTCGTGGTCGATCGCGTCCACGACCGCGAGTCTCGCAGCGCGCGCCGTGCGCTGCTTGCGCTCCCGCGGTGGGCGCGGCTAATCCATGCGGCATGCACGCGCTCACCCTCGGTTTCGGACTCGGCTTCGTCGTCGCCCTCCAGCTCGGGCCGATGTCGCTGTTCCTGGTCCGCTCGACGCTCGCCGGCGGCTGGTACGCCGGCGTCGCGGTCGGCGCCGGGATCGCGCTCGTCGACGCGGCCTACGCGGCCGCCGGCGCGGCAGGCGCCGCCCCGCTGCTGGCGATCGGCCCGCTCAAGACCGCGTTCGGCCTCCTCGGCGCCGCCGTCATCCTGCTGCTCGCCGCCAAGACGCTCCAGAGCGCTCGCAGGCCCCCAACAGCGAGCGGCGACGGGCGAGTCGCCACCACGCCGCGGCGCGCCTTCCTCACGTCGCTGGCCGCCACCTCCGCCAACCCGGCCACGATCGTCTCCTGGGCCGCCGTCTTCGCGGCCGCCGGGGCGGCGGGCGCGGCGGACACGGCCGGCGGCGCGGCGCTGCTCGTCGCCGGCGTCGGCCTCGGCAGCCTCGCCTGGGTCTGCCTGCTCGCCACCGGCACAGCCGGCGCGGGCCGGGCGCTCGGTCCCCGGGCGATCCGCGTCGCGGACGGCATCGCCGCGGCCGGGCTGCTCGCGTTCGGAGTCGCGCTGGCGCTGCACTCGGTCGCGGCGGCCTGAGCCGGCGAACGGCCCGCCCGTCGGCGGGCCGCGTCCACCGGTCAGCGGTCTACGGCTGCCAGGGCATGCGGCCTCCTCTCCCGTCTCGCTCTGCGGACCAGGAACAGCGCCTTGTGATGGCGGGCCTCGTCGGCGTTCGGTTCGAGGCGCCCGCCGGCCCGCTGCCCGCGGACCGCGAGGAGCTCGAGGCCGGCCGCGGCGACGATCGCGGGGATGGTGGCCAGCGGGTAGTGCCAGTGGCCCCACGAAGCGCTCGCGCGCCGCCACAGGCCGTCGCCGCGGTGGCGCAGGACGTCCATGGCGACGACGGCGCGGCCGCCGGGCTCGTCCAGCCGCGCGGGGCCGCCGTGCCAGAGCACGAGCAGCTCTCCGTCCTCGACGATCCGGTCGCCCGTCTCGCGGTAGGCGGTGAGCGTGTTCAGATCGAACGCCAGCAGTCCGTCGGGGGCGAGGTTGGCGCCCATGGCCCGCAGCGCGCGCTCGACGTCGGCCGCCGTGGGCAGGTGGTTGAGCGCGTCGTCGAGGCAGGTGACGAGGTCGAAGCTGCCGTAGACGGGCAGCTCGCGCATGTCGTCGACGTGCACGTCGGCGCGACCTGCGAGCTTGTCGCGGGCGACGGCGGCCATGCCGGGCGAGGCGTCGCTGCCCAGCACCTCGAAGCCCAGCTCCAGCAGCGCCTCGAGGCTCTTGCCGGTCCCGCACGCCACGTCGAGCGCGCGCCGGCCGGGCAGGCCGTGAGCGCGCGCCAGCCGCGCGATCGCCTCCAGCCATGGCGCGTACGCGTAGCCTGCGGTCAGGAGGTCGTAGGCTGGCGCCAGGACGTCGTAGGCGCAGTCGGCATCCAGGAGGTCATGGGGTGCGCTGCTCACCTTTGGTGGACCACATGCATCGATAAGCGAGTTTTAGCGCTCGACATCTTTGCACGCTGCGCCGCGTCATCCAGTTTTGGGGCCTTCCCAAATCCTCCCCGGTCGTAGCGCTGTCGATCCTCCGGTACTGGCAAGATCTGTCTGTCAGCGAGCTATCAGAGCGGTTCGGAGTGGCCGAGACATGGCCCGGGTCAGGCCTTCAACGTCTCGGATTCCGGCCTGCGCAACTTATGGGTGAGGAATGAAACCGATCAAGAACATCGACGATCCACGCTACGTCAAGGCGATGAGCCATCCGCTCCGCGTGCGCATCCTGGCGATGCTCGACGAGCGCAAGGCCTCGCCCAACCAGCTCGCCGGCTGGCTCGGCGCCAGCCTCGGCACGGTCGCCTATCACGTCCGCACGCTCGAGCAGCTCGGCCTCATCGACCTGGTCGACGAGACGCGTGTGCGGGGCGCCGTCGAGCACCACTACCGGGCGAAGGCGCGGCCCAACGTGACCGTGGAGGGGTGGGCTCAGGCCCCGCCGATCGCCAAGCAGGCCGCGGTCGGCTCTTCGCTGGACGTGATCGGCGAGTACGCGCGCGTGTCCGGCGCCGCCGGGGGATTCGATCGCGCGGACGCACAGCTGCGGCGGGCGCTGCTCAAACTCGACGCGAAGGGCTTCGCGCAGCTCTCGAAGGCGTGCGACAAGCTGCTCGAGCAGGCCGAGAAGATCGAGGCGGCGGCCGCCGAGCGGATCGCCAAGGATCCGCACGCCGACGACGTGGTCGAGGCGGGCATGGGCCTGATGCTCTTCGAGGCGGTCCGGCTCTCCGGGCGCGACGACGGGAACAAGCCGGCAGCCAGGCGGCGGCCCCGCGCCCGCCGCGCCGCTCGAGCGAGCGGCTGAACGCTCACAACCAAGGGACCGGAGTTGAACTCAATCACCAGCATCGACGACCCCCGCTACGTCAAGGCCATGAGTCACCCGCTGCGGGTGCGAATCCTGGCCATGCTCGACGAGCGTCAGGCGTCGCCGAACCAGCTGGCCGGCTGGCTGGAGGCCAGCCTGGGCACCGTCGCCTATCACGTGCGCACGCTGCTCCAGCTCGGGTTGATCGAGCTCGTGGACGAGACGCGCGTGCGTGGCGCCGTCGAGCATCACTACCGGGCCGTGCCCCGGCCCACCGTAAGCGCCGAGGCCTGGGCGCAGGCCTCGCCGATCGCCAAGCAGGCCGCGGTCGGCTCATCGCTCGAGGTGATCGGCGAGTACGCGCGGCTGTCGGCCGCTGCCGGCGGCTTCGACCGCTCGGAGGCGCAGCTCCGCCGTGCTCTGCTCAAGCTGGACCCGAAGGGCTTCGCCCAGCTCTCGAAGGCGTGCGAGACGCTGCTCGAGCGGGTGGAGAAGATCGAGGCCGACGCCGCCAAGCGGCTAGGCGCAGACCCGCAGGGCGAGGACGTGATCGAGACCGGGCTCGGCGTGATGCTGTTCGAGGCCGCCCGGCTGTCGAGCGAGCCGGCCGGCGGTCCCGGGACAGGCCCCGGGAAGAGCCGCCGACGCCCGCCGCGTGCCCGCAAGCGATGGAGTGCCCCGGCGACGGGGTCGGTCGTCGCCGGGGCAGGCACCGAGGGATGAGGGCCGGTGCGCCGTGCAAGGTACACGGTCACCGCTCAGAATGCTTGATAAGTGGCCCGGGCGGCTCACTTAGCGGTAACTGACCTGCCCGCTCCGACCGCCGAGCGGGCGGCCGCGATGGCCTGCTCGATGCCCGCAGAGTCGACGTCGAGGTGGGTCACGGCCCGCACGCGCTGCGGCGCGAGCGCGGACATCCGCACCCCGGCACGCTCGAGCGTGGCGCAGAACGCCGGCGCGTCGGGCACGCCGAAGACCACGATGTTGGTCGCGACCTGCTCCGGGTCGAGCTCCACCCCGTCGATCTCCGCGAGGCCCTCGGCCAGCGTCCGCGCGTTCGCGTGGTCGTCGGCCAGGCGCTCGACGTGGTGGTCGAGCGCGTAGAGGCCCGCCGCGGCCACGATCCCCGCCTGGCGCATCGCGCCGCCCCACATCTGCTTGTAGCGCCACGCCTCGTCGATCAGCTCGCGCGAGCCGGCCAGCACGGCGCCGACCGGCGCGCCGAGGCCCTTCGTGAAGTCGAGCCACGCGGTGTCGAACTGCCCCGCCCACTCGTCGGCGGGCACACCGGAGGCCACGACCGCGTTCATCAGGCGCGCGCCGTCGAGGTGCGCGCGCATGCCCGCCTCGCGTGCCACGGCGAGCACCGACCGCATCTGCTCCAGCGGCCAGACGTGGCCGCCGGTGATGTTGGTCGTCTGCTCGAGCGAGACCAGGCGCGAGCGCGGGGTGTAGCGGTCGCCGGGCGGGCGCAGCCTCGCGCGCAGCGTGTCGGCGTCGAACATGCCGCGCTCGCCCTCGACCGGGCACAGGACCGCGCCCGAGATGGCGGCCGGCCCGCCGGCCTCGGCGATGATCGGGTGCGAGGTGCGGTGCAGCACGACCTCGTCGCCGCCGGGCCGCACGTGGAGCCGGAAGGCGATGGCGTTGCACATGGTGCCGCTCGGCAGGAAGACGGCGGCCTCGTGGCCGAGCAGGTCGGCGACCCGCTCGCAGAGGGCGTTGACGGTCGGGTCGCGGAAGGACTGCTCATCGCCCACCTCGGCCTCCGCCATGGCGCGGCGCATGCCCGCCGTCGGGCGGGTCTGAGTATCTGAATAGAGGTTGACCACCCGCAGGACGGTACCTGCGGGTGGCCGGAAACCCCTACTAGCGGTGCTTCTTCGCGGTCTTCGCGAACACGTTGTACGCCTTACGCGGCGCGCCGGTCGCGCTCACCAGGCCGGCGTCGAAGCGCGCGCCGCTCGCCTCGCCGAACCAGCAGTAGACGTAGAGCTGCGTGATCGTCGAGCGCAGCCCGCGCTTGCGCGAGTCGTAGCGGTTGGCCAGCGTGAACATCCACTTGGTGCGCTTGGCCTGGCGCGAGGTGCTGAACTTCAGGCGCCCGAACTTCGCGATGCCGCCCGTCTCGGTCAGCCAGACCTGGCCGGGGACCATCGAGAGCATCAGCCGCGTGTCCTTCGACGTGCGGTAGTTGACGTCCTGGTAGTTGTGCAGGCCCCACAGGCGCGGCGAGCCCTTGGCCTTGCGCATGAACGAGCGCAGGTAGCCCGCCATGTTCGACGTGTCGAGGATGTCCGCGGCCATGACCTTGAACTTGCGCTTGCGCGCGTCCTTGCGCAGGACCTCGTAGTAGCGCACGGCGAGGCCGGGCTTCTTGTAGGTCGGCTGCGAGGCGTGGTTGACCTCGTTCCACGCGGAGTACGTCTTCACCCACGGGAACGCGTTGTCGAACGCCCGGAACGAGCTGCGGTAGGCCTTGGCGCTGGGCGCGCGGCAGGCCTTGCTGCGCGAGTACCGGCCGTTGTTCCAGCAGCCGTTGCGGGCCGTGAAGGCGACCAGCACCTGCTGGCGCGCGGCGCGGGCGCGGTTCATGTACGCCGTGACCTCGGCGGTCAGGGCGGCGTCCTTGTTCCAGTTCCACGGGACGATGTAGCGCGTTCGCTTGAGCTTGAGCGACTGCCAGCGAGCAGAATCGAACATCGCGGCGTGTTGGTCGCCGACTCCGACGCGGTACTTGGCCTCCGCGGAGGGGACCAGAACCAGCGTCGCGAGCAGGGCGAGAGGGAGCATCTTGCGGAATGCCATGCACTCTCCATCCCCGCAGCGAGGGGTTAGTTGCGTAAAGAAGAGCTAAAGATCCGGAGGGACCGACCTCTAATCTCTCCTTAGACCCGCATGGCGATCGAGGCCGAAGCCGCACAACAGGACCGCGCGGGACGGCTCGCCGAACAGCGACGAGGCCTCCCTGACCAGCCCGGGGTCTACCTGTTCCGCGACGCTCGCGGGCGGGTCATCTACGTGGGCAAGGCGAAGTCGGTCCGCAAGCGGGTTGCAAGCCATTTCTCAAATCCCACGCTCTACGGCACCCGTGCGCTGACCGACGAGGTCGACCACATCGATGCGCTCGTGGTCGCTACGGAGGCGGAGGCGCTGCTCACCGAGCAGACCTTCATCAAGCAGTACAAGCCGCGCTTCAACATCCGGCTGCGCGACGACAAGTCGTATCCCTACATCGCGATCAGCCTCGACGAGGACTTCCCGCGCGTCTACTTCACGCGCGAGCGCCACCGCCGCGACCGCGCCTACTTCGGCCCCTACTCGAGCGCCAAGCGCGTTAGGGGAACCCTCGACCTGCTGGGCAAGATCTTCCAGCTGCGCAGCTGCGAGGGGCCCGAGCCCGGCCGCCACTCCGGCTCGCCGTGCCTGGACTACTACATCAAGCGCTGCGGGGCGCCCTGCGTCGGCTACGTGTCGAAGGAGGAGTACCGGCGCGGCGTCGACGGCGTGGTCGCCTTCCTCGGCGGCCGCTACAAGCAGATCGAGCGCGACCTCGAGCGCAGCATGCACTTCCACTCGGGCGAGCAGGACTACGAGTCGGCGGCGCTCGAGCGCAACCGGCTGCAGGCCGTGCGTGCGCTGCTCGAGCGCCAGCGGGTGGCCAACGAGGGCGCCGGCACCTACGACGCGGTGGCCGTCGACGTCGAGGCCAGCGAGGCCAACGCCCAGGTCTTCCAGGTCCGCGACGGCGTGCTGAGCGACCGCCAGTCCTTCTATCTCGACAACGAGGCAGAGCAGCCGCCGGCCATCGTGGCCGAGGAGTTCCTCCTGCAGTACTACGCCAGCGCGCTCAGCATCCCGTCGCTGATCGTCGTGCAGTCTGTGCTGGCCACCGGCTCGGAGATCCCGATCCTCGAGGAGATCCTCGCCGAGCGGCGCGGCGGCGCCGTCGAGATCCGCGCGTCCGAGCGCGGCGGCAAGCGGCGCATCCTCGACCTCGCCGAGCGCAACGCGCGCCTCGCCCTCGAGCAGGAGAAGCTCAAGGCCGAGCGCCGGCGCCAGCAGCGGGTCGAGTCGCTCGACGGGCTGCAGAAGGCGCTCGGCCTCGACACGCTGCCCGTCCGGATCGAGTGCTTCGATATCTCGCATCTCGGCGGCACTCACACCACGGCCTCGATGGTCGTCTTCGAGGGAGGCGCGCCGAAGAAGTCGGATTACCGCAGATTCAACATCCGCGAGGTCGATCCGGGCGACGATTACGCTGCAATGGCCGAAGTTCTGACACGCCGCTACCGGCAGTGGGAGAAGCAGGCTGAGCGCTCGCCCTATGACGCAGAGCGCGACCCGTCGTTCGGTGCCCTGCCCAACGTGATCGTGATCGACGGCGGCAAGGGGCAGCTGGCGGCCGGCCTCGAGGCCCTCCAGGGCTTCCGTGACCGCGGCGTGGCCGTGATCTCGCTCGCCAAGCGGATCGAGGAGATCTTCCGGCCCGGCAGCCCGGCGCCGGTGGTCCTGCCGCACGACACGCCCGAGCTCCAGCTCCTCCAGCGCGTGCGCGACGAGGCGCACCGCTTCGCCATCACGCACCACCGGATCCGGCGCGACCGCGCGATGACCGAGTCGATCATGGACGACCTGCCGGCGATCGGCCCCGCCCGCAAGCGCGCCCTGCTCAAGCACTTCGGCTCGCCCGACGCGGTGCTCGGCGCGTCGCGCGAGGAGCTCGAGCAGGTGCCCGGGCTGCCGCAGAAGGTGGCCCGCGCGCTCTACACCCACCTCAACAAGACGGGCCGATGAGCGAGAACGGCCGCGGCCCCTCCCACCTGCAGGACTTCGTGATCATCTCCGGCCTGTCCGGAGCCGGGAAGTCGTCGGCCATGAACGTGTTCGAGGACGCGGGCTACTTCTGCGTCGACAACCTGCCGGCCGAGATGATCCGCTCGCTGGCCGAGCTGTTCCGCCATCCCGGCTCGAAGGTCGAGCGCGCCGCGGTGGTGTCGGACTCGCGCGGCGGCGAGTACCTGTCGGCGCTCACTCATGTGATCGACGAGCTCGACGAGGCGGGCATCGTGCACCGCGTCCTGTTCCTCGAGGCCGACGACCAGACGCTGCTGAGCCGCTACAAGGAGACGCGCCGGCGGCATCCGCTGGCACCGCACGGCAGCGTGGTGGACGGCATCGCGAGCGAGCGTGAGCTGATGGCGCCGGTCCGCGAGCGCGCCGACACGTGCGTCGACTCCAGCGGCCTGAGCTCGGCCGGCCTGCGCCGCAAGGTCGCCGACGAGCTGCTCGAGCGCGAGGCGCCCGGGCGCATGGCGGTCACCTTCACCTCGTTCGGCCACAAGCACGGTCCCCCGCGGGATCCGGACCTGGCCTTCGACGTGCGCTTCCTGCCGAACCCCCACTACGAGGCCGACCTACGGCCGCTGACGGGGTTCGACCAGCGGGTCGTCGACTACGTCGGGCGCGACGGCCGCCTGCAGGAGTTCTACGACCACATCATGCCGCTGCTCGAGTACCTGCTGCCGCAATACGTCGCCGAGGGCAAGGCCCACCTCGTCGTCGCCATCGGCTGCACCGGCGGCCGCCATCGGTCGGTGGCCATCGCCGAGCACCTCGCGGCGGCCTTCCGCGACCGCGACGAGTATTTCGTCGAGGTCCAGCACCGGGACGTCGACCGTCTGCCGCTGCGCCGCGCCGGGTAGCCTGTCTGCCCGTCGGTTCCTAACTCCAAGAGTCCAGATCAGGGGAGAAACGCCCATGGCCGTACGGGTCGGCATCAACGGCTTCGGCCGCATCGGCCGCAACGTGTTCCGCGCCGCGCAGGAGTCCGACGCGGACATCGAGGTCGTCGCGGTCAACGACATCACGGACGCGGGCACGCTCGCGCACCTGCTCAAGTACGACTCGGTCTTCGGGCCGTTCCCGGGCACCGTCGAGGTGCGCGACGGGGCGCTGGCGATCAACGGGCGCGAGGTCAAGGTGCTCGCCGAGAAGGATCCGGCGGCGCTGCCGTGGGGCGATCTCGGCGCCGAGGTCGTGATCGAGTCGACCGGCTTCTTCACCAAGCGCGAGGACGCCGCCAAGCACCTCGACGCGGGCGCCAAGAAGGTCATCATCTCCGCCCCGGCCACCGAGCCGGACGCGACGGTGGCGCTCGGCGTCAACTTCGACGACGTCTACGACGCCGACAACCACCACGTCATCTCCAACGCGTCGTGCACGACCAACTGCCTGGCGCCGGTGGCCAAGGTGCTGCACGAGACCGTCGGGATCGAGCGCGGCCTGATGACGACGATCCACGCCTACACGGCCGACCAGCGGCTCCAGGACGCCCCGCACAAGGACCTGCGGCGCGCCCGCGCCGCGGCCATCAACCTCGTCCCGGCCTCGACCGGCGCCGCCAAGGCGATCGGGCTCGTGATCCCGGAGCTGCAGGGCAAGCTGCACGGCTTCGCGGTCCGCGCCCCCGTGCCGACCGGCTCGGTCGTCGACCTCACGGTCCAGACCTCGCGCGAGACGAGCGTGGACGAGATCAACGACGCCTTCCGCTCGCGCGCCGACAGCGGCCCGCTGACGGGCATCCTGCAGTACACGGACGACCCGATCGTGTCCTCGGACATCGTCAAGTCGCCGTACTCGTCGATCTTCGACTCCGGGCTGACCTCGGTGCTCGAGGGGACGATGGTCAAGGTCGTCGCCTGGTACGACAACGAGTGGGGGTACTCGAACCGCTGCGTGGAGCTGGCGCAGAAGGTGCTGGTACGTGCGCACGCTTGAGGACCTCGACGTCGAGGGCAAGCGCGTCCTCGTCCGGGTGGACTTCAACGTGCCGCTGGACGAGGACCGCAACATCACGGACGACGCCCGCATCCGGGCCTCGCTGCCGACCCTCGAGGAGCTGCGCGAGCGCGGCGCCCGGCTGCTGCTGGCCGCCCACCTCGGCCGGCCTAAGGACCGCGAGCCCGAGTTCTCGCTGCGGCCGGCCGCGGAGCGGTTGTCCGAGCTGCTCGGGACCGAGGTGACGCTGGCGGAGTCGCTCGACGACGTGCCCGACGGTGACGTCGTGATGCTCGAGAACGTCCGCTACGAGAAGGGCGAGACCAAGAACGACGAGGAGCTGGCCGGGCGCTACGCCGCCCTGGCCGACGCCTACGTCAACGACGCCTTCGGCGCCGCCCACCGCGCCCACGCCTCGACCGAGGCGGTCGCGCACCTGCTGCCGAGCGCCGCCGGGCGGCTGCTCGAGCGCGAGGTCTCGACCCTCAACGGCATCCTCGAGGATCCGAAGCGACCGCTGGTCGCCGTCGTCGGCGGCGCCAAGGTGACGGACAAGATCGGCGTGCTTGAAGCGTTCCTGCAACGCGCGGACGAGATCCTCATCGGCGGCGCCATGTGCTTCCCGTTCTTCAAGGCCCAGGGCCATTCGGTCGGCGACTCGCTGTGCGAGGAGGAGGGCATCGAGCCCGCCCGCCGCGTGATGGACTCGGAGAAGCTGCGCCTGCCCGTTGACCTCGTGGCGGGACAGGAGTTCAATGCAGGCACGCCCGTCAGGGCGATCGACGGCGTGGACGTGCCCGAGGGGTGGATGGGGTTGGACATCGGGCCGTCCACCGCTGACCGCTACGCCGACTCGATCGCCAAGGCGGGCACCGTGTTCTGGAACGGCCCCATGGGCGCCTTCGAGCTCGAGCCGTTCGCGGCCGGCACGAAGGCCGTGGCCGAGGCGATCGCGGCCTCGGGCGCGACCACCGTGGTCGGCGGCGGCGACTCCGCCGCGGCGCTCGCCCAGTTCGGCCTCGACGACGACGTCGACCACCTCTCGACCGGCGGCGGGGCCTCGCTCGAGCTGGTCGAGGGCAAGGCGCTTCCGGGCGTGGAGGCACTCCAGTGAGCCGCACGCCCTTCATCGCCGCCAACTGGAAGCTGAACAAGACGATCGCCGAGGCGGAGGAGTACATCCAGGCGCTGCTGCCGAAGGTGGGCGCGATCGGCGACGTCGAGATCGTCATCTGCCCGCCGTACCTCGCGCTGCAGGCGATGGTCGACTCCGCGCGCGGCTCGAGCGTGCAGGTTTACGCCCAGAGCATGCACGAGGCCGACACCGGCGCCTTCACGGGCGAGGTGTCGGCGGCGATGCTGACCGAGATCGACGTCCAGGGCGTGATCCTCGGCCACTCCGAGCGGCGCCAGTACTACAACGAGACCGACCGCGCGCTCCAGCAGAAGGTGCCGAAGGCGCTCGACTCGGGCCTCGTGCCGATCCTCTGCGTGGGCGAGACCGAGGAGGAGCGCGAGCGCGGCGACACCGAGCGCAAGCTGCGCCACCAGGTCCAGGAGGGTCTCGAGAAGGTGCCCAAGGACCGGCTCGCCGAGGTCGTCATCGCCTACGAGCCGATCTGGGCGATCGGCACCGGCCTGGTGGCCACGGCCGAGCAGGCGCAGGAGGCGATCGCCTTCGTGCGCGCGCTCGTGGAGGACCGCGACAAGGCGGCCGGCAAGGCGGTGCGGATCCTCTACGGCGGCTCGCTGAAGCCCGACAACGCGCACGAGCTGCTGGCGCTGCCCGACGTCGACGGCGCGCTGGTCGGTGGCGCCAGCCTCGACGCGGCGAGCTTCGCCGAGATCGTCGAGGCCGCCCGGGCGTGAACGTCGCGCTCATCATCCTCGACGGCTGGGGTCTGGCCCCGGACGGGCCGGGGAACGCGATCTCGCTGGCCGAGACGCCGGTGTTCGACCGACTGTGGGAGGAGCACCCGCACACCCAGCTGACGGCGAAGGGCGAGGCCGTCGGCCTGCCCGAGGGCCAGATGGGCAACTCGGAGGTCGGGCACCTCAACCTCGGCGCCGGCGCGATCGTGCCGCAGGACCTGGCGCGCATCGACAAGGCGGTCGAGGACGGGTCGCTGGCCGACATCGCGGCCCTCAAGGAGGCGCTCGACGCCGAGCGCGTGCACCTGATCGGGCTCGTCTCGGACGGCGGCGTCCATTCGTCGATCGAGCACCTCCGGGCGCTCGCCGAGCTGGCCGAAGGCGACGTCATCGTGCACGCGTTCACCGACGGGCGCGACACAGCGCCCACCTCGGGCGCCGGCTCGCTCGCCGAGGTCGAGAGCTGGGGCACCGCGCGCGTCGGCTCGGTCATAGGGCGCTACTTCGCGATGGACCGCGACAAGCGCTGGGACCGCACCGAGAAGGCGATCAGGCTGCTCGTCGACGGCGAGGCGGAGCACCACGCCGACACCGGCGAGCAGGCCGTGCGCGACGCGTACGAGCGCGACGAGACCGACGAGTTCATCACGGCCACCACGGTCGGCGAGGAGGCCCGGATCCGCCCGGGCGACTCCGTGATCGCCTTCAACTTCCGGCCCGACCGGATGCGCCAGATCACCGAGAAGCTGACCGAGACCGCAGACCGCTACGTGACGATGACCCAGTACGAGGAGGACTGGGACTATCCGGTCCTGTTCCCGCCCAGGCGGCCCGCCGTCACCATCGCGCAGGTCGTCTCCGACCGCGGGCTCAAGCAGCTGCACGTGGCCGAGACGGAGAAGTACCCCCACGTCACGTACTTCTTCAACGGCGGCGAGGAGGACCCGTACGAGGGCGAGACCCGCGAGCTGGTGCCCTCCCCGCGCGACGTCCCGACCTACGATCACAAGCCGGAGATGAGCGCCCGCGAGGCGGCCGACGCGTTCGTCGAGCACTGGAACGACGACGAGCCGGCCTTCGCGATCATCAACTTCGCCAACCCCGACATGGTCGGTCACACGGGCGTGATCCCCGCCGCGGTCGAGGCGGTCGAGACCGTCGACGAGTGTCTCGGCCAGGTGGTGGAGGCCGTGCACGCGAGCGGCGGCGCGTGCGTGATCACCGCCGACCACGGCAACTGCGACCACATGCTCGAGGACGACGGGTCGGTCAACACGGCCCACTCGCTCAACCCGGTGCCGTTCATCGTCACCGCCGACGGGGCGTCGCTGGACGGCGAGGGCATCCTCGCCGACGTGGCGCCGACGGTGCTGGAGCTGATGGAGATCGACCAGCCCGAGCAGATGACGGGCCGCTCGCTGCTCGCGTAGGCTGCCGGACCCATGGGCGAGCGCGACAGCTACCAGCCCGGCACGTTCTGCTGGGCCGACCTCGGGAGCAACGACGCGGACGCCGCCAAGGCGTTCTACACCGCCGTGTTCGGCTGGGAGGCAGTCGACGCGCCCGCGGGTGACGCGGGCACCTACACGACCTTCAAGCTCGACGGCCGCGACGTGGCGGCGCTCTACGAGATGGGGGAGGAGGAGCGCAAGACGCTGCGCCCGCACTGGTCCTCCTACGTGTCGGTCGAGGACGTCGACACGCTCGCGCCGCGCGTGCGCGAGCTGGGCGGGGAGATCCTCGCCGAACCGTTCGACGTCGAGGCGTCCGGGCGGATGACCGTCCTGCGCGACCCGACCGGCGCCCTCCTGCACCTGTGGCAGCCGCGCGAGCAGCGCGGCGCGGGCCGCGTCAACGAGCCCGGCTGCATGTGCTGGAACGAGCTCGCCTCGCCCGACCCGCCCCGCGCGCGCGAGTTCTTCGGCGAGCTGCTGGGCTGGACGATCGAGCCCGAGGAGTCCGGCTACGGGATCATCCGGCTCGAGGGCGCGCTCAACGGCGGCATGCGCCCGCTGCAGGACGGCGAGCCGACCCACTGGCTCGTCTACTTCACGGTCGCCTCGTGCGACGACGCGATCGCCGCCATCACGGAGGGCGGCGGCGCGCTGATCGCCGGCCCGATGGAGACCCTGGTGGGCAACGTCGCCGCGGTCAGCGACCCGCAGGGCGCGGCCTTCGGGCTCTATGAGGGCCAGGTTGACCCCTAGCTAGCGGAACAGCGACTCGACGTAGTCGGCGCCGATCCCGACCTTCTCGTAGTGCTCCTTGCAGAGGTCGATGTAGTCGTAGACGTCGAAGGTGCCCTCCGCCTCGCCGTTCTCGTCGAGCCAGATCAGCGGGCCGGTGACGTTGAAGGTAACCATCATCGGCTCGTCCGACTCGTGCGCGACGAGGGTGTGCGCCTCGCCCGGCGCCTCGTAGACGAAGTCGCCGGCCGTGGCGATCCAGTCGTGCTCGAGGTAGCCCCACTTGCCGGAGATCGTGTAGGCGAAGACCTGGTGCGGGTGGTAGTGGCGGTTCACCAGGCCGGGCCCGGTGGCGCGCAGGACGTCGCACCAGCGGTTCTGGCTCGGCTGGATGAGCAGCGGCCGCGTGCCGACCGTCTCGGTGAGCGGGACGTAGTAGCGCTCGTCGTCGGTCGGCGCGTCCTGCACGTAGACCTCGGGCAGCGCATGGGACTTGAAGACGTTCGGGATCGGCTTCAGATCGCGCCAGAACTCGGTCCCTGCCATGGCTCCTCCTCAGGTTGTTCACGCAATCAATGCAACGGTACCCTTTCGACATGGCGTCGATTCAACCCGCGGAATCCAAGGCGATCCGGGAGCTCAGCCGGCAGGAGCTGGGCGCCTGGCGCGGCCTTCTGCGCGTCCACAGCGCCCTCGTCAAGGCGTTCGACGCGGAGCTGCTCGCCGAGTACGACCTGCCCCTCACCTCCTACGAGGTCCTCATCAACCTCCAGGCGGCCCCGGGCCACCGCCGCCGCATGGCCGAGCTGGCCGACGGCGTGCTGCTCTCGCGCTCGGGCATGACCCGGCTGGTGGACCGGCTCGAGCGCGACGGGCTGCTGGAGCGCGACGCGTGCGTGTCGGACGGGCGCGGCACGTTCGCGGTCCTCACGCCCAAGGGCGAGGAGCTGCTCTCGCGCGCGCGCCGCACGCATCTAGACGGCGTGCGCGACCGCTTCCTGCAGCACTTCACCGAGGACGAGCTCGAGCAGCTCGCGCGGTTCTGGAACCGGGTGCATCCCGGTGCCGCGGACCTCAGTCTCGCCGACTGAACGTCGACTGCGTGGGCCCGTTCGACATCCGCACGCGCGACCCCGGCTCGCGCGCGCGCACCGGCACCCTGAACCTCGCCCACGGCGAGGTCCGCACGCCCGCGTTCGTCCCGCTCGCGACCAAGGGCGTCGTCAAGACGCTCGAGGTTCGCGAGGCCGCCGAGCTGGGATTCGACATGGTCCTCGGGAACACGTTCCACCTGTTCCTCACGCCCGGCCACGAGCTCATCGAGTCGTTCGGCGGCCTCCACGGCTTCATGCGCTGGGACCGGCCGGTGATCACCGACTCCGGCGGCTTCCAGGTCTTCTCGATGGGCCACGGTGCCGTCGCCGACGAGATCAAGGGTCGTGGCACGGGCGATCGGGCGGGCGCGATCCTGAAGATCGAGGAGCAGGGCGTCACCTTCCGCTCCTATCTCGACGGCTCGACGCGGTTCATGGGTCCCGAGACCTCGATGGAGGTGCAGGCGGCGCTGAACTCCGACATCGCGCTCGTGTTCGACGAGTGCACCCCGTTCCACGGCGGCCGCGACTACACCGCGCGCTCGACCGAGCGCACCCACCGCTGGCTCGACCGCTGCCTCGCCTGGCACGCCGAGCACGGACCCCCGGGCCAGGTCGTCTACGGGATCGTGCAGGGCGGGGTGGAGGAGGACCTGCGGCGCGCCTCGGCCCAGGAGGTCGCGGCGCGGCCGGTCGGCGGGATCGCCATCGGCGGCACGCTCGGCCAGGACAAGGACCAGATGTTCGAGGTCGTGGGGTGGACGGTGGAGGAGCTCGACGAGGAGCGCCCGCGCCATCTGCTCGGGATCGGCGAGATCGACGACCTCGTGCGCGGCGTCGAGCTGGGGATGGACACCTTCGACTGCGCGATGCCGACCCGCATCGGCCGCCACGGCATGGCCGTGGTCCCGGACCCGGAGAAGCGCTGGCGCGTCGACCTCGCCAAGGGCCGCTACCGCACCGCCGACGAGCCCGTGCTGGAGGGCTGCCCGTGCCCGGCCTGCGCGCACGGCTACAGCCGAGCGTACGTCCATTACCTGCTGAAGGCGCAGGAGCAGACGGCCCAGCGGCTGCTGACGATCCACAACCTCTCCTACCTGCAGCTCCTGATGGCCGCCCTGCGCGACGCGATCGACGCCCGCCGCCTCGCCGCGGCCGCCGCCGCCGTGCGCGCGGGTGCGCCGCCCTGGGACCTGGCGTAGAGTCGGCATGTGCTGGTCGGCCGCGATCGAGAGCGCGCCGCGCTCGACCTCCTGCTGGACGAGGCCCGCGCCTCGCGCAGCGGCGCACTGGTGCTGCGAGGAGAGCCCGGCATCGGCAAGTCGTCGCTGGTCGCCTACGCGCGTGAGCGCGCGGACGGCATGCGCGTGCTGTCCGGCGCCGCCGTCGAGGGCGAGATGGAGCTGCCCTTCGCCGGCCTGCACCAGCTCGTGTGGCCGGTGCTCGACCGCGCCGAGTCGCTCCCGGGCGTGCAGGGCGCGGCCCTGCGCGGCGCCTTCGGGCTGACCGGCGAGCGCGTCGAGGATCGCTTCCTCGTCTCGGTCGCGCTGCTCGGTCTGCTGACCGCCGTCGCCGAGGACGGGCCGCTGTTGTGCGTGGTCGACGACGCGCACTGGCTCGACCGTCCCTCCGCCGACGCGCTGGTGTTCGCCGCCCGCCGCCTGCACGCCGACCCGATCGCCCTGGTCATGGCGTCGCGGCTCGAGGGGCGCCTCGAAGGGCTCCCCGAGCTCGCCGTGACCGGGCTGGCGCCCGGCGACGCCGCGGCGCTGCTCGACGAGCGCCTGCCGGAGGGCGTGCGCCACCAGCTCGTGAGCGTCACCCACGGCAACCCGCTGGCGCTGATGGAGCTGCCCCGCGCGCTGTCCGACGACCAGCGCGCCGGCCGCGTGCCGCTGCTCGGCGACGTGCCGCTGACGGCCGAGATCGAGGACGCGTTCCTGGCGCAGATCCGCCCGCTGCCCGACGCGACGCAACGGCTGCTCGTGCTCGCCGCGGCCGACGAGAGCGCCGAGCTGGGAGCGGTGCTGAGCGCCGCCGAGCGTCTCGGCCTGCCGCGCGACGCGCTCGACCACGCCGAGCGGGCAGGGCTGATCGACGCGCACGGCGAGCGCCTGCACTTCCGCCACCCGCTGGTCCGCTCGGCCGTCTACCGCGCCGCCACGTCGGGCGAGCGCCGCGCCGTGCACGAGGCGCTGGCCGCCGTGCTCGACGCCGACCGGCGAGCGTGGCACCGGGCGGCGGCCGCGACGGCGCCCGACGAGGAGGCCGCCGTCGAGCTGGAGCGCACCGCGGACCGCGCGCACACGCGCGGCGGCCCGGCGGCGGCGGCGCGGGCGCTCGAGCGGGCCGCTGAGCTGGGTGCCACGCGCCGCGGCGAGCGGCTGCTGGCCGCCGCCGACGCCGCCGTCACGGCCGGCCGCATGCAGCACGCCATGAGCCTGCTGGCGCGCGCCGACCAGGCGCTCGAAGACCCGCTGAGCCGCGCGCACGCCGCGCGCATCCGCGGCGAGCTGGAGATCGTCTCCGGCCGCCCCGGCACGTCGCACGGCGCGATCGTGGCGGCGGCGCAGGTCGTCGCCCCGCACGATCGCGGGGCCGCCTTCGACCTGCTCGGCCTCGCGCTCGAGGCCGCCGCGATGAGCGGCTACCCGGAGCGCATGCTCGAGGTGAGCGAGATCGCCGCAGGCCTCGAGCCAGACCCGGGGAGCGAGCGGCAGGCGGTGGCCAGCCTGCTCCAGGCCGGGTTCGGCCGGCTGCTGAGGGGTGACCCGGAGGGCGCCGCGCCGTGCTTCGACGAGGCGCTGACCCGTGCCCAGGCGCTCGACGACCCGCGCAAGGTGCTGTGGGCGGCGGCCGGCGGCATCTTCATCGGCGACCGCGCCCGCGCGCTGCGCTCGCTCGACCGTGCCGTCGTGATGGCGCGCGAGCGCGCCTCGGTCTCCTTCCTCCCGCACATCCTCGGCCTGCGCGCCAACCTGGCGCTGTGGGACGGGCGGCTGCCCGAGGCGGCCGCCGACGCGGACGAGGCGGCGCGGCTGGCCCAGGACATCGGCGCGGAGAACGCCCGCGCGCTGCCGCTCACCAGCCTCGCCTGGCTCACGGGCCTGCGTGGCGACGAGGCCGAGTGCCGGAGGCTGGCCGACGAGGTGCTCGAGCTGGCGATCGACCGCGGCCTCGCCCTGCCCGCGGCGTCGGGGACCTGGGCGCTGGCGCAGCTCGACCTCGCCCTCGGCCGCTGGGAGGAGGCGCTCGTGCGCCTGCTGGCGCTCGAGGAGATCCGGCCCGGCTTCGGCCATCCGATGGTGCCGATCATGACCTCGTGGGACCGGGTCGAGGCCGCGGTCCGCTGCGGGCGCGCGGACGTCGCCGAGCAGTCAATCGAGCGCTTCGCCGGCTGGACGGCCGCCGCCCCGACCGGCTGGGCGACGGTCGTGCTCGAGGACTGCCGGGCGCTGGTCGCGCCGCCGGACGAGGCCGAGCCCCACTTCGAGGCCGCGCTCGAGCAGATCGCCGCCGCCCGCCCGCTCGACCGCGCGCGCGTGCACCTGCACTACGGCGAGCACCTGCGGCGCGAGCGCCGGCGGATCGACGCCCGCGGCCACCTGCGCGCCGCGCTCGAGGGCTTCGAGCGGATCGGCGCCGTCCCATGGGCCGAGCGCGCCCGGCGCGAGCTCCGGGCAACCGGCGAGACCGCCCGCAAGCGCGACATCAGCCCGCTGGCCGAGCTGACCCCGCAGGAGCTCCAGGTTGCGCGCCTGGTGGGCGAGGGCGCCACCAACAAAGCCGTCGCCTCGCAGCTGTTCGTGAGCCCGAAGACGGTCGAGTACCACCTGCGCAAGGTGTTCGCGAAGCTCGGCATCGCCTCGCGCTCGGAGCTGATTCAGGCTCGACCTCGGCTCCGAAGAGCCGGCTCCGGTGTGAGTTTCAAAGCCTTCGAGGCGGCGGGCTGGAGCTCTCGCGCCGAGACCTTCGAGACGCTCGTGGGACGCGCCACCGCCGCAGCGATCGAGCCGCTGCTCGACGCCGCCGGCGTGGTCGGCGGGACGCGCATGCTCGAGGTCGGCTGCGGGCTCGGCGACCTGGCGGCCGCGGCGGCGGCCCGCGGCGCCGCGGTCACCGGCACCGACCTCGCCGAGGGGATGCTCGACGCGGCGCGCCGCCGCCATCCGGAGCTGGAGCTCGTGCTCGCCGACGCCGAGGCGCTGCCCTTCGACGACGGCTCGTTCGGCGCCGCGGTCGCCGCGTTCGTCATCAACCACCTGCCCGAGCCCGAGCGGGCGGTCGCCGAGATGGCCCGGGTGACGCGCGGTCGCGTGGCCGTAGCGATGTGGGGCCCGTTCGAGGACGTCGCGCTGCTGGGGCTGCCGGCGCGGGCGGCGGAGGCGGCCGGCATCGCCGACGAAGACGGCCCCGGCGGGCCCGACTCGCGGCGCTTCACCGACGCCGGCGAGCTCACCCGGTTGCTCGACCGTCTCGACGACGTGCGCGTCGAAGAGGTCTCCTACACGCTTCCCGTGGCCGGCTTCGAGGAGCTGTGGGACGGCGTGCTGGGCGGGACGATCCGCACGGCGCGCCGGCTCGTCGCCGGCGGCGACGCCGTCCGCGAGGCGCTGCGCGAGCTCGCCGAGCCGTACCGCGACGGGAGCGGCTACGCACTGCCGACGCTCGTGCGAATCGCGAGCGGGTGCGCCTAGTCGGCGGTGTTGTCCTCGATCAGGCCGCGCAGCTCGCCGACGGCGTCGTCGACGTTCCCGCTGACGTCCTCGCGCAGCTGGACCGAGTTGCTGCTCGAGCTCTCGAGCGCCTGGAAGCCGGCGAAGCCGGCGGCCGCCAGCGCGAGCACGACCAGCACGCCGACGACCCAGCGCAGCGCTCCGCCGCTCTTCTTGCGGCGCGCCGGCGGGGGCGCCGGGGCGCGCCGCGGCGCGCGGGTGGGCGGCTCGTCGAGCGGCTCGAGCTGCCGGCGCGGCGGCGCCTGCGTGGTGCGCGGCATCGCCGAGGTGGCGCTCGTGCCGGTCAGCATCCGCGTCGCCGCCGTGTCCTCGTCCGCCGCCCAGCCGGTCGGCGCCGCCGGCGCGCGCCCGCGCAGGCTGTCGCGCAGCGCGCTCTCCATCTCGGACGCGTCGGCGTAGCGCTGGTCGGGGTCGCGGTGCAGGGCGCGGGCGACGGCGGCGGCGAGCGCCGGAGCCACGTCGGGCGTGACCTCGTCGAGCCGCGGCGGCGGGCCGCTCTCCTGCAGGCGGGCGAGGTCGGTCAGCGACGCCGCCTCGTACGGCAGCCGGCCCGCTAGGAGCTGGTAGGCGACGACGCCGAGCGCGTACATGTCCGAGGCCGGGCCGGCCGGCTCGCCGCGCGCCTGCTCGGGCGCCAGGTAGGCGGCGGTGCCGAGCACGGAGCCGACCTTGGTGATGTCGGACTGCTCGGCCGCCTTGGCGATGCCGAAGTCGGCCAGCTTGACCATGCCGTCGTGGCTGCGCAGCAGGTTGCCGGGCTTGACGTCGCGGTGGACGACCTCGTGGCGGTGCGCGTAGGCCAGCCCGCGGCACGACTGGGCGAGGATCTCGACCGCCTCGTCGGAAGGGAGCGTGCCGCGCTCGCGCAGGATCTCCGCGCACGACTGCCCGTCGACGTACTCCATGACGATGAAGTTGCGGTGCGACTCGTCGTCGAGTCCGAAGTCGAAGACCTGGACGACGTTGGGGTGCACGAGCCGGGCGGCGGCCAGCGCCTCACGCTTGAAGCGCGACACGAAGCTCGAGTCGTCGGCCAGGTGCTCGGCCAGCAGCTTGACCGCCACGTTGCGCTCCAGCCGCGTGTCGAACGCCAGCTGGACGGTGGCCATGCCGCCTACGCCGAGGCGGCGCTCGAGCCGGTAGCGCTCGGCGAACAGCTCGGTCATCCGCCGTCCTCGTCGGGAGCCTCGGCGCCGCCCTCGCCCACCGGCGTCTCGGTCGGGACGGGGGTCTCGGTCGGCGCGGGCGTCGCGGTCTCGGTCGGCTCGGGCGTCGCGGTCTCGGTGGGCTCCGGCGTCGCGGTCTCGGTGGGCGTCGCCGTCTCGGTCGGAGTCGGCGTCTCCTCCTCCTTGGGCTCGCAGTCCCGGTCGATGCGCCCCTCGATGTGGTCGACCCACGCGAGCAGGTTGTTCTGGAGCTGGTCGTCGACGCGGCGTGGCAGCTCGTTGATGAGCGCCTTGGCCTCGTTCAGCTCGGAGCCCGCCGCCGACGCGTCCTCGTCGTTGCAGGCGCCCTCGACCCGGTCGACCGACGCGAGCAGCGCATCGGAGTTCTCCTGCGGGATCAGGGCCCGGTTGTTCTCTTGACCGCAGCCGGCCGCCAGAACGGCCAGCGCGAGCACCAAAGCGACGCGCATCGGCATCGCAGGCTAGCGGCAGCGGAGGCTATTGCCCGTATTGAAGTCGCTCGGCGAGCGAGTCCGGCAGGTTCGCCGCGCGGATCGCCGCCTGCGCGCCCGCGATGTCGTACTCGGCCCGCCGCCAGGTGGCGGTCAGCTGGTCGGTGTCGAGCACGAGCCAGGCCGCCCGCGCGTCGCCGTCGCGCGGCTGGCCGGTCGATCCCGGGTTGATCAGCCACTCGCCGGCCGCGAGGTCGACCTCGACGCCCTCGCGCCGGGTCGTACCGCTCGCCGGCTCGCCCTCGGGCCGGTGGAACGACAGCGCCACGTGCGAGTGGCCGATGAAGGAGATCCGGTGGTCGGTGGCGTCGAAGCACAGCTCGGCGGCCAGCGCGGAGAGGACGTACTCCCAGATGGGGTCCCGCGGCGAGGCGTGGAAGAGCCCGATGCCCTCGCTGCTGCCCTGGGGCTTCAGCGAGAGCAGGTACTCACGCGTCTCCTCGGTGATCACCTCGCGCGTCCACTGGGCGGCCAGCGCCGCCCCGCGCGAGAAGTCCTCGAGCGAGAGCACGTCGACGACGGCGAGGTCGTGGTTGCCGGCCAGGCAGATCGTGCAGTGCGCGGCGGCCAGCGACACGCAGGCGTCCGGCTCGCCGCCATAGCCCACCAGGTCACCGAGGCACCACAGCTCGTCCGCCCCGTCGGCCTCCGCTGCCCTGACGACCGCCTGGAACGCCTGCTTGTTGCCGTGGATGTCGGACGCGATGGCGACGCGCATGCTGGGGGTTATCGTCTATTCGGTGCTCAGACGGCTCCGCCTGCCGGTCAGCATCGTCGCCGCGCTGGTGGTGGCCGAGGCCGCAGTCTTGATCATGCGACCGCGCAGCGGCATCGAGCCGGTCGACGCGGAGCCGCAAACGTACTTCAGCACGGCCTTCATCGAGCGCGCGGAGGACTTCCGGAGTGGCCAGCTCGTGCTCTTCGGCGTGCGGATGGCGCTCGAGATCGGCCTGCTCGTCTACGTCGTGCGCCGCCCGCCGGCGCGGCTGAAGGGGCCTTTCCGGCGCCCCGTCCTGGCCGGTGCGGTGACCGCGATCGCGCTCTCGGCGGCCGTGACGGTGATCACGCTGCCGGTCAGGGCGATCGCGCGCGAGCGGGCCAAGGACGTCGGCCTCGTGACGCAGGACTGGCTCGGCTGGGCGGGCGACGTCGCCAAGGGCATGGCGATCGAGGCCGTGCTGGTCGGCGCCGGCGGGGCGGTGCTGGTGTTCGGCATGCGGCGCTTCGGCCGCCACTGGTGGGCTCCCGCGAGCGGGCTCGTGGTCGCCTTCGGGATCTTCATGACCTACGCCAGCCCGCTGCTGATCGAGCCGCTCTTCAACACCTTCAAGCCGCTGCCGGCCGGCGAGCTGCGCTCGGACGTGCTCGAGCTCGCCGACGAGGCGGGGGTCGAGGTCGGCGAGGTCTACGAGATGGACGCCTCGCGCCGCACGACCGCCTCCAACGCCTACGTGGCCGGGCTCGGCTCGACCAAGCGAGTCGTGCTCTACGACAACCTGCTGAAGGACTTCTCGGAGGACGAGGTGCGGCTCGTCGTGGCGCACGAGCTCGGGCACGTCCACTACCACGACGTCCCGCGCGGGCTGCTCTACCTGGCGATCGTGGCGCCGTTCGGGATGTTCGCGGTGGCGCGGCTGTCCGAGCGGATGGCGCCGGCGGGCGGTCCGGGCGCGATCCCCGCCGTGGCGCTCTCGCTCGCGCTGCTCGTCCCCGCGATCACGATGATCTCCAACCAGCTCTCACGCGCGGTCGAGGCTCGCGCCGACCGCTACTCGCTCCAGCTCACCGATGCGCCGGACGCGCTGATCGGCTTCCAGGAGCGGATCGTGGTCAAGAACGTCTCGGACCCCGAGCCGCCGAAGTGGACCTCGTTCCTGCTCGGCACCCACCCGACCGCGATGGAGCGGATCGGTCAGGCGCTGGCGATCAAGGATCAGGAGGCGGCTCGAACTCCGGGAGGTTCTTGATCCCCTCCTTGGTCGTCCACTTCGACCAGTTGTCCTCCATCGCGTCGATCAGCTCGCGCATGAAGCGCGGCGAGAGGCTGACGCGGGAGACCACGACGCCGGGGACCTCCTCGCTCTCCACTTCGTGATCCACGCGGGCGAACGTGATCGTGAACTCGTAGTCCGAGTGCGAGACGTTCGCGAAGTTCGCATAGATCCCGGCCATCACCTCCGGCGACGTATGGAGGTTGATGTGGCGCTCGGGCTGGTCGCCGTCCACGCTCCCTAGTATCGCAGCGGTGCAGTACACGGTGCTCGCGGTCGGCAAGGTGCGCCCGCCGTTCACGGACGACGTCCAGCACTACCAGCGGCTGATCGCGCGCCACGCGCGGCTGTCGCTGATCGAGGTGCGCGAGGACGAGCAGGTCGAGCGGCGGATCCCCGAGCGCGCGTACGTCTCGCTGCTGGACGCCGACGGCCAGGCCTACGGCTCGGAGGAGTTCGCGCGCTGGATCGACGACCGCCGGCTGGCCGCGCGCGACGTCTGCTTCGTGGTCGGCGGCCCGTACGGCACCTCGCTCGACCACGTCGACCACAAGCTCTCGCTCGGCCCGATGACGCTCCCGCACCAGCTCGCGCGCGTGGTGCTGCTCGAGCAGCTCTTCCGCGCGCACAAGATCCTGGCCGGCGAGCCGTACCATCATTAGCGCTCGTGCCGACTCCGATCGACGATCTCCGCACCGCCGTCGAGGCCGCCGCTGCCGAGCTCGGCAACGGCGCGACGGCGACGCCGACGCTGGAGCGGCCGAAGAAGGCCGGCTTCGGCGACTACTCGACGAATGCGGCGATGCTGCTGGCGCCCAAGCTCGGCGCGCCGCCGCGTGAGATCGCCGAGCGGCTCGGCGAGGCGCTGAGCGAGCGGCTCGGCGAGCGCGTCGAGAAGGTCGAGGTCGCCGGTCCCGGGTTCGTGAACGTCTACCTGTCGGACGCGTGGTACACGGCCGCGGCCGCGCACATGCTGGACGCCGGGGACTGGGGCGCCGGCACGGCGGCCGAGCGCGAGCGGATCGTCGTCGAGTTCGTCTCCGCGAACCCGACCGGCCCGATCACCGCGGCCAGCGGCCGCCATGCCGCGTACGGCGACGCATTGGCGAGGCTGCTCGAGTTCGCGGGCCACGACGTGTCGCGCGAGTACTACTTCAACGACGCGGGCGGGCAGCTGATCCGGCTCGGCGAGTCGATCCGCGCGCGCGCCCGCGGCGAGGCGGTGCCCGAGGACGGCTACCCGGGCGAGTACGTGGCCGAGCTGGCGGCCCAGATCGAGAACGCCTCCGAGCGCGACGCCGAGGACCTGGCCTTCGCGGGCGGCCAGCTCATGATCGAGCGGATCAAGGAGACGCTCGAGCGCTTCGGCGTGGTCTTCGACACGTGGTTCTCGGAGCGCAGCCTGCACGACGGCGGCGAGATCGAGCGCGCGATCGAGCGGGTGGAGAAGGGCGGCCACGCCTACCGCTCGGAGGGCGCGCTGTGGCTGCGGACCACCGACTTCGGCGACGACCAGGACCGCGTGATCGTCAGGTCCAGCGGCGCGCCGACCTACTTCGCCGCCGACGTCGCCTACGTCGAGAACAAGGTCGAGCGCGGGTTCGAGCGCCAGATCACGCCGCTCGGCGCCGACCACCACGGCTACGTGCCGCGGTTCAAGGCCGCGCTGGCCGTGCTCGGAGGCGACCCGGACAGGCTCGAGGTCCCGCTGCTCCAGTTCGTGCACATCGTCGTGGGCGGCTCGCGCGCGTCGATGTCCAAGCGCCGCGGCGAGTTCGTCACGCTCGACGAGCTGGTCGACCAGATCGGCGTCGACGCCACGCGCTACTTCCTGCTCCAGCGCTCGAACGACTCGACGATCGACCTCGACCTCCAGCTGGCCGTCAAGGAGGAGCCCGAGAACCCGGTCTATTACGTCCAGTACGCGCACGCGCGGATCGCCTCGATCCTGCGCAAGGCAGAGCGCGAGCCGGCGGTCGCCGAGCTCTCGCTGCATCCCTCCGAGCGCGAGCTGATCAAGAAGCTGCTCGCCTTCCCGGCCGAGGCCGCGGAGGCGGCTGAGCGCCGGGCGCCGCACCGCATCGCCGTCTACGTGCTCGAGCTGGCCCAGACCTTCACGGCGTTCTACCGCGACTGCAAGGTGGTCGGGGAGCCCGAGCCCGTCGAGGCGTTCAGGCTCGGCCTGTGCGTGGCCTCCCAGCGCACCCTCGCGCGCTCGCTCGCCCTGCTCGGGGTCTCCGCGCCCGAGTCGATGTAGCTACAGCTCGTTGAAGAAGTTCAGACCGAGGCTGTCGAGCGCCTGCTGGGCCTCGATGTTGAGCGTCGTCAGCTCGCCGGTGAAGAGCAGGATGCCCATGGCGATCAGGACGGCGCCGGAGAGCCCGGTGATGATCAGATAGCGGTCGCGCAGCCAGCGGAAGGCGGTGGTCGCGCGAGTGAAGGCGACGGCGGTGAGCAGGAACGGGACGGCGAGCCCGGCGCTGTAGAAGAGCAGCAGGACGGCGCCCTCGCCGACCGTGTCCTGCACCGAGGCGGCGGTGAGGATGGTGCCGAGGGTGGGGCCGACGCACGGCGTCCAGGCGAACGCGAAGGCGGCGCCGGCGATCAGCGGGCCGCCGGAGCCGGCGCGCGACATCAGCACGTCCGGCCGCCACTCGCGGTTGAGCTTCGGGACGAACGGCGTGAGCACGAACAGCACGCCGAGGGCGATGATGATCGCGCCGGCGACCTTGTCGAGCGTCCCGCGGCCGTCCTGCAGCGTCGAGCCGAGCGAGGTGGCGGTCATCCCGAGCGCCACGAAGACGACGGTGAAGGACAGGCAGAAGACGATCGCGGGCATCAGGATGCGGCTGAGGCGCTTCTCTCCCTGCTGGATCTCGGCCAGCGACATGCCCGAGACGGCGGACAGGTAGCCCGGCACCAGCGGCAGCACGCACGGCGAGATGAAGGACACGAAGCCGACCGCGAAGGCGGCGATCACCGTGGTGTCGACACCGCCGGTCATCGGTCGAAGGCGCTCAGCTCGGCGTCGAGCCGGCGCGTGTCGGCGGGGTCGAGCTCGGGCCCGGCGGGCGCGGCCTCGGTCCGCCGCCAGCGGCGCGCCATGAGCGCGATGCCGAGCGCGGCGAGCGCGACCAGGGCGGCCGGGACGAGCCACGCCGCGACGTCGAAGCCCTCGCTAGGCGGCTCGGCCAGCACGTCCGGGCCGTACTCCTGCACGAGCGCCGCCTTGATCTCGTCCTTGGTCATGCCCTCGGCGATCCGGTCGCGGATGAAGGCGCGCTCCTGGTCGGCGACCGGCGCCGTCGAGACGTTGAGCGCGGTGCGGCACTCGACGCACATGACCTCGTCCTCGACGTCGGGCAGCGTGGTCTGCGGCTCGGCCGCCGCGGTCAGCCCCAGGACGAGAACGAGCGCGACGAGCAGTCTCACAGCAACGGCTCCAGGTGCTCATCCAGCCACGCCTGGTCGACCGGTCCCCGCCTGAGGGCCGTGATCCGTCCCTCGCGGTCGATCACGAACGTCTCCGGGTACTGGTTCACGCCGAACTCGCGGACGTACTCGCGGTCCACGTCGCGCAGGCTCGTGAACTCGATGTTCTCCTCATCGAGGAAGGCGAGGGCGCGCTCGGTCGAGTCCTGCATGTCGATGCCGAGCACGAGACCGCCCTTGGAGGCGATCCTCTCGTGGGTGCGCTGGAGCAGCGGCATCTCGGTCTTGCACGGGTCGCACCATGACGCCCACACGTTCAGGACGACGACCTTGCCGCGGTGGTCGGCCAGCGAGCCGGTCGTCTCGGCTCCCAGCACGGGCAGGTCGCGGACGGGCGCCTCGACCCGCTCGCCGGCGGCCAGCTTGGCGTCGATCGACCGGTCCTCGCCGTTCGACGCGACGCCGTACGTGAGCAGCGCCACGAGCGCCGCAGCGGTGATCACGACGGGCCAGTAGACGCGCGGGCGCACGTGTTGAAGGGTAGTGGCGGGCAGGTAGACTGCCCGCGACGCGCGGGCGTTGTCCAATGGTTAAGACGCTGGCTTCCCAAGCCAGAAATGGGGGTTCGATTCCCCTCGCCCGCTCTCTCTGATCACGCTCCACCTTGGTGACATCACGACGGACGGCGAGGCCGACGCCATCGTCAACGCGGCCAACTCGGGCCTGCTCGGAGGCGGCGGGGTGGACGGCGCCATCCACCGGGCGGCCGGGCCGGAGCTGCTCGAGGAGTGCCGCCTGCTGGGCGGCTGCGACACGGGCGACGCGAAGATCACCGGCGCCGGGCGGCTGCCCGCGAAGCACGTGATCCACGCCGTGGGCCCGGTCTGGCGCGGAGGGGAGAGCGGCGAGGGCGAGCTGCTGGCCACCTGCTACCGCCGTGCGATCGAGCTGGCCGCCGAGCACGGGTGCCGCCGCGTCGGGTTCCCGGCGATCTCGGCCGGCATCTACGGCTACCCGCTCGAGCAGGCCGCCGAGGTGGCGCTGCGCGCGACGGCCGAGGCGCTCGAGCGCCACCCCGAGGTCGAGGAGGCGCGCTTCTGGCTCTTCGACCAGAGCGCCTACGACGCGTTCTCAGACGCGCTCTAGGACCACCACCGGGATCTCGCGCTCGGTGCGCTGCTGGTACTCGTCGTAATCCGGCCAGTGGCTCACCATCTCCTGCCACATCGCCGGCTTCTCGTCGGCCGTGGCGGTGCGGGCGTGGGCCTTGAAGCGGTCGCCGAAGACCTGCACGTCGACCACGGGCTGCTCGGTGAGGTTGCGGTACCAGGCGGGTGGTTCGGGCCAACCGCCCTTGGACGCGACGATCAGGTAGTCGTCGCCGCTGCGGCCGTAGATGAGCGGCGTCGTCCGTTCCTCGCCGGAGCGGCGGCCGGTGGTGGTGAGCAGCAGGATCGAGCTGCCGTTCTGCCAGTCGTGGCCGAGCTCACCATCGGTCTCGCGGTAGGCGCGGACGTGCTCGGCGCCGAACAGGCGGGATGCGTCCTGGCGGGCCATGCCGCCAGGTTACGCCGCAGCGCTACCAGGCCTGGCTCGTGCCGCAGTGCGGGCAGCCAACCGAGGTCGTGACCTCGGCCTTGAAGGCATAGCCGCAATGGCACGAGTAGAGCGCATGGTCCTCGGGGCCGCCGCTGCGCTTGGCGCGCGCGAGGGTCTGGAGGACGGCGTTGCGGGTCCGGGACCGGCCCTCATGGCGGTCGCGGCGGAGTCGGTGGGGGAGAGTGGCGGTGAGTTGCATCGTGCGGTTACCTGGATGAACGCCGAACTTGTACGAATGTTTCTCGGCCTCTTGTTGCAAACCTTTATGTGTCTTTCAGCACGAGGTAACTGACGATCGTCTAGTTCCGGGCGTCTTGGCCGGATGGTCGACCGGCGACGCCTTCCGGATGGCCGCTCGCCATAATCGGTGGAGCGATGGATCCGGCACGCAAACGGACGGTGCGGCTCGTGGTGGCGCTCAGCGCCGCCGTGCTGCTGGCCGGCGCGCTGGTCTACACGAGCTTCTCCGCCTCCAGCGAGGCGCGCAGCCCGAGCCAGCTGCTCAGCCAGGCGGAATCGGGCAAGACGTACCAGCTGACGGGCAAGGTGGTGCCGGGCTACGAGCGCGAGGGGACCGTCACCCACTTCCGGGTGCGCGACCGGACGGGCAACGTCTCGGTTCCGGTCCGCTACGAGGGCGTGCTGCCCGACCCCTTCCGTGCCGGGCGCGAGGTCATCGTGGACGTCCGCAAGCAGGGCGGCGTCTTCGTCGGCGAGAAGGACTCGCTGGTGACCAAGTGCCCGTCGAAGTTCACGGCCGAAGAGACGTAGCGTGCTCGTAGCGGGCAACGCCTGCCTGATCCTGGCGCTGGTCGTCTGCTTGTACGGGATCGGCGCCTCGCTCTACGGCGCCCACACGCGCAAGCGCGAGTGGGTGGCGTCGGGACGGCGGTCCGTCTACGCGCTCGCCGGCACGGCGGCGGTGGCCTTCGTGGTGCTCGAGGCGGCCTTCCTGCGCTCGGACTTCGGCTTCGCGCTCGTCACCAGCCACTCGTCGACCACCACGCCGGCCTTCTACCGCGCGACCGCAGTGTGGTCGTCGCAGGAGGGCTCGCTGCTGCTGTGGCTGCTCCTG
Source organism: uncultured Solirubrobacteraceae bacterium (assembly GCA_963835525.1). Taxonomy (GTDB): domain Bacteria; phylum Actinomycetota; class Thermoleophilia; order Solirubrobacterales; family Solirubrobacteraceae; genus DASSUW01. The sequence continues at coordinate 990,047 of CAWIFM010000008.1, forward strand.
CTGTCGCTGTGGTCGAGCCTGATCCTGTTCGCCACCCGCCGGCGGCTGCGCGAGGTCGCGCCGTACGCGACCGCCGTGCTGCTCGGGCTCGGCGCCTTCTTCGCCGCCCTGCTCGTGTTCCTCGAGTCGCCCTTCGACCGCACGATCGGGCCGCTGCCGGCCGAGGGCGCCGGCCTCAACCCGCTGCTGCGGCACCCGAGCATGATGATCCACCCGCCGATGCTCTACTCGGGGTACACGCTGTTCGCGGTGCCCTTCGCGTTCGCGATCGGCGCGCTGGTGGCGCGGCGGCTGAACGCCGACTGGATCCGCTCCACGCGGCCCTTCACCCTCGGAGCCTGGTTCTTCCTCGGCGTCGGGATCGTGCTCGGCGCGCGCTGGTCCTACAGCGAGCTCGGCTGGGGCGGCTACTGGGCCTGGGACCCGGTCGAGAACGCGTCGCTGATGCCGTGGCTGACCGGCACCGCGTTCCTGCACTCGGTGATGATCCAGGAGAAGCGCGGGATGCTGAAGACCTGGAACGTCTCGCTCGTGCTGGCCACCGGCGTGCTCGCCATCCTCGGCACGTTCCTGGTCCGCTCGGGGATCCTGGACTCGATCCACGCCTTCGGCGCCTCCACGCTCGGCGTGCCGTTCCTGATCCTGATCGTGACGATGATCGCGGGCTCGATCTACCTGGTGAGCACGCGCGCGGCCGAGCTGCGGTCCGAGCACCGGCTCGACTCGCTGCTCTCGCGCGAGGCCGTGTTCCTGCTCAACAACCTCGTGCTCGTGCTGCTGTGCGTGGCGATCTGGTGGGGCACCTTCTTCCCGCTCATCTCCGAGGCGATCACCGGCAGTCGCGCCTCGATCGGGCCGCCGTGGTTCGACCGCTTCACCGTGCCGCTGACCATGGTGCTCGTGCTGCTGTCGGGCATCGGGCCGCTGATCGCCTGGCGCCGCGCGACGGCCTCCAACCTGCGCCGCAACTTCACCCGGCCGGTGCTGGTCGCGGCGGGCGCGCTCGCGCTCGCCCTGGTGCTGGGCGGCGGCTCGCAGCCCGACGCGATGATCATGTTCGTGCTGGCCGGCTTCGTGCTGGGGGCGGTGGGCCAGGAGCTCGTGCGCGGCACGCGCGCGCGGCGGGTGATGGCGCGCGAGCCGGTGCCGGTGGCGGTCGTCTCGCTGATCCGCCGCAACCGCCGCCGCTACGGCGGCTACCTGGTACACGCCGGGATGGCCGTGCTGTTCGTCGGCATCGCGGCCTCCTCGAGCTTCGCCGACGAGCGCGACGTCGAGCTGACGCCCGGGCAGTCGGCGCGCGTCGGCGGCTACGACATCGAGTACGTGCGGCCGACCGCCGACCTCGTGGCCGCCGGCAACGGCCGCCTCGAGCGGATCGACTTCGGGGCCGTCATGCACGTGACCCGCGACGGCGAGACGACGACGCTGACCACGACGCGCTCCTTCTTCCCGTCGGCCGGGCCCATGCTCGGCCCCGTCTCGCGCTTCTTCGAGGGCGAGGCGACCAGCGAGGTCGGCCTGAACGCCGGCCTGCGGCGTGACGTCTGGCTGTCGGTGGCACCCGACACGCGCAAGCTCGACCCGCGCATCAAGGAGGGCGACGACGTGTTCGCCGCCGCCGAGGACGACCTCGCCCCGGGCGAGCGCGACGCCCTGCTGGCCGAGGCGCTGCGCGGCCTCGTGCGCTCGTACGCCGACGCTCCGCCGCCCGCCACCTTCCGCCTGCTCGTGTCGCCGATGGTCACGTGGATCTGGATCGGCGCCCTGGTCGTCTTCCTCGGCGGGCTGATCGCGCTCTGGCCGTCGCCGCGCGCCGTGCGCGTCACGGCCGCCGCATACGCTGCGCGCGTCGGCCGCGAGGCCCGCGCCTCCGTTTGATCGACCTGCTCGTCATCTTCATCGTGCTCGCCCTCGTGGTGCTGCTCGTCACCGCGCCGCTGCGCCGGCGGGGCGAGGACGAGGCGACCGACTGCGCCGCCCGAGACGAGCTGGAGGCGTCGCGCGACGCCAAGTACCGCGAGATCCGCGACGCCGAGCTCGACTACCGGGTCGGCAAGCTCTCCGAGGCCGACTGGCGCGAGCTCGACCGGGGCCTGCGCGCGGAGGCGGTCGCGATCCTGCGGCAACTCGACGAGCTCGACTCACCAACCTCGGGCGAGGAGCGGCGTTCCTAGATGCATGAGACGGACTCTGATCCTCTGCGCAGGGGCGCTGCTGATCGCTGCACCCGCGAGCGCGCACGAAAGCACGGCAAGCACGGCAAGCACGCGAAGGTCTCCAAGGCGCACCTGGAGGCCACTGAGGCCGCCACTGCGGCGGGCATCCCGGATGCCCGCGGCCGCGCTCATCTGGTCGACGGCCGCAAGCACGACAAGGTGTCGCTGCACATGAAGGGCCTGGAGCCGGGCGAGACGTACCTCTGGCACGTCCACCAGGCGACGGCCGAGGGCGATCCGTGCGCGGCGGGCAGCACGGTCGGCAACCCGGCGCCGTACCCGGGCTGGACCTACCGCGAGCTGAAGGCGCGGGACTCCGGCAACGCCAACTCCAAGGGTCGCTCCAGCACCTTCCCGGTCGCGGAGGAGGAGAGCGAGGGCGACTTCTACGTGAACGTCCATCTCGAGGACGGGACCGTGATCGCGTGCGGTGTGCTCGAGCGCAAGCGCGGCGGCCACCACAAGGGCCACGGCAAGCACGATGACGACGACGACCGTGGTGGCAAGGGCCACGGCCATGGGAAGCCGGATCACGACTGACAAAAGTCCCTGGGGGCAGCTGCCCATGTCAGCCCCCTGGGTCGGAGGCTCTTCCCGTCTTGCCTCCGGCCCGCTCCGGTCGCGACCGCCCTGCCCACCTACCCCCGGTGGGGCGCGTCGCGGCCGGCGGGAGCTAGAACGCCGGTCCTTAGTACCCTGGGCTGCCGATGCTCCAGTCGGCGCTGTCAGTCCTGCAGGTCTTCGTCTCGGTCATCCTGATCTTCCTGATCCTGCTCCACTCGGGGAAGGACGCGGGGATGTCGGGAGCCTTCGGCGTCGGCGGCGGGGCGGGCGGAAGCACCGGCGGCTCGCTCATGGAGCGCAACCTGGACCGCTGGACGATCTTCTTCGCCATCGTGTTCGCGGTGAACACGATCGTGCTCTTGAAGATCTAGCGCCGGATCCGCCCCATGAGCGCCACGGCAAGCGGCGGCCATGAACGTGGAGTCGAGGCACGACGGCGCGGGCCGCGGGTCCCTGCCCGGCTTCTGCGGCTCGCCTCCGACGAGCGGCTCGTCGACGCCCTGCGGGGCGGCTCGGAGGCGGCCTTCGAGGTCATCTACACGCGCCATCACCGCGGCGTCCTCTCCTTCTGCCGCCACATGCTCGGCTCCGTGGAGGAGGCCGAGGACGCCGTCCAGCACACCTTCCTCGCGGCCTACCGCGACCTGCTGCGCTCCGGCAAGCCGATCCAGCTGCGGCCGTGGCTGTACGCGATCGCCCGCAACCGCTGCCTCAGCGTCCTGCGGGCGCGCCGCGAGCGCTCGCTCGACGCGCCGATCGAGCCGTCGACCGAGCACCTCGCGCACGAGGTCGAGCGCCGCCACGACCTGCGCGCCCTGCTGGGCGACCTCGCGGAGCTCGCGCCCGATCAGCGGGCGGCGCTCGTGCTCGCCGAGCTGGGCGACATGTCGCACGACGAGATCGGCGCCGTGCTCGGGTGCCCGAAGGAGAAGGTGAAGGCGCTCGTGTTCCAGGCGCGGAGCTCCCTCATCGCCAGCCGGACGGCGCGCGAGACCTCGTGCGCAGAGATCCGCGAGCAGCTCGCGAACCTGCGCGGCGGCTCGCTGCGCCGCAACACGCTGCGCCGCCATCTGCGCGAGTGCCCTGGCTGCCGCGACTACCGCGACCAGGTGCACGCACAGCGCGGCGCGCTGGCCCTGATCCTGCCTGTCGCCCCGACGCTGGGCCTCAAGGCGGCGGTCCTGGGCGCCGCGGGAGTCACGGCGGCCGGCGCCGGGTCAGCTTCGATCGCGGCCACCGCGATCGTCGCCGTATGCGTGGCTGGAGGGGGAACGGCGGCCGTCGACATCGCCCGCGAAGACGACGGGACGCGGCCGGCGGTTCGGGATCCCCGGCCCGCGCGGGTGGTGCCGGCGGCCGCAGCTCCGGCGACGACCGTGGCGGTCGAGCGTCGGGTCGCGCCGAAGGCGCGCCGCGTCACGGGACCGGCGGATCACGGCCGGCACAAGGCGAAGCGCCACCGCGGCAAGCACGAGGGGCCGAAGCTGAGGGGGGAACGGGGGAAGGGCGCGATCCCGGAGGCCGCGCGGCCGCTTGGGGCACAGGGTCCCAAGCCGAAGGCCGCGCGGCCCGTCCGGGCGCAGGGGCCGAAGCCGAAGGACCTGAAGGTCCGCGGCCCGAAGCCGAAGGTCGAGAAGCCGAAGGTCGAGAAGCTGAAGGTGGAGAAGCCGCCGAAGGTGAAGGCCGAGAAGCCCGCCAAGGTGCCGCCCGGCCAGGCCAAGAAGGGCGGCTGATCAGGCGGGGCCGGCGACGTGCAGCCCTCCGCTCGCCCGGGCGGCGGGTGCGACGGTCGCCGACGCCGTGCGCGCCGATCGCTGCAGCGGCGACGGGACCGTACGCTGGCGGCCGCTGAGCGCCTGGACCCGCGAGAGCAGCTCGAGCGGCTCGAAGAGGACGGTGAGGTTGGCGACCGGCTCGGCGGGCTCGCCGCTGCGGATCACCCGCACGCCCTCGGCCAGCGCCGAGCCGCGGCGGCCGATCACCCACCCGCCGTGCAGCGACAGCGCCGGGATGAACAGCCCGCGCTCGACCGGCGCCGCGAGCTCGGAGACGTCCGCCGCGCCGCCGCCGACCAGCACCAGATGGTCCGGCACGGTGCCGCCGACGCCGCCCGCGCCCGCCGCATGGCCCGTCCCGGCCTCGACGACGCGGTGGGCGACGCCGTCCTGCACCAGCGGCAGCGGCTGCCGCGGCGCGCCCTCCGCGTCGTAGGAGCGCGGCAGGGTCGCCGCGAAGCGCGGCGAGTCCGACAGGTTGATCGCCGGCGCGGCCAGTTTGGTCCCGAGACGGCCGGCGAGCGGTGACTGCGGCCCACCGAAGGCCAGCCCCGCCCGCCGCACGACCTCGGCCATCGCCCACGGCCCGAGCACCACGGCGTACTCGCCGGGCTCGATCGCCACGGGATCGCCGCCGCCCAGCAGCGCCTCCGCCTCCACGCCCAGCACGCCGGCGTCCAGCTCCCCGGGCGCGACGGCCGTCGCCGTCACCTCGAGCGAGCGCCCTGGAACGCCCTGGCGCCGGACCCGCAGCTCGCCGAGGCTGCGCTGCTCGTACGCGCTCACGCCCTTGGTGGAGACGATCGCGGTCCTCGCCGCCGCCGCCCGCCAGCTGTCCCAGTCGCGCAGGCCGGCGGGCGGATCGAGCCGCTCGACGCTCGCGTCGTAGCCGTCGTGCTCACGGCCGGGCGCGGGATCGGGCAGCTCGGCGAGCGCCTCCGGACCCGTCGCCGCGAGCTTCACGGCGAGCTCTGCCGCGCGCTCCAGCTCGTCCGGCGACGTCGTGACCGCGGTCCCCACCCGGCCACCGCGCAGGACGGCGAGCTCGACCGTCAGCGCCTCGGAGGTCACCGCCCGGCCTGCGCCGGCGCTCAGCTGCCGCTCCCACCACACGGTCGCCTGCGCCTGCTCGCCGCGGACGCCGGCCAGCGCCCGCTCGGCGATCGCCATGAGCTCGTCTCGGGTTGCCGCCATGTCGGCGGGGCACCTTAGAGAATGCAGTCATGCCGTCGCTGCGGATCGCCTGGTGGAACCTCGAGAACCTCTTCGACACGGTCGACGACCCGATCTCGCGCGACTTCGAGTTCACGCCCGCCCAGGGCTGGACCGACGAGGCGTACGCGGCCAAGCGGGCCAACCTCGCGGCGGTGCTCGACGAGCTGCACGGAGGCCAGGGCCCCGAGCTGCTCGGCGTGGCCGAGGTCGAGGGCGACCAGGTCTTCGCCGACCTGCTCGCCGAGACGTCCAACCCGCACCTGAAGGTCGTCGAGGATCCGGAGGGGACGAGCGACCTGCGCGGCATCGACGTCTCGCTGGCGTACGACGAGCGCAGGCTGTCGGTGGTGGAGCGGCGCTCGCACGTCGTGTACATGCGCTACCGGACGCGCGACATCTTCGAGGTCGTGTTCGAGCTCACGGACACCGGCGAGCGGTTCGTGGTCATGGCCGGCCACTGGCCGTCACGCCGCATCGGCCGGCGTGAGTCCGAGCCGCTGCGGATCGCCGTCGCCGAGAACCTCGCCTATCTCGTGCGCGACCACCTGCTCGTGGACTCGATCACCTACGAGCAGCTGCGGGCCGACGGCGATCTGGCTCCCGTGCAGGCGAGGTGGGAGACGCCGGTCCTGCTGATCGGCGACTTCAACGACGAGCCCTCGGACAGCTCGGTCGTCGACCACCTGCAGGCCTCGAGCGAGCTTGACCGCGTGACCGGACCGAGCAACGACATCGACGGCTTCAGGGCCCAGACCGCCGACTACCGCGAGACCGACGCCTTCCTCTACAACCCGTGCTGGCGCTTCCTGGCGCCCGAGAACGTCGGCACCTTCTTCATCAGCTCGACGCCGGTGGGCGAGGCGTTCGCCAACCGCTACCAGGTCCTGGACCAGCTGGTCGTCTCGCGCGGGCTGCTCAAGCCGGCCGGCCTGCGGCTCGACCTCGAGAGCGTCGACATCTTCGCCGCCCCGAGCGTGGCGACGCCGACCGGCCGGCCGCGACCGTTCGACCGCGGCACGCTGAAAGGCACGTCCGACCACCTCCCGCTGGTGGCGACGCTCGAGTACTAGAGCTCGCGCTCGTAGAAGAACATCGGCGAGCCGTCGTCGAGGTTGCTGAACCCCGAGCTCTCATAGAGCGAGCGGGCCGCGACGTCGGTCTCCGAGGTCGCGAGGCACATGTAGTCGGCGCCGGTCTCGCGGGCGAGCTCGACGGATGCATCGAGCAGCGCCCGACCGAGACCCTCCCCGCGGCGGGCCGGGACGACGTAGAGCTCGGCGAGGTAGCACTCGAGCGCATCGCTCCAGAGCGAAGGGCGGAAGTACATGACCGCCACGCCGTCGTCAGCGATCAGCACGGTGAGCTCATCGGCCGCGAGGAGCTCCCGTACCCGTTCCGCCACCTTCGCCGCGCCCGGACTGGGATCGCCGAACTCGCTGTTGAAGTCGTGCAGCAGCCGGCCGATCGCCTCGGCGTCGGCCAGCTCGGCTACACGGACGGTCATGGCCTCCGAAGCTACAGGCTGCACGCCTCCGGGTCACCGGACTCGAAGCCGCTGAGCCACGCCTCGCGGCGCTGCTCGGGCGTTCCGTGGTGGCCGGGATTGGCGGTGTCGAAGTCGCCGACGGCGAGAGCGGCGTCGAGCGCCTCCTGCACGTCCTCGTCCTCCACCCGGTTCTCCTGGTCGGCGCTGTTGGCCCAGGCGCCCGCGAAGCAGTCGGCCTGGAGCTCCAGTGCCGCAGTCGGGATCTGCTGGTCGAACAGCCCGAGCTCGTCCTGGATCTGATGCCCGTACTCGTGGGCCACGATGTAGGCGACGGCGAAGTCGCCGTAGGTGCGCCCGAAGCCCTGCGAGCTGCCGGGGAGCACCTGGTCGAGCGCGCCGTTGTAGATGTCGGTCGCGAACTTCTCGGAGATGTAGATCGCGTCGTCGGCCGAGCAGTAGGCCGCGGCGCTGTCGCCGAGCGGGCCGCAGGCGCTGGAAGCCGCCTGGCCGGCCGGGATCCAGGCGTAGGAGACGCGCGGCTCGGCGAGGCCGGAGGCCTCGAAGGTCTTGGTCCAGTAAGTGTCCACGTCCGTCGTGACGGACGTCAGGAACTGCTCCATGGTCTGGGACTGCGAGCCCTCGGGCTCGTCGTAGGCGCTCGCGGAGCCCACGAAGACCCACGCGCCGACGAGTCCCAGCACGAGCAGCGTCGCACCGGTCAGTTTTCTCATGACCGGAGACGATGACGTCGAGCGCGTCAGCAGCGGATAAGCAAGCGGCGACGCGCCAGCTCCATGCGCTTGCAGCCAACCGTCGCGGCAGGCCCCGGGTCATCCCCGCCGACCCCACCACGAGCTTCCCAAGGAGGGAACATGCTCAAGAAGTCCAACCTCGCGGCGGCCATCGCCGCTGCGGCCCTCGCGACGGCGGCGCTGGCCTCGCCCGCGTTCGCCGACCCCGTCACGCTCGACACCGGCTTCGAGTTCCAGCTCGGCGACTACAACACGTGCTCTCCGGGCCTCGCCCCCGGAGCGCCCGCCGATCTCGACTGGAACGAGAACGCCGCCCAGACGTCGGTCCGGCCGCAGATCAAGGGTAACCTCTGCCTCCAGAGCACGTCTGCGGAGGCTCGCGTCGCCGTCGTCTACCACCAGCTCGGCGGCCAGACGATCACGAAGTTCAACTCGAGCCCGGGGACCGGAAACGGCAGCCCGCTGAGCACGTTCTACGTCGACGAGATCGGCTCGCGCGTCTCGAAGGCGGTCCTCGACCACGTGCACGTGCAGATCGAGGAGCCCAACGGCGCGGGCGGCTGGGACACCGTCCCCGGCGCTGAGCTGGTCATGTACCCCTGATCTCAGCCTGTCGTCGTGACCTCGGCGCCCTCCTCGTACCACGAGAACGCGTACGACGGGTCGTCGAGGTCGCGCGACAGCGTGGTGAGCTTCAGCGGCCGGAAGGTGTCGCACATCACGGCCAGCTCCTCCGTCCGCGTCACGCCCAGCGACTTCTCGACGAGGCCCGGCTGCGGCCCGTGCGGCAGCCCGGACGGGTGCAGCGTGATCGCCCCGATGTCGACGCCCTTGCGCGAGCCGAACTGGCCGTCGACGTAATAGATCATCTCCTCCGACTGCACGTTGGAGTGGTGGTAGGGGAGGGCGATGGCCATCGGGTCCCAGTCGAGCATCCGCGGGCAGAACGAGCAGATCACGAAGTTCGGGCCCTGGAAGTTCTGGTGCGCGGGCGGCGGCTGGTGCAGGCGGCCGGCCTTGGGCTCGAAGTCCATGATGTTGAACGTGTACGGGTACACGTAGCCGTCCCAGGCGACGACGTCGAGCGGGTGGTAGTCGAGCACGTAGTCCTGGTAGCCGCCGCGCACGCGCACCTTGACCATGTGCTCGCCGCGGTCGCGGTGGGTGTTCAGCTCGGCCGGCGGCTTGAAGTCGCGCTGGCTGAACGGCGCGTGCTCGAGCAGCTGGCCATAGCGGTTGCGATAGCGGTTCGGGGTCTCGATCTCGCCCGGCGTGTAGAAGGTCAGCCAGCGCTGCGGCGTGTCGAACCGGAAGCGGTACGTGGTCCCGCGCGGGATCACGATGTAGTCCCACTTCGAGTAGGGCAGGGTGCCGAAGATCGTCTCCACGACACCCTCGCCCTCATGGACGAAGATGACCTCGTCGCCCTCGCCGTCGCGGTAGAAGTAGTCCGCCTCGGCCTCGGGGATGCAGAGGCCGATCTCCACGTCGTTGTTGTACTGGAGCACCTGGCGGCCGAGCACGCTGTCGCCCATGGGCTGCATCGGCATCGTGTTGGTGAGCCGGTGCACGTGCGTGTCCGGCACCCACTCCTCGAGCTCGATCGGCGTGAACTCGCCGACGTCGCTGATCCGGCACGGCGACCACAGGTGGTAGAGGATCGACTCGTTGCCGGAGAAGCCCTCGAAGCCGAGGACCTCCTCGACCAGCAGCGGCGCCTGCCCGTTGCCGGACTGCGCCTCGGGGTCGCGGAACTGCACGTGTCGCTTCTGCGGGACCTGGCCCAGCGAGTGGTAACGCATCAGAGGTTCCCCCTCAGCTCCTGCTCGCGCTCGATCGCCTCGAAGAGCGCCTTGAAGTTGCCCTCCCCGAAGCCGCGCGCGCCGTGGCGCTCGATGACCTCGAGGAACATCGTCGGGCGATCGCCGATCGGCTTCGTGAAGATCTGCAGCATGTAGCCCTCGTCGTCGCGGTCGACGAGGATGCCGAGCCGCCGCAGGTCCTCGAGCGACTCCTTGATCTCGCCGATCCGCTCCGGCACGTCGTCGTAGTACGTGTCCGGGACGTTGAGGAACTCGATCCCGCGGTCGCGCAGCTCGGTGACCGTGCGCACGATGTCGCGCGTGGCGACGGCGATGTGCTGCGCTCCGGCGCCGCCGTAGAACTCCAGGTACTCGTCGATCTGCGACTTGCGCTTGCCCTCGGCGGGCTCGTTGATCGGGAACTTGACGCGGCCGTTGCCGCTCGTGACCACCTTCGACATGAGCGCGGAGTACTCCGTGGAGATCGCCTCGTCCGTGAAGTGCAGCATCTCCGTCATGCCGAAGACGTCCTCGTAGTACTTGACCCACGTCTCCATCTCGCCGAGCTCGACGTTGCCGACGACGTGGTCGATGGCGAGCAGGCCGACGTCACCGGCGCTGTGGTCGCGGGCGACGTAGCCGGGCATGAACGGGCCCTTGTAATGCGAGCGGTCGACGAAGGTGTGCAGCGTCTCGCCGTAGGTCTCGATCACCGCGAAGCGGATCGTGCCGTGCTCGTCCGTCGCCTCCCACGGCTCGCGCACGCCCTTGGCGCCGCGAGCGGTCGACTCGCGGTAGGCGTTCTCGACGCTCGGGACCGAGAGCGCGATCACCTTCACGCCGTCGCCGTGGGCGGCCGCGTGACGGCCGATCTCGTGGTCGGGCGTCAGCGCGCCGGTCAGGACGATCCGGATCCGGCCCTGCTCGAGCACGTGCGACGTGCGGTCGCGCACTCCGGTCTGGAGGCCGGCGTAGGCGACCTCCTTGAAGCCGAGCGCGTGCACGTAGAAGTACGCGGACTGCAGGGCGTTGCCGACGTAGAGCTCGACGTGATCGATGCCGTGGAGCGGCATGAAGTCGTCGCGGGGCGGGTCGGGATGGTCTCCCGGGGCGACGACGGGCTGGGTGCTCACGGACTGTCCTCCCTGTAGCTCAAGATTCGCTACTTCATGGTTGCGCTGTCGCGTGCCACCCACAAGCGAGATCTGTTGCGTCCCGTGCCACAATCACTGGCCTGATGGACGACATCGACCGCCAGATCGTTGCGCTGCTGCGTCAGAACGCCCGCCGTTCGTTCCAGAGCATCGGGATGCGCGTCTCGCTCTCCGCCCCGGCGGTCAAGCGACGGGTCGACCGGCTCGAGGCCGACGGCGTCATCCGCGGTTACACGGCCCAGGTCGACCCGGGCCGCTACGGCTGGGGGACGCACGCCTTCGTCGAGCTCTACACCGAGGGCAGGATGGCGTCCGCCGAGGTCCGCGAGGCCGTCGAGCGCCATCCCGAGGTCGAGGCCGCGTACACGGTGGCCGGCGAGGCCAGCGCCATGCTGCACGTCCGCGCACGCGACACCGCCCACCTGGAAGAGGCCCTCGAGCGCCTTCGCGACCACCCGGGCGTGACCCGGACCCAGACCCAGATCGTCCTCTCGACGCTCTTCGAGCGCCCGTTCGAGGAGCCGCCGGCGGGCTAGGCAACTAAGGGGGCCAGGCCCCCTTACCCCGTTACTTCTCGTAAGCGCGTAAGGGGGCCAGGCCCCCTTACGTATTGTGTATCTTCTCGATCGTAATGATCGAGAATGTCACGAGACGGGACCTGCTGAAGCTCGCGGCCGCGGGCTCGCTGCCGCTCATCGCGCCGCGGATCGCGTGGGGCCAGGCAGCCTCGCCGATCGTCAAGCCGCTCCCGCCCGAGTGGTTTGTCGTCCACGGGACCAACGCCGAGATGCGCTGGGAGACGGTGCGGAGGCTCGGGCACCTCATCCCGAACGAGCGTTTCTTCGTCCGCGACCACACGCGCACGCCGACGATCGATCCCGCGACGTGGCGGCTGACCGTCCACGGCGCCGGCGTCCGGCGGCCGCTCTCGCTCACGTACCGCGACATCCAGCGGCTGCCCTCGAAGAGCTTGACCTCGGTGATCGAGTGCGCCGGCAACGGGCGCAGCTTCTTCGGCAGCCAGCAGGGCACGCCGGCGAGCGGGACGCCGTGGAAGCTCGGCGGCATCGGGTTGGCTCGCTGGCGCGGCGTGCCGCTCGGCGAAGTGCTCGATCGGGCCGGGCTCCGGCGCGGCGCCGTCGACGTGCTCGCCGAAGGGCTCGATGACCCGTACGTGACCGGCGGCGTCGACTACGGGCGCGTCAGAAGGCCGGTGCCGCTCGGAAAGGCGCTCGACGACGTCCTGCTCGCCTACGAGATGAACGGCCGCACGCTGCCCGCCGACCACGGCTTCCCGGCTGAGGCTCGTCGTGCCGGGGTGGATCGGGATCTCGAGCATCAAGTGGCTCGGGCGGCTGGAGGTGTCCGACGCGCCGGTGGAGACAGCCTGGAACACGAAGTGGTACCGGGGCCTGTCCGTCCAGCCGGTGAAGTCGGCGTTCGAGCTCGCGTGGGACGCCACCCTCCCGGCGGGCCGGAAGACCGTGCTGAGCGGCCGCTCGTGGTCCGGCCACGCGCCGATCCGCCGCGTCGAGGTCAGCACCGACGGTGGAGCACACTGGCGGAAAGTCCAGCTCCACGGCCCCAACGAGCGCTACGGATGGGCACACTGGGAGCTGCCGTGGACGCCGCCCCCTGGCCGCCACGAGCTGCTCGCCCGTGCCACCGACCGCGCCGACAACACCCAGCCGCACACAGTGCCCTTCAACGAGGGCGGCTACCAGTTCTGGGCCGTCGTCCGCCATCCGGTGACGGCCGCGTAACCGTGCTCGTAGGAGTCGAGCCGATCGTCAAGCCGCTCCCCGACGAGTGGTTCGTCGACCACGGCCACAACGCGGAGATGCGCTGGGAGGCCATGGCCGACACCGGCTACCTGGTGCCGGCCGAGCGCTTCTTCGTCCGCAACCACACGCGCACGCCTGAGATTAACCCCGCGACCTGGCGCCTGCACGTGCGGGGACCCGGCGTCGCACGTGAGCTCAGCCTGAGCCTGGCCGACCTCGAGCGGCTGCCGTCGCACGGCCTGCCGGCGCTGATCGAGTGCGCCGGCAGCGGCGGCCGCGACCTCTTCGCCTCCCAGCAGCGGATGCCGGTCGAGGGCACGCCGTGGAAGCTCGGCGGCATCGGCGCGGCCCACTGGCGCGGCGTGCCGCTGGCAGAGGTGCTCGACCGCGCCGGCATCAGCCCCGCCGCGGTCGACGTCATGGCCCACGGCCTCGACGACCCGTACCTCGACCAGGGCTCGGTCCGCCGCCCGCTGCCGGCCGGCAAGGCGCTCGACGACGTGCTGATCGCGCTCGAGATGAACGGCGCCGAGCTGCCGCTCGACCACGGCTTCCCCGCGCGCCTCGTGGTGCCGGGCTGGGTCGGCGTGGCCAGCATCAAGTGGCTCGGCGCGCTCGAGGTCTCGCTCACACCCCTCCAGTCGCCGTGGAACACGCGCTGGTACCGCGGCCTCACCGTCCAGCCGGTCAAGAGCGCGTTCGAGCTGGCCTGGGACGCGGTCCTGCCCGCCGGGCGATGTACCACGCTCACCGGCCGCGCCTGGTCGGGCCACGCCCCGATCGCGCGCGTCGAGGTGAGCACCGACGGCGGCGCCCGCTGGCGCCCCGCCCGCCTTCGCGGTCCCAACCTCCCGCACGTGTGGACGCGCTGGGAGCTGGAGTGGACCCCACCTGAAGGCCGTCACGAGCTGCTGGCCCGCGCCACCGACCGCACGGGCCTGACGCAGCCCGACACCGTGCCGCCCAACGAGGGCGGCTACCAGTTCTGGGCGGTCGTCCGCCATCCAGTGACTGCGACAGGACAGCAGCGCGGAGCGCCTTGACGCCGCGGCTCGTTTGTCGCGCGGTTCGGTAGGACCGCGGGGCGTCACCCCGGCTCGAGGGGTCGTTCGTCAGCCACCGCAGGGCAGTACGGGCGGCTGAACAGCCGGGATGAGACCCGCGGCCCTACCCAGCCGCGGTCCGCCAGCCGCCGGCGAAGGTGTAGCGGCCCGAGGCGACCATGCCGGCCAGGCACAGCGTCGCGGCGCCGACCAGCAGGATCCCGTCCGGGTCGGCGAGCTCGTTGGCCAGCGGGGCGAGCGCGATCGAGCCGATCATCGCCGTCCGCACGACCGCGTCGCTGATCCCGAAGGCCTTGCCCAGCAGCCGCGGGTCCGCCGAGCGCTGCATGACCGTGTCGAACATGACCCAGCCGATGGCGTCGAGCACGCCGACCAGCACGAGCAGCAGCAGGGCGACCGGCGCGTGCGTGACCGCCGCCAGCGCGCAGAAGAGCACGGCGGTGGCGATCAGCGTGCGGCCGAGCACCTCGGTGCCGGCCCGCTCGACGCGGATCATGCCGCCGATCGCGCCGCCGAGCGCCAGGCCGATCGCGATCGCGCCGAAGCCGAAGCCGTACGCACCCGTGCCGAGGCCCATGTCGGCGAGGTAGCGCGGCAGCGTCGCATTGACCAGCCCGGCGCCGGCGACGGTGATGCACAGCGCGCAGACCGCGGTGACGATCGTGCGATCGCCCAGCAGGTCGCGCAGCCGCGGCGCGGGCGCCCCGTCCGCCGCGGCCTCCTCGGCCGCCGCGCGGTGCGTGCCCGCGGTGATGCCGGCGAACAGCAGCGCCGCGAGCACGAAGGTGACGAGATCGGCCGCCAGCGCGGGGCCGATCCCGACGAGCGCCAGCAGCGCGCCGCCCGCCAGCGCGCCCACAGCCATCGCGGTGCTGTCGATCACGCCCGCGAGCCCGTTCGCGGCCGGCAGCTCGGCCCGCGGCACGAGGCTCGGGATCAGCGCCGAGACGGCGACGGGGGAGATGGCGCCGAGCAGTCCGCTGAAGGCGATCGCCACGTAGACGACCGGCATCACGTCGGCGAGCATGCCTGCCAGCACGCCTGCGAGCGCGACGGCCCGCAGCAGCTCGACCCACACCAGCAGGCGCTCCTTGCGCACGCCGTCGACCAGCGCTGCGGCGGCCCCGCCGCCGAGGATCGGAGGCGCGAGGCGGACGAGCATGAGCAGCGCGACGCTGCCCGTCGAGCCCGTCTGTTGAAAGATCCAGCCCATGAGTGCGCCGACGGTGAGCCAGTCGCCCGTCTTGGATACGAAGTTGCCCATGAGCAGCCGCCGAACCGGCCGGCGGCGTAGAGGGGTGAGGAGCCGCCGCTTTGTCGTGTCTGCGGCGGCGGCCTCCCGGTGTGTCGGGACTAGGTCCAGGTGGCGCGCTTGGCGATCATGGTCGCCCTCCTTCCGAATGTCGTCGTCGAAGTGCATGAGCGGCATGTTCGGGGGAGCCGGCAAGCCGGCGGTAAGGTGCCGGTAAGGCGATGGAGTTCGGGATCCTGGGACCGCTGCGGGTGGCGGGGCCCGGCGGGGAGATCCCTGTCGCCGGGGCCAAGCGCCGCGCGCTGCTCGCCGTCCTGCTGCTCGAGCACCGCGGCGGCGTCGTCTCGGCCGACCGCCTGATCGACGAGCTGTGGGGGGAGCACCCGCCCGCCACCGCCGCCAAGTCGCTGCAGGTGCACGTCTCCCAGCTGCGGCAGGAGCTCGGCGAGGGTCAGCCGATCGCCACCCGGCCCGGCGGCTACGCGGTCGAGCTGGCGCCCGGGGCGCTGGACCTCGAGCGCTTCGAGCGCCACCTGGACGACGCCCGCCGCCTGCGCGCGGCCGGCGACCAGGAAGGCGCCGCCGCGGAGCTCCGCGCCGGCCTCGACCTGTGCCGCGGCCCGGCGCTGTCCGACGTCGAGCTGCTCGGCCGCGCCTCCAGCGAGGGCGCGCGGCTCGAGGGCGTACGGCTGGCCGCGCTCGAGGACCGGCTGGAGCTCGACCTCGCTCTCGGCCGCCACGCGGAGGCGATCCCCGAGCTGGACGCGCTGGTCGGCCAGCATCCCTACCGCGAGCGCCTGCACGCGCACCTCATGCTCGCCCTCTACCGCGCAGGCCGCCAGGCAGACGCGCTCGACGCCTACCGCCGCGCCCGCGCCGCGCTGGTCGACGAGCTGGGGCTCGAGCCGGGCCCCGAGCTGAAGCGGCTGGAGGCAGCGATCCTCGCCCAGGACCCGGCGCTCGAAACCGCCGAGCGCCCCGCCCCTAGAGCGCCCGCCCCCGCACCGGCGCTGCCGCCACTCGCCGCGAGCCTCGTCGGCCGCGAGGCCGAGCTCGCCGAGCTCACGGCGCTGATCCGCGACCCCGCGATCCGCCTGGTGACGATCATGGGCCCGGGCGGCGTCGGCAAGACGCGGCTGGCGCTCGAGCTGGCGCACCGGCTGGCCGGCGAGTTCCGCGACGGCGCGCGGTTCGTGCCGCTGGCCGCCGTCGACAGCGGCGAGCGCCTCGAGGAGGAGCTGCAGGAGGAGGGCGAGACGCTCGTGGTGCTGGACAACTTCGAGCAGCTCGTCGACGCCGCGCCCGCCGTGACCTCGCTGCTCGCGCGCGAGCCCGCCGTCACGGTGCTCGTGACCAGCCAGGCGGCTCTGCGCCTTACGGGCGAGCACGAGGTCCCATTGGCGCCGCTCGCGGCCGAGCCCGCCGCCGCGCTGTTCGTCCGCGCCTCTCGGAATGTGGACCCGGGCGATCCCGCGATCCCCGAGATCTGCCGGCGGCTCGACGGCCTGCCGCTCGCCATCGAGCTGGCCGCCGCCCGCACGCGGCTGCTCTCCCCGGCGGCGATCCTGGAGCGCCTCGGCCGCCGGCTCGACCTGCTGACCGGCGGCCCGCGCGACGCTCCCGAGCGCCAGCGCACCCTGCGCGCGGCGATCGAGTGGAGCCACGACCTGCTCGACGAGCGCGAGCGGCGCGCCTTCTCGGACCTGGCGGTGTTCGCCGGGGGCTGGACGCTGGAGGCCGCCGAGCAGGTAACCGGCGACGTGCTCGACGCGCTGGAGGCGCTGGTGGACCGCTCGCTCGTGGTGCGCGCCGGCGAGCGGTTCCAGATGCTCGACACGATCCGCGAGTTCGCCCGCGAGCGGCTCGACGACGCCGTGCGCGACCGCCACGCCGCGTGGGCGCTCGAGCTGGCCGAGGCGGCCGAGGCGGGCCTCGAGGGAGCCGAGCAGGCGGGCTGGATGCGCCGGCTCGACGCCGAGCGCGAGAACCTGGTCGCCGCCGCGGAGTGGGGCGACGCCGAGACCAGGCAGCGGATCGCGGGCGCCCTCTGGCGGTACTGGCTGGCGCGCGGGGCGGTCGCCGAGGGGCGCCGGCTGGTGGAGGCCGCCCTGGCAGCCGGCACAGCGAGCGCCACGGCCGCCGCCCGCGCGCACAACGCCGCCGGCGTCCTCGCCGGAGCGGCGGGCGACCACGAGGCGGCGCGCGCCGCCTTCGGCGCCGCGCTCGAGCACGTGGACGACCGCGCGCGCGAGGCGCGCGTGATCACCAACCTCGGCGTGCTCGACGTCTTCGCCTCCGACCACGAAGCGGCACAGGCCCGCTACGAGGCGGCGGCCGCGATCTACCGCGAGCTGGGTGACGTGCGCGGGCAGAGCATCGTGACCCAGAACCTCGCGATCGCGCACGAGCTGACCGGCGACCCCGACGGCGCGGTGCCGCTGCTCGAGGACAGCGTCGAGCTCGCCCGTGCGGCCGGCGACCCGGCGCACCTCGCCTCAACGCTGCACGTCCTCGGAAGCCTGCTCGCCCGCCGGGGTGACGTCGACCGGGCCGTGCCGCTGGTGCTGGAGAGCCTCGAGCTCGCCCGCGGCGAGAACGTGCTGACCGTCGAGTGCCTGGAGACGCTGGCCGGCGTCGTCGATCCCGTCACCGGCGCCACGCTGCTGGGCGCCGCCGAGGCCCAGCGCGAGGCGACCGGGGCGGTTCGCCAGCCGGACGAGCAGCCGGCCGTCGACGAGCTGGTCGCCGCCCTCCAGTCGGCGCTCAAGCCCGACGCCCTCGAGGTCGCGCTCGAGCGCGGGCGCCGCACCGAGCCGGCGGCCGCCGTCGAGCTGGCTATGGCCGCCGCGCGCTCTCGATCCGGGTGACGAGCGCGACCGAGACGACGATGATCGCCGCGCCGGCCAGCGTGATCGGTGTGATCAGCTCGTCGAGGATCAGGAACCCGAGCACGATCGCGACGACAGGGTTGACGTACGCGTAGGTGGCGACGCGCGAGATCGGCGCGTTCTGCAGCAGCCACGCGTAGGCGGTGAAGGCGATCCAGGAGCCGAACACCACGAGGTAGGCGAGCGCCACGACCGAGCGGGTCGACAACGCGTCGAGGTCGACGTCGCCCGCCTCGCCGACGGCCAGCCCCGAGGCGAGGATCACGGCGCCGCCGAGCAGCATCTGCCAGGCGGCTGCCACCAGCGGGTCGCCGTGCATGCGCAGGCGCGGCGAGGCGAACGAGCCGCTCGCCCACATCAGGGCGGCGAACACGCAGGCGCCCAGCGCCAGAACGGACGCGCCCTCGCTCTGCTCGCCGGGCTGGAGCAGCAGCGCCACGCCCGCGAAGCCGACGAGCACGGCGCCGATGCCCGCGACCGAGACCGGCTCGCCGGACGTCCGGCGCATCAGCAGGACCCATAGCGGGACCGACGCGATCAGCAGCGCCGCGAGGTTCGACGGCACCTCCTGCTCGGCGACCGACACGACCGCGTTGGCGCCGGGCAGCAGCATGCCGACCAGCAGCGCGCTCAGGAGCTGGGCGCGGGTCGGGCGCACGCGACGGTGGAGCGAGAGCACGCCGAGCATCACCGCGCCGGCGATCGAGAAGCGCACGCCGGAGCTCAGCAGCGGCGGCATGGTCTCGACCGTCACACGGATGGCCAGGTACGTGGACCCCCAGACGATGTAGACGATCCAGAGGCCCGTCCACACCTGCCAGGCAGGGGCGGCCGCGACGGCCGCCCCCGCCGTCGATGAGGAGGGGAGGGTTGGGGAGTCTGCGCTCACGCGGCCCGCAGCAGCGTGCCCCGCAGCTGGAGCAGCTCGACCACCTGGGCCGTCGGCCGGAACGGGTCGGCGATCGTGGCGCCCGTGGCGGGGGCGTGGGCGGCGACGAGCGCGCCGTCGGTCTCGGCCACCAGCAGCTCGCCGGCGGGGACGTGCGCCGAGTCGAGCGCCGCGAGGCGGCCCAGCGCGTCGCCGTCGGAGCCACGCGCGGCTCGGATGAGGACGGTAGGAGCGAGGGAGAGGGGGGTCATGGCCATGTCCTTTCAACGGGGTTGGGGAAGACTTCGTGAGATGAATCATCACCGCTCGCAGCCATCAGTTCAAATGAACGTTCGGAAAGGGTGGTATAAGTTCTGCTCATGCTTGACGTCCGCCGTATGAGGGTCCTCCGCGAGGTCGCGATCAAGGGCTCGTTCTCCGCCGCCGCGGAGTCGCTGTCCTTCACGCAGTCCGCCGTGTCGCAGCAGATCGCCGCGCTCGAGCGCGAGGCGGGGACCACGCTCGTGCAGCGCAGCGCGCGCGGCGTGAAGCTGACCGGGGCGGGCGAGGCCGTCGTCCGCCACACCGAGGCGATCATGGCCCGCCTGGCCGAGGCCGAGGCGGAGCTGGAGGCGATCGCGGGCCTGCGCGGCGGCCGCCTGCGCACGGCCGCCTTCGAGTCCGCCGGCGCCACGCTGATGCCGCTCGCCATCGCCGCCTTCCGCCAGAAGCACCCGGCCGTCGAGCTCTCGATGACCATGTCCGAGCCCGAGGACTGCGTGCCGCTGCTGCGCAGCGGCGAGCTCGACCTGGGGATCGTCTTCGAGTCCGCGGTCACCCACGCCGACGACGGCATCCACCGCGTGCACCTGATCGAGGACCCGATGTACCTCGTGTTGCCGCGCGACCACCCGCTGGCCGGTCGCCGCCGCGTGCGGCTGGCCGACCTCGCCGGCGAGGCCTGGATCGGCGGCCAGCCCGACTGCGAGTGCAACCGGCTGATCTCGCGCGCGTGCTCGATCGCGGGCTACGAGCCCCGGATCGCGTTCGAGACCGACGACTACACGGCCATGCAGGGCTTCGTGGCCGCCGGCGTCGGCGTGTCGCTGATCGCCGAGCTCGGCCTGACGACCGTGCGCGACGACATCGTGGTCCGGGACCTGGGCCGCGACACGCCGGTGCGGCAGATCTACGCCGCCACGCTGGATGAGGGCTACCGCTCGCCCGCAACGCAGGCGATGCTGGAGATCCTGCGGGACGTCGCGTCCCGCTACGAGTCGCGGCGCCCGCGGCTCGAGCTCGTCGGCTAGTGGGCTGACCCCACTTTCCGTCCAGACGCCTCAAGGCAGCCCGCGCGGGGGCCGAAAACGACTGAGGAATGAGTCGACCTCGCGCGCGGTCCCAAGAAGGTTTCGCACTGATGGAGGTCGTCGTCTCGGCGGCCGTCCTCGTCCTCGTCGTCCTCGGCGTGTTCGCCGGGCTCGACGCTGTGGCCGGCACCGCCGGCGCCAACAAGGCGCGCACGGTCGCGGCCACGCTGGCCGAGCGGGACCAGGAGGAGCTTCGGTCGCTCATGACCGTCGACCTGAACCGGATCCGCTCCGTGATCCCGGGTCCGCGCACCGTCCACGTCGACGGCGTGCCCTACACCGTCGAGTCCGACGCCGATCTCGTCACCGACGTCGGCGGCGAGGACATCAGCTGCTCGCTGGACGACGGCGAGGGCAGCTACATACGCATCACCTCGAAGGTGACCTCGCCGATGACCGGCGCCAAGGTCAAGCCGGTCGTGATCTCGAGCATCGTGGCGCCCGAGCCGGGCTCCGGCGCGCTCGTCGCGAAGGTCGTGGACGCCCGCGACAACCCGGTGAAGAACATGCCGGTGCAGGCGATCGGGCCGGAGACGATCACCAAGGCCACCAACGACGCGGGCTGCGCCGTGTTCGGCGCCGTCACCGCGGGCGCCTACCAGGTCAAGGTCAACCAGAACGGCTGGGTCGACCCCGAGGGCGACCAGGAGGTCATCAAGACCGCCACCGTCTCGGCCGGCACGCTGACCACGGTCGACTTCGTCTACGACCTCGCCGCCACCCTCACGGTCAACATCCGGTCGCCCTACGGCTCGCCGGCCGTCCTGAACGTCGACAACTCGTACGGCGTGATCGCCGCCCACACGGGCATCCTCACGGGCTTCCGCCAGTGGACGAGCGCGACTCCGATCACGCCCCACACGCTCAACCGGCTGTTCCCGTTCGAGGACCCCTACAAGATCTTCAGCGGCCGCTGCATGGGCCAGGACCCGACCGGGTTCCAGGAGAACTACTTCGACGTCTACACCGCGGCGGCGCCGACGCTGACCCCCGGCCAGGTCGGGACGATCACGATCCTCGAGCCGCCGGTGAACCTCAACGCGACGTTCACGCAGTCGTCGGTCGCCTCGAACGTCTACGCCTATCCGCGTAACGGGACGTGCGGGCGATCCGGGCCGCTACGACATGGGCGCGGTCACGGGCGGCCAGGCCACGAGCCCCGGGCTGCCGTACGGCACCTACGACATCTGCGTCCAGTTCACGCGCAGTAGCGAGCAGCATCTGGCGGCGCACGATCCCGGGCGTCGTGAACGACAACGTCAACGGCGGCAACGCGACCCGGCACGCGGTCGCGGTGACGACCTCGTCCCCGTCGGTGAACCAGGCATGCCCGACTTCATGAGCCGTCTCCGCCAAGAGGCCGGCATGACGCTCATGGAGCTCATTACGGCCATCACCATCGGGATGATCGTGATGCTCGCGATGTTCACGGTGCTCGACAACACGGTGCGGATGAACACGAACGCGATGGCCAAGACCGACGCGATGCAGCGCGGCCGGCTGGCGATGGACGTCATGACGCAGGAACTGCGCTCGCAGGTCTGCCTGGAGAACCTTGCCGGCCCGGCGATCGTCCCGGACGTGACGAACTCGACGACGGTCGAGTTCTACAGCGACTTCAGCGAGGGCGACGGCACCGTCCCGCCGACCAAGCGCCGGCTGAAGTACGACCCCGCCACCGGCGACGTCACGACGGCGATCTGGCTGACGAACAAGCTGGAGCCGCGGCCGGGCGACTTCCCGATCGCGCCCGCCAACACGCAGTTGCGGCTCGAGAACATCGCGCTGCAGAAGGACGCGGGCGGCAACACGATCCCGTTCCTGCGCTACTACGCCTACCGCTGGGTCGGCAACCCGGCGCGGCCCGAGGCCTCGCTCGAGCTCGTGCCGCCGATCGACGCCAACGAGGCCCGCCGCGTGGCGCGCATCGACGTGACGCTGATGTCACAGCCGCTGGGCGCCGACGACCGGACCAAGGGCGTGAACCTGACCGACCGGGTCATGGCGCGCCACTCGGACCCCAACCTCGCCAAGTGGGACGTAGCGAACCCGACCCTCCCAGATCCGAGATGCGTATGAGCCGACGTCTTCACCTCTCCGCCGAGCACGGCTTCACGATGGCCGCCGTGATGCTCATCCTGCTCGCCACGAGCATCCTGGGCGCCGCCGCGTTCGCGGCCGTGGGCACGGACATCCCGTTCGCCCGCGAGTCGCAGGACCGCAAGCAGGCGTACGCGGCCGCGGAGGCCGGCATCGAGTACTACCTGTACCAGCTCACGCGCGACAACGACTACTGGACCAACTGCGCCGACGTCGAGGATCCCGGCGACGGCGGGCCCAGCCCGGTCAACCTCGAGGATCCGGGCGCGCACCGCACCTGGCGCACGCTGACCAACACCGAGGCGAAGTTCTCGATCGAGCTGCTGCCCGCCGCGGGCTCGGACGACTGCGTCAAGGGCGAAGAGGAGTCGATGCTGAACGAGAACTCCGGCGCGTTCCGGATCCGCGCAACGGGCATCTCGCGCGGCGTCAAGCGCTCGATCGTCACCACGCTGCGGCGTACGAGCTTCCTCGACTACCTGTACTTCACGGACTACGAGGCGTCGGACCCGAACAGCTTCGCCTCGACGGACGACCAGAACCGCGCCCGCACCTACTGCGTGCAGTACCGCGCGATCCGCAACCAGAACGATTGGTGCCGCGAGAACGTGAACATCACGTTCCCGACCTGGGACGCGATCCGCGGCCCGCTGCACACCAACGACGACCTGCTCACCTGCGGCTCGCCGGACTTCGGTCGCTCGGGTGAGGAGGACGTGATCGAGGTCCACGGCCCGGCGCCGGGCGGCTACACGCGCAGCACCACGAGCGGCTGCAGCGGGAGCCCCGACTTCTACGGGCCCGTCCGCCAGCCGGCCGAGCACCTGCCGGTGCCGACGTCGAACACGGCGCTGCGCCAGGCGGCCGACCCTGCATACGTCTTCAGCGGCAAGACCGAGATCACGTTCAACGGCACGGCGAACATGGTCGTCCGCACGTTCCCGAACGGCGTCGCCACGGACACGACGATGCCGCTGCCCCAGAACGGCGTCATCTACGTCGAGAAGAACGGCGCCTGCACGCTGCAGGCGCCGCGCCAGATCGACTACAACGTCGCCGGCGAGTGGCGCTGCGCGATCCTCGTCGTCCGCGGCACCTACCCGAAGTCGATGACGCTCGGCTCCGAGGACGACATCCTGGTCGACGGCGACCTGCTGGCCAACGCGAACAACCCGGTGCTCGGCCTGATCGCCAATCGCTTCGTGCGCGTCAAGCACGACGTGAGCGGCGCGTGCGGTGACAACGTCAACGCCCGCAACAACTACCGGATCGAGGCCGCGATGCTCGCGCTCAAGGACTCGTTCGTGGTCGACAACTACCAGTGCGGCGACCCGCTGGGCACGCTGACGGTCTTCGGCGCGATCGCCCAGAAGTTCCGCGGGCCGGTCGGCACCTTCAGCGGCACGAACCTCAACAGCGGCTACGCCAAGGACTACAACTACAACGACGCGCTGCGCTACCGCAGCCCGCCGTACTTCCTCGATCCGATGCAGGCCGCCTGGCGCGTGATCCGCGCCAACGAGCAGGTCCCGGCGGCCCAGTAAGCGTTTCTTCACGCCGACCCCAGCAATCGTCGTCGCGCGCACCTCGCGCGCGCACGACGATTAAAGGGAATCGTCGACGACCCGGCGGGGCCGCCGGAGGAAGGAACCTCATGCATCGCATGGCCAAGGGCGCGTTCCTCGCGCTCGCTCTCGCCGGCGCGGTCCTCGCGGGCTGCGGCGGCGGGGGCAGCTCGGAGAAGAACGCAGGCGGTAAGGCGCCCGTCGAGGGCAAGCAGGGCGGCAAGCTGACGATGCTGTGGACCGATGATGTGGACAACATCGATCCCGGCATCACCTACTACCAGATGGGCTACATGGTGAGCTACGCCACCCAGCGCCCGCTGTACTCGTGGAAGCCGAGCGACGGCGAGACCGCCGTCCCGGATCTCGCCGAGTCCGATCCGCAGGTCTCGCGCGACGGCAAGACCGTCACCGTGAAGATCCGCGACGGGGTCCGCTTCTCGCCGCCCGTGAGCCGCGAGGTCACCTCGAAGGACGTCAAGTACGCCATCGAGCGCGGCTTCTTCAACACCGTCAACAACGGCTACGCGGGCGGGTACTTCGGCGACCTCGTCGGCGCCGCGCAGGGCGCCAAGCCGGGCACCGAGATCGAGGGCATCCGGACGCCCGACGACCGGACGATCGTCTTCAAGCTCACGCGCGGCAGCGGCGGCGTGCTCGCCGCCGCGCTCGCGCTCCCGCTCTCGGCCCCGGTGCCGGAGGACTACGCGGCCAAGTTCGACGAGCGGCAGCCGTCGGCCTACGGCCAGAACCAGGTCGCGACGGGGCCGTACATGATCGAGAACGACGCGTCGGGCAAGGCGATCGGCTATGAGGCCGGCCGCCGGATCCACCTCGTGCGCAACCCGAACTGGGACGCGGCGACCGACTACAAGCCCGCGTACGTCGACGAGATCGACATGCCGCAGGGGAACGACGACACGACGGTGGCGTCGCGCAAGGTGCTCGAGGGCGAGGGCCTGCTGACGGGCGACTTCTCGCCGCCCCCGGCGGTGCTCGCGCAGGTCGTCAAGCGCCAGCAGGACCAGCTCGAGCTGATGCCGGCCGGCAGCGCGCGCTACATCTCGATGAACACGACGATCGCGCCGTTCGACGACATCAACGTGCGCAAGGCGGTGATCGCCGGCTTCAACCGCGAGGCGCTGCGGCTCGTGCGCGGCGGCGAGCAGCTCGGCGACATCCCGACCCACATGATCCCGCCCGGCATGCCCGGCTTCGAGGAGTCCGGCGGCGAGGACGGCTTCGGCCTGGACTTCATGTCCCACCCGGCGGGCGACCCCGCGCTGGCGGCTGAGTACTTCCGCAAGGCGGGCTACGCGTCCGGTCGCTACGAGGGCGACGAGGAGCTGCTGATGGTCGGCGTCTCCGAGGGCGTCGCCCAGAACACGGCCGAGGTCGCGAAGGAGAACTTCGAGCGGCTCGGCTTCAAGGTCCGCCTGCGGCTCGTCGCGCAGGACGCGATGTTCACGAAGTTCTGCGGCCTCCCGTCGGCGAAGGTGGCGATCTGCCCGAACTTCAGCTGGGGCAAGGACTTCGGCGATCCGCAGACGATCCTCGCCCCGACGTTCGACGGCGACAACATCATCCCGCAGATGAACTCGAACTGGCCGCAGCTCGACGTGCCCGCGATCAATGGCGCGATGGACGAGGCGGCGCTGCTGACCGACCCCCAGGAGCGCGCTGACGCATGGGCGCGGATCAACCGCATGATCACCGAGCAGGCGCCGCTCATCTCGTGGATCTGGGACAAGACCCCGCTGCTGCGCTCCGACGACGTCAACGGCGTCGCCAGCGAGTTCAACTCCGCGTGGGACTTGGCGTGGACCTCGCTGAAGTAGAGACCGTCCCCACCCGCCCCAGCCGCAGGTGAAGCTCCGCGCCGGAACCCGTGCGAGGCGGCGCCGCCCAGGCGGCGCCGCCATGCATCTCGGCCACCTGGCGGACGATCGCCAGGCCGAGGCCGGAGCCGGGCAGGGCGCGCGCCTCGGCTGAGCGGTAGAAGCGGTCGAACACGTACGGGCGGTCGGCGGCGTCGATGCCCGGGCCCTCGTCGCGCACGATCAGCTCGCCGTCGGCCACCGTGACGTGGACGGTGCCGCCGGTCGGGCTCCACTTGCGCGCGTTGTCGAGCAGGTTGGTGACCGCGCGGTCGAGCCGGGCGCGGTCGGCGCGCACCAGGCCGGGCCGGAGGTCGCAGTCGAAGGAGCCGCGGCCGCGGGCGCGCTCGACGCAGCCGGCCACCAGCTCGGCGAGGTCGAGCTCCTCGAGGTCGCTCTCCGGCGGCCGCTCGCGCGCGAGCTCGACGAGGTCGCCGACGAGGCGGGTCAGCTCGCGCAGCTGCGACAGCAGGTCCTCGCGCAGCTCGACCCGCTCGTGCGGCGGCAGCTCGCCGGCGCGCGAGAGCAGCTCGACGTTGGCCTGCACGGTGGCGAGCGGCGTGCGCAGCTCGTGCGAGGCGTCGGCCACGAGCTGGCGCTGCGCCCGGCGCGACTCGGCGAGCTTCTCGAGCATCGCGTTGAAGCTGCGGGCGAGACCGGCCAGCTCGTCGTCGCCCGTCGCCTCGACCCGGCGCGAGAGGTCCTGCGTGGCGGCGACGTAGCGCGTGCCGCGCATCAGGCGGCTGACCGGGCGCATGGCGCTGCGGCCCACGAGGCCGCCGAACAGCGCGGCGAGCCCGATCCCGGCGAGGCTGACCAGCGCGAGCACGAGCGCCAGTCGCCGCATCGTCGCGTTGACGTCCTCGAGCGAGCGCGCCGCCTGCAGCGCCTGGCCGTCGGCGAACTGGGCCACGTACACGCGCACGTCGGTGCCGTTGAGCTCGGAGTCGTAGAAGAACGGGTCCGCGTCGCCCTGTGCGACGGCCACCACGCGCGGCCCGGCCTCCAGCAGCGCCTGCTGGTTCGGCGGCGGCTGGATGTTGCCCGCGCTCGAGACCACCTGCGCGTAGCCGGCCTGCTCGCCGAGCGGGGAGGAGGGGAGCAGGAGCAGGAACTCGCGCCGCTCCTGCTCGGGGTCGAGCTGGCGCCGCTGCGGGCTGTCGCGCGGCTCCGGGGCGGTGCCCACGCGCTCGCTCAGCGAGTGCAGCCCGTCGTCGACCGAGTCGCGCAGCTGGGCGCGCACGAGCACGTAGGTGGCGACGGAGGCCAGCGCGACGGCGAGCGCCACGGCCAGCGCGGCCAGCAGCATCAGGCGGCGGCGGTAGCTCATGTGCCGAGCCGGAAGCCGACGCCTCTGACCGTGTGGATCAGGCGCGGCTCTCCGCCCTCCTCGGTCTTGCGCCGCAGGTAGCCGACGTAGACGTCGAGCGAGTTCGAGGTGGCGCTGATGTCATGGCCCCACACGCGCTCGTAGATCATGTCGCGCGGCAGCACCTGCTCGGGGTTGCGCAGCAGCAGCTCCAGGACGCGCTGCTCGGTGCGCGTGAGCTCGAGCGTCCGCTCGCCGCGGCGGGCGCGGGCGCTGGCGAGGTCGAGCGTGAGATCGAGGTAGCTCAGCCGCTCGCCGTGGTCGTCGCCGTTCGCGCGGCGCAGCAGCGCGCGCACGCGAGCGTTCAGCTCGTCGAGCGCGAACGGCTTGACGAGGTAGTCGTCGGCGCCGGCGTCGAGGCCCTCGACGCGGTCGCCGACGGCGTCGCGCGCAGTCAGCATCAGAACCGGCGTGCTGTCGCGGCGCGCGCGCATGCTGCGGCAGACGGCGAGGCCGTCGACGCGCGGCATGCTGACGTCGAGCACGACGGCGTCATAGTGGGAGGCCGCCAGGAGCTGCAGCGCCTCGGCTCCATCCGGCGCCGTGTCGACGTCGTAGCCCTCGACCCCGAGAGCGCGGCGGAGCGTGCGCGAGAGCGCGGGGTCGTCGTCCACGACCAGCAGTCTGTGCGAGCGAATGGTCACCTCACCATGATTATCGGCTGTTTCTTAGAGACCTCTCACAGCCGCGGTCGATGTTCCCGCCGAGGGCTGCCGATGAATCTGACCCGTCTACAGACGTTCGTCGAAGTCGCGCGGTGCGGCACGTTCGCCGCTGCCGCCGACGCGCTCTCGTTCACGCCCTCGGCGGTGTCCCAGCAGATGGCGAAGCTCGAGGCCGAGACCGGCCAGGCGCTGCTCGTCCGCGAGGCGGGCGGCGTTCGGCTCACTGAGGCCGGACGGCTGCTGGAGGAGCACGCCATCGGGATCGTCGAGGCCGTGCGCCACGCGCAGGCTCAGCTGGAGGCGCTTGAGGCCGAACAGGTCGGGCGCCTGCGGCTCGGAGGCTGCCCGGTGGCCGCCGGCGCGGTGCTGCCTCGAGCTTTGCGGCTCCTGCGCCGGCGGCTGCCGACGGCGGACCTGCTGCTCGAGGAAGCGGCGGCCCAGGACACGCGGCAGGCCGTGCTGGACGGCCGGCTCGAGGTCGGTGTCTGGGTCGCGCTTGCGGGCGGCGAAGAGGATCCGCGGCTCGTCGAGACCGTGCTGCGACGGGAGCCGCTGTGCGCGGCGCTCCCCGCCGACCACCCTCTGACGCGGCTCGACGAGCTCGACGACGAGGCACTCGCCGCGACCCCGCAGATCGGCGACCGCTCGCGGGTCGAGAGCCTGCGCACCCTGATGGCGCTCGTGGCGGCCGGCGAGGGCTGGGCGCTCGTGCCCGCCCTGGCGGCCGAGCCGCTGCCTCCGGGCGTCGCGCTGCGGCCCCTGGCGGGCGCTCCCGAGTGGGAGCTGCGCGCGGCGCGGCCGGCCAGCGAGGTGCTATCGGTCGGCACGCTGGCCGTGATGGACGCCCTGCGGCGGGTCAGCGCCGCTCACGGCGCGGCTCGCGAGCGCGTGTTGCACGTCGCGCACGGCTAGCCGCGACCGCCGGCGCGCCAGCTTTTCATCCGCACCGGAACCTGGCGCGCAGTAACCGGCATGAGACTCACGATCATCCTCGCGGCGGCGGCGCTGGCATTCGGCGCCGCGGCCTGCGGAAGCGACGACGAATCCTCGTCGTCGACGCCCACCCAGCCGGACCCGGTCGCCCAGGTCGACCAGCTGTCCGGCCGCGCCACGGCCGTCACGCTCGACGGCGGCTTCGTCGAGGCGCTGCAGTCGCTCAAGCTCACTCCGGGGCCGCTCGGCGCGGCGTCGATCAGCAAGGCCGGGGTGGCCTCGTTCCCGATCACGGGCGGCAACGTGACCTACTACGAGCCCGGCACGGTGAGCCCGTACGTGCAGGGCGAGATCGACCATGACGGCGCCGGCCTGAGCCTCGAGGGCGGCGGCAAGCGCGTCGAGCTGACCGACTTCGTGGTCGATCCGGGCGCCTCGGTGCTGACCGGTAAGGTGACCGTGGACGGCAAGGTGGCCGCCGAGAGCGCGCCGCTGTTCTTCCTCGACGGCCGCACGCTGAACCCGCTCGAGGTCAACGAGGGCGACGGCACCGCCGTGCTCGAGGGCACGACGGTCAAGCTCAAGGCCGAGGCCGCCGAGCTGCTCAACACCACCTTCGGCGTCGACGCCCTGCAGGAGGGCCTCGTCATCGGCGTCGCCGAGATCACCATCAACACGTCGGCCTAGCGCAGGTTCCGGACCCGCTCGGTGTGGCGGGCCTGCAGCTCGATCACGCGGTTCATGAAGTCGGTGAACCGCGTGATCTCGCTGTCTGAGAGGTCGTCGATGATGGCCTGGGACTCTTCGATCAGCGGGCCGAGCAGCGGCTCGCTGACCTCCCACAGCTTCGGCGTGACCTCGATGCGGACGCGCCGCCGGTCGCTCGGGTCCGCGACCCGCTGAGCGATCCCGGCCTTCTCGAGCCGGTCGATCACCGCGGTCACGGCGCCGGTCGTCAGCCCGGCCGCCCTGGCCAGCTCGCCGGCCGTCATCCCGCTCGCCTGGTCGATCAGATCGGCGCAGCGGGCGTCGGTGCGGTTGATGCCGATGTGATCGGCCATCGCCTGGTCGAAGTTGTCGACCCCGGTCTGGTAGGCGCGGACCGCGTTCCCGAACGCGGCTTCGAGCTCTTCTCTTGACATCTAAGTTTCTTGATCTCTAAGATACTCGTCTATGAAGACAAGTGTACATGCGATCGAGGCGGAAGGGCTGGTCAAGGCCTACGGCGACGTCCGGGCGCTCGACGGCCTGAGCCTTGCGGTCCCTCCCGGCACGATCCTTGGGTTGCTGGGCCCCAACGGCGCCGGCAAGTCGACGACCGTGCGCATCCTCACCACGCTGTCGCGGCCTGACGCGGGGGCGGCACGGGTGGCCGGCCACGACGTGCTGGCCGATCCGGGGGCCGTGCGCCGGGCGATCGGCTGCGTCGGCCAGCGCTCCGGCGTCGACCTCGAGGCTACGGGCGTCGAGAACCTCCTCCTGCAGGGCCACGTCCACGGCATGCGTGGCCGTGAGCTGGCGGCGCGGGCGGCCGAGCTGCTCGACCAGCTCGGGCTGTCGGACGCCGGCGGGCGGTTCGTGCGCACGTACTCGGGCGGCATGCAGCGCCGGCTCGACATCGCGATGGCGCTCGTGCACCGGCCGCAGGTGCTGTTCCTCGACGAGCCGACCACGGGGCTCGATCCCGAGGTGCGGGCCGAGATGTGGCGGGAGATCGAGCGGCTGACCCGAGACGAGGGCCTGTCGATCCTGCTCACCACGCACTACCTCGAGGAGGCCGACCGGCTGGCGTCCGAGCTGGCGATCGTGGACCGCGGCCGCATGGTCGCGGGCGGCACGCCGGAGGCGCTCAAGGCCGAGCTGCGCGGCGACTCGATCCACGTAGAGCTCGGCTTCGCGGCCAACGGCGCCGTGCACGCGGCGCTCGACCCGCTGGCGGGCATCCGCGAGCTGGTGATCGAGGGCACCTCGCTGCGCGCGCGGGCCGACGAGGGCGCCCGTGCGGTGCCCGCGGTGCTCGGCGCGCTCGAGGCCGGGGGCATCGACGTCGCGTCGGTGACCGTTTCGCGCCCCTCGCTCGACGACGTCTACCTCCGCCACGCGGGAAGGAGCTTCGAATGAGGCACACGCTCTACCTGGCCCTGCGCGATCTGCGGGCGCTGTGGCGCCAGCCGTGGTTCGTCGCGGTCACGCTCGTGCAGCCGCTGATCTGGCTGCTGCTGTTCGGCGAGCTCTTCAAGAGCATGGCCGACCTGCCCGGCTTCGGTGACGAGTCCTACATCGCGTACCTGGCGCCCGGGATCGTGGTGATGTCCGCGCTGTTCTCCTCCGGCTGGAGCGGGATGGCGACGATCGAGGACATCAACCGCGGCGTGACCGACCGGCTGCTGGTCTCGCCGGTGCGGCGCTGGGCGCTGATCGGCGGCCGGGTCGCGCAGGCCGGCGTGGTGATCGTGGTCCAGTCGGTGATCATGGTGCTCATCGCCCTGGCCGTGGGCGCGAGCTTCGCGGGCGGCGTGGTGGGCGTCGTGGTGCTCATCCTGCTCGCCGCGCTGCTGGGCTCCGCGCTCGCCGCGCTGTCCAACGCTCTGGCGCTGGTGACCCGCCAGGAGGAGTCGCTGATCGGCGCCGTGACCTTCCTCGTGCTGCCTCTGACGTTCCTGTCGACGGCGCTGGTCAACGAGTCGCTCATGCCCGGCTGGATGCAGGCCGTGGCCTCGGTCAATCCCGTCGACTGGGCGATCGAGGCCGGCCGCAGCGCGACGGCCGCGAGCCCGGACTGGGGCCTGATCGCCACCGACGTCGGGCTGCTCGCGGTCCTGCTCGCGCTCTGCGGCGCGCTCGCTACGCGGGCCTTCCGGAGCTATCAGGCGAGCGTCTGAAGACGCATCGCGACGCGCAGCCGAACTCGCCGGCACACCTGCCGCCGCACCTTGCGATACCCCGCCCACCGCCGCCCCATCCAATCCATGTGTTGAGGGTCTGACCCCTTGAGTGGCCCCGACTCAAGGGGTCAGACCCTCAACGGTGTTGTGGGGCGAGACTTCCGACGCGGTTCCTACTGTCAACGTCGTGAATCGTGCGCATGAACTGCTACGGGACCTGGCCGGGCCGGAGGCCGAGTTCCGCGAGCACCAGCTCGAGGCGGTGCGGGACCTGGTGGACGACCAGGCGCGCGTGCTGTGCGTGCAGCGGACGGGGTGGGGGAAGTCGGCCGTCTACTTCATCGCCGCCGCGCTCCTGCGCGAGCGCGGCGCCGGGCCGGCGCTGATCGTCTCGCCGCTGCTGGCGCTGATGCGCAACCAGATCGCCGCCGCCGAGCGGCTCGGGATCCGGGCGCACACGATCAACTCGACCAATCGCGACGCGTGGGACGAGGTGCGGGCGCTGCTGGAGGCCGACGCGGTCGACCTGCTGCTGATCAGCCCCGAGCGGCTCGACAACCCGCAGTTCCGCGCTGACTTCCTTCCGCTGTTCGCCGAGCGGGTCGGGCTGCTGGTGATCGACGAGGCGCACTGCATCAGCGACTGGGGGCACGACTTCCGGCCCGACTACCGGCGCCTGGAGGAGATGCTGGCCCGGCTGCCCGAGGGGGTCGCCGTGCTCTGCACGACGGCGACGGCCAACGACCGCGTGGTGGCCGACGTCGAGGAGCAGCTGGGCGGCACGCCGCGCACCTACCGCGGGCCACTCGGCCGCGCCAGCCTGCGGCTCGAGGTGGTCGACCTGCCCGGTCAGGCGGACCGGCTCGCCTGGCTGGCCACGCACCTGCCGGAGCTTCCGGGCTCGGGGATCGTCTACACGCTCACCAAGCGCGACGCCGAGCTGGTGGCCGACTGGCTGAACGGCCGCGGGATCGCGGCCGAGGCCTACAGCGGCGAGATCGAGAGCGAGCGGCGGATCGTGGTGGAGGAGAAGCTGCTGCGCAACGAGCTCAAGGCGGTCGTGGCCACCAGCGCGCTCGGCATGGGCTACGACAAGCCCGACCTCGGCTTCGTCGTCCACTACCAGGCGCCCGGCAGCGTGATCTCCTACTACCAGCAGGTCGGCCGCGCGGGCCGCGGCGTCGAGCGCGCCGAGGTCGTGCTCCTGCGCGGCGCCGAGGACCGCCGGATCCAGGACTTCTTCATCCAGCAGGCCTTCCCGCCGCGCGAGCTCGTGGACCGCGTGCTGGCGCGGCTGGAGGACGGCGGCGCCACGGCGCGCGACCTGATGGCCGAGGTGAACCTGGGGCGGGGCCGGATCGACGCGCTGCTGAAGGTGCTCGACGTCGAGGGCGCGGTGGAGCGCGACGGCTCGCGCTGGTCGCGGCTGGATTCGGACTGGACCTACGACGCCGAGCGCTACGCGCGCGTGACCGCGCTGCGGCGGCGCGAGCAGGAGGCGATGGCGGCGTTCGGCGCCGACGGCCGATGCCTGATGCGGGCGCTGCAGGAGGAGCTCGACGACCCCGAGCCGCAGGACTGCGGGCGCTGCTCGGTCTGCGCGGGGCCGCGTTTCGCCGGGCCGCTCGACCCGGCGCTGGTGCGCGAGGCGGCGCTGCTGCTGCGCTCGCGCCCGATCGTGCTGGAGACCAAGAAGATGGCGCCCGACGAGAACGGCGCGATGCGCAAGATCCCCGAGGACGTGCGCGCCGAGGAGGGCCGAGCGCTGGCGCGGCTCGGCGACGGCGGCTGGGACCCGGTCGTGCGAGCACGCGACTTCGACGGCGAGCTGCTCGACGCCGCCGCCGAGGTGGTGCGCGCCTGGGGCGTGCCGGTCGAGTGGGTGACGGCCGTGCCGTCGCCGCAGATGCCCGACTTCGCGGGCCGCCTCGCCGAGAAGCTCGGCCTTCCGTACGTGGCGGCGCTCGAGCGAGTCGCCGCCCGCCCGCCGCAGCGGGAGATGGCCAACTCGGCGCAGCAGGTCGCCAACGTGCGCGGCGCCTTCGCGGTGAGGGGCGACGTTCCCGCGGGAGCGTGCCTGCTCGTGGACGACGTTCGCTTCAGCGGGTGGACGCTCGCGATGCTCGCCGGCCAGCTCCGCCGGCGCGGCGCGCCTGCCGTCTACCCGTTCGCCCTGACGAGCGCCTTCTAGGCCTCGACGCCCGTCGACTCGTGCGGCAGCCCGACCGGCTTCGACTCCGGCGAGCCGCGCTGGCGCAGGTAGATGCTCAGCACGACCATCGAGCCGACGGCGAGGAACTCGGACTGCCAGTTCTGCAGCGTGGTCTCCAAGAACTCGGCCGTGCCGACGTACTGCGCCCAGCCGAGCGTCGCCTCGCTGTGGTCGAGCGCCTCCTCGTTGTAGACCCGCCAGCCGGTCAGCGACTGGGCGAGCCAGGAGCCGAGCCAGATCGTCCCCATCACGATCACCAGCGAGTTGGAGTACAGCCAGAGCTTGAAGCCGTGCTCGCGGCCTTCGACGCGCTGCTCCGCGTCCGACTGGGTCCCGACCTCGTCGACCTTCTTGGACTCCGGCGAGCCCTTCTGCACGAGCCAGACCGTCGCGACGATGAAGAGCGTGAACTGGAGGTACTCCGACTGCCAGTTCTCCATCACCGCCTGGCCGAAGTCGGCCGACACCACGTAGCTCGTCAGCGACTTGGTCTCGCTCCCGTGCGCGATCGCCTCGTTGTTGAACTCGGCGTTCCCGGCGATCGCCTGGCCGATCAGCGCCGCGACGAAGATCGCGAAGAAGAACAGCGACAGGCCGTTGTCGCGGAGCGTCTTCCTCACGGGTTGACGATGCCGATCACCGTGAAGAAGGCGAGGCCCGTCACGATGACCGTGAGGTAGAGGACGAAGACCGCTCGCATCAGGCAGGGGAGGTCATGACCAGCGTCGCGGTGACTGCTTCCCCGAGCGCCTCATAGACATGCGCGACGCTGCCGTCGAAGGCCACGAAGTCACCCGGGCCGAGCTCGACCGGGTCCTGCTCGGGCCCCACCCGCAGCCGCCCCGCGTGGACGAGCAGCTGCTCGACCACGCCGGCCTGGTGCGGGTCCGCGCGGCGCGGGCGGCCGGGCAGCACGTGGAGCTCATAGACCTCCATTCGCGCGCGATCGACCCGCCCTTGCCGCAGCAGCCGCGCCTGCAGCACGGGCCCGGACACGTGCGGGCCCTCGCCGGCGCGGACCACCTGCACGGCGGGCGCCTCGGCCTCCACGAGCAGCTCCGCGAGCGTGACGCCGAGCTCCGAGGCGATGCCGTAGAGCGTCTCCACGGTCGGGTTGCCGCGCCCCGCCTCGAGCTCCGCGAGCGTCGCGCGCGCCACGCCCGACGCGCGCGCCAACCCCGCCGCGGACAGGCTCCGCTCGGCGCGCAACCGTCTCACGTTGGCGGCGATCGTCTTGACCGAGTCGTCCATACTTGCCTAATATAACGGCATGCCAGACGGTAAAACATTCAAGCGAGCACGGCGGCTGAAGGACGTGCAGGGCTTCGGCATCGACCGGCTGGCGAACGCGGCCGACGCCCGCGGCGACGTGCTCCGGCTGGAGAACCTCGACACCAACCTGCCGCTCCCGCCCGAGGCGATCCCCGAGACGATCAAGGGCCTTGCGACGCCGGAGGCCAACAGCTGGCTGCCCTTCACCGGCGACCGTGGCCTGCGCGCCGCGATCAGCGACTTCCTGGCCGAGCGCACCGGCCGCCGCTACGACCCCGAGCGCGAGATCATCGTCACAAGCGGCGGCACCGCGGCGATCCTCGAGATCATGCTCGCCGTCGTCGACCCCGGCGACGAGGTGCTGCTCACCGATCCCACGTACGCCGGCATCGTCAACCGCGTGCGGCTCGCCGGCGGCACGCCCCGCCTGGCGCCCTATCGCGTCGAGGACGGCGAGTGGCGGCTCGACCTCGACGCCTTCGCCGCCGCGGCCGCCACCAGGCCGGTGCTCGCCGTGCTGATGAGCCCGAGCATGCCCTCCGGCGCCGTCCTCACGCACGACGAGTGGGCGGCGGTCGCGGACATCCTCGGCGAGCACGAGGTGCCGCTGCTCTACGACGCCGCCATGGAGCGCCTGCTGTTCGACGGCCGCCCGCTCGTCCACCCGCTGCACTTCGACGGCATGGCCGACCGCACCGTGATCGCCGGCTCGCTCTCCAAGGAGCACCGCATGATCGGCTGGCGCGTCGGCTGGGTGGCCGGCCCGGCCGATCTCGTCGAGTCCGTCGGCTGGATGCACGTCTACAACACCACGATGCCGACCGGCGTCGCCCGCGCCGCCGCCACCGCCGTCCTGCGCGGCGACCAGGGCCACGTCGCCGACGCCGTCGCCGAGCTCGAGCGCCGGCGCGACACGATCGTCGACGCCCTCGACGGCTGGCCGCTGATCAAGCCGGCCGGCGGCTGGTCGCTGCTGATCGACGCCGGCGCGATGGGGACCACGGCGAGCGAGCTCTCGCGCGCGCTGATCGAGCAGGCCGCCATCGCCGCGACGCCGATGACCGGCTGGGGCGGCGAGGTGGCCGATCGTCACGTGCGGCTCGTGTTCAGCGCCGAGCCCGTCGAGCGCCTCGAGACGATCCGCGAGCGGGTCGCTCAGATCGGTTCGCCGCGCACGGCGCGCGCGTAGCGCTCGGCCGAGCGCTGCACAATCGCCGCGCCGTCGCGGCGGACGATCCGGTCCCACCAGGCGCCGTAGATCGTCTCGAAGGCGTACGGCTGCAGGGCGCGAGCGATCGCCAGCACGCTCTCCGCCGGCAGCGGGATGAGGTTCGGATAGCTGTACATGAACCCGACCCAGCCGCGATCCGGGATCACCTGCACGATGTCGCCGACCAGCAGCGCGTCGCCGACGTGCAGCACGGCGCCGCCGGCGAAGTGGCCGCCGCAGCGGATGAGCGTCAGCCCGTCGCCGAGATCGAGCGTCTCGCCGTCCCACAGCTCGATGTGCGAGTCCCCGCGCGTGATCCACTCGCGGTCGTCGGCGTGCAGGTGCACCGGGCAGTCGTAGGCGCGCGCCCAGTCGACCATGCCCGTGTAGTAGTGCGGATGCGAGATGGCGATGCCGGTCAGCTCGCCGAGGTCGGCGTCTCCGGCGAACGGCAGGCAGTCCCACATCAGCCGTCCGCCGCGATGCGGCACGAGCAATGCGCGCTGGCCGATGGCGAAGCCCGGTTCGAGGCCGACGCCCTCGAACGCGCCCTCGGGCCGCACGACGGTGCGGCAGTCGATCTCGTCGGCGGCGACCCAGCGCTGGCCGTCCTCCGGCACCCACTGCCGCGGGTCCTCGCAGATCGGGCAGCGCTCGGGCTGATCCTCGAACGGCGCGCCGCAGGTTTCACACAGAATGATCACGTCGGCGATGATGCCGGTCATGGACGTCCTGCGCTACGTCGCCTTCTCCGACCGCCCCGACGGCGGCAACCCCGCCGGGGTGGTGCTCGACGCGGCCGGCCTGTCCGACGAGCGCATGCTCGAGATCGCGGCCGAGATCGGCTACAGCGAGACCGCCTTCCTCGACGGCGACGACATCCGCTACTTCAGCCCGCTCGCCGAGGTGCCGTTCTGCGGGCACGCCACGATCGCCACCGCGGTCGCCCTGGCCGATCGCGACGGGCCGGGCGAGCGCGTGCTCAACACCGCCGGCGGCCCGGTCCCGGTCACCACGCGCCTCGACGACCAGGGCCGCCTGACCGCGACGCTGACCAGCGTGACCCCGCACGTCGACCAGGTGGACGCCGCCGACGTCGACGAGGTGCTCGCCGCCCTGCGCTGGAGGCGCGACGACCTCGACCCGGCGCTGCCGCCCGCGGTCGGCTACGTCGGCGGCTACTACCTCGTGCTGCCGGTCAGCACGCGCGAGCGGCTCGGCGACCTGGCCTACGACTTCGACCGTCTCGGCGCGATCATGGCCGCGCGCGACTGGACCACGATTCAGCTCGTCTGGCGCGAGGACACGCTGCGCTTCCACTCACGCAACCCGTTCCCGCCCGGCGGCGTGGTCGAGGACCCGGCGACCGGCGCCGCGGCTGCCGCGCTCGGGACCTACCTGCGCGAGCTCGGGTACGTCGAGCCGCCGGCCACGGTCACGATCATCCAGGGCGAGGACATGGGCCGGCCGGGACGGCTGCTGGTCGACCTGCACGCGGACCGCTCGGAGATCGACGTCACCGGGACGGCGGTCGCGCTCAGCTGAGCTCGCCGCGGATGTCGGCCGCGAAGGCGTCGACCTCGTCCTCGGCCGTGTCCCACGACGCCATCCAGCGCACCTCGCCGGTGCCCTCGTCCCAGACGTAGAACTGCCAGCTCTGTTGCAGCCGCTCCGTCACCGCCGGGTCGAGCACCGCGAACACGGCGTTGGCCTCGACCGGCTGCGTGATCCGCACGCCCGGCAGGTCGCGCACCGCGGCGGCCAGCCGCCGCGCCATCGCGTTCGCGTGCGCCGCCGAGCGCTCCCACAGGTCGCCGCTCAGCAGTGCCTCGAGCTGGGCGGAGATGTAGCGCATCTTCGACGCGAGCTGCATCGCCTGCTTGCGGCGGAACTTGAAGCCGTCGCCGATGTCGTCGCGCAGGAGGACGACCGCCTCGGCGCCCATCAGCCCGACCTTGGTGCCGCCGAAGGAGACCGCGTCGACCTTGGCGTCGGTCGTCAAAGCCCGCAGCGGGACACCGAGCGCGGCGGCCGCGTTGCACAGCCGCGCGCCGTCGAGGTGCAGCAGCATCCCGTGCGCGTGCGCCCAGTCGGCCAGCGCCGCGATCGCCTCCGGCGCGTAGACGGTGCCGAGCTCGCTGCTCTGGGTGATCGAGATCAGCCGCGGCTGGACGACGTGCTCCTCGCCGATGCGGGTGAGCAGCGGCGCGATCAGCTCGGGCGTCAGCCGCCCGTCCGGCGTGTCGAGGGTCAGCAGCTTGCGCCCGGCGCGCTCCGGCGCGCCGCACTCGTCGACGTTCATGTGGGCCGTGCGCGCGCACACGACCGCCTGCCACGGATGGGTGAGCGCCTCCACGCACAGCACGTTCGCCGCCGTCCCGTTGAAGACCGGGAACGCCCGCGCGGCCTGCCCGAAGTGCTCGCGGAAGCGCTGCTGCGCGCGCGCCGTCCACGGGTCGCCGCCGTACGCGGTGGCGTGGCCATCGTTGGCGGCGGCGATCGCCTCGATCACCTCGGGATGGACGCCGGCGTGGTTGTCACTGGCGAAGCCGCGCCGCTCGCTCATGGGCTTCCTCCGGTCAGAAGTACCTGATTGGGGTTCGATGCTCTGAACACTGGGTAATAACACGGTGTCATGTTGCTCTTCCTGGCAGGGGGAGTGGCGCTGTGGCTTCTGGCTGCCGCGTTCATCCTGTGCATCTGTCGTTCGGCCGCTCATGCTGACGAACGACGGCGCTTCGTCCGCGTCAGCCGGCGTGGCGCCACGGCCTCACTGGCCGTCGCCGCCGTCACCCTCCCGCTCGCGCCCGATGAGGCGTCAGCCGCGTGCGCCAATCGCGACGTCGAGTTCCAGGCCAATCCGGCCGTCGTGCGCGACGCGCTGCTGTGCGAGATCGCGGAGGTGCGAGAACGCCGCGACATACGCGACCTGCGCGCGAACGAGCAGCTCGACGTGGCGGCGAGCCGCCATGCGACCGACATGTTCGAGCGGCGCTACTTCTCACATGTCAGTCCGGGCGGCAGCGACCTCGCGGATCGCGCGCGCCGGGCAGGGTTCGCCAAGCGCAAGTGCTCGTGGATGGTCGGCGAGGTGCTCGCCTGGGGCGTCGCGACGCGCAGCACCGCGGCCGGCACCGTGCAGGCGTGGATGGACAGCCCGTCGCACCGCCGCATCCTGGTCTCGCGCCGCTACGGGCAGATCGGGATCGGGCTGCAGGCCGGCACGCCGTACGACGAGTACCCGGTCGGTCTCACCGCCGCGGCCGTGCTGGGCCGCCGCCACTGCTGAGCGTCCGCCACACGATGCGCGCGTCGAGCCCGAGCGACCACGTGCGCGCGTAGCGCTCGTCGAGCTCGAGCTGCTCGGCGACCGAGAGCCAGCGGTCGAGCTGCTCGAGCTGCGCCAGGCCGGTGAGCCCGGGCCGCGCCGGCGGCGCCTCGAAGCCCGGCTCGCGCGGGCGCGGGCCGACGATGCTCATCTCGCCCCGGGCCACGCTCCAGAGCTGCGGCAGCGCCGTCACGCCGACGCGCGCCAGCAGCCGCCAGAGCGCCGACTCGCACAGCTCGTCGGTGATCGCGAACGAGCGCACGAGCACCGGCCGCCCGCCGATGCCGATCCGGTCCTCGCGCCGGAGCACCGGGCCGCTCCGGAGCCGGAGGCCGAGCGCCACCCCCGCGATGACGGGCGCCATCACCAGCAGCCCGCCGAGCGCGACGACGCGGTCCAGCGCGTACTTGAGCAGCAGTGCGCGGGGGTTGGGACGCGGCGGGGACGGCTCAGGGGGTGCGACAGCAGCGCGAGCCCCCCGTTCGATGTCGACCGTCCTGGTCATCCCCCCATGGAACGGTACCCATACAACCGGCGTTTCAACACACCGGTTCTCAGCCGGCGGAGGCGACCGCGCCGCTACGTGCGCGCGAATGTTCGACCACCCACTCGAACTCGGCCTGCAGGCCTTCGCGCAGCTCGGTGGCGGGCTCGAAGCCCAGATCCTCGCGTGCGCGGTCGATCGCCGCGCCCGTGTCCTGCACGTCGCCGGACTCGCGCTCCTCATGGCGCACGTCGAGCGGCCGGCCGGCGATGGCGGCGAGCAGCTCGAGCGTGGCGGCGAGGCTGACGCGCGAGCCGCCGCCGATGTTGTAGACCTCGCCGCCGACCCCGTCCGCGGTGCCCGCCGCCAGCACCGCGGCCACCACGTCGCCGACGAACGTGAAGTCGCGCGTCTGGCGCCCGTCGCCGTAGATCTCGATCGGCGCGCCGGCGGCGGCCGCCTCGCAGAAGCGCCGGAAGGCCATGTCGGGGCGCTGGCGCGGGCCGTAGACGGAGAAGAACCGCAGCGCGACGGCGTTGACGCCCTGCTCGGCGTGGTAGAGCCGGCACAGCTGCTCGGCGGCGAGCTTGGTCACGCCGTACGGCGAGAGCGGCTGCGGCGTCGCGTCCTCGGGGGTCGGCAGCGCCTCCGACTCGCCGTAGACCGACGACGAGGAGGCGTAGACGATGCGGCGCTCCGGCGTCTGCGCCGACGCCTCCAGCAGGCGCTGGGTGGCGCGGATGTTGTTGCGCAGGTAGCGGTCGAACTTCTGGCCCCAGCTCGAGCGGACGCCGGGCTCGGCGGCGAGGTGGAAGACGGCGTCGCAGCCGTCGAGCAGCGCCTCGGCGTCGGTGGTCACGAGATCGGCCCGGGCGAACGTGAAGCGATCGTGCTCGCGAGCGGGGACGAGGTTGGCCTGCTTGTGCTCGCGCGGGTAGTTGTCGGTGAAGCAGTCGATGCCGACCACCTCGTGGCCGGCAGCGAGCAGCGCCTCGGCCACCTGCGAGCCGATGAAGCCGGCGCAGCCGGTGACGAGCGCTCTAGGCAAGGCTGGCCTCCGCGACGGCGACGGTCGCCTCCACGCGCTCGCGCCAGCCTGGGACCTGGCGCTGGAACGGGTGGGCGGCACGGGCGAGGACGGCCGCGGCCAGGTGCCAGTCGAGGGCGTCCGGCCGGTCGCCGTAGCCCTCGAGCAGCGGCTCGAGAACAGCCTGCAGCTTCTCGTGGTCGCCGGGCCGGCCGCGCACGACGTCCGCCGCGTAGGTGGCGAGGTCGAGCGCCGGCGCCGCGACGCACAGCCCGTCGAAGTCGACGACCGCGATGTCGCCGTCGCGCACGAGCAGCTGGTCGACGTGGAAGTCGCCGTGCGCGGGGACGAGCGGCAGCCCGGCGGGCAGCGCGCCGGCGAGCCGGCGCACGAGCGCGTCGAGCCGGTCGCTCAGCTCCGGCAGCACCGTCTCGACGACCTCGGCCTTGCGCACGGCGGAGTCGAGCAGCTTCTCGGGCGGGTGGGCGAGGGCGGGCGCGAGATCGGCGCGCTGGAGCGCAGCGGCCATCGCGCCGGCCTCGGCGGCGACGTCGACCGCGTCCTCGGCGATCAGGCCCTCGATGCGCTCCTGCGCGGTCAGCCGCAGCTCGGGGATGGCGCCCGCGAACGCGGGTGTCGGCAGCGGCCCGTGCTGTGACGCCCGCAGGCCGGCGAGCGCCGCCTCGAACTGGCGCTCGCGCCCGTAGGCCTTGAGGATCAGGCCGTCCAGGCGGAGCACCGCGCGGCCGCGCGGCTTGTAGCCGATCAGCTCAGGCTCGCCGTCCACGCCCAGCCGCCGCGCGAGCTGTTCGCCGAGCGCCGGCAGCCGCGGATCGAACGGCAGCCAGGTCACAAGCGTGTCGAGCTTGTCGTCGTATGCGGGCGAGCGGCCGTTGATCCGACGCGCGCGGTCGGCGTAGCGCGGCTGCCGCGCGCGCTCGGCGAGGTCGACGCCCGCGATGCAGGTGGCGACGGCATCGCCGGCGTCGGCGCGGTAGTGGACGGCGATCAGCTCACCGGGCTTGTAGACCACGCGGCTGACCGTCACGTCGCCTAGCGGCGAATCGACTGAGCGGTCCAGCACCTCGGCCATCGCCTCGGGGTCGAGCAGCCGCTCGAGCTGCGGCAGCGCCGGGTCGAGTGCCCGGCCGCGGTCGACCACGCGGCCGCGCTCGATCGTCACGACGCGGTCGGCCAGCCGCGTGAGCCGCGGCGAGTGGCTGACGAGGATCGTGGTGCGGCCGCGCATGAGGCGCTTGAGCCCGTCGAGCAGCTGCGCCTCGCTCGCTGCGTCGAGCGCGGTGGTCGGCTCGTCGAGCAGCAGGATCGGCGGGTCGCGCAGCAGCGTGCGGGCGATCCCGATCCGCTGGCGCTGGCCGCCGGACAGCCCGGCGCCCTGCGGGCCGAGCTCGGTGTCGTAGCCCTCGGGCAGCTCGCAGATGAAGTCGTGCGCCACCGCGGCGCTGGCCGCGTCGACGATCTCCTCGTCGCTCGCGTCGGAGCCGTAGGCGATGTTGTCGCGCACCGAGCCCGTGAACAGCACGGTGTCCTGGAGCAGGATCGCGACCTGCGCCCGGAGCCACTCGAGGGAGCAGTCGCGCGCGTCGCGGTCGTCGATCAGGACGCGGCCCTCGGTCGGGTCGTGGAAGCGCGCGACCAGCGCCCCGAGCGTCGACTTGCCGGCCCCGGACGGGCCGACGAGCGCCACGCACTCGCCGGCGCCGACCTCCAGCGACACGTCGTGCAGGACCGGGCGCGCGCGGTCGTAGGCGAACGACACGTGCTCGACCGCCACGTCGCCCGCGGCGCGGCCGCCGCGGTAGGCGCCGGGGCGCTCCTCGAGCACGTCGTCGGCGCTGAGGATCTCCGCGATCCGGTCGGCCTTGGCCATCGTGGCCGCGACCTTGGTGCTCTCGCGCGCCAGGCTCTTGAGCGGGTTGTAGGCCTTGCGCGTGTAGCTGACGAAGACGAGCAGCTCGCCGGGGGAGAGCGCGCCGGAGGCGACCCGCATGACGCCGACCACGATCACCAGCGCGGTCCCGATCGCGCGCACGGAGCCGACCAGCCCGTCGAAGCCGGCCTGCAGGCGCGCGATGTCGACGCCGACGGCCATCCGCTGCTCGCTGCCGGCGCGCACGCGGTCGGCCTCCAGCCGCTCGCCGCCGAACGCCTTCACCACGGCCATCGCCGACAGCGCCTCGCCGGCCATCGACGCGATGTGGCCCTCGTGCGCGCGCCGCACGCGTGCCGTGCTGCGCACGCGGCGGCGGTAGATCCAGCTGATGCCGAGCAGCGCCGGCGTGGTGGCCAGCGACACCAGCGCGAGCACGGGGTCGAGGATCAACAGGACGACGGTCATCCCGAGCGAGAGCAGCAGGGCCTGGGTGATCGCCCCGAGCTGCTGGGCGAAGAGGTCGCCCATGGCGTTGACGTCGCCGGTCACGCGCGTGAGCAGGTCGCCCTTCTGGCGCTTCTGGTGGAAGGCCAGCGACAGCCGCTGCAGGTGGTCGTAGACGGCGATCCGCAGCTCGTGGCTGATCCGCTCGCCGGCGGTCTGCAGCCACAGGTTGGAGAAGTAGAGCGCGGCGGCCTCGGACAGCGCGATCAGCAGCACGAGGATGGCGACGCCGATCAGCGACCGCCAGTCGGCGCCGTCGAGCGCGAACGGCGCCGTGCGGCCGAGCAGCTGGTCGACCACGATCGCCAGCGGCCACGGCTTGGCCAGGTCGGCGACGGTGAGCACGCCGGTGGCGGCGCCGGCGCCGGCCAGCGCCTTCCACTGGCGGCGGATGTACGGGGAGAGGGCGCGGGCGGCGGGGCTCATGGGCTCGCAACCGTCGAGAGCAGGGCGGGCCGCGGGTCGTCGCGCATCAGGTCCCACAGCTCCTGGCAAGTGCCGCGGCCGCCGTCGAGGTCGATCGCCGGCACGGTCGGCTGGAAGTCTTCGAGCCCCCGGATCTCGCGGGCGAGGGTTGCCGCGTCGAGACGTTCGAGCAGCCGCAGCACGCCGAGGTCTGCAAGCCGGCGGGCACGCCGGAGCTGCTCGTCCTCCTCCGGCGTGGCGTACGGGACGACCAGCGCGGGGACGCCGGCGCGGACGATCTCGAGCGTCGTGTTGTAGCCCCCCTGGCTCACCGCCGCCGCGGCGGCCGCCAGCTCGGCCGCGAGGTCGGGCACCGAG
This sequence comes from uncultured Solirubrobacteraceae bacterium, assembly GCA_963835525.1. Taxonomy (GTDB): domain Bacteria; phylum Actinomycetota; class Thermoleophilia; order Solirubrobacterales; family Solirubrobacteraceae; genus DASSUW01. The sequence continues at coordinate 1,034,348 of CAWIFM010000008.1, forward strand.
CGCAGGAGCTCGAGCTCCGGGACGCCGGCGGCCTCCGCGCGCAGGCGCTCGAACGCGTCGTCCGGCATCAGCGGGCCGGCGATCGCGCGCATCGGCAGGCCGGTGCCGATCCGCTGCGCCTCGATCGCCGCGCTCAGCAGCGGCTCGCCGACCATGCCGCCGCCGGCCGAGACCACGACTCGCCGCTCGCGCCGCGCGGGCCGCGGATGCCCGTTGCCGACGACGAAGCCCGTGTAGCGGACCGGGACGGTGAGCTCGCCGGCCGGCGCGAACGTCTCCTCGAGCCGGGCGAAGCGCGGGTCGCTGTGCACGAGGATCGCGTCGAGGTGCGCGTTGGCGAGCCGGCACGCGCGCTCGTCGTGGCCGGCCTGGTTGTCGCGGCCGGTGACGAGGATGTCGCGCAGGCTGCAGGCGGTCATCGCGCCGCCCTCGCGCGCCAGCTCGAGCAGCGGCACCAGCTCGCGCGCGAACTTCGCGCGCCCGAACGGGAACAGCTCGACGAAGACGACGCCGGGGCGCAGGGTGCGCAGCGTGCGCAGCAGCAGCTCGCCGCGAACCGCCCACGCGCGCTCGACCGTGAAGCGCGGGTCGTGGCTGACGAAGCGCGATCCGGCACCGACCCCGAGTGGCGGCAGGGCGACGATCTCCACGCCCGGCGGCGGATCGATCTCCTCCGGCAGCGATCCGCCGCACACGAGCACGACGCGGAACCACTCGGCCAGGTGCGCGCAGAGCGCGTACGAGCGCGTGAGATGCCCCAGCCCGACCGAGTGCTGGCAGTAGAAGAGCAGCGGCGGGCGTACGGTCATGCGCCCTCCAGCAGCGGACGGAGGTTCACGAGCAGCGACGGCCGCACGCGGCTGACGGCGGGGAGCGCGACGCGGGCGAGCACGGAGGCGCCCATGTGCCAGCGCAGCGAGCGCTCGGGCGGCGTCGCGCGGATCTCGGCGTAGCCCTCGAGCACCGCCGCGGCGAGCTCGGTCTCGGCCGTCGCGGTGATGGCGCCGGTGAGGCGGGCGGCGCGCAGGCGGGCGAGCACCTGGCCGAGGTCGGCGGCCGCCGGGCCCGCCGAGGCGTCCTCGAAGTCGATCAGCGTCACGCGGTCGTCGTCGAAGATCGCGTTGCGCAGGTTGGCGTCGCCGTGCAGGTAGACGTGCGGGCCGGCAGCGTCGCCGAGGTCGCCGAGCAGACGCGCCAGCAGCTCGGCGGCGCCCGGGCCGGCGTCGGGCCGGGCGCGCGCGATCACGCTGACCGCCTTGGCGAGGCGCTCGATGTCGAGCCGCTCGAAGCGCTCGGACGGCAGCGGCGAGCGGTCGTGCAGCGTGGCGAGGGCGCAGCCCAGGCGCCGCAGCGCCTCCGGCAGCTCGCCCTCGTCGAGCGCCTCGAGCGAGCGCCCGGGGACGGCCTCGACGGCGAGCGCGCCGTCGAGCGCCGAGGTGCCGATCACGCGCGGCACGTGCAGGCATTCGCTCTCGGCCGCGCGCGCGTCCTCGAGCCGGCGCCGCTCGCGCTCGGCGACGTCGCCGGTGTGCACCTTGGCGTAGGCGAGCACGCGGCCGTCCTCGGTCGCGCACTCGGCGCTCGCCGAGCGCTCGGCCGAGTAGGCGACGAGCCGCGGCGTCACCCGCGCGCGGCCGACGAGGCGGTCGAGCGTGCCCGAGCGCCCGGCGAGCAGCGGCAGCGTGGACAGGCGGCGGTCGTTCGGGAACGTCCAGAACACCGCGTCGAGCTCCGGCACGTGCACGACGGGGCGCAGCGGCGGGGCGGGGACGGCGGCCGACAACGCGCGGTGGTAGGCGACGGCGCTGGCGCCGGGGGCGAAGCCGCGGGCGGCGACATGGTGCTCGCGGCCGCCGGCGACGATCCGGTAGACGACGCGCAGGCCGTCGCCGACGCGGTACTTGGCGAACTTGCGCCGGCAGGCCTCGACCGGCTCGTCGTCGAGCAGGCGGCCGGACAGCAGCTCGGCCACGCGATCGCCGTCGAGCAGCTCGTCGCGGTGCGGCACGGCGGCGTCGGGCGCGAGCATCATCGCGGCAGCAGCTCCGTCCTGAACGTCGCCTCGCGCCCGTGAGCGACCGCGCTGACCACGGGCGCGCTGTGCTTGACGCCGTAGCGCGGCGAGACCCAGCCGGGCTCGATGGCGATCTCGTCGGCGCCGTCGATCACCAGCGCCAGGCCGGGCGCGAGCACGGCCGAGCCCGAGGTCCACGCCTCGCCCGGCGGCAGGTGGAAGCGCAGGTCGTAGCGGTGCTCGTCCTCGCCGGTCAGCCTGTCCTCGATCACCCAGTGCCGGCCGTCGACGAACCGGATGCGGCGGCGGTGGACGGCCTCGTAGACGGGGCTGTGGGCCTCGCCGACCAGCTCGTCCTCGGAGCGCTCGATGAAGCGCGGCTGGGCCGTCGGGCCATCCGGCGCCTTGCGCGCGTACGGCGTCTGGTCGAGCCGGTCGACGCAGACCGTGTTGTGCGCCGCCGTGCCCTTGAACCAGTGGCGCAGGTTGGGCTCGCCCTCGGCGTAGGTGTAGCGGCCGGGGTCGACCACCAGCGGCTGCCCGCCGGCGCAGGCCTCGAAGCTGAGCAGGTCGTAGTGGCCGTGGCCGCCGTCGCCGAGCGGCCCGCAGTCGAAGATCAGGAAGCGATCGTCGCTGCGCTGCGTGTAGTAGCCGCCGTCGGGGAAGCCGGCGTCGGTCTCGGCGGGCTCGACGCCGAGCAGCTCGAGCAGCTCCGTGTAGTCGCCGCTGTCGGCGTCGGAGAGGGCGGGGATCGTGCCGTTCGGCCGGCAGCAGTGGCGGGCGAACTCGGCGGCGCGGGCGAGGCGGTCCTCGAAGCCTGGCGGCAGCTCGACTCCGTGGCGGCGGGCGTTCTCGCGCAGGCCGGCGAACGAGCGCAGGGCGATCATGTGGTAGTGCGTCGAGCACTCGCGGTGCACGCCGTCGGGCAGGAAGTCCTCGGCCAGGTTGCGGTCGAGCTCCTCGACCGCGAGGTCGCGGAGCTCGGTGTCGTCGAAGGCGAAGGCCACGATCGCCAGCGCGTACAGCTCGAGCGTGCGGTGGTTGCGCTCGGGGGTGAGCGTCTCGCGGACGTGGCGCGCCTCGGCGGCGATCCGGTCGGCGAGCGCCGGCTCGAGCCCGTTGGCCAGGCCGCCGAAGCCCTGCCAGGCGTAGATCCAGTTGACGATCCGGCGGGCGGTGACCTCGCTCGGGTCGCTGTCGGGCGGGACCTGGCGCAGGTAGGAGCGGACGAGGCGCTCCCAGGCGTCCCGGAATCTCGCGTCGCCGGTGTCGCGGTAGGCGTGCGCGAGGTCGAGGCCGTAATAGAACTTGACCCAGTCGATCCGCCATTCCTCGTCGGCGGGCAGGTCGGCGCCGAGCCAGTCCGGCTCCGTGCCGAGCTCGAGGCTCTCGCCGGCGCAGGTGAAGCGCCCGGCGATGGCGTCCTCGGCCACCGCGCGGTCGCGGTGCAGGTGCTCGATGACGCTGTAGACGTGCTTCACCGGAGCGCCTCTTCGAAGAGTTCGGCGAGGCGGCGGGCGAGGCGGTCGCCGTCGAAGCGCTCCTGCACGGTGCGGCGGCCCGCCTGCGAGATGCGCGCCGCCAGCTCGCGGTCCTCGTGCAGGCGGATCAGGGCGTCGGCGAGCGCGGACGGGTCGTCGGGCTCGACCAGCAGGCCGTTGACCTCGTCCTCGACGAGCTCGGGGATGCCGGAGACGCCGGTGGCCACCACCGGCGCCCCGGCTGCCATCGCCTCCACGAGCACGTTCGGGATCCCGTCGCGGTCGTTTTCGAGCACGCGGCAAGGCATGGCGAGCACGCCGGCGCGGCGGTACTCGCGCAGCAGCTCCTCCTGACCCATCGCGCCGGGCAGCTCGATCCTGTCGCCGAGGTCCTGCGCCGCGATCCGCGCGCGCACGACGTCGCCGTGCTTGTCGTCCTGGCCGACGATCAGCGCCTCGAAGGGGACGTCGCGGCGGCGCAGCTCGGCGCAGGCGTCGACGAAGACGTCGAAGCCCTTCTTGGCGACCAGGCGGCCGACCCCGAGCACGCGCAGGGTGCCGTTCTGCGCGGCGGCGGGTTGTGGCTCGCGGACCAGGCGGGCGAAGTCGGCGTTGAGGCCGTGGTAGACGAGGTGCACCTCGGCCTCGGGCGCGATCCGCTTCAGGTGCTCGACGTTGGCCTGCGTGCACGTGACCGCGAAGCGCGCGGCGAGCAGCTTGCGGCGCAGCCAGCCCTTCGGGTTCAGCTCGGGCGCGTAGATGTCGCGCGCGTGGCCGGTGAAGGAGAACGGCAGGCCGGCGATCGTCGCCGCGTGCCAGGTGACGGTCGTCGTGCCGTGCGCGAAGTGCGCGTGGAGGTGGCGCACGTCAGGCGCGTCGAGCAGCTCGTCGGCGAGCCCGATCGCCTGGACGAGCTCCTTGACGTAGACCTTGCGCGGGCCGGACAGCGGGGTCCGGCGGTCCCTGATCGCCTGGCGGGCGGCCCGCGCGACGGCGCGGGCGAGGCCGCGCGGGCGCCGGCGCGCCGTGCGGCGCAGGGCGGGCATGAACGGCTTGAGGTCCTTCGGGCGCCAGCGGTGCAGCGGCGCGGTGAGCGACGCGGTGTCCGGCAGGTAGCGGGGCTCGGCGGCGATCGCGTCGACGACGGGGTGGCGCAGGCCGCGCTCGCGCTCCTCGACGGGCTTGAGCACGAACAGGCGCACGGGTACGCCCGCCCGCTCGACGCGATGGAGCTCGCTCGCGATGAACGTCTCCGACACGCGCGGGAAGCCCATCAGCACGTATCCAATGGATCCCTGCCGCCCCTCCGTGAACATTCTCTTCACGACTTACGTTTCTCTTGACGAATGGTTCGATGGCTGGATCCCGTGGCCAAGGCGCTCGACTCCGAAGGCCCGCCTGTGCAGGTGTTCTTCCGGGATGACGACGCCGGCTGGCGCGACGACCGGCTACGCGCGCTGCTGGACTGCTTCGTGGCGCACGGGCTTCCGGTGGACGTCGCCGCCATCCCGCAGGCGCTCGGCCCGGGGATGGCCCGAGAGCTGGTGGCCCGTGGCGTTGCGGTTCACCAGCACGGCCTCGCGCACGCCAACCACGAGCCGGAGGGGCGCAAGTGCGAATTCGGGCCGAGCCGTTCTGCGGCAGAGCAGCGGCGCGACATCGAGGCGGGGCGCGAGCTGCTGCGGGAGCGGCTGGACGGTCAGGTGGAGCCGATCTTCACGCCGCCATGGAACCGCTGCACGCGAGACACCGCGCTCTGCCTCGCCGAGCTGGGCTTCGAGGTCCTCTCGCGCGAGTCGCGGGCCGAGCCGCTGGGCGTGCTCCGCGAGCTGCCGGTCTCGCTGGACTTCGTCCGGCTGTCGCCGGAGGAGCTCGTGCGGCGGTTCGTGGTCGCGGAGCCGCCGGTGGGGGTGATGTTCCATCACGCCGAGATGGACGACGCCGCCATGGACCGGGCGGGGGAGCTGCTGGGGTTGCTGGCCGGGCATGGGCGCGTCGTGGCGCGGCCGATGATGGCGTTGGTGTAGCGCCGGCGAACGTGAACTGCGGCTGGGTGAGGAGGCGGCTGGATCGGCCGGGCCTCGATCCCTCTCCCTCAATGCCGGTGGTTGACGTTCGCCGGCGGCAGCTCAGGGAATCTCGCGAACCATGATCAGGTTCGTGCCACCGGGCGTGCCGGTCTGCCGCCCGGCGGTGACGATCACGCGGGCGCCGCTGGGCAGCCCGGCGTGGTCGCGGGCGCCTTCCAGCGCGGCGTCGATCATCTCGTCGACCGTCTCGGCGACGGCGACGGCGTACGGCTTGACGCCCCACTCGAGCGTGAGCTGGTTGGCGGCGCGGAGCTCGTACGCGAGCGCGATGATCGGCCGGCGGCGGCGGTACTTCGCGCAGGCGCGAGCGGCTCCGCCGGTCGAGGTGGGGACGACGAGGGCGGCGGCGTCGACCTCGTCGGCGAGCTCGACGGCCGCGTGCATGACCGCCGAGGCCGCGGTCTCGCCGCGGAGCTCGCGGGCGCGGCCGTGGATCTCCGGCGCCTGCTCGGCGGCCTCCGCGATCTCGGCCATCGCGCGCACGGCCTGGACCGGGAAGTCGCCGACGCTCGTCTCGGCCGACAGCATCACCGCGGAGGTGCCGTCGATCACTGCGTTGGCCACGTCGGCCGCCTCGGCGCGGGTGGGCTCGGAGGCGTGGATCATCGACTCGAGCATCTGCGTCGCCGTGATGACGAGCTTGCCGGCCTGCGTGGCTCGATAGATCGTGTCCTTCTGCATCAGCGGCACGTGTGCAACGCCGGCCTCGACGCCGTAGTCGCCGCGCGCGACCATCACTCCGTCGCTCACGGCGATGATGCCGTCGAGCTGCTCGTAGGCCTCGATCTTCTCGATCTTGGCGATGAGGCGAGCCTGCGAGCCGTGCGCCTCGAGGCGGGTCCTGAGCTCGTTGAGATCGGCGGCCGAGCGCACGAAGGAGAGGGCGACGAAGTCGGCGTCGAGCTCGGCGGCGAGCGCGAGGTCGTCGATGTCCTTGTCGGTGATCGCGGGCAGCTCGGGCCGTGCCCAGGTGACGTTGATGCCCTTGCGCGCGGACAGCGGGCCGGCGGAGCGCACGCGCGCGACGACGTCGCCCTCCTGGATGCTGTCGACCGCGAAGCGGGGGACGCCGTCGCCGATCACGATCTCGCTGCGCTCGGTGACCAGGGAGGCGAAGCCGGGGAAGTCGACCACCACGCGGTCGTCCCCGCCGCCGCCGTCGCCGCAGAACACGACCGTGTCGTCGAGCTCGAGCGCGCGCGTCTCGGTGCCGGCCGAGAGGCGCAGCTTGGGGCCCTGCAGGTCGAACAGCAGGCCGATCGGCCGGCGGGCGCGGGCGGCCGCCTCGCGGACCTCGCGCGGCGCGGCGGCGCAGGTCGTCGTGGGTGCCGTGGGAGCAGTTGAGCCGGGCGCAGTCCAGGCCGGCGGCGATCAGCTCGTCGAGCTTCCCGGGCGGGTCGGTCGCCGGCCCGAGGGTGGCCACGATCTTCGTGTGCCGGCCGTTCATGCAGGCAGTCTTGCAGCGCGGCGGCGGCTTTGCCGGTGGGCGTAGGATCGGCTCGATGCGCCGGCTCCTGGTCGCCTTCGCCACCACCCTCGTCGTCGGCGCGGTGCTCGCACCGCCGGCCTCGGCCGCGCTGACCGCGCGCGAGATCCGGATCGGCGACCACCCCGGGTTCGTCCGCGTGGTCATCGACTTCACGGGCGGCCGCGTGGAGCCCGGAGAGGTCGTGGCCACCGACCCGAACCCGTTTCCGGACGGCTTCGTGCGGCTGCCGCTCACCCGCGCCGGGGTGCGGACGACCGCCGACCCGGTGCGCGACGAGGGCGTCTTCGCCCGCATCGCCCAGGGCTCGGGCAAGATCACCATCCGGCTGACGGGCGACGACCGGCGCTTCAAGTACGTCGGCTACTTCGCGCAGCACACGCCCGAGCGGCTGGTGCTCGACCTCTACAAGGCGCGCCCGCCGACCGACGCCGCCGAGATCCTGCGCGGGCGCGGCGGCTGCCTGCGCCTGACCGACCACACCGTGACCCGTCGCCACGTCGACGCCGAGGGAACCGAGCGCGACCTGTTCGAGCACTCGCTCGTCGTGCGGCTACGCCGCAGCGGCGGCCGCATCCACCGCCAGAAGGCCGAGACGGCGTTCATGCGCACGTGGAGCACGAGCTTCGACTACCCGGCGGCATCGCGGCAGGACGGGACGCTGGAGGCAGTCGCGCTGTCGGCGAAGGACGGCACGCTGGACTGCCTGGTCCAGGTGCGCGTGCGGATGGGCGGGAGCTAGTCTCCCGCGCGTGCTGTTCCCGGCCCTCGACGACCCCACCAACGAGGTCGCGCTCCGCTTCGGCGAGCGCACGCTGACCTACCGGCAGCTGCGCGACGCCGCGACCGCAGTGGCGCAACAAGTCGAAGGCCGACAGCGCGTAGCGGCGTGGGCGGTCAACGAGCCGGAGATCGCGGTGGCGGTGGTCGGCGCGCTGCTGGCCGGCGTTCCCATCACGCCGATCAACCCGAAGGCCGGGACCAGCGAGCTCACGCACATCCTGTCCGACTCGGACCCCGAGCTCGTGCTCTGCCCGCCCGGCACAGATGCACCCGTGGAGAACCGCGTCGACGTGGACCTCAGCGCCAAGGGCGGCGACATCCCGGACGAGCCGGAGCCCGAGGCGCCGGCGATCGTCGTCTACACGTCGGGCACCACCGGCCCGCCGAAGGGCGCCGTGCTGCCGCGACGCGCCATCGCGAGCAACCTCGACGCGCTGGCCGAGGCGTGGGAGTGGACCGGCGACGACGTCGTCGCGCACGGGCTGCCGTTGTTCCACGTGCACGGGCTGATCCTCGGCACGCTCGGCCCGATCCGGCGTGGCGGCGGCGTCCATCACCTCGGGCGCTTCAGCGCCGAGGGCGCGGCCGCCGCCCTGCAGGGCGACGCCACGATGATGTTCGCGGTGCCGACGATGTACCACCGGCTGGCCACCGAGGCGGAGGGGAACGACGAGCTGTGCCGCGCGTTCGCGAGCGCCCGGCTGCTCGTCTCCGGCAGCGCCGCCCTGCCCGCGATCGAGCACGAGCGGATCGAGCGTCTGACCGGCCAGCAGATCGCCGAGCGCTACGGCATGACCGAGACACTGATGAACACCGGCGTCAGGGCCTCCGGTGAGCGCCGGCCCGGCTACGTAGGCCCGCCGCTGAACGACGTCGAGCTGCGGCTCGTCGACGACGACGGCGACCCGATCGAGAAGGCCGACGACGAGACGATCGGCGAGATCCACGTCAAGGGCCCGAACCTGTTCCTCGAGTACCTCAACCGCCCCGACGCCACCGCTGAAGCCATGACCGACGGCTGGTTCAAGACCGGCGACCTCGCCACCCGCGCGCCCGACGGCTACATCCGCATCGTCGGCCGCCGCGCCACCGACCTGATCAAGAGCGGCGGCTTCAAGATCGGCGCCGGGGAGATCGAGGGCGCGCTGCTCGAGCACCCCGCGGTCAAGGAGGCCGCCGTGACCGGCGAGCCCGATCCGGACCTCGGCGAGCGGATCGTCGCCTGGATCGTCACGCGCCCCGGCGAGTCGCCGTCGCAGGACGAGCTGGCCGGCCACGTCGCCGACCTGCTGACCCCGCACAAGCGCCCGCGCGTGGTGCACTTCCTCGACGAGCTGCCGCGCAACGAGATGGGCAAGGTCCAGAAGAAGAAGCTGACGGCATGAAGATCTCCGGCGACCACGACTTCCGAGCCTCTCGCGCGCGGGTCTGGGATGCGCTCAACGACCCCGAGATTCTCGCCGCGACGCTTCCCGGCGCGCGCCGCCTGGAGCCGACCGGCCCGGACGAGTACGCCCTCAGCGTCGATGTCGGGGTCGGCTCGGTGAGGGGCACGTACGAGGGGACCTTCGCCCTGTCCGACAAGCAGGAGCGCGAGAGCTGCACGGTCACGGCGACCGCGAGCGGCCGGCCCGGCTCGGTAACCGCCGTCGCGAGCATGCGCCTGGCCGACAACGGCGAGGGCGCCCGGATGAGCTACGAGGCCGACGCGAACGTCACCGGCCCGCTTGCGGGCGTCGGCCAGCGGCTGATGGGGGCGGCCGCGCGCCGGACGACGGAGCAGTTCCTGAGCGCGCTGGACGAACGGATCGTGGGCGGCGCCCCCGCGGTGGCGGCGGCGGAGCCGGGCGCCGCGGTCGTGCCCGCCCAGCAGGCGGCCCCGACTGGAGCCAAGGTCATCGTCGCCAGCGCGCTGGGCGGCTTCGCGCTCGCCCTGATCGGCGTCGCCGTCGGCCGCTGGACGGCACGCCGCTGAACGGACGCCGCCGTACCAGGCAGAATCCGCGCATCGGTTCCGCTGATCGGAGGGACGATGGCGAGCACGCGCGTTGGGTGGAAGCTCCACGGCGATGGCCGGACGGTCGCGCCGGGCGAGGTGGTGAAGCCGGACGAGCGGCTGAACATGCCGTACATGCTGGGCCTGGGTGGGCAGCACATCCTGGCCATGTTCGGCGCCACGGCGCTGGTGCCGGTCCTGACCGGCTTCCCCGTCACGACGACGATCTTCTTCTCCGGCGTCGGGACGATCATCTTCAACCTCCTCACCCGCAACCGGGTGCCGTCCTACACCGGCTCGAGCTTCGCCTTCATCGCCCCGGTGCTGGCCGCCAAGTCCGAGGGGCTCGAGGCGGCGCTGGCCGGCATCGTGGCCGCCGGCATCGCGCTCTTCCTGGTCGGCCTGATCGTCGACCGCGTCGGCTGGAACGTCTTCGAGTTCCTGTTCCCGCCGATCGTGACCGGCTCGATCGTGGCGCTCATCGGCCTCAACCTCGCGCCCGTCGCGTGGCAGCAGTTCGAGCAGCAGGCGGGTCTCGCCATGATCACGCTCGTCGCGATCCTGATCATCGGCGTGGCGGTGAAGAGCTTCCTGTCGCGCATGAGCGTGTTCCTCGGCGTGGTTCTCGGCTACGTGGTCGCGGGGCTGCTCGGCGACGTGAACTGGGACGGTGTGGACGCCGCGGGCTGGTTCGGATTCCCGGACTTCATTACGCCGGACTTCAACATGCGCGCGATCCTGCTCGTCGTGCCCGGCGTGCTGCTCGTCCTGATGGCCGAGAACGCCGGTCACGTCAAGGCGGTCGCCACGATGACCGAGCGCGACCTCGACCCCATGATCGGCCGCTCGTTCATGGGTGACGGGGTCGCGACGACGTTGTCCGGCATGTTCGGCGGCTCGGGCACCACGACGTACGCCGAGAACATCGGCGTCATGGGCTACACGCGGATCTACTCGACGCTCGCGTACCTGATCGCCGGCGCGATCGCCATCGGCCTCGGCCTGCTGCCGAAGTTCGGCGCGATCATCACCGCCATCCCGATCGGCGTGCTGGGCGGCGCCGTGACGGTGCTGTTCGGCATGATCGCGGTCTTGGGCGCGCGCATCTGGATCGAGGCCAGTGTCGATTTCCGCGATCCCGTGAACCTGGTCACGGCGGCGGTCGCGCTGATCGTCGGCACGGCCAACTACACGCTGAACTGGGGCGACTACTCGTTCGGCGGCATCGCGCTCGGCACGATCGGCGCGATCCTCATCTACCAGGTGCTGCGGTTCTTCCAGCCCGAGCTGGCGGAGCCCGACACCGCGTACGGCGACCCGCTCGTCGAGCCGCTGGCGGCCGCGCCGGACACGCGGAGGCCGTGAAGCCCGCACCCTTCTCCTACCACCGGCCGGGCACCCGCGAGGAGGTCGACGGCCTGCTCGCGGAGCTCGGCCCGGGGGCGAAGCTGCTGGCCGGCGGGCAGAGCCTGATCCCGATCCTCAACATGCGCCTGGCCGCCCCGGATCACCTGATCGACCTCAACTTCCTGCGCGACGAGGCCGCCGAGCCGCTGCTCGACGACGGCACGCTGGTGTTCGGCCCGCTGGTGCGCCAGGCCGCCGCCGAGCGCTCGGCGCTGGTGGCCGAGCGGCTGCCGCTGATGGTCGAGGTGCTGGCCCACGTCGCGCACCCGGCGATCCGCTCGCGCGGCACCGTGGTCGGCAGCGTCGCGCACGCCGACCCGGCCGCCGAGCTGCCCGCCCTGTTCGTCCTGCTGGAGGGCGAGGCGCGCGTGCGCGGGGCGAAGGGCCGGCGGACGATCGCCGCGGGCGAGCTGTTCGCCAGCCACCTCGAGACCACGCTGAAGCCCGGCGAGTGGATCGAGGAGGTCCGCCTCCCGGCTCGCGGCGGCGGCGCCTTCGAGGAGTTCGCGCGCCGGCACGGCGACTACGCCCTGTGCGGCGTCGCCGCGCTCGCCGCCGACGGCGACGTCGCGCTCACCTTCGTCGGCATGGGCGCGACGCCCGTGCGGTTCGTGGGCGACGTCGCGACGGCGGTCGAGCAGCTCGAGCCCGAGGACGACATCCACGCCACCGCCGCCTACCGCCGCCACCTCGCCGAGCAGCTCGGCGCGCGCGTGGCCCAGCGCGCCCGGGAGGCCGCCTGATGGAGATCACCCTGCGCGTCAACGGGACCGCGCACGAGGTCGAGGTCGAGCCGCGCTGGCTGCTCTCCGACGTGCTGCGCCACCAGCTCGGGCTGACCGGCACGCACGTCGGCTGCGAGCACGGCGTCTGCGGCTGCTGCACGGTGCTGGTGGACGGCGAGCCCGCCCGCTCGTGCCTGATGCTGGCGGCGACCGCCGAGGGCGCCGAGATCGCGCACGATCGAGGGCATGGCCGGGCCGGACGGCGAACTGCACCCGCTGCAGGAGGCGTTCAAGCGCCACCACGGGCTCCAGTGCGGCTTCTGCACGCCCGGCTTCCTGATGACCGCGCTGCCGATCTACCGCGAGGCGCCGTCGATGAGCGACGCCGAGCTGCGCGAGGCGATCGGCGGGCAGCTCTGCCGCTGCACCGGCTACGTCGGGATCGTCGAGGCGGTGCGCGCGGCGGCCGCGATCGAGGATGCCCGTTGATCCGGCTGGTTGCCACCGGCGGCACGATCGCGTCGCTCGCCGACCCCGAGACCGGCGCCGTCCGGCCGGCGGTCAGCGCCGAGGACCTCGTGGCGAGCGTGCCCGGGCTCGGGCCGGTCGAGGTCGAGAGCGTCGCCCACGTCAACGGCTGGAACGTGACGCCGGAGACGATGCTCGAGGTGGCGCGGCGGGCGTCGGGCGGCGGCGTGGTCGTCACCCACGGGACCGACACGATCGAGGAGACGGCGTTCTTCTGCGACCTCACCGTCGAGTCCGACGTCGTCTTCGCGGGCGCGATGCGCAACGGCTCGGAGATCTCGGCCGACGGCCCGCGCAACCTGCTGTGCGCGTCGCAGGTCGCGGCCGAGCCGCGCGGGCTCGGCACCGTGCTCGTGCTCAACGACGAGATCCACGCCGCGCGCTGGGCCCGCAAGCAGGACTCTTCGCGCGTGCACGCCCTCCAGTCGCCCGGCCACGGGCCGGTCGGCATCGCGGTGCCGGGCTCGGTGACGATCACCATGCCGCCGCCGCGCCGCGTGCTGCTCCCGCTCCCGGACGCGCTCCCGGCGGTCCCGATCGTGCAGACCTACACCGGCCTCGAGGACCACCTGATCGAGACGGTGCTCGACGCCACCGGTGCCGCCGGGCTCGTGCTCGAGGGCACGGGCCTGGGCAACGTGCCGGGCAGCGCCGAGCGCGGGATCCGCGCGGCGGTCGAGCGCGGCCTGCCCGTCGTGAACGCGACGCGCGTGCCGAGCGGCGGCGTGCACGCCATCTACGGCGGCCCCGGCGGCGTCGTGACCCAGCGCGAGCTGGGGGTCGTCGGCGCCGGCCACCTCAGCGCCGCCAAGGCCCGCCTGCTGCTGATGCTGCTGCTCGCCTGCGAGTCCGCGGAGCGGTTCGACGAGGCGGTCGAGACGCTCGCCGGCTGGTGACCTACGACCTCGTCATCCATGACGCTCGCGTCGACGGCGCGCGGGTCGACATCGGCATCGCGGGCGAGCGGATCGCGGAGATCGGCACCGGCCTGCCGGGCCCCGTGCTCGACGCCGGCGGCCGCCTCGTCTCGCCCGCCTTCGTGCAACCGCACATCCATCTCGACAAGGTGCGGACCGGAACGCTGGTCGGCCCCAATCGCTCGGGCACGCTGGCCGAGGCGATCTCGATCTCGCATCGCGTCAAGCGTGCCGCCACTCCCGACGAGATCCGCGCCCGCGCCGGCGAGGTGATCCGCGCGGCGGTGATCGCGGGCACGACGGCGATCCGCAGCCACGTCGACGTGGACACCGTCGGCGGCCTGAAGGGCCTGCGCGGCGTGGCGGCTGCCCGCGACGACCACGCCGACCTGTGCGAGATCCAGCTCGTCGCCTTCCCGCAGGAGGGCATCTGGCGCGACCCCGGCACCGACGAGCTGATGGCCGAGGCCATGAAGGAGGGCGCCGACGTCGTCGGCGGCATGCCGCACTGGGAGGACGGGCTCGACGAGGCGCGGCGCCACATCGAGTTCTGCCTCGATCTCGCGCGCCAACACGACGCCGACGTCGACATGCACGTCGACGAGACCGACGACCCGTACTGGCGCTCGTTCGAGATCCTCGTCGAGGAGGCCGCGAAGCGCGACTGGGGCCCGCGAACGACCGCCGGGCACGTGTGCGCGATGGCTGCGTGGGAGGACGACTACGCGCACTCGGTCATCCACCGCGCCGCCCGTGCCGGCGTCATGGTCGCCACCAACCCGCCGACCAATCTGATGCTCCAGGGGCGCGGCGACTTCGAGCCGCGCCGGCGCGGCATCCCGCGCATCAAGCAGCTGATCGGCGGCGGCGTCGTGGTCGCCGCCGGGCAGGACTGCGTCGACGACGCCTTCTACCCCTTCGGCAACGCGGACCCGCTCCAGGTCGCGCTCATCACCGCCCACGCCGCCCAGCTCGGCACGCCCGACGAGATCGCCGCCGCGCTGCGCATGGTCACCGAGGACGCCGCCCGCCTGCTGCGCCTGCCCGACTACGGGCTGCTCCCGGGCGCCCGCGCCGACCTCGTCGTGCTCGACGCCGAGACTTCACGCGACGCGCTGCGCGAGCAGGCGCCGCGCCGCTGGGTCCTGCGCGGCGGCCGCGTGGTGGCCGAGACCGTGCGCGAGCAGAGGCTGGTGCGATGACCGACACGCCGACGCGCATCCTCGAGACGGCCTGGGGGCTGGTCACCGAGCGCGGGACGGTCGACGTCACGGTGGGCGAGATCGCCGCCGCCTCCGGCGTCTCGCGCCAGCTCGTCTACTTCCACTTCGGCGATCGCGCCGGGCTGCTGACCGCGATGGCGCGGCACCGCGACGAGGCAAGCGGCTTCGTCGACGAGGTCGCGGCGTCGCGGGGGATGCCGCCGGCCGAGGGGCTCGAGCACCTGCTGCGCGCCTGGTGCGACTACATGCCGACGATCGCCTCCGTCGCGCGCGCGCTGGAGGTGACCGGCGACGACGGCGGCAGCGCCTGGCGCCAGCGGATGGGGGAGCTGCGCACGGCGCTCCGGCGGTCGGTCGAGCGCGTGGACCTCGCGCCCGGCTGGACGGTGGACGAGGCCGCCGACTGGGCGTGGTCGCGGATCCAGCCGACCACCTGGCAGCACCTCGTCGGCGAGCGCGGCTGGAGCGCGGAGCAGTACACCGACCGCACGGTGGCCACGCTGCTCTCCGAGCTGATTCGGTAGCACTACCTTGGCAGCGTGCGCGCCGCCACGATTGGGGTCCTCCTCGCGCTCGTCCTCGCGGCCTGCGGCTCCGACCGCTATGCCTCCGAACGCGGCACGGTCGAGGAGCTGATGCCGGACGCGGAGGACGTCACGTGCTCCGGCGAGCCGCGCCGGGCCGTCGACTGCGAGGGTGAGCTCGACGGCCGGCGCATGTTCTGCGAGTTCCGCGTCGACGAGGCCGAGGGACGCAACCCGGCGTACTCCGGGACCAGCAGCTGCTGGACCGACCCGTAGGTCGCGGGTCGTAGGACCAATTGCCCGTGGCAAGGAGGCCGACGGCACGCGACCATGACGGGCATGACCGAGACACGCAGCGCCAGCGAGCAGATCGTCGACGAGGTCACGTCGTGGCCGGACGTGAGCGCCGTGTCGGGCAGTCGTGGCGAGCTGTCGCTGCGGGCCGGCCGGCGCGAGATCGGTCACCTGCACGGTGACCGTGTCGCCCACTTCGGCTTCCCGAAGAAGGTCGGCGCCGAGCTCAGGACGCAGGGCCGCATCGAACCGCACCCGGTCTTTCCCGACAAGGTGGCGTGGGGCGCCCGGCGGATCGCCTCCGACGCGGACATCCGCGAGGTGATCGATCTGATGCGGCTGAACTACGACCGCGCGGCGAGCGCATAGCTCAAGGTCAGAGAACGCGCAGCGTCGTCGTGCGCGTAGACGGCCTCGCCGCTCAGCGTGGCCAGCTCGCCGGTGCCCGAGCCGGGCACGATGTGGCCGAACGCGGTGTCGCCGACGCCGCCGTGTTGGATGACGAACGTGCCGCGCCGGCCCTCCAGCGCGCCGTCGACGCGCTCGGACGCGAGGTAGCCCTCGCGGCCCGCGATCAGGACCTCGGCGACGCTCGTGCCTTCGAGCGGCCCGCTGAAGCGCTTGCGCACGGTCGCACGGATCAGCGGCGGCCCTTCCTCGGGGGCGTCGTAGGTCGTCTCGTCCCAGCCGGTGATCTCGAAGCTCGCGGTGACGCTCATCGGCTCGACGATAGGCGCGGCCGCCCGGCCGGTCTTGGAGAATCGCGACATGAGCGACGTCCGCGGGGTCCTGCGCACACCTCCGGACGACGCCTGGGCGCTGCACCGCTTCGACCCCGGACCGCGGCTGGCCCCGTACACGGTCTGGCACTGGATCGTGGTCTGGGACCTGCGCGACCGCGAGCCGCACCACCAGACGACGCTGCCGCACCCGTCCACGCACCTCGTGGTCGAGGAGGGCGGCGCGTGGCTGTATGGCCCGCTGCGCGAGCGGTTCGAGCGCACGCTGGCCGGCCGCGGCCGCGCCGTCGGGCTGCGCTTCCGGCCGGGCGGGCTGCGGCCTCTGCTGGGCGCGCCGGTGTCCTCGATCCGCGACCGCCGGCTGCCCGCCGCCACGCTGCCCGGCCTCGACGGCGAAGCCCTGACCCGCGCGGTCGAGGCGGCGGACGAGCTCGAGCAGGCGGTGGCGGCGATGGAGGCCGCGCTCGAGCCGCTGCTGCCGGCCGAGCCGGACCCCGAGGTCGAGCTCGCCGACCGCGCCGTGAGGCTGCTGGAGGAGGACCGCGAGCTCAACCGCGTGTCCGACCTCGCCGAGCGCCTCTCGCTCAGCGTCCGCTCGGTGCAGCGGCTGTTCGCCGATCACGTCGGGCTCGGGCCGTCGTGGGTGATCCGCCGCTACCGGCTGCACGAGGCGGCCGCGCAGGCCACGGCCGGCGGCGACGTCGACTGGGCGCGGCTGGCGATCACGCTCGGCTACTACGACCAGGCGCACCTCGTGCGCGACTTCACGGCGACGGTCGGCACCGCGCCCGCCCGCTACGCGGCGGCTCAGGACCAATAGCCTGCGCACATGCGTCTGGTCGTGGCCCTCGGCGGCAACGCGATCGCCGGCGAGCGTGGCGCCGACCCCGCCTCCCAGCAGGAGGCCGTGGAGGGCGCGTGCGTGCAGATCGCCGAGCTGGTCGAGCACGGCCACGACGTCGTGATCACGCACGGCAACGGCCCGCAGGTCGGCAACCTGCTGCTCAAGAACGATCTCGCGCGGCACGTCGTCCCGCCCGTGCCGCTCGACTGGTGCGTGGCGCAGACGCAGGCGACGCTCGGCTTCCTGATCGTCACCGCGCTCGAGGCGCGGCTGCCCGAGCGCTTCGTCGCCACCGTCGTCACCCGCGTGCTGGTCGACGCCGGCGATCCCGCGTGGCGGACCCCGACGAAGCCGATCGGCCGCTACGTGAGCGAGGGCGACGCGGCCGACCGGATCGCCGCCGGCGAGGCGTGGGAGGAGCGCGGCTCGAAGGGGTGGCGCCGCATCGTGCCGTCGCCGCGGCCGCTGGAGATCCTCGACCGCGCCGCGATCGTGGCGCTGATCGAGGACGGCGCGATCGTGGTGGCCTGCGGGGGCGGCGGCATCCCGATGGTGCGCGAGGACGGGGTGCTGCGCGGCGTCGAGTGCGTGCTCGACAAGGACCTCACGGCGGCGCTGCTGGCCCGGACGGTCGGCGCCGACGTGCTGCTGATCGCCACCGACGTCGAGGCGGCCGCGATCGGCTACGGGACCGACCGGCAGGAGTGGCTCGGTGAGGTGGACCCGGACCGGCTGCAGGCGCTGCTCGACGCCGGCGAGTTCGCGGGCGGCAGCATGGGGCCGAAGGTGCAGGCGGCGCTCGCCTTCGCGCGCGACGGCGGCCGCTCCGTGATCACGAGCCTCGAGCGGCTGCGCGAGGGCGTCGAGGGCTCGGTGGGGACGCGCGTATGAGCGAGCGCGTGATCGTGCGCGGCGGCGCCTACTACGACTCGGTGACGCTGATGCTCGTCTCGCGCGCCGCGGGGGCGTCGGTCGGCATGGGGACGCCGCTCAACGTCGAGCTGCTGCGCGACCAGGGCTTCGAGATCGGCGACGACGTCGGCCCGAACGACCTGGTGATCGCGGTGCGCGCGGACGACGAGGAGGCGATCGAGGCCGCGGTCGCGGCGGTCGAGCGCGAGCTGGCGTCCAAGGGGGCGCCGTCCGCCGCGGCCGAGCGCGCCGCCGCGCGCTCGATCGCCGCCGCCGCCCGGCGCGAGGACGACCTCAGCCTCGCCTTCCTCTCGATCCCCGGCGAGCACGTCGCCTACGAGGCGTCGGCCGCGCTCGAGGCCGGCCTGCACGTGTTCTGCTTCTCGGACGGCGTGACGCTCGAGGACGAGGCGGCCTTGAAGCGGCGCGCGGCGGAGCGCGGGCTGCTGTTCATGGGCGCCGACTGCGGCACCGCGATCATCGACGGCGTCGCGCTCGGCTTCGCCAACGCGGTCCGGCGCGGGCCGGTGGGGATCGTCGGCGCGTCGGGCACCGGCATCCAGGAGGTGAGCTGCCTGCTCGACGCGGCCGGCGTCGGCGTGTCGCACGCGATCGGCGTCGGCGGGCGCGACCTGTCGGCCGAGGTCGGCGGCCTGATGATGCGGCGCGGCCTCGAGCTGCTGGCCGGCGACGAGGACACGCGCGCCATCGTGGCGATCTCCAAGCCGCCCGACCCGGCCGTGGCCACCGCGATCGAGGAGGCCGCGGCAGCCACCGGCAAGCCGGTGGTGCTCGGCTTCGGCATGACGCTCGAGCAGGCGGCGCGCGCGGCGGCTGAGCACGTCGGCGGCTCGCTCCCGGCGGCCGGCGAGCGGCTCACGCGACCGCCGGTCCGCGGCGAGGTCCGCGGCCTCTACAGCGGCGGGACGCTGTGCGGCGAGGCCGAGCGGATCGTCGGCCACGGAACGTTCACCGACTTCGGCGCCGACGAGTACACGGAGGGCCGCGCGCACCCGATGATCGACCCCTCGCTGCGGCTCGAGCACCTCGCGGCCGCGAGCGAGCCCGTGCTGCTGCTCGACGTCGTGCTCGGCTACGGCGCACACCCCGATCCGGCGGCCGAGCTGGCCCCGGTGATCGAGGCGCCTCGACCGCCATGTGATCGTCGCGCTGTGCGGCGCCGACGGCGACCCGCAGGGGCTCGACGCGCAGCGCGCCACGCTGGAGGCGGCCGGCGCGGTCGTCACGCGCAGCAACGCGCACGCGGCGCGGCTGGCCAAGGAGGCGGCCGGTGGCTGAGCTGCTCGGCAGGCCGCTGGCGGTCGCCAACGCGGGCGTCGACCTGTTCGCCGACGAGCTCGAGCGCCAGGACGTTCGCGTGGAGCGCGTCGAGTGGCGGCCGCCCGAGCCGGGCAGCGAGGAGGCGCTCGCGCGCCTGGCGGGGGAGGCCGAGGCGATCGCGCGCGCGAACGACGAGGCCGTGGCCCGCATGGAGGACGCGCAGCCCATGCTCGCGGGCGTCGGCGTCGCGCGCGACCTGCTGCCGGGCATGGGCGAGCGCACGATCCTCCACGCCGGCCCGCCGATCGAGTGGGCCGACATGTCGGGCCCGCTGCGCGGCGCGGTGCTGGGCGCGGCGGTCTACGAGGGCCTGGCCGGCGACCTGTCGGAAGCGGAGCGCATGGCCGCGTCCGGCGCCTTCGAGTTCGGGCCGTGCCACGAGCGCGGCGCCGTCGGGCCGATGGCCGGCGTGGTCAGCGCCTCGATGCCGATGTGCGTGATCGAGAACGCCGCCCACGGCAACCGGGCGTTCTGCACGTTCAACGAGGGGCTCGGCAAGGTGCTGCGGTACGGGGCCAACGACGCGTCGGTGCTCGATCGTCTGGCGTGGATCCGCGACGTCCTGGCGCGCGTGTTCGGCCGGGCCCTGGGCGAGCCGATCGACCTGCGGGCGATGATCGCCCAGGCGCTCCAGATGGGCGACGAGGGCCACAACCGCAACCGCGCAGGCACCTCGCTGTTGCTGCGCGAGCTGATGCCGGCCCTCATCGAGCTCGACGAGCCGGCCGCCGACGTCGCCGCCGTCGCGCGCTTCATGGCCGGTAACGACCACTTCTTCCTGAACCTGACGATGCCGGCCTCGAAGGCGGTCGCCGACGCCGCGGCAGGGGTGGACCGCTCCTCGATCGTGGTCGCCATGGCGCGCAACGGGACTGAGTTCGGGGTCCGACTCAGCGGGACCGGCGACCGCTGGTTCACGGGCCCGAGCGGGATGATCGACGGGCTCTACCTGCCGGGCTTCGGGCCTGAGGACGCCAACCCCGACATCGGCGACAGCACGATCACCGAGACGGCCGGGCTCGGCGGGCTGGCGATGGCCGCCGCCCCGGCGATCGTGCGGGTGGTGGGCGGGAGCGCCGAAGACGCGCTGGAGGCCACGCGGCGGATGTACGACATCACGTGGACCGAGAGCCGCAGCTACCAGATCCCTTCGCTGGGCTTCCGCGGCACGCCGACCGGGATCGACGCGCGCGAGGTCGTGCACACGCGGGTGCTGCCGTTCGTGAACACCGGCATCGCGCACCGCGAGCCGGGGGTGGGGCAGATCGGCGCCGGGCTGGTGGAGCCGCCGATGGAGGCGTTCGTGAAGGCGGTGCGGGCGCTGGCGGGACTGTGATCGTCGCCGCGCCGGTGGTGGGCCGCCGGGGCCGCGTCGTCGGCCGCGGTCGCGAGGCGGCGTACGTCGATGCCGACGGCTTCATCGTCGTGTTGAGCGTCGGCCCGCCGGTGTTGCCGAACGGCGCGCAGGTTGGGCGGCTGCCGTCGGTGGGCGATGAGTTCGTGGTGCCGATCGGCGAGGTGTGGGACCCCACGATCCGCGGGTCGGCGGACCTCGAGGCCTCGGGTCCCGAGGACCTCGTGCGCGCGGTCGAGACGCGCGACCCGTCGCTGGCCGCGGCCGCCGGCGCGCGGCTGATCGGGCGGGGCGGAGGTCTGACCCCGGAGGGCGACGACCTCGTGGCGGGCGTGGCTGCCGTGGTCGCGTCCTCGCCCTGGGTCGGGGCTGATGCCTGGTTGGAGGCTCTGGTCGGTCCTGATCTCCGCTCGCGTACGACCGCGCTGTCGGCGACGCTGCTCGAGCTGGCGGTCCGCGGAATGGGGCCCGAACCGCTTCAGGCCCTGTTCGCCGGCGACGCTCGTGCGCTGGAACGGCTCGTCGCGCTCGGGCACTCGACCGGGCGGGCCTACGCCCGGGGCGCGGCCGCCGGTTTGTGTAACCGTAGGGTTGCACCTCGTGCGTAGATGTGTAACCCTGTGGTGACACGTCGATTCGGGAGGATCCCATGCAGATCGAACGCGAGACCATGATCGCCGCGCCCGTCGAGCGGGTGTGGTCGCTGCTGACGGAGGCGCAGCACGTGGGGCGCTGGTTCTGCGACGACGGCGCCGAGATCGACCTCCGGCCTGGCGGCGAGATGGTGATGCGCTGGGCCGAGCACGGCGTCGGCCGCGCGCGGATCGTCGACCTCGACCCCCCGCGGCGGTTCTCGTACCGCTGGGCGGCGATCCGCGAGCACTGGGGCGAGGAGCCCGACGAGGGCAACTCCACGCTCGTCGAGTTCACGCTCGCCGCCGAGGGCGACGGCACTCGGCTGCGCGTGGTCGAGAGCGGCTTCGAGGAGCTCGACGGCACCGACGAGCAGCGTCGCGAGGCCTTCGAGGGCAACACCGAGGGCTGGGAGGTCCAGCTCGGCAACGTCGCCTCCTACTCGGAGCGCGTCACCGCCTGAGATGGAGGTCTTCGCCGCGCTCGCCGATCCCACGCGCTGGCGCGTGCTGACCCTGCTCGCCGAGCGCGGCGAGGCGACCGCCACGACGCTGGCCGGCGACCTGCCGGTCAGCCGCGTGGCGGTGATCAAGCACCTCGGCGTGCTCGACCGCGCCGGGCTCGTCGAGAGCCGCCGCGCGGGGCGCGAGGTCCGCTACACGGTGCGCCCCGACAGGCTGACCGCGACGGCGCGGCAGCTCAACGCGATCGCGGGGGAGTGGGACGCCCGGCTGGCCGCGATCAAGCGCCTGGCCGAGGCCGAGGAATAGGCTGACGCGCCTATGCGCGTCCTCGACCTCTCACAGGACTTCTCCGTCCACACCCCCGCGTTCGCCAGCTACGACGGCCCGTCCGTCAAGTGGATCAAGCGCCTGGCCTTCGACAAGGCCGGCGGCCAGGAGATCACCTCCACGCTGCACGTCGGCACCCATCTCGACGCTCCCGCCCATTTCCTGTCGGGCGGCAAGTTCATCGGCGACCTGTCGCTCGACTTCCTCATCGGCCCCGCCTGCGTGGTCGACCTCGAGAAGATGGGGATCGGCGACTTCGACCTCTTCGGCCCCGAGCACTTCGAGCAGTGGGAGCGCGACACCGGGATCACGATCGAGCCGGGCGACATCGTGATCATCCATACCGGCTATCACAAGCACTACCCGGAGAACTGGAAGGACCGCAGCGAGGTCGACGAGACCAAGTACTTCATCCGCCAGCCCGGCCCCACGCGCGCGTTCGCCGAGTGGACGCTCGACCGCAAGATCCGCTGGTTCGCGATCGACGCGGGCACGCTCGACCACCCGATGAACACGGTGATCCGGAAGATGCGGCCCGACGAGGCGGAGGACGCCGAGGCGAAGCTCGGCCGCTCGCTCGACGAGATCTTCCCCAAGCCCGACTACCAGATCATGCACACGCTGCTGTTCCCGCACGACGTCATCCACATCGAGAACCTCGGCGGGGAGATCGACCAGGTGCTCGACCAGAAGATCACGTTCGGCTGCTTCCCCTGGCGCTTCCAGGGCGGCGAGGCAGCCTTCTGCCGAGCGGTGGCGTTTCTGGACGCTTGAGAGCGCTCATTTTTTTCGTCCACTCGCGGCTATTCGGCGTTAGGGCGGGTAGGAACTCGTCAAGCCGTGTGGCGGGACATGGCGGAGAGACGCGCAGTCGGGCTGTCTGGAGGCTACGGACGGAGAGAGACACAAGGACGGGACGGACCGGGGCGCCTCGCGTACACGGCCGGTGCCCAGGATCGGGGCGCCGGCCGCGCGCGGCCTCTCAGACCGGGCCGGTTCCGAAGCGCACCGACCGCATCGCCTCCATCGCGAGGTCCGCGAACTCCTCCTCGGCGGCGCTGAGCCTCGGGCTGCCCCTGACCTCGCGCCGCAGGCTCAGCAGCAGTCCACCCGTGCTCGCCTCCTCGCTCGGCAGCAGCATGAGATCGCTCCCGAACGTGTAGCGGCCGCGCGCGCCGGAGCGGAAGCGGACCTCGTAGCCTGGCGCGTCGTGCACGCGGGCACGATGCTCGGCGCGCAACTCGAAGCCGTCCAGGTCGAGGCCGAGGCGCTCGATGTGCCCGGAGGCGTGGATCGGCAGGAACGCCTGGGCGACGTTGCCCTCGCGGCCCGGCAGCGCGAACGGCCGCACGGTGATGGTGACCGCCTGGCGCCCGCGGCGTCCCGCGAGCCGGGCGAGCTCGCCGGCCTCGGGCGGCTCGTCGTGGAACAGGTCGTTGCGATATTGGAGCGTGAACGCGGGCGCGTCGCCGTGGACGACTTCGCTGGTCCGATCCACACGCGGGCGCACGAGGACGATCGCGGCGATCGCGAGGGCGAGCAGGGCGACCAGCACCAGGATCGTGGTGCGCTCGCGAACGCCGAGCTTGCGGCGCACGAGCGCCGGCAGGGTCGGCTCGAACTCGGGGCGGACGAGCGTCATGCCCCTGTGGCCGCCAGCGCCGGCGAGGGCTCCGCGGCGGCGTCGTCCTCGACCGGCCCCGCGCGCAGCCCGGCGGCGATCGCCAGCAGCGCCCACGTCAGCGGATCCTCCAGGTACGCCGCGTACACGAGGGTGTGGAGGACGAGCGCGCAGTAGGCCGCCGCGAGCCCGGCGCGCGCCACGATCGCCGTGCCCGGCCAGCGCGCGCCGATGCTGCGCAGCCGGTCGAAGAGCAGCGCCAGCGAGAGGACGACGAGCGCCAGGTACGCGGCGAGGCCGATGACGCCCTGCTCGGCCGTCACCGTCAGCGGGATCGTGTGCGAGGCCGCCGCGACCTTCTCGGAGCTGACCTTCTCGCGCTCGCGGTATTGCTCGGCGTACGAGCCCGACCCGTACCCGTACACCGGCCGGTCGCGGATCATCCGCAGCCCGCCGCCGATCAGGTTCGCGCGCCCGCTCGTCGCCCGGTCGAGGTCCCTGACGTTGCCGGTCTCGAGGTTCAGCGTGGCGGGCGCGAAGAGCACGAGCCCGAGCGCGACGAGCGCCGCCATGCCGGCTCCGGCCAGCACCGGCCAGGCCTTCCAGCGCAGCGCGGCCAGCACGCCGAGGCCGAGCAGCAGCGCGGCGAAGCTCGACTGCGAGAGCGAGAACACGAGGCCGACCCACAGCAGCCCGAGCGCGAGCGCGATCAGGATCGCCTCGCGCCGCCGGCGCGTCCACAGGAGCACGGCGGCCAGCAGGATCATGGTCAGCGCCAGGTAGCGGCCGTAGATGTTCGGGTCGAAGAACAGCGAGTTGACCCGGAAGTAGGGGAGCAGGTCATTGGCCTCGACGACCTTGGCGTTCGTGATCAGCAGGTGGCCGGTGGCGAACTCGACGCAGCCGATGGCGGCGAACACGAGCGCGAGGCCGACGGTCACCGTCAGGGACCAGCGCAGCAGCCGGGCGCTCCACGTCACCTCGAGCAGCAGCAGGAACAGCAGCGCGAACGGGACGTAGAACAGGGTGACGTTCTTGATCGCCTGCTCGACGTCGGTCGAGTAGGCGGCCTGCAGGCCGTAGAGCGCCAGCACGGCGGCGAACGCCCACGCCACCCGTCGCAGCCGCGGGTCGCGCTCGGCGTCCGGGCCGCCCCAGCGCAGGGCGCGCCAGGCGTACGAGAGGGTCCCGGCGGCGATGACCGCGTACAGCGGCAGCAGCAGGTTGGCCGCCGAGTCGCCGATCGACACCGGCACGCGGAACGGCAGCGCCGCCACCGCGAGCAGCGGCAGCGCGAGCGGCCGCCGGTGCACGATCCAGGCGAGCGCGAGCACCGCCACGCCTCCGGCCGCCGCGCCCGCCCACAGCACGGGCTCGAGCAGCGGGTCGAGGCTGTTGGCGAACGTGGCGAGCGACAGGACCCCCAGCGCGGGCGCCGCGAGCATGGCCAGCGCGCGCCGCCGCCGGTCCGGCACCACGAGCGCGACCGCCAGCGCCGCCGCGGTGGCGAGCAGCGCGACGACCTGGATCGGCGTGGCGACGGCGAAGGCGGGCAAGATGGCGGATCACCCTAGACCAAGCACCTTGCGGAATCGCGTTGCCGAAACGTGACGAAGGGCGCGGGCTCGGCCGCTCCGGCCGCTATCGTGGCGCGGTCGATGGCGATCGTCTCTCCCCCGAGGCCTGCTCCCGCGGCTCCGCTTCCGCCTGAGCCGACCCCGGAGCGACGCCGGCACCCTCTCAGCGGCTGGGTGGCAGGGATCGCGGCGACGGTCGGCATCGCGGTCGTCGCGTTCCTGATCTTCCGGCCGTCGTACGTCAACTACGACGCGCAGTGGGCGCTGCTGTGGGCACGCGACGCCTGGAGCGGCTTCCTGCCCGAGTACACGGCCGACTTCGCGCCGACGCCGCACCCGCTCGCCACCGCGGTGAGCTCGCTCGCGCTGCCGTTCGGCGGCGAGGCCGACATCGCGATCCTGTGGCTGACGCTGCTCGCGTTCGGCGCGCTCGTCTACCTGACCTACCGGCTCGGCGCCGAGTTGTTCAACCCGTGGGTCGGCGCCGTGGCCGCCCTCGTCGTGATCACGCGACCGGTGCTCCTGCGCGACACCATGATCGGCTACCAGGACCTGCCGTTCGCCGCGCTCGTGGTCGGTGCCGTCCTGCTGGAGGCGCAACGACATCGCCGCGGCGTGCCGGTGCTCGTCCTGCTGGCGCTGGCCGGGTTGTTACGCCCCGAGGCGTGGGTGCTGTCGGGCCTCTACTGGCTCTACCTGTGGCCGGGGACGACGACCCGCGACCGCGTGCGCACCGCCGCGCTGGCCGTCTCGGCGCCGCTGATCTGGGCGGGCACCGACTGGATCGTGACCGGCGACCCGCTGCACTCGCTCCACGGCACGGCCGCGCTCGCCGATGCGGCGGACCGCCGCCGGAGCCCCGAGGACGTGCCGTACTGGACGGCGCAGTACTTCGGCTTCGCCCTACGCGAGCCGGTGCTGCTGGGGATCCCGATCGGCCTCGCCTTCGCCTGGGCGCACGCCCGCCGCCGAGCGGCGCTGCCGCTGGTCGCGGTCGCCGCCATGATCGCCGTCTTCGCCGCCGGGCCACTGTTCGGGCTGCCGCTCATCCGCCGCTACGTCGACACGCCGACCGTGCTGATCTGCCTGTTCTACGGCCTCGCCGTCGCCGGCTGGACGATGCTCCCCCGCGGGCGCGCGCGCACGACGTGGATGGTGGCCGGGATCGTCGCGGGCGGACTCTCGATCGCGTACCTGCCCTGGCACGTCCCGCAGCTCGAGAAGATCGACCGGCGCGTGCAGCTCGACGGCGTGCTCTACCGGCACCTCGAGCGCGCGACCGACGCGCCGCGGGTGCGGGCGGCCTTCGAGCGATGCGGGCCCCTCACCACCGGCGACCACCGCCCGATCCCCTTCGCGCGCTACGGGCTCGGCGGCGACCCCGGCACGGTCGGCACGGTGGCCGGCGGCGCGAGCCCGATGGGCCGGATGCTGCTGCTGCCGCGGCGCGGCCGGTCGACCCGCCGCATCTACACCCGCCAGACGTTCCCGGCCGTCGAGCCGCCCGAGAACTTCGTGCGCATCTACCGCAACCGCTCCTGGCGCGTGTACGCCGTGCGCGGCTGCGTCCCGCCCCGCGCCTCGGCTTAGACGTCCTCCATGGTGACGGGGTCGTCCTCCTCGTCGTCGCGGACGCCGAGGAAGTCGGTGTAGGCCTCGATGACGGCGTGCGGCTCGTCCCACATCCGCATCTCGCCCTTGTCCATCCAGATCGCCTCGTCGCAGAGCTTCTCGACGCTGCCGAGCGCGTGGGTGACGAGCAGGATCGTGCGGTCCTGCCTGCACAGCTTGCGCATCCGGTTGAACGACTTGCGGCGGAAGCGCGCGTCGCCGACCGACAGCGCCTCGTCGATGATCAGGATGTCGGGCTCCATGGTCACGGCGACGGCGAAGGCGAGCCGCCCGTACATGCCGGACGAGTACGTCCGCATCGGCATGTCCATGAAGTCCTCGAGCTCGGCGAAGGCGACGATCTCGTCGTACTTCTCGCGCAGCTGAGCTCGCGTGAGCCCGGCCGCGAGCCCGCCGAGGACCACGTTCTCGCGCCCGGTCAGCTTGCGGTTGAAGCCGACGCCGAGCGAGAGCAGGGTGCTCACGCGCCCCTGGACCTCGATCCGCCCGCTGGTCGGAGGCAGGATCCCGGCCACGGCGCGCATGAGCGTCGACTTGCCGGCCCCGTTGGCGCCCACCACGCCCATCACCTTGCCGTGCGGGACCTCGAACGAGACGCCCTTGAGCGCCTCGATCTCGCGGATGATCCGCTCGCGCCGGCCGAGCTTGCGCAGCGCGCCCTTGAGCGTCGGGTTGCGGTCGAGCGACGTGCGGTAGGTCACCGACACGTCCTCGACGCGGATCCGAGCGGCCTTAGAGGCGGACAGCGAACTCACGCTCCCTGGACATGAAGAACAGCGCGCCGGCGACGAAGAAGGCGAACGCCCACGCGGCGCCGAAGGCGAGGTCGGCGGGGTCGGGCGCGCGTCCGAGGTCGATGACGTCGCTCCACGCGGTCAGCAGCGGGGCGAGCGGGTTGAGCACCAGCAGGAACTGGTAGCGGTCCGGCACCTCGGCGGCGAGGTAGAGGATCGGCGACCCGTACAGCCACAGCCGCAGCGCGTAGGTGAGGAAGTTCTTGAGGTCGCGGAAGTAGACCTGGCCGGCGGCCACCAGCGCCGCCAGGCCCATGGCCAGCACGGCGAACAGCGCGAACACGGGGATCAGCCACAGCAGGTGCGGGCCGACCGGCAGGTCGGCGATGAAGAAGACGGGGAGGAAGATCAGGATGGTCGGCAGGAAGCGCCAGAAGGCGGTGATCACCGAGGCGCCCGGCAGCAGCAGCCGCGGGAACGCCGTGTTGAGGATCAGCCGGCCGCCGCCGACCACCGACCGCACCGCCTGGCGGATCGCGTCGGTCACGAAGTAGTAGGCGAAGAGCGCCGCCATCAGATGCGCGAAGAACACGATGCCGCCGGTACGCGCCCGCAGGATGTCGACCAGCACGAAGTACACGCAGGCCAGCAGCAGCGGGCTGAGGATCAGCCACAGCTGCCCGAACAGGGTGTTGTAGTGCTGCGCCCGCAGCTCGGTGCGCGAGAGCTCGAGCGCGAACTCGCGTCGCTTCCACAGCTCGCGGAAGTAGGAGCCCAGCGGCGGCAGGCCGACGCGGTGCGGCTCGTAGACGTGCCGCACGGACGTGAACTCGTCGGTGCGCTGGCGCTGCTCGCGATCGGTGACGGGGGCGGTCAAGGGCAGGGAGAGGCTAGCCGCTAGATGATCGGGGGCCGGCCGGTGCGCGTCATGCGCCACAGAGTGTTCACACGCAGGCGGCGGCGCGGGCCGCACGGCTGCCGCAGCCCGTCGCGGTAGCCGCGCAGTGCGGCGCGACCGGGCCGCAGCGGGAGCGTGCGGAGCGCGAAGCCGGCGACGTAGAGGATCCCGAGCGGGAGCGGGAGGTGCCGGCGGGCGAGGAAGACGCGGTTGCGGGCGCCGTAGTAGGCCGAGTAGTCGTGCGGCGCCGTGCGGTAGGAGGGGTGCAGGACCTCGATGTCGCCCGCGTACTCGACGCGGCGGCCCGTGTCCATCACGCGCCAGGCCAGGTCGATGCCCTCGTGCGCGAAGCGGAACGCCTCGGGCCAGCCGCCGGCCTGTTCGAAGACGGTGCGGCGCACCGCCACCGCGCCCTCCCAGACCGCCGTCACCTCGCTCGAGCGGGCGGGGTCGCCCACCCGCAGCCGCGGCACCCAGTCGCGCGGCGCCGGCCCGCCGTCCGAGGAGCGCACCCTCAGCTGCAGCATGCCGAGGCCCGGATCCGCGAACCGCTCCGCTACGCGGGCGAGCGCGTCGGGCGAGGCCAGGCGGGCGTCGTCGTCGAGGAAGAACAGCAGCTCGCCGCCGACCGCGCTCACGCCGGCGTTGCGCCCGGCCGGGATGCCGCGGTCCTCCGCGAGCGCCACCGTTCGCACGGTCAGCCCCTCCGGCTGCCAGCCGTTGCCGACGACGACGACGTCGGTCTCCACGCCCGCCTGCGCGGCCAGCGACTCCAGGGCCGCCGCCAGCTCGGCCGGCCGGCGGCCCTGGGTCAGGACGACGGCGCCGATCATCGAAGGCGGTCCGAGGTGATGATCGCGACCAGGTGGCCGAGCGCGGTGATCGCGGTCATCGCGACCAGCGCGATGACCAGCACGCGCGAGCCGATCAGGTCGCCGGCCACGGCGTCGACGATCGCGGCGGCCAGCGCCAGCATCGTCGCCTCCATGGCCACGAAGGCGCGGTAGAAGGGCAGTGCGCCCATCGCCCGCCGGACCGCGCCGCAGCCCGCTCGGCCGCGGCGCGGCGACGGCCTGCGTGTCGGCCACCACCGGCAGCCCGGCCTCGGACCGCGCCACCGCCACCAGCGCCGACTCGCCCTTGATCAGCAGCACGAGCACGGCGGCGACGAGGCCGAGGATCGGCTCCTCGGCGCGGATGCCGATGGCGATCGGCAGCGCCCCCTCGGTGAGCCAGTGGCCGATCCGGTCGAGGTACACGCCGCGGACCGACTTCACGCCGCGCCAGCGCGCCAGCTCGCCGTCGGAGCAGTCGAGCAGGATCTGGAGCTGGATGAGCAGGAAGGCGGCGACGGCCGGCAGCACGCCGGGCGCCGCGAGCACGGCGGCGGCCGCCAGGCCGGCGAGGATCATCAGCCACGTGACGCCGTTGGGCGTGATCCGCGTCGGCAGCAGCGCCCGCGTCAGGTAGGGCGAGAAGCGGCGGATGTAGAGCCGGCCGGCCCAGTGCTCGCCGCTGTTGCGCTCGAAGATCGAGGCCGGCTGGGTGGCCGCCCGCAGCTCAGCGATCGTAGGCATCGAGGAATCCCGCGACCGCGCGCCGCACGCCGGCCTCGTCGAGCGCGAGGTGCTCGAGGATCGTGAAGCGGTCCGGGCGGGTGCTGGGAGCGCGCACCACCGCCTCCACGAACTGGTCCTCGGTCAGCCCGAGGTCGCCCGGCGTGCGCGGCAGGCCGTGGCGGCGCAGGCACGTGTCGATCCCGTGCGCCAGACCCTCGTCCTCGCGCAGGAAGGAGGTGAACAGGCTCGCGGCGCCGGCCAGCTCGCCGTGGTTGGCCGTGCCCGGGAACAGCACGTCGATCGCGTGCAGGATCTCGTGGTCGCCGCCGCTGCACGGGCGGCTCGACCCTGCCGTGGCCATCGCCAGGCCGGAGAGCACGAGCGCCTCGGCGAGCGCGATCAGGAACGCGTCGTCCTCGATCCCGTCCTCGCGGTGCACCAAAGAGGTCGCCGCCACGCGCGCGAAGGTCACGGCCACGCCGTCGACCTCTTCGCCGCGCTCGCGCGCGGCCAGCCGCCAGTCGGCGATCGCCGACAGGTTGCTGATCGCGTCGCCGATCCCCGAGCGGCGCATCGCCGGTTCGCTGCGGCGCACGTAGTCGAGGTCCACGACCACCGCGATCGGCATCTGCACGCCGAACGAGCCCTTGTGGCCGGCGTCGTCATCGACCAGCGACGCGACCGGCG
Organism: uncultured Solirubrobacteraceae bacterium; assembly: GCA_963835525.1. Classification (GTDB taxonomy): domain Bacteria; phylum Actinomycetota; class Thermoleophilia; order Solirubrobacterales; family Solirubrobacteraceae; genus DASSUW01. Next base: position 1,065,139 of record CAWIFM010000008.1, read on the forward strand.
AGGCGATCCCGTCGTGGGCGAGGCTCGTGGCCACCGCCACCGAGGGCAGGCCGGAGAGGCTGGCGGCGTACTTGGCGACGTCGATCGTGCGGCCGCCGCCGATCCCCACCACCGCGTCGTAGAACCCGGCCCGCAGCCGCGCGGCCAGCTCGGCGCCCGCCTGCACGGAGCCGCCCGCCACGTCCCAGATCTCGGCGTTGGCGAGCTGCGGCCGCAGCGTCGCCGCGATCTCCTCGCCGAGCCCGGGCCCGACGATCACCGCCACATGCCCGCCGCTCGAGATGCGGCGGTCGGCCAGCAGCGGGGCGAGCCCCGCCACCGCACCTGGTCCGATGTCGATCGTCAGCGGCGTGCCGACCATGCGGGTCAGCAGCGGCACGCGACCTCCCGGGCACGCGCGAGGTCGCGGTGGTCGTCGACCTCGACCCACTCGACCACGCCGATCGGCGCGATGCCGACGCGGCCTCCGCGGTCGGCGAACTCCTGGAAGCCGTCCTCGTAGTAGAGCGAGGGGTCGCGCCGCCAGGTGGCCTCGAGCGCCTCGGCCAGCGGCTGCGCCGCCGCCGGCTCGATCAGCGTGACGCCGATGTACTCGCCGTGCGCGGTCGACGGCTCGAGCGCCTTGTTGATGCGGTCCAGGTAGCCGTCGGATGTGACGTGGACCTTCATCTCCTCCTCGGCCAGCGGCTTGGAGTCGTCGACCGCGATGACCAGCTCGGGGCCGCGCGCCTCCAGCAGCGTCTCCTCGACCGAGGCGGGGTGCACGGTGTCGCCGTTGGCGAGCAGCACGCCCTCGGGGAACGCCTCGCGCGCGCACCACAGCGAGTAGGCGTTGTTCCACTCGAGCGCCTTCGGGTTGTAGACGAGCTCGATCTTCAGCCCATGCCGGGCCTCCAGGGCGGGCACGCGCTCGGCGAGCCGGTCGTGCGCGTAGCCGCTGACCACCACCGCCTGCTCGAGGCCGACGTGGCGGAAGTTCCCGAGCGCGACGTCGAGGATCGTGCGGTCGCCGTCGACGCCCAGCAGCGTCTTCGGCAGCTCCGCGGTCTCCGGGCCCAGGCGCGTTCCGGCGCCTGCGGCGAGCACCATGCCGATCACTGACCTTCGTCCTCCTCGTCCTCGTACTCGAGCGGTCGCTGCACGCGGCCGACCGCGAGCCAGCCGTAGACGGCCTCGCCGACGAACGCGACGCCGAGCACGGCGGCGGCCACGAAGTAGCCGGCCGGCAGGGCGCCCGCCAGCAGCAGCAGGAAGCCGACGACGATGCGCCCGTCCCAGCCGCCGGACAGCGCGTTCACCCACGTGGCCGGCGTCACGCCGCGATGGCGCAGGCGGTAGACCAGGTCGTAGTGGCGGAAGGCGAGCGCGGCCAGCAGGGCGAAGGCGGCCGGGTAGGCGTCGGGCCCCTCGAGCGCGGCGATCCAGATGAGCGCCATGTACTCGGTCCCCCGCAGCAGCGGCAGCTCGGCCCAGCGGATCTTCGGGCGGGGCGGGGCGCCGCACGAGGCGCCGCCCAGCAGCACGACGAACGCGAGCACGGCCGCCGCCACGGGGCGCGGCGTGTCGCCGCCGCCGATCGCGATCGCAGCGACCAGCGCCAGCAGCGCGATGAGCAGGAGCCCCGCGCCCGGCAGCCGCAGGGCGTCGCCCAGCAGCGTCCCGAGCGCGCGCGAGAGCGGGCCGTCGTCGCGGTAGACAGCGATGGGGTCGGGCGGAGCGAGCGCCGCCGGCGAGGCGGTGACGGTCATCGCAGAGATCGGAGCACCCGGCCGGTCTGGGTGTAGAGGGCCGCGACGCCGCCCCAGGCGAGCACGACGATGAACGTGACGCGCGGCGTGAACAGCGCCGCCGTGATCGCGATCGCCGCGAACCGCTCGCCGATCGGGAAGGCGATCATCTTCTTGACCCAGCGCACGCCGGGCGCGCGGTCGATCCGGTGCCAGGCGCCGAGCACGCGCTCCGGCAGCGAGCGCGCTGGCGGCGCCGGCGGCTCGTCCTCGCGGCGGTCGCTGCGGCGCGCCTCGACGGCCTTGCCGGCGGCGTCGAGCGCCTGCGCGACGGGCGGCTGCGGCGTGTGGCCGATCGCGTCCTTCTGCGAGCCGCCGAACGAGAAGTCGGACATGTGCCGCGCCGTCTGCAGCGCGATCGCCGCGCATGCGAGCAGCCACACGGGGTCGTCCATCCGGCTCGCCCCGATCGCCAGGCCGGCGAACGCGAGGTACTCCTTGGTGCGGTCGAACACCGAGTCCAGCCACGCGCCGAGCTTGGAGAACTGGCGCGTGTAGCGGGCGAGCTGGCCGTCGACGCAGTCGGTGACGAAGGCGAGATAGAGCAGCACCGCCCCCGTCACCAGGCCCCAGCGCTCGCCGGTGGCGAACGCGATCGCCGCGAGCAGCCCGATCAGCACCGAGACGGTGGTCACCTGGTTCGGCGTGAAGCCGCGGTGCGCGCACCAGCGCGCGATGTACCGCGAGTACGTGCTGACGAAGAAGGTCGTGAAGAAGCCGTCGGCCCCCTTGACGGCCGAGTCGAGCAGGACGCGGTCCTCGTCGATGTCCGCGATCTCGCGCTCGGCTTCGGCGGCGGACGCCGGGGACAGGGGCCGGCTCCAGTACAGCCGGCGGAGGTTGCTCGTCCAGATGTGCGCGCCGCCGCGCACGAGCCCGACCAGCAGCAGCGCGACGACGTCGTCGGGCGCCGTCGCGAGCCGGTCGCGCAGGCGTTCCTCGTCCTCGGGCGACAGCACGACGTCGGCGCCGCGCTCCTCCTCTTCGGGCACCGCGACTTCGTCGTCGGGCGACTCCGCGGCCTCGTCGGCGTCCGCCGCGATGTCGCCGGCGGCGAGCCGGAGACGCCACGACTCCTCCTTGCGCTCGAGCTCCTCGAGCCATGCCGCCGGCGGCTCCGCGCACAGCGGAGCGAGCTGCTCGGCGGCCCGGGCCAGGGCCGGTCCGTCGCCGGGCGTCACCTTGAGCAGGCCGAGGAACGTCGCGGTCGGCCGGTGGACGGCGTGGTAGGCGGACCCGGCGCTGATCACGCGCCCGCGGCGGCCGCGGATCCGGAACACCATCGGGCGCAGCCTGCCGCCGCCGAGGATGCCGGTGGCCATGCGCGGGTCGGCCAGGAGGCCGGCGAGCGCCTCGCGATGCGTGGCGATGTCGCCGTTGGCGAGGAGCAGGCCGCGGTCGCCGGCCGCGCCCGCGAGCTCGGCCACGAGCCCCAGATCGGCGACCACGTCGGGCGACGCGACGACCTCGGCGTCCTCGCCGAGCGCCGCGCGCACGTCCGCCTCCCAGGCGGGGCGCGTGATGACGACCGTGCGTGACACGCCGAGCGTCGCGAGCTGGGCGGCGAGCCGGCCGAGCAGCGTGCCGTCGGCGAACGGGAGCAGGGCGGCGGGTCCGCCGTCCCCGGCGCGGGCGGTCGCGAACAGCACGGCGGCGTCGACCGGCGTCCCGCCGCGGACGGCGGGCGGTGGCGTCAAGTCGGTCCTCCGTGCGGCCGCGCGTGTGTCACTCAACCCGCTCGTCAAAGCCGTCGGAGCCTAGCGATCCGAGCAGCGCGTCCCAGCGCGGACCGATGGTCTCGATCGCGTACGTGCGCGCCTTGGCGAGCGCTGCCACGCCGTAGCGGCGGCGGCGATCGGAGTCGCGGATCAGCTCGAGGAGAGCCGCGGCGAGCGCGTCCACGTCCTCGGGCGGGACCAGGATCCCGTCGACGCCGTCGCTGATGATGTCCGCCGGTCCGTGCGGGCAGTCGAAGCTGACGACCGGAACGCCCTTGCTCATCGCCTCCACGAGCACCATCCCGAAGCCCTCGAAGCGCGAGCTGAGCACGAACAGCGAAGCCTCCGCCATCGCCTCGCCCAGCTTTCGGGTGCGTCCCATCAGCTCGACGTTGCCGTCGGCGATCTGCGCCTGCAGCCGCGTGCGCTCCGGTCCTGAGCCGTAGATCCGCAGGCGCCAGGCCGGCTGCTGTTCGGCGACCTTGGCGAACGCCCCGATCAGCAGGTCGAAGCCCTTCTGCGAGGTGAGCCGGCCGGCCGCGACCACGAGCGGCGCTTCGAGCGTGCTCGTGCCGCCGCCGAGCGGCGCCAGCGGATTGGGGATCCGCTCGACGCGCGTGCGCAGCAGCGAGCCGTAGTCCCGCTCGTCATGGCTCGTGAGGACGGTGAGGGCGTCGAGCGCGTCGTAGCGGCGCGCGATGTCCTCGGCGAGCCGCCGCCGGTGCGACGCGAAGTGCATGTGCTCCTGGCCGACCGTGACGACGCCGCGCGGGGCCAGCCGCGCCGCCAGCAGGTTGAAGGCCGGCCGCGTGGTGATCAGGACGCCCCCGTCGAGGGACCGCAGCCACCGGAGCAGCGCGATGTCCGTCCGCACGCTGCAGAGCGGATAGACGTAGTCCTCGGGATGGATCAGCAGGCTCGGCAGGCGGTCCAGCACGCTCTTGCCCTCGGTCAGCGCCCGCGTGGCGGGCAGCGGGAAGAAGGGCCGCTCGCGACGGCGGACGAGGCTGACCACCTCGACCTCGCGGGTCTGCGCGAGGTGGCCGGCGACGTTGAGCGTCGTCCGGATGGTGCCGCCCATGCCCCAGGCGTGGGCGAGCAGCATGCGGACCGGACCCGGCGCAGGCGCGGCGCTGCCGCGCGGCAGCAGAGCCGCGAGACCGAGCGCGCAGCGGTGCAGGGCCACCGCGAGCGGCCCGAGCAGGCGGCGTCTCGGCGACTCTCTCGGCATCGCGGTGATGCTAAGGCGCTCGCGCGAACTTGAGAGTGCGAGTAAGCCGCATTCGTTTTCGGCAGTACGCTGGCTGCGACCGTGAAGCGCGAACAGCTGCCTCCTCACAAGACCGCGACGTACGTCATGAAGCGCTGGCAGGCGGTGTACGTCTCCGTCAACAAGGCAGCCTGCACGAGCCTGAAATGGCTGGTGGCGGAGCTCCAGGGCGAGGACCCCGAGCAGTTCCACCGCTCGCTCAGCCGCGAGGTCTCGCGGACGATGACCATCCACCGGCGCAGCCTGTGGCGCAAGACGCCGATGGCCAAGCGGATGTCCGACGAGCGGCTCGAGAAGATCTCGCCGGAGAACGGCTGGTTCATCTTCGCCGTCGTCCGCCACCCGACCGCCCGGCTGTTCTCGGCCTGGCAGTCGAAGCTGCTGCTGCGCGAGCCGTGGTGGGTCGATCAGTTCGGCGGAGAGGAGTGGTTCCCGCGCGTCCCCGAGCACGGCGGCGACATCGTCGACGAGTTCGTGCGCTTCGCGCGGCTCATCGCTCGCGACCCCGAGCAGACCATCATGCGCAACCGCCACTTCGCGCCCCAGGGGTGGATGCTGGCGGCCGACCGGATGCCGTACACGCGGATCTACCGGACGAGCGAGATCGGCGAGCTCCTGGAGGACTTCGAGACGCACCTGCGGGCGCGCGGCTACGACGGCGGTCCGCTGCGTCTGCTGCGCGCGAACGAGACGCCGCTCAAGCCGATCGCCTCGCTGTTCCCGCCCGATGTGCTCGACATCTCGCGGGCGCTCTACGCGGACGACTTCGAGCGCTTCGGCTACGACGACGTCATGCCGGGCGGGCTGGACCCGTCCGATCGCTACGACGACGCGGTGCTGCCGGAGATCATCCGGCTGATCGAGCGCGCCGAGCGCATCAACGACCTCGCGCTGCGGGCTCGCGAGATCAAGGCGGCGATGGGCGCTGTCGACGGCGCGCAGCCGCTGCCGTCCTCGCCGGTGCGCCGCATCGCCTCCCGCGCCAAGCGCCGGCTCGTCAGCGACTGAGCGCCCGGGCGCGCCGGACGGCGCGGCGGATCGGGCTGCGCAGGCGCTCCGGCAGCCGCGTCCAGACGGCCAGCGCCGCGCGCCGCGGCGCGCTCGGCTCCGGCGGGCGGGTGAGCTCGGCGAGCGCCTCGAGCGTGCGGATCCCGACTTTGCGCGGGTCGTAGAGGCGGTCGGCGACCGGCACCGAGCCGCGCGTGCGCAAGTCGAGGTGGCCGTGGCGCTCGATGCGCGCGTCGATGTCCGGGCCCGCCGCGATCAAGGAGCCCTCGCGGAGAGGGGCGAGGCCCGCCGGGTCATCGACGTCGTAGCCGAAGAACGCGCCGAGCTCACCGAGCCGCCGGCGCAGCACCGCTCGCTGCCCCTCGCTCATCGTCTTGGCCCACTTGGCGATCCGCGACGTGTCGATCGGGTCGTCGACGCGGCTGCGCCCCTCGACATTGAGCCTGCCGCCGCGGGCGCCCTGCACCGTGTGGTGCTCGAGCACGCCCTGCGACCACGGCTCCCCGAGCCAGTCGAGGAGCTCGCGCAGCAGCGCCTCCGGCCGCAGCACGAGATCCTCGTAGCGGACGATGGCGAAGCGCTCGCCGACCTGCGCCGCCTGGCGGGCGATCTCGCGGTTGTAGCGCGCGTAGTGGTACGCGGCCTGGCCGACCGAGTGGCCCCAGCGATTCATGTTCGAGCTGACGCAGGCGCCCGGGTGGCGGACGATCCCGATGAACACCGCCTCGGGGAACAGGCGCGCCATGTCGTCGATGTGCCACGTGTGGTACGGCGTCTTGTCGCCCCAGCGCTCCTTGCCCTGGCGCTCCACGTTGCGCATGAAGATGCGGTCGTAGAAGCGCGCAAGCTCCTCGTCGAACTCCTTCCGGCTCCAGCCCATCCGCTTCGCCCAGTTGCGCCCGGACCACTTGTACGGGATGAACTGGTGCGCGTTGTACGCGCGCATGAAGCCGGTCTCGCGCGGGATCGCGATGTTGTCGTGGCTGTCCAGGATGAGCCGGAGCAGCGTCGACCCCGAGCCCATCGCTCCGATGATGAAGACCGGGCCGTGCACGGGGGCCGGCCGCAGCGGACCCGTGTCTGGCACGGCACCCTCCTCGCTTGCCGAAACGATGCGGGCCGGGAGTCTAACGAGGGCGTCCTCAGTATCCTGCCGCCCGCCATGGGGTCGATCGTCCTGTCCTTCAAGCGCCTGGTGATGCGCGTGCTGCGCTCCGTGCTGGTGCGCCTCGCGCGCGCACAGCCGCGCGACCGCGCGGGCGCCGACCGCCGCATCACGATCATGCTGACCAGCGCCTGGGGCATGGGCGGCACGATCCGGGCGGCCCACAACATGGCCGGGTACCTGGCGGCGAACGGCTACGACGTCGAGCTGCTGAGCGTCATGCGGACCCGCGAGGAGCCGTTCTTCGGCTCGTTCCCGCCGGGCGTGAAGGTGCGCACCATCGACGACCGCCGGCCGGGCGCGGTGCCGGGTGCGCTGCGGCCCGTGCGCTGGCTGCTGCGCAAGCGGGGGAGCGCGATCTACCCGCACCACGACCACCGCGCGAGCAGCTGGAACCTGTGGGTCGACCTCCAGGCTGTCCTCGCGCTGCGGCGGCGGTCGGGCTTCCTGGTGACGACGCGCCCGGGGCTGAACGTCGTGGCCGCCGAGCTGCGGCCGCCGGGCGTGACCATCGTGGGCCTCGAGCAGATGAACCTCGGGCACCACGTCAAGCCGCTGCGGAAGCGCATGGCGAAGACCTATCCGCGGCTCGACGTGCTCGTCGTGCTCACCGAGCAGGACCGCGAGGCATACGACCGGATGCTGGACGGACGGCTGAGACTCGTCGTGATCCCGAACACCGTCCACGACGTGACGGGGCCGCGCGCCGACCTCGCCCGCCGTCGCGTGCTGGCCGCCGGCCGGTTCGAGTACCAGAAGGGCTACGACATGCTGATCGAGGCGTTCGCCGCGGTGCACGCCGAGCACCCCGACTGGCAGCTGCGGATCTGCGGCGACGGCAAGCTGCGCAAGCAGTTCGAGCAGGCCGTGGCCGACCACGAGCTCAACGGCTCCGTCGACCTCCCCGGCCCGAGCGACAAGCTGCCGGCCGAGATGGAGGAGGCCTCGATCTACGCCCTCAGCTCGCGCTTCGAGGGCTTCCCCCTGGTGCTGCTGGAGGCCATGGGGAAGGGGATGGGCGTCGTCGCGTTCGACTGCCCGACCGGCCCGCGCGACATCATCGACAACCGCCGGAACGGCATCATCGTGCCGCCCAAGGACCCCGCCGCCTTCGCCGCCGGCCTGACCGCCCTGATCGAGGACGAGGAGCTCCGGCGACGCTGCGGCGCGGCCGCCGCCGAGACGGCTCAGGAGTACACGATCGAGGCGATCGGGCCGCGCTGGGAGGCGCTGTTCCGGGAGCTGGCGTGATCGGAGAGGCGCAGCTGCGCGAGTGGAGCGGCGCGTCGCCCTCGCGCGCGGAGCTGTGGACGCGGTTCGTCGGCGAGAGCGGGGCCGCCACGGTGGCCGAGATCGGCGTCTACCGAGGGCAGTTCGCGGAGAAGCTGCTCGACGACTGTCCGGGCATCTCGACCTACTACATGATCGACCCGTGGCGGAACCTGGCCGACTGGAACAAGCCGGCCAACAAGTCCGACGACGTCTTCCGGAAGTTCTTCGACGAGTCGATGGAGCGGACCGCCGCGCACGAGGGCAAGCGCGTGGTGCTGCGCGGCACGACCACCGAGGTGATCGACCAGATCCCCGACGGCTCGCTCGACTTCGCCTACGTCGACGGCGACCACACGCTGCGCGGCATCACCGTCGACCTGATCAAGGTCTTCCCCAAGGTGCGCGAGGGCGGCTGGATCGGCGGCGACGACTTCAGCCCTTCGATCTGGCAGCACAGCGAGGAGTACGAGCCGACGCTGGTGTTCCCGCTGGCCGTGCACTTCGCCGAGGCGATGGACGCGCGGATCTACGGGCTCCCCCACAAGCAGTTCCTGATCGAGAAGGCCGCTGAGAGCGGTCATGCGTTCGTGGACCTGACCGGGCGGTACGGTGACCTCGAGCTCAAGCGCCAGCTCGACCGCCGTCAGCCGGCGCAAGGGCTTCTGTCGAAGCTGCGCAACCGCTGACGCCGCAGCGTGTTCGGTTCAACGTGCCCCGCGTTCTCGCCTGCCTGACCTTTCTCGTCGTCGCCCTCGCGGCGGCGCCGGCCGCCGAGGCCCGCGTCGGCTCGTGCCTGGCGCCGGGCTCCAAGCTCCAGTGCACGGTCTGGACCGGCAAGGTCACGTACATCGGCGACGGCGACACGATCTACGTCGACGTCGACGGCGACCGCTCTAGCCGGCGGCTGCACGTCCGCATGACCGGCCTCAACGCGACGGAGCAGACGGTCTACAGCAGCGTCGCGAGCCGCCGGCGCGGGGAGTGCCACGCGCTCGAGGCCACGGCGCGGCTCGAGCAGCTGATCCGGGCCAGCCGCTGGCGGGTCCGGCTGGCGGCCCTGGATCCGGCCAGCCACTCGGGCGTGCGCCCGCGGCGGGCCGTGGCGGTCCGCATCGGCGGGCGCTGGCGCGACGTCGCCACCATCCTGCTCGCCGAGGGCCACGCGCTGTTCCTGCCGAACCGCACCGAGTGGGCGTGGAACGCCGGGTACAGCACGATCGCCGAGCAGGCCTCCGCCACCGGGGCCGGCCTCTGGAACCCGACCTACTGCGGGCTCGGCCCCAGCGACGCCTCGCCGCTGCGCGTGATCGTCGACCCGGACGCGCCCGGCGCCGACGAGGACAACCTCAACGGCGAGTGGATGCGCGTCCGCAACCTGGACACCGTCAACGAGGTCCATCTCGGCGGCTGGTGGCTGCGCGACTCGGCCGTCAACCGCTACGTGTTCCCGGACTGGGTGACGCTGCCGCCCGGCGACTCGCTCACGGTCTACGTCGGCAAGGGCACCGACACGTGGACGGAGTTCTTCTGGAAGCGCAAGTCGCCGGCCTTCGAGAACGCGAACGGCGGCGAGCGCGCGATGGGCGACGGCGCCTACCTGTTCGACCCGCAGGGAGACCTGCGGGCGTCCATGACCTACCCCTGCCGCCTCACCTGCACCGACCCCTACCAGGGCGCCGTCGAGGTGACCGCCAGGCCGCGCGGGCGCGAGGTCGTGACCGTGCGCAACACGGCGGCGTTCGCGATCGACCTCGACGGCTACCGGCTCCACAGCCCGCCCTACGGCTACGCGTTCCCACGCGAGTCGGTCCTCCAGCCGGGCGAGGAGATGACGATCGAGACGCGCGGCGACCCGCTCGAGGACTCCTCGCTCGAGAAGCACTGGGGCCTGCCGAAGTCGATCCTCAACGACAGCGGCGACAAGATCCGCGTGACGAGCTTCCGGGGCGTCGTCCTCGACTGCTTCGCGTACGGCGCCGGCGCCTGCTGATCAGTCCGCGATCAGCTCGTTCAGGTCCGGCTCGGACTCGATCAGCCCGTACTCGAGGCTGAGCTGCGAGAGCAGCTCGACCGTGTCGAGCGTGATGTCCTGCCGCCACTGCGGCAGCTTGATGTTGGCGGCCGCCTCGGGCGGGATCTGCGTGTACTCGGTGAGGATGTCGCGCACCGCGTCGGGGTTGCTCTGGGCGAAGTCGAGCGACTTCTGCATCGCGGTGACGAAGCTCTTCACGACGTCCGGGTTCTCCTCGGCGTACTGCTTGGAGGTGAAGTAGGTCGCCACCGTCAGGTCGGGCGCGGTGTTGACGTAGAACGGGTCGATCCCCTTCGCCTTGCCGGCCTTGCCCTGGCTGACGAACGGCTCGACGACGCAGGCGCCGTCGACGCGCTCGGCCTCGAGCGCCGCGTTCATGTCCGGGAACGGCACCTCGGTGAACTTGAGCGTGCTGTCGTCGACGCCCATGTCGGACAGCGACTTGCGGATCGTGACCTCGCAGATGTTCTTGAGCGTGTTGACGGCGATCGTCTTGCCCTCGAGGTCCTTCGGCTCCTTGATCGGGCCGTCCTTGAGCACGAGCAGGTCGGCCCACGCCTCCTCCTCGGTCTTGCCGCCCAGCACGCCCTGGCTGATGATCGTGACCGGCAGGTCCTTCGATGCCGCGATCAGCAGCGAGACGGTGTTCGAGAAGCCGATCTGGAAGTCGCCGCTGAGCACGGCCGGCGTGATCGCCGCGCCGCCCTCGGCGAGCTGCGGCTCGACCTTGAGGTTCTCCTCCTCGAAGAAGCCCTGCTTGATGCCCAGGTAGAGCGGCGCCACGTCGGCGATCGGGATGACTCCGACCCGCAGCGTGGTCTGCTCGGCCTGCCCGCCTCCACCTCCGCCGGACTCCTCTTCGTCGTCGCCGCACCCTCCGGCCACGAGCGCAGCCGCGATCCCCAGCGCAACCAGCCAACCCCGTCGCATCGCTCCTCCTCGTCAGACGACGCGGGGGACAATACAACAGACTATTTGGTCTCTTCGCCGATGACGCGTTGTGCGATGGCGAAGGCGGAGTTCGCGGCCGGGACGCCGCAGTAGATCGCCGTCTGGAGCAGGACCTCCTTGATCTCGTCCGGGCTGAGCCCGTTGCGCAGCGCGGCGCGCGTGTGCATGGCCAGCTCGTTCTCGTGCCCGCCGGCGACCAGCGCGGTGAGCGTGATCGCGCTGCGCGTGCGCCGGTCGAGGCCCGGCCGGGTCCAGATCTCGCCCCACGCGTAGCGCGTGATGAGGTCTTGGAAGTCGGCCGTGAAGTCCGTGGTGCGCTCGATCGCGGCGTCGACGTGCGCGTCGCCGAGCACCTCGCGGCGAGTGCGCATCCCGTCGTCCAGGAAGGCGCGCAGCAGCCGGTTGAACTGGTCGGCCTGCTCGACGACGGCCAGATGCCGTGCCCGCTCGATCACGTGCAGTCGCGCGCCCGGGATCTCCTCGGCGATCGCCGCGAGCTCCTCCGGCGGGGACGCGGGATCGCCGTCGCCCGCGACGGCCAGCACCGGTATGCGGATGTCGCCGAGCCGCCCGCGCAGGTCGTGGCCGCCGATCGCCTCGGCGCAGGAGGCGTAGCCCTCGGCCGGCGTCGAGAGCAGGTTCGCGCGCAGTCGCTCGCGCATCGCGGCGGGCGCCTCCGGCGTCAGCCAGCGCTCGAGGGCGGCGTCGGCGACCGCCTCGACGCCCTCGGCGCGCACCGTCGCCGCCCGCTCCGCCCACGTCTCCGGCGGGCCGAAGTGCCGCGACGTGCAGCAGAGCGCGAGGCGCTCGATCCGCTCGGGAGCGCGCAGCGCCAGCGTCATGGCGACGGCGCCGCCGAGCGACAGCCCGACGAAGGTGACGCTCTCGATGGCGAGCTCGTCGAGCAGCGCCAGCACGTCGCCGGCGAGGTCGTCCACGGAGTAGGGACCGGACGGCGCCGGCGAGTCGCCGTGGCCGCGGTGGTCGTAGCGCAGCACGCGGAACTCGTCCGTGAAGGCCTCCGCCTGCGCGTCCCACATCTCGAGCGTGGTGCCGAGCGAGCTCGCGAACATCACGACGGGGGCGAGCACGGGGCCTTCGAGCACGTAGTTGGTCATTCCAGCTCCAGGGCGCGGTCGATCAGCTCGTCGACGAGTGCCTGGTCGACCTCGCCTTCGACGGGGTGGGGGTGGACGGTGAGACCGTCGAGCGCCTCGCGCAGCGACCAGGCGGCGCCCCCGGTGCAGGCGAGCGCGGTGCTCAGCGCGCTCCACTCGCTCTGCCAGGCGCCGGCCGCGCGCTCGTGCTCGCCCGCCATCGCCTCGAGCAGCACGCCGACCGCGCCGCGCACCGACCGCGCGGCGGCCCGCGCGCGGATGGCGCCGACCGGGTTCTGCTTGTGCGGCATCGACGACGATCCTCCGCGGCCGCCTTCGCTCGACTCCGCGGCCTCGCCGGCCTCGGCCATCAGCACGATGTCGAGCGCGACCTTCTCGCACGCCCCGGCGGCGATGGCCAGCGCCGCGCCGAGGCCGGCGACGCGGGTCCGGTCGCTGTGCCACGCCAGCCGCGGCTCGCCGAGCTCGAGCCGCTCGGCGAACCGGGCGATCAGGCGCGGAGACTGCACGCCGACGGGCCCGCCGAGCTGGACCGCGAGCTCCGCGTGCCGCAGGCGCTCGCGCGCCGAGGCGACGCCGTCCAGCCAGCCCGCGGCCTTGAGCCCGAAGGTGATCGGCTGCGCCGGCTGCATCAAAGTGCGCCCGGCCATGACCGTGGCGCGGTGCTCGGCGGCGAGCCGGGCGCAGGCGGCGACGACGCCGTCCAGCTCGGCCAGGATCAGCGCGCGCGCCCGGCGGGCGACGAGCATGGCCGCCGTGTCGAGGATGTCCTGGCTGGTCGCGCCGTGGTGCGCCTCGGGCGCCCGCTCGCGCAGCGCGGCGGCGAGCGGGACGACCGGGTTGGCCGCCTCGCGTCCGCCGATCTCATAGGAGCCGCGGCAAGCCTCGGCGACGGCCTCGGCGGCCTCGCGCGAGATCACGCCCTCGTCGGCCTGCGCGGCGGCCAGGGCGGCCTCGGCCTCGAGCATGGCGGCGAGCCACGACTCGTCGCTGACGGCCGCAGCGACGTCGTCGGGCACGAAGATCGAGTCAAACGTCAAGGAATGCGGTCTGGCGCTCGCCCTGCAGATGGATGTCGAAGGCAAGCACACCGTCGAGTGGACGCGCGACCAGGGTCGCGCGCAGCGCCTCGTCCTCGATCGAGGAGAGCAGCGGGTCGGCCGCGTTCGCCTCCGCCTCGTCGGGGAAGTAGAGGCGCGTGTAGAGGTGGCGCAGCAGCCCGCGGGCGAGCACGCAGACGCCGATGTGAGGGGCCTGGTCCTCGACCCGGCCTGGCTTGACGGTGACGAACTCGAAGCGCCCCTCGGCGTCGGTCGGGCAGCGGCCGAAGCCGTCGAAGCCGTCCTCCAGCGGCAGCTCCTCGCGCGCGTCCTCCGGGTGCCGGTAGCGGCCGTGCCGGTTGGCCTGCCAGATCTCGATCAGCGCGTCGTCGACCGGCTGGCCGTCGCCGTCGATCACCGCGCCGACGATGCGGATCGCGTCCGGGTCGCCGGGGGACACGAGCCGCTCGCCGCCCTCATAGGGGAGCGCGTACTCGAAGAACGGGCCGACGGTCTGCGACGGCGTGCTCATCAGTCCTCCATCGGCGTGGCCTCGCGCCCGCGCAGCACGATGTCGAACTGGTAGCCGAGCGCCCACTCGGACTCGGTGGTGCCGAGGTCGAAGCTCGCGATCATCCGCTCGCGCGCCGCCGGGTCGCGTACCGACTGGAAGATCGGGTCCTGGCCGAACAGCGGGTCGCCGGGGAAGTACATCTGCGTCACCAGCCGGGTCGCGAACGCGGTCCCGAACAGCGAGAAGTGGATGTGCGCGGGCCGCCACGCGTTGGCGTGGTTGCCCCACGGGTAGGCGCCCGGCTTGATCGTGACGAAGCGGTAGCGGCCCTCGTCGTCGGTCATGGCGCGGCCAGCGCCGGTGAAGTTGGGGTCGAGCGGGGCCGGGTGGCGGTCGGCGCGGTGGATGTAGCGCCCGGCGGCGTTGCACTGCCAGATCTCCACGAGCGAGTTGCGGACGGGGCGCCCGTCGCCGTCGAGCACGCGGCCGGTGACGATGATCCGCTCGCCCAGCGGCTCGAGCTCGTGCTGCCTCGTGAGATCGTGGTCGAGCGGCCCGACACGGTCGTGGCCGTAGACCGGCCCGGTGATCTCGGACAGCGTGTGGGGGAGCAGGATCAGCGGCTTGTCGGGCGCCCGCCGCTCCGTCGAGCGGTACTCGGGCGTGAGGTACGCGGGGTGGGTGCCGTTGTCGTCTCGGCGGTACCCGTTCATGCCTCGATCACCATCGCGACCCCCTGTCCGACGCCGATGCACATCGTCGCCAGGCCCCAGCCGCCGCCGCGCCGCTGGAGCTCGTGCGCGAGCGTGGTCAGCAGCCGCGTGCCCGAGTTGCCGAGCGCGTGCCCGAGCGCGATCGCGCCGCCGTTGACGTTGAGGATCTCGGGATCGAGCTCGGTCCACTCGGCCAGGCAGGCCAGCGACTGCGCCGCGAACGCCTCGTTGAGCTCGACCGCCTTCAGATCGCCCCACCCGATGCCGGCGCGCTCGAGCGCTTTGTTCGCCGCCTCGACCGGGCCGATGCCATAGAGCTGCGGCTCGACGGCGCTGGATGCGCGGCTCGCGATGCGGGCGAGGGCGCCGTCCGCGTCCCCGGAGAGCAGCACGGCCGAGGCGCCGTCGTTCATCGGCGACGAGTTGCCCGCCGTCACCGTGCCGTCCTTGCGGAACACGGGCTTGAGCTGGCCGAGCTTCTCCAGCGTGGAGTCGGCGCGGATGTTCTCGTCGCGCTCGAGCTCCTCCATCGCGACGACCTCGTCGGCGAACGCGCCGCGGTCCCAGGCGCCGGCCGCCTTCTGATGGCTGTTGAGCGCGAACTCGTCCTGCTGCTCGCGCGTGATGCCGTACCGGTCGGCGAGGATCTCGGCGCCCTCGCCGAGCGACACGGTCCACTCGCCGGGCATCTCGGGGTTGACCATCCGCCAGCCGAGCGTGGTGCTGTACATGGTCTCGCTCGTGCGGGGGAAGGGCTTGTCGGGCTTGAGCACCACCCACGGAGCGCGGCTCATCGACTCCACGCCGCCGGCGATGCAGACTCCCTCGTCGCCGGCCGCGATCGCGCGGCTGGCGCTGAACGCCGCCTCCATGCCGGAGCCGCACAGGCGGTTCACCGTGGCCCCGGGGATCGAGGTCGGCAGGCCGGCGAGCAGCACGGCCATGCGGGCGACGTTGCGGTTGTCCTCGCCCGCCTGGTTGGCGTCACCGAAGTAGACCTCGTCGACGGTCTCGATCCCGTTGCGCTCAGCGAGCGCGCGCACGACGGTGGCGGCGAGGTCGTCGGGCCGCGTTGCCGCCAGCGAGCCGCCGAGCTTGCCGACCGGAGTGCGCACGGCGTCGCGGATGAAGACGTCAGGCATTCAGCTCCCGGAGGGCGTCGAGCTCGTCGGCCGTCGGCGGATCCGTGGTCTCGAGGTCGTCGGCGACTTTCAGGTCCCAGCCCGTCGCCTCGCGCGCCTGCTCGACCGTCACTCCGGGGTGCAGCGCCTCGAGCACGAGCTCGTCGCGGCGGCGCAGGACGCCGAGGTCGGTGATGACGACCTGGTCCTGCGCGCCGAGCGACGTCTTGAAGTCCAGCTCGTCCACGAAGGAGCGCGGCGACTGGCGGATGATCGTGATCACCCGCCGAGTGTGCGCCGCGATCTCAGGCGCGCCGCCGGCCCCTGGCAAGCGCACCTTCGGCTCGTCGTACGAGCCGATGACCGTTGAGTTCAGGTTGCCGTGGCGATCGATCTGGGCCGCGCCGAGGAATCCGACGTCGATCCGGCCGCCCTGCAACCAGTAATTGAAGATTTCGGGTACGGATACCACTGAATCGGCGGTCTCCGCAAGGTCACCGTCACCGATCGACAACGGCAGCCGGGTCGGCTTGGAGCCGATCGTGCCCGATTCGTAGATCAGCACGACGTCCGGCGCGTGCCGTCCGCGGGCCAGGTTTGCGGCGGTCGAGGGCAGGCCGATGCCGACGAAGCAGACCTCGCCGTCGCGCAGCTCGCGGGCCGCGGCCACGGTCATCATCTCGTCGGCGCTGTGCTCCACAGGACGTGCTCCTCCATCCACGCCTTGAACGTGTCGCGGTCGCGCGCGATCGGGTCCCAGGCCTTGTAGAAGTCGTTGTCGCGGTCGTAGTAGGAGTGGGCGTAGGAGGGGTGGGCGCCGCGCGGCGCCTCGGCCACCGCGGTGACCGCCCAGTTCGGGATGACGATGGCGCCGGGCCTCGGCTCGAGCTCGTCGACGATCTCCTCGACCGTCACGAGGGAGCGCTGCGCGGCCAGCACGACCTCCTTCTGGATGCCGACGATGCCCCACAGCTGGACGTTGCCCTTCCGGTCCGCCCGCTGGGCGTGGACGATGCCGACGTCCGGCCGCAGGGCGGGCACGGCGGTCAGCTCCTCGCCCGTGAACGGGCACGTGATCCGGGCGACGTTCGTCTTGAGGTCCGTGCCCGTGGCTCCGCGCATGACGCCGAAGGGCAGCCGCGCGGCGCCCGCCGCGTAGCGGTTGGCCATCGCGGCGTGCGTGTGCTCCTCGAGCTCTAGCGGCTCGGGCCAGCCGTTCTCGACGGCGTCGCGCAGCCGGCGCAGCGAGCCGACGCCGGGGTTGCCGCCCCACGAGAACACCAGCCGGCGCGCGCAGCCCATCCCGATCATCTGGTCGTAGATCAGGTCCGGCGTCATCCGGATCAGCTCGAGCCGCCTGCGCTCCTGGCGCACGATCTCGTGGCCGGCGGCGAACGGGATCAGGTGCGTGAAGCCCTCGAGTGCGACGCTGTCGCCGTCGTGCACGAGCGTCCGGATCGCGTCGGAGAGGGTGGTGACGTCGGCCACCGGGCTAGTTTGTCAAATCAATTGACAGATAGCCCACGACCATGTCGCCGAGCATGCTCCGGTAGTGCTCGCGGCGCTTCGGGTCGGCCAGGTCGCGGTCGAACAGCGTCCCGAAGGTGTGGCGGTTGGCCACGCGGAACACGCAGAAGGCGCTGATCATCATGTGCACGTCGATCGCGTCGACGTCGGGCCGGAACAGTCCCTTGCCGCGGCCGCGCTCGAGGATCCGCTCGAGCAGGTCGATGGCCGGCGTCCCGAGCTCGGCGATCGCCTGCGACCGCGCCATGTGCTCGGCGTGGTGGATGTTCTCGATGCTCACGAGCCGGATGAACTCCGGGTGCGCCTCGTGGTGGTCGAAGGTCAGCTCGGCGATCCGGCGCACGGCCGCGTCGGGCTCGAGGCCGTCGACGTCGACCTGCTTCTCGGCCTGCCGCACCGCGGTGTAGGCGCGCTCGAGCACCGCGATGTAGAGCTGCTCCTTGCCGCCGAAGTAGTAGTAGATCATGCGCTTGGTGGTGCGCATGCGCTCGGCCATGTCGTCGACGCGCGCGCCGGCGTAGCCGTTGGCGGCGAACTCGCGCGTCGCCACCTCGAGGATCTCGTTCCGCGTCCGCTCGGCGTCGCGCTGGCGTTCCGGTGCGGCCGCCATCCCGGCCGATTGTATGGCGTTTGACATCATCGGCGATCGGTGAGTAACGTACCAGTTCGTACATTACGACGCGGGGGAGGACCGTGGAGCGGTACGAGGTCGGACTGATCGGCGCGGGGATCGGCACATCGCTGAGCCCGGCGCTGCACGAGCGCGAGGCAGCCGAGCTCGACCTCGACTACGCCTACCGGCTGATCGAGATCGGCGAGCAGGACGTCGGCGACGTGCTCGATCGCGCCCGGCAGGCGGGGTTCCGCGGCGTCAACGTCACCCGACCCTGCAAGCAGGACGTGGTCGCCCACCTCGACGCGCTGTCCGACGACGCCGACGCGCTGCAGGCGGTCAACACCGTCGTCTTCGAGGGCGGTCGCACCGTCGGCCACAACACCGACACGACCGGCTTCGCCGAGCACTTCGCGCGCCACCTGCCCGACGCCGAGCTCGACCACGTCGTGCTGCTCGGCGGCGGCGGCGCCGGCACCGCCGTGGGGCTCGCCGCGCTCCGGCTCGGCGCCGGCCGGCTGGCCGTCGTCGACGTCGACCGCGAGCGGGCCGAGGCCTGCGCGCGCCGGCTCGGCGCCGAGGTCGGGACGCTCGAGAGCCTCGCGGACGCCGACGGGCTGATCCATGCGACGCCGACCGGCATGGAGGGGCATCCCGGCCTGCCGCTCGACGAGGACGCGCTGCACCCGGACCTGTGGGTCGCCGAGGTCGTCTATCGCCCGCTCGAGACCGATCTGCTCCGGCGCGCGCGGGAGATCGGCTGCCGCACGCTCGACGGCGGCGGCATGGCCGTCTTCCAGGCCGCCGACTCGTTCGAGCTGTTCACCGGCGTGGAGGCCGACCGCGACCGGATGCTGCGGCACTTCGCCGAGCTCGTGGGGGCGCCCGCGCGATGAGGCGCTCGATCGCCACCGTGTGCCTCAGCGGCACGCTCGACGAGAAGCTCGCCGCGGCTGCGCGCGCCGGCTTCGACGGCGTCGAGATCTTCGAGGCCGACCTGCTCAACTCGCCGCTCCCGCCGGCCGAGGTCCGGCGCGTGGCCGAGGACCTCGGGCTGACGATCGACCTCTACCAGCCGTTCCGCGACTTCGAGGCCGTCCCGGAGCCCGATCTTCCGCCGCGCGGAGGCCAAGTTCGACGTCATGGAGCAGCTCGGCGCCGACACGCTGCTGGTCTGCTCCAACGTCTCGCCGGAGGCGATCGACGACGACGACCTGGCCGCCGAGCAGCTGCACGCGCTGGCCGAGCGAGCGCACGCGCGCGGCCTGCGCATCGCCTACGAGGCGCTCGCCTGGGGCCGCCACGTCAACGAGTATGACCACGCGTGGCGGATCGTCGAGGCGGCGGACCACCCGGCGCTCGGCACCTGCCTGGACTCCTTCCACATCCTCTCGCGCGGCACCGACCTCGGGGCGATCGCCGGCATCGACAAGGTCTTCTACCTCCAGCTCGCCGACGCGCCGCACCTGAGCATGGACGTGCTCCAGTGGAGCCGCCATCACCGCTGCTTCCCGGGCCAGGGCTCGTTCGACCTCGCGGACTTCGTGGCGCGCGTGCTGGCGACGGGCTACGACGGGCCGCTCTCGCTCGAGGTCTTCAACGACGTCTTCCGCCAGGCCGACCCCGACCGCACGGCGATCGACGCCATGCGCTCGCTGCTGGTGCTCGAGGACGAGCTGCCGGCGTCGCCGGCGCTCGACGGGTTCGCCTTCGTGGAGATCGGCGTCGACGGGCCCCACACCGAGGAGCTCCTTCGCACGCTCGGGTTCTCCCACGTCGGCCCGCACCGCAGCAAGCCCGTGCAGCTGTGGCAGCACGGCGACATCCGCATCGTGGTGAACCACGGCGTAGGCGACGACGATCCCGAGGTCGTCGCGGTCGCCGTCGAGAGCGCCGACCCGCACGCGTCCGCCGAGCGTGCCGAGGCGCTGCTCGCCCCGGTACTCGAGCGCCGCCGCGGCCCCGACGAGGCCGACCTCGCGGCCGTCGCCGCCCCCGACGGCACGTCGGTCTTCTTCTGCGGCCCGGACGAGAGCTGGCTGCGCGACTTCGTCGCCCTCGAGTCCGAGCCCGGCGACGGCGTGCCGATCGACCGCATCGACCACATCACGCTCGCCCAGCCGTTCGACGCCTTCGACGAGGCCGGGCTGTTCTACCGCTCGGTGCTCGACCTGCGGCCCGCCGAGAGCGCCGAGCTGGCCGCGCCGGGCGGCCTGGTACGCAGCCGGGCGCTGGCGAACGGCCCCGTGCGGATCGTGCTCAACGTGCCCGCGCTGGCCGGCACCCAGACCGGCCAGGCCGAGCTCCAGCACGTGGCCTTCGCGTGCGAGGGCGCGCTCGCCGCCGCGCGCGCGATGCACGAGCGTGGCGCGCCGATCCTTCCTATCCCGGGCAACTACTACGACGATCTCGCCGCTCGCTACGAGCTGCCGTTCCTCGACGAGCTGCGCGAGCTGGACGTGCTCTACGACCGCAGCGAGAGCGGCGAGCTCCTGCACTTCTACAGCGCCCTCGAGGGCCGCGTGTTCTTCGAGGTGCTCGAGCGGCGGGGGACCTATGACGGCTACGGGGCCGCGAACTCACCCGTGCGGATGGCAGCGCAACGAACCACCACGAGGAGGAGACATGCAGCGCACGCAGGTCGTCGAAGCTGAGCCGGTCAAGGGCCGGTTCACGCGCGCGGCGTCGGAGGAGCGCGAGCTGCCCGAGCCGCCGCCGCTGCGCCGGCTGATCGGGCCGAGCATCATCCTGATCGGCGTCGGCATCGCCAGCGGCGAGTACATCCTCTACCCGTTCATCGCCTCGCAGGCCGGGCTCGTGTTCCTGTGGGCCGCCGTCGTCGGCGTCCTCATCCAGTTCTTCATCAACATGGAGATCGAGCGCTACACGCTGGCCACCGGCGAGACCGCGATCGGCGGCTTCATGCGCATGTGGAAGCCGTGGGGCGGCGTCCTCGCCGGCGGCGCGATCCTCGCCACCATGTGGCCGGGCTGGGCCACGTCGGCCGCCACCATCACGACCTTCGCGTTCGGCGGCGGCGACCCGGTCGTGATCGCCATCGCCGGGCTGCTCGCGATCGGCATCACGCTGACCGCGTCACCGGTCGTCTACCAGACCGTCGAGAAGCTGCAGTTCGTCAAGGTCGGCGCCGTGGTCGTGCTGCTCGTGGTCGGCCTGTTCGCCGTGATCAGCGCGGACGCCTATCGCGGCACGAGCGAGATCGTCACCAGCTTCGGCACCTTCCCGAGCGAGATCCCGATCGCCATCCTCGTCGGCGCGCTTGCGGCCGCCGGCGCCGGCGGCGCCAACAACCTCGTCCAGAGCAACTGGATCCGCGACAAGGGCTTCGGGATGGGCAAGTACGTGCCGCGGATCGTGTCCCCGATCACGGGCCAGGAGGAGGCGGCGCCGGACAGCGAGCGGTTGAGCTTCCCGCAGGACGAGGCCAACCTCGGCCGCTGGCGGACCTGGTGGAAGCGCGCGAACACCGAGCAGCTCGTGTCCTTCGCGCTGATCGGCGGGCTCGCGATCATCGTCTTCTCGCTGATCGCCTACACGACGGTCTACAAGCATCCGGACCTGCCGGACTCGAGCGGCTTCGACTTCATCGCGCTCGAGGGCGACGTGCTCGACGCGTCCGTCGGCACGTGGTTCGGCACGCTGTTCCTGGCCGTCGGCGCCGTCAGCCTGTTCGCCGCCGCGCTGGGCATCGTCGACTACGTGGCTCGCCTCGTGGCGGACGTCATCCACGTCGGCTACACGCGGGATCGCGGGACCATCAGCGAGAGCCGGCTCTACTTCACGGTCGTCTGGTCCATGGTCATCTTCGGCAGCGCGATCCTGCTGCTGGGCTTCGACCAGCCGCTCGTGCTGATCACGATCTCGACGGTGCTGGGCGGCGCGATCATGTTCGTCTACACGATCCTGCTGCTGGTCACGAACCGGCGCTACCTGCCGGAGGCCATCCAGCTGCGCGGCTACCGCGTCGGCATCCTGCTGTTCGCGGTCGTCATGCTCGGCACGACGACGGCGATCGTGGGCGTCGACCAGATCGGGAACCTCCTATGAGGTTCGCCGCCCGCCTGATCGTCGCGCTCTTCCTCTGGGCCGGGATCGTGGGGCTCGCCTACCTCGTGGGGTTGGCCTAGCTCACGCCTTGATCCGGCGGCGCAGGGCTTCCAGCTCTGCGTCGCTGATCACGCCGCGCTCGTGCAGATCGCTCAGCGTCTTGAGCGACTCGGCGGGATCCGCCGCCGCGGGTGGCGGCGTCGGGGCGGTCTGGTAGACCCAGCGCCCGAACTGGCGGCCGCCGAGCCACTCGTCGACGTAGCCGGTGCGGCCGGTGATGGCCTCGGCGCGCATCATGCTGCTGAGCAGGACCATGGCGACGAGCCTAGTCGCGCTCGCGCGTCATGGCCAGCACGTCGCGCAGGTAGAGCAGGTGCTCGCGCATCGCGCGCTCGGCCCGCGGGCGGTCGCCCTTCTCGATCGCCCTGAGCAGCGCGGCGTGCTGGTCGAGCACGGCCTCGGGGACCACCGCGTCGCGCAGCTCGGCCATCAGCCGCGGCTGCAGGACCTCGATCACCCAGCCGGTCAGGGCCTGGGCGATCCGGTTGCCGGCCGCTGCCGCGATCTCGCGGTGGAACTCGGTGTCGGCGGCGTGGATGGCGTCCATGTCGGTGCCGGCCTCGGTCTCGGCCGCGAGCGCCGCGCGCAGGCGGTCGACCGTGTCCTCGCCCGCCTGCAGCGCGGCGAGGCCGGCGACCGGGACCTCGAGCAGGATGCGCGCCTCGAGCAGCTCCTCGAGTGACACGGCGCCGGTCTCGACCATCATGTCGACGCTGTCGGAGAGGCTGCGGCGAACGCCCTGGTCGGCGGTGTGGGCGACGAAGATGCCGCCGCCGGGACCCTTGTTGGCGCGGATCAGGTTGCCGCTGGCCAGCAGCTTGAGCGCCTCGCGCAGAGTGGGCCGGCTGACCCCGAACTCGGCCGCGAGGTCCTCCTCGCGGCCCAGGAAGTCCCCCGGTCCGAGGCCCTCGTGCTGGATGCGGTGCTGCAGCGCCGCCGCGACCTGCTCGCTGGCGCCGCGGATCTTCACGACCAGCCCCGCTCCCGCAGGTCGACGACGCGGCGCGACTTGTTGTCGCTGCGCGGCAGCACGCCGGGGGCGACGGGCACGATCCGCACGCGCAGGCCGAGCTGGTGTCGCATCACGTCCTGCAGCCGGCGCGCCGACGAGCCGTCGCCGAGCTCGACCTCGAGCTTGACCTCGTCCATGCCGCCGGCCTCGGTGTAGAAGGTGATCCGGAACTCGCCTCCGGTGACCCCGCGCACGGCCTCCTCGATCGCCGACGGGTACACGTTCATGCCGCGGATGACGACCATGTCGTCGGTGCGGCCGACGATCCCGCCGGGCAGCCAGCGGTCGTCGTGACCGCCGGGACAGCGCTCGTCGGTGTTGAGCACGACGTCGCCGGTGCGGTAGCGCAGGACGGGGAAGCCGGTGCGGCCCAGGGGCGTCACCAGCAGCTCGCCGCGCTCCCCGGCCGGCGCGGTGATCTCGTACGCGAACTGCGACTCGTCGATGTGCAGGCCACCGCCCTCGGGGCACGGGTAGCCGAACGGGCCGGCCTCGGTCGAGCCCGCGTGCTCGTACACGCGCGCCCCGAACGCCTCCTCGATCGCCGCCTTGACGGCGGGCAGAGAGCCGCCCGGCTCGCCCGTGCAGACCACGGCCCGGATGCTGTCGAGCGCCGCCTCCATCCGCTGCTCGACCGCCACCTCGTGGAGCCGCAGCGCGTAGGTGGGGGTGCAGGCGAGCGCGGTGGCCCGGGTCTCGGCGATCGTCTGCAGGCGCTGGGCGGAGGTCATGCCGCCGGTGACGATCGCCATCGCGCCGACCTCCTGCAGCCCCTCCTTGGTCGCCCAGAAGTGCACGTGCGGGCCGAAGCTGAAGGCGAGCGCGACGCGGTCCTCCGCCCCGATGCCGATCTGCTCGAAGTTGCGCGCCAGGCAGCCGCGCCACCAGGCCCAGTCCTCGGCGGTGTCGAGCACGCGCAGCGGCGGCCCGGTGGTGCCGCTCGTCTGGTGCATGGCGACGTAGCGGTCGAGCTCGTAGGTGAGGTTGGTGCCGAACGGCGGGTGCGCGGCCTGGTCGGCGACCAGCTCCTCCTTGGTCAGCGGCGGGAGCTCGGTCGTCCGGTCCCAGCCCGCCAGCCGGGCCTGCCAGAAGGGGTTGCTGGCGAGGACGAGCTCGAGCAGGTCGCCGTAGGCGATCACCGCGCGACCCTAGCCTCTTCGCGCTTGATCAGGCGGTAGACGTGAGCTCGCAGGTGCGCGAACTCGGGCAGCTCCTTGGTGTCGACCTGGTCGCGGGGCCGGGGAAGCTGGACGTCGAGGATCTCCTTGACCGTGGTGGGGGAGGGGCTGAGCACGACGATCCGGTCGCTCAGGTAGACCGACTCGTCGATGTCGTGCGTGACGAAGACGATCGTCACGTCGTAGCGCTCGCGCACCTCGAGGATGAGGTCCTCGAGGTCGGCGCGGGTCTGCGCGTCGACGGAGGCGAACGGCTCGTCCATGAGCAGGATCTGCGGCTGGTAGGCGAGCGCGCGGGCGATCGCCACGCGCTGCTGCATGCCGCCGGAGAGCTGCCACGGGTAGCGGTCGATGAAGCCCGTGAGGCCGACGGCCTCGACCGCCTCGTCGACCAGCTTCGCGCGCTCGGCCTTGCTCTTGTCGCGCAGCGGGAGCGCGACGTTCTTGCGCACCGACAGCCACGGCATCAGCGAGCGGCTGTACTCCTGGAAGACGAGCGCCATGACCTTGTCCTCCTGGAGCACGACCTCGCCGGACGTGGGCGCCAGGAGGCCGGCGATGCACTTCAGCAGCGTGGTCTTGCCGCAGCCGGACGGGCCGACGACGCTGACGAACTCGCCCTCCACGACCGTGAAGTCGAGCTCGGCGATGGCCTGCGTGTCGCCGTAGGACTTGGACAGGTGGCGGATCTCGAGCATCAGCTGTGCGCTTCCCTGTGCCAGGCCAGCACCCGGCGTTCGACGAGGATGAAGATGAGGTTGAGGACGTAGCCGAGGATCCCGAGCAGCAGGATGCCCGACCACATCTCGGGGATCGCGAACGAGCGCTGGGACTGGAGCACGAAGAACCCGATCCCGTTCGTGCTCGCGACCATCTCGCTGATCACCATCAGGATCAGGGCCAGCGACAGGCTCGTCCGCATGCCGGCGAAGATCTGCGGCATCGCGGCGGGCAGCGTGGCGCGGCGGGGCACTCCGTAGACGCGGGCGGTGTCGGTGAGCGTCGGGTCGATGCCGCGGATGCCGTCGATCGTGTTGAGCAGCACCGGCCACAGGCAGACGAAGGCGATGATCGCCACCTTCATCGAGTTGCCCACGCCGATGACCACGATCGCCAGCGGCAGCAGCGCCGGCGGCGGGATCGCGCGCAGGAACTCCACGATCGGCGCCGCCGCCCGGCGCGCGGTGTCGTTGAGCCCGAGCGGGATCCCCACCAGCACGGCGATCGCCACGGCGAGGAAGTAGCCGGCCGTGAGCCGCAGCAGGCTGGGGACGACGTCGCTCCCGACGCGCTCGAACAGCCACGTCTCGCTGAAGGTCTCCAGGATCTTGGTCAGCGGCGGGTAGTAGAAGGTGTCCGAGCCGGCCGACCAGATCGCCCACAGCCCGAGCAGCAGCAGCGGGACGAGCACCTCGAGGACCGGGGCGACGCGCCTCATGCCGCCACCTGCCGGTGTGAGGGATGCCAGTGCAGCACGCGCCGCTCGGCCCGCGTGGTGGCGATGTTGAGCAGCCAGCCGAGCAGGCCCGTGGTGATGATCAGCGCGTACATGACCTCGACCGCGCCGCTCGAGCGGGCGACGTTGATCTCGCGCCCGAGGCCGGCGCTGCCGATCACGATCTCCGCCGTGACGGCCAGGATCAGCGCGACGGCGCTGCTGATGCGCAGACCGGTGGCGATGTAGGGGACGGCGCTGGGCAGCGTCACGCGGTAGAGGCGCTCGAAGCGGCCGAGGCCGAACGAGCGCGCGGTGTCGGTGGTCACCGGGTCGACGTCCTGGACGCCGTAGAGCGTCTGCACGAACAGCGGCCAGAAGCTGGCGAAGGCGGCGAGGAAGACCTTGCTCTCCAGGCCCACGCCGTAGATCAGGACGGCGAGCGGCACGAGCGCGACGGACGGGATCGGCCGCAGGAACTCGACGACGAAGCGCACGGAGCGATACGCGGTGGCGCTGGAGCCGATGACGATGCCCAGCGGGATCGCCAGCACCGCGGCGATGCCGAGGCCGAGCGCCCAGCCCTGCAGCGTGCTGCCGACAGCGCTCCAGAAGTCGCCGTCGCCGAGCAGCTCGGCGAGCTCGGCGACGGTGGACGACATCGACGGCACGTGGTCCTCGTTGAGCAGGCCGATGCCGACCACCAGCTGCCACAGGGCGAGCACGCAGATCACCGCGACGGCGGGGGCGATCATGCGTACGGCATCCCCGTGTAGTTCTCGGCCAGCATCGTCGAGGCGGCCTCGGAGCTCGTGACGTAGTCGAGCTCGGCGCGCTGGAGGCGCTGCTGGATCCCGTCCTCGTCGGGGAAGCGATGCAACATCGAGGTCATCCACCAGCTGAAGTGCTGGACGCGCCAGACGCGCTCGAGGCACCTTTCGGAGTAGCCGTCGAGCCCTGACTCGTCGTTGTCCTGGAGCCAGTCGGTGAGCGCCTGGGCGAGCACGCGCACGTCGGCGACCGCGAGGTTGAGGCCCTTGGCGCCGGTCGGCGGGACGATGTGGGCGGCGTCGCCGGCCAGGTAGAGCCGCTTGTACTGCATCGGCTCCACGAGGAACGACCGCATCGGCGTGATCGCCTTCTCGATCACCGGGCCTTCCTCGAGGGTCCAGCCGGGCTTCTCGAAGCGCGTGTGGAGCTCCTGCCAGATGCGCTCGTCGGGCCAGTTCTCGATGTCGTCGTGCGGGTCGACCTGGATGTAGAGGCGGCTCAGCTCCGGCGAGCGGAGGCTGTGGAGGGCGAAGCCTCGTTCATGGGTGGCGTAGATGAGCTCATGCGTGCTCGGTGCGACCTCGGCCAGGATCCCGAGCCATCCGAACGGGTACTCCCGCGTGCGATGCGTGAGCACGCCGTCCGGGATGGCGTCGCGGCAGACGCCGTGGAAGCCGTCGCAGCCGGCGATCGCCCTGCAGTCGAGCTCGTGGGCCTGGCCGTCGTGGCGGTAGCGGACGGTGGTCGTCTCGGGGTCGACCTCGACGTCCTCGACCTCGAAGTGCAGCGGCTGGCCCGCTTCCCGGCGTGCGGCGATGAGGTCCTTCACCACCTCCTGCTGGCCGTAGACCATGATCGCCCGGCCGACCAGCGCCTTGAAGTCGATCCGGTGGCCCTCGCCGTCGTAGCGCAGCTCGATGCCCTCGTGGAGAGCGCCCTGGCGGTCCATCCGCTCGCCGACGCCGGCCTCGCGCAGCGTGTCGATCGTCCCCTGCTCGAGCACGCCGGCGCGCACCCGCTGGATCACGTAGTCCTCGTCGCGGTTCTCGAGGACGACCGACTCGATCCCGTTCAGGTGCAGCAGGTGCGCGAGCAGCAGGCCGGCGGGGCCGGCCCCGACGATGCCGACCGGTACGTCTATCCCCACACCTCCTGCGCGGTCTCGACGATCAGCCGCAGCTTGGCCTCCTGCTGCTCATGGCTCAGCACGTTGCCCTCGACGGTGGACGAGAAGCCGCACTGTGGCGAGAGGCAGAGCTGGTCGACGTCGACGTACTGCGACGCCTCCTCGATGCGGCGCTTGAGCAGGTCCTTGTCCTCGAGGTCGCCCTTCTTGGTGGTGACGAGGCCGAGGACGACGATCTTCCCGGGCGGGACGAAACGCAGCGGCTCGAAGCCGCCCGAGCGGGCGTCGTCCCACTCCATGAAGAAGCCGTCGACCTGGAGCTCGTTGAACAGCGCCTCGGCGACGAAGTCGTAGCCGCCCTCGGCGACCCAGCTGCTGCGGAAGTTGCCACGGCACATGTGGGTCGTGATCGCCATGCCCTCGGGGCGGCCTTCCAGTGCCTCGTTGATGTGGCGGATGTAGCGCTCGTGCAGGTGCTCGGTGTCGGCCTCCTGCTGGGCCATCATCTCCCGCTGCTTGGGGTCGTTGAGGTAGGCGAGGCTCGTGTCGTCGAACTGCAGGTAGGTGCAGCCGAGCTCGCCGAGCTGTCTCACCTCCTCGGCGTAGGCGCTCGTGAGGTCGTCCCAGAACCCGTCCATGTCGGGGTAGACCGACTCGTCGATCGCCGCGCGGCCGCCGCGGTAGTGGACCATGCTCGGGCTCGGGATCGTGAGCTTCGGCGTGTTGGCGGTGACCTGCTCCGTGAGGAAGGCGAAGTGGTCGCCGAAGATCGTGTCG
This sequence comes from uncultured Solirubrobacteraceae bacterium, assembly GCA_963835525.1. GTDB lineage: Bacteria > Actinomycetota > Thermoleophilia > Solirubrobacterales > Solirubrobacteraceae > DASSUW01. The sequence continues at coordinate 1,093,415 of CAWIFM010000008.1, forward strand.
CTGACGCCCAGCTTGCCGTCGATGTGCAGCTTGGCGGGCGTGAACTCGATCGTGCCCTCCTCGTTGCGGAACTCGACCTTGAGGTTGCCGGGGGCCGTGTTCACGCCGTCGAGCTGGTAGATGAAGTCCATGTGCCACGAGGCGCGGCGGAACTCGCCGTCGGTGGCCGACTGCAGGCCGACGTCCTCCTGCATCTTCACGACGTCGCTTGATGGCCTCGTCCTCGATGGCCTTCAGCTCTGCGTCGTCGAGCTTCCCGGCCTTGTGGTCCTCGCGCGCCTGCATCAGCTTCTGGGGCCTCAGCAGGCTGCCGACGTGGTCGGCGCGATATGGCGGGCTCGTCCTCTGTGCCACTTGGTTCCTCCCGTCTGCGTATCCTCGTCAAATAGTCTGACGTGTTCCTGAGGAGGGCGAAGCGATGGCGACCGTACAGGTCGAAGAGCCGCAGCGGCTGTTGATCGGTGGCGAGTGGGTCGACGCGGGCTCGGGGCGCTCGTGGCAGAGCTCAGGGCCGGTGGAAGGCGAGCCCTCGTCGACCGTGGCCGCGGCCGGCGCGGAGGACGTGCGGCGGGCGGCCGAGGCCGCTGCGGCGGCGTTCCCGGCGTGGTCCGCCTCGGCTCCGGGCGGTCGCCGCTCGCTGCTGAACGCGGCGGCCGGGTTGCTCGAGGAGCGGGCCGAGGAGATCGCCGGGCTGATGACGGCGGAGACGGGCGCCACGTTCGGCTGGGGCATGTTCAACGTCCAGCTCGCGGCGGGGATGCTGCGCGAGGCGGCGGCCCAGGCCTACGGCGCGGTCGGCGAGGTCATCCCCTCCGACGTGCCGGGCGTGCTGGCCATGGGGGTTCGTCAGCCCGCGGGCGTCGTGGCCGGGATCGCGCCCTGGAACGCGCCGGTCATCCTCGGCGCGCGTGCCATCGCGACGCCGCTCGCCTACGGCAACACGGTGATCCTCAAGGCGTCCGAGGAGTGCCCGCGGGTCCACGCCGCGATCGCCCGCGTGCTCGTCGACGCCGGCTTCCCCGCGGGGGTCGTGAACCTGATCGTCAACGAGCCGTCCGACGCCGCGGAGGTCGTCGACGAGCTGATCGCCCATCCGGCCGTGCGCCGGATCAACTTCACGGGCTCCACGAAGGTCGGCCGGATCATCGCCGAGAAGGCAGGCCGGCACCTGAAGCGGGTGCTGCTGGAGCTCGGCGGCAAGGCGCCGCTGGTGGTCCTGGACGACGCCGACCTCGACGAGGCCGCCGCGGCGGCGAACTTCGGCGCCTTCTTCCACCAGGGCCAGATCTGCATGTCGACCGAGCGGATCGTCGTCGACCGGTCGGTGTCCGACGACTTCTGCTCGCGCCTGGCTTCGCGTGCCTCGTCGCTGGTGGTGGGGGATCCGCGCGAGCCGTCGACCCAGATCGGGCCGCTGATCAACCCGGCGGCGCTGCAGCGCGTGTCCGAGCTGGTCGACGACGCCCGGTCCCACGGCGCCTCGGTGCTGTGCGGCGGCAGCGCCGAAGGGCTCTGCTACTCGCCGACCGTGCTGGCCGGCGTCACCCCGGAGATGCGGCTGTACGGCGAGGAGTCCTTCGGCCCGGTCGTCACCGTCGTCGCGGTCTCCGGCGTCGACGAGGCGGTGCGCGTGGCCAACGACACCGAGTACGGCCTGTCCGGCGCGGTCTTCGGCCAGGACGTCCCGCGCGCCTTCGATGTGGCCCGGCGGTTGGAGACGGGGATGTGCCACGTCAACGGAGCCACCGTCCACGACGAGCCGCAGATGCCGTTCGGCGGGGTCAAGGCGTCCGGCTTCGGTCGCTTCGGCGGGCGGGCCGCGCTCGAGGAGTTCACCGAGCTGCGCTGGATCACGGTCGGCGGCCCGGAGGGTCGTCACTACCCGATCTGAACTTCTCAGGGATAGACGCCTGTGGCCGGCACGGAGCGCGACCGCGTTGTCGTCCACGTGCCGACGACCGGGCTGGCCGGCAAGACGCACGAAGCGGACGTGGACGGCCTGCCGATCTGCATCATGCGCGGGTTCCGTCGGCATGATGCTTCAGTCCCAGCGACGCCGGCGACACTGTCGGAGTGTTGCCCTTGCGCTTGTGGTTGTCGTCCGAGGCGGGCTTCACGCAACCTCGTGGGCCTGCCTCTGGCGCCGCAATCACACGAGGAAGCAGTTGCCCGGCCGGACCGGCTGTTGTCAAATCACTCGGGTCGGGCCGGGCGCGCGGCTTCGAGCATCTCGCGCAGCTGCTCCTCGGGTAATCCGAGTGGCAGGGTGAGGTCGACGGTGTCGGCACCCGCCTCTAGCCAGAGCCGGATCGCGTCCGGAGCGTCGTTGTACGTGGCCATCAAAGTGACGTCGCGAGCCAGCCGCTCGGCTGCTGCGGGCAGCCGGAGCGGGCCGTTGCCGACATTGGCGTCAAGCAGCGCGTCGACCTCGGCTGCGTAGCCGAAGTGGTCACGCAGCATCCGTGGATAGAGCGGCCCCATGCGTGTCAGATACGCGAGCAGCCACCCGGTTGCGATCTGCCGGGCCGTCTCCTCGTCCTCACCGAGCGCCAACGGGACACTGGCGGACACGATGGTCGAGGTTGCGTCCTCAGCAGCCGCCTCTCCCTCGGCGAGCAGCGCGCGCCCTTCGCAGAGCCGTGAACGCGCCCAGAGAAACGGCAGCCAGTGGTCCGCCAGCTCGCCCGCAAGGCGGACGGACGCCGGGGCGAGCGCCGCGAGCAGGATCGGAACCGGCGGCTCCGGCGGCGCACCGAGCCGAAGTGGTCTAACGCCCTCGCGTTCGAGCGGCAGGCGGGCTCCGGCGAGCAGCGCCTTGGTAGCGACCACGGTCTTCCGCAGCTGCCCGACGGGGTTATGCCAGGTCAGGCCGTGCAGGCCCTCAACGAGCGGCGGACTGCTTGCGCCAAGCCCTAGACCGAAGCGGCCGCCCGACGCTCGCTGCAGGCTCGCGGCGGCCATCGCGATCGCGGCCGGAGAGCGGCTCCAGACTGGAAGCACCGTCGTGGCCAACCCGATCCGCGAGGTCGCCCCCGCGATCTGCGTGAGCAGCACGACGGCGTCATGCGTCCAGCCCTCGGCGGTTCCAAAGCGCGCGTAGCCGAGCTCCTCGGCGGCCGCTGCGAGGCGGACTGTCGCTTCGGCGTCCGTATGAAACGGCGTCACGCCGACGCCGACGGTCGCTCTTGCCGCGTGCCCCCAAGCGCTCATCGCAGTTGTGTCGGGCCAGTCACGCTCTGACGTTGCACGGGGACCCGGTGGGTCGCGAGAGGTGCGTCATGCGTACGTCTCCTTCGGGTGCGAGAACTTCGGGATAGGCTCCTGGGAGACGGTAGCGGCGGTTCTCGGCGGCGAACGTGCGCTCGTTGCGGGCCGACTGCTGGGCCGTGCAGCCGGCGCGCTCGGCGGGGAACATCGGGTGGGGTGGCCATGGTGAGCATGCTCGACGGTGACGTGCACGCTCGCTTCTCGCGATTGCCGCCCTGACGAGCATTCGGTCGAGCACGCCTCGCCATCCTGCTCGGGACGTGCACTCGATGGTGATGCGGTAGGCGAAGGTCGCCGTCGGCGTCGTCGAAGTGGCGCCAGTGTCGAGCCGCCGGGATGCCGCGCTGCTCGCTCGTGTACTCGACCCCTCGGCAGGGCTCGCGGCGGGCGAGCGTCATGTCGAGCTCGACGTCACGCCCGAGCATGCGCAGCGTCAGGCGTGCCCGGTCGCCGCGGTCGTGCCAGCGCGACGCGGGGTCGAGGCGAACGAAGCGCGGCCAGTACTCGGGCCAGTTAGCGGGGTCGGTGATGTAGTCGAAGCCCTCGCAGACGGAGACTTCGAATCGACGTTCGACTTCGATCCGGATCACAGAGCCGGCCGGCTTCTTGCGCGCGAGCATCACGCCGCGTCCTTCGTGGAGGAACCGACGCGGCGGACCCACGAGTCCACCCGGTCAGCGACGTGTTCCCAGCCGGCGCCGAGGGACATTGCGTGGCCCATGCCGTCGAACAGCTCGGCCTGGGTGTCGTAGGCACGGGCGGTTCGGCGAACGTCGTCGGCGCTGATGATCGCGTCGTCTGATGCGCCGAGGACCAGCACTGGCGCGCGGACATTGGGTCGCCCCATCGGAGGTACGAGCATGTCGAGGAACGCGAGGTAGGACTCGTCCTGGAGCTTCGCGTGGCAGCTGTCGACGATCGCGCTTGGCGTGTCGTCGGTGAAGAACATCGCGCGCGTTTGCGCTCGGGTGGCGACGAGCGGCTTCAGGCGCAGCCGCAGCGTCGCGTTGGTCATGGCCAGCGGGTGGCGCAATGCAAGTCGCGCCGCCACCCGGATCGCGCTACCGGGCGGAGTCGAGGCCAGGAGAACGACGGCGCGCGCCGGGTGGCGCTGCGCGTACCGTTGCGCGAGAAGCCCGCCCATCGAGTGCCCGACGAGCACCGGCGGCTCCGCGAACCGCTCGGCCGCCCGTCGGACGTCTTCCAGGTAGTGGTGGATGCGGTGCCAGATGCGCTCGCCGGACTGGTCGTGCCCGCGCAGCCGGACGGTGCGGACGTCGTGGCCACGCTCGGCGAGGCGGGCGGCGAACCCGTCCCAGCACCATGGGCCGTGCCAGGCGCCGTGGATGAGCAGGATCCCGGCCACGGGCTCAGCCTTGGTAGGGGGATCTGCCGGGCCGGCGACGTGCGCCGTCGATCCGGAGCACCTTGCCGGTGAGCGTGACGACGAACGCCGTGTCGTCGATGAACTCGAGCGATGTCGGCCGATCCAGGCCTGCGAGGACGGACGTGAAGCTGCCGTCCCTCTCGACGCGCAGGATCCTTCCGGTGTCCGGCGCGGCCGGCTTGCCCTCGTTCTCCGGAGTCGGCGGCAGGTTCCAGACGCCCTGTGAGACGGCGTATAGCTCCTGGCAACGACCGAACTCGACGTCGACGATCAGGCTCGCCCCCGACGCGAGCTCCGTGACAGGCGACCTGGGCGTGAAGCGGGCGACCTTGCCGGTCTCTGGGAGATGCGGAATGGGACCGGCCTCGCCCATGAGGATCGTGCGGCCGTGGACCTCGAGGCCCGTGGGGACGATGTTGCCGAACGCGGCCAGCTCGCGGATATGGCCGTGTCGGGAGACGCGCAGCAGACGGTTGTGGTGACCGTCGGTGACGAGCAGGCCGCCACGGAACTTCTCCAGCGCGTACTGGACGCCGCTGGACACGAAGAAGTCGGTAGCGGGCGGGTGCGCGATCGACCAGGCGCCGACATCGGCGATCACGGTCGGGCTGCGGTTCTTCTCGATTCGGTAGATGCCGTTGACGACGTCGGGCTGGCCGAACGCGGGGCCGACGAGCGTGACCAGCACGTACGCGGTGTCGCCGACGAAGGTGACGTCGATCGCTCCGCCGATGCCCACGTCGGCAAGTGCCGGGGGCAGGCCGCTCGCGTACGTCGTGGTGACGCCCGTTTTGGGATCCACCCGCAGGACGCGGCCTCCCGGACCGTCGCTCACGTACAGCGCCTTGTCAGGGCCGATCGTGCTGCCCGAGCCGCAGCCACCCATACAGCCCGGCGCGGCGAAGGTGGTTAGCTCATGCGCGACCGGTCTCGTCTCGGGCTTGCCGGCGCCCGCCGCGGCGGGCAAGGCGATGGCCACGGTCACGGCTGCCACCACCATCATCATCAGCTTGGGCGGATTCGCGCTCATGGCCGCGCTTCCAGGACGAGGTTGAACGGGGTCTCTGCGGCGCGGCGGAAGCGCGTGAAGCCGCCGGCGGTGACGGTTTCGCGCAGGCGTGCCTCGCCGGCCTGGGCTCCGAGGGCGAGGCCGACGTCTTGGGACAGCGAGGCCGGTGTGCACAGCAGCGTCGAGAAGCCGTAGTAGGCGCGCCCGATCGGGTTGAGGTTGTCCTCGACGCGGTCGCCGGCGGCGGGCTCGACGATCATCCACGTGCCGTCGGGGGCGAGCGTGTCGCGCACGTGCCGCGCCGCGCCGACCGGGTCGCCCATATCGTGCAGGCAGTCGAACATCGCCACCAGGTCGTAGCCCTCGCCGGTGTAGGCAGCGGCAGGCTCAACCTCGAAGCGGACGCGATCGCTCACGCCGGCCTGCTCGGCGCGCAGGCCGGCGGTCTGGATCGACTGGGCGTGGTAGTCCGAACCGACGAACGTCGAGTTCCGGAAGGCGCGGGCCATGAGAACCGTCGAGGCGCCGTGACCACAGCCAACGTCGGCGACCCGGGCGCCCCGCTGGAGCTTTGCGACGACGCCGTCGAGCGCGGGCAGCCACGAGTCGACGAGGTTGGCGTTGTAGCCCGGGCGGAAGAACCGCTCGCAGCCCTCGTGGACGTCATGGTTGTGCTCGTGCCAGCCGACGCCCGCGCCCGTGCGGGCGGCGTCGGTGATGCGGGGCGAGTCCAGCACCGAGCCGAGCGCGTTCTGGAACAGCCCCGGCAAATAGGCCGGGCTGTCCTCGTCGCAGAACGCGACCGCCTGCTCGGGCGGCAGGCTGTAGCGACCGTCCGCCGGGTGGTAGGTGACGAACCCGCCGGCGGCCTGGGCGTTGAGCCACTCGAGCACGTAGCGCTCGGCCGTGCCGGTGCGCGCCGCGAGCTCGGAGGGCGTGAGCGCGCCGGCGCCCGCCAGTGCGCGGTACAGGCCGAGCCGGTCGCCCATCACGACCAGCGCCGTGTTGAGCGTCGCGCCGACCTCCTCGACGGCGCGGAACACGAACTGCTCGAGCTTGTCGGCGTCGAGCTGCGCGTTTTCGATGATGGTCATCTGCGTCCTCTCTCTCGAGGTCTGGAGCTTAGTTAGCACGACCGGTCGCACTCAGTTAGATAGTACGTCCGCTCGTGCTAACTTGTCAACGTTGAATTGCGATGAGCCATGGCGACTGAGCCCGCACGCAAGCGACGCACCCGCTCTGACGGCGAGCGCAGCCACCGCGCGATCCTCGACGCCGCCGCCCGGCTCGCCACTCTCGAGGGGCTCGAGGGCCTCTCGTTCGCCCGCGTCGCCGATGAGATCGGGATGAGCAAGAGCGGGCTCTTCTCCCACTTCGCCTCCAAGCAGGACCTGCAGCTCGCGACCATCGCCACCGCCGAGGCGGTCTACGCCGCCGAAGTCATCGAGCCCGCCATGGACCTTGCCGAGGGCCTGGAACGCCTCGAGCAGCTGTGCGAGCGCTACCTGTCCTACGTGGGGCGCGGCGTGTTCCCCGGAGGCTGCTTCTTTGCCTCCACCGCCGCCGAGTTCGACAGCCGTGGCGGGCCGATCCGAGATCGCGTACGCGCCGTGCTCGCCGGCTGGGACGAGCTGCTCGAAGCCAACCTCCGTGCGGCCCAGCGTCGAGAGCAATTGGCGCAAGACGTTGACATCGGTCAGTTGATCTTCGAGATCAACGCCCTACTGCACGAGGCCAACGGCCACTACCTGCTGTACCGCGACCCCGCCGGGCTCGAACGAGCACAAACGGCGATCGCCGACCGGCTCGCGCGCGCACAGAGGTGAACGAACCATTTCGAGCCCTGCTGCGTCACGCGGCAATCGCCGCCGAGGAACTTTCGGCCGGTGACCCGTGAGTGGTCTCGACCGCGTTCGGCTCCGGCTCGATCGAGTCCGGTCGGCGGTCGGCGAGATCGATCCGGTGTTCCTCGACACACCGGGACTGCCGTGCGCGCCGCTCGGCCGGGCGCTCGGGTGCTGGATGACGCTGAAGGTCGAGACGCTCAACCCGGTCCGGAGCTTCAAGGGCCGCGGCACCGAGACGGTGGCGGCCGTTGCCCGCGAGACGGGGGCATCACGCGTGGTGTGCGCAAGCGCCGGCAATCTCGGGCAGGCGCTGGCCTACAGCGGCCAGCGCCGCGGCTTGGAGGTCATCGTCGTGGCGGCCAGCACCGCGAGCCCGCTCAAGCTGCGCCAGATCGCCGCGGTCGGCGCGGATCTGCGGCTCGATGGCGAGGACATCGAAGACGCCCGGCTGCTTGCGCGTGACATCGCGGAGGCGGAGCGCGGCTATTTGGTCGAGGACAGCTTGGATCTGGCGACCTGTGAGGGCGCCGCCACGATCGGCCTGGAGCTCGTCAGAGACGATCCGGGCCTCGACGTCGTGCTCGTGGCTGTCGGCGGCGGTGCGATGGCCAGCGGCGTGGGCTACGCCGTGCGCTCGCTCGCCGAGCACGTGGAGGTGATCGGCATCCAGCCCGTGGGTGCGCCCGCGATGGCGCTGTCGTGGCGTCAGCGAACGGTGGTCGAGACGGACCGAATCGAGACGATCGCCGACGGCGTCGCCGGGCGCTGTCCGATCCCCGAGGTCTTGGACGACCTGCTCGTCGTGCTCGACGACGTGATGCTCGTTCGGGAGGATTCGATCAAGGTCGGCATGCGGATGCTCTATGAGCATGCGGGACTCGTCGTCGAGCCGTCCGCAGCGCTTGGGGTCGCCGCCGTCCTCGAGGAACCCGAGCGGTTCGCCGGGCGGCGCGTTACCACAATCCTGTGCGGAAGCAACGTGAGCCCTGCCGACTTCGCACGGTGGGTGCTGGAACCGCACGCGCGCGTCGCACGTTAGGCTGCCATCGCGCCCAGCGCCGGGCGACTCCTCACGCATGCAGTGCCCCACGACGGATGGCCAGAACGGTTGCGTGGCACAAGCGCGGCCCGCATCCGTGGTCACCGCTGGCCTGGAGCGGACCGGCGCGATCGTCGTCGGCCGGTGGATGTAGAGGCCGCCGGGCACTGGGGCGACAAGAACCCGTGGGAAATCCCGGTCTTCGTCGTCACGCACCGCCCGGAGGAGGAGCCCGACACCGATGAGTTCAACTTCGTCGGCGGGTTCGACGATGCGATCGAGCGTGCTCGCGAGGTCGCGGGTGGCAAGGACGTCGCCATCGGCGGCGGCGCGGACGTGATCCGCCAGGACCTCGATGCGGTCGGACAGTCACACGACGGCCAACACGACCTTGCCCCGCCGGCCCGGCTCCAGGCTGCGCGCGAACGCCTCGCGCGCCGAAGTGAGCGGGTAGACCTCGACGGACGGGGGCCGCAGCTCGCCGACGTCCGCCAGCCTCGCGAGCGACGTGAGTTGATCGCGATTCGGCTCGACAGTGAAGTACACGCCTCCGTCGGGGGGCTCCTCCGCCACCGAGACCAGTCGCCCGCCCGCGCGCAGCACTGCGAGGGACCGGCGCAACCGGTCGCCGCCGGCCGTGTCGAACACGACGTCGACGGGTTCAACCACGTCCTCGAAGCGCGTCGCCGCGTCGACGGCCTGGTGTGCGCCGAGCTCGCGGACCAATCCCAGGTTCGCCGCCGATGCGGTCGCAATCACATGCGCGCCGCTCGCGCGGGCGAGCTGCACCGCGAACCCGCCGACGCCGCCCGCGGCACCGTGGATCAGCACGCGCTCGTCTGCGCCGAGCCGGCCGTTATCGAACAGTCCTTGCCAGGCAGTGAGCGCGGGCAGCGGGATCGCGGCGCTCTCGGCGTGTGCGAGCGCCCGCGGCCTGGCCACCAGCAGCTCGGCGGGCAGCGCCGTGTAGTCCGCTGCGACACCGTCGCGGTCGAACGGCGTGAGCGCGAACACCTCGTCGCCGGCTGCGACGCCGGCGACGCCAGGGCCGATTTCCTCGACCACTCCGGAGAGTTCGTAGCACGGGATCGCCGGCACACGGTCGACCGGCCATTCCAGCTCGCCACGCGTGATCGCCGCCGCGTGCACGTGCACGAGCGCCTCCACCGGACCGGGCCGTGGCCGGTCGGCCTCCTCGACCGCGAGCTGCTCGGGACCGCCCGCCGCACGCAGCCGGACGACGCGCATCACGAGTTGCCGTCGTAGACGGTCGGGGACTCACCCTCGCCGAGAACGAAGAAGGCGAGCATGCTCGCCGGGAACTCCTCGCTCGCATTGCGCGACACGTATGCGCCGGCCGGGTGGCGGTGAACTCGCGAGAACCCGCCCGGCTCGTAGTCGACACGGACGGCGTTGACTACCAGCCCATCACGCGACGGAAGGTCCAGCACCGTAGTGACGCGCTCACCGGTGTCAGGATCAGTCATAGGGAGTCTCCTAACGGTTCGAACGACCTCGACGGTACGCCCGCGGGGCTGCATTCTCCTGCGCGAACCCTCCCCCGCAACCGACGCGGGCCGAGCCGCAACCGCTGCTTCGCCTGGCTGCGTGCGTCTCGCACTGCGAGGATCAGACGACCTGAACGGACGAGGTCCGGGCATCCGCGGCGCGTAATTCGGCTTCACCGCGCTCCTGCATCTGTGGAAACAGCAGTCACTCTCCCGCTATCGCGTTCCATGAGCGAATCCACACAGGACCGGCCCGACGACGCCGACGAGAAGGCCTCGAAGCCGGGCGAGCAGGACACGGAGACCGTGGCCGGCCAGCCGAAGAAGGCGCCCGAGTCCACCGACGGCGAGCAATCGAAGCAGGTCCAGTGCGCGACTGCTGCCTTCCGTGCAACCCGGCACTCGGACGTTCCCGCGGGAACGCACCCACCCGCTGCCGCAATGGAGCGAGGCAGCAGGCGGGCGCTTCGCCCCGCGCGGGGCCGTGGGCCGGTAGCGTTCGGGCGTGGCCACCACTGCTGAGTTGCTCAAGCGTCACCGGCCGTTCCTCAAGTACGACTCGCAGGAGTCCTACTTCTCCGACTCGGCGGCCACCTGGACGGACAACCCGGGCAACCGGCTGCTCGACAAGAACGGCAAGGAGCTCGCCTCCGCCGGCCACGGGCTCAGCCCCGCGTTCCTCGGACTGACGTACCCCGACGGCCGCAAGGCCGACCGGCGGGACCTGATAGGCAACCCGTCGAAGAACTACCGCGAGCAGGCGCGCAAGCTGCACGAGAACAGGCGCTACGCGAACCGGATGTACGGCCACGCGGTCGTCGACTCCAACGACGACCTCTGGCTGCAGTACTGGTTCTGGTACTTCTTCAACGACTACAACCTGATCGGGAACTTCATCAAGGCCGGGTTGCACGAGGGCGACTGGGAGATGATCCAGATCCGCCTTCAGGACGAGACGCCCGACCTCGCGATCTACGCGCAGCACGCCACCGCCGAGACGCGGCGCTGGAGCCAGGTCGATCTCGTGCCGGGCACGCAGCGGCCGCTCGTGTACGTCGCGCGCGGGTCGCACGCGGCGTACTTCGAGCCCGGCCGTCACTGGACCGGGCACTGGTTCGACTACGCGGACGCCAAGCGCAAGAGCCCTGAGATCTCGCTCAACATCGTCGTCGAGGACGACGAGGACTGGCGATGGATCCGGTGGCCGGGCCGCTGGGGCGATACGAAGAAGGGCGACAACCCGCTCGACTCGAATAGCCCAGACGGCCCAGCGGACCACGACCAGTGGGACGACCCTCTGGTGATGGTCGAGAAGGCTGCGGAGCGCCCCGCGCCGCCGGAGGAGCGGCCGCGTCCACCGACCGCGCCGCTCGTGCGCGTCGAGTGGGCGGGCAGCACCATCCGCGTCCTATACACGGTCCAGCCCGGGCCGGACCGACGCATCCCGCGCGGCCTGGCGGTGACGATCAACTCGCCCGAGGAGACCGCACCGCCGACCACCGAGACGTTCACGATCGCGACCCGCACCGGAAGCGTCGACCTCAAGACGGCGACCGATCCGGCCAAGTCCTACGACGTCTACGTGAGCTGCGCGACGGCAGCCGGCCTGGCATCGCAGAGCGCGCGGGTCGATCTCGACCCGGCCGTCTGACCGTCCGGGGCCGCGAGGGCGGCCGCGGAGCGCAGGTCACGCGCACATGATCGGCTCCTTGGCCGCCGGCCAGCGCTCGACGTCGTGCGGATCGTCGATGTCGACCAGGTAGGCCGCCCGCTTGTCGTGGCTCAGCCACAACTGGCGCCCGTCACGGCGCCAGCCGGTGGAGGTCGCATCCTTCGGCAGCGCCGCGTCGCCGTCGAACCTGCCGCGGAGCAGCTCGGGGAACTCGCCGGTCGCGTCGCGGACGTACCAATCGGCGCGGTCGTCGTCCGGCCCGATGAGCAGGAAGGTGATGTCCGTCCACGAGCAGTGTTCCGGGCCCTGGCGGGAGAGGACGCGTGTGACAGGCACCCGCCGGCCTGACGCGTCCTTCCAGACGCCGATGCCCAGGTCGTCGGTCACCTCGGCCGGAAACTCCGCCGGGTCGCATTGCGCCCAGGCGACCACGCCCCAGCCCGCGTCATCGTTCCAGTCACGGATCCCGTCCGCGAGGACGACCGAGACCTTGGTGCGCTCATCGACGTCGTACGAGAGCAGGGCACGGCCCGCGTCTTTGCGCTCGATCCGATAGCCCTCGAGCGGCATGCTGTACCCGATGCCGGACTCCTCGATGTAGTTGTCGAAGGCGTCCTGTGGGCTCGACTGGACCGTCGCGAGGCCGTCGTCGTAGTCGCCGGTGGAGCGAAAGTAGGGCTTGGTGCCGTCGCACTCGAGCGCGTCGACGGCAGCATCCGCCGTCAAGGGCCCTTCGTACGGCGGGGCGGTCGACCGGCCGCCGTCGACGGCGGACGCGGATCCACAGCCCGCGCAGCTGAGGGCAATGACCACCGCGATCACGCTCCGCATCGTGTCGACACTACGCGCGGAAGCCCGCCGCGTCACAACCGCGTGGCGAACGTCAACTGCGGCTGGGTAGGGGAGCTGGGGAGGCCGGCGAGGGCCGGCTCCCCAGCCTCCCCACCCAGCCGCAGTTCGCCGATTGAACAACCTGCTCAGTACTTACAGCTAGGCGTCGAGGTCGCCGTCGAGGACGGGCCGGAGGAAGCTGCGCTCGTACCGCAGCACGCAGCCCGACTCCTCGCGGATGCGGTCGGCGGCGACGAAGTCCGGGTCGCGTCCGAAGTCCTGGCGGTACTCCTCGTAGGCGGCGAGGCTCGGGAACGTGAACAGCGCGTAGGCGACGTCGCTTGCGCCCTCCGACGGCAGGAAGTACCCGTGGTGCTGTCCGCCCGACCGCTCGACGAGCGCGATCCAGCGCTTGGCGAAGCGCTCGAAGGCGTCGAGCTTGGACGGGTCGATCTCGTAGCGCAGGTGACACGTGACCGGTGGCATGGCCAAAGCGTGCCGTAGCGTCCCGGGTGATGACGGAGGTGCGGCAGTTCCCGATCGGCGCCGGCGCTCGCCTGGAGGAGCTCGAGCAGGACCCGCACGCGCTGCTCGCGCGGCTGCGCGAGCAGGAGCCGGTGTCGTGGCTGCCCGTGCTGGACGGGTGGCTCGTCACCCGTCGCGACCTCGCGATGCAGGTGATGCGGGACCCCGAGACCTTCACCGTCGACGACCCGCGCTTCTCCACCGGTCAGGTCGTCGGCTCGAGCATGCTCACGCTCGACGGGGAGGAGCACCTGCGCCACCGGGAGCCGTTCGCCCGCCCGTTCCGTCTCGCCCCCGTTCGCGAGCGGTTCACGGAGGTCGTGGCCAAGGAGACCGAGCGGTTGATCGACGCCGTCGAGCCGGCCGGGCGGGCGGAGCTGAGGACCAGCGTGACGGGTCCGCTGGCGGTCGCGGTGGTCACGTACGCGCTCGGCTTCGACGACGCCGATGTCGGCGCGGTGCTCGGCTGGTACGAGCGGATCGTCGCGGCGGTGACGGACATCACAGCAGGCCTCCCGCTCAGTGACAGCGGACGCGCCGCCTACGAGGCGTTGTCAACCGCGATCGGCCCGGCGCTCGACCGCGAGCCCGCCGCGTCGCTGCTCGCCGCCGCGGCGAGCCAGGCCGGCGGGCTGGAGCGCGAGCGCGTGATCTCCAACGCCGCCGTGATGCTGTTCGGCGGCATCGAGACCACCGACGGCATGATCGCCAACGCCGTCCTGCACCTGCTCTCGCATCCCGATCAGCTCGCGCTCGTGCAGGCGGACGCGGGCCTCCTGCCCAACGCGATCGAGGAGTCGCTGCGGCTCGAGCCCGCGGCGGCGGTCATCGACCGCTACGCGACCGCCGACGTCGAGCTCGCCGGCGCGCCGATCCGCCGCGGCGAGCTCGTGCGCATCTCGATCGCCGGCGCCAATCGCGACCCGGACGTCTTCCCGGACCCCGATCGCTTCGACGTGCGGCGCGAGAACGCGCTCCGACACGTGGCGTTCGCGCACGGCCCGCACGTGTGCATCGGGATGCACCTGGCGCGGCTGGAGGCCCATACCGCCGTCGAGCGGCTGCTGGGACGCCTGCCCGCGCTGCGCCTGGATCCGGCTCACCCGGCCGAGCCGCGCGGGCTCGTGTTCCGCAAGCCGCCCGAACTGCATGTTCTCTGGACGTCGATCCGCTTTCGCCGGGCGACCGTCGCCGACGCCGAGCCGCTCGCCCGAGGCGTTCTCGAGGGCATCGAGGACTACCCGTCGTTCGCGCCGCCGGGCTGGACCGCGCCGTCGCTCGAGGCCGAGCTGGAGCATCTGCGCGAGTCGCTGGCCGACGAGGACGTGTGCTGCCTCGTGGCGGACTCCGGGGGCGACGTGATCGGCCAGATCACCCTCCTGCCCGCGGCCCGCGCGCCGCATCCCGTCGACGACGCGTCGCTCGCGCACATCTCCAACCTCTTCGTCCGCCGCGACCACTGGGGCGCCGGGCTGGCCGGCGACCTCCATCGCGCCGCCCTCGAAGCGGCGCGCGAGCGCGGCTTCACCGAGCTGCGGCTCTTCGTGGCCGCCGGCCAGGCTCGGGCGAGGCGCTTCTACGAGCGCGAGGGCTGGCTGCTCGCCGGCGATCCGTTCGACGACCCGATCCCGGGCCTCACGATGATCGAGTACCGCTACGGGGTCGGAGCCAGGCGGGCCGGCTGCGGGTGAGCCCGTGTGCGGCCGAGCATGTACCACTCGAGCGCGAGCAGGGAGACGAACAAGCAGGCGATGCCCGCCACGAACACGTAGGCGAGCGCGTTCGACGTGTCGACGTCCTCCCAGGCGCGGAACGTTCCGAGCAGGATCAACGCGAGCCCGATCAGCTGGCTCTCCAAGGTGATCCGGATCGCCGACCAGCGGCCGTCGAGGCCCATCATCAGCGCCGTCACGCCGGGCAGCGCGAACCAGCCGCCGAGCGTCTGCGCCGTCAGCGGCGTCAGCTGCCACGGCCACTGCTCGATCATCGTCATCGGCATGAGCAGCAGCACGAGCGCGACCGCCGACTGGAACGCGCCGGCCGTGAGCAGCAGCGGGCGCACGAAGCCGGGCAGCGGCGGCTCGCCCGGTTCCGGCGAACCCGGGTCGGTCGCGCGATTGCGCCACCACGCCAGCGGGACGAGGATCGGCGTGGTCACGTACAGACCGACCCAGATCCAGAACGCGACGTGCGCCGTGGCGAAGCGGTCGAGGTGGTTGAAGGTCCCGACCGCCATGAACAGCGTGAACGCCGTCACCGGCAGGAACCCGACGTGGATCCGGTGCCAACGCCTCTCGAGCGCGACGCGCACGAAGAAGTACGCCCCCGCGACGTAGCCCGCGCCCATGATCAGCGGGGTGATCGTGGGCTGCACATCCCACGCGAACCAGTGCCGCGTGTCGTCGGGGAAGAAGGACAGCAGCGCGAACGCGACCGCCAGGAACGGCACGATCACGGCGCCGAGCAGCCGGGTCTCCGGGAACACCCGATCGTCGCGCATGGGCCGTTCTACCACCGGCCGGAAGCGCGCGGCAACCGCCGCACGCGCTGTCATCGATCGGTAAGCCGGTACCGCACGTGGGTCACCTGGTCGAAGGCGACCACCTCGATCTGCTCCAGCCCCAGCGGCTCGTCGAGCTCGCCGAACAGGCGCGTGCCGCCTCCGAGCAGGATCGGCACGATGTGGAGGGAGATCTCGTCGACGAGTCCCTCGCCGATGAACTGCCAGGCGCTGTCGGCGCCGCCCCCGATCGCGACGAGCTTCCCGCCTGCGGCGGCCTTGGCCTGCTCGACCGCCGCCTCGGTCCCGTCGACGAAGGTGTAGACGCCTCCCTCGGGCGAGCTCGCCGGCGGCTCGTGCGTGAGCACGAAGGTGGGGATCCTCACAGAGCCGGAAGGGCCGTCGGCGCCCCAATAGGGGAGGGAGTCGTCGTAGGTCCGCCGGCCGGTGACGATGGCTCCCGTCTCTCCCGACATCTCGGTGAGCAGCTGCTTCCCGCGCTCGTCGTTGAACGCCCACTCGTGGAGCCGCTCGCCGCCGCGGCCGAGCGGCCCCTCGGTGGCTTGCTCGGGGCCGGTGATGAAGCCGTCGAGGGAGATGCTGATGTCGAACACGACTTTGCTCATCGGACTAGAGTGGCGCACCGCCGAAGCCGACTTCGTTGCCGTCGGGGTCGCGGTAGGTGACCTTGCGCACGCCGTTGGAGTACGTCTCGCGCTCTGCGGGCTCGAGGCCGCGGCCGGCGATCTCCGCGACGACGGAGTCGAGATCGTCGACGAAGAGCGTCACCACGGAGTGGCCCGCCTCGGCGTGCTCGACGATGTAGACGGACCGGTCGTCGGCCAGCGTCCACACCGCCTCGGTGTCGTGGGGGAAGAAGGACGGCTCGCCGAGCAGCTGCTCGTACCACGGCAGGGCTGCCCGGTAGTCCCGCACGCGCAGGCCAGCGAAGAGATGCATCAGCGCGAGTCTAGGCCCGCTCGTGGGCCACGCGCGGCCCGTCGCCGTCGAGCTCGAAGACCACGACGTCCTCCGGCTCGGACGAGTGCCCGACCGCGGCGTGGCCCGGCGCGACGGCGATCGCCGTCCCCACCGGCGTGGCGCTGCCGAGGATCTCGGCGATCACCAGGCTGTTGGCGACCACGACGTTCGAGCCGATGGCGTCGCTGTAGACCTCGGCCCGCGCGCGCTCCCAGCGCCGGTCCTTGGTGGGCCGGGCGAACACCGGCACCACGAGCAGCGACACCCCATGGGCGTGCAGGGCGGCGGCGAACGCGTGCAGCCGGGCCAGGTCCTCGCAGACGAGGATCGCCAGCCGGGCGCCGCCCGCCTCCACCACGCATACCCGCCGGCCGCGGCTGAGGTCCTCGTCGACCGGACCGGCGAGGCGGTCGGCCAGCCCCCAGAGCTCGAGGTCGTCGTGCGAGAAGTTGAACGGGTGGATCTTGCGCTGGCGGACGAGCACCTCGCCCGTGCGCGCGTCGAGCAGCACCGCCTCGTTCGCCGGCGGCGAGGCGCCGTCCAGGTTGCCGCTGCCCGCCATGACCAGGCGCAGGGAGCTCGTCCCTGCGCCCGCGCGCTCCCTGAGCGCGACCTGCCAGCGCTCGAGCAACGCGCGGGACAGGCAGAGCTCGGGCGCGACGCCGATCGCCACCCCCTGCTCGTCCCATGCCGCGATCACCTTCTCGATCCGCGCGCGCGTCGGCTCCCGGTCGGCGGGATGGATGCGGTAGAAGCGCAGCCCGGAGCGCTCCTCCACCTCCCATCGCAGCTCGTCGGGCGCGCGGATCATCGGGGCGGTGGCCACGCGGAGGCCGGCTTCGCGCTCCGGCCGCGTCAGGCGGGAGCGGGCCGGCAGGGCGAGGTGGTCGCAGGCGTCCCAGCCCGCCGCGCCGATCCGCACCACGGAGCCGAAGGCGTCAGCCAGGTCGTCGGGCAGCTGGCCGCGGCGGCCCGGGCGGGCGAAGCGGGGGAGCAGGGCGCCGGCAACCGCGCCCGAGTCGAAGCGGCCGGACTCGGCGTAGCGGAGCGCGTACTCGGTGAGGGCGGGCGGGGCGGCTCCGCCGAGCAGCGGGTTGGCGTGGGCGAGGGCGGCGTCGAGGCCCAGCAGGACCGCGAAGGCCTTGCCGTCCGGCACTCGCTCACCGGCGAGCACGGCCTGCTCGACCGCCGCGGCGGTGGCCGCGACCGCCGGATCCGCCATCCACGCCTCGCCCTCCTCGTGGAAGCGCTCGACGTCGAGCCGGTCGAACAGGTCGCAGAAGCGATCGGCGTAGTCCGAACTCATACTTGACAGACAGTTGACATCAAACGTGCTAGCCTTCGAACATGCCCACCGTAAACCGCGCAGAGGCCCTGGTGGGCCGGATCGCGCGGCTGGGCGCCGAGCCGGCTCGCAGGGAGGCCGTGGCGCTCGGCCTGGTCGACGCGCTGCTCGAACGCGACCACGACACGCTGGCCGCCGCCCTCCAGGCCCTTCGCGACGCTCGCGCCGGCGGCGATCCGGAGCTGGTCGGGTGGCTCGACGCCGCGATCGCCTTCGCGCACTGGGGGCTCGAGCGCGTGCCGTCGCAGGCCGCCGTGGCCCAGGGGACGCAGGCCCACGAGTTCCTGACGGCACTCGACGGCTCGCCCCGGCTGGGCAGCACGGAGTTGCGCCGCCTGCTCGAGATCGACGAGACGCAGGTGAGCCGCACCGGCCGGCGGCTGCTCGAGAACGGCCTCGTCACCCGGCGCAAGGTCGGGCGCCAGGCGTACTGGGAGGTCACCCCGCGCGGGCAGCGTGCGCTCGAGGAGGCCCCGAAGCGACCGTCGAACTCGGACTTCTGGCAGGAGGCGCTCCGGCGCGGCTTCGACGCCGTGTACGGCGACGAGCCCGGCGAGCCCCGCGAGATCGACCCGACGACCGAGCGGATCATCGCGTGCACGCTCGAGCTGCACACCAGCAAGGGCATCCAGGCCACCACGCTGTCGGACATCGCGGCGAAGTCGGGCGTGCCGGAGGAGACCCTGGAGGCGCTGTTCCCCACGCTGGACGACCTGGCGCGAAGCTGCGGCCGGCACGTCATGGAGAGCCTGCGGCTGCCGCCGCACGACCGGGCGGGCGAGGTGTTCGCCGGCGCCTCGTCGGAGCACGACCGGATCCACCGCCTGGTCGAGACGCTGTTCGGCGCCTATGAGCGCAGAGCGGACGGGATCACGGCCGCGCGCCGCGAGCGCAGGGACGTGCCGGCCGTCGACGAGCTGATGCAGGAGCTCGACAACACGTTCGACGCGCTCGTGGTCGAGGCGGTGCGTCCGCGCCGTGAGGACGTCGCGTCCCTGAGGGCGCTCACCGACCTCGAGGTGTGGCGTGGGCTGCGCCACCAGGGCGCCACGCCGGCGGCGGCGGTGGAAGAGGCCAGCGCGGCGGTCGAGCGCTGGCTCGCGGCGCGATGAGCGTGTTCAGGGAGGCCGAGCTCGCCTATCTGGCCGGCGGCCGGCAGCTCGGGCGGATCGCGACGGTCGGCGTGGACGGCACGCCGCACGTGGTGCCGGTCGCGTGGATCTACAACGCGGCGCGCGACACGATCGACGTCGGCGGCAGCGAGCTCGAGCGCACCAAGAAGTTCCGCGACGTCGCACGCACAGGGCGGGCCGCGATCGTGATCGACGACCTTGAGAGCACCGAGGAGTGGCATCCGCGCGGGATCGAGGTCCGCGGCCGCGGCGAGGCGATCGCCCTGCCGACGGCGCTGATCCGGATCCATCCCGAGCGGATCGTCAGCTGGGGGCTCGAAGGGCGGCGCAGCGCGCGTACGGTTCAGGGATGACCGAACGAGATCTCGAGCCGTTCGAGGCGCTGATCGGCACCTGGGCCACCGAGGCGACGCATCCGAAGATCGACGGCGTGGTGCCGGGCAGCATCACGTTCGAGTGGCTGGAGGGCGGCAGGTTCCTCATCCAGCGCTCCCGCAACGAGCACGAGCTGTTCCCCGACGCGATCAGCGTGATCGGCGCCCCCGAGTCCGGCGGCGGCCTGGTCATGGAGTACTTCGACTCGCGCGGCGTGCGCCGCACGTACGGCACCTCGCTCGAGGACGGCGTCCTGCGCATCTGGCGCGACGACCCCACGTTCGCCCAGCGCTACTCGGCCACGCTCGGACCCGACGCCTTCGAGGGCCAGTGGCAGGTCGCCGAGACGCCGGGCGACTGGAAGGACGACCTGAAGGTCGTCTACCGGCGCGCCTGAGCTAGATGTAGCTCCTGAGCACGATTTCCTCCGGCCGGCGTGCCCGACGGGCGAACGTCAAGGGCGGCTGGGCAGGGCGGCGAGGGGCCGGCCGCGCCGGTATTCCGCGAAGTAATCCTGTCCTGGTGGGGTCTGACCCCACTTATCCAGGATTCGATGCCGGTTTTGGCGTCTGATCCTGCCTAGGGGTCGCTATACGACCCCTAGGCAGGATTCGTTGCGGTTTTCGGCGTAGCGTCCTGGCTAAGGCTCGTCAGACGACCGCAGGGCGGGACGCTTCGAGGAAACCCGCCCTCGCCGGCCTCCCAGCTCCCCTACCCAGCCGCAGTTGACGTTCGCCCGTCGGGCACGCCAGCCGGAGGAACAACGTGCTCAGCGACTGCAGCTAGACCCTCATCGCCTCGGCCAAGCGCCGCACGTCCTCGCCGCGAAGTGACACGATCGGGGGGTGGACCTGGGCGTCCATCTGCCGCTGATGCGCTTCGGTGAGGAGCCGCTCTCGCTGCAGCGGCTCCAGGCGACGGTCGACGCGGCGCGCGACTGCGGGTTCGCCGCCGTCTCGGCCAACGACCATCTCGTGTTCCAGACACCTTGGCTCGACGGGCTGACGGCGCTCGCGAGCACGATCGAGCGGTCGGGGGAGATGGAGCTGGCGACGACTGTCGCGCTCGTCGTGCTGCGCGGTCCCGTCCAACTCGCGAAGGCGCTGGCGGCGGTCGACGTGCTCTCGCAGGGCAGGGTGATCGCGGGGGTCGGCCCGGGCTCCTCCGCCAAGGACTACGCGCTCGCCGGCATCCCCTTCGAGGAGCGCTGGAAGCGGTTCGACGAGGCGCTCGACCGGCTTCGCGATCTGCTGACCGGCTCGGAGCTGGAGCCGCGGCCGTGGCGCGAGATCCCGCTGTGGGTGGGCAGCTGGGGGTCGCGCGCGGGGCTCGCGCGCGTCGCGAGAGCCGCCGACGGCTGGCTCGCCTCCGCCTACAACACCACGCCCGAGCGCTTCGCCGCCGCTCGCGCGGACCTGGCGCGCGCGCTCGTGGAGCGCGGCCGCGAGGCGGACGGGTTCCCGAACGCGCTCGCCACGATGTGGACGTGGGTCTCGGAGGACCGCGAGGAGGCCGATCGCGTTCTGCGCGACGTGCTGGCCCCGCTCCTCCGTCGCGATCCCGACGAGCTGCGCTCGCAGGTCTGCGTCGGATCCGCGGGCCACTGCGCCGAGCTGCTCGCCCGCTACGCCGAGGCCGGCTGCGGGCGCGTGTACGTGTGGCCGCTGGGTGACGAGCCGCGCCAGCTCGAGCTGATCGCCGCGGCGTGGGAAGGGGATCGGCGTGGGGAACCCCACCGATCGCCCGACCGCGGCTGAGCGTCCTTACGCGCGACAACGATTCCCAGGAGGAAGACCCTTGCTCGCGCTACGCAGGCTGCCCACCCCGTCGTTCGCCGTCGCCCTGGCCGCGCTCGTCGTCGCGCTCGGCGGCACCGCCGCCGCCGAGATCGCCGGCTCCGACGCGCCCGAGACCGTGCTCAAGATGCGGATCACCAAGGACGGCAAGCTGATCGGGACCGACAACGACGGCACGGTCAAGAAGGCCGGCGTCGGCATCTACGACATCACGTTCAAGACCGGCCCGACGGGCTCGAAGGTGCCGCTGGACCTCGAGCGGTGCGCGATCTTCGCCACGCCGCGCGTGGAGACGGCGTCAAAGCCGGAGGAGGTCGCCGCGGACGTCGACGTGCAGCGCCTCGACGGCGGGCGGATCTTCGTCATGTCGACGCGCCTGCTGCCGTTCGGCGAGAACAAGATCACGCCGTTCCTCACGAACGTGAGCTTCGACGTGGCGGCTATCTGCTGATCGCCAGGATGGCGGGGACGACGAGGTCCCAGGTGGCCGGCGGGAAGTACTCGTGGCCCATGTGCTCGACGGCGAGCAGCTCGGCGCCTGGGATCTCGCGCGCGAGGGCGCGCGCGTGGTCGAACGGGAACACCGGGTCCTCGGTGCCGTGGATGACGAGGGTGGGCGCCGCGATCCGGCCGAGCCGGTCGCGCCACGGCTCGCCCGGGTCGAGCAGGTAGACGTTCGACGTGCTCTCCGGGTTGACGCTGTGGTCGAACACGCGCGAGGCCAGCTCGTGTGCCGCGGCCTCGTCGAAGCGCGGCGAGCACGGGCGCTCGGACTCGACCAGGTACTCGATCACGGCGGCGCGGTCGCTCCAGTCCGGCTGCGGCGGCTCGCGGAGCTCGCCGGACGGGCCCGGCAGCCCGGCGCTCTCCTCGCCCGGGATTCCGGGCGAGGAGGCGACGAGGATGAGCGAGGCGACGCGGTCGGCGTGGTCAAGCGCCAGAAGCTGCCCGATCGTGCCGCCGGTGGACAGGCCGAGCACGTGGGCGCGCGCGACGCCCAGCGCGTCGAGCAGGGCGGCCGCATCGGCCACGAGGTCGTGCAGCCCGTACGGCGGCGCGCCCGGCTCGTAGGACACGGACCGGCCGGCGTCGCGCAGGTCGTAGCGGATCACGAAGCGCGGGCCGGCGGCGAGCCGCTCGCACAGCGCCTCGTCCCACGAGAGCATCGTGTTGCCCGCGCCGTGGACGAGCAGGATCCCGGGGTCGGCGGGATCGCCGAACGTCTCGGCCGACAGGTCGACGCCGTTGGCTCGGATGATCATCGCTTCGTACGACGCTAGCGAGCGCCGGAACTCATCAGCCCTGACGCCAGGCGCTCGGCCCGCTGCTTGATCCCGAGCAGCATCTTGCGCTCCATCAGCAGCGAGCCCGGCTCCATCGGCACCATCCCGATCCGCGCGGCAAGCGTAGGGAGCCGGAAGCGGTTGCGGCTGATCAGTCGGGTGCTGCCGTCGTCCTCCTCCAGCACGAAGCTCCAGACCCAGTTGCCGTCCTCGGAGCGCCAGGCGAGGACGCGCTCGGGCTCCACGCGCTCGAGCCGCATGCGGTTGGAGCCGAAGCCGATGGTGTCGCCGGCCGCGGGGTGCTGGAACTCGGGCAGCACGTCGTCGGCGCTGTGCATGTTCAGCCCGAGCAGGTTCTCGATCCAGTCGTAGGTGTAGGCGCCGCCGCGGGGAGCCGGTCCGATCTGCGCGAGCCACGGCCAGACCGCGTCGGCCGGGGCCTCGATCGAGATGGCGCGGGTGGCGACGCCGTCGGCGTCCTCGAGCAGCTCGTCGCCCGCCAGCCGTGCACTCGCCTCGGCCTCGGTCGCGCCCCAGGTAAGGATCGGCCTGCGGAGCAGCGCGTAGTAGAGCGCGGCGAGCGCGGTCGAAGCGGCAATCCAACGCATGCCTCCGAGTCTGACGCGCGGAGCCCTGTGTGCATCCGTAGTAACCCGTACGGGCAGCCTGCTCTCGCGACCCTCGCGCGCGCCCTGCTCTTCGGCGGCTGGGCGATCGGGCTGGTGTCCCTGCTCAACCCGGACGAGATGCCGTTCTTCCTGCTGGCGGCCCTCAGCGAGCGCTACTCGCCTTGGCAGCGCGTGCCACCGCATCGCCTCATGGGCGGGCTGCTGATTGCCATCGGAGCCCTCTGGATGGTGCTCGGCGTCAGCCTCGCGCTCGGCGGGTAGGCCAAAAGCATGCTCCGACTGCTGCGGCGCATGCCGTTCCTCAAGGTCCTCGCCATCGCCCAGACGCTGTTGCTCGCGCGCCGCCATCTGCTGCGGCTCGATTCCGGCGACCGCCGCCGGCTGCGCGAGCTCGCGCGGCGCGGCCGCTCGCTGAGCGCCGCCGAGCGCGACGAGCTGCGCCGGCTGCTCGGCAAGCTCGAGCCGGCGGTCTTCGCGATGGCCGCCGCCGACGCCTTCTCGCCGGTGCCGCTCCCGCGCCGGCTGGCCGGGCGCCCGGCGCGCTGAGTCATAGTGATTGCGTGACCGCGCGCGACATCGAGACCAGGGCCGACTGCGAGCGGCTGGTCCGCGCCTTCTACGGGCGGGCGTTCGAGGATCCGATCATCGGGTTCCTGTTCACCGACGTCGCGAAGCTCGACCTGGAGGCGCACGTGCCCCGGATCACGTCGTTCTGGGAGACCATCCTGCTCGGCGCCCAGAGCTACGGAGGCGGCGCGTTCCGCCCGCACGCCGCGCTGCACGCCAAGGCCCCGCTGCGGCGCGCCCACTTCGACCAGTGGGTGAACGTGTGGTCGAGCACGGTCGACGAGCTGTTCGCCGGCGAGCGCGCCGAGCTCGCGAAGGCGCATGCCGTACGCGTGGCGCGCGCCTTCCATCAGCGGTTGCCGCCGCCCGCTGGCGGGGGCGGCCTCGTCGTCATCCGGCGAGCCGGCCGTGGAGGGTGATCAGGGAAGCTTGACCCAGTCGGGCGGAGTCCGCTCACGCCGCCAGCCCGGGTCGCTGACGTGGCGCTGCTCGCCGACCTGGTACGCCTCGGCCAGCCAGCCCTTCAGCTCGTCGTCGACGCCCTCGAGCCGCAGCTTGTGCACGTAGTAGTACGGCGGCAGGAACTCGACGGACAGGCGCGAGCTCTCGATCGGCCGGGTCAGGACGAAGTGCGCCGGCAGGTACCTCTTGCGGGGACGCTGGATCGCCGCGAACCGCATGCGGACCTGGAGCGAGATGCGCGACGTCGTCGCGTTGACGGTCACCGGCCCGCTCTCTCGCGCCGCGGCCACGAAGCGCTCGAACAGGTCACGCAACTCCGAGCCCGCGAAGAACTCGTCCAGGCCGACGACCTGGCACGAGTGCGGCATGTTGCGGGTCACGAAGCTCTGCCCGCAGACCGGGCACGTCCACATACCGCGATTGTCGCGGAGGGCCCCGCCTTTGCGGGGCCCTCCGGCGATGCCTACTTCGTGTACGGCCGCGCGGAGCGAATGCGCGCGCCCTTGGCCAGGGCCTTGCCCTTGGCGTGCTTGCGCGCCTTCGAGTAGCGCCAGTGGCCGCGGCCGCCCTTCATGGGGATGACCTTCTCCTGGAGCTGCGGGTTCAGCCGGTTGAACCCGACCAGGTCGGCCCGGACCCGGGCCTCGAACCGCATGAAGCCGTAGGCGGCCTCGCGGTAGTCGAATCCCGCGGTGGTGTCGTAGTCGCGGCTCAGCCCGTCGTTCGAGTAGACCGGCAGCGACTTCTGCCGCCCCGACCTGCGCGGATACGTATAGGCCGACCACGTGTTCGTGCCCTCGAGGTCGCCGAACGCGACCTCCTTCGGGTCCGTCGGGTCGGTGAAGTCGATCACCGACGAGCCGTTGCGGTAGAAGGCGTTGACCAGCAGGTACCGGTCCTTCGCCGGCACCGGGATGCCCAGGTGCGACGAGCAGTACGTGAGCCGCTCGCCCGCGCCGAGATCGTCGTTCGTCCCGCGCGAGTTGCGGTACTCGGACAGCAGCTTGCCGCTGCGCGTGTTGAAGAAGTACATGTTCCCGGTCTCGAACACCTTCTTCTCGGTGCCGCCCTGGCCCAGCTTCTCCGTCTTGGTCGGGCAGCCGTCGCCGAACGACTCGTCGATGAAGTTGGCGATCTTGCCGTCCCAGCTGAACGTCGCCGAGTGCCAGAAGTCGACGTTCACCTGGTCGTAGGACCACAGCGGGTCCTCGGTGTCCGGCAGGCCGGTCCGGCGGTCGATCTCCCACACCTGGGCCTGCTCGCCGCACGCGGCGCCCACGATGCCCTTGGCCGGGAACGAGCTCAGGTCGTGGCAGCCGAGGAAGTTGTCCAGCGGCGCCACGATGCCGTGATCGCGGACGGGCCGGTAGACGCCGTCCTCGTCACCCGGATAGACGACCGGCAGCTCGGTGAGCTCGCGGGCGGCCGCCGGGTCGCGGAACGGCACCTCGACGACCTGCACGACGCCGTGGTTGACCGCACGGCCCTGCGCCGCGCCCAGCGGCCCGCAGGTCGGGCCGTCGCCGAGCGGGTAGCTCGAGTTGAGCACGTACATCGACTTGCCGCGCGGGCTCGGCAGCAGCGTGTTGGTGTGCGACCCGCAGTCCTGGTAGACGGTCGCGATCTGCTGCGGCCTCCTGGGGTTCGACACGTCGAAGACGCGAATGCCCTCCCAGGCGCCGGCCGGATACTGACCGGTCGTGGCGTTCTTGCTCGCCAGGCCGGCGCCGCACTGCGGACCGACCAGGACGCTGTCGACGGACAGCACGAGCGTGTCGGCGTCGCCGTCGCGGTCCGTGTCCATCACCGACGGATCGCCCTGCGGGCCGTAGCAGCGCATGTCGGAGACGAGCTTCGGCTTCCCGCGCGAGATGTCGAAGATGCGGAACCCGCCGTAGTCGCCGACGTACGCGAGGTCGTCCCAGAACGCGATGTCGGAGCTGGTGACGTGCGTGTTGGCGGGGTTGGTCGGGTTCTCCGCCGTCTGGAAGTTCGCGAGGAACCACATGTTGTGGCCCCACGGGTCGCTCAGCGGCGTGCCGAAGTCCCCCGGCGGGTGCGCGAACGCTGCGCCGCTCGACATGGCCATGGCGACCGCGCACACGGCCGTGAGGACCTTCCACCGATGTCTCATGCTTCCCCTCCCGAGGGAACGTGGTGCCGGCGCGCGGTACCCCACCCGCGCCGAACCGATTGTCAGGCAGGGTACAGGACGCCGGCCGCGGAGCGGACGGCGGCCAGCAGCGCCTGGACCGACGGCCGCTCGGCGTCGGTGGCACGGGTGGCGGCGAAGATCGTGCGGTGGACCGAGCCCTCGGCGATCCGGCGGGCGATGACGCCGGGCGGCGCGGCGGGCCGAACGAGCTCGGGGAGGAGGGTGACGGCCTGGCCGTCGGCGACGAGCGCGAGGCTGAGGACGCTGTCGTTGGTGCGGTGGCGGATGTCGGGGTCGAAGCCGCCCAGGCCGCGGCAGGTTCGCTTGGTGATGTCCTCCCACGCCGTCCCGGCGTGGCCGGTGGTCCACACCTCGCCGGCCAGCTCCGCCAGCGGCACCGGGTCGCGAGCGGCCGCCGGATGCCCTTCGGGCAGGACGACGTGGACCGGGTCGGTGTGGAGGTCCTCGCGGGCGATGCCGGCCGGCCGGGCGAGCGGCTGGTGCTCCCACTCGTCGGCCAGCACGAGGTCGACGTCGCCGAGCGCGAGCGCGGGCAGCGACTCCTCGGGCTCTGACTCGATCAGCTCGCACCGCAGCTCGGGCGCCTCGCGCGCGAGCGCGCGGATCGCCGGCACGGCGACGCGTAGGCCGACCGACTGGAACGACGCGATCCGCCCGCGCCCGGCGACGCGGCCGGTGGCGCCGGCCAGGTCGGCCTCGGCGAGCTCGGCGCGCTCGAGCAGCGCGCCGGCGTGGTGGACGAGCACCAGTGCCGCGTCGGTCAACCGCACGCCGCGGCCGGCGGGCTCGAGCAGCGGGAGCCCGGCCTCGCGCTCGAGGACGGCGAGCTGCTGGGAGACGGCGGAGGGCGTGAACTGGAGCGCGTCGGCGACGGCGGCGATCGTGCCGCGGGCGTGCAGCTCGTGCAGGAGGCGCAGTCGCCGGAGGTCGAGCATCGAGTAGCAACGCTACTGGATCAGCATCACGAATCCGAATCGCTCCTAATCGGTGGAGGTCTCAGGATCGCGGCCATGCCCTTCTGCCTCGCCTCCGCCGCCGCCTTCGGCGCCATGGGGATCTTCGGCAAGCTGGCCTACGACGAGGGCGCCACGGTCGGCACCCTGCTCGCGACCCGGTTCGTGCTGGCGGCCGCGCTGCTGTGGCTGTTCGCCGGCGCTCGTCAGCTGCGCTCGGTCTCGCGCCGTGACGCCGGCATCGCGCTGGCGCTCGGCGCGATCGGCTACGCCGCTCCCGCGGGCGGCTACTTCGCCGCGCTCGAGCGGCTGGACGCTTCGCTGCTGGCGCTGCTCGTCTACGTCTTCCCGGTGATCGTGGCGGTGTCGGCCGTCGCCCTGCGGCGCGAGCGCGCGAGCCGGCGGACCGCGGTGGCCCTGGCGTTCTCGGTGGGCGGGCTCCTGCTGGTGCTCGCCGGCGCCGCGGGCGGCCTCGACCCGGTCGGGACGCTGCTGGGGCTGGCGACCGCCGTCGTCTACAGCGCGTACGTGCTCGGCTCGGAGGGGATCTCCGACCCGCGTCGCGCCGCTCGCGCTGAGCACGCTGGTGTGCACCGGCGCGGCCGCGACCCTGACGGCGGCCGGGCTGGCCGGCGGCGACCTCGATCCCGCGAGCGTGACCGCCTCGGGCTTCGTCTGGCTCGGCGGCCTCGCCGTCGTCTCGACCGTCGGCGCCATCGGCCTGTTCTTCGCCGGGCTGCGGCGGGTGGGGCCGACGGCCGCATCCATCCTGTCGACACTGGAGCCTGTGGTCACCGTCGCGCTCGCCTTCATCGCCTTCGGCGAGTCGCTCGGGCCCGCCCAGCTCGCCGGCGGGGCGCTGGTCCTGATGGCCGTGCTCGCAATTCGCACAAAGGAGCTCGCATGACACTCGATGGCAAGGTGGCGCTCGTGACGGGCGCGACCCGCGGCGCCGGCCGCGGAATCGCGGTGGCGCTCGGCGAGGCCGGGGCGACCGTCTACTGCACCGGCCGCAGCACGCAGGGGCGGCGGTCGGAGTACGACCGGCCGGAGACGATCGAGGAGACCGCCGAGCTGGTGACCGCCGCCGGCGGCACCGGGATCGCCGTCGCGACCGACCACCTCGAGCCCGATCAGGTCGAGGCGCTCGTGCGGCGGATCGACGACGAGCAGGGACGGCTCGACCTGCTGGTCAACGACATCTGGGGCGGCGAGCGGCTGTTCGAGTGGAACACGCCGTTGTGGGAGCACGACCTCGCCAACGGCCTGCGGATGCTGCGCCTGCAGATCGACACGCACCTGATCACCAGCCACTTCGCGCTCCCGCTGCTGATCCGCAAGCCCGGCGGGCTCGTGATCGAGATGACCGACGGCACGCGCGAGTACAACGACGCGAACTACCGCGAGCCGGCGTTCTACGACCTCGCCAAGAGCGCGGTGATCCGGCTCGCGTTCGCCCAGAGCCAGGAGCTCGCCGAGCACGGCTGCGCCGCCGTGGCGCTCACGCCGGGCTGGCTGCGCTCGGAGATGATGCTCGAGAACTTCGGCGTCACGGAGGAGAACTGGCGCGACGGCGCCGCCGTCAACCCGCACTTCGCCGCCATCTCGGAGAGTCCGCGGTTCGTCGGCCGCGCGGTGGCGGCGCTCGCCGGCGACCCCGACGTGCTGCGCCGCAACGGCGGCTCGTTCTCCTCCGGCGGGCTCGCGCGCGAGTACGGCTTCACCGACCTCGACGGCTCGCAGCCGGACTGCTGGCGGTACATGGTCGAGGTCCAGGACGCCGGCCTGCCGGCCGATCCGACCGGCTACCGCTGACGTGGGACACTCCGGCTGTGCCCTGCCGCCTGGTTGTCGGGCTCGTCGCCCTCGCGGCCCTGCCGGCCGGGTGCGGCGAGGAGGAGCAGCGCCGCGCCGACCGCGTCTCGGGCACCCCCGATCCGGCCCACGCCAAGGAGGTCGACCGCGATCCGTACGCGGTCACGTGCGGTGACCTGGCGCGGCAACCCGAGCACATGGAGAGCCAGAAGCTCGTGATCCGCGCGGAGTTCGCGCTCGCCCGCGAGCCCGTCCTGCGCAAGCGCGTGCGGGCGATGACCGAGAACCGCGTCGGGCGCAGCGTCTACTGGGCGATGATCGAGCTGTGCAAAGGCCGGGAGGCGTCGTTCACGCCGGGCGAGCAGGCCGTCGAGGCGGTGCGGCAGGGCGAGTACCTCGTGCAGCCGCGCCCCGAGGCCTGGAACCACCCCTAATCATCATCGACGCGGCGCCAGAGCGTGACGGAGAGGGCGCCGAACCCGACGGCTACGGCGCCGGCGATGAGGACGAACGACCACCCGCTGCCGTCCGGCAGCGTCGTCATCCCGACGGCGAAGGCGGTGACGATGGCGGCGAGCACCGCCAGCACCGCGGACACGCCCGCGAGCAGCCGCGTCCGCTCAGCGCTCACCGATCTCTCCCAGCACTGGCTTGACATCGATGACCGGCGTGCCGTCCAGCGCCTCGAGGCCGCTGACCCGCACGCGCGGCCCTTCGATCGCTAGGACGGTCACACGGTGCAGGCCGATCGGGTTCGGCCGGTCCGGCGAGCGCGTGTTGAACACGCCCTGCTCGGGCCGCGAGAGGTCGCTGCGCGGATGTACGCGCAGGACGTCGCGCTCGGCGCGGTCGAACCACGTCAGCAGGAGGACCGCGTCGCCGACCGCCACACCTTCGAGTCCGTCCGTGACCTTCGGGTCGAACACCAGCCACGCCTCGGGTGCGCCCTCGTCGCCCTGCTTGGGCGCCGAGGCGCGGTCCTTCAGCGGCGACTCCACGGTGGCGATCGCGACGAGCTCCATCAGTCGGGAAGGTAACCGCAACTCGCACCGGTGAGGGGCGTTCACGAATGCAGTGCGACGCCTCATCCTCACGCTTCTCACGTTCCTCGCCCTCGCCGCTCCCGCCCAGGCGGCGAACCCCGAGATCGGGATCGCCGACGACCGGATCCTGCTCCCCGGCGGACCGGTGGCCGATCGCGCCGTGGCGGAGTGGAGCGCGATGGGCGTCGACACGGTGCGGATCTTCGCGCTGTGGTCGCAGATCGCGCCCGCGACGCGGCCGAGCGGCTTCAGGCCCGCCGACCCGAACGACGGGCACTACCAGTGGTTCTACGTCGACAACGCGGTGGACCGGGTGCGGGCGGCGGGGATGAAGGTGACGCTGACCGTCACCGGGCCCGGGCCGGCGTGGACGTCCAGCGCGCCCGGCCGGCGGAAGGGACAGTGGAAGCCGCGGCCGTCCGCGTACGCCGCGTTCGCGAGCGCGGTGGCGAAGCGCTACGCCTCGCGGGTCGACCGCTACATCCTCTGGAACGAACCGAACATCTCGATCTGGCTGTCGCCGCAGGCCCGCTGCATGCGAGGCCGCTGCACGCCCGTCGCGCCGCACCTCTACCGCGCGCTCGTCCGCGCCGCCTACCCCGCCATCGCCGACCACGACCCCGTCGCCGAGATCGTGATCGGCGCGCTGTCGCCGCGCGGCCAGCGGCTCCGCAACGCGAACACGGTGATGCGCCCGCTGCTCTTCCTCAGGCGGCTCGGCTGCCGCAGCGACGGCTGGCAGCGCATGACCACCGCCGAGTGCCGGGGCTTCAAGCCGGCGACCGGCGACGGCTTCGCGATCCACCCCTACAGCGGGCGCACGGCTCCCGAGCGCAGGCATCCGAACGCCGACGACGTCGGCCTCTCCCAGATCCGCAACCTGTCGGCCACGCTCGACCGGCTCAAGCGCGCGAAGGCCATCAGATCATCCAGCGCGCGGCTGCCGATCTTCATCGACGAGTACGGCTACCAGACCAACCCGCCCGACCGGATCACGGGCATCAAGCCGCAGCTCCAGGACGTCTGGCTCCAGCGCGCCGCCTACCTCGCCTGGCGCACCCCGCGGATCAAGCTGTTCACGCAATACCTGTGGCGCGACGAGCCGCGCAGCGCGAACGGGACTTTGAGCGGCTGGCAGTCCGGCCTGCGCTTCACCGGCGGCCGCGCCAAGCCGAGCCTCGCGCACTTCGACACGCCCTTCGCCCTCGACGCGCAGAACCGCCGCCTGTGGGGCCAGGTGCGGCCCGGCGGCGCCCACACGGTGACGGTGGAGCGCCGGCCGAAGGGCGGAGCCTGGGCCACGCTCGCGGTCACGCGTACCAACGGCAAGGGCTACTGGGCGCTGCGCCGCCCGCTCGTCCAGGGCAGCTCGTACCGCTACCGGGCCGACGGGATGGTGGGTGCGACACTGCGCCCGTGAGGCGCGTCGCGATCATCGCGTCGGCGAGCGGGAACGGGAAGACGACCCTCGGCAGGGCGCTGGCGGAGAAGCTCGGCGTGCCGTTCCTGGAGCTCGACGCGCTCGTGCTCGACAGCGCCGACACCGTCGTCTGGCTCGACCTCCCTACGCGTGTCTGGTTGGTGCGCCTGCTCCGGCGCACCGGCCGCCGGCTGACAGGTCGCGAGCGGCTGTGGAACGAGAACAAGGAGTCGCTCACGAACGCGTTCTGGGGCCGCCAGTCGCTGTTCGGGTACGCGCTGACCCAGCAGCCGATCAGGCGTCGCGAGTGGCCGCGCCGGCTCGCCCGCTACCCGGTGGTCCGGCTCCGCTCCCAGGCGGAGATAGAACGCTGGCTCGCCGGCAGCTAGATGTATGCACCGAGCAGGTTGTTCAGTCGGCGCACTGCGGCTGGGTAAGGGAGCGGTGAGGCCGGCGGGGCGGTTTCTTCGATCGAATCCTGTTCTAGTGGGCCAGGACCCCACCTAGGCAGGATGCTTGCCGCGCGGCCGGCTCCCCGGCCTCCCTACCCGGCCGCCGTTGACGTTCGCCCGTCGGGCACGGCAGCCGGCGGAACAGCGTGCTCAGGAACCACAACTAGGACAGGATGCTCGAGTAACACCGGCGCGGCCGGCCCCTCGCAAGACGAGGCGGTGCGCGTGGTAGCGCCACCGACGGCGGGCCATCGGGGGCGTATCGTGCCCAGGCATGCTGGTGGCAATCGCAGGAGGACACGGGCAGATCGCGCTGCGGCTCACGCGACTGCTGAGCGAGCGCGGCGACGAGGTGCGCTCGCTGATCCGCAACCCCGACCACGCAGACGACATCCGGGACGCCGGCGGCGACCCCGTCGTGTGCGATCTCGAAGAGGCCGACGACGCCCTTGTCGCCAATGCCGTCAGAGGCGCCGACGCGGTCGTCTTCGCGGCCGGCGCCGGGCCCGGCAGCGGCTCGCAGCGAAAGGGGACGATGGACCTCGGCGGCGCGGTCAAGCTGATCGCGGCGGCCAAGGCCGGCGGCATCCGCCGCTACGTGATGGTCAGCAGCATCAACGCCGACCCCGACCACCCGGGCGACGACACCTTCAGCGTCTACCTGCGCGCCAAGGGCGAGGCGGACGCCGAGCTGGCCGCCAGCGGGCTCGACTACACGATCGTGCGGCCGGGCCCGCTCACGAACGACCGCGGGACGGGCCGCGTGGCGCTCGACGCCGGCCGCGGCGACGTCACGCGCGACGACGTCGCCGCCGTGCTGGCCGCCGTGATCGACGAGCCGGGCACGATCGGCCGGACCTTCGATCTCAGCGGCGGCGACACGCCCATCGACGAAGCGCTCTGATGGGCGCCGTCCGCCGCCAGAGGCCGGACGGCTCCTGGGAGGGCGTGGCGCCGCGCGAGTACCTCGACGGCCTGCTGAAGCACGAGCTGATCGACGCCCCGTCCTACCGGGTGCGCTACTTCGAGGTCCCGGCCGGGCACCACACCGCGCGCGAGCAGCACCCGCACGACCACGGCGTCGTCATCCAGCGCGGGCGCGCGCTGGTCACGCTCGGCGACGAGCAGCACGAGCTCGGCCCGGGCGACGTGGTCTACGTCAGCCCGGACGAGCTCCACTGCTTCGAGGCGCTGGGCGACGAGACGCTCGGCTTCATCTGCGTCGCGCCGCCGAGGCGGTAAGAGCCTCAGTCGCGGACGTGCCGCCGCCGGACGCTACGGCTCGAGCTGGGCGCGTAGGTGCCCTCGTCCACGTTCACCAGCACGCGGTAGCGGCCGCCGCGCCGCTGGCGGATCGACTTGCGGTAGCGGGAGGACGAGTCGCCGTTGTTGCGCGCGAACGTCTCACCGACCGTGATCCACACGCCGTCGCGCAGGCGCAGCTTCTGGATCAGCACCTGCTCGCCGTCGACCGCCGGGCTGATGCGGCCGCGGAAGCGGAGCCGTCCGCGGCGGTCGCCGCGCGTCACCTTGACTCGCCGTGTGACGCCGAGCGTCGCGCCCACCGTCAGCGTGCTCACGATGTCCGGCCGAGCCACCATCTCCACCCTGAACTGCGTGGTCACCGGCACCGAGAGGATCGGGACCGAGAAGCTGCCGTCGTCGTTGGTGACCAGCTCGTTGCCGACCGCCAGGAATCCCTGCGTGTAGGGCCACGGGTTGCTCTTGACGATGATCCGGCGGTCGGGTCCGTCGGTGCCGGACAACACGCCGGTCAGCGACGTGGCGCCGCCGGCCGTCACCGGATTCGGCGTTGCGGCGACCGAGAAGCCGAGCGGCACCTTCTTGGTCTTGAGCGTCCGGTGCTTGCCGCGCGTGACGCCCTGCGAGTTCTGGGCGACCAGGCGGTAGTGGTAGGTCGTCACCGGCGCGAGCTCGCCGACGGCGACGGTGACCTTCACGCGCCCGCTGCCGGCCGTCACGACGGTCGCCGGCGTCACGGAGCCGTACAGGCTCGACGTCCCGTACTGGAAGTAGTACGTCGTGTTCGCGCCGCTGGGCGTCACGAACCCGTTCAGCGTCACGGTCGTCGGTTCGATGCTGGTCGCGGCGCCGGTGGTCACGACCGGCTTCTCCGCAGCGGCCGCGGTCGCGGGTGCGCACAGCAGCGCTGCTGCGATCACCACGGCCTTCAACGTCGTCCTCATGCAGTCCCCTCCAGTCGCGTTTGACCGGTCACCGGTGGCAACACGCGCGGCAGCGTACGGGTTGCGGTGCAACGCGGCGGGTACGACGAGCGCGTGGACGCGGCGAAGATCTTCCACCGGCTCGTCGGCGGGCTCGAGTACCCGATGTTCATCGTCACCGCCCGCGCCGGCGACGAGCCGCTCGGCTGCATGGTGGGCTTCGCCACCCAGACGAGCATCGACCCCCCGCGCTTCGCGGTCTGCCTGTCGCACAACAACCGCACCTATCGCCGCGGCCGCGACGCGGAGCTGCTCGGCGTCCACTGCGTGCCCGAGCACGCGACCGAACTGGCCGAGCTGTTCGGCGGCGAGACGGGCGACGAGGTCGACAAGTTCGCCCGCGCCGCCTGGCGCGAGGGGCCCGGCGGCGTGCCCCTGCTCGACGAGTGCCCCAACCGGTTCGTCGGCCGCGTGCTGTGGCGGCACGACGCGGGCGACCACGACCTCTTCCTGCTCGAGCCGGTCGCGGCCGAGAAGGGCACCGGCGAGGACGAGTTCACGTTCCACCGCGCCAAGCGCATCGAGCCGGGGCACGAGGCCTGATGGAGCGCTTCCGGCGGCTGCTGCCCGACCCGGCGGCCGGCCTCACGGCCGCCGACCTGGCGGCCTTCGTCCCCGGCCCGCCGCCCCCGGACCGCCCATTCGTGCTGGCCAACTTCATCGCCACCGCCGACGGGCGCGCCACGATCGCCGGCCGCACCGGGCCGATCGCCAACCGCGCCGACTACGAGCTCTTCCACGCGCTGCGCACGCGCGTCGACGCGGTCATGGTCGGCGCCGAGACCGTGCGCGTCGAGAGCTACGGCCCGATGGACGCGACCGCCGTGCTGGTCACCCGCAGCGCCCGCGTGCCCGCCGACGTCGGCCTGCTGAAGGCGCCGGAGAACCGCGTGATCGTGCTCACCCCGTCGCCCGACGCCGTGCTTCCGCCCTGCAACGCGCAGGTCAGCTACCTGCGCGCCCCCTTGGAGGAGGGCGTGCGCCGGCTGCGGACCGAGCACGGGATCGCCTCGATCGACTGCGAGGGTGGGCCGCAGCTCTTCGGCGACCTCCTGCGCGCCGGCCTCGTCGACGAGCTGCACCTCGTGATCGCGCCCAAGCTCGTGGCGGGAGACGACCCGGTCACGCTCCTGCGCGGCCCGGAGCTCGAGCGGCCGCTCGACCTCGAGCTGCTCTCGCTGCACGAGTCGGGCGGCTACCTGTTCACGCGCTACAAGACTTCGGCAAGCTGACCCCAAGGCGCGTGGCGGATGCTGCGCACCATGCCACTGAACAAGTACGGAGTCCTCGTCGGGCGCGCGGTCGAGTCCCGGCGCGAGGACGGCACAGACTCGCCGCACTACCAGGTCCGGATCGACGCCGCCGGGACCAGCTACCGGCTCGCCGTCAACGTGCTCTCGCAGGAGTCCCCGTCGGAGCTCCTGTACGCCGCCGACGACGACTTCCAGCACCCGGTGACCGCGGCGATGGCCGGC
The DNA here is from genome assembly GCA_963835525.1 of uncultured Solirubrobacteraceae bacterium. Taxonomy (GTDB): domain Bacteria; phylum Actinomycetota; class Thermoleophilia; order Solirubrobacterales; family Solirubrobacteraceae; genus DASSUW01. The sequence goes on from CAWIFM010000008.1 coordinate 1,129,151, forward strand.
CTCGGCGCGGGCTGGCACGACCTGCAGCCGCGCTCCGGGCTCGACTTCATCCGCGGCAACCTCTTCGGCCCCACCGCCATGCGGCCGCTGCCGTCCAACGTCAGCGGGCCCGACAACGACCTCTCCGACTTCCTCGACCACTACGTCAAGCGCGCGATCGCCGACTCCGGCGCGCTCGTCTACGCCTTCGGCGAGCGCTGGGGGCCCGAGAGCGGCAAGAAGGACAAGGTCTTCGGCTTCAAGCCCGGCAACGGCGTGCACGACATCCACATGAACCAGGGCAACAGCGAGCGCTTCCGCGGCGACGACGGCGTGTGGCAGGACGGCGGCCTGCTGCTGCGGCTCAACGGCCGCTGGGTCGGGATCTTCCTCGCCTTCCAGAGCCAGGCCTGGCACACCGACGACGTCACCGGCCACGCGATCGCGGCGCCGAAGCTCGAGCCCACATCCGCCATCCACATCATCTCCGCCATGGTCAATCCGGTGGGTGGCGCTCCCGAGCGCGAGACCGTGCTGCTGCTCAATGCCTCGCCGCACGCCGTCGACCTCACCGGCTGGACGCTCGTCGACCGCATGAAGAAGGCCTGTCCCCTCCCGCCCGGCCCGCTGGCCGCCGGCGCTGTGCTGAGCGTCGAGCTCCGCAACGACGTCCAGCTCGGCAACAAGGGCGGCTCGATCACGCTGCTCGACCGTGGCGGTCTGAAGGTCGCGGGAGTCGCCTACACCGGCGAGCAGGCGCGCGAGGAGGGTTGGATGGTCACGTTCTGATCGGCCGCAGGCGGGTACTCACATCTGCATGGCGGCGGGCACGAGTGAGCGAAGGAGGGCGCGGCGGATCCGGCTGGCGCTCCCCTGCGTCCTCCAACCATCCGGCGGCTCGCCGATCTGGGCCGAGACGATCGACGTGGGGGAGGGCGGCATGAGCATCCGCGCCGCCAGGCCGCTGCGGCCGGACGACACGGTCGAGTTCGATCTGGCCCGCGACGACACGCACACGCACGTCGAGGGCCGCGCGACGGTGCTCAGGCACGGTTCGCCGCGCGTCTACGGACTCGAGTTCGAGCCGCTCGAGCCGCCGATGCGCGAGCGCCTGCTCGAGCTCGTCAGCTCGTCGCCGAGCGCAGCGCAGCCTCCAGCGAGCTGAGCCCTTCGGTGAGCTCGTCGTCGGAGATCGTGAGCGGCGGCAGCAGCCGGATCGCCTCGCCGTAGAGGCCGCACGAGAGCAGCAGCAGCCCGCGCTCGCGCGCCGCCGCCACGGTGGCGGCCACCAGCTCCGGCGGCAGCACGAGGGCGAGCATCGGCCCGAGGCCGCGCACCTCGACGATCGCTTCGATGCCGGCGGCCAGCTCGTCGAGCCGGGTCCGCAGCTTGACGCCGAGCTCGTCGGCGCGGCGGCGGAACTCGGGCGTGGCGACGGTGTCGAGCACCACGCAGGCGGCCGCGCAGGCGGCCGGGTTGCCGCCGAACGTGCCGCCCAGCCCGCCGACGTGCACGGCGTCCATCAGCTCCGCGCGGCCCGTCACGCCGGCCAGCGGCAGCCCGCCGCCGAGCGACTTGCCGGAGACGAGCAGGTCCGGCGTCACGCCGTAGTGCTCGATCGCCCACACCGGGCCGGTGCGGCCGACGCCGGCCTGGACCTCGTCGTCGACGTAGAGGATCCCGTGCCCCTCGCACAGCGCCTTCAGACGGCGCGGGAAGTCGGGCGGCGCCGCGATGAAGCCGCCCTCGCCCTGGACGGGCTCGAGCACCACGCAGGCGACGCTCGCGGGATCGACGTCGGCCTTGAACAGGTGCTCGAGCGCCTCGATCGAGACCGGCGAGCGGTAGACCTCCGGGGCGAACGGGCCGAAGCCGCGCTTGTAGGGGACGACCTTCGAGGTCAGCGACATGGTGAGCAGCGTGCGCCCGTGGAAGGCGCGGTCGAAGGCGACGACGGCCGGCCGCCCGGTCGCGGCGCGGGCGATCTTGACCGCGTTCTCGACCGCCTCGGCGCCCGAGTTCACGAGCACGCTCTTGTACGCCGAGCCCGACCCCGGGTACAGCTCGGCGAGCCGCCGGCAGACCTCCACGTAGGGCTCGTACATGCCGACCATGAAGCACTGGTGCAGGTAGCGGTCGACCTGCTCGTGGATCGCCTTGACGACCTCCGCCGGCCCGTGGCCGAGGTTCTGGCAGCCGATGCCGCCCGCGAAGTCGAGGTACGTGCGGCCGTCGTCGGCCGTGATCCTGGCGCCCTCGGCGCGCTCGACCACGATCGGCGGCGCCGAGACCGCCTGCGACACGTATCGCTCGCGCGCCGCGCGTACGTCCGTTCCCAGTGAGGTCGTCATGTGCCAAGCCTCCCACATAGGATCCGCCCGAGGATGGACGTCAACGAGCAACCGACGGCGCCGTATCTCGACGCCGTCGTCGCCTACGCGTTCCGCGGCACGGGGCGCTACCACGTGCCCGGCCACAAGGGCGGGGCGGGAGCCGACCCCGGCCTGCGCAAGGCGATCGGCGTCGACGCGCTCGCCTGCGACATCCCGCAGGACATCCACGGCATCGACCTCGGCCCGTCGCCGACCGCCTACGAGCGCGCGGAGCTGCTCGCCGCCCAGGCCTTCGGCGCCGAGCGGACCTTCTTCCTCACCAACGGCGCCACCCAGGGCAACCACGCGCTGTGCCTCGCCCTGGCGCCGCTCGGCACGCGGATCGTGGCCCAGCGCAACTCGCACGCCTCGATCGTCGACGGGCTGGTGCTGAGCGGCGGGCTGCCGAGCTTCGTGGCGCCCGAGTACGACGCCGAGCTCGGCATCACCCACTGCGTGACGCCCGCCGCGCTGGAGCGCGCGCTGCGCGACGCGCCCGACGCCAAGGCCGCGTTCCTCGTCTCTCCCACCTACTACGGCATGGCGGCCGACATCGCTGCGCTGGCGGAGGTGGCGCACGGCGCCGGCGTGCCGCTGGTGGTCGACCAGTCGTGGGGCCCGCACTTCGGCTTCAACGAGGAGCTGCCGCCGACGGCGCTGTCGCAGGGCGCCGACGCCATGCTCACCAGCACGCACAAGATCGCGGGGTCGCTGACGCAGAGCGCGATGCTGCACATCGGCGCCAGCGGGCGGGTAGACCCCGGCGCCGTCGGCCGCACGCTGCGGCTGCTGCGATCGACGAGCCCGTCGTCGCTGCTGATGGCGTCTCTGGATGCCGCGCGCCGCCAGCTCGCGCTGCACGGCGAGCAGCTGCTGTGGGAGACGCTGCGGGCGATCGAGGTCGCGCGCGAGAAGCTCGTGACGATTGACGGCATCGCGCTGGTCGACGCGTCGCTGATCGGGAAGGCGGGCGTAGCCGGCTACGACCCGCTGCGGATCGTGCTCGACGTCCGCGGCACCGGCCGCACCGGCTACGAGATCGCCGACGCGCTGCGGCAGTCCTACGACGTGCACGTCGAGCTGCCGATGCAGGCGACCGTCGTGTTCATCGTCGGGCTCGGCGAGTCGGCCGCCAACCTGCGGCGGCTGGCCGGCGACGTCGACGAGGTGGTCAAGCGGCTGAGGGAGCCGGGGGCGACGGCGCCGATCGTGCCGCCCGCCGCCTCGCTCGGCTACGAGGTCGCGATCCCGCCGCGCGAGGCGTTCCTGGGCGAGGCCGAGCAGGTGGCCGTGGATTCCGCGGTGGGCCGCATCTCATGCGAGTCGATCGCCTCGTATCCGCCGGGCGTCCCGGCCCTGCTGCCGGGCGAGCGCATCTCGGCCGCGACGGTGGAGTATCTGCGCAAGCTGGCCGCCAGCGGCGCGCGGCTCCACGGCGCCAGCGACCCGGAGTTCCAGACCATCAACGTGCTCGTGGAGGGCTCGTGATCGATCCGCTCGAGCGCTGGGCCAAGCACGGCGAGAAGCCCGACTACGCGGGCCTGCTGAGCTTCGGCGGCGCGCCCTACACGCAGGACCCCGCCGAGCTCGAGGGCTTCGACGTGGCGATCGTCGGCGCGCCGATGGACGACCTCGTGTCCGACCGCCCGGGCGCACGGCTGGCGCCGCGCGCGATCCGCGGGGCGAGCTCGCCGCCCGGCCCGCACCTCGAGGTCAAGGTCGACGCCTTCGCCGAGCTGCGGATCGTCGACTTCGGCGACGCCCCGACGATCCCCGCCGACGTCGACGTCTCGCACGACGCGATCGAGGCGACGGTGGGGCAGGTCCTGGCCGCCGGCGTGCTGCCCGTGGTGCTCGGCGGCGACCACTCGATCACCGAGCCGGCCGTGCGCGCGGTGGCGGCCAAGCACGGCCCGGTCGGGATGGTGCACTTCGACACCCACACCGACACCGGCCGCGAGGTGTTCGGAGTCGAGCGCTCGCACGGCACCTTCATCCGCCGGCTGGTCGAGGCCGGGCAGCTCGACGGCCGCCGCTACGCCCAGATCGGGCTGCGCGGCTACTGGCCCGGCGAGACCGAGTTCGCCTGGCAGGCCGAGCAGGGGATCACGAGCTTCTTCATGCACGACGTGCGCGACCTCGGCATCCGCGAGGTCGTGCGGCAGGCGATCGAGGCGGTCGGCTCCGGGCCGGTCTACCTGACCGTCGACGTCGACGTGCTCGACCCGGCGTTCATCCCGGGCACCGGCACGCCGGAGCCGGGAGGCATGACCGCCGTCGACCTGCTGCTCGCCGTCCGCACGGTGGCCGAGTCGCTGGACTTGGTGGGGGCCGACGTGGTCGAGGTGATCCCGACGGCGGTCGGCACCAACGACTACTCGGCGCTGGTGGCCGATCGCATCGTGCGCGAGACTTTGACGGGCCTCGCTATGCGTCGCCGAGGTTGACGCCCAGCGCCTCGACCTGAGCCCGCTGGTCGCCGGTCAGTTCGCGCCGGCGCATCTCCTGGACCCACGGCCCGAGCGGGAAGCCCTTGCCGTAGATGAAGTCCGCGTCGACGTTCGGGTCGCCGCCGGCATTGACGTGATCGCGCATGTAGGCGAGCCCGGCCTCGAAGAACAGGTCCACCTGCACCCAGCCGCCGTCGACCCGCCGCACGCTCAGCTCGTCGACGTAGCACCACGCCCAGTCCTGGCCCGGCTGCAGCGTCTCGACCATCGGATGCCCGGTCTCCTTGTGGTGCGCCGTGGCGTGCAGGCCGGGGCTCGAGTCGCAGCACCCGACGTGCCCGCACGTCAGGCACCGCCGCAGGCTCACCCAACTGCCGTCGGCGCAGTCCTCGCACGCCGGGTCGGCGGTCGCCGGCCAGTCGGCGCGTACCTCGTCGACGTGTTCGCACGCTGGCGCCATGCTGATGAGCATACGCAGACGTGTGCGTGGCCAAGGATCGCGTCGCCTCTCCGGCGCAGAGGTCAGGCGCACTCGTAGGTCAGCGTGTACACGACCGGCTCGCCCAGAGCGATCGCCACATCGAAGTCCCGCATGTCCCAGTCTCCGTGGCAGACATCGTCGGCCTTGTCCTCGGCCTTGTCCTTGGCGGCGTCCATGTCCATGTCGCGCCCGACGGCGATCCGTTCGCCGGGCCCGCCGTACTGGGGGTCGCTCGGGGCGGCGGCGGCGTCGTCGTCATCGTCGGGACAGTTCTCCTGGTCGCCCGACCAGGGTCCATAGGGTCCGCAGTCCTGATGCAGCTGTCCGTCTGCGGGCCACTCCGTGTGCTCGTGGGCCCCACCCGGCTTCTCGGGCGGGGACATCTTCGCGGTGGCCGGCGGCGGACTTGCCGTGCCTGCGTGTTGCGTCGCGCCCGCCGTCGCCGCGAACGGCATGGCGATCAGCGCAGCGAGCACGAACGCCGCTCCGGCGGCGCGCATGCTGGTCGTCTTGGAGAACATCGTGGGGTCCCCTTCCTGGGGTGAGTGGGTCATCGAGGAGAAGGACCCGCGGATGCTCCCCCGGGTTGGCCGGTTGCGTTGCGCCCGTCACGGCCGAGTGCCATCGTTTGTGCCGGAGCCAAGAGCGATGGATGCCGGAAGAGTCACACGCGTCCTCGTCGTCGCGAACCGCACCGCGGCCACGCCGTGGCTGCTGCACGAGATCGAGCACCGGTCCAAGGACGAGTCGTGCGAGTTCGCGTTGCTCGTCCCGCCGGTCGGTGGGCGGCATCCTGACTGGACCCTGGATGTCGCGCTGTCGCACGTCGAGCAGGCCGCCGGACGGCGCGTGCACACGGTGAGCTGCGACCGGGATTGCATCGGCGCCGTACGGCACGCGCTCAGCGAGCAGCCCTACGACGAGGTGCTCATCTGCACGCGTCCGCCCGCCGGCCCGAAGTGGCTCAATCCTCACCCCATGAGCTGGCTCGACGAGCTCGACGTGCCCGTGACCACGTTGGTCGTGGGCGAGCGCGCGCGACTCGACCGAGGCGTACTCAAAGTCCGCTGGGACGACGGAGTCCCTTGAGCTTCGCCAAGGTCAGGTTCCCGCCCACGAGCGGCACCAGGGTTCTGACGTGTTGACCGACCGGGTTGGATCACCGCATGGTCGGCCACGGTACAGCCCACCCCAGTGCGTGCTTCAACGCGACAGCCCGGAGCGCGCCCCGCGTGTCGTTATCGAGCGCCGCGGAATCGCCGAACTCAGCGCGGACAATCGAGTCGACAACGGCCTCGCGCAGGCACCAGCCGTGCCGCGTGCACAGCTCCTCCAGGAGCGCGTCCATCTGGCTTATGGGTCGGTAGCCCATGGCGGCAACAGCTTCGCATCGAGTCTGCTGGTTCCGCAGGACTCACGCGACAGCCAAGCGCTGTTGCGAAAGCGAGCAGACCGTCGACGCCGCCGCTCGCACCTCGTCCGGGGCGGGCGTGTGGGCATCGATCGCGGAATGCGCTCGCATTCCCGGTTGTGCGGGGCGTCGCGTCAACATGTCGTGCAGCCAGTCGCGGATAGCGTTCCTGGATTCGACCGAGTCGTGGGCGCCCCTCTCTGCCAACGTCCGATGAGACGCTCACGATCAGGGATCTACTGACATTGAGGGCGAGATTCGGAGCACGTTGGGATGTCGCAGGAGAACGGACACGAGAGGAGTGCCGCGGCGCGCGGGGCGCGTCGGGGTCCCCGCCTGACCCTGAGCTGGTTGAGCGGCCCAAGCGCCGGCGGTTTACGGCGAAGTACAAGCTGGAGATTCTCGAGCAGGCCGAGGCGTGCACGAGGTCGGGGGAGATCGGCGAGCTGTTGCGGCGCGAGGGGCTGTACACGTCGCATCTGACGGCGTGGCGCAAGCAGCGCAAGGCTGCGTCGCAGCTGCTGCGCGCCGAGGGCATCAGCCTCGACCGTGCCCACACGCACGTCGAGGGCGCGACGACGCGCGGCAACCTGTTCCGGCGCGCGCCCGCGACCGACGACCTCCGCGCCCTGCTCGAGGCGCCGGCGCGCGCGGCCCGCGCCCGTCACAGTCCCCGTATCGAGGTCGAGGACCTGCTGCTCAGCGCGCTCGACGATCCCGCCGGGGCGCATCCCGCAACGCTTCGCGCGCTCGGCGTGCAGCCGGACGCGATCCGCGAGGCGTTGAAGGCCGGCCTCGACGCCGGCTCAGTCGCCCCGGATTAGTCCAGATGGGTTCATCACGGGCCCCGTCTAGTTCCGCGGCCGCCGGCTGAACGACCGGGCGACGATGGCGTCGAGCAGCGCCGCCGGCCCGCGCGAGGCCAGCTTGGCGAGCGCCAGACGGCCGCCCGGGCCGAGCACGGCGTCGTCGGAGCGGATCGCCTTCACGACCTTGGCCGCCCACTCCTCGGCCGGCTGGAGGTCCCAGGCACTGGTGTCCATGTGGCGGCCGTAGGCCTCGAGCGTCGCGTCCATCATCTCCGTCTGCACGCCCGGCGTGACGAGCTGGAGCACGTCGACCCCGGTGCCCTTGAGCTCTCGCCGGAGCGACTCGCTGAAGGCGACGACGCCGGCCTTGGAGGCGGCGTAGGTGCTGGCCGCCGGGAAGTACGCGTAGCCCGAGATGCTCGCGTTGTTGACGATCTTGCCGCGGCCGCGACCCAGCATCCCCGGCAGGACGGCGCGGGTCAGCTGTGTGACGCCGACGAGGTTCACCTGGAACATCGCGTAGACGTCGTCGAGGTCCTGGTCCTCGAGCAGGCCGCCGGTCATCTGCCCGGCGTTGTTGATCAGCAGGTCGATCTCGGGGAGGCCGGTGCAGCTGCGCTCGATCGACTCGCGCGAGGACAGGTCGACAGCGACCGCGCGCACCTCGCGCGCGCCTCCCGCCGGTGCGGCGAGCGGCTCCATCGCGCCGGGGTCGCGGGCGCCGGCCAGCAGCAGGGCGAGCGGCTCGCGCGCGAGCGCCTCGGCGATCGCGCGGCCGATGCCGCGGTTGGCGCCGGTGACCAGGGCTGTCGCGCCGTCCAGCTTCACGTCAGCAGTCGACCGCGGCGGCCACCGCGGCGCTGATCGCGGCCGACGCGCCGGCGACGACCGCCGTGGCCGGCGCGGCCTTCGGCGGCAGCTTCCGCCGGCCGGCGGCGGTGGCCGCGATGTCGGAGAGGTCGCCGACGATGCTGAGCACGAGCCACGGCCGGACCGGATGGCCGCGCCAGGCGGCGACCGCCGCGGCGGCGTGCATCGCCACCTCGCGGGCGCCGAGGCCGCGCAGGGCGACGGCGGCGGGAGGCTCGCCGCCCGCAGGCCCGAGCCACGAGCGGGTCACGCGGCCCGGGGCCGCGAGCAGGGCAGCGCCGTAGGCGATGCGCAGGCCCAGGACGCCGATTGCGACAAGGCGGGGGGTACTCATCACTGGGGGTACGCGCCGGGCGCCCCGTCCGGATCACCTCGGTGATCCGCGGCGCGCCGTGCTACGAACCAGTCACTGAATGCCCTGTTCCCGGTTCAGCGGATGAGGGTGGCGATCGTCGGCGCCGGCGTGTCCGGCCTGGTCGCCGCCCACCTGCTCCATCGCACGCACGAGGTCACCGTCTTCGAGGCGGCCGATCAAGCCGGCGGGCACGCCAACACCGTGCGTGTCGAGACGGAGACCGGCGCGCACGACGTCGACACCGGCTTCGTCGTCTTCAACGACCGCAACTACCCGCGCTTCGAGCGCCTGCTCGCCCGGCTCGACGTCGCGTGGCAGCCGTCGAACATGAGCTTCTCGGTCAGCGACGAGGCCGGCGACTTCGAGTACAACGGCTCGTCGCCGAACGGCCTGTTCGCCAAGCGCGCGCACCTGGCGACGCCGTGGTTCCACCGCATGATCGCCGACCTCGCGCGGTTCAACCGCGACGCGCGCGCCCTGCTCAGCTCGCGCGAGAACCCGTCGCTGCGCGACTGGCTCGGCGAGCGCGGCTACTCGCATGCCTTCGTCGAGCGGCTGATCGTGCCACAGGCGTCGGCGGTCTGGTCCGCCGACCCGGCGCAGATGTCGACCTTCCCCGCCCGCTTCCTCGTCGAGTTCTTCAACAACCACGGCATGCTCGGCATCCTCGGGCGCCCTCGCTGGCGGACGATCGGCGGCGGCTCGCGCCGCTACGTGGACGCCCTGACGCGGCCGCTCAGGCTCCGGCTCGAGACGCCCGTGCGCTCGGTCGAGCGCCACGACGACCACGTCGCGGTCACGCCCCGGGGCGGCGAGGCCGAGCGCTTCGACGAGGTCGTCCTCGCCCTGCACGCCGACCAGGCGCTGGCCGTGCTCGCCGACCCCTCCGACCGCGAGGACGAGATCCTGCGCGCGTTCCCGTACCAGGCCAACGAGGCGGTGCTGCACGACGACCGCCGGCTGCTCCCGCGCCGCCGCCGCGCCTGGGCGAGCTGGAACTACCACCTTCTGGCCGAGCCAGCCGGCCGCCCCGCCGTGACCTACCACATGAACCGCCTCCAGTCGCTCGACGCCGGCCGCGAGCTGTGCGTGACGCTCAACCGCACCGACGCCATCGATCCCGGGCGCGTGATCCGCCGGTTCGACTACGCGCACCCGGTCTACACGGCGGCGGGCGTCGCCGCGCAGGCGCGCCACGACGAGATCAGCGGCCGCCGCCGGACGCACTTCTGCGGCGCCTACTGGGGCTGGGGCTTCCACGAGGACGGCACGGCCAGCGGCGCGCGGGTGGCGGAGCGGCTCGGGGGCGAGCCGCTGTGAGCCACAGCGCCGTCTACACGGGCACGATCCGCCACCGCCGCGTCGCGGTCCGCCGCCACGAGCTGCGCCACCGGATCGCGATGGCCTATCTCGACCTCGACGAGCTTCCGCAGCTGCTCGGCGGCCGGCTGCTCGCCCGCCGGCCGGGCGTCCTGCGCTTCCGGCGCCGCGACTACCTCGGCGACGCCGGCGTCCCGCTTGCCGACGCGGTGCGCGCCGTCGTCGCCGAGCAGGAGGGAAGCGCGCCCGACGGCCCGGTCCGGGTGCTGTGCCACCTGCGCACGTTCGGCCACTGCTTCAACCCGGTGAGCTTCTACTACTGCTACGACCGCGCGGAGCGGCTCGAGGCCGTCGTCGCGGAGGTGACGAACACGCCGTGGGGCGAGCGCCACGCCTACGTCGTGTCGGGCGCCGGCCGGGTCAAGCGCGGCGTCGAGGCGAAGGCGATGCGCGTGTCGCCGTTCATGGGCCTCGACCAGGAGTACGTGATCGCCGTCGGCGAGCCCGGGCCGACGCTGTCGGTGCACATCGAGAACCGCGTGCGCGGCCGCCGCGCGTTCGACGCGACGCTCAGCCTGCGGCGCGAGCCGTTCGCCGCCCGGCGCCTGCGCGGCGGCGCGCTGCGCGTGCTGCCGCTGATCTACGGCCACGCGGTCGCCCTGCGACTCAAGGGGGTGAGGCGCAGTGATGCGGCATGACGCCGCTCGCCGCATCGTGCTCGCGCTGCTGGCCCGGATGCGGGAGGGGAGCCTGACGATCGTGGAGGGCGGCCGGCGGCTCGAGCTGGGCAGCGGAGCGCCGCATGCGACGGTCGACGTGCGCTCGCCCGCGACCTGGGCGGCACTGCTGAGCGGCAGCCGGGGCCTGGCCGAGTCCTACGCCGACGGCCTCTGGGACACGCCCGACCTGGTGGCGCTGATCCGCGTGGGGGCCCGCAACGCCGGGCAGATCGACGCCCCGCGCCAGCGGCTGACGCCGCTGCGCGAGCCGTACCAGCGCGCGCGCTCGGCGCTCGTGCGCAACACGCCGCGCCGCAGCCGCCGCGACATCTCCGCGCACTACGACCTCGGCAACGAGTTCTTCGGCCTGATGCTCGACCCGACGATGATGTACTCGAGCGCCCGCTTCGCGCGCCCGTCGATGACGCTGGAGGAGGCATCGACCGCCAAGCTCGAGCTGGTCTGCGAGAAGCTCGAGCTCGGGCCGCGCGACCACGTCGTGGAGATCGGCACCGGCTGGGGCGGCTTCGCCGTCTACGCCGCCCGGACGCGCGGCTGCCGCGTCACCACCACGACGCTGTCGCAGGAGCAGCGCGCGCTCGCGCTCGAGCGCGTCCACGCTGCCGGCGTCGAGGATCGCGTCACGGTGCTCACCGAGGACTACCGCGAGCTGCGCGGCAGATTCGACAAGCTGGTCTCGATCGAGATGATCGAGGCCGTCGGCTGGAAGGACTTCGGGACCTTCTTCGCGCGCTGCTCGGACCTGCTCGAGCCCAACGGCGCGATGCTGCTGCAGGCGATCACGATCGACGATCGCGCCTACGCGGTCGAACGGGCGTCACGCAGCTTCATCCGGACGCACATCTTCCCCAACGGCTGCCTGCCGTCGATCGAGGTGATCGCCCGCTGCCTGGCCCGGCGGACCGACCTCCGGATGGCGCACATGGAGGACCTCGGGACCGACTACGCGGAGACGCTGCGCCGCTGGCGGGCGAACGTCGAACGCCACGAGGACCGCCTCGGCGAGCTCGGCTACGACGAGCGCTTCCGGCGGCTGTGGCGGATGTACCTCTGCTACTGCGAGGCCGGATTCGTCGAGCGCCGCATCGGCGTCGCCCAGATGGTTCTGGCCAAGCCCCGCTGGGTTGCGACGCCACTTCCCGCGGTGTGTACACTATCTACACATGCTGTTGAGGATTAGTGAATCATCGTGTTGAAAGCCGTGGCCGGCTTCGACGAGCTGTACGCGGACCTGCGGCCGACCGCACTGCGCATCGCCCGCTCGGTGCTGGCCGATGAGCAGGCGGCCGAGGACGTCGTGCAGGAGGTCTTCCTGCACCTCTGGCAGCAGCCGTCGGCATACGATCCGAGCCGCGGCTCGCTGCGCACGTACATCGGGATGCTGACCCGCAGCCGCGCCGTCGACCACTGGCGGTCGCGGTCGGCGCGCCAGACCGCCGTGCAGCGGGCCGCGCGCGAGCTGGACTCGCATCCCCGGTTCGGTGAGAGCAGCGCCGCGCCGGTGATCCGGCGCGACCGCCGGCGCCGCCTGCTCGAGGCGCTGCACGCGATCCCGCTCGAGCAGCGTAACGCCCTGCTGCTCCGGTACGCCGGCCTGTCGGCGACCGAGATCGCCCTCCACGTGCAGATGCCCGAGGGGACCGCGAAGAGCCGGATCCGCCTCGGCCTCGAGAAGATGCGCACGCTCATGGCCGACGCGGCGTGAGCGAGGCGCTGACCATCCGCGACGTCGCGCGCCGCACGGGCGTGCCGGCCGGCACGCTCCGGATGTGGGAGACGCGCTACGGCTTCCCGGCCCCGCAGCGGCTGCCGAGCGGGCACCGGCGCTACACCGACGAGGACTGCGAGGCCGTCGCGCGCGTGCTCGCCGAGCGCGAGCGCGGCCTGTCGCTGCCCGCGGCGATCGAGCAGGTGCGCGCCGCGCCCGCCGCCGCTGAGCAGTCGCTGTTCGCGACGCTGCGCCGGGCGCGGCCGGAGCTCGTCCCGCACGTGCTGCCGAAGCGCTCGCTGATCGCACTCTCGCACGCGATCGAGGACGAGCTGTGCGCGCGAGCCGGCACACCGGTGCTGTTCGCAGCGTTCCAGCGCGTGCGCTTCTACCGCACCGCCGTGCGGCGATGGGGCGAGCTCGCCCGCACCGCCGAGCTGGCCGTCGCCTTCGCGGACTTCAAGCAGGCGCGCATTCGTGAGCACGCGGTCTGCGAGCTGCCGCTGGCCCGCGACGCGCCGCTGCGGCGCGAGTGGGCGATCGTCTGCGAGAGCGACGAGCTGAGCGTGGCGATGACCGCGTGGGAGCTGACCGCCGAGCGCCCGCTCGCCGACGCGGCGCGGCGCTTTGAGGCGATCTGGACGGTCGAGCCCGACGCGGTGCGCCACGTCGCCCGCGCGGCCGCCTCGCTCATGCCCGAGGCGCTGCGCGAGCGCGCGCGGCGGCTGGAGGACCGGCCCCCGCCGCCGCCCGACCTCCCGGACGCGATGATGCTCATGAGCCGCTGCCTCGCCTACGTCGGCGGCGCTCATCCTCCCGCCGCCCGGTAGCGCTCGAGCGCCTCGCGGCGGGCCTGCAGGTGGTCGACGACCGGAGCGGGGTAGTCGCGGCCGATCACGCAGCCGCACTCGCGCTGGACCTCCTCCGGCATGCCCCACGGCTCGCTGAGATGGTCGTCGGGCACGGCGGCCAGCTCGGGCACGTAGCGCCGCACGTAGGCGCCCTCGGGGTCGAGGCGCTCCTGATGGCGCGCCGGGTTGTAGAGGCGCCGGTAGACGGGCTGCGGGTCGGTGCCCACGGATGCGATCCACTGCCAGTTGCCGTTGTTGTTGGCCTCGTCGCCGTCGACCAGCCAGCGCATGAACCAGCGCTCGCCCCAGCGCCAGTCGATGCCGAGGTCCTTGGTCAGGAACGAGCCGACCACGAGCCGCACACGGTTGTGCATCCAGCCCTCGCGCCGCAGCTGCCGCATGCCGGCGTCGACGAGCGGATATCCGGTGACGCCGTCGCACCAGGCAGCGAACAGCTCGCGGTCGCCGCTCCAGCGCAGCTGCCTGTAGCGCGGCTGGAACTCGCGGTGCGCGTTGTCGGGGTTGTGCAGCAGGACGTGGTGGTGGAAGTCGCGCCAGCAGAGCTGGCGCTGGAACGCCTCGGCGCCCGCCCCGCGCGGGAGCCGCTGCTCGAGCTCGCGCGGCGACAGGCACCCGAAGTGCAGGTAGGGCGACAGGCGCGAGGTCCCGTCGACGCCGGGGGCGTCGTTGCGGTCTGCGTAGCGCGACACCGGCCCGTCGAGGAACCGGCGGACGCGCCGGCGGGCCTCCTCCTCCCCGCCCGGCGGCGGATCGTCGACGCGGTCCGCGAGCCCGAGCGCCGCCAGCGACGGCAGCCGCCCCTTGCGCAGGCCCGACGGCAGCGGCGGCAGCGAGCGCGGCGCGCCGAGCGGCGCCCGCCGTGGCGCGTTGAGCCACGCCCGGTGGAACGGAGTGAAGACGCGGAACGGCGTGCCCGAGGCGGTGCTGAGCTCGGCGAGGTCGTCGACCGCGTGCAGGCCGGGGTGCTCGCACAGCTTCACCGGCTCGATCGCGCGTGCCCGTGTCCTCGCGAACGGCCCGCTGTCCGCGCTGCAGTGGATCTCGCTCGCCCCCGTCTCGCGGGCGAGCCGCGGGAGCTCGCGCTCGGGCCGGCCATGGACGACGACCAACCCGCTGCCGCGCTCGCGCAGCGCCCCGTCGAGCTCGCGCAGGCACTCGAGCAGGAACTGCGTGCGCGGGCCGGAGGCGTGGCGACCGCCGAGGAGGCGGTCGTCGAAGCAGAACACCGGAATCACGCGATCGTGGCCGTCGAGCGCCGCGCGCAGCGCGGGCTGATCGCGGACCCGCAGATCGCGCGTGAACCAGAAGAGCGCGGTCATCCGAGCAGGCCCGCCACGGCGTCACGGCGGAAGTCGAAGATCCGGTCGAGGTCGCGGCGGACGATCGCGACGTGGGCGAGCTCGCCGAGCACGCCGAGCGGCAGCGCGTAGTCGACCCGGTCGCGGACGAGCGTGGCGTCGCCGCGGTCGACGAACTCGTGCCGGTGGTGCCACAGTCGGTACGGGCCGCGCAGCTGGCGGTCGACGAACGAGCGGCCGGGCACCCACTCCTCGATCCGCGTCACCCACCGCAGCGGCAGCGCATGCAGGCGCAGGTCGTACTCGATCAGCGCGCCGGGCAGCATCTCGATCGGGTCCGGCGTGCGCACGCTGAACCGCAGCCACGGCGGTGTGATCCGCTCGAGGTTGCGCGCTTGCGCGAAGAAGGCGAACACCTCGCCGACCGGCCGGGGCACCACCTGCTCGCGCTCGAGCCGGTGGTGCCATCGACCTGTTGTTGAATTTTTCTGCTTCAGACTGTGTAAGTCTAGAACAGGCGGTAGCGAACCGTCGCGTCGCCCAGCTTCAGGCCGGGCGGCACCGTCCCGGCCGGCAGCCCGAAGGCGCCGTCGAGCGCCCCGGCGGCCACCGCGGTCAGCGACCCGGCGACGGGGCCGAGCCGGAGCGAGCCCCAGCCCCAGCCCAGACGCGCGCGGGAGAAGTCGAGCGAGAGGATCGGCACGCGGGCACCGCCCACAAGGGCGGTGAGCTGGCCGCGCAGCGGGTCGATGATGAAGTCGCGGAGCTCGACCGTCGTCCCCCCGGCGGTGAGCGAGATCCCGCCGCTGTGGCGGATCACGCCGCTCCGGAGGGTGCCCTTGAACGAGTTGGTGATCGGGAACGCGAGCGTGTCGGCGGCGAGCGCACGTGCCGGGGCGATCGGGGCCGGGGCGACCCCGAGGCCCGTCAGGGCGCTGATCGCAGCGGGATCGAGCTTCAGCGTCGTCTCGCCGTAGCGCGAATGGTGGCCGCCGCTGGCGGCGGCTGGGGCGGTCGCGATCGCCAGCAGCGCGAGCGCCGATAGGAACGCGATTCGAAGACGGGACACGATGGACTCCTCGGGTCGGACGGCTTGTCGTCTTGACCTACGTGGCGCGCAGCCGCGCCGGTTGACGGATTTCGCACAACCGCGGGGCCACCCTGCCGCGTAGTACTCCTGTGATGGCCGTAGCCGACGCACCGGTGCCGTACGCCAGAATGCTCGCCGTGCCCGGTCGACGCAGATCCCCGCGCGACGACGAGCGGCTCGCCGCGCGCCTGCGGCGCGGCGACCGCGATGCGCTCCGCGACGTCTACGACCGCTTCGGCTCGATGACGTTCGGCCTGCTGATGCAGATCCTGCGCGACCGCGCGTCGGCCGAGGACGTTCAGCAGCAGGTGTTCCTCGAGGTCTGGCAGCGCCGGCGCTCGTACGATCCCCGGCGTGCCGCTCTCGTCACGTGGATCCTCACGATCGCGCGCAGCCGCGCCATCGACGAGCTTCGGCGCCGGATCCCCGAGCCGCGCGACCCGACCGGCACGATCGCCGTGCTCGAGTCCGAGCAGACGCAGGACGGCAGCCAGTTCGACGAGCTGGTCGAGCAGTGGCATCTCGGGCACTTCGTGGCGCGCCTTCCCGAGGGAGAGGCCGACCTCCTGCGTCGCCGCTTCTACCTCGGGCAGTCGCAGTCGGAGATCGCCGAGGCGCTCGGCATCCCGCTGGGAACGGTGAAGTCGAGGATGCGCAGCGGGCTCGACGGACTGCGGCGGATGCTCGACGCGGAGGGACGATGAAGCGCGGGCACGATGCCGCCGCCTACGTGCTCGGCGAGCTCGACGCGACCGCCGCGGCCGAGTTCGAGCGCGCCATGAGCGCCGACTCGCGGCTGCGCGACGAGGTCGAGCGGCTGCGTCCGCTCGCACTCGGGCTCGAGCGCCTGCCCGCCGAGGCGTGGGACCCGCCGACGCCACCGCCACTGGCGCTTCCGGCCGACGAGCCGCGACCGTCTCGCGTGCGCTTCAGGCTCGCCGTGGCCGTCGCGGCGGTCGGCCTGGTCGTGCTCGGCGCCTCGGTCGGCGCGCTGCTCGACGACGACGGCTCGGTCAGCGATCCCCGCGGGCCCGAGGCCCGGATCGCGCTCGAGCCGCTCGGCGTCGCCGCGGGCGCGCTGGGCACCGTCGAGGTCCCGCGCGAGGGCGGCACGCCGGTGACCGTCAGGGTGAGCGGGCTCGAGCCCGAAGCGTCCGGCTTCTACGAGCTCTGGCTGCTCGGCGCCGACGGCGAGCTGGTGGCGCTCGGATCGTTCCGGGTCGCGCCCGACGGCACGGCTCGGGTGTCGCTGCCGCTGCCCGTCGACCCGGCGCGCTTCGAGTATTTCGACCTCTCGCTCGAGCCGGCTGACGGCGACCCCGGGCACTCGGGCGACTCGGTCCTGCGCGGCCCGACGACCTCGTGAGCCGACCGCGGGCGCGCGCCCGTACACAAGGTGATGGGGTACTTCTCGAGCTCCTCGCCGCTGCGGCAGGTCGTCGGCCACCGCGCCACCGCGCTGTCGGGCCCGCGGGCGCTCCTGCTGATGGCGGCCCATCCGGTCGCGTTCGAGGGCTTCTTCGCCCACACCGGGGCACTCGACGACCCCTACGCGCGGCTCGAGCGGACGGCGCGGGTGATGAACGTGATCGCCTTCGGCACCGTCGCGGAGGCTGACCAGAGGACGCGTGTCGTCCGAGCGATGCACCGGCGGGTGCGCGGCGAGCTGCCGGAGGCGGCCGGCCGCTTCCCGGCGGGCACGCCGTACCGGGCCGACGACCCGGCGCTGCTGCTGTGGATCCTCGCTGCGCTCGCCGACTCCGCCCGGCTGGTGTACGGCAAGTACGTCCGCCCGCTCGACGCCGCCGCGCGCGACGCGCTGTGGGAGGACTACCGGCTGGTCGGCTCGCTGTTCGGCCTCGAGGACGATCAGATGCCGGAGACCGCGGATGCCTTCGATGCCTACATGGCCGAGATGCTCTCGGGCGGGGACCTGTTCGTCACCGACCGGGCGCGCGAGCTGGCGATCGACATCGTGTTGCGCCCGCCGGTCTCGTGGCGAACGAGGCCGCTGCTCGAGCTCGTCAACCAGGTGACGGTCGGGCTGCTTCCGCCGCGGGTCCGGCGCATGTACGGCTTCTCCTGGGACCCCGTCCGTGCGCTCGCGCTCCACGGCGGGGCCGAGTACGTCAGGCGCGTGCTCGTGCCGGTGCTGCCGGAACGGCTCGCACGGATCGAGGTGGCGCGGGCGGCCTGAGGGCCGCCCGCGCCACGAGCTCAGCGCCCCCGCGCGTCGACGGTGGCGGTGCCGAGCACGAGGCCGGCGGTGAACGCCGTCGTCCCGAACGCGGCGTTGAGCGCGTCGGCGGCCCCCTGGGTCAACGCCGCGGTGACGCCGGGGACCGTGATCCGGCGGCCCGAGACCGTCGGCGTCGCCACGCTGAGGTCGAGGTCGAGGATCGCGACCTTCGAGCTGCCGTTGACCGACGCGAACAGCTGCGGCGCGGCGCCGAGGCGGATGTCGAAGCCCTCGAGCCGCACGACGGTCGAGCCCTTGGTCAGCGAGATGCCGCCGGTGTGGCGGATCGTGCCGCCCGCCAGGTCCAGGTCCACGCGGCCGCCCGAGATCCGGAAGCTCGCCGTGGTCCCGCTCAGCGTGGCCGGCGCGACGACGCCGGGCGTGATGCCCTGCGAGGCCAGCGCGGCGAGTGCGTTCGCGTCGATCGCCAGCGCGGTGGCACCGGTGGCGCGCAGCTCCGTCCGCGACGGCACGGCACGCACCGACACGCGGCCGAGCGGGATGCCGCGGGAGAACGCGTGCACCCCGACCGCGGCGTTGAGAGCGCGGGCGGCCTTGCCCGTGAGCTGAGCCGTGAGCCCGCGCACGCGCGTCTCGAACCCGCGGCGCGTCACCGTCGGCCGCCCGCGCAGCTTGGCGACGTGCAGACGGCCGCCACCCACCTGGGCCGACAGGTTGATCTGGCGGCCGGTGGTCGTGACCAGGAAGCGGCGCAGGGCCACGCGCGTCCGGCCGGCGCTCAGCCGCAGGCCGCCGCCGTGGCGGATCACGCCCGCGGCCGACGCGGGATCGATGCGGCCGCCGGTGACCGGGAAGACCACCCGCGCCCTGCGCGCCCGCGCGGGGTCGATCGGCGCGACGGCGACGCCCAGCGACGCGAGCGCGTGGGCGGTGCCGCGGTCGAGCTTGATGCTGGTCGCCCCGCCGCTGAGCCTGACGTCGGCCGACGCGGCGGGCGCCACCACGAGCAGGGCACCGGCGACCAGGCCGGCGACTCCGAGCTTCCTCACGTGTTCCTCCGATCCGAGCTGATACGTGCGATCGGTACGGAGGTCCGCCGCGGCGCGGCCGGTCAGCTTTGCCGAGCTGGCGCGATCGGAGTCGGGGCGCCGCGTCGCCGCGGCGTCCCTCCCTCGATCTACGGCGCCACGCCTGGGCCGGTGAACTCGACCCAGTTGATGTTGGCGAGGTTGGTGGTGGCCCGCCCGCGTGCGCAACCTGCTCGCCAAGCTGCCCGACCGCGAGCGCGAACGCGTCCGCGAGACCTACTGGCAGGCGCTCGACGACGCCACCAGCGAGCGCGACGGCAAGCAGCGGCTGCAGGCGCTGGCCGGCGAGCTCAACCGCGCCGGTTACACCGCCGCCGCCCGCTGCCTGGCCGACGAGCTCGATGCGCTCGTCGTCCACCTGCGCTACCCGACCCGACACCGCCGCCGCTGGCGAAGCACCAACCTGCTCGAGCGATCGCTCGGCGAGGTCAAGTGTCGGACCAAGGTGATCGGCCGCTTCCCGGGCGAGACCAGCTGCCTGACCCTACTAGTCTGGGCGGTGCTCGACCTCTACATCACCAACGCCACCAACGGCATCCGCTTCACCGAGCTCGAACGCCAACGCCTCAGGCGGCTGCGCGACGAGGGACACGAACCCGCCCCGGAGGAGGTGAACGCCGCATAAGGTAAAATGAACTGACCATTACCGGGAACCTGGGCCGCCGGCGGAGTTACAGCAGCTCAGGGACGCGACCGCTCGTTGAGCTCGTCGGCGACGGCGTCGAGCTCGGCCTCGGTGACCGTGGAGAAGTCGAAGCCCTTCGGGAAGTACTGGCGGAGCAGCCCGTTGGTGTTCTCGTTGGTGCCGCGCTGCCAGGGCGCGTGTGGGTCGCAGAAGAACACTTCGATGCCGGCGTCGACGCGCACCTGCTTCGAGTCGCGCATCTCGGGGCCTTGGTCGCAGGTCAGCGAGCGGCGCAGCGCTTCCGGGAGCGTCTGGACCTTGCGCGCGAGCGCCGGGGCGACGTGTTCGGGCTTGTAGCCGTCGGGCAGCGCGAGGAGCAGCGCGAAGCCGCTTGAGCGCTCGACCAGCGTGCCGATCGCGGTCTGGTTGCGCTTGCCGATGAGCACGTCGCCCTCCCAGTGGCCGGGGACGCGCCGCCCGTCGGCCTGCGGGGGGCGCTCGGCGATGTTGATCGTGTCCGGGATGCGGTTCTTGCGCTGGCCGACCACGCGGCCGGGCTTGCGCAGCGCCCGCCCGGTCCGCAGGTAGCGGGTCAGCTCGCGCCGCAGCGCACCGCGCGACTGCACGTACAGCGACTGGTAGATCGTCTCCGCAGACACCCACATCTCCGGATCATCGGGGAACCGGCGGCGCACCCGGCCGGCGATCTGCTCGGGCGAGAAGCGCCGCCGCAGATCGTCCTGCACGATCTCGCGCAGCGCGCGGTTGGCCTGACGCTTGGCCGGCTTGGGGCGGCTCGCGCGCTCGTAGGCCATGGCGTGCGCGGTCGTCGCCCGGTAGCCGCCGTCGCTGTCGGCGTTGCGGCGTAGCTCGCGCGAGATCGTCGACGGCGACCGGCCCAGCCGGCGGGCGATGCCGCGGGCCGGCTCCCCGCGGGCGCGCGCGAGCGCGATCTCCTCGCGCTCGCCGAACGACAAGCAGCGGCCCTTGAGGTTGCGCCCGCGACGCGGCCGGACGCCGCCGCACGCGGCCACCCAGCGCGAGCCCTGCTTGCCATACGTGCCCACGGCCACCGCGGCGTCGGCGATGAACTCACCGCGCTGCAGCGCCGCCCAGAACGGTTGCACCACCTCCGGCACCTGGGCATCGACGAACCGCGCCATCGGCTCCTCCTGAATCGGACCAGCCGAGGACGAGCGCTCGCCGACTCACGGCGGGTCCCTGACGACCCCGCGTTGCGATCACCGCGAGAACCCAAGGATCCCTTACATACACGGCCTGTGATCCGGCACGGGCATCACGATCGCCTCGGAACACAGCGCCACGAGATCCTCAGTGCCTGGTCTCGTACCTGGTCAGCAGCACGCCGTCGGGAAACGTCCGGGTCTCCACCAGGCTCAGGTTCACCCAGTTGTCCAGGGCCGTGAAGAACGGCGTGCCGCCGCCCACCAGGACCGGATGGGTGACGATCGCGTACTCGTCGATCAGCCCGGCCCGCATGGCCGCCGCGGCGAGTGTGGCACCGGCGATGTCCATGGGGCCGCCGTCGTCGGCCTTGAGCCTGGTGATCTCGGTGACCGCGTCGCCGGTGACCAGACGGGTGTTCCAGTCGACCGTGCTGATCGTCGAGGAGAACACCACCTTCGGCATGTCCCGCCAGCGGCCGGCGTACTCGATCGCGCCGGTGTGGCGCCCGGTTGCTTGTCGGCGGTCGGCCAGTGGGAGCTCATCGTCTCCCACAGCTTGCGCCCGTACAGCGCCAGGCCTGTCGCCCCCACCCGGTCGGACCACCACTGGAACAGCTCGTCGCTCGGCACGCTCCAGCCGAGGTCGTCGCCGGGCGCGGCGATGTAGCCGTCCAGGCTCAGGTTCATGCCGAAGATCAGTTTCCGCACGGCGTCATCCTCCCGTGAGTCGGTATTCGGCGTACAGACCAGCACGGCGCGCAAAATCATCGGTCAGGCCCACGGAGGGCCAGTTGACCACGACGCCTCCTTGACGCGCGAGCGAGCGAGCCGGCCGCCAGCTCCTGCGCTCCTGCCCTGGACGACCAGCAGGCGCCTCGGCTGACGCCGACGTCGCTTCTGCAGATCGTGCGCGGCGGGAGTGAGGTCGCCGAGACGCGGGTTCTCGCTCGGCCACTGCTGCGCGTCGGAAGGTCCGCCGCATTTACGCGTCCTAGATGCTCTTGCTGAAGACGGCTCACCAACCAAGCGTTCCCGGTGGTCCTTTGAACGGTCCGACGAGGTCGGCGGTGATCCAGCCACCGTAGAAATCGCTCGCTTGCGCCTGCACCCGCTCGTCGCCCATCCAAGCGACATCCACGCGCCCGGGATAGAACGCGACGTGGTCGCGCAGCGCCTCATAGGCCGGCGTAGGGTCGCGATAGGTCCACGCGATTGCACGGACGCGGCGGCCGTCCATGACCGCGTCGAGGTAGCGCGCGGCGCCTTTGAATTCACACCAGGTCGATCGCGCGCCACTGGCGGCCAGCAGGTCGCCGCGCACGTCGTCGGGCGGCACGTACACGGTCGGTGGGTGACTGGTCTCGAGCACGCGGAGTGCACGCGTCGAGTCAGCCAGCGCCTCACCGGCCAGTTCCAAGCGGATGCGGCGTCGGCATAACGTCACAGCCGGCGGGCGGGGATAATCCCAGACACGTTCCACGTGTGATCCGCTCACGCTCGGAGTGCCGCGGCGACCTTGCCCACGACGTAGATGAGCCCACCGGCTCCGAGTGCGCGACGCACCCAGTTCACGCCGCTGACCAGTTCCTCGCATGCCCATGCGGCGAGCCCGGCGTAGAACGCCGCGCGTGCGTACGCGTGTACTGAGCCGCCGGTCATCGCGGCGATCGCCCGGCCGCCAAGTGCGACCCACAGCGGCGCGTTGGGCAACTGGGCGACTGGGAACCTCGCGGGCCAGCCACGCTGTCCGCGACGCCAGCTGTCCCTCATCATCGCTGTGGCGCTCACTCGGTCGGCCCCACTCTTCGACGGCGCGCGGCCGTGTGGGCGGGGCCGGTCGCATCGGCTCGGCTCAGCTCTGCGCCCTGCGGATCGGTCACCTCGTCGAAGGCATCGACCGTGCCATGCGGCGTGATGAGGATCATTCCGGCCACGACGAGGACCGTCACGGTGAGCCCTGCGACGGCGAGCAGGACGTCGAGATCGGTCATCGTGTCCTGACCGCGGCCATCCAGAAGCCGCCGGCCGCGAGGATCGACGGCACCCACAGCCCGACGAACAGGCCCTCGTCCTGATTGTCGGTGAACCAGAGCG
The DNA here is from genome assembly GCA_963835525.1 of uncultured Solirubrobacteraceae bacterium. Taxonomy (GTDB): domain Bacteria; phylum Actinomycetota; class Thermoleophilia; order Solirubrobacterales; family Solirubrobacteraceae; genus DASSUW01. The sequence goes on from CAWIFM010000008.1 coordinate 1,152,100, forward strand.
CGATCGAGAGCAGAAACGACGCGACGGCAGCGACCAGGAATAACCTCACGCCCAGGTCCTGTCTCGTCATGACGTCCCGGCCTTCGGATGGCGGATGGATGACCACCCGTTGATTGTGTGCACTCTCGCCATGTCGGCCCCCGATCGTTGTAGTCGACATCTATACGGCGCAGACGGGCTCCGGGATCGCGACGCGGGACGTCGCCGGCGCGAGCGCCTTCGCGGGGTCAGGCTGTCTCTGCCACTCGGCGAGCTTCGAGCGTGGCCTCCGTCAGTCGGCGGACTCTCCGGCAGATCTGGCGGTAGAAGCGCAGCTGGTTCGTGCGGCCGAGCAGCCGGAAGCCGGTGCGCAGCAGCCATGGGCCTGTGTCCGCCGTCTTGGAGACGGAGTGCAGGCGGAACTCGATATCGCCCGAGTCGATCCATTTCCAGACCTGGTAATGCATCTCGCCCTGCTCGAAATGGCCGTCCAGCGTCTGATAGGCCCAGCCGGTCACGTGTGCGCGGGACCCGCTGACCACACGCTCGCTCTCATAGACCTCGCTGACCCGTACGCCGACGGCGAACCGGACCGACAGGAAACGGATCTGGAGGAGCATGTCACGACCTTCGAGCGGTGCCACCGGGTCGTAGACCGCGCGGACCGTGCCCGGATTAGCGAGTTGGTAATCGACCATCAGCCGGCGGGCCAGCTCCCAGGTCCCGTCATGCTCGGGGGGTCCGGGAGCCTCGTGTGGCAGCGGCTGGACCAGATCGTCGACGTGCCAGCCGGTCGAGCTCGTGTAGTCCGCGATCCTTGAGGTATCGAAGTTCACGCTGCGTTGCGAGAGCTCGGCCAGTCGGCGGCGCGCCCGCCGGCTCGCGGTGGTCGCCACGCCGTCAACGTGTCGACCGCTGGCTTCGACCCGGCGGGTGGTGATGATGACCCCGCCGTCCATCGTGCCTTGTGCGAGCTTGATCACGCGCTCGAGCACCGAGGTCCACATGTGCAGCTGGACCTCCTTCGCCAGCCGCAGGTGCGAGTACATGAGGTCCGACAACCAGTCGCCGCTGCGGGCCCACGATTCGATCGTGAACTCGAGGCCGCGACGATCGGTGCGCGCACGGAACTCGATCTGGCCGGCCTCGAGATGGCCTGTCAGCGTCGCGAGGCGGAAGCCGCCGGGCCAGCGGCCCACCACCCGTACCGGCCCGTCCCAGGGCCCGGGCATCCGCACGACGTACTCATCGCCGACCGCGAGCGGTCCGTCGTCGCCGAGTTTCTGGAACGTGGCGAACTCGGAGGGCGCGATGGCATCGAGATCTGCGGTGATCCGGTCCATGAGCTCGTCCGGTCCGAGTTCACCTCCGACGATCCGTGTGCGGTAGATGCGGTGCAGGAGCGGCCCGGTTCCGTCGCCGGGCTCCTGCACCTCGTCGCGGTCGACGTCCGCAGGAAGGTCTGGCGCCGCGTCCTCTGAGGGGGAGCCGGTCATCTCCCAGCGGTGGACCGCGGTAGTGCGCCAGAAGTAGCTCCAAGCCGTGAGGGCCACGCCACCCGGCCAGCGCGCGGCGGTCCTGAGGCGCAATGGGAAGGATTGCCTCCGCGGCACACCTGAAGGCTTACCCATCGGGACGTCCACCATGCGCTTGCGTCAGACTGCCTCGACCCATGACACCGAACCTCCCTGAAACCGTGCCGCTTCGCAGCGATTATCTCTACGCCACTTCACTCGCTTCGATCGCGCTGTGCATCACGCTCTGGATCCGCGCCAAGACCATCGGCGAGGATGAGCGTGGCAACGCTGAACGGCGTGCGATCTTCGTCGGGCTCTGGCCCCCGATGTTCTGGCTCATCGGCGACACGGTCCGCCGCCGCCGGGAGCGACTCGCCCGCGCGAGCGGACTCCGACGAGCGTTCCGCAGGTAGGGCCGGACATCGCTATCGCGTGAGACGAGCGCTCGGGCCGAAAGTGCTCCTCTCGCGTCGAGGGAGCACTCAAGCGAGAGTGCTCGCGTCCCCTGCAAGCGGTCGCGACACGCGCAAGCGTAAGACGCTCGCAAAGGACGAGGACCAGGCGTCCACCGGCGCGCAATCGGCCCGCACCGCGCTCCTGCATCCGTGGAAAGCGGCAGTCACGCTCGCGCCATCGCTTTCTCTTTGATCGTGTGCGATTCGTCAAGGGCCTCCCGGCGGGTCGGTGACGCGGGGTGCCGGTCGCGGTGGAGGTGGGCTCATTTCTCTTTCGGCGCTCGGGTCGGCGCAGAGTGTTCGTGGGAGCTGTCTCGGCTTCTCAATTCCATGCGGGGCCGTCAGGCGGCCAGAAAGCAACGGGAGCTTGCCGAGACAGGGTCGGGCCGGCGCGGGGCGGCGGGCTTGAACGGTTGTTGGCGGGACAGGACGTGCCAGGCGGCGATCAGGATCTTGCGCGCGACGGCGGCCTTGGCCGGGTTCTTGCCGGCCCGCTGCGCGAGGTCGCTGTAGAGCTGGTGCCACGGGTTCGAGGGTCGCCAGGCGTGTTGGGCGGCCTCGACGGCGGCCCAGCGCAGCGTCCGCGAGCCGGCCTTGGAGAGCGCGCCGGTGCGTGAGCGGTCGCCGGACTGGGCGCGCAGCCGCCGCAGCGAGATGCGCAGACCCCACTGCGTCTGCAGACCGAAGATCCGGTTCATCGCCGAGGCGCGCATCCGGACCAGGTGCGTCCGCCGCCGCAGCCGCTCGCGGTCCTCCAGCGGCGGGACCCACAGCTCGGGCACCAGATCGCGACGGGCGAGCTCGGCCAGCACGCACGCGTCGACCTTGTCGGTCTTGCACGCCAGCGGCGCGACATCACGGACCTTGCGCGCGTGCGCGATCTGCACACGCCAGCCCGCCGCGGCGAGCTGATCGCGCACCCAGACCGCGCCGCTCATCATCTCCACCACCGCACGCACATCGACACCGCGCTCGATCACCAACCTGGCCAGACCGTCAGCGTCGGCCGGCACCGCACCCTCGCCGACGATCACGCCGGCGTCGCTGAGCGAACACCACGCCGCCCGGCGATAGGACCAATCGATCCCGAGATACTCCACGACAGGGCCTCCCCTTCGCGGGTTGAGACTGCAGACCAACTCAGTCTGCGGGGAGGCCCGCCTTCGGCGCGCCCTCCTTCATGACATTCCATGCAAAGCGACAGTTCGACGTTCCCGCGGGAACGCCGCGGGCGCGCTAGTGCTTATCTGAACTGGGGCCTCCGTCAAGGGCTGGCGGTGAACGGTTGTGGTCGTTGGTGTTCTCGTCGGCTCCGTGGATGCCCGGGCTTATCTGGGTCCGCGACCTGGTTCGGGTCGGTGACGTGATGGTTGATGGGTCAGTCCGGGTGGAGTGACTCCGGCCGCTCGGTCTTTGTTGGGCCGCCGCCCTTGGACGGGAGCCGCGCAAGCTGCGGGAGCTGGTCGGAAGCGCTGGGGTCATCGCAGAGTGGCGGGCGGAAGCGGAGCCGGGTGCGGTCGGGTCGTCAGTGGGTCGGGACGGGCTCCAGGGCGTCGGGGCCGAGTTCGCGTAGCACGTGGAAGGAGCGGCGGGCGAGCTTGCGCGCGATCGTCAGCGACGCGCGCGTGTGGCTGAGGCCGCGGGCCTTGAGGGCGAGGTAGTCGGCGTGGTCGGGGCTGCTCGGCCGGCAGGCTGCCAATGCGGCTTCGTAGAGCGCCCAGCGCAGGTGCGGGGAGCCCTGGCGGTTGAGCTTGCCGACCCGTGAGCGGCGGTCCGAGCGGTGCACGCCGATGTCGATGCCGGCCATCCGGACCGCCTTGCGCGAGGCCGAGAGCCGCTGCACGTCGCCGAGCTCGCAGAGCGTGACCAGCGAGGTCAGCTCGCCCATCCCGTAGAGGGCCATCAGCGCCCGGCAGCCCCTCTGGCGGCGAGCGAGCTGGCGCAGTTCACGCTCGAGCGGCGCGATCTGGCCGTCGATGGCGTCGATCATGGCCAGCGCGATCTCAATCCGTTCGCGCGCGTCCTCGGGCAGCGCCAAGCCGTCCAGAAACGCTCGCCCCGCGCGGGTGCGCAGCTTCTCCGGCGTCCCGCTGACGCCGTGGTGAAACAGCGTCGCCTGGATCCGCTGCATCCATTGCGTGCGCTCGCCGATCAGCGTGTGCCGCAGCCGCGCCCGCGAGCGCCATTGGCGCACGTGCTCGGGCGGGATCCACGCCTCCGGGAGCCGCCCGTCAGTGAGCAGTTCACGCAGCCATCGCGCGTCCTCACGATCGGTCTTGGCGCGGCGCTTGCGACCGCGCAACGCGCGCGTCTCGACGGGCTCGGCCAGATGCGCCACCGCCCCGGCGGCGACCAACGCATCGCAGACGAACAGCCAGCCCGTGCAGGCCTCCACTGCGACGTCGATCGCGCGTCCATCGAAGCGCTCGGTCCAGCGCGCGACCGCCGCCGGTGTGGCGTCGATCCGGCCGCGGAGCACCTCGCCCGACTCGGTGTCCAGCGCATCGAAGGTGATCTGCGCTCTGTGCACGTCAAACCCGGCTACGATCGCCATCGGGGCCTCCTCTAAAGCTCCGGCATTGCCACCTTGCGCGAGTCTCTCGCGCTGAGCGGGGGAGGCCCTGGTTCATGCCATCTTTGCGCGACAAGCAGCGCTCTCGGAGGGCGCGACAAGCGACGGCTATCAACCGTTTGACGCTCTCAGGGTCATTCCGAGTCGGGTGTCAGCAGGACCTCGTAGTGCCGGATCCACGTGTCCTTGAGGAGGTGCTCTTCATCGGGGGCGATCACGGCCTCTTGCCAACGCTCGCCGGCAAACCGCCCGGATCGAATCGACGTCCTCCCAGACCGTGACGTACAGATACTCGGTAGAGGACGGGTCACGGGGCCCACCCACATGCTGCGCGACGAGCCCCGACTGCCGCGACACGAGCGGCACCGCCGTCTCCCGGAGGAACGACTCGAACTCAGCCTCCTTACCGGGGTGGATCGTCGGCCTGAAGACACGAATGATCACGGCCTCCTCCTCGCTCGGTGGCTCGCGCGCCATCCTACGACCGTCGGCCAATCCCGAGCAACAGCGACGTGCTCGGCGACGAAGTGGCGGTACGAGCCGCCAGATTGGAGCGCGATCAGCGCGTGCGTCCGGCATCGTCGCGATACTGCGCGAACCTGGACGCCGATAAGGGTGCCCACAGAACGAGGGGGGACGTTCTCATGAATACCCGGACCATCGCGATCGTCGCGCTCATCATCGCCGTCATCGTCCTGTTGCTGCTCCTGCTCTGAAACGGGACCAGGGGCGCGCGACGGTCCGTTCGTCGCGCGCCTGGCGGACCGACGGTCCGCTGCACTTGCGCTCCCGCTATGTGCGAGTTGCGCAAGCCAGGCGAAAGCGCCAGCGCACGCGCGTCAGGGGCCCGTGCGTGCGACAGCAAGCCGGCACTGGGCATCGTGATCGCATTCGTCCGGGGGAGAGCTCGAGGGCAGCGGGCTCAGCCTGGGGGCGGCGTCCAGGTGGCCGCGATGGGCTGGTCGAAGCCCACGTGCATCCGATCCTGGTGCGCAGCGTCCGTGAAGAATCCCTGGGCGGCGATAGCGAACGGAGTTCCGATCTCGCTGGGCCGGATGTTCGCCGGCAGGGAGGCGAGCGACACTGCAGCCGCGTAGGCGGCGGCGTTGGCGGGGCTGACAGGCATCCCGTCCACAGCGGTGATGTCCGCCGCACGGCCCCAGTAGTGGTTCGAGATGGTGCCGCCCGCGTCGAAGTTGGGGTGATCGCTGCAGATCGGTCCCACAACGATCGCGTGGGCGTCGGCCATTCGCGCGAGGACCGCCACGACGCGTGGGTCGATCAAACCCGCGCTGAGGTCGGCCCGGCCGGCCGGGCCGAGGGCGACGTTGGAGTTGCCGAGCAGAGCCAGCGTCTGCGCGCTCGGCGGACCGCCCGTACCCTCGTGGCCGAACTGAGCGGGATCGATCAGTGGCGGAGGCGCCGAACCCGGTGGCACCGGCGATCCGGGCGGTGCCGGCAGCGGGCTGGGCGGATGTGCGGCGGCGACCCGCACCCGCAGGACGTCCGACCGGGCGACGGTCGTCCCCCTGCGCCGGATGAGCACGCGAAACCGTCTGATGGCGGCGCGCTCGGGCGCCGAACAGCGAAGGGTCAGCGACCGGCTCCGCAGGCGGCCGCGGGCCACCGTCCGCCAGCGCCCACGCCGTCGCTCCTGCAAGAACGCCTTGGCGCCGATACGGCGGCCGACCTCGACCACCACCCGACACGGCTCGCCCACGACCGGCGGCTCGGGCATCGCAGCCTTCACGCGGAGCGCTGACGCCGGAGCGGCGACGATTCCCAGCGCCGCCACAAGGAGCGCCAGAACGGCGGTCACGCTCAGTCCGCTCCTGGCGGCACCGCGCACCGAGCGTGGATCCATACGCCCGACAGTAGGCCGACCCGCGGTCCGCCGTCAAATCCCGCGCTCGCACGGCGTGCCGATGCGAGTCAGCAGTCGAATACCGACCAGCAGATCTCGTTCCGCAACCGCTGGTCGTCGAGTACCAGCTCGCGAATCGGCTCCGGAAGCTGTTCACGCTGCCACCGGCACTCGAGTCGCCCTGCGGCCTCGCCCTCGCCATCCGGCGCGGCGGCACGTGCGGCCTTGATCGCGTAGGCGGCAGCGCCGAGCTCGTGCGCGGCGACGTGCGCGACGACACCGGCCTGGCCCGCAGCGTAAGCGGCGTGCCGTGGTGCTCCGCGCAGGTCTCTGGCCGCCCCCATTGCCCGGCCGGCCGCCGCACGCGCCTGGGTCATCTTGACCTCGCCACGCACCCAGGCGCGGGCATGCTCGATCGCCTGACGCGGTCGCGGGTCCTTCGGCTGAGCCGACTCGAAGAGGTCGAGGACGTGCTCTGCGCACGATGCCGCCCAAAGTGCGAGGAGATGGTGATCCGAGTCGGTGAGCGTCCCGCCGCGGCGGATCGTCACGAAGCGAGGGTCCCGGACCTTCGGGAGGATCATGGCCGGAACGTCTACACGTCGGCGCCGGCGCGGGCGCCCTCGGCGACCGCGTCGAGCAGCGTGCGCGGCGCGAGTGCGTCGCCGGCCACCACGAGCCGGAGCTTCAGTTGGTCGCGGAGGTCTTCGACGGCGCGGCGGTAGCCGGCCATGACGACGAGGCCCACGGCCTCGCGCCGCTCGCCGCGCTCGGTGTAGATGTTGCGCAGCGTGACGCCGTCGGCATCGCTGGAGACGCCGCTCAGGTGCGGCGTCATCGCGACGCCGGCGAGCGCGAGGCGGCGGAACACGAACGGCTGCTGCGTCGGATCGATCTCCGCGCCGACGACCGGATGGTTGGTGGCGATCTCGACGGTGAATCCCTCCGCGACGAGCCGCTCCGCGGCGGTCGGCGCGAGGAAGCCGCCCTCATCGTCGAGCACCAGCGCCGACCGTTGCCCGACCTCTGGGACCCCGGTCTCGAGCAGCACGTCGACGTCGATCACCGGAACCGGCCCGGGCGGCGCGGCCGACGGCCGGAGCTCCGATCCCGTCGCGAGGATCACCGCATCCGGCGACTCTGCGAGCACCTCCTGCGCCGTGGCCGCGACACCGGTGCGGAGCTCGGCTCCGGCGGCCTCTGCCTCGTCCTGCAGCCAGTCGATGTAGCGCGCCCAGCGCTCCCGGCCGCGTCGGGCCCCGGCGAGGCGAGCCCGTCCGCCGAGTTGCGAGCGGCGCTCGAAGAGCACGACCCCGTGACCGCGGAGCGCGGCAGCGCGTGCCGCCTCGAGCCCGGCCACTCCACCTCCGACGACGACGACTCGTCCCGCCGTCGCGGCCGGGGCGAGCTCGGCGAGCTCGGACTCGCGGATGCCCGGGTTCACCGAGCACCACATCGGCCGATCGGTGTAGAGGCGGCCGATGCAGCCCTCGTTGAGGCCGATGCAGGGCCGCGCGGCCCGACCCACGCGGGCCTTCGCGGGCAGGTCGGGGTCGGCGATGATCGCGCGCGTCATCGCGACGAGGTCGACGCCGCTGGCCACGCACGCGTCCGCCATGGCGGGCTCCACGTTGCGGCCGGCCACGATCACCGGAACGCCGACCGCCTCGCGGAAGCGCCGCGCGCGCTCGTTGAAGACGCCCTCCGGGAGCTCGTCGCCGGGCACGAAGTACGCGGTCGACAATCGCGTCGCGCCCGTGCCGCCGCTCACGCTGAACAGGTCGATCGCCCCGCTCGCCGCGAGGCTGCGCGCGATCTCGATCAGCTCGTCCGGGCCGAGGCCGCCGGTCAGGCACTGATCGACCGCCATCCGGAAGCCGACGATGAAGTCGTCGGACACCGCAGCGCGCACGGCTTCCAGCACCTCGCGGCCGAAGCGCGTGCGGTTCTCCAGGCTGCCGCCGTACTCGTCCGTGCGCGTGTTGACGCCCGGGTCGAAGAACTGCTCGATCAGGTGCCCGCCGAACGACGTCACCTCGCAGCCGTCCCAGCCGCAGCGCTCCAGGCGCGCCGCCGCGTCGGCGAACCGCTGCACGATCGCCGGGATCTCGGAGACGGCGAGCGGCACGGGCACCTCGAGGTGGACACCCTCGGGAAGGTCGGAGGGCGCGCGCAGCGGGACGCCCGTCAGCGTGGACGTGCCGCGCCGCCCCATGTGCGTCATCTGCGAGATGCAGCGCGCGCCGTGGCCGTGGACGCCGTCGGCCAGAGCCGGAGCGCCGGCTCGTTGCGCTCGTCCCAGAGCGCGATCGAGCCATACGACGCCGCTGTCGTCGGGTCGACCGAGGCCGAGCCGAACGTCATGACGAGCGCGCATCCACCGGCCGCCTTGCGGACGTGGTAGTCCACCTCGCGCGGATCGATCAGACCGTCACGGCCCCAGCCCGTCGCGTGCGGCGTCGAGACGATCCGGTTGCGCAGCACCTGCCCCCGCAGCTCCAGCGGCGAGTAGAGGTGCGGGAAGGCGTTGGTCATCGGGCGACTACGGTGCCGAGCCCTTGACGACCTTCATCGAACGTCAGCTGGCCGTCCTCGACCGTTCCAGCGACCTGTCGGTCAGCGACGTGTCGCCGTTGTCATCGATCGAGTACGTGCCGAGCACGCTCTCGCGGTCCTTGGTGTCGAACAGCGCCTTGACGATGTCGGCCTTCTCGCCCGTCTCCGAGCGCTCGATCGCGTCGAGCGCCAGGCGCATCGACTCATAGCCGTAGATCGAGTACGGATCGGGGGTCTTGTCGCCGTACTTCTCGCCGTAGTCCTTGAAGAAGTCCTGGCCGTCCGGCGGAAGCTCGACGGCGGCAGCGACGGGGAGGTGCACTTGTAGCGCGTGGCCACCTCGGCCGGGAGCTGCCCTCCTTGGGGTTGGTGAAGCCGCTCTCGCAGATGCCGTCCGGCCCGTAGAGCTTCGCGTTGGGGATCGCCGCCGCGAAGTCCTTGTACAGCTGGACCGCGTTGTTCCCCGTGATCCCCGAGAAGACGAAGCAATCGGCGCCCGCCGACGCGGCGCTCTGGGCCAGTGAGCGGTAGTTGGGGGCGTTCTTGTCGATCGCGTCGTTGGAGAGGATCTCGAGGCCGAGGTCGCTCGGCCGCGGTCTCGATCGCCTCCGCGAGGCCGGCGCCGTAGACCTCCTTGTCGTTGGTCATCTCCACCTTGGTGCAGCCGTCCTCCTTCATCACCGAGACCATCGCCGGGCCCTTGATCGAGTCCCTGGCGACCATGCGCACGTAGTTGCGCTGCCCCGACGGGTAGTACTTGTCGGGCTCGCCCGGGGTGGCCCCCGGGTCGTCGATGGTCAGGCCGACCGCGGTGTTCGCCGGGCTGATCAGCGGCACGCCGGCCTCGTTGAGGATCGGGATCGAGACCGCCGCGGCGCCGCTGTTGAACTCGCCGATGTACACGCCGTCGTGTCGTCCTGCGCGGCCTTGCGGGCGTTGGCCGACGTCGCCTCCGGCGTCCAAGTGCCCGCCTGCGCGGTCGAGTTGTCCAGCGACACGAACTTGATCTTGTACTCGCCCGCCTTGTTGCCGTTCTGCTCGAGCGCGAGCTTCATGCCGTTGACGACCGACCTGGTCTGCGGGCTCGCCGCGCCCTGCAGCGGCATCGACGAATAGATCGTCAACGTCTTGCCGCCGCCTTCTGCGGCACCGCCGTCGTCGTCACCCCCGCACGCGCCGACGCCCAGCGCGAGGGCCAGGCAGCCGACTGTGGCCAACCACGGGCACGCATGGAACCGCTCATCACTGTCTCCCCTCGACGATGAGGGCCTATGAGGCCATCATCAGCGGCGAGCTGCCCGCCGGCTACCGCCTGAGGATCCGAGACATCGCCGAGCAGGTGGGAACCAGCGTCATGCCCGTACGCGAGGCGATCCGCCGCCTCGAGGAGGCCGGTCTGGCCGAGCGGGAGCCGCACAAGGGCGCGGTCGTGAAGGGGCTGACGCTCGAGGAGCTCGTGCACGTCTACGACGTGCGCCGGCTGCTGGAGGGCGAGGCCGCGCGGCTGGGGGCTGAGCGGATGACCGACGAGGAGTGCGAGCGGATGCAGGCCGAGTACGACCTGATGGCGACGGCGATCGGCGAGCGCCGCGTGGTCGATCTCCTCGACCACGACGAGGCGCTGTTGGCGATCCTCTACACCGCGTCCGGCAATCCCGTCCTGGTCAACATGATCAGGACGCTCTGGCAGCACTGTCGCGCCTACAAGATCGTCGGCGCCCAGGGGACGCTGGACGCCGAGGGGGCGGACTCGCTCTGGCGTTACCAGAATGACCTGCTCGCTGCTGCGCGCAAGCGAGACGGTGCCGCCGCGCTGTCGGTGTCCGATGCCTCCCTCGACAACGCTACGCAGCGCATCAGGGCGCTCCTGGCCGCACAGAAGGAGGAAAGCGCCGGCGCCCTCTGACGACAGCGATCCGCGCGTCGCTTGCGTTCTTCTCCACGGCGTGGTTGCGTGGACCACGAGAGACGTGCCGCGACGAGAGGGAGCAGTGCCCGATGACGACCGCATCCGAAGGACTCGACCAGGAGCTCGAGAGAAGCGGTGAGCCCGTCATCAGGGCCGCCGAGGTCACGCGGACCTACGGCGAAGGCGAGGCGGCGGTTCACGCCCTGCGCGGGGTGTCGCTCGACATCGAGCGCCACCGTCTGACCGCGGTGATGGGCCCCTCGGGCTCGGGCAAGTCCACGCTCATGCACATCCTGGCGGGCCTCGATCAGCCCGACAGCGGCACGGTCAGCATCGACGGGACGGAGATCACCGCGCTCGATGACGACGCGTTGACCAAGCTGCGGCGGACCCACATCGGGTTCATCTTCCAGTTCTTCAACCTGCTCCCGATGCTCACGGCCGAGGAGAACATCCTCCTTCCCCTCGAGATCGCCGGGTCGCGCCCCGAAGCCGCGTGGCACGAGGAGGTGATGCAGAAGGTCGGGCTCACGGACCGGCGCACGCACCGTCCGTCCGAGCTCTCCGGCGGTCAGCAGCAGCGCGTGGCGGTGGCCCGCGCCGTCGTGTGCAAGCCCGTGGTCATGTTCGCCGACGAGCCGACCGGCAACCTGGACTCGCGGACGGGCGCGGAGATCCTGGGCCTGCTGCGCGACACGGTCGATTCGCTGGGCCAGACGACGGTGATGGTGACGCACGACCCGCAGGCGGCGGCGATCGCCGATCGGGTCCTCTTCCTCGACGACGGGCACATCGTGCGCGACCAGGCGGGCGTCACGGCGCACGAGATCCTGGCGACGATGGAAGAGCTGGCGGCGTAATGAGACGGGTGGCGTTGAAGGGCCTGGCGTTCCGCAAGGTGCGCGCGCTGCTGACGGCGCTGGCCGTGGTGCTCGGGGTGGCGATGGTGAGCGGCACCTACGTCCTCACGGACAGCATCCAGCGCGCGTTCGACGGGATCTTCACGGGCTCCTACCAGGACACGAGCGCGGTGATCTCCGGCAAGCAGGTCGTCGAGTTCTCGACGACCGGCAAGGCGACGGTGCGAGGAGTCCCTCCTGGAGACGGTGCGAGGCGTCGAGGGCGTCCAGCAGGCGGAGGGCGCGATCTTCGACCTGCAGTCGGAGGGCAACACGGTCAAGCTCTACAACGACGAGGGCGAGGCGGCCGGCAGCAGCCAGGCTCCCTCCTTCGGATTCGGCTTCGAAGGCGAGGCCGATCGCTTCAACCCGCTCCAGCTCGTGAACGGGGAGTGGGCCGCGGGCTCGTCGCAGGTCGTGATCGACCAGGGCACGGCGCAGGATCAGGGCTGGGCGATCGGTGACCGCATCCAGGCCGCGGCCGAGGGGCCCGCGCAGGAGTTCACAGTCTCGGGCATCGCGACGCTGGGTGACGTGGAGTCGCTCGGGGGCACGACGCTTGCCGTCTTCGACCTCGCCACGGCGCAGCAGCTGCTCAACAAGGAGGGACAGCTCGACACGATCTTCCTGGCGTCCGAGGAGGGCGTCACCCCCGAGCAGCTGACCGCGAACATCGAGCCCGTGCTGCCCGCGAGCGCGCAGGTGCGCACCGGAGACCAGCAGGCCACCGCGGATTCCTCGGGCATCAGCGAGGGCGTCGACTTCATCCGCTACTTCCTGCTGGCCTTCGCGGCGATCGCGCTCGGCGTCGGCTCCTTCGTGATCTACAACACGCTCACGATCACCCTCGCGCAGCGGGTGCGGGAGTTCGCCACCCTGCGCACGCTCGGCGCGTCGCGCAAGCAGATCATGCGCTCCGTCCTGCTCGAAGGCTTCGCCCTGGGCGTGCTGGCCTCGCTGCTCGGCCTGTTCGGCGGCGTGGCACTGGCCAAGGGCTTGAGCGCGGTCTTCGACGCCATGAACCTGTCGCTGCCGCAGGCGGGCATGGTCCTGGCCACGCGCACGATCGTCGTGTCGCTCGTGCTGGGCGTGGGCATCACCATGCTGGCCACGATCATCCCGGCCCGGCGTGCCATGTCCATCCCGCCGATCGCCGCCGTGCGGGAGGGCGCGACGTTGCCGCCCGGGCGTCTCACGCGACACGGCTGGTTGCGGCCGGTCACGGCGGTGGCCGCGATCGCCTTGCTGGTCTGGGGCGCGGTGGGCGGTCTCGACACAGGCACGTCGCTGCTGGTGACCGCGCTCGGCTGCGTGCTCATGTTCGTCGCCTTCTGGCTGGTCTCCTCGACCCTCGTGGTGCCCATCGCGGCCGCCGTCGGCGCGCCCTCCGAGCGGATCGCGGGCGCCGCGGGTCGGCTCGCGCTGCGCAACTCGCAGCGCAATCCGGTGCGCACCGCGCGCACGGCGGCCGCGCTGATGATCGGCCTCACGCTCGTCACGCTCGTCGCCACCCTCGGCGCCGGCATGCAGGGCACGGCCGAGGACTCGCTCGACAGCCTCGTGGACGCCGACTACGTCCTCACCTCCGAGAACGGCTACTCGACATATCCAGCCGCCGCCGGTGAGGCCCTCGCCGCGGTCGACGGTGTGCAGATCGCCTCGAGCGTGCGCAGCGACAACGCAGTCGCGTTCGGTGAGGAGATCGGCGTCATGGGCATGGACCGCGACTCCGATGAGACCTTCAACGTGTTCCTGGTGGAGGGCAGCGAGCTGACGCCGGGAGCCCTGACGGGCGACCAGGCCATCGTCCGCGAGTCCTTCGCCGAGGCGCACGACCTCGCGATCGGCGACGAGTTCCAGATCACGACGGCCGCCGGCACCCCGATCGAGCTGACCGTGGCGTCGGTCCAGGCCCCCCGGTCGATCGACAAGCTCGAACCGCTGCTTGCGAAGGTCGCGATCCCTCAGGAGAAGTTCGACGAGGCCTTCCCCCGGCCGCGCAACCTGTTCACGTTCGTGGAGATGGACGGCGACGCCACGCCGCAGAACACGGCCGCCCTGCGGAGCGCGCTGCAGGGCTTCCCCGACCTCGCGCTTGACACCGAAGCCGGCTGGGTGGACACGCGGGCGAGCGGCCTGAAGCAGATCCTGAACCTGTTCTACGTCCTCCTCGCGCTCTCGGTGATCGTGAGCCTGTTCGGGATGGTCAACACGCTCATCCTGTCGGTGTTCGAGCGCACGCGGGAGCTCGGGATGCTCCGCGCCGTCGGCATGACCCGGCGCCAGGTGCGCCGCATGGTCCGCCAGGAGAGCGTGATCACCGCCTTGATCGGCGCGGCCGTCGGCCTGCCGCTCGGGCTGTTCCTCGCGGCGCTGGTGTCGAACGCGCTCAAGGACGAGGGGATCGGCTTCCAGGTCCCCTGGGGGCAGCTGGTGGCGTTCACGATCGTCGCGCTGATCGCCGGGGTGCTCGCCGCGATCGTCCCAGCACGACGCGCGGCGAAGCTCAATGTGCTGAGAGCGCTCCAGTACGAGTAGGCGCCGAGCGCGTCTGGATCACGATGGCGGCGATCACTATCGCGCCGCCGACGAGCGTGAGCGTGCTCGGGCGCTCGTCGAGCGCGAGCCACACCCACAGCGGCCCGAGCACGACCTCCAGCAGCGTGATCAGACCCACCTGCGCGGCCGGGATCAGCCGCGCGCCGACGGTGAGCAGCGCCATGCCGAGCCCGATCTGGCCGATGCCGAGCGTCGCCAGCCAGAAGACGTCGTCGCCCTCGATCTCGCCGGGACTGGCGAACGGCAGGAAGACGACGATGAGGATCGCCTGCGAGAGGCAGGTCGCGGGCGCCATCGAGACATCGCTGCGCCAGCGGGTGATCACGATCATCGTCGCGAAGGCGAGCGCCGCGAGGAACGAGAGGCCGTCGCCGGCCAGGCTGCCCTCGCCCGGTGCGCCGAGCATCACCGCGACGCCGGTCAGCGCCAGCGCCATCGCCAGGACCGTGCGCCGCGTGATCGGCTCGCCGAGCGTCACCCGCGCCAGCACGGCGGCGAGCACGGGGGCGACGGCCAGGATGAAGAGCACGCGGGCCACACTGGTGTGGTTGAGCGCGGCGATGAAGCTGCCCGACGCGGTCGCGACGCACACGGCCACGGCGACGCCCGCGAGCCCGACTGACCTGAACGCCTGCACCACCCGGCCGTGCTCGACGACCGCCACGTAGACGAGCAGAGCAAGGCCCGCGAAGATCGCCCGGCCGAAGACCTGGGTCGGCGTGTCGAGCGTGAGCTGGCGCTGCAGCACGCCGGCGGTCGACCACGCGACCGCGGCGAGCGCGACGTAGGTCTGGCCGCGCCGTTCGGCCGTCAACTCATGAGGGCTGTCGCAAGGGCGCGCGTGATCTCGTCGCGGTCCGCCGTACCGCGCCAGGCGACCACGCCGTCCGGGCGCACGAGCGCCGCCCAGCCGGCCGCCAGCCCGTAGGCCTCGGCGAACCCCTCGGCGTCGACGACGTACGAGCTCGCTCCGGGCGGGGCCCAGTCGTCGCCGCCCGCGGGGCGCAGGACGACGAACCCGGATCCGAACAGGTCGAGCGTCGAGCGGTCCTCGCCGAGCCAGACGTGGGGCGCCCGGGTGCCCGGGCGGCCGTCGAGCTCCGGCGGAGGCAGATGCAGCACGCCGTCGTCGTCCTCGCCGAGGATCGCCGGCGAGCGCGCGACGAGCCCGATCTCGAGCTCGATGTCCGGGACCGGCGGCTCCGCGTCCTCGGTGCCGCGCTCGGGCACGACGCGCGTGGCGTAGCGCGTGTAGGCCTGCCGGACCATGAGCTCGCAGAGCGGCAGGCGCTCGGCCTCGTAGGTGTCGAGCAGGCCCGGCCCGGCGTCGCCCTTGACGACCGCCGCGAGCTTCCAGGCGAGGTTGTGCGCGTCCTGGACGCCGGTGTTGCCGCCGAAGCCGCCGTTGGGCGGCACGACGTGCGCGGCGTCGCCCGCCAGGAACACGCGGCCCTCGCGCAGGCGCTCGGCGCAGTTCGCCTCCGCCTGCCAGGGCGCGATGTCGACGAGCTCCATCGGGATGTCGGTCCCGATCGCCGTGCGCAGGAACTCCAGCGCGCGCTCCGGCGTCAATCCCTCCTGCACGTCGACGGCCGAGTCCTGCGTGACGTCCGCGCCGACCGTGTTGATCACGAGGAAGCCGGTGCCGCCCGTCCGGTCGAGCCGGAAGAAGCCGCGCAGCTCGGGGTTGTGCACGTAGAAGACGCCCTGGTTGCGGTCGCGCAGCAGGTGGGCGCAGTCGGCGCGGAAGTAGATGGTGATGCTGCGCGAGAGCTGTCCGTAGCCACGCATGCCGACGCCGAGCAGCCCGCGCATCGGGCTCCGGTTGCCGTCCGCCGCCACGACGTAGCGCGCCCGGACCTCGCTCTCGTCCCCGGAGTCCAGGTCGCGCAGCGTGACGGTCACGCCGGCGTCGTCCTGCGCGAGGCCGATCGCCTCCGTCCGGTTGCGCACCGTCGCCCCGAGCTCGACCGCGCGCTCGTGCAGCAGCGGCTCGAGCGCGTCCTGGTTGATGAAGACGCGGACGGTCGGGCTGAACCCCTCGACGCCCTCGTTGAGCTCCTTGACGTAGGTGGCGATCTCCCGCCCGGCCAGCGATTCGACGGCGACGATGCCGCCCGTCGCGCTGTACGTCTCCAGCGACCGCAAGCGAACACGGTGCTCGAGCCCGAGCTGCCGCAGAAGCTCCATCGTCCGCAGCTGGAAGTGACCCGCGCGCGGATGGATCGCGGTGCCGGCATGGCGCTCCACCGACAGCGACGGCACGCCATGGTGGCCGAGCAGCATGGCCGTCGTCAGCCCCACCAGGCTGCCGCCGACGATCAGGACCGGGAAGTCCTCGTGAGGCATTGCGCGACGGTATCGGACCGCGTAAGTCGCGCGTAAGCGCTCTTTCAGTGCGCGGGCATAGCTTCGCCGCCATGAACAAGACACTGCGGACCCTGGCGATCGCGCTGGTCGCCGTCGCGGCGACCGCCGGCCCGGCGACGGCCTCCGAGGACTTCACGCTCGCGCTCGCCGCGCCGCCCGCGGTCGTCGGGCAGCCGATCGTCCTTCACGCCACCGGCACGATCCCGCTCGACGAGCTCGCGTACCCGTACTGGTTCAGCCTTTCGGCGATCCCCAGCTCGGTCACGACTACATGCCCGGCGGACCGCTGGGAGGCGGTCCAGTTCGCGCTTGGGGCGGGCGGCAGCGTGGTCGTGCTGTCGCAGCGCGAGACGCCGGACGCCACGGGCGCCTTCACGATCCCCGTTGCCGTCACGCCCACGGCGCCCGGCTCGGTGCTCCTGTGCGGCTACACGGACGACGGGATGACCAACACACTCGCCATCGCGTCGTTGCCGATGGAGATCGCACCGAGCCCGTGGGTGCAGCTCAGGCGGGACATGCGGGGCTGCCGCGCGCTGCTCGGCAGGGCGGGGGCCAAGCGGTGCGTCCGCCGCGCCGCCCGGCAAGCCCGGGCCGCCTGCCGCCGAGAGGTCGTGTGCCTGCGCAAGGTGCGGCGTGTCACCTGATCCGCAGCCTCGCAGGCGCGTAGCCCGGCGCGCTCGCCTTCGCCCTCGCCCGCTTGAAGGCAAGCGTGACGCGGCCCTTCGCGTTCGTCCGGCCGGAGAGGCCGGCGAGGCGCACGGTCGCGCCGCGCACGGGGTCGCCGGCGTCGCTGACCGTGAACGTGACGGCGCCGAAGCGCCTGCGCGCCTCAAGCTTCAGCCCGGCGCGGATCCGCTTCACGTATGTCGCGCCGCCGGACGTGTTGCCGGTGCCGAACAGCGCGAGGATGTCGAGCGCGCTCGAGGTGGCGCTGGCGTCGACCGAGTAGGTCGAGTGCGCGCCGCGCACGGCGCCGGCGTCGACGGGCGCGCCGAACTGCGTTCCCTCGGGGTTGGAGCGCGCCGCGAGCACGTGCGGCTCGCCGAACGTCCCGTCGCTCCACACGGCCCACACGCGGCCCTTGCCGTCGGCGGCCAGCGTGACCTGCGAGTTCGCGTCGGTGCGCGCGAGCAGCCTCGCGGAGCCCGCGCCGACGCGCCACACCCGGACGCGGTTCGCGGTCGGATATCCGAGCGCGTAGCCGACGTAGAAGCCGCCGCTCCTGGCGCGGGCGACGATCGCTGTCTTCGAGACCGTGCCGCCGCCCACCATCACCTGGCTGCCGGGCATCGTCATCGCCGCTCCGGCGGGGGAGCCGTCCGCGTTCACGCCCTGCGCCACGACGCCGCGCTGCGTGCTCCCGCTCGAGAACCAAGCCATCATCGCCCGGCCGCCGGCGTCGGAGGCGAGCCCGGGCCCGTAGCCGTAGGTCCCGAGCGGAGCCTGGTAGTCGAAGTTCGGCGTCGCCGGGTCGAGGCCGGAGTGCACCCAGGTCCCGAGCGTCCCCGCCCACGCCTGCAGCACCGTGCCGTTCGGCAGCGTGGTGGCGGAGGCGTCGCTGCCGTAGGCCTGCGCGCCGCGCGGGATGATCGAGCCGGGCGTGAGCTGCCAGCTGGTGCCGCCGTCGGTCGACAGCGCCGTGTTGAGGTCCTGGTTGGGGTCGCTCGAGTCGGTCGAGCGGATCGCGCCCCAGACGACGCGGAGGCCGCCGGGAACGGCGGTCAGCGCGGCGTCCATGTGCCCGGTCCAGCCGCTCTGGATCGGCGAGGTGGCGCCGATCTTCCCGTTGCGGCCGATCGCGGTGTGGAGCAGGTCGCCGTCCTTGTGCCAGGCCACGTGCAGCACGCCGTCGCTCGTCCGGACGACGCCGACCTGGTCGATGCTCGCGCCGCCCGAGGCGGTGACCTGGCGCCAGACCGCGGCGTCGGCCGCGGATGGCGCCACCAGCGCGAGCACGACCGCGAGGATCAGCCTTTTCACGTGCGCAGACTAACCGCTTTTCGGACCGTAGCTGAGGTTCAGAACGCCGGACTTGAAGGTCTGGGCGCTCAGGAGCTCGACCGCGATCGTCGGCTCGTCGGGCGGGAACAGGCGGGCGAGGCCGCTGCCGACGGCGATCGGGTGCACGAGCAGGTTGAGCTCGTCGAGCAGGCCCTCGCGCAGCAGCCAGCGCACGGTGGTGCCGCTGCCGGACATGGTGATGTCGCCGCCGTCCTCGGCCTTGAGGGCGGCGAGCCTCTGCGCGGCCTCGTCGCCGCGGATGAGCTCCGAGTTCTGCCACTCGGCCGCCTGCAGACTGCTGGAGACGACGTACTTCCTGGTCGAGTTCATGACGTCGCCGAACGGCTCGTCGGCATGCTCGGGCCAGTACGCGGCCCACTCCTCGTAGAGGACGCGGCCCATGAGCATGGCGTCCGTGTTGGCGAAGCCGGCGCCGACCGCCGCGCCCATCTCGTCGTCGAAGTACGGGAAGTGCCACTTGTCGGGCGCCTCGACGACGCCGTCGAGGGAGATGAAGAAGTTCGACTTGATCTTGCGCACGCGGCGCCTCCTGGCTGTGTGGTCACGAAAGCAGGGCGTCCATCTGGCCGACCGACACCGGGAAGACGTCGAACGCGCCCCAGCGCTCTAGGTCCTCCATGTGCTGCGGCGACTCGAACTGGAAGCGCAGGTGCATCCGCGTGCCCGCGCCCTGCTCGGCGAGCCGCACCTGCACCGCCGTGATCGGCGTTTCCTCGACGGCGAAGCCGTCGGTGAACTCGAGGCTCGTCGGCGGCTCGACGGACTCCACGCGCCACCAGCCGTACGACCGCTCGCCGTCAGGCCCGGTCATGAAGTAGCTGACCTCACCGCCGGGGGCGAGCTGGTGCCGCTCGAACGTCGACGGGTGCGTCGGCGGCCCCCACCAGCGCTCGAGCAGCCGGGGGTCGGCCCACAGCTCCCACACCCGCTCGATCGGGGCGTCGAACTCGGCGACGATCGTGAGGCTGAGGTCGTCGAGGTCCTTGTCGACGCTGACGATGCTCATAGGAGACCCGCCATCCGCTCCACGCGTCCGCGCCAGGCCACCTCGAGCTCGTCGAGCACCTGCCGCGCCCGCCCGACGGCGCCGCCGTCGGTGTGCACGAGCTGCTCCCGGCCGCGGCGCTCCTTGGTGACCAGCCCGGCCTGCTCCAGCACGGCGACGTGCTTCTGCACCGCGGCGAAGCTCATCGGGTACGCGTCGGCGAGCCGTGACACCGAGTGCTCGCCCCGGATGCAGCGATCGAGGATGTCGCGGCGCGTGCCGTCGGCCAGCGCGTGGAACACGCGATCGAGGTCATCTACAACCATTCGGTTGTACGTTATCGGGTCAGAGCTGCCGGGACGACCAGAGCAGCGCCGCGAGCACGATCGTCACCACGCTCACCGCCAACCCCACGATCCAGCCGGCGACGTCCTGGCCGCCCAGGACCGCTCCGATCAACACGCCGATGCCCACGATGCCGCCGGTCGCGATCAGCCGCATGAACCCGCGCTCGACTCCGGTCCGCCGGCGCTCGCGGCCCGGGACCATGCCCTGAGGTCGTCCTGCCCGGCGTGATTCCCGCTCGCGGAACCGAGACTCACGACCGGTCTCGTCGCCTCCGTCGCGCAGCTCGCCAGAAGCTGGCGGAGGGCTGTCGTCCGGCGTCATGGGCGCAGTCTACGGTGCGTCGTGGTTCACTCCACGACCGAGTCGACGACGACCTGCTCGCGGCCGAGGAAGAAGATCCCGGGGTCGGTCTCGAAGCCGTCGCTCGGGTTGTCGCGCAGGGTCGAGGAGCGGATCTCGAGGACGCCGGTGCGGTCGTTGCTGACGAAGAAGATCGCGCCGCCGCCCTCGCGCGCGTGGTTGCCGGTCATCCTCGTCCCGGCCACGAGCACGCGGAAGTCGTTGCCGTCCGCGTACACGGCTCCGCCCGAGCCGCCGCCGGGCGTGTCCGGGCGCGCGGGGTTGGCGCCGCGGCCGATCGCGCGGTTGCCGGTGAAGACGCTGTTGTAGATCGACCACGAGACGCCGATGCTGCTCAGCGCCGCCCCGTTGCTGCAGACCCCTCTGCGGAACGTGCTGCCGACCACCGTCACCGGCCGGCCGTCGTGCTGCGACAGCGCCCGCACGGCGCCGCCGCCCAGGTCGGGGCCGTTCTCGTCGCAGCGGTTGCCGACGAACTTCGAGCGCACGATCTTCAGCCGGCCGCCGCGCGCGAAGATCGCGCCGCCCCCGCCGCCCTCGAACGTCTCGCCGGTGGAGTCGCCGGCCGCGAAGGTCAGGTTCTGCACCACGAGCCGGGGCGTGGCCTGGTCGTCGCAGTGCGACGTGGTCCAGGTCTGCCGCTGATCGCAGGTGTTCTGGTAGAGGATGCGCCGCTTCCCGCCGCCGCTGAGGGTGACGAGCCCGCGGCCGTCGAGGACGACGCGCCGGCTGGTGTTGACCACCTTCGCGGTCCGCCGCAGCTCGATCCGGACCGGCTCCGGCCCGCAGCGGAACCTGATGACCCCGCCCCTGGCGACCGCGCGAACCACCGCGCGCGACGTGCAGCTGCGCGGCGTCCCGTTGCCGACCCAGCGATCCGGGCGCGACGTGTCCACGGCCCGCGCCTCCCGCGGGACCCCGACCTTCTCCGCGCCCGCGATCACCGCCGCCGCGAGCATCGCCGCAAGTCCGCCGATCACGAGGCGAGGATACGTCGATGGCCGAGATCGTCACCTCGCGACTGCTCCTGCGGCCGTTCCGCGCCGAAGACCTCACCGCGTTCGTCGCCTACCGCAGCCACCCGGACGTCGCGCGGTACCAGTCATGGGACACCTCGTACTCGATGGCCGACGCAGAGGAGTTCCTGGCTTCCCAGCAGGGTGTCAGCCGGCGACCGCCGAGGTGGGCGTGACGTTCGCGCCGGAGCATCAGGGCACCGGGCTGGCGACCGAGGCGCTGGCCGCCGTGATCGCCGAGCTGTTCGGCGACCACGGCCTCCATCGCGTCTACGCCCAGGCCGACGACCGCAATGTCGCCGTCCACCGTCTCCTCGAGCGGCTTGGGTTCCGCTGCGAGGCGCGGCTGGTCGAGGCCGACTGGTTCAACGGCGAGTGGTCGACCCTGCGCGTCTACGCCGTCCTGCGGCGCGAATGGGTCACGAGAGCCTGAGCACTCGCACGCCCATCGTGTAGTTCGCACCGTCCTGGGTGAACTTCAGGCTCCCCCAGGCCGTTGCCCCGACGAGAGTGGGGAGCGGCGCATACGCGTCGCCGAGCCAGTCGTCGCCGTCGAACCAGTTGTCCGGGTCGTCGTCGTAGAGGGTGGCCCAGACCGGGCCGGTCACGTCACGTGACACGTTCGGATACGCCATCTGGAGCGGGTTGACGCCGTACGGGCCCCACACCTTGACTCCGTTGATCCGGATGTACGCCTGGTCCTCGAAGCTGTCCTCCGTCTCGTATGCCCGCAGCGTGTCGATGAAGATGCGGTACTTCGGCTGCGGCGGAGCCGGCGGATGCGGTGGCGGCGGATCGTCCGGGTCCTGGTAGCAGCCGTGCGGGGGGCAGGCCGAAGCGGTGGTCGGCGACGTGAGCGCGACGGCGACGGGGATCGTCAGCAGCACGAGTAGCGCCGCGAGAGTCGCGCGGCCGGGTCTGAATCTGAGGGACATCGTGTCTCACCTTCTCGTTGGGTAGAGGGGGAGACGGTCGAGACCCGTGGGGCTATTCCGTCACGGCGCGAGCGGTACGCTCGCGCGATGACGTCGCCCGCTCGTGGCCAAGCGCTGCGCGCAGCCGCCGGGCAGGGGGTGGACGCCGATGTGGTGGCAGCCAGAGCGCGTGAGCTCGGCGTCAAGGGCTGGGTGCGGCCGACTGGAGAGATCCACGCCGAGGGGCCGCCCGACTCGGTCGAGGCGCTGATGGCCGTCTTCGGTGACGTCGTCTCGATCGAACGGGTGCGTGTCGAGGGTCACGAACAGTTCGCGATCCGGGGTGTGAGTGCCGGCGTGTTCGTCGTCCAGGAGCATCAGGCGACTGCCCACCACTACGACCTGCGCCTGGAGGTCGACGGAGTCATGCGCTCCTGGGCCGTGCCGAAGGGGCCGTCGCTCGATCCCGCGGCCAAGCGCCTGGCAGTCGAGGTCGAGGATCACGGCCTGGACCACAACGACTTCGAGGGCACGCTGGGTGACGGTGGCGTGATCGTGTGGGACCGCGGCAGCTACGAACAGGGCGGTCGCGTCGCATGGCCCGAGGCGCTCGAGCGCGGCCACGCCGTCTTCGTCCTGCACGGTGAGAAGCTTCGCGGTGGGTTCGCGCTCCAGCGCACGCGACCGCGCGCCAAGCCGCAATGGCTGTTGATCAAGCGCCGCGACGACGAAGCGCGGCCAGGCTCGGAGATCGTGGCCGAGCGCCCCGAGTCGGTCATCAGCGGCCGGACGCTGGCGCAGCTGCTCGGTTGAGTGACAGTAGAGTGCCGCTATGCAGGAGCTTCGTCGGAGTGCCCTGGCAACAGCCCTGACCGCGGTCGCGTTGCTCGCCGTCCCCGCCGTGGCCGAGGCGAGCTTCCTCGACACCTATCAGCGGCTCGCCGAGCGCCGCCTCAGCCCGGCGCCGCTCGTCCCCACGACGATCCCGAAGGTGTTCCGGCCCATCGACCGCGCGCCGGAGAACGGGACGACGATCGGCGGCCGCGGGTACGCCGTACGCCTCGTGCACCAGGGTCCGCTGGGACCGGACGCCGTGATCGAGGTCAGCGGCGGGGAGTTCCGCTCCATCCGCGCGCTCTGGCGCGAGCGCCGCAGGGAGGGGTACTCCTCACGCACCCGCACGCGGGTCCGGGGGAAGCGCGGCTATCTGCTCAAGCGACGGGCCGGAACGCGGACGCGCGAGCTCGCGTGGGTGGAGGGCGGCAAGGTGTACACGGCCGGGTCGGGAACCCCGCGCAAGGTCTCGCTGAAGGCGCTGCGGTCGACCGTCGCGGGGCTCGATCGCCTGGAGCGCGACTACTTCGGCGGGGCGGCGGATCCCGACAACAGCTCAGGCGCGGTCGCCGTCACGACCGAGAAGACCATCACGGCGACCGTGGAGTTCGAGGCCCAGTGCGCCTCCGGCGTGCGCGTCGGGGGCGTGGACGTCACGCTGCTGCGCCGCCAGGGCGACGCGTTCTCCTTCGCGATCGACTCGGACCCGTGGACCGGCACGGTCAACGGCACGATCACACCGGACGCGATCACCATGGACATCCACGCGACCGGGACCGTCGAGGGCGAGGCGTGCGACACCGGCGCACTGTCCCTCACTCTCGACGGCCGCAGCTAGTAGCTAGGACGGCACAGGCGCCATCGCCGGCTTGCGCCGCCGCTCCGGGGCGCCCGGCCCGGTCGGCTCGACGAGAATGGCGCCCTCGCCCGTGGCGTAGGCCTCCTCGCCGTGGCTCACGACGTCCATGCCGATGGCCTCCTCGCGCTCGGTGACGCGCAGCGGGCTGAAGAGGCCGATCAGCTTGAGCAGCGCGAACGTGGCGCCGAACGCGTAGGCCGGCGCGGCGAGCACGGCCAGCGCCTGGTCGGCGAGCTGGGCGGGGTTGCCGTAGAGCAGGCCGTCGGACACGCCGTTCCAGGCCGCCTGGGCGACGAACCCGATGAACAGGATGCCCGTGAGCCCGGCCACGCCGTGCGCGGCCAGCACGTCCAGCGTCTCGTCGACGCGCGTGCGCGTGCGCAGCACGATCACGGCGTAGGCCGGCAGCGCGGCGACGACGCCGAGCACCATCGCCCACATCGGGCTGATGAAGCCTGCGGCGGGCGTGATGCCGACGCACCCGACCACGATCGCTGTGGCGGCGCCGATCGCGGTGATCTGCCGCGATCGGATCAGGTCGAGGACGAACCAGGTCGCCAGCGCGCAGGCGGGCGTGAGCAGCGTGTTCACGAAGGCGAGCACGCCGGCCTGGCCCACCGAGAACCCGCTGCCGCCGTTGAAGCCGAACCAGCCGAACCACAGCAGGCCGGCACCGAGCAGGACGTAGACGGAGTTGTGCGGCAGGATCGCCTGGCGGCCGTAGTCCTTGCGCGCGCCGACCACCAGCGCGGCGGCGAGCGCGGAGAAGCCGGAGCCCATCTCGACCGGGACGCCGCCCGCGAAGTCCAGCGTGCCGCCCGCCTGCAGCCAGCCGCCGCCGAACGCCCAGTGCGCGAGCACGGCGTAGACGCAGACCGACCAGAGCCCGGCGAAGACCAGGAACGGGCCGAACCGCATGCGCTCGACCACCGCGCCGGCCACCAGCGCCGTGGTGATGATGCAGAACGTGGCCTGGAACGCGAAGAACAGGAGGTGCGGGATGGTCGTGCCGTCGCGCGGCTCGAACGCCACGCCGCTCAGGAAGGCGTGGCCGAGGCCGCCGATGAGGCTGCCGTCCCCGTCGAAGGCCAGCGAGTAGCCGATCAGGGCCCACGAGATCGTGGCGATCGCGAGCGCGGCGACGCACATCATGAACGTGTTCAGCGTGTTCTTCGAGCGCACGAGGCCCGCGTAGAAGAGGCCCAGCGCCGGCGTCATGAGGAGCACCAGCGCGGTGGCGGCGAGCATCCAGGCGGTGTCGCCCGCGTTGATTCCGGCCGGCATCACGCACCCACCGGGGTCACGGCCAGGTTGTCGGTCTCACCCGTCCGGATGCGGACGACCTGCTCGAGCTCGAGGACGAAGATCTTGCCGTCGCCGACCTCTCCCGTCCGGCCCCCGTCGCACAGCGCCTCGATCGTCGGCTCGACGAACTCGTCCGATACGGCGATCTCGAAGCGCACCTTCTCGGACATGCCGAGGCGCACGGTCGTGCCCCGGTAGGTCTCCACGCGGTCGAGCTCTCCGCCGTGTCCCTGCACGCGGCTCATGGAGAACCCGCGCACCTCGGCGCGATACAGCGCCTCCAGCACCTCGTTGGCCTTGTCGGGCCGCACGATTCCGATAACCAGCTTCATGCCCGGCAGCGTCGCGATGCCGAGCTGGAGCGTCTTTGGCCCTGTGGAGGAAACGCTCTGCGATCGTTTGTCCGCCTGGACATCCGATTCGTGATCCCGATGAAGGCGGTGCTGTCCGCCGATCGGCCGGCCGGCCCCGAGTGGGTGTTCGAGCGCAAGCTCGACGGCATCCGGTGCCTGGCGGTCAAGGACGGCCGCACGCGGCTGTACTCGCGCAACGAGCTGTCGCTCAACGACCGCTACGCGCCGCTCGCCGCCGCGCTCGACGCCGACCCCGCCGACGGCTTCGTGATCGACGGCGAGGCCGTGACGCTGGGTCGGCGGACGCGATCGCTTCGGCGGCGGCGAGGGCGCCCAGCTCCTCTACTTCGTCTTCGACGTCCTGTTCGCGGACGGGCGCGACCTGCGCTCGCTAGCACTGGAGGAGCGCCGCGCGGCGCTGGCGGACCTGCTGGGTTGGAAGGACCCGCTGCGCGTGACCGAGCAGGTGACGGGCGACGGCGCCTCCCTGCTCGCCGGCGCGTGTCGCGACGGCTGGGAAGGGCTGATCGCCAAGCGCGTCGGCACGCCGTACGTCTCCACCCGCTCGCGCGACTGGCTCAAGCTCAAGTGCACGGCCGAGCAGGAGCTGGTCGTCGGCGGCTTCACCGCGCCGCGCGGCTCACGCACCGATCTCGGCGCGCTGCTGGTCGGCCACTTCGAGGGCGATCGGCTCCGCTACGCGGGCAAGGTCGGCACGGGATTCACGCGCGCGACGCTCCACGAGCTGTCCGAGCGGCTCGCCCCGCTGGTCCGCGAGACGTCCCCGTTCGAGCCCGAGAAGGCGATCCCGCGTGACGCCACGTGGGTCGAGCCGGAGCTCGTCGCGCAGATCGCGTTCATGGAATGGACCGGTGACGGCAGGCTGCGGCATCCGTCCTTCCTCGGCCTTCGCTTCGACAAGCCGGCGCGTGAGGTCGTACGTGAAGCAACCCCGTGACCGGGTCACTCCAGTTCCGCGACGAGCGCCTTGGTGCGCTCGACGATGTCGTCGCGGGTGATGCGAACCTCGTCGAGCGGACGCCCCTTCGGGTCGTCGAGGTCCCAGTCGATGTAGCGCTTGCTCGGGATGTAGGGGCACTCGTCGCCGCAGCCCATCGTGACCACGACGTCGGCCTGCTCGGCGAGGTCGCGCGTGAGCTTGCGTGGTGAGCGGCCGGAGAGGTCGATCCCGAGCTCGTTCATGACCTGCACGACCTCGGGATGGACGCGCTCTGCGGGCGTGGTGCCGGCCGAGAGCGCGCGGTGGCGCCCTTCTGCGGCGCGCTCGAACAGGGCTGCCGACATCTGCGAGCGCCCGGCGTTGTGGAGACATACGAAGAGGACGGTGGCCGTCTGCGTACGGTACTGCATTGACATTCATCGCTTCAATCGATATCTATAGATAGATGGCTGTCGATCTGGAGTTGGCGCCCAAGACGAAGCGCCCCGCGGGCGAGGCGTGCTGTGAGCCCGTCGTCTATCCCGACGTCGAGCGCGAGCAGGCGATCCGCATGGCCGAGGTCGCGAAGGCGCTCGGCGATCCAGTGCGGCTCCAGCTCGTCGACGTGCTGCGCAAGCACGCCGGCATCGTCTGCGTCTGCGAGCTGGTGCCGCTCTTCGAAATCTCCCAGCCCACCCTCTCGCACCACCTGAAGAAGCTGCGCGACGCCGGGATCGTCGACAGCGAGAGACGCGGCCTGTGGGCCTACTACTACGTGCTGCCCGGTGCCCTGGAGGAGCTGACCGCATGGCTGAGCTGATCAACGCCGACGAGCTGCGCGAGAACGTGCGCGAGCGCTACGCAGCGGCGGCCATGGCGACCACCGACCCGGCCGCGGCGGCCGGCTGCTGTGGGCCCGATCCTGCCGGCATCACCGACGAGCGGGCGGAGCTGTTCGGCGCCGGCCTGTACGCCGATGGCGCGCGCGACGAGCTGCCCGACACCGCCCTGCTCGCCTCGCTCGGGTGCGGCAACCCGACCGCCATGGCCGAGCTGCGCGAGGGCGAGACCGTGCTCGACCTCGGCTCCGGCGGCGGCATCGACGTGCTGCTCTCCGCCCGCCGTGTCGGACCCACCGGCACCGCCTACGGGCTCGACATGACCGACGAGATGCTCGAGCTCGCCCGTGCGAACCAGGCCAAGGTCGGCGTCGAGAACGTCCACTGGCTCAAGGGCCACATCGAGGCCATCCCGCTCCCGGACGCGAGCGTCGACGTCGTCATCTCCAACTGCGTCATCAACCTCTCCACCGACAAGCACCGCGTGATCCGCGAGGTCGCTCGCGTCCTGCGCCCCGGTGGGCGCTTCGCCGTCTCCGACGTGATCGCGGACCCCGACATGGACCTTGCCACGCGCAGGGACATGCAGCAGTGGACCGGCTGCATCGCCGGCGCCCTCACGCGCGTCGAGTTCGCGGACGCGCTCCACAACGCCGGCCTCGGCGACGTCGAGATCACCGAGACCCACCGCGTGCACGAGCACGCCGGCTCGGCGATCGTCCGCGCCCGCAAGCCCGGCTAGCGCGCTGCTTCGCCGGCCAGCTCGGCGACCACGCCGCGCGGGACCGCGACGACCGGCACCGGGGCGTGCTGAACGATCTTGGCCGAGCGTGAGCCGAGGAAGACCCGCGCGACCGGCCCGATCGAGCTCGAGCCGACGACGAGCACGTCGCCGTCGGTCCACTCGACGTCCTCCAGCGCGTCCTCCCAGCGCTCGCCGCGGCCGACCACCGCCTCGCAGTCGTCCGGCACCACGGGCAGCTCGCGGACCCGGTTGAGCACGTCCTGCTGCGCGGCCGAGATCTCGGCGACCCACTCGCGCACGGCCGAGTCGTCCGCCTCGCGCCCGACGGCGACGGTGTAGGGCGCGCGTGGTCGCACGGCGAACGAGGCGAGCCGCAGCCGAGCGCCGACTCGCGCCGCCACGCCCGCGGCGGCGACCACGAGGTCGTCGCTCGAGCCTCCGAAGGCGGCCGTCACCCTCGTCACGCGTGCGCCGGGACCCACGCGGAAGCCGCGCGGGGCGAGCGCGACGGGGATCGGCGAGCTGTGCAGCAGCCGGCTCGTCACGCTGCCGAGCGTGACCGAGCCGTCTCCGCCGGACGGCGACGACCCGGCGACGATCAAGCTCGCCTCGTGCTGCTCGCCCAGCTCGAGCAGGCCGGCCGGTGTGGAGCGGGCGTGATGGATCGCGGTGGCCACCTGGACATCCTCCGGCAACCGGCCGCGGGCGCCCTCGAGCGCGGACTCCGCGGTCTGCTGGAGGTGGACCTGGTACTCGGCGTCCACACGCGCCGGGCTCGGCGGCCACGACGTCGGCACCACCGCGCACAGCAGCACGTCGTCGCCCGCCGACCGCGCGAGCATGCCAGCTAGATGGAGCACCGCCCGGCCGCGCCCGTCGGGGGCGTACGCGACGAGCATGGTCATGACGCCTTCTTCCCCAGCATCGAATGGTGGCGGCCGTAGAAGAAGTACCAGATGAGCGCGATCGTGCTCCAGATGACAAACACCCAGATCGTCACGATGCGCAGGTCCTGGATGATCCAGAGACAGCCGAGGACCGAGAGGATCGGCAGCACCGGGTAGAGCGGCACCTTGAACCCGCGCGGCAGGTCGGGCGCCGTCCGCCGGAGCACAATGACCCCGATCGAGACGATCATGAAGGCGACCAGCGTGCCGATGCTCGTCATCTCGAACAGGAAGTCGATCGGCACGACGCCGGCGAGGACCGAGAGGATGACGGCGACGAAGATCGTCGCGTGGACCGGCGTCAGCGTCCGCGGGTTCAGCCGGTGGAAGAACTTCGGGATCATCCCGTCGCGGCTCATCGCGAACAGGATCCGCGTCTGGCCGTAGATGACGACCAGCGTGACGCTGAAGATCGAGACCACGGCGCCCGCCGCCAGCACGGTGGCCGGCCAGGTCGAGCCGGTCACGTCCTCCATGATCGCCGCCAGGCCCGCCTCTTGACCCTCGAACTCCGCCACCGGCTGCGCCGCGACGGCGACGACCGCCACCAGGATGTACAGCAACGTCACCGTGATGAGCGCGAAGATGATCGCCAGCGGCAGGTTCCGGCGTGGGTTCTTGACCTCCTCGCCGGCCGTCGAGACGGCGTCGAGCCCGATGTAGGTGAAGAAGATGATGCCCGCGGCCGTCGTGATCCCGTCGAAGCCCGCCGGCGAGAAGTCCGACAGGTTGTCCGAGTTCCACCCCGTGATGCCGACGGCGATGAACAGGATCAGCACCGCGACCTTGATCAGCACCATGACCGCGTTGACCTTCGCCGACTCGCTCGCGCCGCGCAGCAGCAGCAGCGCGCAGAGCCAGATCAGCACGAAGGCCGGGACGTTGAAGATCCCGCCCTGCTCGGGCGCCTGCGAGAAGTCCTCGGGGATCGTGAAGCCGAACAGGTTGTCGAGCAGCTCGTTGAGGTACTGCGACCAGCCCACCGCCACTCCGGCGGCGGAGACGCCGTACTCGAGCAGCAGGCACGCGGCCACGACGACGGCGACGGCCTCGCCCATCGTCGCGTACGCGTACGAGTACGACGAGCCCGAGACCGGCACTGCGCCGGCCAGCTCGGCGTAGCAGATGGCCGTGAGTCCGGCCACGACGCCGGCCAGCACGAAGGCCAGGATGACCGCGGGGCCGGCCTCGGGCACCGCGTCCGTGAGGATCACGAAGATGCCGGTGCCGATCGTCGCGCCGACGCCGAACAGCGTGAGCTGGAAGAGCCCGATCGTCCGCTTCAGCTCGCCGCCGTCGGTGTCGGTCCCGGTCTCCTCGGTCATCACCGTCACCGGCTTGCGGCGCAGCATCTGCTGCAACAGCGTCGGCGACTGCCCGTCGATCGACGTCATCTCTCCTCCTCCGCAGGATGGAGCCGACACTCTCTCACGTGAGAGGATCGGGCCATGCTCCGGGGCATCTCCGAGATCCGCGCGTTCTTCCGCACCAACCAGACGCCGGTCTACTTCGTCTCGCCGACCGCGTTCAACCTGCTCGGCATCGACCGCTGGCTGCGGAACTTCTTCTACGTCAACTACTTCGACTCGTTCGAGGGCAACCACCCGCGCGTGTTCGTCCCCAAGGAGCGGCCGTACCGCGAGTTCGAGTCGATGGAGGACGTCTGCAACTACCTGCTCGAGCACAAGGAGGTGCTCGACCTCGTCAACAGCCGCGGGGAGGGCGGCAAGGTCGTGTTCGTCATGTTCGACGACGAGACCGAGCGGGCCGCGGCCGCCGCCGGCCTGGAGGTCGCGCACCCATCGGCCGAGCTGCGCCACCGGCTCGACTCCAAGATCGTCACCACCCAGCTCGGCAACGAGGCGGGCGTGCCGAGCGCGCCGAACACGCTCGGCCGCGCCACGACCTACGAGGAGCTGACCTCGCTCGCCGAGGGCGCCGGCCTCGGTGACGACCTGGTGGTCCAGACCCCGTACGGCGATTCCGGCAAGACGACGTTCTTCATCCGCGGCGAGCGCGACTGGGACCGCTACGCGGGCGACATGGCCGGCCAGGAGCTGAAGGTCATGAAGCGGATCAACAACCGCGCGGCGGCCGTCGAGGCGGTCCTCACCCGCCACGGCACCGTGGTCGGGCCGCTGATGACCGACCTGACCGGCCACCCGGAGCTGACCCCGCACAAGGGCGGCTGGTGCGGCAACGACATCTTCCCCGAGGTCCTGTCACCCGAGCATCGCGAGCGCGCGCGGGTGCTGACCCAGAAGCTCGGCGACCGACTCGCCGGCGAGGGCTACCGCGGCTTCCTGGAGATCGACTACCTCGCCGACGTCGACAGCGGCGAGCTGTACCTCGGCGAGATCAACCCGCGCATCAGCGGCGTGACGTCGATGACCAACGTCACGGCCGGCGCCTACGCCGACATGCCGCTGTTCCTCTTCCACCTGCTCGAGTACATGGACGTCGAGTACGAGATCGACGTCGACGACATCAACCGCCGCTGGGCCGAGGCCTCGAGCGTCGACGTCTGGAGCCAGCTCATCCTCAAGGACACCGGCGACGAGGTCGAGCAGCTCAGCCAGGCGCCGCGGACGGGGATCTACCGGATCGGGGACGGCGGGATCTCCTTCGCCCGCTGGGGGCACGACTGGCACAGCCTCCACGACGACAGCGAGGCCTTCTTCCTGCGCGTGCTGGCGCCGGGCGACTACACGTACCCGGGCGCCGACCTCGGCGTCCTGGTCGCCCGCTCGCGCATGCAGACGGAGGACAACGTGCTGACGCCGCAAGCGCACGAGTGGATCGACGGCGTCCACGCGCAATTCACCGGCACGTCTGCGGCGGCTCCGGCGCCCACGGGCGCGATGGCCTTCAAGACATCCTGACGGTCCGCGAGCCGCTCTCGAAGCGCTCGAACGACTGCTCCCAGGTGAGGTCCGGCCAGCGGTAGCGGACGACGCCCCGCGCGGGCTCGTACGCCGCCGTGTAGAGGGTCCCGAACCCGCGCTCGTGGGCGGTGCTGTGCAGCGGCGGCTCGAGGAAGGCGTCCTCGAAGCGGTCGCGGTCCTCCTGCAGCAGCGCGAGCACGCAGCGCTCGCGCTCCTCGCTGCGGATGGCCTCGGCGTACTCCGGCCACTCGACCTCGCCCTGGTGGTTGGTGGTGGCCGGCGTGTCGACGAACCGCGGCTCGCGGCCGGGGCCGACGTAGGCGGTGACGTAGGCGCCGGTCCGGTCGAGCAGCGTGAGGTTCTGCGGCGCATGGACCGGGATGCGTGCCAGGGCGTCCTTCGCGGTGGCCACGTCGTCGCACGTCTCCAGCAGGTACCTGACGATGAGCGGGACCGCGAAGCCGTCGCCGACGTCAGGCCGGCCGCCGAAGGTCAGCGAGACGGCGAGCCCGCGGTCGTTCATCCCGTCGAGCAGGCCCCACAGGCAGTCGCTCATCCCGATCACGCGCCGCTCGCCCCAGTGCGTGAGGTCGACGATCCCCTCCAGCCGGTCGGCCGGGTAGTCGTAGTTGCGGACCAGCAGCGGCTCGCCGCGGGTCCAGGCTCCCTGTGAGCAGCCGACGATGAAGCCCGGCGGGCGGTAGAGCGAGAGCACGCGGGCCGCGAGGTCGCCCCCGCCGGCCAAGTCCACCAGCCGCTCATAGACCGGCATCAGCTCGGGCATGTGCTCCTCGAGCGCCCGGCGGCAGGCCGCGTAGGTCGGCCGCGCGGCGTCGCCCTCCTGCAGGTACCACGCCTGGTAGGCCGGCCACATGGCCTCGAACCGCTCGCGCCAGGCCGCGCCGGGTCTGGGCTCCTCGATCGCCTCGAACTCGAGCTCGCCGGGCGTCGGCTGCCGCTCGGGGAGCAGCCGGATCTGGTCCCACAGCGGCTTCCACCAGCGGTCGATGGCGGCGACCGCCTCGGCTGGCAGCCACTTCGCCCACTCGGCGCTGTCCCGTGCAGCCACGCGCTCAGGATGACACCGCGTGCACACTACGGTCGCTTGATGACCGCCGCCGTACTGCTCGCCCTGGCATGCTCGGTCGCCTACGGCGCCGCCGACTTCCTGGGTGGCTTGGCCGCCCGAGGCGCTCACGTGCTGCTCGTCGTGGTCATCGCCGCGCCGGTGAGCCTGCTCGTCGAGCTGCTGCTGTGGCCGGTGGCCGGGGCGAGCTTCGTCCCCGGCGCCGTCACGTGGGGCGCCGCGTCGGGCCTTGCGTCGGCGGCGGCGTTCGCCCTGCTGTACCGCACCCTGGCGATCGGGCCGATGAGCGTGCTCTCGCCGGTGACCGCGCTCGTGTCGGCGGCGCTGCCGGTCACCGTCGGTCTCATCGACGGAGAGACCCTCAGCGGACTCGCCGTGGGCGGCATGGCCCTCGCCTTCGTGGCCATCGTGGTCGTCAGCGGCGGCACCGACACGCGTGGAGTGCGCCCGAGCCGGACCGCGCTCGTCCTGGCCTTCGGCGCCGGCGCGGCCATCGCGCTGCAGCTCGTCTGCCTCGACCAGGCGCCGAGCGACAGCGGCATCGCACCGCTGCTCGTCGGCCGCGCGGTGTCGTCCGCCGTCGTCCTCGCCGCCGCCTTCGCGGTGCGAAGTCGCCTCGGCGATGCCCGGCCGAGCCTGCCGGCCTCCGCGGCCGCCGGTGCGCTGGACTCGCTGGCCAACTTCGCGTTCCTGCTCGCCGTCCGCGAGGGCGACCTTGCCATCGTCGCGGTGATCACCGCGCTCTATCCCGCCGGCACCGTCCTGCTCGCCCGCGCGTTCCTCGCCGAGCGCATCGGACCGGCACAGGTCGCCGGACTCGGGCTCGCCGCCGTGGCCGTCAGCCTGCTTGCCGTCGGCTGACCGTGCACCTTACGATCACGCCGTGATCCCCGCGCCTCGCCGCCGGGAGCAGGGCACGGCGACGAGCGCCGACGGAACACGGATCGCCTGGTACGGGTACGGCAGCGGCGAGCGGGCCGTCCTCTTCCTGCCGACCTGGAACATCGTCGACGCGCGCGTCGTCGGGCATCAGGTCGCCGCGCTCGAGCCGCACGCCACCGTGGTCACGTACGACCCGCGAGGGGCAGGCGCCAGCGATCGGCCCGAGCGGGGCTACGACTTCCCGTTCCATGCCGCCGATGGCCTGGCGGTTCTCGACGCGATCGGCATCGGGCAGGCTTCGCTCGTCACGGCTTCGCGTGGACTGAACGCGGCGCTGGTGATGATCGCGGACGAACCGCAGCGGTTCGATCGACTGGCCGTGGTCGCGCCATACATGCAGCTCGAGGCCGAGCCGGACTCCTCCGAGGTCATCGCCGAGATGATCGCCATCGGCCTCGAGTCGACACCGGAGGCCGTCGTCGCCGGCGAGCGCGAGATCGACTGGAGGCGGCCGGCCCGCCTGCTCGGGACGGTCGCCTGCCCGACACTCGTCATCCACGGCGAAGCCGACGTGGCCGTTCCCGCCTCGCTCGCCCGGGACATCGTGGCGGCCATGCCGAATGCACGGCTGGAGCTGATCCCCGACGGCGGCCACCGGCCCGACATCCGGACCCCCGAGCTCGTCAACCCGCTCCTGCGGGTGTTCCTCCTCGACGCGTAGCGATCGCCGTCTGCTCGGACAGGAATTCCACCGGGGAGACCAGAGCGCCCGCCACCCGCGCGAACTGATCCATCGATTCCTGGTTGCCCTGCACGGCGGCCAGTATCGGCTCGAGCTCCGGGGGCGGGAACCGGAGCGTTGCGAGTTGCGCCGTGAACTCATAGAAGGGAAGCGAGCGCCGGTCCCGCTCAGTCTGATAGCCGGCCATGGCGACCTCGAACGGGCGATTGCCCGAGAGCGCTTCGTGGAGGGCGGTGGCGCACAGCTCGGCGTCGCGGAAGGCGTCGCTGATGCCAAGGGCGGTGATGAAGTCCTTCGTGTAGCCGGCGTCGCCCACGAGCGCCCAGCCCGCTCCGAACGGCTTGCGCATGAAGTTCGCGAGGGACTGGCCGACGAACCGCGTCTCGCGTGTGGCGGCGTGGAACCGGGTGGCAAAGTCGGGCACCAGCTCGAGCGTCGCCAGGAAGTTGCCCTCGATGTCCTTCCGGTTGGCTACGAGCTCGGACTGCGGCCAGCCGCCGATCACCACCGTCAGATCGTCGTTCGTGGGCCAGGCTGCGAACCCTCGGTCCGGGCGAAGGTGGACCTCGTAGCGGCCGTCCATCGGCAGACCGCTCACGTACGTGTAGTAGCTGACCTGGAGCCGTGGCTTCTCGTTGTAGTACTCCGCCCCGACGCGGCGCGCGACGAGGGAATGGTGGCCGTCGGCGCCCACGACCACCCGAGCTCGTTCGGTGACGGTCGGTCCGCCCTTCCCGTGCCCCCGAATGCCGATCACGCGCCCGTGCTCGACCTCGAGATCCTCGACGGTGAACCCTTCCCGGACTTCGGCGCCCGCCTCCGACGCGGCGTCCACCAGCTGCTTGTCGAGCACAGTGCGTCGCGGGGAGTAGGCCAGCGGAGCATCGTCGGTGCCAGGCGTGCCCGAGATCGTGAACTCCCCGAAGTCGAACGCATACGTGTCGATGCCCGGGCACCCGGTGGCGACCAGTCGGTCCAGCAGGCCCCACTGCTTGAGGGCCGACACGCCCGGGGGGTGGATGAGGTGGGTCGAGATGGTGTCGGAGGGGAAGGTCGCCCGATCGACGACCAGCACCCTGTAGCCCTCGCGGGCGAGCAGCATCGCGGTCGGCGAGCCGGCGCAGCGTGCGCCCACCACGATCGCGTCGTATCCGCACGCGGTCACGTGTGGACCCTCGCGGCACCGACGATCAGCGGTCGCAGCAGCCCCGGCATGCCGCGCCATTCCTCGCGCTCGAGGCGCTCGATGCGCAGCGCTCGTTCGATCATCCCGAGCGTCTCCTGATTGCAGCGACAGCCGTCGGCGAACGCCTCCCAGGGGCCGGCAAGACGCTCCTGCCAGAGCGACAGGCGATCCGAGTCGGCGCGCACGTGCTCGCAGAACAGGAGCCGGCCGTCGGGACGCAGCACCCGCCGGATCTCATGGAGCGCGCCCTCGGGATCGGTCACGGTGCAGAGGACCATCGTCGAGACGACCGTGTCGATCGAGCCGGTGGCCACCGGAAGCGCCTCGGCACCCGCGCGCAGGACCCTGCCACGGACACCGCTCCGCCGGAGCCGCGACTCGAGGCGGCGAGCCATCGGCTCGAGCGGCTCGCTGAGGAGGAGCTCGTCGAGGCCATCGGGATAGTGCGCCAGGTTGAGACCGGTCCCGGCTCCGATCTCGAGCACCGTCCCGCGCGCCCGCGAGAGGAGGCGCCGGCGTCGCTCGTACATCCCGCGACGCTCGCCCAGCGCCAGGAACGGGTCATAGATCGCGGCGACGGTCCGCGACCAGCGGCGCGCCGCCGGGTCGGCGCGGTGGGCGTTCTGAGCGTGTTCAGCACTGCGGCGAATTCCATCGCGATCGGGCTCGCCTGACTTCGCCGTTTGCGGCCAGATCCGATGGCCGGAACCGGCCAACCGGTAGATAGGCTCAACCCATGTCGAGCCACGAGCAACTGGTTCGATTCGCGGAGCTCGACGGTCGTCGGGTCGCCTGGGCCGCTGTCGGCGAAGGTCCGCCGATGGTGATGGGCGGGTGGTGGATGAGCCACCTCGAGCTCGATTGGCGCAACCGGAGATTTCGCGACTTCATCACGGCGCTTGCGCGCTACCGGACCGTCGTTCGCTACGACCGTCCAGGCACCGGGCTCTCAGATCGAGACGGCGCGCCCCCGATGAGCCTGGACGCCGAGGTCGAGGTCCTTGCGGGCGTTGTCGGCGCCGTAGGCGCCGAGTCGGTCGTCGTGTTCGCCGGCTCGGCGGGCGGGCCGATCGCTGCGCGGTACGCGGCCGAGCATCCGCGCCAGGTCGAACGTCTCGTCCTGTATGGCTCCTATTTGAACGGCGCCAGGATCGCGGATCCCTCCGCGCGGGAGATGCTGCTCAACCTGATCCGCAGGCACTGGGGACTCGGCTCCCGCGTCTTGGCCGACGTGTTCATCCCCGGTGCGACGGCCGCAGAGCGCGACGAGTTCGTCACCTTTCAGCGCGACGCGGCGCCGGCTGACCTCGCGGCGCGGCTGCTGGAGGCGACCTACGCCTTCAACGTCGAGGACTCCGCCGCCGAGATCCGATCGCCAACGGCGGTTCTGCACCGAAAGCACGACCGAGCGATCCCGTTCGAGCTTGGTCGTCAGCTCGCCGCCCGCATCCCAGGCGCAGCGTTCATCGCCTTCGAAGGCGCCGATCACCTCCCCTGGTATGGAGACGCTGCCGCCGTGGCGCGAGCGGCGCTCGAATTTGCAGGCGTCGACCGGCCCAGGGTCGAGCTCGCGGCACCGGCCGACGCCTCGCGGGCTGCGGCTGACACCGACCTCTCCGCGCGCGAGCTGGAGGTCCTGCGCCTGGTGGCAGAGGGCCTCAGCGACGCCGAGATCGCCGAG
Organism: uncultured Solirubrobacteraceae bacterium; assembly: GCA_963835525.1. Lineage (GTDB taxonomy): Bacteria > Actinomycetota > Thermoleophilia > Solirubrobacterales > Solirubrobacteraceae > DASSUW01. The sequence continues at coordinate 1,189,713 of CAWIFM010000008.1, forward strand.
CGGCTGGTGCTGAGCCCGCACACGGTGCATCGGCATGTCGCCAACATCCGGACCAAGTTGGGGCTCGCATCGCGCGCGGCGGCGGCTGCACATGCGGCGCGCCTCGGCCTGGTCTGATGTCAGCCCGCGCGCCCCTCGTACGCGTGCCAGACAACCTCATACAGAGCGTGCGCCTCCAGGAACGGCTCAAGGTCTTCAACGCCAGGGTCGCCGTAGGCGGCGAGCAGCTCGTCCGCGTACGTCGCGCTCTGCCCGCGTGCCCTGGCGCTCGTCACGACTCCCGCGATGTCCCACGCGACGGGGCCGGCGCATACGTCCTCGAGATCGTTCCAGACCAGCCCGGTCTCGGTGCGCAGCAGATTCGACATCGAGGCGTCGCCATGAAGCGCCTGAGCGGGCAGTGAGCTCTCGAAGACCGCGGGGGTCAGTGCTTCCAGCTTGGAACGAAGCCTGTCGATGTCCTGTCGCGTCAGCACGGCCGATGGACGTAGCTGGACCAGCAGGCGCTCGAGCCAGTCGCGCGTTTCGCTGAGCGGTGCCAGGTCACCCGGGAAGCCGGCGAGCGCAGCGTGCAGTCGCCGCAGCGAAAGGCCGAGCTCTCGCGGCTCCGGCGGCGGGGCCTGCGCGTCGTGTGGGACGAACTGCCACAGCGTCATCCACAGTCCGTCTCGCTCGTGCGGACCCGGCGGCAGCATGTCGCTGGGCGGAACCACCAGGTCACTCCGCTCGGCCACGAAGGCCGCGACGGCCACCTCGCGTGCCAGCCATTGCTCGACGTCATCGTGCAAGACCGCCGTCCCGGTCATCACGCGCGCGACAACCGGTGCCGGCTTCAGGTGCACCAGCACGTTGCTCCCCGCGGCAATCCGCACCGCCTCGTCACAGGCCACGCCGTGCTCACGCGCCACGGCCTGCGCGGCCGCGAGCGAGGAGGCTTCGCCGGTCTTATCGTCCATCACAGGACGCGGCGGTTATCAACCAGGAGCGCGAATCGAGGACCACGCCGCGGTCGTCGCTGTGGTGCGCCGCGAGCATCGCGCGCAGGCGCTCGACGGTTCGGGTCGCCTCGCCCGCGCTCAGGGTCGCGAGGGCTGCCGTCGTGTCCTGGAACCCGCGGACGAGCGCGACCGTGGCGTCGAGATCGTGCCCGTAGAAGACCGGCTCGCGCACGTCCTCGAAGTGGATGTCGCGGAAGCCGGCGCCCTCGAGCAGGCGCGTGGTCTCGGCGGGATCGCCGAGCGAGAACGGGTCGCCGCCCGGCGGCGACGGCTGCCGCGCGTCGCGCAGCGCGGCGTCGATCTCCACCGCCCATTCGTTGTCCTCGCGTCGCTGCCAGACGAGCAGCACCAGGCGCGCCTCGGGACGAAGGGCAGCGGCGAGATTGGCGAACGCGGCAGCCGGATCGGAGAAGAACATCGTCCCGAAGCGGCTGATCGCCACGTCGAAGCCGGCCGGGTCGAAGCGATGCACCTGCGCGTCGCCGAGCTCGTACCGGACGTTGTCGAGCCGTTCGGCCGCCGTCAGCTGACGCGCGCGTTCGAGCATCCGCTCGGACACGTCGATGCCGACCACGCGGCCCGGCGCCGCGGCGCGCGCTGCGTCGCGAGTCGTCAGGCCGGTTCCGCAGCCGACGTCCAGGACCGAGTCACCGGAGCTGATCCGGTATGCGGCGCGAAGATGCTCGTGGTGGGCGCGCAGCTCGGCGTCGTAGAAGTCCAGGCTGGTCGCCGAGGCCACGGCGCAATAGTGTCGCGTCATCGCAGTGTTCGTCGTAAGGAGGGTCGATGTCTGCACAGGCAACCGAGCTTCGACGGGCCACCGATCTCATAGATGCCTTCAATCAGGCGGACTGGGACCGGCTCCGGGGACTCCTTGCTCCCGGCGTCCGCTACAGCGAAACGGGAACGGGACGGCGGGTGGAGGGCGCCGACGCCTACCTGCAGCTTTGCCAGGGCTGGAAGGAGGCGTTCCCCGATGTGGCGGGGACGGTGACGAACGTGGCCGGCGGCGAGGACGTCGCCGTGCTGGAGATCCGCTGGGAGGGGACGCACACGGGTCCGCTCGAGACACCTGCGGGCACCGTGCCGGCGTCGGGCAACCGGCTCTCGGTCGACGCGTCGTTCTGGACGCGCGATGAGGGTGACGCCATCGAAGAGATCCACCATCACCTCGACGTCCTGGCCCTGCTGCAGCAGATCGGCGCACTCCCCGGCTAGATGCACATCGAGCACGTCGCGCTGATCGTCGATGACTACGACGAGGCCATCCGATTCTTCGTGGACGCTCTCGGCTTCGAGCTCGTGGAGGACTCGCCGTCACTGACCAATGAGGGTCGTCCGAAGCGCTGGGTGGTCGTGCGGCCGCCCGGAGCGACGACCGGGATCCTGCTCGCGCAGCAGTCGCGCGGCGCCGGCGAGCAGTTCGCAGGCCGCGTGGGGCTGTTCCTGCGCGTCGACGATTTCCAGTCGTCCTACGACCGGATGCGCGAGGCCGGCGTCGAGTTCGACGGCGAGCCGCGCCACGAGCCGTACGGGACGGTCGCCGTGTTCCTCGACGTCGCGGGGAACCGGTGGGACCTCCTAGGACCGCCGTAGATCCCAGAATCCTGGGATTTTCAGGCCGCACCCCGATCGTGACAATCGCGCCCCATGCGACTTCGCATCCTGCTCCTCGCAATGCTCATCGGCGCCGTGCTGCCGACGGCCGCGGACGCCCGTCCGAGAGTCGTCGTGGACGCGGACATGAGCTTCGACGACGCCGCGACTCTCGCCTACCTGGCGCAAGCCGACCGACGCCACATCATCGACCTCGACGCCGTGACCGTCTCGCTGTCGGGGGCCGGCTACACGGGCCGGGGCCTGAGCCACGCGCGTTGCCTGCTGCGCAAGCACGGCCTGCGCGGCGTCCCCGTCTCCGACGGCGATGCGCTCGGCGCCAACCCGCTCCCCGAGGCGATCCGCAGCTACGTGGATCGGGTGGTCCACAACGCGGCCGCGCTCGGCTCGGCCGCCTGCCCCGACGTGCCCACGGTGGGCCGCGCGGCCCGGATCCTGACCGCACGGCGAGGCCGGTTCACGCTCATCGCCCTGGGTCCGCTGACCAACGTCGCGCAGGCGCTCGCGCGCGACCCCTCGCTCGCACGGCGCATCGAGCGCATCTACATCATGGGCGGCGGCACCACGCACGGGAACCTCTGCTGCGGCGCCGGCGACGGCACCGATCACGGGCAGGAGTTCAACTTCTGGGCCGATCCGGCCGCTGCCCAGAGGGTCTTCTCCGCCCTGTCGGGCAGGATCCACCTGACCGCGCTCAACGCCACGGACTTCGTGCCGATCACGTTCGACTTCTTCGATCGGCTCAGGGCGGAGAACACGACCGTGGCCACCGCGACCGTGGTCACGATCCTCTCCGACCCCGACGTGCAGGAGTACATGCGCCAGGGCCTCATGTACTGGTGGGACCCGCTCGACGCGGCCGCGGCGATCACCGGCCGCTTCGTGACCTACGAACGCACCCGGCTCAGCGTCGTGCAGAGCGGGCTGGAGGCCGGCCGAACGGTCGTCGACCCGTCGGGCGCCCGGGTCCAGCTGGGCGTCGCCGCTGACGCCCGGGCGTTCGAGAACCACTTCCTGGCCATGCTTCGCTCACGCGGTGCCGACCTGATGGCGATCCAGGAATAGCCTGGCGACGAGCTCTCCTCGGCTCGACACGGCGAGCTTCTCGAAGATGGCTTTGAGGTGGTCCTGGACCGTGTAGGCCGAGAGGTGGAGCCGGGCTGCGATCGCCGCGGTGGGCAGGCCCTGCGCGACGAGCTTCGTCACGGACCGCTCGCGCGCGGTGAGGCCGTAGGCGTGCGCGAGGATCTCGGCGAGCTCGGGAGCTCGCGCCGGCTCCAGCGTGACCGCGGTGCGCGCCCGGGTCCCGTTGCGGACCACTGATCCGGACACCAGCACCCAGCGACCGGACGCCGCCCGCACCCGCGCGCTCGCCGGGCTGTCGTCGTGCCCGGAGGCGATGGCGCGCGCCCGTTCCGCCACCGCCGTCACCACGAACGGAAGCCGCCGTCCGTGGTCGGGCAGGTCGTTGAGCCACGCGGCCGCGCCGGCGTTGGCCATGTCGACGCCATCGTCGTCATCCAGGAGTAGCAGGCCGGGATCGCGGTCGTCCGCGTCCGCGGCGAGGGATCGCTCGAGCGTCGCGCGCTGCACCTCGGGATGGCTGTCGGAGAGCGACGCGAGCAGGTCCACGTCGCGCGTCGTGAAGGCGGGCGCGCCGGGCTCGCGACGCATCAGGATCGCGCCCCACATGCCTGTGTCGCCGACGCACACGGCCCGGAGCTCGCCGCTGAAGCGAGCGGCCCGCCGGCCGGAGGCGGCAAGCTGCCTGAACCTCTCGACGTCGGCGTTCTCGAGCTCGAACTCGTCGCTCCATGTGTCGACGGGTACACCTGTCGTCGGGTCGAACGCCACGACGGCCACCGCGTCGAACGGCACGGCACGCCGGAGCACGCGCATCACGGCACGAGCGAACTCCTGGAAGTCGAGACCGCTGTGTGCGAGACGGAGGATCTCGCCGCGAACTGCGTCAGGCGCCATCTCCAATCAAAGAGCGCGCGAGCCGCCGGCTCATTCCGTGGCGCTGTCAGACAAACAACCCAGATTCTCGGGATGGACTGCCGCACAGCGTCGGCGCACGCTGTCGCGACGATGAAGTCCGATCCCGACGTGCTGATCGCGGGCGCCGGCCCCACCGGACTGGCGCTCGCGTGCGGGCTGCTCGCCAACGGCGTGGCGGTCCGCGTCGTCGACAAGGCGTTCCGACCCGCGGAGACCTCCCGGGCACTCGGACTCCAGCCGCGAGGGATCGAGGTGGTCGAGCGCCTCGGTGCGCTGAACGGCCTGCCCGAACGCGCGCTGCGGGTCGAGCGCATCGTCGTGCGCATCAACGGCAAGCAGGCGGCGAGCGTCAGCGTCGGCCGGCGCACCGCGCTGGTCACGAGGCCGGGTCTGGTGATCTCGCAGGCGGAGGTGGAAGCCGAGCTGCGGCGGCGCGTCGGCGAGCTGGGCGGCGAGATCGTCTGGGGCCGCGAGGTGGCAGCCGCCAGACAGGATGCGGACGGCGTCAGCGTGGGCCTCGCGGACGGTGGCCAGAGCCGGGTCGGCTGGCTCGTGGGGTGCGACGGGGCGCACAGCCGCGTGCGCGACCTGGCCGGCGTCGGCTTCCCCGGAGTGCCGCTCGCCGAGCGCTTCCTGCTCGTCGACGCTCACGCGGACCTCCCCCTGTCACGGCAGTCGATCTACGTGTGGCTCGAGGGCGCCGGCGTGTTCGGGGCATTTCCGCTACCCGGACAGGACCTGTGGCGGCTGATGGCGCCGGCCGCCGAGCCGGGAAGCGAGGCGGACCTGGTCACCGACGAGGTCGTGCTCGCCGAGGTCGGCCGCCTGCTGGCGGAGCGGACCGGCTTCGATCGATCGCTGATTCGCGATCCAGAGTGGATCACGTCGTTCCGGGTCCACCGCAGGCTCGCCGACACGTACCGAACCGGCCGGATCCTGCTCGCAGGTGACGCCGCCCACGTCCACAGCCCGTTCGGCGGTCAGGGCATGAACACCGGGATAGGCGACGCCGAGAACCTCGCCTGGAAGCTCGCGATGGTCGTCAACGGGACCGCGGCGCCCGAGCTCCTGGACAGCTACGAGGCCGAACGGCGGCCGGTCGCCGCGGACGTGCTCAAGTGGACCGGTGGGGCCGGCAACCTGATCCTCGGCGACCACGTGCTCGCCCGGGTGCTGCGGGACCGGGTGATCGTCCCGCTGATGAACACGGCGTCGATGCAGCGGCGCGCCTGGGAGACCGTGTCCCAGCTGAAGGTGACCTATCGAGACGGCCCGCTGGGCCGGCGGGCACGGAGGTTCTCCGGCCGGGGTCCGCAGCCCGGCGACCGCGTGCCGGACATCGACTGCGTGCGGGTTGAAGGCGGCGTCCGGACCACGCTGCACGCCGAGCTCGGCAAGCGCTGGGCGCTGGTCATGCCCCGCCGGACGGTGAGCGACGAGTGCACCGCGGTCGCGGCCGAGCGGCTTGGTGACGACGGCGTGATCACGTTGGTCGCCGACGACGGAGAGATCATGCTCGTGCGGCCCGACGCGCATCTCGGCTGGCGTGGACCCGCGGATCCCGACGCGCTCGATCGCTGGCTCGCCGCCGTGACAAAGCAAGCTTGAAAGCAGCGATCAGCGCCCGACCGGGCGCAGCGGCTCCGAGCCATCCCAACCCTCGGCCGCGCCGCTCACCATCGAGAAGAAGTCGTGGAGCCCCTGGTTGTCGACATGGATCTCGATGTCGTGGCCCAGGGTGGCGGAGGCGTCGTGAAGCGTCGTCTCGACTTCGCCGAGCCGAGAGCTCAGGTACTGCGTCAGACCTCGCTCGTCGAGCGAGCTTCGCAAGTCGTCCACCTGCGTCGCCGGCACGACGTAGCCGACGTGCTGGATTCGCGGGCGGGCGCCGGAGAAGCCCCTCTCGACGCGCTCCGGCGCCAAGCTGACGATCTCGATCAGCTCGATCACGCTGCCGTCGCAGGAGCCGAAGGCCGAGTTGTGGACGAACTCGGCCGGCTCACCGCGCGAGAGGACATTCTCTAGAGGCACGTTCTCGATCAGGAAGAACGGCCCGGCGCCAAGTTGGTCGACCAGGCGATTCACGGTCGCCTCGATGTCGTCGACGACGTAGGCGTGATGGTGCGGCTCGCCGAGCCGCGCTCTGAACAGGTCCTCCGGCAGGTCTCGCCTCACTCCCCGAGGTACGACATCACGTGCTTGATGCGCGTGTAGTCCTCGAAGCCGTACATCGAGAGGTCCTTGCCGTAGCCGGACTTCTTGAAGCCGCCGTGCGGCATCTCGGCCACCAGCGGGATGTGGGCGTTGATCCAGACGCAGCCGAAGTCGAGCCGGCGCGCGACGCGCATGGCGCGCCCGTGGTCCTGCGTCCACACGCTGGAGGCGAGCCCGAAGTCGACGCCGTTGGCCCACTCGATCGCCTTGGCCTCGTCGTCGAAGGTCTGGACCGTGATGACCGGGCCGAAGATCTCCTTCTGGATCATGTCGTCGTCCTGCTTGAGGCCGTCGACCACGGTCGGCTCGAAGAAGTAGCCGGTGTCGCCCTGCCGCCGGCCGCCGGCGACGACGCTGGCGTGGCCAGGCGTGCCCTCGATGAAGCCGGTGACCTGGGCGAGCTGGTTCTCGTTGTTCAGCGGGCCGTAGAGCACGTCGCCGTTCGACGGCGGGCCCGTCTGCGTGCCCTTGGCCTGCTCGGCCAGCGCCGACACGAAGTCGTCGTGGATCCGCGGGCCGGCGAGCACGCGCGTGGCCGCCGTGCAGTCCTGGCCGGCGTTGAAGTAGCCCGCGATGGCGATGTTCTCGGCCGCCAGCTCGAGGTCGGCGTCGTCGAACACGATGACCGGCGCCTTGCCGCCGAGCTCCAGATGCACGCGCTTGACGTCGTCGGCCGCGGCCTTGGCGACGGCCATGCCGGCGCGGACGCTGCCGGTGATCGAGACCATCTGCGGCGTCTTGTGCGCCACCAGGGCGGCGCCCGTGTCGCGGTCGCCGCAGACGACGTTGAGCACGCCCTCGGGCAGGAACTCGGCCATCACCTCGGCCATCCACACGCTGCTGGCCGGCGTCGTGTCGGACGGCTTGAGCACCATCGTGTTGCCGGCCGCCAGCGCCGGCGCCCACTTCCAGACCGCCATCATCGCCGGGTAGTTCCAGGGGGTGACGGCGGCGCACACGCCGACCGGCTCGCGCCGGATCATCGACGTGTAACCGGTCATGTACTCGCCGGCGGCTGTGCCCTCGAGGATGCGCGCCGCGCCCGCGAAGAAGCGGATCTGGTCGCACATCGGAGGGATCTCCTCCTCCATCGTGAGCTGCTTCGGCTTGCCGGTGTTGCGGGACTCGACGTCCACCAGCTCCTGGGCGCGCTCCTCGAAGGCGTCGGCGATCCGCAACAGGGCGCGCTGGCGCTCCGACGGCGTGGTGTCGCGCCAGCTCTCGAACGCGCGCGCCGAGTCCTGGAAGGCGGCGTCGACGTCGGCCTCGCGCGACAGCGGCGCGGTGGCCCAGACCTCGCCCGTGCTGGGATCGACCAGCTCGGTCGTCTCGCCGCTCGCCGCGGCCACGCGCTTGCCGTGGATGAAGTTCGTGATCTCTTCGCTCATGGGGTCTCCTCCGTCTGACAGTGGCGGTGCGTGGGTGGCACGTCGAGGGCGGGGTTGCGATCGAAGAACCCGATCGGCTTGAGCCAGAACGAGATCGCGTCGACCGCCATGACCGGCCATTCCTCGGGGCGCGTGATGTGGTGCACCCCGAACACGTACCACAGGACGACGTCCGTGTTCTCGATCGCGCGGTTCTGCGCCGTCCAGACCGGCAGCCCGCGGTCGTGCTCGCTCTGGACGACGAACTCGCCGCAGGGCCAGCGCTCGTCCTCTTCGAACGGCGTCACCCACAGCGTGTGGCCGATCGCCTCCGCGCGGCGCATCACCGGCGACTGCGGGTCCATCATCGGCGGGAAGGCGGCGCCGGGCACGAGCTTGTAGCCCACCGGCGTCCCCAGCCCGTTGGTCACGTTGTCGTTGACCACCTTCCACGCGCGCTGGGTGCTCCACTCGTAGTCCTGCTTGCCCTCGTCCTCCGTACGCAGTGGCGTGCTGTGCTGGACGAGCGCGAGCCCGTGCTCGTTGCCCGGGCCGATCGGGAGCGCCTCGGACTCGGTCATGTACACGGTGTTGGCCTCGCCGTCGACGTCGAGGTCGAGCCGGGCGACGAGGAAGTGCTGATGGAAGGGCGCGTAGGTGCGCTCGTCGACGAGCGTCCCGTAGGGCGGCTGGGCGCCCTCCGCGAAGCTGGTGGTGACCATGATCCCCGTCGCCCGCACGTGGCACTCGATGTTGCCGTCCTGGTAGAGCCGCCAGTAGACGAGGTACTCGTAGTTGGCGACGGTCACGTGGAAGGAGACGACGAGCCGCCGCGCGCGGCGCGACTCGGCGCCGCTCTCGGCGTCGACGTGCTTCCAGAGGATCGCGTCGTCCTCCTCGTGGATGCAGATCGCGTTGCGGATCGTGTACGGCTCGCCCTTGGTGTCGTGCATGACGGCGTCGACGTACGTGATCTCGCCGAGGCAGTCGCAGCCGAGCTCCAGCGACGTCGTCATGAAGCCGAGGCCCCACTCGCCGATGTCGAACGCCGTCCGGCGGTAGTGGTCGGTCGTCGGGTCGCGGTAGGGGACGACCATCTCGGCGAAGCTCAGCCGGTGGGCGACCGACCGGTCGTCGTAAGCGAGGGTGTGGAGCACGAGCCCTTCGCGGTGGTTGAAGCCGACGCGCAGCGACCACTTCTGCCAGGTCAGGAGGTTGCCGTCGAGCGTGAACGAGGCGCCCTCGGGCTGGGTGATCTCGAGCGGCTTGAGATCCTGCCGCTGCCGGAGCCGGGGGACGAGGTGGGGCGCGTACTCGCCCATGGTCCGCGGCGGGTCGACGCGGTGCGTGTCCTCGATCTCCAGCAGCTCCATCCTGTTGAGGTCGACGACGAAGTGCAGGCCGGTGACCGGGTTGGCGTACGGGCTCGAGCCGGGCTCGTTGCGACGCCAGACGTCGGCCCAGCCGATGCGGCCGCCGCGGTGCTGCTCGGGCACGAGGTGCGCGCCGTAGGCCCAGGTGTCGATCAGGACCAGATCCAGGTCCGTGATGCCGCGCTCGGCGAGCGCCTCGATGACGCGCGGGTCCTTGCGGAGCGCCTCGTCGCACTCGTGGAACTCGTCGACGGTCATGTTGGGCTGACCGTCCTCGATCTCGTCCCACGTCTCGACCGCGTCGCCGGTGAGCGAGACACGCGACTTGTAGACGCGCCCGTCGTCGCGGTTCCAGCAGATCGCGGTGGCCTGCCGCCCGGGGTGGGCCCCGCTCTTCGCGGGCTCGCGCAGCTCGATCGAGGCGAAGCGCCAGCGGTCGCCGACGCCGCGGTCGCGGCGCAGGATCCCGGCGGCCTGCCGGATCTCGTCGGCCGACAGCGGGTCGAGCGGATGCGGTGTCATCAGACGTTCCTCGCGAGCAGGTCGTCGAAGGTCTCGCGCCGGACCGCGAGGGTCGCCTCGCCGTCGCGGCACAGCACGACGGGCGGGCGGCGGGCGCCGTTGTAGTTGTTGGAGAGCGAGTAGCAGTAGGCGCCGGTGACGGGCATCACGACGTGGTCGCCGACCTGCGGCGTGGCCAGCTCGACGTCCCGCTCGAGCACGTCCCCGCTCTCGCAGTGGTGGCCCACGAGCTCGCACGTCTCCGGCTCGCGCGCCCGGTCGAGCACGAAGGGGGCGAAGCGCTGGCCGTAGAGCATCGGCTCGAGGTTGTCGCCCATGCCGCCGTTCACGGCCACGTGGGTGAGGCGGCCGCGCTTGACGGTGATCACCTCGTAGAGCGTGATCATCGAGCGCCCGACGACGCTGCGTCCGGGCTCGACGATCAGCTGCGCCGCTGGGTCCAGGTACTCGTGCAGCGCTCGCACCGTGGCCTCCGCGTAGTCGGCGATCGACGGCGCCCGGTCCTCGGGCCGGTAGGCGATCCCGAGCCCGCCGCCGAGGTCGTAGACCGGGAAGCGGCCGAGCGCGGCGAGCGCCTCGGCCGCCTTGCCGAAGCCGTCGAGCTCGAGCAGCTGCGAGCCGATGTGCACGTGCAGGCCGAGCAGCTCGAGGTTGGTGTTCCGGATGCGCTCGATGAGCGCCGGCGCCTCCTCGAGCGAGACGCCGAACTTGGCCTCCGGGCTCCCGGTGTCCATCGCGGCATGCGTTTCGCCGGGGACGGCAGGGTTGACGCGCAGCAACACGCGCTGGGTGGCCGTAGAGAGCCGGTCGACGTCATCGGAGTTGTCGATCACGATCACGCCGACGCCGGCCTCGAGCGCCATCTGCATGTCCAGGTCGCTCTTGGCGTTGCCGTGCAGCAGGATGTGCTCGGGATCGAAGCCCGCGGCCAGCGCGATGGCCAGCTCGCCGGCCGAGGCGACGTCGCAGCCCAGACCCTCCTCGGCCAGGATCCGCGTGACCGGCGCGCACGGGAGCGCCTTGGAGGCGAAGTGCACGTCGGTCCGCTCGTGCCGGCTCGTGAACTCGCGTAGGTACTCGCGGGCGGTCTCGCGCAGCCCCTGCTCGTCGACCACGAAGGCCGGCGTGCCGAACTCGGCGGCCACGTCGGCGAGCGCCACGCCGCCGATCGTCAGCCTGCCGTCCCTCGTCTCTGCGGTCCTCGGGAGGACGTCGAAGATGCCCACAGGGCCGAGTATTCCTGCGCGCGGGTCCGGCTGCCAATTGGAGGACCGACGGACTTCGGGCTCCCACGGTTGCTCTGATGAGTTTTGAGGGTTCGCCGCGTCATACCGGTTGACTGTCCCGGACGAGGAGGAACGCGGATGCCGAAGGTGATCTACTCAACCAAGACCGCGGTGGTCGGAACACGATGAACGCCCACGCCTCGATCACCATCACGCCGGTCTTCGTTGCCGACCTTGCCGTCGAGGGCGAGCGGATGCCGGTCTACGTGCACGTCATCGACCATCCCGATGCGCGCGTGCTGGTCGACACCGGCATGACGGAGCTGCACCCGGCGATGGCCGACATGGATCCCCGCCTGCAGCCGCTGAGCGAGCAGGACTTCGATCTCGCCGGCATCGACATCGTCGTCAACACGCACCTGCACGCCGACCACTGCGGCGGCAACCACCTCTTCGCCGGCAAGCCGATCTACGTCCAGCGTCGGGAGCTCGAGGACGCGCGCAGCAAGGACGACTACACCATTCGCGAGTGGGTCGAGGCGCCCGGCGTGCAGTACATGCCGGTCGACGGCGAGCACGAGCTGCTGCCCGGGCTGCGACTCGTCCCGGCGCCGGGCCACACACCCGGCATGCAGATGGTCGTCGTCGAGACCGGCGGGCGCCCGGTCATCGTCGGCGGCGACGTGGCGGTGTGGTTCGGCGAGTTCGACGAGCCGCCCACCGAAGGCCGGCAGCGGGTCCTTGCGCTCGACCCCGAGCTCGTCTGGCTCACGCACGAGCGCGAGCCATGGCGACCCTCCACCGTCTGAGGCATCGAAGCCGGAAGTGCGTGGTTGCCGCGCCGGCTGGGTAGGGCACCGGTATCCCCAACCGAGGAGATCACCGTGAGCGAGTCCACGCAGGACCGGCCCGACGACGCCGACGAGAAGGCCTCGAAGCCGGGCGAGCAGGACACGGAGACCGTGGCCGGCCAGCCGAAGAAGGCGCCCGAGTCGACCGACGGCGAGCAATCGAAGCAGGACGAGTAACCGGGTAGCTCCCCGGAGAAACGATGGACGAAGAGGTCTTCAACATGTCGGTGCGGAGGTTCCTCAAGACGCTGGGCGTGACCGCGCAGCGGGAGATCGAGCTGGCGGTCCGCGAGCGGCTGGACGGCGGTGATCTGCAGGGCGACGAGACCCTCGACGCGACGGCGACGATCACGGTCGCCGGTCTTTCGCGCGACGTGACCGTGACCGGACAGATCTCGCTCGCCTAGGAGCACTCAAGCCTCGCGCCTTGTCACATCTCTGGGGTGGTACGCCGAGCCGCCGGAGGTCGGGCCCGGAACGGTGATCGGGTCCTACCGGCTCTTCTCCGAGGCCGTCACGGCAGGATGAGGTGCGATGGCAGCTCGCATCCGGGATGCGGCCGAGGGCGACTGGCCGGCGATCTGGTCGATCGTTCGCGAGGTCGTGGTCGCCGCGGACACGTTCCCGTATGACCCCGGGCTGACCGAGGACGAGGGGCGGGCGATGTGGATGGTCGCCTCGCCCGGGCGGACGACCGTCGCCGTCGACGGTGCCGCGGTCGCCGGGACCGCGAACATGTACGCGAACCGCCCCGGGCCGGGCGCGCATGTGGCCAGCGCGAGCTTCATGGTGGCCTCGGCCGCGCGAGGCCGCGGGGTGGGACGCGCACTGGTCGAGGACGCGCTCTCGTGGGCGCGCGCGGCGGGGTTCAGGGCGATGCAGTTCAACGCGGTCACCGAGACGAACGTGGAGGCGATCGCGCTCTATCGCTCGCTCGGGTTCTCGATCGTCGGGACGGTGCCCGAGGCGTTCGACCACCCCGAGCACGGTCTCGTAGGGCTGCACGTGATGCATCTGCAGCTCCGTTGAGAGACCGGCCTTCCGCTCAGCCAGGTCCAGCACTATCCTCCGCCGACCGGAGTCTCTGGGGAGAGGGCCGCTGCTGCGCAGGCTGGAACGGGGAGTGCTCGGGGCGATCGCGCTCGCCCTGCTGCTCGCCGCTCCGGCGCCGGGCGCGCAGCGGGCCGAGTTCGAGCCCGGCACCGTGCTGGTGCGATTCGATGACGGCGCGCGCCCCGACCGGCGCGGGCTGCGCGTTGTACGGCGCGTGCCGCGCCTCGGGATCGAGGTGCTCGCCACCGCCGGCGATCCGGCCGTCGTAGCGCGGTCGCTCGAGCGCGACCCGGCCGTCGTCTACGCGGAGCCGAACCACCGGCGCCGCATGGCCGCGCCGCCGGACGACCCGCTGTACCGCAAGGGGGCCCTCGGCTATCTGGACACGCTGCGGCTGCCCGCGGCCTGGGACATCAGTCGCGCCGGACCGGCGCAGAGGGTCGCGGTGCTCGACACCGGGGTCGACGGCATGCATCCGGATCTCGCCGGCCGCGTGCTCGCCGGCCACGACTTCGTGAACGGCGACGACACGGCGGACGACGACGAGGGCCACGGCACGTCGGTGGCCGGCGTCGCCGTCGCGCGGGCGAACGACGGCGCCGGCACCGCGGGCGTCTCGTGGGAGGGCTCGGTGGTCCCGGTCAAGGTGCTCGACTCCGGCGGCGGGGGCTACGACGACGACATCGCCGCCGGCATCGCATGGGCGGCCGACCAGGGCGTCGACGCGATCAACCTCTCGCTCGGCGGGCCGGGCGCGTCGGAGGTGCTCGAGGACGCGGTCGAGTACGCGCGCGACCGCGGCGTCCTCGTGGTGGCCGCGGCCGGCAACGAGTCGACGTCCGAGCCGCACTACCCGGCCGCCACGCCCGGCGTGCTGGCCGTCGCGGCGTCTGACTGGGCGGGCAACGCCACGTGGTTCACGAACCACGGCGACTGGGTCGACATCACGGCGCCCGGCCACGACATGTTCGCGCCGACCGCGGGCGGCGTGCGCACCCGCAACGACGGCACGTCGTTCTCGGCGCCCGTCGTCGCCGGCGTCGCCCTGCTGCTCGCGGCCGAGCACCCGGCATGGAGCGGCGACCAGATCGCCCAGCGGCTGACGAGCACCGCGCTCGACGTCGGGCCCGCGGGGCGCGACCCCTACCACGGCGCCGGGCTGGTTGACCCCGTCGCGGCGCTCGGCGGGACCGCCACGCCTGCGACCGGCCCTCCGGCGCCCGACGGCAACGGCACGCCGGAGCGTGCCACGCCGCTCACACCCGGCGTCGGCGTGCGTGACGCGATCTCGGTCCAGGGCGACGAGGACTGGTTCTCGATCGAGATCACCCAGCCGAGGGCGTTCGCGTTCACGCTCTATCCCGACGCCGGGAGGGTCGACGGGCGCGCCGAGGCGTTCGACGTCGTGGTCGACGTCTTCGAGCCCGACCTCCAGCGGCTCGCGCGCATCGACGACCTTGGCAACGACACCCGGGAGTCCGAGATCGTCTCGTTGCCCGCCGCGGGCCGCTACTACGTCCGCGTCACCAACTTCAACCCGTCGCGCAGCGTCGGCGGCTACGAGCTTGGCGCGTTCGCCCCCGGCGCGGCGTCCCCGCAGGAGCGGTTCGAGCCGACCGTCGTCCACTCCATCGACGACGTCGACGACGACCAGGCGCGGTCGGTCGCGCTCGGCGACGTCACCGGCGACGGACTCGCCGACACGGTGGTGACCGCCGACGACTGGGACGAGGGCAACGACGACAAGCTGTTCGTGTTCGCGGGCAACGCGGCCGGGGTGCTCGACCCGCCCGTGATGCTCCCGGCGCCCGGGACCTCTCAGGAGCTCGGCCTCGCGCTGGCCGACCTCGACGGCGACGGCGCCAAGGACGCCGCAGTCGCGGCCGGCGGCGTCCTGCTGCTCTTCTACCAGCGCGCGGGCCGGCTGACGGAGGGGCGGCCGCTGGCCGCCGGCGGTCAAGCGCAGCTGTTGGAGGCCGCCGATCTCGACGGCGACGGCGACGCCGACCTGGTCGCCTCCATGCGCGGCAGCGAGGCCGCCAGCGGCGTGATGTGGTACCGCAACACTCCCGCCGGCTTCGAGCGCCACAAGCTGGCGGGCGGCTTCCCGCGCGACGTGGCGGTCGGCGACGTCGACGGCGACGGCGACCTCGACGTCGCCGCGGCGCACGACTCGTACCTGCAGATCCTGCGCCAGTCGGCGGGCCACACGTTCGCGGAGGAGCAGGTCGCCGGAGCCACGAGCGAGGTCGAGCTCGGGGATGTGACCGGCGACGGCCGCACCGACATCGTGGCCTTGAGCGACCGCACCGTCACCGTCCGCGCCCAGACCATCGCGGGCGGGGTGGGCGCGCAGCAGGTCGTCGACGAGAACCCGATACGGGCGGTCGGCCTCGACCTCGGCGACATCGACGGCGACGGGCGGACCGACGCCACGGCAATCCACGACGGCGGGTTCTGGGCGGAGATCTACCTGCAGCAACCGGGCGGCGGCGGCCTGGGGGCGGGGGAGGGGCGACAGGTACCCCAGGGCAACACGCGCGCGAACGGGCTCGCGATCGGCGACGCCAACGCCGACGGCGCCGCCGACATCTCGTACGCCAACAACAACTACGGCCTGGTGGTCCGGCGCGCGCGGTCGGCCACGTTCCCGCTGCCGGCCTGGGTGCGCGACTCGGCGCCCGGCGAGGGCGCGCGCGCCGTGTCCGGGAGCGTCGTGCCGCGGCTGACGCTCACGCGCGCGGTCGCGCCCGCCTCGGTCACGACCGACACCGTGTGGCTCGAGCGCGCCGGCACGCGCGTCGGCTCCGCGCCGTCCTACGGCGCCGGCACCCTCAGCGTGCAGCCGGCGGCGACGCTCGCCGCCGGCGACTACGCGCTGCGCGTGAGCGGCGTGCGGGACACGCGCGGCAACCGGCTCGAGCACACGCTGCGGTTCACAGTCGGCCCGGGCGGTGACGCGGCCGACCCCGACACCGTGCTCCGGTCGGCGCCCTTCGGCTCGGTGAAGAGCCAGTCGCCCCGGATGTGGGCGTACGCCACGGAACCGGGCGCGACCCTGCAGTGCTCGCTCGACGGCGCGCCGTTCGCGCCCTGCCCGGACCCGATCGAGCACGCCACGGTCTTCCCCGGCGCCCACACGTTCCACGTCCGCGCCGTCGACGGCGCCGGCCGGGTCGACCAGACCCCGGCGACCCGCAATTGGCTCGGCGACGGGCAGTTGACCCCGCCGGCGAACGACACCCGCGACGCGATGACCGTCCTGGCCGCCGGCGGCGGGTCGCTCACCGGCAACACGGCCGCAGCCACGCGCGACGACGCCTGCGGCCCGATCGCCCGCGACAGTCCTGGCGCTCAGTCGATCTGGTACCAGTGGACGGCGCCCGCCGACGGCTGGGCGACGTTCGACACCGCGGGCAGCTCGTTCGACACCCTGCTCGGCGTGTTCGCCGCCGGCTGCCGCGAGGAGCACCGGCTCGCGGAGTCCGACGACGCGCCCGGCCGCATGACGAGCCGCGTGCGCCTGTGGGTCCGCTCCGGCACGCAGTACGCGATCGCGGTCGACGGCTACTCGCCCGAGGGCGTCAACGCCGAGAACGGGCCGGTCACGCTCGACTGGAGCTTCCAGCCCGAGGCCGACGCCACGCCGCCCGAGACGACGATCTGGAGCGGACCCGGTCCGGTGTCGTGGACGCCGTACCTCGGCTGGACGTTCCGGGCCTCCGAGCCGGGCTCGACCTTCGAGTGCCAGTTCAACACGTCGGCCGAGTGGCAGCCGTGCCCGACGCCGTACCGGCTGACGTTCTTCGAGGGCACCCGCACGCTAAGCGTCCGCGCCGTCGACCCGG
The DNA here is from genome assembly GCA_963835525.1 of uncultured Solirubrobacteraceae bacterium. Lineage (GTDB taxonomy): Bacteria > Actinomycetota > Thermoleophilia > Solirubrobacterales > Solirubrobacteraceae > DASSUW01. Next base: position 1,206,783 of record CAWIFM010000008.1, read on the forward strand.
CCGGCAACGCCGACCCGACGCCCGCCTCGCGCACGTGGCGCACGGACGCGGTGCCGCCGGACACGACGATCGACGCGGGGCCGCCGGGGATCGTGAGCGTGGCCGAGGCGACGCTCGTCTTCCACGCCGACGAGCCGGGCGAGTTCGAATGCCGCCTCGATGGCGGCGCCTGGAGCGCGTGTGCCTCGCCGGCGTCGTACGCCGGCCTCGACGAGGGCATCCACCGCTTCGAGGTCCGCGCCGTCGACGACGTCGGCAACGTGGATCCCGACGCCGCCGTCCGGGCATGGGTGATCGACGGCGGCGGCGGCGACCTGCGGCCGCCGCAGACCGACATGACGGCGCTCCCGCCGGACGTCACGACGAGCACGTCGGCGCGCTTCGAGTTCACCAGCGACGAGCCGCAGGGCGGGCGGTTCGAGTGCCGGCTCGACGGCGGCGACTGGCTGCCGTGCACGTCGCCGCAGGTCTACGACGGCCTCGCGCCGGGCGAGCACTCGGTCATGGTGCGGGCGATCGACGCCGCCGGCAACGTCGACCCCGAGCCGCCCGAGCACGTGTGGCTGATCCAGCCGAAGCCCGGCCCGGTGTTCGGCGACGATCCGCCGCGCCCGTCGCCGTCCGCTCCGGCCGTCGTGCCGCGGCTCGGCCTCGAGCTGCGCAAGCCGACGTCCCTGCGCGCCGCGCTGCGCCGCGGGCTGCGCGTGCGCGCGACCTGCAACGCCGCGTGTGCGCTCGACGTCCGTCTCACCGTGACGAAGGCCGCGAAGCGCCGGCTCGGACTGCCCGGCACGGTGCTCGCCCGCGCGACCCGCGAGCTCGCCGGGGCCGGCGAGACCGCGGTGACGCTCCGGTTCGCCAAGCGGGTGCGGCGGGCGCTCAGGGAGACGCGCCGGCTGAGGGCGAGCCTCGTGCTGCGCGGCGCCGGAGCGAGCCCGGTCGTGCGGCAGCTGCGCTTCTAGGCGTATCACGGCGCGGCCGCGCGCCCTCCGAGGAATACCCGGTGCCCGCCTCCGCGTCCTTCCCCGCAATGCGCATCCTCTTCCTCGTCTCCGCCCACAACAGCCTCAGCCAGCGAACCCAGATCGCCCTCGCCGAGGTGGGCCACGAGATCTCCGTCGCCGTCGTCTCCAGCGCCCTCGAGATGGAGGCCGCCGTCGCCCGCCATCGCCCGGAGCTGATCGTCTGCCCGATGCTGAAGGCGATCATCCCGCGCTCGATCACCGACCGGCACCGCTGCCTGATCGTGCACCCCGGCCCGAAGGGCGACCGCGGGCCGTCCTCGCTCGACTGGGCGATCGAGCTCGAGGCCGAGCGCTGGGGCGTCACCGTGCTGGAGGCGTCCGACGAGGTCGACGGCGGCGACATCTGGGCGAGCCGCACGTTCCGGATGCGCGAGGCGGGCAAGAGCAGCCTCTACCGCCACGAGGTGCGCCGCGAGGCGGTGGACGCCGTCGTGCAGGCCGTGCGCGACGTGGCCGCCGGCGACGTGGCGCCGGAGCCGCTCAACTACTCGCGTGGCGACGTCTTCGGCCGGCCGCGGCCGCTGCTCACGCAGGCCGAGCGGGCGATCGACTGGACGCGCGACGGCACCGACGCCGTGCTGCGGCGGATCCGCGCCGCCGAGGGCCACCCGGGCGTGCTCGACAGCATCGGCGGTGAGCCCTTCCACCTGTTCGGCGGCCACCGCGAGACGACGCTGCGCGGGCGGCCCGGGCGGATCCTCGCCCACCGCCACGGTGCCATCTGCCGCGCCACCGCGGACGGCGCGGTCTGGATCTCGCACCTGAGGGCGCCCGACGGCCTCAAGCTCCCCGCCACGCGCGCGCTCGAGCTGGCGGGCGTCGAACTCGATGCCCGGGAGGGCGGCAACTGGAGCGAGATCCGCTACGAGGAGCGCGACGGCGTCGGCTACCTGCACTTCGACTTCTACAACGGCGCGATGAGCACCAACCAGTGCCGCCGCCTGCGCGAGGCCTATCGCGACGCGACCCGGCGGCCGACGGCCGTGATCGTGCTGATGGGCGGCCGCGACTTCTTCTCCAACGGCATCCACCTCAACGTGATCGAGGCGGCCGAGGACCCGGCCACCGAGTCGTGGTGGAACCTGCACGCGATCGACGATCTCGTCCGCGACATCGTGGAGACCGACTCGCACCTGGTGATCTCGGCCCTGGCCGGCGACGCCGCGGCCGGCGGCGTGCCGTTCGCGCTGGCCGCCGACCACGTCGTGGCGCGCGAGGACGTGGTGCTCAACCCGTACTACCGGCACATGGGCGGCCTCTACGGGTCCGAGTACTGGACCTACCTGATGCCGCGCCGGATCGGCCACGAGCTGACCGACGAGCTCACCTCGGCGCCGTTCCAGCCGGTCGGCACCCGCCGCGCCGTCGAGATCGGGCTGCTCGACGACGCCTTCGGCGAGGACGTGCCGCGCTTCCGCGGCCAGGTGCGAGCGCTCGCCACCGAGCTGGCCGGCCTGCCCTACCTCGAGACGCTGCTCGAGGCCAAGCGGCGCTCGCGGCGGCGCGACGAGCAGGTCAAGCCGCTCTCGGCCTACCGCACCGAGGAGCTGGCCAGGTCACACGAGTGCTTCTTCGGGCCCGATCGCAGCTACCACGAGGCGCGCCACCGCTTCGTGCACAAGCTCGGCGCGCCGTGCCTGGTCACGCCGGCGGAAGCGCGACGCGCGGCCTGAGCTACTCCTCGCGCGCCCGGCTCGGCGCGCACCTCACTGCGTCAGCGGGGCGAGGTTGGCTTCGCCGCGCCTATGCAGTGTCGACTGGATCGTGGGTGACCTCGAACGAATCGCATACGAGTCGGCCGTTCGGGCGCTCGACAAGCAGGAGAAGGTCCTCGAAGAGCTGCGGGCCCGCACCGGAATCCTGCTGGGCGCCTCCTCTCTGGTGGTGTCACTGCTGGGTGGCTCCGCATTCGACGGTCCGAAGTCAGTGGTGCTGCTCGTCTTCGCACTTGCCACCTTCGTCGTGTCCCTTGGCGCCAGCCTGTTCGTCCTGCTTCCGCGTCAGGGCTTCGTGTTCTCCCTCAGCGGTCCGGAGATCTATGAGCGCCTCTATGAGTTCCGTGGCGACGTCGCAGAGTTGCAGCGCCGATTGGCGTATGACCATCAGCGGTTCTGGGATGCGAACGACGTTCGCCTGACACCGGTACGGCGTGCTTTCCGGATCGCCGCCTATGCGCTGGCGGCCGAAGTCTTCGCGTTGCTCGTCCTAGCGAGCGATAGGCTCTGATCAGCCGTGCCCGACAAGCCCACGCCCCCTCCGCCCCCTCCGCCGCCGACGCCGAATATCGGGCTTCCCGAGGTTCGCGGCGGAGGATCGAAGCAGCCCTGAGCTTCGTCACGAGTCCTTGCGCGCCCGGCTGGGAGCGACGCGCGGCGGCTCGTTCGGCTGCTTCGGGTAGACCGGCGGCCACGGGGCGTCGAGCAGGCCGTTCGCGGTGTCGCGCTCGTGGAGCGCCAGCAGCGGCTCGAGCGACTGCGGTGCGGTGTCGTACCCCTCCCAGGGATCGCCGTCGCGCTCCAGCCGCCCCGGCACGCGGGCCACGGTGAGCTCGTCGGGGTGGATCTCGTCGAGCTCGTCCCAACGGACCGGCGTCGAGACCTGCGCGCCCTTGCGGGCGCGCACCGACCAGGCGCCGAAGACCGTCTTGTGCGGGGCGTTCTGGTTGTAGTCGACGAAGATGCGCTCGCCGCGCTCCTCCTTCCACCACGCGGCGGTGAGGACGTCCGGCCGCCGGCGCTCGAGCTCGCGCGCCGCCGCCACCGCGGCGGAGCGGACCTCGTAGCTGTCCCAGCGCGGCTCCAGGCGGACGTAGACGTGCAGGCCGCGGTTGCCCGTCGTCTTGGGGAAGCCCGCGATCCCGAGCTCGTCGAGCAGCGCCTTCAGCTCCCAGGCAGCGGCGCGCACGTGCGTGAAGTCCGTGCCCGGCTGCGGATCGAGGTCGAGTCGCAGCTCGTCGGCATGACCGGGGTCGTCGGCGCGGTTCGGCCAGACGTGGAAGCCCAGGCAGGCGAGGTTGACGGCCCAGGCGACGTGGGCGACGTCGGCTGCCACGAGCGCTCGCGACGGCGTGCCGTTGACGGTCTGGACCGTGGTCGTCTCCAACCACTCGGGCACCTTGTCCGGCACGCGCTTCTGGAAGAACGACGGGCCGCCCGCGCCCTGCGGGAAGCGCTGCATGAGCACCGGCCGGCCGCCCATGGTCCGCATCAGCGGCTCGCCCACCGCGGCGTAGTAGCGCACGAGGTCGAGCTTCGTCTCGCCGTGCTCGGCGAACAGCACCTTGCCCGGGCTGGTGATGCGGACCTCGCGCCCCGCGAGCTCGAGCACCTGCTCGTCTGCCATGTCACCCACCGTACGGGATGAGCACCGACAGGCAGGTGACGCAGCCCTCCATGCGCTCGAACTCGCCGATGTCGACGACGGTCACGTCGAAGCCCCAGTCGTCGAAGAGCTCCGCCGTGCGCGGCGCCGAGGCGGCCATGAGCACGCGGCCGTCGCCGGGCAGCACGACGTGGGCGCCGCCCTCCTCGGGGACGGTGCGCACAGGCGGCAGCGGCGAGGTGTCGAGCACCGAGCGGTCGGCGCACACGATCGTGCCGTCGGGCAGCGCGGTGACCGCGGACTTGAGGTGCAGGACGCCGCCGAGCGGGACCGGGACGACCGTGCGGTGGGGGAGGAGGGCGCGGAGCTGGCGGATGCCCTCGCCGTTGGTGCGCCCGCCGCGGCCGACGTAGACGGTGTCGCCGACCTGCAGGATGTCGCCGCCGTCGAGCGTGCCCGGCGCCTCGATCCGCGCGATCTCGAGCCCGACCTCGCGTACCGCCGCCTCGGCGCCCGTCAGCTCGGGGCGCCGCTCCTCCGCGCCCGGCCGCGCGAGCACGGCGAGCCCGTCGCAGACCACCATCGTGTCCTCGATGAACGCGGAGTCGGGCAGCTCGTCGGCGGCCGGAGCCTCGCGGGTCTCCCAGCCCGCGCCGGCGAGCGCCGCGACGTAGGCGGCGTGCTGCCGGGCGGCCAGCTCCGGGTCGGCCGCCGTGCGCTCGAGGTGGGTGACGATGCCGTCACCCATCCTCGAGCTCGGCGCGCGTACGAGGGCGATGCGTTGCACGCGCGGGACGCTAGAGCCCGCGCTCGAGCAGCGCCAGCGCCCGGTCGGCCTCGGCGCGGATCTCGTCGGCGAGCTCCGGGTGGCGCGCGCCCTCGAGGACGCGGCGGCGGGCGAAGTCGACCAGCGCGCGATGGACGCCCATCAGCGCGTTGGCGGTCACCCAGGGCTCGATGCCCTCGCCGGGGACCAGCTCCGCGAGCGAGCGCGTGTAGCCCTCGAAGATCTGCCGCTCGCGCGCAAGCAGCGCCGGGCTGCTCGCGATCGTGCGCGTGAGCGCGGCGAGCTGCTCGCGCGTCTCCTCGTCCACGTCGTCGCCGAGCATGCCGCGCGGCGCGCGGACGAAGCGGCCGAACGCCTCCAGGACCGACTCGCCCTCGTCGCGGTCGCGGATCGTCCCGAGCAGCTCCTGCTCGAACGACTCCAGCCGCCAGTAGACGAGGTCCTCCTTGGTGGGGAAGTAGTTGAAGACCGTCTTCTCGGAGACCTGCGCCTCGCGCGCGATCTCGGCCACGGTCACGCGCTCGAAGCCGTCCTCGGCGAATCGGCGGCGGGCGATCTCGGCGATCTGCTGCCTCGTCTGCTGCTTCTTGCGCTCTCGCAGGCCCTCGGCCATCGCGGTCAGTATAGCGACTAGAAAATTACTTGAACTAGAAACTTATAGTCGCTATAACGATTGGCATGACCCGCTTCCGCCTTACCTTCGCCGGCCTGCTGCTCGCCATGCTGCTGGCCTCGCTCGACCAGACGATCGTCGCCACCGCCCTGCCGACGATCGTCGCCGACCTCGGAGGGCTCGAGCAGCTCTCCTGGGTGGTGACCGCGTACCTCGTCGGCGCCACCGTGACCATGCCGCTGTGGGGCCGCGCGAGCGACCTGCACGGCCGCAAGCCGCTGTTCCTGGCGGCGATCGCCGTCTTCCTCGCCGGCTCCGCGCTCAGCGGCATGGCCGGCAGCCTCGGCCAGCTGATCGCCTTCCGCGCGCTCCAGGGCACGGGTGCCGGCGGGCTGATGACGCTCGCGATGGCGCTTGTCGCCGACATCGTGAACCCGCGCGAGCGCGGCCGCTACCAGGGCTACATCCAGATGGTGTTCGTGGTCGCGAGCGTCGCGGGTCCGTTGCTCGGCGGCGTGTTCGCCGACCACCTGTCCTGGCGCTGGGTGTTCTACGTCAACCTGCCGATCGGGGCGGCGGCGCTCGCGCTGACCGCGAGCTCGCTGCACCTGCCCGTCCGGCGGGCGCCCGCGCGGGTCGACTATCTCGGCGGAGCGCTGCTCGCCGGCGCGCTGACCTCGATCCTGCTGGTGACCACGTGGGGCGGGCGCGAGTATGCCTGGGACGCGGCGGAGATCGCCGGCCTGGCGGCGGTGGCCGCGCTGCTCACCGGCGCCTTCGTGGCGCGCGAGCGCAGCGCGCCGGAGCCGTTGCTGCCGCTGCGCCTGTTCCGCGAGCCGGTGTTCGTGGTCGTCTCCGCCGCGCTCTTCCTCGCCATGCTGGCCTTCTTCGCCGTGATCGTGTTCATGCCGATCTACCTGCAGGTCGTCGAGGGCGCGAGCGCACCGGCCGCTACCAAGCTGTTCCCTGTGACCGGGCTCGGGCTGATGGCCGCCGGCCTGCTGGGCCTGTCCCGCATCGGCACCGGCACCCCGCTGGTGGCCACCGGCCTGGTGCTGGCCGTGTTCGGCATCGGCTTCGGGATGGTCACCCAGGTGCTGACGATCGCGATCCAGAACGCGGTCGACCGCCGCGATCTCGGGATCGCCACCGCATCGGCGAACCTGTTCCGCGCGCTCGGCGGCGCGTTCGGCGTGGCCCTGTTCGGCTCCGTGTTCGCGTCCCGCCTCGGCAGCGACCCCGAGCATCTGCAGGGCGCCGGCGCGAGCGAGGTCGCGAGCGCACTCCATACCGTCTTCCTCATCGGCGCGCCGGTCGCCCTGCTCGGCCTGCTCGTCGTCCTGGCCCTCCGCGAGATCCCCCTCCGCACCGCCTGAAAGGAGCATCCGATGCCCAAGGTCCTGGTCCGCAGCGAGGAGTCCGCCGGCGTGGTGTCCGTGATCGACAACACGGTCCCGGCCGGCTTTCCCGGCCCGCCGCTGCACAAGCACGACTTCGACGAGGCGTTCTACGTCGTCGAGGGCGAGCTGACCTTCCAGGTGGAGAACCAGCTCGTCACCAAGCGCGTGGGCGAGCTCGCGTTCGCGCCGCGCAACGTCGCCCACACGTTCGCCAACCTGTCCGGCGCCCCGGCGCGCTACGTGCTGGTCTGCACGCCGGCCTCCTTCGAGCGCTACTTCGCGCGGATGGAGGCCGAGGAGGCGGGCGTCGAGCCGCCCGAGTGGGCGATGCAGGGTTGGCCCGAGGTCACGCGCGTCGGACCGAGGATCGGCGAATAGCAGCATTGACTTATATAAGTGAATCTTGATAACATCATCGATGTGCACGCGTTCGACGTCCTCGGCGACCCGGTCCGCAGGCGCATCCTCGAGCTGCTCGCCGCCGGCGAGCACACGTCCGGTGCGATCACCGAGGTCATCCGGGAGGAGTTCGGGATCACCCAGCCAGCGGTCTCCCAGCATCTGCGCGTGCTGCGCGAGTCCGGCTTCGCGACGGTGCGCCCCGAGGGCGCCCGGCGGCTCTACGCCGTCGACCCGGAGCCGCTGCGCGACGTGGACGCCTGGCTCGACCGCTTTCGCGCGTTCTGGACCCCGCACCTGGACGCGCTCGCCACCGAGATCGCCCGTGGCCGGCGCCAGCGCCGGCTCAACCCCGACGAGAGGAGCAGCCCATGATCGACGTCGACCACCAGATCAGCAGCGTCGACCGCCGGATCGGCAGCCGGACGCTGTCCGCCGGTGACGCGCGCACACTGACGATCTCGCGCATGTACGACACCACGCCCGAGGATCTCTGGGACGCCTGCACCAACCCAGAGCGCCTGCCGCGCTGGTTCCTGCCGGTGTCCGGCGACCTGCGGCCGGGCGGCCGCTACGCGTTCGAGGGCAACGCGTCGGGCACGATCGAGCGCTGCGAGGCGCCGCACAGCCTCGACGCGACGTGGGAGTACGGCGGCCAGACCTCGTGGGTCGAGGTGCGTCTCACGGCCGAGCCGGGCGGCACGCGTTTCGCGCTCGAGCACATCGCCCACGTGGAGGACGAGATCTGGGCGCAGTACGGCCCGGGCGCCGTGGGGGTCGGCTGGGACGGGGCCGTCATGGGCCTCAGCCTCCACCTCGCCAGCGGGGGCGAGCCGGTCGATTCCGAAGCCGTCCAGGCGTGGCAGGCGTCCGACGAGGGCCGGGAGTTCACCAGCCGCTCGAGCGAGGCGTGGGGCGAGGCGAGCATCGCCTTCGGCACCGACCCCGACGAGGCGCACGCGGCGGCGGAGCGGACCACGGGCTTCTACACGCCCGCCTGATCAGGCGAGCGCGACGACGGCCTCGACCTCGACCGGCATGCCGAAGGGCAGCTCGCCGGCGCCGATCGCCGACCGCGCATGGCGGCCGGCTTCGCCCCACAGCTCCAGGATCAGGTCGCTGAAGCCGTTGATCGACGGCCGGCGTCGCGTTGAAGCCCTCGGCGCAGCTCACGAAGCCGAGCGCCTTGATCCAGGCCGTCACGCGGTCGAGGTCGCCGAGCTCGCGCTCGAGCGAGGCGAGCATCGACAGGCCGGTGGCCCGCGCCGCCTCGTAGGCCTGCTCGACGGTGACCTCGCCGCCGACGCGGCCTGTGAAGAGCACCCGGTCGCCGTCGAGCGGCCCGTGGCCCGAGACGTACGCGAAGTCGCCGTGCACGCGCACGAACGCGAACGGCAGCCGCACGCCGGGCGGGGCGGCCGGCGGGGCCGGAAGCGTGAGGCCCAGCTCAGCCAGCCGATCTGCGATTGCGCCCATCGGCGCAACGATACGGCGCTCAGTGTCCGTGGTTGCCGGCCCACGTCAACGCCACGAAGACCGCGAAGGTCAGCAGCGCGAGCACGGCGGCGAAGATGTCCGGCAGTTCGATCACGAGGTCATGGTTGCGGACGACCCGTTAGGGAGCCTTAGGGCAAGGCAAACCGCTGATAAATCCTCCGCTCAGAGGTTGTCGCGCTCGGGCACGGCGATGCGCAGCGCGTAGAGCGAGAGGGCCAGCAGCGCGAGCATCAGCGCGATCCAGAGGCCGGCGCCGCTGACGTCGTCCGGGTGAAGGACCGGCAGCAGGAGCAGCAGGACGCTCCAGGCGGCGAGCGTGGCGTAGGGGATCAGCGCCTCGGCCGGGCGCCGCAGCCCGAACGCGCAGCTGAGCAGCATCGTCCCGAACAGCATGTACCAGGCGGCGACGGCGCGGCCGAGCAGCGGCGTGAGCGGCCACGGCCAGTGCTCCCCGAGCTCGACCGGCGCCACGAACAGCGCGACGGCGCCCACCAGCACCAGCGCGCCGACGATCGCCGACACCATCCGAAGCGGCCGCAGCCGCGGATCGGCTCCCGGGTCGGGGTCGGCCGCGCGCCGCTGACGGGCGACGAGGAACGGCACGGCGAGCGGAACGCCTGCGTAGACGATCGCCCACACCCAGGTCGGCACGTAGTCCCACTTGAAGCGGTCCTCGTGGATGATCGTCGCCGCGAACAGCGTGGCCGCGAGCACCCACAACGCGGGCGGGAGCGTCGAGAACGTGCGCCAGCGCGACGCGGTCGCCAGCACGAGCCCGGTGGCGAGCGTGCCGGCCAGGAACCCGGCCCCGATGAACGCCGCGTTGACCGCCGGCAGGATCGACCAGGCGTAGTCGGTGTCGGCGCGGCCCGGGACGAAGTAGAGGAACAGGCCGTTGAGGGCCGCGAGCACCAGCAGCACCCAGATTCCGGCGCGGGTGAGCGCCTGCACGCTGCCGTCGGTGCGGGTCGGGGCGCTCGTGGTCACGCCCCCGAGATTGCCAGTTCTCGCCGCCGCGCGAAAGGTCAGCGCGGGGCCGCGGTGGTCCGCCGGACCTCGAGCTCGAGCTCGAGCTGCTCCTCCCAGGGCGGCGGCTGCTCGCCCTCGATCGCGGCGACGAGCCACTCGACCGCGCGGCGTCCGCTCTCCTCGAGCGGCTGGTGCACGGTGGTCAGCCCGATGTAGCTCGCGACCTCGAGGTCGTCGAAGCCGACGACCGAGACGTCGCCGGGCACGGCGAGGCCCAGGTCGCTCGCGGCCTCGAGCACGCCCAGGGCCTGCGTGTCGGAGGCGGCGAAGATCGCCGTCGGCGGCTCGGGGAGCGCGAGCAGCTCGCGCGTCAGGCGATGCGCCACCAGCCGGCCGTGCGGTCCGTGCCGCTCGAGCGCGGCATCGATCGGGAGGCCGGCACCTTCGAGCGCGCGACGGTAGCCCTCGCACCGCCGGTCGCTGGACACGAACCCGAGGCCGGGGTCGGCCCGGTCGCCGACGAAGGCGATCCGCTCGTGCCCGAGCTCGATCAGGTGGCCCGTGGCGAGCGCGCCGCCGGCGATGTCGTCGATCCACAGGCACGGCAGCCCGGGATGGAAGGCGTCGAGCAGGACGACGCGGGCGCCGGAGCGCAGGAACGCGTCGACCTCGCTCTCGCGCGGGGCGAGCGACACGATCAGCAGGCCGTCGCTGCGGTCGAGCGGCACGCCGTGGCCGAGGTACTCGTCGCGCTGCGCGGCGTTCGCGACGTTGCAGACGACGATGTCGTATTCGGTCTCGTCAAGCGCGGCGAGCATGCCGCGCATCCGCTGCACGGCCGAGGGATGCGTGAAGAACGGGATCACCAGAGCGAGCGTCCGGGTGGCGCCGGTGACCAGCGACCGGGCGCTGGCCCGCGGCCGGTACTCGAGCTCCTCCATGGCGGCCATGACCCGCGCGCGGGCGCGGCCGCTGACCTGGCCGTCGTTGAGCACGCGAGACACGGTGCTGGCCCCGACACCTGCCTGGGCGGCAACGTCGGCGATGGTGGCGGTGCGCCGCACTCGCGAGATCCTCCCAGACGCCTGTATTGTCATCCGACCGCACCGTGGGTGCGGCAGGCGACGATGGGTCGGGATCCGGAACAGCAAGGGGAGCTGCGCCGTACCGCTGAGCTCGCATTCTCGGTGCTCGGCTCGCTGTCCGAGACGAGCATCCTGGTGTTCGACACCGAGCTGCGCTACGTGCTCGCCGGCGGCGGCGCGCTGGGCGCCCACGGCTACGACGCGGGCCAGCTCGAGGGCCGGCGCCTGTCCGAGTTCATGGAGGGCCAGGCCTACGAGCGTCTCGCCGAGCAGTACGACGCCGCTCTGAAGGGCGAGCGCCGGCGCTTCGAGCACCGCACCGCCGACGGCAGCAAGGTCTACGACATCGACGTCGCGCCGATCGAGCGCGACGGCGCCATCGTCGGCGGACTCGCGATCTCGCGCGACATCAGCGAGCGCAAGCAGACCGAGCGGGCGCTCGCGCACAGCGCGCGCGAGTACCGCGACCTCGCCGAGCAGGCGAGCGACGTGGTGTCGCGCTCCGACGAGGCCGGCGTCTACACGTACGTCTCGCCCGCGTCCGCCCGGGTCTACGGCCGCGCTCCCGACGAGATGCTCGGCAGGTCGGTGTTCGAGTTCATGCACCCGGACGACCACGACGCGCACAAGCGCGCTCCGCGCGGATCTTGCCGGCGGCGCCGACGAGGAGATCGCCGAGCGCCGGATGTCGACCCCCGGCGGCGACTGGGTGTGGGTCGAGGCGCGCTGCCGGGCCCTGCGCGACGACGACGGCCGCTTCATCGGCGTGCAGTCGGCGGCGCGCGACATCTCCGACCGCAAGAATGGCCGACGAGCAGTTCCGGACCGCGTTCGACGACGCGCTGGTCGGCATCGCGCTGGTGGCCCCCGACGGCAGCTGGCTGCGCGTCAACGACGTCGCTGTGCGACATCGTCGGCTACTCGCGCGAGCAGCTCTACGGCATGACGTTCCAGGACATCACGCATCCCGACGACCTCGACGCCGACGTCGCCCAGCTCGAGGAGACGCTGGCCGGCACTCGCGCGGGCTACCAGATGGAGAAGCGCTACCTGCGCCCGGACGGCCGGGTGGTGTGGTCGCTGCTGTCGGTCTCGCTCGTGCGCGACGCCGCCGGCGCGCCGCTGCACTTCATCTCACAGGTGCTGGACATCTCCGAGCGCAAGCGGCTCGAGTCCGAGCTGAGCAGGCTCGCCACACGCGACGACCTCACCGGCCTCTACAACCGCCGGTTCTTCGAGCGCGAGGTCAAGCAGGCGCTGCGGCTGCTGCGCCGCCACGGCGGGCAGGCCTCGGTGCTGTTCGTCGACCTCGACCGCTTCAAGGAGGTCAACGACACGCTGGGCCACCAGTGCGGCGACGACCTGCTCAAGCACGTCGCCCTCGTCCTCACCGGCAGGCTGCGCGAGAGCGACGTGATCGCGCGCCTCGGCGGCGACGAGTTCGCCGTGCTGCTGCCGGTGACCGGCGCCGACGGCGCGGCCGCCATCGTCAAGTCGCTCGAGCAGGAGTTCATCGAGCGGCCCGCGCTGCTCGAGGGCCGGGCCGTGACGGCGCGCGCGAGCATCGGCGTCGCGGAGCTGGACGCCGAGCTCGACGTGGACGGGGTGCTGCGGCGGGCCGATCAGGCGATGTACGCCGTCAAGCGCTCACGCTCATGACTTGACCGAGGCCACGAAGCCGCGGACGTCGCCGGCGGGCTCCGAGTACGCCTCGCCGAGCGCCGACTCCATCGCGCTCATGTACTCCTCGGCCCAGTCCGGGAACGGGTAGTCGATCGCGCGCAGGAACTCGAGCGTCGCGGCCAGCCGGATGTCGGCGATCGAGGGGTGGTCGCCGCCGATGAACCTCTGGCCGTCCATGAAGTAGGAGTGGAAGACCTCGAGCGGATCGGCGAGCGCCGTCTCGGCGTCCTTGGCCGCCTTCGCCTTCATGTCGTCGTCGGCCTCCGACGTGGCCACCTCGCCGGCGTACTGCGGGAAGCCGAGCGTCGGATACGTGGCGCGCGCCAGCAGCGGATAGAAGGTCCCGATCAAGTAGAACATCGCGTTGTCGACCATCGCGCGCCGGCCCGGATCGGTCGGGTAGAACTGGTCCAGCCCGTGCTTGTTGCACAGGTAGGCCATGATCGCGCAGCTCTCGCCGAGCGTCCCCCTCGGCAGCCCTTCCTCCTCCAACATCGGCGTCAGGTGGGCCGGGTACTTATCGAGATACTCGGGCTCGGTCGTCTTGCCCCAGACGTTGACCTCCTCGAAGTCGAGCCCTGCGGCTCGCACGAAGATCCGCACCGTCAAGTTGTTGACGCTGGGGGTGAGGATGTTCAGCGTGTTCGCAGCCATGCGCTCCTCCTAGCGGTAGGGGTCCTTTGGTGACCGGTCGTCGGACAGCGACTCGCGCGAGCGCTCGGCGAGCCGCTCGATCGCGTCGGCGACGTGGACGCGGTCGATGTGGTGGTCGCCGCGCTCGACGCGGAGCTTGTGCGCTTCGAGCAGCACCTCGCCGTGCTGGTGGCCGAAGGGCGGCTCGAAGCGGTAGGACGCGAGCTCGATCAGCAGGCCGAGCGGATCCTCGAAGTAGATCGAGTCCATGAACCCGCGGTCCTTGACGCCGCTGTGCCGGATGCCGCGCTCGTCGAGCCGCTCCACCGTCTGGGCGAAGGTGGCCTGCGAGACCGAGAGCGCGACGTGGTGCACGCAGCCCGGGTCCGTCGCCGTGCGCGTCGGGTCGGGCGTCCGATCCTCGTTGGTGAAGATCGTGATGAGGCGTCCGTCGCCGGGGTCGAAGTACAGGTGGCTCTCGGACGCGTTGTCGAGGTTCGGCTGCTCGAAGACGAAGGGCATGCCGAGCAGGCCTTCCCAGAAGTCGATCGAGGTCTGCCGGTCGGCGCCCACGATGGTGATGTGGTGGACGCCCTGGGTCTGAAGCTTTCTCATCGCTCAACCAGTTTCGATTTGTACTCGCTGCGCTGCAGCGTGCCCCACGGGACCAGCTCGACGCGAGTCTGCACCACGAGCACGCTACGAAGCCGCTCGCGGATCGACTCGGCGAGCGCGGCGTCGGCCCGCGCGTCCTGCGCCAGCTCGACGCTCACGGGCAGCGGCGGCTCCTGCTTGACGCCGGCCGCCTGCGGCCGCACGAGGATGTGGCCGCTGACCTCGGGGGCGAAGCCGGACACCACCTCGCGGACGGCGGAGGGGAAGACGTTGACGCCGCGGACGATCAGCATGTCGTCGGTGCGGCCGAGGCACCGGATGCGCGGCCCGCCGCGCCCGCACGGGCACGGCGTCGTGCGCACGACGACGTGGTCGCGGGTGCGGAAGCGCAGCAGCGGGGCGGCCCGGTGGCGGAGGTGGGTGAGCACGAGCTCGCCGGTCGCGCCGTCCTCCATCGGCACGGCCTCGCCGGTCTCGGGGTCGATGAGCTCGGGATGGACGAAGCCGTGCGCGCCGAGGTGCATGCCGTCCTGGTGCTCGCACTCGCCCCAGAGGCTGACGCCGATGTCGCCGATCCCCATCGCTTCGGTCACGCGCGCGGCCCAGCCGGCCTCGAGCTTGGCGCGGAACTCCGGCTCTCCGCCGCCCGGCTCGCCCGCGACGAGGACGCGCTCGACGCTCGAGCGGTCGAAGCCGCGCTCCGCGAGATAGGCGGCGTACGAGGGCGTCGTCACGACGGCCTCCGGCCGCAGTAGCTCGACCGCCTTGATGAGGCGGTCGGTGTTGCCGGTGCCGACCGGGATGTGGGTGAGGCCGAGCCGGTCGAAGACCGCGAGCGCGGCGCCGGCCACGAACGGGCCGGCGTTGTAGGTGCTGACGATGCGCTGGCCCTTCTCGATGCCGGAGGCGGCGTAGCTGCGCGCCGAGCCGGTCACCCAGTTCTCGAGGTCCTGCGCGGTGAGCGGGATGTAGCTCGGCGTGCCGGTGGTGCCGCTGGTGGAGTAGATGCGGACGATCTCGTGCGGCTCGGCGCACAGGTGGGCGCCAATGGGGTTCTCGCGCGTGACGGTCGCCCGGATCTCGCTCTTGTCGGTGAGGGGGAGGCGGGCGATGTCCTCGAGGCCGCCGGGATCGTGGCCCGCCAGCTTCTCGCGGTAGAAGGGCGAGCGCTCGAGCAGGTAGGCGATCTGCTCGCGGTACGCGGCGTCGTCACTCATAGCGGATGGAGTGCTCGGCCGCGGAGGCCATGTGGAAGCCCAGCGGCTGCTCGCGCTCCTCGGCGAGGTGGGCGAGCAGGCCCGCGGTGCGGGCGAGGATCGGCACCGCCTTGACGACGCCGGCCGGGAACCCGAGATCGAGCATCACGGCGGCGATCGGCATCGCCACGTTCATGGTCAGCGGCCGGCCGTAGGCCTCCGCCACCGCATCGCGGACCCGGCGCGCCTGCGCGACGTGCTTGCCGCTCACCCCGCGCTCGTCGGCGAGCTCGAGGATCCGCTCGGCGCGCGGGTCGAGCGGCTTGTGCACCGGATGGCCGAAGCCGGGGACGCGGCCGCCGGCGGCGCGGATGGCGCGCACCTCGGCGACCGGGTCGTCCTTCTCGAGCAGCCGCGCGCACTCCTCGGAGGTGCCGAGGATCACGGGCCCGGCGCCGAGGATCCCGGCCGCCACGGCGCCCTGCAGCGCGTTCGGGTCGGCCGACAGCGTCATCCGCGCGGCGACGTTGGTCGGCATCATCCCGTGCTCGGCGATGGCGACCAGCAGCAGGTCGAGGAAGTAGCGCTGGTCGTCGGTCGGCTCGCGGCCGGTGACCAGCAGGTGGAAGTACTCGGTGAAGGTCACCGACCCCATGAGCTCGGAGGTCAGGTCACGGCCGCGCACCTCGACGCGGTCGGGGTGGGCCTGGCTGATGTGGCTGACCGGAGCCTCGCCTCCCATCGCGCCCGCGGAAGCTATTCGTTGCATGCGCAAGCGTCAAGCGGGCCGGAACCGGCCCGGCGGAGCGCGTGTAGCGCAGGCATGACTCGGATCGCGGTGCTGATCGTCCTCGCCCTCGCGGCCGGCTGCGGCGGCGAGGACCGCGACCGCTGGCCCGGCACCGTCGCGTACTCGGCGGAGGTCGGCCCGGTTACCGGGCTCGACCTCTTCGTCCGGGCGCCCGGCGGCCAGGCCCGGCGCCTGACCGACGGCGCCGTGAACGAGTTCTCGCCGTCCTGGGCGCCGGACGGCCGCTGGCTCGCCTACCGCGTCAACCCGCCGCGCGGCGACGAGGGCGACATCTGGCGCATGCGCGCCGACGGCACGGGCGCCCGCAACCTCACGCGCAGCCCCGGCGTGGCCGACTGGTCGCCGGCCGTATCGCCGGACGGCCGCCGGATCGCCTTCATGTCCTCACGCGAAGGCACGCACGAGCTGTGGGTGATGGACGCCGGGGGCGGCAACGCTCGCCGGCTCACGCGGGCCGACGAGCTGAGCGAGTACCCGAGCTGGTCACCGGACGGGAGCTGGCTGGCGTTCGGCGCCAACCGTGCCGGCGACTTCGAGATCGCCCGCATCGCCGCGGAGGGCGGGGAGGAGACGAACCTGACCGCGCATCCCGGGCGCGACCAGTGGCCCGCCGTGTCGCCGGACGGGAAGAGGATCGCGTTCATGTCCGACCGCGACGGCGGCGAGGACGTGTTCGTGATGCGCGCCGACGGAACCGGCGTCCGCAACGTCACGCGGAGCGCCGAGCGCTTCGAGTCGCATCCCACCTGGGCCGCGGACGGCCGGCTGACCTACTACCAGCACTCGGAGGGACCGGTGCACGTCCGCGTCGACCCACTCGACGGGACGGGCGGCCACACGCTGCCGATCGACGGCGCATTCGTGTTCGACTGGACGCCGTAGGCCGTAGGCTCCGCACGTGGTCGCCATGGACGTGAAGGGCGAGGGACCGCCGCTCGTGCTCGTCCACGGCGTGGCCACGAGCCGCTCGATCTGGCGTCACGTCGTGCCCGGCCTCGCGGAGCGGCACCTGGTCGCCACCCCGGACATGCCCGGCTTCGGGGAGTCGCCGCCGATCGGCCGCGGGTTCGTGCTCGAGGACGTGGCCGACGCGCTCGCCGATGCGCTCGCCGCGTTGCCCGCGCCGGTCGACCTGCTCGGCAACTCGCTCGGCGGTGCCGTGGCGATCGTGCTGGCCGAGCGGCGGCCGGACCTCGTCCGGCGCCTGATCCTGGCCGCGCCGGCGGGCCTCGCGCCGCACCGCGCTCCGATTCCTGCGATCGCCGGGCGCGTGTCGGCGACCGTGGTCGCCGCCCGCCGGCGTGTCGCGCCGCGGCTGGTCGGCAACGCGTCCGCCCGGCGGGTGCTCCTGTACGGCCTCCTGACCGACCCCGCGGCGGCCTCTGCCGAGGAGGCGCGCGCCACCATCGCCGCCTCGCGCGGGGCGAAGCGCGTCGCCCCCGCGGTCGCCGTGGTGGCGGCGGCCGACCTCAGGTCACGGCTGCCGGAGCTGACCATGCCCGTCGGCTTCCTGTGGGGCGACCGCGACCACCTGTTCCCGGTCGACACCCTGGAGGAGCTGCGACCGCTCTTGCCGGCCGCCCCAGCCGAGGTCATCCCGGGCGCCGGCCACGTGCCGCAGCTCGACCGGCCGGGCGAGTTCGTCGCCGCCGTCGATCGCCTGTTGGACCAAATGTAGCTATTGGTTGCATTTGGTCTGGCTTCTGGTACGTTCCGCGCCGGGAGCATGTACGAGTACGGGTTCTTCTCCTACGAGTCCAAGGCCGACTTCCTCCGCAAGTCCGAGGAGTTCTGGAACCCGGACAAGACGCGCTTCTGGCAGGAGGCCGGCGTCGATCTCGTCATCGACCGCCGCGAGGGCTACTGCTTCTGGGACATGGCCGGTCGGCGGCTGATCGACCTGCACCTCAACGGCGGCACCTACAACCTCGGCCATCGCAACCCCGAGCTGATCGCGACGCTCGAGCAGGCGATGGGCCGGTTCGACATCGGCAACCACCACTTCCCGGCGCTCGCCCGCACGGCGCTGGCCGAGGCGCTGGTCGCCACCTGCCCGCCGAACATGAAGCGCGTCATCTACGGCTCGGGCGGCGGCGAGGCGACCGACATAGCGATCAAGACCGCGCGCCACACGCGGCAGCGGCGCAAGATCGTCTCGATCCGCAAGGGCTACCACGGGCATACCGGCCTCGCGGTGGCGACCGGCGACGAGCGCTTCAGCCAGCTCTTCCTGTCCGATCGCCCGGAGGAGTTCGCGCAGGTGCCGTTCAACGACCTCGAGGCGATGGAGGAGGCGCTGAAGGGCGGCGACGTGGCCGGCGTGGTGATCGAGACGATCCCCGCGACTTACGGCTTCCCGCTCCCGGAGCCGGGCTATCTGCAGGCCGTCAAACGGCTCTGCGAGCGCCATGGCGCGCTCTACATCGCCGACGAGGTCCAGACCGGGCTGATGCGCACGGGCGAGATGTGGGGGATCGCCAAGGCCGGGATCGAGCCGGACATCATGATCGTCGGCAAGGGGATCACCGGCGGCATGTACCCGATCGCCTGCTGCGTGGTGAGCGAGGAGTGCAGCGCCTGGCTGAAGGAGGACGGCTTCGGCCACATCTCGACCGGCGGCGGCGCCGAGCTCGGCTGCGTCGTGGCCCTGAAGGTGCTCGAGATCTGCGGGCGGCCCGAGGTGCGCTCGATGGTGCACTACATCGCCGACCGCTTCCGCGCCGGCCTGCGCGCCATCCAGGAGCTCTATCCCGACTGGTTCGTCGGCATCCGCCAGGACGGCGTGGTGATGGGGCTCGAGTTCGACCACCCGCAGGGCGCCAAGCTCGTGATGCGGCACCTCTACGAGAACGGCGTGTGGGCGATCTTCTCGACGCTCGACCCGCGCGTCCTGCAGTTCAAGCCGGGCATCCTGCTCGGGCCCGACATGGTCGACGAGGTGCTCGACCGTGCCCGCGTGGCGATCGGGAAGGCGCTCGCCGAGGTGGCGGTGCCGGCATGATCGAGCGTGCGCGGATGATGCTCCAGCGCGCCCGCTGGGCGGCCACCGCGTTCGCTGAGTACGACCGCGACGGAACGCGCCGCGTGGTCGAGGCCGTCGCCGAGGTGGCGTACCAAAACGCCGAAAGATTCGCCGTCATGGCGGTCGAGGAGACCGGCATGGGGGTGGCCGAGCACAAGCGGCGCAAGAACGAGGCGTGCTCGCGCGGCGTGGTCGAGCGCTACGCGGGCGACGACTTCGTCGGGATCCAGGTCGACGCGGAGGCCAAGATCGTCGCGGTGCCCAAGCCGGCCGGCGTCGTGCTCGCGCTCACGCCGTCGACGAACCCGATCGCCACCGTCTACTTCAAGGTCCTGCTGTCGCTCATGACGCGCAACGCCGTCGTGGTGTCGCCGCACCCGCTGGCGCGCGGTGTGTGCGCCGAGGCCGTGCACCTGCTGGCCGAGGCGGCGGCCGCCGCGGGCGCTCCCGACGGCTGCCTCCAGGTCGTCGAGGAGCCGACGATCCCGCTGATCGAGGCGCTGATGTCCGACGACGGGGTCGACGTGATCGTCGCCACCGGCGGCACCGCGGTCGTGCGCGCCGCCTACCGCTCGGGCAACCCGTCGCTCGGCGTGGGCCCCGGCAACGTGCCCGCGCTGGTCGACGCCTCAGCCGACGTCGCCCGCGCCGCGCGCTGCCTCGCCGACTCCAAGGCCTTCGACAACTCGATCCTGTGCACGAACGAGTCGGTCGCGATCGTCGAGGAGCGCGTGGCGGACGCGCTCGAGCGTGAGCTGGCGCGCAACGGCGCGCACGTACTGGACGAGGAGGAGGCCGCGCGGGCCCGCGCGGCGCTCTATCCCGAGGGACGGATCGAGACCGCGCTGGCCGGCAAGGACGCCGCCGCGCTGGCCGCCGCCGCCGAGATCAGCGTGCCGGCCGGCACGCGCGTGCTGGTCGCGCCGTTCCCGCTGATCGTGCCCGAGGAGCCGCTCGCGCTGGAGAAGCTCTTCCCGCTGCTGGGGCTGGTGCGCGTGCCCGACGCCGCGCGCGGCATCGACGCGGCGCGCGCCCTGCTGCGGATCGGCGGCGCCGGCCACTCGGCGGTCATCCACTCGACCGACCCGAAGACGATCCTCGCCTACGGCGCCGCGGTGCGCGTGCTGCGCGTGTCGGTCAACGCGCCCGGCAGCACCGGCTCGTCCGGGCTCGACACCAACCTGGCGCCCACGATGACGGTCGGCACCGGCTTCTTCGGGCGCTCGAGCCTGACCGAGAACCTGCAGCCGAAGCACCTCACGCAGTGGACGCGTGTGGCGTACGCCACCGAGGAGCCGTTCGGCGACTTCACCGGGCTGGAGCCGTGGGAGGCGCGCCCCGAGCCGGCGCCGGTGGCGCGGCCGTCCGGCAACGGGCTCACGCGCGACGACCTGCGGCAGCTGATCCTCGACGAGCTGCGGGAGCTGGTCCATGGCTGAGCTGCGCTCCGCGATCTTCATCGACCAGCTGCAGCCGCAGACCATGTGCTACCTCGGCACCTGGATCCGCGGCCGCCTGCCACGCACGGGGATGGCGGCGGCGGTGATCGAGGTCGCGCCCGGGCTCGACATCGAGCCGCTGACCGACGTCGCGGTCAAGCACACGGCGCTGCAGCCCGGGATCCTCGTGGTGGAGCGCCACTTCGGCTACCTGGAGTTCCACTCGCGCTCGACGGCCGCCGTGCGCTCGGCCAGCGCCGCCGTGCTCGACGCGCTCGGCGCGTCGCCGTCGGAGGCCACCCGGCCCGAGGTCCTGGCCTCGACGCTCGTCTCGCGGCTCGACCACCAGCACACGTTCCTGATCAACCGCAACAAGCTGGGCTCGATGGCGCTGCCCGGCGAGTCGCTGTTCGTGCTGGAGATGCAGCCCGCCTCGTACGCGATCCTGGCCGTCAACGAGGCGGAGAAGGCCGCGCGGATCAAGGTCGTCGACTACCGCATGATCGGCGCCACCGGGCGCGTGTACATCACGGGCGAGGAGTCCGACGTGCGCGCCGCCGCCGAGGCCGCGACCGGCGCACTGGAGGCGGTGGGATGAGCGACCATCGCGAGGAGGCGCGCAAGCTGGTGCGCGAGCTGCTGCAGGAGGCGCTCGGCAACGGCAACGGGCTGCCGGCAAGTGTTCCGCCGCCGCCGGTCGCCGCCGTGCACCGGCCCTCGACCTGGTCACAGCCGGCCGCGCCGGGCGAGGTGATCGGCAACCCCGAGCGCACGGAGACCGTCCGCATCTCCAGCGACGACGACCTCGCCGCGTTCGTGCGGGTGGTGCTCGATCAGAGCGACGCGATCCGCGCCGGACGGCTGCGGTTCACGCTGGGGGGCGCCACGGGCGCCATGCGGATCGCGCACGGGGCGGTGACGGAGAGAACGATCAAGAAGGCCGCCGACGCCGGCGGCCGGCTCGT
Source organism: uncultured Solirubrobacteraceae bacterium (assembly GCA_963835525.1). Classification (GTDB taxonomy): domain Bacteria; phylum Actinomycetota; class Thermoleophilia; order Solirubrobacterales; family Solirubrobacteraceae; genus DASSUW01. The sequence goes on from CAWIFM010000008.1 coordinate 1,228,243, forward strand.
GCTCGGACCGGGTGCCGTGCTGACCCCGCTGGCGCGCGAGAAGGCACGGGCATTGGGTGTCGACATCGAACGGGAGCGCTGATGCTGAGAGCGACGGTCACGGGGTCCGTATGGATGACGCGGCGGGTCGACTCGCTGCCCAGCGGTGCCCTGCTGGAGGTCAAGACGGACGACGGCGCGACGCTGGTCGCGTTCGACGTCCTCGGAAGCGGTGAGGGCGAGCGGGTCCTGGTGGCGACGGGCTCGGTGGCGTCGGGCTACTTCAGCCCCGAGCATCCTCCGCTCGACGCCCTGATCATAGGTTCGCTGGACGAACAAGGAGACAAGTCATGAGCGAAGCGCTCGGCATGATCGAGACGAAGGGCTACGTGGCGGCCTTGGCCGCCGCCGACGCGATGGTGAAGGCGGCCAACGTCACCATCATCTCGCGCGAGGAGGTCGGCGACGGCCTCGTGTCGGTGGTCGTCAAGGGCGACGTCGGCGCGGTGAAGGCGGCGACCGAGGCCGGGGCCGAGACCGCCGGGACCGTCGGCGAGCTCGTCTCGCGTGCACGTCATCCCACGACCGCACAACGAGCTCGGGAAGCACTTCACGGCTACGGCCGCGTGACCGTAGAGCTCCGCGTCTACCTGCCGATCCCCGAGCTGGGCCGGCAGTTCGCGGCGTACCTCGGCACGCCGCTGCGGGCGCGCGGCTACCCGCCGATCGAGGGCGACCACGCCCTGATCGTCGAGGTCGCGCCCGCCCTGGCGATCGAGCGCGTGATCGACCTGGCGCTCAAGGCCGTGCCCGAGGTCGAGCCCGGGATCCACTACGTCGAGCGCCAGTTCGGCGTGCTCGAGGTCCACTCGCGCGAGCCGGCCGACGTGCAGAAGGCGGGCGAGGCGATCCTCGCCGGGATCGGGGCGAAGGCCGAGGACGGGCTGCGGCCGCGGATCCTCTACACCGACGTGATCGAGGACGTCACCGACCAGCACGCGGTGATCGTCAACCGCAACCGCGAGGCCTCGATGCTGCTCCCGGGCCAGACGCTGCTGGTCGTCGAGATGGTCCCCGCGCTGTTCGCCGCCGTCGCCGCCAACGCCGCCGAGCGCGCCGCGCCGGAGCTCACGCTGGTCACCGTCTCGATGATCGGCGCCGCCGGCCGCGTCTATCTCGCGGGCGCGACCCCGGATATCGTCCGCGCACGAGAGGAGATCACCCGCGTGCTGGAGGACGTCGCGGGACGCGAACACTGATGATCGAGGAAGCACTGTCGCGCTTCGCCCTGTCGCCCGGCGCGACGGCTGAGCTCTGCAACGTCTCCGAGAACCACACGTACCGCGTCGAGGACCCGGAGAAGGGCACCTTCGCGCTGCGCGTCCACCGTCCCGGATACCGCACGGCCCACCAGATCGAGTGCGAGCTGCAGTGGGTCGACGCCCTGCGCGAGCACGGCGCCGTCGACACTTGCGTTCCGGTCGCGGCGCCCTCCGGCGAGCGCGTCGTGGACCTCGGCACGCACAACGTGGTGCTGTGGGAGTGGCTGCCGGGAGCCGAGCCGGACCCCGAGGGTGACGAGGTGATCGCCGGCTTCCGGATGCTGGGCGCCGTGTCCGCCCGCATGCACGCGCACGCCCGCGCGTGGAGCCGGCCCGCGGGCTTCGACCGCCCGGTCTGGGACTTCGCGCACACGCTCGGCTCGGAGGGCTACTGGGGCCTGTGGCAGGACGGCCTCGGCATGGGCGCCGAGGAGCTGGCCCTGCTCGAGCGGCTCGCGGCGACGATCGAGTCGCGGCTGCGCGCCTACGGCCAGGGCGAGGACCGCTTCGGGCTCGTCCACGCCGACATCCGGCTCGCCAACCTGCTGGTCGAGGACGGCCACGTGCGCGTGATCGACTTCGACGACAGCGGCTTCGCGTGGTTCATGTACGACTTCGCGACCACCGTGTCGTTCATGGAGGAGCACCCGCGCGTGCCCGAGCTGCGCGAGGCGTGGCTGGAGGGCTACCGGTCGGTGGCGCCGCTCGACGCGGCCGACGAGGCCGAGCTCGACACCTTCGTGATGCTCCGCCGGCTCCTGCTCGTCGCCTGGATCGGCTCGCACCACACGTTCGCGACGGAGGCCGCCGAGCTCGGCGCCGGCTTCACCACGGTCACCTGCGAGCTCGCCGAGCGTTATCTCTCGACTCGATAGGAGGCCCAGCTTGTTCACCCCGCTCACCGGCCGCACCGTCCTCGTCACGGGCGGCACCAAGGGCATCGGCAAGGGCATCGCGCGCGTCTTCGCCGGCGCGGGCGCGAAGGTCGCGGTGGCCGGCCGCGGCTCCGAGGCCGGCGAGGCGGCGGCCGCGGAGCTCGGCGCGACGTACATCCAGGCGGACGTCGGCGTCGCCGCCGACTGCGAGCGCATGGCCGCGGAGGTCAGGGAGCGCCTCGGCGGCATCGACGTCCTGTGCGCGAACGCCGGAGTGTTCCCCGACGTCAAGCTCGAGGACATGAGCGAGGCGGACATCGACGCGATCTTCGCGACCAACGTCAAGGGCACGATGCTCTCGGTCAAGGCCTGCATGCCGGCGCTGGAGCAGAGCGGCCACGGGCGCGTGATCCTCACGTCCTCGATCACCGGCCCGATCACCGGCTACCCCGGCTGGTCCCACTACGGCGCCACCAAGGCCGCACAGCTCGGCTTCCTGCGCACCGCGGCGATCGAGCTCGCGCCGAAGGGCATCACGATCAACGCGGTCATGCCCGGCAACATCGAGACCGAGGGGCTCGACGAGCTGGGGCCGGAGTACCGGCACGCCATGGAGTCCTCGATCCCGCAGAAGAAGCTCGGCAAGGTCGAGGACATCGGCTACGCGGCGCTGTTCTTCGCCACCGACGAGGCGGGCTACATCACCGGCCAGACGATCGTGGTCGACGGCGGGCAGGTGCTGCCGGAGTCGCCGATGGCGATGGAAGCGATGTGAGCGACCTTTCGCTCGGCCCGACCGCGCGCGCCGCTCGCGACCGGCTGCTGGACGAGCTCGGCGCGCCCGGCGAGCGGCTCGGGGCCGAGCGGGACCTGGCGGAGCGGTACGGAGTTTCGCGCTCGACGATCCGGGCCGCGCTGGCCGACCTCGAGCGCAACGGCGTCGTGCGGCGCGCGCGGGGGCGGGCGGGCGGGATCTTCGTCGCCGAGCGCAAGGTCGAGCGCGACCTCACGAGCCTGACGAGCCTGCCGTACTACCTGCGCCGCCAGGGCTTCGAGTCCGACGCGCGCGTGCTGTCGACGGCGACGCTCGAGGCCGACGCCGACACCGCGGCGGCGCTGGGCGTCGAGCTCGTGCTCGAGGTGGTGCGCGTGCGGCTCGCCGACGGCGAGCCGATCTCGCTCGAGCGGGCGAGCTTCCCGGCCGAGCGGTTCCCGGGCCTGCTCGACCGCTCGCTGTCCGGATCGCTGTACGAGCTGCTTCAGTCCGAGTACGCACTCGAGCCCGGCGAGGCGGAGGAGCGGATCGAGGTGGTGGCGGCCGGCGCCGGCGAGGCGCGGCTGCTCGGGGTCGCGCGCGGGGCACCGCTCCTGACCGTCGCGCGCACGACGTGGGACGCCGACGGCCGGCCGTTCGAGCGCTCGCACGATCTCTTCCGCGGCGACCGAGCCCGGATCGTGGTGCGAGCACGCTCGGTGGGCGCGGCCGTGCAGGTCTTGTGACGCTTGCCACATCGCCCCCGCAGGTGGTTCAATGCCCAAGTCGTCGGACAACTTGGTCCAACCGAGGGAACGGAGAGAGGGGAGCTGATGTCCACCACGCAGCCGGACACACGGGTCGAGGCGCACCACGCGGGCATGGTCGAGTCCGTCTCGGTGGCCGATTCCGGGGTCGACCGACTGAAGCCCGGGGCCATCGGCCTGATGGGCGTGATCTTCATCGCGGTGACGGGCGCCGCGCCGATCTCCGCGATGCTCTTCAACGTGCCGTTCGCCGTCGGCTTCGGCACCGGCCTCTATACGCCGGCCGCGTTCCTGTTCGCGACGATCATCCTCACGATCTTCTCGATCGGCTACGTCGCGATGGCGCGCAAGATCCGCGCCACCGGCGGCTTCTACACGCTCATCTCGCACGGCCTCGGTCGTGAGCTCGGGCTGGCGACCGGCATCTGCGGCGCGCTCGCCTACACGCTGTTCGAGGTCTCGCTGCTCGGCGGGTTCTCGTACTTCGCGGTGACGAACTTCGAGTCGTGGTTCGGCTGGGAGATCCCGTGGATCCTGTTCGGCGTCGGCGCCGCCCTGCTGATCAGCGTGTTGTGCTGGTTCGACGTCGAGCTGTCGGTGAAGGTGCTCGGCACCGCGCTGATCGGCGAGCTCGTCATCCTCGCGATCTTCGACGTCGTGGTCTTCGGGTCGGGCGGCAGCGAGGCCAGCGGCATCCAGTGGGAATCGCTCAACATGTTCAAGCTGACCGACCCGGGCGTCGGCCTGGCCGCGGGGGTCGGCCTCTTCCTCGCCTTCTGGTCATGGGTGGGATTCGAGGCCGTGCCCAACTACGCCGAGGAGTCGCGTAACCCGAAGATGATCATCGTCCGCGCGACGCTGATCTCGGTCATCGGCCTGGGGATCCTCTACGTCATCACCTCGCTGGCCTTCGTCTCCGCCTACCCGGAGTCGTCGCTCATCGAGGACGCGCAGAACCCGGCCGGCCCGTTCTTCCTCGCCATGGGCGAGTACGGCAACCAGTTCTTCGTGCACGTGATGGAGGTGTTCATCCTCACCGGCTCGTTCGCGTGCGCGATGGCATTCCACAACGCGGCCATGCGCTACTACTACGCGATGGGCCGGGAGGAGATCCTGCCCAAGGCGCTCGGCAGGACGCACCCGACGCACAAGTCGCCGTACGTGGCGAGCGTGTTCCAGACGGTGATCGCCCTGGCGCTCGTGCTGGCCTGGGGCATCGGCTCCGGGTTCGGCTTCGGCGCCGGGTTCGACACCGCCTACGTCCGCATCTACACGATGATGGCGGTGCAGGGCGTGGTGTGGCTGATGGCCATCCAGACGATCTGCGCACTGGCCGTGATCGTCTGGCACCGGCGCCACAAGCACCCCGACTCGTTCTGGGTCGTCGTGGTGGCCCCGATCATCGCCATCGTCGGCCAGGTGTTCGCGCTCTACCTGCTGTTCGCGAACATCGACGTGCTCGCCGGCACGATCGGCTACGCCGACCTGATCAAGTGGATCGCGATCGTGGGCGTGCTCATCTCGCTGGGCTACGCGTTCTGGCTCAAGCGGACCAACCGCAAGAAGTTCGACATGATCGGCCGCATGATCGACGAGGGGGAGACCGTCCTCTAGGCGTTAGGTTCGAGACCCCGGTCGCGCGACCGGGGTCTCGGGCTCGAACTTCGGCATTGAGGGAGTCGGGTTCGAGCCCCTCAGCGAGTCCGTGGCGAGTTCTGCTCGCATACCGAACAAAACTCGCCACGCATCCCTGTGCGGCCGCGAAATCGGCCAACCCCGCCTCCCTACAAGCGGAAGTTCAGCCCGCCGCGGCCCCGGCGCCCGCGGCGTCCAGCGCCGCGGCGAGCTCGGCCTCGAGCGGACCGCCCACCAGCTTCCCGTCCAAAGCCGCCGTGCCGATCGTGAACGCCCAGGCACCGCACGCCGTCCAACGCCCGGATGCGCTCCACGCTGTCGACCGAGCCCGCGCAGATCACCGGCAGGTCGCACGCACCGACGACCGCCCGCACCAGCGCCTCGACGTCTCCGTCATACCGATAGGCGAGCAGGTTGATCCCGTCGACGCCCAGCGACGCGGCGCGCCTCGTGTCCTCGACGATCTCGGAGATCTCCCCGCGCAGCAGACAGGGATGCCCGACGATCTGCCCCACGTACGGCCAGAACTTCACGCCGGTGCCGGCGAGGATCTCCTGGACGGGCTCGATCAGCGTGCCGCCGATCAGGTGGTCGGGCCGGATCTCGGCCGCCACGCGAGCGGACTGCAGCGTGTCCTCCTCGGTCTCCGAGACCACCTCGATCCAGGTCTCGTGCCCGTGCGAGCGGATGTCGTCCATCAGCGCCGCGAGCTCCTCGCGCGGCAGGCCCACGTCCTTGCAGCCGACGTGCCGGAGGCCGGTGCCGGCGACCGACGCGTAGACCTCGCGGGCGTCCGTGAGCGTCACATCGTCGCGCGTGAGCATGAAGATGAACTCGATCATCGGGTCCCCATCCCAGTCTGAGTTGTCTGACAACTGGTACGCTACCACCGGTCCAGCGGAGGAGGAGGGGCAGCGTGCGAGCAGCGATCTGGAACGGGCCGGGCAGCATGGAGATCGGTACCGCTCCGGATGCCGTGTGCCCCGAGGACGGGGTGCTCCTGCACGTGCTCGCGTGCGGCGTCTGCGGCACCGACGTGCGCTCGTTCTACAACGGCGACCGCCGGATCGAGGCGCCCTGGGTGCTCGGCCACGAGATCTCCGGCGAGGTGATCGAGATCGGTCCGCGCGCCGAGGCCGAGGTGGCGGCCGGCGGCATCTCCGCCGGCGACGCCGTGCACTGCATCTCGACGCTCTGGTGCGGCCGCTGCCGGATGTGCCGCGGCGGCGCCGAGAACCTGTGCCTGAACGGCGAGCTGATGGGCTTCGACCATCCCGGCGCCTACGCCGATCGCGTCGCGATCCCCAACATCGCGCTCAAGAACCTGTTCCGCATCCCCGACGGCCTGTCGCCCGCCCACGCCACGTTCGCCGACCCGCTCAGCGACGTCATCTGCGGCCACAAGGACATCGCGATCGGGCTCGACGACGTCGTGGTCGTGATCGGCACCGGCCCGGTCGGCACCGCCCACGCCGCGCTGGCGCGGCTGCAGGGCGCCGGCCAGGTGATGCTGCTCGAGCGCGCCGCGCGCCGGCTCGAGCTCGCGCTCGACATCCTCGGCGACGAGCGCGTCGCCTACGTCGACACCGAGCAGGAGGACGGCGGCGCGGCGGTGATGCGCGTCACCGAAGGCTTCGGCGCCGACGTCGTGATCGTCGCCTGCTCGAGCGACGTCGCGCAGCAGGAGGCGATGGAGATGGCCGCCCCGCGCGGCCGCGTCCTGTTCTTCGGCGGGCTGCCGAAGGGCACGACGCACATCCAGTTCCCCTCCAACGTCCTGCACTACCGCGAGGTCCAGGTGCACGGCTCGTACGCCTCGCGTCACCGCGACCAGGTCGCGGCGCTGGACATGTTGGCCTCCGACGCAGGCGGCATCCGCTCGGTGGTCTCGGACATCATCGGCCTCGACGAGACGCCCGACGCCTTCCCGCGCATCCGCGCCGGGGAGGCTCTGAAGGTCGTCGTGGCGCCGTGAAGATCTCGCTCCGCCACAGCCTCGCCGAGGAGCTGCGGACGCGCATCCTCGCCGGCGAGTGGCGGCCGGGCGAGCGGCTGCCGTCGGAGCCCGAGCTGGCGCGCCGGCGGTTCGTCTCGCGCTCGTCGATGCGCGCGGCGATCACCGTGCTCGAGGAGGACGGGTTCGTCAGCCGCAAGCACGGGTCGGGGACCTACGTATCGCACCGGCCGGCGCTGCCGAACGACCTCGGGCGCAACTTCGGCGTCTCCTCGATGATCGCGCGCAGCGGGATGCTTCCGGGCTCGGTGGAGGAGAGCGCGGGCGCCGTTCCCGCGCCAGCCGCCGTGGCCGAGGCGCTCGGCGTCGAGGAGGGGTCCCCCGTGAGCTCGCTCCGCCGCGTGCGCACCGCCGACGGGCGGCGGGTGGTCGACGTCAACGACTGGTGCCGGACCGAGCACCTGTCGCCCGAGGACCTCGCCGAGCTCGGCGAGGGCTCGATCTACACGGCGCTCGCGGAACGCGGCCTCGCCGTCGACCACGGCGTCGCCCAGCTCACGCCGCGCAACGCGGACGGCGACGTCGCCCGCCGGCTCGACGTGCCGGCCGGCGCGCTGCTGATCACGATCGACCAGGTCGACAGCACCGCCGACGGCGTGCCGGTGCTCGTCTCGCGCGAGCACCACATCGCCGACGCCTTCACCTTCACGGTCCTGCGGCGCGGTCCCGGTGACTGAGCCTCCGCTCGTCGTCGGCGTCGACGTCGGCTCGCAGGGCACCTGCGCCGAGGCGCTCGAGCTCGACGGGACGCTGGTCGCGTCGACCTATGAGCCGCACGCGCTCAGCTATCCGCAGGCGGGCTGGGCCGAGCAGGATCCCGAGCAGTGGACGGCCGCGCTGGTGGCCACGCTGAGCCGGCTGCGCGAGCAGACCGCCGGACGCGAGATCGCCGCGCTGTCGTTCGGCTCCCAGCTCGACGGGCTGGTCGCCGCTCGGGCCGACGGCACGCCGCTGCGGCCCGCGCTGATCTGGTGCGACCGCCGCGCGGGGGAGGAGTGCGCCGCCGCGCGCATCGAGGCCCCGCGGCTGCGCGAGCTGACCGGCTGCAACCTCGACCCCGGGCACGTGGCGCCCAAGATCGCCTGGGTCGCCCGGCACGAGCCCGACGCCTACGAGGCGGCCGCGGTGTTCACGCTGCCGGGCTCGTGGGTGGCGTGGCAGGCGTCGGGCGAGCTCGCCGTCGATCCCTCGAACGCGTCGTCGACGAGCGCGCTCGACCCGCGTGCGCGCAAGTGGTCGGAGGAGGCGTGCGAGGCGTTCGGCGTCGACATGGCGCGGCTGCCGCCGGTCCGGCCGGCCCACGCCGTGCTCGGCCCGATCCGCGACTGGCTGCGCGAAGCGACCGGGCTCGACGGCTCGACCCTGGTGGTCATGGGCGCGGGCGACGAGATGGCGGCGACGCTGGGCGCCGGGGTGGTCGAGCCGGGCTCGGTGTGCGACGTCATGGGCACCGCCGAGCCGGTCTGCGCGGTCGTCGCCGAGCCGGCCTTCGACCCGACCGGCGTGGTCGAGCTCCATCCGCACGCCGACCCCGACACGTGGCTGCTCGAGAACCCCGGCTGGCTGTCGGGCGGCGCCTACCGCTGGTTCCGCGACGAGCTGGGCGGCCCGGAGGCCGCGCGCGCGAAGGAGAGCGGGGCCGACGTCTACGAGCTGCTCAACGCGCTCGCCCAGTGCGCGCCGCCGGGGGCCGGCGGCGTCACCTGGCTGCCCGCGCTGGCCGGGGCGATGGCGCCGGAGTGGAACGCCGACGCGCGCGCCGCCTGGTTCGGGATGACCGCCGCCCATGGCCGCGCCCACCTGGCCCGCGCGCTGCTCGAGGGCAACGCCCTCGCCCTGCGCGACGTGATCGAGGCGATCGCCGGCGCCGGGCACCCGCCCAGCGACGTGGTCTGCGTCGGCGGCGGCGCCAAGGGCCGGCTGCTGCTCGAGCTGCGGGCCCACATCACCGGGTTGCCGGTGTGCCGGCCGGAGGACGTCGAGACCACCGCCCGCGGCGCGGCGATGCTCGCCGCGGTCGGCGCGGGCCTGCACCCGTCGGTGGCGGACGCGGCGCGCGCGATGGCCGGCGCGCGTCACGAGCCGGTGCTGCCCGACGCCGAGCTGCGCGACGTCTACGACGACCTGCACCGCCGGCATCTGGCGCTGTACGACGCGCTGCGCCCGCTGTTCAATGGAGCACGGTGACGCTCGACCCGGCATCGCGTAGGCGGGCGATCGAGGCGGCGACATCCGGCGACCTCGACGTCCTCGTGATCGGCGGCGGCATCACCGGGGCGGGCGCGGCGCTCGACGCCGCCACGCGCGGCCTCCGCGTCGGGCTGGTGGAGGCGCGCGACCTCGCCTCCGGCACGTCGAGCGCGTCGAGCAAGCTCATCCACGGCGGGCTGCGCTACCTCGAGATGGGCGACATCGGTCTTGTGCGCGAGGCGCTGCGCGAGCGCGAGCTGCTCCTCACCAAGCTCGCGCCCCACCTCGTCGCGCCCGTACCGTTCCTGTGGCCGCTGCGCGGCCGCGTCTGGGAGCGCGCCTACCTCGGCGCCGGGCTCATCCTCTACGACACCATCGGCGGCGCGCGGTCGGTGCCGCGCCACCGCCACCTCAGCCGCGGCGGCGCGCTGGCCGTCGCGCCGGCGCTGAACCCCGATGCGCTCGTCGGCGCGGTCCAGTTCCACGACGCCGCCGAGGATGACGCGCGCATGGTCGTCCACGTGGCGCGCACCGCCGCCGCGCACGGCGCTCACATCGCCACGCGCGTGAAGGTCACCGGCTTCCGAGGCCCCGGCGAGGTCGAGGCGGTCGACGAGGAGACCGGCGAGCCGCTGCTTCTGCGGGCGCGCCACGTCGCGGGCGCCGTAGGCGTGTGGACCGACCGCCTGCGCGAGCTGGCGGGCGGCGTGTCACGGCACCGCATCGTCCCCTCCAAGGGGATCCACATCTTCGTCGCCCGCGACCGCCTGCCCATGGACACCGGGCTGCTGGCGCGGACCGAGAAGAGCGTGCTCTTCGTCATCCCGTGGCAGGGCGGCTGGCTGATCGGCGACACCGACACGCCGTGGCGCCACGGTCCTGACTCGCCGGTCGCCACCGGCGCCGACGTCGACTACCTGCTCGCCAAGACCAACGCGCTGCTGGCCGAGCCGCTCACGCGCGAGGACGTGCACGGCGTGATCGTCGGCCTGCGCCCGCTCGTGGCGGACGCGGCGCGCACCGACACGACGCGGATCAGCCGCAAGCACGTGGTCGAGTCGCCGGCGCCCGGGCTCACGACGATCGCCGGCGGCAAGTACACGACCTACCGCGTGATGGCCGCCGACCTGATCGACGCGGTCGCGCCCGGCACGCGCTCGGTCACCCGTGACGTGCCGCTCGTCGACCGCGACCTCGAGGGCGCCGACGAGGTGACGTACGCCTGCACGCACGAGGGCGCGCTGCACCTCGACGACGTGCTCGAGCGCCGCACGCGGCTCGCGCTCACCGCGCCCGACCGCGGGCTGGCCCTCGCCGAGCCCGCCGCGGCGGCGATGGCCGACGCGCTCGGCTGGAGCCCCGAGCGCACGCGGCGCGAGGTTGATGCCTACCGCGCCCGGGTCGCCGCCGCGCGCGCGGCGGAGGCGGAGCGCGACGACGACGCCGCGCTCGCCGCCCACCGCGCGGTGCTCGCCGAGCGCCGCGTGGTGCGGGCGTGACGCTCGTCGCGGGGCTCGACCAGGGGACGTCGAGCACGCGCTGCGTCGTGCTCGACGCCGATCTGCGCGAGGTGGCGGCCGCCTCGGTGCCCGTCGAGTGCTCGTTCCCGGCGCCCGGGCTGGTCGAGCAGGACCCCGAGGCGATCGTCGCCTCGGCGCGCGAGGCGATCGCCGCCACGGGGGTGCGGCCGGACGTGCTCGGCATCGCCAACCAGACCGAGACCTTCGTGGTCTGGGATCGCGGCACGGGGGAGGCCGTGCACCCGGCGATCGTGTGGCAGGACCGCCGCACCGATGCGGCCTGCGAGGCGCTGCGCGAGCACGCGGCGTGGGTGCGCGAGCGCACCGGGCTCGAGCTCGACGCCACCTTCCCAGCCACCAAGCTGCGGTGGGTGCTGGACCACGCCGAGGGCGACCTCGCCTACGGCGACGTCGCATCGTGGCTGCTGCAGCGGCTCGCCGGCGTCCACGTCACCGACGCCGGCAACGCCGGCCGCTCGCTGCTGTGCCCGCTCGGCGGCGGCAACTGGGACGACGAGCTGCTCGACCTGTTCGGCATCCCGCGCGCCGTGATGCCCCCGATCGTCGACTCCGACGCGCTCGACGCCTCGATCGAGGGCATCCCGGTGCGCGCCGCCGCCGGCGACCAGCAGGCCTCGCTCTTCGGCCTGCGCTGCTGGGAGCCCGGGACCGCCAAGGTCACGCTCGGCACGGGCGCGTTCGTGCTCGCCCAGGCAGGCACGACCGCCCCGCGGCCGCCGGACGGCATCCTCGCCTCCACCGCCTGGCGACGCGCGGGGATCACCAGCTACGCGCTCGAGGGCTTCATCCCGACCGCCGCCGCCGCCGTCGACTGGTTCGCGCGGATCGGCGCCCTGCCGCCGGCCCAGGAGCTCGACGCCCTGCTTCCGGACGGACGCCCAGGCCCGATCTGCGTCCCCGTCTTCACAGGCGCCCGCGGCGCTCTCCTCGGTCTCGACCTCGCGACCACGCGCGCCGACCTCGCGCGCGCGGTGATCGACGGGATCGTCCACCAGGTCGCCGACGCCGTCGAGGCGATCGGGACGCTCGACACGCTGCGCATCGACGGCGGCCTCTCGCGCTCCGGTTGGACCGCGCAGCGGCTCGCCGACCTCGCCGGCGTCACCGTCCAGCGCACGGCTCGCCCCGACTCGACCGCGCTCGGCGCCGCCACCCTGGCCGGCCTCGCCGCCGGCGTCTGGGACGGCCCCGAGGCGATCCCGGAGATCCCCTTCGACCTCGTCGCCGAGCCCGCGCTCGCGGCCGCTGAGCGTGAGCACGAGCGACAGCGCTGGGCCGCCGCCTGCGAGGTCGTCAGCCGCTCTTGATCCCGGCGAGCGACTCCTCGAGCGCAGCCATCAGGTCCGGGACCGGCGCCGGCTCCTTCTCGGGTTCGGGCACGTCGACGGTCTTGCCCTTGCCCTTCTTCCGCACGATCTGCTTCAGCCGCTTCTGGAAGCGATCTTCGTAGCGGCCGGGATCCCACGGGCAGGCCAGCGCCTCGATCAGCGCGACGGCCTGGTCGACCTCCTTCTTGGCCGGCTTGTCGCGCTTGGTCGGCGTCGGCACGTCCTTGGTGGGGCGGACCTCGTCGTGGAACCGCAGGGTGGTGAGCTTCATCCGGCCCTCGTGCGCGCGGATCAGGACCAGGTACTCCTTGGTCCGCAGCACGAAGCGCCCGAGCGCGGCGCGCCCGGTGCGCGCCATCACCTGCACCAGCAGCCGGTAGGCGCGCTGCGTGCCCTCGGAGTCGCCCGACGGCATCAACACGTAGGGGTGGTCGAAGTAGACCGGGTCGACGTCGGCGACGTCGACGAACGCCTCGATGTCGATCGTGCGCGTCTTGCGCGGCGCGGCGGTCGCCAGCTCGGCGTCGGTGAGGATCACCAGCTCGTCGTCGTCGGTCTCGTAGCCGCTGGCGATCTCCTCGTAGGGGACCTCGACGTCCTCCTCGGCGCAGAAGCGGTGGATCTCGACCGGCGTGTGGTCCTTGGCGTGGAGCTGGCGGAAGTGCAGGTCGGTGTCGCGCACGCCGCTGAACAGCGCCACGGGGACGTTGACGAGGCCGAAGCCCAGCGAGCCGGTCCACAGCGAGCGCGGCATCAGGCCTTGGCCAAGCTCGCCTCGAGGGCGGCCAGCAGGTCGTCGGCGGACTCGGTCTCGACGTCGTCGGGCGGCTCGATGTTCTTGCCCGCGGCCTTGCGCTCGACCACCTCGAGAACAGCCTCGCGGTAGCCGTCCTCGTAGTCGGCGGGATCGAACTTCGTGTGCAGGCCGTCGACCAGCGAGGCCGCCATCTTGATCTCGCGATCGGTCGGCTTGCGCTGGACGCGGCCGAGCTCGAAGTCGCTCGGGTCGACGAGGTCGTCCGCGAAGCGCATCGTGTGGATGGCGAGCACGTCGTCGCGCGGGCGCAGGACGATCGTGCGCTCGCGGTTATGGAACACCCAGTGGCCGACGCCGGCGCGGCCGGACTTCTCGAGCGCCGCATGGAGCAGCGCGTAGGCGTCCTTGCCCTTGTCGCGGTGGCCGAGGTGGTAGGTGCGCTCGTAGAAGTCGGGGTCGATCTCGTCGAAGGGGACGAAGTGGTCGATCTCGATGCGGCGCGACTGCGAGCCGGCCGCCGCCGCGATCTCGTCGTCGGTCAGCTCGACCCACTTGCCCTTGCTCGCCTCGAAGCCCTTGACGATGTCCTCGTAGTCGATCTCCTTGTCGTCCTTGGGGCAGATGCGCCGGTGCTCGATCGGGCTGCCGTCCTTCGCGTGGACCTCGCGGAAGTGGACGGTCTTGGACTCGGTGGCCGAGTAGACCTTGACCGGCACGGCCACGAGGCCGAACGTGATCGTGCCGTTCCAGATCGAGCGCGGGGCCATGTTCGTTGGCTTCCCGCTGTGGCAGTCTTCGAAGCCATGAGCACGCCCGCCCTCATCGTCGTCGACGTCCAGAAGGCCTTCGCCGACCCGTACTGGGGCCGGCGCGACAACCCCGACTGCGAGCGCAACATCGCCGCCCTGATCGAGCGCTGGCGTTCTGAGGGGCGGCCGGTCGTCTTCGTCCGCCACGACTCCGACGAGCCGGACTCGCCGCTGCGGCCCGGGCTGCCGGGCAACGAGTTCCAGGACATCGTCACCGGCGAGCCCGACCTGCTGGTCACCAAGTCGGTCAACTCGTCCTTCCACGGCGAGCCCGACCTGCAGGCGTGGCTCGACGGCGAGGGCGTCGAGACGATCTACATCTGCGGCATCACCACCAACCACTGCTGCGAGACGACCGCGCGCGTGGGCGGCAACCTCGGCTACGACGTGCGCTTCGTGCTCGACGCCACGCACACCTTCGACCGGCCCGATCCGAGCGGCGAGATCGTCCCCGCCGAGCTGATCGCCCGCGTCAGCGCCACCAGCCTGCACGGCGAGTTCGCGACGGTGATCGACACCGCCACCGCGGTCGCCGATTGAGCCGGGCCCTCGTCAACTTCTTCTACGCACACCCGGTCGGCCACGCCGTCGAGGCGCTGCACTACGCGCACGGGCACAAGGCGGCCGCTCCGGAGCTCGACGTCTCGGTTGCGCTGAACGCGGCGACCGCCGTCGAGCTGGCGCGCTTCTGTCCGTTCGTCGAGTGCGCGTATGCGATCGACCATCCGCTGCTGGAGCCGTGCCCCGACTCGTTGTCCCGGCTTGCCGAGCTCCCGCGCGAGTGGGACTGGATCGCCGACGACCCGCGGCGCTGGCAGGACGTCCAGCTCGCGATGTTCCCGGGGCTGCGCGACTACTACGCGGCCAGCGACGAGCACCTGAGCGCGCGCTTGGCGCGGACCATCGCCGGTGCCGGGCGGCTCGCCTACGCGCCCCACCGGCCGCTGCGGCTCGAGCTGCCGGCGACGCGTCAGCTGGAGGACGGGCCGTGGATCGCTGTCATGCCCGCCGGCTCGAGCGAGCGCTCGCTGTACCCGTCGCTGGCGTCCTGGCGGCTGATCCTCGACGCGCTCCCCGACGCGCGCTTCGCCCTCGTCGGCAAGACCGGCGGGACGACGCTCGAGCCCGGCGAGCACGCCGCGCTGCTCGGCCACGCGGACCTCGACGCCTTCGACCTCCCGCTGGCCGAGCAGCTCGCGATCGTGCAGGCCTGCGACGTCTTCCTCGCTCCGCACACGGGGTTCGGGCTGGCCGCGCTCGCCGTCGGCACGCCGTGGCTGGCGATCTCCGGCGGGCGCTGGTTCGAGTACTACTTCAACCACGTCCCGTTCCGCTCGGTCATCCCCGACGTCGAGCGATATCCGTGCTTCAGCCAGTTCGCGCCGGCGGCCACCGTCGATGACGGCGACGACGGCCCGCGAACGCCGAGCATGAGCCACGCGCGGATCCGCGGCGACCTCGAGCGGATCGTCGCCGCCGCGGGCGAGCTGCTGGCCGGCGCGCTGACCTACGAGCAGGCCCTGCGCGACTACTTCGCCGCGCTCCTGGAGGCCCACCACGGGGACTCCGCCGCCATCTGGTCGATCGACGGCGTGCACCTCCAGTACCTCACATAAGCAAAAATGTTTGAACTTATCCGGCGGCTTCGTTACCGTCGGGTCGACGGTGCGAGGAGGAGAGGGACAAGCTGTGGTGCGGCGCGCGCTCGAGGTCGAGTCCAACAGCGTGCTCGCGGCGACGATCGCCCTGATCGTCTTCATCGGGATCATGCATCCCGACTTCCTCGCCTGGGGGCAGCTGAAGGAGGTCGTCCAGAACGCGACCTACGTGGGGATCATCGCGGCGGGCATGGCGTTCCTGCTCTCGATGCGGGAGATCGACCTGTCCGTGGGCTCGATGTTCGGCCTCGCGCTGGTGGTCTCCGCGCTGTTCATGCAGGACGGCATGAACCCGTGGCTGGCCGCGCTGCTGGGCATCCTGCTCGGCTGCGCGATGGGGCTGCTCAACGCCGTGCTCGTGCAGTTCATCGCCATCCCGGCGATCGTCGCGACGCTCGCCACCCTGTCGATGTACCGCGGCCTCTCGCAGGCGCTCAGCGACGGCGAGCAGGTCACCGGCCTACCGGCTGAGAACAGCTTCTTCACCTTCGTCGGCGGTGACCTCGCGGGCCTGCCCGTGAGCGTCTGGGTGATGATCATCGTCGCGATCGTGTTGACGATCGTCCTGCGCTTCACGCCCTACGGCTACCGGGTGCGGGCGATCGGCTCCAACCCCGAGGCGGCGACGTTCTCGGGCATCTCGATCCCGCGCGTGCGCGTGCAGACGCTCGTGCTGGTCGGCGGGCTGTGCGGGCTCTCGGGGATGCTCGGGCTGGCCTTCTTCATCTCGGGCGACCCCAACATCGGCACGGGGTTCGAGCTGCAGGCGATCGCCGCCGCCGTGATCGGCGGGACGCCGCTTCGGGGCGGGAGCGCGACGGTCGTCGGCGCCGTGCTGGGGGCGATCCTGCTGAGCGCCGTCAACAGCGGGCTCGCCTACTTCGACGTGCCGGTCAACTGGAGCGCCTTCGCGACCGGTGCCGTGATCCTCGCCGCCGTCGCCCTCGACAGCCTGATCCGCGGCCGCCGCCGGCATCGACGTACGGGGCTCGACCTGTGAACACAAGGAGAGAGGTGGCATGACCAGAACCCTTGCGACGGGCCTTGCGCTGCTGGCCCTCGCGGTCGCGGGCTGCGGGTCCGACGACGACGGCGGCTCCGGAGCGTCCGGCGGAGGCGGCTCCGACGAGGCCAAGCTGGCGTTCGTCTACCCGACGACGACGACCAACTTCGCGCAGGAGATGGCGCTCGGCGCCAAGGCGGCGGCCGACGACACGCCGGGCGTGGACCTCACCGAGTCCGCCCCCGCGAACGTCGACGGGCCGAAGCAGGTGCAGCTCTTCCAGGCCGCCGCGCGCACGTCGAAGGACGGCGTGGCGATGATGACGCTCACGCCCGAGCTGTTCATCCGGCCGCTGCAGCAGGCGGGCGACCAGGGCGTGCCGCTCGTGGCGGTCGACGTGCCGCCGCCGGCGGGCACCGAGGAGGACGTGAAGCTGCTGATCGGCAACTCGAACGTCGAGATCGGCCAGGACCTGGCCAAGGCGCTGCTCGAGGACATCCCCGAGGACGCCACCGGCGACGTGATGATCGGCACCGACACGCCGGGCCTGCCGGTGCTCGAGCAGCGCAACGAGGGGTTCATGGAGGTCATGAAGGCCGAGCGGCCCGGGCTGAAGTTCATCGTGTTCGACGCCAAGCAGAGCCCGACCGACAACTTCAACACGTGGAGCGCGCAGGTGAAGGCGCACCCCGACGCGGTGGCCTACGTCGGTCCCGGCAGCCAGGCCGCGGTGTCGCTGTCGCGGATCCAGAAGCGGACCGGGCAGAAACTGCTGGTGGGCGCCTGCGACCTCGACAAGGTCGCCATGCAGGGGGTCAAGGACGGCCTCGTCAAGGCGCTCATCTCGCCCGAGCACTGGCTCAAGGGCTACCTGGCGATCAAGCTCATGGCCGACGCCAAGCTCGAGGACAAACCGCTTCCCGAGGGCGTCTGGAACTCCGGCGCGCTGGAGGTCAACGCCGACAACATCGACGAGATCCTCACGCGCCAGGAGAGCGCGGAGACCCGCTCGGAGTACTTCAAGGAAGAGGTCGACAAGCAGCTCTCGAGCCCGGACGACTACCTGAGCGCGCCCGGGGGCTAGTGCTCGAGGCGCGAGACCTCCGCAAGACGTACGGCGGCGTCGTGGCGCTGGCCGGCGCGGACTTCACGGTCCGCGCCGGCTCGGTGCACGCTCTCCTCGGGGAGAACGGGGCCGGCAAGTCGACGCTGGTCAAGATCGTCGCGGGGGCGATCGCGCCCGACTCGGGCGAGCTGCGGCTGGACGGCGAGCCCGTGCGGTTCGCGACCACCGCCGAGGCGGTGCGCCGCGGCGTGGCGGTGGTCTCGCAGGAGCTGAACCTGTTCGGCGACCTCGACGTGCTCGCCAACCTGTTCACGATGCGCGAGATCAGGCGCGGGCCGTTCATCTCGCGGCGCGAGATGGCGGCTCGGGCGCGGCCCGTGCTCGCCGAGCTCGGGCTCGACGTGGGGCTGCGCACGCGGGTCGAGGAGCTGCCGCTGGCGCAGCGGCAGCTGATCGAGATCGCCAAGGCGCTGCTCACCGAGCCGCGCGTGCTGATCCTCGACGAGCCGACCTCGGCGCTCGGGGCCTCGAGCACCGAGATGCTGCTCGACGTGCTGCGCGTGCTGCGCGACCGCCAGGTCGGCGTGGTGTTCGTCTCGCACATCCTCGAGGACGTGATGGCGCTGTGCGACGAGGTGACCGTGCTGCGCGACGGGCACGTGGAGTTGAGCGCCGAGCCGCGCGCGGAGCTGACGGTGCCGCGGATCGTCGACGCCATGCTCGGGCAGCGCGAGGTCGCCGATGCGGCGCCGGACGCGACGCTGAAGGAGGCGGTCGCCGATTCGGTGGCCGACGCGCCCGGCCGGCTCGAGCTGCGCGGCGCGACCGTCGAGGGAGCGCTCGAGCCGCTGACTTTGGAGGTGCGGTCGGGTGAGATCGTCGGGCTCGCGGGCGTGGCCGGGGCCGGCCACCACGCGGTGCTCGAGCTGGTCAGCGGGCTGCGGTCGCCGGACGAGGGCCGGATCCTGCTGCCCGACGGGCGCGAGGTGCCGCACGGGCTGCGGCGCGCCGTGCGCGCCGGCGTCGCGCTGGTGACCGGCGACCGCCGCCGGCTCGGGCTGATGCTCGACAAGCCCTTGTGGGAGAACGCGGGTCAGATCCGGTCGGTCGGCCTGGCGGCCGACGGGCCGGTCGTGCGCGCGGGCGCGCTGCGCGAGCGCGCCCGCGAGCACGTGCGCGGGTTGCGGATCCAGAGCCGCTCGGTCGACCAGGAGGCGGGCTCGCTGTCAGGCGGCAACCAGCAGAAGGTCGTGTTCGCCAAGTGGCTCGACGCGCAGCCCTCGGTGTTCCTGCTCGACGATCCGACGCGCGGCGTAGACGTCGGCGCCAAGGACGAGATGCACGCACTGATCCGCTCGACCGCCGCGGCGGGCGCGCCGGTGCTCATCTGCTCGACCGACATCGACGAGCTGGCCGGGCTGTGCGACCGCGTCGTGGTGTTCCACCAGGGGCGCGTGTCGGCCGAGCTGTCGGGCGAGCGTCTGCGGACGCACCTTGTGCTCGAGGCGATGAACACGGCCTAGGCGGGACGAACTTCGGCTGGGTAGGGCGGCGTGGATTTCGACCGCTCCGATGGGTCCTTGGCGACTTTACGGCGACATACGCCGTGAACTCGCCAGGTACCACCGCCGCGGCCGAAATCCCCAGCCGCCCTACCCAGCCGGGGTTCCAACCTATGGATCGAACGTCTCGTCGGCGGCCACAGCCACCTCGAGCACCAGCGGCGTGTCCCGGTGGCCCAGCTCGGCATCGAGCCGCTCGAGCAGCTCGTCATGGCGCTCGACCCGCACCGCGTCGCAGCCGAGCGCTCGCGCCAGAGCACAGATGTCGGCATCGATCCTTGGCCACGGGCCGGGCGCGCCGGTGCGCTCGGCCAGCCGGTCCATGATCGCGTAGCCGCCGTTGGAGAGCACGACGAACAACACGCCCACGCCGTAGCGGGCCGCGCTCCACAGGGCCTGGATCTGGTACAGCGACGAGCCGTCGCCGACCACGGCCAGCACCGGGCGGTCGGGGCGCGCCATCCGCAGGCCGATCGCGGCCGGGAGCGCGAAGCCGAGCATGCCCATGGCGCTCACGAACCCCAGCGGCTCGGTGGTCGCCACCCGGGCGTGCAGCTCGGGGCGACTCGACGGCGTCTCCTCGACGAGAATCGCGTCGCGCGGCAGCCGCTCCGCCAGCGCGGCGAGCACGTGGCCGGCGCGCAGCGGCTCGCCGGCGGCGGGCGGGGGAGGCGGCGCGGGGCGCCGCAGTCCCGGCGTGTCCGCCTCCCCGCGAGCATCGACCGCCGCCGCCAGCGCGGCGCAGATCGCCGCCGGGTCGCCGAGCACGGCAAGCTCGACGGGGCTGCGGTGCGCTTCCTCCGGATCCTGGGTCACGACCGCCATGCGCGTGCCCGAGCGCACCAGCGGACCGGGGTCGAACGGGTACTGGCGCAGCGCCCCGGTGCCGACGACGAGCACCACGTCATGCGCGGCGAGCACCTCGCGCAGCCGCGCGCGGCGGGCCGGCAGGTGACCGGCGAACAGCGCATGGTCCTGCGGGAAGCCGGCCTGGCCGCCGAACGGCTCCTGGAAGACCGGGCAGGCGAGCCGCTCGGCCAGCGCGGTGAGCGAGCGCCAGCCGGCGCCGGCCCCGGCCACGATGGCCGGCGCTCCGGCCTGGGCGAGCAGGTCCGCGAGCGCCTGCACGGCGGTCGGGTCGGCGGCCGCCGAGCGGAGCAGGCGCTCGGGCCCGAGGACCTCGTGCGCCTCGGGCGCGGGCTCGAGCCAGTCGTCCATCGGCACGATCACGATCGCCGGGCCGCGGCCGGTCTCGGCCTCGTGGTAGGCGCGCACGATCGCGCCCGGCACGTCCTGGGCGCGGGCGGGCTGGTCGCTCCACACCGGGTACTCGCCCGCGAGCCCGTGCAGGCGGCCGGCCAGGAACGGGTCGAGCGCGAGGTGGCGGCGGTCCTGCTGGCCGACGATGACCACGAGCGGCGCGCGGTTGCTGCGCGCCGTGGCCAGCGCGGCGACCGCGTTGCCGAGGCCGGGCGTCGAGTGCAGCAGCGCCAGCGACGGCGCGCCGCGGCCGATCGCGTGGCCGGCCGCCATCGCCACCACCGAGCCCTCGTGGAGGCCGAGCACGAAGGTCAGGTCCTCGGGCAGCCCGGCGAGGAACGGCACCTCGGTCGAGCCGGGGTTGGAGAAGATCGTCGTCAGCTCGAGGCGCCGCAGCACCTCGAAGGTCGCGTCGCGCACCGTCCGCTCGGTCACCTTGCCTACCCTACTGCAAAACGTTTGGTTTTTTAGCGGTGGTCAGCCGCCTCCGGAATCCGTAGCATGGCGGCATGGCGACACCGCGCCAGCGTCCCCGGCCTGAGCACCGCCGCTCGGCCGCCGGGGCCAGCGAGGAGATCGCCGGTCAGATTCGCAGGTGGCTCGAGGAGCAGCGCCTCGAGCCGGGCGAGCGGATCGGCACCGAGCAGGAGATGGCCGACGACTTCGGCGTCAGCCGCCCGACGCTGCGCGAGGCGCTGCGGCTGCTCTCGGCCTCACACCTGATCCGCGTCGGCCGCGGCCGCACGGGCGGGATCTTCGTGGCCAGCACCCCGAGCGAGGGGATGAGCCGCAACGTCAGCGAGTCGATCGCGCTGATGCTGGCCGCCGAGAGCATCTCGATGGAGGAGCTCGTGGACGCGCGGCTCTCGCTCGAGGTGCCGATCGCCGGCCGCGCGGCGGTCAACGCGGACGACGAGGTGGTGGCGCGGCTGGAGGCGGCCATCGAGGCCGCGGTCGGGCACCGGCCCGGCACGGAGCCCTTCAACAGCGCCGACAGCCGCTTCCACCAGATCCTCGCCGAGGCCGCGGGGAACGACCTGCTGCGCGCGCTGAACGCGTGGATCCTCGAGGTGCTGCAGCCGACGCTGGTGGCCCACATCGCCGCCAGCGTGGACGCCGAGCAGATCCTCGACCAGCACCGGGCGATCCTGCGCGCCGTGCGCCGGCACCAGCGCTCGGCGGCCGAGCGCGCGATGCAGGCGCACATCGAGTACCTCTCCAGCGTGCTGCGCGGGCTCGGCTAGCTGTACACGCCGTTCAACCAGTCGCTCCAGTCGCGGCTGGCCGCGTCCACGTCGACGTCGCCGAAGTGGTGGATGCTCATGCCGACCGGTCCGCCGAAGGCGTTGCGGCCGAAGAAGCGGTAGAGCGCGTCGCCGGTGCGGACGCCGAGGAACTTGTCGGTCGCGTAGTCCACGACGCCGTCGCCGCCGCCGTTGGGCAGGCTCACGCGGTCGCCCTCCGAGGAGGCGCCGAGCTCGCGCTTGAGCTTCTCGAACGCGTCGGGGGTCATCGATGCCTCGGGTCCCATCAGGCCGCCCGGTCCGCCGCCGACGTAGCTCGCCGTCCGCGGGCTGAAGTGCTCGAGGTACTGGCCGAGCGTGTGCAGGTAGAACTCGGTGTGGCCGTCGACGGCGTCGAGCTGGTCGTCCCAGCCCTCCTCCTCGAAGACGCCGCTGTGCACGTAGCGCAGCACGGCGGTGCCGCCCTCGCGGGCCTCGATCACGAACTCGACGGCGTTGAAGTACCCGCCCTCGCCCTCGGTGCGGACGGCGTAGCGGTGGGGGCGGTCGGACTCGACGAGGTCGTTCGGGCCGGGCTCCTCGGGGAAGAGCCACGACGCGGTGCCGGGGCCGGTGGCGACGGCTTCCCAGACCTCCTCGGGGGTCGCCGGCAGCTCCACCTCGCGGCGGATCTCGAACTGCTTGCCCATGGGGGACTACTCCTTGGTCGGGGGGTCGGTGATGCTCGGGTGCAGGGCGGCCACGAGCCGGTGCTCGCGGCCTCCCTCGGCCTGCTGGTCGTGGTACTTGGCGACCAGGTCCGAGACGGCGTCGCCGAGCTCGCGTGCGAAGGCGGCGCGGTCGGCCGCGTTGGCGAAGCGGATCTCCGTGTCGATCGCGAAGGTGGCGATCGGCTTGCGGGCGGCGCTCGACCGCGTGATCAGATCGCCGACCTCGCGGACGAGCCGCGCGGCCAGCGCCAGCATCCAGCGCGCGGACGCCTGGTCGGGCGCCCGATCGGGATCGGGCGCCACCTGAGCGAGCGCGCTGGGCGAGATCACGTACGACGCGGCCGTCGCCCGCATGATCCGCTCGGTGCAGTTGCCCTTCCGGCGCTCCTCCACGAGCTCCACGAGCCCGTGGCGCTCGAGCGCGCGCAGGTGGTAGTTGGCCTGCTGGCGCGAGAGCCCGGCCTCGGCCGCCAGCGAGGCGGCCGACGCCGGCTCGGCCAGCGCGGCCAGCAGCCGCGCCCGAACGGGATCGAGCGAGACCTCGGCGGCGACCGGATCGGCGATGACGGCGACATCGAGCACGCCGAGCAGGTTCCCACCGAAGTATTCAGTTGTCAAGAAAAAAAATACTTTCGGTAGTTACCCGTACCCCCAAACCCCAAGGGGGGTCTGACCCCCCTTGGTCTTCGTGCGCCGCCGGGATGCCGCCTGGAATCAGGGTTCGCGAGGCGATCCTTAAGGGGGGTCTGACCCCCCTGGGGGTTCAGAGTGCGGAGACGGCTTCGCGGACGAGGTCGGCGCCGGCCTGCATGGCCGCCGCCTGCGCGGGCGAGAGGTCCCATTCGTGGATGCGCTCGGCGCCGCCGCCGGCCAGGGTGACCGGGACGGTGAGGGCGACGCCGGTGATGCCGTACTCGCCGCCGAGGACGAGCGAGGCGGGCCAGAGCTCGCCGGGGCCGCGCAGCGCGGCGATCATGCGGGCGATCCCGAGGCCCGAGGTCCAGGTGGAGGAGCGGCCGGAGTCGAGCGCCACGTGGCGCACGTACCAGCCGCGCAGGAACTCCTCGGCGGCGCTCGCCCGGGCCGGTGAGAGCGCAACCGGTTCGCCGTCCACGCGCACGCGGTCCAGCAGCGGGACGCAGGCGTCGCCGTGCTCGCCGATCACCCACGCCTCGACGCGGTTGGAGGCGACGCCGAGCTGGTCGCCGACCGCCGTGCGCAGCCGCAGCGTGTCGTTGGCGGTGTAGCCGAGCACGCGCCGGCGGTCGAGCCCGAGCCGCGCCTGCAGCCAGGTGCAGAGCGGGTCGACGGGGTTGGTGACGACGATCAGCGTGCCCGGCCAGTCGGGCGGGATCGCGGTCGTGACCGAGGCCAGGATCTCCGCGTTGTCGCGCAGGTAGACCATGCGCGACCGGTTCACGGTCAGCGGCGCCGCGGCGGTGAGCACGACGACGTCGGCGGCGGGCACGTCGCCGGCGCCGACCACCTCGATCGAGCCGGTGGCCCCGGAGGTCACCACCTGCTGGAGGTCCATCTCGTGCGAGACCGCCATGCCCGAGTGCCCGTCGACCAGCGCCACGTCGTACGGCTCGGGCCGCATGAGCAGGTTGAACGCGAGCGAGGAGCCCACGCCGCCGCCGCCTCCCACGATCGTGATACGCGGGTTCATGTAGCGTGCAGTTTAAACGTCAGGCAATTTACGTGGAGCGACTCAAGGACAAGATCGCGCTGATCACCGGGGGCGCCGGCAGCATCGGTGCCGCCACCGCCCGGCTGTTCGCCGCCGAGGGCGCGCGCGTCGTGGTCAGCGACGTCGACGGGCAGGCGCTGCAGGCGCTGGTGGCCGAGCTCGGCGACGACGTGGCCGCGCCCGCAGTCGCCGACGTGACCGACTCGGCGCAGGTGCGCGCGGCGGTCGCGACGGCGGTCGAGCGCTTCGGCGGCCTCGACGTCGCGTTCGCCAACGCCGGCATCTTCGGCGACGTCGCGCAGGTCGTCGACTACCCCGACGACGTGTTCGAGCGCGTGCTGGCGGTCAACGTTCGCGGCCCGTTCCACGTCGCCAAGCATGCCCTCGCCGTCATGCGCCCGCACGGCAGCCTGATCTTCAACTCCAGCGTCGTCGGTCTGACCTCCGATCCCGGCATCTGCGGCTACGCGACCTCCAAGCACGCGCTCGTGGGCCTGATGCGGACGGCGGCGAAGGAGGCCGCCATCCGTGGCATCCGGGTCAACTCGATTCACCCCGGCCCTGTCGGCAACGCCTTCCAGCAGCGGATCGAGACCGTGGTCACGGGCGAGGACGCCGGGCGCGCGGCCGCGATCTTCGAGCAGATGATCCCGCTCGGCCGCCACGCCACGCCGGAAGAGATCGCCCGCGCGGTGCTGTTCCTGGCCTGCGCCGACGGCTCGTTCGTCACTGGGGCGACACTCGCCGTCGATGGCGGGATGAGCATCTAGTGTTAGGGTTCCCTAAGGATGCAGGACGAGGAGCGACAGGACTTCCCGCTCGTGGGCGCACGCGCCCGCCAGTTCAAGCGCTTCGAGCGCGACCTGGAGCGCTGGCTGGAGACCCCGGACGGCCGCTTCGCCACCTGGTACGCGCGCGCCGTGATCGACGCGCGCGACTACGCGCAGTCGGCGCAGAGCCCGCGCACCACGACCTGAGCCTGGTCGGGCGCGAAGCCGGCCGAGCGCGCGGCGGCGAGCAGCGCCCCCGCGTCGACGGGACCTTCGACGTCGACGATCGCGCCGCAGCGGCGGCAGGCGAGGTGATGGTGCTGGTCGGTGCGCGGGTCGTAGATGACGGCGCCGCGCTCCGTGGCCACGCGGTGGATCAGCCCGATCGACTCCAGCAGCTCGAGCGTCGCGTACACGGTCGGCAGCGACACGCCGGGCATGCGGCGGCTCACCTCGTCGAACACGACCTCGGCGGATACGTGGCGATCAAGGTCGCTGATCACGCGCGCCACCATCAGGCGCTGCGGTGTCACGCGCTGGCCGCGGTCACGCAGAGCGGTAGCGAGACTGGTCTCCATCAGTCACCAGCTTAGCGCAAGCGTTAGGTTCGCCTAAGCCAGAAGCTATTTTGAATGATTTGCTACTGTCACGGCCATGGCAACCACGGAAAGTCATGTCTCGGCCGGGATCCTCGCCCCGGCCAACGCCGAGAAGCGCGCCGAGATCCTCGCCCTGCTCGAGCGCGCGTACTGGATGGAGATGGAGACCGTGATGTCGTACGTGGCCAACGCGGCCGCGCTCGACGGCATCCGGGCCGAAGAGGTCGCCGAGGCGCTGAGCTCCGACGTCGACGATGAGCTCGGGCACGCGCGCCAGTTCGCGGCCCGCATCAAGGACCTGTACGGGATGCCGCCCGGGTCGATGGACTTCAAGGCCGAGCAGGCCTCGCTCCAGCCGCCCGCCGATGCCACCGACGTGGTCGCCGTCATCCGCGGCGTGATCGAGGCCGAGGCCGGCGCGATCGAGCACTACACGCGCGTGATCGAGGCGTGCGACGGCGTCGACTGGGCGACGCAGGACATGGTGATCGACATCCTGCGCGACGAGGAGGGCCACCTCCGCCAGTTCGAGCGCTACCTGCGCGAGTTCGAGTAGTCAGCCCGCTCGGGCCGCCGTAGGGTGGTGGCGTGAGCGAGGAGAGGATCGAGCAGCTCGAGCGGGACCTCGCCGAGACGCGCGAGCGCCAGGCGGCGGCCGGTGAGGTGCTCGAGGCCATCGGGCGGACCGGGTTCGAGCTCGAGCCGGTGTTCGACACCGTGCTGCGCCAGGCCGTCCGGCTGTGCAACGCCGACGCCGGTCAGGTCTGGGTGCTCGACGAGGACGTGTACCGGCTCGTCTTCGCGACCGGCGGCACGCAGGTCTACCGCGACTACCTCGCAGGGGTGCCGATCGCCCGCGGCCCCGGCACGCTGGTCGGCCGCGTGGGCCTCGAGCGGCGCGCCGTCCAGATCCGCGACGTGCGCGCCGACCCCGACTACGAGATGCACCGCGCGCGAGAGCTGGGCGGCTTCCGGACCATCATCGGCGTGCCGATGCTGGCGGACGACAAGGTCATCGGCGTCATCACGCTGTGGCGCGAGCAGATCGAGGAGTTCGGCGAGCGCACGCTCGACCTGGTCACCACCTTCGCCGCGCAGGGAGCGATCGCGATCCAGAACGCGCAGCTCTTCAGCGAGCTGGAGGTGGCCGGCCGCCACAAGTCGGAGTTCCTCGCCAGCATGTCGCACGAGCTGCGCACGCCGCTGAACGCCGTGATCGGCTTCTCGGACGTGCTGCTCGAGCGCATGTTCGGCGAGCTCAACGAGCGTCAGGAGGAGTACGTCCGCGACATCCGCGACTCAGGGCGCCACCTGCTCGAGCTGATCAACGAGATCCTCGACCTCTCGAAGGTGGAAGCCGGCCGGATGGAGCTCGAGCCGGCCGCCGTCTCGCTGCCGGGGCTGCTCGAGTACGCGCTGGCGATGGTCCGGGAGCGCGCGGCGCGGCACGGCATTGCGCTCACGCTCGAGGTGGCGCCCGAGATCGGCGTGATCTGGGCGGACGAGCTCAAGCTCAAGCAGGTCGTGCTCAACCTGCTCAGCAACGCGGTGAAGTTCACGCCCGACGGCGGGTCGGTCGGCATGCGTGCGGAGATCGACGGCGCGGAGGCGCAGGTGATCGTGCGCGACAGCGGGATCGGCATCGACGCGGCCGATCACGAGCGGATCTTCGAGGCCTTCCAGCGCGGCGGGCGCGAGGCGCGCAGCGAGGGCACGGGACTCGGGCTGACGCTGTCCAAGCGCATCGTCGAGCTTCACGGCGGCCGGATCTGGATGACGAGCCGGCTCGGCGCGGGCAGCACGTTCGGCTTCGCCATCCCCGTGAGCGAGGACGCTCCGATCGTCGACGAGCCGGTGCAGACCGTGGCCGCCGAGCGCGACATGGAGACCGTGCTCGTGGTCGAGGACGACGCGCACTCGGTCGAGCTGCTGTCCGTCTACCTCGAAGGCGCGGGCTACAAGATCGCCGTGGCGCGTGACGGCGTCGAGGGCCTCGAGCTCGCGCGGCGTCTGCGGCCGCGCGCCGTGGTGTTGGACATCCTGCTGCCGCGCGTCGACGGCTGGGACCTGCTCGGCCGCCTGAAGGCCGATCCGGCGACGGCGGACTCGCCCGTCGTCGTGGTGTCGATGCTCGACGAGCGCGGCAAGGGCCTCGCGCTCGGCGCCGTCGAGTACCTGGTCAAGCCGGTCGGCCGCGAGGAGCTGCTCGCGGCGCTGGAGCGGGCATGAGCGCGACGGTCCTCGTGGTGGAGGACAACGCCCTCAACCTGAAGCTCGTGCGCGACGTGCTGGGGCACGCCGGCTACCGCGTGCTCGAGGCGGGCGACGCCGAGCGCGGGATCGCGCTCGCGCGCGAGGAGGGGCCCGACCTGATCCTCATGGACATCCAGCTCCCCGGAATCGACGGGGTGGAGGCGCTCGGGCGCCTGCGCGCGGACGCCGCGACGGCCGGCATCCCCGTCGTCGCGCTCACCGCGCTGGCGATGAAGGAGGACCGCGAGCGGTTCATGGCCGCCGGGTTCGACGGGTATCTCGAGAAGCCGCTGAGCGTCCCGTCGCTGGCGGGCCAGGTAGCCGAGCTGATCAGCCGATGACCGCGACCATCCTCGTCGTCGACGACGTGCCGCAGAACGTCCGCCTGCTCGAGGCGGTGCTCGCGCCGCGCGGCTACACCGTCGTCACGGCGACCTCGGGCGAGGAGGCCCTCGAGCGCCTGGAGGGCGTGGACCTCGTGTTGCTCGACGTGGTGATGCCGGGCATCGACGGCTACGAGGTCTGCCGGCGGCTGCGCGCCGACGAGCGCACGAGCTTCCTGCCCGTGGTCATGGTCACCGCGAGCGGCGAGCGGGAGAAGCGCGAGGCGATCGAGGCCGGCGCCGACGACTTCGTCGCCAAGCCGTTCGACCACGACGAGCTGCTCGCGCGCGTCCGCTCGCTGCTGCGGATCAAGCGCTACCACGACGCGATCGCCGCGTTCATCTCGCCGCCGGTCGCCAATCTCGTGGCGGGCGACGCGGCGGCGCTCGAGAGCCATCGCGCCGAGATCACCATGGTGGCCTGCGAGCTGCGCGACTTCGCCGCCTTCGCCGAGACCGTCGAGCCCGAGGACCTGATGGTCGTGCTACGCGAGTACTACGCGGCGGCGGGGGAGGAGATCCACCGCTTCGAGGGCATGGTCGAGCGGTTCGTCGGCAGCCGGCTGATGGTCATGTTCAACGACCCGGTGCCGTGTGCGGACGCGCCCGAGCGCGCCGTCCGGCTGGCCGTCGCGATCCGCAACCGCGTCTGGGAGCTGGCGGAGCGCTGGAGCCGGCGCGGGCACGACCTGCACCCGGTGGCCGGCATCGCGCAGGGGCACGCCACGCTCGGGCGGATCGGCTTCGAGCGCCGCTCGGACTACGCGGCGATCGGGAGCGTGACGATGCTCGCCGAGCGCCTGTGCGAGGCCGCGGGGCCGGGCCAGATCCTCGTCAGCCGGCGCGTTCACGCCGCCACCGACGACCTCGCGATCGCGCAGGAGCTCGGCGAGCTCAGCCTGCGCGGGTTCGCTCGTCCCGCGCAGGCGTTCGACGTCGTCGGGCTCGAGCGCTAACCGCCGCCGCCGCAGCCACCGCCGCCGCAGCCGCCGCCACCGCCGCCGTCTCCGGTCGAGCAGCCGGCGAAGCTCCCGCCGGACCAGCTGTGGGTGCTGCCTTGGTCGAGGTAGCGTTGGTGGTCGCGCAGCGCATCGATGTCGGCCGCCGCCCACGCCTGGCCGCCCACGAGGTCGAGCTCGCTGTCGATGGCGAACAGCATCGGGATGCCGGCCATCGTGAGCGCCCGGTTGCGCTCGACCGCGGAGAGGGTCCGCGCCAGTCCGTCGCGCATCGGCTCGTCCATGACCGACTCGGGGCTGTGGTGCAGGTAGTAGCCGAAGGCCCGCTCGCAGAAGTGGTGGTACGTGCGGGTCATGAGGATCATCTCGTGCCACGCGACGTCGACCGCCCGCGAGGGCATGCCGAGCGTCGCCTTGGGGCCGGCCTCGAGGCACGCCAGGTACCACTCGCGCAGCCCCTCGAGAACGACGTTGACCGGACGGTCGGCGTCGAGCTCGTCGCGGATCTTGTTCTTGAGCGCCATCGGGAACTCGTAGCCCTCGATGAAGGCCCGGCGGCGCCTGCGGTTCGTGAGCTTCATGCCGCCATGGTCCGCGCGCGCGCCCGTTGCTCCCAGCCACCCTGGGTGGCGGGATTCCCACCTGGATGACTGATTCCACGACCCACGCACCCGCCTGACCACGTCCCGCGGCGCCGGATCGGCACCCGCTGAATCGGCCCGTGGCTCCGCCACTGTGCCGATCGCACGGGCACCGCCCGGCATCCACGGTACGCGGCCATGCGGGCACGCGGGCCGCGGAATCAATCATCAGTCGCGCTGCGTCACGATGCCCTGCAGGAGCGCGATCGCGGCCAGCCGGGCGCGCTTCTGGTTCTGCGGCAGGTCCTCGAGCCCGAAGCGCTCGAACAGCGTCCGCAGGTGCGCCTTCACGGCGTCCACGCTGAGCGAGACCTCCTCCGCGATCTCCTTGTTGGTGAGCGGCGTGGCGAACGCCGAGTCGCGCACCGGCCGGCACAGGGCGACCAGGATCTGCTTCTGCGTGGGGGTGAGGTTGACGGCGGCCGGGCTCGTGGTGACGTTGAAGGTGGAGCTCGCTCCCACGCTCGCCGGCGCCCGATAGACGACCGGGGTGTCGCCGAACACGAGCCGGTCGCCGTCGCGCAGCGCGCGGCGCCCGACGACCCGCTCGCCGTTCACGAACGAGCCGTTGCGCGACAGGCCGTCGTCGACCAGCACCCAGTGCGCGCCGACCCGCTCGAGCTGCGCGTGCAGTCGCGAGACCTCGCGATCCCAGGCGAGCGCCACATCGCAGTCCGCTCCGCGGCCGACGGTGATCTCCCCGTCGAGCTCGTGCAGGACCTGGTGGCCGGCGCCGTCGAAGTAGAGCAGGAACGGCATGCCGCGCCGCTCGGCCTCCAGGCGCGCCTTGAGCTCGACCGGGGTGGACCGGTGCAGCTCGGTCACGCGTCGCCCGCCCGTCTGAGATCCGCGAGCTGCTGCGCGAGCTGCTCGACGAGCTGCACCTTGCCGGGGATCTGCTGCCGGCGCACCTCGTTCAGCCGCCGCTCGATCTCCGCGATCTCCTGGACGGGTCGTACGGGGCCGTCGCCGACGGCCTCTCGGAGCGCAGCCGCGAGGGCCGGCGTGGACTCGTAGCGCTCGCGCGGGTCCTTGGCCAGCGCCCGCGCCACGATCGCGTCGACCTCCGGCGTGACCCCGGTCGACGGCGGCGGCGCGGACAGGTGTGCCCACAGCTTGCGCTCGGGCTCGTCGAGCGGGAAGACGACATGGCCCGTGAGCGCGAAGAACAGGACGCAGCCGAGGGCGTAGACGTCGGTCCAGGGTCCCGTCTCGCCGCCCTGGATCCGCTCCGGCGCCACGTAGTCGAGCGTCCCGAGCACCTCGCCGGTCCGCGTGACCCCGGTGGTGGCGGCGAGATCCTTGACCAGCCCGAAGTCGGTCAGGTACGCGTGGTCGTCGGAGGTCAGCAGCACGTTGGCGGGCTTGACGTCGCGATGCACGAGCCCGCGGGCGTGGGCGGCGGCCAGCGCGTCGGCCACCTGGCCGACCACGGCGGCGGCGCGCCCAGGCTCGAGCGGCCCGTCGCGGCCGACGAGCGTGCGCAGGTCGTCGCCGCTGACGAAGCGCATGGCGAGGAACAGCACCTCGTCCTCCTCGCCGGCGCGGAAGATCGGGACCACGTTGGGGTGGTCGAGCGAGGCGGCGATCCGCGACTCGGTGATGAAGCGCTCGCGGAAGCCCGGCTCGGCGGCCAGCTCGGGGGCGATCAGCTTCAGCGCCACCGTGCGGTCGAGCGATTCGTCGACCGCCTCGTAGACGACGCCCATGCCGCCGCGGCCCACGAGCCGCTCGAGGCGGTGGCCGGCGATCACGGAGCCGATGCGGGGGTCGGGCACGGGCTCAGTTGTAACCGCCACCGAGGGGGTGGACAACTCGCCCAGGGTGTGAATGTCGACACCTTGGGCCCCTATAGCGGGGCGTGCCGGGGCCGGAGTATCCCTGCCATGGAGACCAGCCTTCACTCACACATCATCTCTCTGCACACCCAGGAGCGCATCGCCTTCGCCGAGCGCGAGCGCTTCGCCCGCGAGCTGCGCGGCCCCCGCACGTCGCTCATGTCCCGGTTCCGCCTCCCCCGCCGGACGGCGCCCACCCCGGTTCGCAGGGTGGGCGCCGGCCCGGCGTAGCTAGCCGGCGGGGCAGCTGCGCGGGTGCACCGCTTGCAGCCTGATGTCGCCGTCCGCGCTCATGTAGCGCAGGTTCTGCTCTCTGACGGACGCCGAGTCGACGGCCGTGGCCCCGGGTGCATTCACGGGGCCTTCGGTCGTGGCCTGCGCCGCCGGGGCGACCAGGGCGGCGGTCGCGAGCGCGACCGCCAGGATGCGGGCGATGGTCATCACGCGGCCACGCGGGTCGTGTGCCGGCGCCGCAGCACCAGCGCGGTGCTCGCCAGCACGCCGGCGAGCGCGGCGGCGACGGCCGAGATGAGCAGCCACGGCGTCTCGTCGGAGGGCGACGGCGACGTGGGCGCCTGCGACGCGAACGGCGCCTCGGGCACCGGCTTGTCGAAGGACTGGTAGTAGGCCTCCATCGACCGGGCGATCTGCTCGGCGCTCGCGGCGTCGCGGGCGTCGGGCGAGCGCAGGTCCTGCGTGACCGGGCGCGCCGCGTCGCGCGTGTCCGGGCTGCGCAGGTCCTGTCGCGGGGTCTCCGACGTCGTCCCCGCGAGGCTCGACGTGGGCGAGCCGTTGCGGCCGTCGTCGATCGGGCGCGCCGCGGCGGAGCCGGTCGTGGTCGCGAGCAGCCCGCAGGCGAGCGTGCAGGCGGCGATCGTGCGGAGGGCGGTGCGAGGGGGGAACATGCTGGCCTCCTGTGGCCGGGGGAACGGGATGGCCGCACACTCCGGCCCCTCGGTCTACGCCCGCTCTTCACCGAGTCATCGCTCGTCGTAGACCGGCCGCGTAGACCAGCTTTAGACCAGCCATTGATCCGCTGTGGACGAGCTGATTGGGTTGGCGAAGAGCCCCATGCAGATCCACGTCCTCGGGCCGGTCGAGGTCAGTCTTGACGACCGCCCGCTGCCGCTCGGCGGCGCCAAGCAGCGCGCCGTCCTGGCGATGCTCGGCCTGGAGGCTGGTCGCGCGGTCTCGGCCGACCGGCTGATCGAAGGCCTGTGGGGCGAGGATCCGCCGGCCAGCGCCGCCAAGATGGTCCAGAACTACGTGTGGCGGCTGCGCGGCGGCGGGATCGCGATCGTCACGCACGGGCGCGCGTACGAGCTGCAGATCGACCGCGACCAGGTCGACGCCTGCCGGCTCGAACGGCTCGTCGCGGACGCGGCGCGCGGGGCGGGCAACGGCAACTCGGCCCGCGCGGCGCTGGCGCTGTTCCGCGGCGATCCGCTCGCCGACATCGCCGACGAGCCGTTCGCGATCGACGAGATCCGGCGACTCGAGGAGCTGCGCCTGACCGCGGCCGAGCTGGCCATCGACGCCGACCTGGCCGTGGGCCGCCATCAGGAGCTGGCCGGCGAGATCGACGCGTTGCTGGCCGCCAACCCGTTGCGCGAGCGCCTTCACGCCCAGCGGATGCTCGCGCTCTACCGCTGCGGGCGGCAGGCCGAGGCGCTCGAGGCCTACCGGCATGCCCGCGAGACGCTGGTCGAGGAGATCGGCATCGAGCCCTCGGCCGAGCTGCGGCGCCTGCACGAGGCGATCCTGCGCCAGGATCCCTCGCTCGACGTCGAGCCCGCCGCGCCCGAATTGCCGCGCGAGCTCGACGCGTCGGCGCTGCCGCCGCTGATCGGCCGCGAGGACGTGCTCGAGCGGCTTCGCCGGCGGACGGGGCTCGTCGCTCTCGTCGGCGCCTACGGGATCGGCAAGACGCGCGTCGCCGCCGAGATCGCCCGTGAGGTCCACCGCGAGGGCGGCACGGTGCTCTACGCGGCGGGGACCGGACCGGCGGAGTCCGTGCTGGCCGCGATCGCCCGCACGCGCGGGTCTGCTGCCCTGCTGGTGGTCGACGACGCCGACCGCGCGCCCGTGGAGGTGCGGGCGGCGCTCAGGGACCTGGACGCGGATGCGCTCGTGCTCGCCACGGGCCAGGAGGCCGCCGCGCTGGCGCGGCTGGAGCCGCGGGAGTCGATCGTGCTCGAGCCGCTCGGCGCCGAGGGCGTGCGCGCGATCGCGGGCTTCTACGCGCCGCCCGGCGGCGAGATTCCCGTCGACGCGCTGCTCGAGACCACCCGCGGCGTGCCGCGCCGCATCCACGAGGCCGCCGGCGAGTGGGCCCGCCGCGAGGCCACGCGGCGCGTCGATGCGGCGGCCGACCTCGCCGCGTCCGGTCGCAGCGAGGCACGTGCGCTCGAAGCCGATCTTGCCGGCAGCGTCGCGGAGCTCCAGGTCGTTCGCGAGCGGCTCGCTCCGCAGGACGACCAGGCGCCGGTGACCTGCCCGTACAAGGGCCTGGCGACGTTCGACGCCGACGACGCCGCGTACTTCTTCGGGCGCGAGCGGCTCGTCGCCGAGCTCGTCGCGCGGCTCGTCGGCGCGCCGCTGCTCGCCGTGGTGGGCCCGTCGGGGAGCGGCAAGTCCTCCGTAGTCAGGGCGGGTCTGCTGCCGGCACTGGCGGGCGGCGTGCTGCCGGGCAGCGACAACTGGACGCAGGCGCTGATACGGCCCGGCGAGCACCCGCTGCGCGAGCTGCGCCGCGCGACCCAACGGCTCAACCGCGAGCGCCGGGGCCTGCTGGTGGTCGACCAGTTCGAGGAGCTGTTCACGGCCTGCCGCGACGAGGACGAGCGGGCGGCGTTCGTCGACGCGCTCGTGCGAGCGGACGCCGTCGTCGTGATCGCGGTGCGCGCCGACTTCTACGGCCGCTGCGCCGGGTACCCCGACCTGTCGGGCCTGGTGGGCGCCAACCACGTGCTGGTGGGCCCGATGACGCGCGACGAGCTGCGGCGCGCGATCGAGCGCCCCGCAGAGCGGGTCGGCTTGAGCGTCGAGCCCGAGCTGGTCGACACGCTGCTGCGCGACGTCGAGGACCAGCCAGGCGCCCTGCCGCTGCTCTCGACGGCGCTGCTCGAGCTGTGGCGCTCGCGAGACGGGCGGCACCTGCGGCTCGCCGCCTACGCGCGCAGCGGCGGTGTCCAGGGCGCGGTCGCCCGGCTGGCGGAGGATGCGTTCCTCGCGCTCGACCCGGCAGGGCAGGCGGCGGCGCGCAGGCTCCTGCTGCGGCTGAGCGACGAGGGCCCGGACGGCGCCGTCGTGCGCCGGCGGATCGCGCTCGACCGTCTCGAGCCGGAGCTTGCCGAGGTCGCGGACCGGCTCGCCGACCGCCGCCTGCTGACGATCTCCGACGGAGCCGTCGAGGTCGCGCACGAGGCGCTGCTGCGCGAGTGGCCGCGGCTGCGGGCGTGGCTCGACGAGGATGCGCAGGGCCGGCGGCTGCACCGCCAGCTCAGCGAAGCCACTCGGGCCTGGGATGCGGACGATCGCGATTCCGGCGGCCTCTATCGCGGCGCCCGTCTCGCCGCCGCGCTCGACTGGGCGAACGGCCACGATGCCGAGCTCGACGAGACCGAGCGCGCGTTCCTGCGCGACAGCCGGCGCGCGAGCGGGCGTGCTCAGCGCCGCCTGCGCCTCGTGCTCGCGGGCGTCGTCTCGCTGCTCATGGTCGCCGTCGTCGCCGGGGTCCTGGCGCTCGAGCAGCGCGGCAACGCGCGCGACGAGGCGACCGTGGCCGCCGCGCAGCGGCTCGGCGCGCAGGCGCTGGTGGAGGACGATCTCGACCGGGCGCTGCTGCTCGCCCGTCAGGGCGTGGCGCTCGACGACTCGCTGGAGATCCGCGGCAACCTGTTCGCGACGCTGCTCAAGAGCCCGGCCGCGATCGGCGTGCTGCGCGGCGAGGGCCGGTGGGTGCTCGGCCTCGACCTCAGCCCGGATGGGCGCAGGCTGGCGTTCATCGACGTCGAGGGGCAGCTCCGGGTGGTCGACACGGCGACCCGGCGTGTCGTGGCCGGACCCGCGCAGGTCGACCAGCTCTCGTTCTTCGGGCCGGCTCTCGAGGTGCTGCGGTTCAGCCCGGACGGGTCGCGGCTCGCGGTCGGCGGCGGGTGGGGAGCCATCCTCGACGCGGCGACCCTGCGGCTGATCGCCCACGTGACGGCGCCGACGGAAATCGACCGCGTGGCTTTCTCGCCCGATGGCCGGACCGTGATGGCCGCCGTCGATCGGCCGCCCGCGAACGCCACCAGCGTGCAGGCGTTCGACGCCCGCAGCGGACGCGCACTGGTCCGGCCGCGCTACGTCAGCCGCCAATCGGATTCGGTGACGCCGATCTTCATGCGCGACGGCGCGCGCGTGGTCACCAGCGTCGAGGGCGGCCCGACGGTGATTCGCAACGCCCGCACGCTGCGTCCGCTCGCGCGGTTCGCCGCCGGCGCCGACACGGCGGCCCTAGGTCCGGACGGCCGGACGCTGCTGCTCGGCGGCAGCGACGGCACCGTGCGGTTCCTCGACCTCGTCACGGGTCGCGTGCGCACGGCGTCCGGGCGCCACGTCGGGGCGGTCGTGCGAGCGACCTTCGGCGCGAGCGGCCGCATCGCCGCCACCGCCGGAGAGGACAAGCGCGTGATCGTCTGGGACGTGGTCGCGGCGGCGGCCCGCGACACGCTCGACGGGCACGCCGGCCAGATCACCGGGGTGGAGATCAGCCCCGACGGCGGGACGCTGTACAGCTCCGGCCTCGACTCACGGGTCGTCGTCTGGGATCTGGCGGGCAACCGCCGGCTCGGCCGCCCGTTCTCGACCGGATCAGAAGCCGACGGCGCCGCCCCCGGAACGATGGGGTTCGTCATGGGCACGATGTTCCCGAGCTACGACCTCGAT
Source organism: uncultured Solirubrobacteraceae bacterium (assembly GCA_963835525.1). Classification (GTDB taxonomy): domain Bacteria; phylum Actinomycetota; class Thermoleophilia; order Solirubrobacterales; family Solirubrobacteraceae; genus DASSUW01. The sequence continues at coordinate 1,264,782 of CAWIFM010000008.1, forward strand.
CCCGACGGCCGGACCCTCGCCGCCGGGCACGACGACGGCACCGTCACGCTGACCGACGCCCGAACCCTGCGGGAGATCGCGCGGATCCCCGCGACGCGAGAGCCGATCAGCGGCGTCGCCTTCGTCCCGGGCAGCCAGACGGTCGTGGTCGGCGGTGAGGACGAGCTGCTCGCCGTGGACACGGGGCGGGGACACCGCATCACACCGCTTCGCGGCCACCAGGGCGCGGCTTTCAGGCCGAGCGTCAGCGCCGACGGGCGCCGGCTGTCGGCGATCGAGTTCGGGGGTCACCTGATGCTCTGGACGCTGCGCGGCGGACGCCAGATCGGGCCTCCGCGGCCGTACTACTCCTCAGGGCTCGAAGACGCCTCGCTCAGCCCCGACGGCCGGACGCTCGCCGTCCTGATCCCGGGGTCGGGGATCGAGCTGGTCGACACCGGCACGCTGCGTCGTCGCTCGGTCCTGGCCGGCTCCGGGACGGCGCGCTTCTTCGCTCAGTTCAGCCCGGACGGCCGGTACATCCTCGCCGGAGGCATCGGCGGCTGGGTACGCGTCTGGTCCGCCGAGACCGGCCGCCCGGTGGCCCGCGTCTTCGCCGGGAACACCGAGGTGGTGCTGTGGGCCGCCATGAGCCCAGACGGCCGGATGCTGGCGGCCGGGAGCAACGACGGGACAGTCGGGCTGTTCGACTTCGCGACCCGGCGCCCGCTGGGCGTGCGGCTGCCGGGGCTGCCCAACCGTCCCGTCGCCCCGCTGTTCACGCCCGACGGCAAGCACCTGCTGACGGTCTCGTACGGCGGCCCGGGCTATCGCTGGGACGTGCGGCCGTCGTCGTGGGCGCGCCAGGCGTGCGCGGTGGCCGGCCGCAGGCTCACCCGCTCCGAGTGGACCGAGGTGCTGCCAGGTCGTCCGTACGCGCCCGCCTGCGGTTAAGGTGCAGCGATGAGCGACTCCACCATCGAGAACGGCCGCCCGGTGGTCTTCCGAGGCGGCACCGTGCTGACCATGAACGACGCCCACGACGTGCTTCACGACGCTGACGTCCTCGTGGTCGGCGACAAGATCGCCGGAGTCGGACCCGGGCTCGAGGTGCCCGAGGGCGCGTTCGAGATCGACGCCTCGCGCGGCATCGTCATGCCCGGCATGGTCGACACCCACCGGCACATGTGGCAGACGGCGCTGCGCGGCTACGGCGCCGACTGGACGCTGAGCCAGTACTTCGTCTTCTTCTATCTCGAGTGGGGGAAGATCTTCCGCCCGCAGGACATCGCCGCCGGGAACCTCCTGTCGGCCATCGAGTCGCTCGACGCGGGCGTGACGACCACCGTCGACTGGTCGCACGGGCTGCAGACCGTCGACCACGCCGACGCCGCGGTCGACGCGCTGGAGTCGGTCCCCGGTCGCTTCGTGCTGGCCTACGGGAACATCCAGCAGGGCCCGTGGGAGTGGTCGGCGGCGGCGGACTTCAAGAGCTTCGTCGAGCGCCGGTTCGGCTCGAAGAACGACATGCTCGGGTTCCAGATGGCGTTCGACGTCACCGGCGATCCGGCGTTCCCCGAGCAGGAGGCGTTCAAGGTCGCACGCGAGCTCGGGGTTCCCGTGACGACGCATGCGGGGGTGTGGGGCGCGACCAACGACGACGGCATCCGGCTCATGCACGAGCACGGCTTCATGACGCCGGACAACATCTACGTGCACGCGTGCACGCTGACCGAGGACTCCTACCACCGGATCGCCGCCACCGGCGGCTCGGTGTCGGTCTCCACCGAGAGCGAGCAGAGCGCCGGCCAGGGCTACCCGCCGACGTGGGCGCTGCGCAAGCACGGCATCCCGGTCTCGCTCTCGATGGACACCAGCGTGTGGTGGAGCGGCGACCTGTTCTGCGCCATGCGGACGACGCTGGGCGCCGACCGCTCGCGCGAGCACCTCGAGGCGCACGCCAAGCAGGAGACGGTCACCAACCATCACCTGCGCGCCGAGCAGGTCGTCGAGTGGGCGACGCGCGGCGGCAGCAAGGCGCTCGGCATGGACTCGCTGATCGGCAGCCTCGAGGAGGGCAAGAAGGCCGACGTCGTGCTCGTCAAGAACGATGCGTCGCCGGTCATGTTCCCGATCCTGCACCCCTACGGGCACGTCGCCTTCCAGGCCCAGCGCGCCGACGTGCACACCGTGCTCGTGAACGGCCGCGTGGTCAAGCAGGACGGCAAGCTGGTCGGCATCGACCTGGGGCGGGCGCGTCAGGCTGTCGACGAGACCGTCGAGTTCGCGATGAGTACCCTCGGAGAGGCGTGGACGGGTGGGATGCACCCGGAGATCCCGGAGACCCAGGTCCTCGAGAACCCGTACCAGTACACCGAATGGGGGAAGGCGCAGTGAGCGACCGTTTGCAAGAGGTCGTGCCGGACATGCTGGCGGCGATCCACGAGGTGCTGGAGCGCCACCAGGTCACGGAGGAGGAGTGGTTCGGCGCGCTCGCGTTCCTGGGCGAGGTCGCGAAGGCGGACGAGCTCATCCTGCTGTCCGACGTGACGCGCACGTCGGTCCTGATCGACCAGCTCTCGCACGCCGGCGACGGCGCGGAGGCGACGGCCAGCGACGTCGAGGGCCCGATGTACACCGTCGAGCCGCCGTTCCGGAAGAAGATCTACGAGGAGTACGAGGGGATCTCGCCCGACGACGACGTGCTGTTCGTGCGCGGGCGCGTGACCTCGGTCGACGGGTCGCCGCTGCCCGAGGCGGTCGTCGACGTCTGGCAGACCGGGCCGGCCGGCGGCTACGACGTCTGGGACGAGCGCCAGCCGGACGGCAACTTCCGCGGCCGCATCAAGGCCGAGGAGGACGGGGCGTACGAGTTCGAGACGATGCTGCCGAAGCCGTACACGGTGCCGACCAAGGGCCCGACGGGGCGCTATCTGGAGGCGATCGGCCAGCACCCGTGGCGGCCGGCGCACATCCACTTCAAGGTCACGGCGCCCGGCCACCGGAAGCTGGTCACGCAGGTGTTCTTCCCGGGTGACCCGTACCTGGAGAACGACACCATCGGCGCGGTCAAGCCGGCGCTCGTGCGCCCGGTCGAGCAGGAGAACGGCCACCTCACGTGCACGTTCGACATCGCGCTGGCCCCACAGTCAGCCTGACCTTCGACAACCTCGGCGAGGTCGCCGACCTCGAGCGCGGCCGGTGGCCCGCCGATGCGCCGCTGGGGCGGCACGCGTCGGTCACGCGCACGCTGCCGCGGCTGCTGGAGCTGCTCGCCTCGGCGGACGTGCGGGCAACGTTCTTCGTCGAGGGGCTGAACGCCGAGCTCTACCCCGACGCGCTGCGGTCGATCGCCGACGCCGGGCACGAGGTGGCGTTCCACGGCTGGCAGCACGAGCAGTGGGCCGATCTCTCACCGCAGGAGGAGCGCGAGTCCTTCGAGCGCGGCGTGACCGCGCTGGACGGCCTGGGGCTCAGGCCCGTCGGCTTCCGGCCGCCGGGCGGCGAGCTGACCGACGCCTCGCTGGGGTTGCTGCGCGAGTTCGGGTTCGAGTACTGCTCACCGCTGGGGACGTCGGTCGAGAGGCGCGACGGTCTGGTGCTGCTGCCGTTCCGCTGGGAGCTCGTCGACGCGCGGTACTACCTGCCGCACTTCGCCGCGCTCCGCGGCGGGGAGGAGCCATTGCCCCCGGAGCGCCTGCGCGAGGCGATCGACGCCGCGCTCGACGGCTTCGCCGTGCTGATCTTCCACCCGTTCCTGCTGCAGGACGAGGAGCGGATCGAGGTGCTGCGGTGGGTGGTGGAGCGCGTGCGGTCGGCCCCCTGCCGCGAGGTCGCGCGGTTGTCCACGAAGCATCCTGCCTAAGGGTCGTATAGCGACCCTAGGCAGGATGCTCGCCGAAATCAGCCGCGCCGCCGGCTCCACCACCTCCCTTACCCAGCTGCAGTTGACGTTCGTCAGCCGCGGCGGACCGACCGCCGCACCACTCCAGGCGCAAGCGTGCGAGCGGCGGCGACGAGCCAGTACGGCCGCGGCACGTAGCGCTCGGCGCGCCCGCCGGGCCCGGCGTCGACGATCGCCTCGGCGACCTTCTCCGGCGTCGACACGGCCCAGCGCGTGACGCGCGCGGTCGAGCAGTTGGCGCTGCGGGAAGCCTTCGGTGGCGACGAACCCCGGCAGCACGAGACCGACGTGCACGCCTGCGGCGTGCTCCTCGGCGGCCAGCGCGTCGCTCCAGCCGGCCAGCGCGAACTTGCTCGCCGAGTAGGCGCCCGACTTGCGGCGGGCGACGCGGCCGGCGACGCTGGAGACGTTGACGATCGCGCTCGGCGCGCTGCGGCGCAGCAGCGGCAGCAGCGCCTCGGTCAGGCGCACGACGGCATTGAAGTTGAGGTCCATGTGGCGCTGGACGCCCTCCCAGCCGGCCTCCGCGAACGTCGCGTGCCAGCCGGCGCCTGCGTTGTTGACCAGGAGGTCGAGCCGGCCATGGGCCTCCTCGACCGCCGTCGCGACACGGTCAGGCGCGTCGGGCTCGAGCAGGTCGACGGCGACGACCGTCGCGCCGCCCAGCTCGGTGGCCAGCGCCCGCAGCCGCTCCTCGCGCCGCGCGACGAGCACGAGCTGCGCGCCCGGCTCGCGCGCCAGCCGCCGCGCGGTGGCCGCGCCGATCCCGCTCGACGCGCCGGTGACGAGGGCGACCATCAGGCGAGTCGCTCGCGCACGATTCGGGCGCCCTCGACGAGCGCGCGCAGCTTCGCGAAGGCCAGCTCGCGCGACAGGTACTTCATCCCGCAGTCCGGCCCGACCTGCAGCCGCTCGGCCGGGATCACCTGCAGCGCCGCCTCGATCCGCGAGGCGACGACCTCGGGCGTCTCAGCCGCCGGATCCGACAGGTCGATCACGCCGACGATCACGGTCTTCTCGGCCAGAGGCTCCAGCACCGAGACGTCGAGCCGCGGCTGGGCGGCCTCGATGGCGAGCACGTCGGCGTCGCACGACGCGAGCTCGGCGAGGAACGGGTAGCCGGGCGGGCGGTCGTGGACGATGTGGGCGTAGCCGAAGCAGGTGTGCAGCGCGGTGGTCCCGGACACGCCCTCGAGCGCGCGGTTGATGGCCGGGATCGCGAACTCGCGCGCCTTGTCGGCCCGCGACTGCAGCCACGGCTCGTCGATCTGCACGACGTCGGCGCCGGCGGCGAACAGGTCGCGCACCTCCTCGTTGACGGCGGCGGCGAGGTCCATCGCCAGCTCGGCCTCGTCGTCGTAGAACTCGTTGGAGGACTGCTGGCTCATGGTGAACGGGCCGGGCAGCGTGATCTTGACGGTCCGCTCCGTCCTCGCGCGCAGGAACCGCAGGTCGTCGACCTCGACCGGCCGCACGCGACGGACGCGGCCGACCACGCGCGGGACGGCGTTCGTCCCGCCCGCGCGCCCCGGCACCATCGTCGGGTTGTCGATGTCGAAGCCCTCCAGCGCGGTCGCGAAGCGGTTGGAGTAGCTCTCGCGCCGGATCTCGCCGTCGGTGACGATGTCGAGCCCCGCCCGCTCCTGGTCGGCGATGGCCAGCGCCGTGGCGTCGTCCTGCGCCTGTGCCAGGTGCTCCTCCGGCACCCGCCACAGCTCCCGGGCGCGGACGCGCGGCGGCAGCGACCCCCGCAGCCGATCGCGGTCGATCAGCCAGTCCGGCTGGGGGTAGCTGCCGATGACGGTGGTCGCGAGCAGGCCTATGTGTCTACCAGCGCCGCTTCGGGATATCGAGCTCGGCGAGGTACTTGCGGCTCGTCCACGCCGTGTTCGCCGAGCCGGCGGGATTGCGCGGGCGCGGCGACAGCGGCGCCCCGGGGGCCGTCGCGGCCGTCTCGTCGTCGGGCGCGTCGTCGTGCTCGACGAAGTAGTGGTGGTCGCCCGGGTCGCGCAGCGCCGAGAAGACCTTGCCGAAGTCGATGTCGCCCTTGCCGACGTCGCGCAGCCAGTACGGGCGGTTCGGCAGGTTGACGTTCGCCGGCGTGGTCCGCGGCGGGCGCGGGTCGGGCGTCACGTTCGGCGGCGGCGGCTCCGGCGCCGTGAACGTGAGGTCCTTGACGTGGAAGAGCGGGAAGCGCGAGGAGCCGTGCTTGCGCAGGTAGGCGACGGGGTCGGCGCCGCCGGCCACGAACCACGCGATGTCCATCTCGAAGTAGACGAGCTTCGGGTCGGACTCCGCCAGCAGCGTGTCGTAGATCGGCTTGCCGCCCTCGAGCGCGAAGTCCGTCGGGTGATTGTGGAAGTAGAACTTCAACCCCCGCCGGCGCGCGGCGGCGCCGAAGGCGTTGAACTCCTCGGCGAGCCCGGCGTAGGCCGCGTGGGTCTGCGGCGTGCCGCCCGCCGGCGACGCGACGCCGACATAGCGCAGGCCGAGCGCCTTGGCGTCGTCGAGCACGGCCTCGGGGTTGGCCCGCCAGGCGGCGTGGCCGCCGGGGTTGTGCATGCCCTCCGGCTTGAGGTCGTACCGCTCGGCCGCCGCGCGGAACTGCGCCGCCGTGTTGTTGACGTTGTTCGTGCTGTCGTACGTGCCGCCGACCTCGACCTCCGCGTAGCCGGCGTCGCGCAGGACCTCGAACGTGCCGGCCAGGTCGAGCTCGTTGTCGGCGAGCAGGTCGCGGACGGTGAAGAGCTGGATCCCGATGCGGTCCAGCGGGATGTCGCCGCCCTTGCCGTGCCCGTGGCTCCCGTGCGCAGCGGCCGTGCCGCTGAGCGGCCCGAGCGCGCCGGCCGCGGCGGCTCCGCCTGCCGCGCCCAGGAAGCCACGGCGGCTGATGTCCTTGGTCATCGTTCCCCTCCCTCGATAAGTCCCGTCTCGACGATCTTATGCACGTCGATCAGCAAAAGTGGCGGCACGGGTCCGCGCGGGGTAAGGTTGCGGACCTCACGACGCACGGGGAACCCGGTGTGACTCCGGGGCTGACGCGCAGCGGTGTGGGTGACGATCGAGTTGTGGTTCCACTGAGCCGGTCCGGCTTGGGAAGGAAGCTCGAGAGGACGATCCCGAGCCCGAATATCCGGTCGTGAGGTTCCCGTCTCGCGCTCGGACGGCCGGCCTCAGTGCTCCTGGGAGTGGCCTCCGCGGCACAACCCGAGGAGTCCCATATGAAGGTCCCCCGTCTCGTCGTGACGTGCGCCGCCGTCGCGCTGCTAGCTCCGTCCGCGGCCGCGGCCGCGACGCAGGAGGAGATCGACCAGAGCGTCGCCGAAGGGGTGGCGTGGATGCGCACCCAGCAGAACGTCGCCACCGGCCAGATCAGCGGCTTCGGCGGCGACTACGCGCTGTCCGCGCTCGCCGCCGCGGGCGTCCACGCCGCCGACGTCGGCGCCCCGTCCGCCCAGGACTACTACGCCGGCCTGTGGGCCGGCCAGACCGCGCCCAGCTCGACCGCGATCCTGTTCGGCCACGCGGCCGGGCTCGACGTGCAGCGGCTGTCGGAGTCGACGAACCTCGTCGCGCAGATCGCCGCCGCCTACAACCGCGGCGGCGAGCTCGACGGCTCGTTCGGCAACGGAGCGACGAACGTCAACGCGTTCACCGCGCTGGCGATCGCCCGCGTCGGCGTTCCGGCGGGCGTGCTCGCGAAGGCCAACGGCTACCTGCGCGGCCAGCAGCACCTCGACGGCGGCTGGGGCGTCGGCCGTGTCAGCACCGACGCGCAGCGCGCCGCGGCGGGCAGCGTCGACATGACCGGCGTCGCGCTCGCCGCGCTGTGCGAGACCGGGGCGGCGGCGAACGATCCCGACGTCCGCGCAGGCCTGTCGTTCCTCGAGGGCCGGCAGGACCCGGCCACCGGCGGCTTCGGCAACGTCGACTCCACCGGTTGGGCGCTGTCGGGCCTCAACGCCTGCGGGGTCGCCTCGCAGAGCGGGCGCTTCACCACGTCCGCAGGCCTGACGCCCGTCGACCACCTGCTCTCGCAGCAGGACGCGAGCGGGGCCTTCCTGTTCTCCGGCGCGCCGAACCTGTACTCGACCCAGAACGCCGTTCGGGCCCTGGCCGGCGAGGCCTTCTCGGCCGACCCGCCGCGTCGGGCCACCGCGGCCGACCCGCGCTTCCGCGCCGCGCCGGCCGTCGCCGACGGCACGCCGACGCCGCACGTGCTGGCCATCGACGACGGTGCCGGGGACGTGCGCCTGTGCAGCGTGACGGCGCCGGCCGGCGCCGCGCTCGCCACGTTGCTCGCCGCCGCCCCGTGCGTCACGTCATTCGCCGCCTCGGGCGGGGTCGTCTCCACGATCGACGGCCGCCGGAGCGACTGGCGACTGCGTCTCAACCGCACGCCGGAGCAGTCCGCGTCGGAGACGCGCGCCATCGCCTTCGGCGACATGGTCGGCCTGCGCGCCTCCACGTCGACCGCGGGCCCGCAGGGATCGCCGGGCCCGGCCGGCACGCCCGGCCAGCCGGGCGCGACCGGTCCCGCCGGCGCCCGCGGCGCGCGCGGGCCTCGTGCGCGCGTGACCTGCGCCGTGCGCTCGCGCCGGCGCGTCACGTGCCGGGTCAGGAGCAGCGCGAGCGCCCGGCTGGTGCGGCGCGGCCGCGTCTACGCCACCGGCACGGCGAAGCGCCTGCGCGCCCGCCGCGACCTGCGGCCGGGCCGCTACACGCTGCGCCTGAGCAACGGGCGGAGTCTGCGGGTCACCGTGCGCTGAGCCGCGCGACCACGACGAGCGCACCCGGGCGCCGCTCGAGGATCGCATCGGCGAGGCGATCCTCCTCGGCGCTCGGCGGGCCCGCCAGGAAGACGGCGTGGGGCGAGCTGAGCTCGAGGCCCTTCGGCTCGAACGTCTCGTTCGGATCCGGCGGCGGCAGATGCATCTGCCTGTGGTACCCCGAAACGCACGAAGGTCCTCGTCTAGGGGAATTTTGTGCAATCCGGCCCGCGCGGCCACGCCGGGTTTCACGAAAGTCCCCGTCTGGAGCACTTTCGTGCGATCCGCCCCGCCCGACGGCGCCGAGTTCCACGAAAGTCCCCACGCGCGGCCGGCCCCTGGCTGCCCTACCCAGCCGCAGTTGACGTTCGCTCGCCCTCCACGCGCTCGATCCAGGCCGCACCCGCGCCATAACGGCGGTACAGCTCGAGCGCCTCCTCGAGCCGCGCCGGCAGGCCGAGTGCGCGGCCCCACTCGTGCAGGCATTCGGCGCGCTCGCTCACGAGCCCGTAGCGCTCGAGCGTCTCGTGGGCGGCCAGGAAGGCGGACTCGGCCTCGCGGCCCTCGGCGGCGAGCACGACGGCCTCGGCGATGCCGACGATGCCCGCGCGGCCGCGCCAGTCCTCGCCGCGACCCGCGATCTCCCGGCAGCGGTCGACCAACGCGCGCGCGTCCTCGACGCGGCCGGTCTCCACGCGCACGCGCGCGAGATCCGGCAGGACCCACATCGCGAAGTAGTCGGCCCCGCCGTCGGTCACGATCTCGAGCGCGCCCTCCAGCAGCTCGCCCGCGCGCTCGTGGTCGCCGCGCAGGAAGGCGACGCGCGCGGCCAGGTGGAACGACGCCCACTCGTCCCAGCGGTTGCCGTTGCGCCGGCTCGTGTCCATCACCCGCTGCGCGAGGGCCTCGATCGCGTCCCAGTCGCCGTCCCAGAGGCGGAGCAGCGGCTCGAGCGAGTGCGTCACCCAGGCCGGCCGCGCGTCGGTCAGCAGGCGCCGCGCGGTCTCCATCTCGCCGCGCGACGCGTGGCAGCGGCCGATGCCGTCGGCGGTCTCGCGGTGGTAGTCCGTGTCCTGCGCGTAGGGCAGCATCAGCGCTCGCTCGAAGTACTTCTGGGCCTCGTCGGGGTCGCCCAGCGCCCACGCCATCTGGCCGCGGATGTTCGACGCCATCCAGGCCAGGAACGGGCGCCGGCCGGCGTCGGCCGAGACGAACGCGCGCTCCTGGGCGTCGAAGCCCTCGCGCAGGTCGCCGGCGATGATCCGGTGCCAGCCGTAGGCCTCGGTGGCGCCCGCCCAGAGCGCCTCGTCGCCGAGCTGCTCGGCGATCTCGATCGCGCGCGACGCCGCCTCGATCCCGCGCGGGATCTGCAGGCCGTAGGTCAGAGCGGTCGAGATGCCGGTCTCGAGGTGGCCGCGCGCCTTGCGCGCCGGACCACGCTCGAGCACCGTGCGCGCGGCGTCGAAATGGCGGAACGCGCGCCGGATGTCGAGGTGGTCGGCGTAGATCGAGTCGATCAGCGAGTGCGCCTGCCCGAGCCGCGAGTGGGTCTGCGCCGCGCGCTCGTCGTCGCGCAGCTCGGTGTAGAGCGCCAGAGCGCGCTCGAGGTAGGCGATCTGGCGGCCGAGGTCGCCGGTGACGGCCATGAGCTCGCGCGAGCGCGACCAGGAGCCTCGCGCGCGCGGCGGCGTCCGCGCCGATGCGCTCCATGACGGCGAGCGCCCCGTCCCAGTGCGCCGCCGCGTCCTCCCACGCGAACAGCTCGCGCGCGCGGCCGCCCGCCCGCAGCGAGCAGTCGATCGCCGCGGCGGGATCGCCGGCCGGCCCGGCGAGGCGGTGGTGGAGCGCGAGCGCGGCGAGGGTGGGCACGCCGTCCGGGATCGCGGCCGCCGCGCGGGCGTGCATGCGCTGGCGGCGCGGCACGCTGAGCGTGCCGTAGAGCGTCTCGCGCACGAGCGCGTGCGTGAACGCGTAGCCGCCGGGGGCCTCGACGACGAGCCGCGCCTCGAGCGCCTCCTCCAGCGCGACGATCACCTCGTCCTCGTCGCCGTCCGCCATCGCCCGCAGCGTCGTGAAGTCGAACTCGCGGCCGAGCACGGCGGCGTGGGCGAGCGTCGTCCGGCACGCCTCCGAGAGCCGCGCGAGGCGGCGCAGGAGCACCTCCCGCACGCCCTCGGGCACGCCGATCTGATCGGGGGTCAGGGTCTCCGTCCAGCGGCCGGACTCGAGCAGGTGCCGCACGACCTCCTCGACGAAGTAGGGGTTGCCGTCGGTCTCGGCGCGGACGGTGCGCACCAGCGCCGCGGGCGCCTCGCGTGAGGCCTGGTCGGCGATCAGCGCGGCGACGGCGGGCTCGTCGAGGCCGGTGAGCGAGACGACCCCGAGCAGCCGGTCGCGCCGCAGGTCGGCGAGCAGCTCGACCAGCTCGGCCGGCGTCTCGCCCTCGCGCTGCGTGCCGACGATCAGCAGCGGCGCCACGTCCTGGGCGCGCAGGACGTGGCGCAGGAGCTGGAGCGTCGGCCGGTCGGCCCAGTGCAGGTCGTCGAGCACGAGCAGGACCGGCGCGCGGGCGCCGGCGTCGCTCAGGAGCTGCGCGACGGCCTCGAACATCAGGTAGCGCCGCGTCTCGGGATCCTCCGGCGCCGGGCCCGGAGCGGGAGCGCTCTCGAGCCCGGGGATCAGCTGCGCCAGCTCCGGCGCGCCCGTGGTGCCCGCGTTGCGGACGAAGTGGCCGAGCGCCTCGACGAACGGCTGGTAGGAGAGCAGCGGCTCCTGCGGGCAGCTCCCGTAGAGCACGGTGCCCTCGGCGTGCGCGGCCCGCGCGAGCTCGGCCGTCAGGCGCGTTTTGCCGATCCCGGCCGGGCCGGAGAGCATCACGAACCGCCGCGCGCCCGAGCGGGCCGCCGTCCAAGCGTCGCGCAGGGCGCCGAGCTCGCCCGCGCGGCCGATGAACGCGCCCGGGCCGGGCGAGGGTGGCCGGCAGCGGGACGCGGTCGCGCGCGCCGTCGCCGGCGAGCAGTCGCCCGTGCAGCTCGACGATCTCGGTCGCGGGAGTCGCGCCCAGCTCGTCGCGGAGGAGGACGCGCAGGTCCTCGTAGACGCGCAGCGCCTCGGCGGCGTTGCCGCCCGCGGCCAGCGCCTCCATGAGCAGCCGGTGGCCGCTTTCGCGGTAGCGCGAGCGCACGACCAGCTCGCGCGCCGCCCGCTCCGCTGCGCCGAGCTCGCCGCCGGCGAGGGCGCCGCGCCCGACCCACTCGAGCGCCTCCAGCGCCAGCTCCTCCACCTGCCGGCGGCGCGCCTGCGCCCACTCCTCGTCGTGGTGGGGGAGGAAGCCCGGCGCGAGCAGGTCGAGCGCGGCCTGCGCGGGCTCGCGCTGCCCGAGCCGCCGGGCGTCCTGGAGCGCCGCCGCTGCCTGCTCGACGTCCAGCCACACCGGCTCGGGCAGCGCCAGCCGGAGCCGGTCGCGCCCCTCGATGGTCGCCGGAGCGAGCGCGCGCCGGAGCCGCGAGAGGATCGGCCGCAGGGCGCCCTGCGGGTCGCGCGGCGGCCGCTCCGGCCACACGACGCCGATCAGCTCGCCGCGGTCGACCGGCCGGTCGCGGTTGGCGAGCAGGAAGCACAGGAGCGACTCGGCCTGGCCCGAGGCGATGCCGCCGGTCGCGTCGCGGCCGTCGATCTCGACGGCGAGCGGGCCGCACAGGCGGATCCTGGTCCGGGGCTCGGGCATCCGCGTAGTACAACGGCGCGCCAACGGCTCTGCAATGGCGGGTTCGTACAAGATCCGCATGCACACCGCCGAACCTGATCAACACCTCGAGCGGGCGCGGGCCTACACCGCCGTGGGCACCGCCCTGCGGCGCGCCGGCCGGCCGGTCGAGGCGCGCGTACCGCTGCGGGTCGCCGTCGACCTCGCCCACCGTTGCGGAGCGACCGACCTGGAGGACGAGGCGCTCGCCGAGCTGCGCGCCGCCGGCGCGCGGCCGCGCCGCCCGCTGACCAGCGGTGCGGGGGCGCTCACGCCCAGCGAGTCCCGGGTCGCGGGACTGGCGGCCGCGGGCCGTACCAACCGCGACATCGCCGATGCGCTCTTCGTGACCATCTCCACCGTCGAGTTCCACCTGCGCCACGCGTTCCGCAAGCTCGGGATCGCCTCTCGCACGCAGCTCGGCGAGGCGCTGGGACTCCCGCGGCGGACGTGGCGCCACGCCGGCTCGATGGCCGGCCTCGACACGGCGTTCCTGCTCCGCATGCGTCTGTACGGCAACCTCGACATCCGGCTCGTCTAACCCCACCTTCTCGACCGGATCGATAGAGTACGTCGCGCATGAGCAAGGCCTATCTCGTCTGCGCCACGCCCCGCAGCGGAAGCACGCTGCTGTGCGAGGCGCTGAAGGCGACCGGCGTCGCCGGGCGCCCGGAGGAGTACTTCGAGTCGGTCGTGGCGACGAGCCGGCCGCCGCGTCCCGAGGCCTACCTCGAGGGCCTGGACGATCCCGAGGCGGTCGCTCTGCTCGGCGGCGCGTCCGCTCCCGAGCCGCCGCCGTACTCCTCGCTCGACGGCGTCGCCAGCTACGCCGAGCACCTGGAGCGGGTGCGCGAGTGGGGTACCACGCCGAATGGCGTGTTCGGCGCCAAATTGATGTGGGACCACGTCGGCCGGCTGCGCAGGCGCGCGGGCGAGCCGCTGGAGCTGTTCGGCGATCCGGCGCTCGTCCGGGTCCGCCGACGCGACGTCGTGCGGCAGGCGATCTCGCTGTGGCGTGCGATGCAGACGCAGTGGTGGCGCGACGACGGCGCACGCCGCGCCGGCGAGCCGCAGTACTCGTTCGCGGCGGTGAACCACCTCGTGGGCCGGTTGACCGAGCACGACCGGTGCTGGAGCGAGCTGCTCGCGGGCAGGCCGGTGCTGGAGCTCACCTACGAGGACGTCACGGCTGATCTGCCCGGAGCCGTCCGGCGCACGCTCGATCATCTCGCCGTGCCGCCACCCGAGCGGGAGCCGGAGCTGCCCGCGATGCGGCGCCAGGCGGACGAGTTGTCAGATGCGTGGGTGGCCGCCTACGCTCGTGACCTCGATCCGGTCGCCACGCCGTGAACGTCCTCTACCTGCACTCGCACGACACCGGGCGCTACATCCAGCCGTACGGCTATCCGGTGCCGACGCCCAACCTCCAGCGGCTCGCCGACCAGGGCATCCTCTTCCGCCGCGCGTTCTCCGCCGCGTCGACCTGCTCGGGCAGCCGGGCGGCTCTGATCACGGGCGAGTACCCGCACCGCAACGGCATGATGGGCCTGGCCCACCGCGGCTGGACGCTGAACGACTACGGCCATCACCTGCTCCACACCCTGCGCGCGGCGGGCTACCACTCGGAGCTGATCGGCGAGCAGCACGTGTCGGCGGACCCGGACGTGATCGGCTACGACGAGGTCCACGACATCACCAGCAACCACGTGGCGACCGTCGCCCCGCTGGCCGTCGAGCGGCTGCGCGGAGGCCTGGCGGAGCCGTTCTTCCTGTCCGTCGGCTTCTTCGAGACGCACCGCAAGTTCTTCGAGCCGAGCACGATCCGCGACGAGCTGTACTCGGCGCCGCCGGTCAACCTGCCCGACACGCCGGCGGTGCGGCGCGACGTCGCGGCGTTCAAGGCCAGCGCGCGCCACCTCGACCAGGGCGTCGGCAACGTGCTCGCCGCGCTCGACGAGCACGGCCTCGGGGAGCGCACGCTGGTCATCTGCACGACCGACCACGGGCTGCCGTTCCCGGGCGCCAAGGCCACCTTGTATGACCGCGGGACCGGCGTGCTGCTGATGCTGCGCGGGCCGGGCGGCCTGTGGGGCGGGCGAGTGGTCGACGCGCCCGTCTCGCACCTCGACCTCTTCCCGACGGTCTGCGAGCTGGCGGGCATCGAGCCGCCGGACCGGCTCGACGGAACCTCGCTGCTGCCGTTGGTCGGCGGCGAGGTGGAGCGGTTGCACGAGCAGCTCTACTCGGAGATCACCTACCACGCGGCCTACGAGCCCCAGCGCGCGATCCGCACCGAGCGCTTCAAGTACATCCGCCGCTTCGGCGACCACGCCGGGCCTGTGCTGCCCAACTGCGACGACGGCGCGACCAAGGACGAGCTGATCGCGGCCGGCTGGCCCGAGTGGGAGTCCGAGCCCGAGCAGCTCTACGACCTCACGCTCGACCCCAACGAGATGCGCAACCTGATCGCCGACCCGCGGTTGGGCGACGTCGCCGGCGACCTGCGCGACCGCCTCCATCGCTGGATGACGGACACCGACGATCCGCTGCTCGACGGCCCCGTGCCGCTGCCGCCGGGCGCGTGGGCGAACGCGCCGGATCAGGTCTCGGCGGGCGAGCCCGCCCTCGTCGTCGCGCCCTGACACGCCGCGTCCTGCGCCTGCCGTCATCGTCTGGCGTTATTGTCTAGCATCCCGATCGGAAAACATGTCTACGTCGCTCCAGACACATCCCGCCGCGGCGGCGACGATCGCCGTTCCGGCTCGGCCGCGCCGCTCCACGCTCAGGTTCTCGCCACCCGGGCTCGTCCTCGGGGCGATCGGCGTCGCCGCCTTTCTCGCCGCCTGGTACGTGGCCGTCGACGTCCTCGCGCTGCCGCGCTTCGAGATCCTTCCCGGGCCGACCGAGGTGGCGCGGGAGTGGACGAGTCGCGATCCCGACTACGGCGTCTCGCTCTTCACCGCCTCCTACTACACGGACATCTGGGTCAGCCTGCGGCGGGTGCTGATCGCCTTCGCGGGGGCGCTCGCGCTGGGTGTCCCGCTCGGCCTGTGGCTCGGGTGGTCGCGCCGCGTGCGCGAGTACGTCTTCCCGGTGCTCGAGCTCGTGCGCCCGATCCCGATCCTCGCCTGGGTGCCGCTGGCCATCCTCATGTTCGCGGGCACCGAGGCGCCGGTGCTCTTCCTCACCTTCCTGGCCGCCTTCTTCGCGACGACGCTCAACACGCTGCTGGGCGTCCAGTCGATCGACCGCGACCTGATCCGCGCCGCCCGCTGCCTCGGGGCTCGCCCGCGCGACGTGTTCAGGACCGTGATCGTCCCCGGCGCCCTCCCGTACATCTTCACGGGGCTGCAGATCGCCATGGGCGTCGCGTGGTTCTCGCTGGTGGCCGGCGAGATGATCGCCGGCCGGCACGGGCTCGGCTACCTCATCAACAGCTCCTATACGACGACGCGCTACCCGACGATCGTGATCGCGATGATCACGCTCGGCGTGGTGGGCTTCGCCTCCAGCGCCGCAGTGCGGCTCGTCGGCAACCGGCTGATCTCGTGGCGAGCGCACTGACCGTCCGCAACGCCGGCAAGGCGTACCGCGACGGCACCGTCGCGCTCGAGGGCTGCTCGCTGGAGGTGGAGCCGGGCGAGCTGCGCGTGATCGTCGGGCCGTCCGGCTGCGGCAAGACGACGCTGCTCAACGCGGTGGCCGGCTTCGACGCCCTCTCCTCCGGCGAGATCCTGCTCGACGGCGAGCCACTCGACCCCAAGCCCGGCGCGGACCGGGTGATGGTGTTCCAGCACAGCACGCTGTTCCCGTGGCGGACGGTCGTCGAGAACGTCGTCTACGGGCCCGTCGTGCAGGGTCGGCTCGGCAAGCGGGCGGCCGTCGGGCTCGCGCGCAAGCGGCTCGCCCAGGCCGGTCTCGCCGACGTCGAGGACCACTATCCGGGCGAGCTGTCGAGCGGCGTCCAGCGGCGCGTGGAGATCGTGCGAGCGCTGCTCAACGAGCCAAAGGTCCTGCTGCTCGACGAGCCTTTCCGCGGCATGGACAGCCTCACCCGGTCCGTGATGCACGAGTCGCTGCTGCGCTTCTACGACCGCGCCGGCGTGACCGTCCTCTTCATCACGCACGACATCGAGGAGGCCGTCTTCCTCGGCACGCGCGTCTCGGTCATGACGAGCCGACCGGGGCGCATCAAGGAGACGATCGACGTCCCGCTGGAGCGCCCGCGCGAGCTGGGCGTGGTGACGACCGGCCGCTTCCAGGAGATCGCCGCGCGCGTGAGCGACGCGGTCGAGGACGAGGCGCGCCACGCCTTCGCCGTCGGTGAGCGGGAGCTGGCGTGACCGCCATCCTGCGCGGCATCGCCGGCGTCCTCGCCGCCCTGATCGTCTGGGAGCTCGGCGCCCAGCTCGACGCGCCGCTGCTGGGCCCGGTGCCGCCGCCCACCGACGTCGCCGCCGACCTCGTCGCGGTGGCGGGGACGAGCGGCTACTGGAGCAGCTGGCAGCTGAGCTTCGAGCGCGTCCTGGTGGGCTTCGCGTTCGCGCTCGTCCTCGGCGTCCCGTTCGGGCTCGCGATGGTCACCAGCAAGCTGGTCAAGCGGACGGCGTTCCCGGTGTTCGAGATCCTGCGGCCGATCCCGCCGCTCGCCTGGGTGCCGCTGGCGATCCTGTTCTGGCCGACCCAGGAGCTCTCGATCTCCTTCGTGATCTTCCTCGGCGCCTTCTACACGGTGGTGGTCAACGTGCTCGGCGGCGCGGAGCAGATCGACCGCCGCCATCTGCTCGCCGCCCGCTCGCTCGGCGCCGGCCGGCTGACCGTCTTCCGGCGCGTGATCCTGCCCGCCACGATGCCGTCGATCGTCACCGGCGCGGTGGTGGGGATGGGCATCACGTGGGAGGTCGTCGTGGCCGCCGAGCTGATCTCCGGCGGCGGCCAGGACGCCGCCGGCGGCGGCCTCGGGTTCCTCGTCTGGAACGCGTACCAGGGCGGCGACCTCGCGCGCGTGGTGGTGGGGATGATCAGCCTCGGCGTCGCCGGCTATCTCGCCAGCGGCGCCGTCCGCCTCGCCGGACGCCGCCTCATGCCCTGGCAGGCCGCGACGTGACGGCCACGCTCGACCGCGTCAGCGCTCGGCCACGTCGTGGAGGACTGCAGCCTCGAGCTCGAGGGCGGGCGGACGACGGCGATGATCGGCCCGTCGGGCTGCGGCAAGAGCACCATCGCCTTCCTGCTCGCCGGCTACGACGCGCCCGACAGCGGCCGCGTGCTGGCCGGCGGGGAGCCCGTCACCGGCCCGTCGCCGGAGCGCCTCGTGGTCTTCCAGGAGTCGGCCCTGATGCCGTGGCTGACCACGCTCGACAACGTCATCTTCGGCCCGCGCGCCCGCGGCGAGCGGCGCCGCGAGGCCAAGCGCCGCGCCCGCGAACTGCTCGCGCGCGTCGGCCTCGAGGGCTTCGAGGACCGCTACCCGGACCAGCTCTCGGGCGGCATGCAGCGCCGCGCCGAGCTCGCGCGGGCGCTCGATCAACGACCCCGAGCTGATGATCCTCGACGAGCCGTTCCGCGGCCTGGACGCGATGACGCGCCGGCTGATGCAGGAGTACTGCGCGGAGCTGTTCGCCGGCCGGACCGCGCTCTTCATCACCACCGACGTCGACGAGGCGATCTTCCTCGCCGACCGGCTGCTGGTGATGGAGAACCGGCCGACGCGCGTGCGGCGCTCGATCGACGTGCCGCTCGACCGTCCGCGCGACCGCCGCGACCCGGCGGCGCTCGAGATCAAGGCAGAGGCGCTGGAGCTCCTGCACGAGGAGGCCCGGCGCTCGTTCCACCGACAGGGAGAAGCAGCATGAGACGTGTCCTCGCCGCCGCGATCGCCTTCGTCGTCGTCTCGGCGGGCTGCGGCGCCACAGGCTCGACGGGCGGCGGCCTGGGGGAGTCGGGCGACCCCGTGACCCTCACCGTCGGCTACCAGCCGTACTACTCGGAGTCGTGGTCCGGCCTCGTGCTGCGCGAGAAGGAGTTCTGGCGCGAGCACCTGCCAGAGGGGTCGAAGGTGACCTTCCAGGTCGGCCTCCAGGGCTCGGTGATCGTCAGCCAGATGCTGGCCGGCAAGCAGGAGATCGGCTACATGGGCGACATGCCGGCGATCGTCGGCGCGAGCAAGCGCCCGCAGCGCGACCTGCGGATCGTCAGCACCCTCGGCCTGGCCAGCGACCAGTGCGCGGTCTTCCTCGTTCGCAAGGACGCGCCGCAGTTCGCCGACCAGGCGGAGGCGGTGAAGTGGATGGACGGCAAGGTCGTCGCGACGCCGCAGGGGAGCTGCACCGACCGCATCGCGCAGGCGACGTTCGAGGAGCAGGGCGTGAAGCCGAAGGAGTACCTCAACCAGCCGCTCGACGTGATCTCCTCCGGCTTCGACAGCGGCAAGATCGACGCGGCGATCGTCTGGGAGCCGACCGCCTCGCGGCTGGTCAACGCCGGCGCCGCGCGGCGCGTGGCCAGCGGCAGCCTGCTCGGCGCGCTCGACGCCGGCTTCCTCGTCATGTCGCAGGAGCTGCTCGAGCAGCGTCCCGACATCGCCGAGGGCTGGCTCAAGGCCGAGCTCGACGCCCAGCGTTTCCTCGCCGAACCGGCCAACGCCGACGAGATCGCCGCCATGGCCAAGAAGAACACGCAGGGCCTCAGCCAGCAGGACCTGTGGGACGCGCTCTACAAGCCGTGGCCCGAGGACCAGGGCGGGTCCGAGGACGGCGTGCGGATCCGGCTGCCGTTCGTGATCACGGCCGACGCCCGCGCGCACATCGGCGACGCGGCGACGTTCCTCAACGAGATCGACGCCATCGGCAGCCCCGAGCTGCCGCCCGACGCGGTGAACGACGAGCTCGCGGCCAAGGTGCTCGGCTCGCAGGAGGAGCCCGGCCAGATCGAGGCCCAGCGATGAGGTTCATCGACGTCGACGTGCACGAGCGGGCCGACCTGAGCGACCTGCTGCCCTACCTCGACCCCGTCTGGCACAAGTACATAACCCAGTACGGCTGGATCCCGGACCGCTTCCTGCCCTACAGCCAGCCGACGGCCGGCGGGCTCGACCGCGCGGACGCCAAGCCGGACGGCGTCCGCCCCGGAGGCTCGGACCTCGGGCTGCTGCGCGAGCAGCTGCTGGACGAGTACGACGTCGAGCAGGCCATCCTCACCGGCTGGCTGAACGCCTCCTCGATGCAGGAGGGCTGGACCGAGTTCAAGACCGCGCTGATGTCGGCCTACAACGACTGGCAGGTCGAGAACTGGGTCGAGCAGGACGAGCGGCTGTTCGGCTCGGTGCACGTCAACGCCTGGGACCCGGAGGCCGCGGCGCGCGAGATCGACCGCATGGCCGAGCACCCGCGCATCGTGCAGGTGATGCTCTACATCGGCGACCAGGCGTTCGGCGCGCCGCGCTACCACCCGATCTTCGAGGCGGCCGCGCGCCACGACCTCGTCGTCGGCATCCACCACAGCGAGAACTCGCCGACCGCGCTCGGCCGCCACCGCTATTTCGTCGAGTGGCACACGCTCGTGCCGCAGGTCTTCATGTCGCAGGCTCGTGAGCCTGATCTTCAACGGCGTCTTCGACCGCTTCCCCGACCTGCGGGTCGATCCTCATCGAGGGCGGCTTCACCTACGTGCCGCACCTGATCTGGACCGCCGACCAGCAGTACAAGGAGCTCCGGCACGAGGTCCCGTGGGTCAAGCGCACGCCGGGCCGGATCATCCGCGAGCAGCTGCGCTTCGCCACCCAGCCGACGGTGGAGATGACGAGCGGGCAGCTCGAGACGCTCGATCGGCCAGATCGGCTCCGACGAGGTGATCTGCTTCTCGACCGACTACCCGCACTGGGACTTCGACTCGCCGCACGAGGCGCTGGCGCCGAACCTGCCCGACGACCTGGCGCGCAAGATCTTCGTCGACAACGCGCGCGCGACCTACCGGCGGCTGCCGGTGCCCGTAGCGTGAGGGTGTGCGCCGCGGACGAGCTGGCGCCGGGGCAGATGATCGGCGCGACGCTCGACGACCGGCCGATCGTGGTCATGCGCACCCGCGCCGGTGAGCTGCAGGCCTACGTCGACCGCTGCCTGCACCAGGGCGCGCGGCTTTCCGGCGGGCGGCTGCTCGAGGCGGTCGACGGCGACGAGGTGGGCGACTACCGGCCGGGGGAGGGCGACGTGATCAAGTGCCCGTGGCACGGCTACGAGTACGACGCCGCCTCCGGCTGCGCGCTGTTCGACCGCCGGCGGCGGCTGCGTCCCCTCCGCGTGCGCGAGGAGGAGGGCTGGATCGTGGCCGGCGACAGGGTTTCGGCAGGGTCGGGAGGAGACGATCGCGACGTTGATCAACCAGGAGGACTCAGACATGGCTCTGCAGCTCGGTGACACCGCGCCCGACTTCGAGGCGCAGACGACCGAGGGCCCGATCCGGTTCCACGACTGGATCGGGGACTCGTGGGCGGTGCTGTTCTCGCATCCGCGCGACTTCACGCCGGTGTGCACGACCGAGCTGGGCTACATGGCGAAGGTCAAGCCCGAGTTCGAGCGGCGGGGCGTGAAGATCATCGGCCTGTCCGTCGACCCGGTCGAGAACCACGGCAGGTGGTCCCAGGACATCGAGGAGACCCAGGGCCACGCCCCGAACTACCCGATGATCGGCGACGCCGACTTCAAGGTCTCCAAGCTCTACGGGATGCTGCCGCCCGACGTCGACGGCGATCCGACGGCGCGGACTCCCGCGCAGAACCAGACCGTCCGCAACGTGTTCGTCATCGCCCCGGACAAGACGGTCAAGCTGATCCTCGTCTATCCGATGACGACCGGCCGCAACTTCGACGAGGTCCTGCGCGTCGTCGACTCGTTGCAGCTGACGGCGAAGCACAAGGTGGCCACGCCGGTCAACTGGCAGCAGGGCGACGACGTGATCATCGCCGGCTCGGTCTCGGACGAGCAGGCGCGCGACATCTTCGGCGAATGGGACTCGCCGCGACCGTACATCCGCATCGTCCCGCAGCCGGCCTGAGATCCGTTCTGCGAGGCTCCGCGATGTGGGCGGCATCACGTACGTGGGCCATGCAACCGTGCTCGTCGAGCTCGACGGGGTCCGCTTTCTCACGGACCCCGTCCTGCGCGACCGCATCGCCTACATCTGGCGCATCGCCCCGTCGCCTCCCGCCGACACCGTCGAGGGCCTGGACGCGGTTCTCCTCTCGCACGCCCACCACGATCACCTCGACATCCCGTCGCTGCGGCGCGTCCCGGACGACGTGCCGGTGATCGCGCCGCCGGGCTGCGCGAAGGTGATCCGGCAGAAGACCGGGCACGAGGTGATCGAGGCGGTCCCGGGCACGCGGGTGCCCGTCGGCGACACCGAGGTGCTCGCGATCTCGGCCGACCACGAGGGCCGCAGGCTGCCGACCGACTCGCGGCTCGTCACGCTCGGCTTCGTGATCGGCTCGCGCGTGCTGTTCTTCGGTGACACCGACGTGTTCGACGAGATGGGCGACCTTGCGGGGCAGCTCGACGTCGCGCTGCTGCCGATCTGGGGCTGGGGCCCGCGCGTCGGGCCTGGTCACCTCAACCCCGAGCGCGCCGCCCGGGCGGCGGCGCTGCTCCGGCCGCGGACCGTCGTCCCGATCCACTGGGGGACTCTGGCCCGCCCACTCGTCTGGTGGCGCGCGGAGCCGGCGATGCCGGCCGTCCAGTTCGCCGAGCAGGTCGCCGAGCACGCGCCGGACGTCGCCGTGCACGTCCTAGCGCCCGGCGAGCGGATGCCCTTGTAGCGTCACGAGCGTCGGGAGCACCACCGCGTCGGGCACGACCGCGCCCAGCGCACGCTGGCGTTCGGACACGGGGCAGCGATCCTTCGGGCACGCGCCTACGTCGCACAGGCGGCACGCGCGGTCGCCCGCCTCCGGATCGACGGTGAGTCGAGCGAGCATCGTGCTGAGCGCAGGCTCGAGTGCGCCGGAAAGCCCGTCGCCGGTGACCTCGCGCACGACGTCGCGGCGGATGTCGAGCACCCGGGTCGCGAGCCGCTCGCCCGCGGCGGTGGCGAAGAGGGCGACGGCCGGGCCGCGCGGTCCCGGCCGGCGCTCGACGAGCCCGCGCGCGGCGAGTCGGTCGATCACCCGGACGGCGGCGGAATGCGAGAGGCCGAGCGTGTGGCGCAGCTCCTCGATCGAGGTGCCCGGGAACTGCGCGGCGCTCACGAGCGCGGAAACGGCAGTCGCGCTCTCGCCCACCGCGTCCTCGGTTGCAGCCGCGATTCGATCGGCCAGCGCCACCGACAGCGCGCCGAGCAGGTTGAGCAGCCGCTCGTCGTGATCCACACCCATAGTATGCGTCGTGCATACTACATGGATGCTCGCCGCGCTCCTCGCCGTCACCGCCAGCGTCGCGTACGGCACCAGCGACTTCGTCGCCAGCTACGCCGCGCGCCGCGTGACCCCGCTGGCCATCGCCTGGTGGGCGCACGTCCTCGGCGCGGTCGTGCTCGCCGCGCTCGGGCTCGCAGTGGCCGGGCTCCCCGAGCTCTCAGCGCTCGCGCTCGGCGCGCTCGCGGGCGCGATCGCTGCCGCCGGCCTGGTCCTCTTCTACGGCGCGCTGGCTCGCGGCCCGGTCTCGATCATCACGCCGCTGGCCGCGACCGGCGCAGCGATCCCGGTCCTGGTCGGGGTCGCGCGCGGGGAGGCGCCGAGCGTCGTCGGCCTCTTCGGTCTCGCCGTGGCCGCGGCCGGCGTGCTCACCGTGGCCACCACGCGCCGGGTCGAGGAGGAGCCGGACCCGCCCGGCCCCGGCGCGCGCCCCGGCTGCCCCGAGGAGCAGGGCGCCAGAAGCCCGGGCCTGCCGCCGGTGGCCGCCGCGCTGCTCGCCGCCGCGAGCTTCGGCGTCGCGTTCGTGCTGGTCGACGCCGGGGGCCAGGACGCGTCGCCGGTGTGGGTCGCCGCGGGCCTGCAGACCGGCGGGCTGCTCGGCCTCGTCCCGATCATCCTCGGCGGCCCGCTCACCCGGATCGCCCTCACCCGCCCGAGCCTCGCGACGGTGGCCGGCACCGGGGCGCTCGTGGCCGCCGGCGACGTGGCGCTCGCGTTCGCCTTCGCCGAAGGCGCGCTCGGCACGGTCAGCGTGCTCAGCTCGCTGGACTCGATCGTCAGCGTCCTGCTCGCCCAGATGATCCTGGCGGAGCGCCTCAGCGCCCGCCAGACCGCCGGCGTCAGCGCCGCCGTCGCCGGCGCCGTCCTGCTCGCCGCGGGGTGACTCGGCGGGTCCGAGCGGTTCAGCGGCGATTGCGGGCGCGCCGGGCGGCCCGCTCTTCCGCCGCCTTAGGCGATTCGGCGTACTTCTCGCGTTCCTCGGGGGTCATCTGGCGGACGACGAGCGACCCGGCATCCACCTGGCGATCGAACTCGCGCTGCCGCTCTTCCTTGCGCTTCTCCTCACGCTCCTTGGGTGTCGCCACGGAATCTCCCTCGTCGTCTCTTATCGAGAACCATACGCCTCGAACAGCAGCGCGGTCACCACCGGCCGCGACTCCGGGGCCGGCTGGTCCTCGTTCGAGTACGGGCGGTTGAGGAGGTGCCCGCGGTGGACGAGCGTCGCCGAGCCGCCGCCGTCGAGGTTGATCGCCTCGCGGGCGCCGAACGAGATCATCAGCCGGGCGAGCTCGGCCAGCTCGAGGCCGGCGTCCACGCCCGAGCGGCGGCCGTCGCAGCAGACCGCCAGCAGCTCGCCGTCGCCGACCCCGAGCGCGCAGCGCGGGTAGCGGCCGACCGTGATGTCGGAGTCGAACTGGCCGGAGCCGGCCGAGAAGCCCTCGGTGTCGCCGCCGCTGACGGCGCGCCCCTCGTGGACCAGCAGCGGGCCCGCCTGGACGAGGTCGCCTGCCGGATCGCCGGGGAGCTCGTCGCGGGCCGCGAGGCGCACCGAGGCGTCAACGTGGACGCACGCGCGGCGCCCCGCCCACGGCTCCGCGACCGGCTCGTGCTCGACGACGGCGCCGTCGATCCGGACCTCGCCCAGCGGCCGGTACGGATCGCGCACGAAGAAGCCCGCGACCATCGCCTCGGGATGGCCGTTGGCGACGCACCAGTGGTCGAGCCGCTGCGGCTCCTCGAACCTCAACACCCGGACGCGCGTGGCGTCGAGCGGATGGCGGACCAGGTAGACGGTCGTCTCCCCGCCGTCGGCGCCGCGAAATCTCAGCAGCTCGTACTCGATGTCGAATATCGTCCCAGCCTTGACGACCCGAATGTTCGGCGAGCGGGTGGAGCGGCGGGAGGACGACCGCCTCCTGCTCGGCCAGGGGCGCTACACCGACGACTTCGAGCCGCGCGCCGCGCACGCCGCCTTCGTCCGCTCCGACTACGCACACGCGCGGATCGCCGACATCGACGTCACCGGCGCGCTCGACGTCGACGGCGTGTACGCGGTCTACACCTACGACGACCTCGACGGGCCGTTCGCGAAGCCGCTGCCGCTGATCATCCCGCACGAGGCGATCGAGGACGGGCGCACGCAGTACGCGCTCGCCAAGGACGAGGTCCGCTACGTCGGCGAGACGATCGCCATGGTCGTCGCCCGCGACCGCTACATCGCCGAGGACGCGGCGGGCGCGATCAAGGTCTCTTACGAGCCGCTGCCGGTCGCCGCCGGCCTCGACCCGGACGCGCCGCTGGTGCACCTCGACCGCCCCGACAACGTCGTCGCCCGCGTGGCCGAGGAGCACGGCGACGTCGACGCCGCCATGGCCGAGGCGGCGCACGTGTTCCAGTGGCGCTTCGAGATCGAGCGCAGCGCCGCCACGCCGCTCGAGGGCCGCGGCGTGGTGGCGCGCTTCGACGAGGAGGGCGCCCTGCTGGTGCACGACTCCACGCAGGCGCCGACCGGCATCCGCGGCGGCCTCAGCCGCCTGTTCGACATGGACATCGAGAAGGTCCACGTGGTGGCCCCCGACGTCGGCGGCGGCTTCGGCGTCAAGGTCATCCAGTTCTATCCCGAGGAGGTCCTCGTCCCGCTCGCCGCCCGCAACCTCGGGATGGCGGTCAAGTGGACCGAGGACCGGCGCGAGCACTTCGTCGGCTCCACGCACGAGCGCAAGCAGATCCACGACGTGCGGGTCGGCGTGCGCGAGGACGGCCGCATCCTCGCGCTCGAGACGAGCTTCGTGCACGACAGCGGCGCCTACTGCCCCTACGGGCTGATCATCCCGATCATCAGCGCGGCGCAGCTCCCGGGCCCCTACCGGCTCGACAACTACCGCTACGACTTCACGGCCCTGTTCACGAACCTGGTCCCGACCTCGCCCTACCGCGGCGCGGGCCGCCCGCACGCGGCGTTCGTGATGGAGCGGGTGATGGACCGCGTCGCGACCGAGCTCGGGCTCGACCGGGCCGAGATCCGGCGCCTGAACTTCATCCGCCCCGACGAGTTCCCCTATGACGTCGGCGTCACCTTCCAGGACGGCGGCCCGACGGTCTACGACTCCGGCGACTACGAGCCGGGCCTCGACAAGCTGCTCGAGGTCGTCGACTACGCCGGCTTCGAGGCCCGGCGCGAGGCCGCCCGCGCCGAGGGGCGCAGGATCGGTCTCGGGATCGCCTGCTACGTCGAGGGCACGGGCATCGGCCCGTACGAGGGCGCGGCGATCAACGTCCAGGTCGACGGCACGGTGACGGTGGCGACGGCGCTGTCGAGCCAGGGCCAGGGCCACCAGACCATCCTCGCCCAGATCGCCGCCGACGAGCTCGGCGTGCCGATCGAGCAGATCCGCGTCACGACCGGCGACACGCGCGGCCTCGGCTGGGGCGTGGGGACGTTCGCCAGCCGCACCGCGGTGGTCTCCGGCAACGCCGTGCAGAAGGCGGCGGCCGAGGTGCGCCGCCAGGCCGCCGAGCTGGCCGCGCGGATCCTCGAGGCGGACCCGGAGGACATCGAGCTCGCCGACGGCAAGGTCGGCGTGATCGGCGCGCCCGCCAAGGCGCTCGAGATCGGCCAGCTCGCCGCGATGGCCAACCCGCTCCGCTACGCCTTCGGCGAGGAGACCGCGCAGGCGGCGCTCTACACGCGCCGGATCTACGCCACCCAGGACGTGCCGCTGCCCGACGGGACCACGCCCGGCCTCAACGCCGTCGAGTACTACAGCCCCAAGTGCGGCGTCTTCGGCTTCGGGATGCACGCCGCCGAGGTCGAGATCGACGAGGCGACCTGCGACGTGCGCATCCTGCGCTACGTCGTCGGCCACGACTGCGGGCGCATCATCAACCCGATCATCGTCGAGGGCCAGATGTACGGCGGCGTGGCGCAGGGGATCGGCGGGGCGCTGTACGAGCGGATGGCCTACGACGAGAACGGCCAGCTCCTGAACGCGAGCTTCATGGACTTCCTGATGCCCTACGCCACGGAGCTCCCCGAGCCGGCGCTGTTCCACACCGAGACGCCCTCGCCCAACAACGTGCTCGGCGTCAAGGGCGTCGGCGAGGCGGGGACGATCCCGGTGGCCGGGGCGATCGCCAACGCCGTCTCCGACGCGCTCGGCGTCCCGATCGACCGGATGCCGATCTCGCCGCTGCAGATCTTCGAGCTCGTCCACGCGTGACGACCCGGATCGGCATCGACACCGGTGGGACGTTCACCGACGTGGTCGCCGTGCACGCGGACGGATCCGTCGTGGCCACGAAGGTCCCCTCGACGCCGGAGGATCCGTCCGTCGCCTTCATGCGGGCCGTCGAGAAGGCGGGCACGGGCGAGGTCGTCCATGGGACGACGGTCGCCACGAACGCGCTGCTCGAGGACGACTTCTCAGGGCTCGCGTTCGTCACGACCAAGGGCTTCCGCGGGCTGCTCGAGATCGGGCGCCAGAGCGTCCCCGACAGCTACGGCAACTCGTACTTCTGGGTCAAGCCCGACCGGATCGTGCCGCTGCACCTCGTGCAGGAGGTCGACGAGCGGCTGGACCGCACCGGGGCGGTGGTCCGCGAGTTCGACGAGGACGGGGCGCGCGAGGTGGCGCGGGCGCTCCGCGAGCAGGGCAT
Organism: uncultured Solirubrobacteraceae bacterium; assembly: GCA_963835525.1. Lineage (GTDB taxonomy): Bacteria > Actinomycetota > Thermoleophilia > Solirubrobacterales > Solirubrobacteraceae > DASSUW01. The sequence goes on from CAWIFM010000008.1 coordinate 1,292,240, forward strand.
CGCCTGCGCCGGCGTCTGCTTCCTGCACGCGTACATGAACCCGGAGCACGAGCGGCGCATGCGCGACGTGCTCGCCGAGGAGCATCCGGACTGCGCGGTCTCCCTCAGCTCCGACGTGCTGAGCGAGTACCGCGAGTACGAGCGCGCGGTCACCACGCTCGTCGACGCCTTCGTCAAGCCGCTCGTGGCCGCGTACGTGGCCTCGATCGAGGCCCGGCTCGGCCGGTCGTTCTACATCATGAAGAGCAACGGCGGCGTGAGCGGCGCCCGCGAGGTGGGGGAGAAGCCGATCACGACGATCCTCTCGGGCCCGGCCGCCGGCACGCTCGGCGCGGCGCTGGTGGCGGAGCAGGCCGGCTTCGGGAAGGTGATCACGCTCGACGGCGGCGGCACGTCGACCGACGTGGCGGTCATCACCGGCGGCCGCCCGAGCCTCACCACCGAGGGATCGGTCGGGCGTTTCGCCGTCAAGGTGCCGATGGTCGACGTCATCACCGTCGGCACAGGCGGCGGCTCGATCGCGTGGGTCTCGCCTGAGGGGACGCTGAAGGTCGGGCCGCGCTCGGCGGGCGCCAGCCCCGGGCCGGTCTGCTACGGCCAGGGCGGGACGGAGCCGACGACGACCGACGCCTTCATGCTGCTCGGCCACATCCCCGAGCACCTGCTGGGCGGGGAGATCCCGCTCGACCGTGCCGCGGCCGAGGCGGTCTACGGGCGGCTCGCCGGGCGGGTGGGCCTGACCCGCGAGACGTGCGCGGCCGGCGTCCTGGAGATCGCCGCCTGGAACCAGGCGAACGCGATCCGCCAGGTCACGGTCAAGCGCGGGCTGGACGTGCGCGACTTCGACCTCTGCGCCTTCGGCGGCTCCGGGCCGCTGACCGCCTGCCGCCTGATCGACATCCTCGGCCTGCGGACCGTCTTCGTGCCGCGCGACCCCGGCAACCTGAGCGCGTTCGGGCTGCTGGCCACGGACCTGCGAAGCGACCACGTCCAGACGCTGGTGCGGCGGCACGTCGACGTCGAAGAGCTGGGGCGCGAGTACGCACGGCTCGAAGGAGACGAAAGGTCGGCCGACCTCAGGTACTACGGACAGGCGTTCGAGATCACCGTGCCCGCGCCTGACGGGCCAATCGACGACCGCTTCGTCGAGTTGGTGGAGGCGCGCTTCCATGACGCCCACGAGCGTTTGTACGGCTATTGCTATCGCGACGACCCGGGCCACGAAGTCGAATGGGTGAACCTGCGCTCCACGGTGGTCGGTGCCATGCCGCGCCCGCCGTTGCGATCGGTGACGCCGGAGGGTGACCCCCGCGAGGGCACGCGGCCCGTGTACTTCGACGGCTGGCACGACACGCCGATCTACGCGCGCGACCGACTCGCCGGCGAGGTCGCCGGCCCGGCGGTGATCCAGGAGTTCGGCTCGACGCTGCCGCTCCACCCGGGCTTCACGGCGCGCGTCGACGACCTCGGAAACCTGGTGGTGCGCCGTGAAGCCTGACCCCGTCCTCGTCGAGATCGTGCAGGGCACGCTCGCCTCGATCGAAGCCGAGGTGGAGGAGGCGATCGGCCGCACCGCCCGCTCGCCGATGATCCGCGACCAGCACGACTTCCGCGCCGGCATCCACGACCGGCGGCTGCGCAAGCTCACCGGCCGCTCGTACTCGGCGCTCGTGCACCCCGTGGTGCGCGACTTCCCGCTCGAGACGATGCGCCCCGGCGACGTCTACTTCCACAACGACGTCTATCTCTCCGAGGGCGGCATCGGCCATCTGCCGGACCTGTGCGTGACCGTGCCGGTGTTCTCCGGCGGCGAGGTCGTCGCCTTCGTGCAGGCCTTCGGCCACCACGACGACATCGGCGGCATGGTGCCCGGCTCGATGCCGAGCAACGCCCTGTCGGCGTACCAGGAGGGCCTGATGGTCCCGCCGGTGAAGCTGTACGACGCTGGCGTGCCCAACGACGCCGTGCTGCGGATCGTGGCCCGCAACTCGCGCATGCCGGAGAGCCTGGCGGGCGACATCGACGCCGAGTGCGCGGCCTCGCGGATGGGCGCGCGCCGCGTCGAGGAGCTGTTCGAGCGTTACGGGCGCGAGGCGGTCGAGGCGTGTTTCGACGCGATCATCTCTTCGACCACGGAGACGTTCCGGCGTGAGGTGCTGGCCAAGATCCCCGACGGCGTGTACCGCTGGGAGGACTACGCCGAGCACGACGGCGTCGACCCGCCGCGGCTGCACGCGCAGCGGATGACGCTGACCAAGCAGGGCGACCGGCTGATCATCGACTTCACGGGCACCGACCCGCAGGCCAAGGGGCCGATCAACCACGCCGGCGACTACGCCGACGGCAACTTCCTCAAGAAGTGGCTGGCGCCGATCCTGCGCAACCTCGCCGACACGCCGGAGCGGATGGCCGAGCTCGACGTCAACGAGGGCGTGGTGGAGCTGATCGAGATGCGCTTCCCGCCGCCGGGGACGCTGCTCACGCCGGTCTTCCCGGCGCCTACCAACGCGCGCACGTTCGTGATCCTGCGGCTGCTCGGCGTCTTCGCCGGCGCGCTGGCGCAGGCCGTCGAGGGCCGCATGCCGGCCGACCAGGAGACGATCCGCTACACGGGCATCACCGGCCGCGACCCCGACGGCGAGTGGTACCTGTACCGCGAGATCCTCGGCGGCGGCTCGGGCGGCCGCTACTACGCCGACGGCTCGGACACGATCCACATCGTCCCGGACTCCAAGAACCTGCCGGTCGAGTTCGTCGAGTCGCGCTATCCGGTGCGGGTCGAGCACCTCGGCGTGCGCGTCGACTCCGGCGGCCCGGGCGAGCGCCGCGGCGGGCTCGGCTATCGCAAGGACATCCGCGTGCTCGAGGACGCGAGCTTCATGTCGATCGCCGACCGCTCGATCCTCGCCTGCTGGGGCGTCAAGGGCGGCCGCGCCGGCCTGCCGTTCCGGGTGACGATCGATCCCGGCGGGCCGAACGAGCGCGTGCTCTCCGGTCTCTGCGACGACGAGCCGATCGCCGCCGGCGAGATCGTCCGGATCGAGACGACGGGCGGCGGCGGCTGGGGGGACCCGCTCGACCGCGACCCGGCGCTCGTGGAGCTCGACGTGCTCCAGGGCAAGGTGTCCGCCGAGGCGGCCGCGGCCGACTACGGCGTCGTTATCGGCGACGCCGAGGCCACGCGCGCGCTGCGCGAGGCGCCGCGCGCCGAGCCTCCGTTCTTCGACCGCGGGCCGGGCTACGAGCGCCTCGCACGCGGCTGAGGTCGGTCCGCGTCATGCCCTCCCGGGGCAGCGCTCGCAAGCTCGCGCTCGAGCGCCCCGGGAGGACACGCCGCGGCCCGCCCACCAGCAGCTTCCCATTGCCCCGGCGTGTGCTCTGTGGCCGGCCTCATCAGGGCAGCACAGACAATCGGCCAGGACATCTGCTCCGTGGAGGGTCGCGATCGGAATACCGATCCCGGGTGGGCGGCCGCGGTCTCCCGCGGGCGTGGTCGTTGCGGGATCTGATTCAACGATCGCTGCGCCGCTTGCCGGGCCACAGTCGCGCTACAGGCACGATCGCGGCGCGTCTCGGCCTTACGTGCAGCCTTGACGTCCAGACCGTCGCCGCCGCGTTCCGCGAAGGCGGTACCGCTTCACCCTGGCGCTCGCTGTTGCAAGCACGCTTGGCTGTCGCGTAAGTCCTGCGGCGCTCGGCGTCAGCCGTCAAGGGGTGAGATTTCGACCGGCGCGAACGGGTGGTGGCCCGGCGGCCGCCGTTAGGCGGCCGCGAGAGCGTGGCGGTGGAGCTTGAGGAGGTTGTGGGTGGCGGTGATCAGCCGCCATTCGGTGCGGACGGCGCCGCGTCCTCGTCGTCTGAAGCGGTCCAGGCCGCGGTTGAACTTCATCTGCGCGAACACGGGCTCGATCATTGGCTGGCGTTTGCGGTAGAGCTCGCCGCCACGCTCGGAGGCCAGGACGCGGCGCATGAAGTCGTAGTGGCCGCCGTCCCAGTTGCGGCGGGTGGTCGTTTGCGGCTGGTGTCGGGCGGGATCAGCACCTGGATGCCGCGATCGACGATCCGCTGCATCTGCTCGCCGTGCCAGTAGCCGGCGTCGGCCAGCAGCACCCCAGGCGTCTCGATCGACCCCGGCCGCGTGGAGTTCGTGTTGGGCGGCGTCGAGCATCGGTTCCAGGTGCCCGAAGTCGGCGCCGACGGTCGCGATCTCGGCGGCCAAGACGATCTGGTGCTCGTTGGTGACCGCCTGGGCGTTGTAGCCCTGGATCCATCCGCGCAGCCCCTTGACGACCTTCGAGTCCGGATCGGTGAGATTGATCCGGCCCTCCGGGATCGGCGGCGGCGTGTAGGGCTTGATCGTGCCGGGCGCCATCCGCCGCGACCCGTCCGCGGCGATGCCGCGCGCCCGCCAGGCCTCGTAGGCCTGATTGGCGCGGACCTCGGACCACAGCTCCTCCTCCAGCCGCCGCTTGGCCTGCTTGACGCGCTTCGGGCGGTCGCGCGGCACCGGCTGCGGGTTCGCCGACCGCTCGGCCTCCAGCCGCTTCTTGGCTTCGCGCAGCCAGCCGCGCCGGCCCGGCGCTGGTCGAGAACTCCGGCGGCAACTCGTCGCCGCGGCGATCGCCGTAGAGCTCGTCCTCGGCGGCGTCGGTCGCGATCGCCTCCTCGACGATCTCGCGCGCGAGCTGCTCGTAATCGAGGTTCTCGTTGCGGCTCGCGTTGGCCTGCACCTTCGTGCCGTCGACCGCGAGCACCCCGACCTGCGCCAGCCCGCTCCGGGCGCACAGCGTCAGCACCTCGCCGAACAAGCCCGCCAGCGCCTGCTGGTGGCGCTCGACGAACCGGGCGATCGTCGCGTGATCGGGCCGCTGCTGCGCCGCGATCACCCGAAACGCGACGTCCTCCAAGCACGCCCGCTCGATCACCCGCGACGACCGCGTCCCACGCGCATAGGCGTAGAGCAACAGCGCCACCATCATCGCCGGGTCATAAGCCGGCCGCGCCCGCCCATCGAGCCGGTAGGCCGCATAGAACGCGTCCAGGTTCATCTCGCCGACGGCGTCGATCACAAACCACGCCAGGTGATTCTCCGGCAGCCACTCGCGAACGTCGGGCGGCATCAGAAACGACTGCTCGCGATCGCAAGCGACGAAGCGCTGGCCCATCACCAAATGGTCTTAAACGACCCGGACGGCACCCGACTTATGCGACAGCCTCACGCGGAAGCGCAAGCGAGACGGCGGGAACAGAACGTGGATTCCATTCCCTCCGTCTCCACCGAGCACCTCGAAAGGCCCGCAACCGCGGGCCTTTCGCGCAAGTTGACGGGGGGTACGATTCGCCAGCACGACCTGGCCAGAACTCGTCCGCGCGGCTTGTGGCCAGGTCGCCAGGTCGCTTCCCCTCCCAGAAACGCGCGCGCTACCCCTGCCAGCGAGGGGCTTCTGGAAGGCCTAACGAAACGCCCACCCGGTGCTATCGGAGAACGCCCTTCGGCGGCTCGCAGCGGCCGAGCGTAGGTTCTCGGACGAGCTAGGCCGCCGTCGCCGCCACAGATAGGGCCCGATGCTCTGTAGCAGTCAATGATCTTGAGAATGGAGCTTGTGAAGCCAGCACACTGTGCGGTAGCTTCGAACGGTGGAGGAGTCGGAACCGCCGGCGGATGACGCCAATCCGCGGCGCCGGTGGCGCCCTCATCTGAGCCGCGCGGGAAAGTGGTTCGCGGGCACTGTCGCGGCCGCGGTCGTCGGGGTCGTCGTGTCGGCCTACGTCACGGACTGGCTACCCGGCGGCGACGAGGGCGAGGCGTCACCGTCGCCGAGTGCCTCAGCCACGCCAAGCCTGCCGGCCGTGCCCGATTCCCGTCTAGTGAGCGCAGAGCGGGTCGGGTCCTACCTCGTCGAGGCTGACGGCAGCTCCGAGGGAGCGACCGATGCACTCGGCCAGCCAACCAGTAGCGCGTCAGAGGGCACCACGTGCACCATGACCTGGGAAGGACAGCTGATCATGGAGTTCTCCAACTTCGGGGGTGCCGATCCGTGTCTGTACGGGCGGTTCTGCACCGCCCATGTGTCAGGTCGCGATTGGTCGACGGCCGAGGGCCTCCAGCCGGGGATGCCGACTCGCCGCATGCTCGAGCTCTACCCGAACGCGGAAAAGGTGGACGAGCCTGGCGAGATCACGCGCTACGTGCTCGACCCTGGGATCGAGCCTTGCGGCCTGGATGCGAAGGGCGGGCTCGAAGCCTGGACCAATGTCGGCAGAGTCTTCGCGCTTCGTGTGACATTTCAGGCTGGGGGAGACTGAGCCCGGTATGCAGGACCGGATGCAAGACGGGGAGGAGCCCGGATGGACGCGGCGACGTGGGCGAACATAGGAACCGCGGCCGGGACCCTCGCGCTCGCGGCCGCGACTTTCCGCCTCGCACGGCGAACCTCGGAGCAGGTGGCTTCGAGCCGCGAGCAGGCGTCCTCCAGCGAGCGGCAGGCCGAGGCCAGCCGCCGACAGGCGGAAGCCGCGGCGCGGCAGGCCGAGCTGCTCGCCGGCCAGCTGGCAACCGCGCAGGAGTCGCTCCGAGCGGCAACGCGCCCCCTGCTGGCCGACGTGCCCAGGGACGAGGACGACAGCGCCACGCAGATCAACGCGAACATCGAGTTCGAGCACGAGGAGGAGGTCAATGTGCGGGTTCCGGTGCGCAACGTCGGAGCGGGACCGGCGGTCATCGTCCATGCGCGGCTCGCGGCGACCGAGCAGGCCATGGAGGCACAGCAGTGGGCTCCCGGTTCGTCCGCGCAGAACATCGTCGCGCCGGGCGAGCGCGTACCTCTCCGGTTCATTGCCCCTCCCGGGTCGGCGGCCTACAGCACGCTCCACGAGCAGGTGCTCGGGTGCCTCCGACTGATCGTGGAGATTCAGTACCGCGACTTGGTCGAGGACCATGACGCCACCCTCAGGCTCGGGCTCGCTTGCAACCGGTCCAACCAGGAGTGGCGCGTGACGAACTCGGAGGTCGTCTTCAGCGTCGGGCGTTCCCTTTCAATGACCGCGGGCGCGATCGACGAGGGCACGTACCGCTGAGGGATCGCCCCGCCTGTTCGCGCAGCTCAGCTAGACCGCCGATTTCGTCGCAATCTGCGCGCCGGTTGCACGGTCCGTCCGGCGTGACCTCGAAACTGGTCGGTGGCGTTGACTTGCGCGCCAGCCGACCACAGACCGATAGCTGCCGGTCGGCAGACATGCAAGCTGGCTGCCGGGCAGCCAGGCCCCGACCCGAGGCGCGAACGCTTTGACGGGCTAAGCGCTCTCGGGTCGGGGTCCGGGCCACTGGCTCGGACGATCATTCGCTCCGTCCATCAATTCGTCTTGACATCGTCAAGGATCGCGTCGCGATCGGACGCATTTTTCTTCCGTCGCTATCGGCAGCAATACTGTCGGTATGGCTCGCTCGGCGCCGCTTATCACCCAGCCCGCGTACGGCAAGGGTCGCACACCAGCCAACAAGGGCAAGAAACTTGCCGCCGAGCCGGTCCACCCTGAGGACGTAGATCGACTCATCGCGTCGTTCCCACGGACGACCAAGCGCGGGAGTCGAAATCGCGCGATGGTCGCGCTCATGGTCGGCGCCGGCTTCAAGATTGGCCAGGTCGTCGCGATGGATCGTCGGCATTACCACACGGGTTCAAGTTTCGTCACGGTGCCGGCAACCCAGCGCAGCCCCGAACGTGTTGTCGAAATAGACGTGGCCACACGCGAGGCGCTTGAGGATTGGCTTGCCGTTCGAGCAAAGCTCGACGCAAAGCTCGAGCAACGCACGCTCGCTCCGATGTTCGTGGCGATCAGCAAGGGCTCGATCGGGAATCCGCTTCACACCGCGTACATACGCGAGATGCTGCGTGACCAGGCGCGGAAGTTGCGCATCCCGTATCGCGTCACAGCCGAGGGTCTGCGCCTGACTTACGAGGCGCGCCTTGCCGACAGGTCGACCGGCATCAATAGCCGGATCGGTCGGTACATCGATGAAGACACCATTCGCAGTCGCTACCCACGGTCGTATGAGAAGTGGCGCGACGCGTTCGACTTCTTCGTTGTCGATCCTGAGAGGCATGGGACACGCATCGGCCACGACTGCCGCGAGGCGCTCGTGTTCTTTAGCGATGACCTCGCTCGCGATATCGATCTCGACGCCCGACCGGGTGAGACAATCGCAAAGGCTCGGGCTGCCCTCGCTGCGCGGGATGATCTGAGCGACAGGGTTCGCGAAGTCTCACTCGCCTACTTCGGCTCGGTGTGGGATCTCGCGCAGCGCCAAGAGCACGGCGCCATTCGAGACAAGGGACCGCTCCGGGCGGACGACGCTCGGCGCGTCGTGTTTCACACGATGCTTGTCATGTACGAACTTGACCAGACCATGCGCGAAGACTTGTGAGCCGGGCGGCGAAGGCGAGGCGCGCGACGATCAGTCACGGCGTGCGTGCACTCATACGGCCCGCTCGCACGCTTCGTCGCGATCTCAATAGCTCGTCGCACCCAGACCACCGCGTTCAGGCGGCGGAGCAGTCCAACCGTCGCTATCGCCTTGCGCGAGATGCGATAGCCAGCGCCGACGACCACTCACTATCGCCTGAGCTCCTTCCGATCGCGAGCTCGTGCGCCGCCGATGTAGTGCTATGCGCTGGATGCGAAGGGTTGGGACGAGTGGCGCTTCTGGTGCTCGTCCCGCAGCGGGCGTCTCGGGCTTGGTTGCGGAGACGCTCGCGCTTGAGCGAGAGCAGAATCGGGTGTGCCGTCTGGGGATCGGGTTGTGGCTGGGGCTTCAGAGGCGTCGGCCGCGCTCCGCGCCTGTGCCACTTGGATCGGTGTTCTTCCTCGCCGGAGCCCTGATCGGACATCTCTCGCGCCGGCGTCATCTACCACGTCTACTTCCGAGGTTCTGCGCGACGGGCGCGAAGCCCGTCGCACAGTCGCAGCAGCGTCAGCCCTGAGCGCTGAACGGGATCGCCGAGCGGTCGGCCTCCGTGAAGCGCTGTCGGAGCTCGTCCCGATGCGCCGCGTTTCGCACAAGGAGGTCGCCGAACTCCGGCACGAGCAGGTGCCGGCCCTCGGCGTCCGTCCGGGTGGCGAACAGGTACGAGCGGCCGGGCTCCAGAAGCTGGTCGTTCTCCATCAGGCGCAGCTCGTTGGACGCCGGCAGATAGCCGCCCTGCTGGGCGACCACCACGCTCCCGCGGGCCGGCCCCTTGATCGAGTCCAGCACTTCGACCGTGAAGTCGGTCTGGATCACCGGCTCCGTGTCGTCGGTACGGCCCTCGCCGGCCACGCGACCGACGAAGAGATCCTGGGCGAAGCCGGCCAGGCGGCGGTCGTCCGAGAAGTCGGCCACCGCAACCACCTGCATCCGGCTGATCTTCGGTGGCTGCTCGATGGAGTCGCCGGTCGAGCGGAGCTGGAGGGCGCCGGCGATGACGGCCAGGGTGGCGATCAGTACCGCGAACGCCAGCGGCGGACGGGTGGCCAGGAGTCGCATCGTGCTCATCTCGTCATCCCCAGAGGTAGTCGTAGCTGTACACGTCGTGTGACTGCGGGGACTCGATCGTGGTTACGGACCGGTACATCACCTGGTCCGAGAAGCTGTGGCCCAGGCCCAGGGCGTGGCCCAGCTCGTGCACGGCGACGTTGCGGCGCCGCTCCGTCGAGTACCCGAGCATGTAGGCGTCGTTGAACGTGATCGTCTCCTCGGCGGTCGTGGGCGTGTACAACCCGGCCCACGAGGCGGCGAGATTGTTCACGTCGTGGAAGATGAGGTCCGAGTTGGTCAAGCCGGTGTCCAGGCCGATGTCGACGTCGCCCACGGCGTTCCATCGGTCCCGGGCCCAGTTGCGCACGTCGTCATAGTCCGTCGAGTCGACGTAGTCGATCTTGTTGTTGACGACCGAGTCCCAGCCGAACCAGTGGGCGGCCGCCGGTCCCGGGCCGAGCAGCGGTAGCCCGATCGCGACCGCCGCCGCAGCGGCCAGGGTGCGAGGGTGGATCCTCGTAATGCGTCTGAACATGGCGTCCCCTTTCCGGGGGGGTCGGGTGTCGCGAGGTATGACCCCGACACCGCCGCGCTGGTTGGCGACATGCCGCGCTCCGGTCCAGCTAACGCCGACGTGCCCGCAGGCGAGCCGCGCAGCGCGACCATCCGCGTGACCGCCCACGCGCCCTTCGGCGTCGCCGCAACGCCGACGCGGACGCGGCTCAAGTACGCGCTGCCGCGGGCCCTCTCACGGCCTCGCTTTCGCAATCGCCTGCCAGGGGCAGTCCAACGACTCCGTCGCGGAGTTGCGCTTTGCGCGACCGATGAAAGTCAAGGTCTTCGCCGAGATCTTCTGCAGCGTCGCGGCGTGCGATTGGCACGTTGTTCGCGGTGTTTCGGAGAGCCTGGGGCGGACCGGCTTGCCGGTCGTCGTGGGGCGGGTTAGCGTGTTGGGCGGGCGCGGGTGACTGACGTAGCGAAGCGCAGACGTCAGGAGCTTTGAGTCTGCCGCGCGGCTTTGCCCCGTTGAGGGCCTACTTCATGCGCGCTCCGGTGTCGCGCTCGCGCCCACCTTTCTCGCCGGGGCTCCGGCCCGCTGGTCTGTGACCAGCCGCTTGTAGGAGGTCTCGGCCTGTGCGGCGAGCTCGCGCTCGGCCTGGCGGATCGCGTCGTTGCTGCTCCAGATCCCGCGTGCGGTCTTGGTGTATTTCGGGGCGCCGGCGGTGATCTCCAGGCGGCGCAGCTTCTTCTTGGTCAGCGAGGGTTGCTGGTGGGCGTAGTCCTCGCCGCGGGTGAGCATGCACCAGAACAGGATCGCCAGCTTGCGGGCGGTCGCGACGATCGCCTTGCCGTGCCCGCGGCGGGCGCGGGTGCGGTCATAGAAGGCGTGCAGCGGGCCGGGCTGCAGGACCACGCTCCAGGCGGCCTCGACGAGCGCCCAGCGCGCGGCCGCCGAGCCGCGCTTGCTGATCCGGCCGCTGCGCGCCGGCGCGTCCCCGGACTGGCGGACCTTCGGATCCAGGCCGAGGTAGGCGACCAGCTTGCGGCTGGCCAGAAACCGTCGCGGGTCGCCGACGGCGGCGATGAACGTCGCGGCGCAGATCAGGTTCACGCCCGGGACGGTCATCAGCCGCCGGATCTCGGGCCAGGCGAGCGCCTGCTGGGCGATCAGCCGCTCGACCGCGGCGATCTCGGCGTCGAGGAACTCGACGTGACGCATCCCGGCATCGACGGACTCGCGCTCCTCGAGCGGCAGCTCGAGCCCGGCCAGCCACCGGCGGCCCTTGACGCCGAACAGGTCAGAGCACGGCGGCTTGCCCTGCAGGCGGCGCTGCAACACGGCGTGGATCTCGTTCTTCGCCCGCGTCCGCGCACGCACCGACTGCTCACGCCGCGCGAGCCGGCGCCGCAACACGCGGCAGCGCTCGTCGGGCATCCACACCGACTCAAGCTCCCCCGACCACAGCAACCGCGCCAGCGTGCGCGCGTCGAGCCGGTCGGTCTTCGCGCGCGCCTGCGTGATCCCGGTGTCGTCCGGGCTGACCACGACCACCCGGTCGACATGCGGCTCGAGGATCCGCGCGACCTCCCAGCAGCTGCCGGTCACCTCCAACGCCACCCGATCCGACGCCAGCAGGCTCTGCGCCAGCATCCCGATGCCCTCCGGCGTGCTCGGCACCCGAGCGCCGGTGCGCACCTGACCGTCCTCGCAGATCGCGACGACGCAGAAGTCACGGTGAACGTCCAGACCGATCGCTCGACCGACCCACCTCGCCAACGCCACGGCTCACCTCCCGACGCGGTTGACATCGACCGGGAGAACCAGCGGGACAACGACACAGACCGATACGTGCTCGCAGCACAATCCAGGCAAGTCGCAGGGGCGGCCGAACGAAAAGCCCGGGCTCGAAGCCCATCGCGCAAACCGGCCTACCCGCCTGCGTTCTCCCAACAAAGCCCCTGTCCCGGATCGCTCGACGCTACGGCCGGACCCGGACAGAGCCTCCGCGCAGCATTTTCATGCCGCGATAGGCGGCAGCGACGAGGCGCCGACGCGCGCTCTCGCGTGGCCCCGATTGTGATAGCGCGGCGTATGCGTGTCTCGGACGTGTCGCACTACCGCCAAACGTCCAACCTCGGCCCGTCACCGAGGGTCAACACAGGCGACAGGACCTACACGCCCAGAAAGGGGCAAGCCATGTTGACCTGTGGATGGCGCCCGGCGGCGATCGCCGCCGCGGCGCTCGCAACGGCCGCCGTACTCGGCGCTGGCGCCGCGCCGGCGCTCGCGATCTCGGGCATCGAGGAAGTGCGCAAGATCTCCGTGATCGACTCGACGTCGGCGAAGACCGTCGAGGCGAAGTGCCCGCGCGGCAAGGATGTGATCGGCGGCGGCGGCGGACTGGTCTGGGACGAGCAGCACCAGAGCTACAACGTGATCCTCACGCGCTTGCAGCCGTTCCACGCGTGGAACAACCTGCGGGACAGCTACATCGTCGGCGCGAGCGAGACGAGCACGGGGGAGAGCGACAGCTGGTGGATCGAGGCCGTTGCCCTGTGCGCCGACCCGGTCCCTGGTCTGCGCGTGGAATCGGAACAGGCAGGGTTCTCGTCGGCGGCGGCGCACAATGTCGAGGCGCACTGCGACCCTGGCGAGAAGGTGCTGGGCACCGGTGCCCAGGTCTCGCTGACGAACGGCGAGGCGGGGCTGCAGGTGTCGCGGGCGTCGACTACGGGCGACTGGTCGTATGCCTTCGCCCACGAGGATCCTGACGGCTACCAGTACGGTTGGTACTTGTGGGCTTTCGCGGTCTGCGCGCCCGAGCCGCCGAGCTATGACGTGATCAACGCAGAGTCCGCATATGAGGACTCCGAGGCGGGGAAGTACGCGACGGCTTGGTGCGTGCCTCCCGCCTCGCTCACCGGCGCGGGCGGGGCGACCTCGTTCAACGCACCCGGCAACGTGTTTCTCAACCGCATCCTCGTCGACCCGCAGGACAACGGCCGCTCGGCGGAGGCGAGCGCGATAGAGGCGTTCCCGACCGCGGTTGACTGGGACTTCATCGTCGGCCAGGCGATCTGCGCAGACTGAACGCGACGCGTCTCTGGCAGTCCGCCGCGTCCGCACAGCTTCCGCGGGCGCGGTTGACTGCAGTTCGGCTCGGGTCGTCCCGCCTCCGGGGCCGAGCCGCGTTCAGGAGCAGTCAACGGACTCCGGCGTCCACTTGCGCTTATCTGAACTGGGGCCTCCGTCAAGGGCTGGCGGTGAACGGTTGTGGTCGTTGGTGTTCTCGTCGGCTCCGTGGATGCCCGGGCTTATCTGGGTCCGCGACCTGGTTCGGGTCGGTGACGTGATGGTTGATGGGTCAGTCCGGGTGGAGTGACTCCGGCCGCTCGGTCTTTGTTGGGCCGCCGCCCTTGGACGGGAGCCGCGCAAGCTGCGGGAGCTGGTCGGAAGCGCTGGGGTCATCGCAGAGTGGCGGGCGGAAGCGGAGCCGGGTGCGGTCGGGTCGTCAGTGGGTCGGGACGGGCTCCAGGGCGTCGGGGCCGAGTTCGCGTAGCACGTGGAAGGAGCGGCGGGCGAGCTTGCGCGCGATCGTCAGCGACGCGCGCGTGTGGCTGAGGCCGCGGGCCTTGAGGGCGAGGTAGTCGGCGTGGTCGGGGCTGCTCGGCCGGCAGGCTGCCAATGCGGCTTCGTAGAGCGCCCAGCGCAGGTGCGGGGAGCCCTGGCGGTTGAGCTTGCCGACCCGTGAGCGGCGGTCCGAGCGGTGCACGCCGATGTCGATGCCGGCCATCCGGACCGCCTTGCGCGAGGCCGAGAGCCGCTGCACGTCGCCGAGCTCGCAGAGCGTGACCAGCGAGGTCAGCTCGCCCATCCCGTAGAGGGCCATCAGCGCCCGGCAGCCCCTCTGGCGGCGAGCGAGCTGGCGCAGTTCACGCTCGAGCGGCGCGATCTGGCCGTCGATGGCGTCGATCATGGCCAGCGCGATCTCAATCCGTTCGCGCGCGTCCTCGGGCAGCGCCAAGCCGTCCAGAAACGCTCGCCCCGCGCGGGTGCGCAGCTTCTCCGGCGTCCCGCTGACGCCGTGGTGAAACAGCGTCGCCTGGATCCGCTGCATCCATTGCGTGCGCTCGCCGATCAGCGTGTGCCGCAGCCGCGCCCGCGAGCGCCATTGGCGCACGTGCTCGGGCGGGATCCACGCCTCCGGGAGCCGCCCGTCAGTGAGCAGTTCACGCAGCCATCGCGCGTCCTCACGATCGGTCTTGGCGCGGCGCTTGCGACCGCGCAACGCGCGCGTCTCGACGGGCTCGGCCAGATGCGCCACCGCCCCGGCGGCGACCAACGCATCGCAGACGAACAGCCAGCCCGTGCAGGCCTCCACTGCGACGTCGATCGCGCGTCCATCGAAGCGCTCGGTCCAGCGCGCGACCGCCGCCGGTGTGGCGTCGATCCGGCCGCGGAGCACCTCGCCCGACTCGGTGTCCAGCGCATCGAAGGTGATCTGCGCTCTGTGCACGTCAAACCCGGCTACGATCGCCATCGGGGCCTCCTCTAAAGCTCCGGCATTGCCACCTTGCGCGAGTCTCTCGCGCTGAGCGGGGGAGGCCCTGGTTCATGCCATCTTTGCGCGAGTGCCGGTACTAGGCGCCCGCGCGTCACGTGGCGGCTCCGGGCCGGGCCGGGCCGGTAACGGTTCGGCCGGCACGAGATACTCGTGGTGTGTCCGCGAGCGAGTTCGACGCCGGGCTGTCCGTCGAGCCCGAGGACCAGATCGTCCGGGCCGAGTTGGATGAAGCGCGCAAGAAGCGCCGCACCGGCCGGGCGCGGATCGTCGGCATCGTCGGCTCCGTTCTTGTCGTCGGCGGTGTTTTCGCGTTCGCCCTGCCTCGGATCGCGGACTACGGCGAGGTCTGGGACGTCGTCAAGACGCTGTCATGGGAATGGGTCGTCGCGCTCGTGCTCGCCGTGCTCCTCAACCTCGCGACCTACGGGCCGCCCCTCGTCGCCGCGCTCCCGGGCATCTCGTACTTCCGCGCCACGCGCGTCACGCTCGCATCGACCGCGCTGTCGTCCGTCGCCCCGGGCGGCGCCGCCGTCGGGATGGCGACATCGTTCGCGATGCTACGCGCGTGGGGCTTCGAGGGCCGCAGCGCCGGGCTCGCCGTTGCCGTGCAGAGCGTCTGGAACCAGTTCGTGATCCTCGGCTTCCCGATCCTGGCCATCGCCGGCCTCGCCGCGCAGGGTGGGAGCAACCGCACGCTCGAGCTCGTTGCGATCATTGGCCTCGCAGCCTTCGCGGCGATCGTCGTCGGCTTCGCCATCGGTCTGTCGAGCGCGCGCCTCGCGCGCCGCATCGGCGATCGTGCCGCCCGGCTCGCGAGCCGTGCCAAGGCGCTGATCCACAAGGCTCCCGTCAAGTGGAACGGCGCAACCTTCGTGCGCTTTCGCGGGGAGGCGATCGAGCTGATCCGCCGGCGCTGGCCCTCCCTCACCGCGGCGACGCTCGCCGGGCACCTAACAGTCTTCCTCGTCCTGGTCGCCTCGGTCCGAGCGGTCGGCGTGCCGCGCGCCGAGGTGACGATCGTCGAGGCGTTCGCCGCCTGGACGCTGGCCCGGATCCTCGGCTCGATCCCGATCACGCCGGGCGGCGTCGGGTTCGTCGAGCTCGGACTGACGGGCGTCCTCGTCGCGTTCGGCGCGAACGACGCCGACGCGGTCGCGGCAACGCTGATCTACCGCTTCCTCACCGTCGTTCCGACGCTGGTCGCCGGCCTCATCGCCGCGGCGACGTGGAAGCTTGGACACCGTCCCGCGACGGATCGCGCACGGTGATGAGGGCAGCGCGCCTGGGCAGACGCGGCGATCAACGCCCGACCCGCCGCGCGCCGCTCCCGCTTCGCGCGAACAGCAGCGGGTTCATCGGCGTTCCCGCGGGAACGTCCGCTTGCGCTTACGTCGTGGCTGTTGCGTAAAGGGCGGTGGCGGGCGCGTTTCCGCGGACGCG
The DNA here is from genome assembly GCA_963835525.1 of uncultured Solirubrobacteraceae bacterium. Taxonomy (GTDB): domain Bacteria; phylum Actinomycetota; class Thermoleophilia; order Solirubrobacterales; family Solirubrobacteraceae; genus DASSUW01. The sequence continues at coordinate 1,308,260 of CAWIFM010000008.1, forward strand.
GGTTGAGTGCGGGCGTTCCCGCGGGAACGCCTGTCGGCTGCTGAGACACGTCCGCGTGGCGGGCCCCTCAGGCCGCCAGCGGCGCGCTGGTGTGCCTGTAGAGCTTCAGCAGGTTGTGAGTCGCGGTCATGAGGCGCCATTCGGACCGGGCGGCGGACCTGCCGCGGCGTTGGAAGCGGTCCATGCGGCGGTTGAACTTGGTGTGCGCGAACACCGGCTCGATCATGCCCTGGCGCTTGGCGTAGAGCTCGCCGCCGCGGTCGCTCGGCGAGCACCCGCCGCATGAACGCGTAAAGACCGCCGTCCCAGCCCGGCCGGGCGCCCTTGCGTTTGCCGGCGTCCGGGCGGGATCAGCACCTGCATCCCGCCGATCGACGATCGCCTCCATCTGGACCTGGTGCCAGTAGCCGGCGTCGGCGAGCACGACCTCCGGCACCGTGTCGATCCCGGCGTTGGCGAGCTCAGCCTCGGCGGCGCTGACCATCGGCTCCAGGTGTCCGAAGTCGGGCGAGTCGACCGTGACCTCGGCGGCGATCACGATCTGCCCGGCCGTGACCACGGCTTGCGCGTTGTAGCCCTGCACCCAGCCGCGTGAGGTCTTCACGTTGCGCGAGTCCGGGTCGGTGACGTTGATCACGCCCGTCGGCGTGTCGGGCGGCCGGTAGGGATCCGGTGGCCGGCCGAACCGTCGGCCGTCCTTCATCCGCCCGCGCGCCCGGTAGGCCTCATAGGCCGCGTTGGCCTCGCACTCCGTCCACAACTCTTCCTCCAGGCGGCGCTTGGCCTCCTTCAGCCGCGCCGGGCGCGACGCCGGGATCGGCCGAGCCTCCTCGGCGCGCCGCTCATCCAGCCGGCGCTTAGCCTCGCGCAGCCACCCGCGCCGACCCTGCGCGGTCGCCAGCTCCGGCGGCAACTCGTCGCCGCGCCGATCCCGACCTGCTCGTCTTCGACGCGGTCGGTCTCAGCGGCCTCCTCCAAGATCTCGCGCGCGATCCGCTCGTAATCACGGTTGGCGTGCTGGGAGGCGTTGGCATGGACCTTGGTGCCGTCGACCGCGATCACGTCCACATGCACCAACCCCGCCTCCGCGCACAGCTCCAACACCTCGCCGAACAGCTCACCCAACGGCCGCTCATGCCGCTGGCGGAACCGCGCGACCGTCGTGTGATCCGGCGCCTGATTGGCCGTGATCACGCGGACCGCGACATCCTCATGGCAACGCCGCTCGATCCGCCGCGATGACCGCTCGCCGATCGCATACGCGTAGACCAACAACGCCACCATCATCGCCGGATCGTGCGCCGCGCGACCCCTCGGACCGGCCGGCCGCCGCCGGCTGGTTGAGTTGATGGTCATTGAGGGGATGTCGGAAAGACGGGCGGCAGCCCGTCTTTGCGTCTCGTCCTGCACAGCACATAGGTGGAAGCGGCGCTGGCTTGAGGCCAGCGATGGCGATCAGCGATCGGGGCGGTGGGCGCACGATCGCTCGAGCCGGCCGCACCGATCGCCCAGGCGGACCGCGGCCGGGCTCGAGGCGCGGGTGTTGGCCGAGCGCGAGCGGACGGGTTGGGGATCACGGTTGATCGCCGGCAGCACCGGGGTGGCGCACTCGACGGTGCACGCCATCCTGCGGCCGGCACGGTCGCTCACGCGTCCCGCGCTCGCCGCGCGAGGCGTTCCGGCGCTACGAGTGGCCATGCCCCGGTGATCTGCTGCACATGGACATCAAGCGCTACCGGCGCTTCCGCCGGCCCGGGCACCCGTTCATCAACGATGAGCGCCAGACCAGCCAGGAGATCAACACCCAGCTCGGCTACGACTACTGCCACGTCATCGTCGACGACCACTCACGCCTGGCCTACGCCGAACTGTTAGCCGACACCCGCGCGCCCACGGTCACCGCCTTCACCGCCCGCGCCCTGGCCTGGTTCGCCGACCACGGCATCAGCACCCGCGCCGTAATGACCGACGGCGCCTGGAGCTATCGCCACAACCGCTCGCTGCGCGAGCTGCTGACCAAGCACCGGATCCGCCACATCGTCACCCCGCCCTACACGCCACGCATCAACGGCAAAGTCGAACGCCTGCACCAGACCATGGACCGCGAATGGGCCCGCGGCCAGCTCTACCGCAACAGCAGCGCCAGAAACCGCGCCCTGAAACACTGGCTGCGCTACTACAACCACCGCCGACCCCACAGCTCACTCAACGGCCGACCACCCATCAGCCGCGCTCACAACCTCTAAGGGCACGACAGCTAAGCAGCGGCGTCCACGCCGCTCGGTCGCTCAGTCGCGAGGAAGCGCTCGATCTCGACGACGACGGCGTCGGGGTCGTCGATCCATGGAAGGTGGCCTGTCCCGGGAAGTCGAACGAGGCGAAGGTTCGGATTCGTGGCGACGAGAGCCTCCGCTTCATCTGGTGATCCGAAGGCGTCGTGCTCGGGCCAGAGGAGAAGCGTCGGCATGGTCAACGCTCGCCAGCGCTCGCCGAGGATCAGCTCGCGTCGGTAGCCAAGGCGGCGCCAATCGGCGACACACGTAATCAAGCTGAGCATGCTCGCGACGTTCCGTCGCGTGTGCGCGACGTCGACGTCGAGCAGCAGATTGTCCAGTCTCTCAGGATGCTCGACGAAGAGCTGTTCCCAGAACTTCCGGCTCCCGTCGCGCGTCGCGTTCGAGAGCACGTATCTGCCGAGCCTTGGTCCGATGAGAGGCAGTCCGAACGGAAGCATGAGGAGCGGCGGCCTTCGCGCGATCCCGAACGGCGCGCCGACGAGCGCAAGGCGCGACACACGGCTGGGAGCGTCGATCGCGAAGGCGACGGACCAGAGCGCGCCCATTGAGTTGGCGATCATGTCGACGGTCGAGAGCTCGAGCGCATCGAGGATGTCGCCCAGGAACGTCCGGGCGTGCTCGAGCAGGTCGACGCCGTGGTAGTCGAAGGGATCGGCCAGCCCGTGACCTGGGCGGTCGACTGCGAGCACGCGGTTGGTCTTCGCGAGCGCCGTGAGGATCGGCACCACCTCGTAGGCGCCGCCCAATCCGCCGTGGACGTACAGGAGCCGCGGCCCGATGCCGAGCTCGAAGAGCTGGGTCTCGCCCTGCGACCAGCGAATCCTGCGGACGCGCGTTTCAGGTGCGAACCGGGCGAGCAACGCTGCCTGTGCCTTCTCGAGCTCCCGATCCAGCTCTGTTTCCATGAGAGCTGAGGATCGCCGGGTGCGAGGCGCGCAGCATCGGTGGGAATACCTATCTGGCTACGGATTTGTGGGTCTGCTGGCGCAGCGCGTACGCCGTCACCTCGGCTCGCTTTCGCAAGCCGAGCTTGGACAGGATCCGCGCCACGTGGTGCTCGGCGGTTCGCCGGCTGACGTAGAGCCGTTGCGCGATCTCTGCGTTCGAGCATCCCTCGGCCAGCAACGACAAGACCTCCGTCTCGCGCTTTGTCAGCGGCCCGTACCCCTTCGGGAACGTCCGCGCCGAGGCTCCGAGCTCTCGGAGCAGGGCGGCGGCCGAGTCGGCGTCGCGGATCGCGCCGAGACGCTCGAACGCCTCCAACGCGTGCCGCGCCTCAACGACTGCCGCTGCGGGCGCATGCGAGCGGAGCGCCCGTGCGAGCGCCATCCGGGCCTGCGCGGCTTCGAGGGCAAGACCTAGCGCCGAGAACAGCTCCAGAGCCACCTGGAAGTCCGCCCGCGCTTCCTGGTCGCCTCGAGCCGCGCGGACTCTTCCCTCGACGAACTTGGCGACGGCACGCGTCCGGTCGTCGTTGCGGTCGACTGCGAGAGCCGTCAACTGATCAAGCGTCTCCTCCGCGGCGGCGAGGTCGCTGCGCGCGAGCGCCACCTCGACGAGCAAGGCGAGCACGGGCACGCAATCCGGATCCGACGGCGGCGTGCTCTCCAGGCACAAGCGGGCGAGATCCGATGCCAGAGCGAGGTCGCCGCGCGCCAACGCGATCCTCGCCAAGGAGCGCTTGGCGCTCGCGTGCCAGTCGAAGCCATCCAGCAGCCGTTCGCCCTCCTCGAATCGTCCCTGCCGAACCCGCAGGTCCGCGAGCCGAAGCAGCGCGAAGAGCTGGGACGCCCAATAGCCCGACTCGAAGATCCGGATCGCGGCCAGCAGCTCGCGCTCGGCCTCATCCCAGCGGCCGAGAGCGATCAGAATCCCGCCATAGTGCGTCCGGCACGTCGGCGGCACGAAGTCGCCCCACGCCTCGAAGCGAGTCGCAGCGGCGAGCCACTGCTCGGCACGTCTGACGTCGGTCGCCCGTTCGCAGGCGCTCAACAATCTGCAGTAGATCTCGCCCGCTGGGCCGACACCCACGACTTCTCCCGAGGCGACCGCGGCCATCGCCTGGTCGAGCAGCCCCATCCCTTCGGTGACGCGCCCCGCAGCGACGTACGCCTCGCCGAGCAGCGCCATCGCATCGAACTCGAGGTCCCGGTCGCCGTAGCGCCGGGCAATTGCGATCGCTGCCGTCGCGAACTGCTCGCGCTCTGACGCATCGGAGGTCCACGGAGCTCGGTCGAGCACGAGCCATCCGTGCGCCGCCGACTCTCTCATCCCCTCCAGGACACGCTCCGCCCGCGCCATCCACCCATTAGCCGCGGCCAGGTTGCCGTGGACCGACACGTGCAGGAACGCCAGCCAGCGCGCCAGCTCGGCGGCCTGCTCCCTCAGGCCCCGCCGCTCGTACTCGGCAAACGCGCGCTCCTTGAGCTCGATCGCCCGCGCATGCTCGCCGCCGAACTGCAGCGCCTCTCCCAGGCCGTCGAGAATCTCCGCGGTCTCGCCGAACTCCGCGGCCCGCTCGAAGAAGCCGCGGGCACGCTCCCAGTCCGCTGTCGCGAGCGCCTCGCGGCCGAGGCGCAACAGCTCGTCAGCCGTCGCCACACCCATCGCCGCCTATGCTCCCACGAGAGCTGCCGGATTGCCGCGGACGCGATCGCCTCAATGCTCGATCCAAGGCTGTCGAGTTGGACGAGCAGCATCAGCGGGGCGGCGCCGCTCGCGTCTCAGCCTTTGCATAGGTACTGCCTAAGTACCTTGCCAACCTCGCCGTCTTGCCCTGCTGAGCACGTTTCGCTCTCCCTATCGCCTGCAGGCGAGAGCGCCGCCGGCCGTCTGCTGAGTGCTGCTTCGCGCGAGTTGCGCTAGCCGGCGGGGTACTGGGCGCGCTAGCGGATCTGCCTCGAGAGCGGCGGCGGATAGGCGGCATCAGACTCTTGATCGCCGCGCCGGGTCCTCGGGCTTGACGCCGTGGTCCTCGAGCCGCTGCTCGAAAGCCTCCTGCCCGTGCTCGTGACGCCATTCCTTCTCACGCTCGGTGATCGGGACGAGCCAAAGGAACTCGACGCTGAAGGAATCGTCGATCCGCAGTGTGGCGAAGTCCCGTGAAACGAAGTAGGGCTTGTTGACGTATAGGTGATCCGCCTCGGCGCCCTTGACCCACGGATGCCCGATCGGGACCGTGTGCCCGTCGTGCAGGCCGTCGTGGTCCTCGCGCGTGGAGTAGGAGGCGACCATCGCCAGCAGCTCAACCATCAGTCGCTCCTGCTGCCACGTGCGGACGACGTATTCGTGGCCGACGCCGTCAACGGAGCGCAGGTGCGCCGTGCCGGCCGAAACGTAGATCCACGGCTGGTCGCGATCGGCCGGCGCAAGCTCGAGGACGCGGAACTCGGGATGCTCGCGCGGCCAGTTGCCTAGCGTCCACATGAGAGGCTCGCAGCGATGGTCCGGCCAAATCCGAGAGAGATGGCCCTGCAACAGCTCGACGTAGGCGGCGCTCACCTGCGGGGCGCCTTCCCGACGAACCACGTCGCCACACCTTTGCGGGTCCAGGCGTTACCGCCGCGGTACTGCGCGACGCAGCTCGTTGATAGCTCCCTCGTGCGAGTCGCCCGCCCGCCTGCCTGCGCTACTCGGCCGTTGCGGCGCGCGATTGCTGCCTCGCGCGACAAGCATTAGCTGCGCCGTCGCCCCCGCGACTGCCGGGGCTGCCTCGGAGCAGCACTCGACGCCCCCGGAACCGCCGGTGTTTCGACCGCGCGAACGGCCGCCGATCAGCCCAGGGCTCGACCGCCGTTTGCACCGCGTGGGATGCGCATGAGCGCTCCAGAGAGGGCGCTTGAACCGGGTTCAGCCAGCTCCGGCGCGGAAGGTCATGCCATCCAGCAGGAAGGTTCCGTCCGTTGCGCCCGAGGGTGCGATGGTGCCGTCGGCGGGGATGCAGGCGTATCTGACCTCGACCGTCGGAATCACGCGGACCGTCGGGAGACAGGTGGCCTTGCTCGATCGGTATCCAGCCGGAAGTGTGAAGGCGATGTCGCTACCGCCGGTGCGGCTCACGACCCCTTTCAGGTGCACGACGCCGAGTGGGTCCTTGTAGAAGCCGGCGGAGGTCTCGGACGCGTCGTGGTTGCTCCAGCCGCTGCCGAACGCCGGCTCGCCCGACGCTCCGATCTCGTGGTACGGCTCGGGGGGGAGCGTTCCGGAGGAATCCGGTCGAGTCGACGCCATCGAGCTTGTCGGCATCGCTGGCAGTGACGGCGTTTTGAGACTGCGTGGCACTTGGGACCCGCCCAAGCGTCTCCAGCTTGAGGTCGGCGCCGGTCAGGCCGCGGTTCTTCACCTTCACGCCGGTGATCGCGTTCTTGTGGACCTTGGCGCGAGTTACGGCGTTCTTCTTGAGCTGCTTGGCGCCGACGCTGCTCTTGGGAAGTTGCGTGACGGCATAGCCGGTGCCGCCGAGCGCGACGAACAGGGCGAGGAGCGCCACCAGCATCGCGGGGGAGGGTCTTGCGGGACGCATCGGACCTCCGAGCGTTGGATTCCGATGACCTAACCCGCATGTACACGCACGCGCAATACGCTGGCCGTCGCGTAGGCATCGGAGCCCGCCCGCAGACGCCGGGCGCTTCATCACCTCGGACGGGATCATGGCGTCCGGCGTCCTCAGGGACCGCGGGGCAATCTACCCTCGGCTTGGAGGACGTGGACGTGGCGGCGAGCCGAGTGGTTCGGGGCCGGCTGGAACGCGTACCGGCAGATCCTGTTGCGCCGCGGACTCGCACAACTCGTCCTGGATGCCAGTCCACGCGACTTCCGCATCGAAGAGATCGCGTAGTGCTGCTCCTTTTCGCCTGACTGCGCTACTCGGCCACGCCGACATCTAAGTGCTGCTTCGCCCGAGTTGCAGTTGTGAGTGCAGCGGCGTTCCCGCGGGAACGCCTGCAATGGTTTGCCGTCAATCCGGCGCTTGGTGTCTCGCCCCCGGCTAGGGCCGCGACACGCCTGGGTGGCGTGTCGCGGCCGTGGGGTCTACTTGCCGCCGGCTTGGCTCTTGACGTACTCGGCGAGGGCCTTCTGGAGCGCTTCCTTCGCCCAGTCGAAGCCCTGTTCGAGCCACGTCTTGCTGCTGGGCCAGCCGACGTTGCCACCGACCTCGCGCTTGAAGTAGATCAGCGGCTCGCCGGGCTGGTCATGCATGTTGAAGATGCTGAACCACTCGTCGGCCTTCACGGGCGTGCCCGGGCGTCCGCCCAGCAGTCGCCACTCGTAGACGGGGTTGTCGGACCACTTGAGGTTGATGCCGACGGTCCGCGCTCCGTAGTAGAGGTAGTCGTCTCGGCACCGGATCGAGACCGGCTCGCCGTACTTCACCGGCGATCGCTGGCGATTGACGAACTCCCAGTGCACCACCTTGGCGGCGGTCGAGGGCTCGGCGTTGTCGGTGAAGCCGAGGTTGATGCCGCCGAACGCGCCCTGGTCCTTGTAGTAGAGAAAGTGGCGATTGGTGCTGTTCTTGAGCAGGAAGCGCTGCCCGGGGCGAATGTCGATCTTGCGCTTCTTCGGGTCGAGGATGATCCACTGCTGTACGTACTCGGCCAGCTGCTGGGTCTCGTCGCTGACAGAGGCAGTGAGGCTATCGGTCATTGACACATCTCCTGTATGCGAGTGTGGTGTTTGGATTGGTGGCTCATGATCACGCGCCCGCAGAATCCCCACGGGCGCCGGCGGCCGTGGAGCATGTGACATCGAGCGCGTGTTGTGTGTTTCCAGTAAGACGCGAGCGGCGTCCTTACCAAGACACGACCTGACTCGCGCGAACCGAAATACAGCGACTACGCCCTGCGATCGGCGCGAAAGGCCGCGAGGGCGGGGTGACGGCGCAGCCGTGCGAGAGCGCGCGCGCGCGTTGGGCCGATGCTGCCGACAGGGATCCCGAGCGCGGCGGCCACCTTCTCGTAGGTGAGGGCCGGCTCGCGGTAGAGCAGCTCGAGCAGCGCCCGGTCGCGCGGCGGCAGAGCGTCGAGAGCCAACCTGAGGACTTCGGTCGGCTCGTCATCTCGGACGGCGTCCGGGCCGACGTGCGCATCCACGTCCGGCTCATCTATGCCGAGGGGCTCGTCTGTCGGAAGGTCATGCGTCGTCATCTGGAGCAAGCGCAGCGATTCGCGGCGCGCCGTCGTCGCGAGCCATGCACCGACGGCGCAGGGATTCTCGAGACGGTGTAGATGGCGCACGAGGCGTGTCCAGGTCTCTTGGAGTACGTCGTCCGCCTGATGGCTGGTCAGGCGAAACCGGCGAGTCACGCGTCGCAGCATCGGATCGAACCGCACCACGAGCGCGTGCCATGCCCGCTGGTCGCCGTCGGCGGCCGCCGCGACGAGACCGGCAACGCTGCAGCGGCGAGCACGCCTGTCCGTCTCGTGCGCGCCAGAAGCGGCGACCGCACGCGGTTGGTGGTTTTGCAATGGGACCCTCCCGCGGGTCGCGCGTGACAAGGAAGGCAACCCGTCGTGACGATCATCAGCGAGAGTGGTTGCCGTCCCCTAACGGACGCCGCCCCTGCGCCGCTATTCCGCCCGACTCGCGCTTTGGCTGTCAGCGCGGTGACTCCCACTATTTGGAGCCACATCGCGCCTGCTGGGAAGGCGCGGGACTGCGAGTACCGGGCCTACGCAGGAGCCCATATCTGGTGGTGACACGAAGTTTCGACACAGCGCCAGCGCGCGTGCACGACCGGCGTCGCGCATTACTGCTGGCGAGTGTTGCTGCGCGCGAGTTGCGCATAGCGCGAGGAGCGACACCCCCGCGCACCTGACCTACGGATGCCGCATCTCCCGGGAACTCCACGACCCACCGCGTCGCCCCCGCCGCGGCGTAGGGCGTCGGATTGCCGCCGGGCGGTAGCGCCGCGACGATGTCGTAAGGATCAGTGACACCCCTCCCTCCTCCATCGGCTGCGCGTCGAGCTTGGCAACGATCTCCGCGAGCTGGTCGGGCTGCTCGAGATTGACAATCTCGACCGCCGCGTCCGGTCAGTCGCAGCTACTCGCCCGCGAGTATGCGGCGCTTCTCGGCCTCGAACTCCTCTTCGGTGACGACCCCCGAGCTCCGCAGTTCAGCGAGCTTGGCCAGCTCGTCGAGTCGGCTCGGCGCGCCCGCGATGTCGTCGGCGCGATCCGCAACGCGGAAGGTGAAGCGGTCACGGTCGTCGGGGTCGTAGGCGACCTCGACGCGCTCCCCGGCGCGCGGGATCGCGAGCCGCGAGACGAGCAGCTTGCGCTCGACCTCGAACGGCGGCTCGCCCTCCGGCTGCACGCGCAGCCGCAGTCGCACGCGCGGCTGGTTGTTCACCGTGGTGCCCGTGTCCTTGACCTCGATCACGACACCCGGCGCCCGGCTCCCGGCGTGGACCAGCTCCGATTGCTCGAGCGTGTTCCAGCCCGCGTAATCCTGCCCGGCGACCTCCTCGGCCAGCCGTCCGCGCTCCTCGAGCGCGCGCTTCATCCATGCCCGCGACGCCGGCTTGTCGTAGTCGTTGCGATCGATCGTCCCGTGGACGACACCGCGCAGGCCATCACGAAGCGCCTCGCCGCCGGCTACGAGCTCGGCCAAGGGTTGCTGGCGCCCGGGGTCCGATCCCCGCTCGAGCGCCCCACGAAGCACTCTCAGTTGCTCGTCGAACTGCGCGCCGAGCGCATTCGCCGCGCGCCGCCGGCCGAACGGGACGTCCAAGCCGCAGCCGCAGAAGCACTCGGTCGCCATTGGCGCGGCATGGTATCCCCGCCGCGCGACCAGGAAGCGACACGGCGGTCGCGCCATGAGCTGCGCGACCGCCGTGGGGATCCTGCGTTCTTCGATCGAGGGCCGGGCTACGCGACCCTGAGCTGAGCTGCTACCAGAGGCGCCTCCCGCCCAGGCTCTTGTCGAAGTCGCCGTGGATGAAGTAGCCACGGCCCATCGGGTAGTAGCCGACGCCGCACTCGAACGCCTGCATGACGTGCGCCTTGTGCTGGTCGAGCGAGATGCCGCGCGGGGGCGTGGTGTCGCAGGCGTAGCCCTTCGTGTGGGCGGAGTTCGTCGCCGAGCCGGTCAGCGAGGCGTTGTAGGCCTTCGTCCGGTAGGCCGAATTGATCGTGATCGGCCGGTCGCCGCTCAGCTTGCGGACGCGCTCGAGCCGCTCGGCCAGGCCCTTGGCCCGCGCCTTGGCGTCCTTCTTGCTCAGCCCCTGCTCGCGCATGAGGCCCTTGACGTACGGCGTGCGCGCCGCGTCCTTGCACGCGAACTCCTTGACGTTGAAGTTCGGCGTGAGCTGGCCCGGGATGGCACGCCAGCCGGGCGTGGCGCGCAGCACGCGCTTGCCCGGGTTGTCGCGGGGCCAGTAGTCCTGGAGGACCTTCGTCAGCTCGCCGTCGAGCTCGCCGGTCACCGGGCGCCCGGAGATGTGCTGGGCCGCCTTCACCGCCTGCATCCACGCCGGCGAGGCCTTCCCGCCGGTCCGCGGCGTGGCGGCCTCGCGCCGGAGCTTGCGCCTCAGGGCGCGGTGCTCCGAGTTGCCCTTCTTGGCCAGGAACCGCGACAGCGCGATCTTCGACCGCTTGACGAACACGCCGTTGTCGCCGAGCGTCGTGTTGATGACCTTGCCGCCGAGCGGGTCCTTCTCACCCTTGCTCGGCCGCTCGACGCCGCCCGGGCGAGGGCGGCGCTTGGCAGGCCGCCCGTTGACCTGGTGGGTCTTCACGACCCTGCCGCCGTCGGTGCGACGCAGCGGGGCGCTGGGGCGCCGGGGCTCGTCGTCGTCCGGTCCGAGCAGCTTCGAGAGCTCCTCGTCGACGGCCTCGTAGCGCCCGATCAGCTCGACGCGGGCCTCGTGCGCCTCCTTCTCCAGCGCCTCGACCCTTCGGACGAGCTCCGGCACCGCGTAGTCCTTGAGCGGCTTAGCGGTGTCGACGGACTCCGGGCCGAGCTTGACTTCCGCGACCATTGCCGGGGCGAGCTCGACGGTCGCCACGTCGCCCGTGACCTTCACGGGCACGGCCGCGGGCTGCGAAGCGGCCGGCTCGGCAGGGGCGGCCGGCGCTGCCGGCTGCTCGGCCGGAGCCAGGGGCGCCTCGGCCGCGGGCACGATCGCCGGGCCCTCGGTGGGCGGCTGGCCGGGGCCGGAGGGCTCCTCGGGCTTGTGCTGCTCGATCTCCACCAGTGTCCCGAGCTTGCCCTCGATGCGGGCCAGGGCCTCGAGCAGCTGCTTGAGCTCCTCGGTGCCCAGCCTGCCGGAGCGGGCCTTGAGCTCCGTCCGCTCGGCGAGCAGCTTCCGGCGGCGGCGGTGCCCGTAGGCGACCAGCTTCCGCCAGGCCTCCGTGGTCTCGTCCTCGAGGCGCTCGACCTCGTGCGCCAGCACGGTCACGCGCGCGGGCGCGCGGCCGCGGCGGTGGCGGACGGGCTTCGCCTTGGGCGTCGCGGGCTGGGCGGGCTGCGCCGGGTCAGCGGGCTGCGCCGGCTGGGCGGCGCGCCGCCGGCGCTGGCGCTCGTCCGTGGCCCGGAGCGTGCTCCGGGTCTGCGGGCCGGCCACGCCGTCGACCTCGAGCCCGTGGTCGCGCTGGAAGTCCTTCACCGCGTCCGCGACGGCGCCGGTCACGCGCCGGCTCGTGCCGTCGAGGTACGGCTGCTTGGTCTTCGGCGAGCGCACGCGCGACAGCCGCTTGGTGAGCTTCTCGACGCTCGCGCCCTCGTCGCCCTTGCGCAGCATCTTCGAGGGAGTCGCCGCGGGAGCCTCGAGGCCGCCGATGACGGAGTCCCAGCGGCGGGCCTTCACGAGCAGGTCGCGGCTGTAGGCCTCGGCCGCCGAGCCGGCGCCGTTGTACCGCCGCGCGCCGTCGGACTCTCCGTAGCGCTTGATCAGGTTGCCCAGGTGGAGGAACCCGACGCGCATGTTGATCCGCGGCCGCCAGCAGCCGCCCTGGGCGTCAGCCTGGTCCTGGAACTCCCACCAGGTCAGCTGGCAGGGCCCGACGCCCTGCATCTTGCGGTTGCCGCTCGCGACCCGCTGCTTCTTGTACCGGGCGTAGTTCTCACGCGTCACCTGGCCGGCGCCGCTGAAGATGCTCGGGTCGTGCCCGTACACGTTCGCGCCGCCGCCGGACTCCTTCTCCAGCAGCGCGCATGCCAGCTCGAGGGGGAGGCCCGCTCGCTTGGCCTCTTCGATCGCGATGCGCGGCGAGTCGATACCCGCGGCGCGAAGGCGCTCGATCAATGTGGTGGCAGCCATGCCGTCCGCCTTTCCGCCGCGTCAGTACGCCGCCGGCTGCTCTTCGCGCGCCGACTCGTAGTCATCGTCGTAGTCGTCGTCATCGGCGGCGGCGTACTCGTCGTCGTAGCCGTCGTCGTCGTCGGCGTATTCACCGTCGTCGTCCTCGTCCTCGTAGGCGCCGGCGGCGGCTTCCATCTCGGCCTCGGAGGCCTGCGCGGCCGACTCGGTGTCCGCCTTCAGCGCCAGTTGCTCGAGCTCGGCCTGGTGCCGCTCGAACTTCTGCGATCCGTACAGCCACTGCGCGGCGGGCGCCAGAACGGCGATGATCGCGGCGATGAAGATGGCCTGCAGCTCGGCGGGATCGACCTGGATCCCGAGGTTGTCGGCGAGCCAGGTGGCGCCGCCACCTGCGCCCAGCGCGACGACCGGCGTGAGCAGCGCGACCATGCGATTGGGGGGCATTGTCCTTCTCCTTGACGAAAACGCCGCCGCATGCGGCGCTTTTTTGGTGCCCGTGCGATCCGACACTACGCACGTCCTGAACTGCAAGTCAAGGAGCGCAGTTATCGGTCTGTCCGCATTACTGAGGCATCCCGTACGAGGGGGGAACGGCCGCGAGAAATACATCCGTTCGACTGAGACATCAGTGGACTGAGAACGCGCTGCGGATGCGATCGACGATCGCGCTCCGCTCGTGCTCCGCGTCGTAGGCGTCGAGCCGCTCGCGGCGCTCGGCGAGGCGCGCGGTCATGAGCGAGGCGAGGTCGGCCACCAGCTCGGGGTGGCGCCGCAGGCAGGGGCCGTACTGGCGGTCGCCGATCTCGTAGACGACGGCGCCGTCGACGGCGCGCACCGTGGCGCTCCGCGGCTGCTTCGTGAGCAGCGACATCTCGCCGACCACCGCGCCCTTGGTCATCGTGTCGACCACGACGTCCTCGCCGCCGTCCCGCCGCAGCACGACCTCGACCTCGCCCTCGGCCACCACGAACAGCGAGCCGCCCGCCTGGTCCTGCACGACCAGCCGCTCGGCCGGGCCGAGCGTCAGCGGGCGCGCCGTCCGGGCCAGCGTGCCCACCTCATCCGGCGGCAGCAGGGCGAACACCGGCACGCCCGCGAGCAGTCCCTCGATCTCGGCGGCGGGCCGCTGGAAGGCCGCCGGCAGCTCGGCCGGGACGTCGAGGTCGGGGCCGTAGCCGTCGCGGCGCTGCAGCGTGGCCACGCGGTCGGGCTGGTTCACGCGCGCCTCGAGCAGGCTCACCTGCCGCGGCACGCACCTGGTGCCGGTGTAGTCCATCAGCCCGCGCTCCTTCGCCCACTCGGCCACCTCGTTCATCGACGCCCGGTACTGGCGGCACGCCGCTCCGAACAGGCCGTCCTGGTCGGCCATCAGCGCGCTGATCGTGCGCGGCAGGCGCACCGTGCGGCCGAGCTCGAACCGCCCGCGACGGTGCCAGAGCACGAAGTCGCGCACCTGCGGCGCCAGGAACGCCAGCTCCGGGAACGCGGCCGGGGTCCGGCACAGCACGGCGCGCTCGGCGTCGCGGAACACGCGGTGCCACGTCTCCTGCGCGTTGTGGTGGTTGAGGCCCGCGAGCTCGATCGCGTGGCGCAGGTCGGCGTGGTGCACCTCGAGGAAGCGCAGCGTGGCGCGCTTCTTGGCCAGCAGGTTGGCCGCGGCGACCGGCCCGGTCCGCGGCATCCCGAGGCGCGGGAAGGCGATCTCGCGCAGCCTCCAGACCTCCCGCCACGCGTTGCCGTCGACTCGTGACCGCAGGTCGTGGAAGCCGTCGCTCTCGTACGCCGCGCGCTCCTGAGGCGAGAGCAGCTCGTCGTCGACCGCCTCGCAGATGCCGAGGAAGGTCAGGAACTCGAGGTAGAGACCGACGCGCATGAGCCACCCCGGGTCGCTCAGGTGATGGCCGCTGCCCGTGATGTCCTGGATCAGCGCTCGCGTGTAGAGCGCGGCCTTCTCGGACCCGATCACGAGCACCGGATACCAGGGGTGGTAGGCCGGGCCGGGGTTCTCGACGCCGGCGGCGGCGGCCTGTCGCGCCGTGTCCGGGGTCACGAGATCGTCGAGCAACCGCTGGTAGAGCGTGCCGCAGCGGCGCAGGTCGCAGACCAGCACGCTCGTCTGCGCGGCGGCGACCGGCACGCCCTTCCAGCAGGCGAGCAGGTCGATGTCCACCTGCTGCGAGAAGCGGTGCTCGAACGTGAACAGCTCGTCGCCCAGCACGCGCTCCGGATGGAGCACGAACACGAAGCGCTCGTCGCTGAGGCGCTCGATCGGGATCTCGCGCCGCTCCCAGCCGGGCGCCGACAGCGAGGCCTCGACGGACACGCCCGGCCGCCCGGCGCCGGACAGCGTGTACAGCACGCAGGCGGGATCCTCGGCGCCCTCGAGGAGGACGGCCACCTCCTCGCTCGAGCCGAGACCGGGATGTGCGGCCTCGTCGTCCGGCCGGCGGCCGGGCACGAACGGCACGATCCGGATCGTGAGCGGCTCGCCGAGGGTCTCGAGCGCGTCGGCCGCGGCGCGCAGCGTGGCGCCGTCGAAGTCGGCGAGCACGTCCTGAAGCCGTGCCAGCGAGGCGGCGCCGGGGTCCGGCATCTGCCGACACTACCTAGACGTAGTTCCTGAGCAGGTTGTTCCTCCGGCTGCCGTGTCCGAGGGGCGAACGTCAACTGCGGCTGGGTAGGGGAGCTGGGGAGGCCGGCGAGGGCGGTTTTCTCGAAGCGTCCTGCCCTGCGGTCGTCTGACGACCCTCAGCCAGGACGCTACGCCGAAAACCGCAACGAATCCTGCCCAGGGGTCGTAAAGCGACCCCTATCCAGGACTCGACGCCGAAATCCAACGCCGCGGCCGGCTCCCCAGCCTCCCCACCCAGCCGCAGTTCGCCGACTGAACAACGTGCTCGGTACTTACACCTAGAGCAGTTCGGCGATGAGGGCGGCCGCCTGGCGCGCGCCGTCGGTGCGGACGGGGCGGTAGGCGACCTCGCGGCCGATCTCGTCGGCGATCGCCGCGGCGATCTCGGACGGCCCGTCGGTCTCGAAGTCCATCCGGCGCCCGGCGCCGTAGCGCTCGAGCCGGTGGCGGACGTGGAAGTTCTGCTCGAAGTGGTGGCGCAGCGGGAAGTAGAGGAACGGTCGCCGGTTGGCGGTCAGCTCCATCGCCGTCGTCAGCCCGCCCTGGACGATCGCCAGGTCGCAGGCGGCGAGGTGGCGGTAGAGGTCGTGGACGTACGCGCGGATCTCGAGGCCGTCGTGGTGCGGCAGGCCCGCGGGGTCGATCCGCGGCCCGGCGACCACGATCATCCGCAGGTCTGCCACGCGCTCCTTGGCCTCGGGGAAGGCGGCGATCACGCGCCGCAGCAGGTGCCCGCCGACGCCCGAGCCGCCGACCGTGACGATGCACACGCGCTCGTCGTCGCGGTAGCCGAGCTCCGCGCGGTCGCCCAGCGCGGCTGGGTCGAAGCCCGTGACGTAGCCGGCGAAGTCGTAGTGGCGCTCGGTCCAGTCGCGGATCAGCGGCAGGTCGGGGCCGAACGCGTCGGGGACGATGTCGGCGGCATCGCCCACGAACACCGCCCGGTCGCGCACGCGCGGGAAACGGGCGATCTGCTCGATCATCTCGGCGTTGTAGTCGGCGGTCAGGTACGACTCGCGCGAGCCGCCGTCCGGCATCGGCAGCCAGCCGACGAAGTCGGTGAGCCACACGTAGGCGGCGCTCTTGCGCTCGGGGTTCTCGTGCAGGTAGTAGTCGAGCTCCCAGGCCTCGTCTCCGATCCACAGGTCGTACTGCTCCTCGCGCACCAGGTCGTCGAAGACCATGAAGTTGGCGAGCAGGATCTCGTCCATCCGCCGGATGGCCTGGAAGCAGTGGAGGTCGTGCTCTGCCGACTCGCTCTCGACGTGGCGCGACTCGTTGGCGAGGTGGGCGCTCGCGGGGTGGATGCGCTCGCCGCGCGCCTCCAGCACCTCGGTGACGGGGTGCTGCGCGAGCCAGTCGATCTCGAGGCCCGGGTGCAGTCGCCGCAGCTCCTCGGCGATCGCCGCGTCACGCTGGGCGTGTCCGAGCCCGATCGGCGACGAGATGTACAGCGCGCGCTTGCGCCGGGTCATCGCCCGCGACCACAGGCGCGGCGGGGGAGGCGGCGCCACGAACTCGCGCAGCAGCAGGTTGACCTTGACGGGGTCGCGCACGTGCGGGCCGTGGCCGGAGCCCTCGAGCAGCACGAGGTCGCCGCCGGTCGCCTCGGCGAGCGCGATCCCGCGGCCCGGGCCGGTGATCGCGTCGTCGGTGCCCTGGATCACGAGCACCGGGCAGCGGACGCGCCGGGAGAGGTCGAGGACCTCGGCCTCGCCGAGCTCGTCGATCAGCTCGGTCGCGACGAGCGTCTCCGGCGTGGTCTCGAGGCCCCAGCCGACGCAGTCCTCGATCGGCTTCGTCGAGTGCGGCTCGGTGAACATCTGGGAGAAGAAGAACTCGAGGAAGCCGCGGTAGTCCCGCAGCCAGTAGAAGCGGTTGTACTTCGCCCAGCCCTCGTCGGTGTCGAGCCGCTCGTCCCAGGCATGGACCCGGCCCGCGGGCGACTCGCCGAGCGGCACCGAGGGGGCGATGAACACGGCGCCGTCGACCCGCTCCGGTTGCTCGGCGGCCAGGAGCAGCGCGCGCTGGGCGCCGAGCGAGAGCGAGACGAGCACCGCGCGCTCGGTCGCCGTGGCGTCCATGACGGCGAGCGCGTCGGCCGCGAACTCGCGCTCCTCGTAGCCGCTCTCCGGGCGGTCGGAGCGGCCGTTGCCGCGCCCGTCGAACGTCACCACCCGGCAGTGTCGCGCCAGGTAGGGGATCTGCATCTTCCACTGCCGCGAGTGGATGATCGACCACGTGGGCAGCAGCAGGACGGTCGGCTCGCCGCTCCCGTAGACCTCCCAGTACAGGCTCACGCCGTCGCGGTCGACGTGGCCCGCCGTCGATTCGTACATGGCCTTAGTCATTCGACTAAGTCATTTGACCAAGGGTGCGGCGCGCTGTCAAGGCGGCGAGGCGCCGCGCCATCGGCTGCCGCAGCAACAGGTCGCGCCGCGCGACGAGGCGGGGAGGGGAGGACGTGAGCACGAGCGGGGCGCCGTTGCGGCGGACCGAGCGCGCGTGCGAGAAGCCGGCGACGCTGACGTTGGCGCGGACCTCGAAGTCTCCCGCCGGCAGCGGGCTGCCGCCCGCGGCCGCGCGCGGGTCGACCTCGACGCGCGTCGTCAGGATCACGCGCCCCGCGGCGTCGAGCTCGACCTCGGTCTCGCCCGGCAGCACGTACTCGCCGCCGTCGCGCAGCGAGTGCAGGTAGACCTGGACGTAGCTGGAATCAAGGCTCGATGTCATGTCGAGGTCGAGACCTGGCAGGGCCTCCGGCGGCCGCCAGAGCAGCCGCTCGCCGGCGGGCTCGAGCTCCAGCCCCCGCAGCGTGGCGGTCAGCTCGAGCGCCAGCCGCCGCCCCCTGCCGCGCACGCGTGCCTTGACCGCCGCTCGCAGTCCCGCCTCGAATCGCGCCAGCCGCTGCAGGTCCTCGAAGCGGCCGCTCCGCAGCAGCGCCGAGCGCACCTGCAGGTTGAACGCGAGCCGGTCGTGCACGCGCTCGTCGTAGCGCTCGAGCGCCAGCGCGCGGATCGTCTCGACGAGCTCGCGGTTGTGGGCCTCGTCGCGGCGCGCGAACTTGCGGCCGCCCACGCGCTGGAGCATCTTGCCGCGGTACCAGTGCGTGAGCAGCCGGTCGCGGAACGGCCCCGGCTCGGTGTGCTCGAGCACGAGGTCGAGCACCTCGCGCACGTTGCCGTAGTAACCCTCCGGGTCGAGCGGCCCGTGCGACGCGTTGGGGGAACGCTCGCGGGTGGTCCAGTGGTAGTACGGGCGGTCGGCGAGCACCGAGATGCCGTCGGCATGGAAGTAGGCGTGGACCACGAACAGGTGGTCCTCCAGCCGCCGGCGGCCCTCGGGGAAGCGGATGCCGTGATCGGCGAGCATCCGCCGCCGGAACAGCTTGTGCGGCGTCAGCAGACCGAGCAGCCTGACCGAGTCGAACGGCACGGCGCGCAGCGTCTCGCGGAAGATGCCGCGCGGCACGCTCTTGCCGTGGCCGACGACCTTGCCGATCACGATGTCCGCGCCGTCCGCCAGCGCCGTCGCGTGCATTCGCTCGAGCGCGTCGGGCTCGAGCCAGTCGTCGTCGTCGACGAAGTAGACGTAGTCGCCGCGCGCCAGGTCCATGCCGACGTTGCGCGGCCGTCCCGGCCAGCCCGAGTTCGGGATCCGCTCCAGGCGCACGTGCTCGTTCTCCGCCGCGAGCGCCTCGAGCCGGGCCGGCGTCGCATCGGTCGAGCCGTCGTCGACGAAGATCACCTCCAGCTCCCCGGGCGCCAGCGTCTGACCGAGCAGCGACTCTAGGCAGCGGTCGACGTCCGGGCCGGGGTTGAACACCGGGACGACGACGCTGACTGCTGGTCTCATGAGACGACCCTCCGGGCCAGTTGCTCGAGGTTCTCGTGGGCGGCGAGCGCGAGGCGCTGCGCGTGCTCGGCGGCCTCGGGACGCGCGGCGCGCTCCAGCGCCGCCTCGACCGCCGCGTCGAGTTCGCCGAGCTCGACGCCGAACGGCATCCCGGGGTCCCAGAGCCGCGCGTAGCGCGTCGGCTTCGGCTTGGCGAGGCTCACGCGCGGCACGCCGTAGGCGGCGGCCACGATCCGCACGTGCAGCGAGGTGCCGATCACGACCCGCGCGCGCCGGATGTGGTCGACGAGCGCAAGCGGGCGGCGGTCGCGCACGACCTCGACGTCGAGCCCGCGCGCCGCGCGCGCCACCGCCTCGTAGTCGCGGATCGCGTCGTGGCCGGTGGCGGTTCCGGCCGGGAGCAGGCGGACGGGCCGGCGCGCGAGCTGCGGGCTGCGGGCGAGCGCGCGCGCGACGCGCTCGTGACCGAGCATGCGCAGCCGGGCGCTCGAGATCTGCACGATCGCCGTCTCCGCGCGCGGGTCGCGCTCCGCCGGCTCGATCACTCCGAGGGCGTGGACGGCGTCGGGCAGCAGCCGGTGCTCGACCCCGAGGTCGCTCAGCAGCCGGCTCGAGCCCTGGTCGCGCACCGTGACCGCGGCCGCTCCGCGCAGCGCCGCCACCACCGCCTCGCGCCGTCCGGGCTCGATGCCCCGGACGCCGGCGATCCCGACCGAGTTGAGCACGGCCGGCGCCTCGGCGTTGCGCGGATAGGCCGCCGGCAGCGGGATGTACGGCGACGGCGGCGGCGCGCCGCCGGCCGCGCGGCGCAGGATCCGCGCCCGCGCCGCGTCCGACCGCCGTTCGTACCGGCGCCAGGCGCGCGGCTTGGCCGACATCTTGTAGGCGCGCGCGACGTCGACGCTCCCCACCTGGCCGCCGACCGTCCAGATCGCGTCGAACGACTCGGACCGCAGCAGGGGTCCGTAAGCCGGGATCCGGCGGCCGAGCTGGGCCCGCATGTCGGCGCTGAAGGGCGCCGCGGCGACCACGTCGGCGCCCTGCAGGTAGCGCTCGGTGACGAGCAGGAAGAGCAGGTCACCGAGGTTGTCCCGCTCGTAGGCGCCGACGAGGAGCACACGTTTCATCACTTTCTCGACCAATATTATCGGGAATATCGAGATGGGAGAATGGCGGCTTGGTCGAAGTGCAGACAGCCGACGGGGTCGCCGAGGCCTATCTGGCGACGGCAGAGGGAGACGGCCCGCTCCCCGCCGTCCTTTTCTACATGGATGCCTTCGGGCTGCGACCGCAGATCCAGCGGATGGCCGATCGGCTCGCGTCGGAGGGCTACATGGTGCTCGCGCCGAACGTCTTCTACCGCGACCACGAGGCCGATCTCGGCACCAGCGACTTCGGCGTCCTGCGCGAGTACATGCAGGCCCTCACGCCCGATGCCGTCGAGCGCGACGCGCGCGCGTACCTGGACTTCCTCGCCCCCGACCGGCCGGTTGGCGTCACCGGCTACTGCATGGGTGGGCGGCTCGGGCTGCTGACCGCCGGCCGCCTACCGGAGCGCGTGGCGGCGGCCGCCAGCTTCCACGCCGGCAACCTCGCCACCAACGCGCCGCAAAGCCCGCACCGCGTCTTCGGGGCCATCCGCGCCGAGGTCTACGTCGCCCACGCCGACCAGGACCGCTCGATGCCGCCGGAGCAGATGGAGCGGCTCGAGGCGGCGCTCGCCGGCGTGACGCACCGGGCGGAGCTGTACGAGGGCGCGCGGCACGGCTTCACGATGGCCGACCTCGAGGTCTACGACGAACAGGCCGACGAGCGCCACTGGCGCGAGCTGCTCGGCCTGCTCGGCCGCACTATCGGCGCCGCGCCGTAGGCTCGAGGTCCGGGTTCGTCCAGCCGCCGTCGGCCGGGTTGAGGTTGGTCCCGGGCGTGACGAGCTCGTCGATGCGGTCGAGCAGCGCGTCGTCGAGCTGAACGTCGGCCGCCCCGAGCTGCGACTCGAGGTGCTCCATCGTGCGCGGGCCGATGATGGCCGCGGTCACCGCCGGATGGCGGATCACGAAGGCGAGCGCCAGGTGGATGAGCGAGAGCCCCGCCTCATCGGCGAGCCGGGCCAGCGCGTCGGCGACCTCGAGCTTGCGCTGGTTCTCCGGCAGCGACAGGTCGTAGCGGCGCGGTACCAACGCGGCACGGGGCGATTCCGGGGTGTCGGCGCCCTTGCGCCAGCGGCCCGACAGCCAGCCGCCGGCCAGCGGGCTCCAGGGGATGACGGCCATGCCGTGGCGGCGCGCGGTGGGGAGGACGTCGGCCTCGATGCCGCGGACGAGCATGGAGTACGGCGGCTGCTCGCAGACGAAGCGCTCGAGGTTGCGGTCGCGGGCCGCCCACTGGGCCTCGACGATCCGCGACGCGGGGTAGGTGGAGGAGCCGATGTAGCGCACCTTGCCCTGGCGCACGAGGTCGCTCAGCGCGCCGAGCGTCTCCTCGATGTCGGTGTCCGGCTCGGGGCGGTGGATCTGGTAGAGGTCGATCCAGTCGGTGTCCAGCCGCCGCAGGGAGTCCTCGACCTCGCGGATGATCCAGCGGCGCGAGTTGCCGTACTGGTTGGGGTCGTCGCCCATCGTGCCGTGGACCTTGGTGGCGAGGAAGACATGCTCGCGGCGGCCGCCGGCGAGCGCCTTGGCGACGATCTCCTCCGACTCGCCGCGCGAGTAGACGTCGGCGGTGTCGATGAAGTTGATGCCGGCATCGAGGGCCGCGTGGATGATCCGGACCGACTCGTCGTGGTCCGGATTGCCCCACTCGCCGAACATCATCGCGCCGAGGCAGAGCGGGCTGACCTGTACGCCGGTGCGAGCGAACGGACGAAGTTCCATCCACTGGGTGTATCAGGCCCCGGCCGCGAGCAGCGGCCGGGGCCCGAGAACGACTACGCCCAGCCGAGCGACCACCAGCCCGACCAGACGCCGACGAGCGCGCTGCCGCCGCCGTGGACCTTGTCGACGGCGACCTGGCCGGTGCCGGTCCGGTAGTCGAGGTAGTAGCCCCTGCCGTCGATCGAGAACGGCGTGAACGTCGTCCAGCTCTTGCCCCAGACGTAGCTGCTCAGGGTCTGGATGCCGAGGCCGCCGGCCTTGATCCGATCGAACGAGGCGGCGCCGGTTGTCGACTTGTAGCGGAGCATGCGCATCGCGCCGTCATAGGGCATCGGCACGAGGTGCGACCAGCCCTTACCCCAGTTGCCCGACCACACCTCGGTGATGGCGACGCTGTTGCCGCCGCCGGTGATCTTGTCGATCTCGACGGCGCCGCTGCCGCTCTTGTAGGCCACGAAGTACTGCGTGCCGCCGAGGCGGAACGGCATCAGGTGCGTCCAGCCCTTGCCCCAGTTGGCCGACCACAGCGTGGAGGCGCCGTTGCCGGCGTTGTTGATCTTGTCGAGGTTGGCGCCGCCGTAGAGGCTGTTATAGGCGACGTAGTAGGGCTTGCCGCCGAGCGTGAAGGGCATGAAGTTCGTCCAGCCCTTCGACCACGTGCCCTCGCCGATCGTCGTCGTGCCGAGGCCGGACGGGTTGACGCGGTCGAAGTCGACCTCGCCGGTCGACGACTTGTAGGCGAAGAAGTGCGGCTTGCCGTTCTGCGTGAAGGGCGTCAGATGGGTCCAGCCCTTGGTCCAGCTGCCGCCCCAGACGCCGGTGGTGCCGGCGCCTCCGGGGTTGATGCGGTCGATGTCGACGTCACCGGTGCCGGGCTTGTAGGCGAGCTGGTAGCGCTTGCCGTCGGTGTGGGTGAACGGCACGAACGAGTTCATCGGGCAGTTCACGCTCGTCAGCTTCTCGCCGTTGCCCCACGGGCTGTACGGCGACTGCCCGGCGTGGGTGTTGATCAGCGAGCCGTTGAAGGCGATCCGCACGGCCTTGCCGTCGCGCAGCTGCGTGTAGTGCAGGTGGTACTGCTCGGTGCCGCTGTTGCCGACGCGGCCGATCTGCTCGCCCTGGCCGACCTTCTGGCCGACCGTGAGCGGCGGGACGGACTCGAGGTGGATGTAGTGGGTCACCCAGCCGTCGCCGTGGTCGAGGTAGACGCGGATGTCGCCGCCGCTGTTGGTGAAGACCTCCTTGACCGTGCCGTCGGCCGAGGCGAGGACGGGCTCGCCCTGGCTCATGTTGGCGTCGCCGGCGGTCCATTCGCCGAGGTCGATGCTGTCCTGGTCGGGCCAGTGGCCGTCGTAGGTCGAGGCCTCCCAGGTCTGCCCGCACGCGAAGGGCATCTGGAAGAAGGGGCGCGGGCCGGCGGCCTCGGCGGCCGACGTGGCGATGAGCGGGACGGCGATGGCGAGGGCGGTGGCCCATCGGCGGAGGGTGGAGCGGGGCACAGGGTGGTCCTTCCGGTGGGGGACGTACGCCTGTGCAACCGGCCTGCCGGCGGAAACTTACGGTCTCCGGTTTCCAGATCCGGGTAAGCGACGTCGCAGCGGCGTCTCGGGAGGGCGCCGCTGAGACAGGGGAGAAGGTTTCATGACCTATAGACGCGTACGCCACGTGTGCGCCTCCGCGGTCGCGCTCGCGGCCGTGTTCCTGCTGCCGGCAGCGGCCGGCGCGCACCCGTCGGACTGCGACGACACGGTGTTGACCAAGGCGCCGGCAAGCGCCGACTGGGGCTACGGCAGTGCCTGCGGGGGCCCGAGGCCGGCCGGGCCGTACGAGGCGAGCACGGCACGCGCCGCCGACCGGCCACGACACCCGAAGCGGGGCGCGCTCAAGCAGGTCGGCCACGAGCCGCTGCTCAACCGCGGCATGAACGCGGCGCTCGCGGTCCAGGGCGACTACGCCTACGTCGGCAGCCGCACCGACGGCGGCAACGGCGAGCAGTTCGGCGGCATCATGGTCGTCGACGTCTCGGATCCGTCCGATCCCGACCTGCTCGGCGAGCCGCTCGAGCCGAAGGCCGGCGAGTCGACACGCGAGCTGCGCGTATGGAGGTCGCAGGACGTCCTGATCGTGCTGAACACGAACTGCGGCGTCGGCCCGACCCTGCATCACTGCACGCAGACGTCGATCAGCAACATCCGCTTCTACGACATCTCGGGCCGGAAGGCGAAGAGCCCGAAGCTGCTCAACGAGTTCAAGGTCGACACGCACGAGTTCTTCCTGTGGGAGGACCCGAACGACCCCGAGCGCGCCCTGATCTTCGCCGGCAACGCCGCCTCGACGTGCGGCGTCCGCGGCGGCGCGCCGAGCTGCCCGTTCTCGGTCTGGGACATCTCGGGCGTGCCCGACGGGCAGGCGCCGGTCACGGTCTACAGCGGCCTCTATCCCTATGCGCAGGAGGGGGACAAGCCCGCGGGCGGCCTGCATTCGCTGACGATCAGCAACGACGGCAGCACCGCGTACTTCGCGCTGCTGACCGGCGGCTTCGCGATCGCCGACGTCTCAGAGTTCGCGATCGGCAAGCCGGGCGCGCAGCCGCGCCCGATCACCGTCAACGGCTCCCGGCCCGTGTGGACGGGCCCGGGCGCGCACAGCGCCGTCAAGCTGTGGGGCCGCGACTGGGCGTGGGTCTCCGACGAGGTCTACGGCACGATCACCGGCACCGGCCACGGCTGCCCGTGGGGCTGGACGCGGATGGTCGACATCTCCAACCCGAAGGCCCCGCTGGTCGAGGCCGATTACCGCGAGCCGGAGAACGACCCGTCGACGTGTGCGACGTGGAACCCGCCGAAGACGTCCTACTCGGCGCACAACCCAACGCTCACGCCGCACGTCGCCCTCAGCACCTGGCACTCGGGCGGCCTGCAGGCGGTCAGCGTCGCGAACCCGCGCCGGCCGTACCAGCTCGCGGAGTTCCTCCCGAAGCCGCTGCGCAACGTGGGGCTCGAGGATCCGCGGCTCTCGGGCGACCCCGACACGGGTCGCAACGAGAAGGTCGTGATGTGGAGCTACGTGGTCGTCCAGGACGGCCTGCTCTACGTCGTCGACCTGCGCAACGGCCTCTACGTGCTCAAGTACCGCGGCGCGTTCGAGGACGAGGTGAGGCAGGTCCGTTACCTGGACGGCAACTCCAACCAGGGCACGGCCCTCTGCTACGAGCCGGTGGGCCGCACGGCGCGCCATCGCTGCCGCTGAATTGACTGAGGCCATGGGCGCGGTGAGAATCGCGCCCATGGCCAAGGCTTTCTCCGTCGCGTCCTGGAACATCGAGCACATGAAGGACGCCGATCCGCGCAACGTCGCGCGGATGAAGTTCCTCGCCGACCAGAAGCCCGACGTCCTCGCGCTCTACGAGGTGGAGGGCAAGGAGGTCTGGCGCGAGGTGATGACGGCGTTCCCGAAGTACTCGTTCTTCATCACCGAGGGGCAGAACACGCAGGAGATCCTCGTCGGCATCGGGCCGCGGGTCACCGGCTTCCTGACCCAGAAGGTGGAGTTCGCGGGCCGCCAGGCGTACATGCGGCCAGGCGCGTTCCTGACCGTGCGGGCGGCCGGCGCCGACTACGCGCTGCTGTTCCTGCACGTCGCCTCCGACAACGACCCGCGCGGCTTCGGGCTGCGGGCCGACATGATCGATCGCGCCTTGAGCTTCAGGGAGGTCCTCGACAACGCCGCCGGCGGCCTGGCCAACTACATGTTCCTGGGCGACCTCAACCTGATGGGCATGGACTTCGAGCACGGCAAGGAGGCCGGTCGCATCCAGCGCGTGCAGGTCACGGCGCAGCTCGAGGTCTCGCGGCTGGCGTATGCGGCCGCAGCCGCGAACATGCGCGTGCTGCCGAAGACGCGCACGGCGACCTGGCGCAGCCAGAGCATGACCTCAGACCTCGACTGGGTCGTGGCCGCGGACCATCTGCGGTTCCGCGCCTTCGCGGGCGGCGCCGAGGTCGACGTGCGCGGCTGGCCTGCGCTCCCGCAGGCCAGCCAGGTCCAGTGGACGAAGGACTTCTCCGACCACGGGCTGCTCTACTTCGAGGTCCAGGCGCTCCAGTAGGCCCTCACTCGGCGCTGAGCCCGATCTCCTCGACCTCGCGCCGCAGGCGCTCGAGCGCACGCGCCCGCGTTGGCCCGATGCTGCCCTTCGGCATCCCGAGCGCGGCGCCGATCTCGTCGTAGTTGGACGGCGGGTCCGCGGCCAGCATGCTCAGGAGCGCGCGGTCCCGCGCTCGCAGCCGGTTGAAGGCCTGCCAGAGCAGGGCGTCGCGCTCGTTGTCGAGCAGCACGGACGGCGGCTCCGACGCGGGGTCGGCGGCCGGCTCGTGCAGCGCCTCCGCGACCGGGCTGACGCGACCGCGGTCGCGCAGGACCGACAGGCATTCGCGGCGGGCCGTCGTCGCCAGCCAGGCTCCGACGCGCTCGGGCTCGCGGATGCTGTCCAGGCGCTCGACGAGGCGCATGAACGTGATCTGGGCGACGTCGGCGGCGTCGGCGTGATCGAGGCGGTGCGACCGGGCCACCGCCCACACGACGCCGGCGAACTCGTCGACGATGGCGTTCCAGGCGCGATCGTCACCCGTTCCGGCTCGGGTGACCAGGCGCACCACTTCGTCCGCGGGCAGGCGGGCGCGTGATCTGCTCGCCGGCAGTGCGGGGGGAGCTGCCGCGGCGGGGTTCTGGGGCATGCAGCGGACCGTCCCGCGCGCGAGTTGTGGTCCCGCTGTCAAAGCGCTGTGATCCGCGTGTATCAGTCGGGCGCCCGCGCGGCTCTAACGGATATGACGGGTCTCGCTCGCGGCAGCGACGTGCGGTCAGGAAGGTTTCGCGGGCCGCGCGCGCATCGGTTAGGGTCGAACGCGACGCATAGCGGTTCAAACGCAAGGAAGGCACCGGACCGGGACGGCCAGGAGAGCGTCCCGGATGGGGTGGCGAATGGGATGACCGCGGCTGGACGAGACCCGACGATCACGTGCTTCGGGGAGCTCCGGATCGAGCTCGCGGGAGGAGACGTGGCAACCGGCCTCCCGGGCCGGCAGGGGCGGGCGCTGGTCGCCTACCTGATCCTGCAGGCGCCGCGCCCGGTCGCCAGAGACGAGCTGATCGAGGTGATCTGGCCCTCCAGCCCGCCCGCCGATCGTCATGCCGCGTTCCGGAGCGTCCTCGCGAAGGTGCGGCGCGCGCTCGGGCCCGAGCTCGTCACGGGACGGGAGCCGCTCAGCCTCGTGCTCTCGCCGGGCGCTCGCGTCGACGTCCATGTCGTCAGAGCCGCGGTCGAGCGCGCGGAGCGCCGGCTGGCCGGCGGTGACGCCGGAGCCGCCTTCGACGCGGCGCAGGAGGCGCTCGAGATCCTGGCCCGTCCGCTGCTGCCGACCCTCAGCGGCGACTGGGTGGACGCCGCCCGCGACACGGCCGACGAGGAACAGCTGCGCGCCCTCGAGGTCGCCGCGCGAGCGGCGGTCGCGCTGGGCGGGCACCATCTCGCGGCGGCCGAGCGCGCCGCGGCGGCCTTCATCGAGCGCGAGCCGTTCCGCGAGGACGGCTACGTCCTGATGATGGAGGCCCAGGCGCGCCGGGGCAATCCGGCCGAGGCGCTGCGCACCTACGAGCAGCTGCGCGTGCTCCTGCGCGACGAGCTCGGCGCGACGCCGTCGCCCGGCGCCCTGTCACTGCACGAGCGCCTCCTGCGCGGCGAGCTGCCTCGCGAGGCGCCGGCCCCGGGCGCCTTCCCGGTGCCGATGGTCACGCCGAGGACGAGCGAAGGCGCGTTCGTGGGCCGCGGGCCCCAGCTGGAGCGGCTGTGGACCTGCTGGACCGACAGCCGCGCGGGCCGCACGCGACTCGCCGTCCTCGTGGGCGATCCGGGCGTCGGCAAGACGCGGCTGGCGAGCCAGCTCGCGGAGCAGGCGCACGACGAGGGCGCGGCGGTCCTGTACGGACGTGCCGACTCGGAGGCGCTGCTGCCCTATCAGCCGTTCGCGGAGGCGCTGCACCATCTCGTCGCGCACGCCGGCCGCGACTTCTCGGCATCCGCCGAGCGTGAGCTCGCCATCCTCAGCCGCATCTTCCCGGACCTCGGGCCGCCCGTGAGCGCCACGTCGGTCCCGGTCGACCAGGACTCGCTGCGCTACCAGGTCTTCGAGGCCGTCGTGTCCCTGCTCACGCGCGCGGGCGAGACCTGGCCGGTGCTGCTCGTCCTCGACGACCTGCACTGGGCCGACAAGCCGACGCTCCTCCTGTTGCTCCACGTGCTCCGGCGCGCCGAGGGCACGCGCATGCTCGTCGTGGCCACCTCGCGGCCCGTCGACCAGCGCGGCGACCATCCGCTCGCCGACGTCCTCGGCGATCTGCGGCGCGAGCGGCGGTACGACCGCATGAACCTGGAAGGCCTCGACGCCGAGTCGACGCACGAGCTCGTGGTCGATCGTCTCGGCACCGCGGTCACGCCCGCGTTCGTGCGGCGGCTGCAGGAGCAGACCGACGGCAACGCGTTCTTCATCGAGGAGACGGCGCGGGCGCTCGACGACGCGGGGGTGTCGCGAGCCACCGTCGTCGACGCCGACGTGCTCGAGGGCCTCGGGATCCCGGAGGGCGTCGAGGAGGTGATCCTGCGGCGCGTGCGCCAGCTGTCGCCGCTCGCCTCCGAGCTGCTGACGGCCGCGTCGGTGGTCGGGCGCTCGTTCGCGCTCGGGATCGTCGAGCAGGTCGTCGACGCGCCGCCGGAGCGGGTGGTCGACGCGATCGAGGAGTGCCTGGCGGCCGGACTCGTGCTCGACACTCCCGACGCCGTGGACGCCTTCACGTTCTCGCACGCCCTCGTGCGCACGGTGCTCTACGGCGACGAATGGCTCAGCGACGTGGGCCGCGAGCTGCTCCACCACCGCGTGGCGCAGGCGCTCGAGCGGCTGTCGGAACGCCAGCCCGTCAATCCCGCCGAGCTGGCCCACCACTTCTACGAAGCTCGCCGGCTGGCCGGGCCGGGACCCGGCGCGCGGTACTCGATCGACGCCGGCCGCCGCGCGGCGGGGGTCTTCGCCTACGAGGAGGCCACCGGCCACTTCCGGAATGCCTTGGAGCTGTTCGTGAACGACGACGACGAGCGGGGACGCTGCGAGGCGCTGCTCGGGCTCGGTCGCGTGCAGTGGCACGCCGGCGACGACGGCGCGCGCGACACCTTCCAGGAGGCCGCCCGCAGCGCCGAGCTCCGCGGCGCCGCGGACCAGCTCTCGCGAGCCGCCCTCGGTCTCGGTGAGCGGTACTTCGAGGTCACCTACCTCGGTGTGCGCTACCGCGACCTGCTGGAGAAGGCGATCGCCGCGCTGGGCTACGAGGACAGCCCGCAACTCGCTCTGCTGCTGTCGCGCCTGGCGGTGAACCTGGGGTTCCCGAACGAGTCCGAGCGGGCGCTCGAGCTCGCCGCGGACGCGGTGGCGATGGCACGGCGGCTGGCCGACGAGGAGCTGATCGCCGCGGTGCTGCTGGCCAGGCACGTCACGCTGCTCGACGTCCGGCACCTCGAGCAGCGGCTCGAGCTCACCGATGAGCTGCGCACGCTCGCGGGCGGCCACCATGAGCTCGCCGCCGAGCTCCACCACTGGCGCTTCTTCGACCTGCTCGGAGTTGGCGCGATCGACGACGCCCGCGCCGAGATGGCGGCGCTCGAGGAGCTCGCCGCACGGCTCGGCCAGCCGCTGTTCCGGGCGCTCGCGGAGGGCGCACGCGGCCTATGGGCCGAGCTCGAGGGCGACATCGCGCTGTCCGAGCGCTGCGCCGACGAGTCGCTGCGCCAGGCCCGTCTCGCCCACACCCAGGACGCCGTGAGCTCGTGGGCGTCGCAGCTCTACGCGCTGCGCCGGCGCCAGAACCGCGTCGGCGAGCTGGAGCCGTTCATCGAGCGCCTCGCCCGGTCGGGCGGAGATCAGCTCGGCTGGCTGAGCGCGCTCGGCCTCCTGCGCTTCGAGACGGGCGACGTCGAGGAAGCGCGCCGGATCTACGAGGAGGAGCTCAAGCTGGGGCCCGGCGGGCTGCCGCGCGGGATGTTCTGGCTCGTGCGCGTCTCGCTGCTCAGCGAGCTGTGCGCCAAGCTCGGCGACGTCGAGCGTGCCGAGGCCCTGTACGCCGAGCTCGTGCCGCATGCGGCCCGCAACGTCGTGGTGGCGTACTGCAGCTTCTGGGGCCCGGTCGACGGCTACCTCGCGCTGCTGGCGCAGACGGCAGGTGACGACGAGCTCGCGGCCCGCCACGCGCGCTCGGCGCTGGAGCGCACCCGCGCGATCGACGCCCCACTGCTCACCGAGGAGCTCGAGCGACGGCACGGCGACCTCATCGCGGCGGCCTGACCACGGTTCCTTCGAGAGAAAGCAGACAGCGTGACCGCACACTCAGTTGCCCCGACTACTAACAGTCGCAAGCCGCTCGCACAACAGCCGCTCCTGCTCGTCATGCCCATCGAGATCGAGCAACTCGACAAGCTCAGGATGACGATCGAGGGCCTGCCCCAGGAACGGCTCAATGCCGCGCTCGACATGGTGGGAACGGTCCACTCGACCCGCTTCGTCATCCTCGAGGGCGAAGACAGGGCCTGGGCCAAGCTGATCGTCGTCGCCATCTACGACGGGACCGCCGACGACTACATCGCGGCGTTCGCGAACCGGCTGCGAGACGCTTTCAACACGCTCTTCCCCTTCATCTCGGACCACCCGACGCTAGACGTCGAGGACAACGTGCAGGAGTTCATCGACTACGTCAAGAGCCACGACGTGAGGCCGGTCGGCGAGCGGACCTACCTCTCAAACCCAGGCCTGACCGTGCTGGACATCTGGGAGTCCATGTCCCGGAGGACCTCGACCCCCAACATCACACGGATGAACCATGACCACTCTTGACCTCCCCGACATCCAGGGCCTCATCGTGCGCGGCTACGACAAGGCCGTCGCACGCCACCTCGTACTGCAGATCGTGGACCCCGAGTCCTTCCGGGTCGTACTCGCCAACCTCATCGAAGAGGAGGATCCCGAGACCGGCCCGTTCATCACCGTGGCGGTCGACTGGCGCGACAGACGGCCGGTGGGCAAGCCTGCGAAGCACTGCGTCAACCTCGGCTTCACGTTCGAAGGTATGAAGACGCTCGCCTCGCCGAAGGTGCTCGCCTCGTTTCCCGCTGCGTTCCAAGAGGGCGCCGCCGAGCGCGGCGAGGAATGTGCGGGCGAGACCGGCGACAACCATCCGGACGAGTGGGAGCCGAAGCTGCCCGAGGAGGACGTACACGCGATCCTCTCGGTCTACGCCGACGATTCCGACGAGCTGCGCGATGTGCTCTCCAAACTCATCGAGCGGATGGCGGGATCGACGCGGGAGCTGTGGTACTTCGACGCCAACAAGCTCGGCGGCGGCAAGAGCATCGAGCACTTCGGCTACGAGGACGGCCTGTCGCAGCCGACGATCGACGGCTACGAGCGGACGGTCGGGCTCGCCGATCCCTTCGACCGCGTGCCGGCCGGCGAGTTCGTGCTCGGGCAGCCGGCGCAGCAGGGCCACGACCCGTGGAAGAAGATGCCCGAGCTCGGCAACAACGGGAGCTTCGCCGCGTTCCGTGTGATGTCCCAGGACGTGGAGGGGTTCAACCGGTTCCTGGCCGACCAGGCCCGCCGCACGGGGCTCGGTGAGGAGCTGCTCGCGGCGAAGGTGTGCGGGCGCTGGCGCAACGGAGACCCGCTGATCCTGCGGCCCACGAGCGGTTCGCCCGAGGTGCCGGAGGACGACCGGAACATGTTCGACTACGAGTCGGCCGACGCGTCGCCACACGGCGACCGCGAAGGCCTGCGCTGCCCGCGCGGAGCGCACATCCGCCGCGCGTTCCCTCGCAGTCAGCGAGTGATCGACGACTTCGACGGCTTCCAGCGCCGGATCGTCCGGCGCGGCATGCCGTACGGGCCCAAGTTCGATCCCGCGAACCCGACCGGGGAGCCGCGCGGCCTCGTGGGCCACTTCATCTGCGCGAGCCTCACCGACCAGTACGAGTACATCATGCGCCGCTGGATCAACGACGGCCTGTTCACCGGTGGGCGGCTGGGACGGACCCAGGATCCGATGACCGGCGCCAACGATCCGGCCAACAGCCGCTTCGTGGTCCCTGGCGAGCCGGACGTCACGCTGACCGGCTTCACCCAGTTCGTCACGACACGGTGGTGCGCGTACCTGTTCCTGCCGAGCATGACCGCACTGGGGAATATGGCGGGGATCGCGGATCCTCGGAGCCAGTCAGCAGCCTGAGGATGCGCAGGCGGTGGCGCTGAGCGCGAAGATGTCACGATCGAGGCGTGATCACCACCGACGAGGCGATCGAGCGGGCACGCGCGCTCGCCTCACGCGGCCGCCGGACGCTGCTCGGGATCACCGGGCCGCCCGGCGGCGGCAAGTCGACCCTGGCCCGGGCGGTCGCCGACGAGCTAGGCGCTAGCGCGGCCCTGGTCGGCATGGACGGGTTCCACCTCGCGCAGGCGGAGCTCGTCCGGCTCGGCCGCCGCGATCGCATGGGCGCTCTGGATACGTTCGACGGTGCCGGCTACGTGGCGCTGCTTCGGCGCCTGCGCGCGGCGGACGAGGTGGTCTACGCGCCCGAGTTCCGGCGCGAGATCGAGGAGCCGATCGCCGGCGCCGTCGCGGTCCCACCGGACGTGCCTCTGGTGATCACCGAGGGCAACTACCTGCTGGTCGATTCGGGTCCATGGGCCGAGGTCCGCGACCTGCTCGACGAAGCGTGGTACGTAGTCCAGGACGAGGAGCGGCGGCTCGAGCTGCTGATCGCGCGCCACGTCGAGTTCGGCAAGGAGCCGGACTACGCGCGCGAGTGGGTGATGCGCTCTGACCAGCGCAACGCCGAGCTGATCGAGACCACCCGCGCGCGGGCCGACGCGCTCGTCCGGATCGCCGCGACGTAGAACGTCAGTGGCGGTCGACAGTACGCCTTGCGTCCTGCATGGCAGGCGCATAGGCTCGCTGATGATGCCGCGCGCCGCCGTCGTGTGGGCGGTTTTCGTCGCTCTGGGTATGGGCGGCTGCGGTGATGAGGCCTCTAGCGAACGGGGCACGTCGACGCCGGCCGCCATCCCTTCTGCGACATCGACTTCTGGCGACGAGTTCTACTCGTCGATGGACCGTCTCGTAACACGTCTCGATCGAGCGGTCGCGGCGGCCCTCGCTGGCGAAGCCAATGCGGTTCGGCGCATCAAAGGCGTTGTGCGGGACGCTCGCGAGCAGTTGAGGACGCGCCGTGCCGCCGGCGACGGCGTGTCACCGGCCGGCAACTTCGTCCTGACCACAGCGGCCTCTGCCCGCGACTATGCCATTCACGGAGAACGGGAGGGGCTGCAGCTCATCCGCGACGTCCCGATCGTCGAAGCGCACGATGCCCTCAAGAGCGAAGCGACGGGCTGACGCGCGAGTCCGCGACGACAGGTCAATGAAGGGCGGGCCGGTAGATGAGCTCTTGGATGTGGCCGTCGAGTGTCCGGTTCTCGAGTAGCTCCAGGTCGAAGTCGGCCGCACCCTGGAAGATCGGGTCCAGTCCGGTCTGACCGGTGATGACAGGGAAGAGCGTGACCTGGAGGCGGTCGACGAGGCCGGCGGCCATCAGCGCCCGGTTCAGCGACAGGCTGCCGTGTGAGCGCAACGGCACCTCGGACTCCTCCTTGAGCCGGGCGACGACGTCGACGGCGTCACCGCCCGCGACGGTCGCGTCCGGCCAGTCGAGGGGGCCTTCCAGCGTCGTCGAGACCACCGTCGCCGGCAGGTTCCTCATCCGGGTGACCCATGCGTCACGCACTTCGGACTGCTCGGTGCTCGAGGCCAGCATCTGCGCGAATGCCCGATACGTGTTGGCGCCGAAGACCATCCGCTGCTCCGCGCCGTACAGGGCAAGGCGGTGGTCGAGCAACTCGGGGCCTTGCTTGCCCCAGTAGCCGGTCCAGTCGCCGCTGGCGGCGCCGTATCCGTCGAGGCTGGAAAAGATGTCGAACGTGTAGGTAGCGGCCATGTCGATAAGACCGGACCGCCGCCCTGATCTCATCGGTCGCAAGGCTGGGGAGCCGGCGCGCGCGGTCCGTGACACTGGCGCTGGTGCAGATGCATGCGGGGCAGCTGGACGTCACCGCCGAGACGGTCCGCGAGCTGGTGGACGCCCAGTTCCCGGAATGGCGCGATCTGCCCGTTCGCGCGCTCCGTTCCTCAGGTACGGTCAACGCGCTGTTCCGGCTGGGTGAGGGGCTCGTCGCGCGGTTCCCCCTGATGCCCGCGGATGTCGCAGAGACCCGTCGCGAGCTCGAAGCCGAGGCGAGTGCCGCCCGCGAGTTTTTGGGCCGCTCGCGATTCGCCACGCCGGAGCCCGTCGCGATCGGGGAGCCGGGGGCGGGCTATCCGCTGCCGTGGGCCGTGCAGACCTGGCTGCCGGGCACGGACGCCACGGTCGAGGACCCGAGCGGCTCGACGGCGTTCGCCCACGACCTCGCCGAGCTCATCGGGGATGTGAGGGCGATCGAGACCCGCGGCAGGACGTTCCGCGGTTCAGGTCGCGGCGGTCATCTGCCCGATCACGACGACTGGATGGAGACGTGCTTCGAGCGCAGCGAGCCGATGCTCGACGTCACGCCGCTGCGCCTCCTCTGGGCGGAGTTCCGCGCGCTGCCCCGGAGCCCGGGTGGCGACGTGATGACCCACGGCGACCTGATCCCCGGCAACGTCCTCGTGGCGGACGGCCGGCTCGTCGGCGTCATCGACGTGGGCGGGCTCGGGCCGGCGGACCCCGCTCTGGACCTGGTCGCCGCCTGGCATCTGCTGGAGGCCCGGCCGCGGCGCACGCTCCGCGAGGTACTGGACTGCGACGACCTCGAGTGGGCGCGGGGCGCGGCCTGGGCCTTCGAGCAGGCGATGGGGACGGTCTGGTACTACGTCGACAGCAACCCGCCGATGAGCCGGATGGGCCACCGCACGCTCGAGCGGATCCTCAGCGACGGACCGGGTACCTGAGGTGGAGGGCGCGGCGCCCCTGCACCACGACCGGATCCTCGAGCATCACGTGTCCGCGGTCGAGCCTGGCGAAGTAGGGGACGCCCTCGCCGAACAGCACCGGCACGAGGCTGACGCACACCTCGTCCACCAGGCCGAGCTCGAGCGCCTGCTGGATGACGTTGGCGCTGGCGATCGTGACGTTCTTGTCGCCGGCGATCTCCCGCGCCTTGGCGATCGCCGCCTCGACCCCGTCGACGAAGGTCGTCTTCGGCCACCGCTCGGAGGCGTCCGCGGGTGGGCTGTGGGTGACCACGACGATCGCCGCGCCTGCCGGGTGGCTGTCGTTCCAGCCGTCGGCGATGTCGAACAGGCGCCGGCCGGAGACGATCACCCCGGAGCTGTCGGTCAGGTCTCCCAGCACCTCTGCGCTCGCCTCGTCGACGTCGAAGGCGATGTTCTCGTTGGC
Organism: uncultured Solirubrobacteraceae bacterium; assembly: GCA_963835525.1. GTDB lineage: Bacteria > Actinomycetota > Thermoleophilia > Solirubrobacterales > Solirubrobacteraceae > DASSUW01. Next base: position 1,343,700 of record CAWIFM010000008.1, read on the forward strand.
GCTCGCCACGGATACCTCTCCGGCCTCGTACCAGTCGAAGAGCTCGCCGGGCTGGTCGTCGGGGTCGGCGACGTAGCCGTCCAGCGACATCGTCATGTGCGTGATGACCTTGCCCATTGTGGACCTCCTTAGGTGTCTCTCCGTACCGACCGGCCGGCGGCCGGGAACTCATCGATCACGCGGCGTGGGCGCGCAGCGCCTCCATGGTGGCGGCGGCCGCCGCTCCGGGCTCGGCGCGGCCGCGGCGGTGGGCGACGTAGATGATCCGGGCGCCGGGATCGAGCGGGCCGGCGCTGACGCGGACGTTGGTGAGCGGGAGGAACTCGAGGACGAGGTCGGTGACGACGGCGGCGCCCAGCCCGGCGCCGACGAGCGCGAGCATCGAGGTGAACTCGTCGCAGAGGTGGCGAACGTCGGGCCGGATGCCGGCGGCCGCGCCGAGGGCGTCGAGCGCGGCGCGCGCGGGCGTGCCCTCGTGGCCGGCGATCCAGCGGCCGCGCAGCAGTGTCTCGGCGTCGTCGTGGACCGGCCAGCTGGCCGGGACGACGACGCGGTAGGCGTCGCGCAGCAGGTCTTCGGCGACCACGCCGCGTGGCGGCTCGGCTTCCGGCCGCCGCTCGAGGATGACCAGGTCCAGCTCTCCGGCGCGGAGCTGCGCCAGCCCGTCCGCCTCGCCCACCTCGGTGACCGTCGGGACGATTGACGGCTCGGCGATCGCCAGGTCGACCACCGCCGGGCCGACGAGCCGGCGGAGCACCGTCGCGAACCCGCCGATGCGCACGGGCCCGCTGCGCTCGCCGCGCAGTGCCATGGCGGCGCGCTCGGCCTCCGCCAGGACTTCGGCGAGGCGCTCGCCCTCCTGAGCCAGCGCCCGGCCGGCCGCGGTCAGCTCGAGCGTGCGGCCGCCGCCGCGCCGCGAGCGGTCGACGAGGCTGAGGCCCGTCTCCGCTTCGAGACGTGTCAGGTGCTGGGAGACGGCCGACGGGCTCAGGTACAGCGCCCGCGCGGCGGGAAGGACGCCACCGGCTCGCCTGACGGCGCGCAGGACGAGCAGGCGATGGGGGTCGATCCTCATTCAGCCAAACTGAATCACGAGTCGCCTCAAAGTCAATTTCATACACGCCCGAATCCGGCTACAACTCAATCCATGGTCACGATGCTCATCGGGTTCGCGGGCGGCCTCGCCGTGCTCATGAGCTTCGCGGGCGTGGCCTGCGGGCGTCTCTCGGCCCACGGCGCCATCTACCACGCGATGAACCTCACCGGCGCGCTCGCCATGGTCGCTGCCGGCCTTCCCGCCGACGCGTGGCCGTCGGTGGCCGTCAACGGCAGCTGGGCGCTCATCAGCGCTCACGGACTGTCCCGCGCGGCGCAGCTAGTCTCGGCACGGTGATCACCCCGTTCGTCGACGCCGCGTGGCTCGCAGGCCACCGCGAGGACGTCGTGCTCGCCGACGTCAGGTGGTACCTGGACGGCCGGTCGGGCCGGGCCGAGTTCGAGGCCGGCCATCTGCCCGGCGCGGTGTTCGTCGACCTCGACGCGTACCTCGCGAGCCCGCCCCGTCCGGAGGCGGGGCGGCACCCGCTGCCCGATCCCGAGGTCTTCGCGCGCGGCATGGGGGAGGCGGGGATCGGCGACGGCTCGACCGTGGTCGCCTACGACGACGCGGGCGGCGTGGTCGCCGCGCGGCTCGTGTGGTTGCTGCGCGCGCTCGGGGTGGACGCGGCGCTGCTCGACGGCGGGCTCGAGGGCCCGCTCGAGACGGGCCCGGCGAACCCCACTACCGCCCGCTTCACCGCACGGCCCTGGCCGGCCGATCGCCTCGCCGGCATCGACGAGCTGCACGACGGCGGCCGGATCCTGCTCGACGCGCGCGACCGCAACCGCTTCTCCGGCGAGTTCGAGCCGGTCGACCCGCGACCCGGGCACATCCCCGGCGCCCGCAACCTGCCGGCGCGCGAGATGCTCGACGGCGGCCGTCTCCGGCCCGCGGACGTCCTGCGCGCTCAGCTCGCCGAGGCCGGCGTGGACGCGGACAGCGAGGTCGTCGCCTCGTGCGGGTCGGGCGTGAACGCCTGCCACACGCTGCTCGTCCTCGAGGCGCTCGGGCTCCCGCCGGGCCGGCTGTTCCCCGGCTCCTACTCGCAGTGGAGCAACAGCGATCGGCCGGTCGCGACCGACTAGGCCGACAGGCGCGTGAGCACGGCGCGCAGCTGCAGCGCGACGACCCGCGCGCGATCGATCTCGGCTCGCGAGAACGCCTGCGGGCGGACGCGGTAGATCTCCAGGATCGCCCCGCCGCCCGAGCCGAGCGGCGCGGGGATGATCAACATCGCGCCCATGCCCATGCGCTCGAGCTCGGCGAGCTCGGCCGGGTCGCCGTGCGCGTCGCCGGCGACCACCTGGCCGACCTGGCCGGTGTCGATCAGGTGCTTGGTGGCCGGGAACTCGGACAGCCGCCAGGTCTCGCCGACCTCCTCGACGTCGTGCTCGGACACGAGGTCGACCGTCTCGCCGTCGGGCCGGATCTTCATGACGCCGACGTCGTCGGCGTCGAGCAGCCAGGCCGCCAGCTGTCCTGCCGAGGCGAGCTCGGCGATGTCCGAGACGCGAGCGAGGTGGTCGGCGAGCTCCGACAGCCGGTTCGACCAGGTGCCGGTGGCGGCTGCCGCCACGCGGACGCCGTGCTCGATCTGCGCCGACACCGCGGCCGCGGTCTCCGGGCTCAGCTCGGGCCAGCCGGCGGCGGGCCGCGCGAGCGCGTAGCCCTGCGCGTAGGTGGCGTCGAGGTCGGCGAGCACGCGCAGGTCGGCCAGATCCTCGATGCCCTCGCCGCAGACCACCGAGCCGGTGGAGGCGGCGAACGAGATCAGGGCCTCCAGCAGGGCCTGCTTGGCGGGGTCGGCGTGCGCGCCGTGGACGAGCGAGCGGTCGAGCTTGAGGATGTCGGGCGCCACGCGGATGAGCTGTTGCAGCCCGGCGTAGCCCGAGCCGGCGTCGTCGAGTGCCACCCGCGCGCCGCGCGCGCGGAGCTCGGCGAGGCGCGAGTGGAGCGTGTCGTCGGCGCCGAACAGGTCGTGCTCGGTGAGCTCGACCACGATCGAGGAGAGGTCGTCGGGGAGGGCGTCCATCACGGGCGCGGAGACGAGCGCGCGCGGGCTGACGTTGACGGCCAGGAACGTCCCGGCGGGGCGGCCGGGAGCCGCGATCGCGGCCGTCGCGGCCGCCGCCTCGAGCTCGGCGCCGAGGCCGGCGCGGTGTGCCTGCGCGAACCACTCGTCGGGCGGACGCGACTCCATGCGGGCGAGCGCCTCGTAGCCGCTCACGCGGCCCGTGGCGAGCTCGAGCACCGGCTGGAAGAACGGCACGATCCCGCCTGGCGTGCGCAGCAGCGCCTCGACCTCCTCACGCTCCTCGCCGGGCAGCGGCCGGCGGGCGAGGCTCGTGCGGTAGCGGCGGGTCTGCTTGCGGCCGCCGTCCTTGGCCGCGTAGAGCGCGGCGTCGGCGGCGGCGAGCAGCTCGGCCGCCCCGACCGCGTCGTCGGGATGCGCGGCGACGCCGGCCGAGCACTCGAGCGCCTTGCCGCCGACCATGACCTCGGACACCGCGGCGCGCGCCCGCTCGGCGACCTCGCGCGCCTCGGCGGCCTCCATCCCGGGCAGCACGAGCACGAACTCCTCGCCCCCGAGGCGCCCGACCGCGTCCGAGTCGCGCACGACCGAGCGCAGGCGCTTGGCGGCGGCGGCCAGCACGCGATCGCCCTCGGCGTGGCCGTGCCGGTCGTTGACGCGCTTGAAGTGATCGAGGTCGAGCACGACCACGCTGACCGCCGCTGACGCCTCGAGCGCCGCCCTCAGCCGCTCCTGCGAGCCGCGGTGGTTGAGCAGCCCGGTGAGCCCGTCCGTCTTGGCCACGTCGCGCTGGCGGGCGGAGTCGTAGGCCAGCGCCGCCATCGTCGCGAAGCGCTCGACGAGCTCGACGTCCTCGTGCGAGAACGGCGCGCCCGAGCGGCGCACGTGGAGCGCGCCGACCGCCTGGCCGTGGGCGATCAGCGGGACGGCGACGACGTGATCGGCCGGCACCGGCTCTCCCACGGCGAAGACCGGCTGCGACTCCGCGTCGTACAGCGACAGGTCGTCATAGGCGACGACCGCGGCGAGATGGCGCGCGATGCCGCCGAGCGTGCCGCTCAGCGAGTCGGCGGCGAGGATTCCGGATGCGGCATCGACCAGCGCCTCGAGCGCGGACGTGCCGCCCTTGAGAGCAGGAGCAGGTGAACGTGCCACCTTGAGGTAAATCGGCCCCCGCGCGCCGAGCTTTATGCGTGTCCTAGGCGAACGTCAACTGCGGCTGGGTGGGGCGGCGAGGGGCCGGCCGCGCCGGTATTCCTCGAAGCAATCCTGTCCTAGTGGGGTCTGACCCCACCTATCCAGGATTCGTTGCGGTTTTCGGCGTAGCATCCTGGCTAAGGGTCGTCAGACGACCGCAGGGCAGGACGCTTCGAGGAAACCGCCCTCGCCGGCCTCCCCAGCTCCCCTACCCAGCCGCAGTTGACGTTCGCCCGTCGGGCACGCCAGCCGGAGGAACAACGTGCTCGGGAACTACAACTAGGGCAGTTCCTTGCGCATGAGGAAGTACGAGTGCCGCGCCGGGTAGTCGGTGATCTCACCGGCGGTCTCGAAGCCGTGCCGGCGATAGAAGTCCGGAGCCTGGAAGCTGTGGGTGGTCAGGCCGATCTGGGCGCAGCCGCGAGCCCGCGCCTCACGCTCCACGGCCTCGAGCAGAGACGTTCCGACGCCGCGGCCGCGGTGGTCCTCGCGCACCCACAGCCGGTCGACCCAGCACGTGCCGCCCCACGTCCAGCCGTAGACGCCCGCCACGAGCCGGCCGGCCTCGTCACGAACGGCCGCGAACAGCTCGCGGCCGTCGTGGATGCCGGTGGTCGCGAAGTTGAACGAGGAGATCTCCTCGCCCAACCGCGCGACCACCGCGGCATCCGGCCGGTCGATCACGGTCACTCGTAGAGCACGGCCTTGATCTTCGGGTCGTCGATGTTGCTCTTGTCGTACCAGTAGAAGCCGGTGTCGATGACCTTCGGCAGCTCGTCGCCGTTGATGGCCTTCATCGCCGACTTGACGAGCTCCTTGCCCATGCCGACCGGGTTCTGCGTGATGGCGCCGGCCATGACGCCGTTGTTGATGGCGTCGATCTGGGCCTTGCCGGAGTCGAAGCCGACGATCGTGATGCCCTTCTTGCCGCTCTCCTGGACGCCCTTGATGATCCCGATCGCCGAGCCCTCGTTGGCGCCGTAGAAGCCCTTGAGGTCCGGGTTGGACTGGATGATCGACTTCGCGATGTCGGCCGACTTCGCCTGGTCGCCGCCGCCGTACTGCACGGGGAGCACCTCGACGTTCGGGGCGTTCTCCTTCATCCACTCGAGGAAGCCGTCGCGGCGGTCGATGCCCGAGCGGCTCGTCTGGTCGTGCACGATGACGGCGACCTTGCCCTCGTTGTCGATCAGCTCGGCGAGGTGCTTGGCGGCCTCGCCCGCGGCGGCCTTGTTGTCGGTCGCCGCCGTGGTGACCGGGACGTCGCTGTCGACGCCGGAGTCGAACGCGATGACCGGGATCTCCTGCGCCTTGGCCTGATCCATCAGCGGCGCGCTCGCCTTCGAGTCCAGCGCGGCGAAGCCGATGGCGTCGGGATCCTTCGTCAGGGCGTTGGTGAGCATCGTGACCTGCTGCTCGATGTCCTGCTCGGTGGGCGGGCCCTCGAAGGTGATGCGGGCGCCCTCGGCCTTGGCCTCCTCCTCTGCTCCCTGCTTGACGGCCTGCCAGAACTGGTGCTGGAAGCCCTTGGAGACGATCGCGATGTACGGCTCGTCGCCGCCACCGCCACCGCCGCCGGACGAGCTGCCGCCGTCGTCTTCGCCACAGGCCGCGATACCGAGTGCGAGCACCGCCGCCAGAACCACGAACTTCTTGTGCATGCTCCCCACGCTCCTTTGACTAGACGACGGCGCGCTTCCTGGCCATGTCGGCGTAGACCGCGACGAGGATCACGATGCCGAGGATCACGTTCTGCCACTCCTGCGGGATCGACATGATCTGCAGCCCGTTGTTGAGGACCGAGATGATCAGCGCGCCGATGATCGTCCCGACGATCGAGCCCTTGCCGCCGGACAGCGAAGTGCCGCCGATGACGACGGCCGCGATGGCCTGGAGCTCGTAGCCGAGGCCGGTCCCGGGCTGGGCGGACGCGAGTCGGGCCGAGATCATCACGCCCGCCAGGCCGGTGAACAGGCCGGCGAGCGTGTAGATGGCGATCTTCCACCGGCGCACGCTGATGCCGGACAGCGCCGTGGCCTCCTCGTTGCTGCCGATCGAGTACGTGTAGCGGCCGAGGACCGTCTTGTTGAGGATCACGGCCGCGATCACCGTGGCCACCGCCAGGACGAGCACGGCGTTCGGGAAGTTCACCCCGAACAGGTGGCCCGTCGAGATGCTGATGTAGCTCGGCGAGTCGGTGAAGTAGATCGGTGCGCTCTCGGCTATGACCAGCGCCAGGCCCTGGGCCACGAGCATCATCGCCAGCGTGGCGATGAACGGCGGGATGCCGAGGATCGAGATGTTGAAGCCGTTGACGAACCCGATCAGGCCGCCGAAGAGCACCGCGCCGATGACGCCGGCGAGCACCGGCAACCCGGTGTTGGTGATCAGCACGCCGGAGATGACCGCGCACAGCGTCATCCCCGTGCCGATCGAGAGGTCGATGCCGCCGGTGATGATCACGAACGTGGTCCCGAGCGCCAGCAGCCCGATCACCACCGTCGAGAAGAGGATCGCCGTGACGTTCGAGTAGTTCAGGAAGCTCGAGCTGGCGATCGAGAAGAAGAGGAAGATCGCGATCAGGCTCGCGAAGGCGAGGAACTGCTGCAGCCGGTCCTTCAGGCTGGTGCCGACGGCCTCGGCGGCGGTCGGCTGCTCGACGGCCGAGGTCGTCATGCCTGCTCCACGAGCCCGAGCTCGGCCGCGTCCTCGGGGTTCTCGTCGGGTCGCAGCGTCGCGTAGTGCATGACGCTCTCCTGCGTGGCCTCGCCGGCGTCGAGCGTGCCGGTCACACGGCCCTCGCTCATCACGACGATGCGATGCGACATCCGCAGCACCTCCGGCAGCTCGGACGAGATCATGATGATCGACTTGCCCTGCTGGGCGAGGTCGTTGAGGAGCCGGTAGATCTCCTCCTTGGCGCCGACGTCGATGCCTCGCGTGGGCTCGTCGAAGATGAGGACGTCGCAGTCCTTGACCAGCCACTTGGCGATGACGACCTTCTGCTGGTTGCCGCCCGAGAGGTTCTTCGCCGTCTGGGCCACCGACGGAGTCTTGATGCGCAGCTTGTCCACGTACTCGCGCGACGTGGCGCGCATCGCCCGGTCCTTCATGAAGCCCCACTTCTGGAAGCGCTCCGCCAGCGCGCTCAGCCCGATGTTGGCGTTGACCTCCTGCTCGAGCAGCAGGCCGTACTGCTTGCGGTCCTCGGACAGGTAGCCGATCCGGTGCCGGGCGGCGTCGGCCGGGGTGTGGACGCGGATCTCGCGGCCGCGCAGGCTGATCGTCCCGCCGTCGACCCGGTCGGCGCCGACCACCGCGCGTGCCACCTCGGTGCGGCCGGCGCCCATGAGCCCGGCGAAGCCGAGGATCTCGCCCTTGCGCAGCTCGAAGCTGACGTCCTTGAGCAGGTCCTTGGTGCTGAGGCCGGAGACCTCGAGCACGATCTCGCGATCCGATTGCACGCCGACCGGCTTCGCCTCGCCGGAGATCTCGCGGCCGACCATCATGGAGATGACCTCCTTCATGGTCGTCTCCTTGGTCTCGCGAGTGCCCACGTAGCGGCCGTCGCGGATGACCGTGACGCGGTCGGCGATCCGCTTGATCTCGTCCATGCGGTGCGAGATGTAGATCACGCCGGTGTCGGGCTTCACGAAGCGGCGGATCAGGCCGTGCAGGACCTCGACCTCGGCGTCGTTGAGCGCCGCCGTCGGCTCGTCCATGATCAGCAGCTTGGCGTCGTAGGACAGCGCCTTGCCGATCTCGACCATCTGCTGCTTGGCGACCGTGAGGCTGCCGACGAGCTCCTTGGGCCGCAGCGGCAGATGGAGGCGTTCGATCAGCTCGCGCGCCTGCGCGTTGAGCCGGCGCTCGTTGAGGAAGAGCCGCGAGCCGCGCGGCTCGCGCCCGATGAAGAGGTTCTGCGCGACCGTGAGGTCGGGCATCAGGTTGAACTCCTGGTGGATGATGCTGATCCCGAGCTCCTGCGCGTGCTTGGGCGAGATCGGCTCGTACGGCTCGCCGTTGAGGAAGAACTCGCCCTCGTCGGCGTCGTAGACGCCGGTGAGCAGCTTCATCAGCGTCGACTTGCCGGCGCCGTTCTCACCGACCAGCGCGAGGACCTCGCCGGCGTGCAGGTCGAGCTGCATGTCCTCGAGCGCCTTGACGCCGGGGAAGCTCTTGCTGACGCCCTGGACGTGGAGGAGGAGCTCAGCCATCGGCGACCACGCCCTTGCGCAGGATGACGTTGCCGTACTTGCGCGTCTCGCCCGTCCGCACGATCACGTATGCCCCGGCGGCCGCTTCATAGAAGTCGCGGCGCTCGAGGAACTGTAGGCCGTCCTCGCCGGCGCCGGCCGCGGCGATGAGCTGCTCCTGCACCTGCAGCCGCGTGCCGTCCGCCGAGGTCATGAGGTCGATCCCAGGCGGGTCGTCGAGCGGGATCACGGTGCGGACGGCGGCGAGCACGTCGGGGGTCGACAGGCCCGGGAAGACGAGCAGCCGCTCGGCGAGGCGCGCAGCCGGGAAATGGGCGTCGGCGAGCACCACCGCGTCCGAATGGCCCATCGCATCGAGATGCGCGAGCAGATCCCCCGTGAGGATCGGATGGATTGAACTCAGCACCGCCACTCCCCTGAAATCGGTTCCTCAAGAACCGGTTGCAAGGGGTAGTCTGCCACACATCCGCCGTGGGAAACCGGTTTCTCAACCAGGGCCTGAAGATCTCCGACGTGGCCAGACGCGCGTCCGTCTCACCCGCCACGGTCTCGCGCGTGCTCAACGACGATCCGCGCGTCGGTGAGGCATACCGGACGCGCGTGCTGCGCGCCGTCGAGGAGCTCGACTACCGCCCCAACGTCCTGGCCCGCAACCTCCGGCGCCAGCGCACCGCCACGATCGGCGTCGTCGTCCCGGACATCGAGAACCCGCACTTCGGCGAGCTGGTCCGCTCGGTCGAGGACCAGGCCTTCGACGCCGGCTACCGCGTGCTCGTCTGCAACACCGACGAGACCGCGGAGAAGCAGCGCGCGTACCTCGAGGCGCTGATCGACGAGCGCGTGCTCGGCGTGATCATCTCCCCGTCGGACCCCGGCGGCGAGCAGATCTCGCAGCTGCTCGACCTGGGGATCCCGGTCGTGGCGTGCGACCGCGAGGTCGAGGACGCCAGGGCCGACGCCGTGCTGGCCGACAACGTCAAGGCGGTGCGGATCGGCAGCGACGTCCTGATCGCCGGGGGCCACCGCCGGATCGCCTTCATCGGCGGGCGGGTCGACGTCGAGACCGGCGCCGAGCGCCTGGCCGGCTACGAGATGGCGATGCGCGCCGCGGGCCTGGAGCCGCTGGTGGTCGACGGCGACTTCCGGCTCGAGCTCGCCGAGACGGCAGTCGCCGGCCTGCTGCGGCGCGAGCCCAGGCCCACGGCTCTGATGGTCGCCAACAACCTGATGACGCTCGGCGCGCTGCGCGCGATCCGCGACGCCGGCCTGCGGGTACCCGCCGACATCGCGCTGGTCGGCGTCGACGACCCGCCGTGGTCGGCGCTCGTCGACCCGCCGCTGACCACGCTGGCGCAGCCGGTGCGGGCGATGGCGGCCGACGCCATGGAGCTGCTGCTGCAGCGCGTCAGCGGCGCGCGCGAGCACCCGCGCCGCATCGTGCATCCCTTCGAGCTCCGCGCCCGCGAGTCGACGTGATCACGCGAGCCGGTACACCGAGCGCGCCGTGCCGGAGAGGATGCGCTCCTGCTCGTCCGGGCTCAGCTCCGCGACGAGCGAGGACATCACCTCCCAGGCGTGGCCGTAGCCGCCGACGAGGACCGTGATCGGCCAGTCGCTGCCCCACATGAGCCGCTCGGGCCCGAACAGCTCGAGCGCGACCTCCCAGGCGGGACGCACCTCCTCGGGTGTGAACGGCCGGCCCGGAACCTGCAGGCCGGAGACCTTGGCCACGGTGTTCGGGTGCGCGGCGACCTGCGCCAGCGTGGCGCGCCAGCGGTCCCAGTCCGCGCCGCCGAACGGCGGCTTGCCGAGGTGGTCGACGACGATCCGCAGCTCGGGGAGCGCGCCGGCCAGGTCGGCCGTCGCGGCCAGGTGCCGCGGCCAGGCATCGGGCACGTCGAACGGGATGCCGCGGTCGGCGAGCTGCCGCAGCGACGTTCGGACGCTGGGGAGGAGCAGGAAGTCGTCGCGCGGGTCGTCGTGCACGAGATGGCGCACGCCGCACAGGCGCTCGAGCCGCGCCTCGGCCACCGGGGGCTCCTCGAGCCGCACCCAGCCCACCACGCCGGCGATCCACAGGTGGCGCGCGGCGGCCTCGAGCATGAGGTCGGTGTCGCGCTCGGAGTCCTCGGCCTGGACGAGCACGGCCGACGCGATCCCCGCCGCCTCGAGCTCGGCATGCGCCTGCTCGGGCGTGAAGGTCCGGTGCAGCGGATGGCCGGGGCCGAGCCATGCGTAGTCGCTGCGCTCGAGGTCCCAGATGTGCAGGTGGGCGTCGACTACAGCTCGTCCCACAGCGCCTCCGGGATCTCGGCCTCCATCCGCCGCGCGTTCTCGCGGACCTGCTCGGGGGTCGCGGCGCCCACCACGACCCAGCGCACCGCCGGCTCGCGCAGCGGGAACTGCAGCGCCGCCTCCGGCAGCGTCACGCCGTGCCGCTCGCAGACGTCCGCGAGGCGCCGCGCGCGCTCGAGCACCTCGTCCGGAACGGCGCCGTACTCGTAGCGGTCGCCGGGGCGCGGCGTGGACAGCAGACCGGAGTTGTAGACCGCGGCCGCGACGATCCCGACCCCGGTCTCGCGGCAGGCCCCGACCAGCTCGCCGGCCTGCTCGAGCAGCGTGTAGCGACCGGCGGCCATGACGAGGTCGAGCGAGCCGGTGCGCACGGCGGCGAGCAGCGCCTCGGTCGACTTCGAGCCGATCCCGATCGCGCTGACCAGCCCTTCCTCGCGCAGCGCGGCCAGCGCCGGCACGCCCGTCGACAGGTCCGCGGCCAGGTCGTGCTCGTCGGGGTCGTGCAGGTAGAGCACGTCGACCGCGCCGAGGCCGAGCCGCTCGAGCGACTCCTCGAGGCTCGCCCGGATGCCTCCGGCGCTGAAGTCCCACACGCGGCGCAGCGACGCCGGCACCGCGAACTGGTTCGCCTCGTCCAGCCGGTCCGCCGTCTCGGGGCTGGGCCGCAGCAGCCGGCCGACCTTGGTCGACACGACGTACTCCGCGCGCGGCTTGGTGGCCAGGAAGGCGCCGAGCCGGCGCTCCGAGAGCCCGAGCCCGTAGTGCGGCGCGGTGTCGAAGTAGCGGATGCCGCTCTCCCAGGCGGCGTCGAGCACCGCCCGGGCCTGCTCGTCGGTCATCGCCCGGTAGAGGTTGCCGACGTTCGCGGCGCCGTGGCCGAGCTCACCCACGGGTCGCCATCTCGGTCCCCGCGCCGGGGGCCGTGGGCGCCAGATAGCGGCCGCCGCGAACCTCGACCGGAGTGACGAAGTGCTCGTGCAGATGATCGACGTACTCGATGACGCGGCCGTCCATGGTTCCGGAGACCGCCACGAAGTCGAACATCGACAGGTGCTGCACGGCCTCGCAGAGCCCGACGCCGCCCGCGTGCGGGCACACGGGCACGCCGAACTTGGCGGCGAGCAGGAGGATCGCCACGTTCTCGTTCACGCCGGCGACGCGGGTCGCGTCGATCTGCAGGATCTGCAGCGCCTCGGCCTGGAGGAACTGCTTGAACATGACGCGGTTGGCCATGTGCTCGCCGGTGGCGACCGGCATCGAGACGCCGCGGGCGATCGCGGCGTGGCCGAGCACGTCGTCGGGGTTCGTCGGCTCCTCGATCCAGGCGAGGTCGTAGGGCTCCAGCGCGCGCATCCACTCGATCGCCTCGCCGACGTCCCAGCGCTGGTTGGCGTCGACGGCGATCCGGATGTCCGGTCCCACCACGTCGCGGGCGACCTTCAGGCGGCGGACGTCGTCGTCGACGCTGCCGCCGACCTTGAGCTTGATCAGCTCGAAGCCGTCGTCGACGGCCTCGCGGCAGAGGCGCGCGAGCTTCTCGTCGTCGTAGCCGAGCCAGCCCGGCGAGGTGGCGTAGGCGGGATAGCCGGAGGCCAGCAGCTCCTCGCGCCGGGCGGCGCGCCCGGGCTCGGCAGCGCGCAGGATCTCCAGCGCCTCGTCGTGCGTCAGCGCGTCGGTGAGGTAGCGGAAGTCGACGAGGCCGACCAGCTCCTCGGGGCTCATCGTCGCCAGCAGCTCCCACAGCGGCAGGCCGGCGCGCTTGGCCTTCAGGTCCCACAGCGCGTTGACCACCGCGCCGACGGCCATGTGCATGACGCCCTTCTCGGGGCCGAGCCAGCGCAGCTGCGAGTCGTGGACGAGCTCCCGCCACACGGCGCCCATGTCGCCGATCAGCTCGTCGGCGTCGCGGCCCACGAAGCGCTCGCGGAGCGCCTCGATGGCGGCCACCTGGACGTCGTTCCCGCGCCCGATGGTGAAGACGAAGCCGTGCCCGGAGTCCCCGGCGTCGGTCGTCATCCAGACGTAGGCCGCGGAGTAGTCGGGGTCCGGGTTCATGGCGTCCGACCCGTCGAGCGAGAGCGACGTCGGGAACCGGATGTCGGCGGTCTCGAAGGCGGTTATCAAGAGGCGAAAAATAGTGGAAGGCAGGTGTGATGACCGACGTCCTCTACACCGTCGCGAGCGGCGACCTGCGGCACGAGGCGAACCTGACGTGCTGGCCGACGCAGGCCAAGCTGGAAGCCGACTTCGAGGCCGCCGTCGAGGACCTCGGCTGGTCCGTCCGGCGCGGCCATCCCGTCGGCGAGCACGGCTTCATCGACAGCCAGCGCGCCGGCATCGAGGTCTTCAAGCAGATCCCGCCCGAGGCGCCGGTGGTCGTCGTCGAAGCCGTGTGGCAGTACAGCCACCACGTCCTGCCCGGGCTGCGCACGCACCGCGGCCCGATCCTGCTCGTCGCCAACTGGAGCGGCCAGTACCCCGGCCTCGTCGGCCTCCTCAACCTGACCGCCAGCCTCACCAAGGCCGGCGTCCCGCACTCGATCCTGTGGAGCGAGGACTTCACTGACGAATGGGCGCGCGAGGGCCTGCGGACGTGGCTGGAGACCGGCGAGCTGGCCCACGACACCAGCCACGTGCGCGACTACGAGCCCGGGCCGGACGGCGAGCTCGGCCGCACGCTCGCCGCCGAGCTCCAGCGCGAGAAGGCGATCATCGGCGTCTTCGACGAGGGCTGCATGGGGATGTACAACGCGATCATCGACGACGAGCAGCTCAACCCGCTCGGCATCTACAAGGAGCGGCTGTCGCAGAGCGCCCTGGTGGCCGAGATGGGCCGGGTCGCCGACGAGGAGGCCCAGGCCGTGCGCGCCTGGCTCGACGACGCCGGCATGACGTTCCACACCGGCGACGACGAGGCGACCGAGCTCACCGACGCGCAGCTGCTGAGCCAGTTCAAGATGTACGTCGCCGCCCTGCGGATCGCCGACGACTTCGGCCTCGACGCGGTCGGGATCCAGTACCAGCAGGGCCTCAAGGACGTCGTGCCCGCCAGCGATCTCGTCGAGGGCCTCCTGAACGACGGCGAGCGCCCGCCCGTGCGCAACCGTGACGGCTCACGCGAGCTCTTCCCCGGCGTCGCACTGCCGCACTTCAACGAGGTCGACGAGGGCGCGGCGGTCGACGCGCTGGTCACCAACCGCGTATGGACCGCGATGGGCCTCGACCCGGCCACCACGCTGCACGACGTCCGCTGGGGCGCCGAGTACGACGGGCGGTTCGTGTGGGTGTTCGAGATCTCCGGCTCGGTGCCGGCCGCGCACAACGGCGGCTACGAGCAGTCGTACAGCATGCGCCAGCCGCCGATGTACTTCCCGCTCGGCGGCGGGACGCTGAGCGGGGTGTCGAAGCCGGGCGCGGTCGTCTGGTCGCGCGTCTTCGTCATGGACGGCGAGCTGCACGCCGACCTCGGGCGCGCCACGGCGCTCGAGCTGCCAGAGGAGGAGACGCGCCGGCGGCTCGAGGCCACGACGGAGCAGTGGCCGATCATGCACGCCGTCCTGCACGGGATCACGCGCGACCAGTTCATGGCCCGCCACAAGGCGAACCACCTGCAGGTCGCCTACGCGCCGGACGACGAGACCGCCGACCAGGCCCTTCACGCCAAGGCCGCGATGTTCGCCGCGCTCGGCCTCCGCGTCCACCTGTGCGGAGACGTGCCGCCGCCTTAGCTGGCAGTCACGCCAAGGCTGCGAGCTTCGGCGAGACGGCTTGCTCGAAGACGGCGGCCGCCGCCCGGTCGTAGCAGCACTGCGCCTCCAGCGGCGTGTCGCCGACGGCGGTGAGGCCGACGACACCGAGCTCGTCCAGCGCGCTGAGCATGTGGAACACCACGCCGCGCTGCCGGGCACGATCGAAGCCCAGGCGGCCGCTCTTGACCAAGGCGAGCAGGCCGTCGCGGCCGAGGTCCCGCAGCGACGGGTCGGCGAGGTGGTCCGTTGCCACGTAGTGCTTCGTCGCGCCCGCGGGCGTCGTGAACGTCGCCGCCCGGGCGTCGTAGGCGCCCCCGGTGAGGAGCGTGAGCGCGGCGAGCGGGTGGGTCGTCCCGCCGCTGCGCAGGTTGACCTCGACGGCGTACGGACGCCACCTCCCTCCGGAGTCGCGCAGCACGACGAAGTCGACGGCGGATCGCCCGATGACCCCCGCGCGGGCCAGCTGCCGGCCGACTTCGCGCGCGAGGCGCGCGATCGGCTCGGCGTACGGCGGCGCTGCCGGGAAGCGGCAGCCGAGGTAGCTCTGCCCGTCGAGGATCTGGTCGTGGGTCGAGACGATCTCGACGTCACCGTCCGGCGTGACCTCGAGCTGGACGCTCGGACTGCGCACGTCCGGCCCGATGAGCCGCTCTTCGACGACGCCGCCACGCGCGGCGAGCCTCGACAGATACGCGTCGACGCTCACGCCGGGGGCCTCGAGCGCCATGCCCTCGAGCCGCTCGGCGACGCGCTGCCGCTCACCGTCTCCGCCGGGGGAGGGCAGCCCGCGGAGGTCGACGACGGAGTTGCCCTCGCCGGAGACGCCGTCGTCGAGCTTGACCATCACCTCGACGAGCTCGGGCTTCGCGGCGCGCAGGCGCACGATCGCCTCGATCGCCGCGCGGGCGCCGGTGACGTGTGCGACTCCCAGCGGATGCGGGACGTCGGCTTGCGCGAACAGCTTGCGGCTGCCGCTCTTCGTTCCGAGCTCCTGGTGGCACGGGTCGGCGCCGTAGAGCGGCATGTCGAGCGCCAGCGCCAGGCCGCGCTCCAGCGCGGTCGTCATGTAGGGCATCAGATAGCCGAGCGCGCCGGCCGGGACGGCCCACCGGATCCGCGCGAGCAGGCTCGGTCGCGCGAGCAGCTTCTCGGACAGCGGGCGCGCCGACCGATCGTCGGCGGAGAGCAGCGTGAGGCGGCTGCGGGCATCGTTGCGCACCGCCGGCGGGAGCAGCGAGAGGTAGTACTCGGCGATGGCCGGCGCGACCGGGGAGGACGTCACGTAGACGAGCATGAGCCCGGGATCCCGCAGCGTCAGCAGCAGGCACAGCAGCCGTTCCTCGTACGCCTGCGTCTCGGCGGGCGGCTCGTGCCACCGCTCGATCGCTCGCGAGGGCACCACGACCATGCAGCGCGGGCCGCGACGCGCGCGCATCGCTGCGTGGATGGATGCCATCCCCGCCTGCAGCCGCTCGAACTCCGGTGCGTCACGACGATGAGCTTCCATGCCTCGACTGTGAGGCAGCGGCGGCCCGGCTCCCAGGGCCCCCAGGGGGACGCTCTCACACCTGTGTCAGGTGAGCGGGATCTCCGCCCTGATGCGCGTGCCGCCCCCGGGTGGGCTGTCGATCTCGAGCCGGCCGTTGAGGGCCTCGACACGGGCCGCGAGCCCGCGCAGCCCCGAGCCGCCGGCCGGATCGGCGCCGCCGACGCCGTCGTCGGCGACAGTCACCGTGGCGGCTCCGTTCGAGCGCGCGATGCTGACCGTCGCACTCGAGGCGTGCGCGTACTTGGCGATGTTGGTGACCGACTCGGCGACGACGTAGTAGGCCGCCGCCTCGATCGGCGCGGACAGCCGCTCGTCGGGGAGCATCGTGATGTCGACCGGAAGCGGGGCGCGCGCCGCGATGGCGTCGAGCGCTGGGCCGAGCCCGCGCTCGGTCAGCACGACGGGGTGGATGCCGCGCGCCAGCTCGCGCAGCTCCTCGAGCCCGCGGGTGAGGTCGGCCTGGGCGTTCGCCAGCATCTCGCGCGCCGCCGCCGGGTCGCTCTCGAGCCGTGCGGACACCATGTTCAGGCCGAGCGCGACCGAGACGAGCCGCTGCTGGGCGCCGTCGTGCAGGTTGCGCTCGAGCCGCTGGCGCTCGGCGTCGCCGACGGCCACGAGCCGCGCGCGCGAAGCGGCGAGCTTCTCGTAGGCGTCGGCGTTGGCCAGCGCCTGGGCGACGAGGTCCGCGAAGTCGCGCAGCCGCTGCTCGAGGCCGTCCGGGAGCGGCTCGTCCGAGGTGCTCACCGCGATCAACGCGCCCCACACCCGGCCGCCGACGTTGACCGGCGCGGCGACCGCGGACCGATAGCCGGCGCTGTGCACCCTCGCGGCCAGCGTGCCGGTGGCGGCGTCGTAGCGGTCGACGCGCGTGGGCGCGCCGCTCTGAACGACGCGCGCGACGGCGCTGTCGCCGTCGATGTCGAACGCCGCGCCGACCGGGAAGCGCGGCGGCCCGTGCTCGCTCCACGCGCCCACGACGGTCGCTGTACGGTCGCCGTCGTAGTGCATGACGTTCACGCCGGGCAGGCCGAGCAGGCGCGCGACCTCCTCGGTCACCTGCTCGAAGACGCGGCTCGGCGCCGAGTCGCCGGCCACCAGCGTGGCGACCCGGCGGAGCGCCGCCTGCTCGCCGGCGAGCGCTCGCTGCGCGGCCTCGGCGCGCGTGCGCTCGGCGGTCACCGCCGCGAGCAGCAACGAGGTCACCGTGGCGGTCGCGATGAAGAGCTGGGTCGCCAGCAGGCTGTCGGTGAGCGACTCGCGCACGAACGGGCCGTCGTCCTGGGCCGTCTTCCAGACGGTGATCGAGCAGACGATGAGGACCGCCGTCGATGCGCCGCGAGGCCCGAGGCGCAGCGCGGTCCACAGGAGCGCGGGGAACACGACGTAGGGAACGTCGCGCTCGGCGGGCAGCTCGGCGAGCGCCAGCAGCACGAGCAGCACCACGCCGCCCTCGACGAGATGGCGCCGGCGGATCCCGCGCAAGCCTCCGGCGGCCCACGTGAGCACCACGGGCGCGAAGACGAGCGCGCCGCAGGCGTCCCCGAGCGTCCAGGTGCGGAAGACGTCGTCGAGCTCGCCCGTGGTGATGACGCCGCCCAGGCGGAGCGCCGTCGGCCCGAAGGCCGCGCTGATGACCGCGGCGAGCAGCGCGCAGGCGATGAAGGCGACGACGTCGGCGACGCGGTCGAGCCCGAAGCGGCCGTTGGTCAGCCGGCGCAGGAGCAGCGCGGCCACCACGATCGACACGGTGTTCCCGACCGTCTGGCCGAGCACGGTTCCCAGCGGCGTGTCGAAGTCCGCCAGCAGGAGGTCGCCGATGACGATGCCGGGGATGACCCGCGGGCCGAGCAGCACGAGCAGGGCGAGGCCCACGCCCGCGGGAGGCCAGAGCGCCGCGACGGCGCCGTCGAGATAGGCGAGCTCCAGGCCGACGCGCCCGGCGAGGTAATACGCGCCCGCGACCAGTGCGATCGAGACGATGTAGCGCGCCACGCGGGTGATCACCGGGGCACCCATGACCTGGGGCGAGTCTATTCCGCTCACAGGGCCCAGATGAGCGGCACGAGCAGGACGGCGACCGCGCCGAACAGCACGAGCAGTGGCAGGCCGAGCTTCCAGTAGTCCCCGAACCGGTACCCGCCCGGCCCCATCACCATCAGGTTCGCCGGCGTCGCCACCGGGGTGAGGAACGCGGCGGCGGCCGACACGGCCACCGTCATCAGGACCGGCTCGGCCGAGACGCCCATGTCGGCGGCGGCGGAGAGCGCGATCGGGATCACGATCAGCGCCGTGGCCATATTGCTGATCACCTGGCCGAGGGCGGCGGTGAGCAGGAAGAGGGCGAGCAGCAGCCCGTGCGGGCCGGCGACGAGGTCGACGAGCGCGTCGGCGAGGTCGGCCGCGGCGCCGCTCTCCACCATCGCCGTCGAGAGCGAGATCATGCCGCCGACCAGCACGACCGTGGTCCACGAGACGCTGCGGAAGGCCTGCTCCGTGGTCATCAGCCCGAGCAGCACGATCGCCGAGGCGGCGAGCAGGCCGGCGACGGCGGCCGGGACGGCGCCGGTGACGAGCAGCAGCACCATCGCGGCGAGCACGGCGATCGCCCGCTTGGCGCCCGGCCCGAGCGGGACCGCCTGCCGGCGGACGAGCGCCGGCGCGTCGACGACCAGCACGCCGGGGTCCTCGAGCTGCTCGTCGAGCGCGCCCCAGGTCCCGCTCAGGAGCAGCACGTCGCCCTCCGCGAGCTCCGTCTCGCCGAGCGCCTCGCCCGCACGCTGGACGGCGAGCACGACAAGGTCGCCGCTGTCGGTGACCATGCCCGGGAAGACGGCGCTGCCGATCAGCTCCGAGCGCGGCGGGACGATCACCTCGGCCACGCCGGAGCGGCGCGTGACCAGCGTGTCCGGCGGGTGATCGAGCTCGTACTGGCGCACAAGCGTGCGCGCGTGCCCGCTGAAGTCGCGCCCGGGCGTGCGCGCGGTCCGCGCCGGCAGCAGCCGCTCGCCGAGCAGGGCCACGATGGCGATCGACCCGACGACGAGCGGCACGCCGACGAGCGCGAACTCGAAGAAGCCGAAGCGCCCGGCGCCCGCGTCGGCTGCGGCCTCGGAGATGATCACGTTGACCGGCGTGCCGGTCAGCGCGAGCAGCGATCCGGCGTGGGCCCCGAAGGCGAGCGGCAGCAGCAGCTGCGACGGCTGGCGGCCCAGCCGCAGCGCCGTCACCACGACCACGGGCACGAGCGCGGCGACCGCCCCGTTGACGTTGATCAGCGCCGTCAGGAGCGCCGCCAGCGCCATGGTGAGGACGATCAGGCGGGTCCGGCTCTCACCCGCGGAGGCGATCAGGCGCTGGCCCGCCCATGCCGTGACCCCGGTGGCGTCGAGGCCCTCGCTGACCACGAACAGCGACGCGATGAAGATCACCGTGGGATCGCCGAAGCCGGCGAGCGCCTGCTCGAGCTCGAGCACCCCGGTCGCCCACAGCGCAAGCGCGACGCCGACCGCCACGATCGCCGTCGGCACGCGGCCCCAGGCGAACATCGCCACGGCCGCGGCCAGGACCAGGTACGTGATCGTGGCGTCGCTCATTCACGGCGCGCGCTGGTAGGTCGCCACGTACGTGCCCTCCGCGGTCAGCAGCGAGAGCTTCGGGCCCTCCACGCTGTAGCTCGCCGCGCGCGGCAGCGCCGCCAGGTACGCCTGCTCCTGCTCCATCACGCCCTCCGGCGTGGTGCACGCCTTCTTCGTCGCGGCCGGCTCGCCGATCGTGATCTCGGCGCCGTCGATCTCGTACGTAGCGCGATAGGTGTTGCAGCCGGCCGTCCCGGCGAGCGTCCCGTCCTCGCCGAACACCGCAGTGACCTCGGTTCCGGGCAGCGGGCTCGACACCGCGTCGCGCTGCAGGAACGCCGTCGCGTCCCAGGCGCCCGCCGGCGAGGCCTCGTGGAAGCGCAGCAGCTCGCCACCGCCCTCGTGTTCGAGCACGAGCTCGCCGTCCTCGACCTGCCAGCCCTCGACGCGCTCGAGCGCGGCCAGGAACTTGCGCTCGACCGCGTCGGCCGGCGGCGGACAGGCCATATTGGTGGCCGCGACGTCGCCGATCTCGAGCGCGGAGCCGTCCTGCGTGTACGAGGCCGTGTAGCGGTTGCACCCCGCCGAGCCGCTGACCGTCCCGCCGGAGAACGTCGCGCTCGGCCCGGTCTCGAGCGCCCACGGGACGTCCTCGAACGACGACGCGCCCGCGGCCGCGCCGTCGTCGTCGTCGCCGCACCCGATCACGGCGGCGATCCCGGCCAGGACGACGAGTCGCCGCACGTCAGCGGATCGGCCACCCCGGGCCGACGGGGATGCCGATCACGTACCAGGCGACGAAGAACAGCGTCCACGCGACGGTGAGGATGACCGTGTAGGGGATCATCAGCGCGATCACCGTGCCGATGCCGGCGTCGCGCTGGTAGCGCTGCGTGAAGACGACCATCAGCGCGAAGTACGGCATCAGCGGTGTCAGCACGTTCGATCGGCGAGTCGCCCACCCGGTACGCGGCCAGCACGGTCTGCGGCTCGACGCCGAGACGCAGCATCAGCGGCACGAAGATCGGGGCGAGGATCGCCCATTTCGCGATCTTGGCCGGGATCAGGAAGTTGACGAGGACCGTGACGATCATCACGCCGAGCAGCAGCCAGAGATCGCCGAGGTCGAGCTCCTCGAGGATGTCGCCGAGCCACACGGCCGCGACCTGGGCCATGTTGCTGAAGTCGAAGTAGGCGATGAACTGGGCGATCAGCAGGAACAGGAAGAGCAGGCTGGCCAGGCTCGCCCACGACTTGGCGATCATCCCGAGCACGTCGTTCGAGCTCTTGATCGTCCCGACGACGCGCCCGTAGGCGATCCCCGCCGCCAGGAAGGCGGCCGAGATCATCACGATCAGGCTGCTCATGAACGGCGAGTCGCCGACGATGTCGCCGGTCTCGGGATTGCGCAGCGGCGCCCCGGGCGGCAGCGTCAGCGCGGCGATCACGATCAGCACGGCGAGCACCGCGAAGCCCGCCCGGCGCAGGCCCTTGGCCTCCAGCGCGACGTCGAGCTCCACGCCCTCCTCGCGCGCGAGCTCCTCCTCGTCGGCCAGGCTGCGGTCCCACGACCCAAGCCGAGGCTCGATGATGCGCGTCGTGATCAGCGCGATCACGACCGTGAGGAAGAGTGTGCAGCCGATCCCGAAGTACAGGTTCGCGACGAGGTCGATCTGCGCGTTCGGGTCGACGAGCGCGGCGGCCTCGTTCGTGATGTCGGTGATGACCGCGTCGGCCGGGACGATCAGGACGTTGACGCCGAAGGCGGCGCTGACGGCGCCGAAGCCGGCGGCGAGCCCGGCCAGCGGGTTGCGCCCGACGCTGAGGAACGCGGTCGCCGCCAGCGGGATCAGGACGAGGTAGCCGGCGTCGGCGGCGATGCTCGAGAGGATCCCGACGAACACGATGATGTAGGTCAGCGTGGCCGGCCGGGAGATCGCGACGAGCTTGCGGATCAGGCCGCCGACCAGGCCCGACAGCTCGGCGACGCCGACGCCGATCATCGCGACGAGGATCACGCCGACCGCGGTGAAGCCGAGGAAGTTCGGCACGAACGACGTGAACATGAAGCGGATGCCGTCGCCGGTCAGCAGGCCCTGGACCTCGAAGGTCTCGGTCTCCACCGCGTAGTCGCCGGCGGCCGGGAGCGAGCTCACGCCGTCGAGGCTGTCGTCGACGGCCGGGTCGTGGGTGACGACCTCGCTGGTGATGCTGACGTTCAGCCAGTCCAGCAGCTGGGAGACGACGATCACGCCGACGCACAGCGCGATGAACAGGATCGCCGGGTTGGGGACCTTGTTTCCCGCCTTCTCGACCCACGCCAGCGCGCGCTGGGCGAAGCCGCCCTCCGTCTCGCCGAAGCCGCCGGTCCCCTCGACGTGCGCACTCATCGCGCCGCCCACGCCGCCGCGTAGCGGCCGAGGAAGTCGGCCTCCGCGACGGTCGCGTTCTCGAACTCGCTCAGGAGCAGCCGCTCGTCCGGCCCGTGGATGTTGGCGAACCCGTCCGTGGCCCCGACCAGCAGGGCCTCCGCATCGGGCAGCGCCTCGGCGAGCGCGCTGACGATCGGGATCGAGCCGCCGCTGCCGGCCAGCATCACGTCGCGGCCCCAGGCCGCCGACCAGGCGGCCCGAGCCGCCTCGTAGGCCGGCCCCTCGGTCCTGGCCGCGAAGCCGTTGCCCGTCGCGCCCGGCTGCACCTCGAGCTCGATGCCGAACGGGCGCTGCGCGCGCAGGTGGCCGATCACCGCGTCCTGCGCCTCGGCCGCGTCCTGCTCCGGGTGCACGCGGACGTTGAGGACGGCGCGCGCGTAGGGCGACACCGCGTTGACGGCGCCGTCGACCGACGGCACGTCGATGCCGACCACGGTGATCGCCGGGCCCGACCAGACGCGCGAGCCCAGGCCGCCGGTACCGATCAGCGGCATTCCGTCGAGCACGGTGCCGAGGTCGCGGAAGTCCTCCTCGGGCTGCTGCTCAGCCGCCCACTCCTCCCGCCGCAGCCCGGCCACCGTCACGTCGCCGTTCGCGTCGTGCAGCGAGGCGAGCGCGCGCAGGACGCGCGAGCAGCGCGTCCGGCGCCGCGCCGCCGTACATGGCCGCTGTGCTTGCCGGACTCGAGCGTCCGCACCTCGAGCGTCACGTTGGCCATGCCGCGCAGCGCGGTCGTGAGCGTCGGCATCCCGGGCCGGATCGAGCCCATGTCGCCGATCATCAGCGCATCGGCCTGGAAGCGCTCCGGGTCGGTGGGCGGGTAAGCGGTCAGCGCCCCGCTGCCGATCTCCTCGTAGCCCTCGATGCAGAGCTTGATGCCGACCGGTGGCCGCCCGCCCCAGGCGCGCAGCGCGCCGACGTGGGCGACGATGTTCGACTTGGTGTCCGCGGCCCCGCGTCCGAAGAGCGCCCCGTCGCGCTCCGTCGGCTCGAAGGGCGGGGAGGTCCACAGCGCCTCGTCGCCCGCCGGGACGACGTCGTAGTGGCTGTAGAGCAGCACCGTCGGCGCTCCCGGGGGAGCGGGGATCGTGCCCGTGACGACCGGAGCCGTGTCGGGTAGGTCGAGCCGGTCCACGGCGACGCCGGCCTCGGCGAACAGGCGCGAGGTCATCTCGAACGCGTCGAGCAGGGGCTGATCGATCCGGCCCGGCGCCGAGACGGACGGAATGCGCACGAGGGCCTCGAGCTCCCGCCGCAGGTCCGGCATCAGCGCCCGCGCGCTGGTGACCACGCTGTCCACCGGGTGAATTCCATCCTCACCCGGGGTGATCTCGCATCACCCGGTTGGGATGACCGATGTCATGGCGGATTCAGGACGCGCGACACTGGTCGGCGTCCCGGACGGCGCCTAGCGTTCCTGACATGAACTTCGAACACTCCAGATGGGTTCGCTGGGGCGGCCCGATCTTCGGTCTCCTCTGGCTCTGGCCGCTCGTGCTCGCGTTCGCGGTGTCGGACCCGAGCACCGGCGAGATCGTCGCCGTCGCCGCCGGTCTCGCCGCGTTCTCGGCGCTGTTCCTGATCGCGGTGATGACCGCCGGCCCGGTGCTGTACCCGGTCCTCGCCATGCTGGCCATCGCGGTCGCGCTCACCCTCGCCGTCGACGACGCGTTCGGGTGGCTGTTCGCCTGGGCCGGGTCGGCCGCGACCGTGCGGCTCGACGGCCGGACCGGCGCGAAGGCGTGGGCGGCGATCACGGCCGTGGCGGCCGCCACCATCGCGCTAGCGAACCCGGAAGCGGCGCTGTTCTGGGGCATCACCGCCGGCGTCTCGGCCACCAGCGCCCTGTGGCTGCTGATCGGCGGGCTGATGCGGGCGAACGAGGCGCTGCGCGAGGCGCGGGCCGAGCTGGCCGAGATGGCCGTCGCCGAGGAGCGCCTGCGCTTCGCCCGCGACCTGCACGACCTCCTGGGCCACGACCTCTCGCTGATCGCCTTGAAGGCCGAGCTGGCGCGCAAGCTGCTGCCCGCGCGGGCGGACGAGGCGGCGGGCGAGGTCGAGCAGATCCGCGAGCTGACGCGCAGCGCGCTCGCGCAGGTCCGCGAGGCCGTCGGCGGCTACCGGCGGCAGACGCTGTCGAGCGAGCTGGCGGGCGCCCGTGTGGCGCTCGAGGCCGCCGGCATCGAGCTGGATGTGGACGCGCCCGACGAAGCGCTCGACCCCGAGGTGGCGTCCGTGCTCGCCTGGGCCGTCCGCGAGGGCGCCACCAACGCCATCCGGCACAGCGGCGCGCGGCACGCCGCGATCACCCTGCGCGCGCGTGAAGGGACGACCGAGCTGGAGATCGCCGACGACGGGCGCGGCGCGCCGGCGCACGACGGCGGCGGCCACGGGCTGACCGGCCTGCGCGAGCGAGTGCAGTCGGTCGGCGGCACGGTCGAGGCCGGGGCCGGCCCGGGCGGAGGCTTCCGCGTGACGGTGCGAGTCCCGGCGTGATCGGCGTCCTGCTCGCCGAGGACCAGGCGATGGTGCGCGGCGCGCTGGCGAGCCTGCTCGCGCTCGAGGACGACATCGAGGTCGTCGCCCAGGTCGGGCGCGGCGACGAGGTGCTCGAGGCTGCGCGTCGCGCCGCGCCCGACGTGGCGCTGCTCGACATCGGCATGCCGGGCCTCGACGGCCTCGAGGTCGCCGAGCTCCTGCGCGACGAGCTGCCCGAGGTCCGCGTCCTCATCCTCACGACCTTCAACCGCCCCGGCTACCTCAAGCGCGCCATGGAGGCGGGCGCGGCCGGCTTCCTGCTCAAGGACTCGCCCGCCGACGACCTGGCCCGCGCGATCCGCGACGCGACCGCGGGCCAGCGCGTGGTGGACCCCGGCCTGGCCGCCGCCGCGCTCAGCCAGGGCGAGAACCCGCTCACGCCGCGCGAGCGCGAGGTGCTCGAGGCGGCGCGCCGGCACGGCACCGTCGCCGAGCTCGCCGCCGCGCTTTACCTGTCGCCGGGCACGACGCGCAACCACCTCTCCACGATCATGCAGAAGCTCGACGCGCACAGCCGGATCGAGGCGATCCGCGTGGCCGAGGAGCGCGGCTGGCTGTAGGTTGGCGTCATGCGGCGACTTCGTGATCGAGGCGGGCCGGCTGGGACGCGTTACACGATGCGGGAGAAGATGTTCTCGATCGGCGACGACTCGTGGATCGAGACCGAGGGCGGCGATCGGGCCTTCAAGGTCAACGGCAAGGCCCTGCGCATCCGCGAGACCTTGGCGGTGGAGAGCCCTTCCGGCGACGAGCTCTTCACGATCCAGGAGAAGAAGCTCAGCGTCCGCGACAAGATGGAGGTCGAGCGCGACGGGAGGACGGTGGCCACCGTGAAGAAGGCGCTCGTCGGCCTCCGCGACCGCTACTCGATCGAGGTCGACGGCGGCGCCGACCTGTCGGCCAAGGGGAACGTCGTCGACCACGAATACGAGATCGAGCGCGACGGCGACAAGGTGGCCGAGGTCTCGAAGCGCTGGTTCCGCGTCCGCGACGCCTACGGGATCGAGGTCGCTCCCGGGCAGGACGATGCGCTGATCCTGGCCGTCGCGATCTGCATCGACCGGATGGGTCGCGACTGACCTTGACGCGGCGACGGCGACGCGTCAGCGTCGCACCATGGCGGAAGACACGATCAAGCGGCTCTACGACGCGCTCGACCGGCACGACGGCGACGGCGCCGCCGCCTGCTACGCCGACGACGCCGTCTTCGAGGACCCGGCGTTCGGCCGCCTCGAGGACGGCGCGGTCAAGGACATGTGGCGGATGCTGTGCGAGCGCTCGGAGGATCTCCATGTGGTGCTCATCGAGCACGGCTCCGACTGGGCTCACTGGTCGGCCACGTACACGTTCGGCGGCACCGGCCGCAGCGTCGTCAACGACATCCGCTCGCGCTTCGTCTTCGAGGGGGACCTGATCCGCGAGCAGGTCGACTCGTTCTCGCTGCGCCGCTGGGGCGGGCAGGCGCTCGGGCGGCGCGGGACGGTGCTCGGCTCCGCCGGCCTGCTCGGCCGCGCCGTGCGCAAGCAGGCCCGCGGGCAGCTCGAGCAGTACCGGAGCTGACGATGTCCTTCCTGGACGAGCTCGACGATCTGGCCGAGGACACCTTTCGCGGCGCCGTCAAGCTGCTCGAGGAGCGCGCCCGCGAGGACCCACGGCGGCTGTTCAAGCTGCTGCGCACCGTCCGGCCGGTCGTCGTCCGGAACGAGCTCGCGATCGTCACGCAGTACGACGACGTCCGCGAGGTCCTGACCCGCGACGAGACGTTCTCGGTCGAGCCCTACCGCGGCAAGATGAAGGACCTCGCCGGCGATTTCATCCTCGGCACGGACGACTCGCCGGTGTACGAGCGAGACGTCTCGATCCTGCGGCTGGCCGCTCCACGGTCCGACGTTCCGCCCCTTGCGGCCTTCGTGGAGGAGACGGCCGACGGGCTCGTGGACGACGGCGGCGGCCGCATCGACGTCGCCGACCTCGCCAAGCGCGTCCCGGCCCGGCTCATCGGCCGCTGGTTCGGGACCCCGGGGCCGGACGAGGACACGATGATCGCGTGGACGCTGGCCATGTTCGAGGCGATCTTCGTCAACCTCAAGGACGATCCGGAGATCCACGCGCGTGCCAAGGAGGCCGGGGCCGGCCTCCGCCCTTACCTGGACGGGCTGATCGCCGAACGCAAGGCCGCGGGCAGCGCGGCCGACGACGTGCTCGGCCGGCTGGTCGCGCTGCAGGCGGCATCGCCCGCGGCCTTCACCGACGAGGAGATCCGCACCAACATCATCGGCCTCGTGGTCGGCTTCGTGCCGACGATCGCCACCGCGACCACGTTCGCGGTCGACGCGCTGCTCGACCGCCCCGAGGCGCTGGAGAGCACGCAACGCGCCGCGCGGGCTGGCGACGACGAGGCGCTCCGCGCCCACATGCTCGAGGCGCTGCGCTTCGCGCCGCAGGGACCCGGCCTGTTCCGCAAGGCGCAGCGCGACTGCGTCGTCGCCGAGGGGACCCATCACGAGACCGAGCTGCGCGAGGGGACGACGGTGTTCGCCGCCACGCAGTCGGCGATGCACGACGACGACGTCGTCGACGATCCAGGCGAGTTCCGCACCGACCGGCCGCGCCACCACTACATGCACTTCGGGATCGGCATGCACGAGTGCTTCGGCCGGTTCGCCAGCACGATGGCGATCCCGCTGATCGCCAAGGCGCTGCTGCGTCGGGAGGACCTCCAGCGCGCCCCCGGTGACGAGGGCGCGCTGGTCAAGGCCGGGCCGTTCCCGGAGTCGCTGGTCGTGACGTATCGGCCCTAGTCCACCGGGCGCCGGCACTCCACGATCTCGTTGGGCCCTCCGCAGGTCTTCAGGACCAAGCTGTCGGTGGGCGCGACGTGGACCTTGAGCGGCGGCTTGCAGACCACGATCTCGTTGGGCCCGCCGCAGGTCGGCGCGATGTAGCTGTCGCCGTGAGCGAGCGGCGACGCGGCCGCCGGCGAGGCCGCCGTGAGCGCTGCGACGGACGCGACGACGAGGAACTTGGCGATGCGGGACATGCTGGCCTCCGTTGGGAGTGGGGATGGAATCCCCTTGTCAACGGCGGTCGGCGCCAGGAATTACGCGAGCCGCGGGAAAACCGGATGCTCGAGCTCGTCGCCGTGCTCCAGCACCCCGTCGAGCTCCGGGAACGTCGGGCTCGTGGCGTGCGGCCGCGCCGCTAGCCGGACGTCGTCCCCGACCAGCCGGACCGAGTACGCGCGGCGGCGGTTCCGCGAGCCGGCGGCCGCGTGCAGCGTGAGCATGTTGAAGGCGACGGCGTCCCCCGGCTCCAGCGCCCAGCCGAGGATCGTGTGGGCGCCGCGGTCGGTGTCGATGTCCGGGACCTCGGCGAAGGTGCCCTCGTCGAAGACCAGCGGCCGGTCGTCGAAGAAGCCGCGCGGCATGTACCACGTGCCCGACGCGTGCGAGCCGGCGACGAACTCGAGCGTGCTCTCGCGCGGCACGGGGTCGAGCGGGATCCAGAAGGACACGGTGTCCGAGCCGTCGATGTTGTAGTAGGGCTGGTCCTGGTGCCAGGGCGTGCGGATCGTGGTTCCGGGCTCCTTGACGAGCAGGTGGTCATGGTGCAGCCGCACCGTGCGCGAGCCCATGAGCGCCGCGGCGATCGGGCCCAGGCGCGAGCCGCGGATGACCGACTCGTAGGGCGCGATCCGCTCCCAGTTGCGGAAGTCCTCGAAGAACCGCCCCGAGCCGGTCTCGCCGCCGCCCGCGATCGCGCGCTCGCTCGGCTCGGCGAGGTTGCGCTCGACGCCGTCGGCCAGCTGCGCCACCTCGCTCGCGTCGAGCAGGCCGCGCACGACGCAGGCGCCGTCGCGCCGGAACTCTGCTGCGACGGTGTCGAGGTCCTGGCCGGTCATGCGGCGACAGTACTGCGGTGAGCGCGACTACCGGACCCAGACCTGCCCGAGGATCACGCCGGTCAACGGGTGGAACTGGACGTTGCCAGTTCGGCGTGATGTGACCGCGATCTGGCGGCGGTCGACGAGCGGCACAATCGGCGCCTGCGCGGCGATGCGGCGCTCGATCCCCAGCCAGGTATCGCCATCGGTCGCGCCGGCCGTACGCGCCCGATCGATCGCGGCGTCGAGCTGCGGGTCGCAGAACCGCGAGAAGTTGTTGCTGCGCCCCGGCTCGCCCGGCACGTAGGCGTCGCAGCCCAGGACCGTGCGAACGAAGCTGGCCGGGTCCGGGAAGTCGGCGATCCAGCCGTTGATCCCGATCTGCGCCGGGTGTCGCGGGTCCTGCGCCGCTTCGTAGATCTCCGTCAGGCTCGGGTACACGTGCAGGCGCGGGCGGAACCCCAACTGGCGCAGGACCCGCACGAGATGCCGGCCGAGGCGGCCCCGACCGACGTAGGCCGCGACTTCGATCCGGGCGCCGCGCGTGCCGGAGGCGGCGACGAGCCGCTCGGCCTCGGATCGGTCCGGCGCGATCCAGACGCCGGCCGGTGACGGCGCCACGGTGAACGGGCACACGGGCCGGTGGCCCGGGAGGCCGGAAGGGAGGACCTGGCAGGTCGGCTGGCCGGCATCCGGTCCTCCGGTCGCGTTGACCGCGACTCCGCGGTCTACGGCGAGGTTGACCGCGCGCCGGACGTCCACATTGTCGAACGGCGGCGCGTTCACGTTCATCCATGCGTATTCCGTGAACTCCCACCTTCCCGACTCCAGGCGCGCCTTTGCGCGCGTCCGCAAAGCCGCGAGGCGCTTGGCGGTTGCCAGCGTGAACACTCCGGTCACGTCGAGCCGCCCGGCCTCGACGGCGGCGATGCGCTTGCGCTCGGAGCCCGTGGTCACCTCGATGCGGTCGGCGAAGCCGGCCCCGAGCCCGTCGGCTCCGCGCGCCCGGAAGTGCGGGTTGTGGACGAGCACCTCGCTGCGGCCGTCGACGAAGCGCTCGATGCGGTACGGACCGGTTCCGAGCGGTGCCGTGTCGCGGATGACCCGACGCGGCGTGCTCGCGGGCACGACGGCCGTCAGCGGCAGCGCGAGCTTCCAGAGCAGGTCCGGGTCGGGCCGTCGCAGGCGGATGGTCACGGTGCCGGTCCCGTCGTCGGTGGCGATCCCGCGCGACAGGTCGCACCGCGCCGGGTCCTCGATGCAGCGCGGAGCCCCGACGATCGCGTCGAACATCGGAGCCGGATAGCCGCCCTTCAACACCACCAGCATGCGCTCGATCGAGGCCCGGACGTCGGCGGCGCGGACGGGCGTGCCGTCGGAGTAGCGAAGGCCGGAACGCAGGCGGAACACGTAGCGGCGCCCGTCGCCGGCGGGCTCCGGCACGGAGACCGCGAGGGCGGGCACCAGCCGCGCCCCGGCGGGGCCGCCGGACGCGTGCGAGAAGGCGACGAGACCCTCGTACGCCACGGCCACGATGTTCATCGCATCGGGGCTGTAGCCGCCGGTGGCCGGATCGAGCGGAGTGCCGGGGTATGTCCCGACGCGCAACGTACCGCCGCGGTGCGCCGCGGGAGGCGCGGCACCGCTCGCCCACACGCCGTCGTCGACGGCGGCCAGGCCGGCTGGGCTGCTGCCGGTCGGCACGGTGGTGACCGCCAGCGTGCGGGGATCGAGTCGCAGGATCCGCCCGGCCGCGTCGCCGATCCACAAGGCGCCGCCGGCGATCGCGAGTACCGAGGGCGCGCGACCGGCCGGGATGGTGGTCACGGCATCGGTCTCAGCATCGATCCGCGACACGGTGCCGTCCGTGCTGTTCGCCGTCCACACGGCGCCGAGCCCGAAGACCACGGCCTTCGGGCCGCGGCCGACCGGGATCCCGTCGAGGATCTCCCCGGACCGCGCGTCGATGCGGGCGACCGTCGCGGACTCCTCGCCCGCCGCCCACACGGACCCGGCGCCGGTGGCCAGCGCCGCCGGATGGCCGCCGACGGTGGTCCGGTGCGTCACCTTGCCGGTCCGCAGGTCGATGCGCACGACCTCCCCGTCCAGCGCGGTGGCCGCCCAGACTGCGCCTTCGCCCACGGCGACCGCTCGCAGGCCGTTGCCGACCGGGATGCGCTGCACGGCCTTGTTCAGGGACGGATCGACCTGGACGACGTCTCCGCTCTCATCGCCGACCACCCAGAGCGAGCCGCCGCCGAACGCCAGCGCGGTCGGGGAGAGCCCGACGTCGATGGTGTCGACGCGATCGCCGTCGTGGTGGATCCGCGACACCGTGCCGGCTCGCGGATTGGCCGCCCAAACCGAGTCGGCGCCCTCGGCCAGCGCGCCGGGCTCAGAGCCGACGCGGTACTGAGTCGTCACGTCGGCCGACTCTGCGTCGATCACACCGACCGCACCCTCGGCGATGCCCGGCAGGTGGTCTGGACCGAGCAGGCGGGTGAGGGCGAAGACGGCGACCGCGGCGACCGCGGCGACACCCGCGGCGATCACGAGCGGCCGGGTGCGAGGCGCGCGCGTGGTCCGTTGAGCAAGCGGCGCGCGCTCGTCCTCGCTCGTCTCGGTAGACCGGGGCGTCAGGCGCAGGGCCGGGTCCTGCCGGAGGATCCGTTCGTGCAGCTCGCGCAGGTCGGCGCCGGGCTCGACGCCGATGTCGTCGACGAGCCGCTGCCGCGCCGCGACGTAGGCCTCGAGCGCTTCGGCCTGTCGACCCGACCGGTACAGAGCCAGCATCCGCTGCGCGTGCTGACGCTCCCGCAGCGGGTGCTCTTCCAGCAATCGGTCGAGCTGTGCCAGGGCCTCCCCGTCGCGCCCGGCGGCGAGGTCGTTGTCGACCGCGAGCTCGGCCGCCCTGAGCCAGAGTGCCTCGAGCCGGCGGATCTCGGCCGCCGCGAACGGCTCCTCGGCGACATCGGCGAGCGGCGCGCCGCTCCAGAGGGCGAGCGCCTCGCCCGGTACCCCGTCGCTGCGTGCCGCGCCTTCGACCAGGCGCTCGAAGCGTGCGGCGTCGACCGCGTCCCCCTCGACTCGCAGCTCATAGCCGCGACCGTGGGTGATGATCTCGGCGTCGCCGCCGGCGAACAGGCGCCGCAGTTGCGAGACGTAGAGCTGGACCATCTTCGGCGCCGTCGCCGGCGGGTCGTCGCCCCACAAGCCATCGACCAGGCGGTCGATCGGGACCGTCGCGTTCGCGTGGAGAGCGAGGACGGCCAGTAGCGCTCGCTGCTTCGTTGCGCCAAGCGGAAGCGGCCGTCCGTCGAGGGTCGCCGCGACTGGCCCGAGCAGCTTCACGTCGATGCCCTGGGCGGGTCGGGAAGCCGTGATGCCGACCCTACTCCGCCCTCGATCGAGTAATCAACCCGCGCTTGACCGGTCCTCTACCGCCGCGGAGCAGCCTCGGCGTCGTCCTGTCCAAGCCCCGCTGAGGAGCCCGCATGTCCTCCGTCCGTCGCTTCACCCGCACGTTGGCCGGCGCCCTGGTCGTCACCGCCTTCGCCGCGCCGGCGGCCACCGCCCGCCCGCTCTACGACCGACCGTCCGAGCCCGCCCCGACCGTGACTCGCGCGATCGACGAAGGATTCGACGTCGGCTCCGCCGCGATCGGCGCCGGTGGCACGGCCGCCGTCCTGCTGCTCACCGCGGCCGGCGCTGCAGCCGTGTCGCACCGGCGCCATCCCGTCCGTCTCGTCGCTGGACGGTGACGCCCCGTAGCCGGTTCGGTTTATCCTCGCGAACCGGCCATGGCTCGCATCCACCAGCCGCCGGACGCGCTCGCAGCGCCGCGCTTCACCGGCCCTCGCACCTTCGCCCGCCTCCCGCACCTCCAGACGCTCGAGGACGTCGACTGCGCGGTCTTCGGGATGCCGTGGGACGGCGGGACCACGTTCCGCTCGGGGGCGCGGTTCGGTCCCGAGGCGATCCGCTCGGCCTCGGGGATGATCCGGACCTACAACCCGGTCCACAAGGTCCAGGTCTTCGGCGCGCTGTCGGCCATCGACTACGGCGATGCGCCGACCGCCCCGGGCTACATCGAGGAGACGCTGCAGCGGATCGAGCAGTACGTGACGCCGATCGCCGCTGCGGGCGTCGTGTCGCTGGGGATGGGCGGGGACCACTCCGTCACGCTGGCGGAGCTGCGGGCGCTGGCCTCCGTCCACGGCCCGCTCGGGCTCGTGCACCTCGACTCCCACACCGACCTGTGGGACACGTACAACGGGCTCCCGTACTCGCACGGGACCGTGTTCCGCCGGGCCATCGACGAGGGCATCCTGGACCCCGCGCGCGTGATCCAGGCCGGCATGCGCGGATCGCTCTACGGCGAGGACGACGAGGAGTTGCCGGCCGCGGCCGGCGTCGAGACGATCCCGTGGACCGAGCTGGCCGAGCTGACGCCCGAGGCGTTCGCCGCGCGAGCGCGGGAGCGGCTCGGGGCGGGCCCGGTGTTCTTCACCTTCGACGTCGACTTCGTCGATCCCGCCTTCTGCCCGGGGACGGGCACGCCGGAGGTGGGCGGCCCGACGAGCCACCAGGCGATGGGCTACCTGCGCGCGCTCCGCGACCTCGAGTTCGTGGGCTTCGACGTCGTCGAGGTCGCGCCGCAGTACGACGGCGGCGGCCAGGTGACAGCGCTGTTCGCGGCCAACGCGATCTTCGAGATGCTGTCGCTGGTCGCGCTCAGCCGCCGCTCGGCCTGATTGTCTTTCCGGCGGGATGAGCTGGCTTGGGGACAGCGCGGCAGTCGCGGTGCTCTCGTTCGACGTGGACGCGGAGTCGCCGATCCTCGCCCAGGGTCGCCGCTACGCCGATCACGCCATGGTGATGACCCACCAGGCGTACGGCCCGCTGGTCGGCGTCCCGCGCCTGCTGGAGCTGCTCGACGACTTCGGCCTGAAGGCGACGTTCTTCGTTCCGGGCCTGACCGCCGACCGCTACCCGCAGACCGTCGAGCGGATCGCGGCGGCCGGCCACGAGGTCGGGCACCACTCGTACAGCCATCGCAGCCCGGTGGACCTCGGGGCCGCGGGTGAGCGCGAGGACTTCGAGCGGGCGCTCGCGGCGCTCGACCGCGTCGGCGTGCGGCCGAAGGGCCACCGCAGCGCGCTGTGGGAGGCGAGCTGGGGCACGCCGGCGCTCGTCGCCGAGTACGGGCTCGAGTACGACTCCACGCTGATGGACGACGACCGGCCGTACCTGCTCGAGACCGGCCAGGGCACGATCGCCGAGCTCCCGCCGCACTGGAGCCTCGACGACTGGGAGCAGTACGCGTACCTGCCGCGCCCGCCGATCGGCACCAACATCGAGTCACCCGCGAAGGTGCTCGACCTCTGGACCAACGAGCTGGACGCGATGCGACGGCACGGCTGCCTGTTCATGCTCACCAACCACCCGTTCCTGTCCGGGCGCCCGGGGCGGGTGGAGACGCTGCGCAGGCTCATCGAGCACGCGCTCGGCCGCGGCGACGTCGAGTTCGTCACGGCCGCCGAGGTCGCCGTGCGCGTGCGCGACGACCCGCAGGCGACCAGGCGGACGCTGCGTCCCGTCGAGGTGGACGCGACCATCTATCCGGAGCTGTGAGGAGGACCGATGTCGATTGCCGACCACGAGCGTCAAGAGCTCTCCGAGGCGGTCCAGATCGACCCTCATGGGATCGAGCAGATCCCGGACAAGGATCGCGACTCGACGCCCCTGCAGCAGTTCTGGATCTGGGCCGGCGCGAACATCGCGCCGATCAACTGGGTCCTCGGCGCGCTGGGCATCGTGCTCGGGCTGAGCCTGCTCGAGACGATCATCGTCATCACGCTGGGCAACGTCGTCGGCTGCGCGATCTTCGGCCTGTTCTGCGTCATGGGCCACCGCACCGGCGTCAACCAGATGGTGCTCTCGCGCAGCGCGTTCGGGCGCCGCGGCGCCTACGTGCCGGGCGTCGCCCAGCTGCTGCTCACCATGGGCTGGGTCGGCGTCAACACCTGGGTCGTGCTCGACCTCACGCTCGGCGTCCTCACCGAGCTCGGCATCGAGGGCGGCACCGGGCTCAAGTACGTCATCGGCTTCGTGCTGATGGCGGTCCAGGGTCTGATCGCCATCTACGGCTTCTACCTGATCCGCACGTTCGAGAAGTACACGGTGCCGGTCGCGGCGCTGATCATGGTCGCGATGAGCATCCTCGCCTGGACGGAGACGGACGTCGTGTGGAACGAGTCGACCGTGAGCGGCGCCGACAAGTTCACCGCGATCACCCAGCTGCTGACCGCGATCGGCGTGGGGTGGGGGATCTCCTGGCTGACGTACTCGTCGGACTACACGCGGTTCGTCTCGCGGCGGTACAGCGACCGGCAGGTGTTCTGGGCGACCGCGCTCGGGATGTTCATACCGACCGTCTGGCTGGCTGCGCTCGGCGCGTCGATCGCGTCGTCGGGCTCCGAGACCGACCCGTCGCAGATCGTGGCGTCGGTGTTCGGCGTGATGACGATCCCGGTGCTGCTGCTGATCATGCACGGCCCGATCGCGACCAACATCCTCAACCTCTACTCGTGCTCGCTCGCCGCCCTGTCGATCGGCCTGCGGGCCGCGCGCTGGAAGGTCACCGTGGCCGCCGCGATCGTCGGCAGCATCGCGCTCGTCGCCTTCATCCAGTCCGACAGCTTCGCCACGTCGTTCGATCAGTGGATCGTCTCGATCATCGTCTGGATCAGCCCGTGGGCCGGGATCACGCTGGTCGAGTACTTCGTGCTGCGGCGCGGGAAGGTGGACGTGCCTGGGCTCTACGAGCCGCCCGACAAGTCACCGTACGGCGACGTCAACTGGCCCGCGATCGTGGCGCTCGTGCTCGGCCTTGCGGCCGGCTGGGCGTGGGAGTTCGGGCTCGTCGAGCCGCTGCAGGGCCCGATCGCCAAGGCCACCGGCAACACCGACTTCTCCTGGGCGGCCGGCATGCTCGTGGCCGGCGGGCTGTACTGGCTGCTCGCGCGGGAACGCATCCGGCGCTCCACGTCGGAGCGGTTCGCGCGGTCATGACCCGGATCGACGTACCCGCCCGCGAGGGCCGCGGCCTCCGGGTCGCCGCCGGCCAGCGCTTCCGCGTGATCGACCTCGAGGGCGGCCAGGTCGCCGACACGTTCGCGTTCCGCGCGGACGACGTCTCGGAGTTCCACTCGGCCGAGCACACGCGCGCGTACGTCAGCCGGCTGTTCCCGCGGCTGGGCGAGCATTTCGTCACCAACCACCGGCGTCCGATCCTGCGTCTAGAGGAGGACCGGACGCCCGGGATCCACGACATGCTGTGCGCCGCCTGCGACCCCGAGCGCTACACCGGCCTCGGGGTCGAGGGCTGGCACGCCTCGTGCCGCGAGAACCTCGAGCGCGCGATGGCCGAGCTCGGGCATCCGGAGCGTCGAGGTCCCGCAGCCGATCAACCTGTTCATGAACATCCCCGTGCTCGACGACGACGTCCTCGGCTGGGAGCCGGCGCCGACCAAGGCCGGTGACTACGTGACGCTGCGGGCGGAGATGGACTGCCTCGTCGTCGTCTCCGCGTGCCCGCAGGACATCGTCGCGATCAACAACCAGAACCCGACGCCGGTCGCGATCGAGCTGCTCAGCGACTGACGCCGGCCACCGCCCAGGCACGGGCGGTCACGGTGAAGGGCGGCTGTGGGAGCAGCGATCGGCAGAGCTCCCGCAGCCGGTCGCGGTCGCCGTCGGCGAGTCCTGAGACATACGCCCCCGCGGGCCCGACCCCGAGCGTGAACGGCTCCCACCACTCCTCGAAGCTCGGGTGCTCGACGTCCACGGCGACAAGGGTCTGCTCGATCTCGTCGAGCTCCGCCGCCGCGAACAGCTCTGCGAGGTGTCCCTTGCGCGCGCCCGCGAGATCGGACTCGTCCCGCGCAGCGGGGTCGAGCTCGTGCACGGCCTGCCAGAAGACGCCGAGCGGACCCTGCCCGCCGGCGTGGTCCCACACGCAGGCCGCGACGGCGCCGCCCGGCCGCGTGACGCGTGCCGTCTCGCGCAGCCCGGCCACCGGATCCGCCATGAAGTGCACGACGAGCTGTGCGAGCGCGGCGTCGAACTCGTGGTCGTCGAAGGGCAGGTCCTCGGCGGCGGCGACGCGCACGTCGACGCCCGGGTTGCGCTCCCGCGCTGCCGTCACGAACGAGGACGACGGGTCGACGGCGGCCACGGCCTCGGGCCCGAGGCGGGCGACGAGCTCGCGAGTCAGGGCTCCGGGGCCGCATCCGACGTCGAGCGCACGCTGCCCGGCACGGACGCCGGCCAGGTCGGCCATCTGCGCGGCCAGCCCGGCCGAGTACCGCCCCATGAAGCGGTCGTACGACTCTGCGCCGACGTCGAAGCCCACGGCCGCGAACCTATCCCGTGCGGATGGGGATCGGGTCGGAGGCCTGTGCCTGCCAGACGCGTCCGTGGCCCGCCACGGACGGTGTGTTGGTGGTCGAGACCGCGTCGGGCGCCGCGTCGACGGTGATGGTGATCGGCGGGTAGCTCGCCCCCGGCGCCAGCACGCCGGCGCGCGTGCAGCTGACCGTCGCCGTGCCCGTGCACGTCCAGCCGTTGCCGGTGACGCTCGTCGCCGTGAGGCCGGCCGGGATCGGGTCGGTCACCGTGACGGTGCTGTCGTCCGTGGGCGAGTCGCTCACGTTGGTGACCGTCAGCGTCAGCGTGTTGCCGACCGACCCGGCATCGAACGTCGCCGGGCTGTGCGTCGCGTCGATCGTGATCGGCGACTCGGCGAAGACGTACGGCGGCGGCGGCGTGCCCGGCCGCACGAGCCGGTTGTAGGGCACCGGGTTGACGATCTCGGGGATCGCGCGGTCCGAAGCGACGTAGCGGCTGGCCACGACCTCGCCCGTGTGGTCGGTGACGCCGAAGCAGAGGCCGCGCTCGCGCGCCGCGTCGATGATCAGCCCGAGCGCCCCGACCGAGCCGGCGCCGGCCGGCGTGTCGTTCGGCCCGTCGTGGAGCAGGATCTGCGAGCCCGGCCCGAGCTGGGGCACGATCGCGCGCGCGATCTCGGCGCCGGTGCGGGCCGGCTCCCAGTCGTCGGTCTGCACGGCGCCCAGCGAGAGCGTGTAGCCGAGCCCGGAGATCAGGGCCCGGACGCGGGCGTCCGCCTCGAAGAACGGCGGCCGGAAGCCCTTGAAGGTCAGCGGGGCGCCGATCCGCCGGAACAGCTCCTCGGTGCGCTGCACCTCGTCGAGCACGGTGGCGTCCGAGAGCTGGTTGAAGTGCGGATGCGTGTAGCTGTGGTTGAGCTGGG
This sequence comes from uncultured Solirubrobacteraceae bacterium, assembly GCA_963835525.1. Lineage (GTDB taxonomy): Bacteria > Actinomycetota > Thermoleophilia > Solirubrobacterales > Solirubrobacteraceae > DASSUW01. The sequence goes on from CAWIFM010000008.1 coordinate 1,381,600, forward strand.
TGTGCCCCTCGCGCACCTGGAAGACGGGGATGTGCGGGTTGGCCGCCACCCGGAACCCGTTGTCGTAGAAGACGCCGTGCACCTGCGCGGCGCGCAGGATCGCCAGCGTCCGCGGCCGGTAGACGGACACGCCGTCGTCGAACGTGAACGCGATCCGGCTCGGGCACGAGTTGTCGATCTGGTGATCGTCCGGTCCGCCCACGCCCGAGCGCCTGGCCGCCCGGCGGATCGCCTTGCCGTCGCGCTCGCGGACATGGCCCCGGCGCACGTATCTGCGCGTGACCGTGGCGACGTGCTCGACGAACGCTGCGTGGCCGCGGAACGGCTCCGGCTTCCAGATGTCGTCGAGCAGCGTGCAGCCGGCCTCGCCCTCGACGTTCTGGACCCCGCTGTCTACCGCCGGCACCGGCGGCGCGAACTCGACCTTCGCGTCCGGCGACCAGCCGTTGGGACACGCGTCCTGCGCCTCCGCCGCGGCGGGCATGCAGAGAAGCCCCACCGTCGCCGCGGTCAACACCCGCCTGAATCCCGCCATCAAGCCCTCCCGAAGCTCGACGATCCCTGGCCGGAACGTATCAGCCCGGGAGCTTCTCCCACTGCTGGAGCCGCGGCAGCGGATCGAACGGCCGGCCGCCGACCCACCAGCCCGGCGCCGTCCACAGCTCGAAGTGCAGGTGACAGCCCCAGGCGTTGCCGGTGGCGCCCACGGAGCCGATCCGCTGGTCGGTCTCCACCGTCTCGTGTGCGCGCAGGCGCGGCGTGTGCGCGAGGTGCATGTAGACGGCGTCGAGGCCGGTCTCCTTCTCGGTGAGGACGACGAAGTTGCCGCCGACGGGGTGGTAGCCGGCCTTGCGGACCTTCCCTCCCTGTGAGGCGACGACCGGCGTCCCGCACGCCGCGAACATGTCCTGCCCGTTGTGCCCGCGCCCGCCGCCGAAGCCGTTCGTGGGGGTGCGCTCGAGGTCGTGCGGCCCGGCGATCGGGAACACGCGAACGGGGACCGGCTCCTCGACGGCGCCGACCTCGGTCATGCCCTGCGCCACTGGCGGCCCAGAAAAAAGGAGCGCCGCGATAGCGGCGCTCATGACTGCGGATCCCCTGCTAATGACGGGGTTCAGTGTAGAAGACCGCTCAGTTCTACCCGAAGCGGAACACGTCCGTCGCGGCGTCCCCGAGGTACTCGTCGCCCTTCCAGACGTCGGCGTACGCGTACCACCGGCCCGGCGCCAGGCTGGCCGTGCAGGTCTTCGTGCGGCCGGCCCACGACGGTGGAGCTGTTGTTCCGCCAGAACTTCGTGATCTGCTTCTCGCGGTACTCGGCCTGGGCGGACGCTGGAGCGACGAGGACGCCCGCGGCGATGCAGGCGGTCAGCGGAGTTGCGTATCACCGCGACTGCACGCTCACGAAACCACCAGTGCGTCGTGCCCGGTCATCGCTCCATGTCCTCTCCCGCTCGCGACGCCTATGACGCCGCCGCCGACATCTACGACGACTTCACCGCCGACCACGACTACGACGGCTGGACAGCGCTGATCGAGCGGCAGGCGCGGGCCCACGGGCTCGCCGGCGACCGCCTGCTCGACGTGGGCTGTGGGACCGGCAACAGCTTCCTGCCCTTCCTCGAGCGGGGCTACCGGGTGACGGCCTGTGACATCTCGCCGCGGATGCTGGCGCGCGCCCGTGCCAAGTGCCGCGGCCGCGCGCGGCTGTCGGTCGCCGACCTGCGGTCGCTCCCGCGCCTGGGGAGCTTCGACCTCGTCCTCGCCATCGACGACGTGCTCAACTACCTGACGGCCGCCGACCTGCCGGCTGCGTTCCGTGGCCTGGCGGCGAACCTCGCGGCCGAGGGCGTGCTCGTGTTCGACGTCAACACGGAGCTCACGTACCGGACGTTCTTCGCGGACCGCCGACGGCAAGGGACGCTGACGTGGAACGGCCATGTCGATGCCGAGCGGTTCCGGGCCGGCGACTCGGCGCGCGCGACACTCGGCGCAGGCGGCCGCCGCCCCAGCCGGCACGTCCAGCATCACCATCCGCCGCGAGTCGTCGAGCGAGCGTTGGGCGCCGCCGGCCTGCGCGCCCTCGCGGCTGCGGGCATGGACCTCACGGGGACGCTCGGCGCTCCGGTCGACGAGACGGTCCACACGAAGGCGCTGTATGTGTGCAGGCGGTGATGCTCGCGGGCTCGAGGCGGCTCTCGAACGTTGCGAGGTCGAACACGAGCGACCGGTCGATGGTGCACGGGGCATGGGCCCCGGTCAGGTGATGGACGACCTCGGTGGCGATCAGCGTCCCGATCAGCCCGGACGCCGTGCCGAGCGTGGGCGACGGCCGCCGGCGCGCCGCCCGGAACGCCTCCAGCTCGGCGGCGAGCGGGAACCGCGCGCGATCCTCCTGCTCGACGCAGTCCAGGCACGGCGACCGGCCCGGGATCCGCATCGGGCCGACGCGCACGAGCGGAGGATGCTGCGCCGCCGTGATGTGCGGGATGCCGTGCGCGCGGCACGCGCGGTCGATCCACCGGGGGAGCTCGTACATCGGCCAGTCGGCGGTCTCGACCACGAAGTCGCAGCCCTCGACGGCCTCCGCCACGTCGTCGGCCGATCGCAGCCGGCGCCGGCGTGCGTCGAGTGCCGTGGCCGGGTTGAAGCGGCGCAGCGCGTCGGCGGCGGCGTGCACCTTGGGCCGCCCGACGTCGCCGGCGGCGAAGAGGATCTGCCGGTTGAGGTTGCTGAGCTCGACGACGTCGTCGTCCACCAGCACGAACCGCCCGGCGCCGGCGCACGAGAGAGCGGCCGCGGCCCAGCAGCCCAGGCCGCCGACGCCGACGATCGCGATGCTCGCACGGGCGAGGCGCTCCTGGGCGGCGAGCACGTCGGCTCGGGCCGGGAAGCGGTCGCTGAGCCACGCGAGCTGGCGGTCGAGGCGCTCGAGCTCGGCGGCGCCGAGGACGCCGGGGGGCGCCGGCACGACGTGGTGGTGGACGAGTTCGTGTGCGCCCAATTGCTCGATCGCGGCGCGCACCTCGCCGACGGGCATCGACGTGCGGGAAGCGAGCTCGGTCGCCGTCAGGGCGTGGCCGTCGAGGGCTTCGAGAAGCGAACGCTCGCGCTGGGGGCAGTCACGGATCACGAAGCGAGCCGTCGTACCGCCGTCGAGCAGATAGAGATGGCCGTCGGACGCGGCGAACGGCTCGATCGACGGGCGCAGGGTCACGCGCGGCTCGCCGTGGGCGGGGCCGGCCGCGGTCGCGGCCGGCCGCCGGGCGGGGGTCACATCCCCTTCTGGATCGAGGACTCGGGGACGAGCGGCAGGTCGATCGGCTCGATGCGGAGCATGGTCACCTCCTTGGGTCATCGGACGCCCCCGCCGGTCGCGGCGGGCAGGCGCGCAGAGGTCGCAGAGCGGCTCATGCCCGACTAGACCCGGCTGGACCTCCGGATGGTTTCGGAGGCTCCATTAGTCTGGTGGTTGCACCGGCAGGTTCCCGATCGGATACCTTGCAGCGGGAATCGGCGAGCGGATTGCCGAATTCATTCACCATGACCGCGTCGTCGACCGAGCCACAGTTGGATCAGCGTCTGGTGCGCGTGCTCGCGCACCCGCTGCGCCAGCAGCTGCTCATCATGCTCCACAAGCACGGCGTGTCGAGCCCGCGAGAGCTCGCCGTGCGCAGCGGGGAGCGGCTACCGAACGTCAGCTACCACATGCGCGTCCTCCGGGATGCCGGCTGCATCGAGCTCGTTCGCACCGAGCCGCGACGCGGGGCGATCGAGCACTTCTACCGCGCGAGCGCCCGGCCGATCCTCGACGACGCGCAGTGGGCGGGGCTGCCGATCTCCGTACGCCGGGCGCTCTTCGGGCAGACGCTGCGCGAGCTGTGGGACGACGTCCTGGCCGCGGCGAACACCGGTGGCTTCGACGACCCGCAGGCGCACGTGAGCCGCACGTGGTTCCAGCTCGACGAGATCGCGTGGAACGAGCTCGTCGACGTGATGGCGGGCGTGCTGGACACGGCCTTCGAGCTGCACGCCCAGTCCGCGGCGCGGCTGGGCCGCGGCGGCGACCAGGCGAACGCGCGGAGGGTCGCGATGGGCGTTCTGCTGTTCGAGCGTGGCGAGACGGCGGCGCCGCTCCCGAAGCCGGCGAAGCGCGCGAAGGCCCGCAAGGGCTGACGCGGCGCCGGGTCACGCCTCGTCCGCGAGGATCTGCTCGAGCCGCCGCCGGGCGCGGTGGAGGCGCACCTTCACGGTTCCCTCCGGCATCGCCACCGCGCCGGCGATCCGCCGGGTCGTCTGATCGTCGCCATAGCGGCGCGAGATCAGCTCGCGGTCGATGGGGGCGAGCTCGGCGACGGCGGCGGTGACGGCGAGGCGCTCGACCGTCTCGTCGGCGCCCGATGGCTCGGACGGCTCGTAGCCCGCAGGCATGGGCGACGCGCGCCGGCGCGCGGCCAGCCGGGCTGCCTCGCGCTGGCAGATGCGGCTGAGCCACGGCCACGGCCGGGCAGGGTCGTTGCACTGGTGCCGCATGCGCCACGCGCGCATGGCGGCTTCCTGCGCGACGTCCTGCGGGTCCTCCCCCGCAGGCGTCCAGCGGACGGCCTGACGCTGGCAGAAGCGGATGATCGCGACCCAGTCCCAGTCGCGCGATGGTGAGGTGTTCGAACGACATCCGCTACACGGTGGGCGAACTTGATCGTTCGGGCGAGATCGCGCGTGAAAGCGTGCCCACTATGCGGCAAATCGATCTACTGCGAACACGGTCACGCCGCCCAGATGACGATCAGCGGACCCAGCAGGAGCAGGCTCGCCGCGATCAGCGCCGCGAGCGCGTCCTCCGGCACACGCTCGGCGACGCACGCGGGGTGGCAGTCGTCGAGCCGCGGTCCATCGATCGCGCCGCCGCAGATCGCGCAGAGGCTCATGCCGGCACCGCGTCGGGACCGAGCTCCGCGATCGCGATCTCCCGCATCCGGAACTTCCGGATCTTGCCGGTGATGGTCATCGGGAAGGCGTCGACGAGCCTCCAGTAGCGGGGGATCTTGTAGGTCGCGATCCGGCCGCGGCAGGCCGCGACGAGGTGCTCCTCGGTCAGCACCGCGCCCTCGCGCAGCTTGACCCAGGCCATCACCTCCTCGCCGTAGCGCTCGCTCGGCACCCCGATGACGTGGGCGTCGCTCACCTCGGGCAGGCCGTGGAGGAACTCCTCGATCTCGCGCGGGTAGACGTTCTCGCCGCCGCGGATGATCATGTCCTTGATCCGGCCGACGATCCTCAGGTAGCCGTCGCCGTCCATGACCGCGAGGTCACCGCTGTGCATCCAGCCGGCGGCGTTGATCGCCGCGGCGGTCGCCGCCTCGTCGTCCCAGTAACCGTGCATGACGCTGTAGCCGCGCGTGCACTGCTCGCCCGCGACGCCGCGCGGGACGATCGCGCCGGTCTCCGGGTCGATCACCTTCACCTCGACGTGCGGGTGGACGCGGCCGACCGTCTCCACGCGCTTGTCGAGCGGGTCGTCGAGCGCCGTCTGCGTCGAGACCGGCGAGGTCTCGGTCATGCCGCAGATGATCGTCACCTGCTCCATGTGCATCCGCGACTGGACCTGCTTCATCAGCTCGGCCGGGCACGGCGCGCCGCCCATCATCCCGGTCCGCAGGCTCGTGAGGTCGAACTGCTCGAAGCGCGGATGCTCGAGCGCGGCGATGAACATGGTCGGCACGCCGTAGAGCGATGTGCAGCGCTCCGCGGCGACCGCCTCGAGGACCGCCCCCTCGTCGAACGACTCGCTCGGGACGACCATGCACGCGCCGTGGCCGGCGCAGGCGAGCGTGCCGAGGACCATGCCGAACGTGTGGTAGAAGGGCACCGGGACGCACACCCGGTCGCGCTCGCTGTAGCCCAGCACGCGCCCACTGAAGTAGGCGTTGTTGAGGATGTTGTGGTGCGTCAGGGTGGCGCCCTTGGGCGCCCCCGTCGTGCCCGACGTGTACTGGACGTTGATCGGGTCGTCGAAGTCGAGCGTCGCCTCGCGGGCGGCCAGCTCGGCGTCGGAGACGCGCGCGCCCTCCGCCAGGAACGACTCCCAGTCGTCTTCGAGCACGATCGTGTCGCAGCGGGCTCGCGACTCCGCGAGCATCGCGACGTAGTCCGCACCCCGGAAGCCGCGGGCCATGACCAGCAGGCTCACGCCGGCCTTGCCCAGGGCGTGGGCGAGCTCGGCGGCCTTGTAGGCCGGGTTGACGGTGACCAGGATCGCGCCGACCCGGGCGGTGGCGAACTGCGTCACGACCCACTCGTAGCGGTTCGGCGCCCAGATCCCGACGCGGTCGCCCTTCCCGACCCCGCGGGCGAGCAATGCTCGCGCCGCGGAGTCGACCTCGAGCCACAGCTCGCGGTAGGTGGCCCGGTAGTGCTGGTGGGCGACGACGAGCGCCTCGCGCTCGCCGAAGCGCTCCACCGTGCGGCGCAGGTTCGCGCCGATCGTCTCGCCGAGCAGGGGCACGTCGCTCGTCCCGTGGGCGTAGGAGGCCGTCATGAGCCCACGTGGATGGTTCCGGCGTCTCGCTCGAGCTGCCGCTGCCCGTCGCTGTCGGTGGCCCGTACGTCGACGCGCAGGTCCTTGCCCCAGAGCGACCGCCGGAGACGGATGGCCAGCTTCGCGGTCACCCACTTGCCGTGGTGGCTGAGCTTGGAGCCCGACATGAGATCGACGGCGCCCATGTCGGTGAGGCGTCCGTCGGCGGGGCGCGCGTTGATCATCCCGACGGCCTTCTTGCCGCGGTACACGCTGAGCTCGACCTTGCGCAGCTCGCGCCAGGTCTTCGGGTGCTTCCAGCGCATCGTCAGCTGCGCGGTCTGGCCGGCCTCGGCCTTGAGCACGCGAGGCGCCAGCACGAGCCGGCCGACCGAGCTCAGGACCGCGGACTCGACGGTGAAGACGCCGTCGAGCTTGTCGTGGATGGCATTGTCGAAGCCCGATCCGCCGATCACGTTGTCCGTGGCCAGGTCGACGCTGCGCAGCGTGTCGTTCCCAGCGTCGCCGAAGAGATCGTCGCCCGACGATCCGCCGAAGATCGTGTCGTCTCCCGTGCCGCCCGAGAGCGTGATGTTCGACAGCGTCGGGAGCCGCCCGCCGTAGGCCTGGCCGGACAGGAAATCGCTCCCGTCCCCGCCCAAGACGGTGATGACCCCGGGCGGGAGCTGGAGGTCGGTGTCCTCGTCGAGGTCGGCGCCCGCCTTGAGGTCGCGCTGGAGGCTGACGGATCCCCTGGCGACGCGGACCACGTCGTTCCCGGGGGTGCCGATGATGGTCGTCTCGCCGGCACTTGCGATGCCGCCGGCCTTGCGCACGACGATCTCGATCTCGGAGTGCCGGTCGGCCTCGGTGGTGAAGCCCGGAGCGAACTCGCCGCTGGACTGGTCGATCGTCACGCCGTCGCGGGTATTGGTGACGACCTCGTTGATCACGAGCCGGTCGGTGTTGGTGACGGTCGCGAAATCGAAGCCTGTGCTGACGCACAGCCGGTTCGAGTCCACTTCGATGAACGGACCCTCGATCCTGACCGGTAGCTTGTTGGCGCCGCTGGCGTCGTTGGTCACCGTGGCCGTCCGGGTCACGGGGTCGTAGATGCAGTCCGTCGCCGCGCTGGCGACGGCGGGCACGGCGCCAACGGCGGCGCCGGTGAGAGCGGCGGCGAGAGCGAGCCGCCGCGTGGATCTGATGGGGTGCATTGGGGAGGATCTCCTGCGTTCGGTGTGGGGGAGGGGTCAGGCGGAAGGAGCGAGGCGCCGCAGCAGCGAGCGCGCGGGACCGACGTCGCCGCCTTGGCGCAGCAGCTGGTAGCGGCGCCGGCGCAGCTCGGGGACGGCTCGGGCGCCGGCGGGCGAGGCGTCGGCCTCGATCCGGCCGCTGGTGAGCGCGATCGCCGCGACTGCGCGGCCGTGATGCTCGGCGAGCAGGGCAAAGCCGCTGGGCGCCGCCCGGATGATCAGGGGCTGTTCGGGCATGGGGACTCCGAGGGGTCTGGGGAGGACGGATCGACAGCGTGCGGCCTGGCGGCCGTGACGTCACGGGGGCGACCCCCCGGCATCGACCCCCTGGATTAGGTGTAAGTACCGAGCACGTTGTTCAGTCGGCGAACTGCGGCTGGGTAGGGGAGCGGTGAGGCCGGCGGGGCGGTTTTCTTCGAAGCGTCCTGCCTAGGGGTCGTATTTCGACCCTTAGGCAGGATCGAATCCTGTTCTAGTGGGCCAGGACCCCACTTAGGCAGGATGCTTGCCGCGCGGCCGGCTCCCCAGCCTCCCTACCCAGCCGCAGTTGACGTTCGCCCCTCGGACACGGCAGGCGGCGGAACAACGTGCTCGGGACCTACAATTGGGGCAGCTGGCTGCGGCCGCGGATGTCGAGCTTGCGGTACACGTTGCTCAGATGCCACTCGACGCTCTTGGCGGTGATGAAGAGGGCGTCGGCGATCTGCCGGTTGGTCTGGCCCGCGCTCGCCAGCTCGGCGATGCGGCGCTCGCTGGGCGTGAGCCCGTCGCCGCTCGGGTCGACCTGCGCGGGCGCCCGGCCGCCGGCGAGACGCAGCTCCTCGCGGGACCGGCGGGCGAGCGCGATGGCGCCCACGGCCTCGGCGAGCACGAGCGCCTCGCGCAGCGTCGCGCGCGCCTCCGTCGTGCGTCCGGCGCGGCGGATCGCGGCGCCGAGCTCGACCATAGTGCGGGCCTGCTCGAGCCGGGCGCCGCAGGCGGCGAGCGGCTCCACGGCGGCGTGCAGCCGCTCGACGGCCGCGTCGCCGCGCTCCAGGAGCCCGGCGGCACGGCGGGCGACGCCGATCGCTCGCGGCGCGCCGAAGCGCTCGGCGAGCGCCAGCTCGTCCGCGACCAGCGAGCGCGCCTCCTCGTGGCGGCCGAGCCGCTGTGCCGCCAGCCCCGCCTCCGACCGCCACGGCACAACCGTGGGGTTGGTCGCGAGCAGCTCGTCGAGGTGCCGGCCCGCCTGCAGGAACGCCTCCAGTCCGGCGGCGTCCTCGCCGCGCCGCACGGCGACGCGCCCGAGCGCCGTCTGCCGCCACGCGGCGAAGAAGCCCACCGCCGCCGGCTCGCGATCGCCGAGCGCCAGCGCCTGCCCCGCCTCGTCGAGCTGGTCCTGCTCCAGCAGCGCCGTCACCAGGCAGTAGGCGGCGGGATGCAGGTACATGTGCAGCGCTCCACGCCAGACGTCGAATGCCGCACGGGCGTCGAGGGCGGCATCGGCGACGTGCCCGGTCCACAGCCGCTGCCGCGAGCGCAGCTGCGAGGCCGCCGCGAACATCGACGCCGACCCCCGCCGCCGGGCGTCGGCGAACATCTGCCCGAGAGCCGCCTCCGCCGCCGCGTAGTCGTCGCACAGGCTCAGGCAGCCGGCGATATGCACGATCGCCCGCGACTCGTCGCGATGCTCGTGCGCGCGTTCGGCGTCGTGCAGGAGCCGTCGCGCCGTGCCGAGGATCTCGTCGCGGGCCGACTCGCCCCACATGCGCATGACCATGGCCTTGCTCGCGAGCTCCAGCTCGGCACGGTTGCCCGGCCGCCGGGCCGCGAGGATCGCGTCCGCCTGCCGGTGCGCCGATGCCGCGCGGTCCGGCGCCTGCATGGCCGCCGCCAGATATCCGCCCTCCAGGTCGACGGCCAGCTCGCTGCTCTGCTCTCCCAGCTCGTCACGCCCGCGCTGGAACGCCTCGCAGGCGTCGCTCAGCCGGCCGCTGTGCTGGAGCACCCTGCCGTACGCGAGCAGCAGCGCCGCCCGCTGCCGCGGCTCGCCGGCCAGGCCGATCGCCGCCTCCAGGTGCCCGACCGCGTCCGGTAGGCCGGCGGCCGCCTCCGCTCGTCCGAGCTCGGAGAGCACCTCTGCGCGCTCCGCGTCCGCAGGCGGCTCCCGCAGCGCCCGCTCGAGATAGCGCACCGCCGACGCAGGCGCCCCACGCGCCATCGCGCGCTGTGCCGTCGCCCGCAGGTGCTCCATCACGACCGCGTCGCCCTCGGGCGCGGCCTCGAGCAGATGGGCGCTCACGCACTCGTGCGAGAAGCCGGACTCGACCAGCAGACGTGCGGCGCGGCGATGCGTGCTCGCGCGTTCGCCGAACGGGAGGTCGCCGTAGACCGCGGCGCGGACCAGCGGATGCGTGAAGCAGAGCGGATCGCCGGGTCGCAGCAGGTCCGCGCGTGCGAGCTCGTCCGCCGCCGCCAACGCCGCGACGGCGGCCAGGCCCGTCAGCTCCGCCGCCAGGTGCAGGGGAGCGTCGTCCTCGAACACGGCCACACCGCGTGCCAGTGCCTGCGCGTCGGGCGACAGCGCGGCAAGCCGCCGCAGCACCGAACGCGCGAGCGAACGGGCAGCCACCTCGGCCGCCGCGGCGAGCGCCGCGGCATCGCCGGGGTCCTCGATCGCGGCGAGCAGCTCGCGCACCTGCAGCGGATTCCCCGCGGTCAGCTCGAAGCAGCGCGCGCAGAGCTCGTCGTCGGCGCCGGGAAGGCGTCGTCGCACGAGCTCGGCGACCGCCGCCGGGCCGAGCGACGGCAGCGCGCGGACCCTCGCGGAGGGCTCGCCCGCCAACTGCCGGAGGAGCCCGCCCTCACCGAGCTCGCCCGCGCGCGTCGCGACCACGACGCCGATCGGCTGGTCGGACAGGCGTCCGGCCAGATACACGAGAAAGCGCAGGGAGGGCTCGTCCGCCCAGTGGGCGTCGTCGACCATCAGCAGCAGCGTCTGTCGTTCCGCAAGCCGCAGCACGAGCCAGTAGAGGGCGTGCAGGATCGAGAAGGCCGGTTCGGCGACAGCTTCGCCCGCACCGTTCTCGCCCTCGTCGAACAGCACGCGGGCCTGCCCTGCCGGGCCGGCCAGCAGCTCGTCGCGGTCCGTCCCGAGGGACGTCTCGACCAGCGATCGCGCGACGCCCCATGCGAACTCCCGCTCCAGCTCGTGCCCGCGCGCGTGGAGGACGGCGACACCTCTCCCACGCGCCATGCCCGCCGCGCGCTCGAGCAGCGCCGACTTCCCGACCCCCGGCGGCCCCTCGATGAGCGCGAGCGCGCCCTGCCCGGAGGCCGCGTCCTCCAGCAGGTCCTGCAGCACCCCAAGCTGCGCGTCACGCTCCAGAAGCGACTCGGTCGCCGGCGGTCCGCGACCGGTCTGCAGGTCGGTCGTCACCCGGCGAGCATCCCATGTACAGACCGGGTGGTCGAGCGATTTCAGCGCTCGCCGAGCCGGAACCAGACCTTGGTGCTTCCCGCGAGAACGCCCCAGTCATCGGCGAGCTGGTCGACGATCCGCAGGCCCCAGCCGCCGTGGGCGCCGGCGGTGGGGCTCGGAGCGACCGCGACGTTGCCTTCGTCGGCCACCTCGACCCGCAGGACGGCCGCGTCGACGTCGATGCGCAGCGAGATCGTTCCGACGCCGTGCCGCACTGCGTTGGTGACCAGCTCGGAAGAGCGCGGCGTCCCGGCGCTCCTGCGGGCCGAGCACGGTCGAGTGGGCGTCGACCAGCCGGCGAGCGGTCGAGACCGAATGGGGCGACCGCGGCAGCTCCGTTCTCACCACGGTCATGCCGAGCTCGCCTCCATGGGCAGTTCGCCATCGAGCCGGACGAGGTCGAACAGCCGGCGCACCGGGGCCGAGCCGCGCGTGACGGCGAACGCCCAGCCGTCGCGGGATGCCGACTCCGCAGCCGCCAGCATGACCCGGAGGCCGCTCATGTCGATGAACGTGAGCTCGTCGAGATCGAGCACGACGTTCTCGCCTCGCTCCTGAAGCCTTCGCAGGCAGTCGGTCACGCGCGGTGCGCCGGCCAGGTCCAGCTCGCCACGCAGGCGCACGCGGACGGTCACCGCGTCACGCACCTCAGTGACTTCCAGCAGGGGGATTTCGTTGCTCAACGCGCATACTCGGGCCGTCAGATGTAACGCGGTCGTACGAGGCGGCGACCCGCGAGAACTTCTTTCGCGTAACGAGCCGAGGCGGCGAGCGAAGGCGCTCCGAATGCGAGCGTACTCCTCGCCAACCCCAGCGGCAACGCCTGACTATTCGAGTTCGCGGATCACGGCGAGGTCGTCTTCGGCGTCGACCAGCAGGTGCGCTCCATCGCAGGTGGTGACGGCCTCGAACGACGCCGTGTCGAGCTCGACGATCGGGCATTGGATGCCGTAGAGCTCCCGTGCGACGACCGAGCCGGCGGCGAGGATGATGTCGGGCGAGGCGAGCAGGATGGCGGCCGGGCCGCTGCCGAGGCGGAGCGTCTCGGCGAGGACCGCCGAGGCCGAGCTCGACCCGCGGCCGATCGGCATCACGAGCACCGAGCCGGCGACCGAGCGGCCGCGGTGGCGGTGGTGGACGTCGATGATGGCGCCGTCGTCCGCGGAGATGCCGCCCCAGAAGGAGACCGGGTCGGTGACGAACGCGGTCCCTGAGCCGTGGCCGGCGGCGAGCACATGGCCGCGGGCGATCTCAGGCCCAGAAGTCATCGTCCCTCACGATGCGGCCCGCGACGGCGGAGCGGACACACTCCTCGAGGCTGCCGAAGACGACGTCGACGCCGAGGTTCGCGGGCGCGTAGTAGGCCCACTTCCCGCTCGAGGTCATCACCGTGCCGCGGACGGCGCTGACCACCGGCGCCGTGTAGGTGCACGTGTCGACGACGACCGTCACGCCGGCGTCGCGCAGCGCCGCCTCGACACCGGCCCCGGCGAGCACGCCGCGCGCGGTGTTCACCCAGACGGGGGTGCGGACCTGCCGGCCGTCCAGCGCCGCGACGATCCTCCGCAGCTCGTCGGCCGACGCGTGCGGCGTGCCGACGCAGACGCCGTCGAGGGCGGCGCCCGGGCCTGCGGTCTGGACGAGGTCGCGCGCCGCACGCAGATCGCGCGCCGTGACCTCGATGACCGCGTCGGGCGGCTCGCCCTGCAGGGCATCCGCGAGCGTGGCGGCCTCGGGCGTGCTGCCGACCGCGTGGAACATCCCCACGGCGCCCGTCGAGGCGGCCGAGGCGCCGATCGCCTTCAGGCGGTCCTCGTGCAGCCCGGGCGGAAGGCCGTCGATGACCGCGACGCGGTCACCCGCCAGGCGGCCGAGCACGAGCCCGAGCACGGGGTAGAGGACGTCGCTCGCGAGCACGGCGCCGGAGAGCCCCGAGACGTCGAGGACGACGCGCGCTCGCCGGTGCTCGGTCAGGTGCAGTCCGGCCGCCGGCGCGCGGCCTGTGACGGCGCACGCGATGTCGCAGAAGTCGCCGTAGCGGTTGGTGCGCGCACCGAGGACGCTGTTCGCGAAGACGATCGCGTTCGACTCCGCCCAGGCGACGTGCTCGCCGAAGCCGGGCCGCGAGCCGGCCAGCTGGTACGGCGCGCACGTGAACGTCGGCTCGGCGCCGAGCTCGACGTACGTCTCCATCAGCTCGCGCGCGGGCCGGGCGGTCTCCTCCGGCAGGTCGGTGAGGCCGGGGTGGAGGAGGTCGAGCAGCCCGACGTTGAGCGTGGTGGGCACGCGCACGCGGCCGTCGAGCGTGCGGAACGCGAGCGCCCAGTCGAGGCAGACCCGGCCGTAGTAGATGCAGCCGTCGATGTGTGCGCCGGTGATGTCGAGCAGGCGCGCTGCGCGCATGCCCTCCGCGACCGCGACGACCGTGCGCATGCCCAGCGCGCAGGCGGCGCCGTGCTCGCCGGCGAGCATCGCCTCGTCGGCGTCGTCGAGTATCAGAGCTCCGGCTGCCACGGCCGGCCGACCATACGGGCTCGAAGGCACAAGCTCTGCTTTGGGCGCCACCAAGCAGGCGGCCCTAGCCCTTCAGGCCGGCCGGGACGATCCTCTCCAGCCATGGAGAGCGGACCTCATGAGCCGCGCGATGTGGTCGTCGTCGGCGGCGGCATCGCCGGGTTGTCGGCGGCCTGGAGGCTGCGCCACCGTGACGTGCTGTTGCTGGAGGCGGGCGATCGCCTGGGCGGTCGGTTCGCCTCGATCGACGCCTTCGTGCCGTCGCCCGGCCAGCTCCCTATTGCGCGTCGAAGGCCGCGATCGTCGCGCTCTCTCGCACTCGAGCTCGCGCCGCACGTGCGCGTCAACGCGCTCGCGCCCGGCTGGGTCGACACGCCCGGCAACCAGGCCACCGGGCGCATGGAGGACGCACTCGCATCGGTGCCGCTCGGCCGGGCCGCCACCCCGGCCGAGATGGCGGACCTCGTCTGGTTCCTCGCCGGAGACGGGCGTGCGGGCTACGTCACGGGCGAGACGCTGACCGCGACCGGCGGCAGCGCGTTCCGGTAACCCTCAGCTTGCCGGGGCGCGCTCGTCCTCTCCGAGGATGTAGATGCCATGGATGATGTAGATGCAGAGGGCGAAGATCGCGAGCGACCACCAGGGGTAGGCGCCGCCGATCGACAGTAGCGCCGAGATGGCGCCGAGGCCAGCGGCGACCAGGCCGATGACGCGGCCGTACGTGTTGCCGGCGAACAGCGAGATGCCTCCGGTGAGCTGGATGATGCCGATGACGATCAGGACCCAGCCGAGCGTGTTGAGGTTGGTGAGGATGAACCTCTGATCGTTGGTGAAGATGTTCGCGCTGTCCAGCGCGCCGAAGCCGTAGATGACGTTGAGCACTCCGACGATCAACAGCAGCGTTGCCGCGAAGGCCGCCCTACCCGTACCTCGCATCGTGTACCTCCTCAGGTGATTGACGTGCCACACCGTCGCCGGTAGCGGGCGGGATCGCATCACCCAGATTGGACGATGCTCGGACGGTCGTGGTCCGCCACCGTTCGCCGGGCAAGCGTCCGAAGGGAGTCCGCATGTCCGATAGACCCGTATTTCTCTATGCCGCCGTCTACGACGAGATCGGCGACGCCGAGGCCGACTACGAGGCCGTGTTCGACCTCCACGCGGCAGGCGCGATCGGGACCTTCGACTCGGCCGTGGTCCGCAAGGAAGAAGACGGCAAGGTCCGGGTGACGAAGACCGAGAAGCCGACCCAGCACGGAGCCTGGACCGGGGCCGGGGTCGGAGCCCTGGTCGGGCTCGTGTTCCCGCCCGCCATCCTCGGCAGCGCGATCGTCGGCGCCGGCGCCGGCGCTCTGACCGGGCACCTGGCGCGCGGCATCTCGCGCGGCGACCTCAAGGACCTCGGCGAAGAGCTCGACACGGGCACCGCCGCCGTGATCGTGATCGGCGAGTCGAAGATCGAGGAGGCGCTCGAGAAGGCGATGAAGCGCGCCAACAAGCTGATCGAGAAGGAGCTGGACGCCGACGCCGACGCGGTCAAGCGCGAGATCGAAGCGGCGGCCCGCGAAGGCACACCGGCGGCATGATCCCGCTCCTGCTCGCGTTCCGGGGACTGGCGCGGGCCTTGCACGCCGTCTGGCGTGATCCCGAGACCAAGGCGCTGCCCATCGTGGCCGGCGCCTTGGTCCTCACGGGGACGCTGTTCTACTGGCGCTTCGAGGACTGGACCATCATCGAGTCCTTCTACTTCTGCATCGTGACGCTGACGACCGTCGGCTTCGGGGACCTGTCCCCGACCACCGCCGGGACGCAGATCTTCACGGTCGTCTACATCCTCACCGGCTTCGGCGTGCTTGTGGCCCTGCTCACGTCCGTCGCGCAGCATTACCTCGAGCACAAGACCGCGAGTCGCCGCCAAAAGGACGTGACCGCGTAGGGATTTTCATGCCAGCAGGGTGATGCCCGCGCGCCCTCAGCCGCCAACCATCGTCGAGCACGAACCATGCGTGATCGACAGGAGGATCGGATGAGCACTGAGAGCGGAATCCAGGCGTCGGCTCCCGCGTGGCTGCGGCAGCTCGGCTTCTCATCGTGGCTGCTGGTCGGCTTCGTGCTGATCATCGTCGGGGTCATCTGGCTGCTCGACCAGACGTCGACGATCGTCATGCCGGTCATCCTCGCGGCGGTGCTCGGCGCGGTGGCCGGTCCCGCCGTCACCGCGTTGCAGAAACGCGGCGTCCCGCGCATCGGCGGCGCGATCCTCGTCCTGCTCGCGCTCGTCGCGGCCGGCGTGCTCGTCTTCCTGCTCGTCTTCGGCGGGATCTCCGCCAACTCGGGCGACATCTCGGCGAAGCTCAACCAGGCGCTGGTCAAGATCCAGGGCTGGCTCACCGACCTCGGGGTGGACAACGCACAGAGCGCCACGAATGACGTCCAGTCAGCCGCGCCCGACATCAAGACCACCCTGCTGAGCGGGATCTCGGACGGCATCGCCGGCCTGAAGTCGCTGGTCTTCTTCCTCGCCTTCGCGATCCTGAGCACGGTGTTCGTGCTCAAGGACGGGCCGGTGATGCAGGCCTTCATCAATCGGCACATGGGCGTTCCCGAGCCGGTCGCCGACGTCGTCACGACGAACGTTGCGAAGTCGCTGCGCAGCTACTTCCTCGGCGTGACGATCATCGCCGCCTTCAATGCCGTCGTGATCGGGGGCGCCGCGCTGATCATCGGCGTGCCGCTCGCGGGGACGATCGCGGTCGTGACCTTCGTCGGCGCCTATGTCCCGTTCGTCGGCGCCTGGGTGGCCGGCGGCTTCGCCGTCCTGATCGCGCTCGGCACCGAGGGTACGGACGCGGCGCTCATCATGGCCGTCGTCGCGCTGCTCGCCAACGGAGCGCTCCAGCAGGTGATCCAGCCGCTCGTGATGGGCGCGACGCTGGGGATCAACCCGCTGGTCGTGCTCGTCGTC
The DNA here is from genome assembly GCA_963835525.1 of uncultured Solirubrobacteraceae bacterium. Classification (GTDB taxonomy): domain Bacteria; phylum Actinomycetota; class Thermoleophilia; order Solirubrobacterales; family Solirubrobacteraceae; genus DASSUW01. The sequence goes on from CAWIFM010000008.1 coordinate 1,398,312, forward strand.
ACCATCGGGGCCGGCGCGCTGTTCGGCATGATCGGGTTGACGCTCGCCGCCCCACTGACCTCCGCCGCCGTGCACATCGCGAACGAGCTGCGGGACCGACGCGACGGCTCGAACGGAAACGTGGTCGCCGTCGCGCCTGGCATGGCCCCGACGACCTGAGTCGAGACCGCGCTCAGTCGCCGCGGCGCCGGCTGCGGCGCTCGTCGATCTGCGTCCGTACCGTGTCCCACCGCAACCGCGCCTCGGCGGTGACCTCGTCCCACTGGCGCTGGACCTCGTCCTCGGCGGGCTTCTCGCCGCGCCGGATGCGGCCCAGCTCGTCGTCGATCTCGCGACCGGCGGCCGCCGACGCGACGATGACGACCATCACGCAGAAGAGCGCCGAGATCATGGCGAAGACCGCGCCGATCACGCCGTACCGGGTGGCGAACGTGTCGAAGAGGTGCGGGACGTAGACCGTCGCTCCGACCGAGTAGATCGCCAGGAGCACCGCTCCGACGGCGGCGAACGGCATGAGATCCGGGCGGGCGATGCGGTTGGCGGTGAGCACGCGGCCGCTCCAGGCCAGGAACACGAACGTCAGCGGTGCGCTGAGCAGCGCCGCGCTGAGCTCGAGCCGGCTGCGCCCGAGCACGCCATGGAGGAAGCCGCTGATGCCGAGATAGAGCACGAGGCCGCCGATCCAGATCAGCCCGTTGACCGTGTTGCGAACGCTCAGCGCCTCGAGCTCCCAGGCCTGCTCGAACAGCCGCTGCATGCCGCGGGTGAAGCTCAGGACCGCGATCATGAGGAAGAACAAGCCAACGATGCCGAGGCTCGTCTCCACGCCGGACGGCGGGGCGAAGATGTCCTCGACGGCGGCGGCGCCGCCGCCGGTCAGCTCGTAGCGGTCGATGATGCGGTCGGCCGTCGTCTTGCCTCCCAGCTGCGAGGCGATGGAGCTGGTGAGGATCGCCAGCGGGATGGTGGCCGTGAGCGCGCCGGACGCGAGCGCGATCGCGCGGTCGAAGCCCGCGACCTTCTGGAACCGGTTGAAGACGCGGAGGATGAACTCCGGCCGCAGCCAGAAGGTGAGCGTGCGGACGACGCGCTCACGATCCACGCGCGGCTCGCGGGGCTCAGCCGGCTGCGAGCTCACTTGAGAAGAACTCGAGCGCGGTGCGGGTCTTGGTCTGCTGCTCGCCGGAGAGGTCGATCCCGTGCCCGGCCAGGTAGACGCGCGCCTCGGCGGCCACGTCGAAGGCCTCCGACGGCAGGCACTTGGTCGAGAGCTCGAAGATGCGCTCACCGTCGGGGTACAGCCACATCTCGGCGACCATCTTGCGCCCGAAGTCGCGCGGCTGCCACTTGAGCTTGAGCACGAAGATCGGCCCCAGCGCCGAGAGATCGTCGAGCTCGATCCCCTCGGGGGCGTGTGCCTTGAACAGGGAGCGCTGCTCCTTGGTGTAGAGCTTGCGCAGGGAGCGCTCACCGAGCAGCACCTGGCGGGTGGCGTCCGAGTCGGCGTCGCACTTCAGCCTTCCGGAGCACACGAAGCCGCCGGGGATCGCGTCGACCTCGACGCCGAAGCCGCTGAGGCGCCGCACGTCGGCGTCGACCCGGTCGGGGTCGAGCGGGCGCAGCTTGATGACCGAATCGCCGACACGGCCCTGGATCCGGCGCGCGCGGACGACGACGCCGGCCTTGTCGAGCGCGAGGTCGGGCGTGTCGAAGAACACGACCTGGCGGATCTGGGCGTCGAGCGCGTCGAGCCCGAGCGCTTGGATGGCGGCGCGCTGCTGGGCTGCCGGGACGGTGAGCTTGAGCTCGACCGAGTCCGAGCCTCGCAGCAGGCCCATCAGCTCTCCGAGCTGCTCATCGGACATACCCGGGCGGACTGGCGTCTTGGTGGCCATGGTGTTCCTTTCAGTTGGAATCGAGTGTGTCTGAGCACGATCCGCCGAGCGCCTCGATGTCGCTCTTGGCCTGTGCCACTCCGTCGCTGATCGAGGGGGCCTCGAGGGCGCCGGCCAGCGCCGAGAGGTAGCCGCGGGCGCACGCGCCGGCCGCTTCGGCCTTGGCCGTCGCCTCGGCGACACGCGCCTGTGCCTGGTCGGCCGCGTCACCCGCGCTCGTCTTCGCGTCGGCCGCGGCCTGCTCGGCACGCTCGACCGCCGCCTGTACCTCCTCCTGGGTGGCCGTCGCCGTGCCCTGGACCTGCTCGAGCTCCTGGCCGAGATCGGCCAGGGCCTCCTGGGCGTCGCCCGCGACGCCGCTGGCTGCATCCTGAACCCGAGCGGCGACGTCCGACTGCTCGTCGAGCTGCTGCTGCTGAGCGGCGATCTGCGCGTCCTTGTCGTCGATGTCGGACTGCAGCGAGAAGGCCCAGATCCCCAGGCCGAGGGCGATGACGGCGAACACGCCGGTCGCGATCTTCCACATCATTGGCGCACCGGTCCTCGTTCGAGTTCGTGACGCCCGTTGTGCACGGCGTCCGGGCCGGCCTGGAGCTGCTGCCGCCAGGCGGCGAGGATGCCGTGCACGCTTGCCGCGCCGATGATCGGCTCCGGCGGCACCTGGAGGTGCGCGGGGTGCAGGATGAAGGGGCGGGTCTGCTGGCCGCCGATGCCTCCGTGGAAGCAGATCAGCTCCTCGAACGCGCAGCCCTCGTCGAGGTCGGGGTCGTAGAAGCTGCCGACCATGATGTCGGCAACGTGCTCGAAGCCGTCGGTGCGCAGGAGGTGCCTGGGCGCGGTGGGGGAGAACGACGCCAACGGGTCCTCACCTTCGACGCGGCCGTCCGCGAGGTACCGGGCGCCGCGGGCGCCGAGCGCGACCGCCCCGTGCTCGGATGAGCGCACGAGCAGCCAGCCGACGTGCGGGTGCTCGCGCAGCGCGGGCAGGAGCTTCGGGTGGCGCGCCTCGATCTCCTCGAGCGTCAGGCGCCGCTTCTCCTCCATCAGGTAGACGAGGCCGAGGTTGCCCGAGCCGAGCACGACGACGTCGCGGTCGGAGACGTCGTTCTTGGGCCGCTTGGCCTGCTTGCCCGTCGCCTCGCCGACGGCCAGGCCGACCATGGAGCTCTGCTCGTCGCCGCCGGCGACTCCCGCGACATCGCCTTGGGCGAGCGAGCGCTCGACCAGCTCGTCGAGCCCGTACCCGTTGCGTTGCTTGAAGGTGGCGCCCTGCGTCTGCCCGTGGTCGGACAGGACGACGATCTCGTACGGCCGCGGCGCGAAGCGGCGTGCGCGGTCGATCTGCGCGAACTGGATGTCGAGCTTGCGCAGCGCCTCGAGCGTGTCGGCGCGTTCGAGCCCGGAGTGGTGGGCGACCTCGTCGTAGCTGGAGAACGTCGCGTAGACGGCGGGCCGCCCACGCATCAGGTCGGTGAGCACGCCGGACACGATCAGGTCGCGCACGAACACGCAGAGCGCGCCGCGCATCAGCGGATAGATGCCGCCGCGGTGCCCGCGCGGCCGTACGTCGCGCCGGATCGCCCGGGCCGCCGCGATCCATTCGAGGACGACCTCCCAGATGAAGAGGACGAGCGTGCGCGTCACGTTGTCGCCGTTGGCCAGGAACCCCCGGTAGCCGGGATTGGACTTCTTCTCGGCCTCCATCCGGCTCACGGTGAGGATCACGTCTTCGGCCTCGCCGGAGAGCAGGTTGCCGCGGCTGGAGCCGCCGTCGACGAGCAGGCCGATGCCGGTCGCACGCCGCCGCTCGATCTCCGCGCAGTCCTGCGGCGCGGAGCAGGTCATCATCGTCCCGGTCTCCTTCTCGACCCAGCGGAACGCCGAGATGTCCTCGTTGGACCCGAGCAGGATCCCCGCCTGGCTCGCGCCCGTCTGCGACGAGAGATCGGTCTCCCACTCGGTCAGGCGGTGCGTGCGGTCGGCGAGCCAGCGGGCCATCGTCGGCGCGTTGCCGTCGCGCATCGCCCGCTGCAGCACCGGCAGGGCGAGCCCGTCGATCTCCAGGAAGACGACTCCAGGGACGTCGGTCTTGGCGATGATGCCCTGCCGGCGCGCGATCCGTTGCGCGATGCGGATCGCCGACGTGTCATCCGTACCGAGCAGGACGGCGAGCACGACGCTCACCGCCGCGACCACGAGCGACGCGAGCAGCGCCCAGCCGAAGTTGTCGACGCGCAGGATGCCGTCGGTCAGAGCGTCGGTGGCGAGCAGGATCCCGGCGTCCGCGAACAACACGAGCAGGAAGCCGAGCACGAGCGTGGCCGGCAGTCGCAGCGCGGCCAGCACGGGCGGGATGACCGCGTTCAGCACCGCCACGACGGCGGCGACCAGCAGCGCGCCCAGGAAGCCGTCGACGTAGACGCCGGGCAGGATCCCGGCGGCCACCATGAAGGCGGCCGCCGCGGCAAGCCACGAGACGACGAGAGGGAACAGCCGCCAGCGGGGTTGCTCGGCCTGCCACACGGCTCAGCTCTCGCTCTGCTCGTCGAGCTCGGCGACCTCGATCGCGACGTCGAGCGCCGCGACGATGCTGACCGTCGCGGATGCGACGCGCGCGGTGCCGACGATCGGCGCGATCCCGGCCAGTACGCCGCGGATCTGGTCGGGGTCGACGCCGGCGTCGGCTGCCGCTCCGAGGTTCATCAGGTAGGAGACCGGCGGGGCGTCGACCGCGGCGAGCGCGGCGATGCGGACGAGCATCAGCGTCTGGTCGTCGAGACTCGACGCGGCGAGCGAGTCCGCGGTCATGCTGCTCAGCAGGTCGAGGACCGGGGTCTCGTTGGCTGGTGCGGCCATGATGGTTCCCTTCGGATAGCGGGGACTGTCGGCCGACCGTATGGGCGGGCCGGTCGCCCCGCCTCATACCGATGGCATGAACTCGATGAGGGATGCACGCACCATTGAGGCGTCCCGCTGGCCTCTGCGACGCTCTGGCGTACATGCCTGTCGCGGAGATCCCCTTCGACCTCGTCGAGGTCAAGCTCGCCGCGCCACAGACGCGGCCAGCCACCATCGCCAAGGCGGACGTCATCGCGCGGCTGTCAAGCTCGCCCGCGCCGTTCGCGACCGTCGTGGCGCCGGCCGGGTACGGCAAGACGACTCTGCTCGCGCAGTGGGCCGACGCCGATCCGCGACCCTTCGCGTGGGTGGCCCTCGACAGCGGCGACGACGACGCCGTGGTGCTCCTGCGCTACATCACGGCGGCGATCCACCGCATCGAGCCGATCCCGCGCGGAGTGTTCGACGCCCTTTCCGGGCCCGGCGGATCCACCTTGTCGAAGCGGGTCCCGCGCGTCGGGAGCGCCCTGGCCAAGCTCGAGCGCCCGTTGGTGCTGGTCCTCGACGATCTGCATGCCGTCACGAATCCGTCCTGCCTGGACCTGGTCGCGGCACTCCTGGGATACGTCCCCGCCGGCTCCCAGGTCGCGGTCGCGAGCCGTGAGGTGCCCGAGCTGCCGCTCGCGCGCTGGCGCGCGCGTGGCTTGGTGGACGAGATCGGCGTGTCAGACCTCCGGCTGGACGAGCAGGAGGCCGGGCTGCTCCTGGAAGCTGCAGGAGTCGAGCTCGACGCGAGCGAGCTGACCGAGCTGACCCAGCGGACGGAGGGCTGGCCGGCGGGCCTGTACCTCGCGGCCCTGTCGTTGCAGGCGGGGGCGCCGAGCCCGACGAGCTTCGGCGGCGGCGACCGGTTCGTGTCCGAGTACTTCCGCTTCGAGCTGCTGTCCCGCCTGCCGCCGGCCGAGGCGAGCTTCCTCCAGCGCACGTCGGTGCTGGCTCGCATGTGCGGCGGCTTGTGCGATGCCGTGCTCCAGACCTCACGGTCGGCCCACACGCTCGAGACGCTCGCGCGCGTGAACGGCTTCGTGGTGCCGCTCGACCGGCAGGGCGAGTGGTATCGGTACCACCACCTCTTCGGCGAGCTGCTGCGCAACGAGCTCGAGCGCAGCGAGCCGCAGGCCGTGTCCGCACTCAACGGCCGGGCGATGGACTGGTGCATCGCCAACGACCTGACCGAAGAGGCGATCGCCTACGGGCACGCGGCGGGCGAGAGAGACGCCGTCGCCGGCATGATCGACGCCCTCGCCCTGCCGACGCACTACGACGGTCGGATTCAGACCCTGGAGGAGTGGCTGTCGTGGTTCGGCGACGACGAGCTCGTGCGGTACCCGGCCCTGGCCGTCTACAAGGCGTGGGTATGCGTGCTCACGGGGCGCCCGGCCGAGGCCGAGCGGTGGCTCGCGCTCGCCGACGGGGCTACGTCGACGATCGCCCTGTCGGATGGCAGCGCCACGATCGGGCCCTGGGTCGCCACCCTCAGAGCGCACATGATGCCCGCCGGCGTCGAGCGCGCGATGGCTGACGCCGATCGGGCTCTCAGTCAGCTCCCCCCGGGAAGCCCATGGATCGCCACCGCGCTCCTCGGGCGAGGCGTCGCGCACGCTCTCGCCGGCTCAACCGATCGTGCCGCTGACGCGCTGACGGAGGCCGTCGAGCTCGGGCTGGCCGTCGGCGCCGTCGAGGAGGTGTACCTCGCACAGGCACAGCTCGCGCTGCTCGCGGCCAGGCACGGGGCCTGGGACGAGGCACGACAACGCGCCCGCGCGGGGCAGACGGTCGTCGACGAAGCGGGCCTCGGCGACCTCTCGTCGAGCGCGATCGCGCACGCTGCGACGGCGCGGGTCGCCCTGCACGAGGCGAGGCTGCAGGACGCACGCGCGGCGCTGACGCGCGCTCACCGGCTGCGGCCGATGCTCGACCACGGCATTCCTTGGATCACCGTCCAAGTCGGGCTCGAGCTCACGCGCGCGCATCTCGCTCTCGCCGATCCCGGCGCGGCCCGCACCGTTCTCGCGGAGACCGAACGGGTCCTCGAGCTTCGTCCGCAGATGGGGACGCTGGTGGACGATGCGCGGGAGCTGCGCGACCGCATCGCGGCGACCTCCGAGTCGGCCGGTGCATGGGCGATGAGCCTGACGGGTGCGGAGCTGCGGCTGCTGCCGTACCTGGCGACACACCTCACGTTCCCGGAGATCGCGAGCCGCCTGTTCCTGTCGCGCAACACGGTCAAGACCGAAGCGGTCGGGATCTACCGCAAGCTCGGCGCGTCCTCGCGCAGCGAGGCGATCGAACGGGCGATCGAGGTGGGGTTCCTGGAGAGCTCGATCTATCCGCCGCGGCCGGATTTCACCCTGGACGTATGACGCGCCGGCGGACCGCAGCCGATGAGGTAGGGCGGCGCACATGGACGAGTACAAGGAACACCTCCGGCGGCTCGCCGTACACGACGAGGCGTTCCTGGAGGCGGTCGCGGTCAACCGCAGCCCTTTCGCGACGTCGGTGCTCGATGAGCGGACCGCGGCGCTCGTGCGCGTCGGCGCGACGGTCGCCGTCGACGCGGCCCTTTCCTCGTTCCAGCACGCGGTGACGCTCGCCCTCGCCGCCGGGGCGACGAGCGACGAGATCGTCGCCTGCCTGGAGGCCGTCACGTCGGTGACCGGCGCCGCCCGAGTCGTGCGGTGCGCCCCGAAGGTCGGGCTCGCGCTCGGCTACGACGTCGAGGCGGCGCTCGAGCGGCTCGAAGCGTGACCGGCGATGCGCCCCGCCCGCGACACCACCCCTCAGCGAGCATGCGGCCCGTCAGCGGTGGTTGTGACGCTCACGCGAGGCGCTGAAGGGCGACGACCAGCCGGCGGGTGAGGTGGGATCGCCGGGAGCCGTGGGTACGCAGGAGGCCGAGCAGTTGCTCGCCTCGGAGCGGTCGGTTGTCGCCGCCGACGCGGCGCAGCACTCGCCCGTCCGAGGTCGTGACGATACGGCTCGTCACGCGCGGGACGTGCACCACGGTGAGCGGGACGTCGTCGACCAGAAGCGGCTCGACCGACACCTCGACGCCACAGTCCTGCGCTCGCCGCATGATCGAGTCGAGCGTTGGTTGATCGAGGCGGCAGCCGGCGAGGCGCCGCTCGTCGGTCACGCCGAGCACGATCTCGCCGCCGACGGTCATCGCCATGGCGGGAATGACCTCGCGAAGGTTGTTCGCCGAGGCCTTGAACTCGAGGGACTCGTGCTCCAGCCGCCCGAATCGGCGCCAGAACGAGCCTCGATCGAGGTGGGTGACGGTCCTGCCCGCGATCACTGTGCTCAGCAACTTAGCGCTCGCGGCGGACGGTCCGCACGAGATCAAGACGTCCATCCCGGATGCGACGATCGACGGATGCCCGGCAAGCGCACACTCGCCTCGGCTCTGCGCGACGCGCGCGTGAGCCGCGGCATGTCGTTGCGCGAGGTCGAACGGCGCACGGGCATCGGGAACGCCCACCTCTCGCAGCTCGAGACGGGCACGATCGTCCGGCCTGAGCCCGCGCTCGTCTGGGAGCTCGCGGTCCTCTACGACCTGGACTTCGCCGAGCTGCTCGAGCTCGCCGGCCGCGCAGGGCGCGGGGACGCGGGCGGCGAGCGGATGACGGTCGCGCTCCGGGCGCTCGGCGAGATGAACGCTCAGGAGCTGTCCGAGGTGCTGCAGTTCATGGCCGAGCTCAAGCAGCGCCGGTCCGGGTGACGGCGTCCGCGTTCACACGCGCGCGCATCGCCGCGCTGTGCGAGGACGCGCTCCGGCGGTCGGGCGCGCTCGGCGTGCTGCCCACGCCGCTCGACGCGGTGCTCGAGGCCGCGGGCGTCCGCGACCGGGTCGAGCTGGCGCGGATCCCCCGGCGCCCGGCGGTCGCGGAACGCCTTCTCGGCGCGGTCTGGTTCGAGGAGCGCGCCCTGTTCGTCGATCGCCGCCAGTCGGAGCCGCGCCGCCGCTTCACCGAGGCGCATGAGGCGGTCCATCTCCTGTGCCCGTGGCATGCGGCGACTCTGAGGCTCGACACGGCAGCCGAGCTGTTCGGCCCGTTGGTCGAGGGGATCGAGGCGGAGGCGAACTTCGGCGCCGGCCAGCTGATCTTCCAGGGCTCCTCGTTCCACGTCGAAGCCCACGGGTGCGAGCGCACGCTGCGCACGCCGTTCGCCCTCGCCGAGCGCTTCGGCGCGTCGCGCCACGCAGCCGCCCACCACTACGTGGAGGCCCATTCCGAGCCGGTCGCGCTGATCGTCGCGGGGCGCTGGCCGGGCGCCGACGGAGCGCTTCCGGTCTGGCGCAGCATCGAGTCTGCGAGCTTCCTGCGCCGCTTCGGGCGCGTCGGGCGATGCCTGCCCGGCGGCCGGCTGGCCGCGTCGGACGGGCCGGACGCTCCGCTCGCGGGCGCGATCGACGAGGCGCGCCGCTCCTCGGAGCCGGCCGCCTCGACGCTATGGCTGGCCGATCTCGGCGGGCGTCTGCGACAGCTGCGAGCAGAGGTCTTCAACAACCGCCACTGCCACCTCGTCTTCGTCGCCGCGAGGCGATGTGCCTGACAACGTGGCGCGCGTCGCGCTCCAGGCCGTGGATCATCGCCGACGACACCGAATAGAGGAACAGCTGCCCGACGAAGTACAGGCCGGGCTGGCCGGGCACGACGCCGCGTTCGGTGTCCGGATCGTCGTGGGCGACGCCGGGGATGTCGAGCCAGTCGATGCCGGGCCCGAAGCCCGTGCACCAGAGCACGTTCGCCACGTCGAGCACGCGGCCGTCCTCGAGCTCGGGCAGCCCGTCGCGGACGCCGGTGACGCGCGGGACGCGCTCGATGCCCGCCGCGGCGAGGTCCTCCGGCTTGGTCCGCACGAGCGGAAGGCCGTGCGCGAAGACCTCCGGCCGCTTGCGGCGGCCCATCGGCGTCCGCGTCGTCAGCACGCGGTGGAAGACGCCGCGCAGGATGAGCGGCAGGACGAAGCGTGCGGTGAACGAGTCGATCTGGATCGGGATGTGCCCGACATCCGGCCCGGACAGGCAGACCCGGCGGCCGCTGCGCACGGCGTCGAGCGCGATCTCGGCCCCCGAGTTGCCGGCGCCGACGACCAGGACGTCGCCGTCATGGAGCTGCTCCGCGTTGCGATAGGCGGCGGCATGCATCTGGACCACGGCAGAGTCGAGCCCCACTGCGTAGCCGGGTACGCGCGGGCGCTGCCAGCTCCCGACCGCGACCACGAGGTTGTCGGCCAGCAGACGGCGCTCGCCCGCCGTCACGACGAAGCCGGCCCCGTTGCGCGCGACGCGATCCACGTGCATGCCGAGCCTCAGCGGCAGCTCGAAGCGGGTCGCGTATGACTCGAGGTAGTCGGCCATCGCGTCCTTCGTCGGGTACGAGTGCCGTGGTGCGGGGAAGCGCATCCCGGCGAGCCCGTCGTACCGTGCCGGCGTGAACAGGCGCAGCGAGTCCCAGCGACCGCGCCAGGAGTCGCCGACCCGATCGCCGGCGTCGAGGATCACGAACGGCAGGCCGCGACGCGCGAGCTGGTAGCCGACGGAGAGTCCGGCCTGGCCTCCGCCCACGACAACCGTCTCGACGTGCTCATCCAAGGTCCGCATGGGTGCCTCCTGCGGTTGCTTGGCGACGACGCTATGGGCGCTCACCGCCGCTGCCCATCGGGAGTTCTCCCTACTTGACGAGGCCGTGCTCCATCGCGAACAGCGTCGCCGCGGCGCGCGTCGAGACCCCGATCTTCGAGTAGGCGTTCTGGATGTGATGGTCCGCCGTCTTGTGCGCGATCCCCAGGGTCGCGGCGATCTGCTTCGTCTGGAGGCCGCGCGCCAGCAGGTCGACGACCTCGGCCTCGCGCTCGGTCAGGCCGGCGGGACGCTCGATGCGGCCCGCCCGCTGTCCGGTCGACTCGAGGACCGCGGCGACGAGATCGGCGTCCAGGCAGCCGGCGCGGCACTGCTCCGCAAGCGCCTCCGCGGCTCGTCCGGCGGACATCGCCTTGCGATGTGGTCGCGGCTCCGTCATCGCGTGGTAGGCGTCGGCTGCCGCGAGCAGCCGCACGGCCTGAGGCTGTCCGGCCGCCGCCGACCCGCGGTGGTAGCCGGAGCCGTCCAGCCGCTCGTGATGGGCGCCGGCGATCGGCGCCAGCGACGCGAGCGCGGATGACCGCAGAAGCACGCGCTCGGAGTGGTACGGGTGCAGCCGCACCTGCTCCCAGTCGTCGGGAGTCAGCGGCCCGGGCCGGTGCCAGACGCTGACGGGCGTCGCGATCCGCCCGATGTCGTGCACGTTCGCCGCGCGGCGGACGGTTGCCACGGTGTCCTCGTCGAAGTGGCAGCGCCGTGCGGTGGCCTCGGCGAGGGCGGCGACGCCCGCGGAGTGCCCGGCGAGGTAGGGCGAGGCGAGGTCGGCGAAGTCCCCGATCGCGGCGAGCGCCCGGTCGATCGCATCGCCGTCGAGGTTCAGCCACGCCGCCGGCTCGGCCGCGAGCGCCTCACCCCACGCAGACGTCTCCGGATCGAGGGCGAGAATCTCCGCGGCATTGTCGGCGAGGACCGCCGCGATCTCGGGGTCGAGTGCGCGGCCGGCGTGCTCGCGCACCACGTTCTCAGCGCGCTCGACTCCGCCCAGCGCACGCTGGATCGCCGCGTCCTGCGCGACGTGGACAACGCGCATGGGAAGCGCGATCTCGTCGTGGGCTGCGCGCTTCATCGGGCCGTTGCCGTCCCACCGCTCGGTCACGTGCTCGAACAGGCGTGACACCGACACCGAGAGGCCGACGCGCTGGGCGAGCATCTCGGCCACCTCGCAGTGCGCGGTGAGGTGCGGCTTGAGCCCGCGCGCCGCTCTCGGCATCCTGCGTGCGATCTCGAGCGCGGCGCGAGGAGGCGAGCTGCCCGGCGGCGGCAGCGCGCGGAGCACGCCGAGCAGGCTCTCGAGCTGGGAGCCGTACATCACCGGCAGGTGGTGCCGCGTCATGCCACCGCTGAAGATCTCCGCCCCGAGCTCCGCGTCCGTGGTGCAGCCGGAGTGGAAGAGCAGGCACGCGTAGTAGGCGTGCCGGCGCGTCTCGACGTCGAGGCCGAGGTGCCCGCCCAGCCGGGCGGCGAAGATCGTGGCCTGCAGACCGTGCTCGAACGGCAGGCCCATGCCGAGGTCGGTCGCCAGGCTGAAGGCGCCGACCACCTCAGCGGCCCGTACGCGTTCCGGCACTGGCGTGATCCTAACGGCGACCTCTATCGCGAAACCGGGCTACAGCGAGATCCGGATCCAATCGATCCGAGCTCCATCTAGGCGGCGGCCAGCTCCGGCTCGGGGTCGCCGACCGGTTCCCCGCGGTACGGGCCGGGCTTCGGCCGCGGCTTGCCGCCCGGGAAGGCGAGGCGGAGGATCGTGCGCTGCACGGTGCCGAGCTGCTTGAACAGCGGGCCGGTGTTGTACGGCAGCTCGTACTTCTCGCAGATGGACCTCACACGCGGCGCGATCTCCCCGTAGCGCGTGCTCGGCATGTCCGGGTAGAGGTGGTGCTCGACCTGGTAGCCGAGGTTGCCGCTGATGACGTGGAAGAGAGGGCTCCCCTCGATGTTGGCGGCGCCCAGCAGCTGGCGGACGTAGAAGCCGCCGCGCGTCTCGTCCTCGACCTCCTCCTCGCTGAAGGTGTACGTCTGGTCGGGGAAGTGGCCGCAGAAGATGATCATGTAGGCCCAGACGTTCCGGAGGACGTTCGCTGAGAAGTCCGCCGCCAGGGTCATCCGGAAGGCGTCGCGGCCGGCCTGCACGGCGGCCGTCCGGCCGCGGCCGCGCACGGCCGCCCCGCCCGCCGCGACCGCGGCGCTGAGCAGCGGGAACGCGACGTAGTCCTTGACGATCTGGCTGCGCGCCTTGGAGGCCATGCCCTTGAGCTCGCGCTTGAGCTGCTTCATCGGCTTCGAGCGCGTGCGCAGCGCCTCCATGTCGAGGTCGTGGAAGGCCACCCCCCACTCGAAGAACGCCGCCAGCAGCAAGTTGTAGGACGGCTGCAGGAGATAGATCGGGTACCACTTCTGGTGCGGGTCGATCCGCATGATCTCGTAGCCGAGGTCCTTGTCCTTGCCGCGGATGTTCGTGTACGTGTGGTGGACGTAGTTGTGGGAGTGCTTCCAGGCCTCCGGCGTCGAGGCCGAGTCCCAGTCCCAGGTCGAGGAGTTGATCTGGGGGTCGTTCATCCAGTCCCACTGGCCGTGCATGACGTTGTGGCCGATCTCCATGTTCTCCAGGACCTTGGCCAGCGAGAGGGTGGCGGTCCCGGCCGCCCAGGCGGGCTTTGCGCGCGAGAACAGGAGCACCACCCGGCTGAGGACGACCAGACGCCGGTGCATCTCGATCATGCTCACGATGTAGCGGCGGTCACGGTCGCCGAGCTCGGCGAAGACCTCGTCGTGGATCGCGGCGAACTCCTTGCCGATCTCCTCGATCTGCTCGGGTGTGAGGTGAGCCATCGGGCTCTCGATCGTGTCAGTCACAGCGCTATCTCCACTGCGCCCTCGGGCGCGTTGACGCAGGTACGGACCATCTCGCCCTCGGAGCCGTGCACCACACCACTCCGCAGGTCGCGGATCCGGCCGGAGCAGAGCCGGCCGACGCAGGTGTGGCAGATGCCCATGCGGCATCCGAAGGGGAGCGACGCGCCGGCCTCCTCGCCGGCGACGAGGATCGGCGTGTCGCCGTCCGAGTGGGCCTCCACGTTACTGCGCAGGAGGCGGATGGGTCCGCCGGAGCCGTGCTCGCCCTCGCCCTGGCCGACGATCGGCTGGAAGCGCTCCATGTGCAGCCGGCCCGGGTCACCGCCCGCCTGCTCCCAGTGCTCGCCGAGCGCGTCGAGCAGTCCGGCGGGGCCGCAGGCGAACGTCTCGCGCTCGCGCCAGTCGGGGCACAGCTGATCGAGGTCGGCGGGCGCGAGGCGGCCCTGCTCGCGCGTGAGGCGCTTCTCGAGCCGGTAGCCGTCGTGGCGCGTGTCGAGCGACCGCAGCTGGCTTGCGAAGATGATGTCGTCCTCCGTGCGCGCGGAGTGCAGGTGCACCACCTCGCGCAGGCCGCCGTCGCGGGCGAGGCTTCGCAGCATGCTCATGATCGGCGTAATGCCGCTCCCGGCGCTGACGAACAGCAGCCGGTCGGGAACCTCGTCGGGCAGCACGAAGGTTCCCTCGACGCCACCGAGGCGCACGATCGTCCCGGCCTGGGCCTCGCGGATGACGTACGGCGTGACGGCGCCGGTCTCCAGCAGCTTCGGCGTGATGCTGATGAACCCGTCCGGCCGTCCCGGATCGGAGGTGATCGAGTACGCGCGCCAGTGGTGCTTGCCGTCGACCTGGAATCCGACGCGCAGGTACTGGCCCGGCTTGTGGCCCTCCCACTCCCAGCCCGGCTTGATGACGACGGTGACGGCGTCGTTCGTCTCACGCTCGATGCGCTCGATGCGGCCGCGCAGCTCCTGGGTAGACCAGAGCGGGTTGATGAGCTCGAGGTAGTCGTCGGGCAGCAGCGGCGTGAAGAACGCCCGCACCGCCCGCAGTGCCTTGCGGCGCCAGGCAGGGACGTTGGGTGTCGCGCCGCGCTCGGCCATCCTCCTTGGCGGCTACCCACCTGGGATGACCGTCAGGCATGGAGTGGCGTCGGGCTCAGCCGGCCCCGCGGGGATCGCCCGGTCCTGACGGCTCCGGCACGATCGTGTTCGGCGCCTGGTGCACCCGCATGTCCGACGGCCGGCTGAGCAGGCCGTACAGATCGCGTTGGTAGGCCTGGAACGAGGGCGACCGCTGATGGTCGGCGAACGCCTGCGCGCTGGCCCATTCCTGGACATGCAGGTACTCGTCGGGATGCTCGAGCGTGGCCGCGAACCGGTAGATCCGGCAGCCCGGCTCGCCGGACACGCGGTCCTCGGTCTCTCGCATCAGCTCTCGCAGCTCCTCTCGCCTCCCGGCGAGGCCATGGATCTGCGTCACGGCGACGACGTGATCAGACATAGGCGAAATGTACGCATGACAGGCCTTAGGGTTGCCTCGATGCTCGTCGGCCGCGACAACGAGCTCCAGGCGCTCGAGGGAATACTCGCGACGGGTGGGGCGCTGACGCTCGTCGGCGAGGCGGGTGCGGGCAAGACGGCGTTGCTCGGGGAGGCCCGTCGGCGAGCGCTCGGCTTCACCCTCGCCTCCGCGCGAGGCACCGAGCGCGAGTCGGGCCTTCCGTTCGCCGGGCTCGCTGACATCGCGCGGCCGCTCCTGGGCGGCCTCGACGCGCTTCCAGAGCCTCAGCGCGACGCGCTGGCCGGCGCGCTCGCTCTCGCGCCGCCGAGCCCGGGCGACCGCTTCGCGGTCTGCGCCGCCGCGCACGCGCTGGCGGGCCAGGCGGACGGTCCGCTGCTCGTCGTGGCCGACGACCTGCACTGGCTCGACGCACCGTCGCGAGAGTGCGTGGAGTATCTGGCTCGTAGGCCGCCGACGGGCGTCGCGGTCCTGCTCGCGACGCGCGCGGACCCGCCGGCGGCGGTGCCGGTGCTGCCGGTCGGGCCGCTCGACGACGCCAGCGCCGTGGCCCTGCTCGCACGCCAGGGCATCGCGCCCGAGGTCGCCGCCGAGCTGTGCGCCGTGGCGGCGGGCAACCCGCTGGCCCTCTTGGAGCTGCCCGGCGCGCTGACCCCGGATGAGCGCGCCGGTCGCGCGCCGCTGCCCCGCCCGCCGGTGCCGGGGGGCGGCGTTCGTCGCGCGTTCGCGGGCCGGATCGCGGCGCTCTCCGATGGCGCGCGCACGGCGCTGCTGGCAGTGGCGGCCGAGGGCTCCGGGGAGTTGGCGCCGGTCGTCCGGGCGGTCGAGGTCACGGCTCCCGCGTTGGAGGAGCTCGAGGACGCCGGCCTGGCGACAGTCGCGGAGCACCGCATCGAGCTTTCGCACCCGCTCGTGGCGGCCGTGGCGTATCACGAAGCACCGCCCGCGGAGCGCCGACGCGTGCACGCCGCGCTCGCCGCAGCACTCGGCCCAGAGCGCGGCACATGGCATCTGGCGGCGGCCGCCGTCGGCCCGAGCGCCGCCGCGGCGGACGCGCTCGAACGCCTCGCCGGCCAGGCGGAGGCGCGCCGCGCTCACGCGACGGCGGCGGCGGCGCTCGAGCGCGCGGCACGCCTGACCCCGGACGACGACGTCCGTCTCCGGCGGCTGCTCGACGGCGGCCGCGCGGCCCTCGTCGCCGGCCACGGCGCCAAGGCGAGGGCACTGCTCGCCGAGGCCGCCGCGCTGGCGTCGCCTGGCCCGCACAGCGTGCAGGCCCACATGCTGCTCGGCCATGCCGAGATCTGGGGCGGCGACGTCGCCGTCGCGAGCGAGGTCCTCATGCGTGCCGCCGAGGCGATCGCCGGCGCCGATCCGATGCACGGCGCCGGCGCCATGGCGGATGCCGCCATGGCGGCGGCGATCATGGGCGATCTGCTCGCCGCCACCGAGCGCGCCGAGCGCGCTCACGCCCTGCTCGGCGACGGCGGCGACGCCGTCGCCCGCGCCCACGTGCTCGGCACCCTCGTCTGGCTCCTGGTGCTGCGCGGCCAGGCGCGCGCGGCGCAGCCGCTGCTCGACGAGCTGGAGCAGCTGGGCTCCGCCGTCGATCCGCGCTCGCCGGTCGCCAGCTCGCTGCTGCTGGCCACCAATGCCCGCTTCCCGACCGAGGAGTACGCGCGCGCTCGCGAGGATGCCCTGGGCATGGTCGCCGCGCTGCGCGAGACGGGCTCGATCACCGCACAGGTGATGCCGCTGGTGGTGGCCGCCGACTGCGCGATGCGCCTGGATCACTGGACGGACGCTCGCGGTGAGCTGGACGAGGCGATGCAGCTCGCCGAGGTGACGGGTCAGCGCGGGCCCCTCGCGCAGGCGCTCACCATGCGCGCACGGCTCGACGCCGCATGCGGCCGCGAGGCGCCGGCGCGTGCGGCGATCGCCCGCGCGCGCGAGATCGCGGAGCCCGCTCGGCTCGGCAGCGTGCTGATGTTCGCGGACGCCGCCACCGGGTTCCTCGAGCTCGCGCTCGGCCGCGTGGACGCCGCCCTCGCCATGCTCGAGGCGGCCGAGCGGCGCGCCGGGCAGCACGGTCTCGAGGAGCCGACGCAGATCCCGTGGGCCCCGGACCTCGTCGAGGCGCTCGTGCGCGCCGGCCGGCGCGAGGACGCCGTCCGTGTCTACGAGCGGCTGGCGGAGCAGGCGGCGAACGTGGGAACCGCGGGCGCGCACGCCCTGGCTGCGCGCTGCGCGGGCCTCGTCGCGGAGGACGACTGGGACGAGCACTTCGCCGCCGCCCACCGTCATCATGCCGCGTCGCCCGTCGTGTTCGAGCGTGCCCGCACGCTGCTGGCACACGGTGCCAGGCTCCACCGGGCGCGGCGCCAGGCCGAGGCCCGGCGCCGGCTGCACGCCGCCCGCCTCGTGTTCGAGCGGCTCGGCGCCGAGACCTGGGCGCAGCTCGCGCGCTCCGAGCTGCGCGCTGCCGGCGGACGGCTGCGGGCATCCAGCGACGGGCTCACGCCCGCCGAGCAGCGCGTGGCCGAGGCCGTGGCGCGCGGCGCGACCAACCGCGAGGTGGCGACCGAGCTGTTCCTCAGCCCGAAGACGGTCGAGTTCCACCTCGGGCATGTGTACCGCAAGCTCGGCGTGCGCTCGCGCACGCAGCTCACGCTCGCGCTGCAGCGCCCGGCGCCGCGGCCCTAATAGTCCGGGGATTCTCCTGGTGCGTCGATCGGCCACCCGCCGGGACACTCGCCGCTCCCGTTCCCACCCCCACGAAAGGGATCCCCATGTTCAGCAAGACGCTGAGGCTCGGTCTGGCGGTCGCCGCCACCGTCGCGTTCGCCGCACCGGCCCACGCAGCGGTCATCGACACGGACCGGCCCAGGCTCACCGGCACCGGCTACGACTTCGGCAACGGCACGTTCGCGGCCGGGGTGCCCACCGGCAGCGGCCGGCTCGAGTTCGCCCTGCGCGACAGCAAGATCGAACCGCGCCTCACGGGCACGCTCCACGTCAACGACGCGGACGGAACCTGCGCGCGCATCAAGCTCGTCTACCGCGATCGCGACAACGACGCGCTCACGGACCCGCACTTCAGCCCGACCCGGTGCGTCGACGACGACCGCCACCACGAGTACGACATCGACCTCGACGACTACGCCGACGACGACATCGACGACGTGAGGGTCACGCTGCAGAAGCAGACCGCGAGCGGCTGGTCGGCAGTCGAGTCCGAGACGTACCCGGTGGACACTGCCGACGACAACGTGAGGATCACCGCCGACGGCGTCGACTTCGGTGGCCTCGGGTTCGACCTCGGCGTGCCGCAAGGCTCCGGCGACATGTCGTGGGAGCTCGACGGCGTCAAGGTCACCCCGCGCCTGGGCGGCGGGCTGCACCTCAACAACTCCTCGGGCGTGTGCGCGCGCGTCAACCTGCGGTACTACATGTCGTCAGGCGTCTACCTGACCAAGCGCGCGGACGAGGAGCGGTGCGCGGAGGACAACGGCCACCACTTCTGGATCATCGACTTCGGCCCGCACGAGTCGAACAAGATCGCCAGGGTGAAGGTCCAGGTCCAGACCCAGAGCAGCAACGGCTCCTGGAACGTCGCCGGCTCCCAGACCGTCAGGATCGCGGAGTAGCGGCTTGACACACGGCTGATGTGAGCGCTAACATTTTGCCACGGCGGCGAGAGGGGTCGCCGCCGTGGTGATTCGTGGCACGAGGACCTAGGGAGGCAGCTCCGTGCTTGTTAGCGCTCACCGTCATTGGATCGGGACGGTCGCGGTGCTCGCCGTGACGGCATCGCTCGTCCTGGTCGCGTCCACGGGCCGCGCCGGGGTGAGCGCGCAGCAGCACGACACGGACCGCGCGCCGCTGGTGCTCACCGTCGACGTCTCGAAGCCCTTCAAGGCCGTCGACCACGCGGCCTCCGGCAGCCTGTACGGGCTCGGCGACGAGGGGTGGCCAGCCGACCGGTGGATCGCCCCCACCAGGCCGAAGATGTTCACGCAGCCGCCCCCGGGGGCGACGCACCTGCCCAACGGCGAGCCGGCGCCGGTCGGCGACGCGCTGAAGGTGTGGCGGGCCGCCCGCCGCCACGGCGCCACGGTCACCATCCGGCTGCCCGACATCTTCCCGACGTTCCCGTACCAGTGGCAGGGCGACGAGTACTGGTACGCGCAGGTGGAGCGGATCGTCCGCGAGACCAAGGCGTCCGGCGCCGACAACCTCTACGGCTACGAGATCTGGAACGAGCCGCAGTGGACATGGAACCCGAGCTGGGGCGACTTCGACGAGATGTGGGCGAGGACCTACCGCCTGATCCGCAGCATCGATCCGGACACGCCCATCATCGGCCCCAGCCACGACCGCGACTACATGGCCGGGATCGAGCAGTTCCTCGAGGCGGCGGTCGCCTCGGACACCGTGCCCGACATCGTCTCGTGGCACGAGCTCGGCCCCGAGACGGGCCTCTCCGTCGAGGCGCACGTCGAACGCTATCGCGAGATCGAGCGGGAGCTCGGCATCGGACCGCTGACGATCAGCATCAACGAGTACGGCTCACCGCGCGACGCCGGCGTCCCCGGCTGGCTGACCCGCTTCGTGGCCAAGCTCGAGCGGGCGCAGGTCGACACCGCCAACCTCGCGTTCTGGCACAAGCCCGGCCGGCTGTCCGACCTTCTCGTACCCGTCGGCGGCGGCTCCGGCCCTGCGCGCGAGGCCCAGCCCACCGGCAACTACGCCCTGTTCAAGTGGTATGGCGAGATGAGCGGGAAGATGGTCGAGACGACGCCCCCGGCGCGGGAGGGACGGACGATCGAGGTCGGCGAGCCCACGCCGGCGCCCGCGACCAGGATTCCGGGCAGGGCCGGCTCGGGCAACGCGATCAAGCTCAACGGCTCCGAGGCGAATCAGTACGTCGAGCTCCCGCCCGGCGTCGTCGGCGCCCTGACCGACTTCACGATCTCCGCCTGGGTGAACATGGGGACGGTCACCGACTGGGCGCGGCTCTTCGACTTCGGCACCGGGACAGGGACCTACATGTTCCTGGCGCCGCGCAGCGGCAGCGGCACCGTCCGCTTCGCGATCACGACGACCGGCGGCGGCGGCGAGCAGCAGATCAACGGGACCGCGCCGCTGCCGGTGGGCTGGACGCACGTCGCGGTGACGAAGTCCGGCACCACCGGCACGCTGTACGTCAACGGCGCGGCGGTCGGCAGCAACCCGAACATGACGCTCGCCCCGTCCGACCTCGCCGGGGGCAACACGACCAACAACTGGCTGGGCCGCTCCCAGTACCCCGATCCGTTGCTCGACGCGACGATCGACGACTTCCAGATCCACGACCGCGCTCTGACGGCAGCGGAGCTCGAGGCCCTCATGGGCGCGCCCGCGAGCGGCAACGTCGTCGCCTACCGGTTCGACGAGGCCGGCGGCGAGACCGTCGCAGACGCCTCGGGCGCCAACCGGAACGGCCGGGTGGTCACGCGCATCGAGGGCGTCGAGCACCTCGCGGCGCCGGACGGCTTCGCGAGCGCCGACCGCCGCAAGAAGACGGTGCGCGTGGTGTTCGGCGGAGGCGAGGGCGACCTGCAGCTGAAGGTCCGCGGCCTGCACCGCTTCGGTCGCGAGGCCCACGTGCGCGTGTCCACCACCGAGTGGACCGGGACCGACGGTGTCTCCGATGGCCCGGTCACGCTGTTCGAGGGCAGCTATCCCGTGCGGCACGGCCGGATCTCCGTCCCGGTCAACGACATCAAGGACACGGACGCCTACCTGGCCGTCATCACGCCGGACCGCCACGGGCACGGCGGCCCGCGGCCGGCTCGCCGGCACGAGGCAGAGGATGTCGCCGGCGGCCGAGAGAGCAACTCGCTCGCGTCGGACAACGCGTACGCCGCCCTGCGCAAGCGGCGCGCCGCGACCTTCACCGTCGACGCGCCCAAGGCGGGTGCGTACGACCTCGTCATCCGCTACTCGTCGCCGGAGGCGGTCACGGGCACGGTCGAGGTCGACGGCCGGGCCCGCCGGCCCGTCGAGTACGCCCGCACCGGGCGGGCCGCGCCGTTCGCGTCCCGGCGCACCCATGTGGTGCTCGAGCGGGGCCGGAACCGGATCGGCCTGGCGGTGCGCTCGGGCACGCTGGGCCTCGACTACATCGAGGTTACGCCCTTCCGCACCCGCGTCGAGGCCGAGAGCGGCACGATCACGGGCGCCGCGCTCGTGCGCGTGGACATGAGCGAGGGCAACTTCTTCGCCAACGCGTTCTCCGAAGACGCCTACGTGCGCGGACTTAGCCAGCCCACCAGCAATCTCAGGCTGCCGGTAACCGTCCCCGCCGCGGGGACCTACCGGCTGACGATCGGGTACTCGACGGCAGGCAGCGAACAGGAGCGGCGGGCGCAGATCAAGTCCATGCACATCCTGCGCGTCGACGACGGCCCATGGCAGGTCGTGAGCTACGACCCGACGCAGTTCCGGGAGATGCTCAGGCAGACGACCGTCCTCGTGCAGCTCCCGGCGGGCACCTCGACGCTGACCCTCGCCAAGGGGGACCCGTCCCATCCGGGCGGCACCCAGCCGGGGACCGTCGACCTCGACTACGTCGACGTCGAGCTGGCGCGCCCCTAGATCGCTCGAGATCTTCGAGCATGCCCGACCGTTAAGCGGGGTATTGGCCCTCACGGCGGAGACACGGATCGTTCGACCAGGGGGATCGGGCAATGGGCACGGCGTTGGGTTTCCGGAGCTGGGCGCTCGCCCTGATCGGCGCGCTCGCTGGCCGTCCGGGTTCTCTCGGCGCGAGCCGGGACCGGCCGCCGAGCCGTGCTTCGGCTGTGCTCCGGCGGCACCCTGCGGGCGACGCTGGAGCTGCGGCGCGGGCACCGCACGATCGCGACGACCCTCGTCGACCTCCCACGCGCCGGCACGGCATCCGTCCGCGTCCGCCTGCCGCGGAGCGCGTGGCAGAGGCTGCAACGGCGCGGCACGCTCAGCGCGACCGTGCGGATCGGCGAGATGCGACAGGCGATCCGGCTACGGCGCTGAGCCAGCGCGATTGACAGCGTTCGAGCGCCTCTGGGACGCTGGCCGACGGACCCGCTGACCCGGAGGCGAGATGTCGAACGACGCCGAGATCCATGCATGGGAGGACGACCCGGGTGAGCCGGGCGCCCACGTCACGCCGATACCGCGCCCGATGCCGGACCTGGCGGCGACGCCGCTCGCGTTCGCCTTCTCGGTCCCCGCGCCGGCGGCGGTGCCGGCCGCTCCCGGCACCCCCGAGCTGCGCTACTGGACCGCGGCCGACGCACTGCGGCGCGGCGCCGACTTCTGGGCGGGCATGGACGGAGGGCCGTCGGCCTGGCAGGAGGGGATCGGCGATCAGCTGACGGTCACGCTCGACAAGACCGTCCGCCTCAACGCCGAGTACCGCCGCGACGGCGGCCTGATCTTCTACCACCAGGAGGTCGCCGGCCACACGTGCTACACGGCCGAGAGTCCCGACATCGCCTGCCACGAGCTCGGCCACGCGGTGCTCGACGCCATCCGCCCCCAGCTGTGGGACGAGATGAGCATCGAGATCGCCGGCTTCCACGAGGCCTTCGGCGACATCAGCGCGCTGCTCGTCGCGCTCCAGCTGCCGAGCGTGCGCGACGCCGTGCTGGCCGAGACCGGGGGCGAGCTGTGGCGGACCTCGCGCGTCTCCCGGATCGGCGAGCAGCTCGGCTGGGCGATGCGTCAGGTCAGCCCGCACCGGGCCGAGCCCGACTGCCTGCGCA
Organism: uncultured Solirubrobacteraceae bacterium; assembly: GCA_963835525.1. Lineage (GTDB taxonomy): Bacteria > Actinomycetota > Thermoleophilia > Solirubrobacterales > Solirubrobacteraceae > DASSUW01. The sequence continues at coordinate 1,420,916 of CAWIFM010000008.1, forward strand.
ACGCCGCCAACGAGTGGTTCTACCGCGATCCGGGGGCGCTGCCGCCGCAGGCGCCGGCCACCACGCTGTCCTCGAAGCCGCACTCGTTCTCGCGCGTGTTCACGGGCGCCATGCTCAAGGTCCTGGCCGGCATGGTGGCGACCGACGGCGCCGACGAGGCGGCGCTGCATGACGCGAGCCGCGAGCTCGGGCAGCTGCTCGTCGACGCGATCCGCGAGGCGCCGGTCAGCGCCGGCTACTTCAGCCAGATCGCCGCGCACATGCTCGTCGCCGACGGCCGGCGCTTCGGCTCCAACAACCTCGACGCGCTCAAGTTCGGGTTCGTCCGCCACGGGATCCTCGCGCTCGACTCCGCCACCGAGCTCACGGGCGAGGAGGTCCCGCCGTCGCCGCCGGCCGGGACCGCGCCGCCGGAGGAGGGACGGGACGCGGCGTGGACGGCGCTGCCCGGCCGCCGCTACGGCTTCGAGGAGCGGCTGCTCGTCCGCGTGCCGCCGACCGCGCCGGCGCTCGCCGTCGAGCCGTCGGCGCTCGATTACGCCGGTATGCGGCCGGCCACCGCCGAGCGCGGCGCGGAGCTGTACGTCGAGGACCTCTTCCGGCTCGGCAGCATCGAGCTCGGCGGGCGCGGCGAGTCCCTGCGCGCCATCGCCGGGCCGCTCGCCTACAAGACGCATCACCTTGCCGAGGGCGAGGAGGGGCTGGAGGTCCGCCGCGCGGTGTTCGACTGCGGCTTCCGGCTCTAGACCGGGTAGTACCGTGAGGTCATGGCCGAGGACGACCGCGAGCCGCCGCCCGCGGACGACGACGACGACCTCACCCCGGAGGAGCGCGCCTTCATCGAGGGCCTGATCGAGCGCGGCGAGGCCGCGGAGGCCGTCGACGGTGAGCTGCCGCCCGGCGCCACGCACGAGATCGTCGAACGCCGCCCCGGCCGGCTGCCGAAGGTCGTGCGCCGCTCCTTCTCCGGTTGACCGGCCGCCGCCGGTCGGTTACGACTGACAGGAACAGCGCCGGCCGACCGGCGGTCGGCGGACGACCTCCTCGAAAGGGGCAGCGATGTCCGACGGGCCCGAACTCCAGGAGGCGGCGTGGAGCGCCGTTACGAATCCGCACACGGCCGTGTCGAGCCGCCCGTCCGAGGCGGCGCCGATCCAGGAGGCGGAGCAGCCCGGCTCGGCGGGTGAGGCGGGCGACGCGATCGAGGTCAGCGGCGAGGTCGAGGCGGAGGCCCCGAACCGGCGCGAGGCCGCGCCGGACGAGCTCTGGACGCCGCCGGAGATGATGCTGGCGGACATCGCTACCGCCTCGTACGGCGAGCCGGGGCCGGTGGCGGAGACCGTGCACGGGCCCGACGACCGCGTGCAGATCACCAACACCGCCGCCTACCCGTGGCGCGTGCACGCCTCGCTGTCGATCGTCGCGCGCGACAACTCGCGCTGGATCGGCACGGGCTGGTTCATCGGCCCGCACACGCTGATCACGGCCGGCCACGTCGTCTACATCAAGGGCAGCCCCGTGCCGGGGCGCGACGGCTGGGTGAAGAGCATCGACGTGATGCCCGGGCGCAACGGCGCCACGCTCCCCTACGGCTCCGTGCGCAGCGTCAGCTTCCGCTCGGTCGTGGGCTGGACGCGCGACGGGTCGGAGTTCTACGACTACGGCGCGATCATCATCCCGAGCGAGCTCGGCAACACCGTCGGCTGGTTCGGCTACGGCGTCTACAGCGACGCCGTCCTCAAGGCCTCGACGGCCAACATCTCCGGCTACCCCGGGGACAAGCCGTCCGGCACGCAGTGGTACGACGCCCACGCGATCGCGGCGGTCGACAGCCGCAAGGTCTTCTACGACATCGACACGATGGGCGGGCAGAGCGGAAGCGCGGTCTACCGCATCGTCGACGGCAAGCGCGTCGGCGTGGCGGTGCACGCCTACGGCGGGGCGACGACGAACTCGGGCACGCGCATCTCGACGCCCGTCTACAACAACATGACGCTCTGGAAGGCCTGATCGGGCGGTGGCGGGCGGCCTGATCGCGGGCTCCGTGCTCGACGCCCACGGCGCGCCGGTGTACGGGGCCCGCGTCTTCCTGACCGCCGGGCCGGTCCCGCTGCCGGACATCGCGGCGGTCACGGGCGAGGATGGCCGGTTCGAGCTGACTGCCCCGGCCGCGGGCGACTACACCGTCGCCGCCGCGGGCCCCGGGGGCGGCTCCGAGGCCGCCGACGTCCGCCTGGCGGAGGGCGATTCCCTCGTGGAGGTCACGCTCGAGGTGCCGGTCCGGCCGGTCTAAGCGACGGAGCTCGTGCGGCGCGGCAGCGCGGCGTGCGCCGCCTCGTCGGCGGCCGCCGCGACCCAGTCGGCGAGGTCCTGCTCGGCCGCCCGCGCCGCCTGGCGCCAGCGCTCCTCGCGCGGCGGCTCGACCTGGATCCGCAGGACGACGGGGCCGGCCGGGCCCAGGCAGCCGCGCGCGTGGCGGCGCGTCGCGAGCTGCCGCCGCAGCTCGTTGCGGCTCCAGCCGTGTCGCTCGGCGCGCCCCAGCAGGAGGTCCTGCTCGACCGCGGGCAGCGCCGCCACCTCGGCGTGGTGCTGGAAGCTCAGCGTGTCCCGCCGGCGGGACGGCTCGACCTGGCGTGCGACCCAGGCGTAGTTGCGCAGCGTCTGGTAGTCGAGCGGGGTCGCCCGCATGGCGTCGCGGTAGCGCCGGCGGTAGACGCGCTCGCCGTAGACGAGCCAGTCGCCAAGCCACCACGCGGACGTGCTCCTGACCTGCACGATGGAGCGGCCGACGCCGAGCCAGGCGTCGTACGGGATGCCGTCGCGGAGCTTCAGCGCGCAGCGGCTCGCACGGGCGTGCTCGAGCAGGAGCATGGTCTGCTGCTCGTCGGCTCGCCGCTCAATCACCTGCTCAGCCTCCTGCGCGCGCCTCGTGCGCCTAGCCGTCCTCAGATCAATACCACCGCCCGCCGGTCACGGTCAAGGCCGCTCAGCAATCAGTCTGGACGCCGCGCCTCCTCGAGGAGGCGCTCGAAGTCGGGCGCGTCGAACTCCGCCACTGCCCGGTCGTACTTCTCCATGCCCCACGCCCAGAAGTCGAAGTCGATGTCCGAGACGCCGTCCTGGATCGAGGCCCAGAGCGTCCAGCCGTACTTCGACATCAGACCCCAGAGGCGCGCGCGGGCGACCTTGTGCCGCAGCACCCGCCCGTAGTAGGCGGCGACGAGTTCCTCGAGCTGGGCGAGCGAGAGGTTCGACTCGCTCCACACGTTGCCCAGCTCGAAGCACGCGTCGTTGTTGCCCGAGTACTCGTAGTCGATCAGCCGGAAGGCGTCGGCGGCGAGGATGAAGTTCTCGGCCAGGAGGTCGTTGTTGCACGGCACCGTGGGCTCCTCGCGCACGCTGAACGCCTCGCGGATCGCGGCGACGTGCGGCGCGAACTCGAGGTAGCGATCGGGCAGGCGGAAGCCCCGGGCCTGGACGATGCCGAGATAGCGCGGCTGGGTCTCGAACATGTCGAAGTCGTCACGGAAGCGCCTCGCGGAATGCAGGCGGCGGCAGGCGCCGGCCACGCGCGCGATGTGGCCGCCCGTGCGTAGATCCTCGGGGCTCATCGTCCGCCCTTCGATGAACTCCAGGACCATCGCGTTGTGCTCGGGGAGGTAGGCGACGACCGGGGCGGCGACGCCCGTCTCGGCCGCCCGGACGGTGTTCCAGTGCTCGTTGTCGCGGTCGATCGCGAGCAGGCCGGTGTCGTCGCTCCAGCGCCGCACGACGTACGCGCCGGCCTCGGTGGAGACCTTGTGGTTGGCGTTGGTCAGCCCGCCCGGCAGCTCGGCGACCGTGCGGCTACCGGCAAGCTCTTCAACCAGGTCCAGCACCTCGTCGAGCGACGCGCCCAGCGGCATGCGAGAGATGATCTCCGATATGGAGCGAGCCGGGGTGGTGGTGATCGGGGGCGGGATCGCGGGGTGCAGCGTCGCGCTCCACCTCGCCAGGGCCGGGTGGCGCGAGATCGTGCTGCTGGAGAAGGGCGAGCTCACGAGCGGGTCGACCCACCACGCCGCGGGGCTCGTGACCCAGTTCAACCCGTCGTCGACGATGATGCGCTTCCGGCGCTACAGCGTCGAGCTGTACTGCGAGCTCGGCGTCTTCGAGGGCGTCGGCAGCGTGCGCATCGCGTCGAGCGAGGAGAGCCTGCTCGACCTGCGCCGGGCCGCGAGCGCTGCCGCGGGCATCGGGCTCGAGGCCGAGCTCATCTCTTCGGCCGAGGTGCTCGAGCGGCTTCCGGAGGCCGACGGCGCGCCGATCTTCGGCGCCGTCTGGATGCCCGGCGACGGCCATGTCGATCCGCATATCGCGACCCACGCTGTGGCGGATGCGGCGCGAGCGCTCGGCGTCGACATCAGGCGCCGGGTCCGCGTGACCGGTATCGAGCTCGGCGCCGGCCGCGAGGTGCGCGCGGTGCTCACCGAGGGCGGGCCGATCGAGACCGAGCACGTCGTCAACGCAGCCGGCATCTGGGCGCCGCAGGTCGCGGCGATGGTCGGCGCGTTCGTCCCGTCCGTGCCGGTCGATCACCAGCACGTCGCGATGCAAGCGGTGGCCGGGCACGAGATACCGCGCGACGCGCCGTGCTTCCGCGACCCCGACCACCTCGTCTACGGCAAGGCGGAGGGCGGCGGCCTGCTCGTGGGCGGCTACGAGCCCGACCCTCCGGCGCGTTGGACGGACGCCGTGCCCTGGGAGCACGAGGCCAGCCCGGTCGAGTCGGACATGGATCGCTTCGCGCCGCTGCTCGAAGGCGCGATCCGCCGGTTCCCGTTCCTCGAGGACGCGGGCGTCGTCCGCCTCCTCTGCCACCCGGATGCGATGACGCCCGACGGCAACCCGTTGCTCGGCCCGCTGCCCGGCGTGCGCGGCTTCTGGGTCGCGGCCGGCCTGTCGCTCAACGGCTTCGGCGCCGCGGGCGGGCTCGGCAAGGCGCTGGCGGAGTGGATGACCGCCGGCGCGACCGAGGTCGACGTCGTGCCCTACCGTGCCTGGCGCTTCGGGCGGGTGTACCGCGACACCGTGCTGGCCGCCGAGGCCGCGCGCGAGGTCTACAAGTACTACTACCGCCTGCGCTACCCGCTCGACACGAGCCAGGCGGGCCGCGGGCGCCGGCTGAGCCCGCTCCACGTGCGATCGGAGGAGCTCGGCGCGGTCTTCGGCACCAAGAACGGCTGGGAGCGCCCCGACTACTTCGAGCCCGGCCTGCGGTCGCGGCGCGCTGGGGAGGACCAGCGCGCGTTCGGCTGGAGGGCGCCGCCCTATCTCGACCGGGTCGCCGAGGAGCATCGGGCGGTCCGCGGGCGCGTGGGGATCTTCGACCTCACGTCGTTCGGCAAGCTCGAGGTCTCGGGTCCGGGTGCCCTGGCGCTGCTCGAGCGCGTGTGCGACGCCCGCATCGACCGCGCGGTCGGGCGGGTCGTCTACACGCAGTTCCTCAACGGCGACGGGGGCATCGTCGCCGACCTCACCGTCACGCGGCTGGACGAGGACCGCTTCCGTCTCGTCACCGGCTCGGCGGCCGTCGACTCCGACCGCGGCTGGCTCGAGCTCCACGCCGACGGGAACGTCGAGATCCGCGACGTATCCGACGAGCTCGCCGTGATCGGGATCTGGGGCCCGCGCGCTCGCGACGTGCTCACGGCGGCCGGTGGCGACGACGTGTCCGGCGAGGCGCTGCCGTTCAGCCATGCGCGAGAGATCGCGGTCGGCCCCGCCTCGGCGCTCGCCCAGCGGATCACGTTCGTCGGCGAGCTCGGGTTCGAGCTGTACGCCGCTCCGGAGTGGGCGGTGCAGGTCTGGGACCGGCTCATGGCGGCCGGTCGCGAACACGGGATCCGGGCCGGCGGCTACCGCGTGCTCGAGTCGCTGCGCATCGAGAAGGGCTACCGGTACCTCGGCACCGACCTCACGGGGTCGGACACGCCGTACGAGGGCGGCGTGGGCTTCTGCGTCGCAGGCGACAAGGACTTCATCGGCGCGGCGGCGCTGGCCGGCGCGGAGCCACGTCACCGGCTGCGCACGGTCGTACTGCGCGGCGACGAGTACCGCTGCGTGTACGGAGGCGAGGCCGTGCGCATCGACGGCGCCGTCGTGGGCCGCGTGCGCACGAGCGCCTTCGCCTTCACCGTGAATCGCATGGTGACGCTCGCGACGGTGCCGCCCGAGCTCACTGTGGGCACCCGCGTCACGGTGGACGTGCTGGGCGAGCCGGTCGACGCCACCGTGGAGCCGGACGTCCTCTACGACCCGCACAACGAGCGCATCCGCCACTGATGAACGACAAGCCCCGCCATACGGGTCATGCCGTCATCGGCACACGCTCGCGCAAGGTGATGACGATCGCGAGCACCGGCAGCGCCAGCACGGTCACCAGGACCGCGATCAGCGCGATCGCGTCCTCGGCGCCGAACCCGTCCAGGTGCAGCGAGTGGTAGACGGCGTGCAGGACCGCCGCGACCGACCACGCCGAGGCGAGCGGGAGGACCAGCTCGCGTGACGGCCGCCACGCCGCCCATGCGAACAGGATCGTGAACGCGAGGTAGAAGTCGCCGACGTCACGGATCAGATGCTCGTTGTAGGGCGGCAGCATCTGCACCCACCCGCGGCCGAACGGGAAGTCGCCGTAGAAGCCCGACGCCGAGAAGGTCGCGTACAGGCCCGGGACCGCGGCGGAGACCGCCAGGCAGGCGAGCGTGACCCGGAGCAGGCTCGTCATCTCGCCTCCAGCCATTGGTCGAAGGTCACGGTGCCGCGCCGGGCGTCCGGGTTCGTGAGCGCGCCAGAGCGCATCGCCGGGGTCACGGGAAGGCGCACGAGCAGCGCGTGGGAGCCGGTCCGCCGGCGCCAGCTACGGGCCAGCTCGCACCCGCTCAGCACCTCCGGGCCGGCGAACTGCGTGATCCCCTCCAACGGTTCGGCCTCGGCCGTCTCGGCCAGGACGCGCCCGACCTCGCGCGGATCGACCGGCTGCACCGGGAACTTGAGACAGGGCACGATGCCGAACCTCGCGCTGCGCGCGAAGGTCTGCGCCAGGTACGGGTGGAACTGCGTCGCGCGCACGATCGTCCACGGGACGCCCGAGCGACGGATCAGGTCCTCCTGCGCGACCTTGGCCTTGTAGTAGCGGATGCCGACGCGGTCGACGCCGATGATCGAGATGCCGACGTGGTGCCGTACCCCGGCCTCCTCGGCAGCGCGCAGGAGCCGCGCCGTGCCGTCCACCAGCACCCTGCGGTCACCGTTGGCGGCGTTCACGACCACGTCCACGCCGTCGAGCGCGGCGGCCAGGCCGGAGCCGTCGCGCAGGTCGACGGCGTACTCCGGCGCGTCGCGCGACAGGATGCGGACCGCGTGTCCGCGGTGCTCGAGCTCGCGCGCCGCCTCGGCGCCGACGGTTCCGGTTCCACCGGCGATTGCGATTCTCATGTCGACCGAGCCCGGACAGGGCCGCGCGCCGTGACATCAGGTCGAAGCGCATGCGAGGCCGGTTCGAGCGCGACCGGCGTCAGCGTCTTGTGGACGGACTTCACGGGGCTCCTTTCGACTGGGTGGAGAGCACGCGACACACGGTGCCGCCTCCGCCCGCTCATCGCCCCCGGGCGAACCCGGGGCCAGGGACCCGGGGGCTTGGTGCCGCGGATCCCTCGATCAGGCGGGGGCGCCAGCTCCCGATCGGAGTGAGCTCGGGCACCGGCACTGTGGGAATGCAGGGCGAGCAACTGCCCCATGAACGACAAAGCCCCGCCATGCGAGGCCTTCGCGTCATGCGCCGAAAAGGACTCCGGTCCGGCCGGGCGACGAGATCACCGGCGTCTGCTACACCGCGCCGCTGCCGAGCAGCGCCTCGAAGTCGGCCAGCGGAGGCACGTCGTAGAGCGGATAGCCGAGGATCACGTGCAGGTTGACCATCGCGAGCACGTAGGCGTGCCGCAGTAGCCGCGCCGTGACCGCATCGCTGAGGGCGAAGAGCGTCGTCGGTACCCCCGCGTTCGCCTTCGCGATCGCCTTCCACGCCTCCTCGTCCTGGCCGAGCTTTTCGAGGGCGTCCTCCGCGCGCGCCTTCTCCTCGTCGTCGCCGTTTTGGGCGAACCAGTGCGGCACGAGAAACGGGCTCTGCTCGATGTGCACGAGCGCGCCCCTCAGCCCGGAGCCCGTGGCCGGCGCCTGCTGGAAGCGCGTCACCAGGTCCTGGCGGCGCAGGCTGTTGCCGTTGTCGTAGAGCACCGAGTTGTCGCGCATCAGCCCGAACAGCTCGCCGACGAGCGGCAGACGCACGGAGCCCGTCGACCGCCAGTCGAGGCCGGCGGACGCGCTGACGACCACCAGCTCGTCCGCATCTCTCCAAGCGGGTGCGTGGGTGCCGAGCCGCGCCAACCTGGCGTCGAACCCGCGCACCCACTGGTCGGCCATGTTGTCGTAGACGCCGCCGTCGACGAGCGCGAGCCTCGCGGTGTCGTGCTCGTACGGACCCTGGAAGCCGCAGCGCTTCGTGGGGAGGAAGCGGACCGGGAACGCGCCGGGGAAGCCCGCCGACGCCTGCGTCGGGACGTGCAGCCGCAGCGAGCCCGGCGTGCCGACGCCGAAGTCGTACCCGTAGACGAACCCACCGCCGAAGTAGACGTTGTGGCCGGCGTGCAGGTCGGTGGCGCAGATGACGTGGTCGAGCGACCGCTGGTCCAGGACATCGAGACGGGTCGACGGTCCGCCCGGGAACAGCGTGTGCGCGAATGCCCGCCCGGCCACGCGGCCCCGCAGACTCAGCAGGGCCGCGACCAGCAGCAGGCCGATCGCCACGAGCACGATCACGGTGACGACGCTGTCGGCCCAGTGAGTGACGCCGACGAGGTCGAAGGCATCCCGCAGCGCGTCGCTGTGGCGCAGTCGTGGGATGCCGACCGCCACGAGCTCCGCCAGCAGCAGGAGCAGGGCCAGGTAGGCCCACGTGCCCCACCAGCCGAACAGCGAGCCCCGGCCCGTCACGAAGAGGCCGATCAGGCCCAGCAGGATGGCGACCCCGACCACCAGCGCCACCGCCTGGAGCTCCAGGTCGACCGGCAGGAACCACACGCCCAGCAGGGCCGCCGCCGCCCAGACGCCGATCACGGCCAGCGCCATCAGGCGCGCGATGCGCGAGACCGGCGTGATCCAGCGGCCCGTGCACCTCCGCGCGATCTGTCGCAGCGCGCTCTCGACGTCCGCTGAAGGCGCGCTCGTGAAGTCGAGGCGCGCGGCGAGACCGGCGTTGGCAAGCGACCCGCCGGACACCGACGCGATCGAGGTGACCTGCCCTCGAAGCTCCGCCTTCCGCACGTAGAGCAGGACGCCGACCGCGAAGGCGGTCGCCCGGTGCCCGCCGCCAGAGAGCGCGATCCCGACCTCACGGTTCACCGGCCAACCGTCTCATGCCACCGGCCTTTCGGTCAAGACAGCTAATCGGTAAGGTCGCGTGAGCGCGATGAGCTTCCTCCGCTACTACGGCGAGGACGCACCCGACCGCGATCTGCCGGCCCGCGTCTACGCGCGCGTGGACACGCGTGAGCCGCCGGACGGCAAGCCGGACGACGAGCGGACGCTGCTGCTCGACAGCGTCGACGCGAACTGGTTCGACCCTTCCGGGGCGAGATGCGGTGGCTCGGCGATTTCCCGGACGCCGACTCGTACGTCTCGGTCGTCGAGATGCACCTCGAGCCCAGCCATCAGATCCGGGACGAGCGGACTCCGGAGGGCGAGTGGCTGATCCTCGAGCTCGGCGACGAGGGGTTCGAGGTCGGCCACTACATGAACCTGTTTGCCGCGGGTGTCATCCGCTACGCGCGCGGCTTCGGCCACCCGGACGACGCCCTCAGAGCCGATGCGGCGGCCGTCTACGACGTCGGCCAGGGGAACGCGAACGCGCTGCTCGAGTCGAGCGGCATGCCGGTCCTCTACTACGACCTCGGGGGCGGCGCGCTCGGCAACCGCCACACGTTCCCGTCGCCTTCGGCCACGTGCACCTCTACTGGGATCCCGGGGACCCCGCCGCCCCGCCGAAGTGCGGAGGCGCCAACTGCGAGCTCATCCTGAACCAGCGCTGAAACGCGGTCAGCCGCCGAGCTCGACCACGGCGCCCGGCGCCCCCGGCGGGAACTCGGGGTCCCAAGAGTGCGCGCCGCGCCCCACCGGCGTCGGGCCGGCCGGATCCCACATCTCGCTGAACTCGGTGCGGTAGTTGAACACCAGGCGCGGGTTCTGCTGCGTGACGACCGCGCGAGCAATGGCCTCCGGATGCGGATGCTTGGTCTGCGTGCCGTCGGACGAGATGAGCTGGACCGGAGACTCGATCCGCTCCATCAGCGCCCGGTGCAGGTTCGCCCGGCTGCCGTGATGCGGCAGCTTGAACGCGTCGACCTTCATGCGCGCCTGCCCGTCGCCGAGCAGGCGCGTGACGGTCTCCAGGATCACCCCGGGGAAGGCGTCGGCGCACAGCATCGCGCTGTGGCCCTCGAACTCGGCGAGCACGGCGATGCTGCTGCCGTTGGCCTCGGCGGTGTCCGCCTTGAACGGCCGTCCCGCGAGCTCGTCGACGTTGACCGGCCCGAGCGGCTCGAGGCCGGGCGGCAGCTCCACGGGCGGCGGCGGCACGGTCTCCGGGTCGAGGCCGTGCTGCTTGACCACCGGCTCCCAGACCGGCCGCAGCTCGGCGAGCTCCTTCGGGCGCGGCGACAGCAGCGTCAGCACGAGGCCGCCGGGAAGCTCCTTGCGCGGCAGCGCGCCGGCGTCGGGCACGACCACGGCGTCGCGGCCGAACGCGCCGTTCCAGGTGTGCCCCTTGTCGAGCAGGAGCGTCGTGAGCTTCTCGCCGTGGACGGGACCCATCGGCTCGAGCGCGCCGGGCAGGTGGCGGAAGCCGTTGAACCAGACGTCTGCGAACTCGATGCCGAGCTGGTCGTCGCCCAGCAGCGGCAGGACGCCGCCGATGTGGTCGGTGTCGATGTGGCTGACGACGAGCAGCTCGAAGCGCCGGTTGCCCGCCCCCAGCGCCTCGATCCGGGCGCGGACCGCGCCGTTCCACGACCCGGTCGTGCCGGCGTCGAAGAGCACGCGGTGCTGGTCGGCGTCGGTGCCGTACTCGATCAGCAGGGCGTCGCCCTGGCGGGCGGGGAGCATCTCGATCCGGAACACGTCCTCAGCCTCCTTCGAAGCGCTGCCAGCCCGCGGCCGGGTCGAAGTCCTCGACGTGGTGCTGGCTCGTCGCCGGCGCCTGCGGGTCCGCGGCCGGGTACGCGACGACGAGCTGCGCGAAGTCGGCCAGGGTGGCGATCTCCAGCAGCCGGCTGGGATCCTCGCGCTCGCCGGCGCGCAGCCGGGTGGCGAGCAGCGACAGGCCGTCCGCGAACATCGGCACGCCCCGGCTCACCGCTTCCGGGAGCCAGGCGTCGTCGCGCTCGCCGGCGCGCGCGGCGAGCTCCGCCGCCAGGATCGCCCCGTCCGGCATTTCGGGGAACCAGTTGGCGAGGTTCTCCACCCAGTCGCGAACCTCGTCGAGGCGACCGATCCGCAGCAGCGCGTAGGCGCCCAGCGCGGCAGCGACCGGATCCTCCAGCTTGCCCTGCATGAGCGAGACGGCCTGCGAGGCCACCTCGGCCGCATGGCTCGGGTTGCCCGTGACCAGATAGGCGACGACGGCCTCGACTAGCGGGCTGCCCGTGGGCAGCGCCGTCACGCGGATTGCGTCCGTGGTGGCGACGACGCGCAGCCGGCACGTCGCCTCGGGATGGCCCGGCAGCATCGGCAGCGCGCACACGAAGGGGACCTGGCCGGGCACCGCGACCTGCGCCCAGAGCAGCGTTCTCCCGTAAGGAGTGCCATGGCACACCAGGTCGGCCACACCCGCGGCGTCGGACGCCGACTCGACCAGCTCCAGGGCGGGCACCTCCGCGTCCGCCGACACCACTCGTGCGAACCACTCGTGCGGCGCGCTCGAAGGCGTCGCCTCGAAGGTCCCGGCGTTGAACACCAGCGACCGCGGGAGATCGGCCTCGAGCGTGTAGTCCTCGCAGAACGACGCATCCTCGGGCCCGAGGCGCACCTCCGCGAAGCCGCCCGCCGTCACCTGGATCGCCTGCTCGTCCTCCTCGCCCGACGGCAGCAGGACGCTCGCGAGATACAGGCCCGCGTCGAGCTCGAGCCGAGCGCCCGCCTCCACCCGGTCGACCATCTTCAGCTCCGCGTCGCGGACCTTCACGAGCCGTCCGGCGTCGCTCGGCAGGCTGGGCACGGAGAACTCGACGGTGCCGCGATCGGTCATGTCACCGACACCACGATCGGCTTGGGCCGGGGCGGCTTCACGAAGCAGGACATCTGTGCGGCCTTGTATGGCTGCGTCTCGGGCTGGATGATGACGTTCAGCGTGTAGACGCCGGCGCGCACGGGCGTCACCAGCTGGGGGTGGAGCGGGGACGAGTCGACGACCACCTGCCCGAGCTGGTCCTGGAGCGAGCCGAAGCTGACCGGCCCCGCCTCGTCGGGCAGCACGCCGAACGAGACCTCCAGCGTCGGCGGCTCGTCGAGCTCGTGCAGGACCTCGGGGCCCATCCGGCCCCCCGCGGTCGCCGTCTGCTCGACGCCGTGCTCGGCCGCGAGCTCGGTCACCCGTGCCTTGAGCGGGCCGACCAGCGACGTGTCCGTGACGACCCAACGGCCTTCGTCGTCGGCCATCGTGGCGAAGCAGTCGAGGCACTCGATCAGAGCCTGCGAGAACAGGGTTCCCCGGCCCGGCGCTCCCAGGGCCAGTGTTCCCGGCGCCGCGCTCGTGTAGATCGCGGACGAGCTGGTCGGCGCCTCGGCGGGCTCGTCGAGGCCGACGCCGCCGCGTAGCGCCTGGTACGCGGTCACCTCGTCGGGGCGGACCTGGCAGGCGTCGATGAAGTAGAACTGGCGGCTCGGCGCGGTCGGTCCCGCGAGGCCGCGGGTGACGCTGGCGACGTCGAGCGAGTTGCGCAGCACCGCCAGGTTGGGCGCCGCGAAATCGCGCAGCAGGACGATCCCACCTTCGTCCTTGGTCCACACGATGCCGTGGCCGGCCGCGTAGAGGACGGAGACGTTCTCCGGCCGCGTACAGCAGCCGGCCTTCCACGCGTTGAGCGCCTGCTCGACCTCTTGGGCGGTCGGTGGGGGGCCTCCGAGGGCGGCCAGCTCCGGGATCGCGGCCTTCTCGTCCTCCGACGGCGCGAGCAGCAGCCGGATCGTGCCAAGCGGAGCCGAAGCGTTCGCGTAGCGCTCGTCGAGCCACTTCGCGAAGGACCAGGCGCTCGCCGCCGCCGAGCGCAGCTGCAACAGGCCGAAGGTGACCGGCCCGGCCCCCACGCCGCCCGGCGGCAGGAAGTCGTAGGCGCTGACGCCGACGACCAAGGCGTGCATACACGGCTCGCCGCTCTGCAGCACGGCTTCCCTCTTGGCCCATGGGTCCACGGTCACAACCTCTTGTTCGACCCTAGTCCGTATCCCCCGGTACGGTCAAGATCCCTGAGCGCCAGCTCTCGGCCTCGAGGCTAAACACGACGAGGCCCCGATGAGATCGTTGGGGTATGAGCCCCGACGCCGTGCGCTACTACGCCGACCTCGACTACGCGGGGACTCCGCGGTATGGCTCCAAGAAGCGAAAGGACCCGCTCAGCGGGGCCTTTCGATGCGCCGAAGAGGACTCGAACCTCCACCCACTAAGTGCGGACCAGGCCCTCAACCTGGTAACCCGGGTGTCATGTCCGTCCGGGCCGCGCCAGATCGTCGTGGCAACATCCAGATCGTCCGATGCGTCCGTATCGTCCGCATTTCGGGACGACTCGGCACAGTTGGGTGTGTGCTCGGCGTAGGGGAGAGCCGTGCGGACGCTGGCTGGGGCGACGAGCGCTGTCACGGGCATGAACGTCCGCTCGTAGATGGCCATCCCCGATAGCGGCCGGGAGCTAGCAGATGGCGGTGAACGCCGCGACGTTGTTGGTCTCGTCGCGTTCGTCGACCTTGGAGCGCGAGTCGGCGGTCGCTTGGTGCGTTGCTTCGCACTCGAGCGAGTAGGTGCGGGTCTGCGAGGCCCCCGCGGCGAGCCCCGAGAACGCAAAGTCTCCGACCTCGGCGAGCGTGACGGTGAAGGCGCTGGCGGGAGCGGCGCCTTGGTTCCGGACGGTGAACTCGCTGAGAGTGAAGTTGCTGATCACGAGATCGGGCTTGCCGGTCGGTGGAGACGGTGGCGGTGGTGTCGGGGACGGCGGGGATGGCGGCGGCTCGATCCACCGAGAGCACGACACCTCGTCGTTGAAGCGCCGCACTGCGCCGGAGCCGTCGCCGAACTTGGGATCTCTGGCCGGGAAGCCGGTGCCGATCAGATCGACGCTGCGGCCGCGACAGCCACTCTTGTGGCGGAAGAGGCGATAGCGGGCGCCGCTCGGGAGGCACCATCTTGCAGCCGAGCTCTTGTCCTCAAAGCCCTCGACTCGGTCGTAGTTCTCGTAGTCGCGAAGGCCGCGGTCCAGGTAGTCGATCATCACGCCGCGGTCACCGTCGAAGCCGGTGTCGTCATAGAGCTCCACCCAGGAATCGAGGATGCTGGTGCAGCTCGATCGGTGCGGCGCGGGACGAAACTCCTCCGCCTTGACGCTCCCTCCTGGTCCGTCGTTGTCGTGCTCGGTGCCGTACAGCATCAGTTCGCCGCTGGGCGTCACGTATACGCCACCCGCGGCGTCGAGGTTGCATTGCGCGCCGCCGGGAGATCCGCAGTAGAGGTGTCGCGAGGCGATCTTGCGAATGCGCGGCGTACGCGGAGTGCGCTCAAGCCTGAAGAGATCGGCGAAGTCGCTCCCTGGTCCGCCAGCCGCGTTCCGGTGCGTGCCGATCAAGTAGAGGGTCCCCCCGGGGTCGGCGACGAGCCCCAGGTTCTGATAGTTGCCGAACTCGCTGTCGCCACCCACCAGCTCGCTCTCCCTCCAGGTTGCGACGTGGTCAAAGCGCGGATCGGTCAGAGCGGTGCCCACGCGTGAGAGATAGAAGTCGAGCGTGTTGGCGTTCGCGCCGCCTACGATCAGGAGGTAGCGCCCGTCGCGCAGCTTTGCGATCGAGACTGTGCCCGCACCCTTGACCCCGGTGGCGTGCGGAAGCATGCCGGTCCGGCGCGGACGCCGCGGGTCCGCGAGATCCCAGAAGACGACGCGCGAGCGCGAACCCTCCTCGAGACCCACGACGACGAACTGGCCGACCGACTGGATCCCGCCGGAATGGTCGAAGCCGGGGTCTGAGCGGACCACCTCCACCACGCGGTCACCGGCGGGCGGCCGCCGTTGGTCGGAGCGAGCAGCGATCCGGTTCGAGCGAAAGCGCTCACCGGAGCCGTCGCGCGAGGCCATCGCGACGACCACGAAGCTCACGTTCTTCCCGGAGCGCGACACCGCGAGGAAGCGCCCCTGGTTCGCCGTCAGCCGCTGCACCCCCTGCCAGTGCTTGCTCATGCTCACATCCGGCGCCGGGCCCATGCGAAACCCGAGCAGGTCGCCGTGGTCGCGCAGCCGACGAAACTGGGACTTCAACGCGCGCACAGGCGGGTTGCAGTCCCGTGCGCCCCACTGGCACGACACGTCCGCGGCAAAGCCGCCCTGCGCCGCGTCCACCCCGGTCCGCGCGCCGCCCGCGGGAGCGGACGCGACCACCAGTACCAGCGCACCGGCCGCTGCAACGCCGCGGAGGCAGCGAACGATTGGCTTATGCGCTCCCATCCCGCCGAGCATCCCAACAGCGCGACCGCATGGTCAAGCCGGTGCTCGAAGCTCGTCCGCGCGGCGCCGATCATCCGCAGCAAGCTCGGCGGCGTTCGCTTCATCGTGCACCCCGCCGACAGTCGCCGGCCGCCGAAGGAGTGATGGCGTTGGCTGCGCAGCTACGACGCCGACACAACGAGCGACGTGGCCGGCAACTCGGTCTGCCCGGAGGCGCCGAAGGCGTCGAGTTGCTCTGCGATCGCGCCTCGAATCCACATCCGCTCGTCCTCGCCCAGACGGCTGAGCACCATCGCGATTGCCCCTGCGGCGCTGTTGAGGAACTCCCAGTATCCGTCCACTCCTGCGAACCGGAAGCCGAACGCAACCTCTTCGATCGCGGGATCTGCGAAGCCGGCTTCGGTGAAGAGGAGGCACAGGCGATCCCGGTCGGCGAGCGCCAGGATTCCGGGTGCGCCGGCTTCCAGCGGCGGGATGTGACCGCGCTGCTGGAGCACGCGCGACGGGAGCGCAGCCCACGGATTCTGCTCGGGCCCGGCAAACACCGCGCACGCCACCCGCCCGTCTGCTCGCAGCACGCGGCGCGTCTCTCGCAGCGCGGCGGCCGCATCCGCCATGAGCATGTAGCCCCAGCGGCAGAGCACACCGTCGACGGACCGATCCGGGAGGTCGAGACGCTCGGCATCGAGGACGCGACACTCGACGTTGTCGAGGCCAAGCTCGATTGCTCGTCGACTCGCAACCTCGACCATCGCGCCGGCGAAGTCGCTGACGATCACCCGTCCGGTCGGTCCAACGAGCGTGGCCGCAGAACCCCACGACTCCCGTACCCGCCGCCAGATCGAGGATCGCGTCTCCCGGAGACGGCGCGAGCAGCTCGAGCATCCTTTCGGTCACGGGCTGCGCGCTCTCCTCGAACCACGCGTGACGTTCGTCCCAGCCAGGCGCCATCGCCTCCCACACGGCATGGCTGGCGCGCCTGTAATCGGCCCGGTCCATATCCGCTGGACCCTAATCAGCCTCGCGGTGCTCGGCGAAGCCGCTCTCGCTTCGCGGTGGATGCGAGTGCGTGGGGTGAGCGTCGCCTCCCGCAACTGCCACGAGCAGCCCGCGGCGCCAGAGAAGCACGCTCATGGCAGGCTGGACCTGCGGCCACGGTCACGGCCGAAGCGCGCGGTACGCCGACAGAGCGACCACCGCGACGAGGCAACGGAACTAACGGCGTACGGGATCGACCGTAGGGCCGGTTGGCAGGCGCCTGCCCTGCGAGGGCGCGGCTGGCAAGTCAGTCCGACGCATGGACGACCTCCGGACCGGGGCTTTCGAGCGGGACGGCCGTCCACGTGGCGCTGGTGCGCCTGGCGAGGCCGGCGGACGCAAGTTTGCGCAGCGTCTCTCTCAGCTCGGCCTCGGGAATGTCGAGGTCATCGAGCAGGCGCTTGACCGACCGGCCCATCGCCGCGCCGGCCAACCACGTGTACACCTCTCGTCGTTGTCGCGGCTGCCTGTTCAGCGTGGCGGCGTCAGCCCGAGCGATCATCTGATGGATCCTTTCCGGCGGTGCTCCCCGGCCGGTGGCGTTGCTCTCTTCAGCTGAGCGTCGCCACATGCAACACCGCGAGTTCGCGGCAGGCGCGGCAGCGAATGCCGCGCCAGCATTGTGCGCAATGATACTAGCGTGCGCTGCGGGTGTCTGCTCTGCCGGCCGGATCCGTCCCGCTCGGGACGACCGGGCGTCGGGACGGTCTATGTATTTCGATCGTTCAGACAGCGCTCTTGACCGGTGTATGCCGAGCGTGTTCGGATGGCTCTGATGAACGAGTGGGCCGCGAAGGCGGTCACCTTGGTGGTCGTGGGCGCCGCGATCGTAGGAACTGTCGCGCTGTGTCTCTCGGTCCCGCCGAAGATCGGTATCGCGATCGCCATCTCCGTCGTGGTTGTCGCGGCCCTGGCGACGGTGCCGTCCTGGGGCCGGCACGTCCTCTCGGCGGTCTGCGCCACGCTGCTGGCGCTGCTCGCGCTCGTTGCGCTCGCGGTGTTGACCCGCGTCGTCCTCAATGCGCTCTCGATCGAGGGCCGGCTGCCGATCTGGCTCGGGCTCCTCCTCGCGCTCGGCGTGTTCTTCGGCGTCGCGCTGTGGTATCTGCGCGGCAACTGGCTCGGCGGCGCCGGCGGAGGACCGGCGATGCTTTCGCCGCAGTGGGGCTGGATCGGATCGGCGATCGTCGCGGCCGCGCTCGCCATGGTGGTCGTGATCGTGCCGCCGCTCGTCGTCGGAGCGCTTGAGCCCGAGCCGGAGGCCGTCGCCAAGGGTCAGGGTGTCGTGTCGCAGATCGATGTGCTGCTCGTCTCCGAGCTGCCGCGCGAGGGCGCAGCCGCCGACGCGCCGGCCGACACGGCGCGCAGCGGCCGTGTCGCGGCCTACGCCCATGCTGCCGGTTTCGACGTCCGCTACTCGGTCGGGTTCGCGACCGCGGAGGGCGTGCGCTGGACGCTGGCCGGCGCCGATGACGAAGCGAGGGCGGTCGCCGCGTTGGGCGACCCGGACGCACCTACGGTGACGGCGCCGGCGCCGCTGAACGATGCGGACCGCGTGCTGGTGCTGATCGTCGACGGCACGCCCCCGGTGGTCGGCGAACCCACGACGCGGCCGAACGTGCCGAGACGGCGCGGCGAAGTCGCGCGCTGGCGCCGCGTCGCCCGCGCCGCCGCTCCTAGCGGGACGACTACCTACGCGCTGCTGGAGACCGTCGGCGCTCGCCGCCTGGGCGAGTGGAAGTCGAGCTTCATCCAGCGCGGCACGCACGTCCGGCGGGGCGGCGCCGTGTCGGTCCAGGGCCTCGCGAGCCGGGCTGTCACCGACGCCGCGGTGCGGCTGGCGGTCGCCGCCCCGAGCGCGCAGGAGGACTTCACGCTCGCGCTCCGGCACCGGCCGATCCTGCGCTTCGACAGCGGCGAGCGCGCGCCGCGGCCGCTGGCGATCGAGGACCTGTTCGCGACTGGCAAGGTCGAGCTGTGCTCCTCCCACCGGGCGAGCAGCACCGACTGCGAGCCGGTGGCCAACGCCCGCGCGCTCATCAACGGCGGTACCCATCTGCAGCTGCCCCTGCCGACCGGGGGCGAGCTTCGCAAGATGGCGAAGGACGAGCTCGCACAGATGACGGGGGCCGGCACCGGCGGCACCGCCGCGGAGCCGGTCACCGAGGGCCTGGCGGCGCCGCCGCCGGCGACGCCGCCGCCTGCCGTCGCGCCCTCCGGGGCGCGGCCGCTCGGCGCGGGGAGCGCGATCTACGTGCACCCCGTGCCGGCGGACTCTGAGGACGCCAGCCTGCTCTACCTCGACTACTGGTGGTATCTGCCTTACAACCCTGCCGGCTCGGGCAGCGGCGCGTTCTGCGGGCCCGGACTCGTGATCCCCGGCATCAGCTGCTTCGACCACGTCTCGGACTGGGAGGGCGTCACCGTCGTACTCGATCGGACCCGACCGGGCATCGAGCCGACGCCGGTCGCCGTCCACTACGCCCAACACTCGAGCGTCGTCCGCTACGACTGGCCGGCGCTCGAAGCGGCGTGGCGGAAGGACGACACGGCTCGAGCCATCCTCGCCGAGACGGCCGACGACGCGCCGCGCCCGCTCGTCTTCGTCGCCAGCGGCACCCATGCGTCGTATCCGCGGCCGTGCCCCGACAAGTCCGAGTGCCGGCAGGTGGTCGGTGGCGCCGAGGAGAACGAGCACGACGGCGAGCTGCCGTGGGCGGGAAACACCGCAGTCGCCTGCGGCACCGCGTCGTGCCTTCAGATGCTGCCGACGTCCCGCGGGGGGCGGGACCCGGCACTGTGGAACGGGTTCGAGGGCGCGTGGGGAACGCGCAACTGCTTCATGACCTACTACTGCGACTCCTCGTCGCCGCCCGCCGCGCCGGGCCGGCAGGGCCGCTACCAGCGGCCGTGGGAGCACGACGGAACACGGAGGCCGTGACCATGAGCGAGCGACCCGTGATGACCGACTGGGCGGAGCTCATCTCGTTCCGCCCCGAGCGCATCCTCCGCCCGCGCAGCCTGGACGAGCTGAAGGCTGCGCTCGAGCAG
Source organism: uncultured Solirubrobacteraceae bacterium (assembly GCA_963835525.1). Classification (GTDB taxonomy): domain Bacteria; phylum Actinomycetota; class Thermoleophilia; order Solirubrobacterales; family Solirubrobacteraceae; genus DASSUW01. Next base: position 1,440,796 of record CAWIFM010000008.1, read on the forward strand.
GTGCACGCGCGCCAGGGCCGCGTGCGCGTGCCCGGCTCCATGCACTCGTGTTCGGAGATCGTGGTGGCGGAAGCCATCCTCGACAGCTCGGGGCTGCCGAAGACGATCGAGTTCGACGACGGCGACGCGGCGGTCGAGGCGTCGGCCAATGTGTCGCTGCACGACTTTCTGGCCGCGCTCGGGCGTCGCGGCAAGTCGGTGACCGCGACCGGCGGGACCGACCATCAGACGCTGGCCGGTCTGATCTCCACCGGGACCGCGCCGGCCAGCTCGCGCTGGTCGCTGTACGAGCTGCTCGAGTGGGTTGAGGTCGTGACCGTCGAGGCGAGCACGGGCCGCGCGGTGGAGCGCCGGATCGCGCGCGGCGATGAGGACTTTCCCGCCGTCGTCTGCTCGCTCGGGCTGCTCGGCGTACTGACCCGCATGCGCTTCCGGCTGGTCGACGAGCGCCACTTCGCGGTCGTGATGAAGGTCGTCGACGTCGACGACGTGCTGCCCGACCTCGACGCAACGTCGGCCCGGTACGACTTCTGGCGGGTGAACCTGGTGCCCGACAGCACCAAGGCGCTGCTCTGGGCGGCCACCGCCATCCCGCGCGACGAGTCCAGGCCGGACGGCGACTACCCCGAGGATCAGTCCGAGCAGATCCTCGACGTCGTCTTCAAGGTGCTCGACAAGCTCGGCGGCGAAGGCCCGCTGCTCAGCGGGCCGCTCGAGTTCGTCTACGACGTCATGGCGCGCACCTATGACGAGCGCAACTTCACCGGCCCGCTGCGCAACATGCTGCCCGTGGACCGCCGCGCCCCGCTGCGCGTGGCGATGGCCGAGTGGAGCTTCCGTCCGCAGGACCTGCAGCGCGTCCTCGGAGAGTGCGAGCAGTACTTCGGGGAGCACAGGTGGCCGAACATCCCGACCGAGATCGAGCTGACGAAGGTGGACGGCAGCTTCATGTCGGCGTGGAACTGGGACGGGCTGCCCTACATCGCGAAACTCAACTTCATGTACCTCACCGAGGTCTGCAGGGAGCCGGAGGAGAAGGCGGCCATCTTCAGCCACCTGCGCGGGCTCTGGCAGCACCTCGAGCGGGTCGGCATCCCTTTCAAGGCGCATTGGGGGAAGATCAACTTCATCGACGCCGAGTTCGCGCGCCGCAACCACGACGTCGAGCGGTTCCTGCCGCTGGTCTCGCCGATGTTCCTGAACCGATACCTGGAGGAGCGTCTGCCGTGCTGATCGACATCCACGCCCACCCGGCCATGAACGCGTTCCTGTGGGGCCGAGACCTGCGCCGCCACTACTGGACGGGGCCGGTGCACACGTTCAACCCGCTGGCCAGCCTGAGCGACTTCAAGCTGCTCGAGAAGGGCGGGGTCGACGTGCTGTGGTCCTCGCTGCACATCCCCGAGCGCCAGTTCCTCGAGTGCGGGGTCATCCGCTTCTTCGCACGCTTCTTCGCCGGCGGGCGCCGGCTGCTGAACGAGAATCCGTGGGACAACCTGCTGGCACAGATGGCCGACATGGAGCGGCAGGTGGCGCGGGCCGAGCGGTTCGAGTTGGCCCGCTCGAACGCCGAGTTGGATGCCGTGCTCGCGGCCCGGAAGATCGCGATCGTCCACACCGTCGAGGGCGGTGACGTCCTCTCCGCCGGCCTGGCCGAGAGCGACGTGCCCGGCCGGCTCGCCCGCGTCGATCACCTCGCCGACCGCGGCGTGGCCTCGATCACGCTGGCCCACCTGTTCCCGAACGACCTCGCGGGCCACGCGGAGGCGATCCCCGCGGACCAGCGAAAGTTCCCGATCTGCCCGCTCGACACGGGCGTCGACCTCTCGCGCGGCCTCACGGCCGCGGGCCGCGCCGTGGTCGAGCGCATGGTCGAGCGCCGCATCCTCCCCGACGTCGCGCACTGCACCCCGGTCGCCCGGCGGGAGATCTACGACCTCGTCGACAACCGCATCCCGATTGTCGCGTCGCACGTCGGTGTGCGATCGATGAACGACGTCGAGTACAACCTCGACAAGGGCGACGTGGAGGCGATCGCCGCCTCCGGCGGCGTCGTCGGCGTCATCTTCATGCCGTACTGGCTCGACAGGGCGAACCCCGGGCCCGGGCTCGACGCGATCTGGCGCACGATGGCCACGCTGCACGAGTGGACCGGATCGTGGGAGCACGTCGCGATCGGCACCGACTTCGACGGCTTCACCGACCCGCCGGACGACTGCGCCGACGCGAGCAAGCTGCCGCTCGTGCGCACACTGCTGCAGGAGCACGCGCTCGCGCCTCCCGATGTGGAGGCGGTGCTGGGCGGCAACGCCCGGCGCGTGCTGCGCGACGGCTGGCGCTGAGCTCGCCACGTGAGGCGGCGCTGTAACAGATGGCCCGAGATCTCGAGCAAGAGGTCGACCACGAGTTGAACGGGTGCGACCCGTCCAGGACTCGAACCTCCACCCGGTTATCCCGGACCAGGCCCTCAACCTGGTAACCCGGGTGTCATATCGTCCCGAAATGCGGTCGATATGGACGCATCGGACGATCTGGATGTTGCCACGGATGTTGCCACGCGAACCCGCCCCTCCAGCACGGGAGATCCGGCTTCGTGACGCAAGCGGCCGGCGATGCCGTCAGGCGAGAAGCTCGCGCAGGAACGCCAGCCCGTCGACGGCGATCGCGTCCTGCGAGGCCGCGAGCGGCCGCCAGATCGAGGCGGCGGTCGCGATCGTCTCGTTTTCGGCGGTGAACGACTCGATGACCACGGTCCCGTCGTAGCCGATGTCGCGAAGCGCGTCGCGGACCTCGGCCCACGGCACGTGATCGGACCCCGGCGCGCCGCGGTCGTTGGCCGACGCGTGCACGTGGAACAGCTTGTCCCCCGCGAGCCGGAAGGCGTCGCCGACCGACTTCTCCTCGATGTTCGCGTGGTACGTGTCGACGAGCAGCCCGCAGGCGGGCAGGCCGTCGATAGCCTCCAACGCCTGCTCGACGGTGTTGATGAGGCTCGTCTCGTACCGCACCAGCGGCTCGACAGCGATCCGGACGCCGACCGAGGCCCCGTGGTCGCAGACCGGGGCGAGCCCTTCGCGCAACTCGGCGTAGAGCGCCCGGCGCTCGTCCGGCGTGATACGCCACGTCCGCCCCGTCGAGGTGTAGATGGGGCCTGCGATGGCGCCGGCCCCGATCTCGGCGGCGACGTCCAGGCACTCCCGCAAGAACGCCTGGGTCGCCGCGACCGTGTCGCGATCGGCGCCACACAGCTCGCGCCCCGGCGCCATCGCGATCGCCATCGAGGCGCCGAGGCCGTGGTCGGAGAGCACCTCGGCCGCCCGCGACGGCGTCCAGTCGCCGAGCTGCTCGACCGGGAGCTCGACGATGTCGAACCCCCAGTCGCGCAGCTTCGGCGCGAGCTCGGCGAGGCCCTCGTCCGTCAGCGGCGAGGTCCAGATCCAGGTGTTGGCGCCGAGCTTCATCTTCGGCCTCCTACTGCCAGGGCCCCGGGAACCCGGGCATGTCCTCGCACCCGCACAGCGCGTAGTGCAGCGGCGGCATGTCGGGCTGGACGTAGTCCGCGAGGTTGTCGTTGAGGATCTTCGGCTGCGGCAGGACCCACTCCTTCGGGACCTCCTCGCCCTTGAGGATCTTCAGCGCGGCGATGATCGGCGTCCGCCACTGATACGTGGGGTACGTCGGCGCGATGGTGTCCCAGCCCTCGTCCTGCCACTTGGCCAGGAAGTCCTGCTGGTCCTCGCCGGTGACCGGCGGCACGTCGACGCCCGCGTCCTCGAACGCCTCGCTGGCGGCCACCGAGGTGGCGCCCGCGTCCATCCAGACGCCGTTGAGCTCGCCCTCGCGCTGGATGTAGTCGGACACGATCGACTTGGTCTTCGCCGCGTCGCCGTCGGTGAACTCGACGCCGACCACGTTCAGGTCGGAGTCGTCGAAGATCACCTTGGCCGCCGACCAGCGCGTCTCGAGCACGTCCACGCCGGGCAGGATCCGCAACGCGAGGATCTTGCCGCCGGAGTCGACCTTGTCGACCAGGAACTCGGCCGCGTCAGCGCCGTACGCGTAGCCGCCGATCGGGTGGATGAACGTGACCGGGCAGTCGGTTTCGACACCACGGTCGAAGACGATGACCGGCACCTCCTTACAGGCCGCCTCGACCGCCGGCGTCAGCGTCGCCGTCGTGTTCGGAGAGACGATCAGCGCGTCGCACTTGCCACCCGCGAGGCTCTCGATGTCGGAGATCTGCTTGTCGTCGCTCGCCTCGGCGTCGACGGCGCGGAAGTTGCCGATCTCGTCGTGGAGCTTGACCTCCTCTTGCATCGTCTTCCAGCCGACCTGGCGCCACGGGTTGTCGACCGCGGCGTTCGAGAAGCAGATGTTGTAGTTGCCGCTCTTGTCCGACTTGAACTCGGCCGTGTCGACCATCTCAGGCTCGATCGCCTGCTCCCACGGCTTGTCGGCCGGGCCCTCGGGCTCGACCGTGCGCTGCGCGAGCTGGCGGTCGTAGTCCTCCTGCACGAAGAACTCGGATTGCTCGCCCGTGTTCGACTGCGTCTCCTCCTGCGCGGCCGGCTCCTCGCTGTCGCCGCTGTCCGACTCGTCCGTCCCGCACGCGCCCACGAACAGCACGCATGCCAGCAGGGCGAAAAGCCCCGCAATCCTCCGCAACGTCATCCCTGTCCCTCCTGTCGTTTGCTCATCGCGCGCCTCGCAGCCGGTAGGCGGCGAACGCGACGGCGGCGATGATGATCACGCCCTGAACCGTGTCCTCCAGGGCGCCCGAGATCCCCTGGAGGTTGAGCCACGTAAAGAGCGCTTCGAGCGTCAGCGCCCCCGCCATGGCGGCCACTACCGAGCCGCGGCCGCCGCCCAGCACCACCCCGCCGAGCACGCACGCCGTGATGGCGTCGAACTCGAGGCCCTGCCCGACCTGGGCCGACACGCCGGCGAAGCCGCCGAGCAGGATCCCCGCCAGTGCGGCGAGCGTGCCCGAGAGCACGAACGCCACGATCCGGACCTGCTCCACGCGCACGCCCGAGAGCCGCGCCGCGCGGTCGTTGTCTCCCGTCGCGAGCAGCTGCCGCCCGTAGTCGGCGCGCATGAGCGCGACGGCGGCGGCCCCCACCACCACCAGCAGCAGCACCGACCACGGCAGCTGGTCGACCAGCGGGATGCCCTCGATCCCCTCACGGCCGATCGACCGGAAGTTCTCCGCCAGCGCGCCGCGCGGCGCGCCGCCCGTCCACAGGAACACCGCGCCCTCGAGCATTAGCAGCGTGCCGAGGGTCGTGATGAACGACGGGACGCGCAGCAGCGTCGAGACGACGCCGTTGAACACGCCGACCCCTGCGCCGATCGCCAGTAGCAGCACGATCACCGGCCACGTCCGGCCGGGCTCGCCGTCGATCAACCGCGCTGCCACCACGACGACGACCGTGACGATCGCGCCGACCGACAGGTCGAACCCGCCGCTGACGAGCACGAAGTACGAACCGGCGGCCAGGATGACCAGCGGCGCGGCGCGCTTGAGGTACGCGAGGAACGGGCCCGGCTCGAGGAAGTTCGGGTTCAGGACCGCGATCCAGGCCAGCAGGATGAACAGCAGCACGAAGATCGTGCCCGTGCTCAGGAGCGCCTTGAGCGCGCGCCGCCCGCGCGAGCCGGCCTCGGATCCGAAGCCCGTCGTCACCGGCTCGGCGCTCATGGGCTGCTCTCCTGGCGCCGCGCGTAGACCGCGACCGCGGCGATGATGATCAGCCCGCGCACGACGTCCTTGAGGAACGCGTTGACCTCGAGCTGGTTGAACGTGTTGTCGAGCACCGCGAGGATGAAGACGCCGCCGATCGTGCCGAGCACGCCGCCGCGTCCGCCCATCAGGGCGGTGCCGCCGAGGACCACGGCGGCGATCGACTCGAGGTCGTAGCCGCCGTCGACGCCGACCGTCGGGGTGCCCGAGCCGAGCCGGCTGGCCAGGAACAGCCCGGTGACCGCGGCCAGCACCGAGCACAGCACGTGCGCGGTGACGATCGTGCGGTGCGTGCGCAGACCGGAGAGCTTGGAGACCTCCTCGTCGCCGCCGACCGCGTAGATCCGGTAGCCGAAGCGCGTGTAGCGCAGCAGCGCGTAGACGAGGATGACCACCGCGGCGAGCAGGAACGCCGACGCGGGGACGATCCCGAAGCGCGTGTATCCGAACGACTCGAAGCCGTCGCTCACGCGCCCCGCCGGGCCGTCCCAGTTGTTCTGGATCACGCCGCTGATGATCAGCGCCATGCCGAGCGTGGCGATGAAGGCGTTGACGCGCAGCTTGGTGATGATCAGGCCGTTGGCCAGGCCGATCAGCGCGCCGACGCCGAGAACGAGCAGGATCGCGGGCACCACGTTGGCGGACTGGCCGTCCATCGTCGTCGCCGCCAGCAGCGACGAAAGGCTGATCACCTGCGAGACCGACAGGTCGAGCGACCCGAGCAGGATGACCAGCGTCTGGCCGGCGGAGACGATGCCCAGCGCGACCGAGCGCTGGAGCATGTTGACGATGTTCGAGACGGTCAGGAAGTCGCCGCCGCGGATCGTGACGACGATCCAGGCGAGCACGAAGACGCCGAGCAGCGCGCCGAACACCGGCGCGGCCGGCGAGGCCAGCGCGCCCCGCCGCCAGCTCGCCGTGCGGCGCTCGCGCGGCGGCTGCGGCTGGATGTTCGGCCCGCCCGAGACGACCGTCACGCCGCCTCCTGGTGGCCAGTGGCGAGCTCCATGATGGTCGACTCGCTCGCGCCCGCCGGCAGCTCGCCGGCCAGCGTGCCCTCGTGCATGACGAGGATGCGGTCGCTCATCCCGATCAGCTCGGGCAGCTCGGAGGAGATCATCAGCACGGCGACGCCCTCCTTCGCGAGCTTGCGGATCATGTCGTGGATTCCCGCCTTGGCCCCGACGTCGATGCCGCGCGTCGGCTCGTCGAAGATCAGGATCTGCGGCCGCATGGCGAGCCACTTGGCGAGCACGACCTTCTGCTGGTTGCCGCCGGACAGGAAGCGCACCTCCTGCTCGGGCCCCTGCGCCCGCAGCTCGGTGACGGCGGCCAGCTCCTTGACGCTCATCAGGCCCGGGGTGGCGCGGCGGCGGCGCGCGCCCGGGATCACGGTCCGCACGGCGAGCAGCATGTTGTCGGCGATCGACTGCGCGAGCGCCAGGCCCTCGAGCTTGCGGTCCTCGGTGATGAAGCCGAGCCCGGCCCGCACCGCCGCGCGCGGCGTCCGGAACCGGCGCGGCTTGCCGTCGACTTCGACCGCTCCGGCCGTGATCGGGTCGGCGCCGAAGATCGCGCGCCCGAGCTCGGTGCGGCCCGAGCCCTGCAGCCCTGCCAGCCCGACGACCTCGCCCGCGCGGACCTGGAGACTGACGTCGCGCAGCACGGCCGTCGACAGGCCGGTGACCTTGAGCCGCACGTCGCCGAGCTCGTCCGGCTCGCCGCGCGGCGGGAAGTAGCCGTCGAGCTCGCGACCGACCATCAGCTTCACCAGCCCGCGCGAGTCGGTCTCGGAGGTGGCCAGCGTCTTCACCAGCCCACCGTCCTTGAGGACCGTGACGCGGTCTGCTAGCGCGAACACCTCGCGCAGCCGGTGCGAGATGTAGAGCATCCCGATCCCGCGCTCCTGGAGCCGCCGGACGAGCGCGAACAGGAGCTCGACCTCGTGGTCGGCGAGCGCGGCGGTCGGCTCGTCGAGCACGAGGATGCGCGCGTTCAGCGAGCGCGCCTTGACGATCTCCACGACCTGCTGCTGCGCGACGGAAAGGTGCCGCACCATCGTGCGCGGGTCGAAGCTGGTCTCGCCGACCTCCTCGAGCAGCGCCGCGGTCTCGCGCTCCATCCGGCGCCGGTCGACGATCACGCGCGCGACCGGCTCGCGCCCGACGAACACGTTCTCGGCCACCGTGCGGTCCGGGAGCAGGTTGAATTCCTGGTAGACGATCCCGACGCCGGCGGCCTGCGCGGCGTGCGGGTGCGCGAACGAGATCTCCTCGCCGTCGATCCGCATCGTGCCCTCGTCCGGCGCGTGCACGCCGGCGAGCACCTTCACCAGCGTCGACTTGCCCGCGCCGTTCTCGCCCACGATCGCGTGGATCTCGCCGGCGCGGAGCTCGAGGTCGACGCCGTGCAGCACCTCGACGCCGACGAAGCTCTTGCGGATCCCCTGCATCTGGAGCAGGGGCGCCGCGTCAGACATCCACCCACCCCCCGGTGGCCGCCGACGCCATCACCGCGTCGGTCAGCTGCACCGTGCGCAGGCCATCGGCGAATCGCGGCAGGCCGTCGGGCTGCTCGCCCGCGATCGCGGCATAGGTGTCGGCGATAAAGGCGTCGAAGCAGTCGAGATAGCCCTGCGGGTGGCCGACCGGCACGACCGTGTGGCGGGCGGCGGCCGGGCTGAGATAGGTCGCGTCGCGCCACACCTCCTCGGTGCGCTCGCGGCGCCCGAGCCACAGCGTCTCGGGGCGCTCCTGCTCGAAGCGAACGCTCGCCAGCTCGCCCGCGACCTCGAGGTGCAGGTGGTTCTTGCGTCCGGGTGAGACCTGGCTGACGAGCAGGCTCCCGAGCACGCCCGACGCCGTGCGGAAGATGACGGTGGCGAGGTCCTCGGTGGCGACGCGCCGGCGGGCGTGGCCGTTGCCGTCCCCCGACGCCTCGAACGCCCGCGCCGAGCCGCGGCTGGCCCGCTCGGGCACCACGGTCGCGACCTGCGCGCAGACGGCGGCGATCCGCTCGTCGGTGACGAACTCGGCGAGATCGCACCAGTGCGAGCCGATGTCGGCGAACGCGCGCGACGCGCCGCCGAGCTCGGGATCGACCCGCCAGTTGTCGTCCTCGGAAGTCGAGAGCCAGTCCTGCTCGTACCCGCCGTGCACCAGGCGCAGCGAGCCGAGGTCGCCGGCCGCGATCCGCGAGCGCGCCTCGAGCGCGGTGGGGTGGTAGCGGTAGACGAACGGCACGGTGGCGACCCTGCCCGTGCCTTCCGCCGCCTCGGCCAGCGCGGCTGCCTCGCGCGCGTCGAGCGCCAGCGGCTTCTCGCAGACGACGTGCTTGCCCGCGGCCAGCGCCGACGTCGCGAGCGGCGCGTGCAGGTGGTTCGGCGTGCACAGGTGCACGACGTCGACGTCCGGCGCGCTGACCAGCGTCTCGGCGTCGTCGAACGCAGGCGCGCCGAGCCGTGTGGCGGCCTCGCGCGAGCGCGCGGGACTCGATGTCACCACGCCGGCGATGTGGGCGCCGGCCAGGCGCGCCGACCGGGCGTGCACGGCGCCGATGAATCCGGCGCCGACGATCGCTGCGCCCAGCCGTTTACCGCTCAGCTCCCCCAGCGCTACCGAACCAGCGCCCCGCGCCTCCATGGCGGGGCAACCTAGCGAAGCCTTTTGGCCCCTGTCAAACAAAAGTAACTGCGTGGTAGGCCAAAGTGCCGCGAATCCTTTCCACGATGCAAAATCTTTTGACAGGGTCGCGAACCTTCGCGCAGCGCGGCGGCCGGCCCTGGTACGGACCGGCCGCCTGAGCTCTACCGGCGCTTCATCGACATCGTGCGGGTGACCCGCAGCGGCGACTCGCCGGGCGCCGTCATCCGGACGACGAGCGTCACCTTCATCGTGCCGCGGGCCTTGCCGAGCGCTCGCCCGACCTTCTTCGACGGCTTGAGCGTCACGCTCTTCGAGCCGGGCTGCGTGCACCGGACCGCGCGGCTCGCCAGCGTGACGCTCTTGAGCTTGAGCTTCCGGCTCGCCTTGCGCGTGACCTGCAGCACCGCCCGCCCGGACATCGCGTCGTTGCACGTGAGCCTGATCCGCAGGCCGCGCTTCCGGAATTGCGCGAGGCTGGTCCTGGGCGGCCTGCTGAGGCCGACGAACGGGTCCTGCTCCTCGGGCGTCACACCCGTGCCGCCGTCGCCGGACGGCGGAGGTGACTGCTGCGTCGACTGGATCTGGAAGCCCACCGACTCCGGGGCCTCCATGTTGTCGGCGCCATCGACCGAGCGGTACTCGACCGTGTGGTTGCCGTTGCCGCTGACGCTGAACGTCGTGACGAACGGATCCACGTCCGCAGTGTTGGCGCTCGGGACCCAGGCGCCCCCGTCGACCCTGTACTCGGTGCGGGCGACGCCCGTGACCTCGGTGACCGGGCCGCCGGTGTCGGTGACGTCGAGCTTGCCCACCATGCCGGTCCACTGTCCGCCGGAGACGAACGAGTGGAGCTTGCAGAGGTAGGTCCACTCGCCCTCCGCGTCCGGCGTGAAGGACACCGGCGGCCCTCCGGGCGGCACGCTGTCGCCGGGAGACAGCTTGGTCCCGGCAGAGTCGGGCGCTTCGTCGGGCGCGATCACCCAGACGTCGTGCGGGAGCCCGCCATTGTCAAAGCGCCAGGTGACGACGTCGCCGAGCGCCGCGTCGACCTCGGCGGGATTCCACACGGTGCCCTCCGCATTCACGATGTGCTCAGCCGCCGCGCCCGCGAATGCCCGCGCGGCGGACCCCATGAACGGGTCGCCCGCCGGCTCGTCGGTCGCCGACAGCGACACGTCGACCGGCCCGCTGTACGTCGCGACGGGCGCGGCACCGTTGAGTCGCGCGCTCGTCTCCGGGGCGGTCTCGTCAGGCTCCGGGCACACATCCGGCGTGACCCGGAAGTAGTCGACCTCGACGATTGCCGGCGTGCCCGGATACGGGTTGTTGCCGGTCGTGCCGGGGAAGTTGCCGCCGGCGTAGATGCCGACGCGCGAGCCTTCCGAGTCGCGACGCGGCGTCGTTGCTCCCGTGTCGAGGTTGAGGAAGTTCCCCGCACCCGGGAAGCTGACCCAGTCGGCGTTCGCCGCGCTCGCCGGGGCGGTCACCCGGTACTGCGCCGCGACGGTGTTCGAGCCGGCCGCACGCGTGTAGCGCATCCGGATCGTCACCGGGCCCTTGGCCGGGAGGATCGTGACGTTGCTGCCCGCCTGCTGGCGCGCGCCCTCCGCCGTCGTCGGGTTGTCCTTCGACTGCTCGACGTAGATGTTCCCGTCGGACAGGCTGTGGGTGATCGACGAGCGGAAGAAGTTGTTGTCCGCTCGCCACAGCATCAGGCCGACGCCCTGCCAGCCGCCGGTGTGGGTGACGGTGAACTGCGTCTCCACCTGCCACTCGTCGCCCAGTGCCGGAAGGTCCTGGCCGACGAAGTTCACCGGGCCGACGGACGTCGTCGCGCTCGCGGCGTCGAGCTCGAAGTCGTTCGTCGGCACGATCAGCTGCCCGTCCTCGACGCGCGGCGCCATCGGCCCGTCCGTCGGCGTGCCCCCGTTGCGCGTGTGACGCAGCCACCGCGCGCCGAGCGCGGTGCCGTCGAACTCGTCCGAGCGCTCGCACGCCGGCAGGCGGATCGTGAAGCCGACGGACTTGACGTCCTCGACGTTCGCGGCGTGGTCGGTGGACCGGAACTCGACGGTGTGTGCGCCGCTGTCGGTGACGGCGACGGCGGTATTGAACGGATCCGCGCCGCCCGTGTTGCTCGCCGTCTGCCAGCCGCCACCGTCGACGCGGTACTCGGTGAGGTCCACGCCCGCCGCGCCGGCGCCGCCGTCGGTCGCGGAGAGGTTGACGTTCACCGCGCCGCTGTACGTGCCGCCCGGACCCGGCTGGGCGGGATCGAGCGTCGCCGTGGTGACCGGCGCGTCCGTCTCGTCGAACTCGAGCACGGTGAACGTCGCGGTGCCGATCGCGGACGTGTTGTCCATGCGGTCGGTCGCGCGGTATTCGACGCTGTAGTCGTCCGCCTCGTCGAACGTGACCGGACCGTCGTACGGCAGCCAGTCGGTCGTGCCGCTCAGGCGGTACTCGATCGTGTCGGTCCCCGCGCACCCCACGTCGTTGGCGGTGAGCCGCAGCGAGGCCGAGTTGACGTACGTGTTCGGCTGACCCGGATACGCCTGGCCGGTCAGCTCGTGCGCGGCGTTCGGCGGCTGCGTGTCGGCCTCGCACTGGTCCGCGACGTTGAACTCGATCTTGACGATCTGCACCTGCTGCGTGTTGATCTGGTTGCGGCAGCAGCCGACCGGGAAGCGCGCCATGTAGAGCGCTCCGTCGGGGCCGAACTGGGTGCCGATGACGAGGCTGTTCAGGCTGCCGTTGTCCGATCCGGCCGCGTTGTAGGGCAGCCAGTCGTGGACGTGCAGCATGTTGTTGTCGGCCTCGCGCAGCCGCACCTCCTTCCAGAAGCCGTTGTCGGAGCCGCGGTTGTTGATGAACCACGAGCCGTCGTAGTAGGGCGGGAAGGCGCCCTGGCCGGCGGTCTCCTCGTCGTAGCGGTAGACCGGGCCGGTGACCGGCTGCATACCGCCCGCCGACAGGTCGCCGAAGTCGGCCGTGCTCTGGCCGCCGTCGGCGCCGGGGTACTTCTTCCAGATCGTCGCCGGCACCGCCGGGCCCGGGAGGGCGTCGAGGCCCTGGTGCGTGGGCGGCGTGCCGGTCTGGCCCGCCGGTGCGTAGTTGATGTCCGACGGCAGCGACGAGAGCGAGCAGTCGTACTGGCTGTTGGTGCTCGTGTTGTTGGCGTAGTCCCATCGCCACGAGCTGTTGATCGCCGCGTTGTTGCCGACGCAGAACGGCCAGCCGTGGAAGCCCGGCGTCTTGAGCAGGTTCCACTCGCACACGCCGGCGGGCGCGCGGTCCGCCTGGTTGGCGTTGTTGTCGTGGCAGAACTCGCCGACGGCCACCGTGCCCGGATGATCGGGGTCGGTGTGCACCGTGAACGGCTGCCGGAAGCCCATCGCGTAGATCTCCGGGCGGGTGTTCGGGGTGCCCGTGGGGAACATGTTCCCGGCCGGGATCGTCGTAGGTCTGCCCGGCGCCCGGGCTCGTGCCGGCCGCGATCTCGTCGCGCGGCTTGACGCGGACGATCTTCCCCCGCAGGTCGGCGCTGTTGGCCGAGGTCTTGCGAGCATCCCAGCGCTCGGCGGCGCGGTAGTCCATCGGCGGATAGCGGTTGTGCCCGCCGGCGTTCGGCGAGACGTCGTCGCCCACGCCGAGATAGAGGTTGCCCTCGGAGTCGAAGTCGAGCCCGGCGCCGCCTACGTGCCCGGGGCCGGAGTCCGTCGGCCCGCCGGGGAAGCCCGACGGATTGCCGGCGATCTTGGCCTTCGGGACGCGCAGGATCACGCGCTCGGATCCCGCGACGACCGCCGTGCCCGCCTCGTTCACGGTGAAGCGGCTGACCTGGTTGTAGCCGACGACCTGGGCGTTACCCGAGGTCGGCCAGCTGTCACCGGCGTCGGGCCGCGGCGAGTAGTAGACGAACACGTCGCGCTTGGCCGGATCGGCGAGGTCGAAGCCGGGCTCGAGGCTCATGCCGAGCACGCCGTCCTCGCTGTTGCCGTGGTCGGCGCGCGTCGGGATCGTGGCGACCGTGGTCTTGTTGCCGGCGGTCCCGGACGGGTCGTGCATCTTGATGTAGCCCTCGGACTCGAAGCCGACCGTGCCGATCTCGCTCCAGTAGACCTTGCCGTCCTTCGCGACGTCGAGGCCGATCGGCGCGCTCGAGTCCGGCACGAGGACGGTGCGCGTGAAGTTCGACCACACCGTGCCCGAGCAGTCGGACTTGCGGCCCTCGCCGGCCACCCAGCGGATGCCGCCGACGAGCATCTTCACGAGGTTGTTGTCGCCGCCGTTCTCGGTGTAACGCGCGCCGTTGTGACCGATACCGGTGATCCAGGTCCGGCCGTCGAAGTACGACTTCGGCGTGGCGGTGCCGTCGTCGACGTTGTCGCCGTCGTAGAGCTTGCACCACGTGATCGGGTGGTCCTGCCCCATCGCGTTCCCGCCGGGGTTGTACGTCCGCTCGTCGAAGTTCGCGAGCACATGGTGCGTGCCGCGGACGTTGCGGGCCCAGTTGTAATGCTCGTCGGAGACCGTCCAGGTGTCCGGCAGGTCCCGTGTCGCGAGGTGGTTCTGATCCTGGGTCATCACCGTCGCGTTGATGTTGTTGGCGGAGTGGCCCGGCATCGTGCTGCCGACGACCGAGTTCGGGCCTCCGTCCCACCAGTCCCAGACGGACGTGCCGGCGCCCATGTCGGTCGAGTTGTGGACCGCCGCGATGCCGCCGCCGTTCTGGACGAAGTCGATGACCGCGTTCCGCTGGGACTCGTCGAGCAGCGGCCCGGGGCGCTGACCGCCCGCCCACGACCACGAGGCGTTCAGGAAGACGATCGCGTCGTACTGGGCGAGGTTCGTGGTCGTGAAGATCCGCGGGTTCTTCTCGGCGTGGTCGCAGTTGTTCGTGGCGCCGCCGTTGCCGTCGCAGTCCTCCCAGGCGACGGTGTAGCCGAGATCCTCGAGAGCGTCCTGGACCACCGGGCGGCCGTTGTTGATCCCATCGGTGTGACGGAAGCCGGTGGTACCCGTGTACAGCAGCACCCGCGGGTCTTCGTCCTGCGCGTTGGCCGGCGGCGCGGCCCAGAGCCCCAGAACGAGGCACAGCAGTACGAGGGCACGCCGGACGCGTACCACGAACAGGCTCCCGTCGACCATCACGACCTCCTCCCGGGCCAGGGGCTCCCGTCCCCGGCCTCACCAGTCGTCCCCTTAACGAGTTCCGCGATGCGGAATCGTTTGTCCTAAACGCCTCGACTGGAAGCTAAGGGGGCTTTCGCCGCTTTGTCAAGAGCTTCTGTCGCCTGGCTTGACAGAAGTGGTTCCGGGCCACCAGTTGCGCTCTCCGAGCCGCACGGCGAGCGCTGGAACGAGCAGCGCCCGCACGAGGAACGTGTCGGCGAGCAGGCCGAGAGCGACCACGAAGCCGATCTGGAAGAGCGCCTCGAGCGGCACCGCCATCAGCACGCCGAACGTCGCGGCCAGTACGAGCCCGGCGCTCGTGATCACGCCGCCGGTGCGCTCGAGCGCGATCGTCACCGCCTGCTTGGTGGGGTGGTGGGCGCGCTCCTCGCGGATACGGGCGAGCAGGAAGACGTTGTAGTCGACGCCGAGCGCGACGAGGAAGATGAACGCGAACAGCGGCAGGCTCGGGTCGCTCGCCGGCTGGTCCAACAGGTGCGTGAAGACGAGCGAGCTGACGCCCAGGGCGAAGCCGAAGCTCAGGATCACCGTGGCGATCACGTACAGCGGCATCACGATCGCCCGCAGCAGCAGCGCCAGGATGACCAGCACGAGCACGAGCACGATCGGCACGATCAAGCGGGTGTCGCGCGCCAGGGCCTGCCGCGTGTCGTAGGTCTCGGCGACCTCGCCGCCGATCAGGACCGGCGTCCCGCCGGCGGCGCGCCGGGCCGTCTCGCGCAGCCCCGGAACGGCGTCGGCCGCGGCGTCGGAGAACGGGTCGAGCGCGAGATACGCCTCCGAGAGGGAGCGCTCCGGGCGCCCAGGCAGCGAGCCCGCCATCAGGTACATCTCGGCCACCGGCGTGTCGCGGCCGGCGGTGAGCGCGGCGATCACGGGCTCCCTCGCGTCGAACGCCGTGATCACGTTCAGCGGGGCGGCGCGGCCGGGGATGAAGTTCTCGGTGATCACCTGCTCCCCGCGGACCGACTCGGGCGGATCGCGGAACGCCTCCGCGAAGCCGAGGGGCTCGCGCCCCCCGAGGTTGCCGAACGCGCCGGCGACCAGCACCAGCGCCACGACCGCCGCCATCGCCGCCGGGTGGCGGCCGACGAGCCGGCTGACCCGTGGCCACACGCGTGGCGTGGGGTCGGCCCCGACGCCCGGGACCGCCGGCCAGAACGCGCGCCGGCCGAGCGCGACGAGTATCGCGGGCAGCAGCGTCAGCCCGGCGACGACCATGATCGCCACGCCGAGCGCGAGGATAGGCCCCATCTCGCGGGTAGCGTTGAAGTCGGCCAGCCCGAGCGCGAGCATCGCTGCCACGACGATCGTGCCGGCCGACAGGATCGCCGGCCCTGTCCGCTCGGTCGCGTGGGCCATCGCCTCGCCGGCGTCGGCCGTCCGTCGCAGCTCGTCGCGGAAGCGCGCCACGATCAGCAGGCAGTAGTCGGTGCCGGCACCGAACATCAGCACGATCAGCAGCGAGGTCGTCTGGCCGCTGACGTCGGTCAGCCCCGCGCGCACGAGCGCGTACGTCAGGCCGCCGGAGATGAGATAGGCGACCCCTACCACCAGCAGCGGGACGAGCGCGACGAACGGTGAGCGGTAGATCGCCAGCAGCAGGAGCAGCAGCACCGAGCAGGTGACGAGCAGCAGCGTGTCGTCGATGCCCTTGACCGCTTCGCTGCGGTCGGCCTCGAACCCCGCCTCGCCGGTCACGTACGCGCGCAGCCCGCTGCGGTCGCCGGCCGGCGGCGGCACGATGCCCCGGATCGTCGAGACGGCCGCTTCGGCCACGGGCGTGCTGTCGTCGGTCATCAGCGCCGAGGCGAGCACCACGCTGTTGTCGGGCGACGTCAGCAGCGACGGGCCCGGGCCGAGGTCGAGCGGGTCGGTCTCGCCGCATCCCAGCCCGTAGGGCGTGCCGACCAGCGTGAGGCTGGGGATCGTCGCCGAGGCGCAGATGGCCCGGGCGTCGCGGCTGATCCGTTCGCGGTCGGCGGGCGTGAGGCCGCCGGTCCGGTGGTAGGCGATCACCGCGGCCATCTCGCTGCCCCGCCGGAAGCGCTCGTCGATCGTCTGCTTCGCTTTCGCCGACTCCGACCCGCGCACCAGGAACGTGTCGCTCTCGTCGGCCGCCACGTCCTGCAGCCGTCCCTGCAGCGGCACCATCGCGAGGGCGACAACGAGCCACGCCCCGATCACGGCCCACCGCGTCCGGCGGCCCGCGACGAGCGCAGACACGGAAGCGAGCAGCGCGGTCAGATGCCGCCGCCGACGCCCTCGATCTCGGTCACGGCGCCGTTCTCCGTGTAGACGTAGATCCGCTTCGGGTCGACGTCGATCGGCACCGGCACGCCCCGGCCGTCCTCGACCGAGACGACGATCTCACACCGGTGTTCGGCTGCAAGCGCACGTGCGTCGTCGAGCCCGAGGCCGATCAGATCCGCGGTGTCGAACGCGTCCGGCGCCGGTTCGTATTGCTGCTCTCCGTCGGCCGAGCGGGCGGTCGGCACGAGCGGGCACTTGAGCGCCGTCAGGTCGGTGCCCTGAGTCGAGCGATCCTCCTCACCGCCGAAGCTCGCCAGGGCGAGGCCGCCGATGGCAAGCCCCGCCACGACCACGGCGGCGATGATCGCTCTCGTCCGCACGCCGCGGCAGGCTACCGAGTCAGCGCACGGCACTTACCGGCCTGGTCCTTGATATGCGCCGCGGCCGTGGTCATGCGATTCGCCCCCCGCGGACGCGACCGTGCCCGAGAACGACAAAGACCCCGCACGCGGGGCCTTCGCTCGATGCGCCGAAGAGGACTCGAACCTCCACCCGGTTATCCCGGACCAGGCCCTCAACCTGGTCGCCCGGGTGTGATATCCGATCGCGCCAGATCGTCCGAATCGTCCGGGCGCGCGGACGTTACGGACGCAACGGACTATCTGGATGTTGCCACCGGCGCGTGGACGCTGAGTACGCGTCCATGGGAACAGGACGCCGAGGTGCCCGGACGCCTGAGCGTCAGGGGCGTTCGAGAGCGTCGACGTTGCCGGCGGCCAATCCCCACGGGGTGCCGTCGAAGGCGAGCGTCGGTGACCAGATGCACGCCGTCGTCGGCCCCGTCGACGTCGGCGCGCACGTGAACACGTCCTCCCGACCGCCTGCCACGCCTGGCACGGCGAACGCACCCGCGGTCGACACGTCAACGTGACCGGCTGCTGTCATGGCGGCCGCGTCGAGCTTCTCGGTCGTGGCGGTGAGCGCGACGTCCGAGCCGTCGAAGTACATCGCGTAGCTGCCGCTCGTGGTCGGCCCGAGTGCCGTTGGTGTGAAGACCAGCAGGTCCTCGCCGGCGCCGATGACCCCGGGGACCGAGACGCTCGCGACGGTCGAGAGGAGCAGCCGCCCGTCGAGGAGCACCTCGACGGCGTCGAGGTACTCGCCGGATGTCGTCAGCGCCACGTCCGAGCCATCGAAGTGCAGCGCGAACGTCCCGGCGGTCGTGCTCCCGAGCGACGTGGCGTCGAAGCGGACGAGATCGAAGCGGTCGACCGTTCCGGCGCCGGGGAGCGTCTTCGTGCGGTCGAGGGCGAGAAGGAACGTGTCGGCGTCGACTCGGGCGAACGCCTCCACGTTGACGCCCGCGAGCCCGACGTCGGAGCCGTCGAACAGCAGGTCGAAGCCGGCTCCGGTGAACGACAGGACGTCCTCGCCCGCGACGCCGCTGACGTCCCCGATCGTCGTCGGACCGCCCGCCGCCATCGAGAGCTCCACGATCGGCGCAGGCGGAGGCGGCGGTGGCGGCGGCGGCGCGCTGTCGGGCATGCGGTCGAGCGCGGCGCGGACGTCGAGCCGGCCGTGGCCGTACTCGTCGTCTGGCCCGGCCGCGCCGAGGTCGACGGCAGCGCCGGTCAGAGCGGCCTCCTGCTGAGCGGCGGTTGCGCCGGGCCGTGCGCCGAGCAACAGCGCGAGCGCCCCGCTCACGTGCGGCGCCGCCAGCGAGGTGCCGCTGAAGCTGGCGTAGAAACCGAACAGGTCGCCGGTCCAGACGTCGACGCCTGGCGCCACGAGCTCAGGGTACGGAGCGCCGTCCTGCGTGCAGGCCGAGGGGCCGCGGCTGCTCGCGGAGTACATGAGGCTGCCGTCGTCGACCGCTCCGACGGCGAAGGCTCCCGGGTTGTTCGCCGGGCTGCGGCTGGTCGCGCTCGCCGGCCCGGCGTTGCCGGCCGCGAACACGGGCACGATGCCGGCCGCCCGCAACGCCTCGAGGTCGAGCTGGAACTCGAGGTCGCAGCCGGCGCTGCTGAACGCCCACGAGTTGTTGACGACGTGCGGCGCGTCGGGCGTGGCCGGGTTTCCGTCCGGGTCGAGCAGCCACTGGAACGCCGAGTGGATGCGCGACACGGTCGTCCCGCCGTGGTCGTCGAAGATCTTTGCCGCGATCCATTTCGCGTCCGGCGCGAGCCCGATCGCGGTGCCGCTCGCCGCCCGCCCGACCATCACGCCCATCGTCGCCGTCCCGTGCCCGGTGAAGTCCGCCGGTGTCGCCGGATGCTCGCCGGAGGGATCGAACCAGCTGTTCGATCCGCCGCGCCACTGGGCCGACAGGTCGGCGTGCAGGTAATCGACGCCGGTGTCCAGGCTGGCCACGACGACGCCCTGGCCGCGGTGGCCCAGGTCCCAGGTCGCGGGCGCCGTGGTCAGCGTGATGTTGGGCTCGACCGTGCTCGCCGGAGCCAGCCCGGTGGCGTCCAGCCGGATCCGCTCGACCGCGGGGAACGCCGCCAGCTCGAGGATGACGTCGCCGGTCGCGTGAACGGCGAAGCCATTGAAGACCCAGTACGGCACGACGTGGCTCACCTTGCCCTGCGCGCGACGCTGCGCGACGAGCGCGCGCAGTGGCCCCTGGGTGCCGTCCGCGCGCGCCCGGAGCGCCCGGATCATGCGCTCCAGCCGCGCGCGCCGTGAGCCGGCCTCGGGGCGCGGGCGCAGCTGCGAAGCGAGCCGGACCACGACCGGCAGCTGCTCGCCGGGCGCGAGCGCCGCGAGCGCCTGCTCGACCTGCGGGTCGAGCTTGTCGGCCGGTGCCGCCCCGGCGCGTGGCGCCGCCGCGAGCGCGAGCGCGAGGACGAGCGCCAGCGAGGCGGTCAGCCGCAGCGCGCCGGCTCGCGAACGGCCGGGCGTCCAATGGACCCGCGCGACGGTCGCCGCCCCGGCGAGCAGCAGCAGCGCTGCGCCGACGGTGAGAAGCGGCTCGAGCGGGCGGTCGGAGATCGTCGTCGGGCGGGGCGCGACGCCCGCTCCGACCGTCCAGTCGAAGCGCGCAACGCGATCGGGGGCGCCCGCCCGCCGCACGGCGACCTCGATGCGCGCGGGCCCGGCGGCCGTGAGCTGCTCGCCGGCCACATCGAAGCGCCCGGGCGCCGTCTCGGTCATGCGGACAGGGGCGGCGCGGCCGGGGAACCGAAGCTCGACCGCCGACGGCGAGCGCGGGGCAGGTTGCTCGGTGCTCGCCGCGATCACGCTGTAGCTGTTCTGGCCCGGACGGTTCGGCGTGACGCTCAGCGCGACGAGCAGATCGCCGGACGTCGCGCTCAACGAGCCCGGCGCGGGCGCGGCCGGCTCGAACTCCGGGCCTCGGGCAGGCGCGGCCGAGGACATCAGCGCAGCGGCGAGGAGGATCGCCAGCCCGGCGCCGACCTCAGCGAGCACGAACGTCCGCACGCGGGCCGGCGCCGCGCCCACGAGGCGGCCCAGCCGCGCCGGCAGGCGGCCCAGCCGCGCGGCGAGTTGCGGGTGCACGACGGTCGCCGTAAGCAGCCCGAACGCGCCCGTGAGCAGCAACAGGCCGACCTTGACGGCGAGCGTCTGGCCGTACACCGTGGCGATCAGCGCGTCGACGGAGGCGACCTGGCGCCCGGCCGTGTAGACGCCGGTCGCGACGAGGAGCCAGACCGCGGTCGCTGCCAGCCGTGCGAACGGCGCCCAGGTGGTTCGCAGCAGCGTCGCCGTGGCCTCGCGCTCGCGCCGCCGCAGCACCGGCCACGATCCGACGGCGAGCGCGGCAAGGCCGCCCAGCCACACGGCGGCCCCCAGCACGTGGAGCGACAGCGTGAGCACCGAGAGCGCCGTGTGGGGGCTGACCTCGGCCGCATGGCCGTCGAGCGCGCGGACAACCATCAGCGCCAAGGCGAGCATGGCCACCGCGGGCCCGGGCGCCCCGGCGCGGATGAGGGTACCCAAGCTCCGCGGCCGGTTGCGCTGGGTGCGGCGCAACCAGACCGCCGCCGCGACGAGCGCGACGAGCAGGCCCTCGCGTGCCAGCCACAGGGCCCCCCAACGGGTGTCGAGCAGCAGGTCGGGGCTGGTAGCGGGGTCCCACGCCATCAGCGCGACGGCCTGCAACGGCAGCGTCGCGAGGCCGAAGGCGAGTGCGCCCGTCCCGCACGCCGCCGCGAAGGCGAGCACGCGCCGGCGCATCGCGGCCGGCGCGCCGCCGAGGACGAACAGCGCCACGGCCAGGCCACCGACGAGGCCGGCGACGAGCGCGAAGTCGACCCACCGCGCGACAACCGACAAGGGAGCCGGCTCGTCCCGCGGGGCGACGACTGGCACGGCTGCGCCTCCTGGGCCGGTGCGGATCGCGACGACCCCGCGGCTCGGATGGCCGTCGCGCCCGGAGGCCGTCCAGATCGTGCTGTAAAGCCCTGGCCTCACGCGTGGCAGCGAGACCACGAGCGTCGCCGGCCGCGCCGGATCCACACGCACCCGCACCGCCGGAACCTCGCGTCCGTTGCGATCGAGCACGTGCGCGCCGCTGCGGGCCGCCACGACGGGCTCGCTGAAGGTCAGGCGGATCGCGTCCGGCGCCCGGCTCAGGACGGCTCCGGCGCCCGGGTCCGACCCCACGAGGCGCACGTGGGCGACGGCTCCTGCCGGTGCCAGGGCACCGGCCGCGGCGAGCGCCACGACCAGGCCGGCGATCGCACGCGGACGCCTCATGCGATCACTTGACCCGGACGTGCTCGAGGCGCGAATCGCCCATCGCGATCGCGACCTCCTCGCCCTGGTGGACCCGCCCGCCGAGGTTGAGGAGGAGGGTGTAGTAGGTGCCGCCCGCCCGCATCGAGCCCGTGTGCCCGTGTTGCATCAGCGGTACGTCGAGGAGCTTCCCAGTCGCCGAGTCGACGATCCCCGGTGGCCGCTCGGGATCGTGCAGAGCGGCCGCCTTGTCCGGGTCGACGACCTGGTAGCGAAGGTCGATCAGCCCGCCCCCGCCCGTCACCGCCACGTGGACCGGGCGCACGCCGGTGCGCTCCTCGAACGCCGCGCGCTCGGCTTGCCGCGCCGACTCGCCGCCGCCCGCCGGGCGCGCGGCGAGCATCCACACCGCCAGGGCGGCGGCGAGCACCAGCACGGCCCCCGCGCCCGCGGCCCGTGCGCCGCCGGCGTCGGCCATCACGGCACCTGCAGGAACGTCAGCATGCCTCCCGGGTACGCGTTGCCGTTGACGACGCGCATCTGGCGCTCATACAGCGGGATGCGGGTGACGCCGGAGGGCATGGTCGTGACGGCGTCGACCGTCTGGCCGGACGCCACGGTCTCCGCGATCGACCAGAACGGGTGCGGCTCGGGCTCGGCGTCCTTGGCGATGATGCGCTGGTGGGCGCCGAGCGTCGCCATCGTGTGGTGGTCGAGACCGGCGTTGAGGAAGCGCAGCAGGACATCCTCGCCCGCGGCTGCCGTGATGACGTCGGTGTCCGGGTAGGCCTCGCCGTTGATCAGCCAGTACCGCGGCGCGTAGTTGCCCGGGTTGAAGCCCGTCGGGTCGGCGTTGAGCGCCGGATCGATCTCCGAGAGGACCAGCGTCGCCTCGACGTCGTACTCCGTAGCCGATCGCACGATGAGTGCGCCGTGCAGGCCCATCGGCACCTGGCGGGCACTGTTCGCGCCGCTCTCGTAGAGATAGGTGCCCGGCTTGCCGGCCGTCAACGTGTAACTGCGCTCGCCGCCCGGGCCGACGCCGAGGAAGTCGGGGACGCTGAGGGCGTCGAGCTCGTCATGCTGGCCGGGGAAGAGGAGCGACGTGTTCTCGCTCAGCCCGTTGTCCAGCGTGATCGTCACGTCGTCGCCCGCGTTCACCACGATCGTCGGCCCGGGCAGCGTCGGGGCACCGGCGACGTCACAGTCCCCCTCCGCGTAGCCCCAGATCGGCACGGAGGTCCCGGCCACGGTCTGGTTCCCCGGCTTCGCGCACAGCTCGACGGTCGTCGCCGCGATCGTGGGCTGCGCAGCGGCGGCGGCGAGCTCGGCGGCGCTGAGCGAGCCGACGATGGCGCTCAGGACTGCGGCGATCGCGGGAGCGCGCATCATCCTGTCGGGCATCCCGTCGTTCCGGGGGGCGGCAGCACCCGCCCGAGCGTCGCCAGCCCGCCGAAGCCCTCGTCGAAGTTCTGGAACTCATTGAGCGCGTGGCTGTGCATCGGGAAGTAGTACTCACCGCAACGGTTGTAGGACACGACCCCCGGCGGCAGCGCCGCCCTCCTGCCCAGGTACGGGCTGCCGCTGTAGTAGCTCGCCCCGTCCTTGAATGTGAGGTTGCGGTTGCTCGGGATCGGCACCGGGACGGGGTTGGACGTCGGATTGAAGTTGTCCACGTTCTCCCACCTGAACAGCAGGTCGTACGTCTGCCCGGCGCCGACCGTGCGGGTGAAGGCCTCCATCGAGGCATCGACGGTGCCGCTCGCGTCGAGCAGCTGGCGGCCGTCCTGGGCGATCAGCTTGAAGTGGTTGCCATGTGGGTGGAACGGGTGGTTGACGGAGCCGGCGTTGGCGTAGCGCACGAGCGCGGGTTGCATGCTTCCCGTCGTCGGCACCCTGACGGTGACGAGCGAGGAATAGGGCTGCTGGGGAAGCCAGCTCGCGTTGTTGTTGGCGATCGTGTCGGGGAACGAGCGGCCGTTGATCGTCCAGTACGCGTCGTGCTTGCGCGTGACGTCGTAGGCCTGGTTGCGCTCGACCGCTTGGTGCAGCAGCGGGTCGATGTCGTGCATCAACACCAGGTACTCGCGGTTCGGGTCGAACTGCGTTGCGGCGTGGTTGTAGGCGAAGTTCGGGCCGAAGCCGGCACCCGTGGGCCGCACGATCAGCGCGCCGTAGAGTCCCATGTGCACCTGCTTGTGCGGGTTGGTCCCGCTTTCGTACACGTAGGTGCCCGGCTGCGAGGCCGTGAAGCTGTACGTCACCGTGCGGTCGGCGAGCGGTGCGCCGGCGGGAGCCGCCTGGCGCGTCGTCAGCAGCGACAGCAGCGGCTCCGCCGCCACGCCCCCCGCCTCCGTGACGGCGGTCTGCCCGGGGAAGATCAGCGACGTCGCCTCGGGCAGCGCGTTGACCAGCGTGATGTTCAGGGTCTGGCCCTGATTCACGCAGAGCACGGGACCGGGCATCTGGAACGTGTCGGGCGGCGTCCCGTAGCCCCACATGAACACGCTGCCGCCCTCGGGCATCGAGATCCGTCCGGTGCCGGTGTTGAGCGAGATGTTGCGCGTCGCGCCACCGGGCGTCCCGCCCGAGCAGACCATCTTGGTCGTCCCCGTGCCGGCCTGGGCGCCCGCGTCCGGAGCGAGCGCCAGGAAGACCAGCCCGCACACGACGGGCAGCAGGCGCGGATGTGGCAGGCCGGTCATGCGAAGTACTGGTTCGCGAAGTCCTGGTCGGGGAGGTCGTTCTGATAGACGCGAACCTCGGTGGCCATGCCGCCGAGCCCAGTGGCCGGGTCCACCAGGCCGTCGTTGTTGAGCCGGTGCAGATTGCGGTTCCGGAACAGGTAGCGGTTGTACGGTCCGAGCGACGACGGCACCGCGGCGCCCGACACGAACGGCGGGGCCGTGAACAGCACGTCGCGGCTCTCTCCCGGCCCGATGTAGATCGTGTTCGCGCCGTAGCTGAGGTCCGGGCGGCCCGTGACCGTCAGCGGGGTCGCGTCCTCCCCGACGACCCGCATCGGGATGCCGGTGAGCGTCATCGCGTGCTGGTCGTAGCCAAGGTCGACGATCCGCAGGAGCACGCGCTCGCCCGGGTTGCACTGGATCAGCGACGAGATCCGCTGCGAGTTCTCGACCGGGTCGTCCTCCGGGTAGACCGCCAGCGAGGGGTCGTCGGGCGCCTTGAGCGTGTCCGGCCAGGCGCGCATGTTGATGACCCAGAACCGCGGCCGGTATTCGACCCACTGGAACTCCTGCACGGCGAGCAGATTGTCGTGGGGGCGCGGGTCGACCTCGTTCAGCAACAACGCGAACTCGCGGTCGAACGCCGTCGACGCGTGGTCGTAGACGAACTTCGGGCCCAGCGCCGGCCGCACGTAGACGACCCCGGTCATGCCCATCTGGACGTGCTCGACGTCCTCGAAGTGGCAGTGGTACATGTAGGTGCCGGGGTCGCGCGGCCGGTAGAAGTAGGGGAACGTGCGGTTCGGCGGGACGGCGATCGACATCTCCGGTGTCCCGTCGAAGATCGCGGTGGCGTTGCGGAAGCCGTGCCAGTGGATCGTGTGGGCGTCGTCGAGATCGGGGCGCGTGATGAACCCGACGTTGGTCATGTCCAGCCGAACGCCGTCGTTCGTGTTGAAGGCGAGAATCGGCGCCGGCACCGTCGTCTTGCCCTTGGCCGCGGCGATCGCGTCGTTGATGGTGGCGTCGAACGGGATCTCGCGGAAGCCGAACATGAGCAGCGGCTCGGCGCGCCCGGGCAGGCGGATGAAGCCGTCGCTCGCGGCCAGGCGTCGCATCACGTTCACCGGCGGCGGCGGCGCCTGAGCGACCGCCCCGGAGCGGGAGAGCAGCGCGCCACCGAACGCGAGGCCGGCGGCGCCGGTGCCGGCGCTGACGAGTAGGCGGCGACGCGTCATCCCGCTCATGGGATGTCGACTCCGTCGATGGGACCGAACCCGCGATAGCGCTCGTCGGCGCCCTTGTCCCAGAGCAGGAACTGCGGCCGGCGCTGGCGCTCGAAGTCGAGGATCGGGGGGATGAAGCCCAGCGACTGGGCGAAGAGCGGCGTGGTGAGCCCTGGCGCGTCGAGCAGCGGGCAAGGCGGGAGCAGGCCGCAGCCTGTGTTCTCTGCCACGGAGCCGGCCGGGAGGTGGTAGTCGTAGGCGAGGTCGCCTTCGGCCGGGTTGGGCGGTTCCTGCGGGTCGAGCCGGTTGATCGTGACCATCACCTCGCCCGGGTTGAGGCGGTTGGGCTCGATGAAGAACTCGACCGGGACCGGATTGACGAACAGCGCGGTCGGGTCGCCGCCGAACACGGTGTTGGTGATGTGCGGTGCGCCGTAGGGAACGGTCAGCACCGAGTAGCGCGGGGTGAAGAAGCACGGCGGGGCGCCCGGGCAGCTCGTCGGGTTCACGACCTCGAGGTCGATCACGCCCTGATCGACACGGAAGTCCGGCTCCGTGGGGTCGAACGTGTACGCGTGGTTGTCCCAGAAGATGTTGTTGGTCAGCGTCACCGGGTTCGAGAACCGCGGCGCCGTAGGCGGCAGGGTCGCCTGGAACTGCGAGCTGTGCGGTTCGGAGACGAGGCCGGCTCCATGCGGCGCCAGGTCGGTGTCCTCCGCAGTCGCGGTCGTCGCGTTCTCGGCGATCGTGTTGTTGACGATCCGCACGTTGGAGGAGTCGTCGAGCGCGATACCGCCACCGATGTCGGTGGCCACGTTGTCGACCACCGTGTTGCTGATGATGTCGACGCGGTCGGTGTTGGCGTTCTGGACGCGGATGCCGCCGCCGTCGTCGTTCGAGATGTTCTGCTGGATCTCGTTGCGCTCGACGTTGACCCGGCCGGAGCCGCGGCTCAGCCCGTCGCTCTGCAGCTCGCCGCCGACGTTGATGCCGCCGCCCTCGTCGAAGGCGTCGTTGAAGAAGACCCGGTTGTCGCGGATGATCCCGTTCGCGCTGCGGCCGAACTGCGAGATGCCGCCGCCGTACTCGACCGCGTAGTTCGCGCAGATGTCGTTCTCGGCGATCAGGTAGCCGTCGGCGCCGGCGTAGATGCCGATGCCGCCGGCGAAGTTCAGCCCGCCGTTCCCGAGGACGCGGTTGCGGCGGATCACGACGCCGTCGTTCTCGTTGTTCTGGAGTCCGGTGAGGGCCTCGGGCAGCCCGAGCACGACGGCGCCGCCGAACTCGCCGCCATTGCCCTCGAAGATGTTGTTCATCAGGCGCAGGCGGCGCCCGAAGCCGTTGACGTGGACGCCGCCGCCGCCCCCGCCCTGGCCGAGCGCGATCCCGAACCCGTCGATCGCGGCGGCGACGCCGTCGCTAAAGGCGGTGCCGCGGGCCACGACCGAGATGCCCGCGCCCCCGGGCGGATCCTGGTAGCCGGCGAACGGCCGCGAGGCGTCGAGCCTTGCCGCCCATGAGTTGGCGGGCGTCGTGCCTGGGAAGTTGTCCCGGAAGTACCGCCCGTCGACGACGCTCCCCGGGACGTTGAAGCGCGGGTCGTCCGGCGGCTGCAAAGGCTCACGGTTGCCACCCACGAGCCCGCCCGGGCCGTGACCCTGGAGCATGACGCGCCGGTCCATGAGGACGTTCTCGCCGTAGACCCCGGGAAAGACGTCGATCAGCGTGTTCGCCGTGGCCGCGCGGCTGGAGGCATTGATCGCGGCCTGGATCGTCGCAGCCGGATTCGGCGAGCCCGCCGGCCCGCCGACGGTGCGGATAGTCGGGTTGTAGCCGGTGCCCGTGAGGTGGAACGTGAGGCCGTTGACGCTCTGGACCCTGTTGGGAGCGGTCACGCGGAGCTGGCGCTGGCCGGCCGTCAGGCCGGCCGGGATCCGGGCGTTGATCGTGGTGTCGTCGAAGCTGA
The DNA here is from genome assembly GCA_963835525.1 of uncultured Solirubrobacteraceae bacterium. Taxonomy (GTDB): domain Bacteria; phylum Actinomycetota; class Thermoleophilia; order Solirubrobacterales; family Solirubrobacteraceae; genus DASSUW01. Next base: position 1,468,212 of record CAWIFM010000008.1, read on the forward strand.
GGACGGTGAGCGACGTGCCGCCCAGCGTGACCGTCGGGGCGCCGGTTCCGACCGACGTGAAGTCGATGCCGCGGATCTCGAGCGTGCGCTGGGCCAGCGGCGTCGAGGTCGGCATGTGGACCCGGGAGACCGAGAACACCTGTGGCCCGCGGTACTCGTTGCACGCGAATGTCGAGATCGGGTCGAGCGGGGTGTCGGCGTACGTCGTCTTGCCGGGCCAGACGTCGAAGGCGAGGATCGCCGTGAGGAAGTCGGCCTTGAAGTTGTTGTTCGGGTTCGCCCTCGTGCCCGGGTCGTTGATGACCAGCTCGTACATGCCCGGGCACACGCCGGACGGCGTCGGGCACAGCGCCGTGTAGGTCGACGGCAGCAGGATCTCGTAGAAGCCGTTCTCGTCCGTCGTGATCGTCTTGATCAGTTTGCCCTGGAAGTCGTAGACGCCGATCGGCGTGTCGGGGATCGCCCGTGCCTCGCCGTACCAGATGTTGTTCGGGTCCTGCTCGAACAGCAGGTCGTTGGAGACCAGGCCGAAGATGCGGCCCGGGATCGGGACCTCGTTGTCGGTGAACAGGAAGAAGTCCGATGCCGCGTTCTGGCCCGCCTCGATCGTCACGAGCTTCCGGTCGCACAACGGCCAGTCCTCGCCGTCGCGCGGGTGCTCGATCGGCGTGGGATCGCCCGCGCCGACGGTGTGCATGTCGCCGACGCACGGCGGCGGCGGCACCTGCGGGATGATCACGTCGCCCTCGGCGGTGTTCTGGTCTTCCTCCTTGACGATCTGGTGGTGCGCGGGCGGCACGACCTCGACGACGTAGTCACCGGGCGGCAGCGACAGCTCATCGGCCTCGTCGCACGGGGAGCCGCTCGAGCCGTCGGGGTTGGGCGGGCAGTAGCTCTCGATCGCGTAGCCCCCGTCGAAGCGCCCGTCCTTGGTCTCGTTCGCGATCATCGGAATTTCGAGGCAGCGCTCGCTGACGAACACGGAGGTGGGCGTGGGCGGATCGGGGAACAGCGTGCCGGTGCCGTCGCGCACGTCGCAGTCGGCGGGGTGCTGCCAGTCGTCCGACTGGACCTCGTTCAGCAGCACTCCGCGCGCGCAGCCGTCCGGCTGCGGTCCCTGGAAGTCGAGCGCCGTCTCCGGCACGCACGATTCGGGATCCTCGACTGCGTAGAGCCGGACCGTCACGCTCGGGATGCCCGGTTCGTAGTCCTCGGCGCCGGCCAGCCTGGGGTCGAGCTCGTTGCGCGTGGTCGCGAAGTGGGCGATGCCCGACACGCCGCCGTTCTCGTCGCCCTCGTAGGGCACCTTGCCGAAGTTCAGCTCGGTGCGGTGCGATTCCAGCGTGCGCTGCGCGAACAGCAGATCGCCGCCGAGGTCGCCCGGGAGGCTGGTGAACACGGTGTCGTTGTGCTGGCGCACGGAGGCGCCGGTGCGCTTGAAGCGGCCGAAGCCGACCTCGGCGACCTCGAACTTGCCGAGCTTGCCGATCTGCTCGGGGAACACGTAGTTGCCGTCGCCGTCGGTGAACGTGGCCTGGTAGACGCTGCCGTCGCGCCAGCGGATGTCCAGGTCGACGTTCTCGATGCCGACCTCCCCGTCCTGACGGATGCCGTCCTCGGCGATGCCCACTTCATTTCCGTCGGCGTCGAGGCCGTCGTCTTGGAAGACGCTGCCGGAGAGCCAGCCGAACCAGCGGGCGACGCCGAAGCCGCTCTGGCCGTTGATGTCGGTCGTGTTCAGGTCGACGTTCTCGCCGGCGGCGACGGTCACCGTCCGGAAGCGGATGATCCAGTCGAGGTCGAAGTCCCAGAGCGCCAACGTGTAGGTGCCGGTGGGGACGCCCTCGATCAGGAAGTCGCCTTCCGTGCCGATCGGAGCCGTGTAGACCTGCTCCTCGCTGCCGGGTGCCGCGTCGATCGCGGGGCCGCCATTGGACAGCGCCACAAAGCCCTGCGCCGGGTACGCCAGGGGCTCCCCGTACGTCAAGGTGTCGAACGGAGGCCAGCCCTGCCACGTTCGCGCGTTCCCGGAGATCGTGCCCGTGCCCTCGCCCGTGAACGCCATCGGCTTGACGAACCCGAACCAGAAGGCTGTCCGCGGGGTTTCGACCAGCGCTTCGCGGCGGGCGCCGAAGCCGTCGTCGCCCTCCATAAGCCAGGCGTCGACGACCGGCTTGCCCTCGAACGTCGAGGTCTGGATCCAGTCCTCGCCGTCGGGCGGCAGCACCTGGACCTCGTACTTGCCGGGCGGGAGGTTCTCGATCGTGACGTTGCCCTCCGCGTCGGTCACGCAGGTCCCGCCGCACAGCGGCTCGTTGTCGTTGTCGACGACGACCTCGCCGACCGTGTCCTCGAGGACGACTGTAAAGCCCTCGATGCCCGACTCGAGCGGGACGTCGGGCGCCCCGTTCACCGCGCGGTTGTCGTGGAAGGCGTGGACGACCAGGTTCGCCGACGGCAGCGGGTGCGGCGTCAGCTCGACGACGAGCGGGGCGCTGGACGGGAGCGTGACGTGCCGGCCCCACATCTTGTAGCCGTCCGCCCGCACGGTGACGAGGTAGCGGCCGTCGGGGAGCTCTGGCAGCACGGGATTGCTCTCGTCGCCTGAGTGCACGACCGGGCTGTGGCTGGCCATCGGCTTCAGGCCGGGGCGCATGCTCGGGTCGGGATGGTTCGGGTCGCCCGTGTTGTCCTCGTTCACGAGGTACGTGAACTCGGTGATCGCGCCGCCGTCCGTGCTCTCGACGACGATCTCGGGCCCCTGCGCCGATGCCGATGCGGGCACAAGCGCGAACAACGCCGCGAGGGCGATCGCTGTCCGGCAGACACAGTGGAGGCGCCGCATGACGGCGCGAGCCTGCCGGAGCCGACAGCTCCGGATGGCGTTCGTTACGGCACTGTCACGCGACTGTCATGTCGCGCTCATTCCGCGTGCCGCGTGGAATTCCGACGTCCGGTCATAGACACCTGATCGGTGAGGACTTGCTTGGGAGGCGGACTTCTGAGAGAACCGCTCTCAGCGTCAGGCGGATGACGCCGGTGTTAACAGCCCACTGATCGACGGCAAGGCATGGCCCCGCCCCGCATCCTCGTCATCGATGACGAAGTCAGCATCCTGAGCTTCGTTTCGCGCGCGCTCAGGGCCCACGGCTTCCAGGCGGACTGCGCGCGCGATGGGATGCACGGGCTCGAGCTCGTACGCGCGACGGACTACCAGCTCGTCGTCCTCGATCTCGTCATGCCCGATCTCAACGGCGTCGACACGCTCAAGGGCATCGTCGCGCACCGACCAGAGCAGCCCGTGCTGGTGCTCTCCGCGCTCGGGGACGTCGAGTCAAAGGTTCGCTGCCTCGAGCTGGGGGCGGTCGACTACCTCACCAAGCCGTTCGCGCTGGTCGAGCTGCTTGCTCGCGTGCGCGCCAGGACCAGGTCGGCGGCCGGGCAGGCGGGCGACCGCTACATGCGCGTCGGGCCCGTCACGCTGGACCTCCAGCGCCACGTGGCCGACAGGGGTGAGGGTCCCGTCGCGCTGTCCAGCCGCGAATTCGACCTGCTGCTGCACCTCATGCGCCGCGCAGGCACAGTCTGCTCGCGGGAGCAGCTCCTGCTCGACGTCTGGGACTGTCCATTCGACCCCGGGACCAACGTCGTCGATGTCTACATCCGCCGTCTCCGATCCAAGCTCGGTCGCGAGACCATCGAAACACTTCGCAACATCGGCTACTCGCTTCACGCTGCGTGACTACTGGCCAGAGCTCGCCTGGGGGGTGTTCTCGGCCGCCAACGTCGCCGTCATGGTCGCGCTGCCCGATTGGCAGACCGTCCCCTTCCATTTCATCTGGGTCAGCCTGACCGTCCTCTACGGGTACCGCCTCTGGGCGTCGCGGCCCACAGCCGCGCTGCTCGCGGCGGTCGGTGTCGTCACGGCGGCCGCCGTCGTCACCACGGGCAACCTCAATACCCAGCGGCTCAACGAGCTCGCCGAGGTGCCGCTGATGGCCGCGATGTTCATGGCGATGGTCTGGCACGCGCGCCGGCGTCACGAGGCGTTGCGCCAGGTGCGGCGCGCCGCCGAGCGCGAGCGCGAGTTCGTCCGCGACGCGTCGCACCAGCTGCGGACACCGATCACCGTCGCGCGCGGCCATGCCGAGCTGATCCGGGCAGCCCACGCGGGAGCTCAGATCGAGCGCGACGCGGACGTCGTGATCGAGGAGCTCGAACGCCTGGGACGCTCGTCCGACCGGCTGCTGATTCTGGCGGCCTCGGAGCATCCCGGCTTCCTCATGCTTCAGCCGGTCGACCTCAACGAGTTCGTCCGCGCCGCGGAGGACCGCTGGGTTGCGATTCCCGATCGCGAGTGGCGGTTCGCGGCCGACGCCGCACGTACGCTGCTCGCCGACCGCGAGCGCATGGACTGCGCTCTCGACGCGCTCATCGAGAATGCGCTGAAGGCGACCGGCGACGGCGATCGCATCTCGGTCGAGGCGAGCGTGGCGGGCTCGCACGCGGTGATCACCGTGGCCGATGCCGGCCACGGGATCCCGCCCGAGCATCTCGAGCGGGTCTTCGATCGGTTCGCGCGCGTTCCACACGGCAACGGCCGTCGCATCGGCGGCACCGGTCTCGGCCTGCCGATGGTGAAGGCGATCGCCGAGGCGCATCGGGGAACGGTGTCCGTCTCGAGCGAGGTCGGCCATGGCTCGACGTTCGAGCTGCGGTTCGCCGCCCTGCGGCAAGGTGAGGCGTCGTCGTCGCCCGAGCGAGCCCCGTGACGGCTCGCCGATGAACGGATTGTCATCGGCGGGGAAGGAGTAGCGTCGCTCGCTCCTCACCGCTCTCGGGACAATGTCGGTCGCGCCGCTTGGCACTCGTGCGCCGGGCATGGGCGGCCGGTTCCGACGGGCCGCCATCGCCGCTGGCGTGACCATGCTGGCCGCGCTCGCCGCGGCCATGCCGGCGTCGGCGGCATCGGTGCGCTTCGTCCAAGCGCCGCCCGACGGCGCGGTGATGGTGGCGGGACAATCGGGCGTCCGGTTCGAGGTCCATTGGACGATCGACACGAGCGGCTGCGGGCCCCTGGCGGCGCCATCCTCGCGCTTGTACGTGCGAGGCCCGCTCGCCGACGGCCCGGAGGCAACACGGCGCTTCGTTACGGGGTCACCGATCTGCAGGCCGAGATCGAGGTGCCCGCACCGGCGGTAGCGGAGAGCTACGGATACCGGGTTGGACTCCGGTTCTGGCCGCTCGGCGACGAAGCGAGCCCCAAGGTCAGGACGTTCCAGGTTCTTCCTGCGGATGCGCCTCGGCCGCCACCCGACGGCTCGACCCCGCCCCCCGACGACTCACCGGCTGCGGGCACGCTTCCGGGCGGCGCCGGCCCCGTCGCTCGTCGGCGGTTCCGTGTCGGATAACCCCGTGCATGCCTGGGTCGTGCGCGTCGTGAATGGGCTGCGCGCCCATCGCTTTCACCAGTCGGTCGCGCGTGCAACGTGTGCGGGCGTACCGCCGCCTCCAGCGCGACGCCGGCAACGCGGGCGCTCTCGACCGACTCGAGGCCTGTCTGTAGAAGCTGCCGATCGGAGAGGAGACGCGATGCGCAATCCCGTTCGCTCCGAACCGATACGTTCTGCATCACGTACGGCATCGCCGGGCTCATCGGCAAGGTCGGCGTCCGTTCGCCGCGTTCGGCGCCATCGAGGACTCACTCCGTGAGTGTGCCGCCGACGAGGTGACCCAGCTCTACGCTACCCCCGGCAAGTCGAACCGGCTCGAGGCCGGCATCGTCGAGTGCCTTCGCGAGGAGCTCGACATCCCGGTCACGCACGTCGTCGTCGACAGCGATCTCGCCGTCCCGGTCGAGGCTGCGGTTGGACACGAGCGCCGAGCGAGGACACTCGACCAGCATGACAATCGGGTGACACTCTCGTCATAGATCGCGAGCGCCGTGTCGCCGGCTCCTAGGATCACGTCGGCCCGTGGTTCACGACTCACCGGTGGCCCACGGGGAGTCGTCCACAGGAGGAGGTGCGCTCATGAGACGCCTGATCGCCATCGTTTCGGCGATCGCTGTGGGCGCGAGCCTGATCGGGGCCGTCACGGCCTCCTCGGCTACGCGCGTCAAGGTGACCGAGCAGGAGTACAAGGTCACCGCGAACAAGGGCAAGGCGCCGGCAGGCAAGATCAGGTTCGTGGTCACGAACAAGGGAGACCTCACCCACGAGCTCGAGGTCGTCAAGTGGAGGGGCGATCCGGGCGGGATCCCGGTGAAGAAGAACAAGGCGACGTTCGACGAGGATCTCGAGATGGGCGAGGTCGAGGACATCGAGCCGGGCGAGACCAAGAGGTTCACCGTGGATCTCCGGCGCGGTAGGTACGTGCTGCTCTGCAACGTGGTAGGTCACTACGAACTCGGGCAGTACCGCGGGTTCCGCGTTACGAGGTAGGCGAGTCGAACGACCGCGCCGGGCGGAGGCGCGGTCGCTCGTATCGGCAGCGAAGCCTCATGCCGCCGCCATACGACCCGACGTGCTCAGCCCGGGACGTCCCGGGCGCGGTCTTAGATGACTCCGGCGCTCCCACGGGCTGAGCGCCACGACCCTTCGTCGCAGAGGAGCAAGCGTGGCCGGCGGTCGTGGAAACCAGCTGGAACGTGTGGTTCTCCATCTGTAGGGGCCGTTGCCACGAAGGTGGCTCCTGGCTGGCCAACGCCCCCAGAACGACAAAAGCCCCGACATGCGGGGCCTTCGCGTCATGCGCCGAAGAGGACTCGAACCTCCACCCGGTTATCCCGGACCAGGCCCTCAACCTGGTAACCCGGGTGTCATATCCGTCCCGATCGCGCCAGATCGTCCGTACCGTCCGAAATGCGGACGATACGGACGCATCGGACGATCTGGATGTTGCCACGAGCCGGTACCGCTGTGTGTGCTTGGCGACTACAAGTGACCGTGCGCGGCATGCGTCGCTGACGGCGGTGACAGTCGGTCACGTGTTCGACGGCTTCGCGGCAGCTGAGCGGCGTCATCCGAGGTGGCGCTCGCCGTAACGAAACGGGCGCGCGGCGGACTCACTGCCATGCCCGCCTTCGGCAACCTCGTGATCGTCGCGGCCGTCGCCTTCGCCGCCCCGTTCGTGCTCGGCCTGTTCCCGCGCGTGCGGCTCCCGTCGGTCGTGCTGGAGATCGTCGCCGGGATCGTGCTCGGCCCGTCGCTGCTCGGCGTCGTCGAGGTCGACGCGTCGGTCGCGGTGGTCGCGACGCTCGGGCTCGCCTTCGTGCTGTTCCTGGCCGGCCTGGAGATCGAGTTCGACGCGCTCCGCGGGCCGCTGCTGCGGCTCGCTTCTATCGGCTTCGTGCTGTCGCTGGCGATCGCGCTTGCGGTCGCGCTCGGCCTGAAGGCGGGCGGGCTGGTCGAGACGCCGCTCCTGGTCACGATCATCCTCTGCGCGACGTCGCTGGGCGTGCTGATCCCGGTGCTCAAGGACGCGGGGGAGATCTCGACCATGTTCGGTCAGTTGATCGTCGCGGCCGGGTCGATCGCCGACTTCGGGGCGATCATCCTGCTCTCGATCTTCTTCTCCGGCGAGGGTGGGACGGGATCGACGCTGCTCCTGCTCGGCGAGCTGTTCGCGCTGTCGGCAGCCGTCTTCCTGCTCGTCCGCGGCGCCGAGCGCTCGATGCGGATCCGCGCCGACCTGATGCGCCTTCAGGACACGACCGCGCAGATCCGCGTGCGCGCGGCGTTCGTGCTGCTGATCGGCTTCGCAGCAGTCGCCGAGTCGCTCGGGCTCGAGGCGATCCTCGGCGCGTTCATCGCCGGCGCGATCGTGTCGCTGGTCGACCGCGACCAGCGGATGACGCACCCCGACTTCCGCCACAAGCTTGAGGCCGCCGGCTTCGGCCTCTTCATCCCCGTGTTCTTCGTCGCAAGCGGCGTGCGTTTCGACCTCGACGCGCTCACGGCGTCCGCGTCGAACCTGCTCATGGTCCCGATGTTCCTGGCCGCCCTGCTGGCCGCGCGCGGGCTTCCGGCGCTGGTGTACCGGCGCACGATCGGTCCTCAGCGGACGCTGGTCGCCGGTCTGCTCCAGGCCACGTCGCTGCCGTTCATCGTCGCCGCCACCGGGATCGGGATCGAGCTCGACCTGATCGACGCCGCCGAGAGCGCCGCGCTGATCGGCGCCGGGCTGCTGTCGGTGCTGCTGTTCCCGCTCGCCGGGGTCGTGCTGCTGCGACGTGCCCCCAACCCCGTCTGAAACCCCAAGAGGAGCCCCATGACGAACCTGACCGACAAGCAGGCCGAGCTGTGCGAGCGCAGCACCACCGACTACTCGGATCTGAAGGCGTTCTTCATCAACTGCACGCTCAAGCGCGGTCCGGAGGTCTCCCATACGCAGGGACTGATGGACATCGCGATGGAGATCATGCGGCGCAACGGCGTCGCGGTCGACGCCATCCGCGCAATCGATCACCAGATCGCCACCGGCGTTTGGCCGGACATGACCGAGCACGGCTGGGAGCACGACGACTGGCCGCAGATCTTCGAGCGCGTGATGGCCGCCGACATCCTCGTGATCGGGATGCCGATCTGGCTCGGCGAGAAGTCGTCGGTCGCCACGCAGGTGATCGAGCGCCTGTACGGCAACTCGCACTTGCTCAACGACGCAGGCCAGTACGCCTACTACGGCCGCACGGCCGGCTGCCTGGTGACCGGCAACGAGGACGGCGTCAAGCACTGCGCGATGAACGTCCTGTACTCGCTCCAGCACCTCGGGTACACGATCCCGCCCCAGGCCGACGCGGGCTGGATCGGCGAGGCGGGCCCGGGTCCGTCCTACCTCGACGCGGGCTCGGGCGGGCCCGAGAACGACTTCACCAACCGCAACACCACGTTCGCGACCTGGAACCTGCTGCACGTCGCGCGGATGCTCAAGGACGCCGGCGGCATCCCCGCGCATGGCAACCAGCGCTCGGAGTGGGACGCCGGCTGCCGGTTCGACTTCCCCAATCCCGAGCATCGCTGACCCGCGTGTAACAACGCGCGACCTGCCGGGACTGCCATGCCCGCAAGAGGACAACCACAACACGAGAGTTGAGCCATGAGTCAGGTCGCAACATTCGAGCCGGCCACGCGGGAGGTCTTCAACGCGATGCATCCGAGCCGCCCCGCGGTGACGGTGCGCGCCACTGGGACTGCGGACGTCATCGCCGCGGTGAACCACGCACGCGAGCACGGGCTGGAGCTCGCGGTGCGTGGGGGAGGGCACTCGATCGCCGGGCTCTCGGCGATCGAGGGCGGGATGCTGCTGGATCTCGCGCCGATGCGCGGCGTCCAGGTCGATCAGGAGCGCCGCCTCGCGGTCGTGCAGGGCGGCGCGCTGTGGGCGGACGTCGATCGCGAGACGCAGGCGTTCGGGCTCGTCGCACCGGGCGGTGTGGTGTCCGACACCGGCGTCGGCGGGCTCACGCTCGGCGGCGGCTACGGCTGGGTTCGCCGCAAGTACGGCCTTTCGATCGACGCGCTCGTCGAAGCTCGGGTCGTCGGCGCCGACGGCGAGGTGCGGACCGCGTCGGCCGACTCGCATCCCGATCTGTTCTGGGCGATTCGCGGCGGCGGCGGCAACTTCGGCGTCGTGACGTCGTTCACGTTCGCGCTGCGGCCGCTCGGCCCGGTGGTCGGCTTCTCGGCGACGTTCTACCCCGTCGAGCAGATCGGCGGGATCCTGCGCGGCTGGCGCGACTACGTCGCGCAGGTGCCCGACGAGGTCACCTCGGCCGTGGTCGCGCTCACGTTCCCGGCCAACCCGGAGATGCCCGAGGCGATCCACGACCGGGAGGTGGCGATCGTCGCCGGCGTCTACGTCGGCGACGCCGACGAGGGCATGCGCGCGATGGCGCCGCTGCGCGCGCTCGGCACGCCGCTGTTCGACATGTCGGGCCCGATGCCGTACACCGCCGTGCAGTCCGGCTTTGACGCGCTGTTCCCTCGCAACACGCTGCGCGCGTACTGGAAGTCGCAGTACCTTGAACGAGCTCCCCGACGCCGCGATCGACGTGATCGCCGGCCGGGCCCAGAACCGGCCCGCTCCGCTGACGATCGTCAACACGATGCACATGGGCGGCGCGATCGCGGCCGTGGACCCGGAGCTGACCGCGTTCGCGGAACGCTCCGCGCCCTTCATGGTCTCGATCGACGGAGTGTGGACCGACCCGGCCGACGACGCCGACACGATCGCCTGGGTGCGCTCGGCATGGGAGGCGGTCAAGCAGTACGGCAACGGCGGCGTGTACCTCAACTTCACCGGCTTGGCCGACGAGCCCGCCGGTGCGGGCGTCGACACCGCGTACGGCCGCAACCTCGACCGCCTGGCGCAGGTCAAGGCGACGTACGACCCCGAGAACTTCTTCCACATCAACAACAACATCCAGCCCGCGTAGGAGGAACCATGCTCTGTGCTCACACCGTCCGCCGACTCAAGCCCGGCACGTTCGACCAGTTCAGCGAGGCGTTCATCCCCACCGAGGACGAGGCGCCCGCCGGGTGGGTCCGCTTCCACCTGCTCCGCGGGCTCGCCGACCCCAATGAGGTCGTGACGTTCGGCTTCTTCGACGGAACGCTCGAGGAGCTGGAGGCCAGCCAGACGGCTGACGACTTCGAGTCACGCCGCGACTCGATCGATCCGTTCGTCGACGCGGTGATCGCCAACGGCGTCTACGAGATCGCCGCGACGCTGGTCCCCGGCGCGTAGATGCACCAGCGCTGCGGCGGATGACGATCGCGCGCTTCTCGCACGTCTGCGGGCCGGTGACGAGGCAGCGTTCCAGGCGCTGGTCGAGCGGCACGCCGGAGCGCTGCGGCGGTTGCACGGACTTCGTGCACACGCCGTCGGCCACCGATGATCGTCCAGGAGACATGGCTCGGCGTGTCTCGGACTGGCAGCTGCGAGGGCCGCTCCTCGCTGCGCACCTGGATCTTCCGCATCCTCGTCAACCGTGCCCGCACGCGCGCGGTCCGCGATGCGCGCAGCGTCCCGTTCTCGGCGATCGAGAGCGACGACGGCCCGGCCGTCGAGCCGGCCGCGTTCGGCGCCGACGGCCGCTGGACGAGCGCGCCGCCGCGACTCGAGTACGACCCCGAGAGCAGAATGCTGAGCGCCGAGCTGCGCGAGCATCTGCTCGAGGCCGTCGACAGCCTGTCGCCTGCGCAGCGAGCCGTGATCACGCTCCGCGATCTCGTGGGGGTGCCGGCCGACGAGGTGTGCGAGCTGCTCGAGCTCACCGAGGTCAACCAGCGCGTGCTGCTTCACCGCGCCCGCACCAGGGTACGCGCAGCTCTCGTGCCGCTCATGGAGGTCAGCCGTTGATGCGCGTCTGGCGTCGCCACCGCCACGACCACGATCCGCTCGTCTGCCGCGAGTTCGTCGAGCTCGTCACGGACTACCTCGAGGGCGCGCTCCCGGACGCTCAGCGCGTCCGCTTCGAGGCACACCTCGCCGAGTGCGAAGGGTGCACCGGCTACCTCGAGGACATGCGCCGGCTGATCGGGACGCTGGACCGGGTCCCGGAGACCGTCGCCCGATCCGGCGACCCGCGAGGCGCTCCTGAACGCCTTCCGGGACCTGCGCGGATCCGCCTGAAGCCGCGCGTGTAACTCAGACCCGCTCGGGTGGATCCGCGCGCCAATCGCGGAACGCGCTCAGTAGCTCGTTACGCATGCCGTCCGGCAGCTGCTCGGGCTCAACGCCGCCGGCGAGAGCGATCGTCTGCCGGAACTGCTCGACGTAGTCGCGGCAGGCGTCGCACTCGGCCAGGTGCTCCTCCATGCGGAGGCGGTCGCGCTCGGTCAGGGCGTCCTCGAGGTAGTCGGTGATGACCTCGACCAGTTCGCGGCAGGGCATCTCGGGGAGCTCAGTCATCGGCGAAGTAGGACTCTAGGTCGGCGCGCACGCGTGAGCGTGCTCGGTGCAGGAGCACCCGCTGATTGCCTTCCGACAGCTCTAGCGCGGTACATACCTCGTCCGCCTGGCAGCCGTGCACATCGCGAAGGGTGATCACGACGCGCTGCGCCGGCGGCAGCCGCTCGATCGCCTCGCGCACGCGAGCGAGCGTGTCCGCCGACTCGGCGCTCCGGGCGGGCGACTCCTCCCAGCGCTGCGGCGGCGTGGCCCAGTGATGCGGCCAGCGGTCGTGATCGGGTCCGAGGAAGCGGTCGGCATCGACCGACGGGGCGTCGTCGGCGGTCTCGCGCTCGGCCAGCGACGCGAACGGGACCGTGCGCTGCTCCCGAGCGCCACGCGTGCGCGCCTGATTGACGGCGATCTGGAACAGCCACGTGCGGAGGCTCGAGCGGCCCTCGAAGCGCTCCAGGCCCCGCAGCACGCCGAGCCAGGTCTCTTGCACGACCTCTTCGGCGACTGCGGTGCTCGGTACGTACACGCGCGCGAGTCGCATCACGGTCCCCGAGTAGCGCTCGACGAGCTCCGCGAAGGCGGCCTCCTCGCCGCTGCGCAGGCGCGCGACCAGCGCGCCGTCCGGGTCGACGGTGAGGGCTCCCACGCGGCGACAGTAAAGCGTGCTGCGCGGTCATCGCAGCGTGAGGCTGCGCCGGGCCTTGGTCCGGCGGCCGCTGGTGTCGATTGCGGTCGCGGTCAGGGCGACCTTGCGGATGCGGTGCTTCTTGACGTAGGCGCGCGCTGAGCGCGAGAGGCGGAACGTGACCTTGCCGGCCTTGCCGTTCGCGCGGGCGAGCGTATGCGGACGCTTGCCGGTCGTGGCCAGCACGAGCTTCACGGTGCATGGCGTGACGCTGCACGTGACGGTCACGCTGCCCCTTCCGCGGCGGTTGAGCGCGAGCTTGCCCAGGCTGGCTGTGAACGCGGTCGGCTGTGGCGTGGCGGTAGTCGGCGGCGTGGCGATGCTCGGCTGCGGCTGCGGCTGCGGCTGCGGCTGGTACTCGTAGGCGCCGATGTCGCGCGCCGTCGCGCCGTCGGCGTCGCCGTCGACCACGCGCGGACTGCCGGCGCGGTCGGTCTCGCCTTGCGCGGCGCCGCGCGCCGCGCCCCTGTCGATCAGCGGCGAGCCGGCTGCCAGGCGGTAGTCGCCGTTCGCCGAGTCCAGCCAGTGGGGATCGGCGTTCACGTTGCCGCCGAGGTCGCCGACGCTCACCCCGTCGCTGGTGGCGTAGTCCGAGTCCGAGACGCTCAGCCCGTAGCCCATGCGGATGGCGTCGGCGAACAGGTCCGTGTCGAAGCCGCGCACGATCGAGCCGGTCAGGACGATCGTCGCGTCGGGCCTTGGTCCGGTCCGCACGCCGAAGTCGCCGCTGCCGCCGCCGTCGATGGTGCTGCCGTCGACGGCGATCTCCGCGACGTTGCTCGCGTGCACGCCGGTGGCTCCAGACGTCCGGGCACGGATCACGCTGTTGGCGATCGTGGCGTTGGCGTCCCGGACGTAGATCCCAAACCTGGTCGCGTCGACCGTGGTGCGCTCGACCTGAAACGCGTTCACGCCGATGGCGCCGGAGTCGTCGACGATGCCGTCGCGCGCGGCGACGTGGCTGTCCCGGATCGTCGCGAACTCGCCACCCGCGATCGGATCGACCCGGATGCCGTGCAGCACGGCGATCACGTCGACGTGGTCGATCGCGCTCGCGGACTCGAGCACCACGGCGGCGTCGCCGGTGGAGCTGACGCTGAGCGCGCTGGCGCTGGAACCGGCGCCCACGCGGAGGCTCTCCGGACCTGCGTCGATCTCAGTGCCGCCGGCGCCGCGGCCGGAGCCGATCAGGTCGATCGGGCTGTTCGAAAGATCCACCCCACCGGTGTGGGCGAGCGGGCCGGTGACGTGGATCGTGTCGGCGTTGGACACGATGTCGGCGATCGTGATCGCCTGCTGGAGCGAGCACGGATCGTCCTGGGCGCAGGTCGTTGCCGGGGCTCCCGCGGTGACGTAGAGATCGGCGGCGCTCGCGGCGTGCGGGGCCGCGAGGGCGCCGGCGGTCACGGCGAGCGCGACGAAGAAGCGTCGGGCGGTCACGGCATACCTCTGAGGGCTCGGGACAAGGTCATCGTCCCCCTAGGTGTCGCTTCGCCCCCGAAGCGTTACAGCGGCAGCGATGGATTTCTCGCGCGCCGCGGATTAAGCCCCGTGCACAGCACCTGAGTCCCGACTGTTGGAGGCACGATGGCCGATGTGACGCTCGCCGCGTTCGATGAGATGGAGCCGATCTATGACGGGCTCGCGCGCCGGGCGCGTGCGGCGCTCGGTGTGACGGCGTGGGGGATGCAGCTGTTCGCGCTCCCGCCGGGCTGGGACGGCTATCCGGACCACGTGCACGACGCCACGGTCGAGGACGCCAACCAGGAGGAGGTCTACATACCGCTCGAGGGGTCGGCGGAGTTGTGGGCGGGGGCGGAGTGCTTCGAGCTGCGGCCGGGGGTGATGGTGCGGGTCGGGCCGGAGCAGCGGCGTCGGATCGTGCCCGGCGCGGACGGCATCCGGTTCATCGCCCTCGGCGGCGTGCCGGGAGCGTTCAGCCCTTCGCCGTGGACCGAGGTCGGCGGCCCCTGGCCGACCCCGCAGTAGGCTCGCGCGGCCATGCTCGACGTCGTCCGTCCCGGCGATGAGGAGTCGTTCGTGCGCCTCACGGCGTCGTATCGGCCCGCGCTGCATCGGCACTGCTACCGCATGCTGGGATCGCTTCACGATGCCGACGACGCGATGCAGGAGACGATGCTCCGCGCGTGGCGCGCGATCGAGCAATTCGAGCCACGGGCGTCACCGTCGGCCTGGCTCTACCGGATCGCGACGAACGTCTGCCTGCGGATGATCGAGCAACGCTCGCGGCGCGCGGCACACGAGATCGGCCGTGAACCGGGGCCGGCGGCGCAGGTCGAGCAGCGTGAGTTTCTGCCGCCCAAGCAGCGGACGGTGCTGCTGTTGCGCGACGTGCTCGGCTGGTCGGCCCGCGAGACCGCCGAGGTTCTGGGTGACAGCGTCGCGGCGGTCGCCAGCGCCCTGCAGCGGGCGCGCGAGCGGCTCCGGCGCGAGCAAGCCGCCGGCACGCTCGCGCGCGTTCACGAGCCGGCGCCGCCGTCGGTCGAGGCGGAGCTGATGCGGCGCTTCCAGGACGCCTGGGCGGCCGTCGACATTGAGGAAATGGTCGGGCTGCTCGCCCCGGACGCGCTGTTGACCATGCCGCCCGAGGGCGCGGAGATCGCCGGCGCCGAGGCGATCGGGGCGTTCTTCGACAGCGTGCCCCTGGAGGGCCGGCTCGATCGCATCACGCTGGTCGCGAGCCGCGCGAACGGCCAGCCGGCGCTCGCCGCCTACGCCGAGGACGCCGCTGACGGGGTCCGGCGCCCGTACGGGGTCATGGTCTTCGCCTGCGAGGGGAATCGCATCACCGGCATCACCGGCTTCCCGCAGCCCGAGCTGTTCGAGCGTCTCGGGCTGCCGGCGGCCGTGCCTGGCTGATGCGGGTCTGGACGCTGGTCGCGCTCACGGCACTGCGGTATTCGTCCCGGCGCCCGGACGATGCGGACGCATCGGACGATCTGGATGTTGCCACGAGCCGGCACAGCTGGGTGTGTGCTTGGCGTATGGGAGAGGCGTTAGCTCCGTGACGGGTTGCGAGAGCGTTCGCACTGTCGCTCCAGCCGCTCGCCGGCCGCCGCTTGGAACTACCGGTGGTTAGCGTCACCCCGAGGACGCCGGCGACCACCTCCGGTTCCTCTCCGCCTTCGTGTTCGTTCGCAACCCGACCTCGAACGCGGAGAGCGCCCGCGAAATAGTCACCGCGCGAACCGCCATCAGCGTATGCTCGCCGTCGTTCGTCCAGCGACACGCGATCGATGGCAGCTGTACCGCTCATTCTGTTGGCGGGACCGATCGTCAGGCGGGTGGAACCCAGACTCGCCGCCGTGTGGGTCGCGCTCAACCAGCCGATGGCCGTCAGGCTCGTGCTCTACGACGGTCTCCGTCAGGCACCGGTCAGCGCCTCGCCGCTGGTCGCCGGGGCCGCCAACACGCTGCGTGTCGGGAACGGCCTGCACCTCGCCGTCGCGGTCGTGGAGCTCAAGGCGCCGGCGACGCCGCTGACCGGCGGGCGCAACTACGCGTACAACCTCCATTTCCACGACTACGTCGGCGCCTCGCCGGGCGCCGCGGTGCTCGACCCGGCGACCCTGACCGGGCCGAGCCGCGACCTTCACTCGCTCCAGCTGCTCAAGGACGGCCTGATCGACGGCCACCCGCACCTCGCGCTGGGCTATGGGCCGAACGAGCTCCCCAGCTTCGCGCTGCCACCGCCGTCGCTGACCGACCTGCGGATCCTGCACGGGAGCTGCCGCCGGCCGGGCTTCACCTACAGCAACGAGGCGGACGGCAAGACGAGCTACGACGCGCTCTCGTTCGCCGACGACCTGATCCTCAAGTGGCGCGCCGAGCCCGGCTTCGACGCCAACCGCCGCCCGCACCAGCTGTTCCTGACCGGCGACCAGATCTACGCCGACGACGTCGAAGGGCCGATGCTGCCGATGCTCAACCGCGCCGGCAACCGGCTGCTGGGCCGCACCGAGGACCTGCCCACGGTGTATCCGCCGGCGGCCGACCCGGCGAGCAAGCAGGCCTACCTCGGGGTGCCGACGCCGGCCGGCTCGGCCTCGCTCGAGGCGTTCATCGCCAAGCACCCGCTCGATGCGTTCGACGCGCTCCAGGACGACCGCGTGGTGCGCGCGGTCGGCGATCCCACGCTGGAGCGCAAGTTCAGGATCCTCTATGACCGCCCGTACGCCGTCGACCCGAGCGCCCCGACCGGCTCGCCGCGGCTGTGGCCGGCCGACCTCAAGAACTTCCCGGCCAACCGCCGCAAGACGGTCCTGGAGTGCGAGACGAAGTTCTCCACCACCGACATCGCCAATCATCTGATGTCGTTCGGCGAGTACTGCGCGATGTACCTCGCGGTGTGGTGCAACGCGGTCTGGGAGCCGGCGATGGCCAGCATCGACGAGCTCTACACGCTCCCGCCCGAGCTGCCGCAGCTCTGGGACCTGCACGCCTGCTTCGACGACGGCGTGATCCCGCGCACCGCCCGGCCCGCGCTCGAGAAGCAGCTCAAGGCCCTGAAGGAGAGCGCTGAGAAGAAGGGGAGCTACCAGCGCAGCGTCGACACGCTGGGCACGTTCGTCATGGGCCTGCCGAAGGTCCGCCGCGCGCTGGCGAACGTCGCGACCTACATGATCTTCGACGACCACGACGTCACGGACGACTGGAACATCGGGCGAGCGTGGCGCGACCAGGTGCAGACGACGCTGCTGGGCCGGCGCATCATCACCAACGCGCTGCTCGCCTACGGGCTGTTCCAGGACTGGGGCAACGACCCGCTGCGCTACCGCAAGGACCCGCACGACGCGCTGCTACGCCACGCACAGCTGCTCTTCCCGGCGACCGGCCCCACGACGCCGCTCGGCTCGATGATCGTCCTCGAGGGCCTCTTCGGGCTCAACCAGCCCGACCCCGAGACGCCGCCGCCCCAGCTCAAGTGGCACTGGACGGTCGACGGCCCGCGCCACCGCGTGATCGCGCTCGACACGCGGACGCGCCGCAGCTTCCGCTCGCGCTACCTGCCGCCCGGGCTGCTGTCCTCCAAGGCGCTCGAGGAGCAGCTGCCGAACCCGGCGACGGCGCCGCTGCCGGCCGGCATGGACGTGGTCGTCGTGATCTCGCAGACGCCGGTCGCCATGCCCGCGGTCGCCTCCGCGGTGATCGTCCCGCTGATGGGCGCGGTCGGGGAGTTCAAGGCGCGCACGAAGTGGCGCAACCTGACCGGGCTCGAGCCTGACAGCGAGATGTGGCCGGGTGACGAGGCCGCGCTGGAGGCCGTGCTGCGCCGGCTCGCCGCCTACAGGCGCGTGGTGGTGCTCTCGGGCGAGGTCCACTGGGGATCGACGGCCGAGCTGAGCTACTGGACCCGCGGGCCGCGGCGGCTGGACCTCGACCTGGCCCGCCGCGCCGACCTCGACGGCAAGGTCGTCACCCCCGCCCTGCGGCAGGCGTTCGCAGCCGCCGGCATCACGCTCTCCGACAAGGCGTGCGTGGAGACCCGCCCCAGCCAGGAGTGGCTGGTGATCGATCCGCCGCCGGTCCGGCGCCTCTTCCTCGTCCGCGCGGAGCCCGACGGCCTGCACGTCTACGAGGAGAACGAGCCCGCGCGGCTGGCCCAGTTCACCTCCAGCGGACTGAAGAACATCAAGAAGGAGATCGCGATCGCGGGCCGTCTCGCCGGCGGCATGGCCTTCGCCCTGATCGACGGCGTGCCGGCCGAGCGGCTGGTGTGGTTCGACAACACGCCGGCGCCGATCCAGCCGCCCGCCGGCGGGCGCTTCGGGCCGGCCGTCCGCGACCGGCTGGGCAGCGAGCCGGTGACCGTCCCGAGCGCGCACTGGCCGGCGGGCACGACCATGACCACCCCCGACGCCTGCTGGCGGATCGACATGGTGCGCGACGCGCGCCCGGACAGCGCGCGCGAGGCGTTCGTGCGCCCCGACCCGTTGCCCGCCTTCGACCTGGCCAAGCTCGCGGACTCCTCCGCGAAGATCGCGTCCGCGCACGCCGGCCACTTCCGCAGCGGCAAGCTGCGCTTCTCGCGCGGCGCGCTCTACGTGTCCAACCTCGGGTTCGTGCGCTTCGAGCGCGAGGGGACCGACCTCGTCGCCTGCCACGACCTGTACTCGCACCCGCCGCGCGAGAACCGCGCGGCGCTCGTCGCGGCCCACCGCGTGAACCTGCAGCGCTTCGACGAGCGCCGCCCGGCACTGCGGACCGAGGCCTGATGCTCCGCATCCTGCTCTTCGTCCCGCTGTGGATCTATCACCGGCTCGACGAGCTCGTGACGGCGATCAGCGACGACCCGCTCGTGCGCGCCGCGGTCGAGGCCGATCTCGGGCTGCCGCCCGGGACGCTCGCCAACAAGGACCCGAAGTCCTGGCCCAACCCGACGCCGGAGATCCGCGCCTACGTCACGGCCGCCAACCCGAGCGCCGAGCAGCTCAAGGTCACGTTCGAGGCGCTCGCGAAGTACTTCAAGTTCTGGTCGGACATCTTCGCCGCCGCGGAGACCGAGGACCCGTCGATCGTCGCCGACGAGCTGCTCTACCGGCTGCTGCAGACCACCACGGCCGAGCTGATCAAGTTCGACTATCCGACGGTCTACGCGCTGATGCGGCTGACCGGGGTGATCGAGCAGAACACGCGGCTGACGCTCGAGGAGGTGTTCGCGCCCGAGGTCGGCGCGAACATCTTCCGCAGGGAGTACTGGTCGGGCTGGCTCGATCGCTTCGAGGCCAACTACCTGCGCTTCCGGCTCGAGCAGCAGCCGGACATCCTGCCTCCTACCGCGACCCCGAGCGTGAAGGACCGGCAGCTCGGCCTGCGCGTCTTCGGGCTCTCGGACCTCGGGTTGGGGCTGATCGCCTACCTCGCGTCGCGCTTCGACGACACCGACTTCTACTACGGGTGGGAGATCGTGCCGCGGCCGCCCGCCCCGTTGGGCGGCACGCAGCCGGGCCGCGTGATCCCGATGGCCGACCACGTCGCGAGCCGCACCGCGACGGTCCGCGTCACGCGCGGCGGCCTCCAGGCCACGCTCGCCCAGGTCCTCTTCGAGGACCCCGACGGGCGCCTGGGCTGGCTCGTCTCGCTCGGCGGCAGCTTCAGCGCGGAACAGGTGTTCAAGCCGGCCTCGCGCCCGATCAAGGTCAAGGCCACGCTCGAGACACACGGCCAGGACGCGTCGGCCGTTCTGCGCTTCAGCGGCGCGTCGAGCTTCCAGGGCGCGCCGGGGGCGGGGCTCGAGCTGGAGATCGCGCCGGAGGCGACGTCCAACGTCCTGCCCCCGTTCGCCATCCCCAGCCCGACCGGCACACGGCTCGAGATCGGCGACTTCAAGCTCACGGGCGAGCTGAACGACGAAGCGGCCAGGCTGCGGATCGAGCTGCGCCGCACCGCGCTCGTGATCGTCACCGGCGACGCCGATCCGGTCACCAAGAAGGTGCTGCGCGAGTCCGAGACGCGGATCGACTTCGAGCTCGGCCTGACGATCGACACCGAGCACGGCGCCTACCTCGACGGCGGCAGCCGGCTCTCGACCACGATCGCGGTCAACAAGTCCGTCAAGGGCCTGCGGGTGCAGACCGTGGCGATCGCGCTGGCGCCCCGCAGCGCACCGGAGGGCGCCGCCGAGCTGCAGCTCGACACGACGACCGCGTTCAGCCTGTCGCTCGGCCCGCTGAAGCTGACCGTCGACGGCATCGGCGCCACCGTCGCGCTCGGCACCACCAAGGGCGAGGTGCCGGAGAACTCGGCACGGCTGATGGGCAAGTTCCTCTACATCGGCGACGTCGGCTTCCTGCCGCCCAAGGGGATCGGGATCGTCGTCGACGGCAAGGTCGTCACCGGCGGCGGCTACCTCTTCTACGACCGCGACAACAACCAGTACGCGGGCGCGCTGCAGCTCTCGCTCGGCAAGCGCTGGACGCTGACCGCGATCGGGCTGATGACCGCCGGCGACGCGGGCTTCTCGCTGCTCGTGATCGCCTCGCTCGAGTTCGTCCCCGCGTACCCGCTGTTCCTGGGGATCCAGCTCAACGGGATCGGGCTGCTGGTCGGCATCAACCGCACGATGGATCCCGAGGCGCTGCGCGCCGGCGTGCGCAACAAGACGCTGGACGCGATCCTGTTCCCGACCGACGTGGTCGCCAACGCGGCACGCTACGTCGCCGCGCTCAAGACCGTCTTCCCACCGGCGCCGGAGCATCATCTGCTCGGCTTCACGGTCAGCCTCGGCTTCGGCGCCAAGCAGGTGGTGCGCGCCGAGCTCGGCGTCGTGTACGAGTTCGGTGCGGGCCGCTGGGCGGTGGTCGGTCAGCTGCACGCCGCCTACCCGGCCGCCGCCGCCGAGAAGCTGCTCGAGCTGCACGTCGACGCGCTCGGCCTGTGGGATCCCGGGCGGAACGAGTTCTCGCTCGACGCGACGCTCTACGACTCGCACATCGGGCCCGTGAGCTTCACGGGCGACGTGGCCGTGCGCATGCGCAAGGGCGACGCGTCGTTCTTCCTGTTCTCGGCCGGCGGCTACCACCCCGAGTTCAACGTCCCGGCGGGCTTCCCGGCGCTGCGCAGGCTGACGATCGCCCTGGCCGACTCCGAGAACCTGCGGCTGAAGCTGAGCGGCTACGTCGCGATCACCTCCAACACGCGGCAGATCGGCGCGCGCATGGAGCTGTTCGTGAAGATCGGGAGCGTCAGCATCGAGGGCATCCTGAGCTTCGACGCGCTGTGGCAGCCGGATGTCCGCTTCGTCGTCCTGTTCGACATCGAGTTCAAGCTCAAGTACAAGGGCACGACGTTCTTCGGGGTCGAGGTGTCCGGCCGCTTCACCGGGCCGCACCCGAAGCGCGTGGTCGGCAAGTGGTCGATCGACCTGTGGCTGTTCTCGATCGGCGGCACGATCGACCACACGTTCGGCGAGGACCGGCCGCCCGCCGCGCTGCCCGCCGCCGACCCGATGCCGCCGCTGGTGGCCGCCCTCAAGGACCCGGGCAACTGGAGCACCGACCTCGCGGGCGCCCCGACGCTCGTCACCCTGCGCCGGCGCGACGGCGTGTTCGTGCATCCGCTGGCCCGGATCGGCGTGCGGCAGACGGTCGTCCCGCTCTCGATCCGGATCGCGCGTTTCAGCGGCGGCGCGGTCGCCGGCGCGGGGATTTACGACATCACGTCGGCCACCGTCGGCGGGCGCACCGTCACCCGGACCACGCTCAACGAGCAGTTCGCGGCCGCCGAGTTCCTCGACCTCTCCGACGACGAGAAGCTCGCGCGGCCGTCGTTCGAGGCGATGCCCGCGGGTGTCTCGCTCGGCAGCGGAGACGTCACGTTCGGCAGCCAGACCGCCGTCTCCGAGATGGACTTCGACCGCCGTATCGACGGCGCGCCCCCCTCGGGGGGAACTCTGAGCGGCACGCTGGCCACCTTCGCGGCGACCTTCGGCGCCGCCGCGCGCAGCGCGCTGCGCGAGCCGGACACCGACGGGCAGTCGCTCGCCGTCGGCGTCGAGCGGTTCGTCGTCGCGAGCACCGACGACCTCGCGCCCACGGCGATCGGAACCGGCTCGTTCGTCGCCGCGCGCCAGGCGCTCGACGCGCACCTCGCCACCCATCCCGACGACCGCCTGCAGGTCGTCCCGACCTTCGTCGCGTCATGAGCGCGCGCTACCAGTTCATCCCCTGGGTCCGTGCGGGCGCGGCGAACGCCTACGCGAACGCCGACACGCTGCGTCCCGTCCTCCAGCGGCCGGACACGAAGCCGCTGACCGGCCTGCCCGTCGCCCTGAAGGTGAACACGACGCCTGTCGACATGCCGCTGCGCCTCTACGGCCCCGGCGACGTGCTGGGCCTCGACCCGCGCGCCGTGATCCGTACCGAGCCGCCGCCCGGCACGGGGGACTTCGAGCCCAACCACCTCGCGGCGATCGAGTTCGACGCGCCGGACTTCCCGTGGCTGTTCACGCCCGCCGCGGCCGCTTCGCAGGGGCGCCTGCGACCCTGGCTGTGCCTGGTCGTCGTCGAGCGCGACGAAGCGTCGCTCAGCGCGGCGAGCGGCCGCCCGCTGCCGGTGCTCAACGCGGACGCCGCCGAGTTGCCCGACCTGGCCGAGTCCTATCTGTGGGCGCACGCGCAGGTCGTCCAGGCCGACTCGGCGGAGCCCGTGCAGCAGATCCTCACCGGCGCGCCCGAGCGCAATCTGTCGCGGCTGGTCTGCCCGCGCCGGCTCGAGCCGCACACCCCGTACCGCGCGTGCGTCGTGCCGGCCTTCGACACCGGCCGCCGCGTGGGGCTGGGGCTCGAGGTCACCGACGAGGACCACCTCGCGCCGGCCTGGGATCTCACCCAGCCGCGGGTGGACCTGCCGGTCTACTTCCAGTGGGAGTTCGCCACGGGCGAGGGCGGAGACTTCGAGACGCTCGCGGCCCTGCTGACCGGGGTGCGGATCGGCGCGGGGATCGGCCGTCGCGCGCTCGACGCCTCGCACCAGCCGTTCGGGCTGCCCGAGCCGGGACCGCTCGAGTTCCAGGGCCCGCTGCTGGCCGTCAACGCGCCGGTGCCACCGGCGTCGGCGGGGACCTTCCAGGCCGCGCTGCGGAACCTGGTCAACCAGCCCGACGCCGTCACCCCGCCGGTCTACGGCAGCCGCCAGGCCGCGCAGGCGATCGTTCCCGGAGAGCCCGCGCCGCCGCGCTGGCTGCGCGAGCTCAACCTCGACCCGGCCGCCCGCGGCGCGGCCGGGCTGGGTGCGCGGATCGTCCAGGAGCGCCAGGAGCAGCTCGTCGCGTCCGCGTGGGAGCAGCTCGGCGAGGCCGACGCGGTGGCGCGGCTCGAGAACCGGCTCGACTTCGGCGTGGCCGTGCTCGGCTCGTTCTCCCGCCGCCACCTGCAGACGATGGACACCGGACGCCTGCTCCAGTTCCTCGGGCCGGCCCAGGCGCGCGTGCGGACGTCGCCGCAGACGCTCGGCGCCTCGCTCGCCGCCAAGAACGTGCCGTCGGCCTTCACGTCGGCGGCCTTCCGGCGCGCGCTGCGACCCGCCGGGACCGTCGCGCGCCGGCGATCACCGAACCCGCCGTCGCTGCAGCTGCTCGCGAGCAGCGTGCGCGTGCCGCCGATGACCGTCGGTCCCGTGTTCGGTACGCCCGCGCTCGTGTCGCCGGCCCACGTGGAGGCGCAGATCGCGGCGCCGCGTCCGATCATCTCGCCGTCGCTGGCGCGCTTCCTCAGCGCACTCGGCCCCGTGCTCCAGTACGCGCAGGACTTCGCCACCCACGCGATCCACGGGCCGCCACTGCCGTTCATGCTCGACCCGACCTACAAGGCCGGGCTGCTCGCCGCCGTCGACCCGGCCCAGACGGTGCCAAAGCGCTTCTACTCGCGCGTCACCGCGGCCGGGGAGCCCGTGGCGGCGCCCCCGGCGGGCACCACCGTCGTGGCGCATCCCACGTTCCGGCAGCCGATGTACGAGGCGCTGCGCGACCTCGCTCCCCAGCTGCTGGTGCCGGGCGTCGGCGCGATCGAGCCCAACACGGTGACGGTGCTGAAGTCCAACGCGCGCTTCATCGAGGCGTTCATGGCCGGTCTCAACCACGAGCTCGCGTCCGAGCTGCTCTGGCGCGAGGTGCCCGGCGAGCTGCGGCACACGTACTTCCAGACGTTCTGGGACGGCCCGCCGCAGATCCCGGAGCTGCACCGCTGGAATCCCGAGGCCGGGCTCGGCGGCTCGCTCATCGGCGGCGACGCGCTCGTGCTTGTGATCCGCGGCGAGCTGTTGCGCCGGTACCCCGACGCGCTCATCTACGCCGTCCCGGCACTGGGGCCGACGACGCTCGGCGAGGGCGAGGTGCTGCCCATCTTCCGTGCGCGCATGGATCCGGACATCACGTTCCTCGGCTTCGCGCTCACGGAGCCACAGGCGCGCGGGCACTTCTTCGTGATCCAGGAGCAGCCGAGCGCGCCGCGGTTCGGGCTCGACGACTCCCGCAAGGATCCCGTGGCGAGCTGGAACGACCTCGCGTGGACGGACATGCGAACGCTGCCCGGTGCGCGCGTGAAGGCCGGCGACCTGCTGCTGCCGGCCGCGCAGCGCCCGGCGGGGACGACGTGGTCGTTCAACTCCGCGCACATGGCAGGGATCCTGCGCCAACGCCCGGTGCAGGTCGCCTTCCACGCCGACCGCCTGCTGCCGCCGCCATGAAGACGATCGAGGAGATCCGGGCACTGGCCGGAACGCTGCCGTCCCCGGCGACGCCGCTGGTGCTGCTGCCCGTGCAGGTCCAGACGCGCTACGTCGGCACGCAGCTGCTGATCCGCGTCTATCCCGACGAGATCCATGTCGACAGCCACCAGCAGGGACTGACCGTGGCCGAAGGCGAGTGGGGACGGCGCTACTGGGAGCTGATCTGGCCTGCCGCGAGCGACGTGCCGGCGCAGAGGCGTGCGTGGGACGCGCTGGTGGAGCGCTTCGGCGCGCGCCGCGCGGCGTGGGTCGCGCGTCGGCTGATGCCGACCAACCTCGCGGCGCGGCCCGGCACCCCGCCCGTGTTCCCCGATACCGGCCCTGCTCGGGCTGCCGACTCGTCCCCCGCGCCGGTCGCGCGCGCCCTGCCGGACCGCTGGATCGTCATGGGCTACAACGTGGACGGCGCGCGCACGCTGCTCGAGGCCGGCGCGCCGATCCCCGAGACGCTCGTCGTTGGCCCTGGCACCGACGAGCCGGCCGGGCCGCCGCCCGCGGCCGGGGAGCTGCCGCTCGACGCGCGCATGCGCTGGATGATCGACTTCGCCGAGGCCGAGAAGGTCGGGATGGGCATTCGCGTCGCGCTGCCCGCCGCGACGAGCTTCAGCGCCCTGCTGGTCTTCGGCGTCAAGACCACGCTGACGCCTGACGCCGCCGCGACGCGGCTGGAGACGCTGCTCGACGCCCATCACTACACGCGCGGGCTCGCCCTCCCGGCGCCGGGCACGCCGACCAACAACACCACCGATGCCGCGTCCGGCTATGCGCAGGGCGACGCCGGCGCCTTCAACGTCGAGGTTGCGCCGCCAAAGATCGGCAACGGGACGGATTGCGGCGAGGTCGCGCGGCTCGTCGGCATCCGCCGGGATCTGTTCACTGCCGTCGAGGGCGCGACGCGCCTCGAGGACTTCACGGCGCGCAAGATGAACGCGCTGCTGTGGGCGGTGACCGGCGGCGCGTATCTCGAGCAGATGGTCACCGGGCTCACGAACACCGAGGTCGACGCCGCGCGGCGCTTCTTCATCGACTGCGTGCGTGCGCAGGGCCCGCTGCCGATGTTGCGCGTCGGCCGGCAGCCGTACGGGCTGCTGCCGGCGACGTCGCTGGACCTCGCCGGCGGGCGCTTCGTCCGCACGCTCCAGTCCCTGCGCACGGTCTGGCGCCGGGCGCTCGCGAACGTCCCGCGGCTGCAGCCGGGCGCGGACGACGAGCTGCGGCTGCTCGAGATCCTGCGCATGCAGCCGTACGCCGCCGGGCACCGGGTCCGGCTCGCGTTCGGCGGCGATGCGCTGGCGCCCAACGTCGTGACGCCCGGCGGCCTGGCGAGCGACCTGCAGCCGCACGCACGGATGGTGCGCGAGGCGCTGCGGCCGTGGAGCGACCAGGGCATCGCGAGCGCGACGCGCCTCGTCGACACCCTGCCGGCGGCGGACTCGCAGCCGCTCGTCGCCTCGCTTGCCGGGGCGGCGCCGAAGGCCGCGCTCAACTTCCTGCGCACGGCCACGTTCGACGACGTGCTCGCCGAGCGCATCACCGGCGGCCCGCCGGCCACGTTGCTCTACGCGCTCGCGCGCCACTCGGTGCTGCTCACGCAGGCGATGACGGGAGCGCGCGTGCTGATGCGCCGCGGCACGCTGCCCGCGGCGCCGCTCCGCGAGCCGGTGCTCGTCGACGTCCTCGGCAACGACGCTCCCGAGCGCACGCGCACACTGGCTCGCCTGCTCGAGCTCGATCCCGCGCTACGCGCGTCGATCCACACGCTGACCCCGGCGCAGGAGCCCGAGGCGGCGATGCTCGACGAGCTGCGCCAGGCGCTCGCGTTCCTCGAGACGCAGCCGGCCGCGACACTCGAACGACACCTCGCCGGTTGCCTGGACCTGTTCTCGCATCGCCTCGATCCGTGGATCACCGGGCTCGCGACGCGGCGGCTGAACGACATCCGCCGGTCGGCCCCGCGGGGGTTCGGGCTCGGAGGCTTCGGCTGGGTGCACGACGTCGCGCCCGAGCCTCGCACGCCGGTCGCGCCCGGGCCGGACGGCCTCCCGCTGTTCGCCGCCCGGGAGCCGGGCGGGGCGATCCACGCGCCGTCGATGGGCCAGGCCGCGGCCGCCGCGGTGCTGCGCAGCGGCTATCTGACCGACAACGGCGACGGCAGCGGGCAGCCGTTCGCGATCGACCTCAGCTCGGCGCGCGTGCGCGTCGCGCAGGAGCTGCTCGACGGCATCCGCCAGGGGCAGGCGCTGGGCGACCTGCTCGGCTACCGGTTCGAGCGCGGTCTGCACGACCGTCAGCTGGACCGCTTCGTGCCGCTGTTCCGGCGCGAGGCGCGGCTGTGGGCGGTGTACACCGCGCAGGAGTGGTTCCTCGAGGTCCAGACGTGGCCGCACTCCCCGTTCAAGATCCAGGCGCTGAGGTCCGCGCAGCGGGCGTTGACGAACGCGCTGAACGCGGTGCGCACGAAGCACCGCTGGCCGGCCGCGGCGGGCCTGCCCGAGCTCGAGGCGCTGGCGGACGTCGGCGTGCTCGACGGGCTCGAGCTCGCGCGCGGCCTGCACGACGGCCGCATGCTGTTCGACCGGCCGGCGGCCGCCGCGACGCAGACGCAGCGCACGCACCTGCAGGGCGAGGTGAAGAACCTCGAGAACGCGCTCGACGCGGTCGGCGACGCGCTCACCGCCGAGGGCGTCTACCAGGCGGTGCGCGGCAACTTCAACCGCGCGTCGGCGAGCGTCGACGCGCTCGCGCACGGCGAGCTGCAGCCACCGGAGCTCGAGTTCGTCGCGACGCCGCGGGCGGGCGCGCCGGTCACGCACCGGCTGGTGGTCGTGTTCAGCGCGACGCCGCCTCCACTCGCCGGCGCGAGCCCGCGCGCGGTGGCCGAGCCGGCGCTCGAGCTGTGGCTTCGTCAGATGCACGGCGATGTGCGCCTCGTCGGCTACAGCGCCGAGTTCCTCGATGCGACCGGCAAGGTCCTGCTGCGACGGAACCGCCAGCCGCTCGGAACGCTGGTGCCCTCGCCGCTCGACGCCGTGTATCTCAGCGCCGCGTCGCAGCCGGGCGCGAAGTCGCAGCTCGAGCAGTTGATCGAGTACTCGCTGTGGCGCGGCGCGCCGGCCACGATCCCGGCGGACGCGCGGCTGCGTCTCGTGCTCGAGCGAACGTCGGACCTGCCGGCGTCGTGGCTCAGCCTCGGCGAGTACCTCGAGCTCGTGCGCGCGTTCCGGGAGGCGATCCTCCCCGCCCGCGCGCTCGCGGCGGCGGACCTCGCGCCCGCTTCGGGGGACGTCGCGGACACGGCGGACCTGACCGAGCTCGCCGCGCGTGCGGACGCGGCGGTCGCGGCGCTGCGAGGCGCGCGCGACAGGCTTGCGGCTCCGGACGACGTGCGGGCGCGGCTCGTCGACCTCGCGTTCTTCGGGTTCGCGGAGGCGATCCCGGCCGCGCCGCGCGACCCGAGCGCGCTCGGCGAACAGGTCACGGCGACGCTGGCCGAGGCCGACCGGCGGCTCGCCTCCGCAACGGCCGCCGGCGACCCGCGCGACCGGCTGCGCGCCGTCTTCGGCGAGGCGTTCAAGGTGCTGCCGCTCCAGCGCCCGGCGAACATCGCCGAGCTGAACTCGTCGTTGCGCCGCTCGGACGAGCTGCAGGGTGGCGACCCGCTGCAGGCGCTCTCGTGGCTG
The DNA here is from genome assembly GCA_963835525.1 of uncultured Solirubrobacteraceae bacterium. Lineage (GTDB taxonomy): Bacteria > Actinomycetota > Thermoleophilia > Solirubrobacterales > Solirubrobacteraceae > DASSUW01. The sequence continues at coordinate 1,496,730 of CAWIFM010000008.1, forward strand.
CAGGGCGTGAGCCGCGTGCGCGCGAGTGCCTCGCGCCTGGACGCCGCGCTGATGTACGCCGCCGCGCTGGACCGGGCACCGGCGCTGGAGCTCAAGGTGGCGCAGCTGCCGTTCGTCGCCGGCGAGCGGTGGGTCGGGCTCAGCGGCGCGCCGGTGCGCGGCAAGCTGTCGCTCGTCGCGCACATGCCGCGGCCGTTCCAGGTCAGCGCGCCGCTCTCCGGGCTGGTCATCGACGAGTGGACGGAGTCCGTGCCGGCGGGCGAGGTCACGACCGGGGTGGCGTTCAACTTCGACGCGCCGGGAGCGCGGCCGCCGCAGAGCGTGGTGCTCGCGGTGACGCCGCCGGGCGCGCAGCGCTGGGACGTCGACACGATCGAGAAGACGCTGCTGGAGACGTTCGAGCTCGCCCGGCTGCGCGCGGTCGACCCGCAGGCGCTCGGCGGCGAGGCGCTGATGCAACGTGCGCTGCCGGCGCTCTACGTGAGCACCAACCTGGCCGGCGACACCGTCTCGACCGATTTCGCGAGGCTGCTGTGAGCTCGATCACCTTCTGGACGCGGATCGAGCCCTACACCCGGCTCAACGACATCGAGGACGGCCTGCAGGCCCGGCTGCACGATCCGCTGTGGATGCTGGCGCGGCAGTGGCAGACGGGCGAGTTCCACGGCGAGGACGCGGGCACGCCGGTGCAGGCGCGCGTGCGCCTCGAGCGGACGCTGCCGACCCGCTACCAGGCGCGTGGCGGCGCGGCCGAGCCGTACCGCCCGGAGCTCCCGCTCGAGGCGCTCGTCGAGCGCGAAGCCGTGCGCGGTGACGTGCGCGTCGCCGCCGAAGCCGGGCTGACGTTCCTGAAGATGCTCACCCGCGCGGGCGTCGCCGCCGCGACGAAGACCGCGTTCGTGACCGCGTTCGCGCTCGCGCCCGCGGACGCCGGCGACGACGCCGCCGGGACCCGCTACCTCTCGATCATGGCCCGGCGTGCGCCAGACGGGTTCCGCGTCTACGACGCGATCGTGGCCGCCGCCGGCGCGCTCCCGGCCGGGCCGGCCGTGCCCGACGCCGATGCGCCGAAGGTCCTTGTGGCCTGTGGCAGCTTCCGCGCGTGGTACGAGGCGCGGTACTCCACGCCGTCGGCGCCAGCCTGGGACGCGGAGCACCTGGAGTACTCGTTCAGGCTCACCGCGCCGACGGACGGCGGCGAGGTGTCGCTGACCGCCGCCGAGTACCCCGGCGGCACGCTCGACTGGTACGCGTTCGACGCGCTCATGGCGATGATCGGCTTCCCGGTCCCCGTGAAGCGCACCGAGACCGTCCTGCGGACCGTGCTGCCCGCGCCCGTGCGCTACCCGGGGATGGCGAGCGACCGCTGGTGGCAGTTCGAGGACGCGCGCGTGAACCTCAACCGGATCGAGGGCGACGCGGACGACCTGCTGCGGCTGGCGCTCGTCGACTTCTCGCTGCTGTACTCGAACGACTGGTTCGTCGTGCCCGTCGACCTCGCGCCCGGCGGCATCTTCTTCCTCGACTCCGTGATCGTCACCGACGCGTTCGGCGAGCGCACGACGATCCCGCACTACAGCCGCTCGGAGCGCCCCGAGCCCGAGTGGCGGCTGTTTGTCGTCAGCCCGTTCTACGACATGTTCTTCCTCCCGCCGGTGCTGGCCGACAGCCTCAGCGGCGACCCCGTGGAGGAGGTCCTGCTCATGCGCGACGAGGTCGCGAACCTCGTCTGGGCCGTCGAGCGCCTCGCGCCGAGCCTCGCCGGCGGCGCCTTCGACCGCGACGCCGCCTATCGCTTGCGGGCCGGTCAGACCCCGGCCCTCGAGCCCGCGGCGGACGGCGAGGCGCTGCGCTACCGCCTCGCCACGACGGTGCCCGACAACTGGATCCCGTTCACCCCCGTGCGCATCGACCCGTCTCAACCGCCGGTGAAGCTGCGCCGCGCCAAGGCGCTGCTGGACGAGGGCAGCGGCCCCGGCTTCTCACGTCCGCGCGGCCGCATCCTCGAGCCCGACCGGACCGACTTCAGCCTGTACGAGGAGGAGGTGCCGCGCGCCGGCGCGCGCGTCACCCGGTCCTACCAGTACGCCCGCTGGGTCGACGGCTCCACCGTGCTCTGGCTCGGCCGGCGCAAGGGCGCGGGGCGCGGCGAGGGCTCCTCCGGGCTACGCTTCGACAGCCTCGAGGACACCTAGCGCCGGCGCCGCTTGATCCGTCCGTGGGCCTCCCAACAGTCGGACACAGACCTTGCGGGAGTGCGGACACGCGAACGTGTCAACCGCGGTCCAGCGCAGCGTGATCCAGAACGCGAAAAGCCCCGCTAGGCAGGGCCTTTCGATGCGCCGAAGAGGACTCGAACCTCCACCCGGTTATCCCGGACCAGGCCCTCAACCTGGATGTTGCCGCACTCCCGCTCGTCACCGCGTGCGTGCGTGCTGCGGCGTCGGCGCCGATGACGACGTCGTCGGCGCCCAGCGGACCTCGACCTCGCAGCGGCGGTGACAGGGCGCGGTGGGATCGTCGTCACCGGTGGTGGCCGCGTCAGGTTTCCATCGACGCGGGGCGGTTCTTGAACGGGCTTCGTCCGTTCCCGCTCCCTCCGGCGCTCGGCACGCCCGGTAGCTGACCTACGGCGCGCTCTGGGCGGAGGCGACCGGGCGGCGTGCCAGAGCGCACATGCCGGAAACTGGCGGAAGGTCTAGGTGGCCGATTGTCTCGATGGGCCACGATCGTGACCTGCGTACATGCTGGTGGCACATCGCTGCGGTGATGGTCGTGGTTGGCATCGTGGTCTCGGCCGCGCATACGGTGTCGATCGCGGCGGCGCAAGAGCCACGCCCTGAGAAGCTCTGGGACGCCTACCCGCTCGATCCCGGCCAGGAGGGCGCGGAGCCGCCCGACCCGGCGCCCACCCCGACGTCTGCGCCGGCTCGCCGTTCCGCCTCGCCTGCCCGATCGGCGGCCAGTGAAGGCGATGGCGGCGCCGGCGTGATCCTGGCGCTCATAGGTGGCGCGGCGTTCGTCGTCGGGCTGGGCGCGGGCGAGGTGGTGCGCCGACGGCGGCGCCGTGCCACCACCACGCGGGCCGCCGAGCGCGAGGTCGCGCCCGCGGCGACCAGCGCGCAGGCGGCGCCGGCCACCGCACACCTCCTCCCGCCGGCTCCGCAACCGCCTGGGGCGCCGTCTGGCGGCGCGGCCACGGCCGAGACGGAGCGACCCGAGGCGGATGGGGAGCCGCTGCCCATGCCTCGCCCGCAAGGACGCGATCCCGCCCCCGCAGGCTGGATCGCTCCGGCGCCGCCCCGAGCCGATCCGCCGCCGTCCGCTTTGCGCTTCGCCCGCGCGCGGGCTTGGCCCGAGGAGGCCCGGCGCGCCTGGACATGCGAGATCGACTGGAAGCCCGGCTACATCAAGTCCGGATTTCGCGCCCTGGCGGCGCCGCCAGGTGAGCCGCGACGCAGGGCGTTCGGGCAGTCCAGGCCGGTCAGGTGGACGCTGATGGGCGACGCGGGGCCGGCGACGGAGGACATGGTCGAGGTGCTCCAGGAGTTGGTGACCGCACTCACCGAGGACGGCTGGGTGCGGATCGGACCCGGGAGGCACTGGTACTCCCAGCGGTTCCTTTGGGCCGGAAACGGACAACCGCGGCCACTCGCGCCGCTGACTGGCAAGGAGGCCAATGCCTGAACGGACTACACGAAGCGAGCTGCTCCAGAGAGCACTCGTGACCGGCGGTGGCGTGGCGGTCGGGGGCGTCGTTATCGCGGCGCTGCCGGATCTCGCCGGGTCCAAGCCGTCTCCCGCCCAGGATGCCGAGATCCTGAACTTCGCGCTCCTGCTCGAGCATGTTCAGGCAGGGCTGTACGCCGACGCGCTGAAGCGCAAGGCCCTGAGTGGCGAGCTGCGGCAGTTCGCGGAGGTCGTCGGAGCGCACGAGCGGGCGCACATCGCGTTCATCCGCAAGGCGCTCGGCGACAAGGCCCGCAAACCTCCCAAGCTCGACTTCGGCGACGACACCGCGACCGCCGAGGCGTTCACCGACGTCGCTCTCAAGCTCGAGGACCTCGGGGTCGCGGCCTACAACGCCCAGGCGCCGAACCTCACGAAGGGCGCTCTGGGAGCCGCCGCGCGCATCGTCTCCGTCGAGGCGCGCCACGCGTCCTGGATCCGCGCGATCGCCGGGGTGACCCCGGCGCCCGACGCGTCCGAGCCTCCGGTGTCCGCCAAGCGTGTCGCCGCGACACTGGATGGATCGGGGTACGTCAGATGAGCCGTGACCTGACTCTCGGCGAGCTCGACCACGACGGCGCGCTCGAGCAGGCGATCGCGGTGCTGCACGGCGAGACGCGCGCGACGTTCCTGCGTCGCGCCGTGGTCGGAGGGGCGGCGCTGCTCGGCGTGAGCGCCGCGCCCGCGGAGGCCGCGGCCGCCGGCCGCGACGAGGCGATCCTCAACTACGCCCTCACGCTCGAGTACGTCCAGGAGGCGTTCTACGGGGAGGCCGAGCGGCTCGGTGTCCTGACCGGCGGCATCGCCGAGCAGGCGCGCGTGGTGGGCGCGCACGAGCGGGCCCACGTCAAGGCGTTTCGCGAGGTTCTCGGCGCAGATGCGGTGAAGCGGCCGCGCTTCGACTTCCGCGGCGCGACGGAGAACGCCGACGCGTTCCGGCGTACTGCTGTCGCCTTCGAGGACCTGGCCGTGGCGGCCTACAAGGGCCAGGCTCCGCTGATCCAGCAGCGGGCGTACCTGGTCCCGGCTCTGGCCATCCATACGGTCGAGGCGCGTCACGCGGCGTGGATCCGGCGCCTCGCCGGCTTCACGCCGGCCCCGGACGCGTTCGACGAGCCTCGCTCGAAGCAGAGCACACTGGGGATCGTCGCGGCCACCAGATTCGAGGTCATGAAGACTCAGAGCCGGGGACGGCCCAGATTCATCGGCTGACGGGCGGCCTGCGAGCCGCCACCGTCCTGGCACTCGTCGCGGCGGGCGCGCTCGTCCTGCTCGCCGTGCGCGAGGAGCCCGCCGCTCGCCCGCCCGCGCCGGCGCAGACCGCTCCCGCGGTTGCGCCCGCGCCCGACCCGGCGTTCACCGTCGGCGCGCCGGTGCCGCTCGGGAACGGCCGCAACGAGTCCCGCTGGTCGCCGGTACGGCGGGCGGTCAGCGCGCGTGTGCGCCCGGATCCGGGCGCGGCCGTCGTCGCCCGGCTCGGCACGCGGACGCCCGAGAGGACGACGAACATCGTTGCCGTGCTCGCCCGCGCGACGGCCGCGGACGGCGGCGTGTGGGTCAAGGCCCGGCTTCCGGTGCTGCCGAACGGCACGACCGGCTGGGTGCCGCGGTCCGCGCTAGGCGGCTACGCCACCGTCACCACGCGGCTGGTGGTCGACCGGCGGCGCCTGAGCGCCACGCTCCTGCGCGATGGCCGCCGAGTCCTCCGCGTCCCGATCGGCGTCGGGAAGCCGGCGACGCCCACTCCGGCGGGCGAGTTCCACGTCCGCAACCGCCTCTTACGCTTCCGCAGCCCGTTCTACGGGCCGGTTGCATTCGGCACGAGCGCACGGTCGGCGACCGTGACCGACTGGCCGGGCGGCGGCTTCGTCGGCATTCACGGCACCGACCGGCCCGACCTGCTGCCTGGCCGGGTCAGCCACGGCTGCATACGGATGCGCAACACCGACGTGCGACGGCTCGCGCGCCTCATGCCGATCGGAACGCCCGTGAGCATCAACTGAACGCCGAGGCTCTGCGGCCGGCGGTCGATGCGGCCCCGACATGCGGGGCCTTCGCTCGATGCGCCGAAGAGGACTCGAACCTCCACCCGGTTATCCCGGACCAGGCCCTCAACCTGGTAACCGGGGTGTCATATCCGTCCGGATCGCGCCAGATCGTCCGGATCGTCCCGAAACGCGGACGACACGGACGCATCGGACGATTTGGATGTTGCCACGGATGTTGCCAGCGAACCGGGCGTCGACACATCAGCGTCGCATCTGCCTATCAAGCCGCCGTCGGGCAGGTCCAGGTCTCTGCGCTCAAACGAGCGGGTCTAGCCTTTCGGCGGCGCGTTGATCGGGGTCGTGCGGTCGAGCCATCCTTGGCGTACAGCGACTCCGGCGAGTTCGGTGCGCGTGCGCACGCCGAGCTTGCGGTAGATGTGGGCCAGATGGAACTCGATCGTCTTGGGCGAGAGGAAGAGAGCCGCGGCGGCTTCGCGGTTGCTGGCGCCCCCGGCCACGATGACGGCGACCTGCATCTCGTGCGCCGTGAGTTGATCGCGGTCGATGTCGTCGCTACGACGCCTCGGGGTTTCGCCGGTGGCCCGTAGCTCGAGCTGCGCTCGCGTCGCCCATGGCGTGGCGCCGAGCTCGTCGAAGCTGTCGCTGGCCAGGCGCAGCGCGTGGCGAGCATCAGTGCGTCGGCCCGCTCGCCGTAGCCGCTCGCCGTGGCAGAGATGGGTTCGCGCGATCTCGAACGGAGCGGTCGCCGCTTCGAGGTGCTCGACGGCGCCCTCGAACCACGAGTGCTGCTCGGGGTCGTCGGCGAGCAGCCCGCGGCACCGCGCGGCGGTTCCGAGCGCCCAGTGCCCGCCGGTGTGCTCAGCCTGGTCCTCGAACGCGGCCAACGCGACACGCGCGGCGTCGGGTTTGCCCGCGCGGATGTGAGCCTCGATCAGGTCGGCCTGCCAATGGACGACGTTCGGTTCCGCCAGGCCGTGTTGCTCGGCGAGATCGCGGGCGGACGCAAGGTGCTCCATCGCGGCGTCCATGCGTCCCAGGCCGAGCTCGAGCAGGCCGAGGGCAGAGTGGACATAGAGCCGTCCAAACTCGTTGTGCTGCGGATCGATGAGACTGAGCGCGCGTGCCGCGTGGTCGCGACTGAGTTGCTCCTGCCCGGCGGCGGCGGCGAGGCGCGCGAGGCACTCGGGTGCGTAGGCCGCAAACACCGAGTCAGCCATCTCCTCACCGAGGTCTGCGGCTTCGTGGAACTGCGCCGAAGCGATTGGCCAGCGGCCGACTCGCATGTCGAGTTCGGCGCGGCAGCACAGCGGCACGAGCAGCGAGGACGGGGCGCTGGCCTTGCGCGCGGACTCCGTGAGCTTCGTGAGCAGCTCGGAGGCGATGTCGTAGCGGTCGAGCCAGAAGTAGCACTGCGCGGCGACGCTGACGAGCTCGCCGGCCTCGCTGAGCGGATCGGCGAGCCGCAGCAGCGGGAGGAAGGAGTCAAGCAGTGCGCTGGCCTGTGCTCGCTCACCGTCAAAGACGAGCGCCGCCGCGAGCATTACGCCGGCGAATGCTTGGACGCCTGGGCTTGCACGCGCGGCGAGGTCGAACGCATCGCGTGCGTTGGCCGCGGCGCTGCGGAAGTCGGCGCTCAGGAAGCAACCCACGCAGGCCTCGGCGAGCATCGTGGCTGCGCGTTCGAGGTCGACATCGCGAATGAGCTGCGCTTCGTCGACGAGGAGCGCGTTCGCGACGTCCATGTGACCTTGGTGTACGAGGATGCGCCCGCGGACGTGCTGGATGTCGGCCCGCTGCACGGGGTCGGGCGACCCGATCAGGGCCTCTTCGAGCAGATCGCAGGGCGCCGGTCGGCCGGCCCGCCACGTGGGCGTCCCGGCCCGCCTCGGTCAGTCGCCGCGTCTTCGCGCCCGCCGGGCGCGGACAGACGCGCGGCGCGCTCCAATGCCACCGCCGCGGCCGCGGGCGCCCCCCGGCGCCTGGCATCGAGCCCAACCTCCTCCAGCATCGCGGCGATCGCCTCGTCTTCGCCGACCGTCGCCTGTGCTCGGTGCCAGGCTTGCTGGTCGCCGGTGGTGACCCGGGCGAGCGCGTCGTGCGACGTGCGTCGCGTCGGGCCATCCGCGTCGTGGTAGATCGCCGAACGCAGCAGAGGGTGGCGGAACTTGAACCGCTCGCCGCTGATCGAGAGCACCCCGGCCTGTTCTGCGGTGTCGAGGATCTCTCGATCGATGCCGAGCGCGCCCAGCGCATCGACAACCTGCTGTACACGCTCCCCCCCGCTCGCGGCGGCCACCAGCAGCCCGCGGCGCACCTGCACGGACAGGCCCGAGAGCCGGTGAAGTAGCGCGCGCGCCAGGGTCGGGCCCACGGGCAGCGGCTCGTCGATCGGCTGGTGGCCGGCGAGCTGCGCCTCGCTGAGAAGCAGCGGCAACTCCAACAGCGCGAGCGGATTGCCTTCCGTGCGGTCGGCCAGCAGGACCGCGACGGATTCCGGTAGCGCCCCGTGGGCTGCGGCGAGCACGGCGCGTGCGTCCCCCGAGTCGAGCCCGCGAAGCGTCAGGCGGGGTAGGCCGAGCCGCTCACCGTCGAAGAGCGCCCCAGGCCGGGTTGCGACGAGCATGGCGACGCCCTCGTTGCGTAGACGCCTTGCGGCGAACAGCAGCGCGTCGGACGAGGACGCGTCAACCCACTGCGCGTCATCGACCACGACCAACACGGAGCCAGACCCGCCGGCGACGGCCAGCAGGCTGAGGACCGCGGCGCCGATCGCGAAGCGATCGCCCTGTGCGTCGCGGCGAGCGAGCACGACCTCAAGCGCACGTGCCTGCGGTTCGGGGAGCAGACCGAAGCGCTCGCTTTCACCAGCGCACAGCTCCGAAAGGCCTGCGAACGGAAGATCGGCGTCCGACTCCACTCCGTGCACCGACAGCACGCGCATACCGGCGGACTGCGCTACCGCCCATGCACAGAGTGCGCTCTTGCCGATGCCCGGCTCGCCCGACACCACGAGCGCCCCGCTGCGCTCTTGGCGTGCGCTGGCCAGCAGCTCGTCGATCCGGGCGCACTCGACGCCACGACCCACGAGGGCCGGACCGTCGGTCCGTGCGTTCGGTGAATCAAAGGTTCTCACCGATCTACACCACGCTAACACTAGAGCGCCTGATGCGGTTCCTCCAACTAGGGATCTCCCCGGCGCGAACAGGGATGAGCAGCGCGAGGATGGGGGTCCGGCCTGATCGGACCCTCCGGAGAAGGCCCCGTCCGACGCTCAAGGAGAGCACATGGACTCGCGAATGCAACTGCTCTTGGTCTGCGCTCGCCTGCACGACGACATCGCCGCAGCCGCGGCCGCCCGCCAAGCCCGCGCGGTGCAGTGCGAGTCCGCGGAGCCTCGCCGCCGTCGATTCACGCGCGGCGCACGGGCCACGACCGTCAGGCCGGTCGTTCGGGCCCACTGATCGCCGACGAACGCTTCACATCTCTCGCTCCCGAAAGGTCGGGTGACCCATCGTGCCCCTGCACAAGACTCGTCACCGCTTCGCCGCATGTCTGCTCAGCATCGTCTTGACGGTGCTCGCGCTCGCCACGCTCGCGGTTGAGGGTCGCGCGGCCTTCCCCGGCGCCGACGGCCGGATCGCCTTCACGAGCACCCGGGACGGCGACTCCGAGGTCTACACGGTCGAGGCGGACGGGACAGGCCTCGCGCGGCTCACCGCGCGCTTTGGGGCCGACGACCAGCCGGCTTTCTCACCCGACGGGACGATGCTCGCCTTCCGCAGCCACCGCGACGACAACACCGACATCTACGTGATGAGGGCCGACGGCAGCGGCGTGCGGCGGCTGACGACCGATGCGAGCGCCGACGCCGAGCCGACCTGGGCGCCCGACGGCCAGCAGCTCGCGTTCACCCGCACCGGCGACGTCTACGTCATCGGGCTCGACGGGACGGGCGAGCGGCGGTTGACGACTAACCCGTTCTTCGACGGCCAACCCGCGTGGTCGCCCGACGGCGAGTGGATTGCCTTCACCTCGACGCGCACCGGAAACGGCGAGGTGTTCGCCATACGCGCGGATGGCTCCTTCGAGGTGAATCTCACGGACCGGATCGGCGCCGACTCCAACCCCACGTGGTCGCCGGACGGGACGCGAATCGCCTACATCAGCTCGCAGCCGACGTCCGCCGAGGTGACGGTGATGCCTTCCTCCGGGCTCGGACCAGGCGGCAGCGGCGCGGTCGTTCTGACCTCGGACGGCTTCAGCGACCTCGCGCCGAGCTGGTCGCCCAGCGGAACGCGTATCGCCTTCGAGAGCAACCGAGACGATGCCAACCCCGAGATCTACACCATCGCCGTGGCCGGAGGGACGATCGCGCGATTGACGACCCACCCAGCGCACGACATCCTGCCCGACTGGGGCGCCGCGCCGCCACCGATCGACAGCGATGGCGACGGGGTCGCGAACTCGGTCGATAACTGCCCTGACGTCGCCAACGCCGATCAGGCCGACGGTGATGGCGACGGTCTCGGCGACGTCTGCGACCCGGACCGCGATGGCGACGGGGTCGCGAACTCGGTCGATAACTGCCCCGACGTCGCCAACGCCGATCAGGCCGACGGTGATGGCGACGGTCTCGGCGATGCCTGCGACCCGCTGACGACCGTCCCAGCGATTCTCTTCTCGAGCACCCGCACAGGCAGAGGCGACATCTATTCGCTTGATCCAAGCGGAGGAGCGCCGGCGCAGCTGACAAGCGGCAACGCGGTCGACGCCGAGCCGGTCTGGTCACCCGATGGCGGCAAGATCGCCTTCACCAGCAATCGGACCGGAGGCCACATCGAGATCTACGTCATGGACGCAGACGGCAGCGACGTCACGAGGTTGACCACGAACTCGGCGGTCGACGCGTCGCCCGCCTGGTCGCCGGCCGGAACGCAGATCGCGTTCGCCAGCAACCGCACGGGCGGGAATTGGGACGTCTATGTCATGGACGCCGACGATGGCGCGAACGTGGCGAGGCTGACCACGCACGCGGCGGCCGACACATTCCCGGCCTGGTCGCCGGACGCCACGAAGATCGCGTTCTCGAGCTCGCGCACCGGCGGCGGCGACATTTACTCGATGACCGCCGGCGGCGCGTCGCAGACGCGGCACACAACCTCGCCCGCGGTCGACACGGAACCTGCGTGGTTCGCCTCGGCGATCGCGTTCTCGACCAACCGCCACGGTGTCGTGAACTTCGAGATCTACACGATGAACGAGGGTGGCAGCGGGCAGACGCGCCGGACGAACGAGCCGAGTCCCGACATCTCGCCTGCCTGGTCGCCGGACGGGACCGAGATCGCGTTCGCCAGCGGGCGAGACGGCAACCTCGAGCTATACACGCTCTCCCCGGGCGGAGGCGCGGCGACACGTTTGACCACGCATCCGGCCCTCGACGGCCTGCCCGACTGGTAACCCGGCGTCCCTGGCACCTGGTAGCCCGAGTGTCATGTCCGTCCGAGGTGATGCCAGATCGTCCACATCGTCCGCTACCGCGGAAGCTGCGGACGCATGAGACGATCTGGATGCCGCCGCCCGCCGAGGCCCACTCCTTCGTCGGACCGCTCGTCAGAGCGTCGCCGGCGGGGCGAAGGGGTATGGCAGCCCATCGGACTGGCTCGAGGCTCATGCGACGCGAGCCGTCTCGAACGAATCGATCTCGGCTTGGGAGCCGCCGGCAAGGAAGGCTCCGTGAACAAACGTCAGGGTCCTCCGATGAAGACTTACGTCGGCTACATCTGGATCGATGACGAACCGGGAATCCGTCTCAGCCTCGGTCTCCAGACGAAGCCCGTGCCAGCGACAAGGCGGCCGGTGACGACAAGGCGGCCAGGCGCTCACTGTCACGCGAATCGGGTTCTTGGGTCATGCGCGACGAGCCTACTGCGACTGCGGCGACATCTACAGCGTTCGACGCAACTGACCGGCACTTGGCCTTGGCCGAGCCATCACACAGGACCGCTACGCGCAGCCGCGAGCCGGGTGAAGCTGCTCTCCTGGCTGTCGCTGGTCTCGACGACGGGCGAGGCGTCGTCGCGATGCCAGCAGGCATCGTGGCGAGTTCGATCCCCTGATCGGATTCGGCCTCAAGTCGGCGATCGAGGGCCTGGCGTCGGTGATCATCATCTGGCGCTTCACGGGCTCGCGCGTGTACTCGCATGCCGCCGAACAGCGGGCGCAGAAGCTCGCCGCCGCGGTCGGCACCACCGCGGCGAGCGCCTCGGGCTCGGTTGGGGCAGCGCTGTTCGCCGCCGCTGCCGGCTAGAAGCGGGCTGCTCGGCACGCCCGTCGCCATCCCCGCCGTCGCAGGGTGCTCGCCTACCGAGCCGCGTCCGGCGTCACCATCCAACCCCCGCGAGGTCCGCGGTGCGCGACTCTGGCAACGCTGCTCGTACTCGACCAGTCCAGGAACGAACGTGGGGCACACCGTTGCCGGATGCGATGCCATGAATGTGCCCCACGGCTCAGAGCGATGGCGCCGATAGACGACAAAAGCCCCGCCATGCGGGGCCTTCGCGTCATGCGCCGAAGAGGACTCGAACCTCCACCCGGTTATCCCGGACCAGGCCCTCAACCTGGTAACCCGGGTGTCATATCCGTCCGGATCGCGCCAGATCGTCCGGATCGTCCCGAAACGCGGACGACACGGACGCATAGGACGATGCGGATGTTGCCACGGATGTTGCCGCGAGCCGGCAGCCCGGAGTGCGTGGCGTAGGAAGCCGTCCGGGGGGAACGGCGGACGGGTGGCACGGCCGCTCGCACACCAGCCGTCAGGGAGGCACTGTGATCGGCTGTCGCGATCGCCCTTACGCTTGGCCGCGATGCTGCGTGTTCGCCTGCTCGGTGGTCTCGAGGTCAATGCCGGGGTTGCGGGAGCGGACGTCCCGGTGGGGAGACCATCACGTCTGTTGCTTGGTTGGCTGGCCGCCCATCCGGGCGAGCATGCGCGTGCCGACGTGGCGGCCCGGTTGTGGCCGGACGTGCTCGACTCGAGCGCTCGGGCGAGTCTGCGCACGGCACTCAGCGAGCTGCGCGGGGCGCTCGGTCCGGCGGCCATGCATTTGCGGGCGACGCGCGAGACGGTGGCGCTTGGCGGCCAGGGCCTAGGTGTCGACCTGCGCGCTTTCTCGGAGCTGATCGGCGCGGGTCGGCTCGAGGACGCTCTCGCGCTCTGCCGCGGCGAGGTGCTGGAGGGGCTCGACGAGGAGTGGGTGTTCGAGCTGCGCTCGCGACACGCCGCCGAGCGCGCGGAGGCGGTGATCGTGCTGGCTCGCGCTGCGAGGGAGGCCGGAGATGCTGGCTCGGCGCTGGCGTGGGCCCGCCGAATGGCCGCGTGGGCTCCGCTGGACGAGGCGGCTGAGCGCGAGCTGATGCTGGCGCTGGCGGCGGCGGACGATCGTGGCGCCGCGCTGCGTTCCTACGGTGATTTCTCGCGGCGGCTGGCGCGCGAACTGAGCGTTACGCCCTCGGGGCCTACGCGCGAGCTGGCGTCGCGGCTGCGCCGCGAGGAGCTCGCCACGGCGGCGGCGGCCGCGTCCGGCCTGCCGCTGCCCGAGCGCCTCGATGCGGTTCGGGGTGATGCCTTCGCGGGGCGGCAGGCGGCGGGCGCTCGCCTGCACGAGGCGTTCGCGCGTGCGCGCAGCGGCGAGCGCTGTGTCGCGTTGGTGACCGGTGAGGCGGGCATTGGGAAGACCCGTCTGCTGGCGGAATTTGCGCATGCAGTGCAGCGGGCTGGGGCACTCGTGCTGTACGGACGGTGCGAGGAGGAGCCGGCGAGGCCGTACCAGCCATTCGCGGAGGCGCTGGCGCCGCTCACGGTCCCTGACGTCCTCGCGGGCGGCCTCGGAGGGCTCTCGGCTGGCCGCCCGGGCGAGCCGGCCTCCGATCCGGAGGCCGACCGTGTCCGAATGTTCGACGGCGTCGCCGAGTGGCTCGACGAGGTCGCGGCGAGGCGGCCGGTCGTGCTCGCCCTCGACGACCTGCACTGGGCGGATCGGCCGACGCTGCTTCTCGTGCGCCGCCTGGCCACACGGCCCCAGCGCGTGCCTCTGCTCCTGCTCGGAAGCGCCCGGGACGTCGAGCGACGCTCGGGCCACCCGCTCACGGAGGCGCTCGCCGAGATCCGGCGCGACCGGCCAGTCGTCCGAGTGGCCCTGCACGGGCTCGACGAGGCGGCCGTTGCCACCGTCGTGGAAGCGTTGACGGGGACGCGCCCGGACCGGGCCGCCACCCGTGCGCTTCGCGAGCGAACCGGTGGGAACCCGTTCTTCGTTCGCGAGCTGGCCCAGCACGCTGGGCATGGGGATGCCGTCCCCCTCCCGGACGCCGTGAACGAGATCGTCGCTGCACGTGTCGGCCGGCTCCCGGAGCGCGCACGACGGCTGCTCGAGGTCGCCGCAGTCGCCGGCTCCGAGTTCGACGTGGAGCTCGTGCAGGCGGGAACGGGCGAGCCGGAGGAGACGGTGCTGGACGCGCTCGACGACGCCCTGCGGGCGGGCTTGGTGAGGGAGCTGCCGGGACCTGAGCGGCTCGCGTTCGCGCACACGCTCGTGCGAGACGCGCTCGTCGGACAGTTGTCAGCCGCCCGGCGCGCCTACCTGCACCGCCGCGTCGCAGAGGTGCTGGCCGAGCGGGCCGAGAGCGCGCCCGAGCAGTGGCTGGCCCTGCTCGCACACCACGCGCTTGCCGGCGCCCGGGCCGAGCCCGAGCCCGCCCTCGCCTACGCGTTGGCCGCCGGGCGACAGGCCGTCAAACGGCTGGCCTGGGAGGACGCAGTCGAGTTGCTCGAGCGCGCCGAGGGACTTGCCCGCAGACACGCACCGCTGGGACGGCTGGCCGAGGTTCTCGTCGCGCTTGGCGACGCGCGCCTGCGCGCGGGGGAGACCGATCGTGCCCGGATCGTGTTCGAGGAGGCGGCGCGGCTCGCCCGCGAGGAGCCACGCGACGACCTGCTCGCGCGTGCGGCGCTCGGCGCCGCCGGACTCGGCGTGACGATCATCGGTGTCGACGCGCCGCTCGTCGCGCTCCTCGAGGAGGCGCTCCAGCGCCTCCGGCCGGACCAGGCTGCGCTTCGGGTGCGGCTGCTCTCCAGGCTTGGTATCGCTCTCGCCTACGCGCCCGCCGAGGCGCGCCGACGGGCGCTCGTCGAGGAGGCAGTCGCGGCGGCGCGCACGCTCGCGGATCCCGGCGCGCTCGCCGTGGCGCTCACGGCCTCGCACGTCGTGCTCTGGGCGCCGGAGGATCTGAGCGCCCGGCTTGCCGCCGCCGGCGAACTCGTCGCCCTCGGAGAGCGGGCCGGCGATCCGGAGATCGAGCTGCACGGGCGGCACTGGCGCGTCGCCGACCTGCTCGAGTGCGGCGACGTCGCTCCGGCCGACGATGAGATCCGGATCTATGACCGGCTGGCCACCGAGGCGCGGCTGCCCGCGTTCTCGTGGTACGTGCCGGCCTGGCGTGCGGCGCTCTCGGGCTACCGGGGCGAGCTTGCCGCGGCAAGACAGCTCACGCACGAGGCGCACGCTCAGGCGACACGCGTCGGCGACCACAACGCCGACCGTGTGCTCACCGCGAACCAGTACACGCTCCACGTCGTCGACGAGACGTTGCAGGAGTTCGACCTCGGCTCCCTGCGAGCGGGGATCCAATCACCGGCGGGGCGGTCGTACCGGGCCGCCCTCGCGCTCTGCCTCGCCGAGCTCGGCGACGACAACGCGGCGCGGGCGCTGCTGGAAGAGGCGCTGGCCGAGGGCCTCGAGCGCATGCCGCGCGACGGCAACCTCCTGATCGGACTCGCGCAGCTCGCCGAGGCGTGCGCCGCAGTCGGCCATGCCGAGTGCGCCGCCGCGGTCGTCCCGCTGCTGGAGCCTTTCGCCGACCGCATGATCGTGCTCGTGCGGGCAACCGGGCTCGCCGGCTCGGCCGCACGACCGCTTGGTCGCGCCCTCGCGGCCGCCGGACGAGTGGCCGAAGCGATCGACGCTTTCGAAGCCGCGATCTCGGCCGATCGCGCACGCGGGGGGATCCCGTTCGCCGCACACGCGCAGCGCGACCTCGCTGAGACCTTGCTCGCCCGCGGCGTTCCCGGAGACGGTACACGGGCGGGTGCGCTGCTCGAGGAGGCAGCCGCAACGGCGGGTCAGCTTGGTTTCGCCGAGCCGGCCCGCCGCGCGCGTGCGCTGCTCGCGTCCGCTACGGCCGGGCCTCCAGCACGAGGTTGAACGGGGTCTCGGCCGCGCGGCGAACCGAAGAGAAGCCCGCCTGCTCGAGCACCCCGCCCAGCGCGGCCGCCCCGGCTTGCGCGCCGAGCGCGGGCGTTCCCTGGCCTCCGTCGGCGATCGCGTGCGGGACGCAAATGAGTGCCGAACCCGCATAGAAGATCCGGCCGACCGGGTTGAGGTTGTCCTCCGTCCGGTCGCCCGCCTGCGGCTCCACGAGCATCAGCGTGCCGTCGGGCGCCAGCGCCTCGCGGATGTGGTGCGCCGCCCTGGTCGGATCGCCGAGGTCGTGGAACGTGTCGAAGACGCAGACGAGGTCGTAGTCCCCGCCCGGGAAGGCGTCGGCGCTCGCTACCTCGAACCGCACCCGCTCCGCGACGCCTGCCTCCGCCGCCGCTTCGCGGGCGCGCTCGATCCCGCCCGCATGCGAGTCAATGCCCGCGAAGGTCGAGGCGGGGAAGGCCTCGGCCATGATGATCGTCGAGGCGCCGTGGCCGCAGCCGACGTCCGCCACCCGCGCCCCCGCCTGCAGCTTCTCGACGACGCCGTCGAGCGCCGGGAGCCAGCCGCCCACCAGGTGCTGGCGGTAGCCGGCGCGGAAGAAGGCCTCGGTTCCGGCAAAGAGACGGTGGTCGTGTTCGTTCCAGGGCAGGCCCGTGCCGCTCCGGAACGCTTCGACCAGGCGGTCCTCGTCGGCGAAGAATGACGCCAGGATGTCGTACGCACCGAGGAGATAGAAATCGCTCGCCTCGTCAGCGAGCGCGACCGCCTGCTCTGGCGGGAGCGCGTAGCTCCCGCTCGCCGCGTCGTAGATCACGTAGCCGCCGGCGGCCTGGTTACCGAGCCACTCCCGCACCATCCGAGGCTCCGTCCCGCTCCGCTCCGCAAGCTCGTCCGGCGTCGCGGGACCGCCGTCAGCGAGAGCGCGGTAGAGGCCGAGCCGCGCACCGAGCCGAACGAGCGGCGCGCTGAACGAGGCCGCCAGATCCACCACGGCCTGCCCCAGGAATGCCTCGAGCCTGGACTGATCGATCGCTGTCGTCGCCATTCGCCATCTCCTGAACGTTGATTGACGAAGCGATCGTCCCGGCTGCCCGCAAACGCACCGCAAGCCCAGCGTAAGTGGCTCGGCGTCATCGCATGCTCCAGTGACTCGGCGGAATGTTCGCGTTCATCCGGAACACGTTCTCCGGGTCGTGGCGGTCCTTCAACGCGGTCAGGCGCTCGAGGCGGTCGCCGTACGCGGCGTTGACGCCGGCGGCGCCTTCGTCGGAGATGAAGTTCGCATACACGCCCACGCTGTGCGCGTGCAGCGCGTCCCAGGCCTCGCGGACCCACGCGGTGTGGCGCTCGCCGTCGGGATCGGCCGGCGGCCAGCCGGTGACGAAGTTGATGTCGAATCCGCTCTCGCGCTCGCCCACCGCGGTCGCGCCGGGTTGGACCCGGGTGACGGCTCCGCCCATCGCCCAGGCCTGGATCTGCGAGAAGGGCGACGTGAACGCCGCGACGCGCTCCATGAAGACGTCGATCACCGCGTCCGAGAGCTGCAGGAGCCGGTGCGACTTCCAGTAGTAGTGCCGTCCATGCGGGGCGCCGCCGTCGAGCATCGACTGCAGGAAGACGTAGGGCGCCAGGGTCACGACGTCCGCGATCGGCGCACCGAGCCGGCGCAGCGGCGCGAGCGCCCGCTCGCCCTCGGCGGGATCGCCGGACCAGACGAGCACGAGGCTGAGCACGGGCTTGCCGAACTGCTCGCGAGGCAGGAAGGGGGCCGGCGGGGCGAGCATCATCGACATCGTGATCCCGAGCTCGTCGGGCGCCTCGGGCGCGTAGTCGCGCAGGAACCGCAGGACCTCCGGCGCATCGGCAATCGGCCAGAAGATCGGGCCGCCGAGCGCGAGCGGCCCGACAGGATGGAGCCGGTACTCCAGCGCGGTCGCGATCCCGAAGTTGCCGCCGCCGCCCCGCAGGCCCCAGAACAGCTCGGGCTCGGTCACGGCGTCCACGTGCAGGTGCTCGGCATCGGCGGTCACGAGGTCGACGGAGAGCAGGTTGTCGACGGTCAGGCCGTGCTTGCGCATCAGGTGCCCGAGGCCGCCGCCGAGCGTGAGCCCTGCGATCCCGGTGTGGCTGATCAGCCCGCCCGTGGTCGCCAGGCCGGCCTGCTGGGTCGCGCGGTCGAGCTCGCCCCAGAGCACGCCGCCTGCCGCGCGCGCCGTGCGCGCCGCGGGATCGACGGAGATCGCCTTCATCAGCGAGAGGTCGATCATCACGCCGCCGTCGATGACCGCGTGGCCGGCGACCGCGTGGCCGCCGCCGCGGACCGAGACCGGCAGCTCGCGCTCGCGGGCGAAGCGCAACGCCTGGGCCACGTCGTCGGCGCCGGCGCAGCGGGCGATCAGTGCCGGCCGGCGGTCGATCGCGGCGTTCCAGATCCGGCGCGCCTCGTCGTAGCCCTCCTCGCTCGGCCGCAGCAGCGCGCCCCGGAAGCGCGTGCGCAGCTCCCCGAAGCCTCCCGCGTCGATCGTCGGGGTCTCGAGCTCGTGTACCGACATCACAGTCCTCTCGTCGTGCTCACGCGAGCAGGGTCGACGAGGGGCCGTTCCGCGAGCGTTCCCCAGAGCGTTCCGCGCGGAAGCGGTCGAGGCTCCGCCGCGCGCGCACCGCGAGCGCCTGCGCGTCCTGGCGCTCGGCGACGGCGACGGCACGCTCGAGCTCGGCCTCGACCTCCGCGCCCGGGGCGTCGAGAGCGTCGAGGAACTCGCCGCGCAGCCGGCGGAACTCGGCCTCCCAGAGCAGTGCGCCCATGCCGAGCTCCAGGGCGTGGTCGGCGACGGCGAGGCCCTGCCGCGCGTCGCCCGCGAGCGCGCACGCCTCGATCAGCACGCGCGCGATCATCCCGGCCTCGCCGGGCGCGGCCGGCTCACCGGCGCGTGCCGCGTCCTGAAGGCGATGGACGCGCGCGATCCCCTCCTGCGCGTGGCCGTCGAGCACGTCGACGAGGCCGGCGAACAGCTCGGCGGGGATGCGGAGATGCCTAGCCTCGTGCGCGCCCGCCGCGGACCCGAGGGCCTCCGCCTGATCGCGCAGCTGCTGCTCGTCGCGCTGGTCGACGGCGAGCATCGCCGACCACACGCCGGCGACCGCGCGGCTGTAGGGATGGCCGCTCGCGTCGGCGAGCGCGAGCGTTCTCTCACGCGTGCGCGCGGCGTCGCCGGCCCGCCCGAGCAGCCAGAGCGTGTGCGCCAGGCGCATCAGGCAGACGGTCTCCGGGTCCTGCCCGTAGCGAAGGAGGTGGTCGGCCTTGTGCTCGGAGGTGTAGCGCGCGACCGCGGCCTCGAAGTGCGCGCGCGCGTCGTGGAGCTGTCCCTGCCAGTAGGCCGCCACTCCGAGGACGTAGGCGCCCTCGACCCAGAGGACGTCGTCGGCGTCGCGCTCGCCGCGGGCGAACAGCTGCTCGCCGAAGGTGCGCGCGGCGTCGAAGTCGCCCCGGGTGAGGCTCGCGAGTGCCAGCGACCGCACCAACGGCGCCTCCGGCTCGACGCCGAGCCGGCCGGCGAGGATGAGCGCGCGCTCGTGGACGTCTCTGACGCGTTCCGACTGATAGCCCTCGACGGCCACCAGCGGCGCCGGGAGCGCCGTGAGGATCGCCAGCTCCCGCGTGTCGCGCTCCACGCCGGCGGGCGTGCTGCGGCTGAGCTCGAGCGCACGCTCGAGCGACCGCGCCGCATCCCCGTGCGCGTGCAGCCGCTGCGCGGCATCCGCCGCCCGCAGATACCACGTCGCCGCCTCGCGCACCGCCTCCGCCGCGTCGTAGTGGGCAGCGAGGCGCCCGCTCGCGGCGTCGAGGTCCGGCGCGTACGTGCGTTCCAGGGCCTGCGCAACGCGCAGGTGGTGATGGCGCCTCTGGGCCGGGCTCAGCGCCAGATAGGCGGCCTCGCGGATCTTGCCGTGGCTGAAGTCGTAGTCGTTCGGTCCCTGAGCGCGCACGAGGCCACGCCGCCACAGCTCGTCGAGGCCGCGGACGAAGGCCTGCTCGTCGGCCTCGCTCGCGTCGGCCAGCACCTGCGCGGTGAACTCCCGTCCGATCGTCGCGGCGACGCCGACCAGCTCGCCTGCCGGCTCCGACAGCTTCGTCAGCCGCGCGGCGATGACGGCCTGGCCCTTCGAGCCCGCGGCCGCGGTCAGCGGCATTGCGCCCTCTGGCCCGGCGCGCAGTGCCTCGACCACGAACAGCGGGTTGCCCTCGCTGTCGTCGTAGAGCCGTTGCACCTCGGCCGCGACGAGCGGCTGCGCAGCCAGTCGCTCGGCGAGCACGCCCGTCTCCTGGCGGCTGAGCCGCCCGACCGCGATCTCCGAGCAGCGCTCGAGCGCCTGTAGTCCCGCGACCAGATCGCTCACGGGGTGGCCGGCGTCGATCTCCTCGCGTCGCGCTGTCGCTGCCACGAGCAGGCGCGCCCCGGCCTCGGCACGCACGAGGTAGTGGAGGAACTGGAGCGTTTGCACGTCGCACCACTGCAGGTCGTCGGCGATGAGCAGCAGTGGCAGACCCGGAGCGAGCAGCGCCCGCGCGACCGCGTCGAAGAGCCGCTGGCGCTGCTCGCTCTCGGGCAGCGGCTCGGGGCGGGGCAGATCCGGGAGCTCCGCGACGAGCTCCGGCAACAGCCGGGCGAGCTCGGTCAGGTGTGCGTGCTCGAGGCGGCGCAGCCGTGCCGCGATCGCCTCCGAGCGCAGCCAGGCGATCACGGGTCCGTACGCGACGGCGCCCTCCGCCGAGTACGACCTCGCCTCGGCCGTCAGCGCGCCGCCGTGGGCGCACCACGACCGCATCTCCTCGACCAGCCGGCTCTTGCCGATCCCGGGCTCGCCCGTCACGAGCACGAGCTGCGCGTCACCGCGCTCGCAGGCGCGCCAGAGCTCGCTCAGCCGCGCCCGCTCGGGCACCCGCCCGACGAACGGCGGTCCGGGCGGTGACGGGGAGCCGGGCGCGACCGGCAACAGCGCCTCGTACGCCTCGCGCGTGGCCGCTGAGGGTCCGATGCCGAGGTCGCGCTGCAGCGTCGCAGTGCACACGTGGTAGGCGCGCAGCGCCCGCGCACGGTCACCGCGCGCGTCGTGGGCGCGCATCAGCAACCGGTAGGTCGCTTCGCGCAGCGGGTCGTGCCGGACGAGGCGCTCCGCCGAGCGGACCGATGCGGCCCAGTCGCCGCGCTCCTCCGCCTCGCGGGCGAGTCGCTCGAGCGCGTCCAGGTGGAGATCGCGCAGCCGCTCGCGCTCCTCGAGCAGCCAGTCGTCGTAGCTGCCCTCGAGCAGATCGCCCGAGTACATCCCGACCGCATCGTCCAGCCGGCCGTCCGCGAGCGCCTGCTCGAAGACGGCAACGTCCAGCCACAGGGGTGCGTCGGGACGCCACTGAAGCGTACGTGGCCCGACGTCGATCAATCGGTCGGCATCCGGCACCGCTCGCCGCAGGTTGTGCAGGACATGGCGGAGGTTCGTCCGCGCCTGAGGCTCGCTGGAGTCGGGCCAAAGAAGGAAGGCAAGCCGCTGGCGTGGCTGCGCGGCGTCGCGGTGCAGCAGCAGGTACGCGAGCAGCGACTCGGCGCGGCCGGAGTCGAGGGGCGGCATCTGCGCTTCGCCCAGGCGAATGTCCAGGCCGCCGAGCAGCCGTACGCGGAGCGTCGGCGCAGCGTGCATCGTTGCGGAGCCTACGGGGCAGCCGCCGCGCCTCGCCGCGCTCGCCCGACACATTGTTGCCACGCGCGTTGCCACGGGCCTGACGCACTGGCCAGGGAGTTGCCGTTCACAACGCGAAAAGCCCCGCTGAGCAGGGCCTTTCGATGCGCCGAAGAGGACTCGAACCTCCACCCGGTTATCCCGGACCAGGCCCTCAACCTGGTAACCCGGGTGTCATATGCGTCCGCATCGTGCCAGACCGTCCGTATCGTCCCGAAACGCGGACGCTACGGACGCATCGGACGATCTGGATGTTGCCACGGATGTTGCCACGAGTCGCTGCAGCGGACGCTCGTCCGGAATGCCAGCCACGAGGGCCTGATCCGACGGCGTCATCGTCCGGCGTGGCTACCGGCCTCATCTCGCGTTGCGTCGAGCGCGTCTCGTGCGGCGTCGGCGAAGCTTGTGAGGGGGAACGGGAGCAGGTTTCGAATGCGGTCGTCGCGTGCGATCGTTGGGTTGCGAAGTCCCTCGACGAGCGGGCGTGCGACGCTCGCTTCCACGGGCGTGACGAGGTGCAGCCAGTATGAGGAGAGTCGCGGGCTGAGTACCGGCACCTTGACGATCAGCGGCCGTTTCTTGCGCAGCTGCGCGATCTGCTGGATCATCTCTCCGTAGGTGATGATCTCCGGGCCGCCGACGTCGAAGCTCTGGCCCAGCGCCTCGGTGCGGCCCGCGACTCCCGTGAGGTAGCGGATCATGTCGGTGAGGGCGATCGGTTGGGTGGGGGTCGAGACCCATTGCGGTGCGACCATCATCGGGAGCCGGTCGACGAGGGCGACGATCGTCTCGAACGCGGCACTGCCGCGGCCGACTACGACGGCGGCTCGCAGCGTCGTCAGCGGAACGGTTGTGGACGAGAGGACGGCGCCGGTCTCGGTCCTGCTGCGCAGGTGGGGCGAGAGGTCGGCCGCGTCGTCGCCGAGCCCGCCGAGATAGACGATCTGGGTGACGCCCGCGCGCTCGGCCTCGGTTACGACGTTCTGGGCCACCCGCCGGTCGAGCTCGGAGAAGTTGCGCGCCCCGAGCGAGTGGACGAGGTGGTAGGCGACGTCGACCCCCTCGAGGGCGCCGCGCGTCGATTCGGCGTCGGTCAGGTCGGCGGCGACGGAGCGGACTCCGGGAAGCTCCGGTGCGGTCGCCCGTCGGGAGACCGCGACGACTTCGCCCTGCTGCGCGAGCGCCGGAACGAGGGCACGGCCGACGAATCCGGTGGCTCCGAGGACCGCGGCTTTCACCGCGGCTCTCCGTCGCCCTGGACAAGCGTCGTGACTCGCGCCGCCTCGGCGACCGGGTCGCGGGACAGAGCCAGGGCGCCGCCGGCCTCCAGAGCGCCATTCCCGGCGGCGGCGCCTGCGAGCGCGAGCCGGTGCCGGCCGGCGAGGGCCCGGAGCTGGGTCACGACCGGCGTCACGCGCTCGGTGCTGACGGCGGTGAGGACCACGAGGCTTGGTTCGAGCTGGCGGGCGACCTCCTCGATTGTCTCGATTGGCGTGTCGGTGCCGAGATAGACGATCCGCCAGCCGCGTGAGCGCAGCGCGAGCCCGAACGCGATCAGGCCGAGGTCGTGCTGCTCTCCTGGCAGGCACGCGAGCACCGCCGTCGGCCCGAGGCCGAGACCCCAGCCGCGCGCGAAGCCGAGCAGCCGTCCGCGCACGATGCTGGAGGCGAAGTGCTCCTGAGCGACCGAGGCCTCACCGCGCAACCAGCGCTCTCCGAGCTCGTGCAGATACGGCAGGACGACCTCGCTCAGCAGCGTGTCCACGGTCGCCACGGCGAGCAGCCGGTCGAGGATCGCCTGCGCCCGCGGCTCGTCGTACCGGTCGAGCGCGTCGGCGAGATCGTCACGCATCGCCTCGGGACGGAGCGCCACCAGGGCCGCTTCGTCGTCAAGGCCGGTCCTCGACGCGAGTGCCGCCGCTTCGGCGGCGGCCAGGCCGTCGGCGAGGTGCTGGCGCATGACACGCACGCGCTCGACGTCCGCGGGCGTGTAGAGGCGCAGGCCGCCGGCCGAGCGCACGGGGCGAAGCAGCCCGTAACGGCGCTCCCACGCGCGTAGCAGTTCGGGACTCACCCCCGAGCGCTTGCTCAGCTCCCCGATCCGGAGCACTCCGTCGCTGTCCATGCCGACACTGTACAGCATTTGGACAAGAGCTTGACAAAGACGGGAAAGGCGGCTACGGTCCTGTACATGGACAACACCCGAACAAGAGGTGGACAGATGAAGGGATTGAATGCAGTCGCCGGTGCCCTGCTCGTCGTCGGCGGGCTCAACTGGGGCCTGGTCGCGCTCGCCGAGTTCGACCTCGTCGCCTGGATCTTCGGCGAAGAGTTCGGCGCCACGAACGCGGCCAGCAGGATCGTCTACGGCCTCGTGGGGCTCGCCGCGGTCTATGCCATCACCGCGCTGCTCGCGCAGCGCCGGACCGCGGACGCGCGCCGGCCCGCCGCCGCTCAGCGCTAGATCAACAACAACAACCAGCCAGGAGTCCTAAGACATGAAGAAGATCCGCAGCATCTCCACCCTGACTGCCATGGCGGCCGTGTCCGCCGTGGCGGTCGCCGGGCCCGCAAGCGCCGGCCCGCAGGAGAGCGCCGCCTCGGCGGGCGCGAAGAAGGACATCGTCGAGACCGCAGTCGACGCCGGGCAGTTCAACACCCTCGCCTCGCTGCTCAAGAAGGCCGGTCTGGTCAAGACCCTCAAGGGCAAGGGCCCCTACACCGTGTTCGCGCCGACCGACGCGGCCTTCGCCAAGGTCCCCAAGGCGACCCTCGATGCGCTCGGCCAGGACAAGGCGAAGCTCCGCTCGGTCCTGCTCTACCACGTCGCCGGGCGCAAGCTGACCGCCGCCAAGATCGTCAAGCGCCGCTCGATCAAGACGCTCAACGGCCAGCGCGTCCGCATCCGCGTCCGCGGCGAGACCGTGCGCGTCGGCGGCGCCCGCGTCACCACAGCCGACGTCCGCGCCTCAAACGGCATCATCCACGTCATCAACAAGGTCCTGATCCCTCGCTAGACCTCCCCAGTAGCCCGGCGCGGCGCCGCCGCGCCGGGCACGCGAGGGGAGACGTCCGCCGGGACGGCGGACGGTCAAGAGTCGTGGACCGTGAACGACACCCGACGCGCATGGTGTTCCGGGATTGTCGTCCCGGCGGTCGCGGGTTCGAATCCCGGACCCCTAGATCGCGACGCGTTCGATGGCTGCTCGCGTCGACGCCGTGGGGTACTCCCGGATGAGGTCCGACAGCCGCTCGGCGGCGGCGATGGTCGGGAGATTCGTATTCGCGCGTGGGACCTCGGGGAAAACCGACGCGTCGGCCACCCACAGGCCGTCGACTCCGAGCACGCGGCCGGATGGGTCTACCACCGTCTGCGGGTCGTCCGGGTGGCCCATGCGGCAGGTGCCGCAGATGTGCCCGGTGTCGCCGACGGTCGTCATCAGCCAGGCGTCGATCCCCGCGTCGTCGGACAGCGTTTCGAGGCCGGTGCCGGTCGGCGTCGATGGCGATGTGCTCGAAGTCGGCATCGAACGCTCCTGTGGCGATCAGCTCGAGGCATCGCTTGACGCCGTCGCGCAGCCGTCGCAGGTCGCCGACGTGGTCGAGGAGCCGCTGCTCGATGCGAGGCGCGACGTCCGCGTCGGGCGACGCCAGGCCGAGCCACCCGCGCGAGCGCTGCTGGTTGGCCCACACGCACAGGAGTCCCGGGCCGCCGGCGGCCCCGCCGCCGCCCGCGCCGCCCCAGGTTCCGCTCTGGCCGTCCATGACGAGGTGCGACGCGACCTCATCCGGCAGCGCCGGCGTCTGATTGACCGACGCGATCATCATGTCGTTCACTCCCGCGCCCTCCAGCTCGGAGGAGTAGCGGACCAGGCAGTTGGCCTGCCGCGCGTCGAGGCCAGGACGCGCGTCTTGGCGCGGGAAGAGCCAGAACAGCGCGAGCGGATGCTCCTGCATCCCGTGCCCGACGGGCAGCCGCGCGATCGGCCCGGAGGGGCCGATGCCCGAGCGCAGGAGGATCGCCGGCGAGTGGATCGCGCCGGCGCACAGCACGATGCCCTGCGCGCGCACATCGATCCAGTCGTTCCCTGCCCTGACTCGGACGCCGACCGCGCGACCCGCCTCGACGAGGACCCGCTCGACGGTGGCGTGGCCGAGGACGCGGAGGTTCGGCCGCCCGCGTGCAGGCTCCAAGTAGGCATCGTTGGTCGTGACGCGCGCGCCGTTGCGCGCGTTGAAGCCGAACGGCGAAACGCCCGTCGCCGTGGGCGCATTGTGGTCTTCAGACCACGGATAACCGAGTCCGAGTGCGGCGTCGGCAAGCGCGTTGTCGGCCGGCCCCCATGCCTCACGCGGCAGGCGCTGCACCGGGATCGGCCCGTCCGCCCCGTGATAGGGCCGGTCGCCGAAGTCGGCGTCGCTCTCCAGGCGCCGCAGGTAGGGCAGCATGTCTTTGTACGACCAGCCCGGGCATCCGGACGCAGCCCAGCCGTCGTAGTCCTCCGGTACTGCTCGGATGGCCATCATCCCGTTGACAGTGGAACCGCCGCCGAGGCCGCGTCCGCGCACGTGGTGACGCGGCTCCTGAGCCCGGGTACGCCGGGACTCGAGCCCTTGCCACTGGAACGCGGCGCACGCCGACTCGTCCAGCGCGCGCCATCCGTTGAGGCTCCTCAGCTGCGGCGGCGCCTCGCGCGCACGCCAGTCTGGCCCGGCCTCGAGAAGCACAACGTCGTGAGCGGCATCCTCGCTCAGGCGCGCGGCGAGCACGCACCCTGCGCTGCCGCCGCCGACGACGACCCAGCGGGCCTCGATGGTCGATCGCACCTCGTCGCTCACCACAGCGACCGCGCGCCAGCCGGGTCTGGAGGCTGGGCGGGGACTTCGCGCACCACAGGAAGGGTGTAGACGTGCTCGCGGATGGGACGAGTCCTCTGGTCTGCCGCGTTGTCCTTGATGATCATTGGGTCTCCTCGTGCCGGTAAACTGAACTGAAGTCAGATCATATTTGCCGAACCGGCGTCTGTCAAGGTGCTGAGTCCATCGCGGCAGGACTCGCCAAGAGCGGGTCGCGCTCGTCGCGCGGATCGTCCGGCTCTGAAAGAGTGCCGACGATGCCAGAGCGCGCCGCGATCGTCACAGGAGCTTCGCGGGGCATCGGCCTCGCGCTCGCCAAGGTCTTGGCGGAAGAGGGCTATGGGGTCACCCTGACCGCCCGCAAGCCGGACACGCTCGAGCAGGCCGCCGGCGCTCTGCGAGCTCAGGGTGCGGAGGTCGAGCTCGTCGCGGCGAACCTCGCGGACGAGGAGGCCGTGCGCGCCGTGGTGACCCGCCATCGCGAGGCCTTCGGCCGACTCGATGTGCTCGTCAACAACGCCGGCGTGGGCATCGGCGCAGCGGTCGACGAACACCGGACCAAGTACGTCGACATGCAGCTCGACGTGAACATCCGCGCCATCGTGCTCTTCTATCGGGAGTGCGCCGAGCTGTTGCGGGCCGCCGGCGCCGAGCACCGCAACGCGCTGGTGGTGAACATGGCGTCCATGGCCGGCAAGTCGCCGCAGCCGTGGCTGTCGGTGTACTCGGCCACGAAGGCAGCGGTCGTGGCCTACACGAACGCGATGAACAAGGAGCTCAACGGGGCCGGCGTCAAGTCGGTGGCATTCTGCCCTGGATTCGTCGACACCGACATGAGCGAGTTCGTGAAGAGCTCGATTCCGGCCGAGGACATGCTCCGAACGAGCGACATCGCCGAGGCTCTGCGGTTCGTCCTGCGCCTGTCGCCGAACTGCGTGATCCCCGAGATCGTGTTCTCGCGCCCCGGAGAAGCGTTCTAGGCGCTCGCGGGCTCAGCGGGAATCCATGTCACGCAACGTCTCGTACGCGAGGCGCACGCCCGTTGCCCAGCCTGCGAGCTGGATCAGCGCCTCAGCCAAGCGAGCCTGCCGCGCCGCGCTCGCCGGGGAGATCATCGAACGGAGCTCTCGCTGAACGCGCGATCGAGCGACTCGATCGCGTTGAGCGCCTCGAGGGTAGGAGCCTGCGCCGCGAACTCTTCCGCCGTCGCCCAGCGGTGTCGATCATTGAGGTCGACTGCTTCGACCCGCAGAGCGGCGTAGCGTTCGGCGAGATCGTCGCCCGAATCGAGAGCGTGCCGGCAGGCCTCCTCCAGGCCGCGCAGCGTGTCGATGACATCAGCGGGCATGAACACAGCGTGACAACCCGGCCCGGGACTCGACGTGCGGTATCGTTCCCTAGCCGATGTCAGTTCAGTCTCGATCGAGCCGGAGCGGCCGAGCGTTGGTTCCGCGAGCGCTACTCGGCCACGCCCGAGCGCCAGGCCGAGTTCGGCACGATGTCGGGTGAGCCGGTCCGGCCGCTCTATACGCCTGAGGACGTCGGCTCCTTCGAGGAGCGGATCGGGTTCCCGGGCGAGTATCCGTTCACCCGCGGCGTGTACCCGAGCATGTACCGCGGGCGGCTGTGGACGATGCGCCAGTTCGCCGGCTTCGGCACGGCCGAGGAGACCAACGAGCGCTTCCGCTACCTGCTCGAGCACGGTCAGACGGGGCTGAGCACCGCGTTTGACATGCCGTCGCTGATGGGCCACGACTCCGATCACGTGCGCTCGCTCGGGGAGGTCGGTCGCGAGGGCGTGGCGATCGACACGCTCGACGACATGCAGACGCTGTTCGGCGGGATCGATCTCGGCGAGGTCACGGTGTCGATGACGATCAACGCGCCGGCGGCGATCATGATGGCCTTCTACGTGGTGGCGGCCGAGGAGGCCGGCGTGCCGCGCACGCGGCTGGGCGGGACGATCCAGGCCGACATCCTGAAGGAGTACATCGCCCAGAAGGAGTGGTGCTTCCCGGTCGACCCGGCGATGCGCCTGCTCGGCGACATGATGGAGTGGTCATCGCGCGAGATGCCGCGCTGGCACCCGGTCTCGATCTCGGGCTACCACATCCGCGAGGCCGGCTCGACCGCCGCCCAGGAGCTGGCGTTCACGCTCAAGGACGGCTTCACCTACGTCGAGCAGCTGATGGCCCGCGGGCTCGACGTCGACGACTTCGCGCCCCGCCTGAGCTTCTTCTTTAACGCGCACGTCGACTTCTTCGAGGAGATCGCCAAGTACCGCGCCGCGCGGAGGATCTGGGCGCGCGAGCTGCGCGAGACCTACGGGGCGCGCAACCCGCGCTCGTGGCTGATGCGCTTCCACACCCAGACCGCGGGCGTCTCGCTGACCGCCCAGCAGCCGCTCAACAACATCGTGCGGACGGCGATCGAGGCGCTGGCCGGCGTGCTCGGCGGCACCCAGTCGCTGCACACCAACTCCTACGACGAGGCGCTGGCGCTGCCGAGCGAGGAGGCGGTGCGGATCGCGCTGCGCACGCAGCAGGTGATCGCCCACGAGACCGGGGTGGCGAACACGGTCGACCCGCTCGGCGGCTCCTACTTCGTCGAGGCGCTGACCGACCGCATGGAGGAGCTCGCCTACGAGTACTTCCGCAAGATCGACGAGCTCGGCGGCATGGTCGAGGCGGTCAAGCGCGGCTTCCCGCAGCGCGAGATCGCCGACGCGGCCTACGAGCTCCAGCGCCAGATCGACGCGCGGCGAGCGGATCGTGGTCGGCGTCAACGACTACCGCGAGGGCAGGCGACGCCGAGATCGAGATCCTGCGCATCGACCCCGATCTCGAGCGCAAGCAGATCGGCCGCGTCCAGGCCGTGCGCGCACGCCGCGACAGCGAACCGCGTCGAGGCCGCGATCTCCGCGCTCCGCCAGGCGGCGGCTACCGAGGCGAACCTGATGCCGCTGCTGCTCGACTGCGCGGGCGTACACGCCAGCGAAGGAGAGATCGTCCAGGCGCTGCAGGACGTGTGGGGCAGCTACACCGAGACGCCGGTGTTCTGACCGGCCACGGCCAGCATCTCGGGAACGCGAACCAGCTTGATCCGCGGCCGGCCCGCCGGAGCGCCGAGGCCCCGCTCGTGCGCGTCGATCGCCTCCCAGCCGCGCCACGTCACGAGCTCGGGCACCCGGGTCCGCAGCCACGCCTCGTCGGCGCCCGAAGACGGGTCTGCAAGCCGGCCGCCGGCAAGGTCTTCGAGCAGCCGCGCGACCGTGTCGGCGGCGCACTTCTTGTTCGTGCCGATGACGCCCGACGGTCCGCGCTTGATCCAGCCCACCGCGTACTCGCCGGTACGCGGCGCGCCGTCCTCCTCGCAGACTCGGCCGCCGTCGTTGCGGATCAGGCCCCGGCGCTCGTCGAACGGCACTCCGGGCAGCGCACGTCCGAGATGGCCGATCGACCGGATCACGAGCCCGCACGGGATGACCTCCTCCTCACCGGTCGCCACGGCGCGACCGTCCTCGAGCCGGTTGTGGACCACACGAACACCCGTCACAGGCCCGTGCCGGTCCTCGCCGAGGAGCTCGACCGGTGAACGCAGGAACCTCAGCAAGATCCGCCGACCGGCGGCGCCGGGCGGGCGCTCCGCGTAGCTCCGCAGGATGTCCACGTTGCGACGCGCGGTGGGCACAAGGTCGTCGGGAACCTCCACGTCCAGCTCGGCCAGATCGACGCCGACGTCGACGCCCGTCAGCTCGCCGAGCTCGCGCAGCTCGGGGTTGGTGAACGCGGCCTGCGCCGGACCCCGGCGTCCGAGAACGACCACCTCGCTGACCGAGGCGCCCGCGAAGGCCGCGATGGCATGGTCGGCGGTGTCGGTGGCTCGGAGCTCGTCGGGGTCGACCACCAGCATCCGGGCGACGTCGAGGGCAACGTTCCCGTTGCCGATCACGACGGCGCGCTCGACACGACAGATCGAACGCCTCGTCCGCGTAGGCGGGGTGGCCGTTGTACCAGGCGACGAACTCGGTGGCGGCGACCGACCCCGGGCGATCGTCGCCGGGGATCCCGAGCCGGTTGTCGGCGGGCGTGCCCGACCGCGTACACGACCGCGTGGTAGCGCTCGAGCAGCTCCGCGGACGTCACGTCGGCGCCGACCTCGACACCGCCGAAGAAGCGGAAGTCCGCGTGCTGCGCGGTCTTCTCGTAGATCCGCGTCACCGACTTGATCTTCGGGTGGTCGGGAGCGACGCCGGCGCGGACGAGCCCGTAGGGCGTCGGCAGCGCATCGAACAGGTCGACGGCGACCCCGTGCCGGAGCAGGTGATCGGCGGTGTAGAAGCCGGACGGGCCGGCCCCGACGACGGCGGCGCGAGCGCTCATGGGAGCAGCGTGATCGCCTGCTCGGGGCAGGTGCCGGCGGCCTCCTCGGCGGCCTCCACCTGGTCGGCCGGCACGTCGATCGTCTGGTCGCGGATCGTCACGAAGCCCTCGTCGTCGTCCGTGAGCAGGTCGGGCGCCAGCAGGTAGCAGCGGCCGTGCCCCATGCAGCCCTTCCCGTCGACCGCGAGCCTCACGACGACACGTCCCACACGAGCGGCAGCTGGGTGAGCGTCATCATCGAGCCGCCGCCGCGCTCGCGCAGCTCGTCCTCGGTGGCGATGCGGAAGTCGGGGATCACGCGCAGCCACTCCTGGACCGCGATCTGCAGCTCGCGCCGCGCCAGGTGCATGCCCAGGCAGCGATGCGGGCCGTTGGCAAAGCCCATGTGGTTGTTGCGCTGGCGGTCGAGGACGAACTCGTCCGCGCGCTCGTACGCGCGCGGGTCGCGGTTGGCTCCCGAGACCAGCGCGTAGACCATGTCGCCCTGCTTGAGCTGCACGCCGTAGAACTCGGCGTCGCGCGTCACCTTGCGCCCGTCGCCGTAGACGATCGGGTAGTAGCGCAGCGCCTCCTCGACGAACGCCGGAGTCAGCTCCGGCTCGTCGACCAGTCGCCGCCGCTGCTCGGGATGCATCGCGAGATGCCAGAAGATGTAGCCGAGCGTGGCGCGCGTCGTGTCGAGGCCTGCCAGCACGAGCACGGTGAGCATGTCGAGCAGCTCGGCGTCCGTGAGCGGGCGGTCGTCGAACGTCGAATGCAGCAGATGCGAGGCGAGGTCGCCCTCGCGCGGCGCCGGCTCCCCGCGGCGCTCGTCGAGCGCGGCGACCCAGTACTCGCGGATCGCGGTGAGCGCGTTCGTCATCGCCTGCAGGCCGGCGGGGTCGCCGCCGAAGCCGCTGAAGAAGTCCTCGACCCATCCGACGAAGTGGTCCGCGTCGGCGGTGTCGATGCCGGCCACGCTCAGGAACGCCTCCGTCGGGAAGCGCAGCCCGAACTCGGCGACGAAGTTGCATTCGCCCGTCGGAGCAACGTCCTCGACGAGCTGCCGGCAGAGGGCTCGCATCGCCGGCTCGGCGGCCTCCATCGCCCGCGGCGAGAACCACGGGTTGACGATCCGGCGGTACTTGATGTGGTCGGGCGCGTCGATCTGCGTCGGCACGAAGCGGTAGATGGGGTCGGGCTGCCACGGCGTGATGGACTCGCTGGAGAAGAGCTCCGACGTCTTGTAGATGTCGCGCACCGCGTCGTGGCGCGTGAACACCCAGTAGCCCTGCGCGAACGTGTTGAAGTAGACCGGGGCCGTCTCGCGCAGCTCGTCGCCCAGCTCCCAGTGCCAGCCCGCCGCCTGCTCGGGCGCGAAGTCGCGGTGCATGACCGGGCAGCCGCCCAGCTCGCGCCCGGCCGCCTCGTGGTTGATCGCCATGTCGGTCACGTCGCTCTCCCAACTGAATTCAGATCACGGGACGGTACGTCGAGATTGAAGAGGCGAGCGGCGTTGAGGCCGAGGATGTTCCGCTTCGCCTGCTCGCCCAGGAAGGGAAGGTGGAGGAAGATGCTGGGGAGATCGAAGTCCCAGTGCGGCCAGTCCGACGCGTAGACGAGCTGGGTCTCGGCGTTGATCGCCCCGAGCGTCGACTCGAGCAGCC
This sequence comes from uncultured Solirubrobacteraceae bacterium, assembly GCA_963835525.1. Taxonomy (GTDB): domain Bacteria; phylum Actinomycetota; class Thermoleophilia; order Solirubrobacterales; family Solirubrobacteraceae; genus DASSUW01. The sequence continues at coordinate 1,529,348 of CAWIFM010000008.1, forward strand.
CGAGATCGTCCATCTCCATCGGCTGCGACGTGTAGTACATCTCGCGCATGTACTCGCTCGGCGGGCGCTTGAGCAGCGGCGCCTCGGACGTGCGCTTCAGGTACTCGTGGTCGAGTCGCTGCATCAGGAACGGCACCCAAGCCAGCCCGCTCTCGACCCAGATCACCTTGAGCCGCGGGAAGCGCTCAGGCAGGCCGTTGATCAGCCAGTTCGTCATGTGGACGATGTTGCAGTGCACGAACGAGATCGCGTGCATGGAGATGAAGCGGTTCATCGTCTTCATCCACTCGTCCTCCCACGTGGGACCCGCGTGGAAGGCGAGCGGCAGCCCGGTCTCCTCGATCGCCGCGTAGATCGGCATGTACTTGTTGTCGTGGACGGGGTCGTGGCGGACGCTCGTCACCAGGAACCCGCACACGCCAGGCCGGCCGGCGAACTCGCGGATCATGCGCAGGCACATGTCGGGGTCGTTGAGCGGGAGGTAGGGGAGGAACTTGAGCCGGTCGTCCTGGCTGCAGAACTCCTCGATCATCCAGCGGTCGTAGGCATAGGCGACCTGCGACTCGCCGATCGGCATCGGCGACATCCCGAGTGACAGCAGCGAGGTCGGGAACACGACCTGCACGTCGATGCTCATCGCGTCCATCGCGCGGCGGCAGAGCTCCACGTCGCGTGGGATGTCGATCGGGCCCAGGTCCTCGCGCGTCAGCTCCTGGTGCGGGATCCGGCCGTGCATGGCCTGGAACTGGAAGCCTCTGCCGCCCGGCGTCGGAACGTACTGCGTGACGCCCATGACCTCGAGGTCGTGCTGGGAGTTGCGGCGCATGACCGGGTTCTCCATGTACTCGAGCACGGCGGGCCAGACGGAGCCCGGGTCGCGGTGCGAGTCGACGTCGACGACGAAGTAGTCGTCGAGCCCCAGCTCGTCGGCTTCCTTGCGCGCGTGCGTCAGCATCTCGCGCTCGGAGGTGAAGTGATCGTGCATCGGGGTGAGTGCCTTCACGCGCGGATCGACGGGCATTGCGCTTCACCTCCCGCTGCTGGAGAACCAGACAGCGAACTCGAAGGGGGTCAGGCCCTGGGCGCGAAGCAGCGCCGTCGCCGCGGTGCACGCCTCGGTCGTGGTGACGGCGAGGCTGGCCAGCGCCTCGTCGCCGTATGGGTCGGAGAGCGCCGCGTAGCGCTTGACCGCGTCGGCCAGCGTCTCAGAGGCGGACAACGATCTCACCTTCGCGCTCCTCAACCTCGATGTGACGCAGCCGGAGCCGCGAGTCGGCGGGATGCTCGCCCGTCCGCACGTCGTACTCGTAGCCGTGCCACGGGCACACGATGTGCAGCTCGTCGGAGAAGTCGTCGCCGAGGCTCCGCATCCCAGGATCCAGCCGCTCCACCACCCGGTTCGTCAGCTTCCCCTGGCAGACCGGCCCGCCGGCGTGGACGCAGCGGTTCTCCCACGCGTACAGCCGGCCGTCGAGCCGGAAGATCCCGATCTCGAGCCCCTCCACGTCGACGACCACGCGACCACCCTCGAGCACGTCGTCCCTCACTCCGACCACGATCGCGTCACTCATGACTGGATGCTACACTCAAACTGAGTTCAGGTCAAATTGCAGGACCGGCTTGACCGTCTTCCCGCTCGCCGCATCGGCGAACGCGACGTCGATGTCCTCGAAGCCGTATCTGCGGATGAGCTTCTCGACCGGGAGCCGGCCCTCGCCGTGGAGCGCGACCAGGCGCGGGATGAGGTCGCGCGGCACCGCGTCTCCCTCGATCACGCCGCGGATGGTCTTCCCGCCGCTCATGACGCTCTGGACGTTCAGGGCGAACTCGGGCACGTGGATCCCCACCAGCGCGAGCGTGCCCAGCGGAGCGAGCGCCTCGATCGCCTGGTTGATGACCGCGCCCTTCGCGGTCGTGTCGATGGCGTGCGTGGCGCCCGCGCCGGTGAGCGCGCGGATCTCGGCGACCACGTCGGCGGAAGGGTCGATCGTCGCGCTCGCGCCGAGCTCCGCCGCGAGCCGCCGGCGGGCGGTGACCGGATCGACGGCGATGATCGTGCCGACGCCGGAGGCGGCGGCGGCCATCACGGCCGACAGTCCCACGCCTCCGGCGCCGAACACGACCAGCGACGCCTCCGGCGGGGGAGCGAGCACGTTGAGCACGGTCCCCGCGCCGGTCTGGACGCCGCAGCCCAGCGGAGCGGCCACGCCGGGATCGATCTCGTCGCCGACCACCACCACGTTCGACTCATACGCGAGCGCGTGCGACGCGAAGCTCGACTGCCCGAAGTACGACCCGAACACGCGCGAGCCGTTGCGCCGCATCGTCGCCGAGCCGTCCGGTCGCGAGCCGATCCCGTTGAGCGTGCGGAAGTCGCGGCAGTACGGCGGGTGCCCGGCCGTGCACTGCGGGCAGGCGCCGCAGCTGCGGTAGCTGAGCACGACGTGGTCTCCGGGCCGCACGCCGTCGACCTCGTCGCCCACGGCCATGACGACGCCGGCGCCCTCGTGCCCCAGCACGATCGGCGACATCGCCTCCGGCCAGACGGCCTTCATCGTGAGGTCGCTGTGGCAGACGCCGACAGCCCGCAGCTCGACCAGCACCTCGTCGCGACGCGGCTCGTCCAACTCGACCTCGGCGATCTCGAACGGCGCCTCGGCGCTTGCCGAGATGGCGGCCTGGATCCTCATCGCACGTACGGGATGGTCTGGAGCTCGACGTACGCCTCGATGCCCTCGATGCCGTTCTCGCGCCCGAGGCCCGACTGCTTGACGCCGCCGAACGGGCCCACGGGGTCGAGGGTGTGCTGGTTGACCGCGACGTTGCCGCTGCGGATCCGGCGCGCGACGTCCTTGGCGTGCTCGGCGTCCGGACCCCACACGCTGCCTGAGAGCCCGTAGGCGGAGTCGTTGGCGATCGCGACCGCGTGATCGGTGTCGTCGTACGGGATCACGCACACCACCGGACCGAAGATCTCCTCCTGCGCGATCGTCATCGCGTTGTCGACGTCGGCGAAGAGCGTCGGCTCGACGAAGTAGCCGCGCTCGTGGTCGCCGCGGCCGCCGCCGAGCACGAGCCGCGCTCCCTCGTCGCGGCCGGCGGCGATGTAGCGCTCCACGCGCTCGCGCTGCACGGCGCTGACCAGCGGGCCGACGGCGACGTCAGGGTCCGCGGGATCGCCGACCGGGTAGGCGCCGATCTGCTCGCGCAGCGCCTCGACGACCTCGTCATGGCGCTCCCTGGGGGCGAGCACGCGCGTCGCGTTCGTGCACGTCTGGCCGTTGTTGCGCATCGTGCTCGGCGCCAGCGCCGGGATGACGGCGTCGAGGCTCGCGCCGGGCAGCACGATCGCGGCCGACTTGCCGCCCAGCTCGAGGCTGCAGCGCTTGATCTGCTCGCCGCACAGCGCCCCGATCCGGCGCCCGGCGCTCGTGCTGCCGGTGAAGCTGATCTTGTCGACCAGCGGGTGGCTGACCAGCTGCTCGCCGACCTCGCGACCGGCGGGCACGACGTTGAGCACGCCCGGCGGCAGGCCGGCCTCCTCGAACGCCTCCGCGAGCAGGAAGCCGAACAGCGGCGTCTGCGTCGGCGGCTTGAGAATCACGGAACAGCCGGTCAGCAGCGCCGGAGCGAGCTTCGGGAACGACAGCGCGAGCGGGAAGTTCCACGGCACGATGGCGCCCACCACACCGACCGGCCCACGGCGCACCAGCATCGGGCCCCGGATGCCCTCGCGCTCCTCCTCCCATGGGAAGGTCTCGGCCTGCGCGGCATGCCAGTCGAGGTACAGCTTGGCCGCCACCGGCTGCCAGGCGGCGAGGGCCAGCGGCGAGCCGACCTCGAGGGTGATCGTCCGCGTGAAGGCCTCCGCGCGCTCGGCGATCAGCTCCCCGGCCCGGGCCATGGTCACCGCCCGCTCGGCGGGCGTGGATGCGGCCCATGGGCCTGAGTCGAAAGCCGCACGTGCGGCCTGGACGGCGCGGTCCATGTCCGCCGCGCCCGCGAGGTCGACGCGGCCGATCGGCTCCTCGGTCGTCGGGTTGATGACGTCCACCGAGCGGCCGCCGGTCGGCTCGACCCACTCGCCGCCGATGTACAGGCGCGTCTGCTCCACGATCGCCGTCATCGGACCGCGAACCCCGTGTAGCCGTTCGCGGCGACGCCGTCGCAGTGCGCGCGGTAGTTGCCGACGCCGCCGAGGTAGGGCATGAACACCCGCGGCTTGCCCGGGATGTTCGCGCCGGCGTACCAGGACGCTGCCCGCGGGAAGAGCGTGGCCTCGGCGACCTCGTTGACGTGCGTCACCCAGCCGTCCTCGGCGTCGGGCGTCGCCTCGATCGTCTCGAGCGCGTGCTCGCGCAGGTGGCCGATGCAGTCCGCGATCCAGTCGACGTGCTGCTCGATCGACAGCACCATGTTGCTCAGCACCGACGGGCTGCCCGGGCCGGTGACGAGGAACAGGTTGGGGAAGCCAGCGGTCGCCAGGCCGAGATAGGTTCGCGGGCCGTCGGTCCACTTGTCCTTCAGCGAGCAGTCCCCGCGGCCGCGGATGTCGATGTCCAGCAGCGCTCCCGTCATCGCGTCGAAGCCGGTCGCGAACACGATCACGTCGAGCTCGTAAGCGGCGCTCGCGGTCTCGATCCCGCGCGGCGTGATCCGCACGATCGGCGGGTCGCGCACGTCGACGAGCGTCACGTTGTCGCGGTTGTACGTCTCGAAGTAGTCGATGTCGACGCAGATGCGCTTGGTGCCGACGGGGTGGCTGGTCGGGCACAGGGTCTCGGCGGTGACCGGGTCGCGGACGATCGCGCGGATCTTGTCGCGCACGAAGTCGGCCGCCGTGGCGTTCGCCTCGGCGCTGGTGATCACGTCGTTGAAGGCCAGCGTGATCCCGCCGATGCCGCCCTGCGCCCAGCCGCGCTCGTAGGTGCGCTGGCGCTCCTCGGGCGTCGCCTCGAGCGCCGAGCGCTGCGGCAGCACGTCGGGATGGGATGTCGGCGCGCCGCTGAGCGACTCGCGCGACCGTCGCCGCCGCTCGCCGTACTCGGCTTTGATCGCGCGCTGCACCTCCGGATCGAGCGGCCGGTTGTGCGCCGGCATGCTGAAGTTCGCGGTCCGCTGGAAGACGTACAGGTGCTCGAGCCTGCTTGGCGAGCTGCGGGATCAGCTGGATGCCGGTCGAGCCGGTGCCGATGACGCCGACGCGCTTGCCGGCGAGCTCGACGCCCTCCTCGGGCCAGCGCGCGCTGTGGTACCAGCCGCCCTCGAAGTCGTCGAGCCCTTCGAACGCGGGCCGGTGCACCGACGACAGGCACCCGGAGGCCATGATGCAGTAGGTCGCCGAGTACCGGACGCCGTGATCCGTCGTGACCTGCCAGCGTTCGTCGACGTAGCGCGCCGCGACGACGCGGGTGCTGAGCTGGATGTCGCGGCGAAGGTCGAAGCGGTCGGCGACGTGGTTGAGGTAGCGCAGGATCTCCGGCTGGGTCGGGTAGCGCTCGCTCCACTCCCACTCCTGCTCGAGCTCCTCGGAGAACGAGTACGAGTAGTCCATTGACTCGATGTCGCAGCGGGCGCCGGGGTAGCGGTTCCAGTACCACGTGCCGCCGAGCGCCTCGCCCTGCTCGAGGACGCGCACGTTCAACCCGAGACCGCGCAGGCGGTGGAGCGCGTACAGGCCGGCGAAGCCGGCGCCGACGACGATCGCGTCGAGCTGGACCGGCGCGAGCTCGCGGTCGATCGCTCCCGCCACGAAGTCGAGCCCGGCGGCGCTGCCCGGCAGGAGGTCGCCCATCATGAAGAAGCCGTGCATCTGGCCGTCGAAGCGCCGGCTGGTCGACGCGGACACCGTCCTGCGCCAGCCGCTCGGCGTAGGCCTCGCCCTCGTCGCGCAGCGGGTCGTGCTCGGCCGTGAGCACCACGGCGGGCGGCAGGCCGGCGAGGGTGCCGGCGCGCAGCGGCGAGGCGTCCGGGCTCGTGCGCACCGACGCGTCGGGCGCGTAGTGATCCCAGAACCACGCCATCGTGTCGCGGCCCACGATCAGCTGGTTGGCGGGATCGAGGTAGGAGTCGCGGTCCAAGTCGCAGTCGGTGACCGGATACACGAGCACCTGCAGCGCGATCTCGGGCCCGGCCTCGCGGGCCCGCTGCGCGACGACCGCGGCGAGGCATCCGCCGGCGCTGTCGCCGGCGACGATCAGCGGCACCGGGCCGCCCGCGATCTGCTCGAGGTTCGCCGCCGTCCACTCGAGCGCCGTCCATGCGTCCTCGACCGCCGTGGGGTAGCGATGCTCGGGGGCGAGGCGGTAGTCGACCAGGACGACCGCGCAGCCGGTCCCGGCGGCGAGCCGGCGGGCGAGCGTGTCGAACTGGTCCGGCGTACCGAGCACCCACCCGCCGCCGTGGTAGTAGACGATCACGCCACGTGCGCGCCCGTTCGGGACGAAGAGCCGTCCGAGCTCGACGTCCTCCACCCGCGCCATCTCCGGGCCGCGGCCGTAGAGCTCGGCCATCCGGGCGCCCGCCTCGCGCGCCGCTCGCGGGGTCAGCTCGTGCAGCGGCGGCAGCCCGCTCTCCGCCATCGAAGCGAGGAACGTCGCGCTCGGCTCGTCCAGCATCGGTCACACGCTCCTGAATCTGGGGATGGCGACGTCCTCGGACACGCGCTCGAAGGTGACCTCGAGCGGCATCCCGATCTGCAGCTCCTCGTTCGCGCAGCCGACGACGTTCGTGCGTCATGCGCACGCCCTCGTCGAGCTCGACGACGGCGATGTTGTACGGGACCTCGTCCGCGAAGGCGGGGTCGTAGACCTGGTGCATGAGCGCGAAGCTGTAGAGCGTGCCGCGGCCCGTCGCGGGCGCCCACTCGAGGTCGGCGGAGAAGCACGTCACGCAGCGCGGCCGCAGCGGCGTGCCGATCCCGCCCGTCGGCGACATGAACGTGCCGCAGTCGCGACAGCGCCGCAGTAGCAGCACGCCCTCGCGCGCGCCGTCGAAGAACGGGCGGCTCTCCTCGTCCGGGACCGGGACGGGTTTCGACGACGTCGCGACGATCATGCCGCCAGGACCGTGGTCGAGTGCCAGTTGAGCACGCCGCCGTTGCCGCTCACGAGCACGACGTCGTGCTTGGGCACCTGGCGCCCACCGCCGTGGCCGCGCGCTTGGATCACGCCCTCGGAGAGCGGCGTGAACCCCCACATGTAGAACGAGGAGAGCTGGCCGCCACCGGTGTTGGTGGGCAGCGAGCCGCCCGGGCCCAGCTTGCCGTCCGCGACGAAGGCGCCGCCTTCGCCCTTCTCGCAGAAGCCGTAGTCCTCGAGCGTGACGAGGACCGTGTACGTGTAGCAGTCGTAGAGCTCGAGCACGTCGATGTCCTCGAGCGTGACGTCCGCCATGCGGAGCGCGAGCTCGCCTGAGCGCTTGGCGCCGGTGTGGACGGCCGGCTCCCGGCCGGCGCGCTGGTTGTCACCGGGGGCCGCCTGACCGAAGCCGAGCAGGTACACCGGGGGCTGTCGCAGGTCCCGCGCGCGCTCCGCCGACGTGACGATGACCGCGACGGCGCCGTTCGAGACCAGGCAGCAGTCGAGCAGGTGCAGCGGCTCCACGATCCACCGCGACGCGTGGTAGTCGTCGAGCGTCATCGGCCTGCCGTGCATCTGCGCTCGCGGGTTCAGCTGCGCCCACTCGCGCTGGCCGACGGCGATCGTCCCGAGCTGGTCGTGCGTCGTGCCGTACAGGTGCATGTGCCGGCGGCAGGCGAGCGCGTAGCTCGTGTTCGCCGGCCCGTAGTCGCCGTAGGCGAAGCGCAGACTGGAAAAGCCGGTGTCGGACCCGATCCCGCGCCCGCTGTACGACTGCGAGGCCGAGCCGCCTTCAGCCAGAGGCGCGTCGGCGTACAGGCAGGCGACGACGTTCGCCTGCCCCGCCGTGATCGCGTGTGCGGCGTACTGCAGCATCGTGCCCGCGCTGGACCCGTAGGCGCTCATCGCCCCGACGAGCGTCAGGTCCTCGAGGCCGAGCGACATCTGCAGCATCGGCGCCATCTCGGCCGAGTGGTTGCTGTTGATCAGCAGCCCGTCGACGTCGGCCTTGGCCAGCCCTGCGTCGTCGAGCGCGAGCGCGAGGGCCTCGGCGGCGAAGTCCGTCGCGGTGCGGCCGTAGACCTTGCCCATCTCGGTCATGCCGAGCCCGGCGATCGCGGTCTGGCCCTTCATGCCGCCAGCGCTCCCGTGAGCAGCGGCTCCTCGAGCACGCCGCCCGCGAACAGCGCTTCGATCTCCGCCGGCGACAGGCCCAGCTCCGTGGCGCAGATCTCGCGCGTGTGCTCGCCGTGCTGCGGCGCCGGGCTGACGCGGACCGGCGGGATGCCGCGCGAGCGGAACGGGCCGCTCTCCAGCCGGACGACGCCGAGGCCGGGCTGGTGGATCTCGCGGTAGATGGCGCGCGACCGCAGGTGCGTGTCGCGCTCGTGGTCGTCCGGCCGCATCATCATCGCCGCCGGCACGCCGGCCGTCTGGAGCCGCTCCATCACGGCGCGCGGCGGGAGCGTGCGCGTCCACTCGGCCAGGTGGCGGTCGAGCAGCTCGCGGTTGGCGATGCGGTCGGCCGCGCGTTCGAACGAGCCGCCGGCGGCCCATTCCGGGGCCCCGAGCGCCCACCGAAGGGCGCGCCACTGCTCGTCGTCCGAGACCGTGATGACGCACCACTCGTCGTCGCCGGCGCACGGGTAGATGCCCCAGGGCGCGCCGAGCTCGCCCTGCTCGGCGCCGAGCGAGGCGGCAAGGAAGACGTCGGCGAGCTGGTTGACGATGATCTCGGCCTGCGCGCTCTCGAGGTAGGCGCCGGCCGCCGTCCGGCGCCGCCGGATCGAGCGCAGCCAGCACCGCCGTGGCGCACACGCGCGCGCCGTAGTGGTCCGGGTAGATCGTGGTCGGCTCGCCGAAGGCGAGCTCGTCGTCCGGGTAGCGCCACAGGCTCGCGACCCCCGAGACGCAGCGCACGATCGGGCCGTAGCCCAGCCAGCGGCTCCACGGCCCGGTCGAGCCGAGGGCGTTGGTGCTCAGCATCACGAGGTCGGGCTTGACGGCGCGCAGCGCCTCGTAGCCGAGCCCGAGCTTCTCGAGCGTCCCCGGCTTGAAGTTCTCGAGCACGACGTCGCAGTCGGCGACGAGCCGCTTGAGCAGGCCGACGCCCTCGGGAGTGCGCAGGTTCACGCCGAGGCTGCGCTTGTTGCGGCTGCCCGCGACGAAGCTGTGCGACAGCTTGCCGCCGTAGCCCACGCGCGCCGCGTCGGGGAAGGCGCGGTTCTCGATCTTGATCACGTCGGCGCCCTGGTCCGCCAGCAGGCGCCCGATCTCGTTGCCGATGACGATGATCCCGAAGTCGACGACGCGCAGCCCGGCGAGCGGGCGGCGCGGCGCGGCGCCGTTCGACGACGGCCGCGCCGGCCGACCGCCCGGTTCCCCCAGGAGATCGTCGTTGTGCTCGCCGCGCTCGGGCGCGCGGTGGCGGAAGCCGAGCCGCTCGCCGTCGATCTCGACGAACCCGCTCGGCAGCCGGCCGTGCAGCCCCGGCGCGGCCTCGGCGTCGACGAACGCGCCGCGTGCCTGGAAGTGGGGACTCTCGAGCACCTCGGCGACCTCGAGCACGGGTGCGACCGGGACGCCGCGGGCCTGGCCCTCAGCCGCGATCGCGTCCTTCGTCATGCCGGCGAAGAGCGCGGCGTAGAGCTCGTGCAGCTCGGCCGATGCCTCGAGCCGCGCCGGGATCGCGTCGAACCGCTCGTCCTGGAAGGCGGCGGGCTCGCCGAGCCAGGCGCGCATCGCCCGCCACTGGCGCGGCGCGAGCACGACCACGCGCACGTGGCCATCGGCGCAAGGGAAGATCGGGTAGAGCCCGGCCTCGGGCCGCCCGCGGCTCGACGGGAAGGCGGACGCGCGGCTGACCGAGGCGGTGCCGTACGCGGGGTCCATCGTCTGCGTCGCCGCTTCCAGAATCGAGAAGTCGACATGGTCGCCGCGGCCGGTCTCGAGCCGGTTCCAGTACGCGACGAGCGTCGCCCACGCCGCCTGGATCGCGGTCGTCTCCGACGCCATCCCGGGCGGGGCGGGGAGGGGGTCGCGCCCGGCCAGCCCGGAGCGGCTCAGGATGCCGCTCATCGCCGCGTGGATGGAGTCGTTGCCCTGCCAGTGGCGGTAGTCGCCGGTCTGGCCGAAGTCGGTGATCGAGGTGATCACGAGCTCCGGGTTGCGGGCCAGCACGTCGTCAGGCCCGAGCCCGAGCGCGGCGAGCCTGCCGGGCCGCGTCGTCTCGATCCAGACGTCCGCGGACTCGAGCAGCGTCAGCAGCCGCTCGCGCTCGGTCTCGAGGTCGATCGTGACGCCGCGCTTGTTCGCGTTGCGGACGGCGAACGAGAGGGGCTCGCGGCGCGAGCGGGCGCCGCCGGGCGGCTCGACGCGGATGACGTCGGCGCCGAGGTCGGCGAGGAAGCGACCACACGTCTCGCCCTTCTCGTCGGCCATGTCGACGACGCGCAGCCCGGCAAGAGGCGCCTGAGACGTCCCGTCCTCGGTCTTCCAGAGCGTCGGTCGTGACATGCAAGTGTCATCGTGACATGGAGATGTCATGACGTCAAGGCCATGTCATACTGCGGGCCGATGAGTGAGAACCGGTCATCGCTGCGCGACCAGCAGGTCGACCTCACGCGCGACCTGATCATGCGCGCGTTCCAGGGCTTGCTCCAGAACGACCACCCGGACGCGATCACGTTTCCGCAGGTGGCGGAGGCGGCCGGCGTCTCGCTGCGGACCGTGTACCGCTACTTCCCGACCCGCACCGACCTGCTCCAGAGCGCGGCCGCCTGGTTTCGCGAGTTCACGGACGGCCTGCAGTGGGACGACCCGCGGACGGTGCGCGATATGGCGGGCGCCTCGCCCGAGCTGGGCCGTCTCTTCGACGAGCACACCAACGTGTTCCGGGCGCTGGCCGACCACGAGCTCGAGGAGCCCCGCCGCGCCGCGGTAGCCGCGGCGGTGGCGGAGGTGTCGGGCAACCTGCCGGCGGACGAGGCGCGCCGCGCCGAGGCGATCCTCGCCCACATCCGCTCCGGACGCGCGTGGCTCCTGCTGCACGACCACTACGGCCTCGACGGCGACGAGATCGTGGCTGCCTTGGACTGGGCGGCGAACACGCTGCTCGAGGATTTGCGACGACGCAACGAGGCGTAGACGCAATACCGTTGAGTTCGGCCCCGCGATGGGTCATCGAGCGCTCACATCGGCTCGGATGCGCGCACGAGTCGCGAGCGCACGTGGGCTGTCGCTACACCGTACGGTACGACGGCACCGCGCTCCACGAGCAGGCGCGCTCGCACCACGGCGATTGCGGGAGTCTGCGCGGCGGTGCCCGAGACGGCCGCTGATCTTCCCAAGGGGGCGCGCGACGACGCGTCTTCGAAACGCTACTGCAAAGGAGCAGTGGCGCCGCGTCAGACGCCGGCGGCTACGGCGCTGCTCCGTGTCGTCCAACTCAGCAGCGAGCGGGCCCGCCACGCGCTGCGTCAGGACTGCTCCTTTGCCAAGCAGCAGGACTCTCCCCCGGCGCTCCCGGTGGTCGTCTAACGGATAAGCCCGGTCCGCGCGAACGTGACGCTCGCTCCTCTCGTGATGCATACCCCTGCTCCGGCGGCCGTGCGAAGGCCGCCGCCTGTTGAGAAGCGACGCCTCGGTTTGCCCCTGAGCTCAGACGCGGATGCGCGGCTGCATCAGCGCCTTCTGGGCCTTCGCCCGCGCACAGGGCGTATTAGCATGATGCGCAGCAGGCAAAGGGAGATTGGCGAGCATGCCTCCGGAAACCTCGATCGCGGAGCACTGGGCCGACCGGGACGTTTATGGTCTTATCGTTTCGGCGCTGGAGCGAGCGTCGAAGTCTCTGGACTCGTTGACCGTTGAGGAGCTGGCGCCGGTCGACCACTTCCACGCACGTGGGTTCCCGGCCACCATCGACCTCGCGGATCGGCTGCCTGTCAAGCCCGGCGACCACCTGCTCGACATCGGCTCCGGGGTCGGTGGCCCGGCTCGCTACTTCGCGCAGCGCTTCGGGTGCAAGGTCAGCGGGATCGACATCACCGGGCCGTTCGTCGAGGCGGCGAACAAGCTGACCGCGCTGCTCGACATGGGCGACAGGGTCTTCATCGAGCAGGGGCACGGCGAGCGGCTGCCCTACGACGACGACTCCTTCGACGGCGCCTATGCGCAGCACGTGACCATGAACGTCGCCGACCGTCCGCGCTTCTTCGGCGAGGCGTGGCGCGTTCTGAAGCCCGGCGGGTTCTTCGCGCTCACCGAGCACGGCCTCGGCCCCGTGGGAAGCCCGCACCATCCCGTGCCCTGGTCGGAGGACGGCACCGGCGAGTTCCTCGTCACGCCGTCGGAGACCCGCGAGCTCCTCGCCGCCGCCAGGTTCGTGAACATCGAGTGCGAGGACACCGGGCCGAAGTACCTGGCCGCGTACCGGGCCGCGCTGGAGCTCGCCGGCCGGGGTGAGCTGCCGCCGCTCGGCCTGCACGTGCTGATCGGCCCGACGGCGCCCGAGAAGATGCGCAATTCGGCCCGCAACATCAAGGAAGGGCGCACGCATCCCGTGCAGATAGTGTGCGGTAAGCCGTCCTGAGCTGACTGGCGGATTGACCGCGTGCCGCCAGCCGGTCGTCGGCTAATGGCGACGCCTCCTTCGGCCGCAGAGCACTCGTCCTGAGCGAGGCTTCCCTCGCTCGTGAATTGGACGACGACCAGGCGTCCGCCGGGGCGCGATCGGCCCCACCGCGCTCCTGCATCCGTGGAAAGCAACAGCCACGCTCCCGCTATCGCGTTCCATGCCAGGCAGCGGCGACGCAGCTAGACGACTGAGGCGCCGAGCCGCTGCCGCTTTCCGTACGAGCGACCGTCTCGGTGACGACCCACGAGATGCCTGCTGCGGACGAGCCGCGATGGTCTGGGCCAGCGCCGGACCGGCGCTCGCTCGCCAGGGCGGAGCGGAAGCGCTCGGTGACGCTCCCGGGACGGGGGGTCGTCGAGATCGTGAACCACCGCGACGACCTCGGACTCATGCAGTGGCTCGATGCGCCCATCTACGCCGGCGCTCAGCAGGGCGACCCTTCCGCCGGACCTGATCCCTTCCGTCCAAGACGGCCGCGGCACTCCGCGGTACAACCCGGCCATGAACGACACGATCATCCTCCCGCCAGGCGGCGGCCGCGCCTACACGATCGGGGCAATGCGCGGCGTGTTCAAGGCCGACGAAGATGCGTACTGTGCCTCGGAGTGGTCCGTCGAGCCCGGCGGGTCCGGGCCGGGCGCGCACAGCCACGAGGCGCAGGACGAGGTCTTCATCGTGACCGAGGGAATGATGTGGTTCCTGGCCGGCGAGGACTGGGTCGAGGCGCCGGCCGGCACGTTCCTGCGCATCCCCGCGGGCGTCACGCACGACTTCGAGAACCGCGGCGCCCAGCGAGCGACCGCGTTCAACGTCTTCATCCCGGGCGGGGGCTTCGAAGCAGACTTCGCCCGCTGGGCCTCTTGAACGAACTCGACATGCAACTGAGCACTGCGGCGTCGGTATCTGCATAGCGAACGCCCTTGCGCTTTCGCCCGGATGCGGTCGTGTCCGCCGACGCCTACGACACGCTTGCTGTGGAGACTGCGACGGTTCCGCTCGGCGCTCGGCTCGCGCTCGCGTCCACGGACGAAGCAGGTGCCCGAGCAGTCGACGCCGAAGGGCTAGGTCAACGGCATTTGGCCGGGACTCGCGCCGGCGACGCGAAACCGGCGATTACCAGCGATAGCTAACGCCCGGTCCACTGCGGCCGGCGCTTCTCGGAGAACGCCTTCGGGCCCTCCACGAAGTCGGCCGAGGCGAGCAGCCGCTCTACGCGCGCGTGGTCGCGCGCGAGCGCGCCGTCGACGCTGTGCTGCAGGCCGTCGAACGCGGATTCCTTGGTCAGCTGGACGGAGAGGGGGGAGCACTCGAGGATCTCCCCGGCCCAGCGTTCTGCCGTCGCCATCAGGTCGGCGAGCGGCACGACCTCGTTGACCAGGCCGATCCGGTGCGCCTCCTCGGCGCCGAACAGGCGGCCGGTCAGCAGCAGGCCCATCGCGACCTTGAACGGCAGCTGCCGCGCCAGCCGGTGGATGCCGCCGGCGCCCGCGAACAGGCCGACCCGCGGCTCGGGCAGCCCGAAGCGGGCGTGGTCGGCGGCAACGATGATGTCGCACGCGAGCGCCATCTCCAGCCCGCCGCCGACGGCGACGCCGTTGACCGCCGCGATCATCGGCTTCGGGCATTGGAAGTCGCGCGTGATCCGCCCGAACGGCGGCCGCGCCCCGCCCTGGATATCGCCGCCGTTGGCCGTCCGCTCGGCGGTCGCCTTGAGATCGTTGCCGGCCGAGAACGCGCGCTCGCCCGCTCCCGTGACGATCGCGACCCAGACGTCGGGGTCGTCGCGGAAGTCGTCCCAGATCTCGGCGAGCTCGAGGTGCGCCTCGAGGTGCAGCGCGTTCATGACCTCGGGCCGGTTGAGCGTCACGTACGCGATCCGATCGCGCTTCTCGTAGGTCGCGAACCGGTACCTCATCCCAGCACCAGCTCCGCGGCCTGGCGCAGCGTCTCCGGCGGACCCGCGATCAGCAGTGAGGTCACGCTCGACTCGCGCCAGGCCTCGAGGTCGTGACGGATCTTGTCGGCGGGGCCGATCAGCGCGAGCTGCTCGATGAGCTTCGTCGGGACCGCGGCGGCGGCCTCGTCCTTCTTGCCGTCCAGGTAGAGGTCCTGGATCTTCTCGGCCTCGGCCTCGTAGCCCATTCGCACCGCCACCTCGCGGTGGAAGTTCAGGCTGCGTGCCCCCATCCCGCCGAAGTACAGGGCGAACCGCGGGCGGATCATGTCCGCGGCCCGCTCGACGTCGTCGTCCACGATGAACGGGAGCGAGGCGAGAACCTCGAAGCCGTCGCTCGGCGTCGCGCGCCGGGCGAAGCCCTCCTCGAGGCGCGGGCGGTAGAGCTCCGCATCGTGGTAGGGGGAGTAGAAGAGCGCGAGCCAGCCGTCCGCGATCTCCGCCGTCAGCGCGATGTTCTTGGGGCCCTCGGCAGCCAGGTAGACCGGCAGGCGCTCGCGCAGCGGGCGCAGCGTCGACTTCAGCGCCTTGCCCAGGCCCGTCGCACCCTCGTGGCCGTTCAGCGGCAGCGGGTAGTGGGGGCCGTCGGAGCAGACGGGCGCCCGGCGGGCGACGACGTCGCGCACGATCGAGACGTACTCGCGCGTGCGCGCCAGCGGCTTGGCGAACGGCTCGCCGTACCAGCCCTCGACGACCTGCGGTCCGGACACCCCGAGGCCGAGGACGAAGCGCCCACCGCTCAGGTGGTCCATCGTCATCGCGGCCATCGCGGCGGCGGTCGGGCGCCGCGCGCTCATCTGCATGATCGCCGTCCCGAGCCGGATCGTCTCGGTGTGCGAGCCCCACCACGCCAGCGGGGTGAGCACGTCGCAGCCGTAGGCCTCCGACGTCCAGACCGAGTCGAAGCCCAGGCGCTCGGCCTCCTGGACCGACTCCAGCGCACTGGGCGGCGGTGGCCCCGCCGCCCAGTAGCCGGTGTTCAGTCCGAGCTTCACTTGCCCCAGAGCTGGTTGAACTCGTCGCGGTAGCTCTCGACGACCGGGAACAGGCCCTCGGTCGCCTCCGCCGGCATGTTGTCCGGCGTCACGATCCACGTCGGCGGCTGCGCCTGCTCCACCGGGACGCCCGCGAAGTGCCGGGCGAGCGCGTCGAGCATCAGGTAGTCGACCGCGTAGTAGTCGAACGGGACGACGGACTCGATGTTGCCGGCCGCCATGTCCTGGAACGTCAGCGTGTCCCCGCTCTGGCCGACGAGCTTGACCTTGTCGGCGAGGCCGGCGGCCTTGAGGGCGGCCGGAAGGCCCGCGCCGAGCGCGTTGCTGACGGAGAGGACCACGTAGTTGACCTGCGGATGGCTGCGCAGGTACGACACGATCCGGTCCGGCGCGTCCTTGCCGAGCGAGGCCGCCGGGATGTCGAGCGTCGCGTACCCGCAGTCGGCGCAGAAGTCCTTGTACGAGGTCTCGATCTGGCCGGCGAGCGCCTGCAGGATCTGGAAGGCCGAGATGTTTACGAACAGCGTGTCCGCCTTGCCGTCGCTGTCGGCCACGATCTGGGCTGCGAGCTTCTCGCCGATGCGGGCGCTGTTCTCCTTGCCGGCGACGTTCCTGAGGATTCCGTCGCCCTCGGCCTCGATGCTGCAGCACGTCACGAACGCCACGCCCTGCTGCTCTGCCTTCTCGATCTGCTTGGCGACCGCGTCGCGGTTGACGGCGTTGAGGATGATCCCGTCAGCGCCCTGGCGGAGCGCCGTCTCGAACGCGTTCTGGAGCTGCTCGGGAGAACCGTCGGTGCCGATCGCCTCGGCGGTCCAGCCGAGGTCGGCGGCTCCCTGCTTGATGATGTCGCCCTGGATCTCACAGGCTTCGACGCCGCAGCTGATGAAGACGACCTTCTTGCCGGCTGGAACCTCCTTGCCGATCGCCGCCTCCAGGCCGATGCTCGTCGGCCGCGTGGTCGCCTGCTCGGCCAGGGACTGCGCCTCGGCGACTCCCGGGCCACCGCCCTGAGCGGCCGACCCGCCGCTCGATCCACTGTCGCCGCATCCGGCCAGCGCGACGAGCGCGGCGCCGAGCACGACGGCTCCGACGAGCTTCCTCAGTCCGTGAACAGACATGCGCTACTCCTCCTCTTGCAGGGTTGACGATCAGTTGCTGCGTCGCTGGAGACCGGTCACGGCCAGCGAGGCGATCAGGACGACGCCGACGAACATGTCCCCGGCCCATTGCGGCGCGTTGGCCAGCGCGAGCCCGGTGACGCCGGTCCCGAGCAGCAGGACCGCGATGATCGTCCCGCCGGCGTTGAAGCGCCCGTGCTTGAGCTGGGTGGCGCCCAGGAACGCTGCCGCGAACGCGGGCAGCAGGTACGGGGTGCCGGCGGTCGGCGACCCGCTTCCGAGCATGGAGGCGAGGACGATGCCGGTGGCCCCGGCCAGGCCTCCCGACACGACCAGCGACATGAAGCGCAGGCGGTCGGTGCGCACGCCCGCGAGCCGCGCGGCGTCCGGATTGAAGCCGGTGGCGTATAGGCGCCGGCCGGTGGCCGTGTGCTCGAGCAGGTACCAGATGGCGACCGCGACCACGGCGCAGTAGAGGACGCCGAGCGTAACGCCGTCGATGCTCGTCTGGCCGATCTTCGCGAACGCGCCGCCGAGCTTGGCGTCGGTGATCGGCACCTCGTTCGTGACCATCGTGATGAGCGCGGCGATCAGCGACCCGGTCGCGAGCGTGGCGATGAACGAGTCGATCCGCATGACCACGACCACGACGCCGTTGATCACGCCGACCCCGAGGCCGACGGCGAGCGCGATCGCGATCGCAGGGACGAGCGGAACCCCGTTCTCGGCGACCAGGTGCGCGACGACGACGCCGGTGAGCGTGATGACGAACGCGAACGAGAGGTCGAAGACCCGCGCCGAGAGCGGGATCGTGATCGCCAGGGCCGCGAGCGCGGTGATCGCGTTGGCGTTGAGGATCTGCTTCGCGGTCGCCAGGTTCGGGAACGTCTCCGGAACCCAGAACGAGAACAGCACGATGATCCCCAGCCAGACGTAGACCGCGCCGATGCGGTCGAAGGCGAGGCCGTGGGCCAGGCGCGACGCCCTCGACGGGCCGGTGCGCGCCGGCGCGCTCTCAACGGTCGCGGCCGGCTCGGTGGCGGCCTCGGGGACGGATGTCAACGTCATCGATCTTCTCCCTCCATCGCGCTCACCAGCGCGTGCTCGGTAAGTCCCTCTCCGCCCAGCTGGGCGGCGATCCGGCCCTCCCTCAGGACGACGACGCGCGTGCACATGGCGAGCACGTCGCCGGCATCCGAGGAGGACAGGACGACGGTCAGGCCGTTGCGCGAGAGCTCGGCGATCAGGTCGTAGATGGCGACGCGCGTCCCGATGTCGACGCCCGCGGTCGGCTCGCAGAGCACGAGCAGCGCGGGGTCGCGCACGAGGCAGCGCGCGACGACCACCTTCTGCTGGTTGCCGCCGCTGAGCGTCGAGATCGGCGCGCCGGGGCCGGCGGTCACGACGCCGAGGCGCTCCGTCCACTGCTCGACGAGCTCGGCCTCCGCGCGCTTGTCGAGCCGTCCGCGCCGGCCGAGGCGGCCGAGCACGGACAGCGACAGGTTCTCGCTGACGGCGAACTCGGCGACGATCCCCTCACGCCCGCGGTCGGCGGGGACGAGCGGGATGTCGAGGTCCTGCGCTTCGGCGACGTCGCTCCACTCGGCGGACCGCTCCGGGAGGCGGATGCGGCCGCTGACCGCGTGCCGTGCGCAGCCGGCGAGCGCGTACGGGAGCTCCATCACGCCTGCGCCGGCCAGGCCGGCGATCCCGAGGATCTCGCCGCGGTGGACGTCGAGGTCGACGCCGCGCAGCCAGCGCCCGTGGATGTCGCGCGCCTCCAGGACCACCGGCGCGTCGGGGCGCGCCGCCACCGGCGCGCGATAGTCAGGATCGACGTCCTCGCCGACCATCAGGCTCGCGAGTCCCGCGGCGTCGATGTCGGCGACCGAGTGGGTGGCGATCACGCGGCCGCCGCGCAGGACGGTCACGCGGTCCGCGAGCTCGAAGATCTCGTCGAGGCGGTGCGAGACGTAGAGCACGCTCGTGCCCGCGCTCCGGACCTCCCGGACCATCGCGAACAGCCGCTCGACCTCGTCGTGCGGCAGGACGGCGGTCGGCTCGTCGAGCACGAGCACGCCATGGCCGCCCTGCCAGCCCTGCAGCGCCGCGGCGATCGCGACCACCGTGCGCTCGACGGGCGTCGCGGCGGCGAGCGGGCGGTGGATGTCGAGGTCGACGCCGAAGCGCGCGAGCACGCGACGGGTCTCCTGCTCCTGCTCGCTCCAGTGCACGCGGCCCAGCGCTCCGCGTGCGAAGCCGCCGTGCAGCGCGAGGTTGTCCATCGCGTTGAGCTCGAGCACGAGGCCGAGGTCCTGGTGGACGAAGCGCAGCCCGTCGGGGACCGTGTGGCCGAGGTCGAACGGCGCCCCGTCGAGCTCCGCGACGCTGCCGCCGTCCGGCGTGTGATAGCCGGCGAGCGTCTTGATCAGCGTCGACTTGCCGGACCCGTTCTGGCCGACGAGCGCGTGGATCTCGCCAGGCCTGATGTCCAGCGACGCATCGATCAGCGCGCGCGTGGCCCCGAACGTCTTCGACAGCCCGGCGATCTGCAGGACCGGCGGCGTTGGTGCGGTCCCGTTGAGCCCGGGCGCATGTTGCAGAGCGGCGCTCATGTCTTCCGATTCTCTCCCCATCAAACTGAACTGACTTTAGGTCGAGCCGCATTAGAGCACCCTAGACCCTGCTCTGTCAAGGGATTCAGCAACTGAAGTCACGTCATTGTGCTTGACAGTCGCTTCCGCGGGGCATAGTCTGAACCGAAGTAGGGTCAGCTCAGCGGGCTGGCCCCGAGGAGAACGACGAGAGCGAGAGCCCTGGCCATGAGCGTCCTGACCGACCCCTCCACGTATCCGATCTCGGCTGCCGCCGCGCGCCAGCTCGACCGGCCGCTGTTCGGCCACGTCGTCGACGGCGAACTCGTCCCGTCGCTCGACGGCGGCACCATGTCGGTCATCGATCCCGCCACCGGCGAACAGGTCGCCACCGCGGCGGCCGGGTCGGCGGCGGACGTGCAGCGCGCCGTCCAGTCCGCGCGCGCGGCCTTCGACGACGGCCGCTGGCGCTACCTGGCGCCGCTCGAGCAGGAGCGGCGGCTGCGCCGGCTCTCGGCGCTCATCGCCGAGCACGGCGACGAGCTGGCCGAGCTCGACGTGATCGACTCGGGCCTGCTCCGGATGTACGCGGGCTTCATCGTCCAGTTCGCGGTCGACGGCCTCGACTACTACTCGGGCTGGCCCTCGAAGCTGCACGGCAGCATCCCCGCCGTGCCGCACGAGTTCGCCGTCTACCAGGTGCGCGAGCCGATCGGCGTGGTCGGAGCGATCAGCCCGTGGAACGGTCCGACGGCCGCGGCGGCGATGGCCACGTTCGCGCTCAGCGCCGGCAACAGCGTCATCCTCAAGCCGGCCGAGCAGACTCCGATGACGGCCGTCGTGGTCGCCGAGCTCGCGCTCGAGGCGGGGATCCCGCCCGGCGTGTTCAATGTGGTCCAGGGCGTCGGCGAGACCGTAGGGGCGGCGCTCGTCGCGCATCCGGACGTCGACGCGATCACGTTCACCGGCTCGAACGCGACCGGGCGCGCCATCCAGGGCGCCGCCGCCGCGCGCGTGAAGCGCGTGAGCCTCGAGCTCGGCGGCAAGAGCCCGTCGATCATCTTCCCGGATGCCGATCTGGAGGCCGCCTCAGCCGCCGCGATGATGGGCGTCTGGGGCGCGTCGGGGCAGGTCTGCACGTGCGGCACCCGCGTGATGGTCCACGAGGGCGTCCACGACGAGGTCGTGGAGAGGATCGTGGAAGGGTCGCGCGGGATCCGCATCGGCGGCGGCTTCGATCCGGACACCGACATGGGCCCGGTCGTGTCTGCCGAGCAGCTCGAGCGCATCCAGCGCTACGTCCGCATCGGCCAGGACGAGGGCGCCGAGCTTGCGCTCGGCGGCTCGCGCCACGGCGACCGTGGCTACTTCCACGAGCCGACCGTCTTCACCGGGGTCCGCAACGAGATGAAGATCGCGCAGGAGGAGATCTTCGGGCCCGTGATGGGCGTGCTCAAGTTCTCCACCGAGGAGGAGGCGTTCGCCATCGCCAACGACGTCGAGTACGGGCTCGCCGCCGGCGTCTGGACGAACGACATCTCGCGCGCCCACCGCGCGACGCGCGCGCTGCGCGTCGGCACCGTGTGGGTCAACACGTACCAGATGGTCTACCCGTCGGTGCCCTACGGCGGCGTCAAGCAGTCCGGCCACGGCCGCAACCTCGGCGAGGCCTCGCTCGACGAGTTCACGCAGACCAAGAGCGTCTGGATGAAGGTGAGCTGACATGGCCGCCCCGACCCTCGACACCGACGCGGTCCGCGTCCTGCAGGACCGCATCGACATCACCGACGTTCTCTATCGCTACGCGTCGACGATCGACCGCTTCGACCACGCCGGGCTGCGCAGCGCGCTGGCCGACGACCTGTGGGCGCAGTACGGGAACGCCGATCCGGTGATCGGCGGCGACGCCGTCGCCGCCTGGATCGGCGAGGCGATCGCGCCCGTGGTCTGGCAGCACCACCTGCTCAGCGTGTACCACGTGGAGGTCGACGGCGACGAGGCGCGCGCGCTCGTGTACCACACGTCGCACCAGGGGTTCGAGGACGAGCCGGACAAGGCGAAGCTGCTCGTCGGGCGCTACCACAACGAGCTCCGGCGCGAGGCGGACGGCTGGAAGATCAGCCGGCTCGTGCTCGAGATCCTGTGGGGCGAGGACAAGGTTGACGCTGCCGGCTACCTCGCGCTGATCGGGGGCCGAGGGCCTGAGGATGTACCGCGCGGCTGAGCCGTTCGCTCTCGGGGATCTCGAGCTCCGCAACCGGCTCGTGGGCACGGCCCACGGGCGCGGGATCATCGCGGACGGATTGCCCCTTCCCGAGGACGCCGAGTACTGGCGCCGGCGGGCGGCCGGCGGCGTGGCGATGCTGACGGTCGGCGGCACGGTGGTCGCCCCGGAGTCCACGTGGCGGCGACGGATCACGACCGAGGCGTGGCGCCCCGAGGCGGTGCCGGGGATGGCCGCACGTGCCGAGGCTATTCGGGCCGAGGGCGCGGTGGCGGCGTGCCAGCTCGTGCACCTCGGCCGCGAGACGACCGGCGCCGAGCAGTGGTTTCACCCGGTCGCCCCCTCGGCCGTGCGGTCCCCGCGCGAGCCCACGCGGCCGCGCCCGCTGACCGCGGGGGAGACAGACGCGATCGTCGAGGGCTTCCGCGTGTCGGCGGCCAACGCCGCCGCCGCCGGGTTCCAGGTCATCGAGCTGCACGCGGCGCACGGCTACCTGCTCGCGCAGTTCCTGTCGGCGGAGACGAATCGCGCCGCATCCTTCGAGGAACGGCTCGCGATCGTCGCGCGCATCGTCCGCGAGATCCGCTCGTCGGCCGCGGTCGTCGTCGGGATTCGACTGTCGATGGGGGGCGAGGGGGGCCTGACCCCCGAGGGGCTCCCGCACGTGAGCGCGCTCGCCGACTATGTGAACCTCACCGTCGGCGAGCGCACGACGTACGTGCGCGACATGGCGACCGAGGAGCCGCCGCTGCTCGGCGACGTCGAACGGATGCGCCGAGCGGTCGAGGGGCCGCTACTGATCTCTCACGCCTTCCGCACGCCGGACGCGATCGAGGCTGCGCTCGCGGCCGGGGCGGACCTCGTCGGCATGGCGCGCGCGCTGATCGCCGACCCCGACATGCCGCGCAAGCTGCTCGGCGGCCGCGCGGCGGACATCCGCCCGTGTGTCGCTTGCAACGAGGACTGCCGCGCCTTCGACCCGGTCCTGCTGTGCTCCGTCAACCCCGAGCTCGGGCCGCCCGGCGCGGACCGCAGGCCCGCCGCGCCGCTCGTCGTCCGCCGCGCCGCTGAGACCGCGGGGCGTGTGGCGATCGTCGGCGCCGGACCCGGTGGGCTGGAGTGCGCCGTCACGCTGGCCGGCGGCCGGGAGGTGGTGCTGTTCGACGAGCGCGAGGCGATCGGCGGCCAGCTCGCCGTCGCCGGCGCCGCGCCCAACCGCCACGGGTGGCGCGCGCTCCTGGACTTCTACGCGCACGCGCTCGAGGACGTGGAGCTCCGGCTGGGATCGCCGGTCCGTGCGGACGACCTCATCGGCTTCGACGAGGTGGTGCTCGCGATCGGCAGCACCGAGCAGCTGCCGGCGGTGCCGGGCATCGAGCGCGCGCTGCCGTCGTCGTCTGCGATCGGTCAGGGCCTGAGCGGGGGCAGCCTGCTGGTGGTCGACGACGGGTTCGGCTGGTGGCCGTGCGCGAGCGCGGTCGAGCTCGGCGTGCGGCGCAGGGTTCGAGACGATCACGGTGGCGACGCCCGCCGCGGCCTTCGGAGGCTCGCTGCCGCCGGAGGGCCGCGTGCAGCTGCTCGCGCGACTGCGCGGCGCTCCGCTCGAGGTGCGCCCGTTCACGGCGCTCGACAGCCTCGGCGACGACACCGCGGTCCTGAGGAACACGATGTCCGGAGCCACCGAGCGCGTGCCCGCCGACACGGTCATCGTGGTCGGCGAGCGCGTCGCGCGCGACTGGAGCACGCTGGTCCCGACCGCCGGCACCGTGCGCGTGATCGGCGACGCGCTCGTGCCGAGGAAGGCCTCGCACGCGATCGCCGAGGGGCGCGCCGCAGGCGAGTCGATCGCCCACGCGCGACCGCGGGCCGCCGCGGTCCTCGGGACGGTGTGATGCTCGACGACAAGGTCGCCGTCGTCACCGGCGCCGGGCAGGGCCTCGGGCGCGCGATCGTCGTGGAGATGGCGCGCCGGGGGGCCGGCGCCGTCGCCGTCGTCGACCGTAACGGCGCGGCCGCGACCGAGGCCGCGGAGCTCGTGCGCGCGGCCGGCGCCGACGCGCTGGCGATCGAGTGCGACCTGCGCGACCGCGACCAGATCGAGGCGATGGTCGAGACTACCGTCGAGCGGTTCGGGGCGCTCGACGTGCTCGTCAACAACGCCGGGATCATCGAGAGCTCGCTGACCGCGGACTGCGCCGTGGACACGCTGCCGGAGGACGTGTGGGAGGCCGTCTACGAGACGAACCTGCGCGCGCCGTGGCTGGCGACGAAGTTCGCGGCCCCGCACCTGCGCCGCTCGACCCGCGGGCCGAACATCGTCAACGCCGGCTCCGTCGCGTCGTTCGTGGGCCTGGCGGGCGCGCCCGCCTACGGCACGACCAAGGGGGCGATCGCGCAGCTCACGAGAGTCACCGCGGTCGACCTCGGCCCGACCGTGCGCTGCAACGCCTACTGCCCCGGGGTGATCGCGACGCCGCTGGCGCGCGCGCACATCGAGAGCGGCGACGATCCGCAAGCGCGCGAGCGCAAGCTGATCGCACCGCAGATCCTCGACCGCATGGGCACGCCCGAGGAGGTCGCCAAGCTCGTCTGCTTCCTCGCCTCCGACGACGCGTCGTTCATCACCGGCTCGCTGTACACGATCGACGGCGGCCACCTCGCCTGGGGCAGCTCGCACAAGGCGTGATTCGCGAACTTCAACTGCGCTGGGTAAGGGAGCGAGGGAGCCGGCCGCGCGGCGGGTCCCCAAGCGCATGGCGCTTTCACGGCGTATATCGCCGTAAACACGCCAGGGACCCGCCGGCTCGGCCGGCTCCCCGCCTCCCTTACCTGCGCAGTTGACTTTCACGCGATGCGGACGAGCGTCTTGCCGATCGTGTCGCCGGACAGCATCCGCGCGAGCGCCTCGGGCGCTCGCTCGAGGCCGTCGACGATCGTCTCGCGATAGCGCAGCCGGCCGTCGGCGAGCCAGCCGCTCACGTCGCGCGTCATGTCGCCCATCCGGTGCAGATAGCTGCTGCCGCGGAAGCCGCGCAGCGTGAGGTCGTTGGCGGTCGCCTGGAAGAGGTTGACCGGACCCTGCGCCGTGCCCCCGTACTGGGACACGGCGCCGCACAGCGCCACGCGTCCCCGGCGACGCAATGCCCCGAGGGCCGCCTCGAGGTGGTCGCCGCCGACGCAGTCGAAGTAGACGTCGATCCCGTCCGGCGCGGCCGCGCGCAACAACTCGGCGACGGGGCCGGCGCGGTGGTTGAACGCATCGTCGAGACCCAGCTCGTCGAGCAGGTAGGAGACCTTCTCGTCCGATCCGGCGCTTCCGATCACGCGATGGCCGCGGAGCTTCGCGAACTGGGCCGCGAGGCTTCCGACGGCCCCGGCCGCGGCCGACACCCACACGACGTCGCCCTCGCGCAGGCCCGCGACATCGAAGAGCCCCGCGTAGGCGGTCAGGCCCATGCCTCCGAGCGGGCCGAGGTACCGCGGCGCGGGCGCGAGGCCGGTGTCGAGCCGCGTCAGCGTGCCGAGCCCGCCGAGAGCGGGTGTGCCGGCCACCACGACGGCGTACTCGCGCCAGCCGGACGCGTGCCAGACCGTGTCGCCGGCAGCGAACCCGTCCGCATGCGACTCGACGACCACGCCGACGGTCATGATCCCGTCCATGGCCGACCGCAGGCCGAACGCGGCGAAGTAGCCGGCCGGCGCGCGTGCCTTCAAGCGCAGCCGCAGCCCGGGGTCCACCGAGGTCCAGGTGTTGCGGACCAGGACCTCGCCCGGCCCCGGCTCGCAGACAGGCACTTCGACGACGCGGAAGTCGCTCGTTCGCGGCTCGCCCTCGGGATACGTCGCGAGCTGGACCTCGCGGCCGCTCAGCGACTGAGCACGGTGCACGCGCTGACTCCGGGCGCGCCGTAGACCTGGGTGAAGCCGACCCGCGCCGGGCCGGCGATCTGGCGCTCGCCCGCGTCCCCCCGCAGCTGGAGCACCACCTCGTGGACCTGGCGCAGGCCGGACGCGCCGATCGGCTCGCCGTTGGCCAGGCAGCCGCCGTCGGTGTTGACCGGCAGCCGGCCCTCGCGGCTCGTGGCCCCGCTCTGGATCAGCGCCTCCTGCTCCCCGTGCTCGCACAGGCCGGTCTCGGCGAGGTGCATGATCTCCGCGCCGGACTCGGTGTCCTGCAGCTGGGCGACGTCGACGTCCTCGGGCCCGATTCCCGCCTGCTCGAACGCGGCGGTCGCCGCCTCGGTCGTGGGGGAGGGGGCGCCCGTGATCGGGATCGACGGGCTGAACACCTCGAAGGACCCGAACCGACGGGTCCGGAACGCGACGGAGCGTAGATACACGGGCGCGCGCGCGAGCGCCCGCGCGCGGTCGCCCCGAGCCAGCACGAGCGCGACCGCCCCCTCGCCGGGCGAGCAGAACATGTACTGCGTCAGCGGGTGGTTGACCATCTTCGACCCGAGCACCTCGTCCTCGGACAGGGGCCTGCGGCGCCATGCGTTCGGGTTGAGCGAGCCGTTGGCGAACGCCTTCGCGGCCACCTTGGCGAGCGTCGACTCCGTGATGCCGTGCTCGGCCATGTAGCGCTGGATCTTCATTGCGAAGAATTGCGTCGTGAGCATGAGGCCGGTCTCGCCGTACCAGGCGCCCAGCCCCCAGTCCTCCGGCAGCGGGTTGAACGCGCCCGGCGGGTGCTTGTCGAACCCGACGACCAGCGCGACCTCCGCGGAACCGGCGACCAGCATCGCGTGCGCCGTCGCGAGAGCGGAGCCGCCGGTCGCGCAGCCGTTGCGCACGTTGATGAAGGGCACGCCGGTGAGGCCGAGCACCGAGACGGTCGTGTCGGCGTTGCCCGCGGCGTCGGACCCGCCGGCGGCGAACTCGACGTCCTGCCAGCCGACGCCCGCGTCGGCCAGGGCGGCGCGCGCCGCGGCCGCCGCCATCTCCAGCCCCGATACGCCCTCGTGGCGCCCGAACGGGTGGATCCCCACCCCGACGACGGCGACGTCAGTCATCCGGCCGGAACGCGTAGGTCAGCGTGCCGCCGGCGCCCGGTGCCGGGATCAGGACGAGCTCCATCGGCATCCCGATCCGCAGCCGCTCCGGGTCGGCTTCGGTCAGCCGCGCCTCGACCCGCACCTCGCCCGGAAGCTCGATATAGCCGACGCCGTAGGGCTCGAAGTCCTCGGCGGCGCCGGCGTATGGCGGCGACTTGGGCGGGAAGCACTGGATCGTCCAGGTCCACAGCGTCCCGTGGCGGGCCAGCCGGCGTTCCTGCACGTCGCTCGACGTGCACGCCGCGCACGAGCCCTGGCGCGGGAAGGCGACGACCCCGCAGCGACGGCACTCGGACCCGATCAGTTCGGGCGCTTCGGCCGACCCTGCGAGGAGACCGTCTGCGACGAACTCAGCCGGCATCGACCCGCGACGGCTCGAACGCGATCGCCGGCGACCGGGCGACCATGTAGCGCACCATCCTGCCGGCGTCGTCGAGCTGCGCGACCGCGAGGAAGGTCCCGATCCGCTCGCCGCTGTGGAAGCGGGTCTCACCGAGCGCGAACTCGACATCGCCCGAGCCGCCGCTGAACAGCACGTGGTGCGCCCAGTCGCTCATGTCCCCGGCGTCGATGAACGCCCGCAGCTCCTCCCGGCCGCCGACGAGCTGGCGGCTCGCGCGGTCGGCGTCGCGGGCCCACTGGATCGAGAACTCGACGTCGTCGGCGACGAGCTCGAGCGACGAGTGCGGATCGCGCCCGTCGAGCGCGGCGAAGTAGCGCTCGAAGAAGCTCATGCCGCAGCCCGTGCGCGTCCCAGTGCCTCCGGCGGAACGCCGACCAGCGCCAGGCTGCGGTCGGTGAAGAACTCGGCGATGCGGTTCAGGGCGACGATCCCGTTCGGCCGGTACCAGTGCCAGATGCTGTTGTAGAGGCCGAGGATCGCTCGCGTGAGCAGCCGCGGGTCGTTCTTCGGGATCGCCCCCTGCTGCATCGCGTGCGAGAGGAAGCTGGCCCACGCGAACTCCAGGTCACGCGTGCGCGCGCGAGCGTCCTGCCGCGCCTGCTCCTCGCGCGGCGAGCCGCCGCGGGCCGACAGCAGGCCCTGCTCGGCAACGAGCACGCGGTTGCGCTGGATGTCGCGCTCGGAGAGCTGGAAGCAGTCGTCGATGACTGCGATGAGACGGTCCAGCGGGTCGGCCCCGTCCAACGTGAGCTCCTCGAAGCGCGAGCGGAAGCCTTCGATGGCCTGGTCCATGATCACGTACAGGCAGTGCTGCTTGGACTCGAAGTAGTGATACAGCGCGGTCGGGCCGACGCCGACGTCGGCCGCGATGTCCGCCCACTTCGTGTCCTCGTAGCCGTCGCGGCCGAACCGCTCGGTCGCCGCGGCCAGGATCTCTTCCCGCTTGGTCCCTCGTGACTGAGTTGAACTCATCTCAGGTCAGCTTATCAGTGCCGAGTCGTTAGCGCGAGCGATGATCTGCCCCACGACCTCGCGCTTAACCGGCTTCAGCGACGGGGTGCGCGGAAAGTCGTCGAAGACCTCGATCGACTCGGGCCACATGTACTTGGCGACGCCCTCGCGCTCGAGGAAGTCCTGCAGCTCTCCGAGCGACGGGGCCCGCTCGCCGGCTTTGAGGATGAGCGCGGCGCAGGCGCGCTCGCCCAGGCGCTCGTCGGGCAGCGGGACGACCGCGGCCTCGTGGACGGCGGGGTGCCGGATCAGCACCGACTCGAGCTCGGCCGGCACCACGGTCACGCCGCCGCGCCGGATGATGTCCTTGCTGCGCCCGACGTACACCAGGTGGCCGTCCTCGTCGAGATAGCCGAGGTCGCCGGTGCGGTAGCCGCCCCAGCTCGTGAGCGTCTCGCGCGTCAGCTCGTCGTTGCCGAGGAAGCCGAGGAAGCGGCTCGGGCCGTTGACGACGACGTCGCCGATCTGCCCGGGGGCAAGGGCGCGCCGTCGGGGGCCAGGATGCGGATCTCGGTGCCGTCATAGGGGCGGCCCTCCGTTGTGAGCATCTTCGCCTCGGACTCGCGCAGGCCGTGTGCCGCGTGCCCGGGGACCTCGGACAGGCCGTAGTCGGCCAGCGGTGGGATCCCGAACGCCTCCTGCATCGCGAGCCGCCGCTCCGGCGTGAGGCCGGGGGCGGCGAGGACGCGCATGGACGACAGGTCGCGCGTCGTGGCCTGCGCCGCCAGCAGCGTGTCGGCGGCGTGCGTCGGCATCAGCAGCACGAACGTGCAGCGGTGCTGCTCGATCAGCCGGAGCCCCTCCTCGGGCTCCCACCTGCTCATCAGGACCCCGGTGCCGCCGTTGAGCAGCACCGGGAGGTAGCCGAAGACCAGGCCGCCGACGAAGCCGAACTCGGTCGCGACGAGGCAGCGGTCGTCGCCGCTGAGCTCCCAGCGCCGGCAGACGCCCTCGGTGGCGTAGCGCAGGGTGTTGCTCGAGTGCACGATGCCCTTCGGCGTCGACGTGGTGCCGGAGGAATGCATGACCATGGCGATGTCGTCCGCCCGGCGCTCGCTGCGCTCGTCGGCCGCGTCCTCGGCGATCAGCTCGTCCACGGTCGCCGGCGTCAGCGTGATCAGCCGCTCGACGAGCGGAGCCGCCTGCTCGCACTTGGCGATCTCCTTCTCGCCGCCGAAGCCGACGATCGCCTTCGCGCCGGTCTGGCCGGCGAGCGCCGAGAGCTGGGTGACGTTGAACATGGGGGGCAGCGGCGCGAGCACGACCCCCCGGTGAAGGCAGCCGAGCAGCGCGACTGCCGCCTCGATCGAGTGGCGGCCCAGCAGCAGGACGACGTCGCCCGGCTGCACCGGGTTCAGACGTGCGGACAGCGCGACGGCCGCGCGTCGCAGTTCGTCGTAGGTGATCCGCCGGTCATCGAGCAGCAGCGCGGCCTTGTCCGGCTGCTCGTGTGCGCGCGCGGCGAAGTCGCCCCACAGGTCGCCCGGTCTCCAGTAGCCCTGGGCGTAGTACCGGTCAGCCTCTGGCTGGAAGCTCAGCGTGGACATTTCTCTCCATCTCTCATTCTCCTCGAACCGCCGCCCGGCAGAGTACCTGAACTCAACTCAAATGTGAAGCAGCCAATTGCGGCCCGCTCCACAAGCGTTGCGCAATGACTGATACGATCTCAGTTCATGAGACTTGAAGCCACCGAGTCCGAGCGCCGGCTGCAGGAGGAGATCCGGGCCTTCCTGGCCGCCGAACGGCCCGACGCCGCCCGCCTGCCGCGGTCGCTGGAAGACCGCATGGACGCATTGCGCGCCTGGCAGGCCCGCTGCTACGAGGCCGGCTACGTCGGGCGCGCGTGGCCGCGGGAGTTCGGCGGCGGGGGAGGGGCGGCGGCCGAGCAGATCGTCATCGACCAGGAGCTGGCGGCGGCCGGCGCTCCGGAGTTCGCCAACGTCGTCGGGCTCGACGTGCTCGGGCCCTCGCTGCTGCGCTTCGGCAGCGACGAGCAGCGGAGCCGCTACATCCCCGCGATCCTCTCCGCCGAGGAGATCTGGTGCCAGGGCTTCTCGGAGCCCGACGCCGGCTCCGATCTCGCCTCGCTGAGGACGCGCGCCGACGACCGCGGCGACGAGTTCGTGATCAGCGGCCAGAAGACGTGGGTCTCGTGGGGGCAGTTCGCCCGCTGGTGCGGCGTTCTGGCACGCACGAGCGACGACGGGCCGAAGCATCGCGGCATCTCGATGCTGATCGTCGACATGCGCTCGCCGGGCGTCGAACTGCGGCCGATGACCCAGATCACCGGGCACGCCGAGTTCTGCGAGCTGTTCCTCGACGACGTCGTCGTCCCCAGGGCGAACCTGCTCGGCGAGCTCGGCGACGGCTGGAAGATCGCGATGCACACGCTCGGCCACGAGCGCGGCACCGCGGCGCTGCCGCGGCAGGTCAAGCTGCGAACGTGGCTCGACCGCGCCGTCCGCGTGGCGGCCGAGCGCACCGTCGACGGCGAGCCGCTGATCGAGGATCCCGGCGCCCAGGTCGCCCTCGCGCGGGCGCTGATCGGCGTCGAGGTCCTGCGCCACCATGCGTACCGGACCGTCGGGGAGTTCCTCAACGGCGGCGTCGTCGGTCCCGACAGCTCGAGCGTGAAGCTGCTGATGGCGGAGGCCGAGCAGCGGCTGGCGGCGACCGCGCTCGAAGTGCTGGGCACGACGCTCGATCACGCCGAGGCCGTCGAGGAGGACGAGTTCTGGCTCGAGACGTACCTGTACTCGCGCGCCGCGAGCGTGTACGGCGGCACCCAGCAGATCCAGCGCAACATCATCGCCGACCGCGTCCTCGCCCTTCCACAGGAGTAGCCCGAATGGATCTTGAGCTCAGCGACGAGCAGCGGTGGCTCGGCGAAGCGGTCGAGACGCTGCTGACCCGCGAGGAGGAGCCGTGGGCGAGCCTCGTCGAGTTCGGCGCGCTGTCGGTCGGCGACGACGGGCTCGGCGCCGTCGAGCTGTGCCTCGTCGCTCGCGCGCTCGGGGCGCACCTGGCATCCGTCCCGTACCTTGGCAGCGCCGCCGTGCGGTTCGCGGCCGAGGCCGACCTCGGAGACGACGCCATCGCGCTCGCGGTGCTCGAGGCCGGTTCGAGCTGGGCAGCGGGGCCTGAACGCACGGTGCTCCGCGGCCACGTCCTCACGGGCAGCAAGGTGGCGGTCGAGCATGCGGCCGCAGCGGATCGTCTCGCCGTGGTCGCGGCGCGGCCGGAGGGCCCGGCGCTCGCCATCGTCGACGCCCGCGCGCCAGGCGTCACGCACATTCCGCAGCCCGCATTCGACCCGACGGCGCCGATGTTCGCGGTCGAGCTCGTCGAGGTACCGGCACTGCCGCTGGGAGGCGAGGCGGTCGGCCGGCTGGCGACCATCGGCCCCCTGCTGGCGGCCGCGGAGGCGGTCGGCGCGGCGGGCCGCATGCTCGACGACGCCTGCGCCTACGCCGCCGAGCGGCGCCAGTTCGGCCGCACGATCGGCAGCTTCCAGGCGCTGCGGCACCTGCTGGCCGACATCTACGTGCGCCAGGCCAGCTCGTGGTCCTCGGTGCTCTACGCGGCGGCCGCGCTCGACGAGGGAGCCGGCGAGGCGCCGCGCACCGTCTCGATCGCCAAGGCGTACGTCTCGCGCGCGGCGCGCGAGGTCGCGCACGGCGCGATGCAGGTGTTCGGCGGCATCGCCGTCACCGCCGAGCATCCCGCCCATCGGTACCTGCGGCGGATCATCGTGCGCGAGCGCCAGTTCGGCGATGCGGCCCATCACGAGCGGGCGCTCGGACGGGAGCTCGCGTCCACCGCCGTCCCCGTGCCGGTGACGTGATGGCGACCGGCTTCAACGACCCCACCGCGCAGCGCCTCGAGTCGATCACGACCGGCGCCGAGCCCGACGTCGTCGGCCCGCTGCTCGCCGACGTGCTGCACGACCCGCGCTGGGCCGCGTGCGACGTCGCGCTCATCTCGGGCGGCAAGTCCAACCTCACCTACCGCGTGGCGTGCGACGCCGGCGAGGTGGTGCTCCGCCGGCCGCCGCTCGGCCACGTCCTGCCCACCGCACACGACATGGTCCGCGAGCACCGCGTCCTGCAGGCGCTCGAGGGCACCGCCGTGCCGGTGCCGCGCGTGCTCCACCTCGGTGACGCCGACGGGCCTCTGGGCGTGAGCTTCTACCTCATGGAGCGCGTGGTCGGCCACGTGTGCCGCAACGCGCTGCCGCCCGGCTACGCCGACGGCCCAGAGCCGCGCGCGGCGATCGGCGCGACGCTCGTCGACGTGCTCGCCGAGCTCCACGCCGTCGATCCGACGGCGGTCGGCCTGGAGAGCTTCGGCCGGCCGGCCGGCTTCGTCGAGCGCCAGCTGCGCCGCTGGTCGCAGCAGTGGGAGGCCTCCAAGACCGATGAGCTGCCCGCGCTCGACGAGCTGCGCGACGAGCTGGTGCGGACGCTCCCGCCCCAGCGCGCCGCCTCGATCGTCCACGGCGACTACCGGCTCGACAACACAATCCTGCACCCGACGTCGCCCGGCCGGATCGTCGCCGTGCTCGACTGGGAGATGAGCACGCTCGGCGATCCGCTGACCGACCTCGGCACGCTGCTCGCCTACTGGGCCGAGGACGGCGACGACGCCGTGCTGGCCGCGGCGCGCGTGATGGCGCCGGTCACGGCGGCCGAGGGGTTCCCCACCCGCGCGGAGATCGTCCGCCGCTATGCCGCGCGGTCGGGCCTCGACGTCTCCGACATCGACTGGTACCAGGCGTTCGCCTTCTTCAAGCTCGCCGTGGTGTGCCAGGGCATCGCGGCGCGCGCCGCGGGCGGCGCGATGCTCGGCGCCGGCTTCGACGACGCGCAGCGGCTGGTCGCGCCGCTCGTCGCCGCGGGCCGGCGGCTGATCGCAATGTCAGCGTGAAAGGCGCCAGATCGAGAGCGGCCGGTTGAGCAGCCGTATCCGCCGCGGGCGCGAGCGGCTCATCGCACGGCCATCCCGCCGTCGACGCTGAGCACATGACCGGTCACGAAGCTGCTGCCGGCGCCGAGCAGGAACAGCACGGCCTCGTCGAGCTCGCCGGCGCGGCCGCCGCGACCGAGCGGCGTGCGCTCGAGCAGGAACGGGGGGAAGGCCTCGGGGTCGTCGCCGAGCTCGGCCGTCATCTCGGACGCGAAGAACCCCGGGGCGACGGCGTTGACGCGGATGCCGTAGCGGCCCCACTGCGACGCGAGCTCGCGCGTGAGCCCGATCATGCCCGTCTTCGACGCGACATAGGCCGCGTCGGGGATCTCGCCGATCGAGCGCAGGCCCATGACCGACGCCACGTTGACGATCGACCCGCCGCCGTTTGCGCGCATCCGGCTCGCCGCCAGGCACGAGAGCGCGAACGGCGCCGTCAGGTTGACGTCGAGCACGCGCGCGAAGGCCTCGCTGCTGGTCTTCAGGGCCGGCGCGGTGGCGCCGGCGCCGGCGTTGTTCACGAGCCCGTCGAGCCGGCCGTGGCGGTCGATGACCGTCGCGACGAGCCGCTCGCGGTCGTCCGCATCGGTGACGTCGCACGCGACGGCCTGCACCCCCGGCAGCTCGCGCTCGAGCCGCGCGAGCCGCTCCGCCCGCCGCGCCGCGAGCACGGGGGTGGCTCCGGCGCCGGCCAGCGCGCGAGCGAGCTGCTCGCCGAGACCGGAACTCGCCCCGGTGACGATGATGACCTGATCTGACAAACTCATCTGAATTCAATTCAGTTTTATCACAGCGATTGTCAGCTTGCAACCCTGTTCGCAGCGGTCGCCGTGGCCGCTGGTAAGGTCTATTCGACTTCAAGTTCAATGCCTCAACCACGATCCAACAACCGAGGGGCCCCGTCATCGCGGAGCAAGCGCGCCGCGATCCTGGAGACCGCGACCGAGCTGTTCGGCCGTGAGGGCTACGAGCACAGCAAGTGGGCCGACGTCGCGAAGTCCGTCGGGATCGGCTCCACCGCGCTGTACCACTACTTCGAGTCCAAGCTCCACTGCCTGTACGAGATCATGGCCGACGCGCTCGAGACCGAGGTGGAGCGGTTCGAGCGCATCACCGGCGAGCACGATGACTTCGAGGAGGCGCTCACCGCCGTGCTGCACGCGGTCTTCGACCTCTCCGAGCGGGAGGTTCTGCGGAACCGGCTGCTCGTGTCCGAGCAGGTGCTCGTGGGCGTCCACAGGGCCTCCGCGCGCGAGGAGGAGGCGCGGCAGTTGGCGCTCGCCCGCACCCGCGACCTCGAGTTCAAGTGGGCCGCGTTCCTGACACGCGGGATGGAACAGGGCGCGATCCCGGAGGCGGAGCCCCGCCTGCTGGCGCGCGCGATCCTCGGGCTCTACAACAGCGTCTTCCATTGGTACCGCCCGCGGGCCGGGATGTCGCTGGCCGAGGTGGCAGACTTCTACGTCCCGCGCTGCCTTGCGGTCGCCGGCGTGCCGCTCGAGTCGGTGCCCGTCGCGGCGACGTCCGGCCGGAAGCGAGCCCGCGCCGCCAAGCGCTAGTGGCCGCGGAACTTCCGGCCACGACCACTAGGCCGCGACGGGCTGGCGGTAGCGCCGCGTCTCTCGCCGGGCGATCGCCATGTGGTGAACCTCGTCCGGCCCGTCGGCGATCTGCAGGATGCGTGCGACCGCGTAGAGCTCGGCGAGCAGGTGGTCCTGTGACACGCCGGCGCCCCCGTGCGCCTGGATCGCCCGGTCGATCACCCAGGTCGCGACCTCGGGGGCGGCCACCTTGATCGCCGAGACCTCGATGCGGGCGCCGCGGTTGCCGACGGTGTCCATCAGCCACGCGGTCTTGAGCACCAGCAGGCGGACCTGCTCGATCTTCACACGCGCCTCGGAGATCCAGCGCTGGACGACGCCGTGGTCGATGATCGCCCGGCCGAAGGTCGAGCGCGAGGCGGTCCTCAGGCACATCATCTCCAGCGCGCGCTCGGCCATCCCGATCGCCCGCATCGCGTGGTGGATGCGGCCCGGCCCGAGCCGCTCCTGCGCGAGCCGGAAGCCCTCGCCCTCCGCGCCGAGCAGGTTCGAGGCCGGCACGCGGACGTCGTCGTAGACGATCTCGGCATGGCCGCCGTGCGGCCCGTCGTCGTAGCCGAACAGGCTCGTCGAGCGGATCACCTGGACGCCGGGCGTGTCCCTCGGCACCAGGATCATGCTCTGGCGGCGGTGCCGCTCGGCCTCGGGATCGGTGACGCCCATGACGATCAGCAACTCGCAGCGCGGCGACATCGCCCCCGACGTCCACCACTTGCGCCCGTTGATGACGTAGTCGTCGCCGTCGCGCTCGATCCGCGTCGCGATGTTCGTCGCGTCCGAGGACGCGACGTCGGGCTCGGTCATGGAGAACGCCGATCGGATCCGCCCGTCGAGCAGCGGATCCAGCCAGCGCGCCTTCTGCTCAGCCGTGCCGAACAGCGAGAGCAGCTCCATGTTCCCCGTGTCGGGCGCCGAGCAGTTGATTGCCTCCGGAGCCATCCAGGGGCTGCGGCCGGTGATCTCGGCGAGCGGCGCGTACTGCAGGTTGGTCAGGCCAGCGCCGCCGTCGTGGACCGGCGGCAGGAACAGGTTCCACAGGCCGCGTTCGCGCGCCTGCAGCTTGAGCTCCTCGACCACGGGCGGCGTGCCCCAGGTCCCGGCCGACCGCTCGACCTCCTCGCGGAAGCGCGGCTCGGCCGGGTAGACGCACTCGTCCATGAAGGCGAGCAGGCGCTCGCGCAGCTCCAGCGTGGTGGCGTCGAACGCGAAGTCCATTACCGGTGCGACCAGACCGGATCGCGCTTCTCGAGGAAGGCCTGCACGCCCTCGCGCGCGTCCTGGGACTGGTGCGCGACGTTGCAGGTCATGCTCTCCAGCGCTATCAGCGTCTCGGTGTCGCCGTCGAGCCCGCGGTTGGCTGCGAGCTTGGTGATGCGCATCGTGAATGCGCTCTTGTCGATCATCGGCGCGACGAAGTCGGCGATCGCCTGGTCGAGCTCCTCGGTCGGCGCCGAGACGTTGGCCAGGCCCCACTCCTCGCACTGCTTGCCGGACAGGAGCTTGCCGGTGAGCAGCAGTTCCTTCGTCTTGCGCAGGCCGATGTAGCGGGGCAGGCGGTAGATCGGGCCGGCGCCGCCGAACAGCGCGCGGCGGATGTGGAAGTCGCCGATCTTGGCGTCGTCGGCGACGACGGCGAAGTCGCACGAGATCATCAGCTCGAAGCCGCCGGCGACGGCGTAACCCTCGACGACGGCGATGGTCGGCTTCGCCAGGTTGAACGCGCGGTCGAACGTGCGCGCCGACACCTGCGCGATGTGGACGGAGTTGTTGGTCGTGCCGAGGAACTCGGCGTCGAGCATGTTGAGGTCGGCGCCCGCGCAGAACGTGCCACCGCGGCCGCGGATGAGCACGACACGGACGGCGTCGTCGGCCTCGGCACGGTCGAGAGCCTCGCCGAGCTGCGTCAGCAACCCCCAGTTGACGCAGTTCATCACCTGCGGCCGGTTCAGCCAGATCGTGCAGACCCCGTCGGCGACGTGGTACTGCACGAACTCCTCCGTCGCCGTGGCTCCGTTCAACTGGGCTTCCAGGGTCATTCTCGCTCCGTTCCGAAGAGGCTTTACCGAACTGACTTCAACTAATTATACAGGTGTCCGTCCGAATGGCAAGCGGCATAACGGCGAAACGTCCGTTGTCGCATCATCGCCGTCAATCTGCAATACTGAAGTCAATTCATGAATGCTCCAGTTGCCATCCCGCTTCCGCTGGCGCACGTTGGCTCGGTCAACGCGTGGCTGCTGCCCGGCGATCCGGTGACGCTGATCGACACCGGGCCGCGCGACGACCACGCGCTGGCCGCGCTCGAGGCCGGCCTGCGCCGGGAGGGGCTCCGCGTCGAGGACATCGAGCTGCTGCTCGCGACACACCACCACCTCGACCACGTCGGCCTCGCCGCCACGATCCAGCGCCGCTCCGGGGCGGTCGTGGCCGTGCTGGACCGGACCGCCGACTACGCCGCGCGCTACTCGGCCGAGATCGAGGAGGACCGCCGCTTCGCCCGGGCACTGATGACGCATCACGGCGTGCCGGACCAGGTCGTCGCCGACAGCGAGACCTTCTGGGACTTCATCCGCGCCACGACCGAGGACTTCCGGGCCGACGTGCGGCTCGCCGACGGCGACCGCGTCAAGGCCGGCGGCCGCAGCCTGCGGGTCGTCGCGCGACCGGGACACAGCACCACGGACACGCTGTTCGTCGACGATCGCGACGCGATCGCGTTCGCCGGAGACCACCTCCTGGCGACGATCTCCTCGAACACGGAGATCTGCGCGCCCGACCGGGCGCAGGACGGCCGTGCCCGCTCGCGACTGCGCTACCTGGAGAACCTCGAGCTCACGCAGGCGATGCCGCTCGCCCGCCTGCTGACCGGCCACGGCGCGCCCGTCACAGAACATGAACGGCTCGTCGACGCGCGGCTGCGCGATCACGTGCGCCGCTGCGAGCGCATCCTCGCGATCCTCGCCGACGGCCCGCGCACGGCATTCGAGATCGCCCGCGGGCTGTGGCCCGAGCGCACAGTCGTGGAGCAGCCGCTGCTGGTGGTCTACGAGGTGGTCGGCAACCTCGAGCTGCTGCTGAGCGCCGGCGCCGTCGCCGAACGGGTCGGCGCCGGCGGCTCGGTGTTCGAGCTGACCGGCGTCGGCCGCGCGGCGACATCTCCGCGCCGGCGCTTGCGCCGGCGGCCCGTCCCCGACTGTGTGGTTCGCCGGTGAGCCGGACGCCCCCGGACGCCAAGGACGTGCGCGACGCCCGCGAGCTGTTCGACCTCTCCGGCCGCGTGGCGCTCGTCACCGGCGGCACGCGTGGGCTCGGCCTCGCCATCGCGCGGGCGTTCTCCTCTGCCGGTGCCGACGTGATCGTCGCCAGCCGCAAGGAGGTCGCCTGCCGCGAGGTCGCGGCCGAGCTGCGCACGGGCGGCGGCCGGGCGCTCGGGCACGCATGCCACGTAGGCCGTTGGGACGAGCTCGAGCGGCTCGTAGAGGCGGCGTACGGCGAGTTCGGCCGCGTCGACGTGCTCGTCAACAACGCCGGCGTGTCCCCGCTCTACTCGTCGCTCGCCGACGTCACCGAGGACCTGTTCGACAAGGTGATCGCCGTCAACCTCAAGGGCCCGTTCCGGCTGTCCGCGCTGGTCGGCGAGCGCATGGCCGCGGGCGACGGCGGCTCGATCATCAACGTCTCCAGCACCGGGGCCGTGCGCCCGACCGGCGACATCGTGCCCTACGCGGCCGCGAAGGCCGGCCTCAACGCCATGACGGTGGGGATCGCCCACGCGCTGGGGCCGAAGGTGCGCGTCAACGCGATCATGCCGGGCCCGTTCCTCACCACGATCTCGCAGGCGTGGGACATGGACGCGCTCGCCGAGCGGACGAGGACGTTCCCGCTGCGCCGCGCCGGGCTCGCGGAGGAGATCGTCGGCGCGGCGCTCTACCTCGCCGGCGACGCGTCGGCCTACACGACCGGCTCGATCCTCACGGTCGACGGCGGCGCCCAGTGGAGCATGCCCTGATCAGACGGCGGTGACGAGGCCGCCGTTGGGGCCGAGCGTCGCCCCGACGAAGTAGGCGGCGTCGTCGGACGCCAGGAACGCGACGGTCGCCGCGACCTCCTCCGGCCGCGCGAGCCGGCCGGCCGGCGTCTGGTTGGCGATCACCTGGCGGCTCTCGTCCAGCTGGCCCTTGAGCGTGCTGGTGTCGACGTGTCCCGGCGCCACGGCGTTCACGCGGATCCCCTGGACGATCAGCTCCTTGGCGACCGCCTTGGTGAACCCGAGGATTCCGGCCTTGGCGGCCGAGTAGTGCGGATGGCCGGTGCAGCCCTCGAGGCCGCAGACCGAGGCCATGTTCACGATCACGCCCGCCTCGCGCGGCGCCATCAGCCGCGCGGCGGCGCGGGTGCAGAAGAACGTGCCGTCGAGGTGCACGGCCAACAGCCGGCGCCACTCGTCGTCGCTCAGGCGCACGAGCGCGTCCAGCGGCGTTTGCACTCCGCCGGACAGCGCCTCGAGCCGCTGCTTCTCCAGCAGCGGCATGACGCGCTGGAGATGGGCGGCGCCCACCGCGCCCGCGTTGTTGACGACGATCTCGATCGGGCCGAGCTCGCGCTCCACTCGCGCGAGCGCGTCGTCAACCGCGGCACTGTCGCTGACGTCGGCGTGCAGCGCGAGGCCCGCCCCGATCGCGTCGATCGTCGCTTCGGCGGCTTCGAGTCGGACGTCCAGTGCGGCGACGCGGGCGCCGTCGGCGGCCAGGCGGTGGCAGATCGCCTCGCCGATGCCCGAGCCGCCGCCGGTGACGACGGCGACCCTCATGCCGGCACCGCCACGAGCCGCCCGCGGCCGCCGCCCGCCGCGAGCCGCTCGTAGGCGGCCGGCACGCCGGCGAGCGGGATGCGCTCGATCTCGATGTCGATGACGCCGTCGCGCGCGAGCGCGACGACCTCCGCGAGCTCTGCGCGCGTGCCCCAGTTGGAGAAGATCACCGACGTCTCGAGCGGCACGTCGCGGAAGCGCATCGGGAACGTCCCGCCGGCCAGCCCCAGGAGCGAGACGTGCCCGCCGCCCTTGACGGCGCCGGCTGCCAGGGCGAGCGTGTCGTCGCTGCCGACGCAGTCGACGACCAGCGCGGCGCCGCGGGCGCCCGCGGCCCGTCGCAGGTCCGCGGCGGCCAGGCCGGAGGCCTGCAACACCACGTCGGCGCCGCTGCGCGTCGCCAGCTCGAGCGCCTCGTCGCGGCGGTCGACGGCGACCACGCGCGCGGGGCTGAGCGCCTTCAGGAGCTGGACGGCGACGTGACCGAGCCCGCCGACGCCGATCACGATCGCACTCGTCCCCGGACCCAGCAGGTCGAGCGCGCGGCGGACGGCGTGATACGGCGTCAACCCGGCGTCGGCGAGCGGCGCTGCCGCGACGGGGTCGAGCCCGGCGAGCGGAACGGTGAGGCGGGGGGAGGGGACGACGACGTACTCCGCGAGCCCGCCGTCGCGGCCAAGCCCGGCGCCGCGCCCTTGCCGCGGCCCCTCGCACAGATGCTCGGCGCCGACGCTGCAGGCCGGGCAGCGGCCGCAGCCCCACGGCCCGTAGACGAGGACCGGCTCGCCCTGCTCGAGACCGTCGGCTCCCGGGCCGAGCGCAGCGATGGTGCCGGCGACCTCGTGCCCGAGCGTGAACGGCAGCTCGTACGGCAGCGATCCGGCGCTCCAGTGCATCAGGTGAAGGTCGGAGTGGCAGAGGCCGGCGCCGGCGACCCGCAGCAGCACCTCACCTGGACCCGGTTCAGGCACGGCCACTTCGACGAGTTGGGCGGGATGCTCCCAGGCGGTGAGCCGAATCGCCTTCATGCAGCGACCTTATCACATGAACTGAAGTCACATCAGTTTTCTGCTATCGTGGGCCCCGTCATGTCCGCGTGGTTGAAGCTCGTGCTCCGTCTGGAGCGGGCGATCGGTAGCCCGGTCGAGACCGCGGTTCACAGCGACGCGTACTTCGACGTCGTCGCCGAGCTGAACCGCGGGACGCGGCGGCTCACCGATGCGCTCGAAGGCGTCTCCAAGCGCGGCCTGCATCTGCTCAACCTGCCCGCGGGCACCGACATCCGGCGCCTGCGCGAGCAGCTCGCGCGCATGGACCGGCGGCTGCTCCAGATCTCGAAGGAGCTCGAGCAGCTCGAGCGGGAACGCGTCTGATCATGCCCCTACAGCTGAGCCCGGCTGACCTGCTCGCATCCGTCAACCGCGACGTCGAGCGGTCGTACCTGCGCGCGCGCAACGGGCTCCGCTACGTGCGCGGGAGCAACCGCCCCAAGCTCGGGACGACGCCCAAGGACATCGTCTGGCGGCGCGACAAGGCGCAGCTCTGGCGCTATCGCGGCGGCCCGGTCCGCTACGCGCAGCCGCTGCTGATCGTCACCAGCCTGGTCAGCCGCAGCTACATCCTCGACCTGCTGCCGGGGAGCAGCGCGGTGGAGTTCCTGCGCGACCGCGGCTTCGACGTGTTCATGCTCGACTGGGGGATCCCGGACGAGCTGGACGCCGACAACAGCCTCGAGACCTACGTCGACGAGTACCTCCCGCGCGCCGTGGCGGCTCTGCGGCGAGAGACCGGCTGCGACGAGTTCACGATGGCCGGCTACTGCCTCGGCGGCGTGCTCGGCGCCCTCTACGCGAACGGCCACGACGACGCCGGCGTGCGCAACCTCGTGCTGATGGCGACGCCGGTCGACTTCGAGCAGATGGGCCCGATGGTGGCCGCGCTGCGCGAGGGCCGGCTCGACCCCGAGCACCTCGTCGACGAGACGGGGAATGTGCCGGCCGACGTGCTCTACAGCGGCTTCTTCATGCTCGCGCCGACCACGATCGTGGCCCAGCGGGCGACGCTGCTCGAGCACCTCTGGAACGACGAGTTCGTACGCGGCTTCCAGGCGATGGCGCAGTGGACGCGCGATCAGGTCCCGTTCCCCGGCGCCGCGTTCCGCCAGGTCGTCGACCAGTTCGTCCGCCGCAATGCGCTTATGGACGGGTCGCTGCGCGTCGGCGGACGCGAGATCGACCTCGCGACGACCGGCGCCACAGTGCTCAACGCGATGGCCTCGAACGACACCGTCGTCCCGAGAGCGGCGGCCGAGCCGATCCGAGAGCTGGTCGGCAGGCCCGAGCGCCGGCACGAGCTGCTGCTCCCAGGTGGCCACGTCACGTTCGGGACCGGCCGTTCGGCGTTCCGGCACAGCCTGCCGAGCCTCGCGGGCTGGATCGAGGCGCACAGCGACGAAAGGGGATGCTGATATGGACATCAGGCCGTTGGAGCCCGGCGACCGCGAAGCGCTCGAGCGCTTCATCGGTCGCGTCCCGGAGGCGGATCGGACGTTCTTCAAGGAGGACGTCGACATCGCTGCGTGGGCCCACCCGGGTCCGGCACGCGCCGTCGCGGTGATGGACGGCGAGGTCGTCGGCTACGTCGCCGTCGTGCCGTTGCACGGCTGGTCGGACCACGTCGGCGAGGTCCGGGTGATCGTCGATCCCGGCCATCGCGGCCGCGGGATCGGCCGCGCGCTGGCGCAGCGGGCCGTGCTGGAGGCGGTCGCGCTCGACCTGCGCAGGATGGTCGTCGAGGTCGTCGCCGACCAGGGGCCGACGATCGCGATGTTCCGCGCGCTGGGGTTCGATCCCGAGGCCCTGTTGACCGACCATGTCCGCGACCAGTCGGGCGAGCTGCGCGATCTGATGATCCTCGCCCAGTCCGTCGAGGCGCAGTGGTCGGCCATGTCCATCGCCGGCATCGCCGACGAGCTGTGAACGCGCGCGTCGACGAGCTCCTCGAGGCCGCCGTCAACGGCTACGAGGACGTGATCCGCAGGTCATGCGAGCTGCAGCGTGCGCTCGCGCGGACGCCGGGGCTCGATTTCCTCAGCACGACGGCGGACCTCACCCGGGACATCGCCGCGGTGCAGCTGTCGGCCGCGCGTTGGTTGCTGGACGCATGACCGCGCTGCACTGGGAGAGCACCGGTGACGGCGATCCGGTGCTGATGATCATGGGCCTGGGCCTGAGCGGCGGCGCCTGGTGGCGCACGGTTCCGGTGCTGTCGCGATCGCTGCGCGTGATCACGTTCGACAACCGCGGGGTGGGGCGCTCGCGCGCGCGCTTTCACAGCTACACGACCGAGGCGATGGCCGACGACGCCGTCTCGGTACTCGACGCGGCGGGCGTCGAGCAGGCCCACGTGTACGGCTTCTCGCTCGGCGGCATGGTGGCGCAGCAACTCGCGCTCCGCCACGGCGAGCGGGTGCGCTCGCTCGTGCTGGGAGCGACGCACGCGGGCGGGCCGCGCGCGGTGCGCCCGGACGCCGACGTGATCGCCTTCTTCCGCGACCGGGCGAGCATGACGGCGAAGGACGCCGCGCGGGCGTCGGTGCCCTTCAACTACGGGCCGCGCGGCCGGCGCGAGCACAAGGACCGGATCGCGGAGGACATCCGGCGCCGGCTGGCGCATCCGTTCCCCGAGCAGGCGTACCGGGCGCAGATCGTCGCCGCGGCCCTGCACAACTGCTACCGCCGGCTCAAGCGCGTCGAGGCACCGACGCTCGTCGTCCACGGCCACCGGGACCGGGTGGTTCCGGTCGCCAACGCCGAGATCCTCGCCGCGCGGATCCCGGGCGCCGAGCTGCGCATCCTCGAGGACGCCGGTCATCTGTACTCGACCGAGCGGCCGGAGGTCGACGAGGAGATCGCGCGGTTCTTCCTGGGGGCCGCATGACCGTGCCGGACGTGCGCGTCGCCGACGTCATCCGCCGCCACGCGGAGCAGCGACCGGAGGCGGTGGCGCTGCGGCACGGCGAGCGGGAGCTCAGCTACGCGGACCTCGACGCGCGATCGAACCGGCTCGCGCAGGCGCTGCTGGCGCGCGGCGTCGGCACCGGGACGCGGGTCGCCTACCTCGACCGATCGTCCCCGGAGGTCGTCGAGCTGCTGTTCGCGGCGAGCAAGGTCGGCGCCGTGCTCGTGCCGCTCAACTGGCGCCTCGCGGCACCCGAGCTCGCGGCGGTGCTCGCCGACTGCGGCGCTCCGCTGCTGATCGCCGGTCCCGCGTTCCGGGAGATCGCTCAGCGCGTCCGGCCGCCTTCGCTGATCCTCGTGGGGAAGGACTACGAGCGCTGGCTGGAGGCGCACGAGCCGCGCGACCCCGGCGGCCGCGGCGACGCCGGCGACGTGATCGTCCAGATGTACACCTCGGGAACGACCGGCGTCCCCAAGGGCGTGCTGACGACGCACGCCAACCTGGCCGTCACGGCGCAGACCTCGCGGCTGTGGGCGTTCGACGAGCGCTCCGTCAGCCTCACGCCGCTCCCGATGTTCCATATCGGCGGCATCGGATGGGCGTACTGCGGGCTCTGGCACGGCGCGACCACGGTGATCGTGAGCGAGTTCGATCCCGCGGGCGTGCTCGACATCCTCGAGCACAGGCGCGTGACCAACGCGGTGCTCGTTCCGACGATGCTCCAGCTGCTGACCGCCGTGCCGGGAGCCGCCGAGCGCGACTTCTCGGCCCTGCGCACGATCGCCTACGGCGCCGCGCCGATCACAACGCCTGTGCTCAAGGCGTCCCTGCGAACGTTCGGCTGCGCGCTGCTCGGCCTCTACGGCCTGACCGAGAGCACCGGCGGCGTGGTCGCGCTGGAGCCGGAGGACCACGATCCCGGAGGCCCGCGCGAGCACCTGCTGAGGTCGGCCGGCCGCCCGTATCCATGGGTCGAGCTCAGGATCGCCGA
Source organism: uncultured Solirubrobacteraceae bacterium (assembly GCA_963835525.1). Classification (GTDB taxonomy): domain Bacteria; phylum Actinomycetota; class Thermoleophilia; order Solirubrobacterales; family Solirubrobacteraceae; genus DASSUW01. The sequence goes on from CAWIFM010000008.1 coordinate 1,573,745, forward strand.
CCCGGTGAGCGGTGCCGCGCTGGGCCCGCACGAGGTGGGGGAGGTGTGGCTGCGCGGACCGAACGTCACGCCGGGCTACTTCGACCGGCCCGCCGAGACCGCGGCTGCGCTGACGGCGGACGGCTGGCTGCGCACCGGCGACGGCGGCCACGTCGACGAGGACGGCTACCTGTTCCTCGCCGACCGGATCAAGGACATGATCGTGAGCGGCGGCGAGAACGTCTATCCGGTCGAGGTCGAGGAGGCGCTCGCACAGCACGCCGACGTCGCCGACGTGGCGGTCATCGGAGTGCCCGACGCGCACTGGGGCGAGGCGGTCAAGGCGCTCGTCGTGCCACGGCCGGGCGCGCGGCCGGCGCCGGAGGACCTGATCGCGTTCGCGCGCGAGCGGCTCGCCGGCTACAAGCTCCCGCGCTCGGTCGACCTCGTCGACGAGCTGCCCCGCACGCCCAGCGGCAAGGTGCTCAAGCGCGAGCTACGCGAGCGGTACAGACTTCTAAACTGAATTCATGTTGACATTAGCTAGAGAGCTTGCTAACTTGCTAACGAGTCACCTCCAACGAGCACCGAAAGGCAGCCCGCAATGGCCACCCAGACCAAGTCCAGCCCTGTCACCGAGAGCATCGACGCCGCAACCGAGCGCGTCGTCGAGCTCAACGAGAAGGCCGTCGCCAACGGCAAGAAGACCGGCGCGGCCATCCTCGACACGTACGAGAAGGCTGTGGTCTCCCTCACCGAGTCCTACGAGAAGGCGGCCGGCACGACCAAGGTCGACTGGATCGTGAGCGCCGCGGCGGCCCAGGCCGACTTCACGCGCGAGGTCGCGAAGGCGTACGCGGGCGCCGCCCGCGAGCTCGTCTCCTGAGCCCCTCCCCCGATACGACGGTCGTGGCGCTCCCGCGCCGCGACCGTCAGCGGGGCCGCCCGCCGACGAACGCGCTGTAGACCTCGAGCAGCGCCTGGCGCTGTCGCGCCGTGAGATGTGGGTCCGCCCGGATCGCCGCCACGACCGCGCTCTCGCCACCCTCGTCGATGTCCTCGTCCTGGCGGCGCGCCCCGTGCTCGTACAGCGCCCCGGCCGACAGCTGCAGGTTCTCGGCGATCGCGTCGAGCACCTTCTCCGACGGCTCGCGCAACCCATGCTCGATCTGCGACAGATACGGGTTGGAGATGCCGACGAGGTCCGCAAGCTGGCGCATCGAGAGCTCCTGCAGCTCGCGTTGCCGGCGAATGAACTCGCCAAGGGGAGACGTCATGCGCATGGACCCTAGTGACGTCCCGGAACTGCGTCGCGCCCGTCAGGGCCTGCCGCGCACGCCACTGTCCTTGCGGTCCGGGCAGAGGAGCAGGGAAGCGGCCACGAGGTCGCGCTGACTGCGGGCTGCACGGCGGCGGAACCGGGTGTCCATGACCCTTGGAGGCTCGACGTCCCAGGCCCTGTTCGATTTCTGCCGCTCGGGGTTCATTGCGCAAGAATCTATCTGAACTCAGTTCAAAGTCAAGACGGCGTAGCCACGGCTGATGGCGGAGGTCGACGACGCCGTAGCCCCAGAACGCGAAAAGCCCTGCTGTGCAGGGCCTTTCGATGCGCCGAAGAGGACTCGAACCTCCACCCGGTTGTCCCGGACCAGGCCCTCAACCTGGTAACCCGAGTGTCATATCCGTCCGGATCGCGCCAGATCGTCCGATTCGTCCGGGAATCCGGACGATGCGGACGCATCGGACGATCTGGATGTTGCCGCGGATGTTGCCACGACTCCCGTCGCTCACCACTCACCGGATATCGTCCCCGCTCTTGGACCCCGCCGACTTCTCACCGGCCGTCGCGTTCGAGCGCTCGTTCGACGCGCAGATCGGGCTCTCCTACGACCGGATCGAGCCGTCTGAGGTCGTGGGTAAGTTCGACGTGCGTGCCGATCTGCTCGACCACGGCGGGCGGCTGCACGGCGGGGTTCTGACGGCGGTCGCGGAAGGCGCCGCGTCGATGGGCACTGCCGCGGGCGTGATGAGCGAGGGGATGACGGCCTCCGGGATGTCGAACGACACCTCGATCGTCGCCGACGTCGGCGAGGGCCGGCTGACCGCCGTGGCGCGGCGCCGTGCAGCCGCGCCGGACCTGTGGGCCTGGGACGTCGAGATCACCCACGAGGACGGCCGGACCTGCTCGCTGAGCAAGGTGCTGATCGCCGTGCGCCCCATGCGCGTGCGATGATGGCGCCGTGGTATCAGGCAGCCTGAGTTGGCCGCTCGAGCACGCGGTGCAGGTGCACGGTGACCGCACCGCCGTCATCGACGCCAACAGGCAGCTGACGTACCGCGAGCTGGGCGAGCGCGTCTCGCGCCTCGGCGGCGCGCTCGACCGCCTCGGGCTGCCGCCCGGCGCCTTCGTCGGCACGCTGGCCGGCAACACCGCCGCGCACCTGGAGTGCTGGCTCGCCGTGCCCGCCCACGGCCGCGTGATGAACAGCCTGAACCACCGGCTCGCGTCGCACGAGCTGGCGTTCATGATCGACGACTCCGGAACGCGGGTGCTCTTCGCCGACGACGCCCGGCTCGACGCCGCCCGCGACCTGCGCGAGCGCTGCGAGGCGCTCGCGCACGTCGTCCACGCCGGGGACGCAGCGACGCCCGGCGACTGCATCGGCTACGAGGCGCTGCTCGACGTCAGCGAGCCTGCCCGAGCGCCCGATATCCCGCCCGACACGCTGGCGGCGATCTCGTACACCGGCGGCACCACCGGTCTGCCGAAGGGCGTCATGCTCAGCCACGGCAACCTCGTGGCCAACGCCAAGCACTTCCTGTTCCAGGATGCGCTCTCGCTGGAGGACCGCTACGTCCACGCCGGGCCGATGTTCCACGTCGCCGACTCGACGATGGTCTTCTGCGTCACCTGGGCCGGTGGCGCCCACATCCTGCTCGACCGCTTCGACCTGCCTCGCCTCGTACATGCCATCGAGGCGCACGGCGCGACCGTCCTCGTGCTCGTGCCGACCATGATCCAGATGCTGCTCGAGCACCTCGAGCAGCATCCGGCCGACCTCGGCAGCCTGCGGCTGCTGCACTACGCGGCCGCGCCGATGCCCGAGAGCCTGCTCGAGCGGGCGATGCGCACGCTGTCGTGCGACTTCCTGCACGGGTACGGCATGACCGAGGCGGCGCCGGGTGTCACCTACCTCTCGCCGGCCGACCACCGGGCCGGCCGCCATCCGCGGTCCGTCGGCCATGCGATCCCGGGCGTACAGATCGAGATCCGCGATCCCTTCGACCGGCCGCTGCCGGACGGCGAGGTGGGGCAGGTGTGCGTGCGCGGGCCGAACGTGATGCCGGGCTACTGGAACCGCGACGACGCGACGCGCGAGGTGCTGAGCGACGACGGCTGGTACCGGACCGGCGACGCCGGGCGCCTCGACGGCGGCTACCTGTACCTCGCCGACCGCCTCAAGGACATGATCGTCAGCGGCGGCGAGAACGTGTACTCGATCGAGGTCGAGAACGCGATCGCCTCGCACCCCGGCGTGCGCGAGGTCGCGGTCGTCGCGCGTCCGGACGACCGCTGGGGCGAGCGCGTCCACGCGATCGTCGTCCCCGAGCCGGGCGCGGAGCTGGACGGGGACGAGATCGTCGAGCACTGCCGCCCGCAGATCGCCGGCTTCAAGCTGCCCCGCTCGTTCGAGTTCCGCGACGAGCCGCTCCCCAAGACGGGCGCCGGCAAGGTCCTCAAGGCGAAGCTGCGAGGCCCAGCAGCCGAGCCGCGTTCTCCTTGAGCACGAGCGGGCGGACCTCGTCGCGGAACGGGGCGTCCGCGAAGTCGGCGAGCCAGCGGTCCGGCGCGATCATCGGGTAGTCGGAGCCGAACAGCACCTGCCGGGAGAGCAGCGTGTTGGCGTACTGCACGAGCTGCGGCGGGAAGTACTTCGGCGACCAGCCGGAGAGGTCGATGTACACGTGCGGCTTGTGCATGGCGATCGAGATCGCCTCGTCGGTCCACGGGAACGACGGGTGCGCGAGCACGATCTTCAGCTCCGGGAAGTCGACCGCGACGTCGTCGACGTGGATCGGCTGCGAGTACTTGAGGCGGATCCCGCCGCCGCCCGGCAGGCCGGAGCCGATGCCGCTGTGGCCGGTGTGGAAGAGCGCCGGCAGACCCGCCTCGGCGATCACCTCGTAGAGCGGGTAGGCGCTCCGGTCGTTGGGGTAGAAGGCCTGGATGTTGGGGTGGAACTTGAAGCCGCGGACGCCGTGGTCGGCGATCAGGCGGCGTGCCTCCTCGACGCCCTCGCGGCCGCGCGCCGGGTCGATGCTCGCGAACGGGATCAGCACGTCCGGGTTGGCGGCGGCCGCCTCCGCCACCTCCTCGTTGGGCACGCGCGGCTGCCCGGTGGCCAGCTCGTGGTCGACCGGGAAGATCACCGCCATCATGCGCCGCTCGCGGTAGTGGTCGGCCACCTCCTGGGCGGTCGGGCGTGGGAGCTCGCCGCGGAAGTGCTTCGCGGCCGCCTCGCGCAGGTGCGGCGGCAGGCTGTCGTGACCGTCCGCCGCACGCTCGGCGTGCGTGTGGAAGTCGATCGCGACGACGTCGTCGATCACTTGGCCCAGCCGCCCTTGAGCACCGTGGCCTCGCCGGACGCGGCCTCGAACGAGAGGTCGGGCCAGACGCGCGTCGTCACCGTGGCGCCGAGCGCGACCGGCGCCGAGAACCGCACCGCCAGCCGCGTCGGCTCGCGGCCCGCGACCTGCTCGACCGCCCGCCCGGCCAGCGCCATCGTGCACAGGCCGTGGAGGATGCGCCCGGGCAGGCCCACCGCCCGTGCCGCCTCCTCGTCGAGGTGGATCGGGTTGTGGTCGCCGGACGCCTCGGCGTACCGCTCCGCCTGGTCGCCGGCCACCTCGAAGGCGGCCTCGCGTGGCTCGCCCTCGCGCGCGCCCGCGGGAACGTCGGGCGCCGGCTCGCCGCGGTCCTCGCCGGACTTGAGCCCGCGGAACAGCTCGGTGACGTACTGCTCGGCCACCAGCCGCCCGTCGTCGCGGGTCTCCGCGCGGATCACCAGCGCGGCGCCGCTGCGCCGCGCGAAGATCCCGATCGGCGTGGCGGTGGTGACGAGCGACATTCCGGCCTCGATCGGCGCGTGCACGTGGATGTCCTGGGCGGCGTGCACGATCCGCCGCCGCGCGTCGTCGGAGGCGACCGACCGCGAGGCGGCGGGGATCGTCTCCCACGCCGGCACGATCGCGAACACGGGGCCGGCGGCGCCTCCGCCGGTGGCCTGCGCGTACGCGTGCAGGGCGTCCTCGGTGACGTCGTAGCGGTGCGGCTCGCCGGGCCGGCCGATGGCTCCGAGATCGAAGCTCATGTCGTCATGCCCGTCGTCTGGCCGCCGCTGGCGGTGATCACCTGCCCGTGGATGAAGTTCGACCACGGCGTGCACAGCAGGAAGATCGCACCCGCCGCCTCCTCGGGGGCGGCCGGGCGGCCGAGCGGGATGATCTGCGGCGCGGCCTCGCGCATCCGGTCGGGCAGCGACGCCGTCATGCGCGTCTCCACGAACCCGAAGGCGACCGCGTTGACGTTGATCTTGAACGGCCCCCACTCGCGCGCGAGCGTCTTCGTCAGCCCCACCAGCCCCGCCTTGGCGGTGGCGTAGTTGACCTGCCCGAGGTTGCCCTGCGTCCCCGAGATCGACGTCACGTTGACCACCTTGCGGAACACCTCGCGCCCCTCCTCGGCCTCGCGCTTGGCGGGGTCGCGCAGGTGGGGCGCCGCCGCGCGCAGCACCTTGAACGGCACCACGGCATGGATCTCGAGCATCGCCCGGAACTGCTCGTCGGTCATCTTGTGCGCCATGCCGTCCCACGTGTAGCCGGCGTTGTTGACGACGATGTCGAGGCCGCCGAACGCCTCCACCGCGCGCTGCACCAGCTCCTCGGCGACCCCGTCTGCGGTCAGGTCCCCGGCGTGCACCTCGGCGCCGAGCTCGCGGGCCGTCTCCGCCGCTGCGTCGGCGTCGACGTCGTTGATCAGCACGCGCGCCCCGTGCTCGGCGAGCAGCGCGGCGGTGGCCCGCCCGATCCCCCGGGCGGACCCCGTCACGATCGCGGCCTTGCCGTCGAGGACGCCCATCAGAACGTGTACTCCTCGGCGTCGGCCGCGGTCTGCGCCTCGCCCAGCGGCTCGAGCCCGCCGGGCGCGTCCTTGCTCACCTTGGCGATGTAGATCATGCGGCTCGGCGGCTGGGCGGGATCGGTGAAGTCGAGCGTGCCCGCGATCGTGCCGCCCGTGTCGAGCGCATCGATCGAGCGCAGCGCGTCGAGCACGCCCTGGCGCGTGAGATCCTGGTTCTCGCATGCCTTGGTGAGCGCCGCGTCGGCGATCTGGGCGCCGGCGTAGGCGTAGAGCGAGCCATTCGACGACGGCGTGCCCTTCGGGAACTCGGCCTCGTAGGCGTCGAGGAACTCCCTGACGCCGTCGGCCTCGAGGCCGAGCGGGGCCATCGAGGAGACCACGTAGTAGTTGGCGGCCAGCGCGTCGGCGGCCGGCGTGGTCAGCAGCTGCGGCGTCCAGCCGGGCCCGTTGGCCACGATCGGGACGTCGAGCTTCTGCGAGGCGGCGATGCCGGCCAGCGACGCCGCCTGCGGCGGGGCGGCGGAGAACAGGATCGCCTTCACGCCCGCGCGCCGGAAGGCCGCCACCTGGCCCGTCATGTCGGTCTCGGCCGGCGTGATCTTCTGCTCGACGATCTTCAGGCCGTGCTTGTCGGCCGCGAACTTGGAGCCCTTCAGCGCGTTCTCGCCGTAGTCACCCTCGAAGTACAGGTGGCCGATCGTGTCGCCCTCCTTGACGCCGTGCTCGCTCATCAGGAAGTCGACCGCGTTGATCGCCTCGATGTCGTACGTGGTGCCGGCGATGGCGACGTTCTCGTTCGGCAGGATGTCCGATGTCCAGCCGGCGAAGTTGAGGAACATGCCCTCCTGCTCGACCGAGGGCAGCAGCGCCGAGGTGATCGAGGAGCCCAGGACGAGGCCGAGGCCGACGACGTCGCCGGACATCTGCTGGTAGGCCGCGACCGCCTTCTGCGGGTCGTAGCCGGTGTCCTGGACCTCCAGCTCGACCTGGCGGCCGCAGATCCCGCCGTCCTCGTTCTTGGCGTCCCAGTAGAGGTTCGCCCCCTCCATCATCGACTTGCCGTTGGGGGCGAAGACACCCGAGAGGTCGGGCAGGTAGCCGAGCGTGATGGTGTCGGCGGTCGTGCCGGGGCCGGTCTTGACCGAGCCCTCGCCCGAGGCCTCGCCGCCGTCGTCGGCCTTGCCGCACGCGGCCAGCGCGAGGGCGAGCGCCACGATTCCGAACAGACGTCTGCTCATGCGAGCCTCTCCTTGAACTCTGGGGACCGGCGGACGAGCCCCGCCAGCCCGTCTCGCGCGAACAGGAGCACGGCGACGATCGCCGCGCCGTAGACGTAGCGGCTGAACTCCGAGGCCGAGATGCCGCCGCTACCCGGCTCGGCGAGCAGCGGCAACGAGCCGCTGTAGTGGTTGAGGATCAGCGGCAGGGCGGTCACGAACACCGCGCCCGCGGCGGCGCCGCCAACCGACCCCGCGCCGCCGATGACGATCATCACCAGGAAGTCGACCGAAAGCACCAAGCCGAACGACTCCGGCACGATCCGCCCGAAGGCCAGCGCGTACAGCACGCCGCCGAGCCCGGCGTACATCGACGACACCGTGAAGGCGGCCGCCTTGTAGCGGACGACGTCGACGCCCATCGTCGCGGCGGCCACCTCGCTGTCGCGCACGGTGGCGAGCGCCCGCCCGGGCCGGCTGCGCACCAGGTTGCGGCCGTACCACACGGACAACCCGACGAGCACGAGCCCGAGGTACCAGAGCCGCTCGAGCGGCCCGTAGGGCACGCCGAAGACGGACACGTCGGGATCGGTGGCCGAGAAGCTGAAGCCGAAGAGGCTGAACGGCTCGACGGCCACGCCCTCGTAGCCGCCGGTGATCCCGGTCGCGTTCTGCAGGATGTGCTGGCCGATGAACACGAGGCCGAGCGACGCGAGGCCGAGGTAGATGCCGCGCACGCGGCCGGAGATTGGGCTGAAGAGCGCACCGGCGATCCCGGCCAGGCCGACGGCGCCGACGAGCGCCAGCAGCGGCGGCACGCCCTCGGCCGCCAGGAAGGCGTAGCCGTAGGCGCCGATGGCGACGAAGAAGGCGTGGCCGAGCGAGAGCTGCCCGGCGATGCCCACCAGCAGCGTCAGGCCGATGGCTGCCACGACCGCCGCCATCGCGAACAGCGCGGTCTGCAGCCAGAAGCTCTCGAGGTAGAGCGGCAGTGCCGCGAGCACGACGACCACGACCGCGCCGCCGAGGGCCTTAGACACGGGTCACCTCGCGCGTCCCGAACAGCCCCGACGGCCGCACGAGCAGCACCAGCAGCATGACCACGAACGGTGCGACGGTGCCGACGCCGCGCCCGAGGAACGACAGCTCGTCCTGATAGCCGGCGCACAGCACCGACACCACGCCGATGATCAGGCCGCCGACCACGGACCCCTCCGGCGAGTCGAAGCCGCCGAGCACGACGGCGGGGATCGCCGCCAGGGCGACCAGGCCGACGCCGCCGGTCACGCCGGCCGCCGGGAAGGAGGTCAGGAACAGCCCGCCCACCGCAGCCAGGGCGCCGGCCAGCACCCAGGCCCCGGCCGCCACCCGGTTGAGCCGGATGCCCATCAGCGACGCGGTCTCGCCGTCTTCGGCCGCCGAGCGCATGGCGACGCCCCAGTCGGTCAGCTTCACCGCGATGGCGAGCGCGGCGACGAGCACGAGGGCGACGCCGCCGGCGATCACGCGCGATGCCGGGATCCGGATCCCCGCGACCTCGACGACGCTCGCGCCCCACGGCGCGCCGATGCTGATCACGTCCGTGCCGATCCGGCGCGTCAGCTCGGTGAGCAGCAGGATGTCGACGCCGATGGTGAGGATGGCCAGGGTCCCGAGGTCGGCCTGACGGATGCGGCGGATCAGCAGCGCGTCGATCGCCAGCGACACCAGCGCCGCCGCCGCGATCCCCGCGAGCACCGCGGGCCAGAACCCGATCGAGTCGTGCAGGCGCCCGATGACGTAGGCGCCCAGCAGCAGCACCGAGCCCTGCGCGAAGTTGATGACGCCGGTCGCCCGGAAGATCGTCACGAAGCCGAGCGCGACCAGGGCGTAGATCGCGCCCAGGAGCAGCCCGCCGGCGAGCAGGGTGACGAACTGGTTCACGCCTCGCCTCCCAGGTAGGCGCGCCGCACCTCGGGGTTGCGCTGGACCTCGGCGGGCGTGCCGTCGGCGATCCGGCGGCCGAAGTCGAGCACCGTGACGCGGTCTGCGATGGCCATCACGAACGCCATGTCGTGCTCGACCACGAGCGCCGAGATCCCGAGCTCGGCGCGGGCCGAGCCGATGGCGCCGGCCATCGCCGTCGCCTCTTCGCGCGCCATGCCCGCCACCGGCTCGTCGAGCAGGACGAGGCTGGGCTCGGCGCACAGCGCGCGCGCCAGCTCGACGCGCTTGCGCGTGCCGTAGGAGAGCGTGCGGACCTGCCGGTCGATCGCCGGCTCGAGGTCGACCAGCGCCGCGATCTCGCGCACGCGGCCCTCGTGTGCCGTGCGCTCGCGACGCGCGCGCGGCAGCCGCAGCCCGTCGGAGAGGAAGCCCGCGCGCATCAGGCGGTGGCGGGCGAGCAGGAGGTTGTCGAGCACCGTCGCGCCCGGCGACAGCGAGATGTTCTGGAACGTGCGCGAGACACCGAGCGCGGCCACGCGGTGCGGCCGCAGCCCTCGCAGCTCGCGCCCGCCGTAGCGGACGCTCCCCGCGTTCGCCGCGTAGACGCCCGAGAGCACGTTCAGGCAGGTGGACTTGCCGGCGCCGTTGGGGCCGATCAGCGCGTGCGTCGAGCCCGGCGCCACGGTGAAGGAGACCTCGGAGAGCGCGGTGACGCCGCCGAAGCGCACGGTGACCTCGTCGACTTCGAGCTCCTCGGAGGCCGTCGCGGCCTGTGGGCGCGGCGGCGCGGGAGCGCTCTCGCCCCCGAGGTAGCGGTCGCGCACCTGCGGGCTGTCGGCCAGCTCGCGTGCGCCTCCCGCCAGCGACACGCCGCCGACCTCCAGGACGACGGCGCGGTCCGCGACGGACAGCGCCATCGCCGCGTTCTGCTCGACGAGCACGACGGTCACGCCCTGGCGGTTGATCTCGCCGATGACCTCGCCGATCTGCCCGACCACCTTGGGCGCCAGGCCCAGCGACGGCTCGTCGAGCAGCAGCACCCGCGGCCCGGCCATCAGGGCGCGGCCGATGGCGAGCATCTGCTGCTCGCCGCCCGACAACAGGCCGGCTCGCTGGCCGGCGCGCTCGGCGAGGATGGGGAAGAGCTCTTGCACCCACGCCCGCGCCCGCTCGCGCGCGCCCCTGTCGGGTGCGGCGAGGCCTCCCGCGCGCAGGTTCTCGGCGACGGTCAGGTGAGTGAAGACGCGCCGGCCCTCGGGCACCTGCACGACGCCCGAGCGGGCGATCTGCGCGGGATCCCGGCCGAGCAGCGGGCGGCCGGCCATCTCGATCGTGCCGCCCGTCACCGCGCCGCTCTGGCCCGCGAGCGTGCCCGAGATGGCGCGCAGCAGCGTCGACTTGCCGGCCCCGTTGCTGCCGAGGACGGCGAGGATGGAGCGCTCGGGCACCTCCAGCGAGACGCTGCGCAGCGCCTGGACGGCGCCGGCGTACGTGACGCTCAGGTCGTGGACCGCAAGCACTCGCCTCTCTCCTCGGCGCGGAGAGTATCAGGGTGCCTGATTTATGTCAGGCGGCTTGTTACACGTCCGGAAGGCCGGCGCCGAGCCGGTGCACGCAGCCGGTGAGCGCCTTCAGCAGCTCCGCCCGAGCCTCCGGGTCGAGGTCGGCGAGCATGCGGTCCTCCATCTCGGTGACCGCACGGTCGCAGCGCTTGAGGGTCTCGACGCCCGTCTCGGTCACCGTCATCTCGAGCACCCGCCCGTGGTTGGCCGCCGGCGCGCGGGCGACCAGGCCCTTGCGCTCGAGCGCGGCGATGACCTCGTTCATCGACTGCGGCGTCACGTAGCTGCGGCGGGCGAGCTGCGCGTTCGAGAGGCCGGCCCGGTCGCGCAGGATCGACAGCGCGGTGTACTGGGGCACCGTCAGCGGCGCCACCAGGGTTCCGATCTCGCGCCGCAGCGCGCGATCCAGGCGGCCGACGACGTACGAGATCCGCGGGGCGACGCGTGCGCGACTCGAGGTGCTCACAGGCCGACGGTAGCAAGACGGGTTCTCAGGCGCCCGAATATCAGGCAGCTTGACACTAGGCGTACGCTGGCGTCAGAAGCGAGAGGAGAGACGCGATGCGCCGAGTGGGACTGCTCATCGTCACGGTGGCCCTGATGGCGGTAACCGCCGGCCCGGCGTCGGCGGCGCCGCCGACCTGCACCAACCCGGCGGTCACGTGCTACACGGGCACCGCCGAGGACGGCTCGACGTTCAAGGCGGAGGTCCCGCCGGACTGGAACGGCACCCTGCTGCTCTACAGCCACGGCTACGTCCCGCCCTTCGTCCCCAACCCGCCGGCCGAGACCTCGCGCAACCGTACGGTCGCGGATCACCTGCTCGCCGAAGGGTTCGCGCTGGCCGGCTCGTCCTATGCGTCGAACGGCTGGGCGGTGGAGGAGGCGCTGCGCGACCAGATCGACCTGCTCGAGCGCTTCGAGGACCGTTTCGGAGAGCCGCGCCGCACGATCGCCTGGGGTGAGTCGATGGGAGGCATGATCACCGCCGGGCTCGTCCAGCGGCATCCGCGGCGCTTCGACGGCGCGCTGCCGTTCTGCGGGATCGTCGGCGGAGCCGTCGGGCTCTGGAACCAGAACCTTGACCTCCAGTACGCGATCAAGACCCTGCTGTCGGCCGACCCGAACCCCGCCGTCTCGGCGCCGGCCTCACAGCTCGAGCTCGTGAACATCACGGACTGGCAGGCCAACGTCGCGCGCGCCAACGCTGCCGTCGCCGCCGCGGCGGCGACGGCGGGCGGCCGGGCTCGGCTCGCGCTGGCGGCGGCGCTGTTCCCGCTGCCCGACTGGTGGCAGGTCGGCACGCCGCGGCCCGCCCGCGACGACTACGCGGCCCGCTGGGCGAACCAGCTCCAGGCGCTCCAGTTCCAGCTGGCGTTCATCTTCGGCTTCCGGCAGGAGGTCGAGCAGCGCGCGGGCGGCAACCCGTCCTGGAACGTGGGCGTTGACTACACGCGGCTGCTGGCCCGCTCGGCGAGCCGGGACCTGGTCGGAGCGCTCTACCGCGGCCTCGACCTGCGCGGCGACCTGCGCTTGCTGGCGAAGGGCCGGCGCGTCCGGTCCGAGCTGCGCGCGACGGCGTATCTGGTGCGGAACGTCGTCTACGACGGCCGCATCCCCGTGCCCGTTCTCACCGTCCACACCACCGACGACGGACTCGTCGTCTCGCCGCACGAGCGCGCCTATCGCGACGCAGTTCGGCAGGCCGGGCGCAGCCGGTTGCTGGAGCAGCGCTGGGTCGACCGCCCCGGGCACTGCACGTTCACGGACGCCGAGACGCTGGCGGCCCTCAACGTGCTGCTCGAGCGCCTCGACCGCGGGCGCTGGCCGAAGGACACGGGGAGCGTTTTCGACGCCTACGAGCCGCCGCCGTTCCTGCGGCCGTTCGATCTGGCGTGGCTCGGTCGCCCGTGAGCGGCCGCGCACCAGCTCGTCTTTCGGATCTCCGTGTACCGCGGCGGTCGTCGAGCGATGACGAACTGCGCCAGGGGTCAGAGCGGTGCCGCCCGTCGCGCGGCGATGTCGTCGCCCGTCGTGACCGTCGGTCCGGTCAGCGGCGCGCGGTGATCACCGCAGGCGGCGCCACCGAGTCGCGTATGCGGAGTGGCATCGGCACGCGGTGGATCTCGGCCTTCGTGTCGCCTGGCGTCGGGCCTCGATCGATCTCGGCGAAGAGGACCACGACGGCCTTGCGCCCCAGGTCGTAGTGCGGCAGCGCGATCGTGGTCAGACTGGGTCTCGTCCATCACGCGATCGCGGCACGAGCTCGCGTCGACCCGCGATGTCGACGAAGACGTGGAGAACATCGTTGTCAGAGGTGTTGCCACGAATGTTCTCCACGCCGCAGCGCCGGGGACGACAAAGCCCCGACATGCGGGGCCTTCGCGTCATGCGCCGAAGAGGACTCGAACCTCCACCCGGTTATCCCGGACCAGGCCCTCAACCTGGTAACTCGACTGTCATATCCGTCCGTTGCGTGCCAGGTCGTCCGTATCGTCCCGGCGCGCGGACGATACGGACGCATGGGACGATCTGGATGTTGCCACGGATGTTGCCGCGGTTCGTCATCTGGTCGGGCGCACCCGCGATGTCATCCTGGCGGTGTCAACCGATCAGGCGCGGGCACAACGACTCCGCGTTGTCCACCGACGTCAGGTGGCCGTGCCACAAGGGGCGAACGCCCTCCTGGCCGCGGACCGGACCGCGTGGTCGGCGATCGGGCAGCTGCACGCAGCCGCACCGACGCAAGACACGGGCTCGATGCTTGCGTTCACGCGACCGCCGGACCCTGTCGCCAGGGTCTTCGACGCGGCCCAGGTTCGACCGGAGCTCCCCGCTCGCGCCCGATTGGGCAGTCATCCCGGTGAGCGCGGCGACGGTCGCGCGGGACCGACAACGCGCGCGGCGGTCTCCTGAGGCCGACTCCTGTGTGGGTCGCTCGCGAGGTCCTCGGCGACCCCCTGGGGCTGGTCGGTGGCGCTGCGCAGCCGCAGCTCCGGGAGCAACAGCACGGCGAGGAATCCGGCAAGGGTGAACGGGACGGCGGCAAGGAAGACCGTCTGCAACGACTCGGCGAAGGCCTCGATGACCGCATCGCGCACGGGCGGCGAGAGCTCGTGGATCGCGTCCGGCGTGCCGAGCAGCCGCCCGCTCTCGGAGCCTGCGCCGGCCAGCAGGTCGGGCAGAAGCTCCCGCAGGCGATGAGAGAGCAGCGCGCCGAACACGGAGACGCCGATTGCCCCGCCCATCGAGCGGAAGAACGACGACGCGGAGGTGGCGACGCCGAGGTCACGCCGGTCGACGGCGTTCTGGACGGCGAGCACGAGCACCTGCATGGCCATCCCGATGCCGAGTCCGACGATCGCCATGTAGAGGCAGACGGTGACCAGCGGGGAGCCGACGTGCAGGCGCGAGAGCAGGAAGAGCCCGACGCTGGCGAGGGCGAGCCCCGCGATCGGGAAGGGCTTGTAGCGACCGGTGCGGGTGATCACGCGGCCCGAGGCGATCGAGGTCGTGAGCAGCCCGACCATCAGCGGCAACATGAGCAGGCCGGAGTCGGTCGGGCTCTGATTCTTGACGATCTGCAGGTACTGCGGCAGGTAGACGATTCCGCAGAACATCGCCACTCCGACCGTGAACCCCGCGACGCTCGTGAGCACGCAGGTTCGGTTCGCGAAGAGCCGCGGCGGGATGATCGGCTCAGACGCGCGACGCTCCCACCAGACCGCAGCGGCCGGCAGCGCCAGTCCGAGCGCGGCGAGCAGGTACGTCGGCGCCGATGCCCACGCGAACTCCCTGCCCGCGAGCGAGAGCACGAGCAGGATGGCGCTGACGCCGCCGAAGATCAGCCCCGCGCCGACGTAGTCGATCGCGTGCTCGTGACGGGGGAACGGAAGCCGCAGCACGCGCTCTGTCACGACCAGTGCGGCGATCCCGATCGGGATCCCGACGAAGAAGCACCAGCGCCAGGACAGCGTGTCGACGAGGACGCCGCCGATCAGCGGGCCGGCAACCGTCGCGAGCGCGAATGCCGACCCCACGTACCCCTGGTACCGGCCGCGCTGGCGCGGCGCGACGATGTCGCCGATGATCGCCTGAGAGAGCGCGATCAGGCCGCCGATGCCCACGCCCTGGACGGCGCGGAAGGCGATCAGCTCCTCGATCCCCTGCGCGAAGCCGGAGAGCGCCGAGCCCGCGAGGAACACGCCGATCGCGTATTGGAACAGCAGCTTGCGGCCGTACTGATCGCTGAGCCTGCCCCAGATCGGCGTCGACGCGGTGGCGGTCAGCAGCGCGGCCGAGACCACCCAGGCCAGCTTGTCCTGGCCTCCCAGCTCACCGACGATCGTCGGCAGCGCCGTCGCCACGACCGTCTGGCTCAGCGCGGCGGCCAGCATGCCGAGCATCACGCCGGCGAGCACCCTCATGATCTGCCGGTGCGTGAGCGCGGGGACGGGCGCGGCCGGCTCGCTCACCGGGTCACGCGTGGGTTCGACCTCGAAGACTCGAAATGGCGCTCGCAGAGGCGCAGCCGGCGGGCGTCCGACACCATGTAGGTCCCGAGCACGAGCTGGACGAGGCTGCGCCACACGTCCTCCCAGCGGTCGCGCCCCCGCACGAAAGCGAGCAGCAGGCGCAGCCGCGGCTCGCGGCGCGCCGTGCGCGAGACGACGACGCATGGTCCGCGGTTCGGGATCGAGCGCGTGTGGGAGGCGGAGGAGGCGAGCGCGAACCGCCGCAGCACCTCATTGGTCGACGCCCGCAGCGCGACCGGCGCGATCCCGCGCGCCGGGCACGGGCGATTGCCGGCGACGCCGAACGGGACGAAGGCGGCATCGTGGTGCGACAGGTCCTCCCAGCGCTCGGGGCGGAACGCGTCCGGATCGTCGTAGCCGGCGCGGTGGTAGGCGGGATAGTTGAAGCAGAGCACGGAGCCGGGCGGGATCGTGTGCCCGTCGACCGCGATCGCCGCCGACGTGATCCGATGAGCGATGCCGAACAGCGGATACAGCCGCAGCGTCTCGTCGAGCACGCGGTCGAAGTAGCCCGCGTCATCGGGCTCGGCGGCCACCCGCGCCTGCGCCTCGGGCTGTTGCGCGAGGACCATCAGCAGGTGCGCCGTCGCCTCGGACATCTGCACGACGGCGGTATTGAAGAACGCGCCCTGCAGGTACAGCGCCCGTTCGCGCGTCGACAGCCCGGCGGGCAGGGGCTGTAGCGGCTGGGTGCCGTGCTCGAGCTGGTCGACGAGATACCGCGTGAGGCGGTCGCGCCGGCCCATGTGCCGCAGCCCGGTGCACTTGAGCGCCGTGACGACGTCGTTCGCGTTGCCGACGATCAGCTCGCGCGCGCGGCGCGGGCAGCGCTCGCCGAACACGAGCTCATAGGCGAACTCGGCCCAGATCGGCATCATCAGGTCGCGCAGCCGGACCAGCCGCATGCCGGTGATCGGCCGCTCGTCGAGCACCCTGGCGGTGCAGTCCGCCGCCAGCGCCGCCACGCTCGCGCGCGGGCGTGCGAGCAGGCGGCGCGTGGTGAGCGCGACCTCGTCGTAGCGGCGGCCGGCCTCGAGGTGCTCCTGGTGGATCTCCGGCCCCGGCGAGAGCCAGTACCAGAACAGGTCCGACAGCGCCGCACCGCGGCTGCGGCCGCTCGCGGCCGGGTGCGCGTACACCTCCTCGAAGTGCGCGGCGTCGACCGCCCGCCCGGGGATCGCCACGCCCTCGTCGCCGTTCACCAGCGTGAAGATGCGAATCCGCAGCGCGACGACGGCGCCCGGCAGCCAGTACGGGACGCTCGCAAGCGCCAGCGTGCCCGCGGCGGCACGCGCGCGCGTCACCACGGCTCCCCGACCCTCGCCACGTGCAGCAGGTCGCGGTCCGCCTGCGCCGGGGAGTCGCAGCCACACAGGACCAGCGCGCGCTCGAGCTCGGCGCGCAGCAGCTCGAGCACGTGCCGCACGCCGGGCTCGCCGGCGACGGCGAGGCCCCACAGCACCGGCCGCCCGATGCCGACCGCGGTCGCGCCCAGCGCGCACGCCTTGACGACGTCGGTCCCACGCCGGACTCCGCCGTCTACGACCAGTGGCAGCTCGCCGCCGACCGCGTCGACGATCGCCGGGAGCAGGTCGACGGCCGCCGGCACGCCATCGAGCTGGCGGCCGCCGTGGTTGGAGACCACGAGCGCGTCGACGCCGGCCGAGACGGCGATCCGGGCGTCGTCGGGATGCACGACGCCCTTCAGCGCGATCGGAAGCGTGGTCCTGTCTCGGAGCCACTCCACGTGATCCCACGAGAGCTCCGGCGTGAAGACGAGCCGCCGCGGCGGGCCGTCGCCATCGCGCATGTTCTCGCAGCACATCCCCTCCGGCAGGTCGGCGAAGCCATGGCGCAGGTCGCGCTCGCGACGGCCGAACGCCGGCGAGTCGGCGCTGACAACCAGCGCGGCGCAGCCGGCCGCCTCCGCCCGCCGGACCACCGCCTCCGTGAAGCCGAGGTCGGGCTGGATGTAGAGCTGGAACCACGGCCCTCCAGCCGAGGCCGCGATCTCCTCGATCGCGACGGTGGACGCCATGCTCGCGATCATCACCGTGCCCGCGGCCGCCGCGGCGCGGGCGGTGGCGCGCTCGCCGTCGGGATGCGCGAGCCGATGGAAGGCGGTCGGCGCGATCACGACCGGCATCGAGGCGCGGGAGGAGAGCAGCTCGACCTCGAGTCGCGGCGGACCGCCGCCGCGCAGCACGCGCGGGACCAGGCCGATGCGCGCGAAGGCCGCCTCGTTGGCCCGCAGCGTCAGCTCGTCGTCGGCGCCGCCCGCGAAGAAGTCGTACACGGACGGGTCGAGCCGCTCGCGCGCCTGCTGCTCGAGCTCACGCAGCGACAGTGCCTGCATCGGATGCCTCCAGCCGACCGGCGAAGAACTCCTTCAGCGGCAGCCGATGGCCGGGGCCGTCCCACTCGTTCTCGAGGTTCTCGGTCACGTGATGCTCGGCGACGAGCTCTCCGCGCCGGTGGCACCGCACCACCGGATGCAGGTACCGCCCTTCGGCGGCGCGCTCGGCGTCGGACTGCGCGATGCGGCCCACCGACACGTCGAACGGATCGACCAGGTCGTGATCGGGCCCGTACTCGAGCGTGATCGTGAAGTACAGCTCGGGCGGGCTCGAATGCACGTAGTCGAGCGGCAGCTCCTCGTGGTAGCGAGCGCCGCCGGACTCGACGACGATCAGGTCGCACATGAACGCGAACTGCTGCCAGAGCGCGGACGTGCGGTTCACGCGGGAGATCACGGCCTCCATCAGCGTCTCGGGGTCGGCGGCGAGAACGGTGTGCGGCCACTCGACGCCGTGGTACTTGCGCTCGAGCATCCGGTGCAGTGCCCGCACGCCGTAGCGGAAGCCATGGATGAACCCGCCGGTGGAGCGCTTGAAGTCGCGCACCTGCATCAGCGTGCCGGCGAAGTACAGGCCAGGCACATTGGTCGACTCCCACTCGGGCGTCTGGGCCGGGAAGCGGTCGTCGATCACGAGCTCCGGCTCCGGAAGGATCGACGGGTCGAACCGGAACCCGGTACACACGATCACGCGGTCGTAGCGCAGGTCGCGCGTGACCTCGTCGGCGCGCGCGAAGCTGACGGTGACCAGGTAGCCGCCGTCGCGGCGCTCGATCCGCTTGACGGCCCCGTCGAGCAGCGCGTTCTGCGACTTCAGCTGGTAGGTGTCGAGCAGGTTGTTGTTGACCGCCCGCAGGTGGCCGACGTAGTGCGATCGCCAGGCCATCCGCAGCGACTCCGGGCCTGCGACGTGGATGACGGCCGCGGTCTCGATCAGGTTGTCGGCGGTCTCGAACCCGGAGTTCCCCTTGCCGATCACCAGCACGCGCTGGTCGAGGAAGTCGCGCGGGTCGACGGAGACCTCGCCGTAGCGCTCCGCCGCCTCGATGCCGGGGATCGGCGGTACGTGGGGCCGGGTGAGGCCACTGGCCACGATCACGCGCCGCGCCCGGTTGGTGCCGCCGCGCTCGTCGACGACGACGAAGCCGCCGTCCGCGCGCTCCACCGAGCGAACGCGGGTGCCGTAGCGGATCCGCAGCCGCAGGGTGGCGGCGTAGTCCGCGAGATAGCGCACCATGTCGTCGGCGTCGGGGAAGTAGCGCTGCGTGTAGCGCGTGAAGAGCAGTCGCGGGTCGTCCGACAGCAGCGAGTTCCAGTCCATCCGCAGGTTGAGCTCCGGGTCGTCCCAGCCCGTGTGGGGCTTGTTGATGGAGATCAGCCGGCGGTGGCGCGGGAACGTGCGGAAGAAGCCGCCGGGAGCGGGTCCGGCCTCGAGGATCGCGTAGTCCCGGCCCGCCTGCTGGAGGTGGTGGCCGAGCTGGAGCCCCGCCGGGCCGGCTCCGACGATGAGGTACTCGGTTCCCACGGGGCGCTATACGTGCGGGCTCGCGCGACGGTTCGGCGTCAGCGGCCGCGAAGGATCAGGCGGAGCAGGCGGCGGCGGCGCTTGCCGTGCCAGGCGCTGCGTTCGTTGCTCTCGGGGAACGGCTGGTCCGGTACGGGCGTGCCGAGGAACGCGCATAGCGGTGCCCATCCCTGGCAGACGTCGAAGACCAGAAGGCGGTCGGGCGGGATCGTGGCCTGCACGTCGGCCACGTGGTTCTCGTAGACCTCGATGGCGTGCGCGCGGTCGTCGATGCGGCCGTCGAAGACGCGGTCGAAGATCGTTACCTTGGCCATGCGCGGGTAGAGGGCGAAGTCCGGGGCGCGGCGTGTAACGAGCCGGCGGATCACGCGGCGGCGCAACGGCAGCGGGCGGCGCTCGGCGAGTGCCCTGGCGAAGATGGTCTCGCTCACGCTGTCATACCAGCGATCCGGATCGCGCACGGTGAGGATGACCTTCGCATCGGGGTAGTGCTCGGCAAGCTCCCGCCAGTACGCGGCGGCGGGCCAGTCCACCGCGGCCCGGAATCCGCCGAACAGCTCATCCCAGCCGGGGCCGCGGCGCTCCCCGATCTCCAGCCACTGGCGGATCCGGTAGGGCTCGGCGATCAGCGTGGACATGTGGTAGCAGGGGGTGTGGCCCAGCAGCTCCAGCGCCGCTTTCAGCGACTGCGTGCCGGTCCGGCCGAACCCCGCGCCGATGACCTTCACTGGAGAACCTTCGGGGTGGATGATGCGTAGTTCGCGGTGAACGGCATGTCGGTTCTACGCCGCTGCTTTCCCCATGCCCTGCTGGAGGCGCTGCGCGAGGCGCCGGGCAGTCCGGCGTTCGAGCACGGGGACGGCATCGTGTCGCGCGGCGAGCTGCTGCAGCTCATCGCGCGGCTGGCAGCTGCCCTGCGTGCCGCCGGACTCGGCCCTCGCCAGGGCCTTGCCGTCAGCCTGGCCGTTTCCCCCGAGGCTTTCGCAGCGCAGATCGCCGCACACGTGCTGGGCTGCCGAGTCGTCGGCGTGCGGCCCGGTTACACGCCCGGGCAACTCGCCCACCTTCTCAGCATGGACGTCGACGCCCTCGTCGTCGACCGGTCGACCGCGACCTCTGACCTGCTGACGGCCGCCGGACGGATCCCGTTGCTCTCGCTGGGCGACCTGATGGCGGCGCCCTACGAGGCCGAGCCGGCGATCATGGCTCGGCCGCATGACGTGGCGTTCGTGGCCTTCACCAGCGGGAGCACCGGGAATCCCAAGGGGTGCGCGATCACCTACCGGGCGCTCACGGAGCACTGGGCCTGGCAGCCCCGCGTCTGGTCGCCGGTGGCCGCCGAGTTCGCCACCGCCTTCCGGCGCTACATGCTGTTCGGCACGCTGTCCAGCATCGTGGTGGTGGAGTTCCTCGGCCCCTGCCTGCTCGGCGGCGGCACCGCGGTGATCCCCGAGGATGATGGGCGTCCGCTCTTCCCGTACGCCATCGAACGCCACGGGATCACCGGGTCCATCATCACCGTGCCCCGCCTGGGCCAGATGCTCGACCTGCTCCGCAGGAAGCCGGCCGACGTGAGCAGCCTGCGCGCCCTGATGGTGTCCGGCTCGCCGCTCAGCCCGGACCGGCTGGCCGAGGCGGTTGACCGGCTGGGCCCCGTGATCTACCAGGGGTACGGGCAGACCGAGGTCGGCAACATCGCGATGCTCACCCCCGGCGACATCGCCGACGGCCCGGACGGCCTGCTCGCCTCGACCGGCCGTCCACACCCGCGGGTGGAGATAAGCGTGCGGGACGAGGCCGGTCGCGAGCTCGCCGCCGGCCACGACGGCGAGATCTTCGTGCGCAGCCCCTACCAGATGAGCGGTTACTGGGGCGACCCGGAGGAGACGCGCGACGTCGCGCAGGATGGCTGGATCCGCACCCGCGACCTCGGCCATGTGGACGACGACGGCTACCTCTATCTGGTCGGGCGCACCCGCGACGTCATCCTGGTCAACGCGATGGTGGTCTATGCGGGGCCGATCGAACGGGTCATGGCGAGTCATCCCGACGTCCTCGACGCGTACGTGACGGGGGCGCCCGACGAGCGGACCGGCGAGGCGGTCCACGCCTTCGTTGTGACCTCTGGCGATCGGGACCTCGACGGCGCGGCAGCGGCGGAGCTGGCCGCGCTGGTGCGCGCCCGGCTCGGCGAGGACAGCGTTCCTCAGACGATCACAGCGGTGCCCGGCGTTCCAGTCGCCGCCAGCGGCAAGCCCGACAAGCGGGCCCTCCTGCGGCGACGCGGCGTGAAGGGCTGATCAGAGGCGCTGCGACGCCGCGCGACAGGCGGTCGCGTTCTCGCTCGCCGGGCTCGTGTCACGACCATCACCGGTGGCGAGGTACCGGTGCAGCACTCGTTCCGGCTGCTCGCTGCCGTGGATGTCCTGAAGCCACCGCGGCGCCCAAGGTGGATGGCGATGGCGCCAGGTACACGTCCCCGAGCTGTACGCGCTCACCGGTGACGGCGATCCGATGTCGGCGGCGTCGACGTCAGCAAGGATGTTCTGCGCGCGGCGGCCAAGAACGACAAAAGCCCCGACATGCGGGGCCTTCGCGTCATGCGCCGAAGAGGACTCGAACCTCCACCCGGTTATCCCGGACCAGGCCCTCAACCTGGTAACCCGGGTGTCATATCCGTCCGTTGCGCGCCAGATCGTCCGTTGTGTCCGGGAATCCGGACGATACGGACGCATCGGACGAACTGGATGTTGCCACCGATGTTGCCACGACCCGCGCACCGCAGCTCCGGCGTTCACGGCACAGATCGTCGGCCGCGTCGTGTTCGGATCGGAGCGCCGGGTCGAGTGATGAGCAGTCGCCGATAAGCGGCGCCGGCGACACAGAGAGGTCTCCCGGATGTATCACAACGGCGCCTGCCCACTCGTCATGGAACCGCACGGCGACGGCCGGCCCGGCGGCCGGCGGAAGGAGTTTCATCCGATGACGACAGCGATCAGCGGCTGGCCCACGACTATGACCGGCGTGGCCGATCGAGTCCGCGAACTCGATCGCGGGCTGCGCGTCGCGACCGTGGCGGACAGGCTGCTCGGGGTCGAGGCCGAGCTCAACGGCATCCGCACGCGCACAGGGCTCGAGGCGCGGCTCGGCCGTCACCCGGACGGCGTGGCGTGCTTCAACTACCTCTATCTCAGCGTGACGGAGCAGGTCGGCGCCGCCACGGAGCGCTTCGAGTCGCCTGAGTTCGTCGAGCGACTCGCGGTCGTGTTCGCGGAGTTCTACTTCTCGGCCTACGAGGCGGCGAAGCGCGGCGCGTGGGTGTCGAAAGCGTGGCAGCCGCTGTTCGAGCGGCGGCGCGCGCGTGGCATCGAGCCCATGCAGTTCGCGCTTGCCGGCATGAACGCCCACATCAACAACGACCTGCCGTGGGCGCTCATGCAGACCTGGGACGAGCTCGGCCTTGATGTGGAGACCCACACGGCGGAGTACCGCGACTACCTGCTCGTCAACGAGATCCTCGACAACGCGCAGGCGGAGGTGCGGCGGACGCTCGAGCGGGGCATCCTGCGCTGGCTGGACCGCGTTCTGGGGAAGCTGGACGACCTCGTCGCGAGCTTCAGCGTCGCCAGGGCGCGCGAGGAGGCATGGGAACGCGCTGCCCGGTGGGCGCGCCGCTTCGATGAGGAGGCTGCCGCGGCCCACGACCGACACGTGGGATATGACAGCCACCTCATCCTGGCGTTCTAAGCGACAGGCCGGCGCATCAGGCGGCGGCGGCCAGAGCGACGACCGCGTCCTGCCGCCGCAGGCGCTCGAGCACCCGCCCGCGAGTCGGCCCGATCGAACCCACCGGCATCCTCAACGCTTGGCCGATGTCGGTGTAGCTGCGGGTGTGGTCGCTGTAGAGCAGGGCGAGAAGCGTCCGATCGCGTACGCCCAGCGACCGGAGCGCGCCGCGCACGGCACTGCAGCGCTCCGTCTGCAGCAGTCTCGCCTCCGGGGCGGCCCGGTCGTCATGCCATGTGGCGACGTCGTCGCCCACCGGTACCACGCGCTTCGCGTCGCCGAGGAGCCGCAGGCACTCGTTGCGGGCGATCGTCGCCAGCCAGGCGCCGACGCGCGACGGCTGTCGGAGGCGATCGAGCGACTCCACGGCGCGGAGCCACGTGGTTTGCCGTACGTCGTCGATGTCAGGTTCGGGGAGCCGATGTGCGCGAGCGATGGTCAGCAGCAGGCCGTCAAATCGATCGAACAGGGTCTCCCAAGCCGCGTGGTCACCGCCACGGGCTGCGGCGACGAGCGCCGCGTTGCTGGGGAGCTTCGGGAAGGGCATGCCTCATGCTCCGCGCTCGACCTTTGCGCCCCTTTGCAAGAACCTTGGGGCCGCCTTGGAACGTTCAAGAAAACCTGACGTATCAGGCGGCTGTTACAGCTCTCTAGCGCCCAGATGGCTCAGAGCGAAGTTGGCGGGACGCGGCGCAAGCCGCTTCATTCTCGCGGTCCGAAGCGTCACACTAGTCGGGAAGATCCGACTGGCGGATCGGCCGTGCGCATACATCTCTGCGGGAAGCTGCTCGTTGAGCTAGACGACGTCGATGCGACGCCGTTGCTCTCAGGTCGGCGCGGCCGAGTGCTGTTGGCGTATCTCGTCGCCCACCGCGACCGTGCCATACGCCGGGACGAGCTGATCGAGGTGCTGTGGCCGGGGGCGCTGCCCAGGGCACCGCAGGCATCCCTCAGCAGCCTCCTCACCGGCGTGCGCCGCACGCTCGGACGTGACGCCCTCGACGGACGCTCGGCGCTCTCGGTCCGGCTACCGGCCGACGTCTGGATCGACGTCGAGGCGGCGCGCCGGCTTGCCGAGGCATCAGAGCGGGCACTTGCCCTGGGCGAAGCCCACACGGCCCTCGACGACGCCAGGTCGATGCTCGAGCTGACGGCCGCGACCGTGCTGGCGGAGTTCCACGGCGACTGGGTCGAGCGACTCCGTGCCGAGATGGATCAGCTGCGCGGCGACCAGCTCGAGACTGCGGTCCGTGCTGCACTGGTGATCGGAGATGCCGAGCTCCACACCGCAGAGCGCCTGGCTCGCGCGCTCGTCGAAGCCGAGCCCTACAGGGAGTCGGGCTACGCCCTGCTCATGGACGCCCTCGCGCGCAACGGAAACATCGCCGAGGCGCTTCGTACGTTCGACCATATCCGCGTCCTGCTGCGCGACGAGCTCGGTGCCACACCGGCTGCGGCGTTGACCGCTCTGCACGAGCGCCTGCTGACAGCGGGCCGTCCTGATGCGCCCTCGCCGGTCGGGTTGTCGCCAGCCGCCCGGCCGCCGCCTGAGCTGCCGCTGCCCGCGCAGATTGTCCGCAGCGAGCGGCGGAGCTTCGTGGCCCGGGAGCCCGAGCTCGAACGCTTGCGAGCCCGATGGGCGGAGGTCCGCCAGGGCCACGGCGAGCTCGTCCTCGTCACGGGCGAGCCGGGCATAGGCAAGACCCGCCTCGCCGCGCGGTTCGCCGCAGAGGCCCACGAGATGGGCGCCGCCGTCGTCTACGGCCGTGCCGACGAGGAGACCGTCGTGCCGTTCCAGCCGTTCGCGGAGGCGCTCCAGGAGCTGGTGGGGCATCTCGACCAAGACGAGCTCCGGCCGCAGCTGGCGGAGCTGCATCCCCTGCTTCCCGTCCCCGCGCCGGCTGTCGCCGACGTGCGCGGACGCCGGCACGTGATGTTCGATGCCGTCGCCGAGCTGCTCGGCCGCCTCGCCGGCCGGCGCCCAGTGATCTTGGTCGTCGAGGACCTGCACTGGGCGGACAAGGCGACGCTCCTGCTGCTGCGCCAGGTGGTCCGGCACGCGGAACGCGTTCCGATGATGGTGCTGGCGACCTATCGGGACGTCGAGCTCGCCGCCGGCGCGCCGCTGTCCCGTCTCCTCGCCGACCTCCGGCGCGAGCAGCTGCTCCATCGCGTGTCGCTCGCCGGCCTCGACGACCTCGGGACGGCCGCCCTCGTCTCGGCGCGGGCCGCGAACGGCCACGCCGTCGCCCACGCAGTGTGGTTGCGCGAGTACACGGCGGGCAACCCGTTCTTCATCGAGGAACTGGTGCGGAGCATCGACGAGACCGGCTCGCGGCTCCGCCTCGGCGAGCGGCACGTGCCCGAGAACGTGGAGGCGGTCATCCTGCGGCGGTTCGAGCGCCTGCCACCGCGGCCGCGGAGCCTGCTCACCTGGGCGGCGGTGATAGGCCGCGAGTTCACGTTGGCGATGCTGTGCCGCGTCGCCGAGCTCACCGCCGACGAGGTAGTAGACGAGCTCGAGCGAGCGACGGCGGCAGGGCTCGTCGTCGAGCACCCGGACGCCGCCGGGCGCTTCTCGTTCTGTCACGCGCTCGTCCGCGACACGATCTACGCTCGGCCCACGGCCAGCCGGCGCGCCCTCCTACATCTCCGCGTGGGCGAGCTGCTCGAAGCCGAGCTGCACGACGGCGAGCTCGCACACCACTACTTCATGGCGCGCGATATCGGTGGTGCGTCGCGCGCGGTGGCCTACGCGGTCCGCGCAGGCCAGACGGCCGCCGGCTCGCTGGCCTATGAGGAGGCGGCGGGGCACCTGGAGCGAGCTCTCGAGGCCCTCGACGCGATGCCCGACGGCGACGACAGGGCGCGAATCGAGGTCCTGCTCCGTCTCGGCGCCGTGCGCTGGCAGGGCGGCGAGGCGGGAGCAAGGGGCGCCTTCGACTCCGCCGCCGAGCTCGCTCGTGGCCGGCATGACGGCGATGCGCTCGTACGTGCGGCGCTGGGCGCAGGCGGCCGCTTCTACGCGCCGGGCCGCGAGGACGCGGCCTACGTCGCCCTGCTCGAAGAGGCGCTCGACGTGGGGCCGGAGCCGCGCCTCCGCGCGCGGCTGCTCGCACGACTGGCCGAGGCCCTGGTGTCGCGCCCCGATCACGAGCGCGCCGGCAGGCTCTCGCAGGAGGCGATCGCACTCGCCATCGACGCCGATGACGGTGAGGCGCTCGCCGCCTCCCTGCTCAGCCGCCACGCTGCGCTGCTCGATGTCCGTCACCTCGATGAGCGCACGAGCAGCGCACGGTTCGCCGTCACACAGGCGGAGCGGCTCGAACTCCACGAGCTCGCCGCCCTCGCCCGCCACTGGCTGGTCTACGACCTGGTGGAGGCCGGCGAGCTCGACCACGCACGCGCCGTGCACGAGCAGCTAGGGGCACTCGCACAGGAGCTCGGGCAACCGCTGTATCGCCACGCGGCGCTGGCATGGCGCGGCGTCTGGGCGGAACTCGGCGGTCGCTACGACGAGGCCGAGCGGCTGGCGCGTGAGGGCCTGCGCCTTGCCGAGCGGGCAAGGGCGCCGAACGCGCATCAGGCGTTCACAGCGCAGCTCCTGTTGATGCGCCGGGACCAGGGGCGCATCGAGGAGCTGCTGCCCGATATCGAGCTGTTCGTCGCCGAGGACTCGCGGGTCCTGGCGTGGCCGGCGTTCCTTCCGCTGGGATACCTCGAGGCCGGCGACGCGGAGAAGGCTCGTGCGGCGCTCGGGGCCGCCATCCAGTTCGACTACGCGGGCCTACATCGGCTGACCGCGATGTCATGGCTGGCGGAAGCGGCCGTGCGCCTCGGTGACGTCCATCTGTCCGAGGTGCTGCTCGAAGATCTGGCTCCGTACAGCGGGCGGCTCGTGACGGCCTCGTTCACCGGCTGCTGGGGCGCGGTCGATCGGCTGCTGGGGCTGCTGTCGCTGGCGTGCGGGAGAGCAGCGGACGCGAAGACCCACCTCGAGGGAGCGTTGGAGCAGCACACCGCGCTCGCGGCGACGCCCTTGGTCGCCCGCACGCGAACCGACCTCGCCATGGTCTGACATGGCTGCACTCTGAACACGGCGTCACGCGCGCACTCCGTGGCCCAGGCAGACCTCGAGCACCTCGGTGAGCCGTGGGAGTCGCGCCCGATCCCAGATGGAGTAGTGGTCGCCATCGAGCACGTAGTCGTCGACGCCGTCGGCGAGATCGGCCCATCCGCGGACGGTGTCGTCCGACGCACTCGCGCGAATCAGGGTCAGGCGCCCCGGATAGCGCGTCGCCGGACGGTAACGATGGATCGCCAGAACGTTGGCCCGGAACACGGTGAAGCGTCGCTGCAGGAAGTCGACGCCGACATCGTCGGACAGCAGACCCCGCTGCTGCAGCTCCCGCAGCAAGCGCTCCACGCGCCTGATCGGGTCCGCGTCCTCGACGAGCCGTTCCAGCTCAGGGCCGGCCAGCCCGACGCCGGCCGTCAGGTCATGCACGAACTGCCGAAGGATCTCCGCCTCGGGCGGCGGTTCGGTGCCGGTGGGAACCGGAGAGTCGATCGCCGCCACGAGCGAGACCGCTGCGCCCGACCCCACGAGACGGCGGGCGATCTCGAAAGCCACGACTCCGCCCATGGACCATCCGACGATCGAGAACGGCCCGCCGGGCTGCTGGTGTTGAAGCGCCGACGCGTATCTCGCGGCGAGATCCTCGAGCCGCTCGATCACCGGCTCCTCCTCCTCGAGCCCCAGCGCCTCGAGCCCGTACACGGGTTGCTCGGGATCGAGCGCACCCGCGAGACCCGCATAGGCGTAGGCCGAGCCGGAGATCGGATGTACGCAGAACACTGGGGGCCGGCTTCCCGACGCCTTGAGTGGCACGAGCGAGTGCTGTGGGTCGACATCGCAGGCCGTCTGCGCCTCCGCGGCGCGGGCCTCCTCTATCTGCACAGCGAGCGCAGCGGCCGTGGTGGCGGTGTAGATGTCGCGGACGCGGAGGGTGGTGCCGAAGGTTTCGGTGAGGCGGCTGATGACGCGGATGGCTTGGAGTGAGCTGCCGCCGAGTTCGAAGAAGTTGTCGTGGGTGTTGATGTTGGGGTGGTCGAGGACGTCGGCGAAGATGCGGGCGATTTCGTGTTCGGTGGGGGTGCGGGGTGGTGAGTGTTGGTGGTGGTTGGTGGTGGTTTGGGGGGTGGGGAGGGCGTTGCGGTCGATTTTGCCTGAGACGGCGAGGGGGAGGGTGTCGAGGGTGATCCAGGTGGAGGGGATCATGTAGGCGGGGAGTTCTCGGGCGAGGTGGGTTCTGAGGTCGCCGGTGGTGGGTTGGGTGCCGTTGTGTGTGATGTAGGCGACGAGTTGTTTGTCGCCGTTGGGGGGTTGGTGGAGGGTGACGGCGGTTTGGTCGATGTGGGGGTGGGTGGCGAGGACGGTTTCGATTTCTTCGAGTTCGATGCGCAGGCCGCGGAGTTTGATCTGGGAGTCGATGCGTCCGAGGAACTCGAGTTGGAGGTCTTTGGTCCAGCGGACGAGGTCGCCGCTGCGGTAGACGCGGGCGTGGGGGTGGAAGGGGTCTTCGATGAAGCGTTCGTTGGTCAGTTGGGGTTGGTTGAGGTAGCCGCGGGCGAGGCCTTCGTCGCCGCCGATGAGCAGTTCGCCGGGGACGCCGATGGGGGCCAGGTTGCCCCAGCGGTCGACGACGTAGAGGCGGCGGTGCAGCAGCGGTCGTCCGATCGGCGGGGAGGATCGCCAGGGGATCTGCTCGCATTCGTAGGCGGTGCAGCCGATGGTGGTTTCGGTGGGGCCGTAGCCGTTGATGAAGCGCCGGCCGGGGAGGTTCCAGCGGTTGACCAGGTCGCCGCTGAAGGCTTCTCCGCCGACGAGCACGTTGCGCAGGTCGGGGTAGGGGCCGGGTTCGACGAGGGCGAGCATGGCGGGGGGCGCGCCGACGTAGCTGACGTGTTGGTGGCGGATCAGTTCGGCCAGGGCGGTGGGGGACAGCAGGGTGTCGCGGGGGGCGAGCACGAGCGTGGCGCCGACGGTCAGGGCGGAGAAGATCTCGGCTTCTGAGAGGTCGAAGACCAGGGAGGCGTATTGCAGGAGGCGGTCGGCGGGTTCGAGCTCGAACATCGCGCTGAAGGAGGCGACGTAGAGCATCAGGGCGCGGTGTTCGATCAGCACGCCCTTGGGCTTGCCGGTCGAGCCGGAGGTGTAGAGCACGTAGGCCAGCGAATCGCCGCTGGCCCATTCGGGCAGCGGGTGATCGGCGGCGGCCTCGATGCGTTCCCAGTCGCGGTCCAGGCAGACCTGGGTGCGGCCCTCGGGGTCGGGGAGCTGGTCGATGAGCTCTGAGCGGGTGAGCACGATCTGGGCGCCGGCGTCGTCCAGGATGAAGGCCAGGCGGTTGCGCGGATGGCCGCTGTCGAGCACGGTGAACGCGGCGCCGGCCTTGAGCACGCCGATCAGCGCGACGAGCACGTCAAAGCCGCGCTCGAGCGCGACGGCCACGACATCCTGGTGGCCGACGCCGAGCGAGCGCAGATAGCGCGCGAGGCGATCGGCGCGGCGGTCGAGCTCGGCGTAGGTGAGCTGCTGGTCCTCGAAGACCGCGGCGACCGCCTGCGGGGTGCGCGCGGCGACCTCGGCGATCACCACGTGCGCGGGATCGGCGCGATAGGGGCGCTCGGGGCCGCGACCGGCGGCCAGCAGCTGCTCGCGCTCGCCGTCGGAGAGCAGCGGCAGCTCTGACAGCCGCAGCGAGGGATCGGCCAGCACGGCGGTCAGCACGCGCTCGAGCTGGTCGACCATCCGCTGCACGCGCGAGCGGTCAAACAGGTCGGTCGAGTACTCCACCAAGACCGTGAGCTCGTGCTCGAGCTCGGTGAAGGTCACCGACAGATCAAAGCGCGAGCGCTGCACCTGCGGAGTGAGCGTTTCGGCCTCGACGTCGGCCAACGCCAGCGCCCCGCCCGTCGTCCCCGCGCTCAGCAGCTGCAGACCGACTTGAAACAACGGGTTGCGGCTGGGATCGCGCATCGGCGCGGCCCGCTCGACGACCTTCTCGAACGGCACCTCCTGATGGTCATAGGCCTCCAGCGTGACCTCGCGCACCCGCTCGAGCAGCTCCGCGAAGCTCGGATCGCCCGACAGATCGGTGCGCAACACCACCATGTTCACGAACAGGCCCACCAACCGCTCGAGCTCCGCGCGCTCGCGCCCGAGCGCCGTCGTGCCCACCGCGATGTCCTCCTGGCCGCTATAGCGCGCCAGCAGCGCATCAAACGCCGCCGTCAACAGCATGAACAACGACACCCCGCGCGCCCGTGCCAGCTCACGCAGGCCGTCCACCAACGCGCCCGCGAACCGGCCCTGCACCACATCCCCGCCCGAGCTGCGCACCGCCGGCCGCGGACGATCGGTCGGCAGCTCCAACACCGACACCCCCGCCAACCGCTGCTCCCAATAGTCCAGATGGCGCTCAAACGCCTCCCCCTGCAACCACTCGCGCTGCCACGCCGCGAAATCCGCGTACTGCACCGCCAACGGCTCCAGCGCCGGCTCACGCCCGTCGACCAACGCCCCATACACATCCGACCACTCGCGCGTCAACACCCCAACCGACCACCCATCGGCCACGATGTGATGCACCGTCACACACAACAAATACTCATCGCCCCCCAACTCCAACACTCGCACCCGCAACAACGGACCGCGCGCCAGATCCAACGGACGCGACACCTCACGCACCGCAGCCTCCCACGCCACCCGCTCACGATCACCCTCCGCCACCCCCGACAAATCCTCCACCGCCCACGCAACCTCGCCCACCTCAGCAATCCGCTGAAACGGCGAACCATCAACCACCCCAAACGTCGTCCGCAACGACTCATGACGAGCCACCACCACACCCAACGCCCGCCGCAACAACCCAACATCAACCCCACCCCGCAACCGATAAACCAACGGAATATTGTACGTCGGCTCCCCCGGATCCAACTGCTCCAAAAACCACAACTGCTCCTGCCCAAACGACAACAACACACGACCCCCACCAGACCGAGGACCGACTTCGCCCACACCACGACGGACCGATGCTTGACGGTCGATCAGTCGCTGCATGAGGATGGCTCGCTGCTCCGAGGACAGCGTCGTCTTGGGATCCGAGGTGTCGGTCATGTCAGTCGTCTCCTTCCGCGCTGAGCAGACTGTCGAGGTCGTCCGCGCTCAGGTTGTCGAGCACGAGGCTCTCGATGTGCGTCGCGAGGGCCGCCACTGTGGTGGCGGTGTAGATGTCGCGGACGCGGAGGGTGGTGCCGAAGGTTTCGGTGAGGCGGCTGATGACGCGGATGGCTTGGAGTGAGCTGCCGCCGAGTTCGAAGAAGTTGTCGTGGGTGTTGATGTTGGGGTGGTCGAGGACGTCGGCGAAGATGCGGGCGATTTCGTGTTCGGTGGGGGTGCGGGGTGGTGAGTGTTGGTGGTGGTTGGTGGTGGTTTGGGGGGTGGGGAGGGCGTTGCGGTCGATTTTGCCTGAGACGGCGAGGGGGAGGGTGTCGAGGGTGATCCAGGTGGAGGGGATCATGTAGGCGGGGAGTTCTCGGGCGAGGTGGGTTCTGAGGTCGCCGGTGGTGGGTTGGGTGCCGTTGTGTGTGATGTAGGCGACGAGTTGTTTGTCGCCGTTGGGGGGTTGGTGGAGGGTGACGGCGGTTTGGTCGATGTGGGGGTGGGTGGCGAGGACGGTTTCGATTTCTTCGAGTTCGATGCGCAGGCCGCGGAGTTTGATCTGGGAGTCGATGCGTCCGAGGAACTCGAGTTGGAGGTCTTTGGTCCAGCGGACGAGGTCGCCGCTGCGGTAGACGCGGGCGTGGGGGTGGAAGGGGTCTTCGATGAAGCGTTCGTTGGTCAGTTGGGGTTGGTTGAGGTAGCCGCGGGCGAGGCCTTCGTCGCCGCCGATGAGCAGTTCGCCGGGGACGCCGATGGGGGCCAGGTTGCCCCAGCGGTCGACGACGTAGAGGCGGCGGTGCAGCAGCGGTCGTCCGATCGGCGGGGAGGATCGCCAGGGGATCTGCTCGCATTCGTAGGCGGTGCAGCCGATGGTGGTTTCGGTGGGGCCGTAGCCGTTGATGAAGCGCCGGCCGGGGAGGTTCCAGCGGTTGACCAGGTCGCCGCTGAAGGCTTCTCCGCCGACGAGCACGTTGCGCAGGTCGGGGTAGGGGCCGGGTTCGACGAGGGCGAGCATGGCGGGGGGCGCGCCGACGTAGCTGACGTGTTGGTGGCGGATCAGTTCGGCCAGGGCGGTGGGGGACAGCAGGGTGTCGCGGGGGGCGAGCACGAGCGTGGCGCCGACGGTCAGGGCGGAGAAGATCTCGGCTTCTGAGAGGTCGAAGACCAGCGAGGCGTATTGCAGGAGGCGGTCGGCGGGTTCGAGCTCGAACATCGCGCTGAAGGAGGCGACGTAGAGCATCAGGGCGCGGTGTTCGATCAGCACGCCCTTGGGCTTGCCGGTCGAGCCGGAGGTGTAGAGCACGTAGGCCAGCGAATCGCCGCTGGCCCATTCGGGCAGCGGGTGATCGGCGGCGGCCTCGATGCGTTCCCAGTCGCGGTCCAGGCAGACCTGGGTGCGGCCCTCGGGGTCGGGGAGCTGGTCGATGAGCTCTGAGCGGGTGAGCACGATCTGGGCGCCGGCGTCGTCCAGGATGAAGGCCAGGCGGTTGCGCGGATGGCCGCTGTCGAGCACGGTGAACGCGGCGCCGGCCTTGAGCACGCCGATCAGCGCGACGAGCACGTCAAAGCCGCGCTCGAGCGCGACGGCCACGACATCCTGGTGGCCGACGCCGAGCGAGCGCAGATAGCGCGCGAGGCGATCGGCGCGGCGGTCGAGCTCGGCGTAGGTGAGCTGCTGGTCCTCGAAGACCGCGGCGACCGCCTGCGGGGTGCGCGCGGCGACCTCGGCGATCACCACGTGCGCGGGATCGGCGCGATAGGGGCGCTCGGGGCCGCGACCGGCGGCCAGCAGCTGCTCGCGCTCGCCGTCGGAGAGCAGCGGCAGCTCTGACAGCCGCAGCGAGGGATCGGCCAGCACGGCGGTCAGCACGCGCTCGAGCTGGTCGACCATCCGCTGCACGCGCGAGCGGTCAAACAGGTCGGTCGAGTACTCCACCAAGACCGTGAGCTCGTGCTCGAGCTCGGTGAAGGTCACCGACAGATCAAAGCGCGAGCGCTGCACCTGCGGAGTGAGCGTTTCGGCCTCGACGTCGGCCAACGCCAGCGCCCCGCCCGTCGTCCCCGCGCTCAGCAGCTGCAGACCGACTTGAAACAACGGGTTGCGGCTGGGATCGCGCATCGGCGCGGCCCGCTCGACGACCTTCTCGAACGGCACCTCCTGATGGTCATAGGCCTCCAGCGTGACCTCGCGCACCCGCTCGAGCAGCTCCGCGAAGCTCGGATCGCCCGACAGATCGGTGCGCAACACCACCATGTTCACGAACAGGCCCACCAACCGCTCGAGCTCCGCGCGCTCGCGCCCGAGCGCCGTCGTGCCCACCGCGATGTCCTCCTGGCCGCTATAGCGCGCCAGCAGCGCATCAAACGCCGCCGTCAACAGCATGAACAACGACACCCCGCGCGCCCGTGCCAGCTCACGCAGGCCGTCCACCAACGCGCCCGCGAACCGGCCCTGCACCACATCCCCGCCCGAGCTGCGCACCGCCGGCCGCGGACGATCGGTCGGCAGCTCCAACACCGACACCCCCGCCAACCGCTGCTCCCAATAGTCCAGATGGCGCTCAAACGCCTCCCCCTGCAACCACTCGCGCTGCCACGCCGCGAAATCCGCGTACTGCACCGCCAACGGCTCCAGCGCCGGCTCACGCCCGTCGACCAACGCCCCATACACATCCGACCACTCGCGCGTCAACACCCCAACCGACCACCCATCGGCCACGATGTGATGCACCGTCACACACAACAAATACTCATCGCCCCCCAACTCCAACACTCGCACCCGCAACAACGGACCGCGCGCCAGATCCAACGGACGCGACACCTCACGCACCGCAGCCTCCCACGCCACCCGCTCACGATCACCCTCCGCCACCCCCGACAAATCCTCCACCGCCCACGCAACCTCGCCCACCTCAGCAATCCGCTGAAACGGCGAACCATCAACCACCCCAAACGTCGTCCGCAACGACTCATGACGAGCCACCACCACACCCAACGCCCGCCGCAACAACCCAACATCAACCCCACCCCGCAACCGATAAACCAACGGAATATTGTACGTCGGCTCCCCCGGATCCAACTGCTCCAAAAACCACAACTGCTCCTGCCCAAACGACAACAACACACGACCCCCACCA
Source organism: uncultured Solirubrobacteraceae bacterium (assembly GCA_963835525.1). GTDB lineage: Bacteria > Actinomycetota > Thermoleophilia > Solirubrobacterales > Solirubrobacteraceae > DASSUW01. The sequence goes on from CAWIFM010000008.1 coordinate 1,608,137, forward strand.
CGAACGGACAGAACGGGTTCAGAGACATGCATTCCGGATCCACCTTTCATCGACATCCTGTTCAGAGTGGAACTCCTGCGCGGTGATACGTCACCTTCGCGACGGACGCAGCCGGCGATGACGGATTGACGGCTCGCAGCCTGTCTTGAGCGCCACGGCCGCGGCGTGGTCCGCGCCGACGTCCAGATCTCTCACCGTCCAGGCTTGAAGGTCCGGTGGAGCGCCGAACCCGACGAACACGTCGCCCGGCTCGACCGCGAGCCCTAGCCCGAGGCCCTTCAAGTAGGCCTCCTTACGAACGAAGCAGCGGTAGAACGCCTCGCGCCGCAGTGGCCGGCTGACGTGATGCAGCAGGTTGCGTTCGTCTGGGTGTAGCGCGGCCAGCGCGTCACTGCCCGGCCGCTCCTGACGCATGAGCTCCACGTCGACGCCCACCGAAGCACGGCCGAATGCGAAGACCACCATGCTCTCGCATCGCGCGAGCGAGAACCGCAGTGGGAGGCCCGCCCCGAGCGAGGGCTTCCCGTGGGGGAGACCACATACCGGGCAGCGCGCGCGCAGGATCTTGACGCCTGCGGGCGCTTTGCCGAGGTATCGCCCCAACAGGACGCGGAGATCGGTGTGCGCCGCTCGATAGCGCCGGCGATCGTCGGCAGATCGAAGTGACGCGAGACGGTCGCACTCGGATCTGTCGAGGACGTCGGGAGCGCCATCACCCGCGCCGATCGCTGCGAGGTCACGCGACCATACGTGTATTTCGTTCGGCGCCGGCCAGCTGAGCTGGGCGCCTGGCGACATGCGCTCCACGACACTGAGGTGACGGTCGCTACGAGCCGGCTGCCGGGGGCAGCGTACGTAGGCGCGGGATCGACGAGAAGACCAGCGGCAGCACCGACAGGCTCGAGCCGACGGCGGCGACCGTGAGCGCCGCTCGAAGTCCCAGGCCCGCCGCGACGAAGCCCGATGCGAGGGCGCCCAGCGAACCGAGTCCGTACATGAGCATGCGCATCGCGGCCGTCATGCGCCCCATGAGATGAGTCGGTGTGACGGTCTGCCGCAGGCTGATGGCCACCACGTTGGCCACGCCGATTCCCGCGGTCGTGAGGAAGAACGCCGCGACGAACATCACCGCCACGAGCCACCGGGGGCCCGACGCGGCGGGGATCAGCAGCAGGGCGAAGTACCCGACCACCACAGCGCACGTGTACACGGTGCCGAGCGGGAATCGCCGCGTGAGCCGCGCCGAGAGCAACGCACCCAGCAGTCCACCCACCGCGCTGGCGGACAGCACGAGGCCCAGCAGGCTCGGGCTGAACGAGAGCGACCGGATCGCATAGAGGATGAAGATCGCCTCGGTGAACATGAAGAAGAAGTTGTAAGCGCTGCCCAGAACGGCGATGACGCGTAGATAGGGGTTGCCGAGGACCCACCGCAGGCCCTCGCCGAGCTCCCTGGCCAGCCGGCGTTCGCCCGCCGGCCGGGCCTCAGGGGCCGGCTCCGAGGTGCGGATGAGCTTCAATGAGATGACCGACGCCACGTAGGAGCACGCGTCGATCACCAGCGCGAACGGCGCCGTCACCGCCTGGACGAGGATGCCGGCGAACCCAGGGCCGGCGACTTCGGCCGCCGAGTAGCTGGCGCCGACCTTGCCGTTGGCCTCGACGATGTGATCCTTGTTCGCCACGAGCGCCGGGAGGACGGACATCCAGCAGACGTCGAAGAGGACCGTGAACGTGCCGATACCGAACGCGATGACGTACAGCACCGGCAGGTTGAGCTGATCGAGCAGCACGAGGAGCGGCACGACGCCGATCAGCGCGGCCCGTGAGGCGTTCGCGATCACCATGAGCGGAAGCCGCCGCCGCCGGTCGGCCCACAGACCGAACGGCAGCGGGAGCAAGAGGAACGCGACAAACTGGCTGAAGCGGAGCATGCCGAGCTGCTGCGCGCTGACGCTCAACGTCAGCACGGCGGTCAGCGGAAGGGCCAGGGACGTCACCTGGGATCCGAAGAGCGAGACCGTCTCGCCGGCCCAGAACTTGAGGAAGTCGCCGTTCTTCCATAGCCCGGAGCGCTGGAGTCGCGGTCGACGCGTACCCACCCGCCCGTTGGTGTCCGGCGCCGCCAGGCCGGCCTGATCCTCGGTGGCCTGGTCAGCGGACATAGTCGCCCGGCCTCAGGAAGGAGTCGATCGCCCGGACAGGCGGTCCGCCTTCGGCCTGGACCTGCAGAAGCACGATGCCCCGCCCGTCAGAACTCCCGGGAGCGCCGCACGCGACTGCGATCCCGCCGTCGACGTTCGCCACGACCCGACCGGGCGTTCCGCGATAGCCCCTCGTCGGGAGGGCTGCGGCCTTGACGTAGAGACGCTCACCGTCGTGCGTCGTCCAGGCGTTGACGAACGGGTCGGACTGTCCGCGCACGAGGTTGTGGATCTCGGTGGAGTCCCGCTCCCAGTCGATCCTCGTGTCCTCGAGTCTGATGCGGTGGTAGAAGGATCCGTCGCCGTTCTGCTGCTCGCCCAGGTGGCCGGCCTCGACCATCTCGAGCGCCTTCAGCGTCACCGGCACGTACTGGGCGATCAGCTTCTCGAGGACGTGCCCGGCGTGGTCGTGGGGTCCGATCTCGACCATCGCATGCGTGATGACCGGTCCGGTGTCCAGCTCCTCATCCATGAAGTGCGCGGTGAGGCCGGTGGCCGTTTCCCCGTTGCGGATCGCCCAGTTCACCGCGCCGAACCCGGCGTACTTCGGCAGCAGCGCATCGTGCACGTTGATCGCCCCGAGCCGTGGGATGCGCAGGACCGCGGCGGGCACGGTCGTGCGCCAGTTGGTCGACACCACGACGTCAGGACGCGCGGCGGCGATCCGGGCGTGCAGATCCGGCTCGCTCGCCGTGTCGGAGAGCGCCACCGGCGTCGCGAGCCGGCCCGCGGCAACTTGGACGTCCGGTTCGTTCAATCCCCCGAACTGGGTCTCGTGGGTGACCACGAGGGCCACCTGATGGCTGTGGGCGAGGCCCCGGAGCACGCGGGCGCCGAGGGACCCGTATCCCATGAAGACGACGTTCACGCCACTCCTCCCGACGCTTCGAGCGAGATCGCGGCGGGGGCCGTGCGGCCGGCTCGGAAACGCACCGTGTTCACGCGCATCCACCCCGCTGCGTCCCGCTGGTCGAAGACGTCGTCGGCCTCGAACGTCGCATACGACCGGTCGTAGAGGCTGTACGGCGACGATCGGGCCAGCACCTGCACGCTGCCCCGGTACAACTGGAGCGTCGCCTGCCCGGTCACGCTGTTCCGGCTCCAGTCGATGGCCGACTGGAGCATGTGGCGCTCGGGGGCGAACCACAGCCCCTTGTAGACGAGCGACGCGTACCGCGGCATCAGCTCGTCCTTGAGGTGCCGCACCTCGGGGTCGAGGACGAGCGACTCGACGGCTCGGTGCGCGTGCCACAGGATCGTCCCCGAGGGCGCCTCGTAGACGTTGCGGGTCTTCATACCGAAGATGCGGTTCTCGACGATGTCCAGGCGGCCGATGCCATGTCGGCGGCCGATCGCATCCAGACGCGCGAGGATGCCCGCCGGGGTGAGTCGCTCGCCGTCGACCGCCACCGGGTCTCCGGCCTCGAAGTCGACGGTGACGGCCACCGGCTGGTCCGGGGCGTCGAGCGGGTCGCAGACGCGGCTCAGCAGGCCCGCGGGAGGCGCGACGGCGGGATCCTCCAGCGCTTCTCCCTCATACGAGGTGTGGAGCAGATTCACATCGACCGAGTACGGACGGTCGCCGGTGCTGAGGTCCACCTCGATGCCGTTCTCGGCTGCGTAGGCGAGAAGGTCGCTGCGAGACGAGAACGTCCATTCGCGCCACGGCGCGACGACGCGCATGTCGGGGCGCAGGGCGCCGTAGGTGTACTCGAAGCGCACCTGGTCGTTGCCCTTTCCGGTGGCGCCGTGCGCGACGGCGTCGGCACCCATCTCCTCCGCGATCCGCAGCTGCGCGGCGGCGATGAGGGGCCGGCCGATCGAGGAGCCCATGAGGTACTGGGCCTCGTAGAGCGCGTTGGCGCGGTACATCGGGAACGCATAGTCACGAGCGAACTCCTCGCGCAGGTCGAGCACGCGGACGTCGACTGCGCCGAGACGCTCGGCCTTGAGCTGCGCGGACTCGAGCTCCTCACCTTGTCCGAGATCGGCGATGAAGGCCGTCACCGCGCAGCCGTACGTGCGCTGGAGCCAGACGAGGATCACGGAGGTGTCGAGCCCGCCCGAGTAGGCGAGGACGATGTGCTCGGGTGCCTTCCGGGAGGTCGTGGCCATGACGTCACACTCCCCCGCCGGCCGACGCGGCCCAGAGGTTGTCCATCGTCTCATGTGACATCTCCTTGTGGAGATCCTGAGTCGACGCGAACCCCATGTTGAGGATGGTCCTGCGGCCGTCGCGTACCGGATACACGCGATGCATCGTCGTGTCGGTGCGCATCATGTAGAGGTCGCCCGGGACGAGTTCGAGGGAGTACACGGGTCGGCTGACGAGCGCGCGGTTGATGCTCGGGTTCTGCTTGTCCCATGTGGTGCCGGGAACGCACTGCACGAATCCCCCGTCCTCCACAGGCGGGCATTCGACGACCCACACCAGTGCGAAGCTGAAGTCGTCCCAGTGCCAGCCGTGCGTATCGCCCTCCTTCTCCAGACGGGTGATCAGGCACTGCTCGGGCTCGTACGGGCACGCGTGCACGGGCTCACCCGCAACCGCGCTCAGCATGTCGAGAAGCGGCCGTGCTGAGTAGACCTCGGGAATCGCCGTCGCGCTCTCGAAGATCTCGTCGCGACGAACGTTGCTCATGCTGCGGAGTGAGCCATCTGTCTCCGTGAACCTGAGCTCCCTGCGGACGCCACGTGCGTCGACGAGCTCGAGCACCTCCGCGGCGATCGCCTGCTTCACCCTTTCGGGAACCAGGAACGGCACTTTGGCCGCGCCGAGGTATGAGAAATCGCGACGCGCTCTCGCGAGCTCGAGCGGCGGAGCTGCGGCCGCGTGCAGCTCGAGGTCATTCAGAAGCTCGCTCTTGTTTGAGTTGGTCATCACACGTCCTTCGTCACTGTCGGTTCGACCGTTGGCGGGAGGTAAGAGCGAGACACCCGCGTCCTGATACGTCACCCGCGGCATGTATCTGCACAGGCCTGTCGCGATCTACGTCTCGCGATGACCACGGACCCATTGAGAGACGCGCGGCATGCCACGGAGCTGGTCGTCTGCAAGTTCGGCGGCACCTCGGTGGCGGACATCGATCGCGTGCGCGTGGTCGCTGAACGACTCATGGCCATGCAAAGACGCGGTCGTAGGGTCGTCGCCGTCCTGTCGGCGATGGGCAACTCCACCGATCAGCTCGTGAGGATGGCCCATCGCATCTCTCCCGGGCCGCAGCCCCGCGAGCTCGACGCACTGCTGTCCCTCGGCGAGTCCATGTCGTGCGCACTGGCGGCGTTGAGCGTGCACGCCCTCGGCGGGAGGGCGATATCGCTCACGGCCTCGCAGGCCGGCGTGTTCACGGATGAGGCGCACGGCTGCGCGCGCCTCGGCGAGATTCGTCCACGGCGGCTTCTCCAGGCCCTCGATGACGGGCACATCGCCTTCGTCGCCGGCTTTCAGGGCATGTCGCCGAACGGCGACGTCACGACGCTCGGTCGAGGCGGATCGGACGCCACAGCGGTCGCCCTGGCTGCGGCGCTCGGCCTACGCAGCTGCGAGATCTTCACCGACGTGCCGGGCGTCTTCACTGCTGACCCGAGGGTGGTTCCCAGAGCACGTCGGCTCGCCGGACTCGGGCACGAGGAAATGCTTCTGCTCGCTGCCGGCGGCGCTGCGGTCATGCAGCCACGCGCGGTCGAGCTCGCGTTGAACCATTCCATCGACATCCACGTCCGCTCGGCGTTCAGTGCCGAAACCGGGACATGGATCCGCAAGGAGGACGCCATGCTGGAGGACCCCAGGATCGTCGGGGTAGCGCATCGAGGCAAGGAGCTGCTCTACACCGCGCGCGACGTGACCCCAACCGCTCTGGCCGCCGCCCTCGCACGACGAGGGGCAGTCGTCGGGACGCTCGTCCGGCACGGAGGAGTCGTCCGCTTCACCGCGCCGGGGGCCGAGGAGCAGGAGGTCGTCGCCGCGCTCCGCGCGGTCGGAGCGCGGGTCGTCGCCGGGCAGAGCCTCGGCGCGGTGAGCCTCGTCGGAAGCGGGATCGGCAGCCGGCCGGAAATCGCTTCACGCGCGCTTGCGGTGCTCGCGCGGCTCGGCGTGGAGCCACACCTTCTAACCATCACGCCAGGGCGGATCTCCTGCCACGTGTCATCGATGGCGGTGCAGGATTCGGCGCGCGCGCTCCACGATGCGTTCGGCCTCGATCTCGAGGGTCCGAGTGTTGCCGCTGCCTGACCAACATCACGACGAGAACCGCCAACGGAGACCCACGATGACGAAAGTCCTCAATGAGATCTTCGCGAGCGCTCGATTCGCCTCGCCGACGCGCATGACCCAGGAATGGGCTGACCGCCGCGCGAGCCGTGATCGCCGCGAGGCTCGCCGCAGTGCACTGCACGACGGCCACGACCTGCGGACCGCCAGGCAGTGGCGCGCAGGACCCGCGGCGAGGACGCGGTGATGCGCACCGCACAAGCTGTGGCCGGCGTACCGGTCCCTCGTCTCTCGTTCGATGAGTTCCTGGCCTTTGGGCGGCATGCCCTCATACGGGCCGACGTCCCCGTGGTGATCGACTTGCCGAAGGAAGTTCAGGGCCTCGGCAGGGAAGGTCTGGCCGAGCGCCTCGGGGACATGACGGTCACCCTCTTCACCGAGCCGAGCAACAAGCACAACTCGCAGCGGTGGACCACTGCGGAGATCAGGCTACGGGAGTTCTTCACGGACACTCGGTACCAGTCCGACCCTGGCACCTGGAATCGCATCGTGTCGAACATACGTAACAGCCGGTCGGACGTCGACGCGGTCCTCGGCTTCAACGCCGAAGAACTGTTCGACTACCGGCAGCCGCTGAACGCGGCGAATCTGTGGATCAGTCACCGCGGCGTGTTCACCCAGAGCCACTTCGACGAGCTGGAGAACTTCAACATCGCGCTGGAGGGCCGCAAGCGGTTCGTCTTGTCACCCCCGGGGTTCCGAGAGTACTACCCGAGGTCGGTCTTGCGCGGGTTCGGTGACAAGTCGCAGGCCTTCGACTTCGACGACGTGAGCCCGGAACGCTTTCCGAGACTTGTGTCCAAGCTGGCCGTGCGCCGAGAACTCATCCTCCAGGCTGGGCAGATGCTCTACCTACCGCTCGGCTGGTGGCACCAGGCCGAGTCGCTGGACGAGATGAACATCAACATGAACTTCTGGCTCCGCGACGTGAAGATCGTGCGCAGGCCGTACGTGCTCGGCGTGGCGCTGTACACCGCGGCATACCGCAAGCTCAACGGCGTCTACAACTACCAGCCCGCCAAGACGTCGACCCGGGAAGCGGCATGAACGGCCGCAAGACCATCACGCCCACCCACCGGTACCGCAACAACGACAAGGCGGTCGGTGTCGGGAACACGTTCTGGGACATGTCCGAGCAGAGCGGAGTGGCCGGGATCGTGGCCGAGCTCGAGGGCGGCCTGCTACGCACCAAGGCCGGGCACGAGTTCGTCAACTTCACCTGCTGCTCCTACCTGGACCTGGACTCGCACCCCAAGGTCATCGGGGGCGCGATCGCCGGACTGCGCCGGTTCGGCGTGCTCGACCACTGCATCCCGCGCAGCCGCGTGCAGATCCCGGCGTTGCTGGAGCTGGAGGCGTCGCTCGGAGAGCTGTTCGGCGCCGATGTTGTCAGCGCGATCTCGGCCGGCGTCGCCAGTGCGGGCCTGCTGCCGCTGATCGCCTCGGGGCATCTGGGAAGCGGGATCCGGCCGCTGATGGTGTTCGACCGGAACTGCCACGTGTCGATGGCGGGGGCCAAGCCGTCATGTGCCGACGAGACGGAGGTGGTGACCTGCGACCACCACGACGTCGGGTTCATCGAGGACATGTGCAAGCAGTACGAGCGCGTCTGTTACGTCGTGGACGGCTCGGAAAGCCTGGGCGGGTACGCGCCGGTGCTGGAGCTGGCCGAGTTGCAGGAGAAGTACGGCCTGCTGGTGTTCTACGACGACTCGCACTCGATCTCCGCGTACGGGGAGCGCGGCATCGGCTACATCCGCTCGCACTGCCCTGTGTTGGATGAACGGACGATCACCGTCGCAACCCTGAACAAGGCGTTCGGATCCAGCGGGGCCGCGATCCTGCTCGACGGCTACCCGAAGAAGACGCTGCGGGTAATCGAGCGGTTCGCCGGCGCCCTGAGCTACTCGCAGCCCATGACCACGGCAGCCGTCGGGGCCTCCCTGGCATCGGCGGAGATCCATCGCACCGAGGAGCTGAGCACGCTCCAGCGGCGGCTGCGGGCCAACATCGAGCTGTTCGACACGTACATCGAGACCGAGCAGACCGCGATGACGTACCCGATCCGGATCGTGCCGATGAGCGACGAGACGGTGATCGAGGCGGGCCGCCGGGTGTACGCGGCCGGGTTCTACGTCTCCCCGGTGTTCTTCCCGATCGTGGCCCGCGGGACGGCCGGCTTGCGGGTGATGCTCCGAGCGGGCCAGACCGACGAGCAGATCCGCAGGCTCTGCGCTGTGCTCGCCGAGGTCGGCGCTCGGCAGGCGGCCGCTCTGCCGCAGGAGTCGCCCCGATGATGAGCACCGCCCACGCGACTCCACGCAGCATTCTGTACACGCCTGCGCTGTCGCTGGACCGGGTCGTGAAGGCCTGGTCCTACGACGCCGATGTCCACCTGATCGACCTGGAGGACGCCGTCCCGCCGCAGCGCAAGTCCGCAGCGCGGACGGTGTGCCGGGCGGCGCTGGAGAAGGCACCGGATCCCGCAAGCGTCGCCGTGCGCGTCAACGAGCTGGGCACCATCGAGGCGGTGCACGACCTCGTGATGCTCACCGAGTGTCCGGTCACGCCGGGCTTCATCGTGATGACGATGGTGAGGTCCGCGGTCGAGGTGACGCTGATGCGCGACACCCTCGCCTCGGCAGGGCGCACATCCCGAGATCTTCGTGACCGTGGAAACCCTGGAGGCCGTGGCTGAAGTCGATGCGATCGCGGCGGACGCCGACGGGCTGATCCTCGGCTCGGCGGACCTGGCAGCCACCCTGGGCATCGAGATCACCTGGGAGGGAATGCTCTCGGCCCGGCAGGCGATGGCGCTGGCCTGTGCCCGCTACGGCACCGCGTGCGTCGACACCGCCAACTTCCGGCTCGGCGAGCCGGAGGTGCTGGCGGAGGAGATCGAGCTGGTGCGGGAGCTGGGCTTCCACGGCAAGGCGACCGTGCACCCGAGAGAGCTGGGCGCGATCAACGCTGCCCTGCGGCCGGACCCGGACGGCCTGCGGCTGGCCCGGCGAGTCACCGAGGCCGTGCGGGCGGCAGACGGTGGCGTCGCCGTCCTGGACGGGAACATGGTCGGTCCGCCGTTCGCACGGATGGCCCACGCGACGGTGGCGCTTGCGGACGCCTGGGCAGAGCGGTTCGGCCGGGCTCGAGCAACCGCGGGGAGCGAACCGTGACCGTCGCCGATGCCGTCACCAGCCCAGGGCCGGGCACCGTTGAGCCGATCACCGTCGCCGTCATCGGGACCGGGGCCATCGGCCAAGATCTGGTCACCAAGATCCACCGGTCCCGGGTGCTGGAATGCGGACTCGTCGCCGGGCGCAACCCGGAGTCCGCGGGCCTACGGCACGCCGCCGAGCTCGGTTATCCAACCACCGCCGGCGGGATCGACGCGCTCGTGGCGGCCCCGCGGAGGTTCGACGCGGTGCTCGACGCCACCGACGCCGTGTCCCACGTCGAGCACTGGCGGCTGCTCGAGCCGCTGGACACGCTCGTGATCGACCTGACCCCCAGCCGGGTCGGGCAGATGGTGGTACCGACCCTGACCGGAACGCATCCCCGGGCCGGACGCAACATGAGCCTGATCAGCTGTGGCGGGCAGGCGTCGATCCCGATCGCCCACGCGCTTGCCGGCCGGTTCGAGGTGGAGTACATCGAGGTCGTCTCCACCGTGGCCAGCAGCATTGCGGGGCGGGGGACCCGGCTCAACCTCGACGAGTACGTTGCCACCACCCAGCACGCCATCACCAGGTTCTCCGGCGTGCGCCACACCAAGGCGATCCTCAACATCAGCCCGGCGCTGCCACCGGCGAACTTCCGGACGGCCATCCACGCGATCATCCCGGGGGCCACCGCCGAGTCGGTCCGCGCGGTGGTCGCCGACGCGGCCGAGCGGGTGCGGGCGTTCGCGCCCGGGTACGAGGTCGTCGCGTGCACGGTGTACGAAGATCGGGTCGTCGTCTCGCTGGGGGTCACCGCGGACAGCGATGTGCTGCCCGGGTATGCCGGGAACCTCGACCTCATCGATTCGGCCGCCATCCTGGTCGCCGAGCAGTACGCGGCCTGGCTCAGCCTGGGCGCCCGGACGGGAGTGCGCCGATGAGCGCAGTGATCATCCACGACCCCACGCTGCGTGACGGCCAGCACGCGGTGCAGCACCAACTCGGCGTGGCACAGCTGCGCGGGTACGCGGAGGCGGCTGACGCTGCCGGGATTCCGGTCGTCGAGGTCGGCCACGGCAACGGCCTGGGCGCTTCCTCCATCCAGGTGGGACGGGCCGCCGTCAGCGACGACTTGATGCTCTCGACCGTGCGGGAAGCCCTGCGGCACAGCAAGATGGGCGTGTTCATGCTGCCCGGCTGGGGCACCTGCGACGACCTGCGGAAGGCCATCACGCACGGCGCCGACGTGATCCGCATCGGCGTGCACTGCACCGAGACGTCACTGGCCGAGCGACACCTCACGTTCCTCCGCGAGGCAGACGTAGACGCGCACTGCGTGCTGATGATGAGCCACATGGCCCCTCCCGAAGCACTGGCCGAGCACGCCGCGCTCGTCGTCGGGTACGGGGCGCGGGCAGTGGGCATCATGGACTCCGCGGGCCACTTCCTCCCTCATGACGTCGCCGAGCGGATCCGCGCGATCGTCGGCGCCGTCGACGTGCCGGTGATCTTCCACGGGCACAACAACCTCGGCATGGCTGTCGCGAACTCCGTCGCCGCTGCCGAGGCCGGCGCCGGAATCATCGACGGATGCGCGCGCGGCTTCGGCGCCGGGGCAGGCAACACCCAGCTCGAGGTGCTGGTGCCGGTCCTGGAGCGCACCGGGTTCGACACTGGCATCGACCTGTACGCGCTGCTCGATGCCGCCGAGTTCGCCGAGCGGGAGCTCATGCCCGCGCCGCCGGTCACCGGCACGCTGAGCATCGTCAGCGGCCTGGCCGGAGTGTTCTCCGGGTTCAAGCACAAGGTTCTCGACGTGTCCCGACGTGGCGGGGTGGACCCGCGCGACGTCTTCTTCGAGCTCGGCAGGCGGCAGGCCATCGCCGGGCAGGAGGACATGATCATCGACGTCGTGGCCGAGTTGGGTGCACGGCAGCCTTGACCGGACCGGTGACGATACGCGCCGAGGACATGGCCGGCGCGGACCGACTGCTGCGGGTGATCGACGCGCTGTGCCGACGTGTTCGGTGACCTGTCCGCGGGCCGGACGCGGTCGCCGTCCCGGACGATCGTCGAGCACGGCCCCGCGCGACAGTTGGTGATCGGCCCGGCAGTCTGGGAGCGGCGCGGGGTGGCGAGCGTCAAGATCAGCACGCTCACCCCGGGCAACCCGGACCGTGGCCTGCCGCTGATCCATGGCGTCGTGGTGCTGACCGACCTGGAGACCGGGCGGATCACGGCGCTGTTGGACGGCGGCGAGCTGACCGCCGTGCGCACCGGCGCGGTCGCGGGCGTGGCGACCCGCCTGTGCGCGCCTGAGGACGCCGAGGACCTGGCCGTCCTCGGCGCCGGCGTGCAGGCGCACGCGCTGGTGCGGGCCGTTTGCGCCGTGCGTCCGATCCGCTCGATCCGGGTGTTCTCCCGCAGCCGGGCAAGCACCGAGAGGTTCGCGGAGCGGGTCCGCGACACCGCCGGCCACCCGGTCACGGTCACCGTGTGCGACACCGCGAAGGCCGCCGTCATCGACGCCGCGGTCATCTGCACGGCGACCTCGACCAGCGACCGGACGCCGCTGGTGGCAGCCGATTGGCCGGCGCCAGGGGCGCACGTCAACGTGATCGGCGGGACCCACGAGGACGCGATCGAGGTCGACCCGGCGTTACTGGCGACTGCGTTCGTCGTCGTCGAGGAGCGGGCCGCCGCGCTCGCGGACGCCGGCGAGGTGCGCGCCGCGCTGGCCGATGGGCTTATCGGCGTGAACGAGCTTCACGAGCTGGGCGCCCTGGTGAACGCGGAGACCTCGGCACGGGGTCGAACCTCGGTGTTCCGCAGCGTGGGGATGGCCATCGAGGACACGGCCGCCGCGGCCGCGCTCCACGAGGCCGCGGGCGCCGATGCCTGAGTCAGCCCGCCTCGCGGCAGCGCAGCATGAACGACCGCTCGAAGACGATGACGATCTCCTCGGTCGACTTGGTGCCGGTCGTTTCCACCGTGACGATTCCCTGGCCAGGTCTCGACCTCGACAGCCGCTTGCCGAGAATCCGGCTCGTCGCGTAGAGCGTGTCGCCGACGAACACAGGGTCCCTCAGACGCACCTTGTCCCAGCCGAGATTGGCCACCGCCCTGGCGGACAGCGCCTGTACGGTCATGCCGCCGACAAGGCACAGGGTTATCCCGCTGTTGACCAGGATCTGCCCGTACTCGGCACGCTCCCCGTAGTGCCGGTCGAAGTGCAGCGGGTGCTGGTTCATGGTCAGCAGCGTCAACCAGGTGTTGTCCGCCTCGGAGATGGTCCGGCCCGGCCAGTGCCGGATCACCATGCCGGGCTCGAAGTCCTCGTAGTCCCCGCCGTGCTCTTCGACGTACTCGTTGTCTCCGACGCGGCGCAGCGTCATTCGTGTCCTCCGATATGTCGTGCCTCAAACGATCCGACGCAGTCCCGCCAGGGCGCTGACGCCGATGACGACCCAGCCTACGCTGGGGACGACACAGGCTGGGAGCCAGCCGGGTGAGGGCCCTCGACGACGCCGGCGGCCCGGGGACTTCAGGGCATCCGTGGTTCGGAAATCACAGGCTGAAGCCCGCCGCGCCCGGGGACACGATCCGGGAGATGCTGCGCGCCGAGATCCGGGACATCGGCTGGCCGTACCAACCGCTGCTGCCGGCGACGCCGCTCGCGTTGCCCCGCGCGTCCTACGCCGAGCTGTTCCGCGCGAGTGCAGCGCTGCTCGACCTGGTGCGCCGCACCGCGCTGGAGAGCGCGCCCACCACGAACGGCAGGCTGGCGGCGTACAACATGCCTGAGAGCGAGCACCAGCTATTTGTGGATGATCAGTTCATCGAGGAGCGGTACGCGGACTGCGTGGCGCGGCCGGACATCGTGATCGGGCCGTACGGGCCGAGGTTCCTGGAGTTCAACGTCAGCGGAGCGCTCGGCGGCCCGGTGGACGGGCACTGCCGCCTCGAGGTGTGGCGCAAGCTCTACGCCGACGCCGACGGCCGTCTGCCCTTCAGCTACCAGGACCCGTTCGCCGCGCGCGCGGAGATGTTCCGGGACCTGTGCGCCGACCTCGCTGTGGCGCCCCGGCTGGCGCTGGTGGGCAGCGTCCGAGACCAGGGTGTGGAGTCGACCCGCTACTTCGACATGGAGGCCGAGCAGCTCGAGATCCGCGGCCTGGCGGCGCGGTTCTTCGAGCCCGAGGACCTGCACGAGGCCTGGGACTGCCCGCCACACCTGCGCTACCGGCTCGGGCTGCGGAACTTCACCATCCCGGACTGGGTCGACCTCGGCATCGACACGGCCCCGGTGCAGGCGGCGCTGGACCACGGCTGCTTGCTGGTGGGCACCCAGACCTCCACGTTCCTGTCCAGCAAGCTGACCATGGGCCTGCTGTCGGAGAGCCGGCCGTGGATGAGCGCGGCCGACCGGGCCTTGGTCGAGAGGTATCTGCCCTGGACCCGGGTCCTCTCGGACCGGCGGACGACGTGGGGTGAGAAGGCCGTCGACCTTGTCCGGTTCGCCATGGACAACCGTGAGCTGCTGGTGCTCAAGAAAGGCCTCGGGATGAGCGGCAAGGAGGTCCTCATCGGCCGGCAGACGGGGCAGGCGGAGTGGGAGACCGCCGTCGCCTCCGCCGCCGAGGCAGGAGCCAGCGTGGTCCAGGAGTTCGTGCGACCGCGCACGTGCAAACTGGCGCTCATCGCCGATGGCGCGGACGAACCGCACGACGTTGACATCGCCCCGGTGTTCGGGCCGCTGCTGTTCGGCAGCCGCCCGGGGGGAATGATCGCGCGGTTCTTCGGCAACGGTTCCACCGCCGGGATCGTCAGCGTCTTGGGCAACCACAGCTGCGACAACTCCGTCGTTGCCGTCTAGATCCGCGGTCGATGTCGTCAGCTCGGGTCCGTCGCCAGATGGTGGTGACCAGCCCCAGTATGTGCCGCCATCTCCGAAGCCCTTCTCCCCCTCCGCAGCGCCGACTGTCCTGCGACGCTCAGGCCCAGGGCGACGATACCGCCGCATACCGCCGCCCATGCCGCATGCTCGGAACTGCCCAGCTCAGCCAGTCGCCCACCCACGGCCGTGCCCGAGGCGATGCCGAGCGCCCCCGCGCTGGTGAGCCACGAGAACCCCTCCGAGAGGGAGCCCCTCGGGGCCAGTGACTCCAGCAGCGTGCTGCCCACGATCAACGCCGGGGCGATCGCGATGCCGGCGACTACGGCGAGGAAGGCCATTACGAGGGAGGAACCGGCGAAGGCCAGCGGGACCGCGCCGATCGTCAGCAGGCAAGTGGTGATCAAGAGCAGCTGTGCCTGCGACAGCCGCCAGTTCACCGCACCGTAGACCGCGCCCGCCGCCAGGCCACCCACCGCAGTCAGCGACAGGAACACGCCGCCGAGCGCGGGCGCCGACTGCTCCTGTGCGAACGCGATCATCGTGACGTCGACCGCGCCGAGCAGGAAGCCGATGCCGGCGTAGGAGACCATCAGCACCTGGACTCCGGGTACCGCGAACGCCCGCTCGGGGGCGTTCGCCGGCGCCGGCTCGGACGCCGGCTCGGACCGGCGGTGCAGCGCGACGGCGATGGAACCCGTCGTGGTCAGCACGCCGCAGGCGAGCAGGCCCGCCGCCGGGCCCACCGCCGAGACGAGCACGGTCACCAGCAGCGGGCCGAGCAGGAAGATCGTCTCGTCGATCATGGACTCGAGGGCGTAGGCCGTCCGCAGCATTCGGTGGTCGACGAGCGCCGCCCACCGTGCCCGCATGAACGAGAAGAACGAGACCGAGGTGCACCCGACGGCCACCGCCCCGACGATCAGCACCCACAGCGGGGCCTCGAGCACGATCGACATCAGCAGCAGCGTGACCGCCACCGGGTGGGCCATGCATGCTGTGAGCAGCACCCGCCGCTGGCTGAGCCAGTCGGCCAGCCGCCCGAGCACAGGGCCGGCCACACCCTGCGAGACCAGCATCGCTGCCGCGACCGTCCCAGCGTTCCCGAGCGACCCGGTGACGGCCGAAACCAGCACCAGGATGCTGATCGATCGCATGGCGATCGGGAGTCGGCCGACCATCCCCAGAACCCCAGGGTTGCGGCGCCGGGTGTCCTCAGCAGTTGTGGGTACGACCGCAGCCCGGCAACCGACTCCGATGTGCCCCTCATCACGACGCTCCGGCATGACGCTCGTCCAGACGGTCCGGCTTCCTCGGGCTCACATGTGTCGTCCACGAAAGGCAATGCCGATCTCACCTTTCTCGGCAGCTTGCGGGTGGGTCACGGGACAGTCGACGTCCACCGGCTAAGAGCCACCAGTAGGCGGTGAAATACAACTCGGGCCCGTTGTACGACGTCGGCGAGCGCTCGGTCAGCAGGCGTCACGCCGCCCGACGCCATGACCCGTGGTGACTCAGGGACCGACGGGGGGCATCCGGATTGGCGCCGTCCGATCGTCCGGTTCCGCGGACGGCTCGACACGCGACGAATCCCCGGCCGCGAAGCTGAGAACGACGCCTAAGCTGGTCCTGACCGCTGGCTCCACCACGTCGTCGCTCTACTCGAAGGACGCGCTTGAGCGCGGTGGCGCCTACACCGGGATGTCGCTCCAGTCCGGTCGGTTCCAGGCCGCCACGGCGACGCCGGCCGCAAGCGCCTCCAAGGCGCGCTCGGGTGCCCCTTCCATCAGGATGGCGGCGAGCGCCGCGAGATAGCCGTCGAGATTCGTGGAGCACAGCACCTGTTACCGGAGTGTTGCCACAGATGTGCTCCAGCCGTTCCCGCCGCACGAAGCCCGAACGAGAAAACCCCGCGCTAGCGGGGCCTTCGCGTCATGCGCCGAAGAGGACTCGAACCTCCACCCGGTTATCCCGGACCAGGCCCTCAACCTGGCGCGTCTACCAATTCCGCCATCGGCGCGGATGAGGGCCGGAGTATAGCCCTGCGCCGGTTCCCGTTTGCATCCGTCCTGACCCCCCGCTACTGTGCCCGAACAGGTGTTCGCTTTCGGCAATCTAACCCAGGAGTAGAGGCTCGTCATGGACATCGGGAAGGACCTGACGAAGCGCCAACAGGAGATCTTCGACTTCATCAAGAAGTACTCGGCGAAGTACGGCTATCCACCGACGGTGCGGGACATCGGCAAGGCGGTGGGCCTGGCCTCGTCGTCGACCGTGCACGCCCATCTGTCGAACCTCGAGAAGCTCGGCCTGGTCCGGCGCGATCCGTCGAAGCCGCGCGCGATCGAGCTGCTGGACCGGACGGTCGACGCCGTGAAGTCGGTGGTCGGCGGGTCGGACGGGCTGCCGCTCATCGGCAACGTCGCGGCGGGCCAGCCGATCCTGGCCGACGAGAACATCGAGGACCGGATCGCCGTCGACTCCCGCGTGGGCGGTGACGAGGGCGAGTACGTGCTGACCGTCAAGGGCGACTCGATGGTCAACGCGGGCATCTTCGCCGGCGACCTGGTCGTCGTGCGCCCGCAGGACACGGCGACCGACGGCGACATCGTGGTCGCGCTGCTGGGCGAGGACGCGACGGTCAAGCGCTTCTTCCGGGAAAGCGACCACGTGCGCCTGCAGCCGGAGAACGACAGCATGGAGCCGATCCGCTCGCGCGAGGTCCAGGTGCTCGGGCGCGTGGTCGGGGTGATGAGGAAGGTGGCATGAGCGCGCTGCTGACAAGACCCCCTACCGTCCGTCGCATGCGCGAGGGCGAGTGCCCGCAGCGGCCGGACGACGAGTCCGGGCCGACGCTCGACGACGTGATCTCCCGCGCGTGGGAGGTCCTGCGCGCCGACGTGCCGGCCGGCTGCCCCGTCTGCGGCGGCGAGCTGATCCCGCGCCTGTCGGCTGGCTCCGGCGTCGTCGGCGGCCGCTGCGAGTCGTGCGGCACCTCGCTCGCGTAGCCTGCCGGGCTACATGAGCCTCGACGACGACCGCGCCGCCCTCCAACAGCTCCAGCGCGACTGGATGCAGGCGGTCGAGGACCGCGACATGGAGCGGCTCGAGGAGATCGTCGCGCCGGGCTTCCGCTTCACGGCGATCCACCTCAGCCCCGAGCCGATGACGCGCGAGCAGTGGATGGAGGCGGCGCGCGAGGGTTACACGATCGTCTCCTTCGCGTACGAGTCGATGGACGTCGACATCCACGGCGACACCGCGGTCGTCCACTCGCGCTACTCGCAGATCGCGAGCCTGCACCAGACGAGCCTGTCGAACGCCTTCCGCCTCACCGACGTGTGGAGCCGGATCGACGGGCGCTGGCAGGTCGTGGCGCGGCACAGCTCGATCCTGAGCTAGCGGCTCAGTTCTTCGAGTACTCGTAGAAGCCGCGGCCGGTCTTGCGACCCAGCAGGCCCGCCTCGACCATCCGGTTCAGCAGCGCCGGCGACACCGACGCCGGATCGCGGAACTCCTCGTGCAGCGACTCGCTGACGGCCAGCAGCGTGTCGAGTCCGATGAGGTCGGACAGGCGCAAAGGCCCCATCGGGTGCGCACACCCCAGCACCATCCCGCGGTCGATGTCCTCGCGCGACGCGAAGCCCGACTCGTACATCCGGATCGCCGACAACAGGTACGGGATCAGCAGCGCGTTGACCACAAAGCCGGCGCGGTCCTGGGAGTCGATGCACTCCTTGCCGAGGGTCTGCTCCGCGAACGCGCGAACCCGCTCGGCGGTCTCGTCGGCGGTCATGATCGAGTGGACGATCTCGACGAGCGGCAGCACCGGCACCGGGTTGAAGAAGTGCAGCCCGATCACCTTGTGCGGCTGCGACGTCTGGGCGCCCAGCTTCATGATCGGCACCGACGACGTGTTGGAGGCCAGGAACTGCGCGTCCGGCAGCAGCGTGTCCAGGCGCTTGAAGAGATCGCGCTTGAGGTTCTCGTCCTCGATGATCGCCTCGATCGCCGCGTCCGCTCCTTCGACGTCGTCCAGGGACGTCGTGAAGGCGAGCCGCTCCAGCGCCGCCGAACGGTCCTCCTCGGAGACATGACCGCCGCGCACGCCGCGGTCGAGGGACTTCCCGATGGCAGCCTGCGACTTCGAGCAACGCTCTTCGTCGACCTCCACCACGGTCACGTCCACGCCCGAGCGCGCGCACACCTCCGCGATTCCCGAGCCCATGAGGCCGCCGCCGATGACTCCCACTCGCATGGGCGGGCACGGTACCTCACAACGCGATCAGGCCCACACGCCGCAGAAGGCGGCGAGATCGCCGAGCGGGCCGCGAACGACTACGCGGCTTCGGCTTCTACGGGCACGACACAGACGCAGTTGCGCAGCTTCGTCGAGCCGGGGAGGACCATCCGACCGGCGCCCCGCTCGGCAGCGGCCTGCCGGGCGACGTCGGTGGCTTCCTTCCGGTCGTCGACGTGCTGCACGAGCGACGTCTCCGAGCCGTGTGCATCGATATAGATCACGTCGTACATGACTTCAGTTTCGACACCCATGCGGACGTTCCGCATGGTTTGATCACAATACCTTTACGCGCGGTACCGTTCCAGCCGCAGACCGAGCAGCCGCGGGGGTTACGAACCTTCGAGGAAAGTCCGGACACCACAGGGCACGGTGGTCGGTAACGCCGACCCGGGGAAACCCGCGGGAAAGTGCCACAGAAATCACACCGCCTAAGCCCGGAAACGGGCCGGCAAGGTTGAAATGGTGCGGTAAGAGCGCACCGGCGTCGCGGTGACGCGGCGGCCAGGCAAACCCCACCCGGTGCAAGGCCAAGCAGGACCGTTTGCAGGTTGCCCGCCAAGGTCCAGGTCGGCCGCTGAGATGGATGGCTGCTCAAGACAGAATCCGGCTTACAGGTCTGCTACGGGAGGAGCCTCCGCAAGGAGGCTCTTCCTATAGGCGGGAGGGCTACCCCTTCTCCCCCCGGTATTCGCGCAAAGTGCGAAAGGGGTTCCATCGATGGCAGCCTGGTCCGCACGCGGACCCCTCTTGCCGCAGCCAACCAACAGTGCGAACATGTGTTCGCCCTGATCGTCTGCGCCCTCATCCCGCGGTTCGAGCTCGCCGTCGCCGCCGGCGGCCGTGAGGTTCTGGCCGCGGGGCCGGTCGCGCTGGCCCCCGAGCCGGGGCGCGAGCAGTTCATCGGCGAGGTCTCCGCGGCCGCCGAGGCGCACGGCGTGCGCGCCGGCCTGCGGCTGGGGGAGGCGCTCGCACGCTGTCCCACCCTGCGGCTCATCGCACACGACCCTGCCGCCGTGGCCGACGAGTGGGAGCGCCTGCTGGCCGCGCTCGAGAACGTCGGCGCGGCGGTCGAGCCCGGCCGGCCCGGCCTCGCCTGGTTCGACTCCCGGGGCCTGCGCAACCTGCACGGCGGCTCCGTCGAGGGGGTGATCGCGGCGGCGCGGCGCGCGCTCGGCACCCCGGCGCGCCTGGGAGCGGCGCCGTCGCGCTTCGCCGCCCTCGCGGCCGCCAGCCACGCTCGCATCCGCCGCGCCGAGATCGCACCCGACAAGCGGCTGGCCGCCTACCTCGCCCCGCTGCCGGTCGACCTGCTGTCCAACCGGCCCGAGACCGCCGCGCTCCCCACCACCCTCGAGCGCTTCGGCATCCACACGCTCGGCGAGCTCGCCGCCCTGCCGAAGGCCGCCCTGGCCGACCGCTTCGGTCCTGCCGGTCCGCTGGCCAGGGACCTCGCAAAAGGCAAGGACTCCCCGCTGAAGCCCCGTCGCCCCGCCGAGAGCCTGGAGGAGCGGCTCGAGCTGCCGGAGTCGGCCTCCGGCCAGCAGCTCGAGCGCGCGCTCGGCCTGCTGATCGACCGGCTGCTGGCCCGCCGCGAGCGCCGCGGCCGCTCGATGCGCGCCGCCACCCTCGGCGCCAAGCTGGTCGAGGGCGGGAGCTGGCGCACGCGCGTGACCTTTCGCGAGGCGCTGGCCGACCCGCGGCGGATGCGGCTCGTGCTCGCGCCCCGCCTGGCCGAGCTGCCGGCGCCCGCCGACGCCCTCCGGCTCAGAGCCGAGGACCTCGGCCCCCCGCAGGCAGACCAGCGCTCGCTGCTGCAAGAGCCCTCCGTGCAGCGCGCCGCCCGCCTGCGCGAGGCCGTCCGCCAGGCGCGCGCCGCCGCCGGGCCCGACGCGGCGCTGCGCATCCTGGCGGTCGATCCCGATTCGCGAGTGCCCGAGCGCCGCCTGGCGCTGACGCCGTGGGATCCCTGAGGCCGCGCCGGCTGGCCGAGCCGAGGCCGGCCACCGTCGTGGCCGGCCCGGACGGACACCCGCGACAGATCGACGGCCACGCCATCGAGGCGATCCGGGAGTCGTGGCTGATCGAGGACCGCTGGTGGACCGACGTGCCGCTGCGTCGCCGCTACTGGGAGGTCGTCACCGCCGACGGGCGCAACCTGATCGCCTACCGCGATCTCGTGCGCGGGCGCTGGTACACGCAGCGCTAGGCGGCAAGGCGCACGCCGCGTCGCGGGTGTCGGGCATGCGCAGGTCCTGCGCAGCCGGATAGTGCAGGTCGGTGGGAGGGTCGATCCGGGCCGCCGCGGGAGCGGCGAGGAACGAGAGGACGAGCAGGGAGGTGAGGAGGGTACGCATGGTCCGACGCTAAGTCCGGTCCCAGCACCCACACATCGGTGAGAACACCGCTTCTCCGCTGCAAGTGGGGGTGACCCCTCTAGGGAGTTTCACCAATAGGCTGCCGCGCCGTGTCCGTCGACCGCTCCCGCCTGACCGCGCTGCTCACGAGCGAGCGCGAGGACTTCGCGCGGCGCAACCCGCGCTCCGCCGCCGCCTACCAGGCTGCCCGCCCGCACCTGCTCGGCGGCGTGCCGATGACCTGGATGAACCTCGCGGCGGGCGGCTTCCCGCTCTTTCTCGAGCACGCCGGCGGGGCGCGGGTCACCGACCTCGACGGCCACGAGTACGTCGACTTCGCGCTCGGCGACACCGGCGCCATGGCCGGCCATTCGCCGCCCGCCACCGTCGAGGCGATCACCCGCCAGAGCGCCCGCGGCATCACGGCGATGATGCCGACCGAGGACGCCGCCTGGGTGGGGGAGGAGCTCGCGCGCCGCTTCGGACCGCCGCAGTGGTCGTTCACGCTCACGGCCACCGACGCCAACCGCTGGGCGATCCGGCTCGCGCGCCAGGTCACGAGACGCCCGAAGGTCCTCGTCAACGCCTGGTGCTACCACGGCAGCGTCGACGAGTCGTTCGCGCTGCGCGACGGCGATCGCGTCGTGGCCCGGCCGGGGAACACCGGCCCGCCGGTCGACCTCGCCCAGACGACCCGCGTCGCGGAGTTCAACGACGCCGAGCAGCTCGAGCGCGAGCTCGCCCACGAGGATGTCGCCGTCGTCCTGATGGAGCCGGCGCTGACCAACATCGGCATCGTGCTGCCGGAGCCCGGCTACCTCGACGCGGTGAGGAGCCTCACGCGCGAGTACGGGACCCTGCTCATCGACGACGAGACGCACACCTTCAGCGCCGGCCCGGGCGGCGCCACCCGCGCGTGGAACCTGGACCCGGACATCGTCACGATCGGCAAGGCGATCGCCGGCGGCGTCCCCTCCGGCGCCTTCGGGATCTCGGCCGAGCTGGCCGAGCGGATCGCCTCCGACCGCGACGCCGACCTCATCGACACCGGCGGCGTCGGCGGCACCCTGGCCGGCAACGCGCTCTCACTCGCCGCCACCCGCGCCACGCTCGAGCACGTGCTGACCGACGACGCCTTCGCCGGCATGATCGACCTCGCCACCCGCTTCACGGCGGGCGTGCAGGACGCCATCGATGCCCACGGCCTGCCGTGGTCGGTTGCCCAGATCGGCGCCCGCGCCGAGTACCGCTTCGCCTCGCCGGCGCCGCGCACCGGCAGCGAGGCGGCCGCCGCCGGCGACCGCGATCTCGAGGACTTCCTGCACGTCCACCTGGCCAATCGCGGCGTGATGATCACGCCCTTCCACAACATGGCGCTGATGTGCCCGGCGACCACCGAGGCGGACGTCGACCGGCATACGGAAGTCTTCGGCGACGCTCTCGACC
The DNA here is from genome assembly GCA_963835525.1 of uncultured Solirubrobacteraceae bacterium. Taxonomy (GTDB): domain Bacteria; phylum Actinomycetota; class Thermoleophilia; order Solirubrobacterales; family Solirubrobacteraceae; genus DASSUW01. Next base: position 1,630,768 of record CAWIFM010000008.1, read on the forward strand.
GGCTTTCGTCCTAAGATGTTGCCCAGGTGTTACCGATTGCCTATCTAGATGCCGGCACGGGGAGCATGCTGCTGCAGCTGCTGGTGGGCGGCCTTGCCGCCATCAGCGTCGCCGCCAAGTTCTACTGGCGGCGCGTGCTGAGGTTCCTGCGCATCCGCAAGGACGAGCCGGATGCCGCCGAGTCGCACACCCGCGGCTGAGAGCAGCACCGAGCTCGGTTCCTTCCGGGACCCCGACAGCCGCGTCTTTCTCGACGACGACGTCGTCTACCGCGTCCTCAGCCACGACGGCTGGCAGGACTGGCTCGCGCTGGCCGCGACTCCGCTCGTCGCCGACGACGGGCTGATCCCGACCGAGCCCGTCGAGCTCGACGACCTGCCCGACCTCACCGCCGGTCCCGCGGCCGGCGCGCTCAAGCACGAGAAGGTCCCGTTCATCTCCTATCCGTATGAGTGGCCGTTCTCGATGCTCAAGGACGCGGCGCTGCTCCAGCTCGAGCTCGGCCGCCGCGCCCTCCAGCACGACCTCACGCTCAAGGACGCCTCGGCCTACAACGTGCAGTTCAAGGGAGCGAAGCCCGTCTTCGTCGACGTCGGCTCCTTCGAGCGGCTCAACGAGGGCGAGCCATGGGCCGGCTACCGCCAGTTCTGCATGCTCTTCCTCTATCCGCTGATGCTGCAGGCCTACAGGGGCATGCCGTACCACGCGCTGCTGCGCGGCCAGCTCGACGGGATCAAGCCGGGCGAGGCGCGGGCGCTGCTGTCCGCCCGCCGCCGCGGCGTGCTCACCCACGTCGTCCTGCACGCCCGGCTCGAGGCCCGCTACGCCGACGCCGGCGGCCGCGAGGTCAAGCGCGACCTCAAGCGCGCGGGCTTCGGCAAGGCGCTGCTCGACGCGAACCTGCGCAAGCTCGAGAAGCTCGTACGCCGGCTCGAGTTCAAGCCCGGCCGTACGGCCTGGACCGAGTACGGGCAGACGAACACCTACAGCGACGAGGAGGCCGCCCGCAAGGCCGAGTTCGTCCGCATGGCCGCGGCCCGCCACCCGGGCGGCCGCGTCTGGGACCTCGGCTGCAACGACGGCACGTACTCGCGCGTGGCGGCCGAGCACGCTGCCAGCGTGGTGGCCGTCGACGCCGACCACGCCACCGTCGACGGGCTCTACCGGGTCCTGAGAGACGAACAGCGCACCGACATCCTCCCGCTGGTGATGAGCCTCACCGACCCGTCGCCCGACGTCGGCTGGCGCGGGCTCGAGCGGGCGCGGCTCGAGCGCCGCGGCACGCCCGACCTCGCGCTGGCCCTGGCGCTCATCCACCACGTGGTCATCACCGGCAACGTCCCGGTGCGCGAGTTCGTCGCCTGGCTGCGCTCGCTCGACTGCGCGCTGGTGATCGAGTTCCCCGAGCGCGAGGACCCGATGGTGCAGAAGCTGCTTTCCGGGAAGACAGACAAGGCCAACCCGGACTACGAGCGCGAGACGTTCGAGCGCACCCTCGGCGAGCGGTTCGAGGTCGAGCGCGCGGAGCGGCTCGGCTCACGGACGCTCTACGAGGCCCGCCCACGCGCATAAAGGCACTGCATCTCACCGCCCTCTGGGCGTTCGCCTTCGCCCAGCCGCTCTTCAACCTGCTCGGCGACCAGGCGCAGTTCTTCGTCGCGCGCGGGAGCACGACGATCGACATCGTGCTGTTCGCGCTCGTCGTCACGCTGGTGCCGCCGGCGCTGCTCACGCTGCTCGTCTGGCTTGCCGGGAAGGCGGGCTTCGGCGACGCGCTGCAGCTCGTGTTCGTCGGCCTGCTCGCGGCGGCGATCCTGCTGCCGCCGATCGGCGACCTGCTCGGCGGCTCGGCGATCTCCGTGCCGGTCGCCCTGCTGGCCGGCGCGGGCCTCGCGGCGCTCTACGCGCGCGCAGCGCCCGTCCGCTCCTTCGTCACCGTCATCTCGCCGGCGCCGCTGCTCTTCCTCGTCCTCTTCCTGTTCATCTCGCCGGTCTCCGAGCTCGTGCTGCCGGAGGGCGGGGCGGAGGCGGTGGCGGGCGAGTCGCGCTCGCGCACGCCGGTCGTGATGGTCGTCTTCGACGAGCTGCCCGCCACCTCGCTGATGGGCGCGGACGACCGGATCGACGCCCGCCGCTACCCGGCGTTCGCCTCGCTCGCGCGCGACGCCACCTGGTACCGCACGGCGACGACCGTCTCCGGCCGCACCACCGAGGCGGTGCCCGCCATGCTCACCGGCCGCAAGCCGCGCGAGGGCGACCTGCCGATCGCCGCCGACCACCCGCAGAACCTGTTCACGCTGCTCTCGCGCAGCCACCGGCTGTCAGTGGTGGAGCCGATCACCGACATCTGCCCGACCGACCTGTGCGCCGAGGACCGGCCCGACATGGCGGACCGCCTGACCTCGCTCGCCAAGGACCTGCGCGTCGTCTCCGCCCACCTGCTCCTGCCCGACGACCTCGACGAGGACCTGCCGCCGATCGACCGCGACTGGCAGGGATTCGAGAACGAGGCGATCGGACCGAGAGCCACGAGCGAGCAGCGAAGGGCTTTCATCGAGGAGATCTTCGAGCGGATCGGCAACGACGACCCGCCGGCGCGATTCAAGACGATCGAGGACGCCGTCGGCGAGCCGGGCGCCCGCCCGCAGCTGCTGTTCCTGCACACGAGCATCCCGCACATCCCCTGGCACTACACGCCCGAGGGCAAGCGCTACGAGACCGGCGTGTCGCTCCCCGGCGTGATCGACGGCACCTGGGTCGCGCCCCAGTGGCTCGCCGACCAGGGCTTCCAGCGCCACCTGCTCCAGACCGAGTACGCGGACAAGCTGCTCGGCGACCTCCTGCGGAGGCTTCGCGGCGCGGATCTCTACGCCCGCGCGCTCGTGGTCGTCCTGGCCGACCACGGGGTCAGCTTCAAGGCGGGCGACCGCCGGCGCCGGCCGACGCCCACCAACGTCCACGACGTCGCCACCGTGCCGCTCTTCATCAAGCTGCCCGGCCAGCAAGGGGGCGGCATCGAGGACACCGCGGTGCGCACGATCGACGTCCTGCCGACCATCGCCGAGGAGCTCGGCCTGGAGCTGCGCGAGCCGATCGACGGCGTCCCGGTGGACGAGCGCGACGCGGACCCGGGCAACGAGATCGACGTCCCCGATAGCTGGGAGGCCGGCACCACGACCGACTTCGGGACGATCCTGCGCCAGCGCCGGGAGCGGCTGCGCTACGAGCGGTCGCTGCTCGAGCCGGCCGGCTACGACGCCTTCAAGATGGGCCCGCGTCCCGACCTGGTCGGCAGCCGCGCCGTGGCGTCGCAGCAGGGCGACGGGAAGGTCGAGCTCGAGAACCCCGGCCAGTTCGGCGACGTCGACCTCGACTCGCCGCTGCTGCCGATCTGGGTCTCCGGCTCCGTCACCGCGCTGCCCGGCGGCAGCGACGTCGCGATCGTGGTCAACGGCCGCGTCGCGGCCACCACGAAGGTCGAACGCGGCCACTTCGCCTCGCTCATCCCGCCGAGCGCACTCCGGGACGGCGAGAACCGCGTCGAGGTCCTCGAGATCGACGGCGACACATTTAGGAAGCTCTAGGGTTCCTCCCAGGCTCCCTTGAGGGTCGGGCCGGATGATGGGGCCATGACTCGCCTGCGCCCAGTGGTCGTCCCCGTCGCAGCCCTCGCGCTGGCGACGGCGGCGCCCAGCGCGACAGCGCAACCGCGCAGGCCCGTCACGCAATGGGCCAACACCCCCTCGGCCCATTCCCTGGCCGCCGAGCTCGCGGACCTGGCTCCGCGGGCCGCCCTTGTCCAGCCGGCGACGTCCCTGCCCCTCGCCGTGCTGTTCCCCTCGGGCGAGGCGGCCGTACCGGACGTCCGGCACGCGCCGGCGGCATCCCCCGCCGCCGCCGGCGCGGCCGGCCGTCCACTCGTCGCGACCGCGCGCGGGCCACCACGCTGACCGGCCCTGCGCGGCGGGAGGGCTGGACGGCCTCCCGCCGCGGTCGCCGGTTCATTTCGTCCGTCCCGTATGCGAACATGTGTTCGTGTACGTCGAGCTCCACGCCCACTCGGCCTTCTCCTTCTTAGACGGCGCCTCACAGCCCGACGAGCTGGCCACCGCCGCGGCCGAGCTCGGCTACGAGGCGATGGCGCTGACCGACCACAACGGCGTCTCGGGCTCGATGGAGTTCGTGCAGGCGGCGGCGCCGCTCGGCCTGCGGGCCATCCACGGCGCGGAGGTGGATCTGGAGGACGGCCGCCACCTGACGCTGCTGGTGGAGAGCGAGCGCGGCTGGCGCAACCTCTGCCATCTGCTCACCCGCGCGCACGCGCATACGCGCGGGGCGGTCGACGAGAAGGTCGAGGACCGTGCGGCGCGCCGGTCGGGCATCGGCCGCCGGGAGTCGCTGGTCGGCACGCGCATGCGGCGGGTCGACGTGCCGCCCGAGCTGTCCCTGGCGGCGATCGAGGAGCACGCCGAGGGGCTGGTGTGCCTGAGCGGCTGCGCGCTGCGCGGGGTGCACGACGAGCCGACGCTGCGGCGGCTGCTGGGGGCGTTCGGGTCCGATCGCCTGCGGGTCGAGCTGCAGCGGCCGTTCCTGCGTGACGACCGGGCGCGCAACCGCGCGCTGGCCGACCTGGCGGCGCGGCTGGGCCTGCGGACGGTGGCGACCGGCAACGTCCACGCGCACGCGCGCGAGCGCGCGCTGCTGCAGGACGCGTTCACGGCGCTGCGCCATCACACGACGCTGGACGCGTCGGAGCCCATGCGGCGCGGCAACTTCTCGCACGTGCTGGCCTCGCCGGAGGCGATGGCGGCGCGCTTCCCCGAGCACCCGGAGGCGGTGGCGGAGACGCGCGAGCTGGCCGCCCGCCTGCGGTTCGACCTGAGCGCCGACCTCGGGTACCGCTACCCGGGGTCCGACGACGAGCAGGCGCTCAGCAAGCTGGCCGAGCTGTGCTGGGCCGCACTGGGGAAGCGCTACCCGGCCGGCGACCAACACGCGGCCGCCGCCCACGCGCGGCTCGAGGAGGAGCTGCGGGTGATCGACTCGCTGGGCCTGGCCGGCTTCTTCCTGCTGCACCGCGACCTGCTGGAGCTGGCGCGCGAGGTGGCGGTGGAGGTGCGCGGGCCGTCGTCGGTGCGGGCGCTGCTGCCGCCGGGGCGCGGGCGCGGGTCCTCGGTGTCCTCGATCGTCTGCTACCTCACCGGCCTCTCGCATATCGACCCGGTGTCGAACGAGCTGTTCCTCGGGCGCTTCCTCAACGAGGAGCTGACCGCGCTGCCGGACATCGATCTCGATTTCCCGCGTGACATCCGGGCGGTGCTGATCCCGCGCGTGCACGAGCGCTACGGGCGCGAGCGGTCGGCGCTGGTGGCCGCCTTCCCGACCTTCCGCTCGCGCGGGGCGATCCGCGAGCTGGGCAAGGTGCTCGGCCTGCCGCCGGGCGAGCTCGAGCGGCTGGCGCGCGGGGCCGAGCCGTGGGCCGTGCGCGGCGCGGCGGCCGACGTGGAGACGGCGCTCGGGCTCGAGCCCGGCGGCCCGCCGGCGCCGTTCGTGGACATGGACAACCGGGCGCCGTTCGCGATGTCGACCGGCGAGTGGCTGGCCATGGTCGGTGGCCACGACCCGGCCGACATCATCTACACCGAGCCGCCCTCGCGCATCTCCGAGGAGCGCTACAACGCGCTCCCCGGCCGCTGGGAGTGGCTGGCGCGGCTGTGCGACCAGGCGTACGGGCTGCCGCGCCACCTGTCCCAGCACTCGGGCGGGATGATCGTCTCCACCCGCTCGCTGATCGACTGCTGCCCGGTGCTGCCGGCGGCTATGGAGGGCCGCCAGCTCTGCCAGTGGGACAAGGACTCGTGCGCCGACGCGGGCTTCCTGAAGATCGACCTGCTGGGCCTGGGGATGCTGTCGGCGGTCGAGCGCTGCGTGGAGATGATCGCGCGCGTGCGCGACGAGCGGGTCGACCTCTCGCGCATCCCGTTCGACGACAAGGAGACCTACGACGCCATCCAGACGGCCGACACGATGGGCGTCTTCCAGATCGAGTCGCGCGCGCAGATGCAGTCGCTCTACCGCACGCGGCCGCAGTCGCTCGACGACCTCACGATCCAGGTCGCGATCGTGCGCCCGGGGCCGATCCTCGGCGGCGCGGTCAACCCGTACATCTCGCGGTTGCAGCAGCTGCGGGAGGACCCGGAGTACGTGGTGCCGTACGAGCACCCGTCGCTGGAGGCCGTGCTGCACGACACGCTGGGGACGATCATCTTCCAGGACCAGGTGATCGAGGTCGCGATGGCCTTCGCCGGGTTCTCGCCGGGCGAGGCGGAGGGCCTGCGGCGGGCAATGAGCCGCAAGCGCTCGGCGGCCGCGATCGAGGCCTACCACCAGCGCTTCCTCGACGGCGCGGCCGCCACCCACGGGGTCGACGCGGAGATCGCCGAGCGCGTCTACACGATGATCGTCGGCTTCTCGGGCTTCGGCTTCCCCAAGGCCCACGGGGCGGCGTTCGGCCTGCTCGCCTATCAGTCGACCTGGCTGCGCGTGCACTACGGGCCCGAGTTCCTGTGTGGGCTGCTCAACGAGCAGCCGATGGGCTTCTACGCGCCCGACACGCTGGCGCACGAGGCCCAGCGGCGCGGGATCGAGCTGGCGCCGGCGGACGTGAACGCGAGCGACGTCGAGTGCACGGTCGAGGAGGTCGGCCCGCCCGCGCGGGTGCGGATCGGCCTCGGCTACGTGCTCGGCGTGCGCGCCGACGAGGTCGAGGCGCTGGTCGAGGCGCGCCGCGAGCGAGGGCCGTTCCGCTCGCTCGCCGACCTCGCCTCGCGAGCCGGCGCCGGCCGCCCGGCGCTCGAGAAGCTCGCCTGGGCCGGGGCGTGCGACGCGCTGGCGCTGCCGGCCGCCAACGGCAACGCCCGCCGCACCGCCCTGTGGCAGCTCGGCGTCGCCGCGCCGGGCGAGCGCGTCGCCTCGGGCACTCAGCTCTCATTGCCGCTGGAGGTGCCGGCGGCCCCGGCCCTGCGGGCGCTCGACCCGTGGGAGGGGATGGTGGCCGACTACGCCACCACCGGCCTCACCCTCGGCCCGCACCCGCTCGCGCTGCTGCGCCCCAACCTGCCCACCGGCACCGTCACGTGCCAGGACCTCGAGCGACTCCGGCACGAGACGCCGGTGCGGATCGGCGGCCTGGTCGTGGCGCGCCAGCGGCCTGGGACGGCCAAGGGGATCGTCTTCATCCTGCTCGAGGACGAGTTCGGCACGATCAACCTGATCGTGCCGCCGCCGGTCTACGAGCGCCACCGGCTGATCGTCCGCACCGAGCCGTTGATCATGGCCGAGGGGCGGCTCGAGCGGCTGCCGCAGGCGGGCGGCGCCATCAACGTCTACGTACGGCACCTGCGGGCGCTGGTCACGCCCGAGGACGACGCCGCCGACGTGGTCGCGCTCGCCGAGCGCCGGGCCGCCGTGGTGGCAGCCGCCGCGGGCGCCGAGGGCCCGGCGCGCGCCACCGCCCAGAGCGCCGCCGCGGTCGCCGGGGCGGCGGACTTCCGGGGCGTCGCGCCGGCCGTCCAGAGCTTCGCCGCGGGACGCAGGAGGTGACCGAGGGCGACCGGGAGTGCTCCGTCGGACCGCTCGCCGGACCCGGCGTCACGATTCACCGTCCGCCTCGCATGACGACGTTGATCTTCGTTCTCGTGTGGGTGGTGCTCGGGCTCGGGCTGGTGTTCATCGCCTTGAGCGGCGGGCCCAGCGGGGCGACGGAGCAGGTGATGTCCACCTCGCGCGCCGGCCGCCGCGTGGCGATGGTGCTGTTCGTCATCTCCTTGGTGGTGCTCGGCTTCGTCATTCCCGCCGCGGTCGTCCGCGCGGACAAAGAGAAGGACGACATTCCCGAGGCGAACGTGTCCGGCCTCACGGAGTCCGAGAAGCACGGCCGTGAGCTGTTCGGCCTACGCTGCGCGAACTGCCACACGCTCCAGGCGGCCAACGCGATCGCCCAGGTGGGCCCGAACCTCGACCAGATCCGCCCGAACAAGGCGACCGTGCTCAACGCGATCGAGGACGGCAAGTCCGCCGGGAACGGCCAAATGGCCGGCGGGCTCTACACGGGCGAGGACGCCGAGGACGTCGCCAACTTCGTGGCGAAGGCCGTCGGCGCGACCGAGGCGCCCGCCTCGGAGGGCGAGTCGGGCGGCGCAGAGGGCGAACCGGGCGGCTGAGCCCGCTCCGCAAAAGTGCATTTCCGCACGTTGCACGGTCGCTTTCGAGTGCCGCCGGAGCAGGTGTTAACGTACGCGCCGCTCCGCTGAGTTCCCGTGCCAGACGGGAAGCGGGGGACCCGATGCAGATGGGGCGAATCGTTGCCCGGCGCATGCCGGTCGGCGTAGCGCGCTCTTCGCGCGAGCCCGTCAGCTAACCCCGTAAGCCAGGAAGAGGACCAGAGCCGACATGCCAGAGCCAGAGGGCCCCGCGCGGGCCGTCTACGACCACACTGAGGAAGAGCAGCGCCCCGCGGGCCGGCGTCGCCGCCAGGTGGCGGACTGGGGCGTCGGCGAGGAGTTGTTCGACGGCATGCCCGGCCGGCGCTTCGAGCGTCGCGGCGACGATCACCGGATCCCGCGCGGCGGGGTCGACGACGGCCGCCGCACGATCAAGATCGCCGACGACGAGCCGAAGGCGGCGCCGCCCGAGGTCCTCGACGAGGAGTTCGCCAGCCGCGAGGAGGCGCTCCGCGCTCGCGCGGAGCACGACACCGTGTGGGCCGGCGACGAGCCGTTCGCCGACGAGGCGGACGAGCCAGACGAGCCGCCGCTGGCAGAGGAGAGGGATCTCGCCAGGCCGCTCGCGCACCAAGGCCACCGCCCCGCCGACGGCATCGTCCGCGGCGGGGTCGAGGGCCGGCGCACCGTCAAGATCGGCGGTCGTCCTGCGGAGTTCCACAGCGCACCTCGCCGTCCGTCGCGCCCGGTGCACGAGCGCGTGGGCCCACGGCCCGACCGCATCGCCGCCTGGGCCTTCGCCCTCGGGCTGCTGCTGATCATCATCGCGATCGCCACGGCCAGCATCTAGTCGCCGCGGCGCGCCCGCGCCGCGATCGAACGTCAACTGCGGCTGGGTAAGGGAGCAGGGAGACCGGCGGGGCCGGTTTCCGTCATCGAGTCCTGTTCTAGTGGGCCATAGCCCCACTTAGGCTGGACAGCTCGCCGCGCGGCCGGAAGATCCGGCCGCGCCGCGACGCGACCGGGAGTGGTCCGTTGCGCGTCTTCCTGCGTACTACGCAGTTGTAGGCGTGCCCTCGGCGGCCTACACTTACATACCGTAAGGAAGCCCGTCTTCCGCCTCCCCAGATCACCCATAGAGGGTCGCCATGCCGAACAAGACCCAGATGAGCCGCTTCCCCATCCACGACGAGCTCACCGCTCCCGAAGGCTCACTCCCCGTGCTCAAGAGCGCGCTGGCCACGGCCGGCCAGCTCCCGAACTTCCTCGGCGTGCTCGCCGGCTCGCCCGCTGCGCTGCGCGGCTACACGCGCTTCCGCGGCGAGCTGCGCCACGGCGCGCTGCCACTGCCGACGCTCGAGCGGATCGCGCTGGCCGTGGCCGAGCACTACCGCTCGGCGCCCGGCATCGCCATCCACAGCCGCACCGCCCGCCAGGCGGGCCTCGGCATCGACGAGGTCGGACTGGCGCGCGAGTGGGAGTCGCGCGACCCGCGCGAGGCCGCGCTCCTGCGCTTCCTGAAGCCGCTCGTGACCCAGCGCGGCAGCTGTCCGGTGCACCTCAACGAGGAGGCGAAGGAGGCCGGCTGGACCGACGAGCAGCTACTTGAAGCCATTGCGGTGCTCGGCCTGGAATGCTTCACGGCGATGGTGAACGTCGCAGGCGAGATCCCCGTCGACGGATCTGGCGAGGAGACGCGGGTGCTCAAGGCCGCATGAGCCGATGACGCCCGCGGGCTCACGTCGCAAGATCGCAGTCGCGACGCTCGAGCAACCGCAAAAGCCGAGCTGCTGTCCCCACTTCCACCGCGCCGTCGAGCTGGTCGGCAAGCGCTGGACGGGAGCGATCCTCTACGTGCTGCTGGAGAGCGGCCGCCCGCTGCGCTTCAGCGAGATCGGCCACGCCGTGCCCGCGCTGTCCGACCGGCTGCTGTCCGAGCGCATGAAGGAGCTCGAGGCGTCCGGCATCGTCGAGCGCCACGTCACGGCCACCAGCCCGATCAAGGTCGAGTACGAGCTGACCGAGAGCGGCCGCGAGCTCGATCCCGCGCTCGGCGAGCTCAAGCGCTGGGCGGACCGCTGGTTGGACTGAGCCTCGACCGCCGGTCCACCTCGCGGCGCCAGCGACTGGGCTAGTCTCCCCGCCCGTGCCACAAGACGACCGGCCGCAGACCCACGACGACGTCAAGGCGCTCGTCCAGGAGCGCGGCATCCGCTTCATCCGCCTCTGGTTCACGGACATCCTGGGCCAGCTGAAGTCGTTCAGCATCAACGCGGCCGAGCTCGACGACGCCTTCGAGGGCGGCATGGGCTTCGACGGCTCCTCGATCACCGGCTTCAACGCCATCGAGGAGTCGGACATGATCGCCATGCCCGACCCGACCACCTTCAACGTGCTCCCCTGGCGCCCGGAGGAGGACGGCGGCGGCGTCGCGCGCATGTTCGCCGATGTCCTCACGCCCGAGCGCGAGCCCTATGAGGGCGACCCGCGGCACGTGCTCCGCCGCGCCGTCGAGCGCGCGAACGGCATGGGGTTCGACAACTTCTACGTCGGCCCGGAGCTCGAGTACTTCCTGTTCCGCGACTCCAAGAGCACCGAGGTGCTCGACGAGGGCGGCTACTTCGACCTCACGACGCTCGACGCCGGCTCGGACGTGAGAAGAGACACGGTGTTGGCGCTCGAGAAGCTCGGCATCGACGTCGAGTACTCGCACCACGAGGTCGGCCCGAGCCAGCACGAGATCGACATGCGGTACTCGGACGCGCTGAAGATGGCCGACGACTGCATGACCTACCGCATCACGGTCAAGGAGATCGCGCTCAAGTACGGGTGGCACGCGACCTTCATGCCCAAGCCGCTGTTCGGCGAGAACGGCTCGGGGATGCACACCCACCAGTCGCTGTTCAAGGACGGCCGTAACGCGTTCTACGACGAGAACGACAAGTACTTCCTGTCAGAGACCGGCAAGGCGTTCATCGCCGGCCAGCTCCGCCACGCGCGCGAGATCTGCTCGATCTTCGCCCAGTGGGTGAACTCCTACAAGCGCCTGGTGCCGGGCTACGAGGCGCCCGTCTACGTGGCGTGGAGCCGGCGCAACCGCTCCGCGCTGGTGCGCGTGCCCCTGTACCACCCCGGCAAGGAGCAGGCCACGCGGATGGAGCTGCGCTGCCCCGATCCCGCCTGCAACCCGTACCTGACCTTCGCGTCACTGCTGATGGCGGGGCTCGAGGGCGTCGAGCGCGGCTACGAGCTGCCCGAGCCGATGGAGAAGAACCTCTACCACCTGAGCCCGGACGAGCGGCGCCGCCTGGGCATCGAGCAGCTCCCCGAGACGCTCGGAGAGGCGATCGAACTCACCTCGGAGTCCGAGCTCGTCCTCCGAACGCTCGGAGAGCACATCTTCAATCGCTACGTGGAGATCAAGCGCCAGGAGTGGGAGGACTACCGCGTCCAGGTCACTCCTTGGGAGCTCGAGCGCTACCTCGCGATCCTGTGAGCTAGCAGGCCGCCGCGCCAGCCCCCGTGAGCGAGCCGTTGGCGTTCACGAGCGAGACGCCGAACTGCGACAGCGCCTTGGTGATGCGGGTGCCGGCCAGCGTCGAGCCGGGGTAGGTGCCCGGGTCGACGATCAGATGCGTGAAGTCGCCCGCCGCCTGTCCGCCGGCGGTCAGCACCGCCGAGCCGGAGTCGCCCGGCGCGCCGAAGCCGGTCCAGCCGAAGCCCTGGTTATTCCAGTTCGTGGCCAGGCCGCCCTCGAGCTTGCCCTGCGCGACCGCCACGCCGTAGCCGTGGCCGTAGTGGACGACCGGCGTCACGTCGCAGGCCGTGTAAATGCCGTTCGGACCGCCGACCACCGGCACCGCCGGGTTCACGCCCCACTTGGAGGCCACCGCCGGGTCGATCCGGACCAGTGCCCAGTCGTTGCCGGGCACGCCCTCGCCGGAGGTCATGTGCGACACCGTGCCGACGACCGCGATCGTCGTCGTGTCGACCTGCATCGTGACCTCCTGGCCGATGCTGTCGACGCAGTGGCGGGCGGTGCCGACGTAGCGCGTCGAGCCGCTCGCGAAGATGAAGTTGGCCGTGCAGCCGGCCGGCGCGACGATGCAGCCCGCGGCGCTGACACCCGCGCCCTGCACGCCGGGGCACTCGGTGTTGAGCGCCTCCTCGCCGACCGTCATGCCGGTCGCGCCGGCGTTGTGCACCTGCTGTGCGAACGAGGCGCTCCACCACGACGGAAGTGGCCGCTCGGCGCTCGCGGTGCTCGCGAAGGACAGGCTGACGGCGGCCGCACACACGAGCGCGGCGCCCCAACGACTACGCATAGAGATGATCCCCCTGCCAGGAGTGGACGAACCTGACCCATGGGGTTGCCCCGGCTTCTAGCGCATCAAACGCGAGGGCCACCAGATCCGGCGGTCCCACATGAAGGTGAGGGCCGGCACGAGGATCGACCGGACGACGAAGGTGTCGAGCAGCACGCCGAAGGCGACGATGAAGCCGATCTCGGTCAGGAACACGAGCGGCAGCACGGCAAGGGCGCCGAAGGTGCCGGCCAGCACGATGCCCGCCGAGGTGATGACCGCGCCGGTGACGGCCAGGCCGCGCAACATGCCCTCGCGCGTGCCGTGGCGGATCGTCTCCTCCCGCACGCGGGCCATCAGGAAGATGTTGTAGTCGATCCCCAGCGCCACCAGGAACACGAAGCACAGCAGCGGCAGCGACGGGTCGATGCCCGGGAAGCCGAAGATCTCCTTCGACACGAACATGCCGAACCCGAGCGCGGCCGCGAAGGAGAGGATCACGGTGGCGACCAGCATCGCCGGGGCGGCCAGCGAGCGCAGCAGCACGGCGAGGATCCCGAACACCACCACGAGCGTGATCGGGATGATCACCCAGTTGTCGCGCGCCGCCGACTGGCGCAGGTCGTACTCGGCGGCCGTCGGCCCGCCGACCAGCACGTCGTCGCCACCGGCTTCCCCGACCGTGTCGCGCAGGCCCGGCACCTCGTCGAACGCCTCGGTCGAGTACGGGTCGACGGTGAGCTGGACGTCGACCTTCGTCCCCGGCGGGCCCTCGACCGGCTCGCCGACCGCCGCCACCGCCGGGTCGTCCTCGAGCGCGGCGACCACCGGCTCGACGTCGGCCGCGTCCGGGATCACCACCGTGGTCGGCACGTTGGCGCCGGCCGGGAAGTGCTGGGCGAGGATCTCCGAGCCGCGCACCGACTCGACCTCGCCGCGGAACGAGTTCCCGCTGGTGAGCCCGGTGTCGAGCGTGAGCATGCCCGAGGCCAGCACGAGCAGGCCGGCCGTGGTGATCGCCGTCACGCGCCGCGGGTGCGCGGCCACCCGGTCGCCGACGCGGCGCCAGAAGCCGTGCGTCTCGTCGGTCAGCCGGTGGCGCTCGGCGAGCGGGCGCTCCATCTTCGGATAGAACGTGCCGACGTCGAGCCGGTAGAAAAGCGGCGCGAAGACGAAGAGGTTCAGGAGGCCGCCGGCGAGGAGCGCGACCAGCACGCCGAGGCCGGCGAGCCCGAACGCCGCGGCGAGCCCTGACGCGAGCACCGCGACGAATACCGAGTAGAGGACCCGCCGCACGACGTTCGTGTGCGGCGGCAGCGGCCCGCCCGGCCCGTCGGGCACGAACGGCCAGAACGCCCGCCGGCCGACGATCACGAGCGCCGCCGGCAGCATCGTGAGCATGAACGTCATCGCCATGAAGATCCCCATGGCGCCGATCGGGCCGAGGCCGGCCGTGCCGTTGACCTCGGCGAGCACGAGCACGAGCAGCGCCGCCATCACGGTCAGCCCGGAGAAGATGATCGCCGGGCCGGCCGTGCGCAGCGCGAGCTCCATCGCCTCGTGCTTGGAGTCGTGCCGGCGCAGCTCCTCCCGGTAGCGCGACACCAGCAGCAGCGCGTAGTCGGTGCCGGCGCCGAACACCAGCACCGGCAGGATGCCGCCGGACTGGCCGTTGATCGTCACGCCCGCCTCGGCCAGCAGGTAGCCGACCCCGCGCGCCGACGCCTCGGCGAACAGCACCGTGAAGAACGGGATCACCCAGAAGATGGGCGAGCGGTAGATGATGATCAGCAGCAGCAGGACGATCCCGGCTGCCACGAAGAGCAGCGTGCCGTTGATCTGGCCGAACACCTCGATCGCGTCGGCGCCGTAGCCGGCTGCGCCGGTCACCTCGACCTCGCGTCCGCCGCCGCGCAGGGCGTGCGCGCGATCGCGGATGTCGGTCACCGAGTCCAGGAAGTCCTCGCCGGTGCCGCCCGTGTCGCGCACCTGGGTGATGACGAGCAGGGCCTGGCCGTCCTCGGACGGGACCGGGCCCTCGGTGCCGGCGGTGATGATCGGCGGGTCGGTCTTCAGGTCTTGGACCAGCTCGGCGGCGGCCTCACGGTCCTCGGGTGTCAGTCCGCCGGCGCGCGCGATGACCGTCACCGCGGCCGCAACCTGCCCGTCCGGGAACTGCTCGATCGCCTTCAGCGCCTTGACCGACTCCGCGTCGCCCGGCAGGAAGGACGTGGACTCGTTCTCCTGCGCGTCCTCGAACTTGCCGGAGGACGGGCTCAGCGCGATCACCACGACCAGCGAGAGCGCCAGGACGAAGAACTTGGGGATCCGCTGCGCGGGGAGCGTAAGCAGCCGCACTATTCGAGCAATGCTCTCAGTTCGTCGGGCTCGGTGACCGGCCGCAGGCAGGCGAAGCGCTCGCAGACGTAGGCGGCCGCGCGACCGTCAACGGTCGAGCGCCCCTCGAGCAGCGGGACGCCGTCCGCCGGCCCGCCGGCCAGCACGACGTGCGGGCGGAACTGCTCGCGCACGACCTGCTCGAGCGGTCCGCGGTCGTCGCCCACGAGCGCCACCTCGCGCACGTCGGCGAGCAGGAAGTCGATCGCCTGGAGCAGGTGGCCGAAGCCGCCCGCGTGCTCGGGCGCGATGACGTGCAGCAGGCGGATGTGGCCGAGCGCGGCGTCCTCATAGCGCTGCTCGCCGGTCAGCCGGGCCAGCCGCAGCAGCCCGAAGGCGGCCGACGAGGAGCCGGCCGGGATCGGGTGGTCGTCGATGTCCTTGCGGCGCGCGATCAGCTCCTCGTGATCGGTCGCGGTGGAGAAGAAGCCGCCGCGCTCGGGGTCGGCGAAGCGCTCGAGGATCGTGTCGGCGAGGGCGCGGGCCTCGGTGAACCAGCGCGGGTCGAAGGTCGCCTCGTAGAGCGTGAGCAGCGCCTCGAGCAGGAACGCGTGGTCCTCGAGGTAGGCGTTCAGGTGGGCGCGGCCCTGGTTGTAGGTCCGCAGCAGGCGGCCGTCGGAACGAAGGTCGCGCAGCACGAACTCCGCGGCGGCGACCGCGGCGTCGCGGTAGCGCGGCTCGCCGAGCACGGCGCCGGCGTCGGCCAGCGCCGAGATCATCAGCGCGTTCCAGGCGGTCAGGCGCTTGTCGTCGAGCCCCGGCCACACGCGCTTGGAGCGTGCTTCGAGCAGCCGCGCCTTGATCTCGGCGAGCTGCTCCGGATCTGACGTGGCGCGCACCGGGATGTTGGCGCCCTCGAAGTTGCCCTGCTCGGTCATGCCGAAGTGCTCGATCGCGGCGTCGGCGAGCTCGGGCTCGAGCACTTCGCGCACCTCGTCGAGCTTCCAGACGTAGAACTTGCCCTCGACGCCCTCCGAGTCGGCGTCGAGCGCGCTGGCGAAGCCGCCCTCCTGCTGGCGCAGCTCGCGCAGCGCCCAGTCGAGCGTCTCGCGCGTGACGCGCTCGAAGAACGGCTCGCCGGAGACCTGGAAGGCGTGCAGGTACGCGCGTGCGAGCAGCGCGTTGTCGTAGAGCATCTTCTCGAAGTGCGGGACGAGCCAGCGCGCGTCGACCGAGTAGCGCGCGAAGCCGCCGCCGACCTGGTCGTAGATGCCGCCGCCGGCCATCCGGCGCAGCGTGTGCAGCGCCATCTGGCGCTCGCCGCGCCGCAGCAGGAACTCGATCGCCGAGGCGGCCGGGAACTTCGGCGCGCCGCCCCAGCCGCCGTGCTCGGCGTCGTAGCTGCGCTTGAGCGCCGTCACCGCGGCGTCGAGCGAGGCGGGGTCGATCTCGGCGTCGGGCGCCTGCAGCTGCGCCGTCGCCTGCAGGCGGCCGACGATCTGCTGCGCGCCGTCGATGATGTCGTCGCGCTGCTCGTCCCAGGCCTTGGCGATGCCCTCGAGCACCATCCGCCAGCTCGGCATGCCCTGGCGCGGCTCGGGCGGGAAGTAGGTGCCGGCGTAGAACGGCACGCCGTCGGGCGTGAGGAAGGCGTTGAGCGGCCAGCCGCCGTGGCCGGTCATGGCCTGCACGGCGTCCATGTAGATGGCGTCGACGTCCGGGCGCTCCTCGCGGTCGACTTTGACGGGCACGAAGTGCGCGTTCATCACCTCGGCTACCGCGGGGTCCTCGAACGACTCGCGCTCCATCACGTGGCACCAGTGGCAGGCCGAGTAGCCGATCGAGACCAGCAGCGGCTTCTGCTGGTCGCGCGCGCGGGTCAGCGCCTCCTCGCCCCAGGGATGCCAGTCCACGGGGTTGTCCTTGTGCTGGAGGAGGTAGGGAGACGTCTCTTCGGCTAGGCGATTGGCCATGTAGGTTCCTTTGCCATGTCCCATCATCGCGAAACGGTGACGGCGGACCCCGGCCCGCCTGCGGCAGGGCCCTATTCCCACGCCGTCAAATCCAACGGGCTCGTGTTCCTCTCGGGCCAGACGCCCGTCGATCCGGCCACCGGCCAATTGGTCGAGGGCTCGATCGGCGACCAGACTCGCCGCTGCCTCGACAACCTGGCGATCGTGGCCAAGGCCGCTGGCTGCGGGCTGGAAGACGCCGTGCGCGTCGGCATCTACGTCACCGACATCTCGACCTTCAAGGACGTCAACGAGGCCTACGCCACCTACTTCGGCGACGAGCCTCCGGCGCGCAGCACGATCGGCGTCGCCGCCCTGCCGCTCGGGGCCGAGGTCGAGATCGACATGGTCCTGGCGCTGCCCGACTGATGAGCGAGGTGACCGCTGACGACGTCGCCGCGGCGCGTGGCGCCGTGGAGGCGATCGCGCGGCGGACGCCCGTGCTGTCCACGCGCACGATCTCCGAGCGCGCGGGCGGCGTGGTGGCGCTGAAGGCCGAGAACCTCCAGCGCACCGGCTCGTTCAAGATCCGCGGTGTCTCGGCCAAGCTCGCCGCGCTCGGCGAGGACGGCTGCCGCAACGGCGTGGTCGCCGCCTCGGCCGGCAACCACGCGCAGAGTCTCGCGGCCGGGGCGCAGGCCCGCGGCATCCCGTGCGAGGTGTTCGTGCCCGACGACGCGCCAATGTCGAAGGTCGAGGCGGCCCGCGGGCAGGGGGCGATCGTCCACATCGGCGGCGGCTCGGTCGACGAGTGCCTCGAGCTCGCGCACGACCGCGCGCGCGAGGGCGGGCTCGCGTTCGTGCACCCGTTCGACGACCCCGACATCGTGGCCGGGCAGGGCTCGCTCGGGCTCGAGCTCCTCGAGGATGTGCCCGACCTGGCCAAGGTGATCGTGCCGGTCGGCGGCGGCGGCCTGTGCTCGGGCGTGGCGCTCGCCGTCAAGGCGGCGCGGCCGGAGGTCGAGGTGATCGGCGTGCAGGCTGCGGCCTGCTCGCCCTACCCCGAGTCGCTGCGGCGCGGCGAGCCGGTGCCGGCCAGCTCGGCGCTCACGATCGCCGACGGCATCGCCGTCAAGCGGCCCGGCGACCTCACGCTCGGGCTGCTCGCCCGCTACGCGGACGGCATCGTGGTCGTCGACGAAGACCCGGTGGCCGAGGCCATGGTCGTGCTGATGGAGCGCTGCAAGCTGGTCGTCGAGGGAGCCGGCGCGGTTGGCGTGGCGGCGCTGCTGGGCGGCCAGGTGAAGGCCGCCGAGCAGGGCACGACCGTCGCCGTGCTGTCGGGCGGCAACGTGGACCCGGGGCTGCTGGCCGCGGTCGCCCGCCGCCACGAGAGCCAGGCCGGCCGCCGGCAGGTGATGATCACGCGCGTGCCCGACCGCCCCGGCAACCTCGCCCAGCTGCTCGCGCGGGTGGCCGAGACCGGCGCCAACATCGTCGATGTCTCGCACGTGCGGGAGGGGCTTGAGCTGCACGTGCGCGAGACGGCCATCGAGCTCGTGATCGAGACGCGTGGCCACGACCATGCGGAGGACGTTGTTGCCGCTCTCAACAAAGCCGGCTATCAGACGCGCGTGTTGCACTAGGGTCTGACGGGCACGCCCTGGTTATGCGTCGCCGAATCCTCATCCTCGTGGCAGCCCTCACGATGTCCTTCACGGGCATCGCCTACGCGACTCCGAAGGACGACTGGCCGAACATCAACGGCGAGCTGGAGATCAACTCGGACGATCTCGACATGACGATCGAGGGCGGGCCGAAGAACGACGAGCTGCTCGGCGGCCACGGCGACGACGTCATCTACGGCCGCCGCAAGCACGACGTCATCTGGGGCGACCACAAGGCGACGGGCAACACCAAGCGCCAGACCGACACGATCTACGGCGGCCCGGGCAAGGACTGGATCTACGCCAGCCACGGCAAGAACGTCATCGACGGCGGCGCCGGCGACGACACGATCCGCGTCTGGTTCGGCCGCGGACGGGTCGACTGCGGCTCCGGCAACGACGACATCCTCTACGTCAGCAAGACCCAGAACAAGAAGGTCAAGCGCAAGAACTGCGAGCGCGTGCTCCACAAGAGCGCGAAGGACGCAGTGAACGACCGCAACGGCCTCTACGACTGAGCGACTGCAAACGTTTGGCATGACCTCCCGGCGGGGAAGCGGCCCCACGGGGGAGCCGTTTGATCCACCTGACGTTGCAAGCTCGTTCGGAGCTCAGAGGGGACGAGGCCCTGGTATTCGACTGGAACCGGGTGGCGATCTGCTGCGCCGTCGCGGGCGAGGTGTCTCTGCGGCGGGCGCCACGCCACACCTTGGAGGGCAACGGTTCGTACCGACCGCTCCCGAGCGAGCAGGGGACGCGCGTCTACGCGCACCGCATGGCGGTGCCGCACCTGGCGCGCCGTGACGTGACCATCGACTGCCGGCGCACCATGGGAATGCGCCGGTTCCGATCCGACCTGCCGCCCGACTTCGGCCTGCGCGCCGTGTTCGGCCGGGCAGAGACTTCATAGGGGAGGCAACCGTGAGGACCAAGTCGCGCGCGCGCTCGATCATCATCTGGACGACGGTCGCGATCATCGGAGCCGTGGCGTGGGGCGTCATCGCCCTCGTCCGCGACGAGCAGATCTCGGCCGCCTGGCTGATCGCGGCGGCCCTCGGCTCCTACGCGATCGCGTACCGCTTCTATGCGCGCTTCATCACCAAGAAGGTGCTGGGCGTCGACAACAAGCGGGCGACGCCGGCCGAGCGGCTCGACAACGACATGGACTTCCAGCCGACGGACCGGCGCGTCCTGTTCGGCCACCACTTCGCCGCCATCGCCGGCGCCGGGCCCTTGGTGGGCCCGGTTCTCGCGGCCCAGATGGGCTACCTGCCGGGCACGCTGTGGATCGTCGTCGGCGTCATCTTCGCCGGCGCCGTCCAGGACATGGTGATCCTGTTCTTCTCCATGCGCCGGGACGGCAAGAGCCTCGGCCAGATGGCGCGTGACGAGATCGGCCCGGTCGGCGGCATCGCCGCCCTGATCGCGGTCTTCTCGATCATGATCATCCTGCTCGCCGTGCTGGCGCTGGTCGTGGTCAACGCGCTGGCGCAGTCGCCGTGGGCGACGTTCTCGCTCGCGATGACGATCCCGATCGCGATCCTCATGGGCTTCTACCTGCGCGTGCTGCGGCCCGGCCGGGTGATGGAGGTCACCGCGATCGGCGTGACGCTGCTGCTGCTGGCGATCGTCGCCGGCCGCTGGGTGGCGGAGTCCTCGCTGGCCGACACGTTCACGCTGTCGCCGGAGGCGCTCACGATCTGGCTGATGGCCTACGGCTTCTTCGCGTCGGTGCTGCCGGTGTGGATGCTGCTCACGCCGCGCGACTACCTGTCGACCTTCATGAAGATCGGCACCATCGCGCTGCTGGCGGTCGGCATCCTCGTGACGCTGCCGGTGATGCAGAACGAGGCGGTCACGCCGTTCGCCTCCAACGGCGAAGGTCCGGTCTTCGCCGGGTCCCTGTTCCCGTTCGTGTTCATCATCATCGCCTGCGGCGCGCTGTCGGGCTTCCACGCGCTCATCGCCTCGGGCACGACGCCGAAGATGATCGAGAAGGAGACGCAGGTCCGCACGATCGGCTACGGCGCCATGCTGATGGAGTCGTTCGTGGCGGTGATGGCGATCATCGCCGCCTCGATCATCGATCCGGGCCTCTACTACGCGATGAACGCGCCGGCCGCGGTGGTCGGCGACTCGGTCCAGAGCGCCTCGCAGGCCGTCAACGGACTCGGCTTCGCGATCAGCCCAGGTGAGCTCCAGTCCGCCGCGAGCGCGGTCGAGGAGGAGACGCTCGTGGCGCGTACGGGCGGCGCCCCGACGCTGGCCATCGGCATGTCGGAGATCTTCGCCGGCGCGACCGGTCAGGGGTTGAAAGCGTTCTGGTACCACTTCGCGATCATGTTCGAGGCCCTGTTCATCCTCACAACGGTGGACGCGGGCACGCGGGTCGGGCGCTTCATGCTCCAGGACACGCTCGGGAACATCTGGAAGCCGATCGGGCGTGTGAGCTGGCTGCCCGGCCTGTGGGCGACGAGCGCGGTCGTCGTCGGCGCCTGGGGCTACTTCCTCTACACCGGCGTGACGAACCCGCTCGGCGGGATCAACCAGCTGTTCCCTCTGTTCGGCATCGCGAACCAGCTGCTCGCCGCGGTGGCGCTGACGGTGGCGACGACGCTGATCATCAAGGCGGGCAAGCTGAAGTGGGCGTGGGTGACGGCCGTCCCGCTGGCGTGGGACGCGGCCGTGACACTGACCGCGAGCTACCAGAAGGTGTTCTCGGACGACCCGAAGATCGGCTTCTTCGCCCAGCGCGACACCTTCATGGAGGCACGCGACGCCGGCGAGGTGCTGCCGCCCGCGAAGAGCATGGGCGACATGAACGAGGTCATCACGAACTCGACCGTCGATGGCGTGTTGGCAGCCCTGTTCGCTGCGATGATCATCATCGTGATCCTCGACGCCTCCCGCGTGTGGTTCAAGGCCATTCGCGCCCGCGAGCCGCTGCCCACGACCGAGGCGCCGTACGTCGAGTCGAAGCTCTTCGCCCCGTCCGGCCTGTTCCCGACGGCCGACGAGCGCGCCGTGTTCGCGGGGGCGAACGGCGGCCAGACCCGCTTCGAGCGCGAGGAGCGCGAGACCACCCGTACCGGAGGTGAGCCATGACGGTGAAGCAGGCGTTCGCCGGCGTGCGCTGGTACCTACGCGAGGTCTCGGGCGAGTCGGCGTACGACCGCTACGTCGACCACATGCGGCGCGACCATCCGTTGCAGATGGTGATGTCGCGCCGCGACTTCGAGCGCTGGCGGCAGGATCAGCGCGAGGAGCGCCCTCGCGCGCGCTGCTGCTGAGGGTTCGTTCGTCGTTTTCAGCGTTCGTTGGGTCGGTCCCGGGAGGCCACGCCGCGGCCGCCCACGGACACGCCCATCGTTGGGCGTGTGCTCTGTGGCAGGCCTCATGAGGGCGGCACAGACAGCAGGCTAGGACGTCTGCTCTGTGAAGGGACGCGATCGGAATACCGAGCCCGGGTGATCGCCCGTGTTGTCCGCCGGCGTTCGCGTCCCGGGCTCTGATTCAACGATCGCTGCTTAGGCTTCTAGGGCGCCGCCCACGCGCGGCGACGCCACAGTTTCGATCCGGGTCCGGCAACTCGGCTCCATCGCAGTGCCCCCAGTCGTGATGGAGGTCCTCAACCTCGACCGCCACCTTCGGTCACCTGTTGCGCTCTTACGCGTAAACGACAGCGACAGACCGCACGTTCCCGCGGGAACGTCCGCCGGTGCGTCTCGTCCAACGCGACAGTCCGAGGCGGCCAGCCCGCGCTTTCGCGTCTGCCGCAAGGCGACGCTCAGAGGACGTCCGTGTCTCGAAGTTCGACGCGCTCGTTGAGCAGCGCGTCGAGTAGCTGATCTGGCGTGCGGCCCAGCTCCCCGACAAGGTCGTCGTACGTGCCGAAGAACCTTCCATCCTCAGCAAGCCAGACGAGCAGATGCTCGCTATATGCAGCACCGACCGGAGACAGACGCGCGCGAGTACGTTCGTTGTAGCGAGTCATCCACTCAGCGTCTGCCACGGCCGCCCAGCAGGCGTCGAGCATCAAGCCGTCGTATTCGGTCAGGAAGGCTGCGAGGTCCGACCAGAAGGCGAATCCTCCAGCAATCCTCGTTCCTGCTCGGTAGTTGAGACCCGGCGATCCGGCTTCCATCCCGCGTCTTCCAAGATCTTCAACCTCGCCTGCTCGTCCACGGGCACAAGGTCTTGCGCGGCTCCTCCGCAGCGCTGATGGATCTCTCGGCGCTATCGCTCTTGCCTAAACGCAGCACTCCGACTGATCGGCTTCACACGTAGTACCCGTCGATCGGAACGCGGGCCTCGTCGAACAGGGCCGGGCCCTCGTAGGCGACCGGTGCCGCATCGGGGCTGACGGCGCCGGGCGGCCTGAGCTCCGCGAGCTGTTCGCCGGAGAGCGCGAAGACCACGCGCCCGAGGCCGGAGCGCGCGATCGCGCCCGAGCACATCGGGCACGGTTGGCAGCTGGTGTACATCGTCGTCTCCCGCGCGGTGGCGGCGTCGAGGTGGCGAGCCGCCCAGAGCGCCAGCTTGAGCTCGGGATGGGCCGTGATGTCCCGCGCGGTGACGACGGTGTTGCGGTCCTCGGCGAGCACGTCGGCCGCAGGTCCCACCAGCAGCGATCCGAACGGCATGTCGCCGGCGGCGCGCGCCTCCGCCGCCAGCTCGACGGCTCGGCGCAGGTGGCGTTCGTCGGCCTCGGTCATCGGTGTCCTCCCTCGCGTTCTTTCGGCGTTTGCTGGGGTCGGCCCGCCCACCGGCAGTATCGGCCGTCCGTGAGCTGTAGGTACCGAGCACGTTGTTCAGTCGGCGAACTGCGGCTGGGTGGGGAGGCTGGGGAGCCGGCCGCCCGGCGGTTTTCGGCGTCTGATCCTGGATAGGCAGGATTCGTTGCGGTTTTCGGCGTAGCGTCCTGGCTAAGGGTCGTCAGACGACCGCAGGGCAGGACGCTTCGAGGAACCGCTCTCGCCGGCCTCCCCAGTTCCCCTACCCAGCCGCCGTTGACGTTCGCCCGTCGGGCACGGCGGCCGGAGGAACCACGTGCTCAGCCGGTGTGATCACCCGCGCTACGTCGCGCCCGGCTCTCCGTCCCAGTAGTCCTCGATGCGGTCCTCGTGCCTGAACAGCCATCGCTCGCGATCGGAGATGTGGATCAGGACCGTGTCCTCGTCCGGATAGAAGGTGCTCATCGGGCGGTCGGTCGAAGTCGAGAAGACGATCAGCCGGGCCGGCTCCTCGCTGTCGTTGCGTAGCCGATGGGCACCGGTCGGACCCTGCGGGAAGCAGCAGATGTCGCCGGCGCTCAACGTGGTCTCGCCGTCGGCGTGCCGTAGGGACGGTGCTCCGCTGACGACGAGCGCCCACTCCTCCCGGCACCATTCGTAGTGGTAGGCGGCCGTCGCCTGACCGGGTGCGAGCTCGTACAACGTGGCGGTCCAGGTCTGTGCGCCCAGTCCCGGGCCGAGCGCCGCCTTCGGGACGCTCTCGTCGTCACCCAGCGACGCGCTCATCAGGTTGATCGACGGGCTGCTCGATCCCGTGGCTGCCGAAGCCTCGCTCGCATCGCCGAGCCAGGTGTCGATCGCATCAGCGCGGCGGAACATCACTCCGGGTGCCGCAGCGATCTTGTCGGAGTCCGGGTAGACCGAGACGAACGCCTCACCCCAGCCGCGGTCGCCGGCCGAGAAGATCACGACCCGCCCCGGCCCGTGCACCGTGTGCGCGCCGGCGGGACCGGAGGCGAACGCCACGAGCTCCCCCGGTTCCAGCGCCCGTAGGCCGTCAGGATTGCGCAGGAGCGGGGCGCCCGAGACGACGTAGAGCCATTCCTCGACCCCGTGATGAAAGTGGTAGGGCCCGAGCGTGTCGCCGGCCTGCGCCTCCCAGACGGTGGCGCCGATGACGCTCGCGCCGAGCCGTCCCGTCAAATCGAGCACACGCGCGCGCCCGAACGTGTCGTCAGGCTCGCAGCTGACCGCGTTGACGACGCGCACCCCGTCATCGTCGCACCTCGCGGGCCTATCGTTCGGAGGGTGAGACTCCCTGACACCGCGCACACGTCCCGGCCGTGGCGGATCCATGAGCTCACCCCGGACTTCCGGCTCGAGGACGTCTGGGCGCTGCCGACGCCGGGCGGCCCGGACGACTTCCCACGCCTGCTCGAGGTGATCACCGGCTACGACCCGTCGCGCGGCTCCTCGGCGCCGGTTCGCGCGCTGTTCGCGATCCGCTGGAAGATCGGCGCGCTGCTCGGCTGGGACGAGCCGGACGCCGGGCGTGGCTCGCGGGCGCCGACGCTCCGTGACCGGCTGCCGGCGGACCTTCGCGACGGCCCGCCCGTCCCGCGCTCCGGCGATCTGCCCTTCACCTCGCTGTACCTGACGCACGACGAGTGGGCGGCGGAGATCGTCAACCGGACCGTTCACGGGGTGGTGCACATCGGCTGGGTGTCCGACGAGAGCGGCGGCCACCGCGGCCAGATGGCCGTTCTCGTGAAGCCGAAGGGCCGGCTCGGAAGCGCCTACATGCTGGCGATCGCGCCGTTCCGGCACCTGATCGTGTACCCGACCATGCTGCGGGAGTTCGGGCGGTCATGGGCCACGATGCCGCGCCTCAGCGAGCGCTCGTGACGCGCTCGATCACCCGGACGGGGAGCTTCATCTGCGGAGGGAGCCACACGTGGCGCTGCTCGAAGGGCCACGCGTAGACCGGGCTGCCGTCGCGCACCAGCTCGAGCAGGCGCGGCTCGCCGAGCTCCTCGGCCGACCACTCGTAGAGCGACTGCAGCCGCGGCACGATCACCGCGTAGTCGAGGATCCGGCCGAGACGCTGCTCGTCGGCGATGTAGCGCTCCACGTCGTGTGCGAGGGGATAGCGGTCCGGCAGCACGCGGCGCAGTGAGAGGAACACTCCAGCCATCCCGAGCCTGGGATCGCCGAGCACGCGGCCGAGCGGAGCCAGCCGTCCCAGCGCCAGGCGCGGCGCCGCGCCGAGTGCGTGCGCGTAGAGCACGCGCAGCAGCGCGACGTTCATGAAGAAGCGCTCCGGCCCGCCCTCGGCTTCGGCGAGGTCCCGGTGCTCCAGGTATGCGGCCACGATGCTCGCGTTGTGCGCCCGGTACCAGTTGCGCCCCGTCGGCCTCGCGGCGAACTCCAGCCAGAGCCGCACGGCCGGCGATGACGGCTCGCCGTCCAGCCCGCCGAGGAGCGCGATCGTCTCGCATCCGTCCCGCAGCAGGCATTCGTTCACGGCTCGCCACCACGCGCTGCCTGGCGGAGACGCGTCGAGCGGATCGAGCACACCGCGACCCGCCTGCCAGCGCATGAACGACAACGCCGCCCGCCGGAACGGCAGGTGCCGGGGCGCGCGGCCCGTCGGCCCCCGGAACACCTGGGACATCAGCGCCAGACGCGCCAACGGATCGTCGCGCACGGCCGCGACCTGCGCCGCGGCCGTGGCGAGCGCGCGGTTCATGGCGCGTAGTGATAGCGAGTCAGGAAGCGAGGCGCTTGCGCCGCTCGACCTCCGCTTCGGTCGGATCCTCGAAGCCCATCAGGCCGGGCTCGATGCCGCCCGCTCGGCGGTAGACGTTGACGGTCACTCCTGTGCTTGTGACCTGGCTGTCGACGAGCTGCAGCCCGGCCGGCATCGACCCGTCGGCGAACAGGCGCTTTCCGCCGCCGAGCACGACAGGGAAGATCCAGAGGCGGAACTCGTCGATCAGGTCGTTCTCGAGCAGGGTCTGGATGAGGCCCGGGCTGCCGTGGACCTGGATCTCCGGTCCGTCCTGGCGCTTGATGTCCGCGACGTACTCGGCGACGTCGCCCGCGATCAGCGTCGAGTTGCTCCACTCGAGCTCGTTCCGCGTGCGCGACGCGACATGCTTGCGGGTGCTGTTGAGGTGATCGGCGATCGGGCCTTCGTCGAACGGCCAGTGCGCCGCGAAGATCTCGTACGTGCCGCGGCCGAGCAGGAGCTCATACGGGCCGGACTCGGACATCCGCTCGAGCATCGCCTCGTCGAAGTAGGGCGCCGCCCAGCCGCCGAGCGTGAAGCCCCCGGTCGGGTCCTCGTCCGGGCCGCCGGGGGCCTGCATGACGCCGTCGAGGGACATGAACGTGTTGACGACAAGAGTTCTCATGTCACGTAGAACGCCGATCCGCGGAAAACTCATCGGCCAGCCCGAAGGCCGCGAACAGCTCGGGTGAGACGAACGACGTGATCTCCGCGACGAGCCCGCCTTCGATCCGCAGCACGTCGAGCGCGAGCGGCCGGTACGCCGTCTCGCCCGGCGCGCGCAGGTAGTGGGCGACCGCCGGCTGGCCGTTCGCCTCGGTCGCGACGGTCCGCAGGTGCCCGAAATCGGGATCGAAGCCCTGCGCGGCGGCGACGCGGATCGCCTCGCGCCCGTCGTACCAGACAGGGTGCGGCGGCATCGTCAGGCGCGCGTCCTCGCGCAGGAGCGCGGCCAGCGCATCGGTGTCGGCGCGCTCGTGGGCATCCACGTACCGTCGCAGCAGCTCGCGCTCCTCCTCGCTGCGCGCGCTGCCGCGCGACCACTCGGTGCGCTCGCCCAGGCGGTCGCGCAGCGTCGCGCGCGCTCGCTGGAGAGCGCTGTTGACCGCCGCGACGGTGAGGTCGAGGTGCTCTGCCGCGTCCGCGGCAGTCCATCCCAGGACGTCGCGCAGGATCAGCACCGCGCGCTGCCGCGGCGGCAGGTGCTGGATCGCGGCGATGAAGGCGAGCTCGATCGTCTCGCGGGCGACGACGTCCTCCGCGAGCGTGGGATACGGCT
This sequence comes from uncultured Solirubrobacteraceae bacterium, assembly GCA_963835525.1. Classification (GTDB taxonomy): domain Bacteria; phylum Actinomycetota; class Thermoleophilia; order Solirubrobacterales; family Solirubrobacteraceae; genus DASSUW01. The sequence goes on from CAWIFM010000008.1 coordinate 1,658,053, forward strand.
GCAGCCACGGGAGGTCGGCGGGCGGGGACGGCGCGACCGAGGGATCGCCGGGCTCGGCCACGTCCTGCGGCATCACGCGTGGTGGGCGCCGGCGAAGGACGTCGAGGCAGGCGTTGGTCGCGATCCGGTACAGCCATGCCCGCAGCTCCCACCGCCCGTCGGCGCCGAAGCGCTCGCGGCCCCGCCACGCGCGCAGGAACGTCTCCTGGACGAGATCCTCGGAATCGTCGAGCGACCCGAGCATCCGGTAGCAGTGGATGCGAAGCTCGGGCCGGTGGCCCTCCAGCCGCGCCGTGAATGTCGGGTCGTCCATCGCGAGTTAGGACTGCCGCCGGGCGCCGAGATCATCGCGCAGCGCACCACTGATCCTCGTTGCGCCTGAGGCTCAGGCGGCCACCGGCTCCGGCGCGCCGTGCGCCGGCACCCTGACGCCGGAGCGCAGGAGCGCGCCGGTGACGACGGCGCCGACGGCGAAGATCGCCGCCGCCCACCAGAACGCGGTGGTGTAGCCCTCGACCGCCGCCTGCGCGCTCGGCCCGTTGGCGACGATGTAGTCGGTCGTCGCCGAGACGGCCAGGGTGGACAGGAGCGCGGTGCCGATCGAGCCGCCGACCTGCTGCGACGTGCTCACCATCGCCGAGGCCACGCCGGTGTCCTGTCGCGGCACGCCGAGCGTCGCGGTCGAGAAGGAGGGCGCCACGACGAGGCCGAAGCCGATGCCGATGAGGATCAGGGACGGGAGCACATGCGACGCGTACGCGGTGTCGACGCCGATCCCGGTCATCAGGGCCATCCCGAGGGCGGCGAGGAACATGCCGGTCGGGATGAGCGGGCGCGGGCCGGTGCGGGCGAGCACCTTGGTGTTCACCAGCGTGGCCGTGACGATGATCGAGAGGTTCATCGGCAGGAACGCGAGACCGGTCTCGATCGGGCTCAGGCCCCTGGTGTTCTGGAGGTAGAACGTCAGGAACAGGAAGGCGCCGAAGATCCCGGCGCCGGCGATCGCGATCGCCAGGAACGAGCCGCCGCGGTTGCGGTCGGTGACCACGCGCAGCGGGAGCAGCGGGTGGGCGACGCGGCGCTGGAGCGCGACGAAGCCGACCAGCAGCACGGCGCTCGCGCCGAGGAACGCCAGCGTCACGGGATCGCCCCAGCCCTCGGACTCGGCCCGGGACATACCGTAGACGAGCGCGAAGAGGCCGGAGGAGGCGAGCAGCGTGCCCGGGATGTCGAGCCGCGGCCGCGAGGTGACGGGGACGTGGTGGAGCAGGCGGAGGCCGGCGATCGCGGCCGGGACCGCGAAGAGGATCGAGACATACAGGCACCAGCGCCAGTCGAGCACCTCGGTCAGGATGCCGCCGAGGAGCAGGCCGAAGGCGCCGCCGGCGCCGGCGATCGCACCGTAGATGCCGAACGCCTTGGCGCGCTCACGAGGCTCGGTGAACGTCGTGGCGAGCAGGGACAGGGCGGCCGGCGCGAGCAGCGCGGCGAACATGCCCTGCAGCGCGCGGGCGCCCACGAGCAACCCGAAGCTCTGCGCGGCGCCGCCGAGCGCGGATGCACCGGCGAAGCCGAGCAGGCCGATGATGAACGTCCACTTGCGGCCGAACAGGTCGGCGATCCGCCCGCCGAGCAGCAGGAGACTGCCGAAGGAGAGCGCGTAGGCGGTGATGATCCACTGCCGCTCGCTGTCGGAGAACCCGAGCTCCTGCTGGGCGGAGGGGAGCGCGATGTTGACGATCGTCACGTCGAGCACGACCAGCAGCTGGGCGATGCCGATGACCGTGAGGATCAGCCACCGGCGGTCGTAATGGGGATCGGGCATTTGGGGAGGACCTCACGAATGTGGAGAGCAGCTCTCCGGTTACGGTATCACAAGTGGAGATGGCATCTCCACTCTCTAGGATGGATCCCATGACCGCGCCCCTCCGCGCCGACGCCGAGCGCAACCGGCAGCGCCTGCTGGTCGCCGCCAAGGATCTGCTGGCGACGCGCGGGCTCGACGTCACGCTCGACGACGTCGCGCGCCACGCCGGCGTCGGGACGGGCACGGCCTACCGCCGCTTCCCGAACAAGGACGCGCTGATCGACGCGCTGATGGTCGACCGCATCGGCGAGATCGCCGAGATCGCCAAGGAGTGCCTCGAGGTTCCCGACCCGTGGGTCGGCCTGACGAGCTACTTCGACCGCGCGCTGGCGCTCCAGGCCGCCGATCGCGGGCTCAAGGAGGTGCTGTTCTCCGCCGGCCGCGGCCGCGAGCGGAGCAACCAGGCGCGGCGCGCCATCGCGCCGGTGGTGACCAAGCTCGTGGCGCGCGCCAAGGAGGCGGGCGTGGTGCGCAGCGACATCGACACGAGCGACGTGCCGCTGATCAACTTCATGCTCAACACGATCGTCGACTTCAGCCGCGACATCGAGCCCGAGCTCTACAGGCGCTACATGGCGATCGTGCTCGACGGCCTGCGCCCGCGCAACGACCTCGAGCCCCTGCCCGTGGAGCCGCTCCAGGTCACGGAGTTCCAGGACGCGATGGCGCGCTGGAAGCCCTAGACGTCAGCGGCGAACTGCGCGTAGACGGCCGCGCAGCGGCGCATGTCGGCCTCGTCGATGTACTCGTTCGGGCCGTGGGCGACCTCGAGTCGGCCGCCGCCGTAGCCGAAGGCCGGGATCCCGCGCTGCGAGTACCAGCGGGTGTCGAGCACGCCGGGGCACAGCTCGAACCTCGCGCGGCCGGTGACAGCCTCGACGCAGGCGGCGAGCATGCGCGCGGCCGGGTGGTCCTCGTCGGTGTGGCCGGAGGGCTGCGCCTGGAGGACCTCCACGTCGACCTCGGCGCCCGCGGCCGAAGCCTCGATGATGCCGGTCAGCCGCGCGAGCTCCCCGTCGAGATCCTCGTCGGGGTTGAAGCGCCGGTCGACGGAGAACCAGGCCGAGCCCGGGACGACGTTGAACCCCGCGCCGGCGCCCGCCTGTCCACCGACCACGAGCATCGAGTCCCGCTCGAGGAGCTCGTGCGAGAGCGCGGTGAGCGGCTCGGCGATCCGGATCATGTGCTCGAACGCGTTGTCGCCCTCGTGGACGAAGCCGACGTGCGCCTCACGACCGGAGGTCCTCACGCGCAGGGTGATGCCGCCGCGACTCGCGTTCCAGATCACGCCGCCGGTCGGCTCGGCCGTCAGCATCGCGACCGCGCCGGGGTCGATCAGACCGGCCTCGCGCAGGTACCCCGAGCCGGCGGTGCTCCCCGTCTCCTCGTCGCAGACGAGGTGCAGGACGATCCGGCGGCCGTCGAGCAGGCCGAGCTCGCGTGCGGCGGCGGCGCCGTAGATCATCGAGACGAGGCCGCCCTTCATGTCGCAGGTCCCGCGCCCCACGATCCGGCCGTCGCTCCGCTGCGGCTCGAACTGCGACGGGCTCTGCGCCGGGACGACGTCGAAGTGCCCGTGGAAGTAGACGAGCCGTTCGCCGTCGCCCACGCTCCCGCGGACGATCCCCGGCGGCTCGATCAGCTCAGGCGCGAAGCCCAGCCGCTCGAGCGCGTCGTGCAGCAGAGCCGCACAGCGCCCGAGCTCGCGGCCCGGCGGGTTCTCCGTGGGGATGCGCACCAGCGCCTCGACGAGCGCCGCCATCTCCTCGGCGCGCTCGTCGAGCCAGGCCAGGACCTCGGTCATGGCCCGCCATCGTGTCAGGCCGGGCGGAGCCGGGCGGCGAAGAACTTCAGCACCTTGGGCGTCTTCGCCGACGGGTCGCCCTTGGGGCCGATCTTCAGCTCGCGCAGCAGCGACTCGAACGCCGGCTTCGCGTCTTCGGTCTCTTCGGGCCCGACCTTGAACGAGACCTCGAAGAAGCGGCTGCCGTCCGGCAGCGACCACTCCTCGACGGCGAGCTCGTACGGGAACGACGGCGGCGTGAGCTTCCACTTGCGCGCATCGACCGGGCCGAGCACCGCGAGGTCGTCCAGCGCGGTTCCGTTCCGCAACGTGTCCGCGATGACCGCCTCCTGCGTCTCGCTGAACAGCTTGCGCAGCTTCAGCTCGCCGTCCGCGACCTTCGCGACCCTGCCCTGAGTGGGCTCGTGGTCGAGCTTGAGCGATTCGACCGTCTTCGCGCCGACCACGTCGAGCTCGCACGTGGCTCCGTCGGCATCCCAGCGAGCCGGGATGCCGCGCTTGGGCAGCGGACGCAGCTTGACGGTCGAGTCGTCGTCGGCGCCGTCCTTGACGCGCCCGCGCAGCACGAGGTGCTTCTTGTAGAGGGCGAGATCCGGGGTGTCGTAGAAGAACACCTTGCCTCGCACCGGGGTCGCGCGCGCTTTGCGCAGGACCTTCTGCAACTGCGGCTCCTTCGAGCGGAGGAGCGTGAACTTGAACTCGACGCTGTCGATCTCCATGTATCCAAGGAGGCCGTCGGGCCGGCCGAGATACAACACCTGCTAGCCGGCCGGCTCGATGCGCTTGCGTCGGACGAGCAGGATGATCGCGACCAGGGGATAGGCGGCGATCGCCGCCAGCCCGCCCGGATAGGTGGCGTCCTCGACCACCGCGCCGGACAGGATCGAGAAGTCGAACAGCCCGTGGATCATGGCCGGCACGACCAGCCCGCCCGAGACGCGGCGGGTCAGATAGAAGAAGTAGCCGGCGAAGCTCACGGCGATCGCCTGGCCGACGGCCGCGCCGCCGGCGCTGAGGGCGTTCACGAGGTGGGCGGCGCCGAAGATGACGCTCGACCACAGCGCCACCTTGCCCTCGGTGAGGCCGTTGGCGCGCAGCGTGGTGACGCCGATGCCCCGGAACAGGCCCTCCTCGGAGAACCCGACGCAGAGCGCGGCGAGCAGCAGCAGGAGCACGAAGCCGACGCCCTTGTCGGCCAGATCCGCGTAGTCGATGGCCACGGCGATGGCGATCGCGAAGACGATCGGGACGACCCACACCCAGCGCTGCACCGGCCGGTCGTCGACGAACACCGGCCGCCACCAGCCCAGGGCGGCCACGACCGCGTAGACGAACACCAGCGAAGCTCCCACCGGCAGCAGGAGCCCGCGCACGACCTCCTCGCTCGTCCTGACCTCGTGATCGAGGCCTGACGCGGACAGCTCGCCGACGACGGTGATGATCGCCAGGTCGACGAGGACGATCGCGATGAACGCCGCGATCGGGAGCCTGCGGGCGCCTAGCGCCGGATCTCCTGGATCGTCCACGCGTTGCCGTCGGGGTCGTTGAAGAAGACGTGCCGGAAGCCGGGCCGGCCCTCGGCGCCGAGCGTGACCACGTCGCCCAGGTCGACGCCGCGGCCGGTCAGCAGCTCGTAGGCCGCGTCCATGTCGTCAACCACGAGCTGGAGGCCCTTGATCGAGCCCGGCTCCATGTCCGACAGGCCGGTCCCGACGACGATCGAGCAGGCCGACCCCGGTGGGGTGAGCTGAACAACCCGGATGCCGGGGTTCGGCTCGGTGTCGTGGTCGAGGTTGAAGCCCATCTTGTCGGCATAGAACGCCTTGGCGCGGTCGACGTCGCCCACGGGGACGATGACGACCTCGAGCCGGAAGTCCACGCTCATAGCAATTCCTCCATTCGATCGAAGGCACTGGCGAGGCCGCCGGCGGCCACGTCGGCCACCTCGGCGCTCACAAACGCCTCGAAGTGCATCTCGGTCCGGCCGTCGCCGAGGTCGATGAGAGTGACCGAGCTGGTGCCGAACGTCAGGCGCTCGGGCTCGACGACCTCGGTGTAGACGGCGTCCATCGGCATCTCGCGGCCGTCCTCGTCGTTGATCGAGTTGAGGCGGAAGACGCCGCCCGGGCGGACGTCCAGCTCGACCGACGAGACGGGCGTCGACCAGCCGCGCTTACCCCACCACTGCGCGATCCGCTCGGGCTCGGTCCAGGCGCGCCAGACCTCCTCGCGCGGGGCGTCGAGGACCCGCGTGATCGAGATCCGCCGCGTCATCGGAGGTGCTCGTCGAGGCGGTCGAAGCTCTCCTCCCAGAACCCGCGGAACTCCGACACCCACTCCGAGACGTCGCGGAGCGCCTCGCCCTGGAGGCGAGAAGGCCGCAGCTGCGCGTGGCGGCCCCGCCTGATCAGGCCGGCCCGCTCCAGCACCTTCAGGTGCTTCGACACCGCCTGCAGGGAGATCGGGAACGGCTCCGCCAGCTCGTTCACCGTCGCCGACCCGTCGGCGAGCCTGGTCAGGATGGCGCGACGGGTGGGGTCCGCGAGGGCCGAGAACGTCACGCTCAGTTGATCCACCAGACGGTTTATAAACCACTAGATTGAATACGTCAAACGTGACGCCCCCGTCACCTTTGCCGGTACAGTCCACGGCGATGGCCCACGATTACGACTGGCTGGTCATCGGCTCCGGCTTCGGCGGCAGCGTGTCTGCGCTGCGCCTGCGCGAGAAGGGCTACTCGGTCGGCGTGCTCGAATGCGGCCGCCGCTTCGGCGACGACGACTTCCCGCGCTCCACGTGGGACCTGCGGCGCTACTTCTGGGCCCCGCGGCTCGGGCTGCGCGGCATCTTCCGCCTGTCGACCTTCAAGGACGTGGCGATCGTCAGCGGCTCCGGCGTCGGCGGCGGCTCGCTCGGCTACGCGAACACGCTCTACCGCGCGCGCCGTCGGTTCTACGAGGACCCCCAGTGGGCGGGCCTCAACGACTGGGAGGCGGCGCTGGCGCCGCACTACGACGAGGCCGAGCGGATGCTGGGCGTGGTCGCCTACGACGAGGACGACCCCGCCGACGACCTGCTGCGCGAGTTCGCGCGTGAGATCGGCGTCGAGGACACCTACGCGAAGACGCGCGTCGGCGTGCTGCTCGACGGCGAGCCGGGGGAGACGATCCCCGACCCGTTCTTCGACGGCGCGGGCCCCGACCGCACGGCCTGCATGCGCTGCGGCCGCTGCATGATCGGCTGCCCGCACGGAGCCAAGAACACCCTGGTCAAGAACTACCTGTGGCTGGCCGAGCGCGCGGGCGCCGAGGTCCACCCCGAGCGGCTGGCGACGAGCGTCAGGCCGCTCGGCGCCGCCGACGGCTCCGAGGGCTACGAGGTCACGACCGAGCACCCCGGCGCCTGGATCCGGCGCCGCCGCAAGACCTTCACCGCCCGCGGCGTGATCTTCGCGGCCGGCCCGCTCGGCACCAACAAGCTGCTCGCCGCCTGTCGGCTGCACGACTCGCTGCCGCGCCTGAGCCATCGGATCGGCGAGCTGGTGCGCACCAACTCGGAGGCGATCCTCGCCGTCACCCTGCCGCCCGACGGACCGGACATCCAGCGCCGGGTCGCGATCACCGGCTCGATCTACCCCGACCCGGACACCCACATCGAGACCGTGGTCTACGGCGACGCGGCGGACTCCATGAGCGCGCTGTACACGGTGCTCGTCGGCGACGGCACGCGTGTGACGCGGCCGCTCAAGCTGCTGGCCGCCGGCGCCCGGCATCCGCTCACCTTCCTCAGGCTGCTCAACCCGCGCGGGTGGTCGCGCCGCACGATCATCGTGCTGGTCATGCAGACGCTCGACAACGCGATCGCGCTGAAGGCCACGCGCACGCGGCGCGGCGCGCGGCTGCAGACCGAGCAGGACGCCGAGCGCCCGATCCCCACCTTCATCCCGGTCGCCAACGAGTTCGCCGAGTGGCTCGCCCGGCGCACGGGCGGGGTCGCGCAGACCGCTCTCATGGAGGCGGTCGCCAACATCGCCACCACCGCGCACGTGCTGGGCGGCGCCGTCATCGGCGCCGACCCGTCAACCGGCGTGGTCGACGCCCGCCAGCGCGTGTTCGGCTACGAGAACCTGCTGGTGTGCGACGGGGCGGCGGTGCCGGCCAACGTCGGCGTCAACCCGAGCCTGACCATCACGGCGATGGCCGAGCACGCGATGACCTACGTGCCGGACGCTCCGGTGACGTCGCGCGCGAAGGTCTCGAACACCTCGACGTAGCGGGCCAGGTCGGCGTCGGTGTGCAGCACCGACAGCGTCCACTCCTCGTCCTGGCCCGGGGTCATGAAGATCCCGTTGTTCATGTGGTAGAGCCACGCCAGGTCCGTCAGGTCGTGGTGGATCTTCGTGCAGTAGTCGCGGTACTCGCGCACCGGCTCGGTGGCGAACACGACGCAGCCCTTGGAACCCATGCCGACGGTATGGGCGGGCAGCCCGAACTCGGCGATCACGCGCTCGCAGCCGGCCATCAGCGACTTGTTGGCGGCGTGCAGCCGCTCGTAGGCGGCGGGCGTGAGCACCTCGGTGAGCGTGGCCTGCGCAGCGGCCATGACCAGCGGGTTGCCGTTGAACGTGCCCTGCTGGCGGACGCGGTTGTCGGTGATCAGCTGGGCCAGCTCGCCGGTCATGCCGATCGCGCCGCCGGGCAGGCCGCCGCAGATCGCCTTGGCCAGGCACACGACGTCGGGCGTGACGCCGTAGAGCTCGGTGGCGCCGCCGGCGGCCACCGCCGCGCCGGTCTTGACCTCGTCGAAGATGAGCGTGATGCCGCGGACGGCGGTGATCTCGCGCACGCGCTGGAGGTAGCCCTCGACCGGCGGCACGATGTTCACGTTCATCATCGCCGGCTCCATGATCACTCCGGCGACGTCGACCTCGTCCAGCAGCGCCTCGAGCGCGTCGGCGTCGTTGAACGGCACCACGCGCGTGAGGTCGGTCAGCGCCGCGGGATAGCCCTCGCCGTACGGCACCGAGGCCGGCCGCGCGCGGTCGCCCATCTGGGCGGCCGGAGGCTTGACGGAGACCATCACGGCGTCGTGGTGGCCGTGGTAGGTGCCCTCGATCTTGACGATGATCTCGCGCCCGCTGGCGGCGCGGGCGAGGTGGATGGCGTCCATCGTCGACTCGGTGCCCGAGTTGGTGAAGCGCCAGTGCTCGAGGCCCCAGCGGCGGCGCAGCTCCTCGGCGACGGTGATCGAGCCCTCGGTCGGCGCCGCGAAGTGCGTGCCCTCGTCCATCTGCGCGCGCACGGCGGCGGCGATGACGGGGTTGGCGTGGCCGACGCACATGACGCCGAAGCCGTTGTGGAAGTCGATGTACTCGTTGCCGTCGACGTCCCACACGCGCGAGCCCTGGCCGCGCTTGAGGTAGACGGGCCACGGGTCGTTGCGCTGGAAGGAGGACGGGACGCCGCCCGGCATGACCGTCGCGGCGCGCTCGTACATCCGCCCCGAGGCGGCCGTGCGCTCGCGATGGATCACGCGCTGGCGTGCGGCCAGCTCGGCGACCCGGGCGGGATCGATGCGGGCGGCGGCGGGCTCGAGCGTCGTCATGCGGACCAGCGTATCGGCGCCCGCGGCGCGCGCGTGTGGGGTTAACCCGCCATCGGTCCAGGCCGCGTCAAGCCGGCACCAACGTTCCGACAACCTTTCGACAACCGGGGTGGCGCACTATGCACCCAGCGACACGGACGTTGCGCATATCCCCCCTCCGCGGATCTACTGCCATTGATCCCGGCCACGGCGGACGCGGCCTGACCCACCGCCATCCGCCGACCCCCTAACGAAGGGCCCGCTTCCCCCGGCGGGCCCTTCGTCTTTAAGCCCGCAGGACGCGCACTCCACCGGCGGGGATGGCGACCTCGCCGTCGTGCTCGGAGCCGTCGAGGAGGTCGTGGCCGCTCGCCGCCACCACGGCCTCGGCGTCGCCGTGGTTGATGAGGAACAGGTAGCCCTCGCGCCGCACCGCCTCGACCTCCGCCGGGACGTCGAGCGCCTCGACGCCCGCCAGCGCGGGCTCCAGCACGTCGGCCAGGCCGTGACGGTCGAGCCGCGTGGCGACGTACCACGCCGACCCGGCGCCGACGTCGTGGCGCGTGACGGCCGGCTCGCCGGCGTCGGGGCCGTCCACGAACCGCCGCAGCGCGGTCGCGCCGCGCAGCACCACCCGCTCGGACCACACGTCGGCGCGCAGGCCGCCGTCGACGCCCACCCGGTCGCCGGCGGCCAGCGGGTGGAACTCCTCGATCGTGATGCCCAGCAGGTCGCGCAGGCCGCCGGGGTGGGGGCCGGGCGGGATCGTGTCGCTCTCGTCCACCAGCCCCGAGAAGAACGACACCACGAGCCGCCCGCCGCCCTCGACGTACTCGGTCAGGTTGCGCGTGACCGGCCCGGGGACGATGTAGAGGCTCGGCGCCACCACCAGCCGGTAGCCCGACAGGTCGGCGTCGCGCGACACGAAGTCGACCGTCACCTTCCCGTGCCAGAGCGCCTCGTAGTACGCGCGGATCCGCTCCTGGTAGTCGAGGTCGACCGTCGGCAGGAACTCCAGCTCGAGCCCCCACCAGGCCTCCCAGTCCCACACGATCGCCACGTCGGCCCGCACGCGCGTGCCCTGCAGCTCGGCGAGCGCGCCCACGTCGGCGCCCAGCTCGACCACCTCGCGCCAGATCCGGCTGTCGGTGCCGGCGTGGGGGAGCATCGCCGAGTGGAACTTCTCGGCGCCGGAGCGCGAGGCGCGCCACTGGAAGAACATCGCGCCGTCCGAGCCGCGCGCCACGTGGGCCAGCGAGTTGCGGCGCATCTCGCCGGGCGCCTTGGCCAGGTTGCGCGGCTGCCAGTTGACGGCGCCCGTCGAGTGCTCGAGCAGCAGCCACGAGCGGCCGCGCGCGAGCCCGCGGCAGAGGTCCGCGGTCATCGCCAGGTGCACGTGGTTCTCGGGGTCCTCGGCGATCAGGTAGTGGTCGTTGGTGACGACGTCGACCTCGTCGGCCCAGTGCCAGTAGTCGATGTGCGGGCAGGCGGTGGCCATGAAGTTGGTGGTCACCGGGACGTCCGGCGACAGCTCGCGCAGGACGTCGCGCTCGAGCCGGTAGCACTCGAGGTACTCGGCCGAGGAGAAGCGCCGGAAGTCGAGCTGCTGGGCGGGGTTGACCGGCATCGGCGCGCGCCGCGGCGCGGTGATCTCCTCCCAGTCGCCGTAGCTCTGACCCCAGAAGCTGGTGCCCCACGCGTCGTTGAGCGCGTCGAGCGTCCCGTAGCGCTCGCGCAGCCAGCCTCGGAACGCCTGCGTGCTGGCCGTGCAGTAGCAGGGGCCGACGTGCGCGCCGTATTCGTTGTGGACGTGCCAGAGGGCGAGCGCGGGGTGGTCGGCGTAGCGGTCGGCCAGCGCGCTCGCGATCCGCACGGCGGCCCGCCGGTAGTCGACCGAGCTGGGGCAGAACGACTCGCGCGCCCCGATGCCCAGCGTGACGCCCTCGACCGTGACCGGCAGCGACTCGGGGTACGCGCGCGAGAACCAGGCCGGCGGCGCCGCGGTCGGCGTTGCGAGGTCGACGAGGATGCCGGCGTCGTGCAGCAGCTCGAGCACGCGGTCCAGCCACGCGAAGTCGTACTCGCCCTCGGCCGGCTCCAGCAGCGCCCAGGAGAAGACCCCGACGCTGACCATCGAGACCCCCGCCTCGCGCATCAGCCGGACGTCCTCGACCCAGACGTCCTCCGGCCACTGCTCGGGGTTGTAGTCGCCCCCGAACGCGAGCGAGCGCAGCCGGCCGGGCCAGCGCGGCGCGGCGGCAGTGGCGCGCGGTGACAGTGATCGACTCAAACGGCTCCTCCCACCTGTGAGCGATCACACTAACGGTCAGATCGCCTATCGGCAAGTGTTTCGGCCTTGACAAATCGGAGAAGCTCGTCCTAGTCTGTGAGCGGTCACAGAGGGAGGAGAACGATGGGACCGACGGCTCGCCGAGCAGCCTTGGCGCTGCTCTCACTTGCGCTGATCGCCGGCTGCGGGGGCGACTCCGACAGCGATCAGCCGTCCGCTCCCGCTGAGTCCAGCGGCGAGCCGGTGCAGCTCGCCTTCTGGTCGTGGGCGCCGAACATCGCCAAGGTCGTCGACATCTGGAACGAGAAGAACCCCGACATCCAGGTCAAGGTCAGCCAGCCCGCGCAGGGCGACGACCTCATGACCAAGCTGATCACGGCCAGCAAGGCGGGCAACGCGCCGGACCTCGCCCAGGCCGAGTACCAGGCGCTGCCCTCGCTGCTCATGAGCGAGGTCGTGGCCGACATCTCAGGCCAGGTCGAGCCGATCAAGGGCGAGTTCAGCGACGGGACCTGGGGCCTGGTCACCTTCGGCGACGCCGTCTACGGCATCCCGCAGGACGTGGCGCCGATGATGCTCTTCTACCGCAAGGACCTCTTCAAGAAGCTCGGGCTCGAGGTGCCGAAGACCTGGGACGAGTTCGCGGCCGCCGCGCGGGAGGTCCGGCAGAAGGACCCGGACCGCTACCTGACGACCTTCTCGGCCAACGACCCCGGCTGGTTCGCCGGGCTCTCGCAGCAGGCGGGCGCGGAGTGGTGGGCGGTCGACGGCGAGTCGTGGTCGGTCGGCATCGCCGACGACGCCAGCCGGCAGGTCGCGCAGTACTGGAACGACCTCGTGACCGAGGGCGCGATCGACGACCAGCCGATGTACACGCCGCAGTGGAACAAGCAGCTCAACGACGGCACGCTCCTGGCCTGGCCGAGCGCCGTCTGGGGGCCGGCCGTGCTCGAGGGCATCGCGCCCGAGACGAAGGGGAAGTGGGCGATGGCGCCCCTTCCGCAGTGGTCGGAGGGCGACCAGGTCGCGGGCTTCTGGGGCGGGTCGTCGACCGCGATCACGCGCAACTCGAAGCATCCGGCCGAGGCGGCAGAGTTCGCGCGGTGGCTGAACACCGACCAGGAGGCGGTGGCCGCGCTGATCGGCATCTCGAACGTGTATCCGGCCTCGACGGACGGGCAGGCGGCGCCGGCGCTCGACGACCCGCCGGCCTTCATGCCCGATGACGCCGACTTCTTCGCGCGCGCCGCGGAGATCTCGCAGACCGCGCGCGGGTTCACGTGGGGGCCGAACGTGAACGTCGCGTACCAGTCCTACAAGGACCAGTTCGGCCGCGCCATCCAGCGCGAGGCGCCGTTCACCGACGCCCTCCAGGCGATGCAGGACACGACGGTGGCCGACATGGAGAAGGCCGGCTTCACGGTCAGCTCCCGGTGAGATGGGGGCACTGGCCGTCACGAGGACCGCGGCCCGGCGGCGACGCCGGGCCCGGCGCCGCCCGCGGGCGGCGCCGTACCTCTTCCTGGCCCCCGCCGGGATCCTCTTCGTGCTCTTCATCCTGCTGCCGGCGGGCTACGCGGTCATGCTCAGCCTGCGGCGCACGAAGGTCGAGGGCGGGATCATCGGGCAGCAGGTCGAGAGCTTCGTCGGGCTCGAGAACTACCGCGACGTCCTCTCGGACCCCGAGTGGGTCGACAGCCTCGTGCGGCTGGCGATCTACGGCGGCATCGTGGTGCCGGTCATGCTCGGGCTGGCGCTGCTCTTCGCGCTCCTGCTCGACTCGCCGGTGGTGCGCCTGGCCCGCTTCTCGCGCATCGCGATCTTCCTGCCCTACGCCGTCCCGGGCGTCATCGCCTCGCTGATGTGGGGCTTCATGTACCTGCCCGACCTGAGCCCGATGCGCGACGCCGCCGCGGCGCTCGGCCTGCCGGAGCCCGACTTCTTCACCGAGCGCTCGATCTTCCTGTCGGTGGCCAACATCGCGATCTGGGGCGGCGTCGGGTTCAACATGCTCGTCCTCTACACGGCTCTGCGGTCGGTGCCGCGCGACCTCTACGACGCGGCGCGGCTCGACGGCTGCACCGAGCTCGGGCTCGCCTGGCACATCAAGCTGCCGCTGATCGCGCCGGCGCTCGTGATGACGACGCTGTTCTCGCTGATCGCCACGCTGCAGGTGTTCAGCGAGCCGATGACGCTGGACCCGCTGACCAACGTGCTGCCGTCGACCTGGGTGCCGCTGATGAAGATCTACAGCGACGGCTTCCGCGACGACGACATCTACGCCGCGGCCGCCGCCTCCGTGATCCTCGCGACCTGCGCGCTCCTGCTGTCGGCGCTCGTGCTGCGCGCGGTGCAGTCGCGCGCGTTCCGGGAGGACACTTGACCGTCCGCTGGAAGCCGCTGCCGACGCTGGCGCTCGTCGTCGGCGCGCTCTACTGCCTGTTCCCCGTCGCGTGGGTCGTGATCGCGGCGACGAAGACGCGGGCCGAGCTGTTCAGCACGACGGCGTTCCTGCCGAGCTTCAACGGCGGCCTGTTCGACAACCTCGGCGACCTCTTCGCGTACCAGGACGGCCAGTTCTGGCGCTGGGCGCTCAACAGCGTGCTCTACGCCGGGGTGGGGGCCGCGCTGGCGGCGCTGGTGTCGGCGCTCGCCGGGTACGGGCTCGCCAAGTACCGCTTCGCCGGCCGCAACGCGATCTTCAACCTGATCCTCGCCGGGGTGCTGCTGCCGCAGATCATCCTGGCGGTCCCGCAATACCTGCTGCTCTCCGAGGTCGGCCTCGCCGGCACCTACTGGTCGGTGCTGCTGCCGACGGTCATCAGCCCGTTCGGCATCTACCTGTGCCGGATCTACGCCGCCGCCTCGGTCCCCACCGACATGCTCGAGGCGGGCCGGATCGACGGCGCGGGGGAATGGCGGCTGTTCCGGTCGGTCGCCCTGCCGATGATGGCGCCCGCGCTGGTGACCGTCTTCCTGCTCCAGTTCGTCGGCTCCTGGAACAACTTCCTGCTCCCGTACATCATGCTCTCGGACGGGGAGACGTTCCCGATCACGGTCGGGCTGTTCACGATGGTCAACCAGGGCGCGCAACAGCCGGCGCTCTATGCGCTCGCGATCGCGGGCGCCCTGCTCTCGATCATCCCGCTGATCGGCCTCTTCCTCGCCCTCCAGCGCTACTGGCGGATCGACCTCATCAGCGGAGGGCTGAAGGGATGACCGCGCGCCGGCCGACGATCGACGACGTCGCGCGCGTGGCCGGCGTCTCGCGCGGCACCGTCTCGCGCGTGCTCAACGGCGGCCGCTACGTCAGCCCCACCGCGCTGCGCGCCGTCGAGCTGGCGATGTCCGAGACCGGCTACGTGGTCAACACCAGCGCGCGGGCGCTGGTGACGCGCCGCTCCGGCGCGATCGCCGTCGTGCTCTCGGAGCCGCAGGAGCGCCTGTTCGAGGACCCGAACTTCAGCACGCTGTTCCGCGCGGCCTCGCAGCGGCTGGCCGAGTCCGACCTGAGCATGGTGCTGATGATCGCCGGCAACGCCGGCGAGCGCGACCGCGTGGCGCGCTTCGCGCGTGCCGGCCACGTCGACGGCGCGCTGCTCATCTCGACCCACGCCGGCGACCCGATCTTCGACGAGCTGCAGGCCGCCGGCGTCCCGATCGTGGCCTGCGGCCGGCCGCTCGACCGCGAGGACGCGATCCCCTTCGTGGCCGCCGACGACCGCGAGGGCGCGCGGCAGATGGTGCGCTACCTGCGCGAGTCGGGCCGCACGAGGATCGGCACCATCACCGGGCCGCTCGACACGCCCGGCGGGCGCGACCGGCTGGCCGGCTACCGCGACGTGCTCGGCGACGAGGCGGTCGAGGCCCGCATCGTGCCGGCCCGCGAGTACACGTACAAGGCGGGCGAGGAGGCGATGGAGCGGCTGCTCGGCCGCGCGGCCGACGTCGACGCCGTGTTCGTCGCCTCCGACCTCGTCGCCGCCGGCGCGCTGGCCACGCTGCGGCGGGCCGGCCGCACCGTCCCGGGCGACATCGCCGTCGCCGGGTTCGACGACTCGCAGATAGCGATCGCGACGACGCCGCCGCTGACCACGATCCGCCATCCGCTCGACCAGGTCGCCCACACGATGGTCGACATGGTCGTCAAGCACATCGCCGGGGAGCCGGTGGCGTCGCAGCTCGTCCCGACCGAGCTCGTGCGGCGCGAATCGGCCTGATGGCTGATTCCACGACCCCACGACCGCCTGGCGGCGCCCCGCGGCGCAGGATCGGCACCCGCTGAATCGGCCCGTGGCTCCGCCACTGTGCCGATCGCACGGGCGCCGCCCTGCATCCACGGGACACCACCATGCGGCCGCGCGGGCCGAGGAATCAACCATCCGAGGGAGGGGAGCAGCATGCTGAGGAGAGGTCTCATCGCCATCGGGGTCGCCGCGCTGTGCTGTCCGGCGGTCGCGTCCGCGCACGACGACTGGCGCACGCTGACCGCCGAGGTGCGCCGCGCGCCGGGTCCGGAGGGGTGGCTCACGCTCCGCTGCGGCGGGCACGAGGAGCGCACGGCGCTGCCCGTGACCGAGGAGTGGATCCGCATCACGGTGTCCGACCGCGGCAGGCGCTGCAAGGCCGGGCATCGCGGCGCCGGCGAGGTCCGCGCGCTCGATCTGTCGCGCGGCAGGCACGAGCTGTCGATCCACGGCGCCGACGTGTCGAGCCTCGGCAAGTCCGAGGACTTCGGCGGCGTCTACCGCGACCAGCGCGGTCGCCGCGGCGACGCGCTCGACATCCTGCATGACCAAGGGCTCGACTGGATCCGCCTGCGCACGTGGGTCGACCCGGCCGACGGCTACCACGACACCGCCGAGCTGCTGCGGATGGCGCGCCGCGCCAAGCGCGAGGGGCTGCGCGTGCTGGTCGACTTCCACTACTCGGACTTCTGGGCCGACCCCGGCAAGCAGTGGACGCCGGCGGCCTGGGAGGGCCTGAGCTTCGACGCGCTGCAGCAGACCTTCGCCGCCTACACGCGCGACACGATCCGCGCGCTGGTGCGCCAGGGCACGCCGCCCGACATGGTCCAGCTCGGCAACGAGATCAACCCCGGCCTGCTGTGGGACTACGCGGCCACGTGGACCGGCTGCTCGAGCGCCGACGACGGCATGGGCGGGACGGCCACGGTCTGCCACACGGAGAACTGGGACAACCTGGCGCGGCTGCTGACCTCCGGGTACCACGCCGTCAAGTCCGTCTCGCCGCGCAGCAAGGTGATGCTGCACCTGGCCGAGGGCGGTGACAACGGCACCTTCCGCTGGTGGTTCGACAACGTGACCACGCGCGGCGTGCCGTTCGACGTCATCGGCGCGTCGTACTACGGCTACTGGCACGGCACGTTCGCCGAGCTGCAGGCCAACCTCGACGACGTCACCGCCCGCTACGGCAAGGACGTCGCCGTGGTCGAGACCGCGTACCCGTTCACGCTGGCCGGCGAGGACCAGGAGGGGCAGATCATCGACCTCGAGAGCGAGCTCGTGGCCGGCTACCCGGCGACCCCGCAGGGCCAGGCCGACTGGCTGCGCGACATCCAGACGGTTGTGCGCGCCGTGCCGCGGGGCCTCGGGACGTTCTGGTGGGAGGCGACGTGGACGGCGGTGCCCGGCAACGGCTGGAGCCCGCGCAACCCGGCGTCGGGCAACGGCTGGGAGAACCAGGCGCTGTTCGGATTCGACGACCGGCTGCTGCCGGCCGCGTACGAACTGCGCGAATGAACGCCTTGCGGGCGGGGGTGGCCCGCATGCGGGCCGAAGGGCTGCCGGAACCGGCGATTCGCGGCTTCGCGAGCCGGTTCCGGCGGTTCGCCGCCGGCGAGCTCGGGCTGCTGCCCGATGACGAGCTGCAGCCTGTCTCCGACGTGGTCGACGCCGCGCGCCTGCCGCGGGCTCACCGGCTCGAGCGAACCGTGATCGTCAAGCTCAACGGCGGCCTCGGCACCAGCATGGGCCTGCGCGGCCCGAAGTCCCTGATCGAGGCCAAGGACGGCCAGACCTTCCTCGACGTCATCGCCCGCCAGGCACGCGCGCTCGGACGGCCGCTCGTGCTGATGAACAGCTTCGCGACCCGCGACGTGCAGCCGGCCGGCGCCGACGCGTTCCTCCAGCACCATCAGCCGAGGCTGCGCGCCGACGACCTGACGCCGGTGCGCTGGCCGCGCGACCCGGCGCTCGAGTGGTGCCCGCCCGGCCACGGCGACCTCTACGCCGCCATGATCGGCTCCGGGATGCTCGACGAGCTGCTCGAGCGCGGCCTCCGCTATGCCTTCGTCTCCAACGCCGACAACCTCGGCGCGGTGCCGGACCCGGCGATCCTCGCCTGGTTCGCCTCCGAGCGGCTCGAGTTCGCGATGGAGGTGGTCGCGGGCACCGAGGCCGACCGCAAGGGCGGGCACATCGCGCTCCGCGACGGGCGGCTCGTCCTGCGCGAGACCGCCCAGGCTCCGGATGCATCCTCGTTCCGCGACTTCCGGCGCTGGCGCTTCTACAACACCAACAACCTCTGGCTCGATCTCGAGGCGCTGGCGCGCCGCGGGCCGCCCGACCTGCCGCTGATCGTCAACCGCAAGACGGTCGACCCGAACGACCCGCGGTCGCCTGCCGTGCTGCAGCTCGAAACGGCGATGGGCGCCGCGATCGGCGCGTTCGAGCGCGTCGCCGCCGTCCGCGTGCCGCGCTCGAGGTTCGTGCCCGTCAAGACCACCAACGACCTGCTCGTCCTGCGCTCCGACGTCTACGCGCTCGCCGAAGACGGACGGCTCGAGGCGGTCGCCCCGCCGCCGTTCGTGGACCTCGACCCGGAGCACTTCGGCCGCCTCGCCGACTTCGAGCGCCGCTTCCCGGACGGCCCGCCTTCGCTGGCCGGCTGCGAGCGCTTCGTCGTGCGCGGCAACGCGTCGTTCGCCGCGTAGGGGGGAGGGCGTTCACCCCGGTGGGTCCTGGGAGCCGGAGGCTCGGCGCGGGACAAAGGAGAGGTGCTCCGGCTCGCCGCGCTCCTCGCCGTCACCGTCCTGGCAGGCGCCCCGCCGGCCGAGGCCGAGCCGCCCACGTACGGCGATCGGCTCGGCGCCCATTCGATGCTCTACCTCAACTCCACCGCCGAGCAGCAGGAGGCCGTGTTCCGCGCCGCATCGGAGGCCGGCCTCACGTACCTGCGGCTCGACTTCGCCGTCGGCATCGTCTTCCGCTGGGACGGCACGGACTTCTCCGCCGTCGACCGCATCGACGAGCTCGCCGCGAAGTACCGGATGCGGGTCCTCGGCACGATCACGGACACTCCGTGGCACATCGTCGACTGCGCCGGAGTGCCGTTCGGGCTGCTCGGACGGTGCGCGCCCGCCGCCGGGCAGGAGGCGACCTGGCGCGACATGGTCTTCCAGATCGTGCGGCGCGCGCGCAACGTCCGCCACTGGGAGCTCGGCAACGAGCCGGACCATCCGCAGATGTTCATCGGCTCGGCGTCGGACTACGCCCGCTGGGCGTCGCTGGCCGCCGACGGGATCCGCGCCGCCCGTCCCAAGGCACGCATCGCGATCGGTGGGTTCTCCCGCCTCGACCGGGGCTTCATCGGCGCCGCCCTGCGCGACCCCGCCTATCCGCTCGCCGGCCGCTTCGACATCGCCAACGTCCACGTGCGCGTGCCGCTTGGGTCGCTGAAGGCTGCCGTGAGCCGGGCGCGGGCCTTCTACCGCCGCATGGGCTTCACCGGTCGCCTGTGGGTGACCGAGGCCGGATATCCGTCCCGGCCGGCCCACCAGTGGGATCCCGCGCTGGCGGGCGGCGACGCGGATCAGGCACGTTGGATGGCGCGCGGGCCGCGGCAGCTGGTCGCGGGCGGCGCCGACGCCGTCTTCGTCTCGTTTCGCGACAACCACGAGTTCGGGCCCGACAGCTCGTTCGGCTCGGAGGGCGTGATCACCTGGCCGCAGCTCGACGCGGACGGCAGCGCGATGCTCAAGCCCGCCTACTGGGCGCTGCTCGCGCTCGCCGCGCAGCCGCTACCGGCTGCGTGACGGCTCGAGCACGGCCCCGCGCTCGAAGGCTTGACGCACGAGCTCGGCGCGCTTGCGGTTCTGCGGCATGTCGCCGATCCCGAAGAGCTCGAAGAGGGCGTGCAGGTGGCTCTTGACCGTCTCGACGCCGAGGAACAGCTCGGCCGCGATCTCGCGGTTGGACGGCGGCGCGGCGAACCGGTCCTCGAGCAGCGGTGCGCAGAGGGCGTGCAGCACGCGCTGCTGCGCAGGCGAGAGCACGGGCGGCGATCCGCGGTGGCTGGTCGACGTCGTCTGCGTCCTCTCCGGACCGGCGACGAACACGAGCTGCGTCTGCCCGACCTCGATCGAGTCGCCGTCGTCGAGCCGGCACCGGCCGCGCACGCGCCGGCCGTTGACGCTCGAGCCGTTGCGCGAGAGCCCGTCGTCGACGAGCGTCCACGCCCCGGCGACCCGCTCGAGCAGTGCGTGCGCGCGCGAGACCTCGGTGTCCCACGCGAGCGGGATGTCGCTCGCGACGTCGCGCCCGACGCTCAGCGGCCGGCCCTCGAGCTCCACGATGTGCTGCCGGGCGTTGCGGTCGAGGTAGAGAAGGAACGGCACTCCGCGCCGCTCGGCGGCCAGTCGCGCCGCGAGCTCGACGGGGGAGACCGACCGCAGGCTGGGCGGCAGCCGCTTCACGGGTTCACACTACTCAGTCGGCGCGACCCCGGGCAATGCGGATCTCGTCGATCTGCGGATCCTGCACGGCGTCGCCCAGCCGCAGCGGCGTGGCCGAGTGCAGCTCGTCCGCGGCGAATGCGCCCGGCCCGCCTCTCAGGAGCAGGATCGCTTCCTCGAGGCGTCGAGCCCCGAGGACGCCGACCACGACGTCGGGACGATCGTCCCCTGGGAGCCGCATGATGGCCAGCGACGCGCCGAAGCTCTCTCCGGCGACGTCCTCGCCCGGAATTCCCGCCCACGCCCGCGTGATTCCGGAGCGGCTCGTCAGCGCGATGCCGTTGTGGGCGCCGCGGATCACCGTGACCGCCCCGGCGCCCTCGTTCTCGCCTGGTGCGCCGACGACCATGTCGGCGTAACCGTCGCCGTCGAGGTCGCCGGCGTCGACGGCGAATCCGAACGAGTCGTCGGCCTCGTCGTCGCCCGCGACGGCACGCAACGCCTGCGTGATGGACTTCGCCTCGGTCTCAGGCCCGCGCCGGCCCCCGCGCCAGAGCCTGACCTCGCCGCCGCCCTCCGGGAGCAGCCCCGGTTCCGGCGACTCCACGTGGTCGCCCTGGACGATGTCCTCGAACCCGTCACCGGTCACGTCGGCCACGGCAATGGCGGACGTTCCGGAGTCACCGAGCCGCTGGCAGCGGATCGGCCCGCGCACCGTGCCGCGGCAGAACGATCCGTGTCCCGGCTGGCCCTCACGCTCGTCGGGGGCGCCCTCCACGAGGTCGAGGTTGCGGTCGCCGTTCACGTGCCCGGTCTCCAGCCGCCGACCGAAGCCGACGTAGCTGTCGTCCGGCCGGCGGATCGTCCGGGCACGCTCGGTCGTGAGGCCGTCCGGGCTGCCGAACAGGAGCTCGATCGCACCGGTGGCGGGGGCAGTGACGTCCTCGCCGGGCGCGCCGACGGCGAGGTCGGCGAATCCGTCCCCATTGAAGTCGCCGGCGGCCAGGCGGTGGCCATAGCGCCCCACGCCGGAGCCGAAGCCGCGGTTGCCCAGGGTGTCGCGGCGACCGCTCAGCAGCCCGGCGTCGCTGCCGTAGAGGACCGCGACAAGCTCCCGCCCGGGAACGCCGATCGCCAGGTCGGCCCGACCGTCGCGGTCGAAGTCGCCGCTCTTCTGGCTCCAGCCGAAGTCGTGCTCGGCCGCATACGGAGCGGGCAGGCCGGCGTCGCGCTGCGTGATCACGGTGGACCTGGCGCTGCGGTCGCCGCGATGGATGACGACGAGTCCGCCCGGCGGGCCGCCGTCGCGCTCCGCCGAACCGGGCATCCCGAGGACGAGCTCCTGCCGGCGGTCGCCATCGAAATCGAACGGCACCGCGGCTGGCGCCGGGGGCGGTGCGCGGCCGGACTCCGGCAGCACGAACGCCGCGACCGCGGCGGCGCCGAGTGCCGCCACGCCTCCGGCGAGCACGGCCAGCCGCCTCGGCCGGCGGCGGCGCTCCGGCGGCGGAGCGCCGTCGCGGGTGCTCGTGACGAGCACGCTGGTCGGTTCCTCGGTGGTCAGCGCGATCGTGACCTCCTCGGGGGGCGGGAGGACGGCCGCTGACCGGCGCCAGTACGGCCCGAGCTCGGCGACGGCGATCTCCTCGAGCGCCTCCCACGCCTGCGCGGCAGAGGCGGGCCGGTCCTCGGGCGCCTTGGCGAGCAGCCATTCGACCCAGCGGCGGACGGGCTCGGGCGTGTCGGGGGCGAGGTCGGCGAGCGGCGGGGGCGGGTTGTGGACGTGGGCGTAGAGCACCGCCATCGGGGTGGAGCCGTTCCCGAACGGCGGCCGGCCGGCGAGCATCTCGTACGCCATGACGCCGACCGCGTAGAGGTCGGTGAACGGGCCCAGCCGCCCGCTGAGCGCCTGCTCCGGCGCCATGTAGGCGGGCGTGCCGATCGCCGCGCTCGTGCTCGTCAGGTGGCCGGTGAGCGCGTCGTAGGCGCGCGCGATCCCGAAGTCGGCGATCTTCACGCCGCCGCGGCCCGTGATGAGGATGTTCTCGGGCTTGAGGTCGCGGTGGGAGATCGACCGCTCCTCGGCGTGGCTGAGCCCGTTGAGCACGCCCTCGAGCACGCCGAACACCTGTGGCTGGCGCAGGTCGCCGACTAGCGGTCGCAGCGAGCCGCCGCTGACGTACTCCATCGCGATGTAGGCGACGCCGTCGTGCTCGAAGAAGTCGAACAGCGTGACCACGTTCGGATGGTCGAGGCCGGCGGCCAGACGCGCCTCGCGGACGAAGCGCTGGGCGAGCGTGACGTCCTGGACGTCGAGGTCGAGCTGCTTGAGCGCCACTTGACGGTCGAGCGCCGGCTGGTGGGCGAGATACACGACCGCCATCCCGCCACGCGCCAGGACGCGGACGATGTCGTAGCTTCCTACGCGCTGACCGGTCACCGTCCTTAGCGAGCCTACGCAGCGCGCGGGGGTCTACGCAAGGAAGCTCATTGGTCGCGCAGTGCGGCGCGACGGATCTTGCCGCTGGCCGTCTTGGGCAGCTCGGCGGCGAAGTCGACGATCCGTGGGTACTTGTACGGCGCGGTCTGGGCCTTGACGTGGTCCTGGAGCTCGCGGGCGAGCTCGTCGGAGGCAGCGTGGCCGTCGCGCAGGACGACCACGGCGCGGACGACGTGGCCGCGCTCGTCGTCCGGAGCGGCGACGACTGCCGCCTCGGCCACCGCTTGGTGCGTGACCAGCGCGGACTCGACCTCGAATGGCCCGATCCGGTAGCCGGCCGAGATGATCACGTCGTCGGTGCGGCCGACGAAGTGCAGGAAGCCCTGCTCGTCGCGCTCGACGCGGTCTCCCGTGCGCCAGGTCGCGCTCGGCCCGGCGGGCGGCGGATCCTCGCCGAGGTAGCCGAGGAAGAAGGTCGGGACCGTCGTCGGGTCGGCGACCAGCTCGCCGTCGTCGACGTCGAGCCGCACGCCGGGCAGGGCGATGCCCATCGAGCCCGGGCGGGCCGGGATGCCCAGCGGCATGCCTGTGAGCTGGCCGGTCTCGGTCTGGCCGTAGCCGTCGCGCACCCAGACGTTGGTCGCCTCGTGCCAGGCGTCCAGCACCTCAGGGTTGAGCGCCTCGCCGGCCGCCACGGCGCCGCGCAGGTCGATCAGGCCGCGCAATGTGGCGCGCTTGGCGATCACGCGGTACTCGGTCGGCGCCATGCACAGCAGATCGACCCGCTCGCGCTCGAGCAGCTCGAGCCGCTCGTGGGGGTCGAAGCGCGCGTCGTGGACGAGCGCCGCCGCGCCCCTCAGCCAGGGCGCGATGAACACGTTGCGGGCCGACTTGGACCAGCCGGACGCGGCGGTGCACCACACGAGGTCGCCGGCCCGCGCGTCGAGCCAGTGGCGGGCCTGCAGCATCTGGCCGGACAGGTAGCGCTGGCCGTGGAGCACGGCCTTCGGCTCGCCGGAGGTGCCGGACGTGAACGTGATCAGACACGGGTCGCCGGGCTCGAGCGCCTCGTGCGGCGGGGCGGGGGCGTCTCCCAGCGCGCCCCACGGCGCCCACAGCGTCGGCCCGTCCCATCCGGCGGCCGTGAGGACGTCGGCGTTTCGCTGGTCGCACGCCACGAGCCGCGGGCGGGCGATCCGCAGGCGCAGCTCGAGGTCCTTGGCGCGCAGCTGCTCGGTGCAGGGCAGCACCACGAGGCCGAGCCGGAAGCAGGCGACCATGGTCAGCACCCACTCGCTGCGGTTGCCGATCAGCGTCATGACGACGTCGCCACGGCGCAGGCCCTGGCTGTGCAGGCGGGCGGCGACCTTGCCCGCCTCGGCCGCAACCTCGCCGAAGCTCCACTCGCGGCGGGAGCCGTCACGGCGCAGCTCGACCAGCGCGCGGTTCCGCGCTGGAGCGGCCTCGACGATGTCGCGCGTGAAGTTCACCGGCGGGCATGCTATGCCGATGTTGGAGCGCGACGAGGCACTGGCGCGGCTCGAGGTCGCGGCCCAGGCCGGCGGCCGGGTTGCCGTGGTGGCGGGCGAGGCGGGGATCGGCAAGACCACGCCGTCGGCGCGATCCTCCGCAAGCTCAGGGTGAACTCGCGCGCCGACGCGGTGGCGAAAGTATCCTCGCCGGCATGGCCATAGCCACTCCCTTCTACGAGAAGACCGAAGAGCAGAAGGCGATCCTCGAGATGGTCCGCCAGTTCGTCGACGAGCAGATCCTTCCCCAGGCAGAGCACTACGACCACGAAGACGAGTTCCCCGATCCGATCGTCGAGCAGATGAAGGAGCTCGGCCTGTTCGGGACCACCATCCCCGAGGAGTACGGCGGGATGGGGCTCGACCTGACGACCTACGCGATGATCGTCGAGGAGCTCTCGCGCGGCTGGATCTCGATCTCCGGCGTGGTCAACACCCACTTCATCGGCTCCTACCTGCTGATGAAGTTCGGCAGCGAGGAGCAGCGGTCGCGGCTGCTGCCGAAGATGGCCACCGGCGAGATCCGCGCCGCCTTCTCGCTGTCGGAGCCCGAGCTGGGGTCCGACGTCGCCGCCATCAAGACCTCGGCGGTCAAGGACGGCGACGCCTGGAAGATCACCGGCCAGAAGATGTGGGTCACCAATGGCCTGCGCTCCGGCCTGGTCTTCGTGCTCGTCCGTACCGACAAGGACTCAGAGACGCCGCAGCGCGGCATGACGTGCTTCGTCTGCGAGAAGGAGCCGGGCGCCGCCGAGAACCCGGGCCTCACCGTTCCGCCGCAGATCAAGAAGCTCGGCTACAAGGGCGTCGAGTCCACGGAGCTGGTCTTCGACGACTACGAGTGCCCGGCCGACATGATCCTCGGCGGCGAGGAGGCCGGGCTCAACAAGGGCTTCGCGCAGATGATGGACGCGCTGGAGGTCGGCCGCGTCAACGTCGCCGCCCGCGGCGTCGGCATCGCCCAGCGCGCCCTGGAGCTCGCGCTGCGCTACTCGCAGGAGCGCAAGGCGTTCGGCAAGCCGATCGCGCAGCACCAGGCGATCCAGTTCAAGCTCGCCGACATGGCCACCAAGGTCGAGGCCGCCCGCCTGCTCACGCTGAAGGCCGCGCGGATGAAGGACGCCGGCGAGCGCTCCGACCTCGAGGCCGGGATGGCGAAGCTGTTCGCCTCCGAGGCCGGCAAGGAGGTCGTCGAGGACGCCTTCCGGATCCACGGCGGCTACGGCTACTCGAAGGAGTACGAGATCGAGCGGCTCTACCGCGACGCGCCGCTGCTGCTGATCGGCGAGGGCACCTCGGAGATCCAGCGGATGGTCATCGGCCGAACCCTCCTTCGCCGGCACAAGATCTGAGGGCGGCGCGGGCGGCGTAGTAGCCGCACATGCCGTGCACGCCGCCGCCCGGGGGAGTCGACGACGAGCACAGGAACAGGCGTGGGTCGGGCGTCGTGTACGGCATGCGCATGAGCTGGCGCAGGTCCATGAGGCCGGCGTTGACGTCGCCGCCGACGTAGTTGGGGTTGTAGGCCTCCATCTCCGGCGCGCTGAGCGTGTGGCGGGCCAGCACGAGGTCGCGGAAGCCGGGCGCGAAGCGCTCGATCTGCGCCTCGATGCGGGCCGTCATGTCGACCGGAGAGCCGGACGGCACGTGGCAGTAGGCCCAGGCGATGTGCTTGCCGGCCGGGGCGCGGCTCGGGTCGCAGATGGTCGGCTGGGCGAGGAGCACGTACGGGCGCTCGGAGATCCGGCCGGCGTTGGCGTCGGCCTCGGAGGCGGCGATCTCCTCAAGCGTGCCGCCGAGGTGCACGGTTCCCGCCCGCCGGCACGCCTCCGCCTGCCAGGGGATCGGGCCGTCGAGCGCCCAGTCGACCTTGAACACCCCGGGGCCGTAGCGGAACCGCGCGAGCTTGCGGCGGTAGCGGTCCGGCAGCCGGTGGCCGGCCAGCGCGAGCAGCTGGCGGGGCGTGACGTCGAAGAGGACGGCGCCGGCGCCGTCGAGCTCGTCGACGCGCTCGACGCGGCGGCCGGTGACGATCTCGGCGCCGTGCGAGCGGGCGATCGAGGCGAGCGCGTCGGCCACCGCCTGAGATCCGCCGCGCGCGATCGGCCAGCCGACATGGTGGGCCGTGAGCATCAGGACCAGAGCGACCGCGCCGCTCGGCGTGCGGTCCAGGCGCAGCATCGAGTGGGCGGCATTGCCGGCGAGCAGTGCGCGATCGCGCGGGTCGTCGAGGAGGCGCGCGAGGCCCGTCGCCGGGAGCAGCGCACGCAGTCCGAAGCGCGCCAGCGCGACCGGATGGCGCGGCGCTCGCAGCGGAGCGAGGACGGCGGGCAGCAGCTTGCCGGCGTCGCGTACGAGTGGCTCCATGAGTCGCCGGTACGCGGCGCCGCCGGTCGCCTCGACCGACCGCTCCAACGCCACGGCGTCGCCGCCGTCGAGCGGGTGGGCGAGCGGCAGATCCGGGTGCACGAGCACGAGCCCGTGCTCGGCGAGCGGCAGCGTGCGCAGGAACGGCGACGCGAGCGGGTGGGGGTGGACCGCCGAGCAGACGTCGTGGACGAAGCCCGGGAGGGTCAGCGCGGCCGAGCGCGACCCTCCCCCGACCGTGTCGGCGGCTTCGAGCACCTGGACGGAGTGCCCCGCGCGAGCGAGCACGATCGCCGCGGCCAGCCCGTTGGGACCGGCGCCGACGACGACGGCGTCAGGCAAACAGCCGCTTCACCCCGCGCACCGGGGCACCCATCGTGTACAGGGTCGACCGGATCGCCGAAGAGTGCCAGAACCTGGCCGACGTGCTGCCGCTGGTGACGCCTAGGCTGTGCGCCCGTGGCGAGCGAGACGCCGGACGCACGAGCGACGTACGACGCGATGGCGGCGGACTACGTCGCCCACGTCGAGGCGAACCCCTACACCGCCCTCTACGAGGCGCCGGGGCTGCGCGCCCTCGTGCCGCCGATCGCCGGGCGACGGGTGCTGGACGCCGGTTGCGGCGGGGGACGGACCTCGGCGTGGCTGGCCGAGCTGGGCGCCGAGGTGGTCGGGATCGACGTCAGCCCGGAGCTGGTGCGGCTGGCGCGGGAGCGGCTGCCGTCGGCGACGTTCTCGGTGGGCGACCTCGCCGAGCCGCTGCCCTTCGAGAACGGCGAGTTCGACGTCGCCGTCGCCGGTCTCGTCATGCACTACCTGCGCGACTGGGTGCCGACGCTACGTGAGCTGCGCCGGGTCCTGCGCCCGGACGGCGTCGTCGTGCTCTCGACGCACCACCCGGCGATGGACGCCGAGCTGGCGAATTCGAGCGACTACTTCGCCGTCGAGCTTCTCCGCGACGTCTGGACGGTGGGCGGGCGCGAGCGCGAGGTGCGGTTCTGGCACCGGCCGCTCAGCCGCATGTTCGGCGAGATCGCCGAGGCGGGCTGGCGGGTCGACGAGCTGAGCGAGCCGCAGCCGCTCCCGGAGATGCGCGAGCGCTTCCCGGCCGACTGGGACCGGCTCACGAAGAACCCGCACTTCCTCTTCCTGCGACTGGTGCCGGCTACGCGTTCGGGTACGGCGCGTAGCGGTGGTGCAACATGAGCTGGTTGCCGTCGGGGTCGGCGAAGATCGCCATGTGGCAGACGCCGGTGTCCAAGGTGTCGCCGAAGAAGGTCACGCCCTTGGACTCGAGCTCTGCGCGCGCCGCATGGACGTCCTCCACGCGCAGTGGCAGCGGATTGCCGGCCTGGGCGACGAACTCCATCCCGACCCGCTCGGGCTCCCAGACGGCGAAGCAGGTGTCGCCCGCCCACTGCTCGTACTCCGCGTGCTCGTCGGGGCGCATGCCGAGAACGTCGCGGTAGAAGCTACGTGCGCGCTCGGCATCCTGCGAGGGGATGCCGATGAAGTCGAGCTCTTGGATTAGGGCCATGCGTGTGAGTCTGGCAATGAGCCCCCGCGCAGGTCGTGCAAGAAGGCCGGCGCGGTGGATCGGCGTCGTCGCAGGGCTGCTCGTCGCAGCCGCGCCGGTCAGCGCCTCCAGCGGCGGAGGCGCGGTCGCGCCTTCGCACAACGG
The DNA here is from genome assembly GCA_963835525.1 of uncultured Solirubrobacteraceae bacterium. GTDB lineage: Bacteria > Actinomycetota > Thermoleophilia > Solirubrobacterales > Solirubrobacteraceae > DASSUW01. The sequence goes on from CAWIFM010000008.1 coordinate 1,686,309, forward strand.
CACCAGCCTCAACGACTACAACGGCACCAGCCTCACCGACGCTCGCCTCTCGCGCGAGCGGTCCGCGTCCGGGCGCCGGCTACGTCGCCGCCGCTCGGGTAGCCACCGCGCAACCGGCCAACCTGGCGGCCGGCTGGCGGGTCATCCCGGGTGACAAGTCAACGACTCCCTGGGAAGTGGGCGCGTGTTCACGACGAAGCGGCTGATGGGCGTGGCGATGGCGCTGGCGATGTGTGTGCTGAGCGGTGTTGGGGTGGCCGATGCCGCGGCGGCGACCGGTGATCTAGTCCAGAAGCCGGGCGCGGCGGGTTGCTTGAGCCTGATCGGCTTCTGCGAGCGAGGGGAGGCGCTGGAGGGCGCTCGCTCGATTACGGTCAGTCCCGACGGGCAGAACGTCTATGTCGCCGCTGCCGACAGCGACGCGGTGGCGGTGTTCGACCGCGCCGGCGATGGGACGCTGGTCCAGAAGCCCGGCCAGGCGGGGTGCATCTCGGACACCGGCGCCGGCCGATGCCGCGACGGCACGGCGCTCGACGGCGCGAGCTCGGTGGCGATCAGCCCCGACGGGAAGAGCGGCTATGTCACGTCCATCTTCAGCGGCGCGGTGGCCGTCTTCGACCGCACTAGCAACGGCCGGCTCGTCCAGAAGCCGGGCCGCGGGGGCTGCTTCTCGGAAGGCGGGGCGGGCCCGTGCGTAAAGGGGAGGATGCTCAACAGTGCCCAATCGGTGGCGGTCAGCCCCGATGGCCTGAGCGCCTATGTCGCGGGCGGATCCGGAGCGCCGGAAGGCGTGGCGGTCTTCGACCGCGCCGAGGACGGAACGCTGACCCAGAAACCCGGCACGACGGGCTGCATCTCGAATGTCGGGGGGTCGTGCGTCCTCGGGAGAAATCTCGGCAACCCCCAGGCGGTCACGGTCAGCCCCGACGGCAAGAGCGCCTACGTCGCCTCAAGCGACACCGGCGGGAGCGGAGTCGAGGTCTTCGACCGTGCCGAGGACGGAACGCTGACGCAAAAGCCGGGTCTGGCCGGCTGCATCTCGGTGACCGACGCCTTTTCGAACCTGGATTGCGTCGAAGGGACGGCCCTCGGCCGCGCCGAATCGGTGGCGGTCAGCCCCGACGGGCTGAGCGCCTACGTCGCCGCCCCCGACCCCGACGGCGGATTCGGAGAAGAAGTCTCGGGCGGGGCGGTGGCGATGTTCGATCGCACCAGCAACGGCCGGCTGATCCAGAAGCCCGACCCGGTCGGGTGCATCTCGGCAAGCGGGCTGGGCCCGTGTATCGACGGGACGGGCCTCGCCGGCGCCCAATCGGTGGCGGTCAGCCCCGACGGGCTGAGCGCCTATGTCGCGTCCGAACAAAGCAACGCGCTGACGGTGTTCGACCGCGCCCCCAACGGCACATTGGCCCAAAAGCCCGGCACGGCCGGCTGCATCCGTGACACCACCACTGCCGGCCTCCAGTGCGTCGACGGGACGGCGCTCGCAGGCCCCGCGTCGATCGCTGTCAGCCCCGATGGCCTCAGCGTGTATGTCGCGTCCGAAGCCAGCGCGGCGGTGGCGGTGTTCGACCGCGAGCCGAGCCCACCCTCGCGGTTGGAAACGACGGGCCTCTTTGGGTCGCGTCTCGCTGCCGCCGACCGAGCGCTCGGGCCCTAGGTCGGCGTGGAAGCAGGCGTGCGGATCGACGCTTGAAGCGCGCTTGAAACGGACGACCATCGATCACCAGCGCCTGCCCGGTGACATAGGACGACTGCGGAGAGGCGAGGAAGAGCGCGGCGTCCGCGACCTCCTCGGGGCTTCGCACGGCAGGGACGAACGCCACCTGCCCGCCGACGACGGTCACGAGGACATCGAGTCCGCCGAGCTCGCCGGCCGTCCTCGCGACGAAGCCCTCGACCACTTCGCGCTGGCGCACGTCGCCGACGAGCGGGATGGCTCGCGCGCCGCTGGCGGCGAGCTCCGCGACCACCGCTTCCGCCCTTTGCCGGTCGGCGTCCGCGACCGCCACGGCGGCGCCGGCGGCCGCGAGCCGCCGCGCGATCGCGGTGCCGATCCCGCCGCCGCCGCCGCCGATGACTACTGCCCGCTTGTCCGCGAATGTCGCGTCCACGGCCTCGGAAGCTATCGATCAGCGCACAAGGGCCCCGGAGCCAGCAACCACCCCGTCGCCAGCGCGGATCAGATCGACTTTCTTCCGTGTCAAATTCAAGTAGCGCGGGCAGGGGAGCTCACATGAGCATCAGCAAACGCACCGTCGGCGGCGCTGCTGCCGTCATGGTCGCCTTCACATTGGCGATGGCGGCCGTCCTACCAGCATGGGCGGCGTCCCCGCCGAGCTGCCTGAAGGTGTCGGTCGACGACAACAGGCGCTCCGACACCGTGACGGTGCGCAACACCTGCAGCACCCCATACGCCGTGAAGGTGATCTGGGCCCACGAGACGGATTCGCAGTGCGAGTATCTGGCAGCCCGCATCGACTCTTTCTCATCGACGCGCAACTGGCCGGCCCGTTACGACGGACTCAAGCTCTGCTGACTCGGTCGCCCGTTCGCATTGCCGATCTTTGATTCGGTGCACGACCCCTGACTCGGAGTGAGCGCGCTGGGCTCCGGCTTCGTTGGGGGCGTCGGCACTGCGCTCCGATCGAGCATGCCTGCACTGGGTAGCCTCGGCGGAGGTGTTCGATCACGTCGGAATCGCCGTCGCGGACCTCGCCGCGTCCGAGCGCTTCTACCGCTCCATCCTGAGCGTGCTGGGCGCCGAGCCGACTCATGCGGACGCCGGGATGGTCGAGTGGTACGACTGGGCGATCGATCTCACGGATGGCGAGCGCCCCGTGACCCGCGGCCTGCACGTCGGCTTCCGAGCGCCGTCGCGAGAGGCGGTGGACGCCTTCTGGCAGGCGGGGATCGACGCGGGCTACCGCGACGGCGGCTTCCTGCTCGACCCAGACGGCAACAGCGCGGAGGCGGTGCACACGGAACGCGGGGACCCCATGCCCGACGAGCACGTCGACCACCTCTGGATCCGCGTCCGCGAGCTCGCCGCGTCCAAGCGCTTCTACATGACGATCGCCCCGCACGCCGGGCTGCGGCTCGGCGTGGACGAGCCGGACCACGTCCAGATGGTCGGCGAGGACTTCAGCTTCTCGCTGATCGGCGACGAGCGGCCGCTCACGAAGCACGTCCACCTCGCGTTCACGGCGCACGACGACGCGACCGTCCGGGCGTTCCACGCCGCCGCGCTCGCCGCGGGCTATGAGGACCACGGCGGTCCCGGCGAGCGCGTCGTCTACCACCCGGGCTACTACGGCGCGTTCGTCCTGGACCCCGACGGGCACAACGTCGAAGTCGTCAACCACAACCGCTGAGCCGCAGGAGACCCGAAAGAACATGACGCTCAAGCGGATGGACAACGTGCTCATCGTCGTCGAGGACCTCGAGGCCGCCAAGGCGTTCTTCGCCGAGCTCGGGATGGAGCTGGAAGGCCAGACGCTGGTCGAGGGGCCGTCGGTGGACAGCACCGTCGGGCTCGAGGGTGTCCGCGCCGACATCGCCATGATGCGGACCCCGGACGGCGACGGCCGGGTCGAGCTGACGAGGTTCCACTCGCCGCCTGCGGTCAGGGTCGAGCCGGAGAACGCGCCGGCGAACGCGCTGGGCATCCGGCGCATCATGTTCGCCGTCGAGGACCTCGACGATGTCGTCGCCCGCCTGCGCACCCACGGTGCCGAGCTCGTCGGCGAGATCGCGCAGTACGAGGACAGCTACCGGCTCTGCTTCGTGCGTGGCCCCGAGGGCTTCATCGTCGGACTGGCCGAGCAGCTCAGTTGAACCTCGACGGGCGCGGCTCGTCGTCTCACGGCTGCGCTCCGCCGTGCCGCTAGGCTTGCCGCCATGCAACCCGAGGTGCTCGGCGCCGGAGATGTTCTCGGCGCGCGGACGTAACGCCCCGTCCGTGCGCCCCTGACCGGGTGCGACCCTTCGTCCTTCGAGGAGCACCGTGTTGCAGTCCCATCGCCGGGCCCATGCCCGGATAGCCGCCGGCCTGTTCGCCGGGCTCGGCCTGCAGGTCGGCGTCTGGGCCGTCCTGATCCCCCATCTCGTCGCCACCCGCGACCTGACGCCCGCCGCCCTCGGCGCGGGCCTCGCGATCATGGCGGCGACCTCGATCGGCGCGCTCGCCGCCGCCGGCCCGCTCGCCGACCGTGTGGGGCGGCGGCCCCTGGCCGTGGCCGGTGCGGCCGGCTTCGCGGCCTCGTTCGCGCTGCTCGCCGGCGTGGAGTCCCAGGCGGCGCTGTGGCCGACGCTCGCGCTGTACGGCGTCGCGAGCGGGTTCCTCGACCTGGCCGCCAACGCGGTGGGGTCGGACTACGAGCGCGCCCACGACGTGCGGGCGATGATCCGGCTGCACGCCGGGTTCAGCGGCGCGGCGGCGATCGGGGCGCTGGCGGCCGGCGTGGTCGGGCCCGATGCGTACTGGGTGCTCGTGGTCGTCTATGTCGCGCTGGCCGCGGTCGTGGCCGTCGCGCCGCTGCCGCCGCACGAGTCGGCGGCGCACGAGTCGCTGCCGCCGGGCGGCCGCCTCGAGCTCCTGCGCACCCCGGCGATCGCCGTCGCGGTCGCGCTCTGCGCGCTGTGCTTCTTCGGCGACGGCGCGATCGAGGGCTACGCGGCGCTGTTCCTGCGCGACGTGCTCGAGTCGGGCGCGCTGCTCACGGGCGTCGCGCTGGCGGCGTTCCACACCGCCTCCCTCGCCGGGCGGCTCGTGTTCTCGCGGCCGGCGAGCGAGCGGCTCGTGCTGACGATCGCCGGGCTGCTCGCGAGCGCGGCGATGGCCGTCGTGGTGCTGGCGGGGTCGGCGGCGGTGGCCGCCGCGGGCCTGCTGGTGGTCGGCTTCGCGCTGGCGCCGGTCGTCCCGACGGCGCTGTCGCTGGCCGGCCGCAACGCGCCCGGGCGCAGCGCCACGGCCGTCTCGCTGGTCACCACGATCGGCTACAGCGCGTTCGTGCTCGGTCCGCCGGCGGTCGGCCTGCTGGCGTCCGCGACGTCGCTGCGGACGGCGCTGATCCCGGTGGTAGCGTCGACGGCGATGATCGCGCTGCTCGCCCGCCGGGTAGGCAAGACGACGTGAGGCGCCAGCTCGTGTTCGGCTACGGATCGCTTCCCGCCGAGGAGGTCGGGATCGAGTGCCGCCTGCACGACCACGGCCTCGGCTGGGACGTGGCCATGGACAACCGCGAGGTCGTCCCCGGCTACAAGGTCTACGTCGACCCGCAGACCGGCATCCGGCCGGCGGTCGAGGTCGCCTACCTGAGCATCACGCCCGAGCCGGGCGCGAGCGTCGACGGCGTCGTCTTCCCGGTGACCGACGCGAGGCTGGAGGAGCTCGACCGCCGCGAGCGCAACTACGTCCGGCACGACGTGACCGATCTCGTCGACGCCGACCTCGGCGGGCGTGTCTGGGCCTACGTCGGCAGCCTCGCGGGGCGGCTGCGGCTGGCCCGCGGCCGCCGCCGCGGCACCGCCGTCGTGTCGCGTGGCTACGTCGAGAAGGTCGACGTCCCGACCGACCTGCCCGTGCGGACGCTACTCAGGCGTGACGTAGGCCCCTGACAGCCCGCCGTCGACCAGGAACGTCGACGCGGTGATGTAGCTCGAGTCGTCGGACGCCAGGAAGAGCGCCGCGTTGGCGATCTCGCGCGCCTCGGCGAAGCGGCCCATCGGCAGGTGCACCAGCCGCCGCGCCGCCTTCTCGGGGTCCTTCGCGAACAACTCCTGCAGCAGCGGCGTGTTGACCGGCCCGGGGCAGAGGGCGTTGACGCGAACGCCGACGCGCCCGAACTCCACGCCGAGCTCGCGCGAGAGCGACAGCACGGCGCCCTTGGACGCCGTGTAGGAGATCTGCGACGTCGCGGCGCCCATCACCGCCACGAACGAGGCCGTGTTGATCACCGAGCCGCCGCCGCTCTCCAGCAGGTGCGGGATCCCGTGCTTGCAGCACAGGAAGACCGACTTGAGGTTGACGTCCTGCACCCGCTGCCACGCCTCCAGCGACGTCTCCAGCACCGACACGTCGTCGTTGGGGGAGATGCCCGCGTTGTTGAACAGCACGTCGAGCCGCCCGAACTCCTCCCTCGCGCGCGCGTACATCGCGCGGACGGCCTCCTCGTCGGCGACGTCGCACGCGAGCGCGAGGTCCACGCCGGGCGAGTCGTCGCGCAGGTCGACGCCCACCACCGTGGCGCCCTCGGACTTGAACAGCGCCGCCGTCTCCGCGCCGATGCCCGACGCGGCGCCGGTGATCACACACACCTTGCCGGCGAGACGAGTCATGTTGCGTAGTACACGGATTTGACCTCGGTGTAGTGGTCGAGCGCGTGCGGGCCGAGCTCGCGCCCGTAGCCGGACTGCTTGAAGCCTCCGAACGGGGTCGACACGCGCACCGACGTGTTGGAGTTGATCGAGAGCACGCCGGTCTCGACGGCGCGCGCGACGCGAAAGGCCTTGGCACCGTCGCGCGTCCAGATCGAGCCCGACAGGCCGTAGATGGTGTCGTTGGCCAGCGCCACCGCCTCCTGCTCGTCCCGGAACGGGATCACCACGGCGACCGGCCCGAAGATCTCCTCGCGGACGGCGCGGTCGTCGCGATCGACCGGGCACAGCACGGTCGGCGGGAACCAGTAGCCCGGGCCGTCGGGGGCGCTGCCGCGGATCGCCACCGGCGCGCCGTCGGGCACGAACGAGGCCACCGTCGACCGCTGGTCGGCCGAGATCAGCGGGCCCATCTGGGTCGCCTCGTCGAGCGGGTCGCCGACCCGCAGCGCCTCGACCGCCTCCTCCAGCGCGTCCATGAACGAGTCGAGCGCCGAGCGCTCCACGAGGATCCGGGAGCGGGAGCAGCAGTCCTGGCCGGCGTTGCCGAACATGGCGCCCGGCGCCGCCGCCGCGGCGGCCGCCACATCGGCGTCGGCGAACACGATGTTGGCCGACTTGCCGCCCAGCTCGAGCGTCACCCGCTTGATCGTCTGCGCCGCGCCCGCCGCGATCCGCCGGCCGACCTCGGTCGAGCCCGTGAACGCCACCTTGGCCACGTCCGGGTGCTCGACCAGGCGCGCGCCCGCCGTCGAGCCCGGGCCGACGAGCACGTTGACCACGCCGTCCGGGATCCCGGACTCGACCGCGATCCGCTCGAACTCGAGCGCGGTCAGCGGCGTCAGCTCGGCCGGCTTGAGGACGACCGTGTTGCCCGCGGCCAGCGCGGGCGCCAGCTTCCACGAGGCGATGGTCAGCGGGAAGTTCCACGGCGTGATCAGCGCGACCACGCCGAGCGGCTCGCGGAAGGTCATGGTCACGCCGCCGGGCACCGGGATCGTGTCCCCGAGCGCCCGCTCGGGCGCCGCCGCGTAGTAGCGGAAGGTGTCGGCCACCATGTCCATCTCGCCGCGGGCATCGGCGATCGGCTTGCCGGCGTTGCGCGCCTCCATGATCGCGAGCTCCTCGCGATGCTCGGCGAGTGCGTCTGACAGCCGGTGCAGCAGCCGCGCCCGGTCGGGAGGCGACACCGCCCGCCACGCGGGGTAGGCGGCCTTGGCGCGCGCCACGGCCGCGTCGGCCTCTTCGGCGCCGGCGCGCGGCAGCTCCGCCAGGACCTGCTCGGTCGCCGGCTCGAGCACGGTGAGGCTCATCGCACCGCCCGCGTCCGCGCTTCCTCGACGAGCGCCGGGATCAGGTGCGAATCGCCGTCGGCCTCCGGATGCCACTGCACGCCGAGGGCGAACCGGCACGTCGGGTCCTCGATCGTCTCCGGCAGGTCGTCGATCGTCGCCCAGCCCGTCACCTCGAGGCCCTCGCCGATCGCGGCCACCCCCTGGTGGTGGTGCGACTTGGTCGAGTGGATCGCCTCGCCGGCCACGCGCCGCGCGAGCGAGCCATCGGCCAGCCGCACGTCGTGATCGGAGTTGTCGAACGTGCCCATGACGCGCCGGTGGTCCTCGTGGCCGACGTCGTCGGGCAGGTGCTGGATCAGCGTGCCTCCGCGCGCCACGTTCATCACCTGCATGCCGCGGCAGACGCCGAGCAGCGGCAGGTCACGCTCCATCGCGCCGCGCGCCAGCGCGATCTCGAACGCGTCGCGCTCGGGGACCGTGCCCTTCGTCTCGGGGTGGGCTTCGGCGCCGTACACCGCGGGATCGACGTCGGCGCCGCCGGTGATGATCAGGCCGTCGAGCAGGTCCAGCCACGGCTCCGGGTCCTCGCCGGCGCTCGGGTCCGGCGGCAGCAGCACGGCGATCCCGCCGGCCGCTTGGACCTGGTCGGAGTACGAGCGCGCGAGCACGTGCGCGGCGGTGTCCCACGGACCCCAGCGCGCACGCTCGAGCGCGGCCGACAGCCCGATGACGGGCTTCACAGCCGCTCGAACCCCCGGAAGCGCTCCCAATCCGTGACGGCGGTCTCGAAGGCCGCGAGCTCGACGTCGGCGTTGTTGAGGTAGTGCGCCACGACCTCGTCGCCGAACGCCTCGCGCGCCACCGACGAGGAGTCGAAGAGGTCGCGCGCCTCGCGCAGGGTGGAGGGGACGTGGGGCTTGTCGGAGGTGTAGGCGTTGCCCTCGAGCATCGGCTCGAGCTCGAGCCCGGCGTCGACCCCGTGCAGCCCGCTCGCGATCAGCGCGGCCAGGGCGAGGTACGGGTTGACGTCGCCGCCCGGCACCCGGCACTCGATCCGCTTCGCATGGCCCTCGCCGAGCACGCGGAACGCGCACGTGCGGTTGTCGTGGCCCCACGCCACCGCCGTCGGCGCGAAGGAGCCGGCCGCGTAGCGCTTGTAGGAGTTGACGTTGGGGGCCAGGAAGAGCGTCAGCTCGCGCAGGCACGCGAGCTGGCCGGCCAGGAAGCTCTTGTAGACCGCGTCGTCGTCGGCGAACACCGGTGAGTCGTCATCGCTCCGCAGCGACAGGTGGATGTGGCACGAGTTGCCCTCGCGCTCGTCGTACTTGGCCATGAAAGAGATCGACATGCCCTCCAGCGAGGCGATCTCCTTGGCGGCGTTCTTGAAGATCACGTGCAGGTCGCACGCGCTCACCGCGTCGGCGTAGCGGAAGTTGATCTCGTGCTGGCCGAAGTTGCACTCGCCCTTGGAGTTCTCGACCGGCAGGTCCGAGGCCGCCATCTCGCGCCGGATGCGCCCCAGCAGCGGCTCCAGCCGCGAGGTGCCGAGGATCGAGTAGTCGACGTTGTAGAGGTTGCCGGGGACGAGGTCGCGGTAGGCCTTGTGGAACGCCTCTTCGTAGGTGTCGCGGAAGATGATGAACTCGAGCTCGGTGGCGGCCAGCGCGTTCCAGCCGCGCTCGGTCAGCCGGTCGAGCTGCGCCTTGAGGATCTGCCGCGGCGAGGCGACCACCGGCGAGTGGTCGTGCCAGTGCAGGTCGGCCATGCACATGGCGGTCCCGGGGATCCAGCTGACCGGCCGCAGCGTGCCGAAGTCGGGCTTCATCTCGAAGTCGCCGTAGCCGGTCTCCCACGACGACATCGCGTAGCCGGGCACGGTGTTCATGTCGACGTCCACCGCCAGCAGGTAGTTGCAGGCCTCGGCTCCGTTCTCCACGACGTCGTGCATGAAGTGCGACGCCACGAGCCGCTTGCCCGTGAGCCTGCCCTGCATGTCGGCGAAGACGAGGAGGACGGTGTCGACCGTCCCCTCGTCGACCGCCTTGCGCAGCTCGTCGAGCGTCATCAGTGGCCCGCGAGCTCGGCCTCGGCGCTCTCGATCGCCGCGAACTCCTCCTCCGGTGCCGCGCCGACGAGGTGGTGCCGCGAGTAGAGCCCGAAGTACGCGGCCGCCGCGGCATAGACGCCGAGCGTGATGAACGCCGCCGTGGTGTCGACCAGGAAGGTGGCGACCACCGCGAGGACCGCGAGCACGAGCGCCACGCCCGACGTCTTCGTGCCGCCAGGCGTGCGGTACCCGCGCTCGAGGTCCGGCTCGCGCGAGCGCAGCACGATGTGCGAGAGCATCATCAGCACGTACGACACGGCGGCGCCGAACACGGCGATGTTGAGGATCCGGGCGCCCTGATCCTCCCAGAAGGCGGCCATGAGGAAGCCGACGAGCGCCGGCAGCACGAGCGCGATCCACGGCACCTTCCGGCCGCTGGTCACGGACAACGCGCGTGGGAAGTAGCCCGCCCGCGACAGCGCGAAGAGCTGGCGCGAGTAGGCGAAGATGATCGAGAAGAAGCTCGCGATCAGGCCGAACAGGCCGACCCAGTTCACGAAGTCGGTGACGCCGCTGCCGGCGTCCACCGCGATCAGCGCGTCGACCGGCGGGTTGCCCGACCCCATGATCGCTGCCGATCCGCTGCCGCCGGGCGCGAAGAACAGCATCAGGGCGGCGAAGACGAGCAGGACGCCCATGCCGGCGATCAGGCCGCGCGGCATGTCCTTCTTGGGATCGCGCGTCTCCTCGGCGGCCAGCGGCACGCCCTCGATGGCGAGGAAGAACCAGATCGCGTACGGGAACGCCGCCCAGATGCCGTCCCAGCCGAACGGCAGGAAGTCACTCGACCCGGAGGACCCGTCCGGCGGGATGTCCGTCAGGTTCGAGGCCGAGAACTCGGGGATGATCGCCACGACGAAGACGAGCAGCGCCACGACGGCGATCGCCGTGATGACGAAGGTGACCTTCAGCGCCTCGCCGACGCCGACGAGGTGGATGCCGACGAAGATCGCGTAGAAGACGAGGTAGACCGGCCAGCCGGCGCTGATCCCGATGTCGAGCGCCTCGACGTAGGCCCCGATGAAGGTGACGATGGCGGCAGGCGCCAGCGCGTACTCGATCAGGATCGCCGTGCCGGTGAGGAAGCCTCCCCACGGGCCGAGCGCACGCCGGCCGAAGCCGTAGCCGCCGCCGGCCGTGGAGATCGTCGACGACAGCTCGGCGAGCGCGAAGACCATGCACGTGTACATGGTCGCCATCAGGACCGTGGCGATGAGCAGGCCGCCCCAGCCGCCTTCTGCAAGGCCGAAGTTCCACCCCGCGAAGTCGCCGGAGATGACGTACGCCACCCCGAGGCCCGCGAGCAGCACCCAACCCGCGGCTCCCTTCTTGAGCTCGCGCTTCTCCATGTAGTCGGAGCCGACCTGCTCGTAGTCGACGCTGCCGCGATGCGTCGGGCGCTCGTCAGCCATCAACGCTCCCCTCGGTGAAAGGTATGACCCTCCGGCCTTTAGCGGCAGGCTATGTGCGGCCGCGGACGGATGTCAAGCGCTCCGCATAGGCGCGGAACTCGCGCTCGAACTCCGGCCACCACGGCGGCGGCGAATCGTCGGGCGGCGGCGCACTCACCCCGCCGTCGCCGTCGTTGTGCCCGCGGGGCTTCAGCAGCGGGGCCACGGCGAGCGACAGCGTCAGCGTGAGGACCGCGCAAAGGCCGAAGAGCAGCTCCGAGCCGGGGATGTCCGCCACGTACGCGCCTACGCCCAGCACGCAGTACCCGACGCTGACGCCGGCGCCCCATGCGCGCATGCGCCCGGGAGCGGACATGCATCGAGATTAGCGCTGCCACCACGGCGGCCCCGGTGGCGTCGCCACCCGCGGCAGCGGGCGCTCGGCCGCACCCGGCAGCAGCATCGCGGCCACGTGCTCGGCGATGCCGTGGCACGCCGACAGGCCGGTCGAGCGGATGGCGGCGACGTTGACGAGGTCGCCGTGGCGGCGGATGACGTAGTTGCAGTCGCGGCCGGCGGGCCGCAGCCCGGCATAGGTGGCGATCGGCTCGGCATCGGCGAGCGCCGGGAGCAGCTCGGCCGCGCTGCGGCGGATCTCGTCGACGGCCTCCGGGCGCACGGACCAGTCCTCCTTGTCGTCCTGGTCGATCGCCGTCGGGCCCGCGATCACCTTGCCGTCGACGGTCGGGAACACGAGCACGCCGCGCGTGCGCGGGTCGGGCGCCGGGAACAGCACCTTGTCGAGCTCGAGTCCGTCGAAGACGGCGAACTCGCCCTTGCGCGGGAAGATCTCGAACGAGTCGTCGCCGAACAGGCGCGCGACATCGTCGGCGTAGAGGCCCGCGCAGTTGACCGTGACGCGCGCAGGGACCTCGCGGCGGTCGGTGAGCCGGAAGCCGGTGCGGATCTCGGCGCCGCATGCCGCGGCCGCGGCCGCCAGCGCGCGCGTGTAGGCGGCAGGGTCGGTGACCGCCTCGTCCGCGACCTCGAACGTGCCGCCGCGGCCGTCGCGCACGAGGGCGCCGCAGCGCCGGACCGGGATCCCGAGCGCGTCGATCACCGGATCGCGCAGCTTCGCCGAGCGCAGGATCAGCTCGGTCTCGAGCTCGCCGGGCGGCGAGTCGAACGCGACGTGCAGCAGCCCCGAGTTGGCGCCGCTCGCCCCGGCGGCGATCTCCTTCGCCTCGAGCAGGACCGTGTCGGCGCCACGGCGCACGAGCGCCAGCGCGACCGCCGCTCCCACGACCCCGCCGCCGATCACGGCGACGTCCCGCACGGCTACGGCATCAGGCCGGCGAGGACCTGCTCGGTGCCGTTCAGGTGCTCGCGCACGAGCTTCGCGCCCGCGGCGCCCTCGCCGCGCTCGATCAGCCGCACGATCTGGGCATGCTGGTTGTTCGAGCGCGCCAGGACCGGGGCTGGATGGGCGATGTGCGCGATCAGATCGGTCATCTGGCCCTGCACCTCGGTCATCGCCGCCAGCAGCCGCGCCGAGCGCGCCGCCTCGGCGAGGCCGAGGTGGAAGAACACGTCCGACCGCCGGTACTCCGAGAAGTCGCTGACGTCGCGCATCGCCTCGACGTGCCCGCGCAGCGTCTCGAGATGCGCCGGCGTCGCGCGCTCGGCAGCGAGGACCACCGAGCCGACCTCGATCGCGATCCGGTAGTCGAGCACCTCGCGCCAGTGCCCGTCGGTCAGGTCCACCCGGCTGCTCTCGGCCAGCGGCGGCGCCTCGGACACGAAGGTCCCGCCGCCGCGGCCGCGCAGCGCGATCAGGTGGCCGCTCTCGGTCAGCGAGGTCAGCGCCTGCCGCAGCGTGGAGCGCGCGATCCCGAGCTGGTCCGCCAGGTCGCGCTCCGACGGCAGGCGGGCGCCGGGCCCGAGCAGCCCGAGCCGGATCGCCGTGCCGAGGCGCTCGACCGTCTCCTCGAGGGTCGACGCCGTCTGGACGGGCTCGAATACGGCCGCCACAGCCGGTGAGGGAGCCTGCATCGCCCCGGAAGCTAACCGCGCCGAGCGGTTTCCGGCAAGCTTGCGCCCCGAGTGATCGACGCTGCCCTGCGCGCGCTGGAGACGGAGCTCGGCCCCGCCGAGTCGGTGCCGGTACCGCTCGGCGGGGGCCAGACGAACTCGATCTTCCGCGTCCGCTTCGCCGGCCGCGACTGCGTGGTCCGCCTGCCGGGCAAGGACACCGCGCTGCTCGGGATCGACCGCGAGACCGAGCGCGCCGCGTCGCTGGCCGCGGCGGCGATCGGGGTCGGGCCCGAGGTGCTCGCCTCGCGGCCGTACCTCGTGACGGAGTTCATCGACGCCCGGCCCGTGCCTGCCGGCGAGCTGCGCACTCGCCTGCCGGAGGTCGCGGCGATGCTGCGCGCGATCCACGCCGGCCCGGCTCTGCCGACGGAGTTCTCGCCGTTCGAGCTGACCGCGCGCTACGAGCGCACGGCCCGCGAGCGCGGCGGCACGATCCCGGCGGCGTACCCCGAGCTGCGGGCCGCCGCCGACGCGATCGAGGCGGTGATGGGCGGCCCGCGCGTGCCCTGCCACGACGACCTGCTGACCGCGAACTTCCTCGACGACAACGGCCGGCTGCGGCTGCTCGACTGGGAGTACGCGGGAATGAACGACCTCCACTTCGACCTCGCGAACTTCGCGTCCCACCACGACCTCGACCCCGACGCCGAGGTCGCGCTGCTCGAGGCCTACGGGGGAGGCAGCCTCGCCAGGCTGCGCCTCATGCGGCTGATGGCCGCGTTCTGGGAGGGCATGTGGGGCGTCGTGCAAGCCACGTGCTCGGGGCTCGACATCGACTACCTGGCCTACGCCGAGCAGCACCTCGCGAGGGTGCGCGCTCGGCTGGGCGACCTCGACGTGTGGCTGGAGGAAGCCCGTGCCGATTGACCGCACGCCGCCCGACCGTGCCCGCTGCGTGATCATCGGCGGCGGCGTCGCCGGAACCGCGATCGCCTACTACCTGGCCGAGCTGGGCTGGAGCGACGTCGTGCTGCTCGACCGCAAGGAGCTGACCAGCGGCTCGACCTTCCACTCGGCCGGCCTCGTCGGCCAGCTCCGCTCGTCGGTCTCTCTGACGCGGATGATGATGGACTCGGTCGAGCTCTACCGCAAGCTGGGCGGCGGCGAGTTCGACCCCGGCTGGACCGAGTGCGGCGGCATCCGCCTCGCCTGCACGGCGGAGCGCTGGGAGGAGACGCGCCGCCAGGCGGGCTGGGCCAAGACCTTCGGGCTGCCGCTCGAGCTGATCTCGCCCGAGGAGGCGCTCGAGCGCTTCCCGCTGATGTCGACCGACAAGGTCATCGGCGCCTCGTGGCTGCCGACCGACGGCTACCTCGATCCCAGCCAGCTCACCTACGCCATGGCCGACGGCGCGCGGCGCGGCGGCTGCCGGGTCCTGACCAACACGCGCGTGACCGGCATCGACGTCAAGGACGGCGCGGTGGCCCGCGTGCGGACCGAGCGCGGAGACATCGAGTGCGAGGTCGTGGTCAACGCGGGCGGCATGTTCGCCGCCGAGATCGGGCGGATGGCCGGCGTGCGGATCCCGATCGTGCCGATGGCGCACGAGTACGTCGTCACGCAGCCGTTCCGCGAGCGTGACGGCCACATCGCCACGATGCGCGACCCCGACCACCTCGTCTACTTCCGCGAGGAGGGCGGCGGGCTGGTGTGGGGCGGCTACGAGCGCCGCAGCGCGCCGTGGGCGCTGCGCGACGGCGGCCTCGGGCTGGACGAGATCCCGCCCGACTTCAACGGCCGGCTGCTCGAGGAGGACTGGGACCGCTTCGAGGAGATCGTGGACTTCGCGCGCATGCGCGTGCCCGTGCTGGAGGAGGCTCGGATCACGCGGCTGATCAACGGCCCGGAGGCGTTCACGCCCGACGGCGAGTTCTGCCTGGGGGAGACCGAGGTGCGCGGCCTGTTCGTGGCCGCCGGGTTCTGCGCTCACGGGCTCGCGGGCGCCGGCGGCGTGGGCAAGGCGATCGCCGAGTGGATCGTCGGCGGCGAGCCGCAGATGGACCTGTGGGCGATGGACGTCCGCCGCTTCGGCGCCCACTACCGCTCGCCGGCCTACACGGTCAAGCGCGTGCGCGAGGTCTACGAGACCTACTACGACATCAAGTACCCCAACCACGAGCGGCAGGCGGGGCGGCCGCTGCGAGTGTCGCCGGTCTACGACTGGCACCGGGAGCACGGCGCCGTGTTCGGCGAGAAGTCCGGCTGGGAGCGCGTGAACTGGTACGAGGCCAACGAGGGCGACGAGTCGCTGCGGCCGCGGGGCTGGGCCGGGATGCACTGGTCGCCCGCCATCGGGGCCGAGCACACCGCCTGCCGTGAGGCCGCGGCGCTGTTCGACGAGACGTCGTTCGCGAAGATCGAGGTGAGCGGTCCTGGCGCCGCCGAGCTGCTCGAGCGGCTGTGCGACAACCGCGTGGCGCGCGAGGTCGGGCGCATCACCTACACCCAGATGCTCAACTCGCGCGGCGGGATCGAGTGCGACTTCACCGTCTCGCGGCTGGCCGAGGACCGGTTCGGCATCGTCACCGGCACCGCCTTCGGCCGCCACGACCTCGCCTGGATCCAGGGCCACGCCGGCGATGGCGTGCGCGTCGAGGACGTCACCTCGCGCTGGGCCTGCGCCGGGCTGTGGGGTCCGAAGGCCCGCGACGTGCTGGCCGGCGCCTGCACCGACGACCTCGCGTTCCCCTATATGCAATGGCGTGAGATCACCGTCGGCGACGTGCCGGTGCGCGCGCTGCGCGTCACCTACGTCGGCGAGCTCGGCTGGGAGCTCTACTGCCCGATGGAGTTCGGCGCCGCCCTGTGGCGCACGCTGTGGGAGGCCGGACAGCCGCACGGGCTGCTCGCCGGCGGCTACCGCGCGATCGACTCGTTGCGGCTCGAGAAGGGCTACCGCGTCTGGGGAGCGGACATCACGCCCGACGAGTCGCCGTATGAGGGCGGCGTGGGCTTCTGCGTGCGGGACGACAAGGAGTTCCTCGGCAAGGACGCGCTGGACCCGTCGCCGGCCCGGCGGCTGTGCTGCCTGACGCTCGAGGATCCGCGCTCGGTGGCGCTGGCCAACGAGCCCGTGCGGGTCGGCGCCGAGATCGTCGGCCGGGTGACGAGCGGCGGCTACGGCTACACGGTCGAGCGCTCGATCGCCTACGCCTATCTGCCCGCCGAGCACGCCGAGCCGGGCACCGAGCTGGCGGTCGAGATCTTCGGCGAGTGGGTGGGCGGCGAGGTGGCCGCCGAGCCGCTCTTCGATCCCCAGGGGGACCGGGTGCGGTTGTAACATGCTGTTACATGTCCACGGCGGACACGAAGGCCCTCATTGAGGAGGGACTAGACAACTTCAAGCGGCAGGTTCCCGCGCTCGCGAAGCTGAAGCTCGTGATCGAGCTGGAGCTGCGCGGTCGCGGCGATATCCAGCTGTTCCGCGTCGAGGTTCCCGGTCCGAAGATCACGAAGGACATCGCCTCCGACGCCAAGGTCCGTCTGTCCGTCCCGCGCTCGCACTTCAACGAGCTGGCCCGCGAGGGCACGATCCGTCACTGGCGCGAGGGCTTCGAGTCCGGGACCGTGAAGGCCACCGGGCCGCCCGAGATCCTCAAGCTGATCGCCAGCGTGGTGGAGAAGCAGGAGGAGCGCACCCGCAGCCGGAAGCTGCGGGCACGCTAGTCCAGTCGCCTACTTGTAGCGGGCGGGATCGACGTAGAGATCGTCGATCTGCCAGTCCCCGAGCACCGGGGTGAACTGGAACGCCACCGGCGTGCGGTCGCCCGGCAGCAGCGGAAGCAGGTTGGCCACGATCAGCATCGGCGGCGTGGGCTTCCACTGGCCGTTTCCGAGCACGACGCCGACCGGCACCGGGACCGTGAGGCCGAGCGAGGTCTTGACGTAGACCGAGACGGCCAGCGTCGAGATCCCGAGCAGCGGCGCGCGGTTCTTCTTGGCGAAGAAGCGCAGCGTCGGCTCCGCGAGCCCGACGCAGCTGGTGGGCGAGATCGCCGTGCTGCCGGCCGGCAGGACGAGCGACTTGGCGTGAGCCGAGCCGCCGACCTTCCACGGCTCGTTGCCCGACACGACCTTCGCGCCGCCCGCGAGCGTCCATCCGCCCGTGCCGGCCTCGAACGCGCCGTTGCGCACGAGCTTGTAGTTCGCCCGGTCGCCGAACTGCGCGAACGGCTGGGTCAGCGTCTCATCGCCGCAGTTGCTCTCCGAGGCCGTGAGGATGCCCGCGCTTGCAGGCGCGGCGAGGGCGCCTGTCATCGCCACCGCCGTGATCGCCGCGAGCAGCGCGCGGCGCATGAGTCCGTTCATCGAGTAGGTGCCTTCCATTGGCTTGTCTGTTCCTAAAGTCGGACGCGTCAGGCGGCCGACACGATCCAACAGGCGTCTATTTTCCGCGCGCCTCAACGGATGTCCGGTACCGCACCTGAAATGGACGCCGCCACCGAGCGGCGCATCGAGGAGTCCTACGCACGCCGCCGGCGCCCGCTGGAGCGGCGCGAGCTCCTCTACTCGCTGCCGCTGATCTTCTGCTTCCTGGCGGGCGCCGTCGCCCTGGCGCTGCTGGCGGAGCCCGCGCGCGAGCTCTCCGTCCCGCTGGCGATCGCGTTCGTCGGCGCCTATATCTTCGCGGAGGGGATCCAGTTCTCGACCGGCGGCGGGTTCACGGTCCCTTCCCAGCTTGTGCTGGTGCCGATGCTGCTGCTCCTGCCGACTCCGCTGGTGCCGTTGTTCGTCGCCCTCGCGATGGTTCTCATGGCGCTGCGCGAGACGGTCCAGCACGGCGACTCGCCGGGCCGCGGCCTGCTCACGGTCGCAGACGCCTGGTTCGCGCTCGCTCCGGCCGCCGTCCTCGTCGCGCTCGGTGCCCAGGAGCCCGACCTGGCCCACTGGCCGGCCTACGTCGTCGCGCTCGCCTCGCAGCTCGTCGCCAACGCCGGTGTGTTCTGCATCCGCGCGGGCCTCGGGGGCGACGGCACGCCCGTGCGGGCGCTCCTGCCCGAGCTCCGGCACGCCCAGCGTGTCGACGTCCTGCTCGCTCCGCTCGGCCTGCTGGCCGCGGTGGCCGCCACCGGCTTCCCCGCCGCCTCTCTTCTCGTCCTGGCGCTGATCCCTCTGCTGCTCGGCTTCGAGCGCGAGCGCGAGAGCCGCATCCTGCAGAGCCTCGAGCTCGGCCGCGCCTACCGCGGCACCGCGCTGCTCCTGCGCGACCTGCTCGAGGACGACGACGAGTACACCGGTCACCACACCGAGGACGTCGTGGAGCTGGCGATGAAGGTCGCCGAGCAGATGGGGCTCGACGAGGACGCGCGGCGCGAGACCGAGATGGGCGCGCTGCTGCACGACATCGGCAAGATCGCCGTCCCTGACGAGATCATCAACAAGCCCGGCCCGCTCGACGACGACGAGTGGGCGATCATGCGCACGCACACGATCGAGGGCGAGCGCATGCTGCAGCAGGTCGGCGGCCTGCTCTCGAGCGTCGGCCTGGTCGTGCGCGCGTCGCACGAGCGCTGGGACGGTGGCGGGTATCCCGACGGGCTCGCCGGCGAGGAGATCCCCGTCGCCGCGCGCATCTGCGCCGCCTGCGACGCGTTCAACGCGATGACCACCGACCGCTCCTACCGCAAGGCGCTGCCGCTCTCGGTCGCGATCTCCGAGCTGCGCACGCACTCCGGCACCCAGTTCGCCCCCGAGGTCGTCGAGGCGCTGCTGGCCGTCGTCGCCCGCGAGTCGCCGGTCGAGTGGGAGCTCGCGCTGACCGGGCCGGACGCCGCTCAGCCAACGGGCGGCAGGTCGATCACCGTCTCCAACGCCTCGTAGGCGTCGGGGTCCAGCCGTCGCGGCACGTCGCGGCGGATCGTCTCCAGAGCCTCGTCCTCGGTCAGCGCGGGGCGGTACGGGCGCGTCGCGGTGAGCGCCTCGTACACGTCGGCCACGGCGAGCACGCGCATCTGCAGCGTCAGGTCGCCGGCGCCCAGCCCGCTCGGGTAGCCGCTGCCGTCGAGCCGCTCGTGGTGGCCGGCGGCTGCCGCCGCGAGCGCCTCGAAGCAGCTCACCCGCTCGAGCACCCAGCGCGTGAACAGCGGGTGCTCCTTGATCCGCGCGAACTCGGCGGCCGTCAGCTCGGCGGGCTTGTCGAGGATCCGGTTGGAGACCGCCAGCTTTCCGATGTCGTGCAGCAGCGCCATCCGCCGCAGGTCGCCGAGCTCGGCGGTGTCGAGCCCCAGCGCCGCGCCCATGTTGGTCGCGATCAGGCTCGTGCGGTCCGAGTGGAAGTACGTCCAGGGCGACTTCGCGTCGACGATCGCCGCGAACGCGGTCGAGATCTGGAGCAGCCGCTCGTCGTCGACGGCGATCAGCTGGTCCTCGGGCTCCCAGCGCGTGAGGTCGGGCTCCACGAGCGAGGCCCAGAAGGCGGTGTCGCGGCGGACGGCGCCGAGCGCCTTCACGAGGTCGGGGTCGAACCAGGTGCCCGCGCGGCGCTGCGCGACCGCGAAGGCGTCCTCGACGCCGCCGGCGGCGTGGAAGATCTCGACGGTCTGGGCCAGGCACAGGATGCGGCCCAGCAGC
Organism: uncultured Solirubrobacteraceae bacterium; assembly: GCA_963835525.1. Lineage (GTDB taxonomy): Bacteria > Actinomycetota > Thermoleophilia > Solirubrobacterales > Solirubrobacteraceae > DASSUW01. Next base: position 1,706,144 of record CAWIFM010000008.1, read on the forward strand.
GGGATCTGCTCGCCGAGCAGCCAGCGCGGCTGTCCGTGGCCGTCCCAGTGCTCGTCGAGCGTCCTGATCGCCTCGGCGGTGCCGTCGGTCAGCCCGATCATGCGCGCGATCTCGGCGCCGCGGTCGCAGCGCGCCTGCATCAGCGAGCGCGTCACCTCGCCCTCGTCCCTGATCGCCAGCAGCCGCTCGAGCTTCACCCGCGGCGTCTCCTTCGGCGCCACGGCGCGCACCGACCACACGAAGGCCGGCAGCTTCCGCGCCCAGTCGGTGCGCTTGCCGGTGCGCTTGAGCTCGTGGTCGTCGGCGCCGAACAGGGCCGACATGCGCGACGCGTTGGCGGTGCAGCCGGCGTCCTTGAGCAGCAGCGCGTAGAACAGGTCCGAGCGGGTCTCGGCGTCGAGCCGCAGCTCCTGCGCCAGGCGCATCCCGATCAGGCACGACCGCTGCGCGTGGCCGGGCGGCTCACCCTCGGTCAGATCGAGGGCGTACGACAGCGCCCCGATCACCTCCGAGAGCAGAATCGCTCCCGACACCGGCCGAGTGTACGTGGCGCTTACATTCGGGGTGCGGGTTCGAACTTCAACTGCGGCAGGGTGGGGGAGCGAGTGTGCCGGCCGCGCCTCGGATTTCGGCGTCGAATCCTGCCTAGGTGGGGTCAGACCCCACTTAGGCAGGACGGCACGAGGAAAACGCGACCGCCGGCCTCCCAGTTCCCCTACCCAGCCGCAGTTGAAGTTCGTCCCGCGTTTGTTGAGGGTCTGACCCCTTGAGTGGCGGCGACTCAAGGGGTCAGACCCCTTCAGGTTCGAGGACATGGCGACCGCCGGCCTCTCCAGCCGCCCTACCCAGCCGCAGTTGAAGTTCGTCCCTAGCTGTCGAAGCCCAGCCCGAGCCGGTCGAGCAGGCGCAGCCACGGGCCGCGCCGGCCGCCGTTCTCGTCGGCCCGCGCCAGCGCACGCCGGGTGGTCTGGATGACCGCCCAGCGGGCAGGTTCGGGCGGGAAGGGCAAGGGGCGCGTCCGCACCAGCTTCAGGCGCGTGCGCTCGCTCTCCACGCCGTCGAGCAGGTCGAGCGCCGTACGGGCGCCGAACCGGGAAGCGCCGACGCCCAGGCCCGTGTAGCCCACCGCGTAGACGGCGCGGCCGCCGAGAGCGCGCCCGAAGGTCACGCAGAACCGGCTGCAGGTGTCGATCGGGCCGCCCCAGGCGTGCGTGATCCCGATCCCCTCGAGCGCCGGGAAGGTCTCGAGCAGGTGCTCGACGAGCAGCCCGTGGATCGGCGGGTAGCGGCTCAGCCGGCGGTCGTCGACGCGGTTGCCGAAGCGGTAGACCGCCTCGTAGCCGCCGAACAGGATCCGCCCGTCGGGCGTGAGCCGGTAGTAGTGGAAGCGGTTGCCGCGGTCGGCGACGCCCTGCCCGTGCTCCCAGCCGATCGAGCGCCGCTGGGCGGCGCTCAGCGGCTCGGTCACGACGACGTAGTCGTAGACCGGCGCCACGAGGCGCCGGATCGAGCGCGTGAGCGGCGGATAGGCGCCGGTGGCGAGCAGGACGCGCTCGGCGCGCACCTGCCCGCCGGGCGTGCGCAGCTCGGCGTCCAGCACCGGCGTCCGCTCGTACAGCCGGACGCCGAGCGCGAGCGCCGTGCGCCGCAGCCCGAGCGCCAGCGCCCCCGGGTCCACCAGCGCCACGCCGGTGCTCTGCAGCACGCCACCGAGGTAGGTCGGCGAGTCCACCGCGGCCCGCACGGCCTCGCGGTCGAGCACCTCGGCCTGCCAGCCGTAGCGGCGCAGCAGCGCGACCTCCTCGTCGAGCTCGCCCAGCTCGTGGGGCTGGGTCGCCACCGAGAGCTGCCCGGTCTCCTGCCAGGCCGCATCGATCCGGTGGCGCTCCAGGTCCGCCTTCAGGCCCTCGAGGTTCGCCCTCCCCAGCTCCTCCAGTGCGTCGAGCTCCTGCGGGAAGCGCGCGGCGCCGTTCCACAGCCCGTGCGTCAACGACGAGTCGACGAACCCGCCGTTGCGGCCGCTGGCGCCCCAGCCGGCCGTCTCGGCCTCCAGCAGCACGACCTCCCGCGAGGGTTGCTCCTGCTTGGCCTGCACCGCCGCCCACAGCCCCGTGAAGCCGCCGCCCACGATCGCCAGGTCCGCCTCGGCGACGCCCTCCAGCGGCGCCGCCTCGGCCGGCCGCGGGCGGTCGAGCCAGTAGGGGTCGGGCGAGGCGTCGTCGAGGCGCACGACCGCAGTATGGAAGCCTGTCGACCGGCATGGACGAATTCGAGGTGGCCACCCTCATCCTCGGTGGGCTGCTGATCGTCGGTGCCCTCACCGCCGGGCTCGCGCACCGCAGCTTCCTGTCGATGACCGCCGTCTTCGTCGTCGCGGGCTTCGTGCTCGGCGAGGGCGGCCTCGGAGTGCTCGAGTTCGACGCCGAGTCCGGCTTCGTCGTGCAGCTCGCGACGGTCGCGCTGATCGTGATCCTGTTCCGCGACGGGATCGAGGTCGAGGCCGAGATGCTCCAGCGCGAGTGGCGCCTGCCGGCCCGCAAGCTGATCCTGGCCATGCCGATCACGTGCGTGCTGATCGCGGCCGTCACGCACGCCGTCACCGACCTCACCTGGACCGAGTCGTTCCTGCTCGGCGCCCTGCTCTCGCCGACCGACCCCGTGCTGTCCTCCAGCGTGGTCACCAACCCGCGCGTCCCGCGGCTCGTGCGCCACTCGCTCAACCTCGAGTCGGGCATGAACGACGGCTTGGCGCTGCCCGCCGTGCTCGCCTTCAGCGCCGCGCTGGCCGCGGGGGAGGACGACTTCGTCTGGTACGAGTTCGTGCTCCAGGACGTCTCGCTCGGCTTCGCTTTCGGCATCGGCCTGGGCTTCCTCGCCGGCTGGCTGATGCCGAAGGGCGCCGACGACATCCCGCCGCACCACAAGTCGCTCTACATGCTCGGCGTCGCGTTCGCGACCTACGGGATCGCCGTCGCGACCCACGGCAACGGCTTCATCGCCGTCTTCGTGTGCGCGATCACGCTCGGCATCCGCCGGCCCGACCTCGGCCGCCACTTCGAGGAGCGCGCCGACGACATCGTCGAGATCGTCAAGCTCGGCATCTTCGTCGTCTTCGGCTCCCTGCTGACCTTCGGCGGCCTGTTCGGGGACGGCTGGGCCGCGGTGGCGATCGCCGTCTTCACGCTGCTCTTCGCGCGCACGATCGCGATCTGGATCTCACTCGCCGGCGCGGGGATCGACACCGCGACGAAGGGCTTCATGGCCTGGTTCGGCCCGAAGGGCGTGGCGACGATGACGTTCTCGATCCTCGTCCTCGGTCAGTCGATCGAGGAGGGCGAGCGCATCTTCAACCTCGCCGCGCTCGTCGTCTTCTGCTCGATCATCGTCCACGGGCTGAGCGACACGCCCGGGTCGGAGTGGCTGGCTACTCGCCGTGGTGAGCCCGAGACGAGCGCTTGACGACCTTGACCGCGAACCGCGAGGGCTGCTCGCGCACGGTCGGGTTGTCGATGTCCTCGAGCCGTGAGATCAGCTTGATCCACTGCTCGGGCTTGAGCACCGCGTCGATCTGACGGGCGGCGCGGCGGTTGTCGCCGTAGAGCGGGCGCCAGCCTACGTGGATGTGGTCGTCGTGGTCGCCCATGGCGTAGGTGTTGTCCGCGCCGTCGAAGGTCATCAGCGAGATGATCTGGTGCGGCTTCATCGTGCCCTGGAGCTTGAGCAGGCTCTGGATCGCCAGGTCGGTGATCGAGCCGGGGCCCTGGGTGCCGGGGGTGATGACGACGCCGTTGATGGCGCCGATGTCCATCGCCGTGCCGGTCGAGTGCTCCGAGACGTTGCCGGAGGCCGTCAGGTAGCCGTGGCCGCACTTGAGCGAGGTGATCGTCGGCTTGAGGCCGTTCGTCGCCAGGTAGAGCATGGTGGCGAGCACGCGGCGATCGATCTGGCCAGAGCGGATGTCGCCCGTGCCGCAGCCGTAGACCTCGATCCGCGGGTCGGCGAGCACCCGGCGCACGAGCTGCTCCTTGCTCAGCAGCAGCAGCTCGCCGACCGTCGGGTTCTCCGCGTCGGACCCGAACAGCGGGTTCTTGCCCTTGGCGCGGTAGATGGCGGTCGACTCGAGCAGCTTCCAGCCGTCGAGGATCGGCTTCGGGTCGATCCGCGGGGCGCCGCGGCCGGCGGGGCGGATCTCGAACTTGAGGTACGGAGCCGACTTCTCGGTCTTCTCGCCGAGGCGGCCGAGGATGGTGCCGCCGAGCACGCGCGAGCCCTTCTTGAGCGCCTTGGGGCGGAAGTCGCGGGCGTCGAAGCCGAGCGGAGCGCCCTGCGTGGCCTCCTCGCCGGCCGCGGCGAGCTGGACGTCGCCGCCGGCGGCGCGAGCCTCGGGCCGCGTCGGGTGGGCGAACAGGCGCTCCTTGAGCGGTAGCGGAGCGGCCTCGGCGGCCGGCTCGACGACCTGCTCGTCGGCGGGGGCCTCGGCCTCGACCTGCTGAGCGTCGCGCGTCGGCGTGCGCTCCTTCTCGCGGCGGCGCGCGGAGCGCGGCTTCGGCGCGGGGTAGGTGCGCGAGACCTCGCCGAGGTGGGCGTAGGTGTAGGTGTTGCCGTAGACGTCCTGGAGCGTCACGAAGCGGCCCAGGCGCTTGCTCTTGCCGATCTTGAGGACGCGGCCGTCGTTGACGGCGATCACCGGGGCGTCGACGCGGGAGTAGATCTTGATGCCGCGGCGGGCCGAGTCGGACTCCACGACCATGGCCGCGTTGCCCTCCTTGACCTTGTTGCCCTTCTTCGTCAGCTGGCCGGCGTAGGTGGACTTCGCGTAGACCGGGAAGCGGCCCTGCGTGAGGCCCGTGAGCGAGCCGACGAGGTCGCCCGGCAGGCCGCCGATGACCTGGGCGCGCATCAGCACCGAGTCCACGTACCAGTCGGCGTGGTTGTAGGCGAAGACGGCGCGGCGGATGTCCGTCTCGGCGCCGGCCGCGTTGAGGTAGCGGGCGGCGGCGAAGATCGCGTCGACGGGGTTGAACGGGTCCTTGACGCCGTCGCGGTTGGCGTCCACGCCGTAGGCGTCCCACGTCGGCGGCATGAACTGCATCCAGCCTACGGCGCCCGCGGAGGAGATGTTCAGGTTGCGCCCGTAGTCGGTCTCGATCTCGTTGATCGCGGCCAGGATCTCCCAGCGCACGCCGTACTGCATGCCGGCGGCCTGGTAGATCGGGAGCAGGAAGGGCGGGATGCGGAACTTGTCGATGAAGAAGTTCGGCACGCCGACCCGGGCCGGCCCGGGGGTGGCCAGCGAGTAGGTCGGGTTCGAGACGGCGGGAGTGCCGTCCGGGTTCGAGAGCTTCGGCGCGGGGGTCAGACGACGCTGGTGCGAATCGTCACTATCGTCGACCTCGATCCCGCAGTCTTGACCTGAGGTCGAGGGTGAGGTCTTGCCGGCCTTACCTTCACAGTCGTCGGCGTGCGAGTTCTTCCGGCGCTTGCGCTCCGAGCTCGTGTCTCCCGCGGGGGTGGGGGTGGCCGTGCTCGTGGGCGTCGCGGTCGCGGTGGGATCCGGCGTCGCGACCGTGGTCTCCACGGGCGAGGGGAAGGGCGTGGGCTCGGCGGTGGTGGTCGGCGTCGCCGTCGGCGTGCCCGCGGGCGTGTTCTGGGGCGCCACGGTGGCCGTGGGAGCGGGCTCCGTGATCGGCGTGGCCGCCGGCGCCGGCGGCGTGGGGTCCGGCGTGGGCGCCTGGGCCGGGGCCGCGACGCCCAGCACCGCGGCGTAGATCGCGGCCACGGCGACGCCGATGGCCAGGATGCGGCGCATCATGAGAACGGCGCGCACACGCGCGGGTAGAGGAGGAAGATGGCTGTCACGGGGAAAAGACAGAGGAAAAGCCCGACGCCACAGAAGATCGGCCCGCGAAGCCCCGGTCTTGAGCCAAGAACGTGGGGTCACAACCCCACTCTGCGAAGCTAACCCTCTACTCGAAGGTTAGATATGGCGGCTCTGGCACAATCACGGCCGTCTGATGCCGCGTCTGCGTGACAGCGAAACCCGGCCCTTCAGCGACCGCGCCGCCCCGCTGATCGAGGAGGCCGCGGAGCGTTCGCGCGTCTCCATGCGGACGCGGCTCGAGCGATTGCGCCTGTCGTGGCGGTCGGTGCTCCAGGTCGGCGTCGCCGCCGGCGCGGCGTGGTTCTTCGCGACCGAGATCCTCGGCCACCAGGGGGCCTTCTTCGCGCCCGTCGCCGCGATCATCACGCTCGGGCTGACCGTCTCCCAGCGCGGGCGGCGGGCGGTCGAGGTCGCGATCGGGGTCGCCGTCGGCATCCTGGTCGGCGACCTGATCGTGCTCGAGATCGGCGTCGGCACGGCGCAGCTCATGGTCGTCGTCATGCTCGCGACGGCGCTGGCCCTCTTCCTGGGCAGCGGGCAGATGCTGGCCACCCAGGCGGCCGTCTCCGCTGCGCTGGTGGCGACGATCCAGCCGCCGACCGACGGCTTCACCGTCGACCGCTTCTTCGATTCGCTTTCGGGGGCCGTGATCGCGCTGATCGTCAATGCCCTGCTGCTGCCGGCCGATCCCGTCTCGCTCGTCCGCCGCGCCGCGCGGCCGCTGCTCGAGGAGCTGGCGGAGACGCTCGACGACATCGCGCAGGCGGTCGTCGACCGCGACCGCAAGCAGGCGGAGGCCGCGCTCGTGCGGGCGCGCGGGATCGACGAGCTGAGCGGCCGGTTCCTCGACGCGGTGATCGCCAGCCGCGAGATGACGCGCTTCGCGCCTCCGCGGCGGCGCCTGCGCGGCCGCGTCGAGGGCTACGCCGGCATCGCCACCCAGGCCGACCTCGCGGTGCGCAACGTCCGGGTGCTCGCCCGCGGCACGATCCGCGCCGTCCGGCTCGACGAGAACATGCCACCTCAGGTCGCCGAGGCGGTGCGCGAGCTCGCCGCCGCCGTCCGCGCGCTCGCCGACGCCCTCGAGGGCCACGGGAGCATGGAGCGCGTGCGCGAGCACGCCCTGCGCGCGGCGGCGACCGCCACGCTCGTGCTCGAGGGCACGGGCAACCTCTCGGTCAGCGTGATCGTCGGCCAGGTCCGCTCGACGGCCACCGACCTGCTCGTGGGCACCGGTCTGGACTCGGACAAGGCGGTGGACGCGGTCGGGCGCGCGGTCGACGCGGCGCTCGAGGAGACGCGTGCATGACGCGCTACGGTTGGGGTAGTCAGGGCAACGGGAGGCCGTGATGCCAAGGATCGAAGTCGACACGGATACGCTGACGGCGGGCGGAGCCCAGCAGTCGGCGGCAGGCGGGCAGGCGCTGGAGGCGGCGGGCGAGCTCCAGGCTGCGATCGCGGCGGCCGCCGCGGCGGTCGGCGACGCCGGCGCCGGAGGCGCGGTCGGTGGCTGGGGCGAGACCTGGTCGCACAGCCTCGCCGGGCTCGCCGACGCGACGCTGCGCACGGGCGGCAACCTCACCGCGGCCGGCCACGCGTACCAGCAGACCGACGACTCGGCGATGCCGCGCTGATGGCGGGCGGGGAGAGCTACGGCGGCATCACCGTGCCCGAGGGCGACCCCGGCGCGCTCGAGGCGAGCGCGGGCCGGCTCGTCGCCACCGCCGGGATGCTCGACTCGATCTCGGGCTCGCTCCGCGGCGTGCTCGGCGGGCTCTCCTGGTTCGGCCCGGCGAGCGCTGCCCACACGGGACTGACCGGCGCGCAGTCGACGATGGCCTCCACCGCTTCGGGCTCGCTGATCCAGAAGGCCGCGGTCATCAACGACTACGCCCTCGTGCTGGAGGCCGCGCAGCGCCAGGCCAAGAAGGCGATCGAGCGCGCCAAGGACGCCGACCGCCGGATCAAGGAGGCCGAGGGCGACATCGACCAGGCGATCACTGATCAGGGCACCGCCAACGCCCGGATCATCGCCGCCCAGGCGGCCCAGTCGCGAGTCTTCAGCTCGGTAGTCGACTTCGCGTTCGGCGACACGGCCGCGGCGGCCGCCGTCGACGCGGCCGCCGCCGAGGAGGCCGACGCGCGGCGCGACCTCGAGGCGGCCCAGGAGCGCGAGCGGATCGCCCGCCGCCGGCTCGACGAGGCCGAGAAGGACCGCGAGGAGGCCCAGAAGGACGGCGACAAGGCCGAGCTGGCCGTCAAGCTGGCGCGCACCGGGCTGGTCGCCGCCGCCCAGGGCGCGGGTCTGCTTCCCACCCAGCCGGGCGGCCCCGCCGATCCCGCCTTCGCGGCCGCCGCCGGCATCCGGCTCGAGCCGCCCAAGCCGCCACCCAAGGACGAGGGCAACTGGTTCGAGCGCCGGCTCGACGACGTCGGCGACGCCGCGTCATGGACGTGGGACCAGACCAAGCAGGTCCCCGGCGGCTTCTGGGAGGGCACCAAGGGGATCGGCGAGGGCGCCTACTTCCTCTACCAGCTCAACCCCACGAACCTGACGAACTGGCGCGATCCGGGCGCGATGATCGACCGCTACAAGCAGCTCGGGGAGACCGGCAAGTACGCCTACGAGAACCCCGGCGAGTTCGGCAAGGCCATCATCAACTACGAGGACCTCGAGAACGGCCGCTACGGCGAGTGGCTCGGCAACCTCGGTCCGGACGCGGTGGTCGCCGTGGCCACCGGCGGCACCGGCGCCGTGGTCACACGGAGCACGAGGCTCGTGAAGGCGACGGACAATCTCACCGACGCCGCGCGCGCCTACGACCGCGCGAGCGACATCAAGTCGAGCCTCCCTACGGAGCGCTTGCGCAAGAAGACGGTGGCCACGCAGGCCGGGGACGACGCGCCGATCGCGATCAGCGGCGACGCCTACAAGGAGCAGGCGCGGGCGCTCGAGCGGATGGGCCTCGACCCCGATCTGCTCAAGACGACGCCGGCGCGCGACGTCCAGAGCGGGATGAAGAACACTGCCGGGCACGACATGCCGTCCCACCCGTGGGACCGCAACCAGTTCGACGGCTACTACTACAGCACCCACTCCGAGATCCGGCTCCTGATCGACGACCCCAAGACGCCCGTCGGCGTCACGAAGACACCGTGCACGCAGAGCTGCGACCCGGGCATCTCCAGGCTCGCGGACGAGCTCAACCAGGACATCCTGGTCCACTCGGACGAGGGCCCGGTCGTGTACCGCGGCAAGGACGGCGCGGCGATCCCGATCAAGTCGCCCTCCGACTACCCGGGCGTCAACAGCAAGTGGCCGGGGCTCCTGTGGGGCGCCGGCGGGGGCACCGCCGCGGCCGGCGCGTCGGCGGGCGGTCCGTGAGCGACGTCGATCGCGCGATGGAAGAGGCTCTTGCGGCCCTCGAAGCGGCGCCCGACGGCTGGCTCGGGCTGCCCGAGCGGCGCCGGCTGCGGGAGGCGATGGGACCGTGGACGCCGGCATACGAGCCGGGCGGGCCTGATGCCGGGCTGCTTCGCCGCGCGGAGCTGCACGCGGCCGCCGCACGGCGCGCGCTGCCGGTCTGGGAGGCGGCGTTCCCGGGCGACCGGCGCCCGCACGACCTGGTCGCCTCGGTCCTCGCGACCCTGCGGAGTGGTTGGCCGCCGGAGGGCATGTCGGCCGAGGCCGCGTCGCTGGAATCCGACCTCGAGCAGCTCGCCGTCGAGCCCGGCCGCCAAGCGGCGTTCAACGCCGGCAAGGCCGCCGTGCATCTCAGCGCCGAGGCCGCCGACGGCGACCTCGATCCCGACCTCTACCCGGCGGACACGGAGGACGAAGACTTCGACGAGCCGCTCGTCGAGACCCTTGCCGCGTGGGCTCTGGCCGAGGACGACCCGGACGGCACCCGCGAGTTCTGGCGCTGGTACATCACCGAGGCGTTCCCGGCGGCGTACGCTGTGTCCGAGTGAGGCTGCGCCGCAGAACGCCGACCCACGGGCTCGAGTTCGAGCTGGAGTTCCCGGAGGAGCTCAACGTGTACCGCGACGTCGCGGGCGCCGATCTGATCGTCGCCGCCGGCGAGCTCAATGACCCGGGGGCGACGGTGATCAGCGTCGGCGCCGTGCGCGGAGAGGAGCCGGTGACGAGGGACGAGCACGTCCGCCGGGTGCGTGCGAACTCCGTCGATCTCCAGTCGCACCTGGTCGACGAGTGCCCGATGCCGCTGGCCGGCCACGAGGCGTGGTGGACGGTCGACGCGATCGTGGTCGGCGGCCGGTCGCTCGTGCTCGACCGCTGGATGCTCGTGCGCGACGGCGTCGGGTGGACCGCTTCGGTCCAGACGCCGGCGCTGAACATGCACAGCATCCGCGACGGCGCGATCACGATCGTCTCGACGCTCCGCTTCACGTGAGCTCATTCAACGCCGAGACCGGGATCCTCACTGCGTCGCGCGACGAGATCGGCGCGCTGGTCGCGTGGGCGACCGGCGCCGCCGAGGCGGACGCCGGCGCCGTGGACGCGATGCTCGGGCAGGCCGGCGCCGGCTCGCTCGAGCGCCCGCACGTGAAGCTGACCGACGCCCTGGCGCCGCTGCGCCGCCCGATCGTCGGCGTCCGGCTGGCCAAGACCGGCTATCTGATGCCGGGCTGGGTCGGCGAAGGGCGCTTCACGCTCCACGTCTACCGCAACGGCGACGACGACCAGCTCGTCTCGATGCCGGCGGAGCACCTCGTGCACTTCCTGCTCTGGCTGCTCGACATCGGCCCGCGCCCGCGCGACGAGCGGCCGGCCGAGACGTCGGTCGACTCGGACGCTCTCAGCCGCGCGGTGGCGCTGCGGCTCGGCGACCGGCCGTCGGAGGGGCTGCTGCCCGAGCCGCTCGATTCCGCGGTCGCGCACGGGTTCCGCGACTGGTGGCTCGCCAGCTCGCACTGGCCGGCGGCGGAGGGCGCCACCGGCAAGGTCATGCTCGAGGCGATCGACACCGACGCCGGCCTGTGGTCGGTCCAGCAGCTCGAGGACGGCACGGCCGTCGTGCGGCCGGTCACTCCACTCAGCACGATGCTCGCGCTCGGGGACCTGCTGCCCGACGGCAACCTCGTCGACCAGAGCGCGCCGCGCCTGCCGCTCGAGGACACTCCGGTCCTCGGTGGTCCGGTCAAGTGGGTTGCCGACGTCCTTGGCTGACTACCGTTTCGACACGCTCGGGCTCCTGGAGCCGGAGCCGCGCGGCGACCTCCACGAGGTCGCCGGGCACCTGCGGCTCGCGAGCCGCGCCGGAGTCGCCGTGGTCGGCGTGCCCGCCGCGCCCGGCGACACGGCGGTAGTCCTCACCGACCGCGCCATGTCGTCGCTCGACGCCGACGCGCTCCTGATCGACTGGGAGCCGTGCGAGCTGGCCGGCGAGCCGGCCGTGCGGACGCTCGTGCTCGAGCAGCTCGGCGGCCTCGCCAGCGTGGTGCTCGAGCAGTGGCGGCTCGTCGCGGCGGAGACGGCGTGGACGGTCACCGCGACCGCCGATCTGGCGGCCTGGGCGAGCCTCGCGGGCGGCCTGCGGCGCGTGGTGGCGACGCTCGAGGTGGAGCCGTGAACGTCGACGCCGCTCGGGCCGAGATCAGCGGGCCCGACGAGGAGATCCGCGCGCTGCTGGCGAGCGACGAGCCGATCGAGCTCCAGCCCCCGCTGCTGGCCGACGGGATCCGCGCGGCGCGGGCGCCGGACGCTCGCTTTCGCATCACCGGCTTCGAGGCGCCGCTCGAGGCAGTGGCCGACGCGCGCGCCGGCGCGCTGATCCTGGCCCGCCCCGGCGATACGACCGTGCTGCGGGCGTGCACGCCCAGCGGGCTGCTCGGCCTGCTGGTGCGCGCCGTGGGGCTGCGGCCGCGGCCGCGGCTCGACGTCGAGCCGATCACGGTGCCGTCACGCGTGGTCGCCGAGCGGTCGGCCGAGGACCCGTTGCTGCAGGAGCAGCTCGAGGCGTTGCGCTCGCACTGGCGGATCGAGGCCTACGGGGCCGGCACCGGCTGGTACCTGGAGGTTCTCGACAGCGAGCTGGGCCTGTGGGCGGTGGAGGCCGCCGGCACGGGCGAGGTCACGCTCACGCCGACCGACGCGACCGCGGTGCTCGACGAGCTCGCCGCGCTGCCCGGTCACGTCGGCCTCGGGCCGTCATAGCTGGCACTCGGGGCACCAGAACGTCGTTCGCCCGCCGATCGTCGCGCGCTCGAGCGGGGCGCGGCAGCGGGGGCAGGCCCCGCCGCGCTCGCGGTGCGGCGTGAAGTGGCCGGTGTGGGCGCCGCCGTTCTTGATGGCGTCGCGCAGCGCTGCGCGGACGGCGCGGCGCAGGTGGTCGAGATCCTCGGTCGAGAGCTCGCCGGCCACCCGCCGCGGGCTGAGCCGCGCCCGCCAGAGGATCTCGTCGGCCAGCAGGTTGCCGACGCCGGAGATCACGCCTTGGTCCAGCAGCCGCGCCTTCAGCGGCGCCGTCCCTCGCCCCACGCGCCGGCGGAACTCGTCGCGGCCGACCTCGGCGGCGTCCGGGCCGACGTGCGAGAAGTCGGGCTCCAGCAACGCGCGGCCGAGCCGGCGCTTGTCGCGCAGGGCGAGCCGGCCGCCGTCGGCGAAATCCAGCACGAAGCGATCCCAGTTTCGCGGCGCGGGCGCCTCGTCGACGGTCAGGCTGCCCGCCATCCCGAGGTGGAGGCCGAGCGACGGCCCGCCGTCCGTCTCCGCCCACAGGAACTTGCCGCGGCGGAACGTCTCCACCAGCCTGTGCCCGACCAGCGCGGCGGCCATCTCGCCGGGGGCGTGCGGGCGGCACACGTAGGTGTCGCGGTCGTCGACCGCGACGATCTCGCGGCCGACGACGAGCTCGAGCTGCCGGCGTGCGCGCTCTGCCTCGGGGAGCTCGGGCATGGGCAGGGAAGGGTACGAGCCGCGTCACAGCGCCCACCGGGGCGGCGCCTCGCCCGGCGGTGCGTAGGTGCACAGGCGTCCGGTCCGGACCGAGGCCCTGAGGTGCACTCCGAGGTCCGGGTGGTGCTGCTCGATCGCCCTGATCGCCGATCGGATCGCCTTCGTGACGCTTACCCGTGCACGCTCAGCCGGCGACGGCGTCGGGCGATCGCGGCCGCCGAGGCCGACCGCGCGGGCGAGCTCGCCGGTCAGGACGTCGATCTCCTCCTCGATCCGCGCCGCCCGCTCAGGGTCTCGCCACGACCGGGCCTGCCGCAGGTCGTCGCCGAGCTCTTCGAGCCGGCGGCGGTACTCGTCCTTAGCGCGGGCGTCGAGCGCCGCGTCGAGCCCTGGGGTCGCGGCTCGCAGCTCGGGCTCACGACGGGCTGACCTGGGCTCGAGCCCGGCGGCCGCGGAGGCCAGCTCCAGGACGTGCACGTCGTGCCCTGCGGCGGCGAGCAGGAACGCCAGGTAGCGGAGCCCTTTGACGTCCTTGAGACGGCATGTGCGGCCGGCGAACGCGACCGTCCAGAACTCGCCCTCGCGCCGGAAGAGCGCCTCGGGCGGGGCCGCCGGCGGTTCCTGCATCGCGCGCTCGTAATGGATGCGGGCCCTGACCGCACGCCTCAGGGCCGTCTCGAAGTGGCGCTCGGCCTCCTCGAGCTCGCCGCGCAGCTGCTCGATCCGCTGCATCGTCGCGTGGAACCGCGCCACCGGGCGCGGCGAACTGGCCATCGAACTACGCCTCCCGTACCTCGCCTGCCCTCCAGACGCCGGCCGGGGGCGTGCTATTCCGCCGAGGCGGAGCGGCCGCGCAGGGCGGCCGCTCCGGCGCTCGGAGCTATCCGTTCGCGCAGATGGCGAACGCGCGGACGCGCCAGTTCTGGGCGCGGCCGTCCTGATCCTCCACACCCCGGACGTGCACGCGGGTGAGCGCTGCGTCCGGAACCATGTACCCGATCGAGACCTCACCGGCGCCGCTGAGGATCTGGCCGCCGGTGCCGATGACGCGCTTGCCCGCGGGGCACGCCGCGGTGGCGTGCTTGTTCTGCGAGCTGCTCGCGCTGGTGGTCGTCACCAGCTGCTGCCCCGGCAGCGGGTCGGCGCAGAGGGCGAAGGGACGGAGCGTCCAGTTGCCGGAGAAGCCGTCCTGATCCTCCCGTGCGAGGACGCTCGCCGTCTCGAGGTCGGCGCTCGGGATCAGGGCGTCCAGGACGACCTGGCCCGTGGCGCCGATCGGGATCTCTCCCCCGACGCCGGTCAGCCGGCGCTCGTTCGTGCACGGCCCGCCGTTCGCCGTGGTGGCGAACTTGGGGCTGAGCGAGTTCTGCTCCTCGTTGAAGGTCGTCCGCCGCTCTCCGCCCTCGTCGGCGCAGATGGCGAACGCCGTGACCGACCAGTTGGCGCTCGTGCCGTCCTGGTCCTCATGGGCCCGGACGGTCGCGCTGTCTCCGGTGCGGGCGGCGAGCGCGTCGAGCACGACCTGGCCTCCGCCTCCGTTGGACTTGCCGCCCAGGCCGAGCAGCGCCTGGTCCTGCGGACACTCCGCCGTGGCGGTGTGGCTGGCATTCGAGTTCGGCGGTCCGCTTCCCGCCTCGACCAGGTTCAGGCCGGGGACCGCAGCCGAGGCCGCGGTGGTGAACGTGAGCGCCAGCAGTGCCGTGGCGATCGCGATGGTTCTCCGCATGGGAGTCCCTTTCCGTCGGCTCCGGCCCGTCGGCGGGCCGGAGTGTTGTCCGTCGGAGGGGAGGCGTGAAGCCGCGCGTCACGGTTGTGGCGCGCGGCTTCACGAGTGCGCTAGGCGGCGTCGGTGGCCAGCCGGCGCGCCTTCGCGGCGGCCTTCGCCTGCGCCTTCTTCTCCGGCACCAGCACGGTGGCGGCGACCACGACCGCGGCGCCCACGAGGGCGGCGCCGACGATGAACGCCAGCTGGTAGCCGCCGGTCAGCGCCGAGGCGGCGGACTCGCCGGCCGCGGACAGGTTCTCGGTCCGCGAGGACGACAACGTCGCGAGCACCGCGAGGCCGAGCGCCGCGCCGACCTGCGCGGTGGTGTTGACCAGGCCGGAGGCCAGGCCGGCGTCCTCGGGCGTGGCGCCCGACATCGACAGCGTCATCAGCGCCGGGAACGCAACGCCGCAGCCGATGCCCATGAGAACCATCACGGGCAGGACGTTCACGGCGTAGCTGCCGTCGACCGGAGCCTGCGTGAACCACGCCAGGCCGACCGCGATCAGCGCAAGGCCGGGGAGCAGCGTCGTGCGCGCGCCGAAGCGGGTGATCAGCGGCTCCGAGAAGCGCACGGACATGATGCCCATGAGGATCGTCGTCGGCAGGAACGCGAGCCCGATCTCGAGCGCGTCGTAGCCGAGCACGCGCTCCATGTAGAGCGAGCCCATGAAGAACACGCCGAACATGCCGGCGATGGCCAGCGCCTGGATGGCATTGGCGCCCGACACGTTGCGCGAGCGGAACATCCGCAGCGGCATGAGCGGGTTGGCGGCGGTCGCCTCGCGCACCAGGAAGGCCGCGAGCAGGACCAGCGAGACGGCGCCGAGGACCAGCGTGCGACCGGCGCCCCAGCCGTACTCGGCGGCCGGCTGGACGATCGTGTACACGCCGAGCATCAGCGCGCCGGTGATCAGCGCGGCGCCCGGGATGTCGGCGCCCTTGCCGAGGCCGATCCCGCGGTCGCGCTCCAGCAGGCGCACGGCGGCCACGGCGGTCGCGATCCCGATCGGGATGTTGATGAAGAAGATCCAGTGCCAGTTGATGGCCTGGGTCAGCACGCCGCCGGCCAGCAGGCCGATCGAGCCGCCGGCCGAGGCGACGAACGCGTAGGCGCCGATCGCCTTCGCCTGCTCCCGGGGCTCCGGGAACATCGTCACGATCATGCCGAGGATGACGGCGGACGTGAAGGCGCCGCCGGCGCCCTGGACCATGCGCGCGATCACCAGCATCTCCTGCGACTGCGCGAGGCCGCACGCCATTGAAGCGGCGACGAACACGGCGAGGCCGGCCAGGAAGACGTTCTTGCGGCCGAGCAGGTCGCCGATGCGGCCGGCGAGGAGGAGCAGCCCGCCGAACGCGATCAGGTAGCCGTTGACCACCCACGCGAGGCTGGACTGGGAGAAGCCGAGATCGCTCTGGATCTCGGGAAGAGCGACGTTCACGACGGTGGCGTCGAGAACGATCATCAGCATCCCCACGCACAGGACGTAGAGAGCGATCCAACGACTGCGGTCAGTCTGGGGAGGGGTCATGTCAGTAGAGACCGGGGTCGGGGACGGAACTCATCGCTTGGGCTGCCAAAGAGCGATCTCGCCGCCGTCGGGCGTGCTGAGGACGCTGCGCCAGCCGTGCGGGCCTTCGCGGGGATCGAGGAGGACGCGGGCGCCGAGGATGCGGGCGCGCTCGGTCGTGCCGGCGACGTTGCGCACGGCGACATACGGAAGCCACGCGGGCTCGGGAACGTCGCATTCGACGAGCCCGCAGCCCGTTCCGAGCGACCAGTAGCCGCTGGTCTGCGCCGCCCGCCAGCCGAGCAGGTCCTCATAGAACTCGCGCGCGCGGGGGAGGTGGCCGGTGTGGAGCTCGAGGTGGACCACGGGGTTCATGTCCAATAGACCGGGCAGCCGTACCGAACTCATCGGTACCTCGTCCTAGGGTCCGGTGCGATGAGCGTGATGGCCGACACACAACTGCTCAGCGCAGCCCGCAACGGCGACGAGGACGCCTACCAGCGCCTCGTCGAGCCCCGCCGCGCCGAGCTGCATGCCCACTGCTACCGGATGCTCGGCTCGGTGCACGACGCCGAGGACGCGCTGCAGGACGCGCTGCTGCGCGCCTGGCGCGGGATCGGGCGCTTCGAGGGCCGCAGCTCGCTGCGCTCGTGGCTCTACCGGATCGCGACCAACACGTGCATGGACCTGGCGGGCAAGCGCCGTGTCCTGCCGATCGACTACGGGCCTGGCGCCGACCCGCACGACAGCCCCGGCGTGCCCGTGGTGGAGAACGTGTGGGTCGAGCCATATCCCGGCGTGGAGGACGACTACGAGCAGCGAGAGGCGCTCGAGCTCGCGTTCGTGGCCGCCCTCCAGCACCTGCCGGCGACCCAGCGCGCCGTGCTGATCATGCGCGAGGTCCTGGGCTTCTCGGCCGCCGAGGTGGCCGAGACGCTCGACACGTCGGTGGCGTCCGTCAACAGCGCGCTGCAGCGCGCGCGCAAGGCGGCCGACGAGCGGATGCCCGAGCAGAGCCAGCAGGAGACGCTGCGCGGGCTCGGCGACGAGAAGGTCGCCGAGATCGTCGAGGAGTACATGGCGGCCCTCGAGTCGGGCGACGTCGACCGTGTCGTGGCGCTGCTGACCGAGGACGCGACGTGGTCGATGCCGCCGTGCCCGATGTGGTTCAGCGGCATCGAGACGGTGTCCGCCTTCCTCAGCGACTACCCCCTGAACGAGCGCTGGCGCCACATCCCGACGCGCGCCAACGGGCAGCTCGCGGTCGGCTGTTACATGTGGGACGGCGAGAGGTTCGCCGCCGCGGTGCTCGACGTGATCACGCTGCGCGGCGACAAGGTCGTCGACGTGACGGCGTTCCTGGCGCCGTGGGTGTTCAGCCGCTTCGGCGAGGCCGACGGCTTCATGAGCGAGGAGATGTTCGCGCGCTTCGGCCTGCCCGCCGCGGCATGACCGACGACTTCGACGCCTTCGACAGCGCGGTCTGGGTCCCGCACTACCTGCCGCACTGGAGCTCGCGCGCGGAGAGCGCGGCGACGTACGCGGTGGCGGACTCGGAGCTGCGGCTCACGATCCCGGTCGAGCAGGGGCTGTGGTGCGCGGGAGACCACGACCCGCCGCTGCGGGTCTCAGGCGTGCAGTCGGGCCTGCTCGACGGCCAGTCGCCGTTCCGCGAGGGGCAGGTCGTGCGCGAGCACCAGCAGACGCACTGGGGCTGGACTCGCTACCACGGCCGGATCGAGGTGCGCGCCCGGATGGAGCTCAGCCCGCGCTCGATGGCCTCGGTGTGGATGATCGGACTCGAGGACGAGCCCGGCCGCTGCGGCGAGATCTGCATCTTCGAGGTCTTCGGCGACGCCCCGCGTGCCATCGGCTGCGGCATCAAGGACATCCGCGACCCGGCGCTCACCTGGGAGTTCGACGCGCCGGAGCTCGACGTCGACATCGCGCAGCACCATGTCTACGCGGCGGACTGGCAGCCGGGGCGCGTCGACTTCAGCGTGGACGGCGAGCACGTGAAGACCGTCCACCAGGCGCCGGACTACCCGCTCCAGTTCATGGTCGCGGTGTTCGACTTCCCGGCCCAGGAGGGGCCCGCGGATCACGTGCCCCTCCTGGCCGTGGACTCGATCAGTGGTGGTGGTCGCCTGCCTCGTCGAACCAGTTGAGCGTGCGCCGCCACGCCTCCGCCGCCGCGTGCGGGTTGAAGCGCGCGCCGGTGTCGTTGAAGAACGCGTGGTCGGCCTCGGCGAAGGTGAGGATCTCGTGCTTGAGCCGGGCCGCCTCGAGCGCCGCGCGGGCCGTCGGCCGGGACGCGTTCACGCGGGCGTCGAGCCCGCCGTAGACGCCGAGCACGTCGGCGCGGTTGCCCTTGAGGTTCCCGCCCTCGGGGAACGGGCCGTAGAAGGGGGCCGCCGCCGCGAGCCGCGGCTCGCGCGCGGCGAGCAGCCGCCAGACCATGCCGCCGCCGAAGCAGAAGCCGATGGCGGCCAGGTTGCGCCCGCGGACACGGCGCTTGAGCTCGCCGACCGCGGCCTTCATGTCCTCGTCGAAGCGCGTGGGCGGGATCTGCGAGAGCGCGGCCGCCACCTCGGCCTCGCCGGGGAACGAGCCGGTGCCGCCCTCCTCGGACAGCAGGTCGAGCGCGAGGGCGGACCAGCCGCTGGCCGCGAACCGGCCGGCGACCGTCCTGATGTGCTCGGTCAGGCCGCGGTTCTCGTGGATGACGAGCACGCCGCCGCGCGCCTTGGAGGCGGGCGCCCATGCGGCCATCAGGGGTCCGCGCGGGCCGGCGAAGGTGATCGACTCGCGGGCGACCGGGGCCCACGTGGTCTCGGTGCTGCGCTTGCGGTGCCGCCTGCCGCTCGCGACAGCCGGGATCGCCCCGGCGGCGAGTAGCGCCGACGCCGCGGCGCCGCTCACCCCCAGCAGGCCGAGGCGGCGCATCGCCTCCCGCCGCGTGATGATGCCGTCGGCGAGGTCCTCGGCGACCTCCTCGGCGAGGTACTTCTGGATCTCCGTCACGTCGCCTCCCCAGGGACGTTGACTGTCGACGCCGGCCCCGACACCCGGCACATCGCGGGCGATGGTGTCACACGGGCGTGTGCGACACCGCCTCGACGTTGTTGCCCTCCGGGTCGAGTGCGAACGCCCCGTAGTAGCTCGGGTGGTACTGCGGTCGCAGGCCGGGAGCGCCGTTGTCCCGGCCGCCCGCCGCCACGGCGGCGGCATGGAAGGCGTCCACGGTGGCGCGGTCCGGAGCGGCGAAGGCGACGTGCAGGGGCGCCGAGCTCGGGCGGTCGGAGATCCAGAAGTCGGGCTTTCCATCGCGGCCGAAGCCCACCCCGTAGGTGCGGTCCATCAGGATCTCGTAGCCGAGCGGCGCGAGCGCCTGCTCGTAGAAGGCCCGGCTGGCGGCGAGGTCGGCAACCCCGATGTTCAGGTGATCGATCACAGCCCGAAGCTACCGGCCGTGTCTTGGACGAATGAGATCAGCCGGCGGCGGCGATCGCCTGGTCGACCGCGTCGGGCGCGAGCACGGCCTCGATGACCATCACGGCGGCGCCGATGACGCCCGCGCGGTCGTCGAGCGTGGAGCGGGCGATGCGGATCGAGCGGGTGGCGAGGGCGGTGGAGCGGCGGTAGACGACCTCGCGGACGCCGGCGAGCAGGTGCTCGTCGGCGTGGGCGATGTCGCCGCCGATGACGATGACGCCGGGGTTGAAGAAGTTGACGGCGCTGGCGAGCACGCCGCCGAGCTCGCGGCCGGCCTGGCGCACCAGGCGCATGGCCTCCGGCCGGCCGTCGCGCACGTGGCGGACGACGTCACGGCTGTTCTCCGCCGGCACGCCCATGGCGCTGAGGCGCGCGGCCATGGCGCCGCCGCCGGCGATCGCCTCGAGGCAGCCGAGGTTGCCGCAGCGGCAGATGACGTCGTCGTGGTCGGGGACGTGGATGTGGCCGATGTCGCCGGCGGCGCCCTGGGCGCCGCGGTGGATGCGCCCGTCGGTGATGACGCCGCAGCCGATGCCGGTGCCGACCTTGACGAAGAGCAGGTGGGCGGTGTCGCGCCAGCGGGCCCAGTACTCGCCGAGGGCCATGATGTTCACGTCGTTGTCGACGAGGACGGTGGCGCCGTAGCGCCCGTGCAGCCGCGTCGCGACCCCGTAGCCGTCCCAGCCGGGCATGATCGGCGGCGCCACCGGCGTGCCGGTCGCGAACTCGACCGGGCCCGGGATGCCGACGCCGATGCCCCGGACGTCGCGGGCGCTGTGGGCGCTCTCGCTCAGCAGCGCGTCGAAGGTCTCCTCGAGCCAGCCCAGGACGGTGTCAGGGCCGTCGGCGATCGGGATGTCGGTTCGTGTCTCCACCATGACATCGCCCGCGAGATCGGTGACCGCGACGCGCGAGTGCGTGGCGCCGAGGTCGGCCGCCAGCACGACGCCGGCGTTGCGGTTGAAGGCGAAGGTCTTCGGCGGGCGGCCGCCGGTCGAGGCGCTCGCGCCGGCGGGCACGACGAGCCGCTGCGCGAGCAGGGCGTCCATCCGCTGGGCGACGGTCGAGCGCGCGAGCCCCGTCAGCGCGACGAGCTCTGCACGCGTGCTTGCACGCCCGTCGCGGATGAGCCGCAGCATGGCTCCCGCGCCGGTCCCGGTCGACGATCCGTTGCCCCCGCCGCTCGAGCTGCTGCTGGGCCGTGCGGCGTCGAAACGCCGGTTCGCATCTAGATCTTCTGTGCCCAACAGGTCCGACATGGCGTATCAGAATGCCATAAGCGGCGGCTTGCGTCTTGATTCGTTCCAAGATTGCGGGGAACTGTCGACCCAGTTTGCAGCTTTTGCTTGACGCTCGGCAAAAGTGCAGGTAGCGTCCGACCCCATGGAGAGAGGGCTGTTGTCGGCGGCCGAGGCGGTGCCGGCCGCTGCCGCCGATGGGGGATTGCGGTTCCGAGCCGAGGATCTCGCGGACCGCTACGAGGAGCTGGTGGCACGGGCCGAGACGGCCGCCGTGCGCTGGCGCTGGGCGACGCCCACCTCCGGTCACGGCGACGTCGAGCCGCTGCGGCTCCAGCGCATGGGCTGCACGCCTGGGCGCTGGCTGCACCGGCCGCCGCCGCCCTGGCAGGAGCATGAGGCGATCGGCTTCGATGCGCTCAGCCGCGTGGTGTGCGTGCGCCAGTACGACGCGACGGGAGAGGTCTGGCTGGAGCGGTTCGCCGCCTGGAGCCGCGACCACGTGGAGGTCGTGTGCTTCCGTGCGCCGGTCGAGTGCGGCGACGGCGAGCTGCCGGCAGAGCTCCAGTGCGTCATGCAGATGCGGCTCGCGGCCGGGGTTCCGGTCGAGAGCGAGCGCTACATGCCGCCGACCGGCTCCTGCTCGCGCGAGCGCTACCGGTTCGAGGGGGGCCGGCTTGCGCGTGTCGATGAGGACTCCTGCGACGAGGGCGGCGGCCTCGCCACCGTCGTGAAGGAGATCCTCTACGGCGAGGACGGACGCGTCGTGGGTGTCGACGCCGTCGGTCCTGAAGGCCGCCAGGCGATCTGGCGGCACGGGGGTCAGCCGCATCCCGCGCGGAGGGAGGCTCGTCCCTCCGCGCCGGGTCGGTTGCGCCGTCAGGTCTGCGTGTAACCCGCGGCCCGGCCGGCTTCGGCGAGGCGTTCCGCCATCCGGCGGTTCGCCTCGTCGATCATCTCGCCCTCGAACATCGCCGCGCCGCGGCCTGCGTCGGTGGCTTGCTTGTAGGCGGCGAGGAGCGCCTCGGCGCGCGCCCAGTCCTCGCGCGCGGGCGTGAAGACCTCGTTGACGATCTCGATCTGGCGCGGGTGGATCGTCCACTTGCCGTCCATGCCGAGGGCGCGCGCGAGCCGCGCTCTTTCACGTAGGCCGTCGTCGTCGTCGAACGCGGCGTAGGGGCCGTCGATCGCCTGGATGCCGGCGGCGCGGGCGGCGACGACGAGGCGGCTGAAGACGTAGTTGAGGTGGTCGCCGGGGTAGTGCTCGGGCGCGCCGCCGATCGTCGTGATCGGGATGCCGACCGCGGCGCTGTAGTCGCCCGGCCCGAAGATCAGCGTCTCCATCCGGGGAGACGCGGCGGCGATCGCCTCGCAGGCGAGCAGGCCGGTGGCGTCCTCGATCTGGGCCTCGATCCCGATGCGGTTCCGCAGGTCCTTCGCCAGCTCGATCTGGGTCAGCAGCTTGTCGGTCATCTCGACGTCGCCCGGGGTGCGGACCTTGGGCAGCATGATCGCGTGCAGTCGGTCGCCGGCCTGCTCGACGACGTCGATCAGGTCGCGGTAGTAGTGCGGCGTGTCGGTGCCGTTGACGCGCACGACGACGGTCTTGTCGCCGAAGTCGTGTGTCTGCAGCGTCTGGATGATCAGGCTGCGCGCGTTCTCCTTCTCGGACTGGGCGACGGCGTCCTCGAGGTCGAGGAACACCTCGTCGGCCGCCAGTGTGGGCGCCTTGGCGAGGAAGCGCTCGCTTGAGCCGGGGACGGCGTGGCAGGTGCGTCGGGGGCGCATACGAGCGGGCAACCCTAACTCGCTCAATGCGGAAGTTCGTACGCCGCCGCGAGCTCGGGGTCCTTGCGGGCCAGCATCTCCGCGAGGTCGACCATCACGCGGCACTGCTTCCACGTCGCGTCGTCCTGCATCTTGCCGTCGATCATGTGCACGCCGCGGCCGTCGGGGATCGCCTCGATGACTTTCTTGGCGAAGGCGACCTCGTCGGGGTCGGGCGAGAAGACCTTGCGGGCGACGTCGAGCTGGGCGGGGTGCAGCGACCAGGCTCCGACGCAACCCATCAGGTAGGCGGCGCGGAACTGGGCCTCGCAGCCCTCGAGGTCGCGGATGTCGCCGAACGGGCCGTAGAACGGCAGGATGCCGGCGCTGGCGCAGGCGTCGACCATGCGGCCGAGCGTGTAGTGCCAGAGGTCCTGCTGGGCCGAGGTCCGCTCGCCGTCGGGGTCGCCGAGCACGAGGTAGCCGGGGTGGCCGCCGCCGACGCGGGTGGTCTTCATGCGGCGGCTGGCGGCGAGGTCGGCGGGACCGAGGCTCATGCCCTGCATGCGCGGGGAGGCAGTGGCGATCTCCTCGACGTTGGCGACGCCCTGGGCGGTCTCGAGGATCGCGTGGACCAGGATCGGCCGCCTCAGCTCAGCGCGCGCCTCGAGCTGGGCGAGCAGCCGGTCGACGTAGTGGATGTCCCACGGGCCCTCGACCTTGGGGACCATCACGACGTCGAGCTTGTGGCCGATCGCCTCGACGATCTGCGTGAGGTCGTCGAGCACCCAGGGCGACTCGAGCGCGTTGACCCGCGTCCACAGCTGCGTCTCGCCGAGCTCGATCTCCTTGCCGACCTTGATCAGGCCCTCGCGCGCGGCCACCTTGCGGTCGACCGGGATCGCGTCCTCGAGGTTGCCGAGCAGGATGTCGGTCTGGGTCGCGATGCCGGCCGCCTTGCCGACCATCTTCTCGTTGGAGAAGTCGAGGAAATGGATCATCCGGCTCGGCCGGACCGGGATCTCTCTCAGCGGTTCAGGGGCGCCGATGGCCAGCGGTTCGAAGAAGGAACGGGGGTTGCGCATGGGCGCCGGATCGTAGAGTCCCGGGGCCTATGAGCACTTCAGTCGACACCGATCAGCGCTCCCGCGAGGCCTCGGGCGCGCATCCCTACGGCCGCTACTTCGAGGAGTTCGAGGTCGGCGCCGTCTACAAGCACTGGCCGGCCAAGACCGTGACCGAGGCGGACGACCACCTGTTCTGCCTGATCACCATGAACCACCACCCGCTGCACATCAACGACGTCTACGCGGCCGGGTCACAGCAGGGCCGCAACGTCGTGGTGGGGCCGTACGTCTACTCGCTGGCGCTCGGCATGAGCGTGTCCGACATCTCGGGCAAGGCGATCGCCAACCTCGCCACCGAGGAGCTCTCGCACCCCGCGCCGGTCTTCCACGGCGACACGCTGTTCGCCGAGACCGAGGTGCTCGAGGTGCGAGAGTCACGCTCCAAGCCCGACCGCGGGACCGTGAAGGTGCACACACGGGTCCTCAACCAGGACGGCGTCCTGGTGGCCGAGTTCAAGCGGCTCGTGCTGGTCCCGAAGCGGGACGTCTAGCCGCGAACTTCAACTGCGCTGGGTAGGGAGGCGGGGGTGCATTTCGTCACCCGGCTGCCGCGATCGAGCTCCGAGGTGACGTTTGGCACCTATACGGTGCGCAACGTCACCCGATGCGACTGGACGGCCCGGCGGGTGACGAAATGCACCGGCAATCGGGCCCGCCTCCCTCAATGCCGAAGTTGAAGTTCCTCAGGCGCCACGCTCGACCGCGCGGCGCGACGCCGGCTGCCGGCGCGGGCGGCTGAGCGCGCCGCGCACCGATGCGAGCGCGCGGGAGGCCGGACCGCGGATGGCCATGCCGGTGATGACGACGGCGGCGAGGATGAGCTCGAGGATGAGCGGCGTCGGGCTCGGGCCGGCGGCGGCGGTGGACGACGCGGCGGCGGGAGCGGCGAAGATCAGGATTGCGGCGGTGGTGGCTACGGCGACACGATTGACCATGGGCCGAAGACTGCGCCCTGTCGCTTGTCGAATCCTTGGCGCGAGCTTGGGGTCAGCGTGACGGGGGCTCTGCGGGCTCGACCGCGTCCGGAATCGCCACCGGCCGGGGCTCGCCGTCGCCGCGCCAGACGAACCGCTGCGCGTACCACGACGTCCCCACACCGGCGCGCTCCCAGCCTGCCGCGACGAGGGCGGAGACGACGACCTTGACGCTCGCGATCATCTCGGGGGTCGGCGGCTCGGGGTCGGTCATCAGCGTCCAGCGCAGCGAGGGAGACTCGCCGATCGACTTGCGCCGCCCGCCGCCGGGCGCGCCCGCCATCGCGCGGAACGCGGACTTGAGGTAGCCCGCCTTCCACGCGATCTCGCAGGTCCAGAGGGTCTCGGCCTCCTCCGGCCACGGCTGCGCGCGTGCAAACCGGCGGGCGGGGACGACGGGCTCGGGCTCGGGCGCGCCCGCCCGGAGCGCCTCGGGCGCATCGGAGAGCGGCGTGGGCGCCGCCGCGCGCCGGGGCGGCCGCGCGTCGCGCCGCGGCAACTCCGGGGCGACGCCGAGCGGCCCGGTGGGAGTCGGCGCGGGCACGTCGGCGACCGGCGGGGGCGCGACCGGCTCCTCGACGAGCTCGGCGGCGACGGGCTTCCTCGACGATCTCGGCGGCGGCGGGCTCCTCAAAGACCTCGTGCTCGACCGGCTCCTCGCGGGGCGCCGCCGCGGCGGCTGCCTCCTCGATCACCTCATGGTGGGTCGCTGCGGCGGCCGGCTCCTCGACGACCGGCTCGGGCGGCGGGGGCGCGGGAGCGGCGCGGAACCGCAGGATCCTCGGGCCGCCGGACCGCACGGGCGCCGGCGGGGGCGGTGGGGCGGGGGGCGCCGGGGCCACCAGCGCGACGGGCTTCGGGTCCTGCACCACCGGCTCGGGCGGCGGCGGCGCCGGACGGACGGCCAGGGACGGGGTCGGCTCGGGCGCGGGGCGCTCCTTGGCGACCGCCGTCCGCCGCGCCGCGCGGCGGCGGCGCTGGACCTGCCCGCCCGACAGCCCGACCGCGAAGGCGAGCACGATCCCGCCCAGCAGCGCAGGCACGGGCAGCCCTTCGGTCGCGGCCGGATTCGGCACGATGGCGCGCTCGGCCGCGGCGTCGGCGTCCTCCGCCAGCCGCTCCTGCTCCGCCAGGGCCGGTGCCGCGATCGTCATCGTGTGGACACCGGCGGCCATCACCGCCAGTACCACCATCGCCACCGTCAGATACCACCAATTCGTTCGCAGAACATGGATGGTCGCCCGCCCCGGCCATATCCGGCCTAGACGATCCGTCAGGTCGTTCGTTGTGAGTGCCACTGAATCAAGGGTTCGTCCGGGTATGGCAAAGTGCCATCTTTGCGCTTTCGGACCTTGAGAGGTTGAACCTAACCCGTGACGATCGAGACCACCGCCCTGACCTCGAACCAGAAGCTGCTGCGCTGGGTGGAGGAGGTGGCGGAGCTCACCCAGCCGGACTCGATCCACTGGTGCGACGGTTCCGCGGAGGAGTACGACCGGCTCGCCCAAGCCCTCGTCGACGCCGGGACCTTCGAGCGCCTGAACGACGCGAAGCGCCCGAACTCCTACCTCGCCCTGAGCGACCCCAACGACGTCGCCCGCGTCGAGGACCGCACCTTCATCTGCTCCCAGAAGGAGGACGACGCGGGGCCGACCAACCACTGGCGCGACCCTCAGGAGATGCGCGAGCTGCTGGCCGAGAAGTTCCGCGGCTCGATGCGCGGCCACACGATGTACGTGGTGCCGTTCAGCATGGGCCCGCTCGGCTCGGACATCGCCGAGATCGGCGTCCAGCTCACCGACTCCGCGTACGTGGCGACCAGCATGCGGATCATGACCCGGATGGGCAAGGGCGCCCTCGACGTCCTCGGCGACGACGGCGACTTCGTGCCCTGCCTGCACAGCGTCGGCGCCCCGAACGACACCAGCCCCTGGCCGTGCAACGAGGAGAAGTACATCGTCCACTTCCCCGAGACGCGCGAGATCTGGTCGTTCGGCTCCGGCTACGGCGGCAACGCGCTGCTCGGCAAGAAGTGCCTCGCCCTCCGGATCGCCAGCGTGATGGCGCGCGACGAGGGCTGGCTCGCCGAGCACATGCTGATCATCAAGGTCACCTCGCCCGAGGGGACGTCGAAGGTCCTGACCGGCGCGTTCCCGAGCGCCTCCGGCAAGACCAACCTGGCCATGATGGTCCCGAACCTGCCGGGCTGGACGGTCGAGACGATCGGCGACGACATCGCGTGGATGAAGTTCGGCGACGACGGCCGCCTGTACGCGGTCAACCCCGAGGCCGGCTTCTTCGGCGTGGCGCCCAACACCAGCTACGCGACGAACCCGAACGCGATCAAGACGATCAAGAAGAACACGATCTTCACGAACTGCGCGAAGACCGACGACGGCGACATCTGGTGGGAGGGCGGCACGCCCGACCCGCCGGCCCACGCCATCGACTGGAAGGGCGACGACTGGACGCCCGAGTCCGACACCAAGGCCGCGCATCCGAACGCCCGCTTCACGACGCCGGCCGCGCAGTGCCCCTCGATCGCCCCCGAATGGGAGGACCCCAAGGGCGTGCCGGTCGACGCGTTCCTGTTCGGCGGCCGCCGCGCCAACGTCATCCCGCTCGTGCGCGAGGCGTTCGACTGGGAGCACGGCGTCTACATGGGCGCGACCATGAGCGTCGAGACCACCGCCGCGGCCGCCGGCGAGGTCGGCGCTCTTCGCTTCGACCCGATGGCCATGCTCCCGTTCGCCGGCTACAACATGGCCGACTACATGGCCCACTGGATCAAGGCGGGCCGCCGCGAAGGCGTCAAGCTGCCGCGGATCTTCAACGTGAACTGGTTCCGCAAGGACGAGGACGGCAAATTCCTGTGGCCCGGCTTCGGCGACAACGCGCGCGTGCTGGCCTGGATCTTCCGCCGCCTCGACGGCGAGGCCGAGGCCCGCGAGACGCCGATCGGCCGCGTCCCGCGCTCCGAGGATCTCGACCTCAGCGGGCTCGACATCACCCCCGAGCACCTCGAGGACCTGCTCCTCGTCGACGAGCAGGGCCTGCGCGCCGAGCTCGAGCAGGTGGGCGAGTTCCTCGACCGGTTCGGCGACCGCCTGCCGGCCGAGATGCGCGCCCAGCACGAAGCCTTGCAGGCAAAGCTGGCATAGACCTGCCCGGGAGGGCATGATTGGGGATGCCGTGAGCCTCGCGGAGGAGACCGAGTCCGGCTCGCCGCCGGCGAGCAGGCTGCTGGAGCTGATCGGGGAGAAGGTCCCCGCCGAACGCGCGGACGCCGTCCGCGCGTTCGCCCAGGCCTACCTGCGACGCCTCTCCGGCGACGCGTCGGAGGGGATCCCAGCCGAGCAGATGGCCGCCGAGGTCATCGATGCGTTCGAGTTCGCGTCCGCCCGCGGCGACGAGCCGATCGCCGTCCGTGCCTTCAACCCGACCATCGCCGAGCACGGCTACGAGCCGCTCGGCTCGGTCGTGGAGACCAACACCGACGACTGGCCGTTCCTGGTCGACAGCGTCTCCGGCGCCCTGGAGTCGCACCGGCTCGAGGTCGCGCGGCTGCTGCACCCGGTGATCGGCGTCGAGCGCGACGGCGACGGTCGCATCGTCAGCGTCGGCCGAGCGCGCGACGCCAAGCAGCGCGAGTCGGTCATGCACTTCGACCTCGCCCGCAGGCTGAACGACGAGCAGCTCGAGGAGGTCGACCGCGCGGTCCGCGAGGCGCTCGTCGCCGTGCGCAAGGTCGTGACCGACTTCAAGGCGTTGACCGAGCGCGTCGACGACATGGTCACGGTCGCCCGCGCGGGTACCGCCCGCTATCCGCGCGACGAGGTCCACGAGGTCGCCGACTTCCTCGAGTGGCTGCTGAAGGGCAACTTCGTGTTGCTCGGGGCGCGCGAGTACGAGATCTCCGAGGCCGGCATCTGCGTGGTGGCCGACTCGGGGCTCGGGATCCTGCGCGACGAGGACCGCTCGACCTTCGCGACCAGCGTGCCGCTGTCGGACCTGCCGCCGGGCATCCGCGAGCGCGCCACCAGCGGCGACCTGCTGCTGGTCGCCAAGACCAACGCCACGTCGCCGGTCCACAAGTTCGAGCGCATGGACTACATCGGCGTCCGCAGCGTGTCCCGCACCGGCGAGATCATCGGCGAGTCGCGGCTGCTCGGGCTCTTCACGTCCAAGGCCTACGCCGAGCGCGCCTCAGAGACGCCGCTGCTGCACCGCAAGCTGCGTCAGGCGCTCGACGCCGAGGACCTGATCGAGGGCTCGCACGACTACAAGGCCGCCGTCGCGCTGTTCGACTCCTTCCCGAAGGAGGAGCTGTTCGCGGCGCCGGTCGAGGACCTGCGCCGCGCGGTGGTCGCGCTGATCGGGCTCGAGGGCTCAGACCGGGTGCGCCTGCTCGGGCGCCGCGACACCGACGACCGCAGCGCTTCGATCATCCTCGCGCTCCCGCGGGAGCGCTACAGCACCAAGCTCGTCTCGCGCGTGACCGCCATGCTGAAGGAGCGCTTCGAGACGCACTCGGTCGAGGCCCAACACGTGTTCGACGAGCGCCAGCGGGCGCGCGTGCACTTCTCCGTGCACTCCGCCGACGGGCTGCCGCAGGTCGCGATGCGCGCCCTCGAGGAGGAGGCGATCGCGCTCGCCCGCACCTGGGACGACGCTCTGGCCGACGCGCTCGGCAAGGGCGGCCGCGCGCTGGCCCGGACCTGGGCCTCGCGCTTCCCGGAGCACTACAAGGGCTACACCACGCCGGAGCTCGCGGCGATCGACGTCGCCTGCTTCGCGCGCCTGGACGACGGCGAGTCGTTCGTGGTCAGCCTGCACCCGATCGGCGACGCGCGGCCGAGCCGGATCGCGCTCTACAAGCGCGCGGCAAA
Source organism: uncultured Solirubrobacteraceae bacterium (assembly GCA_963835525.1). Classification (GTDB taxonomy): domain Bacteria; phylum Actinomycetota; class Thermoleophilia; order Solirubrobacterales; family Solirubrobacteraceae; genus DASSUW01. The sequence continues at coordinate 1,735,713 of CAWIFM010000008.1, forward strand.
GATCGAGCTCTCGCGCGTGATGCCGATGCTCGAGGACCTCGGCCTGCGCGTGATCGAGGAGATCTCGACCCGCCTGCGCGGCCCGCAGGAGATGTGGGTGCAGGAGTTCCGCGTGCTCGGGCCGGGCGACGAGACGCTCGACCTCGACGACGTAGGCGAGCGCGTGGCGGAGTCGATCGGCGCGGTCTACCACGGCACCGCCGAGTCGGACCCGCTCAACCGGCTGGTGATCACCGCCGGGCTCAACCGCGGCCAGGTCGCCATCCTGCGCGCGTACCGCAAGTACCGCCAGCGGATCGGCTCGCGCTTCACCGAGGCGTACCAGAACGACGTGCTGGTGGCCAACTCGCCGATCACGGCCAAGCTCGTCCGCTACTTCGAGCTGCGCTTCGACCCCGACATCGAGCCGGACGAGAGCGCCGAGGCCGAGCTGCGCGAGGAGATCCTCGCCGACCTCGAGAACGTCGCCTCGATCGACCACGACCGCATCCTGCGCAACCAGCTCGGCGCGATCGAGGCCACGCTGCGCACCAGCGCCTACAAGGAAGGCCGCGGGGCGACGGCGTTCAAGCTGCGGTCGGCCGACGTGCCGGCGATCCCGATGCCGTCGCCCGAGTTCGAGATCTACGTCTACGCGCCCGAGATCGAGGGCATCCACCTGCGCGGCGGCAAGATCGCCCGCGGCGGCATCCGCTTCAGCGACCGCATGGACTACCGCACCGAGGTCTACGGCCTCATGCGGGCGCAGCTGACCAAGAACGCGATCATCGTCCCGGCCGGCGCCAAGGGCGGCTTCATCGTCAAGACGACGCCGATCGACAAGGAGACGATCCAGAAGTCGTACGTGACCTACATCCGGGCGCTGCTCGACGTCACCGACAACCTGGTCGACGGCGAGGTCGTGCCCCCGGAGGGCGTGCGCGTGCGCGACGAGGACGACACCTACCTGGTGGTCGCCGCCGACAAGGGCACGGCGACGTTCTCCGACACCGCCAACGCCGTCGCGCGCGACTACGGGTTCTGGCTCGACGACGCGTTCGCCTCCGGCGGCTCGGTCGGCTACGACCACAAGAAGCTCGGGATCACCGCGCGCGGCGCCTGGGAGTCGGTCAAGCGCCACTTCCGCGAGCTCGGCATGGATCCCGCGCGCGACGAGTTCACCGTGGTCGGGATCGGCGACATGTCCGGCGACGTGTTCGGCAACGGGATGCTGCTGAGCGACAAGATCAAGCTGCTCGGCGCCTACGACCACCGGCACGTGTTCGTCGACCCGGACCCGGATGCCGCGACGTCGTTCGCCGAGCGCAAGCGGCTGTTCGAGATGCCCGGCTCCTCGTGGGCCGACTACTCGGTGCTCTCCGAGGGCGGCGGCGTCTATCCGCGCGACGCCAAGTGGATCGAGCTCTCGGACCGCGCGCGCGAGCTGCTGGGGCTCGAGGAGGGGCGCGTGGCGCCCAACGACGTCATCCGCGCGATCCTGCGCGCCGAAGTCGACCTGCTGTGGAACGGCGGCATCGGCACCATCGTCAAGGCGTCGACCGAGACCGACGCCGACGCCGCCGACCGCGCGAGCGACGCGATCCGCGTCGACGCGCGCGACCTTCGCTGCCGCGTGGTGGGGGAGGGCGGCAACCTCGGCTTCACCCGCCGCGCGCGGGTCGAGTACTCGGGCGAGGGCGGGATCATGAACGCCGACTTCATCGACAACTCGGCCGGCGTCGACTGCTCCGACCACGAGGTCAACCTGAAGATCCTGCTCGGCCTGGCCGAGCGCCACGGCGAGATGACCCGCGCCCAGCGCGACGAGCTGCTCGAGGCGGTCACCCAGGACGTCGTCGAGCACGTGCTCTACGACTCGTTCCTGCAGGCGCAGATCATCGCCCAGGAGGTCGGCCGCTCGCCCGGCCGCCTCTTCGCCTACGAGGACCTCGCCAACCTGCTCGAGGAGACCGGCCTGCTCGACCGCGCGAGCGAGAAGCTGCCGACCAACGACGAGCTCACCGAGCGCCGTCGCGGCGGCCGCGGGCTCGAGCGGCCGGAGCTGGCGACCCTCGTCGCCTACGCCAAGATCTGGGTGGCGCGGTCGCTGGAGGCGAGCGGGTTCTCCGACGACCCGTGGCTCGAGCGCGACCTGCGCTCCTACTTCCCGGGCGCCGTCGTCGAGCAAATGCGGGCACCTGCTGGCCGAGCACCCGCTGCGCACGCAGCTCATCTGCATGCTCAACGCGAACTCGGCGGTCAACGCTCTCGGCCCGACCTTCGTCTCGCAGGTGGTCTCCGAGCGCGGCGTCGACGTCGCCTCCGTGGTCCGCGCGTACCGCATCGCCGTCGAGGTCACCGGCGCCGACCCGCTGTGGGAGGCGGTCGAGGGGCTCGAGAACGTCGGCCGCGGCGAGCAGCTCGAGCTGCTGGGCGGCATCGACGCGCTGGTCGAGGCGACGGCCCGCTGGTATCTGATGTGGGCGCCGGGCGTGCCGTTCGAAGAGGCGATCGCCGCCGGCCGCGACGGCTTCGAGCGCCTGGCCGCCATCCTGCCCCAGCTCGGCACCGACGAGCGCCGCGGCCGCCGCGACGAGACCGTCAGGCGGCTCACCGAGCAGGGCGTGCCCGAGGACGTGGCTACTGCCCACGCCCTCCGCGCCGAGCTCGTCCACGCGCCCGACATGGTCGCCGCCGCCGCCACCACCGAGCGCTCGATCGAGGACGTCGCGCGCGTGTTCTTCGCCATCGGCGGCGAGCTGCGGCTGGACTGGATGGAGCGCGAGCTCGCCCGCGTGCGCTCGGCCACGCGCATGCAGCGCTGGGCGCTGCAGGCCGTCCGCGAGGACGCCTTCAAGGCGCGCCGCGAGCTCGCCGAGTGCGCGCTGCGCGAGAGCCCGGGCGCCGAGCCGCTGGTCGCCGTCGAGCACTTCCTCCACGAGCACGCCGGCCAGGCCGGCCGGCTCGACAACTTCCTGCGCGCCCTCGCCCGCGAGGGCGAGTCCGACCTCGCCGGCCTCGCGCTGGCGGTCCGGCAGCTCAGCTCGCTGGTCAGCTGAGCAGCCCGCGCACGAACAGGCTCGCGACCGTTCCCGGTAGCTCCGGCGGCGGCGGCCAGCCCGACGCCCAGCTCTGCCCCACCAGCACGTTCGCGTGGCAGAGGAAGTTGACGGCGAGCGGTTCGAACGGGACGTCGCGCCTGAGCTCGCCGGCCCGCGCGCCCTCCTCGAGGATCGAGGCGACGACCCCGATGCAGTGGGCGGAGGCCCCGAGCACGAGCGCGCGCGTGGCGTCGTCGCCGGCGAGCAGCTCGCGCGCGAACACGCGGGCGAGCGCGGGGTGCTCGGACGCCCACTCGAGGTTGACGGCCACGAAGGCGGCGAGGCGCGCCTCGGCGGGTCCGGAGGCGGGGATGCGGTCGGCTCCGGCGTCGGCGGCCGCGCACGCCTCGCGGAGGATCGCCTCGAAGAGGGCGTCCTTGGACTCGAAGTGGTTGTAGACGGTCCCCTTGGCGAGCCCGGCGGCGAGCGAGATCTCGTCGATCCGCGCGCCGGCGAGCCCGTGCGCGGCGAACGCCTCCGCGCCCGCGTCGAGGAGCGCGCGGCGGTTCGCCTCGCGGGCCTGCGCGGTCACACGGGGCATGGACTTGCTTTTCTCATCGGTCTTTGGTTATTGTGGGTGACCACCCACCCGTAATACTACCACGAAAGGATCCTCCCCATGTCCCAGAAGGTCGTCGTCAACCTCGCCACCGGCCACGAGGACGCTGATCGCGTCACCATCGCGTTCCTCGTCGCCACCGCCGCGCTCTCCAAGGGGCGCGAGGTCGTGATGTTCCTGACCAAGGAGGCCGTCCGGCTCGGCCTGCCCGGCTACGGCGAGGCGATCGAGTCGGCCGGCGCGCCTCCGGTCGCGCGCCTGTTCGAGCAGTTCCGCGACGGCGGCGGCGAGCTGCTCGTCTGCCCGATCTGCTTCGACGCCCGCAGGCTCGACGCCGAGGCGCTCGTGCCCAACGCCCGCATCGGCGGCGCCACCCCGCTGTGGGACTGGATCGGCGACGAGCCGGCGACGGTGTTCAGCTACTAGCGACTGCGGACGCTGAACTTCGCGCCGGCGGGGCCGGCGGGCGCTGTGAGCGTGAGCTCGTAGCGGCCGGGGCGCAGCCGCAGGCCGGCCACGCTGCGCGAGATCCGCCAGCGCGTCGTTCCGCGGCTCACGGCAGCGGTGGTCTGCTGCGTGCGGCCCTGGCGGCGCAGGGTGACCGTGACGTTGGTGGCGGCCGACGCGGTGAAGCTGAGCGTGGCCGTGCGCGGGCGCCGGCCGATCACGACGTGGCCCGAGACGCGCAGCGAGCCGACGGCGGCGGGCGCGGGCGCGACGGGGTTCGCCGGGGCGGGCGTCGGACTCGGCGTTGAAGCCGTCGCCGGAGCGGGCGCCGGCGGGTCGATGCCGAGGGCGGCGGCGGCGTTGAGGCGACCGCCGACCCGGGCCTTGCCGGCCAGGCCGGGCCGCAGGTCGGCGCCCTCCATGAGGGCGGCCTTGATCTGCGCCGCGGAGAAGTCGGGGTGGTGGGCGGCGACCAGGGCGGCGGCGCCGGCCACGTGCGGCGTGGCCATCGAGGTGCCGTTCATCATCGTGTAGCCGTCGTCGAGGTAGGTGCCGAGGCCCGTCGGATAGGTCGAGGCGATGTCGACGCCCGGCGCGAACAGGTCGACCGCGTTGGCGCCGTAGTTGGAGAAGCTCGCGATCTCGTCGCGGGAGTTGGTGGCGCCCACGCACAGCACGTTGGCCTCGGTGTAGACGCACGGGTAATGCGGCGTGGCGTCGACGTTCTCGCCGTCGTTGCCGGCCGCCACCACGTACAGGGTCCCGGGGTGCTCGCGGATCGCGAGCCGCTCGGCGGTGGTGATGCCGTCGGAGCCGAGCGAGGCGTTGACGATCCGCACGCCGCGGTCGCCGGCCCAGTCGAAGGCGGCGGCGACATCGGAGCCCCAGCCCGAGCCGTCGGCGCCGAGGACGCGCAGCGGGATCACGCCGGCCTCGGGTGCGACGCCGACCGCGCCGAGGCCGTTTTCGGCCGCGGCGACCGTGCCGGCCACGTGGGTGCCGTGGCCGTTGAGGTCCTGCGGGACATTGTCGTCGCCGACCCAGTCGTAGCCGGGGAGCAGCCCGGCCGCGAGGTCGGGATGGGCGAGGTCGACGCCGGAGTCGACGACCGCGACGGTGGCGCCGGTGCCGCGCGAGATCGCCCACGCCTCAGGCGCGTCGATGTCGGCGTCGAGCGTGCCGCGGCGGCCCCAGACGCTCTGGCCGCTGTTGTCGAGCGCCCACTCGAGCTCGGCCAGCGGGTCGGCGGCGGCGGCGCGGCGGCGGTCGGGCTCGGCCCAGACCACGTCGGGATCGGCGCGCAGCTCGGAGACGGCCCGCGACCGGTCGCCGTCATCCGCGACGACGACCTCCACGCCGGCGATCCCGAGCGTGCGCTCGAGCGTGACGTCAGCGTCCGCCCGCACGTCCGCCCGCTCGGCGGCGCTGAGGCCCGTGCGCCGCTTGAGGACGATCCGGTCAGAGTCCGCCGCCTCGGCGACCGGAGCGACCGCGAAGGCGGCGACCAGGCTGCAGGCGATGAAGCTGAGGCGGCGAGACATGCGCTACTCATGTCATCGGCAGGCGCCGTCCGGATGTAAGGATCCCGGACATGGATTCGAGCGCCATCATCGTGCGGCCCGGGGAGGGGGCGAGGGTGGGCAACGTCGAGTTCCTCGCCCGCACCAAGGACACCCCGCGCTTCACCTGCGGGATCATCGACTTCGCGCCCGGGCGCGAGCTCGAGCCGCACGTCCACACCGACGAGGACGACTCGTTCTACATCCTCGAGGGCGAGCTGACCTTCGTCCTCGGCGGCGAGGACGTGATCGCGCCGGCGGGAACCTTCGTGCTCGTGCCGCCGGGCGTCGAGCACGGCTTCCGCAACGACGGCGCCGAGCCGGTGCGCATCCTCAACATCCACGCGCCGGCCGGCTTCGACCGCCGGATCGGGCTGCAAGACTGAGCCGGTCCGCGAGCGCGCCGAGGCTGGCGCGCAGCTCGGCCGGGCGGCGGACGGTGAAGTCGCAGCCCATGCCGGCGAGCAGCGCGGCCACCCAGTCGAGCGCCTCCGCGCGCATGCGCAGGACCGTCCGCTCGCCGTCGGCCTCGAGCTCGGCGAGCGCGGGCGGGAAGCGCGCCGTCGCGGCCTCGAGCGGCAGCTCGAGCACCACCTCGACCTCGTGCGTCCACGGCACGCGGGCCAGCGTGCGGCTGACGAACGCGACGGCATCGAAGTCCGGCGGCGGCGGAGCGCCCGGGCCGGCGATCCGGACCGCGCCGAAGCGGTCGGCGCGGAGGGCGCGCGGCTCGCCGCGCCCGTGGTCGTGCGCGGGCACGTACCAGCGCCCGCCGTGGGCGACGAGTCCGTACGGGCTGAGCTCGCGCTCGGACTCGGCGCCTTCGCTCGACGTGTACCGCGCCTGCACGCGCCGCCCTCGGACCACGGCCTCGGCCAGCAGCAGCAGGTGCTCGCCGCTGGGCGGCGCCGCGCTGCGCGGCCGGCCGGTGACCTGCAGCGTCTGCTCGAGCGCCTCGACCCGCAGCCGCACGCGGTCGGGCAGCACGCGGTGGAGCTTGGCGAGCGCGCCGTCGGCGTCGAGCCCGTCGCGCCGCGCGGCGAGCAGCCCCAGCGCGACGGCGGTCGCCTCGCCGGTGGTGAAGAGCAGCGGCGGCATCCGGTAGCCGGGCCGCAGCCGGTAGCCGCCGGCCGGGCCGCGCTCGGCCTCGACCGGGATCCCCAGCGCACGCAGCGACTCGACGTCGCGGCGCACCGTGCGCGTGTCGACGCCGAGCCGGGCGGCCAGCTCCGGCCCGCTGGCCGACGGGCGGTCCTGGAGCGCCTCCAGCAGCTCGAGCACGCGATCGGTCTTGGCCATAGAGGACAGATTCTGCCCTGATTGGCACGTACCGTGCAGGCATGGCGTACGAACCCCGCAGCATCTCCTTCCTGGCGCGCGAGGGCCGGGTCAAGCACTACGGGATCTCGCGGCACGATCGCGTGCCGCGGCCCGCGCTGGTCGAGGCCACCCGCGACGCCGCCCGGGCTGCGATCCCCGGCGGCGCGCTCGGCTTCACGATCGCACACGACGCCGCCACCGCCGGCCTCGGGATCGTCTACTGGTGGGCGAACGACAACGAGATCCACTTCCGCGGCTTCGCGTCGCCGCGCGAGGACCCCGGGGCGCTCGAGCCGCACGCCGGCACCGGCATGGCCTGTGTGTGGGAGCTCGAGATCATCGACTTCGAGCGCCGCGCCTTCCTCGAGGACGTGCTCAAGAACGACGACGTCGACGGCTACCTCGAGCGGGCGCTCGAGCCCGTGGAGGTCTGATGCCCGTCTCCGACTTCGACTTCCTGCCGGGCAGCTGGCACATCGCCAACCGGCGCCTGGTCGACACGCTCGACCCCGACTGCGACGAGTGGGAGGAGTTCGAGGCGACCTCCGAGGCCCGCGCCATGCTCGGCGGGGTCGGCAACGTCGACCACTTCAGGACCGACGGCTACGAGGGCTTCTCGCTGCGGCTCTACGACCCCGAGGCCGACCTGTGGCGGATCTGGTGGTCCTCGACCGCCCGCCCGGGCCGGCTCGACCCGCCCGTCGAGGGCCGCTTCAGCGCCCCCGACCGGGCGCGCTTCGAGTGCGAGGACGTGCTCGGGGGCGTGCCGATCGGCATGCGCTTCGACTGGTCGGAGATCACCGCGACGTCGGCGCGCTGGGAGCAGTCGTTCTCGTTCGACGGCGGCGCGACCTGGAAGCCGAACTGGACTATGGTGCTCACCCGGAGTGCTGGAGGCGCTGCAGCAGACGATCGCGGGTGAGGTGCTCACGCCGGAGTCCCCCGGCTACGAGGAGGCTCGCAAGCCGGCGATCGCGCGCTTCCACGACGTGCGGCCCGCGGCGGTGGTGCGGTGCGCTGCGCCCGAGGACGTGCTCGCCGCCGCCGCCGTCGGGCTTCCGGTGGTGCCCCGCAGCGGCGGGCACTGCTTCGCGGGAGGCTCGACGACGACCGGGGTGGTGATCGACGTCGGGCCGCTCGACGACGTCTCGGTCTCGGACGGCTTCGCCACGATCGGCGCGGGCGCGCGGCTCGGCAAGGTCTACGACGCCCTGCTCGAGCACGGCGTGACGATCCCGGCCGGCTGCGGCCCGGAGGTCGGGATCGCCGGGCTCACGCTCGGCGGCGGGCTCGGGATCATGGGCCGCCGCCACGGGCTGACCTCGGACTCGCTCGCCGGCGCGGAGGTCGCGCTCGGCGGGCGGCTCGTGCAGTGCGACGAGGAGCGTGAGCCGGAGCTGTTCTGGGCGCTGCGCGGCGCGGGCGGCGGCCGCTTCGGGATCGTTACCTCGTTCACGTTCCGCACCGTGCCGGCCCCGCAGGCGACGGCCTTCGACCTGCGGTTCACGGATGCGGCCGCACTTGTGGAGGCATGGCAGGCGTGGGCGCCGGACGCGCCCGACGAGCTCGCCGCCAGCCTGGTGATCACCGCCGGGCCCGACCCCGATGAGCCGCCGTCGGTCAAGGTCTTCGGAGCGATGCTCGGCTCGCGGGCCGAGACCGAGGCGCTGCTGAGCCGCTTCGACCCCGAGAGCGCAGAGCTCGTGCACGGGTCGCACCGCGAGGTCAAGCGGCACCTGGCGGGCGCGGGCGGGCCGGACGAGGGGATCCCGTACAACCGGTCGGAGTACTTCCGCGAGCTGGTCCCGCGCGAGGCGATCGACGAGCTGATCGGGCACTTCGGCGCCGGCCGGCGCCGCGGCGAGACGCGCGAGCTCGACTTCTCACCGTGGGGCGGCGCCTACAACCGCGTCGCCGTCGACGCGACCGCGTTCGCCCACCGCGACGCGCGCTTCCTGCTCAAGCACGCCGCCGTCCTCGAGCCGGGGATGGCGCCGGACGCCTGGCTCGACCGCTCGTGGGAGATCGTGCACCCGTGGGGCACCGGCGGCGTCTACGCGAACTTCCCGGAGCCCGGGCTCCCGGACCGCGCCTACTGGGGCGCCAACACCGAGCGGCTCAGTGCGGATGCTCGCCGGTGGCCGCCGGCGGGCGCGACTCCTCAGCCAGCGAGGTGATGGTCAGCATGCCGCGCGCGGCCTCTTCGAGCACGCCCGTGGCCTCGTCGTTAGAGCGCGCGTAGAGCTCGACCAGCAGGTGGACCACGATCTGGTCCTCGTCGTGCTTGTGGAAGCGCACGTGGGTGAAGAACTCGCGCGTGCCGTGGTCCCCGAACGCGGCGTAGGCGAGCGAGTCGGCCGCCTCGGGGCCCGAGCACGTCTCGACGGCGTCGCCGTCGACGGTGACAGTGCACGAGGCGACCCACGGCGTGCCGGCCACCATCCGCTCCCAGCGATCCTCGATCGGCTCGATGCGGCCGTTGTGGAAGCCCAGGTGCGGCTGGTCGTGCATGCAGTCCAGGCACTGGACCACCGCCTCCTGGAGCTCGTCGACGACCTCGGCGCGCTCGCCCGTGACGGGATCGATCCGGTGGATCCCCTCGTAGTGGACCTGCACCTCGAGCTCCTGCGACCAGCAGCGGTAGCAGCGGAGCCAGGCGCCGATCGGACCTGGTTCGGATCCCTCCATCGCAGCCATTCTATGCTCCGCGGAGTGCGGTACCTGGCGCCGGCGCTCGTGCTGCTGATCCTCGCGGGGTGCGGTGAGTCGGGCCCGACGCCCGAGGAGCAGGTGCGCTCGACCGTCGCCGAGTTCGGCCGCGCGACCGCCGCCAAGGACTACACGGCGCTGTGCGACCACATCCTCGCGCCGGAGCTGATCGAGGACGTCGAGTCGATCGGGCTGCCGTGCGAGCGTGCGCTGCGCCGGGGCCTGGGCGACGTCGAGGACCCGCAGCTGGCGATCGGGACGATCTCGATCCGCGACGACAAGGCGACGGCCGAGGTCCGAACGTCGGCCGCCGGCGAGGAGCCTTCGCAGGACACGCTCGAGTTGGTGAACGTCGACGGGGCGTGGAAGATATCCTCGCTGGGGAGCTAGCCATGGCCGACGAGCAGATCAGCGACAGGATCGAGGCCCTCGTCAAGGAGGAGCACGAGCTGCTGGACCGCGGCGGCCAGGAGCACGGGCTCGACGAGGCCGGTCACGCGCGGCTGGCCGAGATCAAGGTCGAGCTCGACCGCTACTGGGATCTGCTGCGCCAGCGCCGCGCGCGACGGCGCGCCGGTGAGGACCCGGAAGGCGCCAGCCCGCGCGACCCGGACACCCTCGAGCACTACCTCCAGTGACCGTCGAGCTCGGCGCCTTCGTGGTGCCGGACGCCTCGACCGACGTGCTCGAGCAGGTGCTGGCCGTCGAGCAGGCGGGGCTGGATCTCGTCGGCATCCAGGACCACCCGTACCAGCGGCGGTTCTTCGACACGTTCGCGCTGATCGCGTGGCTGGCCGCCCGGACCGAGCGGGTGCGGCTGTTCCCGGCCGTCGCGAACCTGCCGCTGCGCCACCCGGCGATGCTCGCCAAGGAGGCGTCGACGATCGACGCGCTGAGCGGCGGCCGGTTCGAGCTCGGGCTCGGCGCGGGGGCGTTCTGGGAGGGCATCGAGGCGTTCGGCGGGCCGCACCGGTCCGGGCCCGAGTCGGTCGACGCGCTCGAGGAGGCGATCGCCATCCTGCGCGCTTGCTGGGACGACGGCACGGCGACCTTCGAGGGCGAGCACTACCGCGTGAAGGGGTTGAAGTTCGGCCCGCCGCCGGCGCATCGCATCGGGATCTGGCTCGGCGCCTACGGACCGCGGATGATGCGCGTCGTGGGCCGGCTCGCCGACGGCTGGTTCCCCAGCCTCCCGCGGCTGCCGCTCGACGAGGTGCCCGGCCGCATGCGCATGATCGACGAGGCGGCCGAGCGCGCGGGCCGCGACCCGCGCTCGATCCGGCGGATCGCCAATCTCGGCGACGAGCTCGCCCGGGCCCCGGACGTCGTCGAGACCCTCGGCGCGCTGCGCGAGCAGGGCTTTGACGGCTTCCTGGTCTCGCCGGGTCAGGTCGAGCGGTTCGTCGCCGAGGTCGCTCCGGCTCTCAGGTCTGCGTAGGGAAGCCCAGGTTGACGCCCTGGTGCGTGGCCGGGTCCGGCCAGCGGGTGGTGACCACCTTGCCGCGCGTGTAGAAGCGGACGCCGTCGGGGCCGTGCATGTGCAGGTCGCCGAACAGCGAGCCCTTCCAGCCGCCGAAGGAGTGGTAGGCCATCGGCACCGGGATCGGCACGTTGACGCCGATCATGCCGGCCGTCGCCTGCTGCTCGAACAGCCGCGCGGCGCCGCCGTCGCAGGTGAAGATCGCCGCGCCGTTGCCGTACTCGTTGGCGTTGACGAGCTCGAGCGCTTCCGGGTAGCTGTCGGCGCGCACGACGACCAGCACCGGGCCGAAGATCTCCTCGTCGTACACGCGCATGCCGGGGCGGACGCGGTCGAACACGCACGGGCCGAGGAAGTAGCCGCCCTCGTGGCCCTCGACGGTCAGGTCGCGGCCGTCGACGGCCAGCTCGGCACCCTCCTCGACGCCTGAGTCGACGAGCCCGGTGACCTTGTCGTAGTGCGCCTGCGAGACGAGCGGGCCCATGTCGGAGGTCGGGTCGGTGCCCGGGCCGACGTCGAGCTTCTCGATCCGCTCGCGGATCTTGTCCAGCAGCGGCTCGGCCACGTCGCCGACCGTGACCGCGACGGAGACGGCCATGCAGCGCTGGCCGGCCGACCCGTAGGCGGCGGAGACAAGCCCGTCGGCGGTCAGGTCGAGGTCGGCGTCGGGCAGCACGACGGCGTGGTTCTTGGCGCCGCCTAGCGCCTGCACGCGCTTGCCGTGCGCCGTGCCCGTCTCGTAGATGTGGCGGGCGACCGGGGTGGAGCCGACGAAGCTGACCGCGGCGATGCCGGGGTGCGTGAGGATCGCGTCGACCGCGACCTTGTCTCCGTGCACGACGCTGAACACGCCCTCGGGCAGCCCGGCCTCGGCGAGCAGCTCGGCCAGGCGCAGGCTGGGGGAGGGGTCCTGCTCGGACGGCTTGAGGATGAACGCGTTGCCGCAGGCGAGCGCGACCGGCGCCATCCACAGCGGGACCATGATTGGGAAGTTGAACGGCGTGATGCCGGCCACGACGCCGAGCGGCATCCGCATGCTGTGCGAGTCGACGCCGGTCGACACCTGCGGCGTGTTCTCGCCCTTGAGCAGGTGCCCGAGTCCGCACGCGAACTCGACGACCTCGAGCCCGCGAGTGACCTCGCCGCGGGCGTCGTCGAGGACCTTGCCGTGCTCGCGCGTGATCAGCGCGGCCAGCTCGTCCTTGTGGGAGGCCACGAGCTCGCGGAAGCGGAACATCACCTGGGCGCGCTTGGTGAGCGAGGCGGCGCCCCACTCCTTGGCGGCCTTCGTCGCCGCCTGGACCGCTCTGTCGACGTCGCCGGTCGTGGCGAACGGCACGCGGGCCACGATCTCGCCGGTGGCCGGGTCGCTCACCTCGCCGTGACGCTCGGCTTCGCGCTCGTCACGCCGTCCGCCGATCCAGTGATTCAAGAGTGTCTCGCTCGCCGTCGTGCTCATGGTGGGCATCCTCGCACTGGCTAGCGTGCTCAAAAAGTGTCGTTCCGTCGCCGTTCTCGGGCCGTGAGACGACGGAGCGTCGTCTGGCAGAATTCGCGGCCGTGGACATCGACACTCCTCACGGCCCGGCCAGGGCGACGCTGCACGAGGCGGACAACGCTCGCGCGGTCTTGGCGCTCGGCCACGGCGCCGGCGGATCGATCGACTCGGCCGACCTCGTCGCCGCCACCGAGGCCGCCAACGCGCAGGGCGTGACGGTCGCCCTCGTCGAGCAGCCCTACCTCGTCGCCGGACGCCGCTCGGCGGCGCCCGCCCACCAGCTCGACACCGCCTGGAAGGCCGTGATCGAGCAGCTGCCGGTCGAGGGGCTGCGACTCATCGTGGGCGGCCGCTCATCCGGCGCTCGCGTGGCCTGCCGGACCTCGGCGGAGACGAACGCGAGCGCGGTGCTGTGCCTCGCGTTCCCTGTCCACCCGCCGGGCAGGCCCGAGAAGTCGCGCCTCTCCGAGCTCGACGCCGTCACCGTCCCGGTGCTCGTCGTCCAGGGCGCCAACGACCCCTTCGGCATGCCGCCCGAGGCGTCCGGCCGCGAGGTCGTGACCGTGCCCGGCAACCACAGCCTCGCGAAGAGCCGCGACAAGGTCGCCGCCGCCGTAGCCGACTGGCTCGACCAGATCCTCGACTAGGGGGGATCCCCGATGCCGGGGGCGTACCGCGCCCGCGCCAAGGGCTCCGGCACGGTCTCGCTGAAGCTCAAGCTCGACCGCAAGGCCAAGCGCCGCGTCAAGCGGATGCGCAAGGCGACGCTGACCGTCAGCCTGACGGCGACGGCCGGCGGCGCGGCCCAGCAGGGCACGCAGACGCTGAAGCTGCGGCGCTAGGGGGAGAGCCGTGCGGCCCGGGCCTCTCGGCGAGGCCCGGGCCGCTAGGCGGCGATCTGCGCGCGCGCGTCGATCCGCCGCACCGCGAGGCCGCCGTCGACCTCCAGGCGCGGCCCGATCGTGTCGGCCGCCGCGAGCGCGCCGTAGTCCAGGCCCGTCATGCCGGTGAGGTCGGCCAGCGCGACCTGGTAGAGGTTGAACGTGTCCAGCCCGAGCGACTCGAGCTTGGCCTCGAGGTCGTCCTGGGTGAGGATGAAGGCCTTCGCCTTCAGCGTCCCGCCCTCCACGTACGCGATCAGCTTCCAGAACGACCGCGGGACGAGCACGTCCCGGTACAGCAGGTCCGTGTCCTTGAAGATCGGGCCGCCGAAGACGCTCAGGCGGAGATCGTCGACGTCGACGTCCTCGTAGATCGCGTCCTCGAGCTGCCCCCACAGGCCCTGCCGGCTCGACTGGTTGAAGTCGTCGAGCTGCGGGGTGATGTTCGTGAAGAAGAACGAGTCGGCGTTCGCCCGCTCGGCCTCGGCGCGCGAGCCCCACAGGAGATCGGCGCGGCGCGCGATGTGGCCGCGGTCGAGCCGGTTGCCCGAGTACAGCCCGTCATCGACCTGGAACCGGGGGTCGTACTCGCGATCGATGACGAACCTCTGGTTGGTGCGGGACAGCTGGATCAGCCCGTTGCCGTCGACGTTCCACGCCACCCAGCGACAGAACCGGCGTCCGGCGCTCATCGCGAGCGAGAAGTGCGTGTAGTCGCGGACGACGCCGTTCGACGCCGTCGGCGCGTAATCGTCCTCGACCTCCGGCTGCGCCGGCGCCGGGAGCTCCACCACCGCGCCGGGCAGGAACTCCGGCTGGTAGCCGAGAGCTGACTGCTCGCCGTCCGGATCTCCGAGATCCCGCTCTTGCATGGGTCACAACCTCCGTTTGGCTCGTACGTGAGTAAGAGGCCGGGGCGGAGGCCTGAGATACAGCGGAGCCGGCGCGGGTACTCAGCGGTGTGGAGGACAACGCCAATGAAGCTCTACCTCGCCGCGGCGCTCGTTCTTGCCGCGGCCGTCGCTCTCGCCGCCTGCGGCGGCGACGACCGCGCTGCCGAAGTGAAGCGCGCGAACTGCCGCGCCCAGGCCAAGAACACGGCCGAGGCGGCCGTCATCGCGGAGGCGTATCGGCGCGGCGATCTCACGCGCAAGGAGGTGCAAGCCCACTTCGCGCCCGACGACCGCATCTTCGACGAGCAGGGCCGGATGATCCCCTACCTCGAGCTCGAGGGGCTGACGCGAGCCCGCTTCGACGAGTACCGGGGCAACGCGCCGTTCCGAGGGCGGGTCCGGGACGAGCTCCAGGACGCCGACCGAAGGGTCCGCGACGCCGGCTATCCGGGGTGCTGACGGGTCCTGGGCAGCTATTTCGCCCTGGTCTCGAGCGCGCGCAGGAGCGCCGCCTCGTCGAGCCCCGGGTCCTGCTGCTCGAGCCAGGCCTGGGCCTCGCGCCGGCCGCCGAGCGCGCGCAGGCCGCGCTCCCCGTGCTCGGCGACGAAGTCGGCGAGTGCGCCGAGGCGGCGGGCGCGCGTGCGCGTGCGCGGCAGGTCGAGCCCCGCGCGGTGGGCGTCGAGCGCCTCCACCAGCTCGTCGATGCCCGCCACCGGCGGCACCGACGAAACCGCCACGACCGCCACGCCGCGCTCGCCGAGCGAGCGCAGTGCCGCGTGCAGGTCACGGCGCGCGCGCTGGGCGACCTGGCCGAGGTCGGCCTTGGTCACCACCAGCACGTCAGGGACCTCCATGATCCCCGCCTTCAGGAACTGGAGCACGTCACCGGACCCGGGCTGAACCACGACCGCGACGGTGTCGGCCGCCTCAGCCACCTCGGTCTCGGACTGGCCGACGCCGACGGTCTCGATCACCACCACGTCGAACGCCGCGGCCAGCGCCTGCGCGGCGGTGCGGGTGGCGGGGGCGAGGCCGCCGAGCCGCTCCCCCGCCGCCGTCGAGCGGATGAACAGCCCGCGGTCGCCGGGATCGGCTTCGATCCGCATGCGGTCGCCGAGCAGCGCGCCGCCCGAGCGCTTGGACGTCGGGTCGACGGCCAGCACCGCGACCGTCCGGCCGTCCGCGCGCCAGGCGCGCGCGAGCGCCGACAGCAGCGTCGACTTGCCGGCCCCCGGCGGGCCGGTCACTCCCACGATGTGCGCACGCGGTTCGACGAGCGCCACCTCGCCCAGCAGCGCAGCGATCTCCCTGCGCTGGAGCCGGTTCTCCAGCAGGTTGAGCGCCGCCGGCGCCGCCGCCAGGTCGCCCTCCCGCAACCGCGCGCCCAGCTCGGCGCCGGTCACGCCGCCGTGCGTACTCCGTTGCGGTCAGCCACGATCCCCACGATGTCGCGCAGGATACGCGTGATCTCGAAGTCCTTCGGGGTGTAGACGGCCGCCACGCCGGCCTGCTTGAGCCCGGCGACGTCGGCCTCGGGGATGATGCCGCCGACCACGACGGGGATGTCCGCGTCGCCGAGCGCCGCGATCACGTCCGGGATCAGCTCGCGGTGCGAGCCGGAGAGGATCGAGAGGCCGATCACGTGCACGCCCTCGTCGATCGCCGAGCGGGCGATCTGCGCGGGCGTCAGCCGGATGCCCTCGTAGACGACGTCCATGCCCGCGTCGCGCGCCCGCACGGCGATCTGCTCGGCGCCGTTGGAGTGCCCGTCGAGGCCGGGCTTGCCGACCAGGATCTTGACCCGCCGCCCGAGCGCGTCGCCCACTCGCGACACCTCGTCGCGCAGCTCGGCCAGCTCCGCGCCGATGGCCGGAGCGGCGGCCTCGCCGACGCCGGTCGGCCCGCGGTAGGAGCCGTACGCCTCGCGCAGCGCGCCCGCCCACTCGCCGGTCGTCACGCCGGCGCGGGCGGCGGCGATCGTGGCCGGCATGACGTTCTCGTCGCTCGCCGCCACGCGCCGCAACTCCTCCAGCGCGGCCGACACGTCGCCACGCCCGGCACGCCAGGCATCGAGCGCGTCGCGCGCCTCCTGCTCGACGGCCGGGTCGACCACGAGGATCCCCCCGTCGGCGGTCAGCGGCGACGGCGCGGTCTCCTCGTAGCGGTTGACGCCCACCATCACCTGCTCGCCGGCCTCGATCCGGCGGATCCGCTCGCGGTGCGACTCGACGAGCGAGGCCTTCATGTACGGGACGGCCTCGACGGCGCCGCCCTGCTCCTCCACGCGCGCCATCTCCTCCCGGGCCCCGGAGAGCAGCTCGGCCACGAGCCCGTCCATGACCTTCGAGCCCTCGAAGAGGTCGGGGTACTCGAGCAGGTCGGTCTCGTAGGCGAGCACCTGCTGGATCCGCAGCGACCACTGCTGGTCCCATGGCCGCGGGAGCCCGAGCGCCTCGTTCCAGGCCGGGAGCTGGATCGCCCGGGCGCGGGCGTTGCGGCCGAGGGTGACGGCCAGCGCCTCGAGCACGATCCGCGGCACGTTGTTCTCCGGCTGCGCCTCGGTCAGCCCGAGCGAGTTGACCTGCACGCCGTAGCGGAAGCGGCGGTGGCGCTCGTCCTCGACGCCGTAGCGGGAGCGACCCAGCTCGTCCCACAGCTCGGCCATCGCGCGCAGCTTCGCGTGCTCCTCCACGAACCGCACGCCGGCGTTGACGAAGAAGCTGATCCGGCCGAAGACGGCGCCCATGCGGTCCTGCGCCACGCGCTCTCGCACCGCGTCCAGCACCGCGATCGCCGTGGACATCGAGTAGGCGATCTCCTGCACCGGCGTCGCGCCCGCCTCCTGCAGGTGGTAGCTGCAGATGTTGACCGGGTTCCAGCGCGGGACGTGCTCGACCGTGTAGGCCACCGTGTCGGCGATCAGCCGCATCGACGGCCCGGGCGGGAACGCGTACGTCCCGCGCGAGAGGTACTCCTTGATGATGTCGTTCTGGGTCGTGCCCTGGAGCGCGTCCTGCGAGATCCCGTTCTCCTCGGCGACCACCATGTAGAGCGCCAGCAGCCACGCCGCGGTGGCGTTGATGGTCATCGACGTGTTCATGCGGTCGAGCGGGATGCCGTCCATGAGGGCGTGCATGTCGCCCTTGTGCGCCACCGGCACGCCGACCTTGCCGACCTCGCCGCGCGCCAGCTCGTGGTCGGCGTCGTAGCCGGTCTGGGTCGGCAGATCGAAGGCCACGGAGAGCCCCGTCTGGCCCTTGGCGAGGTTGCCCCGGTACAGCTCGTTGGACTTCCGCGCGGTCGAATGACCGGCGTAGGTCCGCATCATCCAGGGCTTGTCGGGCTCGGGGAGGCGGTGGCTCATTGCAACTGATTCTGCCGTAGGGTGCGCGGGCGATGCGGCAGATCGACGTCCGCCACCGCGGTCTGGAGAAGGTCATCGCGTGCTTCGAGGTCGACGGCGTGCTCGTCGATCCGGGCCCGCAGTCGTGCGAGGACACGCTGCTGGAGGGGCTCGGGGGCGAGCGCCCGAAAGCCCTGCTCCTGACCCACATCCACTTCGACCACGCGGGCGCCGCGGGCGCCCTGGTGCGGCGCTGGCCGGACCTCGAGGTCTACGTGCACGAGCGCGGCGCGCCGCATATGGCCGACCCCGAGCGCCTGGTGGCCAGCGCGGCGCGGCTGTACGGCGGCGAGGAGGGGCTGCGCGAGACCTGGGGCGAGGTCGTGCCGGTGCCCGAGGAGAACCTGAAGGTCCTGTCCGGCGGCGAGACCGTGCTCGGCTTCGACGTCGAGTACACGCCCGGCCACGCCTCCCACCATGTCTGCTACTTCCGAGACGGCGTGGCCTTCGTCGGCGACATGGCCGGGGTGCGGGTCCCGCCCTACGACCTCACGCTGGCGCCGACCCCGCCGCCCGACATCGACGTCGAGGCCTGGGAGCGTTCGATCGACGCGATCGTCGCCCGCGAGCCGGAGACCCTGGCGCTCACCCATTTCGGCACCGCCCCGCCTTCCCAGCTCGACGCCGCGCGTGAGGCGCTGCGCTGGCAGGCTGACCTCGCGGCCTCCGGCGACCAGGACGCGTTCATGGCCGCGCTTCACGAGCGGATCGTCGAGTCGGCGCCCGACGAGGTCGATGCGATCGAGTGTGCCGCGCCGCTCGACCACCTCTTCCTGGGTCTTGATCGCTGGCATAGCAAGAGGGGGTAGGACCCCCGCATGAGCGAAGTCGTCGAGATCCCGCGGGTCAAGGAGCCCGGCTCAGGCCTGGACGACAACTGGCGCGTGATCGTCCTCAACGACGACCACAACACCTTCGATCACGTGGCCCACACGCTGGCGCGGACGATCCCTGGCGTCAACGTGGCCGGCGGCTACGCCTTAGCCGACAAGATCCACAACAGCGGCCAGGCCATCGTCTGGACAGGGCTCAAGGAGACCGCCGAGCTCTACTGGGAGCAGCTCGACGGCGCCGGGCTCACGATGGCGCCACTCGAGCAGGGATAGCCGCGTCGACGACGTCGTTGCGCGTCAACTCGCCCGCGATGACGCGGTCGAACCAGGAGTAGACGATCGGCACCTGGTACCAGCTCGAGTAGTCGGCGCGCCACTCGTTGAACTCCGGGCCGTACCAGTAGGCCTCGAAGTCGCCCTTGTTCTCCCAGTGGGAGAACTGGAAGAAGCGGTAGCGGTCGTCGTTGGAGCGCATGACCTCGAAGTCGGTCGCTCCGTAGCGCAGGGAGATCGGCGCGATCTCGCGCAGCGCCTGCTCGAACCGGTCGCCCCGGAAGACGGTCGAGTACCAGGGGATGTTCACGACGCCGGCCATGTTCAGGCTCCCACCTCCGCCCGGATCGCCCCCGGGCCGTCCGCGGTCTTGCCCAGGCCCTCCGACTCCGCGCCCACGAGGATCGCGATCTTGCCGAGATGCTCGTTGTCCAGCATCAGCTGGTGCGCGTCGGCCACCTGGTCGAAGCTCATCGTCCTCCAGAGTACGGGACGGATCGCTCCCGACTCGATCAGCTCGTTCGCCTTGTGGCACTCGTACGCGTTGGCGAAGTGCGAGCCGATGATCTGCTTCTGGCGCATCCACAGGTAGCGGACGTCGAAATCGAGGTCGTAGCCGGTCGTCCCCGCGCAGATGACGACCTTGCCGAACGGCTTGAGGACGAGCACCGACGTCGGGAAGGTGGCCTTGCCCACATGCTCGAAGACGATGTCGGGCGCGCCGCCCAGCTTCTCCTCGACGAGCTTGCAGAACCGGCGCGACTCCTTGAAGCGCGCCTTCTCCTCCTCGGGCGTCTCGCCGCCGCGCCGCATCATGCCCGTGAACTCGTTGCGGTCGATCACGTCGCAGGCGCCGAGCTGGCTGCACAGGTCGGCCTTCTCGGTCGAGGAGACGACGCCGATCGCGTCGGCGCCCGCCAGCCGGCAGAGCTGGAGCGCGAACACCCCGAGGCCGCCGGCCGCGCCCCACACGAGCACGCGGTGGCCGGCCTGGAGCTCGACCTGCTTGACCAGCATCCGGTAGGCCGTGAAGTAGGTGAGCCCGTAGGAGGCCGCCTCCTCCCAGGTCAACGCCGCCGGCTTGGGTAGCAGCTGCTGGGCCTGCACCTTGCAGAACTGCGCGAACGAGCCCCACGTGGTCTCGTAGCCCCAGATCTTCTGCGACGGCGCCGCCATCGGGTCCAGGCCGTGGACCTCGGGATCCTCGTAGGAGGCCTGGTTGCAGTGGACGACCACCTCGTCGCCCGGCTGCCACTTCGTGACCCCCGGGCCGACCTTCCAGACGATGCCGGAGGCGTCCGAGCCGCCGATGTGGTGGTCCTCCTCGTGGTAGCGGAAGACCGAGACCGGCTTGCCCTGGGCGGCCCACACGTTGTTGTAGTTGACGCCCGCCGCCATGACCCGGACCACGACCTCCATCGCGCCCGGCTCCGGTACCTCCATCTCCTCGATCTGGAAGGCGTCCAGGGGCTTGCCCTCGCGCTCTTGGCGGATCACCCAGGCGGCCATCGTGTCAGGGAGCTCGCCCGGCTCGGTCGAGACCCGGGCGACGTCGGCGGTGTCAACTGGCATGGCCTGGAGCCTAAGCGAACTTCAGAACCAGTCGTGCCGCTTGACCCACAGCACTGTGGCCAGGATCACAGTCGGCACCACGAGCCCGCCGACGCCGAACAGCAGGAAGTCGGTCCGCGTCTCCACGTTGTCGACGAGCCACTGGAAGTTCTGGCCGAAGAAGCCGGTGATGAGCGTCCACACGACGAAGAAGGTGGCGACGACGCTGAGCCGAGTTGCGGTCCGGTTCACCCGCTCGGCGCTGGCGCTGAAGTAGATCCCGGTCAGCGCGGTCAGGTCGTCGTTCTGGCGCTGGAGCTCGCCGCTGATCTGGGCGAGGTGGTCGCCGATGTCGCGGAGATACTCGCGCGTGCCGCGGCTGAGGCCGGCGAGCTCGAGGATCCGCTCGGAGGCGGTCTGGAACTGGTCGCGCTGGCCGGAGATCAGCCGCTGGAGCTCGTGCACCTCCTGCTTGCAGCGGTAGACGCTGCCCAGCAGCTCGCGCCTGGGCCGCTCGAGCACCTCGGCCTCGACCCTGTCGATCCGGTCCTCGAGCGCGACGACGGCGGGGAAGAAGGCGTCGGTCAGGCCGTCGAGGATGCGGTAGACGAGGTAGTCCTCCTCGTGGGTGCCGGCCGCCTCGAGCTCGTCATGGAGCCGCTGGAGCAGCGGCAGCGGCTCGCGGTGGACGGTGACGATCCAGTGGCCGGAGACGTAGACGTGGACCTCGACGGGGTGCACGACGCGCTCGGGGTCGTCGGACTCCTGGGCGGTGAAGAAGACGATCAGGACGTAGTCCTGGTACGCGTCGACCTTCGGCCGCTGGCCGAACTCGCGCGTGTCCTCGAGCGCCATCGGATGCAGGTCGAGCGCCTCTCGGAGGGCGTCGAGATCCTCGTCCGACGGCTGCGCGAGGTCGAGCCAGAAGAACTCGTCGCGCCGAAGGCGGTCGGTGATCTTGTCGCTCTCGACGGCGATGAGAACCAGCACGCAGCGCAGGCTACGCGCTCAGCCGTGCAGTCCGCACTCGTCCTTGGCGGACCCGGACCAGCGGCCCTCGCGCCCGTCGCCCGGCTTGGTGCAGTGGGTGCAGCCGATCGAGGCGTACCCGCGGTCGTGCAGCGGGTTGTAGGGGACGTCGTGCTCGGCGATGTAGCGCCAGACGTCGTGTTCGGTCCAATCGGCGAGCGGGTTGGCCTTCCAGCGCTCGTGCTTGCGGTCCCAGGCCAGCTTGGGTGTGCGGGCGCGCACCGGCGACTGCTCGCGGCGGACGCCGGAGACCCAGGCGTCGACGTCGGCCAGCGCCTCGTTGAGCGGGTCGACCTTGCGCAGCCGGCAGCACTCGTCGGGGTCGCGCTCCCACAGGCGGTCGCCGTGGGTGGCGGCCTGGCGGCCCAGGCTCGGTCCCTGATGGACCTCGATGCTGATCCCGTACCGCTTCTCGACGCGCTGCCACGTCTCGTAGGTCTCGGGGAAGAGGACGTGGGTGTCCAGCGTGAAGATGCGCGCGTCGGGGGCGATCTTCAGCAGCAGGTCGAGGACGACCGACGCCTCCTTCTGGAACGAACAGGCGACCGCGAGCCGGGGGTGGAAGCGCTCGACCATGTACGCGAGCACCCCGCCCGCGTCCAGGCCCTCGAGGTCCGGAGTCACCCGCGTCGCCGCAACAGCCATCACGCAAATGTACTAAACCCGATCGCAGTTACGGCAATAAGGGGGGTCAGACCCCTCTGTGCTGCTACAGCTGCGATCTGTACTACCACAGAGGGGCCTGGCCCCCTTACTCGCTAGCATTCTGCAAGTGACTGTGGTGGATGAAGAGATCGAGGCGCTCGACGCGTATTCGCGGGTGGTGACGCGGGTGGCCGACACGCTCGGGCCGTCGGTCGCGAACCTGCGGATCTCGAACCGGCGGCGCTGGAACACCGGCGGCGGCAGCGGCGTGGTGATCACGCCCGACGGGTTCATGCTCACCAGCGCGCACGTGGTGGGCGGGTCCGGGTCGCGGGTGCGGGCCTCGTTCGTCGACGGCAGCGATCTCGAGGCGCGGATCGTCGGCGCCGACCCGCTGTCGGACCTCGCGGTCCTGCGGGCCGAGTCGGCGCGGCTGCAGCCCGCGGAGCTGGGTGACGCGAGCACGCTGCGCGTGGGCCAGCTCGTGGTGGCGATCGGCAATCCGCACGGCTACGCCGGCTCCGTGACGGCCGGCGTGGTCTCCGCGCTCGGCCGCTCGCTGCCCGCCCGCCAGGGCGGCGCCACGCGCATCATCGACGACGTCATCCAGACCGACGCCGCGCTCAACCCCGGCAACTCGGGCGGCGCGCTGGTCGACGGCCGCGGCCGCGTGGTGGGCATCAACACCGCGGTGGCCGGGATCGGGCTCGGCCTCGCCGTGCCGGTCAACACCGCCACCCGCCGGATCGTCTCCGCCCTGATGCGCGACGGCCGCGTCCGCCGCGCCTGGATCGGCATCGCCGGCGGCGCCCGCCCGCTGCCGCCGCGCGTCGCCGCCTCGCTCGGCCGCGACCGGGCGATCGAGGTCGTCGAGGTGATCGAGGGCTCGCCGGCCGCCCGCGCCGGCCTGCGCGCCGAGGACCTGATCGTCGGGGTCGACGGCACGCCGGTCCGCGCCGTCGACGACCTCCAGCGGGTGATGACCGAGGAGCGGATCGGCACCAGCTGCGCGCTCGAGGTCGTGCGCGACGGCGTCAGCCGCACCGTCGCGCTCACACCCCGCGAGCTCGACACCGCCTAGGGGTGCCCGACCGGCGGACGCTCGACACGTTCTCCGCCGGTAGGGCGGGCCCCCGACATCGCCGTATCCTTCCGCGCCGTGCGCGCGTCCCTTCTCGCCATCGTGGTCGTGCTGGCGATCGCCGGCTGCGGCGGCGACGATCCGCCCGAGACGGCTGCGCCGGCCGAGACGCCCACGCCGAACCCGACGATCGAGGCCGAGCCGACCGAGCCGGCCGAGCCGGGCAGCGCCGCCAACGCCTTCATCGGCTCGCTGGCCGTCGACCCCGCCGACGGCACGCTGATGATCGGCACCGGCCTCGGCCTGTTCCGCGCGAAGCAGGGAGCGAGCAAGGCCGAGCGGGTCACCGGCGAGCTCACCACGCCCGACGGCGCCGGCCCGGTGTCGAGCAACCTCGTCATCCGCTACGCCGGTCCGGGCGAGCTGATCGGCTCCGGCCACCCCGAGGGCGGCGGCACCGCGCTGCCCGAGAACCTCGGGCTGATCCGCTCGGGAGACGCCGGCGACACGTGGGAGTCGGTCAGCCAGCTCGGCGAGAGCGACTTCCACCTCCTCCAGGCGCGCGGCGACCACGTCGTCGCCGTGCGAGTGGACGAGACCGACATCCAGGTCAGCGGGGACGGCGGCGCCAGCTTCGAGTCCCGCACGCCGCCGGACATGCCGCTCGACGTCGCCTTCGACCCGAAGGACCCGCAGCGCATGGTGGTGGCCACCCAGCAGGGCACGTTCAGCTCGGGCGACGGGGGCGGCTCCTGGCGGCCGCGCGACCCGAGCCCCACCGAGCAGCTCGCCTGGGCGGCGCCGGACGCGCTCTATCGCTCCGACCCCGGCGGGACGATCAAGGTGAGCGCCGACGGCGGCGCCACCTGGAAGGACCGCGGCACCGTCGGCCTCTCGGTCAACGAGCTCGCGGCCGACGACGACGGCAATCTGTACGCCTCGGTGGCGGGCGGCGAGGTGCACCGCTCGACCGACGGCGGCGCCACCTGGAAGCGCCAGCTACGGCTGGAGTAGCTCGTTCTGCGCGGACTCGCGCCGCGCACCGACCTCGATCTCGGCCGCCCTGATGTCGCTCGCGCTGGCGCTCAACGTGTAGGTCCCCTCGGGCGGGTCGACCTTCAGCTGGGCGGTCGAGCGCGAAGCGATCTCCCGCGTCGAGCGCGTGATGCCACCGCTGTCGCCGCCGAGCTCGTCGGTCTCGAACGTGACGGTCTGAGCCGCGCCCGACTGGTTGGAGATGATGAAGACGACGGGCCCGGAGCCGAAGGTGACGGGGGAGACGCGCACGCGGTCGCCGTCGATCGCCGCGGTCACGTTGATCGGGGCCGGCGGCCGCGGCTTGTTCTGGTGGTCGGCCGTGTCGTCGCCGCCGCACCCCGCGAGCAGGACGACGGCGGCGAGGGCGAGCGTCGGGCGCACGCGGCGAATGTACTGCAAGCACGCGTGCATGCCGTCCGGTTCGAGGCGTATGACACGCGGCCCGATGCCAGAAGCCGCCCTCCTCGAAAGCCCGCTCGCCGGCGCGGAGTTCCTCGCCGTCGACACCGAGACCAACGGGCAGCCGAAGGAGCGCTGCGAGCTGACCGAGGTGGGCGCCGTGCTGGTCGGCGGCGGCGAGCTGCACGAACGCTGGAGCTCGCTGGTCGGCGTCTCCGAGCCGCTCGGTCGCGGCATCCAGCGCTTCACCGGGATCACGCAGGCGATGGTCGACGAGGCGCCGCCGCCCGAGCAGGTGCTGCCCGAGCTCGCGGAGCAGATGAAGGGCCGGATCCTCGTCGCCCACTCCGCGCGCTTCGACGTCGGCGTGCTCAAGCAGGCGTTCGAGCGCGCCGAGCTCGAGTGGCCCGACCCGCCGGTGATGTGCACCGTGGCGCTCGCGCGCCGGCTGGCGCCGCTGCAGCGCCGGCGCGGCCTGGCCTCGCTGGCCGACGCGCTCGGGATCGAGGTCGCGCAGACCCACCGCGCGCTGCCCGACGCCGAGACCTGCGCGCGCGTGCTGTGCGCGCTGCTCCCGCGGCTGTGCGCCAACGCGCGCACGGTGGGGGAGGGGCTGTCGCTGCTGCGCCCACGCAAGGCGCCGAAGCCCAAGCCGGCGCGCACCACGCGCGGGCGCGACGACCGGCCCGACCTCTCCGGCCTGCCCAAGGACCCGGGCGTCTACATCTTCCGCGACGCCGACGGCCGTCCGCTCTACGTCGGCAAGTCGATCTGCCTGCGCACGCGCGCACGGGCGCACTTCACGACGCCCTCGACCTGGACCGGCGAGGCCGAGCACGTCGACTACCAGCCGACGGAGTCCGAGCTCGGCGCGCTCGTGCTCGAGAACCGCCTGATCAAGGCGCTCAAGCCGCCCGGCAACACGCAGCTCAAGAAGGAGCCCGACGGCTACGTCTACCTGCGCTGCCGGCTCGACATCCCGTTCCCGATTCTCGAGGTCGCGCGCGAGCCCGCCGCCGGCCACGCGATCTGCGTCGGCCCCGTCCGCGGGCGCGCCGCGGCCGCCGAGCTGGTCGAGCAGCTCAACTCGCTGTTCGGGCTGCGCCACTGCGGCCGCGCCCTGCACACGCGCCCGCACCCGTCGGCCTACGGGCAGATGGGCCGCTGCCTGTCGCCCTGCCTCGGCGACCTCGACCCCAACCTCTACCGCGAGCGGCTCGACCGGGCGCTCGGCCTCTTCGAGGTCGACGGCGGAGCGGCGCTGCTCGCGCACGTCGAGGCGCAGATGCGCGAGGCGTCGGCCGCCCGGCACTACGAGCGCGCGGCCTGGCTGCGCCGCCGCGCACGCCGGCTGGAGTCGCTACTCGGCAAGCTCGGCGGCGTCCTGCGCGCCGCGCACGCCGGCTCGCGGCTCGTGCTCGCTCCGCACCCGGCCGAGCCCGGCCGCGCCGACGCCTTCTGGATCGTCGCCGGGCGGATCGCCGACTGGGGGCCGCTGCCCCCGCCCGACGAGATCGTCGCCCGCACGAGGGCGCTGGCGGCCGCTCCGCGCGGCGCCTGGCTGCCGGCGGAGGAGCTGGGCGAGGCACGGATCGTGGGCTCGTGGCTCGCGTTCCATGAGGACGCGCCGGTGCTCGAGCTCGACGAGGCGCCGGACGAGCGGACGCTGGCGACGCTGGTGAAGACGCTCGGTTAGGCGGCGTCTTCGGGCTGCTGCGCGGCGGTGGCCATCAGCACGGCGCCCTGGAGGTCGCGCAGCTCGGCCACGCGGTCCTCGAGGTCGGCCTCGATGCCATCCGGCGCGGCCCCGGCGGCCGCGAGGTCCTGGGCCAGCACGGCGAGCGCGCGCTCGACCTCCTGCTGGGCCGCCAGCAGCCGCTGGATGTGGTCCCGCACGGCGGGATCGGTGACGTGGAGCCGCTCGGTCGCGAGCCCGACCAGCTTGGTCGTGAGCGCTGCCCTCACGAGCTCTCCGACCGGCGGCCGCCCCAGGCGAGCACCGACAGCGGGCCGAGCGGCTGGCGCTCGTGCGTCGGCGCCGGGCTCGTCGCCGGCGCGGGCCGCAGGTCGTCCGCCACGACGTGCGTGACCGGGACGCCCGTGAAGCGCGCGACCCGGTGCGGGAAGTCGTACTGGAGCCACTTCGAGCTGCGACCCGGCAGCGTGCAGACGATCGCCTCGTCGTGGCGCGCGGGGTCGAAGCACTCGGCCACCGCCTCCATCGGGTCGGCGTCGCCGATCGCGCCGTCGGCCTCCAGGCCGGCGGAGCGCATGCCCTCGAGCGCCTCGTCGAGCCGCTCGCGCACCGCCTCGCGCCCGCCGAGCCCCGGCCCCTGCGCCGGCATCACGAGCGTGACGCGGATCGGGCCCCGCTCGGCGCGGACCTTCAGCGCGTCCAGCAGGTACGTCGAGGTGGCCGTGAGGTTGGCGACGACGAGGACGTTCGCGGCCATGGCGCGATGCTACTCCTCGAAGGGGAGGTCAACGACCTGGGCGGTCACCGTTCCGTCCGACACGATGACGGTGTCGCCGGGCGCCGCCTCGCGCCGCACGAGCGCGAGCGCGATAGGACCGAAGACGGGCGACTCGGCGACCGTGCTCAGCCGGCCGACGACCTTCTCGCCGAGGCGCAGCTCGTCGCCGGGCGACGCCGGCGCCGACAGCCGCAGCCCGCGCAGGTGCCGGTTCGGCTTGCCGCGGTAGTGCAGCCGTGCGACCGTCTCCTGGCCCACGTAGCAGCCCTTGGTGAACGACACCGCGCGCTCGTTGAGCCCGGCCTCCTGCGGGATCACGCCGTCGTCGAGCTCGGCGCCGTAGCGCGGCCGCCCGTGCTCGACGCGCACGATCTCGGCGACCTCCTCGCTCGCCTCGGGGAGGTCGAGCGCGGCGCGCACGGCATCGACGCCGTCGGCCGGGACGAACACGTCGACGCCGGCGTAGGTCCGCACCAGCACGACCGGCCGGCCGCCGATCTCGTCGCGGCGGTTGTCGTGCTCGCGCTCGAGCCCGAACGTCTCGGTCTGCGGCCCGATCAGCGACAGCAGGCCCAGCTCGAGCGTGCGCTTGTGCAGCTCCACGTCGCGCCCCAGCTTGTAGCGGCGGATCATGTTGAAGAGCTCCTGCAGCGCGACGCGCTCGGTGTCGAGCAGCAGCTCGTCGCCCAGGTCGAGCACCCGCATGTCGCCGAGCATCTTGCCCTTGTGCGTGAGGAAGGCGGCGTAGCAGCCGCGGCCCGGCTCGAGCGACTCGATGTCGTTCGTGACCTGGCCGTGCAGGAAGCCCTTCGCCTCCAAGCCGGTCAGCGCGAGCTTGCCGCGCTCGGAGCGGTCGACGAGACCGCAGGACTCGGTCAACGCCCGGTATCCGGTGTCGGCGATAACGGCCATCTCCATCGAGGTTACTCGTCGCGCACGCGCACCAATCGGCGCTCGACCTCGCGCTGCAGCTCGTCGAGCACGCGCTCGCGCGGCACGCCCGCCTCGAGCGCCGAGCGCACCACCTCGGCCTCCTCGGCGCCGTCGAGCCGCTCGAGCAGCCGCAGCAATCCATCGAGGCTCAGCCCGCGCGCCGGCGCGAACGGATCCTCCGGGTCCAGGGGAAAGCCTGCCATGTAGCCTCTCGGGCCAATCATGCCGCTTGCCGAGGCCTTCGACGAGATCACCGACTCGCTGCCGTCCGACTGGACGGACCTCGAGATCGACCTGCGCATCGACGAAGAGCGCTACATCGAGGCGGCGACGCTGCTGGTGACCTGCAACGCCCAGCCGTACTCGATGCACGACTGGCACTTCCGGCTGCTCGTCGCGCACCACTTCGGCCACGCCGCGGCAGCCGAGGCCGTCCACGGGTCGCTGAAGCTGCTCGACGAGGCGGGCATCGCCGGCGAGCTGGCGCTGCGCGAGGTGCGCACCGGCCGCGTCGAGACGATCCAGGACTGGGGCCGGCCGGAGTCGTTCCGGCAGGAGTTCCGCCGCCTCCGCCAGCAGTAAAGCTGACTTCGCCACGCGGGTCGTCCTTTCGTAGTGTCACACTGCGAAAGACACATGGCCATCACCCGAAGTCCGGCTAAGGCACGCAAGCGGGTAATCGTCCGCTTTGCGGGCGATTCGGGTGACGGCATGCAGCTCGCCGGCAGCCGCTTCACGGACGCCACGGCCGAGCACGGCAACGACTTCGCGACGCTGCCCAGCTTCCCGGCCGAGATCCGCGCGCCGGCCGGCACGCTCGCCGGCGTCTCCGCGTTCCAGATCCACTTCGCGGCGCAGGACATCCTCACGCCCGGCGACGAGCCGGACGTGCTCATCGCCATGAACCCCGCCGCGCTGCGCAGCGAGCTGTCGGCGCTCGCCAAGCGCGGGACGGTGATCGCCAACGAGGACTCGTTCAGCAAGCGCAACCTGCAGAAGGCGGGCTACGAGACCAACCCGCTCGAGGACGGCTCGCTCGACGGCTACCACCTGATCCGGATCCCGATGACCTCGCTCACGACGAGCGCGACCGAGGCCATGGAGGGGGTCTCGACGCGTGACGCAGGGCGCGCCAAGAACCTGTTCGCGCTCGGCGTCGTCTCGTGGCTCTACGACCGCCCGACGGAGCCGACCGAGGACTGGCTGCGGCGCAAGTTCGTCAACAAGCCGGGCCCGTTGGAGGCCAACCTCGCCGCCTTCCGGGCCGGCTGGAACTTCGGCGAGACCTCCGAGCTGATCGACGTGCAGTACCGCGTCGACCCGGCGACCGACGTCCCGCCCGGCACCTACCGCAACGTCAACGGCACGACGGCCACCGCGCTCGGCCTGCTGACCGCCAGCATCCGGTCGGGCCTGCCGCTGGTGCTCGCCAGCTACCCGATCACGCCTGCCTCCGAGCTGCTGCACGAGCTCGCGCGCCACCAGGACCTCGGCGTGCGGACGATCCAGGCCGAGGACGAGATCGCCGCCGCCGGCATGGCGCTGGGCGCGGCGTTCGGCGGCGGCCTCGGCGTCACCGCCACGAGCGGCCCGGGCATGGACCTTAAAGCCGAGACGATCGGGCTCGCGGTCGCGCTCGAGCTGCCGCTGATCGTGATCGACGTGCAGCGCGCCGGCCCCTCGACCGGCATGCCGACCAAGACCGAGCAGTCGGACCTGCTGATGGCCATCCACGGCCGCCACGGCGAGTCGCCGCTGCCGGTGGTGGCGGCCTCCACGCCGGGCCAGTGCTTCGAGGCCGCCTACGAGGCGGCGCGCATCGCGGTCCGCTACCGCACGCCGGTGATCCTGCTCTCCGACCTCTTCCTGGCCAACTCGAGCGAGCCGTGGCGGCTTCCCGACACCGACTCGCTTCCGGAGATCGACCCGAACTTCGCCGAGGCGACGGACGAGCCGTTCGAGCCGTACGCACGCGATGAGCAGGGCGCGCGCCCGTGGGCGATCCCCGGCACGCCGGGCCTGGCCCACCGCATCGGCGGGCTCGAGAAGCGCGACGTCACCGGCGACATCTCCTACGACGGCGCCAACCACGCGCACATGACGCGCGTGCGCTCCGACAAGGTGCGCGGCATCGCCGCCGACCTGCCCGACCTCTACGTGGACGCCGACCCCGGGGCCGAGCTGCTGGTGATCGGCTGGGGCTCCAGCCGCGGCTCGATCCGCGCCGCCGCCCGCCGCGTCCGTCTCAACGGACACGCGATCGCCCTCGCGCACCTGCACCACCTGCACCCGCTGCCGACCAACCTCGGCGAGATCCTGCACCGCTTCGACCGCGTGCTGGTGCCGGAGATGAACTCCGGCCAGCTCGCGCAGCTCTTGCGCGCCGAGTACCTCGTCAACGTCGTCAGCCACACCAAGCTCGAGGGCAAGCCGCTGTTCGCGGCCGAGCTCGAGAGCGTGATGCTGGAGCTGCTGTGACAGAGCTGACAGCGAAGGACTTCAGCTCCGACCAGGAGACGCGCTGGTGCCCGGGCTGCGGCGACTACGCGGTGCTCGCCTCGGTCCAGAAGCTGATGCCCGAGCTCGGCATCCCGCCGCACCGCGTCGTGTTCGTGTCCGGCATCGGCTGCGCCGGCCGCTTCGCCTACTACATGGACACCTACGGGATGCACGGCATCCACGGGCGCGCGCCCGCCCTGGCCACCGGCCTGGCGGCCGCCCGCGACGACCTCTCGATCTGGGTCGTGACCGGCGACGGCGACGCGCTGTCGATTGGCGGCAACCACCTGATCCACGCGCTGCGCCGCAACGTGCCGGTGAAGATCCTGATGTTCAACAACCAGATCTACGGGCTCACGAAGGGGCAGGCGTCACCGACCTCCGAGCTCGGCAAGGTCACGAAGTCGACGCCGTTCGGCGCCCAGGACGAGCCGTTCAACCCGCTCGCGCTGGCACTAGGCGCCGGCGCCACGTTCGCCGCCCGCACGGTCGACCGCGACCGCCATCACATGACCGACGTGCTCCGTGCCGCCGCAGAGCACGACGGCACCGCCTTCGTCGAGATCTACCAGAACTGCCCGGTCTTCAACGACGGCGCCTTCTTCGCGCTGACCGAGAAGGACCGCGCCGTCTTCAACCGCATCCCGCTCGTGCAGGGCGAGCCGATCCGCTTCGGGCCCGACGACGAGCACGGCGTGGCGCGCGCCGCCGACGGCAGACTGGAGATCGTGGCCGGCGATCGCGACGACCTCGTGGTCCACGACGCCCACCGCGACGACCCCGCGCAGGCCTTCGCGCTCGCCCGCCTGGCCGACTCGCCCAACGAGCCGACCCCGATCGGCGTCTTCCGCGCCGTCGAGCGCCCGGTCGGCCTCGCCGAGGTCTCGCGCAAGCTCGCCTCGGCGCGCGAGTCGATCGGCCCGGACTCGGTGCGCGACCTGCTCCACGCGGGCGACACGTGGACCGTCAGCGGCTGAGGTCGAGCAGCGCCGCCTCCGTGGCGCTCGCCGACGTCTCGAGCACGTCGAGGTCGACGTTGCGCAGCCTGTCGCAGCGCTGGTGGTAGCAGTCGTCGAGGCCGGTGAAGACGCCGCCGACGGGGATGCCGAAACGCTCGAACGACGCGTGGTCTGAGTTGCCCTCGAGCTGCACCTCGCCGGTGCCGCGGGGCAGGTGGCGGCGCAGGGCCTGCTCGATCGTGCGGGCGCCGTCGTAGACCTCGGGCTCGCTGTCGGGCGTGCCGACCATGTCGAGGTTCACGTAGGCGGCGATCCGCTGCCGCTCGGCGCGCGGCAGCCCGCTCACGTACTTGCGCGAGCCGAGGAGGCCGATCTCCTCGGCGGCCCAGAACCCGAACCGCAGCGGCCGGTCCTCGCCCGCCAGGCGCTCGGCGATGTGCAGCAGGGCGGCGACGCCGCTGCCGTTGTCGTTCAGGCCGGGGCCGGCGGGGACGGAGTCGACGTGGCCGCCGGCCATCACCACGCGCGGCGCGTCCTCCGGACCGGTCTCGGCGATGACGCTGGTCGTGTCGCGCCGCTCGGACACGGCGCTCACGGCGACCGTCGCGCGCCGGCCCTCCAGCCCTTCGCCGGCCGGCGCGCCCAGCGCCAGCGCGGGGATGCGAAGACCCGGGCTGCCGAGCGTGGCGGCGACCGGTCGCTCGCTCTGGTCGACCACGAGCACGGCGGCCGCGCCGGCGCGCTCGGCGTTGTCCGCCTTGATGCGGAAGAAGCACGTCCCGCGCTGCACGAGCGCGATCTCGCCCGCCTGCAGGGCGTCGAAGTCGCCGCTGGAGCAGCCGAGCCCGGCGGCGCGCACGACACCCGAAGCGCGGCCGCCGGGCGAGAACTGCAGCGTGCGGATCGGGCGCACGCGGCGCCCTCGCGTCGTGAGCCGCGGCGGCGCCGACTCGCGGTAGTACGGCACGCGGATGCGCTGGCGGGTGACGCGGTAGCCGGCTTCCAGCAGCCGCTGCTCGATGTAGTCGGCCGTCGCGGCATCGCCCGGCGACCCGGCGGCGCGGGTGCCGCCGTGCTCGGACGCGATGTCCTGGAGCGCGCGCAGATGGGCGGCGAGGCCGCGGGGCCGCGGCGTGGCGTCCGGCCGGCGGTCCGGCTCGTCGCCGCTGGTCGCTACCGAGATCGCGAATGCGAGGAGGACGACCCCGAGCAGGACCAGCAGCCAGCGCGGCACACGAGAAGGATGCCCCGGCCCGGTCGGATCCGCGTAAGCTCGGCGCTGATGCGCTCGCGGACGGTCAGCCTGGTGGTCGCGATCGCGTTCGCCGCCGGACCGCCGGCCGCGTCCGCGCAGACCCCTGAGGTGTCCGAGGCGGCCGCCGATGTGCCGCCGACGCTGTTCGAGCCCGCCCCCGACTCGCTGCCCCGGCGGACCGCCGACGGCGAGGCGACCGGGGCTCCGCTGCTGCTCGCGGGGGTCCTGCTGGCGGGAGCGGCGGCGGCCGGCTACTTCACGGGCTCGTCGCGCAGGACGCGGAGGTCCTGAGCCAGTGCGTCCGCGTCGAGTCGCTCGAACGGGATGCCGAGCCGCTGCACGCCGCGCTTGTCGATCAGCAGCACGTAGGCTGAGTGCTCGTACTCGAGCCCGGCCGCGTGGCGCGTGCGCCCGCGGTAGGTGAAGTCGCGCACGTCGGGGCTCTCCTCGAGCGCCGCCGGCGGCGGCGCCGGGCGCTCCGGGTGCGTGTAGGGACGGGCGGCGAGGTCGAGACCCTCGTCCGCCGCCTGGGCGCGGAAGCGATCGGTCGACTCGGCCGCTTCGTAGGCATCCTCGTCCGTCGCGTTGATGGGGACGATGCCGTACGCCCGCCAGACCGGCGCGAGCTCCTCGCGCGTGCCGGTGAGGTACTTCATCGGGCCGTTCTGCCAGTTCCGCACGCGCAGCCAGTCGTCCACGCGCTTTCGCGTGTCGCCGACGGGGTCGACGCTGATCGCGAAGGCGGTCACGCCGTCGCCGACCTGCTTCACGGCCTTCATCATCGTGGCCGCCTCGGCCGGGCAGAGGTCCCAGCACGTCGTGTAGATGAAGGTCATCACGACGACGTCGCCGCGCACGTCCCACAACCCCATCGGGTCGCCGTCCTGGTCGTGCAGGCGGAAGTCCTGCGCTTCCTCGCGCGGCGGGATGAACCGCGGCCGCGCCTCCGACTCGGATTGCAGCTCGGCCATCATCAGGCCGCCGAGGCCGCCGAGGATCGCGCAGATCGCGAACGCCAGCAGGAAGCGGCGGCGCTTTGAGACCTCAGCGCTCAAAGCGCAGTACCTCGTCGTCGCCGCCGTCGGCCACCCAGACGTACGCCTCGTCGAGCGCCAGCGCCGACGGGTCGCTGCCCGCCGCGCGCCGCGAGAGCACCTCGCCGGTGGCGCTGTCGACGTGCACGAGCACGCGGTCGCGCCGGCTCAGCACGTAGACGTCGTCGCCGTCCGCGGCCACGGCGACCGGTCGACCGCCGACCGCGATCGAGGCGCCGCGCCGCTCGCCGGTCTCGAGGTCGACGCGCGCGACGGTGCCGCCGCTGGCGTCGGCCACCCACGCGCTGCCGTTGCTGACCGCGACCGCCGCCGGCAGGCCGCCGAGGCTGACCGGCGGGCCGGTCACGCTGCGTCGGCCGGCGTCGATGCGCGTCAGCGTGCCGCTGCTGGCGCCGGCCACGACCACCCAGCCGCCGCCGGCCGCCAGGTCGACGGCGTCGGCGCCGACCTGCAGCTCGCGCACCGGACGCCCGCCGGGCTCGATCACCCGCACCAGGCCCTCGGGCGAGCTGAGCACCCAGACCGCGCCGGCGGCGACGACGGCGTCGGTCGCGTCGGCCCCCACCGGGATCGCGGGGAACGTCCGCGGCGGGTCGCGCTGGATCGGGACGAGCGCGGCGCGCGCCGTGTCGACCGCCCACAGGCTCTCCGCGCCGGCCGCGAGCCGCGACGGGGCGCCGCCCGTGCGCAGGGGCGCGCCGAGCCGCCCGGAGTCCGGATCGAGCGGGAGGATCGCGCCCCGGTTCGGCGCGGCGACCCATACGCCTTCCGGCGTGACGACCACGCTGGTCGGCTGGCCGGGCAGGGCGAAGCGGGCGGGCGGGTCGTCATCGGAGGTGAGCGCGACGACCACGACCGCCGCGGCGAGCACGACGGCCACCGCGCCGGCCACCACGGCCAGCCACAGCAGGCGCCGCGAGCGGCGCGGCGTGCTCACTTCGACGCTCACCGGCATACCTTGTCACTCCTGCAACATGGCGCCCACTGGCCTTGCGACCAGGGATAGAGTCGCAACGTGCGGCATGCCGGCGTGATCGCGATGGCCATGGTCCTGGCCGCTACAGCCCTCCTGCTGGCCACCGGAGGCGACCGGACCGCGGTCTCGGCCGCCCCCGCGCCGCCCGAGCTCGGCCTCGGCGTGGTGGCCATCGACGCGCGCATCGGCGACCAGCGCGTGCGCAGCTCCGGCGCGATCGTCGACGCGCGCGCCGGTCTCGTGGTCACCTCCGCGCACACCGTCTGGGGCGCGACGTCGCTGCGGCTGACCACCGGGCTCGGCGTCCTGCACGGACGGCTGGTGGCGCGCGCCCCGTGCGCCGGCCTCGCCGTAATCGAGATCCAGCCGCGCGTACCCGGCCTGGTGGCGCTGCCGGCGGCCGGCGGCATCCCGTCCTCCAGCGACCTGCTGTCCGCGGTCGGCCGCCGGGAGAACGCGCTCGTCTCGATCCCGCTGCGTTCGGCCGGCACCGCCTCGAACGCGCCTGTCGAGGAGGGCCTGCCGCCGCTGGCGTCGGCGATCCGGCTCGACGCCCGGGTCGTCCCCGAATCGTCCGGCGGGCCGGTCGTGAACGCCGACGGCGAGCTGGTCGGCATGGCGATGGCGACGACCAAGGGCGGCGCGCTGGCCATCCCGTGGGAGACCGTGAAGGAGCGGATCGGCGAGCTGGAGGTCGACGAGCGGCGCATCTACGTCGGCTGGCGCGACTACTACCGCTGCGCGCCCGCTCTGCACGCGTACGCGAAGCGCGAGCATCCCGGCTACCAGCCGATCGACGCCGTGATCAACACCCCCGTCCCCGCGACCCGGCTGCCGGGCACGCAGACCCTGGACGCGCAATGAGCTCGACCGTCGCCCCCACGCCGCAGCCGAGGCGCCAGGGATCGTCGTGGGACATCCGCGTCGCCATGATCGCGCTCCTGCTCGCCGTTTTGGTCGGCCCGGCGCTCGTCGTGCTCGCGCTCGAGGGCGGCGGCGGCGGCGACGACGGCGGCACGTTCGAGGTGGCGCGGCTGCCGACCGACGTGGCCGTGGACGGCGACACGGTCTGGGTCGCCAGCGGACGCGACGACCGCATCGTGGCGCTCGACGCGGCGCAGCCTGAGCAGTCACCCACGCGCCACGAGACCGGCGCGGCGCCGCTGCGGGTCGCCGTCGGCGCCGGCTCGGTGTGGACGGCGAACGCGGGCGACGACAGCGTGACACGGCTCAACCCGCTGGTCCCGGGCTCGGTCGGCCGCCGGATCGCGATCGGCGCCGACGCCGTCGACGTGGCGGTCGGCGCCGACGGGGCATGGGTGTCGAACGGCCAGCGCGGGACCGTGATGCGGATCGACCCGATCTCGAACCAGCCGCTCGGCCCGCCGATCCGGACCGGCAACTTCCCGACCGCGCTCGCGCTGGGCGGCAACTACCTGTGGGTCGTCAACTCCGGCGACGGGACCGTCGCGCGCGTCGACCCGCGCGAGGACCTCGTCGTCGGCCGCCGGATCGCGGTCGGGCGCGACCCGCAGGACATCGCGGTCGGCTTCGGCTCGGTCTGGGTCGCCAACCGCGGCGACGGCACGGTGACCCGCATCGACGCCGCCACCGGCCAGCCGCAGGGCGAGCCGATCGCCGCCGGCCGGGCGCCGGGCGCGCTGGCCGTGACGCGCACCGGCGTCCTCGTGCTCGACAGCGACCGCGGCGAGGTGCTCGAGATCGACCCGGACTCCCTGCGCGTGTCCCGCGTGCTGCGGATCGGCGGCTTCCCGGCCTCGATCGCCGTGGGCGATGGCGCGGCGTGGGTGGTCGACTCGCGCGCCGGAACCGTCACGCGGATCCCGGGCTAGCCGGTCGTCCGGCGCTTGAACCGCGCCACGCACAGCGGCGCCGCCACGGCCAGGATCGCCACCGACCACAGCACGGCCGCGAGCACGGCATGCTGGAGCGGCCACGGCGCGTCGGCGGGCAGCGCCGTCGGGTTGCCGAACAGCGTGCGCACGCCGGCGACGACCGCGCTGATCGGGTTCCACTCGGCGATCTGCTGCAGCCCGTCCGGCAGTCCCTCCGCCGGCACGAAGGCGTTGGACAGGAAGGTCAGCGGGAACACGGTCATGAACGCGATGCCCTGCACGGCGTCAGGCGTTCGCGAGATGACGCCGATCAGCGTGCCCAGCCAGATCATGGCCGCCGCGAACAGGACGAGCAGGGCGAAGCCGCCGATGGCCTCGGCGACGCTGGAGTCGATGCTCCAGCCGACCGCGAAGCCGGTCGCCACGAGTAGGACGATGGCGA
Source organism: uncultured Solirubrobacteraceae bacterium (assembly GCA_963835525.1). Classification (GTDB taxonomy): domain Bacteria; phylum Actinomycetota; class Thermoleophilia; order Solirubrobacterales; family Solirubrobacteraceae; genus DASSUW01. The sequence continues at coordinate 1,772,840 of CAWIFM010000008.1, forward strand.
CGAGGGTCGCCGCCAGCTCGGCGACGAAGTGGCCCATCAGGTAGGCCGACCGCGACGTCGGCAGCGAGCGCACGCGGTCGACCATGCCCTCGCCGAGGTCGGTGGCGATCGAGACGCCCGGGCCCATCATCCCGAAGGCGAGCGACTGCACGAGGATGCCGCCGATCAGGTAGTCGGTGTAGTCGCCGCCCGGGACGGCGATCACGCCGCCGAACACGAACGCGAACAGCAGCACGAACATGATCGGCTGCAGCGTCACGTCAAGCAGCTTCTCGGGGATCTGGCGGACGTGCTCGAGGTTGCGGCGGGCGAGCACGAGGCTGTCGGAGACGAGCCAGCGGGTGCGGAGAGCGACGGCGGACATCAGGCAGCCACCTTGGATCGGGTGGTGGTCAGGGTCAGGAAGACGTCGTCGAGCGTCGCCTCGCGGCGATGGACGTCGGTGGCGGCCACGTCGGCGGCGTCGAGCGCGTGGGCGACGTCGAGCAGCGACGTGCCGGCCGCGACCGGAACGGTGAGGATCGTCCCCTCGCTCGTCGACGGCCCGTCGGCGAAGCGCGCGAGCGCGGCCTCGCCCGCGAGCAGGTCGCTCGGGGCGGCGACGGTCACGTCGATCCGCTCGCCGCCGACGCGCGCCTTGAGCTCCTCCGGGGAGCCCGAGGCGACCGCGCGCCCGTGGTCGAGCACGACGATGTCGTCGGCCAGGCGGTCGGCCTCCTCGAGGTACTGCGTGGTCAGCAGCACCGTGGCGCCGTCGCGCACCAGCTCGCGCAGGAGCTCCCACAGCTCGTTGCGGCTGTGCGGGTCGAGCCCGGTGGTCGGCTCGTCGAGGAACAGCACCGGCGGGGCGGCGACGAGCGTGGCCGCGAGGTCGAGCCGCCGGCGCATGCCGCCGGAGAAGGTCTTGACCAGGCGGTCGGCGTGGTCCGTCAGGCCGAGCCGCTCGAGCAGCTCGCCGGCGCGCGCCCGGGCGGTGGCCTTCGGCAGGTGGTAGAGGCGGCCGACCAGCTCGAGGTTCTTGCGCGCGGTCAGCAGGCCGTCGACGGTCGCGGACTGGGCCGCGAGGCCGATCCGGGCGCGCACGGCGGCGGCGTCGGCGACGACGTCGTGGCCGGCCACGCGGGCGCTGCCGGTGGTGGGGAGGGCGAGCGTGGAGAGGATGCGGACGGCGGTCGTCTTGCCGGCGCCGTTGTGCCCGAGCAGACCGAGCACCGTGCCGGCCGGGACCTCGAGGTCGAGCTCGCGCAGCGCCCACAGCTCGCCGTAGCGCTTGCCGAGCCCGTATGCCTCGATCCCGTTGTTCGTATAACGTACGTCTTGTTCGTACAACATACGAACAGCTTAGTGGTACGGTGTACGAATGTCAAGAGGCGACGACCACACGCCGATCTGGGCCCGGCCCGCGCCGGGGGAGCGCAGGCCCGCGCACACGCGCGAGCGGATCGCCGAAACGGCGCTGCTGATCGCGGACGAGGAGGGCTTCGAGGCGGTGACCATGCGCCGGATCGCGCGGGTGCTCGGCGCCGGCACGATGACCCTGTACCACTACGTCCGGAACAAGGACGAGCTGGCGGCGCTGATGGACGACGCGATCATGGGCGAGCTGCTCGTGCCCGAGGACGAGCTCGCGGAGGACTGGCGCGAGGGCATGGCCCAGATCGCCCGGCGCTCGTACGAGGCGTTCCAGCGCCATCCGTGGGTGTTCGACCAGGTCCCCGTCCCGCCGGGCGGTCCGAACGCGCTGCGCCACGTCGAGCAGTCGCTGACGATCGCGAGCCGCACGGGCCTCGACGAGCAGGCGGTGTTCGAGATCGTGGCCCTCGTCGACGACTATGTCCTCGGGTTCGCGAGCCGCGCGCGCGAGGCGCGGTCGCGCGACACGGGCGAGGGCGCGGAGGACCGACTCGACGGCCTCGTGGCCTACCTCGACGCGCTGCTGGCGACCGGCGAGTTCCCGACGATCGCCGCGTGGGCGGGCGACGACCCGCGCGCCGGGTTCGCCCGCGTCGCCGCGATGGCCGCCGACCCGGGCCGCTTCGAGCGCGGCCTGCAGGCGCTGCTCGACGGCATCGAGCTGCGCGTCAAGGGTTAGAGACGGGCCCGACCAGCGAGGTGTCGAAGGCGCGGCCCAGGTCGGGCTCTTCCTCGAGGATGCCGAACTCGACGTCCCAGGCCGCCCACGCGCGCAGCACGTCCTCGCGCAGCTCGCCGTAGGCGCGCGCGCCGGCCGTCCAGGCCGCCGAGACCGCGTCGACCTGCGCCTGAGCGGCCTCGCGATCGAGCCCGGAGTCCGCGTCCAGGAGCGCGGTCACCGCGCTCTCCGGGTCGGTCTGGGCCTGCGTGTAGCCGCGCTGGAGCGCCCGGATCGTCGCCTCGACCAGCGGGCGCTTCTCCTCCAGCGTCTCGCGGGTCACGCACAGCACGAGCTCCGGGTAGGCGGGAGCGCCGAACTCGTCGACGCGGAACTCCCGCGTGCCGGGGCGCTCTGCGCGCAGCGCGACGCCCTCGACGTTCCAGAACGCCGTCGCGCCCGCGACGCGGCCGGCGAGCAGCGCCTTGACCGCCTCGAAGCCGATCGTCGTCGTGCGCACCTGGTCGGGGTCGCCGCCGTCGCCCGCCACCACTGAGCGCAGCACGGCGACGTCGGACGGCAGGCCGGTGACGCCGGCGCGGCGGCCTTCGAGGTCGCGCGGGCGCTCGATCTCGGGCTGCGCGAGCACGGCGGCCAGCGGTGTCTGCACGAGCGCCATCACGCCGACGATGTCGGCGCGCTCCTGGCGTGCGAGGCCGATGTCGTGGATGTCGAGGATCGCCATGTCGGCGCGGCCGCCCTGGAGCAGGCGCAGCGCGTCGGTCGACGCGCTGGGCGCCTGCACCTCGAGCTGGACGCCCTCGGCGTCGTCGTACCCGCGCGAGGTCGCCAGGTAGATCCCCGCGTGCACCCCGTTGGGCGTGAAGTCGAGCAGCAGCGACGCCTCCTGGTTGGGGCGGTCCGAGCCGGACGTGCCGCCGCAGCCCGCGAGCAGCGCGCACGCGACGAGCAAGATCGGTGTCAGCCGTATCGACATGTCTTGGCCGAGGAGTATGTTCGCGTCACTTACGGCGCACGGAGAGGAGGCCCCCATGTCCGCTGCCACGACCAGTGCCGCGCCTGCCACGCCCGCGAAGGCGACAGCGCTCCCCCTGGGAACGGCCTCAGCCTACGCGGCTGAGGTGCTCGGCACGTTCGTTCTGGTGCTGTTCATCATCCTGGCGGTCTCGGGCACTGCGCCGGAGCCGTTCGGCACCGGCAACTTCGACATCGTGCTGATCGCGTTCACGCACGCCATCGTGCTGTTCGTGCTCATCCGGTCGCTTGGCGCCGCGTCGGGCGCCCACTTCAACCCGGCCGTGACGGTCGCGCTGCTCTTCAAGGGCAAGATCGGGGCCGGCGACGCGGCCGCCTACATCGTGCTCCAGTGCATTGGCGCGATCCTCGCCGCGCTGTTCGCGGGGGCGATCATGGGCGACGCGGCCGAGGCCGTGAACTACGCCGGCCCGGCCGTGAACCCGGACCAGTTCGCCGAGGGCTCGATCTGGCTCGGCGCGCTCGCCGAGGGCACCGGCGCCTTCGTGCTCATGTGGGCGATCATGGCCACGGCCGTCGACCCGCGCGGCAACCGCGAGTGGGCGCCCTACGCGATCGGTCTCGCGCTCGGCCTCGGCGTGCTCGTCATGGCGCCGGTCACGGGCGCGGCGCTCAACCCGGCGCGCGCCTTCGGCCCGCTGCTGGTAGGCGACTTCGGGCCCTTCGACATGTTCCTGGTCTCGTACGTGATCGGCCCGATCCTCGGCGCCCTGCTGGCCGCCTTCCTCTACACCGCGATCGTCCTCAAGCCCCAGGAACGGATCGAGCAACGCCCGATAGATACCTTGACCTGAGTATCGTCCTGGCGGCATGACGCGCCGCCGGGTCACGTTCTCACGCAACCTGACGCTCTCGCTCTCGCGGACGTGCCGGTGCCATTGCAAGTACTGCGCGTTCGCGACCCACCGGCCGCACCTGCACGAGCCGGAGGAGGTCGAGCGGCTGCTCGACGGCGCCGCGCGCCGGCGCGTGAAGGAGCTGCTGGTGCTGACCGGCGAGGCGCCCGACCATCACCCGGGCGTACGCGAGCGTCTGGAGCAGCTCGGCTTCGCCGACTTCACCGCCTACGTCGTGTGGGCGTGCGAGCAGGCGCTGGAGCGCGGCCTGCTGCCGCACACCAACCTCGGCGTCCTGAGCCGTGAGGATCTCGCCAACCTGCGCGAGGTCACCGCGTCTCAAGGGTTGATGCTCGAGTCGGTCAACCCCGACCTCGTCGCCCACCAGGGATCGCCGACCAAGCACCCGGCCGAGCGGCTCGTCACCATCGCGGCCGCCGCGGAGCTGCGGATCCCCTTCACCAGCGGGATCCTGGTCGGCATCGGCGAGTCCGAGGACGACCGGATGCAGTCGCTCGAGGCACTCGCGGGCTTCGAGCATCTGCAAGAGGTGATCCTGCAGAACTTCGTGCCGCACCGGCGCTACTACGGCGAGGAGCCCGCCGACATCGCCACCGAGGCGGCGGACGCGTTCTGGCGCACCGGCCTGCACGACGGGCCGGTTCACGGCGCTCCGGCGTGGGCCACGCCGGTCGGGATCGAGGACATGAAGCGGCTGATCGCCGAGACGCGGCGGCTGATGCCGGACGTCGGCATCCAGATCCCGCCGAACCTCGCCGACTGGTGGCCGGAGCTCGTGGCTGCCGGCGCGACCGACCTCGGCGGCCTGTCGGCCAACGGCGACCACATCTCGCCCGAGCACCCGTTCCCGTCACCGGCCCAGGTCCGCAAGCGGCTCGCCGAGGACGGCGTGGCACTCGCCGAGCGCCTCTGCGTCTACGGCCGCTTCATCGACCCCGAGTGGATCGCGCCGCGCGTGCTCGAGGTCATCCGCGACCGCTACCGCGCCTTCATCCCGCGCCGCAGCGCCGGCGCCGTCCCGCCGGGAACGATCGAGCGCGCGCGTGACGGGCAGCCGCTGACGCCGGCCGAGCTCACCGCGATGTTCGCGGAGAGCCGGCCGGAGGCGATCGAGGACATGCGGCAGGCCGCCGACGAGCTGCGCGCCGAGCTCGCGGGGGAGACGGTCACGTTTGTCGTGAACCGCAACATCAACGTCTCCAACGTCTGCATCGTCGGCTGCGCGTTCTGCGGCTTCGGCGTCGGCCGCCGCTCGCCCGACGCCTACGAGCACGACCGCGAGGAGTTCGTCGCGCGCGTCAACGACGCCGTCGCCTTCGGCGCCACCGAGATCTGCATGCAGTCCGGCATCCACCCGGACTGGGGCATCGAGGACTACCTCGGCTGGCTGCGGCTGGCCAAGGAGGTCGCCCCGCAGATCCACCTGCACGCCTACTCGCCGATGGAGATCGCGCACATGTGCGACGCCGAGCGGCTGCCGCCGAGCGAGGTGTTCGCGCGGCTGACCGAGGCCGGGCTGGACTCCGTGCCCGGCACCGCCGCCGAGGTGCTGCACGACGACGTCCGGCAGCGCATCAGCCCCAACAAGCTGCCGGTGGCGCGCTGGGTGGAGATCATCGAGGCCGCCCACCACGCCGGCCTGCGCTCGACCGTCACGGTCATGTTCGGGCACATCGAGACGCCCGAGGAGCTGGCCGAGCACATGCGCGTCGTGCGCGAGCTGCAGGAGCGGACCGGCGGCTTCACCGAGTTCGTCCCGCTCTCCTTCATCCCGTTCCACACGCAGCTCGGCCGCACGCACGGGATCGAGGAGATCAGCCGCGAGGAGAACCTCAAGCACACGGCGGCGTTCCGGCTCGCGCTCGGGCGCACGATCCCGAACCTGCAGGCGAGCTGGGTGAAGATGGGCCTCGACGCCGCCACCGAGGCGCTGCACTGGGGCGTCAACGACCTCGGCGGCACGCTGATGGAGGAGTCGATCTCCCGCATGGCGGGCTCCTACCACGGGGTCAAGCTCGACCCGGACGACCTGGTCGGCGCCGCCCACGACGCCGGCCGCCCGGCCGCCGAGCGCACCACGCTCTACGGCATCCGCCGCCGCTACGAGCTAGCGGCCGCCGCCTGATGGCCGGCCTCGTCCTCGGGCCCATGAACCGCTGGGCGAGCACGGACGAGGCCACCGTCTGGGTCGAGACCGACGCCGCCTGCGAGGTCGAGGTGCGGGCCGGCGACGCGAAGGCGGGCGAGCGCACCTTCGTGGTCGAGGGCCACCACTACGCGATCGTGCGCGTGAGCGGCCTGCCCGAGAACGCCGCCACGCCGTACGAGGTGCGGCTCGACGGCGAGCTCGTGTGGCCCGAGGAGGGCAGCGAGTTCCCGCCCAGCGCGCTGCGCACCCACGCGGCGAACGGCCCTGCCCGGATCGTGTTCGGCTCCTGCCGGACCGCCTATCCGCACGAGCCTCCCTACACCCTCAAGCCCGACGAGCACGACAGCGGCCGCGAGGTCGACGCCCTGCGGGCGATCGCGTATCGCATGGTGGACTCGGATCCGGCCGAGTGGCCGCACGCCGTATTGCTGCTCGGCGACCAGGTCTACGCCGACGAGGTCTCGCCCGACACGCTCGAGTTCATCCGCGCCAGGCGGGACACGAGCAAGCCGCCCGGGGAGACGATCTCGGACTTCGAGGAGTACACGCGCCTGTACCTCGAGGCATGGACCGACCCGCCGATCCGCTGGCTGCTCTCCACCGTGCCGTCGGCGATGATCTTCGACGACCACGATGTCATCGACGACTGGAACACGTCGATCGACTGGCTGGAGGAGATCCGCGCCACCAGCTGGTGGGACCGGCGCGTGGTCGGCGCCTTCATGGCCTATGCGCTCTACCAGCACTGGGGGAACCTGACCCCGGACACGCTCGAGCAGGACCCCGTCTACCAGCGCGTCCGCGAGGCCGGCGACGGCGGCGACATCCTGGCGGCCGCCGCATACCAGTGGGACCGCGAGGTCTCGGGCGTGCGCTGGAGCTACTGCCGCGACGTCGGGACCACGCGGGTCGTGATGATCGACTCCCGTGCCGGCCGCGTGCTGACGCCCGGGGAGCGCAGCATGGTCGATGCCGGCGAGTGGCGCTGGATCACGGAGCACGCCACCGGCGGCTATGACCACCTCGTCATCGGCACCTCGCTGCCGCTGATCATGGCGCCCGGGCTGCACTACCTCGAAGCCTGGAACGAGGCGGTCTGCGACGGCGCATGGGGCGGTCTGGCCTCGAAGGTGGGGGAGAAGATCCGCCAGGGAGCCGATCTCGAGCACTGGCCGGCGTTCCGCGACTCCTTCTTCGCCATGTGCGAGCTGCTGCGCGAGGTCGGCGCCGGGGGGCGCGGCCACGCGCCGGCCAGCATCGTCGTCGTCTCCGGCGACGTGCACCACGCCTACCTCGCCGAGGTCGGCTTCCCGGCCGGCACCGGCGTCAGCTCGCGCGTCTGGCAGGCCACCTGCTCGCCGTTCCGCAACCCGCTCAGCACCAAGGAGCGGCGCGGCGTCACCTTCACCTTCAGCCGCACCGGCAAGGCGCTGGGCCGCGTGCTGGCCCGCCTCGCGGGCGTGCCGCCGCCGCCTGTCCGTTGGCGCTTCCAGGACGGCGACCCGCGGTTCGACAACCAGGTGGGAACGCTCGAGCTCGAGGGGCGCCGCGCGCTGGCGCGGCTCGAGCGCGCGTTGCCGGGCGATGATCACGAGCGCCCGACGCTGCATGTTGCGGACGAGCACTCGCTCGCCTAACGGCGTCTTCGCAATGCCTTAAGACATCTGACGGATGTGGGCGGCATGATGATGCGAGCGAACCGTCTGGAGAGGCGACGCACCTCGTGACCAGTAGAACCGATGCCGAGCTGATCAAAGCGGCCAAGCAGGATCCGGAGGCCTTCCGCGAGTTCTATGACCGCTATGCGGTCTGGATCCGCTCGTGGTTCAAGCGCCACACCGGGTCCGACGCCGCGAGCCTGGACCTGACCGCGGAGACCTTCGCGCAGGCCTGGCACGCGTCGCGCCGCTTCAAGGATCTCGCAGACGGATCAGGTGCCCCGTGGCTGTTCGGGATCTCCCGCAACCTGCTGCGGCAGTACCACAAGCACAACCGCATCGAGTCGGCCGCACGCGAGCGCCTGGGTCTCCAGGCGACCTGCGCCGTGGACGACTACGAGCGCGTCGACGACCGCAGCGAGGCCGGCGCCCTGGCGCCGCTCGTGCGGCATGCGCTGCGGGCGTTGCCCGCGGACCAGCGTCGGGCGCTCGAGCTGCGGATCGTGCACCAGCTCCCGTATGACGCGGTCGCCGGCCGTCTGGGCTGCTCCCAGAACGCCGCGCGGCTGCGTGTCTCACGCGCGCTTCGCGCGGTCACCACGCAGATCAGGAGCGCTCAGGCTTGAGCGCCACGAGAGGAGGCTGATGGCAGCCCACACGATCACCCCAATGCCAGGCGCCCACGAGCGCCGCGTAGCGGAGCGCACGCGCTCCGGGCGGCTCATCCGCGACTCGATCTCACTGCTGAGCTCGAAGTGGTCGGTCGACATCCTGCTGGCGCTCGGAGACGGCACGCGCCGTTACCACGAGCTGCTGGAGGATCTCCAGCCGATCTCCGAGAAGGTGCTCACGCAGACGCTTCGCGGCATGGAGCGCGACGGCGTCGTCGCGCGCCGCGTGCACGCCGAGGTGCCGCCGCGGGTGGAGTACGCGCTCACGCCGCTGGGCGCCACGATGGCGCCGCCGCTGAAGGCGCTCGGCTCGTGGTCGCTGGCACATGGCAAGCGCGTCGAGGAGGCGCGCGACCGGTTCGACGCACGGATGGCGGCCAAGCGCGCGGCCTAGGGGAAGAGATCGTCGGCCAGGGCGCGGATCAGGGCCGCCGCGCCGGCGCCGTCGTCTGACGTGACGTAGCGCTCGAGCCCGCGGATGCGTATCGCGGGCTCGCGGGTGTCCTTGCCGCGGGCGAGGTCCGCGGCGGCCGCCGCCTCGTCGGCGACGGCGATCACGGTGGCGGCCAGCTCGCGGCCGTCGGCGTCGTCGCGGCCGCGCCAGTCCTCGGCCGGCGCCAGGCCGGCGCAGCCGATCGCCACTTCGGCCTGGCCGACGCGCCACGGCCGGCCGAACGAGTCGGTGATCAGAATCGCGCAGCCGAGGCTTCGTCTCAGTGCGCGGGCGGAGGCGTCGGGGTCGGCCGGCAGCAGCACGAGCCTGCCGGGCGCGCCGGCGTTGGAGGCGTCGACGCCGGCGTTGGCGCACACGAAGCCGTGGCGCGTGCGGCAGATGATGCGGCCGCGGTCGGCGCGCAGGACCTCGGCGGACTCGTCGAGGATGACCTGGACGTGGCGCGCGTCCTTGCCGTGCTCGGCGGCCAGCCACTCGGCCTCGGCGGTGGGCTCGACGGCGGCCACGTCCACGATCCGGCCCTCGGCCTTCGAGACGACCTTGTGGGCGATCGCAAGCACGTCGGTGGGGCGCAGGTCGGCGGCCGCGCCGAGCAGCGCGGCGAGGTCGTCGCCCGGCCGGACCTCCGGCAGCCCGGGGAGCGCGTCGAGGCTGATCACACCGTCGCGGCGTGCAGCACGGCGCGGGTGCGGGCGGCCGTGTCGGGGCGCGCGTCCAGCGCCGTGCGCAGGGCCGCGAGGTCGGCCGGCGTGTCGACGTCGAGGCTGAGCGACGGAAGCTCGGCGACCTTGACCTCGGCGCCCGCGGCCCGCGCGAGCGCGGCGTGGCGGGCGAACGAGCCGGCGCCGAACGACGGCGCCATGACCTCCGGCGGCTCGAGCAGCAGCGCGTTGGTGCCGCTGCCGTGGCGGTCGGGGACGATGACCACGCCGCCACGGCGCCCGAGCAGCGCGCTCACCTCCCGCGGGTCGATCGCCGGGCAGTCTCCCGGGACGAGCAGAACGCGCCCGGCGCCCCGCACCAGCGCGGAATCCACCCCGCGGGCGGCGGCGGCCGACTGGCCGGCCTCCTCGGGGTCGTCGACCACGATCGCGCCCGCGTCCTCGGCCGCACGGGCGGCGAGCGGCTCGGCGGTCACCACGACCACTTCGTCGATCTCGTGGACGGCGGCCAGCGCCTCGAGCACGTCGGCCACCATGGCGGCGGCGAGCTCCTCGCGCTCGCGGCCGCCGATCGCTTCGCCGAGGCGCTGCTTGGCGCGCGAGAAGGACTTGACGGGCAGGACGGCCGCGGTGCGCACGAGCCAAGCCTAACCGGCGAAGGCCAGCACCTCTCGCGCGACTCGGCGCCGCGCCTCCTGGTCGCCCATCTCGACGTCGGTGACCAGCGTGGGCACGCTGTCGGAGCGCTCATCGGCCACGAGCCCGTCGAGCAGCCCGGCGTAGTGGGCGGCGATCCCCTCGGACGTGAGCGGGTGACCGGCCCAGGCGAGGAACTCGTCGGTGGGGCCTTTGAGCACAGCTCCGCGCACGAGCGGCGAGACGGCGATGACCGGCGCGCGCATGGCTTCGCGCATCCCCGGGACGGCGAGGATCGGGCCGATCGAGATCACCGGGTTCGACGGCCCGATGATCACGACGTCCGCAGCGGCGAGCGCCTCGAGCACCTCGGGCGTCGGCCGGGCCTGCTCGATGCCCCGGAGCTCGACGTCCTCGACCGGGCCGGCTGCGCGCTCGCGGATCATGAACTCCTGGAACGGGTGCCAGATCCCGCGCGCCTTGACGTGCGTGCGGACGGGCTCGTCGCACATCGGCAGCACCTTCGCTTCGACTCCCAGCGCCGCGCGGGCCTCGTCGATCGCCTCGGTCAGCCGGGCGCCCTCGGCGAGCCGGCGGGCGCGGCGCACGCACAGCGCGAGGTCGCGGTCGCCGAGGTTGAACCAGACGTCGTCGCCGAGCTCGCGCAGGCCGTCCATCACGTGGAAGGTGTCGCCCGCCAGGCCCCAGCCGCGCTCGTCGATGCGGTCGGCGAGCCAGAAGGTGACGAGGTCGGGGTCGGGGGAGACGTGGGCGCCGTAGACCTCGGCGTCGTCGGCGGTGTTGGCGATGACGACGAGCTCGTCGGCCTCGTCGAGCAGGCCGCGCGCGAGCTTGGCTCCGCCGGTCCCGCCCGCGAGCAGGACTACCACGGCCGGTCGGTGAGGCTGGTGATGCGGACGCCGGCGTGCGTCTTGTAGCGAGCGTTGATCCCGATCAGGAGCGCCGTCAGAGCCTCCGCGGTGCGGGCCATCTCCAGCCGCCCGGCGTCGACGCAGCGCAGCCCCGGGATGAGCTCGATGTAGGCCGCCGCGCGGGCCTTGTCCTCGCGGCGGTCGCCGCACACGAGCACGTCCTCGTCGAGCTGGTGGCCGAGGTCCTTCATGCCCGGGGCGTTGACGGTGTGCAGCGCGGCGACGACGCGCACGCCGTCGGGCGCCATCTCGGCCGCCTGCTGGGCGGCGGAGCCCTGCCAGACGCCGAGCATGCGGGTCGCCTTGCCGGACACGGCGGCCGCGAGCGGGACGGTGGCGTCGACCAGCAGCTGGCCCTCGCGCAGGTGGTTCTTCAGGTTCGTCAGCGTCTCGGACTGGTTGCGGAACGGCACGCACAGGAAGACGACCTCGCTCGCCTCGGCGGCGGGGCCGTTCTCGAGGCCCTCGATCTGCGCGTCCGGGACCTGCTCGCGGATGCGGGCGGCGGCCTCCTCGGCGCGGGCCGCGTCGCGCGAGCCGATGACGACCGGCACGCCGGCCGCTGCGAGCCGTAGCGCGAGGCCGGTGCCGAGCGCGCCGGAGCCGCCGATGACCGTCACCTGGTCGGGCATGGGCGGGGCAGGCTATACGCTGCGGCCGGATGCGACTGGAAGGACGGATCGCGCTCGTCACCGGCGGCGCGTCGGGGATCGGCGCGGCGACCGCGCGGCGGCTGACCGCCGAGGGCGCGCGCGTGTGGGTGGCCGACATCGACCTGGCGGGCGCGCAGAGCGTCGCCGGCGAGATCGACGGCGCCGCGGTGGAGATGGACGTCGCCGACGAGGCGTCGGTGCGCGCGGCCGTCGTCGAGGCGGGGCAGGTCGACGTGCTTGTCAACAACGCGGGCACCGACCGCTTCGCGTTCTTCGTCAACACCGACCCCGAGCTGTGGGACTTCGTGCTCGGGGTCAACCTGCGCGGAACGATCGCCGTCACCCACGCGGTGCTCGGCGGCATGCAGCAGCGGGGGAGGGGCGCGATCGTCAACGTCGCCTCCGAGGCCGGCCGCGTCGGCTCGCAGGGCTCGGCCGTCTACAGCGCCGCCAAGGCGGGCGTGATCGGCTTCACCCGTGCGATTGCCCGGGAGTCCTCGCGATTCGGCGTGCGCGTCAACGCGGTCGCGCCGGGGCCGATCGACACGCCACTGCTCAACGCCGCGCCGAAGGAGTACGGCGAGATCGGCGAGCGGCTGAAGCAGGGGATGATCGACTCCACGAGCATGCGACGGATCGGGCAGCCCGAGGAGGTCGCGGCCGCGATCGCCTTCCTGGCCTCCGACGACGCCTCGTTCGTGACCGGCCAGACGATCAACGTCTCCGGCGGGCTCTCGATGGCCTGAGCCTGCCTATTCGGAGTCCGCGCCGCCACGACTGGAAGCCGTCCCGCTCGGCGCGGTGCCGTTCCCGAGCCGCGCCGGCAGCAGGCCGGCGACGAGCTCCTCGATGCGGTCGGCGAGCTGCGGGTTACCGCCCAGCCGCGCCTGGTCCTCCAGCCGTCTGAGGTCGCCGACGAGGGCCAGCCGCTCGATCGCCGTCTGCTCGGACGTTCGCGCGGCCGTCACCTCCTGCTCCACCGATCGCAGCTGGCGCGGATCGCTGCGGACGAGCGTCTCGACCGTCGTCACCAGACGTTCGAGCACGCGGTAGAGCACCGACGCGGAGAACCCGCCGAGCAGCGCCAGCAGCGGCCGCGTCACCGCCCCCGACTCGCCCTCGCTCGCGAGCGGCACGAGCGTGGGCAGCAGCAGCCCTGCCATCAGGCCGAGGATGAACCGCAGCCAGTACGTCGACTCGTACTTCGGGTCATAGATCCCGTCCTTGATGTACCGCTGGGCCGTGAACAGCGCCGAGAAGGCAGCCCCCAGGCCGCCCGCCACGAGGTAGAACAAGCCGTTGACGAGGACCGGAACGCCGGCCGAGTGGAAGAAGTCGCCGCCGCTCTCGTTCACGTCCTGCGAGCTGGCGAGCAACAGGAACAGCACCAGGAGCACGATGACGACGACCAGCATCTGGCGCACGAGCCGGACCGGTCCGAGCATGGACAGCGCGGACTGCCGTCCTTCCGAGATGACCAGGATCGTGCGCGGGGTCGCCGGCGCGACGATCCGCACCAGCTCGTTGTGGGCGCGCGTGAGCCGGCGCACGTCGCCGGTCGCTCCGGCAACCGCGGCCTGGTGAACGGCGTCGGTGACCGTGTCCGGCACCGTCAGACCCGACGCGAGCGCGTAGCGCACCATCGCCTCGGACGCGCGGAGGAGCTGCTCGTCGAGGGTCGGCGCAGGTCTCATAGCTCGACGTCCTTCCACTGATCGATGAAGTATGTGAACGGCTGCGTGGAGAGCTTCAGGTCTCGCGCGAATGGGTTGTCGAGCGTGTAGATGAGGAACACGACGAAGCCGATGAACCCGGCCACGATGCCCACCATGACTGCCTGCGCTTTGACCTTGCCGGCCCGGTAGAGGTAGAGCAGGAACACCGTCATCGCGCCGCCCACGACGATCAGCCCCCACAGCAGCGACGGCACGTCCGACTGGCTGCTGTAGATCCGCAGCCGCCGTGCGCGGCCGACCTCGTTCATGCGATCGATGACGGTGCCGAAGAACGTCCCCTGGGCTCCGCTGTCCGGCTCATAGCGATAGAGGTGGTCCCAGATGCGCTCGTACATCCGGCGCGACTCGAGATCGGGATCACCGTGCTCGAGGCTCGCCCACTCGCGGTCGACGACGAGCTGCGCGTAGCGGAGCGTGTCCTCTCGCACCGGGATGCGCACGTCATCCGGGAGCCCGCCCGAATCCCGCATGACGTTCGACAGGGCGGAGATCTCTTCCTCGATGTGCGTCGAGGCGCCGCTGTAGTTCTGCCACGCCGTTACCACGATGAACGCCAGGAGGAGGCCGTAGAGCCCGCCCGTGAGGCTCGAGCAGATGCGGACGAGCTCGTTGTTCGACTCGTCGCAGAGGCTCGGGAAGAACCGCTGGACGGCGTAGAACCCGGCCACGGCAATGACCGCGCACGCGAGAGCCGTCACCAGCGCGATCATCGGACCTCCCTCATTGGAGCAGCACGCGCACGATGCGCAGGTTGTCGCTCAGCCGGTCGGCCATCCGCTCCGCGAACCAGCTCTGTAGCCGCGCGGCCGTGTCCGGGTCGTCTCTCACCATCGCCTCGAGCGAACTGCGTGAGAGCCGGTGAAGCGTGCACGGGGACTCGGCAACCACCGAGGCCGATCGCGGTCGACGCGCGTACAGCGCCACCTCGCCGATGACCGCGCCCGGGCCCATGGTCCGGATCCGGATCGTGTCGCCCGCCTCCGAGGCCACCGAGGCGGTCAGGGCGCCGGACTCGACAAAGTAGATGTCGTCCGTGACGTCGCCCTCGCGCACGAGCACGTCTCCGGGCTCCAGTACGAGGCGATCGACGTAGCGCAGCAGGGTCGCTTCGAGCGGGACGTCGTGGACGTCCGCCGCCGACGCCCCGAGCGTCTCGTCCTCGCACCACTCGGCCGCGCGATCGAGGTCCGCGAAGACGCGGGCGTCGACGCCGGCCGCGGCCAGCCGCTGCTGCGTGTCCGGCCCGAGCGAAGCCAGAGCGAGGACGAAGCCCCGGTCGACCGCCAGCCGCTCCATCCCGGCGATGCTCAGCGCCGCCGACGAATCGATGCCGGTCACGCGCGCGAAGTCGATGACCAGGAACCGCAGCGGGCGCGACTCGTCGGCCGCGCGGGCGGCCGCCCGCTGGGCCAGCGCATCGGCCGTGCCGAAGAACACGAAGCCCTGGAGCTGCCAGTACTCGCGCTCGTGCCCGCGCCGCCGCAGTGACTCCTTCTCCGGCTCCGGACGTTCGACGGCGCTGTGATACGACGTCCCGTCCATCGCGTGCCGGACGACCTCGATGCGGCTGTACGCGACGACGAACGAGAGCAGCGCGAGCAGGAGGCCGACCGCGATTCCCTCGAGCGGTCCGACGACCCCCATCGTGACGACGATGACTCCGATGACGACGTACTCGCGCGCCGGGACCCGCGAGCGATTGTCCACGAGCCACTCGAGCAGGAACGTCGCCCCCACGAACAGCAGCAGCGCGCCCAGCACCGGGCGCGGAAGCAGAGCGATAACGGCCGTGCCCGCGGTCAGCGTCGCGAGCGGCACGATCGCCGCGATCCACGGGACGAGCCGGCTCCGCGCGCGGAGGCGGTGCGCGACCGACGTCTGGGCGATCGTGTGGAACCCGACCATCCCGCCGGCGGCGCCGGAGATCACGTTCGCCACGCCGGCGGCGCGCAGCTCTCGGTTGAGGTCGGCGTCGCGCCGGATCAGCACCTCGATGCCGCTGATGTTCAGCAGGATGGTCACGAGCGCGATCGCGGTCAGCCCCGCAGCGGCCGGCGCCTGCGCGAGGACGGCTCCCCAGTCCGCGACGCCGAGCGCGTCCACCGTCCACGTGCCCCAGAGGGATCCCTCCGGGAACGGGCCGAGCAGCCAGCCGTGCCGCTCGAGGTCGTCGATCGTCGCGCCGGCGGCAGCGGCGACGAGGTAGAAGGCGAGCAGCCCGACCAGCGCTCCCACGGGAAGCACGACCGGTGACCGCAGGCGGCGCGCCACCGCGACCAGCGCGATTCCGAACGCAACGCCCGGGATCCAGTGCGCACTCGTCATCACGTCGAGCGAGCCCTCCACGAGCAGCCAGCCGGTGCCGGCGAGGAAGCCCGCGACGACGGGATAGGGCGTGAAGCGGACGAGGTTGCCCAGCCGGAGGCCGCCGACCAGCAGGAAGACGGCGCCGGTGAGCATCGTCGCCAGAGCGATCGTCAGCACGGCCGTGAGGAACTGCTCGTCGCCGCCCGCGGCGACCGCCCCGGCGACCGCGGCGGCGATCACGGCGGCCGACGGCGCCGGCGTGGGATGCACCCCGGCGACTGCCCCGGGAATAGAGCCCAGCGACGCGATGACGGTGAGCGCCACCACCTCGGACACGAGCGTCAGGCCGATGGCGGCCGGCAGGTGACCGGCCAGCGGCCCGGCGAAGACGAGCACGGCGATCGACGTCGTGACCCCGACCCGCGCGACGCCCACGAGGCTCCCGGCCATCACTGCGGACGCCACGGTTCGCCGAGCCCGGGGGAGACCCCGCCCGCGGGTCGCGCCCAGCCCCTGGGCGATCATTGCCCGAGCTTTTGCTGCCAGCCGTCGAGCAGGCCCTGGTACACCGCCGGATCGATCGCGATGTCGCCCGCGAACGGATGCTGGAGCGCGTAGATGAGGAAGAGCACGAAGCCCATGAAGGCGCCCACGCTGCCGACGGCCAAGGTCTGGACGCGCGTGTCCGCCATGTAGAACGGGAACAGCCACGAGAGGGTGAAGAGCCCGCCCCCGATGAGGAGGACCCACAGCGGCAGCGGTATCGTCGACTGGCTCGACAGCACCCGCAGCCGTCGCGCCTCGCCGAGCTCGTTCAGCCGCCCGACCGCCGAGTCGTAGAAACTGGCGGCAGGGCCCTCCGCCGGGACATCTGCGGTGTAGAAGCCGTTCCAGATCGCCTCATAGGCCTCCTCGGTCGGCCCGTCCGACTCGCCCTCGGCCATCGAGTCGTACTCGCGGTCGATGACGTTCTGGACATAGACCACGAGCGCGTTCTGGATGCGGTTCTGGTCGGTGTCAGGCAGGGGCTCCGAGTCGCGGAACAGGTTCGAGAGGCGCGTCACCTCCGTGTGGGTCGACTCCTCGGCCGAGTTGAACTGCTCCCAAGCGACGACGACAACGAAGGCGAGCAGGATCGCGTAGAGCAGGCCGACCATGCTGAAGTACACGCCGTACGTGTCGTTATGCGCCTCAACGCGATCCTGCGGGCGGTAGAGCAGGGCGATCCGGAAGCCGATCACCGCGAACGCCGCCCAGGCGCCGGTGAACAGGATCGCGGCGAGGAGTGTCGAGCTCACCCTCGGCTGACACTAACCAGGACCGCCCCACCGGTGCAAGCATGTTGACCAGTATCAGCATCCTCATTGTGCTCCGGGCGAACCTAGAATCCTCCGCGTGCAGGTAGCGATCCGCGAGGTGGGGCCCCGAGACGGCTTCCAGAACGAACCCGAGATCATCGCCACCGACGAGAAGGTGCGCCTGATCGAGGCGCTGGCCAGGTCGGGGTTGAAGCGGCTCGAGGTCACGAGCTTCGTGCGGGCCGACGTGATCCCGCAGCTCGCGGACGGGGCGGAGGTGTTGGAGCGGATCGACGTGCCGGACGACGTCTTGCTGTCGGTGCTGATCCCCAACGAGCGCGGGCTCGAGAACGCTTTGACGCTGCGCGACCGCTTCCACGAGGTCAACGTCTTCCTGAGCGCGACCGAGTCGCACAACCGGGCCAACGTGAACCGCTCGGTCGAGGAGTCCCTGGCCGGGCTGGAGCGGGTTCTCGAGCGCGCGGTCTCGGAAGGACTGCGCTGCGAAGGCGTCATCTCGGTCGCCTTCGGATGCCCCTACGAGGGCCACGTCCCGCCCGAGCGGGTCTTCGAGATCGCGCGGCGACTGGTCGCCGCGGGCGCGGTGGAGATCGGGTTCGGCGACACGACGGGGATGGCCAACCCGGCGCAGGTGCGCGAGTTCTTCCCGGCGGCGCGGACGGCGCTCGGTGACGACGTCGAGCTGACCGCGCACTTCCACAACACGCGCGGGCAGGGCCTGGCGAACGTGCTCGCGGCGCTCGATGCGGGCGTGCGCAGCTTCGAGTCGAGCTTCGGCGAGCTGGGCGGCTGCCCGGTGCCGCGCGGCGCGACCGGCAACATCGCGACCGAGGACCTGGTGTCGATGCTGCACGAGATGGGCGTCGAGACCGGCGTCTCGCTCGAGCGCCTGCTCGACGCGGCGCTCGCCGCCCAGGAGGTCCTCGGACGGCCGCTGGGCTCGCACGTGCTCACGGCCGGTCCGGTCGTATGGAACTCGCCCCGCTGACCTCGCTCCGCCTCGGCGGCCCGGCGGAGCACTACGTCGAGGCGCGGACCGAGGACGAGGTCGTCGAGGCCTCCCGTGGCGCCTCGGTGATCCTCGCCGGCGGCTCGAACGTGGTGATCGCCGACGAGGGCGTGCCCGGGCTTGTCGCGCGGATCGTCACGCGCGGCGTGGAGCGCGACGGCGCGCGGCTGACCGTGGCGGCGGGGGAGGAGTGGGACCCGCTGGTGGCGATGTGCGTGGCCGAGGGCCTGCAGGGCTTCGAGTGCCTGTCCGGCATCCCCGGGTCGGTCGGCGCCACGCCGATCCAGAACGTCGGCGCCTACGGACAGGAGGTGTCCGAGACCGTCGAGTCCGTGCGCGTCTTCGACCGCGAGACCGGCCGCGTCGAAGACATGACGCCTGCTCAATGCGGCTTCGTCTACCGCGGCAGCGTGTTCAAGTACCACGACCGCCGCGTGGTGCTGTCGGTCACCTTCAGGCTGAACGAATCGCCGGTCTCGGGCCCGCTGCGCTACGCCGAGCTGGCACGCACGTTGGACGTCCCGATCGGCGGCAGCGCCCCGCTGGAGGATGTGCGCCAGGCGGTGCTCGCCCTGCGCCGCCGCAAGGGCATGGTCATCGACCCCGCCGACCCGGACTCCGTCAGCGCCGGGTCCTTCTTCACCAACCCGATCCTCGACGCGCCGCCGGACGGCGCGCCGTCCTGGCCCGAGCCGGACGGGCGCGCCAAGGTCTCGGCCGCGTGGCTGATCGAGCAGGCCGGCTTCCACAAGGGCTACGGCGACGGCCGCGCCGGGATCTCCACCAAGCACACGCTCGCGCTCGTCAACCGAGGCGGCGCCACCACCGCCGAGCTGATGGCGCTCGCGCGCGAGATCGCCGGCGGCGTGCACGAGCGCTTCGGCGTCGCGCTGCACCCCGAACCGGTGCTGGTCGGCCATGAGTGGTGAATTCGCCGCTCATTCGTGCGACACTTAGCGGCAAGCGAGCAGTTGGTGGCGGACGCGGCCCGGCCGGTTGGGCTCACTCCGCTGACGCTTGCGACGACGGGAGCAGGGTGGCGGCACTTGGAGGTTGGGGAGGGCGTCCATGGCGCGACGTCGAGCGCGTGCCGCTCGACGAGCTGCTCGCGGCCCTCGGTGTCGATGCGGGCGCGCCGCCCGGCGAAGCGCTCCTGACGGTCTGGCTCGCGCCGGGCCCCTGGCAGCCGCCGGTCACGCTCGCGCGTCGCGGCGTCGTCCTGTTCGTGCTCTCCGGCGCGCTTCTGCGCTCGCGCCGCGACGCGGTCGAGCGGCGCGTAGACCTCCTGCTCGCAGGCGACGCGATCCGCATGAACGGCGAGGACGGCCCGCTCTGGCGCGCCCTACCGGCTCAGCCGGTGCGCCTGGCCGTCGTCGGGCCTCACACGGTGAAGGCGCTCGCCGGCGTCCCGGGCGCGGCCAATGCGCTCATGCACGCGCTGCTGCAGCAGCTCGAGCTCGAGCTCGAGCTGCGCGCGGTCGTCGGCATCCAGCGCATCGAGCAGCGCATCCTCGCCTTCTTCGCGCTGCTCGCACGCCGCCTGGGTGACGACGTGCCCGGCGGCGTCCGCATCCCGCTTCCGCTGGAGCAGAAGCGGATCGAGGAGATCCTCTGCGCCGGGCACACGCAGGCGACGATGGCATTCCGCACGCTGTTCGCCGCCGGCGTGCTCGTCCACGACGCCGCCGGCTGGCGGTTCGACCCGTCCAGGAGCTCCGTCCTGGCGGCCTGCTGACCCAAGGGGGGTCAGACCCCTCTGTGGTAGTACAGTTCAGAACTGTGGCAGTACAGAGGGGTCTGACCCCTCTTAGTGGCCGCTGAACTCCGGCTGGCGCTTCTCGCGGAACGCCTGTGCGCCTTCCGCGAAGTCGGCCGTGGCCGCACAGCGCTCCTGCATCGTCACCTCGAGCTCGAGCGTGGCCGCCAGGGCCGGCTTCGCGCTCGCGTCCATCACGCGCTTGGCCAGCCCGACCGCCACCGGCGCGCAGGCCAGCAGCTCGTCGACCAGGCCCTGAACCGCCCCGTCGAGCTCCTCGGCCGGCGCCACCCGGTTGGCGAGGCCGATCCGCTCGGCCTCCTCGCCGCCGATCAGCTTGCCCGTCATCACCAGCTCCTTGGCGCGGCCCAGGCCGACCACGGACGGCAGCCGCGACGAGCCGCCGACGTCCGGGATCAGGCCGACCCGCACCTCGGGCATGCCGATCAGCGCGTCGGAGGCGATCACGCGCAGGTCGCAGGCCAGCGCCAGCTCCATGGCGCCGCCGATGCAGGCGCCGTGGATCACGCAGATCGTCGGCTTGGTCATCTCCTCGGCGAGGTTCCAGGCGTCGAGGATGGGTCGGCGGAAGGCGCGCAGGTCGTCCGGCGCCTCCGACAGG
Source organism: uncultured Solirubrobacteraceae bacterium (assembly GCA_963835525.1). Taxonomy (GTDB): domain Bacteria; phylum Actinomycetota; class Thermoleophilia; order Solirubrobacterales; family Solirubrobacteraceae; genus DASSUW01. The sequence continues at coordinate 1,793,388 of CAWIFM010000008.1, forward strand.
GCGGCCAAAGACCCCAGGTCCATGCCGGAGGAGAACATCGGGCCGGCGCCGCGGATCACGACGCAGCGCACGGAGTTGTCCGCGGCCGCCTCTCGCAGCGCCTCGCCGGTGGCGACCACCAGCTCCCCGTTGAAGGCGTTGCGCTTCTCCGGCCGGTTGAGCACGACGTGGCGGACGGGGCCGTGGTCTTCGGTCAGCACGAGGGTCATGCCGTGGACCCTACGCGGGTAGGGATGCCGACATGACCGCAGTGCGGCCCATCACGCAGCTCGAGGCGCTCGACGCGCCGGCCCAGAAGCTCGCCAAGGCGGTGCGCGCCGTGATCAGGCCCGGCCCGCTCAAGAACGCGCTGAGCGGGAGCTGGCTCGGCCATGCGCTGCACCCGCTGCTCACCGACGTGACGATCGGCAGCTTCACCAGCGCCGTCGCGCTCGACTGGCTCGGTGGCGACGAGTCCGAGCCGGCCGCTCAGCGGCTGATCGGCCTCGGCCTGCTCAGCACGCTTCCGACCGTATCCAGCGGCTACACGGACTGGGCCGACACCGAGCTCGCCAACGAGGCGGTGCGCCGCGTGGGCGTCGTCCACGCCGCCGGCAACTTCACCGCCGCCTCGCTGTTCGCGGCCAGCTGGCTCGCCCGCCGCCGCGGCGACCAAGGCCGCGGCCGCGCGCTCGCGCTGGCCGCCGGCGGTGTGATGGCCGGCGCCGCCTACCTCGGCGGGCACCTCACGCTGGCCGAGGGCGTCGGCGTCGACCACACGACGTTCGAGGACGCCACCGAGGACTGGACGGCCGTGCTCGACGACGGCGAGCTGGGCGAGGGCCAGATGCGCTGCGTGGAGGCCGACGGCACGGCGGTGATGGTGGCCCGCGCCGGCGACAACCTGTACGCGTTGTCGAACCACTGCTCGCACCGCGGCGGCCCGCTGCACGAGGGCGAGCTCGAAGGCCTCGAGGTCAGCTGCCCCTGGCACGACAGCGTGTTCGACGTGCGCGACGGCGCCCTGATCCACGGGCCGGCCGCCTATCCCCAGCCGGCCTGGGACACGCGGGTGCGCGACGGTCGCATCGAGGTACGCCGCCGGTAGCCTCATGCGGCGTGCGAGAGCTTCTCCGCCCGCCGCCGCATCGTGGACCGCTGATCGCCGCCGGCGCGGTGGTGCTGGCCACCGGGCTGGTCCTCTTCGAGCTACGCCTGTTGAACGAGCTGTCGGATGTCGTGCACTTCCTCGTGCTCGGCGTTCCCGCGGGCATCATCCTGGCGCTCGGGCTGCAGGCCCCGAACGAGGACGGCAAGCCGCCTGCCTACCAGTCGGTGCTGCTGGTCACCGGGCTGCTGCTCCTGCTCCCCGCGCTGCTGCGCCTCGCCGACGTGCTCGGCGCCGAGGACCCGGACGACTTCCCGGCCGGTGAGCTCACGTGGACGCTCGCGGTGGTGGCCGGCGTCGCGCTCTACGCGGCGATCCGGCGCAACTCGGCGATCTGCCTGCTGCTCGCGGCGATCGCGGGCGTCGGCTCGCTGCTGGCCGCCTGGGAGTGGATCTTCGCGCCGGGCACGTTCACGGCCTCGCGTTGGCTGCTGGCGCTGAGCGCCGCAGCGCTCGTGATGGGCGGGCTCGCGCTGCGCGACAGCGCTCCGCGACAGTCGGAGATCCTGATCGACGCCGCCGGCCTGGCGATCCTCTTCATCGGCATCCAGGGCCTCGGGCCGGCGCTGCTCGGCGGCGACGAGGCGTTCGGCAGCGAGGCGACGCTGCCCGACTTCTGGGAGCTGATCCTGTTCGGAGCCGGTGTCGGCCTGCTCGCGTACGGCGCGCTCGACCGCTCGCCCGGGCCTGGCTGGCTGGGCTTCGCCAACCTCGTGGTGTTCGTCGGCGCGGTCGGCCTCGACGCGGACGAGACGCTCTACTTCTGGCCGCTCGCGCTGCTGCTCGTAGGCGCGCTGATGATGGGCGCCGGCCTGCGCCCGCGCGAGCCGCTGCCGCCGGAGCCCGACGCCTACCGCGCAGGCGAGCAGCCGCTCGCCAGCCGCACCGCCGACGACGAAGTGGTGATGCGGGTGCGCGTGGACGACGCGCCGGAGCGCTAGTTTGACGAGCCGATGACCGACGCACAGCACGTCGAAGACGCCTTCGAGCGCGCCTACGCAGGCGGCCCCGAGCGCCACAGGGAGAAGTCGGCCCAACAGGGCAAGCTGCCGGTGCGCGAGCGCGTCGCGCGGCTGCTCGACGAAGGCTCCTTCACCGAGGACGCGCTGCTCGCCAACTGGGAGGCCGAGGGCCTCGGCGCCGACGGCGTCGTCACCGGCCTCGGCACGATCGGCGGCCGCACCGTCGCGCTGATGGCCAACGACCCGACCGTCAAGGCCGGCTCCTGGGGCCCTAAGACGGTCGAGAAGATCCTGCGCATCCAGGAGGCCGCGCTAAGCCACCGGGTGCCGATGGTCTACCTGGTCGACAGCGCCGGGGCCCGCATCACCGACCAGGTGCAGATGTTCCCCGGCCGCCGCCACGCCGGCCGCATCTTCTTCAACGAGGTCCGCCTCTCCGGCGCCGTGCCGCAGGTGTGCGTGCTGTTCGGCCCCAGCGCCGCCGGCGGCGCCTACATCCCCGCCTTCTGCGACGTCGTGATCATGCGCGAAGGCAACGCGTCGATGTACCTCGGCTCCCCGCGGATGGCGGAGATGGTGATCGGCGAGAAGGTCTCGCTCGACGAGATGGGCGGCGCCAAGATGCACACCGGCGTGTCCGGTTGCGGCCACTTCCTCGTCAAGAGCGACGAGGAGGGCATCGATCTCGCCAAGCAGTACCTCTCGTACTTCCCGGGCTCGTGCGACGACGAGCCGCCCGTGGCGCCTCCCGCCGCGCCCGGCGCGGAGCTGCCGGCGATCCCCGTCGACGAGAACAAGCCGTGGAACATGCACGAGCTGATCGACGCGCTGGTCGACGAGGACTCCTTCCTCGAGGTCCACAAGCGCTGGGCCAAGGAGGTGATCGTCGGCTACGCGCGGCTCGAGGGCCGCGTGGTCGGGATCGTCGCCAACCAGCCGAAGTTCAAGGGCGGCGTGCTGTTCGTCGACTCCGCCGACAAGGCCGCGCGCTTCATCTGGACGTGCAACGCCTTCAGCGTGCCGCTGCTCTTCCTGGCCGACGTGCCCGGCTTCATGATCGGCACCCAGGTCGAGCGCCAGGGCATCATCCGCCACGGCGCCAAGATGATCTCCGCCGTCTCGGAGGCGACGGTGCCGAAGCTGTCGGTGATCGTCCGCAAGGCGTACGGCGCCGGCCTTTACGCGATGGCCGGCCCCGCCTTCGACCCCGACGCGACGCTCGCGCTGCCGACGGCCAAGATCGCCGTGATGGGACCGAGCGCGGCGGTCAACGCCGTCTTCTACAACCAGCTCCAGGCGATCGAGGACGAGCAGGAGCGCGCGGCTCGCCGCGCCGAGCTGATGGAGGAGTACGCCGAGGGCGTCGACCTGCTCAAGCTCGCCTCCGAGATGGTGATCGACGCGATCGTGCAGCCCGAGGACCTGCGCGACGAGCTCGTGCGGCGCTTCTCCCGCTACCAGAACAAGGCCCGCGAATGGCCCGCCAAGCGGAACGCGATTCCGCCCGCCTGAGGCTGTTCGAGCGGCTGATCGACCACGCGGCGCTGTTCCCGCCCGCGTCGATGGACATGCCCGAGGCGATGGAGACCGACCGGCGGGCGCGCGCCGGCGAGCACGCCTGGATGCTCGACCGCTTCATCGTGCCCGCCTCGCGGCTGCACGAGCTGCCGCCCGACGCCCCGCGGCTGAGCGTGGTGCTCGACGGGGGAGAGGGCGACCTCGAGGCGGTCGCCTCCACGCCGCACGACGTCGTGCTCGTCGAGGCGAAGGTCGATCCCGAGTGGATCCCGGACACCCAGGCGCTCGTGAATGCCAAGCTCCCCGGCGTCCGCGCGTTCTGGGAGCTCTCGCCGGGCCGCGGCCTGCGCGGGGCCGTCGCGGCGGTGCGCGAGGCGCGCGCCGGGGCGAAGATCCGCTGCGGCGGATCGACGCTCCCGTCCGTCGCCGAGGTCGCCGCCTTCGTCGCCGCCTGCCGCGACGCCGGCGTCCCGTTCAAGGCCACCGCCGGCCTGCACCACCCGATCCGCAGCGGCGACCGGCACGGGTTCCTCAACCTGCTCGCCGCAGCCGTGTTCGCGGACGGCGACCTCGAGGCGATCCTCGCCGAGGAGGACCCCGGCGCCTTCACCCTCGACGAGCGCGGCTTCGGCGTCCACGGCCGGCACGCGGATGCGGAGACGATCGCCGCCGCGCGCGCCGAGCTGTTCGTCGCGTACGGCTCGTGCTCGTTTGACGAGCCGACCGGGGACCTCGTCGCGCTCGGCCTGCTGTGATGTGAGGGCGTGAGCCCCACCCGCCGCCAGTTCATCGCCGTCGGGGCCGCCGGGCTCGCCTTCGGCCCGGGCTTCTGGCGCTCGGCGCTCGCCGCCTCGGCCCGCGCCGCCCAGAGCGCCTACGGACCGCTCCAGCCCGCCGACGCGCGCGGCCTGATGCTCCCGCCCGGCTTCACGTCGCGCCAGATCGCGAGGGCCGGCCAGCCGGTCAAGGGCTATCCGTGGCACATCTTCTGCGACGGCCAGGCGACGTTCTCGACGCCCGACGGCGGATGGGTGCTGGTCTCGAACTCCGAGTCGGTGGCGGCGACCGGCGCCGGCAGCTCGGCCGTGCGGTTCGCGCCCGGAGGCCAGATCGAGTCCGCCTACCGGATCCTGTCCGGCACCAACGCCAACTGCGCGGGCGGCCGCACGCCGTGGGGCACCTGGCTGTCGTGCGAGGAGTACGAGGCCGGCCACGTGTGGGAGTGCGCGCCCGGCGGACCCGGCCAGGGCACCATCCGGCCGGCGCTCGGCGCCTTCAACCACGAGGCGGTGGCCGTCGACCCGGTCGCCAAGCAGCTCTACATGACCGAGGACCAGCCGGACGGCGGCCTCTACCGCTTCACGCCGGACGCCTACCCGGACCTGGCCTCCGGGCGGCTCGAGGTGATGGTCGACGGCGGCTGGGCCGAGGTCCCCGACCCCATGGGGGTGCTCACGGCCACCCGCAAGCAGGTGCCGAGCATGCGGCAGTTCAAGGGTGGCGAGGGGATCTGGTTCGACTCGGGGACGATCTACTTCTCGACCAAGGGCGACAACCACGTCTGGGCCTACGACACGGTCGCGGGCACGCTCGGCACGATCTACGACGGCGGCGGTCCGCTCACCGGCGTCGACAACCTCACGGTGAGCGGCGCCGGCGAGGTCTTCGTCTGCGAGGACGGCGGCGACATGGAGATCTGCGTGATCGAGCCCGGCGGGGCGGTGGCGCCGTTCCTGAAGCTGACGGGTGAGGCCGCGGTCGGCCTGCCGGAGCGCGGCAACGAGCTCGCGGGCGTCGTCTTCGATCCGTCGGGACGGCGGCTCTACTTCGGCGCGCAGCGCGCGTTCGGGCTGGGCGCCGTCTACGAGGTCACCGGCCCGTTCCGCCGGCCGGACGGCGCGCCGGGAGCGCCCCGCGTCGGCAAGGTCGGAGGGCGCGAGCCGGTCGAGGTGCACGCCCCGCGGCGCGTCTCGCTCAAGGCCCTGCGGCGCGGGATCGTCGTCGAGGTCTGGCTCGACGAGCCCGGGGAGCTGCGCGTGGCGCTGCGCACCGACGCGCTGAAGAAGGTCGCCGGACGGCGCGGCTCGACCGAGCGGCCGGAGACCGTCACGCTCGACCGCCGCCGGCTGCCGAGCGCCCGCGCGGGCCGCCATCGGGTCCGCCTGCGGGTGAGCGCGGCCGAGGCGCGCCGCCTGCGGCGGGTGCGGCCCGCGAACCTGCGCGTCGCGGTCACGCTCCGGACGGGCGTCACGCAGGTCGCGACGCGGCGGGTGCGGTTGCGCTGAGGTCGGCGTCGAGCGCGTCGACGACGCCGAGCGCAAGGTCGAGCGCGGCCGTGCCACCCGTGATCCGCACGCCCGCCGCGCGGCCGCCGCCCTGGTAGCCGAGCGCCTCGGCGGCGCGCTCGGCTGCGGTCCAGAGCTGGGGGTGGCCGGCGCTCCAGGTCGGCGGACCGCCGCCGTCCGCCAGCTCCAGCGTGATGCCCTCGGTGTGCGGACGGCGAGCCGCATGCCCGGCGCCGTACAACAGCAGCGAGGGCGCGAGCGAGCGCGGCGGCTCGCGACGAAGCTCGTCGAACAGGGCGATGGCGACCGCCGCGCCGGATCCGCTGTCGGGCGGGAACGGCGACAGCGCCACGTCGACCGCCGCGGCGAATGCCGCGAGCAGCACGACGGTGGGAGCGAGCTGGACGGCGCCGAGCCAGGTTGCGTCGATACCGCCGAGGCGGGCGCCCGCCGCTCCGGCGACGGCGGCAGCGCAGGCCGCCAGGGCCCAGCGCGGCTGCAGCAGGCGCTGCCACCGGTCCTTCGGCGCGTCGTAGGCGGCCGCGATGACGAGCGTGGCTCCGTGCTCGTGGGCCTCGGTCAGCACATCCTGGGTCGCCCGGCGCGGGAACAGCGGCGGCACGAACCCGGCGGCCTCCAGCGCCAGCGTGAGCGCTCCCGCGACGGCCACCGCCAGCCCCGCGGCCGCCGCTGCCGTCGAGAGCAGGCCGCCCGCGATCGCCAGCAGGCAGCCGAGCGCGACGGTCGCGTAGCGCTGCGGCCGCACCCAGCGCGTCTCCACCCACGCCTCGTGGCCGCGCGAGCGCAGCTCGTCGTGCAGCCAGAGGGCGGCGCGCCGCTCGGCGTCGGTGCAGGCTCCGCGGCCGGAGATGGCGGACAGGCCCTCGACCACTGGGGCACCGTATAGCCTCCCCGGGCCGATGGACGCAGTCGATCTCGCCTTCGCAGGGGCCGTCCGCCAGGCCGGGATGATCCGCAGCCGCGAGGTCTCGGCGCGCGAGCTGACCGAGCTCTACCTCGAGCGGATCGAACGCCTCGACCCGCGGCTCAACGCCTACCGCGTCGTCTTCGCCGAGCGCGCGCTGGCCGAGGCCGACCAGGCCGACGCTCGGGCCAAGGCGGGCGACACGCGGCCGCTGCTCGGCGTCCCGGTCGCGATCAAGGACGACATGGACGTAGCGGGCGAGGCGACCGCGTACGGCAGTGACGCCCACGGCGGCCCGGTGGCCGCGGACGCCGAGGTCGTGCGCCGCCTGCGCTCGGCCGGCGCGGTGATCATCGGCAAGACGCACGTGCCCGAGGCGATGATCACGCCGTGGACCGAGTCGCCCACCTTCGGCGTCACGCGCAACCCGTGGGACAGGCAGCGCACGCCGGGCGGCTCGTCCGGCGGTGCGGGGGCCGCGATGGCCGCCGGGCTCTGCGGCGCTGCGATCGGGTCCGACGGCGCCGGCTCGATCCGCATCCCCGCCGCCTGCTGCGGCCTGTTCGGGCTCAAGCCGCAGAACGGCCGCGTGCCGACCGCCCCGGCCGTCGAGCCGTGGCACGGCATGTCGACCTGGGGCGCGATGACGCGCGGCGTCGACGACAGCGCGCTCGTCTACGACGCGATCAAGGACGGCGGGCCGTCGTTCGCCGACGCCGCCGCCCGCGAGCCCGGGCGGCTGACGATCGCCGTCTCGATCAAGACGCCGCCGCTGACCGGCGTGCAGGCGGACGACGAGCAGCTGAGCGGTGTCAGCGCGCTCGCCGAGGCGCTGCGCGGGCTCGGGCACGAGGTGGTCGAGCGCGAGATCGAGTACCCGATCACGCTGGGCGGCAACGTGCTCTCGCGATACCTCGGCGGGATCGCCGAGCAGGTGCGCTCGATGCCGCACCCCGAGCGCCTGTCGCGCCGCACGCACGGCTACCGGCGAATCGGCTCGGCGATCCCCGGCGCGATGGTCGAGCGCGCCAAGCGGGCCGCCGCCGAGGACGAGCGAGCGCTGGCTGTCGAGGGCGTCGATGCCGTCCTGACTCCGATGTTCACGCGCCGCCCGCCGCGCGTGGGCGAGTACGACGGCCGCCCGGCGCTGTGGAACTTCTTCGGCTCGGTGCGCTTCGTGCCCTTCGCCGGCCCCTACAACCACACCGGACAGCCGGCGGCGTCGGTGCCCGCGGCCTGGACGGGCGACGGCTTCCCGGTGGGCGCGCAGCTCGTCGCGCCGCGAGACGGCGAGCCGCTGCTGCTCTCGCTCGCCGCGCAGCTCGAGCGCGCGCTGCGCTGGACCGAGCGACGGCCGGAGATGGCGATATGAACGGATTGCGCGAGATCGCCGAGGCGGTGGCGCGCGAGGCCGGCCGCCAGCTGCGCGAGGCGTTCGCCGGGCCGCTCGTGAACGTGCAGGCCAAGTCGAGCCCGACCGACCTCGTCTCGGAGGCCGACCACGCGGCCGAGCGGCTCATCCGCGAGCGGCTCTCCTCGGCGCGGCCGGGTGACGGCTTCCTCGGCGAGGAGGGCGGCGACGAGCAGGGGACGACGGGGATCCGCTGGGTCGTCGACCCGCTCGACGGCACGATCAACTTCCTCTTCGGGATCCCCCAGTGGGCGGTCAGCATCGCCTGCGAGGACGCCGACGGGACGCTGGCCGGCGTGATCTACGACCCGATGCGCGACGAGCTGTGGTCGGCGCTGCGCGACGGTCCGCCGCTGCTCGACGGGCGCGAGATCCACGCGTCAACCCGTGATGACCTCGCCACCGCGATGGTCGCCACCGGCTTCGGCTACGACGCCGAGGTGCGCCGCGTGCAGGCGGAGGCGGCAGCCCGGCTGCTTCCGCGCGTGCGCGACATCCGGCGCTTCGGCTCGGCGGCGCTCGACCTCGCGTGGACGGCGGCCGGCCGCTACGACGCCTTCTACGAGCGCGGGCTCAACCACTGGGACCGGGCGGCCGGCGAGCTGCTGTGCGTGCGCGCCGGGCTGGCCGTCCGCGAGCTCGAGCCGTCACCGCCCGCGGCCGGCGGCGTGCTCGTCGCCCCGCATGCGCTGATCGACGAGCTCGACTCATTGGTTCGCTGAACGGGTAGGCGTGCTGACATGATCATTGCCGGCGTCATCGCCTTCTGCATCCTGCTCCTGATCCTCGCCTTCCTCGCTCCGCGCCTCTCGCGCCATCCCGAGCGCGGCGGCCAGAAGGTGCTCGGCCTCGGCGGCCGCGGCGCCGGCAAGGCGCCAGGGCCGCTCGGCCGCTGGCTGCGCAAGCCGTTCTCGACCTCCCAGAAGGCGGTCTCCAAGAGCGGCAGCGCCGGCCGCGAGGGCCGAGGCAAGATGCCGCTCTAGGTCACCTCCGCCCGCCAGCGGACCGCGTTGTTCACGTGGCGGTCCTCGTCGGCGAGCAGGTGGTCGAACACGCCCGCGAGCTCGTCCTGGCCGCCCTCGACGAGCGCCTTTCGCTGCTGCGCCATCTGCTCGCTGATGCCGTTGTAGACGGCGAGCCGGCCGGCTAGGTCGAGCGCGTAGACCGAGCGGAAGTCGCTGAAGCCGACGGGGTAGTCGCCCCAGTGACACCCCAGCTCGGTGGCCATCAGGCGGTCGAAGATCTCGGCGTGGCGGATCTCGTCCCAGGTCTGGCGCGCCATGTCGACGTGGAAGTCCCACGGCATGTCGGGATGCTCGTGTGAGTTGCGCGCCGTCAGCTCGGCGGCGCACAGCGCGGCGTCCATCAGCCCGTGGAAGCTGCGCTGCTGCCCGTCGTCGACCGCCGGCGAGTCCGTCACCTCGACGAAGGCGTCGCGGGCCGGCCGGTCGAGCGGCTCCATCACCTTCAGCGCCCGGACCTCGCCGGGGCGGATCGGCAGCGCGCCGAGGTCGTCGAGGGCCGTGTGGCGCCGCTCGGCCGGCAGCTCGGCGACGTGGCGCTCCTGGCGGTGGACGAGCTGGGTGAGCAGGCGCAGCGTGGGCTCGTCGACCAGTGGGTCGAGGCCGGCGAGATGGACGCGGATCGCCGCGATCAGCGTCGGCTTGAGCTCGCCGTAGGCGATCTCGACGTACTCGCTCGTGGCGGCCTCGCCGGCGCGGTCGAGCTGCGCCGTGAGCTCGTCGGACGGCGCGCCGGGGTGGTCGCCCGGCGTGCGCAGCTCGTCGAGGCGCCGGCGGATCTTGCTGACCGCGCGCGCGTCGTCGTGCAGATGGTCGCCGAGCAGCGCCTTGACGTCGAAGCGCGGCTCGAGCGCGAGGTGCCCGCACGAGAGGTGCACGAGCTCGCGCAGCACGTGCAGGTAGTTGCTGAGGCGCGTCGCGGTGGCGTCGACGTCGTAGCCCATGCCTGGGCGGAGATTACTCAGACCGGCGCGGGAGCCGGGCGGGCTCGGATGAGCCGGCGGGCGACCACCGCGCCGCCGAGCGCCGCGGCGGCGTAGAGGCCGACGGCGAAGGCGCCGCGGGCCGACAGCGGGTCGTCGAGCGCGCCGCCCAGCGTGGTGTAGGCGATCGTCTTGGGCAGCGCGCCGAGCGCGACCGCGGCGTAGAAGGCGCGCGGCCGGATGCCGGCCAGGCCAGCGAGGTAGTTGACCGCGCCCGACGGCATGCCCGGAGCCAGGCGGGTGGCCAGCACGGCGCTGAACCCGTTCGCCTCCAGCCAGTCGCGCCAGCGGCGGCCGCGCGGGCCGAGCAGCTGGAGCGTCGCGTCGGCGCCGAGCTTGCGGGCGGCGACGAGGCAGAGCGCGGCGCTGAGCAGGGCGGCGGCGAGCGCGAGCGCGGTCCCCGCGACGGCGCCGAACAGCATGCCGGCGACGGCGGCGGTCACGTGCCCGGGGAACAGCGCGAGGCCGAGCGCGCCGCCGGCCAGCACGAAGATGATCGGTCCCGCGAGGCCCGCGTCCCGGATCCACTGCCGCGCCTCGCCCGGACCGATGCCGGCGAGGGAGACGAGGGCGAAAGCGGCGGCGATCGCCAGCGCAAGCGCGGCGAGGCGCGCCACCGCGCGACGGCGATCGGCGTGTTGACCCACGCGACACATACCACCGTTGGTGCGCTTCGGTTGCACGGCAGGGGGGTGTCGCCGCATGCCCGGGGCGGGATTCGAACCCGCAAGCCCTTGCGGGCAATGGATTTTGAGTCCATCGCGTAGACCAGTTCCGCCACCCGGGCGGGCGGCCCAATGGTAGGGCTACGGGCGGGCGGGTTCGAGCGCCTCTGACGGGCGGACGTCGGTGTGGCCGAGCGCGAGCGCCGCCGCGGCGTCGTCGCGGACGCGGCCGCTGCGCCGCCAGCCGGAGGCGCGCCAGCTCAGCTCTCGGGCGTCTTTCGCGCGTGCGCGGATCGTCCACGGCTTGCGGAGCAGGAAGCGGCCGGCGAGCCCGCCGGCCAGCAGCACGAGCAGGATCAGCAGCTCGACCGTGAGCACGAGGATGGGGAACACGACGGTGGTCAGGACGAAGAACGCCACCAGCACGGCGAGGATCGCGAGGACGAAGACGAACGCCTCGTCGATGCCGAGGTCCGGGAACAGGTCGCCGCCGCTGCCGTCCTCGGCCGGCGAGTCGTCCCTCGGGCGCTTCCGGCGCCGCCACAGCGTCGGCTTGTCCGGCAGCCAGCGGCGCCCGACCTGCCATGTGGTGCCGTCCGGTGCTGTGACGCGCTTGGCGCCGATCACGCCGGAGCGGGTGCCGCTTCGCCGCGTGCCGGCGGCTCTTCCACCGGCCGCTCGACCTCGACGTTCCACGCCTGGCGGAAGCCGCTCATGGCGAAGGCGATCAGCAGGATCTGGACCGGCACGATCAGGGCGGTGATCAGGCCGAGGATGCCCTCGTCGATGGCCGGGTCGGCGAAGCCGGGCTTGTCGCGGTCGAACCAGGCCGGAGCCGAGACGGCCGCGAAGATCAGCAGCACGATCGCCAGCGCGGCGGCCAGCGGCAGCACCCCGCGGCTCCAGCGCAACACGAAGAACGCGATCACGAGGTAGACGACGATGTAGCTGACCTGGAGCAGCTTCGCGCCCTGCAGCACGTCCCAGCCGCCGATGGTGACGACGGTGACCAGGAACGCGGAGACGAGCAGCAGCAATACGACGATCAAGCGCGTGAGCTTCGAGGCCGCCTTGGCGCGGTTCGGGTGCTCGATCCTCACCCCCGGGTCTGCCATCGCGCAGCGACCTTACAATCTCGCTGCCGAGCATGCGGCAATAGCCGAGCGGCAATTGCGGGCGTGGCGGAATTGGTAGACGCGCGAGGTTTAGGTCCTCGTGGCCACAAGCCGTGGGGGTTCGAGTCCCTCCGCCCGCATCAGCTCTTCGCCGGAACGAACGAATCCAGCAGCGCCACGCTCCTTCGGTGGGAGACCGAGATGTTGCGCGGGTTCGACTGCGTCCAGCGGATCCCGAGCCGCTCGCAGTACTCGCAGAACAGCCCGCGTATGTCGTCCGAGCGGTTGGAGAAGAACCAGCGCGGATACGCGTACTCCGCCACCCGCCCGCTCGGCAGCTTCGTCTTGAAGCGGTTGATGGTCCGGCAGCCGTCCGAGTGCAGCAGCCCGCGCAGGAACTCCTGCGGATGGCGGTCCACGATCTCGCGCTGCCAGGGCACGAGCTCGATCTTGCGGTTGTGCTTGCGGCCGGGACCGTGCTGCGGGAACGCCTCTGGCCATCGCGGGCTGCTGCCGACGACACGGACGCAGCGGTGTACGCGATGCGGATTGCAGCTCACTCGGCGAGGTAGGAGCGTGAGCATCATCGCCGTCCAGCAGTCCTCGATGATCGCCGGGTACGCGGCGTCGCACGCCACGACGAGCTGGTAGCTGCGGGCAGCGCCGGTGACGCATCCGTCGCCGAGATACATCCCGAGCAGATAGCTGTACGACCAGGGATCAGGCGGCTGCCAAATCATGCGAACAGATGTTCGCACGAGGAGCGGATGGAGCGGGGGATCCAGGACTCGAACCTGGGACCTCCGGTTTTGGAGACCGGCGCTACCACCAACTGAGCTAATCCCCCAAAGGTGGCAGCCAGTCTAACGCCGCACAGCGCTCGCGGACCCGCGGATGAAGTTGTCTTGCGCCTCCGACCCTGACCCGTTCGCGCGCGAGTCGGCCCCCTACCGGCCGGCGCGGCGATCCATCAGCGCCGAGGCGGCTCCACGAGAATCAGCTTCCCCCGGTTCAGCATCTGGGCGATGGCGCAGGCCTTCTCGATCTGCGCGTACGTGTAGCGAACTGGGTTGTGCAGAGTCTCGATGTGGACGCCTGGGATCTGCATGCCTGTGTCTTTCCCGTTTTGCCTGCATGCGTACCATCGGCGCGCATGGATGCCGGGATGAGATCTGCCGTGTTTGCGGAGGGCGTTCTGGACGAACGTGTGACCCTCGTCACCGGGGGCGGCACGGGGCTGGGCCGGGCGGCGGCGACCGAGCTCGCGGCGTGCGGCGCGAGCGTGGTCATCGCCGGGCGGCGCGAGGATGTGCTCGCAGAGGCGGCGGCCGAGATCGGGCCGCGCGCGTCGTACGTCGCCGGTGACGTACGCGAGCCGGAGGACGCCGAGCGCATCGTCCGCACGTGCCTCGAGCGCCACGGCCGGCTCGACGTCCTGGTCAACAACGCCGGCGGCCAGTACTTCGTCCCCGCCGAGGCGATCGAGCCCAAGGGCTGGCGCGCGGTCACGCGGCTCAACATCGGCGGCACCGAGCTCATGACCCGCACCGCGGCCGAGCTCGCGATGCGCCCCGCGGGGCAGGGCACGGTCGTCAACATCACCCTCTCGCCGCACCACGGCCTGGCCGGCATGGCCCACTCGAGCGCGGCCCGCGCCGCCGTCGAGGGCTACACCCGCGCGCTCGCCCGCGAATGGGCCGGCGACGGCATCGCCGTGCTCGCGATCGCCGCCGGGCACTTCGACACGGCGTCCCTGCGCAAGTACCCCGAGCCGGTCTGGAGGGCGGCGGCGCGCACCGTCCCGCTGCAGCGGCTCGGCAGGGAGTCCGAGCACGCCTGGCTCGTCGCGCTCGCCGCCTCACCGCTCGGCCGCGCGCTCTCAGGGTCGGTGATCACGCTCGACGGCGCGCGCGACAACTGGTTCGGCCCATGGCCGCCCCCGTCGCTGCTCGACGACAGCGGCAGCGTGCCGACCGAGGAGCGCCGCCCGCGGGCCTGACAGGCACCTCCTGCACGGCTATCATCGGCCCGACGCTTGCGGGCGAAGTGTTGTGGTTGCACAGAAGCCTTCCAAGCTTCTAGGGCGGGTTCGATTCCCGTCGCCCGCTCTGGCGTACACATATCGGGGAGTGGCGCAGTCTGGTAGCGCACCCGGCTGGGGGCCGGGCGGTCGCAGGTTCAAATCCTGTCTCCCCGACTAAGCGAAAGGCCCGCATTTGCGGGCCTTTTGTGTTCCTGCGCCCTCTGCGTCGCGTGCGCTGGGGACCAACTGGGGGACCAATTTCTCGCGCTGCTCCCTATAGTGGCCATGAAACGGCCATACCCCAGACGGGTTGACGAGTCGAGCGCGCCCGCTGAACGACCCCGGAGCCGGCGGCTCGTGAGGGGGTGACTTCCACTACCACCGGCGGCGGACTACGTAGGAGACCCGCCGACGTGCAGTAGCGGTGTACTGACGACGCGGTGCGTGCGGGGAGGGAACCTGCGGCCATGACCTCTCCAACCCTCCGTCGCGCGGCCGCTCTCGCCGGGTCGCTCGCTCTCCTCGCGCTCCTCCCCGCCGCCGCCTCCGCGGCCGGCAACCCGCAGGTCGTCCGCGTTGATCCGACCACCGGCGTCGTCAAGCAGTTGGCCGGCGGCGCGCCGTTCACCCACCTCGGCGGCCTCGCCTTCGGGCCCACCGGCACGCTGTACGTCGCCAACCAGGGCCTGGTCGGCCCGAGCCCGCGCGGCGCGGGTATCTACGCGCTGCGCCCGCCCACCTACGCCGCCGCCTCGATCGCCTCGGGCACCACTCCCACCGCGGTCGTGGCCTCTGGCGGCACGCTGTACTCGATCGACGGCGATCGCATCGTCGGCATCGACGGCACGACCGGCGCCGAGCGGACCGTCACCGCCGGCGGGCTCTACGACGCGTACGGCGTCTATCCGACGTTCGGCGCCGTCTCGGGCAGCACGCTCTACACCACCGCGTCGTCGTCGTGCGACTCGGTCGAGGGCAGCGGCGCGTACGTCATCGCCGTCGACACTACGACCGGCGCGCAGACACTGGTGAAGGCGTTCGGCTGCC
>CAWIFM010000009.1:0-679544 GCA_963835525.1 uncultured Solirubrobacteraceae bacterium
GTCCGCCGAGGCCCAGGCCGAGGCGCGCGTGCTCATGCTCTCCTCAACAACATCCTCTCCCCGGCCCACGGCTCGCCGCTGGCGACTCCGACGCAGGACATGGTGCTCGGCACCTACTACCTGTCGTACGGGCCGGACGAGGAGGAGCTCGAGGGCATGGACCGCGAGGTGGTCAAGCCGCACGTGTTCCGCACGGCGCAGGAGGCCGAGCTCTCCTACGAGCACGGCATGGTCCAGCTGCACGACCTGGCGGAGTTCCGCGCGCCGGGCCGCAAGGGCGGGCACGTCCTCACCACCGTCGGCCGGATCATCTTCAACGACCGCATCGAGCGGGCGCTGGAGGAGGCCCTCGGCGAGGAGTTCGACCGCGAGAGCTACCGCTTCATCAACAAGACGCTGAAGAAGCGCGACGTGACCGCGTTCGTGGACGAGCTGATCCAGACGTTCGGCGCCCCGGCCATCGCGCTGGTGCTGGACGCCTTCAAGGACCTCGGCTTCCACTACGCCACGCAGGCGGGCGTGACCATCTCCAAGAACGACGTCCTCGTGCCTCCCACGAAGGAGAAGATCATCTCGCGCTACGAGGCCGAGGTGCGCGAGATCCAGGACCAGTACGAGGAGGGCCTGATCACGCAGGAGGAGCGCCACCTGGCCGTCACGGACAAGTGGAACGCGGCCACCGACGAGGTCGCCGAGGCCATGATCGAGAACATCGAGGGAGCCGACCAGCTCAACTCGATCTACATGATGGCCAACTCCGGCGCCCGCGGATCGTTCAAGCAGATCCGCCAGCTGGCCGGCATGCGCGGCCTGATGGCCAACCCGAAGGGCGAGATCATCGAGCGGCCCGTGAAGGCGAACTTCATGGAGGGCCTCGACGTGATCGAGTACTTCACCTCCACGCACGGCGCCCGCAAGGGCCTCGCCGACACGGCGCTCCGCACGGCGGACTCGGGCTACCTGACCCGCCGCCTCGTCGACGTCGCGCAGGACGTGATCATCCGGATCGAGGACTGCGGCACCGAGGAGTACCTCGACGCGCCGCTGTACAAGGAGACGGGCGACCCGAACGAGATGCTGATCGGCCGCATCACGGCCAAGGCGTTCAAGAAGGGCAACAAGGTCCTCATCGCCGACGGCGACGAGGTCACGCGCGAGAACCTGGCGGAGGCCGTCGAGGCGATCGGCGACGACCGCTCGGTCACCGTGCCGGTGCGCTCCGTGCTCAAGTGCGAGGCCACCACCGGCGTCTGCCAGGCCTGCTACGGCCGTTCGCTGGCCACCGGCAAGCTGGCCATGATCGGCGACGCGGTCGGCATCATCGCCGCGCAGTCGATCGGCGAGCCGGGCACGCAGCTGACCATGCGGACGTTCCACACCGGCGGCGTCGCCGGCGCGGACATCACGCACGGCCTCCCGCGTGTCGTGGAGCTGTTCGAGGCGCGCAAGCCGAAGGGCCTGGCGAAGATCGCCGAGGTCGGCGGCGTGGTCTCGATCGAGGACACCGACAAGGCGCGGACCGTCGTCATCACCGACGACGCCGGCGAGGAGCACCGCAACACGTTCCCGCGGCGCACGCGCCTGCACGTGGCCGAGGGCGAGAAGATCGAGCCGGGCACGCAGCTCAACGAGGGCTCGCTGTACCCGCACGAGCTGCTCGACCTGCGCGGCCGGACGGCGACCGAGGTGTACCTCGTCAAGGAGGTGCAGGAGGTCTACAAGTCCCAGGGCGTCGACATCAACGACAAGCACATCGAGCTGATCGGCCGCCAGATGCTCAAGAAGGTCCGGATCGAGCAGAAGGGCGACACCGACCTGCTGCCCGGCCAGTTCGTGGACCGGCACGAGCTGCGGCGGATCAACGACGCGGTGCAGGCGAAGAAGGGCGAGCCCGCGCAGTTCACCGAGATCATCCTCGGCATCACCAAGGCCTCCCTGGCCACGGACTCGTTCCTCTCGGCGGCCTCCTTCCAGGAGACCACCAAGGTGCTCACCGACGCGGCGCTCGAGGGCAAGATCGACCGCCTCGCGGGCCTGAAGGAGAACGTGATCATCGGCAAGCTGATCCCGGCCGCGACCGGGCTCAAGCGCTACCGCACGATCGAGATCGAGCCGACCGAGGTGCTGCCGCGCGGCATCGACGACGTCGGCCTGCTCGAGGGCGACGACCTCGCCGCCGAGCTCGGGCTCGAGGACGGCGAGGGCCTGCAGGGCTTCGGCCCGGCCTTCGACACCGCCGAGCTCGACGAGATCAACGCCGGCTTCGGGACGTCGGGCGGCTCGTTCGACGACATCGGGTCGGATCTCGACATGGACGGCGGGGACGACAAGAAGAAGAGCTGAGGTTCGCTCCGGCCCCGCCGCGTAGGCGGCGGGGCCGGCGAACTTCTGGCATTTCTCGCGCGCCGGCCGATCCCGCTCCCTAAATGCCGGGGTTGACGTTCGCCCAGGCCTCCAGCCGCGCGACATGGTCATCGGTGATGCCCACGGCGGGATCGCACGTGACGAGCAGCGTCGGACCCTCGCGCGAGGCCGCCCAGGCGGTCTCCTTCTCGCCGTGGACGTCATCGATCCACGCGATGGGTCGCTGCGCGCCAAGACATGTGTCGATCGCCTCGAGCTTCCACCCCTCGCCGAGGGTCAGATGAGGCCATCCGCCCGGCAGGCCCAGGAGGTGCGGCAGGTACTCCTCGGCACGCTCCTCCCAGCCCGTGCACCAGACGCACTCGAACGTGCGCGACAGACGCTCCAGACGCGGTCCTGCCCCTTCTGAGAGCCAATGTGGAGTGCCATCGACCATAACGGGGGACACGAGGGGAGGGTCGGTGTGATCGAACCCGAACAGGGAGATCACGCCGTCCACGTCGACGAGCAGTACGGGGGCTTCTTTAGGGCGCATCGAGAAACCGGACGCTAGGGTGGCCCGCTTCGTCGTGACTCAAGCCGGGGGGCTCGGGGTCCGATGACATGGGTGTTGCTCGACCGAGGGGGTCGGGCCTTTTTTGAATGGGTTTGAGACAAACGTGACGCTGAACATCGGAATCCTGCTGGCACTGGCCTGCGCCGTCGCCACGCAGCTTGGCTTTCTCTACAAGCACCGGGGCGCGAACGCCGCTCCGGACGTGGACGTCCGCCATCCGCTGAAGACCGTCAAGTCCCTGTTCGCGTCCAAGTGGTTCGCCGTCGGCATGGGCGTCGCGCTCGGCGCCTGGCTGCTGCACGTCGCCGCGCTCGCCTTCGCGCCCCTCTCGGTCGTCCAGGCCGTGCTGTCGACCGGCGTCGTCATCCTCGCCGCCCTGGCCGACCGCCTGTTCGGCTTCGAGGTCGGTCGCCGCCAGTGGATCGGCGTGGCCATGACCGCCGTCGGCCTGATCCTGCTCGTCATCACGCTCCCGGCGCAGTCGGGCGCGCACTCGAGCTACTCGCTCACCGGCATGCTCGCCTTCGAGGGCGGGATGCTCGCCATCGGCGCCCTGCTGATCTACGGCCCGCGCGCGGGCGCTCCCGAGCACCACCACGGGATCATGCTCGGCGCCGCCGCCGGCGTCCTCTTCGGGGTCTCCGACGTAGCCATCAAGGCCCTCACCGGCCTCGGCGGTCCGGTGGCGATCCTCACCTCGCCGTGGCTCGGCTTCACGATCCTGGCCTCGATCATCGCCTTCTACGCGTCGGCCCGCTCGCTCCAGGACGGCGAGGCCGTCCCGGTCATCGCCGCCACCTCGACGGCCGCCAACGTGTCCTGCATCCTCGGCGGCATCCTCGTCTTCGGCGACCCGATGCCGTCCGACGCTCTCGGCATCGTCATCCAGGCCGTGGCCTTCACGCTGGTGATCGCCGCCGCCCTGGTGACGCCGCCGCCGATGCGCGCCGCCGAGGCGAACGCCCAGCCTGCCTAATAGCCTGCCGCGGCGATGGACGCCGCACGCAGGGAGCTGGCCGCTGAGATCCACAAGGCGGCGAGCGAGCACGACGCGGCCCAGGCCGACCGGCTGGACCGCTACCGGATCGTCGAGCCCGAGACGGCCGAGCTGCTCGCCGTCCTCGTGCGCGCCACCGGGGCGCGCCGGCTGCTCGAGCTCGGCACCTCGATCGGCTACTCGACGATCTGGCTGGCCGACGCCGCCGAGGCGGTCGGCGGGACGCTCGTGTCGGTCGAGCTCGACCCTGAGCGGAGCGCGACGGCGCGCGCCAACCTCGAGCGGGCGCGCCTGACCGCCGACCTGCGCGTCGGTGACGCGGGCGAGGCGCTGCGGGCCGGCGGCGACGAGTCGTGGGACCTGATCTTCCTCGACGCCGAGCGCCCGGCCTACGCCGGCTACTGGCCCGACGTGCTGCGCACGCTGGCGCCCGGCGGGCTCGTGGCGGTCGACAACGTGATCTCGCATGCCGACCAGGTCGAGGAGATCCTGGCGATCATGGCCGCGGAGCCGACGGTGACGAGTACTCAGGTGCCGATCGGCGCGGGGCTTCAGCTGGCCGTGAAGCGCTGAGCAGCACGCCGGCGACCTGCTCCGGGTCGTCCCAGGTCGGGACGTGCCCGCAGCCGCGCAGCACGACGTGACGCGCCTCCGGCAGCACGCGGCGGGCGCGCGGCGCCTGGCGCGAGAAGATCAGCAGCCGGTCGCGCTCGCCCCAGGCGACCGTCGTCGGGCAGGCCGGCACCTGCGGACGCCATTCGTCGAGCGACTCCAGCAGCTCCCAGAACGCCGGCGC
Source organism: uncultured Solirubrobacteraceae bacterium (assembly GCA_963835525.1). GTDB lineage: Bacteria > Actinomycetota > Thermoleophilia > Solirubrobacterales > Solirubrobacteraceae > DASSUW01. The sequence continues at coordinate 4,714 of CAWIFM010000009.1, forward strand.
CTGCGCGTACATCCGCAGCCAGTGGGCGGCGTCCTCGGCCGGCAGGCGCCACGGCCGCGCGGTCGCGTGCAAGGAGAGCAGCGTGCGCAGTGCGGTGCTGCGGCCGAGCTTCGCCGCCAGCGGGGCGAGCGTGACGGCCACGCCGCGCGTGCCGGCGAGCACCGCGCGCCCGTACGCCTTCTCGCGGCCGGCGACGAAGCCGATCGGCGACACCGCGCAGACCGTCCGCGCGGCTCCCGCGGCGCCCATGGTCAGCGCCACCCCGCCGCCGAGCGAGTTGCCCGCCACGTGCGGCCGCTGAAGCCCGAGCCCGGCGGCGAACTCCGACAGCGCCTCGGCCAGCCCCTCGACCGTGTCGGGTCCCCGCGGCGAGGCGCCGAAGCCGGGCAGGTCGACCGCCACCACCTCGCGCTCGTGCGCGAGCAGCGGCAGCACCGGCCGCCACATCTCCTTGCAGGAGCCCAGGCCGTGGACGAGCAGCAGCGGCGGCCCTTCTCCCTGCCGGTCGTAGGACAGCGTCACGGGCGCGCACGCTAGACGCCCGCCGCCGTCCGCGCGCAGGTAGGCTTGGCCGAATCGGCGTATGACGATCGACGATCTGTAACACCGTGCTGGCCCTGCGTGATCTCCTGCGCGACCTCGACGTCCGGTTGGTGGCGGGAGAGGCGGGCGTCGACAGCGCCGTCCGGTGGGTGCACATCTCCGAGATCGTCGATCCGACGCCGTGGCTGTCGGGCGGCGAGCTGCTGCTGACCACCGGGCTCCAGCTCGAGCGCGCCGACGCGCAGCGCGAGTACCTCCAGCGGCTCGCCCGCCACGGGCTCTCCGGGCTCGGGCTCGGCACCGGCTTCGCCCACGCCGCGGTGCCCGAGCCGATGGTCGAGGTCGCCGAGGAGCTCGGCTTCCCGCTCTTCGAGGTGCCCTACGAGGTGCCGTTCATCGCGGTCACCGAGAAGGCGTTCACGCACCTCGTCAACGAGCACTACGCGGTCCTCCAGCGCGCCCTCTCCGCCCACGAGCGGCTCGAGCGGATCGTCCTCTCCGAGCGCGGCCTCGACGGCGTGGCCGGCGCCCTGGCGTCGCTGATCGGCGGCCCGGCGATCATCTTCGACGCCCGTGGCGAGGTGCTCGCGCGCCGCGCGGCCGGCGCGCCGCTGCGCGACCCGGCGGTCGCCGCGCTGGCCGAGGAGCTGCGCGAGCGCGCCGCCGCGGGCGGCCGCCGCGGCTACGCGCCCGGCGGCGAGCTGGCGGGCCGCGCGCTCGCCCTGCCGGTCCCGCGCACCCCGCACGAGCGCCCCGCGGGCGGCGCCGGCGGCGAAGGACCGGCGCCGCAGGCCTGGCTGGTGGCGGCCAAGGACGGCGGCCAGCTCACCGAGTTCGACCGCCTCACGCTGCACCAGGCGGTGACGATCGTGGCGCTCGAGCTGCTGCGCCGGCGCGTCGCCGACGACACCGAGCGCCGCCTGGCCGGCGACGTGCTGACCGCGATGGTCGCCGGCAACCTCGACGGCGCCGACCTCGCGCGCCGGCTCGAGCCGTTCGGCCTGCGCGAGCGCGCCGCCGCGCTCGTGCTCTCTCCACCGCGCAACCTGAAGGCCGCGACCGAGGACGCCCTGGCGCGCGCCCTGCGCGAGGAGACGTCCGCCGGGCTGGCCGCCGGCACCGGGCGCTTCTCGTGCGCGCTGCTGGTCCCGCCGCGCGGCGGCGGCGACGAGGAGCTGTTCGCCCTGGCCGAGCGCATGCGCGTCCGCGTGGTGCGCGAGGTCGGCTCCGACCTTGACGCCGGCGCCGGCCGCGTCGTCGCCGTCGGCGACCTGCGGCGCGCCTTCCACGAGGCGCGCTGCGCGCTCGAGGCGCGCTCGCTCGACGCCAACGGCGCGGACGCCGGCCTGGCCACCTACCGCGACCTCGGATCCTTCCAGCTGCTGCTCTCGCTCCAGGACGACGAGGCGCTGCGCCTGTTCTGCGACTCGATCCTCGACCCGATCGAGGAGGGCGAGGGCGCGTACGGCGGCGAGCTGATGCGCTCGCTGGAGGCCTTCATCGAGTGCAACGGCCAGTGGGAGCGCGCCGCGCGCCAGTTGTACTGTCATCGCCACACGCTGCGCTACCGGATCCGGCGGGTCGAGGAGCTGACCGGTCGCTCTCTGGACTCCGCGCGCGATCGAATCGACTTCTGGCTCGCCCTTCGCGGGCGCGAACTGACGAAAGGAACCGCGTGATCGTTGGCGTCCCCACCGAGATCAAGACCGACGAGTACCGGGTCGCGCTGACGCCCGCGGGAGTGCGTGAGCTGGTCGAGCACGACCACGAAGTCGTGATCCAGGCGGGCGCCGGCGAGGGCTCCGCGATCAGCGACGACGACTACCGCTCGCAGGGCGCGCGCATCCTGCCCGACGCCCAGGCCGTGTTCGGCGAGGCGGACATGATCGTCAAGGTCAAGGAGCCGCAGGCGCCCGAGGTGGCGATGCTGGAGCCGCGCCACACGCTGTTCACGTACCTGCATCTGGCGCCCGACCCGGAGCTGACGCGCGGGCTGGTGGAGTCGGGAGCGACGGCCGTCGCCTACGAGACGGTGGAGGACGTGCGCGGCCGGCTGCCGCTGCTGGCGCCGATGAGCGAGGTGGCGGGCAAGATCGCCACGCAGGCGGGCGCCTTCATGCTCGAGAAGCCGCTCGGGGGCCGCGGGATCCTGCTCGGCGGCGTGCCGGGCGTGGCCGCCGCCAAGGTGATGATCATCGGCGGGGGCGTGGTCGGCATGAACGCGGCCTTCATCGCCCTGGGCATGGAGGCCTCGGTGTTCGTCTTCGACCGCAACATCGACCGCCTGCGCGAGCTCGACATCGCGTTCGGCGGGCGTGCCGACACCTGCTACGCGTCGACGCTGGACATCGAGAAGATGCTGCCCGAGGCCGACCTGGTGATCGGCGCGGTGCTCGTGCACGGCGCGAAGGCGCCGTTCGTGGTCCGGCGCGACCAGCTCAAGCTGATGAAGCGCAACGCGGTGCTGGTCGACGTCTCGATCGACCAGGGCGGCTGCTTTGAGACCTCGCGCCCCACGACGCACTCCGATCCGACCTACGAGGTCGACGGCGTGACGCACTACTGCGTGGCCAACATGCCCGGCGCCGTGCCGATCACCTCGACCTACGCGCTCACCAACGCGACGCTGCCGTACGTGCTGCACGTGGCCGACGAGGGCGTCGCCGCCGCCGCCCGCCAGAGCCCGGGGCTGGCCAAGGGCGTCAACGTGGTCGACGGCAAGGTGACCTACAAGCCGGTCGCCGAGGCCACGGGCCAGCCGTACGCAGAGCTCTCCGACGCGCTAGGAGCCGCGGCCTAGCCGCTGCTACCCTTTCGCGCCGTATGCCCACGACTTCCCAGCTGGTCCGCAAGGGCCGGAACCCGAAGACGAAGAAGCTGGCCACGCCGGGCCTGAAGTCCGGCAAGGGCCGCAAGAAGAAGGTCGCCGCCCCGCAGCGGCGCGGCGTGTGCACGCGCGTGTACACGACCACGCCGAAGAAGCCGAACTCGGCGCTGCGCAAGGTCGCCCGTGTGCGGCTCACGAACCAGATGGAGGTCACGACCTACATCCCGGGTGAGGGCCACAACCTTCAGGAGCACTCCGTCGTGCTCGTCCGCGGGGGCCGCGTCAAGGACCTGCCGGGCGTGCGCTACAAGGTCATCCGCGGCACGCTGGACGCCGCCGGGGTGTCGGACCGCAAGAAGGCGCGGTCCCAGTACGGCGTGAAGGCCAAGTAATGCCCCGCCGCGCCGCCGCCACCAAGCGCCCGGTCGACCCGGACCCCGTCCACCGCTCCAAGCTCGTCTCGCAGGTCGTCAACCGCGTCATGCAGGACGGCAAGAAGTCCAAGGCCGAGCGGATCGTCTACGACGCGCTGGCCATCCTCTCCGAGCGCACGGGCAAGGATCCCGTGGAGGCGCTCGAGGTCTCGATCAAGGCGCTGACGCCGGTGCTCGAGGTCCGCTCCCGCCGCGTCGGCGGCGCGACCTACCAGGTGCCGGTCGAGGTGCCCGCTCCGCGCGCCCGCACGCTCGCGGTGCGCTGGCTGGTCGAGTTCGCCCGCAACCGGCGCGAGAAGTCGATGGCCCAGCGGCTCGCCAACGAGCTGCTCGACGCGCAGTCCCAGCAGGGCGGCGCGTACAAGCGCAAGGACGACATCTTCCGCATGGCGCAGGCCAATAAGGCTTTCGCTCACTACCGCTGGTAACGGGTAGTACCGACCGCGATGCGTGCCATCGCAGTCAGAGAGTGGGGTGGGCGGGAGAAGATGGAGCTCGTCGAGCTCGATCCGCCGCCGTGCGCTCCCGACGGGATCATCGTCCGGGTCAAGGCGGCCGGCGTCAACCCGGTCGACTTCAAGATCCGCGGCGGCTACATGGCCGCCAAGCTGCCGTTCCACTTCCCGGTGATCCTGGGCTGGGACGTTGCCGGGGTGGTCGAGGAGGTCGGGGCGGCGGTCACGTGGTTCCGGCCGGGCGACCAGGTCTACGGCTACATCCGCCGCCACCACCTGCAGTACGGCACCTACGCCGAGTACGCGACGGCCCCGGAGGGCTTCTTCGCCCACATGCCGCCCGAGCTGTCGTTCGAGGAGGCGGCGGCGCTGCCGCTGGCCGCGCTGACCTCCCACCAGGCGCTCGAGGCCGTCGGCCTGCGCGGCGGCGAGACGCTGTTCCTCGGCGGCGGCGCCGGCGGGGTCGGGCACGTCGCGGTCCAGCTTGCGGTCGCCCGCGGCGCGCGCGTGATCGCCACCGCCTCGGACCGCAACCACGACTTCCTGCGCGAGCTCGGAGCCGAGCCGCTCGACTACGCCGCCGACGACCTGTCGGCCCGCGTGCGCGACCTGCTGGCCGACTCGGGCGCCGACGCCGCCTTCGACCTCTTCGGCGGCGACGCGCGCGAGCAGGCCTTCGCCGCCCTGCGCCCCGGCGGCCGGCTCGTCTCGGTCGCCCAGCCGCCGCCCGAGCCGCGCGACGGCCACCACGAGGTCAGCTACATCTTCGTCCGCCCCAGCGGCTACGACCTCGGCGAGCACATCACGCCGCTGGTCGCCGAGGGCAGCCTGCGCCCGCAAATCGAGGAGACCTTCCCGCTCGAGCGCGCGGCCGACGCGCACGAGCGGATCGAGGAAGGTCACGTGCGCGGCAAGCTCGTCCTCACGGTCGAGTGATCCGTTCGCGGACCTCGTCGGCCAGTACGCGCCGGTCGTCGCTCGCCGCCTCCGCCTCGGCCGCCCACTCGTCCGGCGCCTTGGCGCTGTCCAGCACGTCCGGATCGACGAGCAGCGGCACGCCGGTGACGAGGGCGAGCGCGATCGCGTCGCTCGGCCGTGCGTCGACCGCGGTGCCGTCGGTCAGCACGACCTCGGCATAGAAGATCGTCTCGGCCAGCCGCGTGACGCGCACCTCGCGGATCGACGCGCCCGAGGCGGCGAGCAGCGCCACGGTGAGGTCGTGCGTCATGGGACGCGGCAGCTCGACCTCCTCCAGCATGGCGGCGACGGCATAGGCCTCGGCCACGCCGACCCAGATCATCAGGTCCCTGCCGCCCCCCTCCAGCATGAGTATGTGCCGCTCGCCTGCGCGGCGGACGTCGGTGACCTGCATCTCGACGGGCATTCGTGTCTCCCTCCTGAAGGGCTCGAGCCGCACGCGCAGCGAGGCGCGCGCCTTGTGCAGCCGGGTCTTGACCGCCCCCGGCGGGATGCCGAGATGCTCCGCGGCCTCGGCGTGGGTGAGGCCGGCGAGGTAGAACAGCGTCACCGCCTCGCGCTGGCCCTGCGGCAGCGAGGCGATCGCCGCCCGCACCCGGGCCGCGAACTCACGCCCTTCGACCTCCTCATGCGGGGTAAGGGGGCCTGGCCCCCTTACGTCGTCGACGGAGGTAAGGGGGCCTGGCCCCCTTAGGCGCGCTCGGCAGGTGTTCAGGCCGATTCCGACGAGCCAGGCGCCGAAGCGGTCGTCGTCGCGCAGCCGGTTCAGCGACAGCATCGCGGTGAGGACCGCGTCCTGCGTAGCGTCGAGCGCCGCGTCGCCCACCATGCGGCGGCAGCAGCGCACGAGCGTCGCGTGGTGGCGCTGCACCAGCTCCGCGAACGCGTCGCGGTCGCCGCCGCGGGCGCGGCGGACGAGTACGGCGTCGGAGGGCATCTCGTCAGGTAGTGCGCGGACGGGGCGCCGGGGTTACCCGCGGCGTCATCAGCAGCGTCGCCACCGCGCCGACCAGGACAAGGGCGGCGCCGAGGCTCTCGAGGTAGAAGCCGATCGCCGGGCGCGCCTCGGCGAGGTCGTAGGTGCGGCCGATCAGGCCGGTGTCGTCGAGCACCGGGCGGTCGACGAACAGCACGATCCCGCACGCCACCACGGCGAGCACGAGCAGCGCGATCGCGGCCGGCCGCGCGCCGCGCACGACGGCGCCGTAGGACATGACCAGGATCGCCACGCCGATGATCCCCAGCGCGTAGCCGTGCAGGGCGCCGCCGCTCTCTGTCCCGCCCGGCGGAACCACGGTCACGGCCTTGATCTCGCGGACCGTCAGGAACTCGGCGAGGATGAGCAGCAGGGCGCCCGCCACGAGGGGCACGAGGGGTGCGTAGCGGGCCACAGGGCGGATGCTATTCTCAGAGGCCGCCGCGGGGCTGCAGTACAAGCTGCCGTGGCATGCCTAATGGGCCAAAGGAACCTTCACATGGAGAGCCGAGAGACATAGCCCACATCTCCGGGCCGACCTCTGTGTGAAGCACCTGGGCCCGAAAGGGCCCGTTTTTTTGCCTTTAAGCCGGGCAGCACGCGAAGAAGCCGCACGAGCGAAGAAAGAACCTTCATGCCGCGCAAGTTCACACTCGAAAAGACCCGCAACATCGGGATCATGGCCCACATCGACGCGGGCAAGACGACGACGACCGAGCGCATCCTGTACTACACCGGCCGCTCCCACAAGATGGGCGAGGTCCACGAGGGCGCCGCCACGATGGACTGGATGGAGCAGGAGCAGGAGCGCGGCATCACGATCACCTCGGCGGCCACCACCTGCGAGTGGGCCGACCACCGGATCAACATCATCGACACGCCCGGCCACGTCGACTTCACGGTCGAGGTCGAGCGCTCGCTGCGCGTCCTCGACGGCGCCATCGCGCTGTTCGACTCGGTCGCCGGCGTCGAGCCGCAGTCCGAGACCGTCTGGCGCCAGGCCGACAAGTACCACGTCCCGCGCATCGCCTACATCAACAAGATGGACCGCATCGGCGCGGACTTCGAGCAGGGCGTGCAGACGATGATCGACCGCCTGGGCGCGCACCCCGTGCCGATCCAGCTGCCGATCGGCGCCGAGAGCGACTTCCTCGGCATCGTCGACCTCATCAACATGAAGGCGATCGTCTACAAGGACGAGCTCGGCAAGGACGTCTCGGTCGAGGAGATCCCCGCCGGCATGCTGGACGAGGCGAAGGCCGCCCGTGAACACCTGCTCGAGGAGCTCTCGCACTACGACGACGAGCTGCTCGAGATGATCCTCGAGGAGCAGGAGATCCCGAAGGACCGCCTGGTCACCGCCATCCGCAAGGCGACGCTCAAGCTCAAGCTCACGCCGGTCCTCTGCGGCTCCTCCTTCAAGAACAAGGGCGTGCAGCCGCTGCTCGACGCGGTGATCGACTTCCTGCCCTCGCCGCTCGAGGTGCCGCCGGTCGAGGGCCACGAGCCCGTCAGGGGCGAAGAGGATCGCGCCGCCGTGCGCAACGCGTCCGACAGCGAGCCGTTCGCGGCGCTCGCCTTCAAGATCATGGCCGACCCCTACGTCGGCAAGCTCACCTACTTCCGCGTCTACTCGGGCAAGCTCGAGGCCGGCTCGCGCGTGCTGAACGTGACCACCGGCCGCACCGAGCGGATCGGGCGCATCCTGATGATGCACGCCAACGACCGTGAGGACGTCCAGGAGGTCTACGCGGGCGACATCGCGGCGGCCGTCGGCATCAAGCAGGTCGTGACCGGCGACACGCTGGCCGCACCCGACAAGCCGATCAAGCTCGAGGCGATCGAGTTCGACGACCCGGTGATCTCCGTGGCGATCGAGCCGAAGACCAAGAGCGACCAGGAGAAGATGTCGGTCGCGCTCGGCCGCCTGGCCGAGGAGGACCCCACCTTCCAGGTGCGCACCAACGAGGAGACCGGGCAGACCGAGATCTCCGGCATGGGCGAGCTGCACCTCGAGGTGCTGGTGGACCGCATGCTGCGCGAGTACAAGGTCGACGCCAACGTCGGCCGGCCGCAGGTCTCCTACCGCGAGACCGTGCGCGGCACCGCCGAGAAGATCGAGGGCCGCTTCGTGCGCCAGACCGGCGGCTCGGGCCAGTACGGCATCGTGTACATCAACCTCGAGCCGGCGCCCGGCGAGGGCTTCGACTTCGTGAACAAGATCCGCGGCGGGTCGATCCCGACCGAGTTCATCCCGGCCGTCGAGAAGGGCGTCGAGGAGGCGCTCGAGAACGGCGTCCGCGCCGGCTTCCCGATGGTGGACGTCCGCGTCACGCTGGTCGACGGCAAGTACCACGACACCGACTCGTCGGAGATCGCCTTCAAGGTCGCGGGGTCGCTCGCGTTCCAGGAGGCGGCCAAGCGCGCCAAGCCGGTGCTGCTCGAGCCGGTGTTCGCCGTCGAGGTGGTCACGCCCGAGGAGTACATGGGCGACGTGATCGGCGATCTCAACCGCCGCCGCGGCCGCGTGCACGGCATGGAGCCGCGCGGCAACGCGCAGGTGGTGACCGCTCACGTGCCGCTCAGCGAGATGTTCGGCTACGCCACGGACGTGCGGTCGATGAGCCAGGGACGGGCCACCTACACCATGCAGTTCGACAAGTACGAGGAGGTGCCGCCGAACATCGCCGAGAAGGTGGTGGAGGCGCGCACCGGTGAGCCGGTTCCCGCGTGAACGCGGTAGTCTGCACGGGTTCGCCTACGTTCAAGATTTCCAGCGAGACTTAGAGAGGACTTAGCAAAGTGGCGAAGGAGAAGTTCGAGCGGGACAAGCCGCACGTCAACGTCGGCACCATCGGTCACATCGACCACGGCAAGACGACGCTGACCGCTGCGATCACCAAGGTGCTCTCCGAGAAGTACGGCGGACAGGTCCGCTCCTTCGAGGAGATCGACAACGCGCCGGAGGAGAAGGCGCGCGGCATCACGATCGCGACTTCTCACGTCGAGTACGAGACCAACAACCGCCACTACGCCCACGTCGACTGCCCGGGCCACGCGGACTACGTGAAGAACATGATCACGGGTGCCGCGCAGATGGACGGCGCGATCCTCGTGGTGTCGGCGGCGGACGGCCCCATGCCCCAGACGCGCGAGCACATCCTGCTCGCCCGCCAGGTCGGCGTGCCGTACATCGTCGTGTTCCTCAACAAGGCGGACATGGTCGACGACGAGGAGCTCCTGGAGCTCGTCGAGGTCGAGGTCCGCGAGCTCCTCTCGGCGTACGACTTCCCGGGTGACGACATCCCCTTCGTGATCGGCTCGGCGCTGAAGGCGCTGGACGGCGACGAGGAGTACGTCCAGAAGATCGTCGATCTCGCCGAGCAGCTGGACACCTATATCCCGGAGCCCGAGCGCGACCTCGACAAGCCGTTCCTGATGCCGGTCGAGGACGTCTTCTCGATCACCGGCCGCGGCACCGTCGCGACCGGCCGCATCGAGCAGGGCATCGTCAACACGGGCGACACGGTCGAGATCGTCGGCATCCACGAGCAGGTGTCCCACACCGTGGTCACCGGCGTCGAGATGTTCCGCAAGATCCTCGACGAGGGCCAGGCCGGCGACAACGTCGGTTGCCTCCTCCGCGGCGTCAAGCGCGAGGACATCGAGCGCGGTCAGGTCCTCTGCAAGCCGGGGTCGATCACACCCCACACCAAGTTCAAGGCCGAGGTGTACGTCCTCAAGAAGGAAGAGGGCGGCCGCCACACCCCGTTCTTCAACGGGTACCGGCCCCAGTTCTACTTCCGCACGACGGATGTCACCGGCGTCGCCAACCTGCCCGAGGGCACGGAGATGGTCATGCCGGGCGACAACATCCAGATGGAAGTCGAGCTGATCCAGCCCATCGCCATGGACGCCGGCCTGCGCTTCGCGATTCGCGAGGGCGGCAGGACGGTCGGCTCGGGCGTCGTCACCGAGATCACGAAGTAGTACCGGCGGGCGCCCAGCCCGCCTTGCGCGAAGTCGACAGATACGACCTAGGGGGCGGGCCTCGAGTCCCGAGGCTCGCCCTCAGTGCGCGCAGAACCCCACCAAACAGCACACACCAAGCACCGGACAGAACAGAGATTCAGTGGCCGCAGTAGCCCAGAACAAGATCCGCATCCGCCTCAAGGCCTACGACTCGTCGGCCATCGAGACGGCTGCGAAGGAGATCGTGGAGACCGCCACGCGTACGGGCGCGACCGTGTCCGGACCCGTGCCGCTCCCGACCGAGAAGAACGTCTACGCGGTGATCAAGTCGCCGTTCAAGGACAAGGACGCACAGGAGCACTTCGAGATCCGCACGCACAAGCGGCTCATCGACATCCACCAGCCCACCCCGAAGACCGTCGACTCGCTGCAGCGGCTCGATCACCTGCCCGCCGGCGTCGACATCGAAATCAGGTTGGCGTTCGGCTGATGCCCGCGATCCTCGCCAAGAAGCTGGGGATGACCCAGCGCTTCACCGAGGAGGGCCGTGTCGAGCGGGTCACCGTGCTCGAGGCGGGTCCGTGTCCGGTGACCGCGATCCGCACGCACGAGACCGACGGCTACGAGGCCGTCCAGCTCGGCTTCGGCAGCGTGCGCGAGAAGGCCCTCACCAAGGCCGAGCTCGGCCACCTCAAGAAGGTCGACGCGCCGCCGCTGCGCACGCTCGTCGAGTTCCGCGACGAGGTCGGCGAGCTCACGATGGGCGACACCGTCACGGTCGAGAACTTCGAGGTCGGCCAGATCGTCAAGGTGGCCGGCAAGGGCAAGGGCAAGGGCTTCGCCGGCACGATCAAGCGCCACAACTTCCACGCCGGCCCCAAGTCCCACGGCTCGCACAACGTGCGCGCGCCGGGATCGATCGGCGCCTCGGCGACGCCGTCGCGCGTGTTCAAGGGCATCAAGGGCCCGGGCCGCATGGGCGGCAAGCGCGTCACCCAGAAGGGCCTGACCATCGTCGAGCTGATCCCCGACCAGAACCTGATGCTCGTCCGCGGCTCGGTTCCGGGCCCCAAGGGCGGGACCGTGGAGGTGCGCACCGATGCCTGACGCGCCGATCCTGGGCTCCAGCAAGAAGCTCACGCTCGACGCCGACGTGTTCGGCGCGGAGTTCAACGGCCCGCTCGTGCACGAGGTCGTGGTCGCCGAGCTCGCGGCGCGCCGCCGCGGCACGCACTCGACGCGCAACCGCTCGATGGTGCGCGGCGGCGGCGCCAAGCCGTGGCGCCAGAAGGGCACCGGCCGTGCCCGCCAGGGCTCGATCCGCGCGCCGCACTTCGCCGGCGGCGGCGTCGTCTTCGGCCCGACCCCGCGCCACTACATCGTCAAGGTCAACCGCAAGGCGCGCCGCGCGGCGCTGCGCTGCGCGCTCTCGATCCACGCCGACCGCGGGTCCGTGTTCGGGCTCGACGCGGCCGGCTTCGACGTCCCGTCGACCAAGAAGGGCGCCGAGCTGCTCGCCGACCGGCGCGGCGGGTCGGTGCTGATCGTGCTCTCCGGCCCGGACGAGGTCGCGGCCTTCAAGTCCTTCCGCAACCTCGCCGGCGTGAACGTGCTGGCCGCCGTCGACTGTGGCGTGGCCGACCTCGTCGGCGCCGCCAGCGTCGTCTTCAGCGAGGACGCGCTCGAGTCCGTCACCAACCGTGCCCGGAAGGCGGTGGCTGCCTGATGGACCACTCCCAGGTGATCATCCGGCCCGTCGTCTCCGAGAAGTCCTACGCGCTGGCGACGGTCGGCAAGTACACGTTCCGCGTGCATCCCGACGCGCACAAGACGCAGATCAAGCAGGCCGTCGAGGCGCTGTTCGGCGTCGGCGTCCTCGGGGTCCGCACGTCGTCGGTGCCGTCGAAGCCCAAGCGCCGCGGCTACACCGCCGGTCGCACGCGCGAGTGGAAGAAGGCCGTCGTGCAGGTGCGCGAGGGCGACACGATCCCGATCTTCCAGGGCCTGGAGGCGGAGCTCTAAGTCATGCCGATCCGCAAGCCAAAGCCCACCTCGCCCGGCCGGCGCTTCGTCACGTATCCCGACTTCTCGGAGATCACGAAGACCGAGCCGGAGAAGACCCTCGTCGAGGGCCTCAAGAAGTCCGGCGGCCGCAACGCCAACGGCCGCAAGACCTCGCGCCACCGCGGCGGCGGCGCCAAGCGCCTCTACCGCAAGGTCGACTTCAAGCGCAGCCGCAAGGACGGCGTGCCGGCCAAGGTCGCCGCCATCGAGTACGACCCGAACCGGACGGCCTACATCGCGCTGCTGCACTACGCCGACGGCGAGAAGAGCTACATCCTCGCGCCCAACCGGCTGCGCGTCGGCATGACGGTGCAGTCGGGCGCCGGCTCGGACATCACGGTCGGCAACGCGATGCCGCTGTCGCTGATGCCGGTCGGCACCGTGGTCCACAACGTCGAGCTCCAGCCCGGCCGCGGCGGCCAGCTCGGCCGCTCCGCCGGCGTCGGCATCCAGCTGATGGCGAAGGAGGGCGGCATGGCCACGCTGCGCCTGCCGTCCGGCGAGATGCGCATGGTGCAGGTCTCCTGCCGCGCCACCGTCGGCGTGGTGGGCAATGCCGACCACCAGAACGTCACGATCGGCAAGGCGGGCCGCAAGCGCCACATGGGCGTGCGCCCGCAGACGCGCGGCACGGCGATGAACCCGGTGGACCACCCGCACGGCGGCGGCGAGGGCGCCACGCCGCTGGGCAACCATCCGCAGACGCCCTGGGGCGTGCCGACCATCGGCTACCGCACCCGCAAGAAGGGCAAGCAGTCCGATCGTTACATCGTCCGCGGCCGCCGCCGCGGTAAGAAGGGTGGCCGCTGATGAGCCGTTCCTCCAAGAAGGGGCCGTGGGTCGAGGAGCGCCTGATGCAGCGCGTCGAGTCCATGAACGCCTCGAACTCGAAGTCGATGATCCGCACCTGGTCGCGGACGTCGACGATCTTCCCCGAGATGGTGGGCCACACCATCGCCGTCCACGACGGCCGCAAGCACGTCCCCGTGTTCGTGTCGGAGTCGATGGTCGGCCACAAGCTCGGCGAGTTCGCGCCGACGCGCACCTACCGCGGGCATGACTCCAAGGGCAAGGTCCGGTGATGGCTGAGGATCCCAAGGACCCGGTCGAGGAGACCGAGGCCGCCGAGGAGGCCAAGCCGAAGCCGAAGGCCAAGGCGAAGGCGAAGTCCAAGCCGAAGGCGAAGGCCAAGGCCAAGGCGAAGCCCGCCAAGAAGGCGCCCGAGGCCGAGGCCGCCGAGGAGGCCGAATCCGCTGACGCGGATTCGGTCGAGGCCAAGCCGAAGGCGAAGGCCAAGGGCAAGGCGAAGCCGGAGGCGAAGAAGGCCAAGGCCAAGTCCCGCCGCGGCCGTCGCGAGGCCGCCGAGCCCGGCGTGCTCGTGCACGCGCAGGCCAAGTACGTGCGCACCTCAGCCCGCAAGGCGCGGCTGGTGTGCGACCACATCCGCGGCAAGGACGTCGCCGAGGCGCGCGCGATCCTCGCGTACACGCCCCGGGCAGCGGCCAAGGCCTGGATCAAGCTGCTGGAGTCGGCGGTCGCCAACGCCGAGCACAACCACGAGCTGGTCGGCGAGGACCTGCGGATCGCCTCGGTCCACGCCGATGAGGGGCCGACGCTGAAGCGCTACCGGCCGCGCGCCATGGGCCGCGCCACGCGCATCCGCAAGCGCACCTCGCACCTGACCATCACCCTCACCCCGAAGGAGTCCTGAACCGCATGGGTCAGAAGGTTCATCCCGAGGCCATGCGCGTGGGCTACATCCACGACTGGAAGTCGAACTGGTTCTCAGAGAAGAACTTCAGCGACTTCCTGATCGAGGACGTCCGGATCCGGGACCACATCACGAACAAGCTCGCGCACGCCGGCCTGTCGGACATCACGATCCGCAAGGACGCCGCCGAGGTGGAGGTCAACATCCACACCGCGCGGCCGGGCATCGTGATCGGCAAGTCCGGCTCCGAGGTCGACGCCCTGCGGCGCGACCTGCACAAGCTCACGGGCAAGGCCATCAAGGTCAACATCCTCGAGATCAAGCGCCCCGAGCTGGACGCCAAGCTCGTCGCGCAGTCGATCGCCGAGCAGCTGCAGAACCGCGTCGCCTTCCGGCGCGCCATGAAGCGCGCGCTCACGAGCGCCATGCGCTCGGGCGCCAAGGGCTGCAAGATCCAGGTCGGCGGCCGCCTGGGCGGCGCCGAGATGGCGCGCTCCGAGTCCTACTCGGACGGCCGCGTCCCGCTGCACACGCTGCGCGCGGACATCGACTACGGCTTCTACGAGGCCCGCACGACGTTCGGCCGCATCGGCGTCAAGTGCTGGATCAACAAGGGCGAGATCATGCCCGCCGGCTACACCGGCCAGGATCTGACGTCGCTGGAGGAGGCGCCCGGGCGCGGCGACGACCAGGGCGACGATCGCCGGCGCGGGCGCGGTGGCCGTGACGGCCGCGGGCGCGGCGACGGCCGTGGCGGCGGTCGCGGTGGCCGTGGCGGCCAGGGCGGTCAGGGCGGTCAGGGCGGCGGCGGTCGCGGCGGTGGCGGCGGCTTCGGCGGCGGCGGTGGCCGTGGCGGCGGAGGTCGCGGCGGCGGCGGCGGTGGCCGTGGCGGCCAGGGCGGTCGCGGTGGCCAGCGTCCGGATCTGAGCGGAGGGATCAGTCGCTGATGCTGTCCCCGAAGCGAGTCAAGTTCCGCAAGCAGCACCGCGGGCGCCGTGCCGGCTTCTCGCGCGGTCAGCAGACCGTCGAGTTCGGCGAGTACGGCCTGAAGGCGCTCGAGAACGGCTGGCTCACCAACCGCCAGATCGAGGCCGCCCGTATCGCCATGACGCGCAAGATCAAGCGTGGCGGCAAGGTCTGGATCAACGTGTTCCCGGACAAGCCCTTCACCAAGAAGCCGGCCGAGACCCGCATGGGCTCCGGCAAGGGCAACCCGGAGGGCTGGGTCGCCGTGGTCAAGCCCGGGCGCGTGATGTTCGAGCTGTCCGGCGTGCCGGAGCCGCTCGCCCGCGAGGCGATGCGCCTGGCCGGCCACAAGCTTCCCGTCAAGACCAAGTTCGTCATGCGCGAGGACGGCCACTGATGCGTGCCGCCGACCTGCGTGACATGGGCGACGGCGCCCTGCGCGACCACATCGCGACCACCCGGCGCGACCTGTTCGGCCTGCGCATGCAGCACGCCACCGGCGAGCTGGACAACACCGCGCGGCTGAGTGGCAGCAAGCGCGAGCTGGCGCGGGCGCTCACGATCGCCCGCCAGCGTGGCGTCGACCCGAACGTGCCGACCAAGACTGAGGCCGACGATGGCTGAGAAGAACGAAGAGACACCCGAGAACGCCGAAACCGCTGGCGCGACCGCTGGCGAGGGCGCCGACGCCGCTGACGCGGTTTCGGTCGAGGCCGCTGGCGCGACCGCTGAAGAAGGCGCCAACGCTGGTGACGCGGCCTCCGCCGAGGAGGCTCCGACTGCGGAGCCCGCGGCCGAGGAAGCTCCCGCTGAGGAGGCTCCCGCGGCCGAGGAGGCCAAGCCCAAGGCGACGCCGAAGTCGGGCCCGACCCGCCGCGAGAAGATGGACGCCAAGCGCTCCGAGCGCCAGGCCGCCGCCGGCCGCCGCAAGCCGCGCACGAACGAGGAACGCGACGCCGAGCGCCGCGAGCGCCGCGCCGCGGTTGCCAAGCAGCGCCGCGCCTATCGGCAGCGCGTCAAGACCAAGACGGCGGAGGTTCGCAAGTCCGCGCCGGCCGCCGAGGAGATGCACGCGCCCGAGCACGGGCCGGGCCGCGCGAAGGTGCGCCAGGGCGTCGTGGTCTCCGACAAGGGCGAGAAGACCATCACCGTGGCGATCGCCGTGGTCAAGCGCCACAAGCGCTACCACAAGATCCTGCGCTCGACGGTCAAGCTCTACGCGCACGACGAGCGCAACGACGCCCATCCGGGCGACACCGTGCGCGTCCAGGAGTGCCGGCCGATGTCGCGCTCGAAGCGCTGGCGGCTGGTCGATGTCGTGGAGCGGGCGAAGTGATCCAGAACGAGACCCGCCTGAAGGTCGCCGACAACACCGGCGCCCGCGAGATCCTCTGCATCCGCGTGATGGGCGGCTCGCGCCGCCGCTACGCGGGCGT
This sequence comes from uncultured Solirubrobacteraceae bacterium, assembly GCA_963835525.1. GTDB lineage: Bacteria > Actinomycetota > Thermoleophilia > Solirubrobacterales > Solirubrobacteraceae > DASSUW01. The sequence continues at coordinate 21,076 of CAWIFM010000009.1, forward strand.
GGGGGACATCATCACGGCCACGGTCAAGGTCGCCAACCCGCAGGGGTCGGTCAAGAAGGGCGAGGTCGTCAAGGCGGTCGTCGTGCGTACGCGCAAGGAGTTCGGGCGCGACGACGGCACCTACATCGCCTTCGACGAGAACGCCGCGGTGATCATCGACGCGCAGAACAACCCGCGCGGCACGCGCATCTTCGGGCCGGTGGCCCGCGAGCTGCGCGACGGCGGGTTCATGAAGATCGTCTCGCTAGCCCCGGAGGTGCTCTGATGCGCATCCGCCAGGACGACGAGGTCATCGTCATCGCCGGCAAGGACAAGGGCAAGACCGGCAAGGTCCTGCGCACCGACCCGAAGAAGGACCGGGTCTTCGTGGCCGGCCTGAACATGGTCAAGCGCCACCAGCGCCCCAACCCCGGCCGCCCGAACGCGCAGGTGGGCGTGATCGAGAAGGAGGGTCCGATCCACGTCTCCAACGTGGCGATCGTCGACCCCAAGGACCACAAGCCGGCGCGGATCGGCATCACGCGCGACGACGAGGGCCGTCGCAAGCGCATCTCCCGCCGCACGGGCTCGGAGCTGGACTGACATGGCAAGACTCAAGGACCGCTACAACGACCAGATCCGGACCGCGCTCGTGCGCAAGTTCGGCTACAGCTCGGTCATGCAGGCCCCGAAGCTCGAGAAGGTGACGCTGAACATGGGCGTCGGCGAGGCCAAGCAGGACTCGAAGATGCTCGACGCCGCGCAGGAGCAGCTGGCGACGATCGCCGGCCAGAAGCCGAACATCCGCCGCGCCCGCAAGTCCGTGGCCGCCTTCAAGCTGCGCGAGGGCATGCCGGTCGGCCTCTCGGTGACGCTGCGCGACGAGCGCGCGTACGAGTTCCTCGACCGCCTGACCTCGATCGCCCTCCCGCGCCTGCGCGACTTCCGGGGGCTCAACCCGCGCTCGTTCGACGGGCGCGGCAACTACTCGATGGGCATCCGCGAGCAGGTCATCTTCCCGGAGATCGACTACGACGCGGTCGACCAGGTCCGCGGGCTCGACGTGACCATCACCACATCCGCCGCCACCGATCCCGAGGCGTTCGCGCTGCTCGACGCGCTGGGCATGCCGTTCGCCCGCGACGGGCGACCGGGCGCCTACGAGACCCTCGACCAGGAGCCCGCGGCGGCCTAGGAACCAGGAGACCATGGCCAAGAAGTCCAAGATCGTGCGCCAGTCGCGCACACCGAAATACAAGACGCGTGCCCACTCGCGCTGCCGCCGCTGCGGCCGGCCGCGTGCCGTGTACCGCAAGTTCGGCCTCTGCCGGATCTGCCTGCGCGAGCTCGCGCACAACGGCTACATCCCCGGCATGACGAAGTCGAGCTGGTGATCGCATGTCGATGACCGACCCCATCGCCGACTTCCTGACGCGGATCCGCAACGGGATCATGGCCGCCCACGAGGAGGTCGAGATCCCCGCCAGCGGCCTCAAGCGCGAGATGGCGCGGATCCTGCTCGAGCAGGGCTACATCGCGGGCTTCGACGAGGCCCCCGGCGTCCCCGGCTCGGCAAGCGACAAGATCCTCGTGCGCCTCAAGTACACTGACGACCGCACGTCCGTCATCTCCGGCCTGCGCCGGGTGTCCCGCCCGGGTCGGCGGACGTACGTCGACGCGAAGCACGTCCCGAAGGTCCTGGGCGGCATGGGCACCACGATCATGTCGACGTCCCAGGGCGTGATGACCGGGCACGACGCGCGTCGCGCAGGAGTGGGCGGCGAGGTCGTCGCCGAGGTCTGGTAGCCAAGTCATGAGCCGCATCGGTAAGAAGCCCATCCCCGTCCCCACCGGCGTGACCGTCACGATCGAGCCGGAGGTCGTCCGCGTGGCCGGTCCGCGCGGCGATCTGTTCGAGCGCAAGAACCGCTCGATCGAGGTCAAGCAGGAGGGCGAGGAGCTGATCGTCACGCGTCCGACGGATCGCGCCGAGCACCGCGCCCTGCACGGGCTGACGCGCTCGCTGGTCGCGAACATGGTCGAGGGCGTGACCAACGGCTTCACGAAGACGCTGGAGATCCAGGGCGTCGGCTACCGCGCGGCGCTCAAGGGCCGCGACCTCGAGCTGGCGCTCGGCTACTCGCACCCCGTGCCGATCAAGGCGCCCGAGGGGATCGAGTTCGAGGTGCCCCAGCCGACGCGGATCATCGTCAAGGGCAACAACAAGCAGCAGGTCGGCGAGATCGCCGCCATCATCCGCAAGCAGCGCAAGCCCGAGCCCTACAAGGGCAAGGGGATCCGCTACGAGGGCGAGTACGTCGCCCGGAAGGTGGGCAAGCGCGCATGACCGTCGTCACGGCTCCCGCCCGGCGCCTCAAGCGCCGCCGCCGCGTCCGCGCCAAGGTGCGTGGCAGCGCCGATCGCCCGCGCATCAGCGTCTTCCGCTCCAACCGCGGCATCTTCGCCCAGCTCGTCGACGACGACGCCGGCCGCACGCTCGCCGCCGTCAACTGGACCGAGGACGAGCTGCGCTCGCTCAAGCCGCTCGAGCAGGCCAAGAAGGCCGGCGAGCTGCTGGGTCAGCGCGCCTCGGCCGCCGGAATCACGACCGCGGTCTTCGACCGCGGCGGCTATCGCTATCACGGCCGCGTGAAGGCGCTCGCCGAAGGCGCCCGCGAGAGCGGACTGAACTTCTAGACTCGAAGGAACGTATGGCAGCCCCCGATCGATCCGTATCCAGCACCGGCCTCGACCTCCAGGAGCGCGTGGTCGAGATCAACCGCGTCGCCAAGGTGGTCAAGGGCGGCCGGCGCTTCTCGTTCACCGCGCTCGTCGTGGTGGGTGACGAGAACGGCATCGTCGGCGTCGGCTACGGCAAGGCGAACGAGGTGCCGCTCGCGATCCAGAAGGGCGTCGAGCGCGCGAAGAAGAACCTCTTCCGCGTGCCCCGCCACGGGTCGACCATCACGCACCAGACGACCGGCATCTTCGGCTCCGGCCGCGTCTTCCTCAAGCCGGCCTCGCCCGGTACCGGCGTCATCGCCGGCGGCGGCGTGCGCGCGGTGCTCGAGCTGGCGGGGATCCACGACATCCTCTCCAAGTCGCTCGGCACCCAGAACCCGATCAACCTCGTGAAGGCGACGATCGCCGGTCTGCAGGACCTGCGGCGCCCCGAGGAGGTCGCGGCGCTGCGCGGACTGAGCGTCGACCGCGTGCTCGGCCTGGGCGGCGGGGAATCCGCTGGCGGCGATTCCCTTGCGAGTTCGCCTGGCGGCGAACCTCGCGAGGATGACGCGGAGGTGCCCGCGTGACGCTCGTGATCACGCAGGTCAAGTCCGCCAACGGGACCAACGGGCGCCAGAAGGACACGTTGCGCTCGCTGGGCCTGCGCGGCATCAACAAGTCGGTCGAGCGTGAGGACTCGCCGCAGCTCCGCGGCATGGTCCACGCCGTCCGTCATCTCGTGACGGTGGAGGAGAAGTGATGGCCGAGGAGACGGAAGAGCGGATCGGCCTCCACAACCTCAAGCCGGCTCCCGGCTCGCGCCGGCCGCGCAAGCGCGTCGGCCGCGGCGAGGGCTCGGGCACCGGCAAGACCGCCGGCCGCGGCCAGAAGGGCTACGGCTCGCGATCGGGCTCCAAGCAGCGCGCCCGCTTCGAGGGCGGCCAGAACCCGATCCACATGCGGATGCGCAAGCTGCGCGGCCCGAACAAGAAGATGTCGATGCCGTTCGAGATGTTCCGGACGCACACGCAGCCGGTCAACCTCGAGGACCTCGAGGCGCGGTTCGACGACGGCGCGTCGGTCGACCTCGAGGCGCTGCGCGCGGCCGGGCTGGCCACGCGCAAGGGCATCCCGGTCAAGGTCCTGGCCCGCGGCGAGCTGACCAAGAAGCTCACCGTCCACGCCCACGGCTTCTCGAAGACCGCTCGCGAGAAGATCGAGGCCGCCGGCGGCACGGTGCAGGTCGTAGAGTCCTGAGCAGGGCCCGTGATCTCCACCATCCTCAACGCCTTCCGGGTCGCAGACATCCGGAAGAAGCTGCTGTTCACGGCAGTGATGCTCGCGCTGTACCGGCTCGGGGCCTACATCCCGGTGCCGGGCGTGAACGTCGACGCGCTCGAGGCGATCTCGGAGAACTACGCCGGCTCGAACATCCTCGGCTTCCTCAACCTCTTCACCGGCGGCGGCCTGTCCCGCATCGCGCTGTTCGCGCTCGGGATCATGCCCTACATCACGGCCTCGATCATCCTCCAGCTGCTGACGGTCGTCTCGCCGTCGCTGGAGAAGCTCCAGAAGGAGGGCGAGGTCGGCCAGCAGAAGATCACGCAGTACACGCGCTACCTGACCGTCGGCCTGGCCGCCGCGCAGGCGATCGGCTACGTCTTCCTCTTCCGCTCGCAGGGCCAGAGCGCGGGCGCCCCGGTGTTCGAGAACTTCACCCCGGGCGGCGTGATCCTCGTCGTGGTCTGCCTCACCGCCGGCTGCGTGCTGCTGATGTGGATGGGCGAGCTGATCACCCAGCGCGGCATCGGCAACGGCATCTCGCTGATGATCTTCGCCTCGATCGTGTCCGGCCTGCCGCAGGGCATCCAGTCGTGGTGGACCAACCCGGACCAGGTCTTCAAGGTCATGATGCCGTTCCTCGCGCTCGGCGTGATCGCGGCGATCGTGTTCGTGCAGGAGGGTCAGCGCCGGATCCCGATCCAGTACGCCAAGCGCGTGATCGGCCGACGCATGAGCTCCGGCGGCCAGACCTACCTGCCGCTGCGCGTGAACATGGCCGGCGTCATCCCGGTCATCTTCGCCGCCTCGATCATGGCCTTCCCGCCGACGCTCGGCGAGCTGATCCCGGGCGCCCAGGGCCTTTCGACCTTCTTCAACCCGAGCGGCTGGGCCTACGTCGTCGGCGAGACCTTCTTCATCATCATCTTCACGTACTTCTACACGGCGGTGACGTTCAATCCCGTCGACCAGGCGGACAACCTGAAGAAGTACGGCGGCTTCATCCCCGGGGTGAGGCCAGGCAGACCCACCGCCGAGTTCCTGGACCGCATCCTGGCGCGCCTCACGTTCCCCGGGGCGCTCTACCTCGCGGCCGTGGCGGCCCTGCCGACCATCCTCATCGCCCAGACCGGCGCGAACTTCTTCTTCGGCGGGACGTCGATCCTGATCGTCATCGGCGTGGCCCTGGACACGATGAAGCAGCTCGAGGCGCAGCTGATGATGCGCAATTACGAAGGTTTCCTGCGCTAGCCTTCCGCGGTCTCCATGAGTGAGCTGAACCTGATCCTGTTGGGTCCCCCTGGCGCTGGCAAGGGGACCCAGGCCGCCCGTCTGTCCGATGACTTCGGGCTGCCCTACATCGGCACCGGCGACCTGCTGCGAGGCCACCGGAGCGATGGCACCGAGCTCGGGCGCAAGGCGGAGGACTACATGTCCAAGGGCCAGCTCGTCCCCGACGAGCTCGTGATCGCGATGATCCTCGACAAGGTCGAGGAGGAGGGCGACGACGGCTTCCTGCTGGACGGCTTCCCGCGCACGCGCGGCCAGGCCGACGCGCTGAGCGAGGAGATGGACAAGCTCGGCCGCCGGCTGACGGCCGCGCTCCTGATCGAGGCGCCCGACGACGTGGTGGTCGAGCGGCTGAGCGGCCGCCGGCAGTGCTCGAACGGCCACCTCTACCACGTCAACTACGACCCGCCGAAGCACGACGGCGCATGCGACCAGTGCGGGCGGCCGCTGGCACAGCGCGACGACGACCAGCCCGACGCCATCCGCGAGCGGCTCTCGGTCTACCATGAGTTGACCGAGCCGCTGAAGGACTACTACGAGGAGCGGGGCCTGCTGCGCCGTTTCGACGGCACCCGGGACAAGGTCGAGGTCCACGACCACATCCGGGCCACGCTCGCCACGCTCAGGCTCGAAGAGCGCCTCTAGAGAGATGATCATCAAGAAGACCCCCGCGGAGATCGACAAGATGGCTCGCGCGGGGGACATCCTGGTGCGCACGATGGACCTGCTGGCCGGCAAGGTCCGGCCGGGGGTGACGACCGCCGATCTCGACGCCGCCGCCGAGAAGTTCATCCGCTCGCAGGGCGCCACGCCGGCCTTCAAGGGCTATCGCGGCTTCCCGGGCTCGATCTGCGCCTCGCCGAACGACATGGTGGTGCACGGCATCCCGGGCAAGTTCAAGCTCTCGCGCGGGGACGTCCTGAGCGTCGACATCGGGGTCGTCTACGACGGCTGGGTCGCCGACGCGGCGCGCACGTTCCCGGTCGGTGACGTCTCGCCGGTCGCCTCCAAGCTGCTCGAGGTGACCGAGGAGTCGCTGTTCCACGCCGTCGAGCAGTGCCGGCCCGGCAGGCGGCTCGGCGACCTCGGCCACGCCGTCCAGCAGCACGTCGAGGCGGCGGGGTTCTCGATCGTGCGCTCGCTGGTGGGGCACGGGATCGGTCGCGACATGCACGAGGAGCCGCAGATCGCCAACTACGGCACGCCGGGGAAGGGCACCGAGCTCCAGGAGGGCATGGTGCTCGCCGTCGAGCCGATGACCACCGCCGGCCGCCACATGGTCCGCATGGGCGACGACGGCTGGGCGATCTACTCCCAGGACGGCTCGCTGGCCGCCCACTTCGAGTTCACGGTCGCCGTCACGGCCGAGGGCCCGCGCATCCTCACGCCCTGGCACGAGTCCAAGGCGCGCGCCGCCGCTAGGCTCGAACTGCGCGGGGTAGGAGCGCTCGCGTTCTCTGCTGGCGCACGAATGTCGCGTCACCGCGCACGGCGTCGCCCTCTGCCGTGAAGCGCCACGGAGACAATGGCCGCCCCACGCGCGTCTCGTCCGGCCGTCCGGAGATCGCCACGACCTTGTTGCTGTCCGGGTGCTCGACGACCTCGGGATACCGCATGGTCGAGACGATCAGCACCCGCGCGCGCTCGTCCGAGCGGTTGAGGACCTGGTGCACGCCGCGGCGGCCGCTGGGGAACGCCACGACCTCGCCCTCCTCGAGCTCGCGCTCGCCGTCGCCGGTGCGCAGGGTCGGGCGGCCGGAGACCACGAACAGCATCTCCTCGTTGGCGTGGTGGATGTGCAGCGGCGAGACGCGCCCGCCGGGGTCGACCTCGTAGAGGGTGGCGCCGAGCTTCTCGCCGCCGGCGCCCGCCCCGACACGCTGGCCGCGCAGGCCCGGCAGCTCGGCCTCCCACTCAGGGTTGAAGATGTTCGGCATCCCGCGATGATCGCCGACGGCGCAGGCCGATGACGGCCAGGCCGGCGAGCAGCGGCGCCGCGGGCGGCAGCAGGACCTCGCGCGAGTCGCATTCGCCGGCCTCGTCGCAGCGGTCGAACGTGCACGGCCGGGCTGCGCGCGCGAAGGCCTCGGGGTCCGTGTGCTGATACGCGGGGCCGCGAGGGGAGTCCATCTCTCCCGGCACGAGGCCGGCGCGGGCCCCGCCCCAGAGGCCGGGCCAGTCCGCCCAGTCGCCGAGCGGCTCCACGGGCGGCGTCACGACGGCGCCGCGGCCGTCGGCCTCGTCGTTGGGGTCCGGCCACATGCGATCCCGGACGCCGGGCGGAAGTAGGCGGCGTGGGAGCCGTTGGCGAGGTACACCACGGGTCTGCCGTCTCGGAGCTCGACGGCGGACCAGGGGCAACGCTCGGCGCCGGAGTGATGCGAGTAGACCGCCTCGACGCCCTCACGTACCTGAACGAGCTCCCAGTCGCCCACGTGGCGGCCCGTCCGGACGATCCCGCGGTCCTGGTCGTTCTGCGGCCGCGAACCGACCCGGCCCGGCCACCGACCCCAGCTGTGAGGTCTCGCGCGAGTCGTGCACGACGATCGGGCCGAGCGTCACCGCCGCGATGAGTCCGAAAGTGGCGAGCATGTCTCCTGTTGACGCTAAAGTTGGCGCGCCGCCACTCGGCGGCGAGGGGGGGTCCCTTTGCTATTCTCATCGGTCGCGCCTGAGCCCGCGAGGGCTTGGTGTGCGGTCAAGTCTTCATCCGGGGGACTGGTAGCGGCAGCCGCTCCGGCCGCCAGAGCCACCCCGTCTGGATCATGAGCCGAAAGGGACCATGAAGGTACGACCGTCGGTCAAGCCGATGTGTGAGAAGTGCAAGATCATCCGCCGCCACGGCCGGGTCCTCGTCATCTGCCAGAACCCGCGACACAAGCAGCGACAGGGGTAAGCGGAATGGCTCGTATCGCAGGGGTCAACATCCCCCTCAACAAGCGCGTCGAGATCGGTCTGACCTACATCTACGGGGTCGGCCAGCCGGCCTCTAACGAGATCCTCGCCAAGCTGGGGATCAGCCCCGACACCTACGTGCGCGATCTGACCGACGACGAGATCGCGAAGCTGCGCGACATCATCGACACGGAGTACGTGGTCGAGGGTGACCTGCGCCGCGAGCGCTCGCAGAACGTCAAGCGCCTGATGGAGATCGGCTGCTACCGCGGCCTGCGCCACCGGCGCGGCCTGCCGGTGCGCGGCCAGAACACCAAGACCAACGCCCGCACGCGCAAGGGTCCCAAGCGCATGCAGGTGGCCGGCAAGAAGAAGGCGACGAAGAAGTAATGCCCGCTCCGAGACGCCCCCAGCGCGGCCGCCGCAAGGTCAAGAAGAACGTCCCGATCGGCCAGGCGCACATCAAGACCAGCTTCAACAACACGATCGTCGCCCTCACCGACCGTGAGGGCAACGTCATCGCGTGGGAGTCCGCCGGCGGCGCCGGCTTCAAGGGCTCCCGCAAGTCGACTCCCTTCGCCGCTCAGGTCACGGCCGACGCCGCCGCCCGCAAGGGCATCGAGCAGGGCATGCAGAAGGTCGAGGTGTTCGTGAAGGGCCCGGGCTCGGGCCGCGAGACCGCGATCCGCTCGCTCCAGGCCGCCGGCCTCGAGGTCACCGGCGTGAGGGACGTCACCCCGCAGGCACACAACGGCTGCCGCCCCCGCAAGCGGCGGAGGGTCTGAGTTTGGCTCGCGACACGTCACCCCAGTGCAAGCAGTGCCGCCGCGAAGGGCAGAAGCTCTTCCTCAAGGGCGAGCGCTGCCTGACCGACAAGTGCGGCGTCGAGCGGCGCTCGTACCCGCCGGGCGAGCACGGCCGCGGCCGTCAGAAGCAGTCCGAGTACCGCGTCCAGCTGCGTGAGAAGCAGAAGGCCCGCCGCTACTACGGCGTGCTGGAGAAGCAGTTCCGGACGTACTACGCGAAGGCGTCCCGGCAGCCCGGCATCACCGGCGAGAACCTGCTGCGGATCCTCGAATGCCGCTTCGACAACGTGCTCGTGCGCCTCGGCTTCGCCGCCTCGCGGCGGCAGGCGCGCCAGCTCATCCGGCATGGGCACTGGGCGGTCAACGGCCGCCGGGTGGACATCCCCAGCTACCAGGTGCGCGAGAACGACGTGATCACCTTCAAGCCCGGCTCCGACGCCGAGACGGTGATCCGCGACGCCACTGAGCTGGTGGCCCAGGTGCCGGCATGGCTTCAGGCGGATCACGACCAGCTCACGGCGAAGGTGCTGCGCAAGCCTGAGCGCGCGGAGATCGCCGCGCCCGTGCAGGAGCAGCTCATCGTCGAGCTGTACTCGAAGTAGGCCCGCCTTGTGCGGCGTCCTCACCCAAGACGCCGCTTCGCTCCCCGCAGAACCTGAGACGACGTTAGGACCTTGATGCTCGACTTCCAGATCCCCCGAATCACCGCCGAAACGGTCGAGGACAACCGCGGCCAGTTCGTGGTGGAGCCGCTCGACCGCGGCTTCGGCTACACCTTCGGCAACTCGCTCCGGCGGGTGCTGCTCGCCTCGCTCGCGGGCGCGGCGGTGACCTCCGTCCGTATCGAGGGCGTGGCCCACGAGTTCTCGACGATCAAGGGCGTCACCGAGGATGTGACCGACATCGTCCTCAACCTCAAGGGCATCGTGTGCCGCATGCACTCGGACGCCACCGAGGTCGAGGCGCCGCTCGTGGTCACCGGCCCCGGTGAGATCACCGCCCGCGACATCGACCTGCCGTCCGGCGTGGAGATCCTCAACCCGGACGCGCACATCGCCACGCTCGAGAAGAAGACCAAGCTCGAGATGTACCTCACGATCGGGCGCGGCCGCGGCTACCGCCCGGCGGAGGACAACAAGTCGCCCGACCAGCCGATCGGCGTCATCCCGATCGACTCGATCTTCTCGCCGGTGCGCCGTGTGGCGTACTCGGTCGAGCAGGCTCGCGTCGGCCAGCGGACCGACTTCGACAAGCTGACGATCGACATCGAGACCGATGGCTCGATCGACCCGCAGGCCGCGCTCCGCGAGGCGGCGGAGATCCTCATCTCCTCGCTCTCGATCTTCACCGACGAGGAGCGGATCGAGGAGCTGCGCGCCGGTCCGGGCGGCATGACCTCCCTCGACAACGGCGCCGGCGCGGGTGCGGCGCTCCAGCCCGGCGGTCGCGCCGGTGGCTCGCCGATGGACGACATCCTCATCGAGGAGCTCGAGCTCGGCGTGCGCTCGTACAACTGCCTCAAGCGGGCCGGGATCCAGACGGTCGGCGACCTGGTGTCGAAGTCCGAGGGTGAGCTCGCCGCGATCCCGAACTTCGGCAAGAAGTCGATCGACGAGGTCATCGAGACCCTGTCGCAGCGAGGCCTGACGCTCAGGACGGACTGATGCGCCACCAGAAGACCCGGCACAAGCTCTCGCGCACCGCCTCGCACCGCAAGGCGCTGCTGGCCAACCTCTGCGTCGAGGTCATCGACCACGAGCGCATCAAGACGACCGAGGCCAAGGCCAAGGCGGTCAAGCCGGAGATCGAGAAGCTGATCACGCTGGCGCGCAAGGGCGACCTGCACGCGCGCCGGCGGGCGATCTCGATCCTCCAGCACCCCGACAAGGGCGTCATCTACAAGCTGTTCGAGGAGATCGCGCCCCGCTACACGGAGCGTCCCGGGGGCTACACCCGGATCCTCAAGCTCGGTCCGCGTTCGTCTGACGCGACCGAGATGGTCTATCTAGAGCTCGTCTGACCGCCAAGCTGACCCTCGCGTACGACGGCGGCCCGTTCGCGGGCTGGGCCGTCCAGCCGGGGCGGCGGACGGTGGCCGGCGAGCTGTCGGTGGCGCTCGAGACCGTGCTCCGGGAGCCCGTCTCGCTCGTGGTGGCCGGCCGGACCGACCGAGGCGTCCATGCCCTGGGCCAGGTCGTGTCGTATGACGGCCCGCTGCCGTCGCTGCGCTCCGTCAACGCGCTGCTGCCGGACGAGATCGCGGTGCTGGCCGCGGAGGAGATGCCCGACGGCTTCAGCGCCCGCCACGACGCCGTCAGCCGCTCCTACCTCTACCGCGTGCTGGCCCGGCCCACGCCGTCGCCGTTCGAGACCGGTCGCGCGCTCTGGTGGCCGTACACGCTCGACCGCGCCGCGCTGCAGGCGTGCGCGGCGGCGCTGGCCGGCGTGCACGACTTCACCGCCTTCACTCCGACCGAGACCTACCACCAGCGCTTCGAGCGTCACGTGCTGAGCGCGTCGTGGTCCGGTGACGAGCTGCTCGAGTTCCGGATCGAGGCCGACGCCTTCATGCGCCAGATGAACCGCGTGCTGGTGGGCACCATGCTCGAGGTGGCCAACGGGAGGCGCACGCTGGAGTCTTTCGTGCGCCTGCTCGAGGGCCGGCCGCGCGAGGAGGCCGGCCCGACCGTAGCGCCACATGGGCTGTATCTAGCCGGTGTGCAGTATTGAACCGGTCGTGGCGTAGCAGTAGCGTCGGCGCATGGACCGCCGGCTGATGCTCGCCCGAGGCGCCGACACGCTGGCGGCGTGGAACCGCGGCGACCCGGAGGGCATCGCCGTCAATCTGGCCGAGGACGTGATCTGGCGCGACGTCGCGCTCGGCATGCCGCTGCACGGCCGCGAGGCCCTGAAGGCGGCCGCCCAGGCCTACATGACGGGCTTCCCGGACCTGCGCATCGAGGAGACGTCGTCGACCCTGGCGCCTCCGCGCCTCGTCCAGGAGCTCACCATCACGGGCACGCATCTCGGCGAGTTCCTGGGGGTTCCGCCCACCGGCCGCTTCACGCAGAGCTACGCCGCCGTGGTCACCACCTTCGACGAGGACGGGATGATGATCGAGGGCGCGCTCTACTGGAACGCCCTTGGTCTGCTGCGCCAGCTGGGCGTCATCTCGCCGCTCGAGGCGGCGGCCGCGGTCTAGACCGCCAGCGCCACGGCGATCAGGCCCAGCAGCCCGGCCGCCAGCGCGGCGGCGCGCAGCCGCTGCGCCCCGCAGCGCGGCGGCGCCACGACGCGCAGCAGGTCGCCGGCGGCGACATAGACGAGCCCCGCGGCGATCGCCACGAGCCCGGTGTGCAGCACCAGCTCCGGGAACTGGACGGCGAGCGCCGCCAGGCCGAGCAGCGCGGTGGCGCGCAGCGCCCGGCCGCGCCGCGACGCGGGGGCGGCGAACAGCGCGGCCGGCGAGGGCCGCGGGCCGCCGGCCGCCGCGGCGACCACGAGGCCGCCGGCGCCGAGCGCCAGGGCCCAGCCCCGCAGGTCGGCGAGGTAGGCGTCCCAGACGCTGCCGACCACCGCGTCGCCGAAGCCGGTGTCGAAGTGCTCGAGCACGAAGTCCTGAGCCGCTGTGACGCCGGCGGCGGTCAGCCCGCCGGCGGCGGCGACCGTCAGCCCGACGGCCCACACGGCGCGCCGGTGGTCACGCTCGCGCCAGACGGCGAGCGCGAGCAGCGCGATGCCGATGAGGGCGAGAGCGAGCGAGAGGGGCAGCGCGACGTCGGCGGCCTGCGGCGCCAGCCGCCGCAGCGTGCCTTCCGGGCCGTCCGCGCCGACGCTGAACAGCGGCATGTCCACCAGCGGGAGCACGTCGGCGCCGCGACGCCGGAGCTCGGCGCGCACCATCGCGCCCGAGCCGGCGACCGTCATCGACGCTTCGGCGCCGGAATCCTCGAACAGCGCCTCGTGCAGCCGGACGGCCCCGTCCCGGAAGGCCGACCGGAAGGCCGGGTCGCCGGCCACCTCCTCGCTGACCGTGTCCGCGATCAGCGGCTGGAGCACCGAAAGCTCGTGTTGCTCGTTGGCCAGGCGGCCCGCGATGCGGATGCCGGCCTCCTCGCGGACCTCGTCGGAGTCGAGCGTGCGCACCGCGCGGTCGGCGAAGGCGTCGCGGTCGAGCACGGCGAGGGCTCCGTAGCCGCCGATCCCGGCGGCGAGCAGGCAGGCGGCCGCGACGGCCAGGACGAGAACGGTGCCGCGGCGATGCTCTCCCATCCGGTGCACGCTAAGTCCGGCGGCCTTCCGGCCACCTGGCCACAAGTTCGGGATCTCTATCCTCGACGGCGCTGTGCTGCGCGTCCTGCTCACCAACGACGACGGCATCCACGCCGACGGCCTCCAGACGCTCCGGAGGGCGCTGCACGCGCTCGACGACGTGGTCCTGGCCGTCATCGCGCCCGACGCGAACATGTCGGCCACCGCCCGCTCGATCACCACGCGCCGTCCGCTGTGGGTGACCGAGGTGACGTTCGACGACGGCACCGTCGGCTACTCGTGCGACGGCACGCCGGTCGACTGCGTGCGGCTCGCCCAGCTCGGCCTCTCCGGCGACTTCGAGCCCGACCTCGTGGTGGCCGGCATCAACCACGGCTCCAACCTCGGCGACGACATCACCTACTCCGGCACGGTGGCCGCCGCGCTGGAGGGCGTCGTGCTCGGCGTGCCGGCCATCGCCGTGTCGCAGCAGTCGCTGGCGCGCGAGATGGACTTCCGGCTCGGCCGCGAGTTCGACTTCGAGACCGCGGCCGCCTTCACCGCCCGCGTGGTGGACCGGATCGACGACGTGCCGCTGCCGGAGGGCACTCTGCTCAACATCAACGTGCCGGCCGGGGGTGCGGAAGGCGTCGAGGTGACGCGGCTCGGCAAGCGCATCTACCGCGACGCGCTCGAGCAGGTCGACAGCGACGAGGAGGGCCGCAAGCGGTTCCGGATCTACGGCGACGCGCCGGTACACGACGACGAGGAGGGCACGGACCTCGCCGCCGTGGCCGCCGGGAGGATCGCCGTGACGCCGCTGCACTTCGACCTCACGGCTGAGCACGGGCTCGACGGGCTGCGCGCCTACGACCTCGCGCGGCTGCTGGCGCCGGCCGCGGAGGAAGTCACGGAGTGAAGGCGGCCGAGCGGGCCGCGGAGCTGCGCCGCCGGCTCGAGCACCACAACCACCGCTACTACGTTCTCGACGACCCGGAGATCGGCGACGACGCCTACGACGCGCTGCTCGACGAGCTGCGCCGCCTGGAGGCCGAGCATCCCGAGCTGCGCACGCCCGACTCGCCGACCCAGCGCGTCGGCGCCGAGCCGGTCTCGCGGCTGGAGAAGGTCCGCCATCTGCAGCCGATGCTCTCGCTGGCCAACGCACGCTCGGAGGAGGAGCTGCGCGCCTGGGTGGCACGCATGCGCTCGCACCTCGCGCGCGAGGGGATCGAAGACCCGGGCTTCCGCTTCGTCGCCGAGCCGAAGATCGACGGCCTGGCGATCTCGCTGATCTACCGCGACGGGCAGCTCGAGCGGGGAGCCACGCGCGGCAACGGGGAGGTCGGCGAGGACGTCACCCACAACCTGCGCACGATCCCCTCGATCCCGCTGCGGATCGACGACGCGCCGCCGCTGCTCGAGGTCCGCGGCGAGGTCTACATGTCACTGCCCGACTTCGCCGCGCTGAACGAGCGCCGCGCCGAGGCGGGGCTGTCGACCTTCATGAACCCGCGCAACTCGGCGGCGGGCACGATCCGCCAGCTCGACCCCCAGCTCGCCGCCGAGCGCCCGCTGTCGCTGTGGTGCTACGGCGTCGGCATTGTTGAGGGTCTGACCCTCAACACGCATTGGGAGGCGCTCGAATGGCTGCGGTCGCACGGCTTTCGCGTCAATTCCGACGTGAAGCGGCTCGACTCCGAGGACGAGGTCGTCGACCAGTGCCTGGCGTGGCAGGACCGGCGCGGGGCGCTCGACTTCGAGATCGACGGCGTCGTGGTGAAGGTCGACGACTACGAGCTGCAGCGCCGGCTCGGGGTCGTGGGGCGCGACCCGCGCTGGGCGATCGCGTGGAAGTTCCCGCCCACCACCGCGGTCACGCGGCTGAAGGACGTGATGTGGAACGTCGGCAAGTTCGGCGACCTGTATCCGTTCGCGATGCTCGAGCCCGTCCACGTCAGCGGTGTCACGGTCAAGGTCGCGACGCTGCACAACGAGGAGGACCTCGCGCGCAAGGACGTCCGGCCCGGGGACGACGTGATCGTCCTGCGCGCCGGCGACGTGATCCCGCAGGTGCTCTCGCCCGCCCCGCACGCGGCCGAGAACCCTGACCGGCAGCCACCGCCGCGCCCGCCTTCGAAGTGCCCGAGCTGCGGGACACCGACCGTCAAGGGCGACGGCGTGTTCACGCGCTGCCCGAACCGGGTCTGCCCTGCCCGCCAGTGGCAGCTGCTGAAGTCGTTCGCGGCGATCATGGACGTCGACGGCCTGGGCGAGAAGCAGGTCGCGACGCTGCAGGAGGCCGGGCTGGTGCGGACGGCGGCCGACTTCTACCGGCTCACCGAGGAGCCGCTCGTGCAACTCGAGGGCTACGGCGAGGTCAGCGCCCGCAACCTCGTGCAGTCGATCCAGGCGTCGAAGGACCGGCCGTTCGGCATCGTGCTCTTCGCGCTCGGCATCGAGGGCGTCGGCTACGTCACCGGCCAGAAGCTGGCCGCGCAGTTCCGCAACGTCGACGCGCTGCTCGACGCCACGGCGGAGCAGATCGCCGAGACGCCGGGCATCGGGCCGGTCGTCGCCGGCCTGATCCACGAGCAGCTCGCCGACGAGCAGATGCGCGAGCTGGTCGCCGACCTGCGCGGGTTGGGGCTCCGGTTCGAGCAGGAGGGACCGCCTCCCGGCGAGGGCCCGCTGCGCGACATGACCTTCGTGCTCACCGGCACGCTGCCGGACCTCACGCGCGAGCAGGCGACCGAGCGCATCATGGCCCTCGGCGGCAAGGTCACCGGCTCGGTCTCCAAGAAGACGTCCTACGTTGTGGCCGGCGCCTCCCCGGGTTCGAAGCTGGCGAAGGCCGAGAAGCTCGGGGTGCCGGTGATCGACGAGGCGGGGCTGTTGGAGCTGCTCGAGGGCAGCGCGGGCGAACGTCAACCCCGGCATTGAGGGAGAGAGATCAGGGCGAGCGGCCGATCCAGCCGCCGCCCTACCCAGCCGCAGTTGACGTCCACGGAACCGCCACGGCGGCAAGCGTGTAGATAACCTCCGAGCGCGATGGACCACCTCGCCCTGGAGGTCAGCGACCAGGATCGCGCGCGCCGCTTCTACGAGTCGTACTGCGGCTTCGGCGCAGAGCCGCCGCGGCAATACGACGACGGGACACTGATGCTCTACGACGGCACGGGCTTCACGCTGGCGCTCGGCCTCCCCGAGCGCGGCTTCAAGGCCCATTTCGGCGTCGGGCTCGACGACGCGGAGGCGGTCCACGCGATGGCGCGGCGCCTGGAAGCAGACGGGCAGGAGATCGTCGAGCAGTGGGACGAGCCGGACTACGTGAGCGTCAAGACCCGTGACCCCGACGGCTACATAGTGGAGTTCTCGTGGGAGACAGCCTGATCGCGGTCGTCGAGATCCCCAAGGGATCCTCGAACAAATACGAGTGGGACGACGAGCTGGGAGCCATCAAGCTCGACCGGCTGCTGTTCACCTCGCTCGGCTACCCGACGGACTACGGCTTCTTCCGCGACACGCTGGCCGCCGACGGCGACCCGCTCGACGCGATGATCGTCGTCTCCGAGCCGACCTTCCCCGGCTGCCTGATCGAGGTCAAGCCCGTGGCGCTGTTCCGCATGCGCGACGAGAACGCGGAGGACAACAAGATCCTCTGCGTCCCGCTCTCGGACCCCAACTGGAGCCACATCGAGCGCCTCGACGACCTGCCGATGACGCTCCGCGACGAGATCTCGCACTTCTTCTCGATCTACAAGACGCCCGAGTGGAAGGTCGTCAAGGTCGACGGGTGGTACCCGCGCGAGGAGGCGCTCGAGTCGATCGACCGGGCCTTCAAGCGCTTCAAGGAGAAGTCGTAGGCAGCTCGACCCGGGCCGCGGAGAAGGTGATCGCGCCGAGGCCGCGCGCCGGCCCGTAGACCTGGCTGCCGCCGATCAGCTGCAGGTGGTAGCGGCCGCCCGCGGCGGCGACGCCCTCGAGCCGGCGCGTGATCGTGTGCGTCGCGCCGTCGAGCGTGACCGGGATCGGCGTGACCTGGTTGCCGAGCACGAGGTCGCGCGCCTCGTCGACGATCTGGGCGAACACGTGGCTCGCGGCGCCGGTGCCCGAGTACGTGAGCTTGACCACCGGCCGCCCGACCACCTGTGCGGTCACCTCGGGGATCGCGACGTTCACGGCGTTGGTCGCCGGGGCGGCCGCGATCGGCGTGCCGGACAGCGTGTCGGCCGGGCTCACCAGCAGCGTGCCGGATCCCTCGCCCACGATCGGCGTGCCGCGCCGCGGCGGGTACGAGCGGGCGCTGCGCCACTTGGCGTCGTCGGCCAGCCACTCGAAGCCCGGTCCGGTGCGGACCTTCTTCTTCCGCGCCACGTAGCGCTGCAGCCACGCGACCACGCGCTTCTCGAGGTGCCCGGCGGTGCCCTCGCCGGTCGAGCAGGACCCGTGGCCGCCGCAGAACCACAGCATCTTCAGCGGCACGCCCTGATGGCGCAGGATCCGGTAGTTGTCGATCGCCTCCGACGGCGTGAAGAGCGTGTCGGGCGTGCCCTGGAGGATCAGCGTCGGCACCTTGATGCGCTTGACCAGGGCCCCGGGCCCGCGTGAGGCGAACCACGCCCGGTCCTCGGCCGACAGGGTGCCGCCGACCGCCCCGCTGGCGAACGCGGAGGTGATGTGCGAGTCGAGCCGCCCGCTCTGCCCGCCGGCGTACAGCAGGCTCGACCAGCCGCCCTTGATGGTCTCCGCCCGGTAGAGCGAGGTGACCAGCGAGTGCCACGCGATGCTCGGGGCGATCGCGTCGATCCGGCGGTCGATCGCCGCGGCGACGAACTGGATCCCGCCCGCGTACGAGCCGCCGTGCATGCCGACGCGCGGGTCGCGCTTGCCGTCGAGCTTGGCCTCCGGCTGGCGCGCGAGCCAGTTCAGCAGCACCTTGACGTCGCGCCCCTCGTTCGCCCGGTAGTCGATGGTCACCGTGCCGCCCGACTCGCCGAAGCCGCGCGAGTCCCACGTGAGGACGTTGAAGCCGGCCTTGCGCAGCGCACCGACGCCGGCGTTGGCGCCGCCGGACGCTCCCTCGGGGTCCTGCTCGCGCTTGCCGCCCCAGCCGTGGGTCATGAGGATCGTGGGGGCGCGCTTGCCTTCCTTCGCGGGATGGAAGCTGACGTGAAGCTCGGCACCGTCGAACGAGCGAACGACGGCCTCGCGCGCCGAGGCGGGCGCCGCGAGGACGAGCAGCAGCGTGGCGACGACGAGCGGGAGCCTGATCATCCGGAAGAGGCTGTCAGGTCACGGGCGATAGCGCGCCAGTGCCGCAGCCATCTTGTTCTGCAGCGGATGGGCGCTCCAGACGCTGATGTCGGACATCAGGATCGCGAACGCGGTGCGCGCGCCCGAGCGCGAGCGGCAGATGCCGGCGAGGTTCGACACGCCGTCGAGCGTGCCCGTCTTGGCTCGGCAGCGGCCCTGCGCCGCGGTGCCGCGCATGCGGTCGAAGAGCGTGCCCGACTGGCCGGCCACCGCCAGCGAGATCAGCATCGGCCCGGCCAGCTCGCCCTGGTCCATCCCGGCCAGGAGCTCGACGACGTCGCGCGGGGTGGTGAAGTTGCGGCGGCTCAGGCCGGAGCCGTCGACCATCGTCGGCTCGGCGCCGTACTCGGTCGCGTGGCCGCGCGCCACGGCGACGCCCGCCGCGGTCGTCCCGGCGCCCCCGAAGTCGGCCCCGAGCGCCTTGAGCAGGGTCTCGGCCATGTAGTTGTCGGACGGCCGGTTGGTGTTCTTCACGAGCACGGACATCCGGGGCGACGCCCACTCGCCGAGCAGGACGGCGCCCTCCGGCGCGATCCCGATCCGTGCCGGGCGCCGCACGGCGACGCCGGCGCGCTTCAGCTCGCGCTGGAAGATCTGGGCGGCGTACAGCGGCAGCTTCTTCTGGAAGCGCGGCCGCTTGGCGAGCGTGTAGCCGTGGTTGAACGGCAGCCCGCTCAGCGGGCCGACCCACGAGGAGACGCCGTAGTTCGAGCCCGGCCCGCCGCGCACGCTGTCGAAGCGCGACTCGTCGCCGATGACGCGCCCGTCCACCTCGGTCAGGCCGCTGCCGGCCAGCACCCGGGCCAGGCCGCGCGCCTCGGCGCGGCTGAAGCTCGGGTCGCCGCCGCCGCGCAGGTAGAGGTTGCCGCTGACCACACCGAGATCGTCGACGTGGCTGTCGCCCAGCACCTCGGTGTTGAGCTGGCCCTCGGCGCCGTAGCGCTCGAGCGCCGCCGAGGTCGTGTAGAGCTTGTTGACGGAGGCCGGCATGCGTGCCACGTCGGGCGCGCGCGAGTAGAGCTCCTGGCCCGTGTCGAGGTTCACGACGTAGGCTCCCGAGGCGCCCCCGGCCTTGTTCATCTGCCGGTCGAGCATGCGCACGGTGGCCGCCGGGCCGCCCGCCTGGGCGGCGGGTGCGAGGAGCGCGGCGAGCAGTGCCGCGAGGCACAAGATCCTTCCCATCGGCGAGTCCAAACCCCAGTGGACGGCGGAAGTCGCGGCGATGCCGCCCGAGGGGCACCGTACACTGTGTCAACAAGGATGGGCAACGTTGTGGAGCTCGACAGCGGGACGCGCCCGCGCCGTCGCCGCCCCAGGAGGTCGAAGGTCGCGCTGGTACTCGGCGGCGGGGGCTTCACGGGCGGCGTCTACGAGATCGGCGCCCTGCGAGCGCTCGATCTGCTGAGCGTCGACCGGACCGTCAACCAGTTCGACGTCTACGTCGGGACGAGCGCCGGCGCGCTGATCGCCGCGCTGGCCGCCAACGGCGTCACCCCCGAGCAGATGATGCGGGTGGTCAACGACCAGGTCCCGCAGCCGTTCACCGACGTGTCGCTCGACATGCTGATGCGGCCCAACTACCGCGAGTTCGTCTCCAAGGGCCTGCGGCTGCCGTTCCACCTGCTCGGCGTGGCCCGCGAGGTCGGCCGCGCGCTGCCGCGGCTCTCGACCGTCGACCTGGCGATCGCGCTGGCCGACCTGCTGCCGTCAGGGCTGTACACGGGCTCCGGGATCGAGGAGTACATCCACACCGTGCTCTCGGATCCCGACCGCACCGACGACTTCCGCGAGCTCGACTGCGAGCTCTACCTGGCGGCCACCGACCTGGACACCTGCGAGCGGATCGTGCTCGGCGCCAAGGGCTGGGACGACGTGCCGATCTCCACCGCCGTGCGCGCCTCCGCCGCGCTGCCGATGGTCTACCAGCCGACGCAGGTCAAGGACCGCGAGCTGGTGGACGGAGGGATCGTCTCCACCACCAACCTCGACATCGCGGTCGAGGCGGGGGCGAAGCTGATCGTGGTCGTCAACCCGCTGGTCCCCTACGTGAACGACTTCACGAAGGAGATCCCGACGCTGTTCGGCACCCGCACGCGCCGCGTGTCCGACATGGGGTTCCCCAAGATCGGATACCAGACGTTCAAGCTGCTGGCCTACCAGCGCCTGCACGAGGTCGCGCGCGGCTGGCGCGAGCGCTATCCGGGCGTCGACATCGTGCTGATCGAGCCCGACACCGACGACGAGCTGATGTTCCAGACCAACATCCTCGACTACCGGTCGCGGCTCGAGGTCGCCCGCCACGGCTTCCAGTCCGTGACGGTCAAGCTGGCGGCCGACTACGAGAACCTGCGCGAGGTGGTCGGGCGGCACGGGTTCGAGATCTCGGCCACGCGCGTGCGCAAGGTGGTGCGCCACTTCGAGGCCGAGCAGGGCGAGAAGTCGCGCGCCTGGCGGCGGATCCTCGAGCAGACCACCTCCACGCTGCTGCGCCAGTCCGCGGGCGAGTAGGGGGCGAACTTCTCGCGTGCCCGCCTATGGCGGTCGTGCGCCTGCTGCTCTGCCTGATCCTGTTCGCTCTGCTCGCCGCGCCCGCGCGGGCGGGGACCTACGAGCACCACACGGGGCTCGACGGCTGGGCGCCGAGCGTGTCCGCCGGCGAGTTCGTCGCGGCGTACGCCGGGCCGGATCGCATCGGGCTGCGCTTCTGGGCGCGGCCGTGGTTCGCGCCGGGTGAGATGGCGGCCTGGATCTACACGCTCCCGCCCGACACGACGCTGGCCGCATGGCAGCTTGAGCGGGCGGTGTCGGGCGTCGCGGGCGGGGACTGGAACACCACGTTCGACCTGGTGCTCGACGGCTTCTGGCACCACGCGGCCCATGACGTCCCGTCCGTGCCGCGAGCCTGGGGGCCGGTGGGCGGGCCGGGGCAGTCGGCCTCGCGGCTCCTCGCGCGGTTCGGCTGCGGCGGCCCGCACGCCTGCGCCGGCCCGGCGGAGCTGGAGCTGCGGGGCGCGCTGATGGTGCTGCACGACCCGTATGCGCCGGTGGTCGGCGGCGTGCAGGGCGACCTGGCGGCCGACCGGGTGCTGAGCGGCACCGCCGGCCTGTCCTTCACCGCGGCCGACCGCGGCGGTGGCGTCTACCGGGCGTGGGCCGAGGTCGACGGCCGGCCGGGCCCGCCGGTGGCCATCGGCGACGACCGCTGCCGTGACGCGGTCGCGGGCGGCGACCCCTACCAGTTCACGACCCGGCGGCCGTGCCCGCTCGAGGCGGGCGCCACCGTGGAGCTGGACACCAAGGCGCTGTCCGACGGGCGCCACGCGGTCGCCGCGCACGTCGAGGACGCGGCCGGCAACCGCACCACCGTGCTCGGGCCGGTCACGAGGACCGTGGTCAACGCCGCGCCGCCCGCGGCGACGCCTCCGGCGTCCGCGCCGCCGCCTCCCGGCTCGTCACAGGCCGCCGCCGTCGCGCGCGTCACCGCCTGGCTCGAGCATCGCGGCCGGCGCCGGAGCGGCGTCACCGTCGCCTACGGCGAACGCGTCCGCCTGCGCGGTCGCGTCACCGACGCCGCCGGCCGGCCGCTGGCGGGCGTTCCCATCGCCCTCGCCGAGCGGATCCTGGACGGCCGGCGCGCCTGGACGCCGATCACCGGCGCCCGCACGCGCGCCGACGGGCGGTTCACGGCCTTCACGCGCGTCGGCCCGTCGCGGCGCCTGCGCGTGGCGGACGGCCCGCGGCTCACCGTCCGCGTGCGCGCGCCGCTGACCGTGCGAGCCCGCGGGCGCCTCGTCCGCGGCCGCCTGCTCGTGGCCCGCCGCGGCGTGCTCGTCGAGCTCCAGACGCGCGAGCGCGGGCGGTGGCTCACCCGGCTCGTGGTCCGCACCTACGGCAGCGGGCGCTACGCCGGCCGGCTCGGCTCCGCGGCCCCGGAGGTCCGGGCCCGGGTGCCGCGCCAGGCCGGCCTGCCGTTCGCGGCCGGCCTGGCGCGCGCCCGTCAGCCTTCGGCGTAGAGGTCGTCGAACAGGCCGGCGTACTTCTCGTTGACCACGTTGCGCTTGACCTTGAGGGTCGGCGTCAGCTCGCCGGTCTCCTGGGAGAGGTCGTGGTCGAGGATCACGAACTTCTTGATCTGCTCGACGCGCGCGTACTTGGCATTGACCTCGTCGAGGATGCCCTGGACCAGCTCGGTGACCTTCGGCTCCTTCGCGAGCGCTGCCGGATCCTCGGGCAGCCCGTGCTCCTTCGCGAAGTTCGGGATCTCCTCCGGGTCGAGTGTGATCAGCACCACCGGGTACGGCCGTCGGTCGCCGTGCATGACCGCCTGCGAGATCCAGCGCGACTGCTTGAGGTCGTTCTCGAGGTTGGCGGGCGTGAGGTTCTTGCCGCCGGCCGTGATGATGATGTCCTTCTTGCGGCCGGTGATCTTGAGGTAGCCGTCCTCGTCGAGCTCGCCGAGGTCGCCGGTGTGGAGCCAGCCGTCCTCGATCGCGCCGAACGACTTGTCCTCCATCTTGTAGTAGCCGCTGAAGATGTGGGCGCCGCGGATCAGGATCTCGCCGTCGTCGGCGATCTTGACCTCGGCGCCGGGCAGCGGCCGCCCGACGGTGCCGAACTTGTAGGCGTCCAGGGTCGACACGGTCGAGGCCGTCGCCGTCTCGGTCATGCCGTAGCCCTCGAGCACCGGCGCGCCGCAGGCGTAGAAGAACTCGAGGATCTCCTGGGCGATCGGGGCCGCGCCGCTGGTGGCCTGCCGCAGCCGGCCGCCGAACACGTTGCGGACGTTGACGTAGAGCTCCTGGTCGGCCTTGTCGAAGGCCGCCTGCAGCTCGGCGGGCACCTCCTGCCCGGCCTCCTGCATCTGCCGCACCTTGACGCCGAGCTGGGTCGCCGCCCTGATCTTCTCGGGGTCGTTGGTCGAGGTGACCAGCGTGTAGATCTTCTCGAAGATCCGCGGCACGCTCGGCAGGTAGTGCGGCTTGACCTGCATCAGCTCGGGGACGATCTGCTTCGGGTCGCCGCCCCAGTAGGCGATCGTGCCGCCGAGGTCGATCGCGATCAGCTCGATCAGCAGCGCGAACGAGTGGGCGAGCGGCAGGTAGAGGTAGGCGACGTCGCCCTCGTGCAGGATCGAGGCGCTCTCGCACATCGTCACGACCGTGCGGTAGTTGCCGTGGGCGAGGACGCAGCCCTTCGGCGGCCCGGTGGTCCCGGACGTGTAGATGAAGGTGTACGGGTCCCCCGGCGAGACCGCGGCGGCGCGCTCGGCCACCTCGGCGGCGTCGCGGCCGCGGCCGCGCTCGCGCAGGTCGTCGAGCGGCATGGCGTCGCCGACGTCGCCGCTCGAGTCGATGACGATGACCGCCTCGAGCTGCGGCAGCCGGTCGCGGACCTGGGCGATCTTGGCGACCTGCTCGGCGTCCTCGGCGATGACGAAGCGCGACTCGGAGTTGCCCGCCACCCACTCGCACTCCTCGGGCGAGTTCGTCGGGTAGATCGGGACGACGACGCCGCCGGCGCTGGTGATGCCGAAGCTGGCGTACGTCCACTCGGGCCGCGTCGCGCACAGCACGGCGGCGCGGTCGCCCGGCTCGAGGCCGAGGGCGATCAGCCCGCGGGCGATCTCGGAGACGGTCTCACCGAGCTCGCGGTAGGAGACCTCGGCCCACTCGTCGCCGCGCTTGAAGGTCAGCGCCGCGCGGTCGCCGTAGCGCTCCGCGGCGATGCCCATCATGTCGGCGATCGTCCGGGAGCCGGTCGACTCCGGGGCAGCCGTGCTTGATTCCATGCGCTCCTCCTCCAAAAGGACCTGACGGAGCGCGATTCTAGAGCCGGCGCGAGAAGGTGCGCGCCGGATACTGCGTCAGGCTGCGGCTACCTGACTCCGACCCGAGACCGCGACGTGCTCGCTGAGGTTGGCGAGGAAGAGGGTCTTGTCTATGCGGCCCTGGAAGATCGGCACGCCCATTTCCATGCACTTCTCGATGACCTCGCGTCGCTCCATGCCGGCCTCGCGTGCAAGTTCCGTGGGCGTGAGGTGGATTGCCATCGTTAGAGCGCCTCCTGTGAGGTTTGCCACGTGGCCAGTCAAGGTAGCGCGACTGGTGGACGGCATCAACAACATCTCCTCAATACGCCCTAAACATTAGGACGGACTTTCGGGGTCAAACCGGGTTGGCGATGTCGATCCAGAGGTGCTCGACGCCGAAGCGCCGCTCGAGCCAGTCGCCCAGCGCGCGGATGCCGAAGGTCTCGGTCGCGTAGTGGCCGGCGGCGATGAAGTGGATGCCCGCCTCGCGCGCGTCCGCCATCACGTGCTCGCGCGGCTCGCCGGTCAGGAAGGCGTCGAGCCCGAGGGCGATCGCCTCCGGGAGTGCGTCGGCCGCCGACCCGGACACGATCCCGATCCGCCGGACCCGCTCCGGGCCGCCGTCGAAGACCGTCGGCGTGCGGGCCGTCACCTCGCGCACGCGCTCGAAGAGCTCGGCGGCCGGGATGCCGTCGCCGGGGAAGGTGCCTGCGCGGCCGATCTTCTGGTCCCTGAACGTGCCGAACGCCTCGTGGCGCTCGCAGCCGAGCCGGTCGGCCAGGATCGCGTTGTTGCCGAGCTCGTGGTGTGCGTCGAGCGGGATGTGGTAGCCGGCGAGCGCGACGTCGTGCTTGAACAGCGGCCGTAGGCGCTCGGCCAGGACCGGCGTCAGGCCGGTGGGATGGAAGTCCCAGAACAGCCCGTGGTGCACGAGGACGAGCTGCGCGTCCTCCTCGACGGCCCGCTCGATCAGCTCCCGCTGCGCCGAGACGCCCGTCACCACGCGGCGCACCTCGTGGGGGCCGGGCACCTGCAGGCCGTTGGGCCCGAGGTCGCGAAACGCGCCGATGTCCAGCAATTCGTCCAGTGCGGCGATGATCGATGTGAGTCGCGTGGCGGAAATGGGCATAAGGAGGTTCGGGCGTGTGCCCGTCAATTAAACGCTAGAGTTCTCTGCCTCGCGCTTGGCGGACGCGTAGGCGCGACTTGTGAGAGAGGCAGCGCAGAGAGAGGGATGTTGCACCGTGGGTAGGGGATCGGGCGTCGCAGGGGAGGCGCCGGAGATGGTTGCAGAGCCCAGCGACGACCACCGGCTGGTCGCTGCGGTACGCCGCGGCGACGACCGGGCGTTCGAAGCGCTCTACGCGCGCTATCACCGGCGGATCCATGCCTATGTCATGGGCATGGTCAAGGATCACGGCCGGGCCGA
This sequence comes from uncultured Solirubrobacteraceae bacterium, assembly GCA_963835525.1. Taxonomy (GTDB): domain Bacteria; phylum Actinomycetota; class Thermoleophilia; order Solirubrobacterales; family Solirubrobacteraceae; genus DASSUW01. The sequence goes on from CAWIFM010000009.1 coordinate 46,856, forward strand.
GGACGTCACGCAGGAGGTCTTCGTCTCCGCGCTGCGCCGTATGCGGGAGACCGAGCGGCCGATCGCGTTCAAGCCGTGGATCTACGAGATCGCCAAGAACGCCTGCATCGACCAGTTCCGCCGCTCGCGCCGCGCCGAGGAGGTCTCGCTGGAGGCCGACGAGGGGCTCGCGCCGAGCGACTACGGGCGGCTCGTCGGCTCCGACCCCACGCCCGACGCCGCGGTGGCGGCCAAGCAGGACCTCAACAATCTCTGCGGAGCCTTCGGCGGCCTGTCGGACACCCACCACGAGATCCTCGTGATGCGCGAGTTCGAGGGCATGTCCTACCGCGAGATCGGCGATCGCCTGGGGATGAGCCGCCCGGCCGTGGAGAGCACGCTCTTCCGCGCCCGCCGGCGCCTGACCGAGGAGTACGACGACCTCGTCAGCGGCGCGCGCTGCCAGCGCATCCAGAGCCTGATCGCGACGGCCGGCGACAGCCGCCTCGGCACGCGCGAGTCGCGCCGCCTCTCGCGCCACGTCGCCCACTGCCAGCCGTGCCGGCGCGAGGCGATGGCGGCCGGGCTCGACAGCGCGATCCTCACGCACGTGCCGCTGCGCAAGCGCGCAGCCGAGAAGGTCGCGGCGCTGCTGCCCTTCGGCTGGTTCGGGCGCGGCCGCGGTGGCGGCGACGCTGCCACCGGCGGCTGGGCCGCGCACGTCCCGATGTTCTCCGACCAGCTCTCCGGCGGCTGGGGCAAGCTGGCCACGGCGGCCGCCGTGCTCGTCGCGGGGGTCGGCGCGGCGGGCGTCGGCACCAAGGTCGTGGGCGGGGGCGATCAGCCGCCCGCCGCTGCCGACCGGCCGGCCGCCGTCGAGCGCACCGGCGCCGCCGCGCAGGGCGGGGCGAGCGACAACGTGACCCGCGCCACGCTCGGCACGGTGGGCGCTCAGAAGGCGAGCAAGAAGTCAGGCAAGGGCAATCGCAAGTCCAAGGGCGGCGAACGGCGCGGGAAGTCCGGCGGCGGCGCGGGACAGTCGCTGCCGGCCGGCGTTTCCGCCGGCGACAGCGGCGCCGGTGGCGCCGGTGGCGCGGGCGGCGGCGGCAAGGGGCTGCCCAAGGTCGGGCTCCCGGCCGGCGGTCAGAATCCGCTGGCGCCCGTCCAGCAGACCGTCGAAGACGTCGTCGAGCCGGTCCAGCCGGTCGTCGACGGCGTGACCGACACCGTCGAGGACGTCGTCGAGCCGGTCCAGCCGGTCGTCGACGGTCTGACCGACGCCGTCGAGGACACCACCGACCCCATCCTGCCCTGACCCGGAATCGAACCCCCGGCAGCGGCTAGACTCCAGCGTTGCTCGGGGCGTGGCGCAGCCTGGTAGCGCGCGCCGTTCGGGTCGGCGAGGTCCCCGGTTCAAATCCGGGCGCCCCGATGCACTCCCGTCACCCGCCGCAGGCCCGCGGCGTGGTGACGAGTTGGTCGCGTGAAGGACCCGACTGGCCCGCGATCTTGCAATAGGCGTAGCGGCCGGTCTCGAAGTCGACGAGGGCGCGGTAGGTGTGGCCCATGACGCCGCCGCTGAACTCGGACGTGACGGCCAGACACGAGTAACGGCCGCGGCGGCGGGTGAGGTCGCGGGCGGCGCCGGTGCCGTCGACGGTGCGCGGGTAGGGCTCGCACTCGGCGTGGCGGATGCGCCCGCTCAGGTCACCGCGGCGGACGCGCGCGCGGGCGTCGGAGGCGATCGCGGCCGCCAGCTCGTCCATCAGGGCGGCGCGGGCGGCGAGCGTCGGGGCGACGGAGCGGGAGCGGCCGCGGACCGGGCGCTGCTCGGCCTCGAGCCGGTGGGCGAGCGCGGCGCGCTGACCGGCGCGCTCGCGCTGGAGCCTCTCGTCCTGGTCGCGGGCTGCGTCGCGCAGCGCCGGGACCAGCGCGACGCCGGCCGCGATCACGGCCAGCACCAAGAGGACGGCGCCCATTCGCGCGCCGCGGCCGGCCCGCCGCCAGATCCACCCGGGCAGCGCGGCGAGGCCCGGGAGGGGCTCGTAGTGGGGAGGGTCGATGCGGGTCAGGATGGGATACGCAAAGATCAAGCACAAGCACCGATATCTTGCCCTCGGCGTAAGCTGAGCTGAACAATGCTGGATCTCAAGAGGCTTCGGCTCCTGAGCGAGCTGTCGCGGCGCGGCACGATCGCCGAGGTGGCGAGCGTCGTCGGCTACACGCCGTCTGCGGTCTCTCAGTCGCTCACCCAGCTCGAGCGCGAGGCCGGCGTCCCGTTGCTCGAGCGCGACGGTCGCCGCGTGCGGCTGACGCCTGCGGCTCACGGCCTCGTCGCCGCCACCGACCGCGTCCTCGCCGAGCTCGATGCCGCCGAGGCCGAGCTCGCCGCCGAGCACGAGACGGTGCGCGGCGAGATCGTGATCGGGGCGTTCCCCAGCGCCGCGGCCGGCCTCGTGGTGCCGGCCGTCGCCGAGCTCGCCGGGCGGCACCCCGACCTGCAGTGCGTGATCCGCGAGCACGAGCCGGAGGACGGCATCCCGCTGCTGCGCTCGGGCGCGCTCGATCTGCTGGTGTCCGAGAGCTATGACGACGTTCCGAGCGCCCCTGTCGGCGGCCTGGAGGCGCACCGGCTCCTGTCCGAGCCCCTGTTGCTGGTGACGACCGGGGACGGCGCCGGCGAGCTCGCCGCCCACCGCGATGCCGCCTGGATCGCCGGGCTCGCCGGTACGCAGTTCGCGGTGGCGCTCGACGCAGCCTGCGCCGCCGCCGGCTTCGCCCCGCGCGTCGTCCACCGCGCCGACGATGCGCGGCTGATCCAGGCGCTGGTCGCCGCCGGTCTGGGCGTCGCGCTGCTCCCGCAGCTGGCCTGCGCGCCCGCGGGAGGCGTCGCGTACCACGAGGTCACGCCCTCACCGCCGCGACGCCACGTTCACGCGCTCGCCCGCCGCGGCGCCACGAGGCGGCCGGCGCTGGCCGCCGCGTTGAGCGCGATGCGCGACGTCCAGGTGTAGTTCCTGAGCAGGTTGCTCCTCCGGCAGTTCGCCGACTGAACAACCTGCTCGGTGTTGACAGCTAGGCCTCGCAGCTGCTCCGGCGCGTCTCCCCGCTGATGCACGTGTCGAAGCCGTCGTCCCCGCGCAGGCTGTCGTTCTGCAGGCCGCCGTCGAGGAAGTCGTTCCCGCGGCCGCCGTTGAGGTCGTCGGGACTGGCGCCGCCGTCGATGCGGTCGGCGCCGTCGCCGCCGTTGACGACGTCAGGCCCGTCGCCGCCGCAGATGAGGTCGTCGCCGGCGAGGCCGTTGATGGTGTCGGAGCCGCCGAGGCCGACGATGACGTCACGGCCCGCCGTGCCGTTGATGACGTTGTTGGCCGCCGTGCCGACGATCGTGGCCGTTGCGCCGAAGCAGGTCGGGACGGCCACCACGTAGGCGCAGCTGCGACTCGCGCGCAGGCCGGCGCGGTCGGTGCCGGTGACGATCTGGCTGAAGGTGCCGGCGAAGTTGGTGTTCGCCATCGCCGGGCCCTGGGCGACCGGGTTCGCCGGTCCCGAGGTGGCGTCGGTGACGTCGGCGCGGACCCAGGCCCCGAGCTGGTAGATCTCGAACGTCTGCGGCGGCGAGGCGCAGGTGACCGCCGGGGCGACGGTGTCGCGCCGCACGACCACGGAGCGGGTCGCCGTGCCGCCGCCCGAAGTCGCCGTGCAGGTGAACGTGGTGCCGGCCGTGTCGGTGGTGACGCTCGAGGACGAGCAGCCGTCCGTCGAGGTCACGGCCGAATCCGGGTCCGCGACGGTCCAGCTCACCCCCACGTCGGAGACGTGCCAGCCGTTGCTGCCGGCCGTCCCACCGACGGTCGGCGTGATCACCGGAGGCGTCAGGTCATCGGTCACCGGCCGCCACAGCCACACGCCGACGTTGATGCTCGACGCGCTCCCGAGCGAGAAGTTGCCGCCGATCGGGTACCAGCCGAAGCCGACGTGCCCGCGGATCGGCGCCCCGGCCTCGTCGACCGACGACGTGTAGCCGGAGGTCGCCGAGGTGTGGAAGTTGTAGCCCGTGACCGTGAAGGTCGTCCGCATGTCGGCGATGAACTCGCTCGCCGAGAACAGGTACTCGGGGCCCCCGACTGACGGCGGGTCGGCCGTCAGGATCGCCGGCTCATACAACCCCATGAGCGCCTTGACCTGATCCGCGGTGGCCCAGATCCAGCCGGTCAGGTCGCGGGTGCCGACGGAGCCCGAGCAGCGCGTCTCGCCGTCACGCAGGCAGACCGCGGCCACCTGTGCCGGGGTCATGCCGACCGTCTCGGTGAGCTGCCGCCAGCGCTTGCCGTTGCCGTCGTCGGTGAGGTCGGGCGGCGCCGCGCTCGCAGGCGCGGCCGCGGCCAGCATCACCAGCACCACAAGCGCGGTTCGTCCGATCATGTCCCCGTCCCTCCTCCGGCCTCGACGCCGGGTAATACGCAGCCGACTCAGCCGAGGATCGACATTGCCGCATTTCGGCCGGGAATGCCACTGACACCGCCGCCGCGGCGCGCCCCCGCGCCGCCGAGGTGGACGTTGGCGATGGCGGTCTCCGTCCCCCATGCGCCGGCCTCGGCCTCGTCCTCGGCGAACGGCCACGCGAGGTCCCGGTGGAAGATGTTGCCGCGCGGGAGCGCCAGCTCGTCCTCGAGGTCGAGCGGCGTCTTGGCCTCCAGGCACGGCTCACCGTCCGGGCCGCGCAGCAGGCAGTCCTCGATCGGCTCGGCGAGCACGCCGTCGAGCGAGCGCAGAGCGGCCTGCAGCGCCTCGCGACGCGCCACCCCGCGCTCGAACAGGCGCGCGGGCGTGTGCAGGGAGAACAGCGTCAGCGTGTGGGCGGCCACGCCGGGCCCGAGGATGCTCGGGTCGGTCAGCGAGTGGCTGTAGATCTCGCACGGCAGCGGCGACGGGAGCCGGCCGTCGCTGGCCTCCGCGTAGGCGACCTCGAGCTGGTCGTAGCTCTCGTTGACGTGGAAGGTCCCGGTGAACGCCTCCTCGGGCGCCACGGAGCGGTCGCGCAGCCGCGGCAGCCGCGCCAGCAGCATGTTGACCTTCAGCTGCGCGCCCTCCGGCCGCTCGTCCGCGGGCGGCAGGCCGAGCAGGCGGTCGAGCACCTCCGGGGCGCAGCCGGCCACCACGTGGTCGCAGCTCACCGCGCGGCCGTCGATCCGCACCTCGGCGTGCTGCCCGTCGGCGTCGATCGCGCTGACCTCCGCGTTCGTCACCAGCTCCGCGCCCGCGTCTGCCGCGCAGCGCGCGAGCTCGTCGGTCAGCGCTCCCATCCCGCCGACCGGCACGTCCCACTGGCCCGTGCCGTTGCCGATCACGTGGTAGAGGAAGCAGCGGTTCTGGCGCAGGCCGGCGTCGTGCGCACCGGCGAAGGTGCCGATCAGCGCGTCCGTCAGCACGATCCCGCGCACCACGTCGTCGTCGAACGCCGCCTCGATCGCCTCGCCGAGCGGCCGCTCGAACAGCGCCTCCCAGGCCTCATCGTCGCCGACGCGGTCGCGCAGCTCGGCCCGGGTCGGGAGCGGCTCCAGCAGCGTCGGGAAGACGCCGCGGGCGACCCGCGCCGCGCGGTCGTAGAAGCGCTGCCAGCCGTCGAACGAGTCGCCGAGAGAGGCCTTCGTGCGGGCCGTGTCGTCGAGGTCGACGAGCAGGCCCGAGTCCGAGCCCGGCACCGGCGTGTAGGAGGAGATCCGCCGCCGGCGCGTCTCGAAGCGCAGGCCGAGCTCGTCGACGAGGAAGCGCGGCAGCAGGCTGACGAGGTAGGCGTAGCGCGACAGCCGCGCGTCCACGCCGGCGAACGGCGCCTCGGAGATCGCGGCGCCGCCCATGTGGCCGGACCGCTCGAGGACGAGCACGGAGCGCCCCGCGCGGGCGAGGTACGAGGCCGCCACGAGCCCGTTGTGGCCGCCGCCGACGACCACGACGTCGTAGCGCGTCCTCATCGCCGGGCGGTGAAGGCCGCGCCGCCGGCGCCGCCGCGCGGCGCGCCGCGCCCACGAAGCGCAGGGCCAGCATCGCGCGATCGTCGAGCGCGGCGCCGGACTGGAAGTCGCGCAGCGCCCGCTCGATCTCCGCCAGCAGCTCGTCGGGCGTCTCGCCGGCACGCGCGACCGCCTCGCGCAGCCGGGCGTCGCCGAAGCGGTCGTCCTCGCCAGGCGTCTCGCTCACGCCGTCGGTGTAGAAGAGCAGGGTGTCGCCGGGGGCGATCTCCACGACGGTCTGCGCCCACTCGTCCTCGCCCTCGACGCCGAGCAGCACGCCGTGATCGCCCAGCACCGCGGGCTCCTCGCCCGGCCGGCGCCGGAGCGGGAGCGGGTGCCCGGCCGAGGCGATGGTGACGGTGGCGCGGTCGCCCTCGGTCGCCGCCAGCGCGCACACGGCCGTCACCAGCGACAGCCGCGGCTGCTGGCGCAGCACCTCGTTGACCAGCGAGAGCACGCGCGCGGGCGAGGGGTCGAAGCGCGCGGCCATCCGGGCCGAGTAGCGCACCAGCGAGGTGAGCGCGGCCGCCTCGACGCCCTTTCCGGTCACGTCGCCGAGCACGATCAGGTGGCCGCCCTCGACCGGGAGCAGGTCGTAGAAGTCGCCGCCCACGTCGGCATCGCGCTCGCCCGCCTGGTAGGCCGCGCTCGTCTCCCAGCCCGGCAGCGCGGGCAGCGTCTCGGGCAGGAGGCTGGCCTGGAGCGTGTGCGCCACGCGCTCCTGCGCCGCGTACAGGCGCGCGTTCTGGACTGCGGTGGCGGCGCGCAGCGCGAGGTCCTCGGCGAACGCGAGGTCGTCCTCCTCGAACCGCCGGCCGCTCTCGGCGGAGACGAGCGTGATGACGCCCAGCGTCTCGCCGCTGATCCGCATCGGTACGGCCATAGCGGATCGCATCCCGAGCTGCCGGATCAGCTGCAGGTGCTCCTCGTCCCGTGCGGCCGCCTCGATCAGATCCTGCGGGATGTCCGTGTACAGCTCGGCCGGACCTCCGCGCAGGATCGCCGGGACGCCGGTCGGGGCGTCGGGGTCCATCGGATAGCGGCGCCGCAGGTCGTGCGCGAGCTGCACCTTCTCCGGATCGACGTGGGCGACCGCCACCTGGTGCGCCTCGCCGTGCTCGTCGACCATCTCGATGCCGCACCAGTCGGCCAGACCGGGGACGATCATACGCGCCACGCGCTCGAGCGTCTGCTCGTAGTCGAGCGACGTCGCCAGCAGCTGCCCGGCCTCGGCCAGGAACCGCTGGCGCAGCTCGGCGTCCTTGGCCTCTGTGACGTCCTCGATGATGTTGATCGCCAGCCGCTCGCCGTCGGGGTCGGTGTAGAGCGTCGCCTTGGTGAGCAGCCAGAGCGCCTCGCCGGTGTCGCGCCGGATGCTGCGGGTGAGCAGCGACGGCCCGTCCTCGCCGGCCACGAGGCGCCGTCCCGGCAGGTCGGCGAGCTGCACGGGCGAGCCGTCCTCGCGCGTGATGTGGAACCGCTCCGCCAGCTCGCCCGGCTCGGCCTCCAGCACGTCGTCGACGTTCTCGGAGCCGAGCAGGCTCACCGCCGCGTCGTTGACGTAGACCGTCCTGCCGCGCTCGTCGTGCACGGTGACCGCCTCGCCGAGCGAGCCGAGGATGCCGTCGAGCCGCGCCTGCGTCCCGCGCAGCTGGGTGGCGAGCTGCTGGTTGGCGGCGGCCAGCGCCGTCGCGCGCTCGCGCGCTCGCGCGGCGACCACCGCGACCATCGCGAAGACGGTGTAGAAGCTGATCCGGTAGATCGTCTGGCCCGTCCCCGTGGCCGGGTTCCAAAACGTGGCGCCGATGGCGACCGCGACGGCGACCACACCGCAGATGGCGACCTCGCGCTGCTGCCCGATCACCGCAAGCACGAGCGGCACCAGCAGCACGGTGCCGGTGATGGTCAATGAGCCCGAGATCGCGATGTCGAGCACGGCGAACGCGATCTGGATCGCGAGCGCGATCGCCAGGCGAACCGGCGACCAGGTCGGAGCGGCGTGGGAACCCATCGGTCCCGCGATGCTAGTGCGCACGCGGGACGCGGGGGGAGGTCACCCCTGGTCGCGGCCGCCGATCTCGCCGCGCAGGGTGGCGATCTCGGTGACGGCGAGGCCGACCAGGGCGTCGGCGGAGGCCTCGATGTCGATGTCAAGGTCGCCGACCAGGTCGGCGTCTCCGGCCAGTGAGGCGAGCGCTCGCTGGGCGCGGAGGTTCGTGAGGTACTCGAGCTCGTCGGCGGCGCTGGTGGTGGGGGTGGTGAACGGCGGCATGTGCGGGATCCTGCGTACCTCTACGCAGCAGGGCCATGGGGGGATGCCCTTGACTGACCCCCTGAGGGGTGGGTAAGGGGGAGAGTGTGCGAGCCCTCACCGTGATACCGCTGCAGGCCGGATCGGCCGCCGTCACCGACATGCCCGAGCCCGAGCCCGGGCCCGGCGAGCTGCTGGTGGACGGCATCGCGCTCGGCGTCTGCGGCACCGACCGCGAGATCGCCGGCGGCGAGTACGGCTGGGCCCCGCCCGGCTCGGAGCGGCTGATCCTCGGCCACGAGTCGCTCGGCCGCGTGCGCGAGGCGCCCGAGGGGAGCGGCTTCGCGGCGGGCGACCTGGTGGTCGGCGTCGTGCGCCGGCCGGACCCCGTGCCCTGCGTCGCCTGCGCGCACGGCGAGTTCGACTTCTGTCGCAACGGCCGCTACACCGAGCGCGGCATCAAGGAGCTGCACGGCTACGGCTCCGAGCGCTGGACGGTCGAGGCCGACTACGCGGTCAAGCTCGATCCGGCGCTCGAGCCGGTCGGGATGCTGATGGAGCCGACCACGATCCTGGCCAAGGCCTGGGACCAGATCGAGCGCATCGGCAGCCGCGCCCATTTCGAGCCCGAGCGCGTGCTGGTCACCGGCGCCGGGCCGATCGGGCTGCTGGCCGCCATGCTCGGCGCGCAGCGCGGGCTCGAGGTGCACGTGCTGGACCGCAGCACCGATGGCCTCAAGCCCGAGCTGGTCGGCGCGCTCGGCGCCACCTATCACCACAGCGACGTCGGCACGGTGGCGGAGGCCGCGCCGCCGGACATCATTGTCGAGGCGACGGGCGCCCAGCCCGTCGTGGCCGAGGCGATCGCCAACAACGCCGCCTACGGCATCGTCTGCCTGACCGGCGTGTCTCCGCGCGGACGGCCGTTCACGATCGACCTCGGCGGCCTCAACCGCGACATCGTGCTCGAGAACGACGTCGTCTTCGGGACGGTGAACGCCAACCTGCGGCACTACGCGCTGGCCGCCGAGGCGCTCGCCCGCGCCGACCGTTCGTGGCTGGAGCGCATGATCACCCGCCGCGTGCCGCTCGAGGAGTTCGAGTCGGCGTTCGAGAAGCAGCCCGACGACGTCAAGGTCGTCCTCGACCTCTGACACCATCGCCGCCGTGGCGTGGCCGGGTGAGGTGATCGAGGAGCGCGCGGGCGACATCGCGGAGGCCGCCGACGTGCTGCTGCGCCACCAGGCGGCATGGCGGCACCGGCGGGTCGAGACCATCACGGTGCTCAGCCACGAGCAGGTGCGCCGCCATGTGTCGGTCGACTTCACGGTGCCCGAGGCACAGCGCGAGGGCCTGCGGCTCTCTGCCGACGAGTGGATCGTGCCGTTGGCGCTGCTGTCCAAGCGGCCGCTGGTCCACTTCGACCTGCGCAACGAGGAGCAGCACGCGATCCCTCTGCTGACCGCCGAGCAGCACCGCACGATCGCGCGCGAGCTCCTCAACCGCCAGCTCGACGAGGGCGTCGCGGCCGCGGACGAGCTGATCGAGGCCGTGCTGGCCGACGAGCCGCAGGAGCTCGAGGCGGAGATCGCCGCGCTGGAGGCCGCCCACGGTGTCGACCTTGCCGACTTCCGCGCCACCGCCTCGGTGCTGTCGCGCAGCTTCATCGCCTGGGCGATCGTGCGCGGGGTCGATCGGCGGCGCGTCTTCAAGTTCGCCTTCGATGAGCCGGTCGGCCGGAAGAGCTTCGTGTACTTCATAGACGCGCCGGGCTGCACGGAGGCGGAGAGCTACCACCTGGAAGTCGCGGTGCCCGAGGACATCAAGGCGCGGCGGACGCTGCTGGTCGATGGTGCGACCGGCCGGCGGCTCGCCACCGGCGAGCCCGACGCCGATCGGCCGGCGCTCTACTTCAGGGCGGAGCCGCCGCTGCCCGAGGCGCCCGAGCTCGTGATCGACTTCGCGGCCGAGCGCTGGCCGTTCGTCGCGCCCGCGGCGCTCATCGGATCGATCATCGCGCTGCTCATCGCGCCGCCGTTCCTGTTCTCCGACCTCCAGGCGCTGCCCGACACCGCGGGCTCAGCCGTCGGCCTGGTGCTCTCCACCTCGGCCGTCTTCTCGGTGCTCATCCTCCGCAGCGACGAGCACCCGCTCGTGCGCCTGATGCTGGTCCGCGCACGCGCCCTGCTCGCCGCCAGCACCGTCGCCTCGCTGTTCGCCGCAGCCTCGATCGGCTTCCGCACCGCCGGGTGGATCATCGAGGGAACATGGGCGATCGCCGCCCTTGTCTCCGTACTGACTGCGGGTATCCTGATCGCAGAGGCGCGGCGAGCACCGCCATGACCAGGATCCGGATGCCCTTCACCTTCCGCCGGTACGACCTCGACGACTTCGAGGACTTCCAGCGGCTGCGCAAGGTGGCCACCTACATCAGGTCTCCCGAGGCGGCCTGGCCGCTGCGCGGCTCGCGGCCGCGTGACAAGCAGCCGCCGCCTCCGCCTAACGGCGCCCGGCCCAGCTGACGAAGAAGTCCAGCGCTTCGGGGTTCGCGAGCGAGTCGCGGCTGGCCGCCTGCTCGGGCGGCGTGCCCATGAGGATCTTCTTGACCGGCAGCTCGAGCACCTTGCCCGACAGGGTGCGCGGCACCTCCTTCACGGCCACCACCTCGTCGGGGACGTGGCGCGGGGAGCAGTCCTCGCGCACGCGCGCGCGGATGCGGGCGACGAGCTCGTCGTCCAGCTCCGTCCCGACGCGCAGCACCACGAACAGCGGCATGGTGCCGACGTCCACCACCAGCGCGTCGGTCACCTCGTCGAGCGCCAGCACGGCGCGGTAGATCTCGGCCGTGCCCATGCGTACGCCGCCGCGGTTGATCGTCGAGTCCGAGCGGCCGGTGATGATCGCCGTGCCGCGCTCGGTGATCTCGATCCAGTCGCCGTGGCGCCAGATGCCGGGGTAGGTGTCGAAGTAGGACTCGCGGTAGCGCTCGCCGTCGGGGTCGCTCCACAGGTAGAGCGGCATCGACGGCATCGGCTTCGTGATCACCAGCTCGCCGACCTCGCCGGTCAGCGGCCGCCCCTCGGGATCCCACGACTCGACCGACGCGCCGAGCGCGCACGCCTGGAGCTCGCCCTCGTACACGGGCAGGATCGGGACGCCGCCCACGAATGCCGTGCAGAGGTCGGTGCCGCCGCTCGTCGAGAACAGCCACGTGTCCTCCCCGACGTGGTCGTAGACCCAGCGGAAGCCCTCGGGCGAGAGCGGCGACCCGGTCGAGCCCACGGCCCGTAGCTTCGACAGGTCGCGGGCCTTGGCCGGCTCGACTTCGGCCTTCATGCACGCGGCGATGTAGGCGGCGCTGGTGCCGAAGGTCGTGATCTGGGCGCGGTCGGCGAGGTCCCAGAGCACGCCCATGTCCGGGTGGCCCGGGCTTCCGTCGTAGAGCACGATCGCCGCCTCGGTGAGCAGGCCCGAGACGAGGAAGTTCCACATCATCCAGCCGGTTGTCGTGAACCAGAACACCCGGTCGCCGGCCTGCGCGTCGACGTGCAGGTTGAGCATCTTGAGGTGCTCGAGCAGGATCCCGCCCTGGCCCTGCACGATCGCCTTCGGAAGGCCCGTCGTCCCGGAGGAGTACAGGACCCACAGCGGGTGGTCGAAGGCCACGGACTCGAACTCGAGGTCGCCGCCGGGATCGTCGGGCCAGCCCGTGCCGTCGAGATGGCCCAGCGTGAGGACGTGCCCGCCGGTCTCGGCGGCGATGCCCGCGACGGTCTCGCGGCGGTCGAAGTCGCGTCCGTTGTAGCGGTAGCCGTCGACCGCCAGCAGCACCTTCGGCTCGATCTGCGCGAACCGGTCGATCACCGAACGCGCCCCGAAGTCGGGCGAGCAGCTCGACCAGATGGCGCCGATCGACGCCGTGGCCAGGAAGCCGGCCACCGCCTCCGGGATGTTCGGCATGTAGGCGGCCACCCGGTCGCCCTTCTCGACGCCGAGCGCGCGCAACCGCGCCGCCATGCTCGCCGTCTCCCGACGCAGGTCGCCCCACGTCCACTCGCTCAGCTCGCGCAGCTCGGAGGCGTGGACGATCGCCACCTCGCCGTCGTCCTTGCCGCGGAACAGGTGCTCGGCGTAGTTGACCCGCGCGCCCGGGAACCACTCGGCGCCCGGCATCTCTGACGCGGCCAGCACGCGGTCATAGCCGCCCTCGACGCCGAAGAAGTCCCAGATCGAGGCCCAGAAGCCCTCGAGGTCCTCGACCGACCAGCGCCACAGCTCGTCGTAGCTCCCGTGGCCGCGCTCGCGCATGAAGCGGGTCATCAGCGCGCGCTCCACCCTCTCGGTCGGCGGCTCCCACAGCAGCGTCGGCATGGCGCGCCATGATGGCACTCGTGCTGCGCACGGTGACCGCGACCCGCTATGTGACCCCGCTGCGCGAGGGAGGCTCGCTGCCGGGGCTCGTGGAGGCCGACGACGACGGGCTGTACGTGGTCAAGTTCCGCGGCGCCGGGCAGGGGCCGAAGGCGCTGGCGGCCGAGATCGTGGCCGGCGAGCTGGCCCGCGGCCTCGGGCTGCCGGTGCCCGAGCTCGTGCTCGTCGAGCTCGATCCGGAGCTGGCCCGCGCCGAGCCGGATCCCGAGATCCAGGACCTGATCCGCGCCAGCGCGGGCGTGAACCTCGGCGTGGACTTCCTGCCCGGCGCGCTGCCCTACACGCCGGCCCGCCCGCCCGCGCCCGAGCTGGCGGCGTCCGTCGTCTGGCTCGACGCGTTCGTGGAGAACATCGATCGCACGCCGCGCAACCCCAACCTGCTGCTCTGGCACGGCAACCTGTGGCTGATCGACCACGGCGCCGCGCTCTACGTGCACCACGGCTCCGGTGACCCGCTGGCGGTAGCGCGGCGCCCGTTCCCCGCGATCCGCGATCACGTGCTGCTGGGCGCGGCGGGCCCGCTGCCGGAGGCCGACGCGCGGCTGGCGCCGCTGGCCGAGCCCGCCGGGGCGGCCGCGCTCGTGCCGCCCGAATGGGCCGACGGCGCGGTCTACGCCGCGCATCTCGAGCGCCGGCTCGAGGCCCCGCGAGAGTGGATGGAGGAGGCTGAGCGTGCCCGCGCGTGAGGACTTCCAGTACGCGATCGTCCGGGTGGTTCCGCACGTGGAGCGCGGCGAGTGCCTGAACGCCGGTGTCGTGCTTTTCAGCCGCCGGCACGGGTTTCTCGGTGCGAGGACGGAGCTCGACGAGGTCGCGCTGAACGCCCTGGCGCCCGACTGCGAGCCGGCCGGCGTGCGCGCCCAGCTCGAGACGCTGGAGCGCGTGGCGGCCGGCTCGACGGACGGTGGGCCGATCGCCGACCTCGATCCGTCGGAGCGCTTCCACTGGCTGACTGCACCGTCGAGCACGATCGTGCAGTCTTCGGCGGTGCACACCGGCCTGACGAGCGATCCGGCGGGAGAGCTCGATCACCTCTTCGAGCGTCTCGTGAGCCGTTAGCGCACGGCAAACTTGTTTGCCGCAAGTTCTCTGAGCTCCCAGCGTTGTGGTTCCCGTACGGCGGCGGGAGCAGGGAGCAGGGAACACGACAGGCGCGGCGCCGGCGACCGGCGGGCGCGAGCGCCGCGCCTGTCATTCTTGAAGTGGTGAGGGGAATACGCCTGCTCATAGCGGCGGCGGCGATGCTCGCTCTTGGCTGCGGCGGTGGCGGGGACCGCGCGACCGCGCGATCGGCGTCGCCCACGGCTACGGCCACGGCCACGGCGACCGGGACTCCGGCGGCGACCATCGCCCGTCCGGGCCTGCGCCTGCAGAGCATCGGGAACTTCGACAGCCCGGTCTACGTGACGGCTCCGCCAGGCGACCGGCGGCGTGTCTTCGTCGTCGAGCAGGGCGGCACGGTGCGGATCGTCCGCGGCGGCAAGAAGGTCGAGCGGCCGTTCCTCGACGTCTCCGGCCGCATCGCGGCGGGCGGCGAGCGCGGCCTGCTGTCGCTCGCCTTCGCGCCCGACTACGCGTCGAGCGGTCTCTTCTACGTCTACTACACGGCCCCCGACGGGGACATCCGGATCGTCGAGTACCGCCGCGCGAGCGCCGAGCGTGCCGACGCGGGCTCAGCGCGGGTCGTCCTCTCCGTCGACCACCCGGCCTCCAACCACAACGGCGGCCTGGTCAAGTTCGGCCCCGACGGCCTGCTCTACGCGGGCCTGGGCGACGGCGGCGGGGGCGGCGACCAGCACGGCGCCCGCGGCAACGGGCAGAACCGGTCGACGCTGCTCGGCAAGATCCTGCGCTTCGACCCGAAGCGCGACGGCAGCCGCCCGTACCGCGTCCCGTCGAGCAACCCGTTCGTGGGCCGCAGCGGCGTGCGGCCGGAGATCTACGCCTATGGCGTGCGCAACCCGTGGCGGTTCTCGTTCACGCCCAACGGGGCCCTCGTGGTCGCCGACGTCGGCCAGGGCTCGGTCGAGGAGGTCACTGTGGTGCGGCGCAAGGGCGCGAACCTCGGCTGGCGCGTGTTCGAGGGCCGCAGCCGCTACGCGTCCGGCGAGTCGGCCCCCGGCCATCTGCCGCCGGCCATCCAGCGCTTCCACTCCGACGGCAACTGCTCGATCACCGGCGGCGTGGTCGTGCGCGACCCGGTCCTGTCCGCGCTGCGCGGCCGCTACGTGTTCGGCGACCTCTGCCGCGGCCGGATCGAGTCGGCGCGCCTGAACGGGAACAAGCCGCGCAAGGGGCGGGCCACGCGCCTGCAGGTGGACAACCTGTCCTCGTTCGGCGAGGACGCCCGGCGGCGCGTCTACGCGACCTCGCTGGGCGGCCCGGTCTACCGGCTCGTCCCGCGTTGAGCGCGGACCTCGCGGACCACGACGTCACGCTGGTCCGCGCGGACAACCCGAGCCCGCTCACGCTCACCGGCACCAACACGTGGATCGCCGGCCGCTGGGTCATCGATCCCGGCCCGGCGCTCGACGCCCACCTCGACGCGGTCGCCGCCGCGGTGGGCGAGGCAGAGGGCATCGCCGTCACGCACGACCACGCGGACCACGTCGAGGGGCTCGACGCGCTCCGCGCCCGGCTGGGCGACGTCCCGGTCGTCTCCGCCCGCGGCGGCGCGGCGGACGGCGACGTGTTCGGGCCGCTACGCGTGCTCGCGCTCCCGGGCCACTCCGACGACCATCTCGCCTTCGTCTTCGGCCGCGCCGCGTTCGTCGGCGACGCCGTCCTCGGCGAGGGCAGCGTCTTCGTCTCGGCCGACCTGGCGGGCTACCTCGACGGCCTGCGGCGGCTGCGCGAGCTCGACCTCGCTGTGCTGTGCCCCGGTCACGGGGACCCGATCTGGGACGTGCGCGAGAAGCTCGACGGCTACCTCGAGCACCGGCTCGACCGCGAGCGGCGGCTGCTGGCCGCGCTCGAGCAAGGGATGCGGAGCGAGGACGAGTTGCTCGACGCCGCGTGGTCCGACGCGCCGCCGGAGCTGCGGCCGTTCGCCGCTGTCACGCTGCGGGCGCACCTGGAGAAGCTGCGGGCCGAGGGGCGGGCCTGAGCGAACGTCAACTGCGGCTGGGTAGGGGAGCTGGGGAGACCCGCCGCGCGGCGGATTTCGTCGAAGCATCCTGCCTAGGGGTCGCTATACCACCCTTAGGCAGGATCGTTCGAGGAAAACGGCCACCCCGTTCGCCGGCGGACGACCGGCTAGGCCGTGATCGGCGACGAAGCCTCGGCCACCCGCCGGCGCGCGATCTCCATCGCCGCCGCCAGCGGCGTCGAGCCCGTGGCCTCCGCGTGGTCGAGCACGGTGCGGACGGTGTCGGCGATGGCGCGCACGCGCGTCTCCGCACGGGCCGTGTCGTAGCCCTCCGGCTCGAGCTCGACGGCGATGTTGACCACGCCGCCGGCGTTGGTCACGAAGTCGGGCACCCACAGGATCCCGCGCGAGGCGAGGAGCTCGCTGACGCCCTCGTGCGCGAGCTGGTTGTTGGCCGCGCCGGCGATCGCGCGGGCGCGGATCAGCGGGACGCTCTCGTCGTTCAGCACGCCGTTGAGCGCGCACGGGGCGAGCACGTCGACGCCCGCCGTCATCGCCGACTCGGGGTCGGTCCAGCGGGCGCCGAGCCGGCCCGCGAGCTCGCTGCGGCGGTCGTCGATGTCGGCCAGCACGAGCTCGGCGCCGCCCTCGGCGAGCAGCTCCGCGAGCCGGCCGCCGACGCTGCCGACGCCGACCACGGCCACGGTGCGGCCCTCGAGCGAGGTGCTGCCGAAGACGCGCTCGCACGCGACGCGGATCGCGGCCTCGACGCCGAGCGCCGTCCACGGGCTCGGGTCGCCTGAGCCGCCGCGCTCGACGGCGAGCCCGGTGACGTGGCGCGTCGCCTCGGCGATCGTCTGCATGTCGGGCTCGGAGGTGCCGACGTCCTCGGCGGTCAGGTACGCGCCGTCGAGCATGTCGACGGTCTCGCCGAAGTCGAGCAGCAGGTCGCGGCGGGCGTCGCCCTCGGGGACGGCCGTGCCGGCCGGGAGCATGATCACGCCCTTGCCGCCGCCCAGCGGCAGCCCCGCCACGGCCGACTTGAAGGTCATCGCGCGCGAAAGGCGCAGGGCGTCGCGGACCGCCGACAGCGAGTCGTCGTAGGTCCACATCCGGCAGCCGCCGAGCGACGGGCCGCGCGCGGTCGAGTGGACGGCGGCGATCGTGTAGAGCCCGGAGCGCGGGCCACGGCGGACGAGCAGTGCCTCGTGCGCGAGCGGTTCGGGGTGCGCGACGATGGCCAGGAGGCTAGTACACCCAACCGCGAGTACGCCGCCGGGTTATGCGCCGTACTCACGATTGGGCGTACAGCGCGTGTCAGTGCTCGGTCGGCGGGGTTCCCGTGCCCGGATCGGCGGGCGGCGTGCCCGTCGTCCCGCCCTGCTCGGCGGCCGGCGGCGGCTGCTCGGCGGGCGCGGACGGCGTCGTGGGCGCGGCCGGCGCCTGGGTGACGGGCTCCTCGCCCGCGGCGGGCGGCGCCTGCGCGCCTCCCGAGACGTTGGGCTCGGCAGCCGGCGTGGCGTCGTTGGTGGGCGCCTCGGCGGGCGGCGGCGGCGGCCGGCCGCTTCTCGGGACGCCGCTTGACGCGCTCCCGCCTCGTCGTGGCGGCCTCGTCGGCCACCGGCGCAGTCGAGGGCACGTAGCCGGTCAAGGGGTGCGCGAGCGGGCGGACCGGCGCCTGCACGGCCGGGGCGGCGGCGACCTTCGCGGCGGCGCGCTCGGGCGCGTCGCGGTGAGGGCTCGTGAGATGCCGCACCTCGACCGCGCCGCCGGCCGTGAGCGCCGCGGTGCACACCACGGCGGCGACCTTGCACGCGCTCACGGTCGCCACGCCTCCGGTGACGGCCGCGCCGCCGCCGGTAACCGCCGAGCCGCCCGCGGCGGCCCCGCCGCCGGCGCCTCCGAAGCCGAGCAGCTTCGCGCCGGCCATCGCCAGCGGGCCGGCGCCCAGCGGGTTGAGCGCCGCGAACGAGCGGCGGATGCCGCGCAGCGCGGTGCGGTACTCGCGGCAGCCGTCGCAGGTCCGCATGTGGCGGCGCGCGTGCCCGGAGGCCTTGACGCCGCGGTCGTAGCTCTCGGTGAGGTCGTGGCGGATGTCGGCGCAGTCGGCGTCACGCGCCTCGGCGGCCTCGACCAGCCCGATCCGGGCTCGCACGAGCAGCGACTTGACGGCCGGCACCGTGACGTCGAGCGCTCCGGCGAGGTCGGCGTACGACATGCCGTCGATCTCGCGCATGAGCAGCGCCGAGCGCTGGTGCTCGGGGAGCCGCCCGACGTCCTGCACGAGCTGGGCCAGGTTCTCGCGGCGCTGGGCCTCCTCGATCGGGTCGTGCAGCGGCTTGCGCGAGACCTCGAAGACGTCGGCCGCGAGCGGCACCGGGCGCCGCAAGTGGTCGATGCAGCGGTTATGGGCGACGCGGTAGAGCCACGCGCGCAGGTGCACGTGGCGGGTGTCGGCCCGCAGCGCCCCGTACGCGCGCACGAAGACGTCCTGCAGCACGTCCTCGGCGTCCTGGCGCGGAGCCGCGCACAGCATCTGGCGGACGTAGGCGAACAGCCGCTGGCGGTAGCGGTCGTGGATTACGCCGAAGGCGTCCTCGCTGCCGGCGCGGAAGAGCGCGAGCAGCTGCTCGTCCGAGCGCAGCCGGAGCAGCGGCGTGCCGAGGGGCAGTCGTGCCAGTCCCACCGGTGCGTGAACTGCTGAGGCTTCCACGGATCGCTCCGATCGTCAGTCTGCCGTCTCCGCGACTCTAACTACCCGCGCGGCGAAGAGTTGCTGCGAAGCTTCTGAGTGGTGTCCAACGTGCTCGAGATCCGGCCCGGCGTGGCGATACCCCTGATCGAGGTCGAGTTACGCACCAGCCGCTCCTCTGGCCCCGGAGGCCAGCACGCCAACGTCACCGCCTCGCGCGTCGAGGCCGTGTTCGACGTCGCCGCGTCGGAGGCGCTGACCGACGCGCAGAAGGCGCGGATCGCGGCGCGCCTCGGGCCGCGCGTGACCGCCACGGCGCAGGACACCCGCTCGCAGCTCCGCAACCGCGAGCTGGCGCTCGAACGGCTCGCCCACCGGCTCGCCCACGCCCTCGAGGTGCGGCGCCCGCGCACGGCCACGCGGCCGACCAAGGCGTCCAAGCGCCGGCGGGTCGATGCGAAGAAGCGACGCGGCGATATCAAGCGCGCACGGCGGCGTCCCGCCGACGATGGCTAGGATCACCGCGGGGAGAAGGGCGAGGAAGGAGGTAGCGACGTTGTCGAAACGTACGATCACGACCCTGCTCGGAGCGGCGTTCGCGCTGCTGATCGCAGCGCCCGCCGAGGCGGCGCTGGTCTATGTGAAGGACGCCGGCGACGCCGAGACGCGGGTGTGGGTCGCCCGCGACGACGGCACCCAGCAGCGCAAGGTCGGCCTCGGCCACTCGCCGAGGATCTCCGACGACGGGCGCTGGATCGCGTGGATCCAGCCGGGCACGCCGGACCAGCTCATGCTGCGGCTGGCCGACCGCAGCCGCAAGGCGCGCGTCGTCGCCCGCTCGTCGTTCGTGGGCGAGTTCCGCTTCTCGCCCGACGCGAAGTCGCTCGGGCTCGTGCTGAGCCGGCGGCTGTTCGTCTACGACATCCGCGAGCGCGAGGAGGCCCGCGTGGCCTCGGGCGTCATCCGCGGCTTCTCGTTCTCGCCCGACTCGGCGTCGATCGTGTTCGGGACCGCCGGCCGCAACGACGCCGCCGACGCGCCGTCCGATCTCTACTCGGTCGCGCTCGAGGACGCCTCGCGGTTCCGGATCACGCGCGACCGCAAGTCGCTGAACCCGCTGTGGGGGCCGTCGGGGATCGTCCACGACCGCTTCAGCGCACGCGACGGCGACGCACCCACCTACAACGTGTTCGAGATCCAGCCCGACGGCGGCAGCCTGCGGCGGATCACTCGGCTGCGGGTGCCGCCGCTCATGAGCGGCCTCATCCCGCTCGAGCTGTCCGGCGACGGCAAGCGCATGCTGGCGGAGTTCGTCGGCCAGGACAGCTCGCTCGCCTTCCGCGTCAATCCCGAGACGGGCAAGACGAAGGCGCTCGACGACGATTTCGAGAACGGGCTCGTGGGCTTCGACCTGACCGCCGATGGGCGGACGGTGCTCGGCCATACCGGCGGACCGGACCCGACCGCGCGGCACAACGTGGTGACGGTCCCGTACGGCGGCGGGGAGCCCGAGGTGCTGGTGCGACGCGCCTCGTTCCCGGACTGGGATCAGTGACACGGCCTGCCGTCGGGTAGGCCGTGTCGCATGACCCGATACTTCTTCGGCGCCTCGCACGAGGAGTACCCGCCTGAGGCGCTGCTGCGCCACGCCGTGGCGGCCGAGCGCGCCGGCTTCGACGGCATCTCCGCCTCCGATCACCTCCAGCCCTGGTGGGAGCCGGGCGAGTCCGGCCACACGTGGGTGTGGCTTGGCGCCGCCGGCCAGGCCACCGAGCGCATTCCGCTCGGCACCGGCGTCACCGCCACCGGCGCCCGCTACCACCCGGCCATGATCGCCCAGGCCTGGATGACGCTGGAGCGCATGTTCCCCGGCCGCCCGTTCCTGGGCATCGGCTCCGGCGAGGCGCTCAACGAGGTGCCGGTGGGCGACGACTGGCCCTCGACCGAGGACCAGATCGCCCGCCTCGACGAGGCGCTCGGCTACATCCGCCGCCTGTGGGACGGCGAGACGATCACCGAGGAGGGCCGCTTCTACCGGCTGAAGGACTGCAAGCTGCACTCGCTGGCCGACCGCCGGCCGCCGATCTGGGTCTCGGCGTTCGGCCCGCAGGCCGCCGAGGTCGCGGGCCGGCACGGCGACGGGCTGTGGACGCTGCCCGACCCCGAGTCGACGCCCGAGATCATCGACGCCTACCGCGAGGCGCGCGCCAAGGCCGGCCGGGAGGGCGACGGCGAGATCGTCTTCCAGGCCCTCGTGTCGTGGGCGCCCAGCGACGACGAGGCGCTCGAGCAGGCGCGCAAGTGGAAGGGCGCCCAGCCGCCCGATCACTTCACCGACGACTGGCACCGGCCGCAGGAGATGTACGAGCACGGCGAGGCCGAGGTGAGCGACGAGGAGTTCGCGCAGAACATCATCGCCCTCTCCGACCCGCCCGAGATCCAGGAGCGCCTGCGCGAGCTCGAGCAGCTCGGCGGCACGGTGATCACGCTCCAGAACAACTCCGGCGCCCACGCCGAGCGCGCGATCGAGCTGATCGGGGGCGAGGTGCTGCCGGCGCTGCGCGGCGCCCGGGTGTGACGTAAGCGCCGTTTGGGGAGTACCGGCGCATGATCCTTCTCGGACTAATCCTGCTCATCCTCGGGCTGCTGCTGAATGTAGGCATCCTCTACACGATCGGCCTGGTCCTGATCGTGGTCGGCGCCGTGCTGTGGATCCTCGGAGCCATGGGGCGTGCCGTAGGGGGACGAAGGCACTACTGGTAATCAAGGCGCTCGCGGGAGCTTGCGACCGCGAGTAAGCCGCATACGATCTCCCTATCGCCGTAGCGCCAGCCCAGCCGCAGCTCGATCTCGCGGTCCTCGACCGCGTCCAACAGCGCGTGCTGTGGCTGGCGACGGCGATCGTGCACCACGCCAACCGGGTCCGGGAGACCCGGTCGGGCGTCAAGGTCGGTGGACACCAGGCGTCGAGCGCGTCGATGGTGTCCCTGATGACGGCGCTGTGGTTCGCCGTCCTCGAGGCGCCCGACCGCGTGAGCGTCAAGCCGCACGCCTCCCCGGTCCTGCACGCCGTGAACTACCTGCTCGGCCGGCTGGACCGTGAGTACCTGACCACGCTGCGCCAGTTCGGCGGGCTGCAGTCGTACCCGTCGCGGACCAAGGACCCGGATCCCGTCGACTACTCGACCGGGTCGGTCGGCATCGGCGCCACCGCGCCGGTCTGGGGCGCGCTCGCGCATCGCTACGTGGCCGGGCACTTCGACGTCCCGGTCGGCGGCCGTCAGATCGCCCTGATCGGCGACGCCGAGCTCGACGAGGGCGCGATCTGGGAGGCGGTGGCCGACCCGATGGTGGCCAAGCTCGGCGAGGTCATGTGGGTCGTCGACCTCAACCGCCAGTCGCTCGACCGCGTCGTCCCGGACATCGCCGCCGGTCGTCTGGCCGGCATGTTCGAGTCGGCCGGCTGGCACGTCGAGATGGTCAAGTACGGCCAGCGCCTCAAGCGACTGACCGAGCTGCGCGCCCGCATCGACGCGATGCCCAACGAGGAGTACCAGCGGCTGCTGCGGGCCGATGCGAGCGAGCTGCGGCGGCGGCTCGAGGTCGGCGTGCTGCCCGGCGACGACTCCGAGCTGCTGGCCGCCTTCCGCGACCTCGGCGGGCACGACCTCGGCGCCTTGATCGAGGGCTTCCGCAAGGCCGACGCCGTGCGCGACCGGCCGAGCGTGGTCTTCGCCTACACGATCAAGGGCTGGCGGCTGCCGACCGAGGGCCACCCCGCCAACCACTCGGCGCTGCTGTCAGCCGAGCAGTTCGGCGAGCTGGCCGAGGCGCTCGGCACCGACCCCGGCGACCCGTGGGCCGGCTTCGAGCCCGGTTCGCCGGAGGCCGAGCTGTGCGCGGCCACCGCCGAACGGCTGCGTCGCGAGCCGGTGACCGCGGTCGAGCCGCCCGTCGTACCGCCCACGCTCGGGCGCGGGCACCGCGGCCGCGAGTCGACCCAGCAGGCGTTCGGGCGCTTCTGGGTCGACCTCGAGCGCGAGGCGCCCGAGGTGGCGGCGCGGGTGGTCACCGTGTCGCCCGACGTCGGCACCTCGACCAATCTGGGCGGCTGGATCAACAAGGCCGGCATCTGGAACGTCGGCGACCGGATCGACTGGTTCGCCGACGACACGGACACGCTGGTGCGCTGGCGCGAGTCCGACCACGGGCAGCACATGGAGCTCGGCATCGCCGAGGTCAACCTCGTCGGCCTGCTCGGCGAGCTCGGCGCCACCTGGTCGCGCGGCGGCCAGCCGCTGCTGCCGGTCGGCACCATCTACGACCCGTTCCTGGCGCGGGCGCTCGAGCCGTGGTCGTTCGGGATCTACGCGGGCGGCCAGTCGATCCTCGTCGGCACCCCGAGCGGCGTCACGCTCGGGCCCGAGGGCGGCGCGCACCAGTCGGTGCTGACGCCCTCGATCGGGATCGAGCAGCCCGGCTGCGTGGCGTGGGAGCCGGCCTTCGGGCGCGACTTCGAGTGGACCTTCCTGCACGCGCTGTCGCGGCTCGGCCGCCCGGACGGGAGCGCGGCCTACTTCCGGCTCTCCACGCGGCCGATCGACCAGTCGCTGGCCGGCGAGGCCGACCGCGAGCACGTGCTGGCCGGCGGCTACCGGCTGCGGGACGGCTCGCGGCTGACGATCGCGGTGATGGGCGCGCTCGTGCCGGAGGCGATGGAGGCCGCCGAGGAGCTCGGCGCCGAGGTCGTCTGCATCACCAGCGCCGACCTGCTGTTCCGCGCCTTCCAGGCCCGCGCCGGCCTCGTCGAGGGCGATCCCGGGATCCTCGAGGAGCTCTTCCCCGAGCCGCTGCCGATCGTCAGCGTGCTCGACGGCCACCCGCACACGCTGAGCTTCCTGGCCGCCGTCCACGGCGTGCCGATGACGTGCCTCGGCGTGCAGCGGTTCGGCCAGTCGGGCGACCTGGCCGAGCTGTACGAGCACCACCAGATCGACGCCGAGTCGGTGATCGGCGCCGCGCTGGACCTGCTCGATGCATGACGTCGCCGTCGTCGGCGGGGGCATCGTCGGCCTCGCCACCGCCCGCGCGCTCGCCCTGCGCGGGATGAAGGTCGTCGTGCTGGAGCGCGAGTCACGGCTCGGCGCGCACCAGACGACGCACAACAGCGGCGTCATCCACGCGGGCATCTACTACGCGCCGGGATCGCTGAAGGCGCGGCTGTGCGTCGAGGGCGCCGCCGCGCTGTACGAGTACTGCGAGGCGAAGGGGATCGCCGCCGAGCGCTGCGGCAAGCTCGTGGTCGCCGTGCGGCCCGACGACCTCGAGCGGCTCGACGAGCTCGAGCGCCGAGGGCGCGCGAACGGCGTGCCCGGCCTCGTGCGGGTCGGCCCGGACGAGATCGCAACGATCGAGCCGGCGGCGCGCGGCCTGGCCGCCCTGCACTCGCCGAACACGGGGATGGTCGACTTCGGGGAGGTCGCGGCGGCCTACGCCGACGACCTGCGAGCGCACGGCGGTGAGATCCGCACGGGCGCCGCCGTGCGCGCGGTCGTCGAGCGCGAGGACCACGTGGAGGTCGGCGACGGGGTGCGGGCGCGCCACGCGGTCGCGTGCGCCGGCGCCTGGTCGGACCGGCTCGCGCTCGCCTCCGGAGCCCGGCCCGACGTCCGCATCGTGCCGTTCCGGGGCTCGTACCTGCGCCTGCTGCGCCCCGAGCTCGTGCGCGGTCAGATCTACCCGGTGCCGGATCCGGCGCTGCCGTTCCTCGGCGTGCACCTCTCGCGCACCATCTCCGGCGAGGTCCTGATCGGGCCGACCGCGCTGCTGGCGCCCGCGCACGTGAACCTCCGCGCGACCCTGCGCTGGCCGGGGACCGCGCGGGTGATGCGGCGCTGGTGGCGCACCGGCCTGACCGAGATCGCGCACGCGGTCAGCCGGCGGCTGCTCGTGCGCGAGGCGGCGCGCTTCGTCCCCGCGCTAGGGCCGGGCGACGTCGAGCGCGGGCCGGCGGGCGTCCGCGCCCAGGCGGTGGGCCGCGACGGCACGCTGGTGGACGACTTCAAGCTCGCCCGCACGGGACGCGCCGTCCATGTGCTCAACGCGCCGTCGCCCGCCGCGACGGCCTCGCTCGCGATCGCGGAGCTGATCGCGAGCGAGGTCACATGACGAGCTAGGCCGCCTCGGGCACGACGTTGGCGGGCATCTCCGCCGCGGCGCCGAACCGCTTGGCGATGAGGAGGGCCGAGGCCACGGCGCCCGCGGCCGCGAGCACGGCGCCGACGTACAGCGCGTCGTGCAGGCCGGCCACGTACTCGGACGCCGAGCCGCCGCCGAGCGCGGCCTCGGCCGGGATGAGTGCGCCCAGCGCCGCGACGCCGACGGCGATGCCGGCCTGGCGGGCGGTGTCGTTGACGCCGGCGGCGAGGCCGCTCTGCTCGACCGGCACCGCGCTCAACGCGACGTTCGACAGCGCCGGGTTGAACAGGCCGGTGCCGACGCACGCGATCAGCAGGCCCGGCATCACCGCCAGCCACGACGAGTTCTCGTCGGCCAGCGTGAAGAGGGCAAGGCCGCCCGCGACCATCGCGAGGCCGACGGCGACCATCGTGCGCGCGGGCACCTTGGCGCCCAGCTGTGCGGTGGCGGCGGAGACGACGAGCAGCAGCAGCGTGCCCGGGAGGTAGACGAGGCCCGCCTCGATCGCCGACAGGCCGAGGATCTGCTGCAGGTACAGCGTCGTGTAGAGGAACAGCGCGAAGAACGACGCCGAGATCGCGAAGGCGGCGACCTGCGCGCCCGTGAACGTCGCGTCGCGGAACATGCGCATCTGCAGCATCGGCTCGCGCACGCGCAGCTCGACGGCCACGAAGGCCAGCAGCGCGACGGCGGCGCCGATCAGCTCGGCGACGATCAGCGTCGACCCCCAGCCGTCCTCG
The DNA here is from genome assembly GCA_963835525.1 of uncultured Solirubrobacteraceae bacterium. GTDB lineage: Bacteria > Actinomycetota > Thermoleophilia > Solirubrobacterales > Solirubrobacteraceae > DASSUW01. Next base: position 72,249 of record CAWIFM010000009.1, read on the forward strand.
TTGCCCCGCAGCAGCGCGAGCACGAGCAGGCCCAGGCCCGCCGTGAGGGTGATCTGGCCCGGCCAGTCGATCCCGCGCCAGTGCGGGTCGCGCGACTCCTCCACGTACGTGCGGGTGATCCACAGGCACAAGACGCCGATCGGCAGGTTCACGAGGAAGATCCACTGCCAGTCGAGGCCGCTGGTGAGCAGGCCGCCGACCAGCGGGCCGACCGCGAACGAGGCGCCGATCGCGGCGCCGTAGGCGGCCAGCGCCCCGGCGCGCTCGCGCGGGTTCGGGAACGCGTGGGCGAGCAGGGCCAGCGAGACCGCGAACATGATCGCGGCGCCGACGCCCTGGACGGCGCGGGCCGAGTTGAGCATCACGATGTCCTGCGCCAGTCCACAGGCCAGTGAAGCGACGGTGAAGATGGCCAGGCCGTAGGTGAACAGCCGCCGCCGGCCGAGGCGGTCCGCGAGCGCGCCGGCCGTCAGCACCACGCTGGCGAGCGCCAGCGTGTAGGCGTCGACGACCCACTGCAGGCCGCTCAGTCCGGTGTCGAGGTCCTCGGCGATGCGGGACAGCGCCGTATTCACCACCGCGATGTCGAGCATGAGCATGGCGGTGGCCGCGCAGACCACCACCAGCGTCCAGCGTTGGATGTTCATCAAGTTCTCCGGGGAGTGAGGGGGAGGGGAGGTTCGGTGCAGGATCTCGCGACGGGCGGGGAGCCCGCATCAGGGAAGACCCCAGTCTGAGGGCGCCTATTCCGCCTGCGGGAGCACGAGCCCGCACTCGTAGGCGAGCACCACCGCCTGCACGCGGTCGCGCAGGCCGAGCTTGCCGAGGATCCGCGTCACGTGGGTCTTCACGGTCGCCTCGCCGAGGTAGAGCTCGGCGGCGATCTCGCCGTTGGAGAGGCCCCGGGCGATGGCGCGCAGCACGTCGACCTCGCGCGCCGTCAGCTCCTGGAGGCGGTCCGGGATCCCGTCCGGCGCGGGCGGGTGGCGCACGTAGGTCTCCACCAGCCGCCGTGTGACGGTAGGCGCGAACAGCATCTCACCGCCGTGGCAGGCGCGGACGGCGGCCGCGAGCTCGTCCGGCGGCGTCGTCTTCAGCAGGAAGCCGCTGGCGCCCGCCCGCAGGGCGGCGAACACGTACTCGTCGAGGTCGAACATCGTCAGCACGACCACGCGGCACTCGGGGCGAGCCTCGATCACGCGCCGCGTGCCCTCGATGCCGTCGACCACCGGCATCTGGACGTCCATCAGCACGATGTCGGCCAGCCGGGCCGTGGCGAGGTGCGCCGCGCCACCGCCGTCCTCCGCCTCGCCGACGACCTCGATGTCCTCCTCGGCGTCGAGGATCGCCCGCAGGCCGCCGCGGATCAAGGCCTGGTCGTCGACGAGCGCGACGCGGATCACGCGGGCAGCCTCGCGGTCACCGCGAACCCGCCCGCCGGCACCGGGCCGGCGACCAGCTCTCCACCCAGCGCCCGCACGCGCTCGGCGAGCCCGACGAGGCCGAAGCCGCCGCCCTTCTCGTCGCTCGCGCCCGGCCCGTCGTCGCTCACGGTGACGCCGACCCAGCCTTCTTCGACGGTGATCGCGACCTGCGCGCGGCTGCCGGGAGCGTGCCGCGCGACGTTGGTGAGCGCCTCCTGCACAACACGGTAGGCGGCGGCGACCAGCACGGGGTCGCCGGGCGGCCTGTCGGGCGTGGACACGCTGACCTGCAGGCCGCCGCTGCGCATCCGCGCCGCGAGCGCCTCGATCGCGTCGGCCAGGTCGCCCTCGGCGTGGGGCGCCGCGAGCCCGGGCGGGCCGAGCGCGCCGGCGTCGAGCAGGCCGAAGAGCATGGCCAGCTCGCTCATCGCCTCGGTGCCGGCGTCCTGCACGGCGCGCACGGCGGCGCGGGCGGCCGCGGCATCGCGCTTGCGCAGGGCGAGCGCCGCGCCCGCCTGCATGACCATCGCGCCGATCGCGTGGCTGGCCACGTCGTGCAGCTCGCGGGCGAGTCGCAGACGCTCTTCCCGCACCGCGGCCTCCGCCACGCGCTCGTGCTCGGAGCGCAGCCGCGCGGCGGTCGCGAGCGCCTCGGAGCCCTCGCGCTCGCGCCGGCCCCAGACGTGGCCTGCGCCCGCCGCGAGCGCGAACGAGGCGAGCACGATCGCCTCGTTGCCGGGCGAGTCGGCGTGGATCACGGCCAGCGTGACCGCCAGCAGGACGGCGAGCGCGGCCAGGCTGAGCGGCCGCCCGTCGGCCGCCGCCGACCAGGCGAGCACGCTCGACGCCAGGACCATCGAGAAGCCGTACGCCAGCGGGGCGTCGAGAACGACGGCCAGGAGCGACGGGACGACGGCGGCCAGGCACGCCGGCGCCGGGCCGACGGGGACGAGCGCCACGGTGGCAACGAAGGCGAGCGTGAGGACGATCTGCCCGGACGCGGCGCCCGCGCTCCAGGCGGCGACGTCGACCAGCGCCAGCGCCATGAGGCCCGCGGCGACGAGCAGCGCGGCGCGGCCGGGGCGCCACGGCTGGGCGCGCGCCGGCGCGGGCGGCTCGGGCTCCGAGCGCAGCAGTCCGAGCAGGCGGCGCAGCTCCGCCACCGCGCGCCGCCCGCCGTCCTGGACCGCGGCGAGCGCCCGCGGGTCGAGGTCCGGCTCCGCCGCGACGGCGTCCCGGTGCATCGCCTCGACGGCCACCCGCACGACGTCGAGCGCGTCGCCGGCCAGCCGGGCGCGCTCCTCGGCCACGACGCGGCGCGCGAGCACGGCCGGATCCTGCGCGGCGAGCCGGGCGGCGGCGGCCGCGGCGCGCTCGGCGCGAAGCGTCCGCAGGCGGACCAGGCGCCCGCAGGTCCACGTGACCGAGAGGATGAACAGGATGAAGACCAGATCGGCGATCGCGAACCCGCCGACGGCGTTCAGCGCGAACGTGAGCACGACGACGGGCGCGAACGAGCGCGCGCCCGATCCATGGCGCCCGAGCGAGAACATCACCGTGAGGCCCGCGGCCAGCGACGACGGGTTCTCCTGCGACACGCCGCTCGCGGACATCGCGAGGGCGATGGCCGCCACCGCGAGGGTCGCAACGGTTGGCCGCCGGCGGTACGGGAGCGTCGCCAGGCCGAGCAGCGGCGCGAAGACGATGGCGGCGCCCTCGCCGGCGAGGAACACGGCCGCCCACGCGGCGGCCCCGGCGGCGACTGCGAGCTCGGTGCGCGTGACCACGGATCGACCCTAACCGCGGGTCGGTGCGCCCGCATCCGCCTCGGGGTGGACCCCGGGTCACCGCCGGGGTGGACTCGATCGGCGCGCCGCGGACGACGACGGCGCGAGCGCCCACGCCGACACTCGGCCCATGAAGCGACTCATCCTCATCATCGCCACCGGCGGCGCGCTCGCCGCTCTGGTCGGCGCCGCGGGCGCCCAGTCCCCCACGACGCTCGAGCTGGTCCAGCTCGAGCGCGACACGCGGTCGGGCTTCGTCGACAACCCGCCACGGCGGCGCGAGTCCGCGGGAGACCTCTTCACGGTCCGCGGCCGGGTGCGCGACACCGCGGGCAAGGCCGTCGGCAGCGCGCAGGCCGAGTTCACCCAGACCGGTCCGCGCTCGGCCCAGGGCTCCGCGACGTTCACGCTCGCCGGCGGCCGGATCATGATCGCCGGCGCCCTGGCCGGGCGCGGCGACGACACGCTGGCCATCGCCGGCGGCTCCGGCAGCTACGCCGGCGCCTCGGGGACGGTGCAGATCGTCGAGGGTCGCGGCAGGACCGAGTTCCGGTTCTCGTTCCGCTAGACGAGACCACGCTCGCGGGCGGCCGCCACGGTCGCCCGCAGCGTCTCCGCCGCGTCGTGTCGCGGCTTCCAGCGGAGCTCCTTGCGTGCCTTCGCGTAGCTCATCAGCACCGGGATGCTGAAGGCGTTCAGCCACTCGGCCCTGGCCGGCACCAGCGGCAGCGCCGTCCCGGCCGCGGCGAGCCGGATCGTGGCGTGCGGCACCGGGATTCGCAGCCAGCCGAGCTCGCGCGCGAGGTCGGCGGCGGTCAGCTCTCCCGGGCCGGCGAGGTTGTAGGCGCCCGGGTGGCCGGCGCCCCGCACGGCGGCGACGAGGGCGCTCGCCACGTCGTCGTGGTGCACGAGCTGGAAGCGCGTGCTCGGGTCCGGCAGCACCGTGACCGGTGAGCGGCGGACCGGCCACGGGATGGCCTCCAGCATGGCCAGCGCGTCAGGACCGGCGACGATGCAGGGCCGCAGCACGTAGGTGGCGAGCCGCGAGTCGGCGACCGCCCATCGCAGCGTCTCCTCCAGCTCGGCCTTCTGGGCCGAGTAGTAGTGACGGTCGCTGCCGCGCGCGGGGACGTCCTCGGTGAGCGGCTGCGGATTGTCGGCGTGGAAGCCGTAGGCGGCGACCGACGAGGTGTAGACGAGCCGTTGGGCGCGCGGCGAGGCGGCGGCGGCCTCGAAGACGGTGCGCGAGCCCTCCAGGTTGATCTGCCGCGTCTCCTCGTGGCCGCCCATGATGATGAAGGCCAGGTGGACGACGACGTCGGCCTCGGCCACCAGCGCATCGACGGCGGCGCGGTCGAGCACGTCGCCCTGGTGGTACTCGGTCTTGCGGAGGCCCTGCGCGGCCGGGTCGAACGGCCGCCGTGCCATGCCGAGCACGCGCCCGACGGCCCGCGAGCGGTCGCAGGCGCGCAGGAAGGCGCGGCCGATGTCGCCGGTCGGGCCGGTCACGGCGACGGTCAGCGGCTCAGGCGCGATAGCCGGGTTCTCCGGGGAGCACGACGCGGGCCACCTCGCCCTCGATCACGACCATCGGCTCGATCGGCTCGACCTCGCGACCTTCCGCCCACTCGAGCAGCTCGTCGGCCGTGCCGAAGCCCGCCAGCGCCTCCAGCGTCTTGATGGTCGGGAAGACGAGATCGATCCCGGCGTCGAGCGCCGCCCGTGGCGCGTACCAGCCCGCGTCGACGGTCTCGCCGCCGTCGGGCCGTGGCTCGGCGCCGTCCGGGGCGGCGACGAGGAAGAACAGCGTGTCGAACCGGATCCTCACCTGCGGCGGCGTGATCCAGCGCGAGAAGAGCAGCAGCGCCGCGGGATCGGGAAGCTCGATGCCGGCCTCCTCCACGACCTCGCGCACGCCGGCCACGCGGTGGTCCTCGCCGCCGTCGACGGCGCCGCCGGGGAACACCCAGGCGCCGCCCATGAAGCGCGCCTCGGGGTTGCGGCGCACGAGCAGGACCTCGAGCCGCTGCGCCCCGCCGCGCAGCACGATCACGGTCGCGGCCTGGCGCGGCTCCGTCACCTCGCCGGTGTTCAGCTCCTCGCCGGACGCCACGGCGTCGAGGGTACCCTCCTTGCCCATGACCACGGAAACCGTTCAGAAGTGGATCTGCCAGTCATGCGGGTTCATCTACGACCCTGCTGAGGGCGATCCTGACGGCGGGATCCCGCCGGGGACCGCCTTCGACGACATCCCGACCGACTGGTTCTGCCCGGTCTGCGGCGCACGCAAGGCCGACTTCGAGCCGTTCGAGGACTAGGCATATCCGCCACTGAGTCAGAGGCATCGTCCACCGCCGTCCCTAGGGCGGCCCGCCGGACGCTGCCTCCGCTCGAGCTGCTCGTCTTCAGCGTCGGCATCGCCACGCTGGGCGCGGAGATCGCGGCGGCGCGGCTGATGGCGCCGTTCTTCGGCGCCTCCACGATCGTGTGGGCGAACACGATCGCGATCGTGCTCGTGGCGCTGTCGATCGGCTACTGGTTCGGCGGCCGGATGGCCGACCGCCACCCGACGCTGAAGGCGCTGTGCGCGACCGTGCTGGCGGCGTCGGTGCTGTTCGCGGCGATCCCGTTCGTGGCCGACCCGTTCCTGTCGCTCAGCGTCGAGGCGTTCGACTCGTACTCGATCGGCGCCTTCGCCGGCTCGCTGTTCGGCGTGCTCGTGCTGGTGGCGGTGCCGGTGCTGATGATGGGCGCCACCTCGCCGTGGGCGATCCGCCTGAAGATGCACGCGGTCGAGGACTCGGGCCAGATGGCCGGCCGCATGTACGCGATCTCGACCGTCGGCTCGCTGCTCGGCACCTTCGCCGCCTCGCTGCTGCTGATCCCGCTGGTCGGCACGCAGCGGACGTTCCTCGTCTTCGCCCTCATCACCTCCGCCGTGGCGGCGCTCGGGCTGCGGCCGCGGTATCTGGTCGTGCCGGCCGCGATCGCCGCGCTCATCTTCATCCCGGTCGGCACGGTCAAGGACGCCGACGACGGGGTCGTCATCCACGAGGCGGACACCGAGTACCAGTACGCGCGCGTGGTCGAGCTGCCGGACGGCGAGCGCCACCTCGAGCTCAACGAGGGCCTCGCCGTGCACTCGATCTACCGGCCCGACACGGTGCTCACGGGCAACGTGTGGGACGGCTACCTGATCGAGCCCTTCAGCGTCCGCGACGAGCCGCCCGGCCGGATCGCCATCCTCGGCAACGGCGCCGGCACGACGGCGCGCGCCTACGCGGAGTACTTCCCCGACACGCGGATCGACGGCGTCGAGATCGACGGCGAGCTGCACGACATCGGCAGGCGCTACTTCGGGTTGCGCGAGCGGCCGCAGCTCAAGCTCTACACCGAGGACGCGCGGCCGTTCCTGCGCCGGATCGACGCGCGCTACGACGCGATCTTCGTCGACGCCTACCGTCAGCCCTACATCCCGTTCTACCTCACGACGGTCGAGTTCTTCGACCTCGCGCGCGAGAAGCTCAACCCCGGCGGCGTGCTGATCGTCAACGTCGGCCACCCCGAGGGATCCGACGAGCTCGAGAAGGTGCTGTCGGCGACGGTCGGCGAGGTGTTCCCGCACGTGGCGCGCGACCCGCTCGAGGACGTCAACACGCTCCTGGTGGCGGCGGCCACGGAGCCGACCGGCGACAACCTCCGCGAGGTGTCGGCCTCACTGCCGGCCGACCTCCGCCCGCTCGCGCGGAGCACGGCGGCACGACTCGCCCCGGCGCTGCGCGGCGGGGCGGTCTACACCGACGATCACGCGCCGGTCGAGTGGCTGATCGACGCCTCGATCGTCTCCGAGGCGGCCGGCGGCAAGGACTAGGCGGCTCGCGGCAGCTCGTCCACGTGGGCGAGCGCGACCGGACCGCCGGCGCCGGGGCGCACGCCGGCGCGCAGCGCGGCGCGGGCGAGCACGCGCGAGGCGTCGCGCAGCTCGGCGCGGGTGTGCGACGCCATCACGGCCAGGCGCAGCCGGGCCGCGCCGTCCGGGACGCTGGGCGGCAGGACGGCCTCGGTGAACACGCCCTGCTCGAGCGCGTGGTCGACGATCCGCACCGCCGGCTCGGTCTCGCCGACCAGCAGCGGCACGATGTGCGTGCTGGCGCCGGCGACCTCGAAGCCCTCGCGGGCCAGCTCGTCGCGCAGCGCCTCGGCGTTGGCGAGCAGGCGCTCGACGCGCCGCGGCTCCTCCTGCAGCAGCTCGAGCGCGGCCATGGCGGCCGCCACCGCGACCGGCGGCGGCGCCGTCGAGTGCAGCAGCGTGCGGGCGCTGTTGACCAGGTAGCGCGCGGTGACGTGGTCGCAGCACGCGAAGCCGCCGTAGGAGCCGAGCGCCGTGCCGAGCGAGCCGGTGATGACGTCGACCTCGTCCTCGAGCCCCGCCTCGGCGACCGCGCCGCGCCCGGCCGGGCCGACGGCGCCGATCGCCTGCGCCTCGTCCACCAGCACGCGCACGTCGTGCCGGCGGGCGAGCTCGACGATGTCCTCGAGCGGCGCGACGTCGCCGTCGAGGCCGAACACGCCGTCGGTGGCGATCAGCGCGCCGCGGCCGTCCGCCTGGGCGAGCCCCCACGCGAGGTGCTCGGGGTCGGCGTGCTCGATACGCGAACGCCTCGGCGCCGGCCAGCCGGCAGCCGTCGACGATCGAGGGGTGCGCCAGCTCGTCGTGGAACACCACCTCGCCCTTGCGGGCCAGCGCCGGGATGACGCCGAGGTTGGCGAGCGCGCCCGAGCCGAAGACCACCGTCGCATCGGCGCCCAGGAACGCGCGCGAGCCGCTCCTCGAGCCGGCGGTGCAGCGTCATCGTGCCGGAGGCCATCTGCGGCGCCCCCGCGCCGACGCCCCAGCGCATGGCGGCGTCCGCGGCCGCCTCGCGCACGCGCGGATGGTCGGCGAGCCCGAGGCTGTTGCCCGAGCACAGCACCAGCACCGGCCGCCCGTCGAGCACCACGCGCGGGCCCTGTGGGCCGCTCACCATGCGGGTGCGGCGATAGAGGCCGAGCTGCTTGAGCTCGTCCAGGCGGTCGTCGAGATCCAGCATCCGCGCTCCTTCGGAAAAGCCGAGGACGTACCGCGGGCAACGGTACGGTGCGGTTCGGACGTCTCTACCGCTTGCAGGCCTTGTAAGTGCGCGCGGCGGAGTAGGTCCGCTTGTCGCTGGCCTTGATGCTGATCGACAGCTTGGTGGTGCCCTTGAGCTTCTTCAGGGTGACCGGCCGCTTCGCCTTGGCCCCCTTGAGCTTGGCCTTGGTCTTCCCGTTCACCTTGACCGTCGCCGAGACGACCTTGGCGCCGGCCGGCGCCTTCAGGCGCAGCGTGAGCTTGCCGCTCTTGACGCAGCTCGTCGACGCGGGCATGCCGAGCGCGTCCGCAAGCGCGACGGGCAGCGTCGGCGTCGTGGGCGTCGTCGGGGTGGTGGGCGTCGGGGTCGTGGTCGTGGTGTCCGTGACCGGCGGCGTAGGGGTCGGGGTCGGGGTCGGCGTCGTCGTCGGATCGGCGGCGACGGTGGCCGCCGACCACTCGAACCCGAGGCTGAGCGAGGCCCCCTGGTACTGGTTGTCGTCGCCGCCTTCGGGAAGCGTGGCGGCGAACAGGTAGTCGCGCTCCTGGCCCGGGGCGATCACGCCGAGGCTCTTCTGGTCGAAGTTCTCCGGGACGCCGGCGTAGATCGTCTTCGGGTTCTGCACGTTGGTGACGTCGAACAGCACGAGCTCGACCCGCTCGGACAGCTTGCCCCCGTTCGGGGCGACGTCCTGCAGCCCGGTGGGCCGGACGGCGAACCGGCCGGGGCGGTCGCCGTCGTTGCCGATCGTCACCGCTCCGCTCACGCCCTCGCCGGGCCGCATGGCGGCGGCGTTGAAGACGGCATGGCCTGCGCGATCGTTGGCGATGTGGACCGCGCCCGAGGCGGACTGGATCTCGGCGCTCGCGAGCTCGCGGTCGCCGCCGATGAGGCCGCCCGGCGCGGCCACGGCCAGCCCGATGGCGGCGAAGGCCATCGCGATCGACATGACGAGGGTGGCGATCGGGCGCATCAGAAGTCCTGGTCCGCCGTCTCGGTGACCGTCGTCGTCGCGCTCGCCTTGCCGGCCAGGTCCTTGGCCAGCGACGACGGGCGCCACGTCATGGTCGAGCTCGCGGCGGTCTGTACGGTGCCGGACACCAACGTCCCGAGCGTGACGGTGATCGAGTTGCCGCTCTGCGTCATGGTCCCGTTGAAGACGACGTCGTTGGAGACGAAGTTGCCGCCCAGCTTGAGATCGGTCGCGCTCAGCACGAGGTTGAGCTGGGTCGCCCCCGAGTAGAAGTGCATCTCGTCGTTGGAGGCGTTGTTGCGCACCCGGACGGTGATCGCCTGGCTCGTGCCGGTCCAGCCGCTCAGGATCGACGCGGGGGCGATCGGCTCGCTCCAGGTGAACCGGATCCAGTCGTACTGCTGGAGCCGGCCCGCGGTCGCCCCGCCGTTGCCGGCGGTGACGTCCGTGCCGGACGGCGTCTGGTTGTCGACGATGAGCTGATAGGTCGAGCCCGTCGTGCTCACGCCGGCGTTGTCGGTCGTGATCACGCGCACCTGGTAGGCGCCGTCGGCCACCGAGGTGCTGTCCGTCGTGCAGCTGTAGGGCGCCGTGGTGTCTACGCAGATGGTCGTCCACTGGCCCATGTAGAAGGCCTGGAAGGTGACCGACTGGACGCCCGAGCCGGTGTCGGTGGCCTCGGCCGAGACCGTGACCGGGCCGGTCGCCTGCGGCGGGACGCTCGGCGTGGTCACCGGCGCCGTGTTGTCGATCTCGCGCTGGATCGGCGTCGTCTGCGCGATGTGGCCCGCGGTGTCGCGCACGACCGCGCGCAGCTCGCGGTCGCCCTCGGGCAGCGCCGTGGTGTCGAGGTTGCAGGTGCGCGGGTTGGTGGTGCCCGTGCAGAGCTCGGTCCAGGCGGTGGTCCCCGGGGCGCGGTGCTGGATCCTCAGGTAGCTGACGGTGCCCTGGACGCCGGTGGCGGTCGCGGTCAGCGGCTCGCTGCCGCTCATGGCGCCGGGGTCGGCGAGCGTGACGGCCAGCGTGTAGTTGTCGACCACGCGCGCGGTCTGCACCGACGCACGGGTGTAGCCGGCGTTGTCCGTAGCGTAGGCGCGAACGTCATAGGTGCCGTCGGCCATCGTCGTCGTGTTCCACGAGCAGGTGTACGCCGAGGTCGTGTCGGTGCAGACGTCGGTCCAGTCCGTCGTCCCGCTCGGCGCGTACTGGAACTTGACGTTGGCGACGCCGCGGTTCGAGCTCGCGGTTGCGGTGAGTCCGACCGTGCCGCTCAACGGCGTGTTCACCGTGCCGAGCGAGACGGCGACGGTGTTGAAGTCGGCCGCGGCGCCGATCGTGGTCGGCGACGTCGACTTCGCAGTGAAGTCGGCGCCCGACGACACGACGCCGGCGGTGGCGGCGCCGATCACGACGAGCACGACGAGCACGGCGCGGCTCACGCTGCCCCCTCGAGCGAACGCCGCTGGGCCTCGGCGCCGAGCTGGCGCCACAGGCGGGTGAGGCTGAAGCCGGCGATCAGCAGCGCCGGCAGGGCGATCACGATCATCCGGACGTCGCGCCGCCCGAGCGAGGCCAGCGCATAGCCGGCGTAGGGCACGCCGACCCGCACACGCGCCTGCGTCGGCTGGTCGAGCCGGAAGGTCCACGGGTCGGCGATCGCGTTGGCGTCGCCCTTGGTGCGGAAGATCCTGCGGCCGGCGTCGTCGCGGCCGATCCAGGAGATCCGGTGGGTGATCAGGTGGTCGCCGGCCGGCGGCATGTAGGTGATGACGTCGCCGACGCGCAGATCGGCGACGGGCACGACTTCATCGAGCACGAGCGACCCCTTGTCGTACGAGCCCGTCATCGAGCCCGAGACGATCGCGTAGCGCTCCCAGCCGATCAGCGCAGGGGCGAGCACGAGCAGCGCGGCGAGCGCTGCAACGGCGAGCGCCGCGCCGGACGCAAAGCGTCCGACGCGGCGTGCTCCGATCCGTGTGCCCGCCATCCCCATGGCGGCCTTCCCTGGCTCGCCTTCCCCGACTTAGGCTGCGTTGAAGTCGAATGCCACGGTCGAGGTATCGCCCTGGTAGGCGTTACCTGCCGTGCCGTCGAGCGCCACCGAGAAGCGGTAGCGGTGCTTCGCGGCCGCCGCATAGCTGCCGAGCGCGCTGGTGGTCATGCCGGCGATCGTGCCCGTGTACTTGGTCGAGTCGTCGCCGTCGCCGCAGGTCGGCGGGGTGCTGCCCGAGAAGGTGCCGCAGTCGACGACGACGAGGTTCAGCTTGTCGGCCAGCGGGTTGCCCGTGTCCGAGTTCACGACGGTGCCCTTCGAGAGCGTGAAGGTGCCGCTCAGCGAGCCGGTGTTCTCGATGTCGACGTCACCGGTCTGGGCGGCCTCGCCCGGACGCAGGTTGCTCGCCGAGAGGACGGCGACGCCCTGCTTGGAGTTGCCGATCGTCAGCGTGCCCGAGGCGAAGGTGTTCGCCGGGTTCGCCGAAGTGGCGTTGAAGTCCGCGCCTGAACCGACCACGGCGGTGGCGGCCAGCAGAAGGGTGAGAAGAGCGCCAAGCGCGAGCTTGGGCTGGCTGGTGAGGACCTTGAGACGGGAAAGCATGGTGGACGGATCTCCTGAGCCTGGAGTGGGAGCCGGCAACCGAGCTATCTCGTCTTAGCTGCGAGACCTCTGGCTTTGCGTCCCCGCCTCACGACGGGTTTGCCTTTGCGTCAGCAATCACTTTTGTCGGCCAGGTGACATGCGGCTTTAAGCGACCTGGACAAATGGTCTAGTCATCGGCCCTTCCAGCGCGGAGGGCGCTTCTCGGCGAAGGCGCGGACGCCTTCGAAGAAGTCCTCGCTCTGGAAACAGGCCTCTCGCAGCGCGACCAGCTCGCGCTCGACCTCGGGGTCGAGCTCGCCCTCGGCCGTGAGCAGCTCGCGGAGGGCGCGCTTGTTGCCCTTTAGCGAAAGCGGGGCGAGGCCCGCGATCCGGGCGGCATAGGCGACGCCGCGCTCGGCGAGTTCGTCCGCCGTCACCACCTCGTTGACCAGCCCCCATTGCAGCGCCGTGCGCGCCGTCACGTTGCGAGCGGTGAAGAACAGCTCGCGCGTGCGCGGGGCGCCGATCGCGTCGACGAACTTGCGCAGGCCGGTGTGCGAGTAGATCAGGCCGAGCCGGGCGGGCGGCATGGCCAGCTTGGCGTCCTCGGAGGCGACGCGCAGGTCGCACGAGAGCGCCAGCTCCAGCCCGCCGCCGATCGCGTGCCCGTTGAGTGCCGCGACCGACGGGAACGGATAGGCGTCGAGCGCCGCGATCGCCTCGTGGAAGGGATGGGCGACCAGCGCTTCGGCGCGGTCGGCGAACTCCTCGCGCGGCAGGTTGCCGATGTCGTAGCCGGCGCTGAACACCGGGCCGGTGGCGGTGACGAGCAGGCAGCGCGCTTCCAGGTCGGGCACCGTCGCGGCGAACGCGTCGAGGATCTCGTGGTCGAGCGCGTTGCGCTTGGCCGGGTTGTCGATCGTCAGCCGCGCGACGTGCTCGGCCGGATGGTCCAGTCGCAGCTTGCCGCCGGCGAGGTAGCACTACTCCAGCACGACGAGCGTGTCGCCCTCGGAGACGGCCTGGCCCTCCTCCACGAGGATCTCCTTGACCGTGCCCTCGTCCTCGGCCTCCACCGGCATCTCCATCTTCATCGACTCGAGGATCACGACCGTGTCGCCCTCCTCGACGGTGTCGCCGACCCCCACCTCGATCTTCCAGACGGTGCCCGTGATGTGCGCCTCGATGCCGGCCACTGCGCTCCTTCCTCGCGTGCGTTCAGCGCCGAGCATACGTTCCCTTCAGGTCGTCGCGTCACTCTGCGTCACGTGAAGCGCATCGTCCTGATTCCCGCCCCGACTTCCGACGGTCGCAACATCATCCTGCGCGCCGAGGTCATCGGCCCCGCGGAGCGCCTCCGGCGCTTCGTGCGCAGGCTGCGCCGCGGGCGCTGACTTTATGCTGGGGGTGGATGCGCCCCCAGATCCGCTTTCCCGGTGAATCACCCGAGCAGCGGCGCGCGCGGGCGCTGCGCGACCGCGTCGACGACCTGCGGACCGCCCGCCAGCGCATCATCGCCGCGGCCGACGCCGAGCGCCGCCGCATCGAGCGCGACCTGCACGACGGCGCGCAGCAGCGGATGGTGGCCGTCGCCGTCACGCTCGGCCTCGCCGAGTCGCGCTTCGCCAGCGATCCCGAGGGCTCGCTCAAGCTGATCGCGCAGGCGCGCGTGGAGGCGCAGGCCGCCGTCAAGGAGCTGCGCGAGCTGGCGCGCGGAATCCACCCGGCCGTGCTCAGCGACCACGGGCTCGGCCCCGCGCTCGAGGCGCTTGCCTCGCGCGCGCCGGTCCCGGTGGATGTGAGCGGGGTGCCGGAGTCCCCGCTCGGGCACGAGGTCGAGGCGTGCGCCTACTTCGTCACCGCGGAGGCGCTCACCAACGTCGCCAAGTACGCGCGGGCCAGCTCCGCCTCGGTCGAGCTCACGCTCGAGGACGACCGGCTGCGCGTTCAGGTGAGCGACGACGGTGTCGGGGGCGCCGACCCGTCCACCGGCACCGGCCTGCGCGGGCTGCGCGACCGCGTCGACGCGCTCGACGGCGACCTCGAGATCGACTCGCCGCCGGGCGGCGGCACGACGGTCACCGTCACCGTCCAGGTTCCAGTGCGCTGATCGAGTAGACCGGCGGCAGGTCGGCGGCCACCTCGTACCACGTCCGGCCCGCGTCGGCCGACCCGAAAACGGTTCCCGAGGTGGCGCCGAAGTAGAGCTCGAGCGCGTCGCCGGAGCCGGTCCAGTCCATCGCCTCGCGCAGGATCGTGAGGAACGCGTGCTCCTGGGGCAGGCCCTCGGCCCGCGCCGTCCAGCTCGCGCCGGCGTCACGCGTCTCGTAGACGCGGAGCTTGCCGTCGGGCGTGACCCGGTCGATGTCGGCGGCCAGCGGGATCACGTACGCGCTGTCCGCGTCGGCGGGGTCGATGGCGAGGGCGAAGCCGAAGTCGGACGGCAGGCCCTCGCCGATGTCGGTCCACGACTCGCCGGCGTCGTCGGAGCGGTAGACGCCGCCGTGGAACTGCAGGAACAGGCGCTCGGGCCTCGTGGGCGCGCGGTGGATGCGGTGCACGCAGAGGGGGACCTGGTCGGGCGGCGCGTCCTCGGGCACGTAGCGCGCCTGCAGGCCCTCGACGCCGCGGCTCCAGCTCGCGCCGCCGTCGTCGGTCAGCCACACGCCGGCGGCCGAGATGGCGATCGCCAGCCGCTCGGGCTCGCCGGGCCAGGGCACGATCGAGTGCAGGCACAGCCCGCCGGCGCCCGGCTGCCAGATCGGCCGGGTCGGGTGCTTGAACAGCGCCTGGTTGAGCTCGAAGGTCGCGCCGCCGTCGCGGCTCGTGAACAGCACGCCCGGGTCGCCGCCCGCGTAGACGGTGCCGTCGTCCTCGCCGAGCGCGATCGTCCAGACCCGCTCCAGCGCGAGGTCGCCGGCCTCCGGCAGCTCGACGCCCTCTGCCTGGTCCCACTCCTCGGCCGATGGGTCGTCGGTCGAGAAGATCTTCGGGCCGTAGAAGGGCGAGGTCAGCGAAGCGAGCACGCGGTCCGTGCGCGGGTCGCGGATCGCGTACTCGACCGGGTCGCCCGCGAACGCCCGCGCAGTCATCTCGAAGGGGGCTCCCGGCTCGCCCTCGAGCACGAACAGTCCCTTCTTGGTACCGACCAGCAACTCCGTCATCGCCCCCGCGATCCTAATAGCCTGCGCGCGTGCTGCTCGCCATCGACCAGGGCACGACGGGTACGACCTGCCTGGTCTTCGACCTGCAGGGCGAGCTGATCGGGCGCGCCTACCGCGAGTTCACGCAGCACTTCCCGCGGCCCGGCTGGGTCGAGCACGACGCGGCGGAGATCTGGGACGTGTCGCACGCCGTGGCCGGCGAGGCGCTCGACGACGCCGGTCTGGAGCCCGGCGAGCTCGAGGCGGTCGGCATCACCAACCAGCGCGAGACCGTCGTCTGCTGGGACCCGTCGACGGGCGAGCCGCTGCACCGCGCGCTGGTCTGGCAGGACCGTCGCACCGCCGGGCGCTGCGACGAGCTGCGCGAGGCCGGCGAGGAGGATCGCATTCGCGAGCGGACGGGGCTGGTGCTGGACCCGTACTTCTCGGCCACCAAGATCGAGTGGCTGCTGCGCAACGTCGACGGGCTCGAGCAGAAGGCGCGCGAGGGGCGCGCGGTGTTCGGGACGATCGACTCGTGGCTGCTGTTCAAGCTGACCGGCGAGCACGTCACGGACCCGAGCAACGCCTCGCGGACGCTGCTCTACGACATTCGCGAGAACCGCTGGGACCCGGAGCTGCTCGACCTCTTCGGGGTACCCGAGCGCTCGCTCCCCGAGGTCCGGCCGAGCTGTGGCGAGCTCGGTCAGGCGAAGGACTTCGACGCGCCCGTGTCCGGCGTGGCGGGCGACCAGCAGGCGGCGCTCTTCGGCCAGCGCTGCCTCGAGCCGGGGCTCGGCAAGAACACGTACGGCACCGGCTCGTTCGTGCTCATCAACCAGGGCACCAGCCCGCCGCCGCCGACCGAGGGCCTGCTCTCCACCGTCGCGTGGCAGATCGGCCGCCAGACCACGTACGCGCTCGAGGCCGCGATCTTCGTCACCGGCGCGGCCGTCCAGTGGCTGCGCGACGGCCTGCAGATCATCGAGTCGGCCGGCGAGACCGAGGAGCTGGCGGCCTCGCTGGACTCCAACGACGGCGTCTACTTCGTGCCCGCGCTGACCGGGCTGGGCTCGCCGCACTGGGATCCCTACGCGCGCGGGACGATCGTCGGGCTCACGCGCGGGAACGGCCGCGCGCACCTCGCGCGCGCCACGCTCGAGGCGATGGCCTACCAGGCGGTCGACGCGGTGCGCGCGATGGAGTCCGGCGGCCGGGAGCCGCTGGCCGAGCTGCGGGCCGACGGCGCGGCCACCGTCAACCGCTGGCTGATGCAGTTCCAGGCCGACGTGCTGGGGGTGCCCGTCGTCGTCCCGGAGGTCGCTGAGACGACGGCGATGGGCGCCGCGCTGCTGGCCGGGGTCGGCGCCGGGCTGCTCACGCTCGACCAGGTGACGCGCATGGGGGAGGAGCGCGCGCGGTATGACCCGGTCATGGGCGAGGACGAGCGCGAGTCGCTGCTCGACGGCTGGCACCGGGCACTGGAACGCTCGCGGGGCTGGGCGTCAGAATGAGGGAGGAGATGACGGAGGAGAAGCTGGCCCCGATGCGGGAGCAGGTCTACAAGGACCCGCGACCCGCAGAGCATTTCGCCAAGTTCCACGAGCGCTCGCGCACGCGCGAGCCCAACTGGGTCTACGAGGCGGTGCGCATCGCCATGTCCATGTACGGCTGGATCGTCTTCCGTGCGCGCGGGATCGATGCGTACAAGGTGCCGGCCGAGGGCCCGGTGATCCTCGCGCCCAACCACTTCTCGTTCCTGGATCACTTCTTCCTCGGCGTCTCGATCCGGCGCAAGGTGCGGTTCATGGCCAAGTCGCAGCTGTTCAGCAAGCCGATGGAGTGGATCTACAGCCCCGGCGGCGTGTTTCCCGTGCGGCGTGGCTTCGCTGACGAGGAGGCCTTCATCACCGCGCGCGGGATCCTGTCGAACGGCGGTACGGTGGCGATGTACGCCGAGGGCGGGCGCTCGCGCACCGGCAAGCTCTCCGAGTCGGTCCGGCCCGGGATCGGGCGGCTGGCGCTGCAGTCGGGCGCGACGGTGGTCCCGGTGGCCATCCACGGCTCGTCGAAGGTGCGCAACTGGAAGCGGCTGCGGTTCCCGAAGGTGACGATCCTCTACGGCGACCCGATCCGCTGGGACCCGATCGAGGATCCGACGCGCGACCAGCAGCAGGAGGTCGCGAACGCGATCTTCACCGAGTTCCGCGCGCTCTACGACCAGCTCGACGCGGTCGGCCGCGCCGGAGTGGTCGCGGAGCGGCGCGAGCTGCACCGCGCGTGATCCTGCGACGGGGACTGCTGGCCGGCGTGCGGGTCGCCGCGTCCGGGGCCGTCGCGGCCCGTCTCGCGGAGCTGGGCGCCGAGGCCGCGCCGGAGTCGCCCGACGTCCTCGTCTTCGAGGGGACCGGAGCGGTGCCCGCGGTGCTCGACGAGGCGTGGGACGCGATCCGGGGCGCGCTGCGCGACGATCAGCTCATCGTGCTGATCGCCCCGCCGCCGGGCGATGCCCACGCCGAGGCGGCCCGCGCGGGGCTCGAGAACATGGCCCGCACGCTCTCGATCGAGTGGGCGCGCCGCGGGATCCGGCCGGTGGCCATCACCCCCGGCGCGACGACGAGCCCGGCGGAGATCGCCGAGCTCGTCGCCTTCCTCGCTTCCCCGGCAGGGGCGTACTACTCAGGCTGCCGCTTCGACCTGGGGGCGGCCGACGCGTAGGGCGGCGGCCCGCTTGCGGCCCGGCATCATCAGCGCGGCGACAGCGCCCACCGCCAGCACCGCGGCGCCGACCCACGCGGCGCTCGTCATGCCGTCCACGTACGCCTGCGGCGATGCGTAGGAGCCGTTGGAGGCGAACACCGTGGCGAGCACCGCGACGCCGAGGACGCCCCCGAGCTCGCGAATCGCGTTGGTGGCGCCGGACGCCTGCCCGGCCTCCTGCGGCCGCACGGCGGCGAGCACCGCGTTGGCGGCCGGGGCGAACACGAGCGCCATGCCGGTGCCGGCCAGGACGAACGGGAGGACGAGGGCGCCGTACGGCACGGTGGGAGACGAGATCGACGCCAGCCAGCCGATCGCGATCGACTGCAGCGCCAGGCCGGTGGCCATCAGCGGCCGCGACCCGATGCGGTCGCTCAGCAGGCCGGCGATCGGGGCCACCAGCATCGGCATGGCGGTCCAGGGCAGGGTGCGCAGCCCGGCCTCGAGCGGCGAGTAGCCCTGCGTGACCTGGAAGAACTGGGCCAGCAGGAAGATCGAGCCGAAGACGCCGAAGTACATCGCGAACGAGACGACGCTGACCGAGCTGAAGGCGCGCGAGCGGAAGAACCGCAGCGGCAGCATCGGCTCCTTGGCGCGCGACTCCCAGACCAGGAAGGCCGCCATGAGCGCGCCGCCGCCGATCAGCGAGGACAGCACGATGGTGCTCGTCCAGCCCAGCTCGGAGCCGCGGACGATGCCGTAGACGAGGCCGAGCATGCCGGCGCTGGCGAGGCCGACGCCGGGGAGGTCGAGGCTGCGGGCCGGACCGTGGCTCTCGGTGAGGTTGCGGGCGGCGAGGGGGAGCAGCGCGAGCCCGATCGGGACGTTGAGCCAGAAGATCCAGTGCCACGAGATGCCCTCGACGATCGCGCCGCCGACCACCGGGCCGAGCGCGACGCCGAGGCCGGAGATTCCCGACCACGCGCCGATCGCCAGGCCGCGCTTCTCGGTCGGGAACGCGCCGGCGAGCAGAGTGAGCGTGAGCGGCGTGACAATGGCGGCGCCGACGCCCTGGAGGGCGCGGGCTGTGATCAGCGCGCCGGTCGTGGGCGCGAGTGCAGCAGCGGCGGAGGCGGCGGTGAAGATGGCGAGGCCGATGAGGAACATCCGGCGGCGGCCGAAGCGATCTCCGAGCGCGGCGCCGGTCAGCAGCAGGACGGCATAAGAGAGCGTGTACGCGTTGACCGTCCACTCGAGCGACTGGATCGTCGCGCCGAGATCCTCGCGGATCGAGGGGAGCGCGTTGGTGACGACGAGGTTGTCGAGGACGACCATG
Source organism: uncultured Solirubrobacteraceae bacterium (assembly GCA_963835525.1). GTDB lineage: Bacteria > Actinomycetota > Thermoleophilia > Solirubrobacterales > Solirubrobacteraceae > DASSUW01. The sequence continues at coordinate 91,301 of CAWIFM010000009.1, forward strand.
AAGAGGGCGATCGAGACGATCGCGAAGGTCCAACCGGGGCGGGAGCGGGTCATAGAAGTGAGTATTCACTCACTTCCTGGGAGCGTCAAGGAGGGTGGCGAGCGTTGACGCGCCAAGTTAGTAGCGACTCACAACTTCAACTGCGCATTGAGGGAGGCATGGGAGGCTGCCGGTTGCGCATCGTGGAAGCTGGTGCGCCTCGGGCGATACTCCAGAAAGGCGTGGGTCGGTTAGGTGTCGCTATGCGACCACAAACAACCCCACCCCGCATGCGCGCCGATCCCAGGCGGGATTTGCGGTCGATCGTTGCGCCATGCGGAATTTCAGCCCCGTCCGGGCTGGCCGACCCCGCTTCCCTACAAGCGCAGTTCCGGACCCTCGCTAACGCAAAGCAAGGGCCCGGAACCTCAACCAGCCCAGGGAACCTCGACCGAGTCCTCGGTCGGCGAGTCCCGGGCGACGACGTACTCCGCCGGCTCTGCATCTGAGAGGTTCTGGAGCAGGTGGGTCTCGCGCGGGGGCACGTAGACCATGTCCCCCGGCCCGATCGTGACCGTCTGCTCGAGATGGTCACCCCACTTGACCTCCAGGCTCCCGGACAGCATGTAGACGGCGCTCTCGCAGGAGTCGTGGTAGTGGGGCCGCGACTGGGCGCCCGCCGGCACGCGGAAGACGCCCATGTAGATGTTCGTGGCCCCGGTCGTCGCCTGCGAGATCTCGTGGCCGCCGACGACGCCCCTCGGGGTGTCGCGGTCCTGGCCCTCTGCTTGGACGACCTTCATGGGGCCTCAGACTATTGCCAGGCAGACCTCAACCGCGCCAGACCCTCGGCGATCTCGGCCGGCGCGTGGGTCGTGAAGGAGAACCGCAGCGTCGCGCGGTCGGGCTCGCCGGCGAAGAACGGATAGCCGGGCACGAAGGCGACGTCGCGCTCCAGCGCGCGGGCCAGCAGCGGCGCCGCGTCCCAGCCGCCGGGCAGCCGCGCCCAGACGAACATGCCGCCCTCGGGGCGGTTGTGTGTCGACCCTGGAGGCAGCGCATCCAGCAGGCCGTCGAGCAGCGCGTCGCGGCGGCGGCCGTACTCGGCGCGCAGAACGCCGATGTGTGCGTCGAGGTCGACGGCACCGAGCCAGTGCGCCGCGGCTGCCTGGTCCACGGTCGACGAGTGCAGGTCGGCGGCCTGCTTGGCCACCACCAGCGCATGGCGCAGGGCGGGCGGCGTCCGCACCCAGCCGATCCGCAGCCCGGGCGCGGCGACCTTCGAGAGCGTCGAGAGCGCGAGCGTGCGGTCCTCGGCCATCGTGGCGAGGCTCGGCAGCGGCTCGCCTCGGTAGCGCAACTCGCCGTACGGGTCGTCCTCGATCAGCCACAGGCCATGCCGCTCGGCGATCGCCGCGAGCGCGCGCCGGCGCTCGAGCGGCAGCGTGCGCCCGGTCGGGTTGTGGAAGGTCGGGATCGTGTAGAGCAGGCGCGCGCCGTGCTCCTCGGCCGCGGCGGCCACCGCGTCGGGATCGAGCCCGTCGCCGTCGCACGCGACAGGGACGACCACGGCGCCGGCCAGCGCGAACGCCTGGAGCGCTGCCAGGTAGGACGGCTCCTCCACCAGCACGCGGTCACCGGGCTCGATGAGCACGGCGGCGGCCAGCGTGAGCGCCTGCTGCGAGCCGCTGGTGACGAGCAGCTCGTCGGCCTCGGTCGGTAACCCGCGGGCGGTCAGCCGTGAAGCGATCGCTGCGCGCAGCTCCGGATCGCCCTCCGTCGTCGAGTACTGCAGCGAGCGGCCGGCGCGGTCGTCCGACAGCGCGGCCGCAAAGGCCTCGCGTAAGCCGGCGGCGTCGAACAGCTCCGGCGCGGGCAGGCCGCCGGCGAACGAGATCACGCCCGGGCGCGCCGTCAGCGCGAGGATCTCGCGCACCGGCGAGCTCGCGACGTCGCGTAAGCGGCTGGCGATCGGCGGTGAGTCGAGTGCGGTCACTTCGTGCTCCTTCGGGTCAGAGAGGTCGGCGCTGCGCTGGCCACCACCGGCACCCGCGACGGGCGGGCGCGCTACACGGCGGCGGCGGCGCGTACTCGGAGCACGGGGCACACGTTAGGGAAGACGCCCCTTCCTGTCACGTCATTCCAATTCGGACGGCGCCACAACGAATCTGAAATTGGGGGTTGACTTTGCCCCGACTTTTGACGGAGGATCATCAGAACCCGAGTGCAGCGCGACAGAACTTGCCTGGCGGACAAGTTCCGGGTGAGCCGTTTCGACAGGTTCAAACCGGAGGGGGAGAGGAAAAATGGGTCCGTCTTTGTTCGTGGGTAAGCGGTCGCGGGTCGGTGCGCCGCCTGGGACGCGATGGGTGCGCCGCGTTGCGCTCGTCGCCGCGCTGGCGCTCGTGCCCGCAGGCTCGGCGGCGGCTGCTCCGCTTTCGTCGGACGAGCCGCCGATGTTGGGGTACGACGGGCTCGCACCTACACGGGACGCCAACGACACCGGCAGGGCGGAGGCATTCAGTTTCGTCGCCAAGGCCGATGGGCCCGTCGACGTCATCAACGTGTACCTCGAGGCAGGCAGCGGCCCCTGGCTGATCGCCGGCATCTACGACGACAAGAACGGGCGCCCCGGGAAGCTGCTCGGGACCAACGACGTCACCAACCTCGAGGCGCCGGGCTGGAACAGCGTCCCGATCCCGACCCGTCGAGCTCGCGAAGGGCACGAAGCTACTGGCTCGCGGCGATGGGCGGCGGCGGCCGCGCCATACTGCGCACGCACGGCGGCGGCAAGGGCACGACCGACAGCGTGACCACGCGCCGCGGCCTGGCCGCGCTGCAGCAGAACTGGGTCACCGAGCGCGTCTGGCCGAACGACGGCCCGGCGTCGATCTATGCGGCCGAGGCCTACAACGTCCTCGTCTTCACCAAGAACTCGACCGGCGGCACCGCCGAGGGCGTGGCCGGGCTGCGCGCGCTCGCCGACGCCGACGAGGTCAAGTTCGACGTGACGGACGACGCCTCCAAGTTCACGGAGTCCAACCTCGCCAAGTACCGCGTGGTCGTCTTCCTCAACAACGCCGGTGAGCTGCTCGACAGCGCCCAGCAGGGCGCCTTCGCGGACTACTTCCGCGGCGGCGGCGGCTTCGTCGGCATCCACTCGGCGATCGAGGCCGAGCCCGACTGGCCGTTCATGAGCGACCTGCTCGGCACGCGCGCGAGCGGGCGGACCGATCCGCTGTCGGCCACCACCAAGGTCGCCGACCGCGTGCACATCGCCAGCAAGGGCCTGCCCGAGTACTGGACGCGGACCGACCGCTGGTACAACTTCACCAGCAACGTCCGCGGCTTCTCGCACGTCCTCGCGACGGTCGACGAGAACACCTACAACCCGGGCGAGGCGTTCGACTCCGACCATCCGATCGCCTGGTGCAAGGACTACCAGGGCGGCCGCTCGTTCTACACCGGCTCGGGCGGCACGGCCGAGTCGTTCGGTGACAGCAATGTCCGCCGTCAGCTGGCCGGCGCGCTCGACTGGGCCGCGGGCAAGGCCGACAAGAACTACAGCGACTGCGGCGCCACCGTGTGGGCGAACTACCAGCAGACGAAGATCGCGGCTCCGCCGAACATCAACGAGCCGATCGGCTTCGACCAGCTGCCCGACGGCCGGATCATGCAGACCGTCCGCGACGGGCGCATCCGCATCCACGATCCGGTGACGGGCACCTCGACGGTGATCGCGACGCTCCCGGTCTACCAGAACAGCGAGGACGGGCTCTACGGGCCCGCGTTCGATCGGAACTTCGAGCAGAACCAGTGGGTCTACTTCTACTACGCCCCCATCAACATGGACGGCACCGCCCTGAGCGGCAAGCCGTACCCGGCTCAGACGCCGAACGGCAACATACCGACCACGCCCCAGGCCGACCCGGCGTTCTGGGACAACTGGAAGGGCTACTTCCAGCTCTCGCGCTTCAAGTTCGTCGACGGGCCGAACCCGACGATCGACTTCAGCACCGAGCAGCAGATCATGAAGGTCGAGGTCGACCGCGGCGCGTGCTGCCACGTCGCCGGCGACATGGACTTCGACAAGGACAACAACCTGTGGCTGACGACGGGTGACGACACGCCCGCTACTGCGGTCGGGACGAACAACAACCCGCCGATGCACGACATGCTCACCAACGAGAGCCAGACGATCGTCGTCGCGAACGCGACGGGCGGCACCTTCACGCTGACCTTCGACGGTCAGACGACGGCGCCGATCGCCTTCCCGCTGGTGAACACGGAGATCGAGGCGGCGCTCGAGGCGCTGTCGAACATCGACGACGTCGCGGTCACCGGCACCGGGACGCGCACGGTCAACTTCCGTGCCAACCAGCAGCAGAAGGACGTCCCGCAGATGACGGCCGACGCGACCGGGCTCACGGGCACGGGGCCGACGGTCACGATCGCCACGTCGGCGGCGGGCGGCCTCTACCAGGGTCCGTTCAACGACGCGCGCCGCGGCGCGACCAACACCGACGACCTGCGCGGCAAGCTGCTGCGGATCAAGGTCAAGGACGGCGACATCGACGAGGCCGAGGAGAACAGCTTCGGCGGCTCGTACAACGTGCCGGCCGGCAACATGTTCCCGGTCGGGACCGCGAAGACGCGGCCCGAGATCCACTCGATGGGCTTCCGGAACCCGTTCCGGGTCCAGGTGGACGAGGACGGCGTGGCGTACATCGCCGACTACTCGCCGGACTCGCAGAGCCCGACCGGCCTGCGGGCCGCCCAGGGCACCGGGCGCATAGAGATCGTCCGCAAGCCGTCCAACTACGGCTGGCCGATGTGTTACAAGACCGACCTCCCGATGTACAAGTGGGACTTCAATACCCAGACGACATTGGGTGAGACGTTCGACTGCGACAGCCCGGACCACGGTCCGACCAACACGTCGCGGTGGAACACCGGCCTGCTGCAGAGCCCGCCGATCACGAACCCGGACGTCTGGTACTCGTACCGCGACGACCTGTGGGGCACGCCCTGCATCGACAACTACAACGTCGCGGTCCCGGTCCAGCAGAGCTGCCCGCTGCTGTTCCCGGAGCTGCGGTCGCCGAACTCCAACAGCGTCGGCCCGCACCTCCTGCTCAAGTACGACTACGAGGAGGACAACGCGAGCACGACGAAGTTCCCGCCGTATTTCGACGACGCCGTGTTCTTCGGCGAGTGGACGCGCGACTACCTGCGTGAGATCCGCATCGACTCCAACAACGGGGTCCAGAAGATCAACGACACGCTGAGCTGCGGCGGCGTCGGTGCGGCGCGGGCGCTCGCGTTCGGGTTCGAGTGCGACGGCCCGATGGACGCGCAGTTCGGCGACGACGGCAACCTGTACCTGATCACCTACGGCAACGGGTTCTTCGTCCAGAGCGCGCAGGCGGGCATGTACCGGTGGTCCTACGTCAAGGGCCAGCGGGCGCCGAACGCGGTAATGAACGCCGACCGGACGGACGGTCCGACCCCGCTCACCGTCGTGTACTCGAGCGAGGGTACGCGCGACCCGGATCCGGGCGACGCCCTGTCGTTCGAGTGGGACTTCGACGGCAACGGGACGGTCGACTCGACCGATCCGAACCCGACCCACACCTACACGCAGGTCGGCGTCTACACGGCGCGGCTCGTCGTGAAGGATCCGCAGGGCAACCAGGACGTGAAGACGCTGACGATCACGGCCGGCAACACCACGCCGACCGTCACGGTCAACACCCCGGTCGACGGCGACTTCTTCGAGTGGGGCCAGAACGTGCCCTACACGGTCTCCGTCACCGACCCCGAGGACGGGCCGATCGACTGCAGCCGCGTGGTCGTCGAGTTCGCGCTGGTCCATGACCAGCACGCGCACGGCGGCGAGCAGAAGACCGGCTGCTCGGGCGTGTTCACCACCAACCCGGACGACGCCACGCACGGCGGCAGCGTCGCGGGCGGGATCAACGCGAAGTACACGGACGACGGCGCGAACGGGCAGCCCGCCCTGACGGGCCAGGACGTGGCCGTGCTGGAGAACCGCACCCAGCAGGTCGAGGCCGTGCTGGAGCAGAACGGCACGAACGCGGCGAACACCAACGACCCGACGGGCGGCGTCCAGCACCGCACGGGCATCGATCCGGGCGACTGGATCGCGCTCAACCGCCGCTACTACCTGGGCAACATGGACAAGAAGATCCAGTTCAGGTACGCGGGCGGCGGCGGTGGTCAGCCGGTCGGCAACGACCGGATGGCCGTCGAGATCCGCTCCGGCAGCCAGACGGGTCCGATCATCACGACCGTGACGCTCAAGGCCACGGGCACCAACAACAACACCTGGACCACACAGGAGTTCGACCTCGACTTCGCCGGGTCGCAGCGCCTGTTCCTCGTGTTCCGGTCCGTCACGGGCGGGCCGACGGCAGGCTTGGGCAACATCAACTGGGTCGCCTTCACCGGCACCGGTTGGGGGGTCCCGGCAGGACCGTGATGTAGCAGCCGAAATGGGCGGGGCGCCGAGGACTGCCGGCGCCCCGCCCTTCGGCGTTTAAGTGGTCATCCCGGTGAACTGGCCGCCGGTGATGTTCAGCACCTGGCCGTGGACGAAGTTCGACCACGGCGAGCAGAGGAAGAAGACACCGCCGGCGGCCTCCTCCGGGGTGCCGGTGCGGCCGAGCGGGATCAGCATCGAGGCCATTCCGCGCATCTGGTCCGGGATGCCGAGCTGGACCTTCTCGCCGCCGATCTCCATCGTGTTGTCCTCGACCTTGGAGGCGGTCAGGCGCGTCTCGATCCAGCCGAAGGCGACGGCGTTGACGTTGATCTTGAACTGGCCCCACTCCTTGGCCAGCGTCTTCGTCAGGCCGACCACGGCGGCCTTGCCGGACGAGTAGTTCGCTTGGCCGGCGTTGCCCATCGTGCCGGAGATCGAGGAGACGTTGACGATCTTGCGGAAGACCTCTCGCCCTTCCTCGCGCTCCTGCTTGGCGGGCTCGCGCAGGTGGGGGGCGGCGGCGCGGATGACGCGGAAAGGGACGACGGTGTGGATGTCGAGCATCCGCTGGAACGCGTCGTCGGACATCTTGTGGATCGGCGCGTCGATCGTGTAGCCGGCGTTGTTGACGATGATGTCGAGCCGGCCCCAGGCGTCGATCGCCGTCTGCACGAGCGCGTCGGGCGCGCCGGGCGCCGTGAGGTCGCCGCCGTAGACGACCGTCTCGCCGTCGATCTCGGAGGCGGTCTGCTCGGCGAGGTCGGCGTCGAGGTCGTTGATGAGGACCTTGGCGCCGTGCTCGCTCAGCAGCTCCGCCGTCGCGCGGCCGATGCCACGCGCCGAGCCGGTGACGATCGCCACCTTGCCGTCCAGTACTGCCATTGTCATTGCCTCCTTCAGGAGGCCAATACACGGCCTCCTCAGATTCGTGAGGCCCGGGATTGTGGCGGCTACGCGGCGAGCGGCGCGACAGCAGGCACGACGCGCCCGCCGTCGAGTTCGACGATGTGATCGGCCACACCGGCCGCGTCGTCGATGTCGCGCGTGAACAGCACCACGGCGATGCCGTCCTCGTGGGCGACCTGCTGCAGGAGCATGAGCAGGTAGGCGCCCTCCTCGGGCTCGAGCTCGCCGGCCGGCTCGTCGGCCAGCAGCACGGCGGGCCCGCCGACCAGGGCGCGCGCGAGGGCGGCGCGCTGGCGCTCGGCGGCGGTGAGCTGCCCGGGACGCTCGTCGTCGCGGTCGGCGAGGCCGACCCGCTCGAGCAGCGCGTCGATCGCCGCCGGCTCGGGCGCGCGGCGGGCGATCAGGAGCGGCAGGGCGATGTTCTCGCGCACGGTGATGGTGGGGAGCACCGACGCGGCGGGGAGCAGGAGGCCGATCTGGTCACGCCGCAGGCGCGTGAGCTCGAGGTCGTCGAGCCCGCGCAGCGCGCGCCCGTCGAGCGTCACGGTGCCGGAGGCGGGGCGGTCGAGCCCGGCCAGGAGATGGAGCAGGGAGGTCTTGCCGGAGCCCGCCGGTCCGACCACGGCCGTGAGCTTGCCGGCCGGCGCTTCGAGCGATACGTCGCGGAGCACGTCCACGCGCGTGCGGGCATCTCCGACGCGGTGGAAGAGATTGTGCGCAATGACTCCAGGCATGGCCGGAACTCTCCCACCGCCAGCCGAACCGTAAAGGTCGGTTAGCCGCACCTTTGGGGTGGGCCGAGCACCCGTATGAAGGGTCAGACCCTCAACAAACGCCCGAGGATCTCGCGCATGATCTCGTCGGTTCCGCCGCCGATCGGGCCGAGGCGGGCGTCGCGGACGGCGCGCTCGAGCTCGGGGTCGGGGCCGAGCAGCCGCAGGCACTCGTCCTGGAGCTCGAAGTTCGCGCGCTGGGTGGCGAGCTTGGCCATCGTGACCTCGCGCACGGCGTCGCCGCCGTCCAGGTAGCGGCGCAGGGCGTGGTAGGTGAGCGCCGTGCCGGCGGCGGCGCGGGTGGCGAGGTCGGCGATGCGGTGGCGATAGGCCTGGCCGGCCGGCTCCACGACCGCGCGCTCGAGCGTCCGGCGCATGGCGCCGACCGCGCCGAGCGCCATCACCAGCCGCTCCCACTGGAAGTTGGCCATGATCAGCTTGAAGCCGCCGTCGAGCTCGCCGAGCAGGTGCTCGCGCGGGACGAAGACCTCGTCGAAGGCGATCTCGGCGGTGTCGGAGGCGCGCCACCCGAGCTTGCTCAGCGCGCTCGCCGCGATCCCCTCGCCGCGCTCGAGCACGAGGAAGGACAGCCCGCCGTGTCCGGCGCCGCCGGTCCGGACGGCGGTCACGTAGAAGTCGGCGCGCACGCCGTTGGTGATGTACGTCTTGGCGCCCGAGACGAGCCAGCCGCCGTCGACCGCGACGGCGCGCGTGCGGATCGAGGCCACGTCGGACCCCGCGTCGGGCTCGGTGATGGCCAGCGCGCCGATCTTCTCGCCGCGCACCGCGGGCTCGAGCCAGCGGGCGCGCTGCTCGGCGGTGCCGAAGCGCGAGATCGGCGGCGTCGCGATGTGGATGTGCGCGCCGATCCCCGCGGCCACGCCGCCCGACCCGCAGCGCGCCAGCTCCTCCGCCAGCACCGCGTCCGCGACCCAGTCACCCTTGTACTTGAGCCCCAGCCAGCCGCGCGAGGCCAGCGCCCCGAACACCTCGTTCGGGAACCAGCCGGCCGCCTCCCACTCGTCCGCGTGCGGCCGCAGCTCTCCCAGGACGAACTCGCGCGCGCGGGCGCGAAAGGCCTCGTGCGCCTCCGTGAACGGAGGCTCGATCAAAGGCCGTAGGACCGGCCGATCACGTCCAGCATGATCTCGTCGGTCCCCGCCCCGATCCGGTTGAGCCGCAGGTCGCGCCACACGCGCTCGATCCCGTACTCCTTCATGTATCCGGCGCCGCCGTGGATCTGCAGGCACTCGTCGGCGACCTCGCACGCGATCCGCGAGGCGTACAGCTTGGCCATCGAGATCTCGCGCACCGGGTAATCCCCGTTGGCGTAGCGCCAGGCCGTCGTGTAGACGAGCTGGCGGGCGGACTCGATCTTGGTCGCCATCTCGGCGAACTTGTGCCGCGTGACCTGGAACTTGCCGATCGGGCGGCCGAAGGCGACCCGCTCGTTGGCGTACGCCAGCGTCTTGTCGAACACCGCCTGCGCGCTCGCCACGGCGCCCGCGGCGCCGATCATCCGCTCGCCCTGGAGCTCCCACATGATGTGGTAGAAGCCCTTGCCGACCTCGCCGAGCACCGCGGTGGCCGGCACCCTCACGTCCTGGAAGGCGAGCAGCGCCGTGTCGGAGGCGTGCATGCCGAGCTTGCGCAGCTTCTCCTCGCGGATCACGCCCGGCGAGTCCATGTCGACGATGAACAGCGTGAAGCCGTCGTAGCCGGCGTCCGGGTCGGTCTTGGTGACGAGCACGATGAAGTCGGCCCGGTGGCCGTTGGTGATGTAGGTCTTGGACCCGTTGATCACCCACTCGTCGCCGTCGCGCACGGCGCGGGTCTTGATGCCGGACACGTCCGATCCGGCGTCCGGCTCGGTGATGCCGAGGCAGGAGATCTTCTCGCCCTTGATCGAGGGCACGAGGTAGGCCTGCTTCTGCTCCTCGGTGCCGAAGGCGAGGATCGGCGGGGTCGCCATGTCGGTGTGGACCGCGATCCCCATCGCCAGGCCGCCGCAGTCGGAGTGCACGATCTCCTCGCCGAGGACGAGGTTGCAGTAGTAGTCGCCGCCCTGGCCGCCGTACTCCTCGGGCATCGAGAGGCCGAGCAGCCCGAGCTCGCCCATCCGCTTGAAGACCCAGTCGTCGAAGGTCGTCTCCTCCCACTCCTCAGCGTGGGGGCGGAGCTCCTTGAGCACGAACGAGCGGATCGACTCGCGCAGCTGCTCGTGCTCGTCGGTGAAGATGAAATGCCGCCGGGACGCGGCGTGGTCGGGCTTGAGAACGTCGGTGGCGGCCATGGGTCAAAGCTAACCCATGGCCGCCTCCGACTATGCCGCTACCGCAGCAGGTACTGCATCGACCTGCGCATCAGGTCGTTGCGCTGCGCCGCGCCGGTCACGCCCTCGAAGCCGAAGCCGAAATAGAGCGAGTCGGCGGTCTTCACCGCGGCACCCTCCTCGTAGGCCCGCTGGGTCCGGACCCAGTCGTTCCCGTTGAAGGAGCCGGCGGGGGCACCCGGGATCGACCAGGCGCCCATCCCGGTCTCGAACGACTCGGACTCGACGTTCGAGCCGCGGGTGACCGTGACGTCGTCGAGCAGGATGCCCGGGATCTCGCCGAACGACCAGTCCGTGATCAGCGAGACCGAGACCTCGACCTGCTGTCCGGCGAACTGGCTGAGGGCGACCTTCCACTGCTCGTAGCCGGCCGAGGCCCCGTTCGCCTGGTACCACGTGCCGCTCGTCCCGCCCGGCGTGCAGACGTACGGGTCCGCCGCCGAGCCGGTGCCCGTGCGCGTGATGTAGTGGGCGATGAACGGGTGCAGGTCGAAGTAGTCGTCGCCTGCCGGGCAGCTCTGGCCCGTCCCCTGGGACGTGTGACCGTTGAGGTCCGGCAGCGTCGTCCAGTTGTCCTGGCCGACGGTGTGGGCCTCGACGACCATCCAGTCCCAGTCGGCCTCGGTGTTCCAGTTCGCCCAGAACTCGAGCGACGGCGCCTGCGCGGCCGTGGTGCCGGTGAGGTCGATCGTCCGGGTCATGCGCTTCCAGCCCTGGTCGGCGACCTGCGAGTGCATGAACCACGTGCCGGTGCGGGCGGTGAACTGCCCGGCACCCTCCCACGACGCCGCCGTTGAGGAGGCGAAGTCGGGATGGGTCGCCGGATCGAGCACGGACGACGTGATCAGGTGCGTCCCGGTGCCGAGGTGCGCGGCATCGGCCTGGTTCTGCGCCGAGTCGGCCCCGTCGAGCTCGCCGGTGAAGCCGGCGAGCGGATCGCCGACGCCGGCGAACCGCAGCAGCGACCCGTCGTCGGCGACGCCGCCGGCGTCGGCCCGTGAGTACGACCCCAGCCAGTACTGGAGGAAGTCGTTGCTCAGGTCCTTGCACGGCTCGTTCCAGTCCTGGTCGCCGGGCACGCCGTCGCACTCGAGCTCCGTGTGACCCCGGGATCGGGTACTCGGCGAGCGTGTACTCACGGCCGGCGAACTTGCCCGTGTAGAGCAACCGGCCGCCCTCGTTCATGAAGTCGCGCACGGCGAGCTGCGTGTCGTGCGGCAGCTTGTCGGACACCCGCCCTGGTTGTGCGTGCGGGTGACGTTGTCGTTGCCCGTGTACCAGATGACCGCGTCGAAGTGGCTGAGCACGCCGAGCGGGTCCGGCGCCTTGCGGCCCATGCGCGTCGATGTCGTAGACGTCGTAGCGGATGTTGTTGGCCTTCAGCGCGTTCTCGTAGTACGAGAGGTAGTTCGGCGCCGTCGTCGACGCGTAGTTGGGCAGCTGCGACGTACCGCTGTAGTCCTCGGCGGCGAGGATCAGGACCCTCGCGTTCTTGTCGGACTTCAGCTTGTAGGTGAACGAGCTGCTGCGCTTGTGGCGCGACTCGAACCACACCTTCACGGTGTCGCCGGGGTCGGCCCCGTAGACCTTGCCGCGCACGCGGTGGTACCAGTTGTCGCCGGTGCGGCCGTAGCGCTCGCCGCCGCGCCACTCCCACGTCCAGCCGGTGCGCTCGCGACCGTTGTTGATGCGGTACTTGATCGACACGCGACCGAGGTCGCGGCGGGCGTTGACCTGGACGGTCTGCGGGCTGCCGTAGGAGACGTCGAACGAGCTGACCTCGAAGTTCGGCGCCTCACGGCCCTGCCACGACTCGGGGTCGCTCGGGTCGTCCGCCGAGCGCGCCATGTCGAGCGCGAACTGCACGTGCCGCTCGAACTCGGCCTGGACGTCGGCCTCGACGTCCTGGAACACGAACCCGCTGCCGGTCGAGGAGGGCGTGCCCTCGGGCGTGAACGAGATCGTCTCGTACGCGTCGTACATGTGGTCGTTCAGGTCACCGTTGGTGGTGTAGAGGTCCGACCCCACGCGCGGGTTCGAGTCCGGGATCGACGAGTTCGCCTTCTCGGTGCCGGCGATCGTGCGGAAGATCGGCTCGTCCGCCTCGTGGGTGTCGAACTGCCAGCCGGACGGCCACAGCAGCAGCGGGCCGTAGGTGTGGTCGTTCTTGTTCCAGGCGAAGCCGATCCGCCTCATGAGGCCGTCGAGCGCCTTGGTCTCGGGCTCGGAGGCCGGGCCGGTGCCGCGGTATGTCTCCGACGACGCGATCGGGCTCGAGCCCTCGTCGTCGTAGCCCCAGTGCGTCGGGTAGTTGCGGTTCGGGTCGACGCCGTCGACGTTGTTGATCTCGCCGTTGCCGTCGTTGTCGCGCAGGTTCTTGCGCCACAGGCGGTTGGCCGGCGTGAAGGTGTAGTCGTAGCCGTCGGGGTTGGCGACCACCACGAACCACAGCTCGCGGGTGTCGACGAGCTTGGTGATCTCCTTGGCCTGGAGGCCGAGCACGGGCTGGCGGTCGGTGCCGAGCGCCGCGCCCTTCTTGCCGTAGTTGTCCAGGAACAGGCGCATGGTGCGGCGGCTGGTCTCGGTGGCGAGCCACTCGCGCGCGTGCTGGGTGGCCGAGTAGAGGACCGCCGGCCGCGAGCCGTCACGGCGGTGGCGGGCGTCCTTGGTCACCTTCATCGCGTAGATCGGCACACCGCGGACGGTCTTGCCGATGACCTGCAGCTCGGCGATGTCGCGGTGCTTGGACGCGAGCTTCTGGAGCTGGGTGACGATGTTGTCGGTCGGGTTGCCGGCGTCCGGCGAGAGCTCGACGTCGGTGCGCAGGTACGGGCGCCAGACCTGCCAGCCGGCGGCGGCAGCCTTGGCCGTCGCCTGCAGGATCGTGCGGCCGCGCCGGTCGCGCGTGAGACCCAGCTTGACCCCCTGGGCACGGAGCTTCTGCGCCTCCGTGGCCGTGGCCACGACCTCGACGCGGTTACCGCGGCGTCCCTCGGTGACGTCCATTCCGCCTCGAGCGAGCAGCTCGAGGTCGGCGGCGCTGCGCAGCTTGACGGTGTACGACTGCTGCCGCTGCGCCGCGGCGGCCGGACCGGCCGCCAGCAAGACCGCGAGCGCCGTCGCGCACGCGATCCCCAGAGTGCGTGATTTCACGCCCCCTCCTCAATTTCGTGATCGGCGCCGCGGGGCCCGCGGCGCATTGGCGCAGGAAGCTACTTGCGAACGAGAGCGTTCGTCAAGGTCCGTTAAGGTCCCGGCCCGATGCCTGACACGGTCCGCTACGAGGTCGACGGTGCCGTTGCGACGATCGCGCTCGATCACCCCGAGACGCGCAACGCGCTGTCCGACGACGTGCTCGACGATCTCATCGAGGCCTTCGAGATCGCGCGTGACGACGAGGGGATCCGCTGCGTCGTGCTCACCTCGACGCACGAGAAGGTCTTCTCCAGCGGCGGCAACCTGGCGGGCTTCGCGGCAGACGTGCCGCTCGTGCACAAGCACTTCGCGACCGACCGCTTCCCGCGGCTGTTCCGGATGATCGGCGAGCTCGGCAAGCCGACGATCTGCGCGGCCAACGGGCACGTGCTGGCGGGGGCGCTGGGGCTGGCGCTCGCGTGCGACCTGATCGTGGCGCGCGACGGGGTGCGCTTCGGGACGCCTGAGATCAACGTCGGCGTGTTCCCCTTCATCATCATGGCGCTGATCTACCGCAACGTCCCGCGCAAGAAGGCGACCGAGATGCTGCTGCTGGGCGAGCAGATCTCCGCGCAGGAGGCCGAGCGGCTGGGGTTCGTGAACCGCGTGGTGGCGCCGGAGGAGTTCGACGCGGCCGTGCGCGAGTGGGCGGAGAAGCTCGCCTCCAAGTCGCCGGTGCTGATGCGGCTGGGCAAGGACGCGCTGTTCCGCCAGCAGGACATGGCGCTCGCCGACGCGCTCGAGTTCCTGCACGCGCAGCTCACGATCGCGTTCTCGACCGAGGACATCCAGGAGGGCGTGAAGGCGTTCTTCGAGAAGCGGGACCCGGTGTGGACCGGGAAGTGAGGATCACGTGCCTGCGGGCACGGACCTCGGACCGCACCGACGGCGCGGGCGCTGGCGCGCAGGCGCTGGCCGAGCGGCTCGGCGGACGTGTGGTCGGCGAGGCGTCGCCGGGCCGGCCGCGTGACTGGTCGGAGGACCTGCCGGAGGCGCAGCCGGTCCTGGAGGCGGCCGCCGCAGAGATCACCGCGGCGATCGACCAGAACGAGTTCCCGCTGCTGACCGCCTCGGACTGCTCGATCTGCATCGCGACGATGCCGACGGTTGCGCGGCGCGTGCCGGGCGTGCGGTTCCTGTGGATCGACGCTCACGGCGACTTCAACACGCCCGGCACCACGCCGAGCGGCTTCCTCGGTGGCATGTGCCTGGGCGCGGCCTGCGCCCGCTGGGACGCCGGCTGGCCCGACACCATCGACCCGCAGGACGTGTGGTTCCTCGGCGTGCGCGACCTCGATCCGGGCGAGAAGGTCGAGGTCGAGGCGGCGGGCGTCCATGAGGGCGTGCCTGCGGACGGCCCGGTGTACGTGCACCTGGACGTCGACGGGCTCGACCCGTCGGTCATGCCGGTGCAGTTCCCCGTGCCGGGCGGGCTGCAGGCGGCCGAGGTGCGTGACGTACTCGCCCGCCTGGTGGGCGACGGGCGGCTCGTGGGCCTCGAGGTCACCGCGTTCGAGCATCCCGAGCATCTCGACGTCGTGCTCGAGATCCTCGAGCCGGTCACGCGTTGAGCATCTGGATCACCGAGCTCGGGCCGGGCTCGCTGGCCGTCAAGGACCTGTTCGACACCGCCGGGGTGCGCACCACCTACGGGTCGCCGATCTTCGCCGACCACGTGCCGGACGCGACGGCCGAGGCGGTGCGGCGGCTGGAGGGCTTCCCGATGGCCGGCAAGGCGAACCTGCACGAGTTCGCCTGGGGCATCACGTCCGAGAACGTGACCTTCGGGACGGTGCCGAACCCGATCGCGCCCGGCCGGATCGCGGGCGGGTCGAGCGGCGGCTGCGGCGCGGCGCTGGCCGCCGGATCGGTCGACTACGCGCTCGGCACCGACTCGGGCGGCTCGATCCGGATCCCCGCGGCGTGCTGCGGGGTGGTCGGCTTCAAGCCTTCCTTCGGGATCGTCCCGCTCGACGGCTGCTTTCCGCTGACGCCGAGCTTCGACCACGCGGGCCCGATGGCGCGCGACGTCGAGGGCTGCGAGCGGATGCTGGAGGCGCTCGTGCCGGGCTTCTCGACGGTGTCCGTCGGGCTCGGCGATCTCCGGATCGGCGTGGCGTGGACCGAGCGCGCCGACCCGGGGGTGCGGGCGGCGGTCGAGGCGGTCGCCGGCGGCTTCGAGCCCGTCGAGGTGCCGTGGCCGGACGGCGTCTACCCGGCCTTCTCGCGCGAGATCGCCGAGGTCCACGCCGACCTGTACCCGGCCAACCGCGACCGCTACGACCCCGGCATCGCGACCAAGATGGACCGCGCGCGGGCGGTCACCGACGAGCAGGTGGCGGCGGCGCGCGCCGAGCGCGAGCGCTACCGCGAGAAGATCGCCGCCCTCGAGGTCGACCTGCTCGTCACGCCCACGATCCCGATGGTGGCGCCGCCGGTGGGCGTCGGCGACCTCGCGCTGCGGGAGCGGATGATCGAGCTCACGTTTCCGTGGAACGTGACCGGCTCGCCGGCGTTGGCACTGCCGTGCGGGGCCGCCGAGGACGGGCTCCCGGCTTCGGTCCAGATCGTCGGACGGCCGGGAGATGACGCGCTGGTGCTGGCAGCGGGGCGGGTGCTGGAGGGACGAACTTCGGCTGGGTAGGCCGCTGGGGTGCATTTCGTCACCCGGATCCCTGATCGCGTCGTTCGGTTGACGTTAAGCACCTATACGGTGCCAAACGTCACCCGTGGCGCTGAAACGCCGAAGAGGTCGACGAAATGCACCCCCCTCTCCGGCCCGCCTCCCTCAATGCCGCAGTTTCAGCGCACTAGATCCGGCAGCGGATCCAGGGTCTCGATGACGGCCAGCGGCGAGCCGCCGGCCGCGGGCGCGCCGACGCGGTTGTGCCAGATCACGGGCAGGCCGGCGCCTTCGGCCCCGGGCACGTCGCCCGGCGAGCCCGCGACGAAGAGCGCCGGCTGTCCAGCCTTCATGCCCGCGCGGTACGGCTCCGGGCGGGGCTTGTAGAACCCGGCGCTCTCGGCCGAGACCAGCAGGTCGACCTCGACGCCGAGCTTCGCGGCCGCGCGTTGCGCGAGGTCCTCCGAGGTGTTGGTGACGAGCGCGATGCGGTGGTCGCCCGCGAGGGCGCGCAGGACGGCCGGCGCCTCGGGCCACGGCTCGAGCTCGTCCCACCGGCTCAGCAACTCGCGCGCCGCCCGCTCGCCCGCCGCCTCGACGACGATCTCCTCGTAGGGCCGGTACGGGCCCGTCGCGTAGATGATCTCCAGGCTCTTCCGCCGCCGGCGAGCGCCCAGCTCGGCGTCGCCGGCCACATCGCCCCACAGCGTCCACGAGTCCAGCAGAGCGGTGAGCAGGTCGAAGATGATGGCTCGGAAGCGCGGCATGGCCGGTATGTTGCCGCCCCGATGCTGCGACCCCTCGTCGAGGACCTGCACGAGCGCCGCGCCAAGGCCAAGCTGGGCGGCGGCGAGGAGAGGATTGCCCGCCAGCACGCGCAGGAGAAGCTCACCGCGCGCGAGCGGCTCGACCTGCTGCTCGATGACGGCACGTTCACCGAGCTGGGGATCCACGCCGGGATCCACTACTCGGTGCGGGGGCTGGAGGACAAGGAGGCGCCGGCCGACGGCGTGATCACCGGCTACGGCAAGGTCGACGGTCGCCTGATCGCGGTCTGCGCCTACGACTTCACGGTGATGGCCGGCTCGATGGGCATGACCGGCGAGTTGAAGGTCGCCCGCCTGCGTGACCTCGCGCTCACGAAGCGCATCCCCTTCGTCTGGCTGCTCGATTCCGCCGGCGCGCGGATCCAGGAGGCGGTCGGCTCGCTGTTCGCGGGCTCGGGGCACCTGTTCCGCGAGGAAGTGGTGGCAAGCGGCGTCATCCCGCAGGTGGCGGCGCTGATGGGGCCGTGCGCGGCCGGCACCGCCTACATCCCCGGGCTGGCCGACTTCGTCCCGATGGTCAAGGGCCGCGGCTCGATGGCCCTGGCCGGCCCGCACCTCGTGCGCGCCGCCGTCGGCGAGGACGTCACGCAGGAGGAGCTCGGCGGCTCGCGCGTCCACTGCCGCAAGAGCGGGGTCGGCGACCTCGAGGTGGCCGACGACGAGGAGTGCATCGCCCGCATCAAGCAGTACCTCTCCTTCTTCCCCTCGCACTGCGAGGAGCGGCCGCCGGTGCGCGGGTGCAGCGACCCGGTCGACCGCATGGACGACGAGCTGCTCGACGTCCTGCCCGAGTCCAACCGCAAGCCGTACGACATGTACGACGTCATCCGGCGCGTGGTCGACGACGGCGAGTGGCTCGATCTGAAGCCCCAGTTCGCCAAGACGATCATCACCTGCCTGGCGCGGATGGGCGGGCGGCCGGTGGGGATCGTCGCCAACCAGCCGCGCCAGCTCGGCGGGATCCTCGACAACGACTCCGCCGACAAGGCCGCGCGCTTCGTCAACCTCTGCAACGCGTTCGGGATTCCTCTGGTCTTCCTGATGGACGTGCCCGGCTTCATGGTCGGCACGAAGGTCGAGGCGGCCGGGATCATCCGGCACGGCGCGAAGATGCTCTACGCGGTCGCCAACGCGACCGTCCCCAAGGTCACCGTCGTGCTGCGCAAGGCCTACGGCGCCGGCTACTACGTGATGAACGGTCGCGCCTACGAGCCCGACCTGATCGTCGCCTGGCCCTCGGCCGAGATCAGCGTGATGGGCGCCGAGGGCGCCGTCGAGATCGTCTTCCGCAAGCAGGTCGAGGAGGCGGAGGACCCGGCCGCCAAGAAGGCCGAGCTGATCGAGGCCTACCGCAAGATCATCGACGTCTACATCGCCGCCAGGAACGACATGGTCGACGACGTCATCGACCCGCGCGAGACCCGGCCCACGATCATCCGCGCTCTGGAGATGGCGGAGGGCAAGCGGATCGAGCGGCCGTGGAAGCGCCACGGCATCGTGCCCGTTTAGGGACGAACTGCGGCTGGGTGAGGAAGCGGGGAGGCCGGCGGAGCCGGTTTCCTTCATCGAATCCTGCCTAAGTGGGGTCTGACCCCACCAGGACAGGATGCGTCGACGAAATCCGCCGCGCGGCCGGCTCACCAGCTGCCCCACCCAGCCGCAGTTCGTCGGCGCGCCAGTGGCCGCGACGTCGGCGTCGCCTGCCACCCCGGCGACGATCTCGAGTCGCTGATGGCTGCCGCCGACCGCGCGATGTACGCCCGTAAGGCGCAGTAGTCTCCGCTCGACAGCGGGAGTTCCTCGGCAGGGGAGGACAGATGTTGCGCAGGGTGTGGGTGCTGGCCGCCGTGTGGACGGCGGTGCTGGCCGGCGGGGCGACGGCGCAGGCGGACGCCTGCCTGCGGCAGCACAACTCGGTCTACGTGGACCTGGACATGAGCCGCTACCCGGAGACGACCGGGCACTGGATCGACGCGATCGATGCCGGCGAGGCGGCGCTGCTGCACATCGATCGCGAGAACGCCGACCTGCACCGCGACCAGTCGCTGGCGAACTTCCCGCCGCGGTCGGGCTACGACCGCGACGAGTACCCGCCGGCGATGTCGGAGGAGGGCGGCTACGGCGCCTCGGTGCGCTACATCGACCCCGCCGACAACCGCGGCGCGGGCTCGGTGATGGGCAACGCGCTCGAGGACTGGTGCGAGGAGCAGCCCTTCCGGATCAGGTTCGTGCCGTAGGCGGCTCGTTGCGGCGCAGCAGCATGCGGTAGATCCCGAGCAGGATCAGCACGCCGATGACGGCGCCGATCAGGCCGCCGAGGTCGAACACCTCGTTGTCGCCGATGCCGAGCAGCTCGGTGAAGACGAGGAAGCCGACGACCGAGCCGGCGAGGCCGAGGAGGATGGTGGCGAAGAACCCCATCGGGTCCTTGCCGGGCATGAGCAGCCGGCCGACGAAGCCTGCCACGATGCCGAGGATGATGGCGCCGATCATGAACTGAGCGTACCCATGGACCCGGTCATCCTTACGTGCGCGATCTCGGGCGCCGTCGCGAATCGCGACCAGTGCCCGGCGATCCCCTACACGCCCGCCGAGTACGCCGCCGAGGCGCGCCGGATCGTCGACGAGGGCGGCTCGATGATCCACATCCACGCCCGCCGCCCCGACGGCACGCCGAGCCACGAGGTGGAGGACTTCCGCGCCATCACCGAGGCGATCCGGGCCGAGGCCGGCGACGTGGTGATCAACTACTCGACGGGCGCGATCGGCGTGCCGGTCGAGAAGCGGATCGCCTATCTGCGCGAGCTCAAGCCCGACGTCGGCGCGCTCAACATGGGCTCGATGAACTACGCGAAGTACTCGCGCCGGCGCAAGGACTTCGTCTTCAAGGCCGTGTTCGAGAACTCGTTCGACACGATCATCGCCCTGCTGGAGGCGATGAACGAGAGCGGCATCCGGCCCGAGCACGAGTGCTTCGACTCCGGGCACCTGGCCAACCTCGACCCGCTGCTCGACATGGGCCTGCTGAAGCCGCCGCTGCAGGTCTCGTGCGTGATGGGCGTGACCGGCGGCATCCGCCCGACGGCGCGCAACCTCGCCCACATGGCCGAGCAGGTGCCGCCGGTGAAGCACCAGTGGGGCGTGATCGGGATCTCGCGCGAGCAGTGGACGCTGGTGGCCGCCGCGCTGGCGCTCGGCGGCAACGTGCGCGTCGGGCTGGAGGACAACTTCTACCTGCCGGACGGGGAGATGGCGCGCTCGAACGGCGACCTGGTGGCGAAGGCTCGCTCGATGGCCGAGGACGCGGGCCGGCGCGTCGCCACCGTGGCCGAGACGCGCGAGCTGCTCGGTCTATGAGCGCACTCGCGGGCCTGCGCGTGCTCGATCTCACGCGCCTGCTCCCCGGCGGGTTCTGCTCGCTGCTGCTCGCCGACTTCGGCGCCGACGTGATCAAGGTCGAGGACACCGGCGCGGGTGACTACGTGCGCGCCGACCCGCCGGCCTTCCACGCGCTCAACCGCGGCAAGCGCGCGGTCAGCATCGACCTCAAGAACCCGCAGGGGCGTGACGCCTTCCTCCATCTCAGTACGCGCGCCGACGTGGTGCTCGAGTCGTTCCGGCCCGGGGTGATGGACCGGCTCGGGGTCGGCTACGAGCGCCTGCGCGAGGAGAACCCGCGGCTCGTCTACTGCGCGATCACGGGCTACGGGCAGGACGGGCCGTTCGCCGCGCGGGCCGGGCACGACACGAACTACCTGGCGCGGATCGGGCTGCTCGGGCTGACCGGCGACCCGGACGGGCCGCCCGTCCAGGCGGCCGGCCAGATCGCCGACCTCGGCGGCGGCGCGCTGATGGCCGCGTTCGGCATCCTCGCGGCGCTGCGCGAGCGCGACGCGTCCGGCGAGGGCCAGCTCGTGGACGTGTCGATGACCGACGGCGCGCTGTCGTGGCTGGCGATGGATGCGGCGAGGCTGCTGGCCGGAGGCGCGGCGCCGGAGCGCGGCCGCACCCCGCTCGCGGGCGGGCTCATCTGCTACCGCCCGTACCGCTGCGCCGACGGCTGGGTCGCGTTCGGGGCGCTGGAGCCGAAGTTCTGGCGCGCCTGGTGCGAGGGCGCCGGGCGGCCTGACCTCGTCGAGCGCCAGTTCGACGCCGTCGGCTCCGACACCCACCGCGAGGTCGAGGCCGTGTTCGCGGAGCGCACGCGCGCCGAGTGGGAGGCCTTCAACGACGAGCACGACTGCTGCCTCGAGCCGGTTCTGGGCCTCGACGAGGCGCTCGCTTCCGACCTCGTCCGCGAGCGCGGCATGGTGGTGGAGGACACGCTGCTCGGCACGCCGGTCAAGCTCTCGCGCACGCCGG
Source organism: uncultured Solirubrobacteraceae bacterium (assembly GCA_963835525.1). GTDB lineage: Bacteria > Actinomycetota > Thermoleophilia > Solirubrobacterales > Solirubrobacteraceae > DASSUW01. Next base: position 112,803 of record CAWIFM010000009.1, read on the forward strand.
CCGAGCCGACGGCGGCCGGCCCGGAGCGCGGCGCCGACACCGACGCGGTGCTGGCCGAGGCCGGCTTCGGGGCCGAGGAGATCGCCGCCCTGCGCGGGTCCGGAGCCGTGAAATGACCTTCTACGAGCCGCTGGGCGACGGGCGCTTCGACTCGACGGAGCACACGCGCGGGCCGTGGGACCCGGCCTTCCAGCACGCCGGGCCGCCCGCCGCGCTGCTCGGCCGCGCGCTCGAGCACTGCCAGCCGCGCGACGACTTCGTGCTCGCGCGCGCCACCTTCGAGATCCTGCGCGCGGTGCCGGTCGCCGAGGTGGAGGTGGCGGCGCGGGTCGCGCGCCCCGGCCGGTCGGTGGAGCTGCTCGAGGGCGAGCTGTCGGCCGGCGGCGAGCCGGTGATGCTCGTGCGTGCCTGGCGCGTGAAGGCGACCACGGCGCCCGGCGTCGACCGCGGCGAGCCGCCCCCGCCGCGTCCGGACGAGGCCGCCCCGCTCCCACCCGAGATGAGCGAGTTCGGCTACGGCCACGCGGTCGAGCTGCGCTTCGCCGCCGGCGGCTGGTGGCAGCAGCGCCCGGCCACCGTATGGACGCGCATGCGCGTGCCCCTGGTGGCCGGCGAGGAGCCGACCGGCGTCCAGCGCGTGCTCGTGGTCGCCGACTCGGGCAACGGCGTGTCCGCCGTGCTCCCGTTCGACCAGTGGCTGTTCATCAACACCGAGCTGACCGTCCACTTCCGGCGCGAGCCGCGCGGCGAGTGGATCTGCCTCGACGCCGAGACCTCGATCGCCGCCGGCGGCGCCGGCCTCGCCCGCTCGGTGCTCAGCGACGACGACGGCGTGGTCGCGCAGGGCGCCCAGGCGCTGCTCGTCGCGCCGCGCGGCTGAGGAGTACGATCCGGTGTCGTGGATCGCTTCGACGACGTCGAGTTCAGGATCCTCGAGGAGCCCGAGGAGCGGCGACGACGTCCGCGCCGGCGCACCAGGCTGGCCTCGCTCGTGACGGTGACCGTCGCGGCCGGGATGTTCGCGACGTCGGCGCTCGCGATCACCGACAAGCCCGCCGCTCCGCCGACGCCCGCCAAGGCCTCGAGCTTCGAGAAGCGCGACCACCACGGGTGCAAGCGCGGCGATCGCCATCGCGACCGCGGCGGCGACGAGAGCCTCGGCGTCCGCTACTGATCACCGAACGCGCGGGTCCAGGCGCGCCTGGATCAGCGGTAGGTCGGCGTTCGAGTAGACGCTGCTGATCTCGCGGTAGAGGCCGGGGATGTTGAAGGCCGACTCCATCAGCGCGACGTTCGTGACCAGCAGGGGCGCGGTTGGTCAGGGCGTGTCGCCGCGGTGTCTGCGTACCCACTCGTGCATCGCCACCGCCGAGGCGGCGGCCGCGTTGATCGAGCGGGTGGAGCCGAACTGGCGGATGGCGAGGACGGCTTGCGACAGCTCGCGCGCCTCGGCCGACAGGCCGGGGCCTTCCTGTCCGAACAGCAGCACGCAGCGCTCGGGCAGCGGATAGCCGTCGATCGGCTCGGCGCCCGGCAGGTTGTCGATCCCGATCACGGGCAGCTCGCCCGCCCAGGCCGCGAACGCGTCGAGCGTGGCGTGGTGGCGGACATGCTGGTAGCGGTCGGTGACCATCGCGCCGCGGCGGTTCCAGCGGCGGCGGCCGACGATGTGGACCTCCGCCGCCAGGAACGCGTTCGCGTTGCGCACCACCGACCCGATGTTGAGGTCGTGCTGCCAGTTCTCGACGGCGACGTGGAACGGGTGGCGGCGCAAGTCGAGGTCCGCCACGATCGCGTCGCGCCGCCAGTAGCGGTAGCGGTCGACCACGTTGCGGCGGTCGCCGGCCTCGAGCAGCGCGGGATCGAGCCGGGGGTCGTCCGGCCACGGCTCGGGGTGGGGGCCGACGCCTACCTCATGCGGCTCGTCCACGCAGCGTGACGCTACCGGTGCGCCGCCGCAGCCGCGACCGGCCGAGCGTCGCCACGAGGCCACCGAGGAAGAGCAGGGCGACGAACGCGATCGCCACCGTCTGCGGCCACGGGAAGTCGCCGGCCGATGCGGAGGCTCCGCCGGCGGGCGCGACCGTCAGCGGCGAGAGCCGGTGCGGGACGGCGTCGGTGAAGCCGTCGTACAGGCGGGTCTTCCATTCGCCGGCGACCGGGAAGGTGACCTCGGCGACGTAGTGCCCGACCTTGTCCGTCGGACGTGCGGCGAACGTGTGGACGGCGCCGGCTTCGTCGGTGATCTCCACGCTCGGCGTGACGCCGGCCAGCGGCGTGATGCCGTGCTGCTTGACGATCAGCTCCACCTGCCACGGCTCGCCGGCCACGAGTCCGCTGGGCGTCTCGCCCAGCTCGACGGTGGCCCAGCCGCCGGCATGGGCGGTGCCGGTGAGGGCGGCGAAGACGACGGCCGCCACGAGGGCGATGCGGCTCATAGGTCTCATACGACCGCTACACCCGCCGCGGTCCCCCGGTTCCCTACCAGCTCACCTCGTGGCGCTCCATCACGCCCCAGCCCTCACGCAAGCGACCCGCTCCGGGCAGCTCGCCGCTGAACTTGCCGAACGGCTGCTCGTAATCGGAGCGGACGAGGAGGTAGTTCTCGCTCGCGGCGCGGACCGCGACGGGCTCGAACCGCAGCCCGCCCACGCCGCGCAGATCGTCGAAGGCGACGGGCGGCACCTCGCGCGGCTCGCCCGCCACCCACACCGTGCGCTCCGACGCCTCGGGCGCATCGTGGATCCCCTCGACGAGGTTCCAGGCGACGGGCTCGCCGGAGACGAGCGCCCCGACGCCCGCCGACCAGCGCCACGACGTGTGGCGCGCGTGGTAGCCGGCCGACTGGTCGACGATGCCGCGCAGGTCGCGCGCCTGGAACCGCACGCGCGCTTCGCACTTGCGCGTCCACGCGTACTGGGAGCCGTGGGGGGAGACGACCTCGATCTCCGCGCCGCCCTCGATGTCGACGTCGAGCCGGCCGCTGCCCTCGCGCAGGCGCTCGCCGTCCCATACCGCCCACCAGGAGAACGGGATCACGCCGATGCGTCCCTTGGCGGCGCAGAGCATCAGATCGGGACCGTAGGCGCCGACGTAGCTCCAGCGCTTCAACGGGCGCCCGCCGCGGACCAGCGGCATGCGCTGCGGCGGCAGCGGCAGGTCAGGCCGTCCGGGCGCCGGCCCGCGCCACGATCTGGTCAGCATCGCGCGGTATCCTGCCGCACAGAGGTTGACTGACCAGTCAATCTCGGGGGGTATGTCCCCCCGGGACATACCCCCAAGGGAATCGCCCCCCGGGCGATTCCCCGGGTAAAGGAGAACCGTCGTGCGCGTCGCCGCCGTCCAGCTCACGTCCACCGCCGATCGCGAGCGCAACCTCGCCACCGCCGACCGCCTGACGCGGGCGGCCGCCGCCGCCGGGGCCGAGCTGGTCGTGCTGCCCGAGAAGTGGGCAGTGCTCGGCACGCCCGAGGAGACCGCCGCGGGCGCCGAGCCGCTCGACGGCCCGACGCTGACCTGGGCGCGCGCAACCGCACACGAGCTCGGCATCGACCTCGTGGCCGGCTCGATCGCCGAGCGCGTGCCCGGCCGCGAGAAGGGCTCCAACACCTCGGTCCACATCGGCCCCGGCGGCGAGGACCGCGCCGTCTACCGCAAGATCCACATGTTCGACGTCGAGGTCGGCGGGCGCACCTACCGCGAGTCCGAGCACGAGGAGGCCGGCGACGAGGTCGTGCTCTCGGAGACGGCCGGCGGCGTCGAGCTCGGGCTGACCGTCTGCTACGACCTGCGCTTCCCGGAGCTGTACCGGATCCTCGCCGTCCGCGGCGCGCGTGTCATCACCGTCGCGGCCGCCTTCACGCTGGCCACCACGCGCGACCACTGGGAGGTGCTCCTGCGGGCCCGCGCGATCGAGGACCAGGCGTTCGTCATCGCCGCCAACCAGGTCGGCGAGCACGCCAAGGGCTACCGCTCGGGCGGGCGCTCGATGATCGTGGACCCCTGGGGCGTGGTGCTCGCGCAGGCGCCGGACGCCGAGACCTTCATCACCGCCGAGCTCGACCTCGACCGGCAGGCCGAGACCCGCCGCACCCTGCCCTCGCTCGCCAACCGCCGTCCCCAGGCCTACACGTGGCCGCAGGAGGTGCACGCGTAGTGGCGACCCCCGCGCGCAGCGCGCCCGTCGACAAGCGGCGCATCATCCTCGACGCCGCCGTCCGCGTGTTCGCCCGCCAGGGCTTCCACACCTGCCGCGTGTCCGACATCGCCGACGAGGCCGGCGTCGCCTACGGGCTCGTCTATCACTACTTCCAGTCCAAGGACGAGGTGCTCGACACCCTGTTCCTGGAGCGCTGGGACGTCCTGCTCGAGGCGATCCGCGAGGTCGACGCCTCCGACGAGCCCGCGCGCGCCAAGCTGCACGCGATCGCCGGCTTCATCATCGAGTCCTACCGCCACGACCCGGACCTGATGAAGGTGATCATCGTCGAGGTCACGCGCGCGGCGAACTCCTTCGGCGCCGCCCACCTCGGCAAGATCACCGAGGCCTACGGCCAGATCAGCGGCATCGTCGCACAGGCCCAGCAGCGCGGCGAGTTCCGCGACTCCGTGAGCCCCGAGTTCGCCGCCATGGCCTTCTACGGCGCCATCGAGCAGGTCCTCACCGGCTGGATCTTCGGGACCCTCGACCAGGGCGACGGCGCGTACGACCGCGCCAAGGGCTACGTGGTCGAGACGATCTGCGACGGCCTAGAGGCTTAGGAGCCTGGCTCGGACGGCGCCGCGCCCGGTGCCATCCATCCGCGGCGCTGGGAGCCACCCGCGATGCTCGACGGCCTGGCGGCCGCCTCCGCTCGCGTGCGGCCCCCAGCATCCACGGCTGGACGGCCCCGGTCGGGACGCCGATTCCGAGCCAGACTCCTAGACTCCGCGCCCATGGACAACGAGATGGTCAAGCGGCTGGTCTGGTCGGGCCTGCTCGCCGGGATCGGCGCGCTGGCTTCAATTGCGACAACGAAGCTGGCGGCCGTGATTTGGCGCCGGGCCTTCGGGGAAGATCCGCCGGAGTGAGCGACGATCCCGACAAGGCGGTGTCCGAGGCCCGCGGCGCGGAGCTGCGCGAGAACATCGCGCTGACCGACGCGCGGCGGACCGAGGAGGAGCAGGCGAAGGCCGAGGAGCGCGCCGAGGAGGCCACGCAGGAGGCCGAGAAGCTCTCGCGCAAGGCGCGCAAGGAGCACGAGAAGGCCGAGCGCCTGCACGCCGAGGCCGAGAAGGAGCGCGAGCAGGCGCCCGCGCCCGAGCCCGAGCCGCCGCACCACACGCCGCCCGCCGAGGCGGTCGCCGGCCTTCCGGGCGCCGACAGGCTCCCGACCGCCGCCCAGCGTCCCGAGGTCCTGATCGGCGCCGCCTTCGCCGGCTCGTTCATCGTCGCCCGCATCCTCAAGCGCATCTTCGACTGACATGGCCAACGACACCGACACCTCAGAGCTCGGCCAGGCGATCCAGGAAGTCACGGAGAAGCTCTCGCTCCTCTTCCGCGAGGAGATCGAGCTCGCCAAGACCGAGATGGTCGAGAAGGTCACGAAGCTCCTCAAGGGCGCGGTCATCGGGATCGTCGCCGGCGTCTTCGCCCTGTTCGGGCTGATCTACCTGCTCGAAGGCGCGGCGTGGGCGATCTGGCTGGGGCTCGACGGCGACGGCAACAACTTCTGGGTCGGCTTCGTGATCGTCGCCCTGCTGCTGTTCGTCTTCGGCGCGCTGGGCGCCTTCATCGCCGCGCGCCTCTTCAAGCGCGGCGCGCCGCCGACGCCGCAGATGGCGATCGAGGAGGGCAAGCTGATCAAGGAGACGGTCACGACCTCGCACCCCGCCGTCCCGCAGGGACCGAAGACCTGATGGCCGAGACCCGCAGCGCGGAGGAGATCCGCCAGTCGATCGAGGCCAACCGCGCCGAGCTCGGGCTCGCCGTCAACCGCCTGCGCGGCGAAGTGACCAGGGCGACGGACTGGCGCGGCCACTTCGAGCGCCACCGCAAGGAGGTCCTGATCGGGGCCGCCGTCGCGGGCTTCGTAGTCGGCGGCGGGATCGCTGCGATGACCGGCCTCCTCACCGGTCGCCGCAAGTCGCGGGAGTACTACTAGGCACGAAGGCGTTCGGCGCTCGGCGGCGAAAGCCAGCCCGAGCGCCGTGAGTGCCCCTGCCGCCAGCCCTGCGTACTTCCCGACCGCCCGGGCGACGCTGCGCGTGGTCCTGATCGTCGTCGCCGTGGTGCTCACGCTGTGGCTGATGTACCTGCTGCGGAAGCCGCTGACCTGGATCTTCATCGCCGCCTTCCTGGCCATCGCCCTCTCGGGGCCGATCACCCTCCTCTCGCGCCACATGCGGCGCGGCTTCGCGGTGGCGATCGTCTACCTGGTGCTGATCCTCACGCCGTTCGCGCTGATCGGGCTGCTCATCCCGCCGGTCGTCACGCAGGCCAACAACCTCGTGCAGAACCTCCCGCAGTACGCGCAGGAGGTCACGCAGTTCGTCAACGAGAACGAGCGGCTGCGGCAGCTCCAGGACGACTACGACATCACCGGCAAGCTCGAGGAGCAGGCCGAGAAGCTGCCGGCGCGGCTCGGCGACGCCGCCGGCGTGTTGGGGGACATCGGCGTCGGGCTCGTGAACTCGATCTTCGCCACGGTGACGATCATCGTGCTCTCGCTGTTCATCCTGTCGAGCGGCCGCCGCTTCCTCGACGCCTGGATACGCGAGTACCAGCCCGCCCGCGAGGATTGGTGGCACAACCTGTTCGCCCGGATCGGCAACGCGATCGGCAACTACGTCGCCGGAGCGCTGCTGCAGGCGACGATCGCCGGCCTGACGAGCTGGATCATGCTGATGATCCTGGGCGTCGACTACGCGCTCCCGCTCGCGGTGATCGTGTTCCTGCTCGACCTGATCCCGCTCGTCGGCGCCACGCTCGGCGCGATCATCGTCGGCATCGTCACGCTGTTCTCGGATTTCCCGGTCGACACCGTGATCTGGACGGTGTTCGCGATCGTCTACCAGCAGGTGGAGAACAACGTCATCCAGCCGCGGATCCAGGCCCGCGCCGTGCAGCTCGACCCGCTGATCGTGCTCACGTCCGTGCTCTTCGGGTCGGCGCTGTTCGGGGTGCTCGGGGCGCTGCTCGCGATCCCCGTGGCGGCCGCGCTCCAGATCACCTATCGCGAGTACCGGGCCGAGCGGCGCGCGCTGGCGCCGACGGTGGCTAAACCGGGCCCAGGACCGAGCCCGGCAGCCCCGTGACGCCGAACAATCCCGGCCCCACGTGGGCGCCGATCACGGGGCCGAGCTCGGACACGAACTCCGGCGGCCGTCCGTAGATCTCGGCGCCGCGCTCGGCCAGCCGGCCGGCGATGTCGTGCGCCTGGATGTGCTGGATGAAGAACACGTCGGCGCCGTCTTCGTGCTGCGAGGCCAGGTGCTCGACCAGGCGCTCGAACGCGCGGCCGGCGGTGCGGACGCGCTCGATCGGCAGGATCTCGCGGTTGATCGAGAGGATCGGCTTGATCTTCAGCGCCGACCCGATCCACGCCTGCGCGCCGCCGATCCGCCCGCCGCGGCGCAGGTACTCCAGCGTGTCGACGGCGAAGATGATCGTCATCCGCTCGCGCAGCCGGCGTGCGGCGTCGGCGGCGCCCGCCAGGTCGGCGCCGTCCCGCGCGGCGTTCTTGGCCGCGATCGCCATCAGCCCGTGGCCGGCCGCGCCGGTGTCGGAGTCCAGCACGACGATCCGCTCGGGCGCGATGCCGCGCTCGATCAGCGCCTCGCGCGCCTGCTCAGCCGCCTGCACGGTGCCCGAGAGGCCGCCCGAGAGGTGGATCGAGAGCACGTCGTCGCCCGCCTCTAACAGCGGCTCGTAGACGGTCAGGAAATCGCCCACCGAGGGCTGCGACGTGCTCGGCAGCTCGGCCGCCGAGCGCATGTGGTCGTAGAACTCGTCGTAGTCGGGCAGGTCGATCTCGCGGTCGGTGCGGCCGGCCCAGTTCACGTACAGCGAGACCAGGTGCAGCTCGTGGCGCGCCACGACCTCCGCCGGCAGGTAGTGCGTCGTGTCCGTGACCACTGCGACCGGCGACATGGCAGGCAGCCTATCCTCGCGCCGTGGCTCGGGTCCTCGTAACCGGTGCGACCGGATTCATCGGGGCGCACGTCGTCCGCGCGCTGCTCGCGCGCGGGGACGACGTTCGCGTGACGGTCCGCGCGTCGTCGCCGCTCGACGCCCTGCAGGGCCTCGACGTCGAGCGCGTGACCGCCGACATCACGGATCGCGCGGCGATGCGGCGGGCGGTCCGCGGCATCGAGCGCGCCTTCCATGTGGCGGGCACGAACAACCTGCGGATGGGGCCGGAGCCGCTGCTGCGGGCGAACGCGCAGGGCACGCGCGTGGTGCTGGAGGCGTGCCTGGCCGGCGGCGTCGAGCGCGTGGTGCACACCTCGTCGGTGGCGGCGATCGGGCCGGCGCGGCCGGGCGGCGCGCTCGACGAGCGCCACGTGCGCACCGGGCCGCTGGGGATCCCGTACGCCGACGCCAAGCACGCGGCCGAGGTCGAGGCGCTGCGCGTGGCGGCGCGCGGGCTCGACGTCGTGCTCGCCTGCCCCGCCCACGTGCTCGGCGCCGGCGACGACCGGCGCTCCTCGACCGAGGTGGTGCGCCGGTTCCTGCTGCGCCGCATCCCGGCCTACGTCGACGGCGCGATCTGCGTCGTCGACGTCGAGGACGTCGCCGCCGGGCTGCTGCTGTGCGACGAGCGCGGGGCGGCCGGTGAGCGCTACATCCTCGGCACCCGCAACTACACCTGGCAGCGGCTGTTCGGCGAGCTCCAGCAGATCTCGGGCGTCGAGGGGCCCGCCGTGCGGCTGCCGAAGACGGTCGCGCTGGCGCTCGCCGAGGCGGGCGTTCGCGCTCCCGGGCCGACGCTGGTCACGCCGTCCGAGGTGCGCGCGGCCGCGCACTGGTGGACGTACCGGTCGGCGAAGGCGCGGCGCGAGCTGGGGTGGACGACGCGTCCGCACGAGGAGACCGTCGAGGACACCGTCCGCTACCACGAGGACCGGCTCGGCGACCGGCTGCAGCGCACCGGCCGGCGACAGCCGCTCCCGTGGCGCGTGCTCGGCCGCGCGATGCGGGAGGTGGTGCGGTGATCCTCCACCGCTGCAGGACGCCGACGAACCTGCTGTGCCCGTGCGGGCGCGTCGCGCGCGAGCTGAAGCGGCGCGGCATCGAGGCCGAGGAGCGGCGCGTGCCGTGGCGCAAGTCCGACCGCGACGAGGTGCAGGAGCTCACCGGGCAGGACCGGGTCCCGCTGCTGGTCATCGGCCGCGAGGCGATCTGCGACTCGCACCGGATCGTCGAGCACCTGCGGTGGCTGGACGAGCAGTAGCGCCGACGCGCCACATTTGTCGCTTGCGCCGGGCCCTGTCGTCGGTAGGGTGAAACGTGGCGCGGAGGGCGCTGCGACGACCGACGGAGGGCACCATGAAGTACCTGCTCACCATCTACGGCGACGAGTCCGGTTGGAACGAGGTCACGCCCGAGCAGTCCGGGCAGATCATGGCCGCTTACGAGGCCTTCGGGCGCGCCGCCAGCGAGGCCGGCGTGATGCTCGGCGGCGAGGGGCTCCAGCCCAGCGCCACGGCGACCACCGTGCGGGTGCGGGACGGCGAGACGGTCACGAGCGACGGCCCGTTCGCCGAGACTCGCGAGCAGCTCGGCGGCTACTACCTGCTCGAGTGCCGTGACCTCGACGAGGCGATCTCGTGGGGGGCGCGCATCCCGGGCGCGCAGCAGGGCTCGATCGAGGTCCGGCCGGTGATGAACTACGAGGCCGCCGGCCTCGACCGCGAGGTCCAGGCGCACGAGGCCGCGCGATGAAGTACACGCTGCTGCTGTACGGCGACGAGGGCCGCTGGGCGAACATGACGCCGGAGGAGTCGGCCGAGGACATGCAGCGCTGGGGCGCCTTCTATGAGGAGCTCGCGGCGTCCGGCGCGTTCCTGGCCGGCGAGGGCCTGGACGCCACCACCTCGGCCACCACCGTCCGCGTCAACGGCGGCGACGTGGTCCACACCGACGGCCCGTTCGCCGAGACGCGCGAGCAGCTCGGCGGCTTCTACCTGCTCGAATGCCCGGACATGGATGCGGCGCTCGCCTGGGCCGCCAAGGTGCCCGACCTGGGCGAGGGCGGCTGCGTCGAGGTCCGCCCGGTCATGGACTACGAGGCCGCCGGCGCCGAGCAGCCCGCGACGGAGTCGACCCAAGCCTGAGCACTCCCGGGGCACTCATCGACCGCCTGTTCCGGCGCGAGTCCGGGCAGGCGGTCGCCGTCCTGGCGCGGGCGTTCGGCGACCTCGACCGCGCCGAGGAGGCGGTCCAGGACGCCTTCGTGGTCGCGCTCGAGCGCTGGCCGCGCGACGGCGTGCCCGCCAACCCGGCGGCGTGGATCACCACGACGGCGCGCAACAAGGCGATCGACCGCCTGCGCCGTGAGCAGCGCCGGCCCGCGCCCGAGGCGCTCGCGCGGATCGAGGCGTTCGAGCCTGACGCCGACGAGCGGCTCGAGCTGATCTTCGCCTGCTGCCACCCGGCGCTCGCGCCCGAGGCGCGGATCGCGCTCACCCTGCGGGCGCTCGGCGGGCTCTCCACGCGCGAGGTGGCGCGCGCCTTCCTCGTCTCCGAGGACGCGATGGCGCAGCGGCTCCAGCGGGCCAAGCGCAAGCTGCGCGACGCCGGCATCCGCTTCGAGCTGCCGCGCGAGGAGGACCTGCCGGTCCGCCGGGCGTCGGTGCTGGCGACGCTGTACCTGGTCTTCAACGAGGGCTACGCGGCGACGGCCGGCGATGCGCTCGTGCGGCGCGAGCTGTGCGCGGAGGCCATCCGGCTGGCGCGCGTCCTGTGCTCGCTGATGCCCGGCGAGCCGGAGGCGCTCGCCCTGCTCGCGCTCATGCTCCTGCACGACTCGCGCCGCGACGCGCGAGTCGACGAGCACGGCGAGCTGGTGCTGCTCGAGGACCAGGACCGCTCGCGCTGGGACCAGACGGCGATCGCCGAGGGGGGCGGGCTGGTGGAGCGCGCGCTGGCGCTCGGCGGCGGGCCGGGCCCGTACGCGCTCCAGGCGTTCATCGCCGCCGAGCACAGCCGCCCGGGCGGGCCCGACTGGGCGCGCGTGGCGGGCGCCTACGACCGCCTGCTCGGGGCGCAGGGCGGGCCCGTGGTGGCGCTCAACCGCGCGGTGGCGGTCGCCATGGCGCGCGGCCCGGAGGCCGGGCTGGCGCTGATGGACGAGCTGGCCGGCGAGCTCGGCGACTATCACCTGCTGCACTCGGCGCGCGCCGACCTGCTGCGCCGGCTCGGCCGCCGCGACGAGGCCTCCGTCGCGTACGAGCGCGCGCTCGCCCTCGCCGCCAATCCTGTCGAGCGCGCGTTCCTCGAGCGGCGGCTGGCCGAGCTCAGGCGTCCATCAGGGTGAGCGCCTCCTCGTGACCATGGAGGCGCTGGCGCAGCTTGTTGCGGATGCCGGAGTGCAGCTGCGAGACGCGTGACTCGGTGACGCCCATCACCTCGCCCACCTCGCGCAGCGTGAGGTGCTTGACGTAGAGGAGGATGCAGATCTCCTGCTCGCGCGTGTTGAGCGTGTCGAACGCCTCGCGGAAGGCGCGCTTGGTGTCGCCGAGCATGGCCGCGTGCTCCGGCCGAAGGCGCTCGTCGCCGGACTCGATCAGCTCGACGCGCTCGACGCCGCCCTCGTCGTCGGCCGCCTCGGTCGCCGTGGCGTTGAGCGACCCGACGTCGGCGCGGATGAGGTCGGCGCGGTGGGCGCGCAGCTCCTCGACGCTGACCGCCAGCGCGTCGGCGAGCTCGCCATCGCGCGGCTCGCGGCCGTGGATGGCGCGGAACGAGCGCGCGGCCTTGGCGACCTCGCGGTCGAACCGGCGGACCGACCGCGGCGCCCAGTCCTGGCGGCGCAGCTCGTCGAGCACGGCGCCGTGGATGCGCGTCCACAGGAACTGCTCGAGCGTGGCGCCCTTGGCGGGGTCGTAGCGATCGATCGAGGTGATGAGCGCCTCGAGCCCGCGCGAGATGTAGTCGTCGGCCTCCTGGTGGGAGGGAACCTCGCGGATCTTGCGGTAGACGATGTGCTTGACCAGCGGCGCGTAGGTCATGATCAGCCGGTCCCGCAGCCGCGGATCGCCCGTCGCCTTGTACCGGCTTCCAGAGGGTCAGAGCCTCGACCTGCGAGAACCTCTTCGTCGCAGGCTTACGCGTTGTCGTCGCTGTCGACACAGTGTCGGGATGCCCGGCCCGGCCGGTCGTTACACCTCGACGCTAGCGGTTTGTCGGTCGGGTGCACGACCCACTTGCGAGCCGGGTCCGTCGTTGCCGCTCGCGAGGGCGGTTTCCAGGTCCTCGAGGCCGATCGGGCCCGCCGCCAGCGCGCGCCAGTTCACGGCTCCCTCGGCCAGCAGCGCGAGCGCGCGGTCGACCTCCTCGGGCGCGTGGTGGAAGGCGCCGCGGAGGTCGAGCTCGTCGTAGTGGAGCGGGCGGGTGGGGAGGCTGGCGTCGCTGTCCGCCTTGCAGCCGCCGACGAAGACCACGCAGCCGCCGGGGGCGCAGGCCTGCACGGCGGCGCGCCAGGCGTCGGGCCGCCCGACGGCCTCGAACACGACGTCGTGGTCGGCGAGCCGCTCGGCGCTCATCGCGCCCGTCTCCTCGGCCTGGGCGCGGCGCTCGGCGTGGCGGTCGGCGAGCGTGACCGTGCGGCCCTCGGCGACCAGCAGCGCGGCGAGCATCTGGCCCATCGGGCCGCCGCCGAGCACGCCCACGTCGGGCGCGACCTGCTTGTCGGGCGCGCGGGCGATCGCGTGGACGGCGGCGGCGAGCGGCTCCGCCATCGCGGCGGCGGCCGGGTCGAGCCCGTCCGGCACGGCGTGCAGCGCCGCCTCGGGCGCGGCGATCCGCTCGGCGAAGCCGCCGAAGATCCAGCGCGGCTCGCGGCAGATCTGCGGGCGGCCGGCGAGGCAGGAGCGGCAGGCGCCGCAGGCCACGGAGTCGCCGACCAGCACGCGCTCGCCGGTGTCCTCGCGCACGCCGCAGGTCTCGTGGCCGAACACCGCCGGGTAGGGGCCGAGCAGCGGGTGCCCGCGGCGCCAGGTCTTGACGTCGGTCCCGCAGGTGGTCGCCGTCTCGACGCGCACAAGCACCTCGCCGGGGCCGGGCACGGGGTCGGCGACCTCGAGCACGCGCAGGTCCTCGAGGCCGAAGAGCATGGCCGCCTTCACGGCACGACCACGGCCTTCAGCGCGCGCCCGCTGCGCTGCGCCTCCAGCGCCGCGCCGGTCCGCTCGAGCGGGAAGCGCTCGGTGATCAGCTCGTCCACGGGCACCGCGCCGCGGCGCAGCAGCTCGAGCGCCGCGCGCATGTCGGCAGGGCCGGCCGACCAGCTCGCCGTCACGCGCAGCTCGCGCGAGAACACCGTCCAGCCGTCGACGCCGAGCGGATCGCCCGGCGCCGGCGGCGCGTAGAGGCACAGCGCGCCGCCGGGCGCCAGCGCCTCGGCGGCGCCCGCGATCGCCTGCGGGCTCTCGGTGCACACGATCGCCACGTCGACGGGCTCGTTGCCGTGCGCCGTCGCGCCCCAGGCCTCGGCGCGGGCGAGCCGCTCGCCGTCCGGCTCGCGCACCCACACGGCCTCGACGCCGCGCGCGTGCGCCGCTGCCACGTGCAGCAGCCCGCTGCAGCCGGCGCCCACCACGAGCAGGCTGTCGCCCGGCCGGATCCCCGCCCGCTCCTGGGCGCGCAGGGCGCAGCCGAGCGGCTCGGTCACGGTGGCCGCCACCGGGTCGAGGCCGTCGAGCGGGAGCAGCTCGTCCACCAGGTCGGGCTCGATCCGCACGTACTCGGCGAAGCCGCCGGGATCGAGGCCGGTGCCGCGGAAGCGCTCGCACAGCGTCTCGTGGCCGTGCAGGCAGCGGCGGCACTCGCCGCACGGCGCGTGGTGGTGGATCGCCACGCGGTCGCCGACCGCCACGCCGGTCACCTCGCGCCCGATCTCCACGACCTCGCCCGCGGGCTCGTGCCCGAGCACGGCGGGCAGCTTGCGGCTCACGTACCAGCCGACGTCCGAGCCGCAGGTGGCGCACGCCAGCACGCGGCACACCACGTCGCCCGGCCCGCAGACCGGGTCCGGGCGCTCCTCGATCCGGGTGTCCTCGAGCGAAACGGTGAAGGCGACCCTCACGCCACCCTCGCGACCGTCTCGGTCGTGACGGGCGACGCTGCGCCGCGCTCGGTGACCAGCGCCCACACGAGCTCGGCGGGAGTGACGTCGAACGCCGGGTTGCGGCAGGGCGTGCCCTCGACGGTCAGCAGCGCGCCGCCCGCGGCGCGGACCTCGCCGGCGTCACGCTCCTCGATCTCGATCTCGTCGCCGCTCGCCAGCCGCAGGTCGACCGAGGAGGAAGGGCCGGCGGCCATGAACGGCACGCCCGCCGCGCCCGCCGCGAGCGCCAGGCCGTAGGTGCCGACCTTGTTCGCCACGTCGCCGTTGGCCGCCACGCGGTCGAAGCCGGTGACCACGGCCTGCGCGGCGCCGGTGCGCAGCAGGCCGGGGGCGGCGGCGTCGACCAGCAGGGCGTGCTCGATCCCGAGCCGGGCCAGCTCCCAGACCGTCAGCCGCGCGCCCTGGAGCAGCGGCCGCGCCTCGCAGGCCAGCACGGACACCTCGCGGCGGCCGGCCAACTCGGCGATCACGCCGAGCCCGGTGCCGCGGCCGGAGGCGGCGAGCGCCCCGGAGTTGCAGTGCGTCATCACCGTGACCGGGCCGGCGGGCAGCACGGCCTCGAGCGCGTCGGCGCCGTGGCGCGCCAGCGCCGCGCTGGCCGCCTCGTCCTCGCGCTGGATCGCCTCCGCCTCCTCGCGCGCCCGCTCCGGCCCGGCGGCCACGACGCGCTCGACCGCCCAGGAGAGGTTGCGCGCGGTGGGCCGGGCGCCGGCGAGCAGCGCCGCGGCTGGCTCGAGCGCCGCGGGGTCGCGTGCGACCTCCATCGCCAGCCCGTAGGCGGCCGCGACGCCGATCAGCGGGGCGCCCCGGACGGCGAGCCGGCGGATCGCCTCGGCCGTGTCGGCGGCGCCGTGCAGCGTGATGACGACCTCCTCGGCGGGCAGCCGCGTCTGGTCGAGGATGTGCAGCGCCTCGCCGTCCCAGCGCAGCGGCGATATGTGCAGACGAGGAGAGGCGGTCATCGGGCACGATGCTAGTGATGCCACCCCCGCTCCAGGCGACGGATCTGCACAAGTCGTACGGGTCGATCCAGGCTCTCAAGGGCGTCAGCCTCGAGGTCGGCGACGGCGAGCTCTTCGGGCTGCTCGGACCCAACGGCGCCGGCAAGTCGACGCTCGTCAAGATCGCGTGCGGGCTGGTCCGCCCGACCAGCGGCGAGGCGAGGCTTGCCGGCGCGCCCGCCGGCTCGGAGGAGGCCCACCGCGCGCTCGGCTACCTCGCCGAGCTGTTCCGCTTCCCCGACTGGCTGACCGCCGACGAGCTGCTCGGCATGCACCAGCGCCTCGCGAGGTCGGACGGCGGCGCCCGCGAGCGCGACCGGCTGCTCGAATCCGTGGGCCTCACCGAGGCGGCCACGCGACGAGTCGGCGCCATGTCCAAGGGCATGCAGCAGCGGCTGGGGATCGCGCAGGCGATGATCGGCAGCCCGCGCGTGCTGCTGCTCGACGAGCCGACGAGCGCGCTCGACCCGGCCGGCCGGCGCACCGTGCGCCGGCTGCTCGAGGAGCTGCGCGAGCGCGGCGTGTCCGTGCTGCTGAACTCGCACCTGCTGTCGGAGGTCGAGCTCGTCTGCGACCGCGTGGCGATCATCGCGCGCGGCGAGGTGGTGTCGGCCGGTACGCCCGAGGAGCTGAGTCGCCCGAGCGGGGTCGAGGTGGAGACCAGCTCCGGCAAGCGCCTGTTCGAGCTCGCCGGCCGCGACGAGGTGCCGGGCATCGTGCGCGACCTCGTGGCCGCCGGCGAGGAGGTCTACGGCGTGCAGGTGCTGCGCTCGTCGCTCGAGGACGCCTACCTGGAGGCGGTGGGCGAGACATGAGTGGCGCGCTCGTGATCGCGACCTTCGCCCTGCGCGAGTCGGTGCGCCGGCGGGTGTTCACCGTCGTCGGGCTGCTCACGCTCGCCTTCCTCGCGCTCTACGGGCTCGGCACGTGGCAGCTGTTCACGTCCGTCGACGAGTTCGAGGAGCCGATCGAGGGCATCGACGCGCGCACCGTAGCGGGCGCGACGATCCTCGGCCTGGCGATGTTCGCCACGCTCTTCCTCGGCACCATCCTCGCCGTCTTCCTCACGCTCGGCGCGGTCCGCGGCGACGCCGAGCGCGGTCTGCTGCAGCCCGTGCTGGTGCGGCCGCTGCGGCGGCGCACGGTGCTGGCCGGCCGCTTCGCCGCGGCCGCCGCGGTGACCGGGCTCTACGTGATCTTCGTGTTCCTCGCGACCGCGGCGATCACCAAGGCGTTCAGCGGCTGGTGGCCCGACAACACGGTCGCGCCGGCGCTCGAGCTGGCGGCCGCCGTCGCCGTCCTCTCGGCGCTGTCGCTCGCCGGCTCCGTGCTGCTCTCCGCCAACGCCAACGGCATCGCGGTCTTCATGCTCTTCGGCGCCGGGCTGACGGCCGGGCTGCTCGGCCAGATCGGCGAGGCGCTCGGCTCGCGCACGCTCGACCGCGTCGCCGACATCGTGAGCTGGGTGCTGCCCTTCGAGGCGCTCTACCAGGCCGCCCTGGCCGCCATCACCTCCGACACCGTCGGCTTCACCCGGCTCGCCATCAGCCTCGGGCCGTTCGGCGGCGCCGAGGAGGCCGGGCCGCTGCTGTGGCCGTGGACCGTGGCGTACCTGGCGCTGCTCGCCGTGGCGGCCTCGGCCGCCTTCGCCCGGCGCGACCTGTGAGCTCCGGCCGCAGCCGGCGGTCACGACTCCGAAGCGCCGGCCATGGGCTCGGGGGCGCCGGCGAACCGCCGGTGCCGCCCGAGCAGCGTGCCGACGGCGGCGATGACCGGGAACAGGAAGCGGCGGACGGGCGCGGGCGCCTCGAGGATCTCGAACTCGACGCGGTAGCGGTGCGAGAGGTAGGCGGCGTCGAAGATCCCCGGGCGCTTGCCTCCGTGGCGCTGCGTCGACGCGAAGATCTCGCCCAGGAAGTACTCCACGTTGCCGGGCGGACGGATCACGCCGCTGCACACGAGCTCGTCGTCGCCGGCGTTCCAGAAGCGGTGCCCGTCGCCGGCCGGGAAGGTGACGGACTCGCCCGGGCGGGCGATCTGCTCGGGCTGCCCGCTGCGCTGGTAGCCGAGCGTGCCGCGCTCGACGGTCAGGCTCTCCTCCTGTAGGTGGTGGACGTGCATCGGCGGCCCGGCGCCCGGCGCCACCGTGTTGTCACCCACCAGGTACTCGCCTCGCTCGTCCGTGCGGCGCGCGACGAAGGTCAGCCGCTCTCCGCCGCCGTTGTCGATCGTGTGCGGGTAGGCGGTCATCAGGCGTGCGCGGGGGCCGGGGTGAGCTGGCGGGCGCGGCGGGTCCCCGCCACCACGGCCCAGATCGCCAGGCCCGCGGACCCCGCGAAGAGCGGCGAGAGCTCGGAGTTCTCGGTGAGCGCGATCGCCGGTCCGGCGAGCGCGAAGGCGAGGCCGCCGACGACGGCGAGCGCCGTCACGAGCCTGCCGGCGTCCAGCTCGCCGCTGCGGGCGCCGACCAGCGCGAGCGCGGCCAAGGAGAGCCCGGCCAGCGGCGTCGACACGGCCTGAAGCGTCGTGTGGACATCGGTGAGTGATGCCTCGGACGCCGCCAGCAGGTGCGGCACCGACTCCATCGCGGCGAACGCCGCGCCGACGGCGGCGATCCGGCCGAGTACGCGCAGACTGCCGTTCGCCAACGCCGCGAGCGACACGGCGAGGACGACGAAGCCGGCCATGGTCAGCAGGTGCGAGAGGGACCAGGCCGAGCTCTCGAACATGCCGGCCAGCCCCTGGTCGAACTCGAGGCTGGTATCGACGCGCGGGTGCAGGACCCCGCCGGCGCCGATCAACAGGCCGGCGACGGCGAGGCCGATCGCGCCGGTGGAGGAGGGAGAGTTCACGGTTGCGCTCCTGGGTTGCATGCGAGAACGGAGCGACTTATACTGGAACAGCGTTCTAATGACAAGTACATCGTCCCCGAAACCTGATAGGCGTTCCAGCCTGCGTGCCCGCCACGCCGAGGTCACGCGGTCGGCGATCCTCGAGGCCGCCCGCCGCCTGTTCGCCGAGCAGGGGTACGCGGCCACGGCGGTCCGGCCGATCGCCGAGGAGGCCGGCGTCGCCGTCCAGACGCTCTACACGGCGTTCGGCTCGAAGCAGGGCCTGCTGCTGGCGCTCGTCGACACGGTCAGTGCCCAGGCCCAGTCGCAGGAGCTGGGA
This sequence comes from uncultured Solirubrobacteraceae bacterium, assembly GCA_963835525.1. GTDB lineage: Bacteria > Actinomycetota > Thermoleophilia > Solirubrobacterales > Solirubrobacteraceae > DASSUW01. The sequence goes on from CAWIFM010000009.1 coordinate 131,305, forward strand.
GACCGGATCGTTCGCAGCGACGATCCGCGCGAGATGGTCGAGCTCGCCGCGCGGATCCGCCGCCGGACCCTCGAGCTCGGCGGCGACGTCGTGGCGACCTTCCGCGAGGGCGCGGCCGGCGACCCGGACGTGGCGGCCGCCTACGAGGAGACCCACCGCCGGACGCGCGCGGGGATCGGGCGGTTCTGCGCGCGGCTGCAAGCCGTCGGTGCGCTGCGCCCGGGGCTGACGCACCAGCGCGCCGTCGACCAGGTGGCCGCCATGTTCTCCGCCGAGGTCTATGAAGAGCTCACAGGCCCCCGCTCGGGTTGGACGCCCGACGAGTACGAGCGCTGGCTGTTCGAGCGCCTGTCGGAGATCTTGCTCGGCGCGGACTAGGAGCGGTCGACGAGGTCGTTCTGGATCTGCAGCGGCGGCGCGCCCGGCTCGGCGGCCTTCGGCGCAGCGTCCGGGGCCTCGGCCGGCTGCTCGACGCCCATGACCTCGAACAGCTCGCCGGTCTCGTACATCTCGGTGATGATGTCGCAGCCGCCCACCAGCTCGCCCTTGACGAAGAGCTGCGGGATGGTCGGCCAGTTCGACAGCGCCGACAGCTCGGCGCGGATGCGCGGGTCGGGCAGGATGTCGACGGCGGCGAACTCCTTGCCGACGGCGTCGAGGGCGGCCACCGTGCGCGCGGAGAAGCCGCACGCCGGGCGCTCCGGCGTCCCCTTCATGAAGAGGATCACCTCGTGGTCGCGGATCGCGTCGGCGATCGCCTCGCGGATGGGGTTCTCGGTCGTCTCGCTCATGCTCACTCCGCTCGCGTTTCGAGGGACAGCGCGTGGATAGGCCCGCCGATGTCGGGCCCGAACACCGCGTACACGCGGCGATGCTGCTCGATCCGGCTCATGCCGGCGAACTCGGCAGCGGCGACCGAGGCGCGGAAATGGTCGCCCCCGCCGGTGAGGTCGGTGACCTCGGCGCGAGCGCCCGGGATGGCCTCCTCGATGCGCTGCTTAAGCTCGTCCGTGCTCGGCACGATAAGCAAAGAGAGTAGCGGGCGCTATTCTTTCTGAAGCGATGATCACGTTCACCGAAAAGGGCGCCGAGAAGGTGCAGGAGTTCCTGGCCGGCCAGGGCGCCGAGATCCAGACCTCCGGCCTGCGGGTCGGCGTGCGCGGCGGCGGCTGCTCGGGCTTCCAGTACGCGCTTGCGTTCGACACCCAGCGCGAGGGTGACCAGGTGTTCGAGGACCACGGCCTCCGCATCCTGGTCGACGGCCCGAGCCTGCCGTACGTGCGCGGCGCGGTGGTCGACTTCGTCGAAGGCCTCCAGGGCGCCGGCTTCAAGGTCGACAACCCCAACGTGATCGCGGCGTGCGGCTGCGGCTCCTCGTTCCGCGTGGCGGACGAGGAAGAGGTCTCGGCGGTCTAAGGCCTCGGGGGCCCGCCCAGCGGGCCATTCGGTGTCGAGCGATGTCCCGCTGGGCACCCCTAGCCGCCCTCGCGGCGGTCGCACTCGTCCTCGTCGTCGTCCTGACGCGGGACGGCGAGCGGCCCGCTCCGCGACCACCGGCGCCGACCCCGATTCCCACCCCCGAGCGGGCGCGGCTCGACGCTCCCGCCGAAGGCCCGTCGCTGGCCGTCGGCATCACCGAGCCGAACCCGTACCTGTTCGCGCCCGACGACGTGCTCCCGGTGGCCGAGCCGTTCCGGCGCTGGCGCGACGAGCTGGTGCGGATGAAGCCCGAGCTCTACCGGCTCGTGATCGTGTGGGAGATGCTCCAGCCCGACCCCGCAGGCCCGGCGGACCTGGCCAAGCTCGACCTCGGCTGCATGCGCGACAAGCAGCCGTGCGCGCCCTACGCGAGCGTCCAGGACCAGCTGCGGGCGCTGGCCGCGCGTCAGCGCGAGGGCGGCTGGCAGTCGCTGGTGGTGTTCACCAGCACGCCGCAGTGGGCGGCCGTCCCGCCGCGCGGGTGCCGGGCCGGCGAGGGCGCCGGTCCGCCACGCGGCCTGCGGGCGTACCGCACGCTGGTGTCGTCCGTGCTCGACCTGGCCGAGGACTACGGCGTGCGGATCGACTACCTCACGCCATGGAACGAGCCCAACCATCCGTACTTCATCTCGCCCCAGCGCAAGGCGTGCGACGCGCTCTCCCCGTCGCGGGCCATCGCGCCCTACGCCCGTCTCGCACGTGCCGCGCGGGCCGAGCTCGCCGAGCACGGCGGCGGCGACCACCAGCTCGTCCTGGGCGAGATGGCCGGCATCCTCGAGCCCAGCGCGCGCGCCACCGGCGTCGCGGAGATGATCCAGGGCCTGCCGCGCGAGTTGGTGTGCGCGGCGCCGGTGTGGTCCCAGCACGCCTACATCGGCGGCACCGACCCGGTCGCCACGGTCAAGGCCGCGCTGGCGACCCGCCGCTGCCCGCGCGAGCACGCGATCTGGATCACCGAGACCGGCGTCGGCCCGGCGCCGGGTGGTCTCTCACTCGCGCGCGGGATCACCAGCGAGGCGCAGGGCTGCCGGCTGCTGCACCGGCGTCTGCGCGCCTGGCGCGCCGACCCGCGCGTGACGGTCGCCGCCCAGTACACGATGCGCGAGGACGACCTGTTCCCGACCGGCCTCGTCACCACCGACCTGGCGCGCGCCCGGCCGGCGCTGCGGGAGTGGCAGGCGTGGGGCGCGCGCGAGGAGCCGAGCGCGCCGCCGCCGCGCTCGACCTGCGGCTAGCGCCCGGCCTGGTAGAGCAGCCAGAGGGCGAGCATCGTGAAGCCGACCATGATGCTCAGCATCCAGTACTGCGACCGCACCGCCTGGGCCTGCTGGCCGTACTTCGCCAGCGCGCGGTCGTGGGCGAGGGTGAGCGCCGCCACGTGGCCGACGACGACGAACGCGACCTGCGCGTACCACGTCCCGTTCTGGCTGATCAGGGAGAAGTCGATCGCCGCCGACGCGGTGCCGAAGATGTCCCAGCCCTGGCCGAACGGATCCGAGGCCAGGTACTGGATCGCCTGACCCTCGAACAGCAAATAGGTGAGGTAGTGGGCGATGACGTAGACGGCGGCGATCGGCACGAGCGAGTGCACGAAGGCACTCCGGAGCTCCGGCCCCGTGAACCCGCCGCCGACCGAGCGGGCGCCCTCGATGCCGAGTCGGTAGAAGCCCGCGATGAGCAGGACGCAGCCGACGAGCCCGATCGTGTTGGCCAGGTCGAGCGCGGTCTCGACGGCCAGGCCGATCGAGGTGAAGACGTCCTGCAGCCACGGTCCGATCTGGTTCCACAGGTCGCCCTGGCTGAGCCCGTCGAACGTGACGGTGCCGATCATCACCATCACGACGGCGACGGTGGCGGGCGCCTGATCGAGTCGCGGCAGGCCGCCGAGCGGCGGGCGGACGCCCACCACACGGTCGCGCGTCTCGAACACGCTGATGCGCGAGAGCAGATTGAAGTAGACCGAGAACGCCTCGCCGCGCCGCGTCCAGGTCTCGACGCCCCACACCGCCTGGGCGGCGAGCGTGACGACCGTGTAGCCGACCGCGGCCGTGACCAGCAGCGACGGTGTGTTGGCCCATTCGCCGACCAGCTCGATCCAGGTGAACGTCAGCAGCCCGATCGCGGCGGGCCAGCGGCCGAGCTGCTCCGGATAGGGGCGGCGGGCCGGAGCGCGGCGGCCGACCAGAGCGCCCGTCGCGCGCCCGATCGCGCGCCACGGGTTGAAGGCGCGGAAGACGTCGCCGAACAGGATCGACAGGATCACGAGGCCGACCCAGAACGTGATCATGATGAAAGTCGGCGCGAGGTTGTCGGCGGCCGACTCCGGCCCGACGTAGCCGGCCACGATCACCACCACCAGCAGCGCGACGCCGATCGCCCCGCAGAGGATCTCCACGGCGCGGCCTCCGAGCAGGCGGCCGAGCAGCGGAAGCGGGCGCCAGGACGGCTTCTCCAGCCGCGGCTTCGGCCACAGCAGCGCCAGCGCCGCGAACGAGACCACGAGCACGGCCGCGGCGCCCCACGCGAACAGCAGCTCGTCGATCGGCAGCGGGTTGCGCTGGATCGGGCCGCCGTGTGCGAAGAGCTGGACCACGCCGATGCCTAGAGCGCGGTGTTGATCGCGTCCTCGAAGGCCTTCTGGCCGAAGGATCCCTCGAGCCGCCTGGTGACCTTGCCGTCCGCGCCGATCGCGAACAGCCACGGCTCGGTCCGCAGCCGGAAGGCCTCCAGCGGCTCGCGCAGCCCCTGGTTCGGATCGTTGTCCGTGTAGACCTCCTGGTGGATGAACTCGACCTTGTCGCCGTACTTGGCCTTGAGCTGCACGGCGATGTCGGTCACCGGCCCGCAGACGCGCGACTGGCAGAGCTGCGGGGTCGAGAAGAGCAGGGCCACGGGCTTCTTGCCGAGCACCTTGTCGAGGCTCTGCTCGTGCATGTCGCTCGGCGGCGTGCGGGTGTCGAGCAGGTCCTCGTTGCCGCCGACGGAGGCCAGCGTGTCGGTCGCCACCTTGGGCGCCGCCTCGCCGACGTCGGGGATCTCGTCCGCCTTCTTCGTCGACACCGTGACGTTCGCGGGCGCGGCGACGAACGTGTTGCCGGTCTGCGTCACCGCGAGCACCGCCCACGGGCCCTTCTGGTCGAACTGCACGTTCGCCTGGTAGACGGCGGCGAACGGGTCGGTCTCCTCGGCCGCCTGGCGGGAGCGGTAGCGCCCCTCGGTGATGAGCACGTCGGCGGGCGCCAGGAACGGGCCTTCGGCCGGCTGGTCGGGCGTCGGCGCGACGTAGACGGCGGTCGGCCCGTACACGAACTGGCCCTGGTCGTCGATCATCCCGAAGGCCAGGCGGTCCTCGCCGACCGTGAACACCGACGTGGCGAGGCCGACCTCGGTCGACCCGCCGCCCTTGACCTCCTCGGCGAGGTCGTTGAGCGTCTTGCCGCTCGCCGACGGGAAGATCGACTCGTCGGGCTGGGAGGCCGCTCGCACGTTCGCCTGGAGGCCGCCCTCCTCGGGCACGCGGCTGACGGGGTCGTCCGACGCGCCGCCGTCACCGCCGCCGCAGCCGGCCATGGCGCAGGCGAGCAGCGCGGCGAGCACGAGCCTCCTCATCACGGTGCATGAGGGTAGCCAGGTCAGGCGGGCTCGTTGTCCAGGCTCCGCCACAGGTACAGGCAGGCGCGCGTCCGGTGCGGACGCCAGGGCTCGGCCAGCGCCTTCAGCTCGGCGGGCGCGGGCGGGCGCGCGAGACCGTATGCGCGCATCGCCGCGTTGCGCACCCCGAGGTCGCCGGTCGGCAGAACGTCGGGGCGCTGGAGCGTGAACATCAGGAACATGTGGGCGGTCCACTCGCCGATGCCCTTGACGGCGGTCAGCTCGCGGATGACCTCCTCGTCGGGCAGGTCGGGCAGCCGGTCGAGCTCCAGCTCGCCGGAGATCACGTGCTCGGCCAGCGAGCGCAGATAGACGACCTTGGCCCGGCTGAAGCCGCACGCCACCCGCAGCTCCTCGGGATCGTCGGCGAGGATCTGCTCGGGCGTCGGCGTGTGGCCGAATCGCTCCACGAACCGCTTCCAGATCGAGTCGGCGGCCTTCACCGACAGCTGCTGGCCGGTGATCGCCCGCACGAGCACGCCGTAGGGCTCCTCGGGCCGCCCGCGCCGGCCGGGCTTGGCGGGCAGCGGCCCGCCGTCGTCGATCAGCCGCGCCATCACCGGATCGGCGCGGTGGAGGTGGGCGTCCGGGGCCAGCACAGCCCCGAGCGTATAAGGGGGGTCAGACCCTTCTGTACTACTACAGATCGAAACTGTTGCAGTACAGAGGGGTCTGACCCCCCTTGGGGTTCAGCCGTCGGCGTTGATGCGGGCGACGAGCTCGCCGAGGACGCGGGGGGCGTCCTCGTTGGCGATCTGGCAGGTGCCGGCCGCCTCGTGGCCGCCGCCGCCGTAGGAGAGCATGAGCTCGCCGACGTTGGTGCGGCTGCCGCGGTCGATGATCGACTTGCCGGTCGCGAAGACGGTGTTCTGCTGCTTGAGGCCCCACAGCACGTGGATCGAGACGTTGCACTGGGGGAACATCGCGTAGATCGTGAAGCGGTTCGTGGGGTGGATGAGCTCCTCGTCGCGGAGGTCGAGGACCACGAGGTTGCCGTGCACGGTGGCGCAGCGGCCGATCTGCTCGGCGGCCTTGGCGGCGTGCTCGTTGTAGAGCTCGACGCGCTCGGCGACGTCCGGCAGGGCGAGGATCTCTTCGACGCTCAGCGTCGTGCAGGCGTCGATCAGCTCCATCATCAGCTGGTAGTTGGAGATCCGGAACTCGCGGAAGCGGCCGAGCCCGGTGCGCGGGTCCATGAGGAAGTTGAGCAGCGTCCAGCCGGACGGCTTGAGGATCTCCTCGAGCGAGAACTGGGCGGCGTCGCCCTTGTCCACGGCGTCCATCAGCTCCTCGATGCCGGGGAACGTCGACGCGGCGCCGAAGTGCGCGTACACCACGCGGGCGGCCGACTCGGCGCCGGGCACGATCACGTGGTTGCCGGGCCGGCCCTCGACCCGGAGCGTCTCCGAGTGATGGTGGTCGAACGCGATGTGCACGTCCGGGTGATACGGGAGATTGGTGGTGATGTCACCGGGGCCGAGCTCGACCTTCCCGTCCTGCACGTCCTTGGGGTGGACGAACTTGACGTCGTCGAGCATGCCGAGGTGCTTGAGGAGGGCGGCGCACACCAGCCCGTCGAAGTCGGAGCGCGTCACGAGGCGGAAGCGCTCTGCCTGAAGCTGCGTCATGGGACCAACATCGGCAGGGTATGGCGTTGTCATGACCCGCCCGCTGCTCTCCCTGACACTCGCGCTCGCCCTCCTCGCCGGCTGCGGCGGCGACGACAGCTCCTCGACGGGCGACTTCGTGGCGGACGCGAACAAGATCTGCCGCGAGGGCGAGGCCAAGATCCAGGAGGTCACGCGCGAGGAGTCCGAGGCCGCCGGCAAGCCGCAGTCGCTCGAGGAGCAGCGCCGCGTGGTGGCGACGGTGCTGGAGAGCACGGCGGAGGCGTACGAGCCGTACATGGAGCGCCTGCGGGGCCTCGAGCCGCCGTCGGACCTCGAGGCGAACTGGACGAGCTTCCTCGACGGCGTCGAGCGCGCCTTCGACATGATCCCCGAGCTGGCCGAGGCCACCCGCGCCGGCGACCAGAAGCGGCTGGAGGAGCTGTCCGGGGAGTTCACGCAGATCGCGCGCGACACGCGGCCGTTCGCCGAGGACAACCGGCTCGACGACTGCCTGCCCGACCAGACGGGCTAGCCGAACCCCCGGTCGCCAGCAGCCCGTATCGCCGCTGCGGCCGAGTAATGCGACAGTTGCCACATGCTGAACGACTGGAGCCGTCTCGAGGCCGATCGGGCGTTCACGTCGGCCTACCGGGCACGCCGGCGGGCCGCGTTCGCCGGCCGCCTGCGCCGCCTCGGGCGCACGGTGTGCGGACTCCCCGTCTACGACGAGTTCACGGACCGGCGCCGCGGCCCGCGCGGCGTCGTCGAGATCCCGCTCGACGCCATCGCCGGCACGACCGAGCCCAACCGCGCGGCCCAGTTCGACCAGCACTTCCGGCCCACGGCGCACACCCGCTGCCGCTGGCAGCGCGTCTTCATGGCCTTCCACGCCGGCGTCTCGCTGCCGCCGATCACGGTCGTCCGGGTCGGTGAGCGCTACGCGATCCGCGACGGTCACCACCGCGTGTCGGTGGCGAAGGCGCTCGGCGCGCCGACGATCCCCGCGATCGTCGCCTAGTCGCTTTCGCTCAGCAGCTGCGAGCAGGCGGTGTCCGCGCACCACTGCTCGTACTGCTCCGGCGTCCAGCCGCGCTGCTCGACGAGCAGCTGCCACAGGCTCGGGTGGTGGAGCGTCCACAGGATGTCTGCCGCACGCTCGACGTCGACCCGGAGCGCCCCCTGCTCGTCGAGGCTCGCGACGATCGTGCGCTGGTTGGCGTGGAACTCGGTCTCGATACGGCGCCACAGCGCGCCGATGTCGGGATCGACCGGCGCGGCCGTCCGGATCACCTCGAGCACGCCGGCGATGCGGAGCTTGACCACGCGCGAGTTGCGCGCGGTCAGGCGCAGGCGGCGCTCGGGATCGGGCTCCTCCATCACCTCGCGGTACCACGGCTGCTCGGCCACGGGCAGCTCGTCGCGGCCGTCGCGCAGCAGGTGGTTCCAGAGCGCGCGCAGCAGGCCGCGCTTGGTCTCGAAGGCCACGTAGACGGTCTTGAGCGCGACGCCGGCCTCGCCCGCGATCGCCTCCATCGTCGTCGGCGCGTAGCCCTGGCGCTCGAACAGCCGCTGCGCCGCTTCGAGGATGTCGCGGCGGGTGGCGGCGGCCTGCCGGCGCCGGCGTGATGAGTCGTAGCGGCGCTTTGGCTTGACAGGCTCGGCCATTTACGTATCCTACTGCTGACTTCATTACTCGTAGAGAGCATCGAATATGCAGATCAGCGAAGATCTCCGCCCCCATCTCCACGGCATGTGGGCCGCCGTCGTGCCCGCCTGGGCCGAGCACGCCGATTACGCCGACGCCCGCGGCGCCGAGGTGGCCGAGCGGATGCTGGAGCTCACGGCGCCCGCCCCGGGCGAGCGCGTGCTCGAGCTGGCCTGCGGTCCGGGCGGGCTGGGACTGGCCGCCGCGGCCCGCGTCGCTCCGGAGGGCGAGGTGGTGCTCTCGGACGTGGCCGCCGGGATGACGGAGATCGCCGCCGCGCGCGCCGCGGCGCTCGGCGTGCAGAACGTGAGCACACGCGTGCTCGACGTCGAGAGCATCGACGAGCCCGGCGACGCGTACGACGTCGTGCTCTGCCGCGAGGGGTTGATGTTCGCCACCGATCCCGGCCGCGCTACGCGCGAGATCCGGCGCGTCCTGCGCCCGGGCGGGCGCGTCGCCGTCGCCGTCTGGGGCCCGCGCGAGCGCAACCCGTGGCTGGGCGTCGTCTTCGACGCGGTGGCCGCCCAGCTCGGGCGGCCGGTGCCGCCGCCCGGCGTCCCCGGGCCGTTCTCGCTGTCCGACGCCGGCGGGCTCGCCGCCCTGCTCGACGACGCCGGGCTGCGCAACGTCGCCGTCGGCGAGCTCGACGTGTCGCTGGGCGCCGCGACCTTCGAGGAATGGTGGGAGCGGACCTCGGGCCTCGCCGGCCCGCTCTCGCGCATCCTCGCGGGATTGCCGGAGCCGGCTGCGCACGAGCTCCGCGAGCGGGTGCGGCGGGCGGTGGCCGGCTACACGACCGCGAGCCGAAGGCTCAAGTTTCCCGGCGTCAGCCTGATCGCGACCGCGCGGTACTAACGGCGGGCGTCGAGCTCGGCGTAGCGGCGGGCGAACGCCGCGGCCGCCTCGTCCGGCGCCAAGGCCTGCAGCTCGAGGTCGAGCGGCTCGACGCCCTCCAGCTCGGGCCAGTGCCAGCTCTCGTCGCTGAACGCGCGCCGCTCGGTGGCCAGCAGCGCGCGGTCGGCGCGCTTGATCTCGGGCACGTCGGGCTTGATGCGGAAGTGCTCGCGGATCGCCTGCTCGAGGTGGTCCTCGGCCTCCTTGAACGCCGCCCCCAGCGGGCTGCGGTGCTTGAGCGGGTGCGGCATGTCGCCCAGGTAGGCCTCGCCGGCGTCGTGCATGAGCGCGGCGAAGGCGTCCTCGGTGTCGCCGCCGCGCTGCTCGACGAGCTCGGACACGATCACCGAGTGCTGCGCGACCGAGTAGAAGACGCGGCAGTGCCCGCCGAACCGGCACTGGTTGGCCAGCGCCCGCGCGATGTCGCCGATGTCGATCTGGTCGGGATCCGGGTCGAACGGGTTGACCCAGCGGCCCGAGACCGTCTGCAGGTACGGGCCTGGAGCGGGCGGGGCGCTCAAAGGCTCAGCTCGGCCGTCAGCGGCGTCCCGTCGAGCGCGCTGAGCGCCCGCTCGACCGAGCACGAGACGCACGTGAAGGTCGGCGTGTCGCGCTTGGTGAAGGACGACGACTCGGTCGTGCGCAGCCGCTGCACGAGGTCGAGGAACGCGGTCGGGTCGTCGGTCTCGAACGCGACCACGAACTCCTGGTCGTCGAGCCCGAACGAGTAGCTCGTGTTGAGGTCGATCTGCGGGTACTCGCGGCCGACCTTGATGTGCTCCTGCATGATCCGCCAGCGCTCGTCCTGCGGCAGCCGGTACCACTCGCGCGTCTTGACGAACGGGTAGACGAAGAGGTACCTGCCGTGCGCGGGGCGGACCTCGAGCCGCGACTCGTCGGAGTACTCGGACGGCTTCGTCAGCGCCAGGTAGGAGTACGGCGTCTCGCACCACTTCATCAGCCCGCTCTGGGCGAGCACCACGTGGAACTCGTGGATCCGCTCGAGGTTCGTCGCCTGGCTGAGCAGCATCATGTCGGCGTCGCCGCGTGTGCCCACGAGCGAGAAGGCGCGCAGCAGGCGCTCGGCCGCGAAGTCCTCGCACGCGGCCAGGAACTCGCGCTTGTGCTGCGCGCGCTCGGCGTCGTCGAGCCGCCGCCAGGCGGGGTCGACCTTCAAGAAGGTGTATTTGACGAAATGGCGCTCGGGCATCTCTGAGGCACAGGATACGTGCGTCCGGGGGGCTAACCGAACCCAGGCAGTCCTGGGTCATCCGTAGGATCTAGCCGATGCGGGCAGCCCTCGTCTCCCCGTACTCGTGGACGTATCCGGGCGGCGTCACACGTCACATCGAGGCGCTCGCCGGCGAGCTGATGGCCGGCGGGCACGAGATTCGCGTCTTCGCCCCCTACGACCACGACACGCGGATCACCGCGCTGCGGCATCGCGGCGCGCGTCCTCAGGTGCGCGAAGACCGGCCGGACTGGCTGGTTCCGCTCGGCGGGACGATCGGCTGGCCGCTGAACGGCGCAGTCTCCAACCTGGCGCCGACGCCCTCGGCCGTCTCCGCGATCCGGCGCGAGCTGCGGGCCTTCGCGCCCGACGTCGTGCACGTGCACGAGCCGGTGGCCCCGGTCATCGGATGGGACACGCTCACGAGCGCCGATGCGCCGCTCGTCGGCACCTTCCATTGCCACTCGGAGGCGCGCCTGCCGCACCACGTCGCCGCCCTGCTCGGCGCCCGCCGCAAGCTCAACCGGCTCCACGTGCGGATCGCGGTCTCCGAGGCCGCCGCCTGGACCGGCCGGCGCTTCTACGGAGGCCGCTACCGCGTCGTCCCCAACGGCGTCGTCCTGCCGGAGCGGATCGAACCCCGCCGGCGCGCCCCGGGCGAGCCGCTGCGGATCGTCTTCGTCGGTCAGGCCGTCGAGCGCAAGGGCCTGCCGGTGCTGGTGCGCGCCTTCGAGGCGCTGCGCGGCCAGGTCCCGGCCGAGCTCACGATCGTCGGTGCCACGCAGGAGGAGATCGAGCCGCTGCTCGTCGACGGCGCCGGCGTCACGGCGCTCGGGCGCGTCGACGATGCGGCCCGCCAGGCCGCCCTGCACGAGGCCGACCTGCTGTGCGCACCGTCGCTGGGCGGCGAGTCGTTCGGCATGGTGCTGACCGAGGCGTTCGCCGCCGGCCGGCCGGTGGTGGCGTCCGACATCGCCGGCTACCGCGACGTCGTGATCGACGGCGGCGACGGTCTGCTGGTCCCGCGCGGGGACGCCACGCGCCTGGCCGAGACGCTGCGCGATCTCGCGCTCGATCCCGGCCGGACCGCGCGGCTCGGCGCCCAGGCGGCGCAGAGCGCCGAGCGCTACGCGTGGCCGCGCGTCGCCGAGCAGGTCGTGGAGGCCTACGAGGACGCCCGCGCCGTGCCGCGGCCCGAGCGCGCTCCGGAGCGCGCCGCGGTCCGCCTCGGCGCGCTGCCCGCCGACCGCCTCCCGCGCTCGCCCGCGCGCCGGCTGGACTCGCTGGACCCGGCCCCGGCGGCCGGCAGCCTGCTTCGCATCGCCCGCCGCGCGGCGGTCGGCGCGGCGATGGCGGGCGCCGCGGCGGGGACGCTGCTCGCCCTCGAGCGCATCGGCATGCGCCCGATCGCCCAGGCCCTCGTCGAGTCCCAGCCCGTGTGGGTGATGGTCGGCCTCGCGCTGATGTGCGTCTCGATGCTCGCGCGCGCCGTCGCCTGGCACGCGATCCTGCGCGCCGCGCTGCCGGACGCGCTGCCGCGGCTGATCGACTCCATCCAGGGCACCACGATCGGCGTCCTGATGTCCGCGACCCTGCCGGCCAGGCTCGGAGAGCCGTCGCGCGCGCTGATCGTCGCGCGCCGGCTCGGCCGGCCGCGTGAGCGCCTGCCCGCCGTGCTCGGCACGCTCGTCTCGCAGACGCTGCTCAACGTGCTCGCGCTGGTGATCCTGGGCGCGGTGATGTTCACCACCGTCGGGCTCTTCGCCGGCCGCCAGCAGGCGCTCCTCTGGTACGCGCTGGCGCCGTTCGGCGTGCTCTGCGCGGTGCTCGTCGCGCCGGCGCTGCTGCGCTCCGGCCTGCCGTCGAGGTCCGCCCGCGTGCACCGCTGGATGAGCCAGGCGCGCGAGGCGCTGGCCCGCGTGCGCTCGGGCCTGCGCGTCTTCCGGTCGCCGCGGCTCGGCTTCCAGGCCGTGACCATGCAGCTCGGCGCCTGGGCGCTGCAGTGGGTCGCGTGCTACGTCCTGTTCGTCGCGCTCGGGCTCGATCTCGACCTGGGCGCGGCCGCCGCCGTCCTCTTCGCGGTCAACGTCACCGCCGTGCTGCCGCTGACGCCGTCCAACCTCGGCGTCTTCCAGGCGGCCTGCCTGGCCGTGCTCACCGGCGCCTACGGGATCGACCCCGCGCAGGCGCTCGGCTACGGGATCATCCTGCAGGCCGTGGAGATGGCCACGGCGGTCGTCATGGGCGCTCCGGCGCTCGTCAAGGAGGGCCTGTCGTGGCGCGAGGTGCGCCTGCGCGCGCTCCACACCGCGCCTGTTTCGCTCGGACCCTTGCCGCGCGAAGCCGAAGCCTGAACCAACGGTCAGTATTCGAACGTATTGACGGGCCGTAAAGTCGCGGCCTCGTCATCCACGGATGGAGGATCCGGATGCGCCGGTACTGCACGGTCGCAGTTGCCATCGGGTTTGCGCTCATGCTGCCCGCCGCCGCTCACGCGGAGGTATTCACGGTCGCCGCACCCACCGAGGCGGCCCTGCAGGACGCGGTCGACGCGGCCAACGACCGGGAAGGGGCCGACACGGTCCTGCTCGGAGGCCAGACGATCATGCTCGCCGAGGACGACGTCGACGTCGACGACGAACTGACCTTGCGCGGGCCGGGCACGCTCGACGGCTCGGGACTCGAGAGCGACGCGATCATCGAGGCCCGGGCTGACCTCACCATCGACGACGTGCGGCTGGTCGACAACGACGACGACCGCGCGCTGCTGGTGCTCACGCCCGCCGACGTGCGCGTCGAGCGCTCCACGTTCACCGGCAACGACGGCGCCATCGGCGTCTATCCCTCCGAGCCCACCGTGGCCGCTCGTGGGGCGCAGCAGCTTGCCGACGGCTCCCTGGTGGTGACGGACACCACGTTCGAGGACAACGTCGAGCAGTACGGCGGCGCGATCGACATCGACCCCGGCCAGTCGACCAACATCCAGGTCACCGTCGCGCGCAGCACCTTCGCCGGCAATCGCGCGGACGGTGAGGGCACCGCCCGCGGCGGCGCGATCAACATCTGGCGCGGCACGCTCGCGGTCGAGAACTCGACCTTCTCCGGCAACGTCGTCGACGGGCCGAGCTTCGGCAGCGGCGGCGGCGCGATCGCCGTCAGCGGCTCTGCCTCGGCGACGCTCACCCACGTCACGATCACGGGCAATCGCGCCGAGGACGGCGCCCGCGGTGGCGGCATCGCCGGCCCGCGGTTCGACGGCTTCGGGGCGCAGTCGTTCGTGCCGGTGACGGTGGTCAACTCGATCGTGGCCGGCAACACGTCCGAGATCATCGAGGAGGAGCGCTCCGCTGCCGCGCTGGCGGTGCAGGCCGACGACTGCGACTTCGAGGTCGGCACGCTCGGCGGCAACCTGGAGGGCGACACCACCTGCGGCTTCCGCGCCGCGACCGACAAGCAGAACACCGACCCGAAGCTCGCGGCGCTGGCCGCCAACGGCGGGCTGACGCGGACGCACGCCCTCGCCGCCGACTCGCCGGCCGTGAACATGGCCGGCGCCGGCCGATGCCCGTCCACCGACCAGCGCGGCATGGCGCGCGTCGCCACCGCCTGCGACTCCGGCGCCTACGAGCTCGTGCCTCCGGGCACGCAGCCGTCCGCGCCGGCCGGCGGGGCGCTCGGCGAGGAGGCTCGCAGCGACTGCCTGAGCGACCGGCGCTTCAAGATCCGCCTGCGGGTGCCGCGCGGCGAGGAGGTGCGCAAGGCGATCGTGAAGGTCAACGGCAAGCGCGTGAAGGTGAAGCGCGGAAAGCGGCTGACCGCGGTCGTCGACCTGCGCGGCCTCACGAAGGAGCGCTACAAGGTCAACATCACGCTGCGCCTGAAGGGCGGCGGCAAGGTCACCGGCGTCCGCCGCTACTGGACGTGCACGCCGGCGATCAGCTGGACCAAGCCGCCAAAGGTCTAAATCAGCAAGTTTCGGGGCATGGGGGCGTTCCAGCCCCCATGCGCCGACTTGCCGCCACGACCGCCCTCGTCCTGCTGGCCCTCGCGGCTCCCGCCGCGGCCCAGGACGCGCACAGCCCGAACCTGACCCACGTCAAGACGCTGCCGTACGAGGCGCGCAACGGCACGACGCCCAACTACGGCACCGACATCGAGTTCGCGCGCATCGGCGACCGCCAGTACGCGCTGGCCGGCTCGTACCGCAACGGCCTGCAGATCGTCGACATCAGCGATCCCGAGCAGGCGCGGATCGCCGCTGTCTACGACTGCGGCATCACCCAGGGCGACCCGCAGGTCTTCACGCGCGGCGAGCGCACGTACGTGACGTACACGTCGGACACCTTCGGCGACGGCACGTCGACCTGCTACCGCGAGGCCGCGGCGCTCGGCTTCGAGGTCCTCAAGGCCGACGGCACCGGTCGCAACGGCACCTTCATCGCCGACATCACCGACCCGCTGGCTCCGCGCACCGTCTCCTTCGTGCACGTCGAGCAGGGCTCGCACAACCAGACCGTGCACCCGAGTGGGAACTACCTCTACAACTCCAACTCGGATCTCATCACGTCGTACGAGCCGGCGATCGAGGTCTTCGACATCTCCGACTTCGCCGCCCCGCGCAAGGCCGGAGAGCTGGCGCTCCCGCTCCGGCCCGGCCTCGGCACCGAGTCGCACGACATCACCTTCAACGAGTCCGGCGACCGCGCCTACTCGGCCGCGCTCTCGCAGGGCGTGATCATCGACACGAGCGATCCGGGCGCGCCGAGCATCGTCACCAGCTTCCTCGACCCGGCGATCAACGTCTGGCACCAGTCGGACCCGTTCACGCTCACCGACGCCACTGGGCAGCAGCGCGAGTTCCTGATCGTCGAGGACGAGGTGGCGGGCGCAACCGGCACCGGGCAGTGCCCGAACGGCGGCGTGCACGTCTACGACATCACCGGCGACAACGAGCTGAGCCCGGTCAAGGTCGGCTACTGGAACATCGACGAGGTGCGGCCGACCACCAGCCCGACCCACTCGTGCACGGCCCACGTCTTCGACATCCACGAGGACGCCAAGGTCATGACGATCGCCTACTACAACGGCGGCGTGCGCGTGGTCGACCTCTCCGGGCTGGCCGGCATCTCGCTGGGCGGCGCGCAGATCGCCGGCCAGGGCATGCGCGAGCTCGGCTTCTACCGCTTCGCGAACGCGAACTCGTGGTCGGCCAAGACGCCGTTCATCGACCCGCAGACGCGTGACTTCTACCTCTACGGCAACGACATCGCGCGCGGCCTTGACGTCTACCGCTTCGACGGCCAGGCGGCGACGTCGGTGAGCGACGGCGCGTGGCTCACACCGGCGCAGGCGCTGGCTCGCGCTCGGACGCTCCCGAAGGTCAAGCTGAGCCCGCGCAGCGCCTTCTTCTGCCTGCTGTAGCTCTAGACCGGGACGTAATCGGCGTCCGCGAGCAGCGCTCTGAATTCCATCTCGGCGTCATCGCGGAGGCTCTTCAAACTCCAGTCGCGCCACGCGTAACGCGCGAGCTCGAGACCGTCGGCGTCCAACGCCGTTTCGAGATGGGACAGTGAGCCGGCGATCCACGTGTTGTTGTCGGGCTTCACCAATGCGTAGTAGCCGGCGAGGTTGTAAGCCGCGGGCCAGCGCCCGGGATCGCGCTCGAGCTGGGCCACGATGTCGTCGCCGCGTACCGGTCCCGGCGAGGGAAGGTCGGGGAACTCGCTGCGGAGATGGGACGCCAGGGCGTCCGGCGCCGCGGCATTGGAGTCGCGCCGGAGCGCGGCGGCGGCGATGACGAGCATGTTGGGCCGGTGCTCGTCGAGGAAGGGCTTGAGCTTGCTCCGCTGTTTCCACCAGTGCGTATCCGCGCCGAAGAGCTCCTCCGCTGCGGTGCGAGCCTTCTCGTGCTGCCCGCGGTACATGAGCGAGACGATGAGCCAGAACTTGGCCCGGTACCACAGGCCGCTGCCGGCGTCGAGTCCCGTGGCGACGGTCGTCAGCTCGCCCTCGACCTGCTGGAGCTTGGCGCCGTCCCCCTCGGCGCGGTCGAGGTCGATGACTGCCATGCCGAAGCGGGCATCGCGATAAGTGCTGTCGTGCTTGAGCGCCCGGCGGTACAGCTCGCGTGCGACCTGCGGCTCTCCGGGGTAGTAGGTGGCGGCCGAGTTCGCCATCGCGTAGCTGCGCCACTTCTTCGTGCCCAGGCTGCCGGAGACGTCCTCGAAGACCTTTCGCTGCCCGCGATCTGCGTAGAGAAGGAACGCGGCGCCCCCGATGGCCAGGCGCTGGTACGCGAGCTTCGTGGCGGCGAGAACTTCGGCGTCATCGTTCGTGGCCGGGACAGGCCATGCCTGGAACTCGGCCTGCCGCAACGTGTCAGAGTCCAGGATCTTGCCGTTGCTCTTGCGGTAGAGCCTCAGGGCGAGACCGACGCCCTGATGCGGATCGGCGGGCAGGAACTGACCGTCGATGATCCAGGTCCGGTTCGGCAGGAAACGATCGAGCGAGTTGACGAGCTCGACGAGCGTACCCGTCTGCGGGGCGACCTCCTTGAGGCTCGTCGGCAGTGTCATGCTCTGGTCGGTGCCGGCGGATGCCGTGAGCATGCGGCGTGCGCTGGTGCCCTTCGTCCATGCGTAGAAGCGATCCTGCATCTCGGCCTGCAGCGCGGCGCCGGCACCTTCCGAGCCTCCTGAGAACGCCTCGACGACGATCCGCCGTTTGGAGTGGTCCCGGATGACGCGGACGAGCCACAAAGCGAGCACGATGAGTCCGCCGATGATCGCCGCGGTGATCAGGCCGCCGCCGAGCCAGCCGATTGCCTGACGCACCAGCATCGGCTTGCGCTCGGCCTTCTGCAGTTCGGCCGGAACGGTGTTATGCGCGTCCGCCGCCAGGGCGGCCTGGACCTGCGCCTGCGCCTCGGTCTCATAACCCTGCGCCCAGAGCGCCTCCGCCGTCGCGAGCGCGCGATCGTCGGGCTGGAGCTCGTTTGGGATGGTGGCCTCGGGGTCCTCGGCAAGAAGGTCTGTGAGCAGCTCGTCGGCTTGTGCGTGAAACCCGTTGGCGATGAGCGCGGCTGCCTTGTCGATTGCAAGCGGAGCCTCTGCCGCCTTGGCCTTGGCCGCATCCGCGAGCTGTGTCAGGCCGCTCGCCGCGCAGCGGGAGTTGCGCGCGCCGGTGCTGAGCGCCCGTAGGTAGAGCCGGCGGGCGGCTTTGGTGTCGATGTCCTGCACGCCGTCAGCCGCCCGGCAGAGGGCCTCGGCGCGCCGCTGGGCGTCGCGCAGCTCGCCGATCAGGCTGACCTCCTGAGCTGCGGCAGCCGGAGGCACCGTCAGAGTGCCCGCTGCAATGACGGCTGCCAGCCATCGTGAACGCCGCGCTTCCATGCTCAACTCTGCCGACGCTATCCCTCAGTAATCAGGCGCGTCAAGGGCACCCTCGCGATGCCAGCTCTACGTGGCGCTCGCCGCGCGGTCCGCTGGACCTGGATTTCACGACGTGAGTCGTGCGCACAGGGCGTCGAGGTCGGCTTCGCGCTCGGCGATCAGCTCGCGTGCCTCGCGCTCGAGCGCGGCGAGGTTCTCCGGGGTCGCGGCGTCGAGGTCGTCGCTCGCGTGGTCGAGCGGGGTCTGGAAGCGCATGTAGTCCTCGCCGATGAGCGCCTTGAGCTGGAAGTCGACGGCATCGGCGGTGCCGTCGAACACGATGTCGAGCGCAGGCCGGATCCACTCCAGCTGGCCCCAGTCCTTGACCTTCTCGTACGGCAGCACGCGCGTGTGCTCGCCGCATCCGAGTGAGACCAGCAGTTCGACTTCGCCGTCGACGTCGGCGTACGCGCACATCGCCGGGTTGGTGGCGAAGACGCCGCCGTCCACGAGCGCGAGCTTGCCCACCTGCGCGGGCTCGAAGTAGCTGGGCGCCGCCGAGCTCCCGTGGGCGGCGTCGACCATCGACATGTCGTCGTCGTTGCGCAGCAGCAGCGCGCTGCGGCTCAGGATGTCGTAGGCAGTGAGCATGATCGCCGGCTTCGCGTCGGCCAACCGGTGCTCGCCGAAGTGCCGCCGGAGCGAGGTCAGCAGGCCGTCGGACTCGTAGCGCTCGTCGATCAGCCCGCCGACGGAGGTGACGCGCTTGATCAGCGACCGGCTGAAGATCTCCGGCCCCTCGTCGAGGTAGATGCGCGCGATCCGCTCCGCCGGCAGCGGCTGCGGCTTCGTCAGCGCGCAGGCGATGATGGCGCCCGTCGAGGTCCCCGCCACGAGGTCGAACAGCTCGCCCGCCGGACGCCCGCAGCGCCGCTCGATCTCCTCGAGCACGCGCGCCGGGATCAGCCCGCGGATGCCGCCGCCGTCGATGGTCAGCACCTTCATGGCACACGCCCCAGTGCGGCTACGGCCTCCGCCACCACGCGGCGCACGATCTCGGCCGCCGGGAGGACCTCGTGAATGAGGCCGGCTGACTGGCCGGCGAACGGCAGGTACTCGTGGCCGCCGCCCGCGGCCACGCTGTCGCGGATCCGCGGGCCCATGACGGCCGGGTCGAGCCACTCCGGGTGCTCGCGCAGCTGCTCGATCAGCGGCGTGGACAGCGCGCGCGGCTCGACCCGGCTCCCGGGCCGCGTGTAGGGCGGCATCACCCGCTGGCTGTTGACGACCTTGACGGCGTCCGCCGCGTCGGCCTCGACGACCCGGCGCTTCCACTCCTCGGCGACGCCGAGCTCGGCCGAGGCCAGGAACCGCGTGCCCATGCTCACGCCCTGGGCGCCGAGCGCCAGAGCGGCGGCCAGCCCGCGCCCGTCGGCGATGCCGCCGGCCGCGACCACGGGGATATCGCCGGCGAGGTCGACGACCTGCGGAACGAGCACCATCGTCGACACCGAGCCGCAGTGGCCCCCGGCCTCGCCGCCCTGGGCGATGATGACGTCGGCGCCGGCCTTGACCGCCTCCTCGGCCTCGCGGCGGTCGACGACCTGCTGGATCCAGAGGATGCCGGCCTCGTGGGCGCGGGCGATCAGGTCGCCCGGCACCGTCATGTGGAACGAGATGGCGCGCGGCGCGGCCTCGATCGTGGCCGCGAACGCCGCCTCGTCGAACGGCCGGTTGGTGTGGTTGACCGCGAACGGCCGCTCCGTGCGCTCGCGCATCCGCTCCCACTGGGCCCGCAGCTCGTCCACCGTGCGCAGGCCGGTGCCGAGGCTGCCGAGCGCGCCGGCCTCGCAGAGGGCGACGGCCAGGTCCACCTGCTCCCACGGCCCGAACGGCGCGCCGATGATCGGCGTGTCTATTCCGAGCAGTCCGCAGAGGGGCGTGCGGAGCACGCCCCGATCATCGAAGACTGCGTGCCCGCGCGTCAACCAGTGAGAGCGCGGAGAGCGGCGCGGGGCGGCCCAGGTGATAGCCCTGCGCCCAGCGGCAGCCGAGCGTCCGCAGCGCCTCGAGCTGCTCGGCGGTCTCGACGCCCTCGGCCACGATGGGCAGGCCCACGCGGTCGGCGAGCGAGACGACGCCGCCCACGAGCGCCTGGTGCGCAGGGGAGTCGACCATCGCGGAGATGAACGAGCGGTCGAGCTTGAGCACGTCGACGGCCGCGAACGGCTTGCCGGCGACGGCGGCGCGCAGGCGCTCGGCAGTCGCCCGCGTGGCGGCGGGGTTGGGCACGAGCAGCACGAGCTCGGCGGCGCCGGTTCGGCCGACGATGGGTCCGGCGCCCACGAGCGCCCGGAGGCGGCCGACGGCCGCGACGATGACGTCGTCGCGCTGCTGGAAGCCGAGACCCGCGGCCTCGAGCTCGATCACGACCACGCCCAGCGGCCCCTCGTGGGCCCGCACCGCCTGCTCGACGGCGCGGCGGTTGAGCAGCCCGGTGAGCGGGTCGGTCACGGCGATGCGGCGGCCGTCGCGCGCCGTGAGCAGCAGCCGGATGGCCATCGCGACGACCGCGAAGGCGAGCACGGTGCCCACCCACGCCGGCCGGCCGGCGATCAGCCAGTAGCCGACCAGGCCGGCGAGCCCGGCGAGCAGGAGGGCGAGGCCGGTGTCGCGGTCGTCGACGGGCACGGAGTCACGCCGCGGCGCCTGCAGAGCGACGAGCGCGGCGGCGGCCGTCAGCGTGTAGTCGGTCATCCACAGCAGGTCGACGGGATGGCCGGAGCGGTAGCTGCCGCTCGCCTCGAGCCAGGTGTAGACGAGGTCGCCGGCCATGCTGGCCACCTGGCCGCAGGCGACGAGCAGGATCGCGAGCGGCACGCCGCGGCGGTTCAGGCAGAGCAGCAGCGCGGGCACCAGCGCCAGGACCCCGAGGCCGCTGTAGCCGATCGCGAGCGTCGCGGCGCCGAGCACGCTCGCGTCGATGAACGCGCGCGCTGCGCAGCCACGACCACGCGCGCGAGCCGCGCAGCAGCGCGATCGCGATCAGCGCCTCGCCGGCCAGGTAGCAGGCGTCGGCGGGCGACGGCGTCGGGTCGGCGCCGGTCACCTCGAAGACGGCCCACAGGATGTCGCCGGAGCCGGCGAGCACCACGCCGGGCGCGAACCACAGCCAGAAGTGGCGGTTCGCCACGTCGCGCGCCAGCAGGACGCGGACCATCATCGCCATGGCGACGACGCCCGGAAGCAGGTAGAGCCCGTCGGCGGCCCACACCGACGTCGGCGCCAGGACGAGGTAGACGGCGATGCCGGCGGCGACGGCGGCGACGAGCTTGATGTAGTGGGCGAACCGAGGCATCGGGAAAGGGACCGCTTTGCGGCGGCTCCTCCCTCGTATTCGACCGCGCCCGGGCCGGTCTAAATCCCCTGTCCGGGGTAGGACCTTTAGAGCGCCGCGGCGCCGGCCCGGCTCGGGTCCTTCTCGGTGCCCTTGATCAGCTCGTCCGGTGCCTTCTTCTTCGGGATGAAGCCGGACTTCATGCCGAAGTAGACCGCCTGCGGGTGGTGGGCGACGATCGCCACCGTCGACTGCTCGGGCTCGACGGCGTGGCCGCCCGACAGCGAGAGGCCGATCGTCTCGGCGCCGAGCAGGCGGAACACCTTCGTGTGCTCGGACTGGTCCGGGCAGGCCGGATAGCCCCAGGACCAGCGGCGGCCCTGGTCGGGCGGGATGCCGAGGTCCCCGCGCACGCGCGCGTGGATCCACTCGGCCATGCCCTCGGCGGTCTGTACGCCGAGCCCGTGCGTGTAAAGCTGCTCGGCGAACTCGCCCTGCTGCTCGAGCGAGGCCATCAGCTCGGTGACCTGGGGCCCGGCGGTGACGGCCTGGATGGCGACGACGTCACGCTCGCCGCTCTCCTTCGGGCGGTAGAAGTCGGCCAGGCAGATGCGGTCGTGGCCGGGCTGGCGCGGGAAGACGAGCGTCTCGAGCACCTTCTCCGGATCCTCGGGGTCGTAGAGCTCGAGGGAGTTGCCGACCGCGTTGCAGGGGAAGTAGCCGAGCTTGGCGCGCGGCTGCAGGTAGTCCTGCTCGCGCCACATGCGCTCGAGCCGCGGTTGGAACTCCTCGTCGACGAGCTGGCGCCACTCCTCGCCCTTCTTGCCGCGCCCGCCCCAGTGGAGCTTGAACAGCACGTGGGTGTCGAGGTGCGGGAACACCTCGTCGAGGTCGACGGGGATCTCCTGGACGCCCCAGAACGGCGGCGTGGGGATCGGCACGTCGGTGCGGGCGGCGGAGCGGACGGACTCGTCGTCGGTCGGGCCGAGCTCGGGCTCGGGGCCCTTCTCGCGCAGCTTGCGCGCCTCGTCGCGGAACTTCTCGACCAGGGCTGTGCGCTTCTCCGGCTCGACCAGCTGGTCCATGACGGCGAGGCCGGCGAAGGCGTCCTTGCAGTAGAAGACGCCGGGATCATAGGTCTCGTCGGACTCCTGGCCCTTGGGGTACAGGATCCGGCGGCCGAAGTCGCGGTTGATGGCGGCGCCGCCGACCAGCACGGGGTACTGGAGGCCGCGCTCGTGCAGCTCCTGGACGGCGAGCGGCATCTGCTTGGAGGTCGAGACGAGCAGCGCGCTCAGGCCGATGGCGGTCGCGTCGTGCTCCTGTGCGGCGTCGAGGATCGTGCCGATCGGGACCTGCTTGCCGAGGTCGACGACCGTGTAGCCGTTGTTGGTGAGGATCGTGTTGACGAGCGACTTGCCGATGTCGTGCACGTCGCCGAACACGGTGGCCAGGACCACGGTGCCCTTCGTGTAGCCCTCGAGCTTGTCGAGGTACTTCTCGAGCTGGGCGACGGCCTTCTTCATCACCTCGGCGCTCTGGAGCACGAACGGCAGGATCAGCTCGCCGGCGCCGAACTTGTCGCCGACCTCCTTCATGGCCGGGAGCAGCACGTCGTTGAGCGTCGGGACGGCGCCGATCTTCTCGACGCTGGCGTCGATCTGGGCCTCCACGCCTTCCTTCTTGCGGCGCAGGATGTGCCAGTGCAGGGCCTCCTCGGGCTCCATGCCGGCCGTCGGGTCGGCCGCTTCGGCCGCCTCCTCGGTCTTGCCCTCGTAGTGGGCGATGAAGCGCTCGAGCGCGTCCTCGCGGCGGTTGAAGACGAGGTCGTCGGCGAGCTCGCGCTCCTCCTCGCCGATCTCCGCGTACGGCGTGATGTGGTTCGGGTTGACCATCGCGAGGTCGAGCCCGGCCTCCACGCAGTGGTGCAGGAAGACGGAGTTCAGGACCGAGCGGGCGGTCAGGCCGATCCCGAAGCTGACGTTGGAGACGCCGAGCGAGGTCTTGACGCCCGGCAGCTGCTCCTTGATCAGCCGGATGCCCTCGATCGTCTCGACCGCCGACGGCTTCCACTCGTCGTCGCCGGTGGTCAGCGTGAAGGTCAGCGCGTCGAAGATCAGCAGCTCGCGGTCCATCCCGTGCTCGTCGCACACCAGCTCGGTGATGCGCTGGGCGACCTCGAGCTTGCGCTCGCGCGTCTTGGCCATGCCGACCTCGTCGATGGTCAGCGCGATCAGCGCGGCGCCGTGCTGGAGCGCGATCGGGACGACCTTGTCGAGCTTGTCGCGGCCGGCCTCGAGGTTGACGCTGTTGACGATCGCGCGGCCGGGGATCTGGTCGAGCGCGCGCTCGATCACGTCGGGCTCGGTGGAGTCGACCTGGATCGGCGCCGGCTGGGTCAGCGAGACCTTCTTGACCACGCGGCGCATCTGCTCGTCCTCGTCCTGGCGCTCGGTCAGCGCCACGCAGACGTCGAGCACGTGGGCCCCGCCCTCCACCTGGTCCTCGGCGACCTGGAGCAGGCCGTCGTAGTCGTCGGCCAGCAGCAGCTCCTTGGCCTTGCGCGAGCCCTGCGAGTTGACGCGCTCGCCGACCAGCGTCGGGCGCGGCTCCTGCACGAGCGGGGCGGCGGCGATCATGGAGGAGACGTGCGCGGGCCGCGGCTCCGGGCGGGTGGAGGAGTTGCGGCCCTCGGCGCGCTGGGCGAGCGCGTAGATGTGGTCGGGCGTGGTGCCGCAGCAGCCGCCGACGATGTTCACGCCGTAGCGCTCGACGAACTCGCCGAGCACGTTCACGAGCTGCTCGGGCGTCTCGGGGAAGATCGTCTCGCCGTTCGGGCCCTGGTGCGGGATGCCGGCGTTGGGGATGCAGTGGATCGGGACCGGCGAGTGCTCGCCGAGGAAGCGGACGGCGTCGCGCATGTCCTCGGGGCCGGTGGAGCAGTTGAGGCCGATGACGTCGACCTGGAGTGCCTCGAGCGTGGCCAGGGCGGCGCTGATGTCGGTGCCGAGCAGCATCTTGCCGCCGTTGGGCAGCAGGGAGACGCTCGTCTGGATCGGGACGCTGCGGTCCGTGAGCTTGAACGCCTCGCGCGTGCCGAACACCGCGGCCTTGACCTCGAGGATGTCCTGCGCCGTCTCGATGATGATGAGGTCGGCGCCGCCCTCCAGCAGGCCCTGGGCCTGCTCGGTGAAGACGGTCACGAGCTCGCGGAAGGTGATCTTGCCGAGCGTCGGGTCCTCGGACGCGGGCAGGTGCCCGGTGGGGCCGATCGAGCCGGCCACGAAGCGGTCCTCGCCGACCGCCTTGCGGGCGATCTCGGCGGCCTTGCGGTTGATCTCGAGCGTGTGGTCCTCGAGGCCCCACTCCTCGAGCTTTATCCGGGAGGCCTGGAAGGTGTCGGTCTCGACCACCTCGGCGCCCGCCTCGATCATCGACTCGTGCACGCCCTGGATGACGTCCGGGCGGTTGAGCACGAGCGCCTCGTGGCAGCGGCCGGGCAGCCGGTAGTCCTTCTCCAGCGAGAGGTCGAACTGCTCGAGCGTGGCGCCCATCCCGCCGTCGAAGACGACGACGTGATCGCGGACGGCGGCGAGGAAGTCACGCATGGCCGCCAAGAGTAGCGCAACCTTGACACAACTTTGGCAAGGTTGTGTTCCGAGTAGACTCGGCCCGTGAACCACCTGCCGGAGGCCCTCTCGTGGCCGCTGGTCGGTCGCGAGGCGGAGTTGGAGCGCATTGCGGGCGCGCGGGCACGCGACGCGTCCGGCGTCGTGCTGAGCGCGACCGCCGGCGTCGGCAAGTCCCGCCTGGCGCGCCATGCCGTGCAGGGGGCGGAGCGCGAGGGAGCGCTCACCGGCTGGGTGCAGGCCACGCGCAGCGCGGCGGCGGTCCCGCTCGGCGCGCTCGCCGCCCTCGTGCCGGCCGACGTGCGCTCCGACGAGCCGCTCGAGCTGATGCGGCGGAGTGCAGAAGCGCTGCGCGACCGCGCGGGCGGTCGTCGGGTGGTCCTCGGCGTCGACGACGCGCAGCTGCTCGATCCGAGCTCGGCGGCGCTCGTCCTCCAGCTCACCATGTCCGGCGTCGCGTTCGTCGTCGTCACCGTGCGGGCAGGGGAGCCCGCGCCCGACGCCGTGGAGTCGCTGTGGAAGGACGCCGGCGCGGAGCGCGTCGCGCTCCGGCCGCTCACCGAGGACGCGACGGCGACGCTCGTCGAGTCCGTGCTCGGCGGTCCCGTCGAGCAGCGCGCACGGCGGTGGCTCCACCGCAATGCCGGCGGCAACCCGCTCTACCTGCGCGAGCTGCTCGTCGGCTGCGTCGAGAGCGGGGCGCTCGCGAACGCCGGCGGCATCTGGCGGCTGGCCCGCACTCCGGCGCCCAGCGCCTCGCTCACCGAGCTCGTGAGCGCGCGCATGGACGGCCTGGCGCCCGACGAGCGGCGCGCGATCGAGTACCTCGCGCTCGGCGAACCGCTGCGACTGGAGGAGATCGAAGCGCTGGCGGGGGCCGACGCGGTGGCGGGAGCCGAGTCGCAGGGCCTCGTGACCGTCGAGCGGATCGAGGCCGTCCGCCTCGCGCACCCGCTCTACGGCGAGGTCCTGCGCGCCTCGATGCCCGTTCTGCGTGCCGTCGCCGCGCGCCGTGAGCTGGCCCGGCTGGTCTCCGAGCGGCCCGACCGCGACCTCGACGACGCGCTGCGGATCGCCCGCTGGCTGCTCGACGCGGGCGAGCCGATCCCGCAGCCGCTGCTGCTCACCGCCGCGCGCGCCGCGTCCCTGGCCGGCGACGCCGAGCTCGGCGCCCGCTTGGCCACGCTCGCGCTGGACGGCGGGGCAGGGTGGGACGCGGCCCTGCTGCTCGCACGCGCGCACGCGGTGCGGGACCGCAACGAGGAGGCCGAGGAGGTGCTCGCTGCGATCGAGGGCGCCGTCGACGACCGCGAGGCGGCGATCGCGTATCTCGAGCAGCGCACGGCGGTCCTCTACTGGGGCTTGGAGCGGATGGACGACGCGCTCGCGCTGCTCGACCGGGCGCGCGCCTGGTGGCCCGGGCAGGAGTGGCGGCTGCAGCTCGAGCCGCTGCGCCTCCAGCTCCTCTCGCTCCAGGGCGGCCTGGGCGGCACGCTCGAGGACACGTCGTCGATCCTCGGCGACCCACGTCTGGAACCGGCGGCGCGCCGGCGGACCGAGCTCGTCCACGTCATCAACCTCTTCTACAGCGGCCGCGTGCGCGAGGCGCGCGAGCTGCTGGTCGATCGGCTGCCGCCGATCCCGTTGCGCGACGAGAACGACGAGCTCGCCTGCATCATGTGGTGCGTCCTCGGGCTCGAGTCGGGCTGGGACGTCGCGGCCGCGGAGGCGTGGATGGACCGGGCGCTGGCGGGCGCGCTCGAGTCGGGCGACCACGGCGCGGCCGGCATCGCCGCCATGACGCTCGGCGCCGGGGCGTTCCTGTCCGGCCGCTTCGTCGACGCCGCCCGCTGGTACGCGGAGGCGTGCGTGCACCTCGAGCGCCACGATCCCTTCCAGGTCCTCAAGTCCGCTCACGCGTTCCAGGTCGGCATCGGCTACTTCACCGGCGACGCCGAGGCCGCGGCCGCGGCCGCCGAGCGCATGCGCGCGGCGATCGGGGACCGCGAGGTGATCGACACCGACCGCGCCTACGTGCTGGAGGGCGAGGCGTGGCTGGCGCTGGCCGAGGGCGATCCCCCGCGGGCCCGGCGGATCCTCATGGAGGGCGCGGAGCAGATGGCCGGGATCCCGATCTACTCGGCGCGGCTCTACCACGACGCGCTGCGGGCGGGAGCCCCGGCGCGGCCGCTGGTGGCACCGCTCGGCGAGCTCGTCGCGCGCTGCGACGCCCGGCTGACGGCCGCCTACGCCGGCCACGCCGAGGCGCTGGCCAGCGCCGACGGGCCGCGGCTGCTGGCGTGCGCCGACGAGTTCGAGGACATCGGCGTCCCGCGCCTCGCGCTCGAGTGCGCCGCCGAGGCCGCCCACACGTTTGCTACCGCCGGACGGCAGGACTCGGCCCGCCGGGCAGCGGCGCGCATGCGCGAGCTCGACCCCGGCCAGGGCGGCTTCCTGCCCGCCGTCCGCGGCCTCGACGACGCCGCGGTGACCCTGACCGCGCGCGAGGCGCAGATGGTCGAGCTCGCCGCTCGCGGACTGTCGAACGCGGAGATCGCCGACCGGCTCGTGCTCTCGGTGCGCACCGTCGAGACGCACCTCTACCGGGCGATGAACAAGCTCGGTGTCAGGACGCGCCGCGAGCTACGTAGCGGCGCCGCGCAAGTGCCGTAGTCGACTACTGAAGGCGTGGGATGCGGGCCCCGGGATGCTCGCCCTCATGACCCTCCCCTTCGTGAAGACCCTCGCCGCCCTGCTCCTGAGCGCCGCGGCGATCGCCGCGGCGCCGGCCGCCGCCTCGGCCGCGCCCGTCGCCTGCCCGGCGACCTTCAGCGTGCTGCACGACGACCAGATCGGCACGCTGCTGGTCCCGGCCGGCGCGTACCAGCTCACGGTCTCCGACCCCGCGCTCCTTCCCTGCGCCCACGCGGCGGACCTCTTCCGCCAGTTCCTCGAGGACTTCGACGGAAAGCTGCCGTCTCCGTGGCGTCTCGACGCCGCGACCTCGACGTTCAGCGGCGCCGCAGGGATCTCGTTCTCGATCGCCACCGCCTCCACGCCCAGCGGCGGCGAAGGCCAGCATCCCGCCACCGGCCTGCGCTGTCCGGGCGTCTTCCAGGTCATGCACAACGACCACATCGGCGTCTTCAAGGTGCCGGCGGGGTCGTACACGGTGACGCTGCTGTCGGCCGGGCCGCTGACCTGCGACCAGGCGATGAGCAACTTCGCGCGCTTCCTGAGCGACTACGACGGCCGCCTGCAGGGGCTCTGGCTGCTCGACTGGCAGAACGGCACCTTCATTCGCGGCACGTGGCGGGTCGGCTTCCGCGTCGAGCCGGCCGTCAACCCGCTGCCGGGGCCGACGCCGTCGAGTGGCGGCCTGCGCTGCCCGGCCACCTTCCGGGTGCTGCACAACGACCGCATCGGCGCGCTGGCGATCCCGCGCGGCCGCTACTGGGTGACGCGCACCTCCGCCGCGAGCCCGAGCTGCGCGGCCACGACGAGGCTGCTCGCGGGCTTCCTGCAGCGTCCCGACGGTGGGTTGCCGCGGCCGTGGCGGCTGCAGGCCACGACGGGCACCTTCCTGCGGCCGTCGGGTGCGGGCTTCTCGATCAAGCCGGCGTCGTGAACCTCATCGGCATCGATCCCTTCGGCGACCGGCTCCAGCCCGGGTCGGGCACGGCGTTCGTCGTGCTCGCCGCCTTCCTCGTCGCCTTCCTGGCCATCCGCACGAGCGCGCGGCTGACGCGCGGCGTGTCGTGGTGGCCGGGCGGGCTCGAGACCGGCGGCGTCCACGTCCACCACCTCGTGTGGGGGATCGGTCTGATGCTGCTGTGCGGCTTCCTCGCCTTCGCCGCGCCGCTCGAGGCGCCGTGGTGGCACCTGATCGCCATCGGCTTCGGCGTTGGCGCCGGCTTCACGCTCGACGAGTTCGCGCTGTGGGTGCGACTCGAGGACGTGTACTGGGCCGAGGAGGGCCGCGCGTCGTTCGACGCGGTGGTCTGCACCGTGGCCTTCGGCGCGCTCGTCGTGATCGGCACGCAGCCGTTCGGCCTCGACGAGCCGGCGTCGATCGCCGGCACCGCCGCCGCGGTCTCGCTGATCGCCGGCCTCGCCATCGTGTGCTTCGCCAAGGGCCGCGTGCTGCTCGGCGTGGTCGGCCTCTTCGTTCCCGTCGTCGCGCTGGCCGGCGCGGTCCGGCTCGCCCATCCGAGCTCGCCGTGGGCGCGCTGGCGCTACGACGACGCCCGCCACGCGCGGGCGGCTCGCCGCTTCGCCCCCGGCCGTCGGGTCGCGCGCGCCCGCCTGCGCGCTGCCGACCTGATCGCCGGCAGTCCCACCGAACCCAAGGAGCAGACATGAGAATTCTGTACGGCGTCAACGGCGAGGGCCTCGGCCACGCCACGCGCTCGCAGGTGGTGATCGCCGAGCTGCTGGAGCGCGGCCACGACGTGCGCGTTGTGGCCTCGGGCCGCGCCTTCTCCTACCTGAAGGAGCGGCTGCCGCGCGTGGACGAGATCTTCGGCCCCTCGTTCGCCATGGAGGAGGGCGAGATCCGGCGCTGGGCGACGCTCCGCCGCAACGTCGTCGCCATGCCGCACGAGCTGCCGGAGACCGCGCGCCACTGGCTGTCAGTGGTGCATTACTGGCAGCCGCACGTGGTCGTCACCGACTTCGAGCCGCTGTCCGCGCTGTACGCCCGCACGCGGCACGTGCCGCTGGTCTCGATCGACAACATCCACATGCTCGTCCGCTGCCACCACGACGACGAGATCGTCGGCGGCGAGCTGGCGGACTTCGTGCTGGCCCGCGCGATCACGCGGGCGATGATCCCGACGGCGGGCGACTACGTCGTCACGACGTTCTTCCGCCCGCGCGTGATGTGGGGGCGGACGACGCTGGTGCCGCCGATCGTGCGCCCCGAGGTGATCGAAGCGGTCCCGGAGCGCGGCGAGCATGTGCTCGTGTACTCGAGCGGCGACCACGGGGTGATCGACGCGCTGCGCGACGCGGGCGTGCCCGCGCGCGTGTACGGGATGCGCGGCCGGCGCTCGAACGAGGGGTTCCTGGAGGACCTGCGGACGGCGCGCGCGGTCGTCACCGGCGGCGGCTTCTCGCTGCTCAGCGAGGCGATCTACCTGCGCAAGCCGGTGCTGTCGCTCCCGCTGCACGGCCAGTTCGAGCAGCTCATGAACGCCCGCTACCTCGAGCGCGAGGGATACGGCATGTGCGCGCCCGTCGCAGGGCCGGGCGACCTGGCGAGGTTCCTCGGGCGCCTGCCGGAGTACGAGACGGCGCTCGCCGGCTACGAGCAGGACGGCAACCGGGTCGCGCTCGAGACGATCGAGGCGCGCGTGACCGCGGCCGCCGCCGACTCGCGGCGCGACCGCCGGCAGGCGCGGCGGGTCGCGCGGAGCGTGGCGTGATGCGCACCGCGATCGCGCTCGGCGCTGGTGTCGCGGCTGTGGCGCTCTACGGCGCTCAGGTGCCGACCGCCCAGCTCTACGGGCCCACCATCCACCGCTTCCCCGGCGCCCGCGGGAGGCTCGCGCTCACCTTCGACGACGGGCCCAACCCGCGCGTGACGCCGCGCCTGCTCGACCTGCTCGACGACTACGAGGCGAAGGCCACGTTCTTCCTGATCGGCCGCTGGGCGGCGCGCGAGCCGGAGCTCGTGCGCGAGATCGCCGACCGCGGGCACGCGATCGGCAACCACACCTACACGCATCCGACGATGCCGCTGCACAGCGCCGGCATGCTTCGCGAGGACCTCGCGCGCTGCCGCTGGGCCGTCGAGCGTGCGGGCGTGACCTTCTCGCAGGTCGACGGCGCGATGCTGATGCGCCCGCCGTACGGGCGCCGGCGACCGGGCACGCTGCATGTGCTGGCCGAGGAGGGCTACGTGCCCGTCACCTGGTCGGTCACGGCCTACGACTGGCGGAGCTGGGAGACGGCCGGCCGGATCACCCGCCGCTGCCTGCATGCGCGCGACGGCGACCTGATCCTCCTGCACGACGGCTGCGACCGCGACCCCGCGCACGACAGGACGCGGTCCCTGGCCGCTGCGCGGGCGGCGCTCGAGTACCACACGGCGCGCGGCGCGCGGTTCGTGACGATCCCCGAGCTGGCGTCGTGCGCAGTGCCGGTGTGCTGACGCGACAGCCCCGGTCCCGGGCTTCGCGACGCTGCACGAGCTGCTGCTGATCTCGGCCGTCACGACGATCCTCGTGCTCCGCGCGCAGCTGTGGCTCACCCACTACCCGAGCTCGGCGGCCACGGCCTGCACATCGCGCACCTGTTGTGGGGCGGGTTCTTCATCGACGAGCTCGGCAAGTTCATCACGCAGGACAACGACTACTTCTTCAAGCCCGCCGCGCTGAGCGAACGTCAACTGCGGCTGGGCAGGGAGCTGCGAGGCCGGCGGAGCCTGGTCTTGTCATCGAGTCCGCCGCCGCGGCCGGCCACGCCGGCTCCTTCGCCTCCTCATCTAGCGCAGTTGACGTTCCGAAACCCAGCTCGAGTCCGCGCAACATTTCGACCCTTTATCCGGTGGACAAGAGCGCGCGGCACCCTCCGCGGCATGTGGATCCTCATCGCGGTTCTCGTGCTCGCCGTCGTCGTGGTGGCGGTCGTGGTGCTCTCCGGCCGGACCGGCCGCCCGAAGCGCGAGCCCGACTGGCCCGGTGCCCACGACACCTCCGCCCGCGACCACCACTTCAGCGGCGGCTCGCACGGCAGTGGCGGCTACGGCGGCGGCGCGGGCGAGGCCGGCCCGGGCGGCCACGCCGGCTAAGGGGGGTCAGACCCCCCTTGACTAACGGATATAGATAGCGGTTAGATATGTGGCGATGCGACACGCCGTCCTCGCCGTCCTCGCCGACGCGCCGGCACACGGCTACGAGATCAAGCGCGCGCTCGAGGATCGCTTCGGGACGGTGATCGCGCCGCTCAACGCGGGCCAGGTCTACACGACGCTGCAGCGCCTCCAGCGCGACGAGCTGGTGAGCGACGACTCGGTCGCGCAGCAGGGTCGGCCGGACAAGCGGGTCTACCGGCTCACGGACGCCGGCTGGGATGCGCTGCAGGAGTGGCTCGGGGCGCCGAGCGCGCCGACCCGGCTGCGCGACGACTTCTTCATGAAGCTCGTGCTCGCCCACTCGATGGGGCTCGCCGACCCCGCCGAGCTGATCGCGCGCCAGCGCGCGGCCTACCTGCGCTCGCTCGGCGAGCTCGAGCGCGTGCTGGCGTCCGGTGGCGCCGACGGCGCCACCGCCCTGGTCGTCGAGGGAGCGGCGCTGCACCTGGAGGCCGACCTGAAGTGGCTCGACCGCTGCGAGGAGGTGCTGGGGACATGACCGCGGTGATCGAGGCGCGCTCCCTGCGCAAGGTGCACGGCAGCGGCGATGCCGAGGTGGTCGCGCTGGCCGGCGTGGACGTGGCGCTCGGCCACGGCGAGTTCCTGGCCGTAACGGGGCCGAGCGGCTGCGGGAAGTCGACGCTGCTGAACCTGCTCGGCGGGCTCGACCGGCCGACGGCGGGCGAGATCTACCTCCACGGCGAGCGCGTCGACGGCGCGAGCGAGGCGCGGCGCGCGCGGTTGCGGCGCAGCGAGCTCGGGTTCGTCTTCCAGTTCTTCAACCTGATCGAGAACCTCACCGTCGCCGACAACGTGGAGCTGCCGGCCCTGCTGGCCGGCGTCCCGGCGCGCGAGGCGCGGCGGCGGGCGCACGACCTGCTCGAGCGGCTCGGCCTCGCCGAGACGGCCGCGCGGGTGCCCGGCTCCTTGTCCGGCGGGCAGCAGCAGCGGGTGGCGATCGCCCGCGCGCTGGTCAACCGGCCGAGCGTGCTGCTGGCCGACGAGCCGACCGGCAACCTCGACAGCGCGGCCGCGCGCGAGGTCGTCAGCGTGCTGCGCGAGCGCTCCGAGGAGGGCCAGGCGATCGTGCTCGTCACCCACGATCTGCGCGTCGCGAGCGCCGCCGGGCGCGTGCTGCGGATGCGCGACGGGGCGGTGGTGGGGGAGTCCGACCTCGACGGCGAGGCGGACGCCGAGGCCGCGATCGGCCGCGTGCTGCCGCTGGAGGGCTGATGCTGCGCGCCGCCGGCCGCCTGATCCGCGCCGACCTGCGCCAGCGCCCCTTCCAGGCGGCGCTGACCGGGCTGGTGATCGCGATCGCCGCCGGCGCGCTGCTGGTCACGCTGCACCTGCGCGCGGTGATGGAGGAGCCGTTCGACGACCTGATGCAGGCGACGAACGGCGCGCACCTGGACGTGATGGGTCCGCCCGGCGCGGTCGCCGAGGCGGCGGCGCTGCCGGAGGTCGCCGAGGCGAGCGCTCCGCGAAGGCTCGTGCGGGTGGCGGCGTCCGGGGGCGCCGATCGGCTCGTGCTCGCCGCGCTGCCGGCGCGCACGACGGTCGACCGCCCGCTCGTGGTCGCCGGACGGCTCCCCCGCGGGCCGGGCGAGCTGGCGCTGAACCGCGCGCTCGCCTTCGGCATGGACCTGGGCCCGGGCGACCGGATCGCGCTCGGCGGCGAGCGGCTCCGGATCGTCGGCGTGGCCGTGCTCCCGCTTCCCAGCGCCGACGGCTGGGTGACCGCAGAGCAGGTTCGGACGCTCACGCCCGCGCCGCCGGAGGAGGGCGATCCCGCCGCCGGCGACGTGGTGGTCGCCGGCCTGCGGCTGCGCGACCCCGACGCCGCCGCGGAGGTGGCCCAGCGGCTGGCCGCCGCCGGCAAGGTGCGCGTCAACGACTGGCTGGAGGCGCGCGCCGACTTCACCGACGAGTCGCGCCGCACGCTCGCCATCCTGGGCGCCGCGACGCTGCTCGCGCTCCTGGCCACCGGCTTCACGCTCGCCACCGCGATCGGCGGCCGCGTGCTGGCCGACCGGCGCCGGATCGGCCTCCTGCGCTCGGTCGGCGTGACGCCCGCCGGCGTCACCGCCGTGCTGGTCGGCCATTACCTGACCCTCGGCCTGCTGGCCGCGCCGCTCGGCCTGCTCGGCGGCCGGCTCCTGGCTCCGCCGCTGCTCGGCGACACGCTCGTCCTGCTCGGCACGCCGCAGCCCGGACCGCCCGGCCCGGCCCTCGCGCTCGTCGTGCTGCTGCTCGTCCTGGTCGCCGTGGCGCTGGCCTGCGCGCTGCCGGCCTGGCGGGCGGGCCGCCTGCCGCCGGTCGTCGCGCTCCAGCCCGTGCGCTCCGGAGCCCGGCGGGCCTCGCGGGCGGCGAGCATCGCGCGCGCCCTGCGGCTGCCGGTGACCGCCGCGCTCGGCGCCAAGGACGCGTATGTCCAGCGCGGGCGCGCCGCGCTGACCGTCGCCAGCCTCGCCCTGGCCGGCGCCATGGTGGTGTGCGCGCTGGCCTTCGAGACGACGATGGACCGCCTGGCCGCCGACCCGGCGCTGCGGGCCCAGCCGTGGGAGGTGGCGGTGTTCACCGAGTCGATGCCGCCCGAGCGGGTCGACCGGCTGCTCGCATCGCTGCCCGGCGTCGAGGCCGTCGGTCGCCGCTACGGCGTGCTCGCGATGGCGGACGGGCTCGAGCTCGACGCACGCGTGATCGACGGCTCGCCGAGCGCTTTCGCGTTCGCGGTGCCGGACGGCCGCGGCGTGCGCCGGGCAGGCGAGGTGACGCTCGGTCGCGAGGCGCTCGAGCGGCTCGGCGTGGAGATCGGCGACACCGTGTCGCTGACCGCCGACGGCCTGCCGTTCAGAGCACGCGTGGTCGGTCGCCACATCGACCCCGACGGACTCGGCGTCGTGGCGCTCGCGGGCACCGTCCCGGCCGCGGCGCTGCGGTCCCCGAGCTGGATCGTGCGGCTGTCCGGCGGCGTCGACGCGGTGCGGACCCAGGCCGAGATCGAGCGGGTGGGCGCGGGCCGCCTGCTCGTCAGCCGGCCCGGCGAGTCGCTCGAGCGCGAGGTCAGCGAGATGCGGCCGATCGTCTACGGCGTGACCGCACTGCTGCTCGCCATCGCCGGCGTCAACCTCCTCACCACGCTGCTGCTCAGCGTGCGCGAGCGGCGCCGCGACGTCGCCATCCTCGGCGCCGTCGGCGCCAGCCGCCGGCAGGTGACCGGCACGGTGGTCGCGGGTGGCCTGCTGCTCGCCGTGCCCTCG
Organism: uncultured Solirubrobacteraceae bacterium; assembly: GCA_963835525.1. Taxonomy (GTDB): domain Bacteria; phylum Actinomycetota; class Thermoleophilia; order Solirubrobacterales; family Solirubrobacteraceae; genus DASSUW01. Next base: position 166,330 of record CAWIFM010000009.1, read on the forward strand.
GTGCTGGTCGGCCTGCCGCTCGGCGCCTGGCTGTTCACCACCATCGTCGGCATCACCGACCCCTCCGACGGTCCCGACGTCGCCACCTTGCCGTCGTGGTGGAGCGTGAGCCTCGCGCTGCCCGTGGGGCTCGCCGCGGTGGCGGTGCTCTCGGCCCTCGCCGCCCGCGAGGCCGCCCGCGTGGCGATCGCCGCTGCGCTGCGGGCAGAGTAAGTTCACTGAACTGATCGACAAAGTGCGGTATGCTGCTGGGCGGATGCCTGCGACCGACCTGCACCAGCACCTCTGGCCTGGCGCGCTGGTGCGCCTGCTCGAGGGCCGCAGGGCCGCTCCGCGGCTTCGTCGCGACGACCGCGGCTGGACGCTCGAGCTGGCCGGCGAGCCGCCGTCGGCGTTCGACCTCACCGCCCACGACCCCGGCCCGCGGGCCGAGCGGGCACTCGCCGACGGTCTCGAGCGCGTGATCGTCGCCCCCTCGACGCCGCTCGGCATCGAGGCGCTGCCCGCCCGCGAGGCGCAGCCGCTGCTCGACGCCTTCCACGCCGGTGTGCTCGAGCTGGGCGCGCCGTTCGGCCTCTGGGCCTCGACCTCGCGGGCCGACGAGCTCGACGCGCTGCTCGAAGCGGGAGCCGTCGGCCTCTGCCTGCCGGCCGACGCGCTCGGCGGGCCCGAGGCGCTGCGGCACGCGGCGGCGCTGCTCGAGCGCCTCGCCGCGCGCGACGCTCCGCTGCTCGTGCACCCGGGCTCGGCGACCAACCCGCACGCGCCCGCCTGGTGGCCGGCGATGACCTCCTACGTGGCCGCGATGCAGACCGCGTGGCTCGCGTGGGCGGAGTGGGGCCGCGCCGCCCACCCGGAGCTCAAGGTCGTGTGGGCGATGCTGGCCGGCTGCGCTCCGCTGCACGTCGAGCGCCTCGCCTCGCGCGGCGGTCCCGCCGGCGCCGTCCACGACGAACGGTCCTGGTACGACGTCTCGTCCTACGGCCCCAAGGCCGTCGACGCGATGCTGCGCGTGGTCGGCGTCGACCGGCTCGTGCACGGCTCCGACCGCCCCGTCGTCGACCCGCCGTCGCTCGCCGCGCTCGGCCCGGCCTTCCGCCACGCCGTCCTCCGCGTCAACCCGGCCCGGGTCCTGTCGTGATCGCGCAGCCCGACCTCGAGCGACTGGTCCAGGACCTCGCCGCGCAGCCCGAGGAGTGGGCGCACCTCGTCGAGCACCGGGCCGACGCCCGGACCTACGCCGAGCTGCGCCGCGACGAGCGCGTGGGCGTCTGGCTGATCTGCTGGATGAACGACCACGACACCGGCTACCACGACCACGACCTGTCCTCGGGCGCCGTCGCGGTCACCGCCGGCGCGGTGCGCGAGGAGCGGCTCGTGCTCGGCGGCCCGCCGGCCGCGCGCACGGTGGCCGCCGGCGAGAGCTTCACCTTCGGACCCGCCGACATCCACCGCGTGAGCCACGCCGGCAGCGAGCCGGCGGTGACGTTGCACGCGTACTCGCCGCCGCTGTGGCGGATGGGCAGCTACGAGGTGTTGCCGACCGGCGAGCTGCGCCGGTGGTCGCTCTCCTACGCCGAAGAGCTGCGCCCCATCGGGGCATGAAAAAGGCCCACTCGCCGGAAGCTTCCACCTGGGAGGGGGAGGAGGGCGAAAGCGCGTGTGGCGAGTGGGCCTAACCGCGTGATCGGCAGAGGCCTGCCCGGCCTTTAGCCCAAGATCGCGGCCACGCCGGCGTCGGCGCATTCGCGATCCTCCTCGGGCTTCGCGCCGCTGACGCCGACCGCCCCCAGGACCGTGCCGCCGTCGCGTATCACCACCGAGCCGTCGGCGGGGATGAGCGGCAGCCGGGTGAGCTGGCTGACCTGCCCGAAGAAGGCGGCCCGCTGGTCCTGCACGGAGGCGAGCTGATCGCCGTCGCGATGCCACACGGCGGCCCCCACGGCCTTCGCCTCGGCGATCTGCGCGCTCAGCGGCGGCGCCCCGTCCATGCGGCCGAGCGCCTTCAGCAGGCCGCCCTCGTCGACGACGGCGACGGTGACGTTGAGTCCCGCGCCGCGGGCGTGCTCGTGGGCGGCGGCGATGAGCGTCTGGGTCTGATCGAGCGTGAGTGGCATGGCCGAAGACTGCCACGGAACGGGCGAGGGCCCCGCCGTGGCGGGGCCCTCGCTGACCCAGGACTCCGGTGGAGTCCTGTTACTTGATGAAGAGGATCTCCGAGTACTTCGGCAGCGGCCAGAGGTCGTCCGGCACGATCCGCTCGAGCCGGTCGGCGACCTCGCGCGCGGCGCCCATCGCGGGCAGGACCTCGGTCTGCACGTACTTGGCCTCGGTGAGCACCTCGCCGCTGTTCGGGTGGTCCCGGTTGGCGGTCTCGAGCGCGAAGATCGCGTCGACGAACTCGTCTATCAGTCCGCCCAGCTCCTCCTTCAGGCGCTGCACGCCGGTGCTGCTGTCGGCGGTCCCGAGCGTGGCGAACCACTGGACCGCAGCCGGCAGGAGCATCGTGCGCGCGATCGAGGCCGCCGTCTCGCCCTCGATGTTGAGCGTCGTGACGTACTGCTCGACCAGCACCTCGAAGCGCGACTCGAGCTCGCGCTCGGACAGCACCTCGTACTTGGAGAACACCTCGACCGTCGAGGGCTCGACGAGCCACGGCAGCGCGTCGGGGGTCTGGCGCAGGTTCGCGAGCCCGCGCCGCTCGGCCTCCTCGTGCCACTCCTCGGCGTAGTTGTCGCCGTCGAAGACGATCCGCTTGTGCGCGGCCCAGGCCGAGCTGACCGCGCCCAGCACGGACGCCTCGAGCGACTCGCCCTCGCCCTGCAGGCGCTCGATCTCGCTCGTCAGGTCGTCGATCGACTCGGCGACGATCGTGTTGAGCACGGTGTTCGGGAGCGCGAGCGACATCGACGAGCCGGCCGCGCGGAACTCGAACTTGTTGCCGGTGAAGGCGAACGGCGACGTGCGGTTGCGGTCGCCGCCGTGCATCGGCAGCGCCGGCAGCACCGAGGCGCCCAGCTCGAGGTAGCTCTGCGGCGTCGCCGCGTCGCCGGAGCCGGACTCGATCGCTCCGAAGACCTTCGCGAGCTCGGCACCGAGGAAGATCGAGATGATCGCCGGCGGCGCCTCGTTGGCCCCCAGCCGGTGGTCCTGGCCGGGCAGGGCGACCGACGCGCGCAGCAGCTCCTGATGCTTGTCGACCGCCTGGATGACGGCGGCGCAGAAGAACAGGAACTGCAGGTTCTCGTGCGGGGTGGCGCCCGGCTCGAGCAGGTTGTGGCCGGTGTCGGTGCCCATCGACCAGTTGTTGTGCTTGCCCGATCCGTTGACGCCGGCGAACGGCTTCTCGTGCAGCAGGCAGACGAGGCCGTAGCGGCGGGCCACGTTCTGCATCACCTGCATCGTGAGCTGCTGGTGGTCACAGCCGACGTTCGAGTTCTCGAACACCGGCGCCACCTCGTACTGCGCCGGGGCGACCTCGTTGTGGCGCGTCTTGATCGGCACGCCCAGCCGCGCCAGCTGCTGCTCGGTCTCGAGCATGCAGGCCAGCACGCGCTCGGGGATCGACCCGAAGTAGTGGTCGTCGAGCTCGTGGCCCTTCGGCGGCTTGGCGCCGAACAGCGTGCGGCCGGTGGTGATGAGGTCCGGGCGCTCGAAGTAGAAGCGCTCGTCGATCAGGAAGTACTCCTGCTCGGGCCCGACCGTGGTGAACACGCGCGAGGCGCTGTCATCGCCGAACAGCCGCAGCGCGCGCAGCGCCGTGCTCGACAGCGCGTCCATCGAGCGCAGGAGCGGGATCTTGTGGTCGAGCGCCTCGCCCGTCCACGATGCGAAGGCCGTCGGGATGCAGAGGTAGGCGCCGTTCGGGTTCTCGAGGATGAAGGCGGGCGACGTGGGATCCCACGCCGTGTAGCCGCGGGCCTCGAAGGTCGCCCGGATGCCGCCCGTCGGGAACGACGAGGCGTCCGGCTCGCCCTGGATCAGCTCCTTGCCCGAGAACTCGGCCAGCGCGTTGCCGTCGCCGGTCGGGGCGTAGAAGGAGTCGTGCTTCTCGGCGGTCATGCCGGTCAGCGGCTGGAACCAGTGCGTGAAGTGGGTCGCGCCCCGCTCCATCGCCCATTCCTTCATGGCGGAGGCGACGGCGTCGGCGAGCGCGGGCTCGAGCATCCCGCCCGCCTCGAGGGTCTCCTGGAGCTGCTTGTAGTACGCCTTGGGAAGACGCTGGCGCTGGACGGCGGACGAGAACACGTTCTCGCCGAAGACGTTGGCGCCGGGCTGGGTCAGGTCGCTCTGCCCGAGCGAGCCGCCGTTGGGGCTCCACTGGGCGGCGTGGACGTTCTGCGTGCGTGTGCGCTGCGGCATGGTTGTCGAGGATCCTCCTCCGGGACAGGTCCTGGGTCGTCGGCCAGCCTAGACACGCCGCGCGCGCGTCTCCTTGTCCACGTGTCCAAAGATCGGCGTTCCCGATTCGCCATCGACCGGTTGGAGAATCCCCGGCCGCGAATCTTCGACACGGGGACAAAGAAGCCCCGGCCTCCTCGCCGCACCATTCGCAGCGGATGGAATCTCACCGAGGAGGACTGATGCTCAAAAGGACCGGCCCGGCGCTGCTGGGGGCAGCGCTGGCCCTGTGCCTGCCTGCCGTGGCGCACGCCGACACGCTCGAGGCGGCCAACAACGGGGTGCTCGCGGACAGCGTTGCCATCAACTCGATCTGGGTGATGGTCGCGGCGCTGCTCGTGATCTTCATGCAGGCGGGCTTCGCGTTCCTGGAGATCGGCTTCTCACGTGCGAAGAACGCCGGCACCGTGGTGGCCAAGATCCTCACCAACTTCTCGATCGCCGGGCTCATGTACTGGGCCTGCGGCTTCGCCTTCGCCTTCGGCATCGGCGAGATCATCGGCCACGACGGCTTCTTCCTCCGTGGCTACGGCGATCCTCAGACGGCCTTCCCGGTCATGGGTCTCTCCGACGCCACGATCGAGACGAAGTGGATGTTCCAGTTCTCGTTCTGCGCCGTCTCGCTGGCGATCGTCTGGGGGACGACGCTCGAGCGGATCAAGTTCGGCGTCTACATCCTCTACGCGATCATCTTCGCCGGGTTCATCTACCCGATCGCGTCGCACTGGGTGTTCGGCGGCGGCTGGCTGCAGGCGAACCTCGGCATGCAGGATTTCGCCGGCTCGACGGCGGTCCACCTGATCGGCGCCACCGGCGCGCTGGCCGTCCTGCTCCAGCTCGGAGCGCGGCGCGGCAAGTACGGGTCCGACGGGCGACCGCGGGCCATACCGGGTCACTCGATGCCGCTGTTCGGCCTCGGCGTGCTGATCCTGTGGCTCGGCTGGTTCGGGTTCAACCCGGGCTCGACGCTGGGCGCGATGGACGGGCGCTTCCCCGAGGTCGCGCTCGTGACCATGCTGGCCGCCGGCTCCGGCGTGCTGTTCGCGATCGGCACCGCGTACTGGAAGACCGGCACGATCGACATCGGCATGGCGGGCAACGGCGCGATCGGCGCCCTGGTGGCCATCACGGCGCCCTCGGGCTACGTGGAGCCGTGGACGGCGCCGATCATCGGCGCGATCGCCGGCATCATCGTCCCGCTCGGCGTCTACGCGATCGACAAGCGGATCGACGACCCGGTCGGCGCGCTGACCGCCCACGGCCTGTGCGGCGTGTGGGGCACGCTGGCCTGCGGCATCTTCACGTCGCCGCGGCTGGCCGAGTACAACGCGTTCGGCGAGGGCGGCCTGATCTACACGGGCTCGTTCCACCAGCTGGGCACCCAGGCGCTCGGCGTGGTCACGGTGTTCGCCTTCGTGTTCACGCTCTCCTACGCCACGTTCTGGGCGATCAAGAAGACCTACGGCCTGCGCGTCACGGCCGAGGAAGAGGACGCCGGACTGGACATCTCCGAGCATGGTATGTACGGGTATCCGGAGCAGTTCATCCCGGCGCCCGAGCTCATCGGCTACAGCCCCGCCCCTGGCGGTGTCCCGTCGCGTGAGACACCTCGCGGCGCCACCACCAAGGAGGTTCCGGTCACGTGAAGAAGATCGAGGCGTTCATCCGGCACGAGTCGTTCGAGCCGATCCGCATGGAGCTCCTAGGGCTCGGCTTCCCGTCCCTCTCCATCTCGGAGGTCAAGGGATCGGGGCGCCAGAAGGGCATCACGGAGCGCTACCGCGGTGCCGAGCTGACGAACTGGCTGCGGCCGAAGGTCAAGCTCGAGTGCGTGGTCGCGTCGCAGGACGTGCAGACGGTCGTGGACGCGATCCTCAAGCACGCCCGCACCGGCCAGATCGGCGACGGCAAGGTGTTCGTCATGCCGGTCGAGGAGGCCTACCGCATCCGCACCGGCGAGTCCGGCGAGGAGACGCTGCAGGCCCATCCCGAGGTGGCGGCCCAGGCCACGGCCTGAGGCACTCGATATGACGGGGCGGCCGGACATTTCGCCGCCGGCCGCCACGTCGCTCGTCGAGCGGCTGCGAGCCGTGCACCTCCAGATGCTCGACGCGGTGCTGACCGGCGACGGCCTGGCAGCCGTCGCCGACCTCGCCGCCGACGCGGCGGGCGGCCCGGTCGTCGTGGTCGTCCCGCGGCTCGGCGTGGCCGTCGCCTCGCCCGGCGGCGAGGCGGCGCTCTCCGCCGTGCGGCGGTACGTCGGAGAGCAGGGCCGGGGCCGCGTGGCCCCGGTCCCGCCCGGGGTGGTGGCCGAGGTCCCGATCGCCTCCGGCGACGAGCGGATCGGCGGCGTCGTCCTGCTCGACCCCGGGCGCCCGGAGCCCGAGGCGGTCGAGTTCCTGCACCTCGCCGCCGTGGCGGCACTCACCGAGGTGGCCGTCGAGGAGGCGCGCGAGGAGGTCGAGGAGAACGTCCGCGGCTCGTTCCTCGAGGAGCTGCGCGAGCGCCCCGACGCGATCGACGCGGCCGACGTCGTGCGCCGCGCCGGCCGCCTCGGCTGCGACCTGACCAACGGCGCGGTCGTGCTGTGCGCAGAGCTGTCCTCCGAGCGGCCCCGCCACGTGGTGGCGATGATCGCCTCCGAGTACCCGGGCGCGCTCGCCCAGCACGTCGAGGGTGGCCCGGCCGGCCGCGTCTACGCGCTGCTGCCGGGCGCCGACCAGGCGGCCACCGTGACGGCCGCCCGCACGCTGGCCACGAGGCTCCAGCGCCACGGCGTCGTCGCCCTCTCCTCCTTCTACGGCGACCCGGCCGAGCTGGGCCGCGCGATCCAGGAGGCCGAGCTGGTGCTCGAGGTGCTCCAGCGCGGCGACGGGCTCGGCGGACCGATCCAGGAGGACATCGGCAGCGGCACCTACCGGCTGCTGTTCCGCGTGCTCGCCTCCCACCCGGAGGAGGTGCGCTCGTTCTACGACGACACCGTGGCGGCGATCGTGCGCTACGACGACCAGTACCGCACCGACCTCGTCCAGACGCTCGAGGCCTACCTCGAGCACAACTGCAACATGAACGCGACGGCGGCGGCCATCTACGCCCATCGCCACACCGTCGCCTACCGGCTCGAGCGGGTGAAGGAGCTCAGCGGCCTGGACCCGATGCAGACCGAGGATCGCGAGCGCCTCGGGCTCGGTCTGAAGGCCTACCGCATCATCGCGCCAGGTTTGCCCCGCTGAGCGCTCAGGCGTAGCTTTGGTAGGTCCCTCCGCGCGAGCCCCGGGGGGTGCGGGGAACGCGCGGCAACCGTCAACCGCATGGGAGGCCACCATGCGACGTCTTCTGGCTTGCGCCCTGCCGCTCCTGCTCGCGATGGGAGGCACGAGCAGCGCCTTGGCCCAGTCCTCCTCGCTGGAGCGGATCAGCCGAGCGTCGCCGTTCGCCGCGAATTGCGGAGGCCCGGCCGCGGGCGGAACGCTCTTCACCAACGCCGAGGTCGAGCCGTGGGTCAGCGCGAACCCCAAGGGCGGCGGCAACCTCGTCGCGGTCTGGCAGCAGGACCGCTGGTCCAATGGCGGGGCACAGGGCAACCTGACGGGCGTCTCCTTCGATCGCGGCCGCTCGTGGTCGCGGCCGGCGCCGCCGCCGTTCTCGCGCTGCGCCGGCGGCAACGCCGCCAACGGCGGCGATTACGACCGGGCCTCGGACCCGTGGGTCAGCTTCGGCGGCGACGGCTCCGCCCACCAGATCGCCCTCGCCGTCAGCGCCGACCAGACGATCAGCGCCATCCTCGTCTCGAGCTCGCGCGACGGCGGTCGCACCTGGGGCCGTATCACCACGCTCCAGCGCGACACCAGCGCGGCGCTGTTCAACGACAAGGAGTCGATCACGGCCGATCCCAGGGACGGCCGCTTCGTCTACGCGGTCTGGGATCGCCTCCAGATCCGGAACCCGGCCAACCCGGCCTCGCCATTCTCGGGCGACACGTTGTTCGCCCGCTCGACCGACGGCGGCCGCACCTGGGAGCCGACACGGACGATCCTCGACTTCCCGGACAACAGCAACATCCAGACGCTCGGCAACCAGATCGTCGTCCTCAGCGACGGGACGCTCGTCAACGTCTTCGACCTCATCGACCGCGGGCTGCCGCTCGCGGCCGTCCAGCGTTCGACCGATCGCGGCGTCACCTGGTCGGCGCCGATCATCGTCGACGTGATGTTCAGCAGCGCGACGCAGGGGCAGGGCGTCGTCGATCCGTTCGACCTGCATCCGGTGAGGACCGGCGACCTGCTGCCTGAGGCCGCCGCCGACCCGCGCCGGCGCTCGGACGACCTCCACATCGTGTGGCAGGACATCCGCTTCACGCTGGCCGCCCCGCTGCCGATCTTCAACGACCAGATCGTGATCGCCAGCTCGCGTGACGGCGGGCTGACGTGGAGCGACCCGAAGCGCATCAGCGCCAACAAGCTCACGCAGGCGTTCACCGGCTCGGTCGACGTCGACGAGCACGGGAATGTCGGGGTGACGTACTACGACTTCACTGCCGACGACCCGAGCGGCGGGCCGCTCGCCACCGACTACTGGTTCACGTCGTCGCGCGACGGCGGCGCGACGTTCTCGCCGCGGCAGCGGCTCACGGACCGGTCGTTCGACATGCGGACCGCGCCCGACGCCCGGGGCTTCTTCGTCGGCGACTACGAGGGGCTGACGTCGGCCGGCGGGCGGTTCCTGCCGGTGTTCGTCACCGCCAACAGCGGCAACCTGGCCAACCGCACTGACGTGTTCTCTGCCTCCGTGCGGGCGAGCGCGTCGGCCAAGTCGACCCGGCGCGTGGCGCGGGTGAGCGCGACGAGGCGGCTCGCGCGGCTCGTGAAGGCGACCGGCGCGATCCGCGGACCGGTGCGGAGCCGGTGATCCATCGGCCGGGGGGCCGCCCGTCCGGCGGCCCCCGGCCGGTAGAACACCGCATGTGAGCGATCTGGATCCCGTCCGGCGGCCGGGCGAGTTCGTGTTCGCCGAGGGCGGCGAGCCCGCCGAGGCGACCGTGCGCGAGGACGAGGGGCTGACCGTCGTCCTGCGGCGCGAGCGGGCCGACGAGCTCGGCCTGGCCTACGACTACGTGGCGGCGTGGATCACCCTGCGCGTGGACTCGACGCTCGAGCAGGTCGGGCTGACGGCGCTCTTCAGCCGCGCGCTGGCCGACGCCGGGATCAGCTGCAACGTGCTCGCCGGCCTTCGCCACGACCACCTGCTGGTGCCCGCCGACCGCGCCGACGAGGCGCTCGAGGTCCTGCGAGGGCTGCGATGGTGAGGTGGACCTACGCGGTTCCGGCCGCCGCCGCCCTGGTCGCGGTCGTCACGTTCGGCAGCCACCCCGGCACGATCGTGCTCGTCGTCGCCGGGGTGCTGCTCGCCGGCGCCGTGCTGGCCGCCGTGCACCACGCCGAGGTGGTGGCGCACCGCGTCGGCGAGCCGTTCGGGTCGCTGGTGCTCGCCGTCGCGGTGACGGTCATCGAGGTGGCGCTGATCGTCACGCTCATGGTCTCCGGGGGCGACGAGACCTCGACGCTCGCGCGCGACACGGTGTTCGCGGCCGTGATGATCACCTGCAACGGCGTCGTCGGCATCTCGCTGCTCGTGGGCGCGCTGCGAACCCGGCTGGCGACGTTCAACGCGGAGGGCAGCGCGACCGCGCTGGCGACGGTGGCCACGCTCGCCACGCTCACGCTCGTGGTGCCGACCTTCACCACCAGCGTGCCGGGGCCCGAGTTCTCGCCCGCCCAGCTGACCTTCGCCGCTGTCGCCTCGCTCGCGCTCTACGGGCTGTTCGTGCTCGTCCAGACCGTTCGCCATCGCGACTACTTCCTGCCCGAGGCCGGTACGGAGGAGCACGCCGACCCCCCGTCGGACCGCGCGGCGCTGATCAGCGTCGGGCTGCTCGTCGTGGCGCTCGTGGCCGTGGTCGCCCTCGCCAAGCTCGAGTCGGACCCGATCGAGGACGCGGTCGACTCGATCGGCGCGCCGCAGTCGGCGGTCGGCGTGCTGATCGCCCTGCTCGTGCTGGCGCCCGAGACGCTCGCCGCGGTCCGCAACGCGCGCCGCAACCGGATCCAGACCAGCTTCAACCTCGCCTACGGCTCGGCGATCGCGAGCATCGGGCTCACGATCCCGACGATCGCGCTCGCCACGATCTGGCTCGACGGGCCGCTCGTGCTCGGCCTGGGCTCGATGCAGATCGTGCTGCTGGGGATCAGCATGGTCGTCGGCGCGCTCACCGTGCTGCCCGGCCGCGCCACCGTGCAGGAGGGCGGCGTGCACCTGGTCCTGTTCCTCGCGTTCGTCTTCCTCGCGCTGAACCCGTGATCGACCTGCTCCACGCGGCCGCCCGCGGCTCGTTCCCGCCCGAGGACGGGCGGACCGAGGTGGTGGGCGCCGTGGCGGGGGCGCCGGCGGCCGTGCTCTCGTTCACCTCCCATCACGTGGTGGCCGCCGACGTGCCGGCCGGCGAGGTGCTGGCCCGGGTCGACCCGCAGGACCTCAAGGGACCGCTGGCGCCGGGCGTGCTGGCGTGGCTGGCCGAGCGCACCGGGCTGGTGGCGGGCAGCCTCGACGTCGTGCTCGCCTGGGTGGCGGGGACCGCCGGCGGCGTGCCGGTGCGGGAGGTCGAGCCCGGCGACCACCCGCGCGTGGTGCGGGCGCGGCGCTGGCGGAGCGACCTGCGCGTGTTCGAGGGCGAGGGCGGGATGGTGCTGCTCGGCCGCGGGCTCGCGGGGCGGCTCGAGCTGAGCGTCGAGGTCGCGCCCGAGCGGCGCGACCGCGGCCTCGCGCGGGCGCTGGTCGCGGGCGCGCTCGCCGCGGCCGCGCCGGCGGAGCCCGTTTTCGCCCAGGTGGCGGCGGCCAACGCCGCCTCCCTGCGCGCGCTGCAGCCCGCCGGGTTCGCGGCCATCGGCGCCGAGGTCCTGTTCGGTCCGCCCGAGGACTTCCTGCGCCGCTCGACCGGCGGCCGGGTGGCCGTCAGCTAGGGGCCCTTCTCGCGGACGACTTCGCCCTTGGCGTTCACGCGCGCGGGGACCGGCTCGTCCGAGATCCGCACGCGGAACTTCCCGGTGACGTTCTGGCCGTTGGCGGGGACGGCCTTGCCGTGCAGGCCGGGTGACACGGCGTAGTTGACCGTGTAGTCGCCCGGCCGCACGGCGGTCAGCCGCCATTCGATCTCGCGCGTCTGGCCGGGGAAGAGGGGCCCGACCGCCCAGGTGTTGGCGGCCGCGGTGTCGCCGCCGGACGGGGCGCGGTCGACGATCCACACCGGCCGCTCGGGGTCGGCCAGGCGGGGATCGGTGCCCGAGGTCGCGAACGCGGCCGCGGGGTCGCCGCCGCCGGGCGCCTCGGTGTCGATCGTCACCGCGAGGTTGGGCAGGTTGCGGTCGTCCGTGTTGCGCACGGCGATCCGCATCGTGGAGTGCTGCGCCGTCGTCTGGCGTGCCGGGAACGACGCCTCGACGATCTCGAGCGTGAACTCGCCCTCGGGCTCGTTCGCGTCCTGGCGCTCGCTGCCGCAGCCGGCCAGCGCCAGCCCCGCGACCGCCATCGCCACCCACGCAAGCCTCATGGCGCGGGCGAGCGTACCACCGGGTTTCCGATCCAAGCGCAAGTTCCGCTCACGGTTCCCGTTTGTGCCTCGTACAGGCCGTGGCATAACCTTCGACGCCGTCTACCAGGGGAGCAGAGTGGTCCGAACCGTCGCCGATCGTGCCTTCCTTCCGGCGAAGGGCATGCTGGAGGAAGTTGGCGACATGATGATCCTGACGGGCAAGACGATCATGTCTGCCCTTCGTCCGCCCTACCCGTACGGCGGCGAGTTCGTCAACCAGTTCCTCTTCGCGCTCAAGCTGTGCTGGTTCCCGCTGGTCGTCTCGACCGTGGCCTTCGGCTACGGCGCGCCGGGCCTGCAGGCGGCCAACTTCCTCAACCTGTTCGGCTCGATCGACCGTCTGGGCGGCTTCTTCGTGCTCGCGAGCATCCGCGAGTTCGCGCCGTTCGTGACCGCCATCGTCCTGGCCGGCGTGGCCGGCACGGCGATCACCGCCGACCTCGGGGCGCGCAAGATCCGCGAGGAGCTCGACGCGCTGCAGGTGCTCGGCGTCGACCCGGTCAAGAACCTCGTGGTGCCGCGCTTCCTCGCCCTGATGCTGGTGACCGGCCTGTTCGACATCTACGCGCTGCTGTTCGGCGTCTTCGGCGGCGTCCTCGCCACGCTCACCAACGGCGCCCCGCTCGGCCCGTTCTGGGCGACCTTCTTCACCAACGCGTCGGTCGTGGACCTCTGGGGCTCGGTCCTCAAGTGCACGATGTTCGGAGCGATCATCGCCATCGTCTGCTGTTACAAGGGGATGACCGCGTCCGGCGGCGCCGCGGGCGTCGGCCGCGCCGTCAACCAGGCCGTGGTGATCGCCACGCTCGGCGTGTTCGCGTTCAACTACGTGTTCACGCAGACGCTGCTGGCCACCCACCCGGAGATCATCAACATCCGCTAGCCATGGGACGTCAGTGGCTCGCCATCCCGCGTGACTGGATCGCCTCCTTCGGCGAGATCGTCCGCTTCTGCGCGACCGTCGTCGGAGAGGTCTTCTCGCTCAAGGTCATGCGCTTCTTCGGCGAGGCGCTGCGCCAGGCCGGCCTGCTGATCCTCTCCTCGACGCTCGTGATCTGGGGCCTGATCTTCATCACCGGCCTCCAGTGCGGCATCGAGGGCGCCTACTTCAACCGCGCCGTCGGCTCGCCCGCCTACGCCGGCGTGTTCGCCGCCTGGTGCGACCTGCGCGAGCTGGTCCCCTACGCCTTCGGCTACATGATGGCCGCCAAGGTGGGCACCGGGATCGTGGCCGAGCTCGGCGCGATGCGGATCTCCGACGAGATCGACGCGCTCGAGGTCATGGGCATCTCCTCGATGACCTTCCTGTGCGCCACCCGCCTGCTCGCGGCCTGGCTCGTGCTGCCGTTCCTGTACCTGGCGGGGATCGGCGCCGGCTTCTTCGCGTCCTACCTGGCGGTGGTGCAGCAGATCGGCGAGGTCTCCAGCGGCGGCTACTCGCTGATCTTCTGGATGTTCCAGAACCCACCCGACCTCGTCTACAGCGTGATCAAGGCGATGGCCATGGCCACGGTGATCGTGCTCGTCGGGTGCTACTACGGGTACACGGCGTCAGGAGGACCGGTCGGCGTGGGCACAGCCACCGCGAAATCGATGGTCCTCAACATCGTGCTGGTACACCTGATCGGCATGCTGGGAACGCAGGTCTTCTGGGGCGCCAATCCGAGAGCCCCGATCGGAGGCTGATGAGCACCACCGACGACGAATATCGCTGGCACACCGGCAAGCAGCGGCCCACCGGCACCAAGGACGCCGTCGAGTTCGTCGACGTCCACAAGGCGTTCGGCCGCAACAAGATCCTGCGCGGCCTCAACATGTCGATCCCCGAGGACAAGATCTCGATGATCCTCGGGCCGTCGGGCACCGGGAAGTCGGTCTGCATCAAGCACATGGTCGGGCTGCTGTATCCGGACGAGGGCGATGTGCTGGTGCACGGCGAGTCGGTGCCGGGCATGCGCGACGACGACCTCTTCGACATGCGCAAGCGGTTCGGCGTCCTGTTCCAGGACGGCGCGCTGTTCGGATCGATGAACCTCTACGACAACGTCGCGTTCCCGCTCCGTCAGCACACGGACAAGGGCGAGGACGAGATCGACGACATCGTCATGCGCCGCCTGCGCGAGGTGGGGCTGGAGGGCTCGACCGACAAGATGCCCAACGAGCTCTCGGGCGGCATGCGCAAGCGCGCCGGCTTCGCCCGCGCGCTCGTGCTCGACCCCGACATCGTGCTCTTCGACGAGCCCGACTCCGGCCTGGACCCGGTCCGCACCGCTCTGCTGTGCGAGCTGATCAAGGAGGTCCACGAGGAGAACGGCGGCGCCTACGTCGTGATCACCCACGACATCATGTCCGCCAAGCGGGTCGCCGAGTACATCGCGGTGCTGTGGCGCGGCCGGATCGTGGAGTCCGGCCCGGCCGAGGACCTCTTCAACTCGGACAACCAGTTCGTGCGGCAGTTCCTCAGCGGAGCCTCCCAGGGCCCGCTCGGCATGGAATAACCGCTTCGCGGTTAACCGACTCCGGTCTTCACAGAAGGGCGATACTCTGCGCCCTTGCCCCTGGGGGAGTCTGTGAGCGGATGACGGAGCATCATCGGTGACGGCGGCACGGATCGCCGCGGTCGGCGCACTCGCGCTGGCTGTGGCGCTCGCCGTGTGGCTGCTCCTGTTCCGCGGTCCCAGCGGCACCGAGTACACACTGCTCTTCCAGAGCGCCGGGCAGCTCGTCACCGACGACGACGTCCAGGTCGGCGGCCGCCGCGTCGGCTCCGTCCGCGCGATCGAGCTGACCGACGACAACCAGGCTGCGATCAAGGTCGTCGTCGAGGAGCCGTACGCGCCGCTGCGCGACGGCACGCAGGCCGTCATCCGGCTCACCTCGCTGAGCGGCATCGCCAACCGCTACATCGCGCTCACCCCGGCCCCGGGTGACGCGAAGGAGCTGGACGAGGGCGCGACCATCACCACGGAGTCGACCACCGACGTGGTCGACCTCGACCAGATCTTCAACACGCTCGACGAGGGCACGCGCGACGACCTGGCCGGCGTGATCAAGGGCTTCGCCACCCAGTACGAGGGCAAGGGCGAGCAGGCCGGGCTGTCGGCCAAGTACTTCAACCCGCTCCTCTCCAGCTCGCGCAGGCTCGTGCAGGAGGTGACCGAGGACGAGGCGGCGCTGACCGAGTTCCTCGTCAACTCCAGCCGCGCCGTGACCACCATCGCGGAGCGGCGCGACGATCTCTCGCAGCTGGTCGGCAACGCCAACGCGACGGCCTCGGCGATCGGTTCCGAGAACATCGCGCTGGCGCGCGCTCTCGGGCTGCTGCCGACCACGCTGCGGCGCGCGAACACGACGTTCGTGAACCTGCGCGCCACGCTCGACGACCTCGAGGTGCTGGTCGACGTCTCCAAGCCCGCGACCAAGGACCTGGCGCCCTTCCTGCGCGAGCTGCGGCCACTGGTGCAGGCCGCGCGACCGACGATCCGCGACCTGCGGCTCGCCGTGCGCCGCTCGGGTCCCGACAACGACCTCGTCGAGGCCACGCGCAAGATGCCGGCGCTCCAGCGCGCCGCCACGCCCGCCTTCCGCAACGGCCGCCAGGCGCTGGTGAAGGCCCAGCCGGTGCTGGAGTTCGCGCGCCCGTACACGCCGGACTTCATCGGCTGGGTCCGCGACTTCGGCCAGGGCTCCGCGAACTACGACGCCAACGGCCACTACGCGCGCATCCAGCCGATGTTCAACGCGTTCCAGTTCGCCGACAACCCTGCCGGCGGGGTGCTGAGCCCGGTGCCTCCCGCGGATCGCATGGACGGCGTGGAGACCGGCGTCATCCGCCGCTGCCCCGGCGCCGCCACGCAGCGGCCGGCTGACGGCTCGGCCCCGTTCACCGACGGCGGCAACGTCGACTGCGACCCGAGCCTCGTGCTCCCCGGCCCATGAGGCGCGTCGCCGCCGTCGTCCTGCTGATCGCCGCGGCCGCCGCGGTCGTGCTCGTCGTCCTGAACGCCGGGGACGAGGGCGACGAGTACAAGGTCCGTGCGATCTTCGAGAACGCCGGCTTCGTCATCCCCGGTGAGGACGTCAAGGTCGCCGGCGTCCGCGTCGGCGCGATCGACTCGATCGGCGTGACCGAGGAGAACAAGGCCGCCGTGGTGCTCGACATCGAGGACCCGGGCTACCAGGACTTCCGCAGCGACGCGAGCTGCATCGTCAGGCCCCAGTCGCTGATCGGCGAGCGCTTCGTCGAGTGCACGCTGACCGAGCAGCGCGCGGCCGGCGAGGAGCCGCCGCCGGAGCTCGAGCAGATCGAGGAGGGCGAAGGCGAGGGCCAGTACCTGCTGCCGGTCGAGCAGAACGCCAAGTCGGTCGACATCGACCTGCTCAACAACATCATGCGCCAGCCGGTGCGCGAGCGCCTGTCGATCATCCTCTCCGACCTCGGCATCGGCGTCGCCGGCCGCGGCGAGGACCTGGGTGTGGTCATCCGGCGCGCCGACCCGGCGCTGAAGGAGATCGACGAGGTCCTGAAGATCCTCGCCAGCCAGAACGACGTCCTCGCCGACCTGGCGCGCGACTCCGACACGATCCTCGAGCCGCTGGCGCGTGAGCGCAGGCACGTCGCCGGCGCGATCGAGAACTCCGGCGAGGTCGCTCAGGCGACCGCCGAGGTCAGCGATGCGCTCCAGGCCGACATCGAGCGGCTGCCCCCCTTCCTACGCGAGCTGAAGCCGACGATGGTGCGCCTCGGCGCGCTCAGCGACGAGATGACGCCGGTGCTGACCGACCTCGGCGCCGTGGCCCCCGCCATCAACCGCATGGTGATCCAGCTCGGGCCGTTCTCGGAGGCCGCCGTCCCCGCCTTCGAGTCGCTCGGCGAGATGACCGAGACCGGCACGCCGGCCGTCCGCGCGGCGCTCCCAGTCGCCCGCGACACCAGGGCGCTGGCCGCCGCCGTCAAGCCGGTGGGCGCGAACGCGCGGAAGCTCCTCGAGTCGTTCCAGAGCACCGGCGGCATCAACCGCTTCATGGACTACGTCTTCTTCCAGGTGGCCGCGATCAACGGCTTCGACTCGTTCGGCCACTACCTGCGCGCCGGCCTGATCGTCAACCAGTGCGCCAACTACGCCGTCCAGGCAGCGTTCGGCTGCTCGGCCAACTTCTCGCGTGTGGCGAACTCGAGCGCCGCGCAGGCCGCCTCGGCGGCACCGCGCGACGCGGTGCTGCAGCGCACCGCGGTAGCGCTCGCGAAGGCCCTCGGGCTCAAGCTCCCGGAGGCGCCCGAGCCCGAGAAGCGCACCCGTGACCGCGACCGCACGGCTGCCGATCAGAAGGTCGCGCCCGAGCCGACCGCCACGCCGACCCCGGCGCCGACGCCGGCCCCGCAGGCGCCCACGGAGCAGGAGCGCACCGAGACGCTGCTCGACTACCTCTTCGGAGGCGACGAATGAAGGGCCGCGCCGGGATCGCCGGCAACCCGGTCCTGATCGGCGCCGCGACGGTGCTCGTGGTGCTGGTCGCGGTGTTCCTGGCGTACAACGCCAACAAGGGCCTGCCGTTCGTGCCGACCTACCAGCTCCGCGCCGAGGTGCCGAGCGCGGCCAACCTCGTGGTCGGCAACGACGTGCAGATCGGGGGCTCGCGCGTCGGCTTCGTCAACGGCATCTCGGGCGAGCGGCAGGACGACGGCACCACCATCGCGATCCTCGACCTCACGCTCGAGCGCGACGCCGGGCCGCTGCCGCAGGACTCGACGCTGATCGTCCGCCCGCGCTCGGCGCTCGGCCTCAAGTACGTCGAGATCACCCGCGGCACCGACAGCGAGGGCTTCGACGAGGGGGCGACGATCCCGATCGCCCAGGCCACGCCGACGCCGGTCGAGTTCGACGAGGTCCTCGGCATGTTCGACGAGGAGACGCGCGACGCGATCGGCGCCAACACGACCGGCTTCGGCGACGCCTTCGCCGGCCGTGGCGAGTCGATCAACACGGCGATCGGCTCGTTCCGGCCGCTGCTGCGCGACGTCGTCCCGGTGGCGCAGAACCTCGCCTCGCCGGAGACCAACCTGCGCCACTTCTTCGGCGAGCTCGGCGACGCGGCGGCGATCGTGGCGCCGGCCGCCGAGGCCCAGGCCGAGCTGTTCGTCAACCTCGACACCACCTTCCGCGCCCTGCGCGAGGTCTCGCGGCCCTACATCCAGGACTCGATCACCGGCGGCGTGCCCGCGCTCGACACCGCGATCCGGACGCTGCCGATCCAGCGGCCGTTCCTGCGCAACACCGAGGGCCTGTTCCGCGAGCTCCAGCCGGGCGCCGCCGCGCTGCGCCAGTACGCGCCGACGATCGCCGACGCGCTCGTGGAGGGCACGCGCACGCTGCCGCGCACGCCGCCCTTCAACCGCCGCCTCGCCTCGCTGCTCGACGAGCTCCAGGTCTTCGCCGAGGACCCGCAGGTCCGTCAGGGGCTCCAGGCCACGACCTCCACGCTCCAGTCGCTCAACCCGACGCTGGCGTTCATCACCCCGGCCCAGACCGTCTGCAACTACCTGACGCTGTGGTTCCGCAACGTGTCGTCGCTGCTGAGCGTCGGCGACCGCAACGGCACGTGGCAGCGTTTCATCATCGTCGCCACGCCGCAGGGCCCGAACAGCGAGGGCAGCCCCGCGTCCGCGCCCGCCAACGGGCCCACCGAGGACAACCACCTCCACACCAACCCTTATCCGAACACGGCCGCGCCCGGCCAGCCGCGCGAGTGCGAGGCAGGCAACGAGCCGTATGCGCGGGGCCGCACCGTCCTCTCGAACCCGTCCGGCACGCAGCAGGCGCGCACGGAGACCACCCCCTGATGGCCCGCCGCCCACTCAGCCGCGTGACGATCGGTCTGATCGCGCTGGCCGTCGTCGTCGTCATCACGTTCCTCGGCTTCACCAAGGACATCCCGTTCACCAAGCCGTACGAGATCAACGCCGTCTTCCAGTCGGCGAACTCGATCCGGCCCGGCTCGCCGGTGCGGATCGCCGGCGTCGACGTCGGCAAGGTCAAGGAGGTCAAGGCGGACGAGGACAACCAGGACGCGGCGATCGTCGTGCTCCAGATCGACGACGACGGGCGGCCGGTGAGCGAGGACGCGACCGCCAAGATCCGGCCGCGCATCTTCCTCGAGGGCAACTTCTTCGTCGACCTCAAGCCAGGCTCGCCGCAGTCGCCCGAGCTCGAGGACGGCGGCACGATCAAGGTCACGCAGACCGCCACGCCCGTGCAGCTCGACCAGGTGCTGACGTCGCTGCAGTCGGACACGCGGCAGGACCTCAAGGACGTCCTCAACAGCCTCAACGTGGCGCTCAACTCGAAGCCGACGGCCGCCGAGGATCGCGACGCCCACCCGTCGACGCGCGGCGAGACCGCGGCCGAGTCCTTCAACGACGCCTACGACGACATCCCGGACGCGGAGCGCTCGACTGCGCAGGTCTTCGAGGCCTTCCTCGGCACCGAGCCCAACCGGGACCTGTCGCGCCTCATCGACGGAACGGCGCGCACGACCGGCGCGCTGATCCGCAACGAGAACTCGCTGCGCGGCCTGATCACCAATTTCAACGCGACGATGGCGGCCTTCGCCGCCGAGTCGGGCAACCTGCAGGCTTCGATACGCGAGCTGCCGCTCACGCTTGTGACCGCCAACCGCGCGCTGGCCTCCCTGAACGAGGCGTTCCCCTCCACGCGCGCGTTCTCGCAGGAGATCATCCCGGGCGTCCGCGAGACGCCGGCCACGATCGAAGCGGCGCTGCCGTGGATCGACCAGGCGCGTCCGTGGATGGGCCCGAAGGAGCTGGGCGGCGTGGCGAAGGAGCTGGCCCCGGCCAGTCAGGACCTCGCGAGGCTGACAGACCGGCTGCTCGACCTGCTGCCGCAGACCGACCTCGCGTCCAAGTGCGCGCGCGACGTGCTGCTGCCGACCGGCGACGTCGTGATCGAGGACGAGTTCACGACCGGCGTGGAGAACTACAAGGAGTTCTTCTACACGCTGGTCGGGCTGTCCGGCGAGGGCCAGAACTTCGACGGCAACGGCATGTACGTGCGGTTCCAGACCGGTGGCGGCGCGGAGACGCTGTCGCTCGGCTCGGCCTCGGCGAACACCGGCGAGCTGTTCGGCAACGCGGTCGCCGTCCCGCTCGGCAACCGCCCGTTCTATCCGGGCACCAAGCCGCCGTACCGGCCGAAGGAGCAGTGCTACCGGCAGACGCCGCCGAACCTCAACGGCCCAGCGGCGGCCAAGTCGGCGCCGACGGGCCAGGCCGCGCTGGCGGCCAAGAAGGCGCTGCCGCTCCTGCGCGCCAAGCTGCGCCCCTTCGGGCCCACGAAGGACGGCGCCAAGTGACCGCCATCCGCAAGCACTGGCGCGACTTCGCGGCGATCATCGCCCTGCTCGTCATCTCGCTCGTGGTGGCGGTGTTCATCCTGGACAAGCAGCGGTTGTCGCTGCCGGCCGGCGTGCCGGTCCTCGGGCGCGACTTCGTCTCCGTCGAGGCCGAGCTCGCGACGGCCCAGGCGGTCACCCCGGGGCAGGGCCAGACGGTCAACATCGCGGGCGTCGAGGTCGGCGAGATCTCGAGCGTGAAGCTCGAGAGCGGCAGGGCCGTGATCGGACTGGACATCGAGCGCGAGCACGCGACGATCTACCGGGACGCCAGCATTCTCATGCGCCCCAAGACGGGGCTCAAGGACATGGTCGCCGAGCTCAATCCCGGCACCCCGGTGGCGGGCGAGCTCGCCGAGGGCGAGCGGATCCCGGCCTCGCAGACGCTGCCGGACGTCAACCTCGACGAGGTCCTCGCCTCGCTCGACGCCGACACGCGCGACTACCTCAAGCTGCTGCTGGGCGACGCCTCGATCGGCCTGAAGGACAACGGTCGCGCGCTCGCGCGGACCATCCGGCGCTTCGAGCCGACCGCCCGCTACGCCCGCCGGATCAACGAGCAGCTCGCCCTGCGGCGGCACAACCTGCGGCGCGCGATCCACAACCTCTCACTGCTCATGGGGGAGCTGGGGACCCGCGACACGCAGGTCGCCAACTTCGTCGACAGCTCGAACCAGGTGTTCGCGGCGCTCGCGAACCAGAGCGCCAACATCCAGGCGACGCTGCGGGAGCTGCCGTCGACGCTCGACGAGTCGCAGAAGGCGCTGGCCAGCGTGGACCGGATGGCCACCGTGCTGGGGCCGACGCTCGAGGACCTGCGGCCGGCGGCGCGCGCGCTCGGGCCGTCGCTGCGCGAGACGCGCCCGTTCCTGACCACGACGACGCCGATCATCCGCGACGACCTGCGCCCGTTCTCCCGCGCCGCGCTGCCGACGCTGCGCGAGCTGCGGCCCGCGCTGCGCGACCTGGCGGCCGCCACGCCGGACCTCACGCGCAGCTTCCGCGTCCTCAACGCGCTGCTCAACACGCTCGCCTACAACCCGCCCGGAACCGACAAGGAGGGCTACCTCTTCTGGCTCTCGTGGGCGAACCACGTCGGCTCGACCGTGTTCGCCACGCAGGACGCGCACGGCCCGATCCGCCACGGCATCGTGGTCTTCAACTGCGACACCGCGGAGCTGCTCGAGACCGTGGCCGGCACCAACCCGGCGCTCGGCACGCTGGTCGACCTGCTCAACGGCCCCACCGCGGCGGAGATCTGCCCGGACCCGGGAGCGCCGACGCCATGAACAAGGCCGCCCCGTCCTTCGGCCGGATCGCCGCGATGGTCGTGTTCGCGCTGTCGTGCTTCGGCCTGCTGCTGTTCCTGTGGCTCGCGTTCGGCGGCCCGATCCCGCTCAAGCCGCAGGGCTACCGGTTCCAGACCTCCTTCGCCGAGGCCACCCAGCTCGCCACCGAGGCGGACGTGCGGATCTCCGGCGTGCCCGTCGGGCGCGTGAAGACGATCGAGCCCGACAACGAGACGGGGCGCTCGATCGTGGTCATCGAGCTCCAGTCGCGCTACGCCCCGATGCCCTCCGACGCGCGCGCGATCCTGCGGCAGAAGACGCTGCTGGGCGAGACCTACGTGGAGCTCACGCCGGGCAGCCGCGACGCCGAGCCGGTGCCCGAAGGCGGCTCGCTGCCGGAGTCGCAGATCTCCGACACGGTCCAGCTCGACGAGATCTACCGCACCTTCGACCCGGAGACGCGAGCGGCGTTCCAGACCTGGATGCAGGAGCAGGCGCGCGGCATCAGCGGCTACGGGCGCGACCTCAACGACGCGCTCGGCAACCTCGGGCCGTTCGCCGAGGACTCCGCCGAGCTGGTCGACATCCTCAACCGCCAGGAGGGCGCCGTCACGAGCCTGATCTCGAACACGGGCGTCGTGTTCGAGGCGCTGACCGAGCGGGACGGCCAGCTGCGCTCGCTGATCGAGAACTCCAACCGCGTCTTCCAGGCCACCGCGTCGCGCGACGAGCAGCTCAAGGAGACGTTCATCGCGCTGCCCACGTTCGAGCGCGAGTCCCAGCAGACGCTCGAGCGCCTGGCCGAGTTCTCCGTCGACACCGACCCGCTGATCACCCAGCTCCGGCCCGCGGCCCGTGAGCTGAGCCCGACGCTGCAGGACCTCGGCGCCCTGTCGCCCGACCTCGAGGCGCTGTTCCGCGAGCTCAACCCCCTGATCGACGCGTCGGTGAAGGGCTTCCCGGCAGCCGAGCGGGTGCTCGCGGACGCGCGGCCGCTGATCGCCCAGCTCGACCCGGCGATGCGGCAGCTCGGGCCGATCGTCGACTTCCTGGGCCTCTACAAGCCCGAGCTCACCGCCTTCCTCGCCAACACGCCGGCCGCCACCCAGGCCAAGGACACGAGCGGGATCCACTACCTGCGCACGGTCAACCCGCTGAACCCGGAGAACCTGGCCGTCTATCCCCGCCGGATCGGCAGCAACCGCACGAACCCGTACACCAAGCCAGGCCTCTCCAAGCAGCTCAGAGGAGGCATGGACGTGTTCGACGACCGGCACTGCGGTGCCGGGCAGCCGAGCATCACCAACGTGCCGCTCCCGCCGCTGCCGCCCGCGGTCGGGGATCTCGTCCCGCAGGAGCTGCTGGACCGGATCATCGAGTTCGGCTTCGGAGGCACGCCGGGCAACGTGCCCGCGGGGCCGTGCCGGCTCCAGGGCCCCTACAACTTCGGCGGCCAGGTCACGCAGTATCCGCACGTTCGGGCGCGCTGAGGCGTTTACCCTCGACAGTGGAGATGACGGGGTTCGAGAGGATCGTGCGCGCCTCAGCGCGGCGGCCGGCGCGGGTGCTGGCGATCGTCGCCGTGCTGGCGGTGGCCGGCGGCGTGCTGGCGCTGCGGCTGGAGCCCAGCGCGGCGATGGACACGCTCGTGAGCCGCGGGGCCGACAGCTTCCAGGCGACCGAGACCTACCGCCAGCGCTTCGGCGACCACTCGGTGCTCGTGCTCGTGCGGGGTGAGCTGCCGCGGCTCGTGCTCAACTCGAACCTGGGCCGGCTGGTCGGCCTCGAGGGCTGCCTGTCGGGCAACAAGCCGGAGGGCCAGGCGGCGCCCGGCGGCCGCGGCTCGGCGTGCGACCGGCTCGCGCAGACCAAGCCGGTCCAGGTCGTCTACGGGCCCGGCACCTTCATCAACGCCGCCGCCGGCGAGATCAACGACCAGATCCAGGTCCAGATGCGCACGAAGGCGGGCGAGGCGGCGCGGGCGGAGCGCGCCGCGCGGCGGGTCGCCCGCGCCCAGGGCAAGCCGCCGGCCGAGCAGAAGCGGCTCGGCGAGTCGGCGCGCCAGCTCGTCTACGCGCAGTTCGTGCGCGACCTGCTCCAGGTCAACCTGCGCTACGGGCTCGGCCTCACCCAGCTGCCGAGCATCGACAACCCCGACTTCGTCTCCGCCCTGGTGTTCGACGCCTCGCGCGGCGCGGAGACGCCGAAGGCGCGGTTCGCCTACCTGTTCCCGTCCTCGGAGTCGGCGCTGATCCAGGTTCGGCTCAAGCCCGACCTGACCGACGACCAGCGTGAGGAAGCGGTCGCCCTCGTGCGCGAGGCGGTGCGGATGCCCGAGTGGCAGCTCACCGACGGGGCTACCTACACGGTGACCGGCGCCCCCGTGGTGGCCGACGACCTCACCGACGCACTGACCGGCTCGACGCTCCGCCTGCTGGTGGTCGGCCTCGTGCTGATGGCACTGGTGCTCGCGCTCGGGTTCCGCAGCCGCCTGCGGCTGCTGCCCTTGGCGATCGCCCTGGCCGCGGTGGCGATCACGTTCGGGGCGACGGCGCTGCTCGGCCTGCCGTTGACGATGGCCTCGATCGCCGTCCTGCCGGTGCTGCTCGGGCTGGGGGTCGACTACGCGATCCAGTACCAGGCGCGCGTGCAGGAGGAAGGTGGCCCGGAGCGGGCGGCGCGGGTCGCGGTGCCGGTGATCGCCACCGCCGCGCTCGCCACCGGCGTCGGCTTCCTCGTGCTGCTGCTCTCGCCGGTGCCATGGTGCGCGGGTTCGGCGCGCTGCTGGTGGCCGGCATCGCGATCGCCTTCGCGCTGGCGCTGACGGCCGGCACCGCGGCGCTGTCGCTGCGCCCGCGCGACGGCGGGCTGGCGCGCTCGCTGCGCGGCGCCGGCGAGCTCACAGAGGCCGCCGCCCGCCGGCTCGGCCGCCCGTTCGCCGGGCCTGCCGGCCGCGCCGGCGAGGCGGCCGTGCGCGGGGCGCTGCGACGGCCGGGGCGGGTGCTGGCGATCGGGCTGGCGGTCGCCGTCGTCGGATGGGGGCTCGACAGCCGGACCGAGGTGGTGTCCGACATCGACCGGCTCGTCCCGCAGGACCTGGCGGCGGTGCAGGACCTCAAGACGCTCCAGCAGGCGACCGGCGTGGCGGGCGAGATCGACGTCCTGATCGAAGGCGACGACCTCACCGATCCGGCGGTCGTGAAGTGGATGCGCGACTACCAGTCCGGCGTGCTCGAGCGCTACGGCTACTCGGCCGAGCGCGGCTGCGGCCGCGCCGATCTGTGCCCGGCGCTGTCGCTGCCGGACCTCTTCCGCTCGTCGGAGTCGGCCGGCGACCGCGAGCGGATCCGCTCGCTTCTCGACGCCGTCCCGCCGTACTTCTCGCGCGCAGTGATCACTGCGGACCGCAAGACGGCCAACCTGGCGTTCGGCGTCCGGCTGACCTCGCTCGAGCGCCAGCAGGAGATCATCCGCGACATGCGCGAGGGGCTCGACCCGCCGCCCGGCGTGAGCGCCCGGCTGGCCGGCCTGCCCGTGCTCGGCGCGGAGGCGAACGCGACGCTGTCGGACCCGTTGCGGCGCGGCTTGACGCTCGTGGTCGGCCTGCTGGCGGTGCTGCTCGTCCTGCTGCTCGTGCGGCGGCGGTCGAGCGGGTCGTGGCGGCGCGCGTGGGACCGCGCCTGGGTGCCGGTCGTGCCGATCGCGCTGGCCACCGGCTGGTCGGCGCTCGTGCTGTGGCTGCTGCGCGTGCCGCTCAACCCGCTGTCCGCGATGCTTGGCGCGCTCGTGCTGGCGATCTCGACCGAGTTCGCCGTGCTGCTGTCGGCGCGCTTCGAGGCCGAGCGCGCGGCCGGCCACGCTCCGGCCGAGGCGATCCGCCGCACCTACCGCTCCACCGGCGCCGCGGTGCTCGCCTCCGGCGCGACGGCGATCGCCGGCTTCGCCGTGCTCGCGCTGTCGGACGTGCGGATGCTGCGCGACTTCGGGTTCGTCACGGTCGTCGACCTCACGGTGTCGCTGCTCGGCGTGCTGGTCGTGCTGCCGGCGGTGCTCGTGCTCGCCGAGCGCCGGGCCGTCGTGCGCCGAGCGCCGGAGCCGGCCGCCGCCGCCGCCGCGTGAAGCGGCCCGGCACGATCGTGGGCGTGCTCGCGGTCGCCCTGATCGCCTACATCTCCTACAACTCGATCACCACCGAGGGGCCCGGCTCGCGCGGGGTGGAGGCCGGGAGCGAGCTGCCCGCCTTCGCCGCTCCGCTCGCCCTCTCGGACCTCGAGGGCGACGCCGACATGTCGTGCGACGAGCGCGGCTCGGAGATCCTCAACGTCTGCGAGCTGTCCGAGCAAGGTCCGGTGGTGCTCGCCTTCTTCGCCGAGCCGATCGCGCGCTGCGTCGACCAGATCGACGTCCTCGATCGCCTGCGCGCCCGATTCCCGGAGGTTCAGTTCGCGGCCGTCGCCACGCTCGGCGATCGCGCCGCGCTGCGCGAGCGCGTGCGCGAGCGCGGCTGGGGCCTGCCCGTCGGCTACGACCACGACGGCGCGGTCTCCAACGCCTACGCCGTCGCCGTCTGCCCCCAGATCACCTTCGCGCGGCGCGGCGGCGAGGTGACGCGGACGACGTTCGGCAGCCAGAGCGAGGAGCAGCTGATCGCGGCGATCGAGGAGCTGTGAGCGACGAGCCCGAGATCCGGCGCGGGCTCGTGGCGGACGCCGTCGCCGCCGAGCACCCCGGGCTGTGGCTCGCGTGGACGGAGGTCGGGGCCGCCCCCGCGCCGACTCCGCGCGAGCTGCGCGACCGGCTGCGCCGCATGGCCGACCGCATGACCGGCGCCGAGGCGATCGCCATGCGGCAGCGCGAGGTCCCGCACGCCCACCGCGTGTTCTTCCGCCATATCGGCCTCGACCCCGACGTCGTCCGGACGCCGGTCGAGGCGCTGGTGCTGCGCCGGATGTCGGAGGGCGGCCTGGGCCCGCAGGGGCTGATCGCCGACGCGCTCAACGTGGCCGTGCTCGAGACGGGCGTCGGAGTGTGGGCGTTCGACGGGCTGTTGGGCGCGCCGCGGATCGAGGAGGACGGCGGCAGGCTCGTGCTGGCCGACGAGGAGGGGCGGCTGGCGGTGCTCTTCGGCGAGCCGGAGCGTGGCGCCGTGTCGAAGACCACGCGCCGGCTCGCGCTGGTGGCGATCGCGGTGCCCGGGGTGGCGGACCTGTACGTGCACGAGGCGCTCTGGATCGCCTGGGACATCCTGCGCTGAGTTCGCTGCGGGCGAACGTCAACCCCGGCTGGGTGGAGGAGCGGGGAGGCCGGCGGGGCCGTTTTCCTCGAAGCGTCCTGCCTAAGGGTCGTATGGCGACCCTAGAACAGGATGCTTCGCCGAAATCCGACCGCCGCGGCTGATCACCCAGCTGCCCTACCCAGCCGGGGTTGACGTTCGCCGGTCCCTGAGCGCCTCGCGCAACCTTCGTCCAATCGGCGGGCCGGCCACGGCGCGCAGACTAGGCTCTCGGACTCATGCGTCGCGCGCTGCTCTCGCTCGTCCTCTTCCTGGCGCTGGCGCCCGCCGCCCATGCGGAGACCCTGAACTACCGGTTCGGGCCGATCCACGTCAGCCCCGGCCAGAACACGATCGAGCTCCAGGGCAACGACCTCAAGCCGCCCGTCGACGGCTGGATCACCGGCTTCAAGCCGAACCTCACGTACGCGAGCGGTGTGGTCCCGCGCGTGGACGTCGTCCACCTGCACCACGGCGTCTGGCTCTCGAACTTCGCGCCCCTGTTCGCGGCCGGTGAGGAGAAGACGACCCTGCGCGCGCCGCCCGGCTACGGCTGGCGCTACCGCACGAGCGACCAGTGGGTCATGAACCACATGATCCACAACCTCACGCCGACGCCGGCCGACATCTACATCGACTACGAGCTCGACTTCGTGCGCGACGGGACGCCCGAGGCTGCCGCCATGCAGGAGGTGCGCACGCTGTGGCTCGACGTCCGCAACGGCTCGTTCTATCCGGTGTTCGACGTCCACCGCGGCGCGGGCGGGCGCGACGGCCGCTACACGTTCCCCGACGAGTCGAGCGAGCGCAACTCCACTCGGCACCGCATGACGGTCCCGCAGGACGGCGTGCTGGTCGCCACCGGCGGCCACCTGCACCCGGGCGGGCTGTGGACGGACCTGTGGCTGGAGCGGGACGGCAAGAAGGTGCGGCTCTTCCGCTCACGCGCGAAGTACTTCGAGCCTGCCGGCGCCGTCTCGTGGGACGTGGCGATGGAGGTGACGCCGGCCGAGTGGCGCGTGGGCGTCAAGGCCGGAGACGTGCTCTCGACCAGCGCCACCTACGACTCCAGGCGGGCCTCCTGGTACGAGGCGATGGGGATCATGCAGGTCGCCTTCAACCCGGGCGGCAGCGGACCGGACCCGTTCGCCACCGACGTCGACGTGCGCGGCGTCCTCACCCACGGCCATCTAAACGAGAACCGCAACCACGGCGGCGCCTTCGGTGGGCTCGCCGACCCGCGCAAGCTGCTGGCCGGACCGGTGCCGCGCCGCCGTACGGTGGCGATCAACGAGTTCGTCTACGGCGCGGGCGACCTGCTGCGGACCGGCAAGCGCCGCCGCCCGCCGGCCATCCGCCGCGGGTCCTCGCTGAAGTTCGTCAACCGCGACGCCGACGAGGGGATCCTGCACTCGATCACCTCCTGCCGCGCCCCCTGCAACCGCATGACGGGCATCGCCTATCCGCTGGCGAACGGCCCTGTCCGGTTCGACTCCGGCAACCTCGGCTTCGGGCCGGCGGGGAGGACCGCCGCGGCGCAGCGCGCGACGTGGAAGACGCCGGAGAACCTGCGCGCGGGGACCTACACCTACTTCTGCCGCGTGCACCCGTTCATGCGCGGCGCCTTCCGCGTCCGCGGGCGCTGACAGACTGGCGCCATGACGCTCAACCTCCCGGCGGAGCGGCCGGCCGGCTACGTCTACGCCGACAACCGCGCCGTGGTCATCTGCAACGGCCTGCGGGCGGTCGCCTTCAATCGCTCACAGGGTCGCTGGCTGCGTGAGACGATCGAGGTGATCGCCGAAGAGCGGCGGGCGACGCGCATGCAGCAGCAGCACGTCTTCGGCGGCTTCGCGGACAGCTCGGGCGAGATCGTCCTCTTCGCCGGCACGCAGGACGACCTGTTGTCGGTCCGCATCTCCTCGACGGCGTTCGCCGAGCTGCGGTCCGAGTTCGAGAACGGTTAGCCCGGATCCACCGATTCCCGCGGCGCCTCGCCGCCGTGGCCGATCGACTCTGACTCGGCCCACGACGCCGAGGCATCCACGGATGATCGGTGGATCCGGGCTAGCTCAACAGGGCGCCGACCAGGCGGTCGGTGGCGGCGCCGTCGCGCAGCGCGATCCGCACGTGCTCCTCGTCGCCCCATTGGGCGCCCGGGGTCACGTAGATGCGCTGCGCCGTGAGCCGGCGCGCGATCGAGGCGCCGTCCTCCTCGGTGGAGGAGAGCCAGACGAGGTGCCCATGGCCGGCGGCGAAGGAGAACGGGCTGCCGCGCAGGGCGTCGGCGAGCCGCTCGCGCTCGCGGGCTGCGGCGGCGCGGCGACGGGCGACCACGGGCTCGCCCTCGCGGACCGCCCACAGCATCGCGGCCTGGGCGGGCGCCGAGACGCCGCCGGCCGGGCTGAGCCGGTCGAGCAGGCCCTCGTCGTTGGCGAGCGCGTAGCCGGCGCGCAGGCCGGCCATGGCGTGGGCCTTGGAGAACGAGCGGACGATCAGGATCCGCTCGCGCACGCCCAGCAGGGCGGCCATGCCCTCCTCCGGCGCGAGCCCGGCCAGGGCTGCGTCGACGACGAGCCAGACCGGCTCCGCGAGCCGCTCGGCCAGGTCGCGGATGGGTGTCACCGCGCCGGTCGGGTCGTTGGGGCTGCAGATCACGACCGCGCTGGTGTCCGGCTCGATCGCGACCAGCGCCTCGGTGTCCGGGGCTCCGCCATCGGTCAGCGGGACGGGCACTGGGGCGGCGCCGGCCTCGTGGACGAGGCTGGGCAGCGGGCTCCAGCCGGGCCAGGCGATGGCGACGCGACCGCCGGCGGCGATCGCGACGAAGGCGGCGTGCAGCAGCTCGCCGGCGCCGTGGCCGGGCGCGACCTGCTCCTCCTCGACGGCGTGGCGCTCGGCCAGCGCGCGGCGCAGAACGGAGTCGTCCGGATAGGTGTTGACGGCGGAGCGCAGGGCATACGTGGCGGCGTTGATCGCCTCGGCGTGCGGCGGCTCGTGCCATGCCGGCGTGGTCAGGTCGAGCGGGTGGACCTCGGTCAGCGCGCTCGCCCGCTCGGCGTCCCGGCGCTCGCGCAGCTCGAGGCTGATCTCCTCCGGCGAGAGCTCCTCGAACTGGCGGTAGTAGTCGCGCAGCCGCCGGATCACTGCGGCGCCAGGCTCGGAGCGGGCCCTTCGAGGATGATGAACCAGACGAGGAAGGCGAGCCCGGCGAGGACCGCGGTCACCGCGAAGATCCGCACGAGGACGCCCTCGCGCTGCTCGTGGCCGGCGGCGCGGCGCAGGATCCGCCACGCGCGGTCGAGCCGCGTGGCGAGGGCGAGCGTGAGCATCAGGCTCCCGATCATCCCCGCGAAGGCGACGGCGATGCCGGCCGTCACGGAGCCGGTCTGGTAGTCGACCTGCGACCCGATCCACAGCCACGCGACCGGCTGCGGGCCCCACAGCGTCAGGCAGAGCAGAACCTCGAGCACGAGCAGCAGGGCAGCCAGCGCGCCGTCGGTCCGGCGGCGCCCCGCGCCGCCGCGCTCAGGAGCGCCGCGGTAGTGAAGCGGCCCCGTGCCGGGACGGCGCCCGATGAACAGGCCGCCGGTGTCGGTCGGGTCGTTGCGCGGCATGGCTTGGGAGCGAGGATACGGTGATACGCTGGCCGCGAGTCGAGGTCATGGCTGCGATCGACCAGATCCGGGCGACGATCGAGCAGTGCGACGAGCGGCGCCGCACGCCGCACGCTGCGCGACCAGATCGCGCGCCTCGAGCACCGCCACGCCGCGATCGTCGCCGCCTCGTATCCACGGCTCGATCCCGGGCCGCCGGTCTCCTCGCTCGCCGGCCCGCGGCTGCTGACGTTAGGCGACCTCGAGCGCGTCCGCGACGCCCTCGCCACGCGCGTGGCCGCCCTGGGCGCGGGCGCGGAGGCCCAGCAGGCCCGCCAGGAGATCGCCGGGCGCGAGCTCGACGCGATGCTCGCCGACCCGCCGGCCCACAAGTGGAAGCGGCTCTCGAACGCCGACCTCGGCCGCCCGGGCTGCACCACCTACCACGTCCGCCCGCGCGCGGGCCTGCTCGGGATGCTGATGGGCTGGTGGGTCGTGAAGATCTCCGGAGGCTGTCCGTAACCGAGCCGGAGCGGCCCAAGGCGCCCTGGCATCCGTTCCCGCTCGTCGAGCTGTGCGTGCTCGCCGGGATCGTCCTGCTCGTCCTCGGCCTGTTCAACTACGAGACCGAGCGCGGTCGCGCGATGCTGGTCAGCGGCATGCTGCTCGGCTCGCTCGGCGGGCTCGACACCGCGCTGCGCGAGCACTTCTCCGGCTATCGCTCGCACACGACGATCCTCGCCGGGCTGGTCGCCGTGGCGGTCGCCGCGGCGCTCTTCTTCGCGAGCGCGCCGTGGGTGGCGGTCATCGCGGGCGCGGCGGTCGCCCTCGCGCTTGCCGTCTGGCTGTTCGCGCGGGCGTACACCCGACGGCGCTAGGCTCCCCGACCGTGGCCGAGCCAAAGCGCATGCAGCTCAGAGGGCTGCACCACATCACGGCGATCTCCGCCGACCTCGAGCGGACGATCGCCTTCTACCGCGACCTGCTCGGCCTGGCGATCATCCACGACGGCCCGTCGGACGACGATCCGAACACGCGCCACGTCTGGTTCGGCGCGCTCCACGGCGGCGCCGGGACGCTGCTGACCTTCATGCAGTACCCCGAGCTGCCCAAGGGCACGGTGGGGACGGGGTCGACGCACCACTTCGCGCTGATCGTCGACACGGCCGACGAGCAGCAGGCGTGGCGCGACTACCTGCGCAACCACGGCGTCGAGTGCACCGAGATCTTCGACCGCGGGTCCTTCCGGTCGATCTACGTCCGCGACCCTGACGGGCACATCGTCGAGATCGCGACGCGCGGGCCGGGGTTCCCCGGCACCGGCGGCGCGCCCGCTTAACGGCCGCGCCGCCGGCGCCTCAGTCCTCCGGTACTAGCTCGTCCAGGACAGCTCGGCGACCGCGTACTCCCGGTCCCCCGCCAGGAGTCGGGCCAGCTCACGTCGCTGGCGCTCGGTCATCGTGCCGATCGTCTTGGTCTCAGACATCGGGATCGCCGTCAGGAATCGCCGGCAGCGCGTGCGGCCCCAGCGGTGCTGACTCATGAGCAGGTCGCTGATGGTCATGCTCTCCGCCTCCCACGGGCACTCGAGCACGACGTCGGCGACTGAAGCCTCTCCCTCTGACACCTGCTTCTTGAGCTCGGCCCGAGCCAGCCGAACCCGATTCGCCTGCGCAAGCGCCCGCATGTGTTGAGCGGCAGGTGCCGTCGCAGTTGCGTTCATGAAACCTCCCCGCATGGCGACGCGCACCTTCATGGTGTGGTCGCCCTCGACATTGACATCTCTGACCGGCCGCTTCCACGCACGGACGAACGACGAAGCCTGGCGATCCGGCGGCTCACCGGAGCGTCCCTCCAGGCACGTCCCTTAGTTCGTTCCCTCTCCCGTCCGAAGGCGCAAAGACAACGGCCGAGGGCGCAGGCTAGACATCGGCCGGGGGGATGGTCAACCGGTAACCGACCCGAAAATTCGCAAGAAGCGCCTGTTTTCTGAGCCGTCGGGAAATCACGCGCCAGCGGGAAATCTGTGCTATAGACGCGAACCGCCGGGCAGTGGTCCGTGTTCGGACTCGAAGCGTTCCTTCACCACTGAGAACGACTCCAACGCGCTGTCAAGGACGGACCGGTCATGGGTCGCCATCACGCTCGTCCGCAGCAGCGCGCCGGCGGGCGGAACGGCGGGATGCAGGGCGACGTTGACGTACACGCCGGCGTCGTACAGCGCCCGCCACAGCACGACGGCCTTCCAGTCGTCGCCGACCACCACGGGCACGATCGGCGTCGTCACCGGCAGGCCGACGTCGTGCACCTCGAAGCCCAGCGAGCGCAGGCCCTCGCGCAGGTAGGCGGCGTTGTCGAGCACCCGCGCGAACAGGGCGGGACCCTCGTCGGAGCGGATGATCCGCAGCGCCGCCAGCGCCGCCCCCACGGCGGCGGGCACCGCCGCCGCCGTGAACAGGAAGGCGCGCGAGCTGATGCGCAGGAAGTCGATCACCTCGTGCGAGCCGGCGATGAAGCCCCCGCAGGAGGCGAGCGACTTCGAGAAGGTGCCCATCCGCAGGTCGACGTCGCCCTCGACGCCGAGCAGCTCGCAGGTGCCGGCCCCGCGCGCCCCGAGCACGCCGGCCGCGTGCGCCTCGTCGACCATGAGCCGCGCGCCGTGGGCCTTGCACAGCTCGACGACCTTCGGCAGGTCGGCGACGTCGCCCTCCATCGAGAAGACGCCGTCGACCACCACGAGGACGCCGCCGCCGTCGTCGCCGGCCCGCTGGAGCATCTTCTCCAGCTTGTCGAGCCGGCCGTGCCGGTACGGGCGCAGCTTGGCCCGCGAGAGCAGGCAGCCGTCGAGGATCGAGGCGTGGTCGGCCGAGTCGGCGATCACCGTGTCGCCGGGGCCCAGGATCGTGCCGAGCGTGCCCACGTTGGCCTGGTGGCCGGTGGTGAAGACGATCGCCTCCTCGGTGCCCATCCACTCCGCCAGCTCGCGCTCGAGCTCGAGGTGCAGGTCGATGGTGCCGTTGAGCAGCCGCGAGCCGGTGAGGCCGGTGCCGTAGCGCTCGAGCGCGTCGCGCGCGCCGGCGATCACGCGCTCGTCGCCGGTCAGGCCGAGGTAGTTGTTGGAGCCGAGCATGATCCGCTCGGCGCCCTCCATCGTCACCACCGGCGCGGCGGGCGACTCCAACTTCCTGAAGTAGGGCAGCAGGTCGGCTTCGCGGGCGGCGCGCAGCTGCTCGGCGCGCTCGTGCCCTCGGACTTTCGCGAAGACGTCGATGGCGGTCGGCATATAGGGTCCGTCTCGTGTCGCTTGTCGTGCGTCCCGTGCGGGGGCTACGGGACCTGCGGAAGTTCATCGATCTCCCGTACCGGCTGCACTCTACTTCGCCCGTATGGGTGCCTCCGCTGCGGATCGAGCGGTATCAGTTCCTCAGCCGCCGCCTGAACGTCTTCTTCAAGCACGGCGACGCCCAGCTCTTCCTGGCCGAGCGCGACGGCCGCGTCGTGGGCCGCCTCAGCGCCCACTACGACGACAACTTCAACGCCTTCCACGACAACCGCTGGGGCATGTTCGGCTTCATCGAGCTCGAGGACGAGCCCGACGTGCTGCCGGCCCTGCTGGAAGCGGCCGAGGGATGGCTGAAGGCCCACGGCCGCGATCGCATGGTCGGCCCGATGGACTTCACGGTCAACGACGAGTTCGGCGTCCAGATCGAGGGCTTCGAGCGCGAGCCGATGATCCGGCAGCCCTGGCACCCGCCCTACTACGCCGCCCGCTGCGAGGAGGCCGGGCTGCGGAAGGCGATCGACACGTACATGTGGGAGCTGCACATCTCCGACCGCTCGAAGATCCTCCCGGTCATCTTCAAGCTGGCCGAAGAGCTCGAGCCGCGGCACGGCATCCGCCTGCGCAAGATGTCACGCCGCGGATTGAGGCGGGACCTGGACCGCTTCGCCGACGTCTACAACGCGGCGTGGAGCGAGAACTGGGGCTTCGTGCCGTACGGCAAGACCGACCTCGATCAGTACGCCGCCGAGATGCAGCTCGTCTTCGACCACCACTGGTTCATGGTCGCCGAGACGGCCGAGGGCGAGACCGCGGCGGTCGCGATCACCGTGCCCGACATCAACCAGGTGCTCAAGCTCATGAAGGGCCGGCTGCTGCCGCTCGGCTGGTGGCACTTCCTGCGCCGCCGCAAGATCATGGACCGGGTGCGGGTCGGCTTCCTCGGCGTCAAGCCGGAGTTCCAGCACACCGGGGTCGCGGCGGCCATGTACGTCGAGCACTTCGACATGGCGACCGCGAGGCCGCAGAAGTGGGGCGAGATGGGCTGGATCCTCGAGACCAACACGAGCATGAACCGCGCCATGGAGGCGATGGGCGGGCGGATCGTCCGGCGCTTCCGCGTCTATGAACGAACCTTTGCTTCCAATTAGGCAGCCCTAACAGGTACCGTTTTGGGCATGCAGCGCTCGGATCTCTTGAAGTCCTCCCCACCGATGTTCCAGTCGCGGTTCCTGGACCGCTTCACCCGCGTGCACCCCGTCGTGCCCGTCCTCATCTACGGCCCCGTCATCGCCGTCCTGCTCTACATGGGGGTCGGCAACGACGGCTGGTGGGACACCGCCGGCCTCGTCCTCATCGGCTACTGCGTGTGGACCCTGTTCGAGTACTGGCTCCACCGGATCGTCTTCCACTTCGAGCCCGAGGACGGCATCGGGGCCAAGCTCCACTGGATGATCCACGGCGTCCACCACGACCACCCGAACGACCCGCTGCGGCTCGTGATGCCGCCGGCGGCCAGCGTCCCGCTGGCGATCATCGTGGTCGGCGCGATCTTCCTGATCGCCGGGTCGCTGCACGGCCCTGCCGTCGCGGCCGGCTTCCTCATCGGCTACCTGATCTACGACGAGATCCACTACGCCCTGCACCACCACGTGCCCAAGTCGCGGCTGGGCAAGCGCCTGCGCGAGCTGCACATGCGCCACCACTTCCAGGACGACGAGACGGGCTTCGGTATCAGCGCCCCGTACTGGGATTTCGTTTTCCGCACATACGCGCGTCGTTGACGCACGCGTCCGAGAGAACGTTCATGCTGTCGGACCCGTGAGTGAGGACTTCGAGGACGAAGGCGAGATCGTCGACGGCCTGCCCGTCGTGGCCGAGCCGCGCGCCATAGAGGCGGCGCGACCGCTCGTGCCCGCACGGCAGGCCGCGGCGCTGGCGGCGACCGGGTTCGTCGCCGGCGCGGCCACCGTGGTCGTCGTGCAGCGGCGGCGCTCGCGCGCCCCGCGCCGGCGCCGCAAGGCGCGCGGGATCGGCGAGATCGTGGCCTCGAACTCCTTCCTGGTCGACGTCCACCTGATCCGGCGCGGGTGATCGAGCTCCGTGAGGAGGTGCGGCCGCCGTGGCCGTTCCGCCTCGGAGGCGCCTCGATGGACGGCCTGCAGCGCCGCCGCGGCGCCGCGCTGCAGCGGTTGATGCGGATCGACGGCGAGCCGGTCCTGGTCGGCATCGTCCAGCCGGCCGCCGACCGCGTGCTGTTCGCCGCCCGCGCGCCGGCAAGCGAAGCTGCCGCGCGCGCCGGCATAGCTCGGATGCGCTTCGCCACCACCGTCGACGACGACCTGCGGCCGTTCTACGACCGCTTCTCGGGCGACCCGGTGATCGGCCAGGCGGTGCGCTCGAAACCCGGCCTGCGCGTGCGCCGGCAGCCCGACCCGTGGCAGACGCTGCTGGGGGCGATCACGGAGCAGCTGATCGAGCTACAGCGGGCGATGGTCATCCAGCGCCGCCTGATCGCCGCCTTCGGCTACCGCTGCCCGGAGACCGGGATGCGCGACGGTCCGGCGCCGGCGGTCATCGCCGCGCAGGCGCCGGCCCGCCTCGTCTCCTTCGACCTCGCCCCCAGGCGCGCCCTGGCCCTGCGCCGCTGCGCCGAGGCGGTGGCGGCCGGGCGGCTCGACCTGCGCGACCACGACCTGCGGCGGCTGCGCTCGATGCGCGAGATCGGCCCGTGGACGTGCGAGATGGTCGCCCTCCACGGCCAGGGCCGCTACGACCACGTCCCGGCCGGCGACCTCGGCTTCCTCAAGATCGTCGGCCGCCTGGTCACGGGCAATCCGAAGGCGCGCGCGGACGAGGCCGAGGTGCGCGGGTTCTTCGAGCCCTACGGCGAGTGGAAGGGGCTCGCCGGCGTGCACCTGATGCACGCCGCCGCGCGCGGGCTCATTCGAGCCCCGATGTCCCGGGGTCCAGCCCCTCGCCGGGCAGGAACTCGTTGGTCAACGGCGCCCGCTCGCCGACTGGCTGCTTGAGCAGGCCGCTGTCGCGCATCCAGCGCTCGTAGGCCACCCACTCCTCGGGGTCCTGGAAGCCGAACGGCCGGTCCTCGTCCTCGGGGAAGAAGACCGGCAGCGTCGCCTTGACGGCGGCGTCCTGGAGCCCGCGGTCGAGCCCCGGGTCGGCCTCCAGCAGCGCGTCCACGCCCTTGCCCGGATCGTCCTCGAGGACCTCGTGGCCGCGTGCGGTGGCCTGGAGGAAGCGGCGCAGCTTCGAGGCGCCCTCCTTGCCGAGGTCCGAGCGGCGGACGACGAAGATCAGCTCGTTGTACGTCGGCACGCCGAGGTCCTCCATCCGCCGGATCTCGGGGTTCTTGTCGCGCCGCTCGAGGTCGACGCCCTCGTAGTTCCAGAACGCGCCCAGCGTCGCGTCGACCTGCTTGGACAGCATCGCCTGGGTGAGCTTGAAGCCGACGTTGGTCTCCTTGACCGACGCCGGGTCGACGCCCGCCTCCTCGAGGATCGTGCGCAGGTAGGCGGACTGGTAGGCG
Source organism: uncultured Solirubrobacteraceae bacterium (assembly GCA_963835525.1). Taxonomy (GTDB): domain Bacteria; phylum Actinomycetota; class Thermoleophilia; order Solirubrobacterales; family Solirubrobacteraceae; genus DASSUW01. The sequence goes on from CAWIFM010000009.1 coordinate 203,769, forward strand.
AGGCCCGAGGTGCCGACGCGCTTGTCCTCGAGCTGCTTGGGGTCGGTGATCGCGCGGTCGCCGAGCGACATCAGTGAGGTCAGCGGCTTCTGCACCAGCGCCCCGACGGCGACGAGGTCGGCGCCCTGGTCGCGTGCCAGCAGCAGCTCCGGCTCGTAGGAGATCGCGAGGTCGACGCGGCCCGCCTGCAGCAGCTTGAGCGGCGCCGCGGCGTCCGGCGGCGGCTGGATCTTCACGTCCAGCCCGGCGCGCTCGTACTCGCCGCTCGCCTGCGCCGCGTAGATGCCGGCGTGGTCGGCGTTGGGGAAGTAGTCGAGCATCACGGTGAACGGCTCGCTGCGGGTCGAGCCGGCGCCGGAGGGCTCCTCCTTCTCGCCGCAGCCGGCGAGCAGGACGAGCAGGAGCGCAAGGGGCAGCAACAGGCGGGTCATGGTCCTCCGGGTCGGGAGCGGGGCGTCCAGCCGGCGACGCGCCGCTCGAGCAGCGCGAAGGCCCCGTAGAGGCAGATGGCCAGCAGGAACAGCAAGAGCGTGGCGGCGAAGGCGCGCGCGGTGGCGAGCTGGCCGTTGGCGGTCAGCAGCGCGTGGCCGAGGCCCTCGCTGGACCCCGACCACTCGGCGAACACGGCGCCGATGACGGCCACCGCGGCGGCGATCTTGATGCCGGTGAAGGTGGCGGGCAGCGCGCTCGGCAGCTCGAGCATGCGCAGCGTCTGCCAGCTCGTCGCGTCGAGCGAGCGCAGCAGCTTGCGCGCGTCGGGATCGGTGTCGCGCAGGCCGTCGTAGAGGTTGATGGCGACCGGGAAGAAGCACACGAGCGCCACCAGCAGGACCTTGGGGCCGAGGCCGAAGCCGAGCACGAGCACGACGAGCGGGGCGATCACCGGGACCGGCACGGCCTGCGAGCCGATCACCAGCGGCCGCAGCGCGCGCCGGGCGCCGGGGGAGACGTGCATGGCGATGCCGAGCGCGGCGCCGGCGGCGATCGCGGCGGCGAGGCCGAGCACGACCTCCCACGTCGTGACCACCAGGTCGGGCGCCAGCAGCGCGCGGTCGGTCCACAGCGCCTCGAGCACCTGGGTGGGAGCGGGCAGGATCAGCTCGTCGACGAGCCCGAGCCGCACGATCGCCTCCCAAGCGCCGAGGCCGACGAGCACGATCAGCGCGGCGGTCACGCTCCCAGCACCTCCATCGCCCGCTCGCGCAGCGCGACCACGCCGGCATCGGAGCGGTGCCGCGGCCGCGGCAGCGCCACCTCGATCGTCTCCACCACGCGTCCCGGGCGCGGCGACAGCAGCACGATCCGGTCGGCCAGCAGGACGGCCTCCTCGACGTCGTGGGTCACCAGGAGCACGGTGCGCGGCTCGCGCTGGAGCGCCTCGGCCAGCCACTGCTGCATCTGCGTCCGCGTGAGGGCGTCGAGCGCCCCGAACGGCTCGTCGAGGCACAGCAGCGGGCGTCCGGCCAGCAGCGTGCGCAGGAACGCCACGCGCTGGCGCATGCCGCCCGACAGCTCGCCCGGCCGCGCCCGCTCGAAGCCCTCCAGCCCGAAGGCGGCGAAGTGCGAGTGCGCGGCGGCCCGCGCGCCCGCCTTGCCCATGCCGGCCACGCGCAGCGCCAGCGCCGCGTTGTCGAGCGCGTTCAGCCACGGCAGCAGCCCGTCGCGCTGCGGCATCAGCGCGGCCGGCGGCGCCTCGATCGTCCCGGCGTCCGGCTCCGTCAACCCGCACACGAGCTCGAGCAGCGTCGACTTGCCGCAGCCGCTCGGGCCGGCCACGGCGACGACCTCGCGCGGGGCCGCGCGCAACGACACGCCGTCGAGGGCCTTGACGGCCCCGAAGGCCTTCTGAACTCCGGTGACGGTGACGCCTCCGGAAACGTCGCGAGGCTCCACACCGGGAGCCTCGACCTCGGTCTGCATCGCTCCCTCCGCGGGCATTACCCCACAGGTTCGAAGGGTCAGGTCCAGCGAGGACCTATCTCAGCCGGGCGTTCTCCCCAGCCCCCCTGATTTTCGATCGCGACTAGCTTACTGGAGGGTGGACGCCGCCGATCACGTGCAGCGCGGCCGGGAGGCCTTCGCACGACGGGCGTGGAATGACGCCCACGCCGCGCTGTCGGTGCCGGGAGAGCTCGGCGGCGAGGACCTGGAGCGTCTGGCGACCGCCGCCTTCATGCTCGGCCAGGAGCTCGAGTACCTCGACGTGCTCGAGCGCGCGCATCACGCGCACTTCGCGGCCGGCGAGGTGGAGCGTGCCGTGCGGTGCGCGTTCTGGCTCGGGCTGATCCGGTCGTCGCGCGGCGAGGCGGGCCGGGCCGGCGGCTGGCTCGCCCGGGCGCAGCGGCTGCTCGAGGATCGCGACTGCGCGGAGCGCGGCTACCTCCGGCTGCTGGAGACCTTCGGCGCGCCGGACCCCGAGGTCGGTCGCGCCGGCGCCGCCGAGGGCGCCGAGATCGGGCGCCGCTTCGGCGACGGGGACCTGTTCTCGCTCGCCGTCCACGAGGAGGGCCTGTGCCTCGTGCGGCTGGGCCGGATCGACGAAGGGCTGGCGCTGCTCGACGAGGCCATGCTGACCGCGGTGGCCGGCGAGGTGTCGCCGATCGCCACAGGGCTCCTGTACTGCAGCGTGATCGACGGTTGCCAGCAGCTGCACGAGCTGCGCCGGGCCCAGGACTGGACCGCGGCGATGACCATCTGGTGCGAGCAGCAGCCGGACCTCGTGATGTTCACCGGCCGCTGCCTCGTCCACCGCGCCGAGATCATGCAGGTGCGCGGCGCCTGGGACGAGGCGCTCGCGGCGGCGCAGCACGCGATCGCGAGCCGCGCCGACGAGCGCGCGGCCGGCGGGGCCTTCTATCGCCAGGGCGAGCTGCACCGCCTCCAGGGCGACTTCGCCGCTGCCGAGCGGGCGTACCGCGAGTCGAGCCGCCACGGACTCGAGCCGCAGCCGGGACTGGCGCTGCTGCGGCTGGCGCAGGGCCGCGGCGACGCGGCCGCCGCGGCGATCGACCGCGCCGTCGGCGAGACCGGCGATCCGCTCCCGCGCGCCCGGCTGCTGCCCGCGCAGGTCGAGATCGCGCTCGCCACCGGCGACGGCGAGACGGCGCGCGCCGCCTGCCACGAGCTCGAGCGGCTCGCCGCCGCGCGCCCGTGCGCGCTGCTCGACGCGATCGTCGCCCACGCCCGCGGCGCGGTCACGCTCGACGCCGGCGACGCCAGCGGAGCGCTGACCGCCCTGCGCGAGGCGGAGGCGGCCTGGCACGACCTCGACGCCCCGTACGAGGCGGCACGCGTGCGCGTGCTCGTCGCGCGCGCCTGTGCGGCGCTCGGCGACGAGGACTCGGCGGCGCTCGGCCTCGACGCGGCGCGCGCCGTGTTCGAACGGCTCGGCGCGGCGCCGGACGTGGCGGCGCTCGCCGCGCGCCACGAGGCGCACGGGCTCTCGCCGCGCGAGCTGCAGGTGCTGCGGCTCGTGGCCGGCGGCGCGACCAACAAGGCGATCGCGGCCGAGCTGGTGCTCAGCGAGCGCACCGTGGAGCGCCACGTGAGCAACATCTTCGCCAAGCTCGGCCTGTCGACGCGCGCGGCCGCCACCGCCTTCGCCTACGAGCACGGCCTGGTCTGACTACGTGGAATCACCCATCGCGGCGGCGCCGTGGATTGGGTGGTCGCCCCGAAGTCGCGCGCGCCGCCCGCTCGTAGCGTCGGCGCATGACCACCACCACGCTTCGCGAGCAGCTTCTCGAGGACGTCCCCGTCGCCGAGCGGCGGCTCACGATCGCCGGCGCCGAGACCGTCGTGCTCGAGGGCGGCGACGGGCCGCCCGTCCTGCTCCTGCACGGCCCCGGCGGCAACAGCACCCATTGGGCCCGCGTGCTCGGCCCGCTCGCCGCCACCCACCGCGTCATCGCGCCCGACCTGCCGGGCCAGGGCGCCTCCGAGCCCGTCGAGCCCGACCGGGTCCTCGGCTGGCTCGGTGAGCTGATCGAGCGCACCTGCGCCGAGCCGCCGGTGCTCGTCGGCCACGCGGTCAGCGGCGCGATCGCCGCACGCTACGCCGCCGGGCACGAGCTCGCCCACCTCGTGCTGGTCGACGCGCTCGGCCTGCGGCCGTTCGAGCCGGCGCCGCGGTTCGGCGCAGCCCTGCACGCGTTCCTCGCCGAGCCGGACGAGCGCACCCACGACGAGCTGTGGCGCTACTGCGCCGTCGACCTCGACGGCCTGCGCGAGCGGACCGGCGACTGGTGGCGAGCCTTCGCGGCCTACAACCTCGACCGCCTGCAGACCCCCAGCGTGATGGCCGCGCTCGACGGCCTGATGGAGCGATTCGGCGTGCCCGCGATTCCCGACCGCGAGCTGGAGCGGATCGCGGTCCCGACCTCGCTCATCTGGGGCCGGCACGACCTGGCGACCCCGCTCGACGTCGCCGAGGCGGCGAGCGCCCGCCACGGCTGGCCGCTGCACGTGATCGAGGACTGCGCCGACGACCCGCCGGTCGAGCAGCCCGAGGCGCTCGTCCGCGCGCTGCGGCGGGCGCTCGCCGACCCGCCCGCGCGCTTCATGCGGCCCCACGACGCGGGCTTCGCCGAGGCGACCCTGCTCTGGAACGGCATGATCGCGACCAGGCCGGCCTACGCCTTCCGCCCGGCCGGCACGGACGACGTGGTGCGCGCTGTGAGCTTCGCCCGCGACCACGGGCTGCCGGTGGCCGCGCGCGGCGGCGGCCACAACATCGCGGGCACCGCGCACGCGCCCGGCGGGGTGACCGTCGACATGTCGGCCCTGCGCGGGGTCGACGTGGACCCGGTCGCGCGCACCGCGACCGTGCAGGCGGGCTGCCTGCTCCAGGACGTCGACCGCGCGACCCAGTCGCACGGCCTGGCCGTGCCGCTCGGCTTCTACTCGGAGGTCGGGGTCGCCGGCCTGACGCTCGGCGGCGGCATCGGCTACCTCTCGCGCCGCTTCGGCTGGACCGTCGACAACCTGCTCGCGGCCGAGATCGTCACCGCGGACGGGCAGGTGCGGCGTGCGAGCCGCGACGAGCACGCCGACCTGTTCTGGGCGCTGCGCGGGGCCGGAGCGCGGCTCGGCGTGGTCACCGAGTTCACGTTCCGGCTGCACGAGGTCGGCCCGACCGTCGTCGGCGGCCTGATCGCGTGGCCTTTCGAGCGCGCGGCGGAGATCTTCGACGCGTACCGGACCTTCAGCGCCGAGGCGCCGCGCGAGCTGGCGGTGTGGCTGCTCGCCGTCCGCGCTCCCGCGGCGCCGTTCGTCCCGCCCGAGTGGCAGGGCGAGCGGGTCTGCGCCATGGCCGTCTGCTACAGCGGCGACCGCGCCGAGGAGGCGCTGGCGCCGATCCGCGCGCTCGGCGAGCCGGTGTTCGACGTGGTGGCCGAGCGGCCGTACACCGAGGTCCAGTCGCTGCTCGACGGCAGCGAGCCCAAGGGCGAGCACTACTACTGGAAGAGCGACTACCTCGCCGAGCTCAGCGACGGCTTCCTCGACACCTTCCGGGAGCTCGCCGGCGAGTGCCCGATCCCGCTCGCGCAGATGGGCATCCTGCATCCCGGCGGCGCCCTCAACGAGCACGAGGACGACGACGGCGCGGTCGGCAACCGCGATGCCCGCTACGTCTACGGCCTGATCGGCGCGTGGGCGCCGGACGAGCCGCAGGCCGGCGCGTTCCGCGACTGGATCCGGTCGGGCTACGAGCGCGTCCGGCCGTACGGCACCGGCGGGAGCTACATCAACTTCCAGAGCGCCGACGAGGGCGAGGACCGCATCCGCAGCGCGTACGGCGCCAACTACGACCGCCTGATGGAGATCAAGCGGGCCTACGACCCCGACGACGTGTTCCGCTGGACGCGCGCCTCGTAGGCCGCGCGCTGCTCGGGCGTGGTCCCGGCGGTCGCGCGCTCCGCGCCGGCGAGGCGCAGGACCGCCTCGCGGGCGCGGCGCGGCAGGAGCTGGCCGACGGTGGAGATCGCGGCGTAGGCGCGCGGCACGTAGACGTCGAAGCGCGGGCGCTCGATCGTGGCGACGATCGCCTGCGCCACGTCTTCCGGGCCGAGGACCAGCCCACCCTTGAGCGTCCCGCTCGCCAGCTCGGTGCGCACCAACCCCGGCATGACCACCGACAGGTCGACGCCCGAGCCGCGCAGCTCGAGCCGCACGGACTGCGAGACGCCGAGGACGGCGTGCTTGCTCGCCGCGTAGACCGCCTCGCGCGGCACGCCGATCTTCGCCGCCGCCGAGGCGACGTTGATCACGTGGCCGCCGCCGCGCGCCACCATCGCCGGCAGCGCGAGCTTCATGCCGAGGATCACGCCGTGCAGGTTCACGTCCAGCTGCCGCCGCGTCCACTCGTCGCTCTCCTCCAGGAACGGGCCGACGTGCATGACGCCGGCGTTGTTGATCAGCACGTCGAGCGGGCCGGCGGCCTCGAGCCAGGCGGTGAACGACTCGCGCGAGGTGACGTCGAGCTCGGGCAGGTCGCCGGTGACCACGCGCGCGCCGCGCGCGGCCAGCGCCCGTGCGGTCGCCTCGCCGATCCCGCGAGCCGCTCCGGTCACGGCTACGACACGGCCCTCGATGGTGCGACGCTCGGCCACGGCGCGGAATGTACCTTCCGGACCTTCATGGACTGGGAAGCGGAAGGACTGCTCGAGGGCGTAGACGGCGACGCGCGCGGGGCGCGGCGGGCGCTGCTCGACAAGCTGCACGCCGACGGCGTGCCGCTGGAGGAGCTTCGCCGCGCCGTCGCCGAGGAGCGGCTCGCGCTGCTGCCGGTCGAGCGGCTGCTGACCTCCGAGGCGCACTACACGGCGCGCGAGATCGCCGAGGAGAGCGGCCTCGACCTGGACTTCTTCCAGGACCAGCGGCGCGTTCTGGGCCTGGCGGTGCCCGGGCCCGACGAGCGCGTCTACGGCGAGCGCGACCTCGAGGCGGCGCGCATGGGCAACCAGTACCGCCAGGCCGGGCTGCCCGACGAGGAGGCGATGGAGGCCCAGCGCGTGCTCGGCCGCGGCATGGCCCGCTACGTCGAGGCGATCACTGCGCTCGTCGGCCAGTCGGTGCTCGAGGGGGGTATCGACGAGAACGAGCTCGCCGTCCGCCTGGAGGCGGTATCGACGATGCTGCTGCCGCTCGCCGGCCCCTGGCTCGAGCACGTGTTCGCGCTGCACCTGCGCGAGGCGCTGCGGCAGGAGGTGATCACCAGCGAGCAGCTGACCAGCGGGCGGATGGACTCGGGCCGCGACTGCGCGGTGGCCTTCGCCGACCTGGTCGGCTTCACCGAGCTGGGCGAGACGATCCCCGTCGAGGAGCTCGGAAGCGTCGCCGGCCGGCTCTCGCGGCTGGCGGAGCTGGTGATCGAGCCGCCCGTGAAGATCGTCAAGGAGATCGGCGACGCCGTGATGCTCGTCTCGCCGGACCCGGCGACGCTGGTGGAGGCCGGCCTGCGGCTCGTCGAGGGCTCCGAGGGCGAGGACGGATTGCCGGCCATCCGCGCCGGGATCGCCTACGGCCCGGCCGTCAACCGCTGGGGCGACTGGTACGGCTCGACGGTCAACGTGGCCAGCCGCCTGACGAGCCGCGCCCGCCCGCTCTCCGTGCTGGCCACCGAGGCCGTGCGCGACAGCACGGACGGCGCGTTCGAGTGGTCGTTCGCGGGCGAGAAGAAGCTCAAGGGCCTCTCCTCGCCGGTCCGGACCTACCGCGCGCGCCGGACCGACGGCTGACGACAGGGTTTCGGCAGGGTTGCCCGCGCACGATGGCGCGCCATGACCCGCTTCCTATTCCTGGCCTTCGCGATCCTCGGACTCGCGACGATGGCCTCGATCGCGGCCGGCAACGGCGGCCGCGACCACCCCAAGCGCTCCTCGCACGAGGTATGGACGGTCGACCAGTCCAACAGCGCAGGCAAGGCGACCGGCGGGACGCTGTACGTCTTCGACCCGCAGCGGCTCGACGAGCCGGAGAAGGTCGACCTCGGCGGCGAGGCCGAGGCGCTCTGCCTGAAGCAGACGACCACCGCGCCCGTGCGGCCGCACATGCTGCTCTTCAACCGGTCCCGCACGCATGCGCTCCTGGCCAACGTGGCCAGTGGCCACGTCGTGTTCTTCGACGCCGCGAAGCGAAAGCCGGTCGGCTGCGTGGACGCGGGCGTCCAGGCGCACGCGGCGGTGCCATCGCCGGACGAGAAGTACGCCTTGGTCGCGAACCAGAACGGCAAGCTGCTCCAGCGCATCAGGACCGACTACCGCCGCAACGCGTTCACGCTCGAGGACGCGGCCACGCTCGACCTCGCGACGGGCACCACGCCGAGCGGAGCACCGCGGCAGGACCCCGCCCTCAGGCCCGACAACGCGCCGATCTGCACCCTGATCGAGTCGGGCGGCCGCTTCGCCTTCGTCACGCTGCGCGGCGGCGGGCTGTTCGTGGTCGACGCCCGCTCGACGCCGATGCGGATCGTGGCCGAGTACGACAAGGACGCCATCCACGGCAACGGCTGTGGCGGTCTCGAGGCCTCCGGGAAGATGTACGTCAACTCCGGCGGCGGGACGATGACGAACCTGTCCGAGTTCGACGTCTACGCGTTCCCGCTGCACAGGCTCTACAAGCTCCACAAGCCGGCGCCGCCGAACACGCCGGCGGCCAAGCTCGTGCTCAGCCTCGACGAGCATGAGCACGCCGATTCACACGGGGCGACGCTGACCCGGTTCGGACGCTACCTGTGGATCGCCGATCGGATGGGCAATCGCATGATCGTGATCGACACCTGGACGGACGAGCCCGTGAACGAGATCCCGCTCGTCGGGCCGCTGGCGACCGACCCGGCGCCCGACCTGATGGACGCGTCGCCGCGCGGCGACAAGGTCTACGTCTCCCTCCGCGGCGCGATCCCGCTGTCCGGCGACCCGCACGCCTCGACCGGCAACTCGCCCGGCCTGTGCGTGATCAAGGTGTCCAAGAGCGGGCGCAGCGGGCGGATCGAGTCGATCCAGCGGATCTCCAACGTCGATCCGACAGGCGTCGACCGCGCCGACCCGCACGCGCTCCGTGTGCGCGAGCTCAGTCCCAGGTGGGGCGGGTGAGCGCCTTGACGAAGTCCTCGAGCTGGCGCGTCGTCCAGCACTCGTGGGCCTCGCAGAAGCGCTCGTAGGTGGCGATCACCGAGTCCCCGTAGTTCCAGTACAGCCGCGGCTCCGGATTGAGCCAGAAGGTGCGGCCCGCGCGATCGGCGATCTTGGCGAAGACGTCGGCGCGCGGGTCGCGCCCGTTGGTGCGTGCGTCGCCGAGCACGATCACGGTGGCGCGCGGGTGCAGGTCGTCCTCGACCTGGGTCAGGAACTCGTTCCAGACGCGCCCGTAGTCGGTGTAGCCCGAGACGTCGGCCACCCCGGCGTCCTTGGAGATCGCCTCCGAGGCGGCGCGGAACGAGCGCTCGCGCTCGAAGACGTCCGTGACCTCCGAGATGCGCTCGACGAACACGAACGAGCGCATCTTGCGGAAGGCGTCGTGCAGGGCGTGCAGGACCGACAGGAAGAAGACCGAGGCGCTGGTGACGCTCGTGGAGACGTCGCAGAGGACGTAGAGCTCGGGCCGGCGCGGGCGGCGCGGCCGGTACTTGAGCACGACGGGCACGCCCCCGGTCTGGAGGCTGGCGCGCATCGTGCGGCGCACGTCGACGTGGGCGTGGCGCTTGCGGCCGCGCTGCTCGTGGCCCTGGGTGGCGAGCCGGCGCTTGAGCTGGGCGACGACGCGGTGGACGGCGGCGAGGTCCTGCAGCGGCCCGGTCGGCAGCGCGCGGTCGAGCTCGGTCAGCGGCCGCGAGGGCGGGAGCGACTGCGTGCGCTCGATCTGGGCGCGCTCGAGCTCGCGCCGCAGGTGCTGCTCGAAGCGCCGGATCTGGTCGCGCGTGAGCTTCGGATCGTCGTCACTCGTGTCCTGCACGGGCCCGCCGGGCTCGGAGCGCAGCCCCAGCGAGCGCCGGATCCGCTGCACGTCGACCCCGAGTACACCCGAGCCCTCTCCTCGCCGGCCGAAGGCGGCGATGGCCAGGCGCGCGAGGTCGCGCATGGCCGCCTCGTCGCCGTCGCGGATGGCCTGCAGGAGCTGCTCGCGCAGGTTGTCGAGCTCGATCCGCTCGCCGCCCGTGATGCCGTCCTCGGCGCCCTCGCGGACCTCGTGCCGGAGCGCCTGCTGCTCGGCGGCGCGGAAGAAGAAGCGCTCGAACACGAGGTCGAAGATCCGCCGGTCCTCCGGCGACTTGGCCAGCGTCGAGGCGAGCGCGGCGCGGAAGTCGGCGGGCACCGTCCACGGCACCTCGGCGAGCGCCGCGAAGCTGTCGTTGAGCTCGGAGGTGCCGATCGCGACCCCCTCCGCGCGCAGCGCCTCGCCGAACTGGAGGATCCGCGCGTCGAAGGTCACGCGGCCAGGCGGACCCCGACGCGCTCGGCCACCGTGTCGAGGTCGGTGCGGTGCTTGACGATGATCGACATCGTGTCGCGGAAGACGTCGTTCGTGATGTCGTCGGCGCCGAGCAGCAGCAGCGCGCGCGCCCAGTCGATCGACTCGGCGATCGAGGGGGGCTTCTTGAGGTCGAGCTCGCGCACCTGGTGGATGAGGTCGACGAGCTTGCGCGCGACGGTCTCGGCCAGCTCAGGCGCGTGCAGGCGGACGATCTCGAGCTCGTGCTCGGTGTCCGGGTAGTCGAGCCACAGGTACAGGCAGCGGCGCTTGAGCGCCTCGGTCAGCTCGCGCGTGTTGTTGGAGGTGAGCAGCACGACGGGGTGGGTGCGGGCCTCGATCCGGCCGAGCTCGGGGATCGTGATCTGGAAGTCGCTCAGCAGCTCGAGCAGCATCGCCTCGAACTCCTGGTCGGTCTTGTCGATCTCGTCGATCAGCAGCACGACCGGCTCCTCGGAGGCGATCGCCTGCATCAGCGGGCGGCTGAGCAGGAACTCCTCGCCGAAGATGTCGTCCTGTACGGCGTCCCAGCCGGTGCCGTCGGCCTCGGCCTGGATCCGCAGGAGCTGCTTGCGGTAGTTCCACTCGTACAGCGCCTTGGCCTCGTCGAGCCCCTCGTAGCACTGGAGCCGCACGAGCCGGCGGTCGAGATAGCGGCTGAGGGCCTTGGCCAGCTCGGTCTTTCCCACGCCCGCCGGGCCCTCGACGAGCACGGGCTTGCCGAGCCGGGCCGCCAGGTAGCTGACCAGGGCGGTCGACTCTCCGGGCAGGTAGCCGGCGGCCCGGAGGCCGACGGCGACGTCGTCGACTGAGTTGGGGAGGGCGCTCATCGCGCCTGTGAGTCTAGGTGGCGGGCTCGACCACGGGGTTGCCCGCGAAGCGGGCACGAACCCGGCCGCGTCGACCCACCCGGGCGCTGTAGGTGCAGTTGCGCTTGAGCGCCACCGTCCGCGTCGTCTGCCCGCGCCGCACCGTTACCTCGCCACGGCAGCCGAGCGACCGCTCGACCGCCGCGGGCAGGACGAGCCGCCCTGTCACCCGCCGCGCGCGCACGCGCCGTGTCAGGTCGGCCTCGAACCGCGCCACCTTCACCCGCACGATGCCGAGCGTCGACCGATTGTCCGAGTCCACCGCGCTGGCCAGCAGCGTCGCCCGCCCCACGTCCGCGCCGGTCGGCCGCCACTCGCACGAGTACGGCGGCGCCGACAGCGTGCAGATCGTCCCGTCGTCGTCGAAGAGGGTGACAGTGGGGTTGCCGGCGTCGTCGGTCACGTCGAGCTCGATCGTCTGCACAGCCTTCACCGACGTCCCGCTCATCGGCGTCCGGAACCGCACGGCCGGTGGCGTGTTGACGCGCGCCGCCGGCGGCGGAGCAGGCGGGCAGCCATCGGCCCCCGACCCGGATTGGGCAGGGCAGGCATCGCTCGTGTCCGGCACGCCGTCACCGTCGTCGTCAGCGTCGCAGGCGTTGCCGGCGCCGTCGCGGTCGAGGTCTTCTTGGCCAGGGTTGGCCATCCCGACGCAGTTGTCCTGCGTCTCGTCGCCGAAGGCGTCGTCGTCGTCGTCGGGCTCGACGTCGGCGTTGATCAACGGCCGCAGGCCGATCGGCAGCGCGTCGGCGGTCGCGACCGTCTGGCCGTCTCCGATCGCGGGTCTCCAGACAACGCCTTCGCCTGGGCCGGTGGCTAGCGAGAAGACGGGAAACGTGTTGCCTACGCAGCACTCGAGGGCGATCCGGTCGCCGGCGAGAATCCGGATGTTTGCGAGGTAGAGGCTCGTCTTGTCGATCGGAGGCGTGACGGGGGCCGAGCGCGCCACCTCCTGAAAGTTGGTACCGGTGGGACGCAGGATGCGGAGGCGCACTTGCCCCGTCGTGTTGCCCATGCGCACGCGCCAGCGCGTGATCACGCCGGGCTCCACTGCCGTGCCGCTCGCCGGCAAGACGGTATATCCGCCGGCCCCCGGCCCGGCTAGCGGAGTGTCGGGAGCTGTCGCCAACGAGTTGCCGATCGTCACGTCGGCGCGGGCGGCAGGCGCGGTCGCGAGCGCGAACAGCGCAAACGCAGCCGGCACCCACACTCTCATGCCGCGACGGTAGCCGAGTCGGCCGGCGCTGGCTAGTCGTGCCTCTGGCATCCTCGCCCAACGTGATCGCCGCCTTCGACCCGGACCCGCTGCCGTTCATCGCCCTGATGGGGCTCGGGTTCGTGGTCGGGATCGCCGGTCACCTCTACAAGTCGCGGACCGCCGTCGCGACCGGGATCGGGATGATCTTCGTCGCCACGCTCCTGCTGCCGCTCGGGATTTATCTCGGTGACCGCTGACCTCGACGTCGTGCGGCACGGCCCGCCGGACGGACGCGTGCTGGTCTTTCACGTCGGGACGCCGAACGCGCCCGAGGCGTTCCCGCTGCTGACCGACGCGCTCGACGAGCGCGGCTGGCAGCTCGTCGCCTACGCGCGGCCCGGGTACGCCGGCTCGGCCCGGCGCGAGGGGCGCAGCGTGGCCGACGCGGCCGCCGACACCGCGGCGGTCCTCGACGAGCTCGGCCTCGACCGCTTCGTGACGATCGGCTGGTCGGGCGGCGGCCCGCACGCGCTGGCCTGCGCGGCGCTGCTGCCGGACCGCTGCGACGCTGCCGCGAGCCTCGCCGGCGTGGCGCCGTTCGACGCCGAGGGGCTCGACTTCCTCGCCGGCATGGGGCCCGAGAACGTCGAGGAGTTCGGCGCCGCGGCGCGCTCGCGCGACGAGCTCGAGGCGTTCCTGGAGCGGTTCGCGGACGGGCTCTCCACGGTCACGGGCGAGCAGGTCGGCGCCTCGCTGGGCGACCTGGTCGACGACGTCGACCGCCGGGCGCTGACCGGGGAGCTGGCCGAGACGATGGCCCGGATGTTCCGCCGCGCGCTCTCCACGGGCATCGCCGGGTGGCTCGACGACGACCTGGCGTTCGTGAAGCCGTGGGGCTTCGACCTCGCGGAGATCGCCGTGCCCGTCTCGATCTGGCAGGGCGCCCACGACGGGATGGTCCCGTTCGCCCACGGCGAGTGGCTGGCGGCGCACGTCCCGGGCGCCCGCGTGCACCTCTACGACGACGAGGGCCACATCTCGCTCGTCCAGCAGCTCCCGCGGATCCTCGACGAGCTGTGACCCTCGCGCGGCTCACGATCGAGATGCCGGACGGCCGCGACCTCGAGGTGGTGCGCCACGGGCCGGCCGACGGGCGCGTGCTCGTGTCGCACGTCGGCACGCCGAGCGCGCCCGACGAGTTCCTGCCCCTGATGCGCGCGGTCGAGGAGCGCGGCTGGCAGCTCGTCTCGCACGCGCGGCCGGGCTACGCGGGCTCGACGAGGAGAAGGGGCCGGACGGTCGCCGACGACGCCGCGGACGTCGCGGCCGTGCTCGACCGCCTCGGTCTCGACCGCTTCCTCACGCTCGGCCGCTCCGGCGGCGGGCCGCACGCGCTGGCCTGCGCCGCGCTGCTGCCCGATCGCTGCGACGGCGCCGCCACGATCGCGAGCATCGCGCCGTGGGAGGCCGAGGGGCTCGACTTCACGGCCGGCATGGGCCCCGAGAACGTCGAGGAGTACGGCGCCGCGACGAGCTCGGCCGCCGAGCTCGAGGCCTTCCTCGCCGAAGCCGCCCCCGGGATGGCGGAGGCGACGGGCGACGGGATCGCCGACGCGCTCGGCGGCCTGGTCGGCGACGCCGACCGCCGCGCCTTGAGCGGCGAGATCGCGGACGGGATCGCCCGCCAGGTGAGGCGGGCGCTGTCGGCGGGCACGGCCGGCTGGTTCGACGACGACATCGCCTTCGTGACGCCGTGGGGCTTCGACCTGGACGCCATCGCCGTGCCGGTGTCGGTCTGGCACGGCGCCGACGACCAGTTCGTCCCCTTCTCGCACGGCGAGTGGCTCGCCGCCCACGTCCCGGGCGCCCGCGTCCACCTCTACGAGGACGAGGGGCACATCTCGCTGGTCGGTCAGCTGCCGCGGATCCTCGACGACCTGGTCAGCCGCACAGGCGCCTGACGAGGTCCGCCCAGCCGGCGGCGATCCGCTCGTCGGACATCTCGCGCACGGTCTGCAGGTAGCGGATGTGGTCCACGCGCATGGCGGCCAGTAGGGCGTCGGCGATGTACTCCCAGTCCTCGGCCGGCGCGGCGTCCTCGACGAGCGTCTGCACGTGCAGGCGGTAGAAGGCGAACGGCGCCGAGCGGTAGCGGACGGCGCCCTTCTCGGCCGCGGCGATCAGCTCGCCGTGGCGGGCGTAGTGCGTGAACAGCCGCTCGCCGAAGGCGATCAGCCGCTCGACGGGCGGTGCGCCCGGCCCCAGCGGCGCGGGGCCGCGGATGACGTCCTCCTGCAGGCGGCGCTCCTGCTCGGTGAGCAGCGCCAGCACGAGGCCGGCGCGGTCGCCGAAGCCGCGGAACAGCGTGCCCTTGCCGACGCCGGCCTCGGCGGCCACGGCGTCCATCGACACGCAGTCGGGCCCGTGCTCGCGGAACAGGCGCTCGGCGGCGGCCAGCACCTTGTCGCGGTTGCGGGCGGCGTCGGCGCGGAGGGGGACCTCCTCCTGGATCACCGGAAGCTCTTGCATCAAGGTCCTGACCGTAACCGACACGCTGTCCAGTATAGAACCGGACCGCAGTCCGAATCTTGTGCTACAGTTGTCCCCGTCACGCAAACGGACCGCAGTCCGGTCCGTCTCAACAAGGGGAACAACCGCATGTCAGCCATCGCCACGGCCCTTCCGGCCGGCACCTACACGTCTGATCCGGTCCACTCGACGACGGGCTTCGCCGTCAAGCACATGCTCGCCACCTTCCGCGGCAGCTTCGCGGCGTTCGACGCCACGCTGTCGGTCGACGAGGACGGCCGCGCCAAGCTCGTCGGCTCGGTCCCGGTCGACACCGTCGTCGTCAAGGACGAGAACCTCGTCGCGCACCTGCAGTCGCCCGAGTTCTTCGACGCCGAGCAGTACCCGCGCATCGCCTTCGAGTCGACCGACATCGCCATCGAGGACGGCAGCCTGACCGTCACCGGCGACCTCTCGCTCAAGGGCCACACCGAGCGCGTCAGCGCGACCGGCACGATCGCCGGCCCGGTCGAGGACCCGTTCGGCAACACCAAGCTCAGCCTTCAGCTCGAGACGATCGTGGACCGCACGAAGTTCGGTCTCAACTGGAACGCCCCGCTGCCCAAGGGCGGCTTCATGCTGGCCAACGACGTGACGCTGTCCGTCGACCTCGAGCTGGTCCAGGGCTAGTCCGATGCGAGTCCTCGGCATCTCCGGCTCGCTGCGCGCGGACTCCTACAACTCCGGGCTGCTCCGGGCGGCGGCCGACGTGCTGCCGCCCGGGGCCGAGCTCGAGATCTTCGACGGCCTGAAGGCGATCCCGCCCTATGACGCAGACGACGATCTCGACTTCGGGCCCGCGCCGGTCCGTGAGCTGCGCTCGGCGATCGAGGCGGCCGACGCCGTGCTGATCGCCACCCCCGAGTACAACGCGTCGCTCCCGGGTGTGCTCAAGAACGCTCTGGACTGGGCATCCCGGCCGCACGCCACGAATCCGCTGCGCGGGAAGCCCGCCGCCGTGGTGGGGGCTTCGACCGGCATGTTCGGCGCGGTCTGGGCGCAGGCCGAGGGCCGCAAGGTGCTGGCCACGATCGGCGCCCGGGTGCTCGACCTCGAGCTCCCGGTGCCGGAGGCCGACGAGCGGTTTGTTGACGGCCGGCTGGTGGATCCCGAGGTCGAGGAGCGGTTGGGCGAGATCGTGGCCGGACTGGTGGAGGCCGCTGAGCTGCGTGCCGCGGGCCTCGCTGCGCGGGCCGCTGCGTAGGGCGCGAACTTCGGGCTTGTAGTGAGGCGGGATCGAGGCCCGTGTCAACCAACTACGCCATGGCCGTAGTTACCTGACACGCGGCCGGCTGCCTCGCTTCCCTACCCAGCCGCAGTTCGTCAGAACAACCGGTCGTCCTCGGGGAGCCGCCGCGTCGGCGCCTCGTCGTCCTCAGGCATCCGCCGCGTCGGCGCCTCCGACGGCCGCGCACGACCCGGCGGCTCGGGCACCTCACCCGACCAGTCCGGCCGCTCCCCCAGCACCTCGGTGACCGCGGCCGGGTCGGCGCGGCGCCGCGGCGGCCGCGGCCCGCTCGGCGGCGCGCCCTCGTCGGCCGCCGGGTTCGGCGGCTCCGGCCGGTGCGCCGCCCGCACGCGCAGGCCCATGGCCAGCAGCGCGCCGGCCGCGGCGAGCGCCGCGAAGATGCCCCACTGGAGCGAGTAGTCGGTGCTGTCGTTCGGCGCGTCGGGCTCGTCGAACAGTCGCCAGACGATCAGCAGCAGCGCCCAGCCGCCGGCCAGCGCGATCGCCGTGCCGTCGCCGCCCGGCAGGTGGAAGCCCTTCTCCTGACTGCGCGCCCAGACCAGGAACAGCACGCCGGCCGCGACCAGCATCACCGCCGCCTCGACGAAGCTGAAGGCGCCGAACGCGCTCACGTTGCGCTGCACGAACTCGCGCGAGCCCTCGGGCACGTACGACTGCTGGTACCACGGCAGGAACAGCGTGACCACCATGGCGGCCGCGGCGAGCCCCGCGTTGCGCAGCTCGGGCGGCAGGTCACGCAGGCGTGCGAGCGCGCTCACCCATCGCCTCCATCAGCACCTGCGCGTCGCTCTCGGAGACCGTGCGCAGCTGACCCTGGAACGCGAGCGTCCAGTTCTCGGCCGGCCACTTGCGGACGTGTTCGAGCCGGTCCGCGACCTGCTCGGCGTGCAGGAAGTCGTCGAGCACGAGCTCCGGCTCGGCCTCGAACCGCCACGGATACGGGTCGGGGTTGCCGGGCTTCCCCGGCCACACCGGCGTGCGGTCCTCGAACATGTCCGACACCAGCCGCATCGACCCCGCGAACGCCTTCACCCGCGTCAGGTAGAGCACGATCCGGTCACCCGGCAGCATCGACTCCGCCATCCGGCGCCGGCGCTCCTTCATCCCGATCAGCGTGAAGCCCAACTCACGCGTCGCCGCGTAGTTCTCGGGCGAGCCCGTGAGGATCCAGGTGCGCTCCGGCACGGCCTACAAGTCTGTCATTCGACCGGGATGTCCTGCACGTCCGCGCCGGGCGGCTCGGGCGGCTCCAGGCGGGCGATGTACCAGTCGAGCACGGCGCGGATGGCGAGCAGGAGCTGGCGCAGGGCGTCGGCGAGCTGGCGCGCCAGGTCGGGCGGCAGCGTGCCGCGCAGCGACTCCAGGAGCGCCGTCAGCTGCGCGAGGTCGAAGGCCGGCAGGCGCGGCTCCTCGCCCGGCACGCTCCAGCCCATCGGCGGCACCTCGCGCGCGGCCGCCCGCTCGGCGGCGTCCTGGGCCTCGCGCACCAGCCGCTCGGCCTCCTCGTACTGCGCCCGCAGGCGGTCGGCCTCAGCCACCCTCGAACCCCACCACGAGCGAGCCCTCGGCGAGCCTCGCCGAGGTCGGCTTGAAGCCGGCCAGCGCGCTCGGTAGGACGATCGTGCGCTTGTGGCCGTCCACGCGGACCACCAGCTCGAGCCCGATCTTCTTCAGTGCCACGTCGCCCTTGCTGACGAACGGCAGGTCGAGGCGCAGCTCCGCGCGCCCGTCCTCGAGCGCCAGCTCCTGCGCGAGCCGGTCGTGCAGCACGGCTCCCGCGTCGCGGCCGTCGAACAGCGCGCCTGCCAGCCGGTCGAGCATCTCGCCGCCCATGACCTCCTGCTCGAAGTACGGGGCGCGCAGCACCGGCACCGGCGCGAAGCCCGACTCCACCAGCTCGAGCTGCTCGGACTGCAACTCGCGCCAGGCGCCGAAGTACTCGCCGACCTCGGACGGGAAGACGCGGTTGACCACCACCGCGTCGCACAGGTAGCCGTACAGGTTGAGGTACGTGAAGGTGCGCATCGCCTCGGCCACCACCATGCGGTCGGGCGTCGTGACCAGGCGGATCGTCACGCGCGAGGCATCGCGCAGCAGCTCGTGCATCGCGATCAGGTTGCGCACCAGGCGCTGCACGTCCTCCATCACGCGCTCGTCGGGCAGCGAGAGGTCCAGGAACGCTCGCGCGATCGGCCGCGCGGCGGACAGCAGCGCGCTCTCGCGCCCCATCACCCGGTCCAGCCACCAGCGCGCCGCGTCCGGGAACGAGAGCAGCCGCAGCGTCTCGCCGGTCGGCGCGCAGTCGACCACGATCGCGTCCCACTCGCCCGACTCCGCATGGCGCTTGAGCTGGAGCAGGCTGAACAGCTCGTCGGCCCCCGGCGGGACGGTCAGCTCCTCGGCCGCGATCCGCTCGACGCCGCGCTCGGCCAGCACGCCGCCGAGCCAGCTCTGCACCGCGGACCAGTTCTGCTCGAGCTCGTCCTGCGCCTGCACCTGCTGGGCCCACACGCCGCCGCCGACCTCGGTCGGCTCCGGGCCCACGGTGAGCTGGAGCGACTCGGCGAGCGAGTGCGCGGGGTCGGTCGAGAGCACCAGGGTGCGACCGCCGATGCGGCGGGCCGTGGCGGCGGCCACCGAGGTCTTCCCGACGCCGCCCTTGCCCGTGTAGAGGATGATCCGCGGGGTCAAGCCCCAGGCATCCTACGGTCGCTGCTTGCGCTTGGGCTTCAGGACCGTCACCACGCCCTGGGCGGCGGCGGGGTTGCCGGCCAGGTCGCGGACGTCGAGCTGGACCGTGTAGTCGCCGCGCCGGCGGGGGACGTCCCAGCCGAAGGTGCGCTTGCCGTAGCCGACGACGCCGAACGGCCGTGACTCCACGACCTTGGACCCGCGCCTGATCGTCAGCGTCACGTTGGAGATCTTGGAGAGCTCGAAGGCGACGCGGCCGGCCTTGCCGCCGCGCAGGCGCTTGGGCTTGACCAGGACGGCCGGCGGCTGGGACTTGTAGGCGACGAAGTTCTCGGCCGTCGTGCAGTAGACCTCGGTGTCGGTCCGCTCGCACAGGTTCTCGAGAAAGCCCTGCAGCAGGTCGTGGTAGCTCAGGCTCGACTCGTTTGTCGAGCTGCCGCGCGAGTAGAGCGACCAGGCGCCGGTGTCGTAGGTCGGCACCTCGGCCCGCGCCTGCGGCTCGGCCGCCTGGAACAGCGCCGTGCCGCGCGGATCGCCGGAGATCCGCGCATAGTCGTAGAGCCCGATCAGCGACTGGATGAAGCCGTTGAGCACCCGCAGGTCGGGGGCGAACGAGTAGATCGCGTAGTGGCTGCCGTGGTCGGCCGGCACGCGCACGCCCTGCGGCGTCGGGGCCTCGAAGACGGCCAGCGCCCGCTGGGCGACCGGCAGCACGTCGGCCTGGCGCTTCAGGCGGGTCGCGCTGCGGGCGAGGGCCTGGACGGCCGTGCCCTGGGCGAGGCCGGAGACCCACGGCGGCTTGCCGCCGCCGAAGCCGAAGTAGTACTCCCACGCCAGGCCGCCCGCGCGCTCGGCAGCGAGCAGCAGCAGCTCGTCGAGCATGACGGCCAGGCGGTCGTTCTCGCGGCCGCCCCAGAGCCCGTTGAGCTTTCCGAAGTTGCCCAGCATCTGGAGCTGCAGGCCCGAGCCGGGGTAGTACTGCCAGACCAGCTCGGAGCCCTCGAACTCGACCCGGCGACCGGACGCCAGCAGCGGCCCCGTGCGCCACCACTCGAGGTTGCGCTCCATCGTCAGCCACAGCGGGTGCAGGCGGCTGGGCGTGAGCTGGCGGCGGGCCGCGATGCCATCGACCTCGGCGAGGACCTGGCGCATGATCGTCTCGCGCACGCCGGAGAGCCGGCGGGTGCGGCGCTTGACGTCCTCGTAGACCGCGCGCCGCAGGGCGTAGTCCTCGGGCGTGATCTGCGCCGCGTCGCGCAGCCGCTTGAGCTCGCCGATCACCGTGCGCTTCTTTTTCCTGGCGGCCACGCCCGCGACCGCGCGGGTGCGCGGCGCTTTCATCTCGGCGGGCCGCAGGAAGCGGTCGTTCTTCCCCCGCACCTGGCCGTCCTTGCCCATCACGAGCACGTCGTCTGCCGCCGCGGGGGCGGCGCACAGCAGGACGGCGAGCAGGGCTAGACAGATGGTGCGTGCAACCGGCATGAACTCAATGGACCCGATGCTAGGCTCGAAGTTGCGGCACCTATGCAACTTCGCGCCCTCTTAATCCTGCTCCTCGCACTGGTCGCCGTCGGTTGTGGCGGCGGTGACGAGACGGCCGACTCGAGCACCGACGTCGACCAGCTGCTGAACGACACGTTCAGCGGAACCAAGTCGATCCAGTCGGGCAAGTTGAGCCTGGCGCTCGCCCTCGAGGCCGAAGGCGGCCAGGGTCCCGTGAGCGCGAAGATCTCCGGTCCGTTCCAGAGCGAGGGCGAGGGCCGCCTGCCGCAGGTCGACCTCGAGGGCTCGTTCGAGGGCGGCGGCGAGAGCCTGTCGGGCGGCGTCACCGCCACGGCGGACGCCGCCTACGTGAGCTTC
This sequence comes from uncultured Solirubrobacteraceae bacterium, assembly GCA_963835525.1. Lineage (GTDB taxonomy): Bacteria > Actinomycetota > Thermoleophilia > Solirubrobacterales > Solirubrobacteraceae > DASSUW01. The sequence continues at coordinate 224,674 of CAWIFM010000009.1, forward strand.
GGCGGCAACACCTACGAGGTCGCGGGCCCCGTCTTCGAGCAGTTCAAGGCGGGCTACGAGCAGTCGGCCAAGGAGGCCTCGGGCGAGAAGGACCAGTCGCTGGCCTCGCTCGGCATCGACCCGCGGCGCTGGCTGACCAACGCCACCAACGAGGGCGAGGCGAAGGTCGGCGACACCGACACGATCAAGATCACCGGCGACGTCGACGTGCCGAAGCTGCTCGACGACGTCAACGGCGCGCTCGAGAAGATCCGCGGGCTCGGCGTCCAGGGCTCCGAGCAGATCCCCGACAAGCTCACCGAGGCGGAGAAGCAGCAGACCGCCGAGGCGATCGAGGACCTCAGCGTCGAGATCTACACGGGGGCGGACGACCGGATCCTGCGCCGCATGGTGGTCAGCCTGAGCCTGAAGATGCCCGAGGGCGCGACGGTCGGCGGAGCGCAGTCGGCCGACATCCGGCTCGACTTCCAGCTGCTCGACGTCAACGAGGACCAGGAGATCGAGGCGCCCGAGAACGCCAAGCCGTTCGCGGAGCTCATGAAGCAGCTCGAGGGCCTCGGCGTCGGTCTCGATCTCGGCGCTCTCGGCGGCGGTGGAGCCGGCGGCGGCGAGGGGCCGAACGTCGACGAGTACTCGGAATGCGTCCAGAAGAACCTGGGCGACAACGACGCGGTCCGCAAGTGTGCGGACCTTCTGAACTCGCCTTAGCGCATAATCCTGGCGGTGAGTGACGCGCGGGCTTCCTTCAACCTGCGGCGCTTCCTGCTGAGCGGCGAGGGCTGGCCGTATCTGCTCGTGCCGTTCATCGCAGTGGCGATCGCGCTCGAGCTCGCCCATGCGAGCGCGACGCTGATCTTCGTCACCTCGGCGCTGGGCGTGATTCCGACCGCCGCGCTGATGGGGCGCGCCACCGAGGAGCTGGCCGCGCGGTCGGGGCCCGGCATCGGCGGCTTCCTCAACGTCACCTTCGGCAACGCGCCGGAGCTGATCATCGCCTTCTTCGCGCTGAACGAGGGCCTCCAGGAGGTCGTCAAGGCCTCGCTGGTGGGCTCGATCCTCGGCAACATCCTGCTCGTCATGGGCGCCGCCATGTTCGTCGGCGGCCGCAAGCGCGAGCGCCAGTTCTTCGACCGCACGGCCGCCGGCACGCAGTCGCTGATGCTGCTGCTGGCCGTGGTGGCCCTGATCATGCCGGCCATCTACGAGCTGGTCATCGGAGGCTCGCTGCCGAGCCCGACCGACACGGCGGAGCAGTTCCCTGACGAGCTCGAGCAGATGTCGCTCGCCGTCGCGCTCGTGCTGCTGGCCTCCTACGCGGCCGGACTGCTCTTCTCGCTGCGCACGCACAAGGACCTCTTCAACCCGTCCCATGGCGACGAGGACCATGTCGGCGAGCCGTGGTCGGTCCGCAAGGCCGTCATCGCGCTCGCGCTTGCCGGCGTCGCCGTCGGAGTGATGTCGGAGATCCTCGTCGGCTCGATCACCGAGGCGTCCGAGTCGATCGGCCTGTCGCCGTTCTTCGTCGGCATCATCGTCGTGGCGATCGTCGGCAACGCGGCCGAGCACTGGGTGGCGATCTACTTCGCGGCGCGCAACAAGATGGATTTGGCGGTCAACATCGCGATCGGGTCGAGCGCCCAGATCGCCCTGTTCGCCGCGCCGGTGCTGGTCCTGCTGTCCTTCTTCGTCGGGCCGTTCCCGATGGCGCTCGTGTTCAACGGCCTCGAGCTGGGCGCCATCGTCATGGCCATCCTGATCGCCAACCAGGTCACGCAGGAGGGTGAATCGACCTGGTTCGAAGGCCTCCAGCTGCTAGCTGTGTACGTGGTGCTTGGTCTGGTCTTCTTCTTCGTCGAATGACGTTCGGCTTCATCAGCGGGCCGGGGCCGTGGCTCGCCCTGGCGGCGATCACGATCGTCCTGCTCGCGGTCGATCTGAAGTTCTTCGCCCGCAACCGCGAGCCGACCTTCCGCGAGGGCGTCTACTGGTCGATCGGCTGGCTGGTCATCGCGCTGCTCGTAGCGCCGCTCGTGTGGGTGCTCTCCAGCGCCGACGACGCGATCACCTACACGACCGTCTACTTCATCGAGCGCTCGCTCTCGCTCGACAACCTGTTCGTCTTCCTCCTGCTCTTCTCGTACTTCGGGATTCCCGAGGAGCACCGGGCGAACCTGCTGTTCTGGGGCATCGTGGCTGCGCTGGCGCTGCGCGGCCTGGCGATCCTCGGCGGCGTCGCCCTGATCGAGACGTTCCACCCGGTCATCTACCTGCTCGGCATCCTGCTGCTCGTCCTGGCGTGGCGGATCCTCCGGGGCGTCGAGGAGAACGTCGACCCCGACAAGAACCTGATCGTGCGCGGGGTGCGCAAGGTGTTCCCGGTGTCGAGCGACTTCCACGGCCACCACTGGTTCGTGCACCTCGAAGGCCGCCGCTTCGCGACGCCGATCTTCGTCTGCCTGGCCGCGATCGTGGCCGCCGACATCGCCTTCGCGATCGACTCCATCCCGGCCGCCTTCGCCATCACGCGCGACTCGGTGCTGATCTGGATGGCGAACATCTTCGCCCTGCTCGGCCTGCGCGCCCTGTTCGTGCTCGTCGAGGGCCTGATCCGCCGCTTCCGCTACCTCGACGAGACGATCGCGATCGTGCTCGCGCTGGTCGCCGTCAAGCTCCTGATCGAGGACCTCTACAAGATCGGGCCGGTGGCCTCGCTCGGCATGGTGGCCGCCGCCTTCACGGTCGGCATCGTCGCCTCACTGGTCGCCGACGCGCGCGATCCCGACATCGAGGCCAAGCGCGCCGAGCGCGCCGAGCGCACCACGGCCGAGCGCGAGCCCGAGCCCGCCGCGCGCGACTGACGGTGCAGGTCCGCCGCGTCGCCGCCGACGACCTCCCGGGTCTGGCGGCGCTGCTCGGCGAGCTCGGCTACCCCACGTCGCCCGAGGAGCTCGAGCGCAGGCTCGAGCGGCTCGACGGCGACGTGTTCGTCGCCGCCGACGACGAGCCGCTCGGCTTCGCGGCCTTGCAGGTCCTGCACGTCCTCCAGCGCGACGCGCCGGCGGCCCGGCTCACCGCGCTCGTCGTGCGCGAGGACGCCCGCGGCCGCGGCGTCGCCCGCGCGCTGGTGGCCGCCGTCGAGGCCGCGGCCCGCGAGGCGGGCTGCGACCACCTGCACGTCACCACTGCCAACCACCGCGCCGACGCGCACGCCGCGTACCGAGCCCTCGGGTTCGAGGACACGGGGCGGCGATACGCGAAACGCCTCTAGCGTCCTGGATAAGGGTCGTCAGACGACTCTAGGACAGGACGCTTCGCAGCTCGCCGAGCATCGGCCCGGGGTTTTCAAACACGTCCCCGTACGTGTAGCGCCGGAAGTCGTCGCCTCGGGCGTACGCCTCGCGCTCGCGCCTCCGGTCCAGCTCCCAGGCGTGGCGCGAGCTGTGGTAGCGGTAGCCGTCCAGCTCCACGGTCAGCCGCTGCTCCGCCCAGCGGCAGTCGACGTACCGGCCGCCCGCGGGCCGGTTGGTCACCGGCAGCGGTAGGTCGTTCACGCCGCATCAGCGCCAGGAACCGGCGCTCGAGCGCGCTCAGCGAGACGTGCTCGTCGCCGCGGAGGATGCGCCGGAGCGTCCTCGCGCCACGCCGCCCATCCAGGATCGCCTCCACCTCACCCGGCGCAGTTCCGTGCCGGATGCCGGCTTCGTGGCACGCGCGTGCGAGGTCTGAAACTGCGAGCACTGAGGAGAGGTCGACCAGCGTGCGCGCCGGGCTGGTCACGGGGACGCCGCGCCACACGATGCCGACGAGGGGTGAGCGGCTGCGATGCGCCCTGACGCCCGAGACGCGGCGCTCGGTGGGCGCCGTCACTTCGGGCATCGAGGGAGGCGTGGTGAGGAGGCCGAGGAGGTGTCCTGCCGCGCGGCCGCTCAGTACCGCACCTCTCCCACATGCCCAGACTGCCGCCAGATACCGCGCCTCGTCGCTTGGAGCCCTGTGACCGACGCGGTACACGCCGCGGTACTCGCGCAGTAACGCGCCAGACCCGACCCAGGCCTTGATCTGGGCGACCGTGAAGCCCGCGGCAACAAGCTGCGCGCGTGTTACGACGCCGTGTGTTGAGCCGGCAAGTTCGGCAAGCGTCCTGCCCTGGGGTCGCATGACGACCCTTAGGCAGGACGCTGGAGAACTAGGCGGCTACGGCCTGGCGCACCGGCTGGCGAATGCCCAGGATCGCGAGCAGCGACGCGAACGAGAGCACGATCAGGCCGGCGATGATCGCTCCCCAGCCGGCGCCGTTGAGGAAGCCGAGCTCCGCGCCGGCCTTGACGCCGACGTCGACCTGACGGGACGCGTCCTCGTTCATCACCACGATCGACCAGTCGCCGTCGTCGACCTCCCAGGTGAGGGTCTGGCGGCCGGAGCCGTGGGCGGAGGTCTCCCAGAAGCGCTGGGCGCCGGGCGCGGTGGGCTTGCGGCCGCCGTCGAGGCGGCGGTAGTCGGCGGAGAACGGCGAGAAGTCGACGTCCTCGACGAGCTCGTGGCCGGTGCCGGACAGGTAGCGCGTGACGTCGGCGGTCGGGGCGACGCCGACGAACACCGGCTTGGAGCCGTTCGGGTCGACGGTCAGGCGGACCTTGCCGAAGCGATCGCGGTCGAGGATCCAGTCGGCTCCGTCGAGGTCGATGTCGAGGTTGTCGGTTGTCATTGCGTATGTATTGGTCGCGAAGCGCTCGGTACGGGTCGAGAGAAATCCCTGATCGTCCTTGCGGGAGTCGCCCCACAGCAGGAGGCCTCCGGCGGCGATCAGGCCGAGCGAGAGCAGACCGGCGAGACCGGCCGCGACCATGGCTGCGATTCGAGCGGGCATGTCAGCAATGTGCCAGCGCCCGGGCCCTGCGTCCGCCAGGCCACCATGCGTCCGCGGGTGAGGATTACCGCACGAAGGACCGGCGGATTCTCCCCATCCGCATCCGCTGCGGATGGTCGCCGACCGGGATGCGGGCGACCTCCTTGCGGGTGCGGTAGGAGATCACCGAGACGCGGTCGTTGCCGCTGACCGAGACGAAGCAGCGCTTGCCGTCGCCGCTGTTGGTCGACCAGTAGGGCTTCTCGCCGACGCCGATCAGCTTGTAGGCGAACGACCGCCGATTCACGATCGCCGCGTAGTCGGACATCGTGCCGGCCACACACAGCTTCGTGCCGCTCGGGTTCATCGCCAGCCCGTGGTGCGCGGAGTCGAGCAGGTACTCCTCGCGACGCATCTGCTTCGCCTTCTCCGACAGCGGCAGGCCGGCGATCCGCAGCGGCCGGTCCTCGACCAGGTCGTACTCGACGAAGCCGTGCAGGAACGAGAGCTGGAAGTAGACGTGGCGCTCGTCGGGCGACAGCGCCATCGGCCGCACGGCAGCGCTCATGTTCGGATAGCCGGCCTCGGCCAGCTTGTCGCCCATGTCGATCCGCTTGAGCACCTGCAGCGTGTTCGCATCCACGACCTGGAACCAGCGGTCGCCCTTGGTGTCGTCGAACAGCGGGTCGTCGAGCGGCGTGAAGACCATGCCGATGCTCGCGTGGTAGATCAGCTTGCCGTCGCGCGAGTAGTTGTTCTCATGCGGCTGGTCGCCGGACGCGAACTCGCCGACGATCGCCCCGGCCTGCGTGTCGATCACGTGCACCTTGCGCGCGGTCGAGGCGGACACCAGCAGCCGCTTGCCGTCCGGCGAGATGGCCATGTGGTCCGCCCGGTAGCCCTCGATCTTCACGCGCCAGACGATCCGGTCGTCACGCAGGCTGATGGCCACGACGTCGGCCAGGCTCGGCCGCGAGACGAACACCAGCCGGCCGTTCCGTGAGGTGAAGGCGTCGTCCACGTACTGGTCGTGGCCCTCGCCAACGAGCTGACGGATCCCCAGGAAGTAGGCGTAGTGCGCGGGATCCGCCTGGATCTCGGCCATCCGCTCGGCGATGTCCGGGATGATGTTGATGCGCTTGAGCCGCTTGTAGCGCTTGGGGTCGATGACGTCGGCCGTCCCGTCCCAATTGTTGGCGACGACCAGCACGTGGCGCGTCTTCTTCTTCGCCGCGACGGCCGGTCCGGTCGTCGCGAGCACCATCGCCAGAGCTGCCGTGACCACCAGGAGCGCTCTCATGCGCCGGAATCTAGTCAGCCGAGCTCACGGTCGCGCCGGTTGGCTAGGGGCAGCCTTGCGACCCGCTCTGGAAGAGCAGGTTCAGCAAGCCGCGCTCGAGCGTCACACCGGACCCCGACGGGGACCGCCACTGGACGGTGAAGGTGTGCGTGTCGCTCCCCTCGAACGGCTCCGTCCGGCCGGCGAAGTCGAAGGAGAACGACTCGGTTCCGTTCGGGGAGAAGCGCGCCCGCCCTGGACGCAGGGCGGGCACGCCGTCCTTGAGCACCCGGAACTCCACTGGGCGGGTGCCGCTCACCATCACGTTGAGCATCGCCGTGGCCTGGTCGCGCGTGCAGCGAGTGATCGTCAGCCGCGGCACGTCTCGCCAGCGCGTGCTCGAGGTCGTCCTCGCGGTCGTGGTCCACGCTGCGGCCTGACGGTCGAGCGAGCCGCTGAGGGCTCCGCTCGCGGCGATGACCGCGGCCGGGATCGCGACCAGCACGACCACGGCCGCACTGATGGCCAATGCCTTGCGCATGGTCTCCGGTCGACCCTACGCCGGGCCGCGCGCGACGGTCAAGCCTCAGCCCAGCTCGCGCAGGCGCCGGTCGATCTCGGCCTCGACGTCGAGCGGGTCCTCACCGCGCGCCACGCGGCGCGCATTGGTCGCCTCGACGAGCGTGCGGACCTCCTCCCGCAGCTCAGGATCCTCGGACGCCGTCAGCGCGAGGTACTCGGCGTCCACGTCGAGCGGCGCCTCGCCGCGCGCCTCGCGCAGGCTGTTGCGCGCCTGCAGCATCTGGCGGATCTCCGTCTCGCGCTCGGCGGGGTTGGACTCGCGGCGGTCGAGCGCCATCGGGCCGCCTCCGATGTCGTCGTACGAGCCGCCGCTCGTCACAAGCGCCCAGATGGCCGCAACGACGGCGACGCCGACCACCACGAAGAGCACGATCGCGAAGGCCTCCTGCATACCCCGACATTGTCGTCCATTCGGCTAGGCACAACGGTTCGTTGTTGTTCAGCCGGTTCGGGGTATGTACCCTTTCCAGAGCTGTTGACTGACCAGTCAATCTGGAGAGCTGAAACCGTGGTGGACTTCACCCTTACCGACGAACAGCTGGCCCTGCGCGAGATGGCGCACGACTTCGCCGAGAAGGAGATCCGGCCCGTCGCCTGGGAGTACGACAAGGACGGCACGTGGCCCGACGAGATCCTCCGCAAGGCCTGGGAGCTCGGCATCATGAACGGCCATACGCCCGAGGAGTACGGCGGGCCGGGCCTCAGCTACCTCGAGGGCGCGATCGTCGAGGAGGAGCTCTCCTGGGGCTGCTCCGGCATCGCCACCTCGATCGGCGCCAACGGCCTCGCTACCGCCCCGCTCGGCGTCGCCGGGTCCGAGGAGCTCAAGAAGCAGTACCTCGGCATGCTGACCGAGGACTACAAGCTCGCCTCCTTCTGCCTGACCGAGCCGGACGCCGGCTCCGACGTCTCCGGCATGCGCACCACCGCGGTCCGCAAGGGCGACAAGTACGTCATCAACGGCTCCAAGTGCTTCATCACCAACGGCGGCTACGCCGACTGGTTCACGGTCTACGCGAAGACCGACAAGGAGGCCGGCCACCGCGGGATCTCCTGCTTCGTGGTCCCGCGTGACGACACCGTCACGGTGGACAAGAAGGAAGACAAGATGGGCCAGCGGGCGTCCAACACCGCGACCATCAGCTTCAACGAGACCGAGATCCCGGTCGACCACCTGATCGGCGAGGAGAACAAGGGCTTCAAGATCGCGATGATGACCCTGGACCGCACGCGCCCCGGCGTCGCGGCCATGGCCACCGGCATCGCCCGCGCCGCCTTCGAGTTCGCCACCAACTACTCGAAGGAGCGGATCCAGTTCGGCGTGCCGATCGCCATGCACCAGGCGATCCAGTTCATGATCGCCGACATGGCGACCAAGGTGCACATCTCGCGCCTGGCCACCTGGAACTCCGCCGTGCTGCTCGACCAGGGCCGCCGCAACACGCTCGAGTCCTCGCACGCCAAGCGCTTCGCGGCCGACAGCGCGATGGAGGTCACGACCGACGCGGTGCAGGTCTACGGCGGCTACGGCTTCATCAAGGACTACCCGGTCGAGAAGCTGATGCGCGACGCCAAGATCATGCAGCTCTACGAGGGCACGTCGCAGATCCAGCGGCTCGTGATCGCGCGCGAGACGCTGCTGCCGCGGCGCATCGAGGAGCCGGCCGCGGTCTGAGCCGACGCGAAGCGCTCAGACGGCGGTTCGCCCGCGGCGACGCGTGGTTCGACACCTCGCCGCTCTACCGGGTGCTGTCGAGAGCCGTGGCCGCGGACGACGATCTGCTCGACCTGGCCGCCGAGGCCCGGCCCGGCCAGCAGCCGGCCAACATGCTGATGGCCGCCACCCATCTGCTCGTCCTGAAGGAGCCCGAGCTGCCGTTCGCCCGCTTCTTCCCCTCGGTGCGCGGCGACGACGCCGAGCCCCCGGAGGCCGCGGGCGCCGAGTTCGCCGCCTTCTGCGCCGAGCACCGCGACGAGCTCACCCGGATCCTGCGTGAGCGGCTGGTGCAGACCAACGCGCCCGCCCGCGGCGTTGCCGTGCGCCTGGCCATGCACGAGATCGGCCGGCGCGTCGCCGGGCCGGTCACCTTCCTCGAGATCGGGCCCAGCGCCGGGATCCAGCTGCGCTTCGACCGCTGGGCGGTGGAGACGGGCGGCCGCAGCGTTCGGCCCCCGCGACGCGCCGCTGACCCTGCGGACGGAGTGGCGCTCCGACCATCCGCCGCCCGACCTCGACGACCTCCCACCCGTCCGCGACCGGCTCGGCATCGACCTGCATCCCGTCGACGCCACCGACCCCGAGCAGCGACTGTGGCTCCAGGCGCTCGTCTGGCCCGAGCACCGCGATCGCTTCACCGAGCTCGCCACCGCCCTGGACGCCGTCGCCGCCGACCCCCCGACCATCCTGCAGGGCGACGCGATCGAGCTGCTGTCCCGACTGCAACTGCCCGACGACGTTCCGCTGGTCGTGTTCCACGGCATGGTCCGCATCCACGTCCCCGCGGACCGCCGGGCCGCCTTCGACTCCGCGATCGCCGCGCTCGGCAGGCGGCGGCGCCTGCTGCACGTCTCGCTCGAGATCGATCGCGGCGCCTCCCTGCTCGCGCTGCGCGACTCGCAAGGCGAGGACCGCGACCTCGCCCGGGTCGAGGGCCACGGCCGCTGGATCCAGCCGTTGCCGTGACTTACCGTTTGCGCCGCCCCGCGGCGCCGAGGATCTCGGCGCAAGCGGCGTTGGCGCGGCAGGAGGCCGCCGGGTCGGCGCGCGGCAGGAGCGTGTTTCCGGCGAGCGAGATCCCGTCCGTCGGTGTGTCAGCCGGCCACCAGAACGGCTCGTCGTCGTCCCAGTGGTTGTTCGTGATCCTGATCCCCTTCGGCTCGACGCCCGAGATGGCGTTGTCGCTTCCGTAGAGCACGTTGCCGTCCAGCGTCACGTGGTCGGCGCCGACATCGGGGTAGATGCCGGTGCCGCCGGCGTGGTGAACCACGTTGCCGCGTACCACGGCTCCGTCGTCGAAGGATGTGCCCTGGGAGAAGGGGAGGTAGATGCCGCCGCCGTCGGGGACCTTCCGTACGGCGTTGAACACGAGGTTGCGCTCCACGTGCAAGCCGCGTGAGGACTGGCCCCAGATCCCCGTGTACGGCACGTCGTCGACCTGGTTGTGCGCCACCGTCGCGTCCCGAGTGCCTTCGACCGCGATGCCGATCGAGCTGCGGTAATCGACGCCGACGTCGTGCACCCAGTTGTCCTCCACGCGGTTGCCGGAGCCGGGTCCGCGCATCTCCACGCCGCCGCCGGAGACGTCCTCCACCACATTGTCGCGCACCGTGTTGCTCGAGCCCACCCTGGACAGGACCAACGCGAGCCCGCCGAGGTGACTGAAGCGGCTGCGCTCGACGCTGATCCGCTCGGCGGCGCGGAACGCGATGTGGCCCGGCATCCGGCCGGTGTAGAGCCAGCTCCCGATGATCTGCGGGAACCCGGCCGGCGTGCTTGGTGCCAGCCAGGTCGCGTGGGAGAAGGTCAGCCCCCTGAAGGCCATGTCATGGATCTCTGCACCGACCACCAGCCTCTCCAGGACCGGGGCGACGATCGCTACGCGCCGCGGATCCTGGAGCCGGCGAGGCAGGTAGTAGAGAACGTGGCGGCCCGGCCGGGAACGATCGAGGTACCAGCTCCCTCGCTCGCGAAGCAGGCTGAGGCTGTTCTCGACGTCCGTGGGAGCGGCGGGCGTCAGCCCTGGAACCTCGGCGTCGTAGGCCTTCTCGAGATTGCGCAAGCACGGCTGGTCGACGGTGACCAGGCTCCACTTCGCGTCGCCACGGATGCGGGAGACGCCACAGCGGGCCTCCGAGTACGGCAGCCTACCCTTGCGGCCGTTGAAGACGAGCTCGATGTCCTCCGGGTGCCGCCAGGACTGCGGCACGGTGCTGCGGACGGCATAACCGCTCCGCACCCTGATCGCCCTGCCGGGCAGGCCGCGGCCACGTGCGGTCCGATCCGCGCGCCGGCCGTCGACGAACAGCTGACGAGTGTCGAGGTCGCCGACGTCCGCACGCCAGGCGCCGTCGACGTGCTCGGCCCGCCGCCAGCCGGTGACGCGGCGACCGCCGCTGATGACGACGCGCTCGCGAGCCGGCGTCCCGACGCCGTAGGCCTGATAGATCACGCGGTGGCCGTTCTCACCCGAGTCGCCGGCCGCCGTCGACAAGCGCAACGGCCTGCGCAACCGGTAGGTGCCGCCACGCAGGCTGACGACGATGTCCGAGCGCATACCCGCCGTCCGCGCACGCACGGCCCGCTGCGCGCGCTCCAGCGTCGCGAACGGGCGGCTCGTCGTCCCTGGCCACGAGTCCTTCCCGGCGGGTGAGACGAACAGCTCAACCGACTGCGCGGGCGCGGCCTCGACCCGCGCGAACGCCCCTGCCACCGCTACGAGGACCAACAACGAAGCCTTGCTTGGAGTCATGCCACCAGCATCGGTGCGCTGCCGGCGCTGCACATCGGGCAGGAGGACATCTTCGGCCTCGACTTAAGACCGATGCGCTCCCTACCGAAGACGACGCCCGAGCTCGCTGCGGTCCCGGTACGGTCGCTCGGGCAATGAGCGTGCTCGGGATAGACCTCGCGGCCAGCCCCAAGAAGACCTACGCCTGTGCGCTGGAAATGCGCGATGGCGCCTTACGGGCTGAGCTGTTTGCCGGCTGCGACGACGACCAGCTGATCTCCCTCATGCAAGGGCGGCAGAAGGTTGCCATCGACGCGCCCTTCGGATGGCCGCGGGCGTTTGTCGATGCGCTCGATGCCCACCGGCGATTCGGGGCATGGCCGGCGCCGGATGATGGACCGCCCGAGACGTTTCGGGCCGCACTGAGCTTCCGCGCCACAGATCGCATCACGATGCAGACCCGCCGGCCGCTCAGCGTGTCGACCGACAAGCTGGGCGTCACCGCCATGCGCTGCGCTCACTTGCTGCAGCGGTGCTCGTCGGCGGGTGAGTCGATCGATCGCTCGGGTCGCGCGCGCTTCGTCGAGGTGTACCCAGCCGGGGCCCTGATCCGCTGGGACCTTGCAGGGTCCGGCTACAAGGGGTCCGACACGACCGCCCTCAAGGGCCTGCTGGCATCGGTGCGCGAAGCACTGCCGTCGCTGGAACTCTCGACAGCCGATATTGAGCTGTGCCGAAGGGTCGATGACGCGTTCGACGCGCTGATCGCCGGGCTGGTCGCGCGCGCAGCGCTGATCCGGCTGACGGATCCGCCTCCGAACGCACGGCTTGCGGAAGCATCTGAAGAGGGCTGGATCCACCTGCCCGTGCGAGCCAGCCTTCCCTTCTTGGCGCACTCGCGCGCCGGGCTGACTCACGCGCCCGCACAGGCCCTGGCAGAACGCCTGGCCGATCTCGATGTCAGCGTCGACGCCAAGGGCTACGCCCAGAGCTTCGACGATGTCGTACTGCCGACGTTTCCGGTGGAGCTGAAGCATGCGATCCGCGCTGACCTTTCGGGCAAAGGCGGATCTGAGCTGGTCGCTCGTGGGGACCAGGGAGCCAAGTTCCATGCGGCCCACTCCTCGGCCTGCCTCGCGGCCAACGCGTTCGGGCCCTGGCTCATCCAGCGGGAGGGAGTGCCGCTCGATGGCGAGATCTACCTCGGCGAAACGCACCTGGAGGTCGAGTGCTCGTCCGGGTTGCGAGGTACCGCGCCCACGCTCGACTGCCTTGTCGACGGGCAACACGTGCTCGGCATCGAGTCAAAGTGCACCGAGACCTTTCAGGCACACGAGGCGAAGTTCAGCGCCGCCTACAGTCCCGCGGTTGCCGAGCTCGCCCACCCGTCGTGGCTCGCTGAGTACGAGCGCCTGATCGAGGACCCGAGGCGGTACCGGTTCCTCGACGCAGCCCAGTTGGTCAAGCACTACCTCGGCCTGCGGCGCCGATTCGCCGACCGGCGTGTGACGCTGGCCTACCTCTACTGGGAGCCCTCCAACGGGAACGATCTCGCCGCTTGCGTCATCCACGCGGCTGAGGTCCGCGAGTTCGCTCAGCGGGTCAAAGATCCCCGACTGCGCTTCCTGCAGATGTCCTACCACCGGCTGTGGGAAGAGTGGGCGGCCGAATCGCAGCCGGCGTGGCTACGCGACCACGTGGCGGAGCTGCGGCGACGGTACGACGTCGCTGTCGCCCCAACCTGAGCGAATGCGCGCCGGTCAGAGGGGTAACCCAACCCACATGGCCGATGAATCGATCGAATGGGAGGCGATCGAGCGATCGCCCGACTTCCGCGCGCTGGTCGCGAGCCGGCGCCGCTTCGTGCTGGTCTGGGGAGGTGGGGTGACCGCCGTTTGCGCGGCTTTCGTGGTGCTTGCCTACATGGCGCCGGACCTGTTCGGCGAGGCGTTCGGCTGGGTCGTGGGGGTCGCCCTGATCGTGAGCACCTGGGTCGTCTCGTTCGCGTACCTGCGCAAGAGCGACCGCGAGTGGTCGCCGATGGAGCAGCGGATCGCCGCGAGCCAGCGTGAGCGCACCGGGCGCTTCGAGCGCACCGCCGAGCGGGAGCGGGTGTCATGAACGAGCTCGCTCTGGCGATCTTCGCCGTCGTCCTCGGCGTCACCCTCGGCATCACCTACTGGGCGTCCAAGCGCACCAGCACCGCGGACGAGTTCTGGGCCGCCGGCCGCGGCATCTCCGGAGGCCAGAACGGCTTCGCGATCGCCGGCGACTACATGTCGGCCTCGTCGTTCCTCGGCTTCGCCGGCCTGATCTTCTTCTTCGGCCTCGACGGCTTCATCGGCCTCGTCTGCGCGCTGGTGGCCTTCGTGCCGGTGCTGTTCCTGCTCGCCGAGCGCATGCGCAACGCGGGCCGGTTCACCATGGCCGACGTCCTGGCCTTCCGCATGAAGGAGCGGCCCGCGCGGCTGGCCGCCGCGCTCGGCACGCTGTCGGTCGCGTTCTTCTACCTGCTCGCGCAGATGGTCGGCGCCGGCGTGGTGATCCAGGCGCTGGCCGGCATCGACTTCGCCTGGTCGGTGGTGCTCACCGGCACCTTCATGGTCGTCTACGTGATCTTCGGCGGCATGCTCGCCACCACGTGGGTGCAGATCATCAAGGCCGGCCTGCTGATGGCCTGCGGCGTGGTCATCACCGTCATGGTGCTGGCCAAGACCGGCTTCAACCTGTTCGACCGCGCCATCGCGCAGCACTCCGAGGGCGAGGGCTTCCTGAAGCCCGGCCTGATGCACGCGGACGCCATCAACGGCATCTCCTTCGGGCTGGCCTTCCTGCTCGGCACCGCCGGGCTGCCGCACATCCTGATCCGCTTCTTCACGGTGCCCGACGCGCGCGCCGCGCGCCGGTCGGTCGGCTGGGCCGTGCTCCTGATCGGCCTCTTCTACGTGATGATCATGATCGTCGGCGTAGGCGCCCGGGCGATCCTCGGCAGCGGCGCCGAGGAGGCGAGCGCCGGCGGCAACCTGGCGATCCCGTTGCTCGTCGAGGAGCTCGGCGGGGGCGCCGGCACGGTCGGCGGCGACGTCTTCCTGGCCGTGGTCAGCGCGATCGCCTTCGCGACGATCCTGGCCGTGGTGGCCGGGCTCGTGATCTCGGCCTCCGGCGCGATGGCGCACGACCTGTGGTCGAACGTCGTACGGCGCGGCGAGGCCGACGAGCGCGAGGAGGTGCGCGTCGCGCGTGTCGCGGCGGTCGGCCTCGGCATGCTGGCCATCGGCGTGGCGATCGCGGCCGGCGAGGGGTTCAACGTGTCGATCCTCGTCGGGCTCGCCTTCGCGGTGGCGGCGAGCGCCAACCTGCCCGCGCTGCTGTGCGCGCTGTTCTGGCCGCGCTTCAACACGACCGGCGCGGTGGTCGGCGTGCTCGGCGGGCTGGCGGCGTCGCTGATCCTGATCGCGCTCAGCCCCGCGGTGTGGCCGGGACCGGACGGCGAGGGGTCGCCGGTGCCCTTGTCGAACCCGGCGCTGTTCTCGTTCCCGATCGGCTTCCTGTGCTGCTGGCTGGGCACGGTGCTGAGCCGCGAGCGGTCAGAGAAGGCCTACCAGGAGCTCCACGTCCGCGCCGAGACCGGTATCGGCGCCTATTAATGAACGATCAGCAGGCTGACCGGCGTGTTGTGCGAGAGCTTCGCCGACACGCTGCCGAGCGCGAAGCGCCGTAGCGCTCCCTGACCGCGGGCGCCGACTGCGATGAGGTCGGCGCCCTCCTCCTCGGCGACCATGAGCAGCGTCTGCGCGGGATCGCCCTCGCGCACGTGCTTCTGGACCTCGAAGCCGGCTTCCCGGAAGCGCCGCTCGTCGCGCGCGACGACGTCGGCGGCCACCCCGCGCAGGTCGACGGGGTCGGTCTTGGCGGTCAGCCCGATCCGCTCGAGCGCGGAGCGGCCGGGGTAGGCGCAGACCACGTGCACGGTCGCCCCGCGGCCCTCGGCGATGTCGATGACCTTCCGCACCGCGGCCTCGGCGCCGTCCGACCCATCCGTTCCCACGACGATGGCGTTCATGACGTGAGCCTACGCGCCGTGTACCCTTGGCGCGAGCCTATGAGAGCCGCCACGGAACGTCACACGTAGCGCCGCCCCGTTCCGTTCTCTCTCATAGGAGGTCCCCGCTTGTCGCGCGTGAAGCGCGCCCGGCGCCGTCACAGCACGTTCCGCTGCCGCCACTGCCGGCTGGACGTGCCGCTCGACGCGCCCGGCACCATGCATCGAAATCACTGTCCCAGCTGCCTGTGGAGCCGGCATCTGGACGAGCGCGTTCCCGGCGACCGCGCAGCGGCGTGCGCTGCGTCGATGGAGCCGATCGCCGTCAGCGTCCGCGACGACGGGGAATGGGCGGTCGTCCACCGCTGTCGCGGCTGCGCTGCCGTGCGCGTCAACCGCATCGCGGGCGACGACAACTCGCACGTGCTGCACAATCTCGCCAATGTCGGCTGACCGACGGCGCTGATGGCCGCCGCGATCGGATGGGGCGCACTCGCGGCCTCGTCGCTGATCCTCGGCGCCATGCTGGGGCTCGCCCGCGGGTGGTCGGATCGCTTCGTCGGGCTCGTGCTGGCCTTCGGCGCGGGCGCGCTGATCAGCGCCGTGAGCTTCGACCTGGCGGAGGAGGGCCTTGCGATCGGCGGCCCCGGCTTCGTCGCGCTCGGGCTCGCCACCGGGGCGGTGGCGTTCTACGTGCTCGACGGCGCCCTCGATCGCGGCGGCACGAACGCGCTGGCCATCGGCGGGCTGCTGGACGGCATCCCCGAGCAGCTCGTGCTGGGGATCGGGATCGCGGCCGGCGACGGCGTCAGCCTCGGTCTGCTGGCGGCGATCTTCGTCTCGAATCTGCCGGAGGCGATCGGATCCGCCACCTCGATGCGGGAGGCCGGCACGCGGCCCGCCGCGATCCGCCGCCTCTGGGGGCTGATCGCCCTCGGGTGCTTCATCGCCACGCCCGCCGGCTTCGCCATCGCCGACGTCACCGGCGGCGACCTCCAGGCCGCCATCAACGGATTCGCCGCGGGGGCCCTGCTCGTGATGCTGATCGACTCGATGATCCCCGAGGCGAGGAAGAAGGCGGGCCGCACCGGCGGCCTGGTCACGGTGCTCGGCTTCGCCGTGGCCATGGGGCTCACGAACGTAGGGTGAGCCCTACCCCCTGAGGGTGGGTGGCCGCTGGAAATCGAGGGGGTCACCCCATGGTTCGGGGGTCCCCGAAGACGGAGACTGCTCGCATGACGCTTCCGCCCAACACCAGCCAGCGTGATCTCGTCCGCCTCGCCGTCCTCCTCTGTGGCGAGCGCACGAGCGCCAAGTACCGCGCGCCGGTCAAGGCCCTCGGCAACTAGCGCCTCCGGAAGCCCGTCGGCGCCGGGTCGGCCGGCAGCGGGCTGGACGGCAGGTCGGCCGCCGGCGTGTCGAAGTTGTAGCCGCCCGGCGCCACGTCGTTCGGCCCTTCCGGGTGGAAGAGCGAGGCGAGCAGCTGGATCTGCCCTCGGCCCACGTCGAGCTCGCCCATCCCGCCCCCGTACGTGATCAGGCCGCGCTCCTCGACCGCGGCGTAGACCTCGAGCAGCTCGCGCACGTTGCCGACGCGGCAGGGCTTGATGTTGACCGCCGTCGGCGGCAGCGGGGTGGTGTCGAGGTCGGCGACGCCGTAGATGGGGGAGTCGTAGGAGATGCGGCCGCCCTCGGACTCGAGCAGCGCGGTGACCTCGGGCAGGTCGTGCGCGTCCTCGAGCAGCGCCTCAGGGAACGCGTCGATCACGCGCTCGTACATGGCCAGCAGCTCGGGCAGCTCGCCGGTCTCGAGGCCGTAATGACCCTTGAAGTCGACGATCTCGACGGCGCCGGTGGCGGCCACCTCGTCGATCAGCTCCGGCGTCCAGGCGGGCGTGACGTCGAGCTTGAAGCGCAGGTCCGGGTGGAGCTCGAGCCGGCGCTTGATCGGGTCGAAGGTCGGCGGCTCGCCTAGCCCGAGGGAGTTGACAAAGCGCAGTGGCCGCGCCTCGCGGCCGACAGCCTCGTACAGCGGCAGGTCCGCCTGGTTGAGCGCGAGGTCGAGCGCGGCGGACTCGAACGCCCATCTGCGCCAGCGGACGGCCGCGTGCCACTCCGGCGGCTCCGGCCACATGTCGAGCTCCGCCAGCTGGTCGGAGAACGACTCCAGCGTCCGCTCGCCGGTGAGCGGGAGGTCCGGTCTGGTCACGTGCAGCGTGTCGTCCTCGCCCTCGAACGGCGAAACGTCCTCGCCGAGGCCCTCGGCGCCGTCGCCGCGCAGACAGACCAGCGTCGTCACGCGCTCGAAGGTGGGGCGGTAGGTCGCCGATCGGCGGTCGAACTCGTAGGACTCCACGCGCAGCGGCAGGCCGCGGAGCCGATCCCAGGCGGATTGCATCCCTCGACCCTAGAGGGGGCGCTCCGCCTTCAGCACCCACGACGCGTCGGCGCGCCACAGCCACACGGGCGGGTCGACCGGGTCGCCGTGCTCGTCGAACGGGCCGGCGGCGCGGAGGGCGCGCAGCAGCGAGGCACGGTCGGTGACGCCCGCGTCGGCGATCAGGCGCGCCGCGCGCCGGGCCTCCTCGGCGCCGTAGACCATGTGGTCGAACGGCACGTCGGCGCGGGGGGCGAACGGGAGGGCCAGCCGGACCTCGCCGAGGTCCGTCGTCTGCACGCCGTCGAAGGCGATCAGCGGAAGCCCCGTCTCGCGCGCGAGCTGGATCTCCGGCTGCCCGTTCAGCCCGCAGAGGACCGCGAGGTCGGCGTCGGCCGCGCCGGCGCGCGGCAGCCCTCCCAGCTGGAGCTGACCGTCGAGCTGGACCCCGTACTCGTGCTCGCCCGCGATCACGAGGGCCCGCTTGCCCTGCGCGCGGACGTCGGCGGCGATCCGCGCCGCCACCACCGTGTCACGCGCGATCATCCGCAGCACCGTCCCGTTGTGATGCGCGGGGTCGTCCTCGCAGCCCGGCTCGTCGTCGCGGGTCACGCCCGCCCAGGTCGCGACGGGCGCGATCAGCGGCAGGCCTGCCGGTGCCGTCGCCTCCACCGCCTCGGCGACCGCGCGCGACATGAAGGGGCCGATCAGCGCCAGGGCGGCGTCGTCGCCGGCCGCGGCCTCGGCGGCGGCCATCGTGTCGCGGTCGCCGTGCGGGACGTGGGCGATGCCCGCCGCCCCTAGCTCCTCGGCGACGGCGGCTTCCAGCAGGGGCGGCAGCGCGGAGTGGACGTGCATCTGGGGAATACTGTCGCCCGTGAGCCGCGTCGTGGTCATCGGTGCCACCGGGCACGTCGGCACCTACCTCGTGCCGCGGCTGGTGCGCGCCGGCTGGGAGGTGGTCGCGCTCAGCCGCGGCGAGCGCGAGCCTTACCGGCCGGCGCCGGAGTGGCGGGCGGTCGAGCGGATCGCCATCGATCGCGAGGCCGACGAGAGGGCCGGCACGTTCGGCGACCGGATCGCCGCGCTCGAGGCCGACGCCGTGATCGACATGATCTGCTTCGACGCGGCATCGGCCCGGCAGCTCGTCGAGGCGCTGCGGCCAAGCCGGCCGCTGCTCGTGCACTGCGGGACGATCTGGGTCCACGGCGCCGTCGCGCGCGTGCCGGTGACCGAGGACGAGCCGCGCACCGCCTACGGGGAGTACGGCACCGGCAAGGCCGAGGTCGAGGCGCTTCTGCACCGCGAGACGATCGCCGGCGGCGTGCCGAGCGTGGTCCTGCACCCGGGGCACATCACCGGCCCCGGCTGGCCGGTCATCACGCCGGCCGGCAACCTCGATCCCGACGTCTGGCACCGGCTGGCCACCGGCGAGCCGCTCGCGCTCCCCGACCTAGGCCTCGGCGTGCTGCACCACGTGCACGCGGACGACGTCGCGCAGGGCTTCCAGCGCGCGCTCACCCGCCCCGCCGCGATCGGGTCGAGCTTCCACGTCGTGTCCGAGCAGGCGATGACGCTGCGCGGCCTGGCGGCCGGCGCGGCCGCCTGGTTCGGCCGCGAGCCGGTCCTCGAGCTCGTGGAGTGGGCGGAGTTCGAGCGCCGCGTGGGCGCCGACCACGCCGGCGCCACGCGCGAGCACGTCGGCCGCAGCATCGCCGCCAGCATCGACCGGGCGCGCGCCGAACTCGGCTACGCGCCCCGCTACAGCTCGCTCGATGCCCTGCACGAGGCGCTGACCTGGCTGGCCGACAACGGGCACGTCGACGTGGGAATAGCGCCGGGCGGCCGGACGTCTGGACTCCAATGAGCACAAGGATGCAAGACCTGATGTCCGAGGCCCGCGGCCTGCTGCGCCACGAGCCGGTCGAGCGACGCGTGCGGGCGAGCCTCGAGGGACGTCCGGTCGCCGACAGCACGCGGGCGCTGCTCGTGTGGGAGCCGCGCCGCATCTGTCCCGTCTACGCCGTCCCGGCCGAGGACCTGCTCGCCGAGCTGGAGCCCGCCCCCGCGAGCGACGGCTACACGCCCGGCCTGCTGCACCCGGGGATCCCCTTCAGCGTGCACTCGGCCGAGGGCGAGGCCGTCACCGTCGCCGGCCGCGTAGGAGCCGGGTTCCGGCTCGCCGACGACGACCTCGACGGCTACGTGGTCCTCGACTTCGACGCCTTCGACTGGCTCGAGGAGGACGAGCCGATCGCCGGCCACCCGCGCGACCCGTACCACCGCGTCGACGTCCGCCGCAGCCTCCGGACCGTTCGGATCGAGCTGGACGGCGAGGTCATCGCCGAGACGACGGGCGCCCGGCTGCTGTGCGAGACGAACCTGCCGATGCGCTTCTACGTGCCGCGCGAGGACGTCCGCGCCGAGCTGCGCGCCAGCCCCAGCCGCAGCTACTGCCCGTACAAGGGCGAGGCCTCGTGGTGGTCGATCGAGGGCCACGAGGACATCGGCTGGACCTATGAGCAGCCCATGCCGGAGCTGCCCGCGATCGCCGGCCTGGTGGCGTTCTGGGACGAGCGCGTCGACGTGTTCGTCGACGGCGAGCCGCGCGAGCGGCCCGTCACCGTCTTCTCGGAGCTGCTGCAGGAGGAGTTCGGCGGCTAGACCCCGCACCAGCGGCGCGCGAGCTCGAAGAACCCCTCGGCCGCGGCGTCGATCTTCTCGGCCGAGGCCCATTCGTCGGTCTGGTGGGCCTGGGCGGCCTCGCCCGGGCCCCAGATGACCGTCGGCGGCGAGCCGTAGGCGGGCGTCAGGGCGGCGGCGTCGGTGAAGTACGCGAGGCCCCCGCCGGACGAGCCGGCCACGTCGGCCGCCGACCGCACGAACGGATCGTCCGGATCGGTGGACACCGGCGGCAGGTCGAGGATCGGCTCGATCGTGACGTCGGCGCCGGCCAGCGAGCGCAGCCGCTCGAGCACGTCGGCGCTCTGCAGGCCCGGGACGGTGCGGATGTCGATGCCGGCCTCGGCGCGGTCGGGGACGAGGTTGATCCCGGAGCCGCCGGAGATGGTGCCGACGTTGAGGGTCGGCTCGCCGAGGATCGGGTGGGGCTCGACCCTGAAGTCCAGCTCGGACAAGGCGGCGACGGCGGTCGCCAGCGGGTAGATCGCGTTGCGGCCGAGGTGGGGGGAGGAGCCGTGTGCCGACTTGCCCTCGGCCGTGGCGCGCGCCCACAGGACGCCCTTGTGCGCCACGTGGGGGACGCCGCCGGTCGGCTCGGCGACCAGGACGGCGCCGGCGCGGCCGAGCGCGCCCGAGGAAGCGAGGTGGAGCGCGCCCTCGCAGCCGGTCTCCTCGGCGGCGCACAGGACGACTTCGAGCGACCCGCGGCCCAGCGCCGCGATCCGCTCGGCCGCCACGACGATCGCCGCCACGCCGCCCTTCATGTCGCTCGACCCGCGGCCGTACAGGCGGCCGTCGCGCAGCTCGCCGAACGCCTCCACGCTCCACGGCGCGCCGCCCAGAGGCACGGTGTCGAGGTGGCCGGTCATGCACAGCGCCGGCCCTTCGCCGTCCAGCCGCGCCACGACGCTCGGACGGCCGGGCGCGTGCTCATGGAACGCGACGTCGAACCCGGCGGCGCTCAGCCGCTCGCCCAGCAGCGACGCGGCGGCCTCCTCGCGGCCGGGCGGGTTGACGGTGTCGAGGCGGACGAGCTCCAGCGCGAGGTCTACGGCGGTCATCGCGCGATAATCGCATCGTGCCCAGCGCGAAGGCGGTCAGCGCCGACCCGCTCGTCGGCGACCTCCGTCGCGCCGGCCTGCTGCCGCTGCTCGTCCTGCACTACAGCTCGCAGGAGCCGATGTACGGCAACCGGCTGATCGAGCGGATCGAGCAGCTCACCGAGGGCGCGCTGGTCGTCAACCCGAACACGATGTACCCGCTGCTGCGCTCGCTCGAGGAGCGCGGGCTGCTGGCCGGCGAGTGGGAGCACCCCGAGCGCCGCTCGCGCCGCTTCTACAGCATCACGCCGGCCGGCGAGGACGAGCGGACGCGCCTCGCGGCCCAGCTGGAGCCCCGCATGGCGCAGATAGCGCGCTCGATCCGGGCGATCCGCAAGGAGGTCCTGTGAGCCGGGCGCAGGCGACGGCCGTCGTCCCCGGCCGCATCCTCGAGGCCGAGGAGCTCTGGTACGACCAGCACCGCTGGGCGGCCTGGGTCGACGGCTTCGGCCACGTGAACCGGCTCGAAGGCGACTGGCCCGACGTCGGCGCCCGCCTGGTCTGGGACTCGCCACCGCGTGGCCGCGGGCGCGTGCAGGAGATCGTGACCGCCTATGAGCCTCGCAGCGGCCAGACGCGCGAGGTCGAGGACGAGCGACTGCGCGGCGCCCAGACCGTGACGTTCGAGTCCGCCGGCGCGGACGAGGTCCAGGTCACGCTCACGCTCGAGTACGAGCTCAAGCAGCGGAATGTCTTCACCCCGCTGGTCGACCGGCTCTACATCCGCGGCCAGATGACCGAGTCGCTGCGCCGCACGCTCACCCGCTTCGGCCACGAGCGGCGCGCCGAGATCACCGGTTCTTGACCCGGCGCGTGCCGCCCCTCTGGTCGGCTGCCGGGCCATGCGACGACTCCTCCTCGCCACGAATTTCGGCTCCACCGGCCGCAACGCCGGCCTGCCGGACTACAGCGACTTCATCGTCGTGGACGTCGATTGAGCACCAGCCGCACGGTCGTGCCGGCGGGCAGCGAGGTCCCGGCCTTCGGGCTGAACGAGCGGACCCGCCCCTGCCGGCCGCGGCCACGCCGCGTGACCTTGCCGAGCTTGCAGTTGACGTTCTGCAGTGAGCGCGCCGCGGCGATCAGCGTCTTGCCCTTGAGGCGCGGAACGACGCACGGTGCCGCCGTCGGCTGAGGAGAGCCGCCCGGCGGATCGCCCGCCGGCGTGGCGCCGGTGCCGGTCAGCGCGAGGGTGTCGCCGGCGATCTGGAGCGTCCCCATGCGTGCTCCGGCCGTCGTGGGCGCGAAGCGCACGGTGACGACGCAGCCTGCGCCGCCGGCCAGCACCGCTCCGCACGTGTGACCGGCGAGCGTGAACGCTGGATCGCCGGTCACGGAGAACGCGAGCGGCAGGCCCGGCAGGCCGGGGTTGCTCACGTCGACCGTTTGCGTGACCGCCGTGCCCGTCGTCACCGAGCCGAAGGCGAGCCCGGTGCGCGCGACGGCCGCGGCCGGCGCAGGCACCTCCACCGCTCCGATGTCGCACGCCGCTCCCTGTGGCCGCGCGGTGCCGGCGAGATCCGTGTCGGGGCAGGTCGCCGCCGCGTCGATCGCCGGGCTTCCTGCGCCTGGCATCCCGTCCGCGCCGACGCGCGGGTCGGTAAACGTTCCCGGGCAGCTGATCGAGGCGGCGAGGTTCCCGCCGTCGCCCACGACACCGCCGCCGTCGCAGGTCCCGGACGTGACCGAGCGCGCGAGCGTGACCGTCCCGCCGCTATAGACCGCCGAGCCGGAGCCGGCGGGTCCGTTATTGTCGAAGTCGCCCACACCGGCCGGGCCGCCAGGGCTGACCGCGCCGCCGAAGAACGTCGAGCTCTCCATGTCGATGTCCGCCCCGAGGATGCCGTAGAGGCCGGCCCCGCGGCCGCCCGCGCCACCGTCGCCTGCGTTCGTGAGTCCGTCGCCGCCGGCACCGCCGTCACCGCTGAAGTTGCCCGAGAGCAGCGTGCCCGCGACGGTCAGGCTTCCGGCGGCCAGGATGCCGCCTCCGCTGCCCCCGGGACCGCCGTTCCCGCCATTCGAGGTGCCGCTCGCGCCGCGTCCGCCGGGACCCGCCGAGTTGCCGGTGATCGTCGAGTGCGTGATGGACGCCAGGACGGGCACGACGATGCCGCCGCCGTCCCCGCCCGCCGAGCCGCTTCCGCCGGCGACTCCCCCGGCGCCGCCGCTTCCGCCCGCGCCGGCCCGGTTGCCCTCGATCACGGAGTTGACCAGGGTGGTGAGCCCGGATGCGGCGATCCCGCCCCCGTCGCCTCCGGGCTGCAGGGTGGTGACGCCGGCGATGCTGCTCGCACCGCTTGATCCGGCCGCCCCGGCCCCGTTGTCGGAAACGCGGGTGCGGATCAGCGTCAGCCTCGAGCTGCTGTAGATCCCGCCGCCCTCGCCACCGGCGCCGCCAGGGCCACCGGCGACGCCGCTGCCGCCGGTACCGCCGCGGCCGGCGCGGTTGCTACGAACGTCGCTGTCCAGCAACTCGAGCCGGCCGGCGCTCCGGATGCCGCCGCCGTGCTCGCCGTGGCCACCGGGGTTAGCCCCGGGAGCCCCGCTCGCCCCGTCGGGGGCCGCGCCGCCGGTGACGGCGAGATCGGCGATCCTGACGTCGGCGCCCGCCTGCACGTCGACGACCCGGTCGAGTTCGTCGGCCGACACCACGGTCCGGTCGCGGCCGACGCCGCGCAGCATCACCAGGCCGCCGGCACCGGAGAGGTCGAGGTCGCCTGTGGCGTTGTCGTTCTCGTTCGCGCCCGCGCGCGAAAGGAGGTACGCCCCGTCACTGAGCAGGATGACGTCCATCGCATCAGCGGCGCCGGCGGGGCAGTCGCGGAACGCGGTGTCCGTGTTCGCCGCGGTCACCGCCTCGCGGAGCGAGCAGCGGCCGTCGTTGGCCACGGTGTCCAGGCGCGTGGTGACGGCGATGTCGGCCGCCGATGCCGGGGCAGCGAGGACCAGCGTGAGGAGGCCAGCGAGCAGCAGTCTCATGGCGCGACGCTACGGCGTCTGGTGCATCGCACGCAACTGACGCTCGGCTAGTGTGGCCGCCATGTTCGTTTTCAAAGCAGGAGTCGTCGGCGCGGGGGTGATGGGCGGCGAGATCGCCCAGGTCATCGCCGCGTCGGGGATCCCGGTCGTGCTCAAGGACGTCGACGCGAAGTTCGTCGACGCGGGACTCACCAAGGCGCGCGAGGTCACCGAAGGCCAGGCCGCGAAGCTGGTCAAGAAGGGGAAGATCGACGAGGCGCAGGCGTCGGCCCAGGCCGAGCAGACGCTCTCCCTGATCACCGGCACCACCTCCTACGACGAGTTCGGCGACGTCGACTTCGTCATCGAGGCCGTGCCCGAGAAGATGGAGATCAAGCACGCGGTGTTCGCGGAGCTCGACGCGGCCACTCCCGGTCACGCGATCCTCGCCTCCAACACCTCGGGCCTGTCGATCACCGAGATCGGCGACGCCACCAACCGGCCCGACAAGGTGGTCGGCTTCCACTTCTTCTGGCCCGCCTCCTACATGCGGCTGATCGAGGTCATCGAGGGCGAGGACACCTCGGCGGAGACCGCCCAGGCCGCGGCCAACTTCGCCCAGGCGATCAAGAAGATGCCGGTCCGCTGCCATGAGTGCCCCGGCTTCGTGGTCAACCGCATCCTCGTCTCCACCGCCAGCGAGATCTGGCGCTACCAGGACGAGAGCGGCATCGACGTCGAGGAGCTCGACAAGTTCATCACCGAGAAGGCCCAGATGCCGATGGGCCCGTTCCGGGTCGCCGACATGTCGGGCCTCGACACCGTGGTCAAGGTCGCGCGCGACATGCGGCAGGCCTACGGCGACCGCTTCTACGTCCACAAGGGCATGGAGGAGATGGTCGAGCGCGGCGAGCTCGGGGCCAAGTCCGGGAAGGGCTTCTATGAGCACGCCTGAGACGACCACTCAGATCGACGAGCGGATCGCCGACCGCTTCCAGCTCAAGGCGCTGGTCGAGGCCTGCCTCGTGCTCGACGAGGGCATCGCGGGCGTCCGCGACATCGACCTCGGGATGATGATGGGCACCGGCATGATCCCGGGCCCGTTCGCCCGCGCCGACTTCCGCGGGCTCGACGACATCCTGGCCGCGCTCGAGCAGGCCGAGGAGGAGTGGGGCGAGGGCTTCGAGCCGCCGTTGATCCTGCGCCGCCTGGTGGCCCAGGGCCGCCTCGGGGCAAAGAGCGGGCAGGGCTTTTACCCCTACCCGCAGCCCGACGAGGGCTGGGAGCAGAGCCCGGTCAAGCTCGACACGCGTGACGACGTCGCGATCCTCTGGCTCGACAACCCGCCGGCCAACTCGCTGGCGCCGCAAGTGGTCGAGGCGCTCGAGAAGGCGTGGAAGTCGATCGAGGGCGGCGGCGTGAAGGCGCTGATCATCGCCTCGCCGAACCCTGCGCTGTTCTGTGCGGGCGCCGACATCAAGGCGTTCACCCAGATGGACGAGGCCGCCGGCAAGGATCTGCTCGACCGCGCGCACGCGCTGTTCCGCGCGTGGGAGCAGTCGCGGATCATGACCATCGCGGCGGTCAACGGGCTCGCGCTCGGCGGCGGCTGCGAGATCGCGATGGCCTGCGACGTCCGCCTGGCCGCCTACAGCGCCTCCTTCGGCCAGCCCGAGATCAACCTCGGGATCATCCCCGGCTTCGGCGGCACCCAGCGGCTGCCGCGGCTGGTCGGACCGGCCAAGGCGCTCGAGATGAACACGGTCGGCGACCCGATCAGCGCCGAGGAGGCCTACGAGTTCGGCCTCGTCAACCGCCTGGTGGCCGACCACGAGCTGTTCGACACCGCGCTGGCCTGGGCGCGCAAGTTCGCCGGCCAGGCGCCGGTCGCGCTCGAGCAGATCAAGCGCGTCTCGCACGCGGGCGACCTCGACGAGGGGATCGAGGCCGAGAAGGCCGCCTTCGGGACCGCGTTCGGCTCCGAGGACGCGCGCGAGGGCATCGGCGCCTTCCTGCAGAAGCGCAAGCCGGAGTTCAAGGGCCGGTGAGCAGTGATCACGACCGCCTCGCCGAGCTGATCCGCTCGGCGAGGTCGGTCGTCGCCCTCACCGGGGCGGGCATCTCCGTCCCCTCCGGCATCCCCGACTTCCGCTCGCCAGGCACCGGGCTGTGGGCGAACGTCGACCCGATGGAGGTCGCCCACATCTCGGTCTGGCGCCGCGACCCGGAGCGCTTCTGGGGCTTCTACGGGCACCGCTTCGCTGCGCTGGAGGGCAAGCAGCCCAACGGCGCCCACCGCGCGCTGGCGCAACTGGGCATCCCGGTCATCACGCAGAACATCGACGGCCTGCACGCTCTCGCTGGGTCTCAAGATGTGATCGAGGTTCATGGTTCGATCGCGTCGGCCTCGTGCCTGAGCTGCGGAGCGACCTACCCGCTGGCCGAGACGCGACGCCGGTTCGAGGAGAGCGGTGTGCCGCCCTGTGACTGCGGCCGCCCGCTGAAGCCCGACGTCGTGCTGTTCGGCGAGATGCTCGACGAGTCCGCGATGACCCGCGCCTCGGCGCTGGTGCGCGGCGCCGACCTCATGCTCTGCATCGGCTCCTCGCTCGAGGTCTGGCCCGTGGCCGAGCTGCCCGAGATCACGCTGACGAGCGGGGGCGCCGTGGCGATCGTCACCCAGAGCGCGACACCGTACGACGGCCACGCTGTCGTGCGCCTCGACGGCGACGTCGTGGACGAGCTCGAGGCCGTCTTGGCCGCGCTGTAGCGGGCGTCAGGCCGACTATCCGCTCGCCACCTGGCGAGCCCGGAGCGCCGCCTCGAGCCGCTCGAGCGTCGAGCTGACCTCCGCCATCCGCTCGGCGTCGACACCACCCGCCAACGCCGCTCTGGCCGCCTCCGCGACCGCTCCACGCCGGTCGTCGAGCTCTTCCAGGCGCCGCGCCATGTCGCCCTGCTCGCGCCACGCCTCGAGTTCCGCCAAAGCCGTGTCGAGCGCGATCGCGAGCTGGAGTGCCGCCTCGCGCGCCCGGCCGTGGTCGAGATCGCCGCGGGCGCGCAGCGTCAGCTCCTCGCAGGCCAGCGCCGCGTCGCGGCCACTCAAGAGCGCGGCCAGCCGCTCCTGTGGCGACAGCACGAGCGAGCGCGCGCTGGGCGGGCTCGGCAGGGGCAGCTCGACCGCCGCCTCCCACTCGCCCTCGGCCACCTGCTCGCCCGTCCCGTAGCCGACGCGGCAGACGAGCGCGTGGGCGGGGTCGGCGTCGGGCACCCACGGGTCTGCGCTCGCCACCCGGTGCCCGGCGACGGCGCGGTTGAGCAGCTCGAGCGCGTCGCCCGTCACCCGCGAGCGATCGTCGCCGGACGCCCGCCCCAGCCACGCGTCCGCCTCGTCGACCTCGCCGAGCGGCGTCGCGTCGATCAGCGTGGCGCGGGTGAGCTCGACGCTCGTCGGCCCCGGGTCGGCACGGCGCGAGCGACGCCGGAGCCGGCGCGGGGCGTCGAAGCCGCCGATCACCAGCACCTGGCGCACGTCGTCGCCGGCGAAGCGGCGCACGATGTAGCGACCGGGGTCGGGCCCCACGCGGCCGGGGAACTCCCACTGGACGAAGCCGAAGCGAGGCAGGGTGGGCGGAGGCTACTCGCCCTTGTGGGCGTCAGACGCCGGCGTCGCGTACTTCGACGGCTTGCGGCGGACCGTCGGGTTGTCGATCTCGCCGAGGCGGTCGATCAGCTTGATCCACTGTTTGGGCTTGAGCACCGCATTGACCTGCTTGGCCATCTTCGAGTTGGTGCCGTAGAGCGGCCTGAACCCGACGTGGATGTGGTCGTCGTGGTCGCCCATCGCGAACGTGTTGTCCGCTCCCTCGAACTTCATCAGCGAGATGATCTGGTCGGGCCGCATCGTCCCCTGCAGGGTCAGCAGCCGCTGGATCGTCATCTCGGTGATCGAGCCCGCGCCCTGGGTCGCCGGCGAGATCGTGATGCCGTTCACCGCCGCGATATCGACCGCGTTGCCTGACGAGTGGTGCGACACGTTGCCCGAGCTCGTGTAGAAGCCGTGGCCGCAGCGCAGCGAGGTCACCGACGGCCGCAGGCCGGAGGCGGCGAGGAACTCGAGCGTGGCCAGGACGCGGCGGTCGATCTGCCCGGTCTGGATGTCGTGTCGTCCGCAGTCGTAGAGGTCGATCCGCGGGTTGGCGAGCACGTGCTGGACGAGCGCCTCCTTGCTCATCAGCAGGATCTGGCCGATCGACGGGTTGGCGGCGTCGCGGCCGAAGAACGGGTTCTTGCCGGCGGCGCGGTAGATGGCCGTCGACTCGAGCAGCTTCCAGCCGTCGAGGATCGGCTTCGGATCGATCCGCGGAGCGCCCTGGCCGGCCGGCCGGATCTCGAAGCGCAGGTACGGAGCGCGGCGGCCTTCGCGCTCGCCGAGGCTGCCGAGGACGGTGCCCGCCACGATGCGCGAGCCGACGCGCAGGCGCTTGAGCTGGATGTCCTTGCGGCCGAGGCCGAAGACGCGCCGGAAGTAGCCGGCCACGGTCTCCTCGCCGTCGATCTCGCCGGTGCGCTCGAACTCCTGCTGGGCGCCTCCGGCGGCCGAGGCGTTCGGCCGGGCCGGGTTGGCGAAGAGCCGCTGCTTGTCGGTGGCCGGGGCCTCCGTCTTCTTGACGTCGGGCGCGGCCTTCTCGGCGAGCTTGCCCTTCGGCTCACGGCGCGCCGGGCGCGAAGTGTTGGACGCGGCCTCGGACGGCTGGGCGTCGCGCGTCGGCAGCTCGAGCTGCTCCTCGACCTCGCTCGGGTCGAACTCCTGCGGCTTCGGCGTCGGGTAGCGGCGGTTGACCTTGCCCAGGTGCCCGTACGTGTACGTGTTGCCGTAGACGTCCTGCAGCATCACGTAGTTGCCGAGGCGCTGGTTGTGGCCGATGCGGACGATCTTCCCGTCGTTGACCGCCGCCACGGGCGCGCGCTCGCGCGAGAAGATGCGGATCCCGCGCCGGCCGGTCGACTCGACCACCATCGCCGCGTTGCCCTCGCGGATCTTGCGGCCGCGCGTCTGGATCTCGCCCGCGTACGTGGCCTTGGCCTGGATCGGGAAGCGCCCCTGCGTGAGGCCCGTGAGCGAGCCGACGAGGTTCGACGGCAGGCCGCCGATGACCTGGGCGCGCATCAGCACGGAGTCGACGTACCAGTCGGCGTGGTTGTAGGCGAAGACGGCCTGGCGGATGTCCTGGTCGGCGCCGGCGGCGCGCAGGTAGCGCGCGGCGGCGAAGATCGCGTCGACCGGGTTGTAGGGATCCGCGACCTTGTCGCCGTTGGCGTCGATCCCGTACACGCGCCAGGTCGAGGGCAGGAACTGCATCCACCCCAGCGCGCCCGCCGAGCTCACGTTGAGGTTGCGCCCGTAGTCGGTCTCGATCTCGTTGATCGCCGCGAGGATCTCCCACCGGATGCCGTACTGGATGCCGGCGGCCTGGTAGATCGGGAGCAGGAAGGGCGGGATGCGGAACTTGTCGATGAAGAAGTTCGGGACGCCGATGCGCGCCGGGCCGGGGGTCGACAGCGAGAAGGTCGGGTTGGCCGCGTTGGGGGAGCCGTCGGGGTTCGTGGCCCGCTCGGCGGCCTCCTTCACCTTGTCGCGCGCGCGACGCACGCGCGAGCGCAGGGTGCTGTCCTTCCGGTTGGCGGCGCTCTCGTCGCCGGCGTTGACCGACGGCAGCTTGGCCGTGCCGGTGTCGCCGCCCGCGTTGCCGCCTCCGCCTCCGCCGCCGTTGTCGCCGCTGCCGGGCGTCGCGCCCGGAGCGGGCAGATCGACCTCGGGCACGTCGACGTCGGGCAGGTCGACTTCGGGGACGTCGACCGGCGGGGCCGTCGGCTCGGGAGTCGGGGTCTCGACCGGGCCGAGGTCGACGATGTCCTGGATGGGCGCCGGCAGATCGGGGATCTGCACCTGCTGGATCGGCGTCCCGGGCGGGACGTCGACTGTGAGCGTGAGGGTCTGACCCGTCACGAGCGTCACCTGGACGCGGTGCAGCGCGGCGGATGCGGACGCGACGAGAACCACCGCATACAGGGCGGCGCTGGCGGTCGCGATCGTCAGCAGCTTACGGCTGGTCATCCCCGGGCTGGGTCCCCTCCCGCGGCGCCGGCGGAGTCTCGACATCCTGCGAGTGCCGGGCGCGGAACCCTCTGAAGTGGATCTGAGGCTATCGGTCGCATGGTGCGTGATGCAATCTGGAACGGTCTTCCGGGCCGTCTCTTGCGGTATTTCCTCGCAAGTCGATGAAGACGGGCTAAACCTAACCTTCGACTTTAAGGTTAGGCTTGGTGTTCCATGCCGGAAACCCGAGCCTGACTGCGCTAGCTTCCCCGCGGCCTTCGAACCTCGAACCTCGGAATCCCCGTGGAGGACACCATGGCAGACGACACCCAGAGTGGGCTGCGCGACCGTATCGCCCGCCAGGGTGAGGACGCGCTCGGCAAGCTCGCCCAGGAGCTGCTCGAGAACCCGCTGGTGAACTCCGCGATCGCGCGGGCCTTCACGGCGCGCGAGAAGGCGGTCCAGGCGCAGGAGACGGCCATGGGGGCGCTCAACATCCCGTCGGCGGCCGACGTCGAGCGCCTCACGCGCCGGCTGCGCTCGGTGTCGCAGCGGATGGAGGGCATCGAGGAGGCGGTCGACCGGCTCGACCAGCGCCTCGCCGCCATGTCCCAGTCGAGCCTCGACGAGCGCCTCGCGGGCATCGAGGGCCAGCTCGGCAAGCTCTCGAACGAGATCTCGCACCTGGCGGGCGCGCTCGACGCCGCCCCGTCGCCGCCTCCGCGCGAGCAGGAGCGGCTGAAGGTCGACGAGCCGGTCGTGCCGCAGAAGCGCAAGCCGGCTAAGCGCAAGCGCTAGCGGCGACGCGCCCGAGCTCGGCCTCGCCTTCCTCGTCGCGCGCGAGCACGCACGCGGCGGGCACGCCGTGCCGCATGGCGACGGCGAAGACGGCTGCCGTCGTGAGGTCGAGCGCCACCGCGCCCGGCCACTCCCCGCCCAGGACGTCGGCCGAGACGACGGTTCCGACCACCGCGCCGTTGCCGGCCGCCGTCAGAGCGGCGAACAGCACCGGGTCCGGGGCGAGCGGGCCCTCGGCGCCGAGAGCGCGGCTCGTGCCGTCGTGCGGCAGGACGGCGTCGGGGATGATCAGCTGAGCTTCGACGAACGCGGTGCAGGTCCCGGCGCGCACGAGCCGGCGGGCGCCGAGGGCGATCAGGTCCTCGACCACCAGCGCCGTGCTCGGCCCTCCGACGCCGGTGCTCTGGATCGTCATCGGCGCGCCGTCCGCGGCGACGCCCGTGTAGCCCCACAGGCCGCGGTTGTGGTTGAGCATCTTCGGGCCGTCGAGCAGCTGCTGGGCGAGCCGCAGCGCGCGGCCGGGGTCGCCGGGGAGCAGCACGCGCTCGGCTACTTCCTCGTGGGGGCGCAGGATCGGCACGGGCGGCTGAGAATAGAGTTGGGCTATGGCCAAGAAGGACAAGAAGAAGAAGGACAAGCAGAAGGGCTCCGACGCTGCGGACGCCGTCGAGGCGGTCCGCAGCGCCGTCGAGCGCACGTTCCAGGCCACCTCCGAGGGCGCGGCGACGACGTCCAAGCGCACGCGCAACCTCGTCGAAGAGGTCGCCGCCGCGGCCTCGCGCATCCGCGAGACGATCGAGGACCTCAAGGTCGTCGAGGACGTGAAGGGCATGCGCAGCGAGATCGAGGGGCTCGCCCGTCGTGTCGCGGCGCTCGAGGTCCGCGGCAAGGCGCCGTCGCGCCCGGCGCCCGCCAAGCGGACGCCCGTCAAGCGCACCACCGCCAAGCGGACGCCGGCCAAGCGGACGGCCGCG
This sequence comes from uncultured Solirubrobacteraceae bacterium, assembly GCA_963835525.1. GTDB lineage: Bacteria > Actinomycetota > Thermoleophilia > Solirubrobacterales > Solirubrobacteraceae > DASSUW01. The sequence goes on from CAWIFM010000009.1 coordinate 256,860, forward strand.
AAGCGCACGCCTGCCAAGCGGACGGCCGCGAAGCGCACGCCTGCCAAGCGCACCACCGCCAAGCGCACCACCGCCAAGCGCGCGGCGAAGGCCAAGCCTCGGGCGAAGCCCTCGAGCAGCTCCTGACCATGGGCGCGGAGTTCTCTTCGCCCAAGGAGTTCCGGGCCGTCATGGACCAGGTCTTCTCGATGATGAGCGAAGACCCGGAGATGGGCCCGAAGCTGCGCGACGCGGATGTTCCTCAACGCTTCGAGTTCACCGACGTCGACCTCGTGGTCAACATCCGCGCCGCCAAGGAGGGCGAGGAGGGCAACCTCCACTGGGAATGGTCGGACGACGTGGACTGGGAGCCGACGGTGAAGATGGCGATGTCCTCGGAGACGGCCAATCGCTATTTCCAGGGGAAAGAGAACGTGGCGATGGCGCTTGCCCGCCGGCGCATCAAGTCGGGGGGCGACGTGAAGGCCGCGCTGAGCCTCATCCCCATCACCAAGCCCATCTACGAGCGCTACCGGGAGTACCTCGAGAGCGAGCATCCGCACCTCGTGGTCTGACCTCGGTCAGGTCGGTTGACACGCCGCGGTTCCCGCGCTATTCCTTGCCGCACCCGAACCAGGCAATAGGCCGGGAAGTGGGGAGCCTTCGGGTTGCCCGCAAGGCGTCGCCGACAGACGAACGCCGCCGGCCGAGGCAGCGGGCCGCATTGCCCGCAAGCGGCGGGGCCACGACCGCGGTCCCGCCGCTTTCATGTCCGGGGTCATGTCAGATCTGACACTCAGCGAGGTCGCGCAGCGGGTCGAGGTGTCGCCCGCCACTCTGCGCCGCTGGGTCAAGGACGGGATCGTCCCGCTCGGCAACGGGCGCTGGACGCCGGCCGCCGTCGCCCAGGCGCGCATCGTCGCGCGCCTGCGCGAGCGCGGGTACTCGCTCGACACGCTGCGCGAGGCCGCCCGCTCCGGCCGCCTCGCCTACGGCTACATCGAGGACCTGTTCCCGAGCCCGGCGCGCACCCGCACGCTCGCCGAGGCAGCCGAGGACACCGGGCTCGAGCCGGCCCTGATCGAGCGCATCTGGGGTGCCGTCGGCTTCTCGTCGGACTCGCTCGAGCGGATCGGCGAGGAGGACATCCAGCTCCTGCGCTACATGGCCGCGGTGCTCGAGGCCGGCTTCCCGCTCGTGGCCTTCCTCCAGCTCGTGCGCGTCTACGGCCTGGCGCAGGCCCAGATCGCCGACGCCGAGGTCAAGCTCTTCCACCTCTACGTCCACGAGCCGCTGATGCGCGACGGCGTCGACGGCCTCGAGATCGCCGAGACGATGGAGGGCATGGCCTCCGAGCTGCTGCCGCTCGCCTCGCCGATCATGGACCGCGTGCACCAGCGGATGCTCCAGCACTTCGTCGGCCAGGACGTCGTCGGCCACCTCGAGCTCGAGAGCGGCGGCGAGGACCTCGGCCGCCTGCGCGTGGCGATCGCCTTCGCCGACCTCGCCGGCTACACGCGCCTGACCGAGGAGGCCGGCGAGGAGGAGGCGCTCGACGTCGTCGAGCGGTTCGTCGAGTCGGTCGAGGCCACGCTGCCGGACGAGGCGCGCGTGGTGAAGACGATCGGCGACGAGGTGATGGTGGTCGGCGCCGACCCGGTCACGCTGGTCGACTGGGCCGTCGGCTTCCAGCAGCTCAACGCCGGCCAGCGGCCGCTGCCGCGGATCGGCGTGCACGCCGGCGACACGCTCTACCGCGACGGCGATTACTACGGCCGCGCCGTCAACCTCGCCGCGCGCGTGGGCGCCCGCGCGGCGGGCGGCGAGGTGCTGGTGACCGATGCGGTCGTCGCGGCGGCCGGCGACCACCTCGCGTTCGAGCCGATCGGCGAGGTCAAGCTCAAGGGCTTCAGCGAGGCCACCGAGCTCTACCTGGCGAGCGCGCGGCCATGATCGTCGTCCTGCTGTCCGGAGGGCGCGACTCCGTCTGCCTGCTCGACGTCCTGCGGCGGCGGGGCGAGCCGGTGACCGCGCTGCACGTCAACTACGGGCTGCGGCCGTCGGCGGACGAGGACGAGGCGTTCTGCCGCGAGCTGTGCGAGCGGCTGGGCGTGCCGTTGGTCGTCCATCGCGCCGGCGCGCCCGCCGGGAACCTGCAGGCGTGGGCGCGCGAGGTGCGCTACCGCGAGGCGGCGAAGCTGGGGCCGGTGGTGGCGACCGGCCACACGGCGACCGACCAGGTCGAGACCGTGCTCTACCGCCTGGCCGCCTCGCCGGGGAGGCGGGCGCTGCTCGGCATCCGCGACCGCCCGGGCGTGATCCGCCCGCTGCTGGACTGGACGCGCGAGGAGACCGCGGCCCACTGCCGCGAGCACGGGCTCCAGTGGCGCGAGGACCCGAGCAACGACGCGGGCGACTTCGCGCGCAACCGGATCCGCAATGAGCTGCTGCCCGCGCTGCGCTCGATCCATCCGGCCGCCGAGGCCAACGTCCTGCGCACGCTGGAGATCCTGCGCGACGAGGCCGAGGTGCTCGACTCGCTGATCGACACCGAGCCGAGCGTCGAGCGGATCGCCGCGCTGCCGCCGGCGCTGCGGCGCCTGACGGTGCAGGCGATCGCCGGCGAGCAGTCGGTGAGCGCCCGGACCGACGAGATCCTCGCGCTGGGCTCGCGCGGCGGCACGGCCACGCTCGACCTCGGCGGCGGCCTGCGGGCCGTGGTCGAGTACGGGCGGCTGCGGTTCGACCACGGACCTCCGGCGCCGCCGCAGCCGGTGCGCCTGCCGGTGCCCGGCGCCGTGGCCTTCGGCGCCGGCCGCGTGACGTGCGAGCTCACGCCCGACGGCCCGCTCGACGCCGCCGCGCTGGCCCCGGAGCTCGAGGTGCGCCCCTGGCGCGCGGGCGACCGGCTGTGCCGCCGCACGCTCCAGGACCGCTTCACAGACCTCAAGGTCCCGCGCGAGCGGCGCCATGAGCTGCCGGTCGTGGTCTCCGACGGCGAGGTCGCGTGGGCCATCGGCATCGTCGGCGAGCGCTTCCGCGCCACGGACTCGACCGCCCGCCGCGTACGCGTGACCTGGGACCCTTAGACTGCCCGCCGCATGCTGCGCGACGAGCACATCGGCGAGATCATCGTCCAGGCCGACGAGCTGCAGCACCGGATAACGGAGATGGCCGCCGAGGTCTCGCGCGACTACGCCGGCAAGGACCTGCTGCTGATCGGCGTCCTCAAGGGCGCCGTGTTCTTCCTGGCCGACCTCATGCGCCAGCTGGACATGCACTGCGAGGTCGACTTCATGGCGGTCGCCTCCTACGGCTCCTCGACCGAGTCCTCCGGCGTCGTCCGGATCCTCAAGGACCTCGACGCCCCGCTCGAGGGCCGGCACGTCCTGATCGTCGAGGACATCGTCGATTCAGGCCTCACGCTGCAATACCTCATGCGCACCCTCGAGGCCCGCGGTCCGGCCTCGCTGGAGGTCTGCGCGCTCCTCACGAAGCCAGAACGGCGCCGGGTCGAGACACCCGCGCGCTACGTTGGGTTCGAGATTCCTGACAAGTTCGCGATCGGATACGGGCTCGACTACGCCGAGAAGTACCGGAATCTGCCCTATGTCGCGGCCTTGACCGGAATTGCCGATAGACAAAACGCATTCGGTGCGATAGGAGATCCATAGGTAGTCATCCCAAACTGGCTGCCGGGTCCGTCCAACCACCACTGGTAGCCTTGATCCACTTGTCCAGCAGTTTCTTCCTCGCTCCTGCCCGGGTGCGTCCATGAGCCGATTCTTCAAGAGCGCCGCCTTCCCGATCCTGATCGTGATCGTCCTGGCGTTCTTCGCGTCGAGGCTGATCTCGAGCTCCGACCGGGCCGAGCCGAAGACCTTCGAGCAGTTCCTGACGCAGATCGAGTCGAAGAACCAGGTCAAGACGGTCACGCTCGACACGAAGGACAACTCGGTCGAGGTCGTGCTGCCGGACGACAAGAAGTACGAGGTCGGGTTCCCGGACGCCTACGGCGACGTGCTGGTCAACCAGCTCAGGGCCAGCGCGGATGCCGGCAACATCCAGTCGTTCGACGTCAAGCCTGCGCGGTCCAACGTGATCCTGTCGCTGCTGACGTACGTGCTGCCATTCCTGATCTTCATCGGGTTCTGGATCTTCCTCATGAACCAGGTGCAAGGCGGCGGCTCGAAGGTGATGTCGTTCGGCAAGTCGCGCGCCAAGCGAATGTCGGTCGACTCGCCGAAGATCACCTTCCGCGACGTGGCGGGCGCCGACGAGGCGGTCGAGGAGCTGCACGAGATCAAGGAGTTCCTCGAGAACCCGAAGAAGTTCCAGGCGCTCGGAGCGCGGATCCCCAAGGGCGTGCTGCTGTACGGCCCTCCGGGCACCGGCAAGACGCTGCTGGCGCGTGCCGTGGCCGGCGAGGCGGGCGTGCCGTTCTTCTCGATCTCCGGCTCGGACTTCGTCGAGATGTTCGTCGGCGTCGGCGCCTCGCGCGTGCGTGACCTGTTCGAGCAGGCCAAGCAGAACTCGCCCTGCATCATCTTCATGGACGAGATCGACGCGGTCGGCCGCCACCGCGGCGCCGGCCTCGGCGGCGGTCACGACGAGCGCGAGCAGACGCTCAATCAGCTGCTCGTCGAGATGGACGGCTTCGAGGCCAAGGACAACATCATCATGATCGCGGCCACCAACCGGCCCGACATCCTCGATCCCGCCCTGCTCCGCCCCGGCCGCTTCGACCGCCAGATCACCGTCGATCGCCCCGATCGCCGCGGCCGCCACAAGATCCTCGAGGTCCACACGCGCGGCAAGCCGCTCGCAAAGGTCATCGAGCTCGACGCGCTGGCCGGCCAGACGCCCGGCTTCACCGGCGCCGACCTGGCCAACCTCGTGAACGAGGCCGCCCTCCTGGCCGCCCGCACGGGCAAGAAGGAGATCACTCAGGTCGAGCTCGAAGAGGGCATCATGCGGGTCGTCGCCGGCCCGGAGAAGAAGACCCGGGTCATGGGCGAGAAGGAGCGGCTGATCACCGCCTACCACGAGATGGGCCACGCGATCGTCGGCCACTATCTCGAGCACTCCGACCCGGTCCACAAGGTCTCGATCATCTCCCGCGGCCAGGCGCTCGGCTACACGATCTCGCTCCCGACGGAGGACAAGTTCCTCACCACGCGCGCGGAGCTGACCGACACGATGGCGATGACCCTGGGCGGCCGCGCCGCCGAGGAGATCGTCTTCGGCGAGATCACCACCGGCGCGTCGAACGACATCGAGAAGGTCACGGCGACGGCCAAGCAGATGGTCATGCGCTTCGGCATGAGCGAGAAGCTCGGCCCGCGCGTGTTCGGCCACGATCACGGCCAGCCGTTCCTGGGCCGCGAGTTCTCATCCGAGCCGGACTACTCCGACGAGATCGCGCGCGAGATCGACGACGAGATCCGCCGCATCGTCGAGGGCGCGCACCAGTCGGCCAAGGACATCCTGGCCGAGCACCGCGAGCAGCTGACGACGATCTCCGAGCTGCTCCTCAAGCGCGAGACGATCGAGCGCGAGCAGTTCGAGGCGCTGCTCGAGGGCAAGACCGAGGAAGAGGTCTTCGGCACCGAGGTCCCGCCGCCGCCCGGCACGCCAGAGCGGCCGGAGCTCCCCGGCGCAGCCGCCCCGGCTCCGCCGCGTCCGCTTCCGCGTCCCGGCCTCGCCGGCGGCGCCGCCGAGACGCGCGGGCTCGGGCCCGAGAAGCCCGACCTGGCTTAGCCGCCACCGAACGTCAACCCCGGCATTGAGGGAGGCGGGATCGACCGAACCATCCTGCCCTGGGGTCGTCTGACGACCTCTAGTCAGGAAGCTTCGCCGAAATCCGTCGCGCGGCCGGCTCCCTCGCTTCCCTACCCAGCCGCAGTTCGTCACGCAGCCAGGCGACGCCCGGCGACAGCCGCAAGCACCTCCGGCACGCCGTCCACGGACGGCAGCTCCCGAACCGACTCCGCGACCATGCCGGCACGTGCGCGAAAGCCCGGCTCGCCCAGCACACGCCGCACCAGCTCGCCGACGCCGGACACACCAGCAGTCTCGATGCTCGCGGCCATCGGCAGCGCGAGTCCCGCGCCGATCTCGGCCACCCGCGCGGCGTTCCGCCCCTGATCGGCGAACAGCGGCGCCACCGCGAGCGGGACGCCGGCGGACAGCGCTCCGACCGTCGTGCCGTACCCGCCGTGGCAGACGATGGCGGCGGCGTGCGCGGCGACCTCGGCCTGCGGCACCCAGCGCTCGACGAGCGCGTTGGCCGGCAGAGGCCCGAGATCCGCGAGGTCGCCGTGGTGGCCGATCGTCATCAGCACCCGCACGGGCACGTCGGCGAGCTCGTCCAGCGCGGCGCGGTAGAGCCGCGGGTAGAGCGGCGTGCCGGCCGTGACCGAGCCGAACGTGACATAGACGAGCGGATCGCCCCAGCGGTTGGGCCCCGAAGCGGCGCCGTCCACCCGCAAGCGATGCGAGACGGGCGCGTCGTCGAGCGCCGGGGGCGTCAGGCTGATGAGCGGTGAGGCGCGGATCTCCGCGACGGGCTGATCGCCGGCGTGGCCCAGCACCCACTCCTCGGTCGAAGCCAGCCCGGTAGCTACCCGCACGTGCGGGATGCCCGCCCGCTCGGCGGCGACGACCGACGCGAACTCGTAGCTCTCCCGCACGACGACGTCCGGGCGCCAGCTCTCGATCATCGCCTCCACGCCGGGCAGCGCGGCCCCCGCCCCGAGCCGGCCGAACACCTCGCCGATCACGACCGCGTTGGCCTCCTCGGCCGGCAGCCCGGACGTCGGCGCGAAGACGGACCACACCTCGTCCTCGGGCGGGTCCGCGAACGGCCAGAACGGCAGGCCGGCTTCGCGCACGACGGCGCCGCGCGACCGCGGGCCGGCGACGCGAACCTCGTGACCGGCGAGCTGGCACGCGCGGGCCACGGGGACGAGGGGGAGCACGTGGCCGGCGTGGCCGGTGGTGGTGAGGAGCAGGCGCATAGTCAGGTAACCTTCCTATCTCGATCTCCAGAGAGTAGACAGGTAACCTGACGAATGTCAAACGGCCCGAACCTCGGCCGGCTGCTGCGGGAGCCGTTCCAGGAGATGACCGCGCACGTCCACGCCCGCCTGGCGGAGCAGGGCCATCCGCAGATCCGCGTCGCCCACGGCAACGTCTTCCAGTTCCTCGACGACGAGGGCACGCGGGTCAGCGACCTCGCCGCTCGAGCGCAGATGACCAAGCAGTCGATGGGCGAGCTCATCGCCCATCTGGAGGCGCACGGCTACGTGGAGCGCGTCCCCGACCCCAGCGACGGCCGCGCCAAGCTGGTGCGGCCGACGGCGAGCGGGCAGGGGGTCTACCCGCTCGCCGTCCAGGCGATCGCCGAGGTCGAGGCACGCTGGGCGGAGCGGATCGGGGAGCCGAAGCTCCGCCGGCTGCGCGCGCTGCTCGAGGAGCTCAGCGACCGAGCGTGACGCGGGGAGCGTGCGTCACGTATGGGTCCAGGCGGTGCGCCGTGCGCTGGAGGAGCAGCGCGACGGCGCGCCGCGGCCGACGGGGAGCGACCTCGACGCGCGGCTCGGTGAGCGCGCGCCGGCTGGACTCGGTCGCCATGAGAGCAGCGATGGGGGAGCTGAACATGGGGAGGTCTCCTTTCTAGGGAGCGGGAGCGGTCGAGGCTCGGACGACGAGCTCGATGGGGAGGAGGACGGACTCGGCCTCGGGGCCTTCCAGCAGGAGCCGGACGGCCTCGGAGCCCTTCGCCTGATGGGGCTGGCGAATGGTGGTGAGGGGAGGATCGGCGGACGCGGCCTCGGGCACGTCGTCGAAGCCGACGACTGACAGCTCGCCCGGGACCGAGATCCCGCGCTCGGCGGCAGCTTCGAGGATGCCGATGGCGAGGACGTCGGAGAGGGCGATGATCGCGGTCGGGCGGTCCGCCCGGTCGAGCAGGCGGGAGCCGGCGATGCGGCCGGCGTCGCGAAGCTTGTCGGGGCCGGTGGCGACCGGCACCGTGGCCCAGTCGATGCCCGCGGCCTCGAGGCCGGCGCGCCAGCCGTCGAGCCGGGACGTGGTCACGTGGTGCCAGGCGTTGGCGCGCGCCTCAGGGCCGGTGTCCCCGGGGTGGTCGTGCGGCAGCGCGATGCCGATCCGGCGATGGCCCAGCGCCGTGAGGTGCTCGGCGACGGCGCGGGCGCCGCCCTCGTCGTCGATGTTGACGTCGACCATCCCAGGCTCGGCGTCGAAGTCGACGCGCACGTAGGGGAGCTTGCGTCCCAGGATCGCGTCCATCCGCGAGTCGCCGGGGTGGACGCAGTAGATGACGAAGCCGTCGACCAGCGCGTTCTGGATCAGCGCCGCGCCGCCGCCCTCGATCCGCGGGACGATCGTGAGGCCGAGCGCCTGCTCCTCGCAGCCGGCCGCGACGCCGTGGAGGAACTGGATCGTGCCCGGGTCGGTGAACGCGATCGTGAGCGGGTAGTCGAGCACGAGCCCGACCGAGCCGGTCTTCCCGCGCGAGAGCGTGCGGGCGACGGGATCGGGCCCGGAGTAGCCGAGCCGCTCGGCCGCCTCCATCACGCGGGCGCGCAGCTCGGGGGAGAGCTGGTCCGGCTTGTTGTAGGCGTTCGAGACCGTCATGCGGGAGACGCCGACGGCCTCGGCGACGGTGGCGAGCGTGACGCGGTCTGTCGTGCGCGGGCTCATCTGTACCGGTAAATGTACCGGTAAAGCCCTCGTTGTCAAGGTCAGCGCGCAGACGCCAGCGGGAGCGGCGAGCTGGGCTTGAGCTCCTCGAGTCGCAGCAGCGTCACCAGGCGCGTGGCGCCGCGCGTGGACAGCCGGTTGAGCACCTGCTGGAGCTCGGCGACGTCGCGCGCGACGACCATCAGCACGGCGTCCACCTCGCCGGTCACCCAGTCGGCGGCGATCACGTGCGGGATCGCGAGGACGGCCTCGCCGAAGCGGCGATTCGCCACCTCGTCGTGGCGCACCAGCGTGACCAGCACGTAGACCTGCAGCGGGAAGCCGGCGGCCGTGCTGTCGACCCGGGCCGTGATGCGCCGCAGCACGCCCGACTCCTTGAGCCGCCGGACGCGGTTCAGCGTCGCCGCAGGGGAGAGCCCGACCAGCCGCGCGAGCTCGACATTGGGGCGATCGGCGTCGGTCTGGAGCTCGACCAGCAGCCGGACGTCGATCGGATCAAGTGAAATGGCCATTTGACGAAATAATATTTCGTCGAAGGCGGCAACTGTCAAATCCTGCTTGATAAAGGCGTCGGATCGCCGATGCTCATAGGTATGAAGCAGCAGCGCACCGCAATCGTCGCGCTGGCCGCGGCCGGCGCCCTCTGGGGACTGACCGTCCCGCTGTCCAAGCTCGGGCTCGAGTGGCTCGGCGCGGGCTGGCTCGCAGTCGCGCGCTTCGCGATCGCGGCGCCGCTGCTCGCGCTCGTCGCGCGCGGGAACCTGCGCGCCGCGCTGACCCCCGGCGTGGCAGTGGCCGGCGCCCTCGGCTACGGCGCCGTGATCCTGCTGCAGAACGTCGGCCTCGAGCGCACGAGCGTCAGCCACGCCGCGCTGATCGTCGGCGCCGTTCCCGTGCTCGTGGTCATCATCACCGCGCTACTGCGCCGAGGCTCGAGCCCGGCGCCGGCGTGGGCGGGCGCGCTCGTCGCGCTGGCCGGCGTCGGCCTCGTCGCGGGCGGCGGCGGGGCGGGCACCACGCTCGCAGGAGACCTGCTGGTGCTGATCTCGGTCGCCGGCTCGGCGCTCTTCATCGTGCTCCAGCCCGGCCTGCTCGCGGGCCGCGACCCCGCGGCCGTCACCGCCGTGCAGCTCGGCGCCGCCGGCGTGGCCGCGCTGCCGGTGGCGATCGTGATGGAGGGCGCCCCGCCGGCGCCGTCCGGCGCTGACGCGGTCATCGCGGTGCTCGCGCTGGCGCTCACCGGCACCGCGCTCGCCTTCTCGCTCTTCGCGTGGGCGCAGGCGCGCGTGCCCGCCGCGGTGGCCGGCGCGTTCGTGAACCTCGAGCCGCTGGTCGGCGCCCTCACCGGCGCCGTGGTCTTCCACGACGCGGTCGGCCCCGCTCAGCTCGCGGGCGGCGCGGCGATCCTGGTCGGGATCATGCTCGGCCTACGACGGGATCAGGCGCCCGCCCGGACGCCCAGGGCGAGCACGTGCGCTTCGGGAGACGCGCCCCGCTCACGGCCGCGCGTCTCCCGAAGCGCACTGCGCGCTACGGCGAGCTGACGAGCCGCTGGGCGGCGCTGGACAGCTCGAGGATGACGTCGGCCTGGGCGGCCGGCGTGGCGTCGGCGGACATCGCCTTGACGTTCGCCCGCTCCATCGCGTCGTGCGCGCCCTGAACCGTCATCGAGAGGATGCTCATCGCTGCTTGTGCCTGGACTTCCATGTCGGAGGCATCGGCCGCGGGGCCCGGAACATCGACCCGCGCGGCCATACGATGGACGGATGTACACGATCATGGGCGTCGTCAACGTCACGCCGGACTCGTTCTCCGACGGCGGCGTGTTCGACGACGACGCCGCGGCGATCGCGCACGCGCACCGGCTGATCGCCGAGGGCGCCGAGATCGTCGACGTCGGCGGGGAGTCGACGCGGCCGGGCGCCGCGCCCATCCCAGTCGAGGAGGAGCTCGAGCGCGTCATCCCGGTCATCGAAGGCATCTCCGGCGCCCGGATCTCGATCGACACCATGAAGCTCGCCGTCGCCGAGAAGGCGCTCGACGCCGGCGCCGGCTACGTCAACGACGTCACCGCGTTCCGGCACGATCCCGAGCTCGCCGGCCTGGTCGCCGACCGCGGTGTCGACTGCTGCCTGATGCACATGCTCGGCGAGCCGCGGACGATGCAGGACGACCCCCGATACGACGACGTGGTCGACGACATCAAGGCCTTCCTGGAGGAGCGGATGGCCTTCGCCGTCAAGGCCGGCGTGCGCGAGGAGCGGATCCAGCTCGACCCCGGGATCGGCTTCGGCAAGACGCTCGAGCACAATCTCGAGCTGCTGCGGCGGCTCGACGAGCTGGTCGCGCTCGGCCGCCCGATCGTCGTCGGCACCAGCCGCAAGAGCTTCCTCGGCCGCCTCACCGGCCGCGACGTGACCGAGCGCGTGCACGGGACGGTGGCCACCAACGTGATCGCCTACGAGCGCGGCGCGCGCGTGTTCCGCGTCCACGACGTGGCGGCCACCCGCGACGCGCTCGAGGTGGCGGCTGCTACGTTCGCGCGATGGCCTCAGACCCCGACGAGGACTTCGACGACGACGAGCTGAACGGCGACGACGACGACGAGGAGGGCCCCGAGGTAGGGGTCACCGTCGAGATCGTCGGGCTCTCGCTCTACACCCACCACGGAGTCACCGCCGCCGAGCGCGAGATCGGTCAGCGGCTGGTGCTCGACGTGCGCTTCGACGTCGGCGAGCCCGACGCCCTGATCACCGACCGCGTCGAGGACACCGTCGACTACGGCGAGGTCTGCCAGGTGATCGCCCTGATCTCGCAGCAGCGCTCGTACAAGACGCTCGAGCGGCTGTGCGCGGTGATCGCCGACCGCCTGGCCTCCCAGTTCGGCGCGGAGAGCGTGACGGTGAAGGCGTCCAAGCCCGAGCCGCCGATCCCGCTGCCGGTCGAGGAGGTCTCGGTGGAAGTCTGGCGCGAAGAGCGTTAGTAATCACTAACATGCCGGGCATGCGCAAGTCGGCCGAGGTTCGTCGCGAGGAGATCCTGGCCGTCGGACTGCGCCATTTCGCCGAGGGCGGCTTCCACGGGACGTCCACCGAGGTGATCGCGAAGGAGGCGGGCATCTCGCAGCCGTACCTCTTCCGGCTCTTCCACACCAAGCGCGAGCTCTTCATGGCCTGCAACGATCGCGCCTGCGAGAAGGTGCTCGACGCCTTCGAGCGCGCTGCCGCGGCGGCGCCGGAGGGCGAGCGGCTACATGCGATGGGTCATGCCTACGTGACCGAGCTCCTGCCGGATCGTCACGCGATCCTGATGATGATGCAGGGCTACGCCGCGGTCCTGGATCCCGAGATCCAGGAGCACGTACGAGAGCGCTACGGCGAGATCGTCAGCAAGGTGGCCGCGCTCGCGGACGCCGGGCCTGAGGAAGTGTGGAGCTTCTTCGCCACCGGCATGCTGCTCAACCTCGTCGCCGCGCTGGACCTCGAGCACACGGACCACCCGGTCTTCAAGGCATGGACCGCCTTGCACGCCTGATCTTCCGTCGTCGCCGGCCGGTCCTTGCGTTCACGGTCGTGTTCGTGCTGTTCGCCGGCGCCTTCGGCGGCCCGGTGGTCGGCCTGCTGGATTCGGATGACGACTTCGAGGACCACGGCGCGGAGTCGATCCTCGCCCGCAACGCCGTCGAGCAGGCGACAGGGCGCTCGGCGTCGCCCGACATGGTCGTCCTCGTCCGGCTGGGCGCGCCGGTCGACTCGCCGCAGGCGCAGGAGAAGATCGCCCGCGTCGCCGACGCGCTGGACGACCCGCGCGTCGCCGACGTGGTCGCCGTTCGCGACGGCGAGCCCGCCGAGCTGATCTCGCGCGACCGCCGGTCGACCTACCTGCTCGCCACCTTCCGCACCGGGGTCGACGACGACGCCGTGGCCGAGGAGTTACAGGCTCGCGTGGAGCGCGAGCCGGGCGTGACGGCCGGCGGCGGCCAACTCGCCTTCACCCAGGTCGGCGAGCAGATCGAGCAGGACCTCGCGCGCGCCGAGATGCTCGCCTTCCCGCTGCTCTTCCTGCTCTCGCTCGTCGTCTTCCGCAGCGTGGTCGCCGCCTTGCTGCCGGTGCTCGTGGGCGGCACGACGATCATCACCACCTTCGTCTGGATGCGGCTCGTCAACGAGATCGAGCCGATGTCGGTGTTCGCCATCAACCTGATCACCGGCGCCGGGCTCGGCCTCGCGATCGACTACTCGCTGTTCGTCGTCTCGCGCTTCCGCGAGGAGCTGGCCAAGGGGGTCGACACCTCCGAGGCGCTGCAGCGGACGATGCGGACCGCCGGTCGCACCGTGCTGTTCAGCTCCATCACCGTGGCGGCCGCCATGGGCTCGCTGATCGTCTTCGACCTGCGGTTCCTGTTCTCGATGGGCTACGGCGGCGTGCTGGTGGCGCTCACGGCGGCGCTCGTGTCGCTGACCGTGCTGCCGGCCATGCTCGCCGTGCTCGGCCCGCGCGTGAACGCGCTCGGCCTCAAGCGCTGGAAGGAGTCGCTGGACCGCGACGCCCGGCAGGTCCAGGAGGGCGGCTGGTACCGGTTCTCGCAGGCCGTCATGCGACGGCCCGGACCGATCGCCGCGGTCACCGCCGGGCTGCTGATCCTGATGGGCCTGCCGTTCCTGAGGATCGAGTTCACCGGCGTCGACGCGAGCGTGCTGCCGACCGAGCGCAGCGCCCGCGTGGTGCAGGACGCGCTCGACAGCGAGTTCCCGCCCGGTCGCAGCGCCCCGCTCTACATCGCTGCCGAGAGCGGCGACGAGGCCGAGGCCCTCCGGTGGGCCGGCACGCTGCGGGAGCTGCCCGGCGCCGACGCCGTGTCCGAGCCCCGGCAGTCGGACGGCCTCTACCGGATCGACGTCGTGACCGGCGAGGACAGCCTCTCCGACGAGGCGCAGCAGCTCGTGCGCGACATCCGCGCACACGAGGCGCCGTTCGACTTCCGGGTGGGCGGCGAGACGGCGGCGTTCATGGACCAGCAGACCTCGCTGGGTGAATCCTTGCCGCTCGCGCTCGCGCTCCTGTGCGGCTCGACGCTGATCATCCTGTTCGTGATGACCGGCTCGGTCGTGCTGCCGATCAAGGCGCTGCTCATGAACCTGCTCAGCCTGAGCGCGGCGTTCGGCCTGCTCGTGCTGATCTTCCAGGACGGGCGGTTCGAGTCGCTGCTCGCCTACGACTCGCAGGGCGCGCTGGAGTCGACCCAGCCGATCCTGCTCTTCTGCGTCGCCTTCGGGCTCTCCACCGACTACGGCGTGTTCCTGCTCACGCGCATCAAGGAGGCCCGCGACAGCGGGCTGGCGGACCGCGAGGCGGTGGCGGTCGGGCTCGAGCGCACGGGCCGGATCGTCACCTTCGCGGCACTGCTGTTCTGCATCGCCATCGGCGCCTTCGCCACCTCCGAGGTGGTGTTCATCAAGGAGCTGGGCATCGGCACGGCGCTCGCCGTGCTGATCGACGCCTTCATCGTCCGCGCGCTGCTCGTGCCGTCGCTGATGGCGCTGCTCGGCAGGTGGAACTGGTGGGCGCCGCGGCCGCTGGCGCGCCTGCACGCGCGGCTGGGTCTCGCGGAATCGTGACGCTGGACGCCGACACCGCCCTCGAGCCGCTGACGCCGACTCGCTGGCGCGGCGAGATCAGCGACCGCTGGTGGGTCGTGCGCGGGCCCTTCGGCGGCTACGTCGCCGCCTTCCTCACGCGCGCCATGGTCGCCGCGGTGGACGACCCGGCGCGCCGCCCGCGCTCGCTGACCGTCCACTACGTCGAGGCGCCGGCGGCCGGGCCCGCGGAGGTGACGGCGACCGTCGAGCGGGTGGGCCGGTCGTCGACCACCGTGAGCCTGCGGCTCGAGCAGGACGGCCGGCCGGTCGCGCTCGCGCTCGGCTCGTGCGCCACGTGGCGCGATGGCGAGCCCGAGTGGGCGGACGCGGCGCCCGGCGCGCCGCCGCCCGAGGAGTGCGAGCGGCTCCAGCGCGTCGACCCGATGCCCGGCTTCCTCGACCGCTTCGAGATCCGTCTCGCCGCGCCGCACACGGGTGAGGCCCGCAACCTCGCGTGGCTGCGCCTCGATCCACCGCAGCCGCTCGACCACCTTGTCCTGACCGCGATGTCCGACGGCTGGATGCCGGCCGCCTTCTCGAAGCTCGGGCGTCCGTTCGGTGCGCCCACCGTCGACCTGACGATCCACTTCCGGGCGCCCGTGGCGAGCGGCGAGTGGGTGCTGGCCGACTACCGGTCGCGCTTCTCGGCCGGCGGCGTCTGGGAGGAGGACGGCGAGCTGTGGGCCGCCGACGGAACGCTGCTCGCCCAGTCGCGCCAGCTGGCGCTGATCCGCGCATGAGGATCGGCTACCTCGGCCTCGGCTCCAACGTCGGCGACCGGCGCGCCAACCTGCAGGCGGCGGTCGAGGAGCTGTGGACCCACGGCGTGATGGTCCTGGCGTCCTCCTCGCTGTACGAGACCGAGCCGGTCGGCGAGGTGCTCGACCAGCGGGAGTTCTTCAACGCGTGCGTGCGGATCGAGACCGAGCTGGGGCCGGAGCCGCTGCTCGACGCGTGTAAGGCGGTCGAGCGCGCGCTCGGGCGCGAGCCGGGCGGCGTGCGGCATGGGCCGCGCCCGATCGACGTCGACGTGCTGCTGCTGGAGGGCGTGACCTACGAGTCCGAACGGCTGCGGCTGCCGCACCGCGAGGTCTCCACACGGCGGTTCGTCCTCGTGCCGCTGCTCGAGCTGGACCCGGACCTGCCGGGCGCGGCCGGCGCGCTGGCCGCCCTCGGTGAGGGGCAGGACGTGCGGCTCACCGGTCCTCCGCTCGACGTCCGGGGTTAGCCTTCGTCAGTGGTGAGACGCCTCGCGCTGTCGGTGATCGTCGCGTTCGCTCTGGCGGGCGAGGCGCAGGCGGCGACGTTCTGCGTCGACGTGGTGCTCGCCGGCTGCGTCCAGCAGCCCAGCGTGGCGGCGGCGCTCATCGAGGCTCAGGACTCACCGGGGCTCGACACCATCCGCGTCGGCCGCCGGTCGGAGGAGTTCGACGTGACGGATGCGCCGGGCGAGCCGGTGCGGGTGATCGGGGCCGGCCGCCGCGTCACCCAGCTCGGGCGAGCCGACCTCGGCGACGACCGGTCGTCGGTGTCGGCCATGACCCTGCGCGCGACGGCCGGGAACGCGCTCGCCGTGCGCGGCGAGGCGACCGACCTGCTCGTGGTCGGCCGGGTGCGGCTGCGCGACGGGTCGGCGCTGCGCTCATCGTCGGTCGAGGGCGGCCTGGTCTCGGCGGGCAGGGTGCGCATGCACAGCGTGCTGCTGTCGGGACCGGGGCTGGAGGTCGAGTCCGGCACGCTGACGGCGGCGCATCTGACCGTGTTCGGCGCCGGCTCGACGGGCGTGCGCGCCGCCTCCGGCGCCCAGGCGAACCTCGCCAACTCGCTCGTATGGGGCTTCCAGGCCGGGTTCTCCGGGACGGTCGCCGCGACGCACTCGCACCTGCCGGAGAGCGGCGTGGACCCGGGATTCGTCGCGCCGCCCGGCGACCTGCGGCCCGGCTCGCCGCTCGTCGACGCCGGGGACCCGCGGCCGCTCGACGCCGACGAGCCCGAGATCGACGCGCTCGGCTCGGTGCGGGCGATCGACGGCGACGGCGACGGGACTGCGAGGCGCGACGTCGGGGCGCTCGAGCGGCGCCCGCCCGCTCCGCCGGCGACCGGCGGCAACCTGCTCGCCAACCCGGGCGCCGAACAGGGCACGGCCGCGGAGGACGACACGTCGTCGCCGGCGCCCCCGCGATGGAGGCGCAGCGGCGGCTTCACGAGCGTCCGCTACGGCACGGTCGTCGGGCTGGTGGCGTTGCCCACGCTGGATGCCGCGTCGATGCTCGGCGCGGGCGACGCGTTCTTCGCGGGCGGGCCGTCGGGGGCCGCGACCGCCACGCAGGTGGTCGACGTCTCGGGGTGGGCGCCGGAGATCGACGCCCGCGCGGGCGTCACCATGCGGCTGTCCGCGCTGCTCGGCGGCTATCGGCTGAGCGACGACCGCGCGGTCGTCTCGGCGCGCTTCCGCGGGCCGGCGGGCGCCCGGCTCGGCGCCTTCTCGCTCGACTCGGTGACGGCTGCCGAGCGCGGCAACGCGACGATGCTGATGGCCCGGGTGGCGAGCGCGCCGGTGCCGCGGCTCACGCGCTCGGTGGTGGTCGCGGTGCGGTCGGGAACGCCGGGCGGGGCCTACAACGACGCCTACGTCGATGACGTCGCCCTGGTGCCGAACGTCCCGGCGCTGGCGGGCGTGCCGCCGCGGCGCGCGCGGGCGCGGCGGCCGTTCGGCGGCGTCGCCGTGATCTCACGGCGCGTGCGCGTCGCGCGCGGGCGCGCGCGAGTGCGGATCGCGTGCCCGACCGCGTCGGTCAGCCGCTGCACGGGCATCGTGACGCTGACGCGCCGTCGCCTGGTGATCCTCGGCAGCCGCCGTGTGCTGCTCCGGCCGGGCGAGACCCAGCGCGTGCGGATTCCGTTGTCGCGACGCGAGCGGCGCACGTTGCGACGGCCGCAGCGCGGCCATGTCTACGCGGCCGTGCGGGACGCCCAGGGGCTGACGCGCGCCGTGACCGCGCCGGTGCGTATCGTCCGCCGCTGATGCTGTTGGTCGTCGACGTCGGCAATACGCAGACCCACTTCGGGACCTTCCGCGACGGCGAGCTGCACGAGCACTGGCGCTTCGCGACGGTGCGCGACTCGACGGCCGACGAGCTCGGGGCGACGCTGCGCAACCTGCTCGGCCTGCGCGGCGTCATCTTCGACATGGTCGACGCGTCGATCGTCTCGTCCACGGTGCCCCAGCTCGCGCCCGAGTGGGCGGCGATGGCCGAGCGCTACCTGGGCCACAAGATGCCGGTCGTCGGCCCGGGGCTGAAGACCGGCATGGCGATCCGGATCGACAACCCGCGCGAGGTGGGCGCCGACCGGCTGGTGAACTCGGTCGCCGCGCACGACCGCTTCGGCGGGCCGTGCGTGGTGGTCGACTTCGGCACCGGCATCAACATCGACATCGTCTCGCGCGAGGGCGAGTACATCGGCGGCATGATCGCCCCCGGCATCGAGATCTCGATGGACGCGCTCACCGCGCGCGGCGCGAAGCTGCTGCGGGTGGAGCTGGAGGCGCCGCGGGCGCTGATCGGCAAGTCGACGGTCGAGGCGATCCGGTCCGGCGTGGTCTACGGCTACGCGGGCATGGTCGACGGGATCCTGCGGCGGCTGCGCGACGAGCTGGGCGAGGACACGGCCACGATCGCCACCGGCGGGCTGGCCGGGTACGTGGTGCCGCACTGCGAGCTGGTCGACGAGACCGACGACCTGCTGACGCTCAAGGGCCTCAAGCTGATCTGGGAGCGCAACCAGGGCGCCTAACCTGTGCGTCGTGCGCTCGCTGCATGACTCATGGGAGCTCGGAGGCGTCACGATCCCGAACCGGGTCGTGCTCGCGCCGCTGGCCGGCATCGGCAACTGGTTCGTGCGCCTGCAGGCGAAGCGGTACGGCGCGGGCCTGGCCGTGTCCGAGATGGTCTCCTCGTTCGCGATCCACTACGGGAATCGCAAGACGCACGACGAGCTGCTGCGGGTCGACCCGCGGGAGCGCGAGGCCGGGCCGGTGGCGATCCAGCTCTTCGGGCACGACCCGGAGATCATGCGCTCGGCCGCCGCGCACGTGGCCGGGATCGGCGCCGACCTGATCGACCTGAACATGGGCTGTCCCGTGCCCAAGGTGATGAAGACGGGCGCGGGAGCGGCGCTGCTGTCGGATCCGGATACCGCGGTCGCGGTCGCGCTTGCCGCTCGCGAGGGATCTGGGTTGCCGGTGACCGTGAAGCTGCGCGCCGAGGGCGTGGACGTGGCTCGGCGGTTGGTCTTGGAGGCCGGCGTGGCGGGGATCACCTTCCATCCGCGCACGATCAAGGTGCGGCACAAGGGGACGCCGGACTACGACCTCGCGCGCGAGCTCGTCGAGTCGCTGCCCGTGCCGGTGATCGTGACCGGGGGCATGGACGACCCCGACCACGTGCGCTGGGTCTTCGAGTACACGGGCTGCGAGGCGGTCATGCTCGCCCGTGGCTCGCTCGGCAATCCGTGGTTGTTCTCGCAGGTCCTGGGGCTGCGCGACTCAGAGCCGACGGCAGACGAGATTGTGGAGGAATGGCGCTGGGTGCTGGACCGCGCGGAGGAGCATCTCGGCGCCGACCGGGCCGCGCGCTACTTGAGGAAATTTCACCCGTGGTACGCGGAGCGGCTCGATGCCCCGCACGCCGTGCAGGACGCGCTCCAGCGTGCTCCGACGCTTGCTGAACAGCGTCTGGTTATCGCTGAATTCGGTGCTACCATGCTCCGCCGCGCCGCCGTCTAGAGCGCATTCTCATCGTCCGCCTTTTGCGGGCGTTTTCTTTCTCCGGACCCCAGCCCCAAGGGACGACGACATGCAGAGAGACGTCCTCCTCACCCCAGAAGGCCTCGAGAACCTCAAGAAGGAGATCGAGCACCTCTCGACCGAGAAGCGCCGGGAGGTCGCGGCGCGGATCAAAGAGGCCCGTGAGTTCGGAGACATCTCCGAGAACTCGGAGTACGACGACGCCAAGAACGAGCAGGCGATGCTCGAGGCGCGGATCGCCTCGCTCGAGGAGAAGCTGCGCTCGGCGTCGGTGATCGACGCCAAGGAGCTGTCGAACGACGTCGTGCGCGTCGGCTCGGTGGTCAACGTCAAGGACGAGACCTCCGGCAAGTCGCTGCAGTACACGATCGT
Organism: uncultured Solirubrobacteraceae bacterium; assembly: GCA_963835525.1. Taxonomy (GTDB): domain Bacteria; phylum Actinomycetota; class Thermoleophilia; order Solirubrobacterales; family Solirubrobacteraceae; genus DASSUW01. The sequence continues at coordinate 276,384 of CAWIFM010000009.1, forward strand.
CGGCTCGACGGAGGCGAATCCGGGCGAGAACAAGCTCTCCAACGAGTCGCCGGTGGGCAAGGCGCTGCTGGGCAACAAGCGCAACGACGTCGTCGATGTGCAGCTGCCGAGCGGCAAGGCCCGAAAGCTCAAGATCACCAAGATCGACGTCGCCAAGGTGTGAGCGACGAGCTCGTCGACCAGCGCCGGCGCAAGCTCGCCGCGCTGCGCGACGAGGGGGTTGAGCCGTTCCCGCATTCGTTTGCGGGCGTGTCGTCCATTGCTTCCGTGAAGGAGCCTTGGGACGAACTTCCTGCAGGTGAGGAGACTGATGCGCGAGCGCGGGTGGCCGGCCGGTTGGCCGCGCGTCGTGGCCAGGGCAAGGCCGCGTTTCTCGATGTGGTCGATCGCTCCGGCCGTATTCAGCTGCACGCTCGTGCGGACCTGTTGGGCCAGGAGTCTTTGGACCGGCTCGTCTCTTTGGACCTGGGGGATCTTCTCGGCGCCGAAGGCACCGTCTTCCGTACCCGGCGGGGTGAGCTCTCTCTCGCGATCGACTCGTGGACTCTGCTGGCGAAGTCGTTGCGGGCTCCGCCCGAGAAGCACCACGGGCTGTCGGACGTCGAGACCCGCTACCGCCGGCGCGAGCTCGACCTGATGGCCAGCGACGAGGCGCGCGAGCTGTTCATGACGCGCGCCCGCGTCGTCACCGAGATCCGGCGCTTCCTCGATGCGGAGGGGTTCGTCGAGGTCGAGACCCCGATCCTGCAGCCGATCTACGGCGGCGGCATGGGCCGCCCGTTCGTCACGCACCACAACGAGCTCGACCGCACGCTGTACATGCGGATCGCGACCGAGCTCTATCTCAAGCGCCTGATCGTCGGCGGGCTCGAGCGCGTGTACGAGATCGGCAAGAACTTCCGCAACGAGGGCGTCTCCTTCAAGCACAACCCGGAGTTCACGGTCCTCGAGTGGTACGAGGCGTACGCGGACTACCAGGACGTCGCTTCTCGTTGCGAGCTGGTGGTGGCCTCGGTCGCCCGTGCCGTCGGCGCTTCAGGGTTCGAACCCCCTTGGAAGCGCGAGACCTTGGGTGGCGCCATTTCGTCTCGTACGGGGGTCGACGTGTTTGCGAACCGCGACACTGCTTCATTGAGGGCGGCGATGGTGGCGGCGGGGCTCGATCCCGCGGAGCATGAGGCGACCTGGGCTCGTCTCGTCGACCACCTGCTCGCGAAGTACGTCGAGCCGTCGCTTCGTGAGCCGACGTTCCTGTTCGACTACCCGGTCGAGCTGTCGCCGCTGGCCAAGGTCCACCGGTCCGAGCCCGGGTTGGTCGAGCGCTTCGAGGCGTTCGCGGCCGGGATGGAGTTCGCCAACGGCTACTCGGAGCTCAACGACCCGGACGACCAGCGGGCCCGCTTCGAGGCCCAGCGCGCGGACGCCGCCGCCGGCGACGAGGAGGCCATGCCGTACGACGAGGCCTACGTGCGGGCGTTGGAGCACGGGATGCCGCCGACGGGCGGGATCGGGATCGGGATCGACCGGTTGGTGATGCTCTTGACGGGGCGCGACACGATCCGGGAGGTCGTGCTGTTCCCGGCGATGCGTGACGAATCTGATTCGTCTTCGTGACGTTTGTGCCGGTCTCGGCGAACTGCGGCATTGAGGGAGGCACGATGGGTGGGTGGCTGCCGACAGCACGTTTCGTGAAATCGACGGCGATCGTGGCCGCCCGATTTCACGTTGTGATCCGTCTGGGATCACAACGTGCGATTCGCGGTGCGGGGAGGCGCCGAATTGCACGTAACGCGCCATGCGACCGATGCGGCCGTGGTCGCGCTGGCGCGGCGGCAGCACGGCGTGGTCACGTTCGATCAGCTGCGTGACGCCGGCCTCGGACCCCGAGCGATCTCGGGACGCGTCCGCCGTGGCTGGCTGCGGCGCCTTCATCGCGGGGTGTACGCGGTCGGTGCGCTCGAGTCTGAGCTGACCGCGCCGACCGCCGCCCTCGCCGCGTACGGCCGCAACGCGATCCTGAGCCACCGAACCGCGGCCGTCCTCTGGCGTCTCCTGCCGGCACGCCCAGCCGACCCGGTCGATGTCACTCTCCTCAATGCCAATCGCCGAGGGCGCAACGGCGTCCGGATCCATCACGCGCAGCGCACGCAGATCCGGCGGCGGTACGGACTCAGACTGACCTCGCCGGCGCAGACGCTCGCCGACCTCCCACCCCACGAGCTCGAACCGCCTACAACGAAGCGCTCGTGCTCAAGCTGGTCACGAACCAGGAGGTCCGCGCCTTCGCGGCCCGAAGCAGAGCGCTACGCGACCTCGTCGAGGAGACACCCGGCATGACCCGCTCGCGCATGGAACGCAAACTCCGGGCACTGATCAAGCAGGCCGCCCTGCCCGCCCCGCTCTCCAACGTCCGGGTCCACGGTCACGAAGTGGACATGTACTGGCCGGCCCACCGGCTGGTCGTCGAATTCGACGGCTGGAACACGCATTCGAGTCGCACCGCTTTCGAGTCGGACCGCCTGAAAGACGCCGCGCTGCAGCTCGCCGGCGAGCGCGTGATCCGGGTCACGGGCCGTCAGCTCGAAGGCCGTCCGCACGCGCTTGTGGCTCGCCTCGCGGTCGCGATATCGACCATGCGGCCAACCCCGGCCCCGTTGGTAAACTGACCCATGGCCGCAAAGCGAACCCCGAATCGTTCATCCCACGAGGCGCGGTTGCCGAATACGTGGATGAAGGATCGGGGTATTTTCGTCTTCCGACCCCAAGTCCGGACCGCCGAAACGACCGAGCGCTAGCCATCAAGTAGCAAGGAAGGACTGCGCACCCACCATGTTCGAGCGATTCACAGAGCGCGCGCGCCAGGTGGTCGTCCTCGCCCAAGAGGAAGCCCGAACCCTTAAGCACAACTACATCGGCACCGAGCACATCCTGCTCGGTCTCCTCCGTGAGGAGGAGGGCCTCGCCGCCCGCGTCCTCGAGAGTCTCGACATCACGGTGGAGCGTGTGCGCGCCCAGGTCGTCCGCATCGTGGGCTCGGGCGAGGAAGTCACCTCCGGCCAGATCCCCTTCACGCCGCGCGCGAAGAAGGTCCTCGAGCTCGCCCTCCGCGAGGCGCTGAGCCTGGGCCACAACTACATCGGCACCGAGCACATCCTGCTCGGCCTCGTCCGCGAGAACGAGGGCGTCGCCGCTCGCATCCTGCTCGACTTCGACGCCGACAGCGAGAAGATCCGCAACGAGGTCATCCGCATGCTCTCCGGCCCAGGTGGCCGTCGCCAGTCCGGCTCCGGCGCATCCGGCGCCGCGGCGGGCGCGGGCGGCGCCCAGGGGGAGGGCAAGAAGTCGTCGAAGCTGCTCGACCAGTTCGGTCGCAACCTGACCAAGCTGGCCGCCGAGGGCAAGCTCGACCCGGTCGTCGGTCGCGAGACCGAGATCGAGCGGATCATGCAGATCCTCAGCCGCCGCACGAAGAACAACCCCGTGCTCGTCGGCGAGCCCGGCGTCGGCAAGACCGCCGTCGTCGAGGGCCTCGCCCAGCGCATCACCAACGGCGACGTGCCGGAGCTGCTGAAGAACAAGCAGATCTACACGCTCGACCTGGCCGCGCTGGTCGCGGGCTCGAAGTACCGCGGCGAGTTCGAGGAGCGCCTCAAGAAGGTGATGAAGGAGATCACCCAGCGCGGCGACATCATCCTGTTCATCGACGAGCTGCACAACCTCGTCGGAGCGGGCGCCGCCGAGGGCGCGATCGACGCCGCGAGCATCCTCAAGCCGGCGCTGGCCCGAGGCGAGCTGCAGACCGTCGGCGCCACCACGCTCGACGAGTACCGCAAGTACCTCGAGCGCGACAGCGCGCTGGAGCGCCGCTTCCAGAAGATCACGGTCGACCAGCCGTCGATCGAGGAGACGGTCCAGATCCTCAAGGGGCTCAAGGACCGCTACGAGGCGCACCACAAGATCAACATCACGGACGAGGCGCTGGAGGCGGCGGCCGAGCTGGCCGACCGCTACATCTCCGACCGCTTCCTCCCCGACAAGGCGATCGACCTCATCGACGAGGCCGCCTCGCGCATGCGCATCAAGTCGATGTCCTCCCCGCCCGTGTACCGGGAGCTCGAGGAGGAGATCGAGACGACGCGGCGCGACAAGGAAGCCGCGATCGAGAACCAGGAGTTCGAGAAGGCCGCGCAGCTGCGCGACACCGAGCGGCGCCTCACCAACAAGAAGCGCGAGCTCGAGGACGCCTGGGAGTCCGGCGAGGGCGGCGAGCGCCCATCGATCGGCGAGGAGGAGATCGCGGACATCGTCTCGATGTGGACGGGCATCCCGGTCTTCAAGCTCACCGAGGCCGAGACCCAGAAGCTGATGCGGATGGAGGACGAGCTGCACAAGCGCGTCATCGGTCAGCACCAGGCGATCGAGGTCGTCTCGAAGGCGATCCGGCGCTCGCGCGCGGGCCTCAAGGACCCGAAGCGGCCGACCGGCTCCTTCGTCTTCCTCGGCCCGTCCGGCGTCGGCAAGACCGAGCTCGCCCGCACGCTCGCCGAGTTCCTGTTCGGCGACGAGGACGCGATGGTCCGCATCGACATGTCGGAGTACATGGAGAAGCACGCCGTGTCCCGGCTCGTCGGCTCGCCTCCGGGCTACGTCGGCTACGACGAGGGCGGCCAGCTCACCGAGGCCGTGCGCCGCAAGCCGTACAGCGTGCTCCTGCTCGACGAGATCGAGAAGGCGCACCCTGACGTCTTCAACATCCTCCTGCAGATCCTGGAGGACGGCCGGCTCACGGACTCGCAGGGCCGCACCGTGGACTTCCGCCACGCGATCGTGATCATGACCTCGAACATCGGGGCGAGCGAGATCGCGCGGAACACGCCGCTCGGCTTCACGGTCGGCGACGACGACCACGGCATGACCTACGACGACATGAAGAACCGGGTCACGGGCGAGCTGAAGAAGGTCTTCCGCCCCGAGTTCCTCAACCGCATCGACGAGGTCATCGTCTTCCACAAGCTGACCAAGGAGGAGATCAAGACGATCGTCGACCTCCTTCTGCGCCGCATCCGCAGCCAGCTCGCCGAGCGCGAGCTGCAGCTGGACCTGTCCGAGCCGGCCGAGGACTTCCTGGTCGAGAAGGGCTGGGATCCGGCGATGGGCGCGCGGCCGCTGCGCCGGGCGATCCAGCGCTACATCGAGGACCCGCTGGCCGACTTCGTGCTCCGCTCGGAGCTGGAGCCGCAGGCCACGGTGCTCGTCGAGAAGGCGCCGGACGAGCGACGAGCGCGACCTGATCCTCACGGTCGTCAAGCCCGAGAAGCCGGTCCCCGCCGCCGTCGGCGGCGGCAAGAGCGAGGAGCCGGAGGAGGGCGTCGACGACGGCGGCGCGCTCGACCAGCCGGCCGTCGAGCCACCACCGGTCGACGAGTAGGCGAGACTTCAGAGGGCGCCCCCGTGGGCGCCCTCTCTCGTTCTACCGGCTGAACTGAGCCCCGGTCTCGCTCGGGCCCACCGTCCCGACCGGCTCCAAGCCCTGGAGCAGCCGCCGCGACACGCCCTCGAGCGTCGCCTTTCCGTACGCGTGCGACGGGTTGTTGACCGTCATCACCGCGATCGACACGCGGTCCTCGCCGCGGCGCAGCAGCCCGATCTGGTGGTCGACGGCGCCGGTGCCGGAGCCCCAGCCGCCCTTGAAGTGCAGCGTCCAGCCGTCCGGGATGGTCTGGCCCATGCCCCAGCGCTGCGACGGCACGATGGTCTTCAGCAGCCGCAGCGCAGACCTCCGGTGCCGGTCCGGGAGCAGCTCCTCGAGCCGCAGGAAGAACAGCGACTGGTCGCGCGCCGTGGTCAGCGACAGCCCCCATACCGGGTTGACCGCGAAGCGCCTCATTCCGGTCGCGCGGGCGAGCCGCACCAGCGCGCCGTTGCCCACGATGTCGCGGATCCGCGTGGCGGTGACGTTGTCAGAGCGGCGGATCATCGGCCGCAGCAGCGCCCGGTCGCCGCTGTTCAGCGGGCGGTCGCTCACCCGTCGCACGTAGGCGGTCATCAGCATCGCCTTCAGCACGCTCGCGGTCGGGAACTGCTGATCGAGACCACGGCCCCACAGGCGGTCGCCGGTGCGGACCGCGAAGGTCACCGTCCCCTGCCGCTTCGCCGCCCAGGCGGCGGCGCCTGCCACGTCGGGCTCCCAGCCCTGCGCAGTCGCCGGCCAGGCCAGCGCGGCGAGCAGCATTGCCACCGCGAGGCGCCGCATCGGGCGGAGACGTTACCGTCGAACGATGAGCCACGGACCCAGCACCCGTGCAGCACACGCCGGCCTGCCCGACCCCGTGCAGGGGCAGCCGTTTCTGCCAGGCCCGGTGCTCGCTGCGCCCTATCACCTGCGCGGCGACCCGCATTCGACGCCCTACGGCTACGGCCGCGACGCCAACCCGACCTGGACGGCGCTCGAGCGCGCCATCGGCGAGCTGGACGGCGGCCGGACCGTGGTCTTCTCCTCGGGCATGGCCGCCGTGGCCGCCGTCGTGCTGCCGCGCCTGCGCCCCGGCGACGTGCTCGTCGCGTGCGGCGACGGCTACCCGGGCATCCGCCAGATCTCGGAGGCGGACCTGCGGCCGAAGGGGATCGAGGTGCGGATGGTGCGGACCCGCACCGAGGAGATCGTCGCCGCCGCCGACGGCGCGACGCTGGTCTGGGTCGAGACGCCCTCCAACCCGCGGCTCGACGTCTGCGACCTCGACGCCGTGCGCGCGGCGACCACCGGGCTGCTGGCGGTCGACAACACGGTCGCGACGCCGCTCGCCTTCCAGCCGCTCGCCCACGGCGCCGACTTCGCCGTGACCTCGGGGACCAAGGCCCTGACCGGACACTCCGACCTGCTGCTCGGCGCCGTCAGCGTGCGTGACCCGGCCCTCGTGCAGGAGCTCGTCGACTGGCGCATCCGCACCGGCAGCATCCTCGGCCCGTTCGAGGCCTGGCTCGCCCACCGCTCGCTGGCCACCCTCGGACTGCGGCTCGAGCGCCAGCAGGCCAACGCTCGGGCCCTGGTGGAGGCGCTCGAGGGCCGCGTGACGGATCTGCGCTGGCCGGGCGTCGGGCCGGTGATCTCTCTCACGCTGCCGACCGCCGAGGCAGCCCAGACTTTCCTCGACACCTGTGACTTGGTCAGCGAGGCGACCAGCTTCGGCGGCGTCCACTCGACCGCCGAGCGCCGCGCCCGCTGGGGCGGCGACGACGTGCCGGAGGGCTTCATCCGCTTCTCGTGCGGCATCGAGGACACCGACGACCTCGTCGCCGACGTGCTGCAGGCGCTCCCAACACGATGAAGGGCCCGCCGGGTGGCGGGCCCTTCACGTGTTGGTGGCGGATGGCCGCGGGTCAAACGGCGTCCGCCGCGCGGGGCCGCCCGAGGGGTGAGGGGTGGGCGGCTCCCAGTTAGCCGGGGATCGCGGGTCAAACGATCCCTTCGGAGGGGGCTGCGAGCGCTCGGAGAGCTCTCGCATATGTGTTCCGCAACGTCCGTGTCGCAATTCGCGGCGGCGGATGTCCATCCCGTCACCGCGCACCGAATGTTGCGGCACGCCCGTTGGCGAAACCTTGGAGAAACCTTGGCGGCGCGGTAAGTTGACGCCAAGGACATGGGGTGGACGATTCGGCTGTGCGGGCCGGTGGGGCTTGACCAGGACGGTCAGTCCCGTGCGGCGGCCCTCCCGGGGAGGCAAGGGCGACTGCTCTTCGCCTACCTCGTCCTCAACCGCGATCGCGACTGCGGCCGTGCCGAGCTGATCGACCTCCTGTGGCCCGAGCGGCCGCCCGCCGCGGCCGACAGCGCGCTCAGCGCGCTGCTCTCGAAGCTGCGCCGCGCGCTCGGCGAGGGCGCGCTCGCCGGCCGGTCGGAGCTGCGCGTCGTGCCGCCGGGGACGATCGACGTCGACGTCGAGGTCGCCGCGGCGGCCGCCATGGGGGCCGAGGCGGCGATCGACGCCCACGACTGGGCGGGCGCCTCCGCGGCCGCTCGCGACGTGCTGGCGACCGACCTGCAGACCTTCCTGCCCGACTGCGAAGGGCCGTGGGTGGCCGAGTGCCGGCGCGAGCTGGAGACCGTGCGCGTGCGCGCCCTCGAGGTTCTGGCCGAGGCGGGCCTGCGCCAGGGCGGGCGCGAGCTCGGGACGGCCGAGCAGGCCGCTCGCGCCGCGGTCGCGGCGATGCCGTTCCGGGAGTCGTCGCACCGGCTGCTGATGGAGGTCCACGAGGCGGCGGGCAACCCGGCCGAGGCGCTCCGCGCCTTCGAGGAGCTGCGCATCCTGCTGCGCGACGAGCTCGGCACCACCCCGGGGCAGGCGGCGATGGCCGTGCACGAGCGGCTCCTGCGCGGCGAGGCGCCCGTGGCCCTGCTCCCCGAGCCGCGCGCCGACAAGATCACGGCCGTCGCCTGGCCGCCGCCCCTGGCCGCCGCGCTCGGCCGCCACGCGCTCGTCGGCCGCGCCCGGGAGCTGGGCGTGCTCGACGAGCACTGGGACGAGGCAGTCGCCGGCGCGCGCCAGCTCGTCCTGCTGTCCGGCGACGCCGGCATCGGCAAGACCCGACTCGCCGCCGAGCTGGGCCGCCGAGCGCGCGACGACGGCGCGCTGGTGCTCTACGGGCGCTTCGACGAGGAGACGATCGCGCCCTACCAGCCGGTGGTGGAGATGGTGCGCGGCTGGTCCTCGGGCGCCTCGCTCGACCCGTTGCGCGAGTGCCTCGGCGTGCGCGCCGCCGAGCTCGGGATCCTGTTCAGCGAGCTCGGCCCGCCGCCCGCGGACCACGGCTCCTCCGAAGGCGACCGCCTGCGCTTCTTCGACGCGGTGGCCGCGCTGCTCGCCGAGGCCGGCGCGACGGGGCCGCTCGTGCTGGTCTTCGACGACCTCCACTGGGCCGACCGCCCGACACTTCAGCTCCTGCGTCATCTCGTGCGCTCGCCGCAGCCCGGCCGCGCGCTGCTGCTCGGCACCTATCGCGAGGCCGAGCTCGAGCCGGATCACGCGCTGCACGAGCTGATCGCCGACGTCCGCCGGGACGGCATGCTCAGGCACGTCGCGCTCAGCGGCCTGGCCGAGTCGGAGGTGGGCGAGCTCGTCACCGCGCTCGGCGTGCCGGGCGCCGAGCCCGCCTTCGTGCACGCCCTGCACGGCGAGACCGACGGCAATCCGTTCTTCATCGAGGAGGTCGTCCGCCACCTGCGCGAGAGCGACCACGCGCTCGGGGCCGACATGTCGCTCGCCGACGCCGGCGTCCCCGACGGCGTGCGCGAGGTCACCTCGCGGCGCCTGCGGCGGCTCGACGCGGAGTCGCGCCAGGCGCTCTCCGTGGCGGCGGTGGTCGGGCGCGAGTTCGACTACGACGTGCTCCACGCCGTCGCCCCGCTCGAGGAGGAGGCGCTGATCAGCGCGCTCGAGGAGGGCGTCGAGGCCCGGGTGCTGCGCGAGGCCGGCCGTGTCGGCCGCTACGCCTTCACGCACGCGCTCGTGCGCGCGACGCTCTACGACGGCCTCTCGCAGCTGCGCCGGGCGCGGCTGCACGGACGCGTCGGCGAGGCGATCGCTCAGCTGCGCAGTGCCGACCTCGATCCCCACCTGCCGCAGCTCGCGTACCACTTCGCGCAGGCGGCGCCGGTCGACCAGCCCGAGCGCGCGATCGAGTACGCGCTCGCCGCCGCCCGGCGCGCCGATCGCCAGCTCGCCTGGGAGGAGGCCGCCCATCACTATCGCGCCGCGTTGCGAGCGCGCGAGCTGATCGGGATCTTCGAGGACCCGGTCCGCGCGGAGCTGCTGCTCGCGCAGGGCGCCTCCGAGGATCGCGCCGGGATCGAGGCGGCGGCGCGGACCACGTTCCAGAGCGCGGCGGCGACCGCGCGCGTGCTGCAGGATCCGTCGCTGCTCGGCCGGGCGGCGCTCGGGTTCGCAGGTCAGTGGTCGGTGCTCGGGCGCGTCGACGAGGCCCGGCTGGCGCTGCTCGACGAGGCCCTGGAGGCGCTGGGCGACGAGGACAGCCCGCTGCGCGCGCGGCTGCTGGCCCGGCTCGCGCTGGAGCTCTACTACTCGGGCGACCCGGACCGCCGGCTGGCGCTGTCCGAGCAGGCGGTCGAGCTCGCGCGGCGGCTCGGCGACCTGCGCACGCTCGCCACCTGCCTCGACGCCCGCCACTACGCGCTGTGGCGGCCGGAGAACGTCAACGAGCGGCTCGAGGTGGCGGCCGAGCTGCGGCGCGTGGCCGAGGAGACCGGCGACCCGGAGCTAGAGCTCGAGGGCGCGGGCTGGACGGTCGTCGACCTGCTCGAGCTCGGCGACATCCAGGGCGCCGACATCCAGATCGCCGCCGCCTCGAAGCTCGCCGAGGCGCTGCAGCGGCCGATCTGGCGCTGGTGGACGTCGCTGCTGCGCTGCACCCGGGCGCAGCTGGACGGGCGCTTCGAGGACGCCGAGCAGATCGCCGACGAGGCGCTCGAGATCGGCCGCCACGGCCAGGCCGAGAACGCGGTCAACGCGTACTGGCAGGCGATGTTCAACATCCGCCGCGAGCAGGGCCGGCTGGCCGAGGTCGAGCCGTCCGTGCGGCGCTTCATCGACCTCTATCCGATGCTCAAGGCCTGGCGCGCGGCGCTGGCGCTGCTGCTGGTCGAGCTCGGGCGTGTCGACGAGGCCCGCGAGGAGTTCTCGGCGCTGGCGGGCGAGGACATGCCGCGCGACGCGAACTGGCTGATCGGCGTGACGCTGCTCGCCGAGGTGTGCGGCGCGCTGGGCGACGGGGCCCGCGCCGAGCCGCTGTACGCGCTGCTCGAGCCCTACGCGGGCCGCAACGTCGTCGTGGGCCGCGCCGCGACGTGCAACGGCGCCGCCTCGCGGCTGCTCGGGACGCTGGCTGCCGCGATGCGCGAGTGGGAGCTGGCCGAGGGGCACTTCATCGACGCGCTGGCCATGCACGAGCGGATGGGCGCGCGGCCGTGGGTGGCGCGCACCCAGCTCGCCTACGCCGAGATGCTGCTGGCCCGCCGCCGGCGCGGCGACAAGGCGCGGGCGCGCGAGCTGCTCGCCGACGCCGTCCTGACCGCGGATGAGCTCGGGATGCGCTGCTTCGCGCACCGGGCGCGGGAGCTGGCGCCGGCCGGCGACGTCGCTGCGCGGCCGTAGCGCCGGCGAACGTCAACTGCGGCTGGGTAGGGCGGCGGCGAGGTCGGCGTGGTCGTTCTCCGTGTCGACTTTCCGTCGCTATTCGAGGGAAAGTCGACACGGACGACCGGCGCGGCCGAATCCCTCGCTCCCCTACCCAGCCGCAGTTGACGTTCGCCGCGGGGGCGAATCGTCCGCCCGTAGACCTAGTGTCCGACGACCATGGCCAAGCCCACCAGCGTCTTCGTCTGCTCCGCCTGCGGCACCGAGTCCGCCAAGTGGCACGGCCAGTGCCCGGGCTGCGGCGCCTGGAACACGCTCGCCGAGGAGGCCGCGGCGCCGGCGGCCAAGGCGAAGCGCGCGGCCGGCCGCGCGGTCAAGCCGGTGCGGCTGGCCGATGTCGCGGCCGAGCGCCATGCACGGCTGAGCACCGGGATCGGCGAGCTCGACCGGATCCTCGGCGGCGGCCTCGTCCCCGGCTCGCTGGTGCTGATCGGCGGCTCGCCCGGGATCGGCAAGTCGACGCTCACCTCGATGGCGCTCGGCAACCTGCAGGGCGCCGGCCGCCGCACGCTCTACGTCTCCGGCGAGGAGTCGGCCGCCCAGATCCGGCTGCGCGCCGAGCGGCTGCCGGGCGCGGCACTCGATGTGCCGGTGCTGGCCGAGACGGACCTCGACACGGTGCTGGCGACGCTCGACGCCGAGCGCCCCGAGGTCTGCGTGATCGACTCGGTGCAGACGCTGCACGCCGCGGACCTCACGGGCGCGGCGGGGTCGGTCGGCCAGGTGCGCGAGGTCGCCGACCGGATCACGCGGCTCGCCAAGGCGCGCGCGATCGCCGTGCTGCTCGTCGGGCACGTCACCAAGGAGGGCGCGCTGGCCGGCCCGCGGGTGCTCGAGCACCTGGTGGACTGCGTGCTGCAGTTCGAGGGCGAGCGCGAGCGCACCTACCGCACGCTGCGGGCCTTGAAGAACCGCTTCGGCTCGACCAACGACGTCGGCGTGTTCGAGATGCGCTCGGGCGGGCTGGTCGAGGTCGCCGACGCGTCGGCGCGCTTCGTCGGTGAGGCGACGAAGGCGCCGGGCAGCGCGGTGCTGGCCGCCATGGAGGGCTCGCGGCCGCTGCTCGTGGAGGTCCAGGCGCTCGTCTCGCCGTCCGAGCTCGTGCCGCCGCGCCGGGTGGCCAACGGGATCGACCGCAACCGGCTCGCGCTCGTGCTCGCGGTGCTCGGCCGCCACGCCGGCGTGGGCGTCGGCTCGGCTGACGTGTTCGTCAACGTGGCGGGCGGCGTCCGGGTCGACGAGCCGGGAGCCGACCTGGCGGTCGCGCTGGCCGTGGCCAGCGCCCAGCGCGGCGTCGCGCTCGGCGACGGCGAGCGCCCGGTGGCCTGCTTCGGCGAGGTCGGGCTGACGGGCGAGCTGCGTTCGGTCGGGCACGCCGATCGCCGGTTGGCCGAGGCCGCCAAGTTCGGGCTGTCGCCGGTGATCGGGCCGCCGCAGTCCGGTGGAGTCGAGGCCGCGTCGCTGCGTGCCGCTCTACGCGCGGGGATGCCGAGTCAGCCTCGGGCCGCCCGGGCGGCTTGAGCGAACGTCAATTTCGGTTGGGTAGGGGAGCGGGGAGGCCGGCGCGGCTGATTTCCTCGAACCGTCCTGCCTCAGGATTGCTTGCCGCACGGCGGGCTCCCCAGCTCCCCTACCCAGCCGCAGTTCGCCGATCTCGCCGGCGACTCGGATACCCACACTGAACCGATTCAGTTGGCGCTGCGATGGGGTTTAGACTCTATTAACCCAACTGCTAGAATTAGGTGGTGATGACGCCGCGATCAGGGGAGGAGCTCATTGAGCTCGAAGCGCGGCAGGAGCCCCGGCTGGTCAAGGCACTGGAGATGGTCGCGCCCGGCACCGCCGTGCGCGAAGGCATCGACAACATCGTCCACGCCCGCACCGGCGGCCTGCTGGTGATCGGCGACCCGGACGAGCTCGCATTCCTCTTCTCCGGCGGCATCAAGCTCGACATCGACTACTCGCCGGCGATGGTCTACCAGCTGGCGAAGATGGACGGCGCGATCGCGCTGAACGGCACCGCGACCAAGATCGCCTGGTGCAACGTCCAGCTCATGCCCGACCCCACGATCCTGTCGATGGAGACGGGCACCCGCCACCGCACCGCCGAGCGCGTCTCCAAGCAGACCGACGCGCTGGTGATCGCCGTCTCGCAGCGGCGCGACGTCGTCAGCCTCTACGTCGACGGCGCGAAGTACATCCTCGAGGAGATCCCCGCCGTGCTGGCCAAGGCCAACCAGGCGCTGGCGACCCTCGACAAGTACCGCTCCCGGCTCGACCAGGTCAGCACCCGCCTGACCGCGCTCGAGTTCGAGGGCGGGGTGACGTTGCACGACGTCCTCACCGTGCTCCAGCGCGCCGAGCTGGTGACCCGCATGGCCGTGGAGATCGAGCGCTACATCGTCGAGCTCGGCTCGGAGGGCCGGCTCATCGAGATGCAGCTCGAGGAGACCATGGTCGGCGTCGCCGGCGACAAGGCCGCGCTCCTCCACGACTACCTGGCCGAGCCGCGCGACGACGCGTTCGCCGTCGCGCTCGACGGCATCGCGCGGCTGGCCCATCAAGACTTGCTGGACTTCGGGCGGCTGGCGGAGCTGCTCGGGTATGACCGCAAGGTCAACACGCTCGACTATCCCGTCTCCCCCCGCGGCTACCGCATCCTCGGCCGCATCCCCCGGCTCCCGAAGCTGGTGGTGCAGAACATCGTCCGCGAGTTCCGCGGGCTCGACGAGATATTGGCGGCGACCGACCCCGAGCTGGAGTCGGTCGACGGCGTGGGTGAGATCCGGGCGAAGGACATCCGCGAGGGCCTTCGCCGCCTGCAGGAGATCAACCTCGTGGACCGCTATCTGCAGACATGAATGCACGGCCGTCCGGCGTTCGGACGGACCCTGATGAAGGAGGACACCATCCCCACCGAGACAGCTACCGAGCAGATCGAAGACCTTGAGATCACCCGCGAGGCGGAGTGCATCGATTTCATGGTCGGTGACAACGTCGTCTATCCCCATCACGGGGCCGGGCAGGTCATCAAGAAGGAAGCGAAGGAGATCCTCGGCGAGACGCGCCAGTACCTCACGATCAAGATCCTTCATAACGACATGACCGTGATGGTCCCGTGTGAGAACGCCGGCAAGGCCGGCCTCCGCCGGGTCATCGACGAGGACACCGTCAAGAAGGTGCTCGCCGTGCTCTCCGACGACGTCTCGGAGATGCCCAAGAACTGGAACCGTCGCTTCAAGCACAACCGCGACAAGATCAAGACCGGCGACATCTATGAACTCGCCGAGGTCGTCCGCAACCTCGCCGTGCGCGAGCAGGACAAGGGTCTGTCGACGGGCGAGAAGCAGATGTACACGCGGGCCAAGAAGATCCTCGCCTCGGAGATGATGTACGCGCTGGAGAAGTCCGAGGACGAGGCCGAGGCGTACCTCGACGACCTCCTGACGCGCTCGGACAAGCTGGCGGCCGCCTCCTAGGCGCCCCGCACTCGGAAGATGGCGGTCGCGCTCCTCGTGGCCGCCGGCAGCGGAGAACGCCTTGGCGCCGGACGGCCCAAGGCGTTCGTCGTTCTGGCGGGCCGCCCGATGATCGAGTGGTCGCTGATGGCGATTCGTGCCGCGGGGTTCGACGACATCGTCGTCGCCCTGCCGCCCGGCTCGAACTCGGTGGCCGACTGGATCGGCGTGCCGGGCGGCGCCACCCGGTCGGAGTCGGTCCGCGCCGCCCTCGCAGCGGCGCCGCCCGGCGACGTCGTCGTGCACGACGCCGCCCGTCCGCTCGTGACGCCCGAGCACTTCACCGGCACCCTGGCCGCGCTCGCCGACGCCGACTGTGCGATCGCGGCCGCCCCGATCACCGACACGGTCAAGCAGGCGGGCGCCGACCGCCTCGTGACGGCCACGCTCGACCGCACGCGCCTGTGGGCGATCCAGACGCCGCAGGCCTTCCGCCGGGCCGCGCTGGAGCGCGCGCTCGCCGTGCCGGACGAGGTGCTCGCTCAGGCCACCGACGACGCGTGGCTGGTCGAGCGCACGGGTGGGACGGTGCGCGTCGTAGAGTCCTCGCCCGCCAACTTCAAGGTGACCACGCCCTACGACCTCGAGATCGCCGAGCACCTGCTTGCTGACCGACTACCACGTCCATCTGCGCCTTGACGACAGCCCCGAGCGGTTCGAGGAGACGTTCACGGCGGCCACCGTCGAGCGCTACCGCGAGACCGCGACCGAGCGCGGCATAGCCGAGCTCGGGATCGCCGAGCACATCTACCGCTTCAGCGCCGCGCTCGACATCTGGGACCACCCTTTCTGGCGCCAGTACGCGTTCGACGACCTCGACGCCTACTGCGGCTTCGTGCGCGAGGAGACCGACCTCAAGCTCGGCATCGAGATGGACTTCGTGCCCGGCCGCGAGGACCGGATCGCCAACCAGCTCGACGGCCGCGGCTGGGACTACGTCGTCGGCTCGATCCACTTCCTGCGCGACCACTCGCTCGACACCGAGGACTACTCGATCTGGGGCGCCGGCGAGTCGGCCGAGAAGGTCTGGCGGCGCTATTTCGAGACGCTCGCCGAGTCGGCCCGCTCCGGCCTGTACGACATCATCGGCCACCCGGACCTGGTGAAGGTCTGGGGTCGCGCGGCGCCGATCCCCGATGGCGACCTGCGGCGCTACTACGAGCCCGCCGTCGAGGCGTTCGCGGAGAGCGGCGTGGCCGTCGAGCTGTCCACCGCCGGCTGGCGCAAGCCGGTCGGCGAGCAGTACCCGTCACGGCCGTACCTGGAGATGCTCGTCGACGCCGGCTGTCCGATCGCGCTGTCGAGCGACGCGCACACGTCCGACCAGCTCGGCTTCGAGTACGAGCGCGCCGTCGAGCTGCTGCAAGAGCACGGAGTGAGCGAGATCGCGGTCTTCGAGCGGCGGGAGCGCCGGCTGGAGCCGCTCGGGTGAGGACCGGCATCGGCATCGACTCGCATCGCTTCGAGGACGGCCGGCGGCTCGTGCTCGGCGGCGTCGAGATCCCGTTCGAGCGCGGCCTCGCGGGCCACTCGGACGCCGACGTGCTCGCGCACGCGATCGCCGACGCACTGCTCGGCGCGGCCGGCCTGGGCGACATCGGGCAGCACTTCCCGGACACCGAGGAGGCGTGGAAGGACGCCGACTCGATGGAGCTGCTGCGGGAGGTGGTGGCCCGGGTGCGGGCGGCGGGCCACGAGATCGAGCACGTCGACGCCACGGTGATGCTCGAGCGGCCCAAGCTGGCTCCGCACCGCGAGGCCATCCGCGCCTCGCTCGAGGCCGTCCTAGGCTCGGTCAACGTGAAGGCGACCACCGGTGAGGGCATGGGCTTCGTCGGGCGCGGCGAGGGGGCGGCGGCGCTCGCCGTGGCGACCCTCCGCTGAGAGCGTCGCTCCGCGCAGCACGGTGGTCAGCAGCGCGACGGCGCCGGCGATGCCGGCGAGGATGAAGGCGGCGGCCGGCCCGGACTGCTCGATCAGCGTGCCGCCCACCGCGGCGCCTGCCGCCGTGCCGACGGACATCGCGGTCGCCAGCCAGGCGAACGCCTCGGTGACCGTGCCCGCCGGAGCCACCCGCTCGACCATTGCGTACACGCTGGCGCAGGTCGGCGCGATCGCGGAGCCGGCGACGAACAGGATCGCGGCGAGCGCGACGACGCTGCCGGTCCCGGCGACCAGTGCCAGGTGGGCGGCGGCCAGGTAGGCGACCACGAGCGCGAGCCCGGCGGGGGTCTGCGCGCCGCCGCCGCGGCGGGTGGTGACGATGCCGCCGGTCAGCGAGCCGAGGCCCCAGACGCCCATCAGCGGGCCGGCCAGCGCCTCGGTCGTGGCCGGCACGGCCACCTCGACGGCGCCGCACAGCATCCCTACGGCGGTCAGCACGCTCACGAGCGTCCGCAGGCCGGGGGCGCGCAGCGAGCCGCCGGCGGGGCGCTCGTGACCGGGCGCGGGGCGCCAGCGGCGCGAGGCCGGCTGGGCGGCGAAGGCGAGCGTGCCGAGCAGCATCACGGCGCCGCAGGCGGCGAGCGCGCCGCCGGTCGACCACAGTGCTCCGACGGCGAAGGCCAGCGGCGGGCCGAAGACCCAGGTGAGCTCGACGGCGGTCGCGTCGACCGAATAGGCGACGCGGACGGTGTCCTCGTCGACCATGTCCGGCAGCAGCGCGCGCACGCACGCGCCGAGCGGCGGGGTGGCGAGGCCGATGCCGGCCGCCAGGGCCAGCAGCAGAGCGAGCGGCGCGCCGGCCGGCAGCGCGGCGGCGGCGGCCAGCAGGGCGGCCGTGGCCACGACGCTGGGGAGGAGCACGACGGTCTGACCACGGCGGTCCACGACGCGGCCGAGCAGCGGGCCGCCGACGCCGGTGGCCACCGCGTAGGCCCCCGTGACGAGGCCGGCAGCGGCGAACGAGCCCGTGAGGTGGTGGGCGTGGATGAGCAGCGCGATGCCGAGCATGGCGAGCGGCAGGCGGGCGATGACCGAGCTGCCGAGGATGCGGAGCGCGCCGGGCGTGGAGGTCAACGTGGTCATGGGGCGTATGCTCACGCTCTACTGGTGCAGATGGAAGATCCACTCTTGCCGCCTTGAATGAGACCAGTCAGCCGGTAGAGCTCCTGCTCGCGGTCAGCCGCGGGAACGGCACGCTGGGCGCGCAGATCGAGGAGCAGCTGCGGCGCGCCATCCGGAGCGGGGCACTCCGGCCCGGCACGACGGTGCCGTCGACGCGCGACCTCGCCCGTCAGGTCGGCGTCTCGCGGCGGATCGTGGTCGATGCCTACGCCCAGCTCGCCGCCGAGGGTTACCTGCTGCTCCGCCAGGGAGCGCGGCCGCGTGTGTCCGAGACCTCCGCGACCGCGAGCGAGCTGCCGGAGGCCGAACCGGAGGCGCCGCCCGTCCGCTACGACTTCCGGCCCAGCATCCCGGACGTGTCGACCTTCCCCCGCCAGGCGTGGCTGCGCTCGCTGCGCCAGGCGCTGTCGACGATGACCGACGCCGATCTCGGCTACGGCGATCCGCGCGGGGTCGACGCCCTTCGCGCGGCGCTCTCCGAGTACCTCGGGCGCGTGCGCGGGGTCGTCGCCGAGCCGTCGCGCGTGATGGTCACGTGCGGCTACTCGCAGGGCCTGGATCTCGTGTGCCGGACGCTCGCCCGCGGCGGCGCAGAGCGGATCGCGTTCGAGGACCCGAGCTACCCGGAGCAGAAGGAGCTCGCCCGCCGCGCCGGTCTCGAGCCGGTGGCCGTCGCGGTCGACGAGCAGGGCCTGGTGGTGGACGAGCTGCCCGAGGTCGCCGCCGTGGTCCTCACGCCGGCCCATCAGCACCCGACCGGCGTCGTGCTGTCGGGCGAGCGGCGGACGGAGCTGCTGGCCTGGCTGCGGGACCACGACGCCATCGCGATCGACGACGACTACGACGCCGAGTACCGCTACGACCGTGCGGCCGTCGGCGCTCTCCAGGGCCTTGATCCCGAGCATGTCGTCTACGCGGGCTCGGCGAGCAAGACGCTGGCGCCGGCGCTCCGGATCGGCTGGCTCGTGCTGCCCTCGAGCCTGGTCGAGCCCATGGCCGACGCCAAGCGCCACGTCGACCACCAGACCGATCGCATCGAGCAGCACGCGTTCGCCGACTTCCTCGTCCGCGGCGAGCTCGACCGTCACCTGCGCCGCATGCGCGGCAGCTACCGCGCGCGCCGCGACGCGCTCATCGCCGCGCTCGCCGAGGAGCTGCCCGACACCAAGGTGAGCGGCATCGCGGCAGGGCTGCACGCGACGGTGAGGCTGCCGGACTCCGACGACGAGGACGCGATCGTCCAGGAGGCGCGGCGGCGGCGCATCGAGGTCGGCCCGATGGCCGAGAACTGGGCCGACCCGGCCGGCCGTCCGCCGACCCTGCTGCTCGGCTACGGGCAGATCCAGGAGGCCGCGATCCGGCCCGCGGTGCGCGCGCTGGCCGAGGTAAGGTCCGCCGTCCGTGCGGACCATCAGGCTGTATGACACCGGCGCGCGCGAGCTGCGGACCTTCGAGCCCCGCGACCCGAACGCGGTCGGCATCTACGCCTGCGGGCCGACTGTCTACTCGCGTGTGCACGTCGGCAACGCGCGGCCGTTCGTCGTCTTCTCGCAGCTGAAGCGCTTCCTCGAGCACGAGGGCTACGGGGTGACGCTCGTGGCCAACGTCACCGACATCAACGACAAGATCTACGACGCCGCACGGGCGGCGGGACGCGAGTCGGCCGACCTCGCGCGCGAGATGACCGCCCACTACATGGCCGACACCGAGCGGCTCGGCCTCGGCCGGCCCGACCACGAGCCGCTGGCGTCCGAGTACGTCGAGCCGATCCTCGACCTGATCGGCGCCCTGGTCGAGCGCGGGCACGCCTACGCGGCCGGCGGCGACGTCTACTTCCGCGTGCGCACGCTGCCCGAATACGGGTCGCTGTCGCGCCGCGACGTCGACCAGATGGACCAGGGCGAGGGCGTCGAAGGCGCCGATCTGAAGGAGGATCCGCTCGACTTCGCGCTCTGGAAGGCGCACAAGGAGGGCGAGGACACCTCGTGGGACTCGCCCTGGGGGCGCGGGCGGCCCGGTTGGCACATCGAGTGCTCCGCGATGGCCGAGCAGCTGCTGGGGCTCGAGTTCGACATCCACGGCGGTGGCATCGACCTCGTGTTCCCGCACCACGAGAACGAGATCGCGCAGACCGTGGCCGGGCGCGGGAAGCCGCTGGCGCGGCTGTGGATGCATAACGGCATGGTCGTGACGCCCACGGGCGAGAAGTGGGCCAAGTCGGTCGGCAATATCCGCGGGCTGGCCGAGGTGCTCGACGAGGTCGGCGGCGAGACGCTCGTCCTCTACTTCGCCAGCGGCCACTACCGGCAGCCGCTCTCGTTCACGCCCGAGTCGCTCGAGGCGGCGGGCAACGCGGCGCGGCGGATCCGCGAGGCCGGCCGCCGCTTGGGTGAAGGCGACTCGCCGGAGGAGCTCGCGGTGCACCGCGACGCGTTCTTCGACGCGCTGGCCGAGGACTTCAATACGGCGCGGGCGCTGCCGGCGCTGCACGAGTGGATCGGGGCGGCGAACAAGCTCCCGGAGGGGACCGGCGACTCCCACCTGCGCGAGATGCTCGGCGTGCTGGGTCTCGAGTCGCTGATCTCCGAGGAGGAGGGCCCGCCGGTGGAGGCCGTCGCGCTGGCCGAGAAGCGCGGCGAGGCCCGGGCCGCGAAGGACTGGGAAGAGGCCGACCGGCTGCGCGACGAGCTGCGCGACCTGGGCTGGGAGGTGCGAGACGGCGCGCAGGGACCCGAGCTCGTCCGGGCGTCCTGAGCGCCGCGGGCGCCGCCCGCCGAAGCGAGACGACCGCGGAGCCCGCCGCGCGACGATCGTCGCCGCCCGCCGCGCGACGACCGCGAGTCGGCTCGCGACGAGCTCGCGTCGCGCGGCCACACGGTCGTCTACGGCCGCAACGCGGTTCGCGAAGCGCTGCGCGGCCGCCGCAAGGTGCACCGCATCTGGGCGACCGAAGCGGCGGCGTCGGACGGCTGGTCCGGCGCGCCCGTGTCGATCGCGGCCGCGGACGAGGTGGAGCGGCGCTGCGGATCCGACGCGCACCAGGGCGTCTGCGCGGAGGTCGACCCGTACCCGTACGCCGACGCCGCCGAGCTGCTGGCGGCGCCCGACCCGCTGATCGTCGCCCTCGACGAGGTCACCGACCCACAGAACCTCGGGGCCGTCGCCCGGACGGCCGAGGCGGTGGGGGCGACCGGGGTCGTGATCCTCGAACGGCGATCGGCCGAGGTCACGGCGGCGGTCTGCAAGGCGTCGGCCGGCGCGGTCGAGCACCTGCCGGTCGCCCGCGTGCGCAACCTGGCGGACTTCCTGGCCGACGCCAAGGCGTCGGGCGCCTGGTGCTACGGCGCGGCGGCCGGCGCGCGCACGCCATACCGCCAACCCGACTACTCCGGCGGCGTCGTCCTCGTGCTCGGCGCGGAGGGCAAGGGGCTGCGGCCGCGGGTTGCCGCCGCCTGCGACGACCTGGTCTCGCTACCGCTGCTCGGGCGCATCGAGTCGCTCAACGTGAGCGCCACGGCAGCAGTCCTGCTGTACGAGATCTTGCGGTTCCGGCTTGACGCCTCCACATAAGCGTGCAACCCTTCCGCACATAACGTTGAACTTGAGGGTTATTGATGGGCCCTCGAGACGACGAGAAGGGGCGCCAGGGGAGGAGTGCGCCACGACGAATGGACCCAAATTGCGGGTTCAGGAAGGGTGGGATCGTGGCCAGACTCTCTCCAACGAGAGCTCAAGCTCAAGTACACCTTGAGGATGGATACCTCATCGCGCTGGCGAAGCAGGGCAGCGCGGACGCCTACGACCGCCTGGTGCGGCGCTACTACTCGTTCGTCCGCCTCAAGGCTTCTTCGTATTTCCTGGTCGGCGGCGACAGCGAGGACCTGATCCAGGAGGGGCTCGTCGGCCTCTACAAGGCGATCCGCGACTTCCGCAGCGACCGCGAGTCGTCGTTCCGCAACTTTGCGGAGCTCTGCATCACGCGCCAGATCATCACCGCGGTCAAGACCGCGACCCGCAACAAGCACACGCCGCTGAACGGCTACGTGTCGTTCTCGGCCGCTCCCGCCGGCGCCACCGACTCCGAGCCGACGCTCGACGAGGTGCTCCCCGGATCGACGGTTCACGACCCGGTCAACCAGGTCATCTCCTCCGAGGAGCTGCGCTCCCTGGTGGCCTGCCTCTCGACCGTGCTCTCCGAGCTCGAGTCGCGCGTGCTGTCGCTCTACCTGGACGGCCACTCCTACACGGCGATCGGCGAGAAGCTGGGCTGCGACTGCAAGACGGTGGACAACGCGCTGCAGCGCGTGAAGCGCAAGGTCGGGGCGCACCTGATGTCGCGCAACGTCGTGCTGTAATGGCGCCGTGCCAACCTGGCTGATCATCGTCATCGTCGTCCTGCTCGTGCTCGCCATCGGCGGCTACTTCGCCCGCAAGGCGCAGCTCAAGCGCTCGCGGCCCGCCTTCGAGCGCTCGCTCGAGCAGGTCAACCGCGACCTCGCTGCTGCCGCCGCCGCGGACCGCGGCTGGGACCGCGACACGCTCGAGGAGGCCGCCCGCCGGATCTACGCCGAGCAGCGCGGCGGGACCGCGCCGCCGGAGCTCACGCTCGTCGAGGTGCTCGACCGCCCGGGGACCGACGAGGACCAGGCGGTCTTCCGCTGTGGCGACGAGCGCCTGACGCTCGGGCGCCGCGACGGCCAGTGGGTGCACGATTCGCTGACGTAGACGGCGTCAGCCTGCCAGCACGCGCACGTGGTTCCCCGAGGGATCCACCCGCACGGAGCCATCGCCGTCCGGCAACACCAGCTCGAAGTCCTCGAGCCCGCGCGAACCCTCCGGCGGCGGAGGCGCGCCTTCGCCCTGCCACGTGTTGAGCCCGACGTGGTGGTGGTAGCCGTCGCGCGAGAGGAAGAGCGCGCCCGCGTAGCTGCGGACCGTCACGTCGAGCCCGAGGTCGCCGGCGTAGAACGTCTCCGACGACGGCAGGTCGGCGACGTGCAGGTGCACGTGGCCCATCCGGGTGCCGTCCGGCATTCCGGGGTCGTCGCCCTCCGGCAGCTCGGCCATCACGGAGTCGATGTCGAGCGCGACGGTGCCCATCCGCAGCTCGCCGTTGGGCTCGTGCCCCCATTCCGAGCGCGGCCGGTCGCGGTAGATCTCGATCCCGTTCCCCTCCGGGTCGCGTAGATACAGGGCCTCGCTGACGTAGTGGTCCGATGCGCCCGTGAAGCGCTCGCCCGACTCCACGACGCGCCGCACGGCCTGAGCCAGCGACGGCCGGTCGGGGACCAGCAGAGCGAGGTGGAAGAGGCCGGTCGACCCGGCCGGCGCGGGCGGCGCGTCCGGATCGTCGATCAGCTCGATCAGCGGCGTGCCGTCGGCGCCCAGCGTGAGGCCGTCGGCGTGCAGGCCGATCGTGCGCTCGTAGTACGACCGTACGCGGTCGGCGTCGGCCACCCGCAGCCGGACGCGGCCGATCATGCCGCCCTCGGGCGCCGGTGGCGGACGTCCTCGAGGATCGCCAGCACCTCGTCGGAGTCGTCGCACACGTGCAGGGCCTCGACGTCGGACGGCGAGATGTTGCCCTCGGCCATCACGGTGTCGCTCAGCCAGTCGATCATCCCGCCCCAGAACGAGCGCCCGATCAGCACGATCGGGAAGTAGCGGATCTTCTCCGTCTGCCGCAGGGTGGCCGCCTCGAACGTCTCATCCATGGTGCCGAAGCCGCCCGGGAAGACCACGAAGCCGCTCGCGTAGCGGACGAACATGACCTTGCGCGCGAAGAAGTAGTGGAAGTCGAGCTCGACGTCGACGTACTGGTTGACGCCCTGCTCGTTCGGCAGGTCGATCCCCAGCCCGACCGACGGCACGCCCGCCTCCTGGGCGCCGCGGTTGGCGGCCTCCATGATCCCCGGCCCGCCGCCGGTGATGATCGCGTAGCCGGCATGGCCGAGCATGCGCGCCATCTCGCGCGCCGCCTGGTAGCGCGGATGGTCGGGCGGCGTGCGGGCGGAGCCGAAGATCGAGACCGCCTTGCCGATGTGGCTGAGCGTCTTGAACCCGGCGCGCAGCTCGTCCTGGATCCGCAGGATGCGCTGCGCGTCGGTCAGTTCCGAGAGGATCGCGGTCGTCTCGGCCTCGAGCAGCTCCTCGTCGGGCGTCGTCGGGTGCCGTGGCAGGTGTGGCTCCTCGGCCATCCCACTAGCGTAGACCCGGCAGACTGCCCGGGCGGTGGACCTGGACGACGTGACGATGCGCGCTCCCACCCCGGCCGACGTGCCGCGTATCGCGGCGGTCGCGGCCGAGGGGTTCGAGACCTACCGCTCCTTCGCACCCGCGGGCTGGACGCCGCCGCCGATGGAGGAGCACGAGCGCTACCTGACCGCGCGGCTGTGGGATCCGGGAACGTGGGCGACGCTCGCCGAGCAGGGCGACACGATCGCCGGCATCGTTTCGATGATCCCGGCGGCGACCGCGCGCCACCCCGTCGCCGACCCGCGCCTCGCCCACCTCTGGCAGCTGTTCGTCGCCCACGAGTGGTGGGGGAGCGGGCTGGCGACGAGGCTGCACGGGCTGGCCACCGAGGCGGCGGGCACGCGCGGCTTCACCGCGATGCGCCTCTTCACGCCGGCCGACCAGGCCCGCGCCCGGCGCTTCTACGAGCGCGAGGGCTGGCGGATCGCGGCCGCCGCGGAGGACGACGAGATCGGCTTCGCCCTCGTCGAGTACCGGCTGGACCTAGGCTGAGCGTCGATGGGCACGCCCGCGTACACCCGCCTCGACGTCAGCGAGCGGCGCAAGCAGCTGCTCGAGCTGGGGACGGAGCTGTTCGCCCGCCATGGCTACGAGGAACTGACCATGGCGCAGATAGCGCGCGAGGCGGGGATCTCGAAGGCGCTGCTCTACCACTACTTCCCGTCCAAGCAGGCGTACTTCGTGGCCACGCTCGAGCAGGCCGCGGCAGAGCTCGCGGAGGCCACCGAGCCTGACCCCGGCAGGTCGCCGGTCGAGCAGCTGGCCGGCAGCCTCGACGCGTTCCTCGCCTGGGTGGAGAAGCACATGGGGGCGTACGACAAGCTGATCCGCAGTGTCGGCGCCGTGCCCGAGGTCCGCGAGATGGTCGAGCGCGTGCGAGATGAGACCGCTGAGCGGATCCTCGCCGGGCTCCCGAACACGCCGACTCCGGAGCTCCGCGCCGCGGTCCGCGGCTGGTTGTGGTTCATGGACGGCGTGGTCCTCGACTGGATCGAGCATCGCGACATCGAGCGCGCGCGCCTGCACGGGCTGTTGCTCGGCACGCTTCTCGGGGCGGTGACCGCCGCGGGGTCACCCGCTGACGCGTAGCACCAGGATCGCGCGGTCGTCGCGCGAGACGTCGGCCTCGAAGCCCGCCACCGCGCGGTCGACGGCCTCGGCCACCGCCTCGGCCGGCCCGCCCGCGGCGGCGTCGATCGCCGCGCGCAGGCGCTCCTCGCCGAAGCGCTCGCCGTCGGGGTCGCGCGCGTCGGTCATGCCATCGGTGTAGAGCACCAGCGTGTCGCCGACCGCCAGGTCGAGCGACACCTGCTCGAGCACGGGCTCGCGCTCGACGCCGAGCAGCGTGCCGCGCACGATCACGTCCTCGGCGCGGCCGCCGGGGCGCACCAGCAGCGGGTAGGGATGCCCGCCGGAGGCCAGGCAGGCGCTGAACCCGCCGCCCTCCGCCGGGTCGAGCCGCACGCAGCCCACCGTGCAGAAGGCCGCCTCGGAGGACTGCCGGCGTAGCGCCTCGTTGAGGAAGCGCAGCACGTCCTCCGGGGGCTCGTCACGCAGCGCGATCGCGCGCACGGTGTGGCGGGCGAGGCCGGTGAGGACGGCCGCCGCCGTGCCCTTGCCGGCCACGTCGCCGACCACCACCAGCCAGCGGTCGGGCCGGATGTCGAAGCAGTCGTAGAAGTCGCCGCCGACCGTGCCGCCGTCGGCGATCGAGTGGTAGCGGACGGCGACCTCGAGGCCCGGGATGTCGGCCAGCCGGTCCGGCAGCAGGCCCTCCTGGAGCGTGCGCGCGACGTACGCGCGCTCCTCGTAGAGCCGCGCGCGCTCGAGCGCCTGCGCGGCCTGGTCGGCGAGCTGGGTGAGGAAGCCGCGTTCGGCGGCCATGAAGCGCCGCGCCTCCCGGTTGCACAGCACGAGCGCGGCGAACACGCGGCCGGCGAAGGCGATCGGGACCACCACCATCGCCTGGAAGGCGCCGGTGATGACGTCGCGCAGCATCGGATACTGCTCCCAGTCGTCGAGCGTCTCGAGGTACACGGGCTCCCCCGTGCGCAGCGCGTCGCAGACGGGCGCGTCGAAGTGGAGCGGGAAGCGCCGCCACGCCGCCATCACCGTCTCCTCGAAGCCGCGGTCGTGGCGCATCTGCACCTCTTCGCCGATCCGGAAGGCGAGCGCTCCGGCGCCCGCATAGAAGTCGTCGACCGCCTGGCCGACCACCACCTCGCCTACGTCGTCGGCGGAGCTGGCCGCCGACAGCGCGGCGGTGACGCGCTGCAGCCGCGTGCTGCGGTCGGCCGCCAGCTCGGCCTCGCGGCGCGCCTCGCGCTCGCGAGAGAGCAGCAGCTCGCGCTCGCGGTCGTGCGCGCGCCGCTCGCTCAGGTCGATCACCACGGCGACCACCCGGAGCGGATCCCGGTCGAGCGTGACGCCGCTCAGCAGGACCGGGACGCGTGTGCCGTCGGGCCGGATGTACTCCTTCTCGTACGGCGCCACCCAGCCTTCGTCGTCGAGCTTGCGCGTGACCTGGTCGTCCTGCCCCGCCCACTCGGGCGCCGTGATCGCGCGCCAGCTGATCTCGCCCGCCTCGAGCTCCTCGCGCGTGCGGCCGACGATGTTCAGCCAGGCGTCGTTGGACTCGAGGACGCGGTCGTCGTCCGAGATCGTGACGCCGATGACGTTGGCATCGACGAGCCGCCGGTACCGCTGCTCGTCGTCAGCGGTCGGTTCCGAAGATCCTGTCTCCGGCATCGCCGAGCCCTGGGCGGATGTAGCCGTTGTCGTCGAGCTCGCGGTCGAGCGCGGCCGTGAGGATCGGCACCTCGGGATGCGCCTTGCGCAGCGCCTCGACGCCCTCGGGCGCAGCCACGAGGCAGGTGAAGGTGATCCGCTGCGCGCCGGCGCGCTTCATCCGCGCGATCGCCTGCGTCGCGCTGCCCCCGGTGGCGAGCATCGGGTCGACCACGAAGACCTCGGCGTCCGCCACGCCGGACGGGATGTTCTCGTAGTAGCCGACCGGCCGGAGCGCCTCCTCGTCGCGGTACATGCCGAGGTGTCCGACGCGCGCGTCGGGCACCAGGCGCAGGAAGCCGTCGACCAGGCCGAGCCCGGCCCTCAGGATCGCGACGATCACGACCTCGTCGGCGAGCCGCGTGGCCTGTGCCGGCTCCAGCGGCGTCTGCACCTCGTACTCGTCGTGGCGCAGGCCGCGCATCGCCTCGTAGGCGAGGATCATCGCCGCGTCGTCCAGCGTCTGCCGGAACACCCCGTGCGGAGTGCCCTGGTCGCGCAGGATCGAGACGAGCCTGCGCAGCAGCACATGGTCGACAACCGTCACGCCCTCCATCCCAAGGGGAACCTACTAGGCTCGCGCCGGTGCGACGCAACATCGAGCTGAAGGCGCTCGACCCGGACCCTGCGCGCTCGCTGGCCGTCTGCCGCGGGCTGGGAGCCGAGGACAAGGGGGTGCTGCGCCAGCGCGACACGTACTTCCGGGCGCGCAGCGGGCGGCTCAAGCTGCGCGAGGAGGAGGGCGCCGGCGCGGTGCTGATCCAGTACGACCGGCACGACGACGCGGTGGCGCGCGAGAGCCGCTACCGGCTCACGCGGGTCGAGGATCCCGACGACCTGCGGGCCTCGCTCGACGCGGCGCTCGGCACGCTCGTGGTGGTCGACAAGGAGCGCCACCTGTTCCTGTGGGACGGCGTCCGCATCCATCTCGACACGGTGCAGGGACTCGGCTCGTTCGTCGAGCTCGAGGGTGTGGCGCCGCCCGAATCGGACCTCGGACCCGAGCGCGAGAAGGTCGCGCGGCTCCAGCGCGACCTGGGCATCGCGGAGGTCCTCACCGACTCCTACTCGGACCGCCTGCTCGGCGCCGACGCGCTGATCGCCGCCGCGCGCGAGGCGATGGGCCGTGCGCACGCGCCGTACTCGCGCTTCCACGTCGGCGCCGCGCTGCGCGCCGAGGACGGCTCGATCCACGCCGGCGCCAACGTCGAGAACTCGGCCTACCCGCAGGGACAGTGCGCGGAGGCGTCGGCGATCGGCGTGCTCGTGGCGGCCGGCCGCACCCGCGTGCTCGAGGCAGCGGTGATCGCCGACTCGGACGCCATCTGCGTCCCCTGCGGCGGCTGCCGCCAGCGCCTGCGCGAGTTCATGCCGCTCGACGGGACGATCCACCTGTGCTCGGCCGGCGGCGAGCGGCAGACGACCACGCTCGAGACGCTGCTGCCGTACTCCTTCGGACCGGAGTTCCTGCCCACATGAGCGACCGCATCGCCGCCCGCGCCCCGCGGCTCGGGATCATCCTCGGCTCGGGTCTCGGCGCTGTCGCCGAGGCGCTCGAGGACGCCGAGGCCATCCCCTACACCGAGCTGCCCGACTTCCCGGCCCCGAGCGTCCACGGCCATGCCGGCACGCTCGCGCTCGGCACGCTGTCCGGCCTGCCGGTCGCGGTCCTGCAGGGCCGCAAGCACATCTACGAGGGCGGCGACCCGGGCGCCATGCGCGGCCCGGTGCGCGCGCTGAAGGCCGCCGGCGCGGAGGCGATCTTCGTCACCAACGCGGCCGGCTCGCTCAACGCCGAGGTCGGCCCCGGCTCGCTGATGGCGATCGGCGACCACATCAACATGCTCGGCGTCAACCCGCTCACGGGCCCCAACGACGAGGAGGTCGGCCCGCGCTTCCCGAGCCTGCGCGACGCCTACGACCCCGGGCTGCGCAAGACGCTGCACGCGACCGCCGGCGAGCTCGGCATCGACCTGGCCGAGGGCGTCTACCTCGCCACCGCGGGCCCCAGCTTCGAGACGCCGGCCGAGATCCGCGCGTTCCGCACGTTGGGCGCCGACGCGGTCGGCATGTCCACCGTCCCCGAGGTCATCCTCGCCCGCCACGCCGGCCTGAAGGTCGTCGGCGTCTCGGCGATCACCAACCTCGCCGAGGGCATGGGCGGCGAGGAGCTCTCGCACGAGCAGACCCTCCGCTACGCCACTCAGGCGGCGGGCGACCTGACCCGGCTGATCATCGAGTTCTGTGCTCGCCTCTGAGGTCATCCGCCGCAAGCGCGACGGGCACGCGCTGAGCAGCGAGGAGATCGGCTTCCTGGTCGACGGGATCACCGACGGCTCGCTGTCGGATGCCCAGGTCGGCGCGCTCGCGATGGCGATGTTCCTGCGCGGGATGGAGCAGGACGAGCGCGTCGCGCTGACCTCGGCGATGACGCACTCGGGCGAGGTGCTGAAGTGGGACCTCGGCCGGCCGGTGGTGGACAAGCACTCGACCGGCGGGGTGGGCGACAAGGTGTCGCTGATGCTGGCGCCGATCGTGGCGGCCTGCGGCGGCGCCGTGCCGATGATCTCCGGGCGCGGCCTCGGCCATACCGGCGGCACGCTCGACAAGCTCGACACCGTCCCTGGCTACGACACGCGGCCGGAGGTAGACCGGCTGCAGCGCGTGGTCGACGAGGTCGGCTGCGCGATCGTAGGCCAGACCGCCGAGGTGGCGCCCGCCGACCGCCGCCTGTACTCGATCCGCGACGCCACCGGCACCGTCGAGTCGCTGCCGCTCATCGTCGCCTCGATCCTCTCCAAGAAGCTGGCGGCCGGGCTCGACGCGCTGGTGATGGACGTCAAGTTCGGCTCCGGCGCGTTCCTGCCCGGGCGCGACGCCGCGGAGGAGCTGGCGCGGGCTCTGGTGGACGTGGCGGGCGGCGCCGGACTGCCGACGGTGGCGCTGCTGACCGACATGGACGAGGTGCTCGGCACCACGGCGGGCAACGCCGTCGAGGTGCGCGAGTCGGTCGACTACCTGACCGGCGTGCGGCGCGAGCCGCGGCTGCACGAGGTGACGATCGCGCTCGCCGCGTCGCTGATCGAGCAGGGCGGGCTCGCCGACGACGGCCGCGCCGCCGCCGAGAAGGCGCTGGACTCCGGCGCCGCCGCGGAGCGCTTCGCGGCCATGATCGCCGCGCTCGGCGGGCCGAGCGACTTCGTCGAGAACCCCGACCTCGCCACCGCGCCCGTGGTCCGCGCCGCCGCGCCCGAGCGCGCCGGCGTCATCACCGCCATGAACTGCCGCGCCGTCGGCCTCGTCGTGACCGGCCTGGGCGGCAACCGGCGCCGCGAGGACGACGTGATCGACCCGGCAGTGGGCCTCACGGAGATCGCGCCGACCGGCGCGCAGGTCGGGCCCGACCGTCCGCTGGCCGTGGTCCACGCAGCCTCCGAGACGGCCGCGGACGAGGCGATCGCGGCGCTGAACGCCGCGGTCACGGTCGGCGACGAGGCGCCCTCCGAGCGCCCGGTGGTCGCGGGGAGGATCTCGTGAGGCTCGACGTCCCCGCGCCCGACACCACGCTGCCCAAGGTCGAGCTGCACGTGCACCTCGAGGGCACCGCGCCGCCGTCGCTCGTCCGCCGCCTCGCCCAGCGCAACGGCATGACCGTCCCCGAGGGCGTCTTTCGCTCGGACGACGAGTTCGAGTGGAGCGACTTCCTGCACTTCCTGCGCACGTACGACCTCGCGGCCAGCGTCATCCGCACGCCCGAGGACTACCGCGACGTGACGTTCGAGTACCTGTCGTCGTGCGCCGCCGAGGGCGCGATCTACGTCGAGGTCATCGCCTCGCCCGACCACGCCGCCGCGGCCGGGCTGTCAGACGCCGACCACTACGCCGGCATCGCCCAGGGCATCGACGACGCGCGCGCCGCGCACGGCATCGAGGCGCGGATCGTGATCGCCGCCGTGCGCAACTTCGGCGTCGAGGCCGCGGAGGCGATCGCGCGCCGCCACGCGGAGGACCGCCACCCGTACGTGGTCGGCTTCAACCTGGTCGGCGACGAGGCCGCCTGGTCGGCGAGCCTGTTCACGCGCGCGTACGAGATCGCCGCCGGCTCGGGGCTCGGCTGCACGGTGCACGCCGGCGAGCACGACGGCCCGGAGTCGATCCGCGCCGCGCTCGAGCTGCCGATCGCGCGCATGTCACACGGCGTTCGCGCCGTCGAGGAGCCGGCGCTGGTGGCCGAGCTCGCCGACCGCGGCATAGTCCTCGAGGTGTGTCCGAGCTCGAACGTCGCCACCGGCGTCTTCCCCAGCTATGCCGACCATCCGCTAGGTGCGCTCCGGGGGGCCGGGGTACGGGTCACGCTCGGCTCCGACGACCCGCCCTATTTCGGATGTAGTATCGGCGCAGAGTATGCCGTGGCGCGCCAGCATCACGGCTTCGAGGAGGAACAGCTGATCGACGTCACGCGGCTCGGCGTGGAGTCCGGTTTTGCGGAAGATGCGGTGAAGGAGGGTCTCCGCGCAAAGCTCGATTTCCACGGCGGACGCAGGACCGTCTAGGCTGCCGCCGCCTCAGGACCCCCTTACTTTCTGGAGGACGTAAGAGTGCCAAAGCGCAGCCTCGCCGCCATCTTGCTAGCGGCCTTCGTGCTCATCTTGGGACTCGTCGCCGCGGGCTGCGGCGAGGACGAGGAAGAGCCCAGCACCGGCGGGTCGGATACATCGCAGGAGGAGGAGAAGCCTGCGATCAAGGTCGGTCTCGTGACCGACATCGGCGGACTGAACGACCGTTCCTTCAACCAGCTCGCCAATGAGGGCCTCGAGCGGGCGAAGTCCGAGCTCGGGGTCGAGGGCCGCGCGCTGACCTCCGAGTCGGACGCCGACTACGTCCCGAACCTCTCGACGCTGGCCCAGCAGAAGTACGACCTCGTGATCGGCGTCGGCTTCCTGATGGCCGACTCGATCAACACGGTCGCCAAGCAGTTCCCGGACACGAACTTCGCGATCATCGACTTCCCGCAGGCCGGCCTCGAGGCCAAGCCCGCCAACGTGCGCGGCCTGCTCTTCAAGGAGAACGAGGCCGGCTACCTCGTCGGCTACCTCGCCGCGCTGGTCGTCAAGGAGAAGGGCGGCGACCAGGTGATCTCCTCGGTCGGCGGCCAGAAGATCCCGCCGGTGGACGCCTACATCGCCGGTTACCAGGCCGGCGCGAAGGCGGCCCTGCCCGGGATCGAGACGCTCAACGCGTACTCGCAGGACTTCGTCGACCAGGCGAAGTGCAAGGAGATCGCACTGAACCAGATCGCGGAGGGCTCGCAGGTCGTCTTCCAGGTCGCCGGCCAGTGCGGCCTCGGCGCGCTCGACGCGGCCAAGGAGAAGGGCGTGCTCGGCATCGGCGTCGACGCCGACCAGGGCTACCTCGGCGATCACATCCTGACCTCGGCCCAGAAGAAGGTCGACGTCGCCGTGTTCGAGACCGCCAAGGCGGTCCAGGACGGCGCCTTCGCGGGCGGCGAGGACCAGGTGTTCGACCTCAGCAACGACGGCGTCGGGCTCGGCAAGCTGAACGCCGACGGCGAGCCGTTCGCCGATCAGATGGAGGAGATCAAGCAGCAGATCATCGACGGCGAGATCACCGACATCCCGGCGGAGGTCCCCAAGCAGTAAGAGGAACACGCCGATGCCCGGCGACGCACCCGCCCTCGAGCTGCGCGGGATCACCAAGCGCTTCGGCTCGTTGGTCGCGAACGACGCGATCGACTTCGAGCTCAAGCGCGGCGAGATCCATGCGCTGCTCGGGGAGAACGGGGCCGGCAAGTCGACGCTGATGAACGTCCTCTACGGGCTCCACCACCCGGACGAGGGCGAGATCCTGCTCGACGGCGAGCCGGTCACGATCGACTCCGCGAGGAAGGCGATCGGGCTGGGCATCGGCATGGTCCACCAGCACTTCATGCTCGTCCCGGTCATGACCGTGGCCGAGAACCTGGTGCTGGGGACCGAGCCCTCGCGCGGCCCGCTGCTCGACTACAAGGAGGCGGTGAGCCGGGCGCGGGAGCTGAGCGAGCAGTACGGGCTCGCGATCCGCCCGGAGGCCAAGGTCGAGGACCTCGGGGTCGGCGCCCAGCAGCGCGTGGAGATCCTCCGCGCGCTGTTCCGCGGCGCCAAGGTGCTGGTGCTCGACGAGCCGACCGCCGTGCTCACCGCGCAGGAGTCGCAGGACCTGTTCAAGGTGCTGCGCACGCTGACGGCGGGCGGGACGTCGGTCGTCTTCATCTCGCACAAGCTCAACGAGGTGCTCGACATCGCCGATCGCGTGACCGTCCTGCGCCGCGGCAAGCGGATCGACACCGTGCCGACCGAGGGCGCCACCGAGCGCAGCCTGGCGACCCTGATGGTCGGTCGCGAAGTGCTGCTGCGGGTCGACAAGCCCGAGCACACGCCGGGCGAGCCGGTGCTCGAGGTGCGCGACCTGCACGTGGCCGACGACCGCGGCCTGCCCGCCGTGCGCGGCCTCGACCTGCAGGTGCGGGCCGGCGAGATCGTCGGCCTGGCCGGCGTCGACGCGAACGGGCAGAGCGAGCTCATCGAGGCGATCACGGGCCTCCGGCACGTCGAGTCCGGGGGAATCCTCATCGACGGCGAGGACGTGACCGGCCGCAGCCCGCGCGAGATGATCGACGCCGGGGTCGGCCACATCGCCGAGGACCGCCACCGCCGCGGGCTCGTGCTCCAGTTCGACCTCGCCGAGAACATCTCGCTGCACGGCTACCGCAGGCGCGACATGGCGCGCTGGGGCTGGCTGTCGCCGAAGAAGATGGACGACCGCGCGCGCGGACTGCTGACGGAGTACGACGTGCGCGGCGGCAAGGTCGAGACGCTCGCCTCGTCGCTGTCGGGCGGCAATCAGCAGAAGGTCGTCATCGCACGCGAGATCTCGTCGGACCCGAAGGTGCTGATCGCCGCCCAGCCCACGCGCGGGCTCGACGTCGGCGCTATCGAGTTCGTGCACCGCCGGCTCGTCGAGGAGCGCGACAAGGGCCGCGCGATCCTGCTCATCTCGCTCGAGCTCGAGGAGGTCCGCTCGCTCAGCGATCGCGCGCTCGTGATCTACGAGGGCCAGATCGCCGCCGAGCTCGACCCGTCGGCCTCCGAGGAGGACTTCGGCGTCTTCATGACCGGCGGCGGGCGCAAGGAGGCTGCGGCGTGAGCGCCGAGCCCGACACCGACGTACCCATCACCGTCGCGGGCCGCCTTTCGACCTACCTGCGCGGCGGCGGGATCATCACGCCGGTCATCACGGTGATCTTCGCCTTCATCGTCGGCGGCCTCGTCGTGCTCGCCACCGGCGGCAACCCGATCGAGACCTACAAGGCGATCTTCGACGGCACCGGCCTCAACTGGTTCTTCCCGTGGATCAGCGAGGAAGACCGGATCGTCGCCGAGCTCAACCTCCAGCAGACGCTGCTCATCACGACGCCGCTGATCCTCACCGGCCTGGCCGTCGCCTTCGCGTTCCGCTGCGGACTCTTCAACATCGGCGGCCAGGGCCAGTATCTCGTCGGCACCTACTTCGCCGTCTGGGTCGGCTCGTCGTTCGCGTCGATGCCGGCCCTGCCGCACGTTCTGCTCGCGATGGTCGCGGCCTGTCTGGGAGGCGCGGCGTGGGGGGCGATCGCCGGCCTGCTGAAGGCCGTCTCGGGCGCCCACGAGGTGATCTCGACGATCATGCTCAACTACATCGCGCTGTGGACCGGCGTGTTCCTGTTCGGCCTCGGCGGTCCGCTGCAGAGCGACACCGACACCTCGGTCCCCATCTCCAACGACATCGCGGAGGGAGCGAAGCTGCCGGTGTTCTGGGGCGAGCCGCTGCTCCAGGGCCTCCACGTCGGCCTCTTCATCGCGCTCGCCGCCCTGCTCGTCTTCTGGGTGCTGCTCAACCGCACTCGCACCGGCTACGAGGTCAAGGCCGTCGGCTTCAACCCCGAAGCCGCGCGCACGGCCGGCATCTCGGTCGGCAAGAACTACGTCCTCGTGATGGCCGTCTGCGGCCTGTTCGCCGGCCTGGCCGGCTCGCTCGACGTGCTCGGCTGGCAGTTCCGCGTGGCGACCAACACCATCCAGATCAGCACGATCGGCTTCCTCGGCATCGCCGTCGCCCTGCTCGGGCGCAACACGGCGACCGGCGTGTTCTTCTCGGCGCTGTTCTTCGGTGCGCTCGTCACCGGCACCTCGGTGCGCAACCTCGACCCGGCGGTGTTCGAGCCCGCGCTGGCCTCGAACCTCACGCTGATCATCCAGGGCCTCGTGATCCTGATGGTCAGCGCCGACGTCCTCGTCGTCTACCTGTGGCGGCTGCGCGGCAAGCTGCGCCGCGGCGGCGCCCCGCCGGCGGAGGCGCCCGTATGACCCTCGTCGAGCCCCGGCCGGCCGCGCCCGCCGAGCAGGAGGAACGTGGCGGTTGGCTCACGCCGAGCCAGGTCGGCTGGGCCGGCGTGGTCCTGGCATGCCTCGCCTTCTTCGTGGCGCTTCCGCCACTCTTGATCCGGTCGCCGATCCCGAGCGTGGTCCTGGGCCTGGCCGGGATCGCCGCTGGCCACTGGGCGACGCGTCACGGCGAGAAGCGGCTCGGCTGGGGCGCGGTGGTGGGCGCGATCGCAGGGATCGCCCTCGGCGTCGTCGCCACCAAGTCGGGCGAGACCAACCTCGAGCGCGTCTTCGTCTGGTCGGCGCTGCTGGCGGCCATGCTGCGCTACGCCACGCCGCTGCTGTTCGCCGCGCTCGGCGGCCTTTTCTCCGAGCGCAGCGGCGTCATCAACATCGGGCTCGAGGGCATGATGCTGATGGGCGCGTTCTGGGGGCTGTGGGGCGCCGAGGTGACCGGCTCGTGGGTCATCGGCCTGCTGGTCGGGATGATCGCCGGCGGGCTGCTCGCCCTGATCCACGCGCTCTTCTCGGTCACCCTGCGCGCCGACCAGATCGTCTCCGGCTTCGCGCTGACCTTCCTCGCGGCTGGGATCACCGGGTTCTTCTACGTGAGCATCTACGGCACGGAGGGCACGCCGGACAACATCCCGCGTGCGCCCGACGTGACGATCCCGTTGCTCGACGACATCCCGTTCGTCGGCGACGTGATCGGGCGGATGAGCATCCTGATCTGGCTCGGGCTTCTGACCTGCCTGCTGACGTGGGTGGTGGTGTTCCGGACGCCGATGGGGCTGCGGCTGCGGTCGGTGGGCGAGAACCCGCTCGCGGCGCAGACGGCCGGCGTGTCGCCCGTCCGCGTCCGTTACCTCGCGGTGGTGATCTCGGGCATGCTGGCGGCGATGGGCGGCGCCTACCTGTCGATCGGCTTCGTCGGGTCGTTCGTCGAGAACATGACCGCAGGCCGCGGCTACATCGCGCTCGCGGTGCTCATCTGCGGCCGCTGGCTGCCGAGCGGCGCGCTCGCCTTCGCCTGCCTGTTCGGGTTCTGCAGCGCGCTCGCGCAGCGGCTGCCGGTGTTCTCGGAGTCGGCCGCCACGCTGTTCCAGGCGCTGCCCTACGTGGTCACGCTGATCGCCGTGGCGGGCGTGGTCGGCCGGTCGATTCCGCCGGCCGCGATCGGCCGTCCCCTGGATCGCTGAACCTCTGCGAAAATGACGGCATGCGCCGCTTCGCGTGGATCGCGCCGCTGCTGACGCTGGGCCTCGCGGGCTGCGGCTCGATGACCGACGCGGAGCGCTTCGAGCTGACCACGCCGGGCACCGACGACATGGTCGTGCGCGAGGTGGGGGGCGGCGACGAGGAGCAGCAGGCGTCCAAGAAGCCGACCCGCGGCGAGGTGCGCGTGATCCGCGGCTGGGCCGACGCGCTCCGCGAAGGCCGCGTCAACGAGGCGGCGGGCTTCTTCGCGGTGCCGACGATCGTCGTCGACGGCACCAACCCGCGCCGCTCGCTGCCGGACAAGGCCGCGGTGCTCGACTTCAACCGCGGCCTGCCGTGCGGCGCCCGGCTCGTGGACGCCGTCCGCGGCCGGGGCAAGTTCGTCATCGCGACGTTCCGGCTGACCGAGCGCAGCGGCCCGGGCGCGCAGTCCGGCTGCTCGGTCGGCGCGCTGGCCGCCACCGCGATCCTCGTCGAGGACAAGCACATCGTCCAGTGGCTGCGCGAGCCCGACCCGGTGCAGCCGCCAGATACCGACACGTCCTAGAGCCGGAGAGGGGACTCGAACCCCTGACCTACGACTTACAAGGTCGTTGCTCTACCAGCTGAGCTACTCCGGCGCGGGCATCGAGTCTAGGACGACTGATGGCGCGCGACCGGCAGGCGGCCGCGGAGTTCGACGGCGTGGTGCGCGGCGGCTCCGTCACCGTCGCGGACCAGCCGGGCGTAGACGCCGGTGAGCGCCGCGAACGCCACCTCGTGACCGCAGTGGCACCGCACGGGTCCCGAGGGCGTCGGGCCGGGCGGGTCGATCAGCCACAGCCGCTCGGGCTCGCCGATGCCCGCGTACCAGCCCCAGGCCGTCGAGCAGATGCCGACCTTCAGCCCGGCCCGGCGGCCGATCTCCGCCGCGACCACGGCCAGCGCGAGCGGGTGGCCGGCGCGGCGCTCGAGCGCGGTCGATCCACAGCCCTTCGAGCGAGGACTCGTCGCGGCGCATCCGCACCTCGTCGGTCAGCAGCGCCGCGAGCGCGCGCGCAGCGGTGCCGGGGTCGCGCTCGGCGGCGACGGCGAACAGGCTGCGGGCGAAGTCGTCGAGGCGGAAGCTCGTGCGGTCGGCGTCGACGCTGCGGAACTCGGACGCGATGGCCAGGAGCGCGTCTCCGGGCGAGATGAACTTCTTGCTTGTAGGGAGGCGGGGTTGGTGGCTTGAGCGGGTGTAGTTCCGCCATGCGCGATGGATGCGGGCTCCTTGGGGGTCGGAGGGCCTTGTTTGGGCGGCGTGGGGTTGTTAGTGGTCGTATAGCGATAGTTGGCCGCCCCACGTCTTTCTGGTAGATCGCCGCCGGTGCGCCAGCTTCCACGATGCGCAACCGGCCGCCTCCCCGTGCCTCTCTCAATGCCGAAGTTCGAAGCTCAGCGGCCGCCCCAGAAGGGCGCGTCCTTCCGCCGCTCGGCCTCGAGCGCCGCGGCGCGGCATTCGTCCTTCCAGCGAGGGTCGCGCTCGCGCCGGATCTGCTCCTCGACGCGACGCTCGGATCGGGCCGCACGGCGCTCCGGGCCGGGCAGGCGCCACTCGCGGACCAGGGCGGCCGGTGACCGGTGCTTGTGCCACATGCCACGAACCGTACGCCTGGCCGGCTGCCTCGGTCAAGCTGGCA
Source organism: uncultured Solirubrobacteraceae bacterium (assembly GCA_963835525.1). Taxonomy (GTDB): domain Bacteria; phylum Actinomycetota; class Thermoleophilia; order Solirubrobacterales; family Solirubrobacteraceae; genus DASSUW01. Next base: position 314,516 of record CAWIFM010000009.1, read on the forward strand.
CGTTGCCGGGTCGATAGATCAGGTGTGATCGCCCAGCAGACCCCGGCGCAGAGGGGCGGCACTGCGCTGGATGCCCTCATCGATGCCGCAGCCGGGATCCTGGCCGCTGACTCGTTGAAGGACACGCTGGGGCGGATCGCGCACCACCTGCAGGCTCTGCTGCCCTACGACGACCTCACCGTCTACGAGGTCGGGGACGGCGGCGAGTCGCTGCGGCCGGTGTTCGCGCTCGGCACGTGGGTCGAGGAGATCATGGCCGAGTCGCTGTCGGTCAACAGCGGCACGACGGGCTGGGTGGTTCGCAACCGCCGCACGAGGAACGTCCCCAACAGCCGCTTCGACACGATCAGCACCGTCGTCCCGGGGACCGAGAACGACGACGAGGCGTTCGTGTGCGTCCCGCTGCTCGCCCACGACCGCGTGGTCGGCACGCTCAACGTCTACCGCACGGGCGACGACCGCGCGTTCACCGACGCCGAGGTGGCGCTCGTCGAGCGCTTCGCGACGATGGCCGCGCTCGCCTACGAGGCCGCTCGCCAGCGCGAGCACCTGCGCCACCAGGCCGCAACCGACGGTCTCACCGGGCTGCTCAACCACCGCGGCTCGCAGGAGGTCCTGCGGCGCGAGATCGAGGCCGCGGCGATCACCGGCGCGCCGCTCAGCGTCGCCGTCGTCGACCTCGACCACTTCAAGCGCATCAACGACTCGTTCGGCCATGCCGAGGGCGACAAGGCGCTGGCCGCCGCCGCGACGAAGCTGCGCTCGGTCGTCCGGGCGGGCGACGCCGTCGGCCGCCTCGGCGGCGAGGAGTTCGTGCTCGTCCTGCCCGGTGTCGCCGGCGAGGCCGCGGCCGAGGCCGCCGACCGCGCCCGCGCGGCGCTCTCCGAGGTGCAGGTCGGTCGCCGGCGGCTGCAGTCGTCGGCCGGCGTGGCGACCTTCCCGCACGACGCGCAGGAGGCCGCCGAGCTGCTCGAGCGCGCCGACGCGGCGCTGTACGCCGCCAAGCACGCCGGCCGCCGCCAGACCCGCCGCTACGCCGCCAACCTCGCCGCCCGGCCCTCGCGCTCCGACGAGCGCAGCGAGGTCGAGGCGCTCCTGCGCCGCGGCGACGAGGCGATGCACATGGTCTTCCAGCCCGTGCTCGAGCTCGCCACCGGCCGCGTCTGCGGCTACGAGGCGCTGGCCCGCATCGACGGGCAGCCCGTCCGCCGCCCCGACCAGTGGTTCGCGCAGGCCCACCGCTGCGGGCTCGGCGCCGAGCTCGAGGCGCTCGCCCTGCACGCCGCGCTCGCCGTCCCGGGCCGTCCGGCGGGAACGTTCCTGGCCCTCAACGTCAGCCCCACGGCGCTGCTCGCGCCGCCCGTGGCCGACATCCTGCCCGCCGACCTCTCCGACGTGGTCATCGAGCTCACCGAGCACGAGCTGTTCACGGCCGAGGAGACACTCGAGGCGTGCCTCGCCGAGCTGCGCTCGCGCGGCGCCCGCGTGGCGCTCGACGACGCCGGCGCCGGTTACGCCGGCCTCCAGCAGCTGATCCGCGTGGCGCCCGACATCCTCAAGGTCGACCGCTCGCTGGTCCATGGCGCGCACAGCGACCCGTCGCGCTACGCGCTGCTCGAGGCGCTCGTCTCGTTCGCCGGCACCACCGGCGCCGCGGTCTGCGGCGAGGGCGTCGAGGACCTCGCCGACCTGCGCGCGCTCGCCGACCTCGACGCCACCTACGCGCAGGGCTACGCGCTCGCGCGGCCGGCCGGGGCCTGGGCCGGCCTGAGCGGCGAGGTGGCGGCCACGGCCGCCGTGCGCGAGGGAGTGCGCGTCGCCACCGCGGCCGTCAGCAGCGGCGCGGGCTGGGCCCGCACGCTGGCCGAGCTGGGCGACGACCTGGCCGACGTCACCAGCCCCGAGGAGCTGGCCACCGCCGGCCGCCGCGCGGCCCGCCTGCTCGGAGCCGAGGACGTGTCGCTGATGTGGGTCGTCGACGGCTCGCTCGAGCTGCTGTCCGACAACAAGGACGCCCCGGGCGAGCGCTGGGACCTCGAGGCCTTCCCCGCCACCCTGCGGCTGCTGGACGAGCACGTGCCGGGCCAGGTCGTCCTGGGCGACCCCGAGAGCGATCCCGTGGAGGCCGCCGAGCTCGAGCGCCTCGGGTACGGAGCCGTGCTGATGGTCCCCGTGCGCGTCAGCCGCCACCAGCGGGCGCTGGTCGAGGTCTACCGCGCCCACCCGCAGGCGTTCACCAGCACGGAGGTCGACCGCGCGCGGGTCGTCGCGCAGCAGTTCGGCCCGGTCCTGGCCCGGCTCGCGACCGCCCGCGGCTAACGCTTACCCGGCGACGAGGTGCGCGGCGGAGCCGTGGCCGTTCGAGGCCACCGCGGCCTCGTCGACCGGCTCGAGCTCGGCGGCGGGCGGGTTCAGACGCCGCTCCAGCTCCCCGAGCACCGCGCCGAACAGCAGGTGGCGCCAGGCCGACTGGGCGAAGGCGCGCGGGTTGCGCAGCAGCGACGGCTCGACCAGCGCGATCGCCGGCCAGGTCGCGACGTGCTCGAGCAGCGCGCTCAGCGGCCCGCGCAGGACCGGGTGCACGGGCAGGCTCGGGGCGACCTGCGCATAGAGGGCGCCGAACAGCGCGCCGTTCTGGATGTGCAGGGCCGTGCCGACGGCCTGCGCCTCGGGGCGGCCGCGGGCGACCAGGCGTCCCAGCAGCTCGGCGTCGTCGTGGTCGACGCCGAAGAGGCGCCGGTCGAGCGGCTGGGCGGCGAGCCACACCGCCGCGCCCACGCTGCCCGCGAGGGCGCCGCGGACGGTCCGTGTCCTGTCGAAGGCCATGGCGGTCACTGTAACGAGCCCCGCCCAACCGGGTACGCGTCTCTGTGAGGGACACATGACTTCGGCGCGCGCCGACTCCAACCGCCTGCACGAACGCGCCCGGCAACGCGGCGTCAATCCGATCGTCTACTGGGTCACCCGCGCGTTCTTCCAGCCGTTCGCGCACCTCTACTGGCGGATGTCGCGGATCGGCCGCGAGCACATCCCCACGAGCGGGCCGGTGATCTTCGCCTCCAACCACCGGTCGTTCCTCGATCCGTTCGTGATCGGCACGATCGCCCGCCGGCCGCTCTATTACGTGTCCAAGCAGGAGCTGTTCCGGCACCGGCTGATCGGCTGGTACCTCAACTCGATGGGCGCCTTCCCGGTCAACCGGGGCGCCGCCGACACCGACATGCTCGAGACCGCGCGCGCGATCCTCAACCGCGGCGACTGCGTCCTCATCTTCCCCGAGGGCACGCGCACCCGGCCGGGCGCCCTCGGCCGCCCCAAGCGCGGCCTCGGCCGCCTGGCGCTCGAGACCGGCGCGCCGATCGTGCCGGTCGCCGTCATGGGCACCGAGGCGGTCCGCAAGGGCTGGCGGATCCGCCCGCACAAGGTGCGCATCCGGGTCGGCCGGCCGCTCACCTTCCCGAAGGTCGAGTCACCGTCGCCGCAGCTCGCCGCCGCCGTGACCGACCGCGTGTGGCCGAACGTGATGCTCCAATGGGAGTGGCTCGGCGGCCTGCCGCCGCTGCGCCGCGCGGCGGTCATCGGCGCCGGCTCGTGGGGCACCAGCGTCGCCGTCATGCTCGCCCGCGCCGGCCTCGAGGTCGACCTCGGGACGCGCACGCACGAGCAGGCCGAGGAGATGGCCGCCACGCGCGCCAACGAGCGCTACCTGCCCGGCGTCGAGCTCCCCAAGTCGGTCAACCCCGTCCGCGCCTCCGACCTCGAGCTCTCGCGCCACGACCTCGTGTGCTTCGCGGTGCCCGCCGCCGCGCTGCCCGCCACGGTCGCGGCGCACGCCGGCGACATCACCCAGCGCGCCGGCGTCCTGGTCATGTCCAAGGGGCTCGTCCCGCCGCTCGGGACGCTGCCCGCCGCCTTCGTGAGCGAGCGCGTGAACGCCTGGGCGGTCGGCGCCCTCGGCGGCCCGGCTCACGCCAAGGCGGCGCTCGACGACGGCGCCTCGCTCGTGCTCGCCACCAAGGACCCCGCCTTCGCCCGCCAGGTCGGCGACGCGCTGGCCGCCGCCCGGTTCGACGTCGCGACCACCACCGACCTCGTCGGCGTGGAGCTGGCCGGCGCCGCCAAGAACGCCGCCGCGCTGGCCGCCGCCGCCGCGTTCGGCGCCGGCCCCAACGCCGCCGGCGCCGCCGCCGGCAAGGTCTTCGCCGAGATCGACGAGTACGCGCGCCGCGCCGGGTCGCAGCCCGAGACCTTCGCCGGCCTGGCCGGCACCGGCGATCTGGTGGCCACCGTGATGGCCAGCGGCTCGCGCAACCGCCGCGCCGGGGAGCTGCTCGCCCAGGGCATGTCCGGCGACGAGATCTGCGCCGCGCTCGGCCAGACCGCCGAGGCGGTCGACTCGGTGCCGCTGCTCGCCGCTCGCGTGCGCGAGGCCGGCGTCGACGCCCCCGTGCTCGGCTCGCTGGCCGGGCTGATCGAAGGTCGCGTGGAGCCGGCCCGCTTCACGTCATCCCTGACCGCGCCGAAGAAGAAGGCCAAGGCCCGGGCCGCCTGAGGGAGATAATGTCCGTGCCGGATGGAGGGCAGCCCATCACCCGACAAGGCCCGTCTCGACGCGGCCTTCACGGAGCTCTACCGGGCGCACCTGCGCGACGTCTACTCGTACTCGTACTACCGGGTGGGCAACCACCACGACGCCGAGGACCTCACGGAGCAGACGTTCCTGCAGGCCTACCGGCACTTCGAGCGCGCGCAGCGCGAGTCGCAGGGCCGGCCGCTGCGGCCGTGGCTGATCCGCATCGCCCACAACCTGGCGGCCAACTACTACCGCGACCGCTCGCGCCGGCCGCAGACCAACATCGACGACGCGGGCCCGCTGCCGGAGATCCACACCACCGAGGACCTGGTCGAGGACCGCGAGGAGCTCAATCAGATCCTCGAGTGCGTGCAACGGCTCCCGGACGATCGCCGCGAGGCGCTGATCATGCGCTTCGCATTGGGAATGGACAACCGCGAGATCGCGCGGGCGCTGGGGCGCACCGACGGCGCGACGAAGGTGCTCATCCACCGTGCGATCAAGCAGTTGGAGGAACTGGTGAAGGCCGAGGCGGGTACTGAGGCGGTATGAGCGAGACCTTTGACTTCGAGGTCCGGCTGCGGCAGGCGCTGGCGCCCGTCGATCCGCCGGCCGACCTGGAGGAGCGGCTGCAGACGACGCTCGGCTCGCTCGTCGAGCTGGCGGCCGACGAGCTGGAGGCGTGGGAGCTGAAGGCGATGAGAGACCCGCGCAACTGGCCGCGGGCCGCGCTCGGCCCGGCCGCCGCGGTGGTCATCGGCACGGGCGCCGCCGCCGGCCTGGTGGTGCTGCGCACCCGCAACAAGCGCCACAAGCGCCGCGCCCAGGCGCACGGCGCGTTCGACCTGGCGGAGCGCACCCTGCGCGACGCCGGGCGCGAGGCCCTGCGCGTCTTCCGGGACGCCGCGCGCTAGTGATCCGACCAGGCCCCTGATACGAAGAAGGGGTCATGGGGCAAGACCTGCGCTCACTCGCCGACGAGGACGTCATGCAGCTCGTCCGGCGTGGTGACGCACGAGCCTTCGAGGTGATCTACGAGCGCCACTCGGCCGCCGCCTTCTCGCTCGCCTACCGGATGATGGGCACGCGCGCCGGCGCCGAGGACGTCACGCAGGACGCCTTCCTCTCGCTCTGGCGCTCGGGCGCGCGCTACGACCGGGCCCGTGGCTCGGTGCGCACCTGGGTGCTCGGCATCGTGCACCACCGCGCGATCGACGCGCTGCGCCGCGCCACGGTGCACGACAAGCGCCGCGCCAGCGACGAGGGCATCGAGGAGCGCTTCGAGGCGCGCGAGCGCACCGACGTCGAGGCCGCCCGCCGCGAGGAGGCCGGCACCGTCCGCGGCGCGCTGTCCTCGCTCCCCGCCGACCAGTCGCAGGTGATCGAGCTCGCGTACTTCGGCGGCTTCACGCACACGGAGATCGCCGACATGCTCGAGGCCCCGGTCGGCACGGTGAAGGGACGCATGCGCCTCGGATTGAAGAAGATGAAGGCGCAGCTCGGAGAGGGTCAGGTGGCCGTATGAGCAACGATCACACGCGCTGGGAGGACTTCGCGGGCGCCTACGTGCTGGGCGCCATGGCCGTCGCCGAGCGCGAGGAGTTCGAGGCGCATCTGAGCACCTGCGCGATCTGCCGCGAGGAGGTCGAGGAGCTCCAGCCCGCGGCCGAGGCGCTGCCCATGGCCTCGCCGCTGATGGTCCCGCCGCCGGAGCTCAAGGACCGCATCATGGCCGAGGTCGAGCGCGAGGCCGAGCTGCTCGGCGCCGCGGGCGCGGGCGCCGACCGGCCGGAGCGCACCCGCCGCGAGCGCCGTGGCCTGGGTTGGCTCAGCGGCTGGCGGTTGGCGCCGGTGGCCGCTGGACTGCTGGTGGCCGGCGTGCTCGTGGGCGCGTCTCTGGGCGGGCCCGAGGAGCGCACGATCTCCGCGAACGTCGAGGCCGCGGGCGCGAGCGCCGAGCTCCAGGTCGAGGGCGACCAGGCCACGCTCGTCGCCGAGAATCTCCCCGCCCCGCCGGAGGGGCAGGTCTACGAGGTCTGGCTGATGCCCGAGGGCTCGAAGACGCCCGAGCCGACCGACGTGCTGTTCACGCCGCGCGGCGACGGCTCCGCCGAGGCCGCGATCCCGTCGGTGGACGGCTACCGACAGGTGCTGGTCACCAACGAGCCGCGCGGCGGCCGCGACACGCCCAGCGGCGACGTGATGATCGCCGCTGAGCTTTCCTAAAACCTGCGCTGCTAGCTTCCCGCGGCGAGATGGCCGCCTGCTACCGCCACCCCGGCCGGGAGACCGGCGTCTCGTGCTCCAATTGCGGCAGGCCGATCTGCCCCGACTGCATGACCTCGACGCCGGTCGGCATGCGCTGCCCCGAGTGCGCGCGGCAGAAGACGCCGGTGCGGACGCTGCGCAACGTGTACGCGCAGCCGACCGTGACCTACGTCCTGATCGGCATCTGCGTGCTGCTCTACCTCGGCACCCAGATCTCCAACAGCCCGGTGTTCATCGATCTCGGCACCCTCGGCAGCGGGTTCTACGAGGGCCAGGTGATCGGCGTGGCGGAGGGCGAGTACTGGCGCCTGGTCACCGGCGCGTTCCTGCACGACGGCCTCCTCCACATCGGTTTCAACATGTACATCCTGTACTGGCTCGGCACGATGCTCGAGCCGGCAATGGGGCACGTGCGCTTCAGCGCGCTCTACTTCGCGTCGCTGCTGGCCGGCTCGTTCGGGGCGATCGCGATGAAGCCGCACGCGCTCACGGTCGGGGCGTCGGGCGCCGTGTTCGGCCTGATGGCGGCGGCGTTCATCTTCCAGCGGGCACGCGGGATCGACCCCTGGCGGTCGGGCCTCGGCCCCGTGATCCTGCTCAACCTCGCCCTGCCGTTCGTCTTCACGAACCTGAACATCTCGATCGGCGGGCACATCGGCGGCCTGATCGGCGGTGCGATAGCGGCGCTCGCGATCGAGCGGCTCGGCGCGATGCGCCGCGGCGACCTGCTGCCCGTGCTCGCGTGCGCCGCCGTCGGGCTCGTCTCCGTGGTCGGGGCGATCGCGGTCAGCAGCAACAGCCTCTAGCGCTGACCCCGGCTTCGTATTAGGATCCCCTAATTAGGGTCTCCTAAGACGTAAATGGCGCGCTCGGCGGGCGCTGCCCCGACGCTGAAAGCCGATGCACGTGAGAATCGCGCCCCGCTGCCTGCCCATCGCCGTCGCCGTGGCGCTCGTGCTTCCCGCGACGGCCCAGGCCGACGTCACCGCCACGCTGACGCCCATCACGGCCTTCAGCTTCAGCAACCGCCAGGTGGACGCCGGTCCGAGCACGTCGCGCACGTACACATTGACCAGCACCGGCAGCGACCCGCTGGCGGTCCAGGAGATCGGCCTGACCGGACCCGACGCGCCGCAGTTCGTGATGCCGGCGGGGACCTGCACGACCGCGACGGTGCTCAACCAGGGCCAGACGTGCACGGTGGCCGTCGCGTTCTCGCCGACGGAGACGGGCGCCAGGTCGACGACGCTGAGGATCGTCACCAACGGGCCTCCGCTCACCAGCGCGGCCAACACCGGCACGGGCCGCGACCTGGCGTTCTCGGCGAACGCGCTGAGCTTCGCCGGCCGCGTCGGCCCGGCCGGCGCAACGCAGACGGTGACGATCACGAACGAGGACGGCGCCGCCTACACGCTCGGCAACGTCACCGCCTCGGGCGCCGACGCCAATCAGTTCCCCAGGACCCAGGACGGCTGCAGCGGCGCGAACCTCGCCCCTGGAGCCTCATGCGACGTGGTGGTCGCCTTCGCGCCCACCTCGCCCGGGCCCAAGGCGGCCACGCTCGCGATCGCGAGCTACGGCCCGGCCCCGGTGACGCTGAGCGGCGTCGCGACCCAGCCGGCCGCGTCGCTCTCGCCCGTGACGCGCCGCTTCGCCGACGCGACGCCCGGCGGCGCCCCGTCGGCCCCGCAGGTCTTCACGCTCACGAGCAGCGGCGCCGGGTCGCTCGAGGTCGGTGCCATCGAGCTCGCGGGCCCGGACGCGGGCTCGTTCGCGATCGCGGCCGACGCCTGCTCGGGGCGGACGCTCGCCGAGGGCGAGTCGTGTCCCGTCTCGGTCGCCTTCGCTCCGGCCGCGGCCGGCTACCGCCGCGCCGTGCTGGCCATCGACTCCGACGCCGATGCCGCGCCGGCGCGCGCGCGGCTCGAGGGCCGCGGCCGCGGCGCGGGCACCGACACGGCTTTCGACTGGCTCACCTGGCCGCTCGCCAGGCTGCAGGGCGACGGCGGCGACGCGGCGGGAGGCGCGCTCTCGAGCGGTCCGTGCGACGTCGACGGCGACGGCTACGACGACGTGATCACCGGCGCCTCGCAGTGGAGCCGCATCCCGGCGACGAACTCGTGGGAGGGCGCCGCCTACGTGACGTGGGGCGGCCCGCTGTTCGGCGGCGAGGACCTCGCCGGCCTGGGCCGCTCGATCCGTCTCGAGGGCCGCAACGAGGGCAGCTTCGCCGGCACCGGCGTCGGCTGCGCCGACGTCAACGGCGATGGCCTCGACGACGTGCTGGTCGGCGCGTGGGCATACGAGTACCCCGGCCGCCCGCCGGGGATCGACGCTGCGCGCGGGCGCGCGTACGTGGTCTTCGGGTCGCCCGCGCTGCGGCTCCAGCCGACGCTCGACCTCGGTGCTCTCGGCGACGCCGGCTTTCTGATCGTCGGGATCGACGAGCCCGAGTACGACCACCTCGGCTACCAGACCGTGGGCGTCGGCGACCTCAACGGCGACGGGCGCGAGGAGATCGCGGTCATGGCCAACACCGCCGACACGACCGACGTCGTCCCTGCGCGTGGCAACAACGGCATCGTCTGGATCGTGCCCGGCCAGAGCGGGACCGGTCAGGTCGACGTGAGCGAGCCGGGCACGACGCTGGCCCGGATCGACGGCGCGTCGCCGGGCTCGAGCGCCGCGCCGTTCGGGCAGATGATCGGCCTCGCCGCGCTCGGCGACGTGAACGGCGACGGCATGCGCGACATCGGCATCGGGACCTACACGGCGACCGCGTTCGGCCGCACCACGGCCTCCGGCGCGGCGTTCGCGGTCAGCGGCGTCACCCGCGGCCGCGTGGACCTCGCGAAGGCGTCGTCGTACCTGTTCGCCGTCGGTGGCGCCTTCGCCGGTCACCGCCTCGGCATCTCGATCGACGGCGCGGGCGACGTCGACGACGACGGCCTGGGCGACCTGGTGATCGGAGCCGACAGCACGGCGGCGGCGAACTCCGATGCGGCCTACGTGGTCTACGGCTCGCGGCGGCGCGGGCGGCCCGAGGGCACGCTGCTCGACAGCGCGGCGCTCGGGGCCGAGGGCTACCGGATCCGTGGCGACGTCGGCAGCTCCGCGGGCTTCGGGGTCGCGGGCGTCGGCGACGTCGACCGCGACGGGCTCGACGACGTCGCCGTCGGCGGCTACGGCTACGACCCGGCCGCCGGGCCCGGCGCGGGCTCGGCCTGGATCGTGCCCGGCGTCGGGGACCCGCGGACCCTGCCGGCCGACACGGGCCTCGTCCCGGCCAACGCGGCGGACACGACGCGCACCATCGCGCTCGCGAGCCTCGACGCCCTGCGGATCGACGGCCAGAGCGGCGGCGAGCGGCTCGGGCGCTCGGCCGCCGGGGTCGGCGACGTCGACGGCAACGGCGGGCCCGACGTCGCCTTCGGGTCCGACTTCGCGTTCCGGCACGGGCGCTCGGATGCGGGCGAGGTGACCGTCGCGCTGCTGCCCGGCCCGGCGCGCCCGGCCGTACCCGACCCGCCCGCGTCGGTCGCCCCGGACACGCCCCCGCCCGCCGTGGCCGAGGCGACGCCGCGGCTCCGGATCCTGCCGCGCGCGCTGAAGATCAACACCCGCGGCCGCGTGGCCTTCAGCGTCCGCTGCGACATCCGCTGCGAGGGCACGCTCGTCCTGCGCGTCAAGGGCAGGACGGTCGCGCGCGAGCGCTTCGCGGCCGCCGGCGCCACGAGCAAGACGGTCCGCCTGACGCTCCCGTACCGCCTGGCCCGGCGCAGCCTGCTGCGCGCCACGGCGGTCCTGTCCGTGGGCTCCGTGACGACCACGCGGGCGGTCACGATCCGCAAGCCGAGCCGGTGAGGGGCCACACGCGGCTCGCGCTCGCGGCGGTGACACTCGGCGCGGTGGTCGCGGCCGCCGCGCCGCCCGCCGCGTCCGAAGCGGCCGTCCGCCGCTGCCAGGCCTCGTCGGTCGACGTCGCGGCCGGCGGGTCCGTGCTCCTGCGCCTGGACTGCGCGATCCGGAGGCGCGTGCTCGTCCGCGGGCGCGAGCCCGGCGCCCGGCGCGCGATCACGGCGCGGCCTGCCCACGGGCGCCTGAGCGGGTTCGACGCCCGCCGGGGCACGGTCCGCTACCGGCCGAACGCCGGGTTCAGCGGCCGCGACGCCGTGCGGTTCCGGATCCGCCTGCGCGGCGGGCGCCGGCTGGCGGGCCGGATCGTCATCCACGTCCGCGCCGCGGCGGAGCCGCCCGCACCCCGGCCGTCGCCGCCGGCCTCCGACGGCCTGCCGCCGCGGCTCCCGCCCGCGCCCGCCTCGGTCGCCTTCTCGCAGCGCAACTGGCAGCCCGCGGCGCAGGACACCTGCCCGCGCGAGCTGCACGAGCGGTTCTCGGTGATCGGGCCGGACGGCAAGGTGTACCCGGGCTGGCATCCGCCCGTCGTCACCGACCCCGCGACCGGGCGCGAGTGCACGTTCGGCCATGAGCACGGCCGCGACCCGCGCGGCTCGGACCTCTACGACCGGGTGGCCGCGCATCTGGCGGCGCCCGGCCACGAGGCGTACTCCGGCATCCCGTTCGGCGCCGCCACCGAGGCGCTCGACGCCTGGGCCGGCGCCATCCGCCGGACGGAGGACCACGTCGGCTACAAGATCGAGTACGAGAACGACGTCGCGCTCACCACGGCCGAGGGCGCGCTCGGCGTGACCTGCGACTTCGTCGTCCGCGTCCACCAGGGCTCGCACTCGCCCGATGCGCTGTCGAACAACGTGCACGAGCTGCTGTACGCGTCCCGATGCGGCGACGGGACGGAGATCATCAGCAACGTCGTCGGCCGCTTCGGTGACGCGGGGGAGTACACGCGCGGTTGCGACGCCGCGGTCTCCATCGCGACCACCGACAACGGCTATCCGGACGGGCCCGGCGGTCGGCTGATCCCGGACCGTGCCTGCATGGAGTCGGGCTTCCTCGTCCCAGCCGGCAGCATCACCACCGTATGGGCGACCTATGAGCTCTGGAGCGTCGAGAACGAGCTGACGACGGGCGGCACGGTGCTCGCCTCCTACGACGCCGCCTTCGGCGTCTTCGATCCCAGCCGCTACGCGAACGGGGCGGGCATCGCGCGCACGTTCGACCTCTGCCGGGAGGTCGAGCCGAACGGCGACCGTGCGAACACGGACCTCTGTGACGAGGACACCTACGACGGCACCCACCGCGACGTCTACCTGCGCGACACGCGCCTGCGGAACGCCGGCGGGCCGACGCGCTGGTGGACCGACCCGTATGGCGGCAACGCCTCGCCGGACCCGTTCCCGGGCGCGATCTGCCAGCTCGTCGGCGCGACCGACACCCCGGACCGCCCGCGCGTGCAGCAGCGCGTCTTCGGCCGCAACCGCAGCCACGACGCGCCGGGGGTTCACGCGCCGAACTAGAGGATCACTTCGTGCACCGGACCGGGCGCCTCGGGCAGCCGGTCCGGGTGCAGGATGTGGCCGAGCAGCTCGAGGCCGTCGACCAGGCGCGGGCCGGGGCGCGAGAAGTAGGCGGCGGCGTCGACGGCCACGACGCGGCGGGCGCCGAGCGAGGCGAGCTCGTCGGCGTAGGTCCCGGCCTCCTCGAGCGCGCGGTCGGCGTCGTACCCGCACGGCATCACGACCACGACCTCGGGCTGCGCCGCGCGCACGTCGTCCCACGTGCGCTGCTCGGAGTGCTCGCCCGCCAAGCCGAGCACGTCGAAGCCGCCGGCGTACTCGATCAGCTGCGGCGTCCAGTGGCCGGCCACGAACACCGGGTCCAGCCATTCGAGCGCGGCGACGCCGACGGGTTGGGCGGCGCGCACGGCCAGCCGCACGCGGTCGATCCGCGAGGCGGCGTCCTGGACGAGCGCGACCCCGGCGTCCTTGGCGTCGGTCGCCTGCGCCAGCGTGCGGACGTCGCCGAGGACCTCGCCGAGTGTGTTCGGGTCGAGCGAGAGCACCTGCGGCGCGGGGTCCAGGCGCTCGGCGACCGCGAGCACGTCGTCGTAGGAGACGGCGCAGACCGCGCACAGCGCCTGGGTGACGATCAGGTCCGGCTGCAGGCGCCGCAGCGCCACCTCGTCGAGCTCGTAGATCGCCTTGCCCTGCTCGGTCAGGGCCCGGACCGCGCGGTCGATCTCGTCCGGCGGCAGGCCGTGGCCGATCACGTCGCGCGTGACCTTCGGCAGCTCCAGGGCCTCCGGCGGGTGGTCGCATTCGTGCGTCACGGCAGCGACCTCGTCCCCGACCCCGAGGGCGAACAGCATCTCGGTGGCCGACGGCACGAGCGACACGATCCGCATCCGGGAGAGGATATGGCGAGCCAAGAGCGCACACGGGGAGGAACCTCCCCTTCATGAATGCTCAAGATTTCCATAAGGTCGCTGCAGCACTTCTCGCCCGCCGCGGTTGACGATGAGGAGCATTCGGTTTGCTGCAGAGCAGCGCACAGGACCCAGCCGGGCAGAGACCGCGAGTCGTTCTCACGGGACCGCACGAGCTGGTGCTCGAGGCGCTCGAGCAGCTCCTCGAGCAGTCCGGCCTCGACGTCGTCGGCCGGTGCGCCCGCCCGGCCGACCTCTACCGCTGCCTGACGTCGTACGCCCCCGACGTCGCGCTCGTGGACGCCGAGCTCGCGGAGGACGGCGACCTGCCGGCCCTGATCGAGAGAGTGCGGCGCGGGCTCGGCACCGGACGGCTCGTCCTTCTCGCTTCCGAGCTGGACCCGGCACTGGCGCGCGACTCGCTCGCGCTCGAGGTCGACGGCGTGCTCCTCAAATGCGCCTCCTCGTGCGACGTCGTAGCCGGGCTGTCGCGCATTCTCGCCGGCGACACCGTCTTCCCCGCAGGGTGGCTCGCCGCCGCGCATCGAGCGGGCGAGGGAGGGGCATGCACATTGAGCGAGCGTCAGCGCGAGGTGCTCGAGCTCCTGGCCCTGGGCCTCCCGAACGAGCTGATCGCGCAGCGGCTCTTCATCTCCAAGAACACCGTGAAGTTCCACGTGGCCGCCATCTACGCGCGACTCGGCGTGCACAACCGCGTCGAGGCTGCGCAGGCGCTTGCCGGCGGGGTAGGGAACCTCCACGCGAACGGGTAGGACGCGAGCGCTCGAGGGGTGGGAAACGACCACCCGCGGGACCGGCGCGCACCACCCCGGGAGCCGTTTCGCGCCCATTAAGACCGCACTAGCGTCGCGGTAACCCCAGGGATGGCAGCTCAACCGAGACCGGATGTTTCGACCGAGCGGGCCCCCGACACTCCAAGGAGGGAAGCCATGCGCTTCCGGCTCGTGCTCTTCTTGAGTGCGCTTGCGGCGACGTTCGCCGTAGGCACCACTGCCTCACTCGCGGACAGCTCGTACGGCGACAAGGCCGTCGCCGACGATGTCCCGACGTTCCGCCTCAACCCGTACACCCTCGAACCGGGCTGCTACCTCGCCAAGGACCTGGCGGACGCCCATGTCGACTTCGGCGACACCGTCAAGTCGGCGCACATCCAGGTGAGACCAAGGGCGAACTTCTCCGTGGACCAGGCGCTCATCCCCGGCAAGCATTCCGGGTACGTCGTCTACAACGCGTTCGACACGGGGACCAGCGCCAGCGATCCCGACATCGACCCCGATCAGACGGGCGTCAACCTCGAGGCCGGCGGCGGCGATGACGTGGAGAAGCGCGACATCGTGGTCTGCATCAGCGATCACGAGGACTCGGGCCAGAACGAGCCCTACGAGCAGGCCGCCGACGGCGAGGTCGCGGCGACCAACCGTCCGATCATCCAGCCGACCCTCGCCGCCCTCGGCGTGTCGGCGATCGAGCCGCTGAACACCTACAAGCTGGGCTTCGGCTACAGCATCGAGCGCTGGTACGCGCCGCACATGATCGCGGACGTCCCGCCGTTCACGCTGGCGCTGACCGATCCTCAGGGATTCCTGAAGGACGCGAACGGCATCTTCACCCACGTCTTCGTGAAGACGCGGGCGGAGCAGCCGGGCGTGCGGCGGATCAACGACATCGACGACTTCGGCGAGTCGTTCGCGGATCCGCACTCCGAGAAGTCCGACCACGGCCAGCCCGAGGTGTTCAACGTCATGGGAGACGCGCAGGCGTACCTGCACAACTCCGTGACGGCGCCGGACGGCAGCGGCCGCGGCCCGCTGGGCCTGCTGACGTTCAGCACCGAGGGCGACCTGCCGATCTCGTGGACCGTCAAGGCGTCGCTGGCGCCCGAGCGGTACACGCGTGACGTCGATCTCACGGACGACGAGTTCCGTGCGTGGGAGAAGTCCTGGCAGGCGTACTACTGCGGCGGTCCGAAGCCGACCATGGCGCTCGCGCCGGGTACCAACGCCCCCGCGCCGCGCGCCAGCACGTGTGTCGTCAACCCGCCCCCGCCGGCAGCGCCCGCGGTGACGAACAACACCACCATCATCCAGTCCGCGGCAACGGTCTCGAACCGTTGCGTCAGCGGCCGGAGCGTGCGCCTCGCGCTCAGCAAGAAGGCGCAGAAGGGTGCCATCCGCTACGTCGGCTCCAAGGGCGCCCGCACCGTCAAGGCGCGGCGCTCCAACGGTCGCCTCCGGGCGACGGCCGACTTCCGTGGCGTGTCCGCTGAGAGCGGAACCTACGCAGCGGTCAGCGTCCGCGAGAAGATGAAGAAGGGCGGGTGGCGCGAGCGCTCCCTGCTCCTCAAGCTCTGCTGATTCTTCCACGAGCCAGTACGGCAAAGTCCCTCGCGACGACGGAGAGGCCCGCTACGGCGGGCCTCTCCACTACCATGTGCGCCGTCGCCTGATGAACGACGACGACAGCTCCCGAAGTAGCGGCGCGCCCAGCGCGCGCCCCAAGGTCCGCCGATGACCGTCCTGCTGCTGCTGGCCGTCGTCGTCCTCGTGCTGCTCAATGGCTTCTTCGTGGCGGCGGAGTTCGCGCTCGTGCGCGTCCGCCGGTCGCAGATCGAAGAGCAGACCGTGGAGGGCAAGCGCGGCGCGGGCCTGGTGCTGCGCCAGCTCGACGACCTGTCGAAGTACCTCGCGGCCTGCCAGCTCGGCATCACGTTCACCTCGCTGGGCATCGGCTTCCTGGGCGAGCCGGCGGTGGCCGACCTGATCGAGGAGCTGCTGGGCGAGAGCGTGCCGCACGGGGTCTCGCTGGCCATCTCGTTCGGGCTCGCCTACCTGATCACGACGTCGCTGCACATCACGATCGGCGAGCAGGTGCCGAAGATCTACGCGATCAACCGGGCCGAGCGGGTCGCGCGCTGGATCGCCCGCCCGCTGCACCTGTTCACGCAGGTCTTCAACCCGTTCATCCACGTCCTCAACACGGCGTCCAACTGGATGCTCAGGCTGGTCGGCGTCCGCAGCACCAACGAGTACGAGGAGGGCGGCTCGCCCGAGGAGCTCAAGGTCCTGATCGCCCAGTCGCTCACCGGCGGCAAGCTCGACGTGGGCGAGGCGCAGATGCTCACGGGCGTCTTCCACCTGCACGAGCAGCAGGCCCGCCAGGTCATGACCCCGGCGCCCGCCGTGGTGACCGTCGACCTGTCCGAGAACGTCGAGACCGCGCTACGGCGCTGCGTGTCCTCGGGCCACACGCGGCTGGTGGTTACCGAGGACGAGAACCACGATCGCGTGAAGGGGATCGTGCACGCCAACTCGCTCGCCCAGCTGCTGCTCACCGAAGGGCCCGAGAGCCGGATCGACGACCTCGTGCGCGAGGCCCCGATCGTGCCGGAGACCAAGCCGCTCGACGACCTGCTGGCAGACCTCCAGCGCCAGCGCAGCTCGCTCGCCGTGGTGATCGACGAGTACGGCCGCACCGCCGGCATCGTCACCGTCGAGGACATCATCGAGGAGGTCGTCGGCGAGATCGACGACGAGACCGACCCGCTCGGCGGCGCCGTCCGCCGGCTGGCGAACGGCGACTGGTTCGTGCGCGGACACGTCGCCATCACCGACCTCGTCGACTACGGGCTCGAGCTGCCGGTCGACTCCGACGCCTACAACTCGGTCGGCGGCTTCGTGTTCGGCGAGCTCGGCCGGCTGCCCAAGCGCGGCGACACCATCACCCACAACGGCTACTCGATACGGGTCGAGTCCGTGCGCGAGAACCGGATCGAGGCGGTCCGGATCCGCCAGCGCCGCGCCGTGGCCTGACGGCATGAGCCTGCGGCAGCTCGGCCTCATCGTCGTCGGCGTCTTCTTCATGCTCGGCTCGCTCCCGCTCTTCATCGCGGGCGACGTCGTGACCGGCGCAGGGTCCCTGCTCTTCGCGCTCGTCCTGATCGTCGTCCCCGTGGCCGAGCTGATGCCGGACGGCTCCGGGCCGCGGCTCGAGGACGGGGCGCTGGTCGTCCGCGTCAACCGGGCGCGGCGGGTCCTGCTCACCGTCGGCGCGGTGCTGTTCGCCGCTTCGTCCGGGCTGTTGCTGGCCGGTGCCGGCGGTACGTTCGCGCGCTTGGCGGGCGCTCTCGGCGTCCTGACGTTCGGGACGTTCGCGGTGATCGGGCTGTGGCAGCTGCGGGGCCCGTTCCGCCTGGTGATGACGCCGGAGGTGCTGCGCTGGGATCAGGGGGCGGCGGGCGCGCCGGTCGACTGGGACGACATCACGAGCGTCGGCATCCACGCGATCATGGGCGCCCGGTCGATGACGATCCACGTCGACCCGCCGCGCGGCGGTCTCCTCGTGCGGCTGAACCGCAGGCTCGGCGGCGGCGACGTGAACGTCCCGCTCAACCAGCTGTCGGTCGACTACGAGCTCCTGCTCTCGATCGTGACCGTGTGCGCGCGCGAGCCGGATGCGCGCACGACGATCGTCACCGAGGCGACCGTGCGGCGGCTACAGGCGTAGCCGGCAGCCTCCGAGGTGGACCACGTCGCCCGCCCGGACCTCGGCCTCGGTGACCCAGCGCCCGTTGACGTAGCTGCCGTTCGAGGAGCCGAGGTCGCGCAGCAGCCAGCGGCCGTCCTCGAAGCGCAGCTCGGCGTGGCGGCGCGACACGGTGTCGTCGCCGAGCACGATCTGGCACGAGCTGGAGCGCCCGATGACGAGGTGGGCGCCGACGACCTCCGGCAGCACGGGGCGCGCGAGCCGCGCGCGCAGGCGACCGAGCAGGGTGCGGGGCGCCGCCGGGAGGTCGGCGGTCAGACCTCGCAGCTGCTCGCGGCTGTCGCCCTCGAGCGCCTGGTCGAGCCGGTGGGCGAAGGTGTCGGTGCCGAGCCGGCCCGCGAGATAGCCGCGTCGCAGCTGGACGATCGTCTCCTCGCGGGTGTCGTGCGAGGGGCGCACGGCCGCGCCAGCCTACTCCGACGGTCAGGGTTGCGAAACGAAACCCCGTGCGGAATTGCACAAACGTCGCCGACGCGCTACCTTGCCCCGCAACCGACTGGCCGCTTCGGCGGTTGAGGAGGAGAGAGGGAGATCCTGGGGAGGATCGACCGAGAGAACACAAGAGCCCGGCTCAGGGGAGCGAGCCGGGCTCAAGTGTTTCTGGAGGAGGGGTGCGATGAGGGTACGTTCGTCGCACTCGGCAATATCCCAACCTTCTCTCAATGTGATCTAAACATTCGGATTTGACACGCGTCAAACTCCGGCGGTACGTTTGACACGTGTCAAACGCCACCTTCCACGAGTTGATCGCCGCCGTCGCCGCGCGCCAGCCCGACCGCGTCGCGATCGACGACCTGACGTACGGAGAGCTTGCGGGGCGGGTCGAGCGCGTCGCCGCGGTGCTCGCCGCGCGTGGCTTCGGACCCGGCGACGTGCTCGCCATCAAGGCGCCGAACATGGCGCCGTGGGCGGGCGTGGCGCTGGCGGCCATGACGGCGGGCGGCGCCGTGACCGGCATCGGCTCGTCCGCGACCGACGATGAGGTCGCGCGCCAGCTCGCCGACTCGGGCGCGTCGTTGCTGATCGAGCGGTTCGACGAGTCGCTGCTCGCGGCGGCCGGACCGGCTCCCGGGCCGGACGTGGCGCCGGATGATCCGGCGCTGTTGCCGTACTCGAGCGGCACCAGCGGCCTGCCGAAGGGCGTCGTGCTCACGCACGCCAACCTCGTCACCGCCGTCCGCCAGGTGCAGAGCGGCTTGCGTATGACGCCCGACGACGTCGTGGCGGTCCTGGCGCCGCTGCACCACGTGATGGGCTTCGTCGTCACGCTCGGCTGCGGGCTGGCCGCCGGCGCACGTCTGAAGATGCTGCAGCGGTTCGACCCGCGCACCTTTGTCCGCGACGTCCAGGACGTGACCGTGCTGATCGTCCCGCCGCCGGTGCTCGGCTTCCTCGTCGCCCAGCCCGAGGACCTGCCGGCGGTCGAGCTCATCGTCTCCGGCGGGGCGCCGCTCGGTGCGCCGCTCCAGCGGGCGGTGGCCGAGCGCTTCCCGCACGCCGTGGTCGGGCAGGGCTACGGGATGACGGAGACGACGGCGGTCGCCGCCATCCCCGACCGCGAGCTCGGCACGGTGCCCGGCTCGGCGGGCCGGATCGCTCCCGGCACCGAGCTCCGGGTGGTCGACGGCGAGCTGCTGATCCGCGGCCCGCAGACCATGCGCGGCTACCTGGGGCAGCCATCCCGCGGTGGCCGAGGCGGCCGTGGTCGGGCGCCCCGATGAGCGCCGCGGCGAGGTCCCGGTCGCCTTCGTGGTCGCGCGCGAGGAGGTGGCCGGCGACGCGCTGATGGCCTGGGTGGCCGAGCGCGTCGCGCCCCACAAGCGGCTGCACGACGTGCGCTTCGTCGAGCGGCTGCCCCGCACACCGGCGGGCAAGCTGCTGCGACGCGAGCTTCAGCCGTCGTACGTGTAGAAGCCGCGCCCGGCCTTCCGGCCCAGCGCGCCCTCGCCGATCATCCGCTCGATCCGCTCCGGCACGTCGGCGCCGATCGTGCGGCCGATCGCGGCCGACACGTCGAGCCCGACGAGGTCGAGCAGCGCCAGCGGCCCGAGCGGGTGGCCGGCGCCGAGCCGCATGCACGTGTCGATCGCCTCGGGCTGCATCTCCGTGCGCTCCATCAGGCGGACCGCCTCGAACAGGTACGGGAACAGCAGGCGGTTGACCACGAAGCCGGCCGTGTCCGGGACCTCGACGGCCGTCTTGCCCAGCGCCTCGCACAGTGCCCGCGCCCGCTCGCGCGTCTGCTCGGTGGCGGCCTCCGGGAAGGCGAGCTCGACCAGGTCCATCTTCGGGACCGGGTTGAACACGTGCAGGCCGACGAAGCGGTCGGGCCGGCCCGAGGCTTCGGCCAGCTCGGAGATCGAGAGCGAGGAGGTCGTGGTGGCCAGGATCGCCTCGTCGGAGACGCTCCCGCCCAGCTCGCTCATCAGCGCGCGCTTGGCCGCCGGGTCCTCGACGATCGCCTCGACCACGAAGCTCACGTCGCCCAGCTCGGCCGTGTCGCAGGTCACGCGGACGTTGCCGTTGACGCTGACGCCGGCCTTCTCGCACAGCGCCCGCACGCGGCGGTCGGCCCGCTCGGCGGAGCCGTCGGAGCGCGCGAGTACCACCACGTCGCCGCGCTGGGCGGCCACGGCCGCGAGGCCGCATGCGATGGCTCCACTTCCGGCGATTCCGACTCGTTCAGACACTGCTGGCTCCCGGTTGGCTGACTGGTCAGTCAATGGCCGTACACTACGCCTAGGCGCGACGCTGCGCGCCGGTCAAAAGTGGAGGCTCCGACAACATGAACGGTCGCGAAGT
Organism: uncultured Solirubrobacteraceae bacterium; assembly: GCA_963835525.1. Classification (GTDB taxonomy): domain Bacteria; phylum Actinomycetota; class Thermoleophilia; order Solirubrobacterales; family Solirubrobacteraceae; genus DASSUW01. The sequence goes on from CAWIFM010000009.1 coordinate 335,065, forward strand.
GGTCATCGTCGAGGCGGCCCGCACCCCGATCGGGCGCGGACATCCGGACAAGGGCTACTACAAGGACACGCACCCGAACGAGCTGCTCGGCAGGACCTACACCGAGGTCATCGAGCGCGCGGGCATCCCCGCCGAGGCCGTCGAGGACGTGATCTGCGGCTGTGTGCAGCAGTACGGCGAGCAGATGTTCAACGTCGGCCGCAACGCCTGGCTGCAGGCCGGGCTGCCGATCGAGACGCCCGCCACCACGGTCGACCGCCAGTGCGGCTCGGCCCAGCAGGCCGTCAACTTCGGCGCCGCGTTGATCGCCGCCGGCGTCCACGACGTGGTGATCGGCGGCGGAGTCGAGCACATGGGCCACATCCCGATGGGCGTCGGCTTCAAGTGGGTCGACGACGTCGGCTCGCCGTGGCCGCCCGCGCTGCTCGAGAAGTACAACCTCGTGCCGCAGGGCATCTCGGCCGAGATGATCGCCGACCAGTGGGAGATCCCGCGGTCGGAGATGGACGAGCTGGCCGTGCGCTCGCACCAGCTCGCCGCGCGCGCCACCGAGGAGGGCCGGTTCGAGCGCGAGACGATCCCGTTCCAGGTCAACGGCTCGACCTACGTGTCCGACCAGGGCATCCGGCCCGACACCAGCCTCGAGGCGCTGGCGGGGCTCAAGCCGGCCTTCAGGGAGGACGGCAAGATCACGGCCGGCAACTCGTCCCAGATCTCCGACGGCGCCGCCGCTGTGCTGCTGATGAGCGCCGACAAGGCGGCCGAGCTGGGCGTGGAGCCGCGCGCGCGGATCATCGACCAGACGACCGTCGGCGTCGACCCCGTGATGATGCTCACGGGCCCGATCCCGGCGACGCGCAAGCTGCTCGAGCGCAACGGCATGACGATGGACGACATCGACCTCGTGGAGATCAACGAGGCGTTCGCCCCGGTCGTGCTGGCGTGGAAGCGCGAGCTCGATCCGGACATGGACCGCGTGAACGTCAACGGCGGCGCGATGGCGCTCGGCCACCCGCTCGGCTCGACCGGCGCGCGGCTGCTCACCACCCTGCTGCACGAGATGGAGCGGGCCGACAAGGAGATCGGTCTCGTGACCATGTGCTGCGGCGGCGGCCTCGGTACCGGGACACTCGTCCAAAAGGTGTAATGGAGAACCCCTTTGAGGGGTACATTGCGCGCCATGTCCGAGACGAGCACCACCACCGCGTTCCGCGAGCAAGCCGCTCCTCGCGCCATCTCGACCGCCCAATTGATGGGCCAGGTCCTGTTCCTGGTCGCCATCGCGCTGGCCTTCTGTGCTGTCGGCACGCTGATCGGCCGGGATCTGTCGCTGGGCACGGCGCGGCTGTGCTCGTTCGCCGGCTTCGGCATGCTGCTCGTCTCCTCGTTCGCCGGGGAGCGCTTCCGCGTCGGCACGTTCGCGATGGGCTGGCTGTTCGCGACCGCACTGATGATCGGCCTCGGCCTCGGGCCGGTGATCGCCTACTTCGCGACCATCGAGCCCGACGCGCTCACACAGGCGTTCGCCGGCACCGCGGCCACGGTGGCCGGCGCCGGCGCGTTCGGCTTCGTGCTCTCGAAGGATCTCGCGCGGTGGATGCGGCCCGTCTCGCTGTTGGTCTTCGCGGCGTGTTGCGCGACGATCGTGTGGTCGTTGTTCGCCGGCTCGATCAGCCCGTGGGTCAGCCTCGGCATCTACGCGCTCTCAGCGCTGCTGATCGTCATCGACTTCAACTACCTGCGCAAGCACGGGACCGAGCGCGACACGATCTGGCTGGCGACCGGAATCTTCGTCTCGATCGTCAACATCTTCGTGTCGCTGCTGAACATCTTTTCCGGCGACTGAGCGTCATGTAGGCTCGGTAGGTGGAGTCGCCACTCACCCTCGGCCAGCCGACACAGGAGGAATTGGAGGCCCGGCGGGCCGCCGAGCGCATCGGCGATCCGTTCCTCGTCTACCGCGACGACGAGGGCCGCCAGTACATCTTCTCGCTGGCCGAGCGGACGAAGAGCATCACGCTCGGCCGGCGCGAGGAAGCGGACATCTCGGTCCCGTGGGACCCCGAGATGTCGCGCCTGCACGCCGAGCTCGAGCTGCGCGCCGGCGAGTGGACGGTCTCCGACGACGGGCTCTCCCAGAACGGCACGTGGGTCAACGGCCTGCGGCTGTCGGGCCGGCGGCGGCTCGCCGACGGCGACCTGCTGCGGGTGGGCCGCACGATCTTCGCCTTCTGCGCTCCGGTCGGCGCGGGCACCCTCGGGCCGACGCTCGTGCCCGGCGAGCTGAGCGCCACGCCGCGCTTCTCCGAGCAGCAGCAGCGCGTCCTGCGGGCGCTCTGCCGGCCGCTGTTCACCGACGGCGAGGGCATCAACCCGTCGACCGACGAGGAGGTCGCCGAGGCGACGGGGATCCCGCTCGAGGCGGTGGTCTCCGAGCTCGACCACCTCGGGCGGGCGATGGGGCTCGAGGACATGCCGCACGGCGACCAGCGCGCCGAGATCGCGCTGCTGGCGATGCGCAGCGGCCTCGTGAGCGCCGACGACGGCGGCTGAGCGGGCGTGCCGGCGACGCCGGCGAACGTCAACTGCGGCTGGGTAAGGAGGCGCCGACCCCATCGCCGCCCTACCCAGCCGCCGTTCGCCGGAAGCTACGACGCGGCCGAAGTAGAAAGCCGAGCCACCAGCTCGTCGAGCCGCAGCTCCTCGAGCCCGCGGCCGACCGCGTCGAGCTCGGCGGCGCAGAACTCGACCAGGCGGCGGCCCTCCTGGCACAGCTCGAGCGTCTCGCGCAGCCCCGCCTCGCCAGAGTCCAGCCGCGCGATGATCGCCTCTATGCGCTCGCAGGCGGCCTCGTAGGTGAGCGTGTCGGCTTCGGCCATCGGACGGGTCAATCTACGGGCGGCTCCGGACGCACCGGCACGCGGCCGTCGTGCAGGCGCAGGACGAGCGAGCGCTGCTCGCGCGCGGCGGCGGCCGAGGTGACGGGCTCGCCGGCGCCGTCCTCGACGAGCGCATAGCCGCGCTCGAGCGTGTGCTGCGGATCGTGGGCGGCCAGCGCGACGGCGAAGCGCTCGAGGTCGCGCCGGCGGCGCGCCACCGCGGAGGTCGCGCCGCGGTCCAGCGCGACGCCGCTGCCGTGCGCGCCGGCCACCCCCCGCACGCGGGCGAGCTCGGCGGCCGCAGCCTTGCGCGACAGCGCCGACGAGTGCGCCAGCAAGGCCCGCTCGCCGCCGGCGACGCCGCGGCGCGCGCTCGCGCGCAGCTCGCGCAGGTGCTGGTGCAGCCGCGTGCGGTGGCGCTCGACGTGCGCGGCCGGGGCGCGCGACAGGCGCGCGAGCGTGCGGGCGCGCTCGACGATCGCGCGGCGGCTCTGGCGCTCGAGCCGGGCGGCGGCCGCAGCCAGCGTGCGCCGGGCGCCGGCGCAGTCGAGCGGCACCACGGCCTCGGCGGCGTGGGTCGGCGTCGAGCAGGCCACGGCGGCGACGTCGTCGAGCAGCGTGCGGTCGGTGTGGTGGCCGACCGACGAGATGACCGGGACGCGCAGCAGCGCGACCGTCCGGCACAGCGTCTCGTCGCAGAACGCGAACAGGTCGGCCAGCGAGCCGCCGCCGCGGGCGACCACGATCGCCTCGACCTCGGCGCACGCCGCCAGGTCCTGGAGCGCGCGGGTGATCGCCGGCGCGGCGTGCCGGTCCTGCACCGGTGCGAAGGCCCACACGACGCGCCCGCGCCAGCCGCGCCGCTCGAGGGCGGCGACCAGGTCGTCGCGCGCCTTGCCGTGCTCGCCGCAGACCACGCCGATGGTGCGCGGCAGCACCGTGCGCGGGAGCTGCTTCTGGTGCGCGAACAGGCCCTCCCCGTGCAGCGCGCGGCGGAGCTGCTCGAGCTGCGCGAGCAGATCGCCCTCGCCGGCGATCCGCAGCCGCGAGACGGTGAAGGAGAAGGACGGCGACGCGGTGCGCGAGCCGGGGTAGTAGTCGCAGCCGCCCGCCGCGACCACCTGCACGCCGTCGGCCAGCGGGCCGAGCCCGAGCGCGTCGAAGTCGCTCCGCCACATCGAGCACGGCAGGGCGCCGGAGCCGTCGCGCAGCTCGAACCAGACCTTGGCGCGGCCGGCCTTGAAGGAGACCACCTCCCCGAACACCTGCACGCGCGTGAAGCCGCGCAGCTGCTCGCGCAGGGCGGCCGCGTAGTGGCCGACCGGCCACGGGCCGGTGAGGTTGGAGCCGGGGATGCCGGCGGGGCGCTCGGGCAGGTCGGACATGCGCATCCGAACCGTATGGGGCGCGGCGGCGGGATCTCGCCCCCCGAGCAGCCGTTTTGACGCGGGCGTCCATAGGGTACGGGCGGCAGCACACCGGTCATGTGGCCCGAACCTGAGCGCCGCGGGGATTCCGGCCCGCACGCATACGATCTCTTCGAGGACGGCCGCCCGATCGGGCGGCTCGAGTGGCGCACCCGCCCGCGCCGGGACGTCGGCTGGTACGTGACGCGCCCGCCGCGCCCCGCGCATCGCCTCCACGTCGATCCCTCGATCGACGGCCTGTCCCGCGACGTCGAGTCGTCGGACCACGACTGGGACCTCAACGCCGAGCTGTCGGCGATCCTCAGCACCGCGCTCGCCGTCGACGCCGCGGAGCGCTTCCTGCACCCGCAGGCCGCCCACTCGCGGCAGCGGTTCAACCGGCTGCAGACCGGGCCTTACGAGATCCACGTGACCGACATCGAGCCCTACGTGCTCGCCCACGCGGTGCCTGAGCTGCCGCTCACCGCGGTCTCCGACGTGCGGATCCTCGAGGGCGAGCTGCACGAGGACGCGCTCAAGGGCGCGCTCCGCCGGATCGCCCTCCTGGGCGGTCGCGTGGTCGCCGTCTTCCGCACGGACCCCGAAGACGGCTGAGTACAGGTGGCCGCGAGTCCCACGCATTCGGCGGGCCCGGTCCGCGTCTGCCGGCACCCGGCATCCGGTCACGTGCCACCAGCATGCTCGCGGATGCCGTGCACCGGCAGACACGACCCGGACTCCACCGGATGATGCGCGGGACCCGCGGCCACCTGTACTTCTCCACGCCCTGTCCCTGAACCTGAGATACGCCGGAGGCACCGATCCCGGACCGGTGCGCCCCAACAACGAGGACGCGTTCTTCGCGGGCCCGCGGCTGCTCGCCGTGGCCGACGGCGTCGGGGGCCACGCGGCGGGCGAGGTCGCCAGCGCGACGATCATCGACGCGCTGTCGCCGCTCGGCGACTGCGAGCCCGGCTACGACCTCGTCGGCCGGCTGCACGAGGCGGTGGTCACGGGCAACGCGGCGATCGCCCGGCGCGTCGCCGAGGACCCGCGGCTGCAGGGCATGAGCACCACGCTGACGGCGATCCTCTTCGCCGGCCTGCGCTACTGCCTGCTCAACATCGGCGACTCGCGGACCTACCTGCTGCGCGACGGCTCGCTCGAGCAGATCACGCGCGACGACAGCTACGTCCAGCTGCTGGTCGACGAGGGCCACATCACCCAGGAGGCGGCGGGCAGCCACCCGCAGCGCAACCTCGTCCTCCAGGCGCTGACCGGCGAGGAGGTGATGGAGCCGGCCATGACCGTGCTCGAGGCGCGCCCCGGCGACCGCTTCCTGCTCTGCTCGGACGGGCTGTCGGACGTCGTCGGCCACGCCGCCCTCACCGTCGCGCTGGGCGAGGGCGAGCCTCAGGAGACGGTGGCGCGGCTGATCGAGCTGGCGCTCGAGAACCGGACGCGCGACAACGTGACGGCGATCGTCGCCGACGTCATCGAGGAGGAGTAGGCGGCTCGGTCTCGGCCAGCCGGCTGTGCAGCTTCTCGCGCAGCTCCTCGGGGTCGTACTCGGTGTGGTCGCGCCGCTTGCGCGCCACGACCGCGCCGGTGGCGGCCACGCCGGCGAGCCCCGCCAGCCCTACGAGCTTCCAGGGGATCTTCACGGACGCGTAGGTTACGCGCCGTGACCTCGCTCGACGAAGCCGTCTCCACCGCGGCGACCGGCGACATCTGGCTGTTCCGCGGCCGCTCGCTCGCCGACCGCGCGATCCGGGCGGTGACCAACAGCCCGATCAACCACGTCGGCATGGTCGTCGCGCTCGACGACCTGCCGCCGCTGCTGTGGCACGCCGAGCTCGGCCGCTCGCTGCCCGACGTGTGGAGCGGCGAACGCCAGCGCGGCGTGCAGCTGCACAAGCTGCGCGACGCGGTCACCGTGTGGGACGAGCGCTACGGCCAGCGCGCCTTCTTCCGCCAGCTCGAGGGGGAGATCCGGCGCGAGCACGAGGACCGCCTGATGCAGGTCATCGAGCGCTTCGACGGCCGCGCCTTCCCGACCACCCCGGGACTCGCGCGCCAATGGGTCACCGGCCGCGTGCGCCGGCGCGACTCGTCGCTGGAGACCATCTACTGCGCCGAGCTGGTCGCCACCACCTTCCAGCACATGGGGCTGCTGCCCAAGCGCCGGCCGGCGAGCTGGTACGACCCGGGCAAGTTCTGGAGCGGCGACCGCATCGACCTCGTGCCGCCGTTCTCGCTGACCGCGGAGGTCGCAGTGGAATAAAGCGCGCGGCGGGTCGGTCCTTGGCCATAGATGCGGACCTCGACCCCTCTGCCCCTGCGCATGCTGTTGCACGCCGACGGCACCGTCACGACGCTCCTCGAGGCGTGCTTCGGCGGGCCTGTGGTCGTCGAGACGATCGCCAACGAGGTCGACGACCGCCTGCCGACCCCGCTCGAGCTCGAGCTCCCGCCCCACCGGCCCGTGCTGTGGCGCCAGGTCGTGCTCCACGCCGACGACCGCCCCGTCCTGCGCGCGAGCTCGGTGCTCGCGCTCGACCGCCTCGACGAGCGCACCCGCGAAGCGCTGCTGGCCGGCGACGAGCCGATCGGACACGTGCTGCGCGGCCTTGATACCCGCCGCGAGATGCTGGCGCGCGACGCGGGTGAGGCGATCGCGGCCGACCAGCTCGACCTCGGCGTGGAGGCCGGCGAGCTCGTCCACTCGCGCACGTACCGGATCCTCAGCGGCGCGCACCCGCTTGCGGTCGTGAGCGAGCGCATCCCGGCGTCCGTCTTCGACCCGCTCGGCTCATGACCGGCTTCACGCTCATCGCCGGCCCGTGCACCGTCGAGTCGCGCGAGCAGACGCTGACCACCGCGCGCTGCGTCGCCGCCGGCGGCGCGACGATGCTGCGCGGCGGCGCGTTCAAGCCGCGCACCAGCCCGCACACCTTCCAGGGCCTCGGCCGCGCCGCGCTGGCCATCCTGGCCGAGGCGCGGGCCGAGACCGGGCTGCCGGTGGTGACCGAGCTCACCGACGTGCGCGAGCTCGACGCCGTGCTGGAGGTGGCCGACGTGATCCAGGTCGGCGCGCGCAACATGCAGAACGCGGCGCTGTTGACCGAGATCGGCCGCTCCGGGCGGCCCGTGCTGATCAAGCGCGGCCCCGCGGCCACGATCGACGAGCTGCTGCACGCCGCCGAGTACGTCCTCGCCGAGGGCAATCAGGCGGTCACGCTGTGCGAGCGCGGCATCCGCACGTTCGAGCCCGCCACTCGCTTCACGCTCGACCTGTCCGCCGTGCCGGTCCTCAAAGAGCGCACCGACCTGCCGGTCATCGTCGACCCCAGCCACGCCGCCGGAAGGCGCGAGCTGGTGCGGCCGCTCAGCCTCGCCGCGGTCGCGGCCGGCGCCGACGGCCTGATCGTCGAGGTCCACCCCGAGCCCGAGGTCGCGCTGTGCGACGGCCCGCAGGCGCTCACCACGGCCGAGTTCGCCGGCTACGCGGACGACGTGTGGTCGCTGGCGGGAGCCATGCGGCCGCCCCAGCTCGCCGCCGCATGAGCTTCACCGCCTGGCGGGCGCTGGTGGCCGGCGTCGGGCTGATGATCTCCGGCGTCCTGCCGGCCTTCCTGACCGCCAGCCTCGCGTCGCGAATCCCGGACGACTTCGCGTTCGGCGACGCAAGGGTGGGGCTGGCGATCGCGATCTTCCACGTGATGTGCGCCGTGTGCTCGACGCCGGCGGGACGGCTGGTCGAGCGGATCGGGCCGGCGCGCGGGATGCGGCTGGCGGCGACCGCCACCGCGGTCTCCTGCCTGGCCATCGCCGCGTTCGCGCAGTCGGCGCTGAGCCTCACCGCGCTGCTGCTGCTCGGCGGGCTCGCCAACGCGCTCGGCGGGCCGTCGGTGAGCGCTCTGCTCAAGCGCGAGGTGGCGGTGCACCGGCACGGGCTGGCGTTCGGCGCGCAGAACTCCGGCGCCACGCTCGGAGCGCTGCTCGCCGGGCTCGCCCTCCCCGCCGTGGCGATCCCGTTCGGCTGGCGCTGGGCGTTCGTGCTCGTGGCCGGGCTCGCCCTGGCCGCGGCCGCGGTGGCGCCCGCCGGCGAGGCGGTCGTGGGGCCGCGTCCCGTCCGCCCGCGCGGGCTGACGACCGTGCACGCGCTGGCGGTGGCCGCCGCGCTGGCCAGCGCCGCGGGCGTCGGCTTCATCTCGTTCCTGGTCCTCTACGCGGTCGAGAGCGGCATGAGCCAGGCGGCGGCGGGGCTGCTGCTCGTCGCCGTGAGCCTCGCCGCGACGGTGAGCCGGGTCGGGGTCGGCGTGGTGGCCGACCGCCGCGGCCAGGAGCCGCTGCGGCCCGTGGCGGCCATGCTGTTGGTCAGCATCGCCGGCTACCTGCTGTTGATCGCGGCCGAGCCGGCGCTGATCGTCGTGGCCGCCCTGCTGGCCGGGAGCTTCGGCTGGGCGTGGCCGGGCGGCCTCACGCTGGCCGTCGTGCAGCGCAGCCCGGGCGCGCCGGCGTGGGCGGTCGGAGTGCTGATGGCCGGGCTGTTCAGCGGCGCGATCGCCGGGCCGCTGCTCGTAGGCGTGCTGGCCGAGCACGAGCGCTTCGCGCTCGCCTGGGGCGCGTGCGCGGGGTTCGCGCTGCTCGCCGCCTGCACGGTGCTGGCGGTACGGGAGGCAGCCGTACCACGCCGCGCGTGACGCGCCGGTACGGTTCCTCTCGTGCGCAACACGCTTCTTCATCTGGACGCCCGCTGAGTCGGGCCTCGGCCGCCAAAGCGGCCAGGCCCTTCCCGCGTCCCGTTGATCTCTGAAGGAGCCTTCCGTTGTTCGATCATCCCCTCGCGCGCCTTGGCTGGCGCGCGGAGCTGCAGGACCAGATCCCTGACGACCTCGTCCCCGCCAGAGTGCTGGCCGTCGACCGCGGCAGCGTGGTGGTGGACGCCGGCGACCGGTCGTGGCGCGCCCCGCTCGCCGGGCGCCTGAGGACCATGCCCCAGACCGGCGACTTCGTCGGCGCACTGCCGGACGGACCGGTGCGGGCCGTGCTGCCCCGGCGCGGCGTGATCGCGCGGCGCGGCGACGGCGGCCGGCCCGAGGTGCTGGCCGCCAACGTCGACCTCGCGCTGCTCGCCACCTCGCCGAACCGCGACCTGAACCCGCGCCGCCTGGCGCGCTTCCTCGCCATCACGGCACGCGGCGAGGTCGAGGCCGTCGTCCTGCTCACCAAGGCCGACCTCGCCGGCGATCCGGGCGCCGTCGCCGAGTCGATCGGCGAAGGGCTCGACGACACGCCCGTGCTGCCGGTCAGCGCCGTCGACGGCACCGGCCTGGCGGAGCTGCGGGCGCTGCTCGAGCCTCGCCGCACGGCGGTGCTGCTCGGCACCTCCGGCGTCGGCAAGTCGACGCTGCTCAACGCCCTGCTCGGCGAGGAGCGCCAGCCGACGCGGCCGATCCGCGAGGGCGACGACCGCGGCCGCCACACCACGGTGCGGCGCGAGCTGGTCCCGCTGCCCGGCGGCGCGCTGCTGATCGACACGCCCGGGCTGCGGCTCGTGGCGCCGCTCGAGGACGCCGACGAGGAGGTGCCGCTGCTCGACAAGGAGCAGCTCAAGCGCCAGCGCCGCGAGCGCTCGCGCGAGTTCCACCGCGGCGTCTATCGCGAGATGCGGGCGCGCAAGCGCGACCGCGAGAGACGGGAGGGTCGCCGCTAGGGACGAACTTCCCGCTTGTAGGGAGGCGAGGTCGGCCAGTCTTGGCCTCGTGATTCCGCGGAGCGAAACGAGAGGGGAGCGAAATCAGGTGCACGTGCAGTTGGGGTTGTTAGTGGGTGCATAGCGACACCTAACAACCCCAACCGAGGGCGCGGCACCCGAAATCCGCCCCGCCGGCGCACCGGCTTCCACGATGCGCAACCAGCCGCCTCCGTGCCTCCCTCAATGCCAGCCGTTGACGTACGCCGGCGCGAAACTACGCGCCAGCGACGATGACGAGCCGGGTGTCGGTGCTGAACGGGCCGCCTTCGAGGTCGCCGTGGCAGCGGGCGCTCGCGAAGCCGGCCCGGCTCACCATCGTCAGCAGCTCGGTCGCGGAGTAGACCCGCAGCGACCAGGTGCGCGACTCGCGCTCGCCGCCGGGATCGACCAGCGTCTGCGTCGTCTGCGCCACGCCCGAGGTGGGGTCCCACGATCCCTGCTCGAGCATCAGCCGGCCCTCGCCCACGCGCATCCAGCGGTCCTCCTGGAAGTGTCGGACCAGCCAGTCGCGGTGCATCGTCTCGATCACGAGCCGGCCGTCCGGGCGCAGGACGCGGTGGATCTCGGCCAGCACCCGCGTGTCCTCCTCGTCGCCCAGGTAGCCGAGCGAGCTGAACAGGTTCAGCGCGGCGTCGAAACCGGCGTCGCGGAACGGCAGCTCGCGGTAGTCGGCGCGCACGAGCTCCGGCCCGCGCTCACCGGCGGCGCGGCGCGCCGCTTCGTCGAGCAGCACCTGCGAGCGGTCGACGGCCGTCACGCGGTAGCCGGCCCGGGTCAAGGGCAGCGAGTGGCGGCCGAAGCCGCACGGGACGTCGAGCAGGTCGCCGCCCTCGGGGCAGCCCGACAGGCGCGCCGCCGCCATCGCCTGCCCCTCTGCCTGCTCGTCGCGCTCCTCGGTCGCGTACGCGCGCAGGTAGAACTCGTTGAAGACGGTGTCCCAGGCTTCGGCCGAGCTGGTCGTCATCGCGCGCAGTCTGCCAGCCTGCGCGCATGGATCTCACGCTGATCAGCCTCGACGAGCCGACCGAGGTGCGAACCTTCCACAAGGGCCGCTTCGAGACCTATGCGGTCGGGCCGATGACGGTCGGCCGCGCGACCTATGAGCCGGGTTGGAAGTGGTCCGAGCACGTCGGCGCTCCGTCCGGCGAGGCGATGTGCCAGGTCGAGCACGTAGGCCTCGTCGTCAGCGGGCAGGCCGCGGTGAAGATGGAGGACGGCACCGAGAAGGTGATGGGAGAGGGCGAGTTCTTCTACGTGCCGCCCGGCCACGACAGCTGGGTCGTGGGCGACGAGCCCTACGTCTCGCTGCACATCATGGGCAGCGAGACGTACGCGACGTGAGCTCCGCGGTCGGCGAGGCGTTCTTCCAGGAGCTCCTGTGGGTGCACGGGATGATCCGCCAGGACCTCGAGACCGTGCGCGAGCTGGCCGCGCAGGTGGCCGGCGGCCTGGCGCCCGGCGAGGTCGAGGCGCAGGTCGCCTCGCTGGCGGCGAACGGGCCGCTGTGGGCGCTGAAGGTGAACTGCCTGCACTACTGCCGCTTCGTGCACGGTCACCACCGGCTCGAGGACGTCGCCCTGTTCCCGGCTCTGCGCGACGCGGACCCGGACCTCGCCCCGCTCGTCGACCGGCTCGAGGGCGACCACCGGCGGGTCGCCGAGCAGCTCGACGAGGTCGAGGCGGCCGTGGTCGCGCTCAACGGCGACGAGGGCGAGCGCACGCGCGTGGTCGAGGCGCTGAGCGCGCTCGCCGACGACCTGCTCGCCCACCTCGAGCGTGAGGAGGAGGGCATCGGGCCCGCGCTGAGGCGCATGGATCGCCATCCGCTCGGGGGTTAGTGTCCGCGGGCATGCTCGCCCAGCTGAGCGATCCCCACATCCGCCTGCCGCCCGAGGACGAGGGCTCGGGCGCGGCGCTCGAGGCGGCGGTCCGGGCGGTGCTGGCGCTCGATCCGCTGCCCGACGCGGTGGTGGTCACCGGCGACCTCGCCGACGGCGCGGCGGCCGCCGAGTACGCGCGTGTGCGCGAGCTGCTCGACCCGCTGCCGATGCCCGTCCACGTCCTGCCAGGCAACCACGACGAGGGTGTCGCCGCCGACTACGCGGTCCAGGTCGGCGGCCTGCGTCTGATCGCGTGCGACACGACCATCCCGGGGCACGACGAAGGGGAGGTCGACCTCGAATGGCTCGAGGCGGCGCTCGACGAGGACCGCGAGACGCCGACCATCGTCGCGATGCACCACCCGCCGATCCTCACCGGCATCGGCGGGCTCGACGCGATCGGCCTCACGAACCGCGACGCGCTCGCCGGCCTCCTCCAGCGCTCACCGCAGGTGCGGCGCGTGATCGCCGGCCACGTGCACCGCGGCGCGTTCGGCGTGGTCGGTGGCTGCGGCGTCGTCGCCTGCCCGAGCACCAACCTGCAGACCAAGCTGGAGATCGGGACCGAGGGCTTCACGACCGTGCGCGAGTCGCCGGCCTTCGCCGTCCACGCCCTGGTGGACGGCGAGCTGGTCTCGCACCTGCAGCCGATCTAGAGCCGGACGCTGGGCAGCGGCCGCTGGCCGTCCTGCAGGCCCTCGCCGCGGAATTCGCCGTCGACGGCCAGCCGCTCGAGCCGGGCGATCTCCTGCTCGCCGAGCCGGCGCGCCGGATCGTCCTCCGGCAGCCCGTTGATCAGGCGCGCGATGCGCGTGCGGATCTGGAGCGCGAAATGCGGCGTCGAGCTGCCCATGAGCTGGCGCACGTCGTCGACCGTCACGGGACGGCGCAGGCGTTCGGGCTGCTCGGCTTGGGCCATGTCAGTCGCCTTCGGTGTCGACGGGCTGGATCTCGAGAAGGGCGTCGATGCGCGACTGCACGTCCGCCGAGATGGCGGCCTCGTCGCCCATGAGCCAGCCGTGATTGTAGACCCCGCGCACCGGGTCCTCGTCGTAGCCGGGCTGGATGTCGAGCAGGTAGTCCTGGACCTCGGTGGGGAGTGAGGCGGCGTCGCTGAGAAGCAGCAGGGGGCCGAACTGGCCCGAGCCGGAGAACGGCGCGCCGGCGACCGCGTCGAGCGTTCGCGACGCGTTGGCGAACACGACGCCGTGCCCGGGGTCGACGACGTTCCAGCCGAAGCGCGGGCCGTCCGAGTAGCGCGCGAAGGCGATCGCGTTGGTGATCGGGTCCGGTCCGGAGACGCGCTTGGTGGTGCCGAGCTTCTCCAGCTCCTCGACCACCGACTCGGCGACCGCATCCTCGGGGCCGAGCACGTAGATCCGCGGCTTCTTGTGCGCCTCGATGGCCGAGCGGGTCTCGGGCGGCAGCGAGTCCTTGAGCGTCCAGAGCACCGGCTGGCCGGACTTGGCGGCCCAGCCGGCGGCGGGCATGGCGAACTCGGGGCTGTCCGCGGGGGCGATCAGCACTGCGTCGGTCGGGTCGCCGGCGACGTCCATCTGGAAGGCGTCGATCGCTTTGGCGAGCGAGGTCGGGCTCGAGCCCTCGATCGTCTCCACCTTCCGGTTCCCGGGCTCCGCCGCGTCGCCGATCCGGATCACCTGCGCGCCGTCGGCCTCCTCGGCGCCCGACGGCGCGAGCTCCTCGAGCGCCTCCTCGCTGGCGGCCGGCAGCTCGCCGCCGTCCGAGAACAGCACTGGAGCCTGCAGCGGGCGCGCCATCAGCTGCGCGGCGGAGATCGCCGCGCGCCAGTCGTCCTGCTCGACGATCACCACGGCGCGCGGGCTGCTCTCGTCCGTGCGGGCCGGATAGACGGCGCGGGCGGCGCCTGCGGCGTTGGCGACCGCGTCCGCGCCCGCCACGCGCGTGGTGTTCTTGGTGGCGAAGACCGGGAAGCCCAGCGACGGCGCGTCTTCGGCCTGCTCCTCGTCGCCGCTGGCGCCTAGGACCGGCTGCGATTGGTCCCCGTCGCCGCCCGATTTGTCCCCTCCGCCGCCGCAGCCGGCGAGCAACGCGAGCAGGAGAAAAGGCAGGAGCCGTCGAACCACCGCGATAAAGCTAGCGATCCAACCTCCCCGCGCTACAGTGGCGCGCCGGCCGCTCAAGGTTTGGTAAAGAGCGGCCGAGGTATCCACTAGACATAAATCTGCGGCATGCAGTACTGTGCCGCGCCAAGCCGAACCTCAGGGCAGGAAGCTCTGGGGGCGGGGGAACCAATAAGCAGTTTGGGGCGAGTCACGATCTTGAGTGTCGTGAGGCGCAGGCTCTTTTAGCGCTAGCCCGTCAGCTAACCCCGTAGGCCGACGAGAGAGGTTGCAAGAGCTTGTCTGCTTTACGGGCGTTCGCCCTATCGATTTTCGTATTTCTGGTTGTGCCCGCTGCCGCTCAGGCGCAATCCACCGGTGGAGCGGAATATGTGCCTCCGCCGCCGGAGAACATGGTCGTCGAGGGCACCGTGGCGCAGCTTCTGCCGGACGGCACCGCCGCTGCTCCGAGCGCGGCCCCCGTCGCCGTCCAGCAGGCGGTCTGGGCCGCCAACAAGCTCCAGGACAAGCCGTACAAGTACGGCGGCGGCCACGCCAAGATCGAGGACACGGGCTACGACTGCTCGGGCACCGTCTCCTACGCGCTGATCGCGGCCGGCCTGCTCGCGTCGCCGCTTCCCTCCGGCCCGTTCACGCGCTGGGGCGAGAAGGGGAAGGGCGCGTGGATCACGGTCTACGCCCACGGCGGCCACGCCTATGCGGTGATCGCCGGCCTGCGCCTCGACACCAGCTCGTACTCCTCGCGCACCGCCCGCAAGCGCAAGGTGATCGCGTCCACGCTGGAACGCGGTCCCCGCTGGCGGTCGACCATGCGCCCCTCGCGCGGCTTCCGCGCGCGCCATCCGCTCGGCCTCTAGCGCCGATCCAGACCGGCGACGGCGCGGCCGATCCTCGGCCGCGCCTCCGCCGGACGGTACGCTCTCTTGCTGGACCTCGGACCAGACCCCAGGAGGCAAGCCGTGCCCGGAATGGGCGGACGCATGTCCGTAGTCATCAAGGCGAAGATCAACAAGCTCCTCGACAAGGCCGAGGACCCCTCGGAGACGCTGGAGTACAGCTACCAGAAGCAGATGGAGCTGCTCCAGAACGTCAAGAAGGGCATCGCCGACGTCGTCACGTCGAAGAAGCGCCTCCAGCTCCAACAGCAGAAGCTCGAGCAGCAGGTCGTCAAGCTCGACACTCAGGCGCGCCAGGCGCTGTCGCAGGGCCGCGAGGATCTCGCCCGCACCGCGCTCGAGCGCAAGCAGTTCGCGCAGGGTGAGCTCCAGTCGCTCGACCAGCAGGTCGCCGAGCTGGAGTCCCAGCAGGCGTCGCTGATCGAGAAGGAGCAGAAGCTCCGCGGCAAGATCGACCAGTTCCGCACCAAGAAGGAGGTCATCAAGGCGCAGTACTCGGCCGCCGAGGCCTCCGTGAAGATCTCCGAGGCCGCGTCCGGCGTCGGCGAGGAGATGGCCGACGTCGGGATGGCCATGCAGCGGGCGCTCGACAAGACCGAGGACATGCGCGCACGCGCGGGCGCGATGGAGGAGCTCGAGGCCGCCGGCGCGTTCGATGACAACCTCGCACTCGGCTCCGGCAGCACGGACGACATCGACCGCGAGCTCCACCAGCTCACGTCGCAGAGCGAAGTCGACGACGACCTCGAGCGCCTCAAGGCCGAGCTCGGTGCCGGCTCGCCGCCGCAGCAGTCGCTGGAGTCCGGCTCCGGCGAGAAGGAGCGCGAGGCGTGATCGTCCGCATCTCCACCGAGGGCCAGTACCGGCTGCCGGAGGACGACGCCGAGACGCTCAGCGGGCTCGACAACGAGGCCGTGGCCGCGGTCGACGCGGGCGACGAGGATCACTTCCACCAGACCTTCGAGCAGATGCTCGACCTGGTGCGCCGCGCGGGCACGGCGCTCGGCGAGGAGGAGCTCGAGGAGTCCGACGTGATCATCCCGCCGCCCGACATCTCGTTCGTCGAGGCGTCGGCGGAGTTCACCGGCGAGGGCCTGATCCCCGACTGACCCGGGAGTCCGTCACCCGCTCGCGCCTGACGGCGGATCTCCGCCGCCTCGGGGTCCGCGCGGGCGGGATCACGATGGTCCACACCCGCATGAGCGCGCTCGGGTGGGTGGTCGGCGGCAGCGAGACCGTGGTGCGGACGCTGCTCGACGTCGCGGGCACGGTGATGGTCTACGCGTCCTGGGCCGACCACGTCTACACGCTGGACGACCGTCCTCGCGAGTACCACGCGGCGTACCTCGACGAGCCGCCGTTGTGGGATCCGGCCACCGGCGAGGTCGACCCCGACTATGGCCGCATCCCGGAGCGGGTGCGCACCTGGCCTGGCGCGCTCCGCAGCGTGCACCCGGAGGCCAGCGTCGTGGCGGTCGGCCCGCGGGCGGCGTGGCTGACCGAGCCGCACGAGGACGGCTACGGGGCGGGCAGCCCGTTCGCGCGGCTCGTCGAGGCCGGCGGAGACGTGCTCCTGCTCGGCGCGCCGCTGGAGACGGTCACGCTGCTGCACCACGCCGAGGCGATCGCCTCGGCGCCGGGGAAGCGGACGGTCACCTACGAGATCGCCCTGGCCGACGGGTCGACGCGGTCGTACACGGACATCGAGACGTCGGGGGGCGCGTATGACTACGCGTCACTGGGGTTGGGTGCCGACGAGTTCGAGGTGATCGCTCGGGACGCGCTGGCGGCGGGCATCGGCGTGCGTGGGCGCGTGGGGGCGGCGGAGTGCCATCTGTTCCCGGCTGCCGAGCTGACGGCGTTCGCTGTCGGCTGGATCGACGAGCGGTTCGGGCGAACGTCAACTGCGGCTGGGTAGGGCGGCTGGGAAATCGGCCGATTGTCACCTTTGTCGACCTAGAGCCGACAAAGGTGACAATCGATCCCGCGCGGGCCTCGATCCCGCTCCCTCAATGCCGCAGTTGACTTACGCCGGAACCGCCGCGCGGTCCAGGACCGCCATGAACGCGCGCGACCACTCCGGCATGTCCGGCCAGCCCCGGCACGAGACCATGTTGCCGTCGACCACGTCCGGCGCGTCCACGAACGTCGCGCCCGCGTTCTCCATGTCGCCCGCCAGCGGCGGGAAGGCGGCTGTGCGGCGGCCGCGCAGGAGCCCGTAGACGGCCGGCACCTGCGGGCCGTGGCAGACGGTTCCCACCGGCAGGTCGCGCTCGAAGAAGTGCGTGGTGATGCGGCGTACGTTCGGATCCACCCGGATGTACTCGGGCGCGCGGCCGCCCGGGATGATCAGCGCGCCGTAGCGCTCGGCCTCGACCTCCGCGAACGTCACATCGACGGGCAGGCGGCGGCCCGGCTTCTCGGAGTAGGCGTCGTAGCCCTCGTCGAAGTCGTGCACGACGAGCTGGACCGGGCGGCGGGTGAGCGCCGCGACGTCCACGTCCCAGCCGGCCTCCCGGAGCCGGTAGAGCGGGTACATGGCGTCGAGGTCCTCGGCGGCGTCGCCGGTGATCATGAGCGCGCGCGGCATGGGCTCCTCCCAGATTCGTCGGATCGCCCGACGAATTGTCTCAGACCGGGATGCCCCAGAGGGGGAACCAGCGCTCGAGCTCGGGCTCGACCGGGAGGTCCTGACCGATCTGCGCCTTCAGCCGCAGCTCGCGCTCGTTGTCGCGCTGCTGCTCGCCGCCGGACGGCACGAACGGGTAGAAGGCGCCGCGCTTGTAGTTGTAGATCCAGTAGAGCGGCTTGCCGGACTGGTCGCGGAAGGCGAACACGGCCGCGAGGATGCGGTCGCCGTACCCGCCGCCCTGGATCTCGTTGGAGACCGCGTTGACGCCGACGACGAGGTCCTCGAAGTCGGGATCGCCGATGACCATCCAGCGATAGCCGTGCTCGTCGTCCGTGCTCTCGACGCTGCCATCGTTCTCGCTGCCGGTGCTGCGCACGATCTCCTCCATGTCGCGCACCAGCTGCTCGAAGTCGGCCGTCGCGAGCGGCTGGAAGACGATCGCGGCCTTCCCCGTGCTCGTGATGTTGAGCTCCATCTCGAGCTTCACGTAGGCCGTCGACATCGCGAACAGGCGGTCGGGAGCCGGCTGCTTGAGCTCGCGCTTGCCGCGGAGGACGTCGAGGAAGCCCACGGCTACGCGGCGACCTGGCCCTGCAGCTGCGTCTCGAGCCGCTGCAGCGCCGCGATCCGCTTCTCCATCGGCGGGTGCGTGGCGAACAGGCCGGAGACCGAGCCCCTGGCGGCCGGGAAGATGAAGAACGCCTGCAGCTCGCCCGCCGCCCGGAGGTCCTTCTGCGGGATCTGGTGCATGCCGCTGGAGATCTTCTGGAGCGCCGAGGCGAGCGCGCTCGGGCGGCCGGTGATGATCGCCGCACCGCGGTCGGCCGCGAACTCGCGGTAGCGCGAGAGCGCCTGCATGAGCAGGAACGACACCACGTAGACCACGACCGAGACGAGCAGCAGGACCATGAAGCTCGGGTTGTCGTCGTCGTCGCCCATCGAGCCGCCGCCGAAGAAGAAGCCGAACTGGACGATGTAGGCGGCGATCGTGGCGAAGAAGCCGGCCAGCGTCATCACTGCCACGTCGCGGTTGGCGACGTGCGTGAGCTCGTGCGCCATCACGCCTTCGAGCTCGGCCGGGCTCAGCAGCTCCATGATGCCGGTCGTGGCGCACACGGTCGCCGACTTCGGCGAGCGGCCGAGCGCGAACGCGTTCGGCATGCGGGTGTTGGCGACGGCCACCTTAGGCTTCGGGAGGTCGGCCTGCACGCAGAGGCGCTCGATCATCGCGTGTAGCTGCGGCGCCTCCTGCGGGGTGACGACGCGCGCGCCCATGGCGGCCAGGGCCAGCTTGTCGGACGCGAAGAGGTTCAGCGCGGCGAGGCCGCCGGCGATGATGGCCACGGTGACGCCGCCCGCGCCGACGTAGAGCAGGGCGACGATGAGGGCGACGTAGACGAGCCCGAGCAGGAAGATCGTCATCGCCATCCGGACCTGGAGGCCGGTGTCCTTGCCGAAGGAAGTGGGTCTGGGCATTTGTGGGCGAATGGTGGCAGAACCGGATGAGCGCCTTCTTAAGCGCCGCAAACGCTGGTAGATTCCGGCTCGCCGAATCCACAGGTGACCAGCCCGTGGAACGGGGGAACCGAAGACGTACCGGGGCGAATCGCGGTCTGATGACCGCGTAGCGCACGTTCGCGAGCCCGACAGCTAACCCCGTAGGCCAACGGAATCATGTCGTCGCGCATACGGGTAAAAGCCCTGCATCATGCAGGATTCGTTGCACGCTCCATAACGAGGGGCGTGCTTCTGGAGTCCCGGCCGGAGGGCGCCTAGCATGGCCCGCCGCATGGGTCGACGACTCAGCCTCCTGCTCCTGGTGGCGGCCATGCCGTTCGCGCTATGGGCCGTCCTGCCGCTCGGCTCGAGCGGCCAGACCCTGCAGCAGAAGATCGATCGCGGCCGCGCGAAGATCGACCAGCACAAGGGCCGCGAGCGCGTGCTGACCTCGCAGGTCAGCGCCTTCACGAGCAGGATCAACAGCCTGCAGTCCGACATCACGGTGCTGCAGACCAAGCAGGTGAGGCTGCAGTCGAGCCTCGACGCCAAGCGCGCCGAGCTCGCGCAGATCCAGGAGGACCTGCGCCGTGAGCGCCTGCGACTCGCGCGGCTGAAGCGCCGTCTGGCCGAGGCGCGCGTGGAGCTCGCCAACCGGCTCGTGCAGATGTACAAGGAGGACTCGCCGGACGTGGTGACCGTCGTGCTCGAGGCCGACGGCTTCGCCGACCTGCTCGAGCGCACCGAGTTCCTCCAGCGGACGTCGGCGCAGGACGCGCGGATCATCTACCGCGTCCGCGACGCCAAGGCGGAGACGAAGGCGACCGCCGAGCGGCTCGACCGGCTCGAGAAGCGCGCCGAGAAGATCGCCGAGGCGATCGAGGCCGAGGTCAACCAGGTGGTGGAGGTCAAGGGCCAGCTCGTCGCGCGGCAGGAGAACTACGCCTCGGCGCGGGCGGGCAAGGCGCAGCTGCTGGCCAACACCCAGGCGAGCCGCCACGAGATCGAGGAGCACGTGGACTCGCTCCAGCGCGAGCAGGCCGCGGTGCTCGCGCGGCTGCGCGGAGGGTCCGGCGTCGCCGGCCCGATCCGCCAGGGCTCGGGCCAGCTGATCTGGCCGGCCAGCGGCTCGATCTCGTCGGGCTTCGGCATGCGCTGGGGGCGCCTGCACGCCGGCATCGACATGCCGCTGCCCGAGGGCACGGGCCTGCGCGCCGCCGACAGCGGCACCGTGGCGATCGCCGGCTGGGTCGGCGGCTATGGCAACTACACGTGCATCCAGCACGGCGGCTCGCTGTCCACCTGCTACGGCCACCAGTCGAGCATCAGCGTCTCCGTCGGGCAGTCGGTCTCGCAGGGCCAGGTCATCGGCTACTCGGGCAACACCGGCAACAGCACCGGCCCGCACCTGCACTTCGAGGTCCGGATCAACGGGTCTCCCGTGGACCCGCTGGGCTACCTGTAGACGAGCCACTACCCTCACTCGGGCATGCAGCCCGAGATCGATCTAGGGCCCCTCACGCTCCAGACGTTCGGCCTCATGATGGGGCTGGGCTTCGTGGTCGCCGGGCTCGCCGCGTCGCGCTTCCTGAAGGAGATCGGCAAGCCGGTCGACTGGGCCTACGAGATGGTGTTCGCCGCGCTGGTGGGCGGGATCGTCGGCGCGCGGCTGTGGTGGGTGGCGGAGAACTGGTCCGACGCCAAGGACGACATCCTCAGCAGCCTGTTCTCCGGCTCCGGCCTCGTCTGGTACGGCGGGGCGATCGGCGGCGCCATCGGCGTGCTCCTGTGGGCCTGGCGGCGGAAGTTCCTGACGCTGCAGATGTTCGACGTGGCGGCCGTGCCGCTCGCCATCGGCTATGCGATCGGGCGCATCGGCTGCCAGCTCGCCGGCGACGGCGACTACGGCGTCGCCTGGGACGGGCCGTGGGCGATGGCCTATCCGAACGGGACGGTGCCGACCACCGAGGAGGTCCATCCGACGCCTGTCTACGAGACGATCGCCATGAGCCTCGTCGCGCTGCTGCTGTGGCGCTGGCGCCACCGCTGGCGGACGGGCACGTTGTTCGGGCTCTACCTCATCCTCGCCGGGGCCGAGCGCTTCCTCGTCGAGTTCGTGCGCCGCAACGACGACGTGCTGCTGGGCCTCACCCAGCCGCAGGTGCTGTCGGTCGTGATGATGGCGGGCGGGGCCGTCTGGATCTGGCGGGTCAACCGCGCCGCGGAGCGCACAGCGCCCGCCGCCGTCCGCGCGTAGATAGCCTGCGCGGCCGTGTACCCGCGGGACTCCTCGGTCGCGGACGGCGTGCTCAGCATCGGCGGCTGCGATGCGCGAGAGCTGGCGCGCGAGTTCGGCACGCCCGCCTACGTCGTGGCGGAAGACGATCTCCGTGCCCAGGCGCGCACCTTCACCGAGGTGCTGGGCCGTCTCCACGAGGGCCCCGGCGAGGTCGTCTTCGCCTCCAAGGCCTTCCCCTGCACCGCCGTCTTGCGCGTCTTCGCCGAGGAGGGCCTCGGCTGCGACGTCGCCTCCGGCGGGGAGCTCCACCTCGCCCTGCGCGCCGGCTACGACCCCGCGCGGCTCTACCTGCACGGCAACGCCAAGTCCGAGGCCGAGCTGGAGATGGCGCTCGAGGCCGGCGTCGGCACCGTGGTGATCGACAACGAGCACGACGCCGAGCGCCTGCAGGCGCTGGGCGGCGGGCCGCGCCTGCTGATCCGCGTCGTGCCGGGCGTCGACGCCGACACGCACGAGCACATCCTCACCGGCCAGGCCGGCTCGAAGTTCGGCATGGCGCCGGACGCCGCGCGCGCCCTCGCGGGCCGGATCGACGTGGCCGGGCTGCACATGCACATCGGGTCGCAGCTGCGCTCGCTCGACCCGTACCGCAGCGCCGTGGCGGCGCTCGCCCGCGTCGGCGACTTCGAGGTCTACGACCTCGGTGGCGGGCTCGGCGTTCCCTATCTGCCGGGCGACGACGTGCTCTCGCCGGCCGACTGGGTCACCGGCGTGGTGGCTGCCGCGCACGCCGAGCTGGGGGCCGACTGCTCGCTCGTGCTGGAGCCCGGGCGCGCGCTCGTGGCCAACGCCGGCGTCACGCTCTACCGCGTCGAGACGGTCAAGCCCGGCGTGGCCGGGGAGCAGATCGTCGCGGTTGACGGCGGCATGTCCGACAATCTGCGGCCGATGCTCTACGGCGCCCCCTACGACGCCGCGCTCGCGGACCGGATCGGTGCCGGCGGCTCCGCCTGCACGGTGGTCGGCAAGCACTGCGAGTCCGGCGATGTGCTGGTGCGGGGCGTCGAGCTGCCCGACCCGCGGCCCGGCGACGTGCTCGTCACGCCCGCCACCGGCGCCTACGGACACGCGATGGCGAACAACTACAACGGCGTCCCGCGACCGCCGGTGATCTTCTGCTCGGGCGGGGACGCCCGCGTGGTCGTGCGCCGCGAGACCTACGAGGACCTGAGTGACCGAGACGTTTAAGGTCGGCCTGCTGGGCCACGGCACCGTCGGCAAGGCGTTCGCCGAGCTGCTCGCCGACCGCGCCGGCGCCATCCAGCCCATCACCGGCCTGCGGCCCGAGATCAGCGGCATCCTCACGCGCTCGCGCGGCAGCTTCGAAGAGGTGCTCGAGAGCTCGGACCTGATCGTCGAGCTGATGGGCGGCATCGAGCCCGCGCGCGACTACGTGCTGCGCGCCATGCGCGCGGGCAAGCACGTGGTGTCGGCCAACAAGCAGCTGCTGTCCCAGCACGGCGAAGAGCTGTGGGCGTGCGCGCGCGAGCACGGCGTGCAGCTGCGCTTCGAGGGCGCCGTCGCCGGCGTGGTGCCGGTCATCCGGGTGCTGCAGGAGTCGCTCGCCGCCAGCCGCGTCGAGCGCATCCACGGCATCGTCAACGGCACGACGAACTACATCCTCACCGAGATGGCGAGCCGCGGCCTCTCCTACGACGAGGCGCTCGAGCAGGCGCAGGAGCTCGGCTACGCGGAGTCCGATCCGACCGACGACGTCACCGGCCGTGACGCCGCCGCCAAGATGGCGATCCTCGCCCGCCTCGCCTTCTCGACCCCGGTCCATCTCGACCAGGTCGTCTACGAGGGCATCGAGCACCTGACCGGCGAGGACATGGAGTACGCGAAGGAGTTCGGGCTCGGGCTGAAGCTGGTCGGCACCGCGGAGCGGGTCAACGGCGGCATCAGCGTGCGCGTGCACCCGGCCTTCCTCTACGGCGGGCATCCGCTCGCTTCGATTCACGGGCCGTTCAATGCCGTCACCGTCGAGTCGGACGAGATCACCGAGGTCACGCTGAGCGGGCCGGGCGCGGGCGGGCCGCAGACGGCGACCGCGGTGCTGGGCGACGTGGTGTCGG
The DNA here is from genome assembly GCA_963835525.1 of uncultured Solirubrobacteraceae bacterium. Lineage (GTDB taxonomy): Bacteria > Actinomycetota > Thermoleophilia > Solirubrobacterales > Solirubrobacteraceae > DASSUW01. The sequence goes on from CAWIFM010000009.1 coordinate 358,492, forward strand.
CCATGATCCCGCCCGCCTCGACCCCGGAGACGACCGAGGCGCTGCCGGTGGTCAACGACGTCGAGTCGGCCTTCTACCTGCACCTCGAGGTCGCCGACCGGCCCGGCGTGCTGGCGCAGGTGGCGGAGCTGCTGGGCATGCAGGGCGCGTCGATCCGGTCGGTGGTGCAGAAGGGCCTGGGCGAGAACGCGCGCCTCGTGCTGATCATGCATCCGCTGCTGGAGTCGCGCTTCTACGCCGCCGTGCGGCTGATCGGCCAGCTCGACTTCATCCGCTCCGCCCCGCGCGCGATCCGGGTGATCGACGAGGAGTTCACTTGACCGGGCTGATCGAGCGCTGGCGCGACCGGCTGCCGTTCGGGCCGGACGACCCCGTGGTGTCCTTGTCTGAAGGCTCGACGCCGCTGGTGCTGGCCGAGCGCGTGTCCGAGCGCGCGGGCTGCGAGGTGTGGCTGAAGCTCGAGGGCGCGAACCCGACCGGCTCGTTCAAGGACCGCGGGATGACGTGCGCGGTCTCGGCGGCGGTGCGCGAGGGGAGCGAGGCGGTGATCTGCGCCTCGACCGGCAACACGGCGGCCTCCGCGGCCGCCTACGCGGCGCGGGCCGGTCTGACCGGCGCGGTGATCGTGCCCGAGGGCAAGATCGCCACCGGCAAGCTCGCCCAGGCGCTGATGCACGGCGCGCGCGTGGTGGCCCTGCGCGGGAACTTCGACGAGGCGCTGCGGCTGGTGCGCGAGCTCGTCCAGCGCCACCCGATCGCCTTGGTGAACTCGGTCAACCCGTACCGGCTGGAGGGGCAGAAGACGGCGGCGATGGAGGTCGTCGACGAGCTCGGCACGATCGACGCCCTGGCCATCCCGGTCGGCAACGCGGGCAACATCACCGCGTACTGGAAGGGGTTCCAGGAGATGGGCGAGGCGCCGATGATGCTCGGCTTCCAGGCCGAGGGCGCGGCGCCGCTCGTGCGTGGCGAGCCGGTGGCGAATCCGGAGACCGTGGCGAGCGCGATCCGGATCGGCAACCCCGCCCGCTGGGAGGAGGCGATGCAGGCGATGACCGCCTCGCACGGCGCCGTCCGCGCGGTCTCGGACGCCCAGATCCTCGAGGCCTACCGCTTCCTGGCCGCGCACGAGGGCGTCTTCTGCGAGCCGGCCTCGGCCACCAGCGTGGCCGGCGTGCTCGTGCATGGCGCTCAGGGGGCAGAGCGGGTCGTGTGCGTGCTGACGGGCCACGGCCTGAAGGACCCGCAGACGGCGCTCGCCCATGCCGGCTCCGTGGTCCCGTGCGAGCCGGAGATCGACGCCGTCGAGTCCGCGGTCCTCGGTTGACGGTCAGCGTTCGCGTGCCCGCGTCGTCGGCCAACCTCGGGCCGGGCTTCGACGTGCTGGCGGCGGCGCTGGGCCTGTGGATGGAGCTCGACGTGGAGGAGACGGGCCGGTTCGAAGTACGGACCGACCTGTCGATCGCCCGCGACCGGCGGAACCTGGCGGTGCGGGGCTTCGCGGCGCTCCGGCCTGTCGACGGGGTGCGCTTCACGATCCGGTCCGACATCCCGCTGTCCGGCGGGCTGGGGACCAGCGCGGCCGCCTACGTGGCAGGGCTCGCCGCGGCTGATCTGTTGAACGGTGGTGGCGGCGACCTGCTGGCCGAGGCCGTCCGGCTCGAGGGGCATCCGGACAACGTCGCCGCCGCGCTGCTGGGGGGCTTCGTGATCTGCTCGGGCTCGCATGCGGAGCGGCTGGAGCCGCCGGTTGGCCTGTCGGCGGTGCTCGTGGTGCCCGACCGCGCGGTCCGCACGACGAAGGCGCGGGCGGCGCTCCCGCCGGAGGTGCCGATGGCCGACGCCGTGTTCAACGTGAGCCGCGCGAGCCTGCTCGTGCTGGGGCTGGCCCGTGGGGATCTGGAGCTGGTGGCGCGGGGGCTCGAGGATCGGCTGCACCAGCCGCGCCGGGCTTCGCTGTATCCGCGGTCGATGGAGCTGGTGTCGCGGGCTCGGGAGTTGGGCGCGCTGGGCGCCACGATCTCGGGGGCGGGGCCGACGGTGCTGGTGTGGGTGCGGTCGGATGACGCGTCGGCGGTCGCCGAGCGTCTGGCCTCTGAGGCGGCCGGGTGGGCGCGGGTGATGGAGCTGCCGTTTGCGGCCGGTGGTGTGGAGGTGGCGTAGCGCCGGCGTTTACCCCGGCTGGGTAGGGGAGCGGCGAGGTCGGCCGCTGCGGGGAATTTCGTGGAATTCGGCGACGCCGTCGGTCCGTGATTTCACGAAAGTGCTCTAGACGGGGAGTTTCGTGAAATTCGGCGCGGTCGGTGTCCGCGGATCTCACGAAATGATCCGTCTGGGATCACAACGTGCGATTCGCGCGGCGGCGGGCGACCGAGTTGCACGAAACGTGCCGCATCCCCGCCGCCCTACCCAGCAAGCAGTTGACGTTCGCTCAGGCCACCACGACGACCGGGGCACCCAGCGGCACTCGTCGCATCAGCACCCGGATGTCGCGGTCATGAGCTCGCATGCAGCCCAAAGACGCCGACGTGCCCACGGTCTCCGGGTTAGGCGTGGCGTGGATGGCCAGGCGGTCGCCGCCGGGCCACCCCGGCAGCAGCTTCGTCTGGTGCCCCGACAACGCCACGGCGCAGCAGCCGTAGGGCGAGTCGGAGTTGCGAGTGCGCAGCCGGTCGGTCACCGCGAAGCGGCCCAAAGGCGTCTCGGTCCCGGGCCGGCCCACCGCCACCGGCAACCGTCGCAGCACGCGGCGGTCGCGGCGCAGCGTGAGCTCGCGGCGCGAGCGGTCGACGCGGATCCAGACGTTGGTGCTGCCGAGGCGAGCCGCCGACGCACGGATCCAGCCGTGCTCGCCGTTCGCCAGGTCGGACGCCGTCACGCGCAGCCACCCGTCCCGCCGCGCGGTCACAGCCAGCACCCGCCGCGAGCCGAACTCGGTGCGCCGTCCGACCCGTGCCAGCACCCGCCCGCCGGGCGAGCCGCGCATCGGCGTGCGCCGCATCACCCGCGCGGTGAGGAACCGGCCGCGGCGCGGCTTCTCGGCGCGCCGGTCGGCCACGAAGTGCTCGCGAACGTCTTCCTCGGTGCTGGCGTTCGCTTGCGGCGGCGCCACTTCCGTCGAGCCACCGCAGCCCGCCAGCACCAGGAGCGCGGCGGCTGCGAGTGGCCGGAGCATCAGCTCGCCAGCAACGGCTTCAGCGCCCGCCTCGCGTCCCGCAGCCCGATGCGGGCGAGGACCTCGTCGGCCAGCGCGAGGTAGTCCGCCCCGAGGTCGGGCCGGTGGTCGAGGATCGAGAGGCCGCGCTCGGCCGACTCGGCGTACGCGATCGAGGAGCGGATGATGGTCTCGAACACCTTGTCTCCGTAGTGCTCCTGCAGCTGAGAGTACGCCTCCCGCGAGTGCACGGTTCGCATGTCGGCGATGTTCATCACCACGCCGAGCCACTCGAGGTCGGGGTTGTAGAACTCCTTCGCCTGCTCGATGACGTCCAACGCGCCCTGCACGCCCTGCAGCGCGAAGTACTGCGCCTCGGAGGAGATCAGCGCCCAGTCCGCGGCCACCAACCCGTTGATGGTCAGCAGGCCCAGCGCCGGCGGGCAGTCGATCAGCACGACGTCGTGCTGCTTGCGGGCGTCCTTCAACGCCTTGCGCAGCACCAGCTCCCGCCCCATCTTGCCCGACAGCGAGCGCTCCACCTCGGCCAGGATCGGCGAGGCGGGCACGATCCCGTCGTGCTCCGCGGCCTTGGCCTTCGCGTCGCCCGACAGCACGTCGGCGATCGTCGGCGACGCGTCAGGCGGTACGTCGAAGTAGTCGGAGAGGTTGCCCTGCGGGTCCAGGTCGATGGCGAGGACGTCGAGGCCGACGCGCCGGAGCACGTCGGAAAGCGTCCGCACCGCGGTGGTCTTGCCCGTGCCGCCCTTCAGCGACAGGACTGCGATCGTCTCGGCCATAAGAGGCCGAGCACGATAGCTCAGCTAGTCGGCGGCGACTGCGGACTCGCGGGCCGGTGATCCGACCGTCGCGGTGTCCATGAAATACAACGTATGACGGCCGATCGCCACCTCGTCGCCGTCGGCCAGCGGGCTCCACTCGACGCGCCGCCCGTTGACGTAGATCCCGTTGAGCGAGCGGTCGTCGAGCACGCGCACGCCCTCGGCCTGATTGACCACCAGCGCATGACGGCGCGACACCGTGGCGTCGTCGAACCGCAGGTCGGCGGCCATCGAGCGCCCGATCCGCGTCCACTCGCGCGAGAGCGCCATCACGACGTGCCGGCCGCTCTCCTCGTAGGCGAGGTACTTGCCCGGCTCGGTCAGGCCGGCGCGGGCGTCCTCGACCCACGACGGGCGCTCACGGCGCGACGGCTCGCCAGCCTCGGCGCCGGTGGGCAGAGCTCCGGTGTTCTCGACGTCGCTGATCCGCTCTTCCATGGCTCCGCCTTCCGATCTTAGGGACCGGGTCAATGGAGGTCTCTCGGTGCCCAGCGCGAATCACGTTCAAACCATGCTCGCGCTGACCCGCCATAGGAGTCCCCTGGTGGAGATCTCGCTCCTCCGCCACAGCGTGGGCGCCCTCAGCGCCCGCCGCCACGACTGCGTTCACTGCCATCGTACCCCGCTCGTCGGCGAGGTCGTCCACATGTACGACGACCGTCTGGTCTGCGAGTTGTGCCGCCCGCTGCACCGGGAGCCGCCCGCGCGCAGCGAGCCGGTCCGCTCTCCGGAGCACCTGCGCGCCGTCAGGCCGCGCCCCGCGGCCTGAATCGGTCCGCGCGGTCTAGACTTCCGGCCGCCGTGGACCCCGTGACCGTCAGCGTCAACATCGGCCGGCCGCGCGAAGAGGTGTTCGCGTACCTGTCGGACATCGCGAACCACGCGGAGTTCAGCGACCACTACGTCGAGCAGTTCCGGCTCACCCGGCTCGACTCCGTGGGCCGCGGGGCCGGCGCGCGCTTCAGGGTGCAGGCCCCGTTCCAGCGCTTCTCATGGTCGGACATGACGTTCTCGGTGGTCGAGCCGCCGCACCGGATCGTCGCCGTCGGCCGCGGCGGCAAGTTCAACCGGATTCGCACCACGGCGATCTGGACGCTCGACCACGCTCCCGGCGGCGGGACCGACGTCGAGTACATGATCGAGTCGGAGCCCGCCCTGCCCACCGACCGGCTGGTCGAGGCGCTCAGCGGCCAGCGCCGCTGGTTCAAGCGCAAGGCCGGCAAGGCGATGAGCCGCCTCCAGTCGATCCTCGAGGAGAACGAGGATCGCGGGGCGCGCGCGACCGTGGGCGGCGTCTAGACTCCGGCTCCGATGGCGCGCCTGCTTCGCATCGCCCTGGCCACCGCGCTGCTCGCTGTCGTCGCGGCGGGCTGCGGCGCCGAGGAGGAGGAAGGCAGGGTCCAGGTCGCCGAGACCGAGGGCATCTACCTCGACGTCAACGGGCTGAAGTACCAGATCGAGATGTCGCGGTACATGAACCCGAGCGACGTCGAGGACAGCGAGTACTTCGTCGGGCTGCCCGAGGACTCGCCGGCCCCGACCGAGGACGAGATCTACTTCGGCGTCTGGATCCGCGTGCAGAACGTGTCCGAGACCGAGACGCTGCCGGCTGCCTCGATCTGGGAGATCCACGACACCCAGGACAACGTGTACCGGCCGATCGCGCTCGACACGGACCTCAACCCGTTCGCCTTCATCGCCGTCGACGTGCCGCCGTTGACCGTGCTGCCGCTCCCCAGCTCGGCCGCCGGCCAGGGGCCGATCCAGGGATCGCTGCTGCTGTTCAAGATCCGCAACGAGTCCTTCCAGAACCGCCCGCTGGAGCTGAGGTTCCGCAACGGCGGCGGCGGTCAGGAAGGCATCTACGACATCGACGTCTAGCCGACCGCGGCGTCGATGACCTGTGCGGCAGCGGGCGCCGCGACCTCGCCGCCCGCCCCCTGGGCGATGAGCAGGACGGCGACCGCGATCCGCGGGTTGCCGGCCGGCGCGTAGGCGGCGAACCAGGCGTCGGTGTCGGTCGGGTCGTCCTCGGGCTGCGGCTCGCCGGGCTGGACGGGCTCGGGATCCTCGCTGACCGTCGAGCGCAGCTCCGCGGTGCCGGTCTTACCCGCCACCACGACGCCAGGGAGGCGAGCGCCGACCCCGGTGCCGCTCGTCACCACCGCGCGCATGGCGCGGTCGACGAAGCGCGCGACGCCGGGCCGCGTCGCCTGTGACGCTTCGGTCGTCTCGCCGCGGCGCAGCGTCGGGTGCATGCGCTTGCCGTCCTCCCCGATCGCCGCGGCGATCAGCGCCATCTGCAGCGGCGTCGTGAGGACCTTGCCCTGGCCGATCGCCGTCGAGCCGACGGCCAGGTCGTCGCCGATCTCGGACGCCGCGGGGATCGTCGACCGGGCGGCGCCGGCGAGCCCCGGGTCCTCGTTGAACCCGAAGCGCTCGGCCGCTGCGACCAGCTTCTCGGCTCCCAGCTCCGCGCCCATCGGCGCGAACACCGAGTTGCAGGAGTGCGCGAAGGAGTTGATCAGCGACCCGCCGCACGACTCGCCGTTGGCGTTCTCGAGCTCGACCCCCTCGAGCGTGGCCGACGTCTGGACCGGGAAGCTCTCGTTGCGGCGGACCGTCCGCGCCTCGAGCGCCGCCGTCAGCGTGACGATCTTGAACACCGAGCCCGGCGGCTGGGGGGCGGAGAAGGCGACGCCTGCCAGCGCGAGCACCTCGCCGGTGCGGGGACGGACCGCGGCGATCCCGCCGTAGCGACCGGCCAGCGCCTGCACCGCGGCGCGCTGGATGTCCGGATCGATCGTGGTGCGGACGCTCTCGCCCCGTTCCGCCGCGGCGCTCGCCAGCACCCGCGTGCCGGCCAGCAGCTGGCCGCCGGGCGTGCCGGCCAGCTGGACGTCGAACTCGCGCTCGAGCCCGCTGATGCCGACCGGGGCGTCCGCGGGCACGCCGCGCGCGGCCAGCTCGGCGGCGAGCTCGGGCGGCACGGGGCCGACGCGGCCGGCGATCTCGGACGCCTCGGGGTCGAGGTCGGACAGCCGGTCCTCGCCGTAGGCCATGCGGGAGCCGTCGCGGGCGCGGATCGTCCCCCGCGAGGGCAGATAGGTCTCGCGGGTCAGCTCCTCGCCGCGGCGGACGCCCGGGAACACCAGATGCGGCGCCCACTCGATCGCCGGCTCGCCCCCGAGGCCCTCACCCAGCGGCAGCGTGACCGCCGCGTCGACCTCGCCGAACATCCGCGTGCTCGCCGTGATCGGCACCTCCACCGTGTCGTCGACCGTTTCTCGTGCGCGGCCGGCGGTCAGGCGACTGAGCGTCGCCGTCGTCGCGGCCCGGCGGTACGCGCGCGCGAAGGCGCGCAGCGACGTCTCGGCTTGGGCGCGGGTGGTGATCATCGCGTACATGTCCGCGTACTGCTCGCGCTCCCAGGCCTGCGCGAAGCGGTTGGCGAGCCGGCGCTCGGTCGGCTCGTGGCGTGCGCCGACGATCAAGCCGCCGGCGAACGCCCCGGCCGCGAGCACGAGCAGCGGCAGGAGGCGTCGCAGACGCCTTGACCGTGGGGGCGACGACGTGGGGCGGGTCACGGCCATTGAGCGCCGTTGAAGGGTACGAGGGCCGGCGGACCCGGCGGGTACGCTCGCAGCAGATGGTCGCATCCGAGACCGCCGCCGGGGAATGACCGGCATCGACTGGGTCATCCTCGGCGCGGTCGTGCTGCTGGCCCTGTTCGGCTGGGCGCAGGGCTTCGTTGCAGGGATCTTGGCGCTCGCCGGCTTCGCGGCCGGCGCCTGGCTGGGCACGCGCGTGGCGCCGCTGGTGCTGGACGGCGGGCGCGAGTCGCAGTGGGCGCCGGCTTTCGCACTGATCGGTGCGCTGGTGGCCGGCGGCGTGCTGGCGGCGAGCTTCGAGGGGGTGGGCGCGCGACTGCGCGCCAGGTTCTCCTCGCCGGCCTTCGCGGCGGTCGACGGGGCGCTGGGCGCGGCGCTGACCGCGTGCGTCGGGCTGCTGATCGCGTGGGTCCTGGGCGCCGTGGCGCTGCAGGCGGGGCCCGACATCCGGCGCGACGTGCAGCGCTCGACGATCCTGCGCCAGCTCAACGCGCTGCTGCCGCCCACCGGTCCGCTGCTCAACACGCTGCGCGCGCTCGACCCGTTCCCGCGGATCGACGGACCCGAGGCGCGCGTGCCGCCGCCGCGGGCGGCGATCGCGCGCGACCCGGAGGTGGCCGCGGCGCGCGACAGCGTGGTCAAGATCCTCGGCACCGCGTGTGGCGTCGGCGTCGAGGGCTCCGGCTGGGTGGCCGCTCGGGGCGTGGTCGTCACCAACGCCCACGTGGTGGCCGGCCAGGACGACACGCGCGTGCTGCGGCGCGGCGTGGAGCCGAGCCTGTCCGCCCAGGCGATCCACTTCGACCCGCGCAACGACCTTGCCGTGCTGCGGGTCGACGGGCTCGAGGCGCCGGCGCTCGAGGTGGCCCGCGAGGCGAAGTCGGGCACCTCGGCGGCGATCCTCGGGTTCCCGCTCAACGGCCCCTACGACGTTCGGCCCGGCCGGCTCGGCGAGACGCGCGAGGTGGTCAGCCAGGACGCCTACGGCCGCGGACCGGTGCGGCGCGAGATCGTCTCCCTGCGCGGCGCCGTCCGCTCCGGCAACTCGGGCGGCCCGATGGTCGACGGCGCGGGCCGTGTGGTGACGACGATCTTCGCGGCCACGGTCAGCGGCCCGCGCGGCGGCTACGGCGTGCCGAACGCGGTCGTGCGCGACGCCCTCGCAGGCCCAGGGGGCGCGGTCGACACCGGGCCGTGTGGCGGCTGAGCTACCCTCGGCGACTGTGGGCAAGACATTGGTCATCGCCGAGAAGCCGTCCGTCGGCCGCGATTTGACGCGGGCGCTGCCGGGCGCGTTCCAGAAGCACGAGGGCTATCTGGAGTCCGAATCGCACGTCGTCACGTGGGCGGTCGGGCATCTCGTCCAGCTCGCGGAGCCGGACGAGTACGACCCCAAGTTCAAGAAGTGGCGCATGGCCGACCTGCCGATCGTGCCCGACGAGTTCAAGCTCGTCGTGCGCGACGAGCGGTCGAAGAAGCAGTTCAACGTGATCTCCAAGCAGCTGCGGCGCGACGACGTCGACGTCGTCATCAACGCCTGCGACGCCGGCCGCGAGGGCGAGCTGATCTTCGCCTGGACGTTCGAGAAGGCGAAGGCGCGCAAGCCGGTCCAGCGGCTGTGGCTGTCATCCATGACGGCCACGGCGATCAAGGACGCGTTCGGCACGCTGCGGCCGTCCGAGGAGCTGGCCCGGCTCGAGCAGGCCGCCCGCTCGCGCTCGGAGGCGGACTGGATCGTCGGCATGAACTCGACGCGCGCGGCCACGATCCGGCTGCGCTCCTCGTTCGACGGCGCCGTCTCGCTCGGGCGCGTGCAGACCCCGACGCTGGCCATCCTCGCCCGCCGCGAGGAGGAGATCCGCGCCTTCGTGCCGGAGCCGTACTGGCTGGCCGACGCCACCTTCGAGCCGACCGGCGGCGAGAGCGGCCGGCACTACCACGGCCGCTACCACGCCGGCTCCGAGCCGCGGATGAAGACCGCGGCCGAGGCGGAGGCGATCGTCGCCGCCGTCCAGGGCCAGTCCGGCGAGATCACCAAGCTCGAGACCACGACCAAGAAGGAGCGCGCGCCGCTCCTCTACGACCTCACCTCGCTCCAGCGCGAGGCCAACACGCGCTACGGCTTCTCGGCGCGCCGCACGCTGGCGGCCGCCCAGCGCCTGTACGAGGACCACAAGGCGCTCACCTACCCGCGCACGAACTCGCGCTTCCTGCCGGGCGACATGGTGAGCGAGCTCAAGCCGACGGCTGCGCTGGTGGGGCGCCAGCGCGAGTACGCGCGGGCTGCCGCGTACGTGACCGGGCTCGACGTCCTGCCGCTGGGCCGCGTGGTCAACGACGCCAAGGTCACCGACCACCACGCGATCATCCCCACCAACGCCGAGAACCATCCCGTCGACAAGATGAGCGACGACGACAAGCGCGTGTACGACATGGTCGTCCGCCGCTTCCTCGCCGTCTTCCACCCGGAAGCGGTGTTCGAGAACACGCGGCTGGAGACGACGGTCGCCGAGCACGTGTTCCGCACCCGCGGGCGAGTGCTGGTCGTGCCCGGCTGGCGCGGCGTCTACGGCGAGGGGCTCGACGAGGCGGGGGGAGACGACGACGACGGCGGCGATCAGCAGCTGCCCAAGCTCGACCAGGGCGAAGCCGTCCGCACGCTGGAGATCGAGTCGCTCGAGAAGGTCACCAAGCCGCCGCGGCGCTACTCCGACGCGTCGCTGCTCGGCGCGATGGAGACCGCGGGCAAGCTCGTCGAGGAGGACGAGATGCGCGAGGCGATGAAGGAGTCCGGCATCGGCACCCCCGCCACGCGCGCAGCGATCATCGAGCGGCTGATCGACGTCGGCTACGTCGAGCGCGAGGGCCGGGCGCTGGTCGCCACCGAGAAGGGCACCAACGTCATCAAGTTCCTCGGCGAGCACGCGCTGACCTCGCCGTCGATGACCGGCGACTGGGAGCACCGGCTGGGCCGGATCGAAGAGGGCGAGGAGTCGCGCGAGCGGTTCATGAGCGACATCGCGGAGTTCGCCCGCGAGACGGTCGGCGAGCTGGACGCGAAGCTCAAGGAGGTGCGCATCCCGCGCGCCAACCTCGGGCCGTGCCCGGTCTGCGGGCACGACATCGTCGAGAACCGCAAGGGCTTCTCGTGCTGGTCGCGCGAGGATCCCGGCTGCGGGTTCGTGATCTGGAAGTCCAAGGCCGGCAAGACGCTGCCGATCACCGTCGCGCGCGAGCTGATCTCGACCGGGCGCACCGAGAAGGCCGTGACGGGCTTCAAGGGCCGCTCGGGCCGCTCCTTCCGGGCGAAGCTGGCGCTGATGCAGACCGAGGACGGCAAGTGGCGCGTCGAGTTCGACGAGCCGTGGGCGCGCGAGGGCGCCAAGCCGCCCGAGGGCGAGGAGCAGCCGCAGGGCGAGGCGCAGCCGCAGGGCGAAGACGAGGCCGCGCAGGCGGCCTGAACGTCAACGGCGGCGGGGTAGGGCGGCGGCGATTCGGGCGGTTCGGGGGAACCGTCCTGGATTGGGGTCGTCAGACGACCCTAGGACAGGATGCTTCGAGGAAACCGGTCGCGCCGGTCTCCCGTTTCCCTACCCAGCGGAAGTTTGTCCCTGGTCCGCGTACGGACGCGGGCTGTCCTCGTCCTCGCGGACTGTGGCATGCGACGGCTTGCCGAGGAGCGCGCGCCAGAAGGCCACGAAGCCGGCGCCGACGGCGCCGAAGAACCCGACCGGCACGCCCTGCTCGCGCATCACCGCCTCGACCTCCGGAATGGCGCCCGGACCGCTCTCATGGGTCCACGTGACGTACAGGTCCTCGCTTCCGACGACCTCGGCCAGGTTGGCGGCCAGGACGACGTCGGCGTCCGTGTGGTCGATCGGTAAGTGAAGGTGCGGCATCTCGGAGCTCTCCCGTGCTCGAGTAACGGCATCCACCCTCGCAACTTGAGTCACAAACGGCTGCTGAACATATGTCCAGTCCGCGGTCGGACCGGCCTGCGGGTGTGAACCGTCCGCTCATCGCGCGACCCTGTGGGGTCCCGCAATGCCCCTCACGCTGATCACCGGACCCGCGAACGCCGCCAAGGCCGGCGCCGTGCTGGAGCGCTTCCGCGCCGCCCTGCCGCGCGACCCCGTGCTCGTCGTCCCCACGTCGGCCGACGTCCAGCACTACCAGCGCGAGCTGGCCGCCGAGGGGATCGTGCTCGGCGCCGAGGTCCTGACCTTCAACTGGCTCGTGCGCGCGATCGCGGAGGCGACCGGGGTACGCTCCCGCGTCCTTGGGCCGGTCGCACGCGAGCGGGTGGTGCGCGCGGCGGTCGCCGACACCCGGCTCGAGGTGCTGGTCCGCTCGGCGCAGGCCCCCGGCTTCGCCGCCGCCGCGGGCGCGCTGTTCGCGGAGCTCGGCCGGTCGCTCGTCGGCCCCGCCCGCTTCGCGCAGGCGCTGCGCGACTGGCCCGAGGCGCCCGCCCACGGGGGCGAGCTCGCGGCCATGTTCTCCGCCTACCACCGCCGCCTCGATCGTCTCGGCGTCGTCGACGGCGAGGGCCTGGCGCGGGCGGCGCTCGACGCTCTGCGCGAGCGTCCCGCCGCCTGGGGCGCCCGCCCGGTCTTCGTGTACGGGTTCGACGACCTGACGCCGCTCCAGCGGGATGCCGTCGAGACGCTCGCGCGCCACGCCGACGTGTGCGTCGCGCTGGCCTACGAGCCCGGCCGCGCGGCGTTCGCCGACCGGGCCGCCACCGTCGAGCTGCTCAAGCCCCTGGCCGAGCGCCACGAGCTGCTCGACGACCGCTCCGAGCACTACGCGGCGAATGCCCGCGACGCGCTGCACCACCTCGAGCGCGGCCTCTTCGAGCCGGCCGCCGGCCGCCGCCCGCCGAACGGCGCGGTGCGGCTGCTGGAGGCGGGCGGCGAGCGCGCCGAGGCGGAGCTCGTGGCCGCCGAGATCCTCGAGCTGACCGGCTCGGGCGTCCTGCCCGAGGACATCGCGGTGCTCGTGCGAGGCGGGGCTGCGGAGGCCGGCGTGCTCGGCCAGGTGCTCGAGAGCTACGGCGTGCCGGTGAGCCTCGAGCGCCGCATCCCGCTCGGCCGCACCAGGCTCGGGGCCGGCGTGCTCGCCGCCGCGCGCGCCGCGCTGCCCGGCGGCACCGCCGCCGACGTTCTGACCTGGCTGCGGACGCCCGGCCGCCTCGCCGACCCCGATGCCGCCGACGCTCTCGAGGCGCACGTCCGGCGCGCGGAGCTGACGACCGCGGCCGAGGCGCGCGCCCGGATCGCCGACGATGCCCTCGTCGCCCTGGCCACCGCGGCGGGCGAGGGTACGGAGGCGTTCCTCGACGCGCTCGTGGCCGAGGCGGAGGCGATCTGGACCGCCCCGCACCGCCGCGCCGCGGCCGTGCTCGGCCCCGACGCCGCGGCCGACTCCCGCGCGGCGGCCGCGCTGCGCAAGGCCGCCGACGAGCTGCGCGGCCTCGCGGCGGCCGACCCGGCGCTCGCCGGCGCGCCGCAGGAGCTGCCGGGCACGCTCGCCGACGTGCCGGTGCGCGAGCCCGCGGTCGAGGGGGCGGTGCTGGTCGCCGACCCGCTGGCCATCCGCGCGCGCCGCTTCCGCGCCGTCTTCGTCTGCGGCCTGCAGGAGGGCGCCTTCCCGCGCCACCCGATGCCGGAGCCGTTCCTCGACGACGCCGCGCGCGCTTCGCTGGCCCGCGCCACCGGGCTCGTGCTCGCTCGCCACGAGGACGTCCTCGCGCGCGAGCGCTACCTGCTCTACGCAGCGGTGTCGCGCCCCGAGGAGGTGCTCTTCCTCTCCTTCCGCTCGTCCGACGAGGAGGGCGACCCGGCGCAGCCTTCGGCGTTCGTCGACGACGTCCGCGCGCTCTTCACCGACGAGCTGTGGACACGCCGCGGGCGGCGGCTGCTCGGCGAGGTCACCTGGCCTCCGGCGGCGGCGCCCACCCCGCACGAGCTGCGGCGCGCCCGCGCCGTGGCCGAGGAGCTGCCCGAGCCGTCGCCGCTCGGGGCGCCGCGGACCGAGCCCGTGCTGGGCCTGCTCGCCGCCCGCGACACCGAGGCCGCGCGCGGGCTGGAGAACTTCGCCGGCTGCGGCGTGCGCTGGCTCATAGAGAGCGTCCTGCGGCCCGAGCGCGCCGAGCCCGACCCGGAGCCGATGCGCCGCGGCTCGATCGCCCACGCCGTGCTCGAGCAGGTCCTGCGCCGGCTGGGCGAGCGCGAGGGCTCCGCCCGGCTGACGCCTGCGTCGCTGCCGGCGGCGCTCGAGGAGCTCGACGGCGCGATGGCCGACCGCCGCGCCACCGCGACCGGCACGCGCGCCCGCGCCGCTCTGCGCGAGCTGGAGGTCGACCTGCGGCGGCTGCTGCGCCATGAGGCCGAGACCGGCCCCGCGCTGGAGCCGCGCCTGCTCGAGTGGAGCTTCGGCCGCGAGAAGGACGAGCACGGTCCGCTGCCGCTGGCGGGCGTCGGCATGGGCGTCACCGGCCGCGTCGACCGGATCGACGTCGACGCGGGCGGCCGGGCGCTGGTGCGTGACTACAAGGGCCGCACGGTGAGCGCCGGAGCGCGCTGGGCGCGCGACCGCCGGCTGCAGGTCGCGCTCTACACGCTGGCCGTGCGCGAGCTGCTCGGGCTCGAGACGGTCGGCGCGCTCTACCAGCCGGTCGGGCACCGCGACGTCCGCGCCCGCGGGCTGGTGCGAGACGACGTGCCCGGCGCCTACGTCAACGGCGACGTGGTCGACGGCGAGACGTTCGACGCCGCTCTCGACGAGGCGCGCGAGATCGCGGCCCGCGCTGCCGCCGACATCCACGCCGGCCGCGTGCGCGCGTGCCCGGACTCGTGCCTGCCCTCGGGCGGCTGCGCGTACCCCGGCATCTGCCGCGCCGGCGAGGGGGCTGCGTGACGGCGCTGGCCGAGACCACCGCCTCCGGCTTCACGCCCGAGCAGCGCGCGGCGATCGAGGACCGCGACGGCTCCGCGCTGCTCGCCGCCGCAGCCGGCTCCGGCAAGACCGCGGTGATGGTCGAGCGGTTCGTCGAGGCGGTGCTGCGCGACGGCGTCGCCGTCGGCTCGGTGCTCGCCCTCACCTTCACGGAGAAGGCGGCGGGCGAGCTGCGCGAGCGCCTGCGCCGGCGGCTGACCGCGCTCGGCGAGATCGAGCGTGCCCGCGAGGCCGAAGCCGCCTGGATCGGCACCATCCACGGCTTCTGCGCCCGCGTGCTCCGCGCCCGGCCGCTGGCCGCCGGGCTCGATCCGCGCTTCACCGTCCTCGACGAGGCGGCGGCGCGCCGGCTCGCCGAGCGCGCCTACGAGACGGCGCTCGAGGAGTGGGCTGCCGCGGGCGGCTCCGCCGCGCTCGACCTGGCCGCCGCCTACGGACCCGCGCTGCGGGACCTGATCCTCGCGGCGCACGAGACGCTGCGCAGCCGCGGGCAGACGCATCCACGCTTGACGGTCCCGCCGCAGCAGGCGCCGCCCGATCCCGCCGCGCTCGAAGCGGCGCGCGCCGCGGCGGCTTCCGCGCTGGCCACCGCGGCCGACGGCAAGAAGGTGGCCGCCGCGCGCGAGGCGCTCGACGCCTGCGAGCGCTTCGCCGTCGCGGGCCCGGTGCCGTGGCCCGGCGAGCTCGACGTCGCCAAGCTCGTCAGCGGGGCCAAGGCGCTCGAGGTCGACCCCTGCGCCGACTACCGAGAGGCGTGGGAGAGCTACCGCAAGGCGTGCGCCGACCACCACGCCCGCGCGGCGCTGGCGCTGCTCGACGACCTGCTCGACCGCTTCGGGACGGCGTTCGACGCCGCCAAGGCGGCCCGCGCCGCCGTCGACTTCGCCGACCTCGAGCTGCGCGTGCGCGACCTGCTCGCCGACCCCGCCGCCCGCGACGCCTGGGCCGAGCGGTTCGAGCTGATCATGGTCGACGAGTTCCAGGACACCAACCGGCTCCAGCTCGACGTGCTCGAGGCGCTCGAGCGCGACAACCTGTTCGCGGTCGGCGACGAGCTTCAGTCGATCTACCGCTTCCGCCACGCCGACGTCTCGATCTTCCGCGAGCGCCGGGCGCGGCTCGGGGAGGACCGTGTCCGGCGGCTCTCGCGCAACTTCCGATCGCGCGAGGAGCTGCTCGACGTGCTGAACGCCGCCTTCACGGCCGAGCTCGGAGACGCCTTCGCGCCGCTGGTGGCAGGCCGGCCGTCCGACGACGGGCCGCTGCGGCTGTTCGACCCGGACCCGGTGGCCGCCGACCCCGCGGTGGAGCTGCTGATCACCGACACGCGCGGCTGGGAGGAGCACGAGCTCGGCCTCACCGGGTTCGACACGCAGCCGTGGCGGCGCGCCGAGGCGCGGCTCATCGCGCACCGGCTGCGCGCCGAGGTCGACGACGGCCGCCGGCCCGGCGACATCGTCGTGCTCGTCCGCGCCACCGGCTCGCTGCGGCTGCTCGAGCAGGCGCTCGAGGAGCAGGGCCTGCCGACCTACGTGGTCGGCGGCCGCGGCTACTGGTCGCAGGAGCAGGTCCGCGACGGCATCGCCTATCTCTCCGTGCTCGCCAACCCGCTCGACGAGCCGGCGCTGCTGGCCGTGCTCGCCTCGCCGTTCTGCGGGGTGGGCACGGACGCGCTGGTGCTGCTGACCGAGGCGGGCCGGGCGAGCGGGCGCGGCGCCCATGCGGCGCTGCGGGAGGTCGACACGGCGGCCTGGCCGGCGGCGCTGCCCGAGGACGAGCGCGCGCGGCTCGCGGCCTTCGCCCGCGTGTTCGCCGCCGAGCGCCCGCGCGCCGAGCGCGCGCCCGCCGAGGAGCTGCTCGAGCGGGCGATCGTCGCCACCGGCTACGACCTTGCGGTGCTGGCGCGTGCCGGCGGCGAGCGGAGGCTGGCGAACCTGCGCAAGCTGATGCGGCTCGCGCGCGAGTACGAGGCGTCCGAGGGCCCTGACCTGCGCGGCTTCATCGCCTTCGCCGCCACCCAGGACCTGATCGAGGCGCGCGAGGGCGAGGCGGCGCTCGAATCCGACGGGCTCGACGCCGTGCGCCTGATGACCATCCACCGCGCCAAGGGCCTCGAGTTCCCCGTCGTCTGCGTGGCGGACCTCGGCCGCGCGGCGGGCGGCGCGCGCGACCGGCTGCTGCTCGGCCGCGACGGCGGCGTAGGCCTGCGGCTGGCGCCGATCGGCGGCGGCGAGCTGGTCTCCGGCCTCGACTGGGACCAACTGGCGGAGACCGAGCAGGCCGAGGAGGCCGAGGAGGAGCGGCGCCTGTTCTACGTCGCCATGACGCGCGCGTGCGAGCGGCTCATCCTGTCCGGCGGGCTCGACCTCGAGCGCCTGCCCGCGCCGCGCCCGGGAGGCCCGCCGATCGACTGGATCGCGCGTGCGCTGACCGGCGGCGACCCGCTCGCCGCTCTCGAGCACGGCCGCGCCGGACTGCTGTGCCGCCTCAACGCTCCGGCCACCGTGGGCGAGGTGCTGCCCGCCCTGAGCCCCGCCGGCCGCGTCCGGGCGGGAGCCCCGAGCACCGCGCTGCCCGACCCGCCCGGCGTGCTCGACGAGCCGCTCGCGCGCCCGCGTCCGACGCCCCAGCGGCTCTCCTACAGCTCGCTCGGCGCCTACGCCCGCTGCGGCTATCGCTTCTACCTCGAGCGGGTGCTGCGGCTGCCGCGCGTGAGCCCGCCGCCGCGCGCTGCCGAGCCCGGCGAGCCGGCGCCGGCGCTCGACCCGCGGGTACGCGGCTCGCTCGTCCACCGGCTGCTCGAGGAGCTCGACTTCGCGCGCCCGGCCGTCCCCGGCCCGGAAGCCGTGCTCGAGCTCGGCGGCGCGTGGGGGATCGAGCTCGGCGAGGCCGAGATCGAGGACATCCGCGGGCTCGTGTCCGCCTTCGCCGCCTCGCCGCTGTGCGCGCGGCTGGCCGGCGCGCGCCGCCTGCGCCGCGAGGCGCCGTTCGCCTTCGCGCTCGAGCGTCCCGGCGGCGGCCCGCTGGTCAACGGATTCCTCGACGTCGTCGCGCTCGAGCCCGACGGCGGCGTCCTGATCGCCGACTACAAGTCCGACCGGCTCGAGGGCGCCGAGCCGGCCGAGATCGTCGACCGCGACTACGCGACCCAGCGGGTCGTCTACGCGCTCGCCGCCCTGCGCGACGGCGCCCCGCGCGTCGAGGTCGCCTACTGCTTCCTCGAGCGCCCAGCCGAGCCGGTCACCCGCGCGTTCACGACGGCCGACGAGCCCGCGCTCTCGGAACGGCTCGCCGGCCTGGCCCGCGGCGTGCTCGAGGCCCGCTACGAGGTCACCGACACCCCCCACCGCGACCTGTGCGCCGACTGCCCGGGCCGGGCCGCGCTGTGTTCGTGGCCCGAGGAGATGACCTTGCGCGAAACGTCAACTGCGGCTGGGTAGGGCGACCGGGCGCTATCCGGGTGGGCTGTCCAGGCCCGTGGCGCCTTTGGGTCGCATACCGACCCTTACGCGCCACGGACCGCCGACGCGGCTAGCTCACCGCCTCCCCACCCAGCGGGGTTGACGTTCAGGGACCCTCGTACGGCGCCTCGAACAGCGCGATCGCCGCGTCGCGATCCGGGACGCGGAGCTTGCGCAGGACGGCGGCCACATGGCTGCGCACCGTGGCAGGCGAGACGAACAAGCGGCGGGCGATCTCGTTGGTGGCCAGGCCCTGGCGCAGGAAGTCGAGCACCTGCCACTCGCGGCTCGTGAGCTGCGCGCCCGCGCCCTGGCCGAGCAGCGCGCGCCGCCGCGGCGCGCTGTCGCGGAACTCCTCGACCAGTCGCGCGACCAGCTCGGGCGGCATCGCCACGCGCCCCTCGAGCACGCCGGTCAGCTCGTCGCCGAGCGCGTCGAACGGCATGTCCTTGAGCAGGTAGCCCGACGCGCCGGCGCGGAGCGCCGCGAACAGGTCCTCGTCGCTGCGCGAGACGGTGAGCATCACGGCGCGGGTGTCCGGCAGCCGGGCGGTGATCTCCCACGCCGCGGCGGCGCCGCTGCCGGGCATCCGCATGTCGAGCAGCGCGACGTCCGGCCGCTCGCGCAGCGCGGCCTGGATGGCGTCCGCGGCGTCGGCCGCCACCGCCACCACCGTGAACCGCGGATCGGCTTCCACCGCGGCTCGCACGTCCTCGCGGGTCGCCGCGTGATCGTCGGCCACGAGCACCCGCGACGGCGCGGTCATCGGATCTCCACGGCCACCTCGGTACCAGCTCCGGGACCTGACCGTACGCTCAGCTCGGCGCCGACCAGCGCCGCCCGCTCGCGCATGCCGCCGAGCCCGAAGCCCGTGGCGCTCGCGGTGGTGTCGAACCCCGTCCCGTCGTCGATCACCCGCAGCCGCAGCGGGTGGGTCGACAACTCGATGTGGACGAGGGTGGCGTTGCCGTGGCGGGCGTTGGTGACCGCCTCACCGAGGATGCGGGCCAGCGCCTCGCTGACCTCCGGGCCGACGTGCTCCGTCGTCCCGATGGTCACGAACGTCACGGCCACGCCGGTGCGCGCCGCGATCGCCGCGGCATGGCGGGCGAGCACCCGCTCGAGCGGCTCGTCGGGGGCACGCGCCAGGTGCTCGATCGCCCAGCGCGAGTCGCGCAGCGCGCGCTCGGCGGCCACCACGATGTCCTCGGCGTCGGGCTGGCCGCCCAGGCGCTCGGCGCGGCGGCGGATGAAGGCGAGCTCCTGCGCGACGCCGTCGTGCAGGTCGCGCGCGATCCGGCGGCGCTCGCGTGCGGCGGCCCGCGCCGCGACGGCGCCGGCGACCTCGAGCACGGCGGCCCAGAGGAGCACCACGCAGAACAGCAGCCGCAGCAGGTCGCCCAGGTGCACCCAGTCCTGGGTGACCGGCGGGAGCAGCGCGTAGTGGAGCATCGAGAACGAGAAGAACAGGCAGGCGAGCCCGAGCCGGCGGGCGAACGCCTCCTCGGCCCGGATGCCGCGGCCGGTGAGGCCCAGGGAGGCTGCGGCCAGGCTGAGCGCCATCGTCATCTGAAGCGCCACGGCCGCGAGCGGCTGGCTCAGCAGCGTGCGTGTGAGGTCGGCTTCCGCCGGCTGCTGATGGCCCCGCCACTCGTCGAGCACGAGCTCGACCGGCACGACCGCGGCGGCGAGGCTCGCCAGGACGACGGCGAGCATGGCGACGGCCGCTGCAACGGGCCGGACGAGCCGGCGCGCCGGGGCGAAGGCGCCCGCGCACACGAGCAGCGATCCCGCGAGCATGCCCGTCAGCCCCACCAGCCCGCGCGGGCCGCCCTCCGGCGAGATCGCGAGCATCGCGGCGAGCAGGGCGCAGGTGGCCGCCAGCACGGCGAGCCCGGCGGCGACGATCAGCCGGTCCAGGCGCGGACGGTCGCGCCAGCCGCGGACCACGATCGCGGTGGCCACCAGGCCGATCAGCGCCGTCCCCGTCTCGAGCGCCACGTGCAGCGACGGCGCCGGATACGCGAACCGCAGCGGCGCGGCCAGCGGGACGGCGACCGTCGCGGCCAGGGCCGCGCCGGCGGCGAGCGCGTAGACCAGCCACTGGCGGGCGAAGCCGAGGCGCTGAGAAGCCGGCCCGGCGAAGCCGGACCAGGGGGCTGGACGCGCCGCCGCGCTCAACGCGGAAGTTCCGGTCGCTCGGGCCCGGTAATGGTCGCCTTAATCACCCCTCAACTCACCTCGGACGCGGCTTTTTGGCCCTCCGAAGATGCGCGGTCTTTTGGTCCACGCACTGACGTTCGGTGTTCTACCGGACGAATGGCATAAGTGGCAAGGGCTGCCGACACAACCCACCCGAACGGCGGGCTACGTCATTCGTCCGAAGGTTCCTTCGGCGGCAGCACCGGACCGTCGTAGCCAGGCGGCAGGTCCGGAGCGCGGCGCAGGTCCACGACCGCGTTCAGCTCGGCCCCGAACAGCAAAACCACATTGGTCAGCCAGAGCCAAATGAGCAGGATTACGACAGCGGCGAACGCGCCATAGGTCGCCGAGTAGCTCGCGAACTCGGAGACGTAGAAGAAGAAGCCGGCCGAGGCGATGATCCAGGCCGTCACGCCGAACACGGCGCCCGGCGTGATGTACCGCCAGTTGCGCACCTCGACGTTCGGGGCGGCGTAGTAGACGATCGCGTAGATGAGCATGGCCGAGAGCAGCGCGCCCGGCCAGCGCACGTAGGCCCACACCGAGGCGACGTTGTCGCCGAGGCCGATCAGCCCCAGCACGTCGGCGGCCAGGTCGCCGCCGAGGAAGATCAGCACGCAGGTCAGGTTCACCAGCACCAGGACCACGAGCGTCCACAGCAGGCTGTTGAGCTTGCGCCCGACGAAGCCGCGGCCCTCCTCGACGCGGAAGACGCGGTTGAGCGCGAAGCCGGCGGAGTTGAAGGCGCCCGTGGCGCCGTAGAGCGTGGTCACGAGACCGAGGACCAGGGCGCCGGCGGCCGCGTTGCGCTGGTTCAGCGCCGATTGGAGCGCGCTCGTGATCGGATCGATCACCTCGGGCGGTGCGCCGGCGTCCACGAGGTAGTCGGCTGCCTCGGAGACCAGGCTCTGCTGGCCGAAGTAGCCGAGCAATGCGACGGCGAACAGCAGCGCCGGGAACAGCGACAGCAGCGAGTAGTAGGTCAGCGCGGCCGCCCACTGCGTCATGGTGTCCTTCGAGAAGCGCTCGAAGGCGAGCTTGAAATCGCCGAACTCGATGGCGGGCCCGGGGCGGTCGCCCGGACCGCGGCTCATGGCCGCTTGGGCAGCAGGGCGTGGCCGTCGAGCACGGACTGGGCGACCTCGACGACGCGCCGGCCGGTGGCGCGCGAGTGGTCGCGCAGGAGCTCGAAGGCCTGGCGCTCGGCGACGCCGTGGCGCTCCATCAGGATCCCCTTCGCCCGCTCGATCACGCCGCGGCGCTCGAGCGCGCTCTCGAGCTGGTCCACCTTCTCGAGCAGCCGGGTGGCCTCACGGTAGCGCCGCACCGCGACCTCGATCGCCCCCTGGACCGACTCGGGATCCATCGACTCGACGTACGCGGAGATGCCCCGGTCGGCGGCGCGCGACAGGAAGTCGACGTCGGCGTCCGGCAGCTGGGCGATCACCGGCCCGGAGGCGTACTCGACCGCCTCGCCGATCAGCGCGAGCGCGTGCTCGTCGTCCTCGTGGACGACCACGATGGCGACCTGCGGATCGTCCTTCGCGATCAGCTCGACGGCGTCGGTGACGGACACCGCGTAGGGCGTCACCTCGTGGCCCAGCTCGGCTAGCACGGAGTGCAGCTCGCGCAGCGCGGACTCGTTCTCGTCCGCGATCAGGATGCGGAGGTTCCGCTCCTTCAGATTGCCCGTGGCCGATGTCATCGCGGGTACTACACTAGTTCGGCTGCGGCCTAGAGACCCGCCGTGGCAATCCCGCGCCCCAAACCCCGGCGCCTGGAGCATCGCGAACGGGGAAGGCGTGGAGACGATCGATCATCGGCCGAGCAACGGCGGTACCCGACCCAAGGGGGACCGCGAAAGCCGTACGCGCGAGGACCGCCGGCTTCTCGAGCGGTACCACCGGGACGGGGACCTCGCGGCCCGCGAGGCCCTCGTGCAGCGCTTCCTGCCGCTGGCGCGCCAGCTCGCCCGCCGCTACCAGCGCGGTGGCGAGCCGCTCGACGACCTGATCCAGGTTGCCTCGCTCGGCCTGCTGAAGGCGATCGACCGCTTCGAGCCCGATCGTCCCAGCGCCTTCTCGTCGTTCGCCGTTCCCACCATCCTCGGCGAGCTCAAGCGTCATTTCCGCGACCGCGGCTGGTCCGTCCGCGTGCCACGCGACCTGCAGGAGATGGCGGTCCGTGTGGAACGGGTCTCCGAGGAGCTCTCGCGCGGGCTCGGGCGCGCGCCGACACCGGCCGAGATCGGCGAGCACATCGGCGCGACCACCGAGCAGGTGCTTGAGGCCCGCGAGGCGGCCGGCGCCTACCGGGCGGTCTCGCTCGACCGCCCGCGCGACGACGACGAGGAAGGTGACGGGATGACCGAGTCGATGGGCGTCGAGGACCCGGGCTTCCATCTCGCCGAGGCCGCCGCCACCGTCGAGCGGCTGATGGGCGCGCTCAGCGAGCGCGAGCGCGAGGTGCTGCGGTTGCGCTTCGAGGAGGACCTGACGCAGTCGGAGATCGGTGCACGCGTCGGCGTCTCGCAGATGCACGTCTCGCGCCTGATCCGCCAGGCGGTGACGCGGCTGCGCGAGGCCGCCGAGGTGGCCGAAGACGACGCTGCATGAGCCGATCGGTACGATCGCGGCCATGGAGCACTGGGATCTGCGATCGCTCGCGGTCGAGCCGCGCCGTCCGCAGATCCTGCATTCGGCCCGCGGTGAGGCTCGCTCGATCGCGATCAACCTGCCCGAGGGGACGTCGCTCCAGGAGCACCAGGTGCACGAACGCGCCTACCTCGTCGTCGTCGACGGCGAGATCGAGGTGCGCGACGACGGAGGAGACTCCGTGAGAGGCGGCGCCGGGTTCGCCGCCGTGTTCGATCCGCACGAACGCCATGAGGTGCGCGCGACGAGGGACGCGCGGCTTCTGCTCGTACTGGCGCCATGGCCGGGTGACGGCCATCCTGGTGCCCGCGACTAAGGGGAGGAGATACAAGCGATGGCAGAGATCCAGTTCAAGGGCATCACGAAGCGCTATCCGGACGGCTTCGAGGCCGTCAAGGCGATCGACCTGGACATCGGCGACGGGGAGTTCATGATCCTCGTCGGCCCGTCCGGCTGCGGCAAGTCGACCGCCCTGCGGATGATCGCCGGCCTGGAGGACATCACCGACGGTGACCTGATCATCGGCGGCGAGCGGGTCAACGACCTGGCGCCGCGCGATCGCGACATCGCGATGGTGTTCCAGAACTATGCGCTGTATCCGCACATGACCGTGCGAGACAACATGGGCTTCGCGCTCAAGCTCGCCAAGACCGACAAGGCCGAGATCGAGAAGAAGGTCACCGAGGCGGCCCGGATCCTGGATCTGGAGCAGCACCTCGAGCGCAAGCCGGCCAACCTGTCCGGCGGCCAGCGCCAGCGGGTGGCGATGGGCCGCGCGATCGTGCGCGATCCGAAGGCGTTCCTGATGGACGAGCCGCTGTCGAACCTGGACGCGAAGTTGCGCGTGCAGATGCGCACGGAGGTGGCGCGGATCCAGAAGCAGCTCGGCACCACCATGGTCTACGTGACGCACGATCAGACCGAGGCGATGACCTTGGGTGATCGGGTGGCGGTCATGCGCGCGGGGATCATCCAGCAGGTCGACACGCCGGCCAACCTGTATGAGAGGCCGCAGAACCTGTTCGTGGCCGGCTTCATCGGGTCGCCGTCGATGAACTTCCTGCCCGGCCGGCTCGAGGGCGACCTGGTCAAGACCCCGATCGGCGACATCCGGCTGTCGGACCGGGCCCGTTCCGGCGTCCAGTCCGAGGGCGGCGGCGCGCGCGACGTCATCGTCGGCATGCGCCCCGAGCACTTCGAGGACGCGTCCGTCGAGCAGGAGGAGCACGCGGACCGGATGAAGTTCCGGACCAAGGTCGACGTCGTCGAGTCGATGGGCTCCGAGCTCTACGTCTACTTCGACGTCAAGTCCGAGGAGATCCACGTCGCCGAGCTCGACGAGCTCGCCGCCGACGCCGGCATGGAGGACCTGCCGAGCCACGGCGGCGGCCAGCAAGTCGTCGCGCGGCTGAGCGCCGAGAGCAAGGCGTCGCCCGGCGGCGAGGTCGAGCTGTCGCTCGACACCAGCCAGATCAAGCTCTTCGCCGCCGACGACGGCCGCAGCCTGACGGCTGCGGCCTAGCGGCGCGCGCTACGAGGCGCGATCGGTCACCGTCCCCCGCGGCTCGGCCGCGGGGGCCGGGGTGCCGGGCGGGTGGAGCAGGTTGTTGACGCCCTTGATGCCGTCGACGTGGCTCGCCTCGTCAGCGAGCCGGCTGATCCACTGATCGTCGGCGACCTCGCCGCGCAGGTTGACGACTCCCGCCTGCACGTCGACCGACACGTCGCCCTTCGGCGCTTCGGGCGCGCGGAAGATCTCGGTCTCGACCTTGTGCGCGAGCGTCTTGTCGTCTACGTCCTCTGAGGGCATTGCGGTCGCCACGGCGCCCTTGGTCTTGCCGGCGGCGATGGCGGCCCGCTCGCGGATCTCGCGGCGGTAGTAGATCGCGGCGGCGGCGATGCCGACGCCGAACAGCAATGTGATGAGTCGGCTCATGGGTTTCGCCTACCCGGAGGCGAAGCCAGGAAACGAGCGCTGGTCAGGAGGGAGGCCGCCGCCGCGGCGAGCGCGGCGGGGTCCGGCGGCGGCGGCGCTGACGGCGGTCCTCGCGGCGCAGCCGCTCGAGCACCTCGTCGCTCCACTCGTGCGTGCGCAGGACGCGGTAGCGGTCGGCCGCGACCCGCATGTACGCCTCGGTCTCCGTCTCGTCGTCGTCGATCAGGTCGCCGGCCCGCAGCAGCTCGACGACCGGCTCGTACTCCTCGGTGAACCAGTGGTGGGCCACCGTCGGGCGGTCCATGTAGCTGCCGCGGTTCTGCATGGCGCGGAAGCCCCATGCCTCGACCGCCTCCGACAGCATCCCGTAGTCCCACGGGTCGCTGAGCTCGATCCGGCGGCGCGCCTCGGCCTGGAGCGGCACGCGCTCGCGGAACAGCCGCTCGTGGTCCTTGAGCGGCAGGTCGGAGACCAGCGTCTCCTCGCTGAGCCGCAGCCGCGTGGTGACCTCAACCACGTAGGCGTCGATGTCGTCGCGGCCGAGCGACTTGGCGACCGACACGCGGTGGTGGCCGTCGCGCACGAAGTAGAGGTCGCCGATCTTGTAGAGCGACACCGGCGGCAGCGCCTCGCCGCGCCGCTGGGCGGCGGCGATCCGCTCCCAGCGGCTGCGCAGCCGCGCCGAGGTGGGCCGCAGGCCGCGGTCGAAGTCGACGGCGCGGTCGACGGTCCCGACGATCGCGTCGAGGGGCACGATCTGGAGTCCGAGATCGTGCTGCCCGGTGCGGCCGAGCGCGTCCACGACCTCCTCGAAGGGGAGCATGAGCGCGACGTCGTCGGGCTCGCGGCGCAGCCGGCGGCCGATGTCGGCGAGCAGCCGCGACCGGCGGGCGCGGGAGAAGTCTGACTGGGCGTCGGACTCGGGGAAGCCGCTGCTCACCCGGGCCGGGCGCCTCTATCCGCCCGCGCTCACGGCGTCGCCGTCGAGCGCATCGTCCAGCGACCGCACGAGCGTGAAGACACCATCGAGACCGGTGATCCGGAACGTCTTCACGATCGCCTCATTGTCGCAGACGACCACGAGCGAGCCGCCGCGGAGCTTGAGGCGGCGGTGGGCCCCGATCAGCACGCCGAGGCTCGACGAGTCGATGAACGTGGTCTCCGACAGGTCGACGATCACGTTCGAGCGGCCGGCGTCGATCGGCGCCGAGACGCGCTCCTTGAACTCGGGCGCGGTGAACAGATCGATCTCACCGGTGACCGCGACGACGTGGGTGTCGCCGTCGAGCTGACGGTCCTTGATCGCGAAATCGATCGCCATGGGGCCTGTAGTTCATGCCCGGCCGCAGCCGGTTCGAATCATCGCCCGTTGGAGTAGGCGAGCCGGACGTGGAGGAACTCTGTCTCCCCCTCCGGACGGACGGTGAGCTCGTCCGCGAGCTGCTCGATCACGTTACCGACACCCGGCACCGCGGCGTCCACGATCAGCGCCTGGCCGCCGCCCTGGCGCAGCGGGCCGACGCGCAGCAGCAGCGAGCGATCGCCCGGGTCGAGCGCGACGTTGATCTTGTCGTCGATGCTGTGCGCGGGCGCGCGCGCGGCAATCAGGTCGGCGACCAGCACGGCGTCGTCGAGCCGGTCGAGCGGAAGGTCGGCGCGGGCGGCGAGCATGCCGACCACGCGGCGCAGGATGGGGCCCACGAGCGGGCCGGAGGCGATGGAGACCGTCGTCGCGGGCTCCGGGCCGTTCACGCGAGCCCCAGTCGGGGGCGGGACGCGAACGACATCCGCAGCCGGTTGCCGCGGATCGGCGCATCCTCCAGCTCGATCGACTCGGCGAGCGCGGCGATCAGCTGCAGCCCGAGGCCGGGACCGTCGACGTCCGGGCTCGGGCCCATGCCGCGCCCGCGGTCGGACACGGTGATGTCGATGTGCTCGCCTGCGGGATGGACCGTCACGTCGATCGGACCCGCGGGGCCGCCGTCGTAGGCATGGCGCACCACGTTGGTGCACGCCTCGGTGACGGCCAGCCGTATGTCCTCGATCACGTCCGGCGGCAGCGCCATGGCCTCAGCGTACGCGCCGAGCACGTGCCGGATCACCGGGATGCTCTCGGCCTGCGCCGGCAGCGTGAGCCGCACGTCGGAGGTCGAGGTCGGGACGCGCGCCTGGGAGCCGCGGCGGAAGCGATGTGCCGTGGACGTCTCTCTCGCGCTCCGACGCAGGTTGTGGGGAGTCATGTCGCTGCCCATAGGAACTTGATCTGCTGTACCCCGGCTCAGGAATGCGGTAACGGAGCGCGGCGCGGTGGTTTGGTAGTGAACCTCGCCGCGGGGCGGTCGGGAGCATGACATGTCGGCGCTGCGTATGATCGCCGACGTGCGCTCGCCGTCGCCGTACTCGATCGCCGAGGGCGACTCGACCGAGCGGGTGCGCGTCCTCGTGCTGGAGGGCGAGCTCGACCTCGCGGCGGCGCCGCGGCTCCAGGCGCGCCTCGCCGAGACCGCTTCGGCGCATGCGCTGGTGCTCGACCTCTCGCGCGCGAGCTTCATCGACTCGGCGGTGCTCAAGGAGCTGCTGCAGGCCCGCGCGGAGCTGGCCGAGCGCGACGTGAAGCTGGTGCTCGCGGGCGTGTCGCCGCCGGTGCGCCGGCTGCTCGACCTCACGCGCACGTCCGAGCTGTTCGAGGACGCCACCTGACGTCGCGGAGGCCGTCAGGCGGCTCGGCTGAGCGCGCGCCCGCCGGCCTCGGCCTCGTGCCGGCGCGTGTTGGCGCCCGCGCACAGCCACGAGAACCCGGCGTGCAGCATGTCGTTGCCCGCGGAGGCGGCCAGCACCGTCGCGACCGTCCGCCCCGTGGACGGGGCGTGCAGTCGCAGGGCGGTGAGGGCCAGCGCGGTCCACGCTCCCGTGCAGCGGGTGCAGGTCAGCAGCTCGCCTACGGCGTAGCGCAGGCGGCGACCCTTCGGTCGCCGCCGCTCCTCGTCCACGAACGGCTCGCGGAGCCAGGTCTCGGCCTTCTCGTGGACGATCAGCTTCGAGAGCGCGAATGTGGCCGCCGCCAGCACCGGCACCTCGGACCGCGGCACCGGCTCGCGGCCGCGGGCGCTGACGGCGACGGCGCCGAGCAACGCGCCGTAGACGGTGGTCAGGGCGGCGTAGTCGGCGACTTCGGTCGGCGTCTGGCTGACGGGCCGCACGATCAGATCGGCCGCGGATTCGGATCCGGCGGCAGCGGCCCGGGCTCGGGGGTCGGGCTCGGCGGGGCCGGCGGGGGCTCCGGCCTGGGGATGGGGGAGGGAGCGGTCACGTAACTCGCGTACCCACGCACAGCCCCCGTTAACGACCGAGGCGCCCCTTGCGGAGCGCCTCGGTTGATGAGGAGGAGGGTTTACCGCGCCGGCCGGAGAGTTGGAGGGCAGTCCCGCGACGCGACAACGTCATATTTCCCTCTGGACGCGTTAACCAAACCGGTGGGTGCGTCCAGACGTAGTTGGCGCGTTACCGCTCGCGGTCGGCGAGGCGCTCGGATTCGGGCTGGACCGGTGAGCCGCTCTCGCCCTCGCCGCCGACGCCGCCCTCGCCGGCCGGCGGGACCGATCCGCGCGTGGTCGCGTCCGAGCCGCCGTGGCCCTCGGCCGGCTCGTCGGCGTGCTGGTCGGTATCGCCCAACGGGGTCCGGTCGTCGGGCGCGACGGTCGCCGCGGGTCCGCGCTCGCGGCGGGCGGCGCCGAGCACGAAGAACGTGACGCCGGCGGCGACGATCAGCAGGACGAGGATGGCGGCGATGACGTATCCCATGCCGGTGGCCTACCCGCGTTTGCATGAGGCGATGCGGCGGTAGCCGAGGGTGAAGCCGAACGAGAGGAGCCACCATGGCCGACAGGCTGCAGGGCAAGCGCATCGCCTTCCTCGTCGCTCCCGAGGGCGCCGAGCAGGTCGAGCTGACCGAGCCGTGGAAGGCGGTCGAGGGCGAGGGCGCCAAGCCCGAGCTGATCTCCACCGAGGACGGGCAGGTCCAGGCCTTCAACCACCTCGACAAGGGCGACACGTTCCCCGTCGACCGCACGGTGAGCGACGCCGACGCGGGCGACTACGACGGCCTCGTGCTGCCGGGCGGCGTCGCCAGCCCGGACTTCCTGCGCACGGACGAGGACGCCGTGGCCTTCGTCCGCAGCTTCTTCGAGCAGGCCAAGCCGGTCGCCGTCATCTGCCACGGCCCGTGGACGCTGGTCGAGGCCGACGTCCTGCGCGGGCGCAAGATCACGTCGTGGCCGTCGCTGAAGACGGACATCCGCAACGCAGGCGGCAACTGGGTCGACGAGGAGGTCGTGGTCGACGAGGGCCTCGTCTCCTCGCGCAACCCCGACGACCTGCCGGCGTTCTGCGCCAAGCTGGTCGAGGAGCTCTGCGAGGGCAAGCACGAGGGCCAGCGCCAGAGCGTCGGCACCGCCTCGTGAGCAGGCCTGCGGCGATCCTCGACATCGACGGCACGCTCGTCGACACCAACTACCACCACGCCATCGCCTGGTACCGCGCGTTCCGGCAGAGCGGCGAGGTGCTGCCGATGTGGCGGATCCACCGCCATATCGGCATGGGCGGCGATCAGCTCGTCGCCGCCCTCGCCGGCGAGGAGTTCGACGCGGAGCACGGCGAGGAAGTGCGCGCCGTCGAGAAGGCGCTCTACATGGCGCTCATCCACGAGGTGCGCCCGCTCGAGGGCTCCCGCGAGCTGGTCGAGGACCTCAAGCGCGACGGCCACGCCGTCGTGCTCGCCTCGTCGGCCAAGCCCGACGAGGTCGAGCACTACCTCGACCTGCTCGACGTCCGCGAGCTGGCCGACGACTGGACGGACTCCGGTGACGTGGAGAACACGAAGCCGGAGCCCGACCTCGTGCAGGCGGCGATCGAGAAGGCGGGCGGCGGTCCGGCGGTGATGGTCGGCGACTCGACGTGGGACTGCGTGGCGGCGGACCGGGCCGGGATCCCGTCGGTCGCCGTGCTGACCGGCGGCTTCAGCGAGGCGGAGCTCCGCGAGGCCGGCGCCAAGTGCGTGTTCGGCTCTGTGGCTGAGCTGCGGGCCGAAATCCGGAGCACTCCCCTGGCCTGACCGGCACCGGGATCGGTAGCCTCCCTGTCCCAGCGCGCCGTGCCTCACGGCGAGGACGCGCGCCGGACGCCAACTCCATGACTCCGAGCACTCCCGAGCGGCCGGCTGCCGCCACCGAGGCGGAGACCCCCGGCCCATCGCGGGCCGAGGAGGATCGGCGGCTGTTGATCCGCTACCACCGGATGGGCGACAGGGCCGCCCGCGAGCGGCTCGTCGAGCGGCTGCTGCCGCTCGCGCGCCGGATGGCCCGCCGGTACCGGCGCTCCGACGAGCCCCTCGACGACCTCGTGCAGGTCGCCACGCTCGGGCTGATCAAGGCGATCGACCGCTTCGACCCCGCGCGCGAGACGGCGTTCTCCTCCTACGCGGTGCCGACCATGCTGGGCGAGCTCAAGCGCTACTTCCGCGACAACGGCTGGGCCGTCCACGTGCCGCGCGGGATGCAGGAGCGCGTGATGCAGGTCGACAACGCCGTCAAGGACCTGTCGCGCCGGCTCGGGCGCTCGCCGTCGGTGGCCGAGATCGGCGAGATGCTCACCCTCAGCCAGGAGCAGGTGCTCGAGGCGATGGAGGCCGCGTCGGCCTACGACGCGGTGTCGCTCGAGTCCTACCGGTTCGGCGACGAGGGCGACGGCGAGACGTACGCCGAGTCGATCGGCGTCGACGACGAGCGCTTCGAGCTCGTCGAGTACTCCGCCACGATCGCCCCGACGCTGCAGGCGCTGCCCCCGCGCGATCGCATCGTGCTGCACCTGCGCTTCGTCGAGGACCTCACGCAGGCCGAGATCGCCGAGCGCGTCGGCGTCTCGCAGATGCACGTCTCGCGCCTGATCCGGCGCGCGCTCGAGCGGCTCCGTACGGTCGCGGACCACTCCGGTTGATCCCCGGCGGCCCTGGGTAGGGCTTCCGCATGGGAATCACCGACAAGATCACAGGACGCATCAAGAAGGCCGCCGGCGACCTCGCCGACGACCCGTCGCTCCGCCGCGAGGGCCGCCAGGAGGAGCGCAAGGGCGAGGCGAAGGACGAGCTCGCCGACGCGCACGAGAAGGCCGACCGCAAGGCGGAAGAGGTCGCTGACCTCGAGCGAAAGACCTGAGCGCGGCGCTATCCGGAGGAGCACGGCCACGGGGAACCCACACGACGAATATTGATTGGTGAGTTCCTCGTGCCCCGTGCGCGGGTAGGTTCCCGGCAACGGAGGTTGCAAAGGGGTCGGGAATGTCAGCGGTCGAGCAACAGATCGATGTTGCGGTGCCCGTCGATGCCGCCTACGACCAGTGGACGCGCTTCGAGGAGCTACCGCGCTTCATCGACGGCGTGGACGAGGTCCAGGAGGTCGACGAGACCCATCTGCGATGGCGCGCGTCCTACCACGGCGCCAGCGCCGAGTGGACCTGCGAGGTCGTCGAGCTGCGGCCGCAGGAGCGCATCGCGTGGCGCAGCACCTCGGGCGTCACGCACGGCGGCGTGCTGAGCTTCCTCCGGCTCGACGACGCGATGACCCGGGTGATGGTCATGGCGGAGATCGACGGCGGCGACGCCGACGCCGTGGCCGAGCGGATCGATGCAGCGCTGAGCGGCTTCAAGGCGCTGATGGAGCACCGTTAGGCGACGCGCGCAGGGCGAGCACCGCCACGTCGTCGCGGACGTCGGCGAGCTCGCCGATCATCGCCTGCATGAGCCCGTCGACGGTCGCCGCCGCCGGGCCGCCCGCGGACGCCCGCGCGGCCTCGGCCAGCTCCTCGGGCGTCCAGACCCGCCGCGGCGCCTGCGCCTCGGTCAGCCCGTCGGTGTAGAGCACCAGCGTGTCGCCCCGGCGCAGCTCCGCGCTGCGGTCCTGGAGATCGGGCTCGGGCACCATGCCGAGCAGCGTGCCCGGCTCGCCGACCTCCTCCGCGCTGCGGTCGGCGCGCACCAGCAGTGGCAGCGGATGGCCGCCGCAGGCCACGGTCACGCGCGCGGGCGCGCGACCGAGGTCGAGGTGCGCGCAGGCGATCGTGCAGAAGCGCCCGGCGCCGTCCGACTGCTGGATCATCGCGTCGCTGAGCCAGCGCAGGATCGCGGCCGGGGAGCGCCGGCGGACGGCCGCGGCGCGGATCGTGTACCGGGCCAGCGCGGTGATCGCCGCGGCCTCGGCGCCCTTGCCGCAGACGTCGCCGATCACCAGGTACCACTGGTCGTCGGCGGTGCTGAACACGTCGTAGAAGTCGCCGCCGACCTCGTAGCCCTTGCCCGCCGGCCGGTAGGCGGCGGCGAGGTCCATGCCGGGCAGCTCGGGCAGCACGGGCGGCAGCAGCGAGGTCTGCAGCGTGTGGGCGATCGTCGACGCCGTCTGGAACAGGCGTGCGTTCTCGACCGCCGCGGCTGCGCGCAACGCCAGATCCTCGGCCAGCGCGAGGTCGTGCTCGTCGAAGCGCCGCCCGGACTCAGCCGACACGAACGAGATGACGCCGAGCACCTGGTCGCGCAGCGTCATCGGCGCGAGCATCGCCGACCGCAGCCCGACCGCGCGGATCAGCTCCAGGTGCTCCTCGTCGGCCGCCGTCTGCACGAGCAGCTCGTCCGGGATCTCGCGGTACAGCTCCGCGCGCCCGCGCCGCAGCACGCCCCAGGCCCCGGTGTCGGCGCGCTTGTCGGGCGGATAGCGCTCCTGCATCTCGCGCGCGAGCGCCACCCGCTGCGGGTCGATGTGCTCCACGGCCACGCGCTCGAGCTCCTCGCCCGCCAGCACGTCGACCGCGCACCAGTCCGCCACCTCCGGGACGGCGAGCCGGGCCACGGCGCGCAGCGTCTCCTGGTAGTCGAGCGAGCTCGTCAGCTCCTGGCTGGCACGAGCCAGGAACCGGTGGCCCTGCTCGGCGCGCTTGATGTCCGTGATGTCCTCGATGACGTTGATCGCGAGCCGCACGCGGCCTTCCTCGTCGAAGACCGGCGTGGACTGGATGCGCGACCAGCGGTCCTCGGCGCTGGTCTGGTGGCGGTAGCGGACGGTCAGCGGCGGCGGCCGCTCGCCCGCCAGCGCGCGCCGCCCCGGCAGCTGCTCGAGCGGGATCTCGGTGCCATCCTCGGCGGACATCTCGAAGCGGGAGATCAGCTGGGCGGGCGGGGCGGACAGCAGCTCCTGCGCGTCCGTGAAGCCGAGCAGCCGCACGGCCGCGTCGTTGGCGTAGACGAGGCGACCGTCGGCCGACTGGGCCGTCACGGCGTCGGCGACGCCCTCGACGATGGCCTCGAGGTCATCGCGCGAGCGCCGGGCAGCCGTGTGCAGGCGAGCGTTGTCGATCGCCAGCGCGCAGCGGTCGGCCAGGTCCTGGGCCCGCGGCAGGTCCTCCTCGGTGTAGTGCCGGCCGGACACGCTGTGGGCGAGCGCGATGTCGCCGATCACGGTGCCGCGCACGCGCATGGGGACCACGAGCGCCGAGACGATGCCGACCTCCCGCATCAGCCGGTGCTGCTCGGGATCCTGCGCGACGGCGTCCCAGAACTCGTCCGGGATGTCGCTGAGCAGCTCGGGCTCGCCGGTGCGGATGACCTTCGGCGAGCCGACCGGCGAGTCGGGATCGAGCGGATAGCGGCGGTCGTACTCCTCGATGAACTCGCGCTTGGACGGGTCGACGTGCTCCATCACGACGCGGTCGATGCGCCCGTCGGGCATCACCAGCTCGACGAAGCACCAGTCCGCGTACTCGGGCACGGCGAGGCGCGCCACGGCGGTCAGCGTCTCGCCGTAGTCCAGCGAATCCAGTTGCGCCGCAGGCTGTTCACCCACGGCGCTGACTCTATGCGAGACCCTCGGCCTCGTACTCGCGCAGGTAGCCCTCGAACAGGCGGCGGTGGCCCTCCTCGTCGTGGAGGATCGTGATCACCATGTCCTGCGTCACGAAGTCGACCCCGTCGGTCGCCTCGATGATCGCGTTGTAGTGCTCGATCGCGCCGGTCTCGGCCTCGATCACGCCCTTGATGACGTGCACGATGTCGGTCTGGTGCTCGGGCGGCTGGAGGTACGTCTGCTCGGCCGTGAAGTCGAGCGATCCCGGCACGACGCCGTAGAGCTCCTTGATGCGGGCCGCGAACTGCTGCGCGTGCCCGAGCTCCTCCTGGACGTCCTCCTGGAGCGACTCGATGATCTCCTGCGCGCGGACGCCGTCGGGGTTGATCGAGTTGGCGATGTAGCTCATCACCGTCTCGATCTCCATCCAGTACGCCTTCCTGAGCATCTCGATGATCTGCTCGCGCTCCTCGGCCTTGTCGTCCGAGAGGATGCCTGTGGTGCTGTTCCGGGTTCCGGAGGCCATGTCGGTGTCTCCTTGGGTCTGGGGGTCGATCAGGAGCCGGCGCCGCGACGCCGCTGGAGCAGCTCGTCGCGCTCGGCGGGCTCGAGCGCCTCGCGCAGCCGGTCCATCGCCGCGATCAGCGAGTCCGAGTCGACGTCCTCGCCCTCGCGTGCGAAGCGGCGGGACGGGCGCAGCATGTCCTGCCCGCGCAGCTCGGCGGCCGTCGGGCGGCGGGCGAGGGTCTGGGCGTCCGGCGGGTCGCCGCGCAGCAGCCACGAGCCGTCGGGCCGGCGCACGAGCTCCTCGCGCTCGGCCAGCTCGCTGAGCGCCGTCGAGACCGTCGGCCGGCGCGCTCCGACGAGCTGCCCGAGGATCCGGTGCGTCAGCGCCAGCGGCACGACCACGCCGTCGCCGGAGACGCGGCCCCAGCGCTCGGCAAGGTGCCAGAACAGCGCCTTCAGGCGGCGGTCGACGCGGGTGAGCTGCGAGATCGCCTGCGTGGTGGCCAGGCGCAGCGAGCGCTCGCCCAGGCGATCGAAGAGGGCGGCCGTGATCTCGGGGTAGCGGGCCGCCTCGGCGGCGAAGCGGCGGTCGAGCACGGCCAGCGTCACGGTCGAGAGCACCGACCAGACGGCCTTCACGGGCAGCAGACCGGCGCCGCTCGAGGCCTGCCAGGGCCGCACCAGGTCGCCGGGGCCGAGCAGCTCCGCGCTCACGTGGTCGGCGACCACCAACTCGCGCGAGAGCACGCCGTCGAGCACCAGCAGGCCGACGTGGTCGGCGCTGGCGCCGGACAGCCGCGTCACGTCCCACGGTCCCACCGACAGCCGGTGCGTGCGGACGACGAGCTCGCGCTCGGCATCGGTCCGGCGCGTGCCGGTGAGCAGCGAGCCGAGCTCCGGATCCGCTTCCAGCAGCCGGACCGTGTCGGTGCCCCTCGCCATGCGTGCCGTGCCTACGTTCACGTTGTATCGCCTACCCGACGAGGTCGGATTCCAGACCCCCACCATTCCGGCCACATCCCTCAGTCGACGTACCCGGCGCGGTCGACCCGGCGGTGATAGCGCTCACCCGCCTTGCCTCCGGCCACGGCGGCGAACAACGTGCCCGCCACGATGATCGCGAGAGCCAGCACGCCACCAGTGGCGAACTCGGAGTCGCCCACCGGCACGGCCGGCAGCTCGAGCCGCTCGAGCACGTTGTACTCGGACCCGAGCACGGCGCCGACGACCGCCAGCACGATCGTCACGGCCAGGCCCAGCAGCCACGCGCCGAAGCCCTGGCGGGTGCCGTCGAAGCGCGACATGCGGCCGGCCACGTAGCCGCCGGCGAAGTAGGCGATGCCGAGCGCGACGAGCAGCGCGATCGCCCCCCCGAGGCCGATCTCGGTGGCATCGCCGGTCGCGTCGGCGTCCGACAGGGCGGTCAGGCCGACGGCGGCGCCGGCGGCGGCCAGCAGGCCCACCAGCAGCGCCCCGAGGCCGACGGCCACGAGCCAGCCGAAGAAGGCGGCTCCCCAGTTGATCCCGCCGAATTCCTCGCGCTGGCGGGCGCGGACGGCGTGCATGCGCTCGCGGTCGAGCGGTGCTGCGGCTGTGGTGGTGCCGTTCCCGTGCGTCGCGGGACGGTCCGCCACAGTCGTGGCGCCGTCGCCCGGACGCTTGAAGCGCTCGAACATTTTGATTCTCCCTCCCGATAATTGGATCCCACCCGCCCAGTCGTGGTCTTCCCGCCCGCACGCCGCGATCAAACGCACCCGGGTTGAGGTGTGGGGGCGTTTATGCCGATGACATACCGGTGACGAACACTTCGACAATGAGCTCGGGCCAAGACGCGTTCAGTGGTGCTCTGGCTGCGCTGTTCGATCGCGGCGAGGACCGGGGCTGCCTGGAACTCAGCGAGGTCGACGAGTTCGCGCAGGCACTTGAGCTGGAGGAAGGCGATCTCGGCGGGCTGTACGAGCAGCTCGACGCCCGCGGGATCACGCTGCGCGACGACTGCGGGCGCGAGCAGGCGCCTCAGGCCCCGGTGGACGACGCCGCGCTGGCCCATGTGACAACTGACACTTTGCAGCTGTTCCTCAACGAGATCGGCCGCCACCGGCTGCTGACCCCGGACGAGGAGATCGACCTGGCGCGCAGGATCGAGAAGGGCGACCTGGCGGCCAAGGAGCGCATGATCAACGCGAACCTGCGCCTCGTGGTCTCGATCGCCAAGAAGTACCAGGGCTCCGAGCTGACGCTGCTCGACCTGATCCAGGAGGGCATCCTCGGCCTGATCAGGGCCGTCGAGAAGTTCGACTGGCGGCGCGGCTACCGCTTCTCCACGTACGCGACCTGGTGGATCCGCCAGGCCGTCGAGCGCGGGATGGACGCCAAGGCGCGCACGATCAAGCTGCCGATCAACCTCGTTCGCGCGCAGCGCAAGGTGGCGCGCGCCGAGAACGCTCTCACGCTGAAGCTCGACCGTGCGCCGACCGACGCGGAGATCGCCTCCGAGGCGGACATCTCGCTCGACGACCTGCACGCGTTGCGCGACGCCGCACGTACGGTGACCTCGCTCGACCGGCCGCTCGGCGAGGAGGACGACGCCTCGTTCGGCGATCTGCTGCCGACCGATGCGCTCGGCCCCGAGGACGAGGTCCACATCTCGCTGCGCGAGCAGGCGCTGCGGCACGCGCTGGAGGAGCTGCCCGAGCGCGAGCGGACCGTGGTGGCGCTGCGCTACGGGATCGACGGCGGCGAGCCGACCCCGCTGCGCGAGATCGGCCGCCGGCTCGGGATCACGCCCGAGCGCGTCCGCCAGATCGAGTCCAAGGCGCTCGGCCGGCTCGGCCGTATGCGTGAGCTTGACGCGCTGCGTCAAGCCGCCTAATCCGGCGACTAGTCGCTGGAAACTGAGCGGTTAGCCCACGCCAACATCGGGGCGGGATGGTCCTCGCCATGGCCACCCAATCCATCGCCTTCCCGCTGCGCACCATCTTCGCCGGGCCGCCGGCACAGTCTCGGCCGCGGGAGACCCCCGTGGAGGCGCTCGACACGGTGATCCACAGCTGGACGAAGAAGGCCCTGTGGAACAAGAAGGCCGCACGCCGCGGCACGCGAGCGATCGTCCTCAGCAGCGCGGCCATCCCGGTCGTCCTGCTCGTCTCGGTCAACGTCAGCGGCGTCCAGGTCGGCCAGGTCCTCGCCAGCTTCCTGGCGGCCCTGTCCACGGCCGCGGCCGCCTTCCTGCAGTTCAACCGGCCCTACGCCGATTGGGCGCTCTACCGCGAGTTCCAGCGCTGGGCCGAGCGCGAGCGGTTCGCGTTCGACAACGGGCTGACGCCCTATGACTCGGACGACGCGCAGGCCAACGAGAGGCTGCTGGCCGTGCATCTCTTCGAAGCCACGCAGCAGCTCGAGAACCGGCGCGCCGCGCTGATCCCGAACGACGGGGACGTGACCAGCAGCGCGCGCGGGCGCTAGGTCGCTCAGCCCCCGGCCGGCGCGCCGTGCGACGGCGCGTCGGGATCCCAGCGGCCGTCGATGCCGACCGTGCCGGTGACCGGATTGGACGCGGCGGGGTCGGACTCGCGGTTGTAGGCGAAGGTCATCCGCACCTCGGTCCCCGTGCCGGCGCTCCCGCGCAGCTCGAAGGCGTCGGACAGCGCCGCGATCAGCGGCAGGCCCAACCCCAGGGCGGGCGGCTCCGCGCGCGCAGGGCGCGGCTGGATGCCGCTGCCGTGGTCGCGCACCACGATCGTCAGCCCCTCGTCGGTGGCCCGCATCTCGACCTCGAGCATGCCGGTGTCGGCCTCGTAGGCGTGGACGACCACGTTGGTGCACGCCTCGGTGACGGCCATCTTCATGTCCGCCAGCACCGAGGCCTCGAAGTCCAGCGCGTCGGCCATCCCCGCCAGCGCCTGCCGCACGACGCCCACGCCCTCGGGGCGCGCCGGCATCGTGAGAAGCACCTCGGGCCGGCCGGTCATCGGCTCGCGCCGTTCGACCGCGCCGCCTCGATGGCGTCTTCGCGCCTGCGCAGGACGGGCAGGACGGGAACCAGGCCCGTGATGTCGAGGATCCGCTGCACGCCCGGCTCCACCGTCTCGCCGACGCACACCACGAACCCCTGCTTCGCCTCGAGCGCGCGACGGCGCGCGTCCAGCAGCGCGCCCAGCACGGACGAGTCGACGAACGTTGCGGCCGTCAGGTCCACGACGATGCCTCCACCGCGGTCCAGGGCCTCCTCCAGCCGCTCGCGCAGCGTGGGGGCGGTGTAGATGTCGTGCTCTCCTTCGACGACGACCACCACGACATCCCCCGCGGTGTCGTCGAGCACGATGGGATTGGCTTCCATACGGGCATGCAAGATACCCGCATACCCGGCCGCCTAACTCCGAAGGGGCATTACCCGTAAATCGATGTCAGGCAACCTCGATTCCTACCGACGCAAACGGGACTTCTCCGCGACCCCCGAGCCTTCCGGCGACGGCGAGCCGCCGGACGATGGACGCACCGCGAGGTTCGTGGTCCAGGAGCACCACGCGCGCGCCCTGCACTGGGATCTGCGGCTCGAGCGCGACGGTGCGCTGGCCTCGTGGGCGGTCCCCAAGGGCATCCCGCCGGACCCGCGCCGCAACAACCTCGCGGTCCGCACCGAGGACCACCCGCTCGAGTACCTGGACTTCCACGGCGACATCCCGCAGGGCGAGTACGGCGCCGGGACGATGAAGATCTGGGACCGCGGGACCTACGAGACCCACAAGTGGCGCAAGGACGAGGTGATGATCACCTTCCACGGCGAGCGGCTCCGTGGCAAGTACGTCCTGTTCCGCACCGACGGCAAGAACTGGATGATCCACCGGATGGATCCGCCCGAGGATCCGGACCGCGAGCCGATGCCCAAGCGGATCGAGCCGATGCTGGCCCGCACGGGCGAGCTTCCGAAGGACGACGACAGCTGGGCCTACGAGATCAAGTGGGACGGCGTGCGGGCGATCGGCTACGTCGACGGCGGCCGCCTGCGGCTCGAGGCGCGCAGCGGGCGCGACATCACGCCGCGCTACCCGGAGCTGCGCGCGCTCGGCCGCGCGCTGGCGGGCCACGACGCGATCGTGGACGGCGAGGTGGTGGCGTTCGACGACGGCCGGCCGAGCTTCCAGAAGCTCCAGGGGCGGATGCACCTCACCTCCGAGAGCCACGTCCGGCGGCTCTCCCAGAGCGACCCGGTCAACTACGTCATCTTCGACCTGCTGTGGCTCGACGGCCACGCGCTGATCGACCTGCCGTACACCGAGCGGCGCGAGCGCCTGCTCGAGCTCGGCCTGCGGGGCGACCGCTGGATGACCCCCGCGCACCACGTCGGTGACGGCGCGGCGATGCTCGAGGCCTCCAAGGCGCAGGGGCTCGAAGGGGTCATCGCCAAGCGCCTCGACTCCCCGTACTACCCGGGCAAGCGCGCGCACGGCTGGGTGAAGGTCAAGAACGTGCTCGAGACCGACGTGGTGATCGGCGGCTGGCTCCAGGGCGAGGGCCGGCGCAGCGACCAGTTCGGCGCCCTCGTGGTCGGCGTGCACCAGGACGGCGCGCTCAAGTACGCGGGCCGCGTCGGCACCGGCTTCGACGAGCGCGAGCTCAACCGCCTGAGCGGCATGCTCGCCGGCCTCGCCACCGACACGAGCCCGTTCGAGGGCCGCCAGCCGCCGAAGGAGACCCGCTTCGTCGATCCGGTGCTGGTCGCCCGCGTCGGGTATGGAGAGGTAACGCAGGTCGGCACGCTGCGTCACCCGCGCTATCTCGGCCTGCGCGACGACATCGACCCCAAGACCGTGGAGCTCGAAGAGCCTTGAGACAGATCGCCGGTACCGACGTGTTCCCCATCGGCCTGGGCGCGATGCCCATGTCGCTCAGAGGGCGCCCGCCCGAGGAGCAGTCCATACGAGCCATCCACGCCGCGCTCGACGCGGGCGTGAACCTGATCGACACCGCCGACGCCTACTGCGTCGACGAGTCGGACGTCGGCCACAACGAGCGGCTGATCGCCAAGGCCTTGCGCGGCGGGCGGCGCGAGGGCGTGCTCGTCGCCACCAAGGGCGGCCACACGCGCCCCGGCGGGGCGTGGGAGCTCGACGGCCGGCCGGAGTACATCAAGGCCGCCTGCGAACGTTCCCTGACGGCGCTCGAGGCCGACCGGATCGACCTCTACCAGTACCACCGCCCCGATCCCGACGTGCCCTACGAGGAGACGATCGGCGCCTTCAAGGAGCTCCAGGACGAGGGCAAGGTGCGCTGGATCGGGATCTCCAACGCCAACGTCGAGCAGATCGAGCTCACCCGCTCGATGGTCGACCTGGTCTCCGTCCAGAACCAGCTCTCGCTCGAGTACACGGACCCGATCGGCAAGGGCGAGGTGGAGCTGTGCGACGAGCACGGCATCGCCTTCATCCCGTGGTCGCCGATGAAGGGCGTGTCGCGCGCCCGGGCGGTGGCGGACGAGCGCGGCGTCTCGCCCCACCAGGTGGCGCTCGCGTGGCTGCTCTCGCTGAGCCCGGTCGTGATCCCGATCCCGGGCGCCAGCCGGCCGGAGTCGATCCTGGACAGCGTCAAGGCCGTCGAGCTGGAGCTGACCCCCGAGGAGCTGGAGCGAATCGGATGAAGGACGTCGTCATCACCCCGTATCGCGACGGGCCTCTGCTCGTGCGCGGCCCGGTCAGGCTGGCCGACCAGGACGGCAAGGAGATCGAGCTGGACCGCGAGACGATCGCGCTGTGCCGGTGCGGAAAGTCGCGCATGCGGCCGTTCTGCGACGGGACGCACAAGCTGGTGCGGTTCCGCGCCCCGAGCGGTCCGGAGGATCGTTAGTCTCCGCGCGTGCGCCTGCTCTCCGCGATCGTCCTGGCCCTCTCGCTGGCCCTCGTCGCCTGCGGCGAGGACGAGGAGGAGCCCGAGCCCGCCGCCCAGTCGACGCCCGCGGCCGACGCGTGCGCGAAGGACCAGCTCCAGACCGTCGCGGACGGGAAGCTCACGGTCGGCACCGACAAGCCGGCCTTCCCGCCGTACTTCGAAGACGACGACCCGGCCAACGGCA
The DNA here is from genome assembly GCA_963835525.1 of uncultured Solirubrobacteraceae bacterium. Lineage (GTDB taxonomy): Bacteria > Actinomycetota > Thermoleophilia > Solirubrobacterales > Solirubrobacteraceae > DASSUW01. Next base: position 399,767 of record CAWIFM010000009.1, read on the forward strand.
AGGGCTTCGAGAGCGCCGTCGCCTACGCGATCGCGCGCGAGATGGGCTTCGAGCAGAGCGAGGTCGAGTGGAAGGTGGTGCCGTTCAACGCCTCCTACCGGCCCGGCCCCAAGGACTTCGACTTCGACGTCAACCAGATCTCGATCACGCCCGCGCGGGCCAAGCGCGTCGACTTCTCGGATCCGTACTACCAGGCGCCGCAGGCCGTGATCGCCACCAAGGACTCGCCCGCCGCGGGCGCTACGAGCCTCGCCGACCTCAAGGATGTCACGCTCGGCGTGCAGATCGGCACCACGAGCCTCGACGCCGTGGCCGCCTCGATCCAGCCGACCACGCAGCCGAAGGTGTTCGACGACTCCAACGCCGTAGTCGCCGCGCTAAAGCAGGGCCAGGTCGACGCCGCTGTGGTCGACCTGCCGACCGCGCTGTTCCTGACCGCGGTCGAGATCCCGGGGGCGAGCGTCGTCGGCCAGTTCGACGCGCCGGGCGGTGACGAGTGGGGCGCGCTGCTGGAGAAGGACTCGGCACTGACGGAGTGCGTGAACGAGGCGATCACGACGCTGAAGGACTCCGGTGAGCTCGACGAGATCACCCAGCAGTGGATGAGCGAGTCCGCTGACGCCCCCGTCCTCCAGTAGCCGCAGAGCCATCCGGGCCACGGCCCGGCGCCGCCGCTCTCAGCGCGGTGCGGCGATCGCAGCGCTGTCGACCGTGGTCGTCATCGGCGGCCTGACGGCGATCGTCGTCACCAGCCCGGGGTGGGAGAACGTGAAGGAGACGTTCTTCTCGTGGCCGGACTTCAAGCGCTCCTTCCCGGCCGTGCTCGACGGCTTCTGGCTCGACGTGAAGATGTTCTGTGTGATCGAGGTCGTGGTGCTGATCGTCGGCCTCGCGATCGCGCTGGTGCGGACCTCGCGGGCGCCGGCGTTCTTCCCGCTGCGGCTGATGGGCGCCGTCTACACCGACGTGTTGCGCGGCGTGCCGACGATCCTGCTCGTCTTCCTCGTGGGGTTCGGGGTGCCGGCGCTCGAGCTGGAGGGCCTGCCGACGGGCCCGGTGTTGCTCGGCGGCGTCGCGCTGGCGCTCTCCTACTCGGCCTACGTGGCCGAGGTCTACCGCGCGGGGATCGACTCGATCCACCCGAGCCAGCGCTCTGCGGCGCTGGCGCTCGGCCTCACCGAGTCGCAGACGCTGCGCCACGTCGTGCTGCCGCAGGCCGTGCGGCGCGTCGTGCCGCCGCTGCTCAACGACTTCATCTCGCTGCAGAAGGACGTGGCGCTGGTCTCGGTCCTCGGCGTCATCGAGGCGTTCCGCGTCGCGCAGATCGACGCCTCCTCGACCTTCAACTACACGCCGCTTCTGGCCGCCGCCGCGCTCTACCTCTGCGTCACGATCCCGCTGGCCCGCATCGTCGACCGGATGCAGCGCCGATGACCATCCCCGTGCTCGAGGTGCAGGGCGTGACGAAGGCCTACGGCGATGTCGAGATCCTGCGCGGGATCGACCTGGCGGTCAACGAGCACGAGGCCGTGGCGCTGATCGGGGCCTCCGGCTCGGGCAAGTCGACGCTGCTGCGCTGCGTCGACCTGCTGGAGGAGATCGACGACGGCGACGTGTTCCTCGACGGCGAGGTGATCACCGACCCGTCCGTCGAGCCGACGGCGATCCGGCGCCGGCTAGGCATGGTCTTCCAGGCGTTCAACCTCTTCCCGCACATGACGGTGTTGGACAACGTGGCCCTGGGACCGATCCGCGCCCAGGGCGTGCCGCGCGCCGAGGCGCGCGGGCGCGGGCGCGAGCTGCTGCAGCGCTTCGGGCTCGCCGGCCGCGAGGACGAGCACCCGGACCGGCTGTCGGGCGGGCAGCAGCAGCGCGTGGCGATCGTCCGCGCTCTCGCCACCCGGCCGCGCGCGCTGCTGCTCGACGAGGTCACCAGCGCGCTCGACCCCGAGCTGGTCGGCGAGGTGCTGGCCGTGATCCGCGACCTCAAGGCCGAGGGGATGACGATGCTGATCGCCACCCACGAGATGCAGTTCGCGCGCGACGTCGCCGACGAGGTCTGCTTCCTGCACGAGGGCCGTGTGCTCGAGCGCGGCGCGCCCGGCCGCGTGCTCAGCGCGCCGGAGCAGCCGGAGACGCAGCGCTTCCTGCGACGGCTGCTCGAGGCTCGATGAGCGAGCTCTCGCCCGCCGCCCAGCGGTCGAGCAGGTGGCGCGCGAAGCGCCCGTCCAGCTCCACGAGCGCCGCGGCGCCCCACAGGATGTCGGGCTCCAGGCGCGGATCCTGCTTGGCGAGCCCGCCGGCGAGATCGACCGACGCGACGTTCTCGTGGACGGCGTCGGCCACCACGTGCTCGTCGAAGAAGCCCGTCGCCTTGGGCACGCCCAGCCGGCGCAGCGCGCCGGCGTAGCGGCGGTTGGGGATCGACGAGGTCATCTCGAACAGGGCGAGGTGGCCGACGATCGCGCCCAGCAGGCGGCGGTGAAGCCCGAACATCGACATGAGGTTGACGGTTGCCAGCGTGACCGCGGGGATGCGGTCGACGTATGCGCCATAGCGGCTGTCGAGCCCGAGCGCGTCCATCGCGTCCGCGAAGAGCTGCGCGTGGATGCGCCGCGGGTCGCCGCCGCCGTACTCGTCGGTCTGGATCTCGACCAGCGCGGCCTTGGGGCCGCCGCTGAGCCGCGGCAGCGCCCACGAGTGCGGGTCCGCCTCCTTGAGCTGGTAGGCGGAGCGGTGGATCACGAACTCGGCGAACTGCTCGAGCGTGCCGTCGCGCTCGAGGTGCTTCGAGAGCGACGGTGCGTCGTCGGCCGCCTCGACCTCGCGCAGGGCGAGGTCCATCGCGCCGCTCCCCGACGGCACCGGGACGTCGCGCCGCAGGTCCGCCTCGAACCGCTCCTCCAGCTCGGCCCGCAGGGCGAGCAGGGACGGCGCCCACTCCCAGCGGTCATCCACGCCGGGCAGGCCGCGGTAATGCAGCTCGTAGCAGAGGTAGAGCGCGAGCTGCAGGTCCTCGACGCCGTCCGGCTCGGGCGCCGGTGACAGCTCGGAGGGCCGGCGCGTCAGCGCTTCGATGAGGAACTCGCTGAAAGGCCCGCGGGCGATCACATCGGTCGCCCTACCCAGCGAAGCGATCAGCCATCCACGCCACCAATCCGCGCAGACCACGCTCGGCCGCGACCTCCCGCTGGCGCGCCGCGGGGCTCGCCGCCGGCGCGTCGATCAGCTCGCGCGTGGAGCGGCGTTCGCCGGTCACGAGGTCGGTCATCTCGCCCTCGAGGCCGTGCCGGCACGCCGACCAGCGGTTCTGGTCGATCCGCCACGACTCGTGAATCGGCTCGGGGTGCTCGGCCAGTCGCTGTACGAGGTCGTGGATCACGGTCGCGACGGCCGCCGTCTCCGCGACCGTCGTCTGCGTGTCCGGCACCCGCACCTCCACCGTCCCGAACACCGGGTGCAGGCGAAGCTCCCACCACCACTGGCGCGGATCGTCGAACCCGCACCAGCGCAGCGCCTCGGCGTAGGCCTCGAAGCTCTCGAACGCGGGTGGGACGCCCTGGCGCGGCAGCAGGCCGGAGACCCGGGAGCGAACCGAGGCCAGCCCGCTGTCGCGGCCCTCGTAGAAGGGCGCGTTCGCGGCCAGCGCGGCGAGCTGCGGCAGGTAGGAGCGCAGCGCGTTGTAGACCGCGAGCGCGCGGTCGGTGCCGCCCACGGCGACGTGCACGTGCAGGCCGAAGACGAGCTGGCGGCGGGCGACCGACGCGTACTCGGCCTCGATCGCCTCGTACCGCGGACCGGGGTTGAGCGGTCCGGAGCCCGCCGCGAACGGATGCGCGCCGGCGCCCGCGAGCCGGAAGCGTGGCGCGGCGGCGGCGGCGAGGTCGGCGCGCGCCTGCGCCAGCTCGGCGGCTGCCTCCGCCACGGTCGCGTGCGGCGCGGTGACGATCTCGAGCTGCGCGGCGGGCATCTCGATCTTGAAGCGCGGGTCGCCGAGCGCCTCTACGACCTCGGCGGCGTGCGGCGCGAGGTCGAGCGTCTCGGCGTCGAGCAGCATCACCTCCTCTTCGAGGCCGATCGAGAACGCCTCCGCCCGCCCGGGACGCTCGAACGCAGCCCGCAGGTCGGAATCGCGCACGGCTCGTGAGGGTAGGGCGCGATCGTGAGGCTGGTCACCCTGCCGGGAGTCTTCCGTCCGATCAGCGACACCTGGCTGCTCGCCGACACGCTGGACGGCGAGGCGCTGGAGCCCGGCGCGCGCGTGCTCGACCTCTGCTCGGGCAGCGGCGCGCTCGCCGTGCGGGCGGCGACGCGCGCGAGCGTGACGGCCGTCGACGTCTCCCGCCGGGCGGTCGCGACGATCCGGCTCAACGCGCTGCTCAACGGCGTCACGGTGCGCGCGCTGCGCGGCGACCTCTTCGAGGCGGTCCCGGGCGAGCGCTTCGACGCGATCGTCTCCAATCCGCCGTACGTGCCGGCGCCGAGCGACGACCTTCCCGCGCGCGGGCCGGCGCGCGCGTGGGACGCCGGCCGGGACGGCCGCGCGCTGCTCGACCGCATCTGCGAGCGGGCGCCCGAGCACCTGGCGCCCGGCGGCGTGCTGCTCGTCGTGCACTCGTCGCTGCTCGGCTACGGCCGGACCGCCGAGCGGCTCGCCGGCGGCGGCCTGGCGGTCGATCTCGCAGCCCAGGAGCGCGGCCCGCTGGGCCCGCTCATGAACGGCCGGAGGGCGCACCTGGAAGCCGCGGGCCTGCTCGATCCGGGCCAGTGCGAGGAGGACGTTCTGGTCGTGCGCGGGCGCAAGCGAGCGTGCGCGCATTGAACGCGCCTGCCCGTCAGTCAGAATAGGAGCATGGCCCGATCGATTTGGAGCGGCGCGATCTCCTTCGGACTGGTGAACGTGCCGATCAAGCTCTACTCCGCGGTGTCCCGCAAGACGGTGCGGTTCAACCAGCTCAACTCAGACACCGGCAACCGCATCATGCAGAAGCGCGTTGACCCGGATACCGGCGAGGAGGTCCCCTTCGACCGCATCGTCAAGGGCTTCGAGCTCACCAAGGACCGCTACGTCGTCATCACGCCGGACGAGCTCGACGCGCTCGACCCCGAGCGCACGCGCACGATCCAGATCGAGGACTTCGTCGATCAGGTCGACATCGACCCGATCTACTACGACCACCCGTACTACCTGGTGCCCGACAAGGGCGCCGCGAAGGCCTACGGGCTGCTCCTGAACGCCATGGAGGCGTCCGCCAAGGTCGCCATCGCCCGTGTCGTCATCCGCTCCAAGGAGCAGCTCGTCGCCATCCGCCCGGCGGGCGAGCTGCTGATGATGGAGACGATGATCTTCCACGACGAGGTCGTGCCGCACGACGAGCTCGACGACCTGCCCGACTCCAAGGAGCTCAAGGTCTCCGACCGCGAGGTCAAGATGGCCCAGCAGCTCATCGACTCACTTTCCAGCGAGTTCGATCCTTCCCAGTACCGCGACGAGTACCGCGACAAGGTGCTCGATCTGATCGAGAAGAAGGCGTCGGGCGAGGAGATCGCCGTCCAGCCCGAGGCGCCCAAGCCCGACAAGGTCCCGGACCTCATGGCCGCGCTCGAGGCCAGCCTGGCGGCGGTCAAGGACGACGACGGTGGCAAGAAGGACGGCGCCAAGAAGCCGGCCAAGAAGGAGCGCGAGAAGGCGGGCGCGAAGTCCTGAGCGCAGCCCGGCTCGTCAGTCGTCAGACATTGTCGCCTCATTGACAGCCATACCCGCCAGGGGCTAATTTGTCCGGGCGCCTGCCAAAAGCTGGCGCGCCATGACGCCGGGGGAAGGCGTCTTTCGTTGGCAATAGAGGGATGGGGGAGACACATGCGTCGGACGACGTACGCGGTGCTGGCGGTTGCGGCTGCACTCTTGGCCTTGCTGTTCACCGCGAGCGTTGCCGGAGCCCAGGCTCCAGACGCCACGATCAGCGTGACGGGGTCCGAGACGACGTGGTCGCCGCCGAACGTCACGGTGACCACCGGCGACACCGTCCGTTGGTCGTTCGACGGATCGACCCTCCAGCACAACGTCCGCGGGACGAGCGCCAACTGGAACCCGCCGCTGAGCTCGCCGCTCGGCACGGACCAGGATCCGGTCGACTACACGTTCACTGCGCCGGGCGTCTACACGTTCCTCTGCGACGTGCACCCGGGCATGTCCGGCGCCGTCACCGTCAATGATCCTGGCTCCGACCCGCTCGAGAACGTGCTCGTGTTCTCCGAGACGGCGGGCTTCCGGCACTCGTCGATCGACGAGGGCATCACGGCGATCCAGGAGATCGGCGCGGCGAACGACTTCGACGTCGACGCCACCGAGGACTCGACGGCCTTCAACACCGCCAATCTCGCCCAGTACGACGCGGTCGTCTTCCTCTCCACCACCAGCGACGTCCTCACCGACGAGCAGCAGGACGCCTTCGAGAGCTACATGCAGGCCGGCGGCGGCTACGTCGGCATCCACGCCGCAGCCGACACCGAGTACACGTGGCCGTGGTACGGCGAGATGCTGGGCGGCTACTTCCGCAACCACCCCGCCGGCACCCCCACGGCGACGGTGCACATCGAGGACACCGACGAGCCCTCGACCGAGGGCCTGCCGGTCGACTGGGTGCGGACCGACGAGTGGTACAACTACCAATCGCCCGTCAACCCGGTCGTCAACGGCGGCGGCACCGACTACTCGCCCCGCAACAGCGGGGTCAAGGTGCTCGCCACGATGGACGAGTCCACCTACGCCGAGGACGACGGCAACGCGACCGACGACGACCACCCGATCGCGTGGTGCTCGGACTTCGACGGCGGCCACGTCTGGTACACGGGGCTGGGCCACACCGAGGCCTCGTTCGGTACCGCGGCGGGCAACATCCGCTCGCACATCCTCGGCGGCCTGCAGACCGTGACCGGCGCTGAGGAGGCCGACTGCGGCGAGCCGCGCCAGGCGACTCCGGGGCCGTCCGACTTCGAGATGGTCACGATCGACGACGACACCGAGAGCCCGATGGAGCTCACCGTCGCCGACGACGGTCGCGTGTTCTACGTCGAGCGCATCACCGGCGAGCTCAACGTCTACAACCCGGTCAACGGCCAGGTCACGACGGCCATCACGATCCCGGTCTCGTCCGTGCAGGAGAACGGCCTGATCGGCATCCAGCTGGCGCCCGACTTCAACACCACGGGCCACCTCTACGTCGCCTACACGCCGCCGCCGAACACCAACAACGTCTCGCGCATCTCGCGCTTCACGGTCGGGGCGAACAACACGATCGACCCGGCCTCCGAGCAGTTCATCTTCCAGTGGACGGCGCAGCGGTCCGAGTGCTGCCACTCCGGCGGCTCGCTGGCCTTCGCCCCGAACGGCGACCTCTACATCTCCACCGGCGACAACACGAACCCGTTCGCCTCCGACGGCTTCGCGCCGATCGACGAGCGTCCCGGCCGCGAGTTCTGGGACGCCCAGCGCACCTCGGCCAACTCCAACAACCACAACGGCAAGGTCCTGCGCATCCACCCGCTCTCGGGCGCGACCGGCGCGCCCGGCGTCGGCACGACCTACTCGATCCCCGACGGCAACATGTTCACGCCGGGCACGCCGAACACGCTGCCCGAGATCTACGCGATGGGCTTCCGCAACCCGTTCCGGATCACGGTCGATCCGAACACGGGCTGGGTGCTCGTGGGCAACTACGGGCCCGACGCCAGCGCGACCAACCCGAACCGCGGCCCGCAGGGCAGCGTCGAGTTCGAGGTCGTCAAGGGGCCGGGCTTCTACGGCTGGCCCTACTGCGTGCGCGACAACGTGCCGTACAACGACTACAACTTCGCCAACAGCACGTCAGGGCCGAAGTTCGACTGCGCGAACCTGACCAACGACTCGCCGAACAACACCGGCATCCAGGACCTGCCGCCGGCCATCCCGGCCACCATGTGGCTCGGGTACTCCGAGACCGACTCGCGCGTCCCCGGCCTCGGCCCGGGCGGCGCGCCGACCGGCGGTCCGCGCTATCAGTTCGACCCGGAGCTCGACTCGCCGACCAAGTTCCCCGAGTACTACGACGAGCACTGGTTCATCGGCGAGTGGAACAGCGGCTGGCTGCGCACCGCGACGCTCGATGACGAAGGCAACGCCCTCGGCGTCTTCCAGACCCCGTGGGAGGACACGTTCTTCCGGCCGCACGAGATCGAGTTCGGCCCGGACGGCTCCCTGTACGTCATCGACTGGGGCAGCGGCTTCAACGGCAACAACGCGAACTCCGGCATCTACCGGATCGACTACATCGCGGGCGCGAGACGCCCGATCGCACATGCCAGCTCGGACGTCGACAACGGGCCCGTGCCGCTCACGGTGCACTTCTCGAGCGACGGCTCGATCGACCCCGACGGCACGTCGCTGACCTACGCGTGGGACTTCGACGGCGACGGCGACACCGACTCGACCGACGCCAACCCGACCCACGTGTACACGACCGCCGGCACGTTCAACGCCACGCTGACCGTGACCGACGGCGACGGCCAGACCGGCTTCGACACGATCCCGATCACGGCCGGCAACACGCGGCCGACCGTCACCATCACGATCCCGACCGACGGCCAGTTCGCCGCCTTCGGCGACATCGTGCCTTACGAGATCACGGTCACCGACCCCGAGGACGGGACGGTCAACTGCAGCCGGGTCATAGTGAGCTGGCAGCTCGGCCATGACGACCACGCGCACGGCCTCGGCCAGCAGTCGGGCTGCTCCGGCACGATCCGCACGGCGACCGACTCCGGCCACGGCGCGAACGCGAACATCTTCACGTCGATCGTCGCGTCCTACACGGACAACGCGCAGGGGGCGGCGAACGCGCTGACCGGGCAGGACGACGTGATCCTGCATCCCAAGCCGAAGCAGGCCGAGTTCTTCGACTCGACCGGCCGCGTCGCGGGCAGCCCGGCCGGCGGTGACCCGGGCGTGCAGACGGAGACGACCGCCGACACGGGCGGTGGCCTCAACATCGGGTTCATCGAGCGCGGCGACTACGTGTCGTTCGAGCGCGTGAGCCTCGAGGAGCTGACGGGGATCCGCTTCCGGGTCGCCTCGGGCGGCGCCGGCGGCACGATCGAGGCCCGGCTCGACGCTCCGGACGGCCCGCTGGCCGGGTCGGTCGCGGTGCCGAACACCGGCGACTGGCAGAACTGGTCCAACGTCACGATGGACCTGCCCACTCCGCCGAGCGGGACGCACGAGCTGTTCCTCGTGTTCACCCATGCGTCCGACAACGGCGGGCTCTTCAACGTCAACCACTTCACCGCGCTCGGCAAGGGCGCGGCGAACAGCGCCGCCCCCGAGGTGACGGCCAGCGCGAATCCGATGAGCGGCGACTCCCCGCTGACGGTCCAGTTCACCGGCACGGCGACCGATCCGGACGCCGAGGCCGGCGAGGAGCTGACCTACCTGTGGGACTTCGGCGTGGCGGGCACGACCGACGACACGTCGGACGAGCTCAGCCCGACCTACACCTACGAGCGGCCGGGCACCTACCTGGCGCGCTTCACGGCCACGGACCCGAACGGGGCCGCGGCGACCGCGAGCGTCCAGGTCGAGGTCACGAGCTCGTCCGAGTGCCCGCAGAACAACGTCAAGTCCGACGAGTTCGAGGGCGACTCGCTCGACACCAACCGCTGGCAGATCATCCGGCCGGACAGCACGCGTCCGCCGACCGTGTCGGGCGGGAACCTCAACTTCCCGATCGACACCGGCTCGATCTACGAGGCGGGCACGACGGCACGGAACATCATCGTCCAGCCGCTCGGCACCGGCGAGGTCGAGGTGACCGCGAAGATCACCACCGACCCGCTGACCGAGAACTACCACCAGGCCGGCCTGCGCGTCTACCAGGACGACAACAACTGGGCCTCGCTGCACATGATCTACGCGGGCACGGGGCGCGACTTCGAGTTCATCTACGAGAACAACGGCGTCGCCCGCAACGGCGCCGCCGACAAGCTCGGCGGCATCCCGGCCGAGGCTCCGCTGACCTACTGGGTCAAGCTGATCTCGGACGGCTCGACGCTGCGGGCCGAGTACAGCTACGACGGGACCGACTTCGACCCGGTGGGCCAGGTGGCCAACATCTCCGGGTGGGCGGCCCCGCAGGTCGGGCCCACGGCGCTCTCGGGCGACACGGCGACGACCTACCCCGTCGCGCACTTCGACTGGATCCGCTTCAACCCGGATTCGTCGGGCGGCGGTGGCGGCGGCGGCTCGGAGACCGAGGTCTTCGAGGACGAGTTCAACGGCTCCGACCTCGGCGCCGGCTGGGACGTCGTCAACCGGAACCAGTCGCTCACCGTCTCCGGCAGCGCGCTGCGCATGCCGGCTGCCGCGGGCGACCTGTACCAGACAGACAACAGCGTCGCGAACCTCGTCCTGCGCGACGCGCCGGCGAGCGGCCCGTGGACGGCGACCGCGAAGCTCAACTTCGAGGCGCTTGCCCAGTACCAGCAGGCCGGCATCATCGCCTTCGGCGACGCCGACAACTACGTCAAGCTCGACCGGCTGGTCCACACGGCCGCGGGCGACGAGAAGTTCGAGTTCATCCACGAGGCCGCGGCCGTGGCGGACAACACGGGCGCGGACTCCACGGGGAACATCGCGACGGACTTCCCGGACGACTTCTGGGTGCAGCTGCGCTACGACGGGACGAGCCTGACCGGCTGGTACTCGCAGGACGGCACCAGCTACACCCAGGCCGGGCGTGCCTGGCCGTTGCCGGCGAACGCGCGGCTCGGCGTCATCGCGATGGGCAACCAGGCCACCACGGGCACTCCGCCCGAGGCGGCGTTCGATTCGTTCACCATCACCGCGCCCGGTGGCCCGGCGGGCCCGAGCTTCGACGACGAGTTCGACGGCTCAGAGCTCGACACCGATCGCTGGGACGCGAGCGTCCGGGCGAACGACAACGCCGAAGTGGCCGGTGGCCAGCTGACCATCACCACCGAAGCGGGTGACATCTACAGCAACGACACGGTCCCGCCGCCGAACAACTTCATCCTCCAGGACGCGTCGCACGCCGGCGAGAACTGGACGATCGAGACGAGGATCGACTCGGCGGTCAACGGCGGCTACGGCCAGGGTGGGCTGATCGCCTACGCGGACGGAAACAACTACGTGAAGCTCGACCCGATCGCCGATGCGGGCCAGACCCGGATCAATCGGATCGAGCTGCGCACGGAGGTCAACGGCACGCCGACCGGTCCGGCCACCGACCCGCAGATCGCGGCGGGCACGGGGACCGTCTTCTACCTGCGCCTGAACAAGAACGGGGAGAGCTACACCGGCGAGTTCTCGCGCGACGGCGCGACGTGGCTGCCGGCGGGCACGGTGACCAACCCGATGGCGAGCCCGGACTTCGGCGTCTTCGCCTTCGGGCCGCAGGCCGACGGGCAGGGCGACACGGTCTCGTTCGACTACTTCTGGCTCGACGGCCAGGACTCGGGCGGACCGTGCGAGTGCGAGCCGACCGGCGGCGACACGTTCGACTCCGGATCGCTCGACGAGCAGAAGTGGAACGCGATCGTGCGTCCGCAGGAGGACCTGATCGCGTTCAACGACGGCTGGCTCGAGGTCACCACCGTCAACGGCGACATCTACACCAACGGTGACCCGGCCGGGACGAGGAACTTCATCCTCCAGAACCCGACCGAGGCCAACCAGGACTGGGTGATCGAGACGCACATCGACGCCTCGGAGCTCAGTCAGGGCTATGAGCAGGCCGGCCTGCTGGTGAGGATCGACGACGACAACTACATCAAGTACGACGTCCTGTCCGACGACACCAACACCTGGGTCAACCGGATCGAGCTGCGGTCGGAGGACGCGGGGACGATCCTGAACCCGCAGCCGCAGGTGACGTTCCCGGAGAACGACCCGGCGAACGAGGTGTGGCTGCGCCTGACCAAGTCGGGCACCAGCTACAGCGGCGAGTACTCGCGCAACGGTGAGGACTGGCTGTCGATCGGCCAGCCGGTCACGAACGACATGGTCGACCCCGCGTTCGGCATCTTCACGCTCGGCGTGAACAGCGGCGGCGGGACGGCCCGGTTCGAGTACTTCTCGCTCGACGGCTCGACCGGCTGCGAGGAGCCCGAGCCCGAGAACCGCGCGCCGGTGATCGAGGACGTGACCGCGACCCCGACCGCAGGGTTCGCCCCGCTCGAGGTCGACTTCACGGCCGAGGCGACCGATGCCGACGGCGACGAGCTCAGCTACAGCTGGGACTTCGGCGACGGCACGACGTCGACCGAGCAGAACCCGACCCACACCTACACGGAGGAGGGCGACTACGAGGCCGAGGTGACCGTGTCCGACGGCGAGGCCGAGCGGTCGCGCAGCGTGACGGTCAACGTCTTCGGCGAGACCGATCCCGAGGCGCGGTTCCGCGTGCTCGTCTTCTCGAAGACGGCCGGCTTCCGGCACGACTCGATCGACGAGGGCCACGACGCCATCGAGCAGCTCGGTGAGGACAACGACTTCCAGGTCGACCACACCGAGGACGCCTCGATCTTCAATGCCGCGGCGCTCGCGAACTACGACACCGTGATCTTCCTGTCGACCACGGGCGACGTGCTCGACGCGGCGCAGCAGACCGCGTTCGAGAACTACATCAAGGGCGGTGGCGGCTTCACCGGCATCCATGCGGCGGCCGACACCGAGTACGAGTGGAAGTGGTACGGCAGCCTGGTCGGCGCGTACTTCCTCAGCCACCCGCCCGGGACGCCCGAGGCGGACGTGATCGTCGAGGACGCCGACGACCACACGACGGATCACATCGACGGGCCGCTCTGGCACCGGACCGACGAGTGGTACAACTACAAGCCGGTCAACTTCGAGCAGACGGGCGACGTGGACTACAGCCCGCGGGCCAGCGGCGTCCACGTCCTCCTCAAGCTCGACGAGTCGACCTACGGCGAGGAGGACGGCAACGCGACGGATGACGACCATCCGATCTCGTGGTGCCAGCGCTACGACGGTGGCCGCTCGTGGTACACGGGCATGGGTCACACCGCCGCCTCGTTCGCTGAGGCCGACTACCTCGAGCACCTCCTCGGAGGCATCGAGGTGAGTGCCGGCTTCGCGCAGTCCGAGGGTTGCGACAATGTCGACCCGGACGCCCCGATCGTCGAGGCGTCCGCCACCCCGACGACCGGCCAGGCGCCGCTGGTGGTGGACTTCACCTCGTCGGCGACCGACCCGAACGGGACGGCTCCGCTCGGGCGCACCGCGTACCGGTGGGAGTTCGGTGACGGCAGCAGCGCGTTCGGCGCCAACCAGCGGCACCGCTACACGGAGCCGGGCACCTACGACGCGGTGTTGACGGTGACCGATCCGGAGCGCAAGAGCACGACGAAGACGATCCGGATCATCGTCCACCCGCAGGGCCAGATGGCACCGGTCGTCGAGAAGCCGGTGGCCAACCCGGGTCGCGGGCCGGCGCCGTTGCCGGTCCGGTTCGAGGCCGCGGCGACGGATCCCGACGGTCCCGAGAGCCAGCTCCGCTACCGCTGGGACTTCGGCGATGACAACGGGACCCAGTTCGGCCGTGTCGTGACGCACACCTACATGGAGGCGGGCGTCTACGACGCGACGGTGACGGTGACCGACGCCGCGGGCGTGGTCACCACGAGCGAGTCGATCAGGATCACGGTCCTGGACCCGCCCGGCAACATGCCGCCCAACATCGAGGCGGCCGCCGACCCGATCCGGGGCACTGCGCCGCTGCCGGTGCAGTTCTCCTCCGACCCCACCGATCCCGACCGTGACACGCCGCTGACGGTCACCTGGGCCTTCGGTGACGGCGGCACGGCCACGGGCGCTCGCCCGCCCGTGCACACGTACACCGCGCCCGGCGTCTACACCGCCACGGTCACGGTGACCGACCCCGGCGGCCTGACGGGGACGGACACGGTGCAGGTGACGGTGAACGCACCCGCCGGCCCGCCCAGCGTCGCGGCGCCGCCCGCGGCGACCGGCGACGTGCGCGGGGAGAGCGTCGCCGGCGCGCCGGCGCTGCAGGTGAACAGGAGCCAGAGCGTCGCGCGCGTGGTCCGGCGCGGCCTCCGGTACACGGTCGCGTGTGACGCTGCCTGCAACGTCACATCGACGCTGCGCATCGCGGGTGAGGACAACCAGCGGCTCGGCAAGGCCGCCTCGCGCAGCATCGCGGCCGGCGATTCGCGCCGCCTGGTGCTGAAGCTCGACCGCAACGTCCGCCGCAACCTCGTCGCCGCGATGCGGAGGGCGAAGCTGCGCAACCTGCGGGCGACGCTCGTCCTCAAGATCAGGACGGCGGAGGGCACGACCACGGTCCGCAAGGCCGTCGTGCTCAAGCGCTAGAAGCCACGACCCGCCCGGCGGCCGTCTCCGAGGGAGGCGGCCGCCGGGCCTCTACTTCTGCCGACCCGAGCCGCGGCCATGCGCCGTCGGATGAAAGGATCCCGCGCATGCCCAACGAGCCCCGCTTCACCTTCGGCCTATGGACCGTCGGCAACCCCGGCCGCGACCCGTTCGGCGGCCCGACCCGCGAGCCGCTGGACCCCGTCGACTCAGTCAGGAAGCTCGGCGAGCTGGGCGCCTGGGGCATCAGCCTGCACGACGAGGACCTGATCCCGTGGGGGACGCCGCCGGCCGAGCGCGACCAGATCGTCGCGCGGCTGAAGGCGGCGCTCGACGAGGCCGGCATGGGCGTCGGGATGGCGACCACCAACCTGTTCGGCCACGCGGCCTTCAAGGACGGCGCCTTCACCTCCAACGACCGCCGGGTGCGGCGAGCGGCGATCGGCAAGGCGATGCGCTCGATCGACCTCGGGGCCGAGCTCGGCGGCGAGGTCTACGTCTTCTGGGGCGGCCGCGAGGGCACCGAGGTCGGCGTCGCCAAGGACCCGCGCGACGCGCTCGAGCGCTACCGCGAGGCCGTCAACGTGCTGGTCGACTACTCGGAGAGCCAGGGCTACGGCTTCCGCTTCGCGCTCGAGCCCAAGCCGAACGAGCCGCGCGGCGACATCTTCCTGCCCACCGTCGGGCACGCGTTGCACTTCATCACCACGCTCGACCGCCCCGAGCTCGTAGGCCTGAACCCCGAGGTCGCGCACGAGACGATGGCGGGGCTGTCGTTCCACCACGCCGTCGGCCAGGCGCTGTGGGCCGGCAAGCTCTTCCACATCGACCTCAACGGGCAGGACGTCGGGCGCTACGACCAGGACTTCCGCTTCGGCTCCGAGGATCTCAAGGAGGCGTTCCTGCTCGTCCGGCTGCTCGAGCGCGCCGGCTACGACGGGCCTCTGCACTTCGACGCCCACGCCTACCGCAACGAGAACCTCGAGGGCGTGTGGGACTTCGCGGCCGGCTGCATGCGCACCTACACGGCGCTGGCCGAGAAGGCCGCCCACTTCGACTCGCTGCCCGACGTGCAGGAGGCGCTCGAGGCGGCGTCGGCGCCCGAGCTCGCGCTGGCCTCGGTGGACGGAGACAGCGCCGACACGCTCAAGGCCGAGTCCGAGGCGCTCGACGCTTTGGCCGAGCGCGGCTACTACAACGAGCGGCTCGATCAGATACTCGTCGAGGTTCTGCTCGGATTGCGCTGAAATCGCTTGACTTCCGCGCCTCCCTGCGGATATTAGTTGCACCAGTAGCCTAATTCCGGGTTGAGGGGGAGAGTCATGGGCCGTACCCGCGCCTTGCTCGCGCTTGTAGCCGGGGTGGGCTTGTGCCTGTCGATGGCGGCGACAGCATTCGCACAGGCCACCAACCAACCACCGACGGTGAGCGCCTCGCGCAACCCGGCGGGCAACGTGCGCGTCGGGAACCCGATCGCCTTCACGGCGACCGCGGCCGACCCCGACGGCGACACACTGACGTACCTGTGGGACTTCGGCGACGGCACCACGTCGACCGAGCAGAACCCGACCAAGGCCTACCTGGCCGCGGCCACGCGCACGGTCACCGTGACCGTCTCGGACGGCAAGGAGGGCGGCACCGTCACCAGCGCGCCGCTGTCCGTCGTGGTGCAGGCCAACCGCAACCCGTCGGCCGCCGGGCTGACGATGACGCCGCAGGCCGGCTTCGCGCCGCTGACGGTCAACTGGGGCGGCGCGGCGACCGACCAGGACGGGGCGGGCCATGTGCTCACCTACGCCTGGGACTTCGACGGTGACGGCGTCGACGACAGCACGGCCCAGAACCCGAGCTTCACCTACAACGCGGCCGGCACGTTCTCGCCGCGCGTGATCGTGCGCGACCCGTTCGGCGGCTCTGCCACGCGAACGTTCGTGGTCAACGTGCTCCCCGTGGCACGCGATCCCAGCGCGCGCTTCCGGATCCTCATCTACTCGAGGACGGTCGGCTTCCGCCACTCGGCGATCGACGAGGGGATCACGGCGCTCAACCTGCTCGGCTCGCAGCAGGGCATCCAGGTCGACGAGGCCGAGGAGCCGACGCTGTTCACCGACGAGGTGCTGAGCCGCTACGACGTCGTCGTCTTCCTGTCGACGACGAGCGACATCCTCAACCCGGCCCAGGAGGCGGCGCTCGAGCGCTTCATGCGCTCCGGCAAGGGGTGGGTCGGCATCCACTCGGCGACCGACACCGAGTACCGGTGGACCAACCTCGTGGATGCCACGACGGGTCTCTCATGGTTCGGTGCGATGACGGGCGGCTTCTTCCGCAACCACCCGAACGGCACGCCCGCCGCGACGGTCGTGACGGAGGACGCCGAGCACCACTCGACGCGCCACCTCGCGGCCCGCTGGGCGCGCGTGGACGAGTGGTACAACTACCAGTCGCCGTTCAACCCGAACATCAACGGCGGTGGCGTCGACTTCAGCCCGCGCAGCACGGGCATCCACGTGCTGCTGACGATGGACGAGGCCACGTACAACGAGGCCGACGGCAGCGACGGCACGGGCGGCACGCAGAACATCGTGGACGATCACCCGATCTCGTGGTGCAAGCTCTACGACGGCGGCCGCATGTGGTACACGGGGATGGGCCACACCGAGGCGTCGTACCTCGACGCCAACTTCATGAAGCACATCCTCGGCGGCCTCGAGGTGGCTTCCGGCGTGGTGCCCGACGCGGCATGCGGCGTGACCTCGCGCAGCGTGCCGGCCGACGTCACCGGCACGGTGCCGGCGACGCTGTCGCTCACCGTCGGCGGGCCCGCGACGTTCGGCGCGTTCACGCCGGGGCTGCCCCGTGACTACGTGACCACGCTGAGCGCGAACGTGGTCTCGACCGGCGCCGACGCGGCCCTGGCCGTCAGCGACCCCGCCACGGCGACCGCGGGCCGCATGGTCAACGGCTCGCACACGATGGCGCAGGCGCTGCAGCTCAACGCCACCAGCGCGGCCGGGACCGGCGGTCCGCTCGCCCCGCTCGGCGCCGACCCATTGCCGCTGCTGTCCTACGGCGGGCCGGTCAGCAACGACCAGGTGACGGTCAACCTCAAGCAGGCGGTCTCCTCGACCGACCCGCTGCGCACCGGCACCTACTCCAAGACGCTGGTCTTCACGCTCTCGACGACCAGCCCGTAGGAACCGCGATCGTCCGGGCGGTCGCCTACGCGGCGGCCGCCCGGCGGTCCAGCTCGAACCAGACCAGCGTGCGGTCGTCCGAGTCGACGCCCCAGCGGTCGGCCAGCTCGGCGACGAGGTAGAGGCCCCAGCCCGACGGCCGCGTGGGGTCCGGTGACGGAACCGACGGCACGAAGCCGCCGCCCGGGTCGTGGACCTCGACGCGCAGGGCGTCGTCGGCGAGCTCGACGACGAGCCCGATCACGTCGCCGTCATCCAGGTTGGCGTGGCGGACGGCGTTGGTGACGAGCTCGGAGACGAGCAGCCGCACGTCGCGCATCCGGCCGCCGGGCAGCTCCTCGCCGATGCCGTCGAGCGCGTGGCGCGCCTCGGCGGCCGCCTCGGGGGTTGCGGGCAGCTTGCGCTCGAGCCTCACCCGACGTCCTCCGGATCGTCGACGAAGTCCAGCCGGTCGCTCATGCGAGTGATCTCGAACACCCGGTGCACGGTCTCGTCGCCACGGACCAGCGAGAACCGGCGGCCCGCTTCGCGCGCCTGCATGTCGGCGACGACGACCAGGCGCAGGCCGCTCGAGTCCATGAACTCGAGCCCGCGCATGTCGAGCACCACGGTCCCGAGCTCGGGGTCCTCGGCGAGGCGTTCGAGCTCGGCCTCGAGGATCGAGGCGCCTGAGAGGTCGAGCTCGCCGGCCGGGCGCACGATCGCGACGGTGCCGTTCCGCGTGGTCTCGAGCTCGAGCTTGGGCATCGCCGGGGCGCAAGCTTAGACCTCGGACACCCGGGAAGAGTGTGTGGCACGTGACAAGACTGCGCAGATCCGACTGCTCGGGCCCCGGGATCTCGCGCCGGGGCCGCGGCCGCGGCTTCGAGTACCGCGACGACGAGGGCCGCCCGATCACCGATCCGGAGGACCTGGAGCGGATCCGCGAGCTGGGCATCCCGCCCGCCTGGAAGGACGTGTGGATCTGCCCCGACCCGCGCGGGCACCTGCAGGCGACGGGCACCGACGCCGCCGGCCGCAAGCAGTACCTCTACCACGACGCCTGGCGCACCCGGCGCGACTCCGAGAAGTTCGACGACATGGTGCGCTTCGCGCACGCGCTGCCGGACCTGCGCGACCACGTGGAGGCCAGTCTCGACGGGGAGGAGATGACGCGCGAGCGCGTGCTGGCGTGTGCCGTCCGCCTGCTCGACCGCGGGTTCTTCCGCATCGGCTCCGAGCAGTACGCGGTCGAGAACCAGTCCTACGGGCTGGCCACGATGTGCAAGGAGCACGTGACCATCTCGGGCGACGAGATGGTCTTCGACTACCCGGCCAAGAGCGGCGTGCGCCGCGTGCAGGCGGTCGTGGACCCCCAGGTGTCGGAGATCGTTTCAGCGCTCAAGCGCCGCCGCGGCGGCGGCCAGGAGCTGCTCGCCTTCAAGGAGGGCCGGCGCTGGCGCGACGTGCGCTCGGACGACATCAACGAGTACCTCAAGGACGCGACCGGCGATGACTTCTCGGCCAAGGACTTCCGCACCTGGAACGCGACCGTCCTGGCCGCCGTGGCCCTGTCGGTGAGCGGGGAGGTGGCGGGCACGAACTCGGGACGCAAGCGGGCGGTGACGCGCGCGATCAAGGAGGTCGCCCACTACCTCGGCAACACGCCCGCCGTCTGTCGCGCGTCCTACATCGACCCGCGCGTGTTCGACGCCTACCAGGGCGGCCTGGTCATCGGCGAGCCGCTCCGCGACGGCGTCCCGATCCACCACCGCGCACTCGAGGAGGCCGTACTCGATCTGCTCAACGAGCGCGAGCGCTCGCGGGCGATCGAGAGGGTGGCGGCCTAGATCGGCTGGGGCTGCGGCGGGTCGTCGGGCGGCGGCGCGTCGGGCGGCTCGGCCGGCGTGGCAGGCGCCTCGCGGTCGGGCGTGGGATCGGCCGGCGTGATCGGCTCCTCGGGGACGACCGGCTGGTCCGGGTCCGCGGGCGTCGAGGGGACCTCCATCTACCTGGCCTTCCCATACGCGTAGAGCCGCTCGAGCGAGCTGCGGATGATCCGCGACACGTGCATCTGCGAGCAGCCGACCTGCTCGGCGATCTCGGACTGCAGCAGGTCCTCCTGGAAGCGCAGCCGCAGGATCTCGCGCGCGCGGTCGTCGAGGATCCCCGTCATCTTCTCGATCGTCACGCCCGCGTCGACGCGGTCGAACTCCGGGTCGTGGCTGCCGAGCTGGTCGCCGGCGCTGGCCGACGTGCCCTCCTCTTCGTGGACCGGGGCGTCCAGCGAGCGCACCGACCGCCCTTCGGTGGCCTGCAGCGCCTCGACGACCTCCTCCGGCGAGCGGTCGACGCGCTCCGCGATGTCGGCGACGGTCGGGGAGCGGCCGAGCTCTCCCCACAGCGTCTCGCGCGCCTCCTCGACCGACAGGCACAGCTCCTGGAGGTCGCGCGCCGGGCGCACGTCCCACGTCGCGTCGCGGAAGTAGCGCCGCAGCTCGCCCAGGATCGTCGGCACGGCGTAGCTGGAGAACGCGAGGCCGCGCTCGGCGTCCCAGCGGTCGACCGCCTTCACGAGCCCCACGGAGGCGACCTGGACGAGGTCGTCCAGTGGCTCCGAGGCCCGCCGGTAGCGCAGCGCGAGGCTGCGCGCGAGCGGCATGTACCGCTCGATCAGCTCGTCCCGTGCTGCCGCATCGCCGCGCTGATGGCGCCGCATGAGGCGCTGGTCGTCGCGCTGGTGTCGTGCGCGCTCTGAGGGTGGCCGGCCGCCCGCTGCGGGCCGCTCAGCGACAACGCTCTTGGCCATTGTCCGTACTCGCTACCCCGCTGGTGTCGGGCCCTGGGCATCCCGGTGTCCGTTTCCGAACGCCGTGCCGGCGCCGCTCGCTCGCCGCGACGGTCTCGTGCAGCGCCTTGATCATCGCGTGCTGCGCCTCGATCAGCGCGTAGCTCTCCTTCTGTACCTGGACGGCCCGGTCGACGGCGATCAAGAGCCGATCGTGCAGTGAGGAGCTGGTGCCGCTGCTATCCATCGATGGGAGACCGCCACCGAGCGCACTCCGTCGGCGGGAGATGCGCCGGCGGCGCACCCCCCGCCGTTGACGGGAGAGACCCGAGCGCGCGGCCCGAAGAGCCGGTCCGCGGCAGAGCCGCGGTCTCGATGTGGGCAGCGTCTCGACGAGCCGCGCGGTCGGTGCAAGAGAACTTCTAGGGCAAGCGCCGGCTCCGCGCCAAGTCGCCTATCGCCCATCTGACCGTACGACGGCGTTAGACTCGCGCCTCAGTGGGCGAGACCGAGCCGACCACCCCGCCGACCGAGTTGCGCTGCGAGGTCGCCCGTAACGGCAGCGTGGCCTGGGTCCAGCCGTTCGGCGAGCTGGACCTCGACAGCGTGCACCGCGTCGAGGCGGCCCTCGAGGGGCTGCGCGACGAGGGCTGCCCCGAGGTGGTGCTCGACCTGCGCGGCCTGACGTTCATGGACTCGACCGGTCTCAGGCTGGTGATCCGCTGGGACACCGCCGCCCGCGAGGACGGCTTCCGGTTCGCGATCGTGCCGGGCGAGGAGGTCGTCCAGCGCGTGTTCTGGCTGACCGGCATGGACGACCATCTCACGCTCGCCGATCCGCCAGGATTGCTGCGGTGACCACCGCGCAGGCGTAGTCTGCGTCATGTGGCCAAGGACGTCGCCGCGCGCGACGTGACAACGGTGATCGGCGTCGGCGCCTCGGCGGGAGGCGTGGATGCCCTCATCAGGAGTCGTCCGCACGCTGCCGGCGGAGCTGTCGGCGGCGATCTGCGTCGTCCTGCACGTCCCGGCCACGGGCCGCAGCCTGCTCGCGCCGATCCTCGACCGGCAGACGGCGCTCGAGGCGAGCGTGCCGTCCGACGGCGAGCCGCTCCGGCCGGGACGCCTGTACGTCGCGCCGCCCGACCGCCATCTGACGGTCGGCGCCGGCCGGCTCGCGCTGGGGCGGGGCCCGAAGGAGAACGGCGTGCGTCCGGCCGTGGATCCGATGCTGCGGTCGCTGGCCGCGCGCCTACGGCGAGCACAGCGTGGCCGTGATCCTGTCCGGGGCCCTCGGCGACGGCAGCCTCGGAGCGCTCGCCGTCAAGCGGGCGGGCGGAAAGGTGATCGTGCAGGACCCCGAGGACGCGACGGTGCCGAGCATGCCCGAGAGCGCGCTCGCCGCCGTCGGCGACGTCGACGAGGTGCTCACGTCGGAGCAGATCGGCCCGGCGCTCCAGCGGCTGGCCGGCTCGGCGCCGCCGATACGAGAGGAGCGGGTCATGACCGGTGGCGACGAGCGATCGCCCGGCGGGTCCGCCGTCGGGATTCACGTGTCCCGAGTGCCACGGTCCGCTGTGGGAGGTCTCCGAGGGCGATCTCGTGCGCTACCGCTGCCGCGTGGGCCACGCCTACTCCGAGGACTCGATGATGCTCGAGCAGGGCAGCGCCGTCGAGGCCGCGCTCTGGTCGGCCCTGGAGGCGCTCGAGGAGCGCGCCGAGTTCCTCAACCGCATGGCGGCGCGGCATCGCGAGCGCCGGCCGCAGCTGCACCATCGGTTCGCCGGCGCGGCCGAGGACGCGCTCGAGCGTGCCCTGCTGATCCGGAACGCGCTGGGGCTTCGGGGCGAGGCGCCGAAGGCGTTCGACATGCACGAGCGCTGAGGTGGCCGAATGACCGTGCTGGACCTCGATCCGGCGTTCGAGGCGCTGCTCGAGTTCCTCAAGCGCGCGCGCGGCTTCGACTTCACGGGGTACAAGCGCACGAGCCTCGAGCGGCGCTTCCGGCGCCGCATGGACGCGATCGGCTGCCAGAGCTTCGGCGACTACCTCGACTACCTCGAGGTCCACCCGGAGGAGTACGAGCAGCTGTTCGACACGCTGCTCATCAACGTCACCGAGTTCTTCCGCGACCCGCAGTCGTGGGAGCACCTCCAGCAGGGGGTCCTGCCCGGAGCTGCTGGCCGCCAAGGACGCCGGACGAGCCGATCCGCGTCTGGTCCGCGGGCTGCGCGACCGGCCAGGAGGCCTACACGGCCGCCATGGTGCTGGCCGAGGTGCTCGGTCACGACTCGTTCCTCGAGCGGGTGAAGATCTACGCCACGGACATCGACGAGGACGCACTCGCGACCGCGCGCCTGGCGACGTACACCCAGAAGCAGGTCGAGGGGGTGCCGGACGCGCTGCGCGAGAAGTACTTCGAGCGCGTGGACCAGCGGCTGGCGTTTCGCAAGAGCCTGCGGCGCAGCGTGATCTTCGGGCGCAACAACCTCGTCTCCGACTCGCCGATCTCGCGGCTCGACCTGCTCATCTGCCGCAACACGCTCATGTACTTCACGGCCGAGACGCAGAATCACGTCCTGCGGCACTTCCACTTCGCGCTTGCGCGAGCACGGGGTGCTCATGCTCGGCAAGTCGGAGATGATGCTCTCGCACCGCGACGTGTTCACGGCGGAGGACCTGAAGAAGCGCATCTTCCGCAAGCTCGAGCGCGATCCCGTCGCTGCCGGCCCGCGTGGCCGGCCATGGCAGACGGGAACGGCGCGATCCCGGTCTCGCAGATCGACCGGGACGAGCCGCGAGTCGGCGCTCGACGTCGGCCCGCACCCGCAGGTCATCGTGTCGCGCACCGGCGACGTGACGTTCGCCAACCTGCCGGCGCGGGCGCTCTTCGGCATCGGCGTCGACGCCATCGGGCGGCCGGTGCAGGAGTTCGAGCTGTCGCAGCAGCCGATGGAGCTGCGCGCGGCGATCGACGAGGCCATGCGCGAGCGTCACCGCGTCACGCTCGGCGAGCAGCGGTTCACGCCCGCGCCAGGGCGACGAGCGCATCCTCGAGGTGACGGTCGCGCCGCTGCTGCCCGACGGCGGAGCGGCGTTCGGCGTCAGCATCGTGTTCGAGGACGTCAGCCGCTACGCGAGCATGCGCCGCGAGCTGGAGGGCAACCGCCGCGACCTCGAGCTCGCCTACGAGGAGCTGCAGTCGACGATCGACGAGCTCGAGACGACGAACGAGGAGCTCCAGTCGGCCAACGAGGAGCTCCAGACCACGAACGAGGAGCTCCAGTCGACCAACGAGGAGCTCGAGACGATGAACGAGGAGCTCCAGTCGACCAACGAGGAGCTCGAGACCATCAACGACGAGCTGCGCGACCGCACGGCCGAGCTCAATCAGGTCAACGACTTCCTCGAGGCGATCCTCACCTCGCTCGGGCATCGCCGTCGCCGTCGTCGATCGCCAGCAGCGGGTGCAGGTCTGGAACCACCGCGCCGAGGACCTCTGGGGGCTGCGCCAGGACGAGGCGGTCGAGCACCACCTGCTCTCGCTCGACATCGGGCTGCCGGTCGAGCAGCTCGCCGGGCCGCTGCGGACGGTGCTGAGCGGGAGCAGCGGCCGCGAGCACGCGATGCTCGAAGCCGTCAACCGGCGCGGGCGCACGATCGCCTGCGTGACGACGATCCTGCCGCTGCTGGCGGCCGGCGACGGCGACGGCGCGCCCGTGCGCGGCGCGATCGTGTTGATGGAGGACTCACCGGCGGAGACATGACGCGGGACGATCCGGACTTCGAGGCGTTCGAGCGCAGCGCGCACGAGCGCGCGCGCCGTGCCGAGGAGCGGGAGCGGGCGGCTCGGCAGCGTGCCGAGCGGGCTCGCGCCGAGGCGGCACGTGCCCGCGACGACGCGGTGCGCCTCGAGCGCGAGCGCGAGGCCGAGGCGCACGAGCGCGCAGCCGCGGCTCACCGGCTCGCGATCGACTTCCAGCACGAGCACGCGCAGCACTCGCGCCAGCAGGCCGACCGGCACGGCGGCGGTCAGCCGGCCGGCGGGTGATCGGTCAGGCGCCGGCCGCCGGCTCCGCCCGGGGCAGGTCGCCTCGTGTCTGGCGGCACATGCTCGCGAAGCTCCGCCGTGCGTTGCGCGATCTGCGCGGAGGTCACGAACACCCCGCGCAGCTCCTCGACCTGGACCTCGCACTGCTCCCGCATCCGCTGGAGGGCGGTGCCGAGCTCAACGGCCCGGCCCGGCACGGCTCGCCGCTCCCGGCGTGCAGCGGGATGACGGTCCCCGCGCTGGCGCGCGGGCGCCGGCCGCTCGGGCGGCAGCAGCCGCCTGCGCATCGGGATCACGCGCTCGATCTCCGGCTCCGGGACGCCGACGGGCTCGCCGGTCAGCAGCCACGTCCCGTCGTCGCGACGGGAGAGCTCGCCCTCGCGGACGAGATCGCTGAGGGCTGTCGAGACCGTCGGCCGGCGTGCGCCGACGAGCTGTCCGAGCATGCGGTGCGAGAGCGTCATCGGCAGCGCGACGCCGTCGGTGGTCATGCGGCCCCAGCGCTCCGCCAGATGCCAGAAGAGGGCGAGCAGGCGGCGGTCGACGCGGTTGAGCTGCGAGATCGCCTGGGTCAGCGCGAGCCGCAGGGCGCGCTCGTTCACGCGGTCGACGATCGCGGCGCCGATCTCCGGGTAGCGCCCGAGCTCGGCGCTCAGGCGGCGGTCGAGCAGCGCGAACCGGCTGCGCGTGAGCACGTTCCAGCGGACCGTGTGCCGGAGCAGGGTCGGAGCCGTCCTGGAGGCGCCAGGGCCGCACGACGTCGCCGGGTCCGAGCAGCTCCGTGCTGATCGTGTCCGAGACGAGGACCTCGCGGGCGATGATGCCCTCGACCACCAGCAGGCCGAGATGCTCGGCGCTGGCGCCGGACAGCCGTTCGACCTCCCACGGACCGGTCTCGACCGTGCGGACGGCGACGCGCAGGTCGCGCTTGGCCGTCGCCAGACGCTCGTCCGGCAGGAGCTGGCCGAGATCGGGATCCAGCTCCAACAGGGGTGTCGTGTGTCGGTCCGTCAACTGCGTTCTCCGGGTGTCCGGCAGCTGGAGGGACAGTAACCCGCCGGGGGCAGCGGCGGTCACCGGGTCAGTAAAGGGACCGTAGCGCAGCGAAGCCGCTTCGGTCATAGGGATGACGGGGAGTGGCCGTATATGGAGACGTTCGCCCTCGAGGCCAACGTTCCCGGAGGCCCCAAAGCAGCATCACGTGCCCGTCGTCTGGTTCGCGAAGAGCTCAGCGGCCGCGTCCCAGAGGACGTTCTGCCCGATGTCGCCTTGCTGGTCACCGAGCTCGTGGCCAACGGCGTGCGCCACGGCGGCGCGCACGCAGGCACTCAGCTGCACCTGGTGTTCGAAGGCCGTGGCGCGGCACTCCACGTCGAGGTCGCCAACCCGGATGGCAAGCCGGTCGCGGTCGGCCGGCGCACGCCCGACATGGCGGGCGGCGGCGGGCTCGGGCTGCACATCGTCGAGCGGCTGGCGAGCCGCTGGGGCGTGCGCGAGGGTCATCGGACCGTGGTCTGGTTCGAGCTCGACTGCCCGCCGGCAGCGCTTCTCTAGTGCCGGAACCGCGCGTACTTCCGAACGACGGCACTAGTCTGCCGCGCGTGCCCGCCCCCAAGCGCGTCGAGGTCGAGATCGACGGCCGCACGCTCTCGCTGTCGAACCTCGACAAGCCGATGTACCCCGAGGCGGGGTTCGCGAAGGGCCACGTCATCGACTACTACACGCGCGTCTCGCCCGCGCTGCTGCCGCACCTGCGCGGCCGCCCGTTGACGCTGAAGCGCTATCCCGACGGAGTGGAGGGCCCGCACTTCTACGAGAAGCAGTGCCCCTCTCACCGGCCGCCGTGGGTGGAGACCGTGGCGGCGGACAGCAGCCGGGCGCGCGGCGGCAAGATCGACTTCTGCATGGCCAACGACCTGCCCACGCTCGTCTGGCTGGCCAACCTCGCAGACCTCGAGCTGCACGCCTCGCTGGCCACGGGCGAGGACTACTCGCGGCCGACGGTCGTCGCCTTCGATCTGGACCCGGGCGCGCCGGCCACGATCGTGGAATGCGCCGAGGTGGCGCTGGAGCTGCGGACGGTCTTCGAGCACCTGGGGATGAAGGCGTTCCCGAAGACCTCGGGGTCGAAGGGGATGCAGGTCTACGTGCCGTTGAATGTGGCCGGGGTGACCTACGGCGACACGAGCCCGTTCGCCAAGGGAATCGCCGAGCTGCTCGAGCGGCGCAACCCGAAGGGCGTCGTGTCCGAGATGAGCAAGACGCTCCGGCGGGGGAAGGTGTTCGTCGACTGGAGCCAGAACTCGCGCCACAAGACGACCGTCTGCGTCTACTCGCTGCGCGCGCTCCCGCAGCCGACGGTGTCCACGCCGCTGACGTGGGACGAGGTCGAGGCGGTCACCGGGTCGCGCGACCCGGAGGACCTCGTCTTCACGGCGCCCGAGGTGGTCGAGCGGGTGGCCGAGCACGGTGACCTGTTCGCTCCGGTGGCCGAGCTCGAGCAGGAGCTGCCCAACGCGCTATAACGGCGCCATGGACCTCGAAGAGCGCACCCTCGAAGACACGCTCGAGCGCACGTGTGCGGTCTGCGGAGCCCGGCTGACGGGGCTGGAGATCGAGGCTGCCCGCGAGGCGGGCGGCCCGTTCCTGTGCAGCGTCCACGCAGCCGAGGAGCTCCCGGCCGAGGACGTCGCGGACGAGACTCCCGGCGAGCCGGATTAGGCCCGGGCCCGCACCACCGCACGCGCGGCGGCGGCGATCGCCTCCGCGTCGATGCCCGCTTCGCGCAGCAGCTCCTCCGGCGTGCCGGACACCGGCATCTCCCGCACGGCCAGCTTCGTGACGCGCGGTCGCTCATGGGCCTCGGCCAGCGCCTCGAGCACCGCGTCGCCCAGGCCGCCCTCGGGCCAGTGGTCCTCGACGGTGACGATCGCGCCGCACTCGCGCGCCGCCGCCTGCACGGCCTCGGCGTCGATCGGCTTGACCGAGTAGCAGTCGAGCACGCGCACGGCGACGTCGCCCTCGAGTGTCTCGGCGGCCTTGACGGCCTCGTCGACGGTGATGCCGCAGGCGATGACCGCGACGTCGTCGCCCTCGTGGGCGACCCGGCTGCCGCCGATGCGGACCGCCTCGTCCGCCGGCGTCCGCACCGGCGTCTTGCCGCGCAGCGTGCGCAGGAACGAGATGCCGGGCGTGTCCGCCATCGCGGCCACCAGCGCGGAGGTCTGGTTGGCGTCGCTCGGATGCAGGACGGTCGAGCCGTGCACGGCCCGGAAGGCCGCCATGTCCTCGAGCGCCATCTGCGACGGCCCGTCCTCGCCGATCGAGACGCCGGCGTGGGAGCCGCTCAGCCGGATGTCGGCGCGCGAGATCGCCGCCATGCGCACGAAGTCGTAGGCGCGGCTGAAGAAGGCGGCGAACGTCGAGGCGAACGGGACCCAGTCGCGCACCTGAAAGCCGACGGCGGCGGCGACCATCTGCTGCTCGGCGATGAACATCTCGAAGTAGCGCTCCGGATGGGCCTCGCGGAAGTCCTCGGAGTGGGTGGAGTTGGAGACCTCGCCGTCGAGCGCCACGACGTCGCCGCGGCGCGAGCCGAGCGCGGTCAGCGCCTCGCCGTAGGCCTTGCGGGTGGCGACCTCCTCGCCGAGCTCCCACGTCGGCAGCTCGGCGTCCGTGGTCTCGAAGCGGTGCCGCTCGCCGCCCGCGGCGGGCGCGAGCTCCACGCGCAGGTCGCGGTCGCCGCCGAGCTCCTCGATCGCCTTCTCGGGCTCGTCGAGCGGCTTGCCGTGCTTGCCCGGCTGGTCCTCGACGGCCTTGACGCCGCGGCCCTTCAGCGTGCGCGCGACGATCGCGGTCGGGCGCTCGCGGATCGTCTCCGCCTCTGCGTAGGCGCGCTCGATCTCCTCGACGTCGTGGCCGTCGACCGCGATCGCGTGCCAGCCGAAGGCGGTCAGGCGGTTCACGTAGCCGTCGAGGTCCCAGCCGAGCATGGTCTCGCGCGTCTGGCCGAGGCGGTTGACGTCGAGGATCGCGGTCAGGTTGTCGAGGCCCTCCCAGGCGGCGTGCTGGAACGCCTCCCACATCGAGCCCTCGGCCATCTCGCTGTCGCCGCACAGGCACCAGACGCGGAACGGCTGGCGGTCGAGCCGCTTGCCGGCCAGCGCCACGCCCGCCGCGATCGGCAGGCCCTGGCCGAGCGAGCCGGTCGCCACGTCGGTGGGCGGGATGCGCGGGGTCGGGTGGCCCTCGAGCCGCGAGCCGAGCTTGCGGAAGGTCAGCAGCTCCTCGTCGTCGATCCGCCCCGTCGCCTTGAGCATCGAGTAGTAGAGCGGCGACGCGTGGCCCTTGGAGAAGATCAGGTGGTCGTCGGCCCGTAGGTGCCCGTCGATGAGGACGGCGATCAGGTCGGCCGCCGACATCGACGAGGTGGGGTGGCCGGAGCCGGCAGCGGCGCTGGCGCGGACCGAGTCCACGCGCAGCTGCTGCCCCAGCTCCCGCCGGAACTCCGTCATGCCGCGACGAGCTCGTCGCGCTTGGCCTCGACGTCGGCGAACAGCTCGCGGAACGACTTGGCGAACTTCTCGACGCCCTCGCGCTCGAGCGTGTCGACGACGTCGTCGTAGTCGATGCCGGCGTCGGCGAAGGCCTGCAGCACGGCGCGCGCGCCCTCGACGTCCTGGTCGAGCGTGCGCTCGACGTTGCCGTGGTCGTTGAACGCCTCGACCGTCTCGCGCGGCATCGTGTTGACGGTGTCGGGCCCGATCAGCTCCTCGACGTAGATGACGTCGCGGTACTCGGGGTTCTTGGTCGACGTGGAGGCCCACAGGCAGCGCTGCGGCGTGGCGCCGGCGGCGGCGAGCTTGTCCCACTCCGGACCGGAGAAGATCTCCTGGTAGGTCGCGTAGGCGAGCTTCGCGTTGGCGATCGCCAGCGTGCCCTTGAGCTCGTCGTGGCCGCCGAGCTCGTCGAGCCGGCGGTCGGCCTCGGTGTCGACGCGGCTGACGAAGAACGACGCGACGGAGGCGATCTTCGACGCGTCACCGCCGCTCTCGACCAGGCGCTGCAGCCCGCGCACGTAGGCCTCGGCCACCTCGCGGTGCCGCTCGAGCGAGAAGATCAGCGTGACGTTGACCGGGATGCCGGCGGCGATCGTCTCCTCGATCGCGGGCAGGCCCTCGGGCGTCGCGGGGATCTTGATCAGGAGGTTGGGCTTCTCGACCATGGCGTGCAGGCGCTTGGCCTCGGCGGTCGTGCCCTTGGTGTCGTGGGCCAGGTTCGGGTCGACCTCGAGCGAGACCCAGCCGTCCTTGCCGTCGCCCTCGTCCCAGACGGGCCTGAGGACGTCGCAGGCGTCGCGGATGTCGTCGCGAGCGAGCGCGAGGAAGATCTCCTTCGGGTCGGACTCGCTCGACGAGAGCTCGCGGATCTGGTCGTCGTACGCGTCGCCCTCGGCGATCGCGCCCTGGAAGATCGTGGGGTTGGAGGTCACGCCGACGACGCCGTCGCCGACGAGGCCGGCCAGATCGCCGTCCTGGACGAACCGGCGCGACAGGAAGTCGATCCAGACGCTCTGGTCTTGCTCTGCGAGCTGCTTCAGCGGGGTCATGGTTCTCTCCTGGGGTCGGGGGGTGCCCCTCCTATGAAACCGTGCCCGAGCCCGGACGGCGTGAAACGCCCGGGCACGGGGTGTTCGGAGAGCGCTGGACCGGGCGCGCTAGCGCGGGCGCCCGGCCAGTTCGCGCAGCCAGGCGGATACTGCCTGCTCATCGCGACGCGCCTCGCGCTGGCGCGCCGCCCGTGCCTGACTGGCGGTGATGGTGTTCGCGGCCGGGGAACCTCCCGGGCGCGAGAAGCGGCTCATGGCCCCAGCTGCTGTCTTCCCCGTCAGCGGCTGGCGTCCCGGCCGCTCGGCGTCATAAGCCAGCGACATCGCGACGGGACATTACTCCCCGTTCGGTCAGTCGTCCACTCCAAAGTGTCCACCGAACAAACCCGGTGTTCGACTCATGGTCCACATTTCCGCGTGGAAAGCGTTCTCCTTCGAGGTGTTTGTCTTCACCGGTGAGAAACAGCTTTGTTGCAAATTGTCCGGGGGCGGACGGTCGACGTTCGCTCAGGCAGCCAGCACGGCGGCGGGGACGAGCGCGTACTCCAGGAAGAACAGCGCCCAGACACGCATGTAGAAGCGCGTGAAGGCCGCCGGGTCTGACGGATCGGCCCGCCGCGCCCACACGAGCAGCAGGGCGAGCGCCAGGAGATGGCCGAAGGCCAGGACCAACCCGTCGGCGTCGTCGACCAGCAGCGGCCCCAGCACGGCCATCCCGGCGTACGCCACGACGAGCGCGGAGAGCCCGAGCCGGAAGGCCCGCTGCGGCCCCATTCGCACGGTGAACGTGGCGATCCTGAACTGGCGGTCCCCTTCGCGGTCGGGAACGTCCTTGAGCACCGCGATCGCGAACGAGAACGGGAGGACGAACAGCGTCAGCGCCCATACCGAGGCCGGGATCTCCAGCGAGCCGCCGAAGGCGAGGCTGAAGTGCCCGTACATGCCGATGTTGACCGCCACCGCCCGAACGACCGAGATGCACAGCGCCGCGACCACCGGGAACCGCTTGAGGCGCACGGGCGGCAGCGAGTAGGCGGCGCCGACGGCCAGCGCGCTCACCACCGCGGCCGTCTCGAGCGCGCCCTGGGTGAGCGCGAGCACGAGCGGCACGACCGCCGCGACGGCCACGATCCGCCACGCGGCCTCGCGCGACAGGTCGCCGGCCGCCATCGGCAGATGCGGCTTGTTGATCCGGTCGATCTCGACGTCGGTGATCTGGTTGACGCCGACGATCGCGACGTTGACCGCGGCGCCTGCGAGCATGACCCAGAAGAGCTGGTCGAGGCCGGAGCCCGGCAGCGCGTGGACCGCGATCAGGTAGAGCCCGGTCGCGCTGATGAAGGTGCCGAGCAGCGTGTGCGGGCGCGAGAAGCGCCACAGCACGGCGAGCGCGCCCGTGCGGCCGACGGTTGCGGCATGGCTGGTCACCGGCGCTCCCGCACCTTCATCACGAGCGCGATCGGCACGAAGGCCAGCCCGGCCAGCGAGCCGACGGCGAAGCGCAGCGCCGAGCGCAGCCGTCCGCCCGGCGCGTCGAGCCGCTCCGCGGGCGGCGGGAGCGCCAGCGACGACGGCCCGGCTCGCGCGACGCCGCTGACGGCGACGGCGTAGGGCACCCGCGTGTCGCGGTACCAGTCGGGCGCCACCGGGACCACCTGCACGTCCTCGAAGCCCGCGCGCTCGAACCACTCCCGGTACTCGGCGACGGACGGGAACAGCATCCACACGTCGGCCAGCGCGCGCACGATCCGCCCGGCCGGCCGCACCGGCCCCATCACGACGCCGACGCCGCCCTCGCGCAGCACGCGGTAGGCCTCGGCGATGCCGCGCTGGGGGTCGGGCCAGTACTCGATGCTGCCCGCCGACACGTAGCGGTCGAAGCTGTCGTCAGCGAACGGCAGCGCCTCCGCGTCGCCGAGCAGCCGCCGCACGCCCGCCAGCGCCGGCCGGCGCGCGGCGCGCGCGAGCTGGTGCGGGCTCTGGTCGAGCATCGTCACCCGCTGCGGGTCGATCCGCTCCACGATCCCCTCGGTCGTGAACCCCGTCCCGGCGCCCGCGTCGAGCGTCTCGAGGTCGCGCTCGCCGAGCCGCGCGGCGGCCAGCGCCTGCTCGCGCATCGGCGCCGTCCAGAACAGCGGATTGACCCAGTCGTCGTAGCCGAGCGAGAGGAATCGGTAGAACCAGTACGCCTCCCGCTTGTGCTGGATCAACCTCATGAAGGCCGCCGACGATACCCGCCGCCTCGACGCCTGGCTCCCCGAGCCGGTCGTTCGCACGCACCACCGGCGCACCGCCGCCGCGGCGCCGGACGAGCTGTGGCGGGCGGCCAACGGCGTGCTGCTGTCGGACACCCGCACGCTCGGGCGGCTCGTGCGCTGGCGGATCCCGGACCTGCAGGCCGGGCTCACGTACGGCGAGCTGTTCCGCGACTACCCGTTCACCGTGCTCGACGAGGGCGAGACCCACCTCGTGGCCGGGCTGTGCGGCCGCATCTGGACGCTGGCCCGCGACTACCCGCGGCTCGACGGCCCGGAGGCGTTCGCGAGCTGGGACGAGCCCGGCACCGTGCGCGTGCTCTTCGGCCACTGGGTCGAGCCGGCCGACGGCGGCAGCGCGCTGGTCAGCGAAGCGCGCGTGCAGCCGGTCGACCGCACGGCGTCCCTGCGCCTGCGCGCACTGTGGAAGGTGATCGGCCCGTTCGAGAAGCTGGTCGGCGCGGAGGCGATAACCCGCGCTACCGAGAGATCTCCGCGAAGCTGACGGGGATGCCGAAGCGCTCCTCGGCGTCCTCGAGCCCCGCCTCCTCGCGGTAGTCCGTCTCGCCCGTGTGGCTGAAGATCACGATCCGGTCGGCCTTGAAGGTGGCCAGCGCGTCCTGGATGGCGACGGCGGGCTCGCTCTCGCCGGTGTCGCCGGCGGCGTCGATGCCCTCCTCCTCGAGGCGCTCGACCGTCTCCTCCTGGGCGACCTCGGCCTCGTGGATCGCCTCGTCGGAGTCCGAGACCCAGAAGGCCAGCGGCGACTCGTTGGTGGCGGGCGAGATGACCAGCACCTCGGCGCCCTCGACCTCGTCGCCGAGGGTGGAGCGCAGGAGGTTGGCGTCGACGGGCTCGGGGGTGACGACGAGCAGCTTCACGTCGCTGCCGCTACCCCCGCCGTCTGGCCGGCAAACGAGCCCCCGTCGACGGCGCGCGCGACCAACACGGCGACGTCGTCGCGGGCCGAGCCGCCCTGTGACTCGATCGCGTCACGCTCTACGGCGTCGGCGATGGCGCCGGCGCCGGCGCCCGCGCAGCCGGCGAGCAGGGCGGCCAGCCGGCCGGGGCCGGTGGCGCGGTCGGCGGCGGTCGCCTCGGTCACCCCGTCCGTGACCAGCACCAGCGTGTCGCCAGGTTCGAGATCGACCGACTGCTCGGTGATGTCCGGCTCGTCGAGAATGCCCACCAGCGAGCCCGGCGCGCCAACCGTCTCGACCGTGCCGCCGGCGCGCAGCACCATCGGCAGCGGGTGGCCGCCCGTGGCCAGGCAGACGGAGATGCTGCCGTCGCGCGGAGTGAGCGACGCGTAGAGCACGGTGCAGAACCGGTAGCCGAGCTGCGCCCGCAGCAGCGCGTCGTTGAGCTCGAGCAGGACGGCCTGCGGGCGGCGCGTGTGCTGGGCGGCGGCGCGCAGCGTGTAGCGGGCGAGCGCGGTCAGGCTCGCCGCCTCGGCGCCCTTGCCGCAGACGTCGCCGATGACCAGCGCCCAGTCGCCGCTGCCGGTGGCGAAGCAGTCGTAGAAGTCGCCGCCGACCTCGTTGCCCTCGCCCGCCGCCACGTAGCGGCCGGCCAGCTCGACGCCGGGGATTTCCGGCAGGGCGCCCGGCAGCAGCGAGCGCTGGAGCGTGCGCGCGACCTGGTCGCGCTCGGCATAGAGCCGCGCGTTGTCGATCGCCAGCGCCGCGCGGCGCGCCAGGTCCTCGAACAGGGCGAGCGCGTCCTCGTCGCTGCTGCCACTGAGGTCGTCGAAGCCGGCGGCGAGCACGCCGAGGGCGCGCCCGCGGGCGCGCAGGGGCACGATCACGGAGCGCGCCGTGCCCAGCCCGGGCGGCGTCGCCGCCACGAGCCCGGGCGCTCCGCGCATGACCTCCCCGATCGGCTCGCGGAGCGGGTCGCGCAGCAGCGCGGCCATCAGCGCGTCCTCGCGCTCGTCCTCGTGGGCCGCGGCGGCGACGCCGCGCACCCGCTCGGGTGCGTCGCCGAGCACGATCACGCAGGTCGCGGCCATGTCGCGCACGCACAGCTGCGCGACTCGGCGCAGGGTGAGCTCCTCGTCGAGCGAGCGGTCGAACAGCTCACTCGCCTCGGCCAGCAGCGCGGCTCGCGCGAGCAGCCGCTCGCGCTCTGCCGCGGCCTGCCGGCGGGCCGTCACGTCGCGCATGACCACGACGAGCTGGCGCCGGCCCTCGACGTCCAGCGACGTGCCGCCGATCTCGAGGTCGACCCAGTCGCCGTCGCGGCGCCGCAGCGTGAGCGGCTGCCCCGGCTGGACGACGCCCTCCTCGATGCGGGCCAGCACGCGCGTGCGGACCTCGTCCTGCTCGTACTCGCCCACTAGGTCGAGCATCGAGTCCATCGCCGCGAGCTCGGGGAAGGTGTAGCCGCTGAGCTGCTCGAACGCCGCGTTGGCGAAGACGCACCGGCCGTCGAGCTCGAGCACGACGAGGCCCTCGCCGGCGTCCGAGAGCGCGTGCAGCAGCGCCTCGTAGCGGTCGGTCTGCTCGCGCAGGGCGACGCGGGAGGCGCGCCGCTCGGTCACGTCGGCCAGGACGAGACCGACGCCGATCGTCTCGCCGTTGCGGCGCACCGGCCAGTATGAGGCGATCCAGTCGCGCTCGGCCCCGCTGATCTCGACCTCGCTGAGCGACGTCCCCGTGCGCACGACCCGCGCCGCGTCCTCGCGCACCGTGGCCGGCAGGTCGGGCAGCAGCTCCTCGAGCGTGTCGCCCCGCGCGCCGGCGATCTCGGCGAGCCGGTCGTTGACGCGCAGCAGCCGCAGGTCGCGGTCGAGCAGAGCGATGCCGACGGGAGCGTGCGCGAACACGATGTCGAGCAGGCCGACCGCCTCGCCGAGTTCCGCGTTGGCGCGCTGCAGCCGGGAGCGCAGCGCGGCGATCCAGACGGCCACCGCCGAGCCCGCCGCCACGGTGACGATGCGGATGACGTCCTGCTCCTCGAAGCCGCCGTCCTGGAGCAGCCCGAAGAACCCGAGCGCCGTCGCCACGATGCCCACCGCGGCGGTCGGGCGCGGACCGGCGGCGAGCGCGACGATCAGCGGCCCGAGCACGTAGCCCGGGACGAAGACGGTGTCGTCCCCGGTGAGCGTGTCGAGCACGAACAACGCCGCCATGACGGCCGCGGCGGCGATGGCGAGTACTTGCGGGCGCAAGGGCCCGCTTGTATCACGCCGAGGGTGCGGCGACCACGGGAGCGTGCTCCGCGCTGACCGTGAGCGCGCGGTGCCAGCCGGCGGCGAGACGGGTGAGGCTGGCCTCCCACGACCGCCCGGCGACCGCGGCGAACCCGCCGCGAGCCAGCCGCTCGCGGGCGGCGCTCGATCCGGCCAGCGACACGACGGCGCTCGCGAGGTCGTCGGCGTCCGCCGGGCAGAGCACGCCGCTGCGCCCGTCGGCCACCAGCTCGGCCGGCCCGCCGGCGGCGACGGCGACGACGGGCAGCCCCGACGCCTGCGCCTCGAGGATCACCTGGCCGAAGGTGTCCGTCTGGGAGCAGAACAGGAAGATGTCCGCGGAGGCGTAGGCGGCGGCCAGGTCGTCGCCCGACAGCCAGCCGAGGAAGCTCGCGGAGCGTCCGAGGCGGGCGCGCAGCGCGTCCTCCTCCGGCCCGCCGCCGGCGAGCACGAGACGCAGGCGCGGGTCGCGCGCGCGGGCGGTGAGGAAGCTGTCGGCCAGCAGGTCGGCGCCCTTCTCGCGCGTGAGCCGTCCGGCGTAAAGGACATCGATCCGGTTGCCGTTGCTCGCGCGGCGGTTGGCAGGCTTGAACCGCTCCAGGTCGACGCCGCGGTCCCAGCGGCCGACGCGCGCGCTGTCGATGCCGAGCTCGTGCAGCCGCGTGTCGGCGGCGCCGGAGGGGGAGAGGACGACGTCGCACTGGCCGTAGAAGGTGGCCAGCGCCGCCCGCATCCCGGCCTCGAGCAGCGCGTCGCCGCTGCGCAGGGCCGTGTAGGCGGCGAGCTCCGTGTGGTACGACCCTGCGACGGGGAGGCCGAGGGCGCGGGCGGTGAGCAGGGCGGCCACGCCGGCCGGGCCGGGCGAGCAGACGTGCAGCAGGTCGTAGGCCCCGCCGGCGAGCGCGTCGACGACCGCGAGCAGGCTCGGAACGCCGACGGTCAGCCCGGGGTAGTACGGGATCGGCGCCTCGGCCACGGCGCTCAGGCGGCGGTCGACGTTGGCGTCGGTGCCGATCACCTCGACCTCGAAGCCGGGAACGCCGCGCTCGCGGATCTGCTGGAGCGTGCTGGTGACGCCGTGGACGGCGCCGAGGCCGTCGGCGACCAGCGCGACGCGGGCCGGCTCGCGCTCGCGGCTGGGGTTCACGCGCCGCTGCTCGCGCGCCAGGAACGCGGTGGCGGGCGCGTACGGCACGGCGGCCACGCACGCGTCGAAGACGCCCGCGGCGATCGCGTTCCAGTCGGCCGTCTCGCTCACCTGGGCCACGGCGGCGGCCAGCTTGCGCTCGTGGCAGCGGCGGGCGCGGCGCTCGAGCGCGGCGTGCGAGAAGCCGTCGGCCTGGAGGTGGCCGAGAAGCACGCGCTCGTCGGGGTCGAGCTCGACGGACTCGAGCCACGCGCGCAGGACCGCCCGGGCGTCGCGCGGCCCGAGGTCGCCGCCCTCCGCCTCGTCCTTGGTCACGATCCGCTCGATCATCCGCATCACCGCGGTCGGGTCGGGTGGCGCGTCGTCGTCGTCGCGGCCGAGCGACCGCACCGCGAGGGCCATCGCGGCGTGCGCCCACTTGGCGGCCGAGCCCTGGTCGCCGAAGGCGCCGACGCGGCCGGCGCGGACGTGCGCGAGGAACTCCTGCGGCGTCGCCGCCTTCGGCGTCTCGGACCAGGTGCGCCCGATGTCCACTCCCGCGTGGTCGTCCGAGCCGCCGATCCCGATCCCTCCGTGGGTATCGATGTAGATGGCGGCCGGCAGGTTGAGCTCGCGGGCACGGGAGCCGTTGCGGACCTCCCAGATCGGGAACAGCTCGGCTAGCCGGCGCCGGTGGCGCGCGGTCAGCGGCGCCTCGACGGCGTAGAACGGGTGAGCGAGCGCGCACGTGATCTCGTGCTCGTGCAGGTAGGCGGCCACCGCCTCGACGTCGCCGGCGTGGGCCTGCAGCCACTCGTGGTCGCCGGGCGTGATGCCGAGGCAGAGCACGTGCACGGCCTGCGGCTCGCCGCGGAAGCGCGCGGTCAGCTCCTCGGAGACGAACACGTCCGGCTGGTCGGCGATCTCGAGGACGCCGGCGATCGTGTCGTGGTCGGTGATGGTCACGAAGTCCATGCCGCGGCGCTTGGCCAGGGAATGGACCTCCTCGGGCGGTGTGGCGCACTCGGGCAGCCCCAGCTCGCGCTGGACCCCGAGCTTGGAGACCTCGGAGGCCGCTGAGTGGCAGTGCAGGTCCGCTCGGCTCATAGGGCCGAGAATGGCCTGCAAACCGGTGGGTTTCGTGAAGGCCCCGCTATCGAGCGGTGACCGTTATGTGAACGCCGGCGCGCGGGTGCGCGCGCCGGCATTCCCATGAATGCGACTAGCGAACCGCCTTGTTCGCGTTGACGATGCCGTCGCCGTAGAACCCGTTCCGATCGCGCCCGCCCTCGCAGGTCGCGTCGAACGTCCCGGCCGCGTCCTCCGGGTAGTGGAACTCGCGCGGCTCAGGGCACGGCGTGTTGGTGGCCGTGTCGAGCAGGATCCGCTCGACCTTGGCCGGATCCATCTTCAGCCCGCCGTGCTCGCGGTCGCGCTTGCCGTACTCGCCGACGATCAGCGCGACGACGCCGGCTGCGTGCGGCGAGGCCATCGACGTGCCCTGGATCCAGATCCAGTAGTTCCCGTTCTCCTGGACGACGTTGGGCGCCGACGCCGGGTTGGCGGCCGCCGCCGCGCCGGCCGCGTCGGGGTACGGCGCGAGGATCCGGTTCTGCGGCGCGGGCCGCGCGGTGTCGCGCGCGTCGCCGCCCGGGGCGGACACGTCGGCCTGCTCGAGGCCGTAGTCGGAGTAGTAGGCCTTGCGCTTGCTCGGTCCCACCGAGGTCACGCCGATGACGCCGCGGCCCTCGGTCGGCATGGTCAGGCACGAGTTGTCGACCGGGCGCGTGCGCGGGCCGGCCGCCGGCGGGTAGTCCGGGCTCGTGGCGTCGAACTCCGGCTTGCCGAGGTCGGTGTGGCCGTTGCCCTCGGCCGCGACCAGCGTGACGCCGTGGTTGCGGGCGTACCGCAGGGCGCGCTGGGTCGCCTCGATCACCATCTCCTGCTGCGCCTGCTCGGCAGGCGAGTCCGCCGGGTTGGCGCGGCAGTTGTAGAGCCACGGGTCGATGTAGAACGACATGTTCACCACGTCGATCCCGTTGTCGCCGGCGTACGTGAGCGCGTCGACGGTCGGCTGGAGGAAGAAGTAGCCGAAGTCCTGGCCGGCGCGCAGGTTGACGATCTCGACCTCCGGCGCGACGCCGGCGATGCCGAACTGGTTGACGGCGGCGCCGATCGTGCCGGCGACGTGCGTGCCGTGGCCGTTGTCGTCGGCGTCGGGAGCGTCGGAGCAGGACTTGTCGGCCTCCTCCTCGCACGGGCCGTCGACGGTCTCGCCGTTCGGCGCCTTCGGGATGTCGAACGTGAAGTTGCGCGACAACTCGGCGTTGAAGTTCGGCGCGATGTCCGGGTGCGAGCCCTCGACGCCGGTGTCGATGATGCCGACCTGGACGCCCTCGCCCTGCTGGACCGCGTGCGCGCCCTCGGGCGTGGCGCCGATCATCCGCATGTCCCACTGCGCGCCCGCGAACGGCTCGGTGGCAGCGGCGGCCTGCGGCACCTTGGCGCCTCCGGCCCGCGCCTCGTACGCAGGATCCTCGACGTCGATCGCCTTGCCGCGGCCCTGCTCGGGCGCCTGCCCGATCGGCCGGTTCGGCGCGGCGCCGACGAGCGCCTGCTCGGCCTCGGCCTCGCGCGCGAAGTCCGCCTCGCTCGAGCGCACCGTGGCCAGGCCGATGGCCCGGTTCTCGCTGACGACGCGGCCGCCGGCGTCCTCGATGGCCTCACGGGCCTGCGCGGCGGTGGCGCCGCGCTCGTAGAGCACGACGTAGTCGCGTGCCTGGTCCCCCGCCCCGGCGCTCTGGACGAGCCCGAACGCGGCCGCGGCGATCACGCCCGCCACAATGGGCTTGCGCATGCTGCACCTCCCTATGTCTGCAGCGCCGCGCTCCCCTGCCCGGCGCTGTGGTTGCGCCTAGCTTAGAAGTCGTCCGGCACGAAGGCCCCGGCGATCGCGCGGCGCGTGTAGCCCGCTCCCAGGCAGGCCATCAGCTTGATGCGGGCGGCGGCCGGGGTGAGCGCGGCGGCGCAGATGAGCGGGCCGGAGCGCAGGTCGCGCTCGGCGCCCTCGAAGGCGTAGGTGCCGCGCAGGATCGAGCCGCGCTCGGGCCGCACGGTCACCACGACCGGCACGCGGGCCGCGGCGCGCCTGAGCGCCGCCAGGAACGGCGGCGGCGTGTGGCCCGCGCCCAGCACGACGCCGACGAGGCCGTCGGCGCCCGCCTCGAGCGCGGCGTCGACGAGCGTCCCGTCGGCGCCCAGCCCGGCCGGGACGATGTGGACCGTGGCATCGAGCGAGGCGACGGGCACGGGCGGGAAGCGCTCCACGCGGCGCGCCATCCAGGCCCGGCCCTCCTGCACGCGGCCGATCGGGCCCAGCCGCGGCGAGTCGAAGGCGTCGGGGGCGGTCGAGTCGGCCTTGCGGACGGCGCGCGCGGCGTGGACGGCGCCGGCGAACGAGACCAGCACGCCGAGGCCCTCGGACCCGGCGGCGCCCGCGACGACGACCGCGTCGAACAGGTTCGCCGGGCCGTCGGCTCCCAGCGCCGACGCGTGGCGCATGGCGCCGGTGAAGACGATCGGCGGCTCGCCGGCGTACAGCAGGTCGCACAGCAGCGCGACCTCCTCGAGCGTGTCGGTGCCGTGGGTGACGACGACGCCCCGGCCGGCGTCGGCCGCGCCGGCGGCGGCGCGCGCGATGTCGAGCGCCTCGGAGGCGGTGAGCTGGACGCTCGGGCGCGTGTTGACGGTCCGCGCCCGCAGGCCCACGACCTGTGCGAGCTGCGGCACGGCCTGGAGGAGCGCGTCGGCATCGAGGCTCGGCACGGCGCCGCCGTCGCCCTTCGGCGACATGGCGATCGTCCCGCCGGCGGCGAGCACTGTGACCTCGCGGATTGGCGCCTCGAGCACCCCGGAAGCCTTTCACAGAACGTTTTTTCCCTGGTAACAAGGCATTTACGGCGATGGCCCGCACACCGTCGAAGCTGGACCCATGGCAGTCCCGCATCTCGCGCCGGCCGACGGACAGAGCCGCCGCGGACGCCTCCTGCTCACCGGGAGCGCCAGGACCACCGTGTACGTGGCGTGCTACGACGCCGAGCTCACCGAGATCCGCGTTGCCGTCATGCCGGGCCAGGAGCGGCTCGAGCCGTGGTGCCGGCGCCACGGCGTACGCGAGGCGCTCATCGGCGGGTTCTTCCACAAGCCCGACGGCCTGCCGCTGGGCGAGGTGCGCACCCACGGGGTCGCGCGCGAGCACGTCCCGTTCGACGCGCCCTGGCATGCGGTGCGGGCGTGCGTCCACGTGGAGGGAGGCCGGGCGCGGATCGCGCGCCGCGACGCGCTCGAGCCCGAGCCGCGCGGCGACCTGCTCCAGGCCGGTCCGCTGCTCGTGGCCGACGGCGCCGTGGCCTACGACCCGGAGGCCGACGAGGAGGGCTTCAAGGCCGCCGCGCACCAGTTCGACCCGGACCCGACCGAGGGCCGCCATCCACGCGCCGCGCTCGGCCTGGCCGGCGACCGGATCTTCGCCGTCGTGTGCGACGGCCGCGCCCGGCACGACGCGGGGCTCACGCTCGTCGAGCTTGCCCGCCTGATGGTCGGCCTCGGCTGCCACGACGCGCTCAATCTCGACGGCGGCGGCTCGACGTCGCTCGTCTCCGGCGGGCGGCTCCAGAACCAGCCGCGCGGCGACTACGAGACGCCCGAGCCGGGCGGCCGGCCGATCTCCACCGCGCTGGTGCTGGGCACCTGACTCACCCGGGCCGCGGCCGGGTATCTTCACGGCCTGGTCACATCGCGTTCACAGCAGCGGCGAGCGGTGATGGGACTCGCCTTCTTCCCGCGCGGAGGCTCCGCGCACGTCGCGCGCAACCTCGCCGCGGCGCTCGGCGGCGCCGGGTGGGACGTGACCGTGCTGTCGGGATCCTTGACGCGACCCGGCGAGCCCGGCGACGCCGGCGAGTTCTACGCCGGGCTCGACGTGCGGCCGGTGGACATGACGGCGGCCTTCGGCGCCGCCGACCCGATGGCCGCCGATCCCCCGATGCACCCGTCCTACGAGGACCGGCCGGGCGCGCAGGACCGAGTCTTCGCCTCCCTGGACGACGGCGAGTACGAGCGCCAGGTCGTCGCCTGGTGCCGCGCCCTGCAGTCGGTCGGCGCGGCGAGCGCGGACGTGCTGCACCTGCACCACCTGACGCCGATCCACGAGGCGGCTCATCGTGTGGCGCCCGGAGTGCCGGTGGTCGGGCACCTGCACGGGACCGAGCTGCTGATGCTGGAGGCGATCGCCGCCGACTCCGGACGCTGGGCGCACGCGGCCGCGTGGGCCGACCGGATGCGCGGCTGGGCGGCCGGCTGCGAGCGCGTGATCGTCCTCTCCGAGACGCAGGTCGCCCGCGCGGAGCAGCTACTCGGGCTCGATCCCGACCGCTGCGTGCTCGTGCCCAACGGATACGACC
This sequence comes from uncultured Solirubrobacteraceae bacterium, assembly GCA_963835525.1. Taxonomy (GTDB): domain Bacteria; phylum Actinomycetota; class Thermoleophilia; order Solirubrobacterales; family Solirubrobacteraceae; genus DASSUW01. The sequence goes on from CAWIFM010000009.1 coordinate 441,830, forward strand.
CGGCGGCCTTCGCGCCGCGCCACGTCGACCACGCCGCGCACTGGCGCCGCCACCTCGTCGACGAGCCGCGCGGCTGGGCGCCGGACGGCTCGCGGGTCGCGTACTCGGAGGACGACCTCGCGGCGTTCAGCGATTCGGAGGGCGAGACGCCGGTGCTGCTGTACGTCGGCCGCTTCACCGAGGTCAAGCGGCTGCCGCTGCTGATCGAGGCCTACGAGCGCGCCCGGCCGGGGTTCGGGCGCCGCGCCCCGCTGGTCATCGTGGGCGGCTTCCCGGGCGAGTGGGAGGGCGAGCATCCGCTCGAGGCGATCGAGCGGGTGGGCGCTTCCGATGTGTTCCTCGCGGGCTGGCACGGCCACGACGAGCTGCCCGCCTTCCTCGCCGCCTCCGACGTGGTCGTGCTGCCGTCGGTGCGCGAGCAGTTCGGGCAGGTCCTGGTGGAGGGCATGGCGTGCGGCCTGCCGGCGATCGCCGTCGACGCCTGGGGCCCGGCCGACATCGTCAGCCACGGCGAGACGGGCTGGCTGGTCGAGCCAGACGACGAGGTCTCGCTGGCCAACGCGCTGGTGCATGCCGTCAACTGCCCGGCCGAGCGGCAGCGCAGGGGCGCGCGGGGGGCCGAAGTGGCGAGCGAGCGGTACGCGTGGCCGGCGCTGGCGCTGGAGGTCGCGGACGTGTATGGCGCCGCGTGCGCGGCGCTCGAGTTGTCGTAGCGCCTTCGTTCGGTTGCGCTGCGTCTACTCGCCGAGCTCGCCGTCGAAGGCGTCGGCCTCCGCGGCGGGAATGCCCAGCTCGACCAGGCGCGAGACGGCTCCGGCCATGCGGCGGTCGACGTCGCGCGTGTCCCAGGCCATCATCGCGTGGAACGCGCGCATCGTCCGGCGCGTGCCGCTCGTGTGGCGGTAGCCGTTGCGCACGTATGCGCGCACCTGCGCGCACGTGTCGGCGGCGGGCAGCGCCGCGAACTCGGCGTAGGTGCGGCGCAGGCGGCGCCAGCCGGTGCGGCCGCTCTTCAGCGCGGCATCGGTCGTGTTGACCCCGTGGATCTCGTGTGACGCGCGCGTGAGCACCGGCCCGGCCGTGCGGGTGAAGGCGGCGATCGTGTGGGCGATGTGAAGGCTGTTACGCAGCTCGGTCACGCGCGCGCGGCGCTTGCGCGGCACGCTGACCTCGCACTCGACCGGGTCGCCGAGCGCCTCGAGCTGCTGCGAGGCGGCCGTGATCTCCGGCTGCGCGCGCAGCGCGGCGTCGGTGAACAGCCGGGCGGCCGTCGCGTCGTCGATCGGGGCCTGGGCCACGGCGGTCGCCGGGAAGGCGAGGATCAGGGCGCTGAGCAGGGGAAGCATGAACCGGCGCTGCATGCGCACATCATCGGCGTTTGGCGGCCTCGCCTGAAGTCCAGAGGTACAGGAGTTCGAGTCCGATCAGCGCAACGATCCCCCGCCCGGACGCAACAACGTTGCGTACACCGGCCATCTCAAGCCGGTGATCGATGCAAGCGGCGCATAAATTTGGCGCGCTCCCCGGGACAGTCGCCTGGGCCGCTGCTACCTTTCCGCGACCTCCGCGGAGTCCCAAGCCGCCCCTCGGGAGCAACGCAAATGTCTCGCATGCCACGGCCGACCGGTCCGGTCGGCCTCTACGACCCGACATACGAGCACGACGCCTGCGGCGTCGCCTTCGTGGCGCGCCTGAGCGGGGAGCCCACGCACGAGACGGTCCAGCGGGCGATCATGGCGCTGGAGAACCTCGAGCATCGCGGGGCGGCGGGAGCGGACCCGAACACGGGCGACGGCGCCGGGATCCTGCTCCAGATGCCCGACGAGCTGATGCGGGGCCTGGTCGGCCAGGACCTGCCGCCGCCGGGCGCCTACGGCGTCTGCGTCTGCTTCCTGCCCCGTGACGAGGGCAAGCGCGCCGAGTTCGAGGCGCTGATCGAGGAGAAGGTCCGCGCGGAGGGCCAGCGCGTGGTCGGCTGGCGCGACATCCCGGTCGACAAGGACTACGTCGGCATCACCGCCAACTTCTACGCGCCCTACATCAAGCAGCTCGTGGTGGCCGCCGAGGGCGACCTCCGCAGCGACCAGGACGCCTTCGAGCGCAAGCTCTACGTGATCCGCCGCATGGCCGAGCTGGCCGCCGGGCCGGACCTCGTCATCCCGAGCTTCAGCAGCCGGACCGTCGTCTACAAGGGCATGCTCACCGCGCCCCAGCTGCTCGGCTACTACCCCGACCTGCAGGACACGCGGACCAAGTCGGCGCTCGCGCTCGTCCACTCCCGCTTCTCCACCAACACCTTCCCGAGCTGGGAGCTGGCCCATCCGTACCGGATGATCGCCCACAACGGCGAGATCAACACGCTGCGCGGCAACGTCAACTGGATGCGCGCGCGCGAGTCCCAGCTCGCCTCCGAGCTGTTCGGCGACGACCTGCCGAAGATCCTCCCGATCGTGCGCCCAGGCGGGTCGGACTCGGCGACGTTCGACAACGTGCTCGAGCTGCTCACACTCGCCGGCCGCAGCGTCCCGCACGCGGTGATGATGATGATCCCGGAGGCCCACGAGGGCCACCGCGACATGCCCGAGGACCTCAAGGGCTTCTACGCCTTCCACTCCTGTCTCATGGAGCCGTGGGACGGCCCGGCGGCGGTCGCCTTCACCGACGGCCGCGTGATCGGCGCCACGCTCGACCGCAACGGGCTGCGCCCCGGCCGCTGGCTGGAGACCAAGGACGGCTGGGTCGTGCTCGGCTCCGAGACCGGCGTGATCGACGAGCCGCCCGAGAACGTCCTGCGCAAGGGCCGCCTGCAGCCGGGCAACATCTTCCTCGTCGACCTCGAGCGCGGCCGCATCGTCGAGGACGGCGAGGTCAAGCGCGAGATCGCCGGCCAGCAGCGCTACGGCGAGTGGTTCGAGCAGGGGATCGTGAACCTCTCCGACCTGCCAGACCGCGATCCCGCCCACGGGCAGGACCAGCCGCTGCGACAGCTCCAGCTCGCCTTCGGCTACACGCAGGAGGATCTCAAGGTCCTGCTGGCGCCGACCGCCGCCAAGGGCGAGGAGCCGATCGGCTCGATGGGCAACGACCTCTCGCTGGCGGTGCTGAGCGACAGCCATCCGCCGCTCTACTCCTACTTCAAGCAGCTCTTCGCCCAGGTCACGAACCCGCCGATCGACCCGATCCGCGAGGCGATCGTGATGAGCGTCACGACCGGCGTCGGCTCCGAGCGCAATCTGCTCGACGAGACGCCCGAGCACGCGCGCCAGCTCGGGATGGACACGCCGATCCTGCGCAACCGCGAGCTCGAGAAGCTGCGCCAGGTCGACTCCGCGATCTTCTTCGCGCGGACGCTCGACATCACGTGGCCGATCGCCGACGGTGCCGACGGCATGGCGAAGGCGCTCGACCGCCTGTGCGCCGAGGCCGACGAGGCGCTGGCCGAGGGCGTCAACGTGCTGATCCTGTCCGATCGCGCGGTCGGCCCCGAGCGCGCCGGCATGCCCGCGCTGCTCGCCGTCGGCGGCGTCCACCATCACCTCGTGCGCGAGGGGACGCGCCTGCAGGCCGGCCTCGTGCTCGAGTCCGGCGAGCCGCGCGAGGTCCATCACTTCGCCACGCTGATCGGCTACGGCGCCAGCGCCATCAACCCGTACGTGATGTTCGACTCGCTCGGCGAGCTCGTGCGCGACGGCAAGGTGGGAGGCGTCGAAGACGTCGAGACCGCCGAGACGAACGTCGTCAAGGGCATCGGCAAGGGCCTGCTCAAGACGATCTCCAAGATGGGGATCTCGACGATCCAGTCCTACAACGGGGCGCAGATCTTCGAGGCCGTCGGCCTGGCGAGCGACCTGATCGACCGCTGCTTCGCCGGCACCGCGTCGCGCATCGAGGGCGTCGGGCTCGACGTGCTGGCGCGCGAGACGCTCGACAAGCACGCGCGCGCATACCCGCGCGCGCACGAGGACATCCTGCCCGTGGGCGGCATCTACGCCTGGCGCCGCGACGGCGAGCACCACATGTGGAACCCGGAGACGATCGCGCTGCTCCAGCACGCGGTCCGCCACGGCGGCCACCAGACCTACGAGGAGTACTCGAAGCTCGTCAACGACGACGCCGCCCGCCGCGCGACGCTGCGTGGCCTGCTCCGGTTCAAGCAGCTGCCCGAGGACGAGTGGCTGCCGCTCGAGGAGATCGAGCCGGCCAGGGAGATCGTCCGGCGCTTCAGCACCGGCGCGATGTCGCTCGGCTCTCTGTCGCGCGAGGCGCACGAGACGCTGGCGATCGCCATGAATCGCCTCGGTGGCCGCTCGAACACCGGCGAGGGCGGCGAGGACCCGGTCCGCTACTCGCCCGACAAGAACGGCGACTCGCGGCGTTCGGCGATCAAGCAGGTCGCGTCCGGCCGCTTCGGCGTGAACATCAACTACCTCGTCAACGCCGACGAGCTGCAGATCAAGATGGCCCAGGGCGCCAAGCCCGGCGAGGGCGGCCAGCTGCCCGGCCACAAGGTCGACCGCTACATCGGCTCGATCCGCTTCACCACGCCGGGCGTGGGCCTGATCTCACCGCCGCCGCACCACGACATCTACTCGATCGAGGACCTCAAGCAGCTCATCTACGACCTGCGCTGCTCGAACCCTGCCGCGCGCGTGAGCGTGAAGCTGGTCTCCGAGGTGGGCGTGGGAACGGTGGCCGCGGGCGTCGCGAAGGCGAACGCCGACCACGTGCTCATCTCCGGCTTCGACGGCGGCACCGGAGCGTCGCCGCTCTCCTCGATCCAGTCCGCCGGCGTGCCGTGGGAGATCGGGCTCGCCGAGACGCAGCAGACGCTGGTGCTCAACGACCTGCGCTCGCGCATCTGGGTGCAGACCGACGGCCAGATCAAGACGGGCCGCGACGTCGTGGTCGCCGCGCTGCTCGGCGCCGACGAGATGGGCTTCTCGACCGCCCCGCTGATCGCCGCGGGCTGCGTGATGATGCGCGCCTGCCACCTGAACACGTGCCCGGTCGGCGTCGCCACGCAGGATCCCGAGCTGCGCAAGCGCTTCGCCGGCACGCCGGAGCACGTCGTCAACTTCTTCTTCTTCGTCGCCGAGGAGGCGCGCGAGATCATGCGCCGGATCGGCGTCCGCCGGTTCGACCAGCTCACCGGCCGCGTCGACCTGCTCAAGGCCGACGAGGCGATCGACCACTGGAAGGCGCGCGGGATCGACCTCACGCACGTCCTCACCATGCCCGAGTTGCCCGGCGGCGCCACGCTGCGCCGCGTGCGGTCGCAGGACTCGCCGCTGCCCGGCGCGCTCGACTGGAAGCTGATCGAGGCGGCACGCGACGCGATCGACCACCGCAAGCCGGTGACCGGCGAGTTCGCGATTCGCAACGTCAACCGCACGGTCGGCGGCCTGCTCTCGAGCGCGGTGACCAAGGTGCACGGCTTCGAGGGCCTGCCGCCGGAGACGATCCGCTTCACGCTGCGCGGCTCGGCCGGCCAGTCGTTCGGCGCCTGGCTGGCGCCCGGCGTCGAGCTCACCCTGATCGGCGACGCCAACGACTACACCGGCAAGGGCCTGTCCGGCGGCGTGCTCGCCGTGCGGCCGCCCGACGGCGTCACCTTCCGCGCCGAGGAGAACGTGATCATCGGCAACACCGTGCTCTACGGGGCCACCGCCGGCCGCGCGTTCTACCGCGGCCTGGCCGGCGAGCGCTTCGCCGTGCGCAACTCGGGCGCGTCCGCGGTGGTGGAGGGCGTCGGCGACCACGGCTGCGAGTACATGACCGGCGGCCGCGCCGTGATCCTCGGCCGCACCGGTCGCAACTTCGCGGCCGGCATGAGCGGCGGCGTCGCCTACGTGCTCGACGAGGACGGCACGTTCGAGTCGCGCTGCAACCTGGGCCTGGTCGGCTTCGACCCGATCGAGGAGGCCGACGCGATCGAGCTGCACGAGCTGATCGAGGAGCACCACCTGCGCACGCAGTCACCGGTGGCGGCCCGCATCCTGCGCGCGTGGGACGAGTACCTGGCGCGGTTCGTGAAGGTCATGCCGCACGACTACAAGCGCGCGTTGGCCGAGCTCGCCGAGACCGAGCGGCACGAGGTCGAGCCCGCCGAGTCGACGGGCGGCGAGGGGTTCGTGACCACCGAGAGGGCTGCGTAGTGGGCAAGCTCGGCGGGTTCCTCGAGGTCGAGCGCGTCCTCGCGCCCGAGCGCGACCCGGCGCGGAGGGTCGGCGACTACAAGGAGTTCGTGGAGTCGCTGCCGGTGCAGGGCCTGCGCGACCAGGGCGGGCGCTGCATGGAGTGCGGCGTGCCGTTCTGCCACAGCGGCTGCCCGCTCGGCAACCTGATCCCGGACTGGAACGACCTCGTCTACCGCGACCGCTGGCGCGAGGCGATCGACCAGCTGCACGCCACCAACAACTTCCCCGAGTTCACCGGCAAGCTGTGCCCCGCCCCGTGCGAGGCGGCCTGCGTGCTGGAGATCCGCGAGGGCGACGCCGTCTCGATCAAGCAGATCGAGGTCTCGATCATCAACCGGGCCTTCGACGAGGGCTGGGTCGTGCCCAGGCCTCCGGCCGTGGAGACCGGCCGCACGGTCGCGGTGATCGGCGCCGGCCCGGCGGGCCTGGCGGCCGCCCAGCAGCTGCGGCGCGCCGGCCACACCGTGACCGTCTATGAGCGCGACGAGGCCGGCGGCGGCCTGATCCGCTTCGGCGTGCCGGACTTCAAGATCGAGAAGTGGGTGATCGAGCGCCGGCTCGAGCAGCTGAGCGCCGAGGGCGTGCGCTTCGAGTACGGCGTCGACGTCGGGACCGACATCGATGCGGCGGAGCTGCGGGCGCAGCACGACGCGGTCGTCATCGCCACCGGCTCGCGCGTGCCGCGCGACCTGCCGGTCCCTGGCCGCGAGCTCGAGGGCGTGCACTACGCGATGGAGTACCTCTACGTGCGCAACCGCGCGGTAGAGGCGAACGGCGGCGCCCCCGGCGCCATCAGCGCCGCCGGCAAGCACGTGATCGTGATCGGCGGCGGCGACACCGGCGCCGACTGCGTCGGCAACTCGCACCGCGAGGGCGCCGCGTCGGTCACCCAGATCGAGCTGCTCGGCGAGCCGCCCGCCTCGCGCCCCGACGCCCTGACGCCGTGGCCGCTCTGGCCGATGAAGTACCGCCGCAGCTACGCCATCAAGGAGGGTGGCGAGCAGGACTTCTCGATCTCCACCACCCAGCTCACCGGCAACGGCAGGGTGGAGGAGATCCATTGGATGCACAACAGCGGCAAGCCGCCGTTCGATCCGATCCCCGGCACCGAGGAATCCCATCCCGCCGGCCTGGTGCTCCTGGCGATGGGCTTCCTGTCCCCCGAGGGCGAGCTGCTCGACGCGCTCGGTGTGGAGAAGGACCCGCGCGGCAACGCCAAGGCCGGCGCCTACGCCACCTCGGCGGACGGCGTGTTCGCGGCCGGCGACGCGCGCCGCGGCCAGTCGCTGATCGTGTGGGCGATCAACGAGGGCCGCCAGTGCGCCCGCATGGTCGACCGCTACCTGAGCGCGTAGACCGCAGCGGACCCGGGTACTAGCCCCCGCAATCCGGTGCGCCGAGGCAGGGCTCGGTACACCCGTCCAAGGGGGAACCACTTGCTCCGCTGCCTGCTGGCGGGCGTGCTGCTGCTCGCCGTGCCGTCCGTCGCGCTCGCCCACGACCCGCGCTCCGACCGCCCGTCGCGCTGGATCGGCACCGCCGCGAACCTGCCGCTGGTGACCAGCCCGAACGTGCGTCTGGTCGACACGTTCCCGGACACGCAGGGCATCTCGGGCGAGTTCGCCCGGACCGGCGACTTCTTCTACATGTCGAGCCTCGACAGCATCACCGTGTTCGACACCAGCGATCCGCTGCACCCGCGGCTGACCGGCACGCTCGCCAACCTCGTCTTCGAGAACGAGGCGATGAGCTACGGCGAGCGCAAGCGGGCGGACGGCACGCTCGAGCGCTTCGTCCTCGTCGGCAACGACCTCTACAACGCGTCCGCCGACGACACCAGCGGCGTCCAGCGCGGCAGCATCGGCGGCGGCGAGATGATCGTGGTCGACGTCACCGACCCGGCCGACCCGCACATCCGCTCGCGGGCGCCGGCGACCACCAGCACCCACACGCTCCAGTGCGTGACCGTGTCATGCCAGTACGCCTACACGGCGGGTGACACCGGCAAGTTCTCGATCATGGACCTGCGCGACCTCGACCACCCGGTCGAGGCGGGCACGGCGCCGTCGAAGGCCGCGTCGGCGAACACCATCTTCACCACCGGCGCCGGCCACTACTGGGACTTCGACGCAGCGGGCGTCGGCTGGCACACCGGGTCGGGCGGGGCGGCGGCGTTCGACGTCTCCAACGCGCTCAACCCGGTCGCTCGCAACTCGACGGACGCGCACGGCACTCAGACGCCGTGGAACGACTTCATCCACCACAACTCGCAGCGGCCCAACGCCACGCGCTTCCGGGCGAACGCCAAGCCGAGCGTCGGTCGCGGCAACGTCCTGCTCGTCACCGAGGAGGACTACTTCAACGACGGCGACGAGGTGCTGTGCGATCGCGCAGGCACGTTCCAGACCTGGCACGTGCCGTCGCTGAACGGCAGCGCGACGATCGCGCCGCTGGACATCATCAACCCCGTCAAGTTCGGCGACGGCCTCTCGACGCCGGCCGGCGGCTTCTGCTCGGCGCACTGGTTCGACTACCACCAGAGCGGGATCGTGGCCCAGGGCTACTACCAGCAGGGGCTGCGCTTCATCGACGTCCGCAACGCGCGCGACCTCAAGCAGTTCGGCTACGTGACCGGCGGCGCCACCGAGGTGTGGGACGCCTACTGGGTTCCGCAGCGCGACCGCCGCGGCGTGGCCCAGCGCACCAAGACCAACATCGTCTACACGACCGACCTCGTACGCGGCCTCGACGTGTACCAGGTGGACGTCCCCGGCACCGATCTCGGCGAGACCGACGACTCGCTGCTCGACCTGCTGCCCTAGCGGCAGCCGGAGCACGACAGGGCCGCCTCGTTCCTTCGCGGGGCGGCCCGTCGTGGCGCTCGCTACCCGAAAGGCTAGGTGCACCTCGGCGTTCGATCTCTACTTTCCAAATCAGCAGGACGGGGGCCGCAGGATGCGGACCCCGGGTCAAGGTCACAAGGGCCACGCAAGGAGGAACGTCATGCGCCCTCGTAACACCAGCGCCGCGACGGCGCTAGCGATTGCAGGACTGGCGGTGGCGGCCTCGCCCGCCATGGCGACCGGCAATCACCACGATGACGACGCCGTCATCACCCCCAAGGTCGACTGCGTGCAGCCGACCCAGTACGGCTACGTCGCCCACTTCACCTACAAGGGTGAGGATCTGCCGAGCAACGGCCTCAAGGTCGAGTTCGGCGAGGACTCGAGCTGGTTCTCCAGCACGAAGAACGTGCTGAAGATCGGCAGCAAGACCATGGACGCCGGCAAGGACGGCGAGTGGATCGAGACCTTCTACAACGGCGACAAGCTCTACGGCTTCCAGGTCTACTTCGCCGCCACCTCGTCGGCCACGTGGACGGTCAAGACCGCCGACATGAACAGCTCCGCATCGGCGACCGCGAACGCGAGCTCGACGAAGTGCCAGCCCGGCACCCCGGGCCCCCAGGGTCCGCAGGGCCCTCCCGGCCCGCAGGGCCCGATCGGCCCTCCCGGCCCGATGGGTCCCCAGGGCCCGCAGGGTGAGCAGGGCCCCCAGGGTCCGCAGGGTCCGCAGGGCGAGCAGGGTCCGGCCGGTCCCCAGGGCCCGCAGGGTGAGCAGGGCGAGAAGGGCGACAAGGGCGATCCGGGCGAGACGATCGTCCGCACCGTCATCGTCAACGAAGGCGGCGACGCCGGTGGCGTCCTCGGCGACGAGGCCGAGTCGTCCAACCGCGTGGCCAAGCTCCGCATCAAGGCCGACGCCGGCGACGTCGTCACCGGCCTCAAGGTCCGCCTCGAGGGCAAGCGTCAGAAGGTCCGCCGCGTCGGCGCCAACCACTGGCGCGCCAGCGTCAACCTGCGCGGCCTCGAGCGCGGCATCTACGTGGTCCGCGTCACCGCCCGCGTGAACGGCCAGAAGTACATGCACAAGCACTTCTACCGCGTGCTCTACGGCAACCCGCGCGGTGGCGACGGCGAGTCGATGAACCGCAGCACCATCGTCCGCCTCTAAGCAGCACCCGCCCGATACCGACTCCGGGCCGCCCCTCGCGGGGCGGCCCGACGTCGTTAAACGGTGAACTGGCCGACGAGGCGCTCCAGCCGTGCCGCCTGATCGGCGAGCTGCTGAGCGGACGCGGCGATCTCCTGCGTCGACGCGCTCGTCTGCTGGGCGGAGGCCGAGACCTGCTCGGTCGCCGCCGACGAGGACTCCGCCACGCCGGCGACGTCCCCGAGGTCGGAGCGCATCCGGTCCGCGGCGGCCTCGATCTGGCCGATCGCGGCGGCGATCTCGGCGACCTGGCGGTCGACGTCGCCGATGCCGTCGGAGATGGCGGCGAACGCCTCGCTCGCCTGCTCGACGGTCTCCACGCCCTGGTCGGTGCGCGCGGCGCCCGCCTCGACGGCGCCCACGGCCCTGCCGGTCTCGGCCTGGATCTCGCGGATCAGCTCGGCGATCGTGCCGGCCGCCGTCTGGGACTCCTCGGCGAGCTTGCGGACCTCCTCGGCCACGACCGCGAAGCCGCGGCCCTGCTCGCCCGCGCGCGCCGCTTCGATCGCGGCGTTCAGGGCGAGCAGGTTGGTCTGCTCGGCGATGCCGGTGATGGTGTCGACGATGCCGCCGATCCGCTCCGAGCGCCGGCCCAGGTCGCGGATCGTGGCCGCGGCGTCGTGGGCGGAGGCGCGGACGGCGTCCATCGCCTCGGTTGCCGAGCGCGCGGCCGCGGTGCCCGCCTGCGCCACCTCGCGGGCGTGCGCGGCGGCGCGGACCGTGCCCTCGGCATGGCCGGCGCCGGTGCGCGCCGCGTCCGAGACCTCGTCGCCGGTCATGCGCACCGACTCGAGCGCGCGGACCTGCTTCTCCGCGCCGCCGGCGACGTCGCCGACCGCGCGGGCGATCTCGTGGACGGCCCTGCCCGCCTCGTCGGAGGTCGAGGCCAGCTCGCCGGACGCGTGCGAGAGGGTCCCGGCGGTCTCCGAGACCTCGCCGACCAGCGCGCGCAGGCGCTCGGTCATGGCGGCGAAGGCGCGGCCGAGCACATCGCGCTCGGAGCGCACCGTCACGTCGCGCGTGAGGTCGCCGCCGGCGATCGCCTCGGCGGTGTGCGCGGTCTCGCGCAGCGAGTCCGCCATGCGGCTGAAGGCGCCGGCCATGCGGCCGATCTCGTCCTGCGTGCGGGCCTTCACGACGACGTCGAGGTCACCCTCGCCGATCCGCTCGGCGGCGTCGGCCACCTCGCGCACCGGCCGGCTGAGGCGGCCGGCGACGAACACGAGCGCGCCGCCGACGAGCAGCAGCGCCAGCAGCCCGACGAGGATCAGCTTCGTGCGCAGCGCGGCGACGCCGGCCAGGATCTCGTCCTTGGGCGCCACGGCGACGAAGCTCCAGCCGCCGGTCTTGACCGGCGCGTGGAACATGACGACGTCGCGGCCGCCGACCGGGTCCTTGGCCTCGACCCAGCCCTCGCGGCCGTTGGTGACCTCGGCGGGGACGCCGATGGCCTTCGCGGTCTTCTTGCCGTTCCAGCCCTTCCTGGCCGGGAACGCGACGAGCGTGCCCGTCGGCGCGGCGACGAACGCGTAGCCGCTGTCGAGCACGTCCACGCCCTTCATCTGCTTGTCGAGAGCGGTGAGCGCGACGTCGATGCCGGTCACGCCGACGGTGCGGCCCGACCGCTTGATGGCGGTCGTGTAGCTGGTCATCATCGCGCCGCTGTCGAAGTACGGGTCGAGCACGACGTCGCCCTCGGCCTCGAGCGGCTTGACGTAGTAGTCGTCGTCGGCCCACGGGTTGTCGGGCTGGTCCTCGAAGGCTTCGATCTTGAGCGGTCCGTCGATCCGCTGCGCCCAGACGGCGAAGCGGCCCTTCGGGTCGCCGAGCGGGTCGACGCCGCGGTACTCGGCGTCGCGGCCGTCGAAGGCGTTCGGCTCGAAGGCCGCCCACGTGCCGAGCAGCTCGGGGCGCCGTTCGGCGAACCGCTCCACGACGTCGCGGCCGTGCTCGCGCGAGATCGAAGGATCGGCCTCGAGCGCGGCGGCGAGGTCCTGGGCGGCCGCCATGTCGGCGCGCGCGCGGGCGTCGAACCGATTGGCCTCGCGGCCGATGAGCTCGCTCATCTCGCCGTAGACGGCGTCGCGCTGGGCGCTGGAGGCGGCGGTCACGGCGACGGCCGTGAGCGCGGCGATCGCGAGCGCCACGACGGGGAGGATCTGGATCAGGAGTCGTTTTCTCATCGGCCCTGGAGTCGGCCGACCGGGAGCGCGCTGTGTGAGATGGTTCACCCTCACTACTTTCCTGAGGGGGGAGAGATGCGAACGGCCGTAGCCACCGTCGTGCTCTTCGGCGCCCTTGCCGCGCCGGCCCTGGCCCACGATGTGGACATCGACGTACTGTCCGGCCGCGCCGATCAGGTGAGCGGCGGCGATGCGCTCATCCGGATCGAGGCGCGGCATCGCCACAAGCTGCGCGTGTTCCGCAACGGCGCCGACGTCACCGGTGCCTTCGAGCGTGACGGCCGCGACCTGCTCGGTCTGGTCGACGGGCTGCGGCCCGGCCACAACCGGATCAGCGTCTACGACGGTTGGCGCCGCGTGGCGAGGCAGACGCTGGTCAACCATCCGATCGAGGGCCCGATCTTCTCCGGCCCCCACCAGAAGCCGTTCGTGTGCAAGACGATCCAGGCCGGGCTCGGCGAGCCGCTGGTCGACAACCAGGCCGGCGACGGCTTCCGGGTGCTCGCGCCCGGTGGCAGCACCGCCGGCTGGAGCAGGAACTGCAGCGCGAACACGACAGTCGACTGGCTCTACCGCCGCACGTCCGGCGGCAACCTCGTGCCGCTGCCGCCCGGCCCGCTCCCGGCGGACGTGGCGATGATCGACGACGACACGCCGTTCGTCGTCCGCCGCGAGCGCGGCACGATCAACCGCTTCATCTACTCCTTCGCGATGCTGGCCGACCCGGCGACGGATGCGTCGCGCTGGAACCGCCGGCTCGTCTACTTCTTCGACGGCGGGGTGGCGATCGGTCGCAACCAGGGCACGCCCGGCGGCAGCGCGCTCAACCCGGACCTGCTGGCGCGCGGCTACGCGATCGCGCATTCGAGCGGGACGCGCGCGAGCGTCCACTACAACATGGTGCTCGGAGGCGAGACGGCGCTGATGACCAAGGAGCGCTTCGTCGAGCGCTACGGCGAGCCGCTCTACACGGTCGGCATCGGCGGCTCAGGCGGCGCGATCCAGCAGTACCTCTACGGCCAGAACCACCCCGGCCTGCTCGACGGGGCGATCCCGACGCACTCGTATCCCGACATGGTCACCCAGACCATCCATGTCGGCGACTGCGAGCTGCTCGAGCGCTACATGGACGTCACTGACGCGGCGAACCCGAAGTGGCAGAACTGGGAGAACCGCGAGTGGCTCGAGGGCCTCAATACGAGCGCGACGTTCCCGAACCCGTTCACCGGCCGGCCGGGCAACAGCGAGTGCATCGTCGGCTGGCGCGGGCTCACGCCGCTGGCCATGAACCCGCTGTTCGGCACGGCGGGCGCGGGGACCGAGCGCATGGACCCGGCGGTCATGGCCGCCGTGCACTGGACGCACTGGGAGGACGTCAAGAACGTCTACGGCGTCGGGGCAGACGGCTACGCGCGCCAGACGTGGGACAACGTCGGCGTCCAGTACGGCCTGCAGGCGCTGACCGACGGGAAGATCACGCCGGCCGAGTTCCTCGACCTCAACGGCAAGATCGGCTCGTGGAAGAACCCCGGCGACATGGTTCAGGAGGGTCAGCCGTTCCTGCCGACCGGTGGCTTCGACCCGTGGAGCCTCCGCAACCAGCAGGCGCCGCGGCGGGCCGGCTCGATCGCGGCCATGAACGCCGCGTACGAGAAGGGCCTCTACTTCGACGGCGACATCGACATCCCGATCATCGACTGGCGGCCGTACCTCGAAGAGGTGCTGGACATGCACAACAGCCACCAGTCGTTCGCCTCGCGGCAGCGGATGCTCGACCACGACGGCCGCGCGTCGAACCAGGTCATCTGGTTCTCGGAGCGCGGCGGCGACCAGACGCTCGAGGCGTTCCGCGTCATGGACGAGTGGATCCTCGAAGGCCGCCGGCCCGAGGACGCCACCGACCGCTGCTTCACCGCGGCCGGCGCCGAGATCGCGCGCGGGTCGCGCGTCTGGGACGGGATCCTGAACTCGCGGCCCGACGGCACGTGCACCACGGCGTTCCCGATCCACTCCACCTCACGGATCGTGGCCGGCGGCCCGCTCCGCGGCGGCGTCTACAAGTGCGCTGTGCAGCCCGTGTCGAAGGCGATCGCCCGCAGGCTCTACGGCTCGTGGAAGCCGAGCGCGGCCGAGCGGGCGCAGCTCGAGCAGATCTTCCCGACCGGGGTCTGCGACTACACGAAGGACGACGTGGGGAGGCCTCGCCACCACCGTTGAATTCAAATCCTGAACAGCGTCGCAAATAGGGTGATATCGTCCGGCGCGTGACCGCGCTCGACGACCGCCTCGAATGGCATCGCGCCATGCACGAGATCCGGCACTTCGAGGGCGAGTGCCACCGCCTGTTCGCGCAGGGCCTCGTGCGCGGCTCGACGCATCTGTGCGACGGGCAGGAGGCGGTCGTGGTCGGGGCCGCGCGCGCTCTGCAGGATGGCGACACGATGAGCTGCACCTACCGCGGCCACGGCGCGGTCCTGGCGATGGGCGCGCCGCTGGACCGCACGTTCGGCGAGATCCTGGGCAAGGCCGACGGCCTCTGCGGCGGCAAGGGCGGGTCCATGCACCTGACCGACATGGGCGTCGGCGCCATCGGGTCGTTCGCCGTCGTCGGCGCTCACCTGCCGATCAGCGTCGGCGCCGCGTTCGCCGCCCGCTACCGCGCGACCGGCGCGGTCAGCCTGTGCTTCTTCGGCGACGGCACCACGAACATCGGCGCCTTCCACGAGGCGCTCAACCTCGCGGCGGTCTGGTCGCTGCCGGTCGTCTTCGTCTGCGAGAACAACCTCTACGGCGAGTACTCCCCGCTCGCCTGGACGACGCCGGTCGAGCGCCTCGCCGACCGCGTGGGCGCCTACGGCATGCGCGCCGAGCGGATCGACGGCAACGACGTGCTCGAGGTCCACGCCGCCGTCGCCCGCGCCGCCGAGCACGCACGCCGGCTCGAAGGCCCCACCTTCATCGAAGCGCTGACCTACCGCCAGCGGGGCCACTCTCGCTCGGATCCGGCCGCGTACCGTCCCGCGGGCGAGCTCGAGCGCTGGCTCGAGCGCGATCCGATCCTCCTCCACGAGAGAGCGCTGGCCGGGGCCGGTGTCCCGCGCGAGCGCCTCGTCGCGATCGGCGACGAGGCGGCGCGGGCCGTCGGCGACGCCCTCGAGCGGGCACTGGCCTTCCCCGACCCCGATCCCGCGTCGCGGTTCGAGCACGTCTTCGCGTGACCGAGACGACGTACCGGGAGGCCGTCAACCGCGCGATCGCGGACGAGCTCGAGGCCGACGACGACGTCTTCCTGCTCGGCGAGGACGTGGCGGCCGCCGGCGGGGTGTTCAAGACCACCGAAGGGCTCCAGGCGCGCTTCGGCGCCCATCGCGTGCTCGACACGCCGATCTCCGAGCAGGCGATCGTCGGGACGGCGATCGGCGCCGCGGTCCAGGGCCTGCGGCCGCTGGCCGAGATCATGTTCGCCGACTTCGCGGGCGTCTGCTTCGACCAGATCGCCAACCAGCTGGCCAAGTACCGGTACATGACCGGCGGGCAGGTGCGGCTGCCCGTCACCATCCGACTCGCCAACGGCGCCGGCACCGGCTTCGCCGCCCAGCACTCGCAGCCGGTCGAGAACTGGTTCCTCAACGTGCCGGGGCTCAAGCTCGTCACGCCGGCCACGCCCGCCGACGCCTACGCGCTGCTGCGCGCCGCGATCCGCGATCCCGACCCCGTCCTGGTCTTCGAGCACAAAGGGCTGCTCAACCTCAAGGGCCCTCTGAGCGACCGTCCGGGCGAGCTGGGTCGCGCCGAGGTCGTGCGCCGCGGCGACGCCGTCACCGTGGTGGCGACCCAGCTCATGCGCCACCGCGCCCTCGAGGCCGCGGGAGTGCTGGCCGGGGAGGGGATCGAGGTCGAGCTGATCGATCCGCGGACGCTGGTGCCGTTCGACTTCGAGACGGTGCGGCGGAGCGTGGAGCGGACCAACCGCATCGTCGTCGTGCAGGAGGCGTCGTTCGCCGGCAGCTGGGGCGCGACGCTCGCTGCGCGGCTGACGATTGAGGCCTTCGAGGCGCTGGACGCTCCGCCCGCGGTCGTCGGCGGCGACGATACGCCGATCCCGTACGCCGGCGTGCTCGAGGACGCCTGGCTGCCCGACGTGCGCCGCATCGCCGACGCGATCCGCCGTACGGTGGCGTTCTGAATGATCTACGTCGAGTACACGAGCCGCCGGCCCGGGGTCTCGCTCGAGACCTTCCACAAGATCATGCGCCTCGGCGGAGGCGGCTGGGCGTCCGACCATGCCGACGACGTCGCCGTGCTCATGCTCGGCCGCACGTGGCGCCTCGGGCCCGAGCCCGAGTACCTCACGGTCTGGCACAGCCCGGCGTTCGGGCTCGAACGCTTCGACGACTGGGAGCGGGTCTTCCGCAGCGGCGACGCCGACGGCTACGAGGAGCCGTTCCAGATGGCGGCGCGGATCCAGCGCGCAGGCTGCTACGACGCGCTGGTCGAGCCCGTCGCGTCGCCGAGCGAGCGCTTCTACGCGGAGTTCTTCGACTGGGAGCCCGGCGCCGACCGCGACGCCGTGGTCGCGCACTTCACGGACCGCACCGGCCGCCACGACGAGGCGGAGCTGTGCCTGCTCGCCGATCGCATCGGGCACCTGGGACCCGACCCGCGCGGCCTCGCCGTCTGGTCGCTGCCGACCTGGGCGGCGCTGTCCGGCATCGCGCGCGACGCGCCCGGCGGGCCGGTCCGCACCGGCACGGCGGGCCTCTACTCGGTGCTCGGCAAGGAGACGCTGTGACGCGGCTCGTGCTCGGCGCCGACACGCTGTGCTGGCACGCGCGGCTGGAGGCGGGCGAGATCGACCTCGACGGTGTGGTCGCCGAGGCGCGGCGGGCGGGGGCCGAGTTCGTGCAGCTCAACCTGCACCACGCGCGCGCGCTCGACGACCGCGCGCTTGCGGACCTCGCGCGGCGGGCCGAGGGGGAGGGCCTGCGGCTGCTGGCGTCCGGCGACTTCCTGCAGGGCGAGGGTCGCGAACGGGTCGCCGCCTGGGTCCATCGCGCCGCGCTCATCGGCAGCCCCATCCTGCGCGTCGCATCGGGCTTCTACCGCGCCGACCTCGCGGGGCGCCCTGACCTGATCGCGGCGCAGGCGGACCATGTCGTCGCGGTGCTCGGATCGTCGCTCGACGTCGCGGCCGACGCCGGCGTCCGCCTCCTGCTCGAGAACCACTCCGACTTCACGGCCGCCGAGTACGTCGACATCGTCGAGCGCGTCGGCGACGTCGGCGTGTTCCTGGACATGATCAACCCGGTCTCGAGCTTCGAGGACCCGGCGCCCGTGATCGAGCGCCTCGCGCCGCTGGCGCCGGCCGGCCACGTCAAGGACTACGAGCTGGTCTCCGACTTCGTCGCCGACGGCTACCACCGCCGCGGCTGGGCCCTGCGCTGGCGCTACCCGGGTGAGGGCGTCGCCGACCTGCAGGCGCTGCTCGGCGTGCTGCTCGGGGCGGCCGGCGGCGAGTTCCTGCTCAGCGTCGAGGGGCTCGACAACCGCGCCGGGGTGGCGGACCAGGTGGACCGGCTGCGGGCGAGCCTGCAGGCGATCCGGCACGCTGTTCAGATGCTGATACCGTCGTAGCCGTGTCGGTCGTCACGGGCAAGACGCCCTCCAAGCCGCCCCGCGTGCAGTCGGTCGCCCGCGCCACCGACATCCTCAACACCATCGCCGCGAGCCCCGACGGCGCCACGGTCCAGGAGATCACCGAGGCGCTAGGCCTCAACCGGGCCACCGCCTATCACCTGCTGCACACGCTCGGCACGGCCGGCTACGTCACGCAGAGTCCCGAGCGCCGCTACCGGATCGGCCTCGGCGTCGGCAGCCTCGTGGCCGCGTTCGAGCGCCACGTCGTGCCGGGCGGGTTCATGCCGCTGGCCCGCGCGCTGGCCGCGCGTACGGGCGAGACCGCGTACGTCGCGATGCGCCAGCGCGACCAGCTGGTGCTGCTCTGCAGCCTGCCCGGGCACCACCCCGTCGGCGTGGCGAGCAGCCCGATCGGGACGATCGAGCAAGGTCACGCGCGCGCGAGCGGGAAGCTGCTGCTGGCGCTGGCGCCGGACGAGGTGCGCGACGCGTACCTCGCCGCGCACCCGCTCAAGCGGCTCACGCCGTCCACGATCACGCGCAAGGACGAGCTCCAGAAGGCGTTCGAGCAGATCCGCGCCGACGGCTACGCGCTCGACCGGGAGGAGTTCACGGAGGGCGTCAGGTGCGTCTCGGCGCCGGTCGGATCCGGCTCCTCCTCGCTGGTGGTCTCGCTGTCCGCCCCCAGCGAGCGCTTCGCGGCGAACCGCGAGGCCTACATCGCCGCCGCGCTGGAGATCGGCGCGACCGGCCTGGCGCGCTAGCGCGACCTCCTTTCCTCGGCGTCTGCTGCTGGCGCACGCGTGCGCCAGAGGTTTGACGGACTGGCGCCTCGGCAGTATCGTGTCTCACCATCGGCACAGCTGTTCAGATGATGCGACTTCTTTGTAGGGGAGGAGCCGCTCGCGAGGAGAGGACGAGGCAGTGTTGCTGAAGCGGAGAGGGTTCAGGCTTGGGCTGGCGAGCGCGCTGGTCGCGGTCGCGGCGATCGCGGTCGGCTGCGGCTCCGACGACTCCGGTGACGGAGCCGCCGAATCCGGCGAGCCGGTCACGCTGACCATCTGGAACTCGGGCTACTTCTCCGACGGCGGCAAGGAGGTCTGGGACCAGATCGACAGCCGGTTCGAGAAGGCCAACCCCGACATCGAGATCCAGCACGAGGGCATCCCCTACGAGAACCTCTACGTGAAGCTCCGCGGCACGATCGCGGCGCGCCGCGGGCCGGACCTGGTGACGCTGTTCCCGGGCGCCTTCGCCGGTGACTACCGCGACGGCTTCACGCCGCTCGACGACTTCATCACCGACGAGCAGCGCGACGAGAACCCGCTGTGGAAGACGTCCCAGTCCCCCGACGGGAAGACCTACGCCGTCCCGGTCTCCGTCTACGGCTACTTCCTCACGTTCAACAAGGAGCTCTTCGAGAAGGCCGGCCTCGACCCCGAGGCGCCGCCCACGACCGACCAGGAGCTCTTCGACGCGTGCAGCGCGCTGCGCGAGGCGGGGATCGAGCCGCTCGCCGCCGGCTGGCGCGACGGCTACCTGCTCGAGTGGTACCTGTTCGTCTATGGCGGCCAGCTGCTGTCGCCGGAGGACACCGAGCGCTGGATGGCCCTCGACCTCCCGGCCTCCAACCCCGCGTTCAAGGGCGCGCTCGACTTCGTGAGCGAGCTCGAGGAGCGCGGCTGCTTCAAGAAGGACGCGGCCACCGCGTCGCTGGAGGGAGCGCGCGACCAGTTCGGCAAGGGCCAGGTCGCGATGGCGCTGGAGACCACGGGCAACCTCGGGCTCTTCCGCGAGCAGCTCGGCGACGAGAAGGTCGGCGTCACGCTGCCGCCGAAGCTCGCGGGCTCGGCGTGGCCGGAGATGACCGACACGGGCGCGAACGTCGGGTTCGGCATCACCTCGTGGAGCGACCATCCCGAGGAGGCGTGGAAGTACATCTCGTTCGTCGGATCGCGTGAGATCCAGGAGCTGGGCTGGAGCGAGCAGGGCGACGTCCCCGTCAACCGGACGGCGGAGACCCCGTCCGAGGACGCGCCCGTGCAGGCGATGCTCGAGATCATGAAGCTCCCGGACAACCACACGATCTACACCGCCTTCCCCGCGTCCGCCCTGATCCCGCTCGAGAAGGACGCCCCCGACTTCCTCGCCGGCCGGCTGTCGAGCGACGAGGTGCTCGGGCACGTGGACGACGCGATCGAGAAGGCGAAGCCGCGCCTGCAATGACCGAAGGGACCGCGACGGGCGCGGTCGCCGCCACGGGGAGGCGCGCGCGCCGTCGCCCTGCGCGGAGGCCCGGCGGGCTCGCCGAGCTGCCGTATCTCCTGCCGGTACTGGCGGTGATCACGGTGGTCGTGCTGATCCCCGCCGGCGTCGCGCTCTACCACTCGTTCACCGACTGGCGGCCCGGCGGTGAGAGCCCGTGGCTCGGCCTGGCGAACTACCGCGAGTTCCTGTCCAACCCGATCACCGGCGAGATCGTCCAGAACACCGCGGTGCTGCTGATCGGCGTGCCGCTGTGGACCGCCCTGCCGCTCGTGCTCGCGTTCGCGCTGCACGAGCGGACGCCGGCGACCGGGGTGTTCCAGGCGATCTTCTTCTTTCCCGCCGTGCTGTCGCCCGCCATCATCGGGATCATGTTCCGGGGCATCCTCGCCCCGGAGGGGCTGGTCAACGAGGTCCTGCTCGGGCTCGGCATCGTCTCCGACCCGGTGCTGTGGCTCGACGACGCGGCGCTGGTCAAGCCGACGCTGATCCTCGTGCTCGCCTGGGCCAGCGTCGGCGCCGGCACGGTGATCTTCTCGGCGGCGATGACGAGCATCGACAAGCACCTGCTCGAGGCCGCGAAGCTCGACGGCGCCGGCTGGCTCCAGCGTCTTCGCTACGTCGTGCTGCCCGCCATCGCGAGCGTGGTCGCGTTCTGGATCGTCTACCAGGTCGTCAGCGTGTTCCTCTACGTGTTCGGGTGGATCTACGTGCTCACCCGCGGCGGGCCCGGCTACTCGTCGACGACGCTCGACTACGACGTCTACCAGAACGCCTTCACGAACGGGCTGTTCGGCTACGCCTCGGCGCAGGCGATGTGCCTGCTCCTGATCGCCGTGATCGTGCTCGCCGTCGGCTACCCCCTCGCGCGCAGGAGCGAGCGGACGTGACGATCACGACGTCCCGCCGGCTCAAGGTCCTCGCGCTGGTCTTCGCCTGCGTCCCGTTCGTCTATCCGTTCGTGTTCATGATCTCCACGGCCGTGCGGCCGGAGGACGACTACTTCGAGTCGCGCCTCGGGCTGCCGACGGCGTTCACGACCGAGCACTTCTCGTATGCGCTCGAGAACGCGGAGCTCGGGCGCGGGATCGTGAACTCCATGATCGCCGTCACCACCGGCGTGGTGGTCGTGGTCGTCGTCTCGGCGCTCGCCGGCTACTGGTTCCTGCGGCACTCCGGGCGGATCGCGACCGCGCTCATGGGATTGATCGTGAGCATGTGGATCGTCCCCTACGTCGTCTACATCATCCCGCTGTTCGTGATGCTCAGCAACGCGGGGCTGACCGACAACCTGTTCGTGCTCGGCCTGATCTACGGCGCGATCAACGTGCCGTTCGGGCTGTACCTGATCTACGCCTACTACCGGGACGGCATCCCGGGCGAGATCCTCCAGGCGGCGGAGGTCGATGGCGCGAGCGCGTGGCAGTCGTTCACCCGTGTCGTGCTCCCGCTCAGCCGCCCCGCGCTCGCGACGCTCGCGGCGCTCAGCTTCGTGTGGACGTGGGGCGACCTCGTGATCTCGCTGATCCTGATCCAGTCCAGCGACCGGTTCACGATCACGGTCGCCGCCTCCACGCTGGCGGGCCGGTTCGACAGCGAGCCGCAGGCCAACGCCGCCGCGGCGATGATCGCGCTGCTGCCCATCTTCATCGTCTTCATGTGCGCCCAGCGCGCCATTCGCTCCGGCTTGACCGCCGGCTTCGGCAAGTGAAAGGAGAGAAATGAACGCTCACGAGCGGTACCTGTTCGACACCCTGGGCTACATCGTGGTCCCGGACGTCATCGGCGCCGACGAGGTGGCCGAGCTCAACCGCCACCTCGACGAGTACGACCTCTGGGGCCAGGCCGAGCGCGGCGAGCTCCAGGACCTGTGGAGCAACGACAGCAAGTTCATCTCGGGCGGGCGCCCGCACACCTGGGACGAGCCGTTCCGCCGCCTGATCGAGCACCCGCGGATCCTCGAGTACCTGCGCGAGCTGATCGGGCCGCAGGTCCGCTACGACCACGGCCACATGATCATGATGCGCCAGGGCTCGACGCGGCTCGGGCTGCACGGAGGCGGGACGCCGTTCCTGCCCGACAGCTACTACCTCTACCGCAACGAGCGCATCTACAACGGCCTGGTGGCGTGCGCGATCTCGCTCGTCGACGCGAGCGTGGAGGACGGCGGGTTCGTCGCGATCCCGGGCAGCCACAAGGCGAACACGCCGTGCCCCGAGGACTACGCGACGCTCGAGACGGTCGGGCCGTGGCTGCACCGCGTGCCGGTCACGGCCGGGTCGGCGGTCATCTTCACCGAGGCGCTCACGCACGGGACGTGGCCGTGGACGGCCGACTACGAGCGGCGCGCGATCTTCCTCAAGTACTCCGCGCCCCACAGCGCGTGGGCCGACGATTACCCGACCGCGCAGGAGACGCCGGACGCCTCCGAGACGCTCCAGGGGTTGCTGCAGCGGCCGTTCATCGCGGGGCCGAACGGGGACCGCAAGGAGGTCGTCGTCAGCTAGGCGAGGTCGCTGACCGCGGCCAGCAGCCGTTCCGCGTCGGCCTCGTCGTTGTAGTGGACGAAGCCGGCGCGGACCGCGCCGTGCGGCTCGAGGCCGAGGTGGCGCTCGAGCTCGACCGCGTAGTAGTTGCCCTGCCAGACGGCGATCTGCCGCTCGGCGAGCGCGGCGCAGACCTCGTCGGACGTGCGGCCGCGTACGTTGAACATCAGCGTCGGCGCGCGGTCGCGCGCGGCGCCGTAGACGGTGACGTGCGGCATGGCGCCAAGGCCGTCTAGCGCGGCGGCGAGCAGCGCGTCCTCGTGCGCGCGGACGGCCTCCCAGTCGGCGGACAGCACGTAGTCGGCCGCCGCGCGGACGCCGGCCAGCGACTCGAACGGCAGCGTGCCGAGCTCCCAGCGGTCGGGCACCTCGTCGGAGGACGGGCGCAGCTTGTCGGGCTTGAGCTCCTCGAGCACCTCGGGCCGGCCCCACAGGATCCCGATGTGCGGGCCGAACCACTTGTAGGCCGAGCAGGCGAGCGCGTCGCAGCCGAGGGCCTCGACGTCGAGCCGGCGGTGCGGCGCCGCGTGCACCGCGTCGACGTACACGCGCGCGCCGGCGGCGTGCGCGGCGGCGACGATGCCCGGCAGGTCGGGCACCGTCCCGACGGCGTTGGAGGCGGCGGTGACCGCCACCCAGCGCGTGCGGTCGGTGAGGACCGCCTCGACCGCCGAGGCCGGCAGCTCGAGCGTATGGGGCTCGGGATCGGCGAAGCGCACGGTGGCGCCCGCGCGCTCGGCGGCGATCAGCCACGGCCTCACGTTGGCGTCGTGGTCGAGCCGGCTGAGCACGATCTCGTCGCCGGGCTCGAGCGCCCGGCCGGCGGCGGCCGAGATGCGCATGGTCATGGCCGTCATGCTCGGGCCGAAGGCGACGCCGCGCGGGTCCCCGCCGAGCAGGGTGGCGACGCTCGTCCGTGCGCTCGCGACCAGCTCGTCGGTCCGGTGCGCGGCCTCGAACAGGCCGCCGTGGTTGGCGTTGTGGCCCGAGCGCATGAACTCGGCCATCGCGTCGATCGCGCTGTCGACCATCTGCGTGCCGGCCGGGCCGTCGAGCCGCGCCCAGCCTCCGCGCAGTCCCGGGAAGCGGTCGCGGTTCACCCGCTCACCTGGCGCAGCAGCTCGCGGTCGTGCTCGTAGCTGAGCAGGCGGCCGGCCTCCGAGGTCGGCACCCAGCGCATCTCGTCGACCTCGTGAGAGGGGGCGAACTCGCCGTCGAGCGGCTCCATCATCCAGTAGCGGACGACCTTGGCCCGGCCCTTGGGATCGCGGTAGGAGGTGTGCGGCAGCTCGTGGCCGAGCCGGCAGCGCAGGCCGATCTCCTCCTCGACCTCGCGCAGCGCGCCGTCCTCCCAGGACTCGCCCTTGTCGAGCTTGCCCTTGGGGAACGACCAGTCGTCGTAGCGGGGCCGGTGGACGAGCGCGACCTCGATGCCGCGGTCGCCGCGGCGCCACACCACGCCGCCCGACGCCTTGACCTCCGCTGCCTCGGGATCCATGGGGCCGCATCCTACGCACGGGACCGGCGAGCGAACTTGACGCCTGTGTCATCTTTGGGAGGTGGCCCGGCTCCCCAGCGTGTGCGTGATCGGCGCCGGCTCGTCCGGCATCGCGGCCGCCAAGGCGCTGCACCAGCGGGGCTTCGACTTCGACTGCTTCGAGAAGTCCGACCGCGTCGGCGGCGTCTGGGTGTTCAAGAACCGCAACGGGATGTCAGCTGCGTACCGGTCGCTGCACATCAACACGTCGCGCGAGCGGATGGAGTTCGCCGACTTCCCGATGCCGAAGGCGTATCCCGACTTCCCGCACCACACCCACATCGCCGAGTACTTCGACGCCTACGTCGACCGGTTCGGCTTTCGCGAGAAGATCACGTTCGAGACCGGTGTCGAGCGCGCCGCGCCGGCCGCCGACGGCGGCTGGGAGGTCACGCTCGACGACGGCCGGGTCCGCCGCTACGACGCGCTCATGGTGGCCAACGGCCATCACTGGGACCCGCGCTGGCCGGAGCCGGGCTTCCCGGGGATGGACGAGTTCGCCGGCCTCCAGATGCACGCCCACGAGTACACGGGCGAAGATCCCAACTTCTTCCGCGACAAGCGGGTCGTAGTGCTCGGAATGGGCAATTCGGCGATGGACATCGCGGTCGAGTCGAGCTTCTCCTCGGCCGCCACCTACCTGGCTGCGCGGCGCGGCGCGTGGGTGGTGCCCAAGTACGTGTTCGGGCGCCCGCTCGACCAGATCTCGACGCAGGCCGGCGTGCCGTTCTGGGTCCGCCAGCGGTTCATGCAGACGGTGCTGCGGATCGCGGTCGGCGACATGCAGCGCTACGGGATGCCGAAGCCCGAGCACGGGCCGCTCGAGGCGCATCCGACCGTCTCGGACGACATCCTCTCGCGCGTGGCGCACGGCGAGGTGACCCCGAAGCCGAACCTCGAGCGGCTGACCGAGCGGACGGTCGTCTTCGCCGACGGCAGCGAGGTCGAGGCCGACATCGTCATCTACTGCACGGGCTACAAGGTCACGTTCCCGTTCTTCGACGAGGCGCTGATCTCGGCGCCGGAGAACGACCTGCCGCTGTTCCGGCGCGTCTTCCATCCCGATCGCCCGAGCGTGTACTTCATCGGCCTGCTGCAGCCGCTGGGGGCGATCATGCCGATCGCCGCGGCGCAGTCCGAGTGGGTCTGCGACCACCTCGCGGGGCGCTACGCGCTGCCCGATCCCGCGGCGCTGCGGGCGGACATCGACTCCGAGCGCGAGCGGATGTTCAAGCGCTATGTCGGCTCCAAGCGCCACACGATGCAGGTCGACTACGACGACTACCTGGCGGACCTCGAGAAGGAGCGCAAGCGCGGCGCCGAGCGGGCGCAGGCGCTCGCCGCATGACCATGGTCGGACGGCGGGAGCGGACGAAGGCGGCCAACCGCGCCGCCATCCTCGACGCTGCGCGCACGGTCTTCGCCGAGCACGGCTACGAGGGAGCCAGCGTCCGCGACATCGTCCGCCGCACCGACCTGGCCTCGGGCACGTTCTACAACTACTTCCCCGACAAGGATGCGATCTTCGTCGCCCTGATCGAGGAGACCGGCGAGGAGGCGCGCCGCCGCGTGCGCAACGCCCGCCGCAGCGCCGGCACCGCGTCGGAGTTCGTCGAAGGCGGCTACCGCGCGTTCTTCGAGTTCATCGTCGAGGACCCGGAGCGGTTCGCGTTCATGCGACGCAACCTCGACACCATGAGCAACCGCTTCGGCGCGACCGTCCTGCCGGCGGGCACCGAGGAGCTCGCCGAGGACCTGCGCTCCGCGATCGAGGCCGGCCACCTGCCGCCGGTCGACGTCGACTACTGCGCGCACGCGATGATCGCGGTCGGGCTGGAGCTGGGCGCTCGGTTGGCCGATCGATCACCCCCCGACGTGGATGGCGCGACGCGCTTCGCCTCGACGCTGTTCCTCGGCGCGCTCGTGTCTGTACGCTGAGCCGCCTGCTGACGCTCGCCGAGGCCCGGCGCCTGTTCTCGCCGGAGACCACGTACCTGAACGCCGCCTCCTACGGGCTGCCGCCGCGGCCTGCGGTCGAGGCGTTTCATGCCGCTTTGGACGAATGGCGTCACGGGCGCACGCACTGGGACGTCTGGGACCGGGCGACGGGCGAGTCGCGCCAGGCATGGGCTGCGTTGCACGCGGTGCCGGCCTCTGCGGTCGCGGTCGCGGGTCAGGTCTCCGCCTTCACGGGGCTGATCGCGCTGTCTCTCGAACGCGGCGCCCGGGTGGTGTGCGCGGAGCGCGACTTCACCTCGGTGATCTGGCCGTTCCTGGTGGCGGGCGCCGACGTGGAGCTCGTCCCGCTCGAGCAGCTTGCTTCGGCGATCGACGGCAACACCGCTGTCGTCGCGGTCAGCGCCGTCCAGTCCATCGACGGGCGCGTCGCGGACCTCGACGCCATCGCGGCCGCCGCGTCCCACCACGGCACGCTGACCTGCGTCGACGCCACCCAGGCCAGCGGCTGGCTGCCCCTGGACGCGGGGCGCTTCGACTTCTTCATGGCCAGCGCCTACAAGTGGCTGCTGTCGCCGCGCGGGACGTCGTTCATGGCGGTGCGCCCGGCGGCCGCCGAGCGGCTGCGGCCCTACATGGCCGGCTGGTACGCGGGCGACGACCCGTTCGACACCAACTACGACGCGCCGTTGCGCCTGGCGGAGGACGCGAGCCGCTTCGACCTCTCGCCGGCGTGGATGAGCTGGGTGGGGGCGGTGCCGGCGCTGCGGCTGCTGGGCGAGGTCGGGATCGAGGTTGTGTACGAGCACGACGTCGGTCTCGCGAATCGCTTCCGGGCCGGGCTGGGCATGGAGCCGGGCGATTCCGCGATCGTGGCGCTGCCGGCGGAGGATTCGCTCGTGGCGCGGCTGCGCGCGGCGGATGTCGCGGTCACGGTTCGCGAGGGCTTCATCCGCTTGTCGTTCCACTTGTGGAACACCGAGGTTGATGTCGACCGCGCTCTGGAGGCTGCGGCGGGACGAACCCCGGCTGGGTAGGGAGGCTGGTGGATCGGCCGTTGGTCACTTTGTCCCGTGGGGGGAACAAAGTGACCAATCGACCTCGATCCCTCTCCTCAATGCCCGAAGTTCGTCACGGATCTGGAAACGGCTCCACGGGAACGCCGTGCGAGGTCTCGCGAACTCCGAGCTCGTAGGCACCGCCGAAAGCTGAGGCGAGCTCCAAAGCCGGCCGCCCCGGCCGCTCCACCCGCAGGTGCACCTCGGCGATCGAGCAGTTGATCGCGTGGTGCCCGCCCACGTACTCGAAGGCCACGGTCTGGTCCAGCGGGGCCGACACCGTCGCGCGGATCGTCACGCCCGCGCCGCCGATCACCGCGCGCAGCGAGCCCGGCTGCGCGTCCACGCGGGTGGACCGCACGCGGCCGATACCGCCGAGCGCCAGCCGGGCGCCGTCCAGCGAAAGCGCGCCGTTCGCCACCCACGGCGTGACCGCGCGGCCCACTCGCACGCGCCCGATCGCGACGTCGAGCCACGCCCCCGGCGCTTCGGCGAACCCCACGGCGTGCAGCCAGACCCAGCGCTCGGCGTGCTCGGAGCCCCAGTTGTGGCCCACCATCCCGCGCCAGCCGGCCACCTCGGTGCGGCGGCCGCCGGCCTCGACCCAGCCGCTGAACACGGCGTCCGGGAGCGGGCTCTCGAGCTTGGTGCGCGGGAGCGGGGCGCGGTACATCCACGCGCGCGGGAGGTGGCGCAGGGCTGCCTGGACGCCGGCCGCCTCGAGCTCCCAGGCCGCGGAGCGCCCGGCCGCCGAGGCCGACCCCGCGAACCGCGCGCCGGCGGGCGGCGACGGCGCGGGCAGCGACTGCTTGACCGCGTACGGCGGGCCTGCCTCGGCGTCCCACACCGTGCACCACAGCGCGCCCGTCGGAGCCTCGCCCGGACGCTGGTGCGACGTGTGCCGGATCCACGCCCCCCGCGGCCTCGCCGGATCGACCGCCCGCAGGTAGTGGGACTCGTACACGCGCGCTGATTCAACCAGTCTCGTTCCGTCCGGGGCCCTGCGTACCGTGCGCGGCGTCATGCCACTGTGCTTCATCGAGTCGAAGGACGCGATTCGCGTCATCGCCGAATCGGTCGGGCGTGAGGCCCGCCGCCAGCTGCTGTGCGAGCTGGTGCGCGCGTGGGTCGACGAGATACCCGACGAGGAGCTCGCCTCGCACTACGCGAAGGCGGTCAATGACCTCGACGAGCACGACCTGTCGATGCTCGCCGCCTGGCACGCGTCGATGGACGTCGGCACCCCGGTCGCGAACAAGGACTTCCTGGTCGCGGCGTTCAGCTCGCTCGGCGAGAACCGGCGCGAGGCGCTGAAGATCGCCGCCGGCCTGCGCGGGGAGGACGCGTTCAACGCCGGGTTCGCCGAGGACCAGGCGCTGGACATGGTGCTGCCGTGGCTGTCGTCGGCGCGGGCCGACGAGCTGGCCGCCGAGTGCATCGAGCTGTACTGCTGGGACCGGCTCGGCTGCGAGAACTGACGTCTAGGCGCTGACCGAGCTGCGGATCTCGGCGAGCGTGGGCGGGTACGCGGCCGCCAGGTCCGCGACCAGCGGTCCGGGGTCGCCGTTCGGCTGTTCGAGCGTGCGGCAGAGCGCCGCCATCCGCGTCGCGCCGACGTTGTCGCAGCTGCTCTTGAGCTTGTGGGCGAGCCGGCGGACGAGATCGCCGTCGCGGTCGCGGGCCGCGGCGTCGAGCTGGTCGAGCAGCGGCGGGGTGGAGTCGGCGAACAGCGCCACCAGCCGGTCCACGATCTCGGGGTAGCTCTCCCGGAACCCGCGGATCCGCGAGTCGTCGAAGATCGGCTCCGCCGGCGCGGGCGAAGGCGCGGCGCCGAGCCAGCGCTCGAGCACGGAGTCGAGCGCCTCGGGTCGCAGGGGCTTCGAGAGGTAGTCGTCCATGCCGGCCTCGAGCGCCGCCTCGCGATCGCCCTCGAGCGCGCCCGCGGTCATCGCGATGATCGGCACGCGTGGAGTGCCGTTCTCGTCCGCGCGGATGCGGCGCGTCGTCTCGTAGCCGTCGAGCTCGGGCATCTGCACGTCCATCAGCACGGCGGCGTGGCGCTCGCGGTCCAAGACCTCGAGCGCCTCGAGGCCGGTCGCCACGACGTCCGCCATCAGCCCGCGCTTGGCCAGCATTCCCTGGATCACGAGCTGGTTGACCGGGTTGTCCTCGGCCACGAGCACGCGCGCGCCGGTCGGCGTGGTCCGCTCCGGCTCGGGCTCGTCCGTCGCGCGCTGCCTCTGGTCGGGCGCGAGCACGGCCGCTACCGCCTCGAGCAGGCCCGTGCGGCGCACCGGCTTCGTGAGGTAGGCGTCGATCGCCGGCGTGCGGTCGGTGGGCGCCGACGCCAGCATGATCAGCCGGGCCGACCGCAGGCTCGGTGCGCTCCGGATCGCCTCCGCGAGCTCGATCCCGTCCATGCCGGGCATGTGGTAGTCGAGGATCACGAGCGCGTACGGCGCTCCCTCGTTGGCCGCCGTGTGCAGCATGACGAGCGCGTCCTGGCCGGTCTCGGCCTCGTCGCACGTCGTCACGCGCGGATCCAGGTAGCCGCGCACGACCTCCCGGTTGGTGGCGCTGTCGTCGACCACGAGCACGCGCAGGCCGTCGGGCAGGGCGGCGCGCGCGCGCCGCGTCGGGCGGTCGCCGGCGCCGCGGTCCAGCTGCGCCGTGAAGCGGAACACGCTGCCCTCGCCGGGCACCGAGCTGGCCGTCAGCCGGCCGCCCATCAGCTCGACGAGCTGGCGCGAGATCGCGAGCCCGAGCCCGGTGCCGCCGAACCGGCGGGTGGTTGAGCTGTCCTCCTGCGAGAAGGGCTCGAACAGCGCGGCGATGCGGTCGGGCGCGATGCCGATCCCCGTGTCGGCCACCTCCGCGCGCACCAGCAGGCGGTCGCCGCCGCTCTCGTCGACGCCCACGCGGACCGAGACCTCGCCGGCCGGCGTGAACTTGACCGCGTTGGAGATCAGGTTGGTCAGGACCTGGCGCAGGCGTCCCGCGTCCCCGCGGACGACGGCGGGGACCTGCTCGTCGACCCAGACGGTCAGCTCGAGGCCCTTGACGTGCGCCTCGCGGGCGAGCATCGCGGTCGCGTCCTCGACCATCTGGCGCAGGTCGAAGTCGCCGACGTCGAGCTCGAGCATCCGCGCCTCGATCTTCGAGAAGTCGAGGATGTCGTTGATAACGGTCAGCAGCGCGTCGCCCGACGTGACGGCGGTCCGCGCGTACTCGCGCTGCTCGGCGTCGAGCTCGGTGTCCATCAGCAGCTCGAGCATCCCGATGACGCCGTTGAGCGGCGTGCGCAGCTCGTGGCTCATGTTGGCGAGGAAGTCCGACTTCGCGCGCGAGGCCTCCATCGCGCGCCGCAGCGCCTCGCGGCGGTCGGTGATGTCGGTGCCGGCGGCGACGATGTGCTCGATCTCGCCGTCGGGGCCGACCAGGCAGTTGTTGCTCCAGGCGATCAGCCGCGGGTCGCGGTGCTCGTCGAGCCACTCGACTTCGAACTCGATCGGGAAGTCGGCCGGCGTGGCGTGGCTGAGCCGCGCCTCGACGGTCTCCACCTCCTCGGCCACGACCGCGAACTGGGCAGGGCTCCGGCCCCGCACCTCGTCCTCGAAGCGGCCGGTGAGCATCTCGCACGCGCGGTTGAAGCGCTGGATGCGGAACTGGGCGTCGAGGACCATGACCAGGCTGCCGGCGGTGTCGATCACGGCAGCCGAGAAGTCGCGCTCGGCCTTGACCGCGGCCTCCGCGCGCAGGCGCTCGGTCACGTCGGTCGCCACGCCGAGGAAGCCCGTGATCTCGCCGTCGTCGTCGCACTCGGTGGTGACCGAGAGCGACACGGGGATCCGCCGCCCGTCCTTGCGCACGTACGTCCACCGCTGTGGCTCGGTCCCCAGGGAGACGAACACCTCGGGCCCGGCCTCGACGCCGAGCTCGTCGGCGCGCGCCGCGACCTCTTCGGGATCGTGCAGCATCTCTGCCGACGCCTTGCCGACGACCTCGTCGGCGTCGTAGCCGAGCATGCGCTCGGCGCCGCGGTTGAAGACGGTGATCGTGCCGCTCGCGTCGGTGGCCACGATCGCCGTCTCGGTGGCGTTCCGGAGCACGCCGGCGAGCGTCTCGTTGGTCTGCCGCACGCGCACCACCAGCGACTGGATGGCGACCCCGGTCAGCCCCGCGACGACGAGGAAGAGGAGCGCGCTGCGCCAGGACGTGACCGGATAGCGCGGGTCGCCGAACACGAGGAACGGCACGACCAGCGCGAGGGTCATCGCCACCAGCCCGACGATCAGCTGGCGCCGCGTGCCGAACATGGCGAGCCAGACGATCGGCAGCATGACCAGCGGCACGAACCCGGTCGCGCCCGTGGTTCCCGAGTGGCGCAGGATCACGACCGCGACGAAGTACGCGAGCGGCAGCAGCACGATGAGCGGCTGGCCGCGCCGCTCGGCGGCGGCCGTCAGGCCGACCGCCGCGATGGCGACGGTCAGCCCCACGCCGATCGCGAACACCAGCCAGTCCGTCTCCGGGCCGGGCAGCAGAACGGAGGCAAGGCCGATCAGCGCCGCCGCTGCGAACGGCAGGATCTCCCGCGATTGCACGGTTGAATGCTGCATCAAGGCCACCCGCTCAGACGCTCTGAGCTTAGTCGAGCAGTGAGGAGAGCTCGACCAGTGCTCGGGCGTTGTCGCGGTACACGATGCCGTGCATTCCCGCTTCGCGCGCCGCTTCGACGTTCACCTCGAGGTCGTCGAGGAACACGCACGCCTCCGCGGGAACGCCCAGCCGCTCGAGCGTGATCGCATAGATCTCGGGCTCGGGCTTGCGCGTGCCGACGAACGCGGAGTCGACGACGACGTCGAACACGTCGTCGATCGGCAGCTTGCGGCGCCACAGCGGCTCCCACTCGCGCACGTTGTTGGTGCACAGGGCGAAGCGCAGGCCGCGCTCCGCGCGCAGCGCCCGGAAGTGGTCGAACAGCTCCTGATTGGGCTCGAGGTGATCCATGAGCCGGGCGGCGTAGCCGTCGAGCGACACGGCGCGGCCGAGCGTCGCCTCCAGGCCCCGCTCGAGCCGTGCGAAGAAGTCCGCCTCGCTGATCTCGCCGCGCTCGAGCGCGAACAGCGGGTGCACCCCGTCGTGAGCCAGGCTGTGCGCCATCGCCTCGCCGTACGCCTCGGTCGGCACTCCGGTCCCCTCCTGCACGCGCGCGAAGGCGCCGGGCATCGACGTGGTGAGCACGCCGCCGAAGTCGGAGACGATCGCCCGGATCATGCGCGCCGCAGCACGTCGTAGCGCCCGCTGCCGGTACGGCCGTCCATGCGCCAGCGCACGAACGCGCAGTCGAGCCGGAGCTGGCCGAGGTCGAGCGTCGAGCCGCACACGACGACGCCCGTGGCGTGGCGGGGATAGCCATCGTCCTCGCCGACCCACAGCTCGAGGCCGGCGCGGCGCTGCCGGCCATCCTCGTCGTACGTGGTGGAGAGCCGCGGCTCGTCGACGCGCAATGCCCCGGCGGAGCCCAGCAGCGCCGCCCAGGTCGCCTCCGGCTCGTGCCCGCAGGCGCCGGCGGGCCGGACCGCGCTCAGCACGACGCCGCTGCCGTCGTCGAGCCAGGCGGCGAGCGTGCGCGTGGAGTCGATGCGGTCCCAGTCCGGCTCGCCCCAGACGTGGCCGCGCTGGCCGAGGCAGCGGATCTCGTGCCCGCGGACGCTCCCGTGCACGCGGCAGATCTGCTCGTACCCGGCCATGCCACCGGCGCGGGCGAGCGGCTCGGACGGCTCGATGCCGGCCGGCGGACCGGTGGCCTCGAAGGTCAGCTCGTCGTCGCCGATGCGCAGCGTCCAGTGCAGGAGCGGCTCCTCGACGGTGGCGGCAAGGCCGTCGAGCTCGAGGCGCTCGAAGTCCGCATCGCGGTCGACGGGCAGGCCGCCGCGGGCCTGCGCGGTCACCGGCTCAGGGCCGTCGAAGACGACGGCGAGCGCGCTGCCGCCCTCCGCCGAGAGGCCGAGCCGCGCGAGCCCGTGCAGGCCCGCCGACGGGTCGCCGAAGCTGAAGGTGACGGCGTCGGAGAACCCGGGCCCGGTCGGGTGCCGGGCGCGTTCGGAGCCCGCGTCGGTCAGCGGGTGCCCCCGGGCGGGGTCAGGCGGTCGCTCTCTATGTCGACGGCGGTGCCGTCGACCACGTCGTCCGGCCGCGCGCGCGGCCCGGTCATCGAGACCACCATGCGGTGCGTGAGCCGCCGCGCGAGCACACCCCGCACGAGCGCGCGCGTGGGCGGGATGAGCAGCAGGAACCCGAGGATGTCGGTGATGAAGCCGGGCGTGAGCATCAACAGGCCGCCGAACATCACCAGCGCGCCGTCGAGCACCTCGCGCGCGGGCACGTTGCCCGCGTACATCGCCTCGTTGAAGCGCCGCCACGCCGCTCGCCCCTGCGCGCGCATGAGGATCGAGCCGAGGATCGCGTCGGCGATCAGGATCGCCACGGTCCAGGCCACCCCGATCTCCTGGCCGACCTGGATGAGCACCGCGAGCTCGGCGATCGGGACGACGATGAAGAGCAGGACGAGCGGCAGCAGCATGGGGAGGACCCCCCACACGTTACGAGGTCGGCCCGGCTGCTAACTGACCGTCGCCGGCAGCGGCCCGTCGAGCCGGACGGCGGGCAGCCGGTGCAGCCCGACGGTCTCGATCAGCGTGCGGATGTTGGGCTGCGCGCCGTTGAGCCACAGGGTTCGGCCCTGAGCGCGCAGGCGCTGCGCGAGGCACGCGAGGTCGATCATCAACGACGGGTCGGCGAAGTGCAGCTCCGAGAGGTCGACGATCACGTCGCGCGTGGCCTTCAGCGCGGCGGAGATCGGTCGACGCCGGCGGCCGCTGGTGGTCCGATCTTCGTCCCCCACGATCCTCAGGATCGCCAGCTGCTCGTCGAAGTGAACGATGCAGGGCAACCTAATACATACCGCCGGGTTCGTACAGGGCACAGACGTAACTCCCTACACTCGGGGGGATGGTGGACGAAGATGACGTCATCGAAGCGCTGTCCAACGTGATCGATCCCGAGCTTGGGCTGGACTTCGTCGAGCTCGGGCTCGTCTACGGGGTGGAGATCGACGGCGGCACCGTGAACGTCACGTTCACGCTGACCACGCCGGCCTGCCCGATCGGGCCTCAGGTCTCCGAGCAGATGAAGGAGTTCGTGGGCGAGGTGCCCGGCGTGGAGGAGGTCGTCCCGAACATGGTCTTCACGCCCCCTTGGACGCCCGAGAAGATGTCCGAGGACGCGAAGTTCGCCCTCGGGTACTAGAGCCGTTGGAGCTCTGAGCCCGGGCGGCTCCCACCAGCTCGTCGCGCGCCTCCTCGAACATCTCGCCGAGCGAGTCCAGGTCCGGCATGGCGTCGAAGTCGCCGAGCAGGCCGAAGTCCATCCCGCCGTTGTAGGACATGATCGCCACCGCGAGCGCGTGGTCGCGCGGCAGGAAGGCGACCGGGAACAGGTCCTCGAGCTTGCGGCCGAGCGCATAGAGCGGGAACTGCGGGCCGGGCACGTTCGTCACCAGCAGGTTGAACAGGCGCGTGGAGAAGTTGATCCGCGACGCCTGGGCGAGCACCGTCGGCGGCGCGAGATTCTGCACGCTGGTCAGCACCTCGGCGCCGACCGCCTGCTTTGACTCCTTGAGGCCGTCCATCGCCTGGCGGACGACCTGCAGGCGCGCGACCGGGTCCTCGACGTAGACCGGCAGCGGGCCGCGCATGACCGCGAGCCGGTTGCCCCCGTGGCTCTGCTCGGTGGCGGCCCGGATCGACACCGGGACGAGCGCGCGTAGCTCGAGGCCCTCGGTGCGCACGCCGCGCGACTGGAGCCACTTGCGCAGGCCGCCGGCCACCACGCTCAGCACGACGTCGTTGACCGTGCCGCCGAAGGCGTCCTTGATGAGCTTGAACTCGGCCAGCTCGCTGCGGATCAGCACCAGCCGCCGGTGCGGGCCGATCGGCACGTTGAGCGGGGTGTCGGGCGCGGGGTTCAGGCCCGCCCACGCCACCTCGGCGACGCCCTCGACCGCCTCGCGGGCGACGTGCAGCGACGCGCCGGGCTTGCCGGCCGCCCGGATCGCCCGGCCGGCCAGCGAGAACGGCAGCTCGACCAGCCCGCGGACGCCGCGCGCGGCGAGCGCGGCCGCGCTCGGCTCGTGCTGTGGCACCCAGGGCTCGCCCTCGTACGGCATCGGCGGCGGAACCGGCTCGAGGTCGAACAGCACGGTCGCCAGGTCGACCCCCGCGATGCCGTCCACGACCGCGTGGTGGGTCTTGGAGATCAGGGCGAAGCGGCCGTCGTCGAGCCCCTGAACGAGCCACAGCTCCCACAGCGGCTTGTCGCGGTCCAGTCGCTGCGAG
This sequence comes from uncultured Solirubrobacteraceae bacterium, assembly GCA_963835525.1. Taxonomy (GTDB): domain Bacteria; phylum Actinomycetota; class Thermoleophilia; order Solirubrobacterales; family Solirubrobacteraceae; genus DASSUW01. The sequence continues at coordinate 477,661 of CAWIFM010000009.1, forward strand.
TGGATGCGCGCCGCCAGCGCGCGTAGCTGCTCCGCGCTGCCGGGCTCCGGCAGCGCGGTGTGGCGCAGGTGGTACTCGAGGTTGAAGGTGGCGTCGTCGACCCACAGCGGCCGGCCGGTTTCCACCGGCGGCCACGCGAGCTTCTGGCGGTAGCGCGGGACGAGGTGCAGCCGCCCGCGCACGTGGTCGGCGAAGTCGTCGAACGCCGGCGGCGGGCCCTCGAAGACCATGACGGCGCCGATGTGCATGTGGGCGTTCTGGCTCTCCTGGGCCAGGAACGACGCGTCCACCGCCGTGAGCCGATCGCCGTGTGCCTGAGCCATGCCGCAAACGTACCTCACAACAGCGCGGCCGCGAGCCCGCCCGCCACCGAGGCGATCAGCACCGCGGTGAGCACCTCCTCGTAGCGGCCGCTGCGGACGAGCGCGGCGAACAGCGGGCGGCCGGCGAGGTGGCCCGCGACGACGACCGGCACGAGCAGGGCCACCAGCCCCGCGTCCGGCACGGCGCCGCTGGTGCCGGTGACGAGCAGGGCGATCACCCCTACGACGCTGAGGCCGAGGAAGCAGACCGGCATCGTGTCGCGCACCCGCACCGGCTCGAGGCGCCGGCCGAGCAGGTAGACGATCAGCGGCGGGCCCGCCGTGGTGGTCGAGGTGGTCAGCGCGCCCGCCGCGAGGCCCGCGATCGGGCCGGCCCACGCGGGCGCTCGGCGGCCCTGCGCGAGCCGTCGCGCTACGAGTGTGGCGAGGACGCCCACGCTCACCGCGATCTGCAGCGCGACGGGGTCGAGTGCCCGCAGCACCGCGACGCCGGCCACCGCGCCCGGCAGCGCGAAGGCCAGGAGCACGGCGCACTCCCGCCACACCGGCCGCGGCCGCCGGCGCTCGCTGACCAGCGTGAGGACGTTCACCAGCGAGCCGAGAACGATCAGCAGCCCGACCGCCTCCTCGGGCTCGACCACCGCGAACACGAGCGGCGCGGCGACGACGCTGAACCCGAACCCGGTCGCCGACTGGAGCGCGGCTCCGGCCGCCACCGCGGCGGCCGCCACCAAGGGCATCAGAGCACGCGGTCGTCGCGGTGGGCGGCGAGCCAGGCCGCCTGGCGCGGCATCACGCGCGCCGTCAGGTCGTCGCCGCGCGGCTCGCCGTAGACGGTGCCGGGGAAGTCGAGCCCTTCCTGGATCGCCCAGATCTCCTCGTGCCGGTCCGGCGCGAGGATCCGGTCGCCGACCGCGATCCGCGCGTCCTCGCCGAGGTGGACGTCCCCGCACACGACGGCGGTCGGCGCGACCCAGGCGGACTCGTGAACCGTCGGTCGCTTCCCGCAGTGCTCGACCAACATCACGCCTAGTATGGGGTGTGATGGCTTGGGACTTCTCCACCGAGCCCGAGTTCCAGGCGCAGCTCGACTGGATGCGCGACTTCGTGCGCTCCGAGATCTGGCCGATCGAGACCGTCTTCGAGGAGCTCGGCCAGGACGGCTTCATGCGCGCGATGGCGCCGCTGCAGGAGCAGGTGCGCGAGCGCGGGCTGTGGGCCGCCCACCTGCCGCCCGAGCTGGGCGGCCAGGGCTTCGGCCAGGTCAAGCTCGGCCTCATGCACGAGATCCTCGGCAGCAGTCCGTTCGCGCCGGTGGCGTTCGGCAACCAGGCGCCGGACTCCGGCAACTCGGAGGTGCTCGCCCTGGCCGGCACCGAGGACCAGAAGGAGCAGTGGCTGCACCCGCTGCTGGCCGGCGACCTGCGCTCCGCCTTCTCGATGACCGAGCCGGACACGGCCGGCAGCGACCCGACGCTGCTCGGGACCCGCGCGGTCGAGGACGGCGACTCGTGGGTAATCAACGGCCACAAGTGGTTCTCCACCAACGCCTCGGTGGCCGACTTCCTGATCGTCATGGCGGTCACCGACCCGGAGGCGCACAAGTACCAGCGCGCCTCGATGTTCATCGTGCCGGTCGACACGCCGGGCGTGAACATCGTGCGCGACGTGGCGACGATGGAGCATCCGTACGAGCGCTACGGCGCCTACGGCGGGCACGCCGAGATCCTCTACGAGGACGTGCGCGTGCCGAAGGACGCGCTGCTCGGCGCGCGCGGCGCAGGCTTTCTCATCGCCCAGCAGCGGCTGGGGCCGGGGCGCATCCACCACTGCATGCGCTGGCTCGGCGTGTCTCGCCGGGCGTTCGACATGCTGTGCGAGCGCGCCCTGACGCGCTACTCGCACGGGTCGCTGCTGGCGGACAAGCAGACGGTGCAGAACTGGATCGCCGACTCGGCGGCGGAGATGCACGCGGCGCGGCTGATGACGCTGCACGCCGCCTGGAAGATGGACGCTGAGGGAGCTTCTGCCGCGCGGCAGGAGATCGCGCTGATCAAGTTCTACGGCGCGAAGGTGCTGCACGACGTGGTCGATCGGGCGCTGCAGGCGCACGGCTCGCTCGGCTACTCGACCGACCTGCCGCTCGAGCAGATGTACCGCTTCGCGCGCGCCGCCAGGCTCTACGACGGGCCCGACGAGGTCCACCGCCAGAGCGTCGCCCGGCAGATCCTGCGCGGCTACGACGCGCCGGCGGACGGCGTGCCGTCCGAGCACGTGCCGACCCGCCGTGAGGCCGCCCGGGCGAGGTTCGCGGACCTGCTCGAGGCGGTGACCTCCAACGACTAAGACGCTCTCGATCGTCGTCGCGGCGCTCGTGCTCGTGGGCGGAGGGCTGGTGGTGGCCGCCGTGGTCGGCGCCTTCGACGGCGACGACCCGACCGCTTCCGCGGCATTGAAGACCGATCGCTTCGACCGCGACCGCGCGTTCGACGACCTGCGCTACCAGGTCGAGCTCGGGCCGCGGCCGGCGGGCTCGGAGACGTCGAAGCAGCTCGCCGAGTGGCTGCGCGACCGGCTGCCGAACGGGCGGCTCCAGCGGGTGCCGGGCGGTCTCCAGAACGTGGTCGGCTCGCTCCCCGGGCGCGGGAAGCCGATCGTCGTCGCCGCGCACTACGACACCAAGGACCTACCGGGATTCGTCGGCGCCAACGACGGCGCAGGCGGCACCGCCGCGGTGCTCGAGATCGCGCGGGCGCTGAAGCGATGGCCGGCGGACGCGCCGCCGCTCCGCTTCGTGCTCTTCGACGGCGAGGAGAGTCCCGACGACGCGAAGGACTTCTACTCGACCGGCCTGCGCGGCTCCAAGTACTACGCGCGCCGGTTCGCGAAGCGGACGCAGGCGATGATCCTGCTCGACTTCGTGGCCGAGAAGGGCGGCATGCGGATCCCGCGCGAGGACTCGTCCAGCATCGAGCTGTGGGGCCGGCTGCGCGCCGCCGCGCGCAAGGTCGGCGCCCAGTCGGCCTTCCCCGACGAGACGAGCGGCGCCGTGCTCGACGACCACACGCCGTTCCTGCGGCGCGAGGTGCCGGCCATCGACCTGATCGACTTCACGTTCAACTGCTGGCACAAGAAGTGCGACGACATGAGCGCCGTCTCGGCCCGGGCGCTCGACCTCACGGGCGAGACCGTCGTCCAGATGCTCCTAGACTTCTCGCGGTGACCGTCGAGAAGCTCCTGCTCGCCGCCCCGCGCGGCTACTGCGCCGGCGTCGACCGTGCCGTGCAGACCGTCGAGCACGCGCTCGACCTGCACGGGCCGCCGGTCTACGTGCGCAAGGAGATCGTCCACAACAAGCACGTCGTGGCCTCGCTGCGCGAGCGCGGCGCGATCTTCGTGGACGAGCTCGACGACTCGATCCCCGAGGGCGCGATCACGGTCTTCTCTGCCCACGGCGTGTCGCCGGCGGTGCATGAGGACGCGGCGCGCCGCGGCTTGGAGACGATCGACGCGACCTGCCCGCTGGTCACCAAGGTCCACCGCGAGGCGGTCAAGTTCGCCGGCGAGGGCTACACGATCGTGCTGATCGGCCACGCCGGCCACGAGGAGGTCGAGGGCACCACGGGCGAGGCGCCCGACCACATCGTGCTCGTGCAGACCGAGGAGGACGTCGACGCCTTGGAGGTCCCCGACCCCGAGCGCGTGGCCTACATCTCCCAGACCACGCTGTCGGTCGACGAGACGCGCTCGATCATCAACAAGCTGCGCGAGAAGTTCCCCGCGATCACCGGGCCGCGCACCGACGACATCTGCTACGCGACCACCAACCGCCAGGCGGCGATCAAGCAGATGGCCGCCCAGTGCGACCTCGTGCTGGTCATCGGCTCCGCCAACTCCTCGAACTCGCAGCGCATGGTCGACGTCGCGCGCGACTGCGGCGCGGCGGCGCACCTGATCGACAACGAGTCGATGGTGCAGGAGGGCTGGCTCGACGGCGTTCGCGTGGTCGGGATCTCCTCGGGCGCCAGCGCCCCGGAGGAGCTCGTGGACCGCCTGGTGCAGTTCTTCCGCGATCGCGGGGTGGAGTCGGTCGAGACCTTCGAGGTGCTCCGCGAGGACGTGCGCTTCATGCTGCCGAAGGTCATTCGGCAGCAGCTCGCAGCCAGGTCCTGATCTCCTCGCCGTGCTCGTCGAGCTCGGGTGGTGCGCGCCGTATCGGCGGTCGTGAGCCGTCGAGCCGCAACGGCGGCGCCACCAGCGGCACGCCGAGGCTCGAGTCGACGGGCTCGAGGCCGAGGTCGGCGGCAAGCGCGAACGCCTCGTCGACCTGGTTGATGAGCCCGACCGGCACGCTCGCGGCGCGCAAGACCTCCACCCAGTGCTCCGCCGTCTCCGTCCGGAACACAGCCTCAAACGCTCCGGCCAGGGCGTCCACGTTCGCCACCCGCGCCTCGTTGCTCGCGAACCGCTCGTCAGTCGCCAGCTCGGCCAGCCCGACCGCCTCGCACAACCGCGCGAACAGCCGGTCGTTGCCGACCGCCACCGCGAACGGGCGGTCGGCGGCCTCATAGGTCTCATACGGCACGATGCTCGGGTGGCGGTTGCCCCGGCGCCCAGGCACCGTCCCGCCCGACACCCACGACGCGCCCTGGTTGAGCAGCGAGGCCAGCGCCGAGTCCATCAGCGACACCTCGACGTGGCGGCCGCCGCCCTCGGCCAGCGCCGCCTGGATCCCGATGGTGGCGAGCAGCCCGCAGATGAGGTCGACGACGGCCGCGCCGGTCTTCAGCGGGCGCCCGTCCGGCTCGCCGGTGACGCTCATCAGACCGCCCATGGCCTGGAGCAGGAAGTCGTAGCCGGGCATGCCGCGTGCCTGCTCGCCGCTCCCGAACGCGGTGACCGAGCAGGAGACGAGGCGGGGGTTCACGCGCCGGATCGTGTCGCCGTCGAGGTCCCACGACGCCATGAGCCCGGGCCTGAACGACTCGATCAGCACGTCCGCGCGCTCGGCCAGCGTGCGCGCCAGCTCGCGGTCGGCGGGGTCGGCGAGGTCGAGCGCGACCGAGCGCTTGTTGCGATTGAGCCCGAGGAAGTAGGTGCTGACCCCGTCGCGCCACGGCGGCCCCCAGGCGCGGGTGTCGTCGCCCGTGCCCGGCCGCTCGACCTTGATCACGTCGGCGCCAAGGTCGCCGAGCAGCATCGACGCATAGGGGCCTGCGAGGACGCGCGAGAAGTCGGCGACGATCAGGCCTTCCAGCGGTCCGCTCATGCGGATCGCCACACTAGAGCGCCGTGCGGACCCTGGTCATCTCCGACCTGCACATCGGCGCCAGCACGCAGACCGACGTGCTGCGGCGTCCCGGCCCTCGAGCGGCGCTCTGCGCCGCACTCGAGGGCATCGACCGGCTCGTGATCCTCGGCGACGGGCTCGAGCTGCGCGACGGGCCGCACCGCGACGCGGTCGAGGTCGCGGGGCCGCTCTTCGAGGCCGTGGGAGGTGCCGTGGGCGAGGTGCTGCTGGCCGCGGGCAACCACGACCACGGCCTCGTGGCCGGCTGGATCGACGGCCGCCTGCTGACCGAGCCGGCCGGCTTCCTCGGCCTCGAGCAGCGCATCGAGCCGCGCGATGCCGGCCCGCTGGCCGCGGCGCTCGCCGAGCGCGCCGCGCCGGCGCGCGTGGAGGTCATCTATCCCGGCGTGTGGCTGCGCGACGACGTGTACGCCATCCACGGCCACTACTCCGACCTGCACGCCACCGTGCCCACCTTCGAGCGGCTGGCGGCGGGCGCGATGGCACGCTGGGCGGTCTCGCTGCCCGGCGAGGGCGCGACGCCCGACGACTACGAGGCGGTGCTGTCGCCGCTGTACGCCTGGATGCACGCGCTCACGCAGCGCGCCGACAACGCACTGGTCAGCGCCGGCACGGGCGCCTCCTCGCGCGCCTGGCAGGCGCTCGGCGGCAGCGGGCGCCGGCTGCGGCCGGGCACCGTCGCGCTGCGGGCCGGTTTCGCGGGCGCGGTGGCGATCATCAACGCCCTCGGCATCGGGCCGGTCGAGCGCGACCTCTCGGGCGCCGGCCTGCGGCGCGGCTACCTGCACGGCATCGTCGAGATGCTCGGCCGCCTCGGCGTGGGCGCGCCGCACGTGATCTGCGGCCACTCGCACCGCTCGGGCCCGTGGCCGGGCGACGATCTCACCGAGTGGACGACGCGCGCGGGCGGCCGCGTCCACAACACGGGCTCGTGGGTCCACCAGCCCCACTTCCTGCGCGGCGACCCGACGCGGTCGCCCTACTGGCCGGGCAGCGCGATCCTCATCGAGGACGCGGAGCCGCCGCGGCTGGTGCGCCTGCTGGAATCGCTGGCGTGAAGCACGTCGCGTGGCACGTGACGCCGGGGCCGACCCGGAGGTCGAGCACGGCCTCCGTGTGGTGCGGGTGGGTGACGAGCTCGTAGCAGCCGGGCTCGGTCACCGCGATCGTGCGGCCGTCCACGACCACCTCGCCCTCGCCCTCGAGCACCGCATACACGCCGCCCGCCTCGTACGGCCCGCTGAAGGCGCCGGGCTGGTCCTCGGTCTGCGCGGGCAGCAACACGCCCGGCTCGTCCTCGGGGCGGACCGGCGGCACCAGGTCGCGCTCGACGCCGAGCAGCGCCTGGATCTCGCGCTCGGTCTCGTCGTAGGTGCCCTCGCCGTAGTGCATCGAGAACAGCGAGCCGTTGCGGTCCCAGAGGTAACGGGCGGGCCACCCGACGTTGCCGTAGAGGTCCCACAGCTCGAGCCGCGAGTCGATCGCCACCGGGTAGGCGATCGCCAGTCGCTCGACGGCGCGGCGCACGTTGGCCTCGTCGCGAGCGGGCAGGAAGCCGCCGGTGTGAACGCCGATCACGCGCAGCCCGTCGTCGGCATAGCGCTCGTGCCAGGCCTTCATGTACGGCAGCGTGCGCAGCGAGTTCACCCGGCAGAAGTCCCAGAACTCGACCAGGACGGGGCGGCCGCGCTGCTTGTCCATCCGTAGCGGCGCCACGTTGATCCAGGCCATCTCGCGCGGGAACGGCGGCGCCGGGACGGTGTCGGGCTTGGCGCGCACCGATGTGACGGTAACATCGCGCCAAGTGGACCTCTGGTCGCGCCTCGCCGACGTGCACAGTCGCTGGAACGTGCTCGACCATCCGTTCTACCAGCGCTGGACCCGCGGCGAGCTCTCCGCAGCCGAGCTCGCGCTGTACGCCGGCCAGTACCGCCATGCCGTCGTCGCGCTCGCCCGCGCCGCCGACTCCACCGCCCGCGCCTCCGCGCGCATCGAGCTGGCCGCCCACGCGGGCGAGGAGGCCGCGCACGTCTCGCTCTGGGACTCGTTCGCCACGGCGGCCGGCGCCGATGTCCCCGCTGGTGCCGAGCCCGAGACCGCCGAGTGCGCCGACGCCTGGGCGGGCGAGGGCCGCGACCTGCTCGGCCACCTGGTGGCCCTGTACGCGATCGAGTCCGCCCAGCCGGCGATCTCGCGCGTGAAGGCGGACGGCCTGCGGGAGCACTACGGCTTCGCGAGCGGCCCCGGCACCGCGTACTTCGACCTCCACGCGGTGCGCGATGTCGAGCACGCCGCGGACGCGCGCGCCCTGATCGCCGAGCGCCTCGACGGCGCCGACGAGGACGCGCTGGTCGCGGAGGCCGAGCGCGTGCTGCGCGCCAACTGGACGCTGCTCGACGGCGTGGAGCGTCTCTGCGCCTACTGAAAACCGGTGGACGCACGTGCGATTGCGCGCCGGGCGAAACTTCCGCGAAGGTACGGGGTTGATTCGAGAGTCAATCCGAGTTCGGAGGGTCCCCCTTGCGTAAGTACCTGATCGTCGCTCTAGCGGGCGTCGCTGCCATTGCCTTTTCCGCCGTCGCCCTTGGTCAGGGCGCCGATACCGCGACATTGACCGCCAAGGTCACGCCGAAGAAGGCCGGCACCAAGAAGAAGCCGAAGAACGCGACCTACACGCTGGACGTCGTCAACGACAACACGCAGCGGACGATGTCCGACCTCGACGTGTTCCTGGCCAAGAACGTCAAGCTCAGCCTCAAGGGCATGCCGAAGTGCGATCCGGACACGATCTTCGCGCGCGACTGCCCGGCGAGCGCCGTGCTCGGCAAGGGCGAGGCCAAGGCGAAGGTCGGCGTCAACGGCACCAGCCCCACGGACCTCACCTTCGAGGTCACCGCGTTCAAGACGAACAGCCCCGTCACCGGCAAGGAGATGCTGGGCTTCTTCATCGACGACGGCGCGAGCCTCCAGTTCCTGACCGAGACCACGCTGACCAAGGCGTCCGGCAAGTACGGCCAGAGGCTGCACATCGACGTGCCCGAGCTGGCTCAGCACGTCGGCGCGACCTACAACGGCCTCGTCTCGCTCAACGCGAAGCTGACCAAGAAGGTCGGCAAGAAGTCCCTGATCGCGACGACCGGCTGCGTGAAGAAGAAGCACCCGTACAAGGTCGACCTGACCTTCATCGACAACACGGTCACCACGGCCGCCGTCCTCTCGGACACGGCCACCGCGAAGTGCTCCAAGTAGTTCTCGACTGAACTGAGCTGCATGCGAGGGCCCCGCTCCGGCGGGGCCTTCGTCGTTCATAGACTCCGTTGACCGTGTGGCTGCTCGCTCATGGGATCGTCGGCCGCGCCGATCTGCCGATCCCCGTCTTCTGGTTCGCCGTGGCGGCGGCGGCCGTGCTCGTCGTGTCCTTCCTCGCGCTGGCGGCCGGCTGGGAGCGCCCGGTGCTCGACCGCCCGCGCGAGCGGCCGCTCTTCCGCCTCCCGCTCGTCGTGGAGATGCTGCTCGGCGCGGTCGGCGTGCTCGTGTTCGCGGTGACCGTCTACGCCGGCCTGGCGGGCACGGACAGCCAGCAGGACAACCTCGCCCCGACTGCGGTCTACGTCGGCTTCTGGGTAGGCGTCCCGTTCGTCACGCTGCTGCTCGGCGACGTCTTCCGCCTGCTCAGCCCGTGGAGGGCGATCGGCCGCGCGACGGGATGGCTGGCCAAGCGCGCGGCGCGCGACGCCATGCCCGAGCCGCTCGCCTACCCGGAGCGGCTCGGCCATTGGCCGGCCGTCGCCGGGCTGATCGCGTTCGCCATCTGCGAGCTGTGCTGGGCGGCCGCCCGCGACCCGCAGCCGCTGGCCGTGCTGATGCTCATCTACCTCGCGATCCAGCTCTTCGGGATGAGCCTCTACGGCGTCGAGCCGTGGGTCCGGCACGGCGACGGCTTCGGCGTCTTCTTCGGGCTGCTCGCCCGGCTGGCCCCGCTCAGCCGGCGCGGTGACGGGCGGCTGGTCCTCCGGCCTCCGGTCGTCGGCGCGACGGGCCTCGTCGCGATCGCCGGGACGACCGCTCTGCTCCTCAGCGCCATCGGCTCGACGGCGTTCGACGGCGCCAAGGAGGGTCCGCTGTTCAACGACCTGGTCGGAGAGATGCAGGACGGCTTCTCGAGCCTCGGGCTCTCGCTCGGGCTGGCGCTCGAGATGTCGTTCGTGGTCGGGCTGGCCATCTCGCTGGCCGTCGTGGCCGCCATCTGGTTCGCGGGCGTGTCTGGCATGCCGCGCGACCGGCTCTCGCGCCGCGAGCTCTCGCGCCACTTCACCCACACGCTCATCCCGATCGCCGCGGCCTACCTCGTCGCGCACTACTTCTCGCTGCTCGCCTACAGCGGCCAGTCGCTCTGGACCCTGGCCAACGATCCGCTCGGCGACGGCTCCGACCTCTTCGGCGGCGCGGGCTCGGGGATCGACTACTCGATCGTGTCTGCGACGGGGATCTGGTACGTCCAGATCGGCGCGCTCGTCGTGGGGCACGTCGCGGCGCTGGTGCTCGCGCACGACCGCGCGCTCGCGGTCTACGGCAGCTCGCGCGCCGCGGCCCGGTCGCAGGTCGTCATGCTGATCGTCATGGTGATGTTCACGGTGCTGGGGCTCTGGCTACTGTCAGCGGCGCTCAACCTATGAGCCTCTTCGCGCATGCGGGCCACGTGCTGGTCGACCTGCTCTACGCGTTGCCGCTCTTCATCATGGTCGGCCTGCTGCTCATCGGGCGGTACCGCGAGCGCCGCGCTCGCGGAAAGGGCACCGACTAGGTTTGGGCGCACGCGGCTCGGGTATTGGCGCCGTGCGATGACCGCCGCACAGCGCCACGACGAGCTCTTCACGATCTGGAGCGCAGCTCGCGCGGAGGCCAACCTGGCCTATGAGGCCTGGTGCTACGTGCCGGGAGCGAACTCCTACTCGGTCTATCGCGCAGCCGAGGACCGGGCCGACGCCGCCGAGCAGGCACTGGCCGAAGTCGGCGCCCTCGCGCTGGCCGCCTAGGTCATAGAGGCAACCGTCCGCGGGGCGGATGCGTAGTAGGTGGTACCGCGCGGGAATGCCGTGCGGCAGAGGAGCGAACCCGTGAGCAGCCATGAGCTCAAGACGCTGCTGGACCAGGTCCCGGACACGCGGGAGATCGTGCTGCGGCAGGCCCGTACGTGGAGCGCGGACTACGACGCCTGGAGCGACGCGCGCGACGAGGCGCTGCAGGCCTACGCGTCCTGGCGCACGGCGCCGGCGGCCGAGAGCTACGCGGTCTACCGCGCGGCGCAGGACCGAGCGGACGCAGCGCAGGACACGCTGGCCTACACCCAGACGTCGCGGACGAGCGTCTCGTAGCCGCCGTCCTCGGCGGCCGCTTCGGCACGCGCGCGGCGGCCCTCCTCCGACCGCTGCGTGAAGACCAGCGCGGTCGGGCCCAGGTGCCGGCGCCAGGCGCGCGCGAACGCCTCGGCGCGCTCCTTGCGGCGCGCGAGGTCGGCGGGCACCGGGTGATGGCGGACGGGGAACGGCGGCCGCCGCATGAGCACGCGGCCGAGCAGCGTCGGCGCGCCGGCGCCCGGCTCCGGCAGCGGGCGCGCGACGAGGTAGCGCGGCGCGTCCGACACGCCGGCGAGCTCGTCGAGCGCGTCCGCGAACCGCGCGCTCTCCTCGGGCGTCGCCTCGGTCAGCACGCAGCGCAGGTAGCCCGACGTGCGCGGCTCGATCACGAGCGAGGCCGCCGCGGCATCGCTCAGCTCGCCCAGCTCGCGGTAGGCATCCACCACCGCCCGCGCCGCGCGGTCGAGCGGCAGCACCGTCGGCAGCCGCCGGCTCGCCCGCCGCAGCCGCAGCGCAGCCCAGCCGAGCCCGCCCGCCGCCACCGCGAGCCCTGCCAGCCCCACCACCCCGACCGCCGCCATCGCTGCGATGGCCACCACAAGCCCAACCCCGGCCACCGCCAGCGGAGTCCGCTGCGAGATACGAACACCACGTTGAGGGTCTGACCCCTTAAGTCGGGGCGACTCAAGGGGTCTGACCCTCAACAGGGGGCGGGCGACGAGGGTTCGGAGGTCGGCTCCGCGGTAGGGCTCGCCGAGGCGCCAGCGGGCTCGGGCCTCGGCTCGGTCGGCTGCGCGCTGCAGCATCGCGGCGTTGATCTGGCCGAAGTGGGTGGCCGGCGGCGGGGCGAACGGGGACAGCTCCGGGTGGACGTGGGAGGGGCCGGCCTCGATCTCGCCGTCGTCGGCGGGTGCGTAGAGGTGCAGGTGCTTGCGCACGAAGCGCTCGTAGTCGGCGCTGCCGCGGGTGAGGTCGGGCGCCACGCAGACGACGTCCCAGTTGGACGCGAGCTTCTCCGGGTCGCCGGGATCGAGCCGCAGCGAGCGGCCGCGCATCTGCTGGACGGACACGCCAGTGGTGGCCACCGTGAGGTCGACCAGGCAGTTGACCGCCGGGCAGTCCCAGCCCTCGCCGAGCAGCGCGCGCGTGCCGATCAGCGCGCCGCAGACGCCGCTCTCGAGCACGCGCGTGGCCAGCTCCACCCAGGCGCGCGGCACCCACTCCGCCCCCGAGGAGCGCAGCGAGATGAGCACGCCGTCCGGGACCGCCTCCCACTCGGGCAGCGACAGCTGCTCCTCGGCCTGGGCCACCAGAGCCTCGAGCAGCACGCCGGCGTCGGCGGGCAGGCACCGCAGCCCGCGGCCGGAGACCACGAGCGGGCGCAGCGGCGCGGTGCGGCTGTCGTTGCCGAGCGCGATCAGCGCGTGCCGCGCCGTGCCGGCCGCCGGGTCGAGCACGCCATCGAGCAGCGCCGCCGGCTTGGCCTCGGCCAGCTCGCTGTCGCACAGCACGACCGCCCACAGCGCGTCGCCGCGCGACTCCATCTCGGCCGATAGCACCTCCACGAGCCCGAGCGCCTTCGCCTGCGAGCCGGTCAGCAGCCGGTCGACCTCCGACGTGCCGCGGCGGATGCCCTGGCGCGTGAGCCGGAAGCCGAGCTCGCCGAGCGCGGCCCCGACCGCCTCGAAGCGGTCGGCCGCCTCATCCTCCGGCGAGGCGTGCAGGCAGCGCAGCGCGTAGTCCTCCAGCAGCACCAGCCAGTCGTCGAGGTCCGGTGCGCGGCGGTAGGCCTCGCCGCGCGGCGCGCCGCCGGGCAGCTCCAGCCCGGCGGACCCCAGGAACCGCACTCCGGCGCGGGCCAGCGCGGGGCGGGCGCGCTGGAACTCCTCCCACGGCACCTGCGTCTCGTCGTCGGCCGAGCGGCGCCGCTCGCGCACGCGCGTGATGACCCAGGCGGGGAAGGAGTGCGGTCCCTCGACGTCGTCGTGCAGGGTGGTGATGAGCTCCTTGAAGCGCGTGTCGTGCTCGGCCAGCCACGCGCGCTCGGAGTCGAGCGGCTCGGTCAGCCACGCCAGCTCCTGGTAGGGAGCCAGGTGCCCGTCACGCACCACGGCCGGTGTCGGCACCGTGAAGTCGACCGGCCCGAGCAGCTCGCCGTAGAGCTCGGTCTCCTCGCCGGTGAGGTCGGACGGCGGCGTGGCGGTGAGCCCGATCACGTGCACGTCCTCGCCGCCCAGCAGATCGAGCACGGCGCGCACGACGTAGCCCCACATCGAGGCCAGGTGGTGGCACTCGTCGAGCACCACGACGCCCACGCGGCCGGCCTGCAGCGCGGCCACGCGCGCCCGGGCGGTGTCGGACAGGAGGTCGGCCAGCTCGACGCCGGCGTGCTCGCCGCGCGCGATCTCGCGCTTGACGGCGGCCGTGATGCGGGCGATCTCGCGCGCGCGCCGCTCGGCGGCGGGACCGTCATAGCGCTCGCTCTGGACCTCGTCGATGCCCTGGCCGGTCGCCTTCGCCCGCTCCACGAGCCAGCGCTCGGCGGCCACGCGGCCGATCAGCACCTCCGGGTCCTCGAGCTGGCACAGCGACTGGTAGGTCATGACGGCGATCGGGAACGCCGGCTCCGGCCCGGCCGTGCGGCTCACGTCGGCCGGCGAGCCGAACTTGCGGACCGCCCGCGGCCACTGCATCTGGACCGCGCTATTGGGGGTGAGCACCAGCGCACGGCGGCCGATCCGCCGCACCAGCTCCACGCCGACCAGCGTCTTGCCCGAGCCGGGCGGCGCCACGATGTGCGTGCGGCGATGCCCGGCGGCGCGGTCGCGCTCGAAGGCGGCGATGGCGGCCTTCTGGTAGCGGCGCCACTCGCCGCCGAAGGACAGCTCGTCGAACAGCCCGGGAAGCGCGGTGGCGCTCACAGGCGAGCGAGGTCGTGCGCGAGGCGCCTCGGAGTGAGCTCCGAGACCGGGAAGCCGATCCGCTGGCGGCCCTCGCCGTCCACCAGCACCGTGTAGGCCGAGTGGTCGCGCCCGTCGCGCTGGGGCGCGATCCCGAAGGCCTTCCACAGCGGCTCGAGCTGCTCCCGCGAGCCGAGCAGGAAGTCCATCCGGCCGGTCATCGACTGCTCGAGCAGGAACGCCCGCGCCGTCTCGCGCGTGTCGTTGGCCGGGTCGACCGACACTGCGATCACCGGCACGTCGCGGCCGAGGTCGTCGAGCGCGCCGCGGATGCTCTGCACCTGCCCCGGGCAGGTGTCCTCGCACGTGGAGTAGATGAAGGTCACGACCGCCGGCCGGTCGCGCAGCGCGGCGGCGGTCACCGTGTCCCCGTCCTGGTTGCGCAGCGAGAAGTCGGGGAGCCGGGTGCCGGGCGGGCGGATCGCGCCCTCCCAGCCGGTCGACGCGGGCGCGTCGTCGCCGCGCGTGGCCAGCCACACGCCGAACACGCCCGCTGCCGCGATGACGCAGAGGGTCGTGAGCGCGAGCGCCAAGCGGGACATGCCCGCAAGGTTAGGCCTCCGTCAGACCGCGGCGGATCGCGTAGCGGACCAGCTCGACGCGGTCGCGCATGCCCAGCTTGCGCAGCAGGTTCGCGCGGTGCGACTCGACGGTCTTCTCGGCCAGGTGCAGGATCTCGGCGATCTGCTTGTTGGTGTGCGCCTCGGCGATCAGCTTCAGCACCTCCTGCTCGCGCGGCGAGAGCGGCTCCTCGGGGCCGGTCGCCGCGTCCGACATCCAGTCGCGGACCAGCGAGCGCTCGACGGCGTTCGTGAGGAACGCGTCGCCGCGGTGGACGGAGCGGATGGCGTTCAGGAGCGCCTGGTCGACCTCGCGCTTGAGCACGTAGCCCGAGGCGCCGGCCTTCAGCGCGTCGAAGACGTAGCGCTCGTCGTCGTGCATCGACAGCGCGAGCACCTGCGTGTCCGGTAGGTGCGAGCGGATCTGGCGCGCGGCCTGCAGGCCGGTCATGCGCGGCATCGAGACGTCGAGCACGCAGAGGTCGGGCTTGGTCGCCAGGGCCTGCTCGAAGGCGTCGACGCCGTCCTCGGCCTCGGCCACGACCTGCATGTCGGGCTGCCGTTCGATCAGCAGCTTCAGGCCGCCCCGGACGATGCCGTGGTCGTCGGCGATGAGGATCCTCATGTGGCTCCCATAGTCAGTTCGATGGTGGTCCCGTCACCGGGCTCGGAGAAGATCGAGAGCTGGCCGCCCACCAGCAGCGCGCGCTCGCGCATGCCGGAGACGCCCAGCCGTGTGCTGCGGCCGTTGCCGTTGGTCCGGAAGCCCTCGCCGTCGTCGCGCACGCGCAGGACGGTGCGGCCGACGAACGACAGCTCGACGTCGACGTGCCGCGCGCCCGCGTGCTGGGCGACGTTGGAGAGGCTCTCCTGCGTGACGCGGTAGATGACGAGCTGCTCCTCGTCGCTGAGGTTGGGCACGGTGCCGTGGCGGCGGAAGTTGGAGCGGATGCCCGTGCGGTCGCCGAAGTCGGCGACCTGCGAGGCGAGCGCGGGGACGAGGCCGTGGTCGTCGAGCGCGGTCGGCCGCAGCTGGCGGGCGAGGTGCAGCAGCTCGTCCATCGCCTGCGTCACCAGCGCCTGGCTCTCGCGCAGCTCCTCCTGGAGGCCGGGAGGGGCGGTCTGGATCGTGGCCGAGAGGCGCAGCAGGATGGCGGTCAGCGCCTGGTTGACCTCGTCGTGCAGGTCCTGGGCGATGCGCGAGCGCTCGACCTCCTGGGCGCGCAGGACGGCGCGGCCGGACTCGCGGCGCTCGTGCTCGAGCCGCTCGAGCATGCGGTTGAAGTCGGCCGACAGGCGGCGGACCTCCTCGGCGGCGTTGTCGGACACGTCGGCCCGCTTGCCGGGCGACGCGAGGTCGACGCTGCTCATGGTCTCGACCAGGCGCCCCATCGGCTCGAGCCGGCGGCGCAGGAGGATCGAGTTGAGCAGGACCACCCCGAAGACGGCGAGCGCGATCAGGAGCAGGCCCTCGGTGCTGATCGCGTCCTTGAGCTGGTCGCGGGCGACGAGCGCGGCGACGAACGCCGTCAGCGCGACGAGCACCGTGTTGACGGCGAGGACCTGGGTCAGCAACGTGCGAGGGCGCATCTCACCGCTTCATCGGCTGCGCGACCCGAGACCCTTATGGTGGCGTGACCCTATGGGGGCGCTATCCTTTGTGAAGTCTTGAATCCCGACCGACTTTCGAGGACTTCTGTATGACCCCGAGCGGGGCGGAGTACATCCGCCAGATCAAGAGCCAGGTCGATGAGGTCGACCCGGCCCAGGTGTCTGAGCACCTCGGGAACGGGATCGTCCTGATCGACGTGCGCGAGAGCACGGAGTGGGACGCCGGGCACATCCCCGGCGCCAAGCACGTCCCGCGCGCGTATCTCGAGTCCCGGATCGAGGGCGCCGCCGGCGCCGACCGCTCGCAGGAGATCGTCCTCTACTGCGCGTCCGGCCAGCGCTCCGCGCTCGCCGCCCACACGCTCACCGACCAGCTCGGCTACGAGAACGTGAAGTCGATGACCGGCGGGATCACGCTGTGGAAGGACCGCGGCTACAAGGTCGAGGTCCCGAAGGCGCTCACCGGCGAGCAGCGCGAGCGCTACTCGCGCCACCTGCTCGTGCCGGAGATCGGGCTCGAGGGCCAGACCAAGCTGCTCGAGGCCAAGGTGCTGCTGCTGGGCGCCGGCGGGCTCGGCTCGCCGACCGCGCTCTACCTCGCCGCCGCCGGCGTCGGCACGCTCGGCGTGGTCGACGACGACGACGTCGACCTCTCCAACCTCCAGCGCCAGGTCATCCACACCACCGACGGGATCGGCACGCCGAAGGTCGACTCCGCCGAGCGGGCGATCAACGCGATCAACCCCGACGTGAACGTCGTCAAGTACCGGACGCGCCTCGACGCCTCCAACATCATGGAGATCATCGACGGCTACGACGTGATCGTCGACGGCGTCGACAACTTCCCGACGCGCTACCTGCTCAACGACGCGACGGTGCGCCTCGACATCCCGGTCGTGTCGGCCTCGATCCTCGGTTTCGACGGCCAGCTCTCGGTCTTCAAGCCGCACGACGGGCCGTGCTACCGCTGCCTCTATCCCGTGCCGCCGCCCGCCGAGCTCGCGCCCTCCTGCGGCGCCAACGGCGTGCTGGGCGTGCTGCCGGGCACGATGGGCCTGCTGCAGGCGACCGAGGTCGTCAAGCTGGTCACGGGCGCCGGCGAGCCGCTGATCGGCCGCCTGCTGCTCTACGAGGCGCTGGGCGCGACGTTCACCGAGCTCAAGGTGCGACGCGACCCGGAGTGCCCGATCTGCTCGAAGGACCCGTCCGAGATCGCCGATGAGGAGATGGGCGTCTTCCCGGACTACGAGGCCTTCTGCGCGGCCGCCGGATAGCCTGAGGACCGACATGGCCACGATCAAGGTTCCCCCGGTGCTGCGCCCGTCCGTGGGCGGCGAGAAGGAGGTCTCGGCCTCCGGCGACACGGTCGGCGCCGTCCTGCATCACCTCGCCGAGCAGCATCCCGCCACCGAGCAGCAGCTCTTCGGCCCCGACGGGTCGCTCAACCGCTACGTCAACGTCTATCTCAACGACGAGGACGTGCGCGTCCTCGACGGACTCGACACCGGGGTCGGCGCGTCGGACACGCTGGTGATCCTGCCGGCGATGGCCGGCGGCTGATCACGCGTCGTTCATCACCAGGGTCGCGGCGTCGCGGATGAGCTCCTCGCGATCGGAGACGAGCAGCACCATCGCACACGTGCCCGCGGGTGCGACCGCGACCCAGCCGCCGTCGGGCGCCTGGTAGAGCCGCCCGTCCGCGCTCCCGACGCTGATCGTGTCGGCGCCGATGCCGGCCTTCTCCTCGGCGGTCTGCTGCTGTTGCAGCAGCTCGTCGGACGGCGGGATTCGCTCCTTGGCGTTGAAGACGATGACCGCGGTGCCGTTCACGGCGCGGCGTCGGGCGAGCACGCGAGCGTCGTAGTCGCGGAACGCAGGCCCCATCGTCTGCTTGACGCCCTCGGCGACCCGCCCGATGGCGGCGGGATCGCCCTTGGCGACCTTGTAGCCGTCCGGGGTGGTGCCGATCACGTCGCGCGCCTGCAGCGACGGGGTACCCTCCGGGCACGCCCGCTCGGATGACTCGGACGACTGCTGCTCATCATCGCCACACGCCGAGAGTCCGACGGACAGGACGGTCAGGATCGCGAGGAGGCGTCGCATTGAGTATTCGGTACCCGTGATCCGCTCGGCGACACATGACGAGGTGCCCGCCCTGGTCGGCGCCTACGAGTGGCTGTTCGCGCCGCCCGGAGCGCAGCCGCCGATGTGGGACCCCGAGCGCGCCGCCGAGCGCCTGCGCGCGCTGATCTCGGACGCCGCAGGCGAAGTCTTCGTCGCCGACCACGACGGCGCAGTGGTCGGCATCTGCACTGTGACGCTCGACATCGAGTCCGTGCGCTTCGGCCTCCGCGCCTGGGTCGAGGACCTGGCCGTGGACCCGGGCCACCGCTCGGCCGGCCACGGCAAGGCGCTGCTCGACGCGGCGAAGGACTGGGGGCGCGAGCGCGGCGCGACCCACCTCGAGCTCGACTCCGGTGAGGCGCGCGCCGACGCGCACCGCTTCTACGAGCGCGAGGGGCCGTCCTGGAAGTCGACCTGCTTCGGCTGGGAGCTGTGAGGGACCGTGCGGCTCAAGCTCGGCTTCTTCGACGCGCCGGAGCGCTACCTGCGCGCCGCGCTGGGCGACTGAAACGCGCGCAGGAAGCGCCGGGCGTCGCCGGTGACGGTCAGCTGCCGGGCGTCGGCCCCGTGCCACAGCACGGAGGCGAGCGTGCCCGGCGTGCCTTCGATCACCGCGGCCGGTCCGGCGGCCGGCCCGCGCACGGCGTCGAGCGTCCCGTCCGCCGCGCTCAGGCTGAACACGTGCCCGTCGAGTCGCAGCTCGAAGGTGCCCTCGACGCCGCCGCGGAACATCGTCATCAGCGCGATGACGGCGGCGTCGGGGCCAAGCGGCCCGTCGTTGGCCGGCTCGCCGCTGCCCCAGCGGCCGAGCTCGAGGATCACGGTCCTCAGCTCGCGGCCGCGCTCCGTGAGCTCGTAGACCTGGGAGGCGGCCGGGGGCGGCAGGGTGTCACGGCGCAGCACGCCGGCCGCCTCGAGCTCGCGCAGGCGCTGGGCCAGCACGTCTGGGCTTACCCTGGGCAGTCCGGCGCGCAGGTCGGTGAAGCGCTTGGGGCCGAGCAGCAGCTCGCGCACCACGAGCAGCGCCCAGCGGTCGCCCACCGCGTCGAGGGCGCGGGCGATGCCACAACGATCTCTGTAAGTACGGTTAGCCACCTAGATAGTTGGAAAATCCTACTACATGCTGTGCGGCATGAGCGAACGAAGCGGGTTCCAACACGGCGTGCCCTGCTGGGTCGACACCTGGCAGGCCGAGGTCCCGGCCGCCTTCTACAGCGGCCTGTTCGGCTGGGAGGCGCAGGTCGGGGACGAGTACACGCTGTTCACGCACCGCGGGCTCGACGTCGCAGGTGCGGGAGCCCGCGCGGGCGCCACGCCGGCGTGGACGACCTACGTGTGGGTCGACGACGCGGACGCGCTCGCCGAGCGCGCGGTGAAGGCCGGCGGCAGCCTCGTGGCCGAGCCGTTCGACAGCCTCGACGGCGGCCGCATGGCGATCGTCGCGGACCCCGCCGGTGCCGTCATCGGCGCCTGGCAGCTCAGCGAGCACCGTGGCGCGCGGGTGGTCAACGAGCCCGGCGCATGGGCGATGAGCGCGCTCATCACGCCCGATCCCGAGGGCGCGAAGCGCTTCTACGGCGACGTCTTCGGCTGGACGACCTCCGACTTCGGCCCCGCGACGATGTTCCACGTGCCCGGCTTCTTCGGCGGCGAGCCGTCGCAGCCCGTCCCGCGCGACGTCGTCGCCGCGATGGTGCCGGGTGAGCAGGCGGCGTGGAGCGTCGACTTCTGGGTCCGCGACGTCGACGCCGCCGCGGCCCGCGCGGCCGAGCTCGGCGGCACGGTGCTGTCGCCGCCCGCGGACGCGATGGTCGGGCGCAACACGGTGATCGCCGATCCCGCCGGGGCGGTGCTCAGCGTGAGCCAAGTGGTCCCGCCCGGCCCGTGACTCCGGTCACGGTCGGTGGGCGCGGAGCCGCTCGAGGTCGAGCAGCGGCGCGTCGATGTCGAAGCGATCGAGCGCGTCGTCGGTTAGCGCACGATCTACGCGCTCGGCCGCCGGCCGGAACAGATCCTCGACATCCAGAGGGTGTCGCTGGATCGGTCCGGACGCGGAGGCGGCGAGCAGTGTGCGGCCCTCGTCGTCGAAGGCGAGGGCTCGCACGTCGCCGACGGGCAGCTGCATCGTCCGGCGCCGGGCGGCGAGGCTCCAGATGCGCGCGATGCCGTCGGTGAAGGCCGCGGCGACGTGCTCGCCGTCCGGCGCGAGCGCGGTGGCGACCGCGAACGTGCCGACCGGTCCGGCGAGGGTCCCGAGGCGCTCGCCGTCGCAGTCGATCACGTCGATGCCGCGGCCGCTGCGCACGCAGAAGTAGCGGTCGCGCTCGTCGAAGTGCAGCGTCGGCTTGAGGTCGATGTCGGGCGCGTCCACGATCGCGACGCGCTCGCCCTCGCGTGTCCACAACTCGGCGGCGAACCCTGACTCGCCGGAGGCGACGGTGACGATGCGCGAGCCCTGCGGCGAGAAGGCGACGCGGTTGATCCTGTGGCCACTCGCCGGGACGCCACCGATCCGTCGCCCGTCCCACCCCCACAGGCTCGCCTCCCGGCGCACGCCCGTGGCGAGCAGGTCGCCGCGCGGATCGAACGCGACGTCGAGGATGCCATCCGAGTACACGGCGTCGGCAACGAACGTCGCCGCCGCCGTCCCGTCGACGTGCCAGATCCAGACCATGCCGTTGCGGGAGGCAACGGCGACACGGGAGCCGTCGGGGCTGAAGCCGACGCCGCGCACGTGGGAGTGCGAGTCCTCGACGTCCGGGTCGTCCTCCCCGACGAGCTTCCCGACGAGCTCACCCGACGCGGACCAGAGCGACACAGCGCTCGATGTCACCAGCGCGACGTGGTGCCCGCAGGGGCCTACCCTCGACAGCTCGAGGTCCAGTGCTGTGCCACCGATCCGCGGATCGAGCGGACCCCAGAGCAGCTCCGGGCCATCCGCAGCGAGCGACCAGTAGCGGACGTGGGGCGTGCCGTCGACGGTCAGCGCGAACGCGCCGGCCTGGTCCAGCAGCGCTCCCGGCATGGCGGCGGGGCGCCCGTCGTTCGACCAGATCCGCGTCGTGCGATCCTCGCCGCTCGACAGCAGTCCTGCGGGCGTCCGGACGAGCTTGTCGACGGTACCGTGATGACCGGTCAGCGGTGGGACAGCCGCGCCGTCCAGCCGCCAGAGGCGGACCGACCCCTCATGATCGACGCTGAGCAGCAGGTCGGCGTCCGCGGGGTGGAACGCCACCTCCAGAATCGACGCGTGATGGCCGTGCAGCACGAGCCGTTCGCGCTCCCGCCGCCAGTCCCACACGCGCACCGTGCGGTCCTTTCCCCCGGAGGCGAGCAGCGCTCCGTCGGGCGAGAACGCCGTCGACCGCACGTCGCCGTCGTGGCCGGAGAGCGTCGCGACCAGGTCGCGCGACGCGTCGCGGACCGCGATCGTGTTGACAAAGGTCGCGCAGGTCGCGAAATGCGTGCGCTCGCGGTCGACCGCGGTGATGGTCAGGTCGATCTCATCGCCGGACACATGGAACGTGACCGGCGCTCCGCCGTCTGGCGCCCAGGCTCTACCGTCACCGTTCATGCCGCCGGCGACGATCGTGCTGTCGGCGAGCCGGCACGCGTTGGTCGGGCGGCTCGACTCGTCGAGGACCGTGCGGAGACCACCGTCGGCGCTCCAGAGACGGATGCTGTCGTCGCCCACGGTCAGCACGGTTCCGTCCTGCTCGAGCGTGGCGTGGAAGAGCAGGGCGTGGGGAGCGTGCAGGCGGGGATCGCGCTCGTCCCACACCCGGTCGACGAACCTCATCGTCCACACGAGCTCGAGCCCGCCCGGGGTGACCTCGACGAGCCACGCCTCGTCGTCGAGGTGGACGAGCACCCGGCCGTCGCCGGCGACCGTCAGGTCCCTCCACTGCACGGTGCCCGTCGGCGCGCCGGGAAGCTCGAGCCGCCCCGCCTCGGCGCCGCCCAGCTCGTGCAGCCACAACACGCCGCCTCGGTAGGTGAGCAGGCCTCCGGTCGGAGGGTGGAAAGCGGCGAGCACGGTGGTGCCGGAGCCCTCGACCAGGTACGCGCCGACGCCCGCGCCTCCGAGGTCGTGGACCTCGACGTTGCCGCCTTGGTCGATCGAGAACACGGCATCGTCGCCGGCGAAGCCCGCGACGACCGGCGATCGCGGCGGCCGGAGCACCTTGACCGCGGCCGGGCGCAGGCTCAGCGTCTCGCGGAAGACCGTCTCCGACAGCTCGTTGCGGTCCCGCAGCAGCGCCTCCCACGCCACGAGGAAGGCCGTCTCCGGCTCCGTCTGCGCGGCCGCGCGCGCATCCGAGGCCAGCCGCACGGACTCCGAGAAGCGCAGCGCCTGCTCGCGCTCGCGCTCGCGCTCGGCCTCGCGGCGCGAGCGCTCCTCCTCGGCTGCGCGCTGCGCCGCTCCCGCGCGGATGAACTCGGCCGCGGGCTGCGGGACCAGCGCCGGCGCGGTCGCCAGCCAGTGCTCGGCCGCACGGAGCTGCTCGCCGCGCAGGAGCTGCTCGGGCGAGCGATGGCTGCGCTCCCAGCGCTGCAGCCACGAGACGAACTCGTCGTACCAGCGCACGAAGTCGGCGTGCTCCTCCGCCAGGTTGCGCAGCCGGGGCCACGCCGAGATCAGCGCCTCGTGGGCGACCTCGACGGTCCGCTCGCCGGTCGCCGGGTCGGTGGCGGCGGTCAGCAGCCGCGCGTCCACGAGCGCGTCCGCGACCGCCTGGGTGGCCGCGTCCCATTCGCGGTACCAGGCACGCCTCGACGCGCGGACGTCGCGGTCGGCCACGCTCGCCGGCGACACGAGCGCGAGCAGCACGGTGGTCGCGGCCGCCTGCTCGGCGGGGCCGAGCGCGTCCCAGTGCTTCTGCGCCAGCTGCGCGATGACGCCCCGGACCCGCAACTGGGCGCCGTCGGCGCCGACCGCGCCGAGTGCTTCGTAGGTCGACCGGCGCAGCGGGCCCGATTCGGCGTCGCGCGACCACAGCTCGGTCAGCACCAGTTGGAGCAACGGGAGGTCGCCGGGGCGGCCGGCGACGTCGTCGACGAGCAGCTCGGCGAGGCCCGGCTCGAGCGTCCGCAACCGGGTGCCGGCGGGCTTGCGCACGGCGTCGAGCAGGTCCTCCCGCGTCATCGGGAGGAGCGTGACCTGGCCTTGCTCCACGGCGGCGCCGAGCGCCGCATGTTCCAGGACGTGGTCGTAGAAGTCGCCGCGCAGCGTGAGGACGACCTTGATGTCCTCGGCGGCGACGCAGAGCAGCGTGTCGATGAAGTCGCGGCGCTCGTCGGCGTCGCGGCACTCGATGAACAGCCGCTCGAACTGGTCGGCGACGAGGATCGCCGGGCGCCCGATCGCCTCGCGCAGCGCCGCCGCGAACGCGTCAGGCGCGAGCGGCAGGAGCGCTTCCGGCTCGAGCGGGCACAGCTCAGCGACGGCGCGGACGAGCGGGATGCGCGGCGCCGCGGCGGGCTTGAAGCGAATCCGCCGCCGCTCGGCCAGGCCGAGCACCGGCCGCTCCTCCAAGCCCTTGCGCAGTCCCGCGCGGACAAGCGAGGACTTGCCGCTTCCGGACGCTCCGACGACGGCGACGAGTTCCCTCTCGGACAGCCGCCGCAGGAGATTGGCGATCGCGCGGGAGCGCCCGTGGTACAGCGCGGCGTGCTCCTCCTCGAACACCTCGAGCCCGCGGTACGGGTTGTCCGGCGCGATCCGCAGCTCGGGGCAGATCGCCCAGAGGACGGGCGTCGGGCGCACGAAGAAGGTCGACCGCTGGCGGTCGCCCGGGTCCGCGTTCGCCCCGACGATGCTCAGTACCATCCCGACGGCGGCATCCGCGTCGTCGTCCCAGACCGGCGCGCCGCTGAAGCCGAGGCTGACGACGCCGCTTTCGGCGGCCAGCGCGTCGGCGTTCCCGTCGGTCGTCGTCCCGCTCAGAGTGACGGGGGCCGGCAGGCCGTCGGCCGGCTTGGCGAAGGGGAAGCCCCACGACCGGTGTGGACGGCGCTCGTCGAGCACGGTTGCGAGCGCCAGGGGCGGGCAGCCGGCGGGGACCCCTTGGCGCGGCCGCAGGATGGCCACGTCCTCGGCCGTCGCCTCGCGCCAGTACTCCGGCTCGACGCGGGCGGCGAGCACCGTGCGGGCTCCGCCGGCCTCGTACGCCATCAGCTGCACGTCGTCGCCCGGGGCGGCCCGGCTCAACTGGACGACGTGGGCGCAGGTGACGATCAGCGGGCCGTTGCAGCCGGCCACGAGGAACCCGCTTCCCGCCGTGTCGTCCGGACCGGCCGGGCCGAGGATCCTGACGACCGAGTGCTTCGGAGCCTCGCTCACGGATTCGAGGTCTGTGTGACCGTCAGCTCGCCGGCGAAGCGATCCGGCGTCTTCCATGCGAGCGTGACCTCGATGCTGGCATCGCCGCCGACTTTGCCCATCGCGAGGTTGCCAACCTCGCCGGTGGCTCTGAGGCCGAACTTCAGCTCGATGTGATCGGGCGGGATCGCCAGCTGCTTCACCGCCTCGGTGAGGGCGCGCACGTTCTGGCCCACCACCCGCCTCACGGCGACGTCGAAGTTGACGGTCGCCGTCACGACGCTCGTCGCGCCGCTCTTGCGGAACAAGCCGGCCTTCTGGACCGCGGGCGCCTGAAGCTCCTCGCCGTCGACCTCCACGAGAACCATGACACCTTCCTCGTCCGTCGGGAACTCGACGTAGTTCGGCACGACTGCCTCCCGCTCCGGGTTGTGATGTCAGGTCGAACCTACCGCTGCGGTGGATAGCCTGCTCGACCCGATGGCGACCCGCGTGACGATCTGGAACGAGAACGTGCACGAGCGCACGGAGGACCACGTGCGCGCGATCTACCCCGACGGCATCCATGGCGCCCTCGCCGCCGCGCTCGCCGATCTCGGGACCGTCCGCACGGCGACGCTCGAGCAGCCCGAGCACGGCCTGCCCGCCGAGGTGCTCGAGAGCACCGACGTGCTGACCTGGTGGGGCCACGCGGCCCACGACCAGGTCGCCGAGGAGGTCGTCGACCGCGTGCACGAGGCGGTGCTGGGCGGCATGGGGCTCGTCGTCCTGCACTCCGGCCACTACTCGAAGATCTTCCAGCGCCTGCTCGGCACCTCGTGCAGCCTCCAGTGGCGCAACGCGGGCGAGCGCGAGCTGGTGTGGACGGTTGACCCCGCTCACCCGATCGCGCAGGGCGTCCCGCAGCCGATCGTCATCGAGGCGCAGGAGATGTACGGCGAGGTGTTCGACATCCCGGCGCCCGACGAGCTGGTCTTCATCAGCTCGTTCGAGGGCGGTGAGGTGTTCCGCGGCGGCTGCTGCTTCCGCCGTGGCCGCGGCCGGATCTTCTACTTCAGCCCCGGCGACCAGGACTACCCCGTCTACCACCACCCAGACGTGCAGCGCGTGATCGCCAACGCCGTGCGGTGGGCGGCGGGCGAGTGACGGCACTGCGGGCGGTCGTCGCCGGCGCCGGCGCGCTCGGGCCGTTCTGGGCCCGCGAGGTGCTCGAGAACGCGGATACCGAGCTCGTCGGCTGGGTCGACCTCGAGACTGCGCGGGTGGAGGAGGCGGCCGCCGAGCTCGGCGTGACCGTGGCGGCCGGTGACTCGCTGGAGGCGATGCTGCGTGAGCAGGCGCCCGACTTCGTGATCAACGTGACGGCGCCCACCGCGCATCACGCCGTCACGCTGACCGCCTTCGAGCACGGCGCCGCGGTGCTGAGCGAGAAGCCGCTGGCCACCTCGATGGCCGAGGCGCGCGACATGATCGCCGCCGCCGACCGCGACGGGCGGCTGTTCATGGTCAGTCAGAACCGTCGCTACATGCCGGAGCTGCAGGAGTTCCGCGAGGACGTCGCGGGCCTCGGGCCGCTCTCCAGCCTCACCTGCGAGTTCCACCGCAACCACCGGGACGCCGCGGCCGAGTTCCTGTTCGCGTTTTCGCAGCCGCTGCTGCTCGACATGGCCATCCACCTCTTCGACGGAGCGCGCGCGATCACGGGCGCCGATCCGCTCACGGTCTACTGCGACTCCTACAGCCCGCCGTGGAGCTGGTACGCGGGACCGGCCGCCGCGGCCGCCGTCTTCCGCATGACCGGCGACCTGCGCTTCTCGTTCGTCGGCAACTGGGCGGCGCCGCGCAACGAGACTTCATGGACCGGCTGGTGGCGGGCGATCGGCGAGGGCGGGATCGCGACCTGGGACGGCGAGGATCCACCCGACCTCGACCCTACGCGCTTCCGCGGGCTCGACGCGTCGCTGGCCGACTTCGTCGCGGCGCTGCGCACCGGCTCCGTCCCGCAGGGCGAGTGCCACGACAACCTGAAGAGTCTCGCCATGTGCCACGCGGCGGTCGAGTCGGCCGCGCTCGGCGCGCCGGTCAGCGTCGCAGGATGACGCGCACGGCCACGCGCGCCGGCCGCGAGGGGGCGGTGAGCGAGAGGAAGTCGCGCACGCTGCCGCTGTGGTCGCAATAGGGGCAGCCGAGCGGGTCGGACGGCCCGGCGAAGGCGCCCGCGAGCGCCACCGGCGCGTCGCACAGCGGGCACGCCAGCGTGCCGGTCGCCACGTGGCCGGAGCGGGCGCGCCGCTCCTCGATGAGCTGCTCGGGGCGGCGATCGAAGGCCATTAGGATCAGTCTAGGTGGCGACGACGGCGGGCACCGAAGGGCCGGAGTGGAGCGCGCGGGCGGCGGGCTGGGCGGAGCAGTGGGGTGCGTTCGCCGCGCCCGCGCGCGAGGCGCTCGCCGAGGCCGCCGGGATCGGGCCCGGCACGCGCGTGCTCGACATCGGCTGCGGCAGCGGCGAGCTGTGCGCGCTGGCCGCCGGGCGCGGCGCCGAGGTCGCCGGGATCGACGCGGCCGAGGGCATGATCGAGATCGCCCGCCGCAGCGTCCCGGGCGCCGACCTGCGCGTCGGGCCGATGGAGCAGCTCCCGTGGGAGGACGGCGCCTTCGACGTCGCCACCGCGGTCAACGCGCTGCAGTTCGCGGCCGACTACGTCGAGGCTCTGAGGGAGGCGGCGCGCGTGGTGAGCCCCGGCGGTGTCGTTGCGATCTGCAACTGGGGACCGCTCGAGGACCGCGACCTGTTCGCGGTCATGGACGTGCTGCGCGACGGCCCGTCGGCCGCCGGGCCCGTGATCGGCGATCCGGGCGAGCTCGAGCGGCGTGCCCGGGCCGCCGGGCTCGAGCCTCGCGAGGCCGGCGACGTCGACGTGCCGTTCGAGGCCCCGGACGAGGCCGCGCTCGAGCGTGCGTTCATGGTCGACGCGGTGGGTGGCGCGCTCGAACGCCTGGGCGAGGCGGAGGTGCGGCGGCGGGTGGTGGAGGCCGCGGCGCCGTTCCGCCGGGGGGATGGCTCGTACCGGTTCGAGAACCGCTTCCGGTATCTGATCGTGGGCGTGTAGGCGAGCGCCGGCGACGTTCAGCCGCTCGCCGCGTCGAGCAGCTGCAGCAGCTCATGCGCGGCCAGCTCGATCTCCTTGTGCCGCCACTCGGCCGCCCGGTAGTGGCAGGCGATGATCCCCGAGCGGTGCACGCGCCGGAAGTCGCCGTAGACGAACCCGTAGCGCGCCTTCGTCTCGTCGGTCGCCCCGTCGGTCAACCCGAGGTGCCACGCGCCGTACTCCTCCCACGAGTGCTTCTCGAGGAAGGCGTTCTCCTCGGCGGCGCGCGGCTGGAGCTCGCCCCAGTCGCTGTCGAGCACGTACTGGCGCGCTTCGATCAGCTCCCGGGCGCGCTCCACCGCGCGCTCGTTGAGGGTGTAGGTGTTGGGCATCAGCTCCGGCTGCGGTAGAGCCTCGTCGTCAACGGCAGGAAGATCGCGGTCAGCGCCGCCGCGACGCCGAGCGAGATCATGATGTCGCTCGCGTCCGCGTTGCCGTCCATCAGCCCGCGCGAGGCGTCGGCCAGGATCGAGATCGGGTTGACCCCGACGAACCACTCGAGCGCGGCCGGCAGCGTCGACGGTTCGACGAAGACGTTGCTGAGGAAGGTCAGCGGGAAGATGGCCATGAAGCCGGCGTTCATCACGGCGTTGGGCGAGCGCAGCAGCAGACCCAGAGTGGTGAACACCCAGGACAGGCCGAAGGCGAAGACGATGGTCAGGGCGAGCGCGGCGATCACGCCGGCCGGCCCGGCGTCGGGCCGGAAGCCGAGGATCACGCCGAGCACGATGATCACGGTGCCGGCCACCAGATACCGCACGCTGTCGCCCAGCAGCGCGCCGACCAGCGGGGCCGGCCGCCAGATCGGGAGCGACCGGAAGCGATCGACCACGCCCTTCGTGAGGTCCGTGTTGAGGGAGACGCCCGAGTAGACCGTCGTGAAGAGCACCGACATCACGAGGATGCCGGGGAGGATGTAGTCCAGGTAGGCGGCCGTCGAGCCGGCGATCGCGCCACCGAACAGGTACGTGAACATCACGACGAACATCACCGGCGTGATGGTCACGTCGAGCAGCTGCTCGGGCACGTGCTTGACCTTGAGCATGCCGCGCCAGCCGAAGGTCAGCGCGGCCGAGACCGCGCTCGCGCGGGGCGGGCGCGGAGTGGAGGCGAGCGCCTTCTGCAGCGCTACCGAGTCGGAGGTCATGCCGCTTCCTCCATCGCGTCGGCGCTCTCCTCGGCCGTGTGGCCGGTGAGCGCGAGGAAGACCTCGTCGAGGCTCGGCTGGCCGAGCGTGAAGCCCGCGATCCGCACGCCCGAGCGCGCGAGCTCCGCGACCGCCTCGGCGGCCCGGTCCGCGTCCGAGCAGGGCGCGGACAGCGCCGCGGGGTCGGGCTCGAGATGGACGGTGCCGAGCTCCGCGCGGAGCACGCGCTCGGCGTCGCCGCGCTGCTCGGGGTCGAGCAGGCGCACGTGCAGCGCGCCGCTGCCGACCGACGCCTTCAGCTGGGCCGGCGTGCCCTCGGCGATCACATGTCCGTGGTCGATCACCGCGATGCCGTCGGCGAGCTGGTCGGCCTCGTCGAGGTACTGCGTGCAGAGCAGGATCGTGGTGCCGGCGGCCGCCAGCGAGCGCACGATGTCCCACACCTGGTTGCGCGACCGCGGGTCCAGGCCGGTCGTCGGTTCGTCGAGGAACATGACCTCGGGGGTGACCACGAGGCTGGCGGCGATGTCGAGCCGGCGCCGCATGCCGCCCGAGTAGTTCTTCACGAGCCGCGTGGCGGCCTCGTCGAGGTCGAACGCCTCGAGCAGCTCGCCCGCGCGGGTCTTCGCGTCGGCGCGGCGCAGCCCGAGCAGCCGGCCGAGCAGGATGAGGTTCTCGCGGCCGGTCAGGTCCTCGTCGACCGACGCCATCTGGCCGGTGAGGCTGACCAGGCTGCGCACCGCGTCGGCCTCGCGCACGATGTCATGGCCGAGCACGTGCGCGGTTCCGGCGTCCGGACGCAGGAGCGTGGCCAGCATCCGGATCGTGGTGGTCTTGCCGGCGCCGTTCGGACCGAGCACGCCGTAGACCGAGCCGCTGCGCACGGCCAGGTCGACGCCGTCCACGGCACGGACCTCGCCGAACGACTTGACGAGGCCGGAGGCCTCGAGGGCGAGTGGGGAGGAGACAGACATTGACCCTAAGACTCCCAGCGGCCCCGAAAGTCATCGATGGGGGTAGCCCCCAAACAGACCCGCCCGAGGTCGTAGGCCGGGCGTCAGGGGTTTATTCGGCCGGAAGACAAACGAAGCCAACAAAACCACAAAAGTTGGCCAGGAACCGTCAAGTTCGTTCGAAGCCTTGACAAACGAACCGGGATCCGGTCAAGTACCCGCGCCATGGCCTCGGGTCGAGCCGGCTCCCTCGAATCGCTGCGTCGCCTCAATCGCCTGCGCGTCATCCACGCGCTCCGCGATCAGGGGCTGATCTCGCGTGCCGAGATCGCGCGCCGCACCGGCCTGTCGCGCTCGACGGTGTCGAGCCTCGTGTCCGATCTGCAGGCCGACGGGCTCATAGTCGAGCGTGCGGAGCTCGGCGCGGCGTACGGCACCCAGGGCGGGCGGCCGCCGATCCTGCTCTCATTCGACTCGTCGGCCGGCGCCGCCGTCGGCATCGACTTCGGCCACAGCCACCTGCGCGTGGCGGTCTCGGACCTGAGCTCGCGGATCCTGGCCGAGCGCGCGGTGCCGCTCGACACCGACCACGCCGCGGAGGAAGGTCTCGACGCGGCGGCGGAGCTGGTGGTCGAGCTGCTGGCCGAGGCGGGGCTCGACTCCGCTCAGGTGATCGGGGCCGGGATGGGCCTGCCGGGCCCGATCCGCCAGGAGGACGGCGTGGTCGGATCGGGCGCGATCCTGCCCGGCTGGGTCGGCGTGCCGGCGGTGGCCGCCATGCGCAGCCGGCTGCAGATGCCGATCCTCGTCGACAACGACGCGAACCTCGGCGCCCTCGCCGAGGCGGCGTTCGGCGCCGCTCGCGACGCGAGCGACATGGTGTACCTCAAGGTGGCCTCCGGGATCGGTGCGGGCCTGATCCTCAACGGCCGCCTGTACCGCGGCAGCTCCGGGCTGGCGGGCGAGCTGGGCCACCTGCTCGTCGACCCGGAGGGCCTGGTGTGCCGGTGCGGCAACCGCGGGTGTCTGGAGACGCTCGCGGCGACCGGCGCCCTGGTCGAGCTGCTGCGCCGCAGCCACGGTGAGGACGTGACCGTGGCTCGGATGCTGGAGCTCGCCCGCGCGGGCGACCTCGGCTGCCGGCGAGTGATCGCCGACGCAGGTCGTGCGATCGGT
Organism: uncultured Solirubrobacteraceae bacterium; assembly: GCA_963835525.1. GTDB lineage: Bacteria > Actinomycetota > Thermoleophilia > Solirubrobacterales > Solirubrobacteraceae > DASSUW01. The sequence goes on from CAWIFM010000009.1 coordinate 508,654, forward strand.
CAGGCCGTCTCGATGCTGCTCAACGTGCTCAATCCCGAGCTTCTTGTTGTGGGCGGCGACCTGGCGGCGGCGGGCGACCTGCTGCTGGACGGCGTGCGCGAGTCGATCGCGCGCGCCGCACTGCCGTCGGCGGCGGATGCCGCCGGCGTCGTGGCGGGCGTGCTCGGGGAGCGAGCACAAGTGCTGGGCGCGATCGCCCTCGTGGTCTCGGAGGCCGATCGCGCATTTCCGACCCGCCTCGCAGCAGAGGCGACATGACGTACCCCAACCCCAAATCAGGAGGAGGATCCATGCGGAACAGGGCATGGCAGATCGCGGCGGTGATGGCCGCGGCCGGAGCGCTGGTGTTCGCCGGCTGCGGTGACGACGACGAGGGCAGCGGCGGCGGCAGCGGCGCCTCGAGCGACGACGGCGGCGGGAGCGGCAAGGTCGCCGTCCTGCTCCCGGACTCCAAGTCGTCGGTGCGCTGGGAGACGGTCGACCGGCCGTTCCTCCAGCAGGCGTTCGAGGCGGCCGGCGTTGAAGCCGAGATCCAGAACGCGGAGGGCGACAAGGCCACGCAGCAGCAGCAGGCCGAGCAGGCGATCACCAACGGCGCCACGGTCCTGCTGCTCGTGAACCTCGACTCGGGCTCGGGCGCGGCGATCGCGGCCAACGCCAAGTCGCAGGACGTCAAGGTGATCGACTACGACCGCCTGACGCTCGACACGGACGCGACGAGCTACTACGTCTCGTTCGACAACGAGGAGGTCGGCAAGCTCCAGGGCCAGGGCCTCGTCGACTGCCTCGACGCGGCGGGCACCGAGAACCCGCAGGTCGCGGTGCTCAACGGCTCGCCGACGGACAACAACGCGACGCTGTTCAAGAACGGCTACGACTCGATCATCAACCCGAAGTTCGATGACGGCTCGTGGACCGAGGTCGCGGACGAGTCGGTGCCGGACTGGGACAACCAGCGCGCGCTGACCATCTTCGAGCAGATGCTGCAGAAGGCCGACAACAAGATCGACGGCGTGCTGGCGGCCAATGACGGCCTCGGCAACGCGGCGATCTCGGCGGTCAAGCAGCGCAAGCTCGACCAGATCCCGGTGACGGGCCAGGACGCCACGCTCCAGGGCATCCAGAACATCGTCAACGGCGATCAGTGCATGACGGTCTACAAGGCGATCAAGGGCGAGGCCGACGCGGCCGCCGAGCTGGCCATCGCGCTCGCCAAGGGCGAGGAGCCGACCGTCGAGACGACCCCGATCAACAACGGCAGCATCGACGTCCCGTCCGTGCTGCTGAAGCCGGTCTCGGTCACGAAGGACAACATCAGCGAGTACCTCGGGGAGCCGGACTTCCCGAAGAAGGAGGAGATCTGCGCCGGGGACCTCGCCGCGAAGTGCGACGAGCTCGGCCTGTAGTAGAGAATGGGGACCCGCGAAAGCGGGTCCCCACCGCTCCTGAGGAGGAGATTTGACCGACGTTCCGGTGCTGGAGTTGCGCGGAGTCTCGAAGAGCTTCGGCGCCGTCCAGGCCCTCTATCAGGTGGACTTCCACGTCGCTCCGGGCGAGGTCATGGCCCTGGTCGGAGACAACGGCGCCGGCAAGTCCACGCTCATCAAGTGCATCGCGGGCATCTACCCGTTCGACGAGGGCGAGGTCGTGTTCGACGGCGAGACGGTCAACATCCACGGCCCGAAGGACGCCGCCCGGCTCGGGATCGAGGTCGTCTATCAGGACCTCGCGCTGGCGGACAACCTCGACGTGGTGCAGAACATGTACCTCGGCCGCGAGGAGGTCGACGGCCTGCGCCGGCTCAACGAGACCGACATGGAGGCCAAGGCGCAGGAGACGCTGACCAGCCTCTCGGTCACCACCCTGCAGTCCGTCCGCCAGACGGTGGCCGGCCTCTCCGGCGGCCAGCGCCAGTCGGTGGCGGTCGCCAAGGCCGTCATGTGGAACTCGCGCGTGGTGATCCTCGACGAGCCGACCGCCGCGCTCGGCGTGGCGCAGACGCGCCAGGTGCTCGACCTCGTCAAGCGGCTCGGCGAGCAGGGCCTCGCGGTGATCCTGATCTCGCACAACCTGCACGACATCTTCGAGGTCGCCGACTCGATCACCGTCCTGCGGCTCGGCCAGAACGTGGCCGAGTTCAAGCGGACCGCGACCAACCAGCAGGAGGTCGTCGAGGCGATCACGGCCGGCAAGCTGACCAAGGTGCCCGGCCAGGAAGCCGAGGTGATGGCGTGAGCACGGTCGCCGCACCGCCGCCCGCCGCTCCGACCGCGGGCAACACGCAGACCGTCGCCGCCTACGCGCGCAACTGGTGGATCGGCGTCAAGTCGGGCGACCTCGGCTCGCTGCCGATCTTCATCGGCCTGATCATCATCTGCCTCGTCTTCCAGAGCCAGAACGACCGCTTCCTGACGGCGGGCAACTTCGTCAACCTGCTCGTCCAGACGGCGCCGTACGCGCTCATCGCCATGGGCGTGACGTTCGTCCTGCTGCTCGGGGAGATCGACCTCTCGATCGGCTTCGTGTCGGGCGTCGGCGGCGTCCTGACCGCGATCCTGCTGACGCCGGACGGCAACGTGTTGCCGACCCCGCTGGTGCTCGTGATCGTGCTCGGCGCCGGGCTCGCGATCGGGACGCTGCACGGCCTGATCATCACCAAGGTCGGCGTGCCCTCGTTCGTGGTCACGCTCGCGGGACTGCTGGCGTGGAACGGCGTCGTGCTGCTGCTGATCGGCAGCAAGGGCACGGTCATCCTGCAGAACGACTTCGTCATCGGTCTCGCCAACGACTTCATGGAGCCCGCCGTCGCGTGGGTGCTGGTGATCGCGCTCTCGGCGGTGTACGCCGCCGTGCAGCTCGTACGGCAGCGGTCGCGGACGAAGGCCGGGCTGCGCACCGACCCGATGTTGATCGTGGCGTTCCGCATCGTCGGCGTGGCGGGAGCGCTGGTGATCGTGACCGCGGTCGCCAACCAGGACCGCGGCCTCCCGTACGCGGCGCTGCTGGTGGGCGCCATGTTCCTGATCTGGACCTACGTCCTCAACCGCACGCGCTTCGGGCGCCACGTCTACGCCGTCGGCGGCAACGCCGAGGCGTCGCGGCGCGCGGGCATCGACGTCGACCGCGTGAAGATCGTCTGCTTCGCGCTCTGCTCGTTCATGGCGGTGGTGGGCGGCATGGTGCTCGCCTCGCGCCTGCGGTCGGTCGACACCAACACGGGCGGCGGCCAGGCGCTGCTGTACCCGATCGCCGCGGCGGTCATCGGCGGCACCTCGCTGTTCGGCGGCCGCGGCAGCATGAAGGCCGCCATCCTGGGCGCGCTGGTGATGCTCTCGATCGACAACGGGCTCGGCCTGCTCGGCCTGTCGTCGGGGACGAAGTTCGTGCTCACCGGCGGCGTGCTGCTGCTGGCCGTCACGGTGGACTCGGTCTCCCGGAGGGGCCGGGCCCAGTCGGGACGAGCGTGACGGAGGTTGGTGCGGTGCGTTGGGGGGTGCTCTCCACCGCCCGCATCAACCGCAAAGTCCTCGCCGGAGCCCGCGTCGCCCCGAATGTCGATGTCGTGGCAGTCGGCTCGCGCGACCGAGAGCGCGGCGAGGCGTTCGCCGCCGAGCACGACATTCCGCGCGTGCACGGCTCCTACGAGGAGCTGCTCGCCGACCCCGAGATCGAGGCGGTGTACATCCCGCTGCCCAACTCGCTCCACGTGCCGTGGTCGATCAAGGCGCTGGAGGCCGGCAAGCACGTGCTGTGCGAGAAGCCGCTCACGCGGCGCGTCGCCGACGCCGAGGTGGCCTTCGACGCCGCCGAACGCGCCGGCCGGCTGCTGATGGAGGCGTTCATGTGGCGCTACCACCCGCAGACCGAGGCGCTGGTGCGGCTCCTGCCGGAGATCGCTCCGCTGCGGATCGTGCGCGCCGCGTTCGGCTTCACCATCGGCGATGACCCGGCCAACGTGCGCCTCCAGAGCAATCTCGAGGGCGGCTCCCTGATGGATGTCGGCTGCTACTGCGTGAGCGCCCTGCGGCTGTTGGCCGGAGAGCCCGAGCGAGTGAGCGGCGAGGCCGTACTCGCCCCGGGCGGGGTCGATGCGCGCTTCGCTGCCGTGCTGCGGCTGCCGGGCGGCGTGATCGGCCAGTTCGACTGCGGGCTCGACGTGCCGTTGCGCGGCGGGATCTACGTCGTCGGCGCGGGTGGGACACTGATTGCGGAGGATCCCTGGCACGGTCAGTCGCCGCGGCTGACGCGCGACGGTGAGGAGATCCCGGTCGAGGCGGCCAACCCGTACGGGCTCGAGCTCGAGGACTTCTCGGCGGCGATCCGCGAGGACCGCCCGCCGCGGCTCGGCCGCGAGGACGCCGTCGGACAGGCGCGCGCGATCGAGATGCTGTACGCGTCCGCCGGGATGTGACGCGCCGCCTCGCGCGGATCCTGCGCGCGCTCGCCGTCGACGCGGACCTCCTGCGTCGCCGGCGGGAGCTGCGCCTGCTCGTGTTCGGGCAGTCGACCTCGCTGCTGGGCTCGATGATCACGCTGGTCGCGATCCCGGTGCAGGTCTACGACCTCACGGGCTCGACCGTCGCGGTCGGCCTGCTCGGCGTGGCGGAGTTCGTGCCGATCCTGGCGCTCGCGCTGGTCGGGGGCGCGCTGGCCGACGCCTTCGATCGCCGGCGGCTGGTGATGCTCGCCGAGGCCGGGGCGATCGTGATCGTCGCCGCCCTCGTGCTCAACGCTGTGCTCGAGGACCCGCACGTCTGGTTCCTGTACGTCGCGGCGGCGCTGATCGCGGCGTTCTCGGCGATCCGGCGGCCGCCGCTCGACGCGATGCTGCCGCGGCTGGTCGAGCGCGAGGAGCTGAAGGCGGCCAGCGCGCTCAACTGGGGCGTGGCCAACGTGGCGCAGCTGGCGGGACCGGCGCTGGCCGGCGTGCTCATCGCCTGGTTGGGCTTCGGCGCCACCTACGCCGTCGACCTCGCGACCTTCGTCGTCTCACTCGCCGCGCTGGCGGCCATGCGCACCCCGCCGCCGACCGAGCGCCAGCCGGTGGGCGTCAAGGCGATCGCCGAGGGCCTGCGCTACGCCGCCTCGCGCCAGGAGCTGCTCGGCACCTACCTGATCGACATCGTCGCGATGTTCTTCGCGATGCCGATGGCGCTGTTCCCGGCGCTGGCGGAGAGCTACGGCGGCGGCGCGGTGGTCGGACTGCTGTACGCGGCGCCGTCGGCCGGCGCGGTGCTGTTCCTGGCCGTCAGCGGCTGGACGGCGCGCGTGCACCACCACGGCCGCGCGGTGGTGCTCGCCGCGTGCGGCTGGGGCGTGGCGATCGCCGCCTTCGGACTGGCGCAGTCGCTTCCCCTCGCGCTCGCCTGCCTGGCGGTGGCGGGCGGGGCCGACGCGATCTCCGGCGTCTTCCGGGCGACGATCTGGAACGAGACGATCCCCGACCGGCTGCGCGGGCGGCTGGCCGGCGTGGAGATGATCTCGTGGTCGGCGGGGCCGCTGCTCGGCAACGCCGAGGCCGGCCTGACGGCGGCCCTGTTGGGGGTGCGCGCCTCGGTCGTGGCGGGCGGCGCTCTGTGCGTGGTGGGCTGCGGCGCCCTCACTGCCGCGCTCCCGCGACTGTGGGCCTACGACTCCCGCCACACGGCTGACAGGATCCTGCGCGGTTCGGGCCCAGATGTGGCACGCTTCTGACAACGCTCGAAACCCCAGGGGAGGGGACATACATGCGACGTAGGTTGCTCGCGGCCGTGACGGCCGCGCTTGCGCTCGCCGGTGCTCAGGCCGCCGACGCCAAGCCGCGCACGCAGGATCGGCTGAACGCCTATACGGCGGTGGTCGACGCCGGGGGCCTGAAGACGATCGCAGAGGCGGGCTTCGACATCGCCGAGGGCGCTCGGCAGGTCGCCGGCGGGACCGAGGTCGACCTCATCATGACCGCCGATCAGCGCGCCAAGCTCGCCGACGCCGGCGTCACCGCCAAGCTCACGCGCGTCCAGGGCGGCCAGACCGTCCAGCAGTTCGCGACCCGCATGGCCGCCAACGGATTCAACGTGTGGCGCTCGTACGACGAGGACGGCGGCATCGAGGACCAGATGCGCGCCGCCGCCCGCAACAACCCGAGGATCGCGAAGCTGGAGAAGATCGGCCGCACGATCAAGGGCCGCGACATCCTCGCGCTCAAGCTCACCGAGGACGCGCAGAAGGTCAAGGACGGCAAGCGGCCGGCCGTGCTCTACAGCGCCACCCAGCACGCGCGGGAGTGGATCGCCGCCGAGATCAACCGGCGGCTGATGTTCCACTACATCGACAAGTGGCGGTCGGGCGACAAGTCGGTCCGGCGCCTGCTCGAGGACAACGAGCTGTGGTTCATCGTCGTCGCCAACCCCGACGGCTATGAGTACACGTTCACCAACGAGCGCCTGTGGCGCAAGAACCTGCGCGACAACAACGCGAACGGGACGACCGAGATCGGCGACGGCGTCGACCCGAACCGCAACTTCCCCGCTCACTGGAAGTACGACAACGAGGGCTCGTCGTCGGTCTTCTCGAGCGACACCTACCGTGGCACCGCCGCCAACTCCGAGGCCGAGACCAAGGCCATGAAGGGGCTGCTGGACCGCATCGGCTTCGAGTTCCAGGTCAACTGGCACTCGGCCGGCCAGTGGCTGCTGTACGCCGAGGGCTGGCAGGTCGGCACGGCGACCGCCGACGACCCGATCTACTACGCCCTGTCGGGCAACCTCGACGACCCGGCGATCTCGGAGTTCCATCCGGGCCTGAGCTCGGACGTCCTCTACGTCACCAACGGCGAGACGACGGACTACGCGCACGCCGAGACGGGCGCGCTGGCCTGGACGCCGGAGCTGTCCGAGGGCTGCCCGGGCTGCGGCTTCGTGTTCCCGGACGACCCGGCGCTCGTGCAGGCGGAGTTCGACCGCGTGCTGCCGTTCGCGCAGTCGGTCGCCAAGTCGGCGGAGGATCCCGACGACCCGGAGACGGTCACCGGCATCGAGACCGAGCCGTTCTACATCCGCAGCGAAGATGCCTACAAGGACGGCATCCCGGGCGTGAACTTCGCGTTCGAGTATTCCTACGGCGACCCGCAGCCGGTGCAGGTGCTGGCCAAGCGCAGCCTCGGCCACGTGGAGCTCAAGTACCGCATCAACAACGGGCGGACGCACAGCGCGGACACCAAGGAGTGGCGCGGCGGCGAGGTGTTCAAGCCGGCCGACGTCTACTACCACGAGCTCCGCGGCACCGTGCGCGGCGCCGACCCGGGCGACACCGTGAAGGTGTGGTTCGAGGGTGACGAGGGGCGCAAGGACTACCGGTCCGATTCGTTCACCTACAAGCAGGTCTCCGACACGGGCCGCAAGGTGCTCGTGGTCGCGGCCGAGGACTACACGGGCGCCTCGCCCGTGCAGACACCCGGGCCGCACTACCTGCAGTACTACCTCGACGCGATCCGCGCCAACGGCTTCAGGGCCGACGTCTATGACGTCGACGCCCGCGGCCGGACGGCGCCGGACCACCTGGGCGTGCTGAGCCACTACGACGCAGTGGTCTGGTACACGGGCGACGACAACGTCACCCGTCCCGCCGGCTTCCCGGGCGGCAACGCGGACCGGCTCGCGCAGGACGAGATGCTCGAGTTCCGCGCGTACATGAACGAAGGAGGGAAGCTCCTCTATACAGGCGCCTGGGCGGGGCAGCAGTACGTCGCGACCGGTGGGGCCGGGGCGCAGTACTACGACCCGAAGGGCGGCGACGTGCCCTGCCGTGTGAACGGCGCGCCCAACCCGGCGATCCCGGATCCGCGCCAGTGCCTGGGCCTGTTCGGCTCGCCGAGCAGCGACGGCGTCATGGACGTGCTCGAGTATTGGCTCGGCGCCTACGCGCTGGCGGTCGGTGACGGGTTCGACCCCGACACCGGCGAGCAGTTCGACATCGCCGGCATCGACGACCCGTTCGGCGGCCTGACCTGGAGCTTCGGCGGCCCGGAGAGCGCCGACAACCAGAACCAGAGCGCGTCGTTCGTGTCGACGAGCGGCATCCTCAAGCGCGACGAGTACCCGCATTTCAACACCTGGCCGTCGGCCCGGTGGGACAAGCCGGGCGGTCCGTTCGCGCCGCACACCGGCACGCAGTACGTGTACTCGCAGATCGCCGACGTCTCCTACAAGCGGCTGACCCGCGAGGTCGCGGTGCCGGCCGGCGGCGGCGACCTGACGTTCTGGGTGTCGCGCGACACCGAGCCGGCCTGGGACCACCTGTTCGTGGAGGTCCGCTCGCCGGGCGGCGACGACTGGACGACGCTCCCGGACGCCAACGGGAACACCACGACGGCTCCGGGTGACAGCTGCGCCGCGGGCTGGCGTGACCTGCACCCGCAGCTCGACCACTATCAGACGTGGGACGGGACCGCGACGTGCACGTCGACGGGCACGACCGGCGTCTGGAACGCCGCCTCCGGCAACTCGTCCGGCTGGCAGCAGTGGCGGATCGACCTGGACACCTACGCAACGCGCACGATCGAGATCTCGATCGCCTACGTGAGCGACTGGTCGGTCCAGAACCTGGGCGTGTTCATCGACGACGTGGTGTTGCCGGACGGCACGAGCACGTCGTTCGAGGCCGACCTCGGCGGCTGGGCCCCCGGGCAGCCGGACAGCAGTGGCACGAACGCCAACAACTGGATCCGCACCGACGACTCGGGCTTCCCCGTCGGCGCTGCTATCAGCACCCCGGACTCGCTGCTCTTCGGCTTCGGGTTCGAGGGGATCTCGACGCAGGACGCCCGCAACGCGGTCATGCGCCGTGCGTTGCGGCACTTGCTCGACTGACGCATCTGGGGCCGCCGCTTCGGCGGCGGCCCCTGATGGTCCGTCTCCGGCGTTGGCTGGGGTCGGCCCGCGTCATGGCCTCCCGGAGCAGCGCTCGCAGGCTCGCGCCCTAGCGCTCCGGGAGGCCACGCCGCGGCCCGCCCGCGGCAGTTTCCGGTGGTTCCGGCGTGTGCTCTGTGGCGGGCCTCATGAGGGCGGCAAGGACAGCAGGCCAGGACATCTGCTCTGTGAAGGGACGCGATCGGAATACCGAGCCCAGGGTCATCGCCCGCGTGCTCCGCCGTGGTTCGCGTCCCGGGCTCTGATTCAACGATCGCTGCTTACGCTTCTTGGGCGCCGCCCAAGCGCGGCGACGCCTCAATTTGGATCCGGTTCCGCTCTAATGTTCTTAGCGTGTTCGAGCGATCCAGACGGTTCGAGCTCGATGATGGACGCCAACTCGTCGTGCAGTTGGACGGCGAGGAATTCGGCTGGAGCGTCTACATACCCGGCGACGCCAAGCGTCCGGCCTTAGCGGCGACACCGATCGGCGCAATGGTTCTCTACCTCGGCCGGAAGAACATGCCGGCGTGGGCGAGGGAAGTATCAGAGCGACTCCTACGTGAGCTTTCCGAGTGTCCACGTCATGCGTGCGACTGCTGCGGCTATCTCACACTGCTGAACATGGGATACAACGAGATCTGCGCTGTGTGCGGCTGGGAGGACGACCGCGCGGACAACACCCGTCGCGACGGAGGGCCCGACGCACCGAGCGGACCGAACCGAATCAGTCTCAGCCAGGGAAGGGCCAACTTTGCCTCGTTCGGCGCATCGACGGAACGACGTGTGTTGTTCGCCCGCGATCCGCTACCCGCAGAGGTGCCAGCGGGGCGTTGAGGCAGAAACCAGCAGCGCCGGCTCTTGCCTCTCGCGCGAGCGGTCAGGCACTTTCGCCATCAGGCGATTGCGCAAGCGAGTTGACTTAGGCCTCCGTCCCGTCTGCTTGGCGTCGTGGTCAATTGGCCCTCGGTGGGCCTGACCGATGATTTTGCGCGCCGTGCTGGTCTGTACGCCGAAACCGACTCACGGGAGGATGACGCCATGCGGAAACTGATCTTCGGCATGAACCTGAGCCTGGACGGCTACATCGCCGCGCCCGGCGACGACCTCGGCTGGAGCGTGCCGAGCGACGAACTGTTCCAGTGGTGGTCCGACCGGGTGGGGGCGACAGGCCTGGCGCTGTACGGGCGCAAGCTGTGGGAGACGATGAGCTCCCACTGGCCGACCGCCCACAAGCAACCGGGCGTCACACCGGCGCAGATCGAGTACGCCGGCCGCTGGCGGGACATGCCGAAGGTGGTGTTCTCCTCGACGATCAGCACGGTCGACTGGAACACCCGTCTGGTCACCGGCGACGCGGTCACCGAGATCACCAGGCTCAAGGCCGACGACGGCGGCCCCATGGACATCGCCGGTGCCACACTCGCCGCGGCGGCCATGCGGGCCGGGCTGATCGACGAGTACGCGATCGTCACCCATCCGGTCCTGGTGGGCGGCGGCACGCCGTTCTTCACGGCCCTGGACAACTGGGTGAACCTGAGCCTGGTGGAGACCCGGACGTTTCCCGACGGCGTGCTCCTGACCAGGTACGAGACCAGGCCCTGAATACCCGACCTCGGATCAGCGCGGGCTGCGGGCCACCCAAGGATCTCGTGGCGCCGTGTTCCGAGGCGATCGTGACGTCCCTGCCGGATCCTGTTCTTCACCGCACGCTGGAACGGTCGGTGGGGCTGGCCGATCTCGTTCTCGACACTCGACTCAGTCGCGCACCCTTTCGAGCTCCTCGGGCTCGATGAGGTGGGTTCCCAAGCCGTCGAGCTCGACGTGGAAGGCGACACCACGCCAGGCGATGACCTCACCAACACGGCCGCCCACGGGCGAGCGCCGGCCGACCACCCGGACTCGCGTACCCGCGGTGAGGGCGGCCATCAGACCGACGTGTCGCTGACCATCGCGGCCGTCATGCGAACGCGGGAGTCGTAGCGGAGTTCTGAAGGTGGCGAAGGATCTGGCGGTATCGGCGCACGGTTCGGTTCATGGCACCAATGTCCCAGTCCAAGGCGCGGGCGGACACCGAGGCACCCGGCGAAGACGCTCGGGGGCGACCCCACCCGCGGGGTGCGGAGAGCCGTAGGCCGGCGGTGTCACTCCGATTCAACGCAGGCCCGCCTGTAGCGCTCGTAGATCACGCGCGAGCCGAACGTCCGGGTCTCGATCAGGTCCAGCGCGATGTCGTCGGTGACCGGCGGGAAGTACGGCGTGCCGCCACCGACGACGACCGGGTTGCGGAAGATGCGCAGCTCGTCGACGAGGCCGAGCTCGATCGCCTGCGCGGCCAAGCCGGCGCCGCCGATCTCGACGTCCTTGTCAGTCGCGTCGAGCAGCGCGGCGATCTCCTCGGCCAATGACGCCTCGGCGAGCCGGGCGTTGCCCTGGACGCTGTCGAGCGTGCGGCTGAAGACGACCTTCGGGATCGCGCACCAGACATCTGCGAACGCGGCCCTGAGCTCGTCCTGGCGCAACGACGGATCCGTCTCCCACACCAGCATCGTCTCGTAGAGCCTTCGGCCGAGCAGACAACCGCCGAGCTCGCTGACCCGCGCGGTGTGGAAACGAAACAGCTCGTCGCTCGGGGCCGACCACGCGAACGCGCCCTCGCGGTCGGTGATGAAGCCGTCCACCGAGACGCTCATCGAGTAGATCAGCATGGCTTCAGATCCTCGCACCGGCGGGCGGGGATGGACGCCTGCTGCAGAACGTGTCTGTGCTCATGTGCATGAGACCCCACCCGAGTTGCAAAGTCATCGCCACTCCGCCACGAGCGGCATCGAGCGCTGGCGCGCGCCGGCGTCGTGCCAGTGCACCGATGACGATCGACCTCCCGCACGGTCAGGACACTCCTCCGCCAGGGCATCCGACTCGACGCCTCTTCTTGCCGGGCATCGTCCCGTTTCATGAAGAACGGCATCTGCATGGCCCATGTGAAACGGCGGAACGGATGTCTCCGCCTTCGGTCATGCACCACGAGCCGTGCGAAAGGCGTTCGCCACACTCCGAGACTGAGCAGCGCCGAAGAACACAACGACGACGCGCCCGCGCGGCTGGGCCGCGCGGGCGTGTATGAGGAGGTTCGTCGTCTTGGGGGGCTCGACCGCCCGCGGACCGTGGTGGCCCGCGGTTTAGGTCACCAGGTCGAGTCGAAGGTGCCCGGGGCCTGCACCGGGGGGATCTCACGCACGGTGGGGGAGGAGAAGGCGTGAGCGGTGGCGGCGGGGCGGCGGGGTGTGATGGTGACGGTCACGGCGAAGTCCTTAGGAGGCGCGACGTCCGCGGCGGCTGATGCGCACGGTGTGCGTGGCGGCCGCGTGGATGATGTGGATGTCGGTCGGGCTCATGGGAGGCATACTCCCGCGACCGGTGGGGTGCCGATATCGCGCTGCCCAGCGTCTTCGGGTTCGGGCGCCCGCCGCCCCCGTACGGGCAGCCGCACCCGCAGTGCGGCTACTGCGTAAGGAGCGCCGCCGCGCTGCCGTCCGGCGGCGGGTCGTCCAATCGTCCCGGTGACCGGCCCGGCTCGTTGGCGGCGGCAGCCCAGTCGACGACCGCCTTCGCGGGATCCTTGGGGTCCACGGCGACAGGGACCCCGGCGCCGGGCGCCGCGAGCCAGGCGGCATAGAAGGGGACCTCGGTGTTGCCGGCGACGGCCTGGGCCCCATCGTCGAGCTGCAGTGCGACATCGAAGTTCAGCGTCGGGCCCATGACGCCGTCGCGCCGGCTGAGGGCGGTGATGGTCGCGCGCCGCGGCGCCCATTTCTTCAGGCGGCGCTGCTCGCCCCAGTCGACGGCGTTGTCCGTCACCCCGTTCCCGGGCGGCTTGCGACGCCGCTTCTGCCCGGGTTCGTCGGCGACGCCCCAGAGCGCGCACATCGCCGGCCAGTCGAGCACCACCGCGTCGCCGTCGCTGTGACGCACGAGGACCTCTACGCCCAGGCGCAGACGCGCGAGCACGTGCGCCGGACCATGCATGACCTGGACGCCTCCGGTGCGGGTTCCGCTCGCCGTCGGCACCGCGACCGCCACGAAGCGCGTCGCGGTCCCGTCGTCGAGCTTGCGCTCGATGCCGACGATCGTCGCGCTCGCGACGGCGCCCTCCTCCAACGCGCTCTCGGCGCGCTTGAACGCGGGGTCGACGATCGTGGGACTGAGGATCTCGCCGCCGCTGCGGTTGAGCCAGCTGAACAGACCCATCGCGCGATGCTACTCGTGGGCTAGGGGAGCGTGAGCCGAAGGAGCACCTCACCGTCGGACACTTCACCCGTGCGCTCGAAGCCGTATCGCTCGTAGAACGTGATCGGGCTTCCTTCGCCCTGACCGGCGCTCGTGGTCAGCACCTTGACGCCCGGTCGACCACGGAAGTACGCGACGATCAAATCGAGCGTGGCAGTGCCGAAGCCTTGCCGCTGGTGGCGCTCGTCGATGAGGAGCTTCCACAGAAACTGCGGGATGTAGTCGGGACCTGCGACCTCGTCGGCGATCATCACGAACCCGACCGGCGTGTCTTCGGCATACACCCCCCAGCACAGCGGGCGAGCGTCGGGATGTTCGGCAGCGTCACGCAACGACTCGGCCACCCCGCTGACGAAGCGCTCTTGGCTCGGCGACACGCGCAAAGCCTCGACCGCGTCACGGTTCGAGTCTGTCAATGGACGAAGCGAAACCATGCGAAGACCTTACGCGGGGACCATCCGTTGGGACGAGAGGCGCTATCGGCTCTCGCGCGCATTGCGGCAGCGCAACTCAGACGTTCCCGCGGGAACGTCTGAGTGCTGCCTTGCACAGCAGTCGCCGCAGCAGAGAAGGACCGCTCGCATCGCCGGCTGGCTCATGGCCTCGACGTTTCTCACGGCCATCCCGCCGCGCTCGTTCTCTACGAGCCGGTGCTCAGCGACACCGGCTACATCCTCGGCGCCGGCGACGACGGCCGCGTCACGCTGGGCGCCCTCCTCGAGATCCTCCTGATGATCGGCAACGTCGGCACGGCGGTCGTGATGTTTCCGATCCTCAGGACCGCGCCCGCGGCCCCGCCGTTCCGGGTCAAGTGGCGATGATGATCTTGCCGCGCACGCGTCCTCCGGCGAGGTCGCGGATCGCGTCCGGGACCTGGTCCAGCGCAATGACCCGGTCGATGGCGGGCGTGACCGACCCGGCCTCGATCAGCGCTCGGAGCACGTCGAGATCGGATCTGTTCGGCTTGGCGATGAACGTCCCAAGACGCTGGCGCACGAAGGGCGACACCACCATGGCGCCGAGCTGGCGGTGGATGCCTCCCGTCCAGCGACCGCCGCCCTCGCCACCGACGATGACCAGCGTGCCGTCGTCGGTGAGGACGCGGCGGAGTCGGGACAGCGGCCGATTGCCCCCGATGTCGAGGACGACGTCGTAGCGCTGGCCGTCGTCGGTGATGTCGGCGCGCGTGTAGTCGATGACGTGATCGGCGCCCAGCGAGCGCACTAGGTCCAGCTTCTGCGTGCTCGCTACGCCGGTGACGTTCGCTCCGAGGGCCTTGGCGATCTGCACGGCGAAGCGTCCCGACGCCTCCCGATGCGCCGATGACGAGGACGTGCTGGCCGGCCCGGACGTGCCCACGGTCGCGTAGCGCCTGTAGCGCGGTGACGGCGGAGATCGGCACGGCGGCGGCCTGCTCGAAGCTCAGGTTCGCGGGCATCCGCGCGAGCTTGTCCGGTTCCGTCGAGGCGTACTCGGCGAACGAAGCACTGCACGTGCCGAACACCGCCTCGCCCGCTTCGAGCCCCGTCACGTTCGCGCCGACCGCCTCGACGACCCCGGCCAGCTCCGAACCCAGTCCGGCGACCTTCGGCCTGCGCAGCCCGTAGCCGGCGGCCCGGAGCAGGTAGGGCAGCCCGGCCATGATGTGCCACGCGCCCCGGTCCAGGCCGGCCGCGCGGACGCGCACGAGCACCTCTTCATCACCGACATCGGGCACCTCCACCTCGCTGAGGCGCAGGACGTCGGCGGAGCCGTAGCCGTCGCGGATGATCGCCTTCATCGTCCGGCCCCTCGCCGGGAGTGTCGCTCCTGTTTCCGCACTCGCGAGCGTCCCTGCGGTTGTGCTGTCCATCAGTTCGGCTCCAAGCCGGGCGCGACGTGCCGCGTGCCTCCGTGTTCGGCGGCGGACGATTGGTTCGCCTGCGCGCGGTACCAGCGCACCGTCTGTTCGACCGCGTCGGCGAGCGGTGTGGCGCGCAGGCCGAGCTCGGTTTCCGCGCGGGAGGCGTCGACGATGAACGGTTCGTCGAACTCGTAGCGCATCTCGTTGATCTCGCGGACCGTCCGGTTGACGATTCCGAGCGCGCGCATCTGCCACGCCGGCGTGACTTTCAGCCGCGGCTTGGTGCCGGCGGCCTGGTAGACGAGTGCGACGACCTCGCGCGTGGTGCGCGTCTCTGGGCTGGGCAGGTGCCAGACGCGTCCGAGCGCGTCGTCGCGTTCGCCGAGAGCGACGAGGTTGTTGCCGATGTCGGGGATGAAGGTGTAGGTGTGCGGCATGTCGGGGTCGCCCATCACCGACGCAGGCTTGTCGGCGAGTGCCGGAGGGATCACCCAGTCGCCGATCAAGGATTGCCCGCCGGCGCGCGGTCCGAAGAAGTCCGACGCGCGCCCGACGGTGACCTGGACCCGTCCCGCTTCGTGGGCGGCCATCAGGTCGCGGGCCATCGCCGCGCGGACGCGGCCCTTGCGGGTGTGGGCGTCGTGGGCGCGCTCCTCGGTGAACGGCTGTCCGTTGGCCCGCCCGTACATGTAGACGTTGTCCATCGCGACCAGCCGCGCGCCGGCGGTCTGCGCGGCGGCGATCGCTGCCGCTTGCAGGCCGGGGAACTCCTGCGCCCAGCGATGGTACGGCGGGTTCAGTGCCTGGTAGACGACGCGCGCGCCGTGCGTCGCCGACGCCGCGAAGGCGGGATCGGTGACGTCGCCGGCGACCGACTGAACGCCCGCCACCGGCTCGCGAAGCCCGGAGCGGCTGACGACACGCACCGACGCCTCACGGGCGGCCAGCGCCTCCGCGACGGCCATCCCGACGGCGCCGGCGCCGAGCACGACATGGTCGACGGCGTCCATCACGCCGCCGGTGCGCGGACGGGTGTCAGGCGTGCGAGGAGGAGTCCGCTGATCAGCGTGAACAGCAGCGCGCCGCCGGCGCCGAACACCGTGAACTGGTCGTCGACGCCGATGCCGGTGACTGACGCCGCCGACCAGCCGAGCGCGAACAGCGCCGGCATCGCGAGCGCCCACGGCAGCGCGAGCCTGCGGCGTCCCTGCCGGGCGAGCACGAGCCCCTGGGCGGCGCCGAGCGCCGCGCCGCTGATGAGGCCCATCAGGGCGAGCGCGCCGAGGTCGGTCTCGTAGCTCACCAGCGCGGCGCCCACCGCCAACCCGACGGCGTAGCCGGCGGCGCTGGCGCCGATCCACGGCGCGGGGCGCCCGAGCGCGCCCTTGGCGGCCCACCACTGGACGGCGGCAAGGCCGGCTGCGGTGATCGCGCCGCCGACGAGCGCGGCGTCGACGGCGTCGACGCGTCCGCCGACGATCCAGCCGATGTATCCGGCGACCGGGAAGGCGGGCCACACCGCCATCCACCGCCAGCCGGGGAAGGTTCGCCGCTCGGACGGCTCGTGAGCGGAAAGATGGGTCGTCCGATCGTCGCGATCGGTCGCAACGGAGGGCCGCTGTGGCGTGGAGATCGACATGCCTGGCTCCTTGAACCTCGGTAGGGGCGCGGACCGCTGAGGGTCGACGCGCACAAGCCGGCCAAGAGTTAGAGCCGCGAAACCGCGCTCGCCGCTGCCGGGCGAGCGCATCACCGACCCTACACCCGCACGACAAGCCGCGCAGGTTACGAGCGTGTGGGGATCGTCGCGGGAACGTCCGAGTGCTGGTTTGCATGAAAGGAACAGCGGCGCGGTCAGCGACCGTACCTTGACTTCGTAGGAGGTACTGGCGAGGATCGGATTGAGACACAGTCGTACCGCCGCGCGAGACCCCGCAGTGAGCGCTTCGGCGCCACGCCCGACGTTATTCCGGACGACACGACCGCATCCGAGAGACTGCGGCACCGTCCGCCCGGAGTGCCTGTTGACGCCTCCACTCGTTGGTGGGGCTTCGTCGCGGCCTGCCATAGAGGAAGGACGCTGACCGATGCAACACCACGCCGATACCGAACCGACAGATCGCTTCCCCACCGACTCGACGGGGCTTCCCGAGGCGCGGGCGACCGAGCTGGTCGAGCTGTCTGACGGTGAGCATCTCGATCTGCGGATCGCTCCGGTCGCCAAGCGACTGGGCGACGCGACGGTCCGGATGCTGGCCTACAACGGGTCGATTCCCGGACCGACGCTGAAGGTGCGGGAGGGCTCGGAGGTCATCGTCGACGTCGAGAACCAGGGCGACATGGACGCCACGGTCCATTGGCACGGACTGCGCCTGGAGAACCGCTACGACGGAACGCACGAGACGCAACGGCCGATGGCGGTGGGCGAGAGGTTCTCCGCCCGTGTCGCGTTCCCGGATCCGGGGCTGTACTGGTACCACCCGCATATCCGCGAGGACTACGGGCAGGAGATGGGCCTGTACGGCAACGTGCTCGTCGAGCCGGCCGACCCGGACTACTGGCCGCCCGCGCACCGCGAGCTGGTGCTCACGCTCGACGACATCCTGCTGGAGGACGGCAAGGTCGCGCCGTTCAGCCGCTCCGAGACGACCTACGCAGCAATGGGCCGCTTCGGCGACATGCTGCTCATCAGCGGTGAGCCGGATCTCACGCTGACCGCGCAGCTCGGCGAAGTGGTCCGCCTCTACCTGACCAACACCGCCAACACGCGCGTCTTCAAGGTCAAGCTGCCCGGCGCGCGGATGAAGCTCGTCGGCGGCGACAGCGGCCACGTCGAGCACGAGCAGTTCGTCGATGACGTGATCCTCGCTCCGTCCGAGCGAGTCATCGTCGATGTCCTATTCGACCACTCTGGGGCGCTCGTGCTGGAGCACCACACGCCGGATCGGGTCTATCGGCTGGCCGCGATCACCGTCAGCGAGGACCCGGCCGAGCCGCCACTGGCGGACCAGTTCGACGTTCTGCGCACCAATCCCGACATGGCGGCCGAGCGCGTGCGCGTCGCGCCGTATCTGGAGGCCGAGCCGCACAAGACCGTGGCGTTCATCGCCGAGATGGACATGGGTGCGCCAGAAGGGGAAGGGCCGGTCGTCTACGCCTGCCCGATGCACCCGGAGGTCGTCAGTGAGGAACCGGCCCACTGCCCGAAGTGCGCGATGAAGCTGCTGGCTGTCGCGGCTCCGGCGACAAGCTACACGTGTCCGATGCACCCGCAGGTGGTCAGCGAGCAGCCCGGCCATTGCCCGGACTGTGGCATGAAGCTGCTGCCGGCGCAGCTCGTCGCCGAGGCCGGCGCCCACGAGCACGCAGCCCGCGGGCCACGATCACGAGGCGGCCGGCGGTATCGAGTGGGAAGACGACATGGTCGCGGTCAATCGGCTGACGACGCCGGCGAACATGCGCTGGAAGATCATCGACCGCGAGACCGATGCGGAGAACGCCGCGATCGACTGGCAGTTCCGGGTCGGGGACCAGGTGAAGATCCGGCTGCTGAACGAGATGGCCGGCGACCATCCGATGCACCACCCGTTCCACGTCCACGGCGCCGGCCGCTTCCTCGTGCTCGCCCGCGACGACGTCGCCGAGGCCAACCTGGTGTGGAAGGACACGGTGCTGGTGCGCACCGGCGAGACCGTCGACATCCTGCTCGACGTCACCAACGTCGGCGTGTGGATGGCGCACTGCCACATCGCCGAGCACCACGAGAGCGGGATGATGTTCAGCTTCAACGTGACGCCATGAGCGAACGGCGCGAGGTGATCGTCGTCGGCGGCGGCCAGGCCGGCCTGGCGATCGGCTACCTGCTCGCGCAGCAGGGCCGGCAGTTCACGATCCTCGAAGCGGCCGACACGCCGGCGGCGGCGTGGCGCGAGCGCTGGGACTCGCTGCGGCTGTTCACTCCCGTCCGCTACGACAGCCTCCCGGGCCGGGCGTTCCCCGGGGATCCGGACAGCTACCCGGGTCGCGACGACGTCGTCGCCTACCTCACCGACTACGCGCGCGACTTCGAGCTGCCGGTCGAGCTGGGCAGCCGTGTCCGCGCCGTCCGCGAAGGCGAGCGCGGCTACGTCGTGGAGCTCGAGGACCGCAGCTACGAGGCCGACCAGGTCGTGATCGCCACGGGCCCGTTCCAGCTACCGCGTGTGCCGTCGCTCGCCGAGCGCCTCGACCCGGGCATCACGCAGTTCCACAGCAGCCGGTACCGCGGCCCCCAGGATGTGCCGGCGGGCCCGGTGCTGGTCGTCGGTGGTGGCAACACCGGCTATCAGATCGCCGAGGAGCTCGCCCGCACCCACAGGGTGCACCTGTCGATCGGCGCCCGCCAGACGCCGTTGCCGCAACGGATCCTGGGCCGCGACCTGTTCCGCTACCTCGAAGCCACCGGCCTGATGGGCAAGACCGTGGAGTCGCGGATCGGCCAACGCATGCAACACCGCGAGACGCTGATCGGCTCAGGCCCTCGCGCCGCCCGACGACGGCACGGCATCGAGCTGCGCGGCCGAACCGACGACGTGTCCGGGTCAGAGGTGCGCTTCAGCGACGGCGGCCGGCTCAGTCCCGGCGCCGTCATCTGGGCGACCGGCTTCGATCTCGATCACTCGTTCGTGCAACTGCCCGTCTTCGACGCGGACGGCCGGTTGGTGCATCAGCGCGGCGTCACCGCGTCGCCGGGGCTGTACTTCCTCGGGATGCCGTGGCAGCACACGCGCGGCTCGGCGCTGCTGGGCTGGGTCAAGGACGACGCCCAGTACATCGCCGACCAGATCGCCACCCGCACGAGCCCGGCGGCACCGGCACTCGCCGCCGAGCCGCCGCAGCGATGATCACGCCCACGGGGACACCGCGGCCGGGCCGCGCCGACACGCTCGGGTCGATTGGATGGACCGAGCGCACCGGCGGCGTGCTCACCGCCCGCGAGTGCGTGACGCTGGCCCGGCCGCTGCTGCGCGAAGAGCTCGGCAACCTGGTGGGCCTGTTGGCGATGGCCCTGCGCTTGCATTCGGGACGCCGCGCCACCATCGAACCGGCGCGCCTTGCGCCCCCGGACTCGTCGCTGGCCCGAGACGCGCAGGAGGCCGCGGAAGACCTCCTCAGTCCGGTGCTGCGCAACCACTCCCATCGTGCGTACGCCTGGGCAGCCGCCATCGCCGCACGACGCGGGATCTCGTTTGACCGTGAGTTGCTGTACCTCGCCGCGATGTTCCACGACACTGGGCTTCCAAGCCCCGTCCCGCACGTCGACTTCACCGTGCGCAGCGCGGCGGTGGTCCGCGAGTTTGCCGACCGCCACGGAGTGCCCGCCGACAGCCGGGAGGTGGTGACCAACGCGATCGCCATGCATCACAGCCCCGGTGTCGGCCTTGAGTCCGGCCCCGAGGCCTTTCTCATGTCCGCCGGCGCGGCAGTTGACGTCTTCGGCTCGCGCAGCAATGAGATCCCCGACGCGGTCCGCAGCCGCGTCGTCGAGCAGTTCCCGCGGCTGGGCTTCAAGCGCGAATTCGCCGCGCTGTGGCGCGCGGAGGCCAAGCAGGTCCCTCGCGGCCGGGCGTGGTACCTGCACCGCTTCGCCGTTACCGACCTGAGCATCCGGATGGCGCCGTTCGGTTGACCGAGACCGACGACGCCCCGCGAGCTCCCGGTTCGGGTCGGCTGGGCATCACGTTTTGCGATTCGGTCACAAACGCTGCTGGTCCCGGCAATGATCTGTTGATGATGGTCTCCGACGAGGAGCTGTTGGTCGCCTCGGTGGGTGACGAGGAGGCCTTCGCCGCCTTCTACCGGCGCCATGCGCGGCCGCTCGCCGGGTTCTTCATGCGGCGCACCGGCGACGCCGAGCTGGCGGCCGATCTGACCGCGGAGACGTTCGCCGCCGCGCTTGCCTCGCGCCGGCGCTTTGACCCCGCCAAGGGAGCGGCGATCGGCTGGCTGTACGGGATCGCGCGGCACAAGCTCGCGCGGACGCTGTCGCACGGGCGGGTCGAGGACCGCGCCCGCCGGGCGCTCGGGATGGCGCCGCTCGGGCTTGACGATGAGGCGATCGAGCTCGTGGTGACCGCGGAGGGCGACGTCGTGGAGCTTCTGCAACGGCTGCCGGCCGACCAGCGCGCCGCGATCGAGGCGCGCGTGGTCGACGAGCAGGAGTACGAGCAGATCGCCGCCGCCACGCACACGTCCGAGGCCGTGATCCGAAAGCGCGTCTCGCGCGGCCTCGCGAGCCTGCGGCGCAAGCTGGAAGGGCGGACCCCATGACCGACTTCTTCGACGACCTCGAACGTGAGCTGCGCCGGGCGCACCGTCGCGACAACGAGAGCCATGCGCGCTCGCGTGTCTTTGACCTGCGGCGGCTGCCGGGCCTCCCCGCGACCGGTCTGCCAGCGCTGGTGGCGCTCGCCGTGGTCGCTGCCCTCGTCGCGGTCGTCGTGACCGTCGCGCGCGAGTCTGACGTCGAACGGCCGGCGGCGCCGCCGGGCAAGAAGGTCGTCGCTACCGACGTCGAGCGCGGCGTGCGCTTCAGCCTCGACGGACGGGTACTGACGGTGCAGCTGCTTCCACCTGTGCGCAACCAGACCTTCGAATCGGTCAGCGGCGCTGAGATCAGCGCGACCTGCGGCGCGAAGGTCGCCGCGCCGCCGGGTGATCCGCGGAGCGAGATCACGCTCTTCCGGCTCTGGCCGGCCGGCCAGACGAGCCTGAGCTACCGCTTCCCGCGCGACGTCTCGCGCTGGTGCCGGCTCGACCGCCAGTCCGTCGGCATCGTCGCGTTCGTGAGTTTCCCCGGCGCGCCGTCGGGGGCGAGGGGGCCGATCGCCGAGACCGCCGACAAGTGGGTGCGGCAATTCGCCTCAAGCGCTCAGACCTGCACCGACTACATGACCCGGACCGCCTGCCGGCAGCTGAAGGGGTCCACGCGGGAGTGGCGAGCGTACTTCCTCGGCGCGACGGTCCAGGCAGTCGCCATCAGCGGCGATCGAGCGGCCGCCACGCTCTCGAACGACGAGATCGTCCAGCTGCGACGTAACGCGACGGGCGAGTGGCTGATCGACACGATGGGCCCGCTCGGGGCCGTGGGTTCTGATGCCGCCGCTCAGCGTCGAGAGCGCGGGGGTTCTTAACTGGACCGACCCCAGCAGACGCCGGAACCGCTGAGCACCAGTTTCCGGGACTGAGCACGTTCCAGGCGGGTAACAAGGCTTGCCTCGGAACTTCGGGAGGGGTACTCACACATGCTCAGACGAGGGATCGTTTCGCTGGCGCTCGGCGTAGCCGGGGCCGGGCTGCTCGCGGGGACTGCGCAGGCGGTGACCATCGCGTCGCCGGCTGCGGTCGACCGCAGCTGCTCGGCGCGGCTGCTGACCACGGGCGCGGGCTTCGTGCAGAAGGCCGTCACCGCGACCGGCGCCGGCAGCGTGACTGCGCGGCTCGACGGCGGCACGGGCGACTGGGACCTGGCGGTGTTCGACACGCTGACCGGCCGCCTGGTGGCCGGCTCGTCCTACCGCGGCAGCCGCGAGCTCGCCGCGGGCTACGTGCCCGCCGCGGGCGCGATCACTGTGCAGGCGTGCCGACTGTCGGGCGGCGCCGGGACGGCGAACCTGACGATCACCACCCAGGGCCTGCCCGCCGTCAGCGCGGAGCCGTCCTCGATGGTGCGCGTCGCCACGCCCACGCGCGCGCGGGCGCAGCAGCTCGCGAACTCGGGCCTCGACGTCACCGAGCACGGCGGCGCCGGGTTCCTCGACGTCGTCCTGCACGGCGCCGCCGACGCGCGCAAGCTGCGCGACGCCGGCTTCCAGTACGTCACGCAGGTCCCGGACCTCACGGTCCAGAGTCGCCGCGACCGCCGCGCCGACGCCACCTTCGCCGCCGCCAACGTTGCAACCGCGCTGCCGAGCGGCCAGAACACGTACCGCCGGCTGTTCGACTACTCCGAGGACATGAAGCGCCTCGCGCGCGAGCACCCCGACCTCGTCAAGCCGATCACCCTCAACCACACGACCTACGAGGGTCGCCCGGTCGAGGGCATCGAGATCACCACCAGCCCGAACGCCCGCGACGGCAAGCCCGTCTTCCTGCAGATGGGCGCGCACCACGCGCGCGAGTGGCCGTCGGCCGAGCACGCGATGGAGTGGGCGTACGAGCTGATCCTCGGCTACCGCCGCGGCGACGCGCAGAGCAAGCGCCTCGTGGAGACCACGCGCACGATCGTCGTGCCGGTCGTCAACCCCGACGGCTTCAACGCCTCGCGCGAGGCCGGCGAGCTGCTGGGCGCCGGCGACGGGCGCGGCGGCAGCGCCGACGACGAGACGGTCAACATCCTCAGCCACCCGAACGAGTACCGGCGCAAGAACTGCCGCATGATCACCGGCGAGGAGGCCGGCAACTGCCTGCAGCCGGCCTTCGGCCTGGCCAGCGCGGGCGTCGACCCGAACCGCAACTACGGCGGCTTCTGGGGCGGCCCGGGCGCATCCGGCGATCCCACCAACGAGACCTACTGGGGCACCGGCCCGTTCTCGGAGCCGGAGACGAAGAACGTCCGCGAGCTGATCTCCTCGCGCCAGGTCACCACCCTGATCACCAACCACACGTTCTCGAACCTCGTGCTGCGCCCGCCCGGGATCCAGGTCCAGGGCCTGACCCCGGACGAGCCGATCTACAAGGCGCTGGGTGACGCGATGGCGGCGGAGAACGGGTACGCGAGCCAGCTCTCCTACCAGCTCTACGACACCACGGGCACGACCGAGGACTGGAGCTACTACTCGACCGGCGGCCTCGGCTTCACGTTCGAGATCGGGCCGGAGCACTTCCACCCGCCGTTCGCCGAGACGGTGGCCGAGTACGAGGGCGGCAACCGCGCCGCGTACTACCTCGCGCAGGAGAACACGGCCGATGCCACCAAGCACGCCGTGCTCGCCGGCCAGGCGCCGGCCGGCGCCGTGCTGCGGCTGAAGAAGACGTTCCAGACCCCGACGTCGCAGGACACGACGTTCACCGACACGCTCGACAGCACGATGCAGGTCCCGGCCAACGGGCGCTTCGAGTGGCACGTCAACCAGTCGACACGCCCGCTCGTCGCGCAGGAGCGCGGCCGCGAGGCGACCGGCGAGCCGAGCCCGCCGCAGTCGTTCGCGGCGCGCGGCGAGTCGACCCCGTGCGCGAACTTCGACGACCCGCCGGAGGGCTGCTACGAGGACCACGTGATCACGGTTCCGGCCGGCGAGGGGATCGACAACGCGCGCGCGACGATCCGCGTCGAGTGGCCGAGCCCGGTCAGCGACTACGACGTCCGCGTGCTGCGCGACGGCGTCGAGGTCGGCAGCTCCGCCCAGGGCACGACGAACTTCGAGCAGGTCACGCTCGGGGATCCGCAGCCCGGCGAGTACGTCGTCCGCGTGATCAACTTCGCGGCCGCCGAGCCGTGGAGCGGGACTGTGACGTTCGAGGGTCCCGAGGCGTTCCAGCCGGCGCAGACCGAGACCTGGACGCTGTTCTGCGAGGACGCGGACGGGACGATCCGCTCGGCGCGCCAGGTCGGCATCGCGCGCGGCGAGCGCCGCTCACTCGACCTGCGGGGGGACTGCAGGGTCAGGCAGTAATAAGACCGCGGAAGTGCGCGACGAACCTCTCGTGCTCGTGCGGGGGGTACGTCGCGCGCACCGTCTCCACCAACAGGTCGTCGAAGTCCTGCGACGCAATCCACTCGGACACCATCTCGTCGACGTGGGGTAGGCGGCTGTCGCAGAAGTCCTGGTAGCGCTCGACCTCGAAGTACTCGTCGGCCAGCTTGCGGTAGGCGGCGAGCTTCTCCTCGTAGCTGAGGTCCTCGCGGTCGCCGATGTCGAAGTAGTGCCGCGTGTCGAGGTCCACCTGGTTCCGGCGCCCCGTGACCACGCAGAACACGCACCAGCGGAGCAGCGCCTTCATGGCCCACGGGAAGTAGTGGTGCAGGCTGGTGACGGCCACGTCGGGCGACGCGTTGGCGTAGTCGATCGGGTACGCCTCCGTGCCCTTGATCAGCGTCTCGCACGAGTTGAACTCCCAGCGGAAGAACGCGTTGATGAGCCGGCTGATGGTGAGCACCTCGTCGCCGGTCTCCGGGCTGAGGAACTCGTGCTCGACGGCGTAGCGGTCGTGCATCGGGAGGTCGGGCCGGAACTTCATCACCATCGTCTCGGCGCCGATCGAGAGCGAGCGGGCGAAGACGTCGAAGCCGTCGACCGCGGCCTGCAGGTGCATCAGCCGCTGGCCGGAGGTGTCGTAGGCGCGCCTGAGCTCGGCGGGGCCTTTGATGTGGCTCACGCCCACCCACTGGCCGCCGTCGTAGGGCTTCATGAACAGCGGGTAGCCGATCTTGTCGGCGATCGCCTCGAGGTCGAACGGCTGGTTGTACTTGGCGGCGGTGTAGGCGAAGCGCGCGTTGTCGGGCGGGTTCTTGTGCGGGACGAGCACCGTCTGCGGCACCTTCAGGCCGAGCCGCAGCATCGCGCAGTAGGCGGCGTGCTTCTCCATCGACTGGAAGGTGAACGGGCTGTTGAGCAGGTACACGTCGTCCATCAGCGAGACCTTCTTCAGCCACTCGCGCGGGAGGTAGTACCAGTAGGCGAGCCGGTCGACGACGAGGTCGTGGCGCGGCTTGTCGCGCAGGTCGAACGGCTCCATCGTGATCCGCTCGACCGACACCTCGTGGCTCGTGCCGGAGGCGTCCTTGACCGGCCCGAGGCGGCCGAGCAGCGTCTCGAACGCGCGCGGCCAGTCCTCCTCGGTGCCGAGCAGCAGTCCGATCAGGTGATTCGTCTTCGGCATCAGCAGAACCTCGGGAGATGATGGGTGATCTGCGCTCGCCATGACGGCCAGTCGTGCGGGACGTCGTGCCCCCACAGGTCCAGCTCGTGCTGGATGCCCTTCTCGTGCAGCAGCCGGGCGAGGTGCTTCGTGCTCTCCAGCGCGCCCGTGGTGTCCTCCCACATGCCCTGGCCGCAGACGAGCAGGAAGCTCGCGCGCGAGCGGATCCAGTCGAGGTGGTCGCCGTGCATCGACCCCACCTCGCCCGTGATCCCGAACTCGTAGTTGCCCGACATCGAGATCGCGGCAGTGAACAGGTCGGCGCGCCGGAGCACGAAGTTGACCGCGTGGAAGGCGCCCATGCTGCAGCCGGTGGTGAGGATGTCCTGGTGGCCGCCCTGGTCGTCGTGGATGAACGGCGCGACCTGGTCGATGACCCACGACTCGTAGCCGCTGCGGTCGCCGGAGTCGAAGGCGTCGATGCAGTAGAGCTTGCAGCGGCCGGCCTCGAGCAGGCTGCCGAGCGCATGGACGACGCCCTGGCCGTCCCAGTCGTGGGCGCTGCCGCCCTCGGCGGGGAAGACGAGGACGGGCCGGCCGTAGTGGCCGTAGACGAGGACGTTCCCGCTCGCCCCGATCGCGGGCGAGTAGAGCTCGGCGTGCCTCACGTCCACACCTCCTGCAGAAGCCGTGTCAGATGCGGGTCGAAGGCGTCGCGCCAGGCCGTGTAGTTGTGCAGGTCCGGCACCTCGTCGAGGCGGGTGTCGTAGCCCTGCTCGGCGAGCGCGCGCGCCATCACGCGGTTGTTGAAGACGTTCTCCTCCGCCGTGCCGCAGGTCAGCTGAACGGGGACCGGCCTGGCGGTGGTGCGGAGGATCCGCCGCACCACGCGGACGATCCGCTCGTAGCGGACGAAGCCGGACTCGTGGCGGTCGAAACGCGACATGAAGAAGCTGCCTGACTGCAGGAACAGCCCGGCGAACGTACCCGGAGCGCGCCGCTGAGTCACCAGCATCGCGAGCGCGCCGAGGCTGGCGCCCATGCCGACCGGCTGGCCGGCGGCCGGCAGTGCCGGGATCACATCCACGTACAGGGCACGCGCGTAGAGCGCCGACGCCGAGTACCACTCGTCGCGCGGCCCCGGCGCCAGCAGCGCGACGCGATGCGGCGGCAGCGTCCCGGCGGCGATCATGGCGGCCGAATAGCGGCAGAGCAGGGCGAGCTTGTCGTACTCGGGCCCGTCATGGGCGACGAGCAGCGGCAGCGGCTCGTCGGTGAGAGGGCTCCAGATGCGGCCGGTGACGTTCGCGCCCAGCCCGCGGCCGCGCACGCTGAAGTCCTGGTAGCGACCCTCGACGGTCTCCGCCTCGAGCCACGCCGGCGGCTCGTAGCCGGGCAGCAGCAGCACCGACTTCTCCCCGAAGGCGCCGGGCGCCCACAGCGGGTTGCCCGGATCCGGTCCGGTCTGCGTGGCGCCGTCCCGATCGGTGACCTCGACGTGGTACTCGAGCCGCGTGATGGCCGGCGGGTCGAGGTCCAGTACCCAATCGTCGCCGTCTCGGCGATAGCTGCGCTGCTCGTCCGTCAACGACAGGTCCGAGCACAGGCGCACGGCCGCGTACCGGCGCACAGGGTCCGCGAGGCGGAACGTCACGCGGCCGGACGGTACCGTGCGCAGCCTGGCGTCGCTGGCCGACATCAGTCGCCGCGCGGGCGTGTCGATCGCCACGGCCTCGCGCGTGCTGAACGGCTCGTCGCACCCTGTCTCGGAGACGACCCGAAGCCGCGTGCTGGCGGCGGCGGACGAGCTGGGCTACCGGCCGAGCGAGCTCGCGCGAGCGCTCGTGAAGCGCACGAGCCGGATCGTCGGCGTGCTCGTCGGCGACATCGTCGACCCCTACTTCGCCGAGATCGTGCGCGGGGTCGAGGACGTGGCGACGAGCGTCGGCCACCTGACGATGGTGTGCAACACCGACCGCCGGCCGGCCGCCGAGCTCGCCCACCTGGACGTGCTGCGCGACTACCACGCGGCGGGCGTCGTGTTCGCGGGCAGCGGCTACGAGGACGCCGCCGAGGCGGCGGCGCTGCGGGACGCGGTCGCCGACCTTCAGGAGCGCGGCTCGGTCGTCGTGGCGCTCGCCGCGCGCGACCTCGACTGCCCGAGCGTGCTGGTCGACAACCGAGCCGCCGCGCGCGAGGCGACCCAGCACCTGCTGTCGCTCGGCCACCGGCGTATCGCGTTCGTTGCCGGGCCGGCGGGGCTGCACCCCGGTGCCCACCGGCTGGAGGGCTTCCGAGCGGCGGTCGAAGCGGCGGGCGCGGACGCGCTCGTGCTGCCGGGCGGGTTCGAGTTCGAGGCGGGCACGGCGGCGGCCGAGACGCTGCTGGCGGGCGACCTGCCCGACGCCGTGCTCGGCGTCAACGACGAGGTGGCGATCGGGGTGCTCACCGGGCTGCGGCGCGGCGGCGTCGACGTCCCCGGCCGGATCTCGGTGGCGGGGATCGACGGCACGCGGCCCGCGCGGCTCGTCGATCTGACCACGGTCTCGCTGCCGCTGCACGACCTCGGCGAGACGGCCGCGCGGGTGATCCTCGAGGGCGTGGAGGGAGACGTCGTGCTGCCGCACCGGCTTGTGCAGCGGGCGACCACGGCGACGAGCGCGCGGGACTAGCGCGCCGCGGGAGCGCGCGCGAGTCGCGCCGCGGCCTCGTCGATCACCGAGTCGCGCTTGCAGAACGCGAAGCGCACCAGCGACCGGCCGACCTCCTCGTGGTCATAGAACACCGAGGTCGGGATCGCCACCACGCCGGCTCGCTCGGGCAGCTCACGGCAGAACGCGACGCCGTCGCCGTCGACCTGCGCGTTGACGAAGTACGTGCCGGCCGGGCGCAACGGCTCGAGCCCGGCGGCGAGCAGGCCGGCGCACAGGCGGTCGCGCTTGGCGGTGAAGCTCGCGGTCAGCGCGGCGTAGAAGTCGTCGCCGAGGCCGAGCGCCGCGGCGCCCGCGTGCTGGAGCGGCGTCCCGCCGGCGAAGGTGAGGAACTGCTTGGCCGCGCGCACGGCGCCCACCAGCGCGGCCGGGCCCGTCGCCCAGCCGATCTTCCAGCCCGTCACCGAGAAGGTCTTGCCGAGCGAGGAGATCGTCAGCGTGCGCTCGGCCATGCCGTCGAGCGTGGCCAGCGGGACGTGCTCGCCCTCGTAGACGAGGTGCTCGTAGACCTCGTCGGCCACCGCGATGAGGTCGTGCTCGCGGCACACCGCCGCCACCTGCTCGAGCTCGTCGCGCGAGAACACCTTGCCGGTCGGGTTGTGCGGCGTGTTGAGCAGCACCATCCGCGCGCGCGGACCGGCAGCCACGAGCTCGGCCGGGTCGAACGACCAGTCCGGCGGCCGCAGCGTCACCACCCTCCGCCGCGCGCCGGCCATCGCGATGCTGGCCGCGTAGGAGTCGTACAGCGGCTCGAAGACGATCACCTCGTCGTCCGGCTCGAGCAGGCCGAGCATCGCCGCCGCGATCGCCTCGGTGGCCCCGAACGTCACCTGCACGTCCTCGGGCTCGAGACCGTAGAAGCGCGCCTGGTGGGCGGCGATCGCGTCGCGCAGCGCCGGCACGCCGGCCAGCGGCGCGTACTGGTTGTGGCCCGCGCGCATGGCCGCCTGCGCCGCCTCGAGCACCTCGGCGGGCCCGTCGAAGTCGGGGAAGCCCTGGCCGAGGTTGACGGCTCCGGTGCGCTCGGCGAGCGCCGACATCTCGGTGAAGATCGTCGTGCCGAAGCCGGCCAGGCGGGAGGCGATCACCCGCGCAGCGTACGCACCCGGTACCTTCGCGGCGTGCCCGACGCGCCGATCCTGGCGGACATCCTGCGGCGCCCCGGCTACTTCAAGTTGCTGGTCATCTGCGGGCTCGTGGGCATCCCCGTGTCGGTGGTCGCCTTCGGCTTCCTCGCGCTCGAGCACGAGCTCACGGACGTGTTCTGGGAGGACCTGCCGGACGCGGTC
This sequence comes from uncultured Solirubrobacteraceae bacterium, assembly GCA_963835525.1. Taxonomy (GTDB): domain Bacteria; phylum Actinomycetota; class Thermoleophilia; order Solirubrobacterales; family Solirubrobacteraceae; genus DASSUW01. The sequence continues at coordinate 538,508 of CAWIFM010000009.1, forward strand.
GGCTTCGACGAGGCGCCGTGGTGGTGGGGGATCCCCAGCCTGATCGTGGCCGGGCTGATCGTCGCCTTCGCCGCGCTCCGGCTGCCGGGCGGCGGCGGTCACATCCCCGCGTCCGGCATCCATGCCGGCCCCACGCAGCCCGCCCACCTGCCGGGGATCCTGCTCGCCGGCTTCGCGAGCCTGTGCCTCGGCGCGGTCATCGGGCCCGAGGCGATCCTGCTCGCCCTCGGCAGCGGCGCCGCGCTGCTGTTCGTCGGGCCGCTGCTCCGCAGCGCGGAGCCGAGCGCGAAGGCGCTGGTCGGCGTCTCCGGCGCGTTCGCCGCGATCTCGACGATCCTCGGCTCGCCGCTCATCGCCGCGGTGTTCATGATCGAGGCGATCGGCTTCGGCGGCGCCCAGCTCTTCGCCACGATGCTCCCCGGCCTGCTGTGCGCCGGGATCGGCGCGCTGGTGTTCACCGGCCTCGGTGACTGGACGGGTTTCGAGATCCAGACGCTGGGGCTCCCGGCGCTGCCCGACTACCCGCGCCCGACCGTCGCCGACGTCCTCTGGTCGTTCCCGATCGCCGTGGGGTGTGCGCTGTTCGCCTACGCGATCCGGCTCACCGCGCGCCGTGTCCTGCCCGTCGTCAGCTCCCGGCCGCTGCTGCTCGTCCCGGTCGCCGGCGCCGTCGTCGGCGCGGCGGGCGGCGCGTACGCGCTGATCACCGGGCATCCGCCGGCCGAGGCGCTGTTCTCGGGGCAGCAGACGATCGGCACGCTGATCGCGGAGCGCGAGCGCTTCAGCGAGGGAGACCTGCTGGTCCTGATTGCGTGCTTCGGATTCGGCTACGCCGTCTCGCTCGCCTCGTTCCGCGGCGGCCCCGTCTTCCCGGCCGTGATGCTCGGCGTCGCCTTCGGCGGCCTGCTCGGCGACCTGCCGGGTCTCGGCGCCACACCCGCGATCGCCATCGCCATGGCCGCACTGACCGTGTCGATGCTGCGCTTCCCCGTCGCGTCGATCCTGCTCGTCGCCATCCTGCTGGCGTCCTCCGCGCTTCCGGCGATGCCCATCATCATCCTTGCCGCCGTGACCGCCTTCATCGTGACAGAGCTGATCGACCCTCCGGAGCCGGCATGACCGGCCTGCGCGAGCGCCTCCGCCGGCGCGAGCCCCTGGCGGTCGCCTTCCTCGACCTCGGCTCGCCGGTCAGCGCGGACGTCACTGCGCGCAGCGGCTTCGACGTCGTGGTCGTCGACCTCGAGCACGGGGCGGGCGACGAGAACACGGCGCGCGCGCAGATCCAGGCCGCCGACGCGCACGCCGCGGTCGTCGTGCGCGTGCCCGAGGGACCGGCGCAGATCGGCCGCATGCTCGACGCCGGCGCCTCGGGCGTGATCGTCCCGCAGGTCGGCTCCGTCGAGGAGGCCGAGCGCGCCGCGCGGGCCGTCCGCTACGCCGGCACGCGCGGCATCTCGCCCTTCTCGCGCGGCAACCGCTTCGGCCAGGCCGGCCCGGACTTCCGCGCCGAGGCCGACGCCGCGCTCGCCTGCATCGTGCAGATCGAGCGCGCGAGCGCGCTCGAGGCGGTCGACGCGATCGCGGCGCTGGACGACGTCGACGGCCTGCTGATGGGCCCGGCCGACCTGTCGGCCGACCTCGGCTGCGAGCTCGACCTTGCCGGCGCCGAGCTACGCGACGCCGCGCGCCGGATCGGCGCGGCAGCCGAGCGGCACGGCAAGACGGCCGCACTCCACATGGCCCGCGCGGATCAGGCGCCGGCCTTCCGCGAGCTCGGCTTCACGATGTTCTCCTGCACGTTCGAGAGCAACGTGCTCGCGGTCGCTTCGTCAGCAGTCGCACACGCTCTTCACAATTCGTCAAGTCGTTAGGCGCAATTGTCGATCAGCTGACAATCATGCGTCAGCTCTTCGACCCGGCCGTCGGCCTCCTCTCCCGCCTCCGCTTCGCTCACAAGTTCGCGCTGATCGGTCTCGTCCTCGTCGTCGCCGTGGCCGTCGTGGGCCGTGCCTACGTGCAGGCGCAGAACGCGCAGATCGCCTTCAGCGCCAAGGAGCGCGTCGGCATCCGCGTCATCGAGCCGTCCGGCGAGCTGCTCGCCAGCCTCGCCCTCGCCCGCGCCGCCGCCGTCCGCGGCGACGACTTCGAGGATCGCCTCGTCGCGGTCGACGACGCGGTCGCCAAGGTCGACGCCGCCGTCGAGGCCGCCGGCGCCGAGCTGGCGCTCGAGCAGGACTGGGCCAAGCTGCGCGGCTCGATCGACGGCACGCTCGGCTCGCTGCCCAGGGGCGTCGCCGAGCGCTCGGAGGCGCTGGGCGCGCTGACCGCCGGCGCCGCCGCGCTGATCGTCAAGGCCGGCGACACGTCGAACCTGATCCTCGATCCCGACCTCGACTCCTTCTACGTCATGGACGCCCTGGTGACCAAGGCGCCGGGCATGGTGAGCGGGCTCGCCGACGCGTCCGACCAGGCGGTGCTCGCCGAGGTCGACGCCGACGATGCGCTCGACCACCGGATCGACCTCGCGCTCACGCAGGGCGCGGTCATGAGCGCCACGTCTGCTGGCGTCGCCGGGCTCGACACCTCCTACGAGAAGACCTCCGACGCCGAGCTCGAGAACGACCTCTCCGGCCCCGCCGGGGACGCCGCGGCCTCCGCCGAGAAGGCCGCCGAGGGTCTCACCGCGCTGGTGCGCGACGGTGACGCCGACGCCGTGGACCCGGCCGCCATCGACGCCGCGATCGAGAGCGCCGCCGCGCTGCACGCCGCGCTCGGCCCGGCGCTCGACCGCCTGATCGACACGCGCATCGGCGGCTTCACGTCGTCGCGCCGCAACGTCCTGGTCCTGGCCGTCGTCCTGGTCCTGGTCGCCCTCTACCTCTTCGTCGGGCTGCTGGTGGCGATTCGCCGCGGCACCGGCCGGATGCGCGACCGGCTCGAGTCGCTGGCCGCCAACGAGTCGGCCGACCTGCGCGAGGGCCTCGCCGCCATCGCCGGGGGCAACCTGACGCGTGAGCTTGCCGCCTCGACCGCGCCGGTCACCCGCGGCAGCCGCGACGAGATCGGGGACCTCGAAGACGCCGTCGAGGCGATCCGCGCCGACAGCGCGGCGTCGATCGACCGCTATAACGCCATGCGCCGGCAGACCGCAGCCATGCTGCGCGACATCGCCTCCGGCTCGGAGGTCGTCGCGGCCGCGTCCGAGCGCGTCGCCCTGACCAGCGAGCAGGCCAGCTCGGCGGTCAACGAGATCGCCATGGCGGCGGGCAACGTCGCCCAGGGCGCCGAGCAGCAGGTGCGGCGCGTCGAGTCGATCCGCAACGCGACGGACGAGGTCATCGCCGCCACGCGCGACGGCGCCGCCGCCGCCCGCGAGACCGCCGACACCGCCTCTCGTGCCGGCGACGTCACGCGCGAGGGCATGGCCGCCGCCACCGAGGCGACCGCCGCGATGGCCTCGCTGCGCGAGTCCTCAGCCGAGATCGCCGAGGTCATGGAGCAGCTTGCCGGCATGTCTCAGCGCATCGGCGGGATCACCGAGGCGATCACCAAGATCGCCGACCAGACGAACCTGCTCGCCCTCAACGCCGCCATCGAGGCGGCCCGCGCCGGCGAGCACGGCCGCGGCTTCGCCGTCGTCGCCGACGAGGTGCGCCAGCTCGCCGAGGAGTCCCAGCAGTCGGCCGGCCGCATCACCGACATCGTCGAGGAGATCCGCCAGGCGACCGTCCACGCCGCCGAGCTCGTCGCCGCCGGCTCGCAGCGCAGCGAGGAGAGCGACGTGACCGTCCAGCGCGCCCAGGAGTCCTTCGAGCAGATCGGCGAGGCCGTCGACGCCGTCACCGAGCGCGTCGGCCACATCGCCGAGGTCGTCGCCCGCATCGCCGCCGACACCGAGCGCATCGGGTCCGACATGAGCGCGATCGGCGCGGTGGCCGAGGATTCCTCGAGCGCCGCCGAGCAGGTGTCGGCCTCGACCGAGGAGACCAGCGCCTCGGCGCAGGACATCGTCGGTTCGGCGCGCGAGCTGTCGGCGACGGCGGCGCGGCTCGAGCAGCTTGCCGCGCAGTTCGAGCTCTAGAAAGTCAACTGCGGCTGGGTAGGGGAGCGTCGCCCGCGCTGCCTTCCAGCAAGACGCGAGCCACCTGCTCCGGGTCATCCCACGTCGGCAGGTGCCCGCACCCGCGGAGCATCACCGACCTCACGCCGTCGGGCAGCGATCGCGGACGCCGCACGAGGCGGTCGTGCTCCGGCCACGCCAAGGTCACGGGCACGGAGATCTCGCCCAACGCGGTGAACCGGCTCGCGCGCATCGCGTCGTTGACGGCCTGAAAGCCCGGGGCGGTGGCGTACGAGCGAACGAGGTTCAAAGCGGCGGCCGGCGGGATGCGCTCCGGGTGGGCGGCGTTGGCGGCCAGCACGAGCCGCCGGCCGCGCTCGCTGCGCAGCAGCGGACCCAGGACGGGCAGCAGCGCCCGCGCGCCGGCTCGCGCCGGCGAGCGCTTGGGCACGAGCGGCTCGCGCCAGAGGCCCGCGGGGGCGATCGCGGTCGCCGACGCGGCGTTGCCTGCAAGCGCCATCTCGAGTGCGATCCAGCCGCCGAGCGAGTTGCCCGCCACGTGCGGCCTCTCGATTCCCTCGGCGGCCAGCCGGTCGGCGATCGCGGCGGCCAGCGCCGGTGGGGAGGCGTCGGCCGGCAGCGGCTCGGACCCGTGCCCGGGCAGGTCGAGCGCCAGCACGCGGCGCTCGCCGTCGAGCCGCTCGACCACCGGATCCCACATGCGGTGGTCGGTGCCGAGCGTGTGCAGGAGGACGAGCGGCTCGCTCAGCGGTCCACCGCCGCCGCCACCGCCGCGGTGATCGCCGCCGACGCCCCGGCGACCGCCGCGGTCGCGAGCGGCGCCTTCTCGGGGATGCCGCGGCGCCCGGCCGCGGTCGCCGCGATGTCGGACACGTCGCCGCCGATGCTCAGAGCGAGCCACGGCCGCAGCGGCAGCCCGCGCAGGGCGGCGACGATGGCGGCGCCGTGCAGTGCGACCTCGCGCGCGCCGAGGCCGCGCACGGCGACCGCCGCGGGCGGCTCGCCGCCCGCCGGGCCGAGCCACGACCGCGTCAGCCGCCCCGGCGCCACGACGAGCGCGGCGCCGTAGGCGACGCGAAGCGACAACACGGCGATGGCGGCAGCACGAGACGGACCCATACGAGCCATACGGTGCCAAAGAATGATCCGGATCACCGCACTGCTCCGAAGAAGGAGCACATGCGGATCGCAATCGTCGGCGCAGGGGTCTCCGGCCTGGTAGCCGCGCACCTGCTCCACCGGACCCACGACATCACCGTCTTCGAGGCGGGCGCCTACGCGGGCGGGCACACGAACACGGTCGCGGTCGAGACCGAGGCCGGCGTCCACCACGTCGACACCGGCTTCATCGTCTTCAACGACCGCAACTACCCGCGCTTCGAGCGGCTGCTGCAGCGCCTCGACGTGGCCTGGCAGCCGTCGAGCATGACCTTCTCGGTCAGCGACGAGCACGGCGACTTCGAGTACAACGGCTCCTCTCCGAACGGGCTCTTCGCCAAGCGCGCGCACCTCGTCACGCCGTGGTTCCACCGCATGGTCGCGGACCTCGTGCGCTTCAACCGCGAGGCCCGCCGCCTGCTGGCCTCGCGCGAGGACCCCTCGCTGCGCGGCTGGCTCGAGGACCGCGGCTACTCGCGCGCCTTCGTCGAGCGGCTGATCGTGCCGCAGGCCGCCGCCGTCTGGTCGGCGGACCCGGAGCAGATGTGGCGCTTCCCCGCCCGCTTCCTGGCCGAGTTCTTCGACAACCACGGCATGCTCGGCCTCGCCGGCCGCCCGCGCTGGCGCACGATCAAGGGCGGCTCGCGCCGCTATGTCGAGGAGCTGATCGCGCCGCTCCGCGTGCGACTGAACGCGCCGGTCCGCTCGATCGAGCGCCACGACGACCACGTCAGCGTCGACGGCGAGCGCTTCGACGAAGTGGTGATCGCCGCCCACGCCGACCAGGCGCTGGCGATGCTCGCCGACCCCTCCGACCGCGAGCACGAGATCCTCGGCGCCTTCCCGTACCAGCCGAACGAGGCGGTCCTGCACACCGACCGCGCACTGCTGCCGCGCCGTCGCCGCGCGTGGGCGAGCTGGAACTACCACCTGCTCGAGGAGCCGAGCGGGCTGCCGACGGTCACCTACCACATGAACCGCCTCCAGAACCTGCGGGCGCACGAGGAGCTCTGCGTCACGCTGAACCGCACCGAGGCGATCGATCCCGCGAAGGTCGTGAAGAAGGTCGCCTACGCGCACCCCGTCTACACGACGGCCGGCGTCGCCGCCCAGGCCCGGCACCACGAGATCAGCGGGCGCGACCGCTCCCACTTCTGCGGCGCCTACTGGGGCTGGGGCTTCCACGAGGACGGCGTGACCAGCGCCGTCCGCGTCGCCGAGCGGCTGGGAGGCGAGACGCTGTGACCCACTCCGCGCTGTACGTGGGCACGATCCGCCACCGCCGCTTCGCGGTCCGCCGCCACGAGCTGCTGCACCGGATCTCGATGGCCTACCTCGACCTCGACGAGCTGCCGCAGGTGCTCGGCGGCCGCCTCGTCAAAGGCGGCCCGGGGCTCGTGCGCTTCCGCCGCGCCGACTACCTCGGCGATCCGGCCGTCCCCCTCGCCGACGCGGTCCGCGAGCTGGTCGGAGAGGCCCGACGCATCCGCCTCCTCACGCAGCTCCGCACGCTCGGGCACTGCTTCAACCCCGTCAGCTTCTACTACTGCTTCGACGACGCCGAGCGCCTGCGCACCGTCGTCGCCGAGGTGACCAACACGCCCTGGGGCGAGCGCCACGCTTACGTGCTCGACGCCCGCCGCAGCGAGCACGACAAGGCGATGCGGGTGTCGCCGTTCATGGGCATGGACCAGCGCTACACCATCTCGCTCGCGCCGCCCGGCCCCACGCTCTCGGTCCACATCGAGAGCCGCGAAGACGACGACAAGGCCTTCGACGCCACGCTCAACCTCCGCCGCCGCCCGCTGAAGGCCGGCCTCGGCGCCCTGCGCACGCTGCCGCTGATCTACGGGCACGCGATCGCGCTGCGCGCGAAGGGGGTCAGACCCCATTGAGGCGGCTGGTGCTCGGCGTGCTCGCGCGCATGCGGGAAGGGAGCCTCACCGTGGTCGAGGGCGGCCGGCGGAGCGAGCTCGGCCGCGGCGCTCCGCACGCGACGATCGAGATCCACGACCCGCGCACCTGGCGCGCCCTGCTCAGGGGCAGCCGCGGGCTGGCCGAGTCCTACGCCGACGGCCATTGGGACTCGCCGGACCTCACCGCGCTGATCCGCCTCGCCGCCCGCAACGCCGACCAGCTCGACGCGCCGCGCCGCCGCCTCACCCCGCTGCGCGAGCCCTACCAACGCCTGCGCGCCGTCCGCAACACGCCGCGCCGCAGCCGCGACGACATCGCCGCCCACTACGACCTCGGCAACGAGCTGTTCGAGCTGATGCTCGACCCGACGATGATGTACTCGAGCGCGCGCTTCACGCGCCCCGGGATGACGCTGGAGGAGGCCTCGGTCGCCAAGCTCGACCTTGTCTGCGACAAGCTCGCGCTCGGCCCGGACGACCACGTGCTCGAGATCGGCACCGGCTGGGGCGGCTTCGCCCTCCACGCCGCCGCCACCCGCGGCTGCCGCGTGACCACCACGACGCTCTCGCTCCAGCAGCGCGCGCACGCGCTCGCGCGCGTCCGCGAGGCGGGACTCGAGGACCGCGTCACCGTCCTCGCGCGCGACTACCGCGAGCTCGACGGCCGCTTCGACAAGCTCGTCTCGATCGAGATGATCGAGGCAGTCGGCTGGAAGGACTTCGGGACCTTCTTCGAGCGCTGCTCGGACCTGCTCGAGCCCAACGGCGCGATGCTGCTGCAGGCGATCACCATCGACGACCGCGCCTACGCCGTCGAGCGCGGGTCGAAGAGCTTCATCCGCACGCACATCTTCCCCAACGGCTGCCTGCCGTCGGTCGAGGTCATCGCCCGCTGCCTCGCGCGCCGCACCGACCTGCGGCTCACCCACTTCGAGGACTTCGGGCCCGACTACGCCGAGACGCTGCGGCGCTGGCGCGCGAACCTCGACAGCGAGCAGCTCGAGCAGCTCGGCTACGACGAGCGCTTCCGGCGCCTGTGGCGGCTGTACCTGTGCTACTGCGAGGCGGGCTTCGCCGAGCGGCGGATCGGCGTCGCGCAGGCGCTGTTGGCCAAGCCGCGCTGGTCAGCTCAGCGGCAGCGCGTGTCGTCCCAGATGAGCTTTCCGCCGTACAGCGCGGCGGCGTCCTCGACGTCGGTCGGGGCGGGCACGCAGGCGAGCTGATCGGCGGTCGGCGGGGAGGCGGCCAGCGACGGCGCGCAGTTCGTGTCGAAGGCGTGCGCACTCATCAGCGAACAGGCGCGCCCGTCACGGTGGTGCAGGCCCAGCACGTGGCCGAACTCGTGCGCGGCCACCCACACGCTGAGCGGCCGCGGGTCGCCGCTCAGGTCGCCGGCCAGCAGCACCTCCACCTGCCCCTCCGACGGCCGGCCGATCGACGTCGTGTAGCCGAGGCAGTCCGAGCCGCACGCCTGGCGCAGCTTGGAGTCGTCGACGGTGAGGACCACGTCGGCCTCGGCGGCGGAGAACACCTGGATCAGCCGCACGCGCGCGCCCGAGTCGTTCCAGCGCCGGGCGGCGGTGGTGACGGTGCGGCCGAGCGCGGCGCCGTCGTAGTAGCGCACGACGCCGTCCTCCCACGGCTCCGGGCCCGAGGACGCGGTGACGGGGATCGCGTAGCAGGCGACGGCCGCCAGCAGCGTGGCAGCGAGCAGGAGTACGGCAGGAGCAGTCCGCCGCGATTGTCGGCTCTCGTTCGACACGGGAGGAGCGCGCGGCGGGGAGCCGCGCAGCGATTACGTCTTGGAAATGGAAACGGCGCTTGCGCGCCGTTCGAACCCGCCACTCAAGGCATGCCCAGCCCCGGAGGGCCCCAAACGGGAACGTTCAGGGCCCTCGCCCGGCGTCAGCGGTAGTTGACCTGCTCGCGGCCGCCCTGCTCGGCGGAGCGCAGCATCGCGTCGCAGATCTCGGCGGCGCGGTAGCCGTCCTCGAGCGTGGCGCCGTGCGGCGCGACGTCGGTGTCGTCGCGGATCGCGGTCAGCAGGTGATGGATCTCGTGGACGAAGCTGTGCTCCCAGCCGATCATGTGGCCCTGCGGCCACCAGTGCTCCCAGAACGGGTGGTCGGCCTCGGAGACGAGGACCGTGCGGAAGCCCTCGTTGCCCTGGGAGTACTGCAGCTCGTTGAGGCGCTCGAGGTCGAACACCAGCGAGCCCTTGGAGCCGTTGATCTCCCACGTGAAGGCGTTCTTGCGGCCCGGGCAGAAGCGCGACGCCTCGATCGTGCCGACCGCGCCGTTCTCGAACCGCACCACGGACTCGACGGCGTCGTCGACGTCGCGGCCCTCGATGAACGTCTGCGTGATCGCGGACACCTCGGTGACCTCGCCGACGAGGTAGCGGGCGAGGTCGATCACGTGCGCGCCGAGGTCGCCGAGGGAGCCCGACCCCGCGAGGTCCTTCTGGAAGCGCCAGATGTCGCCCTCCGTGGTGCCCCACTCCTGCAGGTAGGCGCCGCGGAAGTGCTGGAGGTCGCCCAGCTCGCCCGACTCGATGATCTGGCGCGCGAGCCGCACCGCGGGCACGAAGCGGTAGTTGAACGCGCACATGTGCTTGACGCCGGCCGCCTGCACCCGCTGCCACGTCTCGTAGGACTCGGCGGCGTCGCGCCCCAGCGGCTTCTCGCAGATCACGTGCTTGCCCGCCTCGGCGGCCGCGATCGTCGGCTCGGCGTGCAGGTTGTTGGGGCCCGAGTTGTCGAACAGCTGGATCCGGTCGTCGGCGACGAGCGCCTTCCAGTCGGTGACGTGGTGCGCGAACCCGTACCGCCGCGCCGCCTCCGAGACCGCCTCCTCGTTGCGGCCGGCGATCGCCACCAGCTGCGGCATCAGGGGCGGAGGCCAGGTCATGTAGGCCAGCGTCTTGTAGGCGTTCGAGTGCGCCTTGCCCATGAAGGCGTACCCGAGCATGCCGACCCCGATGGGCTTCACCTCATCCGCACCGGCGGCCTTGCCCATCGTGACGAATCCGACTTCTGACATTCAGGACTCCTTCGCGAAGGCTGCGTCGAACGCGACCGAGGAGGGGGCGAAGTCCGTCCGGCGCACGAACGCCAGGGCATCCGGCGCCCCCCAGTCGCGGTCCATCCCCGAATCCTCCCACTCGATCGACAGGGGACCGTTGTACCCGATCCGGTTCAGGGCGCGGATCATGCTCTCGAAGTCGACGTCGCCGTGCCCCGGCGAGACGAAGTCCCACCCGCGGCCGGGCTCGCCGAAGTTGAGGTGCCCGCCCAGGATCGACGAGCGGCCGTCCAGCCGCCTGACCGAGTCCTTGATGTGCGCGTGGTAGATCTTCGGCCCGAACTCGGTGATGAAGGCAGCCGAGTCCAGGAACTGGTGCTCGAAGTGGCTCGGATCGAAGTTGATCCCGAAGCCGGGCCGGTCGCCGATCGCGTCCAGCGCCTTGCGCGTGGTCACGAAGTCGTAGGCGATCTCGGTGGGGTGGACCTCGAGCGCGAACTTCACGCCCTCCGACTCGAAGACGTCGATGATCGGCCCCCAGCGCTCGGCGAACTCCTGGTAGCCGCGCTCGACCTCGTCGAAGTCGTTGGGCGGGAACGAGTAGAGCATGTGCCAGGTCGGCGAGCCGGTGAAGCCGGTGACGACGTCGACGCCGAGCTGGGCCGCCGCGCGCGCGGAGTCCTTCACCGCCTCGGCGGCCCGCTGCCGGACCCCCTCGGGGTCGCCGTCGCCCCAGATCTCAGGAGAGAGCACGCCCTGGTGACGTGAGTCGATCGGATCGCAGACGCATTGGCCGACGAGGTGGTTGCCGATCGCCCAGACGCCGAGCCCGTGGCTCTCGAGCAGCTGCCGGCGCCCGGCGGCATAGCCGGAGTCGCTCATCGCCTTGTCGACCTCGAAGTGATCGCCCCAGCAGGCGAGCTCGAGCCCGTCGAACCCCCACTCGGCGCACTTGCCGGCCAACTCGTCGATCGACAGGTCGGCCCACTGGCCGGTGAACAGCGTTACGGGTCGTGCCATTCCGTCTTCCTCCCTACGTGGTGACGATCTCAAGCCGCACTCCGGCGGCCTCGTACTCGTCGGCGACGACCTCCTCGAGGCCGTCGTCGGTCACGATCAGATCCAGCTCCTGCGCGCGGGCGATGGACACCAGCGATGCCCTCCCGATCTTCGTCGCGTCGATCAGTCCCACGGTCCGGCCCGCCGCAGCGCGGGCGGCGTTGACGACGTCGGCCAAGGGCCGCCGCGACGTGGTCAGCCCGGCGTCCAGCGTGAGCCCCGCGGCCGACACGAACGCCATGTCGAAGTTGAGCTCGTGCAGGAACTCGACCGTCCAGCGGCCGGCCAGCATCCGCATGTGCTGGTCGAGCTCGCCGGGGCAGCAGACGACGTGCATCGGCTCGGCGATCACCTCGTAGGCGATCGCCGGCGAGTTGGTGACGAGCGTGAGCTCGTTCGGCGGGTCCTCCATCAGCCGCCGGGCCAGCGCCAGCGCCGTCGAGGACGCGTCGAGGAACACCGTCGAGCCGGACGGGATCATCGTCGCCGCATGCGCGGCGATCGCCGCCTTGGCGGTGCCCGCCTGCTCGACCCGCTGGGTCCAGGCCGTCGCGATGAGCGGGAGTGTGCCGATCCCGCGGATCGCGCGCGCGCCGCCGTGCACGCGCTCCACCAGCCCTTCGCGCGAGAGCTGCTCGAGATCGCGGTGCACCGTGATCGGCGAAACCGCATGGTCGCGCGCCAGCTCGGCGACCGACACGCCGCCGTCGCGCTGGATGCGCTCCAGGATCTGGGCTCGGCGCAGGGCTGGGGGCATCGAGTTCAGACGCGGTCCTCGAACGCCCTTCTGGTCACCTCGACCTGTAGAGGGCGGAACTCGTCGATGGCTTTCACGAGGTGATCTGCGAATCGCTCCAGGGCCTCCTCGCCCTTCTCGGCGGTCGCCGTCATCGGGTTGCCGATGACGCCCGTCCGCGAGAACTCGCCGTGGTCCATGGGGAAGACGAAGTACTGGTAGCCGTCGAACTCGACGTCCGGGGCGCCATCCTTCTTGATGAAGCTGTCGGGCAGCCAGCCCGGGACCTGCGCGCGGTCCGGCGCGGCGCGGTCCATGCGGACGAGCTCGGGGTTGTGCGCCATCACCTGCGAGGTCTCGAGCTCGGACGCGTGCCACCCCGGGGTCTCGTCCGGCGGGTTCTCGAGCAGGCCCTCGAGCATCCCGATGTAGCGCTCGGCGTACGGCTTGTAGAGCGCCACGAACGCGCCCGTCTCGTACTTGATGCGGCGCAGCAGCGGGTCGAGCACCTTGGTGTTGGAGCCGTGCCCGTTGACGAAGATCAGCTTGTTCCAGCCGTGGTGGATGAGCGACCGCGCGATGTCGTAGAGCACCTCGTTGAGCGTGCTCGCGCGCAGAGTCACCGTGCCCACGCTCGACTCGGTGTCGCGCAGGTGCTGCGGCGAGTAGCCGGCCCAGAACGGCGGCGTGTACGGCACGTCGGCCTTGGCCGCGGCGCGCCGCGAGACCTCCAGCGCGGTGATCGTGTCGGTGCCCAGCGGCAGGTGCGCGCCGTGCTGCTCGAGCGAGCCGATCGGCACCAGGATGAGGTCCGAGCGCTCCTGGAACCAGGCGATGTCTGGCGGCGCGAGGTCGATCAGGTTGTTCGAGACGGGGCGGCCGTCTTCAGGCATTTACAGGCTCCTGGATCAGGGTCAGGTAGCGCTTGGCGACGACGTCGGCGAACGCCGCGTCGTCGACGTGCGCGTCGACGGTCTCGTAGGGGATGTCGGGCCGCAGCGAGGACTGCAGCGAGTCGCGGAAGGCCTGGTCGGCCTCGGGGTCCCACAGGTCGCCGCCCTCGGCGTCGGCCAGCGAGAACCCGCGCGTGGGCGCGACCACGTGCACCGGTCCGCGGGCCTCGTTGAGCCGTTCGGCGACGATGCGGCCCAGCTCGTCCTCCTCCTCGGCGGTGAGCCGGACGAGGGTCGCGACCGGGTTGTGGAAGTAGCTCTTGCGGGAGCGGTAGCGCTCAGGGACCGAGTCGCGCGGCCCCTGGTTGAAGAAGTCCACACAGCCCGGGACGACGACCTGCGGCACGCCGGCGCGGCCCGCCACCCGCAGTCGATCGGGACCGGTGGCGTGGATGCCGTCGAGCAGCGAGTTGGCCAGCTCGGACAGCGTGTAGTCGATCACGCCGCCGAGCGCGCCCGCCTCGATCAGGTGCTCCATCGCCGGGCCGCCGACGCCGTTGGCGTGGAAGATCACCGGCTCGTGACCGGCCTCCACCAGCCGGTCGCGCACGCACATGACGCCCGGCGTGGTCTGGCCGAGCATGGTGATCCCGACGCACTTCTCGCCCAGCTCTCCGACCGGCTGCCCGCCGTCTCGCACCATGCCGGCGACCGCCGCCGCGGCGTTGTCGAAGATCGGGCGCGAGATCTCGTTGAGGCCGAGGATGTCGATCACCGAGTGCATGACCGTCACGTCGCCCTCGCCGACGAACGGGCCGAAGGCGCGCCGCCCGGAGGCGCTGGGGGAGACGATCAGCTTCGGCACGCCGACCGGCAGCGCGTGCATGGCGGCCGCCCCCAGCAGCGCTCCCTCGGCGCCGCCCAGGCAGAGCACGCCGTGCACCCGCCCGGCGCCGTACTCCCGCAGGACCACGGCGCGGACCCCCTCGAGCATGAGCTGGACGGCGGCGCCGCGCGACCCGGCCGCGCGCACCGCCTCCAGGTCGTGTCCCCCGGCGCGCGCCACCTCGGCGCGCGCCACGTCCGGCTCGCAGCCGTCGGGCTCGCCGAGGATGCCCGAGTCGACGACCAGCGGGCGCACCCCCAGCGCCAGCAGCCGGTCGCGGACATAGGCGATCTCGGCACCCTTGGTGTCAAGGGTGCCGATCAGCGCGATGCCGGGGTCAGACCGCGGCACTCTTTTCCGCTGACAGCGCCTGGCGGAGGCGGTCGATCGAGTCCTGCACGTACTTGTCGTAGTAGTGCTCGGGCACCGTGCCGGTGCCGTGGTCGCGCAGGAACTGCTCCATGCCCTGGCTGGCGCCGGAGTCGGCGGCGTCGGCGATCTCGGTCCGCTGCGAGAGCGGCGTGCGGTCCACCGGCACCACGAACTCGACCGTCAGGTAGTCGTCGTAGCGGATCTCGCCGAGCGTGCGGACGATCAGCTCCCAGTCGAGCGCGCCCTGGCCGCACGGCATGCGGTTGTTGTCGGCGACGTGGAAGTCGACCAGGTACTCGCCGGTGTCGCGGATCGCCTGCGGCCAGTCGGCTTCCTCGATGTTCATGTGGAAGATGTCGAGCGTCACGCCGCAGTTGCCGCCGACGTCCTTGGCGAGCTGGACGGCCTGGTCGGCGCGGTTGAGGAAGTAGGTCTCGAAGCGGTTGAGCGGCTCCAGCCCGATCCGGACGCCGACCTGCTCGGCGTGCGCCTGGCACTCCTTCAGGCCCTGCACCGCCCAGTCCCACTCCTCCTCGGGCGAGGCCATCGGCACGACCTTGCCGACCGTCGAGGGGACGATCGTGAGGATCCTGCCGCCGAGCGAGGCGACCAGCGTGAGGCAGTCCTTGACGTACTGGACGCTGGCCAGGCGCACGTAGTGGTCCTCGTGCACGAGGTCGCGGCCGCCGGTCATCAGCGTCACCGAGCCCCAGCACTCGACCCCGTGCTGGTCCATCAGGCGCTTGACGTCGTCCGCGTCGTAGAGCGCGGGCTCACCGGAGATCTCGATCCCGTCGTAGCCGCTCTTGCCGAGCCGGGCGATCGTCGTCTCGATCGGCTCCGGCCGCATCCAGTTGTGCATCGAAACCTTCATAGGCGTACTCCTCTCCTTAGAGCCCGAGCTTCCCCGGGTTCATCACGTCATGGGGGTCCAGCGCAGTCTTGATCGCACGGATGGCATCGAGCGAGGCCCCGTGCTGCCGGCGCATGTACGGGCCGAGCTTGAGCCCCACGCCGTGGTGGTCGTTCATCACGGCGCCGGCATCGAGCGCGGCGGTCATGCCGTCCTCCCAGATCCTGTCGTGCAGCGCGAGGGCGTCTGGCCCGCCGTCCGGCACCACGAAGCGGCCGTAGATCATCGTGCCCCACGCGTACCAGTGCGAGAAGTGCATCCGCAGCTGGAGCCCGACGTCGCGGTACGGCTCGCGGACCGCGGTGTGCAGCGCCTCGTAGACCGCCTCGATGCGGGCGTAGGTGGCGACCACGTCGAGCGTGCCCCAGATGGCGGGCAGCTCGGGCTGGTGGGGCGGGTGGTAGAAGTCGTAGCGCCGGTCCCACCAGCGCTGCCCGAGCGCCGGGTCGAGCAGCTCGGCGCCCGCCTCGCGCGCGATCTCGAGCGTCCGCCGCTCCTCGAGCGCGGCCGCCTCGGCCTCGCCCTCGAAGGCCAGCACGGTGTAGACGCCCGAGAGGTCCTCGCCGACGACCGGGCTGAAGGCCAGCCGCGTCGCCTCCTCGTCGTACATGCGCACCACCGAGGGGCGGTGGCCGACCTGGAGCGTGCGCCGGATGGCGCCGATGCCGGCGCTCACGCTCGGGAAGGCGACGGCGGCGAAGCGGCGCTCCTCGGGCAGCGGTACGACGGCCAGCGTGGCGCGCGTGATGACCCCGAGCGTGCCCTCCGAGCCGACGAAGACCTGGGTCAGCTCGGGGCCGACGGCGTGGCGCGGGACGCCGACGGTCTGCATCAGCCCACCTACCGGCGTGGCCACGCGCAGGGTGAGCACGAGGTCCTCGATCTTGCCGTAGCGGGTCGAGAGCACGCCCGATCCGCGGGCCGCTATGTAGCCGCCGACCGTCGCCCACTCGACGGAGGCCGGATAGTGCGGGAGCATGAGGCCGCGCTCGTTGAGCTCGGCCTCGAGCTCGCGGCCGTTCTTGCCGGCCTGCACCGTGACAGTGAGCGAGACCTCATCAATTTCGATCACCCGATCGAGCGATCGGAGGTCGATGACGATCCCCCCGTGTATGGCGAGCGCGCCACCCTGCGTGCCCGAGCCGCCGCCCCACGGCACCACGGGGACGTGGTGCTCGTGCGCGATCGCGAGCACGGTGGCGACTTCCTCCTCGGTCCGTGGCCGTACGACCACGTCCGGGCGCGCCAACGGCGTCCCAGCGGCCTTTGCGGCCAATGCGGGCCAGTACGTGTCGGCGGAGTACGCCGAAAGTACGTCGGGTGCCGTTATATACCCGCCCGCTCCGAGAGCGGAGGAGAGAGATGCCTCGGCGCCGGCGAGATCTCCTCGCGGGGTGGTGGTCATCGACCCCTTCCAGGACGTTTCATAACTTGACAAACAACTCTGCATCAGCTTTCAATTCCTGTCAAGGACATGTCAGAGACCGTCGATTCCAGCTCCGGCGGACCGGTCGAGGACGGACATGACGCGACCGCCCGTGTGTCGACGGACGGCGTGATCGAGGCGCCCGAGATCGCCGGGGGAGGCGGCCGCTGGTCGGCCAAGCGCATCGCTGCGATCGCGGTGATCGCCGTCGTGGCGATCTTCCTGCTCGTCAAGGCCGCCGAGGACGTGCGCCAGTTCGTGATCGTGACCCTCAACGGGGTCACGCTCGCCGCGCTCTACTTCGTCGTGGCGAGCGGCTTCACGCTGATCTTCGGCCTCATGCGCGTGGTCAACATGGCGCACGGCTCGCTCTACCTGCTGGGCGGCTATCTCGCCCTGGAGATGCAGGAGCGCTGGTTCGCGGAGGACACGGGGCTCGGCCTCTCGCTCAGCGGCGCCTCCGACGCCGAGTACGGCTTCGTCGGCTGGTTCGTCCCGCTGATCCTCGCGACGGTGATCATCGGCGTCATCGGCGTCCTGATCCAGCAGATCTTCCTGCGCTGGAACCAGGGCCAGGACCTGCGACAGGCGCTGATCACGATCGCGCTCTCGGTGATCATCGCCGACCAGATGCTGGCGGCGTTCGGCGGCATCTCGAAGGACATCCAGGCGCCGAGCGCCTGGCCGACCAGCGTTCTTCTGCCCGGCGACGTGCGGTTCGGCTTCTTCCGCGGCGCGATCGTGCTCGGCTCGGCGCTGCTGATCGGCCTGCTGCTCTATCTGGTGATCAAGCGGACGCGCTTCGGCAAGATCGTGCGCGCCGGCGTCGACGACCGCGACATGGTCTCGGCGCTCGGCATCAACGTGCAACTCGTGTTCGCGGGCGCGTTCTTCATCGGCGCCGCGCTGGCCGGCTTCGGCGGCGTGCTGGGCGGCACGATGATCTCGCTGGCGCCCGGTCAGGACACCGCGTTCCTGCTCAACTCGCTGATCGTCGTGATCATCGGCGGCATGGGCTCGCTCGGCGGCGCCGCCATCGGCGCGCTCGCTCTCGGGCTCGTCGACGCCTACGCCGACGTCTACCTGACGATCGGCGGCACCGATCTGACGAACTACTCGATCCTCGTCACCTTCGCGCTGCTCGTCGGCGTGCTGGCGGTGCGGCCGCTCGGTCTGTTCGGGAGGCCCGCGTGAACCCGAACGTGAGCCGCGGCCGGCTGAGCTGGATCGCGCTCGGCGTGATCGTGCTGATCGCGGCGCTCGCCCCGCTCTACACGACGGACTTCTTCCTCAACGTCATCCTCACCAAGGCGCTGTGGCTGGGTGTCGCCGCCGCGAGCCTGATCTTCCTCGCCGCCTACGGCGGCATGGTGTCGCTCGCCCAGGTCGGCCTGTACGGCGTGGCCGGCATGACGTACGCCAACCTCGTGCTCGCCGACGGCGGCAGCGCGGCGGCGTGGAACCCGTGGCTGGCCGTGATCGCCGCCCTGCTCGCCGCCACCGTCGTGGGACTCGGCTTCGGCTGGATCGCCGCCCGCAGCGAGGGGATCTACTTCCTGATGATCACGCTGGCCTTCAGCGTGCTCGTCTTCTACTTCTTCTCGCAGGTGACGCAGCTCTCCGGCTTCGGCGGGGTCAACAACCTCGACCTGCCGGGCATCCTCGGCAACCCGGAGCAGGACCCGACGCCGCGCTACTTCGTGACGCTCGTGGCGGCCGTGCTCGTGTTCATCTGGCTGCGCGCCCTGGCGACGCGCACCGCGTTCGGGCTCAGCCTCCAGGGCCTTCGCGACGAGCCGGCCCGCATGCGAGCGCTCGGCTTCGACGTGACCCTGCACCGCCTCCTCGCCTTCGGCCTGGCGGCCTTCGTGGCGGGCATCGCCGGCATTCTGAGCGTCTGGTACAACCGGCGCATCACGCCGGGGTCGATCAACCTCGAGCAGACGATCAACATCCTGATCATCGCCGTGATCGGCGGGCTGTACCGGCTGGAGGGGGCATGGATCGGGGCCCTCGCCTACGCGCTGATCGACAACTACTCGCGCGAGTGGGTGCCGGACATCGGAAACGTCCTCGGCCCTGCGCGCTTCAACACGATCATCGGTCTGGTCTTCCTGATCATCGTCCTCATCTCGCCCGGCGGCCTCGTCGGCATCTGGGAGGACGTCCGCGACCGCATAGGAGGGCGAAGACGAGGAGGTGGGACGCCGACGACGACCACAACCGCCGGGCCCGGAGGAGCCGGGCCGGCACCAGGCACTGTCAATTGATGTGGGCATGAGAGGAGAGGTGTTTTGAGGGGACGCAAGCTGCTGACGCTGCTGGCCGCTCTGGCGGCATTGGCGTTCGTCGGCGTGGGGTGCGGCGACGACGACGACGGCGGGGATGAGGGCGGCGGGGACACTGCCGCCCAAGAGGAGGGCGGGACGATCAAGGTCGGCTTCCTGTCCGATTGCGAGGGCGCGTTCGGCTCGTTCTTCGAGCCGACCATTTCCGGCGCGCATCTGGCGCTGATCCGCTACGCCGGTGGCAAGGCCGCGGGCGAGAAGCCGAGTGACGGCATCGAGGGCGCGCAGATCGCCGGCAAGGACGTCGAGATCGTCGGCTACGGCTGCGCCGACGACACCGCCGACAAGGCGATCGAGGAGACGCGGCGCCTGATGGAGCAGGAGGACGCCGACGTCATGATCGGCCCGCTGTCCGGTGACGAGGGCATCGCGGTCGCGAACTACGCAAAGGAGCACCCGGACAAGACGTTCGTCAACGGCATCGCCGGCGCGCAGGACGCGACGCTGAAGGTGCAGGCGCCGAACTTCTTCCGCTTCCACCCGGACGGCGCGCAGTGGTCGGCCGGCCTGGGCGACTACGCCTACAACGACCTCGGCTGGAAGACCGCCGCGATCATCGGTGACGACTACTCGTTCCCGTACACGTCGCTGTCGGGCTTCGTCGCCGAGTTCTGCGCCATCGGTGGCAAGGTCACCAAGCGGGTCTGGGCGCCGCTGGGCGAGGAGGACTACTCGTCCTACATCTCGCAGCTGCCGGACGACGTCGACGGCCTGTACGTCGGCATCGGCGGCTCCGGCCTGATCTCGTTCATCAAGCAGTACGAGGAGCAGAAGGGCCGCGTCGACACCGAGCGCATGCTGGGCAACGTCTTCTGGGACGACCCGCTCGTGCTCAAGGAGGTCGGCAAGTCGCTGGTCGGTGGCGCCACCGCCGCCATGACGGCCGCCGACTCCAACACGCCCGAGGTGGCGAAGTACCAGGAGGATCTCGAGGCCGCGTACGGCGCCGAGATCGCCGGTCTCGGCCCGTCGGTGTTCACGTACGGCTACTACCTCGACATGGTGGGCCTGATCAAGGGTCTCGAGGCCGTGGACGGCGACGTCTCCGACCAGAGCAAGCTCCAAGAGGCACTGGCCAGCGTCACGCTGAGCGGCGACGAGGCCCCGTGGGGCGACGTCAAGCTCGACGACAACCGCCAGGCGATCGGCTCCGGCTACGTCAAGAAGATCGTCAAGGACGCCAACGGCGACGGCGTGCCGGACGTGCAGACGTTCCGCAAGGTCAACGACGTCGACCAGACGTTCAACGGGGTCTTCTCGCCGGAGACGCCGGCTCCGGACCGGACCAACCCGAAGTGCGTGGCCGGCGAGGCCCCGCCGTGGGTCGGCAACGCCGAAGAGGTCGACTTCTCGTCGAAGTAAGGAAGCAGTGGCAGCACCTGAGACATCCGCTGAACGCGCCGAGCCGATCCTCCGCCTGAGGGGGGTCGGCCGGCGCTTCGGCGGCGTCCACGCCGTTCGCGACGTGGACCTCGAGGTACGGCCCGGCGAACGCCGGGCCATCCTCGGCCCCAACGGGGCCGGCAAGACCACGCTGTTCAATCTGATCTCGGGCGAGTTCCCGCCCTCGGCCGGCGACATCGAGCTGTTCGGGACCGACGTGACCGGCCTGCCCGCGCGCAAGCGCGCGCGCATGGGCCTCTCGCGCACGTTCCAGACCTCGCGCCTGTTCCTCGGCCTCAACGTCGAGGAGAACCTCTACCTGTCGGTGCTCGGCGTCGAGAACGGCCACCTGCGGATGGTGCCCTCGAAGGCCGACGGCGAGCTGCGCGAGAGGGCGCGCGCGATGGCCGAGGCCGTCGGGCTCACGTCCCGTCTGGACTCGCTGGTGATGGACCTCTCGCACGGCGAGCAGCGCCAGCTCGAGGTGGGCATGGCGCGGGCCAGCGCCCCGAAGCTTATGATGCTCGACGAGCCGGCCGCCGGTCTCTCGCGCGCCGAGCGCGTGAAGCTGACCGAGCTGCTGCTCACGCTCGATCCCTCGATCACGCTGGTCCTCATCGAGCACGATATGGACGTCGCGCTGCGCGTCGCCGAGTGGGTGACGATGATGCACGACGGCCGCGTGATCGTGGAGGGCACGCCGGACGAGATCCGCGCCAACCAGACCGTGCACGACCTCTATCTCGGGAGCGGGCTCATCCACCATGACTGACCTGCTCGAGGTCGAGGGGCTCGACGCCTACTACGGGACGGCGCACGTCCTGCAGGGCGTGAACTTCAAGATGGGCGCCGAGCCGGTCGCGCTGATCGGCCGCAACGGCATGGGCAAGACGACGCTCTGCAAGGCGATCGTCGGGCTGCTCGGTGCGACGGGCCGCTCGTCGGGCTCCGTCCGGCTCGCGGGCGACGAGCTCCAGAACAAGCCGTCCTACCGGATCGCCAAGTCCGGCGTCGGCTACGTGCCGCAGGGCCGGCGCCTGTTCACCTCGCTGACCGTCGACGAGCATCTCGAGATCGTCGGCGCTCCGAGCAAGGCGGAGTGGACGCCCGATCGCGTCTACGAGCTCTTTCCGCGCCTGGCCGAGCGCAAGAACGTCTCCGGCACCTCGCTGTCGGGCGGCGAGCAGGAGATGCTCTCGATCGGCCGCGCGCTGCTGACCAACCCGCGGCTGCTGATCATGGACGAGCCGTCCGAGGGTCTGGCGCCGACCGTGGTCGAGACGCTGATCCAGACGATCAAGGACCTGGCGGCCGGCGGCATGGGCCTGCTCGTGGTCGAGCAGAACCTCGGCGTCGCGACGACGCTGGCCGAGCGCCAGCTCGTGATGGTGGCCGGGGCGATCGCCACCGAGACGACGGCCCAGGAGCTGCTGGCCGACCCCGAGGCGCAGAAGCGCTATCTCGGCGTCGAGCCCCTGCCTGACGCTGCCTGAACGCGTATAGGGTTGGAAATATGGAGCGTGGCCCCGGGCTCGCGAATCAGCGTGCCGTACGCCGGCACAACCTCGGCGTCGTGCTCCGCCACGTGTCCGAGCACGGCCCGCGCTCGCGCGCGACGATCGCGCTCGAGACCGGCCTGAACAAGACGACGGTGTCGAGCCTGGTCACCGAGCTGATCGGGCTCGACCTGCTGGTCGAGCGCGGGCTCGAGCAGCGCGGCACGGTGGGCCGGCCCGGCCAGGTCGTCGAGCTGTCGGGCAGCGGGGTCGTCGCGCTCGGGCTGGAGATCAACGTGGATTACCTGGCTGTGCGTGCCCTCGACCTCACCGGCGCCGAGCGGCACCGCAGCCTCGACGTGCGCGACAACCGCCGCGTACAGGTCCGCACGGTCCTCGACCGGCTCGGCGCGCTGGCGACCACGGCGCTCGAGGAGATCCAGATCGAGGGCCTGCGGCCGGTCGGCGCGACGGTCGCGCTGCCCGGGCTGGTCGACGCGGCGGGCGGCGCGCTGCTGGTGGCGCCCAACCTGGGCTGGAACGAGGTCGCGGTCGTCGAGGAGCTGCTCGCGCGCATCCCGTCCCCGCCCAACCCCCCGTTCCCTCTGGCCGCCGACAACGAGGCGAACCTGGCGGCGCTCGCCGAGCTGTGGGAGGGGACGGCGCGCGGGCTGAGCGACGTCCTCTACCTGTCGGGCGAGATCGGCGTCGGCGCGGGGATCATCATCGGCGGCGAGCTGTTCCGCGGCTCGCAGGGCTTCGGCGGCGAGTTCGGGCACATGACGGTCGATCCGAGCGGGCCGCCGTGCGCGTGCGGCAGCCGCGGCTGCCTGGAGACGCTGGCCGGCCTCGAGCCCCTGCTGGAGGCAGCCGGGCTCGACCCGGCGAGCGCGGCGACCACCACCGGCTCGGGCGAGCCGGTGTCGGAGCTGGCCGGCCGTGCCCGCATGGGCGACCAGCAGGCGCTCGACGCGCTGCGCGACGCCGGCCGCTGGCTCGGCATCGGGATCGCCTCGGCGGCCAACCTCCTCAACTTCCAGGCCGTCGTGCTCGGCGGCTTCTTCGCCCAGCTGGCGACGTGGCTCGCCGCGCCGATCGCCCACGAGCTCGAGAGGCACGTGCTCGCCTCCGAGTGGGGCGTCCCGCGGCTCCTGCCGTCCACGCTCGGGCCCGAGGCGGCGGTGCGCGGGGCCGCCGCCCAGTCGCTGCGGCGCGTGCTGACCGACCCCGCCTCGGCCGAGGCGGCATGAGACTGGCGCTCGCGCTGGCGATGGCGCTGGCGCTCCCGGGCAGCGCGCTCGCCGCCGAGACCTCGCCGGGCGTGAGCGTCGTGGGCTCGATCCCCGAGCGCGGGGTGATCTCCGCGCGGGCGATCGGGCAGCACCTCTACGTCTCCGCCCTGAGCGGGATGAGCATCTACGACGTGTCCGACCCGCGCGCGCCGGTGCGCGTCGGCCGGCTCGAGCTCCCGAACGCGCAGAACGAGGACGTCGACGTGGGCTCGGGGATCATGCTCGTCTCCGACGATCCGGCCGGCGGCCGCGGGATCCTGCACGTGATCGACGTCAGCGACCCGGCCGCGCCGCGGGTCCTGTCGACCTACAACACCCGCTTCGACCTCGACTCGCCGCGGCGAGGAGGCATCGGGCACACGGCGACGTGCATCCAGCAGTGCCGCTACGCGTGGCTCGCGGGCTCGAGCGACGGGATCGAGGTGGTCGACCTGCGCGATCCCGCGCGTCCGCGCCGGGCCGGCCGGTTCCGGGCACGCGAGGCGGCGGGGTTCATGGGCACGCACGACGTGCAGGTGGACGGCTCGGGACTCGCGTGGGTCGCAGGCGGGAACGGAACCGCCGCGTACGACGTGTCGGATCCCGTGCATCCGAAGCTGGTCCGGCGCACGAACCGGCAGGGCTCGCGGCCGCCGCTGAACAAGTTCATCCACCACAACTCGCTCCGCCTGAGCCGAAGCGTGGTGGCGATCACGGAGGAGGCCTTCGGCCCGGGATGCCGCCGTGCCGGCACGCTCCAGACATGGAGGATCTCGCGCCACCGCAGGATGCGCCCGCTCGACACGTTCGGCGTCGAGCGCGACCGCTCGGCGCGGCTGTTGTGCTCGGCGCACTACTTCGACGCGCGGGACGGCCTCATCGCGCAGGGCTTCTACGAGCAGGGCGTGCGGCTGATCGACGCGCGGCGCCCGCGCAGGCTGCGCCAGGTCGGCTACTACGTGAACCGGCCGGGCCTGTTCTGGGGAGCGCTGTTCGCGCCGACCGATCCGAGCGGCTCGACCGTGTACGCGCTCGACCACTCGCGTGGGATCGACGTGCTGGCGATCGACCGGGCGGCGCTGCGGCCCGTCCGGCGGAAGGGCTCGCGGCCACGTGGCCCGGTCAACGCCGGCTCGAGCATGTTCATCCTCAGCCCCTCCGCGGTCGTCCGGCCGGGCCAGCGAGTCTCGATGGACTTCTTCGTGTTCGGCTCCCGGGGACCCGTCGAGGTCCAGGCGACGCTGCCGGCCGAGCTGGTCGACGTCCGCCCGCCGAGCGGCGCGAGCTTCGATCCCGTGACGCGGACGCTGCGGTTCACCCTGCGCAGGCGCAGCGGAGAGCGGAGCGTGCGCGCGCGGATCCCCCGCGCCACGGCGCCGGGCACGGTCCTCGAGACGATCGGATACGCCACTGCGCCGGGGGACGTGCTGCCGCTCGACGACCGCGGCGTCGGGCTGATCTACGTGGAGCGCAGGGCCGTGCCGGCGCGCATCTCGTCGCGGCGTGGTTTCTGCAGGCTCCCGTCTGACTACACTTAATGAAGTCATGGCGCAGCAACTGGGGAACCGGCCATGCGGTGGTCGCTACGGCGACATCGTGCAGGCCATCGGTAACACGCCGCTGGTGGAGCTCAAGCGCCTCTCGCCCAAGCCGGGCGTGAGGATCTGGGCCAAGCTCGAATCCCACAACCCGACCGGCTCGGTCAAGGACCGCGTCGCGCGGGCGATGATCGAGTCCGCCGAGGAGCAGGGGGCGATCCTGCCCGGCCAGACGATCCTCGAGCCGACCTCCGGCAACACCGGTATCTCGCTGGCCATGATCTGCTCGCGCAAGGGCTATCCGCTACGCGTCGTGATGCCCGACAACGTGACGCGGGAGCGCACCCAGCTGCTGAAGATGTACGGCGCCGACATCGTCTATTCCGACGGCTCGAAGGGCTCCAACGGCGCCGTCGCGCTGGCGCTCGAGATGGCCGCGTCGGACCCCTCGTACTACATGCCCTACCAGTACGGCAACGAGGCGAACCCGCGTGCCCACTACGAGGGCACGGCGCCCGAGATCCTCGAGGAGCTCGACGAGATCTCTGCCTTCGTGGCCGGCCTCGGCACCGGCGGGACGCTGATGGGCAACGGCCGCCGGCTGCGCGAGGAGCTCGGCGACAGCGTGAAGATCGTCGCCGCCGAGCCGATGCAGGGCGAGCCCGTGCAGGGTCTGCGCTCGCTCGACGACGGCTTCATCCCGCCGATCATCGACCTCTCGCTGCTGGACCGGAAGATCTTCGTCACCAACCACGACGCGATCGTGTGGACGCGGCGGCTGCTCGACGAGGAGGGCATCTTCGCGGGCGTGTCGTCGGGCGCGATCGCCTCGATCGCCGTGCGGATCGCGAACGAGCTCGACGAGGGCAACGTGGTGTTCATCGTCTGCGACGACGGCTGGAAGTACCTCTCCTCCGGCGTCTACACGCTGCCGGTCGAGGAGATCGAGAACCTGGACTCCACCGTCTGGTGGTGACCCGGCGGGCCCTGCTCGCCGGCGGCGCGGCGGCGCTGCTGGCGGGGTGCGGGGAGGAAGAGGAGGTCGTCGCCGCCCCGGCCGACGCGATGCTGCGCCAGCTTGCGGCCGAGCGCGCGCTGGCGGCCGCGAAGCCGATCGGCGTGTCCGGGGACGCCGCCGAGACGGCGCGGAAGGTGTCCGCGCGCGCTCGCGAGCGGGCCGAGCGGCTGGCCGCCGCCGTGGCTGCCGAGGGCGGCCGCCCGCACGACGCCCCGCAGCCGCCCGACGAGCGCGTGCCGCCGGAGGAGGCGGTCGCGCGCGGCCAGGAGGCCATCGTCGCCCACGTGGTCGCCCTGCCGAGCCTCACCGGCCGCGAGCTGCGGGAACTCGGCGCCGAGTTGGTGTCCGGCGCGGCCGGCGACACCGCGCTGCTGTCCGACGCGCTCGGGATCCCCGTCGAAGGCGCCTTCCCCGGGACGCCGCAGTGAGGCGCCGTGAGCTGATCGCGGCCGGCGGCCTGGCGCTGCTCGCCCGGCCCGCGAGCGCGTCCGCCCAGCGCTCCGACACCGCGGTGCTGATCAAGCTCGTCGCCCGCGAGGAGGCGGCCGCCGAGGCGTACGGGGCCGGCAAGGGCGTGGTCGTCGAGAACCTTTACAGCGACGAGCTCGCTCACGCCGAGGCGCTGCGGACCCACCTCGACGCGCTCGGGCGCCAGCCCGCGCCGCGCGGGCTCGACGCGCCGGCCCGCCGGCTCATGGAGGCCGAGGGCGACGCCCGGCTCGAGGCCGCCATCGCGCTCGAGGAGTCGCTGGTCGGCGACTACGCCGCCGCGCTCATCGACATCGCCGACCCCGGCGTGCTGCAGACGGTGGCCACGATCCTCGCCAGCCACGCGCAGCACCTTGCCCGCCTACGCGCGGGCCAGCTACCCTGAGGGGTGGAGGGGTCCACCACCCCGGAAAGCTCGGAGAGGAAGCCAGCAATGCCAGTCAGCGTCGGACCGACTGAGCTCATCATCGTGCTCGTCATCGCGCTGCTCGTGCTCGGTCCGAAGCGGCTGCCCGAGGTGGGCCGCTCCGTCGGTCGCGGCATGCGCGAGTTCAAGGACTCGATCAGCGGCATCAACACTCGCGACGACGAGGACGACGATCCCAAGCCGATCCAGCAGACGGCCAAGACGGCCGAGTAGCACCGTAGTTGCGGATCTCGCGCCAGCTCCTCGACGACGTCATCGCGCACGCGCGCGCGGACGCGCCCAACGAGTGCTGCGGGATGATCGCGTCGAGTGACGGCGAGGCGGTCGCCGTCCACCGCGCGCGCAACACGGCGGCCAGCCCGTTCCGCTACGAGATGGACGGGATGGAGCAGTACCGCATCCAGACCGAGATCGAGGACGCCGGGCACGAGCTCGGCGCCATCTACCACTCGCACACGCGCTCGGCGCCCGAGCCGTCTCAGACCGACATCAACCTCGCCTTCTATCCGGAGGCGCTGTACGTGATCGTCGGCCTCAAGAGCCCTGCGCCCGACGTGCGGGCGTGGCGGATCGTCGACGGGCAGGTCAGCGAAGGCGTGCTCGAGGTCGAGGAGGACGGGCCGCCGCCCGCGGCATGAGCGAGCAGCTCGACCCCCGGGTGCGACCAGAGTTCGCCAAGGGGCCGCTGACGAAGGTCGGCTGGGCGCGCAACCAGGCCGAGGCCGAGCTGATCGAGGGGCTGCTGCTCGAGCAGGGCATCCCGTCGCTGGTGCGCCGGTCGGGCGGGTTCGACGTGCCGGACTTCCTGGCGGCCGGTCCGCGCGACATCCTCGTCCCGGCCACGGGGGCGGCGCTCGCGCGCGAGCTGCTGGGGACGGCGGAGCCCACCGAGCCGGTGGGCGAGCCGGTGTGGGTGAAGGCGCTCGCCGTGGCTGTGGCGGTGGCGATCATGGCTTTGGTCGCGGCTGCCGTCTTCGCCGCGGTGTTCTGAGTCGTTCGCCCGCGCCGCCGCTTCTGAGATAGTGCAAACGTTTGTTGGCGACGCCCCGCGCACATCTGTCCGGTCCCACCCTGCTCGCAGGCGGCGTCGTGCTGTCCGTCGCCATCGCGTCGTTCATGCGGGCCCCACTGCTCCCCGAGATCGGCCGCGACCTCAAGCTCACCGCCGCAGACCTGGCGATGATCACCACCGCGTTCGCGCTCGGCCGCCTGGCGATGGACCTGCCCGCGGGCCGGCTCGCCGACCGGCTGCCGCCTGGCCGCGCCCTCGCGGGCACGGGCATCGGCGTGGCGCTGTCCGCGAGCCTGCTCGCCGGCGCCGGATCGTTCGCCCACGCGCTCATCGCCGTGTTCTTCCTCGGTGCCGCCTCGGCGCTGACCAACACCACGGGCATGACCGTGTTCGCCACCAGCGCACCTCCCGAGCGCCGCGGTGTGGCGATGGCGGGCTTCTCGATGGCGCTGATGACCGGGCAGACGCTGGGGCCGGCCGTGGGCGGCCTGATCGCCGGGCTCGCCGGCTGGCGCACGGCGCAGGTGGTGGCGGCGATGATCGGCGTCGGCGTCATCGTCGCCTGCCTGATCGTGCCCGCCGGCCTCGCGCGGCGGCCCGAATCGGCTTCGCAGGAGCCGCCCGGGCTGCCGCGCTCGCAGGCGTTCGTGCTGGCCGCGGTGCCGTTCGCCGTGTTCTTCACGCTCAGCGCGCTGCCGCAGACGCTGCTGCCGGTCATCGGCTCGTCCGAGCTCGCGCTCTCGACGGCCTTCATCGGCCTGGCGCTGGCCGCCGGCGGGATCGCCCGGTTCGCCGGCTCGGCGGTCACCGGCGCGATCTCGGACCGCGTCTCGCGCAAGGCGGCGCTCGTCCCCAGCCTGCTGGCCATGGGCGTCGCCGTGCTGATGCTCGCGCCGCCGCCGACGCTCGGCACGTGGCTCGGCGCCATCGTGCTGCTGTCGGTGGCGTCGTCGGGGATCGCCGTGGCGGCCACGATCATCGCCGACCAGGTGCCGGCGGACACGGTCGGGCGCCGGCTCGGCACCTTCCGCTTCACCGGCGACTTCGGGCTGCTCGCCGGGCCCGCCGTCACCGGCCTGCTCTACCAGCACTCGGGCCGCGAGGCGGCGATGCTGGTGACCGCCGGCGTGCTCGGAGGCTGCGCGCTCGCCGCCGCCACCCTGATCGTGGAGCCGGGGACGTGACGGCGCGCGCGACGCTGCGCGACGTGGCGCGGGTGGCCGGCGTGCACCCCGGCACCGTGTCGCGCGCGCTGAACCCCGCGACCGAGGCGCTCGTGCGCGACGAGACCGTGCGGCGCGTGCGGCAGGTGGCGGAGGAGCTCGGCTACCGGCCCAATCCGCTCGCCCGCGGGCTCAAGACGAACCGCAGCTACACGATCGGCGTGCTGGTGCCCGACATCCAGAACCCGCTCTTCCCGCCGATCATCCGCGGCATCGACGACCGGCTCGGCCAGGCGGGCTACACGCCGCTGATCGCCAACACCGACAACGATCCGGTGCGCGAGCGCGTCGACCTCGAGGCGATGCGCGCCCGCCAGGTCGACGGCTTCGTCGCCGCCACCGCGCGCGCCGACCACGAGCTGCTCGACGAGATGGCAGCCTCCGGCGTGCCGATCGTGCTCGTCAACCGCCGCGTGGAGGACGGCAGCCTGCCCTCGGCCACCGCCGACGACCACGCCGGCGCGCGGCTGGCCGTCGAGCACCTCGTCTCACTCGGTCACCGGCGGATCGCGCACCTGGCCGGACCGCAGGACGTCTCGACCGGCCGCGCCCGCCACCAGGGCTTCTGCGACGGCATGGAGCAGGCGGGGCTCGAGCCGACGCTGGTGCGCCAGGGCCGCGCCTTCACCGAGCCGGAGGGCGCGCGCCTGTGCGAGGCGCTGCTCGACGCCGACGAGCCCTTCACCGCGATCGTGGCGGGCAACGACCTGATGGCGCTCGGCTGCTACGACGTCTTCGCCGCCCGCGGGATCGACTGCCCGGGCGAGGTGTCGGTGGTCGGCTTCAACGACATGCCGTTCGCCGCCCGCTTCTCGCCGCCGCTGACCACGATCGGCATCCCGCACTACGAGATCGGCGTGGCGGCGGCCGACCTGCTGCTCGAGCTGATGCGGGGTGACGGCGTGGGTTTGCGCGAGGTGGTGCTCCCGGCGCACCTGATCGTGCGCGGCTCGACACGCCGGCCTTGACAGTCACAGCCCCGAAGGGATACCGTTGCACACGTTTGCTGCAAACGTTTGCAGTCCGCGGAGGAGGAGACGGATGCTGAGAGTTCGCTGGCTGGTCGCGGCCTTCATGGTGCTCGCGCTCGTTGCGGCAGGGTGCGGCGACGACGGCGACTCGGCCTCCGAGGACGGTGGCGGCGGAGAGCCGATCAAGATCGGCGCCTCGCTCCCGCTGACGGGCGAGTTCTCCGAGCCCGGCAAGGCCGCGAAGGAGGGCTACGAGGTCTGGCAGGAAATGGTCAACGACGCCGGCGGCCTGCTCGGCCGCCAGGTCGAGCTCGTGATCAAGGACGACGCGTCCAACCAGAACACGGTCGTGTCCGACTACAACGCGCTGATCAGCGGCGACAAGGTCGACCTGCTGCTCGGGACCTTCTCCTCGCTGCTCAACCTGCCGGCCTCCGCGGTCGCCGAGCGCAACAAGATGCTCTACGTCGAGCCTGCGGGCGGCAACCCCGACATCTTCAACCGCGGCTTCAAGACCGTCTTCTTCGCCCAGCAGGCCACGGCCGACCATCAGGGCGACGTGTGGGCCAACTACATCGCCGCGCTGCCCGAGGGCCAGCGCCCGAAGACGGCGGCCTACCCGACGCTCGACGACCCGTTCACGACGCCGACCTCCGAGGGCATCGAGGCGATCCTGAAGGAAGCGGGGATCGAGACCGTCTACCGCGAGACCTACACGGCGGACACGACGAACTTCGACTCGATCGCCAACGCGGTCAAGTCCAAGAACCCGGACCTGGTCGTCGCCGGCACCCAGTTCGAGGACGGGATCGGCATCATGCGCGCCCTGCGCAAGGTCGACTTCACGCCCAAGTGGCTCTACCAGACCAACGCGCCCTCGTTCGGCGACCAGTACGCCGAGGGCATCGGCGCCGAGAACACCGAGGGCGTCTTCTACGCGGTGAGCCACAGCCAGGAGGCCGAGACGCCGGGCAACCCGGAGTTCGTCGCCAAGTACCAGGAGATGTTCGGCGGCGAGACGGTGCCCGAGGACGCGGCGGACGCCTACGCGGCCGGCGAGGTCCTGAAGGCGACGGTCGAGGCGAACAAGACGATCGAGCGCGCCGACCAGCTCAAGCTCGCCGACTGGCTGCGCCAGAACGAGGTCGAGACGATCCTCGGCCCGCTGAGCTGGAACGAGAACGGCAGCCCGAAGGGCGAGTTCCTGATCGGCCAGTGGCAGAGCGGCAAGGCCGAGATCGTGCTCCCCGAGGAGGCGGCGACGACGGACACGATCATCGAGGGATATAAGCCTGGGGGATGACGCAGCTCGTCCAGACGCTGATCCTCGGTCTGCTCGTAGGCGGCGTCTATGCGTTGCTCGCGTCGGGCCTGACGCTGATCTTCGGCGTCATGCGCGTGATCAACATCGCGCATGGCGCCTTCCTGATCCTCGCGGCGTTCCTCACCTACTCGATCTGGACCGCGATCGAGCTCGACCCGCTGGCGTCGGTGGTCTTCACGACGCCGGTGATGTTCGCGTTCGGCTGGATCCTCTACCTGGCGACCGTGCGCCGGATCCGCGGCGCCCACATGTCCTCGTCGGTGTTGCTCACGTTCGCGATAGCGCTCGTGCTCGAGGGCGTCATGGGCCTGGTCTGGGGCAACACGTCGCACTCCGTCCGCCCGTCGTACTTCAACGAGTCGTACACGATCGGTGACCTGTTCCTGCCCAAGGCGCAGGTCTACGGCTTCGCGCTGGCCGCGATCGTGCTCGGCTCGCTGTATCTGATCCTCACCCGGACGTGGCTCGGGCGGGCGATCCGGGCCAGCGCCTTCAATCCGCAGGGAGCCGCGCTCGTCGGCGTCAACGTGAGCGCCGTGTCGGCGCTCACCTTCGCCATCGGCGTCGGGGCGGCCGGCGCCGGCGGCTCGATCGTCGCGGTGCTCTACCCGTTCCTGCCCGGCTCGCACTACCAGTGGATCGCGCGGCTGCTGAGCATCGTCGTGCTCGGCGGCCTCGGCAGCCTGCCGGGCGCGGCGATCGGCGCGCTCATCCTCGGCGTCGCCGAGGCGGCGACGGTGACCTACATCTCGCCGGCCTGGGCCACGGCCGTGCCCTACGTGGTGATCTTCGTCGTGCTGCTCGTGCGGCCCCAGGGCCTGATGGGCTCGCGCCTGCGCGAGGACGTGGCGGCGGCGTGAGGCGGGCCGCCGTGATCGTCGCCGCGGCGGCGCTGCTGCTGTACCCGGTCGTCTCGGACAACCTCTACTACCAGAACATGATCATCCTGTCCCTGGTCTTCGCGATCGGGGCGGTCGGCCTGAACGTCATCTCGGGCTACGGCGGCTACATCTCGCTCGGCCAGGGCGCCTTCCTCGGCCTCGGCGCCTACACGCTGGCGATCCTCTCCACCAGGGTCGACGTGTCGGTCTGGGTCTGGGTGCCGGTCGCGGGCGTCGTGGCCGGCGCCTTCGCGGCGCTGCTCGGCGTGATCGCGCTGCGCACGCGCGGGCCGGCGTTCGTGATCATGACCATCGCCTTCCTGTTCCTGCTGCAGATCGTCGCGACCAACTGGTCGTCGCTGACCGGAGGCACCGCGGGCATCACGCTGCCGCTGCCGCAGTGGAGCATCGAGATCCAGAACTGGCCCTTCTACTACTCGCTGGCCGGCCTGCTGGGCCTGTCGCTGCTGATGTCGTGGCGGATCCGGCGCACCAAGTTCGGTATGGGCCTGGTCGCCATGCGCGAGGACGAGGACAAGGCGGCCACCGTCGGCATCGACACGCCGGTCTACAAGCTGCTGGCGTTCGTGGCCAGCGCGGTGTTCGTCGGCATGGCCGGCGCGGTCTACGGCTACTACCTCGCGTTCGTCGACCCGATCGGGATGTTCAACATCCTGCTCAGCGTCCAGATCCTGCTCTCGATGCTGCTCGGCGGCCGCGGCACGCTGTTCGGGCCGGTGCTCGGCGCGTTCCTGATCGAGCCGCTGAACGAGTGGTCGAACAACAACCTCGGTGGCGGCAACTCGCGCCTGCTCATCTTCGGCGGCCTGATGGCGCTCGTGGTGCTGTTCCTGCCGCGCGGGATCATCCCGACGCTGCGCGACCTGATCGAGTCGCGGCGCATGCGCGGCAAGGCCGGGCTGGTCGGCGCGCGGCTCGAGCTGCGTGAGCGGCCGGAGCGGATCGAGCAGCCGCCCGTCGGCCCGCCGCTGCTCGAGGTCAAGGGCCTCGAGAAGAGCTTCGGCGGGCTGCGCGCCGTCGACGGCTGCTCGTTCGACGTGCCCGAGGGCTCGATCACCGCGCTGATCGGCCCCAACGGCTCGGGCAAGACGACGGTCTTCAACCTGATCGGCGGGACGATGAGGCCGGACGCCGGCGAGGTCTGGTTCGGCGGAGAGCGGATCGACGGGCTGCGGTCGTGGCGGCGCGCCTACCGCGGGATCGGCCGCACCTTCCAGATCACGCGCCTGTTCCGGGAGATGACCGTGCTGGAGAACGTGGTGGCGCCGCTGCGCGAGTTCCGGTTCGGCCAGCTCAACGCCGGAGCCGTGTCCGGTCCGGAGGCGGAGCGGGCGGAGGAGCTGCTCGACTTCGTCGGCATGCGCGACTTCTCGGGCCAGCGCGCGGCCGCGCTCTCCTACGGCCAGCAGAAGCTCGTCGAGCTGGCGCAGATCCTGATGCTCGACCCGCGGCTGATCATGCTCGACGAGCCGGCCGGCGGCATCAACCCGACGCTGATCGAGCGGATGGGCGACATGATCCGCGAGCTCAACGCGCAGGGGAAGACGTTCCTGATCGTCGAGCACAACATGCCGTTCGTGCTCGGCCTGTGCGACCCGGTGCTCGTGCTCGCGAGCGGCAGCTGCATCTGCCAGGGCACGCCGGCGCACATCCAGAAGGACCCGCGCGTGCTCGACGCATACCTCGGCGCCGACTTCGTGCTCGAGGAGGTCGGCGTCTGATGCTGCGGCTCAGCGGCGTGATCGCGGGCTACGGGGGCGGCGACGTGCTCCAGGGCGTCGACCTCGAGGTCGCCCGCGGCACGATCGCCTGCATCGTCGGCCCCAACGGCGCGGGCAAGTCCACCGTATTGCGCGCGGTGAGCGGCCTGCTGCGGCCGCGCGAGGGGGAGATCCGGCTCGACGGCGCGCGGCTCGACGGCATGAGCACGGGGGAGATCCTGCGCGCGGGCGTCGCCCAGGTGCCGCAGTCCAACGCGCTGTTCCCCAACATCACGGTGCGCGAGAACGTGCTGATGGGCGCCTACATCGAGCGGCGCGACAGGGCGCTCGTGCGGCGGCGCTACGCGGCGGTCGAGGAGCTGTTCCCGGTCGTCGCCGAGCGCGGCGGCGAGAAGGCGGGCAACCTCTCCGGCGGCCAGCGCCGGATGGTCGAGTTCGCGCGCTCGCTGATGCTCGAGCCGTCGCTGGTGATGCTCGACGAGCCGTCGCTCGGGCTCGACCCGAAGGCGCTCAAGCATGTGCTCGAGAGCGTGCTGCGGATGCGCGACTCCGGCTGCACGATCCTGCTGGTGGAGCAGAACGTGCGCTTCGGCCTGCGCCTCGCCAGCCAGGGGATCGTGATGGAGAGCGGGCGGGTGCTGCTCGACGGGCCGGCCGACCAGGTGCTCGCCAACCCCGAGATGGCCGACCTCTACTTCGGCGGATCCGTCCGGAAGGCGACGCCGGTGTGATCGTCGACGTCCACCGCCACGTGATCGTCGCCGAGCTGCGGCCCCACGTCTCGCCGCCGCCCGCGGCGGTCGGCGAGTTCGTCGACCCCGCCGGCATCCTCGCGGAGGCGGAGCGGGCCGGCATCGACCATGTCGTGCTGTCGCCCTGGGTGCAGCTCCTCTCCGGCGACCTCGAGCAGTGCCGCCTCCAGAACGACGCGCTGGCCGAGCTGCTGCTCGCGGAGCCCCGGCTGAGCGCCTTCGGCGCCGTGCCGCTGCACGAGCCGCCGGTCGCGGTGCGGGAGCTGCGCGAGGTGATGGAGGCCAAGGTGCTCGCGGGCGTCGAGGTGCCGTCGAGCGTCGGCGGCGCCTACCTCGGCGACGACCGCTTCGCGCCGTTCTGGGCGGCGGCCGAGGAGACCGGCGCGGTCGTCTTCATCCACCCGACGACGCGGGGCTTCGAGGCCCCGGTGTTCGGCGACTTCTATCTCTGGAACACGGTCGGCAACCCGTTCGAGACCACGATCGCCGCCGCGCACATGGTCATGGCGGGCGTGATGGAGCGGCACCCGGGGCTGCGCGTCGTCCTGGCTCACGGCGGCGGCGCCCTGCCGGCGCTGCGCGGGCGGCTCCGGCACTGCTGGACGTTCCAGCCGCAGGCGCGGGCGCGGCTGCGCGAGGACCCGGAGGAGTCGATCGCGCGGATGTACTTCGACACCGTGACGCACGACCCGGCGGTGCTGCGCGCGCTGGTGGAGTTCGCGGGCGGCGAGCACGTGCTGCTCGGCACCGACCACCCGTTCGACATGGCCGACCCGCATCCGGTGGCGACCGTGCGCGCGGCCGGTCTCGGCGCGCGCGCCGAGCGCGAGGTGCTGGGCGGGGCCGCGACGCGGCTGCTCGAGCGTGGAGTGCGGACGTGATCGCCGACGTCGTCGTCGCCGGGGCGGGCCACAACAGCCTCATCACCGCGGCCTACCTGGCCGCCTCCGGCCGCGAGGTGCTCGTGCTCGACAGCCGCGCGATCCCGGGCGGCGGCGCCGCCACCGAGGAGCTGCTCGGGCCGGGCTATCTGATCGACTCGTGCTCGACCGGGCACACGCTGATCCAGACCAACCCTCTGCTCATGCAGGACGAGCTGGGGCTCAAGGAGCGCTACGGGCTCGAGTACCTGGTCCCCGACCCGTTCGCGCACGTCGCGTTCCCGGACGGCGAGCAGCTCACCGCGTGGATGGACCTCGAGCGCACGGTCGAGGAGATCGCGCGCTTCTCGAAGGCCGACGGCGAGGCCTACCGGCGGCTGCTGGCCGACTACGACGAGGTCAAGCACGTCTTCGCGGCGGGGACCTTCAACCCGCCGGGCATGGGGCCGTCGGTCGAGCAGCTCCTGAGCGAGCACCCGAAGGGCAACGTGTGGCGGCGGCGCCGGATGATGAGCGCCTGGGACGTGATCCGGCACGAGTTCGAGAGCCGGCACGTGCAGGCGTTCCTGCTCTGGCAGGCCTACCAGACGCTGGTGCCGATCGACTCGCCGGGCTCCGGGCCGCTCGCGTACTCGATCGTGTTCGGCCGCCAGCGGCGGAGCTGGACGATCCCGCGCGGCGGCTCCGGCCGGCTCACCGACTCGCTCGTGGACCTCATCCGCGACCACGGCGGCACCGTGCTGTGCGGCAAGCGGGTGGTCCGTCTCGTGGTGGAGGGCGGGCGCTGTGCCGGCGTCGAGACCGAGGACGGCGACCGGTACCTGGCGCGCGAGGCGGTGGTCTCGACGATCCACGTCAAGCACCTGATCGAGATGGCGCCCGCCGAGCTGTGGCCGGACGACTTCCGCTACGGCGTCGACACCTTCGACATCGGCGTGCCGGCGATGGGCGTCTACATGGCGGCGAGCGAGCCGCCGCGCTTCCTCACGCTCGACAACGAGGTGCGGACCGCGGTGTCGGCCGGGCTCGCCGGCTTCCCGGAGGACGCGATCGAGTACGGCCGCGCGCTGGCCGACGGCCGCTACGTCGAGGACCCGGCGTGGATCCTGGTCGCCACGCCGACGCTTGAGGATCCGTCGCGCGCGCCCGAGGGCCGCCACACGGTCAAGTTCCTCTCCGCCCAGTCCTACGGCTTCGAGGAGCTGAAGGGGTCGCAGGCGCGGCGGCAGCTCGCGCGCGTGCACGCGGTGGCGCCGAACTTCGGCGAGGGCGTGATCCTCGACATGCTCGTCAAGGCGCCCGAGGACATCGAGCGCGCGAACGAGCACATGATCCGAGGCACGTTCCACGGCGGGAACCGCACGCTGCCCCAGAGCGGTGGGCTGCGCCCGGCGCCGGGCTGGGCGCAGCACCGGATGCCGATCCCGGGCCTCTACCAGACCGGCGGCACCACGCACCCGGGCGGGTCGATCACCGGCGCGCCCGGCCGCAACGCCGCGCTGGTCGTGCTGCAGGACCTCGGCACCAGCATCGAGGAGGTGGTGGATGCCGGACGCGCGCGTGCAGGCAGCCGTTGACCACTGGGGGCCGCGGTTCATCCAGGCCGGCGTCGACGCCAACGACTTCGCTCGCACCACGGCGCGGATCGAGACGTGGGAGGAGTGGCTGGGCGCGTGGTGTGACACGGCGGAGGAGCACGCGACGCTGGCCGGCGAGGCCGAGGCGGCCGGCCGCGGCGTCACCGCCGGCGAGGCGTGGCTGCGGGCGGCGGTCTGCCTCCACTTCGCCAAGTTCGTATGGGTCGTCGACGAGGCGCGCTCGCGCGACGCCGCCGACCGGGCGGTCGCCGCATTGCGCGAGGCGCACCGCCTGCTCGACCCAGCGGCCGAACGCGTCGAGGCCCCGCTCGACGGCGCGACGGTCGTGGCAAACCTGCGGCGGCCGCTTGGGGCCGAGCGGCCGCCGCTGGTCCTTCTCATCGCGGGGCTCGACTCCACCAAGGAGGAGTTCTTCCTGCTCGAGAACCTCTTCCACGCGCGCGGCATGGCGACGCTGTCCCTGGATGGGCCCGGGCAGGGTGAGGGCGGCTACGAGCTGCCGCTGAGGCACGACTTCGAGGCCGGCGTGACGGCGATCCTCGACGTCGTGGACGGCTTCGACCGGATCGGCGCTCTGGGCGTCAGCCTCGGTGGCTACTACGCGCCGCGGGCGGCGACCTTCGAGCCCCGGATCTCCGCTGTCGCCGGGATCAGCGGGCCGTTCTCCTTCGGCGCGATCTGGGACCACCTGCCGCCCCTCACCCGCGAGACGTTCGTGCGCAAGTCGCACGCCGCCGACGAGGAGGACGGCCGCCGCGCGGCCTCTGAGCTGGACCTCGACGGCGTCGTCGAGCAGCTCGACAAGCCGGCCCTGTTCGTGACCGGGAAGCTCGACCGCCTGATCCCGTGGGAGGAGACCAAGCGGGCGGCCGACGCGGCGCCGCGCGGCGAGTTCGTGCTGTTCGAGGACGGCAACCACGTGTGCGCGAACGTGCCGTACAAGGCGCGGCCGCTGGTCGCCGACTGGCTGCGGGAGCAGCTCGCTTGAGGGTCGCGCTGATCGGCGCCGGCATGTGGGCGCCGCGGCTCGCCGCGGCCTGCGAGCGCGCCGGGCTCGAGCTCGTCGAGGCGGTCGAGGACGCCGACGGCGTGCTCATCGCCACGCCCAACCACGTCCACGCCGAGAACTCGATCGCCGCGGCTGCGGCGGGGCGGCACGTGTTCGTCGAGAAGCCGATCGCCGACACCGTGGAGGCCGCCGAGCGGATCCGCGACGCCTGCGTCGAGGCCGGCGTGGTGCTCATGGTCGGCCACGGCTTCCGGCGGCTCGGCGCTGCGAGGCGCGCCAAGGACCTGGTCGGTGAGCTCGGGACCGTCGTGCTCGCCGAGGCCTGCTTCTCGCTGCCCGGCAAGCTGCCGCCGACGGCCTGGCGGGCGCAGCGGGCGCGCAATCCCGGTGGGCCGCTCATGCAGCTCGGGATCCACCATGCCGACACGCTCGCGTACCTGCTCGGGCCGATCGCCAGGACCACCGGCTGCTTCGCGCACGTGCACACCGACGCCGAGATCGACGACGTCGGGGTGGCGACGCTCGAGTTCGCCTCGGGCGCGCTGGGCGTGCTGACCGGCTCCTACGTGTCGCCGCACGTGTTCTCGCTGCGGCTGCAGGGGTCTGACGGGGTGC
Organism: uncultured Solirubrobacteraceae bacterium; assembly: GCA_963835525.1. Lineage (GTDB taxonomy): Bacteria > Actinomycetota > Thermoleophilia > Solirubrobacterales > Solirubrobacteraceae > DASSUW01. The sequence goes on from CAWIFM010000009.1 coordinate 576,950, forward strand.
TCGACTACCGCGCCGACCTGGGCGCGGTCTGGCCGGCGGCCGAGCGGGTCGACGAGGTGAGCACGCTGACGCTGAACGGCGAGCCGGTGGAGTTCGAGCCGCGCGACATGCTGGCCGAGGAGCTGGCCGAGTTCGGCGCCGCCGTACGCGGCGAGGCCGTGGTGGAGACGGGCGCCGCCGAGGGCATCGCCGCCCTGCGCGTGATCCTCGACGCCGTCGGCGCGTAGTGCTCGTCGGCCGGCCGCTCCCGCGGCGCGAGGACGAGCGCATGCTGCGCGGTCGCGCGCGCTACGTCGACGACCTCAACCCCGATGGCCTGCTCCACATCGCCTTTGTGCGCAGCCCGCACGCCCGCGCGCGGATCCTGCGGATCGAGGCGCCGGCCGGCGTCATCACCGCCGGCGACCTCGCCGTGCGGCCGGTGCCGCTGATCGTGCCGCCGGGGGTCGAGGTCGCGGACGCCGCGCACCCGATCCTCGCGGACGGCGAGGTCCGCTACGTCGGGCAGCCGGTGGCCGCGGTGCTCGCGCCGTCGCGCGCCGAGGCCGAGGACGCGCTCGAGCAGGTGGTCGTCGAGTACGACCCGTTCCAGACCGAGCCGGAGGAGCTGCTGCGCTGGCATAAGGTCGGCGGCGACGTCGAGGCGGCCTTCGCGGCCGCCGCGCACGTCGTGCGGACCAGCCACGTCGTCCCGCGCGCGGTCGCCGCGCCGATCGAGCCGCGCGGCTGCGTGGCGCAGACGGACGGCGACGTGCTGCGGGTGTGGCTGTCGGCGCAGGACATCCACCGCCCGCGCGCCGGGCTGGCGCACGCGCTCGACCGCCCGCTCGAGTCGATCCACCTCACCCTCGCGGACACCGGCGGTGCGTTCGGGAGCAAGGGCCCGCCGGCGCCCGAGGTCGTCGTCGCGGCGGCCGCGGCGATCGAGCTCGACCGCCCCGTCAAGTGGGTCGAGACCCGCAGCGAGAACTTCCTCGCCGCCTACCAGGGGCGCGGCGTCGAGGGCGATGTGGAGCTGGCGCTGGACGCCGCCGGGCGGATGCTCGCCGTCCGCGCGCGGCTGGTCTGCGACACGGGCGCCTACCTGCAGCAGGCGACCGCCGTCCCGCCGCACACGATGGGCATGCTGATGACCGGCGCCTACGACATCGCGGCCGCCGACATCGAGGTCGTCGGCCGGCGCAGCGACCGCGTGCCGACCGGCCCGATGCGCGGGGCGGGCCGCCCGGAGGCGTGCTACCTCCTCGAGCGCACGGTCGACGCCGCCGCGCGCGAGCTCGGTATCGATGCCGTGGAGCTGCGCCGCCGCAACCTCGTGACCACGTTCCCGTACGAGACGCCGCTCGGCTTCACGTACGACTCCGGCGACTACGGGGCGTGCCTGGAGAAGGCGATCGAGCTGGTCGGCGAGCCGCCGCCCGGGGCCGGGCTCGGCATCGCGCTGTACGTCGAGCGCGCCGGCGGCCAGTTCGAGAGCGCGGAGATCACGCGCCAGGACGACGGGCGCGTGATCGTGCGCAGCAGCTCGTTCCCGCACGGGCAGGGCCACGACACGATCTACGCGCAGATCGTCGCCGACCGGCTCGGCATCCCGATCGAGGACGTCGAGCTGCGGTTCGGCGACAGCGCCGAGGCGCCGGCCGGCGTCGGCACGTTCGGCGGCCGCTCGATCCCGATGGCCGGGTCGGCGGTCGCGGTCGCCGCCGACCGGCTCGCCGCGGGTGAGCGCTCCGCCTCCGTGCGCTTCGAGTCGGAGATGGTGTTCGGCTCTGGCGCCTACGCGGCGATCGTCTCGGTCGACGCGGAGACCGGCGCGCTGACCGTCCACCGGATCGCCGCGGTCGACGACGCGGGCACGATCATCAACCCGCTGCTGGCCGAGGGGCAGGTGCTCGGCGGCACGATCCACGGGCTCGGCACGGCGCTGACCGAGGAGTTCGCCTACGACGAGGACGACCAGCCGCTGGCCGCGAACTTCACCAGCTACGCGATGCTGAGCGCCGGCGAACAGCCGCCGGTCGAGACCGCGTTCGTGGAGTCGCCGTCGCCTCTGAATCCGCTCGGCGCCAAGGGGATCGGCGAGGCGGGCACCATCGGGACGCCGGCGGCGATCGCCAACGCGGTCACCGACGCGCTCGGCGGCCGCTGGGTCGACCCGCCGTTCACGCCTGAGAAGCTCTGGCGGGCGCTTCGCTGACGGGGATCGCCTCCTCGGTGTCCGCGTCGAGCTCGGTGTTGAGGTTCGACTGCGGCTCGCGCTCCAGCGACAGCGTGCCGCCGGCCGTGAAGTACGGCTTGCCCGCGATCACGAGGTCCTCGGCCGGGAAGCGCGTGATGATCTCGCAGCCGTCCTTGGTCACCACGAGCTGCTCCTCGATCCGGGCCGCCGACCAGCCGTCGCTCGCCGGCCAGAACGTCTCGAGCGCGAACACCATCCCCTCGCGGATCTCCTCCGGATGGTCGAGCGAGACGAGCCGGCTGAAGATCGGCTTCTCCCAGATCGAGAGGCCGACGCCGTGGCCGAACTGCAGCGCGAAGGCGGCCTCCTCGTCGGGGAAGCCGAACTCCTCCGCGCGCGGCCAGATGCTCACGACGTCGGCCGTCGTCGCGCCGGGGCGGATCAGCTCGATCGCCGCGTCGAGGTAGTAGCGGCAGCGACGGTAGGCGTCGACCAGCGACTTCGAGGCGGACGAGATGGCGAACGTGCGGTAGTAGCACGTCCGGTAGCCCATGAAGGAGTGCAGGATGTCGAAGTAGGCGGGGTCGCCGGGGCGCAGGGCGCGGTCGGTGTAGACGTGCGGGTGCGGGTTGCAGCGCTCGCCGCTGATCGCGTTCACGCCCTCCACGAACTCGGAGCCCATGTCGTAGAGGACCTTGTTCACGAGCCCGACGCACTCGTTCTCGCGCATCCCCGGCTTCATCGCCCGGTAGAGCTCCTCGTAGGCGGCGTCGACCATCATGCACGCGTGGTTGAGCAGGCTGATCTCGTCCTGCGTCTTGATCACGCGCGCCGCCTGCATGAGCTGCTGACCGTCGACGACCTGGATGCCCTCGGCCTGCAGCGCGAACAGCACGGCGGGCTCGATCGCGTCGACGCCCACCGGCTCGCCCAGCAGGCCTCGCTCCTCGAGCTCGACCTTGATCTTGCGGGCCACGTTCTCTGCCCGCCCGGACTCGGGCGACATCGCGCCGCGGAGCGTGCTGATGCCGGCGCGCGAGCGGCCGTCGCTCAGCCACGGGTTGTAGAGCTGGTGGTGGCGGGCGGCCGACCCGAAGTCCCACATGATCGGCTGGTCGCGTTGCGGGAGCAGGCAGAAGCGGTTGAGCTTGTCCTGCGCCCAGGTGCCGATATGGGTCGCCGTGATGTAGCGGATGTTGACCATGTCGAAGCACAGCAGCGCTCCGAGCTCGGACTCCGCGAGCAGGCCGGAGATGCGGGCGAGCCGCTCCTCGCGCAGCCGGTCGACGCGGACCCGCTCCTCCCAGTCGACGCTCATGGTTCCGTAGGTCGGCAGTCCCATCGTCGGCTCCCTCAGGTCCGGTGCAAACGTTTGCAAGCGTACCACCCCGCCTTGAACGCCCGCCACCCTCCCGGTAAGGTGCTGCAATCGTTTGCAACACAGGAGCCGGAGAGGTATGAGCACTGAGAACGGCAGGCGGGTCGGCTGGGTGGGAGCCGGTCGCATGGGCCATGCCCTCGCGGCGAGGCTCCTGGCCGCGGGCCACGACGTGGCGGTCTACAACCGCACCCGCGCGAAGGCCGAGTCGCTCGGCGCGACGGTGGTCGACGCGCCTTCGGAGCTGGCCGATCGCGAGGTCGTGTTCACGATGGTCGCCGGTCCGGACGACTTCAAGGAGGTCGTGCTCGGGCCGTCGGGTGTCCTGGCGGACAACGGCACCGCGCCGGCGGTGATCGTCGACATGACCACCGTGTCGCCGGAGGCTTCGCAGGCGGTCCGCGACGAGGCGGAACGGCGCGGCGTGGCACTGATCGCGGCGCCGGTCAGCGGCAACCCGAAGGTCGTCGCGGCGGGCCGCGTGACCATGGTCGCCTCGGGCCCGCGCGAGGCGTTCGACCGCGTCGCCCCGCTGCTCGACCTGCTCGGCGCGGGGGTGACCTACGTCGGCGACGGCGAGAAGGCGCGCCTGGCGAAGATCTGCCACAACCTGATGCTCGGCGTGGTGGCCCAGTGCATGGCCGAGATCACCGTGCTGGCGGAGAAGGGCGGCATGTCGCGCGCCGCGTTCCTGGACTTCCTCAACGACAGCGTGATGGGCTCGATGTTCACGCGCTACAAGACGCCGGCCTACGTGAACCTCGACTTCACGCCCACCTTCACGCCGCTGCTGCTGCGCAAGGACTTCGACCTGGGCTTCGAGACCGCGCGCGAGCTCGACGTGCCGATGCCGGTGGCGGCCGCCGCCCAGCAGGCGATCCAGGCGCTGATCGGCTCGGGCCACACCGACGAGGACTTCGCGGCGCTGCTCGAGCAGCAGGCCAACGCGTCGGGGCTCGACCTCGTCTCCGAGAACGCGGACATCGACGAGGGGCTCGTCGTGGGCTGATGCCCAGGATCTCCTACTTCCCCGTCGAGCAGCTCGAGGGCCGCGAGCGCGAATACCTCGAGCATGCGGCCCTGCACGGGACGCCGCGCCCGGAGAGCCAGGCGATCCGCGCGCACGTGCCGGCGGTTTTGCATGCCTTCTCCAACAGCTGGGACAAGCTGTTCCGCCACGGCGTGCTCGAGCACCCGGTCAAGGAGCTGTGCCGGGTGTACGTGTCCAAGACGATCGAGTGCCACTACTGAGGGTCGCAACGGTCTCTCCCGGGGGGAGAGCAGGGCCTGGTGGAGGCGGACTACCGGGAGCTGCTCGACTTCGAGCGCTCGGAGCGGTTCGACGCCCGCCAGAAGGCGGCCCTGCGCTACACGAGCATGCTCGTATGGAACCCGGAGGGCGCCGACGAGGCCGTGTGGGCGGACCTGCGGCGCCACTTCACGGAGGAGCAGATCGTCGAGCTCGGCTGCTTCGTGGCGCTGACCTACGGGCAGCAGCGCTGGATCAAGACGCTCGGGATCGGGCACGACGAGGTGCACGTATGACCGGCGACGACATCCGGGCGAAGGTGCCCGACGCGCTCGCCGCCCATCGGCTCACGGTCGAGACCGTGCTCGGGGGCGAGCTGGTCGCGCTGTGCTCCCGCGCGCTGGCCGGCGAGGAGGTCGAGCCGTCTGACGAACGCGAGCGGGCCGCTCTGGATTGGGCGTACGCGATCGAGTGGGACAGCGAGACGGCGGACGAAGATCTGTGGCGGCGGCTGCACGAGCACTTCAGCGAGCCCGAGCTGGTCGAGCTCGGCTACGCGATCGCATACACGATGGGACAGATCCACTGGCTGCGCACGATGGGGGAGATGTGACGGAGATCGAGACCGTTGTCGAGGCCGGCCGCTGGCTGGACGCCTATGGCCGGATGCTGCTGATCCGCCACTTCGAGAACGAGATGCAGCGGCTGTTCCTCAAGGGCGAGGTGCACGGCACCACGCATCTGGCCGCCGGCCAGGAGGCGGTGCCGGTCGGCGTCTGCATGGCGCTCGAGCCCGGCGACTACGCGGCCGGCACCTACCGCGGCCACGGGCACGCGCTGGCCAAGGGGACCGACCCGGCGGCGCTCGCGGCCGAGATGCTCGGCCGCGCGGGCGGCGTGTGCGGCGGCCGGGCGGGCTCGATGAACGTGATCGACCTCTCGCATGGGCTGGTCGGCTGCTACGGGATCGTCGGCGGATCGATCGCCGCCGCCACCGGCGCCGCGCTGAGCGCCAAGCGCCAGGGCCGCGTGGCGGTCGCCTTCTTCGGCGACGGCGCCACCAACCAGGCGTACTTCCACGAGTGCCTGAACTTCGCCGTCGTCCATGCGCTCCCGGCCATCTTCGTCTGCGAGAACAACTTCTACGGCGAGTTCACGCCGATGCAGCAGGTCACCGGCGGGCGTGACATCGCGGGCCGCGGCGCGGCCTACGGGATCCGCTCCGTGCTGGTCGACGGCAACGACCTGTGGGCGGTCGAGGAGGCGGCCCGCGAGGCGGTCGCGCGCGCCCGCGCGGAGCATCTCCCGGCGCTGCTCGAGTGCCAGACCTACCGCCACTACGGCCACTCGAAGTCCGACCCGGCGACCTACCGGCCGAAGGAGGAGGTCGAGCGCTGGCTCGAGCGCGACCCGCTGAAGCTCGCGCGCGAGCGGCTGGTGGCGATGGGCGCCGACGTCGAGGCCGCCGAGCGCGACGCCCGCGAGGCGATGGACCGCGCCGTCGAGGCCGCCCTGGCGTCGCCGTACCCGGAGCCGGGCGGGGCGACGGAGTACGCGGCATGATCGAGTTCCGCGACGCGATCCGCGATGCGCTGGCCGAGGAGATCGAGCGCGACCCCGCCGTCGTGTTCTTCGGCGAGGACGTGGCGGCGGCGGGCGGCGTGTTCAAGGTCACGCCAGGCCTGCACGAGCGCTTCGGCGACGAGCGCGTGTTCGACACCCCGATCTCCGAGCTCGCGTTGGCCGGCGCGGCCTACGGCGCTGCGGTCACGGGCCTGCGCCCGGTGATCGAGGTCATGTTCGGCGACTTCATGGCGCTGCCGATGGACTCGCTCGTCAACCAGGCCGCGAAGTTCTGGTACATCTCGAACGAGCAGGGGACGGTGCCGCTGGTGGTGCGGTCGGCGGTCGGCGGCGGCGGGCGCTTCGGCGCCATCCACTCGCAGACCCACGGGACCTGGTTCCAGGGCATCCCGGGCCTGAAGATCGCCGCGCCGTCGTCGCCCGCCGAGGCCAAGGGGCTGCTCAAGGGCGCGATCCGCGACGACAACCCCGTGCTCTTCCTCGAGCACAAGCGCCTCTACTCGATTAAGGGCCCGCCCGCCCCCGAAGGTCCCGAGGTCATCCCGCTCGGCCAGGCGGCGGTCGCGCGCTCCGGGAGCGATCTGACCATCGTCTCGATCTCCAAGGGCGTGCGCGACGCTCTGCAGGCCGCCGAGGAGCTCGAGATCGACGCCGAGGTCATCGACCTGCGCACCCTGCGCCCGCTCGACCTCGACACCGTGCTGGCGTCGGTCGCCAAGACCAACCGGCTGTTGGCCGTCGAGGAGGGGCCTCGCACCGGCGGCTGGGCCACCGGCGTGCTCGGCGCGGTGGCCGAGGCTGCGCTCCACGACCTCGACGACGCATGGATCGTGGCCACCGACGAGACCCCGATCCCCTACAGCCCGACGCTCGAGGACGCCTTCATCCCGACCGCGAAGACGATCGTCGAGAGCGTGACTAGTCGGTTCGCCGGCGCAGCGTGAGCGCGGCGAGGGCGATCGCCACCGCGGTCATGCCGAGCAGCACGGCGACCTGACCGGCGACGTCGGCGAGCGCGTCGCCGTCGACGGCCACCGCGTCGAGCGCCTCGAACGCGAAGGTGAGCGGCAGGACGGAGGCGATCGCCTCCAGCCAGCCGGCCATCTGGTCGAGCGGGACGAGCAGGCCGCAGAGCAGGATCTGCGGGAGCACGAAGGCGGGCATGAACTGGACGGCCTGGAACTCGCTCGAGGCGAAGGCGCTGGCCAGCAGCCCGAGCGAGGAGCCGAGCACGGCGTTGAGCACCGCGAGGGCGATGATCAGCCAGCTCGAGCCGGCGGCGTCGAGGCCGAGCAGCAGGAACGCCACGGCCGAGGTGACGAGCGCCTGGACGGTGGCCAGCAGCGCGAAGGCGATCCCGTAGCCGCCCAGCAGGTCGAGCTTGGCCATCGGCATCGTCATCAGCCGCTCGAGCGTGCCGGTGGTCCGCTCCCGCAGCATCGAGATCGATGTGACGAGGAACATCGTGATGAACGGGAACATCCCCAGCATCGGGGCGCCCAGGCGGTCGAACTGCAGGTCGCCGAGGAGCTGCTGCAGCAGGAACAGCAGCGCGCTGGGGACCACGAGCAGCAGGGCGATCGTGCGGTGGTCGTGGCGGATCTGCGCCAGCACGCGCACCGTCGTCGCGAACGTGATGCGGCCGCTCATCCCTCGACCAGGCGCAGGAACGCCGACTCCATCTCGTGCTCGCCGGTGCGCTCGCGCAGCTCGTCCGGCGTGGTGTCGGCCACCAGGGCGCCCTCGCGCATGAGCAGCAACCGGTCGCAGCGCGCCGCCTCGTCCATCACGTGGCTCGACACGAGCAGCGTCGCGCCCTCGTCGGCGAGCCGGTGGAAGAGCGCCCACAGATCGCGCCGGAGCACGGGGTCGAGCCCCACGGTCGGCTCGTCGAGGATGAACAGGTCAGGCTCGCCGAGCAGCGCGATCGCCAGCGAGACGCGCGAGCGCTGGCCGCCGGACAGCGTCCCCACGAGCTGCCCGCCGGCGCCGGCCAGGTCGACCGCCTCCAGCGCCCGCCCGATCTCCCGCGCCGCCACATCCAGCACAGCGGCGAAGTAGCGCAGGTTCTCGAGCACGGTCAGGTCCACGTACACCGACGGCGCCTGCGTCACGTACGCCACCCGCCGCCGCAGCGGCGGCGACCCAGCCGCCTCACCGAGCACGCGCACCTCGCCGGCGGCCACGTTCTGCACGCCCACGATCGAGCGGATCAGCGTCGTCTTCCCACACCCGCTCGGCCCCAGCAGCCCGGTCACCCGGCCCGCCTCCAGCTTCGCCGACAGCCCGCGCAGCACCGGCCGCCCCCCGCGGTTCACCTCGAGCCCGCCGATCTCCACGGCGTAATTCATCCACCGGCGAATATACACCGAACCCCAAGGGGGGTCAGACCCCTCTGTACTGCCACAGTTGCGATCTGTACTACCACAGAGGGGCCTGGCCCCCTTATTGCCGCCGGGTAGTAAGGGGGCCAGGCCCCCTTAGGGTGTGGCGGGCCCCCTTAGGGTGTGGCGAGGCGGGTGAGGTGGGAGCGCCAGGCGGCTTCGGTGTGGCGGGCCCGGCGGCGGCCGAAGGCCTGCTCGAGCGCTTGGTCCGGGGCAGTGCGGGCGACGGCGACGGCTGCGCGGTCGCCCTCCTCGCGGGCGACGAGGTCGAAGACGGTTCCGCCGAGGAGGAGGGCATCGGCGCGGCCGGGCGGGAAGGACGGCGGCGGGCCCTCGTGGAGGCGGCGGGCGACCGCGGGGCGGACGTGGCGGGTCTGGCCCGAGAGCCACTGGGCGGCGCCCTCGAGGAACCAGGCCGAGCGCATCCAGCGGCTCAGCCGCCGCGGCCCGAGCGGCGGCGGGAAGCCCGGGTGGCGCGCCGCCAGCGCGCGGCGCGCCAGCAGGGCGGAAGGGGAGAGCATCAACAGCTCGAGCGAGCCCTCCACGTTCGACGCCCGCTGCGCCAGCAGCCGCGGCGACAGCACGTGGAGCTCGTGCTCTCCCGCCCAGCCGACCACGTAGCGGCGCGCAGCCGGCGCCGTCAGCCGCCGCTGCACCGGCAGCCACGGCTGCGCCGCGTCGAGCTGCGCCGGTGACCCGTGCAGCACCACCGCCTGCTCGCCGAGCTCAACCTCGAGCAGCCGCTCGAGCCGCTCGCGCGCGTACTCGAGCTGAGCCAGCACACGAGCGGCGTCGGGGGCATCGTGCTCGTCGTGGCGCGCGACGAACGTCTCGGACGGGGTCTCTAACCAGATGCCCCCAGCGTGGCACGCCGGGGGCGCCGGCCGCCTCGAGCGGCCGGCGCCCCCGGGCCGATGTCACGGCTGGGTCGTGGAGAGCGTGAACGTCAGCGTCTTGGCGTAGGCGCCCGTGCGGAGCGCGTCGTTCGCGCCGATCGACTGCTTGAAGCCGATCGTCACCGAGTCGCTGCTGACCGGGCCCGCGTACGCGAGCAGCTGCGTCGGCGCCGCCGAGCCGCCGATCGCCGCGTAGTCGCCGCCCACGCCGCCGGCGCTCGAGGCGTTGGCCTGCAGCGCCTGCGGCAGCGCGAACGCGCCGTTGACCATGTGGCCGGTCGCGGTCGCGCTCGGGTCGGAGACGGTCAGCAGCGCGTCGGCCGCCGTCGAGGTCACCGTCGCCGACATCGTGGTCAGGTAGTCGCGGGGCAGGCCCGGCGTGAAGGGCGAGAACGGCGCCGCGTTGCCGACCGCCAGGTTCAGCGTCGCGGGCACCTCGCCGTCGACGTCGCCGTCGTCCTCGTCGATGAACGACACGACCACATTGAACGTGCCGGTCGACGCGTTCCCGTTGGCGTCAGTGGCGGTGCAGGTGACCACCGTGGTGCCGATCGCGAACATCGAGCCGCTCGGCGGCGTGCAGTTGACGGTCGGCGACGGGTCCTGGCTGTCGGTGATCAGGGACGGCGGGTAGGCGACGGTCCGCCCGTCGGGGCTCGTCGAGCTGACCGCGAGCATGGTCTCGTTGAACACGGGCGCCTCGGTGTCGGCCACGAATGCGCCGGAGGCTGCGGCCGCGGTGGCCCCGCCGACGATCGGGAGCTGCATCTTGCTCGTCTTGGTGTCGAGCGTGACGGTGCGGCCCTGTCCCGTCCCGGCGATCGAGCTGAACTGCGTGTAGTCGGCGATCAGGACCAGCCCGATCTGGTTGCCGGCCTTGAACACGTAGTCGTGCGGGAAGGTCGGCCAGCGGAAGCGGTACTTCTGGTCGATCGTGATCGGGGTGGCCGCGCTGGCGAGCAGCGACTCGCGGTTCGAGGTGTCGAGGATGCCCTTCGTGACGCGCCACACGTTCTGCGTCGACTCGGGCTTGAAGACCTTCGCGTAGCACGCGCTGTCGTTCGCGCTCGACTCGCCCCAGCAGTCCCGCTCCTCCGGCGTGACGTTGGCGATGCCGTCGCCCGACCGCGAGACCTGGGTGGTCGGGCCGTACTCGACCAACGCCGCGCCGAGGTTGGTCTGCGTGCCGTTGACCGAAGCCTCGATGTCGATCACCGGCGTGCCGGAGATCCGCAGGTTGGTCTTGAGCCTCGGCGAGAGGAACACACGCCGGCTCGTCTGCTGACCGAGCGGCGTGTTGATGATCGCGCCCTCGTTGTTGAAGTTGGCGTCCGTCCACGACAGCGAGTCGGTGGCGCCGCCCGAGCCCAGGCCGAACGCGCCCGCCGAGCCGGGCGCGATGCCCTGGAGGAACACGTCGGTCGGCTCCGAGTCCGGCACCGGCCAGTCCGTCGCGGTCTCGAACACGTCCTTGGCAAGCTCGACGTCGACCTTCGGCTCGTCCATGATCCCGTTCGCCAGGCCCTGCAGCTCATGGTCGAACCAGCGGTGAAGGGTGTCGACCCACAGGGCACGACGGAAGTCGAACGGATCCTCGTGACCCGTGCGCGTGATCCACATCTTCCGCGGCACGCCGCGCGCCTTCAGGGCCTCCCACCAGATCGTGCCCTGGTTGAAGCGGACGTTGTCGTCCTGCGTGCCGTGGGTGATGAACACCGAGGCGCGCACCTTGTCGACGTCCTTGAGGTGGTCGCGGTCGAGCCAGAACTGGTTGACGTCGCCGTGCTCGTCGCCGTCCTCGTTGTTCATCTGCGTCCGCGACGCGGCGCAGATCGCGAGCCGGTTCTGGTTGGTGATCTGCGGCTGGAGCGAGCTGCCCGGGTAGTTGGTGTTGTGGCGGATGCCGCCGGTCCGCGAGTACTCGTACCACTGCGAGATGGCCGAGATCGGCACGATCGTGCTGAGGCCCTCGACGCCGGTGGCGGCGACGCCGTTGGCCAGCGTGCCGTCGTAGGACTTGCCGATCATCGCCGCCTTGCCGTTGTGCCACGGCGCCGTGACCGGGTTGCCGTCCTTGTCGAAGCCGGGCCGGCGGCCGTTCAGCCAGTCGATCACGGCCTTCATGCTCTCGATGTCGCCCGGCCCGCCGTGCATCGGGCAGCCGGTCGAGTTGCCGGTGCCGTTCATCTCCGCGTGGATGAAGGCGTAGCCGCGCGGGACGAAGTAGTTGTCGTAGAAGAGCGGCCAGCGGTCGTTGAGGCCGTCGCCGTCGATGTCGGCGATCAGCTGGCCCTCGTTGCCGCGGCCGAGCGTCGTGTAGTACGGGCTGGGGTCGATGATGGCCGGCGCCTTCAGGCCCTCGTTGGTGGCCTTCGGGCGCATGAGCTCGATCGCCGTGCGGTCGGGCTGGCCGTCGGAGTCCTGGTCGACGCCGGGCAGCGGGATGAACACGCGCTCGCGGACCGCGTCCACGTAGCCGAAGGCCGGCGCGGTCTTGCCGTTCTCGACGACGATCGTCGGCGACTGCGCCTGGGCGGTACCGCCCACGCTGAACGCGGCGATCGCGGCCGCGGCGGCGGCAAGCCTCCTTGCTCCAGCCCTCATTACCAACCCCCGGGACGTAGTTAGATCCAGGACTTTCCCAGACCGTCGGCGGAAGGTCGAGTGGATTCCCCTAAACGGTCGTTCAGCGTGGCAGGCGGCGCTGGATCTCGTTGGCCTGCTGGTAGGTCGGCCGGTTGATCCAGTGGATGAGCGGCTGGGTGGCGCCGCCGACCGGGCTGAAGCGCACTGCGTCGAAGCACCACTGGTCGCCATTCGGGCACACCTCGTCGCCGCCGTAGAGCTCGCTCGCCGGGACCGCCAGCGCCGCCTGCAGCGAGCGCCTGAGCGCGCGCCGGCAGCGCTTCAATGACCCGCGCCCGCAGTACTCGCGCGCGTAGCGGCCGCGCACCTTGCGGCCGAGCACGGTCCGCAGGTCCTTGCGTACGTAGCCGTACCAGCCGTCGTGGTAGGCGGAGCCGCGGTGCCCGCCGCCGGTGTTGGGCTCGTTGTCGATGTCGACGGTCTGCTTGAGCGGGCCTAGCGCCTTCCCGAGCACGGGGCCGAACTGCGCGTCGATCCAGCGCGGCCACCAGGCGTCCATGATCCGGATCGCCTCCGAGTGGTCGTAGACGCCGTCGCGGTCGTGGTCGCGCCGCAGCCCGCCGGCGCGCCGCCACGCGCGCAGCGTGGCCACCGCGTCCCCGAGCGCCCCGCGCGGCCGCCCGACGATCCGCAGCGCGAGCGGCAGCACCGCGTGAGCGCGCAGGTCGGTGGTGCCGGCGAGCTCCATGATGTCGATCGCCTGCGGCAGGGTGATCTTGCGGCGCCCGCGGATCGCCCGCTTGAGGCGGTCCTCGAGCAGCACCGACCGGTAGGTCGACGAGTACGTGACGCTGTCCGAGGCCCGGTAGCCGCGCGCCTGCTTGTTGTTCCAGTTGACGAGGTAGCGCTGGTCGATCACGCGCGGGTGGCGCCGGAAGGCGGTGAAGCGCGCCATCCACGCCTCCGGGTCCCAGCCGCGCCACTCGAACCGCGCCCGCACCGGGAAGTCGTGGCTCACGCGCGCAGCGCGCACGGGGTTCGCGCCCGAGTTGAAGTACGCGATGTGCTCGGCGTCGGCGTAGAACCAGTTGAACGTGTAGCCGATCTTGCTTGCCGCACGCTGGAAGCTCTGCGGGCTGCGCACGGCGGCGGGGTCGTTGAAGTCCATGAAGCCGGCCGCCGAGTCGACCTCGTGGAAGTAGGTCGAGCGCAGGCGCGTGAAGGCGACCGGCTTGCCGCGCACGGTCGCGCGCGCGGCCACCAGGCCCATCTTCGTGCGCTCGGCGCGCAGCGTCTGCTCCCCGGGCGGCGTCTGGTCGGCCGCCGTCGGCGTCCAGCGGTTGGTGCGCTCGAGCACCTCGATCGGCAGGCACGCGCCGCGGAAGCGGTAGTGCATCGAGCTCGTGCTCGGCGCCGAGCCGTCCGGCTCGCAGAGGTCGACCGCGAAGGTGTCCACGTTGTCCTGGCCCGCCGAGGTGGCGCTCCACGCGTAGTCGCGGCCGCGGCCGAGCTGGACGTAGAGGTTGATGCCGACGAACGAGGCGCCGCGCGCGTCGATCCCGGGCAACCCGCCGGACGCGGGAGCGTGCACGTCCTGCTCCATCAGGATCTGCGGGTTGTAGTAGCCGACCTGCGGGCCGGCGACGAACAGCGGGTGGCCGCTCGCCGACTCGCGCGCCGAGACGAGCAGGGCGTTCGAGGTCGACAGCGGCAGGAGGCTGCGGCCGGTCGCGCGGGCGGTCATCCGCAGCGAGCCGGGGTCGGGGCGCGCGACGCCGCGCTGCCGGCGCGCCCGCACCTGGTAGGGGAACCGCCGCCGCAGCACGGTGACCGGCGCGGCCGGGTCCTCGGCGGCGCGGAAGTCGCGGAACACGCGCGCGCCCGCGCGCCGCCCGAAGCGCCGCTCGAGCACGGTCGCCACCTCCGACCACGCGAGCTCGTTGCCGCCGCCGCGGCCGAAGATGCCGCCGACCAGCGAGGCGGTGGCGATCACGTCGGCGCGCTTCCAGGCGTCAGGCCCCTGCGGGCGCCCGATCGCGGCGTACTCGCCCGGCAGCTTGGTCGGGTCGAGCTTCGCCTCGGCGATGTACTGGTTGATGCCGGCGATGTAGTTGTCGACGTCGCGGCGGATGATCGCCCCCTGGGCGGTCGCTGCCAGCTGCTCGGCCTGCCGCTCGAGGTCGGCCTCCGTGTACGGCGCCACCTCCCACTGCTCGGCGTCCATCGCGGCGTTGGCGCCGCCCGCGAAGCTCGAGAGCTGCCCGCGCCCGGCGTGGCGCAGCGCGTCCATGAAGAACAGGCGGTCCTCGGCGCCCGCGTAGCCGAGGCCGAACATCGCGCCGTCGCGCGTCGTGCCGTAGACGTGCGGGACGCCGAAGGCGCGGTCGCGCACGATCGTCACGTCCGAGCGCGGCGAGTACGTGCGCTCGGCCTCGCCGGGCGGCACGCCGAAGCTCGAGTCCTTGAAGTAGCTCGGGATCTGCTCCGCGGTCAGCCCCGGCGTCGCGTACACGAGGTCCCGGTACATCGGGAGCTGGTCGCAGCAGTGCGGGACCGTCTGGCCGGTGGCCAGGAAGGCGGCCATCTCGACGGCGTTGTAGTGGCCGCGCGAGCCCGGCGGCAGGATGTCGCGGAAGCCGCCGCCGTCATTGGCTTGGTAGGCGTCCGGCGCCGGTCCGGGCTGCGGGAGGATCTGCGCGCTCGCGGGCGCAGCCGTGACGGCCATCAGCGAGGCGAGCAACACCAGAATCCGGAGCACAGCCCCGGGTCTCTACCCCCGTACGTCAGCGTTTAGTCGATCAGGCGTACGCGAGCGCGCCGTCGGCGTGCACGATGGAGGCGATTTCCTCGGAGGCCCGCTCGAACTCCTCGTCGGAGAGCACCGGCGTCCCCTCGAACGGGAGATCGCGCGTGATCTCCAGCCAGGAGCGGCAGCCGCCGTAGTCGTCGCGCACGCGGACCGTGACCGGCCGCGGGATGCGATACGTGCGCAGCAGCAGCACGTGCAGCGGGTGGCGGCGCTTCCACGCCAGGCGCTTCTCGGCGTAGTCGGGCGTCCATACGTAGAAGGGCGACAGCCCGTCCACGACGCGGCGGTCGGTCACCGTCCAGGCGCCGGCCACCTCGGCCCAGGCCCGGATCCGCACGCGGTCGGGCTGCTGGATCGCGCCCTCGCGCAGCACGGCGTGGGCGGGAGGCTCGCCGTCCGCCCACACGCCCTCTTCAAGCGCCCGCCGCAGCTCGGGCCGATGCGACTCGCGGACCAGGTCACCGCGCTGGTGGTCGAACGTCGGATACAGGAAGAAGCGGTCGTGCTCGAGCGCGAAGTGCTTCTCCGGCTCGCGAATGCCGCCTTTGCGGAGCGTCACGAGCTGCTCGCCCTCGGCGAGCGCGCGCACGGTGACAGCCCATTCCTTGAATGCGATTGGCATAGGGAAGGTGGATGGAGAGGTGAATGAGGATGCGGCTTCGCCTATCTAGGCGACCCACCGCACCCTGCCCTGTAACCGCCACCGTATAAACCCCCGGCGACGGCGTCACATACTATGCACAAAGTGCCGAAATCGCCAAATCTCCCTGCAAATTCCACTCATGCTGGAGAAGTGACGACGTTTACAGCTTCGTGTCGTTGAGGGCCTCGACGACCTCGAGCACCGCGGCGAAGTCCTGCTCGCCCAATCCGCGGCCGGCGCCGGCCGCATAGAGCTCGCCGGCGAGCGCCGCCGACGGGAAGCCGACTCCCGCCTCGCGCGCCTCCTGCAGGCACAGCACGATGTCCTTGAGCATGTGGTCGAGCTTGAACAGCGGCGTGAAGTCGTGCTCGAGCATCGGCTTGCCCTTGAGGTTGAGCATCTGCGAGGCGGCCGCCCCGGCGCTCATCACCTTCATCAACGCCTCGAGGTCGACGCCGGTGCTGCGGCCGAGCACCAGCCCTTGCGCGAGCGTCGCGCAGTTGGTGGCGGCGACCGCGTTCGAGATGACCTTCGCCTGCTGGCCCATGCCCAGCTCGCCGACGTGGACGATCAGCTCGCCCATGGCCTCGAACAGCGGCATCGCTCGCTGCACGTCGTCCGCGCTGCCGCCGGCCATGATCGTCAGCGTGCCGTCCTCGGCCTTGGGCGCCGACCCGGTCACGGGCGCGTCGACGAAGCGGTGCCCGCGCTCGGTCAGCTCGCCGGCGATCCGGCGCGTGTCGGCGGGGCCGATGGTGGACATGTCGACGAACAGCGTTCCCGGCCGCGCGCCGTGCACCGCGCCGTCCTCGCCGAGCAGCATCTCCTCGACCTGGTCGCCGTCGACCACCATCGTGATCACGACCTCGCCGCTCACCTCCCGCGGTGTGGCCGCGACCGTGCCGCCGTGCTCGGCGGCCCACTCGTCCGCCCGCTCGCGCGTGCGGTTGAAGACGGTCAGCTCGAAGCCGGCGCGCGCCAGATTGGCCGCCTGGCGCGAGCCCATGATGCCCAGCCCTATGAACCCCACCGCCGTCACAGGCGGCGGATCTTACGCGGCGAGCGGAAGCTCTTCCGGCTCGGCCAGGTGCTGGTGCGACGGGCAGTAGCCGTTCAGCGGCAGCGGCGTGCGCTGACAACGGGTGCCGCGCCGGGTCGTCGCCCGGCACTCGATCCGGTTGCCCTCGACGTCATAGCCGCTGGCCGGCAACGAGGCGAAGTAGTCCTTCGCGAACGACATGTAGCGGTCTACGACCCGGTAGACCCGCTCCTGCGAGCAGATCGGGAAGTAGATCCGGATGTCGTTGAACAGCGTCTTGGTGGGCTTGGCGAAGTAGTGCCAATCGGTGCCCAGCCGGTAGACGGCTGCCTCGCACGCCCTCAGCACCCGCTCGTGGTTGCTCGGGCCGAAATGGCCCGGCTTGTCCTCGAGGATGTCGGGCGCGAGCTCGCGATAGATGGAACGACTGAAGCGGTACATGCGTTCTCCCCTTCGGGCCTGCGCGCTACTGCGGATCCCCCCAGGAATCCGCTCTGCACTGATAGCCGATCACGTTCAATTTAGAACGCGAGCTTTGTTGACTTCGCGTTAAGACGCGAACCAGTGTTCGCTTTGCCGGGCGTTGGACAAAAGCTCAGGCCCAGTGCACGAGGCCCGGCTCGTCGCTCTCCGCGGCGATCACCGTGTGCCGGTGGTCGAGATCGGTGTCGGTCTCGGGGAAGTCGGCGCGGGCGTGGGCGCCGCGGCTCTCCTCGCGGAAGAGCGCGCTGCGGGCGACCAGCCTGGCCAGCGGGTGCGGGTCGTCGAGCAGCGGCCGCAGGCCCTCTGCGTTGCGCTCGAGGCCCGCGTGGCGCCACATCGCCCTGCGGGTCTCGCGCGTCGGCGGCGGGGCGACGGCCTCGGCGGACGCCGTCGCGGCCGCGGGCGCAGGCTCGTCGAGCGCGCGCAGGGCGGCCCGGCGGCCGAACACGAAGCACTCCGACAGCGAGTTCGAAGCCAGCCGGTTGGCGCCGTGCAGGCCGGTGCAGGCGCTCTCGCCCACCGCGTACAGCCCGGCGACGCCGGAGCGCCCCTCGAGGTCGGTGACGATGCCGCCCATCACGTAGTGGCTGGCGGGCGCCACCGGCACCAGCTCGGTGGCGGGGTCCAGCCCGGCCTCGCGCAGCGCGGCGACCACGTTCGGGAAGCGCTCGGGGTCGACGTGTCGCATGTCGAGGCTGACCGCCGGGATCTCCTGCTCGCGGAGGGTCCGGAAGATGGCGCGGGCGACGGCGTCGCGCGGCGCCAGCTCGTCGACGAAGCGCTCGCCGTGGGGATCGTGCAGCGTCGCCCCCTCGCCGCGGATCGCCTCCGTGATGAGGAAGCCCTCGCGGCCCTTCACGCCGACCACCGCCGTGGGGTGGAACTGCACGAACTCCAGGTCGGCGAGCGCGGCGCCGGCGTCGCGGGCGAGCAGCAGGCCGGAGCCGAACGAGCCCGGCGGGTTGGTGGTGCGCGACCACAGGGCGGCGGCGCCGCCGGTGGCGAGGATCGTCCCGCGCGCGGCCAGCGGGCGCCCGTCCTCCAGCGCCACGCCGGTGGTCCGGCCGTCGACGGTGATCAGGCGTGCGGCGCGGGCGCCCTCCAGCACCTCGATCGACGGGTGCTCGGCGACGTCGGCGGAGAGCTGGCGCAGGATGCGCCGGCCGGTGGCGCTGCCGCCGGCGTGCACGACGCGGCGGGTACCGTGGCCGCCCTCCAGGCCGAGCGCGAGGTTGCCGTGGCGGTCGGCGTCGAAGCGCACGCCGAGCGCCTCGAGCTCGTGGAAGCGGGCGGGCGCCTCGTCCGTGAGGACCTCGGCGGCGGAGCGGCGCACCAGGTCGCGCCCGGCGGTGAGCGTGTCCTGCAGGTGCAGCTCCGGCGAGTCGTCGACGGCGAGCGCCGCGGCGAGCCCGCCCTGGGCCCAATAGGACGCGGTCTCGGCGAGCGGCCGCGCCGAGACGAGGGTGACCCGGGCGCCCGCCTCGGCCGCCGACAGGCAGGCGAACAGCCCGGCCGCCCCCGCGCCGACGACGACGAGATCGGTGCCTGGGTTCACGGGAGGCCGTACGGTACCGGCGTGCCTCCGCTCTGGCTGCGCCACGACGCCTCCTTGCTGCACGACATCCCCGGCCATCCCGAGCGTCCGGAGCGGATCCGCGCGCTGGAGGCCGAGATGGGCCGACACGACTGGTTCGGGGCTGCGCTGCTCGAGGCCCCGCAGGTCGACCGCGACCTGCTGAAGACGATCCACCCGGGCCGCTACGTGACGGCTCTGGAGGAGCTGTGCGCGCGCGGCGGCGGGTTCGTTGACGCGGACACGGCGGCCGTGCCGGAGACCTTCGAGGCCGCGCTGCGGGCGGCCGGCGGGGCGGTGGCGCTGGTCGACGGGCTGCTCGGCGGGACGGGGCAGGCCGGCGTCGCGGGGCTGCGGCCGCCGGGGCACCACGCCGAGCCGTCGCGCGCGATGGGGTTCTGCTTCTTCGGCAACGCCGCGGTCGCCGCGCGGCGCGCCACGAGCGCGCACGGGGTCGAGCGCGTGCTGATCCTCGACTGGGACGTGCACCACGGCAACGGGACCGAGGCGATCTTCGCCCGCGACGCCGACGTGCTCTTCATCTCCATCCACGAGTGGCCGCTGTATCCGGGCACCGGCCCGGCGTCCTACCTCGGCGAGGGCGCGGGCGAGGGGTACACGGTCAACCTGCCGGTCCCCGGCGGCAGCGGCGACTCCGTCTACCGCTCGCTGGTGGCGCACGTGGCGGCGCCGCTGATCGCCGCCTGGGAGCCGCAGCTCGTGCTCGTCTCGGCGGGCTTCGACGCCCACCGCGCCGACCCGCTCGCCTCGTGCACCGTCACCGAGGCCGGCTTCGCGGGGATGACGGCTTCCCTGCGGGCGGTCTGCGACGCGGTCGGCGCGCCGCTGGGGCTGGTGCTGGAGGGCGGCTACGACCTCGGCGCGCTGGCCGGCTCGATGGCGGCGCTGATGCCGGTGCTGGTGGATCCGTCGACGCCGGATCCGGGCGAGGTGGAGCGTCATCCGCTTGCCTCGCAGGCGCTGGAGCGGCTCGCGCCGTTCTGGCCGTCGCTCTAGGGCGTCGGTGGCGTCGTGGTCGGCGAGGGGGTCGTCGTCGGCGCGGGGGTGGCGGTCGCGGTCGCGGCGCCGGCTGTCGGCGAGACGTGGCGCACGTAGGCGCCCTCGACCTGGCTGGTGAGCCCCGTGAGCGCCTGGTTGGCGGCGCGCTCGCTGTCGTACTGGCCCGAGAAGACGATGAACTTGTTGGGCTCGAGCGAGGGGTACTGGTTCGAGTCCAGGATTCCGACGGGGATTCCCTGCTGGGCCAGCTCGTTCGCTCGCGCCTCGGCCGCCTCGCGCGTGCCGGAGGCCTCGAGCACGACGGTCCACGCGTCCTTGCCGGCGGGCCAGTCGGCGATCTCCGGCGTCGCGGCGCCCGTGCCGTCGTCGGTCGCGGGCGGGATGGTCGGCGTGGCGGTGGGGACGGTGGTGGTCGTCGGTGCGGGCGTGGGTGTGGCGCCCTGCTCGGCGACCTGCTCGGCGTCGCCGGCGAGCTCCACCAGCGCGAGGACGAGCGCGATCAGCGCGATCAGGAACAGGCCGCCGACGAGCGCGACGGGGCCGCGCCAGCTCGGCGGCGCGGCGATCGTGGAGCTGACGTCGGCGCCGCACTGCAGGCACCACTCCTGCTCCGGCGTGAGATTCGCGCCGCAGCGCGGGCAGCGCCTGGTCTCGGTGGCGGGAGCCGGGGTCTCGACGGCGGTCACGGGCGCTGCTCCCGGGGCGAAGCGAGCGGGTCGCCGGAGCTCAGCGGCGGCGGGACGTCCTCGTCGCGGCGGCCGTTGGCCCCGAAGGCCGGCGGGTCGTCCGGCTTCGGCTCGTCGCTCTGCGGCTCCGCGGGCTCCGGCTCGTCGGCCGGAGGTTCGGGCGCGGGCGTGTCCGCCGCGGGCTTGGGCGCCGCCGCCCGCGGCTTCGCGGGCGCGCGCTTCGCCGGCTTGCGGGGCTTGCTCGCGCGCTTCGGCTTGGCCCGCGCCGCGGCGGTCGCGGGTGCCGGCGGGGCCGCCTCGTCCGGCTCGGCTGTCGAAGGCTCGGGCGTCGCCGCCGGCTCAGGCGCGGGCGCGGCGGGCTCGTCCGCCTTCGCGGGCGTCCCGGGCTGCGCCGCACGGCTGAAGGTGGTCGGCCGGTCGGTCGCCAGCCACTGGCTCGTCACGGACGAGGGCGGCTCCTCCACGACCTCCTCCTCGGCCTGAGACGGCTCGGGGGCCGGGCGCGGGCCGCCGGCCCAGAGCACGCTGGCCGGCTGCGGCTCGACCACCGCTTGCGAGCCGGTCGCGGGCGCCTCGGCGGTGCGCTGGGCGCGCGCCTTCTCGTCGAGCGCCGTGCCGCAGCGGGAGCAGAAGTGGGCGTCGCTGGCGTGCAGCTCGCCGCACTCGGGGCAGGTGCCGCCGATCCCGGGCTCGCGCAGGAGCGTCTCGTGCGGCTCGCCAAGTCGCGACTCGAGCGCCCGCACCTCGGCGTCGAGCGCCGAGATCCGCTGCGCCTTGGCGGCGGCGAGCCGCCGCTGGGGCTCCTGCGCCGTGCCGCCGGCCGTGCGGTGGACCTCGTACGTGAAGCCGCCGAGGTCGCGCAGCAGGAGCCCGCGCACGTGGCGCAGGTAGCGCAGCCGCCGCCGCAGCTTGCCGCGGCGCGAGCTGGCCGCCGGGGCGGCCGCGAGGTCGGCGGGGTCGACGCCGGCCGGCAGGTCGCGCGCGGGCGCCGGCTGCGCGGCGTAGGCGAAGGCGGTCGGCTGGTCGGCGGCGACGCTCCACGCCGGCAGCGGCTGAGCGGGCACGGCCGGCTGCTCCGTCGTCGCGGGCAGGATCACGGTCGGCTGCTCCGCGGGCACGGGCTGTCCTCCGCCCGGCTCGGCGGGGGTCTCAGCAGGCGCGGCGACCGGCTCCGAGGATGCGGTCGCGGGGGACCGGTTCTCGTCGGCGGTCGCGGGGCGTCGGCGTGTCAGGCGTCGCAGCAGGCCGCTCATACATCGCAAGGGCGAACGATCGGCGTACGCCCCGGACATTCGAGTATACGGTCGCTCACGCGGGTTGGAACCCACCGGTCGGCTGGTTGCTGCGCTCGGCCGCCACGTCGCGCCATGCCTCGACCACGCGCGCGGCCATCCGATCCGCCGAGAAGATCTCGGCGCGGGCGCGGCCGTCGACCCGCGGATCGTCGGCCTCCAGCACCGGCTCCAGCGCCCTGCGCCACGCCTCGCGGTCCCAGGCGGCGCAGTACGCGCCCTCGATCCCGCCGAGCACGAGCGGGTGGATGCCGACCGGGGTCGCGAACGCCGGCACGCTGCACGCCAGCGCCTCGATCGCCGAGAGCCCGAACCCCTCCGCCTGCGACGGGACGAGCACGGCGTTGGCGGCGTTGATCCAGAGCGGCACGTCGGCGGGCGGGACGTTGCCCATGGTGAGCAGCGTGGTCCCGGAGGCGGCCTGCTCGGCGCGATCGAAGCGCTTCAGGGGGCGCGACGGGTCGTGCGGGAACAGCAGGTAGCGCCCGCGCGGGTCGAGCCCGAGTCGCTCGCGCGCCTCGGGCCGC
This sequence comes from uncultured Solirubrobacteraceae bacterium, assembly GCA_963835525.1. Lineage (GTDB taxonomy): Bacteria > Actinomycetota > Thermoleophilia > Solirubrobacterales > Solirubrobacteraceae > DASSUW01. The sequence continues at coordinate 599,278 of CAWIFM010000009.1, forward strand.
GGGATCGGCCGGAAGCGCTCGAGGTCGATGCCGACGGGCAGCACCGCCACGCGGCGGCTCGTGCCGGCACCGCGCAGCAGGCCGCTGAACTCGCGCGAGACGGCCGCGGGCAGCGCGGTGAAGGGGAGGATGGCGCGCGTGAGGCGGTTCGAGCGCGGATGGAAGAGGTCGTTGCCGTGCAGCGTCACCACGACCGGGCCGAGGCGCGCGGCGACGGCCGGCCACGCCGTCAGCCCGAAATGCGCGTGCACGACGTCGAAGCGCGCGCCGGCGTAGCGGCGTCGCAGCTCGCGCGCGGCGCGCGGGTAGCCGCCCGGCGGGAACGTGAACAGCTCGATCTCGACATCGCCGCGCCGCCGCAGCGCCGCGACCTGGTCGCGCACGAACGAGCCGAGCGCAGGCCGCTCGGGCGTGGGGTACATGTTCGTGACGATCAGCGCGCGCATCGCGCGCCGAGGGTACGGAGTTGTCACGCATTCGTGACGATCGCGCGTAGATCCGTCACGCGCTCGGCCGGACACTGACGAGGCCCCGTCACGAGGGTGGGGCGCCGGGTCCCGGGGCCGCCGGGACGGGAGCGACCGGGGGTCGAGATGCGGTACGAGCTGCAGGGAGGGGCGCACGCGCGGCTGGTGCGCGCGCTGGCCGCGGAGCGCGGTCAGGGGACGGTCGAGTACGTCGGGCTGGTGCTGCTCGTCGCGGTGCTGATCGCGGGCGTCGTGAAGGCGAGCGGCGGGTTCTCGGACACGGGCATCGCCGAGGCGGTGGTCAAGAAGCTCAAGGGCGCGATCGACGGCGTCGGCGAAGGGTGAGAGATCTCGGCGACTTCCTGGCGGAGGGCGGCGCGATCGTGGGCGGGAGTGCCGCTCTCTTTGGGACGCTCGGCTTCGTCGCGGGGTCTCTCGTCCGAGACTTCCGTCCGGAGAGCGATCCTGAGGAATGGGCGCGCAACGGAGCGGCGGTCGGCGGTGTGGTGGGCCTTGGAGTGCTGCTCTCACGGGGCTTAGACTTCTCGCCGTGAGAAAGAGGACGCGTTTCTATGTGTGGTTGGCCCTCGGGCTGGTCGTCGGCATCGTGTACGGGCGCATCTCGCGCGACTGGAGCTTCGGCACCTTCTACGCCGGCTTTGTGGGCGTCGGCTCGGTCGTCTGGCTGATAGGCGTGTTCTGGACCGAGCTCGCGCCCGACGGCGACCTGCGCCGTACGCCACAGACCTGACCGGACGTTCCCGCGGGAACGCGTGCCAGACTGGCCCGCGTGACGGCGCCGCTGCCCCAGGTCCCCGAGGAGGTACGCCGCCGCCCGGTCGGCGTCTTCGACTCCGGCGTGGGCGGGCTGACGGTGCTGCACGAGCTGCTCGTGCAGCTGCCGGCCGAGGACTTCGTGTACGTCGCCGACTCTGCGCGCTTCCCGTACGGCGCCCGCAGCGGCTCCGAGCTGGAGCGGTTCGCGCTCGAGATCGCCGAGGAGCTGCTCGCGCGCCGCGTGAAGCTGCTCGTGGTGGCCTGCAACTCGGCCACCGCGGCGGCGCTGCCCGCCATCCGCGCGCGGCTGCAGCAGACCACGCTCGGAGTCGAGGTGCTCGGGGTCGTGCAGCCCGGCGCCGTGCAGGCGGTCGCAGCCACCCGCAACGGCCGCGTCGGGCTGCTGGCCACGCCGGCGACCGTGGAGAGCGGCGCGTATGCGTCGGCGATCGCCGACGCCGATCCGTTCGTGCGGCTGACGGCGGTCGCGTGCCCCGACCTGGCGGCGATCATCGAGGCCGGCTTCCCGTTCGACCAGCACGTGGTCGACACGGTGCGCGAGTACTGCGAGCCGTTGCGCGCCGCCGAGGTCGACACCGTGGTGCTCGGCTGCACGCACTACCCGCTCGTGCGCCCGATGCTCCAGCGCATGCTCGGCCGCGGCGTCAACATCATCGTCTCGGGCGACCCGCTGGCCCACCAGGTCGAGCACGTGCTCGGCGCCCGCGGTCTGGCCAACCCGCGCGCCGACGAGCGCGGCCGCGTGGTCGAGGGCCGCTACTCGTTCCTGTGCACGGGCGACACCCAGGCCTTCCGCACGCTCGGCACGCGCTTCCTGCAGCTGCCGCTGGCCGAGGTCGAGCCGCTCGCGCTCGGCGCGCGCGAGCTCGTCGGAGGGGGACGATGACCCAACGGAGCGGAGGTCGCGCGGCCGACCAGCTGCGGCCCACCACGATCGAGCCCGGCTTCGTCCGGCCCGCCACCGGCTCGGCGCTGATCTCGTGCGGCGAGACGCGCGTGATCTGCACCGCCTCGGCCCAGGAGTCGGTCCCGCGCTGGCTGATGGGCAAGGGCCGCGGCTGGGTCACGGCCGAGTACGGGATGCTGCCCGCCTCGACGGGCGACCGCAAGCAGCGCGACGTGTCGAAGGGCCGTCCCGACGGCCGCACGGTCGAGATCCAGCGCCTGATCGGCCGCTCGCTGCGCGGGGTGATCGACTTCGCGGCGCTCGGCGAGCGCACCATCTACATCGACTGCGACGTCCTGCAGGCCGACGGCGGCACCCGCTGCGCCTCGATCACAGGCGGCTACGTCGCGCTCGAGCTCGCCGTCCGCAAGCTGATGGAGAAGGGCCTGCTCACCCGCTCGCCGCTCACCGGCAGCGTCGCAGCCGTGTCGTGCGGGGTCGTCGACGGCGTCCCGCTGCTCGACCTCGACTATCCCGAGGACTCCTCCGCGGAGGTCGACGCCAACGTGGTCATGACCGGCGAAGGCGGGCTCGTCGAGGTCCAGGCGACCGCCGAGCGCACGCCGCTCAGCCGCGCGCACCTCGATGACCTGCTCGCGCTCGCGGGCGGCGGCATCGAGGCGCTGCGCGAGGTCCAGGCGGCCGCCGTACGGTAGTGCCGCGGTTCGGGATCTCAACGGCACTCGTCGGCGCCGGCCCGCGCCTGCCGGCACCCGGCATCCGGTCACGTGCCACCAGCATGCTCGCGGATGCCGTGCACCGGCAGGCACGATCCGGCATCCGCCGGTGGTGCCGCCGAGACCCCGAACCACGACACTAGGTGCCGTGCGGCTGCTGCTCGCAACCCGCAACGCCCACAAGCTCCGCGAGTTCGAGCGGCTGCTGCCCGCAGTCGCGCTCGATCCGCTGCCCGACGAGGTCGACACGCCGCCCGAGGACGGCGACACGTACGCCGCCAACGCGCTCATCAAGGCGCGCGCGGCGGCTGCCGCGACCGGCCGCCCCGCGATCGCCGACGACTCCGGCATCGAGGCCGAGGCGCTCGGCTGGGCGCCCGGGGTCCGCACGGCGCGCTTCGCGGGCGAGCACGCGACCGACGGTGAGAACCTCGCCAAGCTCGCCGCCGAAGCGCCGGCCGGCACCCGCCTGCGCTACGTCTGCGTGATCGCACACGTGGACGCCGACGGGACGGAGACGCTGTTCGAGGGCACGGCCGAGGGCATCGTCGCCGACGTGCCGCGCGGCGAGGGCGGCTTCGGCTACGACCCGATCTTCGTGCCCGCCGGCGACGGCCGCACCATGGCCGAGCTCACCGACGCCGAGAAGGACGCGATCTCGCACCGCGGCCACGCGGCGCGCGCGCTCGCGGATTGGCTGGACCCATGATGCGCGGCCAGCGCACGCGCGCGGCGCTGATCTCGATCGCCTCGAACGCCGCCCTGATCGTGCTCAAGCTCATCGCGGGCGTGATCACCGGCTCGGTGGCCATCGTCACCGAGGCGATCCACTCGGCGGTCGACCTCGTCGCCTCCTTCATCGCCTACTTCTCCGTCCGCCAGGCCGAGGAGCCCGCCGACGCCGACCATCCCCACGGGCACGAGAAGTTCGAGAACGTGGCGGCCGCCGCCGAGGGCGTGCTGATCCTCATCGGCTCGGGCGTGATCATCTACGCCGCGATCCGCAGCCTCGTGGTGGGGCCCGAGCTCAAATCGCTCGGCGTCGGCATCGCTGTGCTCGCCTTCTCGACCGTCGTCAACTTCGGCGTCTCCACGTGGCTCTTCCGCCGGGCCCGCGAGACGCACTCCGCGGCGCTCGAGGGCGACGCCGCCCATCTGCGCACCGACGCCTTCACCTCCGCCGGCGTGCTGATCGGTCTCGCGCTGGTGCAGATCACCGGCGCCGAGTGGCTCGACCCGGTCGTGGCGCTCGTGATCGCAGGCGCGATCGTCGTCACCGGCCTGAAGATCGTCATCCGCTCGTGGGGAGTGCTGGTCGACGAGGCGCTGCCCGCCACCGAGCTCGAGGCGATCCGGGAGACGATCCAGGGCTTCGCCGGCCGCGGCGTGGTCGGCTACCACAAGCTGCGCACCCGGCGGGCCGGTGCCCGCCGTTACGTGGACATGCACGTGCAGTTCGAGAGCGGCACGTCGCTGGAGGACGCCCACGGGACCGCGCACGCGTTGCAGGACGAGATCGCCGGCCGGCTCCCGGGGGATGTCGATGTGCTGATCCACCTCGAGCCCGCCGACAAGGTGCGCGCCGAGCCGGGGGAACGTCAACTGCGGCATTGAGGGAGTGGGATCGAGGCTCGCCAGGAGCGGTTCAGCGCAGGTTGATCGCCGCCGCCAAGGCGACCGCGAACACCACCCCGGCATAGCCGTAGTAGTCGGACAGCAGCAGGATCAGGGCCGCGACCGCGCACACGAACACGGTCACGAGCCAGGCGATGCGAGACAGCGGCACGAGGCGGGTATTCTCGCCGACGGCCGATGAGCCCTGCTCCGACCCTCACCCCGCAGCTCGCTCTCGACTACCTGCGAGAGCTGTCGGCCGACATCCGGGCGGGCGTGGTGCTCGACCCTGACGGCGGCCTGCTGGCCGGGCCCGAGGCGATGGCCGAGCCCGCGCGCGACCTCATCAGAGCGAGCGGCGACGCCCGCGAGCTGCAGGTGACAACTGCTGACGGGGGCGTCTACGCGGCGCGCTCCAGCCAACACGCCATCGCCGTCGTCTGCGGCCGCTTCGCGCTGCCGAGCCTCATCCGCTACGACCTGCGGGTCGTGCTCGCCGACCTGGCCGGCGGCGACTGATGCCGCGGCTCCCGCGCAAGTCTTCGGCCCCCAGACCGCGCGGCGCGGTGGGGGCGGTGGCCGCCGGTCTGGCCCGCCGCAAGGCCGCGCGCGAGCCGCGCGTGGTGCTCACCGATCCGGGCGGGCACCCGCGCACGCTGGAGCGCGACGACCCCGCCGCCGCACCGCTCCTGGACGCGGCGGAACGGCTGATTTCGGCGTCCCAGCGCCGTTCCGGGGTCTGATTCACACCCCCGAAAACCCGCAAAATGCGGGGAAACCACCGAATTTGGCTCTAGAGCGTCCGATGGCGCTGTTAAGTTCGCCCCCGTCATCCAGATCTCCCGGGTCTGCCGGGGGAACAAGGAGGAGCTTCATGACCACCAAGTCGGAATTCGTCGACAAGGTCGCCTCTGAGAGCGGCCTGAGCAAGAAGGATGCCGGTGCTGCGGTCGATGCCGTCATCAGCACCATCGAGAGCGAGCTCAAGTCGGGCGGGGAAGTCAGCTTCACCGGCTTCGGCAAGTTCCACGTCGCGAACCGCGGCGCCCGCGAGGGCCGCAACCCGCGCACGGGCGAGACGATGACGATCGCCGCCAGCCGCGTCCCGCGCTTCACTGCCGGGTCGGGGCTCAAGAAGGCCGTCAAGTAGCCGTCATGTCTGAGGCGGGCGCCGGCGATGGTTCGCCGGCGCCCCGTCCGACCTTCGGCGATCGGCTCGCCGGCGCCGTCGCGGCGCGCGAGTCACAGATCGTCCTCGGGATCGACCCCGATCCCGCACGGCTGTGGCCGGGTGCGCTCGACCACGCCTCGCGCGCCCGCGCCGACCTGGCGGAGGGCTTCGCCGCCGCCCACGAGATCGCCCGCGACGTCACCGGCTCCTCAGCGCCCGAGCCGCAGCCGCCCGCGCTCGAGGCGGCCGCCGCCGTGCTCGCGCACTCGCTGGCCCTGATCGACGCGGCGGGACCGGCCTGCGTGGCCGCCAAGCCGCAGCTCGCCTGCTTCGAGCGGCTCGGCTTCGCCGGCGCGCTCGCGCTCGAGGCCGTGTGCGCACACGCCCGTGCCGCCGGCCTGCTCGTGCTCGCCGACGGCAAGCGCGGCGACGTCCCCGTGACCGCCGCGGTCTACGCGCAGGCGCTCACCGGCAGCACGCCGTCGCCGTTCGGCCCCGTGCCCGGGCTCGGGGTCGACGCGCTGACCGCCAATCCGCTGACCGGGCGCGACGCGCTGGCGCCGCTGGTCGACGGCGCGCGCCGCGCCGCCGCCGGCGTGTTCGTCCTCGTCCGCACCTCCAACCCCGGCGCCGCCGACCTGATGGACCTCGAGCTGGCGAGCGGCGAGCCGCTGTGGGAGCGCCTGGCCGCGATCGTCGCCGAGCTCGGGCAGGCCGGGAGCGCGGGACTCAACGACGTCGGCGCCGTCACCGGCGCCACCGCGCCGCAGCACCTGGCCCGCATGCGCGAGCTGATGCCGCGCACGCCCTTCCTGCTGCCCGGGGTCGGTGCGCAGGGCGGGGACGTCTCGGCGCTGGCGCCCGCCTTCGCCCCGGGCCGCGCGGCCGGCCTCGTGACCGCCTCGCGCTCGATCGCGCACGCCCACGAGCAGACCTCCGGCGAGCCGGCCGCGGCGGCCCACGCGGAGGCCGAGCGCCTGCGCGAGCTGGCGTGGGCGCTCGCATAAAGCCGCCCGGACCCGCCGCTACCATTGCCCTCGATGGCCCATCGCAGCCCCGCGCGGTTCTTGGCGCCGCTCGCGCTGCTTGCCGTCGTCGCCGCCCTCTTCATGGTCGTGCAGTCCTCCCGGACGGACTCGGGCGGGAACGGCTCGCCCAATCGCGCGACCGACGCCCGGCCGACCGCGACGGCGACGCCGCAGCGCAAAGGCCCGCGCCGCTACCGCGTCAAGGTGGGCGACACGCCGTCGTCGATCGCCGACAAGACCGGCGTCCCGCTCGAGGACATCCTGCGGCTGAACCCGGACCTGGATCCGCAGACGATCCAGGTCGGCCAGAGGATCAGGCTCCGATAGTGAGCGCCGCCGCCCGGACAGCGGTGGCGGCCATGGCGGCCGCCGCGCTCCTGCTGATCGCGCCCACCGCGGCGCTCGCGCGCGACTGCCCGTCGGCCGTCAATGCGAAGAACGCGATCGTGCTCGAAGTGTCCACCGGCGAGGTGGCGTGCGAGCGCGCCGCCGACCAGCGGCGCCCCGTCGGCTCGGCGGTGAAGCTGATGACCGCGCTGCTGACGCTCGAGCGCGCGGAGCTCTCTGACCGCTTCCGGGCGACCGACTACCGGCCGGCCATGGCCGAGTCCCAGATCGGCCTGCGCCCGGGCGAGCGCATGAGCGTGCGCGACCTCCTGCGCGGCCTGCTCGCCGAGTCCGGCAACGACGCAGCCATGGCGCTGGCGGTCGGCGTGGCGGGGTCCGAGCGCGCCTTCGTGCGGCAGATGAACCGCCGCGCGCGCCGGCTCGGCCTGGACAACACCCGCTACCGCAACCCGATCGGGCTCGACGAGCCAGGCGCCTACAGCAGCGCGCGCGACCTCGTGACGCTCGCGACCCTGCTGCGCACCAAGCCGTTCTTCCGGCACACCGTCGACAAGCCGAGCGTGGAGCTCACCACCGGCGACCATCCCCGGACGTTCAAGAACCGCAACGACCTCGTCGGCAAGGTCAAGTGGGTCAACGGCGTCAAGACCGGCCACACGCTCAACGCCGGCTATGTGCTGGTGGGCTCGGGGCGCAGCAACGGCATCCAGGTCGTCTCCGCCGTGCTCGGGACCCCGAGCGAGAGCGCACGCGACGCCGACTCGCTCGCGCTGCTGACCTTCGGCCGCCGCTCCTTCCAGCGCATCACGGCCGCGCCCCAGGGCCGCAGCGTCGGCATCAGCGTGCCGATCCGCTACCGCCGCGGAGCCGAGCTGGGCCTCGTGATCGGACCCAACGGCCAGCGCACCGTGGTGCCGGACGGCGAGCGCGGCCGCGTCGTGGTCAAGCCCACCAGCTATCCGTCCGAGGTCGAGGGCCCGATCGCCGCCGGCACCGTGCTCGGCGAGGCCGACGTCCTCTACGACGCCCGCAAGATCGCCACCGTTCCGCTCGTCGCCGGCTGGGACGTCGCGAAGGCCGATCTGGCGCAGCGCACCAAGTCCTGGTTCACCCGGCCGCTCGCAGTCGTGCTCGCCTTCGCCGTCCTGGGCGGTACGGTGCTGTTGGCACGGCGGCGGCGGCGACCCCGCGGACCGCGCTCCAGGCGGGCACGCGAGGAGGCCCGGACCGCATGATCATCACGGTCACCCTCAACACGGCCATAGACAAGACCCTCTCCGTGCCGAACTTCAGGCTCGGCCGCCGCCATCGCACGGTGGAGCAGACGACCATGCCGGGCGGCAAGGGCGTCAACGTCGCGCGCGTGCTCAAGACGCTCGGGGCGCCGGTGATCGCCACCGGCTTCACGGGCGGCCCGACCGGCACGCGGATCGTCGACCAGCTGACCAGCCTGTCCGTGCTCAGCGACTTCGTGCGCATCCGCGAGGAGTCGCGCACGAACACGGCGGTGATCGACCCGACGACCGGCGAGCAGACCGAGATCAACGAGAAGGGCCCCAAGGTCTCCGAGCAGGAGGCCGAGCTGTTCGTGGACAAGCTGCTCTATCTCGCCAAGGGCGCCTCGATGTGCGTCTTCGCCGGCTCGCTGCCGCGCGAGGTCGACATCGAGATCTACGCGCGGCTGATCCGCGAGCTGCGGCGGCTCGGGGTCACCACGCTGGTCGACACCGACGGCGACCCGCTGCGCCGCGCCGTGCGCGCGGAGCCGGACCTGGTCTCGCCGAACGTGCTCGAGGCCGAGGAGCTCGTCGGCCATGAGTTCAACGACGACGAGGACCGCATCATCGCCGTGCGCGAGATGGTCGGGCTCGGCGCGCGCGAGGCGATCATGACCATGCCCGACGGCTGCTTCGCGCAGATGGCGCCCACCGAGCCGGGCGGGGACCCGTCCCTGTACCGCGTGACGGTCCCGGGCGGCGCGATCGAGCCGCGCGCCACGGTCGGCTCCGGCGACGCGTTCCTGGCCGGCTTCGTGTCGGCCCGCTACGCCGGCAAGCCGACCGCCGAGTGCCTCGCCTACGGCGTCGCCTGCGGCGCCGAGTCGACCCAGCACCTGGGCGCCGGCCTCGTCGATCCCGAGCGCGTCCAGCGCCTGCTCGGCGAGATCGTCGTGGAACGTCCGGAATTACCGGCCGAAGTCGGTTAGGACGCTCGGTAGCCTGGGTGGATCGTCCGCCCTCGGCCCTAGGATTCCCGAATGGAAGTTGAGATCGGCCGCGGCAAGAAAGCCCGCCGCGCTTACGGATTCGACGACGTAGCCATCGTCCCCTCGCGCCGCACGCGCGACCCCGATGACGTCGACATCACCTGGACGCTCGGGCCCTACCGGTTCGAGCTGCCGCTCCTCGCCTCCGCGATGGACGGCGTCGTGTCGCCGGAGACGGCGGGCATCATCGGCAAGCTGGGCGGCCTGGCCGTCCTCAACCTCGAGGGCATCTGGACCCGGTACGAGGACGCCGAGTCGCTGCTCGAGCGGATCGCCTCGCTCGACCGCGAGGAGGCGACCCGGGAGATGCAGGAGATCTACCAGGAGCCCGTCAAGGAAGAGCTGATCGCGCAGCGGATCCAGGAGATCAAGTCGCACGGCGTCGTCGCCGCGGCCTCGCTGACCCCGCAGCGCGTGGAGCGCTGGCACGAGCTGGCGCTGGACGCCGGGCTCGACATCCTGGTCATCCAGGGCACGGTGATCTCGGCCGAGCACGTCTCCAGCCAGGGCCACGTGCTCAACCTCAAGGAGTTCGTGCGCGAGCTGCCGGTGCCCGTCGTGCTCGGCGGCTGCGCCAGCTACTCGACCGGCCTGCACCTGATGCGCACCGGCGCGGCGGCCGTGCTCGTGGGCGTCGGCCCCGGCGCGGCGTGTACGACGCGCGGCGTGCTCGGCATCGGCGTCCCGCAGGCGACGGCGATCGCCGACGTGGCGGCCGCCCGCTCCCAGCACATGCTCGAGACCGGCGAGTACTGCCGCGTGATCGCCGACGGCGGCATGCGCAACGGCGGCGACGTCTCGAAGGCGTTCGCCTGCGGCGCCGACGCGGTGATGATCGGCTCGCCGCTCGCCCGCGCCTACGAGGCGCCCGGCCACGGCTTCCACTGGGGCATGGCGACCTTCCACCCGTCGCTGCCGCGCGGCGCGCGCGTGAAGACCACCCAGAACGGCTCGCTGGAGGAGATCATCACCGGGCCGGCGCGCGAGAACGACGGCACCTTCAACCTCATGGGCGCGCTGCGGACCTCGATGGCCACCTGCGGCTATCAGGACATCGCGGAGTTCAACCGGGCCGAGCTGATGGTCGCCCCGGCGCTCCAGACCGAGGGCAAGCAGCTCCAGCGCGAGCAGCACATCGGCATGGCGGCGACTGGTGGGGCGGTCGCGCTTGTCGCAGACTGATCTCGAGACGCACGGCCCCGGGTCGGCGGTCGCCGCCGATCAGCCGGTCGAGGAGCTGGCGCTCGAGCGCGCGGTCGCGCACGACGAGGTGCTGGTGCTCGACTTCGGGGGCCAGTACTCGCAGCTGATCGCCCGCCGCGTCCGCGAATGCGGCGTGTTCTCGGAGCTGCTGCCGCACCACGTCGGCGCCGACGAGGTCCGGCGCCGCGCGCCCAAGGGGCTGATCCTGTCCGGCGGCCCGGCCTCGGTCTACGCCCCCGGCGCACCGAGGCTCGATCCCGAGCTGCTCGAGCTCGGCATCCCCGTGCTCGGCATCTGCTACGGCATGCAGGCGCTCGTCCTCACGCTCGGCGGCCGCGTCGAGGGGGCCGAGGTCGGCGAGTTCGGGCGCTCGACGCTGACCGTCTCCGAGCCCGGCCGCCTCCTGGCCGGCACCCCGGCCGAGCAGCAGTGCTGGATGTCGCACCGCGACACCGTGTTCGAGGCCCCGCCCGGCTTCACGCCGCTGGCGAGCTCGACCGAGTCGCCGGTCGCCGCGGTCGAGGATTCAGGGCGCGGCCTGTACGGGATCCAGTTCCACCCCGAGGTCGTCCACACGCCCTACGGCCAGCAGGTGCTGACCACCTTCCTCGAGGAGATCTGCGGCTGCGCGCGCGACTGGAGCGCGGCCTCGATCATCGACGAGCAGGTGGCGGCGATCCGCGCCCAGGTCTCAGGCGGGCGCGTGATCTGCGGCCTGTCCGGCGGCGTCGACTCCTCGGTGGCCGCGCTGCTCGTCCACCGGGCGGTCGGCGACCAGCTGACCTGCGTGTTCGTGGATCACGGGCTGATGCGCAAGAACGAGGGCGACCAGGTGGTCGCCGCCTTCCGCGACCACTTCAAGGTCCCGCTCGTGGCGGTCGACGCCGAGGACCGCTTCCTGAAGCGGCTGAAGGGCCTCTCGGAGCCCGAGTCCAAGCGCAAGGCGATCGGCGCCGAGTTCATCCGCGTCTTCGAGGAGGAGGCGGCCAAGATCGGCGACGCGCGCTATCTCGTGCAGGGCACGCTGTACAGCGACGTCATCGAGTCCGGCGGCGGCCACGGGGCGGCGACGATCAAGTCGCACCACAACGTCGGCGGCCTGCCCGAGGACCTCGAGTTCGAGCTGGTGGAGCCGCTGCGCGCCCTGTTCAAGGACGAGGTGCGCGCCGTCGGCGCCGAGCTCGGGCTGCCCGAGCGGCTCGTCTGGCGCCAGCCGTTCCCCGGCCCCGGCCTGGCGATCCGCGTCGTCGGCGGCGAGGCGACCAAGGAGCGGCTCGACACGCTGCGCAACGCCGACAGCATCCTGCAGGACGAGATCCGCAAGGCCGGCCTGTACCGCGAGCTGTGGCAGTCGTTCTGCGTGCTGCCCGACATCCGCACGGTCGGCGTGCAGGGCGACGAGCGCACCTACGGCTACGTGGTCGCCATCCGCGCCGTCACCTCCGACGACGCGATGACCGCCGACTGGGCTCGTCTGCCCTACGACCTGCTGGAGCAGATCGCCTCGCGCATGATCAACGAGATCCGCGAGGTGAACCGCGTCGTGCTCGACATCACGAGCAAGCCGCCGGGCACGATCGAGTGGGAGTAGACCCTCCGCGGCGCGAGACGCCGTGGGACCACGCGTCGCGCCCGGAGCCCGAGCCGCCGCCCGGCCTCTCCACGCCCAAGAAGGTGGCGGCGGGCGCCTTCATCGCGGTCCTCTACGCCGGTGGGATGGGCTTCCGCGGCGACTGGCTCCCCGGGATCGTCGGCGGGATCCTCGCCGGCGTCGTGCTCTTCATGGTCCTCAACCGGCTCGAGGAGCGCCGCCGCGAGCGATTCCGCGGCCGCTAGAGCCAGCGCGTCCCGCGGTGGACGGCGCGCAGCGTCCGCCGCAGCTTTCCGCCGCGCGAGGTCGCCGTCTCCGGCCGCTTCGCCCCCGGGGTGACGCGGGCGTCGCGGTCGCGGGCGATCTCGGCCGCGCTCAGCGAGGGCGCCCGGTCGTAGACCCGCACCTCGTCGATGTCGCCCTTGAAGAACTCCGGCCAGATCGCGTTGCCGCCGATCCGCAGCGGGCCGTCCGAGGCCGGCGCGGCGCCGGAGAGCGCATGGCTCGCGACCTGCACGCCGTCGCGATAGACGCGCATGACCGAGCCGTCCCAGGTCATCGCGAGGTGCGACCAGCGCCGTAGCGGCAGCGCCGGGGCGCGCAGCGCGTGCTCGGCGTTCGTGAACACGTGCCCGCTCGGCCGGGCGTAGAGCCCGTACGACAGCCGCGGGCCGCGCTCCTTGACGAGCACGCTGCGCGCGCCGCGCCTCGACGGCCGCACCCACGCCTCGAGCGTCATCGCCCGGGACAGGTCGAGCGACGGATCGTCGGCGACGGTCACCCAGTCGTTGCGCCCGTCGAACGACAGCCCGCCGCCGAAGCGGCCGCGCGTGCGCACGGCGCCCGAGATCCGGCCGGTGTTGCTCGCGCCAGAGGCGTCGCGGGCCCGCTGGCCGCGCGCCTCGTCGAAGCCCCACGCGCCGACCGGCCCGCGTGCCGACTGCGAGACGACCGGCGGAGCGTCGAGCGTGAGCGTGACCGGCACGAGGCGCGGCGACTCCTCGGCGCCCGCCGACTCCACGCGCACGGTCGCCGTGTGCGTGCCCGCGGGCAGGCCGGCTGGGTTCACCGCGACGGTGACCCGCCCCGCAGCGCTCCCGGACGCCGGCGTCACCGACAGCCAGGGCGCGTCGCCGGACGCCGTGAAGGAGAGCGGGCCGGCGACCGCGTTGGCGACCTCGAGCGTCTTCGCCGCCGGAGCGGGGCCGCTGAAGCTCAGCGCGGCGGGCGAGACGTCGAGCACCGCGGCCGGGGTGCCGGAGATGTAGCCGGAGACCGGTCCGCCCTTCCATGTCTTGCCGGTCGTCCACGACGCCGGGAGCCGGCCGTGAGGCGCGTTCGCGGCCTCCAGCTCGGAGCCCTCGATCCCGCCCGCGAAGTCGTGCCAGAACAGCGTCCCGCCGCTGCCGGCCGGGTTGAGCAGGCCGATCCAGTACCACTGTCCCGCCACGATGCCCGGGGACCTCGACGTCGACCTTGTTCCAGGCGGCGGGGACCGGGTTGTCGATCCGGCCCGAGGCGAGCAGCGTCGTCGGCGCGCTCTGGCTGCCGGCGTACAGGCCGAGCTCGAGGTCCGTCGCGGTCGAGAAGTTGGAGACGAAGAGGTGGAGCTCGGTCGCGGTGCCCGACTGCTCGGCCTGCGTCCGGTACACGATCGCCTTGCCGGGCCCCGCGGAGCTGAGGCCCTGCGGGCCGATGACGTCGGCGCCGGCCATCCGCCGCGTGTACGACCGCCGGAACGTCGCCGTGAGCGTGGTGTCGCCCCCGATCATCGTCGTGTGGTTGCGCGCGCCCGCGTTGCTCCACGACGAGAACACGTGAGCGAGGCCGCCCAGCGTCTGCAGGGTCTCGGTGCCGACGCTGTTCGTCGATCCCTGGATCACCTCGCGCGTGAACGGCGCGGTCGCCGTCTCGCTGCCGAAGGTCAGCAGCGCGCCCGGCGGTTGGCTCGCGAGCGTCAGCATCGCCGTGCGCGGATCCAGCCGGCGCGTCGCCCTGCCGATCAGGCCGTTCGTGTCGCGCGCGGTCAGCGCGATCTCGAGATACGACGGGAAGTCGTGGTCGGGCGCGTCGAATGCCCCGCTCGCGGCGCCGGTGAACGACTGGATCGTGTGGCTGTGGCACGAGCCGCTGATGCGGTCGCAGTGCTGCAGCTTGATGTCCCACGTCAGGCCGCTGGGCGCGATCGGCTCGCCCTCGAAGTCGGTCGCCGAGCCGCTGAACGCGATCCGGTCGTCGACGCTCCATCTCATGCCCGGCGCCGGGGCGGTGATCGTGATTACCGGCACCGGCGGCTGGCCGGCGGTGATCGGCAGGTTGATCGTGTCGGTCAGGCCGCCGGGGTCGGTCACCCTCAGGCGCGCCGTGTAGGTGCTCTCGACCGTGTAGGTCCAGGTCCGGGTGGGGGTCGTCCCGTCGTCGAACGCGCCGTCGCCGTCGAGGTCCCAGGCGTAGGTGATCGCCTGCCCCTCGGGATCGCTCGAGGCGCGGCCGTCGAAGGCGACGGTCAGCGGCACGCTCCCGCTCGACGGCGTGGCGGTCGCGCGCGCCACCGGGGCGCGGTTGGTCGTCGTCGAGCGGATGCGACGGACGGTGCCGCCGACGATGTCGACGTAGTAGAGGTCGCCACCCGGACCGAACTGCAGGTCGACGGGGGTCGCGGCGCCGGCCACGAACGTCTGCCGGTTGTTCGGGTCGGGCAGTCCGTTGCTGCCGGCCAGCATGGCCCAGATGCAGGTGCGGCTGTAGTCGGAGAAGAACAGCGCGCCGTCGTACGCCTCCGGGAAGCTGCTGCTCTGCGGCGTGAAGGCGATGCCGGAGATCGAGGAGGACCCGAAGCCGCACGCCTCGCCCTGCACGACGCGCGAGTTGTGGTGGTACGTGTAGTACGGCGGCGTGTGCGCGCCGGCCGCGAGGCCGTCGCAGAGGCTGAGGTGCAGGCTGGCGTAGGAGCTCATGAGGCCGGTGCCCTCGTAGCACGGCCAGCCGAAGTTGCGTACGGAGCCCGGCATCACGCGGTTGATCTCCTCCCACGAGCCCCATCCGACGTCGCCGGTCCAGACCTCGTTCGTGCCCGGGCGCAGCGCGAAGCGGAACGGGTTGCGCAGGCCGTGGGCGACGATCCGGCGGGCGTTGGCGTCTCCGCTGGTGTTCGGGTTGCCGGCCATCGCCGCGCCGGTGTCGGGGTTCACGCGCAGGATCGCCCCGTCGAGCCCGGTGGGGTCGCCCGTGGTGCGCACGTCCTGGCTGCGCAGGGCGCCGCCCTCGCCGGTGGGGTCGCCGCACGGGTTGCCGACCTGCCCGTAGTCGGCGAACGTGTAGCTCGCGCCGTCGCCGCCGCTGACATAGAGCGAGCCGTCGCCGCCGAAGGCGAGCGAGCCGACGGAGTGGCTCGGGTACTGCTGGCACCAGTCGTCGATCAAGGGCTGCTCGACCCCGTCGGTCAGGCGCGAGAGCCGGCCGGTGATCACGCAGCCGTCGCCGTTCGCGCCCGGCGGCGTCGGGCATTCATCGCCCCAGCGCGGGACCTGCGCCGAACCCGGGTGCTTGTCGTAGGAGTAGAGGACGTAGACGTACGGCCGCCCGGTCGTGAACTGGGGATCGAGCGCGAGGCCGAGCAGCCCCCGGTCCCAGCCGTTGAACACCCGCTCTCTCAGGTCGGCGTACAACGTCGGCGTCGGATCGCCGAAGTCGCTGAACACCTGGATCGTGCCGCGCTTCTCGGCGACGAAGATGCGGCCGTCGGCCGCGAACCGCACCGCCGTCGGGAACGTCAGACCGCTGAACGCGACGGTCTCCTGGAAGCCAGGCGGCACGGACGCGGCGGCCGGCGCGGCCGCGACGAGCCACAGCAACACCACCAGACCGCCGACCCATCGCGACACCGCCATGCGCTGACCCTACGGGGTGGAGCGAAACCTGCCCACTACGAGTGGCCAGGCCTCGTCACATGACGTGCCTACCGGCGGCTCTTCAGCCAGCGGGTGCCGCGATGGACCTTCTTCTGCGTCTTGCGCGGCTTCGCATGGCGCTTGGCCTTCTTCATCGTCTTGGCCTTGGCCCGCGCCTTCGCGGCGTTCATCCGCGCCGCACGCTTCACGCTCGCGCTGGCGGCCACTGCGCCGCCGACTGCCGTGTCACGGTCCGAGGCGACCTCGGCCGCGGTCAGCGCGCGGTTGTAGACACGCACCTCGTCGATGACGCCGTTGAACCACTCCGGCCACACGGCGTTGCCGCCTATGCGCAGCACACTGGTCGAGGTCCGGGCCGTGCCCGTGAGGGCGCTGGTCGAGACCTGGGTGCCGTTGACGTACATCCGCATGGTCAGGCCGTCCCACGTCATGGCCAGGTGCGACCACGTGTTGAGCGGGAGCGCGGTGGGGGCGAGCATCCCGCGGTCGCTGGTGGTGAAGACGTGGCCGCTCGGCCGCGAGGCCGTGTCGGTGCCCGCGTACAGCGCGTAGACGAGCTGCCCGGGCTGCTCCTTGATCACCGCGGTGCGCCAGGTGGTGCCCAGCGCCGCCGGCCGGACCCACGCCTCGAGCGTCATGCCGGTCGTCAGGTCGAGCGAGTTGGCGTCCGCCACGGTCACCCAGTCGTTGACGCCGTCGAACTGCAGGCCGCCGCCGTACCGCCCCGCCGTGCGGATCGGACCGGAGAGCGTGCCGGCGTTGCCGAGCCCGGAAGAGTCCAGCGCGCTCGTGCCGCTCGACTCGTCGAAGCCCCAGGCGCCCACGAGCCCGGCGGGGGGCGGCGGGAGGTTCGAGACCGTGAAGGTCACCGGGATTGTGGCGGGCGAGCCGCCCGCGCCGGCCGCGGTCACCGTCACCGACCCGTTGTAGGTCCCTTGCGCAAGGCCGGCGGTGCTCACCGACACCGACAGCGTGCCGGGCGCAGTCCCGCTCGCGGGCGTGACGGCCAGCCAGGACGCGTTGTCGGACGTCGTGTAGTTGAGCGTCCCGCCGCCGGTGTTGGCCAACGACAGCGTCTTGGCGGCCGGGTTGGCGCCGCCCACCGAGCCGGTGAACGACAGGCTGGGAGGCGTGACCGAGAGGCTCGGCGGCGGCGTCACGGTGAACGTGACCGGAATCGTGGCGGGCGAGCCGGTCACGCCGCTCGAAGTGACCGTCACCGACCCGTTGTAGGTCCCCGCGGCGAGGCCGGTCACGTCAACCGAGACCGAGAGGGTGCCGGGTGCCGTCCCGCTTCCGGGCGTCACGCTCAGCCATGCGGCATTGTCCGACGCCGCGTAGTTAAGCGCTCCGGCTCCGGCGTTCGTCACCGACAGCGTCGTCGCCGCCGGGTTCGCCCCGCCGGCCGTGGCGCTGAACGTCAGGCTCGCGGGCGACACCGAGAGCGACGGCGCCGGCGGGTCGACCGTCAGCGTCACCGGGATCAGCTGCGGCGATCCGCTGACGCCTGCAGACTCCACCCGGACCGTCGCCGTGTACGTGCCGGCAGCCATCCCGGCCACGTTGGCCACGACGCTGAGGTCACGCGGTGCGTTTGCGCTGCCGGGCGTCACCGTCAGCCAGGCAGCGTCGTCCGTGGCGGTGAAGGGCAGCACGCCGCCGCCCGTGTTCGTGACGTTCAGTGTCTTGGCGGCCGGGTTCGCGCCGCCCGCAGTCGCGTTGAAGCTCAGCGAGGCGGGCGCGACGCTCAGTGCGGGCGGCTGTGGCGCGCTGGCCGGCACACCCCACAGATAGCCCGACAGCGGACCGTCGGAGTACAAGAGGCCCGTCGCCCACGTCGGCGGCAGGCTCAGGCGTTGGCGGTCGGCGCCGGTCTGCTCTGCTCCTCCGGTACCTCCGGCGCGGTCGTGCCAGGCCAGTGTTCCAGACCCGTCCGCGGGATTGAGCAGGCCGATCCAATAGGCCTGGCCCGCGTCGATCCCCGGGATGTTCACCGCGACCTTGTTCCAAGCGCCGGCGGTGGGGTTCTCGAGCCGTGCGGACCCGAGCAGCGTCGTCGGTGTCCCACCGCTGTCGGCGTAGAGGCCGAGCTCGAGATCGGTCGCCGTGGAGTTGCTCGCGAGCCGGAGGTAGAGCTCCGTGACGCTGCCCGAGTTGGCGGCGATCGTGCGGTACACCTCCGACTTGCCGGGCGTCGCGGTGCTGACGTTGGTGCCGACGACGTCCGCACCCGCCAGCTTGAGCTCGGTCGAGCGCTCGAACGTCGCGGTCAGCGTGGTATCGGCGTTGATGATCGTCGTGTGGTTTCGTGCTCCGGCGTTCGACCACGAGGAGAACGCGTACGGGACTCCGCCGAGGGTCTGCGGGGTCTCCGTACCGACGCCGTTGGTCGAGCCCTGGATCACCTCGCGGACGAACGGCGCAGTCGCGGTCTCGCCCCCGAGCGTGAGCTGCATGCCGGGCGGGTTGCTCGCGAGCGTCAGCTGAACGGTCTTCGGATCCAGGCGCCGGGACGCAGTGCCCCTGAGGCCGTGCGAGTCCGTCGCGGTCAGCTCGATCTCCAGATGCGACGGGAACTCGTGATCGGGTGCGTCGAACGATCCGCCGGCGACGCCGGAGAACGACTGCAGCGGGTGGGTGTGGCAGGAGCCGCTGATTCGGTCGCAGTGCCTGAGGTTGATGTCCCAGGTGAGCCCGCTCGGCGGGATCGGCGTGCCCTGGAAGTCGGTTGCCGTCCCGCTGAACTCGATCCGGTCGTCCACCTTCCATTTCAGGTCGGGCGACGGTGCGGTGATCTGGATCATCGGTGTCGGAGGCGTGCCCGCCGTGATCGGGACGTTGACCGTGTCGGTCAGCCCTCCGGGATCGGTCACGCGAAGCCGGGCGGTGTACGTGCCCGTGACGGTGTAGAGGAAGCTCGGGCGCGACGGCGGTCGAGTCGTCGAAGGCGCCGTCGGCGTCGAGATCCCAGGCGTACGTCAGTCGCCTGGCCGTCGGGATCGCTCGACGTGGACCCATTGAACGCGACGCTGAGCGGCACGCTCCCGCTGCTCGGGGTCGCGGTCGCCCGCGCGACCGGCGCGCGGTTCGTGGTCAGCGAGCGGATCCGCCGGATCGTGCCGCCGTCGAGGTCGACGTAGTAGAGGTCACCGCCGGGGCCGAACTGCAGTTCGACCGGGTTCGACGCGCCCGAGACGAATGTCTGCCGGTTGTTCGGGGTCGGGGAGCCCGTTGGCTCCGGCGAGCATCGCCCAGATGCAGTCGCGGCTGTAGTCCGCGAAGAACAGCGCGCCGTTGTACGACGGCCGGGAAGCTGCTTTCCGGCGGCGTGAAGGCGAGGCCGGAGGTCGAGGACGAGCCGACGCCGCACGCCTCGCCGGCCACGACGCGCGACTGGTGGTTGTACGTGTAGTACGGGCCCGCTGTGCGCGCCGGTGCCCTGGCGTAGAGCGACTCGCACAGGTTGAGGTTCAGGTTGCCGTACGAGTTCAGCTCGCCCGTGCCCTCGTAGCACGGCCAGCCGAAGTTCCGCATGGCCGCGGTCGGCGTCGGGACCGGTTGATCTCCTCCCAGGAGTTCCAGCCGACGTCGCCGGCCCAGACCTCGCTGGTGCCCGGGCCGGACCGTGATCCGGAACGGGTTGCGGAAGCCGTAGGCCACGATGCGGCGCGCGTTCGCATCCGCGCTGCCGGCATTCGGGTTGTCGGGCAGCGCGGCGCCGGTGTCCGGGTTCACGCGCAGGATCGAGCCGCCGAGGCCGGTCGGGTCGCCGGGCGTCCGCACGTCCTGGCTGCGCAGTGCGCCGCCTTCCGCGGTCGGCGGGCGTCATGCCGCCGCCCACCGGCCGTTCGGGTCGCCGCACGGGTTGCGCGGCGAGCCGTCCTGGCCGTAGTCGGCGAAGTTGAAGCTCGCGCCGTCGCCGCCGCTGACGTAGAGCGCGCCGTCGGCGCCGAAGGCGAGGCGAGCCGACGGAGTGGCTCGGGTACTGCTGGCACCAGTCCTCGATCAGGACCTGCTCGACGCCGCCGCTGAGCCGCGAGAGGCGGCCGCTGACCACGCACCCGTCGTCGGTGGCGCCCGGCGGGGTCGGGCAGGAGTCGCCCCAGCGCGGGAACTGCGCCGAGTTCGGGTCCTTGTTGTAGGCGTAGAGGACGTAGACGTACGGGCGCGCCGCTGGCGAACTGCGGGTCGAGCGCGAGGCCGAGCAGGCCGCGGTCCCAGAAGTCGTGCACCTGCTGGCGCGAGGTCGGCGTAGACCGTCGGCGTGGGGTCGCCGAAGTCGTCGAAGATCTTGATCAGCCCGCTCTTCTCGGCGACGAAGATCCGCCGTCGGGCGCGAAGCGCACCGCGCTCGGGTTCGTCAGCCCGCTGAAGCGCGATCGTCTCCTGGAAGCCCGGCCGGCGGCGCGACGGCGGCGGCGGCGCAGCGGGCGGTGGCGCCGCACAGCGCGGCGCCGGTCGAAGGCTCCCTCGCCGGCGGCGGCGGCCGCCGACGGCGAAGGACTCAGCAGGCGGCGCGAGTGCGAGCCAGTGGCGCAGCGCGGGCACGCCGCAGAGGGCCGACGGGAGCGGCATGCCCGCGACCCTATGGCCGGTCGCGGCGACCTGCCCACTGGCCGATAGGGCCAGATCCGCTAGAAAGCTGAACCGGTCAGGAGGTCTTGTCCCAGGCGAGCAGCGAGGGAAGCGGATCGAACGGCTTGCCGCCGTCGTACCAGCCGGGCGCGCTCCACATCTCGAAGTGCAGGTGGCAGCCGCTGGCGCGCCCCGTCTGGCCCACGTAGCCGATCAGCTGGCCGGTGCGGACGCGATCGCCCACGTTCACCAGCGCCGCGTCGCGCAGGTGCATGTACGTGTAGTCGATGCCGGTGCGCTCGCCGTCGATCACCAGGTAGTGGCCGGCGGCGCCGTGGTACTGCTTGAACTTGACCGTGCCGCCGCGCGCCGCCACCAGCGGCGTCCCGCAGGCGGCGAAGGTGTCGTGGCCCTGATGGCCGCGGCCGCCGCCGAAGCGCGCGGCGTTCTCGCCGTAGTAGTGCGGGCCGCGGATCGGGAACTCGTGGGCGAGGAACTGGATCTGGGACGGATCGGGGGCCGCGGGCTTCGGCGCCTGTGCGCGCACGGCCTGAACGCCGTCGGCGTCGACCGCCGTGACCCGGAAGGCATAGCGGCCCTGCTGCTGGAGCTTGCCCGCCACGGTTCCGTCCCAGCTCAGGATCCGTGGCGTCTCCGGCGCGACCTGGCCCTCCTGCCAGCTCGTCACCACGACGCCGTCCTTCACGCGCACGAGCTCGACGACGACGTCGGCCGGCTTGCCGCCGTGCAGCACGTAGGAGGCGCGGGCGGGCAGCGCGGCGTCGAAGAACGCGCGCCGCGACTGCACCTGCACCTCGACCGTGGGGCCGCTGCTCTCCGCCTTCAGCGTCGCCGGCGCGGCGATGGCGAGCGCCGTCGCGCTCGGCAGCGACCGCTCGCCGTCGTGGCGGGCGACGAGCAGCGGTCCGGCCACGGCGCCCAGCGGCACCCGCACGTCGACGACGTTGCGCTTGCGCCGCAGCGGCGCCGCGGCGACGTCGTCGGCCGCGTCCTCGGCGCCCAGGAACACGACCTCGTACGTGCGCCCGAGCGCACGCCCCCGCAGGCGCACGAGCGAGCCCGCGCCACCGGTGGCCGTGTCCTGGCAGGCGCGGATGCAGCGCCACGAGTGCAGCACCGGCGCGGGCCGCACCTTGACGCCGAAGGGCGGCGCCGAGAGCTGCGGCGCGCTCTGGGGAGCTCCGGGCGAGGTCCCGCCCGTCGACTCCTGGGCGCCGGCCGGACCGGCAAGAGCAAGGGCGACGACGCCACCGGCCGCGATGGCGCGGACCAGTCCCTTGGCGTATGTCCTTCCGCGGCCGCGACGTGTCGCGGCGCGCCCCCGGCGTGCCCCCATGCGCTCCTGCTGTGTCAGGGCCTACGGGGTTAGCTGACGGGCTCGCGCAAGCTCCAGCGCTACCAGACGGCAATGCCTGGATTCGCCCCACTACGACGGTTCCCCCGTTCCGCCCGTCCCAGGCGGATTCGGCCGTGTCTGTTGGACCGGGCGGGAGTATATGCAAACGGGCGGCTATCATTCCCGCCGCCTTGAAGACCTACGTCGCCACCCCACAGGACCGGGAGCGCAACTGGCTGCTCGTGGACGCCGAGGGGCAGACCCTCGGCCGCCTCGCGACCCAGATCGCCGACGCTCTGCGCGGCAAGCGCAAGCCCACTTACACGCCGCACGTGGACACCGGCGACTTCGTGGTGGTCGTGAACGCCGAGAAGATCTCGGTCACCGGCGACAAGCGCCAGGCCAAGCTCTACCACCGCCACTCGGGCTATCCCGGCGGCCTCAAGACGCGCACGCTCAACGACATGCTCGAGCGCCGGCCCGAAGAGGTCATCCGGCTCGCCGTGCGCGGCATGCTCCCCAAGAACCGCCTGGCCCGCAAGCAGCTCACGAAGCTGAAGGTCTACGCCGGTCCTGAGCACCCGCACGAGGCGCAGAAGCCGCAACCGATGGAGATCAAGACTTGAGCGCCGAGGACAAGAACGAGGCCAACGAGCCCGAGGAGCTCGAGGAGCCGCAGCAGCCCGCCGCGGAGGAGCCCGAGGAGGAGCAGCCGGCCGCCGAGGAGGCCGCGCCCGCCGAGGAGGCCGCGCCGGCTGAGGAGCCCGTGGCCGCTGAGGAGCCCGTGGCCGCTGAGGAGCCCGTGGCCGAGGCGCAGGCCGACGAGCCCGAGGAAGAGGCCGAGGAGGTCGAGGCGACGCCGCGCGTCAAGCCCGAGATCCCCGGCGCCGACCTCGAGGTCGACATCGTCCGCGATGAAGATGCCTATCGCGAGTCGCGCTGGAGCGAGGAGGGCGACGACGACGAGGCCGAGGACGCGGAGGACGCCGACGAGGCCTTGCCGCAGCCGATCGCCGACGCCGCCATCGATCTCGCCGCCGGCGCCCGCTATACCGCCACCGGCAAGCGCAAGACGGCCGTAGCGCGCGTGATCCTCAAGCCCGGCACCGGCGCCTACGTGATCAACGGGCGCACGCTCGAGCAGCACTTCCCGCGCTTCACGCTCCAGCGCAACATCCGCCAGCCGCTCGAGCAGGTCGGCTACGAGAGCCGGATGGACGTTGTCGCCAGCATGCACGGCGGCGGCGTGTCGGCCCAGGCCGGCGCGTTGCGCCACGGCATCTCGCGAGCCCTCATCGAAGCCGATCCCAACCTGCGGTCCGAGCTCAAGCGCCGCGGCTTCCTCACGCGCGACGCGCGCGTGAAGGAGCGCAAGAAGGCAGGCCTCAAGAAGGCCCGCAAGCGGCCGCAGTTCAGCAAGCGTTAGTGGGCCACTAGTGGCTGCGGCCACCGCCGCCTCGCGCAAGCTCTTCGGGACGGACGGCGTCCGCGGCGTCGCGGGCGAGTTCCTGTCCGCAGAGCTCGCGCTCGGGCTGGCGCGGGCGGCGACGAGCCTGGCCGGAGGCGAGCGCCCCGCGCGCGTGCTGGTCATCCGCGACACGCGCGAGTCGGGCGAGATGCTGGAGGCCGCGGTGGCCGCGGGGATCGCCGCCGCGGGCGGCGAGGCGCTGCTCGGGGGCGTGCTGCCCACCCCGGGGGCGCCGCTGCTGATCGACCGCTACGGGTTCGACCTCGCAGCGGTGCTGTCGGCCTCGCACAATCCCTACCAGGACAACGGGATCAAGTTCTTCGGCGGCGACGGCTTCAAGCTCTCGGACGCCACCGAGGCCGACATCGAGGCGCGCATGGCGGCGCCGGCGCCGGCCCCGCGGATCGGCCGCGTGCGGCGCTTCCACGGCGCGCTGGAGGACTACCTGCGCGCGCTGCACGAGCGCTTCCGAGAGCTCGACCTGAGCGGCCGCCGCGTGCTGCTGGACTGCGCCAACGGCTCCACCTACGAGGCCGGCCCGGAGATCTTCCGCCGCCTCGGCGCCCACGTCGACGTGCTGGCCGCCGCGCCCGACGGGCGCAACATCAACGCCGGCTGCGGCTCCACGCACCTGGAGACGCTGCGCGCCGCGATGGCCGAGGGCGGCCACGACACCGGCTTCGCGTTCGACGGGGACGGCGACCGGGTCCTGGCCGTCGACCGCACCGGCGCCGTCGTCGACGGCGACGAGCTGATCGCGCTCGCCGCCAAGCACCTCGGCGTCGACGGCGTCGCGGTGACCGTGATGACCAACTACGGCTTCCACGCCGCCATGGACGCGGCGGGGATCGAGGTCGCCACCACCAACGTCGGCGACCGCTACGTGCTCGAGGCGCTGCGCGAGCGCGGCTGGAGGCTCGGCGGCGAGCAGTCCGGCCACATCATCGACATGGGGTTCGTGGCCTCCGGCGACGGCATCGCGGCGGCCCTGCTGGCGATGGAGGCGCTCGAGGACGGCGATCTGAACGAGCGGCACGGCATGGAGAAGCTGCCGCAGACGCTCGTGAACGTGCGCGTGCGCGATCGCGGGGCGCTCGACGGGGCAACCGAGGTGCACGCGGCGGTCGAGCGCGAGGCCGCCGGGCTCGAGGGCCGCGGGCGGGTGCTGCTGCGTCCCAGCGGCACCGAGCCGCTCGTGCGCGTGATGGTCGAGGCCCCGACCATCGAGGAGGCCGAAGGGGTCTGCGGCCGCCTCGTCGAGCTGGTTGAGGCCGAACTCACCTAGTCGTACCTGGTCGATCGGACGGGGGCCGCGGGGCGATCCCGTTTTACCGTTGACCCCGCATGTACAAGGTTGAGTCGTCAGGTGCCCTGGTGCGGGCCCATCGCACCCTGACCTCGCGCCGCACGCGCCGGCGCGTGGCGCCGACGGTCCTGCTGCTCGGCATCTGCAGCCTGCTGACCGACATCTCGTCCGAGATGGTCGCGACGGTGCTGCCCCTGTACCTGGTCTCGACCCTCGGCTTCACGCCGCTGCAGTACGGCATCGTCGACGGCCTCTACCAGGGCGCCGCCGCCTTCGTGCGCCTGGCCGGCGGCTTCATCGGCGACCGGCGACGCAAGCACAAGGGCGTGGCGACCTTCGGCTACGGCCTGTCGGCGGTCTGCAAGCTCGCGCTGGCGGCGGTCGGCAGCGCGTTCGGCGCCATCAGCGCGATCATCGTCTTCGACCGCGCCGGCAAGGGGCTGCGGACCGCGCCGCGTGACGCCATGATCTCGATGTCCTCGCGCGAGGAGGACCTCGGCGCCTCGTTCGGCATCCACCGCGCGCTCGACACGACCGGCGCGCTGCTCGGCCCGCTCGTCGCCTTCGGCCTGCTCGCCCTGGCGCCGGGGGCGTTCGACTCGCTGTTCCTCGTCTCGTTCTGCTTCGCGATCGCCGGCGTCGGCGTGATCGTGCTGCTGGTGCGCGAGCCGGCCCGCAAGGAGCCGGTGGCGCCCAAGGATCCGGTGCGGCTGCGCGACGCCTTCGCGCTCCTGCGCGGCCGGCGCTTCCGCGGCCTGTTCGTGGCCGCGACGGCACTCGGCCTGGCCACCGCGAGCGACGGCTTCATCTACCTCCTGCTGCAGCAGCAGCTCGAGCTCGATCCCATGCTGTTCCCGCTGCTGTTCACGGGCACCGCCGCGACCTTCATGGCGCTCGCCGCGCCCGTCGGGCGGCTCGCGGACCGGATCGGCCGCGGCCGCGTGATGCTCGGCGGCTACGCCCTCCTGCTCGGGGTGTACGTGACGCTGCTCGGCCCGTCGACCGGCATTGCGGGCCTCTTCATCGCCCTGTTCATGCTCGGCGCCTACTACGCGGCCACCGACGGCGTGCTGATGGCGCTGGGCTCGGGGCTGGTCACCGAGGACCTGCGCGGCAGCGGGCTCGCCCTGCTCGGCACGGGCGTCAGCGCCTCGCGCCTGGTCGCGTCGATCCTCTTCGGCGCGCTGTGGACGCTGGCGGGCATCCAGCTCGCCCTCGCCGTCTTCGCCGGCGGGCTCGTCATCGCGATGCTGCTCGCCGCCTTCGCCCTGCGGAGCAGCCGGGCATGAGAGGCCGGGTGCTCGCCTTCGTCGCGCTCTGCGTGGCCTGCGTGGTCGTCGCCGTCGGAGCCGTCGGCGCCGCGGCGCTGCGCACGCGCGACGTCGAGCGTGCGTCCGAGCGGGCGGCGGCCAAGGTCCGGCCGACCGTCTCGCGCCTGCTCTCCGAGGGCAAGCCGATCGTGCTGGTCCGCGACCTCGACCGCGACGACGCGGCGAACTACGGCCGGCTCGCCCTGGCGCCGCTCGAGGGCGACCGTCCCGGGGACCTGCTGCTCGCCGGCGAGACCTGCGAGCGCGTGGACTTCGCCGCCGGACACGGCCTCTGCCTCGGCACCGCGGATCCGACCGGCTTCAAGGCCAAGGTCCTCGACGGGCAGCTGCGCAAGGTCGGCTCCGTCAAGCTCGCCGGCGTCCCCAGCCGCACCCGCGTCTCCCCCGACGGCCGCTACGGCGCGGTCACCTCGTTCGTGACCGGGCACTCGTACGCGGACGTCGGCCAGTTCTCGACCGCGGCGACGATCATCGACCTCGAGCGCGGCAAGAAGCTCGCCGACCTCGAGAAGGACTTCGCGATCACCCTCCACGGCAAGCCCGCCACCGCGCGCGACCGCAACTTCTGGGGGGTCACGTTCTCCCGCGACGGGGACACGTTCTACGCGACGATGGCCACCGGCGGGAAGACCTATCTGCTCAAGGCCAGCCTCAGCCGCCGCACCGCCACCGCGATCCACGAGAACGTGGAGTGCCCCGCGCTGTCGCCGGACGAGACGCGGATCGGCTACAAGAAGGCGGTCGGCCACGACCCGCCGGTCTGGCGGTTCCACGTGCTCGACCTGGCGACCGGCCGCGAGACGCCGCTGGCCGAGCAGGAGCCGCTCGACGACCAGATCGAGTGGCTCGACGACGACCATGTCCTCTATCGCTCCGGCGAGTCGACGTGGACCATGCCCGCGGACGGCAGTGGGAAGCCGGAGCGTTGGCTCGCGGGCGCCGATTCACCCGCCGTGGTCCGCGGGTAAAACGTGTGTGAACGCTATGCGGAGGTCCAGTTAGGGCTGGAGGAGCTCCGCCTCGCGTCTAGAATGGCGGCCCGTCCAGGGTAGGACGGACCACGAGCGAGCGAAAGGAGGCCGGGCCTATGTGCGGCATCGTCGGCTACGTCGGACAGCGCCCGGTGCAGGAGGTCCTGCTCGAAGGGCTGCAGAAGCTGGAATACCGCGGCTATGACTCCGCGGGCATCTCGATCCAGCACGAGGGGCAGCTCGACTCCATTCGCGCGGTCGGCAACCTGAGCGCGCTCCGCGCCGCCGTCCACGAGGCCGAGGAGGCCGACTTCGGCGGAGGCGTCGCCGTCGCCGCCCCGCCCGCCACGACCGGCATCGGCCACACCCGCTGGGCCACGCACGGGCGCGTCACCGAGGAGAACGCCCACCCGCACTTCGACTCCGACCACCGGATCCACATCGTGGTCAACGGCATCGTCGAGAACTACATGGAGCTCAAGCAGGAGTTCCTGGCCGAGGGCGCCGAGTTCACCTCCGAGACCGACGTCGAGGTCATGGCCCACCTGATCGCCCGCGAGTACGAGGAGACCGGCGACCTCACGGAGGCCGTCCGGCTCGCCTACAACCGCCTGCGCGGTCACTACGCGCTCGTGGCGGTCGCCGCCGACGAGCCCGGCGTCATCGTCGGCGCCCGCAAGGAGTGCCCGCTGATCGTCGGCCGCGGCGACGGCGAGCAGTTCCTCGCCTCCGGCATCCCCGCCTTCCTCGCCCACACGCGCCGCGTCCAGTACATCGAGGACGACGAGATCGTCGTCATCCGCCCCGAGGGCGTCGAGTTCCTGACCGCCGCCGGCGAGCCGGTCGAGCGCGCGATCGACGTCATCGACTGGGACGCCGAGGAGGCCGAGAAGGGCGGCTACGAGACGTTCATGCTCAAGGAGATCCACGAGCAGGCGGACGCCGTGGCCGAGACGATCGCCGACCGCACGGCGCGCCCCGACGGCGTCGACCTCCCCGAGCTCGACGACGAGATGCTGCGCGGCGCGCGGCGGATCGTGATCGTCGCCTGCGGCACCTCGTACCACGCGGGCCTGATCGGCCGCTACGCGCTCGAGGAGTGGGCGCGGATCCCGGTCGAGATGGACATCGCGTCCGAGTACCGCTACCGCAACCCGATCGTCGGCCCCGGCGACCTCGTCATCGGCATCACCCAGTCGGGCGAGACCGCCGACACGCTGGCCGCGATGCGGCTCGCCCGCTCGCGCGGCGCAAAGGTGCTGGCCGTGACCAACATCATGGGCTCGCAGGCCACGCGCGACGCCGACGGCGTGCTCTTCACGCGCTCCGGCCTCGAGATCTCGGTCGCCGCCACCAAGACCTTCACCGCGCAGGTCGCGGCCATGTACCTGCTGGCGCTGCGGATGGCCGAGGTGCGCGGCGCGCTGGGCGAGGAGGAGCGGCGCGACCTGGTCGCCCAGATCAAGCGCCTGCCGCACGCTATCGCCGAGATGCTCGACGCCGGCTCGGAGGAGATCGACCGCGTGGCGGAGCGCTTCAAGGACGCGCAGTTCTTCCTCTACCTCGGCCGCCACGCCGGCCTGCCGGTGTGCCTCGAGGGCGCGCTCAAGCTCAAGGAGATCTCCTACACGGCCACCGACGCGTACGCCGCGGGCGAGATGAAGCACGGCCCGATCGCGCTGCTCGAGGAGGGCACGCCGGTCATCGTCGTCGCCACCGACTCGCCGGTGCTCGACAAGGTGATCTCGAACATGCAGGAGGTCCGCGCCCGCGGCGCGTCGGTCATCGCCGTGGGAGGCGACTCGGCCGCCCCGCACGCCGACGCCGTGCTCCGCGTGCCGGAGGCCGACTGGATGCTGCAGCCGCTGCTGGCCGTGATCCCGCTCCAGCTGCTCGCCTACCGGATCGCGCGCCTGCGCGGCCTCAACGTCGACCAGCCGCGGAATCTCGCCAAGACCGTCACGGTCGAGTAGTAGGGCGGCTGCGGCAAAAAGAAGACCCGGCCAATGGCCGGGTCTTGCAATTTCGATTCAGCTCACGACGAGCAGTTGGCGATCGGGATCCGGTTCCAATAGTCCGGCTTGCCCAGCGTCTTGTTGAAGAAGCAGAAGTCGCCTGTGAGCGTCAGCTCGTGGAGCGTGCCGAGCACATGAAGCTTCGGGGGTTCGTATGCCGGCTCGTTGACCTCGCCGTGCGTCATACAGTGCCTTCCTGGCGTGATGATCCGCTGAAGCGTAATCGAGTTGTGACGTCATGAACACTGGCCAGGCGGCTAGTTCCTGCGCGGCGCCTACGGTCTCAGGCTCTCCGGCCTCGAGGCGGCGGCGGAGCTGCTGGTGCCCGTGAGCGAGACGGCGCCGGCGTACGAGATCGAGTCGGAGGTCGGCCGCCCGGCGCCGGACCCGGAGTACGTCGACGACGACCGGGGCGAGCTGCTGCTGCGCAGCGGCGGCCGGATCCTGATCGACCGCACGGCGGGGCGCGTGTCGTTCGTGGTGCCGCACGAGGTGCGCCCGGACGAGCTCGTGCATCCCTATCTGGCGCCCGCGGCAGCGGTGATCGGCCGCTGGCACGGCCGCGAGAGCATCCACGCGGGAGCCTTCGCGGTCGACGGCGACGTCTGGGGCCTCGTCGGCGAGCGCGAGGCGGGCAAGAGCTCCACCCTCGCCTGGCTGGCGCAGGCCGGCGTCGACGTGCTGTGCGACGACATGCTCGTGATCGACGGCCGGACGCCGTTCCGCGGCCCGCGCTCGATCGACCTCCGCGCCGACGCCGCCGAGCGGTTCGAGGGCGGCGAGGCGATCGGCGTGACCGGCGCGCGCGAGCGCTGGCGGCTGCGGCTCGACCAGGCTCCCGACGGTCAGACGCTGGCGGGCTTGCTCCTGCTGACCTGGGGCGACCGCGTCGAGGTCCGCGCGCTCGGCGCGAGCGAGCGCCTCGCAGCGGCTCGTCCCGCAGCGCGGCGTGCGCCTGGAGCCCACGCGCGTCGAGGCGCTGCTCGACCTCGCCTCGCTGCCGGCCTTGGAGCTCAGCCGGCCGCGGAGCTGGGCATCGCTGCCGGAGGCGGGGAAGCGGCTGCTCGAACTCGCGTCCACACCGACTGCAGGAGCGTGATGGTCTGGGTGTCGGGCTGCGGCTCCGACCACAGCTGCGCGCAGCACGTCGACGTCGACGAGCTGAGGGTCGACGCCCTCGCCGTCCCAGCTGAGCCGCGAGCGCCCGGCTGGCGTCGGCCCCACAGCACCTGGGCGAAGTGCGCCTTGGTCGAGCGGCGCAGCACCTCGGCCGGGAGCAGGTCGCCGACCAGGTCGTCCATCGCCTGGGATCGCGACCGGTGCCGGCGGGCGGGCGGCAGCGCCGCGAGCGCGGCCAGGAAGCGCGGATCGTGGAGCGGATGCGCGATCGCGACGTCGTGGTCGGCGGCGAGCGCCGCGAGGCCCGCGAGGCCGTGCTGGAGGGCCGGCGAGCCCAGCAGGTGGCGGTAGCGGTCCTCCCAGCGCAGCGGCTCGCCGACCGCGTCGGCCGCGACCCACCGCTCGACCAGGCGGCGCGCCTCGGGGCGCGGCCAGGGGAAGAGGTCGGGAAGGCGGCGCCGGACGAGCTCGCTGCTTGACGGCCGCGGGCGCCAGCGCGAACCCGACGCGCCGCACGTCGCGCGGCTCGGGTCGCACGCGGCCGCGCAGGACGTCGCGCACGCGCGCCCAGCTCGAGTCGGACGAGCGCCTCGTCGCCGCCGATGCCGGTCAGCACCGAGCCGCCGGCGGCCGCCTCGAAGATCGGGGCGTGGAAGTACGTGTTGCACGGCCAGAGCAGGCCGTGCCGCTCGATGACCGCCGTCGCGACCGGGCCGATCGCGTCGAGCTCGCCCGCGAGCTCGATCCGGACCCAGTCGCCGAGCCCCAGGTGGGCGACGACCTGCTCCTGCCAGGCGGCCTCGTCGCTGCCCGACGCCGACGGGAAGCGGTGGGTGACCGGCACGGGAGCCGGCAGGCCCTCGCGGCGGGCGAGGGCCGTCGCGACGGCCAGCACGGCTGAGGAGTCGCGGCCGCCGGAGAAGCTGACGAGGCAGGGGCCGCGGCGCAGCGCGGGAAGGATCGCGCTCTCGAGCGCGGCGCGCGGGGCCGTGCCGGGCGGCAGCGACGGCAGGGCGGGCAGGGGCGCGCGGCCCGGCAGCGGGAGGCCGGCGGCGAGCTCGAGCGGCGAGAGCGGGACCGGCATGATCAGGAGGTCGGCGCGGGCAGGCGGTGGATGACCTCGAAGACGCCGGGCGGCGCGTCCGGCATCGTCTCCAGCCAGGCGTGGGCGCGGAAGTCGTCGCCCGCTCCGCTGACGCCGATCACGACGTCGGCGGGACGCGCCGTGCTCGGCGTCCCAGCGCTGGAGCACCAGCGCGCGTTCTAGGCACGAGTGCTCGCGCGCGCCGGACGACGGCCAGCACGCCCGCGACGCGCCGAGGCCGGCAGCCGCGGCGGCGGGGCGACGTCCGCGCCCTGGAGCCCGTGAGCGGCGAGGTTGCGGCGCGCCCGCCGCAGCGCCACGAGCGCCCACGCTCGCGGCGCGGAGGTTCGCCGGCCTGAGGAGCCGGAGCGCGCGACGGGCGCGGGCGAGCGCATGTCGAGGCCCATGGCCGCGACTGTAGTCGCGCGCGAGGGCGGCTCACCTAGACCTCTGGCCAGCCGGAGGGGCTTCCTCCGGCGCCCGGCAGCGGGCCTAGACGATCGGCTAACCGGGGTGCCCGGGCCGGGCTTACTCTGGCCCTCATGCAGGTCGTCACCGTGGGTCCGATAGGGCGCCGTCGTCGCTGTCGCGCGCGGCGACCTGGTCCGCCGTCGAGGTCGACGACCTCCACCGCAGCTTCGGCGCCGTCGAGGCGCTGCGCGGGGTGAGTCTTGAGGTGGCGCGCGGCGAGATCCACGCGCTGCTCGGCCCCAACGGCGCGGGCAAGACGACGCTGATGCGGTCCTGTCCGGGCTGGTCGACGCCGGACGCGGGCTCCGCCATACGTGCTCGACCGCCGGGCCGGTCGCTCGCGCGAGCTGCGCGAGCTACATCGGCTTCGTGCCGTCCGGCGACCGCTCGTTCTACCTGCGGCTTTCGGGCCTGCGAGAACCTCGTCTTCTTCGCGCGCATGCACGGGATGCGGGCGCCGCGCGGCGCGTGCGCGCGCCGACGAGCTGCTGGAGGCCGTCGGGCTTTCCGACGCGGCGCGGCGGCCGGTCAACACGTACTCGCACGGCATGCAGAAGCGGCTCTCGTTCGCGCGCGCGCTGATCCACGAGCCTGCCGTGCTGCTGGTCGACGAGGCGACGCACGACCTCGACCCGGTGGTCGCCGAGCAGGTCCGCGAGCCTCACCGCTGACGCGCGCGCGCGCGGCGCCGCGGTCCTGTGGGCGACCCAGCGGATCGAGGAGCTTGCCGGCTTCGCCGATCGCGTCACGGTGCTCGACCGCGGTGTCGTCTGCTTCGAGGGGTCGGTCGCCGAGCTCGCCGCGCAGGGCGGCGGCGACCGCCACGTCGTCGGGCTCGGCCCGCGCACCACCGCCCCGCTGTCGGCGCTCGACGCGGCGCTGGGCTCGCTCGGCCGCCTGCAGCCCGCGGCCGGCCGCGACGGCGCCCACGCGACGCTCGTCTCGCTGGCGCCGGGCGTGACGCTCGGCGTCGCGCTCGCCGTGCTCATGGACGCCGGCGCCGAGCTGGTCAGCTGCCGCGACGAGCGGCCGCCGATCGAGCGCGCGTTCCTGGCCGTCACGGGGGAGCGGGCAGCATGAGCGTGCTCGTCGCCGAGGTCCGCAAGGTGCCGCGCGTTCCTGCGCCGCGACCTGCTCGTGATGCTCTCCTACCGGGTGGCCTTCATCGGCGACCTTCTCGCCATCGCGGTGCAGGCGGCGATGTTCGCCTTCGTCGCCAAGCTCGTCGACCCCGCCGACGCTGCCCACCTACAACGGCGTGCAGGCCGGCTACTTCGAGTTCGTGATGGTCGGCGTCGTGATCGCGACGGTCGAGCGGCCTGCTGCTCCAGAGGGTCGCCTCGGCGATCCGCCAGGAGCAGATGATGGGCACGCTCGAGGCGCTGCTGGTCACGCCGACGTCGCCGACCACGGTCCAGACCGGCTCGGTGGCTTTCGATTTGCTGTTCATCCCGATCCGGATGGCCGTGCTCCTGCCGTGGTGGTCGCTCGACGCTCGGGCTCGCCTTCGACGCCAGCGGCGTCCTGCCCGGCCCTCGTGCTGCTCGCCGCCTTCGTGCCGTTCGTCTGGGGGCTCGGCCTGGTGGCCGCCGCCGCGATCGTGACCTTCCGCCGCGGCGAGCGGCGTGGTCGGCGTCGGCGATGAGCCTCCTCGGCCTGGTGTCCGGCGCCTTCTTCCCGCTGGCGCTGCTGCCCGGTCTGGCTGAGACGGCTGGCCGAGGCCAACCCGGTGGCGATCGCGATAGAGGGCACGCGCGAGGCGCTGATCGGCGGGTCCGGCTGGGAGGGCATCGCGCCTCGAGCTGGTGCTCGTGCCGCTGTCGGCGGCCGCGCTGTTCGCCGGCGTCGTGGCGTTCCGCGCCGCGCTGGCGCGCGAGCACCGGCGCGGGACGCTGGGGCTGTACTGACGATGTGGGACCGGATCGACAGCCCTGCTCGAGAGTGCGCCGAGCGAGGACGCGCTGCGGCTGCATCGCGTCGAGCTGCTGGAGGCGCGCCGGCGCCGGCAGGCCGGGCTGGACGCCGGCGCCTGGCGGCGACGAGGGCCTCGGCGCGGCGGGCGACCTCGCCGCTGACCCCGCTGCTCACGCGCGTCCGCGACGTCGTGGGACGGGCCGCTGGTTGCTCATCAAGGGGCCCGAGGTGGCGCTCGACTACCCGGGCCCGCGGCTGCGGCGCGTTCCGCGACCTCGACCTCCTGACGGACGACGCCGAGCGCGCGCAGGCCGCGCTGCTCGCCGCCGGCTTCGGGAGGTCGACGACCCCGAGAACTACCGCGACATCCACCATCTGCGGCCGCTGTGGTGGCCCGGGCTGCCGCTCGTCGTCGAGCTGCACAGCCGGCCGAAGTGGCCGGACGGCCTCGCAGCCGCCGCCGACCGCGGAGCTGCTCGGCCGCCGCCGTGCCGGGGCGGCTCGGCGCCGGCGTTGACGCCCTGGCGCCCGGCGCACCACACGCTGATCGCTCGCCGCGCACGCGTGGGCGCACGAGCCGCTGGGCCGGCTCGGGCAACCTCGTCGACGTCGCCGTGGCCGCGCCAGCTGAGCGACCCCGAAGCGGTCGCCGCGCTGGCGCGCCGTCTGGGGCTGCGCGCGCATGTGGCGCACGACGCGCGCCGCCGTCCGCGCGGTGCTCGAGGGCGAGGGCCGCTCCGCCGGCGCTCGCCGTCTGGGCGCGCCACCTCGGCGCCGTGCGCGAGCGCACGGTGTTCGAGTGGCACGTCAAGGAGTTGCTGGCGCCGCTCTGGGGCGTGCCGCCGGCACCGCGCGGGGGCGCGTCGTGCGCGGAGCTGACGGGGTCGATCGCCGGCCGCGAGGGGCCGAGCCGTGGCGCGCGAAGCTGCGCCGCGCCTCGCGGCGGCGCTGGGCAATGCGGGCATGGCCCGATCGGATCACGACCTCGTGCTGGAGCGCGGGCCTGGGGAGAGACCACGACCAGGAGGCGGGGTGACGGAGCTGAGACTGCGCGAGAAAGCAAGTGCACTGGCGGGAGGTCGACGGCGAGGTGATCGCGCTCGAGGCGCGCGGCTCGACCTATCTGGCCGCGAACGCGGCCGGGACCGTGCTATGGCGCGCGCTGGCCGAGGGCACGACGCGTGAAGGGCTGGCCGACGAGCTCGTGCGCGCGTACGGGATCGATCGCGCCCGCGCGGCGGCCGACGCCGAGAGCTTCGTCGCGGCGCTGGTCGAGCAGGGCCTGCTGGCGGGGTGAGCCTCGAGCCCCTCGAGCTCGCCCTGGGCCTGCCGGTCGGCGCGGACGCGCCGAGCGCCATCGCCGCGAGCGGTCCCGCCGACCCGCTCGCCGCGCTCGAGGCGGCCGTGCTCGAGGCGCTGCGGCGCCCGCCCTGCCTGGTGAGCTTCTCCGGCGGGCGCGACTCGTCGGCCGTGCTCGCCGTCGCCGTGCGCGTCGCGCGCCGCGAGGGCCTGCCGGACCCCGTCCCCGCCAGCATCCGCGCCCGCGGCGCGCCCGCCGCGCAGGAGTCGCGCTGGCAGGAGCTCGTCGTGCGTCATCTCGGCATCGGCGACTGGCTGCGGCCCGAGTTCGACGACGAGCTCGACCTGGTCGGCCCGGTGGCCGCCGAGGCGCTGCGCCGGCACGGCCTCCTGTGGCCGTTCAACGCCCACTTCCACCTCCCCCTGCTCGAGGCGGCGCGCGGCGGCTCGCTGCTGACCGGGATCGGCGGCGACGAGCTGTTCCGCTCCGCCGCGAGCCCGCGGGCGGCCGCCGTCCTCAGCGGCCGCGCTTCGCCCCGCGGCCGCCGACGCGCGCCGCACCGTCGCCTACCTGGCGCCGGCGGCGGCGAGGCGGCGCTGGCACGGGCGCCGCCGGCCGGAGGGACTCCACCCCTGGCTCACGAGCGCCGGCGACGCCGCGGGGCGTCGCGCGCTGGCCGTCTGGGAGGCGGCCGAGCCGCGTCGCCTGCGCGCGCGCATGAGCCACGTTCGCGCCGTCCGCTACCTGGGGATCGGAACGGCGAGCCTGACGCTCCTCGCGCGCGACAGCGCCGCGGCGATCCACCATCCGCTGCTGGAGCCGGCCGTATGGGCGGCTGTGGCCCGCTCCGCGCCGGTGGGCGGCCATCTCGACCGCACCCGGGCGATGACCGCCGTGTTCGGCCCGCTGCTCCCGGGCGAGCTGCTCGCGCGCAAGGACAAGGCCGCGTTCGACGAGGTCTTCTTCCACGACCACAGCCGCGAGTTCGCGGCGGCCTGGGACGGATCCGGCGTGCCCGGCGAGCTGGTCGACGCCGGGGCGCTGCGCGGCCACTGGAGCGGCGGCGCGCCCAAAGCGCAGTCCTTTTCATTACTTCAGGCCGCGTGGCTCGCCTCCGAGCGGGCCGAACCTACACCATTGCGGGGTTCCCATCCCGGCGCTCACGCATGACACTTCCTCGTGGCTGCACCAGTAGCCATTGCCGGAAAGGAGAGCCAGCGATGAACCACGACAGCCAGGCGGCTCAGGCGTATCAGGCGCCGGAGCTGCACGTGCTCGGTTCTGTGGCGCAGCTCACCCTCGGTTGTGACAAGAGGTTCGGCGGGTCGGACGGATTCACGTTCATGGGCCAGTCGATCTCCTGCAGCTCCGCCTAGGGTCCTACGGAGCGCCGCCCGGCTGAGGCCGGGCGGCATCCGCACGCTTCAGCTCGCGCCGCCGCGCAGGCGTCGCAGCTCGGCCTCGGCGGCCTCGGCGCGCCGCCGAAGGGCGGCGTGCTCGAGCAGCAGCCCGAAGCGCGCGCCCAGCTCCTCGCGCGCCAGCGGCTCGGCGATGAAGTCCTGCGCGCCCGCCTCCTGTAGCCGGGTGCGGATCTCCGGGTCGCCGCCGCGGTCGACCAGCGCGACTCGCAGCACGCCCGCGAGCCGCCACTCGCGCCCCATCCGGTCCAGCAGCGCGCCCGCCGTGCCCTCGCCCTCGAGGCGGCCGATGACCACCATGTCGGGCTGGAGGTCGGTGGCCAGGCGCAGCGCCTCGGTGGCCTCGGTCGCCGTGAACACGCCCGCGCGCCCCTCGAGCGCGTCGGCGAGCGGGGTCGTGCGGCTGCTGTCGCGGTCGACCAGCAGCACCGACGGGAGGTCGAGCTCGGCCAGCGCGTCCGGCGCGGCCCCGGACAGCTCGGCGGCCAGGTGCTCCTTGACGTAGCGGGCCCGGCGGGCCGCGGCGAGCTGCTGCGAGAGCCGCGGCGGCGCCGCCTCGGAGGCCGCCGGCTCGCGCGGGACGCGCACGGTGAACAGGGCGCCGCCCTCCGGCGCGTCGCCGATCACGACCTCGCCGCCGTGCAGGGCCACGAACTCCTTCACGATCGCCAGCCCGAGGCCGGTGCCGGAGCGGCCGCTGCCGTTGCTGCTCGTGCGGAACCGCTCGAAGAGCAGCGCGCGCTGGTCGGGTGAGACGCCGGAGCCGCTGTCGGCGACCTCGATGACCGCCGTCTCGTCGGCCGCGGCCAGGCTGCACCGCACGACGCCGCCGGTCGGCGCGAAGCGCAGCGCGTTGGCGAGCAGGTTGGAGACCACGCGGCTCATCCGCTCCGGGTCGAAGCGGGCCGCGACCGCCTCGGGCGCCTCGATCACGAGCCGGATGCCGCGCTCGGTGGCCAGCGCGTCGAACTGCTCGGCGACCGAGCGCAGCGTGGCGGCGAGGTCGTCGTCGACCAGCGCCAGGCGCGCCTCGCCGTGGTCGCGGCGGACCTGCTCGAGCATCGTGTCGACCTGCTCGAGCGCGTCCAGGGCGGCGAGCCGGATGCCCTGCGTCTCGCCCTGCAGCTCCTCGTTGCTGTGGCGGCGCAGGCGCTCCGCGCGCGTGAGCACGATCTGGAGCGGGGCGCGCAGGTCGTGCGAGAGCTCGGCCAGCAGGCGCTCGCGGAAGTGATGGATGCGGGCGAGGCGATCCGTGAGCACCGACAGCTCGGCGTTCTGGCGCGCGATGCGGTCCTCCGCCCGCTTGCGGTCGGACACCTGGCGGCCCTCGGCGACGATGAAGGCGACGCGGCCGTCGTCACCCCGCAGCGGCCGCAGCACGAGGTCGACGGTCTCGGGCAGGGTGCCGCCGCCGCCCATCATCAGCTCGACGTCGAAGCGCGCGAAGCGCCCGTCGGCGGAGAGCTGGACGGCTCGCCGGAGGTCGGCCTGCACCGTCTCGGAGTGGCGGCACCACGGGGTGTGCCAGAGGGGATGGCCGACCACCTCGTGGCGGTCGAGACCGGCCGAGGTCAGCGGGGCGTCGGTGACGTCCAGCAGCCGGCCGTCGGGTCGCAGCAGCGCAATGAAGCTCGTGGCCTTGGCCAGCGCGACCTGGGCCATGAGCCGCCGGGCCTCGGGATCGGTCTCCGGGTCGGCGACGCTTTCCAGGCGCGCCTGGAGCGCATGCTGCGCGTCCATCGACGCGCGCCATGGATCGAGTCGTCCTTGCCTCACGTTGGGTGGGTTCCTTGCCGTCTTCCGCGCCAGTCCGGGCAGATTCCCCGTCCGGCCATCGGTGATGAGCCTACCGCGACCCGCCACGCCGCCGGTGAAAACTTCGGGCGC
Organism: uncultured Solirubrobacteraceae bacterium; assembly: GCA_963835525.1. GTDB lineage: Bacteria > Actinomycetota > Thermoleophilia > Solirubrobacterales > Solirubrobacteraceae > DASSUW01. Next base: position 637,514 of record CAWIFM010000009.1, read on the forward strand.
CGGTCACCGGGAGGGTAGTCGGACCTGGCCGAACGGCGAGGTTGCCCTTCGCCCTCGGGGTTTCCGCACGTAGTCTCGCGGCGAGCAATGACCGCCACGCAACCACCGAACCTCGTTCTCGTCTCCGAGACGCCCGACCGCGGGAACTCCGACGGCCGGCCGACCATCGTCCACGTCATCGGCGCGCGCCCGAACTTCGTCAAGATGGCGCCCGTCGTCGCCGCGCTCGAGCGCAGGCAGACGTTCCGCCAGGTCATCGTCCACACCGGCCAGCACTACGACAGCCGGATGTCCGACGAGGTCCTGGCCGACCTGGAGTTCCCCGAGGTCGACGTGTTCCTCGGCGTCGGCTCCGGCACCCACGGCGTGCAGACGGCCAAGGTGCTGTCGGCGTTCGAGAAGGTCCTGATCGACACCGAGCCGGATGTCGTGCTCGTGGCCGGCGACGTGAACTCCACGCTCGCGTGCGCGCTCGCCGCGTCGAAGATGGGCATCGCCATCGCCCACCTCGAGGCCGGGCTGCGCTCGTTCGACTGGAGCATGCCGGAGGAGGTCAACCGCGTCCTCACCGACCGCCTGTCCGACGTCCTGCTTCGCGCACAGCCCCGAGGCGGTCGAGAACCTGCAGGCCGAGGGCATCTGCCCGGGCCGCGTCTACTACGTCGGCAACACGATGATCGACTCGCTGCGCCGCTGCGAGAAGCAGCGCGCGCGAGCTGAGCGTCTGGGAGACCGTCGGCATGGAGGAGCGCGCGTACGTGCTCGTCACGCTGCACCGGCCCTCCAACGTCGACGAGCCGGTGCGCCTGAACGGGATCGTCGACGGCCTCGTGGAGCTCGCCGGCCACGCTCCGGTCGTGTTCCCGATCCACCCGCGCACGCGTGCGCGGCTCGCCGAGGACGGCGGCCTGGCCCGCCTCGAGGACGTCGGGCGTGGCCTGCATCGAGCCGGTCGGCTACCTGGACTTCCTGTCGCTGCAGGCCGGAGCGGGCGCGATCGTCACGGACTCCGGCGGCGTGCAGGAGGAGGCCTCGGCGCTCGGCGTCACGTGCTTCACCTTCCGCCCCAACACCGAGCGGCCCGTCACCCTCACCCACGGCACCAACGTGCTCCTGGGCGAGGATCCGGCGGAGATCGCCGAGGTCCGCCCGGCCACGCACCCGCCGACCCCGTCCGCCATCCCGCTGTGGGACGGCCACGCGGCCGAGCGCGTCGCCGACGCGCTCGAGGCCAACTACGTCCTGATGCCGGCCATCGCGCGCGGATGAGCGCCGCGGCCGCGCCCGCGCGCGTCAGGGTGCTCGGCTGTCCCGTCGATGCCCTCGACATGGAGGCCACGGTCGCCCGCTGCGAGGAGATCGTCGCCGAGCGCACGTACGCGCAGCACATGGCGCTCAACGTCGCCAAGCTCGTGGCCTGCCGCGACGACGAGCTGCTCCGCAGCGCCGTCGAGAACTCGGCGATCGTCAACGCCGACGGCCAGGGCGTGGTGCTGGCCGCGCGGCTGCTCGGCACCCGCCTGCCCGAGCGCGTGGCCGGTATCGACCTCATGGACGCGCTGATGGCGCGCGCCGCCGAGCGCGGCTGGCGCGTCTTCATCCTCGGCGCGAAGGACGAGGTGCTCGAGCGCGCCTCCGAGGTGCTCGCCGAGCGCCACCCCGGCCTGATCCTGGCCGGTACGCGCAACGGCTACTTCAAGCCCGAGGAGACCGCCGGCGTCTGCGAGCAGATCCGCGAGGCGAAGACCGACGTGCTGTTCGTGGCGATGGGGACGCCCGCACAAGGAGCTACTTCCTCGCCGAGCACGGCCCGCTCGCTGGGCGTGCCGCTCGTGATGGGCGTCGGCGGCGCGATCGACGTGGTCGCCGGCGTCACTCGCCGGGCGCCCGTGCTGTGGCAGCGGCTGGGCCTCGAGTGGCTCTACCGCATGCTCCAGGAGCCGCGGCGGATGTTCCGCCGCTACGCGGTGACCAACGCGCGCTTCGCGGCGCTTCTCGGCCGGGCGCTGGCCGCCCGCGTCGCGCGGCCCCTCGGGAACTCGTAGCCGCAGCGGGCTTCAGCCCGCTGCGTGCTTCTCGCCCGGGCCGCAGATCGGGCTCTGCGGGTCGGTCAGGATGTTGTCCCGCCACTCGGCCTTGCCGCAGATCGACTCCTGATGCCCGGGCAGCGTGTTGTCGTGGATCTCCACGTCCTTGACCGGACCGCCGAGGAAGCCGAAGTTCTTGTTCGCCACGTTGTCGCGGATCACCATCGGGCCGTCGACCTGGCCGAGGCCGATCGAGTAGTAGCCCGAGCGGCAGCAGTCCAGCTCGTTGCCCTCGATGACAACGTTGCGCGCGCCGCGTGCGGTGGCGGTGTCGGTGCCGAACAGGAGCGCGAAGTGCTCGCAGTTGGAGAAGCTGCTGTCGCGGATCACGAGCCCGTCGACGTCGTCGGCGGCCAGGCAGTCGATGTGCGCGCCTTCCTTGTGCATGATGATGTCGTGGATGCGGGTGCGCTCGATGAGCACGTCGCGCGCGCCCTGGTCCGTGCCGTACGCGGCGCTGATCCAGTTCATGTCGTCCTTGACGCCGTTCGGGCCGATGTCGGACTCGACGTACGCGACCTTCGACGAGCCGCGGATGAACAGGTTCTGGGCGCGCACGCGCAGGTACATGACGTCGCGCGCGTTCTGGTCGTTGTAGGTGCCCGCCTTGGCACGCAGGTCGCGGAACTCGACGGGGCCGGTGGACACGCCGATCGACCCGACCGTCACCTCGGCGCCGGCGGCGGGCCGGAAGACGACGCGCGGGCCCCCGGCCTTCGGGGCGGCGTCGAGGATCTGGTGGCCGTAGGTGCCGGCCGCGACCTCGACCACCTGGCCGGGCTCGGCGACCTCGAAGGCGCGGTTGAACGTCTTGCAGGGCGCCTCGCTGGTGCAGGAGGCCTTGTCGGACCCGCCCGGAGCCATATAGAGGTCGGCGGGCGGCTCGGGTGTCTTCGTGGCCTGCGCCTGCTGCGCCGGGCCGCTCGGGGCGGCGTCGGAGCCGCAGCCGGCGACGGCGAGCGCCAGCACGACGGCCACGGGCCGCCAGGGGAGCCGCCGCGCGCGGCCGTCAGGCGGCGGCGGGCACGACGGACTCACCCGCCGGCTCCTCGGCGGCGAGCAGCCGGTCGAACACCGCCGCGAAGCGCCGGGTCAGCGCCCGCCGCTCGAACGCGGCGACGCGGGAGCGGTCGCCGTCGGGCGCCGGGCCGCCGCGGCGCTTGCGGCGAGCCTCGAGGATGATCGCCGCGGCCATGGCCTCGGCGTCGCGCGGGCGGCAGACGTGCGCCCAGGGGAGCACGGACAGCAGGTCGCGGGCGTCGCCGTCGGGGACGCCGGCGAGGATCGGCCGGCCCGAGCCCAGGTACTCGTACGTCTTGCCCGGCACGATCCGCGCGCGCTGGCCGGCCGGAAGGTCGTGCATCGGGAGGAAGAGCAGGTCGGCGGAGCGCATCAGCTCGACGCACGCCGCGTGATCGAGGTAGCCGTGCTCGCGCACCAGCCCGAGCGTGTCGACCGAGCGGTCGGCGTCGGACAGCTGGCCGGCGAGATGCAGCTCGAGGCCCTTCGCCAGCTCGGGATGGTCCTCGACGACGCGCCCCAGCGCCTCCATCAGCACGATGTGCGAGCGGGTCAGCGGATCGCCGTCGGGCAGCCCGCCGACAGCGCGGCGCACCAGGTTGCGGCCGCGGCTGCCGAAGGCCGTGTGCAGGAAGCCGGTGTGCACGATCCTCAGGCCGGCGGCCGAGCGCTGCGGGGCCGGTCCGGCGAAGTCCTCGGCGTCGAAGCCGTTCGGCACGACGGCGACGTCCTTGCCCGCCAGCTCCGGGAAGCGCTCGCGCACCTCGCGGCCGGCCTGCGGGCAGTTCATCACGATCCCGTCCGCCTGCGCCAGCGTGCCGCGCATGCGATCCAGGTCGGCGCGCGCGTGGATCCGGGTCGTGTAGCTGAGCATCTCGTCGAGCGCCCACGGGTCGCGCAGGTCGACCACGAACGGGACGCCGAGCCGCCGGGCGAGCTCCGCGCCGGCCATGCCGGACTCCCATGGCGACATCGTGGCGCACACGAGGTCGATGTCGCGGTGCCGCTGGCCCTCGGCCAGCACGCCTGCGCGCCACCAGCGCGAGAACTCGCTCTCGCGCATGAGCAGGCGGTCCAGCCGGCCGTAGGTGTCCTCGGGCACGGGGCCCGGGACGCGGTGCACCTCGACGCTGCCGTCGAGCTCGGCGGCGAGCGTCGCGTCGAGCGGCGCCCACTCGCCGAACGCCTCGCCGGGGCCGGTGATGACGATCGGCCGGTAGCCGGAGTCGGGCAGGTAGCGGGCGAACTTCAGCGAGCGCTGCACGCCGGCGCCGCCCACGGGCGGGAAGTGGTAGGCGATGAAGAGGACGCGCTTCATGCGGTGACGGCGACGGGGGAGATCTCGCGCACCACGCGCGCCGGGGCGCCGACGGCGACGCAGTGGTCCGGGACGTCGCCGAGAACCACCGAGTTGGCGCCGATCACCGCGCCGCGGCCGATCCGCACGCCCGGCCCGACGACCACGTTCTGGCCGAGCCATGCGCCGTCGCCGATCTCGACCGGCTCGATCTGCTCGACGCCCTGGTCGAGCACCGCGCGGCCGGTGTCGGAGAACGCGTGCCGGTGGTCGGCGATGTAGACGTTGCGCGCGAGCAGCACCTTGGAGCCCAGGACCACCGACGCGGCGGCGCTGATCACGCAGTCGCCGGTGACGCTGGTGCCGTCGCCGATCTCGAGCCGGCCGTTGCCGTCCGGGCCGTAGAGCACCGAGAGGTAGCTGCCCGCGCCGATGAAGACGTCCGAGCCGACGGAGATCCAGCGCTCACCCTCGATCCTCGCCGGCGGCTGGATCACGCTGCGGCTGCCGAACGCCTCGAAGGCGCCGCCGCACGCGCTCGAGAACAGCCGCGCGCGCAGGCGGGCGGAGAGGCGGTAGAAGTCGAGCGAGCGCCGGCTCGCGGCCCTGCGGAAACTGCGCACGTCCCCAGGATGCCGCGCGGCGGCGCGGGCGACCCTGGCCGTTGGTCGAGTCCCGCGCCAGCTGTAGTTCCTGAGCGCGTTGTTCCTCCTGCCGCCCTGCCCGACGGGCGAACGTCAACTGCGGCTGGGTAGGGAGGCTGGGGAGCCGGCCGCGCGGCAAGCAATCGCCAGTGGTCGGCCCAAGAACAGGATTCGACCTGCCTAAGGGTCGAAATACGACCCCTAGGCAGGACGCTTCGAAGAAACCGCCCCGCCGGCCTCACCGCTCCCGTACCCAGCCGCAGTTCGCCGACTGAACAACGTGCTCGGTACTTACAGCTACCGCCTGCAGCGGACTTTCAGGATTCGCGCCGGAGACACCGCACCGTGAAGGTCGATCGCCGACACGCTGACGGCGAGCGAGCGCCGGCAGCCGGCCGGGAGCTTGACGACGGCGCGCGGGCGGCTGACGTAGCGGGCACGGCCTCCCTTGACCTTCACGCGATAGCGCACGGCGCCGCTTGCGCGCCAGGCGAGCGTGACGCGGGCGCCGCGTCGCTTGACCACGCGCAGGCGGCCGGGCCTGGCGGGCTTGGCCGCCGGCGGCACGGCCGTCCGGGCGCCGGCACCGTCGGAGGGCGGATCGACCGGCTGGCCGCCGGGGTCCGGCTGCGCGCCCGCATGGCTGCCGATCTCGAAGCCCGACAGGGCGCGGCCGTAGACGCGCACGTCGTCGATGAGGCCCTGGAAGTGCTCGCCCCAGAGCGCGTCGCCGCCGATGTAGAGCGGCTGGTTGGAGCCGACGGCCGTGCCCGACAGCGGACGGCTGGAGACCTGCGTGCCGTTCACGTAGAGGCGCATGGTCGTGCCGTCCCACGTGCTGGCCAGATGGGTCCAGGCGTTGAGCGGGAGCGCGCGGGTGCCGGCCAGCATCGTGTGGCTGCCGTTGTGGACATGAGCGGTCGGCACGCCCATCTCGCTGTCCGCGAAGAGGCCGTAGACGAGGTCGGTCGACTGCTCCTTGACCGCGACGGCCCGCCACTGGCTGCCGAGCGCCGTCGGGCGAACCCACGCCTCGAGCGTCATCCGCGAGCCGACGTTCAGCGAGGACGACTGGGCGATCGTGACGCGGTCGTTGACGCCGTCGAAGCTGAGCGCCCGTCCGCCGGCTCGGCCGGCCACGCGCGTGGCGCCGGAGATCGTGCCGTGGTTGCCGTTGCCCGACGCGTCCTGGACGCCGTTGCCGCTCGCCTCGTCGAAGTTCCACGAGCCGACGAGGTCGCTCGGCGCCGGGGTCGGGGTGGGAGTCGGGGTCGGGGAGGGCGTCGGGGACGGGGTGGGAGTCGGGGAGGGCGTCGGGGACGGCGTCGGCGTGGGAGTGGGGGTGGGCTCCGGAGCCGGGCCGGTCGAGTTGAACTCGTCGGCGCCGGCGTCGGGCCGGTTGCCGGTGCGGCCGTCGCCGTCCAGGTCGCTGCTCACGATGCCGCTGGGGTTGCCGAAGTCGATCGCGGCGCTGCCGGGCAGCAGGTGCAGGTCGTTGGGCTCCTGGCGGAACCCGGTCGGGGCGACCACGCCCTGGTTGCACGCCGACCCGGAGGCCACCACGTTGTAGCGCCAGGTCGCCTTGGAGCAGTTGGCCGAGGAGTTGTTGCTGATGATGTTGGAGTCGATGACGTCGTTGGTGACGCCGTCGCCGTTGGGGTTCAGCCAGCCGAACCCGAGCGTGGCGCTGTTGTGGCGGATGGTGACCCCGTCGCCGTCGCCGAGGCCGATCGAGTAGTAGCCGCCGCCGGACGGGTCGCAGCAGTCGATGAAGTTGTTCTCGATCAGCAGGTTGCGCGTGTACTGGCCCGAGGGGTCGGTGCCGAAGATGATCGCGAAGTGCGCGCACTGCCAGATGCGGCTGTTGCGGATCGTGACGCCGTTGACGTTGCCGATGCCGATGCAGTCGATGTGGGCGCCGTTCGTGAACTTGCGGAAGTCGTGGATGTCCATCCCGTCGAAGAGGATGTCGGTGGCGGGGTCTGAGGACTGGTACGGCTCGGTGATCCAGTTCATCCCCTCCTGGGCAGCGCTGTCGGGACCGTCGACCTCGCCGTCCAGATACTGGATGTGGTCCGAGCCGCGGATGAAGAACTGCCGCATCTTGATCCGCCGGTAGGTGATGTGCTGCGCCTGCTGGCGGTTGTAGGTCGCCGCGTTGACCGTGAAGTCGCGGAACTCCATGTACGAGCCGCGCGTGATGTCGATCGACCCGACCGTGACCGAGGCCCCGGCCGCTGGCCGGAACACGACCGCGGGCCCTGACGCCTTCGGCGCCGCGTCGATGTCCTGGCCACCATAGGAACCCGCGCGGATCTCCACCGTGTCGCCGGCCGCCGCGACCGAATACGCCCGCTCGAACGACGCGCACGGCGCCGCCGACGTGCACGCGGCCGAATCCGAGCCCGACGGGCTCACGTAGCGCTCGACGGCGGCGGCCGAGGCGGGCGCGACGGCGCCCGCGAGGCAGAGCGCGGCGATGAGGCTGATCAAGCGTTGGACCGGCGTGCGGCGACGGCGTGTCACGCGCTGACTCCTGTCTCGGTGGATGGGAGGACCCCGCCGGTCCTCCCTCCTGATCGGCCGGAACCGGTCGATCAGGAGCCGAGCTTCCCTACCTGGCCGTCTGTCGTATTCAGTCGCTCAACGACGCAGCGTCACGCGCATCGCGGCCCGGTCCTGACGGCCGCCCGCGCGGGCGCGGAGGTGCACGGTGAGCGTCACCCGCCGGAGCCGGCGCAGCTTCGCGGCCTCGCGCTGTGACGGTCTCAGGTGCAACACGACGACGCCCGCCTTGCCGCGGCGCGCGACGTCGGCGTCCATGCCGCGGCCCAGCCCGGCTCGACGCGCGCTGCGCTTGGACAGCCGCGCCTTCGCCCCGACGGTGCACGCCTTCGAGCACCGCACCGAAACGCGCAGGCCGCGGTTGATCATGCGGCCGAGGCTCACGCGGTGCATCCTCGCCGTGGCGCGCAGGCCGCCCGCGGTCAGCACGCGCTTGAACGTCTTGCCGCCGCTCTGCCCGCCGGGCCCACCGCCGGCCGGCGGAGGCGCGGACGCGACGGCGTTGGCCTCGTCGGCGCCCACGTCGGACGGTCGCCCGCCCGCGACTCGCCGTCGATGTCGTTCGCCGGCGCCGACGACGGGTTGCCGGCGTCGATCGCCGCGGAGCCCGGGACCAGGTGGAAGTCGGCCGCACCCGCATTGCGGAAGCCCGGCGGCGCGACCCGCCCGTTGCCGCCGCAGGCGCTGCCGCTGTTGACGATGTTGTAACGCCACGTCGCCCCGTCGCAGTTCGCCGAGCTGTTGTTCGGCAGGATGTTCGAGTCGATCGTGAGGTCGTTCACCGGCCCGCCGAGCCAGCCGAACGCCTTGTTCGTCGAGTTGTTGCGGACCATCATCGGGCCGTCGACCTGGCCGAGGCCGATCGAGTAGTAGCCCGACACGCAGCAGTCGAGGAAGTTGTTCTCGACCAGCACGTTGCGGGCGCCGCGGTTGGTCGACGCGTCCGTCCCGAACAAGAGGCTGAAGTGCTCGCAGTTGCGGATCACGCTGTTGCGGATCACGAGGCCGTCGACGTCGTCGATGCCGATGCAGTCGATGTGCGCGCCGGAGTTGTGCTTGATGAAGTCGTGGATCGTGGTGCCGTCGAAGAGGACGTTGCGCGCGGGCGTCTGCGACTGGTACGCGGCGCTGATCCAGTTCATCTCGTCGGCGTTGCTGTTCGGCCCGACCTCCGAGTTGAGGTACGAGATGTTCGACCCGCTGCGCACGAGGAACGTGCGCATCCCGACGCGCAGATAGGTGATGTCGTCGGAGCCCTCGTGGTTGTACGTGCTGCTCGTCACCCGCATGTCGCGGAACTCGATGTGGTTCCCGTGCACGCTCAGGCTGCCCACCGTCACGGAGGCGCCGGGCGCCGGCTGGAAGACCACGCGCGGGCCGGACGGCTTGGAGCCGGTGAGCGACTGACCGCCGTAGCTGCCGCCGGCGACGTGGACGACCTCGCCCGGCGCCGCGACGGCGTAGGCCGGCCGAACGAGCCGCAGGGCGCGGCGGCGGTGCAGGATCCCCCTGATCCGGAGGTGCTCACGTACCGGTCGGCGGCAGCCGTCGCCGGCGCGATGGCGGCGGCGAGCACCAGGCTGCTCGCGAGCAGCCCAAGGCGCGACGATTGCGTGTGAACACGTGAAGAAGCCCCCCTTAGCGGGTCGATGTGCGTGAACGGCCTTGCTCCGGCCATCGGCGGTCATCGCCGAAACCCGAGAAGTCCTGTCCGTCCTCGCGCGTCTTGCGCGCCCGCCCAACTGGCCGAACGTCCAATCGCCCGGCCTCGGCCCGCGCGTACCATGCGCCAGGCCAATCTGCCCCGTACCCGAAGCGGGCGCGTACTCAAGCACACAATGCACTCCTTTCGCAGTCCGGTCGACCCGACTGCCCGCCCGCTGCGGGTTCTTTTCTCGTTCTCGACCCGGCTCGGGACGCCGGGAATCGGCACCACGGGATGGCACCAGGCGGCTGAGCTCGCGGCCCAGGGCGTCGAGCTGACCGTTGCCTGCGCGTCGCTCGAGCGCCCGCTCCCGCCGCAGGCCCGCGTGATCGAGACGCTGCGCCCGCTCGGCGTTCGGCTGCCCTTCCGCGCGCTCGGCTTCGACCGCACGGTCGCGCTCCACGACCGTCGCGTCGCCGCCCTGGTGCGCCGCCGTCCGGCCGCGTTCGACGTCGTCCACAGCTGGCCTGCCGGCGCCCTGCGCACGCTGGAGGCGGCGCGCGCCGCCGGGCTTCCGGCGCTGCTCGAGCGCCCGAACGCGCACACGCGCTTCGCGTACGAGGTGGTCGCCGAGGAGCATCGACGGCTCGGCATCGAGGTCGACCCGGACGCCACGCACGCCTTCGACGCGGCCCGGCTCGCGCGCGAGGAGCGCGAGTACGCCGCCGCCTCGCACCTGCTCTGCCCTTCCGAGTTCGTCGCCCGCACGTTCCTCGAGGCGGGCTTCGCGCCCGACCGCCTGCTGCGGCACCGCTACGGCTACGACCCCGCGCGCTTCGCGGCGCCGCCCGGCACGCCTCCGCAGCGGCCGCTTCCGCGCCGTCTTCGTGGGCAGCGGCGAGCCGCGCAAGGGCCTGCACCACGCGCTCGAGGCCTGGCTCGGCTGCGGCGCCGGCGAGTCTGGTGGCCGCTTCGTCATCTGCGGCCGCATCGAGCCCGCCTACCGCGAGCTCCTGGCCGCCTCGCTCGAGCATCCGAGCATCGAGGAGCGCGGCCACGTCGCCGATCCGTCGGACGCCATGCGCGAGGCCGACGTCCTGCTGCTGCCCTCGATCGAGGAGGGGAGCGCGCTGGTCACCTACGAGGCGCGCGCCTGCGGCTGCGTGCTCGCCGTCTCCGACCGCGCGGGCGCCGCCTGCCGCCCCGGCGTGGACGCGCTGGTCCATCCCGCCGGCCAGCCGGAGATCCTCCGCGACCAGCTCGCGTCGCTGGTGCGCTCGCCGGCCCGCCTGGCCGAGCTGCGCGCGGCGAGCCTCGCCGGCCTCGACGACCTCACGTGGGCACGCGCCGCCGGCGCGCTGGCCGACGCCTACAGGGTCGCGCTGCGGCCCCCGTCGCCGCCGGCCGGCGGCGACGGCGGCTCTACCCTGACAGCGAGGATGCACGCATGACACCGCAGCACGTCACCGATCCCACCGCCGCCGCCCCGGCGACGGACACGCGATCGCTGATCGCGCTCGCGCTCGAGGCGCTGCCCCGGATGCAGCTGCAGGACGGCGTGTTCTGCTGGGAGCGCCGGGCGGGCGACCCCGCTCCGCACGGGCGGTCGCTGCGCTACACGCTGATGGTGCTGCTGGGGCTCGAGCGGGCGCGCGCGGCCGGCTACGACACCCGTTCGACGTCGAGCGGATCGACGCCGCGATCGGCGCCGAGCTCGGCAGTCCCCGAGCTGGCGCCCGGCGACTTCGGGCTGCTGCTCTGGCTCGACGCCCGCACGGGCGGCGGCCAGGCCGCCGACCTGCTCGCCCGGCTCGAGCGCTCGCTGACCGCCGCACGGCGGGCTCGGGACGCGCGAGGGCATGGAGGTCGGCTGGACCGTCACGGGACTGGCGCACCAGGTCGCGGGCGGCAACGAGGACGCCCGGCGCCGCGCTGCGCTCCGCGCTCGACCAGCTGCTCGGACCCAACCGCGCGCCGAGCGGGCTGTTCCGCCACTACGGCGACGGTCGCCGCCGGGCGCGCTTTCCCAACTTCGCCACGCAGATCTACGCCGTGCTCGCGCTCGCCGTCGCCGGCCGGCACGACCTCGACGAGCGGGCCCTGCCGGCGGCGCGTGTCGCGGCGGACCGGCTGATCGCGCTCCAGCTCGCCGACGGCGGCTGGCCGTGGCTGTTCGACGCCGAGCGCGGGACCGTGGCCGAGCGCTACGAGATCTACTGCGTGCATCAGCACGCCATGGCCCCGATGGGGATGTTCGAGCTCAGCGAGGCGACCCAGGACCCGCGCTACGCGGCCGCCGCCGCGCACGGGCTGGACTGGATCTCGGGTCGCAACGAGCTCGGCGCCGACATGGTCGACCGCCCCGAGGGCCTGGTCTACCGGAGCATCCGCCGCCGGCGCCCGTGGGACCGGATCGGGATCGCCACCAACACGGCGACGGCACTCGCCGTCAACCGCTCGCGCGCCGGGCAGTCGCGCTTCACGGAGCTCAACCGCACCGACCGGCCGTACTCGTTCGGGTGGATCCTCGAGGCCTGGGCCGGCCGCGAGGACACCGGCCGCTCGTCCTGAGCCGCCCTACGAGCCGGCCGAGAGGCGCCGTCGCCAGGCGTTCTTGAGCTGCTTGCCGCGCTCGGAGCGCACGACGAGCCGCTTCGCGGTCGTGGCCGCCTTGGCGATCGCGCGCCGCGTGAGGCCGATCCGCACCGCTCGCAGCGTCGGGGCGTAGATAAGGACGTCGGACTCCTCGGTGCGCGTGTCGCCGTAGGTGCGCTTGTACTCGGCGTCGCCGTGGCCCCAGTCGAGCGTCGAGAACGCGGGGTCGTCGGCGACCTCCTCGATCATCTGCGTCGCGAGCACGCTGCCGACGCGCGCATCGGCGAAGGCCGGGTCATAGCCGGTGAAGTCGGCCAGGAACAGGCCGCGGTAGCCGACGCCGTGCCAGAAGGCCACGGGGCGGCCGCCGATCGACATGACCCACACCTTCACCCAGCCCTTCTCGAGCCCGAGCTCGAGCAGCGGCCGGTCGAGCTCACCGCTGCCGTAGCCGGCGCCGAGCCCGTGCTGGTAGGTCTTGACCGCCACCTCGGTCATCTGCGCGGTCAGCTCCTCGATCTCGGAGGCGTCCTCGTAGCGCCTGACCGTCACGTCGGGGTGCTCGCGCTTGAGGCGGTTGCGGTAGTACTTGAGGTTCTTGCGCGTCTTCGAGGCTCGCGCGGCGAGGAACTCAGCGTGCGACGGGATCGCGAGCGTCCAGTGGCCCACCGGCTCCTGGCCGGCGTCGACGCGCAGCCGGCCGGCTGCGGCGCGCGCGGCGCGCGCCAGCGGGCCGCCGGCGACGAGCTTGGGCAGGATGACCACGTCGGCGTCGCCGTCGCGCAGCGGCCGCTGCAGCTCGTCCAGCGCGCGCTTGCAGTCGGCGTCGGTCTCGGCGCCGACCACGCCGCCGAAGGCCACCATCAGCGCGCGGACGCGCGGGCGGGCGACGACGCGGTAGCCGACGGTGGACTCCAGCGGCACGTCCTCGAGGCGGGCGACGACGAGCATGTCGGGCCGGCCGGGCCGCTGCACGTGGATCACGTGCGGTCGCAGGACCTCGCGCCGGTGCCGCACGACCGTCAGGAAGTGGTCGATGTCGGCGTCCATGTTGTCGACCGGGAGCCGCTCCCAGACCGGGCGGAGCGCCTCGACCTCGTCGACGGTGCGGGCGACGGTGACGCCGTCGCCTGCGTGGCGCGTGCTGGTGGTGTCCTCGTGCGAGGCTGCGACGTGCATGAGGCGATGCTAGGCCCCGCGCGGCCAGGGGAACCTGTGCGACCGGCTAGGTGCGACGGATGGCCCAGCGCGTACCTTCGGTGGCGGAATGAGTGCAGAGACCGAGATCGACGCCGTCGTCGTCAGCCTACAACAGCGCGCGCCACCCTGCGGGGCTGCGTGGAGCCGCTTGGCCGCGATGCCGGGCGTGCCGTGACCGTCGTCGTCGACAACGCGTCGCCCGACGACCCGCTCGACGTCGTGGCCGGCCTCGACGGCCGAGCTCGTGCGCGCGCCGCGCAACGGCGGCTTCGCCGTCCGGCTGCAACCTCGGCGCCGCGCGCGGCTCCGCGCCCTACGTGCTCTTCCTGAACCCCGACGCCCGCATCGACGAGGCGAGCCTGCACGTATTGCGTCGACGCGCTCGCCGCCGATCCGGCCGCCGGCCTGGCCGGACCGCGGATCCTCGAGGACGACGGCGGCCTGCCTGCTGAGCCAGCGCCGCTTCCCGCGCCGCGCGCTCGACTGCGCCCAGGCCCTCTTCCTCCAGCGGCTGCTGGCCGCGCGCGGCCTGGACCGACGAGCTGGTGCGCGACCCGGCCGCCTACGCGACGCCGGGCTCGCCCGACTGGGTCTCCGGCGCCTGCATGCTGGTCCGGCGCAGGCGCTCGAGCGGTCGGCGGCTCGACGAGGGCTTCTTCCTCTACTGCGAGGACACGGACCTCTGCAAGCGGCTGGCCGACGCAGGCTGGGACGACCGCTTCGAGCCGGCGCGACCGTCGCCTGGCACGAGGGGGGCAGCTCGGCGCCGCGCGAGCGAGCTGCTGGCCGTCTACGCCCGCAGCCGCGTCCGCTACGCCCGCAAGCACTTGCGCGCCGCGTGCGCGGCGGCGCTCGAGGCCGCCGGCGTCGCGCTCGGCGCAGCCACCCACGCGTCGCCCGGCCTCTGGCGCCGAGCCGGCGGCGCGCGGCCACGTCCGCGCGCTGCGGCGCGCTCGTCCACCGCGCCGGGAGGTGCGCTAGCCATGTGCGGCATCGCCGGAGCCTTCCGCTCGACGGCCGGCCGGCTCCGCCGCTGCCGCGAGCACGTCCTGCGCGCGGATGACCGACGTCGATCGCGCTACCGCGGGCCCGACGACGCCGGGCTACGTGATCGGCGACGGCTGTCGCTCGGCGCGCGCCGGCTGTCGATCATCGACGTCGAGGGCGGCCACCAGCCGTTCGCCGAACGAGAGCGGCCGCGTCTGGGCCGCCCAGAACGGCGAGATCTACAACCACGCCGCGCTGCGCGACGGAGCTCGAGCGCCGACGGCCACACGCCTGCGCTCGCGCTGCGACACCGAGGTGCTGCCCGCACCTCTACGAGGAGCACGGGCCCGCGCTCGCCGACCGCCTGCGCGGCATGTTCGCCGTCGCGGTCTGGGACCGCGACGACCGCCGCGGCGTGCTGTCCGCGACCGGCTCGGCATCAAGCCGCTCTACTACGCGCATCGTCGGCGACGTCGTCGTCTTCGGCTCCGAGCTGAAGTGCGTGATCGCCAGCGGGCTGGTCTCCGACGAGCTCGACCCCGAGGCGATCGCCGCCTACCTCGATGCTCGGCTACGTGCCCGGCCCGATGACGCCGCTCGCGCGACGTCCGCAAGCTCGACGCCGGGCGAGCGCCTCGTGGTCGAGGACGGCCGCGTGCGGCTCGAGCGCTGGTGGCGCTACCCGGCGCCCGGCGCCGACCCGGTCCGCGCAGCGCCGACGAGTGGGCCGAGACGCTCCTCGACAAGCTCGAGGAGTCCGTGCGGATGCGGCTGATGAGCGACGTGCCGCTCGGCGCGATGCTCAGCGGCGGCCTGGACTCGAGCCTGATCGTCGCGCTGATGGCGCGGCACATGGACCGAGCCGGTCAAGACGTTCGCGGTCGGCTTCGCGCGGCGACGGACTCCGAGCTCGGCGACGCCCGCCGCGTGGCCGAGTGTCATCGGCGCCGACCACCACGAGCTCGAGGTCGAGCTCGAGGACCGGCGCCGCCGACCTGCTCGAGCAGCTCGCGTGGCACATGGACGAGCCGCTCGCCGACCTCTCCTCGCTCGGCTTCCTCGCGCTCTGCGAGCTGGCCGTCGCAGCACGTGACCGTGGCGCTCTCGGGCCAGGGCGCCGACGAGCTGCTCGGCGGCTACCGCAAGCACCGCGTCGCCTCGCTGGCCGAGCACTGGGACCGCGTGCCGGGCCCGCTGCGCGCCGGCTGCCGGCCGCGGGCTCGCCGCGGGCCCGGGCCGCGGCCGGCCGGCTGCTCGACGCGCTCGAGCGCCGGCGACCCCGTCGTCGCGCCTGCTCGCCTCCAGCGGCCTCGTGCGACCCGACCTGCAGGCCGGCCTGTTCGCGGGCGCGCTCGCCGAGCAGCGCCGACGCGGCGCGCGCGGATCGCTGCGCGGCCACCTCGCCGGCGCGCCGGGCGCCGCGCCGCTCGAGGCGCGCTGTACCTGGACGCCAAGCTCGGCCTGGTCGACGACATGCTCACCTACTTCGACCGCGCGTCGATGGCGCACTCGCTCGAGGTCCGCGTCCCGTTCCTGGACCACGAGCTCGTCGAGCTGTGCGCGCGCGATCCCGACGTCGGCTCAAGGTCCACCGCCTGCAGGGCAAGCACGTGCTGCGGCTGCGCGGCCCGCGGGCCTGGTCCCGGACTTCGTGCTCGACAAGCGCAAGCGCGGCTTCTTCAACGAGGCCGTGCCGACGTGGCTGGCGCCGACGGCGGCGCCGTCGATGCGACGCGCTGCTGCTGACTCCGACAGCCCCGCCTACGCCGAGCTGGTCGACCCCGCCGTCGTGCGAGCGCGCGGTCGCGCGAGTTCCGCGGCGGCGCAGGCGCGCCACGCGCCGCTCCTGCTGTCGCTGGTCATGCTCGAGACCTGGCTGGCGAGCTACCTGCCGCGCGCGTTCGCGACGCGCCGGCAGCACCGCGAGGGCGGCCGCGTGAGCCTGCGCTACGCGGTCGTCACGCCCGCGCGCAACGAGCAGCGAGAACCTGCCGCGGCTCGCCGCCGCGCTCGCGCCCAGGAGCTCGCGCCGGCCGCGTGGGTCGTCGTCGACGACGGCTCCGACGGACGCGACGCCGGAGCTGGTCGAGCGAGTTCGCCGCGCGCGCATCCGTGGATCGCGGCTGCGCCGCGACGCGCGCCCGAGCCGCGGCGCGCTCGCTCGACGGGCGGCGCGAGGGGCGCGACCTGCGTGGCCTTCCGCTTCGGCGTCGCGCGCGCTCGCCGGGCCCGTCGACGTCGTCGTCAAGGTCGACGCCGACGTCGTCTTCGACCCGGACTACTTCGAGCGCGCTGATCGGCCGCTTCGAGGCGGACCCGCAGCTCGGCATCGCCAGCGGCACGTGCTACGAGCTCGAGGACGGCGAGCTGGGTGCGCCGCACGCAAGTCCGACACGACGCGTCTGGGGCGCCTCGCGCGCCTACCGCTGGGACTGCCTGGGCGACCTGATGTCGCTCGAGCCGCGGATGGGCTGGGACGGCCTCGACGAGGTCAAGGTGCAGCTGCGCGGATACCGCGACCGCGACCTTCGTCGATCTCGCCTTCCGCCACCACCGCCCCGAGGGCGGCCGCGAGCCGGCGTCGCTGCACCAGGGCGACGCCGCTCGGGCGCGCCTCGTGGTACATGGGCTACCGGCCGTCCTACCTCGCCATGCGCTCCCTCTATCGCGCCAAGCAGGATCCCGCGGCGCTCGCGATGGCCTTGGGGTACCTCGAGGCGGCCGCGCGCCGGCGTCCGCGCTTCCCCGAGCGCGAGGTCCGGCGGGCGCTGCGCGAGCGCCAGCGGCTGCGCACACGCTTCGCCGCGGCGCGCCCGCGTCCTGACCGGGCTAGAATTTTCCTGCGATCAACAAATGTTGATCGATGCAACAGGTTTGAGGAGTGCCCTGTCAAGGTATCCGCTGTATCGCCAGTAAGTAGTTAGTCAGGGGCCAGCGGCCCGCCGAGGACTGGGAGGTCCACGACGGCGGGCGGACCAATCGCTGTCACGAGGGATCACTTCAGGCTCGAGCTGCTTCGACGGAGCGGGCAGCAAGGCGAGCTTGGAGCGGCTGAACAGTGCCCATCGGCGGGAGGGCGCCGATGGCCCCTGCGGTCACGCAAAACGAGATCCCTTAGGAGGATCGATGCCCTCACGCATCGGGGCGACGCTCCGTGCTGTCGCAGTGCTGATGGTTTCCGTCGTTTCCGTCCTCGCCGCCGCGGCGTCCGCGCAGGCCGCGACGTTCTATGTGGCGCCGGGTGGCTCGGATTCGGCGGCGTGCTCCTCGTCGGCGCCGTGCGGGTCGTTCGCGCGGGCATATTCAGTCGCGGCGTCGGGTGACACGGTGGAGATCCGCGCCGGGTCCTACGGCGGGCAGAACTTCAACGTCACGCCCAAGGCGTCGGGGCCGCATGTCGTGTTCCGGCCGGCGGCCGGCGCGTCGGTGACGGTGGGGTCGATCGACATCACGCGTGGGTCGTACATGGAGTTCCGTGACTTCACGGTCAACGCCGCGACTTACAACCGCCAGGAGGCGCAGAACGTCATCTACCGGCGGATCAAGATGCGTCAGTTCTTCATCCGCGGCTCGGATCACATCCAGTATCTGGACGGCGAGGTCGACGGGCCTGACAGCGCGGCTCAGGAGGGGATGAACTGGATCACCGAGCCGTATCAGTCTTCTGATCCGGCGACGGACATCCTGTTCGATTCGATGGACATCCACGACTTCCGCAAGTTCACGTCGGGGGCGCACATCGACTGCATCGGGATCGGCAACGTCAACGGGGTGACGATCCGCAACAGCCGGATCTGGCAGTGCGCGCACTTCGCGATCATCTTCGGGACCGATCCGTCCGCGCAGTACACGCGCAACCTGCTGATCGAGAACAACTTCATCGACTGCTGCGATCCGTCCGGCGGCGGCTACTACTCGATCGGGCTCGGTGACGGCGACGGCGTGACGATCCGCCACAACAGCGCCACCTTGGGGTTCGGGTGGCTGAACCCCAACGGTGACGGCGTCAGAAACGACGTCATCGACTCGAATGTGATCAGCAACAACTCGTCGGCGAACTGCAGCAAGGCGACGTGGCGCTACAACGTCGTCGCGTCGGGCAGCGCGTGCAACCAGGGGACGGTGGCTCCGACCGGGTTCCGGCAGGAGCCCAACGACCTGCACCTGCGGGCCGGGGCGGCGGCGATCGACTTCGGCAACCCCAGCGGCGGCGTGAGCACCGACCTGGACGGCGAGAGCCGCACCGGCAACCGGCCCGACGCCGGCGCCGACGAGGCCAACTCCACCGGCGGCCCGGTTCCCACCCCGACCCCGACCCCGACACCCACTCCGACCCCGACCCCGACGCCCACGCCGACACCGACTCCGACGCCGACACCGACGCCCACGCCGACACCGACGCCCACGCCTCCGCCGGGCGGCCTGGTCGGCTCGTGGAACTTCGACGAGGCGAACGGGAACGCGGTGCAGGACGCTTCGGGCGCCGGCAACAACGGCACGATCTCCGGCGCCACGCGCGTGGCCGGCCGCTCCAGCGGACGGGCGCTCAGCTTCGACGGCGTCAACGACCGCGTGACGGTGCCCGACTCGGCGTCGCTGGACCTCACCAACCGCATGACGCTCGAGGCCTGGGTCCGCCCGACCGCGCTCGGGACCGCCTGGCGGACCGTGGCGATGAAGCAGCAGTCGACGGACCTCGTCTACGGCCTGTACGCGGGCAACGACGCGGGCGTGCCGACGACGCACTTCTACAACGGCGGTCACACGATGCTGGCCGGCACCAGCGGGCTCGCGCTCGACGCGTGGACCCATCTGGCCAGCACGTATGACGGGTCGACGCTGCGGCTCTACGTGAACGGGACGCAGGTGGCGTCGCGCGCCATGTCGGGCAGCGCCGCGGCATCGAGCCAGGCGCTGTACATCGGCGGCAATGCGCTCTGGGGCGAGTACTTCCAGGGCGTGATCGACGAGGTGCGCGTCTACTCCCGAGCCCTCTCCGCGGCCGAGGTCCTGGCCCGGGCCGCGACGTCCGCGACCGAGGGGCTCGTCGGCTCGTGGGGCTTCGACGAGTCGAGCGGCGCGACGGCGCAGGACGCGTCGGGCAACGGCAACAACGGCACGATCGCCGGCGCCGCGCGGGTCGCCGGCCGCTCCGGGGGCCGGGCGCTCAACTTCGACGGCCTCGATGACCGGGTGACCGTGCCGGACTCGGCGTCGCTGGACCTGAGCAACCGGATGACGCTCGAGGCGTGGGTGCGGCCGAGCGCGCTCGGGAGCGCGTGGCGGACCGTGGCGATCAAGGAGCAGGCCACCGACCTGGTCTACGGCCTGTACGCGGGCAACGACGCCGGCGTGCCGACCACGCACTTCCACAACGGCGGCCACACGATGCTCTCGGGCACGGGCGCGCTGACACCCGGCGCCTGGACGCATCTGGCCAGCACCTACGACGGCTCGAACCTGCGGCTCTTCGTGAACGGCACGCAGGTGGCGACCCGTGCCCTGTCGGGCAGCGCGGCGGCATCGAGCCAGGCGCTGTACATCGGTGGCAACGCGCTCTGGGGCGAGTACTTCCAGGGCGTGATCGACGACGTGCGCGTCTACTCGCGGGCCCTCACGGGGTCCGAGGTCCAGGCGCGGGCCACGGCCTAGCCCTCCGAGCCGTGCTCAGTGTGCCGCCGCGTGAGAGCGCGGCGGCACACTCGCGAGCCGCAGCGCCGCGGCGCCGATCCCGAGCACGATGAAGAGCAGGATCGCGACCTGGATGAAGCCGAACGCGTCGAACGTCGTCATGCCGATGCCCATCGCGGTGATCGAGGCCGCGAGGCTGGCCAGCAGCCATCCGTAGTCGCTGTCGTCCTTCTTGGACGCCCTGCCGAGGCGGCGCACCGAGCGGAAGAACAGCCACAGCAGGCCGGCCATCCCCACCCAGCCGGTCTCCAGCAGCCACCCGAGCCACTGGTTGTCGAGGATCGGTGAGTTCCACTTCGGATCGCTCCGCTGGGTGATCCGCGTGGCGAAGCCCTGCCCGAAGTGGGGCGTCTTCTTCCACTCCTTGATGCCCGGTCCGAGGTCGGCGAGCCGGTTGCTGCCGTACGTGCCGGCGCCGGCCTGCTGCTCGGCGATCAGGCCGCCCGTCGGGAAGAACGAGGACTTCAGCGATCCGAGCGTGCCGGGCACGGCCGTGTGGACCACGACGAGGAACGGCAGCGCGTACGGCCACAACCGGAACATCACCCTCGGCTTGAGGATCAGCAGCACGATCAGCTCGACCACGAGCATCAGGGTCGCGGTGCGCGCCACCGTGGTGAGCACGCCGAGCGCGAGGGCGCCCGAAGCGGCCCACCAGATCCAGCCGCGGTAGCGGCGCCCGAGGTAGACGCCGAGCGGCAGCAGGAGCGCGAGGCTGGCGCCGAGCGCGATCGGATGCTGGGCCGAGCCGAGAGCCCGGAACTCGCCGCCGCGCGCCTCGAGGGTGGTGATGTCGCCCGCGTAGTCGAGGATCGGGATCAGACGGTCGATGCTGTCGAACGGCGTCAGGCCCGTCCGGCTCTCGATCACGGCCAGCAGCGCCACGATGGCGCCCCCGCCCACGAGCGCCTTGAGCACGGCGTCGAGGTCGGCGCGCGACCCGATCGAGCTCGAGACGAACAGCAGCACGACGATGAAGCTGCCGAAGAACGTGAGGCCCTTGATGACCTCCATCTCGATGCCCAGCGAGTGCACCCGCTCGGCGTTCGTGCCGACGGAGAGCAGGAGCGCGAAGGCGACCATGCCGAGTGGGAGCGCGAGGCCCGACGGCCGGTAGCGGACCTCTCGCTGGACGAGGAGGCAGGCGACCCAGATGATCACCAGGAGCCCGACCATCACGCGGTAGGGCTCCATCTCGAACGGCAGCGCGCCCGGGAGCGCGTAGCGCCCGATCGGGATGAAGAGGATCACACCGATGAGCGCCACGAGCAGCGAGCGCCAGCGGAGGAAGAACCGCTGGGTGAGGATCGCCCACAGCAGCACCGTGACGGCGCCGAGGACGACGACGGGCGCCAGGTCGGCGTACGCGGCGCCGATCAGCGCCGCGCTGCCGAGCAGGATCGCCGCGCCGACGCCACGGCCGGGTCCGGCGGCGGCCGGCCGTCCAGCGGAGGCCGGGAACGTGCTCATTCAGCCGTAGGTCGCGCGTACGGTTCCGGCGGATCGGGCCACAGCTCGTCCTCCGGATCGA
Source organism: uncultured Solirubrobacteraceae bacterium (assembly GCA_963835525.1). GTDB lineage: Bacteria > Actinomycetota > Thermoleophilia > Solirubrobacterales > Solirubrobacteraceae > DASSUW01. The sequence goes on from CAWIFM010000009.1 coordinate 658,776, forward strand.
GCACGGCGCCATTGCCGTGCCCGTTGGTGGCGACGGGCCACGGGGGGTTCCAGGCGTTGGGCGCCTGCTCCCGCGAGCTCCGCAGGTTCTCGAGCAGGTAGGCGAGCGCGATCGCGCCGGCGATGCACAGGATCAGCGCGATGACCGAGCCCATGTACGTGCGGCCCTCGGTGACGCCCGCCGGCATCGGCGGGTTGAGCACCTGGATCCTCACGCGCGCGCCGTCGGCGATGTCGGCCTCGTCCTGCTGCTCGCGCAGATACTGGCGCAGCGCCTCGATCGAGGCCTCGTTGACCTTGACCGCCATCTCCTGGCTGGGGGCGTGCGTCTCGATCAGCAGCAGCGGCAGCCCGGCGCCCGTCGAAGGGTTCTGGATCGGGGTGATGAGGATCTGGTCGGGCGCGGTCTGGGGACGGATGAGCGCGCGCACCTGGTCGCTGCGGGCGAGGTACGAGTAGACGACCGCGAGGTCGGAGAAGCGCTCGGGGGCGGCGTACTCGCGCCGGGTCTTCTCGTCCATCGTCGCGGGGTCGGGCTGCGTGACGGTGGGGTCGGCGCCCGGCAGCAGCGCGGGCTCCGGGAGCGTGACGCGGCCCCAGGGGAAGCCGGTCTGCGTCACGAACAGCGTCGAGACGCTGCCGAAGGTCTGATCGGAGCGCCACTCGAGCTTCGGCCCGCCGGAGAACGAGACCGAGAACGAGGCGAGAATGGCCATGACGACGCCGAGGACGACCCCGCCGATGACGATCGCCTTGAAGCGCCAGAGAACTTGAATGTGTCGCCGAAGATCCATCCCCGTCGATGCTAGGGCGGGTCCAGGTCCCCGTCAGCGACAGAGGCCCGTTTCCTAGACGACCGGCTAGGTGCGACCTGCTCGCCCGGCAGGGGTTTGGACGCCGGCGAACTCGAAGAGCTCGCCGCTGCCGTTGACGGACCGGAAGCCGGCGGCCTCCAGATCGCCCAGCGGGAACCCCCGGTTGACGATCGCGAGCAGGAGCCGCCGGTCGTGCGCGCGGCCGCTGGCGGCGAGGTTCGCGAGCACCCGCTGCATCAGCGGCCAGTCGAACGAGTTGTAGATGTAGACGAGCACCGGCTCGGCCGGGAGCTCGTAGGCCGCCGCGTCCTCGCAGCACAGCTCGATGTCCTCGCAGAGCCGCGCGTCGTGGCTGAAGCGCTCGACGTTGCGGCGGGCCACCTCGTCCAGCTCGGGGCTGAACTCGACGCCGACGATCCGCCGGAACGGATAGAGCGAGGCCAGCAGGACGGCCCTGCCCTTGCCCGAGCCGAGGTCGACGAAGGTCAGCTCCCCGTCCCCCAGGTCCACGTGCGCGAGGACGCCGTGGAACGCCTCGGGCGTGATCGCCTCGTAGCGGGTCCCGTGGACCTTGCTGTCGCTCTGGAACTCGAGCTCGTCGAGGCGCACGATCCCGGCGGTGTCGACGCCGTGCTCGCTGTCGAAGGCGAGCTCGCGGCGCAGCGCCTCGCGGCGCCGCGAGCGCTGGGTGACCATGCGGATCGCCTCGCGGCCGCTCCCGACCAGACCGTGGCGGCGGAGCGCGCGGCGCAGCCGCCGGGCGAGGTGGGAGGGGCTTCGTGTCCGTGTCGCGGTCATCTCGGACGATCCTATGAGGAATCGCTGAGCGGTGGCAGGGGGCGTTCCCTGGCCGGATGGCCAGGGGTTCCGGGCCCGATCGCCGCCATGCTTGGCGCATGAGCACGGAGAGCGTGGCGGCGACGCTGCCGAAGCCCATCGAGGTCCCTGCCTCGGCGCTGCGCGGCAGCGTCGTCCGCGGCGTGGCCTGGAAGGCGGCTTCGACGGTGTTCGGCCAGCTCTCGCGGCTGCTCGTGGCGGCGATCCTCGCGCACCTGCTCTCGCCGCACGACTACGGCCTGGCCGCGATGGTCCTGGTCTTCTCCAGCCTCGTGCTGGTCTTCTCCGACCTCGCCTTCGGGCAGGCGCTGATCCAGCGCCAGACCATCACCGAGGCCGACAAGTCGACGGTGTTCTGGACCAGCGTCGGCGCCGGCGCGTTGCTGACGGTGGCCGGCATCGGCCTCTCCTGGCCGATCGCCGCGTTCTACGGCGAGCCGGAGGTCCAGGGTCTGTTCGCGGTGCTCTCGCTCGGCTTCTTCATCGGCTCGCTCGCCGCCACCCAGGCCTCGCTGCTCATGCGCGAGATGAACTTCCGCTCGCTCGAGCTGCGGGACATGGGCGCCACGGTCTGCGGCGGCGCGGTCGGCGTCGTCACCGCGCTCAACGGCTTCGGCGCCTGGGCGATCATCCTCCAGCAGCTGACCGTCACGACGGTCGCCGCCGCGCTGGTGTGGGTCGCCTCCCGCTGGCGGCCGCGCTTCATCTACTCGCTCGCCAGCCTGCGCGACCTCGGCGGCTACAGCGCCAACGTGCTCGGCTCGCGGCTCCTCTTCTACGCCAACCGCAACCTCGACAACCTGCTGATCGGGCGCTTCCTCGGCCCGGCCGCGCTCGGCGCCTACGCCGTCTCCTACAACGTGATGATCACGCCGATGAGCCAGATCTCGCTGCCGCTGCAGGAGGTCATGTTCCCGGCGATGTCGCGCCTGCAGGACCAGCGCGAGAAGCTGCGCACGGCGTGGCTGCGCCTCAACCGGCTCGTGGGCGCGATCACGATCCCCGGCATGCTCGGGCTGATCGCGGTGGCGCCGGAGTTCGTGGCCGTCGTGCTCGGCCCGAAGTGGGACAGCGCCGTGCCCGTGCTCCAGATCCTCGCGTGGGTGGGCCTGCTGCAGTCGCTCCAGGGCCTCAACGGCACGATCCTGCGCGCCGTGGATCGCACGAGCACGCTGCTGCGCTACTCGCTCGTCGTGCTCGTGGCGAGCGCGATCGCGTTCGTCGTCGGCCTGCCATGGGGCGTCGTCGGCGTCGCGACCGCCTACGCCATCTCCTCGACGATCATCGAGCCCTACTACACCTGGCTGACCGCGCGCTCGATCGACAGCTCGCTGCGCGAGTTCGGGCGCTCGCTCTCCGGCGTCGTCCAGGCCGCGGTCCTCATGCTCGGCGCGGTCCTGCTGGCCAAGGCGGCGCTGGTCGACGCCGGGCTCGGCGACGCGCCGCGCCTGCTCGCGCTGATCTTCGTGGGGATCGCGATCTACCTGCCGTGCGTCGCCTGGCGCGCGCCCGAGGTCGTGGCCGAGCTCGACGACCTCCGGCGCCGCGGCCTGCGCGGCTGAGCTCGCAGCAGCTCGGCGACCTGCGCCGCGATGGCGGGCCAGGCCAGCCGGTCGGCGACCTTTCCCGCGGCGGCGGACTTCACGCGAGCCGCCTGTGGGTCGGACGCCGCGGCGGCGAGCGCCGCGGCCAGCGCCCCCGGGGTCGCGGCGTCGAACAGCCAGCCGGCGGCGCCGCCGTCGAGCAGGTCGTCGTAGGCCGGCGCCTGCGGGGCGACGACCGGGGTGTCGAGCGAGAGGGCGAGCAGCAGCGAGCCGGAGGTGCCCGGCTTGCGCGAGAGCACCGCGGCGTCGCAGGCCGCGAACAGCTCCGTCACCCGCTCGTCGGGCACAAAGCCGAGCAGCGGCACGATCCGCGGGTCGCGGGCGGCGGCCTCGCGCACCGCGGCGTCTGAGGCCTGGTCGACCGGCCGGCCGGCGATCACGAGCCTCGCGCGGGGCAGGTCGGCGGCCGTGAACGCCTCGAGCAGGCGGTCGATGCCCTTGTAGGCGCGGATCTCGCCGAAGCACAGGAACGCGAAGGCGTCCGGCGCGATGCCGAGCTCCGCCCGGGCCTCCTCGCGCGGGCGCCCGGCCGGATAGACCCCGCGGTAGTTGCCGTGGGGGACGATCTCGACGTTGCGGGCCGCGCGGCCGAGGCGGGCCCTGGCGTCGGCCGCCGTCGCCTCGTCGTGGGCCAGCAGCAGGTCGCAGTTGCGCGCCAGCAGGCGCGCGCCGGCGCGATCGAGCCGGCCGCCGCCCTCGTGCGGGTTGACCTGGTGGATCGTCCAGACGAGGCGGTAGCCGAGCCTGCGCGCGAACGGCAGCCGGGCGGCGAGCAGCGCGAGCTTGACCCAGGAGAGAGAGCGCCTGAGGGCGGCCGGGCCGCCGTGGTGGTGCCACAGGCCCTGCGGCCAGTGGAAGTGCAGGATGTCGACGTCGGCGCGGTGGCGCGCGATCCAGCGGAACCGCAGGAAGCCCTCCTCGACCCCCTCGACGACCTCGAAGCCCTCGGCGGCGAGGTGCTCGTAGAGGAGGCGCTGGTAGGGGTTGGAGTCGAGCGCGGGCGGGAACGAGACGAGCCGGCTCACGTCCCCCGCCGCTCCCAGATCACCAGCTCGCGCGGCTTCTCGCCCGCTCCGCGCACCGTCGCCACCTTTGTGAACTCCCGCTGAAGCCATGCCCCCATCCGCTCGCTGAACGTCTCGCCGAACGTGCCGTGACCGTACTGCTTGAGCGGACGGCCGTCGATCACCGCCAGCCGGACGTCGTCCATGAGGGCGATCGCAGCTTCCTCGTCGGCCGGTGTGGCCAGCGTGCCGGGCAGCAGCGAGATCTGGGGCAGCGGGTCGGTGCGACCCGTCAGCGCGTACAGCGAGGCGAGCTGCGGGGCGACGAGGATCGGGTCGCCGGGCCGCGTGCGGCGCTCGATCTCGTCGATCGCGCCCTGGAAGGCGCCCGCCTCCGAGGCGGCCGCCGTCAGCTGCCCGTGCTGCGCCTGCACCGTCACGGTCTCGTCGCGCGCGTCGCCCACCACGAGCGAGCCGCAGGCGAGCACGAGCGCCGCGACGAGCGCCGCGCCGAGCGCCGTCACGGGGCCGGCGCTCCCGGGGACCGACCGCGGGAGCAGGCGCACGTGCAGCCAGACGAGGAAGACGCCGATCAGCGGGATCAGGTAGGTCGTCGCCTGCGGGCCGTTCGGCCGCGGGTGCGGGTAGAAGGCGCCGTAGGCCGTCGAGGAGGCGACGGCGAGCATGAAGGCGACCAGCAGCGGCCCCATCTCGTCGGCCGTCCAGCCCAGCCCGCGCCGCCGCGCCTGCCACGCGAGGCCGCCGACGGTCAGCCACGCGCCGATCGGGATCCAGGCGAACGCGAACTGGAGGTAGTAGCGCACGGTCTCGGGGCGCGCGAGGGCGACGGCCACGACCACCAGGAGCGTGAACGCGGCGCCGGCCCACACCAGGAGCCGCACGGCGCGCACGCGCGCCGCGACGGCGCCGAGGGCGGCGAGGCCGATCACGGCGCTCGCCCACAGGACGGCGCGACCGCCGAGCACGGCGAAGCTCTCGGCGGTCAACGGCGCCTGCCCGCGCAGGACCGTGTTGCCGCCCGCCTCGAGCATGTCGCGGGGGTAGAGGTTCTGCCACAGCAGGTCCGAGGCACCGACGCTCGCGGCGAAGGCCGCATAGCCGAGCAGCGGCAGCAAGGCCGCGGGGGCGAGCAGCGCGATCGCGTCCTTCACCGCGGCGCCGCGGCCGGCGGGCGCGAGCAGCACCCGCAGCAGCGACCAGGCGGCCACCGTGGCGCCCACCGACAGCGACGTCTCGGGCCGCGAGAGGACCACGAGGCCGGCCGCGGTGCCGCCCACGACCAGCCAGCGCCGCCGCCCGCCGGAGGCGTGCGCCAGCAGGGCCAGCAGGACGCCGAGCGCGAACGCGACCGCGAGCGGGGCCGACGTGGAGTGCGGCAGCACAAAGGAGTTGTTGCCCGTGCCGAACGCCGCCACGGCGGCGAGCGCCGCCGCCAGGCCGCCGCCCAGCGGGCCGGCCAGCCGCCGTCCGAGCAGGTACGTCTCGGCCAGGATCACGGCCACGATGGCGAAGCCGACCGCGAGCGTGGGGCCCATGCCGGCGCCGGCGACGGCGTATACGCCGCCGAGCAGCAGCGGCGCCGCCGGCCCGTAGAAGTAGACGAAGTCGCGGTACGGCAGCTCGCCGTCGGCGACCCGCGAGCCGGCCACGAGGTCGTAGCCGGTGTCACGCCCCAGGTCGCCCCACGTGCCCCAGGTGAGCACGACGAGCACGAGGCACCAGCCCGCGAGCGCGAGCAGCGCCACGGCGTCGGCGGACAGCGCGAGCGAGCGCGCTTGGGTCAGGCGCGAAAGCGTCATTCGAGGCGGGGATGTGGTCACGCTCATGGGATCGGCGGCTTGACCGCGAGATTCATGTCGGCCTGAATCTCGGCGGCCGTTAGCACCCGTCCGTACACCCTCACTTCGTCGATGAGGCCCGCGAACCACTCGGGCCACACTCCGTTGCCGCCGATGCGCAGGGCGCCGTTGGAGACCGTCATCGGCCCGCTATGGGCCTTGGTGGAGGCCTGGACGCCGTTGACGAACAGGCGCAGCGCGGCGCCGTCGTAGGTCATGGCCAGGTGCGTCCAGGCGTTCAGCGCCACCTGCGCCGTCCCGCGCGTGTCGTCCTCGGTGCCGGCGTTGATGTGGGCGCTCGGCCGGTTGGTGTTCGAGTTCGCGTACAGGCCGTAGACGAGCCCGCCGGGCTGCTCCTTCATGAGCACGGTGCGCCACGACGAGATCGCGCTCGGCCGGACGTACGCCTCCATCGTGATCGCCGTCGTGAGATCGAGCGAGGCGGCGTCGGGGACGGTCACCCAGTCGTTGACGCCGTCGAAGGTCAGCGCCGAGCCGAAGCGGCCCGCGGTCGAGCGCGTGGCGCCGGAGATCGTGCCCGTGCGGCCCGATCCGGAGTCGTCGTTGGCGGTCGTCCCGCTCGCCTCTTCGAAGCCGTAGGCGGCCACGAGGCCGGTCAGCACGTTGCTGACGTTCACGTCGACCGGTGCCGAGGTGGTGGTGTTGCCGTCGCTGTCACGGGCGACCGCGGTCAGCCGGCGGCTGCCGTTGGCGACGCTGCGGCTGTTCCAGGTCACCTGGAACGGCGCGGCGGTGTCCTCGGCGCCGATGTTGGCGCCGTCGACCCTGAACTGCACGCCGGCCAGGCCGCGGTCGTCGGCCGCGTTGGCGGTCACCGGGACGTCGCCGCTCACGGTGGCGCCGGCGGCCGGCGCCGTGAGCGAGACGGTCGGCGGCGCGCCGTTGTCGACGGTGACGGCGACCTGGGCGGACGTCGTGGCGTTCCCGGCCGCGTCGCGGGCGACGGCGGTCAGCTGGTGGGGGCCGTTGGCGGCCGTGCGCGTGTTCCAGCTCACGCTGTACGGCGCCGACGTGTCGGCGGACCCGAGGTCGCTGCCGTCGAGCCTGAACTGGACGCTGGTCACGCCGCGGTTGTCGGCCGCGTTGGCGTTCACGTCGATCGTGGCGCCCACGGTGGCCCCGGCGGCCGGCGCCGTGATCGCCACGGTGGGCGCCGTCACGTCGCCGGTGACCGTGGCGCTCGCCTCGTTGGAGGACGGGCCGGCGTTGCCGGCGGCGTCCGCGGCCACCACCCGGTAGCGGTAGGTGCCCGGCGCCAGGTTGTTGTCGGCGTAGCTGGTGCCGCTGTTGACGGTGGCGATCCGGTTGGCGGCCGTGGGGGTGAAGCCGGCGGTGGTGGACCGGTGCACGCGGTACTGGGTGACGCCGACGTTGTCGGTGGCGGCGCTCCAGTTGAGCGTGACGTCGTCGTCGGCCACCGTCGCGTTGAGCGCGCCGGGGGCGGTCGGCGCCTGGGTGTCACCGGTGTTCGGGTCGATCTTGACGATCCAGCCGACCGAGGGGACGCCCTCGCCGTCGACGGCGAACATGTAGTACCAGCCGGGGATCGCGACGTTGCGGTTGGTCGGCGCGTCGACGCTGATCGTGTTGGCTCCGGACTGCGTCATCGACAGGTTCATGAACCGCTGGTCCATGTCGAAGTTGTGCGTCACCGAGCCCATGCGGACGAGCGCCATCTTCTGGATCCGCGAGGCGTCCGGCGTGTTGACCGTGAAGTTCTGCCCGAGCTGCACGTTGGTCGGGGCGCTCGTGATCGTCGGCCGCGGGCCCTTGAACAGGTAGGGCGGCGAGTAGATCTCGGCGTTGCTCTCGTTGGCCGCGGGGGCGAAGGCGCCGCCGCCGGCCAGCAGCACGCGGCCGTCCTGCAGCAGCAGCGAGGACGAGTGGTACTCGCGCGGCCTGGCGTGCGAGGCGGTCGGCGTCCACACGTTGGTGTCCGGATCCCAGATCTCGGTCTCGAACACGGCCTTCGAGTGGTCGATGCCGTCGGTCTCGCGCATGCCGCCGGAGGCGAACACCTTGCCGTCGGGCAGCACCGTGAGCGTGTGGTACGAGCGGCCGTGGTTCATCGGCGCGACCTCGCTCCACTGCGGGTTCGCGACGTTGAAGTCGATCGACGCGGCGCGGTTGGTCGAGGTGATGCCGGGGTAGTCGGGGTCGGCCCATGTGCCGGACTTGAGGATCTTGCCGGGCCGGTACATGACCGCGCTGTGGCCGTCGATCTGGCTCGAGCCGACCGTCGTCCACTGGCCCGTCGTGGTGTCGAGCGTGCGCGTCGTCTTGTCGGGACCGGCGTCGAACACCTTCCCGTCGGGGAGCACGAACATGAACGGGTACAGGGGCATGCGGCGCTGGGCGGCGTTCAGCGGCGTCCACGTGTTGCTGTCGACGTTGTAGATCTCCGGCAGCGTCTCCGAGCCGTTCTTGAGCGGCACGTCGAGGCCCGGCGCGTTGAGCGTGATGTTGTCGCCCGAGACCACGAGGATGCGCCCGTCGGGGAGCGTGGTGACCGTCGGGTACCAGCGCGCCCGCGCCATGTCGGTGCCGAAGAACCAGCTCCCCGTCGTCGGGTTGAAGATCGTCGTGCTCTTGGTGCCCTCATTGGCGGCGATGTGGCCGCCGGCGACGAACAGCCGGCCGTCGGGCAGCATCACGTGCCCGGAGCAGAACAGGTTGCGGCCGGTCGGGACCGGGCTGAACGTGTTCGTGACCGGATCCCAGATCCGCTCGGAGTTGAGCGCGGCGTCGAAGCCGTCGAAGACGACGATCTTGCCGTTGGAGAGCGTGGCCATGTGGACCGGCACGAGCGGCCACGTCTGCGGCGGCGTGAACTGGCCGAAGCGCTCCGGGCCCGGCGCGGGCGGCGCGCCGGTGACGACCGGCTTGGCCATGTCGGCGGTGATCTCGGCCGCGGTCAGCACCTTGCGGTAGACCCGCACCTCGTCGATCAGGCCGTTGAAGTACTCGCCCCAGAGCGCGTTGCCGCCGATGCGGAGCGCGCCGGTGGAGGCCTGGATCGGGCCGCCGCTGATGGTCGCCTGCGACACCTGGGCGCCGTCGACGTAGAGCCGCGCCGTCGTGCCGTCGTAGGTCAGCGCGAGGTGCGACCACGAGTTGACGGGCAGCGAGGCCGGGGCCGTGCGTCCACTGCTCCGTGCCGGGGTTGACGTGGCCGGACGGATGGTCGCGCCCAGGCGCTGCCGTACATGCCGTAGACCTGGCCGCTGCCGCCTCCTTGAGGATGACCGTGCGCCAGCCGGCGAGCTGGCTCGGCTTGACCCACGCCTCGAGCGTCATCTCGGTCGAGAGGTCGAGCGAGGCGGCGTCGGGGATGTCGATGCGGTCGTTGGAGCCGTCGAACGAGAGCGCCTTGCCGTACTTGCCGCCGTCGCTCCAGGCGGCGCCGTTGATCGAGCCGTCGTTGTTCGACGACGACTTGTCGTCGACGGACGCGCCGGTCCCCTCCTCGAAGCCGAAGCCGGCGACGAGGCCCGAGTTGTCGACCGGCGGGTGGGTCACGTTGACCGCCACCGGCGTGGAGGTGCGCTGGTTGCCGGCGCCGTCGCGGGCCACCGCGGTCAGCGTGTGCGAGCCGCTCGTTGACCGACAGCGAGTCCCAGTTGAACGAGTACGGCGCGACGGTGTCCTCGGCGCCGAGCGTTCGCGCCGTCGACCTTGAACTGCACGCCGGCCACGGCGACGTCGTCGCGCCGCGCTGGCGGACAGGCTCACCGTGCCGCTCACGGTCGCCCCGTCGGTCGGCGCGGTGATCGAGACGGTCGGCGCCGTGGTGTCGGCGGTCACGACCGCCGACGCCTCGTTGGAGGCGGGGCCGACGTTGCCGGCTGCGTCCTCGGCGGTGACCTTGTAGAAGTGCGTGCCCGCGGGCGCCGTGGTGTCCACGTACGAGGTGCCCGTCGGCTGCGCGATGCGGTTGGCGGCGCTCGGCGTGAAGCCGGCGGTCGTCGAGCGGTGCACGTTGTAGCGGGCGAGCACGGTGTCGTCGGTGGCCGCGGTCCAGCCCAGCGTCGCGCGCCCGAGCGCGCCCGTCGGCGGTCAGGTCGTGGGCGCGGTCGGCGGCGTCGAGTCGTTGACCGCCGGGACGACGGCCCGGCCCATGTCGGTGGTGATCTCGGCCGCCGTGAGCGCGCGGTTGTAGACCGGACCTCGTCGAGCTGGCCGTCGAAGTACTCGCCCGCAGAACGAGTTGCCGCCGATCCGCAGCGCGCCCGTGGTCGCGATCAGCGAGCCGGCGATCGCCTTGCTCGGACCTGCGTGCCGTTGACGTAGAAGCGCAGCGTGGCGCCGTCGTACGTGGCGGCGACGTGCGTCCACGTCGCGCCCGCGAGCGCCGCGGTGCCGCGGATGTCGTCCTCGGCGTCGTGTGGATGTTCGCGCTCGGGCGGTTCGTGTCCGTGTTCGCGTACAGGCCGTAGGCGAGGCCGCCGGTCTGCTCCTTGACCAGCGACCGTGCGCCAGCCGGACTGGGTGGCGGTGGGGGAGACCCAGGCCTCGAGCGTCATGCCGGTCGTCAGGTCGAGCGAGCTCGCGTCCGGCACGATGACCTAGCTCGTTCGTGCCGTTGAACTGACAGCGCCGGCGCCGAACGTGCCGGCGGTCGTGCGGGTGGCGCCGCTGAGCGTGCCGTGGTTGCCCGTGCGGGCGAGTTGTCGGAGACGGCGCTGCCGGAGGCCTCCTCGAAGCCGCAGGCGCCGACGAGGCCGCTGGTGTCGGGCGGGCGGGTTGTCGACGTGCACGTGACCGAGGCCGACGTGGTGGTGTTCCCGGCCGCGTCGCGCGCGACCGCGCGTGCAGGGTGTGGCTGCCGTTCGGCACGCCGCGTGTGTCCCACGTGGTGGAGAAGGGCGCCGAGCGTGTCCTCGGCGCCGAGGTTGCCGCCGTCGAGCGTGAACTGCACGCCCGGCACGCCGACGTTGTCGGTCGCCGTGGCGGTCACGGCGACGGTGCCGGTGACCGTGGCCCGGCCGTCGGCGCGGTGAGCGACACCGTCGGGGCGGTCGTGTCGGACGTCGCGGCGGCGGTCGCCTCGTTCGACGCGGGGCTGACGTTGCCGGCCGCGTCAGCCGCCGTCACGCGGTAGAAGTACGTGCCGGCGGCCAGGCCGCTGTCGGTGTACGAGGTGGCGGTCGGCTGCGCGATGCGGTTGCCGGCGGTCGGCGTGAAGCCGGCCGTGGTGGAGCGGTGGACGTTGTAGCGCGCGACGCCGATGTTGTCGGTGGCGGCCGTCCACGACAGCTGCGCCTGGCCGATCGAGCCGGTCGCGGTCAGCCCGGAGGGGGCCGTCGGCGCCTGGCTGTCGATCACGGCGGGCATGACCGGCGTGTTCATGTCGGTGGACATCTCGGCGGCGGTCAGCGCGCGGTTGTAGACGCGCACCTCGTCGATGCGGCCGTTGAAGAACTCGCTCCAGACGCCGAGTTGCCGCCGATCGACAGCGGGCCGGTGGAAGCGGCGAGCGTGCCCGGCACGGCCTTGCTGGCGACCTGGGTGCCGTTGACGTACAGGCGCAGCGTGGCGCCGTCCCACGTCGTGGCCAGGTGCGACCACGTGTTGGCGGGCAGCGTCGCGGTGCCGCGCACGTCGTCCTCGCCGTTGGTGAAGACGTGACCGCTCGGCGGCCCGGCCCCGGTGCTCGCGTAGAGGGCGTAGACGAGCCCGAAGGTCTGCTCCTTGAGGACGGCCGGGCGCCAGCCCCCGGTCGCGGTCGCGGGGTTCACCCACGCCTCGAGCGGTCATCGCCGTCGAGAGGTCGAGCGAGCCGCTGTCGGGGATCGTACGAGGCCGCGCCACCGCCGAACGTGAGGGCCTCGCCGAACCGCCCGGCGGTCGTTCGCGCGCCGCTGCCCAGCGTGCCGTGGTTGCGACTGGCTCGAGCTGTCGGTGAGCGCCGTGCCGGCCTGCTCCTCGAAGCCGTACGCGGCCACGAGCCCGCTGGTGTCGACCGGGGGGTTGTCGACGTCGACCGCGACGGTGGCGGAGGTGGTCGGGTTGCCGGCGCCGTCGCGTGGCGACCGCGGTGATCGAGTGCGGGCCGTTGGGCAGCGCGCGGCTGTCCCACGACGCCGAGTAGGGGCGAGCTCGTGTCGGCGGCGCCGACGTTGGCTCCGTCGACCTTGAACTGGACGCTCGGCGACGGCGATGTTGTCGGCCGCGTTGGCCGTCAGGTTGATGCGTGCCGACCACGGTCGCGCCGGCCGCCGGGGCGGTCACCGAGACGGTCGGCGGCGTCGTGTCGGCCGCGACGGTGCCGGTCGCCTCGTTGGAGGCGGGGCCGACGTTGCCGGCCGCGTCCTCGGCGGTGACCTGGTAGAAGTAGGTGCCGGCGGTCAGCCCGCTGTCGGTGTACGAGGTGCCGGTCGGCTGGGCGATCCGGTTCGCGGCTGGCCGGCGTGAAGCCGGCCGTCGTGCCGCGGTGGACGTTGTAGCGCGCGACGCCGAGGTTGTCGGTCGCTGCGCTCCAGCTCAGCTGCGCCTGGCCCAGACGTCGCCGGTCGCGGTCAGGCCGCCGGGCGCGGTCGGCGGCACCGTGTCCGAGCGGCACGACGGGCGGTCGTCATGTCGGTCTGGATCTCGGTCGCGGACAGCGTCGCGCCGGTAGACGCGCACCTCGTCGATCCGGCCGCTGAAGTACTCGCCCCAGATGCGCGTTGCCGCCGATCCGCAGCGCGCCGGTCGAGGTGATCAGCGTGCCCGGCGACGGCGGCGCTCGGCGACCTGGGTGCCGTTGACGTAGAGCCGGAGCGTCGCGCCGTCGAAGGTCGCCGCCAGGTGCGTCCACGCGTTCAGCGGGAGCGCCGACGATGCCGCGGCTGTCGATACTCGCGCGTCGTGTAGACATGCGCGCTCGGCCGCGTCTGGTCGTTGTTCGCGTAGAGCGCGTAGACGAGCCGCCCGGCTGCTCCTTCATCATCACCGTGCGCCAGCGGCCGGCGTGCGGGGTTGACCCACGCCTCGAGCGTCATCGCGTTGGTGAGGTCGAGCGACGCGGCGTCGGCGACCGTCACCCAGTCGTTGATGCCGTCGAACGACAGCGCGCGGCCGAAGCGGCCCGACGTCGGTGCTGGGTCGCGCCGGCGAGCGTGCCGGCGTTGCTCTTGCCGGAGCGGTCGGCCGCCGCGGTCCCGGTCGCCTCCTCGAAGCCGAGCGCCAGCACGAGCCGGTCGGGTCGACGGTGACCTGGACGGCCGCCGAGGTCGCCGGGTTGTTCGAGGTGTCGGCGCCACGGCGGTGAGCTGTGGTTGCCGTCGCTGACGCCGCGGACGCGTCCCAGCGCACCGAGTACGGCGCGGTCGTGTCCTCGTGCCGAGGTTGTGGCCGTCGAGCCGGAACTGGACCCGGCGACCTCGGCGTTGTCCGCCGCGTTCGCGGTGACGGTGGTCGAGGCGCTCCTCACGATCAGCGCGCCGGCGGCCGGGCGCGTGATCGGAGACCGTCGGGGCGATCGGGTCCGGCGGCCGCGTCGTGAAGCTCCAGCGTACCGGGCGCCCGAGCGCGATCCCGTTCGCCGCCCTGACGTCGTGGACTCGAGCCGCGCGGTGTACTGAGTCGTTCGAGCTCGAGCGGCGAGTTCGGCGTGAGCGTCGCCGTGAAGGTGGCGTCGTCGTAGGCCACCGTCGCGGGCACAGTGGTCCCGTCGGGCCGCGTGAGCGTGAAGCTCGAGGAGGTGAGCGAGGCCGGGTCCATCGGCCGCGAGAAGCCGACGCGGACCTTCGCCGCCGGATCGACGTTCGTCTCGTTCGACGACGGGCGTGCGCTGGGTGATGCCGCGGCGGCGCGCTCGGGTCGTCCAGCACGAGGTCGCTCGCGGGCGTCTCCGGGAAGGCGCCCATGTCGAAGAGGACGTTCGTGGTCGCCTGCCGGATCCGCCGCTCCGGCGTGCCCTCCCGTCGGCGTTGCTGCGCGAGGCCCCAGTTCCAGTGGTTGGTGCCCGTGCCCACGACGAGCGCGCCGCTCGCCGCCGTGTACTTGGTCACGTGGTGATCGCGTTGCCGGCCGCATAGACGCGGCCCGCGTCCTGGAGGATGTCGCCGTTCACGGGCGAGGACGCGAGCGTGGTCACGCCCGGCGGCTCCTGCCCGTTGGAGACGCGCGCGTCCCACTCCCAGCCGACGAGTGTCGGTGCCGATGTTCGTGGAGGTCGCCCGCGGGCTGGTTCTCGAGCCCCGTGTAGCGCCAGATCCGGTCCTTGCCCTCGGCGGCGCTCACGCGCAGCGGGAAGTAGTCGAAGTTCTTCTGCGCCGATGTACATCAGGCCGGTGAGCGAGTTCTCCGGCGCGTTCGCTCCAGCCGGGTCGCGCCAGGTGCCGGTCGGGATGCCGCTCGGGTCGGCCGGGCCGCTCTGGGTCGACTTGTAGTTGACCAGCGCGCGGTCCTGGGCGCCCGACTGGACGCCGGGCTGCTCGAAGCGGATCTTCCAGTAGACCTCGTTCGCGCCCGTGAAGAACAGGTCGATGCCGCGGTCGCGCGCCTGGAGCAGCGCGCTGCGCATGGCCGCCGAGTAGTACTCGTCGTGCGCTCCCGAGATGAAGACGCGGTGGTCCTGGACGCGCGGCGCCGTTGCGCTCGAGCTCCGAGACCGCGTCGTAGGACGACGTCGTAGCCCGAGCGCTCGAGCCAGGCGACCGATCCGGTAGTCCGCGCGCGTGTACCAGTCGCGCATGATCCCGTCGTGCGGCTGGATGTAGGGACGGTCGAACGAGACCTTGACCGCGCGCGGCGTGCCCGCGACCGTCACCGCGCCGGTCGACTTGTCGTCGTAGAGCGACTTGCCGCCCCAGAAGTTGTAGGCCTGGTAGGTGGTGTCGGGGATCCCGTAGAGGATCTCCGCGTGGCGAGCGCCGTCCCGCACGACGAACAGCGACGTGCGTCGCGGCGCCGTTGTCGCGCCGGATCACCCGCAGCGAGGTAGACGCCCGACGGCCACGACGGCTGGTCGTGATCGCTCGCTGACCGCCCAGTTCGCGCAGTCGACCAGGCCGAGGCTCGGATCGTTCGAACAGGCCGGGCTGGGTCCCGACCGGCACGTTGAGCATCTTCGAGAAGAGGCGCGCGCCGGCCCCGCCGTAGTAGCCGCTCCTGAAGATCTCGACGTCGACCGCGACGGTCCGACCTCACCTTGAGGTCGACTGATTGCCCCTTCTCGAGGCTCGAGCGCGTGGCGTAGGCGTCCACGTTCTGGGTCGCGAGTCCCACCTCCCAGTCCGCGTCGCCGGGATAGCAGTTCTCCCGCACGACGGCGTTCCCGACCGCGCACGACTGCGCTCGGGGCGTGACCTGGACCACGCGCGAGTTGGCGGACTCGACGCCGTTCTCGATCGACCTGACGGCGTAGAAGTAGGTCGTGCCGTTGAGCGGCGTGATGTCGGCGAAGGTCGTCGGGACGAGCGGGTCCGGAGGAATGATGGGCCGCCCATGAACACCGGCGTGTTGACCGTCGTGGCGGTGGTGCCGCGGTAGACGCGGTACGCGGTCGCTCCCGCGGCCGGCTGCCAGGACAGCTCGGCGCGGCCGCTCTGGGCCATGCCAGTCACCCCGGTCGGTGCCGGCGCGGCCTGCGCCGCGGGCGCGGCCAGCCCAAGCGCGGCGAGCGCCGCGCACGCGGCGATCATCCGCTTGCAGGGCACGCGGCGGGGGCATCACTTGGACGCTACGCCGCCAGGGCGCGCGCCCACACTGCCTCTTCGGGTAGGTAGCCGAACTTGGCACGTCTACCTCACCACCGCGTCGACGCCGTAGTTGCTCGATCTCCAGGACTGGCTCGGGAAGGTCCCGGCGGCGTCCCCGTAGACGCCGTTGGGCCCGGCGATCGAGCGCAGCGGCCCGCTCACGATCGGGCTGGCGAAGGCCATGTCCTGCATCGGGAAGGCGGCGTTCACGCCCACGGACACGACGTAGGTCGGCGCCCGGCGTGAGCGCGAGCGGCGTCGCGAGCTGCTGCTCCTGCCAGCCCGGAGCCGCTCTCGCCCGTGAACGGGACGGACGCGAGCAGGGTGCCCCCCGCCGTCCACACGCGCGCGGTGTGCGCGCCGGTCTCGGCGGAGTCGCGCCAGTAGCGGACGGCCTCGAGGCGCGCCGACTGCGTGACCTCGATCTTGACGCCGAGCTCGAGCGACCAGGGCCCGGCGCCCGAGCGCCAGTTGCGCGTGTCCAGGCCGGTCCAGTCGAAGGCGGGCGCGCCGGCGAACAGCCGGCACGGGCACGCCGAGGTGGTGAAGCTGCGTGACTCGGGCGCGGCGAGCGCCACGTCGCGCGCGCTGCGCGCCTCGGTCCCGACGGTGACCGTGTACGAGCTCGACGCGGCGAGCGGGCCGGTGGGCGTCAGCTCCGCGGTTCGGGAGGCCGCGTCGTAGGAGAGGTCCGAACGGGATCTGCGAGCCGCCGGGACCGCTCAGGTCGAGAGCCGGGGCGAGCGACGCCGGGTCCATCGCCTCGGAGAAGGTGACCTGAACCGGCGAGTACGGGCTGATCTGGACGGCGCCGTCCGCCGGCGAGGTCGCGCTCACCGTCGGCGGGTCGGGCGGGACGGTGCTGAACGTCCACGCGACCGGCTCGGCCATCGGCGTCTCGTCGTCGGAGCGGATGCCGGTCGCGAGCCGCGCGAGTGTACGAGCCGCCGGTCTCGAGCGCCGCGGCCGGCGACGAATGTCGCGGTCCTCGTGTCGCATCGTCGTACGAGACGGGGCCGGCGACAGGGTCGCCCGCTGCGTCCTCGAGCGTGAAGAGCGGCGTTCACCGGGTCGACGCGTCGAGCGCGACGGAGAACGTCGCCGCCACGGTCGAGCTGGTCGGCACGCCGGTGGCCGAGGCCGACGGCGCGGTCGAGACACCTCGGGCGTGCGCGCCGGCGCGTCCGGGAGCCGCACGACCGCGTCGACGAAGTAGTTGCTCGAGCGCCAGGAGCTCGTCGGATGCTGGCCCGCGACCTCGGCGTAGCGCCCGTTCTGGCCGTCGCCACGACTGCGCAGCGGGCCGCTCGCGAGCGGTGCGCGAGTCCGTCCAGGGTCTTCACGTAGTAGTCGTTGAGGCCGACCGAGACCATGTAGACGTGCCCGGGCTCGGGCTGCAGCGGCTCGGCGAGCGCCTGGCGCTGCCAGCCGGAGCCGACTCTCGTGGAACGAAGGTCGCGCTCGTGAGCTCCGCGCCCGACTCGCTCCAGACCGTCCCGACGTGCTGTCCGCCCTCGCGGGCGTCCTTGTAGAAGCGCAGCGCCACGAGCTCCGTCGGCTGGTCGACCGTGACGCGGGTGCCGAGCTCGTAGGACCACGGGCCGGGAGCCGGCCGGAAGTCGCGCACCTCGAGTCCGACCTGGTCGGGCTGCTGCGAGGTCATCAGGCTGCACGGGCAGCGCGCCGTGGTGAACGACCAGCTCGACAGCTCGGCGAGCGGCGCGCCCGCGTCGGAGCGCACGGCCGTGGTGAGCCGCGCCGTGTAGCGCTCGCCGATCGCAAGCGCCGCGAGCGGCGTCAGCGTCGCCTCGTGGGTCGCCGCGTCGTAGGCGACGGTCGCGGCCACCGGCTGGCCGCCGTCGGGCGTGAGCGTGAAGCTCTGCGCGGTGACGGTGGCCGGGTCCAGCGGGCGGTCGAACGCCGCGCTCACGGAGCTCGCGTTGGAGACATCGGTTGCGTCGGCGGCCGGGGTCGCGCGCGGTCACCGCCGGGCCGGCGGGTGGCGTGATGGCCGTCGTGAAGTTCCACGCGGAGGCGTCGAGCGCCGCGCCGTCGAGACCGCGCACGCCGTCGGTGACGCGCGCCGTGTACGCGCTCATCAGGCCGAGCGGCTCGTCCGGGGTCAGCGTCGCGGTGCGAGTCGAGGCGTCGTAGGAGACGCTCGCGGGCACCTGGGCGCCGCCCGGACCGCTCACCAGGAAGCTCTCCTCGTCCACCGTCGCCGGGTCGGCCGGGCGTGAGAAGACGGCGCGCACGACCGCGGCCGGCGAGACGCCTGACGCGAACGGGGCCGGCGTCCTCGAGCTGATCTGGACGTTCGTGCCCGTCGTGAACGAGAAGCTCACGGGCGCCGACAGCGTGCGCCCGTCGCGCGCCGCGAGGCCGGTGGTCAGCTCAGCGGTGTAGCGAGTCGACTCGACGAGCCGCGCGTCCGGACGGAGCGTCACGCTGCGGGCGGGGTCGTCGTAGCTCACCTGGGCGCTCACGAGCGCGCCGCTCGGGGACCGGAGCCGCACCGTGTCCCCGCTCACCGTGGCCGGGTCGAGCCGCCGGTCGAAGCGCGCCGTCACGGCGACGTCGGTGGCCACACCGGTCGCGTCGGCCGCGGGGGACCGCGAGACCACGACCGGCGGCGTGCCGATCCCGGTCGAGAAGGTCCAGGTGACGGGCTGCTCGGGCGAGGTGCCCGCCCAGCCCGCGATGCCGGTGCCGACGCGCGCGGTGTAGGAGCTGAACGGCTCGAGCGTCTCCGCCGGGGTCAGCACGAGACTGTCGCCGTCGAGCCGCACGCTCCCCGGGACCTCGACGTCGTCGGGCCCTGTGAGCGTGAAGTCGCCGTCGTCGACCGTGCCCGGGTCGAGCGGGACGTCGAACGTGGCGCTGATGCTGCTCGTGGGCACCGCGCCGGTGGAGCCGTCGGCGGGTGCCGTGGCGGTGACCGACGGCGGCGCCGTCGAGTCGAGCCGCAGTCCCGGCTCGGGTTGCGGCGGCCGCACGCCCATGTCGGACAGCACGTTCATGGTGGCCTGCTGGATGCGCGCGTCCGGCTCGCCTGACCCGTACACGTTGCTGCCGAGGCCGCGCCACCAGTTGTTGGTTCCGGCGGCGAACACGAGGGCGCCGCCGCCGGCGCGGTAGATCGTGGCGTTCGCGATCGTGGTCCCGCTCGTCTGCGACTGGCCGTTCCCCTGGATCAGCGCGCCGCTGACCGGCGAGGAGGCGAGCGTCTCGACGCCGGCCGGCTCGCGCCCGTTGGCCACGCGCGCGTCCCACTCCCAGCCCACGAGCGCGCTGCCGACCGACGCCGTCGTCCCCGGGGTCAGCGAATTGAGTGCGGTGTAGCGCCAGAAGCGGTGACGGCCCTCCTGGGCGGACACGCGGAGCGGGAAGTGAGTGCCGATGTTCTCGCCGACGTACATCTGCCCGAGCAGCTCGTTCTCCGGGCGGTTGGGACCGCTCGGGTCGCGCCAGGTAGTCGTCGAGACGCCGCTCGGGTCGGGCGGGCCGGACTGCACCGTCTTGTAGCTGATCTCCGACCGGTTCGGGAGTCCGTTGCGGCCGTCCGTGAAGCGGATCTTCCAGTAGACCGCGTTCGCGCCGAGGAAGACGAGCGAGGTGCCGGCGTCGCGCGCCGACTCGGCGGCGTCGAACATCTCCTGTGACCAGTACTCGTCGTGGCTGCCGCTCACGAAGACGCGGTGGTCGCGGAGCCGCGCGCCGTCAGCCTGGATGTCCTCGCTGGCCAGGTAGGTGGTGTCGTAGCCCTGGCGCTCGAGCCAGCCGACCGTCGCGACGTCCGTGCGCGTGTACCAGTCGTAGCGCTCCGGGCCGGCCATCGGCTGGCTGTAGGGGCGGTCGAAGGAGACCTCGACGGCGCGCGTCGAGCCGGACACCGTGTTCGGCAGCGAGCTCATCCCGTCGTAGAGGCCCTTGCCGTAGAAGTTGTTGTACGCCTGGTAGGTCGCGGTCGGCACGTGGAAGACGACGTCCGAGTGGCTGTCGTCCGCGCGTACGACGAGCGGGATCTCGTTCGTCGAGCCCGTTGTCCTCGCGGACGAGCTTCAGGAGATAGACGCCCGACGGCCAGTCGGCCGACGTCGCGACGGTGGCGACGGATCCCCAGGCGGAGCAGTCCACGATCCCCGTCGTGTCGTCCTCGCGCAGGCACGAGGGCTGGTACCTGCCGCTCGGCCCCTCGATCTCCGAGACGAGCCTGCCCTGATCGCCGCCGTAGCAGCCGGTCCGGTAGACCTCGACGTGGTAGGGCACGTCCGGGGCGGTCTCGATGTAGAGGTTGACGCTGCCCCCGGCGTTCACGCTCGACGCCGACGCGAAGCCCTCGATGCCGCCCTCGTACGCGCGCGTCCCGCGCTCGGTCTTCCACCCGGTCGTGCCCGGGAAGCAGTTCTCGTCCGCGACCACGCCGGACGCGCTGCAGGTGCGCGCCCGCGGCGTGACCTCGGCCGGACTGGTCCGGAGCGTCGACTCGCCGTCCGGCGACGCGCCTGATGGCGTAGTAGTAGGCTGGCCGTTGACCGCGCTCGTGTCGACGAAGCTCGTCTCGGAGAGGCCCTCCGGCGTGACGCGCTGCACGCGGACAGGGAGGTCCCCCGGTAGACCTCGTACTCGGTGGCACCCTCCGCCGGCTTCCAGGCGAGGCTGGCCTCGCCGTCGAGCGCGATCGCCGTGAGGCCCTCGGGGGCGAACGGGATCGTGGCGGCCCGGGGAGTGGCCGGCCAGACGGCCGCGACGTGGAGAAGGAAAGGATTCCTGTGTGGTAGCAGCCCCCGTCTGACGATCGGCTTCCCAGGGCGTTCTCATGAGCAGCACGGCGGCGATCACGCTGCCGGCTGCGAAGGCGAGGCTGACCCGATGGAATGCGGTGCCGGGGAGCGTCATCTCGAGCACCACGAACAGGACAGCACCCGTAGCCCACCCCCATGC